>NZ_JAFFHZ010000003.1 GCF_017052585.1 Paenibacillus apiarius | reverse complement strand
GCTCTCCGCCTTCCAGCTGGCTCAAAATGTACAATCGTTTTTGCGCGGATGAGACGGGATAATAGGCGCTTTCCTCTATGATCGGTATGGACACATACGCGGCCTGGTGTTCCTTGCCCGTGATGACTTCCGCCATTTGCTCAATCGTCGGGTATTGGAAGACCTCCCTCAGGGGCATCTCAATCCCCATCTCTTTGTGCATCTTGGCCACCAAAGTCGTTGCCCGCAACGAATGTCCGCCGATGTCAAAGAAGTGGTCCTTTACGCCCATGCGCGGAAGTCCAAGCACCTCTTGCCAGATTTGCGCGAGCTGCGCTTCCAGCGCGGTGCGCGGAGCCACGTAGTCCGCTCCGGTCTGTATGCTTCCGTCTGGTGCCGGCAGGGCTTTACGGTCAATTTTTCCGTTTGGCGTCAACGGCATGTGCTCCAGCTGCACAAAGCGGGAAGGCACCATGTAGCCCGGCAGCTCCTGCAACAGCGCTTTTCTCAGCTCGCCTGCCGTCAGCTCTTTGTCCGCTACGATTATACGCGCATAAATACTGCTGTCCGTCTCCGTCATCCCGGGCAATCGCGACCGCTTCCTGAACCGAAGCTGTCTTCAACAGCTGCGCCTCAACCTCGCCCAGCTCGATCCGATACCCCCGAATCTTCACCTGATGGTCGATTCGGCCCAAATACTCGATATTGCCATCCGGCAGCCACTTGGCCAGATCCCCCGTCCGGTACATCCGCGCGCCCGGTTCGAACGGGTTGTCCACGAACCTCTCCTCGGTCAGCTCTGGACGGTTCAAGTAACCGCGGGCCACACCCACACCTGAAATGCAAAATTCCCCGGCGATACCGACCGGCAGCAATTGATCGTTCGCATCCACAATATAAACCCGATGATTCGGGATCGGACGGCCGATAGGCACCAGCTTCCCGACCGGAGCAACAGCATTCCCGGCTGGAGCGGCCGTCGTTGCCTGCATATTGTGGTCACAATCGAGTCTTCTGTCGGACCATAGGCGTTAACATACAGCACCCGGTCTTGCCACTGGTGAACCAAGTCCACGGAACTGGCGGAGCCCCCGTGATCAGCTTTTTCAAGCTCGGCAAGTTGCCCGGAGTTAAGGCGGCCGCGTAGGTCGGCGGTAAAATAGCGGCCGTAATGCGATGACGGCTCATATAGCTTTCAAATAACCGAGGATCCAAAATCGTCTCTTTCGCCGGAATATACAACGTCGCGCCCGTAAAGAGCGCCTTGAAAATCTCCCAGCACGACGCATCAAAGGACAAGCTGGCGAATTGGACAACATTGTCCTGTGCTCCGATGTGCAGCGTCTCCTCAAACAGGCGCTTCAGATTGCACAGGCCCCGATGCTCAACCATCACCCCTTTCGGTTTGCCCGTCGTTCCCGACGTATAGATCACATAGGCCAGATGATCCGGCCCGGCAACCGGCTGCAAATTCGATCCGGCTTCACTGTACATTCGTTCGTCATCCAGCATCAACCGTTTTCCCTCAAACGATTCACCCTTCTGCAAATGGCTCTGTGTCAATAACAGCTTGGCTCCCGAATCCTCAAGCATGTAACCAATCCGTTCCTCTGGATATTCCGGGTCCATCGGCACATAGGCGCCTCCAGCTTTCATGATCGCCAAGAGGCCCACGATCATCTCCAGCGAACGCTCGACCAGGAGGCCGACGGGCTGATCCGGCCGTACCCCTTCGGCTCGCAACGTCCGTGCTAATCGATTCGCTTTTGCGTTTCAATTCCGGTACGTCAGGTGGCTTCCCTCATATACGACAGCCGCTTGATCCGGCGTACGCTCCGCCTGTTCCTCAACCAACTGAAGAATCGTCTTGTCTCGCGGATAGTCTGCCGCCGTATCGTTGAAGGTCTCCAGAATCTGCGCTTTCTCCTCCGGGCTGATGATCTCGATCGACGACAGCTTCCTGTGGCGGGTCACTTAGAATGGCGTCTATCACCTGCTTGAAGTGCCCAGCCATCCGCTCGATCGTTTCCTCCTTGTACAGCGAACGCGCGTACTCGATGCTGCCTGCGATTGCCTTCAGCTCCTTCTGTCAAGCTAAATGTCAGGTCAAACTTGGCGATGTCATGTTCGTTCGGGTAAAGCGTACAGGTCAGCCCTTCGATGCTCACTTCGCTTTGCTCTATGTTTTGCAGAACAAACATCGTATCAAAGAGCGGATTGCGGCTCATATCTCTTGACACATCCAGCTTGCTGACCAATTCTTCAAACGGATAGTCTTGATTCTCATAGGCTCTCAGCGTATTTCTTTGACTTCCTGCAATGTACTCCTGGAACGTCTTCTCCCCGCCGGCGCATTGCGCATCGCCAGCGTGTTCACGAACATCCCCAGAAGCGGCTCCAGCTCCGCATGCGTTCTTCCCGCAATCGGCGTTCCCACGATATATCTTCCTGTCCGCTGTACTTGGACAGCAAGGTGGTATAGGCCGCAAGCAAGACCATGTACAGCGTCGTTCCGGTTTGCAGGGCAAGCTGCCTAATTTCTCACTTCTCTGCTTGTCGATCACAAAGCGAAACGTATTTCCGGTAAAGCTTCTGACTCCCGGCCGGGCATAGTCCGCGGGCAGATCGAGGACCGGGATTTCTCCGCCGAACACATCCAGCCAATACGATTCCTGCTTGCTCATCCGTTCGCGCTGCATTTCTTCCTGCTGCCATGCCGCATAATCCTTGTACTGAATGCGAAGCGGCGGCAGCTCCGCTCCCTCGTACAACTGCGCAAACTCCCGCAGGAACAGGCCCATGGAAGCTCCGTCCGAGATGATATGGTGCATGTCAAAAAGCAACAAATGGCGATCCGGCTGCAGTTCGAGGAGTCTCACTCGCAAGAGCGGCGGCTGACGCAGATCAAACGGGCGCATGAACTCCCGAAGGTGAGCGTTCGCTTCCTCTTCATTCACCCGTACGTGCTCCACCGCAAATTCCACGTCCCGGTGTACCCGCTGCACCGCTTCACCGCCGACCAGTTCAAAGCCGGTCCGCAACGTCTCGTGACGACGAATCAGTTGGCGAAACGCTTCCTCCAGCCGCTCCCGATCCAACGCTCCTTCCATTCCAGGACGCCCGGCATATTGTAGCTGA
>NZ_JAFFHZ010000002.1 GCF_017052585.1 Paenibacillus apiarius | reverse complement strand
CTTGCGCATTTACATCCAAAGTTCCATCGTTTATAGCTTCCTTGATCTTGGCTGTATCCAGTTTGCCATCAGTAGAATAAGTTTCTTTCAAATTTTTCACCATCTGATTTTCCTTTTTCTCGCTATTCGTTTTTACTTTCGAGTCATTGGTTTGAGCAGAGGTGTTTTGGCTAATGCCTTCCTTAAGCGTAACCGTTGAACGGGTGACAGACTGCACAGAATAACCTAAGGCATTTGCAGTATCTCTAACTGGAAGATACAGTTTCCCATTCACATGAACTGGAGGATTGGATAATGTCGCCTCCGTGTCATTCACAAAAAGCTTCACATTCGATTGAGTTGCTTTTAAGTATGTAGTTGCTCCCACAACAGTTCCAGCAGATAAAGCGACACCTATAAAAATGCCCGTAATTAATATCGTTAATTTTTTCATTGAAACGTTAACCTTCAATATATAGTGAATGGTTCTATTGTACTATATATCGGAAAATGAGCATCGTTATTTTAAATGTAATCTAGAGGCGAACCTAGGATAACTTTTTGATAAAGAAATACGACCTCCTTAATATTAAGGAGGTCATGTCTTCTGTTACAACATCTTGAATCTTAAGGCATTATAGAAAGTAGTACCTTTATCGGTATAGTCAATTGCTTGTTTACCTCCCGAATCTTTAACCATAAAATCAGCATTTAATTCATCAAGCACTTCACCAAAGTAAAAGTGGTTTTTGTTAATAACTGCTAAGAACAATGGTGTTTGCCCATTGTTGTCTGGTATATTGACATTCAAGTTATTGCGTCTAATTGCCTTATATGCTTCATAGTTATCCTCAAGCACAACATAATGCAACAGGGTCATACCGGTGTCAGAATCTTGCGCATTTACATCAAGAGTGCCATTTTCTAAAGCTGCCTTAATCTTGGCAGCATCCAATTTGCCGTCAGTAGAATAGGTTTCTTTCAAATTTTTCATTTTCACCGTCTTAATTGTAGTTTTCGTTTTGTCATTTTTGGCCGTGTTTTTTTGATCTTTTTCTTTATCCACGTTTGCTTTCTCTTTCAGCGTAATTTCAGAAGAAGTAACAGACTGTACAGAATAGCCGAGAGCGCTAGCCGTGTCGCGAAGAGGGAGATAGGTTTTCCCGTTCACATTTAAAGGAGAATCGCTTAGTTTTGCTTGATTCTCGCCAACTACAACTTTAATATTCATTGGCGTCGCTTTATAAAATGTTGCTGCGCCTACGGCTGTGCCCGCAGTTAAAATTGCCCCAACGAATAGTCCCATCAAAAAGGCAGGGGTTTTGGTTACGAACTTCTTCACTTTCACATACCTCCGATTTTTTAGCGTAATACCATATATCGGCAAAGATAAATGATAACTTTAGTTTACATCACTCTAGCTGTTTTTCATCCGTTTTTTCGTGATTTGATGACTCTCACGTATTGAAATTAAAAAGCCACTCCATTGAAGAGTGACTTAAATGACTTCATATCTTAATATAAAGGATATCTCGGAATGATAGATATCCTTTATTTCTTCATATACATATACAAGCGAAAATAATCAGGTGAACCTTTTTCAGTATAGTCGATAGCTTGTTTGCCGGATGCGTCCTTTATTGAAGCATCAACATTTAATTCATCCAGTAGTTCTCCTCTGAAAAAAGAGTTGTCTTTTATTGTGGTTAAATGTAATGCCGTTTGTTTATCTTTGTTTTGAACATTGGGATCAAGATCATTGCGCTTAAACTCTGTATATGCCCCATAATTACTCTCCAAAATAGCTAGCATTAAGAGAGTATTTCCTGTGTCAGTATCTTGAGCATTCACATCAAGCGAGCCGTTTTCTAAAGCTTCCTTAATCTTGACTCCGTCCAGTTTGCCGTCAGAAGAATAAGTTTCTTTCAAGTTCTTCACCATTTGATTTTCCTTTTTCTCGCTATTCTCTTTTGCTTTCGACTTATTAGTCTGGGCAGAGGTGTTTTGGCTAATGCCTTCCTTAAGCGTAACCGTTGAACGGGTGACAGACTGTACAGAATAACCCAAAGCATTTGCGGTATCTCTAACGGGAAGATATAGTTTGCCATTCACATGAACTGGAGGATTGGATAATTTCGCTTCCGTGTCATTCACAACAAGCTTCACATTCGATTGAGTTGCTTTTAAGTATGTAGTCGCTCCCACAACAGTTCCAGCAGATAAGGCGACACCTATAAAAATGCCCGTAATTAATATCGTTATTTTTTTCATTGAAACGTGACCTCCAATATATAGTGAATGGTTCTATTGTACTATATATCGGAAAATGAGCATGGTTTTTTAAATGAAGTTAGAGGTGAACCTAGGATCACTATACTTCATAAGAAAATAAATACGACCTCCTTGAATTGAGGAGGTCGTGTCTTCTATTACATCATCTCAGCTCTTAATGAACGGTAGTAAGTAGAGGTTTTATCGGCATAATCAATTGCTTGTTTTCCTTCCGAATCTTTAATCATAAAATCAGCATTTAAGTCATCACGCAATTCACCAAAGTAAAAGCTGTTTTCATGAATAACGGATAAAAATAACGGTGTTTGCCCATTGTTGTCTGGTATATTGACATTCAATTCATTGCGTCTAATTGCCTTATATGCTTCATAGTTATTTCTTTCAAGCACAACATAATGCATTAAGGTCATGCCGGTGTCAGCATCTTGCGCATTTACATCCAAAGTTGCATTGTTTAAAGCTTCCTTGAGCTTGCCTGCATCCAGTTTGCCGTCAGTAGAATAGGTTTCTTTCAAATTTTTTATTTTCACCGTTTGGATTGTCGTTTTCGTTTTGTCATTTTTGGCCGTGTTTTTTTGATCTTTTTTTACGTTCACTTTTGTTTTCTCTTTCAGCGTAATTTCAGAAGAAGTAACAGATTGTACAGAATAACCGAGAGCGCTCGCCGTGTCGCGAAGAGGGAGATAGGTTTTCCCATTCACATTTAAAGGAGAATCGCTTAGTTTTGCCTGATTCTCGCCAACTACAACCGTGATATTCATTGGCATCGCTTTATAAAACGTTGCTGCGCCTACGGCTGTGCCCGCAGTTAAAATTGCTCCAACGAGTAGTCCCAGCAAAAAGGCAGGGGTTTTGGTTACGAATTTTTTCACTTTCACATACCTCCGATATTATGGTTATACATAGGTATATCTTATGCATATATCGGCGCAAATAAATGAAAACTTTAGTTTAAGTCTATTCTGGATGCCTTTAATTTTATATTTCCTGTTGCTTCTATATTTATATTTCTGGATGCTCCAATATGTACATCTCCTTCTTTTGTTAATTCAAAAGAGGTTCCGTTTGATAGTTTTATTTTTGCATCCCCACCATCGGTAACAATTCTTATATCCCTACTAGTTATATTTACTAGTTTTTCTTGGGAATTTATAAATACACCATCATCTTTTAGATCAAGACTCCTATCTTTTCCGGTGCTGCTTGCACCATAAGCAAGCTTGTAGCCGCCATCGTATTTTGTCTCCACCGCTTTTCCGCCACTTGGACTCCCATCGCCCAAGCCAATCGTACGTGTAGGCTCTGCTTCGTGACCCGAACGTTCAAACGTGATGACTTGCTTCACTTTTTCATCCATGTCATATGCCATTGCGGGCCACGGAGTAGGTTCTATTGTCATTTCTCCCGTTCTTTCCGATGATAGCCAGTACAGAAGTCTGCCGTCAGACAACTTTTTCTGCTTGCCGGTCCCCTCCTTGATTCGGCCCGTAATAAACTTAATGCTGTTGCCTTCGATTTTGATATAGTTCGTCCAGCCTTTCTCGGCGGCATTGCTTAAAGTGGAAACTTTGCCGGCAGTCAGATTGGAAATAAAACCGTCTTCATTGGTAAGCATATTGGCGGCAATCAATTCTGCATCGATGGCGGCCGCGCCAATGACGTCCCATTGATTCATGAATAGTTTTTTATTTTCCGAATCCAGAAGCAGATTGTTGTCGCCATCCGTAACGAGCAATTTGCGGAATATGGCCGTTCCGTCCATTTTAATCCAAGCGGGACACGCTTCCGGTATTTCGCTCCCAAAGTACAGCCCATGCTCAGGAAACATGGAGATGATGCCTCCATATTTATCCTCAAGGACCAAGTCTGATCCCCGAATATGGCCGTCTTTGAAGAGTGAATGTTTGATTTCGGCTGAATCGGCAACCAAACGATTCATCCACACATTGCCGAAGTAATCGGCATGGAAGGGGGCATCAGCCCAGCGTGAATTGCCCAGAGCCAAGCCATCCTTGTTGATGGTAAAGACGCGATCGCCTTCGCCGGCTTGGAAATTGCCCTTCATATACAGGTCGCCATCGGACGAGGTGTAGAAGGTCTTGTCGTAAGTGCCGTTGCGGCTGCGCTCGATGACGAATCCATCCTCGCTGTTGACCGTGGTGCGGTTCACAATGGTGTTGTCGGCACACTCGGAGGAACGGTAACGGTTTACGACCATGCCGAACTTATCCGGTTTTGTGTCATACAAGCCAAGCCGCATCACTTCGCGTTCGCACCGATCAGATACTGTCAGCTTCGGACCTTCAATCGTAAACAGGCCGTCGGGATCGCCCACGACGACACGTTGTCCCAAAATGATCTTGCCGAGCACCTGCTCCGCGATGAGGCCGTCAGGCGTAATGGCCGTCTCGTAGCGGAGTCCGCCGCTGCGCGTCAGCCCGAGCGCGCCGTGCGTCGCCCGCAGGAAACGCTGGGAATCATTCGGGTCGATGATCGTGATGCCTTTGCGATCGATCGTGACGTATTCGTTGGACGCCATGTTGATATTGTTCGTCACTTTATTCCAGAAATGCTCGAACAGCTTGCTCATTTCTGAGGTATCCACCACCGCCTTGCCCCATTTATGCTTGTTGCTGTCCACGGTAACGGAGGTGTTTTTGCTGTCATAAATAAATTTCTCCAGCTTCTTCCGGTCATTCGTCAAGTCCTTGGCGTTGCTGATCGTAAGCTGGATGCTCGAATTTTCGTAATCGTAGCGGATTTCGGAAATTCGCGCTTCTATTTTGATGTCAAGCAGTTCGTAAGCAATCTGAACATAGTCGCCGATGACCAGCTTGTCCCAATTCCGCTGCTCTTCCACGATATCGAGAAAATGAATGATGTCGATGCTGAACTGGGTTTGCGGGAGCTGCAGTTCTTTGAACTTGCTCTCGGCCGCCTGATAGAGGTCTTCTTCCTCGACATATTTGTCGTCCGCAAACTCTTTCTCTATGACGTAGTAATTCAGCTCCAGCAGCTGATCGTCCGTAAAGTTGCGCGCGGGGGAGAAGTCCTGCTGCAATTCGGCAATCGCCTGGTGCACTTGCTCTAATTCATGCGTCAGATTCGCCAGCTCGATTTCGACGGCTTTCATCTGCATGTGCTTGTGATCCAGACTGAACTTGTCGATAAGCTCCTGCTCGTTGTTGCCCGCTTCGAATTCCTCCAGCGAAATGTTGGCCACCTGCAAAAACACGTCAACATTCGATCCGCCGCGCACTTCCACGGCAACGTTCTCCGCCCGCTGCACCTTGCCGAGCAGCACCCACGCGCCCGATTGGACGGGCTTGGCGGCTCCATTAAGCGTAACCTGGACGCCAGCGGCAGGGCTTACTTTGCATAGCACCGCGTAAGGATAGATGTCCTTCACGGGGAAGCTGCGCGAGCTGGTGGAATCGTGAATATATGTCTCGAAAAACATTTTGCCGTCGAACTGCTGCGCAAGCATCGTGTTGGTGATGACGGCTTCGTTGTTTTGCAGCAAGTGCAGCTCGACTTCCTTCTGTGTCAGGCTCTCTTCCAAGCGCTTACGGGCGGCGAGCTGCTTGCCGAATTCCTCTTCTCTGGCCTCGATCCGTTCTTCGTAGTCAAGCAGGGCATGGCAGAGCGAATCGCTCATATAGTCGCTTGAGCGGATGACCGTGTTGCTGGCGTCCCGTTCAAATGGATACATGAAATAGCTGAAGTTCTCGATGTAATTTTGCCCGGTCGGATTCACCTTGTGGATGGTCAGTCCATCCTGGCCAAATGCTTTCAGGCGGGTTACCATTTCGTCCGCTCTGGACTCCTTGCCGAGCGACTTCAAATATTTGCCGTACGAAAATCGCAGCCCTTTGTTCACGCCGAACCGTTCGGGCTTCATCATGGATACGGTTCGCCGGTTCGTATCCCACCTCACAATGGCATTGTACGTCTCTGCGACCTGATAGACGGCATCCAGCACCGTTGTATTGCCGAAATCGAACGCGCGATAAGTAAGCTTGAAGTCCGCATCCAAATAGTCGATGGTCCAGACCGTATTGGACAGCACGTCGCGCAGCACTTGCTCGGCATGGACCGATTCCACGGCGTAATCGCGAATCAGCTTGTCGCGCAGCTCATAAGGAAGGGCGTAGCCATGTATTTCTTTGTAAGCAGTCTCGCCGTCGCCGTTCTCGTTCGTCGAATCAATCATATAGCGCTCTGTATGTTCGCCCAACACGACTTGGACATGATAGCGTTCCTTCAGCAGGGCGATATTTTTGTTGTTCGCGAGCCTATGATTGATGTCGATTCGATAGGGGAGCTTGAACGAGAGTTCATTGACGGACGACAACAGGATGGATTGGTTAATATCGTAGGCCTCGTTCAGCTTGCTTATCGTCTCTCCGTTCGGCTTCACCAAGAACAGCTGCGGTTTGATCGGTTTTTTCAAGAAATCAATATCTCCTAACATCGGTTCACCTCCTTATTGAATGCGTTGGAATTGATATCGGAATTGGAAGTTGGCGTTCCCGCGGATTTTAAGCACATTTTTGCCGGGGGGAAGGTCCAAATAGTTGTCATTGAAGCTGCCGTACCGATAGGTGGCGGCCAAGCTCGTATCGATATGCTCCTGCTCGCTGTTGACATATACCGTTTCCTGATCAAGCAAATCCGCAAAGCGGAACTCGGCGTTGCCTTGCGACGTGTTGACCACGGCAAATTCGCCTTGTCCTTGCTTCGTTATCCATATCTCCGGCTTGCAATTCAGATCGCCTTTGTTGTCGAATACGGCAACGGGCTCGAAATGCAGGGAGAGTTCGCGGAAGGCAGGGGAGACCGAGTATCGATCAGACTGCAGCATGACCCGGAACCGGAGCAGCATATCGTGCAGCGGCGTGTCAATCTCGGCGTCCGGAATGCTGCCGCCATTGACGCACGGCTTCCAATCAGTCCACGAATCGCCTTGATCCGCCGAGAGGGAGGTCTGCACATGGACCTTGCTGTTGCCAGGAGCATCGCTCTTCCACGTCATCCGCGTCAGGGCGCCGTCTCCATGCAAGGAAACAGGGATTGGGGGAGATGTGTAGACGCCTGACAGGTTGCTCAAAGAAAGCCAATTCGCCATCGTTCACACCTCTATTCAATTTTGCCAAACGGTCTGAAAAGCGCGGATATTCCGCTTTCCTTCCATTTGGCAATGCGATATCCCAGCCATACCACGGTGTTATCGTAGATGCTCGTGCCGCTCGTCAAGCTCCAGTCCGGTTCGGACGCCCCGGCCTCGCCTTCGGTGATGCATACATAAAAACGGCCGTTGTCAACGGTCGGGAATACGATATCGTGTTTGAAATAGAGCTTGGAGCGCTGCCAAGCGGAAGCGCCGCGTGTGTCTTGAACTTCCCGCTCCGCCGAGCTCGGGAAGACGGGCTCCGTCACTCCGGAATGGCCTGCCTGGATGCAAATGTAAACGTGGCCGTTGTCTTCGGGCGGAATGATGCAGTCTCCATTGCGATAGGAGGTCAGTGCCGTCCACGCGGGAGCCGTACGTCCCGTTCGCGTATTGACCCAGCCGGCATACTCGCCGATGGCGGGCTTCGAGTTCCATATGATGTCGCTCTGCTTCCACAAGCCTTCTACAGGCGGGGAGGGGGCGTCGTCTTTGGATGCTTCATCCAAAGCGGAAAAGTTCTCGCCGAGCTCTTGAATCGTTTGATAGATTTCATCCGTATATTCCGGGATGTGCAGCTTTAGTTTTTTCGTTCGTTGTGACATGTGGTGCTCCTTTCTTATGTAATATCCGGCCAGGCTGCGCCGGAGTAGTCGCTCCATCGCGGCACCTTGGAGTCCAGCACGAGCTGCCCGGAGGCATCCTCGGCCAGGCCTGGCTTCGTGCCTGCGGAGAAATTGCTGATGCGATGGTCGAGACGGGTATCTTGCCATTCATACCAAGGGGATGAATAGACAGGGGAGTAGGAATAGGGCGAATCGCAGCGGAACGTGAGATTGACATAGCCTTGCGACAGCGCGTTATGAACCAGTGTAGGCTCGTCGACTGCCAGGGCATAGAAGACGCGCTCGGGGTCGCTGGAGAAGATCAGCTCCTTGTAATAGTCCTGTTCCGTCAGCCATCTGGCTATCTCGCGGATTTGCCGCGTATTCCACGTCTGTTCAAAGGCGAATGAGACTTGAAATTTGAGCGGGTCTTTCGCAATGCCTTGGAAATAAGGCTTGCCGCGCCCGCCGATGCTGACCTCTTGCAGCGTGCGCGGGGCCGCGAAAGGCTCTTCCAGCATACCCGAGTTGATGTTTACGTTCACGATGCCGTAATCGCTGCATTTGATTCCGGCATAGGAGAAGGATTCGGAAGATCGGATTGTCAATGGATGTCACCCCCTAAATATTGACGCCGCGCGCTTTGAGGCCGTTAATTAAGGAAGCCGCCATGTCGCCGCCGTCTTTTGGCCCGAAGGCTCCCGTAATGGCTACGTGCAAATTCTGAATCGTCGTGCCGGCATGCGTTGTATTCTGCTGCTGCGTGAAGCTGGGCAGCTTCATGTTCCGGATGGAATCGACGATGTTCCGGGTAATATCGACCACCTTCAGCAAGTTGAAGGAATCGGATTGATTCAGCACGATCTCTTTCTCGTGGGCGAGCAGGAATTTGCCGCCATTTCCACCCCATGGGGGAGTCATGCCGCCTGACTTCGCGGAGAACGGCTTTATATTTTTCAACTCGTCATAGGATTTATCCGGGAAATTGTATAATTTGCGATAGGAATCGTTTATGCTGCGCAGCTTGTTGATTTCTTCCTTGATATGAATGATGTCAATCGAATTGGGATTGGTTCGTTGCAGTTGGATTACTTGTCTGGTCAAGGATTCGGCTCGCTGCTTGTTGGCAAGGTACTCCTTCCAGCTTCTTTGCTTCTCGGCATCTTCGTTCTGCTTGCCTCCGCCTGCTTGTCCCGGCACAGTGGAGCTGCCGGAAGGCGCTTTGCCGGATGAACCGATAGTGTCGCGATACTCCTGCGTATTGGTGTAGTCCTGCTCAAAGCCGTATCTGATGTTGTCGGCTATTTTCGTGCCGAACCGCTTGCTTTGCTCTTCGAGATGAGCAAAGAACGAATCGTATTTTAATTGTATCTCGTTCAAGGCCGTATTTACGGCGGCTTTGTCTTCATTGAGCAGGGACTGCTTCAGGTCATAGAAGCATTTCTCGTCTTCCAGGATTTGCTTGTAATGTCGTTCGATTTTGCGCTTCTCTTTATCGAGCTTGTCGAGCGCGTCCTCGTGCTGCTTATCCTCGAGCTCTCTTTCTTTCTCGATTGTTTTTCTCCGGTCTTCAAGCTGATCGGAGAGGCCTTCTTTGACGAGCTCGCGCTCGCGATCGAGCTTGAACTTGTCGATTTCTTCATTTTTGGAATCGAGCTGCTCCTGCAGCGCTTTTCGCTTTGCTTTTGCTTCAAAGGAATTGTCCAGCGCCAGCACACTGATCTTGTCAGCAATGTCCTGCCGCTCCTTCATCAGTTTATTTAACTGCGCTTCGTAATCCTCTTCCGCATTGGCCCGATCCAGCGACTTGAGCCGAGCGTTGATGATGTCTTCGTATCGTTTCAGCTCGTCATCCAAATGTTTGACTTTATTGTTATGGCGCTCGTTCTCGCCGCGTATTTCTTCTTCGATTGCTTGCTCGCGAAGTTCTTTTTCCTTCTGGAGCATTTTCTTGTAATTCTCGATGATGCTGTCAGCCCGATCGGATCTGGCTTTCGCTTCCGCATTGTTCATATCGGCAATTTGCTTCAATACGGTGCGCTGATATTCATTGAGAGCATCAAGCTTGGCTTGGGTGAGGCTCTTTTCCGCGATGGATTGGCTCTGATTTAGTTTCCGTGTCAATTCCGCGGTTTGCGATTCAATGGATTGTGCAGCTTGGGCGTAAACGGAAGCAATGGCCTTGTCGATGTCTGTGGCCGCTTGCTGCTTCTCGAGCGTGTCCAATGAGCCCAACAGGCTTTTCTGGAATTCCAGCTCTTTCATCTGATCCTCGAACCCGGAGATAAGGGCGTCCGCTTGTTTTTTCCCGAGGTCCTCGGATTGAGTGACTACCTCTTCATACTTATTGTTTTGAGCATCCAGCAAAGTCTTGAGGTATATTTCCGCAGCCCGTTTCTGGGCGTCCGTAGACTTGCCGCTTCGGATAAATTGCTGGGTTTTATAGATTTCATCATTGATTTGCTTTCGTTCGTTGACGATGTTCTGGACAATCTCTTCCGTATACGTAGCCAACAGCTCTTTTTCTTCCGTGGTGTTGATTTCACCCAGCATGGCAATTTTATGCTTGGACTTGGCTTGTTTATTTTCGCTGGTGTTCTGAAGACGTTCCAAATTATCCTTGTAGGATTCAGCAAGGTTTATGACAGACCCATTTAGTTTTACATCAGTATCATCAAGTTTTTTCGTTAAGGAAAGGAATTCTTCTACGAACTTTTCTAGTTGATTAACTGAATATCCGTAGGTCAGATTTGACCTTTTATTTTTTCCCGTTCCTTTAGTTGTATATTCGTTTTTAGCCATTGAACCCAGTTTTTCGGTGACATTATCGATAACTTCACCATTCTTGACTAGTCCAACTTTAGTTAGTTTTTTCTCTAGTAATGACCTATCATTCACCTGAGATTTCTTTAAATTCTCAAGGGCTTGGATTAGGTTATGATATTTTTCAATTCTCTTCTCTAGTAAGTTGTCATACTCTTTACCAGAAGCGATACCTTCTTGAATGGCTTGGTTATTTAACTCTAAAGCTTTGTTGGCTTTTTCAACCTCTTCCTCAAACTTGTTCAACTTTAAGTTAGGAACATAAGGAGCTTTTTCTTTAGAGCCACTTGTCGAGCTTGGGGTTTTACCAGTAGGAGCGCTGCTTGAAAAGAAGAAGTCAATTGGTTTACTCAGCACTTTTTTTGAAGCCGCAATTTGTTCGAGCCTCTTTTTCAATTCTGCGTGCTTAGCCTTAGCTTCTTCCCCAAATATCATGCTGCCTAACTGTTCAGCATGAGGAGTGATAGCGCCGATTTGATTGTAGAACTGCTCATACATTTTTCTTTTGGATTCGAGCTGATTCCATGAGCTTCGAACACTTTTCTCTTCATTCTCAAGCTCTTGAAGCATGAGCTTTCGATTTGCATCGGCAACCTCTTTTAGTAAATCTCCCCTTTTAAAAGTTAAATCATTTGTTTCTGCAAGATGTTGCGCTAGTTGAGGGTAATCTTTAATTAACTGAAGGATTGTATTAGCAGACAACTGCTCGCCTTGATTTATTTTCCAGTATGCATCCGATAAAGTATTCATTGAAGATACTGTCTTATTTATTTCACCAGCAAGTTGCTCCATAGTTTTGGCGTTTCGTTCCACACTCTCAGCTTGCTCTTTCGCCTTAACTTTGGCAGCATCAAAGGTGTCTGTAAGATTTTGTAATTGCACATCGGATAATTTGTACAAATCTTTGATTTGGTTGAATCTCTCTACTTCTTCAGGGGAAGTAATACCGTCCGACATAATATTTGCCAAGGAAGAAAGGCTCTTAGTCAACTCGTCAACACTACCGGAATCTTTTAAAAAATCTGAATCAAATGAATCAATGAGATTGCGGAGTTCTTTTAACGATTCTGGTTTGATGCTGATATTTTTTAGTTGTAAACTGTCTTCAATAGTTGATGCAATCTCATCTCTTAATTGGCTGTACCTGTTAGCAATTTTGTTTTGTATATCTACTGACTGTACTTCTAGTTGATTACTTTCAACATTTATTTGGCGTTGTATTTCAGTGTAAAGTTCTTTGTTATTACTACTATCCGCTAAAAGTTTAATTTTTTGGGAATTAAACGAGCCTTGTTGACTGCGTATACTGTCGATCTCATCATTAAATGACGAGATTTCATCAATAATGTTACGATATCTGTCTTTTGCAGAATTAACATTTAACTGCAATTGAGCCTTGGATAATTTTTCTGTTCCTTCAATTTCTCTTTCAATGGCATCTGTATTTTTTAAATGCTTTTGACCTTTATCATCAATGGATGCTACTAGACCCGGCATTAGAGTGGACAATCGCTCAATTACAGTCAAATAAGACTGTTCCTGTTCATAATTGGCGAACACTTGCCCATTGTTGGTTACAGCTTGAAGAGAATTGTAGGTATTGACAAGCTCTAAAATTTCGTCTTTATGGGCTGTCCATAACTTGGTGGTCTGTCTCGTTTGTTTTTCTAATTCGATTTGCTTCTGTTTTTCTTCTTCGTATTTATTGTATAAAGAGGTTAGACCACTCACTGCTAAGCCAATAGCAGTTGATAACCCAATGCTTAGAACAGATTGTAATCCAATTAGAGCTATTTTTGCTTTAAGAGTTGAGTTGGTATAAAGTTCAGTAAAAAACGAGAGTGCCCTTATGTTTCTCCCAGCATCAGCAAATGCTTTGACCATAGAATCATCAAAAAGTCTTTTTGCAGCATCAGTTCCCAAGCCGTTAAAAAAATCGCTGGCTGTTTTTACAAACGGATTGGATACAGGGCTTGCCTTCGTGTGGGCTGCGGATTCAACACTCGTTGTAGTTGCTTCGTTACTCCCCATTTCGTTGGCCGACTGTACACGAATTAAATCTTGTTGCTTTTCTTCGAACCTCTCCATATTACGAATTAGGGTTAGGATAGCATCGCTTTCTTGGAGGATTGCTGTTTTTCTATCATTTATATGTTTTGTGGCTTGAACAGAGCTGTCTATACTTGCGCGTATTCTTTGTGTGACTTTATTGATTGCCTCACCAAGCGAGAAATTTTTGGCTATGATTTCTTCAATGAGTTTCTTTTGCAGCTCATATTGTTTTATTATCTGTTGCCCGGATGAAAGCATTACATTTACACTTTTCGTATACTTCTGATCAAAATCAACACTTAGTTTTACTTTGCTAAGCTTGGGATGCTTCTCGATCTTTTTGATTGCCTTATTGATCTCTTCAACGGTCTTCGTAATATTCAAGGAACCGGTCAGCAGGGTTACATCGTTTTTCATGGCTTCCACTCCTTTCCTTCATGATGAGCGCATGCGCATTCGGCAGTATGCTCATTCACTTTCTTGGGTGTTTTGCTCCTCCGCGATGGGGTGGGAGAGCAGGTAGCGGATTTCATACATCGCATCCTGCTGCGCGAAGCCCTCGACCGGCGTCCGGTTCAGAAATTGCAAAATGTTGCTGACGATGTTGTCCGACAATTCATATTTAGGCATGAACGTTCACTCCTTTACTAAGCGGTCTCTGTATGTTTTTCCGTGTCTGCGTATTCGCTGTTCCATTTTTCAAGCTCCCGATCGATCGCTTGGTTGAATACGCCGAGAGCGGCATCCAATTCCTCGAACAGCTTGTGCAGCTCATCCGCGTCAAACGCATCCAAAATCGGTTCGGTATAGCCGCCATCATTGAGCAGATGGAGCATCTCCATATATTGGCCGAAGGTCGCGGCATCTGTCTTCAGCGACGTGAAGTACTTGATCGCCAGCATCGTTTCGATGCCCAAAATCAGGCCGGCGTCAAAAGGCTGGTTGGCCGTCAATGCCTCGGTCAAGATGTGCAATAGCTCTGCTTTGAGCTTGTTTTTCCGTGAGGGGCGAAATACGGTCTCGACATCGACCTTCGTTTTGTTGTCGAACACGACTTGCTTTTTAGGTTTGTATTTTTCATTGGTTTCTTTTTTTACCTGGGTTAAGGTGAGGTTTTTGAGTTGTGTCATGTCGGTTTTCCTCCTTATTAAAATGAAATAGGGGAGTATGGTTACTCCCCTAAATAAAAGCGAAACGGATTCAGCTGGGACGGGAGCGGAACGAACGCCTCCAATCTTTCCCCCCAATGCGACATCCATTGGATTCTGTGCAGTGAAGGCAGGATGGAGACCGCTTAAGATTAAGCTCGATTGGAATATGTCCAATGCGATTTAATGCTTTTGCATTTATTGCGCAATTTTCGCTGCTAGGTAGCCAAATCTATTGGATCAAATCCACTCAACAGGCCGCTTAGCCGCGAGAACCCAACTTTCTGCTGCACATTTTCCAGTGGATCCGTCTCCTGGACTGCTCCAACGGGCCGCCTTCTAGGCTGCTCCAATGAATCCGCCTCTTAGGCCGCTCCAGCAGTTCCACCTCTTGGGCTGCTCCAACGCGTCGCCTTTCAGGCCGCTCCAGTCGAGCTGCCTCCTGAAGCCGCAGTGCCGATTAATCCTCGTAAATGACCATGTCCGCCAGCGTGTCCACGCCATTGACCTTCGCAGGGAAAATATCGAACACGAGCGACAGCGAGCTTGGATCGCCGGTAGGGCTCATCGTCAGCGTGAAGTTCGGCTGCAGCTTCGCCTTGTAATAAGTCATCTGCATCGGAACCATTTCGCCGCTCACTTCGTCCGCATAGAGCGTGTCGCCGACGATTTTCACGTATTTCGGGAACGACTTCGCGTTGAAGGACAATTTATGGGCGGACGCCGCTTGAAATTGGTAATACACTTCTACTTCTTGACCGATGGCAACGGTTGCCTTGTCAGCCAGCTTCACCTCGGCGGCGCTAACCGATGCCACGTCCTGAGGAGCGCCTGTCACGCCATTCGTGAACTCGAATACACTAACTGCTTTATCTCCGCCCACCGGAGTTTTGCTGAGCTTGATTTTCTTGCCGTCCGAGCCGTCGCTTTCCACACGCACGATTTCTCGCTTGTAGATGCTTTGCGGGCCATTCGTAATTTCATCGCCTGCGAGCAAGGCGAGATGCTGCATCGTAAAGATCTGAGTCTCCAGCGTAAGCGTTGCGCCTTTATCGCCATTCCAGGCAATCCGGCGCGGGTTGCCGCTGCCGCCGCGAGCGTATACCGTTTCACCCGTCCATTCATTTTGCGCGGACGTAGCGTAGTCCATATATAAGATCGGCGTATTCGTAGCGTAATCCATAATTTGCGTATCCAAAATTTCGCGGGAACCATATTTTCCTAATGTCATAACATAAATCCTCCTAAAATATCTGTTTTCATATCAAAACTATAATTTGCTTTTTACGATCCATTCAGGCAATTGATCCGTTTCCTTCATGTAGCCATTCGCCCAGACGGGCAGCATTCGGTTGTGGCTTTCCTTCAGACCGATTCGTTCAAACTGCTCATACGCTTGATATACAGTCAGCTTGCCGACATTAAATACGTTGATATCGTTGCCCTCCGCACTGCAGAGGATGGACAAAATGTCTTTCAGCTCCAAGGCATTTTGCTCCGCATCATTGTATTTGCTTCTGGCCCGTTTCAACTTCTCGAACATGATTTTAGCTTTATTATTTTTTGGTTTTAATTCGGCTTTGGCTTCGCTGATCTGACCATTCAGCTCTTGGATGACACGGGAACAGAAGCGGTAATTTTCCTTCGTAACAAATGGCTTGCCATCAACAACAAATTGCCGCGTTGCGCCATCGAACTGCACGTCATCCTGTATAAAGAAGGATAGGGCCTTGCACAGATAGGTCTTCGTTGTCTCTTCAAGCGTCAACAATTCATAGTCATCAGCAGATTCGATCAGAGAATATCGGTCATCATCGATGCGGAACACATCTTTGAAAATTTTCTCTTTATCAAAAGAGCAAAACAGAAGATAAATGTAATAATTATGCTCGCCGATCTCGGCAATGTCATCAATTAGAGGAGAGTAGAGGCGAATTCCATTATCCAATGACACGGGTCTTCCGAGAAAAGCTTCCAGCCGGTTCATATGCATGCCGATCCCTCAATGAATGCTTATTATGTAATTCATAGCTCATAGTCATAGCAGTCATTTTTATACAATCAAGTTCATTGCGCACCACTCCTTTCAGAAGAAATATTTTTATGCATTTTTTATTTTTAATAACCGTTTGCTGCTTCTCTCTCATCCTCTCACCTATATATAGAGGCATTGGAGGAAAATTGACCACTTTCGTTCAAAAATGTTTCGGGATGCGTTCTTTTATGTAGATGTTATGCGAGACGCAATAGGTTTTCGAAAGCTTGTCAGATATGCTTTTCACCATTCGTTTGACCTGCCGCATATTGGCTTTATGGGAATAGGTGTGCTGCACATGCTCGGTGGCGCGTCTGATGATTTCCGTCTTCGGATTTATCGTGAAGGTCATCATTTTACACCGCTTTTCATGATCGGTCAGCTTGTCATCCGTTAAAATGTCATTTGTCTTTTCCTGATCGATGTAGGACATGTCCATTCGATATGCGCCATCTTGCTGCAGCAGGATGTTCAGAACATCTCTTTCCTTTGGCTTTAAGCTCGCAGTGGCAGCTAATTCCTTGAATTCTCTTAGAATCTCATGCAAGTCTTCATCTACGCGGCCGAAATATTTGGAGCTCAATTCGAAATAATGAAGCATGATGCCTTCCATATGTTCGCCCTTTTTAAGATCAATGTGATTCTCGCTTACGGAAATATAACGGTCTTCGTCAAAATAACCGGTATCTTCATCCCACACATAGACGGGGGAGCCGCTTGAGCCGAATGAAAAAACGCCGCGCAGCTGTTCTCTGACAATAAATAGCTCGTACTTCAGTTCACCGAGCAGCTTTCTCCATTTCCGCGCTTTAATCTCGTTCAATGGCTGTTTATCGTTCGCTGCCGCCTGCAGCTGCTGCTCCAAATGATCAATATTGACCATGATGTGCTGGAGCGGCGCATATTGCTCGATTTCCTTTTTTGTTACCTTCCGATCTTCCTGCTGTCTTTTTTCGGACTTCCGTTTCATCAACATTTCTTTCATGCTTTGCTCATGGAGTGCCAGTCTCGATTCGGGAACATTCTCGAATGCGAACGCTTCTCTATATGTATTGGTCGTTTTTTTATGGTTGGATAGCGTAGGATATTCATCTTTTATGTTATTGCATGTGCCGGAAAGCACCTGCTGTTCGTGCTGCTCGTCCTGGAAATCGGCAAACAAAATATAGTCAGCCAGCTTCGTTATGTACTCAGAGAATGCATCGTGTTCAGATAAATGATCATGATTTGTTTTTATATGCTTGCGGGAAAAGGGGGCGGTTAGAATATAGCTCTGGAGCCATGGCTGGCTGCGGAGCGCCTCTTCACACCATGCCGCGCGTTCGCCGCCATACTGCAAGGAATAGTCCAGCTGCTGGAATAGTTGATAGAATGAATCCTTTAAGCTCTCGTTATTGACATCGTACGTTACATATTTTTCTTCCATGTTCAATCTCCTCCTGGAGTCGTTTCGTACAATCATTTTACAGCATAACTTCACGAAATACAAACATATGTTCCCGTTTGAAAATATATCGTTCTCACTTATATGAGCGTATGCTATTATATCCACGAAGAGTGTGGACCTGAGGGGAGAAGGAATACATGACAGTGGAGCTTTTCGATGCGCTGCCTTCCTTATTTGCAGACATTATTAAAAATAAAGAACAACAAAGAGAGATTGATAACATATTAGTACAAAGACATCGCTTTCCCAGAAGCTTGTTCATTGAAATTTTGGCGAAGCATGAAGTCATTCATAGCTTGTCAGAAGTGGAATTATGTGTGCTTATGCGGGTCGTGTACGAAGTAACCGGCTACGAACAGGCTGCTCCCGCTCGATTTTACAAGAAGAGTGAATTAACTAAAGCTGCTAAATATATGCGCCAGAGTAATGATGACATAACGTTGCCCTATACGATGGAAGGGGTGCTCGCGGCTCCGTCGGGAAGAGACTTTGTCACAATGCTCTCGTACCAAGAGATTCAACGATTATGGAACTCCAAGGTGATTACGTATAACCTGCAGGCGCAGCGGCTGTCGAAGAAGAAAATGATGAAGGATGGCACCGTATCCGAAAAAGCGGATATCAATTTGAAAAGCGTAAAAAATATTACTCGCCTGATGCTGGAAGGGAAATATAAGGCGGATACCCTGCTTATTAATATATTGGTTGATGGCCATGATCAGATCGCATATGAGGATGGCAGTTTAACCATTTATGAAGGAACGACCGTCAATCTGATCGATGGGATGCACCGCGTCCAAGCGATATTGAACGTGCTGGAGGAAGAACCGGATTATGAAGGGTTCATGAACGTAGCGATTAAATATTATCCGCTGAGCGAGGCGCAATTTCTGCTTGGACAGATCAATACGGTCAACCGGTTCGACAAGACGCTCGTCAAGCATTATATGGCTGAGAGCATCGGCGCGCAGGTCATGTCGGCGCAAGGAAAAGTAAATTCCAACAAAATAAAGCGTCAAATCAAGCAGTTTTTTGAGCAAAAGGTTGATGAGTTGATGTAAATCCAGCTTGCAGGGGGTGTGGAGCAATGGCCAATATCGTGTATGAAAATAAATTTTACAATGAAGAAGCGAAGCGCAGATTCATGCAGGCGTACGCCGCAGGGACCCAGAAAATTATAGCCAGGCTGTTTAAAGTGTCTCAAACGATCGAGCATGATCTGGACAAAGATTTGTATGACTTTAATCGCGAGCAGCTGAGACGCCTGTTCTACTTATACTTGCCCAAGACGGAATATTCAAGCCGAGCCAACGTGACATGGATATCGAAATATATCGATTGGGCGATAGAAGAAGGTCTGGCATGCGGTCTCAATCCGTTGGATGGGGTGGCGCAAGAGTGGAAAGAGCAGTTCGTCATCAAAGGGATTAAGAAATATTGGACAGAGCATGAAATCGATACCATTATTTTAAAATGCGTCAATGCTCAGGATGCCGTCATTGTCAGCTTGTTGTTCAATGGCGTTCGGGGAGTAGCGAATAGCGAGCTGCTTAATTTAAAGAATGAAGATGTGGATGTGGAGAACAAGCAGCTGACGCTGCTGGACGATAAAGGCAACCGCAGGATGATTGCCGTTAGCGAGCAATGCATTGATCTATGCGTGAAGGCGCTGCGGGAAAGTGAATACGAGAAGAAAAACGGAAATCCAAGCATCGACATCAAAGCTCCGACCGCATGGCTGGTCGACAATAATTATGTCATCAAATCTTCCCATACGAGAACAGAGCATTTTAATGAGGCGGAAAAAAATATCATTCATCGCAGATTATCCAACATTGCCAAGGAAATCAAGGAACCTGGCTTCACGCCCATGAATATCCGTTATTCGGGCATGCTGGCCATGGCCAACCATTTATACGCGCAGTTCGAGCGGTTCGAACGAAGCGAATATAAGCGGATTGCGCAGCAGTTCAATGAAGAGTCAGAGCAGAGCGGGTACCGCATTCGAAAAGAATTTTTGAACCTGCCGACGCTGCAAGCGCTATATCAATGGAACGAAAAGCAGGGCTGAAGAAAAAAGTATAAAAATATTTTAAAAAAATGTGGCGATAATAAACAGGTTGCTGTAATCCACCACGGGAATCCACCCTTATACTATGAGTATAGAGGCTGTTCCAAAAGACTTTTTGAACACGCACTTACAGCAGAAAGAGGGGGCTCTAGAATGGCGGCATGTTGGGTAGTAAAAGAAGACTGGGGGAGCAAGCGAGATCGTTTTTTATTGTGGTTAATTGAAGCTTGCGGCCTCCGTACGGAAGAACATACGTTTCGCGCAATCGAGGAAGCTGTCCAATCCGAACAGGATGTCGACGATTGGCATCGTTTTTTTCATGGAGATACGGATGCGTTGGAGGATGCGACAGACGCTTATATTGGTTGGCAGCGCGCAGCCTATTCCGAAATTGAGTTTATGCATGATTATTATAAAAATCGCACAATGGCCTTGGAAAAGCTTTTCCGCAAAAAGTGTTCACGGTGGGAAGTGGCGAAGCTGGATCAAAAAATAGTTCGCGGTGAGCTGTCTGCCGCCAAAGTATACAATATATGCGCAACTGACGAATGGTATAATTCGCTCAGTAAAATCGTGCGCGCAACATGGTGAGAGGCTGCTAGAAGCTTCTTTCTGCCATTATAAAAATAAAATATGCATAATATTAAAAATGAAGAGGTGCTTCATATGGTCCCGCATTATGAGAAAACTATTATTCGCGTCTTGATTCCTCAATACAAATGGCATCAGGTGGAAGAGGAAGGACGCACCAAATTGGTCAAAACGAAAGAATTGCAGTCCGATGAATATGGGAGACCCAAGGCCGGCGGAGTAGTCGAAGATCGGATGTTCCAATTTCAGCATTTTTTATATGATGCCGAGAAGTATGTCGGAGCAGAGACAGACTATCAACGAAAAAAACAATATATGGCCCAATACGATTGGTCCAATCCTTCATAGTGGAGCCAATGCGATGAACGATACCGGTATCGACACGAACGTGAATGTTTTCTGCATGTCATTGGATCCGGAACAAGCGTCTGCGTTGCATCAATTCATCTGCCTGTGCTTCGAAAAGGCGCATGATATGCAGTCAGACTTTGTGTTAACCGCTTCCCAATACAGACTGCTGGGCTCTCTATTCAATCGCATGGAAGAAGCCAATCTTCCAAATGCTGCGCTATAAAACTGTGAATATATGTATTGAAAACGAATGAGAATCCATGGAAATTTGCTGTAATAACTGTGGTAATTGATGTAAAGGCGTGTTTTACGCGCAAATATATGGTTTAATGTAAACATGTGTTCGGCAGAATCTCCTCTGGATGGACTAGCCTGATATATTCTGGAGAACATGATAAGGAGTTGGATATGGCTAAAATAGTTCTCTCTATCTTGAGCGCATTGGTGTTGATTACGCCCCCGGCTCGGGAAGAAACGAACAAGGTAGCGTTGTTGTTGGAAAAATGGAGGGCAAGCAAAGCGATTGTCGTCGATTTTTCTCGTTCGTTCGTTAAAGACAGATCTGCAGTCGTACAAGCTAGCAAAGGGGTCAAGGCGGAACAGATAAAAAAGAAAGAAGTATCCGTCCTCGGTGTGAGCGATAACCGACGCCCGAATATCCCATCCGTCACCTTGTCCGATGAAGTTCTGGATATGATCTGGAAGGAAACGCGCGCGGAAGGCATCAACTATTACACGTTCCTGGCGCTCATCAAAGCAGAAAGCAACTTCGATGCCAAAACCGTCTATCATAATGATAACGGTACGACCGATTACGGCTTGGTGCAGATGAATTCACGGAACGTCGGCAGATTGGCGAAGGAAATTCGCGTCAGCAATCTGGATGTGTTCAATCCGGATCACAATATCCGGCTTGGCATTGAAGAGCTGATTGAATGCAGGGAATATTGGGAAGATACGTATCAGGGCGAAAAGCTGGAGAAAGCGATGCTGCTCGCATATAATCGCGGCCGGGCAGGCTCGGAGCGATGGATTGACAACAAAGGCACGATCGACAGCTCTTATACGAAAAAAGTGATGAAGTATAAGAAGCATTTTGAACAGGAAGCAGCAAAGCACTCATAGTGCGTAAGGCAACATGGTTTACAGGGATTCAAGATGAGCCGTACCGGAGGGTATCGACCTTCACTGTTTTCACCGTAATGGGAAAGAGGCGAGAAGTGAGCGCTTGAGCTCGCAATTATAACAATCGCACTTATTATTCAAGCATTTTATGAACTACTTATGCAGCATTTATTCTAATACTCCGAATAGATAACCTCCCATTCTCATTACGCCACTTACAAAATATTTTAAGACAGCTTGATTAATCCCGTTTGCACCCTATCAGAGATGCGCCTTTTATAGAACGGCAGCTGGAACATCTCGATGTCCGCTCCGTTCCGGAAGGTATATTTTCGCAAGCGTAATATTCCAAGGGAGGGGCAGTGTGCCCCTCCCGGAATGACTAGAATGTCCTGTTTTAATCGTCCCATTCCACTTTCAATACGGTTCCTGTCGTGGCAGAAACATCGACTTGGGCTTCCTTCCCCTTGCCTGTCCGTATATCCACCTCGTATACATAGCTGCCGTCGTCTTCGTCCAGTTCGACTTCCTTCACCGTACCGGCTACCTTGGCGAGCGCGATTCGTTTTGCTTGCTCCTTGTCGATCTTCACTTGCGTGCCGACAGGGACAGCATGGGAATCGGCATGATCGTCGTGGTCCTCGTCATCGTGGTGCTGCCACACCTTACCGGACTCGGCATCCACGTAAACGTCCGTCTCATCGTTGTTATAATCGAGTTCATAGACGAGCCGGCCGTTGTTTAGCTCGAGCTCGATTTCCTTAATTGTGCCTGCATGTGCTTGCAGGGCAAGCTTTTTCGCTTGTTCTATGCTTATTTTTGCCTGCGGCTGTAATTTGCCTCCATCGTTGGCGTTCCACGGTTGTGCCGCAACGGCAGCCGCTCCTCCCAACGCCAAAGCTCCCGCCAATGATGCGATGATGATTTTTTTCATGTTGGTGACCTCCTAATCTTGTTCAACTAACTCCATCATAGGACCTCAACATGAGAAGAACAGGATAATAAGATTAAAATTTGATGAGAAAGACAATCACGAGCCCGGCATGTCATTGGCGCTAGGCGGTCTGAGCTAGGTAACATTACCTCTCACTTTAGTCTTCCCATGAGATGGACAGCACCTCTCCTGTATACGCATCAACTTCAATCTTTACTTCCTCTTTTTTGCCCGTAATAATCTCCACTTCGTAAAGAAGGGTATCGTCGTCATCCTCCAGCTCAATCGAGTGCACCGCGCCTTTCACTTTGGCGAGCGCGATTTGCTTGGCTTGCGCGGCGCTGATTTTGGGCTTGGCAGCTTGCGTGCCTTCTGGTGCGCCGCCGGCATGCTCGACTTCCGACATATACACGACGTTACCGGTGTCCGCGTTTACTTCGACGATCGCTTTGCCGTCATTTTTGGTGAGGACGGTGACTACATATACTTCCGCGCCGTCTCGTTTGCTCTTTTTCACTCCGGCAACGTCACCCTTGGCTTTTGACAGCGCAATGCGCTTCGCCTCGTCTTCCGTCACACCCGGCTTGGCAGCGGCATCAGAATCCTGGGGCGGGGCGCCGCCAGGGGCATTACTGGAGGATGCTGCCAGATGCGCGATGTTGCCTGTCACCGCGTCGGCCTGGATATGATAGGCGCCGTTCGATGACTTCAAGAGCATGGTGTATACAGCGTGTCCTTTATCGCCGCTCAATTCCAGCTTCGTTACTTTTCCGGGGTAGAGGGCTTCGACCTTTGTTTTGATTTCTTGCTCGGACAACAGAGTCGGGGGCCGGTTAAAGCTAAAGCAGGCTATTCCGGCAATCAAGATGACGGCCGCGATAACCCCGCCGAGTGCGATGCGCTTGTTACGATTCATTTTGTTCCCCCCTCAGCCTTCACCGGAATTCTCACCTTGATGCTTGTTCCTGCGCCTTCGACACTGTTCACGTCAATCGTTCCCGCGTGCGCGGCGACGATTTGCTTCGCAATCGACAGGCCCAGACCCGTGCCGCCGGTGTCCCGGCTGCGGGCTTTGTCCACCCGGTAGAACCGATCGAAGATGTAGGGAATATCTTCCTGCGGAATGCCAATCCCTCGATCATGGACGCTAAAAAACGCGGCATCATCATCGCGGCCCATATGCAGCTCGATCGGGGACGTGCTGTATTTCAATGCGTTATCCAGCAAGATGAACATCAATTGCTTTATCATCCGTTCATCGACGAGAGCGTCTATCTCGCGCGCTTCGCTGTGCAGCGTTATCGGACGGTCATGCGCCGCCTGTATCATCCTAATCGCATCTTCGCCAATCTGCAGCAGGTCGGCTTGAGCCAACTCGACAGTCTGATCCACATCCTGCCGTGCGAGCGAGAGCAATTGATTCGCCAATTCCTTCATCCGGACGGATTCGGAGTAGATCGCATCGATGGACTCTTCCAGCACCTCCGGCTTGTTCATCCCCCAACGTTTCAGCATGCGCGCATAGCTCTCGATGACTGTGAGCGGGGTCTTCAACTCATGGGAGGCGTCAGAGACGAATTGCTGCTGCTTCTCGAAGTTGCTCTGTAAAATGTCAATCATGCCGTTGAATGTGTTCCCCAGTTGGACCAATTCATCGTTTGCGCTGCCGCTGAGCTTAAGCTTTTTAAATACTCCGTTGCGCTGAATCTCTGCCATGGTCGCATTCAAAGAGTGTATCGGACGCAGGATGACATTGCTCAGCATTTTTCCGGCAACGAAGGAAGGAATGAGCACGACGAGCGATGCCACAAGTAGGACGACGAGCAGGAGCCTCATATTTTGTTGGGCCGATGCCAGACTTTCCGTCACTTCAAGGGCGGCGATGCTGCCATCGCTCCAAATGATTGGGAAATAGGACTTCGCAAGGAGTGCGCCTTGAAATGTGGACATCTCTGTCGTCTGCAAGGTCCTATAGACGGGAGCCATACCCGCGAATTCTGCTTCCTTCGTTACCGTCACGATAGGACGCCCATCCTCCTTGATGACGCGGATCATGCCGGACGATGGCAAGTATGCGCGCAGCAATTCGGCAGCCGGAATTGCGAGCTCGGAAGGCTTAACGGCTTCGGCTATGCTTTGGGTGCGCAGGGCGATCCGCTCCAGCTCTTCATTCGATACCATGCGATTGAAGAGGAAATAGATCGATGTGTTTATGATAAGAACGATGATTAACAGCCCTACTGTCGAGAACAACTGAATCTTATGTTTGAGATTCATGGGAAGCTACTCCTTCAGCACATATCCCACGCCTCGCACGGTATGAATGAGCGGGGGACTATATTCATAATCTATTTTTTTACGCAAATACCGGATGTAAACATCCACCACGTTCGTATCGCCCACAAAATCATAACCCCACACATGGCTTACGATCTGTTCCCGGTTCAATACTTGATTGGCATGCTTCATCAAGAACAGAAGCAGATCGAATTCGCGAGCCGTCAGCTCAATGGGCGCGTGCTGGCGTGTAACCGTGCGAGCTTTCTCATTCAACGCAAGATCGGCGACTTCCAGCAAGCCCTCCTGTTGTCCGCCGTCCTTCTGCAGCTGCTGCCGGATGCGAAGGCAGGCCCGGATTCGCGCAAGCAGCTCCTCGATCTGGAAGGGCTTCGTAATGTAATCGTTCGCGCCCATGTCAAGACCGCTCACTTTGTCTGGCACCGAGTCTCTTGCCGTAAGCAGAATGATCGGCGTCAGAGCCTCAGCCGCCCGAATGCGGCGCAGCACCTCGAGACCGTTAAGGCCGGGAAGCATCACATCCAGCAGCACGAGATCCCATTGTCCTTCATTATATTTTCGGAGACCCTCGGTGCCGGAATGTTCGATGTCCACGGTGTAGCCTTCATACTCCAGCTCCAGCTTGATTACGCGCGCTATTTTTACTTCGTCCTCAATGATTAAGATGTGCCCATTGTTCATCGTTGCATCTCCCGGATAGTAATCGTACAAGCCCTAATTAATGACGCTTTGCTAAAATACATACTGTAAATAAGGATATCCCGTTCTTGGTTCTAGTTCAACATGAGCTGGGGATATGCATCAATAGTCCAGATTCGGCGGCCTAATGGCATGCAGGTTGCAGTATGTCCAATGGATGCAGGCAGCCAAACCGTTCGTCCTGCAGACGCGGGGAGCCCGGTTGCATTTTGCGGCGACTAATGATAAACTTCTATTCGCAAGGCTTTTCACTTTCATATATTTTGACTTACCTTCAGGGCAGGGTGTAATTCCCGACCGGCGGTGATGGGCAATGACCGAATTTCGGCAAGTCCTCAGTCCGTGACCCGGGCGAATACGTTCGCACGGTGGATCTGGTGCAACTCCAGAGCCGACAGTATAGTCTGGATGGGAGAAGGGGCGTCAGGAGAAGAATCATTTTTTTTGATTCTTTATAGTTCTTTTTTTCACAATTCGAAGCGCACATGAAGATGTGTGCAACGTTTATATTGGTATACGATACTTTTTCAGGTGTTGATCAAAAAGAGCGAGGCTTTCCGAAGTCGCTTTCTTGCGAGTACTTGTGCTTTGCAGAGAAGCGCCCTTTTTGAACACATATTTTACAATTTTATGGGAAAGTATTGTTTTTCAAATGCTGATTATTCGTTGCTCATTATGCTTTGCGCCTATTGTGAAATGAAGTACATACCTGTAAGCTCATATGATCTAGCCCTTCGGAGGAACCGGAGGGTTTTTTTTGTTCCCGAATAACCCGCTTAGGGAAGAATTGCAGGAAAGGAGGTTTGAAATCGGTGCATGATGTCATAAATGATGAATTCTACATGCAGTTGGCGCTCGATATGGCGGAACGGTCGTTAGGGCAAACGGAGATCAACCCAGCGGTCGGCTGTGTGATTGCGGCCGAAGGCCGTGTGGTCGGACTCGGCGCCCACCTCCGGCGGGGCGAGGGCCATGCGGAAGTGCATGCGCTCCATATGGCGGGGGAATTGGCCCGAGGGGCTACAGCATACGTGACGCTTGAGCCGTGCAGCCATTATGGGAAGACGCCTCCGTGCAGCTTGCGCTTGGCGGAATCGGGCGTGCGCCGCGTCGTCGTCGCATGCCAAGATCCGAATCCGGCTGTAGCGGGGAAAGGCATTGCATTGCTGCGCGAGCATGGAATCGAGGTCACCGTCGGTGTTCTCGAGGAACAGGGGCGCGAGCTGATTGAAATGTTCGCCAAATATATTACGACCCGTCTTCCATATGTCACGCTCAAAACGGCCAGCACGCTTGATGGCAAAATAGCGACATTCACGGGAGACAGCAAATGGATATCCAATGCGGAAGCTCGTGAACGGGTGCATGCGATGCGCCATCGTCACCAAGCGATTATGGTCGGCAGCGGTACGCTGCTGGCAGACAATCCATCGCTTACGACCCGGCTCGCTGTTCCAGGCTTGCACCCGATGCGCCTGATTGTAGATTCCCGGCTGCGCATACCATTAGACGCCAAGGTCGTGACGGACGGACTCGCGCCGACGATCATTTTTACGACCTCGCACGCGGATGAAGCGAAGCGGATTGCCCTGCAGAAGCTTGGAATCGAGGTGGTTGCGGCAGGAGGCGGCGGACAGGTGGATTTGCGGAACATGATGACATGGTGCGGCCAGCGCGAGATTGGCTCCGTGCTTCTTGAAGGCGGTGGCCGGTTGAACGGTGCGATGCTGGAAGCCGGACTGATAGACAAGGTTGTCTTGTTCTATGCGCCGATTATTGCTGGCGGCAGCCTCGCGCCGGGGAACTTCACGTTTAACGGCGTGGAACGGATGCAGGATGCGTATCGGCTGCAGCAAGTAAAAGTAGAGACGCTAGGAGATAATATTTGCATTAGCGGCTATCCGAACGGGAAATCTTCCGATAATGCGGAAGCTTCAGAGATCAGTAAGGAGGCAGAGGACGATGTTCACGGGGCTTGTTGAAGAGATAGGAAGGCTTCAGTCCGTGACCAAGCGCGGCGAAGCGCTGGTGCTGCACATCCAAGCGGGCAGCGTGCTTGAGAGCTTGAAGTCGGGAGACAGCATCGCCGTCAACGGCGTCTGTCTGACCGCTACCTCCTTCAATCGTTCTTCGTTTGCGGCGGACGTCATGCCGCAAACGTTCCGGCATACGAATCTCAAAGATTTGCGCCCGGGCGATCCCGTCAATTTGGAGCGGGCAATGGCAGCGGACGGCCGCTTCGGCGGTCACATTGTGCAAGGACACGTAGACGGAATGGCCACTATCGTACGCCGGACGCCGGAGCATAACGCGGTCGTGTTCGAATTCAGGGCAGCGCGGCCCGACATGGCTAAATATATGATCCCGAAAGGCTCGATTACGATAGACGGCATCAGCTTGACGCTCATTCAGGCAGAGCAGGGAGAATTCGCCGTATCCATCATTCCGCACACGCTGGCGGAGACGGCGCTCTATTTCAAACAGCCGGGCGATACGGTCAATATTGAATGCGACGTACTCGGCAAATATGTCGAGCATTTGCTTAAATATCGTTTCTCCTCCGTGGAGGATGAGCAGAACAGCACGGCAAAGCCAAGTTCGCTGAGCGCCGCTTTTTTGGCGGAGCATGGCTTTATGTAACGGATAAAGGGGGAAGTTCCATGAATGACATCATTCACTTTGATTCGATCGAAGAAGCGATTTACGATTTGATGCAAGGCAAAATAATTGTAGTCGTCGATGACGAGGACCGTGAAAACGAAGGCGATTTTCTTGCGCTTGCGGACAAAGCGACTCCTGAAGTCATTAACTTCATGATTACGGAAGGAAGAGGGCTCGTCTGCGTGCCGATTACTGCGGAGCGTGCCGAAGAGCTTGAGCTGCCGCCGATGGTTACGCACAACACCGACAACCACGGGACTGCATTCACCGTATCGATCGACCATGTTGACACGTCTACGGGGATATCGGCTCACGAGCGTTCCCTGACGATTCAGAAGATGCTCGATCCGGCAGCCAGGGCGCATGATTTCCGCCGTCCCGGACATATCTTCCCGCTCATCGCGAAGGCGGGCGGCGTGCTTCGCCGTGCGGGTCACACCGAAGCGGCGGTCGACTTGGCCCGCATGTGCGGCTCCAGTCCTGCGGGAGTCATCTGCGAAGTCATTAAAGAAGATGGAACGATGGCCCGCCTGCCGGACTTAATGGAGCTTAAGGAAAAGCACGGACTGAAGCTCATTTGCATCAAAGACCTTATTCATTACCGCAATGAGAAGGAAAATTTGGTGCGCCGCGAAGTGGAAGTGAACATGCCAACCGATTTCGGCACATTCAAGGCGATTGCGTATACGAACGAGGTTGACAACAAAGAGCACGTCGCTCTTGTTAAGGGGCATATTGACGGAACGCAACCGGTGCTCGTCCGCGTTCATTCCGAATGCTTGACGGGTGACGTCTTTCATTCCCACCGCTGCGATTGCGGGCCTCAGTTCGCCGCCGCCTTGCAGAAGATAGAGGCGGAAGGTACGGGAGTGCTGCTCTACATGCGTCAAGAGGGGCGCGGCATCGGACTGATTAATAAGCTTAAAGCCTATAAGCTGCAGGAGCAGGGCTTGGATACGGTGGATGCGAATTTGAAGCTGGGGTTTCCGCCGGATTTGCGGGACTATGGCATCGGGGCGCAAATATTGAAAGACATCGGCGTGCGCAACATCCGGCTGATGACGAACAACCCGCGCAAAATCAAAGGGCTCGAAGGATACGGGCTGGAAGTGGTTGAGCGTGTGCCGATTCAAATGGAAGAAAACGAGGACAACACGCGTTATTTGCATACGAAAGCGGATAAGCTGGGCCATTTGCTGCAATTTGATTCGCTGGAGCAGAATGAACACAATCGCTCATAAGCGCATTTCATTAGCTAGCAGCTTATGTACAACAGGCACACTCAAACTTAATGGGAGGTTTCATCTATGCCACATATATTTGAAGGACATTTAGTATCCGAAGGACTGAAATACGGGATTGTTGCCGGACGTTTTAACGAGTTTATCGTGAGCAAGCTGGTGTCAGGCGCGCTTGACGCATTGACCCGGCATGGTGTCAAGGATGATGAAGTTGATGTCGCTTGGGTTCCGGGAGCATTTGAAATTCCTTTAATCGCTCAAAAAATGGCGGAAAGCGGCAAGTATGATGCGGTTATTACGCTCGGAGCGGTTATTCGCGGCTCTACTCCTCATTTTGACTATGTCTGCAGCGAAGCGGCCAAAGGCGTAGCGCAAGTGAATATGAAGACAGGCGTTCCGACCGTGTTCGGCGTGCTGACTACCGATTCCATCGAGCAAGCGATTGAGCGCGCGGGAACGAAAGCCGGGAACAAAGGCTGGGAGGCGGCCGTTACCGCGATTGAAATGGCAAACTTGACGAATCAACTAAAATAGTGCTTATTTAATGTAGTGCCCTTTTTGGGCGCTACATTTGTTTTTACACGGGAGGTTCACGGGGTGTCCGTAGTAACGTATAAATTGGATTTGTTCGAAGGGCCGCTCGATTTGCTCCTGCATCTTATCGATAAAGCGGAAATTGACATACAAGACATATCTATTAGCGAGATAACCGATCAATATATGGATTATTTGCACAACATGCACGAGCTCGAGCTTGAAATTACGAGCGAGTTCCTCGTTATGGCGGCAACCTTGCTATCGATGAAGTCGCAGCAGCTGCTCCCTAAACCTCCGGTCATGGACTGGGAAGATGATTTTGCGGACTATGATGATGACGAGATGGATCCGCGTACGGAACTGATTCGAAGGCTGATTGAATACCGCAAATTTAAAGGCATCGCCGAGCATTTGCGCGAACGAGAGACGGAACGCAGCTTAATCTTCACGAAGGAGCCGGAAGATTTATCGCCATACATGCCGACAGCTCAGGAAAATCCGGTGGAGGGGCTGCATGTGACGGACCTCATCGCCGCTTTCCAGAAGGCGCTCCGCAAGGCGGCGAGACGAACTCAGGTGGCGACCATTCATCGGGATGAAATATCGGTGAAGGATCGGATTCAAGATATTGTGCGGGCGCTGCGCCCGGTCGGCAACGGCGGCAAGACGATGTTCTCCAAGCTGCTCAGCGAACAGATGTCGCGGCATGAGATCGTCGTAACGTTTCTTGCTTTGCTTGAATTAATGAAGATGAAGCAAATACAATGTTATCAGGACCAATTATTCGAAGATATCGTGATTCAATGGAACGGTGAGGTGGAAACGGATGGACTTTCAGATGTTGAAGTCGATTATTGAAGGTCTTCTGTTTATGGCGGGAGATGAAGGGTTAAATAGTAAACAACTGGCAGAGATTACGGAACAGCGTCAGGAGATCGTGCAGGAAGCCATCAGCGATCTGCAGGCAGATATGGAGCGGGCCAAGCGCGGGATGCAAATCGTGGCCATTGCAGGCATGTACCAGCTGGCTACGCTGCCCGATCATGCGCCGTATTTCGAACGCATGGCCTATTCGCCATCTCGTTCATCTTTGTCCCAGGCGGCGCTGGAGACGCTGTCCATCGTGGCTTACCGCCAGCCGATTACCCGGGTGGAAATCGAGGAAGTCCGCGGTGTAAAATCGGATCGGGCCATACAGACGCTTGTTAACAAAGATCTAATTGAGGAAGTCGGAAGAGCTGAAGCCATTGGCCGCCCCATTCTTTATGGAACGACCAAATCCTTTTTGGATTATTTCGGACTGTCTGCGATTCAGGAATTGCCAGAAGCTTCTTTATTTGAAAAAACAGACGGATTAGAGGAGGAAACGCAGCTCCTGTTCGAGAAATTAGAAGGACGTCAGCTGACGATTGAGGATGTGAATGAAACTGAAGGAGGAAAATAACGATGCGAATTCAATTTCACGGCCATTCCTGCATTCAACTGGAGACTGAACATCACCGCATAATCATTGACCCATACCTGACTGGCAATCCGGTCGCGGCCGCCCGGCCCGCGGACATCGCTGCCGATTACGTGCTGCTGACACACGGGCATGGAGATCATATTGCCGATGCTGCCGCCATTGCGAAGCGGAACGATGCGACTATACTCGCCGTCGTAGAATTGGCAGAGTATATGGAGCGGCAGGGCGCGCGGGCAGTCGGCATGAACTTGGGCGGGTCCGCCGCTTTTGATTTCGGCATGATTAAGTGGGTGCCGGCGCTGCATAGCTCCTCGTACACGGAGAACGGAGAAGCCATTTATTTGGGCAATCCAGCCGGCATCGTGCTGCAAATGGACGGACTGACGCTGTATCATGCCGGCGATACGGCATTGTTCAGCGACATGAAGCTGATTGGGGAACGTTTCAAGCCGGATATTGCCTTTTTGCCTATCGGCAGCTTCTTCACGATGGATCCGGAAGACGCGCTGCTCGCAGCCCAATGGGTGCAAGCCAAAGTCGTCGTGCCGATACACTACAATACATTTCCTCCTATCGAACAGGATGCTTCGGCATATGTGTCCAGATTAAAGCTAATCGGAATCCATGGCGTCGAGCTTGCTCCCGGTGAATCGTTGGAGACGTCCGACTTAAACTTATAATGGGCAAACGCTTAAGCGGGTAAGAGCCTGTCTGTCAAAGATATTCATCGTCTTTGACAGACAGGCTCTTTATCATGTTATGGATGAATGATGAATTCCGAAAGTATGCTCAGTTGGATGAAAGGCCATAATACGGTTAGTTCAGGAAATGGGGGGGAGGCATACCATATGATTATAGGGGCAGTAGTCATCATCGTGCTACTTCTGCTGTTGATTTGCATACTTGCCTCATCTGTCGAGTGTAAAATTGTCATTCATAAGTCAGGCAAGCATGACCGCATTGCCGTGTTTATCCGCTTCTTGTTTGGCCGGGTTCGATTGCGGTATGAATGGCGCTCGATTCGCTTTATCGATTGGGATGAAGGATTTAATATACGAGTTCATAAGAAGGACAATGTTGGAACCGGACATGCCCGCAAACAGACAGGGCGCATCAATAAGCGGATACTCCGTAATTATGCCGAGAAAGTGAAGAGGCTTCTCCATCATACGCGTGATTTTCTGGAGTGGATTGGTGAAGCGCTGGATAAAGTAAAGTGCGATTCGCTGATATGGGATACGGAAATCGGCCTGCGCAACCCTGCGGCGACGGGAATCGTGACAGGAGCTTCTTGGTCTGCCAAAAGCCTGCTGGTAGGATTTTTGACGAGACATATCCGTTTCCACCGCCATCCCGATCTGGATGTGATCCCGCATTACAATTATCCGTATTTTTCCACGAGACTTGTCTGTATAACAAAAATTCGCACCGCACACGCTATAAGTGTCGTTTTTAAGCTAATCATCCGCATCGTTCGCGCAGAAGGAGGAGTCAGAACATGGCGGAACATCCTATCGAAGGCTTAATGCACGCCGCCTTTGAGAATATTAAAGCGATGGTGGATGTCAACGCAATTGTAGGGGATCCGGTGCAAACCCCTGACGGCAGCGTAATATTGCCGATTAGCCGGGTCGCATTGGGATTCGCTGCGGGCGGAAGCGATTTTCGCATCGAAGAGAAAGAACTGCAGCGCAGAGAATCTGGAGCACAGCACCATCCGCCCGCTGCCAAGCCTTTTGGGGGAGGGAGCGGGGGCGGTGTATGCATTACGCCCATCGCATTTTTAGTCGTTGGTCCGCAAGGTATCAATGTAGTGTCGCTCGATAATCAAACGCATCTGTTGGAAAAAATTATTGATGTCACGCCAAAAGTGCTGGATCGCATTGAGGCGATGATAAGACGCTCGCCATCCCAATCGAAGCCTGTGCCAGGTGAAGATATCATTTTGCCGTAGCAGAACACGACACAACAATTGGCGTCAAGTTCACTGTCCTTTGGAATAGCCGTTCCCGCAATGGCCCCGAAGGAGACAGCGAGCTTGGCGCCATGCTGCGTTATGCTGCTGCAAGCAAAGAAATTGGACATACCTCGACTTGCGCAAGCATACATATGTTACAACTTGACCGGCACGAATGTGAAGGAGGAACTTATGAACAGGTTTCCATGCGTAGGACAAGTTGCGAAAGCGCTCCTTATCAGTATGGTGCTGATGGGGGCGGGGAGCGCAGAAGCGTTCGGACAACCCGATTCGCACACACTCGACAGGAACAGGGAAATACAGACGATGCAGCCAGATTCGTCCATTCAGGAGCCGACGCGCATTTCACTGCCATCCACGCATGCTAAAGCCGCGGCATTAATCGATGTCCAGACGGGCCGATTGCTGTTCAGCCATAACGGTGACGCGATACTGCCTATGGCCAGCACCACCAAGATTATGACAGCGATCGTGGCGATTGAGCATGGCCGTCTCAGTGACAAAGTGAAGACCAGCGGCAAGGCGTTCGCCAAAGAAGGCTCCTCGATATATTTAAGGCTCGGCGAAGAGATGAGTCTGAACCATCTGCTGTATGGATTAATGCTGCGCTCGGGCAATGATGCTGCGGTTGCAATCGCGGAGCATGTGGGCGGGTCAGAGGAAGGCTTCGTATATATGATGAATGAGAAAGCCAGAATGCTCGGATTAGAGCACACGCAATTCCGCAACCCGCATGGACTCGATGCGGCAGGACATTACACGACGGCTAACGAGCTCGCCCAATTATCCGCCTATGCGCTGCATAACAGCACCTTCCGGGATATTGTGCGCACTCAGGTGAAGACGGCCCCGAATCCGCATGAGAAGTGGGATTACAAATGGACGAACAAGAACAAAATGCTTCACCTGTATGAAGGTGCGGACGGCGTGAAGACGGGGTATACGTCACGGGCGCTTCGGTGCCTCGTCAGCTCCGCCACGCGGGACGGACAGCAATTAGTGGCGGTTACCTTGAATGACTCGAACGATTGGGCAGATCACTCGCGGCTGCTTGATTATGGCTTTCAAGCGTTTCCGATGACGCCATTGGTGCAAAAGGGGCAGAGGATTGAAGGATCTTCACTGGAAACGTCTAGCGGGGTTGCTTATCCTATAGGCGCTGGAGAACGAGAGCGCGTCGCAATGGCTGTGAGCATCCCGGACGGGAACAGTCTGGATGCGCGATTAGGCCACCGCGGGCGGCTTATTGTGAAGCTGGAAGACAACGTAATCGCTACGGTTCCGTTGACGGAAACAAAAGCTTCGGCACCCGCGTTCTCCGTGCCATCCGATGATGGACATGCTGCAACGCCTGCTGGCAAGTGGTTTATAAAATTACGCGAGGTGGTAGGTTCGCTATTCGGCGTGTGACCTCATCTTCAATAGGAGGCGGGAACGATTGTAAATGCCATTTGGATGTTTATGCTGCTCGTCGGCTTTATCGCGGCGGCTGCTCAAGGCCGCATTGACACGGTTACAGAGGCGGTGTTCGACGGCGCCAAAACGGGCGTGACCGTCAGCTTTGGCCTGATTAGCGTCATGGTGTTCTGGCTCGGCATGATGCGAATCGCGGAAGACGCCGGCTTATTGAAGAGCCTGGCGAAGGCGCTTGGCCCTATCGTGCGGTATTTGTTCCCGGATGTGCCGCGGAACCATCCCGCCTTGGGGTTCATCATGTCCAACATGAGCGCGAATCTGTTAGGTCTCGGCAATGCCGCCACTCCGATGGGAATCCGGGCCATGCAGGAACTGCAGAAGTTGAACCCGAGCAAAGATACGGCAAGCCCTGCCATGTGCACCTTGTTGGCTATTAATACGTCAAGCATTACACTTATTCCGACGACGTTGATTGCGATTCGGATGAATTTCGGTTCTGCGAATCCCGCGGAAATCGTCGGCACGACCTTGCTGGCCACGATTGTCGCCACGTGTGCGGCCATTGCGGCAGACCGGTGGTATCGTCGGCGAAGCGGTTCTCCGCCGGACATGACGTCACGCCGCAAGTCCGGACTGCCGGCTCCTGCAGCCGGTGTGGAGCTTCCGCCAGTGCCGGATTAAATCTGCCGGCGCATGGTCGAGGACAGCGGCATGCGCCGCCGCTGTATATTACGGACTTATCTATCTGCAGCTTCTGTAATGCTTCGGAAAGGACGGTTCGCTCATGTATTCTTTTGTTGCCACGATATCTGCATGGGCCATTCCGGCCATTGTCGTATTTATTCCCCTATACGCTTACTTTCGCCGCGTGCCCGTCTATGAAACGTTCGTCGAAGGCGCGAAGGATGGCTTTCAGACATCGATAAATATTATCCCGACGTTGGTGGGGATGATGGTGGCGATTAGCGTCTTTCGCGCCTCGGGGGCAATGGATTGGATGGTCAGTCTGTTCAGGCCGCTGCTTGATATGCTTGGCGTGCCCAGCGAGGTGATGCCGCTCGCCTTTTTGCGGCCGATAACCGGAGCCGGTTCGCTGGCGTTTACGACGGATTTGATTAAGACGTATGGTTCTGATTCGCTCATTGGACGAATCGCTTCCACGATTCAAGGCAGTACAGATACGACCTTGTACGTGTTGACCGTGTATTTCGGGGCCGTAGGCATCCGCAACGGGCGCTATGCGCTCAAAGTCGGACTCTTCTCTGATCTGGTCGGGTTTGTGGCCGCTATTGTCGTATGTTTGCTTGTATTTGGCTTTATCGCGGGATAATATCTATTTAACGTGCAAAGAATGACGAGGGGCTGTCCCACAGGGTCTGCATGACCTGTGATATGCTCCCCTTACGGTAGACAGGTGAAATAATAAAGCCTGTGTAAGGGGAGCTTTTTTATGCCTAATAAAAAATATGATGCGTCAGAGAAACTCGTTATCATTGGTGAAATCGAAAGTGGCGAAATTGGTGTTAAGGCTGCAGCTAAGAAATACGGTATCAGCAAAACGACTTTGGTGAAATGGCGTCGTCGTTACAAGGTGTATGGTTATGAGGGGTTAGAAAAACAAAACCATAATCGAAGTTATAGTGCTGAGCTTAAGCTCCAAGCGGTGAAGGATTACATAGAGGGAGGATTGTCCCAATATCAGATCATCGATAAATACAAGATTGCAAGTAGAACGCAGCTTTCCAACTGGATTAAGGAGTATAATCGTCATAGCAGCTTAAAAGCTTATTCAGGAGGAGCGAAAGCAATGACGAAGGGGCGTTCAACGACTTGGCAGGAACGGATCGATATTGTGCAATACTGTCTTGCTCATCAGCATGACTACCGTAAGACAGCGGACCATTTTCAGGTCTCCTACCAGCAAGTCTACCAATGGGTGAAGAAGTTTGAAGAGGGCGGTCATGATGCGTTAAAGGATGGTCGGGGAAGAAAGAAAGCGCCGGAGGAATTAACAGAGGCCGATCGTCAAAAACTCGAGATGAAAAAGATGGAATATGAAATCGAGCGGCTTCGGGCGGAGAATGCATTTCTAAAAAAGTTACGGGAATTCCAAAGGAGGCGAAGCTAAGCCAATACCGTCAAGAGAACGTCTATCTTGCTATTCAAGCGCTTCAGGAAGAAGCGTTGTTCAGCGTTCAGCTTCTGTGTGAAATTGCAGGCATTTCACGTTCAAGCTATTACAAGTGGCTAAATCGCAAGCCCAGTTCGCATGAGCAGGAAAATGCAGAACTGACGCATGTCATGATGTCCATTTATGAGAAAGCCGAGCGTACCTTTGGATACCGTCAATTGACGTTGCACATGCGCCGCCAAACGGGAAAAACGATTAACCAAAAGCGCGTGTACCGGCTGATGAAGATACAAGGAATTCAATCCGTCATCCGGAGGAAGAAAAAGAGATATGCGAGATCCACTCCACAGCAGGTGGCGGAGAACGTGCTGAACCGCAAATTCACGGCAGATGCGCCAAATGAAAAGTGGGTTACGGATGTGACGGAATTCAAGTACGGCAATGGCCAAAAAGCGTATCTAAGCGCTATTCTCGACCTTCATGATAAATCCATCGTCTCCTATGTATTCGGGCGTTCCAATAACAATCCTCTTGTATTTCAGACGTTGAAACGTGCCTTGCAAGAAGCACCAAGAAGCAAGCCCATGCTTCATAGCGACCGGGGTTTCCAATATACCTCTCTGGACTTCAAGAAGCTCTTGGACGACAACAAAATGACTCAGAGTATGTCCCGTGTTGGACGATGTATCGATAACGGTCCAATGGAATCTTTCTGGGGAACTCTAAAATGTGAGAAGTATTATTTACACACCTACCATACCTTTGAGGAGCTCGAGAGGGACATCCAGGCCTACATCCACTTTTACAATTACGAACGATTACAAGCAAAACTAAACGGCCTCAGTCCGATGGAATTCAGGACCAAAGCCGCTTAATTAATTTTTATTTTTTGTACTGTCTACTTGACGGGGTGCAGTTCAGGCTGATGCATCCCGCGTATGCTCCTGCGTTGGATTGAGTCCAATGGAGCTTGCAAGCTTGCGCTGTCCGCAGAAAAAAACAGTTCTGCTAAATTCGACAACATTTTGAACAGTCCTGCTTGTGGTATCGTTCACAAAAGGATATCATTATCATGAGGTGACAAACGTATATGGAAGAACGTTTACAGAAGATTTTAGCGAATGCAGGTATAGCATCGCGCCGAAAATGCGAAGAACTTATATTAGCCGGCAAGGTCGAATTGAACGGGGAGGTTGTAACGACTCTCGGAGTGAAGGCGAACCCTGCCAGCGATGTCATAACGGTGAACGGCAAGCCGCTCAGAGTGAAGACGGAAAGAGTTTACTTGGCGTTTCATAAACCGAAGGGTGTAATCACGAGCACATCGGACCCGGAAGGCCGCAAGACGGTTATCGACTTCATTAAAGGCGTCGGCACGCGCGTATATCCGGTGGGACGTCTGGACTACGATTCCGAAGGCTTGCTGCTCCTGACGAACGACGGTGACCTGGCCAACCGCTTGACGCATCCGCGCCATCACGTGGCGAAAATTTATCATGCAACGGTGAAAGGCGTTCCGCACGGGGATGCCTTGGAGAAGCTGAAGCAAGGGGTCATGTTGGAGGACGGCATGACACAGCCTGCAGAAGTCGAATATCACGATGTTGACATGGAACGCAATATAGCAACCATTAGCATCATCATACATGAAGGACGTAACCGCCAAGTCCGCCGAATGTTCGATTCGATCGGTCATCCCGTCATCAAATTAAAACGGGTCCAATTCGGCAATATTACGCTGCAGGGCATCGCGCGCGGCAAATATCGCCATTTGACCAAGTCTGAATTGAATGAGCTGCAAATGTCGGTTATGTCAAAACGCACCCCTTAACGCGGAATGAACCGTATCCTGCATGCGCCCTTGGCTAAGACACATAATTTTCATATTGAGGAAGATGTGACCGTTGGTCTTTGAATTATAATGATCGTGAGCGGTGTAATCAATTTGTAGAAAATCCTCCTCTAAAATGTGAATAATGTCATAGAAGTGCGAGTTCGAAGAGAGCCCTATACAGCCGTTGTCGATTGACAGCTTGATTTGCTTCGTGATCATAAGGGGCTTTTTGAACAACTTCTGGAAAGGGCGTTGGTAATGGGCAAGCGGAATAAAACAATCCAGATCACCATCTTGGTCGTCATTCTCGTACTCGGCGGCTTCGCCGTAAGTTCCGCCTTCAAGAAGCCGGAAGTGCCGAAGGAAGGCAGCATGATCCCAGATCTGCCATTGCAGCAATTGAACGGCAGCGTCGTGAAGCTGGGGGATTACAAGGGCAAAGCGCTCGCGCTCAATTTCTGGGGCTCGTGGTGCGAGCCTTGCGAACGGGAAATGCCTGCGCTGCAGAAGGCGGCAGATGAGTGGAAGGCTAAAAATGTAGAGATCGTCGGCATTAACTACGGCGAAGATCCTTTGGTCGTACAAAATTATATGAAGAAGGTCAATGTGCACTTTACGATGCTGCTTGATCAGAAAAAGAAAGTGACGGAAGCGTTTGGGATTCGGCCGCTGCCGACCACGTTTTTCGTGAAGCCGGACGGTAAAGTCCACGCCATCCATATCGGTGAGCTCACCGAATCTCAACTGAACACCTATCTTCAGGAGATTGCGGGACAATGACAAGCGATAATGGAAGGAGGACAACGTAGTGCGGTTCGACAATACGAAATGCGAATGCGGCCACCAGAACGCGGTTGGAACCGTTCTCTGCGAAGCGTGCGGGAAACCGCTTCATGAGGAACCCGCATTGGATGAGGTTCTGGAGATGCGTTATGACGGAGTTGCGCGAAAATCGCAAAAGGCGAATCCGTCCATTATCGATCGCGTATGGAACTTTTTTTCATCCGTCAAGGTAGCGGTTTATTTAATTGTCATCACACTTATAGGCTCAATGTTCGGTACGATCTACCCGCAGGAAAGCCAATTCCTCAATATTGACGCATCTTTGTACTACAAGCAGACGTATGGGACGATGGGGCACATTTATTATTTGCTCGGCTTGTCCCATACCTACGAGTCCTGGTGGTTTATTACGCTGCTCGTCATGATAGGCGCGTCCCTCGTCATCTGCAGTCTGGATCGGGTGCTGCCGTTATATCGAGCCTTACATAAGCAGAAAGTGCGCAAGCACGGGCAGTTCATCACCCGTCAGCGCATTGTGTATCAAGGAGACATACAAGATTCGCCGGACACTTGGCTCGACGGGATGAGCAAAGCGCTCAAGAAGCGAGGGTACAGGATCGTTCGCGATGAGGATGCTCTATTGGCTGAGAAAAATCGCTTCAGCCGTTGGGGCCCATACATAAACCATATCGGGCTTATTATTTTTTTGCTGGCTGTTCTGGCCCGCGGGATTCCGGGTTGGCATATGGAATATTATGACGCTTTTCCGCAAGGTCAGCCGAAGGAAATACCGAATACGCCATATTATTTGCAGAATGACCATTTTACGGTTGAATATTACGGCGAGGAGGACATGCCTGAACAATTCGTCAAAGAAGGCCGTGTCATCGCGAAGCTGTTCGAGACGAAAGCGACGCTGTACCGCTGCGTGGATAAATGCGACGATCTCGCCGCAGATCCGGTGCTGGAAGAAGTGGCGAAGCACGATATTCGCGTGAACGAGCCGCTGGAGCACGATGGCATCATGGTGTATCAATTCGACTTCGATTTGACGCCAAGACTTGTAGCCGTAAAGCCGGTGTTGAAGAATCCGCAGACCGGGGAAGTGTACGGACAGATCGAGCTGAAGGTAAACCGTACGGAGACCCGCTATGAAGCCGGTCCATACACCTTAGAACTCACCCACAAATTCATGGATTTCGGACTTGATGAGAACGGGCAGCCGACAACGAAGTCTCAAGACCCGAATGCTCCTGCCTTTATCTTTATGATTAAAGGCCCGGGTTTACCGAAAGAGGGCGAACCGTATATGTACTTCCCTCTCCAAAAGGACAAAGTCAAGTTTCAGCAGGATGTCATCAATGGCGAATTAGCCAAAAAGTTCGATTTGCACGTCCAGTCGATGAACGATGTCACCTTGTCCGAATCCACCAGCTATTTGAACGTGCGCAAAGATACGGCGATGCCGTTCATTTGGGTTGGCGCTGCCATCAGTATGATTGGCCTTGTTATGGGCTTCTACTGGCAGCATCGCCGCATATGGCTGCGGTTGGATGGGCAGAAGCTGGCGCTCGGCGCCCATACGAACAAGAACTGGTATGGGCTGCGGAATGAAGTCGCCCGGGCTCTGCAGACAGTGGATATCGAAGTCGATGCCAAATCTATCGATCGTGGGGGGAGTAAGGTGTGACGTCATTAGAATTGAGTCAGGACGCATATGTGGCAGCGTTCTTCTTGTTTTGCATTTCGTTCATACTATTCGTCTATACGATGGCGGGCCGAAAAATGAAGATACGGGACTTGGCACGTCATGAGCGCAAGTGGGGCATAATTTCTTTCACCGTAACGGCTATCGGCTTCGGCTGTCAGCTCGTTTATTTCATCTCCCGGTGGATCGGCGCGGGACATATCCCGGTCAGCAACATGTACGAATTCATATCGTTCTTGTCGATGATGATTATCGGCGCTTTCGTTATTATGTACCTTATTTATCGTTCGGTGGTGCTTGGCGCATTTGCGGTTCCTCTGGCCGTTATTATTATGGCTTATGCTTCCGTCTTTCCGAGTGAGGTGCAGCCGTTGATTCCGCAGCTTGATTCGGTCTGGTTGAAAATACACGTTACGCTGGCAGCGCTCGGTTACGCTTTCTTTGCCGTTGCCTTCGTGGCCGCACTGCTCTATTTGCTGCGGACGGTGCGTTGGAATTCGGCAAACGATCGGCGTTCGCAACGTTGGCTCGAATTCACGATGGGATGTATAATTGTTGTTATCGGCTTCATCGCCGTCGTATTCAGTTTCCGCGCCGCAGACTATGAAGTGATTATTAACCAAAAAGTGGAAACGGTCGAAAACGGCCAAATTAATAGTAAAATAGAATCGGTTACGTATACGATGCCGCCTCTGATTGCTCCTTACAACAGTGAAGAAAGTTCTTTAGAAGCGGTGCCAAGCTTTATCGGCATGAAGCTGCCGCTGATGGAGGCTCCTGGCTGGATGAAAGGGGTTCAGGCGGGGCGCAAGCTGAATACGGTCATTTGGTCGCTTTTTGCCGGACTTGTGCTGTATGCGGCCATCCGGCTCATCCTGCGCAAGCCGATTGCTAAAGCTATCAGTCCGTTGGTGCAGGGGCTTGATCCCGATCTGGTGGATGAAATCAGTTATCGTTCCATCGCGATCGGATTCCCCGTCTTTACGCTAGGGGCGTTGGTCTTCGCTATGATATGGGCGCAGATCGCCTGGTCCCGCTTCTGGGGCTGGGATCCAAAAGAAGTGTGGGCGCTCATTACGTGGTTGTATTACAGCGCCTATCTTCACCTGCGCTTGTCCCGAAGCTGGCACGGCGCAAAATCTTCATGGTTGGCCGTTTTTGGCCTTCTGATAGTGATGTTTACGCTTGTCGGCGTCAATCTTGTCATTTCCGGGCTCCATTCTTATGCCGGAGTGTGAACATTGCGCCGATCGCGATTCAAGTCGAACGACTGCGGCCTGTCCCAGTCGTTCATACTTTTCGATACCGTTGGAAGGAGAGTCGTTCATGTCCGAACAAGTGAACCGCATCTTGGTCGTAGATGATGAAGAACGGATTCGTCGCCTGCTTAAGATGTACCTAGAGAAGGAAGGCTACGAAATCGATGAGGCGGAGGATGGTGAAATCGCGCTCCGCAAAGCGGCTGGCGAAGATTACGACCTAATCCTGCTTGATGTAATGCTTCCTGGAATGGATGGCATCGAGGTCTGCACCCGCTTAAGACAAGTCAAAGCGACACCGGTTATCATGCTAACTGCCAAAGGAGAAGAGATGAACCGGGTGCAGGGCTTTGAAGTCGGGGCGGATGATTATGTGGTGAAGCCGTTCAGCCCGCGCGAGGTAATTTATCGCGTCAAGGCGGTGCTGCGCCGTTCATCGGCCACCGCATTTTTGACGAACGATCCGAAAGCAAGCAACAACATCGTATTTCCTCACCTGATTATCGAACATGATGCCCACCGGGTGACGGCAGGCGGACATGAAATCAGCCTTACTCCGAAAGAATATGAGCTGCTTCATTATTTAGCCGTGTCACCGGATAAAGTGTTTTCGCGCGAAGAATTGCTGAAGGACGTATGGAATTATGAATTTTTCGGCGATCTGCGCACGGTCGATACCCATGTGAAACGGTTGCGCGAAAAATTAAACAAAGTTTCACCGGAAGCGGCTACGATGATTACGACCGTGTGGGGCGTCGGTTACAAGTTAGAGGTGCCTAAATAATCGTGAAATTTTGGCGCAGTGTAGTAGGCAAGCTATGGATGACCATCATTGGTCTGGTTGCAGTCGTTATGGCAACGTTGGGTGTATACTTGCTTCCCTATATCGATAGCAACTTTGCGCATCCTAACGATATAAAACAATTATTCGTATATACCGCCATTACCGGGTTTTCGCTTACGACTTTTTTCGCTTTGTTTTTATTCACTAAAATTACGCAGCCGCTTCGCAAGCTGAAGCAGGCAGCCGATACGATTCGCCAGGGCGACTATTCGACGCGCGTCACGATTCCATCCTCCGATGAGATTGGGGAATTGTCGCGCACGTTCAATCACATGGCGGAAGAGCTGAAGATGACGATTCAGGATTTGCAGCACGAGAAGGAGCACCTGGCCAGCGTGCTGCGCAGCATGACCGATGCGGTCATTACGTTCGACGCTTCGGGGAGCATGCTTCTCGCCAACCCGCATGGGGAAGCGATCTTGAGCCGCTGGAATTCGATGGAGTGGAATGTCGACGTAGAACCGTCCGGTCCTTCATCGGTTCCCGTTCCGATGAAGCCGCTGTTTCAGAAGGTTATTCGGGAAGGTGAAGAAGTGTCGACGCGCGTCCATGTCAGACAGGAAGTATGGTCGGTTATCGTGGGGCCGCTTCATGCTGACAGCCGCGTGCGCGGCGCCGTAGCGGTGCTGCGCGACGTGACGGAGGAGGTACGGCTCGAGAAGCTGCGCAAGGACTTCGTCGCTAACGTCTCGCACGAAATTCGCACGCCGCTGTCGATGCTGCAAGGATACAGCGAAGCGCTGCTGGACGACATTGCGGCTTCGCCGGAAGAACGGCAGGAATTGGTGCAAGTCATTCATGACGAATCGCTGCGTATGGGGCGGCTCGTCAAGGACCTGCTGGATTTGGCCCGCATGGAAGCGGGACATCTGCCTATGCATTGGAGCGAGGCGGACGTGCATGAGCTCATTCATCGCGTATACCGCAAGTTCTCGGTCATAGCCAAAGAAAGAGACATACCGCTGCATATGTCATTGGATGCTGAGGACCCTGTCCTGCCTGTTGCAGATGAAGACCGTTTGGAGCAGGTGCTGACGAATTTGCTCGACAATGCGCTCCGGCATTCTTCATCAGGGGAAGAAATACGAATCCGGACCGAACGAACGGTATCGTCGGGCGGAGAGGAACTGCTGTGGATTCATATTAAAGACCACGGACAAGGCATTCCTTCGGAAGACGTTCCTTATATCTTCGAACGCTTCTACAAAGCCGACAAGGCTCGTAAAAGAGGGGCTTCAGGAGGCACGGGGCTTGGGCTTGCCATCGTCAAAAACATTATTGAGGCGCATAACGGCATCATTCGCGTCGACAGCGCCTTAGGCCAAGGGACAACGTTCTCCTTTGCCGTCCCTATTCGCTCACCAGAAGATGCAAAATGACAAACAAACGACAACTCCCTTCCCGCCATTTCGGCAGCGAAGGGAGTTTTTTGTTGAGGGCTGCACCTCATTTGCTGTCAGAGGAGCGCGTATTTTTACTATTAATCTTGTTGGTCGTGAAACAATATATATGCTTATAGCACGATTTCCTTCGCTTTATTGATATCCGCGTTATTTTTCAACTGCGCGAGAACTTCCTGCGACACGGCCTTATCCACGGACAATACCATGATGGCGGAGCCGCCGACGATTTTACGTCCGACCTGCATCGTCGCAATATTGACGTCGTTGGAGCCGAGCAGCGTACCGACCGTGCCGATTACCCCAGGCTTGTCATTATGCGAGATAAGCAGAATGTGGCCTTCTGGCGCGATATCGACCGGATATTTGTCGATTTGCACGATTCGTTCCCCGTATCCGTTCAGCAACGTGCCGGCTACCAGGCGCTCTTCCGAACTAGTCCGAAGGGTCACCGAGAGCAGGTTGGTGAAGCCCTTTGCGGTGTGCGATTTCTGCACGACAATGTTGATGTCTCTTGCTTTTGCCAAATGCATGGAGTTCACGATATTGACGTCCGAGCCTAAATGCTGTGACAGGATGCCCTTGACGATTTCGCGCGTAATGGGCTGCGTGTCCACTTCAGCCAAGTCGCCGGAATAGTTGACGACGATTTCATGCACGGCGCTTTTGGCCATTTGAGAGACGAACTGCCCCAGCTTCTCGGCCAGACCGAAGTATGGCTGAAGCTTTTTTAGCACATTTGCCGGCACAGGCGGCATATTGACTGCATTCTTGAATGGTTCGCTGCGCAATATATGAAGCACCTGCTCGGACACGTCTACGGCCACGTTTTCTTGCGCTTCCACGGTCGATGCGCCCAAGTGAGGGGTTACAATGACCTTTGGATGATGCAGGAACGGATGGTCCGGCTGCGGAGGCTCCGCTTCGAAGACGTCGAAGGCCGCGCCGGCAACGATGCCTTCATCCAATGCTTCGATAAGCGCATACTCATCGATAATGCCGCCGCGCGCGCAATTGATAATGCGCATGCCCGGCTTCATCGCCTCGAACTGCGGCCGGGAAATCATGTGGCGCGTCTCGGCCGTCAGCGGCGTATGCACGGTAAGGAAATCCGCCGCGCGGATAATTTCATCGACCGAGCCAAGCTTAATTCCGAGCTTCTCGGCACGTTCCTCCGTCATAAACGGATCGAAGCCCATCACTTCCATTCCGAATGCTTTGGCCCGCTTAGCGACCTCGCTGCCGATACGGCCCATCCCAAGGACGCCCAGCGTCTTGTTCGACAGCTCCACGCCAAGGAACGATTTGCGGTCCCATACGCCATTAATCGTCTTCACGTAAGCCTGCGGAATGTGGCGGGCAAGCGCCATCATCATCGCAAAGGCGTGCTCGCATGTCGTAATCGTGTTGCCGTCCGGAGCATTAATGACAATGATTCCGCGCTGCGTCGCTGCTTGCAAATCGATGTTGTCCACTCCGACCCCCGCGCGTCCAATCACTTTCAGCTTCTTCGCCGCTTCCATGATACGCGGAGTTACGCGTGTCTGGCTGCGCACCAGCAGCGCGTCGTATTCACCGATGATTTCCACCAGCTCGTCTTCCGGCAATCCTGTTTGCTTTACTACCGTCACATCCTGTGCGTCGACCAATTTCTGAATTCCGAAATCGCTAATCGGATCCGATATTAACACTTTATACATTGGTTTCTCCTCCTTTAGTTCTATGTTTACATATAAAAAAACTCCCATCCGCATACTACGACCGTAGTAAGGGACGAGAGTCTTCTTCCGTGGTGCCACCCTTATTCGCCGTTCGTTCGCACAAACAGCCTTTTCATCTCATAAAGAGATAACGAACGATATCGGGTTCGAACCGTTTACGCCTACTATCTATTCAAGTTCAGCGCAACAACTCCGGAACGCTGGAACATGACAATCCGCCGCCGATTCCCACCTGCCATCGGCTCTCTGTAGACTTCTTTGCCCGTTCGTTTCCTTCACCGTATTAACTCATGAAATTTTACTTAATGTACCATGCTTCCAGATTAGTGTCAATAGGTTGAAAAAACGAAAATCGAATCTTTAAAACGAGCGAAAGCGCTTCAATTAACCCGATATAACGAACAAACTCATCGAATCATGCGTTTTATGTAAAGATTTTTTCTTTTCGGCAGCTAAGGTTGAATGATTCTTAAATTTTCTGCTATGATTCATCTATCGGAAGTTTGATAATGAAACAGAATTCGATTAGGCAGGGATGGAATGAAACAAAAATGGAAAAACTTCAAGTCGCGACAGGTCAATGTACAAGACTTAGACGACCGTATTTTGCTGATTAACTTATATTTGACTCAGGCGATTACCCTTGCGATAGGGATGGTGTGGATTTGGCTGCAAGGAAGGAATCCGTTCAAGCTGCTAAGCTTGCCGGAAGGCTGGACATGGCTGTGGTGGGGCGGCGGGTTGGCTGTTCTGGTCGTTCTGGCCGATATTGCGATATCACGCTTCGTGCCAGATGAGCTTAACGATGACGGGGGAGTCAATGAGAAATTATTTCGCAAGCGTCCGGTATGGCACATTTTCGCCATCTCCTTTATAGTAGGAGTATGCGAAGAAATGTTGTTTAGAGGAGCTGCGCAGCATGCGTTCGGCCCGTACTGGACCAGCATAATGTTTGCAGCTATCCATGTTCGCTATTTGCGCCACTGGTTGCCGACGTTAATGGTATTTTTAATTAGTTACGCTTTGGGAACCGTCTATGAATGGACAGGAACATTATGGGCTCCGATTATGGCTCATTTTGTAATCGATCTTATTATGGGACTTATTATTCGATTTCGGAGGGAAGCATGAGCGAGAATCATCCAGACCCGTCCTTTCGGGGGTTCTCTCGCAGACAAGACTCAATCGTACATAGCCCTGCACTGGATGCGCTGCGTCAATTGAAGGACGATGCGACGGACCAATCCGAATCAAAAATCGATCATCTTTCGAACATGAAGACAAAGACAGCAAATCATCAAGGGGATTTATCCGCACACGAAATGGCAGCTGTCGCTGCCGTTTCTCCATCTATAGAGGAAGATGAGGACCGCTCTTTACCGTCCCGTAAAGAATTGTATCCTTCCGACTATGCGAAGTTGACGAACTGGTTTTACAATATTCTATTTTTGTTGTTTATCGGACTATTAGTCGGACTTCTATTATGGGGACGCCACAAAATGGCGCTGGAGGGATAATCCGCCATGATTGCTGCTGCTGTTGTCATTGGTGTTGTCGCTATCGGTGTTCTTTTCGGGTATATGCTGTGGGAAGCTCGGGGACTGACAATTACAGAGGAAGTAGTGGTATTGGAGCGGTTGCCGTCATCCTTTGACGGGGTCCGCTTGTTCTTTATTACTGATTTCCACCGCAGGATAGTTACGGAGCAGCATTTGTCGGAGTTGGCACGGCATGAGAAGGCGGAGCTTGTGCTGGTCGGCGGGGATATGATCGAGCGTGGCGTTCCGTTGGAACGATGCTTGCACAATATGGGTTGCCTGCGCCGATATGCTCCCGTTATCGGGGTGCATGGCAACCATGACTATAAAACCGATATCCGCAAATTGGATGAAAATCTGCGAGATATCGGGGTTAAGCTATTGGATAATGAAGCGATGCGGCTTGAGCAGGGCGGCGAATTCATATGGATTGCAGGCTGGGATGATTACAGCTCGGGAAGAACCGATATCCGCCTTGCCATGAGCGAGCCGAGAAGCGAACCGCATTGTACGATAGTCCTTACTCACGATCCGCTGTCTCTGCGCGGGGTAGACGTCTCAGGCATCGATCTGGTGCTGTCAGGGCATACGCACGGCGGACAAATATGCGTACCGGGTTATGGTCCGGTGCGGACGGGCAAGTACTACCGGAAATATTTAGCGGGATGGTACGATTACCGGGACGATGCCAACCGGCGGACGAAGCTGTTCATCAGCAGGGGATTCGGCACGTCTCATCTGCCTTTTCGCCTGAACAGCAAGCCGGAAGCCCATTTTATAACACTCCGCTCCAGCGCCAAAACCACTGTTTCCTAAAATTAATCCGAATGCTTCGCACATCCGGCGCTCACACTACAACTGATCCTAACAAATAAGGAGGACACAGCAGTGAGAGTGAATGCATTTATTTCGGGAGCGGCAATCGGAATATTGGCGGGCATGTACATGGCGGATCGCCGCTCGCTGGCGAATCTGCAGTCCAAGCTTCAGCTTGCTGGCGACATGGTTCAGGATGTTATGGGGAAAGCGAAGGACAAAGTCATGGACACCGCGCTTACCAAGAAGATGTCCAACATGACCTCGCTGATGATGGATTCCAAAGCACAGCCAAGCGACACAGGCTTTAGCCTGGACCAAGTTAAAGCTCTGATTGATCGCGACCCGGAAGTGAGACGCAAGGTCGATGCCATTCTGAGCGAGAATGGATTGGCTCCGGTTCCGGCGACATTGACAACGACTAAGTCGTCCGCTGCGGAACCGGCTTCGCAAAATATCGCCAAGGCGCAAGCGGCAGAACGTTCGAAATCCGTCAGCGGCACCGAACAACAATCGACTCATTGATCGTATGCTTCAAGCAGGAATGACCTTTTTTGCAATGCTCATCGATAAGGTTTTCACATGGCTTACCCGACGAAGCAACCGCTCTGATGCGGTTGCTTTATTTTTGTAATATTTAACTTTTCCATACATAACCTAGTACGTCTATTTTATGTAGTGCAAAACATTTGAAATAATGATAACATGAATTACATAGAACCATTTTCAGCACATATTATATGTTGCTTCATAATCTGTTATAACCGAAGCTGTAAAGGAGGGTCCTGTCATGAAAATCGAACGTCTAGGCCAAGATAAAATCCGTATTTTTCTTACGTTCGACGATTTATCGGAGCGCGGGATCCAACGCGAGGATCTGTGGCAGGAAATGTCTAAGCTGCAGGAGTTGTTCGCAGAAATGATGGATCAAGCGTATACCGAACTCGGATTCGATGCGACGGGACCGCTTGCCGTAGAAGTATTCGCAATGCCTGCTCAAGGCATGGTCGTCATCGTCACGCGAACCCGCTGGGACAGCGCATCGCACCATGCTCACGGTATGGATGAAGATGAATTGGACGACGTATACGAAATGGAAGTTACACTGGAGGAAAGCGATACCATCGTGTTCGCATTCCGTGATTTTGAACATTTCATCGAAGCGGCTCATACGGTGAACGGTCAATTCCCCGTCTCCGGCGCGCTCTACCAATATAATGGACAGTGGATTTATCATGTGGAACCGGCCAATATGGACCCGAATCGCTTGCATGGCTTCATTGCCATCTTAGCGGAGTACGGGGAAGCAACGTCGGTCACAACCGCTGTTTTGGAAGAGTACGGTACCTGCATCATTGCAGAAGATGCGATATCCGTAATTTGTGCTCATTTCAAAGCTCGACGTGACTAGCGCCGTGCAATCGTCAACAGGGAGCGCTCATTGCATCAACAGTATGTGAGCTCCCTGTTTTTAATTTGTCATCACTTGTCAATCAATATATGCCATCATCCTCTCATTGGACACTACATAACCAACATCATAGAATCAATGAGCCAATCTAACTAAAATCTATGAGGTGAATCAAGATGTCCGCACAAGATCACAATTTTCTTCTTCAATCTACACAAGTCGTAATCGAGCAAGCTCTTCAGCGTTTAGGCTATGAACAAGACATGGTCGATTTGTTGAAAGAACCGCTGCGTATGTTAACCGTTCGCATTCCGGTTCGTATGGATGACGGTAAAGTGAAGATGTTTACCGGATTCCGGGCTCAGCACAACGATGCTGTCGGTCCGACCAAAGGCGGAGTGCGTTTTCATCCGGAGGTGTCGGAAGAAGAGGTTAAGGCGCTGTCCATCTGGATGAGCTTGAAATGCGGAATTGCCGATCTCCCTTATGGAGGCGGGAAAGGCGGCGTTATCTGCGACCCGCGGCGGATGTCATTCAATGAGTTGGAACGCTTGAGCCGCGGCTACGTGCGCGCAATCAGCCAGATTGTCGGACCAACGAAGGATATTCCGGCGCCTGACGTTATGACCAATGCGCAAATAATGGCATGGATGGTGGATGAGTACAGTTGTATCCGTGAATTTGATTCTCCCGGCTTCATTACCGGCAAGCCGATTGTGCTCGGAGGCTCGCAAGGCCGCGAGACGGCGACTGCGCAAGGCGTCGTGATGATGATTTACGAGGCCTTGAAGGTCAAGGGGATCCCGCTCAAGGATGCGCGTGTCATCGTGCAGGGCTTCGGCAATGCAGGCAGCTATCTGTCCAAATTCATGCACGAAGCGGGAGCCAAAGTTGTCGGTATTTCCGACGTGCACGGCGCGCTGTATGACCCGAATGGATTGGATATTCCGGATTTGATCGACCGTCGCGATTCCTTCGGTACGGTAACGAATCTGTTCAAAAATACGATTTCAAACGAAGACCTGCTTATTCAGCCTTGCGATATCCTCGTTCCGGCCGCGATCGAGAATCAAATCACCGAGCATAACGCGCATCAGATTCAAGCGCAGATTATTGTCGAGGCGGCAAATGGACCGACTACGATTGAAGCGACGAAGATCGTAACCGATAGAGATATTCTGCTCGTGCCTGACGTGCTGGCGAGTGGCGGAGGCGTTATCGTTTCTTATTTTGAGTGGGTGCAAAATAATCAAGGTTATTATTGGAGTGAGGAAGAAGTGATGCAGAAGCTGCAAAAGCTAATGACGCGCGGATTCCTTAAAGTGTACGATGTGCATCGGACGAAGCAAGTTGACATGCGGCTTGCCGCCTATATGGTCGGTGTCCGCAAGATGGCGGAAGCGGCTCGCTACCGGGGGTGGGTGTAAGCGTGATTTGTATTTCGGCCATGACTTCATTAGTTGCCAACATCACAGAATCGGCCGTGCAAACAAGCGAAAGTTCGACGCCAATCCTGCCATTGTTAACGGCCGCGATTGCACCGGGAATTGCATTGTTAGTTTACTTTTATTTAAAGGATCGCTACGATTACGAACCGATTCACATGGTCATTCGCATTTTTCTGCTCGGATTTTTAATCGTGTTTCCGATTCTTATTATTCAGTACGGACTTGTGCAGTGGTGGGGGAATAATCCTTATGTATTTTCGTTCGTCGTCTCATCCGGCGTAGAAGAATTCGTCAAATGGTTTGTCCTCTACCATATGATTTACAATCATGTCGAGTTCGACGAGCATTATGACGGGATCCTGTACGCGGTTGCGGTGTCGCTCGGCTTCGCTACGATTGAGAACGTGCTGTATGCATGGGCCAATCATACCTCCTTCTCGCATCTGTTGATTCGGGCGCTGCTGCCGGTGTCAGGGCATGCCCTCTTCGGTGTCATTATGGGTTACTATTTAGGAAAGGCCAAATTTTCAAAAGGAGGCCGCTCCCGCCGATACTTGCTGTATTCCATTGGCATCCCTGTGTTCTGGCACGGCATATACGATCTGATATTGCTTATGGTGACTCGTTACTGGATATGGTTTGTCGTTCCGCTCATGATATTTCTTTGGTATTACGGGATGGGCAAGGTGAGGCGCGCCAATGCGCGCTCTCCGTTTCATTCCGTTAATCAGCGCGAGGAAGAGATTAATATGTAGCGCATACGGAAATACTATACACAAATGCTCTGTTTATTATGTTCAATCACCAACATAAGGAGGACTTGTGTGCGAGTAAAAGTAACCATTCGCTGCAGGCAATGCGGTGAGAAATTTATCCTGCGGGGCAAACGGGAAAGGGGCCGGGTTGAGACTGGCTTCAAGCAATGCGTATGCGATAACCGTGAAGACTTTATAATTGATGAACAGCCGATTTAGGATATGAATGCAGAAAATGCTACGTGATCAGAAGGGTCACTTTTCAGCACCGAGAAGGTTGCGTGAAGCCGAAGAAGGAAGGAACGGAATGTAGCAGGTCTACATGAGTACCGTACTTCGAGGGTGAGCGCAAGATTCGATGCCGAATATGCTTGCAGAAAATGCTTCGTGATCAGAAGGGTCACTTTTCAGCACCGAGAAGGTTGCGTGAAGCCGAAGAAGGAAGGAACGGAGTGTAGCGGGACTACATGAGTACCGTACTTCGAGGGTGAGTGCAAGATTCGATGCCGAATATGCTTGCAGAAAATGCTTCGTGATCAAAAGTGAAAGAGCGTAACGTTTGGAAACCATGCATAAAGCTCCCGTCTTTCCAGCAAACTATGGTCAGTATGTTATTCAAGTTGCTGTGAAGGGAGACGTTTGTACGATGTATAAACGATTAAGCGCGGTGCTGTTTCCGATTGTTACGTTCTTTTTTATTGGAGCGATTGTATGGGGATACCAAGAGCATCAAGAAAAGAACTCCATCTTAATTAAAGCAGAGAACCAGTATCAGCGGGCATTTCACGACTTATCGTATCACGTCGATAAGTTGCATAGCGAGTTAGGTCAAACGTTGGCTGTTAACGCAAAGTCGCAAGGCATGCATCGAAAGGGACTGGTCAACGTATGGCGCATAACAAGCCAAGCCCAGAATGAAATTAACCAGCTTCCGCTGACACTGCTGCCATTCAATAAGACGGAAGACTTTTTATCGCGGATTTCTAACTTCGCTTATCGTACGGCCGTTCGTGACTTAACGAAGCAGCCGCTATCTGACGATGAAGTGAAGACGCTGAAGACGTTGCAGCAAAATGCCTCGCAAATTTCGAAAGATTTGCAAAATGTGCAGGACAAAGTTTTAAAGAACAACCTTCGCTGGATGGACGTCGAGACTGCCATGGCGACCGAGCAGAATAGTATGGACAATACGATTGTTGACGGATTTAAGACCGTTGATAAAAAAGTTGGGCAGTATCCGGAGTTGAATTGGGGTCCGTCCGTCGCCAGCGTATATACGAAGCGTTCCGTCAAGATGCTGAAAGGACAGCCGCTTACGGCTGAACAGATTAAAGCAAAAGCGGAAAAATTTTTGGAGCGTAAACCTAATGAGCCTATCCAAATAAAAGTGAACGGAAAAGGAACGGAGTATGAATCCTATACGGCGTTCACGAACGTAAAAGGCGATGGCAGTTCCATTTCGATGGATTATACGAAACAGGGTATGTTGATGTCTTATATGGACACCCGTTCGGTAAAGGGAAAACGGATTTCGATAGAAGAAGCCGAGCGAGCGGCAAAGAAATTTTTGAAGAAGAACGATTACCCTTCCATGGAAATGGTGCGCTACAACGAATTCAATCACGTAGGCAGCTTGATGTTGGTACCGGTTATTGATGGAGTGTTTGTATACCCCCAACAGGTAAGCGTGCGCGTTGCGCTTGATAACGGGGAAGTGACCGGACTTCAGGCGACGGATTACATCTATGAGCATAAAGACCGTAAAATAGGCAAGCCGAAGCTGACGAAGCAGGAAGCCCGCGCGATGCTGAATACGGACATGAACATTTTGTTCGACCGCCTGTCGCTTATCAAAAACGATTCGGGTGAAGAAGTGCTGTGCTACGAATTCGGCGGCAAAATCAACGGGGGCGCCTACCGTATTTACATTAATGCGGAGAGCGGCGCAGAAGAGCAAATCGAAGAAATGCCGATGTTAAAAAGCTGATTGATCGGAATACAAGCTGTAAAGGTGCTGTCTCGACCTTCGTCTTTTATGCGCAGCATGAAGGAAAGGGGTGGAGGCAAGCGCCTTTTTCTTTTGACGGGCGCGTAAAAGATCGGATTCTGAACTGCCTCTTTAGGACTCCTATAACCCATGCTATAATTGCCATGGAGGGGAGCTCATGTTGCCTAATATAAATGATATGATGTACATGCAATTGGTTCGCGCTCAAGACGACGAGCCAACCTATAAATCCCGAGTTACGGAAATCGATGAAGAGCATTTGTGGATTGAAATTCCTCTGTGTGAGAAAACGGGGAAATACGGACTGTTCGCAGCAGGCGAGGAGCTTGATGTCTATTATTCGCAAGAGGACGGCATGAAGTGGCACTTTCGGACAATTGTGACGGGAAGACGGCAGGATACGATTCGCATGCTGTCCATCAGGAAGCCGGAGCAGCATTGGCTTACGAGAATGCAGCGGCGCAATTATTTGCGCGTGCAGGCTAATCTGGAGACCGCTGTCAGCACGATGGATGGCGTTAAGTTCATAGCTCTGTCGGAAGATATTAGCGGAGGCGGCATGTCCTTCGTCACACATCCGCAATGGGGACTGCGAGAGTCACAGCTGTTGCAATGCTGGATTGCGGTTGCATTCCGCAGCGGCGCGATTGAGCACGTTCCGTTCACGGGGCAAATCGTTCGCATCCAGCCAATTCATGAGGAAAGAGTCGCGGTCATGGTGAAGTTCGAGCAAATCTCTGAAGTGGAACAGCAAAAATTAATACGATACTGCTTTGAACGGCAATTCGAGCTGAGAAAGTGATACATAACCATCCGTATAATTTTTCCATCCTGACGACATACTACCACAATAAAAATGTGGGGTGATCACTTGATGAGAACAATGCGGCCGGATCACGGCAAGGAGCATAAATCCGTAGAGGAGCCTCATCGGCTGTTGCAGCATTGGGACACGGGTGTCCGTTGGATGATGCGCTTATGTGTTTCGTTCGTCATTTTGGTCGTTGCCGCCCAATGCTTGCTTTTGATTGGCGGACTGCGCCATTATATATGTCCGGTGGAACGGTTGGAAGGAATCCCTTATAAGCAAGCTTTTTCAAGACATTAATTGCACCATCCGGTCGGATTGCGGCACTATTTTGAAGCAGACTCGTTTTGCATCCCCTTTTTAAGTGTGGTATAATTTTCACGTCGCAGGCAATGCCTGCTTTTTTCTTGAATGAACGTTATTATCGAGGTTTCTACTTACAGGTATGATTAAGGAAGGAGCCAGTCCCGTTGACACAACAGTGTGAGACTATGACACATCGAATGAATATCGCCATCGACGGGCCTGCAGGAGCTGGAAAGAGTACGGTTGCCCGCCTCGTCGCTCGTGAGCTAGGATATGTTTATATTGATACCGGCGCTATGTATCGTGCCGTATCGTTACATATGACACGGGTGAGCATACGTCCGGATGAGACGGATGCGCTTGCGGAAGAGATGAAGCGCCTAAGGATTGAATTGCGACCGGAAGCGGATCGTCAATTCGTCTTTCTGAATGGAGAAGACGTGACAGATGCGATACGAACGTCCGAGATGAGCCGTTTGGCTTCATTATACGCGCAAGTCGGAGTCGTGCGAGAACAACTGGTCGAGATGCAGCGTCAAATGGCGAAATGCAAAGGAGTGGTCATGGACGGCCGAGACATCGGCACGCATGTGCTCCCCGATGCGGAAATGAAGTGGTTCATAACCGCTTCCGTAGAAGAGCGGGCTCGCCGGCGATATGCGGAATGGAAGGACAAGGAGGTTGCTTCGTTGGAGCAATTCATCCGGGAAATCGCTGACCGCGACCGGCAAGATGAGACGCGTGAAGTCTCCCCGTTGAAGCAAGCGGAAGATGCCGTCCTGCTGGATACGACGGGAATGACAATTGACGATGTCGTGCGCGTCATCGTAGAGCGCGTGATGATACGAAAGTGATGGTGAACCGTAGCTACTATGTTCTATACGTTTTGCAGAGCGCTGCTTCGACTTTTTTACCGGATTCTGTTCCGGTTTGAAGCAAAAAACAAACATTACGTGCCGCAAGAGGGCGGGGTCGTCTTATGCTCCAACCACATCAGCTTGTTGGATCCCCCGGCGATTGGAATACTGCTTGATCGGCGCATCCGGTTCATGGCCAAAGCCGAGCTATTCAAAGTTCCGGTATTCGGCCCGGCAATAAACGCGTTGGGAGCGTTTCCCGTCAAACGCGGAGGCGTGAGCAAAGAAACGATTCGCACGGCGTTCCAGCTGTTGAACGACGGCGAGATAATGGGGATATTCCCTGAAGGCACACGCAACACAGACGGAGCGGTTGCCGCTAAGAAGGGCGCTGCGATGATAGCGCTGCGAAGCGGAGCCACCATTGTGCCTGTGGCCGTTATCGGCAACTACAAATTATTTCGCAAGACCAGAGTGTGTTACGGCCCGCCTATCGACATGTCGGATTTATTGGCAGAGAAGGGAAGCGACGTGCTCGAGAGAGCGACGGACCGCATTATGGAGCATATCCAACGTATCATGAAGGAAGAATCTGCTTCATCATGATGCAGGGCATGCATGATTTTCAAGATAGGTAGGATACTACAGGTATTATTTACAGGTTATGCCCTTAATTTCGTTACGACATCTGAATTTCTACACGGATATCCTTGCGGAACGTTAGATTTCAGGTTCGCATAATAGCATCCACTTATCGAGGCCTTTATCTTTTTGGATGAGGCAGAGATAAGAGTTCCTTATGAATCCTGCTCAGCAGGTTTCAATAAATGGGGTTTCAATCGAGGAGGTATTTCACATGTCTGAAGAAACAAAAGTGAATGAAACGGCCGAAACGGCTAACCAAGAAGCGATGGAAAACATCGTAACCTTGAAAAAAGGTGACACCGTCAAAGGCGCGATTGTCAAAATCGATGACAACCAAGCATTTGTAAGCATTGGATATAAATATGACGGTGTTATTCCTATCCGCGAGCTGTCTGCCGTATCCGTTGACAAAGCTTCGGATGTTGTTGAGGTAGGCCAAGAAGTGGAATGTAAAGTAGTAAGCATCGACGATGAGAAAGAACGTCTCGTGCTTTCGAAACGCCAGATCGACAGCGAACAATCCTGGGACTTGATGCAGCAGCGCTTTGACAATCAAGAGGTGTTCGAAGTAACGGTTGCAGACGTCGTGAAGGGCGGTATCGTCGCCGATGTAGGCGTGCGCGCATTTATTCCTGCCTCCATGGTAGAACGTCATTTTGTAGAAGATTTCAGCGACTACAAAGGCCGCACGCTGCGCGTGAAAGTAAAAGAGATCGATCGCGAAAACAACAAACTCATTCTTTCGCAAAAAGATGTATTGGAAGAAGAGTTCGAAGCGAATAAACAACGCGTGATGGCGAACCTTCAAGAAGGTCAAGTATTGGAAGGCACCGTACAACGCTTGACGCAATTCGGCGCGTTTGTCGATGTAGGCGGCGTGGACGGATTGGTCCACGTGTCCGAGATCGCTTGGCAGCACGTTGATAAACCTTCCGACGTAGTGCAAGAAGGTCAACAAGTGAAGGTAAAAGTATTGAAAGTTGACCCTGCCAACGGCAAAATCAGCTTGAGCATCAAAGCGACTCAACCGGGTCCTTGGGAGCAAGCGGGTGACAAAATCAAGACTGGCGACATCATCAGCGGCGAAGTGAAGCGTCTTGTCGATTTCGGCGCGTTCGTCGAAGTAGCGCCTGGCGTAGAAGGTTTGGTTCACATTTCCCAAATCGCTCACCGTCACATCGCGACTCCGTTCGAAGTATTGAAGCAAGGCCAAACGGTACAAGTGAAGGTGCTTGACTTCAATCCGGCAGAGAAGCGCGTTAGCTTGAGCATTAAAGAAACGGAAGAAGCTCCGGCTCCGGCTGCGAAGCCAGAGAAAAGAATCAAAGAAGAGCTGAACAATCCGAACGTGTCTCTCAACAACCAAGCGATGAGCGTTACATTGGGCGAACGCTTTGGCGACATGTTGAACAAATTCAAAAAATAAGTTGAATTCATCATTTTTCGGCGGACTCGTTGCGAGTCCGCCGATTATTTTTGTATCTCCCTTCAAATAATACGAAGAAACGCAAGGGAGATGGAGGTTTGACGCCAGGGATACTGTCTTTAATTGTATGGATCTGCTTCTTCATCTTGTTGGCAAGCGGTTGGCGCCCCGTTGTGCTGAAACACGCATCGTGGCAATGGATTATCGGTCTCGGCGTGTCTTGGATATTACTGAACCGATTCTCGGTGACGATAGCCGTGATAGGCAAAGTGAATACAGCATGGTTGCTATGGTGTCTTGCCGCAATGCTGCTTCTGTTGTCTCAATTCATTAGACTGCGCGGCTTCGTTTTATTAGGCCACATCGGATTGGTGGCCGCCGCTTGGTTGTGGCTGGAACTGTTAAAATGGTCATCCATTGCCTTGCTCCGGCAATTCAGCAAGGAGTGGATTATTGCCGCGATTATTAGCTTGATAGTGCTCGCTGTATCTAGACGGTGGACCTATCAATGGATTGTGCTAACACTCGGATTGGCCCTCGGAGACCTATTCGTTCAGGTGAAAAGCGGCATGTCGCACGAGCTTGGGAGTGCGGGGCTGCAGGATGTATGGTGGGTGTCTTTCCTGAGTGTTCGAATGGTTACAGCCGCTTTGCAATGGACAAAGGGCAGATGGAGAGGAACAAAATGGAAGCGGGCGGATTGAAGGTGCCCGCTTCTGGAAAGTGCGCTGAAAAATGGAGAGGGCTCCCGCAAATTGGTTAGCCAAGGGGCCGATTTTTTGATATGATGATGTACGTGTATATGTTGCAAAAGATGAAGGAGTGAACTGCATGGCAAAACCCGTTGTTGCCATCGTCGGGCGGCCGAATGTCGGCAAGTCCACCATTTTTAACCGAATTATCGGCGACCGATTGGCCATTGTGGAGGACAAGCCTGGCGTGACACGCGACCGTATCTACGGGACGGGCGAATGGAACGGGAAGCCGTTCAGCATTATTGACACAGGCGGAATCGAGGTGTACGGAGAAGATGAGATGCTCCGTTCAATCCGGGTTCAAGCCGAGCTCGCGATTGAAGAATCCGACGTCATCGTGTTCATGTGTGATGCCAAGACCGGTGTGACCCAAGCTGATGAAGAAGTGGCGCAAATATTGTTCCGATCCGGCAAGCCGGTTATCGTTGCGGTAAATAAAGTGGACAATTTGGATCGCATGGACGATGTTTATGAGTTTTATAGCTTAGGCTTCGGCGATCCGATTCCAATCTCAGGTTCACATGGTACCGGTTTAGGGGATTTATTAGATGAGGTAGTGGGGAAATTTCCGGATCTAAGCGATGAGGAATATGATGATGATGTCATCAAGGTTGCTCTTATCGGGCGGCCTAACGTAGGCAAGTCATCGCTTGTCAATGCCATTCTTGGGGAAGAGCGCGTCATTGTAAGCGACGTGGCAGGCACGACCCGTGATGCGATTGATACCCCGTTTGAGAAGGATGGACAGAGGTTCGTTATTATCGATACGGCCGGTATGCGGAAGCGCGGCAAGGTCTATGAGACGACTGAGAAATACAGCGTAATGCGATCTCTGAAGGCGATCGAACGTGCCGACGTCGTGCTGGTAATCATCAATGGCGAGGAAGGGATTATCGAACAAGACAAACATATCGCAGGCTATGCTCACGAAGCGGGCAAGGCCGTGTTATTTGTCGTCAACAAATGGGATATCGTGGCGAAAGATGATAAAACGATGCATCAATTCGAGCAAAAGATACGCGATCATTTCCTGTTTATGACATATGCTCCAATCGTGTTCTTATCCGCTAAGACGAAGCAGCGATTACATAAACTGCTGCCGGTTATCGAGCATGTCGCACAGCAGCACGCGAAGCGCATTCCGACGCATCTCCTGAACGATGTCGTGTCGGATGCGGTCGCCTACAACCCGCCTCCTACGGATAAAGGACGCCGCCTGCGCATTAATTATGCAACGCAGGTTGCGGTGAAGCCGCCGACGATCGTCATCTTCGTCAATGATCCGGAGCTGATGCATTTCTCCTATGAACGTTATTTGGAAAATCGCGTCCGGGCTTCGTTTGACTTTGAAGGCACACCGATCCGGTTATTCACGCGCCGGAAATCCGATGAAAGTTAGGGGCGAACTGAATTGACTTTGTCTATAATTGCAATCGCAGTCAGCTACTTGCTTGGCTCAGTCAGCTTCAGTCTACTCATTGGGAAATGGCTGCGGGGCATAGATATTCGCCAACACGGAAGCGGCAATGCCGGAGCGACGAATACATTGCGTGTGCTGGGGAAGGGGCCTGCAATCGGCGTATTATTGTTAGATGCGGCCAAAGGAATTATCGCCGTTCTGCTCGGACGCTGGCTTGCAGATGATTCATGGGTGATGGTGCTATGCGGGATCGCGGCCATCGCAGGCCACAACTGGCCGATCTATTTCCGGTTCCGCGGCGGCAAGGGGATTGCGACGACAATCGGCGTGCTGGCGATTTTGGCGTTCTGGCCTGCGCTTTGCGCCGGTGTCCTTGCGATTGCCTTAATTGCATGGAAGCGTTATGTGTCTCTGGGTTCCTTGATTTTTACGACGATGACCCCGGTATTTTTATTGATATTCCGCTATGATTGGAGCATATTCTGGGGCAGCCTGCTGCTGTGCGCATTTGCGTTCTACCGTCACCGGGGCAACATTGTCAAGCTGGTGAAAGGGACTGAGAACCGTTTAGGCTCTAAAAAAGGAGGAATGCCACGTGTCCGGTAAGGTCGCGGTGTTCGTCGCGGGAAGTTGGGGGACTGCGCTCAGCGAGGTATTGGCTCAGAATGGACGCAGCGTCTCGCTATGGACTCGGAATGCACACCAGGCGGAAGAGATTAATACAAAGCATAGCAATTATAAGTATTTGCCGGATATTCCGCTCCACCCCGGCATTCGTGCGACATGCTCCATGGAAGAAGCGATGGAGGGCGCAGAAGCCTGCCTCATTGTCGCGCCATCGGCAGCAATGCGCCAAGTGACGCGGGCAATGAAGCCTTATTTTACGGATAAGATGATTATCGTCCATGCAACGAAGGGATTCGAGACCGAAACGTTAAAGCGTATGTCAGAAGTGATTGCCGAGGAGCTTGAATGCGGTGAGGACCGTATCGCCGTATTATCCGGGCCAAGCCATGCGGAAGAAGTCGTCAGACAATGTCCGACTACCGTAGTTGTGGCATCCGCTTCGATGGAGACGGGAGAAAAAGCGCAGGATCTGTTCATGAACGAAACGTTCTTCCGCGTATATACGAATCAGGACGTTATTGGCGTCGAACTGGCTGGCGCGCTTAAGAACATTATCGCGCTTGGGGCCGGATTGTCAGACGGCATCGGATTCGGCGACAACGCCAAAGCCGCCCTCATCACGAGAGGGCTTGCGGAGATCGCCCGGCTCGGCGTCGAGATGGGCGCGAATGCGCTCACGTTTGCCGGTCTCGCCGGTGTCGGCGATCTGGTCGTAACTTGCACAAGTCAGCACAGCCGGAACTGGCGCGCCGGTTCGCTTATCGGCCAAGGGCATGCTGTAGAAGAGGTCCTCTCACGCATGGGAATGGTCGTAGAAGGTATCCGTACCACGAAAGCAGCCTATTTGCTCGCGCGGCAGCATGATGTCCAAATGCCCATTACCGAGCAATTGCACCGCGTGTTGTTTAATGGCAAAGAGCCGAAGCAAGCGGTCGAAAATCTGATGGGCCGCGTTCGCAAAAACGAAATCGAGGAAGTCGCGAAATCGTCTTGGACATAATGCGGAGGAGCTAAATTTGTGCCGGTATTCTTTCACCTCTTAACGGGACTTATCATACACTGTATGAAGTCTGACCCGGGGAGGGACAAAATGCCGAACAATAAATTTTCTAAAGACGCATTGAACGCAATCAACAAGAAAACCGGCAAGCGCATTACCGAAAATCAAATTAAAAAGATTGCCGGCGGGGTGAAGCCGAGTACGATGCAGAGCGAAGCTCAACTGCGGCAGTTGATAAAACAAGTCGCTTCAATGGCCAAACTGCCTGTAACGGAAGCTACGATAAATGAGATTGTAAGCACCGTCAAGCGAAGCGGTACGAACCCAAGCAACTTGGAAAGCATCATGAAGATGATTATGAAGAAATAAGTTGCATATTGCGTTGCTCAACCGAAAAAGACGACACGTTAGCGGGAAGCTGACTTGTCGTCTTTTGTTCTTTTGGGACGAATGGTATAATGAGGACAGTTTGCTCGGATGGGAGAATCGGGAAAATGGACAGTATGACAAAGATGTGGGTATCCTTTATCGGAATTGGTCTCATGGCTTTTTCCGCGTTTCTGATTATGTTTGCCAGGCATAAGACGAAAGGATGGATTCGCGGCATCCTTTCTTTTATTGCGTTCATCATGCTGCTGGCGGGAATGCTGTATGGTATCATCTCCATTGTGTAACACGTAATATGCTTTAACGGAAGGAGTGGCCTTTGATGGCGGACATTATTTTGACAGCGCGCACCCGGGAAGCATCCGTCACGGTGCCGGTTGGAACTACGTTATTGGATGCGGCCGTTCAGGCGGACGTGGGTTGGAATTATGCGTGCACGCGCGGCACATGCGCACGCTGCCGCTGTATCGTTGAGGAGGGACGCGAGCACCTCTCCGGAGTGACGGATGCCGAATGGAATCGCATGGAAGAAGAAGAGTTTGCACAAGGGTATCGGCTTGCATGTCAAGCGGCCGTTGAGTCTGATGGAGTCATTCGCGCTGCCCACAAACCTTACTTTTAGAGATGTTCAAAAAACATTTTTTTATCGCGAACCATATGGATATGCTGTAGATTATTGAAACGGAATGGGGCAGTTCTGATGAAACCTTCATTGTCCGTACCTCTTGTGCAGACGATAGAGCATTTTTCAAATATGGCGCGCGGCGATAACTTATGCTGGATGCTGGGTGGAAGCTGCGGCTTGGTGCTGCATGGCGTACAGCTAGAGAGCGATCCGCGGGATGTGGATATTTATGCGGACGAGCAAGACGTGCTCCGCTTGCAGCGGTTGTGGAAACCATATGCGTCAGATGAGCCGGAGTGGAATGAGACGGAGAGGTACCGTTCTTTGCTGAGTCATTACGAGTACCAAGCCGTATCGATCGAGCTTGTCGGTGACTTCGTGGTGTCAACGTCCCTTGGGAAATATGTAACTGGCATTCGAGGGTTGTTGTGGAACTATGGCTTGGAAATGCAGCTAGGCCAAACCTTTGTTCATGTCATGCCGCTTGCACATGAGCTTGTCTTCAACGTGCTGCGTGAACGGAAAGACCGTGTGCAGTCGATTGTCGGAGTCATGAACCAATCGCCCCGGCTACACGTGGACTCGATGAGGCTGGTTTGGGCCCAATGCTCAGAGCATGCCCGGCTAACAGAAGTTCTAGTCCAACTGTGTCCAGACATCATGAGCCATATTACTCACTAGTACATATTACATTATAGTCCGTGATCAACAGGGGACTTTGTGAACAGCCTTTTATACATCGATTTTAAAACTTGAAAGGATGCTGCAGCTGTGGGAACGCGAGTTCGATTTGAACCTCAAGGCATTGAGATCGAGATAAAGCATGCTGTGTCGCTGCTTGATGCGGCCAGACGGGCCGGGGTCTCGGTTCGTACGCGCTGTGGCGGCAAAGCAGGCTGTTTAATGTGCAAGGTCAACGTAGATGGTGAAGAGCGGGTGCTGACTCCGCCCAGTTCACCTGAACAGCGGAAGCTTGGAGTGGTGTCCACCCAGGGGCTGCGTCTGGCCTGCCAGGTGCGCGTTTCGGGCCAGGAAGGCCTGATTACGGTTACGGTACCTGAAGATCCGCTTAAAGCGCTGGTTCGCCGTCAGCTAGCGGAGCGACAAAATGATGATTCCTTGTGGTAATCGGACGAAAATATCACCGTTAGCGAAGTAAGGAGGAATGTGATTGAGCCGGAATAGACGGGTTGCGCTGCTCCTTGTCACTATACTCATCAGCATGTTGCTGCAAGGGTGCCTGTATCCCAAGGAGCTGCGCAATGAGAATCAGCAATCCGCCCGGGATGGAATCCTTCTCGTTCAAAATGCCGTGGATGAATATCAAAAGCAAACGCAGCTTCTGCCCATCATAACGAGTGACATGGATGTTCCACGCTATGAGAAGTTCCGTATCGATTTGGAACTGTTGAAGCGGCGAGGAGTGCTGGGCTCCAGTCCGGACAATGCTTTCGAGGCAGGCGGCACAGGAACCTATTTAATCATCGATGAGGAAACGGATCCCAAGGTGCGGATAATGGATTTGCTTACGGCGCAGCGGGTCAATGATTTGACTCGGGCGGTCGATTCTTATAAGCGCAAGCAAGGAAGCCTTCCGGCGGCAGAGGAAGTGTATCCTGGCTTCTACGGCATTGATGAAGGTGCGGCTGGAGTCCGCCCCAGCGAAGTGCTGAGCCCGTTCACCGGGCAGCCGCTTTCGTTCATGATGGATAAGGAAGGCAGAGTGTATGCGGATTATGCTCCGGACATTATGCAGCTCGTCGAGAAGTCGGAGCAGCGTCCGTCAGGAAAAGAGAAAGATTTGCGGCCTCTGCTTGTCGAGTCTTCCTTCTATGTGCCCGTGAAATCGGTTGCATACATATGGAAGGACAACGCGCCATGGCCGCAAGCCGAATCCACGCCGCAATCGAAGTAATTCCCGAATCACAATGGTTGTAAAGATCAATCGGAATCGTTTCCGCTTGGTCTTTTTTTATTCTGCATACTTTTCTATTAATATCCATATATTTGATTTGGAAGGCATACGTTCGTTATGCGAATAAAAATGTTAGTGACATGGGGCATATTTCTGTCTGCTTCCAAATATGATGTTACTAGTCCAAAAGCATGTACGAGTTGCGTCGAAAAAAATGCCCTTGTACGACGTGAAATCTCGGCGGCGAACACTGGCGACAACGGCAACAGCTCAATCCTAGCAACGGTGCCAATCGTTTCTGAAGGGCGAGAGGCGGACGTTGCCTCTAGGTCCGTCGGAAAATTTTGAGGAGGGGATATCATTGGAAAAAGTGGACATTTTTAAGGACATTGCCGAGCGTACCGGTGGGGATATTTACCTCGGGGTCGTCGGTGCGGTCCGCACGGGGAAATCGACTTTTATTAAACGATTTATGGAAACAGTCGTGCTGCCAAACATTGCGAACGAATCGGATCGCGCTCGCGCAGTAGACGAACTGCCCCAAAGTGCAGCAGGAAAAACCATCATGACTACCGAACCGAAGTTCGTCCCGAATAATGCGGTGCAAATTAAAGTCGTCGAGGGTCTGGAAGTAAACGTTCGCCTTGTCGATTGCGTCGGATATGCGGTCGAAGGCGCCAAAGGCTATGAGGACGAGAATGGACCGCGGATGATTAGCACGCCATGGTTCGAGGAGCCGATTCCATTCCAAGAGGCGGCGGAAATCGGCACACGCAAGGTTATTCAAGAGCATTCCACGCTCGGTGTTGTCGTAACGACAGACGGAACAATTGCGGAAATACCGCGCAGCTCTTATGTCGACTCTGAAGAACGGGTCATCAATGAGTTGAAAGAAGTCGGCAAGCCGTTCGTGTTAGTCATTAACTCTACGCGGCCCCGCAGCGAAGAGACGTTGGAGCTCCGGAATGAACTGCAGGAAAAATACGACATTCCGGTTATTTCGCTTAGCGTGGCTACGATGGGCGAAGACGACGTCATGGGCGTTCTGCGCGAAGTGTTGTATGAGTTCCCGGTTCATGAAGTCAACGTCAACTTGCCGAGCTGGGTGATGGTGCTGAATGACAGTCATTGGCTGCGCACCAGCTATGAATCGTCGGTACGGGACACAGTGAAGGACATTCGTCGTTTGCGCGATGTCGATCGTGTCGTGCAACAGTTCATGGAATATGATTTTATTGCTAGGGCTGGCTTAAGCGGGATGGATATGGGCCAGGGCGTCGCGGAGATTGATTTGTACGCGCCGGACGAATTATATGACCAAATCCTGATGGAAGTGGTCGGAGTGGAGATTCGAGGCAAGGATCATCTGCTCCAGTTAATGCAGGAGTTTGCCCATGCGAAGCGAGAGTACGATCGTTTTGCGGATGCGCTTGAAATGGTCAAGACGACAGGTTATGGCATAGCTGCTCCAACATTGACAGAAATGGCTCTCGATGAGCCGGAGCTCATCCGGCAAGGCTCGCGTTTCGGCCTTCGTTTGAAGGCGACCGCCCCGTCCATTCATATGATTCGCGTCGATGTCGAGTCCGAATTCGCGCCAATCATCGGTACGGAGAAACAGAGCGAGGAGCTTATGCGTTATCTCATGCAGGACTTCGAGAACGACCCGACAAAGATTTGGAATTCGGACATTTTCGGAAGATCGCTGCATTCCATAGTCAGAGAAGGCATTCAAGGCAAGATTGCCATGATGCCGGATAACGCAAGATACAAACTACAGGAGACTCTCGGACGAATCATCAATGAAGGCTCCGGCGGATTGATTGCGATAATATTGTAAGTAGGCAAAAGCTCAGGCGACAGGACCTCTTCCAGCAGGAAGAAGTTCCCGCTTGAGCTTTTTTCATACAACTTCTCATAAACCAATTTACAGACTCGGAATTAACCATTATATTTATGGATAATGAATTCACGGAAAAAAGTGGATCCATATAGAGACGAACTTACATAAATAAGGGGGATTGGAGGATGTCGGCACAACCGCTCAATCATCGTGGCACATGGCTGAAGTTGTCTTTCTTATTGCTAATCGCCGTCATGACACCGGCTTGCGCTCATCTTTCTGGCGGAACAGAAGGAGCTGCCGGAACGAATGACGGAATTCGGGGCAAGCGCATCGCGCTCATTATGGAATTTAATACCGGCACTTTTTCTCAGCAATATGCAGACGGCATTAAAGAAGAGATAAAGAGGTTCGGAGGCGAATTAACTACGTTCGTTGCCGAGAATGATAAGGCGAAAATGGGAGCGCAATTCGAAATGGCCGTAAGTCAGAAGTTTGATGCGATTCTTACAGATCATGGAAACTCGGAATCGTTGAATGCGGGGATGAACAAAGCGGCAGCGCAACAAATTCCCGTCGTTGCCTTCGACGCGCCCGTCAAAATACCCGGGGTGACCGTGCTTGAGCAAGGTGACGAGAAGATGGCGCAGATGACGCTGGAACAAATGGGGGACGATATCGGCCGCAAAGGAAACATCGTCAAAATATGGACTGCCGGATTTGCTCCGATGGAACGCCGTCAAATTGCATACGACGCATTCATGAAGAGAAATCCCGATGTGAAAGAAATTGCCGCATTTGGCGCAGCTACTTCCAGCACGGCTCTAGACACGCAGGCGAAAATGGAAGCGGTATTGAAGCAATTTCCGAACAAAGGCGACATTGCCGCGGTATGGGCCGCTTATGACGAATTCGCCAAAGGCGCAGCTCGTGCTATACAAGAGTCTGGCCGACATGAGATTAAAGTATACGGAATCGATATGAGCGATGAAGACCTCCAAATGATTCAAGACGATAACAATCCATGGATTGTATCGGCTGCAGTAGACCCGAAAGATATCGGACGCGTGCAGGTGCGGCTCGTCTATCAGAAGCTGCATGGCGATGAAGTTGAGGGAAAGGTCGTATTGGAGCCGGTGTTTGTCAAACGCGAGGATTTGCCGGGCAAGCCAATATCAACGACTGAACTGTCCGAATATGTTAAAGGCTGGAGCGGCAGCACGCAAGGCTTGAAAGATTGGATGATTGAATACAAGTGAACAGTTACCGAATAAAAGGGCGGGATATGAAATGACTGACTCTATCGATGCACAACCCGACAATGCCTTTTCCGCGAATGCGGTCCGTACGGAGCGGAAAGCGGAAATTCAAGCTTCTGATCCCGACGACGATCTGTATATGCTTGGTATATCCAAATCATTCAACGGCGTGGCGGTACTCCATAGTGTAAGCTTTACCGCTTCCAGCGGCGAAATTCACGCTCTGCTTGGAGCGAATGGAGCGGGGAAAAGCACGCTCATGAAAATATTGTCGGGCGCATATCGCTCGGATGTCGGCAATATTCACATCGGCAGCCGTCCGCTGCATATTAAGTCCCCAGCCGATGCCAAGCGTCAAGGCATTCATTGCGTGTATCAGGAAGTGGACACGGCACTGGTGCCGCAGCTTACCGTTGCGGAAAACATTATGATGGACCGCATGGGGCAAGGCAAGCGGTCCTGGTGGGTAAGCCCGCGGCAGATTCGTCAAGAAGCCGAGCAAGCGATGCAGGCTTTAGGCGGAGCGATTCCGATGACGAAGCGAGTGGAGCAATGCACGCTGGCCGAGAAGCAGATGGTGCTGCTGGCTAGAATATTGGCGGGGCGGCCCAAGGTCGTCATATTCGATGAACCGACCGCGCCGCTAAGTCATGAAGAAGCCGAGCGGTTGTTCCAAATGATGCGTTCCATGCGCGACCTTGGCGTTGTCGTCATTTTTATTTCACACCGTTTTCCCGAAGTGTTCGCGGAAAGCGATCGCATCACGATTATGCGTGACGGTCATATCGTCCACTCCTCGCGGACCGGTGAGACGACGCCCGAAGAAGCGGTCCGTCATATGCTCGGCAAGACGTTTGAAGAAGAATTTCCGAAGCAACAAACGGTTATCGGCGACGTTCTCTTGCAGGTGCGGGGCCTTACACGCGGCCGGAAAGTGCGTGACGTAAGCTTTCACGTCCGGCAAGGAGAAATTGTAGGTATCGTCGGGGTTGTAGGGGCGGGCAAGACCGAGCTGTCGCGGCTGCTGGCCGGAGTGGATCGGCATGAACGAGGAAGCATGTCGTTGAATGGCAGGCCGCTCATGCCGAAGGAGCCTGCCGACGCCGTTCGGGCCGGCATCGTGCTTGTACCGGAAGAGCGAAGGAAGCAAGGCGTATTTGTCCAAGAATCAATCCAGCGCAATATTAGCGCTCCTTTATTGAAAGCGTTAAGCCGGCTCGGATTTGTGAAGAAGCGGAAAGAATGGAGCTTGGCCGAACAGATGCGCCGCCGGCTCGGAATTCAATCTTCGTCCGTCACTCAAAAAGTGAAATATTTAAGCGGCGGGAACCAGCAGAAAGTATCTATTGGGAAATGGCTTGAGAGACCCGCACATGTGTATGTTCTGGACGAGCCAACCAAAGGCATGGATATCGGAGCGAAGAGCGACGTCTTTCGAATCATAGGCAAGCTGGCGCAGCAGGGAAAAGGAATTGTGTATTTAACGTGTGAATTCAATGAAGCAGTGGGAATTGCAGATCGGTTATACGTTATGTATGACGGTGAATTGGTGCACACCTTTCAGCGGAATGAAGTAACGCAGGAGCAGCTCATGTTCTACGCGAGCGCGGGCAGGGAAGGAGAATGGAGAAAATGAATTCAGGCTTCAGGGACAGGCTGCTGAATTTTTCATTTCGGTACGGAGCAATTATCGTTATCATTGGCGTCGTCGCTTTCTTTTCGCTGCGGCTCCCTTATTTTTTCTCCAGTGCGAATCTGGCGGACATCTTGCGTTCGATATCAATCGTTACCTTTGTCGCAATCGGAGTGACGCTTTCACTCATTGTCGGCGGATTCGATCTGTCCGTCGGTTCCACTGTATCGTTAACGACGGTTGTAACGGCTTCGCTTATGATTTGGTATGAGATGCCGCTTGTTGTCGTTATTATTGTTCCGCTGCTTGTCGGAGCGGCGATCGGTTGCATTAACGCATTCTTTATCGTCCAAATGCGCATACCCGATCTGCTGGCCACTCTTGCTGTTATGTATATCGCAGCGGGTATTCATAAGACGTATACGAAGGGATATACCGTGTATAACAATATGCAGTTTGAGGATGGGACGAAGGCGCCGGGGAAAATGTATGAATCCTTCCTGCAGCTGGGCAAAGGAGAGGTCTCATTTGGTTTATTTACCGTGCCGATTCCCGTGCTCTTAATGCTTATCGCCATTATCGGCGTCCATGTGACGATGAAGTACAGCCGTTTTGGCCGGCAAATGTACATGACAGGAGGGAACGAGGAAGCGGCCCGTCTGTCCGGTATTCGCATTAACAGAATAAGAACCATCGCTTATATCTTGTCAGGAATGTTTGCGTCTATAGGCGGATTGATCTATGCGGCACGAGTAGGGAGCGGACAAATCGATGCCGGATCGCCATTGCTGATGGAGGCGGTCGCCGCTGTATTTGTCGGGTTCTCCGTCTTTGGGGCAGGCAAACCCACTATTATCGGCACATTTTTAGGTTCTGTGTTAATCGGTGTGCTCGTAAATGGCTTAACGATGATGAACTTGCAATATTACACGCATGACATTGTGAAAGGGGCGATATTAATCTTAGCGCTCGCGGTCACGTTTTATGTCATACACCGCACTCGGGCCGCCTGATTGAGTATTGTTGGTCTCTAATGCGCATATCTCCTCTTGCAATTGTGATTGCGGTATATTACTATAAATTTGTTCCTCAACCATGAAAGGCGGCAGAATGAAGCATAATCTGACGTTTTTAGGGTTGAAGAGGTATAAATTATCTGCAAACAGTGAAAAAATGGGATAATGATGCTAACTTAGGTCGGGAGGTGAACAGAATGAATAAATCCGAATTGATTTCTGAAGTTGCGGAATCGACAGAATTGTCGAAAAAGGACGTAACGAAAGTGGTTGATGCTGTATTCGAAGCTATCTCCACAGCTCTTCAAAACGGGGATAAAGTGCAATTGGTTGGCTTCGGCAACTTTGAAGTTCGCGAACGTTCCGCTCGTAAAGGCCGGAATCCACAAACGGGTGAAGAGATCGAGATTGCTGCCAGCAAAATTCCAGCGTTCAAACCGGGCAAAGCACTTAAAGAGGGTATCAAATAAGTGATTACATACTTTTGTCAACTAGGGGAACGCAAGTGAAAGCCGCGACATGTGTCGCGGCTTTTGTTCCATTTTACACCCATGCTACGCGTTATCGGTTCGATGATCGCCGCTGTTCGCGGCGGACGCTTCAGCGTCGTTATCGCTGTATGCGACAAGAATGATTTTCTCGCCGCTTATCCGGCTAAGTTCATGCTCCCATTGCTGCAGCTTCGCTACATGACTCTCTTGCAGATGTGCTGGATGCATAAGTATTGCTCCTTTCTACATTAACCCCAATCGTTGATAGTATGTCCATTGTCGCCGCGGGCAGATAACAATACGTTAGGGAACAAGTTCCATAACTCTTTGCTATACGTGTTATAATACATTACAGATAAGGAGGTAAGATTATGGAGAATCAGAACGACTTTATTGTCATTAAGGCGAAAGACCAAGGGGTTCAGGTCATCGGTCTCACACGCGGGAATGATACGCGGTTTCATCATACGGAGAAGCTCGATAAAAACGAGGTGCTTGTCGCGCAGTTCACCGATCATACGTCCGCGATGAAAATTCGGGGAAAAGCGGTAGTCATGACGAAGCATGGTGTTATCCATACGGACAAGGATTAAAATAATGCAACTTTAATCGTTACATAACGCATGGAGCAGGCATAGCCTGCTTTTTTTCATTGTACAATGAAGTATGGACATCCTTATATACGCCGAAACTGGCTGGTAGAGGAAGACGCGCTGAAAACGAGTCTGGCTGCGGCGATGTCACAATGTGGAGGTGCAATTGGGTTCATGAACAAATTGGTACGCTTGCGTTCGGTGGCATTGGCGCTTACCGCCACGATTATGGTAACGTTAGGGTTGGGGTTCATCTCGGAGATGAATGAGAAAAAGCCGGCATTGAATTCGGATGTGGCTGCATTTACACCGGTGCCCCGCTTGATTTCGATGAATGATCGGCAGCTCGTCGACTTATTGTCCGATATTCCTCTGCAGCTGCGGCTCAGCCGCGCGGCGTGGCAGGATGGAAAGTTGACGCTAGATATCAAGGTGGCGGCTAGCATTGTGCATCCCGAAATCATATATCAAGATATGTATGAGCTGTTGCGGTACTCCTTTACTCAGACGAACAACGTCAACCGGCTGCTGCTGCGCTTCGTCATACTCGACGAGCGCTTGAAGAAGAAGCACGTTCTGTTGGCTCTGGATGCGTTGAAGTCGGAGACGCCTCCGGAACGGCTGGAACAAATCAAAAAAAGCAATCCGGATATTCCGCAAGAGGTGTCCGAGGCGCTGCGCATCATTTATACTCCACTGTGGGAGAGGCAATTCTCTGCTTCCAGGCTGGACTCACGGCCGGAACGTTGAGTGCAAGCTTCGATGCCAAATAAGCGTCAAAGATGTACTTCGTGATCAAAAGGGAGCTTTTTAAACAAACCTAATGTGATGCGGGTTTAAAAAGGTAACTTTTCAGCACCGAGAAGGTTGCAAGAAGCCGCAGAAAGAGGAGCGGAGTGTAGGCAAGACTACATGAGCACCGGAGTTCAAGGGTGAATGCAAGATTCGATACCGAATAAGCTTCGAAGGTATGCATCGTGATCAAAAGGAGCTTTTTAAACAACCACATGCAGGAAGAAAAGTTGTCCCATCCTGTAAAACATATGCTATAATGATTTAGATTGCGACATCCGTCAGGATGACTAACCGCTACAGTCGGAGGCACTCAGATGAAAGCTAATCACATTTCGCAATTGGCACAGCGGTATGTTGAACATGACATGATACAGGCGCACACCGACCTGCCTGCGTTTCCGAACGCAAGAGCGGAGTTGCTGTTCGCCTTTTTAGACCGCAGCAAGCCAGCAGATGACCATAGCGAGCTTTATGCGTTGGTCACTTCACTTGTACAGGTTGGCCTTGATACTCACGATATGATCGAGATGGCTTCCGTTCAAGGCAATGATCGGAACCTTCGCTCCCGGCAGTTGAAAGTGCTCGCCGGAGATTATTTCAGCAGCCGCTTCTACAATCTGCTGGCGCAAGCCGGTCAGATCGAAGCGATTCAATCGCTGAGTCTGGCCGTATGCAACGTGAACCGTCTCAAGATGACGATGGTTGATAAAATGAAGCAGTGGACGATGACGGCCGAAGAATATTTACGCACCTGCGTATCTTTAAAGAAAATGTTGTTTCAGTCGTTTAACGACCGTCTATCTGCAAAAGATGTGCCCGCGTGGGAAGTATTGCTCGACCATGTGACAGAGCTTGAAGTGATGGAGCAGGAGAAGGAGCGCGCCGAACATTTCGGACGTTTCGTGGGCAGCTGGTCCTATTGGCACGTATGGCAGCAAGGAACGGAAGAAGAAAGAAGAAAGCTGAAGCAGAGCTCATTCGATGTGTCCTTCTGGCATACGCTGATGTCGAAGTACGAAGTTCGCGAGCAGCTCGCTTACCAAGTGCGCGCCGCGCAGGACAAGCTGCAGACGATCGTCTCGGCCTTGCCGGTTGATTCCGCTACGAAGCAGCGCCTTGGCTCCTTCCTCGGCTCCATTCATTTTCCTTTGGCTCAAGCACGCTCCGCTTCGGTTCAACAGAGCTAGACCAAGTGGGCGAAGAAAGGATAAGGTGACATATCGTGGAGACGCATTCGCCAAAGACAGGCAAGTCGAAAGAGCAGTTTGTTCAAGACGTATTTCAGAGCATCGCGCCGAAGTACGATATTATGAACGACATTTTAAGCTTTCGGCGGCATAAAGCATGGCGCAGATTTACGATGCGGAAAATGGACGTGCAACCAGGCGACACCGCCGTTGACTTGTGCTGCGGCACCTGTGATTGGACGATTCAGCTTGCCCAAGCAAGCAAGACAGGGCGTATCGAAGGACTTGATTTCAGCGCAAATATGCTGTCTGTCGGCAAGAAAAAAATCGATCAATTGGGGATGCATAATCAAATTACATTGACGGAAGGAAATGCGATGGCGCTGCCGTTTGCGGACAACAGCTTCGATTACGCGACTATCGGATTCGGGCTGCGCAACGTTCCTGATTATGAGCAGGTGCTGCGCGAGATGAAGCGGGTCGTCAAGCCCGGGGGAATGGTCGTGTGCCTGGAACTAAGCAAGCCGACTTGGCAGCCATTCAAATCGATTTACTATCTCTATTTCCGCCATATTTTGCCTATGATGGGCAAATTGCTTGCAAAACGGTACGAGCAGTACAAATGGCTGCCTGAATCGTTGGCTACGTTCCCTGACCACAAACAGTTGGCCCAGATGTTTTGCGATATCGGCCTGACGCAGGTGGAAGCCTATCCTTTAACCGGAGGAATCGCTGCGCTTCATATCGGGAGTAAGGGGAATGATGATGTTTAAAAAAGTACGCGTTTTCCTAGAAATGATTAAAATCGAACATACGTTGTTTGCCCTTCCATTTGCATTCATGGGGGCTTTGCTCGGAGCGATGGTGCTGGACAACCGTTTTCCGACACTGCCGGAATGGGGCTGGATTCTAATGGCGATGGTTGGAGCGAGAAGTGCGGCCATGGCGCTGAACCGCCTTATCGATGCGGCAATCGATGCCAAAAACCCGCGAACCGCAAGCCGTGCCATACCTGCCGGATTGCTGAAAGCGGGCGAAGTGATTCTTTTTACGGCCGTATCGTTCGGTCTTTTATTTTGGGCGGCGGCCAATTTGCAGCCATTGTCGGTATACTTGCTGCCGATTGCCGTCTTCATGCTCGTTTTTTATTCATTTACAAAACGCTTTACATGGTTATGTCATGTTGTATTGGGACTGACGATAGCGCTGGCGCCGCTTGGCGGATGGGTTGCAGTGTCGAATGAGATCAATTGGACGTCGATTATTTTCTACTTGGCAGTGGCCTGTTGGACGACAGGCTTTGATATTGTATACGCTTGTCAAGACTATGAGTTTGATAAAAATGAAGGCTTGAAATCAATTCCAGTTCGATTCGGCATCGCGAAATCGCTGTGGATCGCGCGCGGTTTTCATATTGTTACGGCAATCGGCTTTGTCCTGCTATTATTCCTAACTCAACTTAGCTGGTGGTATATCATCGGCACAATCATTGCCAGCGCCCTGCTAGTCTATGAGCATATGCTGGTAAAACCTAACGATTTAAGCAAGATGAATACGGCATTCTTCACAATGAACGGGGTGCTCAGCATCGTAGTGTTCTGCTTTACCTTAATTGATTTGGTGGTGTATCAGCTATGAGCCGCACGGAGAGGCAGCGCTTTATCGTGGGGATTACCGGCGCCAGCGGCGCCATTTATGGTGTCCGGTTAGTGGAAGCGCTCTTGCATGCGGGTTACGGAGTGCATCTTGTCGTGTCGGACGCGGGATGGCGCGTGCTGAAGGAGGAGCTGGGGTGGGACGTAACCCGGCGCCAGCTCGCAATTGAGAAGGCGTTTGGCGAACAGGCGGCTTACATCGAGTATCATCCGATTCAAGATATCGGCGCCAGCATTGCCAGCGGATCCTTTCGAGTCCGGGGCATGATTATTATGCCGTGCTCTATGGGAACCTTGTCCTCCATCGCCCACGGATCTTCCGATAACTTGATGAGCCGTGCAGCCGATGTGATGATGAAGGAGGGGCGTCCGCTTGTTATGGTCCCCCGGGAGACACCTATGCACGCCATTCATTTAGAAAACATGCTGAAGCTGGCAAATATGGGTGTGCGTATGGTACCGGCGATGCCTGCTTTTTATTACCATCCTCAAACCTTGGACGATATCGTGAACTTCCTTGTCGGCAAAGTGCTGGATTGCTTGGACGTAGAACATCAATTGTTTACAAGGTGGGGAGAATCGGATGAATTACCAAAGAGGAACGATAAATAACCATCATCCTGATGCCATCGCGATCGGCGTCATCGATTACGCGAATGTATGGCCGCTTTTTTATCATTTTCATCCGACAGGAGTTGCAGCGGACATTGAGATGATTCCTGCCGTCCCTTCGAGTTTGAATGCCGCAATGCGAGAAGGCGGCATCGATATGGGGCCGATATCGGCCTTTGCTTACGGCGAGTCATCGGAACAGTATTCTTTGTTTCCGAATTTATCGGTAAGCGCGCATGGTCCTGTTCAATCGATTTTGCTGTTTTTGAAAAAACCGCTGCTCGAAGCTTTGAAAGGCACGGTGGCGTTGACGACGACATCCGCAACATCCGTAAATTTGTTTAAAATCATCGCCGCCAAGTTCTATCATGCCGAGCCGGAATACGTCAATATGGATCCGAATCTGGATAAGATGATGGAAGCGGCAGATGCGGCGCTTCTTATCGGCGATCATGCCATTCGAGCCTCTTGGAGCAATACTATTTATGAAGTTCTCGATATGGGTGAACTATGGCGGCAATGGACAGGCCATTGGATGACGTTCGCCGTATGGGCTGTGCGCAATGAAGCAATTCGCAAGCATCCGGCTGATATACGCCGAATCGTGAAAGCTTTCGAAACGAGCAAGCAGCTCAGTCTGAAGGATCCAGAACCATTAGTGCAGAAGGCGGTCAGGACCATTGGCGGAACCGGGGATTACTGGCGTCATTATTTTTCCCGGTTACATTATGATTTTGACCGCCCGCAACAAGAAGGGCTTCAGCTTTATTTCCAGTATGCGTATGAATTGGGACTACTCGATCATAAGGTTCGCTTTGAGCTGTGGTCGGAAAATATGGTTGGTTAGGTGAAGGCATGAAACTGTGGGACATATATGCGACAATGAAACAAGACGTTTCGTATATCGAGCGCGAATTGGAACGGACGATAACGACTGACAATGAGCTGCTGAACGAAGCGTCGCTTCATCTGCTGAAAGCGGGAGGCAAGCGAATACGCCCTGTATTTGTCCTGCTGTCAGGCAAATTTGGTACATATGATATTGAACAGCTTAAGCGGGTAGCCGTTCCTTTGGAGCTCATCCATATGGCTTCCTTGGTTCATGATGACGTTATCGATGATGCTGAGACTCGAAGGGGACAGCTCACGGTAAAAGCGAAATGGGACAACCGTGTCGCCATGTACGCGGGGGACTATATCCATGGCAAAGCATTGATGGTGGCGACTGAATTGAAGCAACCCGAAATTCACCGTATCCTGTCCAAGGCGATGGTCGAAATGTGCATTGGCGAGATGGAGCAGATTCGCGATTTCTTCAACACGGATCAGACGGTACGCCAATATATGCTGCGCATCCGGCGCAAGACCGCGCTGCTCATTGCGGTGAGCTGCCAACTGGGCGCCATCGCGGCCGGAACGGAGCGCCGGATCGACCGCGCGTTGTACCGGTTCGGGTACAATGTTGGCATGGCCTTCCAGATACGCGATGACGTGTTGGATCTGACGGGAACGGAGGCACAGATCGGAAAGCCTCCCGGAAATGACATCCGCCAAGGGAACTTAACGCTTCCGGTCATTTACTCGCTTCAGGATCCGGAATTGCGCCAGCCGCTATTGACAGAAATCGAGCGTATCCGGGAAATGAACGGAGAGACCGATGTATCTGCAGCGCTGGATATGATTCGTGCGAGCGCGGGTATTAAGCAGGCGGAGCAATTGGCCAACCGCTACACCGATAAAGCGCTGTCCGTGTTGGAGCAGCTGCCTAACATTCGAGCACGTAAAAATTTAAAGGATATCGCGCATTTTATAGCGAATCGTTCCCATTGATTGAATGATAAGAAAAATATGGATGCGCCATGATGAAAAATTTGGTATAATGCATATGTTGGACAACTTCACATTAATCTGAGGAGTGAACATATGGAACGCACATTCATCATGGTCAAGCCTGACGGCGTGCAAAGAGGTTTTATCGGAGAGATCGTAAGCCGCTTTGAACGCAAAGGATTCAAGCTCGTATCTGGGAAATTGATGATTATCGCGCGCGAGCAAGCCGAACGCCATTACGCAGAACATGCGCAAAAGCCTTTCTTTGGCGAATTGGTTGACTTCATCACATCCGGACCCGTATTCGCTATGATCTGGGAAGGGGATGACGTCATCAGCTTGTCGCGCTTGATGATTGGCAAGACGAAGGTAGGAGAAGCATTGCCGGGAACTATCCGTGGGGATTACGCTTCACATACGAACTTCAACTTGGTGCACGGTTCGGATTCGCCTGAAAGTGCTGCCAGGGAGATCGCAAACATGTTCTCCGAGCAGGAGCTAGTAAGCTATGAGCGCGCGGTTCAACCATGGCTTTAAATGCGTGTTCATCACAGCATGAAGTCAGTCTGATATTATTGAACTTATTTTGATTTTTGTTGAAAGAGCTTACATAAAGCAGGATTAAAGAAGAACGCGGCGAATTGTATATTCGACCGTGTTTTTTTTACCGCTAATTACATAGATACGAGCACGATAGAAGTGGCGAGGTGTGAAGCAATGCAAGAACATAAAGGGACCGGCGCGTTCTCGGGAGGAACGACGGACGATCAAGATTACTATTATTTTGTATCGGAAATTAAGAAGCGGACAGGTATCGATTTGACTCAATATAAGGAAGCGCAAATGCGTCGCCGCTTGACGACACTGTGTTTGAAGAACGGCTATGGCACCTTTCGGGCGTTCTATGAAGCGATGAAGTCTAACGAAAGCCTGCTTAATGAATTCCTCGATCGGATGACGATTAACGTATCTGAGTTCTGGCGGAATCCGAATCGGTGGGAGACATTGCGTAGTAGCGTGCTCCCTGCCCTTACGGAGCGTAACGGCAGGTTGAAATGCTGGAGCGCCGCCTGCTCCACCGGGGAAGAACCTTATACGCTGGCCATGATATTGGACGATGCGGGATTGCTGGGGTCAGCGCAAGTGACGGCGACGGATATTGATGACAATGCGCTGGCCAGGGCGAAACAGGCCTGCTACATTGAACGGGCTTTGAAAGATGTGCCGGCATCGTTCCGGCAGCGTTATTTCTCGCGGACGGAAGATGGTTATCGCGTGTCTCCTGACTTGACGCGCTCCATTCAGTTCCAGAAGCAGAATTTGCTGACGGATGCCTTTACGGGGCAACAGGATTTAATCATTTGCCGCAATGTCATGATCTATTTCACTGAAGAGGCCAAGCATCAGTTGTATTTCAAGTTTTCCGAGGCTTTGAAGCCAGGCGGCGTGCTATTTGTTGGGAGTACGGAACAGATCTTTAACCCGCATCAGTACGGCTTAGAGTCGATGGAGACGTTTTTTTACCGAAAACTGTAAAGAAACGTATAAGCAGCTGCCCGCTATCCGATACTAGGAAGGAAGCGACCTTGCATCCTAGACGGAGGGATAACATGGATAAGAGGACCGTGATTGCCGCCTATCAACGAGGAGACATTACCATTCACGAATGTGCGCAGATTATCGGACTGGAAGCTCCGCTTCAGGGATGGATTCCCCTCATGTCTTCGGATATGGAAGACCGGGTTGGAATGCCTCCACAGTCCCATACAGTTGCCTCTCATTCTAATTCAATCTTCGGTGAAGATGGGTTCCGCGTTAATTGGTTTCTATTTCAGCCTTGAGCGAGATATACGGAAAGCGCCATTTTTCCGTGTTCAATACGCGTCTAATGTGCATGTTCTATGCGCATCGGACGCGTTTTTGTATTCCTTGTCAAACGTTGCCTCCTATACTATAATGAGCAAAAGAGTTAAGGATTTTAGTCATTTACAGCTTTACAGCTAAAAGGGGGAGCAACTCGTGAGTCTACGTTATTTGACAGCAGGAGAAACGCACGGACCTCAATTGACCGCCATAGTTGAAGGCATGCCGAGCAACATGGTGATCGATTTTGAACAACTCAATTTCCAATTGCAGCGCCGGCAAAAGGGATACGGCCGCGGCCGGCGGATGCAGATTGAGCAGGACACCGCAACTATCGTAGGCGGCGTGCGCCACGGACGCACGACAGGCGCTCCGATTGCTATCGTGGTAGAGAATAAGGATTGGACGCATTGGACGAAAATTATGAACGTGGAACCGATCGAGGGAACGGATGAAGAGAAGCGGCGCGTGCACCGTCCGCGGCCCGGCCATGCCGACTTGAACGGGGGCTTGAAGTATCAGTTGAAGGATCTCCGCAATGTGCTGGAGCGATCCAGCGCGCGCGAGACGGCGGCCCGAGTAGCCGTTGGCGCCGTGGCACGTCAACTGCTTGAAGCTTTCGGCATCAAGATTGCAGGACAAGTTATCCGTATCGGCGAGATTGAAGCCCCTCCTCATCAGCTTCCCGTTGACGAGATTATCGAGCGTACCGAGGCCTCATCCGTTCGGGTCACAGATGAAGCTACGGAGAAGAAGATGGAGGCCTATATCGATCAGATTAAGGGAGAAGGCGATTCCATCGGCGGAATAGTGGAATGTATCGTAGAAGGACTGCCTGTCGGCCTCGGCAGTTATGTGCAATACGATCGCAAGCTGGATGGCAGAATCGCCCAGGCGGTCATGTCCATCAATGCGTTCAAAGGCGTGGAGATCGGCATTGGTTTTGAAGCTGGCCAACTTCGCGGATCACAGGTTCATGATGAAATCGTGTATGATGCCGAACAAGGGTTTTCGCGGGCTTCCAACCGGTTGGGTGGCTTTGAAGGCGGTATGACAAACGGAATGCCGGTTGTCGTGCGAGGCGTCATGAAGCCGATACCGACCTTGTACAAACCTTTGCGCAGTGTCGATATCGATACAAAGGAAGCGTTCACCGCTCAGGTTGAGCGTTCAGATGCATGTGCCGTGCCGGCCGCAAGCGTCGTGATGGAGCATGTCGTCGCGTGGGAAGTGGCGAGAGCGTTCTTGGAGAAATTCGGCGGTGATTCGCTGGAAGAAATTCGTGGGAATTACGAAAACTATTTAGAGCAGGTATCCCGTTATTAAACGAGGTTGTTCAAAAGTCCAAGGTGATTCTTTTGAATACTCATTAAACGGAGGAGTGCGCCATGAAAATAAATGATCAAATAGGGGCTGCCCAGCTCACGGTTGAGCTGGGGGACCGGTCTTATCCGATATGGATTGGGAGCGGTCTGATTGCGCGTATCGGCCGTGCGTTCCAATTGCAAAATATTCCGACTGGAAGTCCGATTCTTGTAATCACCGATGATAAGGTCGGACCGAAGTATTTACATCACGTGGTGGCAGCCTTGAGCGATGCCGGTTACCAAGTGAGCACTCATCAGGTTCCTTCTGGCGAGAAGTCCAAATCCCTGCGCGTGTTCGAGGATTGCATTACCGCAGCGCTTGAAGCGGGGTGTGACCGCAAATCTACCGTTGTTGCACTGGGCGGGGGCGTAGTAGGGGACCTGGCTGGCTTTGTCGCGGCTGCCTATATGCGCGGCGTTCGGTTCGTGCAAGTGCCGACGACGATTTTGGCGCATGACAGCAGCGTTGGCGGCAAAGTAGCGGTTAACCATCCGTTAGCGAAGAATATTATAGGCGCGTTCCATCAGCCCGAAATGGTCTTATACGATACGTCTACACTACAAAGCTTGCCTGATCGGGACGTTCGCTCCGGCCTGGCGGAGATGATTAAGCATGGACTGATCTGGGATCAAGCATTCGTTGCATGGTGTGAAGAGCATGCGGAGCAGCTCTTGGATAAAGACGAAGAAGCACTCACTTACGGGCTGTTACAAGGCTGTGCCATCAAAGCGGCTGTCGTGTCTCAGGATGAACGTGAGAATGATTTGCGAGCGATACTGAATCTCGGCCATACGATTGGCCACGCGCTCGAGGCGGTCGCTGGATACGGTGAGCTGCTGCATGGCGAAGCGATTGCGATCGGCATGATCGGTTCCGCACGTCTGGCGGAGCAAATGGGAATAGCGGCTGAAGTTGCGGGATACACGGAACGGCTGATGTCATCATTCGGATTGCCGACCGCAATACCGGCCCATTACGATACCGAACAAATTATTGCGGCAATGATGCATGACAAGAAATTCAAAGAAGGCCGTACTCTGTTCGTGCTCCCGACTGCGATTGGCCGTGTGGAAATCCGGCGGGATGTGCCGATCGATCGAGTCCGAGACATCATAGAACAATTGAAGGGAGCAAGGACATGCCAGTAAGGGGGATTCGCGGGGCTACTACGGTTCGTCAAAATGACGCTGATGAAATATTGCAGGCAACTACGACGATGCTTCAGCATATTATCGCGCAAAACAATGTGCAGCCTGAGGATATTGCGAGCGTCTGGATTACGATGACAGAGGATTTGAATGCAACGTTCCCTGCGCGGGCGATTCGCGCCATGCCAGGGTGGGAGCTTGTGCCGCTCATGTGTGCCATTGAGATTCCGGTGCAAGGCAGCTTGCCGTTGTGCATCCGCTTGATGGTGACAGTTAACACGGATAAAGCTCAATGGGACATTCGCCATGTCTATTTGAACGAAGCGATCAGCTTACGTCCTGATTTGGCTTCGAGCTAATCGTGTTTTTAAGATAAATTTGATCTGCAAGCTTACATCCTGAGGGTGTAGGCTTGTTTTTTGCTTTAGTCTGTCTTCATCCCAAAACTTGCCGTTCCGCTGGAAGCATCCGGTCTAATCACACTTTACCCTTGTCGGCAACCGTTTGAGCATGCATCTGCTGTAGCATTTCCAATGGAGCTCTGCGTTATCGGCGAGACTCGCAAATACCATTGGACTGAATTGAATGGCCAGCAATAAAGCGACGGTTACAGCATCCATTTCGATATGGCTTTTCGCGCCGTCATGGCAAAATAAGTTGACGTTGCCGCTCTTAACAGGTATAGTGAAGACAGCAGAGTTGAGCAGAGTTGAGTTGAGATTGAGATGAGCCGAGTTGAGAAGCAATTGCATGTCGTGTTTAGGTGACGCATATTATCATGATCGCCGTTGCAGTGACCACTGCGCCTATTTAATGATAAGCGTGCAGTCCATTGCTATTACCTGAACAGGCATATCCCTATATAATATTTTCACTCATCCACAATTTCATCGTAAACCAACAGGCCTCTACGTTGCGTAGAGGTCTTTTTGTCGCATACGCATGCTTTTAGTTCGTGATCAAAAGAGGAGCATGCTTTATTCGGCGCACCTGTTGGTTATCGCTCTGATTCTCCATTCGCTAAGCAATTTATCGACGGAGTTGAAAGGAGTGGAAAGCGATGTTTCCCCATGTGAACGAAATCATTCAATCGTCGCGGCACTATAACGTGATTCCAGTGTCCGAGACGATGATGGCCGATACTGAAACCCCCATCAGATTATTTCAGCGGCTTGAGCAAGAACCGTATGCGTTTTTATTAGAGAGTGTTGAAGGTGGCGTCAAATGGGCCCGCTATTCCTTCATCGGAACCAACCCTTTCCTACTCCTTCAAGGAAAAAACGGATGCTTGCGAATAATGGAGCAGGGGCAAGTCACCGAAGTGCAGGAGCGTCCGCTTGAAGCGATCAAGAAGCTGCTGCGCAAATATCGGAGTCCGGTCATTCCGGGTCTTCCTCCGCTTACGGGAGGCGCCATCGGATTTTTCGGATACGATTTGGTGCAGCAGTATGAACGGCTGCCGCGTCATGAACGCGATGATCTGTTGATGAACGACATTCAGTTCATGTTCTGCGATCAACTGGTCGTCTTCGATCACGTGAAGCAGCAAATGCAGTTCATCGTCAACATTCATATTTCACCAGAAGATAGCGATGATGATATTCGGCAACGATACACGGCTGCAGAAGAGAAAGTGCGGCGCTTGCAGCGTAAGCTTGCGGCTCCGCTTGAATATGATGTCCCGGGTGTTCGCTGCCCGGTGCAAGGGAGCGGCAATGAATTAGCCGTCACTCTTTCCAATGAAACAAAAGCATCGTTCGTGAACAAGGTGGAGCGGGCGAAGGAATATATCCGCTCCGGGGATATTTTCCAAGTCGTGCTGTCGCAGCGCTTTGAACGTCAAACGACAGTTCACCCGTTAGACGTGTACCGGGTGCTCCGCATGTCGAATCCTTCACCGTATATGTACGTGATGAAAATGGAAGAGGAAACGTTGGTCGGAACGTCACCGGAAGCGTTAGTCCGGGTGAACGGAGAACGTGTCGAGACGAGACCGATAGCCGGAACGCGTCCGCGCGGTGTGACTCCTGAGCACGATACCGCATTGGAGGAAGAGTTGCTGCGCGATGAGAAAGAGAGGGCCGAGCATGTCATGCTTGTTGATCTCGGGCGCAATGATTTGGGCCGAGTATGTGAATTCGGTTCAGTGCGCTGTGACTCCTACATGGGCATCGAACGTTACTCCCATGTCATGCATATCGTCTCGAACGTATCGGGAACGCTGCGGAATGACAAAGACTTCTTCGACGCGTTTCTGTCCTGCCTTCCGGCGGGAACGGTATCTGGCGCTCCGAAGCTGCGCGCCATGGAGATTATTGCCGAGCTGGAGCAGGATGCTCGCGGGGCTTACGCAGGGGCTATCGGGTATTTAGGCTTCAACGGAAATATGGATACGTGCATTACGATTCGGACCATTATTTTCAAGCAGGGCAAGGCTTATGTGCAGGCAGGCGCCGGCATCGTATGGGATTCCGTCGCAGAGAACGAATACGAAGAAACGGTCAACAAAGCGAAGGCTTTGCTGCTGGCAATCCAGACAGCCGAAGAGATGTTCGGGGCAGCCGCCCCGGCGGTGTCTGGGACGGATCAAGCAGAAGAACAGCCCGCGCCGCTGCCGGTGAACTGGGATTATTACGTAGAGGCGGATCATGAGCGCGTACCCGTAACGGAAGGGAGAGGAATCCAATGACCGCAACAGCGATACAGCATAGCATTCATGTGAAAGATGCGTTGGCTCAAGTGCTTACCGGAGGCCATCTGAACCGGACCGAAGCCCGCGAGGTCATGTTGGACGTCATGGACGGCAAAGCGAGCTCGGCGCAAATCGGCGCTTTATTGGCAAGCATGCGGCTGAAAGGGGAAACGGTCGATGAAATCGTCGGCTTCGCCGAGGCAATGCGCAGCAGGGCTCATCAGCTCGTAACGGCGCAGGACCGGCTGCTGGATACGTGCGGAACTGGCGGTTCAGGCATTCATAAGCTGAATATTTCGACAATATCGGCCATTATCGCCTCCTCCGCTTACGTTCGTGTCGCGAAGCACGGCAACCGTTCCGCCTCGAGCCGTTCGGGCAGCGCGGATGTTCTGGAAGCGCTGGGCGTGAACATTCAGCTTACAAGCGAGCAGGCAGCCGAATGCTTGGAGCGGATCGGCATTTGCTTCATGTTCGCGCAGGTGTTCCATCCGGCAATGAAGCATGCAGCAGCCCCGCGCCGCGAATTGGGCGTGCGGACCGTGTTCAACATGCTGGGCCCGCTGACGAATCCGGCTGGAGCTGATCGGCAAGTGTTGGGCATTTATGACCGTAGCAGAACGGAAACGATCGCAGCTGTGCTGCGGGAATTAGGCTTGAAGCGGGCGCTCGTCGTCGCAAGTGAAGACGGATTGGACGAAATCAGCCTCTCGGCTCCGACCAAAATTAGCGAGCTGAAGAATGGAGAGCTGATGACATACGACATTACCCCGGAGCAGCTCGGATTATCGACGCAGCCGCTTGCGAGTGTGCTCGGAGGGGATGCAGCCACGAATGCGAATCTTATTAAAGCAATTTTAAAAGGTGAAATCGGCCCGCATCGCGATATTGTGCTGGCCAATGCCGGCGCATGCATTTACGTGGCAGGCCAAGCGGAGTCCATCGCGGAAGGCGTACAGATTGCAGCGGAGTCAATAGATAGCGGGAACGCATATCGCAAGTTAGAGCAGTGGATTGAAGCGACAGGAGGACTGAGCCATGTTTCTTGAACGGATTGTACGGACGAAAGAAGATGAGGTGCGAGAGCTTAAGGCGAAGCTGAACCGTCAGGAAGCGGAGCGTAAAATTGCAGGGATGCCAGCATGCCGTTCACTAGCGGAGGCGCTGACTGCGAATAAAAATCGTTCGGTTGGCCTGATTGCCGAGGTCAAGAAGGCATCTCCTTCAAAAGGACTGATACGGGAGCGCTTCGTTCCCGCAGATATCGTCCGCAGCTACGAAGCTGCCGGTGCCGATGCGCTGTCCGTACTTACGGATCGAGACTACTTCCAGGGCGGAAATGAAATATTGGCGGAGGTTCGTTCTCTGACGGACCTTCCGATATTGCGCAAGGAATTTATTATCGATGAACTGCAAGTGCTGGAAGCAAGATTGATTGGCGCGGATGCGGTGCTGCTTATCGCCGCCATCTTGAGCGATGAACGATTAATGCATCTGAATCGCTGCGCAAGAGCGCTTGGAATGGACGCTTTGATAGAGGTTCATGACGAGGAAGAATTAGGCCGGGTCGCGGCGATGGACAATGTGAACCTAATCGGCATCAACAATCGCAACCTGCATACGTTCGTTACCGACCTCGCTCAGACGGAACGCTTGAGGGAACTGGTGCCTGGGCATTGCGCCTTAGTTAGCGAGAGCGGGATTCATTTGCCGGAGCATATGGGCCGGTTGGAGCAATTGGGTGTGGACGCGGCGCTTATTGGGGAGCACTTCATGAGGCAGGCCGATGTAAAGGAAGCGGTAGAGCATATTATGAGCGGACTTAGTAGAAAGTCATGCCATGTGCAATAGGAGACAGGCGCCATGACCATAACATATCCAGCAGACAGAGCGGGGCGCGCATCGCGTGCCGTGAAAGCAAAAATATGCGGATTAACGACTCTTGACATCACCCGCCGCGTGGTCAAATGCGGACCGGATCATATCGGCTTCGTGTTCGCGCCGAGCCGCCGACAAGTGTTGCCGCTAGAGGTGAATCATTGGTTGAAGACGTTGAAAGCGGAAGGGGTAGCTCTTCCCGGCACGGTAGGCGTATTCGCGCAGCCGACGCGCCAAGCGTTGCAGGAAGTGCTGGATGCCGCTCCGCTGGATGCCGTCCAATTCAATGCTGAACACGATCCATCGCTTCTGGAATGGGTGAAATCTAAGTATAATGTCGGCGTGTGGGTGACCGTACCGATAGGATCGGGCTCGCATGCGGAGCAAGACGGCAAGGACCCGGTTATGCCGGAAATGGGCATTATCCGCCAAATACCGTTCATCGACGTCATACTGCTTGACACCCACCATCCCGCTCAAGGAGGCGGCTCAGGAAAAACGTTCGATTGGAACGTCATCCCGTCGTATCAAGAGCTGCTGCGGAACTGCGGGCTTCCGTTATACGTAGCGGGCGGATTGGGACCTGAGAATGTCGCCAGCTTGCTGGCGCGGCACCAAGTGCATGGTGTCGATGTATCCAGCGGCGTGGAAACGAATGGAACGAAGGATATCGATAAAGTAGCATCATTTATTGAAAGGGTGAGCCATCATGACAACTAATTCTACGACGACCGTGCTTCCGGATGCGAACGGGCGGTTCGGACCGTTTGGCGGCAGATTCGTGCCGGAAACGTTAATGACCGCTTTGCTGGAATTGGAGGAAGCGTATCGGAAATATGCGCAGGAACCGGATTTCAAGGCTGAGCTGATAAAGCTGCTGACGGAGTATTCCGGCCGTCCGACATCATTGTATTATGCGGAACGTTTATCCCAAGCTTTGGGCGGAGCCAAAATTTACTTGAAACGCGAGGATCTGAACCATACGGGGGCGCACAAAATCAATAATACCATCGGTCAAGCTCTGCTCGCCAAACGAATGGGCAAAAAGAAAGTCATAGCCGAGACTGGCGCCGGACAGCACGGCGTCGCGACGGCAACGGTTGCCGCGCTGCTCGGGATGGAGTGCAAGGTATTCATGGGAGAAGAGGACATGAAACGCCAACGGTTGAACGTATTTCGGATGCAGCTGCTCGGAGCGGAGGTCGTGCCTGTGCTGTCCGGAACGAGAACGCTGAAGGATGCATGCAGCGAGACGATGCGATATTGGGTCAGCAACGTGACGGATACGTTTTACATTCTCGGCACTGTTGCCGGGCCGCACCCGTATCCGATGATGGTGCGTGATTTTCAACGGATCATCGGCGACGAGACGCGCCGGCAAATCTTGGAGCGCGAAGAGCGGCTCCCTGATTTAATTATCGCTGCCGTGGGTGGCGGCAGCAATGCAATGGGGATTTTCTACCCGTTCATTCAGGATGAATCCGTCCGCCTGATGGGAGTCGAGGCCGCAGGGAAAGGAATAGATACCCCCCTGCATGCAGCAACGATGACGCTCGGCACGCCGGGAGTATTCCAGGGAACGCTTAGCTATTTGCTTCAGGATGAGCACGGTCAAGTGCAGCCTGCGCATTCCATTTCGGCAGGATTGGACTACCCAGGCGTCGGACCGGAGCACTCCTATCTGAAATATACGGAGCGGGCAACATATGCGCCGATTACTGATGCCGAGGCGCTGGACGCGCTGCAGCTGCTGAGCCGCACCGAAGGCATCATTCCTGCGCTGGAATCGTCTCATGCGGTGGCGCAGGCGGTTAAGGTGGCTCCGGCGATGCAGCCGGATGAAATCATCGTTATTTGCTTATCCGGGCGCGGAGATAAAGATGTGAACACGATTATGGAAACGTTGGGAGGGGATTTGGCATGAATGACACATTGACGAATCAGAGCAACCGGTTGGATGCAACCTTCTCGCGTTTGCGGGAAGAAAAGAAGTCAGCCTTGATGCCGTTCTTCACGTTAGGGGACCCGAGCTGCGATGTTACACTGGAATTGCTGCTTCGCATGGAGGCAGCGGGCGCTGACATTATTGAGCTTGGCATTCCGTATTCCGATCCCTTGGCTGACGGACCCATTATCGAACGGGCATCGGCGCGTGCATTGACGAACGGAGTGACGCTTGCCGACGGATTCCGAATTGCCAAGCTGGCGCGTGAACGGGGGGCGCAAATTCCATACGTGCTGTTCACGTATTATAATCCGGTCATGCAGCTGGGTGTCGAGAAATTTTTTCAAGCTGCGGCCGAGGCCCAGTTAAGCGGAGTCATCATTCCTGACTTGCCTTATGAAGAAAGCGAGCTGGTACGCATTGCGGGCGACAAATACGGCATTCATCTTGTTCCGTTAGTCGCGCCGACATCGTCAGAGCGCATCGGCCGCATTACGGAGCAAGGGCGCGGTTTTATTTATTGCGTATCTTCTCTCGGCGTCACAGGGGTGCGGGAATCGTTCGACGACCAAGTGGAGACCTTCGTTAAACAGGTTCGGAGCACGACGAATTTGCCAATCGCAATCGGGTTCGGCATTTCAAAGCCGGAGCATGTGCGCCGCTTCTCTTCATTTTGCGATGGAGTCATAGTCGGCAGCGCCATTGTGCGCCGCATTGAAGAGTCGCTGCCCTTGCTGACAAATCCGGAAACTGCCGCGGAAGGGATCTTGCAAATTTGCAATTTTGTGCGACAATTAAAACATTAACTTTTCTGTATGGAGAAGCACGAATCCGTACAGAAAGCAACATCGGAAGCTTATGCTTTTTGAGGGTCAATGCAAGATTCACTATGCGCAATAACTTCCATAGGCTTAGAAAGGTGGTTACCGGATGCAACCGAAAAGCAGTATCGTTCATCTCCCTGTGTACCAGCCGGGGAAATCCATTGAACAAGTAAAGCGCGAGCTGGGCTTGGAACGCATTATTAAGCTCGCGTCGAATGAGAACCCATTCGGGTGCTCTGACAAGGCCAAGCAGGCAATTCAGCAAGAAATCGAGAATGCGAGCCTCTATCCTGACGGCGCAGCGGTAGCTTTAACGGAAGCTGTAGCGAAGTATTTGGATGTTCAGCCGAATCAAGTTATATTCGGCGCGGGTTCAGACGAGATCATCCTTATGATCTGCCGGGCATTCCTCGTTCCAGGGGACGAGCATATTGTGGCCGATCAGACCTTCCCCCAATATAAGCACAATGCAGATATTGAAGGCGCGGTCACGGTAGAAATCCCGCTGCTCGACGGAACGCACGATCTGGAAGCGATGCTCGCAGCCGTTAATGAACGGACGAAGATTGTCTGGATCTGCAATCCGAACAACCCGACGGGCACGATCATTTCGCAAGCGGAGCTGGAGCGCTTCATGGAACGGGTGCCAGCCCATGTTCTTGTCGTGTTAGACGAGGCTTACTGCGAATATGTTATGGACGACTCTTTTCCTGACAGCATGAAGCTGATTTCGCAATATAAGAACGTCATTTCTTTGCGCACGTTCTCCAAGATTTATGGTTTGGCATCTCTTCGCATCGGTTATGGGATCGGGCATGCGGACGTTATTCATTTGATTAACCAGGTGCGCGAGCCGTTCAACACGACGCGTTTTGCCCAAGCGGCAGCCCTTGCGGCGGTGGAAGATCAAGCTTTTATTGCGGATTGCCGCGAGAAGAATGCAGCCGGAATCAAATATATCGAACAGCAATTTGAACGGTTACAGCTCAAGAGCTTTCCGGCTCATGGCAACTTCATCATGGTCGATGTCGGCAGACCTGCCGTTGACATGTTCGATGCTCTGCTTCGCAGGGGCATCATAACGCGTGCGGGACATAAGAAGTATCCGAATCACTTGCGCATTACAGTCGGAAGCCAAGAGCAGAACGAAGCGATGATACAAGCATTAGAATCAGCATTAGAAGAAGATAAGGTGACATCATGAGAACCAAGATAACGATTTTGGGCGTGGGGCTTATTGGTGGCTCCCTCGCCCTTTGTTTTAAGAACAAGCCGGGACTGCATGTCGTCGGCTATTCGCCTAATCCAGCCTCCACGGAGAAATATATAAAGCGGGGCGTAGTCGATGAAGCTACGACATCCTTGTTCGAAGCTGTTCAGGGAGCTGACTATATATTTGTGTGCTCACCGGTCGGAATGTTGGATGCGATGCTCAGCCATCTGCGTGAACTGGAGCTGAAGCCGGGCTGCATCGTGTCCGATGTCGGCAGCACGAAAGATTCGGTGGCTCGGTGCGCGCGCTCGCTCGGCTGGCATGACATCCACTTTATCGGAGGCCATCCGATGGCAGGTTCGGAGCGTTCGGGGGTCGAAGCGGCCTCGACCTTGCTGTTCGAGAATGCATTCTATGTGCTGACGCCGGATCCGGGAGTCGATGAGGATGCATACAGCCGTCTCGTGTCATTGCTTCGCTACACGAAAGCGCACATCATCCGCATGAATCCGGATGAGCACGACGAGGTAGTCGGGGCGATTAGCCATTTGCCGCATCTCGTTGCCGTTGCCCTTGTCAATCAAGTCAGACGTTATAACGAATCGAATGAGCTGCATGAGCTGCTGGCCGCCGGAGGATTCCGGGACATTACCCGCATCGCGTCGAGCGATCCGGTCATATGGCGGGACATTTTGTTAAATAACAGGGATGTCCTTCTCCATTTACTTCAGGACTGGAAAGCGGGTACGGAGCAATTTATTGATTTATTACAGCGTCGTGACGGAGAAGGGATTAAGCGTCAATTCGAGGAAGCGGGGGAATTCAGAAGCCGGATGCCGGAGCGCCGCAAAGGGGTCATCCATTCGCTGTACGATCTCTATATGGACGTGCCGGACCATCCGGGGATAATCGGAAAGATCGCGTCGGAGCTTGGCAATCACCTCATTAACTTAAGCAATTTGCAGATTATCGAGAGCCGCGAAGACGTGCCCGGAGTGCTCCGATTGTCTTTCCGCCATCAGTCCGACGCAGATCGTGCCAATGAGCTTCTTACTTCCAAAGGATTCACGATTTACGCATAACGGAAAAATTTGTGAAATGAAGAAAATTTTTTACGAAACCTATTGACTTAATGAAAACGGATACAATATAATAGCATTACAGTATGGTTTCTCTCCACTCCTATCCAATAGAATTGCACAATGTGCAACCACTCCCTCAGGGAGTGGTCTTTTTTTTGTTAATTTGCTTTTCTTAAAAAATTTTAATCATATTTCGACTTTATTGTGATAAAATACGACTATATCTGATAAGGTTGTGTAACATGTTTGCAATACATATTACATACCCATAGTAAGGTGCACGGGGGGTCACCGTATGACTCCGATTATTGAACTCCGATCCGCAACTTTTTAAGACTTCAAGAGTATAACATTTCAGTAGCGCATCGGGAAGGATATGGAAAGCAAGGAGGAACTTGAGTCCATGACCGATTCCCAAATCATCCGCGACATTAAAGACGGAGATGTCGAACAATTCGCGGAATTGATGAATCGTTATCAGCGCAAATTGCTATCATTTATTTTTCATATGTTGAAAAGTTCTCAGTTGGAATTGCTCGCTGAAGATTTATGTGCTGAGACGTTTTATAAAGCGTATCGAAGTCTGCATACGTTCCGTGAGGCGGATGCATCCTTTTCGACTTGGTTATATACGATTGCGCGCAATACGGTGCTAAGCGAGCTCCGTAAGCAGCGAAGCATTCAAGTATCATTGGATGAAGACCATAGCATCGTTCCGGAAGCACCGAGGGAGGTGGCGCCGGAATATGCGCTGCTTCGCAATGAGAAGGTAACCTTGGTTCGCGAAGCGATTAACCGCTTGCCGGAGAAACAACGTTCTGCCCTCATTCTTCGTGAGTACGACCAACTGGACTATCAGGAAATTGCCCAAGTGCTGGGGCAGACGGTAAGTTCAGTTAAATCGTTGCTATTCCGTGCTCGAGCCAGTGTAAAGACTCAGCTGGAAGCTTACATAGCAGAGCCGGGTGTTGAAGGGATGAACTAAAAATGAAATGTGCGGAAGCGCTCGAGTGGTTATCGGAATATTCCGATATGCCTGCTGACGATCCGCAACGTCAAGCTATCGACAAGCATTTGAGCGAATGCGAGGCATGTGCGGAACAATTTGCAGTGTGGGCTGCAAGCGAACATTGGGTGGAAGAAGAGGCGGATATAGAATACTCGGCTAATCCCGCGGCTGGATTCCAGATGAGCAGCGTAATGGACCGCATCTATAAGGAGCAGGATTGGCTAATGCCAGTTCATCGCCGCTCGCAAATTTTATCCCTGCGTTCGCGTAATGTGCTGGCAGGGATAATTGCATTTTGTATGGCCATTTTCCTATGCGCGCTCGTTGTTCTATTGATTCGTAACGGACAGTCGAATATGGAGGAAGTGAGCGGATTGATTCCGACGGTGCTTGCCGGCAGCGAGCAATCTTCCTGGTCGACCATGAGCATTGACTTGCCTGTCGCCAGTGTCAGCGACCCAATGATATTGCATGTCGTGCCTACGATACCTAACTACTGGATTGCGTTGTCTTTGTTTGGGGTCACGTTTGCGCTATTATTGTTGAATTGGTTGACGCGTGTGCGCAAGTAACGCAGAACGGAATTAGAGGAGAAGATATGAGTCAGATTATCGGACTAGTGCGCCACGGATTAACCGATTGGAATGCGCAAGGGAAAATACAAGGTCAAACGGATATTCCGCTCAATGCAACAGGGCGCGAGCAAGCGAGGCTGCTGTCGGAACGATTGGTGGCGGAGACGTATGCGTTTGACGCCATCATCTCAAGCGGTCTCGGGCGAGCGGAGGAGACGGCTCGCATTATTGCTGACGCACTACATATCCCGTTGCTCATGCCTGAGGCAGGCTTGCGGGAACGGGCTTACGGGCAGGTCGAAGGGACGACGCCTGAAGAACGGGAAAGCCGCTGGGGAGCGGACTGGCGTCACATGGAACTTGGCCAGGAACATGACGAGCCGCTGAGAATGCGTGCTGTACAAACGCTTGAAACGATTGCGAAGCGGCATGAAGGCAAGAACATTTTGCTCGTAACCCACGGCAGTTGGTTGGCTCAACTCTTTATGGCGATATTCGGAGATGCGCTGCAAGGACATATCGCTAATTTATCTTATTCCATACTTGAGCGTACGGGGGAAGGATGGCATCCGCTGCTGTATAACTGCACGAAGCATATGCAGTTGTCGGACGCATTTACTTTGCAACGGAAGCTCTAGCCTCAGGCAGTTCGTTATTACTATTGTAATGCGGGCTGCTTTTTATTTTGCATATTATTGAAAGCGGTTTCTCTCGGCTGGAAGCGCAGTCCATGTTGCTGGGAATGACTTGTGCGGACAGAAGTGAATAGGATGAAGCAACACTGCAGGGCGGAATTCATATCGACAATTGCAGAGACAGGTATCCTCCCAGGTGAAATCCGCGAGCAGAGAAAAAAATGTTCGAAGGGAGAGCTTGAGGTGAAAAAGATGGTTCATTGGATAAGCAGGAAGTCGAAGAAGACGGCATTCATCTTATTTGTGCTCGCTGCGGTGGTGCTAACATCAGTCTTGCCGCCTGTTGGATTTGCTGCAGAGGCGAAATTTGCGCAGATGGCCGATGAAGAGCTGTTGGATTATGAAAGCCGCAAATCATTCGATTTTTTCTGGGAAATGGCGAATACGGATCCAGACAGCCCGGGCTATGGACTTATTCGCGATCGGGCGCCGAGCGATGACAAGATGAGCAGTGTCGCTTCGGTAGGCTTCGGTCTGAGCGCAATTGCCATCGGGGTGGAGAGAGGCTGGATTACGAAAGAAGAAGGGAAAGAAAGAGTCAAAGGCACGCTGGACACCTTGCTGCATGAAGCCGATCGGATTGAGGGCTTCTTCTATCACTTTCTCGATATGAATACGGCCAAACGTTACGGGAATGTTGAACTGTCCATTATCGATACTGCCATCACGGTTAGCGGAGCGCTTGCCGCTGGAGAATATTTCGGCGGGGACATCAAAGTCATGGCTGAACAGCTGTATGACAAGGTCAATTGGGGCTGGTACCGGGATCCTGCTGGAAGGATGGTTCGATGAGGATGTCATCGGGATAGACAAAGGAATCGTTTTATTGATGATCGAGAATTATCGCACAGGCTTGGTATTGAATTTGATGAACAAAAATAAGTATGTGCAGACAGGTCTGAAACGAGTCGGGCTTATGGACGGAAGCGGTTAGCTCCACCACACTTGTTTTTCTTTCACTTGATGTCGGTTTCTCGGTATGCTAAGCCTGGCTCATGACGAGCCGGGTTTATTTTATTTTCAAAAATTGAATAAATGCTGAACTTTTTCCAATAATGGTTAATGTACATCGAGGATACGGCTAAGCGCAAAGTCTGATGGGAACGGAGGAATTGCATGAATCTGGCGGATATGCTCAGTTACGCGGACATTACTCAGTTAACTCGGATCGCTAAGCGTTACGGCTGCGACTGCAATGAAAATTCGAAGCATGAGCTCATCCAATCCATTCTGACCGTCATAGGGAGGAAGGATGTGTTCGAGCGGCATGTCATGGAGATGACGCTCGAGGAGCTGCGCTTTCTCAATTCGATTTTGTTCGATAACCGTTCTTCTTTCAGCTTGGAGGAACTCATTGCGCGCGTGCAGCAAACCAAATTTGGTTCGGAGAGGAATGAAGAAGCCCCTCTTCTGCAGAAGGAGACGCACCCGCGCGATACGATCTCTAAATTCAAGCACAGCGGTTGGTTGTTCAACGGATGCAGCCAGCAAACCAAGTATCTGTTTCAGGTGCCTACTGACTTGAAGCGAAGATTCAAGGACGTGCTGCAGCAATCATTTGCGACGAGATTGACCGTCACTGCCGAGCCTCAAGCCTACCGGGACGAGGATGGGCGAATGGGTGATGACATCGGGCAATTGCTTACGTTCGTCCGCAATGAGAACATTCAGTTGAATGCCGAAGGCGTCATGTATAAAAAGACGCAGCAGAAGCTTCTTGAGACCTTCGCCATTCACGAGGCGACCGTGTCCAAAGGAGAATGGAGATTCGGCTACGGCCGGAGGTTTCATGATTATCCGAATCGGCTGTCGTTAATTTATGACTATGCCTTCTTTCAAGGCTGGATTGAGGAATGGGATGGACGGCTGCGTTGTTCGCAGTCGGGTGAAGAGCGATTGGCGCAAGCGGGCACAGAGCCGTCCGCGTCATTGTATCGGTTTTGGCTCAAGCTATACAAAAATGCGATACCTAATTTATTGTCGCTTGTGCATTGGATTCAGCTATGCGCGATGCGATGGACTACGCTCGAATCTTTGGAAGCCACATTGCTGCCGTATGTCAGGCCTTTTTACTACGATACGCCAGCGTCAATCTTCAGGCAACGAATCATCATGATGATGCTGCATTTGGGGTTGATTCGGCTAGGTGAAGACGCCACAGACGGACAAGTGGTGCAAATAACGAAGAAAGGCCAGCACATTATTGAAGGCGTGTATATTGCACATGAGGATAAAATTCAGCTGAGCGTTGACAAGCCACGTGCCCGTTGATACGATGAGACCAAAATTTTACCGTTCGGAAAAGGGGAGCAATAGCAATCACCCGTTTCTAAAACGGAAATAAGGTCACTTCGGAGGGGATAATGGTGTACATACCTTATAAGAGCATCATGCCAACAATCGACCCGACAGTCTTCGTGGCAGAGGGTGCTAAAATTATCGGCGACGTGTCGATTGGGACGGAATCGACCGTGTGGTACAATGCCGTGCTGCGCGGGGATATGGCTCCGATCGTAATCGGAAATCGCGTCAACTTACAAGACGGCGTCATCGGTCACGTCAATACGGATCAACCTTTAATCGTTCAGGACGAGGTCTCCGTCGGGCATGGGGCAATTATTCATGGCTGTACGATAGGCAATGGTACATTGATCGGTATGGGGGCGATTGTATTGAACGGTGCCGAGATCGGTGAATATGCTTTAGTAGGAGCAGGTTCTGTCGTCACTGAAAATAAGAAGATACCGGCCTATACTCTTTCTCTCGGTTCACCAGCTAGAGTCATACGCGAGCTGACAGAAGAAGATTTGCAACGAATGAAGAGAACAACGGAAAGCTATGTGGTGAAAGGAAAGGAATATAGGATCTCTTAATCGTGCAGGTTTGGAGGTTGAATCCTATGGATAAAATGAAAGTAACGTATGAAGCAATGCTCAGCTTGACCGCTGAAATGATCTGGGACGATGCGATTCGTAAATACCGTACGGAACGCATATATGAGGAAATTGACAAAGCGCTGGCTTCTGGAGACGAAACGACGTTCCGGACGCTGACTGATGAATTGAAGACGTTGAGGTAATACCCCGATGAAGAAACGCTTACGGCGATTCTTCATTTTTTTGTATAACATTGTATAATGGAGAGGAAGATACAGGAAAACGGGGGAGACAGCATGAAGTTTAGCGAATTGACATTGGAGCAGTGGAAGGAATGGGAGCCCTATCTCGACACATGCGTATTGCCGATTACCGGGCTTACGGGAGAGGAGTCGCCCGTAGAATCGGCCGACCGCCTCGAGAAATTGCGGGACTGGCTGGACGGAGTGGAGATTCCGTTTCGCGGCCGGGTCGTGACCTACCCCGCCTATCATTTTGTCATGGACAAGCAGCCGCAGCAGCAAGATATATCATTGATTAACGGTGTGTGCTCCCGGCTGCGCGAGCGCGGATTTGCGCATATTGTCATTATTTCGGCAGACATGCATATAACGAAGGACATGCTCAAGGCAGCGGATGAAGTGTTTTCTCCACTTGCATTTCCATGGAAGGAATTAACTTTAATTAAAGAAGAAATGAATAAACGCATACAAAAGATGTGGTTGCAATCACAAACTGATGAGTAAATGTGACAAAATATAAACAATTCATGGCGTGAATTGGTATGTCTAGGCAATTCTATTGGTAAATTCTTGACGCTTTCATGGTGCTGGGATATTATAGTGATGTCCTAGTTAAGAATGTGATTATCGTCATAGCAACTTGCCAGAACGGTTGGGTAAAGGGGGTAAGACAGTAGATGAGTAAACCGCACGATAACGAGCAATCACCTCAAAAGCCGGGCAAAGAAATGTCGCGTCGACAATTTCTTACTTACACATTGGGTGGCGCAAGCGCCTTCATGTTTGTCGGTCCTGCGATTCCGATGGTTCGGTTTGCCGTCGATCCACTTCTACAGAAAAAGACAGAAGGCAAATACATCAAAGTAGTGGAAGCGAACAAAATTACGAATGACCCGCAAGAATTCACTTTCGAAATTACTCAGATTGACGGCTGGTATGAGAGCAAGCCGACGCTTATCGCCTGGATCAGCAAAGATCAGCAAGGCAACATTTTTGCGCTATCTCCGGTATGCAAGCATTTGGGGTGTACGGTTGACTGGAACAACAATCCGAAGTTGAAGGACCAGTACTTCTGCCCGTGCCACGGCGCGCACTATACGAGAGAAGGCAAACAACTCGCTGTTGCTCGCGCACCGCTCGACGAATACAAGGTCAAAGTGGAGAACGGCTTTGTATACTTAGGTGACATCATACCGAACCAACATGTGCAGTAACAAGGAGGCGTAATAACAGATGTTTAAAGGAGTGTACCACTGGATTGACGAACGTCTGGATATCACGCCGATGTGGCGCGACGTGGCGGATCATGAAGTGCCGGAGCACGTAAACCCTGCGCATCATTTTTCCGCATTCGTGTACTGTTTCGGCGGTTTGACGTTCTTTATTACGGTCATTCAGATATTGTCCGGGATGTTCTTGACGATGTATTATGTGCCGGACATCGTGAATGCGTATTACAGCGTTGAATATTTGCAGACGAAAGTGGCCTTCGGCCAGATTGTTCGCGGCATGCACCATTGGGGAGCCAGTTTAGTTATCGTTATGATGCTCTTACATACGCTACGTGTATTTTTCACCGGTTCATATAAGGCTCCCCGCGAAATGAACTGGGTTGTGGGCATGCTGATTTTCTTTGTAATGCTAGGTCTTGGGTTCACAGGGTACTTGCTGCCTTGGGACAACAAAGCATACTTTGCCACGAAAGTCGGTATGGAGATTGCGGATACCGTTCCTTACATCGGGCCGTACTTGAAAGAACTGATGCAGGGCGGTACGGTTGTCGGCGCTCAAACGTTGACTCGTTTCTTTGCGATTCACGTCTTCTTCTTGCCGGGGGCTCTGTTGGCCTTGCTGGGCGCTCACTTCTTTATGATTCGCCGCCAAGGCATTTCGGGACCGCTATAAGAGAGGAGGAATCGAGATGGCACAGGGTAAGTCAAAAGATGAAAAAGTCGTATATGTCGGGGATTCTCGGATCAAAAAGAAAGACTTACATGTTACGCCGCAAGACTACACGTCCTATCCGGGCAAGTCTGAAGCGTTTATTCCGAACTTTCTATTGAAAGAATGGATGGTCGGCGTCGTCGCATTGGTCGCGTTCCTCGTACTGACCATATCCGAGCCGCCACCCCTCGGATATCCGGCGAATCCGAACAATACCGGATTCGTACCGATTCCGGACTGGTATTTCTTGTTCCTGTATCAATTTTTGAAGTATCCATACGCATCGGGAAGCTATGTCGTCATCGGTACGGTTCTCATTCCAGGTCTAGCATTCGGGGGATTGCTGCTTGCTCCGTTTTTGGATACGGGCAAAGAGCGCCGTTTCTACCGCCGTCCGATCGCATCATCGCTGATGATCGTCTCTTTGATCGCCTGCGTCTATTTGACCAAGGTCGCATGGGATGGCTACAACCATGAACTTGCAGAGCTGAATATTAAGCCGGAGCATATCGAACGGGAAGAGAAAGCTCGCGAAGCGGATCTGGCTGGCAAACCTACCGGTCAACCGAAGCCGGACAAATCGGTTGCGATCGTGGACAAAGACGACCCTGCCTTCGCCAACATGAAGAAAGCGACTTGTCTCGCATGCCACGCGAACGATTTGAAGGGAGCCTCGGGTCCTTCCTTGTTAGGTATCGGAGATACGATGAATAAAGACGAGATCTTGGACGTCATCAAGAACGGTAAAGGCAACATGCCGCCAATGGTCGATAGCGCCAAGGCGCAAGGTCTGAATGACGAAGATATCGAGCATATCGCCGATTGGCTTGCGAAACAGAAAGCCGCACAGTAAAATAAGGATAAATATATGAAACCTGACTGCTACAGCGGTCAGGTTTTGTTTCTGATCGAGACACATTTCCGATCGGGCTAAAAATGATTGCCTGCCGTAACATTGGAGTGCATATCGCCGCCATGTGACAGCATGCAGGAAAGAAGGGAATTCATGAAGCCGCTATCGCTCATAAGCCGCAGCTTTCTATCGCGCCGTTGGGTGCTTAGATTGCTGTTCTGGAGCAACTTGACAGGAACGGTATACGGGTATTATTGGTACAAAAACCAGCTTATCTATACGTGGGAGCATCATCCGTTCTGGCAAATCGTCTTCGTGCCGGACAGTCCGACCGCGAGCTTGTTTTTTACAATCAGCATCGGGATATTGCTGTTCTGTCCGCGTCCGCGTTCGACTTGGGGTACGGTCGTCAAAAATATTATCGAAGCGCTTGCCGTCGTCACCTCGATTAAATATGGGGTGTGGGCATGTGCGATGATTGTGGCGGGAGCTTATAAAGGGTCGCCGATGATGTGGCAAGACTGGATGCTTATCGGCTCTCATTTGGCGATGGCCATAGAAGCGCTGTTGTATGTGCGCTTGTTCAGCTATGGCAGCGCAAGTGTAACGCTGGCGGCTTGTTGGACATGGCTCAATGACACAGTGGATTATAGCGCTGGTATCTATCCTTGGCTGCCGAGCACGCTGCAGGATGATTTAGTCGCGATCTGCCTGTTTACGTTCTTATTGACCGGAGTGAGCGTCCTGCTCGCTTGGGTCACGATGCGTCATGCGAGAGGCAGGGGCGCTCACTTACATATGAAGTAATAGGATAGATGCTTGTTCTAAATGTGGACATCTCCCCATACGATGATGAGGGAGGGATGTACATGCGTGCGCTCATCGTCATGATCGGAATTTTTGGATTATGCTTGTTTGCCTATGCACCTGCAGCTGTGGCGTTGACCGGCGGGAAGCTGGAACCTGAGCCCGGAGCGAATTGGCGTATGTTGGACAAACAAGCGGAAGAACTGTACCGTTATGTCGTCGCCGGAGAGTGGGAAAAGGCACAACACAAAGTGACAGAGATGGGGAAGCTGATGTCAGAGACCTCATTCACAGGCGCTACGGGTGTCGAGGGTGTACGAGCTTTGAGCGATGCGATAGTGCAGGTGAAGCGAGCCTTGCCCGCAGTTGAAATCAATGAAGCGAAGCTGATGCACGTAACGGCACGCCTGCGCTTGGCTGCGGACGCGTTGACCCATACGAAGCAACCGATGTGGCTGCAGTACGAGCAGGTGCTGCGTGATGATATGAACCGCCTTATGCAAGCGGAGCGAAAAGAAGACTGGCGGCTCAGGGCGAACCAATGGCTGGAGCATATAGACCGGATTAGAGCGGCAGCCATCATTCAGCGCAATCCGGAAACAATCGAAATAATGGAGTCCATCGTTCAACTCGTGCAGCGGGGCGTGCAGGGCGAGATTCGAACGGCAGAGGTGAATCAAGCGCTGAATAAGTACGGAGATGTGCTGCTAAGTCAATTGTTCGGCAAGACGAAGGAAGAACCGGCGCTGGGATCGCTGCAGAATCATTCGCTGCCGATGCAATGGACGTTTATGCTCGCCTTTATCGTCTGCATGACCTTAACCTACGTTGCATTTCAGAAATATCGCTATGAGCAGGATGTGATTCGCCCCGGCCGTTTCAGAAAATAAACGGAACTGAAAAAGGACAAAACGCATTCGTCCCGGACGAGTGCGTTTTTTTATGTTTTGAGAAGAGCGGTGACAAAAATGAATGAGACAACCGCTAAAGGAACAATAAGCTCACCAATTCCATAGCAAGTAGCATGGTCATGAGCGATTCAATTGCCGCACAGATTAAAAAAGAGCGCTTTCATCGTAGATTAGGTCGTATCGTACGCAAGAAGAGCTTGTTAAAATGGTGACAACGCTTACAACTAGGAGGTCCAAATCAATGAAAACGCGATTCATTAAAGGGGTAACCGTAGCATTGGCAGCAGTTCTGCTGCTAGCAGGATGTTCCAGCAGATCGGGAGACACGAAGATAAATGCCGATCAATCGAAGAAAAGCAGCTCGGCCGCGTCCAGAATAACCGTCGACAGCAGTGTCAATGATCCGGTTGTTCAAAGAGTGTACAAAGATATCGTGGAGGCGTTCAAGCAAGAAAATCCAGATATCGACGTAGACCTGCAGTTCCCGGGCTCTGAGCACGATAACATCTTGAAAGTAAAGATGGCAGCGAATGAGATGCCGGACGTCTTCGATACACATGGCTGGGCGCAGGTGCGCTACGGCAATTACTTGGCGGATTTGCGCGATGAAGCGTGGGTTCCGGAATTAACCGATACCATCAAAGACGTTGTCACAGACAAGGACGGGAAAGTATATGCGCTTGTGCTTAGCGAAGCGAAAGACGGGTTCACTTATAATGCCGATCTGCTTGAAAAATTGGATATCCCGGTTCCAAAGACATTTGACGAATTAATGGCGGCAGCCGATAAGATTGTGAAAGCAACGAACGGCGAGACGGTGCCGTTCCATTTCTCCGGCATCGATGACTGGACGATCGGCCAATACTTCGATCTGATGGCGACACCGCTGCTCATCAGCCCGGAAAACAATGAGAAAGAGGCGCTTCTGAACGGAACATTCGACTGGACGAAGTGGACGCCATTGCCTGAGAAGTTTCAGGAAATGCACCAAAAAGGCTATCTCAACAAAGATGTCATAACAGCAAAATATAGCGATGCATCCCGTCAGTTTGCGGAGGGAAAAGTAGCTTTCGTTATGGTTAACCCGAGCTTTGCGGAAGAAGTGCGCAAAATCAATAAAGACATGAAGATTGGCTACATGCCCGTGCCTTCGTTGGTTGCCGGCGATGAGCCAAGCTTCTCCGGCGGCGAGCGCTTTACGATGGGGATTTGGAAAGATTCCGAAAAAATGGAGCAGGCGAAAAAGTTCCTCGCATTCTTTGCCAAGCCAGAGAACATGAGCAAAATCGCGAACGTTACGATGCTTCCACCAGGGCTCAAAGGCGTTGAAGCGCAGCACGAATTTTCCCCATATTATGAACAGTACAAAGATGTTCGTGTATTTCCATACTTCGATCGTGTCTTTTTGCCAAGCGGAATGTGGGATGTATTGTGTAAGCAAGGCACAGAGCTCCTGGCGGGACGTATCACGCCGGAGAAATATTCCGAGGTCATGAAGCAGGAAGCAGAGCGCCTGAGAAATAGATAGGCAGCAAGCTTATGTGAAGAGGGCGTTGTTCATTCGAGCAAGCCCTCTCTCCATTAGAGGTCAGGAGTGAGGCAACGATGAATACGAATAGAAGGCTATCATCAGGCAGCGTTTTGAATCTATTTTATATTCCCGCCTTAGCGCTGTTTGCATTGTTTGTGTTTTATCCCTTTATGAAGGGAATTCAGATTTCGTTCACGAATTGGGACGGATATTCCCAAGATTTCAGATGGATCGGCTTTGACAACTACAGGCGGATGTTCTCTGATCCACAGATTGTCAATGTCATGAAAAACACGCTCATCTACGGCATGGGCAGCACTTTTTTGCAAAATGTGCTCGGTCTGTTGTACGCTTTATACTTGAACCGTTCGATTCGGGCCAAAGGACTAATCCGAACTATCGTATACTTACCGGTTATCATTAGTCCGCTCATTATGGGCTATATCTGGTATTTCTTCTTTCAATATAACGGGGGCGCTCTGAATGATATTGTGCTTTGGTTTCAGGACGATCCGATTAATTTATTAGCAAATGCGGACATAAACGTATGGATTATTACTTTTGTCAATACGTTCCAATACATGGGGATTGCGATGGTCATTTATTTGGCTGGATTGCAATCGATATCAAAAGAGTATTATGAGGCGGCGCAAATTGACGGAGCATCATCGTTCAAGCAATTCCGCAACATCACACTGCCGCTGCTCGCGCCATCTATCACGATTAACGTGGTGCTCAATCTAATCGGCGGGTTGAAGCTGTTTGATGTGATTATCGCCATGACCAACGGCGGACCGGGCTATGCGTCCTCGTCGTTGTCTACGTTGATGTATCATCTGTATTTCTCTAGACAAGATGCGGGTTATGCGGCTTCGCTCGGCAACCTGATGTTCGTCATCATATCCATCATTAGTATGTCTGCGCTCTACTTCTTGCGGAGAAAGGAGATGCAGCAATGATGAAAGCGTACAAGAAATGGCTCATTGCTATCGGTTCGATTGTGCTCGTTGCGATTCATACGATTCCTTTTTATATTTTGTTGACCAGTTCCTTCAAGGCGGCAGACGATCTGTCTTCCAAATGGGCATTTCCGGGATATCTATACCTCGATAACTTCGTGAATGCATGGAACGAAGCGAATCTCGGCAGAGCGTTCATCAATAACACCTTGATCACCGGAGTTGCGATGATTCTTGTCGTCGTGATCGGCTCGCTGGCTGCCTATCCGTTGGCACGGCATCAGACACAGTGGAACAAGTTCATGTATATGCTGTTCATCTCGGTGCTTATTGTGCCGCCGCTGGCAATTTTGGTCCCGTTATACCGTTTCTATGTCGATATTCAAGCGCTTAATACGTACTGGGGAATCATCCTCATCCATGTGACATTCAACTTGCCGATTACGATATTTCTATATACCGGGTTCATCGGAACGATACCGAAAGATTTGGATGAAGCGGGCATGATTGACGGTTCCAGCCGAGTGGGGTTATTTTTCCGGCTCATCATGCCGCTGTTGAAGCCAGTGACGGCGACCGTTATTATTTTGGCGGGCGTTGCCATTTGGAATGACTATCAATTCTCGGTATTTTTTCTGGAAAAGACCGAAGTGCGAACGATTACGGTATCTTTGGCGAAGTTTTTCGGTCAATATAACAGCAATATCGGTTGGGTTGCCGCAGGCTCGCTTATGGGGGCGCTGCCGATAACATTGGTTTATTTGGCTCTCCAGAAGCAGTTCATTCATGGCTTGTCTTCTGGCGCGGTGAAGGGCTAGAACCTGTTTTGAACACGAACTACTATGCAGGAGGGCATCATGACATTACAGAAATTGCATTCGCTCCGATCCAAATTGCTCGTTCTGTATTTCATCATATTGATGATTCCGATGATTGTCATCGTATATGTGATGCCCTCCTATTTTTATAATGTCATTACGGACAAGACGTCGAGGCAGACAGAGACCATTTTGGAATCGCTGTCGAAAAATATGGAGACCTATTTGGACGATCTGGTCCGGCTTACGATAACGCCTTATTTGAGCGAAGAAGTAATGACCGCGTTGAAATTGAAAGCGAGTTCACGCTACAGCAAGGCAGATGATTATACGAAGCTGCTGGCGGAGCGCGCGCTGCATAGCGGCTTGCCGAATTTGATGCGCAATCTGCGCAGCGACATTCTTGGAATTGTGCTGCTGCCTCTGGATGGTTCGACCTATATGATTCCTTCCTCACAAGGGGGGCAGATTACAGAGAATTACCCCTTCCGGGATCAAGCTTGGTATAAAAAAGCGTGCGATGCCGATGGCAAGACGGTATTCATTAGCCCGCATACGCGTGATTATGTTACGAATCCGGCCGTATCGCACGCCTTCTCGGTAGCCCGGCTTATTCAGGATCCGGATTCGCGGCAACCGCTTGCCGTTCTAATGGCAGATGCGGATCTGTCGATCATTAATCATTTGGTCAAGGATATCGAATTCGATGTCTCTTCGGTAGTAAGCGTTTACGATCAAGACGATAAGCTGATTTTCTCCAATCATGAGCTGTCAGCAGAGGTGCAGCTGCAAGTTGTGCGGGCGGATGAAGTGGTCACAGGCGAGCACGATTCGTATGTCAAAATCGCGAAGAAGATGAACAGTTCGGGATGGAGCATCGTTGTGCTGCTCTCCGAGACGGAATTAATGAATAATATCCGTTGGTTCTATATCGTCGGCGGCTTATTCGCCATTGCGGGAGTGGCGGCGACGTTCTTGCTATTCAACCTGTTGTCCCGTTGGATTATCAATCCATACCACAAGCTGCTGGCCGCCATGAATCGCTTCCGGCGCGGAGATTGGCAAGCGCGCATCGAAGTGAAGAACGGGACAGGCGAGATACATGAGTTGTCGCTCGCTTATAATACGATGGCGGATCAGATTAGCGATATGGTCAAACGGGAATATATCGGCAAGCTGCAGCTGAAGGAGGCTGAGTACCGCGCGCTGCAATCGCAGATTCAGCCGCATTTCCTCTACAATACGTTGAATGGATTTATCGGATTGAACCGCATGAACAAGCGGGATGTGCTAGAGGAAGCCATCGTGTCGCTCAGCCGGATGCTGCGTTATACGCTAGAGGATCGGACCAAGAGCACCGTTCGGGAGGAATTCGATTTTTTGCAGCGTTATTGCGAGTTGCAGCAAATGCGCTTCGGCGGGAAGTTTTCGTTCGAGATAGCGCATGACGAGATAGTTGGCGGATATATGATTCCGAAGCTGCTGCTTCAGCCGCTCGTCGAGAACGCGATTATTCATGGCATCGAACCGCTCAGGCGGCCAGCCGCCTTGCGGGTAAATGCGGCGATGGAGCCGATGGATGGCGAGGAATGGCTCTCAATCGTAATCGAAGATACGGGGAAAGGCTTCGATGCAGCAGCAGTCCGGCCGCATGCGGTCGGGCTGTTCAATACGAAGGAACGCTTGAAGCTGATGTACCCTTCGCCGGTCTTCGCTGTTCAAAGCGTGGTGAACGAGGGAACCAAGATTATGATTCAAATCCGGAAGGAAGAAGTGAGTGCATGAGAATTATCATTGCCGATGATGAATATCTGGTGCGCATGACGCTGGTAAGCATGATTCAAGAGATGCCCCATCCGTTTGAAATATGCGGGCAAGCGGAAAGCGGCGAGGAACTGCTTGACCTGCTGCCGGATTGCAGGCCCGATATCGTGCTGCTCGATCTGCGGATGCCGGAGATGGGCGGGCTGGAGGCGATGCGCATTGGGAAAGATCAATCCCCAATGACGAAATGGATTATTCTGACCGGATTCTCCGACTTTGATAGTGCGCGGGAATCCGTCAAGCTGGGGGCCTCCGATTACTTGCTGAAGCCGTCGAGCGCAAAGGAATTGGAGCAGGCGCTGCTGAGAGCCGCCGCGATGGTGCAGGAAGAGCGCAACCTGCTGCATAAGCAGTTCGAGAGCAATTTGAACGCGATCTTCTCAGGCTGGATCACCCCAACATTAGCCTCCAAAGATACATTCATTGAGCGGGCGCATTATAAAGGAGTCACGTTCGCTCTCGACAGTGGGAAGGAGGAACGGGGCGAGGCATTCCACAAGCAATTTTTTACGCAGCTGCGTTTAGAAATGGAGGATGCCATATCAGAGGCATTCTATCCTGCCTTATTCATGCTCCCTCATGGCGACATGGCCTTCATTGGCGCTTGGTTGCCGGAGCGGGAAGAGGAAGGAACCCGGGTGCTGCGCGGGGTGCTGCGCAAGTTGGAAGCAGATGTGAAGGCGCGAAGCTGCACACAGGCTGCCGTGACATTATTCTCAACGGGAGTATGCGTCTCGTTGCAGGAATTGTGGCGGGAGCTGAACGAATGTTCGCGCATGGCGCCGCTGCGCGTAACAAAAGGGATTGGCACACACTGGAGCAAGGAGCAGTTCGCCGGCCAGACTCCAGAATGGCCTATTGAATTCGGCCAATTATGGCTCGATCTGAGTGATGCTTACAAGGGGCGCCAATATTTGGACTATATGAAGACTGTTGATCGTATCCAACAGCATTTCGCTGCCAAAAGCTTGCAAAGTCTTACTCAGCCTGTGGCTCAATCCATTGAAGAGTTTGCTTGTGTCGCTTTTAACCGCCCGATCGGCGTAAGGGGCGATGAATGGGTTCAGACGCTATATGAGATCGGAGAATCATTGCTCCAACACCATGCTTCGAAGGATAGCGGCTCGCGGATAATCGAACAAGTCATTTCCTATTTAGAACAGCATTATGCAAGTGAAGTCACATTGGCGGAGCTTGCCCGGGATTTTCATGTGACGCCGAACTATTTAAGCACCTTATTTCATCAGACGACGGGTATTACTTTTGTGAAATATGTAACCCGGCTGCGGATGATGCGGGCGAAGCAGTTGCTTGCGGATCAATCATTGCAGGTGCAGCAGGTTGCGGAACAGGTCGGATATTACAGCACCAGACACTTTACGAAATGCTTCTTCGAATTCGAGGGGTGCTCGCCATCCGAATATAAGAAGAAGTGCAGGGAGAGGGTTAATGATGAATATTACTTATAACGAAGCGGAGCAACTATTTCACCTGCAGACCAAAGGGACCAGCTACATGATGCAAGTGGTGAAGGGCGGTTACTTGGCCCATGTGTATTGGGGAAGGAAATTGAGAGGAATTCATGAGAGGGAGAGGATCAGTTACGTGGAGCGCTGTTCGTTCCATCCGAATCCAGACCCGGAGGACCGTTCGTTCTCGCCCGATACGCTCCCGCAGGAGCTGGCGGGCTATGGTAGCGGAGACTTCCGCCATCCGGCTTATGAAGTCCAATCCGAACACGGAACGACGGCGTCTGAACTTACCTATAAAAGACACATTATTTTTAGCGGAAAGCCTCAATTGGAGGGGCTGCCTGCGACATATGCCGAGTCTGAGGAAGAAGCGATGACGCTTGAGATCGAGTTGGAGGATGAGATTATAGGGCTGCGCGCGGTGATGCTGTATACCGTTTATGCAAACCACGATGCCATTGTGCGCTCTGTCCGCTATAGCAACGCGAGCAGTTCGGAAATGAAGCTGCAGCGAGCGCTCAGCATGAGCGTGGACTTCCCGCATGCGGAGTTCGACCTGCTTCGGCTGCCGGGAGCTTGGGCGCGCGAACGCCATATTGATCGTCACCCCCTGGCCGCCGGCACGCAATCGGTGGAGAGCCGCCGCGGGTCGAGCAGCCATCAGCAAAATCCATTCATCGCGCTGTTATCGCGCGGAGCGGATGAGGAGCACGGTGACGTCTATGGCTTCAGTCTAGTATACAGCGGCAGCTTTCTGGCGCAGGCAGAAGTTGATCAATTCCGCTCGACGCGCGTCTCGATGGGGGTGAACCCATTTGACTTCGAATGGCTGCTGGAACCGGGGCAATCGTTCCAGACTCCGGAAGTGGTTATGATCTATTCCGGCGCAGGGCTGGGAGCAATGTCGCGTTCGTATCATCGTTTGTACCGCACCCGGCTATGCCGCGGATATTTCCGCGATCGCGAGCGCCCGGTGCTGGTGAACAACTGGGAAGCCACGTATTTCGACTTTACGGCAGACAAGATAGGGGCATTGGCAGGCGCGGCAGCAGAACTGGATATCGAGCTGCTCGTACTCGACGATGGCTGGTTCGGAAAGCGGAATGATGACCGCAGCTCGCTCGGCGATTGGTTCGTCAATGCCGACAAGCTGCCGGGCGGTCTGGAGGATGTGGCGCGCCGGGTGAATGCGCAGGGCGTGCAATTCGGCCTCTGGTTCGAGCCGGAAATGATCTCGCCTGACAGCGAGCTATACCGTGCCCACCCGGATTGGTGCCTGCATGTCCCAAATCGCAGACGGACGCAGGCGAGATCCCAGCTTATACTGGACTTCTCGCGCCAAGAGGTGTGCGATGCGGTCGTCGCCGCGTTGTCCGGCATTTTGGCGAACGCTCCCATCTCTTACGTCAAGTGGGACATGAACCGCAATATGACGGAGATCGGTTCGGCCAGCCTGCCGCCCTCAAGGCAGCGGGAGTCGGCGCATCGTTATATGCTGGGGGTTTACAGCGTGATGGAACAGGTGACGAGCGCCTTCCCGCATGTGCTGTTCGAGAGCTGCTCCGGCGGGGGCGGCCGCTTCGATCCGGGCATGCTGTTCTACATGCCGCAGACGTGGACGAGCGATGATACCGATGCGGTAGAGCGGTTGAAGATTCAATACGGCACAAGCCTCGTCTATCCGGTCAGTGCGATGGGCGCGCATGTGTCGGCGGTGCCGAACCATCAGATTGGCCGTGTCACCTCCTTGGAGATGAGGGGGCATGTTGCAATGTCGGGCAACTTCGGCTACGAGCTGGATCTAACGAAGTTCACGGACGCTCAGAAAACGGCGGTCAAGGAACAAGTGGCGTTCTATAAGTCTGTCCGCGCCTTAGTTCAGAACGGGGACATGTACCGGCTGCGCAGTCCATTCGAAGGCAATGAGACAGCGTGGATGTTCGTCTCTGCCGACCGATCGGATGCGTTGCTCGGCCACTTCCGCGTGCTGGCAGAACCGAACCCGGCCAGCAGCCGCATCAAGTTGAGAGGCCTATGCCCGGATGCGATGTATCGCTTGGAACAGACCGGATGCATCTATGGCGGGGACGAGCTCATGTACGCGGGAATTTTGCTGCCGCAGATAGAGCACGATTTCAGCAGCATTATGTACCGTTTTACAGCTTTGTAGGAATCAGACCGCCACTTTTTACTCGCCATGAGCGGAGGGTGGCGGTTTAGGCATTAACACTCCACGACTAAACCGATTTTTTATCGTTTCGATTTGACGAATGCAGGAAAGCAAGGCCTTTGTCTCGGGGAGCAAGCCGCGTTGGTCGGGCACTAGGATGGTTGACGGATGAAGCGAAAAGGTCTATATTATACGTATAGGGGTATATACTATAATGAGTTAGGAGGAATCAGTGATGACAACCGTGGAATTGACAGACAGCACGATTGAAGCTTTCATTCAGGACAAGAAGCTGGTGTTGATCGACTTCTGGGCGCCTTGGTGCGGGCCTTGCCGCATGCTTGCGCCGACGCTTGATAGATTGGCCGAAGAATTGGGCGACCGGGCGATTATAGCCAAGGTCAATGTAGATAGCAACCCGTATGCAGCCATCAAGTATCAAGTGCAGGGGATTCCGAATTTGAAGTTGTTTTACGAGGGCAAGGAAGTAGAGGGCTTTGTAGGAGTTCAGCCGCTGGAAACGTTGAAAAGCGCAGTTATGGCCTATACCCGTTAATGCATATAAGACCGTGAGCTATCATCAGCTGCGCGGTCTTTTTTTGATCGTCAGTCCAACCGGGAAAGAGCGAGGGCACTTTTTAAAAGGCAAAATGAGGATTTCATTGTTGACAATGATAATCAATATCACCTATTATAACTAAAGAGTCTGATAATGATTCTCATTATCGAAAGATGACGATTTGAGAATTGATATTCAGCATTCATCAGGCAAATTCATCGGTTCTCAATACATATCTATAGGAGGTATTTTCATGTTACGTTCTTTCGTCCGTCATTCCGGCAAGCTTATGCTAGCTGCCGCATTGGTATGCTCTTCGCTGGTGCCTGCCGCATTCATTGCTCCTGCAGCGAGTGCTCAGGCCAAAATTGTCGTAAAGGATTTCGCCGACCGGGAACTGACATTAAGCAAGCCAGTTGAGAAGGTAGTCACGCTTGCCGCTGGAGATGCGCAGATTGTGACGGCATTGGGCGGGAAAATCGCCGGCCGTCCGAACACGAGCAATAAGACATTGCCAAAGGAAGTATTGGACGCGCCGATTATCGGATCGGGACATGCGCCGAATTACGAGAAGATTACTGCATTGAAGCCAGAGCTCGTCATTGCGAGCAAAAGCTTGAACATAAAGGATATTAAGGCGTTGGAAGCAACTGGCGCGCTCGTCTACGTGGCCAGCTCCGAATCTGTTAATGAGATTAAGGAGAACGTGCTGAAAATCGGAGAGCTGCTCGGCAAGACGGAGAAGGCCAAGGCAACCGTCAAAGCAATGGACATCAAGCTGCAAATTGCCGGTAAGATCAATAAAAATAATCCGAAGAAGGCCTTAATTGTGTATGGTGCTCCGGGCACCTTGCTCGCTGCGCTCCCGACTTCGCTTCCGGGCGATTTACTAACGAGGGCGGGCGGCAAAAATGTAGCTGCAGAGTTTCCAAAGCTGGATAAAATGTCTGGATACGCCCAGCTGAGCGCGGAGCGCGTCATTGCAGCGGACCCCGATATTATTTTGCTCATTACGCATGGCGACCCGGAAGCGGTCCAGAAAGCTTTTAATGAAGAGATTAGCAAAAATGCAGCCTGGAGCAGCATGACGGCCGTGAAAAACGAAAATATCGTCGTGCTTCCTTCGCATCTGTTCGGCACCAATCCAGGCACGAAAATCGCAGACGCCTTGAATGTTCTTGCGACTCATTTGAAGCAGGCGGAGTGATAACGGATGAGCATCGATACCAAGCTGAAGGCTCCAGAAGCGTTCAGCGAGGGGCTGCAGAAGCAGGACCCGCGTAAGTGGAAGCGTACGGTGACTATCATTATAACGCTGGTGCTGCTGGTGGCGGCGTTTCTCTACGGACTGTCGACAGGCGCGGTATCCATACCCGTGAAAACGATTTGGGAGGTGCTTGTTCATCGCGAGACCTCGACCGATGACCAGATCATTTGGAACTTCCGGCTTCCGCGCACCTTGCTGGCGATGGTGGTAGGCAGCTCTTTGGCCATCTCCGGCGCGTTCATGCAGGGAGTCATGCGCAACCCGCTCGCCGATCCTGGCATTATCGGGGTGTCGGCTGGAGCGGGCTTGATGGCCGTCATCATTATGCTTGTTTTTCCGGAAATGATTTATTTGGTTCCGGCTGCCGCTTTTGTCGGAGCATGGGTCGCCGTTATGGTTACATATAGCCTTGCCTGGAAGAAAGGGGCTTCGCCTTTGCGCATCATTTTGGCGGGGGTCGCGGTAAACGCATTGGCCGGGGCTGTTACATCGGGCATCATGCAGCTCTACAGCGACAGGGTGCAAGCGGTGCTGCCTTGGCTGTCCGGTGGTCTGGCCGGCGTGAGCTGGTACCATCTTCAGATGGTGCTGCCATACTTTGGGGTTGCGCTTCTTCTGTCATTGTTCGGCATTAGGCATGCAAACGTGCTGCTGCTTGGCGATGAGGCGGCAAAGCTGCTCGGGCATCCGACGGAAAAGAGCCGCTTGTTTCTTATATTCATCAGCACTCTGTTAGCCGGCATTGCCGTAAGCGTGTCAGGGTTAATTGGCTTCGTCGGCCTCGTCGTGCCGCATATGGTTCGGCTTATTGTCGGCAATAATTATGCATACCTGCTTCCGGTATCCGCCTTGGGCGGTGCTGCGCTGGTCGTATTCGCCGATACAGCCGCACGGAGCTGGTTCGATCCGCTGGAATTGCCGGTTGGTATTTTACTGGCCGTGCTGGGGGGACCATTTTTCCTCTACCTTTTAAGACGCGGAGGTGTGTTCAGTGGCGGTGCTTAGAGCGGAGCAGCTTTGCTTCGGCATGTCACAGCATTTCGCAATCAAGGATGTCTCCTTGTATGCCGAGCAAGGGGAGCGAATTAGCATAATCGGACCTAACGGCTCCGGCAAGTCCACGTTGCTGAAGCTCATGGCCAGACTGCTCAAGCCGCATCATGGTGTAGTGATGCTGGATGGGAAGGATATCGCGGACCTGAAAGGGAAAGACACGGCAAAAGCGCTGTCGATGCTGACCCAAATTCAGCCGCAGCTAACCGACATGACTGTCCGCGACCTGGTGCAATACGGCCGCCATCCCTACAGCAGCATGCTGACAGGCACATCCCGGGAAGACCGCGCCGTGACGGAATGGGCTATCTGTGCCACGCGCATGGAGAATTTGGCTGACCGTCCGCTAGAATCGTTATCGGGGGGAGAGCGCCAACGCGCATGGATTGCGATGGCGCTTGCCCAACAACCTAAGGTGCTGCTGCTGGATGAACCGACAACCTATTTGGATATTGCGAACCAGCTTGAGGTTCTGGAGCTGATGAACCAGCTGAATTCACAGATGAACATGACGGTTGTGATGGTTCTGCACGACATCAATCAGGCAGCGCAATACAGCGATCGCATGATTGTTATGCATGAAGGGAGCATCGTTCATCACGGAGCTCCACGGGACGTAATGACGCCGGACATGTTCGAGAGCGTATTCCGGATCCGCGTACGCATACACCAAGAAGAAGCATATCCGTATATATTTCCGCTGTCTGTTGCGGCCGGCACCCTATGAGGTTATCCAGAAAGCCCATTCTTTACGAGGGATGCTTCTTGGGTAGTTGGATTGCGTTAAACTTGCACTTCCGATGCTGAAAATGGTCCTTTTGATTATGCGCTTTTAAAGGAGGAATCGACATGATTGCTGTTACGAATTGCATTCGCGTGCATAAAGGGATGGGGAGCCATCTGGAGACCCGGTTTGAACGGCCGAAGCACGTGCATCGGATGCCGGGATTCGTGAGCATGGAGCTGTTGAAGAATGAACAGGAGGAGGATTACGACGAATTCGTAGTCCGTACGGTGTGGCAGGATCGCGCCGCGTTCGACAGCTGGGTCCGGAGCGAGGAATTCACGCGTGGTCATTCGCGCCGCGAGCAGGCCGACGGCAACATCATCGATTTCAAGGTGACGATCTATGACGTGGTGCATCGCCATCAACCCGCTGCCGTGTCAGATTCGTCCGCCGATACGGCTATATAAAGAGATCTAAAAGCCGGGACATACCAATTCGTTGGTATACTCCGGCTTTTTCATTGACACAGCGGCGACGACTCGTTACTCTTCGCGGAAGCCCTCGCCCAATACATCGTGGACATCATTGACGACAATGAAAGCGCGCGGATCAATCTCCTTCACCAACGTTTTGAAGCGGCGAATTTCCGTGCGGCTTACAACGCAGTACACCATTTGCTTTGGTTCCCGCGAGTAAGCGCCAATGACAGGCACTAGCGTTACTCCCCGCTCCATCTCCTGCGTAATGATATCGGCGATTTGGTCTGAATGGTCGGTTATGACCGTAAAGGCTTTGGCCGCATAGGCCCCTTCTTGAATGAAATCAATCATTTTAGAGGAAATAAACACGGCCACCAATGTATACAATATCTTTTCTTTCGGTATGTAGAACAGTGCCGCGCCAATAATGAAAATATCGAGGAAAAGGATGAACTGCCCCATGCTGATGCCAAGGCGGCGATTCGCCATGCGCGCAAGAATATCGACGCCGCCGGTCGTGCCGCCGAAGCGGAAGACGATGCCGAGGCCCGTCCCCAAGGTGACGCCGGCGTATAGAGTAGCCAAAATGAAATCATGCTCGGTCTGGAAGGGAATGATCCAATGGCGGGCAACCGCCTGTTCAAACAGCCATAAGAACAAGGTGAGCGAGAGAACGCCATACACGCTGTACACCATCTGTTTGCTGCCCAGAGCGCGCCAGCCTATAGCGAATAGCGGAATGTTAAGCAACAATGTGGACAAGGAGGGTTGAATGCCTGCTGCGTAATTGAGCAGCACGGTAACTCCGGTAACTCCGCCCTCCATAAGCTGATTCGGAATAATAAAGTAAATTAATCCGAATGCATAAACCGCCGTGCCGAGCGTTATCGGAAGAAAGGTCTGCCATACGCGTTGAAACAGGGATGACTTCACGTAATTCAGGGCTCCTTTTAGTGGGTTATAACTTACATCTTCATTAGTATATCGAATTCATTATTAGATAAAAAGCATTTGTTTTCCATACGGGTATACGTTAACATAGTAGCAGAATGTACTTTGAAAATGTACTGCGTAAAAGAAGGGGATTGCATGACGAATACAGATGTAAAGTCACTCTTGTCCTCGCTGCGCGACAAGCCGCTATCACAGATGCAGCGCGAGGTCGATGAGTACATATCTCAGTTTCAAGAAGGATATTTCAGCCCGCTCGCCATGTTGGCCAGATTGTCTGAAGAAGTGGGAGAATTAGCTCGCGAAGTGAACCATTATTATGGGGAGAAGCCGAAGAAGTCTTCAGAGGCGGATAATTCAATTGATATGGAGCTTGGAGATATATTATTTATCCTGCTTTGCTTCTCCAACTCGCTTGGTATTGACTTGACGAAGGCATATGATGCATGCATGCACAAATTCAATACTCGTGATGCCAATCGTTGGACCCGAATAGAGAAAGAGACACAGGAATAGACGCAGAAAGGATGAAGGAGAGATGGAACGAATTCGTGTAGCCGTCACGGGAGCCAGCGGTCGTATGGGAAGAGAAGTCGTGAAGATGGTGTTGGAAGATGAAACGTTGCAGCTCGTTGCCGCTGTCGCCGCGACGACAGGGCCGGTAGATGCCGCTTCGCTTGCCGGGCTTCCGCCATGCGGAGTAAAGGTTACATCGGATCTGGAGAGCGCCTTGCAGCACACGCAGCCGGACGTAATGGTCGATTTTACGACGCCGGGCACCGTCATGAACAACACGCTGATTGCGGTTCGCCATGGCGTAAGACCGGTCATCGGCACGACGGGCTTCAGTCCCGACGAAATCGAGCTATTGCAGCAAATGTGCCGCGATCAACGGCTTGGAGGCTTGATCGCGCCTAATTTCTCGATCGGCGCCATCTTAATGATGCGCTTTGCCGCGCAAGCGGCAAAGTATTTTCCCGATCTGGAAATTATCGAGTACCATGGAGATCAGAAGTTGGACGCGCCTTCCGGCACGGCGGTGAAGACTGCGGAATTGGTGTCCAAAGTGCGCGAAGAGCATCGTCAGGGCAATCCAAGCGAAGAAGAGAAAATCGAGGGCGCCCGCGGGGGCTATTATGACGGATTTCGCATCCATAGCGTCCGGTTGCCTGGTATATTTGCACAGCAAGAAGTGATTTTCGGAAGTTTTGGACAAACCTTGAAAATTCGCCACGATTCGTACGAGCGTGCCGGCTATATGCCGGGTGTTAATTTGGCAGTGAAGAAAGTGGTTCAACTTCAAGAGTTAGTCTACGGATTTGAGCATCTGCTTGATGATTGATTGCCGCGCTTCATGACTAGGGGATAGACAACGGAGGGTTACGACATGTTAAATATCGCATTTATCGCACATGACCGCAAAAAAGATGAAATCGTGAATTTCGTTACCGCCTATGAAAAAGTATTTGTGGATCATCAATTATATTCTACGGGTACGACAGGATTGCGGATTATGGAGCAGACGAATCTGAACATCCATCGCTTTCAATCCGGTCCGTTGGGCGGAGATCAGCAAATTGGGGCGCTTGTGGCGGAAAATGAAATGGACCTGATTATTTTCCTGCGCGACCCGTTGATGGCCCAGCCGCACGAGCCGGACATTATCGCATTGCTGCGTCTATGCGACGTACAGGGCATTCCGGTCGCGACGAACATCGCAACGGCGGAGATTTTGGTCAAGGCGCTGGAGCGCGGCGATTTCGCTTGGCGGGAGCTGGCCCATAAATATAAACCGGGAGTCGAGGAGTAATGAGCGGTCTCGATATATTGGCCTTCGGAGCGCATCCCGACGATGTGGAGATCGGGATGGCCGGGACCATTGCAAAGCATACGGCGCAAGGCTTCAAGGTCGGCATTTGCGATCTGACGGAGGCAGAGATGTCTTCGAACGGCACGGTAGATTTGCGGCGTGAGGAGGCAAAGCAGGCGAGTGTCGCGCTGCGTCTCTCCGTTCGGGAAAATCTGCGTTTGCCGGATCGGGGGCTTCAGGTAAGCTCTAAGCATATTGATGCGGTCGTAGAGGTGATTCGCCGTCAACGTCCGCGCATCGTGTTCATGCCTTATTGGGAAGACCGTCATCCGGATCATATACAATGCAGCCGGATTGTTCAGGAAGCGGTGTTTAACGCGAAATTGCGGCGTTACATGCCTGAGCTGGATGCGCATTTGGTGGAACAGGTTTATTTCTATTTTATTAATGATGTCGCATCGCCTCAACTGCTTGTAGATGTGACAGAGGTTTACGACTTGAAGCGCGCGGCGCTCCATGCGTATGCATCTCAATTTACGAAGCCGGACGGCAGCGGCGCCTTCGTTGCGACGCCTTTGAATCAGGGCTATGTGGAACGGGTGGAAGCGCGGGATACTCTCTTGGGTCAGGCGCGCGGGTTTGCGTTTGCGGAAGGCTTCGTCACAAAAGGGCCATACGCGGTTTCATCATTCTTATAGTGTGTGTTCCAAAAGGCCGCTTTTGCCGAACCGCATCATGAGGTGCTTCGTGATCAAAAAGGGATTTTTTGAACAACCTCTTTTATAGAGATAAATCATTCTGCCGTCGTAACAGGTGGATACACCATGGCACGATAAGAGGAGGGAAGGGCATGAACGAAGGACTCAGAATCGGCATAACGTGTTATCCGTCTCTCGGCGGCTCCGGGGTCGTTGCAACGGAGCTTGGCAAGCTGTTGGCCGAGCGGGGGCATCAAGTTCACTTTATTACGCACAATATACCGTTTCGCTTGGGCTCGAGCTTTCAGAAGAACATTCATTATCATGAGGTGGAAGTGAACGATTATTATGTCTTTCGTTATCCGCCCTATGATTTATCGTTAGCGAGCAAAATGGCGCAGGTCGCCAATTTGCAGCAGCTTGATTTGCTGCACGTGCATTATGCGGTACCCCATGCGGTATGCGCTTATTTGGCCAAAGAAATGGCCCATCCCGATCTAAAGGTAGTAACGACGCTTCACGGTACCGATATCACTGTTCTGGCGCAAGACGAGTCGCTTAAGGACATGATTCGATTCGCTATCAATAAAAGCGACGCGGTGACGGCTGTGTCGAAAGATTTGATCCGGGAAACGCGCGAATTGCTGGAAATCGATCGCCCGATCGATTTAACGTATAATTTTGTGGACAAACGAGTGTATTATCCGCGCGATTGTTCACAGCTGCGCTCGGAATTTGCATATCCGTTCGAGAAGATTATGATGCATATCTCGAACTTCCGCCCCGTGAAGCGGGTATGTGATGTCGTTGACGTGTTCGCGCGCGTGCAAGAGAAGGTCCCCGCTCGTCTTGTCTTTGTGGGGGAAGGGCCGGATATGCCGAAGGTTCAATGCAAGATTCGCGAAATGGGGCTTGAGGACCGCGTCCATTTTCTCGGGAAGCAGGATGAAATCGCACAGGTCATTTCGCTGGCCGATTGCCTGCTGCTTCCATCGGAGAAAGAAAGCTTCGGACTCGTCGCGTTGGAAGCGATGGCGTGCGGCGTGCCGACTATCGGTTCGGAGGCTGGCGGGATTCCAGAGCTGGTAACGCATGGAGAAACGGGTTTTTTGGCGCCGATTGGCGAAACGGAGACGATGGCGGAGTACGCGATTCAGCTATTGTCGCAGCCCGGACTGGCGCAGAAGATGCGGGAAGCGTGCTTGCATCGTGCCCGCCATGTGTTCTGCAATGATTTGATCTCGTGGGAATACGAGAAGATCTATTACCGGGTGCTGGGCAAAGAGGTCAAGGTGCCGAAGCCTGTCTGCTGATGGGCGGTATCGATTACAACTATGTTGAGCTGATGCGCGCAATGGTTTCCATCATTGCGCGCACTTGTGTGTAAATGGGGTGTGCTGTGCTATGAAAGTAATCGGAGAAAGCGCATTGTTCACAGAAGCGCATGATGTCATGAAGAGGCTCATGGAGAATGGCTATAAAGCGTATATGGTCGGCGGCTGTGTTCGCGATTCGCTGCTGGGGCGTCCCGTCAGCGATGTCGATATCGCCACCTCGGCGCTTCCGGAGCAGGTGCTCTCGCTGTTCCCCCGCGTCGTGCCTACCGGGCTTCAGCACGGTACGGTGACTGTCGTCATGCCGACGTGCACTTATGAAGTGACCACCTTCCGCAAGGAAAGCGGGTACGAAGGTCACCGCCGTCCGGAAGAGGTTGAGTTTATCGATGATCTGGAAGAAGATTTGATGCGGCGCGACTTTACGATTAATGCGATGGCGATCGATGTGGAGGGGGAGCTGCATGATCCATTCGGCGGCGCAGCCGATTTGGAACAGCGGCTTATCCGCTGCGTAGGTGACGCCGAGCAGCGGTTCCGCGAAGATGCGCTGCGCATGCTGCGCGGCGTGCGCTTTGCCGCCCTGCTGGGCGGCCGGATTGCGAAGTCGACTTGGAAGGCGTTGTGCCATGAGAAGCCGACGCTCGCCTACGTCGCGATGGAACGGGTGCGCGACGAGCTGTGGAAGCTGACGGCAGGGGCCGACCCGGCGCGCGGATGGGCCCTGCTCTTGCGCAGCGGTCTCCTTCAGCATACGAAGGAGCCGCTGGGCGCGTTGGCGTCGACCGAGCCGACCCGGTGGCAGCCGCTGCTCTGCGCGCTCGGGCGAGTGACCTCGCCCGATCTGCGCCTGGCGCTGCTGCTCCTCGGGCACGAGGTCGACGAAGGAGAGGCGAAGCGCATTGTGCTCGCGCTTCGCCTCTCCGGAGCGCAGCAGGACGCAGTGCTTGGCGTCCTGCGCGCGGAGGCGCGGCTCACGGCCGGGGGCCATGCCGCCCTGGCCGCTGCCGCCGTGCCAGGCGGCGCCCTAGCGTGGCGCCGCCCATTCGCGGAAGCGCTCTTCGCCATTGGCGAAGAGGCGCTGCGCGGTTGGCTCGCCTGCCGCAGCGCCTTGGCGGGCTCGGGCGAGCCAGAGGCTGCCGTGCAGCCTTTCCTCCAACATGGCTATGCCTGGTTGGAGGACATTGCCGTCCGCCGCCTGCAGGATATTGCCCTGACGGGCTCGGATCTGCTGCAGGCGGCGGGACGGGCGGCAGGGCCTTGGCTGCGCCGCAGCCTCGAAGCGGCTTGGCTGGCCATCGCCCTGCAAGAAGTGCCTAATGAACGCGAAGCGTTATTGAAATATGCTGTGAAAGAGTGGAAGGAACGATGAGCGATCGATTGTTGGAATGGTTTCAAGATCACCCCGGGGAATACATATCCGGGGAAGAGATAAGCCGTCATCTGCACATTACGCGCACCGCGGTATGGAAGCAGATTAATCGGCTCCGGGCAAAAGGCTACGAATTTGAAGCCGCGCCCAAGCTGGGCTACCGCCTCGTTCAAAGTCCGACTCGCCTCGACGAGATTGTCCTGTTGACGAAGCTGAAGACGAAGAAGCTCGGCCGGCAAATCCGGATGCTGGAAAAGACCGAATCGACGAATAACGTAGCCGCCCAATGGGCCAAGCAAGGCGCGGAGGAAGGCGCGATCGTCATTGCGGAGGAACAGCTCCGCGGCCGCGGGCGGCATGGGCGGGGCTGGCATTCGCCGGCAGGCAAAGGCATTTGGATGAGCTTGGTGTTGAAGCCGCGCATTCCGCTCCAATTTACGCCGCATCTGACGCTCCTGTCCGCGGTGGCGCTGTGCCGGGCGATGAAGCGTCTGACGCATGCCGATTTGGGCATCAAATGGCCGAATGACATTTTGATTGACGGTAAAAAGGTATGCGGGATATTGCTGGAATCGTTCGCAGAGGACGAGCGGCTCGTGCATGTCATTGCCGGCATCGGGATAAGCGTCAATCTGGATGAGGCCGATTATCCGCCTGAGCTGCAACCGATTGCCACGTCTTTAAAAGCGGCATCGGGACGGGAAGTGGACCGTGCTGCCTTGCTGGCGGAATGTCTGCTTGAACTGGAGCAGCTCTACCAGCTCTATGAAGAGCAGGGCTTCGGACCGATTCGCACGCTGTGGGAAGCGCAGAGCGTCACGATTGGACGAACTCTGTCAGTCGAGACTCCATATGGGATGGTTCACGGCGTTGCGCAAGGCTTGGATGAATCGGGCGCGCTCGTGTTAGCAGGCGAAGACGGCAGCTGCCGCAAAGTTTTTTCCGGAGATGTGCATTTTACTGGGTGAAACATGGAGCACTTTCTGTTATACTAAATGGCGGCAAGGCGGTATCTGAATAGAACCGCACTCGCCCCCAACAATGCAAGGAACTCGTGCTGACCAAGTACATATTCCTTGATGAACGTGGTGCACGTTTCTGCTCTGAGCCGAAGGGACCGAGACAGAAGGACGTCCGCTTGCGACCTCTTTTTATCTTTTGGGACCTTTTTAGTGGAAACGCTAAAAGGTTTTTTTGTTTTGCACACACTAAAAAGAGATGAAAAGGAGATGAACAGCACGATGATCAAGCGTAAACAACCGCTAAGTATTGTGAAAATGAAAAAAATGAAAGAGCAAGGCGAGAAGCTGGCCATGGTTACCGCCTACGATTACCCATCCGCACAGTTGGCCGAGGAAGCCGGCGTCGATTTGCTTCTGGTCGGCGATTCATTAGGGAATGTCGTACTCGGGTATGATTCCACGCTGCCGGTTACATTGGATGATATGGTATATCACTCCCGTGCCGTACGCCGCGGTGCGCCCAACACCTTTGTCGTTACCGATATGCCGTTTATGACTTACCATAGCTCCGTAAGCGAAGGCATGACCGGCGTGCGCCGGATTATGCAGGAAGGGCATGCGAACGCCGTGAAGATGGAAGGCGGCCCGGAAATCGCCTTGATGGTGGATGCTTGCGTCAAAGCAGGCGTGCCGGTGCTTGGGCATATTGGACTGACGCCGCAATCCGTTCATCAATTGGGAGGTTACCGGATCCAAGGCAAGACGCTGGAAGACGCCAAGCGCTTGCTTGAGGACGCCCTTGCTATCGAGCGTGCCGGAGCCTTTGGCATCGTGCTTGAACTCGTAACAGAACAAGTGGCGGCCTATATTACGGAGCGGCTCTCGATTCCTACTATCGGAATCGGCGCGGGAGCGAGTTGCGATGGACAAGTGCTCGTCTTTCATGATATTTTGCGTTATGCTTCGGATTATCGCGAGAAGCGCTTCGTCAAGACTTATGCTGACATCGGAACGACGATTCGAGACAGCATTGCGTCTTACGTGGAGGACGTGAAGCAGCAGGCGTTTCCGCAGGAAGCGCACGCCTTTACGGCCGATGACGAAGTCGCCGGACAGTTGTACGCGAACGGAAAGGCGGAAACCTCATGATTGCAGCAAGAACGATGGCAGAACTGCATGATGCGGTTCGTCAGTGCAAACAACAGAAAATACATCGCGCCGAATGCCCCTCTATAGGGTTCGTGCCGACAATGGGATTTCTGCATGAAGGTCATGCCAGTCTAATGAGGGCAGCAAAAAAACAATGCGGCATCGTCGTCTTAAGCATATTTGTCAACCCGATTCAATTTGGTCCAAATGAGGATCTGGAACGTTACCCAAGAGATGAAGCGCATGATTTAGCAATGGCGGAACAGAATGGAGTGGACATTGTCTTCCTCCCGACTGCCGAACTGATGTATCCGGAACCGACGAAGACTATGGTCCGAGTACAGGATGTTACGGCTCCGCTCTGTGGAGCCTCGCGTCCCGGACATTTCGACGGGGTGACGACGGTTGTCACGAAGCTGTTCAATCTGGTGAAGCCGGACAAAGCGTTCTTCGGAATGAAGGATGCCCAGCAAGTGGCCGTCATTCAGCAAATGGTGAAGGATTTAAATTTTGGCGTTGAGATTGTGCCTTGCCCGATTGTGCGCGAAGAGGACGGGCTTGCGCTCAGCTCCCGCAATGTCTATTTGTCTGCAGAGGAGCGTGAGCAGGCATTGGTGCTGTCACGGACATTGCGTCAAGTCGATGCTTGGCTGGAGCGGCGTCCGGACATGACGGCGCCTCAGCTAAGGGAGCTTATCGTCAAGTCGATCCAGGAAGCGCCGCTGTCTGATATCGATTACGTGGAAATATTGCAATTTCCTTCGCTTGTAGCGCTATTGCCGCAGCAGTCGCTGGCGGATGCGGATGCTCGCGTATTGATTGCTTTGGCCGTGCGGTTCGGCCGCACCCGATTGATTGACAACCGTTTATTGGAGAACAAATAGGGGGAATGTGCCATGTTACGTGAAATGATGAAATCAAAAATTCACCGGGCCACCGTTACCGAAGCCAATCTGAACTACATTGGCAGCATTACGATTGACGAGCATCTTATGGAGTGTGCCGATATTTGGCCGAATGAAAAAGTGCAAATAGTAAACAATTATAACGGTGCCCGTTTGGAGACATACGTCATTCCCGGGCCAAAACATTCCGGCGTGATCTGCCTGAATGGAGCGGCTGCCCGCCTGGTACAGCCCGGAGATAACGTCATCATCATTTCTTATGCTTCCATGTCGAATGAAGAAGCGAAGCAATATGATCCGAAAATCGTCTTCGTGGACGAGGACAACAAGCCAGTCGAGCTCGCGACGCAGACCGAGGCGTATGCGACTGTTCGTTAATCGTTAACGGCATCATTCGGCAGCGGAATTGACAAGCGAAGGCATTGCTCGGGAAACGTTGGAGCATCGAATGAAATGCACCCCCTTAACACAAAATGAACGTGAGCCGCAAGATGACGATACGCATCACTTGTAAAGGTGGGATGAATCGTGCTGCAACATGTATTCGCTACAATGAACGACTTGTTGGATGATATTATTCGCCAGTACCCTCACGCACAAGGCAAGGAAAAAAAGGAATTGGACCATCAAATGTCATTGCTTCGCTCCATGAGCGATCTCATTGTGGAGGAATGGCTGCAGTTTGAAGAAAAGCTTGCGCTGCTGCGTCCTCGCGGCAAGGGCAAGGATGCTTCTGGCGGCAAGGCTGTAAAGGAACAAGAGCTCTTGGTTCCCGATTATGGCGATCCGTTTCAGCGGGGCCAAGGATATTATTTGCTAATGATGTACAAAGAAGCAGTCAAGCATTTGGAGCAAGCGGCGCTTCATCAGCCGGACAATATTGAAGTGCGGGCTTATCTGGCCATGGCGTATTTGAACATGGGGCGGACTCAGGAAGCCGGTCATCATTTCGAATTCATTATTCCGTTAACGGAAAGCAAGTGCTTGAAGGCCATCGCGTATAATGCGCTCGGTTGTATTCAAGCAGAGCAGCGCAACTTGTCCCTGGCGCAAGAGTATTTTGCGAAAGCCCACCAGATGGATCCGTCCTTGCCTGAACCCGTTTTTAATTTGAAGGTGTGTTTGTCAAATTGCGGCCATTTGCAGTACGGCGCAGGAAATATTAACCACATGCAATAAAGATTAGAGGGGAACATTCGTGCAAAATGCGCACAGATGTTTCCCTCTAGTCATTTCCAAATGACCGAACATCTGTTATGCTAATAACAGTAATTGCGAGAGGATTTTATTAAGATGAGATTTGCTGTATTGGACTTTGAAACGACAGGCAATCAGCCTAACGATGAAATTATACAAATCGGGCTCGTCATTCTCGGTCACGATTTACGGCTGGAGCGCGAGTATCATACGCTCGTCCGGCCGACAGTCACAATTCCTGAATTCATTACGCAATTAACCGGAATTGGCAATAATGATGTACGGGACGCGCCAGATTTGGATGAAGCGATGACGGGGCTTGTGCCTTTGTTAAGCGACGTTGTGCTCGTCGGACATAATGTTGCGTTCGATTATCAATTTCTGCGCCAAGCTTTGGAGCAAACCGGCTATTTACCGTTTACCGGACGTATTTTGGATACGATCGAGCTGCTGCGCATCCTCTTCCCGTCTCTATCGTCGTACCAGCTAGGTTCGGTGGCGCATGAGTTCGGAGTCAGCCATGACCGTCCGCATCAGGCCGACAGCGATGCAAGGGCGACAGCCGATGTGTTCGTCCGCTGCCTGCAAGCGATCGACGATCTGCCGCTTTTGACTCTGCAGCGCATCGTAGATGTATTTGGCGATCAAGAAGAGCGCGATTTAAAGTGGATGCTAGTGGAGAAGCTAAAGGAACGTGAGCGGGATGTGTCGGATTGGGAGGAGAAGGATGGTTACTTCCCTTACCGTCAGTTAACGTTGAAGCAAGGGGATTGGACGGATACGCTCCCTCCGCGTGAAGGTTCCGGGAGCAACCCGCTCGACAAGGTGTCATTCCGCGGCTTCATGGATGAAGTAAGAAGCAATCTGGCGAATTTATTGCCGAATTACGAGCCGCGCGAAGCGCAGGAGCAGATGTTCAACGAAGTGATGGAATGTCAGGAACAGGACCTTCATCTTTTGATAGAAGCCGGAACCGGAACTGGAAAATCATTGGGATACTTGCTCCCATCCTTATATTACAGTGTCTCTCAAGAGAAGAAAGTGATTGTTAGCACGCACACTATCAATCTGCAAGAACAGTTGAGACAGCGCGATTTACCGCTTCTGGAGAAGATTGTTCCGTTTTCATTCAAAGCTTCTGTGTTAAAGGGACGCAGTCACTATTTGTGTTTGAGAAAATTTGAACATAAAATAAATCATAGAGAGTTCGTTCATGCGCGTGACGACAGCATAACCGCGGCCCAGTTCCTCGTCTGGCTCAGCCAGACCGAGCATGGCGATGATGAAGAGCTGCATTTGGTCCACAAAGGCCCGGATTTCTGGGATACGGTGTCCAGCGACAGCGACTCTTGTCTGAACCGTGCCTGCCCATGGTTCAGGCGGTGCTTCTATCATCGGGCGAAGAATGAAGCGAATCTGTCGGACATCATTATTACGAACCATTCCCTGCTGTTCACTGATGTCATTGCAGAACATCGCTTGCTGCCTTCCTATGAACACTTGGTTATAGACGAGGCTCATCATTTTGAAGAAACGGCAGGCAAACATTTAGGCATCCATTTGCAATATTTTTCACTCATTCACCCGTTAACGCGGCTGTTCAAAGACAGCAAAAACGGAGCTTTGGTCTTGCTGCAGATGCGTCTCCGCCTGTCAGGCCACGAGAAAGCGCTTATCTGGGCGGAAGGAATTGACAAGCTGCTCACGCAGATCGTCGACGTGAAGGAGCAATGGGACCGTTTGAATGAAGCCTTGTTCCAATTGCTTCCTCCGACTGAGAACGGTCAATCCGAAGCTGCCGGGCAGACGGTGTACCGGTTGCCGTCAGGCGAACGTCCCGAAGCTTGGGCCGGCATTGCCGAGCTCGAAAGCGACATCCATGTCCGGCTTAGCGATATCGTGCGGTCGGGAGAGAAGCTGGCGAACGAGTGGAAGGATTACGACGACGAAGAAATCCAGGGAGTTGTCGTAGACGTAACGGGCCTATTCAAAGAAATGGGCATCGTTCGGGATGAATTCCGCAACTTCATGCAGGGTAAAGACCCGGAAACGGTCTACTGGATGGAAGGCAATTCCCAGTACAAACACAAATCGATGCACATGTACGCTGTCCCGGTCGATGTGAGTGATGCACTGAAACGGTATTTCTTTGAACCGAAGAAAAGTGTAATTCTGACATCGGCTACGCTGTCAGTCGATAAGTCATTCCAGTTCGTGGCGGAACAAATCGGGCTGAAGGATGCGGAACGGGACGGACGGCTGCACACGGTCATATTGCCATCGCCGTTTAATTACCGGGAACAGGCCTTAGTGGTGATTCCGCGTGATTTTCCAAGCGTAAAAGGCGCAACGGACGCCAGGTTCAACCAGATGCTGACGCAATCGATAGCGGATGTCGCGCAAGTCACGAGAGGGCGAATGCTTGTGCTGTTTACCTCGTACCGCATGCTGCGGGATGTATATACGCCATTGAAGGAAGCGCTGAGCGTCCACGGGATTCACGTGCTTGGACAAGGCATTGACAGCGGCAACCGCAGCAAGCTGACCCGCAGGTTCATGGAGCAATCCGCTTCTGTCTTGCTGGGAACGAGCAGTTTCTGGGAAGGGGTGGATATTCCCGGAGATGCGCTTACGTGCTTGGCGATAGTTCGGCTTCCGTTCCAGCCGCCGAACCACCCGTTGGTCGAAGCAAAATCAGAACGGCTGAAACGTCAGAACCAAAATCCGTTCCGGAAATATTCCGTGCCGCAAGCCGTTATCCGCTTTAAACAGGGATTTGGACGTTTGGTTCGGACCTCTAAAGACAAAGGCATCGTCATCATCTATGATACGCGCGTGATCGAAACAAGCTATGGCAAGCACTTTTTATATTCATTGCCGGGACCGAAGATGGAGCATATGGCTGCAGAACAGTTGGTTCCGCGCATTGAAACGTGGTTGAACGATAATCAAAAGACGTTGAAGAGCGATGAGGGGACTTGATTTCACGTATGAAAACATTAAAAATATCTGAAGCAGTTGTTCGACGTCTGCCGGTCTATTTGCGCCATCTGATAGAACTGAAGCAGCGTGAAGTGCTGACTGTTTCTTCGCAGGATTTGGGCCAGAAGCTGGATTTGAATCCAGCGCAAATCCGTAAGGACTTGGCTTATTTTGGCGATTTCGGACGCAAAGGCATCGGCTATGACGTATCTTATTTAATACAGCAAATCCGTCATATTTTGAAGCTGGATCAAATCATTAACGTCGGCTTGGTCGGCGCGGGTAAACTGGGGCATGCGCTGTGCAATTACACCGTATACTTGAAAGACAACATGAAAATCGTAGCCGTGTTCGATGCGATGGAGTCCAAGATTGGCACGGAAATCAATAATCTGAGAGTTCAGCCGATGAGCGAAATGATTCAAACGGTCCGTAATCAGCACATCCGCATTGGCATTATAACGGTGCCGGCAACGGAAGCGCAGTATGTAGCGGATCAATTCGTCGAAGCCGGCGTGGAGGCCATCTTGAACTTTGCGCCCGTTATTTTGAAGGTGCCGTCTCATGTGCGCGTGCACACTGCTGATTTCACGACGGACCTGTTCAGCTTGGCTTATTATTTAACGGATCAGGGAAAGGAAGTTCCAGTCGAATGATAAAGAGAATCATTATTGAAAATGGCGCCTTTGCGGTACTCAACGCTCAATCCGGGCAAACCACCTGCAAAGGAACGATGGTCATTGAAAATGATCGAATTGTGCACTTGGGGGAATCGCTTCCCGCGCAGTACGATACGAGTGAGGCAGAACGAATAAATGGCAAAGGCCTATTCTTCCTGCCTGGTTTAATCAATACGCATGGCCATGCCGCGATGTCGCTCCTGCGCGGCTATGGCGACGACATGGTGCTTCAAACGTGGCTGCAGGAGAAGATGTGGCCGATGGAAGCGAAGTTTACGGCCCAGGATGTGTACTGGGGAACCGCATTATCCGTCGTTGAGATGCTCAAAGGCGGGACCACGACGTTCGTCGACATGTATGATCATATGGACGAAGTCGCCAAGGTTTGCGAACAGTCGGGGATTCGCGGCTGTCTGATGCGCGGCGCGATCGGCTTGTGTCCCGAGGACGTCCAAGACGCGAAGCTTAAAGAAGCTGTTCAATTCGCAAAAGACTGGAACGGCAAGGCTAACGGACGGATTACGTCCGTGTTGGCTCCGCATGCGCCATATACTTGTCCGCCTGCGTTCATTGAGAAATTCGTGCAAGCGGCGCATGATTTGGATTTGCCTCTCCATACCCACATGTCCGAGACGAAGGCGGAAGTGGAGCAGAACGTGAAGGATTACGGGCTGCGTCCGGTTGCTCATTTAGAAAAATTAGGCTTTTTCTCCCGTCCGTCATTCATTGCGCACGGCGTGCATTTGACAGATGAAGAAATCGCGACTTTGGCTCGCTATAACGTTGCCGTGTCCCATAATCCGGGCAGCAACCTCAAGTTGGCGAGCGGCGTGGCCCGGGTTCCGGAATTGCTGCGCGCAGGTGTTGTCGTTTCTCTCGGGACAGATGGTCCGGCCAGCAACAACAACTTGGACATGTTCGAAGAAATGCGGCTTGCGGCGCTGATTCACAAAGGAGTATCCGGAGATCCTACGGCGATTCCGGCTGCGGAAGCGCTGCGCATGGGTACCGTCTACGGGGCGCAGACGATTTCGCTGCCAGACGTGGGGCTGCTTGAAGTCGGTATGAAGGCGGACATGGTTGCCGTAGATATTGATCAAGCTCACTTTATTCCACATACGGATCTCGTATCGCACATGATTTATTCCGCTTCGGCGAAAGATGTGAAGCATGTATGGATTGACGGGGAGCAGGTCGTGAAAAATGGCGAATGCCTGACGCTCGATGAAGAACGGATCCGTCATGAGACGCAGCAATGCTTCGAGCAACTGCTGCAACGATAAGCGGGGGGATTGATTCATGGAAAGAAGCCGCACACGTCGGCGTTCCAAATGGAAATGGTATATCCCGCTGGCAATTCTTATTCTGATCCTTCTGATTGCAGCCATATATATGTATGTGCAATATATAAATGCTGACGAGCGAGTGAAGGAAGCGGATATCATTCGCCGAGCGAATGAGAGTGTAAAGCTTACAGAAATATCCAATGTCGAGAAGAGCGTCTGGGACGATGTCATTTATGTTGTCGAAGGTAAGGATGAACAAGGCCAGGAACGGCTTGTCTGGGTATTTCCGAATAAAGTCGTATCCATGTATGCTTTCGAAGGAATCAAAAAAGAAGCAATGAAAGCAAAAATAAAAGCGCAATATAACAAAGTTCACATCGTACGGCTTCTTCCCGGATTCAAAGACGGGCAATATATATGGCAGGCGATGCTGGAGCGCGCAGACGAACAAGGAAACAACCGCTATTATTATCATTTTTATCTGTTCTCCGACGGCTCGCCGTTCGGAGAAATCTACGGATTGCCTAACAAATAGCAGTAAAATATGCAGCTAGTGCTTATATAATACCGCATTCTTACAGGTTACGCGTTTAAGCGTTGCCCCGAGAATGCGGTATTTTTGTTGGCAGCGGGGACATGGCAGCTATGGTACACTTTACATTCAACTTCAGTGTATACGATGTGATATACTCTAATATGTACTGGGTGATATATCCCATTGGGAAATATAGAGCAAAGGTAGCGGATGGAGCGGCTATTGCAAATAGATTTGAGACTCAAGGAGGTATTTCAGCATGACGAAAAAAGTTCGTGTCGCGCCTACCGTCCTGATTATGATGGTGACGGGTGCCGTACTGTTCGGCGGATGGGCGTTGTATCAGAAAAATTTTGTAAAACAGCCAGTGGAACAAATTGTGCAACAGCATGCTGAAATTACGCGATATCATGTTGACTGGCAGACTGGCGCGATGAAGGTTCAAATTCAGACGAAGCCGGGTGTCGATGTCCGTCAACTGGTTCAGCAGCTGACTGGCGACTTGGAGAAGCAAGCCAAGGGCAACAAGGTAGTTATCGAATATATGAATGAGCACAGCACGCCTGAGATTGATAAATGGTGGTCACAGGCATTGTTTGATGTCGCTGAAGCGATGGTTCATCAAAATTACAGCCATATTCCATCGCGTCTGCAGGAGCTGCAGCAGAAACAGCCTGGAATAGAGGTTCAGACGGAAATGGACAACCAGTATGTATATATTACGCTGAAGGACGGGCAAGGCAGCAAGACGATGCTGCTGCCATTAGAAGGTACACGGATGGGGGTGTGGCCAAATGAAAAATCTGCAATCATTGATGCGGTGGCCTGAGTGGGTTATCGGCGTATCCATCCCTCTGTTGTTGTTTGTTATTTTCCTTGGGATTAACGTGTTTCCTATTTTGCTTGCCGCCGCCGCAATCGGTGTATTGGCGTTCGCGGCGCAGCGCCGGGGTGCTGGAATGACTGCATCCGCTGGCCGCAAAGATTCACGGAGTCTCAAAATAGCTGCCATGAGCTTCGATAAGATTGGCGGTCAAGATCGCGCTAAAAATGAACTCGTGGAAGCCTTGGATTTCCTCGTTCATCCGGACGCGATCCGTAAATTCGGAATACGTCCGCTGAAGGGCATTCTTCTAACCGGCCCTCCCGGGACGGGGAAGACGCTGATGGCCAAGGCGTCGGCACATTACGCAGACGCGGTGTTCATTGGAGTATCCGGCAGTGAATTCGTTGAGATGTTCGTCGGGGTTGGCGCCGGCCGGGTGCGCGAGCTGTTCAAGGAAGCGAGACAGCGTGCCGTGAAGGAGAAAAAAGAGAACGCGGTTATTTTTATCGATGAAATTGACGTTATCGGCGGCAAACGCGAAGGCGGGCAACAAAAGGAGTACGATCAGACATTGAACCAGCTATTGACGGAAATGGACGGTTTATATGCAGATCAGACGCCGCGAATTCTTGTGATGGCGGCAACGAACCGTAAAGAGATACTTGACAGCGCCTTGCTTCGTCCAGGCCGGTTCGACCGTCATATACAGGTAGATATGCCGGACAAGAAAGGACGCCGTCATATTTTGGATTTGCACGCGGATAACAAGCCGCTGGCCGATGATGTCAATCTGGACCGGATTGCGGAAGAGACGTTCGGATTTTCCGGCGCCCAGCTCGAAAGCGTGCTGAATGAAGGCGCGATCTATGCGATGCGCGCACAGTCTGACGTCATATCGACGGCGCATTTGTCTCTAGCGATCGATAAAGTGCTGATGGGAGAGAAGAGCGACCGCGAAACGAATGAGGAAGAACGGCGCCGGGTCGCGATTCATGAACTGGGCCATGCGATTATGGCGGAGCTTGTCCGTCCGGGCAGCGTCTCTCAAGTGTCGTTGAGTCCGCGGGGCCAAGCGCTTGGCTACGTCCGGCATCAGCCGCAGGAAGAACGTTACTTGTATACGAAGCCGTTCTTGGAAGAGCAGATTATGATCGCGCTGGGCGGCGCGGCTGCCGAAGAGATTTTTTATGGCAACCGCAGCACAGGCTCTCAAGGAGACTTCGACCAAGCGCTCAATATAGTCGAGACGATGATCAATTCAGGCTTGACCAGCTTGGGCATTGTACGCTTGAAGCATCTGTCTCCCGATGTCTTGACAAAAGAGATACAGGCGATTATGTTAGATTTGACGAATCGCACGCATGAACTGTTGAAGGAGCACCAGGAAGCATTCGAGCGCTGTCTGAAGCATTTGATTGAAGAAGAGTTCGTAAACGGTGAGGAATTCCGGTGTCTATTATGTGACAAGAAACAATTACCAGCGTGAAATTACGCTGGTTATTTCTTTTTATTTTCAACAATCATGTTAAGATAATATTAGGTACCTATGCACTGATAACGCGAGCTGTATCTCGGGTACACTATGCAGAGCATAGCAACATGAAAGGTGGAAGAGACCATGTTTTTCAAAAAAATCGGCGTCATCGGCGGCGGTACAATGGGCCAAGGCATTGCAGAAATGCTTGCTGTGAAAGGCCTGGACGTGCTGCTGGTGGAGCAAACGCCGGAAAAGCTGGACCATGCATACGAAATGATTGAAACGAGCTTGGACAAACAGCTGGAGAAATGGGCTATCACTCAAGCGGAAAAAAAATTAATTCTTTCGCGCATACATAAGGTGACGCATCTGGCTGAACTTAGTGCATGCGATATGGTTATAGAAACCATCTCCGAGGACATCGAAGCGAAGAAAAGCGTGTTTGCGGAGTTGGATCGCGTTTGCCCTAGCAATATCATTCTGGCCAGCAACACATCGACATTGTCATTGACTGAATTGGCAAGCTCTACGAAATATCCGGAGCGGGTTATTGGCATGCACTTTATTCATCCGGTATCGAAAGTGGATCTGGTCGAAATTATCCGCGGGTTAAAAACTTCGGATGCCACATTCGATGAAACAAAACGGTTTGTTGAAGAAGTCGTGCAGAAAAAAGGCGTAATGGTATATGAATCGCCTGGCTTTGTCACGACGCGGATTATTTGCAACTTAATCAACGAAGCATTGCATGTGCTGCAAGAAGGAGTCGCATCCGCAGAAGATATCGACAATGCGATGCGAATCGGATACAATTTCCAATATGGGCCGTTAGAAATGGCTGACCGCTTTGGTCTAGATTCCGTACTGGCAGCGATGGAGCGCATGTTCCGCGAATTCGGCGACATTAAATATCGTCCGTCCGTATTGTTGAAAAAAATGGTGCGCGCCGGCCACCTCGGCGTGAAGACGGGCGTCGGATTTTTCAACTATGACAAGGATGGGGATAGAATATGAAAGTACTAGTCATTAATGCGGGCAGCTCCTCGCTTAAATATCAGTTGTATGACATGGTGGATGAGTCGGTATTGGCAGCAGGCCGAGTAGAAAGAATCGGGATGGATTCTTCCATTCTCGTGCATGAGCCGCACCATACGGATGAGATTACTGAAGTCAGCGAAATTTTGGACCATACGATCGCGATTCGCAAAGTATTGGACAAGTTGACGGATTCGGAAGTCGGTGTCATTACATCCACAAGCGAAATCGAAGCCGTCGGCCATCGGGTCGTTCACGGAGGTGAATCATTCAAGAACTCCGTGCTTGTTGATTCCGAGGTAAAATCGGAAATTCGCCGGTTGTTCGAGTTGGCGCCGCTTCATAACCCGGCTCACATGATGGGTATCAAAGCGGTGGAAGCGAACATGGGCAACGTGCCGCAAGCGGTCGTATTCGATACGGCTTTCCATCAGACGATGCCTGCGAAGGCTTACATGTATGCCATTCCGAAGGTGCTCTACAAGAAGCACAAAATCCGTCGTTACGGCTTCCATGGCACTTCCCACGATTATGTAAGCAAACGTACGGCAGAAACGCTCGGACGCCCGCTCGAAGATTTGAAAATCATCACGTGCCACATCGGTAACGGTGCGAGCTTGACGGCCGTACAGGGCGGACAATCCATCGATACTTCGATGGGGATGACGCCGCTTGAAGGCTTGATGATGGGAACACGCAGCGGGGATTTGGATCCTGCCGTTGTGCCGTTCACGATGATGAAGGAAGATCTGACGGTTAACGAAGTGAACTCCATGCTGAACAAGCATAGCGGCTTGTTGGCGATTTCTGGCATGTCCAGCGATATGCGCGAAATAACGGATGGTATGGAAGCAGGCGAACCGAATGCAACATTGGCATTCGAAATGTATACGTACCGCGTGCGGAAGTATATCGGCGCTTATGCGGCTGCGATGGACGGAGTAGACGCAATCGTGTTCACAGCCGGCGTAGGGGAGAACTCTATCGTGATACGCCAACACGTGTGCGAGCAGTTGACATTCCTTGGCGTTGAAATCGATCCGGAATTGAACAAGATTCGCTCTAAAGAACCGCGCCGCATCTCTACGCCGAATTCGAAAGTGGAAGTGCTTGTCATTCCTACGAATGAAGAACTGGTGATTGCACGCGATACGTACCGCCTCGTGAAGGAAGCAAAAAACGTATAAGGGAGAGAGCGAAACGATGGCGACGACTTGTGTCATCCGCGAAGTGAGCCGCCATGTAGGCGAACAAGTCCGCATGGGCTGCTGGCTTCACAACAAACGTTCGAGCGGCAAAATTCAATTTTTGCAGCTGCGTGACGGCACCGGATTCATTCAGGGTGTTGTCGTGAAGAGCGAAGTGCCTGAAGAGGTGTGGGAAGCAGCAAAGAGCTTAACTCAGGAAAGCTCGTTATATGTAACCGGAGTTGTGCGCGAAGAGCCGCGTTCGAAATCCGGTTATGAAATGACAGTGACGAACGTTGAAATTATTCAATTGACCGAAGACTATCCGATTACGCCGAAAGAGCATGGCGTCGATTTCTTGATGGATCATCGCCATTTGTGGCTGCGTGCGCCGAAGCAGCATGCCATTTTGACGGTTCGCGGAGAAATTATCCGTGCGGTACAGCAGTTTTTCGACGAGCGCGGCTTTACGCTGGTCGATCCGCCAATTTTGACGCCTTCTTCCTGTGAAGGAACGACCGAGTTGTTCCACACAAAATATTTTGAAGAAGACGCCTTTTTGACGCAGAGCGGACAGCTGTACATGGAAGCGGCAGCGATGGCTCTAGGCAAAGTGTATTCTTTCGGACCGACATTCCGTGCCGAGAAATCCAAGACTCGCCGTCATTTGATTGAGTTCTGGATGATTGAGCCGGAAATGGCGTTCGTGGATCACGATGAGAACCTGCGCGTACAGGAACAGTTCGTATCCCATATCGTGCAATCCGTCTTGAAGAACTGCCGTGCGGAGCTGGAAACATTGGGACGCGACACCTCCAAGCTTGAGAAAGTAGTTGCGCCATTCCCGCGGATTACCTATGATGACGCAATCAAGTTTTTGCAGGAGCAAGGCTTCGACATTCCTTGGGGCGAAGACTTCGGTGCGCCACATGAAACGGCAATTGCGGAGAAATATGAGACTCCGGTCTTCATTACGCACTATCCAACGAATATTAAGGCATTCTATATGAAGCCGGATCCGAATCGTCCGGATGTCGTGCTCTGCGCCGATATGATTGCGCCGGAAGGCTATGGCGAAATTATCGGCGGCTCGCAGCGGATCGACGATCCAGAGCTGCTGGAAGAACGTTTCCGCGACCATGAGCTTTCTTCGGAAGCGTATCAATGGTACCTCGATTTGCGGAAATACGGCTCTGTTCCGCATTCTGGCTTCGGGCTCGGACTTGAACGCACCGTAGCGTGGATTTGCGGTCTGGATCACGTGCGCGAGACCATTCCATTCCCGCGCATGCTGTACCGTTTATATCCTTAATCATGTGAAGCAAGCTTGCCATCCCGTACCGCATAAAGCGGTACGGGATTATTATTAGAGACATACAAAATGTTTGAAAACGTTACCAATATGGACTTACTAAAAAATCAATTTTATGCGACAATAGGATAAGTAGGAAGCGGAGAGGGGATTAACGTATGAGCGGGGACGCCTTTCGAACCTTCGCCAAAGGAATGGCGCTCGGATTGCAATCGGGAAGCATAAGCGTGCCATATCATTTGTTGCGTTATTATAGGCAGTTAAAGCTGAGCGATACAGATGTAATGCTGTTCATTCATCTCATCGGCTTCAAGCAGCAGGAAATGAAAGATTTCCCTACCATTGAAGAGCTGCAGGAGCGAATGGGCGCGTCCGCGGATGCGGTCATCAAATCACTCCAAAAACTAATGAAAGACGGCTTCTTAACAATTGATGAGGAAATAGACCCGCAGACAGACGTGCAATACGAACGGTATAATTTGACCGGTCTATGGGAGAAGCTTGCGATCGTCATGGCGGAAGAATTCCGCGCCGAACGGCAGAAGCTGCGCGCTGTAACCTCATTGGCCGAATCTGAGCCGCCGAATCTGTTTAACATTTTCGAAAAAGAGTTTGGCCGCCCCTTGTCACCGATGGAATGCGAGACGATAGCGGGCTGGATTGATCAGGATCGTTATCCGGAAGAATTGATTCTATTGGCACTGAAGGAAGCGGTCTTTGCGGGGAAAGTTCATTTCCGTTACATTGATCGCATCTTGCTGGAATGGAATCGGAACCGCATTCATTCGATTGAGGACGCGAAGGTCTATACACAGAAGTTCCGCTCCGGCGGAAGATAATGAACCGCACTGCATGGGAATGCAGCGCGGTTTTTTCTATGCGGCAGAGCAGTTATGCGCGTCTTACCGCCTCATCCCTAATGTAGAAAAGTCCGTCCAACCGGACGGGCTCTGCATGCTGATAGCGTAACAAGCGCTAACGGAGCGCCTGCATACGGTATACGTACTCGAACAGGAATTCGAACGCTTCCAGATGACGTTTGGCCTCGAACGGGGTGGCGCCCCAAGCATATATTCCGTGCTTGCGCAGCAGAATTCCCGGAATGCGCGGGTCGAGCTTCTCTGTAATACAGGGCACGATGCGCGGGATTTCCGCGTAGTTGGGCACGATCGGAATTTCAATGCGGGCGTCTTCTTCCCATATGTTGAATGCTTTGATGAGCTCGACACCTTCCACGGGAACGGCTCCCTGTTCCCAGAACAACTCGGATAGAACGTTATTCCATACCGTATGTACATGGAAAATGGCGCCGCAGCCCGTCATTCGATAAATTTCACAATGAATGAGCGTTTCTGCGCTTGGTCTGAGCTGTGTGCACTCTGCAGGCTTACCGTGTTCATCGACGAATAAAAAATCTTCAGGAGTATGGAGCGATTTATCTTTACCGCTTGCCGTAATGGCAAATTGAAAGCGGCCTTCTTCGATGTCACTGGCACGTACGGACAAATTGCCGCTTGTTCCCGGGAACCAGTCACGTGCAGCAAATTGTTCCTTGATGGAGCGAAGCTCGGCAAGGGCGCGCTGCTTCTTTTCTAAAGTGAGATTCCCGATAGTTATCATTTTACTGCCTCCGTATCACTGAAATAAAATTGAGTTCGCTGACCTTCATTTTCTTTACGCTATCCGTTTTGTTTTAAATGCCCGATGATGTCATGGAACGTATCGAACGGAGCATGCGGAATATGCAATTGCTCGCATTTCTCAATCAGGTGCGAGCGGGCATAGACGAATTCCACCAGTTTTGCAGCGGCAAAATCGGTGACGCTATCGCCAACCACGATCCGCTCGTATTGTTCGGGTGGGAACCTTCTCACGATCGTTGTCTTGCACATGCCGCAATCATTGTTGCATGGCTCCGAGCATTCATGCGGCCATGTAATGCGGACCGTGTCGCCGCTGAAGTCGCTGCCGTTGCAATAAATGCGATCAGATGGAATGCCGAAAGGCTTAAGCAGCGGATAGACGAAGAAATCGATGCCGCCGCTTGTCACGTACAGCTCGATGCTCTCATCACGGCAAAATTGCACGAATTGCTCGAACCCTGATCGAATGATCGCTTGCGAAGTCGCAAAACGAATCACTTCGTCACGCATGGATGCCGGGAGCAAGGCAAACAATTCTCCGACGCCTTGACGTATGGACTTGCGCTCTGCGATGACGTCCTGAGCGATAGGTTCCCAACCCGCCGGATTAAAATGGCGGATAATTGCGATGATATTGTCATTTACCGTAATCGTGCCGTCGAAGTCGCAGAAGACGACACGCTTCTTGGCGGTGGTCATTGCTTTACCCCCCATGCTTGAATTGCGGCCCGCAGCTCTTCATGATCCGCCGCAAAGCTTTCCAGGGGCGAACCCTGCATGACGGCATCGATGGCTTGAACGAAGGCGCGTCCGCCGGCCGCAGTGCCGAGCGGATGCCCGTGAACGCCACCACCCGCATTGACGACGACATCAGTGCCGAAATCGCGGATAAGGAGCGGCACGAGGCCTGGATGAATGCCGGCGGATGGCACAGGGAAGCTCGGCGGAGCATCGATTGCCGCTGTCGTAAGCGCCTCGCGGATCGCTTGCGTCTCTTCCTTCGGCATCGTAACCGAGCCATAGGGCGAAGGGAAGAGGACGAGATCGGCGCCAGCGAGCCGCATGAATTTGCCGAGCACGAGTGAAGCGGAAATTCCATGATGCGGCGAAGGGTAATACGATCCGGCCAATGCCGGATGAGCCGCTATTGGAACGGTAATGTCGCGATCTTGGCTTAATGCATGAAGCACGTCATAGCCATAGCCCAGCACATTGAAGAGCAGAGCATTGGCTCCGGCTTCTATGGCTCGGAGCGCTTGATCGCGCAGGCTGAATGTCGGCCCGGTCAGGTTGACGGCGTAGAGCAGCTTCTTGCCAGTGCGCTGCTCTGCTTCTTGTGCTGCCTGCATACAGACTCGAACCCTTCTGCCGATCGGAGTCAGCGGATTCTCGAACAGGATCTCATCGTCTTTGATGAGATTGACGCCGCCTAGCGCCTGCTGATAGAATTGTTCCCGCAACGTTTGCAAGTCGTGTCCGATGACGGATTTGAAAATGCTCATCAAGAGCGGGCGGTCGTGCACATCGACGAGCTTGCGGACGCCATCCACTCCGAATTTAGGCCCCGGAAAGGCCTGCTTGAACTCATCGGACCAGTTCACATCGATGAGCTTAATTCGCCCGTCCATCGACAGCTTGCCGAAAATGGTAACGAGCAATGCCGGAATATCGTGGCTAAAGTTGATGTCTGGATAAGCGATGGATATTTCCGCGCAGCGCTCTCCGGGAACGTCCGAGTGATGCTCCTGTACTGACACGACGCGCCCCAGATGCTTCTCCATATCTGCTTTTTCCGCTTCGGGGAGGTCGGTCCAGCTTCCGACGGTCAAGCCAACGGCGATGCCTTCGGCTTTCTTATGAAAGTCGGCACGGTCGTCGTATAGACGGTACGTGGCGACGCAATGATTCATCATTCCATGTTCCTCCCAATTTGTTCTCCCATCTCCTGCGCTCTTGCTTCTGCGCGATGAATGGCAGTCCTTATCGCATCCGCAAATCGATATTGCTCCAACACCTCCAGTGCCGCTTGCGTCGTGCCTCCGGGCGAGGTGACTTTGCGGCGAAGCGCGGCTGGCTCTTCTCCCGTCCGTCTGACCATTTCTGCGGCGCCCAATACGGTTTGAACGGTTAAATCGTGAGATTGCTCCCGGGACAAGCCGCCCTCCATCCCTGCCTGAACCATGGCTTCCATCAAGTAATAGATATAAGCGGGGCCGCTGCCGGACAGGCCGGTAACGATATTCAAATATGGTTCTTCAACCTCGGTGACGATACCCATTGCATTCAGCATTGTCATCGCAGCATATTTTTGAGCGGGAGTCACCTCTTGCGAGCAGCATAGCGCCGTGGCTCCGATTCCAATGTTGCTGGATGTATTCGGCATCGTGCGCACTATCGGCGTTGCCCCGACGATGCGCTGCATCGTAGCGATGCTGAGGCCGGCAACAACGGACACGAGAACCGTGTCAGCGCGCAGCAACGGCTTAAGCTCATGCAAGGCTGCGGCCGCATCCTTCGGTTTTATCGCGAGTACGATAATATCTGCCGCCGCAAGCCGGTTCTGCTTGGCTTCTGCCGTTAAGTCAATGGTCACTCCATATCGGTCCTGCATTTCGTGCAAACGTTCTGCATTGCTGCGATTGATTACCGCGATTCGTTCCGGGTTGGTCAAGTGTTGCTCTGTCATGCCGCGCACGATGGCCTCTGCCATGGACCCCGCTCCAAAGATACAGAAGTGAAGCGATCGGAAGGCGTCATTCACTTGTGCTTGTTCAATTTTCATGTTGTTCATCCCTCTTCCTTCTTCATCTTCTTTTCCTTATTACTCTCTAATTTGGCCTTTTCCATAAATGCGGTATTTCTCGGAGGTAAGGGCAGGCAATCCCATAGGACCCCGGGCGTGCAGCTTCTGGGTGCTGATGCCGATTTCCGCTCCGAATCCGAATTCGAATCCGTCCGTGAACCGCGTCGATGCATTGTGATATACAGCCGCCGCATCCACCTCTTGCAAGAAGCGATCGGCGCGTTCTTTATTATCAGTTACGATGCATTCGGAGTGCATCGTGCCGTAGCGGGCTATATGCTGAAGCGCCTCATCCAATGAATCGACAATGCGCACGTTCAGAACATAATCGTTATATTCAGTCGCGTAATCTTGTTCCGCTGCAGGCTTGGCCCACGGAGTATATGCCCGCGTGCGTTCGCAGCCGCGCAATTCAACGTTGTGAACCTGGAATGCTTCGAGGAGACCGGTTAAATGACGATCGGCAAATTGCTGATGCACAAGCAGTGTCTCCATCGCATTGCATACTGAAGGACGTTGCACTTTCGCATTCAAAGCGATCGCTTCTGCCATTCCCGGATCGGCATCTGCATCGATGTACGTATGGCAAATGCCGGCACCCGTTTCTATGACCGGTACCGTCGCATTTTGCACGACATTTTGAATGAGCGATGCCCCGCCTCGGGGAATGATAACATCAAGCAGCCCGTTCAGCTTCAACATCTCATCTACAGAGGAGCGGTTCGGATCTTCGATAATCTGCAGCGCGTCTGCAGGGAGATTGGTATTGGCGAGCGCATCATGCAGCACTTCAATGATTCGTTTGTTCGATTCAAGCGCGGAAGAGCCTCCGCGCAGGACGACCGCATTCCCGGTCTTCAGGCACAGCCCCGCCGCATCCACAGTCACATTCGGACGCGCTTCGTAAATGATGCCGATAACCCCTAAAGGAACGCGAAGCTTCTCAATGTGCAAGCCATTCGGCCGGTCAAATGTCTCCAGCACGTCGCCAACCGGATCCGGCAGACTGACGATTTGTCTCAATCCTTCCGCCATATCCCGAATTCGCTGCTCGTTCAATGCAAGCCGATCCAACAGGGAAGGAGTGATGCCTAGCTCCTTCCCGCGTGCCAAATCACGTGCATTGGCCTCGATAATGGAAGCTGCCTGTTCGACCAATGCATCAGCCATGCGAAGCAGCGCTTCGTTTTTCGCATCGGTGCCCAGCCGATTCATTACGGCAGCTGCTGCTTTGGCCAGAGCTGCTTTTTGACGTACTTCACTCATTGTCTATTCCTCCTCTATGATCGCAAGGTTACCCATTCATCCCGGTGTATGACCTCGATGCGAGACACCTCAATTCGCTTCAATACTTCTTCGCTTGACCAGCCTGCGGCAGTCCGCAGCTGTGACGCATCATAATTGACGATCCCTCTTCCTATGAGTTTATCGTCAGGTCCGACTACTTCGACTACATCGCCCTGATGGAACTCGCCTTCGACTTCGCGGACGCCCACAGGAAGCAAGCTGGATCCGTTATCGAGCAAGGCATGTTCCGCGCCGGAATCGACGAAGATGCGTCCATCCGGAGTGGAATGGAACCCAAGCCATTGCTTCTTCATCGGGAGCGCGTGCAGATGCGTATCGAAATACGTGCCCTTGCCGTGTCCTTGCACGGCTTGAAGCAGGTCGCCCGCTTCGCTGACCTTGCCGACGAACGCGGGCACTCCGCCGCGCATCGCGATGCGCGCCGCATCCAGCTTCGAACGCATGCCGCCGGTTCCGACGGATGAGCCTGACCCGCCTGCAAAAGCGTATATTTCATCATTGATCTGTTCAACGTGCTCAAATCGCGTCGCGTTCGGATCGCGACGCGGGTCGGCAGTATACAAGCCGTCGGTGTCCGTCACGATGACGAGACGGTCTGCATGCACCAGATTGGCGACGAGCGCAGACAAGGTATCATTATCGCCGAACTTCAATTCTTCGACCGCAACGGTATCATTCTCGTTAATAATCGGAACAACCCGCTGCTTCAACAGCTCTTCCATTGTCATGTGAGCATTATGTCCGCGTTTTCGGCTCGCGAAGTCGGTGCGTGTCAATAAGATTTGCGCGACTGGGATTCCAAACTGCTGAAATTGCTCCTGATAAGCCTGCATCAAGAGCGCCTGCCCGACGGCTGCTGCCGCTTGGCCTTCGTGCAGAAGCTTCGGCCTGCTAGGATAGCCGATATGCCGAAATCCCGCCGCGACCGCACCAGACGTGACCAGCACGACTTGCGCCCCGCGCTCGATCAGGGAAAAAAGCTCCCGGACATAAAATGCAATGTGCTCTCGTTTCAACCCGCCGTGATCCGAGGTGAGTGAACTGCTTCCAATTTTGATTACAATGCGCTGATTTTGTACCATAACCATCACTTTCCGCCTGAATGTTTATTTACATTGGCCTATATTATGGAGCGCCTGGCCGGAGGATTGTTTTCCGATCTGCCGCCCGAACGCGCTGCTGTGGAAGAGGGCAAGTAACAAAAAAGACTCCCGTCCTATAAAGGACGAAAGTCGTTCTTCCGCGGTACCACCTTCATTGAGATTAACTGCCGAAGCGTTATCCGCATCGACAAGCCAATCATCCCACTTGAGCGCCCGTAACGGAGGCGTCCGTTCAGCTTTGCGGCAATGCGCTTATACTGACCGCTCAAGGATAGGTTCTGTAATGGTACACGGCGGGGCTCACAGCCTCTGGCAACCCGCTCTCTGCGCGCGACTAACATTACATACTGGTCCTGTCATCACGTTAATGTATTCTTACTTCAATGTTATGAATAGAATACCATGTGGTTCCAAGTGATGTAAAGAAGCTCTGTTCCCGGATTGAGATAAATTAGAGAGCAGCATTCAGACAGAACATTGTTCTTAAGTTTCGATTAAGCTGCAGAATCCGGTTCAAAATAAAGCAAGCTGTCCGATGCGCTCGGCCGCTTCGCGCATGCGGGCCTCGGAAGCAAGCAGCCCGACGCGGACATAACCTTCTCCGTGTTCACCGAAGCCAATGCCGGGGGCGACGACTACATTGCCCTTTTCCAGCAGCAAATCCGCAAATGCCGCGGAGCTGTATGGCTTCGGTACAGGAAGCCAAGCGAAAAAAGAACCTGGCGGCGGCGTCAACTGCCAGCCGATCCGGCGGAGCGCCTCGAAAAATGCATCGCGTCTTCGTTCATATATAGCGCACAGTTCGCGTACGGAATCCTGCGGCCCGGTTAGAGCGGCCGCGGCTGCGGCTTGCACCGCGCCGAACAAGCTGACATACATATGATCCTGCATGAGATTGATAAGACGTATGATTTCGCGGTTGCCGACGGCAAAAGCCACTCGCCAGCCCGCCATATTGTAGGTCTTGGACATCGTATAGAACTCGATTCCTACCTCTTTGGCACCCGGCGTTTCCAGGAAGCTGACCGGCCGGTGGCCGTCGAAGCCGATCGCGCCATAAGCGAAATCACTTGCAACCACAATGCCGTGACGTTCGGCAAAGCGCACCGTTTCTTCGTAAAAAGAAGAGTTCGCAACGGCGGATGTCGGATTGTTCGGATAATTCAGAAACATCAGCTTCGCGCGGCGTAAATGTTCCTCCCCAATCGCGTCGTAAGCGGGCATAAAGCCATGCTGCTCGAGAAGCGGCATCATGACCATCTCGGCCCCTGCTAGTGCGACACCAGACCAATAATCGGGATAGCCGGGGTCCGGTACGAGACACACGTCACCGGGGTTCAACAAGATCTGGCTTATCTCCACCAGGCCGGTCTTGCCGCCAAATAAAACGGCTACTTCCGAAGCAGGGTCCAAATCGACATCATAATCGGCTTTATATCGTAAGGCAACCGCTTCTTTGAGAAAGCTGAATCCACTGAAAGGAGGGTAGCGATGATACTTCGGGTCGGCGGCCGCCTGCTGGAGAGCTTCGACGATATGCGGGGCAGTCGGCAAATCCGGATTGCCTTGTCCGAGGTTAATCACATCGTGGCCTTCGGCAATCCGGGCATTCGTACGCTGCACTAAATCGGCGAAAAATTGCTTGGGCAATTGCTTCATCCGTTCGGCAGGGATGATGGGGCGCGAACGGCGTGTTGCTTCATTCATAAGACATCCACTCCAGAACTCATTATCGTATTAGTGGTAATTCAAAAAAGACCGCTTTCGATCACGAAGCATCTCAAGATGAGACTCGACACCGAATCTTGCATTCACTCGTGAAGAGCTTATGCTTCCGAAGCATGTTTCCTTTAGATGCTGAAAAGTGGTCTTTTGAATACACATTGTTATTTAAAATATTAACGATAACGTAGCATGTTTTTCCTGAAGTGTACACTTTTTTTTGAAGCTTGAACTTCATTGTGCAAGTCTAAATGCGCATTTCAGCCGTTTGATTCTTTCACGTTGCCCGAAGACTGCGGAGTAAGCAATTGCTGCATGAACGGCTTCACATCTGCGGTGAATTGAAGCAAAAACGGCTTCCGCTCCGCGGAGAAAATCAATAGCAGCGGTTCTTTATCCGGACAGTAGATTAAAAATACGTCTTTGACCTCCAAAACTACTTTTGGCAGCTTTACTTGGGTCTGGTCTTTCAAAGGAATGCGGATAATGTAACCGCATTTGTGCCCGATCGTGATTTGCGGTGCAAGCCCCGTTACGGAAGCCAGCCACTTTTTAGCTTCTGTCTGGTACGCTTCGCTGTTCGGCAATGTTTTAATAATCCGCTCTTGCTGCATATCAAACAATTGCAGTGGAGGAACGATATCACCCTTGTCACTGGCCGGATCCCAAGCCGAAGCAACGGATGCGATACCGGGAACCGTCAGACAGAATATAAAGAGGCTGAGGAGAAATAACCGTAATGCATCTCGTGTAATGCGCATAAAAAATACTCCTTTCTAAGCTGGAACCATCATTTCGGTTGCCTTCTTACTTTGCCCAGCTTGACTGCATTCCATGAAAAGGTATGATGGAAGAAAGTGTTAAGCAAAATGTGATAACATGGCATCCTATATGAAGTTGGTACCCATTCATGTAAAATGCATCACAGAGGAGAGTGAAAAGATGAAATGTGAACACTGGAAAATATGTGCCATTCAAATGGACGTTGCAATAGGCGAGCCTGAACGCAATCGAATGCAGGTCATGAACAAAATAAAGTCCGCCATGGAACAGGAGGATAAGCCGGACGTCATTGTTTTGCCAGAAATGTGGAATACAGGATACGCATTGAAGCGGATTCATGAATTGGCAGACGAGCAGGGGGAACAAACGATAAGACTGCTGTCTGCCTTGGCCGCACAATATCAAGTCAATATCGTCGGGGGTTCGGTAGCTGTGCGCGAGCAGGATCGGATATACAATCGCGCATACGTTCTGGATCGGCAAGGACTTATTGCGAAGACGTATGACAAAACTCATCTGTTTCGCTTGATGGATGAGCATCATTACTTGTCTGCGGGAGCAGCGCTCGGCCACTTTACGCTGGACGGGGTAAGCTGCGGAGTCATCATTTGTTACGATCTCCGTTTTCCGGAGCTGTCGCGAACGCTTGCGCTGCAAGGCGTCGAGGTGCTGTTCGTCCCGGCGCAATGGCCCCATCCGCGATTGCATCATTGGCAGACGCTGCTGACAGCGCGCTCGATCGAGAACCAGATGTATGTCGTGGCGTGCAACCGGACGGGCAGCAGCAGGGGGGCGGACGGGAAGGAAACTTCCTTTTTCGGCAGCTCGGTCATACTGGACCCATGGGGAGAGACATTGGCCGGGGCCGACGAGGAAGAAGCGTTCGTGCAGGCGCACATCCAATTGTCCTTGGTAGAAGAGGTGCGGGGACGCATACCGGTATTTGAGGATCGGAGAGAGGCGCTATATGGCACTGTCGGCTCTCATAAATCCATCATGCCAAGCTAATGAAGAAGTCGAGAGTGGAGCGTCATAGAAGACATGGGAAGCGGCGGATGAAATGGGGCGTTCTTGCTGCCTTGATTCTGCTTTTGCTGGGAGCTGCGTGGCTTAGTGGCTGGCCGGGGGCGGGAGCGCCGAAGAATGGCGGCGCTAATGAGGCGGCGACCTCTGCATCTGACGGAGCTGGATCTCCGGACTCGGAGAACATGCCGTCTGAGATGGAGCGACAAGTAAATGAGATGCTAGCCCGGATGTCTCTGAACGAACGCATCAGCCAACTGCTTATCGTTGATTTGAATGCGCTGGGAAGGGAACAAGCCGGAGAATCCGCTATTGCTCGGCTGCAGGCTCTGCAGCCCGGGGGAGTTGTCTTATTTCGGAAAAACCTCCCGGATGCAAGACAGACAATAACACAGAACCGTGAACTGCAGCAAGCGGCGCGCATTCCGCTGTGGATTGGCATCGATGAAGAAGGAGGCCCGGTCACCCGTTTGTCTTTTGCCAATGATGGCAATGGAAATATGGCGATTGCCGCTTCCGGAGACACCGCCTTGGCGGCTGAAACCGCCCATCAGATTAGCGGGACGTTGGATAAGCTGGAGTTCAATCTCAACTTTGCTCCAGTCGCGGACGTGAACAGCAACGCGAACAATCCAGTTATCGGGCTCCGCTCCTTCGGCTCTGATCCGGAAGCGGTGGGAGCATATGTGCAGTCGTTTATTTCCGGCATGCATCAGAGCGGAATGCCTGCGGTCGTCAAGCATTTTCCAGGCCATGGGGATACGGCTACCGACTCCCATGCCGGCCTGCCCAAGCTTTCATTTGCCGAAGAGCGGTTCGAGGAAGTCGAATGGGTTCCGTTCCGTGCCGCCATTGAAGCTGGAGCCGATATGATTATGAGCGCTCACATTCAAGCGCCGAAGCTGGAGCCGTCCGCCGTCCGTTCTAAGAAAGACGGAAGCCTGATTGCGCTGCCCGCCACTTTATCTCCGCATATTTTGACTGGCATTTTGCGCGAGAAGCTGAATTTTCGAGGGGCCATCGTTACGGATGCGCTTAATATGAAGGCGATCTCCGATCATTTCGGGAGTGACGAAGCGGCCGTGCTGGCGCTGCAAGCGGGAGCGGACGTGCTGCTTATGCCGCCGCAGCCCGATGCGGCTGTCGTAGGGATCCGCAAAGCGATAGATGAAGGGAAACTATCAGCGGAGCGGATTGAGGAGAGTGTGCGCCGGATTTTGCGCATCAAGCTGAAGTATGGCGTCATCAATCCGCAAGGGCGCCAGCAACCGCTTGAGACGGAAAAAGCGATTCACTCAGCGGAACAATTTCTTTCATCTGCCGAATCTCATCAGCTTGCCGATCGCATTGCTTCACAAGCGCTTACTCCGTGGGGGATGAAGCTGGATGCATACCGCAATCAAGCTTTCATTCAGCCCGAGATGAAAGTGATTACTGTGATCGGACATGAGGAACGCAGCCTAGAGCAGGTCCGGCGAGCGATTGAAGCTGCTGCATCATCATTCCGCATTGGTGCGGGGAGGCTTGAATTCAAAAGCTTGCTTTTGCCGGATGACAAGCTGGCGGCGGCAGTGCAGTCGAGTGATGCTATCGTATTGGTTGCAAGGGATATTTATGTGCAGCCGCAGGCAGCGGGGAAGATGAAGGAGGCGCTCAAGCTGGCTCTCGACAGCAAGAAGCCTGCTGCTGTCATTGCGGCGGGCACACCCTATGATATGGCGGCTCTATCCGGAGCGCCTGTCGGATTTGCGATTTATGGCGTTACAGCCAGCAACGTAAGAGCCGGAGCAAGGGCATTGTTTCACGACACACTGCCACCTGGCAAGCTTCCGGTGGTGCTGCCGAAGCATGGGGAGTGAATAGGGCCGTCCCCTCCCCTATTCACTCACTCGTGCGCGGCTGCCGAAGCGTGCCGCCACGGTGTCTGTCAATGTCTGCATGAACGCTTCCGCGGCATTGGACATATACCTTCCATCGCGATAGGCGATGACGAGCGTCCTTGCCGGGCGTCCTGCCAGCGAAATGTAAACGGGCACGAATTCGCTTCGCGGCGCCGTGGCGATGAACGAAGGCACCAAGGCCATTCCCATGCCTGCCGCGACCAGCGATTGCACCGTTTCGATATTGCTGCTTTCGAAGACGACGTTAGGAGTAAAGCCCGCTTTTTTGCACAGCTCGAGTGTAATTTGCCGGAAGCCTTGTCCGCGCTTTAGCAGAATGAATGGCTCTTCCCGCAGCTCCTCCAGCGCAACTTCCCGCAGGCTTCGCTTCGCATTCGCGGCCTGGAGGGCTAAGGGATGCTGATTCGGAACAGCCAGCACGATCTCTTCCTCAACGATAGGCTCATATGTCAAGGAAGCATCCGTAAGCGGAAGAGACAAGAGGCACAGGTCGTTTTTGCCTTGGGCCGTCATCCTTTCCAGATTGGAAGTAGAAGTATCTTCAACGAGCATCAGCTCGATTTCCGGATAGCGCAGATGAAATTGCGGCAGCACATGCGGGAGAATATGCGAACCGGTAATCGGCATCGTCCCGATGACGACCTTTCCTTTTTTAGTCTGGCTGATGTCGGACATTTCATTTTTCAACTGTTCCATGGCATCCATTATTTTTTGGGCACGATCCACAAACACTTCTCCGGCATGCGTCAGCTCCACAGAGTTGGTCGTGCGCTGGAATAACAGCACGCCGATTTCTTTCTCCAGCTTGGACAACTGCTGGCTCAAAGAAGGTTGGGCGATGTGCAGCTTCTCTGCTGCGCGGGAGAAATTGCGCTCTTGGGCGATTTGAACGGCATATAGCAGCTGGCGGAATTCCATAGGAATGTGCGAGCCTCCTCAATTAGGTTATAGGTTGAACCTATTATCATTATAGTTATTATATCTTGGAACAATGAAGATGGAAATGCTATATTGTTTGCAAAGAGATAGAGGAATCAACCGATGAGGTGAGGCAAATGTCTACGAAGAAAACGATGTACGAAAAGATTTGGAACCAGCATGTCATCGTGCAAGAAGAGGGCAAACCGAGCATTTTGTATATTGATTTGCATTTGGTGCATGAGGTGACATCGCCGCAAGCGTTTGAAGGCTTGCGTATGAGCGGCCGCAAGGTGCGCCGTCCGGATTTGACCTATGCAACGATGGACCATAACGTTCCGACGAAAGACCGGTTCAACATCTCGGATCCGATCTCGAAACAGCAGATCGATACGTTGTCGCGGAACTGTGCGGAATTCGGAGTTACATTGTTCGACCTGAGCAGCATTGATCAAGGGGTCGTTCACGTTATGGGACCAGAGCTCGGATTGACTCATCCGGGGAAAACGATTGTATGCGGCGACAGCCATACGTCTACGCACGGCGCATTCGGAGCGCTCGCATTCGGGATCGGCACTAGCGAAGTGGAGCATGTGCTTGCAACCCAATGCCTGCAGCAGGCGAAGTCCAAGACAATGGAAGTGCGGTTCGTGGGCAAGCGCAAACCAGGCGTAACGGCGAAGGATATGATTTTGGCTTTTATCGCCAAGCACGGCACTGACTTTGCAACCGGATATGTAATTGAATATACGGGTGAAGCGATTCGCGAGCTGTCGATGGAAGAGCGCATGACGGTATGCAACATGTCCATTGAAGCCGGTGCCCGGGCAGGGCTGATCGCTCCTGACGAGACGACGTTCGACTACTTGCGCGGCCGGCAATATGTGCCGCAAGACGCGGCGTATGATGCTGCGGTCGAGCAATGGAAGCGGTTGGCTACGGATGAAGGCGCGTCTTACGACTGCGTCGTCGACATCGATATGGATAGCTTGATTCCTCAAGTCACTTGGGGAACGAGTCCGGGAATGGGAGCGGATATTACGGCGACAGTGCCGAACCCGGCCGATTTTACGACGGAAAATGAACGAAAAGCTGCTGAAAAGGCATTAGAATATATGGATTTGACGCCAGGCACACGCATGACGGATATTGGCATCGATTATGTCTTTATCGGTTCCTGCACGAATGGGCGAATTGAGGATTTGCGCGCTGCGGCTGAAGTGGCCAAAGGCTATAAGGTAAATGACGGAGTAACGGCGATTGTCGTTCCCGGCTCTGGCCGCGTCAAGCTGCAAGCCGAGGCGGAAGGTCTGGACAAAATATTTACGGATGCGGGCTTTGAATGGCGCGATGCGGGCTGCAGCATGTGTCTGGCCATGAACCCGGATGTGCTTCAGCCAGGCCAACGCTGCGCTTCGACATCGAACCGCAACTTCGAAGGCCGTCAAGGCCGCGGCGGCAGGACGCATCTCTTATCGCCGGCAATGGCTGCCGCCGCTGCGGTTAAGGGGCATTTCGTCGACGTGCGCAATTGGGAATTCAAAGCGGAAGTGCTGAACTAAGAGGAGGACGGACTCATGCAATCATTTACGAAATTAACGGGTCTCGTCGCACCTGTCGATCGGGTGAACGTGGACACGGATGCGATTATTCCAAAACAATTTTTGAAGCGTATCGAACGGAGCGGATTCGGCCAGTTTCTGTTCTATGAATGGCGATTTGACCAGGAAGGCAATGCCATTACGACATTCGAAATGAACAAGCCGCGTTATCAAGGGGCAAGCGTGCTTATCTCACGCGCTAACTTCGGCTGCGGCTCCTCGCGCGAGCATGCGCCGTGGGCGATTTTGGATTACGGCTTCCGCTGTGTCATCGCACCGTCCTTTGCCGATATTTTCTATAACAACTGCTTCAAAAACAGCGTGCTGCCCGTGAAGCTCTCGGAAGAGCAAGTGGAGGAGTTGTTCCGGCGCACGGCTCAGCATGAAGGGTATCAGCTTCATGTCGATCTGGAGAATAAGGTGATAACGGATGATTATGGGTTGTCATACTCCTTCGATCTGGATGAGCACCGCCGTCAATTCCTTCTGCAAGGGTTGGACGATATCGGTCTGACGCTGAAGCATGAAGACGCGATTGCTTCGTATGAGGCGAAGCACGCTGAGCGTCTTGCTTATTCGGTCTAATTCATGTCCTATACGCGAGCAGCCCCTGGATCGCCGCTCCGGCGACCCAGGGGCTGCTTGCGTATGCGCTTGGAACAGAGGGCTATCGTTCTGCCTGCGATAAATGCTGTTGCTGCGCGTGCAAGGACCGTCATTGTGTCATCCCACGAGCCAGAAATGTGGGACCCGAATCAGACCGTGGCGTTGAACAACGGCTCTCCCGTCATCGCCTGAATACTCATTCACTGATGGGATCATATCCAGCGGTGGCAGTCATGCTCATAAAAGCCCGCGCCGTCTCGTAGTTCCTCATGCGGGGAATGTCGTTGCCGAAGCGCGGGTTTTTGTCATTTGCGCGCAAAGAAAGTCAAAGTTTATTTGAAGTCCCCTCTTGCCTGCCAGTGGGATGTTGAATTACATTTAAATAGAGGACGATATTTTTAACCAAAATATGTTGAATTTACGCAACTTTTGTCCTTTTTGTACGTCTAATAATACGTCCGTTCTCAATAAATAGACATATAGGGCGGAACAACAAGAAAGGATGTAGAGGTGAAGATGCAGAGAGGACACAAAATAGGTCTAGGGTTGCTAATGATGATGTTGTTGTGCGTGCTGTTTCCCAACATAGGACAAGCTGCTCCTGATCCGAGCTTGTACCTGAACGGCAATTCCATCAAATTGCCGGAGAAAATTACGATGAGCAATAATTCGGTCATGATACCGATTCGCGTCGTTTCTGAAGAATTAGGGTATAAGGTGAATTGGAACGGGAAGGCGCAGACGGTAACCATAAATAACGATAGCAAACGCTTAAACCTGACTGTCAATCAGAAGACGGCCAAAGTCAATGACAAAGAAGTCCAATTGGACGTAGCTCCAATCGTCAAACAAAATGCAACGCTCGTTCCGCTCCGCTTCGTCGGGCAGAATATGGGGTTGACGGTGGAATGGGATAAAGACACGAAGTCAGTGTACTTGTTCACAGCCGATGAGTCATCTCCAGACGTTGTACCTCCCACGGCAGGCACGCCTAACGGCGAAGACGCCTCGACCGAAGGGAGTAATGGCAACGAGCAGGGGGAAGATGCTCGTGTTACAGATTTTTCGTTTATGAACAACCAGTTACATATCGCTACAGATTCCAACGTAAAACCGAAAATTATGACGATGACAGACCCTGATCGCGTTGTCATAGATTTCCCGAGAACCGCATTCGCGGGCACTTTTTATGAAAGATTCAGTTTCAACGATGACGGTCAAGGGGAAATGATAATTACAGACTACCCGGATGTGCAGCGAATTCGCTATGCGATGTTCAGCGATGATCCGAATACCGTTCGTTTCGTTATCGATGCGAACTATCCTCTTCAAGCAGACGTTGCGACAAATGGCGAGGGTCTGGCGACGGTGTCGCTGGTTCCCGGCACAGGCGCCGGCAGCGGCGGAGAGCCTGTGCCGCCGACAAAGCCCGACGGCAAATACGCAATCGTCATCGATGCAGGGCACGGCGATCACGATTCAGGTGCGGTAAGCATCGCGAAACGGTATGAGAAAGATTTCAATCTGGCGCTTTCTTTGAAAGTAGGCGAACTTCTGCGCCAAGACGATCGGTTTCATGTCGTGTTGACGCGCGAAGACGACACGTTTGTAAAACTGAGCGATCGAGCCAAAATAGCCAATGATTTGGCGGCGGACTTATTTGTATCCATCCATGCCAACAGCATTGACAATAAACCTTCAATAACCGGCACCGAGACCTATTACTGGCGCTCGGAAAGCAAAGCGTTCGCCGATACGATGCACGGGCATCTTGTCGAAGGAACTCAGTTCAAAGACCGAGGGGTGCGCAAGGCCGATCACCATGTCACTCGCGAGACCAAAATGCCGGCCATTCTGCTTGAAGTTGGATACTTGACGAATGAATATGACGAATCCCAACTTTTTGATGAGCAGTTCCAAGCGCGCGTTGCAGAGAACATCGTCAAAGGAATTCAAGACTATTTGGGCTTGCTCTAATTCCGCGGAGACGCAACTTTTTTCACTGCGCTGCGTTATGAACGGTGTAAAGGAGGTCAATTGTGATGACAACACGTAAATGGTGGGGAATTGCCGCTGTCGTATTGTCCATTGCGCTCGTTGCCGGATGCGGCTCTAAGCCGACTACGAATGCGGGGCAGCCGGAACAGCCAACGACAGAACAACCGGCAGCGGAACAGCCGGCAGCGGAACAGCCGGCCCCAAACGATCAAAAGGATAATAAACAAGAACAATCCATTCAAGTATACGTTTCTGACGATGATTTGATGGAATTGAAAACGTATGAGAAGAAGATTCAGTTTGCAAACGACGAGGAGAAGTACAAAGCCGTCCTCGAAGCGCTGCAATCTTCCGAGAACGACAACGACACTCCATTATGGAAGAAAATCGAATTCAAGTCAGTCAAGATGGATAACGGAACGCTTGTCATCGATGTTCATATTCCGGAAGACGGGCATTTGGGAGCGGGCGGAGAGCAGTTTGCGCTTGAGGCGTTAACGAAGACGCTGTTCCAATTCGATGAAGTGAAAGCGATCGACGTCTTGGTTGACGGTAAAGCGGAAGAGAGCCTTATGGGGCACGTTACGCTGGAGCATCCGATCAAGCGCTAAGTTGGAGAAGATAACAACGATTACGGCGCATTGCTAAAAAAAATACCTGTAATTATTGCGGAACAGGGGCAGGAATTGCCCCTGTTCTTGTCGAAAAAGAACATCTTAACGTATTATGCGTGGAAGGGGATGCAATATGAAATCAAATCATGAAAAGCGCGCGCACAAGACAAGAACGATCGGAAGCGCGCTGCTAGCCTTGTCTTTAACGATGACTTCATTGCCTATCGCAATGGCTGCAGAATCAGGAAATACGACAAATAATCAAGTTGTGACCGCGTCCGGTGTCAGCCCTATGTTTAGCGACGTCAAGCTTGGACACTGGGCTGAGAAGCATATACATAAGCTTGCGGCATTAGGAATCCTGAAAGGAAACAACGGGAAGTTCCGTCCCGGCGACGATGTGACACAGCAAGAAGCGATTACGATGGCCATTCGCTTCATGGGACTTGAAGGCGAGTTGAATACGACCGAAACGGTCGCGCTGCCGGCTGACTTCAAAGTAGGCGCTTATTTCAAGCCTTACGTCGTGCTTGCATTCCAGAAAGGTTTGCTGGACAAGAAAGAAGAAATGACAAATCCGGATCCGAAGAAGCCTTGGGGCGACGAGAAAGCGACACGCGAATGGGTCGCGAAGATTTTGGTCCGCGCAATTGGAAAAGAAGCGGAAGCGAAGTCACAAAATAATCCAACCTCATTCGCTGATAACAACAAAATCAGTTCGGATGCGCTCGGCTATGTCAATACGGCGGTTGATTTGAAGCTGACAACAGGCATGGCAGGCAATCGCTTTGAACCGCAAGGCAAAGTAACCCGCGATCAGCTCGCGACGTTTTTTAGCCGCGGGGACAAGATTGCGTCGATTCAGCATGCCGCTGAAAATTACGGATATGCCATGAGTCTAAGCGATCAGGAGATTCGTCTATATACCGAAGACGGGAAGTCACAGACGTACCGCCGCGACAGCAAAACGATGTATTACAAGGGCGACGGTGAAGAATCCATCAAGGCAAGCGACATCGCTCTGTATACGAAGATTCGCGTCGCAGGAGAAGGGGGCGTTGCTTCCTACGTTGAATTAATCGATGCGGACCCTAAAGTCGAGACGACGCGCGCTACCTTGAAATATGTGGTCGCTTCGGACAATAAATTTTATGTGAAAAGCGACGGAACGGAAGATTTGACCGAAGTGTTCTATGACAACACGACCGTAATTAAAGATGCAAGCGGCAATTCGATCGACGCTTCCAAAATGACGACAGACAGCGTGCTCGAAATGAAACGCGAAACGTTCACGTCCGAACGCAAAATCATTGAAATTCAAGTAAAGTCGGGTCCGGTGAACAAATCGGGCAAAGGCACGATTGTGTCGGTTGATGCTACCAACAAATCGATAACGATTCAACCGGATAGCGGCGACAACGAGACGTTTACGGTAGCGGATGACGTCATCGTCAGATACAAGGATCAAATTCTTTCAAACGGCATCAAGGATTTGAAAGAAAACAACACGATCACCTATGTGGTAAAAAACAGCATTGTTCAGTCCATTGAGCTGACCGAATTGGCGGAAATGACGATTACCGGCACATTGTACGAGAAAGGCAATGCGAAGACCAGCCTGACGGTGAAGAAAGACAACGGCAAGCTTGAAGCTAAAATGTTGGCGCGCGATGTCGAAATCGTCATGGAAGGCATGAATAATCCGTCCTTCGACGATTTGATTGCGGGAGAATATGGAGACCGCGTTGAGCTGACGATGAACAGCGAAGATCTCGTGTCGCGTATCACGGCGGTCAATCGTAAAGTCGAGATGCTCATTGGCGTCACGATCCTTAACTATGACAAGACGAACAGCCTGTTGACGGTCGTCGATGAGAAGAAGGACCCTTATGTATTGAGCCTGAATCCAGGCACTCGATTCGAAAATAACGGGAACCGTGTATCGCTGGATGATATTGCGAGCGAATTAAGAGACGGCAAACGGAAAGCGAACATTCAGTATACGGCCAAAAATGCCTTGCTCGTTCAATTCGTGAATAAATTCGAGGGCACATTCGTATTTGCCAGCACGACTGCCAAAACGGTGACGATGAAGCTTGCCAATGATCAATCAGTGACATTGCCATATAAGTACACGACGCTTAGCGTTGAGAAGTACGGCAAGAGCAATATGTCGCTGTCGGATCTGAACAATGGCGACAAGATTGTCGCTTACTTGACGGACGACCAGACTACGATCTCTTCACTGGCCGTGCGCCAGACGGAGCAGTTCGAAGTCGTGTCCAGCGATACATCCGCCAACCGCATCCGGTTGCGTTCCGCGGGCACAACGATTGAAGAGTTCTATGTCGGCGGGGTTCCGGTATATGACTTGAAGAACAATCGCGTTAAGCTGGAAGACATCAAGCCGAATGACTTCGTAAATGCCGTATTGGACGGACGCTCCATCACTGAGGTGCGTCAAGTGCAAGTTACTTACGGACGCGTGGATTCGATTGATACGAATACAGGCGTCGTGACGGTACGCGACAATGCAGGCAACTTGTCCGTGCACCAGGTCGGCAAAAATGCGCAAATCCAAGTCGATCAGTCGACTGCGAGCCTGAGCACGCTCAAAACGGGGGACCGGGTCGAGGTGCGCAAAGACGTGAAGGATTTGCCGGTCGTGAAGCTGGTTAGCGGCACGAAGCGCAGCTTTTGGCGTTATGATTCCAAGAGCGGCGAGTTATATGTGAAACGTTCGCTTGCGGAAAACAATTACATCTTCAAAGTTCATCCAAATGCGCACATTCACTCCAGCGGTAACAAAATTGACCTCTCTTCCCTGAAAGAGGATACAGAGATTATGCTTTATTTCGTTAACAATCAGGTTGTTGAAATCGAGAAATTATCTTAAAATACAATAAGGTTGAACGAGCCGTCTCATCCTTAGGGTGAGACGGTTTTTAAATGAAAGGAGTGGGGAAGGGTGGCAACCAGCGCGCGCGTACGTCGAATATTGGATGCGATAGCGGAAATGTTTCCTGACGCGCATTGCGAGTTACATCATGCAAATCCGTTCGAATTAACGATTGCGGTTCTCTTATCCGCTCAATGCACGGATGAGACTGTGAACAAAGTGACGGCAACGTTATTTGAGAAATATAAAAAGCCGGAAGATTATATAGCGGTTCCGCTGGAAGAATTGGAATCAGATATTCGGCGCATCGGATTGTTCCGGAATAAGGCTAAAAATATTCAAAAGCTTTGTCACATGCTGATTGACAAGTACAATGGCGAAGTGCCGCAAGAGCATGCGTTGTTGACGGAACTTCCGGGAGTCGGACGGAAGACGGCCAATGTCGTCGTATCCAATGCGTTCGGCGTTCCTGCGATGGCGGTGGATACGCATGTCGAGCGGGTCTCGAAACGGCTGAAGCTGGCCGATGAGGCAGACAGCGTGTTGGAGGTAGAGAAGAAGCTGATGCGGAAAGTGCCCCGGGATGAATGGACGATTACGCATCATCGGTTAATCTTTTTTGGACGTTATCATTGCAAAGCGCAATCTCCGCGGTGCGAAATGTGCCCGCTGATCGATTGCTGTCGAGTGGGGAAAGCACGTATGAAAGCGACCAAACCGAGAAAGACTGGAAAATAAATGAATACGGATGGGAGTCGGTCGTGATGAAATGCATTTCAGTTTATACTAATGATTTTGAACAGTTCTCTGATATTTATGAAAAGGTGATTCAAACTCCTCTTCAAGATGACGAAGAGCGGGAAATTGACGGCATTACGATATATGGAGCAGGTGAGGTGCCTGAGCAATATGTGGAACGCATGCGGCAAAAACGGGATGTCGTGGTCATGCGGGTGAAAGATCAAGACATAACGATTCTGCAGCACGGAGAACAGTTCGAAATCATTCTCCCCAAACAGCAAAATATGGTACACTAGAAACCGAGTCAAAGGCAAAAAGAGGAAGCCGAGGACTCGGTTTTTTCTATAGATATGGTCATCGGGGGATGCAGATGGTAAAAAAGATGAATCACGAGCATTGGAGTGCAGCAGACGCACCAGCAAAGGATGGCGCAGATTCGCTTGCAGTATGGTTACAGGAAACAGCAAATGCGATGGAACGGGCCGGCGATTCGCTGCAGAGCGCGAAGATGCGGGAGCTGCTTGCGAAATGGCAGGAACAAACGTTAATGATGACTTTTTGCGGGCATTTCTCTGCAGGGAAATCGACCGTTATCAATCGGTTGTGCGGCAGAGACCTGCTGCCGTCGAGTCCCATACCGACCAGCGCCAATGTCGTGACCGTACGCTACGGCGACAGCCGTGCCGAGGTCATTCGCAGGAGCGCAGCCAGTGAGGCTCAATCAGCCGATACGGTTCCGTTAGAACGGTTGGCGGAAGTATGCCGCGATGGCGAGACGGTAGAGCGGGTCATTTTATATGATACGGTGGAATGGCTTATGGATGGGGTCGCCCTGCTGGATACGCCTGGAGTGGATTCCACGGACGAATCACATCGGGCGGCTACGGAAGCCGCGATGCATTTGGCTGATGTCGTATTTTATGTGACGGATTATAATCACGTCCAATCTGAATATAACTTCGCCTTCGCCAAGGAAGTGGCGGATGCGGGCAAGCCGCTCGTGTGGATCGTCAATCAAATCGATAAGCACCGGGAGCAGGAGCTTGCTTTTGCCGCGTATCAAGACGATGTGAACCGCGCTCTGGAAGCTTGGCAGCTGCATCCGGCCGCCGTCTTCTTCGTTACGTTGAAGGAGCCCGGCCATCCGCTTAATGAGTGGATGGCGCTCGAGCGCTATTTGCGGCAGAGCGTTCAAGATCGGGAGCGGCTTGTCAGATATGGCGTAGAGCAGGCCGCGCGTGAATTAATCGAAGCGCATGCGAGGCAGTTGTCAGAGCCGCTTGAACATGAGCGCCGATCGTGGGTGGAGCAGGCGGGCGGCGCAGAAGCGGTTGCGGGCTTGCGCGAGGAGCATGCTCGATTGACAGCGCAGCTGGATGAAGCCGAGCGGCAGGCAGATGCGATTAAGGCGTCGTTTCAGACGGCCGTGCAGAAGCTGCTGCGCGACGCGAATCTTACGCCGGCAGTAACGCGCGATATGGCGCAGACGTACTTAGAGACGCTGAAGCCAGGATTTAAGGTCGGGCTGTTCTTTACAGCCGCCAAGACCATCGCCGAGCGAGAGCGCCGGCTGCAAGCCTTCGGGGCCTTATGGAAGGAAGGCCTGCGCGCGAATGCGGAAGTGCACGTCATCCAGCTGGTGCGGGAGCTGGCTCGTCAAGCGGGAGCGGATGAGCTGTCTGCGCAAGCGGAGATGGAAGCGGCGCTGCCGCAGCTGAAGGAAGCATGGCTGCAGCAGGAGGTTCAGCCTGGCGCATGGGGGACGGCAGAGTATACGCTGACCTACAGCCGAGCCATCAGCGAGGAAGCGAAGGCGCTGCTGCGGCGGGCGGTGATGAAGCAGGCGGAGCCTTACTTGGACGCGCTCGGTGTGCAGTATGGCGCGCAAGCTGGCGAGCTGCGGAACAGAAAGGCGAAGCTTGACGCAGAATTAGAGGCGGATAGCCGCATCGCGGAACGCGAGCGTGAGCTACGGGATACAGCAGAGCGCTTGCTGCGCTCATGGGATAACATGCGCGCAAGCAGGGTGTCCTCAGACGGATTGGCGGCGTTGCTGCCGCAGCGCGAGTACGATAAGGCAGAAGAGAACGCTCTGCTTCTCAGACAGCCTGACACGGCGTTTGTCGAGCGCGAGCCCAATTCTGATGCATCTTCTCCTGAACCGGTGAACCCGGCGCTAGCAAGCGGTCTCGGCGCGCTGTCGCATCCGCCGGAGTCAGACCGCGCGCCGCGGCCTGCAGCGGATGCAAGCCAGGCCCGCCGCAGGCTGCTGGAAGCCGCAATGCGGCTCAAGCACGCGGCTGACGCGCTCGAACGGCTTCCTGCCGTCCAGCCGCTCGCGCAGGACTTGCGCGACAAGGCGGAGCGGCTCGATACGAACCGCTTCACCGTCGCGTTGTTCGGGGCGTTCAGCGCCGGCAAGTCCTCCTTCGCGAACGCCCTTATGGGCCGAGACGCCTTGCCGGTCTCGCCTAATCCGACGACCGCCGCCATCAATACGATTGCGGCGCCGACGGACGCGCACCCGCATGGCACGGCGCGCGTCACGATGAAGAGCGAAGCGAAGATGCTGGCTGATCTTCGCTTCGCATTGGAAAGCATGGGCGAGGCTAACGCATCCGCAATGAGCATGGATAAGGCGCTCACCGCCATCGAGCGCTACCGCCCGGAAACGCTGCATCCTTCAGGCCGCCCGCATTACAGCTTCATCCAAGCGGTGAAGAGAGGCTACGAGGGCGCACGGGAGCATCTCGGCGAATCCCTGCACGTTAGCGCGGAGGAATATCGGGAGTACGTCAGAGAGGAATGGAAATCCGCCTTCGTGGAACGGATTGATTTGTTTATTGACAGCCCATTGACGGAACAGGGCTTCGTATTCGTCGATACACCGGGAGCGGATTCCATTAACGCCCGCCATACCGGAGTCGCCTTTGAGTATATGAAGAATGCGGACGTCATTTTGTTCGTCACCTATTACAACCATGCTTTCTCGCAGGCGGACCGTCAATTTTTGACCCAGCTCGGGCGGGTAAAGGATGCGTTTGAACTGGATAAAATGTTCTTTGTCGTGAATGCGGCTGACCTCGCTGCTTCTGACGAAGAATTGAACAGCGTCATGGAATATGTGGGCGGGCGCTTGCTAGAGTTCGGAATACGTGAGCCGCGCTTGTTCCCGGTGTCGAGCCTGCAGGCGTTGAAGGCGAAGCTGAGCGGACAAACAGGACCGTTGGAACAGTCAGGAATTGCCGCCTTCGAGGAGGCGTTCATGCGATTTGCTTCCGAGGAGCTGGCCACGCTTAGCGTCGATGCGGCACGGAATGATATGCGGAGAGTGGATTCTCAGCTCAAAGCGATGTGGGACGCTGCGCATGCCGATGCATCAGAGCGGGCGAAGCAGACGGAGCGTATCCGGGCGGCAGAAGCGGAAGCGATCAAACGGTGCGATGAATGGCTGCAGCGCGATGAACGCAAGCGCATCGAACAGGAAGCGGATGAGCTGCTGTATCATGTCCGACAGCGCCTGCAATATCGATTCAACGACGGATTTGCTTACTCATTCAATCCAGCCTCCTTGCGCAAGGATGAACAGAACATCGATATGGCCCTGGAGCGTTGCTACTTGGAATGGTCCCGATCATTTATGAAGGAACTGACGAATGAGCTCTACGCGACAACATTGAGATTGGAACAATCTGCGAAGCGGCTTGCGGCGAGCCACCGTATGCGGCTGGCCGGCATAGTGGAGGAATGTTTGCCGGGCTTTGCTGTGGCCGACGAATCGTTGCCGTCTTGGCCAACGCCAGATGTGACGGAGGGAGACTGGCTGAAGGACATGACGACACGCTGGCTCCGCAGCTTCTTCCGCAGCAGCAAAGCATTCTTTGAAGGCGGGGGACGCGATATGCTGCGGCAGTCATTGGAGGAACGCGCCCTGCAAGCTGTAACATTAGCTGTCCAGGAGCACCGGGAACGGTTTGTTGAGCATATTGCGCGCCATCTTACGGATACGGTCCGGTCGCTTCATTCCGATCTTACTGCCGCTGTGCGCGTATATGCCGACCGGCTGGCGGATGCATCCCGAACCGATTATGATCCAGAGCCGCTGCGAGCCGTCATGAAGGCGATAGAACGTTCATTGGCATGAGATGAATTGTCGAAGTTTCTATATCAAAACAGCATCAATGTTCCTTAAAAGCTTGCCCTGCATGAGCGGGGTAAGCTTTCTTTTATGGATAGCGGTTAGGATCAAAGAAAAACCGACGATTTAAAAGAAACGGTTGGATTCGTTCCAAGTAATCTCGATTTAAGGAAGGATAGTCGATATTATGACGAAATTGCCGTTTTGCCGTTGAATATGCCTGATGATAAACTGCATTACATCTCACGAAGAACGAATAATGGGGAGGAGAAGTCCAATGAACGTCTTCAAGCAGCTCGGCTCGTTTTATTGGCCGAAGAGAGGCCTGCTGTTCGCATCGGTGCTCTGCTTAATGGTCGCGACTGCGCTTGGATTGGTTTATCCCAATCTGCTGCGGATCTTAATCGACGACGTTATAGCAGAAAAGCGGTTCGAATGGGTGCCTTGGCTGGCGTTAACGGTTATTATCGTTGTCAGCATTAAAGGCACCCTGCAATTTTTGCATGGTTTCTTCGGCGGGCGCCTTGGAAACCACGTTGCGTACGAAATGCGCAACGCGTGTTATCGTAAGCTGCAATTTTTGTCGTTCCGCTATTACGACAAAGCGAGGACGGGCGATTTAATGTCTCGTTTGACCGCGGATTTGGAAGCGATTCGCAATTTTGTCGGATTTGGATTTGCGCAAATTTTAAATATGGTGCTGATGGTAGTCTTCGGTGCTGCCATGATGTTTTCCATAGACTGGCAGTTAACGCTAACTACGCTAGTATCGATTCCGCTTCTCGTATTTGTTGCGATGCGTTTCGAATCGAAAATTCATCCGGCGTTTCGCGAAATGCGAATTACATTCAGCCAGTTGACGACAGCCGTACAAGAGAATATTACCGGGGTGCGCACGGTCAAATCGTTTGCCCGCGAGAATTACGAGGTAGAGAAGTTTTCCTCGCGCAACGAAGCGTACAAAGAAAATCAGATTTTCGCCGCCACGTTGTGGGGCCGCTATTTTCCGATTATGGAAATGCTCGCATGCTTCTGTATCGTCTTGCTGCTTGCCATAGGCGGAACGAAAGTCATCAACGGCTCGTTGTCGTTGGGCGGGTTGGTTGCTTTCTTCAGTATGATTTGGTACATCATCGGACCGATGTGGGGAATTGGGTTCCACATTAATAACTATACGCAGTCGAAGGCTTCCGGTGAACGCGTGCTGGAATTGCTGCAGACGCCGATCGACATCGAAAGCCGGTCGAACCTTATTATGCTGGAAGACGATAAGGTTCAAGGCCATGTGAAATTTGATGACGTCACATTCCGTTACGAAGGAGATGCCGACGCGGTCAGTCATATTTCGTTGGATGCCACACCGGGCAAAGTCATCGGATTGCTTGGCGGTACAGGCTCCGGCAAGTCGACCATCATTCAGCTTCTGATGCGTGCTTATGATGTGAAGCAAGGGAAAATTACGCTAGACGGCCACGATATCCGCGACATTGATTTAAAAAGCTTGCGCAGCCAAATGGCGACCGTATTTCAGGAAACGTTCCTGTTCTCATCATCGATTTATAACAATATCGCATATGGCCGTGATGATGTGACGATGGATGATGTCATTCGCGTGGCGAAGCTGGCGAAGGCGCACGAGTTCATCATGGAATTGCCGTTAGGCTACGATACGATTGTCGGAGAGCGCGGAATGGGCTTGTCGGGAGGCCAGAAGCAGCGGATTGCAATCGCGAGGGCACTCTTGAAGGATCCGAAGATTCTTATTTTGGATGACGCGACCAGCGCTGTCGATATGGAGACCGAGCATGAAATCCAAGCCGGCTTTAAAGAAGTCATGAGAGGCCGCACCGTGTTTATTATTGCACACCGTATTTCGTCTTTGCGCCATGCGGACGAGATTATAGTGCTGGAGCAAGGCCGCATTATACAACGCGGGAAGCACGACGATCTCATTCAAGAGCAGGGAACGTACCAAGACGTATTCTACATTCAATACGCAGACAAACTCGAAGGGGAGTCTGAGTCCACGAGAGAGCAGGTGAGAGCATGAGTGGAGGAAACCCATCCGCGGCTGCCGGGCGAAGTTCTGCAGGCCATGGAAGCGTTCACTCTGACGCTGCGGCCGATTCAACGAAGCGTTCGCGCTTCGTCTATCAAGACGATGACGTAATCGAGAAGCCGTTTAACTGGGCGCAGATGCGGCGGCTGCTCGTCTACATGAAGCCGTACAAGCGGCAGCTGCTCCCGGTTCTGATCATCATGATGGTGCTTGGGACAATAACGAAGCTGGCGATACCTTTTCTCATCAGCTATGCGATTGACCACGCCATTCAACCGGCGGACGGCAATCCATCCCTGCGACTGTTGTATATAATCGCGGGGACTGCGCTTGGGCTGTATATCGTGCAGTGGGGGGCTAACACGTTCCGCATCAAATTCATGAACGTGATGGGACAGCGCATCATTTACGATTTGCGTGCCGACTTGTTCAAGCATATTCAGAAGCTGTCCTTTCACTTCTATGACAAAAGACCGGCTGGTTCCGTGCTTGTCCGGGTAACGAATGATGTTAACTCGTTGCAGGAGCTCTTTACGAACGGGGCCGTCAATACATTGATCGATTGCATGCAATTGCTTGGTATTATCATTATTTTGTTGTTCTTGAACCTGCAACTTGCGGTGGCGGTCATGATTACCGTGCCGATTATGTTTCTAGTATCTACGAAGCTGCGCAGACGCATCCGTTTCGCTTGGCAGGATGTGCGGATTAAGCAGTCGCGCATCAATTCGCACTTGAATGAGGCGATCCAAGGTATCCGTGTTACGCAAGCATACACACAAGAGCGAGCAAACATGGATTACTTCGATCATATGAACACCGTCAACAAAAAGTCTTGGGACCGCGCATCCGCGCTGAACCAAACATTCGGCCCGGTTATTGAGCTTACGAGCGCGATTGGCGCATTCGTCCTGTTCATGTACGGTTCCCATCTCATTCAGAGTGATGTAATTACAGTCGGGGTACTGTTTGCGTTTGCACAATACGTGGGTAACTTCTGGGAGCCTATTAACAGATTAGGACAAATGTATTCGCAAATGCTCATCGCGATGGCGTCTTCCGAACGGATCTTCGAGTTCATGGACGAACAGCCGTCTGTGGGCGAAGCGGATCATGCGATGCAGATGCCGCCTGTTCATGGGGATGTGGCATTCGAGAATATTCTGTTCGAATATGAAAAAGGACGTCCGGCGCTGCGCGGCATCTCCTTGTCAGCTGTGGCTGGACAGTCGATAGCGCTGGTAGGACACACTGGTTCCGGGAAGAGCACGATTATTAACTTGCTGTGCCGCTTCTATGATCCAACGGAAGGCCGGGTTATGATTGACGGTTTTGACATCCGGAATGTAACACTGGAAAGCTTGCGTTCCCAGATTGGGATCGTATTGCAGGATACGTTCATTTTTTCCGGCACGATTCGCGATAATATCCGTTTTGGACGACTGGATGCGACGGACGCAGAGGTTGAAGAGGCAGCGAAAGCCGTGTTTGCGCATGATTTTATTGTCAACTTGAAGGATGGCTATGATACGGAAGTGCAGGAGCGGGGAAATGTCCTCTCAATGGGACAGCGCCAGTTGATTTCATTTGCGCGCGCGCTGCTCGCCAATCCTCGTATTCTCATCTTGGATGAGGCGACGGCAAGCATCGATACCGAGACAGAGCTTAAAATTCAAGAAGCGCTGAAGACGCTCCTTGAAGGGCGCACGTCATTCATTATTGCTCACCGCCTATCGACGATTCGGGGCTGCGATAATATCGTCGTTCTGGATCATGGTGTCATTCAGGAGCAAGGCACGCACGAGCAGTTGATGCGCATGCGCGGCACGTACTATGGACTTGTAGCTGCACAATATAAATATATGTAGGCTACCTTCATTGGGTTCATTAAGGCAGACTGACGAAGCGTAATTCGGCGGTCTGCCATTTTTGATTTAAAGTGAGCGGCGCTTCTCTTAGCGATTCGGCCGCTGTGTTCTGCGGAACATGGGACTGTCTTGTTCGTAAAGTTTGCAAATGGATTCCCGAACAGGTAATGTATTGATATATCTTGGTGAATGGGAACTTTGTACGATTTGGGAGGGTGGACATGAACCGCAAATCGACATCACGATTATGGTCATGGATAGCATTGTTCGGCTTATTGTCGACGCTTGTGTTGGCGGGAGGCTTCGGGTTCGGGGTGGCAGACATTTTGTCGCCGGCTTCGGTTCCGTTCACGGAAATGCCGTCGGTCCAAACGCCGCCGGTGAAGAAAACCGCACAAGCGGACGAATGGCTTATCGCGACGATAGGCGATTCTTTGACAAGGGGAACCGGGGACAGTACAGGCGAAGGCTACGTGCGGCGCGCGGTCAAAATGCTGGACAAGGTCCAGGATAAACCGGTTACGCTTTTGAACAATATGGCGGTGAACGGAATGAGGGCCGATCAGTTGTCCGAGCGCTTGAATCAAGAAAGCATCGGCTATGTGCTGAAAAAGGCCAACATCGTTCTGCTTACGATAGGCGGCAACGATCTGTTTCAGAGCGCCCGTTCGGAACAATTCGGGGATAAAGCGATGAATCCGGACACGCTTCTAGCGAAGGCCGAGCAAGGCACTGGGCATTTGAAGACGGTATTGGCAAATATTCGCAAATGGAATCCGGACGCGCTTATTGTGTACATAGGATTGTACAATCCGTTCACGGATTTGGAAGAAATGCGCGAAATCGGCAACAATGTCGTGCAAAAGTGGAATGATGCCGCTTTTCAAATGATTAACAAGGATAAAAATATGATTATGATTCCAACCTTTGATTTGTTTCAGCAAAATATCGGCATGTACCTTTCCTCCGATCACTTTCATCCGAATGGTGATGGCTATCAGGCTATCGCGGAGCGAATCGTGCAAAGCATTCGGTAAAGGAGAAGGAAGGAGGTTCGGCATTTTACATGAACAACGCCGCATCTATCGTATTGTCGGTACAGCAGGTAAAGAAAAAGATCGGCCGGAAGCTGATTATTAAGAACGTCACGTTCGACGTCCGCGCTGGCGAAATATTCGGCTTTCTAGGTCCGAACGGATCTGGTAAGACGACGACGATCCGCATGCTCGTCGATCTGATTAAACCGACAGAAGGGCGAATCCAAGTGTGCGGTTTCGATGTAAACCGCGACCCGGAAAAAGCGCTACGCTATGTCGGCTCCATTGTCGAGAACCCGGAAATGTATAACTTTTTGACAGGCTGGGAAAATTTAGAACATTTCGCGCGGATGGTGCCTGAAATCGGCAAGGACCGCATTCACGAAGTTGTTGAGATTGTCGGGTTATCCAATCGGATTCACGATAAGGTGAAAACTTATTCCTTAGGGATGCGCCAGCGTCTTGGCATAGCCCAAGCGCTGCTGGGCCGTCCGAATTTGCTTATCCTTGACGAGCCTACGAACGGTCTCGATCCGCTCGGAATCAAAGAGCTGCGGGCTTTTATTCGCACATTGGCCGACAGCGGGATGGCCATCTTTGTGTCCAGCCATTTGCTGAGCGAAATTCAGCTCATGTGCGATCGGGTCGCCATCATCAGCCACGGGGAAGTGCTGGCGGTTGACGATGTAAAGCGGCTATTGACCGGACGCAGCCAATTTGTTATTTGGCAGGCGAAGCCGGAAAAGAAGGCGCGAGACATCTTGTCTGCGAGCGGTGCCGTCACGTTCTTCGATCGTGAAGACGGAGCAATCGACGAAGCGGTATTGGTGGGTGTGCCTGATTATGCTATTTTGACGGAGACACAGCCTGAGAGCATTGCCGAGTTGAACCGCAAATTGCTGGAGGCTGGCGTGGAAGTAGAGGGCATTCAGCGCATTATGCCGACTCTGGAGCAGTTATTCCTGGAGATAACGGAGGGAGAACGCATTGAGTAGCTTGCTGCCGCTTATTCAGAATGAAACGATAAAAGTGCTAAAGAAGAAACGGTTCTATGTTGTGCTGCTGATTCTCATTGTTCTCATCCCGGTGTTTACATACGCGCAGATGAAAATTGCCCAGAACAATCGGGAAAAATTCAATCAAGATTGGCGTCTGGAGCTGCAGCAGCGCATCACGGACATTCAGAATACACTCGGCAGCGACCGCGTGCCGGAAGAATGGAAGAAATATCGGCGCATTATTTTGCAGCAATTGCAATATTATTTGGACCATGACGTTAACCCCGATGAGCCGAACGGCGTTACGTTTACGCGCACGTTCATGGATAATGCGGTAACGCTGTTCATACCGCTGCTCGTCATGGCCATTGCGAGCGATATCGTGTCATCCGAGCGCTCCACGGGCACGATCAAGATGCTGTTGACCCGTCCGGTCCGAAGGTGGAAGGTGCTGCTCAGCAAATGGATCGTGCTCATGATGTTCACGGGAATCATCGTCATTCTTACCGCTCTGCTTGCCTATTTAATTTCTGGCATGGTATTTGGCTATGGAGGTTGGACGTTCCCTATCTTTACTGGATTCGCTCTTTCGGGAACGGAGGTAAATTTTGATACGGTCCATATTGTGCCGTCGTGGATGTATATGCTCATGCAATGCGGGCTCATCTGGTTCTCAAGCGTCGTCGTTGCAGCGCTTGGCTTCATGATCTCCGTCCTTGTCCGCAGCACGGCCGCCAGTATTGTAACGTTGATGGCGACGCTTATAGCCGGCAGCATATTGTATAACATGGCTTCATCGTGGCCGGCGGCGAAATATTTATTTATGATCAACTTGAAATTAACGGATTATTTGGCAGGCACACCGGCGCCTGTCGAAGGAATGACCCTCCCTTTTTCACTCGGCGTATTGACCGTTTGGGGGATTGCCGGATTGTTTGTCGCATTCCGTGTCTTTACGAAACAGGACATTTTGAATTAGAATATACAAGAATGCGAAACATCTGTTTGCATCCGGACGATATAATGGTATGGAGGCATACCTTCCTTCGTTCGGACGCGACAGATTTTCTTTTGCCGACGAAAGTTGGAACGCTAAATGTATTGTTGAAGGAGGAGCATGAATGGTCGAGCAAATCGATTCGTTCGGACAGCTACCGGGAAATAAGGGGGCATCGGGCAACCACAATTCAGACTACGGGGCTGACGACATTCAAGTGCTCGAAGGGCTTGTCGCGGTTCGTAAACGGCCGGGGATGTATATTGGAAGTACAAGCTCCTCGGGGCTTCATCATCTGTTATGGGAAATCGTGGACAACGCCGTCGACGAGCATCTCGCCAAATTTTGCTCCCAGATTGATGTGACGGTTCATAAGGACCAGTCGGTCACGGTGCGCGACAATGGCCGTGGAATACCGACCGGAATGCATAAGACAGGAGTGCCGACTCCACAGGTCGTATATACGATTTTGCATGCCGGCGGTAAATTCGGCGGTGCAGGGTATAAGAAATCGGGCGGGCTGCATGGCGTAGGCGCTTCCGTAACGAATGCGTTATCGGAATGGCTTGAGGTTGAGATTTGTCGTGATGGAAAGATCCATCGTTTGCGGTTCGAGACCTGGGTAGATGACGACGGTAAGGAACACGTCGGGGAACCGGTCACCGGACTGGAGATAATCGGGAATACGAACCGCACGGGCACGAAAGTAACATTTAAGCCTGATGCGAAGGTATTTCACGGCAATATACATTTGAATTATGACACTCTTGCCGAGCGTTTGCAGGAGATTGCCTTTTTGAATTCGGGCCTGCAAGTCACATTGAAGGATGAGCGGACGGGGAAGATGGAAACTTTCCTATATGAAGGCGGAGCTAGTGAATTTGTACGGTATTTGAATGAGGACAAAACGGTCCTGCATGATGTCATCCATTTTGTGGCGGAAAAAGACGATATCGAAGTGGAAATTGCGCTTCAATACAATGACGGGTATACGGAGACGTTGGTATCCTTCGTCAACTCTATCCCGACGCGTGGCGGCGGAACGCACGAAACGGGCTTTAAGACCGCTTATACGCGCGTCATGAACGAATATGCCCGGAAAAATGCTCTCCTCAAAGAGAAGGACAAAAACTTGGATGGGAATGACCTGCGCGAAGGCATGATGGCGGTCATTAACGTCAAGATGTCGGACGTGGAATTCGTCGGACAGACGAAGGATCAGCTAGGCAGCGCCACGGCTCGCGGCTCGGTCGATACGCTCGTCTCCGAGAACATGAGCATTTTCTTGGAGGAGAATCCTCAAGTGGCGCAAATGCTCATGAAGAAGGCGATTCAGGCATCGAGGGCACGCGAAGCAGCGCGCAAAGCCCGCGAGGAAATACGGACGGGCAAGAAGCGCAGCGAAAGCTCCAATCTGAATGGCAAGCTGACTCCGGCCCAATCCAAGGATTATACACGCAACGAGCTCTTCATCGTGGAAGGGGATTCCGCGGGCGGATCGGCGAAGCAGGGCAGAGATTCGAAGACGCAGGCTATTTTGCCGTTGAAGGGCAAGCCGATGAATCCGGAGAAGGCGAAGCTCGCCGATATTTTGAAAAATGATGAGTACCGCACCATCATCCACGCGATCGGAGCGGGAGTGGGTCCGGAATTCGAAGTAGAGGAGAGCAATTATGCCAAGGTCATCATTATGACCGATGCCGATACGGATGGGGCGCACATCCAGGTGCTGCTGCTTACTTTCTTCTACCGCTATATGAAGCAGTTGATCGATAACGGGCGGGTATACATTGCGCAGCCGCCGCTGTACAAGATTACGCATAAAAAAGGCAAGCATACGACGATCCGTTATGCTTGGACGGATGAAGAGCTGAACAGCTACTTGAAGCAGTTCGGTCAAAACGCCGAAGTGCAGCGTTACAAAGGTCTCGGCGAGATGAATCCGGATCAGCTGTGGGAGACGACGATGGATCCGGAGACGAGAACGCTGCTGCAGGTGCAAATCGAAGATCCGGCCAAGGCGGAACGGCGCGTTTTGACGCTCATGGGCGACAAGGTAGAGCCACGTAAGCGTTGGATTGTCGAGAACGTCGATTTTACGGAGTTTGAGGAATAGAAAGGTGAGAGACACATGAGCGTATCGGAACAATTTAAACCAGCGTTCTTGGAAGATGTGGTGGGAGACCGGTTCGGCCGCTATTCCAAATATATTATCCAAGACCGCGCTATTCCCGACGTCAGGGATGGTCTCAAGCCGGTTCAACGCCGCATACTGTACGCGATGTATGAATCTGGAAACACGCCGGATAAGTCGTACCGCAAATCGGCCAAGACGGTCGGGGACGTCATGGGTAATTATCACCCGCACGGTGACGCCTCGATTTATGATGGTATGGTACGGATGGCCCAGCCATGGAAGATGGGACATGTGCTTATTGACGGACATGGCAACTGGGGCTCGATTGATGATGATCCGGCTGCAGCGATGCGTTATACGGAAGCACGCTTGTCCCATATCGCAATGGAGCTGCTGCGGGATATAGAGAAGGAGACGGTTCTATTCCGGCCCAACTTCGACAATACGGAAGATGAGCCTACCGTATTGCCGGCACGGTTCCCGAACCTGCTTGTTAACGGGGTAAGCGGAATTTCCTCCGGCTTCGCGACGGAGATTCCGACTCATAATTTACGCGAAGTCATCCAAGCGTGCATCGCAGCTATCGACAATCCGAACATCTCGCTTGATGAGCTGATGCAGATTATTCAAGGCCCGGACTTTCCTACAGGCGGCATCATTATGGGGGAAGAAGGAATACGCGAAGCGTATCAGACCGGCAAGGGGCGCATCTACATACGCGCGAAGACGGAAATTGAAGATATGCGCGGCGGACGGCAGCAAATCGTCATTACGGAAATCCCTTATCAAATCGTCAAATCCCGGCTCGTTACGGCGATGGAAAACATCCGCCTGGAGAAAAAGGTTGACGGCATTGCGGAAGTACGGGATGAGAGCGGCCGTGAAGGCATGCGCATTGTGGTCGAGTTGAAGAAAGATGCGGATGCGACAGGAATATTGAATTACTTGTTCAAAAAGACCGATTTGCAAGTTACGTATAATTTCAATATGGTCGCGATAGTGAACAAGGCACCGCAGCAGCTTGGTCTCAAACCGATGCTGGAATCATATATCGCTCACCAGAAAGAAGTCGTGACGAATCGAACCCGCTATGATCTCAACAAAGCGGAGGATCGCGCGCATGTCCTGGAGGGCTTGGTAAAAGCTCTCGACATATTGGACGAGGTTATCGCCACGATCAAGGCTTCCAAGAACCGTCAGGATGCCCAGCATAACTTGATGGAGAAGTTTCAATTCACCGAGCGTCAAGCGGACGCGATATTGACATTGCAGCTGTATCGGTTAACCAATCTGGAGCTGACGTCTCTTAACAAGGAACTGAGCGAGATTAAGAAGAAGGTAGCCGACTTGCGCGCTATTCTGGATAGCGAGAAGAAGCTGTTGAGCGTAATCAAAAAGGAATTGAATGAAATTCGCGACCGCTATGGCATTGATCGGCGCTCTGTCGTCCAAGGCGAAGTGGAAGAGATTAAGGTCAACTTGGAAGTTATCGTCAACGCGGAAGATGTTATTGTGACGCTGTCGAACGAAGGATATATCAAGCGCACGAGTCAATTGTCATTTACGCGCTCCGGCGGAGAATGGGAGAAATCTGGCGTGAAGGACGGCGACTTTATCCGCCATATCTTCGAAGTAAACACGCTGGATCGGCTGCTCATCTTTACGAAGCGGGGGCAATATTTCTCATTGCCGATTCATCTCGTCCCGGAATTCAAATGGAAAGACAACGGAACCGCGATTGTCAATGTCATTCCGATCGCCAAGGAAGATCGGATTGTCAGCGTCATTCCTATCAAATCGTTTGATAGCGAACAGGCCTCGCTGCTGTTCGTCACTCGCCGCGGCCAAGTGAAACGGACGCTGCTGAAAGAATATGAGACGAAGCGGACCGGAGCGGTTGCCGCATGTAAAGTTGCGGACAACGATGAACTATTGAGTGTCATGACGAGTGACGGCGAGATGGATCTGCTTCTGGTCAGCAATCAAGGGATGGCCATCCGCTTCTTGGAGGGCGAGGTCAATCCGATGGGACGTGCCGCAGGCGGAGTCCGCGGCATGCAGTTAAAGGATGACGATGAGGTCGCCGCCGCCATTCGAGTGAGCGGGGAAGAAGGCGAAATTACGGTGTTGACCGATCTTGGTTGGAGCAAGCGTTCCCTGCTGCTGGATTACCCGACCCAAGGGCGGGGCGGTAAAGGGATGGCTACGTTTGAATTCAAGGAAGGCAAACGAGTGAAGCCGAACGGAACGAAGCTAGTCGGGGCTTACTTTAGCAAGGCTGCGTATCCGATTACGCTCGTCACCGATTCGGGCAAGCTTCATCAGCTAATTACAGAGCATGCCCCTCTTATGGATCGCAAGTCGCAAGGCCGGGCCGCAATTACCTTGGACAAAAACGAACACGTCATTGATACGCTCGTCATTGCGCCGCTTTCCGTTTAATCGAAGGGCTTGTGCGGCGGATTTAACACATCGTGCAATTGCATAACCATTTCAAGCAGGACCCACAAGGGAACGGGCTCATTGAGTCGTTCCATCCATTGTGGGTCTTTTACAATTCCGATTTCCAGTGCTCGGCGAACTATTTCCTCTTTGAACTGTTCCATTTAGAGCTCCTCCTTCTCGGGGTGATACAGGGCAGATGCCCATATTAATTATATGATGCTGCAAACCATCATGTTCCGATTCGTCGAATGTTCTATTGGATGGTTCTGCCGATGAGTATTTGACATGATAGATGACCGAACTTTGAAGCTGTGGTATAATTTAGTTGTTTTGATCGTGTAAATAAATCAAATTTATGAACGCGGTCGCCCATTTTCGCAAGACATCGATAGAAGTGTATCTGAAGAAATGAGCATGGTTGAGATTCAGGTAGTACAAGATCGGTATGAAGAAAAGGGGGAGTCGGCAATGATGCACGCAACGGAATTTGCCAAGCTGTGGTCGAAGCTGTCGAAGGAATATAAAAATGTGATGGATGAAGCGCTTGCGCCAAGTCTGACGGAAAGCCAGCTTACGGTGTTGGAGTGGGTAACGGAATATGGCAAGGTCAAGCCTTCGGATTTGCTACCGCACTTAGCAACGACTCCAGCAGCGATAACGACCCTCCTGGATCGGATGGAGAAGAATGCGCTTATCGTGCGCGAACGTGATCAAGGCGATCGGCGTATCGTATGGATACAGGCAACTCCATTTGGAGCACAAGAAATGCGCCGGGGGATTGCGACTCGGGAATCGTACTGGAACGATATTCTTCATCGCATCTCGACGCATAATCAGCAATTGCTTATTTTGTTGTTAGGCAAGCTTGCCAACGCGCCACAGCCGCAAGCAAGCGCAGCCCGCGGCACGGTCGCAGCCGGCAGCAAGTTGGACTAGTCGACTAGTTGCTTATTAGACACAGCTACTCCGAAGTCAATAGCACCGGAACTGCGGACATCGATTGAAGATGACGGTTCGTATTGTTCAACATGTTCTGCAGCCGTTTGAACTGATTCGTAGTCAAACGTTTGTCTGAGTGGGACATAACGGTGTCAGACATAGGCAAGACACGGTATTTGCGCTTTTCTCTCGGGCCGTCGATATGAACCCAAGTCGGCTCTGCCGTAATCTCTTTCAACTCTATACGTCCCTCAGGCATGTGTTTGACGATTTCCACACCGAAGATTACACCGATATCTTTCCCGTCGCCCGTTTGGTTCGAAATAAAATTTCCTAATGAATAAATGATGATTCCATCTCTTGTATGTCCGTCTGCATCTTGAACAGTGACCCGTTCATAAGGCTGCAGGACATGCGGGTGCGAACCCAGAATGATATCTGCTCCGGCTTGAACCAGCGTGCGAGCCAGTTGTATTTGCTGTTGATTGGGTTTTGTTTCATATTCATTGCCAAAGTGAAGCGCAATGGCGACAATGTCTGCACCGGCTTCCTTCGCCTTCTTGATGTCCTGTATCATCCGTTCCTCATCGATGAGCGATACCAAGTAAGGTTTCTTCTTCGGCAGCGGTATACCATTCGTACCGTAAGTATAAGCCAATATCCCTAATTGTATGCCGTTCTTCTCCAGCATCGTAACTTGTTCGGACTCCCAAAGCGAAGCAGATGTTCCTTTCGTCACGAAGCCGCGGTCTTTGAGTACCTCCAAGGTGCGAAGCGCCCCTTTCTCGCGCCGGTCGAGCACATGATTGTTGGCGGTCGTTACTATGTTAAAGCCGGCATATTTCAGAGCATCCGCCAGTTCGGGAGGCGCGTTGAACATCGGGTATCCGGTATATACTTTCTCGCCGCCCAGCAGCGGCGTCTCCAAGTTGGCCCAGCACCAATCCGCGCTTTCCAATATCGGTTTCACTTGACTGAAATAACTGTTGAAATCGTACTTTCCTGTCTTCTTGTTAACGTATGCCGGAAATTGCGGAGAATGCATCATAATATCGCCTACGGCCAGAAGCTTGCCGGACAACGAATACGGCTTGACGCTGTGCTCGGTGGTGGCAAGGGAGCTGTCAGCATCCTCCTTCAGCCCGTTAGCGAGCTGCTGCGTGTCCGAGCTCTGGGCGTAATCTCCCTCTTGCTCGCGTGAACCCGTGTCTTTACCGGTGCTTGCCTCTTCCCGTGAAGGGGAGGAGGGCTGCGCGTTATCTTGAGTGTGCGCGCTGGCTGCACCGTTCACGGTAACGGGTGGCGTTGCTTCATACTGCGAGGTGAAGCTGCAAGCCGCAGTCGTCAACATCACGATCAATGCCGTAACCACCAGCAGCCATCGGTCGTATCGGAAATCTGTCTTCATCGTTATTTACCCCTCCGGATGATGCATGGGATGTTACACCATCGCAGCAACATCCCATTGATTCCAAGGAAATTCCCTTGGCGGAATCGAGCGGAATTCCATATGTTCCTTTGTCGTCGGATGAGGAAAAGACAGCAGAACGGACCATAAAGCAATCTGCTGTCCCGGTCGATTCCATTTGGCCCCGTATTTCTGATCTCCATATAACGGACAGCCAATGGTTTGCATTTGCACCCTGATCTGATGAGGGCGCCCCGTATGCAGACGAACGCGGATGAGTGATAAATCTTGACTGCTGCCTATCACCTCATAGCTCAATCGAGCTTCTTTGGCTCCGGCGGTGCCGGCAGGTACCGTCCGAACGATGTTGGCGCGCGCGTCTTTATACAAATGGTGCGTCAAGTCTCCTTGCAGCTCGCGTGGACAGCCATGCACGACCGCCATATACATCTTGCCCAAATCATGGCGGCGCACGACGTCCGACAGCCTGGAAGCGGCTTTAGACGTCTTGGCAAAGACCATCGCCCCTCCGACAGGTCGGTCGAGGCGATGCACAAGTCCGAGAAAGACGTTTCCCGGTTTTTCGTATCGGATCTTCAAGTCGTGCTTCAATAAAGTCAACATATCCACGTCATTGCTGTCATCAGCTTGAGACAATATATTCACGGGCTTCTCCACGACGAGGACATGATTGTCCTCGAACAAAATAGGGATGTGCCCTTGAGTCATTGGTGTGGACATATGAAGTTATGCCTCCCAGCGTCCTAATATTCCGCATGGCAGCACTAGACCGGACTGTGTGATGGGTAGTCCGATTTCTCCACAAGTCAATCGACCGCCATAGCGCTTTTTCATCGTCATGCTGAGCAGGTTGTTCAGGACAGATGGCGACAGACCGGTCGTATAGGAGTTAATGAGCATGAACAACGGATTATCTGACATGATCGTCGTACAGAACTCAATGAACGGGTAAAGGCTCTGTTCCAATTTCCACGTTTCGCCGCTCGGTCCGCGTCCGTAGGACGGCGGATCCATAATGATGGCATCATATTTGTTGCCGCGGCGTTGTTCGCGCTGAACGAATTTGAACACATCATCTGTAATGAAGCGGACGGGCTTTGAGGCGAGGCCGGACAATTGCACATTTTCTTTGGCCCACTGCACCATGCCCTTGGATGCATCCACATGGCATACTTCCGCGCCCGCATAGGCGCATGCAACGGAAGCGCCCCCCGTATATGCAAAAAGATTCAATACTTTAATTGGACGGTTGGCTTGCTCAATCTTGTCCATCATCCAAGCCCAATTGACCGCTTGCTCCGGAAACAACCCCGTATGCTTGAAATTCGTCGGACGAATATAAAATTTCAAATCACGGTACTGGATCGTCCAGCGCTCCGGGATAGGCTTCTTCATATCCCAGCTGCCGCCGCCGGAGGAGCTGCGATGATAATGTCCGTGCACGTTGCGCCACAGATTGGTTTCCTGTTCCAGAGGCCAAATAATTTGCGGGTCGGGACGGCGCAGCACGACGTCACCCCATCGCTCCAGCTTTTCACCGCCTCCGGTGTCGATTACTTCATAGTCTTTCCAGTCGTTAGCCATGTACATTGTGTGTGCGACTTCCTTTCTTAATGACAAACTCACTAAGCGCTATTGTACTATAAATGCGCCCATGCTTTCCAGAAAGGAATGCGATTTCTCATTCTGGCGATGCTGCGATGTCACACGCAGCTTCCCGGGACAAAGGGAATTTCTGTACGACGATGAAAAGAAGACCGTCAACCTATGCAGGATGGCGGTCTCTGATGATCGGATGGATATGCAAATCGTGCGTGTTCGAAAATGGAACAACCTAATAGGAATCCGCCTGAAATTTGTAGCCTACGCCTCGCACCGTAACGATATACCGCGGCTGGGTGGGCTCTGGTTCAATTTTTTTGCGCAGGTTGCTGATATGCACCATAAGTGTTCGCGTATCCCCAAAGCTTTCTGTGTTCCAAATGTGCTGGTACAATTGCTCCAGCTTGAACACTTTATTCGGAGACTGGGCCAAGTAGGCAAGCAAATCGAACTCTTTGGCGGAAAGCGCCACTGACTTTCCTTCTACGATAACATTGTGGCTGTGCAGATCGATCTCCAATGCTCCGAAAGTGATCTTATGCTGCAGCGGTATCGGATGATTCCGGGACGAGAGCGAGGTTCTGCGCAAGTGTGCTTTGACCCGTGCGACGAGTTGACTTGGACTGAACGGCTTCGTTATATAGTCATCCCCTCCGACTGTAAGACCCATGATGATGTCAACGTCATCGCTCTTGCAGCTGACAAACAAAATCGGCACGTTGGAAGTCTTCCGTATCTCCTTGCACACTTCAATTCCATCAAGCGACTTCAGCAAGATGTCAAGGATAATTAAGTCCGGAGCCACTTCCTTCACCATTTGCAGTGCGGTATAACCGTTATCTGCAACGAATACGTGATAACCTTCGCGCCGCAAATATAACGATATGAGCTCTGTTATTTCCAATTCATCATCTACGATTAATATCTTAAAATCGTTCATTGCAGGTCGTCACCTCCGTCACTCTCTCCTATTATAGCGAACGTTGTCAGAAGATGACAATCTATTCCTTTTTTTCATCGGCAATAATTGCTGAATATATCGTCAAAAAGTCCCTGGTGTTATAAAATGGTAAGGTTAGAGGGGGAAACGAAATGCGCCGAATCACCTTTCATATTATGATGGCGATCATATTAATAACAATCTTAATCCTACAGGTGTCCGGCTCGCTACTCGATGGCCATGCCGCTCCGCAGGCGAGAAGTGGAGTGATGGATGCAAGGGGATGGGATTTCAGGAACCAAGGGCTTATTCCGTTGAACGGACAGTGGGAGTTCAACTGGCATCAATTGCTGTCTCCAACTGACATTGCCGCCCCCCGCAAAGCAACGCATTATGCCCCCGTTCCAGCATCATGGAATCAGTTCCAGCTACAGAAAGGGATTCGCTCGGGAGCAGGCTATGCTACGTATCGCCTCCGCATTTTGAAAGACGATATCGATTCTCTATATGGCGTCTGGCTGCCCAGCATATACAGCTCCTACTCATTGTGGGTGAACGGCAGGCTCGTATTAAAAGAAGGCGGCGTATCTGAGGACGAGAACACATATGAGCCATCGACGAGGCGGAGGACGGCTATGTTTCACGTGCCGGGGGAGCAGGCGGAGATCGTCATTCAGGTTGCTAATTACTCGCACCATCGCGGCGGGATATGGCAATCTCCGTATTTTGGCCTCGCTGAACAGGCTATCCGCAAGAGCAAAATGGAAACGGTTCGTGACAGCATCCTCTTCGGGTGCTTGCTAATGGTCGGTTTATATCATATCGGGCTGTTCATCGAACGGCGCAAAGACAGGTATACAATCCTGTTCGGCGTGTTGTGCGTAGCGATGGCATTCCGCATCGCGACTTCGGGGGATATGCTGCTGCTTACTTGGCTGCCGATGCTGTCTTGGAACTTGAATACTCGAATCGAATACATGTTGATGTTGATTGCCGCCATGACGGGAGTCGGTTATGTTCGCCACTTGTTCACGGAGGACGCCTGCTTGCGCACCTATCGGTTCTTAATCGGGGCGGGCAGTATCCTGATCGGGATGACTGTGCTGCTGCCTACGAGCGTCTTCACGTCCTTTTTAAGCGGCTACCAGATTTATATCATGGCTGTTGTCGTTCATATTTTTGCGATGAATTTCAGAGCCGTCCATCATCATAGACTAGGAGCATATATTGCGCTTATTGGATTCGCGGTGCTGAGCGTGCTGGTCATTAACGATATCCTCTATAGCCATGAGCTTGCCGCGGTTCGCGACTTGGCGCCGATCGGTCTTGTCGCATGCATCTTCTTGCAATCTCTCGTCATATCGTTACGGTATTCGCAAGTATTGACGGATTTGGAATCCGTCTCGGCGGAATTGATAGAACTGAACGCCAGCCTGGAACAGAGAATTCAAGATCGCACGGCGGAATTAATGCGCATGAACGCTCATTTAGAAAAGAATAATACAGAGCTGGAGCGCATGGAAATATCCCGGCGGCATTTATTTACGAACATATCGCACGATTTGCGTACTCCGATTACGCTGATTCGCGGGTATTTGGAAGTGCTGCAGGATGAAATCGTATATGATAAGGAGGAGCAAAAAAAATATATCCGCTTGATGCTCAACAAGATTAACGGCCTGAACCATCTCATCGGTGACATGTTTGAGCTCTCCAAACTGGAAGCGGGGCAAGCCCACTTTTCGAAGCAAGAGGTTCTGCTGGAGCATTTCATCGCTCATCTGGAAGATAACTATAAGCTGGAACTTCATGGCAAGGGATTTGTGTTCGCCTGTTACAACGAGACGTGTCTTGATGTTCCTCCAGCCAGTCTTGTCATCAAAGTAGATCTGGACAGAATGACGCAAGTATTTGATAATCTCATCTACAATGCGGTTAAGTTTACGCCGGTAGGCGGAACGATTACGATTAGCATACAATACGAGGCAGAGAATGAAACATTGCATATCAAGGTTACAGACACGGGCATCGGCGTGAGGGAAGAGGACTTGCCATATATTTTTGATCGATTCTACAAGAAAGATAAATCGCGAAATTCGTCAACTGGAGGAAGCGGGATCGGACTGGCAATTGCCAAAGAAGTCATCGAGCTTCATTCGGGCCGGATTGGAGTGGAAAGCGGTCAAGGGGCAGGGACGACGTTTCATATCATTCTTCCCGCGTATCTTCTAACTTCGCAGCGTTAAGGCTTATCGGGATGATCGGGTTGTAAAATGCATTGGCGCAAGATATGAAGCGTATGCTGTCTCGAAGACCGGTCCAACGCATGCCAGAGCTGCAGCAATTGTTTCGTTTCACGCGCATAATCGGTGCGGTCCTCATTGAGGATATAGTCGATCGGAACGTCAAAAAACAAAGCAAGCTTATTCAACGTGCTATATACAGGTTGTCGATTGTTGATCTCGTAATGACTATAGGCCGAACGGGTCACTCCGATATGACGAGCGACTTCTTGCTGCGACATATTGCGGGCAAGACGCAAGCAGCGTAAGCGCTCTCCAATGGTCATGGCAAAGCTCGCTCCTTTATCCATTCTAATATCATAAAGCGCAAACAGTATTATAGCACTATTTGTACTTTATGATACAAATTGTATCATGTCAAGTATGTATTTTTCAATTTGCCGCATACGCCGAATGAAAAAAAACGGCGCATATCCTTGTGGGAAATGCGCCGAACTCCAATGCCTATTCATCATTCGGCAGGCGGGAACGATCAGTTTATCAGTATAGGGATAACGCGAGCGTGTCCATTTCCCGTCTCGTATGTAGGATGGCTTCCGATCCTACGATTTCAATGCTGATTAGTGTTTCCAAGCAAGTTTTGATGGCTCGCTTGCCTGTGCGGACTTTGCGATTCAAGGCATCCATAAGCAAAGAAAATGTATTTTTGTGCGATATATTTGTGCAAAACACGGGTACTTGTCGTTCTTGAAATTCGATGTAAACTGTTTTCATATAGCAACTTACCTCCTACTATTAGTGCGTGCTCAAAAGTGCATCTCTTTGAACACCTCTATTAATCTATCTCCGTTATACCCATCATACTTAAGCAACATTAAATAAACATTAAAAACAAAAGACAATGTTGTTACAAAATACAAAAAAATGCTCACTGAATCATGAATAAGCAGGAATGAAAGAAAAATAAAAGGCGATAGTTGATTGGACCGTCACTGCACATCAACGTGCGGATCCAAGCACTATCGCCTTCATGTACTTATGTGATTTATTGGCTTGTATCGATATCTGCCCAAATTTCGTCGTCAACATCCAATGTAATCTGGTGACGAAACACCCGCTGGCCATATTCTTTGTATACGTATTGCTCTACGGCCTCAAGCAAATTCGCTTCTATCAAATACTGCTGTCTTCCTTGAACCCACACTTCGGCAGTGAAGCCATGCTCTTCGTCCCAGCACAGTTCGACCTGAACGTCTGTCGGCTGAACTTGTCTGCGCATGGCCAGATGGAGACACACCGCGTTGATGAGTTCGTCCATGCTGATGCGCATGTTCATTAATTCCACCGCCCGTGTTCTGGCTTCGGAGGATTGCGCCGTTCCCTGAACTTGCGCACGACCATGAGGACGAGCGATACGAGAAGGAACAATGCCAGCAGGTTCACCATCAATCCAAGCAGTTCGCCAAAGAACCCAAGGTTGCCGAACATGCTGCCGAACAACAGACCTGCAAGGCCGCCAATCATCAGGCCTTTCATCAAGCTTCCGCCGCTGAAGAACCCGCGTTTCTGTGTGTTGGCGGCTCCCGTCGATTTGGAGCTGTTCGAGCTGTCGGAACGATTGACTTGGCTCTTATTCTCTGTTTTTTTCGGAGTAGGACTGTAGCTCTTAACTCCGGAACGGAAAGACCCTCCGCGCTTGGCATCTACCATTGACGGAGCCGTTACCGCAAAAATAAGGAAGAATGCCATCACAACCATTATCCACTTACGCATGAATTGCCTCCTCTAGAAGAATAGATATCATCCGATACCTAATACGATTGGAGCATGGTGAGGTTTCAAAAAAAACCGGTTCCGTTAAAATATTTTAAAGTTGCGACTTTCGTCGCGCACTTTAGTGTGCTCCACTTTTCGGGACTCGTTAACTATTCGAATTATGTTATTATAAAAAAACAACCTCCATCTGTATCGAATAAATAAATACAGATCGTTGTTGAAAAGAATGATTATTATGCTGTCGGAGGATGAGAAGGCATGCATTATCCGAAACCTTATATCGAATATTTACTGCATTTTCACGGGTCGCGGGATTGGTTCGAATGCCATGAAATAATGGAAGAACTATGGAAGGCCGAGCCGTCGGCCGAACGCAAGCAATGGTGGCTCGCGCTCGTCCAGATTGCCGTCGGTTTGTATCATGAGCGCAGAGGAAATATGGCAGGCGCGATCAAAATGCTGAGCAGCGCGCTGTCGCACGCACGCCCAGTTCCTTGGTGCGATCTGGGGCTTGATGGGGAGCGATTGTTAAGCCAATTGCAGATCAAGTTGACGGAAGTGAACTCAGCGTTGGCGGCAGGCAAGAGAATGCAGGCAAGCCCTGACTACGAGGAATGGAATCTGCCGATTGCGGATCCTGAATTGCGCGAGCGGTGCAAGGAGCTGTGCGAACAGAGAGGATGGATGTGGTGCTTGACGAACAGCCATGTCATGGATGAGGTCGTGCATCGCCACAAGCTTCGTGACCGGCAAGACGTAATTGCCGCACGGGAGGAAGCTCATCGTCTTAAGCAACGGGAAAGAGGAGCCGAATCAAGCTGAAAATCCCGCTCTATTGCGCTTGCTGCGCGACAGAGCGGGACCTGTATTTCTCAAGTGAGAACATCCTCTTGTTCCAGCATATTGACAACCCAACGGCACCATTCGATTTGCGCCGCGGCCAATGAAATGGCGCGGTGGAGCAGCACGTAATCGCCAAAATGCTTCGAGCGGACGTGGCGTTCTTCTTCAGGAATGCGCTGCAGTAACTTTTCGTAGTATGCGGTTCTCGTCTCAAGCTGCTTCAGACGGGTTAAAAATAAAGGGATCGCGATGTCACGCTGCGTCATCCAAATGCACTTCGTCTTTAAGCTCAACTCATCGCGCGAACTTTGCTCTGCAGGCGGTTCGCCCAGCCATTCCAGAACGGCTTCTGTGCCCTTCTCGGTTAAGGAGTAAACTTTCTTGTCCGGCTTGTCACGCTGCTCGATCCGGACATATTGAACGAATCCTTCCCGTTCCAGCTTGGCCAACAGCGGATAAATCTGACTGTGCTTAGCCTGCCAGAACGGTTGAATGCGCAGCATTAAATCATATCCGGAGCAAGATTCGCTCGCGAGCAGTCCGAGTAATCCGTACGATAACGTATTGAGCATAATAACACCTCCACAGAATGACTTGCTGCTAGACGGCATTCCTTCCTCATCGCATCTTTCTCGAACAAGTCTACAACGATATTATATGTAATGGTTTACATAATTGCAATACTCTATTTCACAACTTCTTTTTTTAGTATATCTATTCTATCACAATAGCCGTTTCCCTTCTTGCGAACCTTCTTTCTATACCGCCTTGAGCCGCATTGAGGCCGTGGTTGCGCCCTCGTTATGAAGGATGTATCATGTGATGGAATAGAGATCATCACATTCAATTTCTGCATAAAATGAAATGAGGTAATGCAATCATGCCCATTCCCGAACAAAATCATAATATGACGATTCCCGTTGTCATTTTATCCGGCTTTCTGGGTACCGGTAAAACGACCTTATTGAAGCAATGGATCCAGTGGAGCATGGAGCAAGGGCTGAAGCCTGCGGTCGTCATGAATGAAGCGGGCGAAGTGAACTTGGATGGACAGCTTCTGCCGGCGGATGTTGCGATGAAGGAAATGCTGAACGGCTGCATCTGCTGCTCGATGCGCGGTGATTTCGGCCTGAAGCTGTACGAATTGGTTCAAGAAGAACAACCTGACATCATCTATGTGGAATGCACGGGGATTGCCGAGCCGATGGAGCTTGTCGATTCGATAACGGAAATCTCGCTTTATACGAATGTCGTGCTGACGACTATCGTTACGTTGGCGGATGCGAAGCATTTAGCGGATCTATTTCTCCCCAATTCGGTAGTGGCGTCCGGGAAGAGCAGCCGCAAAATGCTGCATCTGCTGCAAGAACAGGTTCGCGCCGCTCAGCTGATTCTGCTCAACAAAGCGGATCTCGCCACAGCGGACCAGCTTGAGGCGGTTAAGCTGCGCTTGCGGGAATGGAATGCCGGTGCCCGGATCGAGGTCACAAGGCATGCCAAGGTGGAGCCGGAGCTGTGGAGAAGCTGCATTGAAGCGGGCGGATCCCTTTCCGGTGCGGAGAAACCGAATCCGATTGCAGCCAAGGACCATATGCATCATCATGCTCACGATACTGTAACCGTGTGGACCTATACGATGCCGCGCGCGGTCGATAGCGAACGATTTGAACAGTGGCTGATGTCGCTGCCTTCAAATGTGTACCGGGCGAAGGGCATTGTTACCTTCACGGATACGACAAAGCGATATATGTTTCAGTTTGCTTACCGTGCTACCGAATTTGTGCCGATTACGCCACAGGGCGATGTGAAGGACGTCATTGTCGTCATCGGGGAACAGATGGATACCGCTGCGTTCGAACAATCGCTGCTTGCATGTGAATGAATAACCAAATTGAAGCTCCTTGTTTGGCCCTATTCAGCACCGAGAAGGTTGCAAGAACTCGAAGAAGGAGGAACGGAGTGTAGGCGGGACTACATGAGTACCGGACTTCAAGAGTGAATGCAAGATTCGATGTCGATTCACATCTGGAGATGCTTCGTGATCAATAGGGGCCCAACCAATAAAAGCTCCTGTCACAGAACATCGGTTCTGAAGCAGGAGCTTTTCCCGTTACGATAACGGCTTAACGAGTGGCGGAAGGAGAATGCTCTTCGCTCTCAGACTCGGAGCTCTGCTCTTCCAAATAGTGATAACCGTCCGCAATCCATTCCAAAGCGCCGGTGTCTGGGTGGATGACCATGCCGTGAACCGGCACATCCGGCGGCAGGAGCGGGTGTTTGCGCAAGATGCGCACGCTGTTCAGCACGCCTTCGTGCACGTTATCGAAGCCGCGCAGCCAATGATGAAGCTTGATGCCGGAGTTCGTCAACGTATCGAGGACGAGATCCTCGATTCCACGCTCTTTCGCTTTTTCGATAATGCCTTGGGAGTTGAGCGCGGTCATCCCGCATTCATAGTGGCCGACGACGACGACTTCGGTCGCTTCCAATTCATAAATCGCGACCAGCACGCTTCGCACGACGCTCCCAAACGGCTGGGATATGATAGCGCCAGCGTTTTTAATGATTTTGACATCGCCGTTGCGCAGGTTCATCGCCCGCGGCAGCAGCTCGACCAGACGCGTATCCATGCAGGTGATGATAACCATCTTCTTGTCCGGAAACTTGTCAGTCAAATACTGCTCATACTGTTTGCTATCCACAAATTGACGATTGTACTCTAAAATATTGCACATATTGGACATGTTGCGGTTCCTCCAAACCTGTTAGTTTGCACGGGCTTTGCGATGATCTTCACATGCGACGTGCGTGGAATAAATTTGCTGCGTGCTGCTCAGCTTGAACATTCCTGTCGTCCCGCTCACGTCCAGAACGAGCGCCTCATCGAAAAACACCATCTGATGCTTATCCATAACCCATGTCCAGCCGGTATTCGTGTCCACGGCCAGATCGAATGGGGCAGGCTCGTCGAGCAGCCGTAAGGCCGGCACTCCATTGACGGCGCAGCCGCAACCGTCCGTATCATAAATAAGCTTGATGATACCTTTCCCAGAGCAGGATTCGACTAGCCGGTTCGCCAGTGCGGAAGCGGCCGCTTCCGTAATTTGAATCATGACGGACATCTGTTCCAGCTCCTTTACGTGCGATTCAACCGCTATTGAAAGTTGATTATATCGTGTCCACCACGTATCATCAAGAGGAAGGGATTACGTAAAATGGGGTGAATGGCAGATGAGTACACAAAATCAATCGGTTTTGCAGCAATTTCATAATATCACTGGAAAATTGAAAAGTTATGAAGAAGCGATCGGATTGATGCAGTGGGACTTGCGCACAGGCGCGCCGCGCAAAGGCGCCGAGCAGCGGGCGCAGACGATAGGCGTCCTGTCGGGCGATATGTTTAAGCTGTCCGTATCGGACGAGATGGGAAGCTGCTTGGATGCGCTTGAACAGCCGGATCAGTTCCAAGCGTTAAGCGCCGCCGATCGCAAGATGGTGACAGATGCCCGCAAGGAATTCAACCGCAGCCGCCTGATTCCGCCTGAGCTGTATCAGGAATATGTCGTGCTGACGTCCCATGCGGAGACGGTGTGGGAAGAAGCGAAGGAGAAAGCCGACTTCGAGATGTTCAAGCCGTATTTGCGGGATATTGTGGCGAAGACTCAGCAATTCATTGATTACTGGGGCGTTAAAGATACGCGCTATGACACTTTGCTCGATATGTATGAACCCGGTATGACCGTAGCCAAGCTTGATGAGACGTTCGGTCAGCTGCGGGATTCTTTGGTTCCGCTTGTACAATCCGTTCAGGCTTCATCGCAGCCTGAATTCGAGTTCCTGTATCGCGAGTGCCCTATTGAAGGCCAGAAAGCGATCAGTCTTCAATTGCTGAAAGAAATGGGCTACGATTTCGATGCGGGCAGATTGGATGAAAGCGTGCATCCGTTCATGATTGGCTTGAATCCGGGCGATGCGCGGATTACGACCAACTATAAGACGGACGATGTGGCCAGCGCCATCTTCAGTTCGCTGCATGAAGGAGGCCATGCGCTCTACGAGCAAAATATTAGCAAAGAGTTCGCAGGGACGCCGCTCTCGTCCGGCACGTCGATGGGAATTCATGAATCCCAGTCACGGTTCTGGGAAAATGTAGTCGGCCGCAGCCGCCCGTTCTGGCAGCACTATTATGACTTGCTGCAGAACACGTTCCCGACCCAGCTGCAGAATGTTACAGAGGACATGTTCTACCGCGCGATCAATCGGGTAGAGCCTTCCCTTATTCGAATCGAAGCGGATGAGGTCACTTATAACCTACATATTATTATCCGGTATGAGATCGAAAAAATGCTCTTCAATGATGAGCTGTCGGTTGATGACTTACCGCGGGTATGGCAAGAAAAATATGAATCCTATCTCGGTGTCCGTCCGCAGAACGATGGTGAAGGGGTGCTTCAAGACGTGCACTGGGCAGGTGGCGGCTTCGGTTACTTCCCTTCCTACTCGCTCGGCAACATGTATGCCGCCCAAATTATGAATACATTGCGCAAGGCAATGCCTTCTTTCGACGATACGATTGCGCAAGGCCAATTGCTTCCAATTAAAGAGTGGCTGTCCGAGCAAATTTATCAGTACGGCAAATTGCTGACCCCGTCGGAAATTATTATGAAGGTGACGGGCGAGGCGCTGAATCCGCAGTATCTGGTCGATTATTTGACAGAGAAGTCGAAGGACGTCTACGGTATGTAATATCTTCATATTGTCGCACAATGCAGCTCTTCGGGGCTGCGTTTTCATTTGTTGGAAGATTTTCCCGGAACGGAGATATTCCCCGCAGATCTTGTGCCTGATGAACGCGGCGCTGAACGATCCAAAGCAGATGATGCCGCGCAGCAACAAGCCGTAAAGCGCGCCCTATTGAACCGAAGCCGCAGCCAAGGTATGCTTGATATATCATATTGAATTGAGATTTGCGGCTCGATGGAAAGGAGGTTCGAGATGGAGTATCATGATTCGGTCAAAAATCGGCTCAAACGCGTAGAAGGGCAAGTTCGCGGCGTGCTCAGCATGATGGAGCAGCAAAAGGATTGCAAGGACGTCGTTACCCAGCTTACGGCGATTCGCACTGCCGTTGACCGCACAATTGGAGTAGTCATCGGCGCGAATTTGGCGTCCTGTGTCCGTGAGCAGCTGGAGCAGGGCAACGATCCGGACGATGTGATTCAGGAAGCCGTTAATATATTGGTCAAAAGCAGATAAATTGCGCCAACGTGCAGCAAAAGCGCATTCCCTTCGAAAAGAAGCGGAATGCGCTTCTTTTTTATAAACAGGCAAATAACCAAACGTAAGCATGATGCATAGACTGCAATATCCGTTCGACATGGCAAACTGCTCGTGTGTCAGACATGGGACTTGAATAAGAAGCAGAGGAGGGGATGGAGATGATGACTAAACGATTGGGAGCATTCACAATGACGGCAGTCCTCATGTTTTCTATCGTGTTGAGCGCGTGCAGCGGCGGAGGAGACCGTATCAAGGTAAGAGTAGGTGAAGTGACCCGTTCCATTTTTTATGCGCCGGAATATGTTGCGCTGGGCAAAGGTTTCTTTGAAGAAGAAGGTTTGGATGTAGAGCTGCAAACGACCTTCGGCGGGGACAAAACGATGACTGCGCTGTTGTCCGGCGGAATCGACGTCGCGTTGGCCGGTTCGGAGACGTCGATTTATGTATATCAACAAGGGACCGAGGATCCGGTCATTAACTTCGCACAGCTGACACAGACGGATGGAACGTTCTTAATGAAGCGGACGAAGACGGATTCATTCGGCTGGAATCAATTAAAGGGCAGCGTGTTCCTCGGTCAGCGCAAGGGCGGGATGCCGCAAATGGCCGGAGAATTCACGCTCAAAAAGAACGGAATCGACCCGCATCGGGATCTGGAGTTAATCCAGAACATTGATTTTGCGAATGTGGCTTCCGCATATGCGTCCGGCACCGGCGAATACGTGCAATTGTTCGAACCGCAAGCTTCCATTTTCGAAAGAGAAGGCAAGGGGTACGTCGTCGCATCCTTTGGCGTGGAGAGCGGCCAATTGCCGTATACCGTATTTATGACGAAGCAGAGCTTTATTACGAAAAATAAAGAAACGGTGCAGAAATTTACAAATGCGATCGTTAAGGCGCAGCGCTGGGTGAATTCCGAATCGCCTGAAGCCATAACGGATGTCATTATGCCTTACTTTAAAGATACGGATCGGGATATCGTCGTGAGTGCCGTAAAGCGATATAAGGATCAAGGCTCGTTCGCTGCCGATCCGATATTGGAGGAGAAGGAATGGAACAACCTGCTTGACGTGCTGGAGGCTGCCGGTGAATTAAAACAGCGGATTGGCCTGAAGCAGATTGTGAACAACGATTTCGCTCAGGATGCCAAGCAGAAGGTTAAATAAAATGAGGCGCGTCAGAGGCACAGAGTTGGGAAAGGGGGCGGATGTATGGTTCCCGCGGTAGAGTTGTCGCAAGTGACGCATGTGTATGTGACGGAACGTGAAGCGAAGCTCGCGATCGACGGACTGTCCGTCACCATTATGCCGGGGCAATTTGTAAGCCTCGTCGGTCCGAGCGGTTGCGGCAAGACGACGCTGCTCTCGATTATAGCAGGACTGTTGCAGCCAACTTACGGCAGCGTGTCCGTATATGGCCAGCGTGTAAACGGCCCTTCGCCGCGTGTCGGTTACATGCTGCAGCAGGACTACTTATTTCCGTGGCGCACCATTCTGGAAAATGCCTGTATCGGGCTGGAATTGACGAGGCAGTTGAATCCCGTCTCGAAGGAACGTGTGATCAGACTGCTCGATGGAATGGGATTAGGAGGAACGGAATCGCTCTACCCGCACCAGTTGTCCGGAGGCATGAGACAAAGAGTGGCCTTGGTGCGCACGCTGGCGACCGAACCGGAGCTGCTGCTGCTGGATGAACCGTTCTCGGCACTCGACTATCAGACGAAGCTTCAATTGGAAGACCTGATTGTAGAAACATTAAAAGCGCATCGCAAGACGGCGGTGCTCGTGACGCATGATCTGTCCGAAGCGATTGCGGTAAGCGATCGGGTCATCGTTCTGAACCGGGATCCCGGCAACATCCGCCGCGCATTCGATGTGCCGGAATCGATTCGCGAGACCCAGCCCTTTTACGCGCGGGAGCAGGCGGGCTTCAATGATTTGTTTCATGATTTATGGAAAGAGCTAGAAGCGTCGGATCGGAGGGGAAGCGATGGCAAAGCAAACGGAGGCTGACAGCGCCGCGGGCGAATTTCCAGATTCCCTCAGTTTGGCCGCGCATTCGCACGCCCGCTATCGCAAGCGGCGCCGCAGATTCGCCGCGGCTGTCTCCCTGACGCAAATCATCATATTGCTTGCATTTGTGGCCTTATGGGAAGTAGCGGGCCGCTTCAAATGGATTGATGTGCTGTTATTCAGTTATCCGAGCAAAATATGGACGCAAATCGTGCAGGATTTTGCCAATGGGTCGATTTGGCCGCATCTCGGCATGACAGTCGGAGAAACGGTGGTCGGTTTTTTTCTCGGCACGGTACTCGGCACGCTGCTTGCGGTTATGATTTGGTGGTCGGAATTTCTCGCGCGTGTGCTGGACCCTTATATGGTCGTATTCAACAGCATGCCGAAGGTGGCTTTGGGACCGCTGTTCATCGTCGGCTTCGGGCCCGGCTTTACGGCCATCGTCGCCACGACCTTGTCCATTACGGTTATCATTACGACGCTTGTCGTCTATAACAGCTTCCGCGAGGTGGATCCGAATTATGTAAAGGTCGTGCGCGTGTTCGGCGGCAGCAAGAGCGTCATCTTCCGCACGGTCATTCTTCCGGCTTCTTTCCCGGCGATTGTATCTACGTTGAAGGTCAATGTAGGGATGGCTTGGGTCGGGGTCATAGTCGGGGAATTTCTTGTTTCCAAGGTCGGCTTGGGCTACTTAATCATTTATGGCTTTCAAGTGTTTAACTTTACGCTCGTCATGTCGTCACTCCTTATCATTGCTGTCGTGGCCACATTGATGTACAAAGCGGTCGTTTTTTTGGAACGGAAGCTGCTTCGCCGCTTATAACGCTGCTTAAGCAATTGGCTTGCCAACTGGATAACCTGCTTTCAAGCCTGAGGGGAGGTGTCAAAAAAAGACATTTCTCCTTTTTTGCAACCGTGGAGCGGAGCCGATATAATATAATATCGGAATGCGTTAAAGTTCGTATTCAAAAGCGACTTTTTGATAAACCTCTTAGAGACTGGAATGAAGGAGTACATATTCATGGTGTTCGGCTTTGTCGGAGTTCGTGTCATTAAGACGGCGATCGCTTCTATTTTCGCCATCATCACCGCCGATCTGGTCGGCGCGATGAATCCGCTTGGAGCGGGGCTGCTTGCCATATTAGGCGTGGACGTCACGCGCAAACGAAGCGTTAAGACGGTGTCCGCACGCTTTTTGGCGTCATTGGTCGGGCTTCTCCTGGCCGCTGTATTGTTCGGAGTGATTGGGTTTCAATTATGGGTGTTGGCTTTATATATTTTGCTCGCTTTTCCCATCATTGCCCGTCTTAACTTTAAGGAAGGCATCGTCACCAGCTCGGTTGTCGTATTTCATATATATGGCGCGGGCGAACTGACGCTGCACGGGATATTTAACGAAGTGCTGCTGCTCATGATCGGATTGGGCGCTGCGACCCTCGTCAATCTCGTCTACATGCCGAATGAAGAGGACAAGCTTGTTCAGATACGCAAAGAGGTGGACGAGCAGTTCTCACGCATTTTTATTCAAATCAGCAGAACGCTGCGCGATTCCGCCTATATGTGGGGCGGTCAAGAAATTATCGAAGCGGATGAGAAGGTGAATGAAGGGATAGCGATCGCCTCGAAAGCGTTGGAGAATCGCCTCTTGCGGACGGAGGAGATTCAAGCGGATGAGCAATGGCTTGTCTACTTTTATATGCGCAAAGCGCAGCTGGAAAATGTGCAGAACATGCTCCAGCTGCTGTCGCAGGTGTACCAATCGCTGCCGCAATGCCATTTGGTGGCGGATCTGTTCGACCAGTTGAGCGATGATGTGAAAGAACCTTACTATACCGGCAAGACCGAGCAGCTTCTTATTAAGCTGGAGGGCGTCTTCCGCGAAATGGATTTGCCCGCGACGCGGCAGGAATTTGAGGTTCGCGCAGCGGTCTTGCAAGTGAACCGGGAGCTGCAGCAATATTTAAAGATAGCGAAAAAAGACAAGAAAAGGTTACGAGCTGCTCTGTAAACCGCGTCACTGCAAGGATTATTGTTCTTTTAAAAAATGAAAGGCCTCTCAAAAAATTGTTGTCACTCTAGACGGATGTCTCGCATACACTTTAATTGAATGATTGTATGGAGGAGGTCCATTAGATGGCAATTACAGATAAACACCACTGCCGGCAGATCATCACAAAAGCAATCTGCGGTAAAGGTCGCAAGTTCTCCGTCGTCACACATACGGTCACTCCGCCTCATCATCCGACTAGCATATTGGGGGCATGGATTATAAACCATCAATATGAATCGGTGCGGGCAGGAGATGGCATTGAGGTCATCGGTACTTACGACATCAACATCTGGTATTCGTACAATAACAACTCCCAAACGGATGTTGCGAAAGAAACGGTGTCGTATGTCGATCTCGTTCCATTGTCGTATGTCGACCCGAAGCATCGCGCCGCGACGGAGGAAGTGTCGGCGGAAGCGATTCAAGAGCCGAACTGCGTAGAGGCCAGTGTATCGTCAAGCGGAACCGGCGTCATGATTCGCGTAGAGCGTGAGTTCTCCGTGGAAATGGTGGCAGAGACTAAAGTATGTGTACGCGTATGCCCGAACGGTTGCCTTGACTTTGAAGACAAGGACTTCGACTTTGGCAGCCAGGACGACGGATTCGACGATTTAGACCCGGACTTGTCGGATGAGGAGTTGTAGTCATCGCCGCAAGCCCTTCACGTTTGCGGCGCTTTTCTTATTTCTTTCTCCCCTTTAATTCTCAACCAACATGCGCATGGTGGGTGAGTCACGAGCTCTGCGGCAATCTTCAGTCCTCATCTGTTGTACTTCATATGTTAGAATATGCAGCAACATCATTATCGAAGAGGGCGGGAGCCCTCCTTTTTTTTAATTAAATAGTGGTGCTTGACTACCGAATGACTAGAAAGAGGGGGAACCAATTGAAAGCTGAGGCGATTCCTCATTCTATCCAGCTGCTGACCGATGACAACAGGGTCTGTCAAATGTGGAACGGGACCGGAATTCCGGCCGCATTGCATGGGCAATTCAAGGAACTGACGGAATCCGGTCACGGCGGAATCGGCGAAGATTGTCTCGTTGTGCTGTGGATGCGCCATGCTCACAAGCAGGTCGTATTGCAGGAGTTGGCCAAGCGTGCCGTGCGGTTAGGCAGGCAGCACGGGATAATCGTTCTGAACCGCTTCGCTCAGGCATGGAATCATCGCACGATGCGCCTGCGCCTGCGCTCATGGGGGCTTCCGGTAGCGGAAAAAGCGGCATGGTCCGCGCCGTATCCGATTCAGAACAGCCGGCGTTTTGTCCGCACGTTGTGCTTCTGGGTGAATCAATGTGAAGTCGTCGCCGCGGCGCACTGTATGCGGACGCCGCAAGGCGGATACGGCTACCTTCCGGCAGACGATTGGTCACAGCCTCCGTACCGGCGGCTCGGACGTCTGGCGGTTAGAGCGGCTTATGCGCTCGGATGGGATACCGCCGCGATTACCCTCCGCTATCATTCTGCGGATTCGGGGGCTCATGCTGAATGGCCGGCAGGCATGGCGGATGAGCCGCAGGCGGGAGACGTCATCGAGCGGGTAGAGCCGGCTCCGCGGCTTCTCCCGGAATGGGTGATGTCACGGTATATTTCCGCGTGGTCCAAGACGCTTGCCGAAACGGAGAGAAGCCGAAAGGAGCCGAAGAGGACGTTGAAGCTCGGCCTCGATATGGAGCTGATTCTGTATCACCCGGAGCGGCGTAAAATCGTTCCGGCGATCCGGTATTTGCCGCGGGGAGGGGTTGCCGGGTGCGATGCGGTGCGCATCCAAGGCAAAATCCGCTATCCCCTCGTGGAGCTGCGTCCGGCTCCTGCTGCGGCCCCCGCACAGCTGCTGCGGCATCTGCGCGCCGCCATGGCACGGGCTGCCCGCTTAATCCGGGAGAAGGATGCAGATGGCGCGGCGTTGAAGTGGCTCGCTGGAAGCCAACCGCTCGGGAGCTTCGCTCTTGGCGGACATATCCATGTCAGCGGCATCGCTCTTACGAGCGATCTCGTCCGCATGCTTGATACATATGTCGCACTTCCGTTAGCATTGATAGAGGACCCGCATGGGGCTGTGCGCCGGCGGCCGAAGTACGGCACGTTCGGAGACGTGCGGCTGCAGGAGCATGGCGGAGATGGCGGATTCGAATACCGCACGCTGCCAAGTTTCCTGGAGAGTCCGCAATTGGCGCTGGAAGTGCTCTCCTTATTCCACTCCGTCATCGTGCATGGGGCCATGCTGGCGCGAAGAGACAGCGTGCGTACGGAGGTTGTGCGGCGCTACTATCGGGGCGGCGAAGGAGAGACGGTCACAGAGCTGCGGCCGTTGGCGCTTGCGCTGCTTCAAGAAGTGCTGGATGCGTTGGATAGCGGTATGGGCGGCGGTATGGAGGGTGATTCCCGGCTTGTACGCGCGGATATTCTAGCGATCCGTTCCTTGTACACGCGAATCGACACTGGCTGGCGCTGGAATGAGAATGAAGACATCCGTGCGGCATGGCTGCATGACGGCATGGCGAATCGCATGGAAGCGGAGCATTTGAACATGTACGAATATTGAAACGATATGCGGCGTGAGTATATGCTCTTTTTTTGATATAATATAACTCTATTCATGGTAGCGGAGGTTGCTTATGGCGAAATATACGCCGATGATTGAACAATATTTGTCGATTAAACAACAGGTTGAAGACGCATTTTTGTTTTTCCGTCTCGGGGATTTCTATGAGATGTTCTTTGATGACGCCATTCGGGCGGCCAAAGAATTGGAGATTACGTTAACAGGCAGAGAAGGCGGCGGGGAAGAGCGCATTCCGATGTGCGGAGTGCCTTATCATTCCGCCGAAAACTATATTCAACGCTTGATTGAAAAAGGATATAAAGTCGCGATATGCGAGCAGGTGGAGGATCCGTCAGCCGCGAAAGGCGTCGTGCGGCGCGAAATTGTGCGCATCGTCACGCCGGGCACCGTCATGGAAGGCAAATTGATTGACGAGAAATCGAACCATTACTTGGTGTGCCTGACCGGGCATGGGGATGCCAACGCATTGGCTGCCTGCGACTTGTCTACGGGGGAAATGGTCGTGACTTCGGCCCCTGCATCCCATTCATGGCTGCTGGATGAGCTGAATGTGTACATGCCAACTGAAATTATCGGCTCAAGCGGGCTGCTGGAGCAAGCGGAGCCGATCGCGAAGGCTTGGAATCAAGCGGTGCTCTTTACTTCATGGACGCGCATGGATGACTCGCTCGCGCGCAAGCAATTCGGAGAGGCGGAGCTGACCCGCTTGGAGCCCGAGCGCCAGCAGGCGGTAGCGATGCTCATGGCTTATTTGGCGGAAACGCAGAAGCGCTCGTTAAGCCAATTGACGCAGATCCGCACATACGAGCCGGACCAATACTTAGTGCTTGATTCCTTTACGCGGCGCAATCTGGAGCTGACGGAGACGGTGCGCGAACGGGCGAAGAAAGGTTCCTTGCTCTGGCTGCTGGACCGCACGGAGACATCCATGGGGGCGCGTCTTCTGCGCCGCTGGATCGACAAGCCTTTGATGAACCGCCGCGCTATCGAGGAACGCCTCGAAGCCGTGGAGACACTTTACAATCAGATGATTTGGCGCGAAGATATCCGCGAGCAATTGGCTTCCATATATGACTTGGAGCGTTTGGTCGGCCGCATCGCCTTCGGTACGGCGAACGGGCGCGATTTGGTGGCGTTAAAAGCATCGCTGCACAAAATTCCCGCCTTGAAGCAGCTCTGCGCGGAGACGTCCTCAGCGACGCTCCAAGCACGGGTGGCGGAGCTTGATTCGTGTGAAGATATCGCGGAATGGATTGATCACACCATCGTGGACGAGCCTCCGATCTCGGTTCGTGACGGCGGCTTGATCAAGCCAGGCTGTGACGATTATCTTGACCAGCTGCGCGAGGCGAGCGTGAACGGCAAGCGGTGGATTGCGGAGCTGGAACGGAGAGAACGGGAAGCGACGGGCATTAAGTCGCTCAAGATCGGATACAACAAGGTGTTCGGTTATTACATCGAAGTAACGCGGTCCAATCTGGCTTCGTTGCCGGAAGGGCGGTACGAACGGAAGCAGACGCTTGCCAATGCGGAGCGCTTCGTCACCGCAGAGCTGAAGGAGAAAGAAGCGCTCATTCTGGAAGCGGAAGACAAGATGGTCGGCCTTGAATATGAGCTGTTCAGCGAATTGCGGCAGCGCATTGCCGAGCACATTCGCCGATTGCAGACACTGGCGGAGACGGTGGCCGAGATCGATGTGTATCAATCGCTCGCCAATGTCAGCGCTGCGCGGCGTTTTGTCCGTCCGCAGCTTATTGAGGGCTATGAGATGCATATTGATGCGGGACGGCATCCTGTCGTGGAGGCGGTTATGCAGAGCGGCAATTTCATGGCCAATGACACGCTGCTGAACGAGACGGAAGCCGGCATGCTGCTCATTACGGGGCCGAATATGGCCGGGAAGAGCACTTATATGCGCCAAGTTGCGCTTATTTCCATTATGGCGCAGATCGGCTGCTTCGTTCCGGCGGAACGGGCGGAGATGCCGATTATCGATCGCATTTTTACCCGTATCGGAGCGGCGGACGATCTGATTGGCGGACAGAGCACGTTCATGGTCGAAATGATGGACATCCAAGTGATGACGGCAAAAGCCACTCGCCGGAGCCTCGTCATCATCGATGAGCTGGGACGGGGAACCTCGACCAGCGAGGGGATGTCCATCGCGCAAGCCGTTATCGAATTCGTGCACGATGAGATTGGCTGCAAAGCGCTCGTCTCGACTCACTTCCATGAGCTGGCGCATTTGGAGGAGCGATTGCCCCATTTAAGAAATGTGTGCATGGCCGTGAAGGAAAGCGGCAACCAAGTCGCTTTCCTGCGCAAGCTGATTCCGGGCGCGGCGAGCACCAGCTACGGCATCTATTGCGCCCGTCTTGCGGGTATTCCGGATTCGATTATCACGCGCGCATACGATCTGCTGAAGCAGTATGAGCCTCGCTCGGCTGCGGAGCCCTTGACAGATGCTGCGCCAGCTGAGGAGGCACAGGCGAGCGTTAACGGAGTGGAGCAGCTGTCGCTGTTCGGTTGGAGCGAATCGGCAGCTGCGGCAGATCAAGCGGCAGCTGCCGCAACCGCGCATGACGCCGCTCAGGCCGGTGGCTTTGCGCAAGATCAGCCTGCAGTTCAGACGCCGCATCCTGCCTCCGATGCCGTTGCGGCAGGCGAAGGGGCACAGCTCATCCGCGAGCTGCAAGAGGTGGACGTCTTGTCGATGACGCCGCTCGAAGCGATGAACCGGCTCCATGATTTGATGAGACAAGCCCGCGCGTTGAAGCAATGACAGCCGGGCGGCGAGAAATACGGTAGTCAAGCTTGTTGAATAGGGAGGTATTCGAGCGTGGCGGTCATAAAAATATTGGACGAGCATATAGCTAACCAGATTGCGGCGGGAGAGGTGGTCGAACGGCCATCATCCGTCGTTAAGGAGCTAGTGGAAAATGCCATTGACGCCGGCAGCACGCGCATCGACGTGACGGTCGAAGAGGGCGGGCTGCAGCTTATCCGAGTCAAGGACAACGGCTCTGGCATTGGGGACGATGATGTGGAGAACGCGTTCCAGCGGCATGCGACCAGCAAGATTGTAACCGGCAAGGATCTGTTCGCCATTCGGAGCCTTGGCTTTCGCGGCGAAGCGCTGCCGAGTATTGCCGCCGTGGCCAAGGTGGACGTCGTGACAGCCACCGATGACAGCGGACTGGGACGGCGGCTTGTCATCGAAGGCGGAACCGTCAAGACGCTGGAGCCGGCGCAATCGATGCAAGGCACGGAATTTACGGTGCGCGAGCTCTTTTACAATACGCCCGCGCGCTTGAAATATATGAAGACGATTCAGACCGAATTGGGGCATATTTCCGATCTTATCTACCGTCTGGCATTATCGTATCCGAACATTGCCTTCACTTTGAAACATAACGATAACACGCTCTTGCAGACGATCGGCAACGGTGACTTGCTGCAGGTTATCGCCGCTGTATACGGCGTTCATACGGCTAAGGGCATGATGAAGGTGACGGCGGAGCATTTGGACTTCGAGCTGGAAGGATATATCGGCAAGCCCGAAATGACGCGTTCGAACCGGAATGCGATGTCGTGGTTCGTTAACGGCAGATATGTGCGCAGCTTCCCATTGAATCAGGCCGTGTTGCGCGCTTATCATACGCTGCTGCCGATCAATCGCTTTCCTATGGTTGTGCTGCAGACGCGGATGCATCCGACGCTCGTCGATGTGAACGTCCATCCGGCCAAGCTGGAGGTGCGCTTCAGCAAAGAAGCCGAGCTGTGCGAATTCGTCGAGAGCACGCTGAGGGAGCTGCTGCTGAAGCAGCAGCTGATACCGAAGGCGGCGCCGCCGAAAGCGAAGGTGCGCACTTTCGTGGAGCAGACGGAGCTGCAATGGGCCTCTGCCCCGACGGTGGACGCCAACAATGAACCGCAGCTGAAGCCGATGGGGGCGTTGATTCCTTCGCCCGGCAGCAATGGCGAAAGCTCGCCGCCTGCGACTAATGTCCCTGAGGCGAAAGCAGGGGCTGTTGCGGCTCAGGAAGCATCCGGTTATGCGGTGGACATGAACATACAGGCTGAGACGAAGGCGGCGGCAGTCGCTCCCCGTGTTGAGCGGGAATCGGCTGTTCCAAAGAACAGCGCCATTCCTGTTCAACCGCATGAAGCGGTTGAGAGCCGCGGAGTTGTTCCACACGATGCAGGGAAGCAGCAGATCGCCGCGACTAGACAGAGCGAACCGCCTCGGCTTCCTGTTGACACGGGTGCGCGCGCTTCTTACGTGCATGAACCGAAGCCGCGGTACGGGGAGCGGGAAGAACGCGGCTTCCGCGATCGAGTTCCGCCTCCTGCCGCAGGCAGCATGCCGAAGAAGAGCGGAGACGCATGGAAGGAATGGATGGATAGCGGCGATGGGTCGGCGGAAGCGGCTTTGCCGCCCTTTCCGGCACTGTCGTTGATCGGACAGCTGCATGGGACTTATCTCATAGCCTCCAATGAAGAAGGGCTGTACCTTATCGATCAGCATGCGGCGCATGAGCGCATTAATTACGAATATTACTATGAGCAATTCGGCCAGCCGGCTCAAGCGTCCCAAGAGCTGCTGCTGCCGATTACGTTGGAATTCACGCCGTCGGAAGCAGCGCGCATTCGTGAGCGTATGCATCTGCTCGAGCAGATCGGCATGCAGATGGAACCATTCGGCGGACAGACGTTTCTGGTCAGATCCCATCCATACTGGTTCCCGAAGGGGCAGGAAACGGCGATCATTCAGGAAATGACGGATTGGGTGCTGGGCGAAAAAGCGCCGGATATTGCAAAATTGCGCGAAGCGTCGGCTATTATGTGCTCCTGCAAAGCGTCGATTAAAGCGAATCAGAGACTGTCCGATGCCGAAGCGGAGACGTTGTTCGCCCGGCTCGCCACGTGCCGTCAACCGTACACGTGCCCGCATGGCAGGCCGATAGTCGTGCGTTTTACAACCTATGATTTGGAAAAAATGTTCAAGCGGGTTATGTAAAAGGGCTGAATAACCCCTAAAAGGGCGGTATTTGTGTTTCCCTTTCCATAGCGTATATAATGAGGAGGAGCTAATGATTGTCACAACGGGCGATTCCACGTCCCCGCATACGAAAGAACGCGCTCGCCATATGGCGGATGCTTTCGGGCATGTATATGCCGAGCGGCGCAAGCAATCGCTTACCGGATTGGCACGGAAATACGGCGATGATGAATTTTTAATCTACACGAATGACAACGTGCGCTACAAGCAGCTGGGGGTTACGGAATTGACCTACCATCCCAGCATGGCGTTTGTGCGCGCAAAGCGGATTCTCAGCGGTGAAGCCGACACGATGATCAGGGCAAGCGGCGCGGCGCAAGGAGACGAGGTGCTTGACTGCACGGCGGGATTTGCGGCGGATGCACTCGTCTTTGCCGTAGCGGTGGGAGCTGCCGGGCGAGTTGTCGCCGTGGAGAGCGAGCCATCCTTGTTCGCGCTGGTGCATGAAGGATTGCAGCTGTATGCGAGCGATGTGGCAGAAGTCAATGAGGCGATGCGCCGTATTGAATTGCAGCGCGCAGATCACCTCCAGAAGTTGAAATCGATGCCCGAACGCTCGATGGATATCGTATATTTCGATCCGATGTTTCGGGAGCCGGTTACGCATTCATCAGCGTTTAATCCGATGCGGACGATGACGAACCAGGAAGCGCTGACTCGTCAAGCGATTGAGGAAGCGATGCGCGTGGCGAGGAAGAGAGTAGTCATGAAAGAGCTGCGCCGCAGCCCGGAGTTTGCCCGGCTTGGCTTTAACCGCGTCGTCCAGACGGGATCGAAATTAGCTTATGGAGTGATTGATATTGCCGACAACAGCATCGTTTAATAAACCAAGGCTGCTCGTACTCGTCGGCCCGACGGCTGTCGGCAAGACCCAGCTGAGTTTGAGCGTTGCCAAGCATTATGAATGCGAGATTATTTCCGGCGACAGCATGCAGGTGTACCGCAAGATGGATATTGGTACGGCCAAGCTGCCGATACAAGAACGTGGAGGCATCCCTCACCATATGATGGATATTCACGACCCGGACGAAGCTTTTTCCGTGGCGGAATTTCAAGAGCGCGGCCGGACGCTTATCCAACAGATTACCGCGAGGAATCATCTTCCGTTCATCGTAGGAGGAACTGGTCTTTATGTCGAATCTCTCTGTTACGGATTTGTATTCGGCGACAGCAGCTCCGACGAGGAATTCAGGCAGCAAATGGCGGATTACGCTGCTTCGCACGGCTCGGAAGCGCTGCATGAGAGGTTGAAGGCAGTGGATCCAATAACGGCGGAGCGTCTGCATCATAATGATCAGCGGCGTGTCATCCGGGCGCTTGAAGTATTCCATCTCAGCGGAGAGCCGTTATCCTCTCAATTAGCCCGTCAAAAGAGAGAGTCGCCGTATGATTTATGCATGATCGGTTTGACAATGGACAGGCAGATGCTTTATAAACGAATTGAGGCCCGAATCGACATCATGCTGCAGGAAGGCTTGATTGACGAAGTTCGCCAATTGCTGGAACAAGGCTATTCGCGTAATCTTGTATCCATGCAAGGATTGGGATACAAGGAAATTGCCGCTTACTTGGAAGGCGAAATGTCGTTGGATGCCGCAGTCGGACTGTTAAAGCGAGATACGAGGCGGTACGCCAAGCGCCAGCTGTCTTGGTTCCGCCGAATGACAGAGCTTGAATGGGTTGATGTTACCGACTCGGAGCGGACTGACGAACATTTCACACAAATTTGTAAGATCATAGCAGGAAAGTTTCGGTAAGAGGTTGAATATATTTCAACACAATCTCATGATTATTGGGGGTACGGACGATGAATAAATCTATTAATATCCAAGACACTTTTTTGAACCAATTGCGTAAAGAAAGCGTTCCAGTGACGGTGTACTTAACGAATGGATTTCAAATCCGCGGCGTTATCCGCGCATTTGACAATTTCACGATCGTCATTGACAGCGATGGACGTCAGCAGATGGTGTATAAGCACGCCATCTCGACGTTTACGCCGCAGCGTAACGTATCCCTGATGCAAGATCATCAGAACGAGGCGTAAATGCTTCACGGAGGGGCAGACAGAAATGAAACTTTTTGCCCCTTCTTCACGTCTAAATAATTGAGCCCGCTGCCGAACAACCCTGAAGGGTTGTTCTTTTCATTACGGGTCATATTGGGTATAGGGAATAGAGATTTACCATTCTACAGAGAAAGAGAGAGAAATTCGAGGAGAATAAGGGAGTCGAATGTAGATGACGAAAGATAAGGATACAACACAGCTTTCTCGCACACGGACGCCGGCGAAAGGAAAGCCGAAGCAGCCGCAGCCGAAGAAGCGCAAGAAATGGTCATGGAGAAAAACGTTCTGGTTAATGTTCTTTACGGCCGCGTTCGCGATTTTCTGCGCAGTAGGCGGATACTTGTTCATTCTGTTGAACGGCGAACGCCTCATGCAAGATTATAAAGACGCGGACATGTTCCAGTTGGCCGAAGTCTCCACCGTCTATGATATAAACGGCAATGAATTAGCCAAGCTTGGAAAGGGAATCGAGCATAGGGAAATTGCGGAGGCGAGGGAAATACCCGAGGAGCTGCGCAACGCGTTCATCGCCACGGAAGACCGGCGGTTCAAAGATCATCAAGGCGTCGATTTATGGTCGATCGGCCGCGCAATGGTCAAGGACGTTGTAGCAAGGCGGCTCGTGGAAGGCGGCAGCACGATAACCCAGCAGCTTGCGAAAAATATGTTCCTGACGAGCGACAAGACCTTCTTCCGGAAGGCGACCGAAGTGTCCATCGCGTTGGCGCTGGAGAATCACTTCACGAAGGAAGAAATATTAACGATGTACTTGAACCGGATATACTTCGGTAAAGGGGCTTATGGAGTCAAAGCGGCGGCAATCAAATATTTTGATAAAGAGGACTTGACTCAGCTTGAAGTGTGGGAGATGGCCACGCTGGCGGGAATACCAAAAGCTCCGTCCCACTATAATCCAATCGACAATCCGGAACGCTCGAAGGAGCGCCGCCAGGTCGTATTGAAGCTTATGTATGAACAGGGCTACATTACCGAGCAGGAAATGAAGGACGCTTCGGAAGTGGATTATACGCCGAAAGAGTCGAAGGACGGCACGCAAACGGACCAAAACGGAACGGATGCTTACCAATCGTTCCTCGATTACGTGGTGAAGGAAGCGGTCGAAAAGACCGGATTGACCGAGGATGAGTTGAACCGCGGCGGTTACCATATTTACACGACGATGGACGCGTCTGCGCAGCGCATTATGTTTAACGCTTTTAACAATGATGAATTGTTCGAAAAGAGCAAGGACGATATTAAAGTGCAAGGAGCCATGGTCATCACGGACCACAAGAACGGGGCGATTATGGCGATGATGGGCGGACGCGACTACATTACCAAAGGGTTGAACCGCGCAACGGTTCAACGCCAGCCAGGATCGTCGTTCAAACCGATCGTCAGCTATGCGCCCGCAATGGAGACCGGAGAATGGTTCCCGTGGTCCAAGCTGAACAACGAGAAGCAATGCTTCGGCAGCTACTGTCCAAGCAACTTGGGCGGCTATAGCTCCACGATGGAGATGAAGGAGGCCGTCAGGCGATCCGTAAATATTCCGACCGTGTGGCTGTTGAATGAGATTGGATTGAAGACGGGCTTTGATTTTGCTAAAAATATGGGCTTCCCGTTGACGAAAGACGATTATAACTTGTCTATCGCTCTGGGCGGGATGACGCACGGCGTATCGCCGCTCAACATGGCTGAGGCATACAACGCGTTCGCGAATGGCGGCAATTATTATCCGGCCTACTCCATATCCAAAATTACGGATCGGAAGGCGCATGATTTCTACGTGTATCATGTGCCGAAGGCGAAGCGCGTAATGAGCGAGAAGACGGCTTACTACATGACCGATATGCTGCAGGAAGTGGTGAAGAACGGCACAGGCAAGCAAGCGCGCATCGATGGACGCCAGGTGGCGGGCAAGACGGGGACGACGCAGCACTCGGTGCCGGGATATAACGGGAATGGCGACCGCGATGCATGGTTCGTCGGCTATACGCCGGAATGGACGGCCGCGGTCTGGATGGGGTATGACAAGACCGACCGCGACCACGTGCTGCACGAGAGCAGCCGCGTTCCTTCACGCATGTTCAGTGAAGTGATGGGCAAGGCGCTGAAGAGCAAGCAGTCCGGTTCCTTCAACAAGCCGGATAAGGTCGAAGAGAAGCCGGAAGCGGTCAAGGCCGTAAGCGGGTTGAACGCTTCGTATTCTGAAAATACGAAGACGATATCGCTGAGCTGGAATGCGGCAGATGGCGATAATATCGTGTACCACGTGTACCGCAAGTCTTCCAAGGATAAAGAATACGCCCGTGTCCTAAGCGGCTTGAAGGTGACCAATGCGGAAGATATCGGCGTATTTCCAGGCGAATCGTACACGTATTATGTAACGGCCGAGAGCAATAACGAAGAATCGAAGAAATCGAATGAAGTTACGGTGCAGATCGAGGAAGAAGAGGTGGAGCCGCCGATCGATCCGATAGAACCGCCAATTGTCGATCCGAATATTCCGGTTGATCCGAACATCCCGGGCCAACCTGACAATCCTGACAATAACGGAACGCCTGATCCAGGCACCGATTCGGGAGATCAAGGCGGGAATCCGGGTGGCGGCGACATCACGATTCCAGGAACGGGGGAGCCTGATCCAGGCGAGCCGATTGATCCGCCGCCTGCGGGGGGCCAAGGCGCCGATAGTGGAAGCGGCGTCCAAATGGATAGCCAAGATAAGGATAACGGACGTCACAACGGGTGGATGAAACGCGACGCCGGCGAAGAACAAGGCGCAACTCCATAGAAGAGGCAATGCGCTAATCCAAAATGAATGTTACAACAAATGCAGCGCGCAATGAAATCATTGCGCGTTCTTTTTTTACAGGAGGGGAAACGCTTGCATCACAACGGCAAACCTAAAGGTTCATTGTGGAAACGCGTGTTCTGGACAGCAGGAGCGTGCATTTTAATCGGATTGATCTGGTTCGGATATACGCAATGGAAAATCGGGGGAGGGGGAGCCTCGAGCCTCGCAACTTCTTCGCAGCCGACCGAAGTAGGAATTGTATTGGGAGCCTCGCTATGGAAAGACAAGGTCAGTCCGGCGCTGCAGGAACGGTTGGAGCTGTCCTTGGAGCTATATAAGCAGGGGAAGTTCGAATATTTCATCGTTACCGGCGGCAAAGATCGTCCTGATGCGCAATTGAGCGAAGCAGAGGGAATGGCGAACTATTTGATTGAGCATGGCGTGGAACCGAGCCGGATTGAGCTGGAGAAGCGGGCGACAAGCACGCTGGAAAATTTGAAGTTCAGCCAGAACATTATGAAGGAAAAGGGCTGGAAGAGCGCAACGATTATGACGCACGACTTCCACGGGGCCAGATCCTATGAAATTGCAGACGCGCTTGGTTATGAACATCCCGATCTTAAAACGACGGAAAGCAAGGTATTGTACCTCCCTTGGCACCGTACCCGCGAGTCGCTTGCTTACACGAAATGGAAATGGGACGAGCTATGGCTGCGCTAAACTGCTAATAACCTGTACGACGCTAGAATATATTGAACATCAGGAAGATTTCTTTTGCAAGTCACGGATCTAACCGAGGAATCCTGATGGGAGGTGTAACTGGTGTCTGACGATAACCGTCTAATCACGACTCAAGCCAGAAAAATAAATGTAGTTTTTAAAAATTTTCCTCCCGAACCCATTCGAACTGTTGAAGACATGCCGTCTAAAGAAACAAATCAGCATACGGAGGCTTTTGCGGAGATCTTCAAAGAGCTTGATGAGATGATTGGACTGGAAGAAGTGAAGGAACTGGTGTTCCAAATATATGCGATGCTGCAAATCAAGCAGCTGCGTAAAAACGAAGGGCTCCAGGTTAATTCCCAAGTGTACCATATGTTATTTAAAGGAAATCCGGGCACGGGCAAAACGACAGTAGCGCGGATTATGGCTAAAATGTTTCAAAAGCTCGGCATGCTGAGCAAAGGCCACCTGATGGAGGTGGAACGGGCCGATCTGGTCGGCGAATATATTGGGCACACGGCGCAGAAGACACGAGAAGTTGTGAAAAAAGCGCTCGGGGGCATTTTGTTTGTGGATGAGGCCTACAGTTTGGCGCGCGGCGGCGAAAAAGATTTCGGTAAGGAATGTATTGATTGCCTGGTAAAGGCAATGGAGGATCATAAGAATGATTTCATCCTTATTCTTGCCGGCTATCCCAAAGAAATCAACAATTTATTAAAAACCAATTCTGGCCTGCCGTCGCGGTTTCCGATTCATGTCGAGTTTCCCGACTATACGACGGATCAATTAGTGAAAATCGCTTATAAAATGGCATTTGAAAGAGAATACATCATTCTTACCGAGGCCACAAATAAGATTAAAGAGCAGCTGGCTCAAGAAAAACATATAAATCATAATTTCAGCAACGCTAGATTTGTCCGCAACCTCATCGAAAAAGCGATCAGAAATCAAGCGGTCAGATTAATCAGGAAATCGAAAAAACTAACGAAAGAGGACTTGACCAATCTTACATATGAAGACTTCCTAATAAGCGAAAAAAACGAAACTGCTGGAATGGAAAAAATATATAATATCTAGGGGATAAATGAATGGTTGTCTGAGAACGGTTTGATAAAATTATGTGATTTTAGGAAAAAGAAGGTATTAAACGGTGCGTGTGGAACTAATCTATGTAGTGGCAACCATTTATTAGGAGGTAGTTCCATATGTCCATTGCCGTGTCAAAACAATTGAATGATTCCGAACGATTGCTGCGCATGTTTGCAGGAAGTATCATATCACAAACGGTATATGCCGTAACCGAATTGCGCATCCCCGATTTGCTGGCAGAAGGACCGCGCACTTGTCAAGAGCTGGCCGCGCTGACACAGACAGAAGCATCTATGCTGTACCGTACGATGCGTTTCCTTTGCGATGAGGATATTTTCAGGGAGACGGAAGAACAAACGTTTGAATTGGGACCGCTGGGACCGCTGCTTCGCTCCGATATGCCCGATTCTTTGTACGCGCACGCCCTGATGTATGGGCAGCCATGGCACTCGCAGCCTGCCGGTCATTTTCTGGAATCGCTGACCAAGGGGATTTCCGCATTTGAAGCAAAGTATGGCACGAATATATTCAGTTATTTAGCCAAACATCCAGAGGCCGAGCTTATTTTCCAAAACTCCATGACCGCTTACTCGCGGAGCATCATTCCATCCATCTTGTCAGCTTATGATTTCTCTCCATTCGATAAGGTCGTCGACATTGGCGGCGGACACGGGATATTAATGGAGCAGTTGCTTACATCCTGTACGCAAGCCAAGGGGATTGTTTTCGATCAGCCGGCTGTCATCGAGGGCACAACACAATTCATGAAGCAGTCGGGTCTGGAAGAAAGATGCGTGTGCGTCGGCGGCAACTTCTTCGAAGCTGTGCCGGAGGGGGGAGACGCCTACATGATGAAGCACATTATTCATGACTGGAGCGATGAAGAGTCAGTCTCGATTCTGAGCAATTGCCGCAGTGTCACGAAGAAAGACGGCAAACTGCTGCTTTTTGAAATCGTGCTTGGATCAGGCAATGAGGCTCATTTTGGCAAGCTGCTCGATATGGAGATGCTCGCGATGTCAACGGGGAAAGAGCGGACGCAAGCGGAATATGAACGTTTGTTCCAGCAATCGGGTTTCCGGCTAAATCGGATAGTGCCGACCTCTACTCATGTATCAATTATCGAAGGCGTGCCCAATTAAGGAGAAGTGAGCAATCATCATGGTATAGTTCAGCCTGTCGAGACCTCTCGGCAGGCTGTTTTAGCATGGATTTATATTTTTGATTCCATCCCTATCCCTCCAGATTTAAAAAGAAGGCCGAAATAAGGTATACTGAGTATCGGACCTTGACGTGCTTCTAACATGAAATTGAAGGAGATTTCGATTGCATGCGAAAAATGAACTATGAGACCAATCAAAATATAAGGGATCGTGCGGTGCTGGTCACCTTAATAACCGATGAAGTAAAGCGAAGCGGAATTGATCCGCAATACTCATTGGATGAATTGTTCCAGCTGGCCGAAACGGCAGGTGTCGAAGTTCTGGCGACGATGACGCAGCAGCGGGATACGAAAGATTCGAAATGGTTCATTGGAAAAGGGAAGGTTCAAGAACTGAAAGCGGTCATCGAAGAGCTGGGGGCAACCACGGCCATCTTCGATCAGGAGTTGTCCGGAGCCCAGGTTCGCAATCTAGAGGAAGCGCTTGATGTAAAGATCGTCGATCGGACCCAGCTCATCCTCGATATTTTCGCGCAACGCGCGAAGACGAGGGAAGGGATTATTCAGGTGGAGCTGGCGCAGTTGTCTTACCTGCTGCCGCGCTTGTCCGGGCATGGCAAAAATTTATCACGGCTCGGCGGGGGAATCGGGACTCGAGGTCCAGGCGAGACGAAGCTGGAGACCGACCGCAGACATATACGCGGCCGCATAACGGATTTGAAGCGCCAGTTGGACGAAGTGGTTCGACACCGCAACCTCCACCGTGAACGCCGCAAAAAAAGCGGAGTCATTCAGGTAGCGCTGGTCGGCTATACGAATGCCGGCAAGTCCACTCTGCTGCGTCAGCTTGCGCTGGCTGATGTATTGGTGGAAAATCAATTGTTCGCCACGTTGGATCCGACCTCACGACAATGGGAGCTGCCGAATGGTCAGGAAGTCGTGCTTACGGATACGGTCGGCTTCATTCAGAACCTTCCGCATGATCTCGTTGCGGCGTTTCGGGCGACATTGGAGGAAGTGAACGAAGCGGATTTGATATTGCATGTCGTGGACGCCTCTTCGCCGATGCGCGAGGATCAAATGAACGTTGTCGAGGACATTTTGCAGCAGCTGGGGGCGGGCGCCAAGAACGAAATCGTCCTTTATAACAAGAAAGATATGTGCACGCAAGAGCAGCGTCAGCTTCTTCCGCAGAACGATAATCACTTCACGATTAGCGCTTATGACGAGGCAGATCTGGATCGGATTCGGCAAGCGGTACAGCGGCAGCTCGTCGGTCAGACGGTAACATACCGGATTCCGGCAGACCGCGGTGACATAATTGCCTTGGCCTATCGAATGGGAGAGGTGCTGGAGCAGGCTGTAGTCGATGACGATGTGGTCATGCAGGTTCGTCTGGATAAATCGCAAGCGGAACTGCATGGATACAAGCTGGACGATTATCAAGAAAAGTAATGAATCACGATAATGCTTTCACAATATAAGAGGTCTCTCAACACGCAATAAAAGGGGAATGAACATCATGCAATTTACATCGAAGTTAATGCTGCTTGACAATAAAGTTGAAGAAAAGATTGCGGCGCAAGTGCGCAGCATTGAACATATTGCGGAGCGCAATCAATGGAAAGTGATTCAAGCATTCCAAGACCATCGTGTGAGTGATTATCACTTTGCGGCATCGACTGGCTATGGATATAACGATCGCGGCCGCGAGGTGCTGGATGAAGTATACGCTGCGGTGTTTGGCGCGGAAGCAGCCCTTGTGCGGCCTCACTTCGTATCCGGAACGCATACGATAGCGACCGCTCTGTTCGCGGTGCTCCGGCCAGGCGATGAATTGCTGTATATTACAGGAACGCCGTACGATACGCTACATAAAGTGATCGGGCAGACCGGCGATGGCAAAGGATCGCTTCGTGATTGGGGCGTTCAATACAATGAAGTGGATCTGACGGATAACGATGAGATCGATTGGGATGCCGTTCGCTCCTCTATTTCGGAACAGACAAAAGTAATTGGCATTCAACGTTCACGCGGATACGGATGGCGGGCTTCCTTCACTGTGGATCAAATTGCTGACATGGTGCGACGGGTAAAAGAGATTAAGCCGGATGCCATCGTCTTCGTCGATAACTGCTATGGCGAATTTACGGAGCTGCGCGAGCCGACAGAAGCCGGCGTGGATATTATGGCAGGCTCTTTAATTAAAAATCCGGGAGGCGGCATTGCAGAAACAGGCGGCTATATTGCAGGCAAGCTCCAATATGTGGAGGCGGCTGCTTCCCGCCTTACCGCTCCCGGCATCGGAGGCGAAGTCGGAGCGATGTTGGGGATGACACGCTCCATGTATCAAGGACTATTCCTAGCGCCGAGTATCGTCGGACAAGCCGTTCGCGGCAGCGTCTTCGCCGCCGCTCTGTTTGAAGAGCTGGGCTTCGAGACGTCGCCGCATTGGAGCAGCGCGCGCACGGATCTGATTCAAGCGATTCGCTTCCATTCTGCGGAGCATCTGATCGCGTTTGTGCAAGGGGTTCAAAAAGCTTCGGCGGTTGATGCCCACGTCATTCCCGAACCATGGGACATGCCTGGATATGAGCATCCGGTCATTATGGCAGCAGGGACGTTCATTCAAGGGGGCAGTCTGGAGTTGTCTGCGGACGCGCCTATACGTGAACCTTACACGGCTTATATGCAAGGCGGGTTAACCTATGCTCATGCGAAGTTAGGCGCATTAACGGCATTACAAACGATGATAGATAGAGGTCTGCTTCAGCTATAAATTATTTTTTGTGAGTTTTCCTAACATCTGTTGACATGTTTTTGTGCGAAGGATAGAATGAAGAAAAGGAACGGCATAAAAGAGGAAGGTTGATGAACGGTGGGAGATGAAATCCGCAGAAATATGGCGTTGTTTCCAATCGGCATCGTGATGAAGTTAACGGATTTGACGGCACGTCAAATTCGCTATTATGAACAGCATGAACTAATTATGCCTGCTCGTACATCTGGAAATCAGCGTCTTTTCTCGTTTAATGATGTGGAACGTCTGCTCGAAATTAAAGCGCTCATTGAAAAGGGCGTAAATATTGCTGGCATCAAACAAGTGTTGAATCCGGTCTCCAAGGAATCGGAGGAGGCGACCGTGTTAAGCGAGGATTCGGAAAGCAAGCGCAAAGAGCTATCGGATATTCAACTGCACCGCATGCTGAAGCAGCAATTGATGACTGGGAAAAGACCGGGTCAAGTATCGCTAATTCAAGGTGAACTGTCTCGTTTCTTTACGAAATAATCCAATCTATTCTAGGTTAACGAGAAGGAGATGTTACCCTGTGGGCTACACCAAAGATGATATTACACGAATTGCGAAAGAACAGAATGTCCGGTTTATCCGTTTGCAATTTACGGATTTGCTCGGAACGATCAAGAACGTCGAAATTCCGGTAAGCCAATTGCCTAAGGCGCTGGATAATAAGATGATGTTCGACGGCTCTTCCATTGAAGGCTATGTCCGCATTGAAGAATCGGATATGTATCTCGTGCCGGATTTGGATACTTGGGTCGTATTCCCATGGGTAACGGAAGATCGTGTCGCGCGCCTCATCTGCGATGTGTACACTACGGATGGAACGCCTTTTGCCGGCTGCCCGCGCGGTATTTTGAAGCGTGCGCTGAAAGAAGCGGAGGAAATGGGCTTCACGGCAATGAATGTCGGACCAGAGCCAGAGTTCTTCTTGTTTAAAACGGATGAAAAAGGAAATCCGACGATGGAGCTAAACGACCAAGGCGGTTACTTCGACTTGGCGCCAACTGACTTGGGCGAGAACTGCCGTCGCGAGATCGTATTGAAGCTGGAAGAGATGGGCTTCGAAATTGAAGCGTCCCACCATGAAGTGGCGCCGGGACAGCATGAAATCGACTTCAAATATGCGGATGCGATTAAAGCGGCCGATCAAATCCAAACGTTCAAGCTCGTCGTCAAGACCATTGCCCGCCAGCACGGCCTGCATGCGACCTTTATGGCGAAGCCGCTGTTTGGCGTAAACGGTTCGGGCATGCACTGCAACATCTCGCTATTCCATGGCAAAACGAATGCCTTCTATGACGAGTCGGATAAGCTCGGCTTAAGCAAAGAAGCGCGCCAGTTCATGGCTGGAGTATTGAAGCATGCGCGCGGTTTTGCCGCGATTACGAATCCAACGGTTAACTCTTATAAGCGTCTTGTGCCTGGTTATGAAGCTCCGTGTTATGTCGCATGGTCTGCCAGCAACCGCAGTCCGATGGTGCGCATTCCGGCTTCCCGCGGTTTGAGCACGCGGGTTGAAGTCCGCAATCCGGACCCGTCTGCCAACCCGTACTTGGCACTGGCGGCAATTCTTAAAGCCGGACTCGAAGGCATTAAGAAGAAGAGCGATCTGCCGGCTCCGACGGACCGCAACATTTATGTCATGACCGAGGATGAGCGAATCGCCGAAGGCATTCCAAGCTTGCCATCCAGCTTGAAAGAAGCGCTGGAAGCGCTGCTGCGCGACGAGACGATTTGCGATGCGCTGGGCGAACATGCTTTGCAGCACTTCCTGGAGCTCAAAGAAATCGAGTGGGATATGTATCGCACACAAGTTCATCAATGGGAACGCGATCAGTACATGACCTTATATTAATTTTCCAAACCCTTGGCGCTCTAAGCGTCGGGGGTTTTTTATTACGGGGGCACGGAGAGGATTTTTGCGGCGTGGGGAGAGATGCCCCCCAAACGCCCCCCCAAAAAAAAATTATAAGCGAAAAATGTTTTGTATGCTTTCTTCATATTTCTGATATTATCCGCTTCAAGTTTTTTTGAGATGTTGGGCGTATACGTCCGATGTAATTTGGATACTTCCATGACCGAGTCGCTTCCTGGACATACTTCATATCGGCGCCACTCTCTAGCAATATGACGGCGTGTGTGTGGCGAAGCGAGTGGATCGGCAACGGCGGTAGTCCTGCACGTTTTAAAATCCTTGAGAAGGCATTAAAAAGAGAGGATTTCGGCATGAAATTGCCGTCTTCACGGCACAGCACCAGATTAAGATCGTGATGGTATGCGTTAATAAGAGCAAGCTTGTTTTGGTTTTGCCAGTTCATATGATAGCGCAGGTCATTAGAAAGCGATTGACTCATGGTAATTGTACGTGTGGATCGAAATGTTTTGGTATCCCCGAACAGTTCGCTTTTGTCCTTTGCAGTAAAGACCGGTCTCGATTAGTAGCTTTAAGAATATCCAGTAAATATATCCGTATTGGTGCGCTGCTTGCAAGAATCCGGGAATGTCGCTCGATTCTATAAACTTTATACCTTTCTTCTTTCTGGTCCCTTTAAACTCAACGCCTATGCATGGGTTCTTCTCCAACTGGCGGGAATTCCGGCACGATTCGTTGGAACAGGAACGGCGTGGGTAGTAGTTTACTGAGTACTAGTAGTTTTACGGCTGTCATGGGCATGTATCTCGCCGCACTAGCAGCACGATGACAAGCAGGAAACACAGATGCAAGGATTAAAAATATGAATCTGCTGCCTGAAGGTGTGGGGCAGTCGATTGCAAAGGATTAGACATTTCACAATTCATTCCGGGTAGTCAAATCTATCCGGGAAATGAACGAGTCTGTTACGTAATTACGAATCAGGAGGATATCCCGAAACACGAAGATATTGTGTCAATCACAACGGAGGAATATGAGGCTGCGCGTGAAAAATACGTCGTCAATCCGGTTCGACCGTCTTCACCAGAGCAACAGCAGATTGATGCACTGCAAGCTACAGTTCTGGGCCTAATGGAGCAAATTGCACTGCATACGGGAGGTAAGGAGTAATGAAAAGTCCTTTTCTTGATTTCCTTGTAGATTGTTGGAAGAAAGAGCTTGCAGATGAGGAAAGGCTGAAAAAGTATGTACCTCTTTTTATCACTGAAGAAGAACGTCAACAAATCGTAGCTATGCCGAAACAATAAGCGCCTAGCCATAGAGCAGGCGCTATTTTTATGCCCCCGGGATACCCGGGGGCTATTTAAATTTGAGGGGAAAAAGTATGAATCACTTGAAAGAATTAGGACTTACGGTGTGGACGGCTGCTGCTGGAGCAAATGCCAAAGAGGCTACATTGGGGGCCGGCACTGCGTTTATCGGGACGCTTGGATCGTTGCTCGGCGGTTGGAATAAGCCTTTGATATTTTTGCTTGTCCTTATGCTCGCTGATTACATTAGGGGCCTTCTCGGGGCCATAAAAACAAAAACCGTGAACAGCGAGGTTATGTTCTGGGGAGGAATCCGAAAAGTTACGATTCTGTTCGTGATCGGCCTAGCCGCTCTGATTGATTCTTGGATACAACCTGGTTCACTTCTCTTCCGGACCATCGCGATATTCTTTTACGCTGGGCGTGAGGGGTTATCCGTCGTTGAAAACTTGGGAGTTTACGGCGTTGACTTACCTTCGAAGTTAGTTGCATTCCTTGAACAACTGAATGATAAAGGAAAGGAAGTAGATGATCATGACACTCGAAATTAAGCAACGGTTGCTTCCCGACGGCCGGGAGGCAAGCTGGCACTATACCGTGGACGACCGCGAGATTTATCAACATCTACGTGACGACGAGCAGGGCTGGCATGCGGGGACCAACGCCGGCAATACGACATCCATCGGCATTGAGGTTTGCATGTTCAAGGGGATGGACGAGGCGAAGGCATGGCAGCGAGCGGCGGGATTGATTGCCACGCTATGTAAGCGACATGGCTTGGCCATCGATAAGGTTGTCCCGCATAAGCGCTGGAGTGGTAAGGCATGTCCGAGCCGTATCATTCCGCGCTGGGCGGAGTTTATGAAAATGATAGAGAAGGAGCTGGACAAGCAGCAGCCTAAGCCACCAGCCAATGGGGCGACAAACATCTTGGGCAAGGCATCTGCTACGCTGGCGCAGGCGAAGGCGTGGGCCCGATCGAAGAACGCCCCGGCTGAATTTGTCGAGCTCGCCGATCTATATTGGGAGTTGGCGCCGCAGCGCGGCGGCGTAGACCCTGCGGTTGCTTACGTCCAATTCGGGCACGAAACCGGGTATTTGTACCGCGACGGGAAAAGCGCAGCAGGCATCGACGCGACTTATTGTAATCCATGCGGGCTAAAAATCACCGCTGGCGGCGGGGATACGCAGGCATCGGCGCACAAACGGTTCCGAGACTGGAAAGAGGGCATTACGGCCCACTTGGATCATCTGGCGCTTTATGCGGGTGCCGCTGGCTATCCGCGCTCGGGCACGCCCGATCCTCGTCATTTTGCGTATCTATTCGAAACGGCCAAGACGGTGGAGGCGTTGGGTGGTAAATTGGCGCCAGCTGCATCATATGGACACAAATTAGTGCAGTATTTAAAGGAGGTACAAGCAATGGAGAAACCGAAGCAGCAGGATTATGAAGGGCACTGGGCGTAGGTGTCTATTCGACGTGTGATGGACGCGGGAATCATGAATGGCCGTAACACTGGATTTGCGCCGAACCCGATTACGCGAGCAGAGGTGGCCGTGGTGTTGGATAGATTGTTGAAGTCTTCGGGGAAATAAGGGCCGGTGCTGAATCGCTACCACACGAAAAAGAGCCGCGGGAATGATCCTGCGGCTCTTATCTTATTTGTCAGATTCATGCCGACGAATCATCAAAATAGTCCGTATTCCGAATCAACGTATAGGTGACTCCGGTTCAGGGTAATTCACACGTAACGTACGGGCGAAATCTGTTGAAACGATCCCATTCGAAAAATGCATCGGAATGATGCCCTGAAGCGCTTCATCCGCTGACCGCCAGGAATGATTAACTCGGAAGGAGTCTATTGTCCGGGTAGCCAGGACACAGAGACCATTCGACCGTTCACCCCAAATCGCCCAGTTCTTAGAAGGTGAGAGCCACACGACCACATCTGAGTTAAATAGCAATGCATCAGCGGGACTGCCTGCCGGTGCCAACTCCAATACACTCCAATAGTCACCGCCAGACATAGTCACAGGTAACTGAAACCAGTTATAACATCCGAACTCTTTACAAAAATAGTCTGTCGGGCTTGGCTCAATAACTCCCATAACAATGTAAGGATCATGCGATTTGGCTGCAATCTCTTGAAGGAAAGGCCAAAAATCGGCGCTCATTGCCCAATCAAATTCTTCAAATCTAAACTTATCGAAGCAATCCCGAAACACTTGGTCAGGCAACCGCGACTCGCAAAGTACCATATCCTCAGCTAGTGCAGCAACCTCTTCAAATTGGCTCCTATTTTTAATTATCACCATTTCGTTTCCCATTGTTTATTGCTCCCCAATCTGATTTTGGTATCAATTTTTTGACTGCCTCCTTTATAAAAGTCAGCTGTTGTCCCGTTAGCATTCCTGTAGATGGATTAATTTCGTCTTTGAAAAAAGAAAAGCGCCTCGGTACGATGGGAGTACGCAACGGGTCATAGCCCTTAAAATCCCATCATCTAGGAGGACGCTCTACTATGAAGTTTAAATCGCAGGACAAACAAAATCAACTCATTGAAAAAATTACTGCTCAGCATCTCGTCGTCGGGATCGACATCGCTCAGCAAATGCATGTCGCACGTGCTGTTAACTTTCGTGGAATTGTTGTCGGTAATCCTTTATCCTTGTCAAATGATGAAGAAGGCTTTCACAGCCTTCTCCAGTGGATCCTTTCGCTGCAAGCCGCTCATGGACTAACGGCAGCCATTGTTGGCATGGAACCTACCGGGCATTACTGGCTCAATCTCTCCAGGTGGCTCTCCGAGCGCCAGTTTGAAGTCGTTCTTGTTAATCCACACCTGGTTAAGAAAACCGCGACAATACACCATCCAAAAGCGACAAGAAAGATGCGCTAGTCATAGCCGACATGGTTAAGAATGGCTACTACTCATTCACTCGTAACACGCCCGAAGCCTTTGAAGAGCTTCGAGTCTTTCTCTCAAATCGGGACTCTGTCGTAACGAGACTCGTTAGTGCCAAAAACCAAATCCATCGTTGGGTAGACATTGTTTTCCCGGAGCTGCGTCAGGTCTTTAAGAGCCTGATGTGCACCGGTTCGTTGGGCCACCCTTCGTCTTTTCCCTACGCCTGAAGAAATTCGTAAACTACAGCCTAAAGATATCATTGAAGGGTGGAAATCGCTGATGAAGCGTCATTCTGGTGAGCGAAAAGCTCGTGCTCTCATCGCGCTTGCTAGCTGTTCCGTTGGTTCTAAACAAGCCACGAATGCCTACAAGCTTCACTTAAAGCAATTATTCGATGAGTACGACCTTGCTTGCCTGCAGCTCAAAACGGTTGAAATGGAGATCATCGCCGTGTTGGATCGTATTCCCTTTGCCAAGTCTATGCTTGCTGTCAAAGGGATTAGCGCCATTTCACTGGCCGGTATTCTTGGTGAGGCAGGAGATTTAAGCGGCTTTGTTCACGGCAATGCACTTTTGCGACATGCTGGCCTCAACCTTGCGGAAGCAAGCTCAGGAAAATGGACTGGACAGATGAAAATTAGTAAACGAGGACGATCTCGCCTCCGCCGTTTCATCTTCATGATGACCATGAGTTTAGTGGCGAACAATCCGGAATTCAAAGCCATGCACGCGTACAATGTACAGATAAAAAAGATGAAGAAAATGAGGTCTCTTATGAAGCTATGTGGTAAATTAGCTCGAATACTCGTTGGAATGGCTCGGAGCCGTGAAGCCTACAAACCTCATAAAACAATACCAATTCAACTAGCAGCTTAAGCAATATCCTACCATTTCGTCGTACGAATTTTGGCTTATTCGCGGGATTTCAAAAAGAAAGCACAGAGTACCGGATGTATTCAACCAAAGGGCACCGACCCGTACCGTTAGCTAGACCGGCCTCCACCCCTTGGACAGGTGTAACGAAGGAATGAGAGGGCATAGACCCGTTGAGACATGGGAGTGATAACCTCCAGGGGCGGCGTGGAGAATGCGTGCAGTATATGGAAGGATATGGGGTTTCGACCTCCCCCTCTATTTCCTCGCGCCTTCATGTTATCCTGGTCTTCTATGGTCTTCCATTTACTATCTTTCTGGATTTCTGGCAAGGGTGAAATCCTGCGAATAAGCGAGCATTCGTGAGAAAATTAAATCGTACCGAGGGAGTTCCTGTAACACCACCAGTTTCGCTTGCGCATTCCATTTTTTCCGCATGCTAAAAGCTCCCCTTATAGCAGAAGGTTTTTGTTATTTCACCTGTCTACTTTAAGGGCAATGTCATTAAGTTAATAGAGTAATGACCTGCGGATGTAAAATAGGTGAATGACTATAAGCTTAGTCGTCCGCTAATTTTATATTTCTGGCATGACAAATACAGATGCACTACCTGCATCTGTGACGTAGTCACTCTCAACTTGGAGTTGTCTATGAAACCCTACAGGTAAACCCAACAGCAGATATTGGGTTTTGGAATCGTGGGAATTTTCTGCCTTTCCGTATTAGAGATAGATGTTTTGCAATCAGATCAAGAAGACTATCTTCTGAGAGTTTATCCCTAAAATATTGCCTACAAATAAGCATCGCAGCCGAGAAGTTGATTCGCTTGGTTGCTTCATTGGGAATCTGAGCTTGATGTGCAATTAAGGCAGAGAAGTTGTAAAGGATGAAACGAGAAAATACTTCTTGTAGCATGGAACTCGGCTTTTTACTATGTAGATTCACTAACCCTACAGCATATTTGAGTTCTCGGAAGGAGGTCTCTATGCCCCAACGCCTATTGTAGAGTTCTTTAATTGTATCAGGCGGGAAATTCCCGGAATCTAAATTTGTAAAAACTGTTTCATATGATACATCAGAAATGGCAAAGCGGACAACTCTGAAGCACAAATCGTATAGGCGATCATCTTTTGGATAAAGATAATCAAATGTTGTATGTGGCTGTATCCAACGATATCGGACAGGGTCTTTTTTCAACAAGGACAAGGTTTGCTTAGTTTGTCGTATTGTTAGCGACAGTGTGACTTGGATATCAAACTCGGCCTGGTCTGGTACAGCTAACTTAGAAATGATTCCGTAAGACTCCTTTGAACGTATAATGTAATTCCATGATTTTTCCTGAAAATGGGCTATATTATTAAAAGATTCATAGCCTCGGTCTGCTATAACTATGACTTTTCCTGAATAATTAGATCGATCTACCATAGTGACAAGGGCTTTGTGTTCATTCATCCCTTTTTTCCGTTGGACAGACGCATCTACATAAACATGCCGCATCAAATCATACATGGCGTCAATATGGACTAAATTATACCCCTTAGTATTGCTCTCATTTTTCATGTACGATTCTGAATCGTTCGGATTTGTAGGCAGTCGTAAGTCAGTACCATCTACTGCAAATAAGCGATACCCATTAAACAACACGCTTTCATCGCATGATGCAACAAATCTGTGGAATAAGGTTTCTATAGCGCTTGGCAATATTTTTTCGCGTTGTTGGACAAAGGCTGAAACCGATGCTGTATCTTTAGAAAAAGAAAACCATTCGTAGAGTTCCTTACAAAGGCTATTCCCTCCCATACCGATTAGCATTTGAAGCATAGTCTCGAAAGTTAGTTTTCGGTTTCTTGAAAAGTCGTGACCAGGTCTCCTAACATAGTCATCCAGTGTAGCTGCCATTGATTTGATATTGTTTGATAAAATTTCCTTGATTTTTGAAGGTCTAAGCGTCGTTTTCATTCAGCGTTCCTCCTTGAAAAGTGTCTTTAAGGATTGGACGCCGATTTCCCAGCTTTGTCAAGTGTTTTTTTCTTTTTGTGAAGTATTTTTTATGTCTACCTAATCAATAGAGAAATCCCAATTACCATAAATCTTGTGGCAATCGGGATTCTAAAGTAGTTAACTTAATGACATTGACTTTAAGGGGAGCATATCAAAGCATCCCCCGGCTCTTAAATATAGAAAAAGACAATGTGGCTGTATTAATTTGTAATTGTTACATAATAATAGATTCTGTCTCCATTTGGGTGATCTGCGACTACAGTAGCCATTCCAGGCTCGAGGGCGAGTAGGTTACCGTATATATCTAAATAGATTAGATTGCTACCGACACCTACCCAAAAATTACTTCCAGTTAACTGTCTTCCCTCACCTACTCTTAAATTAAGATTAACTTCGATATCATTTGATGCCGTAACAGAATGTTGTAGTTGTGCTTTATCAATATTGTTATTCGTTGGTGTTGGTGCCGCCATAGCGACTTGGGAAGACAGCAACATCACAGAAGCAAGGGTTAAAGCAAAAATCTTTTTCGTCATGATACACGCCTCCTAAAATATTGTAGGTGACTGTAACGATGATGATGCTATAAACCCAATCTACCACACATACTATAAAAAATCAAATATTTAACATAAATTCCAATGTAAATATTTTTGTTGCACCAACCGAATTGAAATTAAATCTGTGAGTAATTAGAAAAACCGCATGATATTTCCGAACGGCTCTTTATTTCTTTGCTACCCCATTTGACAAACTTAACCCCATATAAGCCCGCATTCGAACGCCCACCTCTGCAGTTATCAACGCCCACAACATGCGGAAATCACCATGATAACCACGGCATACAAACTCAGCTCGTATCCCTTCATTATCACGGTTCACCTCATAAACCTTGATCCCGCGTTGACGAAACTCCCGTTGAACCTCAGAGAGCACCTTTGTGGTGCAGTCCATCGCCCGCGTAATCATATCAGTGTACGGCCCCGGAGTCTTCACGGACTCATCGATTATTTTCGAATCTCGCTCAAATACCGTTAGTATCATTGGAAGGAGCAGGTAAGACTTGATTAGCTCAAGCGGGCTTTACTAATTTACTTTCTCCCGGATATAACAAGAACAAATGTTCTTGTTTACGAGGTGGTTAACATGTCTCCTGTAGGAGCGACTGCGGAGGCTTTTGTTGTTAAAGCAAAAGAATATTCCATAGAACAATACAATTTCCTTTTTTCAGTGTCCAATGCAACAGATTACTATGAAGCTCAACGATCTAGGTAGCCTCAACTAACACGAATAAGGAAAAGATGAATACAATGCAATGAAACACAAAAAGTTTATCTGTAAATATTGTCGTTTTATAAAGGATCTTCATTGTACAAACCAACAGAATTGAAATTTATAGCTATGAGCAATTAGAAAAGCCGCGGGATAGATCCCGCGGCTCTTTTTTGATTTAAAAAGCTCTAGCAGCAAACTCGAATTTATGTCCACTTCCGCCATCTTTCGGAACAATGATATATCTATAGAAACCTTTGTATGATTTCGATGGTCTAAAAGATTTTGTTAAGCGAAACTTGTTACCTTTTGTGGTTTTTCCGGTTGAGACTTGTTTATTATCTTCATTATAAATTTTAATAGTCATACCTACATTGTCTGTGTCGTTCAAATGGAAACGTATCTCATTGCCATAACTAGGTTCATAGTAAAATGAGCCTTTGAATTCGCCTTCATCAGGCATCACATCATCTACTTTATCCAATTCCTCCATTGTACTATATTCCGTGACAGAAAAATCATCAGTAATAGCACTTGGCTGAGCAGAGGCAGAAACAGGAATTGCTGCAAGTATTGTAGCCACCGCGGTTAAAGTAAGAAGCAACTTTTTCATTTACACAACCTCCTAAAATAATTTAGGTGACTGTACAATGATGATGTTCTAAATCTAATCTACCATATAGCTTGCTTAAAATCAAATAATTTACAAATATCCCAAATAAAACATTTTGTTTCGCTAGAGTTTCATTGATGCAAACCAAAAGATTAGAAACTATATTTATTTTTCTAGGCCCTATGAATCCTTCATCTATTAAAGCAGAAGGATTTAAGAAACTTGATGGAGTGGAAGTTCTCGTAAACAATGAGAAAGAAATTAGATTAAAGACAGAAGTTGATGGTTTAGTTGGAATTTCGGTACAAGAGCAAGCAACAAAAGAGCTTACAATGACTACATATAAAGCGACTGAAGTCAATCCTCATCTTTTTTTTTATAAATTCTTTAAACAGGGGCAAAATTGATCGAAGCTTTACTTTTGACTGCGGCTGTTGTAGCAATAAATGAAATCGACTTCGCTAAAACAGATTCTATCGCGGCGCCAAACCTTAGAAATAATAACAAATACGATCACTATTATGCTAAAATAATGCAAGGAGACCTATGGATTGGTCCAGCTTTTTGAGAGAGTGTCGCGGTTAAGAGACGCTGCTCTGGTAGCTAAAAAAGCAGGGGGAGGAAAAGAACCTGTAGGACCAGAGATTGAGGGCGCTGGCTTAGGGTTTGGGTTACTATTATCATTTTCACACTTGGAATCGTGTGGGTGGACATTCGTTCTTTTAAACAAGCGGAGGTGTAGTTAGGTGAAGGAACTTCACAAAAAATTCATTGAACAACAATTTCCGCTTACATATACTAATCTTGCAGTTGAAAGAATGTTAAAAGAAAGATACTCTGCCAAAGAGATCCCTAAGTCATCATTAAGTGACTTGCAATATGATCGGCAAGGGAATTATGAAAAGATATGTAAGTGTTTCGAAATTGATGAAAAAGAGATTTTGAAACGAGTTTTTAGTGAGACGGATAAAATGTTTCATGAAGAATACAAGAATGGTCGATCACCAAACTCACATGAGACCGATTGGAGTAAAATAAAAGCAGGAGAATTACTCCGTGTAATTCTGATAAGTGATGATGGTGAAACAATGAGTAATTACACAGTGCAAGGAATTTGTACGGCTTTAGTCAACGATCTCACTATTATGCTGGGTATTTCCCAAGAAAAATGTTCGCTGGAGAACAACTATTATGTGAAATATCTTCAATTGCTACAGTTACGAGGTTATTTGTAGTATCGTAATTTTAGGTTAAGAGGATGGTGCTTAGACACTGTCCTTTTTTTGATATCTATTCGACTCTAGGTCAACAACGACGACTAAATGAGATATTTAGGGATTTTTTAATCGTATAATTTCCTCTATATCCCCGCGGTCTTGTAATTTTGCCGCATGAGCGGTTAAGAGCATTTGTAAATTTCCACAAGTTGCACACTAAGTTGAAATTGCGCACTTTGACTTAAAGCTGAATCATCAATTTTCTTTTTTATTGTGGGGGGCGCTGATGGTTTATCGAGTGCGATTTAGGGGGATGCCCCCTCAACAGAGACGGCGTGGTTATAGATAACGCAGAAGGCGCCAGAGGTTGCGCTCGGATTTGAGCGGAACATAGAGGCTTGGAATATCCGCTGCTGTAGGCGATATCTTCACCTCTTTTAACTGACTATATAAGTATCTACGACAAAAGATAACCCGGCAGGATTATTTGAAAATGGTGGGTTAACATTATAAGCAAGAACAGGTACAGGATCGCTAATATTTTATACTTCAGTTACTGCTTCGTGGGCGTTATCGGTGAAAACAGAGAGACTGATTATCACCTCAACGGGGGTGGCGAGTCCCATCGTCGCACATACCATGGCAAATCCTCGACTTTGACCATCCGAAATTGATGCTTTCCAAATATATTCAGGTGTAAAAGCAGCTGAATAATCAGAGGCTTTTAACTATTTTGCAAGTGCTTCAGGAGCGGCGTTGCTCTTGAAACGTATACTTTGGCGCTTTTAGAAGCTTAGTGAAGATAGAAAAGAAAGATAGGGGCTAAATATAGCCAGTTATCTAATGAACAAGTCATAATTTCAGAAGAAACCTCTGAAAAGGTAATGCAAATAACCATAGCCGCCCTGAAATAGGGCGGCATTTTTTCAAAATTAAACAGGATAAATACGATAGACTGGATAAACAGGGCCTTCATAAGTAACACCCCACCACTCTCCAACTCCATCTCCATACGAAATGACGGTTGTTATATTAAGTTGTCCAGAATATTTTCCGTCGTTGTAATGATAAACTTGCGGGATGGATGATGTTGTCGGGTAGAGCTTTTTATTATATGTCCTTACTTCTCGTTCAGTACAGTTGATTGCATAGTTTTCTGATACTGATGAGTTCTGGCCCTTTGCAAGGATCGAGGCTGCACCGGCCGCAGGTACAATCGCACTTGCTAACAACATGCCTGACAATACAACTGACAAGATTTTGAAACGCATGAGTATCCCCTTCCATATTCAAATTTATTAACACAATATTATCCATATGTTCTAATTTGAATAATATGCTTAAAATGGTTGCTGGCCACTTTATCATAAAGGGCAGCTCCATAGCAATAGAAAACTAAGCCGTCCAATAACCGGTGGCATTTTTCATCATTGGATAAGATAAACAGGGTTCTATACAAGGAAAAGTATGATTTTGTAAATTATTTTTATAAAAGGAATAACAATCAAATTAATTTAATATCTTGATACAGGTAAAGGAAATCATTTTCATTTCAGAGGAGTGAGTGGAGTTGAAAAAGATTTTAGCTTTGTTATTGGTAGCTTCAAGTGTTGCTGCAATTTCTCAGACCGCTTTTGCGCAGACTAACCCTGCTGAGACTCACAATCAGATCTCAACTGTTTCCCAAAAAGAAAGTACTGCAGAGAGTGTGATCTATACTTTTTGGCATCGAAATCTTTACAAAGAGGGAAATATGACAAAAGTAGGCGGGACATTCACGCTCAACTTTCAACACACGGTGACATTTCGAGTTTTCCAACATCCTGCTAATGATTCAGATAAAGGGAAGCCTATTTCCGCACACTACATTTTACAAAACAATAGCACCGGCTCATTCGTGCCCGTCATTGTAAATGGTGAGTTTTACAATGGCCCTGCTACATTATCTCCTGGGACATATAGTATGTACTATATTAATAAATCTGAGTTTCCGATCAATTTCGATGCATTTGTAATTAGTCCTTGACTTTTGATGGAGTCGCTGATTATTCAGCGACTATTTTGTTCCATGTCATTAACGAACAGCACGGATGTCGATTGGTATAAGTGGACAAATACGGCAGGACAAAATAAGGTGATAAATTTATTGCTTTATAAGACTGGTGAAGGAAATTATGATTTAGGTATTATAATTCGTTACAAAGATGGGACGGAAACCACCAAACTATACGCAGTTGAAGACGGTAAAGTACGTTATATTCCAAACTTATATATTCCTGCAGTTGCTACACTCTTTTTTGTAATCGAAGCGAAAGTTTTCCATGATCCATCAGATGTATATAGTATTTATCTTGTAGATCCTACGTTGGAAAAATGAGTTTTGGTCGTATAGATAATGTTTTACTTTAGCACCCACAGTGGTGCTTTTTCTCATTCATGTTACATGCAGGTTTATGAAGAGCCGCAGGACAAATCTGAGGCTCTTCTTTTTGGATTTCAGATATATTAAATTTTTAAAAAGTATATCAATAATAGAGAAAATTTGGTATATTTGAATTAGGTAAAAAATAACAATATTTTAGGAGGTATTATATGAAGCTATTTAAAGTTGCTGTAATGCTGATTCTTACTTTGTCCCTTGTCGTGCCTGCAACAGCTTTTGGAGCGTCTTCTTCTTACAGTGGTGTAAGCGGGAAGAGATGGGTTCAGGAATTTCCTAATTCCGCAAATGTTAGTGATTTGAGCAGTGGATTCAGACCGAAAGTTGAGAAGTTTATTAAAGCGATGAAGGATGCCAATATTACGGTTACAGTAACTTCTACGTTAAGACCAAAAGAACGGGCATATCTTATGCATTATTCATACAAAATTAGCAAAGGGCAAATCAGTCCTAAAGACGTTCCTTCAATGAGCGGTGTCAATATTCAATGGGTGCACCCAAATGATGACAGTAAATATACCAAATCCAAAAAAGCCGCTGCTGAAATGGTTGCCGCATACAGCATTGTGGCAGCCCCCGCACTTGATTCAGATCATATCCGTGGAAACGCAATTGATATGAACTCGCCGGTTACCAAGAAGACGACTATAAAAAAAGCGGATGGAACATCTATTACTATTTCCAATTACGATGATCTTGTAAAAGTGGGTGCAACGTATGGGGTGTATCATCTCATGCCGGTCTCTAAAGACCCTGTACACTGGTCCAATGTGAAATCATAGCGGAACTAATATGTAATATATTCAATAAAAGAAGAACGGGGAATGGTCTGCGTCTTAAAACAGGGACCTTTGCTACAAGGGGAGACGCTGAGCGCGGCCAACAGTTAGTGCAAAATAAATTTGGCTGGACAGCATATATAATAGAAGAAAAATGAGTTTCAGTGTGAAGGCATCCCTCGGGATGCCTTTTCTTATGCCCAAAACAAAAGCAGGGAATCTGGTTGCTTTTACTATTGGAGGCAGAACGGAGAATCGCATATAATAAGAACAAACGTTCTGAATCGGGGGGTGAAATGACATGCGTCTTGAACATTTCATTGGTCAAGCAGTTGAGATCATATATGAAGACAGACATGGCGATATCACGAAGCGCCGCATTATCATTCACAAGATCAAGGATGGCACCGTTCACGCAACTTGCTTGCGTTCAAGTGGATGGCGTCCGTTCAAGATGGATCGCATATTGTCATGGCAGCCGGCAAGAAAGGGAAGATCAGCGTAAAAACAATGAAAATTAAAAACACAGCCGATAATTCGCCTGAAAGGAGAACCAAGGGCTGTGTTTTGCTAATGAAAATCCCGGAACAAACCGATTACCTTACCCAAAATCGTAACGTGCTGCAGACGAATGGGTTCGTATGTCGGATTCTCAGGCTGCAGGCGGATGTGGTCTTTCTCGCGATAGAATGTCTTGACCGTTGCCTCATCGTCTTCTGTCATCGCCACGACGATGTCTCCGTTGTTAGCAGTCTGCTGCTGGCGAACAATGACATAATCGCCGTTATGTATTCCGGCTTCGATCATGCTGTCGCCTATAACGGATAACATAAAGACATTTTCGTCGTCCCCGACCATGTGCATAGGTAACGGGAAGTAATCTTCGATATTCTCGGTAGCCGTAATCGGTGCACCTGCCGTTACTTTGCCGACGACCGGAATTCTTGCGACAGTGTGGGTGAACTCATTACGCTCGGATTGTTCATGGCTGAGCAGTTCAATTGCGCGCGGCTTCGTCGGGTCGCGGCGAATGAAGCCTTTCTTCTCAAGGCGATCAAGATGGCCGTGCACTGTAGAACTGGAGGCTAAGCCGACCGCTTCGCCAATCTCGCGAACCGATGGGGGATAACCTTTAGCACGAACTTCATTGCGTATAAAATCAAGAATCGCTTGTTGACGACTGGATATTTTAGACAAGGGTATCAACTCCAATGAATACTCTTTTGTCAAAATTATACCATAGAACCTCCGTTCGTACAAACATAAGTTCTAAGAAAAATGCATAAACTCGCGTATTTTAAGCTTTCTTTTGAATAGGGCGCCAATTATGAAGGGGCACGGACGAATCAGATGGGAACGAATGTTCCAAAAATATATTGACTCAAACAAGTGTTCGTGTTAAATTATGTGCAAACGCAATAGAACAAGTGTTTGGGGAGATGAGATAGATGATGTATACAACTTATCGTTCAATTTATAATGTATCGACTACTGCCAGCGAGGGTAAAGGAAAGCAGCGTCGTTCACACCATATACGTCGCCTTCGTCTTATCGTTTTTACGATCGCTCTCTTTTTCGTCACTTGCGGCAGTATTGTACAAGCATGGGGGGATGATGCACAAGAACCGGCGGCGACGGAGAGTGCCGTGGAACGAGTGCTTGTTCAACCAGGTGATTCCTTATGGGCTATTGCTGCTGCTTACAAACCAGAACATATGGATATTCGTCAATATATATATGAAATCATCGTATTGAATGATATGGAGGGTCACACGTTGTTGGCGGGTGATGTTCTATTTGTGCCGCTTGATATGGAGTAATGGAATCCGTTTTCTGCTTTTGATACAACCAAGGTGCTTGATGTGAGACGGTTGCATATATAACCGTGATGCAGGAGATTCTTCATGATTGACATGTGATAATAGTATGATTTCACTCATCAATTGATATAGATTAGGGGGAGACCCAATTAGGGTCTCTTTTCTGTGCCATTTTATTTGCACTCTTGATGCGGATTGCAGTCGAAGCGCTTGCTTGACAAGCTTGACCTGCCATGTCAAAGTAGAAGATATGCTTAGATTACATGGAGGTACGACAATGAATATCGATCTGTTGATCGCACGGATAAACGAGCTTGCCCGCAAGCAGAAGACCGAAGGCTTGAATGAGGAGGAGTTGGCGGAACGCGCGCGCCTGCGAGAACAATATTTGGCTTTATTCCGGAAGCAAGTGCGTAACCATTTGGACACGATTCGCTTTGTTGAAGATGAAGAGCAATTGGATGAAAAGGGCGGTTCCGGCGGGCTTGTCCATTAACGCAATAGAACAAAGCGGTATAAATACCGGATCATGTCCGGCAAGATATAGATTATTAATTCAAGTTCCATCAGTTTACAGATTCATCAACGTCTCGTGTATAGGGGGCTAACATTCATGTCTCGCAGTTGGGAACGCAAGGTGCGCCGTAACAGCGCGCAACTGAACAAGCAGCGCAAGAAGCAAGGGAAAGCAATGATGTCGACCAGCACCGTCGCCTATAAAGAATTTAAGGGCCGCAGTTATATCCTGCCGATGGTGCTCATCGGATTTACAGTCATCTACGCCTTTCTTGGCGGAGCAGTGACGGATATGCAGTCGCCAACGTTGTATTGGGTAACTGTCTTTTGTTATTTGGGGTTGGGTATTATCCTCTTCCTGAGACGGCCGTTCCTCCGGGTTGGCCAAGATGAACTGTCCACCATTAAGTGGAACCGCATTCGGACGTTGCCGGCTCAGGAGATAACGAAGATTGTGACACAGCCTGGTTATGTCGTTATTGAACATAGCAGAAAGGGATCCAGCTGGGTCTTTTCGCGCACGATGAATCGTTATGATACGAACGCGATGGCTGAGCGGTTGCGTCTCTTTGCACAGCAGCATCGTATTGAGTTCGCAGAAGATGCGAAAGCAATCGGCTCGGTTAAATAAATGATGCGATAAAAAGAGGATTTTCAAAACGCCATAGTAAAAGAGGGAGTCCGATATGTCCATTCAAGCAGTTCTGTTTGATTTAGATGATACGTTATTATGGGACGAACGGTGCGTGGAGGAGGCGTTCGCGGCCACATGCCAATATGCCCAGTCCAAGACGGGAGCGAACCCGGAGCGGTTGGAAGCAGAAGTACGGCAAGCGGCGCGCGATTTATATGCTTCTTATGGTACATATTCCTTCACACAAAATATCGGCATTAATCCGTTTGAAGCTTTATGGGGACATTTTACCGGTGGCGAGCATCAGGAATTTCGCATGCTGCAGCAACTGGCCCCGATGTACCGCCAGTCGGCTTGGACCCGCGGCTTGCAAGCAATGAGAGTGGAAGACGAGGTCCTGGGTGCTGAATTGGCTGAGCGGTTCATGAATGAACGCCGTTCCAGATCTTATGTATATGAGGAAACATACGAGGTGCTAAGCAAGTTGAAAACGCGCTATCCGCTGCTGCTGCTCACGAACGGGTCGCCCGACTTGCAGCAGGAGAAGCTGGATGGTGTGCCTGACTTGATTCCTTTTTTCGATCACATTGTCATATCCGGCAACTATCCGGAAGGAAAACCGGCAATTAGCTTATTTCAACATGCCATGTCGCTGTTGAATATTGAGCCAAGTGAAGGGCTCATGGTTGGCGATAAACTGACGACTGATATACAAGGCGCACATAATGTCGGTATGCATCATGCTTGGCTTAACCGAAAAGGGTTGGAACTCTCCGGCGACATCCATCCCGAATATGAAATCTCTGATCTATCTCAGTTATTTGCCATAATCGATCAGATTGACTCGATGAAACCGTAATAGTATCTCATTGTCCGTAAATGAAGTCTGCGAGCGTCGCAGGCTTTTTTTAACATTATTAAAGGCGTAATAATGTAAAATGTGACAAATGTCATTGTTTCGTCACACAATGTGGCCCGAAATAGCTCTATTGAGTCATCCCGATATGGGTAAAGTTGTCTATAATGATACAAGACAATTTGGAATGGACTGAAGGAGTGAATGAATTGATGTGGAAAAAAGCAGCTCTCGCATTGGGCCTCGCTGCCATGTTTGCAGCAGGGTGCGGCAATGGCGGCGATCATGATCAACATGCTGAGAAACCAGCCGGTGCGATGCACGAAGGACATGGTGAGCATGGCGCTGCCAATGCCGACGGCTCGATACCTGATATGATCAATGTGGAATTGAAAGTTCCTGATGAGATTAAGGCCAACGAACCGGTCGTCATTTCCGCGCGCGTGACGCAAAGCGACAAAGCGGTGGATGATGCGGATAAAGTTGAATTTGAGTACTGGATGGAAGGCGAAGAGCAGCATCAAAAGTCGGAAGGGAAGTTAAAGGAGGATGGCACCTATCAAATGGAGCATATATTTGATAAGCCAGGAACCTACAATGTGATTTCCCACGTGACGGCGCGAGATATGCACTCGATGCCTAAGAAGGCATTCGAGGTAAAATAGCGCTGAAAACAAAAGATGCAGCTCATCAAACGTACATAATTTCAAATGCAGTCTAACCCTGTGTGGGAGGCTGTACTCTTGCTTGTAATATAAAAAGCGGTCTGCCTTAAACAAGGCGGACCGCTTTTCTATTCTTGACTTCACTGTGCTTTCTGAAATGTATCATCTTCAAACGGATGGGCAATCCAGCCTTCGGTTTCTATAAATAAACGTACCGCAACGATTTTCCGGTTCTCCATGAGTGTAAAGTAATGCGGTTTGCTTTCCGGGACAGAAATAACATCTCCTGCCTCTAGGATGACGTCCATATAACCTATATCGTCGCTGCCTTTAATGATAAAGATGCCATTACCAGCCGTAATGGCCCGCACTTCGTCTTCAGTATGCGTATGAAGCTGTTCGAACTTCTTCAACAAATCCTCAATATTGGGCGTAGCATCAGACAGAGAAATCAAATCCCAAGTCCGATAACCTCTCCGCTCGGCCAAATCGCGGATTTCTGCTTCATATGTGCGTAAAATGGCTAGCTTCTCCTCATCGGTCAGCACAAATTTATCGCGAAGTGGCTCGTCCAGTTTGTTAGGATCCCAATGCTCATATAAAACGCCTTGAACGGTTAAGAAAGAGCGAACGTTCTCTTCTCCGGTGACCAATTCGTTCGTGTTTCGGATGCGAATCTGTGCCATGCCAATCCCTCGTTTCCCTGCCAAGATTTATTATTTCGTATTATAGTACAGAGGAAATGAATGGGCAAGAAACATTTTACAATGGAGGACATGCGAGCCTTTCCTAATTGGTTCACATCTGTTAAACTAGGTTCTAACGTTTAGATAGAGGGTGGGCAGAGGGATGAGGAAACCAACTTTACAAGAACGGCTCCAAGACAGAATTCTCATTTTAGATGGTGCCATGGGGACGATGATCCAACAGGCAGACTTAACTCCGGATGATTTCGGGGGCGAGCATTTAGATGGTTGCAACGAAATGCTCGTGCTGACTCGTCCTGATGTTATTTCACGAATACACGAACAATACCTCGAAGCAGGCGCCGATATTTTGGAGACGAACACATTCGGAGCGACTAGCGTCGTGTTAGCCGAATACGATCTTCAAGACCGGGCCCGCGAGTTGAACCTGACGGCAGCGAAGCTCGCAGTGGAAGCTGCGGCTAAATATAGCACACCGGAATGGCCGCGCTATGTTGCTGGTGCTATGGGGCCTACAACCAAGACGTTGTCGGTGACCGGCGGCATCACGTTCGATTTGTTGATTGACAGTTATTTTGAAGAGGCCGTAGCGCTTATTGAAGCTGGAGTAGATGCGCTGCTGCTGGAAACTTCCCAAGACACACTTAATGTAAAAGCGGGCTCCATAGCGATTCAACGGGCCTTTGAAACGACGGGCATCACATTGCCGTTGATGATTTCCGGCACGATTGAACCGATGGGGACGACGCTCGCTGGTCAGAACATTGAATCATTCTATATATCATTGGAGCATTTGAAGCCGATTTCGATTGGTCTGAATTGTGCGACAGGTCCAGAATTTATGCGCGACCATTTACGCACATTGGCATCGATATCGAAGTCCGCCGTAAGCTGTTATCCTAACGCAGGTCTGCCTGACGAGAATGGACAATATCACGAGTCGCCGGATACGTTGGCGCGGAAGATTGCCTCGTTTGCTGAGCAGGGCTGGCTGAACATTGCTGGCGGATGCTGCGGCACGACGCCCGATCATATTCGAGCGTTGTCTGAAGTGCTTAGCCAGCATCAGCCTCGCAAGAACTATGGCGAGCATCCACCGGCAGTCTCGGGTATCGATACCGTCTATATCGAAAATGAAGGACGTCCATATATGGTGGGAGAGCGCACGAATGTACTTGGTTCACGCAAGTTCAAGCGCTTGATCGCCGAAGGCAAAATCGAAGAGGCGGCGGAAATTGCCCGGGCTCAGGTGAAGAGCGGCGCACACGTCATTGATGTCTGTGTGCAGGACCCTGACCGCGATGAAGCCCTCGATATGGAGAGCTTCCTGCAAGAAGTTGTAAAGAAGGTGAAAGTGCCGCTCGTCATCGATACGACTGACTCGAAGGTGCTAGAGCTCGCCTTGAAGCACACGCAGGGCAAAGCTATTATTAACTCCGTCAACTTAGAGGACGGGCTGGATAAATTCGAGCAGGTCGTGCCGCTCGTGCATCTCTATGGCGCTGCTCTTGTTGTCGGGACGATCGACGAACGAGGTCAAGCCATTACGCGCGAGGACAAATTGGAAGTGGCAAAGCGGTCTTATGACATATTGGTGAATGACTTCGGGATGCAGCCGGAAGATATTATTTTCGACCCGTTGGTATTCCCGGTAGGTACCGGTGACGAGCAATATATCGGTTCGGCCAAAGAAACGATTGATGGCATTCGGCTTATAAAGCAAGCGCTGCCGCGTTGCCAGACAATTCTTGGTGTCAGCAACGTGTCATTCGGGTTGCCGGAAGCCGGCCGTGAAGTGCTGAACTCCGTTTTCTTATATGAATGCACGCGTGCGGGGCTAGACTACGCCATCGTGAACACGGAAAAAGTGGAACGGTACGCCTCGATCCCGGAGCATGAACGCAAGCTGGCAGAAGCGCTCTTATATGAGACGAATGACGACACGCTGGCTGCCTTCGTAGCGGCATTCCGCAACCGCAAGGTGGAGAAAAAAGAGAAGACGAACAATTTGCCGCTCGAAGAGCGTCTTGCTGCCTACGTGGTGGAGGGGACGAAGGAAGGCCTTATTCCCGACTTAACCGAGGCGTTAAGTAAATATAGCTCGCTTGAAATCATTAACGGCCCGCTAATGAAGGGGATGGAGGAAGTCGGCCGGTTGTTCAACAACAATGAACTTATCGTTGCCGAGGTTCTGCAGAGCGCGGAAGTGATGAAAGCATCGGTCTCCTTCCTCGAGCCGTATATGGAGAAGAACGAGTCAGCCGTCAAAGGAAAGATTTTGCTGGCGACAGTCAAGGGCGATGTGCATGATATCGGGAAAAACCTGGTGGAGATTATTCTTGCGAACAATGGATATAACATCGTCAACTTAGGCATCAAAGTACCGCCGGAACAATTGATTGAAGCGTATCGCAAGGAGAAGCCGGATGCGATTGGGTTGTCCGGTCTGCTTGTGAAGTCGGCTCAGCAGATGGTCATTACGGCTCAAGATTTGCGCAACGCGGGCATCGATGTCCCGATTATGGTCGGGGGAGCCGCGTTAACTCGTAAATTTACCAAAAACCGCATCAGTCCTGAATACGATGGCCTTGTGCTGTATGCGAAGGATGCGATGGAAGGTCTGGACTTGGCCAACAAGCTGATGGACGACACTGAACGGCAGCGGCTCGTGAGCGAATTGCGTGCGCATAAGGAACGGCTGGCGCGTGAAGAGGAAGAGCAAGCGAAGCTGCCAAAGTTGACGCGTGCGGTTCGTTCGGCCGTCAAGGAAGCACCCGTGTATCTCCCGCCCGATTTGGAGCGGCACGTGCTGCGGAATATACCGATTCCACAAGTCGTTCCATACGTGAACATGCAGATGCTGCTCGGACACCACCTTGGTCTGAAAGGATCTGTGGAGCAGTGTCTGCGGGAACAAGATCCGAAGACCGTGGGGCTGAAGGGTACGGTCGATCAAATATTGGTTGAAGGGGCTCAGGAAGGCGTGCTGCAGGCGAATGCGATGTACCGCTTCTTCCCGGCGCAATCTGAAGGAGACTCCATCCATATTTATAATCCGGAAAATCATAATGAAGTTTTGCACACCTTTACATTCCCGCGGCAACAGGTGGAGCCGTACTTATGCTTAGCCGACTTTCTGCGAACCAAAGACAGCGGTACAATGGACTATGTCGGATTCCTCGTCGTCACCGCTGGCAAAAATGTGCGAGAGCGCGCGGAGGAATGGAAAAAGCAAGGACAGTATTTGCGTCTGCATGCGCTGCAGGCTGTCGCCTTGGAGCTGGCCGAAGGGCTGGCGGAACGCATTCACCACATGATGCGCGAAGTATGGGGCATTCCGGACCCGGAAGAGATGACGATGAAGGAAAGATTCGGAGCGAGATATCAGGGAGTGCGTGTATCCTTCGGTTATCCGGCCTGTCCGAATCTGGAGGACCAAGAGCCGCTTTTCCGCTTGATGCAGCCGGAGGACATCGGAGTGCAGCTGACGGAAGGTTTTATGATGGAACCGGAAGCTTCGGTAACCGCAATGGTGTTCGCCCATCCTCAGGGGCAATATTTTAACGTGGATAAAGCATAATAGTAGAAGATAGCAAAAGACAGTTTAGCAGAAAGCTCCGTATTGCCATTACATGGTGGTGCGGAGGCTTTTTTCATCAATGATGCTGAGATTAAAGAAATAATGACAAAACAACATTATTAATGTAGTTTAATATTCATGAAGCTACATAAGGAGGTGCAAGGAGACATGGATATTTATTTCTTGGGAACAGGCGCAGGTATGCCGACGACGCGCCGGAATGTCAGCAGTATGGCGCTGCGGCTCTACGAAGAGCGAGGCTCGTTCTGGATGTTTGATTGTGGAGAAGGGACGCAGCATCAAGTTCTCCGCAGTCCGCTCAAGCTGGGCAAATGCGAATTCATTTTCATTACCCATTTGCATGGCGATCATCTATTCGGCCTCCCTGGATTGTTGTCAAGCCGGGCTTATCAGGGTGGAGTCACGCCACTGACCGTATTTGGCCCGAAAGGGTTGAAGAAATTCATACATACTGTATTTGCCGTAAGCGAAACACAGCTGCCTTATGAACTGCGCATTAAAGAAATTGAACCGGGCATAATTTGGTCGGATGATCAATTTACGGTGACCGCTCTGCCGCTTGAGCATCGTATTCTTTCCTACGGCTATCGCGTACAGGAGAAGGATCGCCCGGGCAAGCTTAAGTTCGAACTGCTGCAACAGAAAGGCATTCCGCCTGGACCGATGTACGGCAAGCTGAAGCGGGGAGAAGATATCGAGCTGCCGAACGGGGAGCTTGTGTTCGCCGCTTCAGTAGTAGGCGCGCCGATTCCTGGACGTTCTGTCGCGATATTGGGTGATACCCGGCCATGCGACAACATCGTACGGCTGGCGCGCAATGTGGATTTACTTGTTCATGAGGCTACCTTCTTGGAGGGTAAGAAGGAGAATGCCCATGATTTTGGCCACAGTACAGCAAAGCAAGCCGCAACCGCCGCCAAGACTGCCCAGGCGAAGAAGCTTGCGCTGACACATTTCAGTTCACGCTACAAAGAAGACGAAGTGATGGAGGAGCTGCTTGGCGAGGCGCGGGAAGTGTTCCCGAATACGGTGTTGGCCGATGAACATGCGATCATTACAACAACTTAATATAGTTCCAACTTTCTGATAACGATTGTGCGGTACCCTCTTCTTATCCAAGGAGTCACCGATTCTGGATACCAGAAGAGACGAGGAGGAAAATAGAATGGATACCGCAAGTCACTTATTGTTCGGAGCTACATTGGCTGGCGCCGCATGCTTGCATCCTCAAATCGCGGAACAACCGCAGCTATTCGGTGCAGTTTTGGCTGCGACGCTCATCGGCTCGCATGCGCCAGACTTTGACACCATTACGAGGCTGCGGGGCTATGCGGCGTATTTAAGGTATCATCGGGGCTTGACCCATGCCGTTCCTGCCTGGTTCGTATGGCCGTTTGTCATTTCGCTTCCGTTGTCATCTCTATTTCATGTATGGGAATACTGGCCGATTGTCGCTATGTGGTCGTTCATCGCGGTGATGCTCCACATAGGTTTGGACTGGTTAAATGCGTATGGCGTTCAGGCCGGACTTCCCTTCACTTCAAGGTGGCTGCATAGAGATGTGCTCTGTCTGTTCGATCCCGTTCTGTTTGGCATCCACGCGGCTGTGTTGAGCAGTTGGTGGTGGCTTGACAGACAAGAAGCTTCATCGTTATTTGTAGCAGCTTACGCATTGTCCTTGCTTTATATATTCTGGCGTTGGCGGACGTGCTCCAAGGTGCTGCGGCTTCTCCGGCAGCAATTCCCTGATGCGGCGCATCATCAGCTGGTTCCCGAACTTAGCCTATGCCGATGGCAATATGTTGTGGAGACGGAAGATTGCTATTTGACCGGATGGGTAACTCAAGCTGCTCCATTTCCCATGCGCACGCCGCTTCGTTTTGATTGTCATGCCCGCTACGAGAAATCGTTCTCTTTGAATCCAATCATTGAGCGCACTCTGGAAACGGATGGAGTCAGAGCTTTTCACGGATTCGCCGAACGTATCGTGGTGCAGGCTCAGCAGTGGAAAGACGGATATAGAGTCGTGTGGAATGACGTTCGCTTCTGGCATCGGCGCGGGCTGCCGTTCGGCGTGGAAGTCGAGCTCGACAAACAGTTGAATGTCGTGAAGACGAAGCTGGGATGGAGCAAGAAAGGATGGGAGCCGCCCTATGTGTAGGGGATTCAAGCGGAAACGGAGCGATCCGTTTTTTTTATTTCTCTTAAATAGTTTCCCGGGAAAGCGCAGGACTTGACAAAACCTTCGTCGACCGACGCGGAATGGCGCGCAGAACCTTCATTTCGACGACAGCTGTCGTCGCACGGCGTCGAAACGAGAAAATGACTTATTGTGCGCAACCGCGTAATGATAACAAGTGTTGCAAGCGCGGAAACGGTTCTTTACAATGGATCAAAGTTAAGCATTTCCCAAAATGCGTCCACATAAATGTTCAGGGAAAAAGAAAGGTGGCTCCTTGTATGAACACACTTGGATTTTCCGTAGTCGGATTCGGCACAATTGCGAAGACGCATATGGTTGCCTTGCGTACGATGCCGATTATCAAATCACTGCCTGTCACACCTGTGCTGTCATCACTCGTCACGCGAAGACCCGAACAAGTCGAAGCGCGAGCCGCCCAGATCGGATTTACACATGTGACAACTTCCTTGGAAGAGGCGTTGCAGCAAGCGGGCACGGATGTGGTGAGCATCTGCACGCCGAACGCGCTGCATGCCGAACAGGTCCGGATGGCGATGGAGCATAACAAGGCGATCTATTGCGAGAAGCCGGTAACGGAGAGCGCGCAGGCTACGGAAGCGTTATTGCAAGAAGTGCCGCCGCAATATCCGCAGCAGCTTGCGTTTGTATACCGCTATCATCCGGCAGTGATGCGCATTCGCGCTTGGCTGCTGGAAGGCATTATCGGTGATGTGCTGCAGTGTAAGATGGCGTATATGCGTTCGGGATATTTAAATGAAAATAGACCATACAGCTGGCGGTTGAGCGATACATTGTCCGGAGGAGGAGCCATTACCGATATCGGCGTGCACGCGCTCGATTTAGTTCGTCATTGGTTCGGCGAATTCGCCCATATCGAAGGACACACGGAAACGTTCATCCCAAGCCGTATGAAAGCGGCTGGTTCGGAAGAACGGGTGGACGTGCATGTCGATGATTGGGCGGTTATGAACTTCCGGACGGAAGAGGGCGTGCGCGGTCTCGTGGAAGTGTCGCGCATCGCTTACGGTGCCGATGCGTTCCGAATCGATATCGTCGGCTCGAAAGGCAGCATCACCTGTGACTTGGAACGCGACAAGAAGCCGACACTCCATCTTTTGAACGGCAGCATGCAGGCGACGCCGGAACCGGACAGCCTGTACTTGCTGCCAGACGAGAAGGCGACGATGGGAATTTTTCAAGATTGTCATTTCGGTGCGCTGCATCACTTTGTTTTGCGTCTGTCCGGCGACGGACGTTGGCTGGATTTGGCGCCGTCGCTTGCGGATGGCTACGCCGTTGAGCGTTGGGTTGATCATGTCATTCAGTCTTCTACGGCCAAGCAGGTCAACATGGGCAAGAAAGGATAGTGCTGTCATTTATGAACAATCGTAACCATCACAGTATTTGTGCATTTATCGATTTGGACGGGACGATGTACCACGGTTCCGCGAAGGTGGAGGGCGCGGATCGATTGATTGCCACGCTGCAGGAGCTCCAAGTTCCTTATCTGTTCGTGACGAATAACTCTTCTCGCACGCCAGAAGATGTGGCCAAGCTGCTGCAAGGGTTTGGCATACCTGCAAATCCTCAAGATGTTCTCACGTCTGCTCAAGCTGCTGCATCGTATATTCAGATGAAACATTCGGATAAACTTGTATTTATGGTAGGAGAGCAAGGATTGCAGCAAGCATTAACCGAAGCCGGTATTCGATGGACAGATGACGTGAATGAAGTGTTGGACGAAAGTATCGGTGTCGTCGTGCAAGGAATAGACCGTCAGTTCTCATACGCCAAGCTCGAAGCCGTATCCGGCGCTATCCGCAACGGTGCAGTTTCGATATTGACCAATCCTGACCTTATGCTGCCATCCGATAAGGGGTTCTCCCCGGGAGCCGGCACGATCGGCGCTGCCGTGCAAGCCGCTACAGGCGTGGAACCGGTTATTATCGGGAAGCCGAGCGAGTTAATTATGAGAGTGGCGCTGGAGCGAATGCGATGCAAACCGGCCGATGCCATTGTCGTTGGTGATAACATGATGACGGATATGCTTGCGGGAGTCAATGCCGGCTGCCGCACAGCCCTCGTCTTTACCGGATTAACGACACCATCCAATCTCGATGAATACAAAGCGCGCTCCGGTGTAACCCCGGATGTCGTCTGTCACGACATGGAGGAAATGCGCCGATGGTTCATCGATGCGGTGAACGAACAATAATTCACGATATATATCATCATGTGAACAGGAAGGAAGATGCTCGATGCCGGAAATTCCGGAAATCGAAGGGTACCGCAAGAAGCTGGAACAGCATGTGGTTGGTCAGCGCATACGCGATCTGGACGTACAGCGGGAATCTTGGTTAAATACAACGCTTGACGCTTTGAAGGACGGTGTGATTGGCCGTCAAATCCTGTACGTTGAACGTCGAGGAACGGATTTGATATTTCATTTGGACGATGGCCGGCGTTTGCTGCTTCGCGCATCTCAAGGAAGCCATATGCACATGGAGCAGCGTTACGATGAAGCGCAGCCAGACCCAGGCACGGCCGCAGAAGGCAATCGGAAAGCGCAATTGTCGCTTACTGCCGATAATGCGATCGTAACGATTCATGGCGCGCGCACAGGTCAATTCCTGTGGCTTACCGCTAAAGAGCTGGATGAACAGCAAAAAGATCATGGTCCCGACCCTTTGTCACGTCAATTAACGCCAGAGCGATACAAAAAGCTCTTTGCGAAGCGCCGCTCCACATTAAAAACGGCAATAATGAACCCGAATATCATCGTCGGCATCGACAGCCGTTTTGCCGATGACATTGCTTTTGCGGCAGGGTTGCGTCCGTCCATCCGTACGGATCAGCTTCAGGATGAGGATTGGAACCGCCTGTACCACGCCATGGTGAATGTGCTGCAAGCAGCGATCGAACAGGGGGGAAATGGGACGGTGAGCATACATGGTCTGGCTGATGACATGCAAAACGATGGGGAAGCGCCGGACAAATCGATACATGGCAAGGCGGGGGAACCTTGTCCGTGCTGCGGCACATTGATACAGGAAATGCTGATTCAGCGCCGTCCTGCCTATTATTGTCCGCAGTGCCAACCGGAAATTCCTGCGCATGAACAATAGCGGAATCAACAACGGTTCCGCCGCTCTGTGCTACGGTTGTCACTTATCATTGCGGGGAGGATACGCACAGGCGTCTCAGCAGGCGATTCAATTACAAGAACAAGCAGGGCTGGGCTGTTATCAATATTTCAGCAAAAATCCGCGAAGCTTATCCGTTAAGACAGGATTTGAAGCTGACGCTCTGGCCGCCCGAAGTTATGGAGAAAAATACAACATCAGATCTGTGGCACACACGCCGTATCCAACCAATCTGGCCGTTGATGCCGATGAGGCTCCCGAGCTGTTTCGGGCCACGGTACAGTCGCTGTTGAATGATCTCATGATTGCGGAAGCTTGCGGATCTGTAGGGGCCGTGGTTCATTTCGGCGCATACAAAGGCAGCCGGACTGGCATGGATAAGGCCGTGCTGCGGGGGTACGAAAATATTATCCGTACGGTGAATACCGTATTGAACGTCTGGTCCGGTCAAGCGCTGCTGCTGATTGAGAACCAGGCGGGCAACCATGGCGGCATGGGAGTTGCGTTGGAAGAGCTTGTGCAGATTCGCAAGCTAAGCAGCCGGCCGGCATCTGTCGGCTTTTGCTTTGACACTTGCCATGCGTTTGCGAGCGGCTTGTGGAATCCGGCAGAGACAAAAACGCTGCTCTCTAACGGAAGCGCCCTTGATTACTGGTCACACGTTCACGCCGTTCATTTGAATGATTCACGAGACGGCTACGCTTCGCGCAGAGATCGGCATGCCAATGTGGGGCAAGGCTGCATCGGTATGGAGGCGTTCGAGCGGCTGCTGTCAGCAGACGAATTGCAAGGGAAAATGTTTATATTAGAGACGCCCGGCGATGGGAACGGCCGGCACGACTCGGAATGGGAAATGCTGCGGCAAGGATTGGGGCGGAGGGAGTGAACGTAAACGATGATACATGTTTATTTGGATGATTGGCGTCGCTGTCCGGACGGATTTGTGCTCGCCCGCAATATGGTGGAATGTCTGCTTTTATTAGAGCATGAGGAAGTCGGCATTTTATCATTGGATCATGATTTGGGCATGGGCGAACCGACTGGTACGGAGCTTGTCAGCGAGATAGTGCGGCGGAGATTATATCCGAAGCAGGAAATCTATTTGCACACGTCGAGCGCGATCGGAAGACAGCAAATGTACCAAATGCTGTATGAAAATAAACCGGAACAAGTTGCGCTGATCAATGGGCCGATGTCTCCTGATGTTATGGCACGTGTGAAACGAGACAAGCAATGATTGCGCTGACTGCGGCGGAGTGCCGACACATTCTATCGGATAATGCAGGGAAGCATTCCAATATGCTGTGGAATGCTTTATATGTGCACAGTCCATTGTGCGGAACGTGCCGGCTTGCAGAGCGTATGCTGCATATCGTCGAACAGACTTGCCCGCAAGTGACAATTGCCTCCGTGCCTATTCAATATGTCCCAGAACTGGTTCGCGCATATCAAATTGAAAGCGTGCCATGCTTATTGGTGTGGAGTCGAGAGCACGTTGATGCCGGTAAAGAGCCAAGCAAAATTTATGCTTTTCATTCGGTATCCTATCTTTATGAGGTTGTTCAAACGCACTATATGAACGATTGAGAGGTTGGGAAACAAATGGTTAATCTCCGCAATATTTGGTTTCAACGCGAGGAACGTGTTATTCTGAATGATGTGAATTGGACCATGGAGCAAGGCGATCATTGGGTGCTGCTCGGCCGCAACGGTTCGGGCAAGACGACGCTGCTTGAATTGATTACGGCATACCAGTTTCCTTCCAAAGGAACGGTCGAGGTGCTTGGACATACATATGGTCGCTGTGACGTACGGGAAGTTCGCAAGCAAATCGGGTATATCAGTCAGTCCCTTGTCGAGAAATTAACGCTGAGCGACCCGGTGTGGGAAGTCGTCGCGACAGGCGCATATGCATGGCTCCGGTTCTATCAGGAAATACCTGATGACGTGAAGGCAAAAGCGCATGTTCTCCTGGAAGAGCTCCATATCGGCCACTTGGCCGATCAGCCGCTTGGCGTATGCTCGCAAGGGGAACGAAAGAAGATTTTGCTTGCGCGGGCGCTAATGGGAGAGCCGGAATTGCTCATTATGGATGAACCTTGCTCGGGGCTGGATTTACATGAAAGAGAAAAGCTGCTGCAGGACTTGCGGGTACTGTCCGGACGCAAGCTGAGCGTCATTTACGTCACGCATCATTTGGAGGAAATCGTGCCGCTGTTTACGCATGTCGCCCTGCTGCATGAGGGACGGATGGTCGCATCGGGACGCAAGCACGAAGTGCTGACGCCGGATTTGCTCGCGGCAACTTTCGATTTGCCGGTTCAAGTCGATTGGGTGGACGATCGCCCGTGGATTCGAGTTCATCATAATCACGCGCAGCGGCATTAATTTATATAAGAATTCGAACGAACGTTGGAGGTTTAACCTACTTGGAGCCATTACATCAAATACAGTTGGAACAACATTTTAATCCATACTCGCATTGGGTGATTACTTCAAATCACGGATTTATTTCTTATGCGCAGGAAGAATTGAGAAGAAGCTTCGGACAGCTAAAAAGCCGTATGCTCGTGTCAGGTGAAACAGCATTGATGGAGCTGCCTGCGGATGAGCATGAGGTGCTGAATCTTCTGGAGAGACAGCCGGCCATCTTCATCAGGCATATTCAACCCGTGCATGCCGTTGTAGAGGAATCCGCCATGAATGATGAGCTTTCCGCTTCAGCAAGCTCGTTAGCAGACAAGCTATTCGAACAAGCGGAAGCAGCGCTTGAACAGACACGTGTCGCCGTACACGTCCGCTCCAGCGCGTCGAATGCCGCGGAGGACAAAGCGCTGCGCGATGCATTGAAGGCAGCTGCTGAGGCGGGCGGCGCGGTTGGTGCCGTTCAGAATCCAGATCTCATCATCTCTGTATTCATTCATGAGGGCATGGTGTATGCCGGCCTAGTGACGCCTGCGCAAGCGGGGTCTGACTGGCCTGGCGGCGCCATCCGCTTCCAGCGCGAAGAAGGTCAAGTATCGCGCGCCAAATTCAAGCTGTTGGAAGCAGAGCGTATATTCGGGCTTGATTTCGCAGCGTATCGGAATGCGCTCGATGTCGGCGCGGCGCCGGGAGGATGGACGAGTCTCCTGCTAGAGCGTGGGGTCCATGTGACGGCTGTCGATCCGGCCAAGATGCATCCAAGCTTAATGGACCATCCCCGTCTGAGCTATTACGGCAAGAATGCAGGGGAGGTCGCATTTGAGCCGCATGAATTCGATCTGCTCATCTGTGATATGAGCTGGAGTCCGAAAGTGACGGCTAAGCTCGTGATCCAACTGCTGGATTCCGTTATTCCAGGAGGAACGGTAATTGTAACGGTGAAGCTGATGCATAAGAAGCCGCTGCAGACCATTCGGGATGTAACGGAAATGTTCGGCGAGCATATGCAAATCTTGCGCGCAAAGCAGTTGTTCCACAATCGTGACGAGATTACGCTTTATATGATGAAATATTAATAGAATAAATTATCCGTGTAAGATTGCGGAATCAGCAGCAAATTCCATAAATTTCTGAAAAACACTGGACAAGCGCGAACGATTCTACTACAATAGCATCAAAACATATGCTTACACAGGGAAGCACCCTGATTACGACCGTTGAGGTTCGTTTTCAGGGTGCTTTTTGTGTTGTCTGGAGGGGATTGCTTGCAACCATTTCATGCGCATCTGCGGCCCGGGGAGCTCCTGCATGAGCGTTATCGGATCGGGCGAATGCTCGGCGCAGGCGGAATGAGTGTCGTCTATTTGGCCAGTGATGAACGATTGGGCGGGAAGCAATGGGCGGTGAAGGAATCGAAGCCGGTATCTCAAGATGTGCGTCAACTCATACATGAAGCGAAGCTGCTGACTGCGCTTCGACATCCGCATCTCCCGCTCATTGTCGATTTCTTCCCGCCGGATGAGGGGGGAAGAGCCTATCTCGTTATGGAGTACATTGAAGGCGAGACTTTAGCGGAGCGATTAAGAAGGAAGTCCTTGTCTTTTCAGGAAATAGTGGCGATCGCCATCCCGGTATGCGAAGCGCTATCGTATTTGCACGAACAGGAGCCGCCGATTATATTTCGGGACGTGAAGCCGTCCAACATTATGATTACGAAGCAGGGCCAGGTGAAGCTAATCGATTTCGGCATAGCGAGAAATGTGAATACCGCCAATGCGCACGATACGGTGAAGCTCGGAACGATAGGCTTCGCGGCTCCGGAGCAATATGAAGGCAGGCAGAGCGACGCCCGAACGGATCTGTACGGAGTCGGAGCGCTGCTGGGACATATTCTTACGGCAGGCACATCGCGCGGCGAGCAAAGCTTGAAGAAGCATATGCTCCAAGACGATGTCCCGGCATCGTTCTATTCCGTCATGATGAAGCTGCTGGCGAAGCAGCCGCAGGATCGTTATCAGAAGGCGGCTGAGCTGCTGGAAGAGCTGCGGCAGTACATCCCGGTCAAGAAGCAGGAATATCCGAATCAGGCATCAGCCAGCCACACGCTCCGCCGGGGGAAATCAACCGTCGTCATTGCTTTTCTCGGAGCGGCTCCAGGCCTCGGAACGACCCACGCCTCGTTAATGTGCGCATATCAGATTGGGAAGCGCAATCTGGGCAAAATCGCTTATGTGGATGCCGATCCGGCAAGTGGAACGACGATTAACGCGCTAGCGGCAGATTGCGAAGGCGAATATGAACTGACTCCTATCAAGGAAAAGACGAAGTTGTTTGGATTTCATTGCTACTGCTGGAAAAATGGCGAGGATCGGCTGCCCGCATTAATGGGACAATTCGATTACATCGTGCTTGATTTAGGTTGTTACCGTTCGGGTGAACGAATTGACGAATTTATGCGAGCCCAAGTCCCTGTGCTCGTTGGAAGCCAAGCGCCGTGGCGAAGAATGGAATTAGATCCGATTGTCAGCTTCTTCGAATCGAAGCAGTTCCGTCATTGGTATATAGCTAATCTCTTTCCATGTGAAGGAATGTCCGCGAAGCGCAGCCTGAAGCAATATTGCCGCGGAGAAGTGTCTGTTCCGGTTCGTGCAAGTCCCTTCGCATGGGATGAACAATCTAGCCGGTGGCTGGATTGCATTTTAGAGCTTGAGGGTGAAGGTGCGAACTTGCTTTACCGGCTTAGCCGATGGATGGGTGGCAGAAAATTTGGCAAAGGAGGGGGGCGGAGTTGAAGCGGTGGACGCGAAGAACGAAGCAAATGTTGGTTTCCGCCATAAGCGGCGCGGTGGCAGCCGGTCTTCTCGCTGCTGCTTATCACTACTGGGCTCTGAAGAACAACGATATCCGAAACGAGACGACAAGGTCGGGGTACGAACAAGAAATCAACCGTTTGAAGAAGCTTGCAGATGAGCAGCAGAAGGAAAGGGAGTCTGTCTGGGTGTTTAAGAAGCCGCTGTTGGCAGGCAAGCGAATCGGCTCGCAAGACATCGCGAGGATCGAGGTATCTGCAGACGCCGTTCCGCGAGATCGATTGAACCACCCGGATAATATTGTCGGAAAAGTATTAAAAATCGATGTTAGCGCGCAGATGCCAATTTTGTTCTCGATGCTGTATGAGGAAGCGGTGCTGGCAGATGACATGCGGTGGATTGAGACGGGGGTCATTCAATTGCCGCTGTCGTTAACAGAACGAGATGCCGTGGATGTCCGAATTCGCTTCCCGAATGGGTCAGATTACGTCGTCCTTGCGCAAAAAGCGATTATGCGGATTCAACTGCCCACGATCTGGATGCAGTTAGATGAGCAGGAACGATTGATGTTCTCCAGCGCTTGCGTTGACGCTTATCGCAACGGTGGCCAAATTTATGCGCTCCGTTATGTGGAACCTCACCTGCAGAAGAAAGCGGTGCCGAACTATCCCGCTAATGCCGATGTGCTGGAGCTGGTTGCATCCAATCCCAATATCGTGAAGAAGGCGGATACCGCCTTGGCGCGAGCCGTTCGGCAGCAAATGGAGAAAGGCTGGGAGAAGCAGAAGAATGCCAACAGTTCAGAGCGGGATGGAGTCAGGAACGGAAGGACGTCGCATGCTCCCGGTTCAGCGATAGCGGCGGAAGGGACGGAAGGTGGCAATCCCGCCAGCGTTTCGGGTTACGCCCCATTTACCGGCAATGCGGCGGAAGCCAAGCGGAATTCTCCATTCGTTGGAGTTGCCCCGGCCTCTAATGAGCATGAAGGAGGAACCGAGTTCAATTCGCCTGATTCTCGGCAGGGGAGGAATGAACCAAGGCAGGAGGGGGATAGGGTAAGCGCGTCCCACAAGAACGGCGCGGGTGCGATGCCGCATGAAGCGGCTGACGAAGCCGATGAGGAGATGACATCAGCTCCGAATCCGAGTTTGTTGAATAACAATAATCCTTAATTTCTGTACGAGCATCCACTATTTATAAATAACCTTTCCTAATAGAAGGTAAAAACGGAGGGAGAAGATTGGCAAAAGGAATATTTATCGGCGCATGCGACAAAAGCATTCATCTTATAGCGTTAGCAACCTTTTTGACCCGGTTGGAGCGCAAAGTGCTGTTAGTTGACGCGACGATGACGCAGCGGTTGGGGTATTATACCGGATTACAGCAGAAACGGCACATTTCCATATTGAGCTGGAACGGCATTGACGTTATGTGCAATACAACGAATTGGGCTGATATGGAACAAGGGTTGGAGCGTCACGGTGGAGATTTGAGCTTGTACGACGATGTCATCATCGATACGGACCGTTCCGCGTTTGGAAATGCGAAGCAATGGCGGGCAGCGGATATACGGTTCATGACGCATACGTTGGAACGCTACGCCCTATACAGAAATATCGAATGGCTGCAGGCGGTTCAGCTTCATGATAACGGGGAGCCGCTTGAATTTATCTCCCTTCAGCTTCGTTCCGTCGAACCTGATGCGGAAGCCGCATTTATTGCCGAGCTGTATCATTCCGGCTTTTCACATCGTTGGATAAGAGAGCCCATCGCCATTGTGGAAGGGGAACAGGATTGGGCCGCACAAATGGGGCATGAGCATGAGGGCCGGTTTGAAGCGGCCTCGTATATGCGCTCGACGAAGAAGGCGTGGCGTGCTTTAACGGAATGCTTCACCGGTCAATTGCCCGACAAAGTATGGAGGCGTTGCTTAAAGACGGGAAAGAAAGGGCGTATCCGCTATGCAGCTATGTAAACATTGGTTAATCCGTTCCAGCGGAAGGGGATTGTGCGGGGCTACAGCGGTGACCGCATGTGCAGGGATGACCCTTGCATGGCACCATAACGTGAACGTCTTGCTGGTCCACATGAAGGAGAAAGGGCAGAGTGTGGAAGCATTGTTCCCGTCCAGTATAATGCCGATGGCTGTTGCAGACGAACCGTTAAAGATTCCGAATGGATGGCGCTCTCTGCTTCGCTTGTACGAGCACCGGCAGCTCGATGCCAAGTTGTTCGTCAGCTGCGCCGTGCAAGTCATGAACCGTTTGGATATCATTCCCGGCTTCGAAGGGGGAGATAACAGGCTCAGAATTGACCTGATGTCCAAAGTGATGGAGACGGCCGGCAAGTGTTATGACATCGTGCTGTGGGATGTCGATGAGCAGGATGCAGCTGCTGCAGAAATACACAATGCAAACGGTGGCAGTGGGTTCGCAGGAACGATTATCGTTCTGCCGCAGGTCCGGCGATTGCTGGAGGAAGTATTCCGAATGCGGCAAATGAATGCTTCAGCTTATGTGTTGGGGATGTACGATGCGGCTGCGCGCTTGAATTCAGCTAATGTGAAGCGGCAATACAAGCTAAGCGAGCCCTTGTTCACAATGCCTTATTCCGCTGCATACCGCAATGCAGCCGATGAGAAAAGGCTGCTCGCTTGGTTCATGCATCTATCGATGCAGCATAAGCGAGGGAAGCGATCTTTATTTATGGCGGAACAACAACGTCTGGCACGATTCATCATGGATGAATCGGGATTCCACCGCCAATCAGGCGCGAAGGGGCGTGAAATGCCGGGATGAACGCCGCTGAATGGAATATGCTGCTGATAGCGCTGCTGTTTAGCGGGGGTGCTGTATGGTTATGCTGGCGCTTGCGCCGCACATCGCAAGCCGCGCCTTTCGCGAAGCAGCATCATGAATGGTCGTGGGAGAAGCTCGACAAAGTCATGAAGCAGACCTTTCTTGCTTGGACGAATGAACTCGTCATGGATTTTTATGTTGACGAGGAGGAATTCAAGCGAGAAATGCAGCGGCGCCTTGCCTTGAAGAAAGCGCTTCGCAGCTGCTGCAGCGGGGATCCTGCGGACAAAGAATATATTAAAGAATGGATTGCCGATATTGTAACCAATCACATCAAGCTCACCCAAGAGGATGTTGAGCGGCTCATTCCTTTTGACGACCCGAGCCGCTTGACGTCTCAAGATAAGTTCGATCTGCTGCTGTATTCCTATAAGAAGCGTTATGAATACAATGCTTTGCATGAACTTATACAACGGTACGAATGGGACGCGCTGAAAACGGAGATGGCTGGGCCCGATTCGGAATCAAGTTATGTGGTAACGGCAGAAGAACTGAACGCCGCGTTTAGGCAGGAACGGATTCAGCTTCTGACGGAAGATCGATTGCGTATCGTTGCGCAGCGGTTGTATCAGCGTTACAAAGGCTTTTCCGTCATTGATGAAATACGCGATATGCGCATAGACGGTGTCTCGGGAGGAGTAAACGGAGTGCCTGGGGATGCCATGAGCCAGAGCGGACGCTCATTTCCATTAGACGTTATGACGAAGACAACTCGACATCGTTCCGAAGGGACAGCAGCAGCTCCGATTCGGTCATGCGATAGCGTCTGGATATTTTACAAGGGGAAGTCCATCCGGCTCGCGTTCCTTTCATTCGGCAGCGAGGACGAGCTGAAACGAGTGTGCCAAAATATTTACAAATATCAAGCGCCCGGACCGTTGACTGAAGCGGACGGATTCCGCGTCAATCATATGAAGGACGGCTCAAGGGTTGTCGTTTTGCGGCCGCCGTTTGCCGAATCATGGGCTTTTTTCGTACGCAAGTTCGATATGGAAGCCATCTCGCTGGACCAATTGATTACGGACAGCAACGCGGATATTCCAATCACGCTGCTCCAATATTTGATGAAGGGGGGCCGCGTTACTGCGATTACCGGCGCGCAAGGCTCCGGAAAGACGACGTTGTTGATGGCGTTGGTTCGCGCGATTTATCCGTTTTACCCGCTTCGGGTGCAGGAACAGGCGTTTGAGCTTCATTTAAGGCGACTGTACCCAGAGCGCAATGTGCTTACTTTGCGGGAAACAGAACAAATCGCGGGTCAAGCCGGTCTGGACGTGCAGAAAAAAACGGATGGGGCTGTTCATATTTTAGGTGAAGTCGCCACGGATCCGGTGGCGGCTTGGATGATACAGATGGCGCAAGTAGCCAGCTTGTTTACTGTTTTCACGCATCATGCCAAGACGTTCCCGGACTTAGTCTTTTCTTTGCGGAACTCACTTTTGAAAACGGGCATGTTTCATAATGAATCAATCGCGGAGCAGCAGGTAACCAGCGCAATCCATTTCGATGTTCATTTAAGCCGCGATGTGGATGGAAAACGTTACATTGAACGAATTACGGAATGTATTCCTGTACGGTTCACTGATGATGCAAGTGGTGAAGCAGATGCACCCGAAGAAATGATGCCCGCAACATGGGAACGTTTTATTATGTCTGCCGATCGGCTGCATCGCCATTTGGCCAGCACGCAGCAGTTCAAGTATCGAAACATTGTGGAGTACCATCACGGCCGCTACTTCTTTGTCCATCCGATCTCCATGCGCCAGCAAGAAGCGATGGAGAAAGAAATGACTGTGGAAGATAAGCGACGTTTCCGTGAATGGGCTGCTCGGGAAGGTGGGTTTTCGCTTGCAGGCTAGTAACTGGTTGATATGGATAGCGGCGGCTTCCATCCTCATGTGGGGGGTGCTGTGGGGGATTGGGCGGCGCATGGCCCGATCACAAGTATTGACTTCTCGGGCATCCGTGCAGCATGGGGGGACAGATACGGCGAACTATTACAAACAGAAGCTGCTGCGGCGATGTTATTATGCTGCCGTTCATACCCCGTTTTTAAAGCGAAAAGCAGCATCGCTTCGCCTGCAACTAGCCCCATTTTACTCGTACGATGAATGGCTCTTGCGTGAGAAGACGGCTGCGGTATTGCTAGGAAGCGGAATGACGTCAATTCTGGCCGGCGCTGTCTTTCTATCTTTTGATCAGGATGTGCTGTCGTGGTTCATGTTGATCCTTGTGCTAAGCGTGGCAGAGGGGTTATATCGAGATTATGTCATTCAACGAGCCGAATTCAAGTTGTTGAAGAAGACTGCTGCCGCCTTCACGGATGTAAGGCATGCATACCATCGCCATCGCATGGTAGATGCTGCTTTGGAAGAAGCGCTGGAATCCGCAGACCCGATGATAGAACTGCATTTGCAGCGTCTTATTGTTATGGTTAGTGATTCTGAACCTGAAGCAGCCCTTGCTTCTTATGAGGAAGCGGCGCCTAACCGGTATTTTAAGCTTTTTGCCGGTTTGTCGCGCTTGGTTGCGGAATATGGAGATTCCACGCAGAAGGAAGGCTCCTCCTACTTGCAGGGGATATCGATGATTGTCCGTGAGATGCAGCTGGAATTGGTAATGCGCTCTAAACTGGAGTATTTGCTTGGAGGTTTGAAGGCGATAGCGGTAATTCCGATTTTATTTACAGATCCGTTGGAGCAATGGGCCAAATCCTATTTCCCTGCCATGGAATGGTTTTATAAGAGCAAGCTTGGTTGGCTGTTGCAGCTTACGGTGTTCTTGACTGTAATCGTCTGTCACCGCTTGTTGCAACAATTGCAATGGCGGCATAAATCGTTCAACTCAAGACTGCAGCGGAGGTGGACGTTGCATTTATGGGAATTTAAGGGGATGAGATGTTTGCTGGGGCGATGGCTGTCCCGATGCAATCCAGTGCAAATGCGCAAGATGCAGCGGCTGCTGGATGAAGCCAACGAGGGCATGCCGCTCGAGTATTTTTATGGTCGCCGTTTGTTAAGCGCTTGTGTAACCGTCGTAACCGGATTTGTTCTTCTATTCATGCTTCAATGGCAATCGACACAATGGTCTTGGCATCAGCTGCAGGAGCGGATTGTGCCGTTCGGACTGTCTGCTGAAAATGCCAAGAGGTCGATGAACAACAGTTCAATTGATAGTAGGAAGTTATTAGTGACAGACAAATGGAATTCGTTCTCCCATTCCCGGCGGTCCGATGGGAACGAGCATAGGCGGAATGAAGCAAGCAGTGCTATTACTCAATATACGGCACAACTGCATAATGCCCATGTGAAATGGTGGGAATTCGCTATCGCTATGCTTGCAGGCATAGCGGCCTATCATTTTCCCGTGCTGATGCTGCACATTCGGATTCGCCTTCAGCATATTGACATGCGGACGGAGCTAAGCCAATTCCAATCCTTGACGCTGCTTCTGCGCGCATTCGATCGGATGACTGCTGAGCAGGTCGTGGAATGGATGTGCCGAAGTTCCATGTTTTTCCGCCAAGCGCTGAGAACCTGCGCAATGAATTGGGAGAGCGGTCCAGAAACGGCATTGCGGCAATTAAAATCTGACGTGCCTTATCCCGATTTTGTCCGATTTGCAGAGAAGCTGGAATTGGCGCATGACCTTATTCCGCTTCAGCAAGCGTTCGATGATGTCGAGCAGGATTGGATATATGAACAAGAAATGATGAAGCAGTACTACGAGAAAAGCATTGAAATGAAAGCAGGCTGGGGACAGTGGTTCGGTTTTGCGCCGATGTATGCGCTCATATTTTTATATTTAGTAGTCCCGCTTGTATGGATGAGCGCGGAGCAGATGCGCTCGTCATTTGAACAAATTCGTCAATTATGAACGAGAAGGGGAGACATCAGTCATGAACAATGCTCAATCCGCTTTGAAGGTGGCGGCAGGAATATTTTTAACGATCGCACTGATTACGATTGTGGTGCTGCTGTTCGTGTCTGCCCAGGAAGCGACGAAGACCGCTCAAAATGAATTTTCATCCATTCAAACAGAGTTAAGCAAAGCATCGTTTACGGTATACGACAATACGATGGTGAGCGGTTCGCAGGTGATTAATGCAATTCGGAAGTTTTATATGCAGGATCAATTCGGCATCCGTGTCATAACGGGGAAAAATAAAGCGAGCAAATCGGATGGGGTGTACTATGGATACAAAGTTCTTGCGAACGGGACGATTCCGGGATCGGAACGCAACGAAAATATCGAGTTGGCACAAATGGAGTCGCAGGACAGCTATGTGAACCCGAGCGGAAAGTTCAAAGCAAAGATCATTGTTGATTCGAGCAATGTAACGCGGGGAATTGTGTTCGAACAGCAATAAGCAATAAACGGAAAAGGGCGCCTTTTGGACGGATCCGCCCTGATTGCTAGGAGGCAGATGTGGACAACGCACGAATTTTAATCGGCTTTTCTGCGGCTATCATTTTTTTCATAACAGCCCTATCGCTTTCCATTCAGCTTGCCCGCGATTCTTCAGCTGCCATTTTTCAAGCCGATATTGGGAATCAGCATAAAGATCGCAACGTGCATCAAACGCTTCGAACTGCGGATTCGGTGCGACGAACGGGTGCTGAAGCCATCCATGCTATACGATTGCTGCCGCAAACGCGGGTCGAACTGCTCATCGAGGGCGTCATTTACAGACCGGAAATAGATGTGGAAGCATTGCCTCTCCAAAATATTCCACTGCAAAAGACCTATCACGTACAAGTTCTCCGAAATGAGCTCGGAGAAATCATGCGCATGATATATCAATAGGGGGAGAGTGTGTGGTTAATGCGCTGCTGAAGCTGCTGGCTGCCCTGTTAAGCATATTGCTGCTGTTTGTTTTTCCGCTATTGGAGTCATTTCAGAGACAAGACGATATCGTAACGATGCATGTCATGAAGAGCGTTAACCAATTTGCAGACACGGTAAGGGATAAGGGGATCATTACGCCAGAAATGTGGAACCGATTCGTGATGGAGATTGAACGGACGGGAAATATGTTCGCCGTCGATATGATTCATTATGAAAAGAAATATGATCCTATTTATGAGGATCCTCTAGAACGGAATACGTTCAAGTCCGACTTCTTAACGCATTACCAGCTCAACAATAAAGCTTCTATTCTAAAAACTCTTTTTCCTCAGCATGCTCAACCGTTCGATGCGTCCGATCGCCGGTATAAGCTGAAAATTGGAGACTATTTTAGTGTCACGGTAAAAAATACGAATCGCACGCAGGCGACCGTTCTGTTGGGCTGGCTGAGTCAATCCTTTGCACCGACGGAAAAGATTGTCGTTCCGGCAGGAGGAATGGTTCGCAATGAAGACTATTAAATTTTCCATTTTGTTCGTGTTGATTATGCTGCCTTACTTTTGGATCAATCGTTTGCATGCGAAGGAACAAATGTTCAAGCTTCATACCGAAGCCCAGTACAATCAAGTGCTGGACAATGCGGTGAACGATGCGGCGCTCACGCTGACCACTTCCGCGATCTGGAGAGAGACGGAAGAAGGGTACGAGTCGGACAAGCGCTTGGTGCTGAGCCAAGCGGATGCGGTTCAAGCCTTTTTTCATACGCTTTATGTTAGCTTCGATCTGTTCGCCGATCCGATAGGACAAAATCAGTTAAAGCATTATATCCCGGCTATTGCGGTCATTGGATACGATAGATTCGATATCTATGCGAAGGAAGAGTTTGAGGACCCGAATGGAGAGGCGAGACTCCAACATGTATGGAAACCGACAGTTCCTTATGTATATACCGATGAAGAAGGCAATGTATTCTCATTTACATTGGATGATTTTACTGTAATCTACCAGCCAGGCGCAAATCGATGGATAAAAGGCTTTCAACGTGAATTAAAAGCGGCTTCATCCATTTCGCTGCTGCAGGATGATGCGCGATTCGATGCGGTTCGACGGACCACGATTGTGAATGCCATCCAACGTGAACTGGAAGATGCGATCAATACATATAACGAATGGGCTGCCCGCAACGGTGTGGCCTATACCTTTACGTTGCCCGTCATTTCCGGTGAAGAATGGAATAATACGGTTGATGATGTGGGCATCCTCGCATTTGTGCAGGGGCTACCGATAGGTCATGGAACGTATAACAATTACGCGCTTGGGGGTTCGCGTCTCTTAAAGTGGGGTTTTTATTACGGAACGACGATGAATGGCATTAAATACGCTTTTCCGAGTAAATGTTCGCCGGATTCCGTTGAAGAGATATTCTCTAGCGAGAAGGAGGTGGCTAAAAATGGATATTTTTTGAAAGGCTGCAATTAGATTCATTGTTTTAAATTAATATTTAAGGTAAATTTTGGGGAGTGATATATCGATAGTTGAGTCTGCGATAGTTATGTAAAGGGGGAGATGCGTGCAAATACTTCATTACATATAAAAGGAATCGAAAAATTTGAGAGAACAGAGAGGGAATCGCACATGAAAAAGATAGTTGCAGTCGCAATTGCAGGGACGATGTCTATTGCTGCTTTTACGGGCCTGACTTCGAATGCATATGCTCTTCAATACGATCCCGCCCAGCGCGCTCTTGAAATTGTACTAGATGGCAGCAAAATTCCATTTCAAGACGCCAGGCCAATAATGGACACTAACTCCCGCACGTTGGTTCCATTGCGTGCCGTCTCCGAAAATCTTGGGGCAAAAGTAAAATGGGATGGGAAAAGGAAGAAAGCATTGATTCAGAAAGAAAATACACGGATCGAGATGAAAGTGAATGATTCGACCGCGTATATAAACGGTGAAGCCATTGCGTTCGATAGTCAGATGGTGATGATTGGGACTAACACCTTCGTTCCACTGCGATTCGTAAGCGAAGCGTTTGGAACCGAGGTCAAGTTCGATAAGGAGGCTCACTATGTGTATGTTAAAACTCCGGGTGTTGAAAAGGCGGATGTGAAGCTGGATGAGTATGGCCGTGAAATTCGGACGACGAACTTGCCGAAGAACTATAAGGATTATCCGTATATTTTGAAAGATATTCCAAACGAGATGTATGAAGTTCCTTTTTATGTGGAAACAAGAAGCTCAGGGAAGCCTATAAAAGTATCAGAATTATCTAAACAACCTCATATAAACAGAAGGAATGTGGATGCATGGAAGAAAAAGATTGAAGAATACTTTGGATTGGTTCTAAACGTGGATTACTCCACCATTGATTATAAATGGGCGAAACAGGTTCGTAAAGATGTGAATATGCTCGGCAGCGACGACGAGATGAGAACTTATGTGGACTGGGCCAAGAAAAATAAAATTAAAGTTGAAGGAGTTCTAGTTGCGGAGCCCAGTATCGTATATAGCGATGGTGATACTTATAGGATGAGAGTTAAATACCAATTTAGAATTATAAGCTTCATTGAATACAAAAATCTTATATATGATATGAGCTTTCATTTATCCAAAAACGATAATGGCAAACTTCCTGCGAAGTATAAAAAAAATATGTGGTATGAAGGATACGCCGATATTGCACTTTCCACAAATGTGGGTGGTTCTCATTACACACCAGATTTAATGGTCAGTGCCAATCCAAGTCTATTTTTAGATAATGCTGTAGTTAGGGAATGGAAATGGTGAGGTCTTGCTGTATGAAGAAACTTTTTACCCTCTTATTTTTAATTTCGTCTGTTTTAGGTTACTTCGCTTCTAAGAGTTACGCAGCAGAAGATATTAATGTGACTTTGGATGGCAAGATTACTTTTAAGACAAAAAGTCAAGAATCTGTAACGGATATTCGGTTTAGAACTACAGGATTTATGATACACCGTAAACCTCGATGTGAACCATACAAGACTCAATGTGCTCCTCGTTCCAAGGGTCCGGTTGGAATTATTGAGGAACTCCAACAAATTGGTGCTGACAAAGATATCGGAAATGGTATGGTTGAAACCTACTTTGAAGTTCCAGAAGCCACTGCGTCAATGGCACTGGAGCAAGCTGGTCTTGAAGGAATTCGAGAGGGAGACACCATTTATATTTCATCCATTTTCAATGTTTATCATGGGACAACCAAGCTTCCAACAGAATATTATGATCTACGGAGCATTAAAAATGCACAGGGGTGGAGGGACAAAACCAGATTTGGGCAATTTTATGATATTCAAGTCAAATACTCTGCCTTTTTCCCGTCATATTCCATTATCAAATTATCTGATGGTTCGGAAATCAATCGTACAAAGATTGAAAATCAGAGTCTGCCCGTGCATTTAAATTGGCCTGTCGGCTCTGCCATCTCTCATATTTTTGAAAAAGAGATAGACTATAAAGGGAAAAGGCACAAAATCTATAAATCCTACATTCAAGGAGCCCGCAAGCCGAACGAACAAAGGTTCCAGCAGGAAGGGGATCCGGATGCGAATCCGGCACTGACACAAAGGAATTATACGGTTGGCCTTGGTGGGACGAATGTGGTCGGGGTATATCAAGAAAGCGGGCATCCTCCGCCTCCCCCGCGTCCAGGACCAGATCCCGCCGGAAGATGCTCATCCCCATCAGCAGGACAACCAGTCGCAGGCAGGGCACTGGATCCAAAAGTGTCGGCAAAGATTTTGGCGGACGGCCGGGGAAAGGAACGCTTCGATGTATCCAGAGGCATTCCAACATCAGAGATGCTGTATGTAAATGCAGTTGCTCTCCATTATTTATTCCAGTATAAATTTGTTCCAATGAGCGGGACATGCACCTATGAAGTCCCTGTGACGAAGACATACACGAAAATATGGTTCGAATCCACTACAGGTCCCGATGGAAAAACAATTTCGGAAAAAATAGAAGCGGAAGAAACGGCAAGTGAAATGATTACGGTGAAGCGGCCATATTCATTCTGGGTCATTGACAACTTGGAAGTTTATAAAATCCGTCAAGCCAAGCTGCAAAATGAAGCATTGCCCAACGCCAGCGTTACATTGGAGCCAATCGGCTATAGACCGCCTGACTTTGAAGCAACTCAACATGGGGGGATTGCCGGCGAACCGCAACCACGGTCCATTACTTTGCCGCCGCAAACGGTCGGCAAAAATTTGCCGAATTACTCTGGCGAGTTCAAGTCGGCAGCTGAGAATGCGATCGGGGAGGTAAAGGTACGCAATGATTCGCTTATCTTCAACGGAAAGACGGTAATGAATGGAGATGTGACGGATGAACGCGGTCCCGTGCCAGGAGAGATACCGCAGCCCTATCCGATCAATAAGAATGTGTTGTACAAGGATCGCCTGCTTATAGAAAAACATAAAGTTAATGCCAATGATATTCCGAGCAGCGGCACCATTTATTACGATCCACTGCCCACCAATGTCAATGGCGGTTCCGAACAACAGTTCCCGATATACGGTATAAACCCGATTACGATACATACGCCAGTCATCATATATGCGAAGGCATCCGACGACAGAGAACATAATCAAAAAACGGAGCCGAATCTAAGCCGTTCGTCCTTCATATTGGAGCGTCCGTTCTCGGTATACATGCCGACGACGGGTAAACATCGAGACATACCGGGATATGGAGAGCGGGATTTCCAAAAGTATTTTCGCTCCAAAGAAGTGAAATTCCCATTTGACACTTTCAGTGCGGACCGATCCCTGTTCTTTCCGAAACATACATGGATAAGTATTTCGGTTTCGCAAGAAAGAGCCGATTTTTATCTCCCGGTATGGGTGGACGAGGGAGAGTATACGATCGAATTCCGGTCGACAGCAGAAAATGCGCCGTCCAATGTGTCGGATCAACGGCATGCCAATGCAGAGCTGGTTCATCATCGGGCTATGGATACGATTCCGGTTGAAGTGATAGGCAGGTTATACGATTTCAAAATTACCGATATTAGTGATTTCAATTGGGGTGCGACAAGTTCTGCTATAAGCGGATAATCTATGCGAAAGGCAGGGGGTATCAAATAACCCTAACTTTGCAACTGAGGATGGAAATGAGGGAACCATGTACACCGACGCCATCCCGCGAATACTCCTGCGTGCGCTGCAAGTGACAGGCTACAGGGTGCGAAGCACAGGTAGAGTCGGCAGAACGAAGGCTGGAGCCGCTTGCTTAGAGAAGGTATGCCAACGGATATGCCGGGCGGCTGAAAAGCTGGCTATGGTGAGGATGTTCGGATCGAACTGACGAACTGCTGAATGTACGGGTCTAGATGAAAACGATATGGAAACATATTCGGCTAACCGCAAGTTAGCGTGGGCGGCGAAAAGTACGAATCCCAGTTAGGAAATTCGCTATGCCGGACAAAGGCGGTATCCACCCCACAGGCTCATAGGCAGCACCTAAGGCCGGTATGGATAGCTAAGTTGCAAAGGACTTGGAAAGCAAGGAACGCCGCAATATGGGCTGTCACCCTAGACGGTTGCTATAAGGCGCAAGCCGAAATGCATTTGTCCTTGCGAGGGCAGGGGAGCGACTGATGAAATATCCGTAATGGGTATGGAGGAACAGCCCCAAGTCTGCTCATGAAAGAACATTATGTTCCGCTGCGAGCAGATGGAGCGCCGTATGAGTTAAAAGACTCACGTACGGTGCGGAGTGAGGGAAAAGCCGGAGATAGCATCAAACGCTTACCTATCGCTACAGACGGTATTTCGCAAGCAAAAGGGAAGCAAGGAGCATACGGGTGCGCATTACTGGGTAGGGGAGCGAGGTATCGATGGGGCTCCAAGGGGCAATAAATTACCCTACGTGCTGCCGGTGCGTCATGGAAGTCATCCGAGTTCAGGCTATAAAAATATCGCAACAAAAACGGGATACCAGTTCAAGTTCGATCTGAAGACGAAAGGAAATATGTTCGGGCCGCAGGACAACATACGTCTCCAACCAACCTTTTATTTTGTGGACAAGGAAGGCAAGCGACGTCAAAAAGTAGACATCTACTATCACTCGGCTCAACGCAAATTTGTGAAGATTGGCTCGAAGCACGATACCGTCAGGCGCAATATGATATTGGACGCCCGGCTGCGCAACCAGGACGGACAATCCATTGTCGACACAGCCGCAGCCTATTACAACCTGCACGGAAATGAGATGACGAAGCGCCAACAGGCTTTCATTAGGAATTGGGCGCAGCGGGCCAAGAAGGAGACTTATATTGGCGGATATCATTCGATTAGACTGCCGAAAGAGGTGCGCACGTTCCTGGGACCGCTCGCCATTCCGGACGGAGTGGATCCTTCGCGGGCCTTCGCGTCTATTCAGCAATGGCACGGCGAGTATCACTTGCCCTCCAAATTATATATCGTCCCGGAAGGTTTTGATCTGAGCCGTCAGTTTCATTTTGATGACACAGCTCCGTTTTTTTTGCAGAACGGTTATCTGATTGTAAACTTTAACATCGAGACCCTCCGCAACGGGAAGACGAATCATCCGCATCTGCAATATATTGACGCGCCATTATCGAACCAATGGAAGCTTGAAGGCTTCGCCTATGAATTTGCGGATCCCTATGGAATCAAGTTCCGTCTTATTGACGGCGACGTATTGTTCTATCATGCCGACCGAGCCTCTACGGATGATTTCAAAGTTACGGGAACTCACTAAAGAAACAAAGGAAGAAGTTCTTTCCAAATTATGCGGTTTTATGTTACACTAACGGTGCATTGCACATCATGAATATGCATCCATCACTAGGGGTGCCGTGTTTCGGCTGAGATGAAGCGCAGGCTTCGGACCCTAAGCACCTGATCTGGGTTATGCCAGCGTAGGGAAGTGTGGATTGATTGGGTCATTCCTTGCTCATGACTGGTCACATACGGTTTAAGAATCGTGTAAAGTCATTGCTTGCCTAGCAGTCGATATCCATGTATTTGCTAGAAGTGCCATTGCAGCTCATGCGTACTTTTTCGTGCGCGGCATGTACTAGAGGATATATGGTTATGAAGGCTTGGCAGGGCACATGAACACGCACGCCTTTCTCCTTTCACCAGTACATCCGGCTTGGTCCTATTTTCAATCATAACCACTCTCTGCGGGAGAGTGGTTTTTTGTCGTGTCCTCGTGGCGGATGGGACGTAGGCTTGCAGCACGGAAGCAATGCGCAGTTCAGTATCTAATCGAGAAAGGATAATTTCCTATGATTATGCCGTGGTTGCATGCAGTCACGCCCGAATGCGAATCCCTCTTGGAATGCGTTCAGATCGCATCAGACATACATCCTTATGTCGATGCCATCCATGTCAGGCAGAAGCAGTGGACCGCTCGCAGGATATGGAACGCAGTAGAGCAATATCGGGAAGCGGGAATTCCCCAGCATAAGCTCATCGTCAACGACCGTGTGGATGTGGCTGCCGCTGCCAACTTGCGCGGCGTGCAGCTGGCATACCATAGCCTGCCTCCGTATGCGGTGCGCGCAGCGTTCCCTCAGCTCCAGATGGGTGTCTCCGTGCATGACGAACGTGAAGCGAGGCAGGCAGAACGGCAAGGTGCCGATTATGTCATTTACGGCCATGTGTTCTCAACAGCCTCCAAGCCGGGACGGGAGCCAAAAGGGGAGGAGGGATTGAAACGCTGCAGACAAGCGCTTGCGATTCCCATTGTAGCCATCGGTGGAATTAGCTGCGATAACATCGGACAGGTAATAGCAGCGGGGGCTTCTGGTGTGGCGGTCATGTCCGGCATCTGGCATGACGAGCGCCCTGCGTTATCCGCCCGGCGGTATAGAGAATCATTAATGGAAGCCGTTCACGGCCCCTCAATGCTTCGGTCCTGAAGACACACCCATTAACCACTATTACATAGTGCGGGAGGAGAAAATATGTCAAATACCACTCATTCGCCGCAAACGGCGGATATGCTTATTGTCGGCGGAGGCGTCATCGGTTGTGCCATCGCATACGAACTCGCCAAGCGCGGTCTGCAAGTCACTCTATTGGAGCGCGGCCGTCTCGGGCTTGGCACGACCTGTGCCGCAGCGGGCATGCTGGCGCCCGTCGCAGAACGGTTCAAGCATGAGGGACTCGGATCCTTTGCCCGTCTAAGCCTGGACTATTTCTCTATATGGGCAGAAGAGCTGTGGGAGCAATCCCGCGTTGATATCGAGCTCCGCAAGCGGGGATTGTTCATCCCTGTCACTCCTGCTGAGAACATGCATTATATTCTGAATGAGCTGCGGCAGACGCATTCATATACGAATGAAGCCGCTAACTATGCAAGCGGCATCCAATGGTACGCTTCGCCGCAATTGATGAAGCATGAACCGAATATGAGTTCCGAACTGCAAGGCGCTTTCTTCCTTAAGGATGAGGGGCATGTCTCTCCGACGAAACTGACATATGCACTCGCAAGAAGTGCGGAGGATTACGGGGCGAGAATATTGGAAAGCCAGACCGTCACCCATATTCTGCATAAGAACGGCCGAGTCATTGGGGTGGAAACGCTGGGTCAGAGTTGGCACGCGGACTCCGTTATTATATGCTCGGGTTTGGAAAGCGGCATGTTGACCCGAGACTTGGGCGTCGAATTGAATTTTTATCCGGTGCAGGGGGAACTGGCTGTCGTGCGCACTCATGCTTTGCAGATGGAGTCCATTATTTATGGAGATGGAACTTATATCGTGCCTAAGAGCGAAGGAAACATTTACATAGGCGCCACCTCTCAAGCGAGGCGATATGACCGGACGGTGAAGGTGGGAGCGATACAGAGACTCATTAGTCAGGCTACTTGCCTCGTTCCCGCATTGGCAGAAGCGGAATGGATACAGGCATGGGCAGGTCTGCGCCCGGCAACGATAGACGGCTTGCCGTTCATCGGACCTGTGGAGGGATACGATGGCTTATGGCTTGCCGCAGGACATTACCGCAACGGAATATTGCTCAGCGCGGCGACCGGTGTCGGACTGGCGCACTGGATAACGGACGGGGCTCAGCAGATGCCTTGGCCGGTAATGGCGCATTTTGCTCCGCAACGGGCTCGGACGCGCGCCTTGGAATTATTCAGTTAAGGAGGTGCTTCTCATATGCAGCTAACTGTGAATGGAGCAGTAATGAATTTGCCTCAGACAACAGAGACGGTGCAGCATTTGCTTGCTCATCTACAGATGGAAAACCGGATTGTCGTGGTAGAGTTGAATCAGAGCATCGTGCAGAAGTCTGATCATGCCAAAGCGAGGTTGTCGAACGGAGACCGCGTGGAAATCGTACATTTTGTAGGAGGGGGATAATATGAATTCCAGTGAATCGCCATTATGTATCGGTCCCTACCGTTTTCAGTCCCGTTTGCTGCTTGGCACGGGGAAATATCCTGACTTTGACATCCAGCGCAAGGCGGTTGAGGTGTCGGGGACCGATATTTTAACATTTGCCGTGCGAAGAATGAACGTGTACGATCCGGAACAGCCGAACTTTCTCGAGCAGTTGGATTTAAATCGATACACGCTGCTGCCCAACACGGCCGGGGCCGAGAACGCGGAAGAAGCGGTTCGGATTGCCCGCTTGGCGAAAGCTTCCGGCTTATGCGACATGATTAAGGTCGAGGTAATCGGAGATTGGAAGACGCTGCTTCCCGACCCGATCGAAACGTATAAAGCTTGCGAATTACTGCTGCAAGAAGATTTTATTGTGCTGCCGTATATTTCGGACGATGTCATTCTGGCGAAGAGGCTGGAGAAATTAGGCGTCCATGCGGTGATGCCGGGGGCTTCTCCTATAGGGTCGGGGCTTGGCTTGTTAAATTCGCTTCATCTGTCATACATTATCGAGCAAGCTGATATTCCGGTTATCGTGGATGCCGGCATAGGCACGCCCGGCGATGCGGCGAAAGCGATGGAATTGGGGGCGGACGGAGTGCTGCTTAATACAGCGGTAGCAGGTGCGGGCGATCCGGTTAAGATGGCCGCGGCGATGAAGCTGGCGATTGAAGCGGGACGAATGGGGTATGAGGCGGGCCGAATACCGATGAAGCGCTGCGCGGCAGCGAGCAGCCCGTTGGAAGGAATAGTTCGTTGAAACCCAAGGTTTCGCATATGACGACATATCTTCAAGCGAGCTGGTGGATGAAGAAAGGGCACGGCGCCATGTGGTAGATGAACATATCAGCGGATTGGCGACGGCGCTAACGATAAGATTTTGTAAAGGTATTGCTTTCATCCGGTATGACATGCTATCAATTTAGAGAGAAAGCATCGGCAGTGAAGCTTTATCTCGAGCTGAATTGGTGCAATTAATTCGAAACATCATGGGAGGCCTGTCATGCCGACTGTATCCAGGCGCGTATGGGACACGTTTGTGGCGGCACTGCATTTAGGATTGACGTCCTTCGGAGGTCCAATCGCGCATATCGGTTATTTTCGCAAAAAATATGTAGAACAATTACGCTGGGTCAATGACAACCAATTCGCCGAATTGAATGCATTGTGTCAGATGCTACCGGGTCCGTCCAGCAGTCAGCTCGGCATTGGCATCGGCATGATGCGCGCCGGATGGTTAGGCGGCATTGCGGCTTGGCTCGGATTTACTTTGCCTTCCGCATGCTTGCTGGTTGCGTTCGCTCTCGGCCTAGGGCGGCTGCCTGACGTTGCGCCAGGTTGGCTTCAAGGCTTGAAGCTGGTAGCGGTGCCGATTATTTGCCAAGCGCTGTGGGGGATGTCGAAGCAGCTGACGCCGGATCCGGCGCGAGTGACGATTGCCGTTGCCGCAGCGGCGGGGGCGTTGTTCGCTCCAGGGATGTACGGACAACTGGCAATCATCCTGATATCCCTTATCGTTGGAGTGCTGTTGTTCAGGGAGCGTGATGACGGTGTCCAGCATGCGCACGCAGCATATCCATCGCAAGTTTCCCAGCAGGCCGCTCGTTCACACCGAATGGCTGCGCTGTTTTTGCTAGCTGTATTTTTTGCGTTATTTCTCATGCTGCCTTGGTTAAAAACAGTTTCTTTCCAAGTCATTACTCAATTGTCCGACATCATGTACCGGACAGGAGCTTTAGTATTCGGCGGCGGCCATGTTGTGCTGCCGCTGCTCAAAGAAGAATTGGCGCATGCGGGGTGGCTGAATGATTCCGTTCTGCTGGCGGGGTATGGAGCGGCTCAAGCCGTTCCCGGGCCCTTATTTACCTTCGCGGCTTTTATCGGCGCTTCATTGGCGCCAGGCTGGACAGGAATTGGATATGCGTGCATCGCAACCTTATTTATATTTCTCCCGTCTTACTTGCTAATTGGCGCAGCGCTTCCGTACTTGGAGCGTTTGCGGCAGTGGCGCGGTGTCCGTGCCGCGCTCAAAGGCGTGAATGCCGCCGTCGTCGGCTTGCTGCTCGCCGCGCTGTACAATCCGGTATGGGTGACATCCGTTCACGGACCTGTTCACTTTACGATCATTTTGATTGGGGCGTTATTATTGATAACTTGGAAGCTCCCTCCTTGGGCAGTTGTGGCCGCGTGCGCTATTTTAGGGGGCTGGCTGCTTTAAGTTTGGAAGGTTCAGGGCAAAATGAGGATGCAGAGAAAATATTTCATTCCTTCCTTGAGGTCAGCAAATGTCTAAATCCTACATTCTCATTCATGTTCACCCTGGCAACTTGTATACGAATCATATCCAGACGTGGCTTCAGCAATGGATTGGCGGGCCGCTGGAACAATTGCTCTGCAGCGAATGGCAATGGGCAGTCATCCATGATCCGCTGCGGGAAAGGCTGCAGGAGACGCTGCGAACCCATTCTCACCTGAAATATGTCGTGATCGCGTTCAGCCTGGATAAGTATACGGATAATGACGAGGAGCTCCTTGAGATTCCCCCGCAGCTGCAAACGATCTTCACGAAGGAAGTTCATAATGTAAAATGGGCTGCCATACTGATGGTGCCCAACGCGGTGCCAGACGGGATTTACTTTGCTTTGCAGCATGGATTCAACGATATTATCCGCTTTCCATGTTCGCTCGAGGAGTGGGAGGCACGCATAGGACGGGCTTTCAGCACCGAGTTGAAACAAAAGATGAACCAAGTTATTGCAATTGGCGAATTGTCGATTGATATGGAGCGAAAACGAGTAATAAGAGGGGAGCAACCCGTATCTTTAACTCCGAAAGAATACGAATTGCTCCTGTATATGGCATTGCGGACGAACCGCATTTGTTCTCGAGAGGAATTGCTGCGTGAAATATGGCACATGGCCTTTGACGCGCAGACCAATATCGTTGAAGTCTATATCCGGTATTTGCGCCGCAAGATTGATCGCGGGCATGGCTGGAAATTCATCCGCACGGTGCGGGGGCATGGATACCGCTTGGAAAGTCCCATTGCGGAAACCTAACCTAATTTAACAGGTTTATCGGAACGCTTCATTGAAGCCTTCGCACGCGCAATAATATCGTCGTTCAGAATTCTTCGTGCCGTAACGTACGTGTCATCCCAATCCTTCAAATTAGAGTAAGTGACGCCGGGTTTGCCGAATGTATGCAAAATTTTTCCGTTTCCGGCATACATGGCGACGTGCGCGATTTTTCCTTTACCACGTCTTCCAGTTGCAAAAAAGAGCAAATCTCCTTTTTTCAGTTCGCTGCGCTGCACTTTTTTCCCTACGGTAGCTTGTTCATAGGATGTGCGTGGAAGATCAATTCCTTGTCTCATATACAGAAAATGCATAAAGGACGAACAATCGAATACTTTTGTCGTGTCAGTAGAAGCGCCAAATTTATATTTTACGCCCAAATAATTATCGCCCAGATTAATCATCTTCGTAGCAACCGCGTTAGAGGTAGAGGTTGTTGAATTGTCCGAACCATTGCTTGAACTATTGTCCGAACCATTATCGTGTGAGTCCTCTGGATAAAGATTGAATCCATCCCAATAGTAGGAGGATGCGTTCGTATTCGTTGCGGCAGGTGCGGCTTCAATACGGGGAGCATTGTAAGCGCTCACCCCACTGAGCATAATGGCGACAGACGTGATCGCAATAATGCGCGTCCAACGTTTATTCGTGGATTTTGTCATGAGTGTCAATCCCTCCGTATGTGTTTTTGAGTACATCCAGAGTATAGCAGAGGATATATAACCAAACCCACCCCCTAAAATTTAACATCATGAAATAAAATCAAGGCCGCCAATAATGTAAGCGGATACATTAAAGTTAGATGAGAAATGACAATTTGTAACCATTATAAAAACCGCGACATTTAATCGCGGCTGCACATAACGAGCAAATACCCGTCCGTTACTGATATGGTGACTTCATCCTTGACAAATTCATTGCTGATTCCGAGAGATTGACCGATGCGCAAGGTAGCATTCGTAAGCGGGTAAGCGAATCCGTCCAACGTGATGCCGGTGACAACGCTGCTGAGCGGCAACAAGGAGATATACGGAAAAGGCTGCCTGGTCAGTGTAAGAGAGGAGTTGGTTAACATGATTAGATTGTGCTCGTCGATAATCCGGGTTTCTACTCCGGCATCAAGGGCTTTGCGAAGCAAATGGATATTGGCCAATGTATGGTCGAGCCGAGTCCCGGTAACGCCACACAGCGTAATTTGTTCGGGAACCCATTCAAGCGCGATGTTGAAGGCGAGCTCCGTATCCGTATAATCCTTGTCAACGGCATCAAAATCGATATATTGTCCGCTATGCTCCCGTATCCATATGCGCTCATGTTCCTGAACGGAATCAAAATCGCCTACCGCCAAATCCGGCTCAATGCGATGTTGAACTAGAAAGAGCGCGCCGCGATCCGCGCCGATCACGTAATCCGCCGTTTCAAGCAGAGTTAAAGAGGACTCGCTTAATTGTCCACCGGCGTAAATAATGACATGCGAAGGCCGCGGCTCAGGTGTATGTATCAACATGTTTCGTAACCGTCCTTTTCTCAAAACATAAAATAAGTTTTCCTATATTATTTATCGCACTTCCATTACCAACATTAAGTATAGCGGATTTTTGCGATACAACCAATGCAAGATGCCGAATCCGAGAGAAATTTGCCAAAGGAAGCAGACGTGCCTTAAAGTATAAGGGCGTGTTCAGAAGGGGACTTTTTGTACCACGTCCATAATTATGCTGTTACTTGGGAGGAATTAAAGATGGCACAAGTTAAAGTTCTGTTCGTCTGTCTGGGAAATATATGCCGTTCACCAATGGCGGAAGCGGTATTGCGCCAAAAGATAAATGAAAAGGGATTGTCTGAGCACATCGCGGTCGATTCCGCCGGAACGGGAGATTGGCATATCGGGAAGCCGCCGCATGAAGGGACCCGCGCTATATTGGATAGCCAGGGTATTCCCTATGATGGGATGAAGGGAAGACAACTCCATCCGGATGATTTTCAGCAGTTTACTTATATCGTATGCATGGACCGCAGCAATGAAAGGAATGTAATGGATTGGGAAGGCGCGTCAAGCAAGTCGGCTGCCGTGATCAGATTCATGTCGCTTCTTCCGGAAGAAGGGCAAGAGGACGTTCCGGATCCATATTACACGGGGAATTTCGATGAAGTGTACCGGCTAGTGTCATCAGGCTGCTCCAACCTGCTGGAGCGGATAGTGGAAGAGCAACATTTGCCGGCCGGAATGTAGGAGAGCTCATTAGAAGAGCAGTGACATACGTCCTAGTATGCCACTGCTATTTTTGTTTCAATTGGTATGGGACACTGCTATATGTTTCCATTGCTAGCGTCTGACAGATACATATTAATCCAGGAAGAACCGGAGGGCGTCAGGAATATGCTTCTGCCAGAATCCCCATAAGTGCTGGCCTTCATGTTCCGCATACTGAATATGGGCGCCGCGCGCTTCCAGCGTCTGTTTCGCCTTGCGGTTCAAATCAACGAAGTCGTAGGTGCCGGTATCGGTAGTGTAAGCCGTCTCCTGCAATCCGACGATCATGAACAGGTGCAGCCAAGACAATTCTTGCTCAAGCGCCATCAGTTCGAGTGAATATGGATAGTAGGCACCGGATAACGAAATGACCTGACGGAATTTTTCGGGGTATTTGAGCGCCAGATGCAAAGAAACGGTCCCGCCAAGCGAATCTCCGGCCAAGATGACCTCGGTCCAATCCGTGCGAACGGGGTAGAGCTGCTCGATGGCCGGAACGATTTCTTCAGCAAAAGCACGCGTATACGATTCAAATCGTTCCCCGTCAGGGGAATATTCGAAAGTGCGCACTTTTTTGTCCACTTCGACGCCGACGATAATGAACGGCTCCATATCATCTTCGATAATGAGCTTGTTGGCATGGGTTGCAATGCGGCCAAAGTTGAAAAAGTCTTCGCCGTCTTGGCAGTACACGACAGGATAGCTGAGAATCTCCTGATATCCGGGCGGCAAGTAGACGCGAACGCGGCGATTGCCGCCTAAATGGTTGCTTGGAATGTCGTGTTTGACAATGGTACGCTTTAGAATAGAAGAATCCGACATAAGTTACACCGCCTCATGCAAAATTTAGTCCATGTTGGACAATAATATCTCTGTTAGGTTCATTGCCGTGAACACGTACCTATTATTGTGCGTCAAAATGTTCACTGCATGTGCACAAGTTCACAATTTTGTAACAGCCTGTTATAGTTGATTTCAGATGCTGTTATAACAACAATCAAACAAAATGTTCACTTTTTCCGCGTTTTCTTTTGACCAAACGAATAAAACAGGTGTATAATGATTCTATAACAGCGAAACAAAATCTTCAAACTTTTATTGAGGTGAGAAAACATGAGCAAGTTCCCATTCGAAGTTCAGACGGAAGATATTCAACCGTTGTCCGTCTTGTCTCCAGAAGGAGAGATTGTTAACCCGGATATGATGCCGGAGTTGACGGACGAGCAGCTTAAAGAAATTATGTACCGCATGGTATTTACACGCACATGGGATGATCGTGCGATCAACTTGGGCCGCCAGGGCCGTCTTGGTTTCTACGCGCCGGTATCCGGCCAAGAAGCTTCTATGGTCGGCAGCGTGTATCCACTGCAGAAAGAAGACTTTGTCGTTCCCGCATATCGTGATATGCCGCAGATCGTATGGCACGGGCTTCCGCTTTATCAAGCATTCTTGTATTCCCGCGGCCATCAACACGGCGGTCAAATTCCAGAAGGCGTCAACGTATTGATGCCGCAAATCATCATCGGTGCGCAAATCTTGCACGCGATGGGTATTGCTATGGGCTTTAAATTGAAAAAACAAGCTCAAGTCGCTATCACTTACACGGGTGACGGCGGTTCTTCCGAAGGCGATTTCTACGAAGGCTTGAACTTCGCGGGCGCATTCAACCTGCCTGTCATCTTCTTCGTTCAAAACAACGGATACGCGATTACGACTCCGTTCACGAAGCAAACGGCAGCGAAATCGATCGCTCACAAATCCGTTGCAGCTGGTATCCATGGCATGCAAGTAGACGGCATGGACGTGCTTGCGGTCATCAAAGCCGTTCAAATTGCAGCGGAACGCGGACGCAAAGGCGAAGGCGCGACCTTGATCGAATCTTTGACTTACCGTTTCCGTCCACACTCCATGGCGGATGACACTACGAAATACCGTACGAAAGATGAAGAAGCGGAATGGGCGATTAAAGACCCGATTGTTCGCTTCGGCAAATACTTAGAGAAAAAAGGTCTCTGGACCGAAGAAGATACAGCGCGCGTGAAAGAAGAAGCAAAAGCAAAAGTAAATGCTGAAATCAAACGTGCGGAACAAACGGAAAAAATGACGGTTGCAGGTCTAATCGACAGCATGTACGAAACGACACCGCAACATTTGGAAGAGCAAAAAGCCGACTTCCAATAAGAACGATTGATATAGCCGGTCCAAAGATGACGTGATCCGGCAGTTTATATATAGAACGGACCATCGTTAACTAATGAGGACGTTCAAATTCCATTCTGGCTCTGCGATAACGGTAAGGAGGAAACAAAGCAATGGCACAAATGAATATGAAAGAAGCGATTCGCGACGCAATGCGCGTGGAGTTGAAACGAGACCCTAACGTAGTTGTATTTGGGGAAGACGTCGGCCATGTCGGCGGTGTATTCCGTGCAACGGAAGGCCTGCAAAAAGAATTCGGGGACGAGCGCGTATTCGATACGCCGCTGGCAGAATCCGCAATTGGCGGTATGGCAGTAGGTCTGGGTGTTACAGGATTCCGTCCTGTAGCGGAAATTCAATTCGTCGGCTTTATCTACGAAGCGCTTGACCAAATGTGCGTACAAGCAGCGCGCATGCGTTACCGTTCCGGCGGACGCTACAACGCGCCAATCGTATTCCGCACACCATTCGGAGGCGGCGTTAAAGCAGCGGAACTGCATACTGATTCCCTGGAAGGCTTGCTGGTGCAAACACCGGGCATTAAAGTGGTAATTCCTTCGAATCCTTATGATGCTAAAGGTCTGCTCATTTCTGCAATCCGCGACAATGATCCTGTATTCTTCATGGAGCACTTGAACTTGTATCATGCATTCCGTGATGAAGTTCCTGAAGATGCATATACGGTAGAACTTGGCAAGGCGAATGTCGTACGTGAAGGTAAAGACGTTACGATCTTGGCATATGGCTTGATGGTTCATACAGCAATGAAAGCAGCTGCTGAACTTGAAAAAGAAGGCGTGCAAGCAGAAGTCATCGACCTTCGCACCTTGATGCCGCTTGATATCGACACGATCGTTGCGTCCATCAAAAAGACAAACCGCGCCATCGTCGTTCAAGAAGCTCAAAAAACTTCCGGCGTTGCTGCAGAAGTGATTGCCCAAATCAACGAGAAAGCAATTCTGCACCTCGAAGCTCCTGTACTGCGTATCGCTGGTCCGGACACTGTGTATCCATTTGCGCAGATCGAAGACCAATGGTTGCCGAATCCAGCACGCATCATTGCGGGCGTCAACAAAGTATTGAACTTCTAAGAAGGAACCGAACAGAGAGAAGGAGGTTATTTTTGTGGCTAAATTTGAATATCGCTTCCCGGAACTTGGGGAAGGGCTGCATGAAGGCGAAATTATTAAAATGCATATTAAACCGGGGGACAAAGTGACTGATGATGATATCATCATGGAAGTACAGAACGACAAAGCTGTCGTTGAAGTTCCTTGCCCGGTAAATGGTACGGTATTGGAAGTGTTTGCAAAAGACGGCCAAGTGTGCCACATGGGTGAAGTCGTAGCGGTTATCGACGCGGAAGGCGATATCCCTGAGCAAGCAATGCCTGAAGAAGAAGCGAAGGAAGAAGCGGCTCCGGCACAAGGCGGCGCAGCGGAAGCTCCTAAAGCGGAAGGCGCGGCAGCTGCTCCTAATCATGATGTATTGGCTACACCTAGCGTGCGCAAGCTTGCTCGCGACCTGGGCGTAAATATCGGCGAAGTTCCTGCGACTGGCAAGAACGGCAAGATTACGCGCGAAGACGTCGAAGCATTTGCGAACGGCGGCGCTCCGGCTGCGAAGCCAGAAGCGGCAGCTCCAAAAGCGGCTGAAGCGAAATCCGCTCCTGCAGCTGCAGCAGCAAGTGGCCGTGACGCTGAAGAAGAGCGCACGCCATTCAAGGGCATCCGCAAAGCCATCTCCAACGCTATGGTTAAATCGGCGTATACGGCTCCACACGTTACAATTATGGACGAAGTTGAAGTGGGAGACCTCGTTGCATTCCGTACGCGTCTGAAACCGATGATGGAGAAAAAAGGAACTAAAGTTACTTACTTGCCGTTCATCGTAAAAGCGCTCGTGGCAGCATGCCGTCAGTTCCCAGCGATGAATGCCATGATCGACGAAGAAAACCAAGAAATTGTATACAAAAAATACTACAACATCGGTATCGCGACAGATACGGACAACGGCCTGATCGTACCGGTCATCAAAGACGCCGATCGCCGCAGCATCTGGATGATTGCGGACGACATTAAAGATTTGGCGACTCGCGGCCGCGATGGCAAGCTTGGCCCGAACGAGTTGAAAGGCAGCACCATCACGATTACGAACATCGGTTCCGCTGGCGGTATGTTCTTTACACCAATCATCAACTATCCTGAAGTTGCAATCTTGGGTACAGGACGTATCTCCGAGAAGGCAGTTGTGAAGAACGGCGAAATCGTAGTGGCGCCAGTTATGGCATTGTCCCTCAGCTTCGACCACCGTCTCATCGACGGCGCAACAGCACAAAACTTTATGAACTACATCAAGCAATTGCTCGCTAACCCTGAGCTGCTTGTGATGGAGGTGTAACCAGAATGGTAGTAGGAGACGCATCTTTGAATATTGACACTTTGGTTATTGGAGCGGGCCCTGGCGGTTACGTGGCAGCGATTCGCGCTGCCCAGCTTGGCCAAAGCGTGCTTATCGTGGATAAATCCGAACTCGGCGGCGTATGCTTGAACCGTGGTTGTATTCCGTCCAAAGCGCTCATCAGCGCTGCACATCAGTATGAAGTGACGCAGCATGCTTCCGAAATCGGGATTACAGCCGAGAACGTGAAAGTTGATTTCAAAAAAGTCCAACAGTTCAAAGGCGGCGTGGTGAAAAAGCTGACCGGCGGCGTTGGCGCGCTTTTGAAAGCTAACAAAGTGCAAGTGTTCAACGGCGAATGCATGTTCATCAACGAGAACGAAGCACGTGTGTTCAACGATCAAGAAGCACCGCGCTACAAGTTCAAAAACTGCATTATCGCAACAGGCTCCCGTCCAATCGAGCTGAAAGCATTCCCGTTCGGCGACCGCATTCTGTCCTCGACAGAAGCATTGGAACTGCAAGAAGTGCCTAAATCGATGATCGTTATCGGCGGCGGTTATATCGGCGCAGAGCTTGGTCAAATGTATTCCAAGTTCGGCACAAAAGTTACGGTTATCGAGGGCGCAGACATGGTACTGCCAGGCTTCGATAAAGATATGACACAGCTTGTCTCGAAGAGCATGAAAAAATCGAACGTTGAAATCTTCACGGGCGCGAAAGCGGAAAGTGCTGCGCAAACGGATAAAGACGTTACGGTGAAATTCACTGTCAAGGGCGAAACGAAAGAAGTTACAGCTGAATACTTGCTCGTAACGGTCGGCCGTCGTCCGAACACGGACGGAGAGCTGGGTCTTGACTTGATCGGTCTGAAGATGACGGATCGCGGACTTATCGAAGTTGACCATCAAGGACGCACCAGCATTCCGCACATCTTCGCAATTGGCGATATCGTCGCAGGTCCTGCGCTTGCGCACAAAGCTTCTTACGAAGGCAAAGTGGCTGCTGAAGCGATTGCGGGCATGCCAAGCGTCGTTGACTACAAATGCATTCCTGCGGTCTGCTTCACGGATCCAGAATGCGCAAGCGTCGGTCTGTCCGAATCCGAAGCGAAGGAAAAAGGCCACAATGTCAAAGCGGGCAAATTCCCTTACGCTGGCAACGGACGCGCGTTGTCCCTCGGCGGCAGCGTTGACGGCTTCGTGAAAATCGTATCCGATGCGGATACAGGCGTCGTGCTTGGCTCGCAAATCGTAGGTCCTGAAGCATCCAACTTGATTGCGGAAATGGGCTTGGCAGTTGAAATGGCTGCAACGGTTGAAGACTTGGCGTTGACGATTCACGCTCACCCGACATTGGGTGAAATCGTGATGGAGGCCGCTGAGGTTGTTCTCGGCCATCCAATTCACACAGTAGGCAAGTAAATCCTCCTCTCTCTGAGGGTTCTGTTACATTCTGTTACGGTTCGATATAATGATATGATTTCCCCCTGCGGCAACGATGCTGCAGGGGATTTTTTTATGAGCTGGAGGACGCTCCCCGACAAAATCGTGATTTTTTACGGAAGCAATGGTAAACTTAGATGAGCCAGAAAGATAGAGAACGGAGTGGATAAAATGAAGGCATATTTGAATTTATTGCAAGACGTACTGGAACACGGAGTGAAAAAGGAAGACCGCACTGGCACCGGAACGATATCGGTATTCGGCCGCCAACTCCGTTTTGACTTGAATGAAGGCTTCCCGCTGGTGACGACGAAGCGGCTGCATCTGAAATCAATTGTGCATGAGCTGCTGTGGTTTATAAGCGGCGATACGAACATCAGCTATCTGAAAGAGAACGGCGTCCGCATCTGGGATGAATGGGCGGATGAGAATGGCGATCTGGGGCCCGTGTACGGATCGCAATGGCGGAAATGGGAGACGGCGGATGGACGCGTTATCGACCAGATCGCAAATGTGATTGCGCAGATCAAGACTAATCCAGATTCCCGGCGCCTGCTTGTCTCCGCCTGGAATGTCGGGGAGATCGACAATATGAAGCTGCCGCCTTGCCATTACGCATTCCAATTCTATGTCGCCGACGGCAAATTAAGCTGCATGCTCAATATGCGTTCGGTCGATTGCTTCTTGGGCCTTCCGTTCAACATTGCAAGCTATGCGTTGTTGACGCATATGGTAGCCCAGCAATGCGGCCTGGAGGCAGGGGAATTCATATGGTCCGGCGGGGATGTCCACATATACTCCAATCATCTGGAGCAGGTGCATACGCAGCTGGAGCGCGAACCATTTCCGCTGCCGAAGCTTATCATCAAGCGCAAGCCGGAATCGATTTTTGATTACAAATACGAAGACTTTGAATTTGCAGACTATGAGCATCATCCGACCATCAAAGCGCCGGTAGCGGTGTAAGCGGGCCTGCAGGTTGAACGATGAAGCGAGAGGAAGAGCAAATACGATGTCAATTACGATGATCTGGGCAATGGACGAACAACGGCTCATTGGGAAGGATAACGGAATGCCGTGGCATATACCGAACGATATGGCTTACTTTCGCAAGATGACGCGGGGCAAGACTGTCGTGATGGGAAGAAAAACATTTGATTCGCTAAACGGAGCGCTTCCGCATCGCCGGAATATTGTCGTTACGCGCAATCGGGAATGGAAGCCGCAGGATGCGGAAACCGTTCACGATATTCATGCTGTGCTGCGGCTTGCGGAGCAGGATGAAGTCATCATTATCGGAGGCGCGGAAATATACAAGCAGTTCATGCCCTATGCGGATAAGCTGCTCATTACACGCATTGACGAGACATTTGACGGAGACGCCTACTTCCCTGAATATGATGAAACGGAATGGAAGCGCGTAAGCGAGGTGCCGGGAACGGTCGATGAGAAAAATAAATACCGCCATCGTTTTTTGACGTATGTCCGTAATGATTGAAGAAATGTGTTGTGTGCTCAAGTGCAAATGATTTGCTCATCACTCCATTTGATTATCCTAACGATTTAGGTACGATAATGTGAAAAAACATGTCGAAGAGTGCAATAAGCAGCTGAAAAGCGCGTGTTCAAACCGATCACTGATTTTTTGAGCATCTCTACTATATTGTTGGATGAACGAGCAACGATTCACGGACAGACGGATGGAGGAGAAAGCATGTCAACACCTACTGGTTTTATGGAATATCGTCGCCAAATTCCGGCTGACCGCGATCCAATGGAACGGTTACAGGACTGGGAAGAATTTCACAAGCATATGAATGAAGAGGATCTGCGCACGCAAGGCGCCCGTTGCATGGATTGCGGCACGCCGTATTGCCATACCGGCATCGAGATGACTGGCGGCACATCGGGGTGTCCGGTCAACAACCTGATTCCGGAATGGAACAGCCTCGTCTTTCGCGGGTTGTGGCAAGAAGCGCTGGAACGTCTTCATAAGACGAACAATTTTCCGGAGTTTACTGGACGTGTTTGTCCAGCTCCATGCGAAGGCTCCTGCACGGTCGGCCTTATCGGACAGCCTGTCACGATTAAGACGATCGAAGAAGCGATAATCGAACGCGGCTTCGCTGAAGGCTGGGTGAAGCCTGAGCCGCCTGCCATGCGAACCGGCAAGCGCGTCGCCGTGGTCGGTTCCGGACCAGCCGGCTTGGCCTGCGCGGCACAGCTGAATAAAGCCGGTCATTCGGTCATCGTGTATGAGCGTGCCGATCGGATTGGCGGGCTGCTTACCTACGGCATCCCGACGATGAAGCTGGATAAAGGCATCGTGGAGCGCCGAGTACAGCTGCTGGAAGCGGAGGGCATCACTTTCGTGACGAATACGGAAATCGGCACGGATATTCCTGCCGCGAAGCTGATGGCTGATTATGATGCCGTTGTATTGTGTGGAGGAGCTACGAAGCCGCGCGAGTTCGCGATAGAGGGCAGCGGGCTGCAAGGCATTCATTACGCGATGGATTATTTGAACGGAACGATTAAGAGCTACTTGGATACCGGACTGGAAGATAACCAATATATTACGGCCGCAGACAAGGATGTCATTGTCATTGGCGGCGGAGATACGGGAACCGACTGCGTGGCAACGGCGCTGCGCCATGGCTGCCGCAGCATTACGCAATTCGGCACCCATGCGCAAGCGCCTCTGGAACGCGACCCCGTTGCCAATCCATGGCCGCAGTTCCCGAATGTGTATACGCTCGATTATGCGCATGAGGAAGCCAAGGCGCTATATGGTCAGGATCCGCGCGAGTTCTCTATTATGACGACGAAGTTCGTCGGGGATGGGGAAGGGCGTGTGAAAGAGCTTCACACGGTTCAAATCGAACGTATTGTGGACGATGCCGGCCGCAAAATATATAAGCCGATACCCGGAACGGAACGCGTATTTCCGGCGCAGCTTGTGCTTATCGCAATCGGCTTTGACGGGCCGGAGCAGACGCTTGTTGACCGGCTCGGTCTCGAGACGGATCGCCGTTCGAATGTGAAGGCTGCTTATGGCAAATATGCGACCAACGTGGAACGCGTGTTTGCCGCAGGCGATATGCGCCGTGGACAGAGCTTGGTCGTCTGGGCCATTAACGAAGGACGTGAAGCGGCGCGCGAGGTTGATCTCTATTTAATGGGCTCTACCTTGCTGCCTTAATAGCATGAATCAAGAAGCTGCGCTCCCGTGAAGCGCGGCTTCTTATATTTTTGCTCCTAAGTCCTGCAGCATGGAGATAAAATGACTGCAATATTGTTCAATGGAGAAATGAGCTTTCACATGTTTTTGGGCATTATCAACAATGGTCTGGCGCAGCGAATGATTGCGCATTAACTGCAGTGCGAAATAAACGGCTTCTCCGACGTTGCCGAGCGTGTAATATACTCCGGTGACATGGGAAAGGACAGAACTGCGCACGCCGCTTGAATTCGTCGTTAACACCGGACAGCGGCAGCTCATCGCTTCGAGTACCGCATAGGGGCCGCCCTCCGACTTCGAAGTGCAGCAATACAAACCTCCCGAGTTGCCAATCATCGAGAAATAATCCGGCATATGATTGTTGGGCACATTGGAATGAAGGAACAGATGCTGCTCCAGCTGCAAAACATGAACCAAGTGCTCAAACGCCGCTCTTTCCTCGGGAGAGGCCAAGTTGGCATCTTCGAACATCCATAATTGAATCTTCGGATCGTGTTGAAGCAGACGATGCCCGATATATAAAAATTCCCGCCAGTTTTTGTTGTCGCGAGGCTCGAGCCTTCCGATCCATGCGACGATGGGGAATGGTTTTTTGGGTAATGACCGATATGCGAATGCCTTTGTATCCAGGCAATTGTTGAACTCATATTTGCGCATTTGAGGAAAAAGAGTTGAAAAAATGTCGGAAATATAAGGCGTTTTCGGATTTAAGAGGGCATTGGCATGGGGAAGCAGATAAGGAGCGGCCTTGGTTAATTCCTTGTGGGCAGCTTCCATTTCACCATATCCCTGCACTTCAAAAATAATAAGTCCTGCATATCCGAACTCGCGCAATTTTTGGACAAACTCATAGGCAGAGACGACGATGATGGCCGTATATCTTCCCTGGGTCACAAGATTCTGTATTTCTTGATCCTCATTCGTAATGAAAGTAGGAGTGTCATTATTATTTTGCATACCCGCACCATGCATGAAATAAAGGCAATGGCATACGATGCCGCGTTTCTTCAACGCTTGACAGCGCAAACGGTTCAACGTTTCCACACCACCGCTAGGAACAAAAAAAACGAATAATATTTTCATTGCCTACCTCATGCTCCCCCCTGATTTCATCATCATCGGCGTATTATATGTAGGTCGATATCAATGAGCCTGTGTTCCCGCACATTTCATCAATGATAGATAAAAATAGATTTCTATCCGTTACTGCCGACTAACGTCTGTCATACATATATCCTACATAACAGCTATACAGGGTTGCACGCCGAACACAAAGTCTGCACATCTGCATCTGATAATTATCATCAGGCATAAATCGGCATCTGTTTGTTGTTATTTAGCTTTTGTACTGCCGAAGCCCCATTCTATTGACAACCTATGGAATACAATGGCGGCGAAGCAGGGGACGTACGAATGTGACCGTACTGCTCCAACGATCAGCGTACCATAGACAAGAAACCAGGGATAAGAATACAAAGAGTATTTTTAAATAAACGAATAGCGGTTTGTGACACTTCTGCGCCGCAAACCGCTTTATATGGAATAGATGCAAAGGTTAGGCGATCACTTTGCCTGTAATGTTTACCGGACCGGTGACTGTAATCGATCCGTGTCTCGGATTTTCATTCAATGCGAATAATTGATAAACATGTTGTTGATTTACAGGTACATTTGTCAGTACCGCTTGAAAGGTGGAAAGATTATTAGAAGGAGAGTTTGACCCTTCTTCGCTGTCGACAGCGTCTTGTCTGATGCTTGCTACCAAGACACCATCTTGTAAAATTCTCAACTGAAGGGTGGGCTGCTTATTTTTCCGGCTTTCGGCCGTCCATCCTACCGTAGAGAGAAGCTCCACAAAGTTCGGTGTTTGGGTAACGGAGAGACCAAACTCCAACAATAATGTAGGTGTATCCGTAAGAATAATATCGGAGGAATCAGCCAAGTTGCTTAAAATGGCTCTATTGTAGTTAATTAATGTCGGCATTAGCTTATCGCCTTCTTTCTTTGAAATTTATTATACAATATGCATTCCGGACAATTTTCGCTCATACAAAAATCTATTTTTGTTCCGCCTTCATAAAATTAAGCGAAAGTACAAACGAAAACCCGATCATTAGCCGTCAACGGGGAAAAGCGACCTAATCGCATCGCCGCGGGATAATTAAGAACTATTTTATTGCATTCCTTTGTCTCCTATTTCATAATGAAAGGATAGGAATCGCCGCAAGAAGCTGCGTTGGTCATACGCGGCTTCTTCTGTTGTCAGAAAGAAGAGGTGAGGGGATGAAGACGCTAGTCGTGGCGGAAAAGCCCGATATGGGGCGCACCATCGCTTCCGTCATTGAACCGGGAGGACGCAAGCACCGTACGCACATCGAAGGGGACAATTATATTATTACGTGGGCCATCGGCCATTTGCTCGGTCTCGCGGAGCCGCAAATGTATGACCCGAAATATAAGCGGTGGTCCTTTCACGATCTGCCGATATTGCCGTCTGCGTTCAAAATCGTTGCAGAACGGCGGACGAAGGATCAATTGAAGCAGATCGGGGATCTTGCCAAGCAGTGCCACACCATTATTAACGCTTGCGATGCCGGGCGGGAAGGACAGTATATCTTTGCGCTCATCGAGCAGCACTTCAGATGGAAGCATCCGGTCAAGCGCCTATGGATTTCCGACTTGACCGCAGAGACGATACGCCGCGGCTTTCAAGAGTTGAAGGACGGTGTAGAATATGAGCGGCTGACGGCGGCGGCCAGGGCGCGCAGCGAAGCGGATTGGATTATCGGGATGAATGCATCCCGCGCTTTTACGACGAAGCATAAGGCTCTCTTGTCTGTCGGACGGGTGCAGACGCCCGTGTTGGCGCTCATATACGATCGTGAACAAGAAATTGCGGCGTTCAAGCCGGAATCGTATTACGATATTACAGCCCAATTTCAGCAAGGAGAGGTTACTTATAAAGGGACGAGGCAAGGTGAGCGCATTCAAGAGGAGCAGACTGCATCTGCAATCGTTGAACGGGTGAATGGAAAAGAGGGGCGCATTGCCGATTTTACGGTGAAGGAAGGCAAGGAATACCCCTATAAGCTCTATGATCTGACGCTGCTGCAGCGAGATGCGAATGCGCGTTTCGGCTTTTCGGCCAAGAAGACGCTCGACCTCGCGCAAGCGCTTTATGAGAAGCATAAGGTAATTACGTATCCGCGAACCAATTCCAATTACGTGACGGAGCAAAATATCGGAAGCATGCATCAAGCAGTGAATATGCTCAAACAGATGCCTGATTACGCCGCTTGGGCGAACATGGCGGATCCCAAGCGCGTTCATCGCGGCAATCGCGGCGTGTGCAACCCGAGCAAGGTAGAGGATCACCACGCGATCCTGGCGACGACGAAACGTCCGGGTTCACTCGCGCCTGACGAAGCCAAAGTATACGATTTGATTGTCCGCCGGCTCCTGGCTCAGTTCTTTCCCGTCGCGGAGTATACGCTCTACACCGTCTTGACTGAAGTGGAGCGGGAGACGTTCAAGACATCCTTGAAGCAATGGCGCATTCGCGGGTGGAAGGTGCTGTACGACTCTGACGGCGATGCTGCGGGTAAGCGCGGCGGGAAACGAGCGAAGAAGAAGGAAGAAGCGGAAGATGCCGGGACATCAGGCACAGCCGAAGAGGTCATTGAGCTGGATGAGAATGCCGTGTTCCAGGTGCAGAAGGATCAGACGGCGTTGTGCATTCACGCGGAATGGAAGGCGAAGTCGACGCAGCCGCCGAAGTCGTATACGGAAGGAACCTTGCTGAAGGCAATGGAGAGCGCCGGGAAGCAGCTGGATAACGAAGAACTGCGGGAGGCAATGAAGGACGGAGGTCTAGGCACCCCTGCGACGCGTGCGGCCACGATTGAACGCTTGAAGCAGGTCGGATATATTACGATGACCGGCAAGCGGTTGACGCTGACGGCCAAGGGGAAGACGGCAGTGGAACTTATCCGCGGAGCCGGCGTTCACCTGTTGACGTCACCCGAAATGACGGGACAATGGGAGCGGCGGCTAACGCAGATCGCCCGCGGAGAAGCGTCGGAGACGGTGTTTATGGACGCGGTCCGCAAATTTACGGTGCACGTCATTCAATGCGTAGGGAAGCAAGCACCCGTTGCCGCACACATTTTGGCTGAAATTCAGCCCGATCGGACGAGCAAGGGGCGGGGCAAGGGCGGCGGCCAAGGGGCGGGGAATGGACAAGCCTCAGGCAGCCTGACCGATGCGAAGGCCGTTCGCGCGTCAAGCGGGGGAGCGAATTCGAGCTCAAGCGCTGGCAACTCCACGGCCGCATACGGAGCTTGTCCGCGTGAAGGCTGCGGCGGGACGATTATCGCCGGACGCAAAGGCTTCGGCTGTTCCAACTATAAGCAAGGGTGCAAATTCGTCGTCTGGAAGAAAAACATTGCCGTCGGCAAGACCATCTCGGACACGATGATGCGCGAGCTGTTGGAAAAAGGGACGACCAAACGTCTAAGCTTCAAGCAAGGCAGCGAGTCCGTAAAAGGAAGGCTGGTGTGGGCCGATCGTTCTACCGGCGAGCTGCGGCTTGAGATCGGGGAATAGCATCCGCAATGCAAAAGCAGGACAATCCAAGTTATGATGGATTGTCCTGCTTCTCTGACAGCCACTGCTGAATGACATGAGGGACGTCTGTCAAACGCTCGATCGTATAAAAGGCTCCTTGCGGCGCAGCGTCAATGTCAACGACATTGTATGACCACTCCTTCGCCTGCCTCAAGTAGACGGCGTTCAAGCCGGTCAGCAGCGCGGGGATGACATCAGTCCGCACCGAGTTCCCAATCATCCACGTGCTTGCGGGATGAAATCCGCGTTCGTTAACGATGTCTGCAAGCGCCTCTGACGTTTTATGCCGGCGGATAAATACGCGGTCGCCGAAGTATGCCGCGAGCTTCATCTGATCGATCTTGCGTTGCTGGATAACCGGTTCGCCGCCGGTATATAAGAACAGCTTATGCCCTTCATCCCGCAGCCGATCGAGGGTCTCTACCATGCCGGGATAGGGTTCGATCTCCATCTCGTATACGCTCATGCCTAATTTCCAGAGCAAGTCGGTTTCCTTCTGCGATGGCTTGCGTCCGGTCACATGGCAAAAATGGCGATAGGCTTGTACGAGGGAGCTCGGGAAATGTTCGCTTTGGAAGCCGTTTTGCTGCACGCAGGCGATATCGAACTGAGCCTGAACCGATTTGATGTCCCGCATGTCGATGCGCCAGGAATGAAACCAAGTCGACATCGTATCTAAAAATTGCTCAATGACCACATCAAAATATTTGTTGCAATGAACGAGGGTGTCGTCCAAATCGAATAATAACGTCTGTTTGGCTTGCGGCGTCATTATACAGCCACCTCCTTATGCCTGATGGACAAGACAGGCTTGAGAGGACCTAGCGGTTACGCGTATGCTGTCTGTCTTTCATGTCATGATTGAACATAGTCTTCCAAAAATGCGGACAAGTCCGCAAGCCCTTCTTGACGAAGGGAGATTCGTTCTACTTTGCCATTCCAATAGGTGCGTATATATCCGGCTGAACGCAGAACGGCCAAATGGTGCTTGACGGTCCCTGTCGCAAGCGCCAGGTGCTCTTGAATTTCCGCGAACGTCCTCGGCTTCTGGCTGACAAAACGCAATAGCCGCAGTCGATGGTCGTCCGCCAACGCGCGCGTCATGCGGCGCAAGCTGTAAGGCGGGAGCAGATCGGACGGGTCTGGCTCGTCGACCGCATACAGTATCAATATTTTGCCTTGGAACGTACAGGTTTGATTCATCGGGCGATAATGCCACAGCGGCGCGAGAATAACTTCGGATATTTCGCTATTGTCAGGAATGACGACACCGTTCGTCGCGACCTCAATGAGCTCGGACGGCGTTATTTTGCTCATCAGCCTGGCCTTTTCTTCCACGTCATGCTGAAGAATTGGTTTCCATTCAGCAATGGAACGGCTTATGTATTGCTCATGCCAGAACTTAAGCGCCGGTACATAGACGAGCTGTGCGCGTTCCTGGTTGAAAGAATGTGACTTTAAACCGTAATGCTGTTTGAGCTGTGTCCAATCTTCGGCAGTCGCATGTTCCAACTGCGAAATGTAGCTAAGTATATCATCTTGGCTCTTGCGTTCAAGCGCCATAGCATACAACAAGTCGAAATCGCTCAACGTATACTTGCGAATTTTCTCGGCATGGGTGTTCCATTCGGCAGGAAGCTGCTGCTCGATCCGGCGAATCCATTCCGTTCCGTTCTCCACATTACGAATCCATTTGCGATGTGCAAACAGCATGAAGCTTCCAATGAGTTCATATACCGAGGAACAGTCGATGCGAACATGATAGGTCATGCTTTACGGAGCCCCCTTGAATAACGATACGTTATAACATCATTATGAATTGTTTTGCATAGGATTGTCTACTATAATGTTGAAATGTTGGGGAGATGCGGACTAGGGCGGGCAGACACGCTCTATATTAAATAGAAGCACTCAGAGGACTAATAGAATTGGGGAGGTAGAAATATGACTGCTTGGCGGAAAACAACAAGTTCTCCCACTTGGCAATTTGTCATTCTTATTATTGTTGTCACATTTACAGGATTGAGTCAAGGGCTGCTGTTGCCCTTGCTCACCATCTTTCTTGAACGGATGGGCGTGCCATCCGACTTGAATGCTTTGAACGCAACGGCATTATATATCGGCGTATTCGGCATGATGTTTTTAGTGGAACGGATATTGATGAAGGTCGGATTCAAACGCATGATTCTGGGGGGGCTGCTGGTCGTATCGGCAGCACTGGCGCTTTTTCCAATCTTGCAAAACATATGGGTGTGGTTCGTGCTCCGGCTCGTGGTCGGAATAGGCGACAGCGCGCTCCACTATGCAACCCAGCTATGGGCGGTATCCGTCAGTCCGGCGCACCGGAGGGGGCGGAATATCTCTTTGTACGGGATGGCCTACGGGGTCGGCTTCAGCTTCGGTCCGTTAGGAATCAATTTGCTCAAAATAAGCGATGCCGCGCCTTTTATCGTCATCGTGATCATGTTCGTCGTCGTCATGGGGATCGTCTTCCTCAAGCTGCCGAATCAACATGCGGCAATGATGGAGGATGGCTCAAGACCGGAGAAGCGCTATGCCCGTTCGTATCAATGGGCTTGGTTTGCGCTATTGCCTGCCTTCCTGTACGGATATATGGAAGCGTCCATGAACAGCAACTTCCCGGTATACGCACTTCGTCTTGGGCTGGAGCAGGAATGGATCTCTTACCTGCTGCCGTTCTTCGGCATTGGCGGACTCATTCTCCAGCTTCCGCTCGGCATCTTGAGTGACCGGATCGATCGTAAAAAGGTGCTGATGACTTGCGGGATTATAGGCGGAATTGGTTTTTTGATCATACCATTCTTCGGCACGAACATCTGGGGAATATTGATTATGTTCATGCTTGTGGGAGGGCTGGTCGGTTCATTCTTCTCGCTAGGTCTCGCCTATGCGGCAGACATATTGCCTAAAGCTTACTTGCCCTCGGCAAACGTGATCGCATCGATCCATTTCAGTATCGGGAGCATCGTTGGCCCGAATCTGGCAGGACTCGGGATCCAGCATATTTCTATCGGAAGCATGTTCTACTTATTGGGAATATGGTACATTGGATTTTCACTGTTGGGGTTGGTCTTCAAGCGAGAGACAAAAACGCTTGCAAGTTAGGCGCCTACTTACTTACACTAGATTATAAGCATGAATTCTAATGAAGCATAACAAACATCAGAGATGGCCGTTATTGGGATGGAGAGGAGCTAGTAGCGATGATTAAAGTGGAACGACTTGTAAAGCGGTATCCTCCGGCGGAGCCGGTCCTGAATAAATTGAGCTTTGAGATCCAACCTGGCGAGTTCATCGGGATCGTGGGTCCGAGCGGGAGCGGAAAATCGACACTGCTCAAATGTCTGGCGCTGCGCGAAAGCTGGACAAGCGGGAAATTGATCGTGGACGGCGCGGATATGATCGCCCAGCAATGGAACGGAAAGCGCAAGGTGTGGCGCGAGTTTGCTTATTTGGAGCAAAATCCGGTGCTGACGGCCAATCGCAAGGCGCTCAAAAACGTGCTTATCGGCCGCTTCCACCAGACGCCGCTGTGGCGCATGGCGACCGGCATGATTCGTTCCGATGACTATATGGGGGCAATGGATACGCTGGAGATGCTCGGTCTGCTCGATAAAGCCCATAAGAAGACGGGGGATTTGAGCGGAGGAGAGAAACAGCGGGTCGCTATCGCCCGCGCGCTCGTGCACGGCGCCAATGTGCTGCTCGCCGATGAGCCTGTATTGGGCCTCGATCCGAAATCGGCCGAATCGGTGCTGGAGACGTTCCAGGAGCTGTGCTCCAGGCAGCGCAAGACCGTCATCGCCGTATTCCATCAGGTGGAGCTCGCGGAAAAATACGCAACCCGCATATGGGGATTAAAACAAGGCCAAATCGCAGTGGATGTGAAGGGCCGGCGCTTGCTTCAGTCGGAGAAAGCTCTTATCTCATAGCACGAGAACAGTCTCTTATCAAGAAGAATATAGGCATTTGTCATGCCGCCTCTTGCTTGCGCATATGCTGGTGCAGACAACGGAGCTTCGACCGTTCGATGCCGGGGGCATTATGATTCATGAAGGAGGTGGCTGGTTCATGTTGCATCCATTACCGGCGCACATCGAGCCGTATGTAATCCGCAAGCCGCGATTGGAGGTATACCTGCCTCAGGTAAACAGCAGCTCGCACTCCGAAGCCGCAGCGGAAATAAATCGGGTCATTCGCGATCACACCGTGGAATTAATACAAATGACCGGTTATGAGGACTCGCAAGATACCGAGGTGACCGGCGCCTACGAAATCAAGCTGAACGAACGAGGGCTTATCAGTCTTCTATTGATCGTATATGGCTATACGAAGGGCGCTGCGCATGGGATGACCTATCAACGCGGCTTGACGTTCGAGGCAGACTCAGGCCAACTCATTACGCTCGCACAATTGTTCAAGCCAGGGGCTTCCTATGTCGCGGAGCTATCCAAGCTTGTGGCCGCGCAGATCGAAGAGCGCCAAATTCCGACGCTCGAGCCGTTCAAGGAGATTGATAAAGATCAGGATTTTTATATGACGGATAAGGCGGTCGTTCTGTTTTTCGGCTTGTATGAACTGGCCCCTTACGTATACGGATTTCAGTATTTCCCGATTTCGATATACGATCTGAATGATATCAAAGCGGAGAATGGGGTAATTGATGCGTTGTGGTATTAAATAACGTTGGTTTGTCACGGGATTGTCACCTTTTGGTGGCTCTTTTTTTTTATAATAGATAGGTATTTGGTTCACTCGATAGAGATAGGGGTGTCGAATATTCACCCTGTTCAAGGATACAATGAAATCAAGCTAAACTATGAAAGAGGGATGAGGTTGAGAATTAAGCGGCTCATACGCAGCGCGTCACTTCTTCTCGTTCTGCTGAGCGTGATGCTCAGCGGCTGCCAATGGATTCAAGACCCCAAAACGCTGATGAGCGTTCCAAGGCTCCCTACAGAGAAGGCTAATCTTAAGAGCATGATTGCTTCGCAATTGCCCGAAGGAGCGATACTTATACGCCCGTCCAGTTCGGACGACGCGAGCGCAATCCGGGTCACGGATATGAATAACGACGGTCTTGCGGATACGGCGGTCGTTTTTTATGAAACTCCGGAAAAGAAGGTCCGCATCCACGGAATGATTTTTCGCAGGGACGGGGACACGTGGATGAAAATTGTTGACTTTGAGGGAGCAGGGACTACACTAGATCGTGTCCAGTTGATCGACATCACCAACGATTCGAAGCTGGATCTGGTGGTTGGTTACGGAAGCGACGATCCGGACTTGAACAAAGGTCTTGTCATATATACATTTACGAAGGATGGAGTCGCCAAGCTGTTCGAACAGCCATATTCCCAATTCGTCATTGACGACTTGGATCAGAGCGGGAAAAATCGGTTGTTTCTCGTCAACAACCAACTCGCTCAGCCGCCTATGGTCTCGGCCTTTGAATATCAGAACGGGAAGATGACCAAGCTTCATGAACTGATGATGGGCAAGGAAGTCAATACGTACACGCACGTTACATCCGGCTTCATCAGCAGGGATCGCAAAGGAATCGTGCTCGACGCCTCGGCAGGGGCCAACTATTGGCTGACGGACGTGCTCGTATTGAATCGCGACAATATGCTGGAGCAGGTGCTGGGCGCAGACATGACCAGCAAGCCCAATTACTCGCCAAGCAGCGATATCAACGGGGATGGCATTATCGAGGTCGCCGTAACGGAGACGCCTCCGGGATGGGATTTATACAAGCCATATGAGGTTCCTTATTTCACGAATTTCTATCAATATGATGGACCGAACCGTTTGAAGCTGGTGGACAAGCAGTACCGGGATTACTTGGATCGCTTTTATTTGACGATACCGAAATCTTGGTACGGACGTGTCACGGTCGATACGAAATCGAAGAAGGAAGAGCTTCTCATTTTCATCGACAAGCATACGAACGAGAAACTGGCCGAAATCCGTTTTTTCACTCCTGAAATGTGGGATCTGAACAAAGAGAAATGGACGTACTTAAGTTCATCCGGCGATAAAATTATCGGAATCATCAGTAAAGAACCGCTTAAATTGAATAGGGGCTCACCTAAGATTCCAGAATTAAACAATAATGAAAGCAGCAGCAAATAGATAAGGAGACGGAAACGATGACGAAAATACTAATCCTCGAAGACGAAGAGTCCATTCGCAGCTTTATTGTCATCAATTTGAAGCGCAATGGCTTTGATGTAGTGGAAGCCGACAATGGCAACGACGCCTTTCAGATGATCATGAATGATCCGACCATCGACATTGCGTTGCTCGATGTCATGGTTCCGGGTATTGACGGGTTTGAAGTGTGCCGCCGCGTCAGGGAGCATAACGAGCGCTTGGGCATTATTTTCTTGACGGCGAAGGTGCAGGAGCAGGATAAGGTCTATGCCCTGTCTGTCGGCGCGGACGATCATGTAAGCAAGCCGTTCAGCCCGACGGAGCTTGTCGCCCGGATTCAGTCCTTATTGCGCAGGGTCAACTCGTACCAGCAATCGGCACAGAAGGTCGTCTATCATTCGGGACCGTTTACGTTAGATCTAATCGCCAAACGGTTCTCGAAATGGAATGAAGTTATCGATTTAACGCCGACAGAGTTCTCCTTGGTGCAATTTTTCATGGAAAAAGAGGATATGACATTAAGCCGCGACGTGCTGCTGGATCATGTGTGGGGCAAAGATTACATGGGCGATCCCAAAATCGTTGACGTTAATATCCGCCGCTTGCGGCAGAAAATAGAAGATGAGCCTTCCGCGCCGAAGTACATGGAAACCGTATGGGGGCACGGGTATAAATGGAAAGGAACTTCTTCATGATAAAACCCGGCATACGCCGTTCGGTCGTACTGCATTATTTCATCGTCGTATTTTTGACGATGCTTATTTTAGAAGCCATTTTTTTAATATCCGTACGGACGTATTATTATGAGTCGGTGTCCAACCATTTGACATATCATTCAGCCGTAACTTCCTCCTATTATCAACGTTATTTGAGCCTGGGTTCGAGTGAAGACGACAAAGGGTGGCTTACCGAATTGTTAAAGCTTTTTAAACTGGATAACGCCGAGGTTCAAATTTTGGATCGAAGCGGCAAGGTTCTTGTCACCTCGAACGAATTCAAGGTGGATACCCCGGTCACCACCTCCGATGTCATAAGCGCGCTGAACGGGAACATCAATCAATGGACCGGGAAGCAGCCGGGAACGGGCGAGGCTGTTATGGCGGTGTCGGCCCCGCTTCTAGTCCGAGGCGACATCGTCTACGTGCTTAGGGTGGTGACCTCGTTAGAACTGGTGAATGACCGGATTAACGGCATCGTGCTCTTGTCCATTATCGTCTCCATTGCGGTTCTCGTCGTCGTGCTCGTCATCAGCTTGGGATTGGCCAACTCCATCGTGAAGCCAGTGAACGAGATAACGGCTGCATCCGCCCAGATGGCCCGGGGACAATTTGATATCAGGATTAAAGAAGGCTATAAATATGAGCTTGGCGAGCTTGCGAAGACGCTTAATTTTATGGCGCATGAAATTGTGAGGAGCAACCAGCTCAAGAATGATTTTATATCTTCCATCTCTCACGAGCTGAGGACGCCTTTGACGGGGATCAAGGGCTGGAGTGAGACGCTGCTGTCCGGTCACTTCGATGAAGCGGAAACGAAGCTCGGCATGAACGTCATCTCGAAGGAGACGGACCGGTTGATCGGTCTCGTGGAAGAACTGCTCGATTTCTCCAAGCTGCAGCAGAATAAGCTGCAGTTCCACTGGCGTCCGGTATCGCTGGCCAATGTCATTGAAGATACGATCCTGCAGGTGAAAAAGAAGGCGGAACAGAAGCAGATTTCGCTCGAAGACAGAGTCCGCGGGACCGAGATTCCGCTGAATGCGGATGCCAATCGGTTAAAACAAGTCTTTCTCAATCTTATTGACAATGCCATCAAGTTCTCTCCGAATGAATCGGTTATAACGGTGCACACGACGTGGGATGAAGAGAAGGCGGTCGTCCGCATCGTTGACAAGGGCATCGGGATTAGCCACGAGCACTTGGCCAAAGTGATGGATAAGTTTTACCAAGTAAATCCGAGTCACGGCGGAACAGGGCTAGGCTTGGCCATTACGTTTGAATTGGTGAAAGCCCATGGCGGCGAGATGACAATCGAGAGCGAACTCGGTATCGGCACGACGGTCATTGTCACGCTCCCGGTGCGGGTGATGCCGGAAGCGCAGCCATTGGATCAGGAAATCAGTTAAAAAAGACGTTTGCATGGTAACTTCCATGTAAACGTCTTTTTTTTGTGAAATTTAAGGAAATTTGCGTATCTTCGCTCGACAAAACATACTATAATGAGATCAATATTGCGACAAGATGTCGCATTTACTCGATTCTCGTCGTCCTCATTGGAAGGAGGATAGATTATGGGATTGTTTTTGTTTGTCATCTGTGCTGCTTCTGTCCCTTTTATAATCTATGTGTATTGCAAATATGTAAAGCGGAGAGGAGCCGTTGCCAATGAACAACCGCCAGTAAGTCGGAAAGAATTCGTTCCAGCCGCAGAGGAAGCTTCTCAGGAAGACGTACATAGGAGCCATTTTTCTTTACTTATCGTGGAAGATCAATATCCGATTCGAGTGCTGCTCAAAGAGGCGCTTCATGACTTCCCCTGTGAAGTGTTGGAAGCGGAAACAGGCGCCCAAGCGCTGGAGCTGTTGCGCCAGTGTCCAAGCCGTCTCGTATTGCTGGATGTGAGCTTGCCCGACCAGAGCGGACTTGACGTGCTGCGCACGATACGGACGATGCGTCCGAGTACCGAAGTGATTATGATGTCCGCATATAGCGATGCCGACAAGGTGAATGAAGCGAAAGCTGCGGGCGCGATTGGATTTTTTTCTAAGCCGTTTGATCTTGAAGAGCTGCGCTTATATTTATCATCCAGATTGTAACCGACATCGATCCAGGCGTATTCGAATTCGGAGGATGCCATGAATAGAACGATTCCTCGGCAAATGATTATTCGTATTGTTGTAACCGTCGCTGCAGCCATCGCCATAATTTTCGCTTTCTCCTACGAAGCCGTACGCTCCACGATTCGGAACAACACAGAAGAGAACTACATGAATCAAGTAAAAATGGCCGCTCAAGAAGCAGAAGCGGCCATTCGCCACCATCGGCAAATGGTGGAAACCTACGCCAGCGCCATTCACGGGATTTATGCTTCTTCCCGCGACATCAGGGCAGATCTGGATGATGTGACTGAAATGTACGCGAGTCAGCGGAACGAACTCGTATTCGGATATTGGTTCTCCATGCAATCCGATTATAAGAAGCAGGGCAGATTCGCTTCCTGGTATGGATATGACAAAGCGGGCCGAATATCTAATTTATATCAGGCGAATTACACGGATGAATCGTTATCCCGGTTCCGAGACGATACTCGTTACGACTTTTACCATGGGGCGGTGAAGAAGAACGGAACTTATATCACTTCTCCGTACATTGACCCTTATGCGAATCTCCCAATCATTTCGATCAGCACGCCGGTTACCGATGCGAAAGGCCGGGTTATTGGCGTGGCCGGCGTCGATATTCGATATGGCGACTTGCAGCAGATTGCCTCCACACTGACAATACATCCAACCAGCAAAATGTTGTTGATTACGAACGAAGGAGACATTTTATACGATTCGGATGGCAAGCAAACGGGATTTTCCAACATTTATGATGGTTCTGCCAGCGCTCTGCTGCCTATCTTCAATAAGATTAAGGGGCAAACAGAAACGGTCGTAACTGCCAAATATCAGGATCAATCCATGTATGTGTTTTCGGTGCGCCTTACGGAACCGGCATGGAGCGTCATGATAATGTTGCCGGTCGCTGTCGTCGATGAGGCGCTCGTCAACCTGTCTATAATTTCAGTGGGCACCTTTGTGCTGCTAATCCTCGTCATCTATCTGCTCGTATTCGTCTGGGTGCGCCAGCTCATAACGAAGCCGCTGCAGCAGCTTGTGTCTGCCTCTTCCCGGATTGCCGCCGGTAATTACGCCGGTATGCTGCATATCGGGGTGAACAATGAATTTCGGCAGCTGGGCGAACATATGAATAGGATGATGGAAGCGTTGCGGAAGCAGGCGCAAATGGAACAAGAAATGAAGCGTATGAGCTCATTGAAGATCGTCGGGGAGATGGCTGCGGCCCTAAGCCACGAAATTCGCAATCCGTTAACGACGGTGCGGGGGTTTCTGCAGTTGCTGCGAAACAAGCCGGAACACGCCAAGGAGCATGTTTATTTCGATACGATGATGGAAGAGATGGAGCGGGCGAATACGATTATTACCGAGTATTTAACGCTTGCGCAGCACAAATTCGCACCGTTCCAACTCAGTTCTTTGAATGATGTCATCTCTCACATTTATCCGCTCGTACAAGCGACAGCGACGGCAAATTGCCAGCATATCCATTTGGAGCTGCAGCAGATACCGGCGATTGAAATGGATGAGAAAGAGATTCGCCAACTGCTCCATAATCTGATTCGCAACGGGTTGGAGGCCATGGCTGCCAATCAATCGATGTCCATACGAACCCGTTATGAAGCGGATTCAGTGTGGTTGGAGGTGGAAGACGAAGGAGCCGGATTTGAAGCGCAGGTGCTCGAGTCGGCGGGGACTCCCTTTGTTACGACAAAGGCGGACGGGACCGGGCTGGGGCTATCGATCTGCTACAGCATTGTGCATCGGCATCAGGGCCAGCTGATGATTCAATCGGAACCGGGGAAGACTTTAATCAAGGTGAAATTTCCAGTAAATCAAGCTGCGGCTGCGGGAGAGACGAAGCCAGCCAAAGATTCGGAATAAGCAAGGGCTGGCCGAGAGACGCCAAACGATATGCACAGCGCAATACAGGATATTTTCATAATCATGCAATGACTGGAGCTTTCAGGATGTTATTATTTGGAGTGAAAATAGCCGCTTATGCAATTATATGAGGCAATTTGCTGTGAATATATAACATTGCCGATGTCGGGATGATGTGTAATATGGTTTTGAAGGAACTGCATACAAAAGCAGCGTTCTGCAAAACGTGAAGCGCGACCTGAAAAATATTAAAAAGAAGCATTGTATAACTATACAACATCATGTATAATGGGTTCAGCCCGATGAATTGATAGGGTAAATAGATAGAAGAAGCGGGGATGGCATCAATGAAAGCACTGAAAATCGTTACCGTATGCACACTGTTAATGAGTCTTCTCATCGGTTGCGGAGCCAAAAGCGACCGTTATGATACAGTAATGGAGAACAAAAAGCTGGTGCTCGGGGTGAGCGCGGACTACCCGCCGTTCGAGTTCCACGCGACGGTCAACGGAAAAGACGAAATTGTCGGATTTGATATTGAGATCGCGAAGGAAATCGCGAAGGACTTAGGGGTGCCGCTTGAAATTAAGGACATGAAGTTCGACTCTGTCGTGGCATCTGTACCGACCGGTAAGATCGATATCGCCATCAGCGGCATGGACCCGACTCCTGACCGCCAGAAAGCGATGGATTTCTCTAAACCATACTATGTTGCCGAAGCTGGTGTCATCGTACGGGCGGAAGACAAAGATAAATACAAGTCACCCGAAGATATGAAAGGTTTGAAGATAGGCGTTCAAAAAGGTTCTACGTTCGAGGATGTAATCGGACAAATTCCGGAAGCAAAAGCCGAGTTGCTGAATAAGGTGAACGACCTTGTGCTGGCGTTGGAAACGAAACGTATTGACGCGGTGCTGGTAGAGAAGCCAGTAGCTAAATCTTATGAAGCCAATCGCAAGGAGCTGGCAGTCGCTGACGTAGTATTGAAGCCGGCGAGCGACGGTTATGCTGTCGGCATGCGCAAGGATAGCCCGAAATTGGTGGAAGCCGTGAACAAGACGATCGACCGTCTGAAGTCTGAAGGCAAGCTGGACGAGTTCATTACGCAGGCGACGCAGCTGGCGGAATCGGGAGAGTAAGGCAGGAGAAGGCGGCGGATAGCCGCTTTTTTCGTGAGTTGGACACAATAGTGATAGGTGAGCAAGGATGGGAAAGGGGTTAGACCGGTGCTCGATTGGTTTGGAATGCTGTGGGACTTTAAATGGGATTATTTCTCCGGGGCGAAAATAACGGTGCTGCTATCGTTGTTTTCCGTATTGGCCGGATTCATCTTGGGGGTCATCATCGTTTTGCTGCGAATGTCAGGCATCAAGCCATTGCAATGGCTGACGACCGCATATATCGAATTGGTGCGGGGCACGCCGCTGCTCGTGCAGATTTTTATCATTTATTTCGGCTTGACTGAATTCGGCATTGAATTCAGCCCATTCATGGCTGGGGTTGTCGCGGTATCGATTAACAGCTCGGCTTACTTGTCAGAAATCTTCCGCGCCGGCATTCAAGCTATCGATAGAGGGCAGGCCGAGGCTGCCCGCTCTTTGGGGATGTCAAAAGCGATGACGCTGCGCCATATCGTGCTGCCGCAAGCATTTCGCAACGTCCTGCCGGCGATTGGCAACGAGTTCGTGACCATTATAAAGGAAACGTCCATTGTCAGCTTCATCGGCATTACGGACATCATGTTCCAAACCGAGGTCATACGGAGTAAAACGTATACGGCTCTGGGGCCGCTTATGGGCGCGGCCATAATTTATTTCATTCTTACCTTTACGCTTTCCAAAGCGGTTGCAACTCTGGAAAGGAAGTTGAGCAGTCATGATTGAGGTTCGCAATTTGCATAAATCATTCGGTTCGTTGCATATTTTGAAAGGCATGAACATGACGATCAAACAAGGCGAAGTTGTGGTCGTCATTGGGCCGAGCGGCTCAGGGAAGAGCACCTTTCTGCGGTGTTTGAATCTGTTGGAGACGCCGACGCAGGGTGATATTTTGTTCGAGGGCACGAAGATTAATGAGAAGAAGCATAATATTAACAAGACGCGTGAGAAGATGGGCATGGTGTTTCAGTCGTTCAATCTGTTCCCGCATATGACGGTGTTGGATAACATAACGCTTGCGCCGATTAAGGTGAAGCAAATGAAAAAGCAGCAAGCAGAGAAGGTCGCCATCGATCTGTTGAACAAAGTCGGTCTAGCCGACAAGGCTTCAGCTTATCCCGGGCAGTTGTCGGGCGGTCAGAAGCAGCGGATCGCTATTGCCCGCGCTCTCGCCATGCAGCCGCATGTCATGCTTTTTGACGAGCCGACGTCAGCTCTTGATCCGGAGATGGTCGGTGAAGTGCTGGAAGTGATGAAGTCGCTCGCCGGGGAAGGAATGACGATGGTCATCGTTACCCATGAAATGGGCTTCGCCCGCGAGGTAGGTGATCGGATTTTATTTATGGATGGCGGCGATGTCGTCGAACAGGGGACGCCGGATCAAGTCTTCCAGAACCCGCAGCATCCTAGAACGCGGGACTTTTTAAGCAAAGTATTATAAAGCAAAATAATGGGTTTGCCCGCGTGAAATCTCTTATGGTTAGAGGGTTGGACAGGATATCTGCTGCCCCTGATTATAAGAGATTTCTTTTTGCAACCTGTTAGTTAAGTGATTAACTAACTGGCTTACGATTAAGGATGCTGCTGTTTAAGGGGATATTTGGAATATGTAATTTGTTTACAAATTATTAATCTATGTTATTATAAAGGTGCGTTTATTACAAAGTTGTCATCAGAGATTACAATAGTGTTAGGATTAAGCGCCGAAATAGGCTGTTTTAATCCATTGGGAGTAAGTTTTTCAAGAGAATTCCAGCAACTCCCTGCACACAGGTTACAATTTTGTGATATGATGCAATTCGAGCCGAAACGAGCACCCGTACGGGGGATGATTGACCGGTGTTTAATAGATGACACCTTGGGGTGAATCGCCAATCCGAACGGTCGGACTGGCGTAGGGGACTCCTTAACCCGAATCCGACAACTAACCCCGCAGGCTACTGACAGGAGGAACATATGCGTAAAAGAACAATTGTGAAGCTCGCAGCAGCTTTACTGGGAACGGCCACTATATTGCAGATTATCCCGGTATATGCCGAGCCCTATCAGGCAAAAGAGGGTGACACATTCTACTCTCTCGCCAAAAAACATAATCTGAGCGTAGAAGCTCTAGTAAAAGAGAATCCATCGATTGATCCGAAGAATATATACGGCGGGTTAAAAATGGAGCTTCCGACGTCGGCCATTCAAGGAAACGCGTTATCGACATATTCATTGCCGGCGAAGGCGGCGACTGAAGCAGCCGTACAGAAAGAAGCAAAGAAAGCAACGGGTGAGAAGAAAAGCTCCAAACCACAACAAGAAGTGAAAGCGGCACAAGCTGCTCCTAAAAATGTGGTGAATGTATCGGGACGTCCGATGACCTATTCGAAGAAGCTGAACATGCGCGCGACTGCGTATACGGCGCATCCGAGCGAAAACGGCAAGTGGGGAGCTGTTGATTTCTACGGCGACGCATTGAAGCTGGGCACGGTTGCCGTTGATCCTAATGTAGTACCGCTCGGGACCAAGCTGTTCATTACCGGATATCAGTTCAAGCATCTGCCGCAAGGTGGTCTGGTGGCCGAGGCGCGGGATATCGGCGGTGCGATTAAAGGGAATAAGCTGGACATTTTCGTTCCGGTAAGCAAAAGCGCCGGCAGCACTTTCGGCGTGCAGGATGTGCAGGTTTATATTATCAAATAAGCAGCGCAATTATACTTAGGTGTATTAAAATTAGAAGAGATTGTCCCGCAATAGAACTACTTGCGGGACAGTCTCTTTTACATCATTACATACTGACTTTTTCAATCCCAAATGACCTTCCAATTATGATTCACGGCTGCGGTAATTGTGCCCTGCTTCATCATGTACGAGGCGATAAGCTCGGCAATGTCAATCGGAATGTCACGGATGACCGGCTTGCCGGCGAACATCCGGAACCCGCCGGCTCCTGAAGCGCGGTAATGGTTCATGGCGACATCGTATTCCTTGTCCGGTTCAAGCGGCTGTCCGTTCCGCGTCAATTGGACGATGCGTTCGCCCGCCGGGCGGGACACATTCATGACATATTCGATGCCTTCCCACATGTCATAATTGTAGTGCTGCGCTTTCGGATAGAGGAAGGTCGGATGAACCGCTACCGCTTGGCCGTCATAAAGCGCAAAGTAGCGGGCATTCCATTCCAAAGCGTCCCGGATATCGCGTCCCTTCAATCGCAGTACCTTCAATGTATTGGAAAATGGACAAAATGCGGTTATTTCGCGCATGGATACCTGATTCCCGAATCCGGCCGCGCTGTCGTCAAACAAGGCGGTGCAGGAAATATCCGCGCCCGATACGTCCATCTGCACACGGTTGATGAACTCGATTAAAGGGTGCTCGGCAAGCCGGGCCTCGTGGGGATCGCATATTCGCATATCCCCGTCAATGCGGCAAATGGGACGGTCAAGCCAACGCTGGGTATTCGCTTCGTAAGGCGCGATCCATTCACTGAGCTCACGGTCGGGTTCAACGCCCGCCGCGGCAATCAACTGAGCGCGTTTCTCGCTGATGCGCCAGCGGCCATCTTGGCGGGCAAGAACCAATTCCACTTCGGCTGCGTACCGTCCTTGACTGCCCGGTTGAACAACGATGGTGTCACCGATGCGCTCTCCGGCGATGGTCCGGTGTTGATGTCCGGTAATGAGCACGTCGATGCCTTCCACTTCTGCGCATATCCGTGAGCCCTCATTTTCCCCCGTATCCTCCTCCAGGGGAGATCCCGTGCGGATATCTCTTTCCAGACCGCCGTGATACGCGATGATAACGACGTCGGCTCCTTTGCGGATCCGCAATTCAGGCACCCACTGCTTAGCGGCTTCGACGGCCGGCAGGAAACGCAGGCCTGCAATATGCTCCGGCAGTTCCCAATGAGGGATGAAGCGGGTGGTCAGTCCGAGCACGGCTGCGCGCAGCCCGCCGGCAAATTCGGTTATGAAATAAGGGGCTCCAAAGTACGGCATGCCCGTCTCTTCCCGTACAATGTTGGCCGCCAACCAGGGAAACGCAGATTCGCGCTGCGCTTTGCGCACAAACTCAAGACCGAAATTAAATTCGTGGTTGCCCGGGATGAAAGTGTCATATTTAAGGCGGTTCAAGGCGGCAATCATCGGATTAGGGGATTGCGGATCGAGCCGGGCATGATAAGAAGCCAATGGCGTTCCTTGCAGCAGGTCGCCGTTATCGATGAGCAGAAAATGCTGCTTGTCTGCGCGGGCCTGCCGAATCCGTGAAGCGAGCTTTAGCAAACCTAATTCAGCGGGGGCGTTGTCAGCGTATCGGATCGGCAGCATGTGCCCGTGCACATCGCTTGTAGCCCATATCGTCAAGGTGAATGTTTCGCACATTGCGGATAACCTCCTGTATGAGATTTACATGCTGTGGGATGATGACTCGTACGATATGCAACCCTATTCGTTATGAACGCAATGATTCCTTCGCTTCGCCGCAGATTAACAAAAACATTACATACAAAGGAGCGGGTGGATAAAATTAACATAGACTTATCATGAAACTGCTGTTCTTCATGATACGATAGTAGTGCAGCAAGAAGGAGTGCGGCTTTGTAAGTCTTCCGGAATGCTCATATGCTGCAATAAAATTGAAGTGGGAAGCTTCCGTCTGCGGAGAAGACCGCCGGGACTTTCTTAACTGAAGAGGAGGGGAAATTCATGTTTACGAGTAAACGTATCGGGCGCTTGCTGCTGACAGTCGGTTTGATATTCAGCTTTATTATGCCTGTCAGCGCCGTCCTGGCCGAAGGGCCGTCAGATCCTGCGCCGGTGCTTCAACCCGTTGGCGCTCCTAACGGAAAAACCGTACTGTTTGACAACACGCATGGACAGACGGCCGGTGCTGCGGATTGGGTCATTGATGGGGCATTTTCTGATTTTGCCACTGCTCTGGCAAAGGAAGGCTATCAAGTCAGGGAGCTGCGTAAAAAAGAACCGATTGCGCTGAGTGATTTGCAAACAGCAGATGTTTATGTCATTCCGGAAGCGAATATTCCCTTTAAAACCTCCGAACAACAAGCAATGGCGCAGTATGTGCACGATGGAGGCAGCATTTTCTTCATCGCCGATCACTATAATGCGGATCGCAACAAAAACCGTTGGGATGCTTCGGAAGTGTTCAACGGGTACCGTCGCGGAGCATGGCAGGACCCGGCGGCAGGCATGAGCACCGAGGAGCGCCAATCTGCGGCAATGCAGAATGTATCGAGCTCCGATTGGCTCGCGGATAACTTTGGCATCCGGATTCGCTATAACGCCCTTGGCGATATCAACTCCGACTATATTGTGCCGTCGTCCCAAGCCTTTGGCATTACTGAAAATGTAAAGACCGTGACCATGCACGCAGGCTCCACTTTGGCGATTATTGATCCTGTCAAGGCGAAAGGGATTGTGTATATGGCAGCAACCAATAAAGCTTGGCCCAATGCAGTCGACCAAGGCGTGTATAACGGGGGCGGCTTGGCGGAAGGTCCATACGCGGCGATTGCTAAGGCTGGACTGGGGAAAGCGGCCGTTATCGGCGATTCTTCTCCGGTGGAGGACAGCACACCGAAGTATTTACGGGAGGAAAACGGTGCTGCGAAGAAAACGTACGACGGCTTTTACGAACGCGACAACCATACGCTGCTGGTCAATATAGTGAAATGGTTGTCTATAAAAGAGAATTATACTTCATTAACCGAAGTGCCTGGTCTTTCCTTGGATCAACCGACCGCGCTGCTGGCGCAGGAGGCGCCGCAAAGTTCGGTGGAACCGAAACCTGAGCCTTGGGCCAGCCCGGCTCCAGGATATAAATGGTGGGATCCGTCCACGTTCAAGGATGGCTCTTACGGGTATGATTCTTCGTCGCCCGGCGAGCCTCCAGCCGGAGACGGGGAAGAATTTGAGTCGGGCAGCAAAGGAGCCTATGCGGCGGGCAACGTGACGCTCGACAGCGGATCATGGCTGTTTGATAATGCGCTCATCGGCGACCTGCCGAATGACAAGAAGAACGGAGCCAAGTCGGCCCGTATTCGAGCTGCCGGGTTCATTGCCATGAATGGTGATGTGGAAGGGGCCAAGAGCGTTACGTTGCAGCATGCCAACTTCGGCAATGATTCCGGAGCGCTCTGGAAGCTGCAAAAATCAACGGACGGCGGGTCTACATGGATCGATCTTGGAGAAGCGCACAGCAGCGGCGCTAGCTTGACCCATGTGACGATCGAGGTTAACGAGACAGGCGCCGTCCGCTTCAAAATTGTCGTTGCCGGGACTTCAGGCAAACGAATCAATATCGACAACTTCCAAATCAACCGCTGACGGATATTGTGCAAGTTAGACGCAAGGTTCCATGGTTGCAGCATGCTCAATCATCCCGCTTCTCTTTGCGATCCTGAAGCAGATCGGAGACCGTAACGAACTCGTATTGTTGAGCCTTTAGACGATTGATAATGGCGGGCAGCGCTTTAACCGTGCCTTGCAAGTACCCATTGTGCGCGCTGCCGCCTGCATGCTGCAGCACGATCGAACCTGGCGACACTCCATTAACCACGTTGCGGATAATTTGAGCGGCGCTTAATCCGCGCCAATCATTCGAATCGACGTCCCAATTGACGACCATATAACCGTGTTCTCCTGCCCAGCGCAGCTGTTCCTCGCTAATTTCACCAAAAGGCGGTCTGAAATAACGCGGCTTGTATCCAATGATTTGCTCGATGACACGTTCCGTATCTTTCAGTTGATGTTCAAACCCGGGTAACGTCAGCTTCGTCAACAATGGGTGATTATACGAATGATTTCCGATGATATGGCCTTCGCGCACAATTCTTTGCACGAGTTCAGGGTGTGCTTTCGCACGGGAACCGACGAGAAAGAAAGTTGCATGTACGTTATGCTCCTTCAGAATATCCAATACCAACGGTGTGGTGCGGGTATCTGGAACATCGTCGAATGTAAGCGCGACTTGCTTCGAGCCTTGTGTCTTCCCGCGCAGCTTGAATATGTGGGGGTATTTCATTCTGAGCTGAGCAATGGACAGGTTCTGACGTTTATTTATACTGGATTGCGAACTTTGGGAAGTCGATCTGGCTTCGGATGATTTGTTCCAGGCCCGCTCTTTGGAGCGGGTTTTGTTATTTGCTTCTTTATTGTTCGCTGTCTTCTGTTCAAGCTGTTTTTTCTGTTTTTTGTTGGAAGACGCATTTAACGTGAAGCGGAGGATGCGCCGTTCTCGCTTGCGCTCTTCCTTCTTCGGTAAAGAAGATGGCAACGGATTTACTGTGATTCCATCCGTAATTGAACGGGGTGCTCGCGGCCATATCGAATCAGGATCTTGATTCCACGGGGAATGGCTTCCGGATGGGCGAGCGGATTCAACAGTTGACGGAGCGGGCTGGGCAGGCAACGTTGGCGGTGCGGCGTCGCGTGAACGCGGGAAGCAACCGGTCGAACAGAACAGACATAGCATGACAAAGCTAACCAACCATTTACGCATGGAATCTTCCTCCTTTCCCGTTAGCGGTCGTTGCTCTTGTTATGTCCTTCACGAAACGGAAATATGCTCATAAACGGCTTGTCCTAGCAGGCAAATGTTCTCATGCGGTTATACTGCCGATAATGAATTGGTAAGAAATTCGCTTACCTAGAACTTGTTGCTAATATTCTGAAAATTTGTGTAACCCTTGTCACATTTACTTTCATTTGTGATAATTCTCACAGATGCTTTGATCCGTGAACAGGCATAGTAGTAGTTGTTAAAGCTGAAAAAGGAGCATACCCGTGTACACGATTCTTTCCAACGAACGCATCTCTGAAGGCATTTACCTCATGACGGTGGAGGGACAATTTCAAGCTCGAATGGGGCAGTTCTACATGCTGCGAGCTTGGAAGCAGACACCCGTACTTTCCCGTCCAATCAGCATTTGCAATATGGAGAAAGACTGTATTCAATTCCTGTATAAGATTGCAGGGGAAGGCACCCGATTGTTCGCGCTGTTGCGCGCCGGTGATTCCATTCAATTGGAGGGCCCGTTCGGCAACGGTTTTCCCGACGTTCAAGGCCGTACGGCGTTAGTCGGCGGGGGAATTGGAATCGCGCCGCTGCTCTATACGGCGAAGCAATTGGACAATCCGGACATTTATCTCGGATTTCGCGGCCAGTCTTATATGACCGAAGCATATGAACCATATGCAAATGAACTTATCGTGCGCGTAAATGGAAATTTGCTCAACGATCTGGACATGAAAAAGTATGACAATGTGCTCGTGTGCGGTCCGCTCGGCATGATGAAAGCGACCGCCCTCATGGCAGAAGGACTGGATACGAAGGTGTACGTATCTTTCGAGAAGCGTATGGCTTGCGGCATCGGCGCTTGCTATGTATGTTCGGTCATGAACAAGCACGGCAACCGCAAAGTTTGCGCAGACGGGCCGGTATTTTTGGCGGAGGAGGTGGAGTGGCATGCGGAACTTAGCTTGTAATGTGGCGGGCATACCGTTCAAGAATCCAATTGTTATGGCATCTGGCACCTTTGGGTTCGGACAAGAGTATGCAAAGCTGTATGACATTAATAAATTGGGCGGCATTTCTTGCAAAGGGCTTACGCTGCATCCCCGCAAGGGCAATCCGGGAACGCGGGTCTGGGAGACGGCTGGCGGCATGTTGAACAGTGTCGGTCTTGAAAATCCGGGCATTGACGCATTTCTGGAAGAGGAAATGAAGTTCTGGGAGACGATTGAGCCTGTTAAAATCGCCAACCTGGGCGGCAGCAACATTGAAGAATACGTGCTTGGCGCGCTGAAAATAACGAAGGATGCGGAAGAACGCCGCAGACAGAATCAACGTGCCGTCGATATGATAGAACTGAATATCTCGTGCCCGAACGTGAAAGAAGGCGGAATGGCCTTCGGCGTCAAGACGGCCGTGGCGCGCGAGGTCATTCGCGAGGTGCGGCAAGTAACGTCGCTTCCGCTTGCTGTAAAGCTGTCGCCGAATGCGGAGAATATCGTAGACATGGCAGTCATGTGCGAAGATGAAGGCGCTGAATGCGTATCATTAGTCAATACGTTCTCTGGCATGAAGATTGATATATATCAGCGCCGCAGCGTATTTCATAATATGTATGCAGGCTTGTCCGGCCCATCCATTAAGCCTGTCGCGCTTCGAATGGTGCACCAAGTGGCGCAGCAAGTGACGATTCCAGTCATGGGAATGGGCGGCATCGCTTCCGCATCGGATGTTATTGAATTCATTATGGCCGGCGCCGAGGTGGTGCAGGTCGGAACCTATAACTTCATGAACTTGCGCGCAGGCGAGGAACTGCTTGCTGGCATCCGCAGCTTCATGGAGCTGGAAAATATTCAAAGCTTGGATGAAATCCGCGGCATTATTCAATAAGCTCGAAGTGTGTTGGAAATAAAGAGGTGCTGCAAATGGTGATGAACAACGATGGTGCAGGGGCCGTAATAGCCGGCAAAACGGCAGAGCGGGTTAATGGTCCGGATCGGACGGTGCCAGCTTCCGCTTATGGAGACGACCTGAGCATTCAGGTTCTGCGGATCGGACGAGACTGGATGTTTTCGATTGTCGGCGGAGAGCCGCATATCGGCGCGGTATCGACCGCTTCGAAGAATGAGGGAGAATGGAAGGTAGAGACGGCATCTGTCCCCGGTCACAAGGAACATGTCTTAACCGGGCCGATGGCCCTGCAGGCTGCACAATGCTTGAAGACGACGGTTACGGTCGTGGCGGGCATCCATTATGATAATTTGACGGCAGCTGACATTGATATCGTCGTCGACAAGGTTTGGAAACAGTTTTTGCTGGAACTGAATACGTTATTGTGAAATTGAGCACGTGAAGGGTTCATGAGAAAATAACGATATGAAGCTCGAGGAGAGCGCCTGAGAGAGGCGCTCTTTTTTAATTCAAAAATGGGAAAGGTTCTGTGAGCGGGCTTGTCCAACTCCAATTCAAAAGGTATAATTTTTTGAAACAACTAACGAAATGATTCGTATGTATGGGTATTGAGACATAATATCATAGATAATGAATATTCGTTTCAAGGTCTATGATTCTAAAGGAGGAAACGATACAATGTCATTATTTAAACGTTTACGCGATGTAACCATGTCTAACATTTACGCCTTGATTGAGAAGGCAGAGGATCCTATCAAAATGACCGATCAATATTTGCGCGACATGCAGGAGGATCTGGAAGAAGCAGAGCGTGCCGTGGCACAGCAAATTGCAATCGAGAAGCGGTTCAAGCAATCGTACGAAGAGCAATCGGCACTTGTGAAGAAACGCGAAGAGCAAGCTCACATTGCCGTTCAAGCTGAGAATCTGGACTTGGCGCGCCGCGCCCTGGAAGAGAAAAAATCGGCTGAACAGAAGATGGAAGAGTACAAGGCGAGCTACGACCAGAACAAAGCATCCGCAGATCAATTGCGCGCCAAGCTGGAAGAGATGCGCAAGCAGTACTCAGATATGAAAAATAAACGCGAAACGCTCGTTGCCCGGTTCAACGCTGCGAAGGCGCAAACAGAAATCAATAAAGCGATGGCGGGCTTCAGCTCCGACACCGCAATGTCCGGGCTGAAGCGCATGGAAGACAAAATGCTTCAAATGGAAGCGCAAGCGGAAGCAAGCAACGAAATGCGTGGTTCCGGCTCCAAATCGCTCGACGACGAATTTGCCAGCTTGAACAAAAACAAAGACGTGGAAGACGAGTTGGCGGCCATAATGAAAAAATATGAAAAACCTGCCGAGTAACGATTTCGAGAAGACGCTTGTGTCAGGCAAGCGTCTTTCTTCCATCAAATAGACAATAGGGAACATGCGATTATGCTGCAGAGTCGGATGTCGGCCATGTTAGCATGAAGGAGGATTATGCTTGGAAAGCCTTAATATCACGATGGGTAATATTAGGGGCATTGCCGTCTGGACAGGGACAGGAGCGTTGCTGCTGTTCTTGCTTATGTTCGTGGATTCGCTTTTTACCGGTTATAAGGATATTCACGAAATGAGACAGGGGAATGTGGCAGTGACGACGCGGTTCATTATGAAGCTCTTCTCGCAAGGGTACATATTGTCCAGTTCGATCAAAGTCGCGTATAGCTTGGGCGAAGCGCTGCTTATGTCTGTCGTATCCTTTGTCATTCTGCTTATTCTGGAGCTGGTTATCCGAATCTTGTTCCGCGGCCTGTTCAGCATGAATTTGGAAGAGGGAACGAAGCAAGGAAATATGGCTTATGCTCTGGTGGCAGGATCATTACATGTCGTAGGCGCGCTAATCATTGCAGCTTGCCTGTAATTTTGAGATAGAAGGAGGCGAATGTCGTGAGCTTGTGGCAACGGTTAAAGAACATCATGGCGAAGCCTGAACCGCCCAAACCGGAGAAGACATCGTCTGAGCTCGGCCCGGGCGATATTTGCGAAGTATCGCTCGTCAGCTACGAGGTAACCGGCAGAACGGATTGGCGCACGCGCAATGCGGCATGGCTTACGATGCGCGATGGCGCTCAAATCAAATATTTGTTGGTGGAACAGCGTGAACAGCCAATTTACAGCTTATACGAGGCCATCGACGGGCGCTTGGACGGCGTCGAAGAGGTCCCGTCCGAAGTGGAGCTGGATGGAAGATGGTTCTATTTAGAAGACCAGTATAATGGACGAGTAATGTGTTCCGGTCAGACTCCATTCGGGGTAGCAGGGGAGCAATATGTATGGCAATATCAGTCCGACGACCGCAAGCTGCTCCGCATCGAATGGCAGGACGGCCGGTTTCAGTTATATGAGGGCGATTCCATAATATCGGCCGATGTGCGCATTCTGCGCCGGACGTAAGGGGCCGCCTATGCGTAAGTTTGGATTAGACGCCATAAAATGGACGATTATGATTTGCCTTATCGTTCCGCTGCTAGCGGCATGCGGGCAGTTCGATTTATCGGAGTCGTACCCGCTTGAATCCGTTACGCGGGAAGGACAAAGCACTTCTTATATTTATCGGGCTGCCGGCACGTCCGTTCCCGATGCCGCTCAGGCGATTGCCGATAAGCGCAAGCCGGAACAAATATCGGAGAACAGCGACGAGAGAATGTTTCTCGTCTACCGCGATGAATTGATCCAAATTCAACAGGATCCGAACAACCCGGAAGACAGTCTGATTGAAGTGGATTCCAAAGAATACGTCAGACAAAACTATGACCGCAGCTTCTTGGAAACCTATATTACGTACAAGATACTGGACAGCTTGTTCGATTCCGTGCGCGGATATGGCCAATACCGCGGTTATACGGACCGGGGCAATTACGCCCCTGCGAAGCCGTATCGCAAGCCGACTGTTGAGGATAAGAAAAAGGCGCCGCCGATTACGGTGGATCGCAAAGGCTCCATCTTCCGCAGAGGCTCTGATAAGGACACGACCGTGGGCAGCGGGGGCAGCATCTTCACACGCGAGCCTTCTGACAGAAGTTCCAAAGGATCGATTACACGGAACAGGGACGGCGGGGGAAGTTCGCAGAAGTACAATCCGCCTAAGGTGAAAAAGTATAAGCCGCCGAAAACGCGGGTCGGATCAGGCAGCATTTTCCGCCGGGGCCGACGATAAAGGAGAAAGAGCAGTCACCGCCAGTCCTCTCGAGGATGCTGGCGGTGACTTTTTCATGCTATTCAGGTTCATCCTGGCGTCGTTCGATGGCTTCAGACATTGTCTTATCAGTCAGATGGGCGTAAATTTCGGTCGTTTCGGTAGAAGCGTGCCCCAACTGTTCCTTCGTTTTATAAATGTCATTTTGCAAATAGTAGTCCGTCGCGAAGGAATGGCGCAATTTATGTACGGTCAACGCGGGTTTTCCGAATCGTTTCGCGTATTTGATAATCATTTGTTGAATGGCGCGCTTCGTCATGCGCTTGCCTTCCGTCTCGCCGTTTTTGATGGCAAGGAAGAAAGCCTTTTCCCGTTTGGGAGCTTCATAGCGCGCTGCGCGCAGTTCTAAATAATCAACGAGGACTTGTTTGGCGCTGTCACGAAAATAAACGGGGGTCTTGAACGTCTCGTCGTTGTGGCCCTTGCGGTACACGTAGACAAGCTTATTGTTCAAATCAACGTCATCCATATTCAAATTCACAACTTCGCTTACGCGCAGTCCCGAATTCAGGATTAGACTGACGATGGCCGCGTCCCGCACGGCGTTCAAGGAGTGGGCATAGGCAGCTTGCTTGTTATCGGCCACATCGTGCGCATAGCCTTTACGGACATACTCGATGAACACGTCGATTTCATCTTCCTCCAGCAGCTTTCCCTTCAGCTTGGATGCGCTGTCTTTCGGCTTATGAACCCGCTTAATCTCAATCTTCGCCATTACATTTCGTTTTAACAACGGATAGAATTGTTCATCCTCGGCAATCTGGCTCAAATAGTGAAACAACGACCGCAAGGACGACAGCTTGCGCGACACCGTCACTCTAGCGTTGGTCGTCTCTTTATATGTCGTTAAATAAATCCGAAACGAAGTAATATGCTCCATGCGCAGCGATTCCAAATCGAGCAGCGCCACGTCTTTCAACGCTGTCGCTTCGGTCAACCGCTCCACGATGAGCCATCCGAAAAAAATCTCGTAGTCCCGAACGTACTCCAATAGAGAAGAGGGGGACAGGTCGGGCAGCTTGTACTCGATAAATTGCTGAACATACCACGGCAAGGTGGGAAGCTTATCGTTCAAGACAGCCCGGTCTCGTATTTTTTGAATTGTCATCTTATGCAACCCTCCATCAGTATTACTATTGTAACGAAAAGCGTGTTACTGCGCAAAGGATAGGGGCCATCGGAGCAGCTATTGAGGTTGCGACAAGATATGTGGTCTCTGCATATAAACAAGGCGCAGAACGTGGGGGGGGGAGTGGGCGGAGTTATAAATGCTTTATCTTTGCATTAAGGGAAATATATTTACACGCAAAAAAGCTCTCTGCTGAGAGTTTTTTTTACTTATAGGAGGGATGGTTGTGAAAAAGTATGTGATAATGTTTCAAAACTATTTTAGCAATGTCAGAAGTGCAGATATCATCATTTTTAACAACGAAAAACAAGTTTTTTTTGCGTGGTGACGTAAAACCTGCTTTTTCTTTTCTAAGCACGTTCAAATATCATAGCAGCATAAAATAAATAGATGTTGATAGTTTATGTATACTTATATATAATTGTTTAATTATGTGTTTTTAAAGAGATAAGGAGTTTTACATAATGAAGCAGACGTATTCGTTAAAGCAAAAATTGATTCAACTGCTCTATATTTTGCTGCCGATTTTTGTGACGCAGGTGGCCATGCAGCTGATGACGTTTTTCGATACGGTCATGTCGGGGAACTTCAGCACGACCGATCTGGCGGGGGTTGCAATTGCCACGAGCATCTGGGCGCCCGTCTATACCGGATTAAGCGGGATATTCCTGGCGGTAACGCCGATTGTCGCCCAGCATCTGGGGGCTGGCCGCAAGGAGGCGATCGCGCCTAACGTCACGCAAGCCGGTTATTTGTCGATACTGGTTGGATCAGGAATCATTGCAGTCGGTTATTTTGCGCTTGAACCGCTCTTGGCGGCGATGAAGCTGGAGCCTGAGGTGCATCGCGTCGCGAAGCAGTATTTGGCGGCGTTGGCCATTGGAATCGTGCCCTCCTTCGTCTATACCGTTCTGCGGGCCAGCATAGACGGGCTCGGACTCACCCGTGTGACGATGTTCATCACACTATTGTCCTTCCCGATTAACGTGCTGTTGAATTATTTGTTCATCTTCGGACGGTTCGGCTTCCCGCAGATGGGCGGCGTCGGAGCAGGACTCGCTACAGCGATCACATACATTGTCATTATGATCATCGCCATCGTATTTTTGCGCCGCAGCGACATGATGCGGACGATGGGAATCCTTCGTCAATGGGGAGGCGTGTCGCTCTCCCGCTGGAAAGAAGTGCTTCGCATCGGGATGCCCATTGGTCTGTCCATATTTTTTGAAGTGAGCATCTTCGCCGCGGTGACCTTATTCATGAGTAAATATGATACGGCAACGATTGCCGCGCACCAATCCGCTCTGAACTTCTCATCGCTTCTGTATATGCTGCCGCTCAGCATTGCGATGTCGTTGACCATTATGGTCGGCTTCGAAGTCGGGGCCAAGCGATTTGCGGATGCCAAAATTTATGCGCGAATCGGCATGTTCTCGGCGATGGGACTAGCATCGTTGTGCGCCTTCTTCCTGTTCTTGTTCCACAGTGAGGTGGCAGGCCTGTACACGCTGGATCCGCATGTGCGGGAGATTACGGAGTCGTTCCTTATTTTCGCGATATTTTTCCAATTGTCCGATGCGATTGCCGCTCCGGTACAGGGAACATTAAGAGGATATAAAGATGTGACTGCCGTATCCATTATCGCGTTCGGGTCTTATTGGGTTATCGGCCTTCCGCTAGGTTATGTGTTGGCGAACTGGACATCGTTAGAAGCTTACGGGTATTGGATTGGCCTTATTAGCGGTCTGGCCGTTGGCGCGGTTGCATTGTTCTCCCGTCTGGCGATTATCGAGCGCCGCGTGCGGAGCGAGCAAGCCAAGGCTTAGCATATTCCAATCCTGTCATTATAATGATTTTTACCATCCGAATCGGCCGTGCCGTGTTCAGCATATGACACGCATGCCGATCTTCGGATGGTTTTTTAGTATGCGAAGCCTCGAGTCAACATTAAATCTTGATGTCGATATTGCCTCCCAAGTTAGGCTGCACACTTTGTTCCATCATTTTAATGATGTCTTGCCCCATCTGGCTAGCTTGATCATTTGACATCTTGAGCACACGGATGCTGACTTCCTGAGACAGCCTGGTTTGATTCATTGCAGTGGATGTTGCGGCTATGTCCATGATGTACACCTCCTTGAGTATATATCGGCAAAAGATTGTTCAATCATTAAATGAACAATGAGGGTCCGTACAGAATCCTCCGAGATTGAGATTAAGCTTCAAACGGTGAACGTTTAGAAGTGTATTTGTTGTACAATGATAAGGCTATTATTCATGAAAAAGAGGTTCCTGCCGATGGTGAGAAAGCTATTGATTGAACTATTTGAATGGTCGCCTACGGAGCATATCGATCCGTTTCATACGCACGATCATCTGGAAATCGGGTATTGCCTGTCTGGCACCGGCACGTTTTATTTTGGGAACAAGACGTATTCGGTCCAGCAGAATGATGTGTTTGTGGTCAACAATTTAGAATGGCACGCCGCATCATCCCATCCTGACAATCCGAGCAATTATTTGTTCATTTACTTCGATGCGATGATCATCGAGCAGGTCGATCCGGAACTGCTGCTGCCCTTCGTGTATTGGCCTAAACGCTTTGACAACCGTGTATCTGGCCGTCTGCCCGTCGCCCGCCAAATCGGCGAGCTATTCCAAGAGATGTGGGACGAGTATCGGAATAAGGAGCGCGGTTATCAGGGAATCATGCATAGCAAAATACTGGAAATATGCGCGCTGCTGTTGCGCCATTATGACAGTCAGACCTCTTTGCGGGAAGGCAATCAAGCTTTGATGTCCTATTATCGCCTTAAGCCGGTGCTCGATTACATGAAGGAGCATTTTCGAGAACCGATTACATTGGAGGGCGTCGCTTCGCTGCTGTCGTTGAGTCCGTCGCGGGCGAGGCATTTATTTGCCGAGAAGCTAGGAGGCGGCTTTAAGCAGTACTTGCTGCAGCTGCGGGTCAACGAGGCCAAAAGGCTGTTGGTAAGTACCGAAATGCCGATTATTGACATCATGCATCATTGCGGATTTCAAAGCCATGCCCCCTTTTATCGCGCATTTAAATTGATCGTCGGGATGGCTCCGCAGCAATATCGGGAGCTTGGCGCAAAGATAGCCCTTTTTAAGAATCATTAAACGGAAAACGGGAAGAAACAAAAATTGAAACCCCTTACAATAGAAAAAAAGAATTGTTAATCTATTGGATCTTAGTGAGTGGAGAGAGAAATGGGGGACTCAGCATGGCAGGTTGGGATTCGTTGTACGCGTTAGTTCGTGACGAGATCAAGCAGCGCGAAGAAGAAGGGGCCGATGTTGCCGGATTTGCAGACAAATTGCATGCCGCTGCGGAGAACGAGATGGAGTTAATGTCTATCTATCAGGAGCTGGGCAATCTGGAGATACCCACGGAGTTCCCGTATTCGGAGCCGAACGGCTTGAACGCAATCCGCGCCGAGCGGCCGGACGGTCCGCGCAAGCTGCAGATGAATGGGAACGAAGAGCAGCTGCGCGACAAATTCTACGGCGCATGGCTTGGACGATCGGTGGGCTGCGCGCTCGGCAAACCGCTCGAAAGCATGCATTTTCTGGAAGGCTTGAACGGAAATCCAGGCTGGAAAAATGTAAAGCTGTGGTTCGAGGGCGCGGATGCTTGGCCGATTCGCAGCTATACGCCGGGATATTCGCGGGCGCAAGCAGAGCTTGGACTGGAATTGGCGCCGTACGGCGAACGAAGCCAGCTTGAAAACATCCGTTACATGGAAAGCGATGACGATATCCGTTATACGGTACTCGGTCTACTCATGCTGGAGGAAAAGGGAGCGGATTGGGATACCTGGGATATCGGGAAGCTGTGGCATCAAAAATTGACGTACGGGCAAATGTGCACGGCGGAAACGCAGGCTTATCTCAATTTCGCCAATGTAACCCATCATTTGGAGCAGCAAAGGCCGGATGATTGGCAGACGAAGCTCGATTGGGTACGCAACTATTTGAACCCTTATCGCGAGTGGATCGGGGCGCAAATCCGGGTGGACGGATTCGCTTACGGAGCAGCCGGAAATCCAGAGCTCGCCGCCGAGTTCGCTTGGCGGGACGCTTCGTTCTCCCACGTCAAAAACGGCATCTACGGAGAGATGTTCGTCGGAGCAATGATCGCGGCTTCGTTCGTTGAAACGGATGCCGAGCGCATTATCGACATCGGACTCAGCGAAATTCCGGCCAACTGCCGGTTGGCGCATGCGGTCCGTCATGCGGTCGGGATCGCAAAAACGGCGAAAAGCGAGCTGGAGATGGCCGAGCGAATCTGGGAAGCGTATAACGATTATAATCCGGTTCACACGATTAATAATGCGGCTTTGTGCGCCGCCTCGCTCGTCTACGCGCAAGGCGACTTCGAACGCGCGATCACGGCCGCGGTATTGGGATGGGATACCGATTGCAACGGCGCGACAGTCGGATCCATCATGGGCGCGATCCTTGGAGCCGGCCAATTGCCGGAAAGCTGGACTGCGAAGCTTAACGATACGTTGTATGCAGAAATCAACGGATTCAATCCGATATCCATTTCCGAATGCGCCAGACGCAGTTACGAAGTGTTTCAACACATTAGAAATGTATAGAAACGTAAGGGGAGATCATGATGAAAAAAGCTGCGAAATTTTTTGCCGTGTTGGCAGTCAGCTGCAGTATGATCGCCGCGACTGCCTGCGGCAGCGCTGATAAGGGGACGGGAAGCGCCAACCAAGGTCAAACCGGCGACAAACAGGGTGTCAAGGAAATTACATGGTACCTTCATACGCAGTATGGGAAAGAATATTTTGAGAATGACGTGATTAAACCGTTCGAAGAACAACATCCCGACATTAAAATCAATGTAACGTACAACGCAGACCCGGAACAAATTACGAAATCGCAGCTTGCTGCAGGGGCGGGACCCGATATTATTACGACAGACGGGACGACGACGCTGCGGCAGTTCGCCAAGGCTGGATATTTGGTGGAATTGGACGAATACAGCAAGAAATACGGATGGGACCAACGCTTTATTCCTTGGGCGTACCCGCCGGTTACAGTGGGGGACAAGCTAATCGGTTTGCCTGGAAAATACGAGACGGAGCTCGTCTATTACAACAAAAAAATGTTTGCGGACAACGGATGGGACATTCCAAAAAGCTATGACGAATTGGTTGCGCTCAGCAAAAAAATGACCGGAAAAGGAATTATTCCGTTTGCATTCGGCGCATCCGACTATAGAGGGGCCAACGAGTGGTGGCTGTCGATGGCATACAACGCCACATTGGGGCCGGACAAATTGAAAAAGGTGCTTGCGGGCGAACTTCCTTGGAACGGAGCGGACTCGACGGAAGCCGTGCAAAAACTGGTGGATTTGTGGAAGAGCGGATATATTAATGATAAAAAATCGCATGCGATTACCGGCGAAGATGCAACAACTCTCTTCCTATCGGGCAAAGCGGCTATGAAAATGGAAGGCAGCTGGCTGCTCAACACACTGAGCAGCAAGGCGGGCGACATGGATTGGGGCATCTTCCCAATGCCTTCCTGGAAGGAAGGCGTCGAGACCAATCTGCCGTTAGCTCTGGGAATTGCGTATGGGATCAACGCGAATTCCAAAAATCCGGATGCTGTCGCAGAGTTTTTGAATTATGTGACGCAGCCAGACGTTGCGGCGAAGGGAATCGTCTCCATGGGACTGCAGCCGATTAAAGACTTGGATGTGGGCGCTATTCCGGATTTGGACAAGCACTACAAGGAAGTTTCCGACCTGCTTGCCGATTATGGCAAACGCAATGCAACCGGATATTTGTCATGGACGTTCTGGCCTGCACAGACGAGAGTGTTTTCCTACGATAATCTGGAAGCGGTATTCTTGGACGGCATGGACGTAAAATCGTATATGGACAAAATGGAAGCGACGTACCAAGAGGATAAGCAAAGCGGCAAAGTATTTGATTTTGAAAAATAAACACATGTTGAGGACACCTGCTCCTGACCAATCTGAACGGGGAGTCTCACTCCTCTTTACTTTCTTTTTACGGGGTGCGTGCATATGGCTGATATGGTGACATTGTCTTCGAAGCCGGGATCCGGCTACAGGCCGAAACGAAAGGCGTTATTGCCTTGGTTGTTCGTATTGCCGGCACTGCTGTTGACCGGCTTTGTGATTGCAATTCCGACCATAGGGACGCTCATTATTTCCTTGACCGATTGGGATGGAATTCGTTCGCCGGAGTTTGTAGGGTTCAAAAATTTCGCGACTCTTATTCAGGACGTTCAGTTTTATAAAGCGCTGAAAAACAACTTGATCTGGCTGCTGTTGTTTTGCACGATACCGGTCTCGTTCAGCTTGATAGTTGCCGTCCTGCTTTCGCGCGTGAGGCGCGGGCAGATGTTCTACCGGGTTGCGTTCTTTTTGCCCTATATTTGTTCTACCGTTGTAACGGCCAAAATATGGAGTTGGATTTACAATCCTTTCTTCGGAATAAACAAAGTGCTTGAAGGATGGGGATTTACGAATCTCCCGTTGTGGCTCGGCGATCCGGACAAGGCGCTATTTTCGGTTGCTTTTGTTGACGGATGGCGGTACTGGGGATTTCTGCTCATTTTGTTTTTGACAGGCTTTCATCAGACTGACCGCAGCTTGGAGGAAGCGGCAATGATTGACGGCGCGGGCAAGCTGAGAATCTTCTGGAGCGTCATCATTCCGCAGCTGCGCCCGACCTTGCTGCTCATTATGATGATGACGATGATATGGTCGTTTGCCGCCTTTGATTACGTCTATGTGATGACCGGCGGAGGACCGGGCAATGCGACGGAATTGATTGCAACATACATGTATAAAGAAGCGCTGCAAAATCAGGCTCCGGGATATGCCAGCTCCATCGCTTTGGCATTGGCCTTGTTTAGCGGCATCGTTATTGCGGCATTCGGATATTTAAGAAAGAGGGGATGGGATATCTAATGGCAGCGCGATTGATTTCTACATGTTCGCGTCATTTCTTTCTGATTCTTGTCCTTTTGTTTGCGATTGGACCGATTCTCTTGCTGTTCATGAATGCGGTTAAGCCGCCGGAGGAATTTCAGGTAAGCCCGTTCTCCTTTCCATCGCATTTCACCTTCGATAATATTACCGAGGCATGGAATATGGGGGAATACGGGAGAGCCTATTTAAACAGCATAGCGGTAGGATTCTCGGCCGTCGCCATCATTTGCGTTGCTGGTGGATTATGCGCTTATGCGCTTGCTAAAATGGATTTCAAAGGAAAAGGAGCCGTTTTGGCGTTTCTGTTCCTCTGCGTTTCCGTTCCGCTAGGCATGTTTTTAGTGCCGCTGTTCTATATGTGGCAGAAGCTGCACTTGATGAATACGCTGACGGGTTTGATTATGATATACAGCGCCATTTTCGTACCCCTCAATATCTTCATCCTGCGCACGTTTTTTCTTGGAATACCGAAGGAATTAAGCGAAAGCGCAAGAATCGATGGCTGCAACGAAGGGATGATTTTAATGAAAATCATCGTTCCAATCGCCAAGCCGGCGTTTCTGACCGTTGCGCTGCTCGCGGGCTTATATACGTGGAACGAGTTTTTCTTCGCCAACGCTTTTGTGCAGACGGAAGCGCTCAAGCCCGTCTCCACGAAATACTTGACGTTCGTCGGCAATTTCAGCTCGGATTGGAGTAAGATATCAGCCGCGGGCCTCATCTCCATTCTGCCGTTTACGGTCATTTATATGTTTTTGCAGAGAAGATTTATCGAAGGCGTAGCGGAAGGCAGCTTAAAGGGATAATGGAACCGGAGTAAGAAAAAGGAAGAAATTTGCGAATTTTTATGTTACACTGTAAATACAATAGAATAATAGACTCGGAACAGAAGGCCATCGGAATCGCGATTTCGGTGGCCTTTCGAGCATCATGGCGCTGAATGAGATTCCGAGCGAGCAAAAATAGTGAAAGCGGGGCGGATGAAATGAAGGGGAAGTCGGTTATCATTACGGGCGGTTCCAGCGGTATGGGCAAGGCGATGGCTGCGCGTATGGCACAGAAGGGCGCGTGGGTCGTCATTACAGGACGATCGGCAGAGAAGCTCGAGGCGGCAAAAAGCGAAATTGAAACATTCGCAGGCCAGGTGCTTACCGTCCAAATGGATGTGCGCCAGCCTAAAGATGTGCAGCGCATGGTGGAGGAAGCCGTGGCTGCCTTTGGGCGAATCGACGCGCTGGTGAACAATGCGGCAGGCAATTTTCTATGTCCAGCAGAGGATTTGTCAATCAACGGCTGGAATGCGGTCGTCAACATTGTGTTGAACGGTACGTTCTATTGCAGCCAAGCGGTCGGAAAGTATTGGATTGCCGAGGGCATTCCGGGCAGCATCATTAACATGGTGGCCACGTATGCGTGGGATGCCGGACCGGGAGTTATTCACTCGGCGAGCGCCAAAGCGGGGGTGCTTGCCATGACGCGCACGCTTGCGGTGGAATGGGGACGCCGCTATGGCATCCGGGTCAACGCTATCGCACCGGGTCTAATCGAGCGCACGGGCGGCGCAGATAAGCTCGTTCCTTCCGAAGAAGCCGGACAACGCATGCTTGACAGCGTTCCGCTCGGACGATTGGGCACGCCGGAAGAGATTGCCGGGCTTGCCGCTTTTCTGCTATCCACGGATGCGGCATATATGAACGGCGCTTGCTTGACGTTGGATGGCGGGCAATCGCTGCACCAATCTTTTGTATAGCAAGTGAGGGCAGGGGCAAAGGTTGACATCTTTGCCGGAATCGAAGAAAGGTTATGGGGACCATGAAATTGCACATCCTATGACCTTTCTTCACTAATTTACTAAAATGGGGATATTCTTTAGGGGGCGATAAGCAAGGCTTAGCTTGCTGAACGCGCTTTAGCAACATACTCGAACTGCAACTGCAATTGTACATTTGCTCGGCCCTATAACTCGCGATTCATGGTGCTGTACTGCAAAAAGTACAGTTCATTTCCGGATAATCTCATTAATAAGGGGAAACCCTCTGATTTTAACTGCACAATTGCTTTTCAACGGCCGAAAAAGCCGGATTTATGCGATATTAACTGCACAATTGCAGTTTCCCCCTCTTTTCTCGCCAGTCTCTAGGGAAAATACCTCTTCCTTTCTCTTGATATTTTCATGCCGATTACATGTTGATATGGAATCCGCCCTTGCCATGTTCCTGAACTTGAATAGAGAAGAGGGCTGCGATAATTGGTTTCCTGAAACAATTGACAAAGCGGCGAGGCAGACGTATGATTTATGCATACTCAAGTTGAACAGTTGTTCAAAACGTTTGTTCAAAACATTTGTTCAAACCATATGCTTGTGCTGCTTAGAACTAAGAGAAGGTACGGAGGGAGCTCCATGAAACTGGATGAAAAAGATGTAAAAATAAAGATAATGGATGCGGCTAAGGTGCTGTTTGCGCGTAAAGGCTTCGAAGGAACGACCGTCAGGCAAATTTGCGACGAGGCAGGAGTGGCGTTGGCGTTGGTGTCCTATCATTTCGGGGGCAAGGAGAATGTATTTTACGCATTGTTTGATGCGTTTGCGCCAGGTTTTTTGAATGCTGAATACGAATTGGAGAATCCTGAAGAGGATTTACGCGCCTTTATCCGCGAGTTCGTGCGCTTGCGTATGGCGGAGCCGGAGCTTATTAATCTGCTGCAGCAGGAAATCATTTTGCAGAGCCCAAGACTGGACAAGCTGCAGCGATACTTGCACGCGCTGTGGATGCAGCTTCGCGGTATTTTGGAAGCAGGAAGGGAAAAGGGCAGCTTTGACTTTGAATCATTGAAACATACGTTGCACTTTATCATCGGCACGCTGATTTTTACAAGAATCGCTCCGGCTATGGATGACATATTCGAGTCGGAGGATATGCAAGGAAAAGAGGAAAGTGCAGAGGCTATTGCCGCTTATACGACCCGGTTTATATTGAACGGCTTAAAGTGAGGGAGGACGGCTTTAATCTAACGAGAACAGATAGAATGGGGGCACAAAATAATGAGCAGTTCAATCCTAATTTTATTTTTATTTGGCATCACATTACATAATTTAGAAGAAGCCGTGTGGTTAACAAGACGAACATCAAAAGCAACTAAAATGAAAATGCATGCTCCAGTTCAACAGGATCAGTTTCTATTTGGCCTATTCACCGTTACTGCACTAGCTTACTTGGTTACCGTTTTATATATTTTTTATCCTTCCAATTTGATGTTTAAGTATGCTTATTTTGGTTTTTTGGGCGCAATGATATGTAATATTATTTTCCCGCATTTGATTTCGACGATGATTGAACGGTGTTATTCACCTGGCTTATTCACCGGAATCAGTGTCATTATCCCCACGAATCTATTCATTATAAAAGCTGGTTTTGATACAAATACGCTTACAGCATCACATTTTATAGTGGGTACTCTATGTGTTGGAGTGATTCTGCTATTGACCATTCCTCTATCTTTTAAATTAGGAAAAAAACTGATTACGTATTAAAAATTGCGAGTTAATATCCGGTGTAGAAGAGCCGAGCTTGCTGCAGGCATTCCCCTGTGCTAACTCGGCTCGTTGTATTCTAATCAAAACGCATCTTATTGTACGGTCTTCAAATACAGATAAAGCGTGTAATCCGTCTGCGCCCCGGTACGGCCTAATTGGCGCAGCATCGCTGTAATATTGCCGCGGTGATACGTGCCGTGGTTGACGACATGTTGAACGACATCAGCGCAGCGAGCTTGAAAAGCTCCATAAGAACACAGCTCTTCGAGATCCTCTTGTTCCAAGAATGCTCTGAATGTGACGGACAATTCAGCGAACAGCATCCGCATTTCCTCTACACTTTTACCTTCGGTTTGTTTCGTGAACCGTTCCGTCGCAACTTTTAGCTCTTCGATATTTTCGGGTGTCATCTCGGTAAAACCCTTGCCAGACAAGAGATTCAACCAACCGCAATCGATCACGTAGAGATGCGCGAGCACATCATGAATCGTGGGAAATACGCTTTGAATTTCCGTGCGGCAGACTTCTTCCGGTAGCTCTTGCAGATGGGCGCATACCTTCTCAGTGGCCCAAGCGTGATAATTGTACTGTTCCAATACGTAGCTCTTCAATGAATATTCTCCTCTTCGTATGAGAGGAAACACGCAGTTTAAGGGTTATGATGCGCTTAACCTCTTTGAATATACCCCCATGCCTTTGTTCCTGTTTTCATCGAAAACGCCTCCTCTTATCAACTAACCCTAGTATACAAAAATGGAGCCCGAAACAAAAGCAACCTCGCCAATCCGTTGACAAAGGTTCGGTCCCATGGGCGCTTCTGGTTATGCAGGCCTATCCCTTCTTGCAGCGCATCGTCGTGAAGGGATTTGCGGAGGCAGTGTTAAGGAGTAAAGCTCATAATATATATTATGTAAACTAGAAGTTGCAAGATCGGCGAAGCGAAAAAGATTGCTCTCTATTTTAGAGCATATGCGAAAGAGAGGGCCGCTCTTCTTTAAAGAAGCTACAATTGGCCGCAATAAGCGTAATCATTGTACATTCAAGAGAAAATTATAGTTTGAATCGAAAGTCACAAAAAAGAGTTCAAAATACCTATTTTAGACATAATTTCATATAAGACTATAGTAGTATAAAAGAAGATTATGTTATATACTGGAATTGTAATTACATATTATAACTTTCGTTTTATATTCTAGGAGGAGATAAGATGAAGTTGAACAAATTTGGTTGGTTCTGCTTAGTGCTGGCCTTAATCGCAGGCTTGCTGAACGCCGCGCCCGCGCACGCCGCGGCAAGCAAATATACGGGCGGCCTGCTGGACGGAGTCGCGTTGCCAACGGGGAGCGCTATGGGACAGCCGGCGGGCAACGCGGTGACGCAGCTGACTGACAACAATGCGGGGACGAGATTTCAGGTGAACGCTGGCAAGCTCGTCTGGCACTCGTTCTCTGCTCCGACGGAAATTTCCGCCGTTATTGTCAATAAGTATACCGGCAATGACGCGGTTATCGAGTTCTATGACGCGAACGATAATTTGCTGCTCTCTTATAAGCCTATCACCAATGATGGCATTGAATCGCTTTCCGTTCCCGTCAACAGCGTGAAGACGGTCGTGTTGAAGACGACAGGCTCCTATTCCACGATTGCGGAGTGGAACGTATTCACTACGCCTTCGGCCGCGCCTTCCGTTCCGGCCATCAATTGGATTCAGGCGGGCGATAAGACGGTAACGCTCGAATGGGGATCGACGGGGGCAAAAGCGTACCATGTCAAGCGGGCAACGTCTCCCGGCGGACCGTACGCCCTGCTCGCATCGAATGTGAAGGGGACTGCGTATACGGACAAGACGGTAAGCAATGGTGTCACGTATTACTATGTCGTAAGTGCGCTCAACGAGGCAGGCGAGAGCGCCCATTCCGGCGAGAAGAGCATCAAGCCGGACGCCACCAAGTATACGGGCGGTCTGTTGGATGGGCTATCGTTGAAAGCGGGCGCATCTCTGGCGAATGCGACGGAAACCGTACGGGTAATGACGGATAACAACGCGTCTTCGCGCTATCAGGTGAACGCTGGTAAATTCGTGTGGCACTCGTTCTCTGCTCCGACGGAAATTTCTGCCGTTATTGTCAATAAGTATACCGGTAATGATGCAGTGGTCGAGTTCTATGATGCGCACGACAATTTGCTGCTCTCCTATAAACCTATCGTCAACAATGGCATTGAATCGTTTCCAGTTCCCATCAATAATGTGAAGACAGTGGTGCTGAAAACGACGGGTTCCTATTCCACAATTGCGGAGTGGAACGTGTTCGCCGCTCCTTCATTCCCGCCTTCCGTGCCGGTCATCAACTGGGTCTACGGCGGCGATAAGACGGTAACGCTCGAATGGGGATCGACGGGGGCAAAAGCGTACCATGTCAAGCGGGCAACGTCTCCCGGCGGACCGTACAGCCTGCTCGCATCGAATGTGAAGGGCACGGCTTATACGGACAAGGCCGTAAGCAATGGCGTCACGTATTACTATGTCGTAAGTGCGCTCAACGAGGCAGGCGAGAGCGCCCATTCCGGCGAGAAGAGCATCAAGCCGGACGCCACCAAGTATACGGGCGGTCTGCTGGACGGGCTATCGTTGAAAGCGGGCGCATCTCTGGCGAATGCGACGGAAACCGTACGGGTAATGACGGATAACAACGCGTCTTCACGCTATCAAGTGAACGCTGGTAAGTTCGTCTGGTACAACTTCTCTGCTCCGAAAGAAATAACGGCTGTTATTGTCAACAAATATTCCGGCAATGATGCGGTGGTCGAATTATACGATCCGAACCACAATCTTTTGCTCTCTTATAAGCCGGTCGCCAACAACAGTGTGGAATCACTTCCAGCTCCCGTTCCGAACGTGGCAACGGTGGTGCTGAAGACGACAGGATCTTACTCCACGGTTGCGGAGTGGAACGTATTTGGGAAGGAAACTGCCGAGCCGCCTGCAGAGAATGTGATTTTGACCGGAACTGCAGGGGACGCGAGAGCGATGTTGAGCTGGAATACGATAAATGACGCAACGGGCTACAATGTGAAACGTTCCGCTACCACGGGCGGTCCGTATGCGACGATTGCGACCGTTACATCGAGCACTTATGCTTATACCGATACCAACGTCGTGAACGGAACGGTCTATTACTATGTCGTAACGGCTTTGCACGAATCAGGGGAGAGCGCGAATTCGAACGAAGTTGCCGTCACGCCGAAGGCAGGAGACAATCCAGGCCCGGGACCTGGTGAACCGGGAACACCGGGAGAACGTGCCTTGCTTCGCATTACGCTGGTAAACGGGGCGGACAAAGAATACGACTTATCTATGACGGAAGTGAGTGCTTTCATTAGTTGGTATGAAGGGCGTGCCGCTGGAACGGGGCCAATCACGTTCTCTATCGACAAGCACCGCAACAATAAAGGTCCATTCAAGCAGCGCAAAGACGTTATTATCTATGACAAGATCATTACCTTTGAAGTTAACTCATATGATATTAGCGCAAATGGCGGCCTAAACCCCGCTGAATAGCATTAACGCACGAAGCCGCGGCTGCAATGCCGCGGCTTTTCTTGTTCACCACCTTGAAAAAAATGTTAAATCAAAGTTCGCATTTCCGGAATGTTGTTTTCAGCCACTTCTCAGACAATGCTCAGCCAACATTCAGTTTGTCCTAATGTGCAGTTCAGGTAGGGGGCCTATACTTGCTCTTGTAAGCAGGAATCAAAATTAAACAGAAAAGGTGGAAGACAACTATGAAAACAATCAGTAAAAAAATTGCTGCCGGCACAATGATCGCGGCTTTTGTTCTCGGGGTGGGAGCCGTTAACAATTATGCGCTCGCAGAATCGGCATCCGATGCTACTGGCAGCACCTCCATTCAACAATCGAGTCCAGAACGGAATGAGCTGGGCGGCAAAGGACGCGGAGGCTTCGGCGACAAAGTCTGGCGTCATGGCAATATGATTAAAACAACGGCAACGATACTCAATGTCGATGAAGCTTCCATCACGGCCAGTCTCAAAGAAGGCAAAACATTAGCGGAGATTGCCGAAGCGAACGGGTTAAGCAAAGAGGACTACTTGCAAAAAATTATTGCTGCCGAGACTGAATCCATTAACGCCGAGGTGACCGGAGGCAAGGTGACACAGGAACAAGCGGATAAAATTCTGTCCAGTCTTTCGGAGCGGCTGACGAAGCAAATTGAAGGCACGGGCCTTGCTGGCGTACATGAAGGCAAACGTGTTGGTCATGGCGGCATGGGATTCGGCAACCCTGAGGTGTTGACGCAAATTCTGGGAATAACTCAAGACGACCTGCGAACTGAAATGGAGGCTGGCAAATCGATTCTCGATATTGCAACAGCCAAAGGGATCAGCGAAGATGATCTGATTGGAAAAATAAAAGACGGAATGACCGATTCCATCAAGAAATTCGTGGAAAGCAAAGGTGGTTTTCAGCATAAGCACCCAGAGGGAGAAGCCTCTGCGGATGAGACTGATTCGGCTGCGAACTAAGTAAGGGACGCTGCTCGTTAACGAGCAGCGTTTTTTTATTTTGTTGACATCCGATCGAGTGCTGGTCGCCAAACACACATTTGACCATCTGGAGATAGATGCCTAATCGTTGATTATGCACAACCTTTAGACAGTTATAAGAATAAGATTATATAATACATACATGTACCGCTGGACCATATAAGGGAGGTCTATTTTAATGAAGCAAACAGTGATATGGAAACGGTTAAACGGCTGTGGAATGGAATACTGCAATATTTCCTTTGAACATGTAACAACGATTGAAGGCAAAGTAATAAGCGGCGAAAACGATGAAAGGTCTTTTATCGAATATAAAGTGACATGCGATCAAGAGGGCAGCACCAGTGAAGTTAATTTGTGCTTTCAGAATGAAAACATGAGTAAAACGCTGCAACTGCTGCGGGACAATCATAACCGCTGGACACTCAACGGCAACCAGATACAAGAGCTGTCGGGACTCAAGGATATTGATATCGGCGTAACGCCTTCCACTAATGTACTGCCGATTAAGCGCTTAAACTTAGCGGTAGGGGAGTCGGCTGCGGTTACGGCTGCTTGGATCCGTTTTCCGCATTTAGACATTCAGCCTCTCGAGCAATCGTACGAGCGAATTAGCAGCAACACGTATATTTACAAGTCAATGGAAAGCGGGTATACAGCCCGCCTAGACGTGGATTCGAATGGAGTGGTCGTGGAATATGAAAAAGAGTGGTCGAGAATGTAAAGACCAGAAATAACAAAACCGGTTCCAAGAAGCCGCTTAATTTCTTTTATTGGGGATGAGCGGTTTTTTGGCATAGGTACCGTCCGCCTGAAGGAGGCGCTCGATTCCCTTTGAGGGTGACAAGTCTATTCTTTATTTACAAAGAAAGTAAGTTGGAGTATGATATCCATGTTTAATCGATTTCATTTTTGGTCGTGTTCGTTCACTTGGAAAGGGAGTGAGGCGATAAGTCCAAATGAAGCTATCCCATCATGTGCGCAGATTGCATATCTCCGGTTTTTCTTTGGCTCTGAACCCCAATCATCAATGTGTTGCTCCACAAAATTCACTAATTTAACAGACTCACTTATACGCGGAATTATAGTTTATGCAAACAGGCTAGGCATAGCATTAAAATGGGCTGCCATCTCCTTGGATGATATTTTTATTTTATGATATGAGGAAAGAGGGAATGGAATGCAGGTTAATCGCGCTTTGCAAAAGAAGAGTTATCGAACGCTCCCCATGTTATTAGCGTTGATGTTGTTATTCTCCAATATGGCCTTTGCAAGCGGAACGAAAGAACAGGCAGCGGCGGCTAGCACAGAGATTGCGGCAAAATGGGAATTCAAGAACATGAAGAACGACCCCGGCGTGTTCTACGCTGCATCTGGACTGTATAAAGATTCCTCTACGCTTGTTCAAGAGGTTGGGGGAAACTCCAGAAAGGGCTTTACGTTTGAAGAAAGCGAGAAAAGCATCCGTTACCAAGGCTGGGACAATGGAAAAGACAAAAAAGCTTGGGTTGCCACTCTCTCGACAAAGGGTTTGGAGCATATTACTTTATCTTCGCAACAGAAGTCGTCAAGCACAGGGCCTCGTGATTTTAAGGTTCAAATCAGCACAGACTTGGCCAATTGGAAGGATGTTACCAACGGCGCGCTGGTGCTTGGCACGGACTACAAAGCTGCCGGCTCATTGTCGGATGCTGCGCTCCCTAGCGATGCCAATGACCAGGAACGGCTATATATCCGCTGGGTCGTGAGTTCGAATGCAAGAGTATCAGGCAGTGGCTCGATAGGCGACACCGGTTCAAGCAGAATAAAGGATGTCATTGTCAAAGGCTTGCAAAAAACGAACACTTCCCAGAAAGCGCCCCAATTATTAAATATGACGTTCAATGGAAATCCCAAAACAAGCACGGCATTTGCATGGTACACGCCGAAAGACATCACAGGCACGAAGCTGCAGGTTGTTGCAGCCTCCGAGGTGGTGAACGGTATATTTCCTGAAGCCAAAGCGGTTACATATACCGGGAGTTCCACGATTATCGAGACTTTCATGGTAAAAAGCGATCGGGCTTCAAAGAAAAAGACAAAGTTTGCGAGCCATAAGGTCATAGCCAATAATCTCAAGCCGGGTACGGCATACAAATACCGTGCAGGCAACGGGGATGCGGATGGATGGAGCCCGATCGGTTCGTTCGCCACCGATCAAGCGGGCAATGAGGGTTTCCATTTTATTGTAGGCTCGGATTCGCAAGCCTCCAGCAAATCCACATTCGAGCTGTGGCAAGACACGTTCCGCAGAGCGATCGATCATATTGGCGATCCGAAGTTCTTTATTTTAACCGGGGACTTGGTGGATAACGGCGATTTGGAGTCTCAATGGCAATGGTTTCTAGGCATTCCGCAAAATGAATTTGCCCATGTTCCTTTCGTGCCCGTACTTGGCGGTCATGAAGTCAAAGATTACGACGGTGATGAGACGACAGAAAATAATAATTTTTACAACCACTTTAACTTGCCCAAAGACGTAGTTCAAGGCACTCATGACGGATCCGTATATGCTTTTGAATATGGCGACGCGCTCTTTATGCAATTTAACTCTCAGTTCGAGGGCGGACTCAATAAAAAAGGCGAATTGGAGTGGGCGGATCCTGAATTCAATGCCCAATTGGACTGGATGAGGAATCAAGTCGCGAAGACCGATAAGAAGTGGAAATTCGTATCCTTGCATAAAGGCCCGTATTCGGCAGGCGACAATGCAGGGCAGTGGGAAGACGGCCGCATCCAATTTTACAAAAAATATTTGGTGCCTGTATTCGATGAAATGGGCATAGATATGGTGTTCGAAGCGCATGACCACATGTACATGAGATCCTATCAAATGCTGAACGATAAGCCCATCAAAAATGTTGTAAAAGATAAAGATGGCCATGTTGTCGATCCGAAAGGCACCGTGTATCTGATGACTAACTCCGTGGGCGGAAAGTTCTACGAGAAATATCCAGGGTATGATGATTATTTTGCGACCATTAACGCTCAGCCTTTCAAAAAAATGTTCACGGACGTTTCGATCTCGAAAGACATTCTGAAATTTACCTCTTATACCGCGGCCAAGGGCGAGGGCTTAAAGAAATACGACGAGTACAGCATCAAGAGAACGGACGATAAGCCTGCCAAGGTCGAGCAGGTTAAAATCAAAGTCGAGAGCGGAAAAGCGGTTATTTCATGGAACGCCCCTTCCGGCGCCTCGGAGCCTGTCAGAGGATTCAGAATTTATGAGCAAGATGATAAGGTGGGCAAAAATTGGAGCCTGTATATCCCGGCCGTCGCAGGTCAAACCGAGTATAAATATACATTGAAGAACGTTGATTCAAGCAAAAGCTATCATTTTGTCCTCAAAGCGGCCGGAGTGAGAAACAATTCGGAGCCTGTTCATGTCAGCAACGCCGCCATGGGGCCGGCGCATATAGGCATATAGATACACCTGCAGAAATCCCTTGCGCAATAAGGAGCGCATCCAGCCATACAGCAAACAACCTTAGCCGCCTGCAAGGCGCTAAGGTTGTTTGCCATTGAATGCTATTTTTTTTCTAACTGCATATTCTCCAAGCCGTAATCCTCGATATCAACTGAGACGTCTACCGTAATGGGGGCTTCGGCGAAAGTGCGTTTCCAGTTCGGCTTGACCTTGGCCCATACTTGCGGATAACGAATGCGCAGCTCGTTGCCGCAGCCGATGATGTCAGTCTCGAACTGGTGCTGGATCAGGTCCAGCGTTTTTTGCGTCATCAGGCGGATCTCGCGTTCGACGTCGCGGCGGGAATCCTGCAGCAACTGCTCGGTATCCGTTTTGCTTGTCGTGACCTGCAAGGGCCGCCAGTCTTCCGATATGCGTCCGCGGGAGTTAATCTGTACCCGGAAGGAAATCTGATCCCCGTTCACGACCGGGATGATGCGGGAAGTCATCTTTTTGACTTCGTATACGAAAGATGGTTTGCCTTCGAACTCTGGAATCCGCACGAGTCCGCCGGTTTTCTTGCCATGCAGCCAGGCCAGCCCCTGCAATTCCAACGCTCCCATATTACCAGTATACCGTTTGGTTGTGCCGTCAATAACCGCTCCGCTATGAAACATAAGCTTCCCGTTGTACACATTAAGGCTCTGAAGCACGAAGCTCGTATCGTTCGTCAATTTCTCCATCGTCTTCTGCAGCGTTAATAACGGGAGTACCCGCGTGGAGCGGAATTGATTGTCTGCGATACTCATTATGGTATCCGTAGGAATGTCGTTTCCTTTCACCGAGAATACGGATTTTGCGTCGCCATCCGTAAGGAATATGACGCAGCTCTCCCGGTACCCTTCGTCTCGGTAGAATACATTGAGCAGCTTAATGAAATCGACTTGTTCCGCCAGCTTGCGGCTAATCAAGATGACTTTCGCGTGTTCCGCGAAGATGGGGTTTGTCTCCAGGGCGATACGCCGCGTCAATTCGTGCAAGGTGTCACCCGTCACCGTAATGTTCGTAAACGGCTTCGCCGTGGAGGAGCCGGACGGCATGCCTGACGCAATCTTCGGGATAATGATTTCGAACGTCATCTGCAGGCGGTTTGGGTTCTCGGGCAGATTGCCGTTGTTTTTTCCGGTGGCTCCTTCTTCGCTCCTCAGCTGCGAAGGGGCCAGATCTAACGCAACCCCGCTCGTGAAGGACAATTGGTTGATCATGCGCGCATCCCAGCAGCCGGGCAGCACGAGCGAGGCGAGCAGCAGACATGACCAGCATGCGAGGTGCCGACGCAGCTTAAGCTTGCAATTAGGCTTCATGTTGCGATCGCCTCCGAATCCAATTCATTACCATGCAGAGCGCAGGCACGACCCCGACAGTGAAGAGAAATAAATATTCCACATACCGGAACAAATACAAAATGGCGAACGTGCTGCGAGGCAGCATGGCCAGCATATAGATGACGGGCAGCACCGCAAACGCGCCTCCATTTGGCCGCCGCACTCCGAACACCTTCAGTGAGGAGACGAGCAAATAGTGAAACAACATGAACGCTGAATAAATCTTCATTAACCATATCGCCATCAGGAACGAATCGAACCGTTCGAACAAGATGCCGGTGTACTCAAACGAACGGATAAGCGAAATCAACGGCCAAGTGACCGTCTTCGTCGTTTCGGTCGACAGCCCTCCGATGACGGCCAAATAACTGAATGAATAGACCGCGACCGTGATGATGATACCATACCACACCGCCCGGTAAGCTTTTTTGGGATGTTTCATGCGGCCGGGAAGAACATACATAATCTCAAAGCCGAGAAACATCATGAGGGACGGCCAGATGCCCTGCAAAACGGGGACTGGGCCTTCTCCGAGCACCGGGCGTAAATTGTTGGCATCGAAGATCTTCATACTTAGCGCAAAACAGAAGAACAGCACCAGCACCGTCGGCGGCAGCAGCAGGCCGCACATGCGGGAAATGGCGCCGAGCCCTCCGAAGATAAGGTAGGCCGATACGCACATCATCGTAATGATGATGACGGCTTTGGGCGTTTGCTCCAGCAAGAACATATCGACCACTTCCGCAAGCACGCGCACTTCGTAAGCAGAGATGCAGATGAAGTACACGATCATGACGGTGACAACCAGCCGGCTCATCCAGACGCCGAGCAGCGCCGGGCTGTAGTCGAAAAACGTTTGTCCCGGATATTGGGCCCCAATCTTTACGAGCCACGAGGTGAAGGCAATCACGATGAGGCCGGCGATCAAGATCGGAATCCAACCGTCTGGCGTATCCATGGCGACGGCGAGAACTCGCGGCAGCGTAAGAATGCCCGTACCGAGTATGCAATTCGCGAGAATGACGGCGACTTGGGTAGCCGACAGGTCATCAGGATTGAGGTTGTCCGCCGGACCCATGCCCATCTCCTCCTTTCTTCGCGATGTCAGTTTCCCGCTGTTGGTCTTGCGGCTTCAGCATGCGCGGCCGAAGCACCAGCTTGAACAATGGCAGCCTTAACAGAAAGTCCTGCCAGTCGTTAGATCGGAACGGCACGGCCGGCGAGACGTAAGGCAAGCCGAAGCTCTTCAACTTGACGACATGCGTCAGCAGCATGAGGATGAAGAGGATGATGCCGTACAGCCCCAGAATGGCTGCGCAGAACATGACGATGAAACGCAGCATCCGGACGGCAACGCCTGCCTCATACTGTGGAATGGCGAAGGACGTTATCGCCGTCAAGGCAACGACGATGACCATAAGCGGGCTGACAAGGTGGGCTTCTACCGCCGCTTGCCCAATGACGAGTCCTCCGACCAGCCCGACGGCTTGCCCGACTGGTTTTGGCAGGCGCAGGCCCGCTTCGCGCAAAATTTCGATCGCGACTTCCATCATCAGCGCTTCCACCAAGGGCGGGAACGGGACGCCTTCGCGCGTGCCTGACATCGAGATGGCGAGCTTCGTCGGGATAAGCCCTTGATGGAACGAGATGAAGGCGATGTACAGCGCAGGGCCGAACATGGCTACGAAGACTGATACATAACGCAGCATGCGGAGCAGCGATCCCGGGAGCCAGCGCGAGTAGTAATCCTCCGGCGTCTGCAGCAGCATGTTGAAGGTCACGGGAGCGACGAGCGCGAACGGCGATCCGTCCAGCATGATGGCGACCCGCCCTTCCAACAGTCCGGCAATGACCCGGTCGGGGCGTTCCGTTGTTTGTATTTGCGGAAAAGGGGACATGTAGTTGTCCTCAATCATTTGCTCGATATAACCCGACTCGGGCAGGTCGTCAACGTCAATCTGGCTGATTCTCCGCTTCACTTCTTCGACGAGCTCGGGTTGAGCGATGTCCTGAATGTAGAAGAGCGACACTTTCTTCCGGTTGCGCCGGCCGAGCTCGAAGCCCACCACTTTGAAGTTCGGATCGTTCGTCCGGTCACGGAGGATAACGGTGTTGGCGCGCAGCGACTCGATGAAGCCAAGGCGAGGGCCGCGGACGAGCGTCTCGGTCGAGGGCTCGTCGATGGTGCGCAGCAGCTTCGTCTTGGCGCCGATAAGAATGGCCCGGTCCGCCCCGTCGATGAGCAAGACGGCGGATCCGACCAGCATCGCCGCGATGGAGCGGGTCAGGCTGTGCGTGTCCTCAAGCTCGCTCATCGGAATCCATTCGAGACGCAGCCGACGGACGAACCGATTCGGATCCATCCGCTCTATATTGCCGTCGGAAGAAAGCTTCATGAGCGGCTTCAAGACAAATTCGTCCAGCAGCTGCTTGTCGGTCGCGCAGTCCATGTACATGAGCATGGCTTGTTGATGCTGTCCGAATTGAAATGGACGCAGGTACAAGTCTGTATTGTCACCAAGCTGCTTGCAGATGGCATCCACATTTCGGTTCAGCGTCCGATCGAGCATCGCTTCGCCCTCTGACTTCTCTGGCGGCTTTCGCAGCTGAGAGCACATTGTCGTCTGGGCCGAGGCTTTCGGTTTGGATTTGTACGATTGCCACCGTTGCATGAATTGCTCGTTCGTGCCAAGCCAGTGGAACAGCCTATAGGCGATATAGGGAGCAAGGAAGCTGAAGACAGCCGCCAGCCATATGTCCCACGTTGGAAATTGCAATAACGATAGATCTCTCATTGTCATCACCATATGGTGTAGAATGCGCATTTCAGTATGGAATATACAGCGAATCGCACTGTGTTTATCCTTAATTGGCAGACTGTGTATCGGGGACTGAATCTGGGAGGAAAGGCAGAGGCGCTCTCGCGTTAATGGTTCAAGAGTTCGATGATCGGAACACGTCTATTTATGCTCGGGAGATATGAGAAGACAGTCATCGACATCATTCTGGAAAATTGTACAGGTTTTTTGGACTATAATTATAATTTGGAGAATTTCTCCGATCTATAATGAAGGAACAACATGAGCCTCATCGCAGTTGATGGCTCATGTTGCCACTTTAATGAGGGGAAAGGAGACCAGTTTATGAAGAAGATGAACAAATGGGCCTCTTTGTTGCTTGCCGCGGTCTTGATGTTGTCAACTGTGCAAGTATCATATGCCGAGGAAGGTGAGGCTCAGGAGATGAGTAACTTAGCGCCGAGCAGCACATATTCGTATTCCGAAGCGCCGCACCAAGAGCATCAAGATAACGGAAACAGATTGACGGATGGAAAATTTGGAGATTTGAACGCGTTCTGGGATCCGGCTTGGGTCGCATTCTTAGGAGGCAAAACGCGAGAGATTACGTTTGATCTGGGTGAGAACAAATCGATTGGACGCATTAAAACGCATTTTCTGTATGAAGGCCCTGCCGCAATTTACAGTCCGAATATACTCACTTACTATGTGTCGGAAGACGGGCAGAACTGGGCGCCTGTGAAGCATATGGCTTCTCCGGAACCGATCTGGGCAGATAAGAGCGCTACCGGCGTTGATTATGTATGGGATGGTGAAGTGGATGGCGTGCCTGATCCGTCTCTTGACGCGAAGAAAGCGTATGCGCGTTACGTGAAAGTAGCGATAACGACGACAGTGTGGGTATTTTTGGACGAAGTTGAGATCTATGGCGTTGACGGGAAGACGCAAGATGCTTTTGATTTGAAACCGGTTACGCCTGAGTATTTGAAGCCTGGCCGCGATACGGCGGACATTCGTGATTTGCTGCTACTTTATAACGGCAAGTATGAAAATGACCGCGGTGACTGGAAGAAAGACAATATTATCCCATACGTCAGCTATGTCGACGAGCAGGGCAATCCGACGGACTGGATGTATGACGGGGTGCTGTATTTGGGTCTGAAAACAGATGACAATCAGCGTGATTTCGGCAGCACCGCCGTATTAAACGATTGGAAATGGTACTTGGACAAGACGTTCAAGGCGGATGGCGACATGGCAAATCTGAATGAAGCAGTGAAAGAAACCGGAGTCAAGCTCAATGATTCCAATCATATAGTGAAAGTCGTATTGATGATTCCGTATGCAGGCGAAAAGATTTCTGACTTTGGCGATGTGGATGGCGACGGCGTGTCCGAAAATTTCAATGCTGCCGAAGTTGGCGAAGAAGCGGCTTTTGCAAACCGAACAAAAGCGATTAAGTGGTATATGGATCAAGTGAAACAGCGGTGGTTGCAAGGCGACTATGATCGGCTGGATTTAGTTGGCATGTATTGGCTGGCTGAAGGCGTCGAGCACGGAAGAGAAACCGTCGATATGAATCTGCTTCGTTATTCACGTGACTTGGTGCACCAAGCTGACAAGAAATTTTTCTGGATTCCGTTTTTCTCCGCGAACATGAACTTTGCAGGCAAGGCCCTCGGCTTCGATGCCACCATGCTGCAGCCGAACCATTACTTCGATGGAACGGAAGCGGTCCGGGTCGATGATGCCGCTTATTTGGCGCAGCATCACGGCCTTGGAATTGAAATGGAAACAGATGAACGGATGAATCATGATCCGGGATTCCGCAAGCGGTATATCGAATATTTGAATAGCGGCGTAGATAACGGATTCATGACAGGCGCCTTCAAGGCATACTATCAGGGTGTGGGCGGTCTCTTGGAAAGTGCCCGCAGCACCGATCCGCGGGCACGCGAGCTGTACGATTGGATGTATCAATTCGTTAAGGGAACCTATCAGAAGCAGCCTGCCTCTTAGCACTCTGCTAGGGTCCAGCTGGACATTGCGAGCGATTTGGTGGATTTCTCCTCCATTTCGCTCGTTTTCTTTTGCTCCGCGGCTGAAGTCAGAGTATTTAAGGAACTTAGAACACAGTCAACTGCAATTGTGCAGTTATTTTGCGGAAAATCAGCATTTTTCGGCCTCTGAAAAGCAAAAGTACATTTGAAAATGATGGGATTACCATTATTTGTGTGATTAGACGGGAATGAACTGAGCTTTTGGAGCGACCAAGCATAGGTCGAGTGAGGTAGCAGGTGTAAACCCTGCTTGGAAAGGCACTAACCACGCCACCAATAACGAGTCTTGGAGCGAACATGGTAACAGGTTCGTTTAAGCGTAGACAGATAGGATGTAGGCCTGAAAGTGATTGAGCCACGAAATGCAGAAATCGGGAAGGCCGACAGTGTCAAAAGGCTGGAAGGCAATACTCCGCTAAGCGAAAAAAAAAAAAACAGGTGAGTTTAGACGGAGCTTCCCCGGGGTCGAAGAGCCAGGCATGCATACCAATAATCACTCGGCAACTTGGGAGACCCTGACGCTCTTCCGAAGACAAGTACTCGTTAGGAACGACTTTGGGAGTATGGCGGCCAAGCGACGAAACGCAAGAAAGCCAAAAGGCAGTCAGGGAGTCGGATCGCCGCATAGTACCGAAGAAGCCGATGTAATGTTGGCAGAGGGAAGGCAGGCGACACAACAATCGATCTTGTTAAGGAAACATGTACTGCACAACGGAGGCAGAATCAATATGGAAACCAAATTAGCAAGAATAGCAAGTATGGCCAAGTCAGACCCGAATCTAAGATTCACTTCCATAGGGCACCTCATTAATGAAGAAGCACTCATAGCATGTCACAGGAAGATGAAACCGGGGAAGGCAACAGGAGTAGATGGCATAACAAAAGAGATGTACGAGCGTGAATTGGGAGCCAACGTAAAGAATTTGGTGGACCGGCTGAAGAAGAAAAGCTACCGGCCACTGCCAGCGCGAAGGACGTATATCCCCAAGGATGAGAAAAGCAGAAGGCCGCTTGGCATACCCGCTTACGAGGATAAACTAGTGCAGATGGCACTCAAACGACTGCTCGAAGCGATATATGAACAGGACTTTCTGGAAAACTCCTACGGATTTCGGCCGGGACGAAGCATGCACGATGCGCTAAAACGGGTCACATACAATATGGAACGAGGGAAAATGGAGTATGTAGTCGATGCGGATATCTCGGGTTTCTTCAATCATGTCAATCATGAATGGCTGATGAAGTTCCTGGATAAAAGAATCGGGGACCCAAACATCCATCGTCTTGTGAAAAGAATGCTCATTGCAGGGATACAGGAAAATGGGGTATTCGAACCAACCGAGGAAGGAACCCCACAAGGTTCCGCGGTATCCCCGCTGTTAGCGAATATCTACCTGCATTACGTACTAGACCTATGGTTCGATGCAGCCGTGAAGAAGCGATTGAGGGGCCGAGCGGAAATGGTGCGGTTCGCAGATGACTTCGTGTGCATGTTTCAGTTCAAAGACGATGCCGAGCGATTTTATTATGCGCTGCTCAAGCGCTTGGCTAAATTCAATTTAACAGTGGCCGAAGAGAAAACAAAGATTATACGATTCGGCCGCTTCGCTGAGGCTGCAAGGAGGAAAGCCGGCCTCGGAAAGCCGGACACGTTCGACTTTCTGGGATTTACCCATTACTGTGGGAAAAGTCGAACGGGGAGCTTTCGAGTCAAACGCAAAACGAGCAAGAAGAAATTCAGGCAGAAAATAAAAGCGTTTGACGCCTGGATGAAACAAGCAAGACACAAGAAACTAACCTTAACTATACCAAAGATTCGTGCAAAATTAATAGGTCATTTCCGGTACTACGGAATAACGGATAACTACAAGAGCGTAAGAACGTACTCATACTTGGTACAGAAATCCATGTTCAAATGGTTAAACCGTAGAAGCCAACGGCAGAGCTATAGCAAAGGGAAATTCTATGACCTCGTGGAGCGCTGGAATCTACCCAAGCCGCGTATCTATATCAATATCTACGATTAAGAAAAAAAAAAAAAAACCATACGTTGCAAATGATTGGTATTATCCCCTTTAAGTAGACACTCAAAAAAAACCTTGTGCTATCATGAGGAACAAGAGTGAACTTGGAGGGGATTTTTCTATGGCTAGAAAGGGACAAGTGTTTCAACAGTATACCGAAGAATTCAAACTAGCAGCAGTCAAAGCGTATTTAGAAGGGAAGGCCAGCTATAAAACGGTAGCGGAAAAGTTAGAAATCAGAAACTGTACCCAATTAAAAGTATGGGTAAGGAAGTGGCAGCATGGAGAAGCGTTCGATATCCGTAAAGGGGTATCGAATCTTCTTAAGGGACGTCCGCGTACAGCCTTTGACACTGTAGAACAAGAACGGGATTATTTGAAAGCACAGGTCGATTACTTAAAAAAGCGGTATCCAAATCTGGTAAAGGAGGCACGCTCCGTTCGCAGGATAACTACCAAGTGATTGAAGAGCTGCGTGATCTCTATGATGTTACGCGTTTGTTAGCCATTGCGGGGGTACCTAGGGCTAGTTATTACAAGTGGCGAGCGACACGGTCATTAAGGGCCGAAAGACAAACAAGGGATCACGAGATCAAGGAGCACATGATGGCTATTCACTTTGCGCACCCCTATTTTGGATATCCTCGTATGATGACAGCTTTATGGGAGGCTGGTTATCGTATTAACCATAAAAAAGTATGGCGGCTTATGAAGGAATTATCTATCCAGTCCGTCATTCGCAAGAAACGAAAGCGTTCTAGTTCTACGCCTTCCGTCGTGTATCCTAACCGATTGAAGCGTCAATTCCATGCTGTAGGTCCGCAGCAGAAGCTAGTCACCGATATTACGTATATCTCCGACGGCACACGCTTTTATTACCTGTCGGCGATACAAGATCTGTTCAACAATGAAATTGTGGCTTGGCAATTATCCGAGCGAAACGACGTAAAGCTGGTGCTGGATACGATTGAGCAGTGGACACGAAAAAGAGACGTTTCGGAAGCCGTGCTCCATTCGGATCAGGGCTTCCAGTACACGTCTCAGGCCTACAACTCACGATTGGAAGCATTCAGCGTCAAAGGCAGCCACTCTCGCAAAGCAACCTGCCTGGATAACGCCTGCATCGAATCCTTCTTTTCGCATCTCAAAACAGAGAAGTTGTATCTTCAGCAGTGTACGTCAGAAGTTGAGATTCATCAAGCTGTAGAAGAGTATATCTACTTTTATAATTATCAACGCTTTCAAGCCAAACTCAAACAGCGCGCGCCAATTGAGTATCGGCACGCGCTGGCTGCATAGCTTTTTTCATCTGTCTACTTGACAGGGGTATGACCAGATTGATGTGAAGAGCCGTATGCGTTAATTGCGCACGTACGGATCTGTGAGGGGTAGGGGCTCAATCCTCGGAAGGAAAGGCCCCGCCTACTCGACCAGTTCCGGGGCGCGAATGGGGGACAATCGGAGTAATTAAATGTGCAATTGCAGTTGGAGTGTTCCGCGTCTCCACAATATTCGCAACTTGTCCGCTCGGGTTAACTTTTAACCGCTAGTTTCCGATATTTATGGAAGTCACATTATTTAGAGTAGTTGCCATGCGCAAAAAGGGAGTGTGAATATGCGTATTCAATCTGGTGGAAGCCATACTTTTGCAGCTCAACGAACGAAATCCAATGCGAGCAAAGAGTTGTTTAGTTCGGTGCTTTTGGAAAAAGAGGCGGAGAAGACAGAGGATAAGCAAGGTGACGAGAAAAAAGGGAAGCTGGTTACTTGTAAGGAAGGGGCTTATGTGCGGCAATATATCGTAAGGCCGGACGGCACCAAAATTTTGTTGAGTGAAGCAATGCAAGCCGAGGAGGAATCCATAAGTCCCGTCACCGCTCAACACCGCCTTACTGCTGAACAACGTGCAAATGAAGATGGCATGACCCAAAATGCAAAGGATGTTATCAACTTGCTGAATATGCAGGCAGGGGCGGGAATGCACATGCAATTCAAGTTTTTATCGAGTATTGAAGAAGAAAAAGGATGAAACTATATTTGAAAAATAGCCTTCGAGATTTATTAATCTTGAGGGCTTTGTTATTTGTATATAATAGTATGGAATAGGCAGATATCATAATCACCACTATTAAATGCACGCGTTAAGGGAGAGAGTACGTATGAGTTTCATTCTGGAAACGGAAAGACTCTATTTAAGACATTTCGAAGCAGATGATGCTGCTGCTCTACATGAAATATTTTCGGATGCGGAAACGATGAGATTTTATCCAGCTCCATTTACAATAGAACAAACGCATACCTGGATTTCCAGAAATCAAAAGAGGTATAAAGCGGATGGCTTTGGATTATGGGCGGTGTGTTTGAAAGATACCGACGAAGTGATAGGAGATTGCGGACTTATCACGCAAATCATCAACGGAGAGGCTGAAGTGGAAATTGGGTACCATATCCATAAAAGATATTGGTCGAAAGGATTTGCTGCCGAAGCAGCTTTAAAATGTAAAGAATATGGATTCCAACAATTAAAGAAGAACAAACTGGTAAGCATTATCGCTCCAAACAACATTCAATCCATTAAAGTAGCAGAAAAAATAGGATTTACGTTTGAAAGAGAGGAACATATTTTCAACAAAAAGCATTACATCTATTCAGGAACAAGGGCCAGTTTTGAGTTGGCCCCTGCCTAAAAGGAAAATAGATGATAAAATACGAAATTATAAAACGGCTGCCCTCCTCTGCCGATGACTCTGGCTGTAAGCCATTGACATGAAAGCATAAGAGGGCTGTATAGCGGATCGATGTCACTGGACATTTGCATGCAGTCCAATGCTCCGGAGCGGCGAATTAATTACTCTGTGATTGCAGCACAGGCGATGCGATCACCGGAGTTGCCCGTTGCATCCGTGATATAATCATCGGCTTTCTCATGAATGATCAAGGACGTGCCGCCGGGTCTCAGCAACGAATTGGGCTTGCCTTTTTCGAGAGTTACCGTCTTGGTCGTAATATTGGCGCGCACTTTGCCGTCGGCACTGACCTCAATATTCGGCAAATCTCCGGCGTGAAACCCTTTTGGATTTTCGAAGCCATGCTGCCTGCGCTGAGGATTCAAATGCGCTTCTGCCGTTGTGAAATCCGGCGGATCGCATCGGCCTGCGGCATGAAAGTGGGTGCCATGTGGCCCCGGCGGCAGATTTTGCGCCTCGATAACGATTTGTACGTGGTCGCCTATCTGGCTGAGTTGCGCGGTGCCGATGTTTGCTCCTTTGCTGTTTATGATTTTGACCGTTACAGCAGGCGATTTTTCTTCGGCAAGGGCTTCATTGGCGCCGCAGGCACTTAATATCAGGCCGCCCGCCAGCAGGCATGCAATAGCAAATTTATTCATCTTGTCCTCCTTGATGTACGTTGTTTCTGTATCAGTGTTCACACTTTTTGTACAAAGAAAACGGTGCGAAGCAGCATTTCTCGAGAGCGCCCATTGTGATATTCTTAAAATAGAAGGGTCCGATGACAACCAATCTATAGGAACAAGTCAGTGAGTGCAGAACAAAATAAAAATGCGAGGTTAGCGTATGATTCATGTTGCGGGAGCGATAGATGAGCAGAGCAGATGCAGACATTACCATGAGGAAGTGGATATCGTAGCTATAAAATTCAAGTGTTGCGACACGTATTACGGATGTTATTTCTGTCATGAGGAAGCGGCTGGTCACACACCAGAGGTATGGTTAAAAGAGGAGTGGGACACAAAGGCAATCCTTTGCGGAAATTGTAATGCCGAGCTGACCATTAATGAATATCTAACCAGTCATTATAGATGTCCATTATGTCATGTTCCGTTTAATCCGGGATGCGTGAACCACAATCATCTATATTTTGAGTAGACGCCCGGCGTCAGTCGTATTGACATCATTACAGGTCGCAATTATAATGGTCGTAGCAACTATCGACATACGCAATAAAATGGAGGCTAATCTTGGAATTAGAAAAGTATATCGGCGTCATTGTGCACCGGGCAGATTTAAAACTGAACAATTATTATCAAAAAGTCGTAAACCCCTTCGATATTACCGTCGATCAATGGGAAATTCTCGTCGTTCTGTGGGAGCAGGAGGGCATCACGCAGAAAGAGCTTGCAGAAAGGCTGTATAAGGATCAGACGAACATTGCGCGGATGTTGTTCAAGCTGGAGAAAAAGGGCTTTATCCACCGTGTCACCCATGAGACGGATAGAAGATCGCTGCGTGTCTATTTAACCTCCAAAGGAAGAGACATCAAGGAAGAAATTCTTGAACCATCGATTGAAGCTTATAAGAAAACGATAGAAGGTTTAACCGAAGAGGAAGTTGAAAACTTTAGAAGGACACTTTCCATTATGTATAACAATGTAAAGGATCTGTAGCTCGATATTCTTGCCGGGATCCTTCATTTTATGGACAAATAGTTGCTATGACCATTATCGTCAAGACAAATAAATAAAATGGAGGCGATGCCGATTTTTAGCAGAAACGAAGCAGGATTAGATGCTAAGGAATAAATTTTTTTGGAAATATAGTTGCTATAGCAATTACGGTTGTGACAAGTATGGGGGTGCGAGGATGACAACGAATTCGAAAAAGGTTGGGATTTTTGATGCTTCATACCGGGCGTTGACAATCGGAATTATTTTGGTCGTTACAACTGTGGCTTTTGAGGGGCTGGCCATTACGACGATTGCTCCCAAATTGGCTCAAAGTTTAGACGGTATCCATTTATATGGCTGGATATTTACTGCTTTTCTGTTATCTCAAATGATTGGCACGATGATCATGGGGCAACAAATTGGGAGACGGGGTGTCGCTCCATCCTTTATTGCCGCTTTTTCCAGCGCTTATATTTTGCCTGCATTAATTGGACCCTATTTGGCTGGACTTATCGCTGAATTTGCATCGTGGAGATTTGTATTTTGGTGTGTTGTCCCTTTCATTATTGCAGCCGTATTCTTAACCCTTCCTTCATTTCACAAATTGCAAAAAGCCGAGCGCGTATCAACTGCACATGGCAGTCATAAGGAACATAAAGAAATATACGCCATCATCCTAACACTCGGCACGGGGTTGCTGCTAACCGGCTTAGGCGCTATATCCGATTGGCAGGGGATGGCGCTAGCGGCAGCAGGAGTTGTCATCTTGATTCAGCCTTTGCGCAAGCTGCTGCCTGCAGGGAGCTTTAGCGTTCGAAAAGGCTTGCCGGCAACCATAGTGTCCAGAGGGTTCTATGTTGCTTGCTACGTCGCCACGGAAAGCTACGTCGTCTTGGCTCTAACCGAGGTGAAAGGTCTATCTGCTGACCTTGCGGGTCTGATCGTTGCAGCAGGAGCATTAAGCTGGTCCACAGCGGCTTGGCTGCAATCCAAGCTTGACGAACGAGATTGTGGAAAGGGCAGGAAAAAGAGAGTCAATATCGGTGTCAGCGTGATGATCGTCGGGGTGGCGTTAGTTATCACCATAATTGGGTTACCTGGCGGAGGAATCGTGTGGGCGGTCATTTCGCAAATATGCACTGGTTTTGGCATAGGACTGGCAAACCCGACGACGGGAGCCGTTGCGCTGCAGCATGCCGAGCCAGGCAAAGAAGGAGAGGTGTCAGCCAATCTACAATTCGTTGATGCGTTCGGCCCCGGATTAAGCATTGGAATAGGAGGCGCTCTCATAGCAATTAGCGAAACGCTTGCATGGGGAATATTCACAGGCATTATGCTGGCGTTATCCGCTCAATTGTTATTTATACTTTTAAGCTTTGTTGCTTCCTTCCGTATAACGGTTAAGGATGGCTAGTTATAATGGATGGCTGCGGCGTAACTAGCTTGGCAAGCTCTTAAACATGCAGATGCAACGGGGATGGAACGCTGAATGTTCTGTCCTTTTTTGCTGAAGTTGCGCTCGATCTGTGAGATGCCAATTTGTATAATGAAAGGAAGGCAGCATACGGTGTGAGACATGGCAATATGAGTTCGAGGAGGAATCTGGATGAGCATTTGTATTAGGGCGGTAACGCCAGCCAATTGGAAGGAATGCATAGAATTAAAACCCAAGAAAGAGCAAGAGGGATTCATCGCTACTAATTTATACTCGATAGCTGAAGCTCAGTTTTTAGACAATTTCACCTGTAAGGCGATTTACCTGGACGAAACGATGATCGGGTTTGCCATGTTCGGGATTGATGCGGATGATCATAACTACTGGATTTATCGCTTTATGATAGACCGGAACTATCAGGGCCGAGGATATGGCAAGCAGGCAATGCTTCTTATTCTTGATGACATTAATCAAAAAGAGAATTGCGCGGAAGCGGTCTTCCTCGGATATGATCCAATGAATGAACAAGCGGCCAACTTATATAGAGCGGTTGGATTTGTGGAAACAGGGATTGCCCCATGGGGGGAAATCGTTGCGAAATACACGTTCATGAATAGAGACATTCCATAACATGCATGAATGTTACTTTTGATGAAAAGTTACACGAAGTGCCCGTAAACATGGACGAAATGAAAAAAGGAATTAGCCAATTCAAACAACAGTTTGCCCAAAAAGAAGATTCTAAAGTAGCAGGATGGATAGGAGTTTATTCAAGAATCGTTGAAGACTTCGATACATCAAAGCGGTTTTTGGAAATGGCCTATCATATGGAGAAGCAAGCGAATAATGCGAGGTGCTGTGACGAGTGACCGTAGGAGGTTAAGCTGAACATCGTCATCTATATGGTTCGCCATGCAGAGTCCCTGTATGCAATAGGAAATGAACGCATAAGAGTAGATTTCACCAGTAAACCTCAATGGTTAACTTTGAACTGTCGTAGTTCCTTGTGAAACGTTTTTTTCTGGTACTCCAAAATATAAACATCTAGCTCTTGGCTTAGCAATACAACTTCTTTGTCTGTAAAATTATTCTTTTCACTAACTGTAAGGACAAGCCGCTGCCTAAGATTTTGTATCATCTTTGATAGCTCATTATCGTCTAATTTGTCGTACAGGTACAACTTTTGCCACCTCGCATTTTCAGCACATTGAAGACGGACATCCATGATTGTTGTTATAGTTGTACCCATTGTAATATATGTTGTATAGAATCCAGTATTTTGAGAATCGTGTAACTTTCGACGTTATTTTACAAAGATCACCACACAAAAAGAGTACCTGATTAGGTACTCTCTGCTACCATCCATGATCTCCCAAATTATCATTTAACGCTACCAGCATGTCTACAATAAGAACAGTCGATAAGACCAAAGCACTGAAGTATAAATTCCTGATACGATGTTTCACGTGCATCCCTCCTGTTAAGTTTCATTGCTAACAGTACGATTGTAATAATTGGATAATTTATTTAAAATATTGAGATCCATAACCTTGTTATCACGTATATGAAGGTTTATGATGCAATTCATACATTCTCTTTCTTTTACAGAATCGTTAACTTTTGTATACTGATGAGCGCTTTCTAAATAGCTTGCTACACCTTTTTCTAAGTCGCCGTTAGCTACATAAAAATCTCCCTTTAATTTAAAAAACTGTGCCAATCTCGATTGCTTGTACGGTGTAGAATATGGGACAGATACTACACTCTCTTCCATTTCCAAAAGTTTTGGGATGGCAGACAGGTTCCCTTGATCCAGATACAACGTTAAAAGCTGATTAATCACATGGAGCCGTGAACTTTCACCGCAACTTTTCAATGCTGACTGAAGTTGTGATAGTGCGAGGCAAACGTCTCCTTTTTTCGCATGTAAGGCAGCTTCCATTAACAGGACGTTTTCTTTGACGTGAGGTTGATTGAAATTGCTATACTGAATGGAATATTTATCTGATAGATCATAGTTTTCGAGATAGTAGTGAGAATCTCTAAGTATTCCGGTAGAGTTAACCTTAAATAAGCTGTCTGTTGGATCTTCTTCTAGGACCTTGTTACACAATTCAATGCTGTCCTGGAACAATCTGAGGTTAAAAGCATGAACGCCAAGTTTATAGTAGAGAGATACCTTCTCTTCATGAGACAAAAAATTGCTGTAATTCAAAATATGCTTTCCAGACTGGTAGGTGGCCTCTAATTTGCTGAAATCGTCTCTTTCAATTAGATACGCTTGGAATAACCCCTTTGCAAGAAATGACATGATGCCGTGATTGCGGGAGTAATGAATGAGCAGCCTGTACAACGATAATCTGATTGGTTTATCTTCGATAGCATCGGCCAGCGCATAAAGACGCTCAACAAGACTATAGCTGTCTTCGCTTGAGGATTCCAAGAACTTCAAGGCAACCTTATTAATAAGTTCAGTATTGCCAGACTGAATGACAGCCTGCAAAATGGTTTGCAGGGAATCTGCCCGTTTATCAATCTCTATGTAACGTTCGACGATGTCTTCGAAGGGTATTCCTAATGCAGATGCTAGGGGATGGACGGTCTGAAATTCGGGTCTCTTGACATCCCCGTTTTCAATTCTTGATATCGTGCCTTTATGAGCGCCTGTCATGTCTGACAACTGAGATAAGGTCAAGCCAGCTTCACGCCTGTACTGGTGAATCAATTCCCCAATGGTCTGAATCTGAATCACATCACTCACTCATACCCGCACCTTCATTTTGGTTCTCAAATAATTGACCACCTATATTTTACCACCTTGTTTTAGTAAACGTAAGGTATAGGCCTCTCTCGATTCGGCCTATCCAACCGTTCTTCCATTGGAGCAGCATTAACGCTACACTTCCCTCATCGCCCAAGTTGGTGAAATAGGCGGAGGAAGCGTCTTTAACTGCAAATATACATCTTAAAGCTCCCTTTTTACCTTTTTCGTCACGCTAGAATGCAAAAGTGCAGTTATTTTTCTCGGGATCGCATAAATAATGGTAATTTCGTTCTTTTGAAATGCACATTTGCAGTTCAAAAGCCAAAAAGAGTGGTATTTCGGAAAATAAACTGCCAAAATGCACTTCAAACGCTCCAGTTCTCCCTTATCCAAGTTGAAAAAATGGGGAGGGGACAAAAGGTTCCGCTAAACCGCGGACTCATTCAAGCAGCTGTCGTAACTCTTCTGTCATTTGTTCGGCTAATTCAGGTCTCCCATGAAACTGACCCGGGGTGTTTTGAAAAAGTTGAATGCGCCAATTTCCCTCGTCTTTAACGGCAACCAATGTTTGATGTGCGTTGACATCAGGATTGAGGTCTGATTGTCCACGAGGCACCATCCCTGCTATAGCTCGCACAAGCGCGATCTCAGATCCCAATACCCGCACATTTTTCACTTTGCTTACAAATATAGCAGTAGGGTGGTGTTCAAAGAGGGGCTCGAGGTGCGCGAAGATCTCATTCCTTCCAAGCACCTGGCTCCCATCAAAACCGATAAGCTCGCCCTCCTCTGCGAACAGCTCAGCCATTGCGCGGGCACTGCGATTGTTCCAAGCCTCTATTAGTTGTTGATATAATGCGCGGACTTCATTCGGTACAGAAGATTGCATGATTATTGCCTCCACAGCCTATCTTATATACTTCTGTGTTTCACGTTTTCCAATTCAACGCAATATTATTCATCTGGAACTTTTTTATATTACAATACGAGCTCAATGCTCGCCATGAATCTGTGCAAAGCACATTAGACTCGGTTAGGTTACAGGTGATGATAGGGGGTTATACTGACAAACTGTGTTGGTCGGGTGTTGAAGAACTGACTTCACTTGCTTGCCGGAACTTCTCCGCATCGTTATTGATAAGAATTCTAATTCCTTCCTCACCATTAATCGTTCCTTTGTTCATTACGATCCCATCAGGAGAGAGTATATATGCGAACGGAAACGTGCTCGTTCCATATAAATGCATTTCGTGTAAATCAAGCTGGTGTATAGGCGTTTCTAGTTTGTACTTGTTTTGTTTTTTCACCACTTCCTCAATCGGAGCTATTATAATCGTAATAACCTGATAAGCGGAAAAAGATTTTGCAATCTGATTTATGTTTGGATACAGCTCTTCGCAGCCATCACAGCCATATACGCTTACTAACAATATCGTTCCCTCATGAGCGGGTTGTTTTAAATGAATGATTTCATTTAAGATAGAAGGAAGTTCCAGACGAGGGAATACATCACCGATTTCTAAGCTGCTATGTTGAGGAGCATTAGCCATCGCTTGATTTATGGATACAGCCTCATAGCTTTTTCGAAAAATATAAGTCACAAAATAAACAAGAGCGATAATAAGAACCCATTGAACGGCGATTGATAATTGAACAAATATGGACATCTATTTTCCCATCCCATCTATACGATTTTTTTGTAATCGATAAATGACTTGCTTAAGGCAGTAAATGCAAGAACGGCAATACTTATCAACATCGCAATCAGAATCTCGAATCCGTCTGTGTTTTTGATGGAGGTATCTCCCCAATAAAGCGCTATCGTGACCAAAAAGAGCAGCGCAATCCGGTAAACGGTTTTCTTTCCTAGTTGATCGGGCATCAGATCTCCAAAACAGTTGCAGGTGATGGCCATCTTAGTGCGGGCGGTTCGCCATACCGCCCAGCAGTATCCTGCTATCAGGATCACATTCAATAACAATCCCCATCGATGCACGGCATCCCAAAACATTAGAATACCTGTTGCGAATTCAAGGCCAACAATAACTAAAACCCCAATTAAAGGATTTCTAACAAAAATGCCAAGCTGAAGCAACGTTCTTTTAAAAGATGGAATCGATAATAGCTTTAAACATGCGGCTGCAATCATGATCGTTGCCAAGAACACTCTCATAAAAATGAATAAAGTCATATAATACCTCCTTGATCTGGTGTACATATATGAACCTCTCTCATCCATATAACACATGAAAAGACGAAATACTCACATGATGGCTTCGCTCCACTCCTGTTCTAGCCGCTCCCTCATTTCCTTTCTGGCGCGATATAAGGTTTGCCTGACGACTCCTTCGGTGACATGAAGCTTTGCCGCTATCTCTTTGTATGTAAGCTGTTCGATGACTTGAAGATATAGAGCCTGTTTATATGTTGGCTTCAACGTGTTCAGCTTGCTCATAATGGTGTGGAATGTGCACCTTCTCATTACTACCATATCCGTAATATTATGTTTATCAACGATTTGAGTTGTTAGATCATCGATATTTATACATTGATTTTGGCGGCGGTTTTTTCGTATGTAATTTAAGGTTACGTTTCGAGTTAATGTGAAAATCCATGAAATAAGCTGCTTGTCGTTTACATATTTTGGCGGTTTACGAATGACGCGAATAAAAGCCTCTTGTATAATATCTTCCGTTGAATAATGGTTGCGAACAAAAGAAAATACCGTTTTGTAGTTTATATAGAAAAAATGGTCATATATATTTTTTTGCAGCTCATCATCCAGGCTATTAAAATCTTTGCTGAAACAAACATATAACTCTTTAACAAGCATATTTGTCCTCAAAAACTTCACCCCACTTTACATTAAAAAGCTAGAAGAGTAAGGGTAGGCCTTCAATGTTTGCTGAAAGAATTGTAAAAGTTGATTTCAGTTTTATCGAAAATGCGGTAATAGTAGTAACCCCCTCCCTTTTTTTTGATGTGAATTATTGGGATTTTATATAAGTATAATCCATTTTGAATTAAAGTAAATACTTACATGACTAAATATAGAAAATTATCTTTTATTTTCTTTTCGTATAAAATATTGTGATTATTTTGATTGTTGTTGTGTTTAACATTATAGAGTGGTCATCAAGTGGGTCCCGCAAAACAACAAAAAAAGGAGGATAAAAATCTTATGATACCAGTTATTTCTGCAACTCGAACGTCTTGCACGTATTATTTTAATTGTGTGGTTGATTCATCTGATACCGCTTACGTATATTGCGACTGGGAATCGTATACGTGCTGTGGTTGCGGTAATGATCCTAGGTCTTCCGGCGGTGTTTTAACTCAGGCGGGTAGTAACCGCTTCCGTAGAGGTCTCTCTAAAGAATGTTTTCATGGAAGCTGTTAGGGCTTACACACTAGCGTCTTACTATCTTTACTAATTAATTAAAGGTTGTTTTGCGGGAAGACAACTGTGATCGCTGATAGACACCTGCTGTTTGTCAGCGATCTCTATTAAAACAGGCGACAGGTGCGCATATGAAAAAACTGAAACATTTTTCAGAGACGATAAAAAATATATTTGTATTTCTAAGTTATTTTTGGAAATTAGTTTGGTTCAGAATCGTCCTGATGCTGGGAAGCAAATTAGTGCACGCCCTTATACCTAGCGTACAGCTGCTTATTACGAAAGAGCTGGTAGATTCCATCAATCATATTTTTCAAGCGAACGGGCAGTCGGATGCGCATATCGTTTATTATTATCTGGCAGCCCAGACCGGACTGCTTTTACTTGACAAAATGATTACTACGATTGAGCTAATCAACAATGCGAAAATGCAGCAGCAAATCAACTATGAAGTGGAAAAAAGAATAGTCGGCAAAACTTCCGTCATTTCACTTTCGTATTTTGAGAACAGCAAGTTTTACGACCATTTGATGCGGGCATCATCGGGTCAAAGCCAACGGGTAGTCGAGATGCTGAATGGCCCGTTAAGCATGCTCCAATATATAATTACATTTACGACGGTAGTGGGAATATTGACAACATTTCACTGGCTGGCGGGAATAACGGTTCTTCTGCTGGCCGCATTGCCGCTTGTTATAAATGCGTATATTGGCAAAATGAGATATAGCCTGCTTAAAGAAGCAACGCCATTGTCCAGACGCGTGCAATATTATTTGAATTTGTTAAAGGGCCGCGACACTGCCAAAGAAATCCGGTTGTTTCAGCTGCAAGATCATCTGATTCAACGTTGGAAACAGCTTTTTGAGTCTTATGCGAAGAAGATGTTGTCTTTTGAAATAAAAACAAATGCATATCGTTTCGGAATTGACGGTATAAGCGCTATTCTCATCAGCCTTAATTTAGCTTTTATTATTTGGATGGGGACCAAGCAAAAACTTAGCATCGGCGAATATATGGCGATTTCACAGGCTTTTATGATGATACAAGGCGTTGTCCTTAGCATCGCTCTGTCCATTTCATCCCTATACGAAAATAGTTTACAGCTTCGAGACTTAATTGACTTTTTAGAATATCCACTTGAGATAAAGCCCGAGGATGAGCCGCAAGGAACAGAGGTTGCGTTTCCTGCGATGAGTGACAAGGGGATAAAGGTAGAAAATTTGCAATTTTCCTATGAGGAGAACGGGCCGATCATACTTGATCAAATATCGTTTCAAATCGAACCGGGCCAAAAAGTCGCGATTGTCGGCAATAATGGAGCCGGAAAAAGCACGCTAGTTAAATGTTTGCTCGGATTGTACCGATCTTATAAGGGCAGCATCACGTATGAGAATGTTGATTTGAAGCATATTCCGGCGAAAGAGCTGATGCAGCATGTTAGCGCTGTATTTCAGGATTTTGCCAAGTATGAATTAACCGCGCGCGAGAATATCGGTTTTGGCAGAGTTGAGCATTTGGAAATGGATGATAAAATGATTGCAGCCTCTATGAAAGGGGATTCTCATTCTTTTATTTCCAAGCTGCCGTGCGCTTATGATACGATCTTGGGACGAAGCTTCTACGGGGGGACCGAATTGTCCGGGGGGCAATGGCAAAAAATTGCGATCAGCCGCGCCTTCTTTCGCGATGCCGACATAATCATCTTGGATGAGCCAGCCGCTTCGTTAGACCCGATGGCAGAAGCGAATCTGTACAAGACGTTCGCGGAATTATCTGTCGGCAAAACAACCATTATGATATCGCATCGATTAAGCAGCTGTGTCAATGCGGATCTTATATTAGTGATGAAGAGCGGCCGTATTATTGAGCAAGGAACTCATGCCGAGCTTATGCGTTTAAACGGAGAGTATGCGGATATGTTCAACATTCAAGCGGAAGGATTTCAATTCGCAGCAGTGAATTAACTTCATGCAATTTGGTAAAAACAATTAATAAATGTTCTGATATAAGGAAACCTCCAGCCTGCTGTATAGCGGTGCTGGAGGTTTTCACATTTTAATAGAAACTGGCTTACACGGTTATTTCCGTTGTCTTGTCTGCTTTGTTCTTTCTCGTGAACAGCCGTTTGATCCAGTTCGAAAAATCGTCCAGATACGTATACATGACCGGCACCAGCAGCAAGGTAAAGATGGTCGAGCAAGACAAGCCGAATATAACGACGATGGCGAGGGGAGCCTGCATTTCCGCGCCTTCGCCGATGCCGAGCGCAAGCGGCAGCAAACCGAGCACGGTCGTCAAGGTGGTCATGAATATCGGCCGTATCCGGCTTGGCGCGCCTTGCATAATGGCCTCTGCCCGCTCCAGTCCGCTTCTGCGCAAAATATTGATATAATCGACCAGAATAATCGCGTTGTTCACGACAATGCCCGCAAGCATAATGACTCCGATTAGGGCGGTTACGCTTAACGGAGTTTTGGTGATGAACAAGCCCAGCATGACACCCGTGAAGGTCGTCGGCATGGCGAACATAATAATGAACGGATAGAGCAGGGACTCGAATTGAACCGCCATCACGACATAGACCAAGAAAATGGAAAAGATAAGCGCGATGCCGAGATCGATAAAGGATTCCATCATATCCTCGGTTTGGCCGCCCATCGAGTAGGAATATCCTTCTGGGAAGTTCATCGCTTGCAGCGTTTGTTCAATTTCGGTGGAGATGCTGCCCAAATCTCTTCCCGAAATATCGGCGGTAACGTTGATTTGCCGCTGTTGATTTTCACGCTGAATCATGACAGGACCTTGAAGCTGGTTGAATTCAGCCACGTCGGACAGCGGAACCAATCTGCCGCTCTGCGATTGAATCGTTAACGTATTTAGCGCCGCAATGCTTGAACGGCTCTCTTCAGGCATGATGACTCGCACATCATATTCATTGCCGCCCTCCCGGTATTGCGTCGCCAACTGCCCATTAATCGCAAGCGAAATTTCGTTCATGATTTGCTGGTAGGTCAATCCATATTTAGCGGCCAAGCTCCGGTCGATAGTAATATTCAACTCGGCATTTCCTTCTGCAGCAGATGATTCTGCATTATAGACGCCACCGATCTCTGAAATGAGCCACACGACTTGATTGGCGACTTCCTCCAGCACATCTTGCTCTTGCCCGTTTAATCTGATTTGGATCGGAGCCCCCGCTCCGAACCCGGACTCCATCGCAGAAACGGTAATCTCCGCTCCGGCTAATTCTCCGGCCGCTTCCGTTAATTGCCGCATCATCTCGGCCGTTGTAATCTCCCGTTCGGTTGCTCGAACCAGCTGAATCATAAATGTCGCTGAATTGGCGCTTCCTCCGAACGGGCCGCCACCTCCGCCGATCGATTCCGACGCGGTGTCGATTACCTTCTCATATGGCTTTAGCAATAAGGATACTTTGTCAGCTATTTTTTTGGTTTCCTCCAGATTCGTGCCGCTTGGCGTCTGAACGGTGATTTGGATTTGGCCCTGATCGCCGCCTGGCATGAACTCCATGCCAATGAATGGAACGAGGAAGAAACTCCCGATTAACAACACAAACGTGCCGAATACCGTCGTTTTGCGGTGTCCGAGCACCCAACGCAATATTTTTTTGTAGAACGTAATAAAGAGACCAAAAAAGCGGGTATACCAGCCCTTCTTCTCCGCCTTTGCCTTCTTCTTCTCGGGTACCAGCTTGGAAGACAGCATCGGAATGAGCGTTATCGCCACGACGAGAGAAGCAATAAGGGAGAAGCAGACCGTTAAAGCCAGCGGCCGGAATATATCCGACGTAATTCCTTGCACGAACACGATTGGCAAGAACACGACCAACGTCGTCATGGTGGACGCGATTACGGCGGAAGCCAGCTCGGAAGCTCCTTTGACGGCGGCTTCTTTCATAGACATTCCTTTTTGCCGATACGTAAAAATATTTTCCAATATGACAATGGAGTTGTCTACCATCATCCCGATTCCGAGCGCAAGGCCGCCCATGGAAATGACATTGAGCGTTTGCCCTGTAAAATGCATGAGCGTAAAGGTGGATATGATGGCGATCGGCATCGATATGCCGATAACAAACGTTGAGCGGACGCTGCGCAAAAATAAAATCAAAATCAATATCGCCAGAAAGCCGCCGCTGAGCATATTGCTGACGACACTATCCATCGATTGACGGATAAAAATGGAGGTGTCCGATACCATCTTTAGCTCGATTCCTTGCGGCAGCTTCGCTTCCAGCTTGTCCATTGCCTTGTAAATATGATCCGCCACCGCCACCGTGTTCGCGTCCGATTGTCTCTGCACCGATAATACAAGCGCAGGGCTGCCGTTAACCAGCGTAAGCGAATTTTGCTTCTTGAACGTATCGGTGACCCTGGCTACGTCGCTAACTTGAATCTGACCGCCGTTAGGCAGATGGATTAAAGTTTGCTGAATTTCTTCCACGGAAGAGTATTCGCCTTTAATGCGGATTTGAAGATCCTGCACACCCTTCGGAACAGTTCCCGCCGCCGCTGATTTGTTCTCCATATTCAGCGCCTGCACCACCTGTGAAGGCGTAGTGCCGTAGCGGGCCAGGTTCGCGCGGTCCAGTTCGACGAGAATTTCCCGTGTTTTTCCGCCTTGGACGGAGACGGAGGCAACGCCGTTTTCCCGTTCAAGGAAGGGGATAATGCTGTTGTCAGCAATCTCCTGCAGCTTCTCCGGCTGTGCTCCCGTCAGTCCCAAAGTGATGATGGGCATTTGGTTCGGGTCAAAGCGGAGCACGGTCGGATCGTTGGCGGCTTCAGGCAGCATACTTTTCATTTGATCGACTTTTTCCCGCACGTCAATTAAAGCATTATCCATATTGGTGCCGGTTTTGAATTTCAGCATGACCAGGGATGAGTTGGCTTGCGATTGCGAGGAGACCGTATCAATCCCTTGGATGGTGCTTAAGGAGGATTCCAGCGGCCGCGAAATCAATTTCTCGATTTCCTCGGGCGCCGCTCCTTGATAAGAAGTGGCAACCACGGCAATCGGCAGATCGATCTTTGGAAACAAGTCGATCGCGAGGTTCCGCAAGCTGATCAAGCCGAGCGCTATAATGGCGAGCACGATCATGATGACACCGATTGGACGCTTAACGGAGAGGTCAATGATTTTCACGTTATCGCGCCTCCTCGATGATCTTCACTTTGTTGCCATCGTTTAACGTGATCTGACCTTTAACGACGACTTGATCGTCCTTTTTGAGATCGCCTTTTACGGCTGACATTTTCGTCTGCGACTCCAATACCTTGACGGCTTTTTCGACTGCGCGGCCGTCTTTCACGATGAATAGATGTGCCGATCCGTTTTTCTCCACAATGGATTCGGTAGGTACGAGAAGGGCGTCTTTCATGAGCTCTTGATCGACAATAAATTTCGCAATCATCCCCGGTTTAATCTCATCGCCCTTATTGTCCGCTTGCGCTTCCAATGTATAGAAGCCGGATTCGTTGGCTATAGGGGACAGGTATGTAATCTTGGAGGAGAAGGATTTTCCCAAATCAGGAATTTCCACCTTCGCTTCCTTCCTGTTCTGCAGCAGCAGCATTTGGTTGGCGCTGACATTGGCCGTTAACGTAACCGGATTGGTGGATACGATGGTAAACAGGGGGGAAGTTGACGTGACGAATCCCCCTTCTTCGGCAGCGACGCGAATGACTCGCCCGCTGATCGGAGCCTTCAGATAGGCGTCATCTACCCGGTTCTGGGCTTGTTTCACCCGCAGCCGGGCTTGCTCGACGCTTCGCTTCGCTTGATCCAGTTCCATTTCCGCCGGGGCAGCGTTATGCGTAGTTTTATATTGATCCTGCGCCTGCTCTAACGCGAATTGTTCCAATTGCAGCTGGATTTCCAAGTCCTCTGCGTTGATGCTGCCCAGAGAAGCTCCCTTATTGATGTAATCCCCCTTTTTTACATTTAATTTAATCAGTTCGCCGTTCAGTTTCGGAATGATGTCGATGGTTTTGTTCGGGTTGGCTGTTCCGATAATTTCATTCTGCAAGCTAAGAGCCCCAATCTCAATCGGAGCGACTTGAACGGGAGTTTCTTTTTCCTGTGCTCCTTGCAGCGGTTGTTCGGGTTGTGGGGTGCAACCTGTTAATGCGGCACTTAGCGCTAATGCTAGCACGCTGGCGCCCAGCCAATGTTTTTTCAAGATTTATACCACTCCTTTTGCAATATACGGATTGCCCCTGTGATGGGAAGTAGTTCCAAAAAAAAGAAAGTTAAATAGTTATACGTGATAAATCTATCACAGTTTCATATAGAAAGGTACAACGAGGCACCATTTTTACTAGAAGAAAATACGATTAACATCCACATTTCGATGCTGGTCGAAGCTATTGCATCTTATACTGGGATGACCGGAACTCACGGGTATTTGAATTTCGATATATGGGATGGGGAAAATAAGAAAATAGTGTACAGCAACTGGAGGTAAAGCGGAATGAACATCTTTGAGACTGACATAACGCCTGCGCGCCCGTACAATTTTGGGTTGGCTCTGGCCTATCTTCGCTCGTCGACTGCAGCCATATTAGAACGAGTGAATCAACAGCGGTATTCCCGCGTGCTAACTTTTGCAGGCTCGGATGTGCTCGTTCAGATTACAAGCACGGGGCCAATCGAACATACGACGCTGCATCTGCAATTAATCGGGGAACAGATAAGCAAGGAGATCGCAGATAAGGCCGTGTCATGGGTGAGACGGACGTTTACGCTAGAGACAGAACCCTCATCTTTTCACGGTCTTTACGCTCATGACCCGATACTTGGACGCCTTATGCAGAACTATCGCGGCCTGCGTCCGGTGCTTGTCGCGGATCCTTATGAAGCGCTCATCTGGGCCATTATCGGGCAACAGGTTCATGTGCGATTTGCGCGCAAGCTGAAGCTCGCTTTTGTGGAATTATGCGGTCGACAGATTGCGCATGACGAAGCGGAGTACGGGGTGTTTCCACAGCCCGGAGACGTTGCGATGCTTAAAGAAGGAGCACTGCGAGACATTCAAATGAGTCATCAAAAGGCGAGAACCATTATAACCGTGTCACAAGCGGTTGCCAGCGGTGAGTTGAACCTGCCGGAGCTGCGCAACGTTGATTATAGCCTGGCGTGCAACACCTTGATGAAATACAAGGGTGTGGGCAGGTGGACGGCAGAGTCCGTGCTTATGCGCGGACTCGGGTTTCCGGATGCAATCCCGGCAGCGGATGCGGGACTGCAATCCATCATCGGCCGAACCTATGGAATCGGAAAAAAAGCTAGGGAGGAGCAAGTGCGGCAACTGGCGGAGCGATGGGCCCCGTGGAGGGGATGGGCGGCCTTTCTCTGGTGGTTTCAGCTGCAGACCGAGGAACTTGCGGAGCAACACTCCAAATAACCGGATGAAAACGAAATCTATTATAGGTTTGACGTATTTCGCAATCCAATTTATGCTTGCTATAAACAAAATGAGAAAATTTGCTAGAGCTTCATAAGGCGAGAGCCATGAGCAGAGAAGCATATTTCCGGTAAGAGCTTTTGCAGAGGTGAAGGGCTAGTATGAAGGAAAGAGGTATTGGTATGATAACGAACTCATATACCATCCATCAAGGTGTACAAGAGAGCGGGCTTTACTCCGTTGAATACATTTATGCAGGCAACCAACGGGGGACGGTTTGAATTTATGAAAATGAAATACGTGTTGGCGTCGACACCGTAACAATTCAATTCCGATAAATTGCCCAACTATTCGTTCAAAAACAGCTTGCCCCCGAAGAAGGACAAGCTGTTTTTCCCCAATTTGTAAATCCATACATCGGTTAACTCACTTTGCAGCGACAATGGAGAACATGGGCGTCGTTCTGTTCAGCACTTTTTCGCTTTCCGTGTAGATAGACTCGTCAAATCCCCAATTGCAGACAATTTCCTTATAACCGATTTTCTCCAGTGATCGCATATCCCAGTCCGGACGCTGCTCAAAGGTGAGCGGCAGCTTAAGCGTTATTTCATCGCCTTCGCGCTCAAGGCTTTCTTCCAGTTCTATGCCATAACCCATCCTTCTTGCGGTATCGCAATCTTCCATATAGCGCTTGTGCTGCGCTTCATCGACAAGATGTTTATTCCAATTCGCGTCGAATATAACGATTTTCCCGCCCGGACGCAGCAGGCTATGCCATGCTTCGTATGTTGCGGCAGGCTGTGGCAGGGTCCAGGTTACATTGCGGCTTATAATGACGTCGAAGCTGGCTTCCGGGAAGGGAGGAGCGCTAATGTCTCCTTGTATAAAATGCGCGGCAACCCCGGCGCGGGAGGCGTTGAATTGCGCCTGCTTAAGCATGAGCGGCGATGAATCGACAGCCGTTACTTCATGATTCATACCGCTCAACAGAATCGCAAAAAAACCGGGTCCGGTACCGGCATCCAGCACATCAAGCCCCCCTTTACTCCCGATATGCCGCTCGATGATGGCCCTCCATGCCGGAGCTTTAAAGCTGTTAAGCTCATCCAATACGATATCATTATAAACCTCGGCGCTTTCATCCCAATATTGTTGAGAACGGTGTTTCGTTTCCATCATTTCCTCCTTCAGCTTGTCCATTTTGTATTGACAGGTTTTTAAACGCGCTCATATAATAGTAATCATTACGATTAAGGAGGGCAAGCTTTTTTTTACTAAACAGAAAAATAAGTTGAACGGAAGAAAGAACACATTTGTGATCCAGTCGCTCATGCCAATGGTAGTGCAGCGAAGCTCGTTCGATACTGAGCTTTTGGGCGGGCAGACAGGAGAGGAGCCGGCGAAATGCAAAGTGCAGTTGCTTTCGTGCAATACCGATTTTTACGGCGGTTGTACTGCAATTGTGCATTTCAAAATGAGTATATTTACCAATATTTGTGCGATTGTGTGAAGAGTAACTGCTCTTTTGCAGTCCATCGTGACGTAAGACGTGAAAAGGGAAGTTTCAAATGCATAATTGCAGTTGGGGACGCTCCTGCCCGCGGTTACTTCATTCGTTAGGCCGTACCATAGCACGCCAGGGCGATGCCGGATTCGTTGCTGCTGACTGGAGGGGAGAGTGATTGGAAACGCGAACGGGGAGAGCATCGACTCTCCAATTTCTTGAGAAAGTTAGGAAACTTCAACAGATCAACTTATATAGCAGGGAGAAGAGAGACTGTGAAAATAAAGACAACATGGATCATTCTAATGGTGGCGGTTGCCGCCACTGCCGGATGTGCGCAGCAATCTTCCAAGCCGGATTCATCCGAAGCCAAAGTGATTACCGTCGCAAGCAGTACGGATAGTGGAATCAGCCGATTGGATGCGGCTTCTTATGAAGGAATGATGCAAGCTTACCCGATAATTTACGATTCGCTGGTTGAGTATGGAGCAAAAGGGGAGATCCAACCCGCTTTGGCGGAGTCTTGGGAGATTTCGCCGGATGGCAAAGCGTATACGTTTCATTTACGCAAGGATGTCCTATTTTCTGATGGCACGCCTTTCAATGCTGAAGCAGTGAAGTTCTCGGTGCAACGATGGGCAAATAAACCTGAGCATGATTGGCTGTTGACTTCGAAAAATATGAAATCGGTCGAAGTGTTAGATGAGTTTACAGTCAAACTTACGTTTACACAGCATAATGATTTAACGCTGACGGAGCTTTCCTACCCAAGGCCGTTCCGCATTATGAGCCCGACATCCGTCGAACCGGCTGGTGATCCGGAGGGCAAGTTCGTGAAGGCGATCGGCACGGCAGCGTGGGTGCTGGATGAATATAAGCAGGATGTCCAGACTATGTTAAAGCCTAATCCTAACTATTGGGGCAAAAAATCCGGAATGGACAAGCTCACGTTCAAGGTGGTTCCGGATGCTCACACACGCGTCCTAGCCGCACAGAATGGCACCATTGATATTGCGGGAGGCGAAGTCAGCAAAATTCCGCTGGAAAGCTTACCGCTGCTGAAAAACGGTGAGAAGACCAAGCTGGTTGCCCAAAAGGGAACCGCTTCTTACTTCCTTGTCGTGAATGGAGAAAATGCGGCGCTTGCTGATAAGAAGGTGCGGCAGGCGCTTAATTATGCTGTAGACAAGCAGTCCATCGCACACCATTTGTTTGACGGCGCGGGCAGCCCGGCAAGCGGCATCCTTCCGGCAACAAATGCCTATGTCTCCGAGGGCGGCAATCAAGGCTATCCATACAATCCGGAGATGGCCAAGCAGCTCCTTAGCGAGGCAGGCTGGACGGATGCGAACCGGGATGGAACGGTAGAAAAGGAAGGAAAGAGTCTCATCTTGTCACTTGTTCTGCAAACCGAGGAGTTTCCTGAATGGAAGCCGTTGGCTGAAGCGGTTCAGGACCAATTGTCCAAAGTCGGAATTCACGCAGAGATCAAGGTCTTGGAACAGGCTTCCTATTACGATGCATTGTGGAAAAACAAAGATTACGATTTGCTCATCTACCGATCGTATGCCGATGCCTTCAATCCGCTCAGCTTTCTGAGGGCGCTTTTTTACCAAACAAATGAAATTCCGGCGGTTGCCTTCGGCACAGATCGGTTAAGCGCTCTGATTGACCGTGCAGCCGCGGCTCTTACCAACGAAGAGCGGTTCCAAACCTATGATGAAATTTTTCGGTTGATGAAAGAAGAAGCAATGAGCGTGCCGCTATTTTACCCCGATGACTTGTTTGTGGTGAACAACCGTATCTCGGACGTGCAGTTAGGAGCGACTACATTCAAACCGATGGCATGGGAAAAGCTCCGGTTGGCTGAATAACATGAATAAAGGTCTGATTAAGCGGTTGGTTTGGTCGATCCCCACCCTGCTGGGCGTGACTGTGGTAACATTTGCGCTCGTTCAACTGATGCCTGGAAATCCGGCGGATATATGGCTAAGAAGCAAGGGAATCATTCCTGACGCCGTCAGCATAGCGGAAATCCGGCGCCAGATGGGGCTTGACCAGCCATTGATTGTGCAGTATGGAGCATGGCTGAATGAAATCATGCATTTGCGTCTGGGTCTATCGTTCCAAAGCGGGCTGCCGGTTACGGAGGAGCTTGCATCGCGGTTGCCGGCCACTTTGAGACTGATGGGCTCCTCCTTTGTTACGGCGTGCATTCTGGCGCTTCCTGCCGGCATCCTGTCGGCATGGCACAGGCATAAGCAGCTCGACCATGCCGTTCGTTTCCTCTCTATTTTGGGCGCATCGCTGCCGCATTTCTGGATAGGGTCCATGCTTATTTATTTATTCTGTATCCGAACCAGCCTGCTCCCCATGATGGGTGACGGAGGGATTATGCATTATATTATGCCTTCCATCACGATGGCTGCAGGCATGGCGGCCGTATATGCCCGCATGTTGCGGGCCGGGATGCTGGAGGCGATTGCAGCTCCTCATTATAAAGCGGCCCGTGCCAGGGGAATCAAGCGGCGCCGGTTGCTCGTCCAGCATGCGGTTCGGCCGGCATTGCTGCCGTTTATCACGGTAATCGGGGACAGCTTCGGTTATTTTTGGGGTTCCTCGATTATTGTTGAAGCGATTTTCTCATGGCCAGGTGTAGGCGGATTGATGATCGATGCCATTTTTAACCGCGACTATCCCGTTATTCAGGCAATTACGCTGCTGACAGCCGCTTGTGTTATTGCCGTGAATTTGGCAGTGGATTTCGTTTATTATTGGCTCGATCCGAGAATCCGGGCGGAAGGCGGTCGGTATGAGGAACGATAACATGAAGGGATTCAGATCATGGATCGGGGCAATCGGAAATCCGTTAGGGAATAAGATGGCCAGCTCAGGCTTTTATATCCTGGTCATAATCATTGTGGCCGGCATTCTGGCACCGATGATTGCGCCTCACGATCCGCTTGCGGTCAATCTGACCGCAAAGCTGCTGCCGCCTAGCCTGGAATACCCGCTTGGGACCGATCAAATGGGAAGATGCGTTTTTTCAAGAATCATTAGCGGAACGATGGCTTCGCTCGTCCTGCCGTTGTCTGCAATGGCGCTTATTCTCCTCATCGGCATCCCCCTTGGCGTGATTGCCGGGTACTATGGGGGCGTGCTCGATCGGATGATCATGGTCATGGTGAATACGATGCTCTCCTTTCCGAATCTGCTGCTTGCCATTGTGCTAACGGGATTTCTTGGACCGGGCACGTTGCATATTTTAATCGCGGTCGTAGCCGTGTGGTGGGCAAAGTATACGCGAATTGTGAGGGGGATGACGTTGTCATTGAAGGAAAAGCCTTATGTCAAAGCCAGCCGGGGCTGTGGCTCGCCGGACATCTGGCTGATGTTCCGGCATATCGTGCCCGGCACGGTGCCAACCGTGCTTGTATTCTCCGCGCTGGATGTCGGCCGAATGATTCTAGCGATTTCCGGTCTGGCATTCCTCGGTCTCGGCGTTACGCCTCCATCCCCGGAGTGGGGCGCAATGCTCAGCGACGGCCGGCACTATTTGCAAACTGCGCCACGGCTGCTTTTGTCTCCCGGATTGGCCATTTTGCTCGTGATGGCGGCCTGCAATCTGCTCGGGGAAGGTTTGAGAGACGCTTTGGATGTCAAAGGTTAACCGCTAACGGCGTTTTGGAGGATGGTTATGACGATACAAGAGCACGATGGCAACATGCTGCTGCGAGTAAACCAATTGAATGTTTTATATGAAAATCGGCGCGGGACGGTGCATGCGGTCAAGGATGCCAGCTTTGAAATGGGAGGCGGCCGCGTGCTGTGCATTGTCGGGGAAAGCGGCAGCGGCAAGAGTGCTGCGGCGCTCTCCCTGCTCAAGCTGATCGAGCCTCCAGGGAAGATAACGGCCGGTCAGGTTCTGCTGGACGGAGAAGACTTGCTCTCGTTGTCAGAACGACAGCTGACCCGCATTCGCGGCAAGGAGATCGGAATGATATTTCAGAACCCGTCGCGCAGCCTGAACCCAGTCATCAAGATCGGCGTTCAATGCGCAGAGGCGATCCGCAATCATGAGAAGCTACCAAGAGCGGAGGCGGATGAACGGGCGTTGGACTGCTTGCGGGAAGTCGGTTTTCCCCGTCCCCGGGAAACGATGAATCGATTCCCGTACCAGTTAAGCGGCGGGATGCTGCAGCGTGTCGCAATCGCCATGGCGCTAAGCTTAAAGCCAAGACTGATAATTGCCGATGAGCCGACGACCGCTCTTGATACTACCGTTCAGGCAGAAATTATGTTCAGGCTGCTGCAATTGAAGGAACGCCGGAACACCTCCATTTTGCTCATTACGCACGACCTCAGCATAGCGGCGCAAATGGCTGATGAGGTAGCGGTCATGCATGCGGGCACGATAGTCGAACATCGACAAACGCTGGATCTTTTTCAAGATCCGCATCATCCATATACAAAAAAGCTGCTGCACAATGTTAGTGGAGAGAGTAATAAGGAGTTGACCCGCAAATGGAAATGCTGCAAGTGAACGGATTGGTAAAACATTACGGGACGCCCCCTCTAAGGGAGTCGATCCCTCAAGGCCCAAAGCGGAAACACCGGCCATCGTCTCCCCCCGCTCTTGACGGCGTCTCGTTTACTATCGGCAAAGCTGAAGCATTCGGGCTCGTTGGAGAAAGCGGCAGCGGGAAGAGCACATTAGCTAGAATGATTTGCCGGATGGACATTCCTACAGCGGGTCAACTGCTGTGGAACGGGGAGGACATCACCGCTCTACGTGGCAAAGGGTTGAAAAGCCTCAGGCAGCAGATTCAGATGATCTTTCAGGATCCCGTGTCCAGTCTGAGCCCTTATCAAACGGTAGAGCAAGCCATCCGAGAGCCGCTTCGCAATTTTGGCATAGCCTCTCGCTCCGAGCGTGGTAGGCTGGTTCGAGAGCTTCTCAAGGAGGTAGGCTTGGATCCAAAGCTGGCGTCGCGCTATCCGAGCGAATTAAGCGGAGGCCAGAATCAGCGGGTTAATATAGCGAGGGCTCTGGTCTGCAAGCCCTCGCTAGTTGTGTGCGACGAACCGCTGTCCAGTCTTGATGCCCCCATGCAGACACAAGTGTTGACGTTGCTGGCAAGACTGCGGGAGCAACATGCTTTATCCTATTTGTTTATTTCCCATGATCTGCTCGCTGTACAATCATTGTGCGACCGGATTGCTGTCATGTACAGAGGAGCCATTGTCGAAATATTCGAGAGCTCCCAAATGTCCGTCATTCAGCATCATCCATACACGAAACTGCTGCTGTCCTCCATACTGATTGCGGACCCGCTCAAACGCCATCAGTGGGAAGAGATAGAGACAACGAAGGACGACGAAGCACTATCTGCGGAGGGCGGTTGCAGTTTTTACGAACGTTGTCCATTCGGCACACCGTTGTGCAGGACCGTCAAACCGCAATTGAAGCTGAGGGAAGGGGGGCATTATGCCGCCTGCCACGAGCTTGACGACAAAGGCGAATGATAATGTGCAGAGGGCGCTATTTTTAGTACAATTACTTATGGATTCGAGTCTATAATAAATACTATACAAGTTGACATGGAGAAGGTGCCGAAGGAATGAATAAAAACAATGTGCGATTGGAAATGACAAGTGATGAGGAAGAGTTGGAGCAAGTAAGGAATCATTTATACTCCTATAATACAAAGAGTGTGGACGCGGATTTCGAGCCAATTAATTTGATTCTGAAAGCACAAAACAATGAGATTGTCGGCGGTTTGCTAAGCTATCGTTACGGACAAAGTATCTTTATCGAGATTTTATGTGTTGATGAAAGATTGCGCGGCAGCGGACTCGGAACGAAACTGCTGGAAAAAATAGAAGAGATAGCCGCACAACGTGCCGTAGAGACGATACATTTGGATACGTTTGGTTTTCAAGCGCCGGGTTTCTATCTGAGAAATGGATATGAGCAGTTTGGGGAGCTTAAAGATGTGCCCGTAAAAAACCAAAACAGATACTTTCTGAAAAAGCAACTGAATACATGCAGATAAAGCGCCGGGGAAGCAGTGAGCTTGTCATCACTGTCTTCCCCTCATATATGGTAAGAACAAAATGTCCAAAATAGCGCTTACAAATTTCTTCTTTACAGATGTGGGGGAAAGAAGTAATATAAAGACAACAAACTTGTATACAAGTATACTTGTAGTCTTGATCAAGGAGTGAAGACAGCATGAAGTTAGGCATGATAGGTCTCGGCAAGATGGGATTTAATCTGGTTGGAAATATGCTTCGCCATCAGCATGAGGTGGTCGTATATGATGTGAATGCCGAGCCAAGGCAGCAATTGGCGGAACAAGGGGCCGTACCTGCGGATTCCATCGCAGAGCTGGTATCGCACCTGCAATCCCCTAAAGTGGTATGGATGATGGTGCCTGCAGGCGAGATCGTGGATGGCGTCATCGACACGCTCATTCCGCTCCTGTCGGAAGGGGATATCGTCATTGACGGAGGCAATTCTCATTATAAACAATCGCTTGCGCGGGGCGAGAAGCTGCACGCGCATGGGATTCATTTCTTAGATGTCGGAACATCGGGGGGAACCGACGGCGCGGCACAGGGCGGTTGCTTCATGATTGGCGGGAATCAGGAGGCTTTCGCCGCGATTGAGCCATTGTTCCAGGATATCGCTGTCGATCAAGGGTATTTGTACGCAGGCAAAAGCGGAAGCGGTCATTTTCTGAAAATGATTCACAATGGCATTGAATACGGCATGATGCAGTCAATTGCCGAAGGCTTCGAGCTGCTGGACAAAAGCGATTTTGATTACAGCTATGAAGATGTGGCGCGCGTATGGTCGCATGGATCCGTTATCCGCAGCTGGTTGATGGATCTGACGCAGAATGCGTTCGCGAAGGATCCGAAGCTGGAAGGAATTAGCGGGGTCATGCAAAGCTCCGGCGAAGGCAAATGGACCGTCGAGACGGCACTGGATTTGCAAGCCAGCGCGCCTGTCATCGCGATGTCGTTGTTCATGAGATACCGTTCTCTTGAATCCGATACGTTCCACGGCAAGATTGTCGCTGCGCTGCGGAATGAATTCGGCGGTCATGGGGTAGTGAAGAGCAACTAAATAAAGAACCGCTCATCCTGATGGATTCGCCGCGAGAATATGTGATAGAATGAGTCTAACTGTCATTTTTAACGGGCGTATTACCATTCATTAGGAGAGTTGTCTTTATGCATTATCCATCCGCATGGCTGCAGGGAGTATCCCTTGGGGAATCGATTGCCAGTGAATTACGATTGCAGATTATAAGAGGAACGGTCAAACCCGGTGAGGTCATCTCCGAGAACCGGGTGGCTGCCGACTTCGGCACAAGCAGATCTCCGGTGCGGGAAGCGTTGAAAACGTTATCGAACGAAGGTCTGATCCGTTTAGAGCGGATGGGAGCCGTGGTCTTGGGTTTAAGCTCCAAGGATATCGAGGAATTGTATGATGTCCGCTTTCTAATCGAAAGCTTTGTTCAGCAGCGACTGGCCCATGGCAACCAAGAACATTTAATTACGAAATGCAATCAAATTATCGATAAAATGGAATTGGCGGTCAAATATAATGATGTCATCGATTTCGCTTATCAGGATTTTTCTTTTCATGAGGCGATTGTGATCGCGGCGGAACATAAAAGAATTTTTCATCTGTGGACAAGCATCCGCCACATTGTAATGACGGTGATGTTAATTACAACTGAAGAGGTGTTTTCCAAGGGAGAAGGGAAGCTTAACTCAGTTATTGACAAGCATCGTACGATTGTGAAAGGGCTGGAGTCCAGAAACGCCGGCACGATTCAGAAGGTGGTTCAGGAATATTTTTCGGATTCACGCCAAACGCTGCATACGAGCTTGCCTCAATTTTAAGGAAAACGGGAATAGCGTTTTCTTTTTGGGCAAAGTTGTCGACAAGTATACAATGATTAGGTTGGAAATGATAAGGGAATGCATAAGTGAGTCGGAATCGTAAGGGAGGCTTATAGATGAGCACTATTTTCGGTCTTAGTCACAACGTAACGTTGCTCATTTGGACATTGATTTCAATCGTGTTTTTGATTGTGTTTATTGCTAAATATAAATGGAATCCTTTTGTCACGCTGCTCCTGTCAGCCTTGATGCTGGGGTTGCTTGCCGGGATGAAGCCTCTTGATGTGGTAAGCGCTATTACAGGCGGACTGGGCGGCACGCTCGGAACGATTGCAATCGTCATTGCTCTCGGAACGATGCTCGGCAAGATGATGGCAGAATCCGGAGGCGCGGAGCAAATCGCTTCCACCTTGGTAGACAAGTTCGGAGAGAAGCGAGTTCATTGGGCCATGATGTTCGTCGGCTTTATCGTAGGGATTCCGGTGTTCTTTGAAGTGGGTCTCATTCTTCTCATTCCAATCGTGTTTACCGTGGCACGGAAAACGAAAATGCCTCTTTTGCAGATTGGGATTCCCATTTTAGCCGGTCTCTCCACCGTGCATGGACTTGTTCCGCCGCATCCGGCGCCGATGATCGCGATTGACGCCTATCAGGCGGATCTCGGCAAGACGATTCTGTATTCTTTGTTGATCGGCTTGCCAACGGCGATTATTGCAGGGCCCCTATTCGGCAAGTTCATTGGAAAGCGCATTCAGGTGGAACCGCCGGCCAAATTGGCCGAACAATTTGCGCTGCAAAGCGAGCGTAAGCTTCCGGGCTTCGGCATCACCTTGTTCACGATTTTGCTGCCGGTCATCTTGATGTTGATTGGTTCCGTGGCACATATCTTGGATCCCGAAGCAGCCAGCAGCTTCACTGTATTTTGTGAATTTATCGGACACGAAATTATTGCGCTGTTGATTGCGGTTGTATTTTCGTTCTTCTCGCTTGGCTTTGCGAGAGGCTTCACGAAAGAAGAAGTATCCCGCTTCACCAGTGAATGCTTGGCGCCAACGGCCACGATTATTCTGATCATTGGCGGGGGCGGAGCCTTCAAGCAAGTATTGATTAATAGCGGCGTAGGGGGAGCGATTGCGGAGATCGCGACGCAAGCCAATGTCAATATTATTTTGTTCGCCTGGTTCGTAGCGGCATTGATTCGGGTCGCCACCGGTTCGGCAACCGTCGCCATGACGACAGCCGCCGGAATTGTCGCGCCAGTCCTTGCGATGAATCCCGGCGCGAATGTAGAGCTTGTCGTGTTGGCGACAGGCGCGGGCTCGATTGTGTTGTCCCATGTCAACGACGCCGGCTTCTGGATGGTGAAGGAGTTCTTCAACATGTCGGTTCCGCAGACGTTGAAGTCATGGACGGCAATGGAGACGATCCTTTCCGTAGTAGGATTGATTTTTATACTTCTCCTCAGTACAGCAGTGTAAGTAAATGAGGATTATGGCAAGCAGGATTACGGGAAAGAAGGTTTACCAATGAGCATGAAAAAGTACATGATCGGTATCGATATCGGAACAACGAGCACCAAGGCGGTACTGTTCGAGGAGAACGGACAGTTCGTAGCCAAGGGGAGCGAGGGGTATCCTTTATATACACCTAATTCAACGATTGCGGAGCAGGATCCGGAGCATATCTTCCAAGCGGTCATCCAATCGGTCAAGAAAGCGATGGCACATAGCGGAGTTCGGCGCGAGGACATCCTGTTCGTCTCATTCAGTTCGGCGATGCACAGTGTCATTGCCGTCAACGCCGCCGGCAAGCCGCTTACGCCATGCATGACGTGGGCGGATAACCGCAGCAGCGAATATGCCGCGCGGTTGAAGCGGGACTTGAACGGGCATGAGCTGTACTTGCGGACGGGGACGCCGATTCATCCGATGTCCCCGATTACGAAGCTGATGTGGATGCGTGATGAGGAGCCCGAGATTTTTCAGCAGTCACATAAATTCATTTCGATTAAAGAATATGTGTTCGCCAAGCTCTTCAATGAGTACGTGGTGGATTACTCGATCGCATCTGCGAGCGGCATGTTGAATCTAGCCAAGCTGGAGTGGGATGAAGAGGCGTTGCAAATTGCCGGGATTACTAGCAATCAGCTGTCTAAGCTCGTCCCCACGACGCATCAAGTGCAGGGGCTTAATGCGGCGTATGCAGAAGAGATGGGGTTGGCGCCATCCACGCCGTTCATTGTGGGAGCGAGTGACGGCGTCCTCTCCAATTTAGGGGTGAATGCGATTGAACCGGGCGTGGTCGCGGCTACCATCGGCACGAGCGGAGCGGTTCGCACGGTCGTGGATCGTCCGGTCACGGACCCGAAAGGCAGAATTTTTTGCTACGCCTTGACCGATAAGCATTGGGTGATCGGCGGCCCCGTCAACAATGGCGGCATGCTGTTCCGTTGGGTACGGGATCAGTTCGCGGCCGCAGAAGTGGAAACGGCCAAGCGTCTGGGCGTGGACTCCTATGATTTGTTGACGAAAATTGCGGAGCAGGTAAGACCGGGCGCAGACGGGCTCATCTTCCACCCGTATTTGACCGGTGAGCGCGCGCCGCTGTGGAATGCGGATGCGCGCGGCTCCTTCTTCGGCCTGACGATGCACCATCGGAAAGAGCATATGATTCGCGCCGTGCTGGAAGGAGTCATTTTTAATCTGTATACGGTGCTGTTGGCGATGGAGGAGCAGATTGGACGGCCGCGTAAAATTCACGCTACAGGCGGCTTCGCCCGTTCGGCATTGTGGCGCCAAATGATGGCGGATATTTTCGATCAGGAAGTCGTGGTGCCCGAGAGCTACGAAAGCTCCTGTCTCGGCGCTGTTGTGCTCGGTTTGTATGCCACGGGACGCATCGATTCGCTGCGCATCGTGTCCGATATGGTGGGGGCTACACACGAGCACAAGCCGATTAAGGAACATGCGGAATTATACCACGAGCTTTTGCCTATCTATATTTCCATCTCGCGCAAGCTGGAACAGGAGTATGAGGCGATTGCTTCTTTCCAAAGGAAGCTTTTTGAAGAGTAATCTATATGGAAGCAAGACCAGACCCTGGATGACGAGTTTGTCGTGATTCAGGGTCTTCTTCTTATGGATAGATGATTTTTAGAGGAAAATTCCATTGCTTTCACGAATACATAAAATAACATATGCCGCGCAAGCCGATCGATCGCTGCATAGATGCTGCCGGTCACGCTGCCTGATTTCGTGCTTCCGGGGGAATAACCGAAAGGCTATGCATTGGGGGGGAACATGATCATAAATAGAGAGCAAGTCACTTCATTTCTAAGCCATCTCCATACGAAAGAGTTTCTGTTTGCGGACGAATTCCGCATTCAAGCATACATCGAACCTGCCAGCGAAGTCGCTTCTTACTTGATATCGTTGGACCGGAGATATGTGAACACGATTATGGAAGGCTTTCTATTGCTTCTGGAGCGACTCGAGTATATCGAAGAAGAGTGGGAATGGGACAAGACTCTTGTGGAACAAAACAGAATCAGTGTTCTTTACAAGGCCGTATATTATGTGGTGAAAAACGGACTTTTTGCAGAAATAAGCAGGCAGTCGGCTGTCGAAAAGATCAATCAAATGAATACAGATATAGAGTGCGAGCATGAAATTACCGATGATTCCAGCAATGTTGTTATTTTTGACGACTGGAATTTGTTTCAACTGCTGGGGAGCAACCAGGACAATGTCTATCTCTATATATGGTACACGACGGCTTGAGCACTATTCATCATTCTATACCTGCCGGGCTCCTCCAAGCGGGGGAGTTATGAAACGAAGAGCCAGGTCCCTTGTCGAAGCAAGGGGAATGGCTCTTTGGCCTGTATCTAAGTGCGAATCATTGTTGCTGAAAGAAGGAGAAAATGTGACACATTATTACATCAACAGCCGGCTTTTTACAAAATATTATTTGAATATTTCCTCTATTTTTATTAGAAGTGATTGACACAAAAAACCAGTGGTAGTATATTACAATAAACTAACAGATGTTCATGAAATAATGTGAAGTTCAGGAAACTCTTCTATAGCGAGGTGTTGATAAATACAAAACATTAGAATCAAATGAAAATAATTGAATTACAATGCTGTTTACTATACTATCAGCAATTCAATAACTCTGCTACTTAGGCATCCGTAGTTTTGGCATTCGTCAAAATTAGACAGGAGGTATGGGAGTGTATCGAAATTTGCTAGAAGTGTTGGACCAGATGGCCCATCAGTATCCGGAGCGAAAAGCTTTTATTTATTTAAAAGACGGAGAAGTGGAAAGTGACAGCTGTACATATCGCGAATTACGCCTCCAATCCCAAAAGCTTGCCGCCTATTTTCAATTTCTGAACTTGGAAGGCGAGAGAATCATGATTCTGCTGCCCAGCGGGATCGATTACATCATTGCTTTTTTCGGGTGCATATATGCAAAAGCGTTGCCCGTGCCTGTGTATCCTCCGAGTAAGTCACGAAATGCAGATCGCATCGCTTCGATACATGACGATGCCAAGCCTGCTCTGATTATTGCGCAATCCCCCAAAGATTCCGAAAAACTTCCTGAGACGATGCGAAACGCCCACGTCATCCAGCTTGATGAGATTTTACGGGGCGATTATGAATTTGTGAATCAAGATGAATCCATTACCTGCGATAATATCGCTTTTCTTCAATATACGTCCGGTTCGACCAGCACTCCCAAAGGTGTTATGGTGAGTCACCGCAATTTGCTCCACAATTTCGAGATGATGAAACAACGGTTTCAACATTCTGATAACACCGTCATGGCAACTTGGCTCCCGATTTATCACGATATGGGCCTTATCGGAAATGTATTGCAAAATATATACAATGGCGGAAGCTGTTATGTCATGTCGCCTTTGGATTTTGTGCAAAAACCGATCAGATGGCTGCGGACGATCGGCAAATATGGAGTCACCTACAGCGGCGGTCCCGACTTCGCTTATCGGCTGTGCCTCCAAAAAATAACGGATGAAGATAAAATGGATTTGAACTTGAGCCATTGGGCGAACGCTTTTAATGGCGCCGAACCTGTCCGGGCGGAGACGATCCGTGAATTTTGCAATGGTTTCCGCGCCTGCGGGTTTCGTGAAGAGGCCATGCTGCCCAGCTACGGCTTGGCTGAGGGCACGCTATGCGTGACGGTTGGGGAAAGAGGATCTCCTCCCAAGCTGCTGCATATTGACGAGAAGGCTCTGCAGGAGAACGAGATCGTCGTTGCCGGCCGCTCGGCCATTGCAGCGCGGACGAAGGTCGGCTGCGGGCAGATTTTATCGCATCAGCTAATAAAAATCGTAAACCCGGCCGCCATGCTCGAGTGCGCGGCGGGGAAAGCGGGCGAAATATGGATTCAAGGCGACAGCGTCGCCAAGGGGTATTGGGGGGCTCCGGCCGGAAGCGAAGCAACGTTTGCCGCTTGCCTGTCAGATACGGGGGAAGGCCCTTTTCTGCGGACGGGCGATCTTGGCTTCATACATGAAGGAGAGTTATACATAACCGGCCGGCTGAAGGACTTAATCATTATTCGCGGGCAAAACTACTATCCCCATGATATCGAGGAAATTGCCGCCAGCTGCCATCCGGAGATCAACGCAGCCAGCACGGCTGCTTTCTCGATTGACGTACATGGCAATGAAGAGCTTGTCGTGCTGTGCGAAATGAACCGGGAATTCAAGCATGCCGTACAGCGCCAACAGCTCGATATGGATATGTGTCTGAGAGATATCACCCGCCATATTAAAACGAAAATCATCGAGAAGCTCCAGCTTCATGCCTACGATGTCCAAATTGTTAAACCTCTTCATATACCCAAAACATCCAGCAACAAGATCCAACGCCGCAAATGCAAAGATATGTATCTGAACGGAAGTTTAATCATGTGGGGTGGTTGAATGAGCAGGGAGCAGGACAGCCGTTACAACGACATTTGCAGGTGGTTCGTTCAGAAAATCAGCACTGTGAAGCAGCTTTCGCCAAGTGAAATAGAAGCGGGGGTTCCATTTTCATATTACGGTCTCGATTCCAAGGAATTAGTGTCCTTGTCTGGAGAATTTGAGCGTTTTGTCAATCGTGCCGTCGACCCGACTTTGTTCTGGGATTATCCATCCATTCATGCCGTGGCCCGGTACTACTCTACCAGCGGTGAAACGCAGCGCGGTGACCCTCGGTCTGGCGGTTCTGCCCAAGAGGAAGCGGGCTGGATTGCGGTTATAGGAATGGGCTGCCGGTTCCCCAAAGCAAAAAGCATTTCCGAATACTGGCGCAATCTAAGAAGCGGATTGGACTGCATTACGGAAATACCAGCGGAGCGATCGGCCCATTTTGCACAGGACGGCATGCGTTGCGCCGGTATTGTGGATGACATCGAGCGGTTTGATAATGAGGCGTTTTACATATCCCCGCGCGAAGCGGAACAGATGGATCCCCAGCAGCGGCTGCTATTGGAAGTGGTCTGGGAAGCGTTAGAGGATGCAGGACTGACGAACGAATGTTTAAGCGGTTCAAGAACAGGGGTCTTTGCGGGTATCTCCAGCAACGATTACGGCGCCGACAAGCTGTCGGATATCGGGCAGAGCAGCATCTACACGATAACGGGGAATTCCAAATGCATTGCCGCCAATAGAATCTCTTACATATGGAACTTGCGGGGACCTAGCCTGGCTGTGGATACGGCGTGTTCCTCTTCGCTGGTCGCCATTCATCTGGCCTGCCAAAGCCTGAAAACGGGTGAATCCGATATGGCTATCGCAGGCGGGGTGAATGTAATTTTAAATCCGGCCATTAGCAAGGCTTTTCTCGAGGCGGGCATGCTCTCGCCAGACGGCAGATGCAAAACTTTCGATTCCCGGGCGGACGGCTACGTTCGGGGGGAAGGAGCGGGGGCCGTCATATTGAAGCCGTTGTCTGCCGCTCTTCGCGACCGGGATAGGATATACGCGGTTATAAGGGGCAGCGCCATCAATCAGGATGGCTTAAGCAACGGATTGACCGCTCCCAATATGCAGGCTCAGGAAGAGGTGCTGAAGGAGGCTTACCGTATCGCCGGCGTTCCCGCAGAACAGATAGACTACATTGAGGCGCACGGGACGGGCACTGCTTTGGGAGATCCGATTGAAGTCCAAGCTATAGGACGGGTGCTGTCTACCAATCGTTCTGCGCTGGACAAGTGTCATATTGGCTCCGTCAAAACCAATATCGGACATTTGGAGGCGGCGGCCGGCATCGCCGGTTTTATCAAAACGGCACTCTGCTTGAACAACAGGGAGTGGGTACCCAACTTGAATTTTCAGGACTTCAATCCCTATATCCCATTCCGGGATCTTCCGCTTCAAGTGGCGATGGAGCTGGCGCAATGGCCGTCTCGAGGCAGACCCGCCTTGGCGGGGGTGAGCTCGTTCGGCTTCGGAGGCACGAATGCGCATGTCGTGCTCCAACAATATATCCCCATGGCGGCGGCGCCAGTGAAGACGGAAGAACCCATCATGCATTTCTTGCCTTTGTCAGCCAATACGAAGAGTGGCCTGGCTCGATTGGCGGCCGGCATGAAGCGATATTTGCATGAACATCCCGCTGTTCCGCTGACCGATATTTGCTGGACGGCCCAGCAAAGAAGGACGCATCGCGCATGGCGCGGCGCAGCTATCGGGAGCAGCCGCACAGAGCTTATCGAGGAGCTGGATCGTCTGGACGCAAGCTGCGGGACCATTGATGCGTCCAAGCTCGTGTTCGTCTTCTCGGGTCAAGGCAATCAATGGTCGGGGATGGGGCGTCATTACCTTGCACAGGAAGACGAGTTTAAACGGGCGTTTATGGAATGCGATGCGCTCTGGGGCAAATATGCGGGGTGGTCTCTCTGGGACGAAATTCACCGCGGCCAAGGCGATGCCTGGTCTGAGCGCACCGATGCGGCGCAGCCGCTGATCTTTGCCGTTCAGGTGTCCCTTGTTGCGCTATGGAAAAGCTGGGGGATTGAGCCGAAGGCGGTGATCGGGCACAGCTTGGGTGAAATAGCCGCGCATTATACGGCGGGCGCGCTCGGCTTGGAAGACGCGCTGCGGATCGTATATTGGCGCAGCACGCTCATGCAATCGACTCAAGGACATGGAGCCATGGTCTCCGTCCGTATCCCGCTTGCCGATATCAAGCAGCGGCTGGAACGCTATCCGAGCCTGTGCATAGCTGCGGTGAACGGGCCATCGTCCATCGTCCTGGCTGGAGACAAGCCAGAAGTGGAACGTTTCATTCGGGATTTGCCCGCTGCGGTCAAAACCCATCTGCTCTCAAGCTCGTTCGCTTTTCATAGCCGGCAGATGGAGCCGCTATGCGCCCGATTCCAATCCGAGATCGCGCCAGTTCGCCACCGTCTGGCTCACTTGCGAATCTATTCAACGGTGACGGGACGGGCGGAGAATGGGCTGCGAATCCAAGCGGAGCATTGGTCTGACAATATGCGGAAGCCTGTCTTGTTCGCGGATGCGGCGGAATTGGCGCAGCGGGACGGGTACGACACATTTGTGGAAATCGGGCCGCATCCCGTATTGATTCAGAATGTGGAGGAATGCTTTGGCGATTCCCGAACGAAGCTCGCGCTGTTCTCCATGCGCAAGGGAGAGGGCCGGGAGTCCATGCTGCGGGCTGCCGCCAAGCTGTATCAGCACGGTGTGGACTTGATATGGGGGAACATGGGACCCATCTATGAATGCGCTTCCATTCCGACTTATCCTTGGGAGAAAAAAAGCTTTTGGATCGGTGCTCCAAAAGCTCCTCTCTTCGGCGCGCCTGAAGCAGCGGGCGATCCGGAAGAAAGCCTCTCCGGCCCACACGACGACATGTTCGTTCAGTCCGTGCAGCCAATCCTCCAAGCCGCGCATGATCGCGAAAGGGCGCTGCCGCTATTGGAACGGCATTTGCAGATTTTGTTCGCAAGCCAATTGAAGATAACGCCGGCTGCGGACTTACCCATGGACCAACCGCTGATCATGCTTGGCATGGATTCGATCATGGCTTTGCAGCTTAAACACAAAATCGGGCAGCAGTTCCAAGTATCTGTGCCGCTCGTTCATTTTCTGGAAGGAACGACAACGCGTCAGGCTGCGCTAACAATGTGCGGCATATTGCAGGAGGCGCAGCATCAGTCTGCCGGAGAACATTCGCACATCGACGATTTGCTGGCATCCGGCGATATCGAGCGCGATATGAGCGAGCTGTCTGACGAAGACATGGATCGCCTGTTGCTGCTGTTAACGCAAGAAGGCACTTAATGATGGTGTCAGAAAGTCAATGAGTCAATGACAGGAGAATGATCATGATGAACGATTCGATTGTCGCCGCCGGCTTATCCCGCGCGGAAAAAGAAAAGCTGATCCGCCAGCTGCTGCAGCAGCGCGCGGAGAGGCGGGATTCGATGGCATCGTATGGACAAAAGGCGCTCTGGCTGCTGCAGCATGTCAATCCGGACAATTGCGCCTATCATATGCAAGCGGCATGGGACATTTTATCGCCTGTAGATGAGCGCAAGCTGCAGCAAACGTTCCAGAGCCTGTGCGAAACATACAGTTCCCTGCGCACCACTTTTGTGACGGAGAACGGAGACATTAAGCGGACTGTCAATCCGGATTGCAAAGCGGATTTCCGGGTGCACCGTCTGGAGACATGGGGGCCTGAGGCGGAGGCCTTGTTCCACAGCCATTTGCAGCTGCCATTTTCATTAGAGGAAGGCCCGCTGTTCCGCGTCAACCTGTACGATGCGCCCGAGCGTCCGCCCCGGCTTCTTTTGTCTCTGCATCACATTATTACAGACGCATGGTCGATCGTTATGCTTTTGCGCGATTTTACGGAACGATACGAGCAAGGCATCCCGGATCGGCACAATTTAATGGAAGAGAAAAGCTATGGCGCGTTTGTGGAATGGCAGGATCGCTATTTGAACAGCACGCGCGCGGAGGAAGACTGGTTATATTGGAAAAAAACGTTGGCGGGTCCGCTGCCTGTTTGTTCGCTTGTGACGGACAACCTTGGGACGAAGGCAGACAGCAATCGGGGGAGCAGCTGCACCTTCAGATTCAGCGAGTCTTTGTCGCAGGATATCATCCGCTTAAGCAGGGAACTCGGCATTACGTTGAACACGTTGCTGCTAGCCTCCTTCGCCGCGCTCCTGCACCGGTATACGGAGCAAGAAGAGGTCGTGATCGGCACGTTTGCTTCCGGCAGAAGCGAAGCTGCATTTGAACGCATATTCGGCTATTTTGTAAACACCGTCGCCATGCGGATCCAATGTACGGGAGAGCTTACATTCAAGCGATTAGCGGATGAGGTAAAGGAAAGGGTGCTGGAAGCCATGGAACACCAGGATTATCCGTTTCCTCTGCTTGTGGAGCGATTGCAGCCGGAGCGCGATTCAAGGGTATCGCCTATTTTCCAGGTCGCCTTTGTCATGGAGCGCGCGCAGAGCGCGGATGGGTGGCGCCCTCCGCTATTCATAAGCAATGATCAGGATCGGGTCGAGCTGGGCTCGATGATTCTGCAGCCCGTTCCGCTTGAGACGGCGGATACGCAGTACGAGCTCGTCCTCATGATGGAAGAGACGGACACATTCATACATGGTTCATTTATTTATCGCTCCAATCTGTTCAGCGAGGCCTTTATGGCAACGATGGCGGGGCTGTTTACCGATTTATTGGAGCACATCGTGCGGAATCCGGAGGAACGGATTGGCGACGTGCGGCTCTATCCGCACCCGGATGGACAGACGCAGCACGTGCCGCCGCCGTTGGCGATGCCTCCTATATGTCTGCATCATCTGCTTGAATATCAAGCAGATAGACGGCCGGAAGCGGCAGCCGTTACTTTTATGAGCGATTCGGTAACTTACCGTCAATTGGATCAAAGAGCGAATCGAATCGCGCGATTGTTATCCCACAAAGGCGTAAAAAAAGGCGATTTTGTCGGAGTATGCTTGCAGCGTTCGCCTGACATGGTCGCAGCGGTGTTCGCCGTATTGAAGCTGGGGGCGGTCTTCGTTCCCATTGACCCCGGTTATCCGCCGCAGCGCAAAGCGTATATGGTGGAGCTGGTGAACATGGCGGCCATTATCAGCGCTTCGGCAGTCGGGTTCCATTCGTTCGGGGAAGGGATCGAGCTTGTGCTGCTGGACCGGAACGAAGCAGACATCGCTCGCCAAAGCATGCAGCCCGTCAAGGAACACATCGGGATTCATGATTTGGCTTATGTCATTTTCACGTCAGGGTCTACAGGCCAACCGAAGGCCGTCTTGATCGAACACTACGGCATCTGGAATATGGCCGAGGCGCAGCGGCAATATTTCGGCTTGACTGACGCAAGCAAAATCCTTCAATTCTCTTCATTCAGCTTTGATGCTTGGGTATTCGAAATCGTCATGGCTTTCCGCAGCGGGGGGACGCTTTGCATGGCTGACCCAGACACGCTGCTGCCCGGCAAACCGATGGTCCGGTGGATGAAGGAACTGCGCATTTCGCATGCGGTGCTTCCGCCGTCTGTTCTTGCCCTTATTCCGGATACGGACCTGCCTGATTTGCAAGTCGTCATTTCGGCCGGTGAGGCGTGCACCAGAGAGATCGTGGCGCGCTGGGCTCCGGGACGCCGTTTTTTCAACGCTTACGGTCCTTCGGAAGCTACTGTCTGGGTCACCGTCAAAGAATGCTTCTCCCATGAGTCTGTCATCGACTTGGGGGAAGCGATCCCGAATGTGGAGGCGCATGTGTTCAACCAGTTCATGCAGCGGCCTCTCCCGGGCGGGATAGGAGAGCTTTATGTTGGCGGTGTGGGACTTGCCCGCGGATATTACAACGATCCCGGCATGACGGCAGCGAAGTTCATCGCTTATCCGGACGCGCAACCGAATCAGGCGAGGCGGCTGTACAAAACGGGCGATCTGGTCAGATGCCTGCCTGACGGAAGCCTGCAGTTCGCAGGCAGAAAGGACGATCAGGTCAAGGTCAGGGGAGTCAGGCTTCACCTGGGTGAAATCGAGGCCCATTTGTCGGAGTGCGCCGGGATCGCAGGCACTGCCGTCCTTGTCGCGGGAGCCTCGCCCGAGCAGGCGTCGCTTGTCGCTTTTATCGTGCTTAAGCCGAACGAACCGTGGAACGAAACGGATGCCCGGAGCTTTTTGAGAGACAGGATGCCGGCCCATTATATCCCTTCCCGCTTTATTGTCATCGGCGACCTGCCTCTGACGCCCAATGGAAAAGTGGATCGCAAATCATTGCAGGCCTCGCTTGACAACGATTCACATGATGTAGGGGAAGAGAGCAGCTATAGCAGCAATATGGCCGAAGAAGTATTGATGGAAATGTGGAAACGTTTGTTGGGCAAAAAACAGGTGCGTGCCGACGATCAATTTTTCGAAGCGGGCGGGCACTCTTTGCTGGCAACCCAGCTCATATCCAACATTCAGGACGTGTTCGCTGTCGAATTGCCGATTCGCACGGTCTTCACCAAGCCGGTGCTGCGTGAGATGGCGCAAGAAATCCTGCTGCTGCAGCAGGATGCGGGAAGCGGCCCGGCCTGGAAGGAGATCACCCCCTTGAATCAATCGGGAGACTATAAGGCTCCTTTAACGAGCGCGCAGCAAAGAATGTGGTTCCTGCAAAAGCTTGACGAATCCCAGACCGCTTATTTGATTCCCGGCATTTTGGCGCTGGATGGTCCTTTGGATATGGATGCTCTCCAGCTGTCTTTGCGGGAGCTAATCCGCAGACACGATTCCCTCCGCGCCGCCATCCATCTGGAAGGAGGAAGTCCCATTGCCGTTATCAGGGCGGAGGAGACGTTCCGGCTGGAGGTTAAGGCATGCACGGAGGAAGAGGCACAGCGATGGATACAAGAGGAATGCCGCCGTCCGATTCGTTTATCGGACCCCGATTTGTATCGGATTACGCTGCTTCGCACCGGGGAGCAACGCCATTACTTGGTGATGGTGCTGCATCACATCATGACGGACGGCTGGTCGATAAGCATCATCATGAATGAACTGCGCCAGCTATACGCGAATCAGGTCGAGCAGCAGCAAGTGGAGCTGCCGAGTCCGCCATTGGCGTATTCCGATTACGCTCTATGGGAACAAGAACGGATCGGCAGCGACTCTTATCGCAAGCAGCTGGAATATTGGACAAGGGTGCTGCAAAAACCGGTGCCGCCCCTGCTGCTGCCGTCCGACTTCCCCAGATCGTTGGCGCCAAGCTATCGCGGCAAGCATGTCTGCCTCCAGCTTCCGCAAGCATTGAGCGAGCAATTGAAGACGCTCGGACAACGGCACAATTGCACGCTTTTTATGACGCTCACCGCCATTTTTAACCTGCTGCTGTATCGGCTAAGCGGAACATCGGACATCGCAGTGGGGGTGCCGATTGCGGGGCGGAATCATCAGGATTTGGACAAAGTTGTCGGGCTGTTCGTCAATACGCTGCTCCTGCGGACCGACCTGTCCGGCGAACCCGATTTCATCCGCTTGCTGCTGCAAATCCGTGAAGCGGCCATCGGCGCCTATGCGCATCAGGACATGCCTTTTGAGAAGCTTGTGGAAATTGTGAGGCCGGACCGCGATCTGAGCCGTTCGTCCATGTTCCAGGTCATGTTCAACATGCTCAATATACCGCCGGTTACGGCGCAATTCAGCGGTCTGTCAACGCAGATTATCGAATTGGACGATCATGATTCCAAATGCGATCTGACATTATATGCCCAGGAGCAGGCGGATGGCATTCAGTTGGAGATGGTGTATGCCGCCGATTTGTTCCGGGAGGAAAGGGCCGCTGAGATGCTGGCTCAATTCCAATGCCTATGCCGTCAAATCGTGGAGCATCCCGAACGGTCCATCGAACAATATTCACTCCTGACGGACAATTCCATCGTGCTTCTGCCCAATCCGGCCCTGCCGTTAAAACATCCGGACGATCCTCTTCTAAAGCCGATTCATGTCTTGTTTGCGGAGACGGCGGCACAATGTCCGGGGGCCGCCGCTGTCATTGACCGCGATGATACCGTATATACGTACCGCGATCTGGACCGATTAAGCGATGAACTGGCCCTGGAGCTGCTTCGGCTTGCGCATGATAAGCGCGGGGTAATTGCCATATACGGCGAACGAAGCGCCTTCCTAATTACCGCCATGCTGGCCGTGCTTAAAAGCGGTTCCGCATTTATTGTATTAGATCCGGCGCAGCCGGCCGCGCGTGCGGCAGAGATGCTCAAGGTATCCAGGGCATATGGAATGGTATTCCCCGGCGCGGAAAACGCGCAGCCAAACGGTGTGAACGAGGAATTGACGAAGCTTGTGTCTTTTTCTATATATTGGGCTGGCAGCGCCTATGGCACGAATGAGGATCAACTGTCTAAAAAGCGGCTGGCGCAGATCGAGTTCTCCCTGCACGATCCGGCCTATGTCTTGTTTACTTCAGGCACTACGGCCGTACCAAAAGGAATTCCGTGCACCCACGAGCCGCTCGCGAATTTTATCCGCTGGCATGTGAATGAATTCCGGCTGGATTCACAGGACAGGTTCAGCATGCTCTCCGGTCTGGGACACGATCCTCTATTAAGGGATATATTCGTTCCTTTGTCCATTGGAGCCGCGATCTGCATTCCGGACGGAAGCAAAATGGTCGTTCCCAGCTATATTGCCGACTGGATGGAACGCCGGCAAATTACCGTTGCCCATGTCACGCCTGCGATGGGTATGGTCATTGCGGGAGGGAGCGGACATGAACGGACGGGACGCGGGCTCGGCGCTTGGCGTTATGCCTTCTTCGGCGGGGATACTCTGGTTCCGTCCCACATCGAGCATATTCGCGCCATCGCGCCGCAAGTCCGCTGCTTCAATTGCTATGGGGCGACGGAGACGCCGCAAATTATGGGGATTTATGCTGTTCCAGAATCTCTCGGATCCTGTATCCCGATCGGGAAAGGAAGAGAAGGAGCTCAGCTGCTCGTAATGGATTCCGAACTTAGGATGAAGGGAATCGGGGAAACGGGAGAAATATGCATCCGCTCGCCTTACTTGGCTTCCGGTTATGTTACGGCATCGGACGCGGACGGAAGCCGCTCCTCTTTTGCGCATAATCCCCATGCGTCAGCGGAACACGATTGCATCTATAGAACGGGTGATTTAGGCAGGTATTTGCCGGACGGCAATGTTGAATTCATCGGCAGACAGGGAGATATCGTCAAGGTTCGCGGATATCGGATTCAATTGCGTGAAATACAGCAGGTTATCTTGCAGCATTCGTCCGTCACCGACTGCTTGATGATGTGCCAAGCCAGTAAGGACAACCGGATTATCGCGTATGTGGTGCCGGCCAAGCGGCCGTTTCATCCTTCGGCTTTGCAGCTGCACCTGAGAGCGAAGCTGCCGGATTACATGCTGCCGGCAGTATATATGGAAGTGGAGCAAATCCCTCTGACGCGCAACGGGAAAGTAGATCTGGAGAGACTGCCGGAACCGGATGCGCTCAACTACAGAGACGGCATGCAAGACACGGTCCAGCCGGAGACGGCGCTGCAGCAGAAGATTGCGGAGGTGTGGCGCCGCCATTTGAATGTGAGCGAAGTGGGGATTCACGACAACTTTTTCGAAGCGGGCGGCCATTCTCTATTGCTGCTTCGCGTCCAGCAGCATCTGGAAGAGGTGCTGCAGCGCCACATCCATGTTGTCGATTTGTTCAAGTATCCTACGGTCTCCTTGTTGGCGCGTTATTTGGAAGGAAGCGGCGAAGCGGAGGAGCGCTGCGGCTATGCTGCCGAACCTGCCGAACATAGGATCAGCAAGCAGCGGGCCGCGCAGGAGGCGCAAAAATCACGGCGAAGGGGTGTCCGGCAGTGACAGTGAGCGAAGCGGAGAACACGATTGCCATTATTGGGATGAGCGGGAGGTTTCCCGGGGCCAGCCATGTGGGGCAGTTTTGGGACAACCTGGCACACGGCAGAGAAACGATCACTTTTTTCACCGATGACATGCTCCGGGCGGCAGGCATAAGGGAGGAGAAGCTTCACGATCCGAACTATGTGAAAGCTTCGCCTGTGCTGACCGATATCGACAAGTTTGATTACCCTTTTTTTGGAATGAGCAAGCGGGAGGCGGAATTGTTGGATCCGCAGCACCGTCTGCTGTTGATGTGCGCGTCGGAAGCGATTGAGGATGCGGGTTACGCCGCCGATTCATATGAAGGCTTGATCAGCTTGTTTGCGGGGTGCGGATTTAACAATTACTTGGTGAACGAAATTTTACCGCGCAGGAACGATTTTTCCGAGGAAGAGCTGCAAATGGTGCTGCAGACGAACGGCAACGACTATTTAAGCACGAGAATCTCTTATAAGCTGAATCTGCGCGGGACTAGCGTTACGATTCAGACCGCGTGCTCTACTTCGTTGGTTGCCGTTCACTACGCCTGCCAAAGCCTGCTGATGTATCAGTCGGATCTGGCCTTGGCAGGCGGAGCCTCGCTCCGCATTCCGCAATGGGAGGGTTATATGCACCAAGCCGGCGGGATTTTCTCCCCGGACGGGCATTGCAGAGCGTTCGACGCGGAAGCCAAAGGGACAATATTCGGCAGCGGAGCGGGAATCGTGGCGCTGAAGCGTCTGGAAGACGCCTTGGCCGATCGCGATCATATCTATGCCCTGATAAAAGGCAGCGCCGCCAATAATGACGGCGCATCCAAGGTTGGATATACGGCTCCAAGCATTGAAGGCCAGCGGCGCGTCGTAGCGGAAGCGCTGATGATGGCGGAAGCAGACCCGCGGACGCTCGGTTATATCGAGGCGCACGGGACAGGGACGGCACTGGGCGACCCGATCGAGATTGCGGCGCTTCAGGAAGCGTTCGGAGATATCGGCGGTGCCAAGCAGTTCTGCGCAATTGGCTCCGTCAAGACGAATATCGGCCACCTGAACGCGGCCTCGGGCATTGCGGGGCTAATCAAAACGGCGCTTATGCTGCATAACAAGCAGCTTCCGCCAAGCCTGCATTATAAGGCGCCGAATCCGGCCATCGATTTTAAGGAAAGCCCTTTTTATGTCAATACGGCTTTGACGGACTGGCCTGCCGCGTCGCACCCTCGCCGCGCCGGGGTAAGCTCGTTCGGGATTGGCGGCACGAACGCGCATCTCATCTTGGAGGAGGCGCCAATGATGACGGAGAAGCCGCGCTGCCGGACGGAGCAGACGCTGCTGCTGTCGGCCCGCACGGACACGGCGCTCGATGCGATGGCCGCTGCTTTGGATCGGCACTTGCAGCTGCATCCTGATGTGGCAATGGAGGACGTCGCGTATACGCTTCAGGTCGGCAGAAAAGCATTTCCGTACCGTTATGCCGCATTATCCGGCCTTGACGGCGGACTGAAATTGATCGGCAGAACCAAAGCGGATAAAGACAAGGCGAAAATCATATTTATGTTCCCTGGCCAAGGAAGCCAGTACACCAACATGGCGGCCGGGTTATACGAACACTTCCCCTTGTTCCGCAGTTGGGCGGATAAGTGCTTCGCCGTGCTGAATGAACATCTTCGCACGGATTTGGCACAGGCGCTGTTTCGAGAGGCGGAAGCCGAAGGCTCGCGATTGCTGGATCAGACCGCCATCGCTCAGCCGCTTCTATTCGTTGTCGAATATGCGCTCGCCCGCTGCTTAATGGACTGGGGACTGGAACCGCACGCAATGATCGGCCACAGTCTTGGCGAATATGTCGCGGCATGCGTCGCAGGCGTGATGCCGCTAGAGGATGCCTTGGCAATTATCGCTCAGAGAGGAGCTCTCATGCAGCAGAGCCCCGCCGGAGCCATGTTGGCGGTGTCGGCTCCTTTCGGACAGATTAGGAGCTGCGCGGATGAGGGCGTACACCTGTCCGCCATCAACGGTCCCGGTTCCTGCACGGTCGCAGGCGACGGCAAAGCGATTTCCCGCTTGGCGGCGCGATTGGAGGCAGAGGGAATCGGCCATAAGCTTCTGCCTGTCGCGCATGCGTTTCACAGTCCGCTTATGGCGCCTGCAGCGGAGCAATTCGAACGCGTGATGCGCAAGTACAAGCTGCATGCTCCCCGCATTCCATACCTATCGAATGTCAGCGGAGATTACATAACAGAAGCGCAGGCAAAGGACACGGCTTATTGGAGCGGCCATATACGCGCTGCCGTCAAGTTCAGCGCAGGGATCGAAACGCTGATGCAGAGCGGCGAACATCTGATTTGGCTGGAGGTAGGTCCAGGAAAGGCGCTGTCCCAGCTCGTTCATCAGCATGACAGCGAATCGATCAAGGGCAGCGTGCTCAACATGATGAGGCACGGCAAGGAAGGCGAATCCGATGTTGCCGCGTTATTGAAAGGCTTGTCAGCATGCTGGTTATCCGGGGCGGATATCCGGTGGGAGAAGCTTCATCCTGCGCAGCCCGGACGCGTATCGCTGCCAACCTATCCGTTTGAAGGAGTTCGATGCTGGCTCGGCGGCGCGCCGGACAGGGCTGAAGAACGAGCGGCTGTCACCGCGGCGGGGAATCCGGATGTTGTGCGGTCATCAGCGGAGAGGGCGCATCTGTCGACAGCGTATGTCCCCCCTGCCGACGGCTTGCAGGAAAATCTGGTGGACATATGGGAGCAGGTGCTAGGAATCCGGCCGATAGGCATCAAGGATGACTTTTTCGAATTGGGGGGCCATTCCTTGATGGCGACCCAGCTTATTTCCCGGCTGCGGAATCTGATCCCGGACATTGAAATTCAGTTTGACCGGATATTCAATTACCCGACCATTGAGGGAATTGCGGAGCAAATCGAGCTGCAAATGATCGAGCAATTGGAAAGCAACTTCCAATAATAAAATTCCGGCGGAACGGTGGGTAGCTATGACGAACAAAAACGAATTGGAAACACGGCGTTCGCAATTATCGGACAAGCAGCGGTTGCTGTTGGAGCAATGGAAGCAGGGACGCAAGCGACAGCGGCCATTGATCTCGTCCAGACCAGAGGAGGACCGCATGGTTCTGTCTCCGGCCCAGACAAGACTATGGTTTTTGGATCAACTGCTTGCGGACAAATCTGCGTACAACATGTATTTTGCCGTGCGGTTTACAGGAGAGGTTGATGTGCAGGCGGCGCGCAGCTCCTTTCAGTTTATTATCGACCGGCACGAATCGCTGCGCATCAACTTCATCAATGCAGGCGGAAGCCCGCAAATCAAAAGAAGGGAGCGCTTTTCGATTCAATTGCCGGTCGAAGACGTCAGCGGCGTGCAGGCGGCAGAAGTTGAAGAAGCTGCGGACGCCATCATCCAAAATACGATTTCGGCGCCGTTTGATTTGGCAAGCGATCCGTTATTCCGCGCCCGGTTCATCCGGCTGAAGGAACAGGAGCATATTTTGGTGATATGCATGCATCACATTATTTCAGACGGTTGGTCCATGGGGCTGCTGGTGAAGGAATGGATCACGTGCTACACCTCCTATACGAGAGGAGAGACGCCTGTGCTGCCTCCGCTGCCGATCCAATACGGGGATTTCGCGCATTGGCAGTCGGAGCAGCTGAATTCAGGGAATTGGGACGGACATTTGAGCTATTGGAAGGAGAAATTGGCTCAATGCCCGAGCGTAGCGTTGCTGCCTGACAGAAAAATGGCCGATCCGGGAGGAAATCGCGGCGGAGAAGTGGTGTTTGACCTTCCGGACGACTTGGTTCAATCGCTCAAGTCGTTTTGCGCGAATACGGAAACGACGATGTTCATGGTGCTGTTCACCATGTTCGGAGGGCTGCTCCACCGATATACCCATGAACAAACGATGGTGATCGGCACGCCCATCGCCAATCGCAACTACACCGAAATCGAAGGAATAATCGGCTATTTCGTCAATTTATTGCCGCTGCGCTTGGATATAAGCCCGGAGATGACGTTTCGCGACCTCCTGCAACAGGTGGTGAAATCGGCGACAGAAGCATACGATCACCAAGACTTTCCTTTTGACCGGGTTATCGAACAGCTGCAGCCGGATCGTCAAGGCTGGTCGATTCCGCTGGTCAGAAATATGTTTGTGTTTCAAAACACACCGGCCACCGACATTCAACTGCCGCGCGCGCAAGCGGAAACGCTCAAATTGCATAACGGCACGTCAAAGTCGGATGTGCTGCTGTCCATGACGGAGATGCATGGAAAAATGGCCGGACGCATTGAATATGACGCCAATTTATTTGTTCCGCAGACGATGCGGAATTTCGCCAACCACTTCATACAATTCATAAGATCGGCGTTAGCGGCCCCGGATCGGCCTATTGACGGGTTGAACCTGTTGGAAGACGGCGAGCGGGCGAGCATCATGCAGCGTTCGGGCAGGGTGGAAGTTTTGGATGCAACGCCGGAATGCCTGCACCTGCAATTTGAAAGGACGGCCGCCCTTTTTCCCGATCATGCGGCGCTGACATGGAACGACGAGAGCTGGACTTACGATGAGCTTAACGCTTATGCGAACCGGCTCGCGCGCCATTTACAGCAATCCGGGGCGAGGCAGGGGCAATTTATCGGTCTGTGCATGAACCGTTCCCCTTATTTGATTGCGAGCATATTGGCGATTCTTAAATCTGGCTGCGCTTATGTTCCAATCGATCCGGCGTATCCCGAAGAACGGATCCGCTGGATGTTAAGCGACTCCGGATGTTCGGTGCTGCTGGCGGATGGCGATACCGGCGGCATGTTACCCGAGGGGGCTTGGGTACGGATTGATGTTACGGCGGAAGACTTGGATATGACGGGCTATTCCGCTCATAATTTGTCTGTCCCGGCAAGGGAAGCCGATGTGGCTTATATGATTTATACGTCGGGCTCGACCGGGCTTCCGAAGGGAGTGGTCGTTGAACACGGAAGCGTGAGCCGGCTGTTCATAGCGACGCGGCGATTGTTCGGGTTCCGCGATCATGACGTGTGGACGCTGTATCATTCGTGCGCTTTTGATTTCTCCGTCTGGGAGATATGGGGAGCTCTTCTCCATGGAGGCAGACTCGTTATCGTGCCGTCCGGCGTCACGCGTTCATTTGAAGACTTCTACCGGCTTCTCGTGCGTGAACGGGTAACGGTGCTTAATCAAACGCCGTCCGCCTTCAAACAATTGATGCATATTGAACAGCATCTGGGGATGGCGGGAGAAGCCGATCTGGCGCTGCGATACCTTATTTTTGGAGGGGAAGCGCTGGAGCTGCAGTCGCTGCGTCCTTGGTTCGACATCCACGGCGATCGGCATCCTCAATTGATCAATATGTACGGCATAACCGAAATAACGGTACATGCCACTTACCGGCCCATATCGATGGCTGATCTGGAGGCCCGATCGGGAAGCGTGATCGGTGCGCCGCTGCCGGATCTGCAGGCTTACATTCTGGATGACCACCGGCAGCCGGTTCCCGCAGGAGTTGCAGGTGAGCTGTATATTGGCGGAAGAGGGGTGGCACGGGGCTATTGGAAACGTGAGGAGTTAAACCGGGAGCGGTTTATCGCGAATCCGTTCGCATCTGCGGGAAGCCATTCCACTCGTCTGTATCGCTCTGGAGACTTGGCCAGATGGACGGCAACGGGAGAGATCGAATATTTGGGACGCCGGGATGAGCAAGTGAAAATTCGCGGCTTCCGCATCGAGCTCGGAGAAATCGAGGGAGCGGTCGGCGAGCACGAACTCGTCTCCCAGAATGTAGCGGTAGTCGAGCAGAACGACTATGGAGATCCGAAAATTACTTGCTATCTGATCCCGCAAAAAAACCGGCTGCTTGAGATCGGTTCATTGATGCAGACGAAACAGGAGCTGGTCGACAGATGGGAAACGGTTTTTGACAGTTACTATACCAAGGAAAATGAGCATGACGACAAAACGTTTCATATCGTCGGTTGGAACGACTCGTTTACAGGTCAGCCCATACCTGCGATCCAAATGGAAGAATGGGCGAATGAAACGGTTAAAAGGATTTTGAAATACAAGCCTAAGCGGGTACTGGAAATCGGCTGCGGCACCGGACTGCTGCTATTCCGGGTCGCTCCGTTTTGCGAATCCTACGTCGGCACCGATTTATCCGAAAAGGCAATCGAATATGTGGAAACACATTTGCGCGTGTTGGGAGATGCGCGGGAAAAGGTGAAGCTCTACAAATGCAACGCCCACGAGCTTCCCGACCTGGAACAGGTCGATATGATCATTATGAATTCGGTGGTGCAGTACTTCCCGGATGTAACCTATCTGCATACAGTGCTGGAACATAGTGCAGGCAGAGTGAAGCAGGGCGGATGCATTTTTATGGGCGACATTTGCGGCTTCATGTTCAGGGAGGCGTTTCATTCCTCCGTTGTGCTGAAGGGGGCCGGCGATGAGACTCCACTGCCGGAGTTCAACCGTTTGGTGCAGCGCAAAATGAAACAACATGGCGAGCTGATGCTGGATAGCGGCTATTTCCTTGAATTGCGGCAACGGCTGCCTGACATAAAAGCGGTAGAAATGCTTTATAAAAAGGGAACCTATCACAACGAGATGAGCAAATTCCGCTACGATGCGGTGCTGCATGTCGGCGACAAGGCGATATGGGAACCGGAAGCGAGTTACGACTGGAGCTCTGAAGTCGAGACATGGCTGCAGGAGGGCTATCTTTGCAAAAAGCATCCGGCTGCATGCTTCCTCATCAAAGGAATCCCGAACGCCCGCGTTGCGGAAGAGTGGAGCTTCCTGCGCTGGTGCCGTCAAGCAAATCCTATGCACAAACTTGCTGACTACCGCAAGCAGAAAGGGGATGATCCGCAGGGAGTAGATCCAGCGGCAATGGTTCAGTGGGGCGGACAGAGCCATAATGTGGAGATGGTGCTGTCAGAGACGGTGCGCGAGGGCTGTCTGGACGCCGTCTTTACGCCCCTCGGCGAAAATAAGCTAGTTCCGTTTCCCCATTTCGATGCGACAAAGGCGGCCCAGCGAATGTCAAGCGTTCCATTGCAGCAGGAGGTGGAAAAAAAGCTCGTAGCCATCATTCGTCATGATATCCAAAAAAGGCTCCCGGATTATATGATTCCCGCACAATTTGTGGTTCTGGAACAATTCCCGTTGACGGCTAACGGCAAGATTGAACGCGGGAAATTACGCGAGCTCAGACCCGGCAAAACATTAGAGGGCTCAGCGTCGGAGCAAGCCCAGCTTCCGCTTTCAGCTACGGAACAAGCGCTGCGCGGCATGTGGTTGAGTTTACTGGATGCGGATCAGGTCGGAATGGATGATAATTTCTTCGAGATCGGCGGCCACTCGCTGCTGATCAGTCAAATGATGTTCCAAATTAAGAAACAGTTCCAGGTGCATATCCCGTTAATGCAATTGATGCTGGAACCGACGCTCAGAAGCATCGCCCGGCAAATAGACAAAGCGATAGCGCAAGAAGAGCCCGGAGCCCGGCTTGATTTGGCGAGCAAAGTCGTGCTGGACCCCGCGATTCAGGGAGCGGGCGTCCCACTGGCGCCGCAGGCGGGATGCAGCCAGTCCGTGCTGCTGACTGGAGGTACGGGATTCTTTGGGGCCTTCTTGCTGCACGAGCTTTTGCAAAAACCGGATACGCAAGTATATTGCCTTGTGCGCGCCGATGACCAAGTGGCGGGAATGCGCAAGGTCATAAGCGGAATGAAGAAATATTTGCTGTGGAAAGATGACCTGATTCACCGAATAGCGGTCGTTACCGGAGATTTGGCTGCCGAACGGCTTGGGTTGGATGAGGCGACCTACAGCTTTTTGACAAAGCAAATTACATCAATCTACCACAACGGAGCCACAGTGAATTTCGCCCAGCCCTATTCGTCATTGGAAGCGGCCAATGTCAAGGGGAGCGAAGCGATCTTGAGATTGGCTGCGGCAGGCAGCTTGAAGCCGGTTCACTATATTTCCACTTTATATGTGTTCTCGGAAGAAGATGCCAAAAAGAAGCGAATCATTCTAGAGGATGATGCCCCCGTCTGCTTCGAAACATTAAAATTGGGCTATACGCAAAGCAAATGGGTAGCGGAAGGATTGATGATGGAAGGAAGAAGGCGCGGGCTTTCTATCAATATGTACCGTCTTGGCAGAATATCGGGGGACAGCCGCACCGGGGTGTGCCAGGATAGCGACTTCTTCTGGAAAATCGTCCGCTTCTGCCTGCAGCTGGGGGTGTTTCCGGATATTGATTTCCGGTTCAATCTGATTCCGGCTGACTTTGCCGGCAGCATCATTGTCCAACTGGCATCCGATTCCCAGTATGGGAACCAAACCTTCCACGTAATGAATGATCACGATTGCTCGTTCAAGGAGATTATCCATATTTTGGCGAAGCTTGGATACTCATTTGAACAGCTGCCTTGGGATATCTGGAAAACACGCGTGTCGCAACTATTGGAGACCGGCACTCCGGATGCAATGGATATTTCTCTGGTGCCGTTCATCGAGGAGCTTTCCATGATCGAGACAGAAGCGCCTGTATTCAATGCGGACAAAACGTTTGCCTTCCTGAAAAATAGAAACATAGATTGCCCGCAGATGGATGCGGACAGATTGACAACCTATATCAACTATTTTGTCGCCAGCGGTTATTTCGAATCTATTACCCTATAAAGAGGTGGATGTATATGAATAAGCTGATGATGGATGAATGGAAAATGAAGCGTTTAATCGAACGGATGAAGGGGCAAATGGATATCAGTTGGTCAAAGGAAGAGCAGGTGCTGGAGCAGTTCGGCATAAAGGACGGCCATTCCATCTTGGAAGTGGGCAGCGGACCCGGGTATATAACGGAGCGTCTCCTGCACAAATATCCTGCCAGCCGCATCACATCCATCGAGATTGAGCCGTATTATGTCCAATACGCGCAACACAATATGGCTCCTGAGGGGAAAGACCGCGTCACCGTCATGGAGGGCGATATTTTGGATCACCGTCTGCCGCTTGGGCAATTCGACGTTGCGATCGCAAGGCTAGTCTTTCAGCATTTGCCCGATCCCGAATTAGCGGCCCGCAATATCCTCGATTTGCTAAAACCGGGCGGAAAGCTAATCGTTCTGGATGTGGATGATGCCATTTGGGGCATTATCGATCCCGTCATACCGGAACTTCAATATATACTGAATCAGCATGCCAAGGAACAATCATCGCAAGGAGGCAACCGGTTTATTGGACGCCAGCTGTGGCATCTGCTCCAGTCAAACGGCTACGCCGATCTTGATTTGAAGCTGATAGCCGCGCACAGCGACGAAATCGGCATCCGCTCCTTCCTGCCCCAAGTGGACGCCGATGAAATGAGAACGATGGTTGACAACGGCTTCGTTACGGAGGAAGAGGTGGCTGCGGTGGAAAAAGGCGTGGCCGCATTCTTGGACACTGCCCATCCATATGCATTATTGATTATGATGGCGGTCTGCGGATCCAAACCCAATTCATAGAAGAGGAGCGTGCCTCTAATGGGAAAAAAGGACGAAAAATTGATGGCGATCCGCATCCTCTTCTGGTCGGCGGTTGTCTATAATGTGGCGGTCTGGGTCGATCTCGTGTCCATGCTCAATTACTGGGGCTTCCACTATGCCTCTACGCCAGTGCAGATTGGCGTTCTGGTCATGAGCTTTTCAGGATCCATGGCCTTGGCGACCGCACTGGGCACCGGCCGCATACGGCAGCGCAACGAGCTTGTCATGATGACGTCCGCCGCATCAAGCGGAGTGATTATGGCGCTCCATCTGTTCAATCAGTCTTTTGCGATTGCAATTCTGTTGATACTCCTCAAAGGCTTGTTCATCGGGACTTTCGTCAACGGACAAAATGCGCTGCTGCAAAGAGTGTGCTCCTCCCAGCAATATGCCGCCATCGATAACAGGTTTGAACGCTTGGCGGCGATCATCAAATGTGCTGGACCTCTGGCGGCTGGACTAAGCGTCATGATATGGCAGCCGCAGGTCACGGTGTGGTTAGCCGCGATTATTTACGTCATTGCGGCTGTGCCTATAGTGTACCTGTTCGGACATAAAGAGGCGGGAGGGCCATACAGTCACGAAGCTGCCCATGATACAGCGGATGATGTGAAAACTAATGCGGCTATAGATTCGACTGCGGGCGCCTATCTGACGGTAGGATTAATCATACTTGCATCGATGTCTTTCTTCGTGACGGTCGGCGATTCGCAATTGGTTGTGCTGTTCCGGGACATTTTTCTATGGAATAATGCGGCGATCGTTGCTTTTGTGATGGCTGCCGCGGGCTTGGGCACCTTATTGATTCGCATCGGGTCCGAATCGTACAACAACACGGCTCCCTTTAAGGCGCTCACATTTTCCTCGCTTGGTCTGTCGGCCGTTTTTTTAATTGTGACCTGGGCCATGAACCGGCAAATTGGCGTGCTTTGGTTTCTCGTCCTGTTTTTCGCCGGAGGCGTATGCTGGCAGATCGGCTTTTCCTTCTACTTAAAAAAGCTCAATCAGATGGATTCATCCGGCGGAATGACGAATAAATTCAGTACGGTAATGGCGCTGACCTATATTTTGGGACCCCTCTTTGGCGGAGCAGGCGTAGCTTGGTTAGGGATTAACACAACGTATTTATTAGCGGGGATATGCTTGCTTGGCTTTAGCCTTATATTCAGTGCGATATACTTGTCGATTCATGTGAAGCGGAGAAGAACGGGTCAAGGGGCATCCCATTCTCTGAATACGGGGAAATGAGGTCAGGGAGAGGCGGTCCGGCATGGAAATGGTCCTTCACTTGACAGATAGCAAGGTGAAGCACGCGAGAGTAGACGGCTTTGAAGGGAGGTGACGAGATGGATTTGATTACAGTCAATGATGTAAGCAAAACGTATGGCGAAAAGGAAAGTCAAGTATATGCATTGAATCGGATTACGCTGCAAATCAAGAAAAATGACTTTGTGGCTCTGCTCGGGCCGAGCGGCTCAGGCAAATCGACATTGCTTAACGTTATTTCCGGCTTGGAGCGGGCGGATGCGGGTGAAATCTACTTTGCAAAAGAAAATATTACCCGTTACAAAGACAAGCAGCTGGTTGAATTTCGCCGCAAGCATACCGGTTATATTTTTCAACAATACCACTTGATTCCCAACTTGACGGTTCAGGAAAATATCGAAATTGGGAAGTATTTGAATTCCGACAGCCTTGATTTGGATCATATCACCAGGGAACTGAATATCGATCACCTGAAACAGCGGTTTCCATATGAATTGTCCGGAGGCCAGCAGCAGCGGGTGGCCATTGCCAGAGCGCTGATTAAGAAGCCCGACATATTGTTTTGCGACGAGGCAACCGGCGCATTGGATGAAGTGAACGGGAAGCAAGTGCTGAACTGCTTGCAGAATCTGCAGCGGAAATACGGCCTTACGATTGTGTTTGTCACGCACCATGTCGGAATCGCAAAAATGGCCCGGCACATTATCAAGCTGAATAGTGGCCGCCTGGTTGATCAGATTATGAATGACCATCCGCTTACGGCCGAGGAAATCAGTTGGGGATAACGTCTTTGCTAAGGGATGTGTTGTCATGAAAAACGTATTGAAATTTGTAGGGCGGGACATGTTGAAGAATCGGCTGCAGGTAGCGCTTATGCTGCTCCTGATTGCGGCCACCTCCTTTATCTTTTTCTTCATCAGATATGCTTCGGATGGAATGAGTGCGGAATACAAGCGCTTTGCGGAGACGCAACGGCAGGAGCATTTTGCATTCCGGCCCAACATGGCCGTTGTTATCAACAAAGACCAACAGCGGCAAATTATAGAGAGAGCATCTATTTCCAATCGCGAGCTTGAACAGCTGGGTTTTGAAAATCTGCTGCAAACCTACAAGCTGAAGCTGACCGACGAAGAAACAGACGCTGTCTCCCGATTGAGCAGCGAATATCAGTTCCAGTACGAGGAGGTAAAATACAAAGAGACCAAGGAAGAAGGGGTCCTATACCGGTGGATTGGGGATTTTGGCAAGCGAACTGTCAATCAGATGTATGTTGCCGAAGGAAGGCTGCCTGCGAACAACCGGGAAATTGCCATTACATCGAATGCGGCCGGCGCGCGAATATTGAAGCTCGGGGACGAGTTGACGATTGGGGGGCAAGCATATGAGATTGCAGGGCGAGTCATATTGCCCGATCAGATTCGCCAATACACGGCTGACGGGGAACGCCCCTTCCATGTGATTGCGAGCGCTGAACAGTATGCGATGACGGGCGGCGACGAGTCCCATTATTACAGCGGCCGGTTCCAAGATGGAGCGCAGCATGAGGATGTTGTGCGCAAAATGACTGAAGATGCCCGGTTTGCTTTCTTTCTCCCCATCCAAGATAATCCCGAAGCGGCGGAGCTCATTCGAGGCATCACGTCCAACTCCGGAATGTCGACGATATTTTTGATTACGCTGACGCTGTTATGTACGGGCGTATTTCTTATTTTTCTGAATCGCCGCCTGCGGCTGCAGCAAAAAGCCTGGGGTTGCCTAATTGCCATGGGATATCCGCGCGCGCGACTCATCAACGTCTATGTCCTGAACAATGTGCTGCTATGCGTAATCGGAGTTGTTCTTGGCTTGGTTGCCGCTTATTTTGCCGCTGATTTGCTTATTCAACAGTTTCAATCCCAATTTGTGCTGCCCTCATTTCCCAAGGCGCTTGGTATCGATTCTTTGTTGATGGGAGTGCTTGCCATAGTCATTTGCTTCAACGCGGCCGCATATTGGATGCTGTATCGGTTCATGAACGACGATGCGGTTACGATGCTGCTGGCACGGCAGAAGAACGAGCATGTCAACTTCCTGACGAGATGGGTAAGCCGCTTGACGGTCGGGTTGCCTTTTATCCAGCGCGTAAAACTGCAAATGTCCGCCAGAAGCATAAAAATGATCGTTCTGTTAGGGATTACGGTATGTCTTTCATCGATCTTGTTTATTATGGGCATATCCCTGAATCAGTCGAGCACCAACGCTGTCGAACGCCGTCTTAATGGAATTCATTACCAATACGATCTTCGATACGCCGAAGCCGGGCTTGCTCAACGCAATGAGCAGCGCAACGATTATTACTTGCTGAAAGACAAGCGTTTGTTCTGGAACGGAAGCAGCGGCAAGCGGGAAGGGGCAAAGGTCAATGTGCTTGCATTTGACGGCGATGGCAAGTGGCTTGCATTGGCGGATCGGAATGGGAAGGAGATTAACTCCAAGCTGAAGGAAGGGGCCATTGTGCATTCCTCCAAGGCTGAGTTGTTCGGTTTGCAAGCAGGCGCTTCCGTACAGGTTCTCATTGGCGACAAGGTAATTACAATTCCGATAGCCGCCTTCTGCTCGAATGGAGACCCGGCCGCCATCTATATGGATAAGTCTCAGTTGGCGAACGCGCTCGGCATTTCACCCGATATTTATAACGGCACGTTCGCCAATTCGTCTGAACCCGATCCCCAGCTGGGCGGGAGCTTTAAATTGATTACTACCGAGAGCATGCGCAAGGAAATGACGGAACAGGCATCTTCTTCACAGTTGAGCGCCGTATTGAATCAGATGTTAGGCTGTGTCATTGCGGTTATCATGATTTGGCTCATCACGTTGATAACGGTGGAAGAAAACAAAAGAAATATGGCCTTGCTCCATATGCTCGGATACACACAGCGCGAAATTGGGAGCATGCTGTTGAATGTATATACCGTTATTGTGGTTGTCGCCTATATTTTGTTTACGCCGCTCGCCTTATTTGTCGTGAATTATATTCTCAAAATGGTTTCACTCAGCACCAATGATTTTATTCCTCTCGTCTATACCTCGTATACCTTTACATTGGTACTGGCCATCATTTTGATCATCTATAACGCCGTGCTTTTTATCGCCAGACGTTTTTATTCACGCGCGTCTTATACAGTGCCGACCGGACGAACCTAAGGGGTTCGATTAGCGCTCGGCATGAATCTCTTAAGGAGGCTGTCTCATAAGTCATTAATATGACGGTGGGCCAGCCCCTTTTGTCTTATTCTTACATATAAGATTCTTTTATGGAATCGATAAGTATAACTTCTATATCAGCCGCGCAGATTAACTCCAGTATGTGATTTGAATTCATGAATGGTATGGAGGCGTATCGATTTGCAAACGGACAAACGGGCTGATTTATTGGCTCTTTCATCTATCCCTCTCATTATGACGTTGGGCAACTCCATGTTCATTCCCGTACTGCCAGAGATACGGAGACAGTTACACGTTAGTGCCTTCCAAACCAGCTTGCTGATTACCAGTTACTCAGTCATGGCGATTTTACTCATACCCATTGCCGGATATTTATCCGACCGCTTAGGCCGCAAGGCAGTCATTATTCCCAGTCTTCTCATCGCGGCGATGGGAGGCGCAGTATGCGGCGCAGCGGCGGTATGGATGGATAATTCGTATCCCATCATTTTAGCGGGGCGTGTGCTGCAGGGAATTGGAGCGGCGGGGGCGATGCCCATCGTCCTGCCTTTAGTCGGCGATATGTTCAACAATGAGCAAGATGTAAGCAGCGGACTCGGCATGATTGAGACGGCCAATACTTCCGGCAAAGTGCTAAGTCCCATGTTAGGCTCCGCTTTAGTCGCTATTGTCTGGTATCTTCCATTTTGGGCCATACCGGTTCTGTGCTTCATCTCCATTACGCTGGTCTTCTTTTTGGTCAAAAAGCCGGAGAAGCCGGAGAAAAGACCTGTTCCTATCCGCCCATTTCTCCGTTCGACCCTGCAGTTGCTAAAGGAACATTTTAGATGGCTCATGGCGCTGTTTATGATTGGAGGCATCGGAATGTTCATGTTATTTGGCCTGCTTTTTTATTTGTCCGAAACCTTGGAGGAGACGCATGGTTATAAGGGCATTTGGAAAGGATGCATCCTGGCCATTCCACTGGCGGTCTTGAGCGCGGCTTCCTTTGTGGCCGGCAAATGCATCGGGAACAATAAACGGCGGATGAAGTGGATCGTCTGCAGCGGATTCGGATTGTCAGCGGCTGCAGTGGGAGGGTGTTTACTCTTCGATTCCGTAGCCGGGGTCATTGCTTGCCTGAGCGCAGCAGGGTTAGGCATCGGAGCATCACTGCCATGCCTGGATTCCTTTATAACAGATGGCATTGAGAAAGAACAGCGGGGGACAATAAGTTCCCTTTACAGCAGCATGCGGTTCGTCGGTGTGGCGGCAGGCCCAATGATTGCCGCGCTCTTGATGAAGGAATCGGACAAGATCTTATTTACGACGATGATTGCAGCCGGTGCTGTTGCGGCATTGCTTGCGCTCTTGGCCATTAGAGCAGGCAAATAGGAAAATAAGCTGGTAAACGTTAAATAATTGTATGCATGCCACTTGATTTTGCAGGGCTTTGCGTGTAGTATTTACTTACCGGTAGGTAAATACAATTTAACAAAAGGGGAAATCGCATGAACGCACCCTCGTCAAGAATGATTGGCTTTGACATGGCAAGGGCATTCGCAATGCTTGGCATGATGATTGTGAACTTTAAGACGGTAATGAATGCAGGGGAAAATGGACCCGATTGGCTCGCTCAACTTCTGCAGATCGCGCTTAATTATTGGCAAGGCTGGAATCCGTTGCTTCCATTTATGGATTACTTGGATTTTTGGACAATCGAGGGCTTTCTTCGCAATTTGCTGTACAACGGATATCATCCGCTCTTTCCATGGTTCTGCTTCTTTCTGCTAGGCATGTGGTTGGGGAGACAGAACATGATGGACCGCGCTTACCGCAATAAAATGTTAGGTTACTCGATAGCAGCAGCTGTCGTTTTGGAGATTGTCGCCTTTTTTCTCATCAAGGGTTCCAGCTTGGCCGTCGGACTTGATGCAGCGCAATTCCTGTTCTCAACCAAAACGTATCCGCCTAATCTATTTTATATTTTGTCCAGTTCAAGCACAGCTGTAGCGGTCATCGTAATCTGTATCTATTTCGCCGAAAAATTCGCCGCTCACTGGTTTACCGTCACGATGGTTAGAACGGGACAGTTGACGCTGACGCACTATGTAAGCCATGTATTTATAGGGATAGGCTTATTGGCGGTCCTGGGAAAATTAGAAAATCAGACGCTCATGTCTTCTCTCTTTTATTCGTGCGCATTTTTTTCCGCCAGCGCTTTGCAAATGACTTTTTAAACGATGATCGGGATCTCGATATTAATTTTCACTTTTTAAGCACATTGTTGACGGCTTCAGCCCAAATCTCATTGTAATTGATCTTGAATCCCATGAGCATATAATTGCCGATATTATCAATAACCATCGAGAGCAGCTGCGCCTTGGTTGCCAGCTTCTCATCCGCAACTAGACCGAGCTCCGCACCTTTCGTTAATAAGTCAACGAATCCGTTCATGAACCCTTCTGTAATGCTATAAAAGGTTTGACGATACTTTTCATTTCGGGTAGAAATCAAAATATACTCGTTAATGACCCGCGAGAAGAAAGCGTCGTTTTCTTGATCCTGAATCATTTTATAGCCATCGGACAACAACTTCGTTTGGAAATTATCTTTCGTATATTTTTCAAGCGCAAAGCATTTTGCAAAATCGATTTCTTTGCATATTTCCGCGAACAAAAAATCAACCAGTTCCTCTTTAGAGCTAAAATAATAATAGACGGCCGGCTTGGTAATGCCTACTTCTTTGGCAATCATGGCCATACTTGTCTTATCAATCCCATGCTCGGCAAAAAGGGTGTAGGTCGTTTCTACGATTTGTTTATATGTTTCTGTATGGTTCACAGACAATGCTCCTTCCCAAGCCATTCTCTTCTTAACAAACTTACCGGTAAGTAAAAGATACACAAAATAAAAAGCAAATTCAAGTTTATGTCATCCCAAACGGATTACTTTCGTATCGCCCTATATTGACAGGAACCTGTCATTTTGACATAATGTTGTCATATGAACAAACTAACAAATAATGGATATGCTTATACTGAACTCGTCCTCGCGATATTTCGCCTCAACGGTCTATTATTGGAGGCGGGAGACCGAATCACTCAGCCCGTTGGCCTAAGCAGCGCCCGTTGGCAGGTGCTTGGCGTGGTGGAGCATGGAGCTATTCCCGTCGCTCATGTCGCCCGGGTGATGGGGCTCTCGCGTCAGAGCGTGCAGCAAACTGCCGACGCTCTGGAAAGGGACGGATTCATCGCGTATCACGAGAACCCGAATCACCGCCGTGCCAAGCTCATGGCGTTGACTCCCATGGGGCGCGAAGCGCTTGGATATGTGAAGCTTCACCAAGCGGAATGGGCCAATAAAATAGGAAGGAGACATTCGTTGGAAGGCCTGCAAAAAGCCATCACGATGCTGCGTAAAGTAAGCGAAAGCCTCGAAGCAGATATGCTGCCGTCGTTGGATGAAGAACATTTGAAAGGGGATACGACATGAATCAGGCGAAGCCGCCAATGGAGTTTCTTCAGGAGAGCAACGAGAGCCGCATTGATGCGATTGCGCATTACATCGAAGGACATATCAGCGAAAATTGGCAATCCATACTGCAGAACAATTGGGGGAAATTGCTGAAAGCCTATAATGAGGCAGGCGATATGGCGTATGGATCGTATTTGAACTTATTGTTTCTATCTGTTCATAAGCAGTTTAAAGAAGCCGGATTGCGCCCCGAGCCCAGATTCCCGGGCGATTTCGACATCTCGAGAGAATGGGGCAACGAGGAGAAGAACGACCAGCAACGTTGGATGTGGAGCACCGTGCATTCGCCGGATGGAGAAGCCTTAGGCACCATTGTAACGATTGTGCATCACGACCACACGCAGTTCCGCGTTCCGCGCCAGCCTCAACTCATCGCCTTGCGTGAAACGGGTAAAGAGGCTGTCACAGCAGCCCTCTCTCTCCGCTCCGCCGACTTCAAGAATGCGCGTGAGTTCACGGTTGAATACGAAGAGTACTTGCGCAGCCAGCAACAGGAAGAGTTGAAGAGCCCCTCCATCGATTAGCTGTAATGGACACTTGAATATTGAAAAGAGGAGCTGGTTATGATGAATTTCCGCCGTCTGGGCAATAGCGGGTTGAAAGTGTCTGCATTGGGATTGGGGACGAACGCATTCGGGAAACGTTCCGACAGACAGACCTCGATCCGGATTATACATCATGCTTTGGATCACGGCATTAATTTCATAGACACGGCCAATATTTACGCAAACTCCGAATCGGAGCGTATTATTGGGCAGGCTTTGGAAGGGCGACGCCATGAAGTTGTGCTGGCGACAAAGGCAGGATTAGTGCGCGGGGAAGGTCCCAATGAGCGCGGATCGTCGCGGTATCACTTGCAGCACGAGCTGGACAACAGTCTGAAGCGGCTAAAGACCGATTATATCGACCTCTATCAAATCCATACGTTCGATCCATATACACCGCTGGACGAAACATTAAGGACGTTGGAAGATATGGTGCGTTCGGGAAAAGTGCGCTACATCGGGGCATCGAATTATGCCGCCTGGGAGCTGATGAAGGCGGTGGGGATTAGCGAACGCCTTGGGTTGAACCGTTATGTCTCCATTCAGACAAGCTACTCTCTCGCCGATCGGACCCCTGAGCGAGAGCTCGTCCCTCTATGTCAGGATCAGGGGATAGGAATCATCCCGTATTTTCCGTTGGCTGGCGGTATTTTAAGCGGGAAATACAGCTCCATTGAGGCAGTGCCGGAAGGATCGCGGGCGGATACCGATCCGAACTTTAACCGGTTTCTTAATCATGAACGCCTTGCTCTGAGCAGAAATATTAGCACTGCGGCACAAGAGTTAGGCTGCACTCCCAGTGCCCTTTCCCTGTCATGGCTCATTCACAGGCCAAGCGTCTCGACCGTTATCGTAGGCGCTACGAAGGTGGAGCAATTAGAGGAGAATTTGCAAAGCATCTCGATACCATTGGATGAGCGCCAACTGGAGGAGCTGGATCAAATCAGTTATCCTTTCCGTTATGGTGAGCCATTTGCTGTTTACCGGTTGCCGGAGTGAAATATTTTTTCCTAATTGGATAAAAGGATTGGAAGCGGCTATTGGCACCGTTGTTCATCTCGTCTCCTCATGGGACGAGATTTTTTATTCGCATAATAAACATTTCCGTCGCATAACATTGCATATATTCATGAAAGTTCATGAAGAAGGCTGAACAAAGCATCGGGATATATTCCCATTTAGATTATCCTTGCGAAATAACGGGCTGTTCCCTATAATGAATACTAAACTTTATAACTGGATGAAGTTTACGGGAGACAGGCATATTCTGGCCGAAGGGGTGAAGCTCTCAGGCGCTTGAGCTATCGAATGTTCAATTCGAATGCAATGCAAGCAGGACCGTAGATGGACAGGACTCTGGAGAGACTCCGTTATGGAGCACCGAAGGGGCAATACGGGTGATTTCACACGTTAAAACTCTCAGGTAAAAGGACAGGGATTGCAGAAGTGCAGGCATCGTTTCGGGTTGGAACTGTGACTATTTTCACTTATTCTCGTATTTGCTATTCTGCAAAAATTGTCCCCGGAGTCAAATCAACCGATTTGGCTCTTTTTCATGTCGTTCGGCAATAAATAAAAAGATATGAGGGGAATTTCAATGCACATGTTAGAACAATGGCTAGAAAGCGTGAATCGTTTTGTATGGGGGCCGCCGCTGCTTATTTTATTGGTAGGAACGGGTATTTTATTTACATTTCGCCTTGGTTTGCTGCAGGTGATTCGACTGCCGCTTGCTTTGAAGCTCGTGTTCAAGGCCAAAAATGAAGGCGAGGGCGACGTAACCAGCTTCGGCTCGCTCGCTACCGCGTTGGCGGCAACGATCGGAACGGGCAACATCGTCGGGGTAGCTACGGCGATTAAAATCGGCGGACCGGGCGCGTTATTTTGGATGTGGCTCGCGGCGTTCTTTGGAATGGCGACCAAGTACGCAGAAGGATTGCTAGCCGTAAAATATCGGAAAATTGACGAAAATGGGCAAATATCGGGCGGCCCCATGTATTATATTGAAAGAGGTTTGGGTATAAAATATAAACCGCTTGCCGTCTTCTTCTCCGTAAGCGGGTTATTGGTCGCACTGTTCGGGATTGGCTCATTCCCGCAAATCAATGCAATCGTGTCGTCCACACAATCAAGCTTGGGTATCCCTGTGGCGGTTACGGCGGGTGTGGTAACTCTTTTGGTTGCCTTGGTGACAATCGGGGGGATTAAGAGCATCTCTCATGTAACGACTAAAGTCGTTCCTTTGATGGCCATTATCTATTTGATATCGAGCGGTATCGTGCTTATTGTTTATGCCGAACAGATACCTTATGCTATCTCGCTCGTATTTCATAGCGCCTTCAATGCCACAGCGGCAGGGGGCGGATTCCTCGGCGCAACTGTCATGATGGCGATTCGCAACGGGATCGCAAGAGGCGTATTTTCCAATGAATCCGGTTTGGGCAGCGCCCCGATCGCGGCAGCGGCGGCAAAGGTGAAGTGGCCTGCGGAGCAGGGACTTGTGTCTATGACGGGAACATTTTTCGATACGATTATCATTTGTTCGCTGACGGGGCTGACATTGATTGTGACCGGGGTATGGAATGGCGCAGTTGATGGAGCGCAGATGACCCAAGCTGCGTTTGATGCGGCGCTACCTTATGGGTCCATGATTTTAATGATTTGTCTTGTTTTGTTCGCCTTTACGACGATATTGGGCTGGAATTATTATGGCGAACGCTGCATCGTGTATTTATTTGGAGTCAAATCCATTTTGCCTTACCGCATCGTATTCATCGTCCTGATCGGCTTGGGCGCGTTCATCAAGCTGGAGGCGATTTGGCTGCTGTCGGACATCGCGAATGGCTTGATGGCTCTGCCGAACCTCGTTGCTTTGCTAGGCCTGTCAGGTGTGGTGGCGGCAGAAACTCGTCTTTATCTGAAGCATATGAAAACACATAAATAAGAGAGTTAAAGGAAAGGTTGGAACCATCGGAATCGTGCGGGTTAATCTCGTCTCTCAATGAGACGGGATTTTTTTGTGTATGTTGTGATCATTGGACGAAAATATAAACCTGATATTGACTCCCCCTGAGCGGATACGAAAAGAATTGGAGGCAGCGGTTACATTATTTACTCAAAAATAGACGGTTATCTAAGTATAACAAGCGTCATCCACCTGAGGATGGCGCTTGTTGTTTGCAATGCATTTCTGTTACAGAGCTTGATAATGTAACGAGTGTCCCATCCTCCGCAGGGACATGCCCGTAATTTGAATCGTGGATTGCTTTGCGGTTTGCAGATGCGCTTCGGCGTAATCCTGCCAAAGTATAATGGTTTCGATTACGGGTTTGAAAGCGGCAGGGGCCGCATCCCTCATGATAAGTAAACCGGAATGCACGCTGCGATCCAACTGTTCGGCACTTTGTATGCAGGCAACCAATGTTTCCACAAGAGAAGGCGCACTTTCACCATTCAGCAATCTTTGCGCGGAACCGCTTGCCGTTACCCGGTGATAAGATGCCGGGACAAGGCTTGCATGCATCTCTGCATTTCCTTGTAAATCTTTCGTCTCGGGGATATGAAACAACTCCGTGCTAATGGAACAAACCATCTGTTCAGCATACAGGCTGTTGTATAATGCGGTTACAACAGGCTGCCACATCTCATTTTGCCTCAATAACAACACCTACTTGATATTTATGGGCGGATCACCTGCTATATCGTATGACGGAACTAATTATTTGCCACATTAATTCGCATCCCCTAGTAAAGGAATCTCCACAAATAAAAAGTGGCGTAGGATTCCCAATTTGTCCACGATGAAGACAACTTCAAGATTTCCTCTCTGGTCGGTTTCTTTTCGGTGCCCATAACATGTTTGATTGCATTATGCAGTCCAACATCGTCAATTGGAAAGGCGGAAGGAATTCTCAGACAGCGCATCAGAACATAGTTGGCCGTCCACGGTCCGATTCCCCGAATATTGACCAGCATCTTTTCCGCTTTTTTATAGTCCTTTGCGGCCAGCAATTGCTCTTTCGACAATGTGCCCTCGGCGATCGAGCGGGCTACCCCAATGAGATATTCGCTTTTTTTGGTCGTCATCTGCAATGCTGACAACTCGCTGACCGATAATGCCGCAATATCATGAGGGTCAGGGAATAACCAATATTGCTTTCCATCCAGCTCCACGCTGCGGCCAAAGTTTTCAACGAGACGCCTTTTCAAGGTATACGCAAAGGCAAGGTTAATTTGCTGTCCGATGATTCCCCAGCATAAAGCCTCGAAGAAATCGGGAATTCCGATATTGCGCAGTCCATAAAATTCTCTGACCGCTCTGTGCAGCAATAAATCATTTCTAGCTAAATCATAAAAGGGGCGCAAATCGGTCTCCAAATCAAACCATTCGCTTACATAACAAGCCACCGCGGCGCGAACCCGTTGGCAAGCAGGCGTTGTATGCCCCAAAAAACGGACGGCAAGCGCGTTATCATCCTCCGCGCTAATTTCAATGATTGGCGTTTCCCTCCCGATCGGAACAGCTTTGCGTATCCTATCGTCTTCGATATGAAACAAGCATTCGTTAGAGGCATTAGACAGATATTTCATATTTTCAGAAAAGCTGAATTCTTTCGGCACAAACAATTTCAATTGTTGCCCGTTGTCTTCCCAGGAGCCTTGCGGAAGACCGGACACGCTAAATGAGTCATCCCGCTCCGGATATATCGCATTGCTTGTCATGACAATCCTCCCCTTCTAAGTTCTCTTCTTCCTCTTTTAGTTTTAACATAAAATGATTGGATGCGATTTTGATATCTTGCTTTTATATTCGCAGAAACGTACATGCGGCCATCAACGGGGTTATACTGTGAATGGAGGCGAGCATGATGAAATATAAAAAAGAGCCGGAACATGATAATCTGCGCATCGCAGTTCAACACGAACCTGCTGCAGGCACGGGCGAGGAAGGCATAACGGACGAAATGTGGCGCGCCATAACGCAAAACGATGCGTCCTACGATGACAAGTTTTTTTACGCCGTAAAGACCACGGGCATCTTTTGCCGGCCCTCTTGCAAATCAAAGCCTCCCAATATGGCAAATGTGCGTATCTTTCAAAGCGCGCAGCAGGCCATGGCAGAACATTTTCGCCCCTGCAAACGATGCAAGCCGAGCGGACAACGATTGCCTGATGATGATTGGGTGGCTCAAATCACGCAATACATCGACACGAATTACAGTGAAACTTTAACGCTGGAAGCATTGGCCGAGGTGTGTCATGGCAGCCCCTATCATTTGCACCGCACCTTCAAGCGGATCAAGGGAATAACTCCGGTCGAGTACATTCAGCGGACGAGAATGTCGAAGGCTATTGAGCATCTCACCACTTCGGATAAAGCAATCGCGGAGATAGCACTCCGTGTAGGCATTCCCAATACAGCTTATTTCATAACGTTATTCAAGAAGAGAACGGGGCATACGCCGACAGACTATCGCCAATTATACAGCAATAAATTAACCGCGGAGGTGCTGGACAATGAAAGAAAATCATAACACAGCGATTTACTGGACGTTGTTTGTTCATCAACAATGGCGCATGTATATCGCTGCAACCTCAAAAGGGCTTTGTTATGTAGGGTCTCACAATAAGTCATTTGAAGAGCTATCCCAATGGGTTATGAACCGTATTCCGAACCGTGTTTTGTTGCAGGATGATAAGAGACTGCACCCGTATGCGGCTGAATTAACGGAGTATTTCCAAGGGAAACGCAAGTCCTTTGCCATGACGTCCGATTTGTATGGCACTTCGTTTCAATTAGCGGTGTGGAACGCGCTGCGCGAAATTCCGTACGGGCAGACCCAGTCCTACTCCGACATCGCGAATCACATTCAAAAACCGGCCGCGGTACGTGCTGTAGGAGCTGCCATTGGCGCCAATCCGGTATTGATTACAATCCCTTGCCATCGGGTAATCGGTAAAAACGGCGCGCTGACCGGTTATCGTGGCGGCGTAGAAATGAAGAAACAGCTGCTGCGGCTGGAATGTGAAAGCTTGCTTATGGAAAGGAGTCCGCTGCATACCTAATCGTCTCGCAGAGCGCATTGCTTCTATGGACTGGAATTCGTTGCAGCTCTCGCTGGACGAGAAGGGTTATGCCGCGCTTCCAACTCTATTGGACAAAGGGCAGTGTCGTGCCATTATAGATACGTGATGATGAGGAATCCAATTTTCGAAGTACAATAGATATGGCCAGATACCGGTTCGGAAGTGGGGAATACAAGTTTGTGTATTATTGGTAGAAGTTTAAAAAATTACAAACGAATGGGTTTGAGGAATTTGTCTGAACGACATAATTTTTATTTTAGGAGGGAACAACATGGAAGTTTTTACAGAATATTTAGCGCATATTGATAACCCGCAACATCGGGACCGAACGGAAGAAGTTTTGGCTTGGGTAACTAAGAAATTTCCAAATTTAATGCCAAAAATTGCGTGGAATCAGCCTATGTTTACCGATCACGGCACATTTATTATTGGCTTTAGCGTAGCCAAACATCATTTGGCTGTTGCCCCTGAAAGGGCAGGGATTAATCATTTTTCTGATGAAATTGTGCAGGCTGGCTATGATCACACCAAGCAGTTGGTACGTATCCAGTGGGATAGTCCGGTTGATTTCTCATTACTTGAGAAAATGATCGAGTTTAATATTTTGGATAAGGCAGACTGTTCAACTTTTTGGCGGAAATAATTATGAGCGTATCAGCAACCACTTTTTTGGTTGCGTACCAATTCAGAGGCGGTCGCTGAGTACACAAAGTTAAAAAAAGAGTTGGCAAAGACCTCAAAAGACCGTACAACTTATACTAATGGTAAAACTAAGCGACATAAGCTCTGTAACTTTTCAAGCCAGGTCTGCTTGACACGACACCAATTAATGTCCTATTATAAAAAATTGGAGAAATTGAGAATGATCATTCTTGACTGTCAGCTGATCGAAAAATTGAAGAGGGGTGTTCCTTGATGACAAAGAGTAGAATGAATCCAAAGGTTGATGAATATTTAAGTAAAGCTATAAAGTGGAAGGAAGAATATGAGAAGTTGAGAAATATCGTTCTTGAATGTGAGCTGACAGAAGAATTTAAGTGGATGCATCCTTGTTACACGTTTGAGAAAAAAAACATAGTTTTAATACATGGATTTAAAGACTATTGTGCGCTTCTGTTTCACAAAGGTGCCTTGTTACAGGATGCCCATGGGATTCTAATCCAACAAACGGAGAATGTACAGGCCGCGCGCCAGATTCGGTTCACCAATCTTCAAGAAATAGTTGAAATGGAGACCATCTTGAAAGCCTATATTTATGAAGCCATTGAAGTTGAAAAAGCCGGTTTGGAAGTGAATTTTAAAAAGAATACAGAATTCATAATTCCTGAAGAATTTCAAAATAAATTCGATGAAATCCCTGCCTTGAAAACTGCTTTTGAAGCATTGACGCCGGGACGGCAAAGAGCATACATTCTTTATTTTTCTGAACCCAAACAATCCAAAACTCGAGAGTCAAGGGTTGAAAAATGTATGCAGAAAATTCTCAATGGAAAGGGATTAAATGATTAATATATTCGATGAGAAAATAAATGAATCAAACTTAATCAAATTATCTTTAAGTTGGTTTTGAGATTGTAGGTGAGGGAATGCGCTTGAAATCATTTGCTGATTGTACATTTGTTCATAATGTTTTACCTGCTCCCGTAAAAGCCGTATCTCATCGTTTTTCAGCCTTAACTCCTCACTTTCATCTTTTCTTTGATTAAGCTCTTCTTTTAAATTGTTACCCTCATTATAAAGCTCAATGAAAGTTGCCTCGATGAAGTGGAGCTCGTTAATTATTTTGTTCTTGTCATTTTTGTACCCTTCAAAGATTTGTTCAATATTTGGAAAGTATACATCATCACTTTCAGTTAATCCGATAGTCCTTGGGATTGGCTTCATAGGAGTGATGAACTGCATTGTTCCTTCATAATTAAAAGGATCTCATTCATGCGCTGATTTAGGAAGGCGGAATAGTCCCGCAGCCATTTTATCCATTGTTCGTATTTATCAATACCCGGTTTAAAGACATAGTTGTTGCACAGCCTGCAATCCTGAGTTGCTATTGTTGACGTATGCCAATTGACCCATTTGTCCTCCAAGTAATCATGTTTATGTACACATTTCCGAAAATTCAATAATAAGGATATTCTGCATTTTATATCCTATCTTTATCAGTATTTTTGTACAGTTTAATGGAGATCACTGGAACAAGGAGCTGGGCTTATCTTCCCGACGAATCATCGTCCTGTTTCCGGATCGCGCGGGTACTATAGAGCTACGCTTCGGCACGGCGTCAGTACGATTACATCGGGTAGTAGGTACAGTCTGGGTATCATTTTCCACAATGCAAAATGAGTGTATTCGCAGGGGGATTCGCGTGTGAAGAGTAAGTTTTTTTACAAATATCCAAAGACGCTTCTTAATAAAGGAACGGGGTTTCTGTCCGAATATAGCCACTCCCTGAATCCATATGCAGGCTGTTCATTTGGTTGTTCATACTGCTATGTGCGTCAAATGCCTGTGGCGACGTTCCGTAAAGAGGCATGGGGGACTTGGGTGGACATTAAGCAGGAAGCCGCTAAGTTACTGCGCAAAGAGCTTCGCAGAGCGAAGGAAAAAGGGAAGGTGACGATCTTCATGTCATCCAGCACCGACCCTTATCAACCCATTGAGCACAAGGAGAAAGTCACCCGAGCTTTGCTGGAAGTCATGGCTGAAGATCCGCCTGATTTTTTATTCGTGCAGACCCGAAGTCCATTAGTCCGGAGAGATATTGATCTATTCCTTCTATTGAAAGATAAAGTAAGAGTGAGCATGACCGTTGAAACTGACCGGGAGGATATACGCAAACATTTCACGCCCGGTGCCCCGCCGATTGGCGCCCGGCTCAAGACTATGCAGCTTCTGACAGATGCGGGCGTGCCGGTTCAAGCGACCATAGCTCCGGTATTGCCCAGCAGTGAACGGTTCCCGGAAACATTAAAGAAATTGGTGAACCGCGTCTGTGTGGATGATTATTTTATGGGAGACGGCAGCGGCGGCAGAAGGACCAAAAATTTAGGCATATATGCGCTGTACGAAGAGATTGGTCTCGAAGCTTGGTACGATCCTTCCGCATATCGTCTTGTGTACGATAGACTTCTGCAGGTCTTTGCCAAGGATCAGGTCTATTTGAGTCAGAAAGGCTTCGCGCCTTAAGACTGTCGTTCGTTCTAACACGGTCCATAAGGATGGTGTTTTTCTTTTATTGCCGGTATTGAGTGTAACATGCAACCTCTTATATGCCGCTGCTCCTAAAGCTGGAAAATAGATTGCTTCCTGCTCTTGAACAGATGTAACATGGACAGTAATGGGGGGCGCCACCGTATCTCTCATGTGAAACAAAAAGGGGAGTAGCTTGCATGATGAATGTGAATGACCTGGAGCCAGGCATCCGCAGCTTGGTGAACGACTTTATCGAAGCGGGGCGGCCATCGGCCAGAGATCAGAGTATCGAAGAACGCCGGCAAGGGTATGTGGATTCCATCCCGCTTGCAGGGGAGGAGGTGTCCGTATGGAAAATCGAGAATCTCACGCTTCATGGGATACCGTTCCGAATATATAGACCCTCATATGAATCTAACCTTCCGGTGATGATTTATTATCATGGAGGGTGTTTTGTCAGCGGGAATCATGACACCCACGACCGCCAACTGCGGCTGTTAGCCAATAGAGGAAGAGCGTTAGTCGCTGCTGTCGATTACCGCTTGGCTCCGGAACATGTGTATCCGGCTGCGCATGACGATGCGCTTCAGGCCGCACAGATCGTGCGGGAACACGCCTTGTCATGGGGCGGGAATCCGGATGACATTACGCTGGCAGGTGACAGCGCAGGCGGTCATCTGGCACTGGTCACCTGTTTGCGTCTCAAGGAGCAACGGCAGTGGATGCCTGCGCGGCAAATTTTAATCTATCCCATGTTGGATGCGCACGGTTCAAGCGAAAGTTATAAGAAGTTCGGCGATGATTATGTCATCACCCGTGACACTTTACTTAGCGGTTTCGAAGCCTATTTGGCCGACACACCCAAAGCTCACCCGGAGGCAAGTCCTTTATTCCGGAATGATTTTGCGGGACTGCCTGACACTCATATTTTGACTGCCGAATTCGACCCGCTCGCCGATGAGGGTGAAGCGCTATACCGCCGTTTGCTTGAAGCTGGCGTAGAAGCGCAATGCCGCAAATATTTTGGGGTGAATCACGGCTTCTTCCAGCTGGCGGGCATCAGCCCTGCAGGCCGCACAGCGCTCCGGGATGTCGCGTCGATTATGGCAAACGGCTAAATGAGCGTGCTTTTTCCGGATAATTTGCGTTCCGGCCGAATAAGATGATGGAATGATAAAAGCAGAAGGAGTGAAATATGTTGAAAATCTCCCTTGTTTGCTTTGATGATTTTACGGATCTTGATACATTCCTGACATGGGACTTATTGAATCGGGTTCGATTGGTAGGTGGGATTGCAGATTGGGAAGTAAAGCTTGTCGGCACAGAACCGTCGCATATTTCAATGTCAGGACTTAGAATACCTATGCACGGAATGATCGAGGAGGCTAATTCATCCGACGCAGTCCTATTCGGCAGTGGCAAAGGGGTTTTGAAATTGTTTCAGAATCCTGCATATGTAAGCCGATTCAATCTTTCTCCAGATAAACAATTAATCGGTTCCATGTGTTCAGGAGCCTTGCTGCTCGGAGCCCTGGGCTTCTTAACCGGCAAGCGGGCTACTACCTATCCGACGGCGGCCGCTCAATTGTCCGCATTTGGCGTTGAAGTTGTCAACGACAGCTTTGTGAACCATGGCAACGTAAGCACGGCCGCGGGGTGTCTTGCCGGACAGGATCTATCATCTTGGGTCATACATACGTTAATGGGCAGCGAAATGGCTGAACGCGTTCTCGAGACGGTGCAGCCAGTGGGCAAAGGGCTATTTATCTCTTCGTTATAATTCGGTAATCATTGTTATGCGTCGAAAGAATCATATCCGCAAGCCGGCCTCTATTGGCCGGCTTTTTGAATGCGCAGATTGCAGGACTGCAGCTTAGCAGATGAACATGGGAATCAGAAAGAGAATAACACACAATCTTTACTCTCTCAGCTCTCATATGATGTAGTACGTAAAGAAACTCATTTGCAATAGTCCATAGGAGAATGACTAGAATTCGCTAAAAAATACAGAGAGGTATTAGAAATATGAGGAAAATAGTCTGTGCTATGCTAGGCATTGTCATCGTATTGGCTTGTGCTTTCGTAGTTTACAGCAATATGTCCGTTTCCCGTATAGATCTGCAACAGTTGTCTGTAAAAGAAGCCTTGCATGTAGGGATGCTGAAAGCAAAGCAATGGGATTCAAGCGCTGTGCCGCTTTATTTGACAAGTGTAGATGATGGGCTTGGAGAAACAAGCGGCCAGGAGGGCAAAAGGAGCAGATGGAACTTGCAAGTCGGTACTCCGGATCATAGGCGGGCAGTCGTATCAATACGCAATGGCCGTGCGGAAAAGGTTTATCCCGGAGTAGGGCCTTTTAGTCCTGACATGGTTGTCTCAAGTGAAGGAATCAATATGGATAGTCCCCAATTAGTAATAAAGAGCAAACAAGAACGAAATCTATTGCCTGGTATCGATTGGGCCAACGGGTATCATTTTGTTCTTCAAGCATCCAATGGCCACTCTACAATCACCGTCGTCGGTCTTGATAACACTACAAAACCGCAACAGATCATTTATGACTCTTTTTCAGGAGAGATTATGAACGAATAGGTTTTATAAGGAGGAATGACTATGAAAAAGTCGCTTTTGGCAATGGTTATTTCTGTTGCATTGGCTCTTGCAACCTCCTCGGCGGCTTTTGCGGACACCGTTTATACCAATCAAGACTTTACAGCATACACAGGAGCCCCTAGAGACAATAGTCCTGTCTTTGCCAGCGGCAAGAGCGCATATGTTGGCGGTGTTGCCGTTCACCCGACTTCATGGGGCAGCAGCAATTGGAATAAACCCTTATATGGATTTGGAGCAATGATTGTACTGAATCATAATCAGCGGATCACGATTCCTGGCGGACACTCTTTAAATACATTCGTCGTTGAAGATACCGGAGATCTTAATAATGCCGGCAACCTTACCTATCGATGGATCGATGTTTATTTTGGAAAATATAGCTCAACAACACATCAAGCAGCTATCAACTTCGGCAAAAAGAAATTCAGCTACACGGTCATCTCCTGAATCAAGTCTCGGGCCGCCCTTGGGGCGGCCTTTTACTATTAGTTCGATACTCGATATTGCTGCGTATCCGGCTGTAATGCAGAAATTCCCTCATAGCACGACATTTTAATGACTTCAAGGACACGCCATCCGAATCCCGGCACCCCTTTCAGCATGACTTGATAGAATTCACGGTTGTTGCCGATATGTTCAAACATCCGGACAAAGGTGGGGGCGGGGCTATAGCCGAGATGAGAAAGGAGAGGCGACGCATCCGGTGTTTGTATGGAATTGACAGCCTCTGCGAGCATTTCATCGATGCTTTGCTGCAGTAAGTCCTGCTTATCGCGATAGTGAAAATAAAAAGTGGATCTATTGATATCGGCACGATCTGTAATATCCTGAACCGTTAAGGAATCAAATCCCTTTTCAGGAATAAGGGAGATGAGAGCCTCTCTAATAAACTGGACTACTGTCAATAGATTGGACACAAAGAATCGAGAGATTTACGCAGCTGAACGGTACATACGTTCGTATTGATTGGGTGTAGATTACCCAATTGAGGAATGGATTCGTTTCCCATTGTAGAAGCAAGCAATGTACTCAAAAATCCGAGCCTTAGCATCTTTGCGGGTCTTGAACTTCTCTAAATATACGAGTTCTTTCTTCAGTACACTGTGGAACGACTCGATACAAGCGTTATCATAGCAATTCCCTTTACGGCGGCTCATGCTGCCTTTCATCTTATACGTTTTAAGCCGCTCCTGGTACTCCTGAGAAGCATACTGGTTTCCGCGATCAGAGTGATGGAGGACTTCGCGGCGTGGCTTTTGAACTCGGTAGGCTTGATCTAGCGCCTTGATCACAAGTGACTTGGTCATTCGTTCATCCATATGAAATCCTACGATTTTACGGCTGTATAAGTCCATGACGCTGGCTAAATAAAGCCACCCCTCATCGGTTGGGATGTAAGTGATGTCTGTCATCCAGATCTGGTTAGGCGCACTCGCTTGAAACTGTTGGTTCAGCACATTTGCGGCGACCGGCAAGTTATGTTTGGAATTCGTTGTCGCTTTATATTTCTTGACCGTACGGGATTTAAGGCCCAGTTCCTTCATGATACGAGCAACAGTTTTCTCGGTTACCTCTATCCCTTGCTTCTTTAGGGTTTCCCAGACTTTCCTGCTTCCGTAAAGACGCCTGTTGTCAAGAAAAATGCGGCGAATTTTCTTTTTCAGCCACTCATGGCGTTTGCTACGCTTGCTTTCTTTTCGCCGAGTCCAATCATAATAACCGCTTCGGGAGATTCCAAATACGGTGCACATCTTCGCGACACGGAGCTTGAAGCGGTGATCATGAATAAATTGATAGATCAGCGCCGGTCTTTTGCAAAGTAGTGCATCGCCTTTTTTAAGATTTCGTTCTCCTCTTCCAAATCACGAATCCGCTTCTGAAGATCACGCATGGCCTTTTCTTCTGGCTTCAGTTGCCCGCTACCGGGAAACGCTTGATTGCCGTCTTGTTTAAACTCGGCGACCCATCGGTAAATCGTATTTTCATGCACGCCCATTTATCGAGCTACCTGCGCCACCGACTTTCCTTCTTCTTGAATGAGTCGAACGGTTTGCAACTTGAATTCTTTGTCGTACTTTTTCGTCATGTCGGACACCTCAATTAAGAATGATTTTATTTTCGCATTCTCGGTTCTCCGTGTCCAATATTGAGTCTGGCACCAGATCGAACCGGGCAATCGTTGTGGGGTGTAGAGATACAGTTGCGTCAGTTAACGAGAGAGCTGGAAAAAATGAATATGCTGCTTACTGTGCTCGTCGTAACTGTTATCGTATATCTGGTGGTTAAGTTGATCATGTTGAAAAAGGCATAGATCGCAAACTTCTCAATAAACGAACATCGGAAAGCCGTATGAGAGAAAACCTCACGTACGGTTTGATGAGGAGGGACAGAAAATTATCTGCCCTTTACTCTAACCCAGCACGGGCGTCAACTTTAGGGTGGAACGTCCCGAACGTGGACTGGCTTGCTCCATCTGAGGATCGTTTTCACATACGGTGATGTTTATACAGAGGTGGGGGGAATCTCCGGGGAATCCCCCCTACCCGCAATTGATCATGCTTCTTCTACATTTGTATGTAACAGTTTCAAGCTGGTATCAAACTCTTTTTCGATAGCTTCGTCCCGTTGATAGGTAAACAGGCTTATGACAATACTGACGATAAGGTTGACGATAAATCCGGGAATGATTTCGTATATATCTTTAGTAATTTGCAGATCAATATTTTTCCAAATAATTACTGTTGCTGCACCTGCTAACATTCCGACAATGGCACCCCAATTGGTCATTTTTCTCCAGTACAGGCTTAACACGATAACGGGGCCAAAGGAAGCGCCAAAACCGGCCCAGGCATAAGCGACGAGACTTAAAATGGTTTTATTTTCACCGCCCAACGCGAGCAGGCAGGCGATGACTGAAATCGTTAGAACAGCCATTCTCCCAAAGAACATAAGTTCTTTATCAGAGGCATTTTTACGCAGAAGCAGCTTATATAAATCTTCTGTTAATGCACTAGAGGTTACAATGAGCTGAGAAGAAACCGTGCTCATTATTGCAGCCAATACAGCAGCAAGGACAAGTCCGGCAATAAACGGATGGAATAAAATTTGTCCAAGTTGAATGAAGACAGCTTCTGGATTAGACAATGTATAATTTGTTTGTGTAAAAAAAGCAAGACCAACCAATGCTGTTAATGAAGCGCCAAGTAATGAGGCAACCATCCAGCCCATACCAATACGTCGCGCAGTTTTGGTCTCCTGTACAGAGCGGATGGCCATAAAGCGGACGATAATATGTGGTTGTCCAACATAGCCAAGTCCCCAGGCAACTGCGGAGATGATGCCGAGCGCAGTAGTTCTGGTAAATAAATCCAGTAGGGACGGATCTATGGATCTGATTGTATCAACTGTGTTAGCAAACCCACCCGTCTCGCTCATCGCTAACAACGGTACAAGGATAAGGGCAAGCAGCATGATAAGCCCTTGGACAAAGTCCGTCCAACTGACAGCAAGAAAGCCCCCAAACAATGTATAGGCAACAACCACTCCGGAAACGAGGAGCAGCCCCGCTATGTAAGGAAGGGAGAAGGAGTTTTCAAAAAAGACGGCTCCTGCCACCATACCTGAGGAAACATAGAATGTAAAGAAAATAAGGATAACAATGGAGGAAACGATCCGCAGAAGTTTGGTGCTATCCTTAAATCGATTTTCCAAAAACGACGGAATGGTAATGGAATTCCCGGAAACTTCCGTGTATGTGCGCAAACGTGGGGCAACAAACAGCCAGTTAAGATAGGCGCCAACCGATAAGCCAATGGCAATCCAGGTATTTGACAGTCCCGTCAGGTAAATCCCTCCCGGAAGCCCCATTAACAGCCATCCGCTCATATCGGAAGCGCCAGCACTTAAAGCGGTTACAGCAGGCCCTAAGGAACGTCCCCCTAACATATAGTCCGTCAAGTTTGTTGTTTTGCGGAAAGCATACCACCCTATACCTAGCATAGTTGCCATATATATCACAATGGCAATCATTTTTAGGGTATTTTCTGACATTTTCCCACCTCGCTTAGAAATGATTACTATTTAATGTATAACCATCACATTAACATATTGACCTGAATTTCGAAATTTTTCTATCGTCAGATTGCGGTTCTAAATTAGGTCAACTTTTTTTCATTAGAGAATATTTTATGGGGGGAATGATTCAGCCAACTATAAAGGAGAAGAAGTTCAAATCGGTCTCCAACGGCGATCTGGGGATCGACGCGGACGACAGCGAGAAGGATTCCGCGGCCGAAGATAAGGACAATCAAGAGCTGTTCGATGCGATAAAAGAGATTTTGAAGGACAAAGTGAAAAACGTGAAGGTATCGAAGCGGCTGAAGTCCCATCCGGTCTGCCTCTCCAGCGAAGGCGAATTGTCCATCGAGATGGAGAAAATTTTGAAGGCGGTGCCGAACGTTCAGGCGGACAAGGTGCTGGAAATCAACGTCAACCATGACTTGCGGTAAGGCAAGCGCAGCACTATATCCAAAACGGCCTAAGATGGGTCGTCGATATGGACTTGGAGAAGTTCTTTGACCGCCCGAACCACGATGATACTTATGACCAGAGTGGGTCGAAAGTGCGGGACAAGAGTTCTGACTGACTCGAGCCTATCTGAACGCCGGAGTGATGGAACACGGGGTCTGTCAGAAAACCGAAGAGGGAACGCCGCAAGGCGGGCAGTTAAGTCCGCTTTTGGCAAACATCCTACTGGACGATTTGGACAAGGAACTGACAAGACGAGGATTACGGTTCGTCCGCTATGCGGACGACAGCAACATCTTCGTTGCCAGCAAGCGCGCAGGCGAACGCGTCATGAAATCGGTCACTCGCTATGTGGAGGGAAAGCTGAAACTGAAGGTAAACCGGGAAAAGAGTGCGGTGGACCGTCCATGGAACCGTAAATTCCTTGCCTTTAGCTTCCTGTCGAACCGACAGGCGACCATTCGACTGGCTCCCAAAACCCCGATTCAGGGAGAAGATAAGGGAGCTGACGAACCGAACCCGCCCGATGTCGATGGAAGAGCGCATTACCCGGCTGAACCGATACCTCATGGGCTGGATTGGTTATTTCCGACTGGCATCGGCGAAGGGGTATTGTGAGGATTCGACCAATGGATACGTCGGAGGCTGCGCATGTGCCTATGGAAACAGTGGAAATGGGTACGTACCCGAATCCGCGAACTCCGGGGACTGGGAGAACCCGATTGGGCGGCTTTCATGATGGCCACTTCCCGCCGTGGCCCATGGGAAATGTCCCGAAACTTAAATAATGCCCTCCCGACTTCCTACTGGGAAGCGAAAGGGCTGAAAAGTCTGCTTTTTCGTTATTTAGAGCTTTGTTAACCTTTTGGAACCGCCATATGCGGACCCGCATGTACGGTGGTGTGAGCGGACGGGGGCTAGCCGCCCCCTCCGACTCGATTCCCTAGATCCATCAATAATGGGAAGGGCATTACACTTTAGCTTCTCCAAGGATCCGTCATATGAGCGTTTCACCAGTAGTGGCTCTTAATACTACTTGTCCTATTTTATTTCCGAGGTTATTTCTCGATCTTTCCAATAAATTTTATAATTGAAAAAAGGGGGGAGCGGGTTTGATCAGCTCATTACAGAAAAGAACAATAAATGAACGAAAAGTATATCGATCTGGTTGGGTATTCCTCCTATCGGTGATCCTATCATTCGTAATTGCGTGGAGAGGAGATTTCTATCTACATAAAAGGAAAGGGGATAATTTGTTTAGTTATGCAACGCGACCACCAAGAAATAGAAGCGCACAACGCGACAATAACGAAGCTCAAAGGAGGCAGACAATGGGCATCGTCGGCGGTATCGTTATCGGCCAAGCCGCCGTACAAGCTGGCTTCACCAGCAACATTCTCATTATGCTCGTCGCGTTGGCGGCGCTCGGTTCCTTTACGACGCCGAACTATTTGATGAGCAGCAGTTTGCGGCTTGTTCGTTATCCGATGATTATTTTTGCAGGCATATGGGGCAATATCGGCATCGTGTTCATTACGTTGTTGGTGACGCTGCACTTGATTCGGCAGACGAGTCTCGGCAGGCCGTACTTTTATCCGATTCCTCCATTCCGCATAAAAGACGCCACGGCTCACGATGTGTTAATGCCGGAATCGAAAATCTCAAACACGACGGGCCGCCTCAGCAGTGAGAGTGCCAAACCTTTTACAATCAGCGATTGCCGGGATAAATGAAAAGCCGCGAACCTGTTCAGCGCGTTTATGTTGATGTTCGTCATATGCAACGCTCAGATTGGAGTTGGAATATTCGGGTTTCAACGTTATATCTACCTGCAGGCCGACCACGACTCGTGGATCGCCGTCATCCTCGCCGGGCTGTTCACGCATGTGACGGTATGGTTCATGGTGAAGACGCTGGAGAAGCATGAATCCGCTGATCTATACGGGATTCATCAATCCCTGTTCGGCAGGTGGATTGGGGGAGGACTGAGCCTATGTGTCAAGCTGTATTTCATCACTATCATGACGACGATAATCGGGACCTATATCGAAGCGGTGCAGTCGTGGATTTTTCCCGACTTTCCTACATGGCTGTTAGCGCTGCTTTTGCTGATTCTCACGGTCTATGCAGTCTTGGCGGAATTCGGGTCCCCTTGCAAATTTGTTTAATCAGCTTTCTTATGATTTTGATGACTTCCATCTTATTATCCGCTGCAGTATATGGAATGGAGCCGGATACTGCCTCTATTCGATACGTCTGTGCGACAGTTGGCCTCGGCCTCGGCAAGAATGGGATTTACAATTACCGGATTTGAAGTCATCTATTTTCTGTACCGGCATGTAAGCGATAAGGACAAAGTGATGCGCTACACGCAAGCAAAGACATCTTGTTCACCAATGTAATCTATCTCATTATTATGTTGGTGTCAGTCGTGTACTTCAGTGAACGTCAAATGCTGAAGACGATATGGGGCTCCATCAATTTATTGAAAATTATCAAATACCCGTTCTTGGAACGTCTGGAATTCATCGCAATCCCAGTCTGGATGTTCGTCGTATTTGCCGGGAATCATGCTAACGGCTTGGATTGTCATGCGGGGAGCGGCACACTTATTCGGGTGGAACCGCAAGTGTACCGCAGTTCCGTGAGACATTCCAATCTGAGCCGGGAAAAATGGCATACCTTGTTTCCCGAGGCAAAGATTGAGTCCCGCGTTCAGGTCAATCTGGTACGCACAGGCACGATTGAATAAGGAAGGCATGCCGCTGCCGGCTGATCATATTGGAGAGAAGAAATCATGCCCGATTACATTTATGGTACAATTGAGTAATTATGATAGGGGGAGGCGAGTACATGTTTTTTCCTTCGGCTATTATCTTCACGGAACTCCATGCAATGTCTGCACGATAAACAAATGGCGATGGTTGCATGGAGATAAATAAATGATCGCCGACATTCATTCTGACTGTCTACCTTGTTTAGAACGCAGACTTGCATTCCTTAAATCAACATTTTTAAGGAGTGATTGGAATGAAATATAAGAATGCCAATGATGAGGTTCACATGAACGATCAAAAAATGGCTGCAATGATTCAACAAAACTTTGTACACAAGGTTTCGTATGTTGCAAGTAAAAGCACAGGAATGTTCATCAAAGAAACGGATGAATTCCTATATGTAGATTGCGGCATGCCGGCAGATACGTTCAATATCGGTGTCTTGTTCACAGATAGCGCAGATGATCAGCGTCTGCTTCATGAAACGGTGGACTATTTTACGGATAAGAATTTCCCAATGTCGTTATGGTGCTGGGACAATATAAGAGATAGCACCCGGCAAGCAATCGTGAAGCATGGCTTGTTTCTCTCCGAAGTCAATATCGGCATGTATGCATATACATCGGACTTGCACCCCGCCGCGGAAATGCCGGATGGCTTTTCGGTCAGACGAGTCAGTTCACCTATGGAAGTAAGACAATTTGGGGCCGCCTTGTCTTCTTTATTCGGGAATAGTATGGAAGGCGTTAATGTGAGAAAGTACTACGATAGCCTTTCAGAATCAACGTTATACAATCATTCAGATCTGAAATTATTTATCGGGTTCATGAATGAAAAGGCAGCATGCATAGGATCTTCAATGTATTCTAACAGCAGCGTTGGAATTTATGATATAGCGACGCTGCCAGAGCAGCGGAAAAAAGGGCTGGGCTCCGCCATGTTCAACTCTATTTTATCAGAGATCAAGAACAGCTATGACGGGCTATGTGTGCTTCAAGCGTCAGAGGCAGGCGCAAACCTATATCGGCGTGCCGGATTCAGAGAGGTGTGCAACATCTTGGTGTATGAGAATAGAAATATGTTGGAAGTTCAATGACATTGAGCCGCTAGTATGCTCGGCTTTCAGCGTGCAACCTTTGTATCAATAGATGCAGAGATTGCACGCTTTTTTGTTATTAACCAGTAATTGAACGATTGGCGCACGTCATTCGTAATATAGATGATTAACACAATGAATACTGGGAGGCAACAAAATGAGAAAAAGACTGGCTTGGACGCTGGCAGTGGCGCTGGTGCTATCCATGCTCGCTCCGATGATGGCGCTGGCGGCAAGCAACAACAATGAACCTGGCTATGATGAAACTCGGAAAATAGCCGCTGAGAAGGCCGCGCTTTTAACGGAGACTTACGGTATCACGAGCGTGCAGTACGCGCTCATTGATAACGGCAATATCGTCGTATCAGGCCATTCCGGCACGAACGATAAAGAGGGGAACACGGGATTGACTGCCGATACGATGTATGGGGTAGGATCTACGAGCAAGATGTTTGCCGCGGCTGCAGTGATGAAGCTGGTGGATGAAGGAAAGGTGAATTTGGATGCGCCGGTAGCAGGTTATATATCCGACTTTAAAATGAAAGACGATCGTTACAAACGAATTACTCCGCGCATGTTGTTGAACCATTCCTCCGGTCTTGGCGGAGCAACACTTGGAAGTGCCATGTTGTTCGACGATAACGATACCCATGCGCATGATGCATTATTGGAACAACTGGCTGTTCAAAGCCTAAAGGCGGATCCGGGCGCGTTCTCGGTGTATTGCAACGACGGCTTTACGTTAGCTGAGATTCTGGTTGAGAGAGTAAGCGGCATGGACTTCACATCATTTATACACAAGTATTTTACGGCGCCCTTAGGCATGACAAATACGAAGACGCCGCTGGAGCAGATAGATCCAGCCAGGATGGCGGGACTCTATTATCCAACTTATGAAGGGCAGCTTCCAAGAGACACCGTAAATGTCATCGGAACGGGCGGCATTTATTCAACAGCCGAAGATATCGCTTCGTTTGCAAAGATCTTCACAGGGCAAGCAGACGGCATTCTTTCTGACCAATCGGTAAAGGCAATGGAGCAAGAAGAGTACAAAAGAGGCATGTGGCCGGAAGATGCCGATTCGTCATTCGCATTCGGGCTCGGCTGGGATAGCGTGAACATGTTCCCATTCAGCGATTACGGCATTAAGGCGCTCACGAAAGGCGGCGATACGATACTGTATCATTCATCGCTGGTCGTTCTTCCGGAGCATAACATGGCAGCAGCCGTTCTCCCCTCGGGCGGCGACAGCATGACCGCTCAAGTATTTGCGAATGAGATGCTGCTTAGCGCGCTGCAAGAGAAGGGCGTTATTAAAGAACGGAAACCGGCGAAGTCGCATGGCGTGCCCGTAAAGGCAAACATGCCGCAGGAAGTCGCGAAGAACGCAGGCATTTACGGCGCTTTCAACCAATTGGCCAAGATAGAAGTCAGCGCTGATGGCGAGCTGTCCGTATCCATGATTATGCTGCCTGAATATCCCGTTGCGAAATACACGTATACCGCTGATGGCTCTTTCGTTAATGCGGATGGAAGCGAAAAGGCCAGCTTTGTTACAGAGGACAATGGACGGACCTATTTATGGGTTAGAACGTATTCCGCCTTGCCGGGCCTTGGACAGACGGCGCTGTCGCAATATACTGCCGAGAAGCTTGAAGCCAATCCATTATCGGCAGATGCGGCTGCGGCATGGGCGAATCGTGAAGGCAAGAAATATTATGCAGTCAACGAAAAATATACATCGATGTGGTATTTCATCTCTATGCCTTCCATTCAAGTCGCCACCGTTAAAGACGCTCCTGGCTATTGGGCGAATAAAAAGATAAAAGGGGCGGATAAGGCGGTCAGCGAGCTGCATATCCCGTTTCTGGGCAGCAGAGATGCGATGGAACACAACTTCTATACGAAAAATGGCATAGAATATCTGGATGTAGCCGGCAGCTTGTATGTTCGCGAAGAGGCTGTAAAGCCGCTCTATGCCGGCAAGCAATCTTCCGTTACCGTCCAAGCGGATGGGCACGCCAAATGGTACAGCATTCCTGCGGCAGCCGCAGGAAAGACGATGCTGGTTGAGATGCCGGAAACCGGCGCCTTCGCCGTATACGATCAAAAAGGCGCTTGCATGAACGATACGGTCGTCAGCGGCAAGAACAAGGTCGTGCTGCCGCAAAGCGGAACAGTCGTATTCGCAGGCGAGGCTGGCACGAAGTTCGGAATTCGTTACCAATAGACAAATAATAGTAAGGCAGAGTAAAAGTAAAAGATATTGACATTAGACGGCCTTTATTTCTTTGCAGTCGTCAAGAGGATAAAGAGCAAACCTTTCCTTTACAGAGATTTACTCACTTGGTCAAATCGTTATGATTTTCGCCCTGGCTATTGACAATTGCAAGCGATAGGGATACGATTCAGAAGTAATAGATATGTCCTCGTTAGGTGAGGCTCCTATACAAATACAGGCCACTGCCCGGAAACATCGAAAGATGCCAATGGGTAGAACAGGGATTGCCGGATTAAGGCTTTTCATAAGGTGGCTAAGAGATGAATGCTTCTCTTTACGTTGTATAGTGCCAAAACTCGGCTTGGGGGAACGGGATGTTTTTTTGTGCGCATTCATTACTTACCCTCTAGTCATTCTAGAGGGTATTTCATTTTATTTAGAAAAGGGGGGAAACTTCCGAATGGATAGTCTTCCGAGTATAGTGAATATTACAATCATCATTACTACCATGCATGAAGGGAGAACTGTGTTCTCTTCGCTCTCGAATGTTTCCCTTACGTATATTCCCGGCGGCTCTCACTGCAAGAGCAGGTCTATTTAAATATGCGTATTTGCCTAATGAGCGAACGAGATCAATGAATACAGTCGGCTCTCCCTGACGTCAGGGAGAGCTTTTTTTATTCGTCATTATTCGCCCAATGAATTGGATTCATCGGGCTTTGGGGAGGCTGCAATGGAATCTTCACACCGCAACCATGTGCTCATCGTTGAGGACGATGACAATATAAGACGTTTTGTGTCAATTAATTTGGAAAGAAGCGGATTCACGGTCACGGAGTCTGCCCTTGGAGCGGCGGCACTGCAAAGTCTCGCCGCAACACGGCCGGACGTAGTGGTTCTGGACATCATGCTGCCCGATATAGATGGTTTTGAGTTATGCAGGAAGCTAAGAGAAATCGATCCCTACATCGTCATTGTCTTTCTTACTGCGCGCGGACAAGACTTGGACAAGATCAGGGGGCTTGAGCTCGGTGCTGACGATTACATCGTCAAGCCGTTCAATCCATTAGAGCTCATCGCGAGGATTAGAACGGTGCTGCGCCGTACCCGCTATGCGGCGGGGCCTCCAAGAAAGGTGCTCGAGTCTGGGGCGATCCGGCTTGATCTGGATGCCAACAAGTTATTTAAAGACGGCTGTTTAATCGAATTGACACCGAAGGAATACCAAATGATTAAGGTGTTTTTGGAATATCCCGATATAGCCTTATCCAGAAACGACCTGCTGAACCTTATTTGGGGAGTGAATTTTGTCGGAGATCCCAAGACGGTTGATGTTCACGTTCGCAAGCTGAGAGAAAAGATTGAAGATGACTGCTCCAAGCCGCGGCTGATCGAAACCGTCTGGGGACGGGGATACCGTTGGAGAAAGGACGAATGAGATTTTGGGCATCCAAAAAAGATTAGTGGGAAGTTATTTTGCCGTCATTTTAATTACGGTATCTATTTTGGAAATTTTTCTGATTGCGTCGGTAAACTATTACTACAATCACAATGTGGAACGCACCCTGATGAATCAAGCGGAAATATCCGCTTCTTTTTTTCATCAATATTTCAGCGATGAGGATTTAGAGAAGCAATCCGAACGGCTATTAGGCGGTTTTTCGCAAAATACCGCCGCGCAGGTGCAGATTATCAGTTCTTCCGGACAGCTTCTTCAGGACTCTGCCGGCGCCCCAGCCGGCAAAAATATGAGCGGTTATCCGGATGTGCAAGAGGCATGCAGCGGCACCGCCGGAACCTGGAGGGGACATGAGCCATCCGCTAACGACACCGTATTAGCGGTATCTTATCCGTTGCAGGCTAAGGATATGACTGTGGGGGCGGTAAGATTCGTCACATCATTATCCGCCACGACGGCAACCGTCCGCTATATTTCCGTCCTATTTATTTCCGTCGGTATCGTTGTGGTTGCGATTGTTGCCGTACTTGGCATTTTCCTGTCGAGGACAATTACGGGCTCCATTACGGAGCTTAAGCTGGCAGCTGAACGAATGGCTGAAGGGGATTTCACGGCAAGAGCAAAAAAACGGTACCGGGACGAGCTGGGAACGCTGGCGGATACGTTCAATGCGATGGCGGCCAAAATACGGCGAAACGAACAGCTCAAAAACGATTTCATTTCATCCGTCTCCCATGAGATTCGCACTCCGTTAACGTCCATTAAAGGGTGGGTAGTAACCTTGAAGTCGGATAAGAAGGCCGGTGAGGCGATGCTTGCAGACGGGCTTGACATTATCGAATCAGAAACAGACAGGCTGACCGAGCTGGTGGATGAATTACTGGATCTGTCCAAGCTGGACAATGGGCGAATCGTGCTGTCCCGCACCCCGCTTCATCTTGCGGACTTGCTGCGGCATATCGGAAAACAGCTGGCTCCAAGAGCTGCCAGACAGGGCATTTCGTTGGAGGTGCAGGCAGACGAGACATTGCCCGTCATTCACGCTGACGAAAATCGGTTGAAGCAAGTGCTCATTAATCTATTGGACAACTCCCTTAAGTTTACTGGTCCTGATGGAATCATTACCGTGCGCGCCCACTCGACTCAGGAACAGATCATCATTGCCGTCGAGGATACGGGAGCGGGAATTGCGGAGGAGGACATCGAGCATGTCTTGCAAAAGTTTTACAAGGGGAACAACAGCGCTGCAGGAAGCGGCCTGGGACTATCCATATGTTATGAGATCGTCAAGCTGCACCAGGGACAGTTAAAGATAGACAGCGGGGCGGGACAAGGAACGAAGGTTCATATTTATCTTCCACGCGCGCAACTGGGGCAGGAACTTTAACTTTTTCATAACCTCTTATTTTGGGCAACCCTATAAAATAGAGAACAGAACGATGACAAGCGAGGAGCAGGGTAACGGGATGTTGGGCAAACAGATGTGGACAAGACTCATGATAGCTTCGTTGTTATGGATTGGCGGATGCGGCATGCCTGCTGCTCCAGCCGACTTGATTCATCCTCCGTTACTGGAAGGGAATTTCCACAGCGACGTTCTTCGAAGTGTGCTGCCTGAAGGTTCCAGGCTATTAGTCCCGCTTAACGGCAAAGGGAGCAATGGCATTTCATTTGGAGACGTGGATGGAGACGGCATCGATGAGGCGGTAATCGTATATGAAGAGAACTCCCGCAACGACAGGGGACTAAAGGCTGCATTATTGAAGCAGGAGGATGAAGAATGGCGGATGGTCTGGAATACGAAAGGCTTCGGTTACGGATTGGACTACGCAGGAATTGCCGATGTTAACAAGGACGGCGTCTCCGATATCGTGCTGGGATGGACCTTGGGCGCTGGAGAAAAAGGACTGGAGGTTTACGTGTGGAGGAACAACGCCGTTGAACTATGGAATAAAAAAGGATACCGCGGCCAATTCGATTTTGGCGAGAGCGAATTGTCTGTCCAATAGCACAGGTGATATCCGCAAGCTCTCTTTTACAGGAGAGCTTTTTTGTTTGGCGATCGGCGAGAATCGGTACTGAGGCAGGTTATACAGGATGGCGTCCAATCAGCCATGCTCTTTCAGGAGGTGATTTCCCGCTTTGAAAGGTACAATCAAAGGCCGTCCGGATTTTTTGCTGCTGTTTTTAACGGTTTTGCTGGTCTGCTTTGGTTTGGCCATGATTTTTAGCGCCAGTTCGCCCATCGTCACCTTGAAACATGAAAATCCGTGGTATTACGTATCGAAACAGAGCATGTTTGCTTTCGCCGGATTCGTTATCATGCTCTTTTTCATGAGTATTCCCTTTCGAATATGGAAAAAGGCTGCGCCTTTCCTGCTGCTGATGTCGTTAATGCTGCTTGTGTCGGTGCTGCTTGGCGGCGTTAACATCAATGGAGCAAAAAGATGGTTTGCCGTGGGCGGCTTTACTTTTCAACCGGCCGAGTTCACCAAGTTGTCCATCATCGTATACTTAGCGGCTCTGATTAGCAAAAAAGGAGAACGGATCCGGAATTTCAAACAAGGATTGCTGCCCATTCTGGCAGTGGTTGGTTTCATCCTCTTGCTTATCATGCTGCAGCCGGATTTCGGCACCGTGTTACTTTTATTTTTTATTTCGATGACGGTCATCGTGATTGGCGGTGTCGATTTGCGTCATCTTTTCAAGCTTAGTCTGGGACTTATTCCGATCTTTATTTATCTTGCGTTCAGCAAAAGTTACCGGCTTGAACGCATCATCTCTTTTTTACATCCGTTCGATGACCAGTCCGGCTCCGGGTACCAACTGATTCAGTCGTTCTATGCGTTAGGGCATGGGGGTTTTACAGGAACAGGATTTGGGCGCAGTGTCCAGAAGCTCTTTTATTTGCCGGAAGCGCACACCGATTTTATTTTTGCCGTTATCGGAGAAGAATTTGGATTTGTCGGCACATCTTTGCTTGTATTCGTCTTTTTTCTTTTTCTTTGGCGGGGATTTACTGCGGCAATCCGCAGCAATGATCCATTCGGGGTGATGCTTGGAATGGGAATCGTAACGATGATATTTATTCAATTGATGCTCAACCTGGGGGCTGTAACCGGAAGTTTGCCTATTACGGGCGTACCGCTTCCTTTTATCAGCTATGGCGGATCCTCTTTAATTTTGTGCATGGCAAGCACCGGCATTTTGCTGAGCATATCCCGGGATAACAATCGAAGGCGGCAAGAACAAAATAACAATTCACAAGGAATGAAATAGAGGTTTCTATATGATTTTTTTCGGCAAACTCAAAAAACTAGATAAATTGACTTTATTCATCATGGCCTGTCTAATCGCCATTGGCACTGTGGCTATTCATGGAGCCACTTCGGGCACCAATTTGGACGGACTCCATATCAACAACATGGTGCTATTCGTTGTATTTTGCATTCCGATGCTGCTTGTGGCCGTATTGGATTACACCATTTTATTCGGAAAGATGTCCTATATCTTGTATGGTCTCGGTATTGCTTTGCTGGTTCTCGTCATGTTTACAGGAGAGAACATTAACGGAGCAGTCCGTTGGTTAAGTATTGGAAGCTTTCAGCTTCAACCTTCCGAAATGATGAAGTTAGCTACGGTAGTATTAGCCGCCCACTTGCTGCACAAGCGGGCAGGGGAACAGCTTCGTTTGGTCCGTGACATTTTGCCGATCTGTATCGTTTTTTTAATTCCTATCATCATCATTATGAAGCAGCCTGATTTAGGCACTGCGCTTGTCTTTGTTGGAGTCATGCTAAGCATGCTGTGGATGGGGAATATTCGTGCCGTTTATATGGTGCTGTGCTTCAGTGTCATAGCGCTAGCAGTCGGGATCATTTGTTGGATGTACTTTGCGGACCATGATTTGTTATCCAAGCTTGTGAAGCCTCATCAATTGTCGAGAATTCAGACTTTCCTCGATCCGACCAGCGATCCCGATAAGTCGTGGCACGTTAAAAATGCAATGAGTGCGATAGGTTCTGGCGGATTAAGCGGGGACAATGGATTTTTCCTGCGGCGCGGGTTTATTCCTTACGCCTATTCGGATTCCATCTATGTCGTAATTGGCGAAAAATATGGATTTTTAGGTTCTTCAGTGCTTTTGCTGCTCTATTTTTTACTTGTTTATCGGCTTGTACTCATCGTAAAAGATAGCAGGGAGTTAGCAGGCTCTTATCTTGTGTTGGGGCTTTTGGGCATGTTGGTCTTTCAAATTTTCGTGAATATAGGCATGCATATTGGATTGGTTCCATTGACGGGTATCTCCTTGCCTTTTATCAGTTACGGAGGCAGCTCGTTGCTTACCAATATGATTTCAATTGGCTTGGTCCTAAGTGTGCATATTCACAAAGACGAAATTGTGCTGGAGATATAAATCTGATTATAGTAATTCTAGAAGCGAAAGAGGGACACAAATTGAAATTTACGCAGAGGAAACCCCGATCGAATCATTATAGGATGTTCTTTGGTTTTTTGCTTCTGGCGGGTTTTGGCGCGTTGGCCATTGCAATCATCCGGCAGCCGTTAAATCCATTCGATCTGAACATCGCCGCATACGTACAAAGCTTCGAATCTCCGGGGCTGACAAAAGTGATGGAGCTTTTCTCCACCATAGGTTCAACCAAGTCTTCCATTATCATTGCCGTATTCGTGATGCTTTTTTTATTCTTCGCGCTTGGACACCGTATGGAATTGATTTTTTTGTGCTTCGTATTAGGCGGATCCGCGGCAATGAATCTCTTGTTAAAGTTAGTTATCCACCGGGAACGACCGATCGCCCACCGCTTGATTGAGGAGACTGGTTACAGCTTTCCTAGCGGCCATACCATGGGAGCCATCGCGTTATATGGGGCGCTTGCGTTTCTGTTGTGGCGGCATATCGCTTCGCGTCCGGGACGATTGTTTCTGCTTGCGTCGAGCTGCGCCATGATCGCGATGATCGGTCTGAGCCGAGTGTATCTTGGCGTCCATTATCCAAGCGACATTATCGGCGGATTGATATCGAGCGGGTTCTGGTTGGCGCTGATGATATGGGTGTTCCACCGCGATACTGAACCAGTGAAAGGCTTCTCGTCAACCGCGCGAAAGTTGTAATAAAAAATAAGAGCCCCCGTATGAAGGGCGGCTCTTGTTCTTTATTTTCCAACTGGAGTAAAATACTCTATATCATCTTTGTAAAAGTTGTACGCTGCTGAATACTCCATTACTCTGGCTACATCTGAAATGAAAGTTTCATCATAACCGGCACGTCTCAACAAATGGAATCCCATTTCCATGCCGGATGCGATACCGGCTCCAGTAATCATTCTGCCGGTATCGACAATTCGGGCTCTGCTAATCGTACAAGCCGGCGCGATTTCGGCAAGGCGATCTATCGGTACCTTACCCATATTGGATGCTTCCAGCCGATCTGGTTCCTTTCTGCTAGTAGCAGGAAGGCCATCCAACAGCCCCATTTGTCCGTATATCCAGGAACCCGTGCACACACTGGTTAGTAAAGTGGTTTCAGGCAGAGACAAAATAAACTGATGCAATCGTTTATTGTATGTTTCCTGCCGAGTTCCGAAACCTCCAGGAATCAGAAATGCATCCATATCAGGCATGTCGTTGAAGCTGTAATTGGGATGCACAGTAAAGCCAGCTTGTGTCTGGACTGGTCTTAACGAATCTGCGACAAGAAATGCGTCCAGTTCCGGATCCAACCTCCGTGCGACCGAGAAAACTCCGTGAGGCGCTGCATAATCAACGATTTCAGCATCTTTGAACACATAGATTCCTAATCTAAAACCTTGCTTTTTACTCATAAACATTCCTCCTGCATTGATATCGAATTTTCGAATCTGTTTCTTACGTTACTACACAAATTATGATAGCATAGCATTAGGTATCGTAGTTATGATATTAAGCGATACAATGTATTTCATTTCATGATATCAGGAGGGGGAAGTCTTGTGATTGAGTTGTTGGAAGGCAGATACTTCAAAACCTTTATAGCAGTGATGGAAGAAAAAAGCTTTAGCCGGGCCGCGGATAAACTTGGGTATGTTCAATCTACTGTGACCACACATATCCAGTTTCTAGAGCAAGCGTGCAAGCAGAAATTGTTCCACCGATTGTCTCGCGGTGTAAAACCTACAGCGGCTGGTGAAAAGCTTGTGAAATTTGCGTATCAATTCGTTCATCTGGGGGCTTCTATCGAAGAGGCTATGAATGAGATAGAACAACCCAGAGGCACGGTCTACCTCCGTATGCAAGAGTCCTTTTTTTTGACACGAATCTCCTCCATTATGCAGCATTTTGTTAAGGAATACCCGGAAGTGAAATTGCGGGTTGAATCAGGCTTCCACCAAGATATTCTGGATCAAGTGCTTGAACATGCAATTGATTTTGGAATTGTGCCGCGTGATCCGCAACGAAATGACCTTATTTTTTATCCATTGGTAGAAGAAAAGCTAGTCTTTATCGCATCACACGCCTTGATGAAGGAAGTAGAGACGGAAGGCCTGAATCGATTAAGCAGAGAAGTCATGATCAGCTTCGGAACCATTTGCTTGTACCATACACATGCCAGCAAAGTGTTGCAGGAGGCCGGTATCTATGTGAAGGATGCGCTTGAGCTCCCGAGTCTTGAAATGATTAAGAAATCCGTTATATGTGGAATCGGTTTTGCGTTGGTTCCAGAAATCGGGGTAAAAAAAGAACTTGAGGAAGGCCATTTTCAAGTGCTGCCCATCAGTCCAGAAAGCTATTCCATGCATGGGTTGATCATTCATAAAAACAGAGAATTAAGTTATCCCGCAAAATTGGTTAAATCGGAATTGATTAAACGGTTTGGACGGCAGTAGCGATACGGTGCATAGCATTATGTTCTCCGCATAAGCGGTCAAAAGTTTGGTTAAACTTTGTTACATACAATACCGACTATTTTGGCATGCCTGTATAAGGAGAATACATCCATGAATATAAGAGAAATTGATTTGCCGGGTATCGGCCGCAAATATCAGGTTGCGACACGTGAAGGAGACAAGCTCGTCGTCATCGTTCATGACGACGGTCGAAGAGAAATGTATCATTTCGAAGATGAAGACTCGGACGACTGCATCTCTATGGTAACGCTGGATGACGACGAAGCACGTCACATCGCGGCGATTGTCGGAGGCATGACCTATAGGCCTAAGGCTCTGGAGACGGCCGAAGTCGCATTGGATGACCTTACGATTGAATGGTACAAAATAAATCACGCCGCGAAGTGCATCGGCAGAACCATTGGTGAATTGGATGTTCGGCAGCGCACGGACACCACGATTATTGCCGTGGTTGAAAAAGACAATAAATACGTCATTCCGGGCCCCGATTTTGTGCTTAAACCAGATTCCATCCTCGTCGTAGCCGGTGAACGTCCCCACATCAGCGCATTGAAGAGACTGCTGTTAACCGGGGGGGAGTAGTATGGACCACCTCGTTCTCGAAATTGGACTTGCGGTCCTGCTAGTCGCTGTTGTAGGCCTAGTTTCAACCAAGCTCAGGTTTTCTGTCATCCCTTTCTATATCTTGATCGGCATGGCAGTCGGACCGCATGCGCCTAAACTCGGCGTATTTGATTTCCGTTTTATCGAGAGCGCGCCGTTCATCGAATTTCTCGGCCGACTGGGCGTCCTGTTCTTGCTGTTCTACCTGGGACTGGAATTTTCTATAGGAAGATTGGTCAAATCCGGGCGTTCGATCGCTGTCGGCGGCACAATTTACATTGTCATCAATTTTGCTCTTGGCGTTGTTTATCCTTTGGCCCTGGGATTTCCAATCGAGGAAACGCTTGTTATGGCTGGCATCACGACCATTTCATCCAGTGCCATTGTGGCCAAGGTTCTCGTTGACTTGAAACGAACGGCCAATCCGGAGACGGAAATGATCCTCGGCATCATTATGTTCGAGGATGTGTTTCTTGCCGTATACATCTCTATCCTGTCCGGACTTGTGCTTAGCGGCTCCACTTCATTTGGCGGAGTCATGCTGTCCGCCCTGTACGCGCTAGGCTTTATGCTCGCCTTTCTCATCATCGGCCGTAAGGCAGTTCCACTCCTTAACCGGGCGCTCAATATGCGCTCCAATGAGTTGTTTCTGCTTGTTATTTTCGGTTTTTTGTTCGTCACGGCGGGATTCTCGGAGACGATTCATGTCGCAGAGGCAATCGGAGCGCTGCTTGCCGGTTTGGTGCTTGCGGAAACGGAGCACCTTAAACGGATCGAGCACTTTATCATACCGTTTCGGGATTTTTTTGGCGCTTTATTTTTCTTCAGTTTTGGTCTCACAATCGATCCGTTTGCACTAGGCGGCGCTGTCTGGCTTGCTTTAGGTGCCGTTATTATTACGCTATTCGGGAATTATTCCGCCGGACTGCTTGCAGGCAAGTATGCAGGATTGTCCCCCAGAGCATCCTCCAATATCGGCTTGACCATCGTATCGCGCGGAGAATTCTCGATTATCATGGCTAATCTCGGACTTGCCGGCGGTTTGCTTCAAATCATTCAACCGTTTGCGGCGTTGTATGTCTTGATTCTGGCCATTTTGGGTCCGCTTCTCACCAAAGAGTCCAAGACGGTATACAAATATGCCAGCAAGGTACTGAGGCTTGAACGAGGAAAGGTGGACGTCCGGCCTGTAAAGGAAGGGGAGTGAGCGTGAACAATCAAAATGCAATGTCTGCATGTGCCGGAATCGTGTGCGGGCCGAATCATGCGGAGGAGAGACGGAAGGGGCTGCGACTATTCCGTTGAAGAAGCACTTTCCTCCGCAGCTCGGTATAGACCAAGCCCTCTCACATGCGTCTGTTGCTCAGCCCCATTATTTTCTCTAACAAAGCTTGCTCCATTTCTTTCACTTTATTAAAATCAACCGCCGCCACATAGATGGCTTCTAATTCGTCATATACTTTTTTTGCTTGCTTCAAGTGCTGTGTGGCTTCCTCAATTTTAGCTTCGAATAAAATCGTAGTTGTTTTAATTTGATGTTCATACTTCTCATCCGTACCCGACTGAATCAACAGTGAATACGTATCAATGACCTGATCGCCTTCCCGTTCCGGAAAATATTCATGCGGAGGCGTGCTGTCGAAGGCGGCCACGCTAAGTTCCGGAATGATAATCACGTCAATGCTGTCCGGATCAAAATCACAGTAATAGACTTCCACATCGAATCCTTTCTTCTCGGCGGCTTCAATGATGCTTTTCATCAGTCTGGATTTCCCTGAACCGGGTCTTCCTTTTATAAAATAACGCGTGCGCATGTGTTCGGTAAGACTTTGCAAAAAATCGACTGGACCGTTGTAAGTAGCGGAGCCGAAAAAACGATGCTTTATGATGGCTTTCTCTTGTAATTTATGAGCGGGGAAAATTTCTTGAATCATATTTTGCGAGAGTTGATTGGCAGCGGGAATATTTAATTCTTGAATATAAAAATGTTCCAAGTCATCATGTAATTGCAAGGCTTCAGAAAATGAGCAAGTGGATGTGTTAAAGCAGCCGAAAAATTGGTTGTGGAGCTTAGCGATAAGGTCTTTAGATAAGCGAAGCTGATCCGTATTGCACGCTTCTCCGATATTCACATATTCCCCCGAAATACCTGGGATTTTCGGTTCAATTACGTGCGGGCCTGAGCCATCTGCTATGCCAATTCCTAATTCCGGGATTATAATCGCGTCCAGAGACTTCGGATTAAAAGCGCTGTGAACCATTTGAAGATGATACCCCTCCTTTTGCATGAATTCGCCTATATTTTTCATTACGGTAGACTTTCCATTTCCAGGGACGCCTTTTAAAATATAAAGGTAGTCCAATTCTTCGAACATGGAGTCATAATGATTGATCACCCCCCGCCCTGTGTTGCCAGTTGCAAAAAAATGCTCTGCATTGCGATTCATAGAATTCAGCCTCCTCAATAATGTGCAGAATTTCTATATTACAATATTCTTTATTTCTAGCTTTGTTAACTATAATCACCTTTTTTTCGTCCAAAACTTATCCGAAGAGGCACGCGCTCCCGCGAGCCTTTTTATTGTTTTTAAACGGATGGAAGCCAAGCTTGAGAGGGGAGACGAAGAAGTGGCTTTATTGCTAATGGGCTCGCAAGGATGCTTTTGCGGCATTCGGTCGGTTGGGCCGGAGCGCCTCGAGCAGGTCGTTCACCATTTAGTGCTCTGCGGCGTCCAGCTTAAGTAAGGACCGGTTGTTCGAACGGGAGCAATCGGCAGGATTACTTCAGTATGCGTGCGAGACCCGGATGAGAATGTGGTAGAGATATATTCCTATATCTAGTAATGAGGATACCGTATCCTATAGTTAACTCTGTTTTAGGGCAGTTGATGAAAGGCTGGCCTTGCTTATTAATTCTCGAAAGGAATGGGAAAAAAAGTCGGAAATGAGATTGTCGTTTGCAATTCCGACCGATGCGGATACCTTAACGTTATGAATGGTGGCGGGTCGGGATATCGCATGCCCTAAACGCATCGCATCGCTCTCATTGCGGCATGTTATTACAACAAATTCGTCTCCCGCATATCTACATAGATAATCCCTTTCATCTGTGGCCGCCCGCAGGCGATTGGAAAACTCGATAAGAATGTCGTCGCCTACTGGATGTCCGTACAATTTGTTAATTTCGCCGTAGTTATCGAGATCGATAAAGAGCAGATGGAAGCTGTGGCGTTGATTCAGCAAATCCTCGCCAATTTGTTGGATATAGGGCGCGCGGTACAAACCAGTTAACGGGTCTACGATTTGATTCAGTTTGATTTGAAGCGTCTCTCGGGTCACGATTCCGACAACTTGTTCGTCATGGATGACAGGCAAGCGTTCAATATGATGTTGTTCCATTGTTGCCAAAGCATCCCAAGCAAAATCGTCAGGCAAAATGCTGATCGGGTTAGGAGTCATAGCGTCGGCCACAATCCGATTGGGATGGGAAGAACGGATATCCCGAGAGGTAATGATCCCTACCGCTTTCCCAAATTCCATGACGATCAGCGAACCGATTTTAAGTTCATTCATCAAGTCGGAAACGTGCTGGACGCCTCGTTCTGATGAAACCGAATAAACCGGGGTGGACATGAAATCTGACACCTTCATTACAACTCCACCTCCCGCTGAACGGATATCGATATTTTTAACTCGGAACGAAGAACCATGTTGTCGCTGATCGACCGATCCGCTTCTTCCAGAATGATTTGCATCAATACGCGTTCATCCAGCATTTGGAGAAGGGAGTCTCGAATTAATACCGCTTCAATCTTGGCATGCTCCAACTTAATGATTGTAAATTGTTCTGGTGAAAGTGCCTGTGCCATTCGCTTTACCGCTTCCGGACCGATGGGCGCCTTTTTCCCGATGATTAATAAATCCTGCATTGGCGGAATTTCAAATTCAGAGATTTTTAAAGAGAGCGTTGCTTTCCTGGAATAAAAAAATTTATCCTGCACTTTGATTTCTCCTTCATGTTCGGGTAAGACTGCACATCGTCGGAACTTCGTAGAAAAGGAAATAATAAGCCGCCCCGATTAGGAGCAGCTTTGAGCTTGGAAGCAGTAAATTGGGAAACCAGCTACCAGTGAACACTCCTGAGGTCTGACTGAAGACCTACAGAAAAGATGCTACTTTTCCTAATGAGACCCGTTCGTCGCGACACAATCCTTCTTAACACCCGAATATTCGCCAAAAAACGACCAACTCCTTCCGAACATATGTTCATTAAATCGAACTTTTACTGAAATATGCCTCTCGATTCCGAAAAAAATGGCAATGGTATCCATTCAAATCTATTGTATTCATTCTACATGTCGCTTAAAATATGATATGCGACTCAGAATGGTCATTTCTGGGCGTGTCCTTACTAGCACCTCAACTTATTACAGGTGGTCGGCCATGGAGCATAGGAAGTTATATCATTCTATATTATTGCAAATAAACCAGAAAGTGATTGTTGTGGAAGGGCCTGTTCCAGCTGAACAGCTGCTCGATATGCGCATGAATCCAGACCTGATGACTTTCCGCAGGCCTAAGGAACAGCATGAGGCGCTGGTGGACATTGCGGCATTGCCGGAGGGAAGGATTATTGTGGCGCGCGACGGCGCAACGATTGTCGGTTATGTCACGTTCCATTATCCGGACGAGAACGAGCCCTGGTCGGCAGGAAAGATGGAGGATCTGATCGAGTTCGGCGCAATTGAAGTTGCCAATTCGTACCGTTCGCTCGGATTGGGCAAAGAGATGCTGCGGCTTGCTTTTGCCGAAGAACAGATGGAAAATGTGATTGTGTTTGCGACCGAATATTATTGGTACTGGGATTTGAAAAACAGCAAGCTGAGCGTATGGGATTACCGCAGCATGACCGAACAGTTGCTGAAATGCGTGGACATGGCAAGGTATGCGACCGATGATCCGGAAATCTGCTCCCATCCGGCCAACTGCCTCATGGTTCGCATCGGCAAGCATGTGCCGTTAACGTCCGTCGAACAATTCGATCGTATCCGATTTCGGCGGAGTTTTATGTATTAATAAGTAAGAGCAATTCGCATTCGCTCTATCCCTTTCATATTCGGCAGGATGGCAACGCCGATCGGCTGAGACAAGCCCGGCAATAGTGTGCGCTTCTCCCCAGTAAACAGGACAAGAGCCCCGTCATTGCGGGGTTCTTTTTGTATAGCCTCAACTGAGGAAACCATCCACGAAGGCGGTAAAGCCGAGTCGTAAACCTATAGTGTATAATGAAAAAAGTCAATTCAGTGAGGGTTGATTATTTTTGGCATGGCTTTTCACTGAACAAGGAGAGGGCTTTGTGCGCTTTTCATTCGAGGAATCAATGGGTTTGCGCAGCTAAGCGTTTAGGAGGAAGTGCATGTATCGCATTTTTATTGTGGAAGACGACGAGCAAATATCAGCAGTGCTAAAAAGAACGATGGAGAAGTACGGATTCGAGGCTTCATGCGCCTCGCAATTTCGCGATCTGATGACAGAACTGAAGGCCTATGAGCCGCATTTGGTGCTGCTTGATATTAACTTGCCGTATTTCGACGGCTACTATTGGTGCAGGCAGATCCGGTCATGCTCCAGCATGCCGATTATCTTCATATCGGCGCGGGAGGGAGAGATGGATCAGGTGATGGCGATTGAGAATGGCGGCGATGATTACATTACCAAGCCGATTCCGTTGGATCTGTTAACCGCCAAGGTAAAAAGCGTGCTAAGAAGAGTATACGGCGATTACGCCGTTGCGACTGGACTGGCTTCAACGCCTGAGATTGAGCTGAATGTGCATGGCTTACGGCTGAATCTCAGCCGTAATGAGCTGACATGGCATCAACAGAAGATCGAACTGACAAAGAACGAACAGCTATTGGCTGAATGCTTCTTGAACCACCAAGGCAAGACGGTCTCTCGGGATCAGCTTCTGGAAGCGCTGTGGGACGATGTGCAGTTCGTTGATGATAATACGTTGACCGTGAATGTGACGAGGCTTCGCAAGAAGCTGGAAGAGCTCGGACTCCCCAAGGCGATTGCGACGGTTCGAGGCATAGGATATAAGCTGGTCCTCGATGCAGACAGAGAGGAGCCGAATGCATGAAGGGCTCCCCGGCCATTTTATTTTTGCGTGATCGGCTGTCCTATCTGATTCTATGCGGAATCATTATCGGACTTGGTGCCGGATTGATGATGTTGGAGCATGCACATTACCCGCAAATGATAAATACGGGCACGATAACCTATTTTGTGGCGCTTGCGCTGTTATTTACCTGTCTGTGGCTGGTCATTGAGTATATTCGCCAGAAAGCTTATTACCGGGAATTGAAGCATGCGATCGAAATGACCGGCGACTTGCACGCCGCGGCAACTGTGCAATCCATCGCAACGGAGGAGCAGCAGCTTGTCGCGCGTGTATTGGAGCAGCAGCATAGCGCATATCTCAACGAGCTCGGAACGTATCGCCGCCAGCAGGAGCTGCATAATCATTTCGTGCTGCAATGGGTTCATCAGATGAAAACACCTGTGTCGGTTATCGATATGCTCGTGCAGGAAGCGCTGCAGCAGCTTCCCCTGACCAAGGACGAGCAGAAGCGGTTCATGGTCAGCATGCAGGATGAGGCTGACCGCATGATGCGAAGCTTGGAGATGCTGCTGTATACAGCGCGTCTCGACAAATTCGAGATGGATCTTCATATCCGGAGCATACCCATACACGACTTGATTCGTTCCGTGATCAATGCGCACAAGCGTCTCTGTATCCGTCATTCCATCTTTCCGCAGATGGAGGGTGAAGCTTGGGCGGAAACGGATGAGAAGTGGATGAGAGTCGTTCTGAATCAGTTCGTCAGCAATGCGATTAAATACAGTAAAAGCAAACCGGGCGCAAAGCAGCTTGTTTTCCGCGTTGAGCCGAATGGAGACGGCAGCGGCAAGCTGAGCGTAACGGACGAGGGATGCGGAATCGCGCCCTACGAAATGCCGCGCATCTTCGATCCGTTCTTCACCGGAGAGAATGGACGAACTGCGGGGGAATCGACGGGGATGGGGTTATATTTGGCAAAGCAAATATGCAACCGGCTGGGGCACGTTTTGTCGGCCGAATCGGAGCTGGGTGCGGGCACGACGATGACGGTCACTTTTAATCCGGGCGGCATTCATATTCTTGGCAGCAAGGCGGATATGGACAAGCGGGCAAAGTGACAATTTTGTAAGATTTGCAGGCAGCCTGTTGTCATGAAAATCGATGGGTTCGATGTTCACCCTGATCTATACTTGCGTTGTTGAGATTGATAAATAATGGACACAGGGGGGACCAAATTATGATTGTACCGCGGGCGTATAGGATTGGCATGGATGCCGGGAGGGAATGCCGATGACGCTTCGCACGCTGGCGTTCAGCAACATTCGCGGCAACTTGCGATCGTACAGCGCTTTTTTTATGAGCAGCGTTTTTTCTGTCATGATTTTTTACATCTACACCGCATTTTTGATTCATCCCGATGTAGCGAACGGTCATATCGTGGCAGCAGGCAAAGTTACGCAAGGGATGACGTTCTGCCAGTATATTATTGTCATTTTCTCGTTTTTATTTGCGCTCTATTCCAATTCGGCTTTTCTGAAAACGAGACAGCAGGAATTCGGCCTGCTCTCGCTATTCGGGATGACCCGCATGCAGCTGCGCACACTTATCCTTTATGAAAATGGGGCGATTGCGTTGTTGTCCATCGGGGCAGGCATTGGTCTGGGGATTGCGTTCAGCAAGCTGTTCTATATGGCGCTTGAAGTGCTGCTTCATATGAACGAACCTATCGCATTTGCCGTTCCGTTGAAGGCGCTGTGGCTCACGGCAGGAGGCTTCTCTCTCTTGTTCGGGGCAATATCCGCATGGACGGCATGGAGGGTGGGGCGTGCCGGCATCATGGATATGCTCAAGGCCTCCAAGGAACCGGGAAGCCCTCCCGTCTTCTCGCGGTGGCTTGCCGTGCTTGCGGTCATCTGCTTGGGCGCCGCTTATGGCATGGCATTAATCATGAACGGCGCGAACTTCGTTCTGTTGGCACCGTCTGTCATGGTGACGGTGACGATTGGCACCTATCTGTTGTTCACGCAGTTCAGCATCATGCTGCTGCGGTCCGTTCAGAGCAATCATCGCCTGTACTACAGAAGAACGAATCTGATTATCGTCGCCCAGCTTAATTATAAGATGAAGAATAACGCCAGAATGCTCTTTATTGTCTCCATGCTGAGCGCAGTTATTGTGACGGCTTCGGGAGCCGTTTATATGATGGGACAAGCAGTGTTTGACGGTTATAAGACGCAATACGAAGATGCGCAGAGCTTGATGGCCTTGACGATGTTTATTGGCATGTTCATTAGTTTGCTCTTCTTCATTGCAGCGGGCAGCATCATTTATTTTAAGCTGTTCACAGAGCTCCGGGAGGATCGGGCGCAGTGCGAAGCGTTGTCCCGAATTGGCCTGACAGAGGATGAAATTCAACACATCGTTGTTATGCAAATGAGTATGTTATTTTTCGTGCCATGCATTGTCGGCATCGTCCATGCCCTAATCGCGATGAAAGTGCTGGATAAGCTCATGATGCTGTCCAATTGGAGCTATTCGTTCATCGTAATCGGCGTTTATTTGCTTATGCAAACGATTTACTTTCTAATTACCTGCCACGATTATGTGAATAGCCTGCTGCGCGGAATTGATAGGCAAAGAAAGAGGAGAGTAACATGAGAACTTCAAGGAAATATCCAAGAAGATACACTTTAATCACAGCTTGCATGCTCCTGCTTGTATGCGTGTTGGCGGCAAATGGAATGGCAGCTTATGCGCAAGCGGGTGATCGTGCCGGTACTATCGGAAACGGGCAGACGTTAGAGCAAAAAATACATCGGATAGAGGAGTATGTCGAAGCGGAGAGGATTCGCAGCCAAATCCCGGGCCTGTCATTGGTCATTGTGGAAAAGGGGAGAACGGTGCTGCAAAAAGGCTTCGGCTACGCGGATCTGGATGCGGAGACACCAGTGACCGGCAATACTTTATTTGAAATAGGTTCAACGACCAAAGCTTTTACAGGGCTGGCCATCCTGCAGTTAGAAAAGGACGGATTGGTAAAAAGGACGGATGATGTTAAAAAATATATACCATGGCTGGAACTTGTTTATAACGGAAAACCTGCAACGATTACCCTCAATGATTTGCTGTATCATACAAGCGGAATACCCGCCGGATCGATTGGATATATACCAGCCAGCGATGCTGGCAATTCGCTGGAGTTAACCGTGCGGGCTTTGTTGAGCCAGCAGTTGAATCGTGAACCGGGCCGCGCTTTCGAATATGCGACGATCAATTACGATGTTTTGGGACTTGTGATCGAGAATGTGACGAAGCAGTCCTTTGAGGCTTATATAAAGCAGCAGATTTTGGAGCCGATTGGAATGAAAGATTCGTTCGCCGGTCTTCAGCACAACCCGCCCAGCGAGATGGCAACCGGCTATAGACTCGGGTTCATGAAACCCAGAGCGTACACACCGCCTGTCTATCGCGGCAATACACCAGCAGGTTATATCATAAGCAGCGCCAATGATATGGCGAAGTGGATGAACACTCAATTAGGCTATGGAACGTTCGATAAGAAACTGATTCAGGACTCGCACGTCCCCGATCAGTCCGTGGCGCCTCTTGGTGACAACAATTACTATGCCAGTGGATGGATCGTTGCGGGACAAGACGGAAATGTGATTCTTCATGCTGGGGCAAATCCGACATTTTCATCTTTTATCAGAATGCAGCGCGATGATCAGCTTGGGGTAGCAGTGATGGCGAACATGATGAGCGATGCCGCAGCCGCCATTACCCAGGGAGTTATGGAATTATGGAAGGGATCGGATGTTGGCGCCCCCTATCAAATTGATAGAATGCAAAGGTTGGATAAAGCAGCATCGGCGATTATCCTTATTGCAGGTGGCCTGATCGCATTGTTTTTATTTTTGACGGCAAGGGTGATTAGAAAGCTGGCAAGGCAGCAGCGCAGTTGGACCGCATTGCTTGGCAGACGGCTTATTGGATTTGCATTGCTTCTGATCATGTCTGCAGCTGGCATCGTATTGGTTCTGACGCTGCCGCGCATATTGCTCGGGGGAATGCCGTGGGCATTTATAGCAGTATGGTCTCCGCCGACGATTATGTTAGCTATATACAGTCTTATTTCCGTGTTCATCAGCTTGTTCGGGTACGGCACCATGCTGTCGTTCACTGCAAAAACAAGGTAAAGAGAAACCCCTGGACATGTCCCGGTTCATTGCGGAACAAATCCAGGGGGGCCATTTATTTAATAGAGTCCTATCATTCTCTCCCTCACTTTAACCGATAAGTTAATTCGCTTTCCTTCGAGCCATCAATTCGACATGCTTGAAATAAAGCATTTCGCCTTCCTTCTTCACGAAGGTCAGTTTATCACCTTGATAGTCTGCATCTTTAATGGCAGCATTATCAATTATATTTTGTTCTTCCTCATTTAAGAGCTCCTTATAGAGCGTTGTCGTTTCCTTCGTTTTCTTGTTGTACAGCATCAACGTGTTCTTTTCATCCGGACGGACGAGAAGATAGTCTTCAAAGGCTCCTTCAACCGTAGAGTCGTCTTCTTCCCCGGTTAGTTCATGCCAATTGTACACAAAAAATGTGTCATGCATTGCAAATCATTCTGCCGGCATATGAAGAGAAATTATACTCCTAAAGTGTTTGAATCATGCAAATTATGTATGGAGAATTAATATTAAACCATTATTCAGCACATAACTATGTATGATATTTCATTGAAAGGAGAAGATGCAGGTGCCAAATTGGTTGGAAATCGCAATACGGACATTTATAGCAGCGATAAGCCTTTTTCTTATAACGAAGCTACTTGGAAAAAGACAGATAACACAGTTGTCGGTTTTTGAATACGTCACGGGAATTACAATCGGGAGTTTAGCAGGTTACGTATCATTGGACTTGGAAGCAAATTGGTACATAGGATTGATTTCATTAGTTGTCTGGGTCGCCGTTTCACTAGGTGTTGAATTTGTTCAATTAAAAAGCAAGAGGATAAGAAATTGGATTGAAGGCAAACCAACCGTATTAATAAAGGACGGACAAATATTACAAGATAACTTAAAAAAAGAACGCCTGAATTCAGACGAATTGCTGATGTTGCTAAGGAACAAAAACGCGTTTAAATTGTCTGGCGTTGAATTCGCGACAATGGAACCAAGCGGGGAACTCAACGTGCTGCTAAAGCGAGAATATTTACCGTTAACACCGAATCATCTTGGTGTCAAAGTTGCCGCAGAACAAGTACCACAAGTCCTTATTATGGATGGTCAAATATTAGAACAACCCATGACCGCCATCGGAAGAGATGAAGTGTGGTTGAAGGAAGAGCTGTCCAAATTAGGAGTAACGAATATACAGGACGTATATTTAGCTCAAATTGACAGCCACGGGAGCTTATACATCGATTTGTTTGATGATCAACTCACGAACGTGGTGTCAAAACCGGGGGCTGAAGTGTTTGCCGCATTAAAGAAATGCGAGGCGGATTTAGAATTGTTCAGCTTGTCAACAACGAATAAAGAGGCAAAGGCGATGTATGAGCAATGTTCACACGCATTAATGGACGTGATTACTGAAATAAAACCGCTTTTAATCCGAGAGTGAGCATAACCTACGATTCTAAACCTATATCATTTATTTTGTAATAACTTAGTTGGATTTTGAGTAAACATCTTACTGTTGCGGGGAGACCATTGGGGAAAGGATTCGATATTTTTGAAAGCGATACAGTTTAATGTTGGCATTCCACAATATGCAGTCTGCAAAGCGATTGGGCCGCTGCTTCCTTCCATTTATTTGGGACGGTTTTCTTGTTTGCGCTATCGGAATGTTCCGGAGCCAAGATTACCCGATGAAGAATGGGTAAAAGTCAAAGTAAAGTATGGAGGTATTTGCGGTAGCGATCTTAACCTTATTTTTCTTCACGACAGCCCGGCTGCCTCTCCATTTGCTTCCTTTCCCTTTACGATTGGGCATGAAGTGGTAGGCGTAATCGAGGAAGTAGGGCAGAGAGTGTCCGGTATTAAAGCAGGGGAACGAGTGGTGGTGGATCCGATCTTATCTTGTATAGCAAGGGGATTTCAGGAACCTTGTCCTGCTTGCCGACGTGGTGACTTGAGTCTGTGCGAACGCATGACTTCGGGAAACATCTCTCCTGGACTGCTAATCGGAGCCTGCCGGGATACGGGGGGGAGCTGGAGCCCGTATCTGGTCGCTCACCACAGTCAGATCCTCAAAGTACCCGCAAAAGTCAGTGATCGGAATGCGATCATGACCGATCCATTTGCGACTGCTTTGCATGCGATTATGCGGGATCCGCCAGGCGACAATGATACGGTACTCATTATTGGCGCAGGAGTAATCGGCATATGCGTTTTAGCTGCGCTGCGTGCACTTGGTTTTTCAAATCGGATCATTGTATTGGCGAAACATCCTTTACAAATGGAAATGGCCCGGCTGTATGGAGCCAGTGAGATTGTTCCATTGACATCTGGTTCCGATTACTATGAACAACTGGCCCAACTTATGGGCGCTGAGGTGTTGACACCGTTGTTCGGAAAACCGGTGATACAGGGAGGGGCCGATATGACATACGAGTGTGTGGGCAAAGATCGAAGCATTGATGACGCGTTGCGTTTTACGAAGAGCGGCGGGAAGGTGAAGCTCTTGGGAGTTGCGAGTTTCCCGCGTGGAGTCGATTGGACTCCGATCTGGCTGAACGAACTAGAAATAAAAGGAAGCTTTGCGGTTAGTACAGAACAATCCGGGGAGAAGCGAACGCGTACATATGCGTTAGCATTGGACTTGATGAATTCCGGCAAAATCGACCTCGATCCCTTGGTGACCCACCAATTCCCGTTGGATCAATATCGGAATGCCATTGCCACTGCATCGGGGAAGGGAAAATCGAAGGCAATGAAAGTTGTTTTTGAACTGTAAAAAGGGGGGAAATACATGAATTTTGCCATTGCAGGCGAATGGAGAAGCCCATCTTTGAAATGGTTTGCTGTGGGATTGAAAAGAGAGTTGATAAATAATGGATACCAATATTGCGAGGAACCTGTAAATGATATCCGTTTTGTTTTAAACTTTGTGGACACCGATCATTTAAAACCTTTTCGCAGGAAAGCACAAGCTACATTTTCAGTAGCGGTTGCCGAAACACATGAACCTCCCCATGACATTTTGAGGTCAGCTTACCCCATACTCATTCGTACGCTTTCCAATCTTTTGATCTATATCATACATACTCCTGACGGACATTGTAACACGTATTTCATCACGCTTGAACAAGGTTGTTATTTGGTGCCGTATGAACAAGATAACGATGAATTGTTTTTTATGAAGGTGATGGAAAGATTAAATCCATTGGCATCCTCCCGGTTAGTCATTAATAATGAGTTCCACCACGATCTGCCTCCAGATTTATGGGATGGCGACGAGATAACAGCACAGATACACAGAGCAGGCAAACAATTGGATGCCCTGAACCTTTTGCCGGCTCCTTTTCCTTTGGAGGAACTCCTCTCGCCTCAAGATTTACGGCACGTAAAACGACTATACGGAATCGGTGGCTTGAGTTATGGCAATCTAAGCGCACGCAAAGATGACCGGCAATTCTGGATGAGTGCAAGCGGAGTAAACAAAGGGGACATGAGAATTATTGGGCGGGATATCCTATTGGTAATGGGCTACAATGCCGAACGAACGGCAATGCTTCTGAATGTGCCTGCGAACATCGAGCCTCACCGGGTATCCGTCGATGCCATTGAACACTGGATGATTTATATGCAGCATCCTGAAGTAGAGGCAATCGTCCATGTCCATGCTTGGATGGATGGAATTCCATCTACAGAAATCAACTTTCCTTGCGGCACGTGGGAATTGGCACAAGCCGTATCCGATTTGGTCAATCGATCGGAAGATCCGACAAGAGCCATTATCGGTTTAAAGAACCACGGTTTAACGATTACAGGTCCTAATCTTGATGACATTTTTCAACGCATAGAGGGGCGAATCATCCGGCAAGTCCCCATGACATAGGAACATTTTGATTTATCCTGATCCATGAGAACAAGCTTCTCGTGGTTTTTCTTTTCTCCCATTCTGAGCAATCAAAGACGGGAACTTAACCATTGAAAAATGGATTCAACCGCTTCATCCTTGCGATGTTCATTCAAAGGACAGTGTCCACCATCTGCGAATAAAACGGATTGTTTATCGCTTGAAGGAATGGCTTTCATAAATTGCTCTATATAATCGGAATCTGCTACAGAATCGTGTAAACCATACAGGCACAAAGTAGGTACATGAAATTGATTCACTTCAGTAAAAGCCCGGGCTTCGTGACGCAATAACTCCGTGATCCAACGCGGAGTGTACTGTATCGTGGCTGAAGGATTGCTCAAAAGTTCAGAGGTCCAACTCGGCAAATGCGCTTTTAACCAACGCAACTTTTTTAAGGATTCATTCCATCTGATTAATTCAAGCGGAAAGCTTGGAGTTAGTCTGGATAAAAGCTGAGCGCATTTTTGAAAAAAGTAGGGAATTCTGATATGTATTCCTAACGCAGGTGACGATAAGATGACCCCGGCTACTTTATCGGCTATCTTAGTGAAATGTTGAATATACCGAATGATGATGAGTCCGCCTAAACTATGGCCAAAGAGATAGATTGGGATTTTTGGAACTTAGTTTTTCAAAGTAGTCTATCAATTGATGCAGGTCGTCTAAGTAAGTTTGAAACCGATGAATATGACCGCGCTGACCATCCGATTGTCCGAACCCGCGAAGATCGGGAGCGGCAAAAGCAATCTGCCTTTTCATACTTTCCGTACCGATTTCACAGTATTGACCTGAATTCTCTCCTGCGCCATGGATAAAAATCAAGAGCCCTCTTGGATTAATCGGGCTCCAGAAGCGAAAATTCAATTTTAAATCACGTTCTTTCAAGCGAAACGTGCTAATCTTGAAATCGTTATACATGATTCCCTCCTAGTCTTCGTCATCAGGTTAGAAGTTCCATAATCTCGTTGAGGGTCTTAGAATTAGATCTCCCGCTAAAATAAGCGGCTGATTATGATCCCTAATCTTCTTGATGATAAAGTCGAGGAGACATTCATAACATGATTTCGGCATATTCAATAGGGAAGCGTGATAGCAACGCATTTCCATATTGCTTTTTCATTTACTTTGACGATGGTGTTGTCACTGATTCTCCAAAAGCGGGATTCCTATGCAAACGATTCGCTATTATAGTCAAGACTCTAACGCTAAACAGCAGTTAGAGTCTTGTTCATTACAGGTTGAGCCGAGGATAATTGAAGCTGATGAAGAGTGATTTCAGGACGGCTTCCCATTCGAATGTTTATCCCAGTTTGCCCTAAGCCTTCGCTAATATAAAATGGTTTTCCATGATAAACATGCAGCCCTTTCAACATATCCATTTTCACAAGCTTTCCCATGGCTGCCAGATGGTACGGTTTAGGCCAATGAATTTGTCCGCCATGAAAATGACCGGCAAGCAAATAATCAAATTTGAACGGTTTCATTTCCAGAACAATGTTCGGATCATGGGTGAGGACCAAGTTATATCCTTGTGTCAACCCATTGTACGAAGCGGATAAATCACTTCGGTGTGTACTGAAATCATCGATTCCAATAATATTGATCCGTATTCCGTCAATCATAAATGTATCATGTTCATTTTGCAGCGTTTTGCATCCGTGCTTTTCCAACGTCTTTTTTAACATCGCGAAATTTCTGTCATTCAACACATAATCATGGTTCCCGAATATAGCGTAAATCCCGTATTTCGAGTTCAGCTTTTTGAACATTTGGAGGTAAGGAACCAATTTCGGAATACTGCGTTTCCGATCCAAAAAGTCTCCTGTCAAGGCGATCAAATCAATATTCTCTTTTTTCAGTTTTTCATAAAGCTGTTCCGGAGAAATCGATATATGTTCCATATGCATATCGGAGATATGCAGCACATTCAAAAGCCGTTCAGACGGACGGTTATTGAGTTCGACACGTACTTTGTTAACCACGACATGCTGTGTGTTTCGGTACCCCTTATAAGAAAAGATACCGAGCAGAAGCAATAAGGTGCCAAGATAGATATATACCATCTAAATCAATCCCCCTCTCTTCAATAAGTATAAAGAAAGAGATGCAGGAGTTGTTAGCGGTAATTACTGGAGCCCTCAAAGGTAGAATTCCTTTCAACAACCGTACATTATAATGACGAATTTTTACCAGCAAATAGGTAACATAATAACTCACTTATGATTTCGAGGAGAATTTCAAATAATTACTTGCTTATATAATTACCTGCTTATATAATGAATTCGAACAGGGAGGTGTTAACCTTGAATAACGTGAGCATTGAAGTCATGTCCGATCATTTTAAGCTGCTTGGTGACCGTACCCGATTAAACATCGTATCCATCCTTTATCATCAGGAAATGTGCGTGTGCCAGCTCGTGGAAATACTGGATATGACACAGCCGAATATTAGCCAACATCTGAGAAAATTAAAAGATGCAGGACTGGTTCGCGAGGAGCGCAGGGGCCAATGGAATTTTTATTCGTTGCAGCTTGAAGATAAGCCTCATTTGCATGATGTGCTGAAATACCTGCCAGCCTTGGAAGATGGCCTCAAGCAGAAAATGAATGCGTTGATTTGTGAATAAGGGGAGAGATTCGCATGAGCCAAGGAACGACGAAGAGGTTATCTTTTCTGGATCGGTATCTGACCCTATGGATATTTAGCGCCATGGCGCTGGGAATCCTGTTGGGATACTTGGTACCCGGGTTCTCGGAAGGATTGTCAGGAATGCAAGTCGGCACGACTTCCATTCCCATTGCCATCGGATTAATCGTGATGATGTATCCGCCACTTGCTAAAGTGAAATATGAGAAGCTCGGGAGAGTATTTAAAGATTGGAAGGTACTCCTGCTTTCATTGGTTCAGAACTGGATTATCGGGCCTTTCCTCATGTTTCTACTGGCTATCCTATTCTTGAGCGATATGCCGGAATATATGATAGGTCTCATCATGATGGGGCTGGCGCGATGTATCGCCATGGTCATCGTGTGGAGCGATCTGGCCAAGGGTGATCCGGAGTATACCGCCGGTCTTGTCGCTTTTAACTCCATTTTTCAGATTTTGTTCTATTCCGTGTTTGCTTACATCTTTATCACCGTCTTGCCTGGATGGTTCGGGGTTCAAGGTGCGGAAGTGAATGTATCGATGGGACAGATTGCCGAAAGTGTATTCATCTACTTAGGCATTCCATTTGCAGCTGGCCTGTTGACCCGTATCATCGGTATAAAGCTGAAGGGGACGGAATGGTATGAACAAGTGTTCATTCCTAAAATCAGCCCCCTGACGCTTGTCGCATTGCTGTTCACGATCGTGCTCATGTTCTCACTCAAAGCGGACCTGATCGTTTCCTTGCCGCTGGATGTGGTGCGTATCGCGATCCCGTTGCTTATCTACTTTGTCATCATGTTTTTGTTTTCGTTCTTCATGTCTATCCGAACCGGGACCTCCTATCCAATCTGTTGTTCTTTGTCCTTCACGGCCGCAAGCAATAACTTTGAGCTGGCCATCGCGGTTGCCATTGGGGTATTCGGCATCGATTCCGGAGCAGCCTTTGCCGCCGTTATCGGACCTCTCGTTGAAGTGCCCGTGTTGATTGGACTGGTTAATGTCGCCTACTGGTTTAAGAGAAAATATTTCGATAAGCAAACATTCACACATAAATAGAAAATCGAAGGAGAGACATCATCATGGACAAAAAAATAGTTTACTTCCTATGTACGGGCAACTCATGCCGGAGCCAAATCGCGGATGGGTGGTTGAAAGCTTTGGGCGGCGACCGCTATGAAGTGAAGAGCGCGGGTCTGGAAGCGCACGGGCTTAATCCGCGAGCCGTTCAAGTGATGGAGGAGGCAGGGGTCGATATTTCACGGCATACATCGGATGTCATTGACCCCGTACTGCTGAACCGTGCAGATTATGTCATTACACTCTGTGGCCATGCGGATGAGCATTGTCCCGTCATTTTGAACAAGGATGCAGTAAAGTGGCATTGGGGCTTTACCGACCCGGCCAAGGCAACCGGCACCGAAGAAGAGATTATGGCGGAGTTCCGCCAGGTTCGAGATGAGATCAAGGCTCGCATTGGACAATTTTTGCAGGAAGGCAAATAGCAATGGGAGAGGCCAGCGTAAATGAAAATGTAAACTTGAACAGAGAAGCGCCACGTCATGTATATCAAAGAACTGGAAATGACCGTGTCTATCAAATAAAACCTCCTGCAATTAAATAATGGCATTAATAATTATCCCCATTAAATAAACGGAGGCGTTTAAAATGCGCTGCTGCTTACGTAATGGGGCTTTTTCACGTTCCTGTAAAAACGGGTATATATGACATATTTATGACAAAATCAAGCTTAATATGACGGAAATTTAAGATATTATACTAATTTACAGTAAATGATATTGTTAAATACAACCAATGCTACTATAATACGGGGTGGTAATAATTAACTTATAAGGATGTCTTTTAAATGCCTTAAAATACTTCGCTTTATTGCATATAAGGGGGGAAGTATCTTTATCTGGATGATTTGACGAATAATATTCATCTATTTCCGCCAACCATTTGGCTTTTCTACACCTGTGCCAGATAACCCTTGACCTGGCCACACACCTGTGATGACCCCAAGAAACGCTAACCTGCCCTTTATGAACCGCATTCAAGCCACCTACGCTTACACACAATAGTACGGGATATGCCCAATTATAATCAAACATAATTTTTATACGGAGATGTTTATTAACTCATCCAGAAGAGCATTCAATTAGCTGTGAACCTAGACAGTTTACGAATATTTCTAATAGGGGGGAGTCCAAGTGAACGCGAATCCGAACATACTATTTCCATTGACGCAGGCGCAGCGAAGAATATGGTATATGGAAATGATGCATCCGAATACCACCGTCTCTACCGTTGCAGGAACTTTAGTCATTCGAGGCGAGGTAGACCTAACTACGCTGAAACAGTCTATCTATCAAGTAATTACGGAACATGATGCTTTCCGAATCAGAATCATGACTCAAGACAATCAACCCATGCAGCGGCTCGAGCCCGAATCGGCGGCTATCATCCCGGAAGTCGATTATATGGAATGGGATGACCATTTGGAAGCTAAAGACTGGTTGCATCGTTTCAATCAAATTCCAATCAGTATTTTTGATGATAAATTATATCATTTCGCAGTATTTAACGTTAACAATCAAGAATATTGGATTAACTTAAAAATTAACCATATTATAGCTGATGGCGTAACTTCACATCTTATTGGCAATAAAATCGTGCAAACCTATATGGAGCTTACAAATGGAACGTTCTCGGCCAAAGACAAGAAGAACTCTTATCTCGATTACATTTATGCGGAGCAGGAATATGAAAAGTCCGATCGCTATCAGAAAGATAAGGCATATTGGCTGGAAAAGTTCAAAACCATGCCCGAGACGACGGGAATTAAACCGTATCCTCCATACTCCATAAGCACCGAGGCGAAAAGAGCGTACGTAGCCCTCACCGGCGAGCGTTACGAACAGCTGAAGGTCTTCAGCGAGCAACACAACATTAGCCTGTTCACACTATTTTTGGCAACGGTCTACATGTTTTTATATAAAACGACCGGAAATTTGGATATTGCTGTGGGGACGGCATACGCGAACCGGACATCAAGGCAAGAAAAAGAAATGTTGGGCATGTTTGTAAGCACAGTCGCGACTCGATTGTCGCTTGATCCCAACCAAGATCTGATTTCCATCCTACATAATGTCTCCAAAGAGCAAAAGACGAATTTGCGTCATCAGAAATATCCGTACAACCAGCTTATTTTGGATTTGAGAAAGGAGCATAAGCACAGCGATATTCAAGATCTCTATGGCGTGTCTGTGGACTATATGCCGATTCGTTGGTCCAGCTATGGACAGCTCAGCATTCAGCAGCGGAGCAGTTTTTGCGGTCACGAAGTCGATGACTTCGCGGTTCATGTCGAAGATATGCTGGACGATCAACAGCTTGTCATCAATGTCGATTATCAGATCCAATTGTTCGAAGATCATGAAATCACTCGAATTATCGAGCAGATGCTTACCATTGTCAATAGAATTCTGCATAATCCGCACCAGACGCTGCACGAGCTGTCCATGTTGAACAACGAAGAAGCGCATCAAATATTGAGCCAATTCAACGATACGGCTGCAGAGTTCCCCAAGGACAAGACCGTGCACGAATTGTTCGAGGAACAGGCGGCGCGCATCCCTAATCATGTTGCGGCTGTGTATGAAGACAAGCAGCTGACATATCGGGAATTGAACGAACGGGCCAATCGTTTGGCGCGGACATTGAGAGCCCAAGGCGTGCTGCCGGAGCAATTGGTGGGCATCATGGCAGACCGCTCGCTGGAGATGATCGTGGGAATTCTCGCTGTCTTGAAAGCCGGAGGAGCTTACGTGCCGATCGATCCGGAATATCCGGAGGACCGCATCCGCTATATGCTGGATGATTCGAACGCTCGAGTGCTGTTGACCCAGCGTCACCTGCAGGCGAGGGTCGCGTTCGCCGGCACATGGGTGATTCTAGATGATAACTCGTTCTATGACGAGGACGGCGCCAACCTTGAATCGCACAATGCTCCGTCTGATCTGAGCTATGTCATCTACACATCGGGGACGACCGGGAAGCCGAAAGGGGTCATGATCGAGCATAGACAGCTGGTGGCCATGGCAAGCGCTTGGAAATCCCGGTATCAGTTGCATGAGACGGGCATTCGCTGGTTGCAGTGGGCAAGCTTCTCGTTCGACGTGTTCACGGGAGACATGGCACGAACGCTCCTGCATGGCGGAGAGCTTATTCTATGTCCCGGTCACGCGCGTGCGAACCCGGAAGCCATCTGCGAGTTGATTCGCAAGCACGGCATCCAGATGTTCGAGTCGACGCCGGCCCTCGTTGTCCCGTTGATGGAATATATATACGACAACAATATGGACATTCGCAGTCTGCAGCTGTTAATCGTCGGCTCGGATTACTGTCCGGCCGAAGAATTCCAGAAGCTGATGGATCGATTCGGAGCGCAGATGCGCATCCTGAACAGCTATGGCGTAACCGAAGCGTGCGTCGACGCCAGTTATTTCGAACAGACGGATTCCGCTGAGCTTCGAACGCTGCCGATAGGCAAGCCATTGCCGGCCGTATCCATGATGATTCTGGACGGCAACCGCTCGTTGCAGCCGATCGGGATAACGGGAGAACTATATATCGGCGGGGCTTGCGTGGGACGCGGATACTTGAATCGGCCAAACTTGACGGTTGAGAAGTTCGTTGACAATCCGTACGCGCCAGGCGAGATGATGTACCGCACGGGCGACTTGGCCCGGTGGCTGCCGGATGGCAATATCGAATACTTGGGGCGGATCGATCATCAGGTGAAGATTCGCGGCTACCGGATCGAGATAGGCGAAATTGAAGCTCAATTGCTCAGGGCGGATTCCGTTCGAGAGGCAGTCGTCGCCGCACGGGAGGACGGAAGCGGACAGAAGGTGCTGTGCGCATACTATGTGGCGGACCGCGAGCTTACAGTGAACGAACTAAGGGGAACGATGGCAGAAGAACTGCCGGGATACATGATACCGTCGTATTTCATGCAGCTGGAACGGATGCCATTGACGCCGAACGGCAAGGTAGATCGCAAGGGGCTGCCTGCTCCGGAAGGAAGCGCGCATACCGGGGCGGAATATGTTGCGCCGAGTACCGTGGCGGAGAAGACTTTGGCTGACGTATGGCAGGCTGTATTGGGGATAGAGCGGATCGGGGCAAGGGAGCATTTCTTTGAGCTTGGCGGCGATTCCATCAAGTCGATTCAAGTGTCTTCCCGTTTGCGCCAGGCTGGGTACAAAATGGAAATTCGGGATTTGTTCCAATACCCGACCATTGCGGAGTTGAGCCTGCATATCCAGCCAGCCGGCAGAATCGCCGACCAGGGCGAAGTGGCCGGGGAAGCGGAGCTGACCCCGATCCAACGCTGGTTCTTCGGACAACGGTTCGCCGATCCGCACCACTATAACCAATCGATCATGTTGTACCGCAAGGAAGGCTTCAACGAGGCCGCGATTCGCAAGGCGCTGGAGAAGATCGCGGAGCATCACGATGCGCTGCGGATGGTATTCCGCAAGACCGAGTCCGGATACACCGCTTGGAACAGGGGAATCGGAGAAGGCGAGCTATACATGTTGCACGTGGCGGACTTCCGTAACGAACCGGCTTGCGAACCGCTCATTGCAGCGCAAGCGAACGAGATTCAAAGCGGGATCGACCTCGAGACGGGACCATTGGTGCGGGCAGGATTATTCCAATGCCCGGACGGGGATCATTTGCTGCTCGTCATTCACCATGCCGTCATTGACGGCGTCTCTTGGCGGATTTTACTGGAAGATATCGCGATTGGTTACGAGCAGGCGCTGAACGATGAGGAGATACGTCTCCCAAGCAAAACAGATGCCTACCGCACTTGGGCCGGGCGGCTGGCCGCTTATGCGGACAGTCCGGCCATAATCGATGAACGGGCTTATTGGCAGCGCATAGCGCAGACGGAAGCTAATCCTCTGCCTAAGGACTACGAAGCGGACTGTTCCTTGCAGAAGGACAGTGAGTCGGTCATCGTCCAATGGAGCCGGGAGGACACGGAGCAGCTGTTGAAGCACGTACACAAGGCATACAACACGGAAATGAACGACATTCTGATGACAGCGCTGGGGACGGCCGTGCAGAAGTGGAGCGGCTGCCGCCGGGTGCTGGTCAATCTGGAAGGGCACGGCAGGGAAGACATTATTTCTGATATCGACATCTCGCGCACGGTAGGCTGGTTTACGAGCGAGTATCCGGTGCTGCTCGAGATCGAGCCGGACAAGAGCTTGTCCTCCCTGATCAAAAAGGTGAAAGAGGACCTGCGCCAAGTCCCGAACAAGGGGATAGGATACGGGATCTGCCGGTATATGTCCGGGCTTGCGCATGAAGCGTCGTGGGGGGCCGGTCCGGATATCAGCTTCAACTACCTGGGCCAGTTCGATCAGGATTTGCAAAACAACGGCATGGAATTATCTCCATATCCGAGCGGTGCGGACACGAGCGGCAATCAAGCGCGCCAATACGCGCTGGACATTAACGGCATGATTATGGATGGCTCGTTAGTCCTCGAGCTGAGCTATGGCGGCAAGGAATATCGGAGAGACACGATCGAGGAACTGGCTGGGATGCTGCAAGAGAGCTTGAGCGAAATCATCGCGCACTGCATGGCGAAGGAGCGGCCGGAATTAACTCCGAGCGATGTCTTGCTGCAGGGACTGAGTGCCCAGGATCTGGAGCGGATTGCGGAACAGACGCGGCACATCGGGGACATTGAAAATATTTACAAGCTGACGCCGATGCAGAAAGGGATGTGGTTCCACAGCGCCCTGGATCGGCAAGCAGGCGCATATTTCGAACAAACGCGCTTTACCCTGCAGGGGGCGCTCGATGTGGAAGCCTTCGCCAAGAGCTGGAACGCATTGGCAGGGCGGCATGCGGTGCTGCGCTCCAATTTCTATAGCGGCTGGCAGGGCGAACCAGTGCAAATCGTATACCGCGACAAGGAGATCGGGTTCGCGTTTGAAGATGTGAGCGCTCTGGAACCGGCTGAGCAGAGAGCGCATATCGAGAACGCCGTGAATGAGGACCGGCGGCGCGGATTCGACTTGGAGCGGGACGAGCTGATGCGTGTGCTCGTGCTTCGTACGGCCCCGGAGAGCCATTACGTGCTCTGGAGTTCTCATCATATTCTGATGGACGGCTGGTGCTTGCCGCTGGTTGCCAAGGAAGTGTTCGATACGTATTCCGCCCGCGTGCGGCATCAGCCTCTCGAACGGACAACGGTGCCTGCGTACAGTCAATATATCGAATGGTTGGAACAGCAAGATCAAGCAGCGGCATCGGCCTATTGGTCGGAGTATTTGGCCGGATACGACCAGCACACGATTCTGCCGCAAGGGAATAATCAAGGACAAAGCGAAGCATACGCGGCGGAGCATATCGATTGCGCATTGGGCAAGAGCTTGAGCCTGCGGATTAACGACGCGGCTAGACGGAATCAGGTGACCCTGAATACGCTCCTGCAAGCGTCATGGGGCGTCATGCTGCAGAAGTATAACGGAACCGGCGACGTCGTCTTCGGCGGCGTCGTATCGGGGAGACCGGCGGACATGCCGGGTGTTGAAGAGATGATCGGCTTGTTCATCAACACGATACCCGTTCGCGTTACCGCCGATGCGGGGGAGAGCTTTGCCGATGTCATGCTCAGACTGCAGGAGGAGGCGCTGGCATCCGCCAAGCACGATCACTATCCGTTGTATGAGATTCAGGCGCAGAGCGCGCAAAAGCAGGAACTGATCAATCATATCGTCGTATTCGAGAACTACCCGATGGAAGAGCAAATCGAGCAATTGCAAAGCCTTGACGGCAAAGGGCTGAAATTGAAGGACGTCAAGGTAACGGAGCAGACGAACTATGACTTCAACTTGGTCATCATGCCAGGTGACGAAATCGTGATTCGTCTGGATTATAACGGAATCGTATTTGACAGGGCGGGCATGGAGCGGTTGAAAGGCCATTTCGTGAACATGCTGGAACAAATCGCGGCTGACCCGCAAATATCGGTGGCAGAACTCGAGCTGGCGACAGCGGCGGAGAAAGCGCAGATTATGGACGTGTTCAACGCTACCGCTGTCGAATACCCGCGGGAGAAGACGATACACCAATTGTTCGAGGAACAGGAGAATCGAACTCCGGACGCGGTAGCAGTGTTATTGGAAGACAAGCGGTTGACCTATGCGGAATTGAACGCTGCTGCCAATCGAATTGCGTGTCTTTTGCGGGAACGGGGGGTGGCACGAGGAACATTGGTCGGCATTTGCGCGGAGAGATCCTTGGACATGGTCATTGGATTGCTCGGAATTCTCAAATCCGGCGGGGCATATGTTCCGATCGATCCTTCGTACCCTCAAGAACGCATGAACGCCATGCTGGAAGATACGGCAATAAGCGTGCTGCTAACGCAGGCGCATCTGCAGGCAAGCTTGCCTGCCCTGACGGACAACAACATCGATTATGTTCTGCTTGATGAGGCAGCAGAGATGGCGCGGGACGGCAGCTGGCCGAACGTGTCGGCTGCGGCGGCTGCGGACGATGTGGCCTACATCATTTATACGTCCGGCTCGACGGGAATTCCGAAAGGAGTGTGCGTCACGCATCGAGGGGTGGTACGGCTCACGGCCGCCGCCAATTATGTCGACATCGGCAGCAAGGACGTTTTTCTGCAAGGTTCGACGATATCATTCGATGCGGCGACGTTCGAGATCTGGGGCAGCTTGTTGAACGGAGCTGCATTGGCCCTGTTGCCATCAGGCAATGTTTCGCTGGCCGAATGGGCGCAGGCCATTGAGCGGCACCAGGTGACGATCCTCTGGTTGACCGCAGGACTGTTCCAAGTCATGGTCGAGAATCAGCTCCAAGCTTTGCAAGGAGTTCGGCAATTGCTTGTGGGAGGAGACGTCGTCTCCAAGACGCATGCCAAAAAGGTTCTGGAGCGGTATAACGGAATTCGCCTAATCAATGGATATGGACCAACCGAGAATACAACCTTTACTTGCTGCCATGAAATTTCTGCAGCGGATGTGGAGCGTCCATCCATACCGATTGGTCGTCCAATCGGCAATACGCAAGCATACGTGCTGGATGCAGCGGGCAAGCTGCTGCCAGCAGGGGTGGTCGGCGAGCTGTACACAGGCGGAGACGGACTGGCCCAAGGGTACTGGAACCGTCCGGAACTGACCGCAGAGAAGTTCGTGGACAGTCCAATAGCGCCTGCATCACGGCTTTACCGCACAGGCGACTTGGCGAGATGGCTGCCGGATGGAACGATCGAGTACGTGGGACGAATCGATGATCAAGTCAAAATCCGCGGTTACCGGATTGAGATTGGCGAGGTGGAAGCGCATCTGCTGAAGGTGGAATCGGTTCTGAACGCGGTCGTGATCGCGCGGAAGGACGACAGCGGCCAGAAGGCGCTGTGCGCGTACTATGCAGCGGATAAAGAGCTTACGGCAAGCGAGTTGAGAGCGTCCTTGTCGCAAGAGCTGCCGGGGTACATGATCCCAACGCATTTTGTGCAGGTGGAGCGGATGCCGCTGACGCCGAACGGAAAGATCGATCGCAAGGCGCTCCCGGAACCGGAAGGACACATGAACACCGGACTGGAACATGTAGCGCCGCGGACGCCGCTGGAAGCCAAGCTGGCTCAAATATGGCAAGAAGTGCTCGGCGTTGACAAGGTAAGCGTAAAGGACAGCTTCTTCGACCTTGGCGGACACTCTCTTCGCGCAACGACGCTGGTTAGCAAGCTTCACCAAGAGATGAACGTCAGCCTGCCGCTGCGCGAGGTATTCCGCTTCCCTACGATCGAAGAGCTTGCTCAAGTGATTGGCGGGATGGAGCAAGAGATATACAGCGCGATCCCTCGGGTCGCCGAGAGAGAATACTATCCGGTGTCTTCCGCCCAGAAACGGCTCTATATTTTGCAGCAGTTGGAGGGAGCGGAACAGACCTACAACATGCCGGGCGTGATGACGCTCGCGGGAGCCCTTGATCGGGAGCGGCTCGAAACGGCGTTCCGCCAGCTGATTGCGCGGCATGAGACGCTGCGCACCGGCTTCGAAATGGTGAACGGCGAACCTGTGCAGCGGGTATACGAAGAAATGGATTTTGCGGTGGAGTATGCGCAGGCCAGCGAAGAAGCGGCTGATGAAGCAGTTCGCGGTTTCATCCGCGCGTTTGATTTGCAGAAGCCTCCGCTCTTGCGAATCGGTCTGGTCAAGCTTGCGGAGCAGCGCCATCTTCTGCTGTTCGACATGCACCATATCATATCCGACGGGGCCTCGATCGGGATTCTGATCGAAGAGTTCGTCCGGTTGTATGACGGAGAGGAGCTCTCGCCTTTACGCATTCAATACAAGGATTATGCGGCTTGGCTGCTGTCCGAAGCGCAGCAGGAACGCTCGAAGCGGCAGGAAGCGTACTGGCTGGATGCGCTGCGCGGTGAGCTGCCGGTCTTGGAAATGCCGACAGACTATGCGCGGCCGCTATTCCGGAGCTATGAAGGCAATACGCTCGAATTCGCGATTCAGCAGCGCGAGGCCAAGCGCCTCAAGCAATTGGCTGCCGAGTCTGGGGCTACATTGTATATGGTGCTGCTGGCGCTATATAAGACCATGCTGCATAAATACACAGGGCAAGAAGACATCATCGTGGGCATGCCAATTGCAGGCAGAACGCATGGAGATGTGCAGCCGCTCATCGGGATGTTCGTCAATACGTTGGCTATTCGCAACTATCCTGCCGGGGAGAAGACGTTTTTGTCCTTCTTGGAGGAAGTCAAAGACACAACGATGCGGGCGTACGAGCATCAGGATTATCCATTCGAGCTATTGGTGGAAAATGTGCGGGTGCCGCGGGACGCAAGCCGCAATCCGTTGTTCGATACGGTCTTCGTCCTGCAGAATACGGAGCAGGGAACGTTCGATATCGATGGGCTGCAGCTGTTGCCGCACCCGGCAGCACATCCAATCGCGAAGTTCGACCTGACCTTCCATATCGAAGAAAAAGAGGACGGGCTTGCATGCAGCATTGAATACGCGACTGCCTTGTTCCAGCGGGAAACGGTCGCACGCATGGCACAGCATTTCGGCCAGTTGGCCGCTGCCGTCGCTGTCGAACCGTCGGCCCGGTTGGACAGGCTGGAGATGTTGACGGCTGAAGAGAAGCTTCAGCTGGTGGAGCGGTTCAATGATACGGCTGCGGACTACCCGCGGGAGAAGACGATCCACCGGTTGTTCGAAGAACAAGCGGAGCGGACGCCGGATGCAGTGGCTGTAAGTTGCGAAAATGTTCAGTTGACCTATCGGGAATTGAACGAACGGGCCAATCGTTTGGCGCATACGCTGCGGGAAAAAGATGTGCAAGCAGACAGCTTGGTTGGCATTATGACCGAGCGTTCTCCGGAAATGATAGTCGGCATTCTGGCTATTCTAAAAGCCGGCGGGGCTTATGTGCCAATTGATCCGGAATATCCGGAAGAGCGGATTCGCTACATGCTGGAGGATTCCGGAGCGCAGGTGCTGCTCCTTCAGCATCATTTGCGGGACAGAGCAGGCTTTGAAGGGACAGCCGTCATGCTTGACGACGAGCAATCCTTCGCTGAAGACCGTTCGAATCCGGGGACGAACAACACGCCGTCCGATCTGGCTTATGTCATCTATACTTCAGGAACGACCGGCAAGCCGAAAGGAACCTTGATCGAGCATAAAAATGTCGTACGGTTATTGTTCAACAGCAGAAATCTGTTCGACTTCAATTCAGCCGATACATGGACGCTGTTCCATTCTTTCTGCTTCGACTTCTCGGTCTGGGAGATGTACGGAGCGCTGTTATACGGAGGCAGATTGGTAGTCGTTCCGCAGCTGACGGCCAAGAATCCGGCGCAGTTCCTGCAGCTGCTTCATGAGCAGCAAGTGACCATATTGAATCAGACACCGACTTATTTTTATCAGCTGCTGCGGGAAGCTCTCACAGAGCCCGGACAAGAGTTGAAAGTGAGAAAAGTCATATTCGGAGGAGAAGCGTTAAATCCGCAGCTGCTCAAAGATTGGAAAACGAAATATCCGCATACCCAGTTGATCAATATGTATGGAATAACCGAAACGACGGTCCATGTCACTTATAAAGAAATTACTCACGTGGAAATCGAACAAGCGAAGAGCAATATCGGGCGCCCGATCCCAACATTGAAAATTTATGTGCTGGATGCGAATCGCCAATGCGTGCCTGTGGGCGTTGCCGGAGAAATGTACGTAGCGGGCGATGGCTTGGCGCGCGGCTATTTGCACCGTCCGGAACTGACGGCTGACAAGTTCGTGGATAGTCCTTTCGAGCCGGGCGGACGAATGTACAGAACGGGTGATTTGGCGCGCTGGCTGCCGGACGGCAATATCGAATATTTGGGACGTATCGATCATCAGGTGAAAATTCGCGGTTACCGGATCGAGCTCGGCGAAGTGGAAGCCCAATTGACGAAGGCGGCGCCTGTACGGGAGGCCATTGTCATCGCGCGGGAAGACGGACGCGGGGAGAAGCAGCTATGCGCGTACTTCGTAGCCGCCCGGGAACTCACGGTGGGCGAATTGAGGCAAGAGCTGTCGCAGGAACTGCCGGCCTATATGATTCCGGCCTATTTCGTGCAGTTGGAGCGGATGCCGCTGACGCCTAATGGCAAAATCGACCGCAAAGCCCTGCCGGCTCCAGAGGACAGCGTCAATACCGGAACGGAATATATAGCGCCGCGGACCCCATTGGAGGCCGACTTGGCGCGTATCTGGCAAGATGTGCTTGGACTGGAACGCATCGGAGTGAAAGATAATTTCTTCGAGCTTGGCGGACATTCCTTGCGTGCAACTGCACTGGTGAACACCGTGCACCAGGAGATGCAGGTTAATCTTCCGTTGCGGGACGTCTTCCGCTTCGCGACGATTGAGGAGATGGCCGCCGCGATTGCCGAGAAGGAGCAGCGCCAGTATATGTCCATACCGGCGGTTGAAGCAAGAGAGTATTACCCGGTATCCTCCGCGCAGAAGAGGCTGTATATTCTCCATCAGATCGAAGGGGCGGAGCAGGGCTACAATATGCCGGGCGTATTGCTCCTTGAAGGAATGCTCGACCGCGAGAAGCTCGAACAAGCGTTCCGCGGGCTTGTAGCTCGCCATGAAACATTGCGCACCGGCTTTGAAATGGTGAATGGCGAGCCGGTGCAGCGAATAGATGAGAAAGTGGATTTTACGGTGGAATATCGGCAGGCGGAAGAGGAAGAAGTCGAGGCGATCGTACGGGACTTCGTCCGCACGTTCGATTTGGCGAAGCCGCCGCTGCTGCGAATCGGACTGCTTGAGCTGGCCAAGGAACGTCATGTGCTCTTGTATGATATGCATCACATCATTTCCGACGGCGTCTCGATGGGGATTGTGGTGGAAGAGTTCGTCCGTTTGTACGCCGGAGCAGAATTAGCGCCGCTTCGCATCCAATACAAGGATTATGCCGCATGGCAGCTCTCCGAAGCGCAGCAGGATTGGATGAAGAGGCAGGAAGGATATTGGCTGGACGCGCTTCGCGGAGAACTTCCGGTATTGGAAATGCCGACGGACTATGTGCGTCCTGCCGTGCAACAGTATGCTGGCAGCACGCTTGCTTTCGGCATCGATCCGCATATGAGCGAAGGATTGCGCCGGATTGCCGCCGACACTGGGACAACGCTGTATATGGTGCTGCTCGCGGCCTATACCATCCTGCTTCATAAGTATACGGGCCAAGAGGATGTCATCGTGGGCACGCCGATTGCCGGCAGAACCCACGGGGATCTGCAGCCGCTCATCGGGATGTTCGTCAATACGCTGGCCATCCGCAATTATCCGGCAGGAGACAAAACATTCCTGTCCTATCTGGCGGAAGTAAAGGAAACGACCTTGGGAGCCTATGAACACCAGAACTATCCGTTTGAAGAACTGGTGCAGCAATTGCGGGTCGAAAGAGATTTAAGCCGCAATCCGTTGTTCGACACCATGTTCGCCTTGAATAATACGGAACCCGGGAATTTCCCGCTCGAAGGACTGCGGTTAACGCCGTATCCGAGCGAGTACACGATGTCCAAATTCGATCTGAGCTTGGATGTGTCGGAAAAGAATGACGGGCTGGAATGCAGTCTCGAATATGCGACTGCCTTGTATAAGACGGACACGGCAGAACGTATGGCACAGCACTTCCAACAGTTAATCCATTCCATTGTAAACCAGCCGGAGGCTAAGCTGGCTTCGCTCGGCATGCTCACGGAAGTGGAGAAGGATCAGATTCAACATGTGTTCAACGGAGCGGAGGCAGGGCAATCGCAGGAGAAAACGGTGTCTCAATTGTTCGAGGAGCAAGTGGAGCGCACGCCGGATCGGATTGCGGTCGTACACGAGGACAAGCAGCTGACGTACCGGGAGCTGAACGAACGGGCGAATCGGCTGGCGCGCACGCTGCGGGCAGAGGGAGTGGAGCCTGAGCAACTGGTCGGCATCATGGCCGATCGCTCGCTGGAGATGATCGTGGGCATTATGGCCATCTTGAAATCCGGCGGAGCCTATGTGCCAATCGACCCGAAATATCCGGAGGATCGCATTCGCTATATGCTGGACGATTCGCACGCGCAGGTGCTGCTGGCCCAGCGTCATTTGCAAGCAAGCGCAGCGTTTGCCGGGACATGGGTGATTCTGGACGAAGAAGCGTTCTATCATGAAGACGGCACCAACTTGAAGCCGCTCAATGAGCCGGCGCATTTATCGTATGTCATCTACACATCAGGAACGACGGGCAATCCGAAAGGCGTCATGATCGAGCACAGACAACTGGTGGCCATGGCCGACGCCTGGAAACGCGAATATCGCCTGGAGGAGGAAGGTATCCGCTGGCTGCAGTGGGCCAGCTTCTCGTTTGACGTGTTCTCGGGGGATATGGTCCGCACGCTGCTGTATGGTGGAGAGCTTATTCTGTGTCCGGAGGAGGCGCGGGCGAACCCGGCGGCGATCACGGAGTTGATTCGCAAGCATCAGATACAGATGTTTGAATCGACACCGGCCCTCGTCATCCCGTTCATGGATTATGTGTACGACAACGACTTGGACATCAGCAGCCTGAAGATGTTAATCGTGGGTTCGGACCATTGCCCGGCGGCAGAATTCCATAAGCTGACCGAGCGCTGCGGTTCACACATGCGAATACTGAATAGCTATGGCGTGACTGAAGCTTGCGTCGATGCTTGCTACTATGAACGGACAACGCCGGATGCGTTGCGGACGTTGCCGATTGGCAAACCCCTTCCGGCTGTAACGATGTATATTTTGGATGATAACCGCTCGCTGCAGCCTATCGGTCTCACGGGTGAATTATATATCGGCGGAGCCGGCGTCGGCCGCGGCTATCTGAATCGGCCGGACTTGACCGCCGAGAAATTCGTAGACGATCCGTTCAAGCCGGGAGCGCGGATGTACCGGACGGGCGACTTGGCCCGCTGGCTGCCGGACGGCAACATCGAATATGCGGGCCGGATCGACCATCAAGTGAAGATTCGAGGGTATCGCATTGAGATTGGCGAAGTGGAATCTAAGCTGCTGGCAGCGGCAGGCGTCCGCGAAGCGGCCGTCGTTGCGCGGGAGGATGGAAGCGGACATAAGGTGTTGTGCGCATACTTCGTTGCAGACAGCGCTCTAACGGCAGGCGAGCTGAGAGCATCGATGGCCCAACAATTGCCGGACTATATGATTCCTGCGCATTTTGTGCAATTGGAGCGCATGCCGTTGACTCCGAACGGCAAAGTTGATCGCAAGGGACTGCCGGCTCCAGAAGGAAATGCGTATACCGGAGCAGAGTATGTCGCGCCGCGAACCGAGGCAGAGAAGACACTGGCAGCCGTGTGGCAGGTTGTATTGGGTGCGAAGCAGGTTGGATTGATGGATCACTTCTTCGAACTGGGCGGCGATTCCATCAAATCGATTCAAGTGTCTTCCCGGCTGCATCAGGCCGGTTACAAGCTGGAGATACGCGACATGTTTAAATATCCGACTATCGCGGAGCTCAGTCCGCATCTTCAGCCGATTGGCAGGAAAGCCAACCAAGGCGCAGTGACAGGCGAGGCGGCGCTGACGCCGATTCAACACTGGTTCTTCGGGCAGCGGTTCGCCGACCCGCATCACTATAACCAATCGATCATGCTGTACCGGAAGGAAGGCTTCGACGAAGCGGCGATTCGCAAGACGCTGGAGAAGATCGCCGAGCATCACGATGCGCTGCGGATGGTATTCCGCAAGACGGAGCACGGGTATGCAGCCTGGAACAGAGGGATCGGAGAAGGCGAGCTCTATAGCCTCGACGTGGCGGACTTCACGGATGATCCGGCGTGCTACAAGGCAATCGAAACGAAGGCGAACGAGATACAGAGCAGTATTGATTTGCAAGCTGGTCCGCTGCTCAGAGCGGGGTTATTCACTTGCGCGCATGGGCATCATTTGTTAATCATCATTCACCATGCCGTTATCGACGGAGTCTCATGGCGGATCTTGCTGGAGGATATCGCGGCAGGTTACGAGCAGGCGCTAAATGGAGAAGCGATCCGTCTGCCGGCGAAGACGGACTCCTATCTAACCTGGTCCGAGCAGCTGAGAGGATACGCGCAGAGTCCGGCCATGGAGCAGGAACGAGCGTATTGGCAGCGTATCGCGCATTCGAACACGAAGCCGCTGCCGAAAGATCGGACAGCAAGTGTTTCTTTGCAGCGGGATAGCGAATCTGTCACCGTCCAATGGAGCCGGGAGGATACGGAACAACTGCTGAAGCACGTCCACCGGGCATACAACACCGACATGAACGACATTCTGTTGACGGCGCTTGGAATGGCCATCCAGCAATGGAGCGGCCGTGATCGCATGCTGGTGAATCTGGAAGGACACGGCCGCGAGTCCATCATAGAGGACGTCGATATCTCACGCACGGTCGGCTGGTTTACGAGCGAGTATCCGGTGCTGCTTGAGATAGAGCCGGACAAGAGCTTGTCCCATCGCGTCAAAAAGGTGAAGGAGGACTTGCGCCAAATTCCTCACAAGGGGATCGGGTATGGCATCTGCCGATATCTGTCTGGAACAATGGACGACGCGGCGTGGGGCTCAGCACCCGAGATCAGCTTCAACTACTTGGGGCAGTTCGATCAAGATCTGAACAGCAACGGGATGGAGATGTCCCCGTATTCGAGCGGCACGGATACAAGCGGCAAGCAAGTGCGCCAATACGCATTGGACATCAACGGAGGCATTTCGGACGGATCGTTGTCCTTTGACCTGAGCTACAGCCGGAAGGAATACCGCAGGGAGACGATGGAGGAGCTGGCCGGGCGCCTGCATGAGAGCTTGCAGGAGATTATTGCGCACTGCGCGGCGAAAGAGCGCACGGAACTGACGCCGAGCGATGTGCTGTTGCAGGGATTGAGTGTCGAGGAATTGGAGCTGATTGTGGAGCAAACGCGGCACGTCGGCGAGATCGAAAATATATATGCGTTGACGCCGATGCAAAAGGGCATGTGGTTCCACAACGCTATCGATCAACAGGCGGGCGCTTATTTCGAGCAAACCCGATTCACCATACAGGGAGTACTCGATGTGGATGTCTTCGCCATGAGTTTGAACGTATTGGCTAAGCGCCATGCGGTACTCCGGACGAACTTCTATAGCGGATGGAACGGCGAACCACTGCAAATTGTGTACCGGGACAAGCGGATTGCATTCGTCTATGAAGATCTAAGCCATCTGCCAGCAGCCGAGCAGACTGCACATATCGAGCACGCCGCAAGGGAAGATAAGCTGAAGGGATTTGATTTGGAGCGGGATGCGTTGGTGCGGGTAGCGCTGATGCGCACGGGAGCAGCCAGCTGCCGCGTGCTCTGGAGCTCTCACCACATTCTGATGGATGGCTGGTGCTTACCGCAGCTGACGCAAGAGCTGTTCGACACATATAGCGCCTACATGAAACAGCATCACGATGAACAGGCACTGCCAGCGTACACTCAGTCGTCCTATAGCCAGTATATCGAGTGGTTGGAGCAGCAGGACGAGGAGGCAGCAGCTGGGTATTGGAGCGAATACTTAGCAGGGTACGACCAACAGACGGTGCTGCCGCAAGGGAAGACGCAAGGGCGAGACGAAGCTTACGTGCTGGAGCATATCGTGTGCGAACTGGGCAAGACCTTGACAGGACGGATGAGCCAACTGGCCAAGCAGCATTCAGTGACGCTGAATACATTGCTGCAGGCGGCCTGGGGCATCATTCTGCAGAAATACAACGGCACGGACGATGTGGTGTTCGGCGGGGTCGTTTCGGGCAGACCGGCAGCAATTCCGGGAATTGAAACGATGATCGGGCTGTTCATCAACACGATTCCGGTGCGCGTCGCTTGCGCGGCGGAGACGAGCTTTACTCAGGTGATGAGACGGCTGCAGGAGCAGGCATTGGACTCTGGCCGATACGATTATTATCCGTTGTATGAGATACAAGCGCAGTGTGCGCAAAAGCAGGAGTTAATATCCCATATTATGGTGTTCGAGAACTATCCGGTGGATGAGCAGATGGAGCAAACCGGAAGCAAGGACAGTGGAACGCTGAGCATCACGGACGTCGAAGTGGCAGAACAAACGAACTATGATTTCAATCTAATGGTCGTGCCGGGCGAAGAACTCGTCGTTCGTTTCGACTTCAACGGAAGCGTGTTCGACAGAGCGAGCATCGAGCGGTTGAAGGGGCATCTGGTGCATGTGCTTGAGCAAATTACGGCCAACCCGCAAATATCGGTGGGAGAACTGGAGCTCGCGACTGCAGCGGAGAAAGCGCAAATTGTAGATGTATTCAACGATACGGCAGCGGACTATCCGCGGGAGAAGACGATCCATCAGATGTTCGAAGAACAGGTTGAACGAACTCCAGATGCGGTGGCGGTCATGTTCGAGCAGGAACAGCTGACGTACCGGGAACTGAACGAGTGTGTGAACCGCTTGGCCCGGACGCTGCGAGCGCAAGGAGTTGAGCCGGATCAGCGTGTCGGCATTATGGCCGAGCGTTCGCTCGAGATGATGGTCGGCATCATGGCGATTTTGAAGGCTGGCGGGGCTTACGTGCCGATTGCTCCGGATTTTCCAGAGGAGCGCATTCACTACATGCTGGAAGATTCGGGAGCGCAGGTGCTCTTGCTGCAAGACCGCTCAAGAGAGAGCGTGTCCTTTGCAGGCCGCATCGTCAATCTGGACGATGCGAGCTCCTATGCCGAAGATGGATCGAATCTGGAATGGGTCAACCAGGCCAGCGATGCCGCTTATGTCATCTATACGTCGGGGACGACGGGCAAACCGAAGGGGGTTCTGGTCGAGCACGGTTCTGTCATCAACCGCTTGCTGTGGATGCAGAAGCAATATCCGATCACCGCCAACGATACGATTATGCAGAAGACGGCAATCACATTTGACGTCTCCGTCTGGGAGTTGTTCTGGTGGGCCTTCGTCGGTTCCAAAGTGTGCCTGCTGCCGGTCGGAGGGGAGAAGAACCCGGCCGTCATTCTGGATACGATCGCGCAGCAGCATATCAGCACGATGCATTTTGTGCCGTCCATGCTGCATGCCTTCCTCGAATATGTCGAGGAGCAGCCTATTGCGGAACGGGAGCGCAGCTTAGCGGCACTCTCGCGGGTATTCGCAAGCGGCGAGGCGCTGACCCTCTCGCAAGTTGAGAGATTCGAGCGTTGCATTGCGCCGGCGAGTGGAGCGCGCCTGATCAATCTGTACGGGCCGACGGAAGCGACCGTAGACGTGACGTACTATGATTGTGAGGCTGGGCAGCCATATACGAGCGTGCCGATTGGAAAGCCGATTGACAATACGCAAATTTATATCGTCAATCGTCAAGATCAACTGCAGCCGATTGGCGTAGCCGGAGAGTTATGCATCGCGGGTGTGGGCTTGGCGCGAGGCTACTTGAAGCGGCCGGAGCTGACGGCCGAGAAATTCGTGACGATTCCGTTCAAGCCGGGAGCGCGGATGTACCGGACAGGCGACTTAGCCCGCTGGATGCCGGACGGCAGCATCGAATATTTAGGCCGGATCGACCATCAGGTGAAAATCCGTGGGTATCGCATCGAGCTCGGCGAGATCGAGGCCCAACTGGTGCAAGTGGCAGCCATACGGGAAGCGGTCGTCGTCGCAAGGGAAGATGAGAGCGGGCAGAAGGCATTATGCGCCTACTTCGCCGCGGATAGCGAATTGCAGGTAAGCGAGCTGAGATCAGCGTTGGCTGTAGAATTGCCGGGCTACATGATTCCATCGTACTTCGTGCAGCTGGAGCGACTGCCGTTGTCACCGAACGGGAAGCTCGACCGGAAGGCGCTTCCGGCTCCGGGAGGAAGCATGCGCAGCGGCAAGGAACATGTTGCGCCGCGCTCGCTGCTGGAAGTGAAGCTGGTGCGAATCTGGCAAGATGTGCTCGGACTGGAACATGTCAGCGTGAAGGACGACTTCTTCGAACTCGGGGGACATTCCTTGCGCGCCACTACCTTGGTTAGCAAGCTGAATAAAGAACTGAACATCAATCTGCCTTTGAGAGACGTGTTCCGCTATTCGATTCTCGAAGACATGGCACTCGCTATCGACAGAATGGAACAACGGGAGTTCCAGGCCATTCCGCAGGCCGAAGCAAGCGAGTATTATCCGCTGTCTTCCGCACAGAAGCGGTTGTACATCTTGCAGCAGCTGGAAGGGGCCGAACTAAGCTACAACATGCCGGGAGCGATGTCGCTCAGAGGGCAACTGGACCGGAATCGATTCGAGGCAGCGTTCCGCGGATTAATCGCGCGTCATGAAGTGTTCCGCACCAGCTTCGAGATGGTGGACGGCGAGCCGATGCAGCGCGTGCATCGGGATGCGGCATTTGCGGTGGAGTATATGCAGGCAAGCGAAGAAGAGGTTGAAGCAATCGCGGGTCAATTCATCCGGACCTTTGATTTGGAGCAGCCTTCCTTGCTTCGTGTAGGTCTGATTGAATTGGACCGGATACATCATATTCTGTTGTTTGACATGCATCACATCATCTCCGATGGAGTCTCTATGGGCATATTGGTGGAGGAATTTGCCCGCTTGTATAGCGGAGAAGAGCTGCCGCCGCTGCGCATCCAATACAAGGACTATGCCGCATGGCAGCAATCAGAGGTGCAGAGTGAACGGATAAAACAACAGGAAGCCTACTGGCTTGACGCCTTGGATGGCGAGCTTCCGCAGTTGGAATTGCCAACCGATTTTGCGAGACCGGCTCATAAGAGCCATGAAGGAGACACTCTTGATTTTGTATTGGATTCGCACTTGAGCGAGGGGCTGCAGCGGCTCGCCGAGCATACCGGGACGACGATGTACATGGTGTTATTGGCAGCCTATACGATTTTGCTGCATAAATACTCGGATCAAGAAGATATCATCGTGGGCACTCCAATTGCGGGAAGAACGCATGCGGATGTGGAGCCGCTCATCGGGATGTTCGTTAACTCGCTTGCGTTGCGCAGCTATCCGTGCGGGGAGAAGTCATTCCTCTCCTATCTGGAGGAGGTTAAGGAAATGACCTTGGCGGCTTACGAGAATCAGGATTATCCGTTTGCGGAGCTTGTGGAGCGCGTGCAGGCCGTTTGGAGCCTAAGCAGAAATCCGCTGTTTGACACCATGTTCGTCTTGCAAAATACAGAAAACCGGAGCGTTCGCTTCGATGAGCTGACCGTAGAACCGTATACGCAACATCACTACGCCGCCAAATTCGATCTGACGCTTGAGATTGCGCTGGAAGACGGTGTAATGAGCGGGCAATTTGAATATTGTACCCGATTGTTTACAACAAACATGATCGATAACTTTGCCGAGGATCTAATGTCCATCATGGCTCAGATCTGTGAGCAGCCTGCTATCCGTATAGGTGACATTCACTTGCACGGCAATGCAGAGGAAGAGGAGGAGGCGTCCTTAGCAGAAGAAATCGATTTTGTATTCTAACCTTCTGTTCACCGGTTGCGAGTGTGCGCTATTGCGATAGAGATCGTTGTTGCAACCTTCTCGGTCCTAAACAGTGATCTTTTGAACACGCACTTCTGGCAATAGCACACACTCCGGTGGATAGGAGCAGCAATAGCTTGGTTGTACCCGATTGAGAGAGGAGAAGATGAACTTGGCATTTGAAAAGGAAACCGATTTTTGGAATGCACAATTTGATGCGGAAGATAGTCCTGCGGTCCTGCCTTACTCCACAACCTCAAGCAGCTTTGCAGCTCGCGATCATTCCAATTCCATCAGCTTATCTGCCGACGTATCGCAACGAATTACTAATATGAGCAGAGGTTCCCATCTGGCCGCATATATGATCTTACTGGCAGGCATCCAATGCTTGCTTTACAAATATACAGGTGAAGAGAGCGTCATCGTAGGCATGCCAATCGTTAGAAAATCCAAGGACACACGGCGGCCTATCAACAATGTGGTGATTCTCAAAAATAAGCTGAGTGCAAACCGTACATTTAAATCGTTGTTGACCGAATTGAAAACTACACTTACCGCAGCAATCAATCATCAGAACATCCCTTTTCGGAAGATGACGGAGCATTTGCATTTAGAAGCTGTAAATGGAGTTCCTGTCGTAAATACGATGGTTTCCATGAAAGAAATACATACCGTTGAATTCAGTCAGAGTGTAATCTCCGATATCCTGTTCCAATTTGAATGGGAACAAGATGTGATTCAATTACATGTGACCTATAACGAAAATCGATACGATAAACCATTCATTACGCAAATAATGAACCATGTTAACTATTTATTTGCCGCGGTTTTATATAACCCGGAAAGAGAGCTGCAAGACGTGAACCTGCTATCAGAACAGGAGACGGCTCAGCTTCTTTATGAATTCAACGATACAGCAGCAGACTTTCCGCGGGATAAGACGATACGTCAATTGTTTGAAGAGCAGGCGGAACGAATGCCGGATGCGGTGGCGGTTCTATTCGAGGACAAACGGTTGACCTATGCAGAGCTGAATGCCGCTGCCAATCGCATTGCCCATCTCCTGCGGGAGCGAGGAGTAGCACGGGGCACATTGGTTGGCATCAGCGCTGAGAGATCCCTGGAGATGGTGATCGGACTGCTGGGAATCCTCAAAGCAGGCGGGGCATACGTTCCAATCGATCCTTCCTATCCGGAGGAACGGATTAACGCCATGCTGGAAGATACAGCAATCAGCGTGCTGCTCACGCAGGCGCATCTGCAGACCAGCATGCCGAACAGCATCGATTCCGTCCTGCTCGATGCAGCGGCCGAGACGGCTCTGGAAGGATGCTGGCCGAACTTGACGGATGAGGCAGGGACTGCGGACGATGTGGCCTACATTATCTATACGTCCGGATCGACGGGAATTCCGAAAGGAGTCTGCGTCACGCATCGAGGGGTGGTACGGCTCGTTGCCGCTGCCAATTATGTGGACATCAGCAGCAAGGACGTATTTCTGCAAGGCTCGACGATATCGTTCGATGCGGCAACGTTCGAGATTTGGGGCAGCTTGCTGAATGGAGCTGCGCTGGCGATTTTGCCTCCGGGGAATGTATCGTTGACTGAATGGACAGAGGCCATTGAGCAGCATCAAGTGACGATCCTGTGGTTAACGGCGGGACTCTTCCATGTGATGGTCGAGAACCAACTCCAAGCCTTGCAAGGAGTCCAGCAATTATTGGTGGGAGGAGACGTCGTCTCGAAGACCCATGCCAAAAAAGTTCTGGATCGGTATCCGGAGATTCGTCTGATCAATGGATATGGTCCGACGGAAAATACGACCTTCACCTGCTGCCACGAGATTTCGGCCGCTGATACGGAGCGGCTCTCCATTCCGATCGGACGCCCGATCGCCAATACGCAAGTGTACGTGCTGGATCGCGCAGGCAAGCTGCTTCCGGTAGGAGCGGTCGGCGAGTTGTACACCGGAGGAGACGGACTGGCCCAAGGGTACTGGAATCGTCCGGAGCTGACGGCCGAGAAGTTCGTGGACAGCCCCTTCGTGCCGGGAACGCGGCTCTACCGCACAGGCGATCTGGCGAGATGGCTGCCGGATGGAACGCTCGAATACGTGGGACGAATCGATGATCAAGTGAAAATTCGCGGTTACCGGATTGAGCTTGGCGAGGTGGAGGCGCATCTGTTGAAAGTGGAAGCGGTGCTGGACGCAGTCGTAATCGCGCGGCCAGACGAAAGCGGCCAGAAGATGTTGTGCGCGTACTTTACAGCGCATGCAGAGCTGATGGCGGGTGATCTGCGGGCAGCGCTGTCGCAAGAACTGCCGGCCTATATGATCCCGACACACTTTGTGCAGGTCGATCAGATGCCGCTGACGCCGAACGGAAAGGTCGATCGCAGAGCGCTGCCGGAGCCGGAAGGACTCATCATGACCGGAAAAGAGCATGTCGCGCCGCGGACGCCGCTGGAGTCCAAGCTGGCGCAACTGTGGCAAGAGGTGCTCGGACTCGAGAAGGTCAGCGTGAAGGACAGTTTCTTCGAGATTGGCGGACACTCTTTGCGTGCGACGACGCTCGCCGGGAAGCTGCATAAGGAGATGAATGTCAGCTTGCCGCTGCGGGACATCTTCCGCCATCCTACGATTGAAGAGCTGGCGCGTCTCATTGACGGGATGGAACGGCAGGAATACAGACAGATTCCGCTGCTGGATGAAAGGGATTGGTACCCGGTATCTTCGGCGCAAAAGCGGCTGTACATTTTGCATCAGCTGGAAGGCGCGGAGGAGAGCTACAACATGCCGGGGGTGATGCTCCTCGAAGGGCCGCTTGACCGGAGCCGGTTCGAGGAGGCGTTCCGCAGCTTGATTGGGCGCCACGAAACGCTGCGCACCGGCTTTGAAATGGTGAATGGCGAGCCGGTGCAGCGTGTATGCCGCGAAGTGAATTTCGCAGTGGAGATGATGCAGGCGAGCGAAGAAGAAGCCGATGCCGCCGTCCGTTCCTTTATTCGTCCGTTCGATCTGGAGAAGCCGCCGCTTCTGCGAGTGGGGCTGATCGAGCTGAGCCAGGATCGGCATATTCTGATGTACGACATGCATCATATTATCTCCGACGGCGTGTCGATGGGAATTGTGGTGGAGGAATTCGTCCGCTTGTACGGCGGCGAGGAACTGCCGCCGCTGCGCATTCAGTACAAGGATTATGCCGCATGGCAGCAGTCCGAGCCGCAGCAGGAGCTCATGAAGCGGCAGGAGAGTTATTGGCTGCAGGCGTTTGGCGGAGAGCTTCCCGTGCTGGAGCTGCCGGCGGATTATGCGCGTCCTTCCGTCCAGAGCTATGAAGGGGATACCTTCGAATTCGCGATCGATTCCCGGCTCAGCGAAGCGCTGCGCGGGGTTGCGGCCGAGAGCGGAACAACCTTGTACATGGTGCTGCTTGCTGCCTATACGATTCTGCTTCATAAGTATACGGGCCAGGAAGACATAATCGTGGGGACGCCGAACGCGGGCAGAACGCACGGCGATTTGCAGCCGCTTATCGGCATGTTCGTCAATACGCTGGCGATCCGGAGTTATCCGTCCGGCTCGAAGACGTTCCTGGAATACTTGGAGGAAGTGAAAGAAACGAGCTTGGGGGCCTTCGAGAATCAGGATTACCCGTTCGAAGAACTGGTGGAAAAGCTGCAGGTCACGCGAGATTTGAGCCGCAATCCGCTGTTCGATACGATGTTTGCTTTGCAGAATATGGACGACAAGGATTTCGAGCTCGCAGGGCTTCGCTTGAAGCCATACCCGGCTGAATACAAGGTGGCGAAATTCGACCTGAGCCTGGACGTGGCGGAAGGCGCGGAAGGGATGGCGTGCAGTCTGGAATACGCCACCGCGTTATACCGACCGGAATCGATAGAACGAATGGCGAAGCATTTCGGGCGGCTGCTTGAAGCCGTTGCGCACGAGCCGGAGGCGCGGCTGGCCTCGCTCCGCATGCTCACGGAGGAGGAAGAGGAGCAGATTCGGCACGTGTTCAACGATGCGGAGGCAGGGCGTTCGCAGCAGAACACGGTGCCGGAACTGTTCGAGGAGCAGGTGGAGCGCACACCGGATCGGATTGCGGTCGTGCATGAGGACAAGCAGCTGACGTACCGGGAGCTGAACGAACGGGCGAACCGGCTGGCGCGCACGCTGCGGGCGGAGGGCGTGAAGCCCGAACAGCTGGTGGGCATCATGGCCGATCGCTCGCTGGAGATGATCGTGGGCATTATGGCCATCTTGAAATCCGGCGGCGCCTATGTGCCAATCGACCCGAAATATCCGGAGGACCGGATTCACTATATGCTGGACGATTCGAACGCGCAAGTGCTGCTGGCCCAGCGTCATCTGCAAGCGCGGGCCGCATTCTCCGGCAGAAGGATCATGCTGGATGAAGAAGCGTTCTACGACGCAGACGGTTCCAATCTGGAGCCGGTTAATCAGCCGGAGCATCTGAGCTATGTTATCTATACCTCGGGAACGACGGGCAAGCCGAAAGGAGTCATGATTGAGCACAGACAGCTGGCGGTCATGTCGATCTCATGGGAACGCGAATACCGCTTGCATGAGGAGAGCATGCGCTGGATGCAGTGGGCGAGCTTTTCATTCGACGTCTTCTCGGGAGACCTGATCCGCGCGCTGCTGCATGGGGGAGAACTTATTCTATGTCCGGAAGAGTCCAGGGCGAACCCGGCCGAAATCTATGAGCTTATTCGCAAGCATCGGATTCAGATGTTCGATTCTACGCCGTCGCTCGTCATTCCGCTGATGGAATATGTATACGAGAACCGCTTGGACATCAGCAGCATGAAGCTGATAGCCGTTGGTTCGGATCATTGCCCGAAGGAAGAATTCCAGAAGCTGCTGGAACGATTCGGTTCGCACATGAGGATCATCAACAGCTACGGGGTAACGGAGACGACCATCGATGCCTGCTACTTCGAGCAGGCGAGCACGGAAGGGCTGCGGACGGTGCCAATCGGCAAGCCAATGTCGGGCGTGACGATGTACATTCTGGATGAACACCATTCTTTGCTGCCGGTGGGGATAACGGGCGAGCTGTATATCGGCGGACCTTGCGTAGGCCGGGGGTATTGGAAGCGGCCGGACCTGACGGCGGAGAAATTCGTCGACAATCCGTTCGCTCCGGGCGAGCGAATGTACCGGACAGGCGACTTGGCCCGGTGGCTGCCGGACGGTAACGTCGAATATTTGGGGCGGATCGATCATCAAGTGAAGATCCGGGGCTACCGGATCGAGATCGGCGAGGTGGAGACCCAACTGCTGAAAATGCCGTCCATCCGTGAAGCGGTTGTCATCGCGCGGGATGACGTTAGCGGGCAGAAGTCATTGTGCGCGTACTTCGTCGCCGAGCGCGAGCTGACGGTGAGCGAGCTGCGGGGAGCGTTGGCGGCAGAGCTGCCGGGGTACATGATCCCATCGTATTTCGTCCAGCTGGAGCGGTTGCCGTTGACGCCGAATGGCAAAATCGACCGCAAAGCTCTGCCGGCCCCGGAAGGAAGCGCGCATACCGGAACCGAGTACGCCGCACCGCGCACAGAGGCGGAGAAAACGCTGGCAGCCGTCTGGCAGGCCGTGCTGGGCGCAGAGCGGATCGGGATTCGGGATCACTTCTTCGAGCTTGGCGGCGATTCGATCAAGTCGATTCAAGTGTCTTCCCGGCTGCATCAGGCGGGCTACAAGCTGGAAATCCGGGACTTGTTCAAATACCCGACCATCGCGGAGCTCAGTCCGCATATCCAGCCTGTCGGCAGAATGGCCGACCAAGGCGAAGTAAGCGGAGCGGTGCCGCTGACACCGATCCAACACTGGTATTTCGGGCAGCAGCTCGCCGAGCCGCATCATTATAACCAATCGATCATGCTATATCGCAAGGAAGGCTACGACGAGGCCGCGCTGCGCAAGACGCTGCAGAAGATCGTGGAGCATCACGATGCGCTGCGGATGGTGTTCCGCAAGACGGAGCAAGGATATGCCGCGTGGAATCGCGAGATCGGGGAAGGCGAGCTCTATCGTCTGTATGTGGCGGACTTCACGCAGGTGGAAGCATGTGATCAGGTGTTCGAAGCCGCAGCGAATGAAATACAGGGCGGCATCGATTTGCAGGGCGGCCCATTGGTGAGAGCCGGGCTGTTCCACGCCGCGGACGGGGATCATTTGCTTATCGTCATCCATCATGCAGTCGTTGACGGCGTTTCTTGGCGCATCCTGCTCGAAGACATCGCTGCAGGCTACGAACAAGCGCTCAAGGGCCAAGCGCTGCGTCTGCCTGTCAAGACTGATTCTTACCGCACTTGGTCCGAACAGCTCGCCGAGTATGCGCGCAGTCCTCTCATGCAGCAGGAACGGTTGTATTGGCAGGGTATCGCGCAGACGGCAACGAAGCCTCTGACCAAGGATTATGAAGCGGAATGCTCCATACAACAAGATAGTGAATCCGTCATTGTCCAATGGAGCCAAGAGGATACCGAACAGCTATTGAAGCAAGTCCATCGGGCATATAACACCGAAATGAACGATATCTTGCTGACGGCACTGGGAATGGCCGTGCACAAATGGAGCGGTCACGACAAGGTGCTCGTAACGCTGGAAGGCCACGGCCGGGAGTCCATCATGGCGGACATTGACATTACGCGTACCGTCGGTTGGTTTACGAGCGAGTATCCGGTGCTGCTCGAGATGGAAGCGGACAAGAGCCTGTCTTACCGCATCAAGAAGATGAAGGAAGACCTGCGGCGTATTCCGAACAAAGGCATCGGCTACGGCATCTGCCGCTATATGTCCGATCTTGAGGATGAAGCCGTCTGGGGAGGCGCGGAGCCGGATATCAGCTTCAATTACTTGGGACAGTTCGATCAGGACATGAAGAACAATGAGATGGAAGCATCTCCGCATTCAAGCGGCATGGAAGTGAGCCTTCAACTAGTCCGCAGCCATGCGCTGGACATTAACGGAATGATTGCGGACGGCTCATTGTCGCTGGAGCTTAGTTACAGCAGGAAGGAATACCGCCAGGAGACAATTGAACAATTATCCCAATATTTATATGAAAGCTTGCAGGAGATCATCGTCCATTGCACGGCCAAAGAACGGCCGGAGGTGACGCCGAGCGATATCCTGCTGCAAGGATTGAGCGTAGAGGACTTGGAGCTAATAGCGAAGCAGACACAGCGCATCGGAGACATCGAGAATATGTATGCACTTACGCCGATGCAGAAGGGGATGTGGTTCCACAGTGCCATGGATCGGCATGCAGGCGCGTATTTTGAACAAACGCGGTTCACTCTCCATGGCGAACTCGATGTGGAAATATTCGCCAATAGCTTGGACGCATTGGCCAAGCAACATGCCGTACTGCGGACGAACTTCTATAATGGCTGGAACGGCGAACTGCTGCAAATTGTCTTTAGAGACAAGCGGCTTGGATTCACCTATGAAGATGTGTGCGCTTTGCCGGAAGCCGAGCGAAAAGCGCGTGTCGAGACTTTGAAACAAGAGGATCGCATACGGGGATTCGATTTGGAGCAGGATGCGCTCATGCGCGTATCGGTGGTGCGCACAGCGGAAGAGAGCTATCAGGTGTTGTGGAGCACCCATCATATTCTGATGGATGGTTGGTGCTTGCCGCAGCTAACCCAGGAATGGTTCGACACGTACTCCGCTTTTGTCCGGAATCAGCATCTCGAGCGGACAACGGCAGCCGCGTACAGTCAATATATCGAGTGGTTGGAACAACAAGATGAGCAGGCGGCAGCCGCGTATTGGACGAATTACTTGGCTGGTTATAACCAGCAAACGGTACTGCCGCAAGCGAAGGGACAAGGACGAAACGATGATTACGCCGCGAAGCATATCGTGTGCGAATTGGGCAAGACCTTGACCGGGCGGATGAGCCAGGTGGCCAAGCAGCATCAGGTGACGCTGAATACGTTAATTCAGGCGGCATGGGGCATTATTTTACAGAAATACAATGGCACGGACGATGTGGTGTTCGGCGGGGTCGTGTCGGGCAGACCTGCGGAAATTCCAGGGATCGAATCGATGATCGGATTGTTCATCAACACGATTCCGGTTCGCGTTGCCTGCGAAGCGGAGACGAGCTTCTCCGAGGTAATGGGACGGCTGCAGGAACAAGCATTGGAGTCCGGGCGGTACGATTATTACCCGCTGTATGAGATTCAAGCGCAGTGCGCGCAGAAGCAGGATCTCATCTCCCATCTCATGGTATTCGAGAACTATCCGATGGCAGAACAGATGGAGCAAGCGGGAAGCGATGATCGGGGCAGTCTGGCGATTGCCGATGTCGAGGTGGCGGAACAAACGAACTACGATTTCAACTTGATCGTCATGCCGGGTGACGAAATGGCGATTCGCTTGGAGTATAACGCCAACGTGTTCGACCGGGAGAGCATAGAGCAGCTGCAGGGTCATCTCGTGCATGTGCTTGAGCAGATTACGGCCAACCCGCATATGGCCGTGGGCGAGCTGGAACTGGCGACCGCCAGGGAGAAAATGCAGCTGATGCTTGCGTTCAACGATACGGCAGCGGAGTATCCGCGGGAGAAGACGATCCATCAGATGTTCGAAGAACAGGCCGAACGAACCCCGGATGCGGCGGCGGTCCTGTTCGAGCAGGAACAGCTGACGTACGGGGAACTGAACGAACGCGCGAACCGCTTGGCTCGGACGCTGCGGTCATTGGGAGTGCAGCCGAATCAGCTGGTCGGCATCATGGCCGAGCGTTCGCTGGAGATGATGGTTGGCATCATGGCGATTTTGAAGGCTGGCGGGGCGTATGTGCCGATTGCCGCGGATTCACCGGAAGAGCGCATCCGCTACCTGCTGGAGGATTCAGGAGCGCAGGTGCTCTTGCTTCAGGGCCGTGCGGGAGAGGACGTGTCCTTTGCAGGCCGCATCGTCAATCTGGATGAAGCAACTTCCTATGCCGGCGACGGCGCGAATCCGGAATGGGTCAACCAGGCCAGCGATGCTGCTTATGTCATTTACACGTCGGGCACGACAGGCAGACCGAAGGGCGTTCTGGTGGAGCATGGTTCGGTCATTAACCGCTTGCTGTGGATGCAGAAACGATACCCAATCGGTCCGAGCGATACGATTATGCAGAAGACGGCGATTACGTTTGACGTCTCTGTCTGGGAGCTGTTCTGGTGGGCGTTCGTTGGCTCCAAAGTGTGCCTGCTGCCGGTCGGCGGGGAGAAGAACCCGGCCGTCATACTGGATACGATCGAGCGGCAGCATATCAGCACGATGCATTTTGTGCCGTCCATGCTGAATGCCTTCCTTGAATATGTCGAGGGACAGCCGATCGCGGAACGGGAGCGCAGCCTCACTTCGCTGCGGCAGGTGTTCGCGAGCGGAGAGGCGCTAACCGCTTCGCAGGCGGAGCGGTTCCAGCGCTGCATTGCGCCGGTGAATGGAGCGCGGCTTATCAACCTGTACGGGCCGACGGAAGCGACCGTGGATGTGACGTATTTTGATTGCGAGGCGGGGCAACCGTATTCGAGTGTCCCGATTGGGAAGCCGATTGACAATACGCAAATCTATATCGTGAACCGGCAGAATCAACTGCAGCCTATCGGCGTAGCCGGGGAATTATGCATCGCGGGCGCAGGCTTGGCTCGAGGCTACTGGGAGCGGCCGGAGCTGACGGCGGAGAAATTCGTGGAAATTCCATTCAAGCCTGGTGAGCGGATGTACCGGACGGGCGATCTGGCTCGCTGGCTGCCGGATGGCAACATTGAATATTTAGGCCGGCTTGACCACCAAGTGAAGATTCGGGGGTATCGAATCGAGCTTGGCGAAATCGAGGCCCAACTGCTGCAAGTGGCAGCCATCCGGGAAACGGTCGTCGTCGCGCGGGAGGAGGAGAGCGGTCAGAAGGCATTGTGCGCTTACTTCGCCGCAGACAGCGAGCTGATGGCGGGCGAGCTGAGAGCAGCGCTGTCCTTGGAATTGCCGGACTATATGATTCCGTCGTACTTCGTGCAGCTGGAGCGCTTGCCGCTGTCGGCGAACGGGAAGATCGACCGCAAGGCGCTGCCGAGCCCGGAGGGAAGTGTCCATACCGGAACCGAATATGTCGCGCCGCGCACCGAGGTGGAGAAGGCAATCGCAGCGGTATGGCAGGCAGTGCTGGGCATCGAGCGGGTCGGAACGAAGGATCACTTCTTCGAGCTTGGCGGCGACTCCATCAAATCGATTCAAGTCGTTTCCCGACTGCAGCAGGCCGGATACAAGCTGGAAATCCGGGAGTTGTTCAAATACCCGACCATCACGCAGTTAAGTCAACAGGCCCGGCCAGTCGCCAGAGTGGCCGATCAAGGAGAAGTGGCAGGGGAGATGCCTCTGACACCAATCTTAAGCTGGTTCATGGAACAGGAATTCGCGAATCCGCATCACTTCAATCAATCGATTATGCTGCACCGGCAGGAAGGGTTCGACGAAGCGGCGATTCGCAAAACGCTGCATAAAATCGTCGAGCACCACGACGCGCTGCGAATGGTATTCCGCAAGACCGAACATGGCGGGTATAAGGCATGGAACCGTGGAATCAGCGAAGGCGATCTCTACAGTTTGGAAGTGGCGGACTTCAAGGGAGATCCGGAGTGCGGCCGTTCGATCGAAGCCAAGGCGAATGAGATTCAAAGCGGCATCGATCTGCAATCGGGTCCATTGGTGAAAGCGGGATTGTTCCACTGTGCAGACGGGGATCACCTATTGATCGTCATCCATCATGCCGTCATAGACGGCATCTCTTGGCGGATATTGCTTGAAGACATTGCAGATGGGTACGGGCAAGCGTTGAAGGGACAAGAGATTCGTCTTCCGGTCAAAACCGATAGCTACCGCATCTGGTCGGAGCAACTCGCAGCGTACGCGCACAGTTCTGCCTTGGAGAATGAACGGGCATACTGGCAGCGCATCGCGCAGATGGACGCCGAGCCTCTGCCTAAAGACTGGGAAGCGGCATGCTTGCTGCAGCGCGAAAGCGAATCCGTGAACGTTCAATGGAGCAGGGAGGATACGGATCGGCTGCTCAAGCATGTTCACCGGGCGTACAACACGGAGATGAACGATATTTTGCTGGCGGCATTGGGAATGGCCGTGCACAAATGGTGCGGTCACGATCGGGTTCTGGTTACGCTCGAAGGTCACGGCAGGGAGTCCATCATGACCGATATCGACATTACGCGCACCGTGGGTTGGTTTACAAGCGAATATCCAGTTTTGATTGAAGCGGAGCCAGACAAGACTTTGTCTTATCGAATCAAACAGGTGAAGGAGAATTTGCGCCGCATTCCGAACAAGGGGATCGGGTATGGCATCTGCCGATATTTATCGTCTGCGCAAGAACCTGCATGGACGGAAGCGTTCACGCCTGAACTTCGCTTCAACTATTTGGGACAGTTCGATCAGGATCTGCAAGGCAACGAGCTGGAACTATCATCTTATTCAAGCGGTTCGGATATGAGCGACGAACAGGCGCGCAATTACAGTTTGGATATTAGCGGAATGATCGTGGATGGCTTGCTATCGCTGGACGTGAGCTACAGCGGCAAGGAATATCGCAAGGAAACCATCGAAGAGTTGGCCGGATGTTTGCGGGCGAGCCTGCAGGAGATCATTGACCATTGCGCGGCAAAGGAACGGCCTGAATTAACGCCGAGCGATGTCTTGCTGCAAGGATTGAGCGTGGAGGAGCTTGATCGGATCGCGGAACAAACGCGGCGCAACGGCGAAATCGAAAATATTTATACGCTGACGCCAATGCAGAAAGGCATGTGGTTCCACAGCGCGATGGACCGGCAGTCGGGGGCGTATCATGAACAGACTCGGTTTACGATAGAAGGTGAGCTCGATACAGATGTCTTCGTCAAGAGCTTGGACGCATTGGCGAACAATCACGCCGTGCTGCGAACGAACTTCCTGAGCGGCTGGAGCGGCGAACCGGTGCAAGTCGTGTTCCGCGATAAGCGAATTGGATTCGTTTATGCAGATTTGCGGGAGCTGCAAGCAGCGGATCGGAACAGATGCATTGAAAAATCGGCAGCTGAGGATCATGCTCGCGGATTCGATCTGGAGCAGGATGCGCTGATGCGCGTAATGGTCATGCGTACGGGAGAAACAAGTTATCAAGTGATCTGGAGTTCGCATCATATTTTGATGGACGGCTGGTGCTTGCCGCAGCTTGCCAAAGAGTTGTTCGAGACATACTCCGAACTCTTGCAAGGACAGTCCTCCGAAGAGAAGACATCCGTACCGGTGTACAGTCAATATATCGAATGGCTTGAACGGCAAGACGAAGCAGCGGCCTCCGTATATTGGACCGAATATTTGGCGGGATATGATCAGCAAGCGGCATTGCCGCAACAATCGGCGCAAGGGCCGGGCGAAGAATACGCGGCCGAGAAGCTGACCTGCGAATTGGGCGCTGCATTGAGCGGCCGCATGAGCAGGGTGGCCCGGCAGCATCAGGTTACCTTGAATACGCTGCTGCAAGCGGCATGGGGGATCATTCTGCAGAAATACAACGGAACCCGTGACGCGGTGTTCGGCAGCGTCGTATCCGGCAGACCGGCGGAAATTCCGGGAATCGAAGCGATGATTGGGCTATTCATCAACACGATACCTGTCCGGGTCAGCTGCGAACCGGAGACGAGCTTTGCGGAAGTGATGGGACGGCTGCAGGAGCAAGCATTGGAATCCGGCAAGTACGACTATTATCCGTTGTATGAAATTCAGGCCCGCTGCTCGCAAAAGCAAGATTTGATTACGCAAATTATGGTATTCGAGAACTACCCGATGGATGAGCAGATGGAGCAAGCAGGCGGCGATGACCGGGGAATGCTGGCGATAACGGATGTTGAAGCGGCTGAGCAAACGAACTATGACTTCAACCTTATCGTCGTGCCCGGAGAAGAGATTGTCATCCGTTTCGATTACAACGCGCGCGTGTTTGATCGGGGCGTCATGGTGCGCTTGAAGGGCCACCTATTGAACGTTCTGGAACAGATTGCTGACAATCCTCGTATCACGGTGGGTGCTCTCGAACTGGCGACTGCGGCCGAAAAGGCCGAAATTGCAGGCAAATTCAACGATACGGCGGCAGAATATCCGCGGGATAAGACGATTCACCGCTTGTTCGAGGAACAAGCGGAACGTACTCCTGACGCCGTTGCCGTGGTGTATGAGAACAGTGAGTTGACATACCGGGAATTGAACGAACGGGCGAACCGTTTGGCAAGGACGCTGAGAGCCGAAGGAGCAAAGGCTGATCGTTTGGTCGGACTGATGGTTGAACGTTCCTTGGACATGATGGTAGGGATTTTGGCGGTCCTGAAATCCGGAGGGGCATATGTGCCAATCGACCCTGAATATCCGGAAGAGCGAATCCGTTACATCCTCGATGACTCCGGAGCGCAATTCATCGTAACGCAGCGTCATCTGCAAGAGCGGATTCCGGGAACAGGGACACGCGTCATCCTGGATGATGAGCGTTCTTACAGCAGCGATGGCACGAATCTGGAGCCGGAGAATGGTTCTGCCGACTTGGCATATGTCATATACACGTCGGGCACCACGGGCAAACCGAAGGGGAACTTGACGATGCACCGCAATATCGTGCGGGTCGTTCAAGGCGCTGACTATATCGACATTGGAGAGCAGGACAATGTGCTGCAGCTATCCAGCTATGCCTTCGACGGATCGACATTCGATATGTACGGAGCTTTGCTGAACGGAGCCAGACTCGTTCTTATTCCGCAAGAGACCTTGTTGGATGTAGAGCGGCTCGCAGAGCTGATTGAACGCGAGCGCATCTCTGTCATGTTCATTACAACCGCGTTCTTCAATGTGCTCGTTGATGTGAAGGCTGACTGCCTGCGCCATATTCGCGCCATTTTGTTCGGCGGAGAGCGCGTTTCCGTCAGCCATGTCCGCAAAGCGCTGCGTCATTTGGGACCAGGAAAAATCAAGCATGTATACGGTCCGACGGAGAGTACGGTTTTTGCCACTTGTTACGACGTGAATGAAGTGGCGGCGAATGCCCTCAATGTTCCGATTGGACGCCCGATCAGCAACACAACGATTTACATCGTCAACGAAGAGAACGGCTTGCAGCCGATTGGGGTGGCCGGAGAATTGTGCGTAGCCGGAGACGGGCTCGCGCGGGGCTACTTGAACCGTCCGGAGTTGACGGCGGAGAAGTTCGTAGACAATCCGTTCGTTCCGGGAGTGCGGATGTACCGGACAGGGGACTTGGCAAGATGGCTGCCGGATGGAAACATCGAGTATGTAGGCAGAATCGACCATCAGGTTAAAATACGCGGCTATCGCATTGAGTTAGGCGAAGTGGAGGCGCATCTGCTGAAAGTCCAGCCTGTCCTGGAAGGGACCGTTGTCGCCCGGGAAACCGGAAGCGGCGAGAAGCAGCTGTGCGCATACTTTGTGGCGGAGAGCACGCTATCGGCTAGCGAGCTGCGCGGCGCTATGGCGCAACAATTGCCGGGATACATGATCCCGTCCTATTTTGTCCAGCTGGAGCGGATGCCGCTGACGCCGAACGGCAAGGTTGACCAGAAAGCGCTGCCTGCGCCGGAAGAGCATGTGCAGACAGGCACGGAATATATTGCGCCCCGCACGGCTCTGGAGGAGAAGTTGGCCCGTATCTGGCAAGAGGTGCTCGGACTGGAGAAGGTCGGCGTAAATGACAACTTCTTCGAGCTCGGCGGACACTCCTTGCGCGCCACTACGATGGCAAGCAAGCTGCATAAGGAGCTGAGCATCGAGCTGCCGCTGCGGGACGTATTTAAGCACCCGACCCTCGAAGCGATGGCTGAGCGCATTGCCGGATTGGGACAGCAGATGTACACATCCATTCCGCTGGTCGAAGAGCAAGCGCATTATCCGCTGTCATCGGCCCAGAAGAGGCTGTATATTTTGCATCAGCTGGAAGGAGCGGAGCTTAGCTATAACATGCCGAACATGCTGCTGCTGGAGGGGGCGCTCGATCGGGAGCGGTTCGAAACGGCGTTCCGCAAGCTGATTGCCCGGCACGAATCGTTCCGCACCGGCTTCGAAATGATTAACGGCGAACCGATGCAGCGGATATACGGGAATGTGGACTTTGCGGTGGAGTATATGCAAGCAAGCGAAAAAGAAGCCGAAGCAAGGCTGCGTCAATTCGTTCGCGCGTTCAAGCTTGAGGAGCCGCCGCTCCTGCGTGTAGGATTGATCGAATTGGCTCAGGAACGCCATATTCTGATGTTCGATATGCATCATATCGTTTCCGACGGCACGTCGATGGGAATTCTCATCAATGAATTCGTCCGCTTGTACGGCGGAGAAGAACTGCAGCCGCTGCGCATTCAGTACAAGGATTTTGCCGCATGGCAGCAATCCGACGCGCGGCAAGAGCAGATGAAGCAACAGGAAGCCTATTGGCTGCAGGCGCTTGGCGGAGAGCTGCCGGTGCTGGAAATGCCAACGGACCATGTACGGCCTGCCGTTCAAAGCTTCCGGGGAGATATCCTGCAATTCGTTATCGGCCGGGACCAATGCGCTGCATTGCGGCAGATCGGTTCCGAGAGCGGCGCAACGTTGTATATGGTGCTATTGGCGGCCTACACAACACTGCTGCACAAATATACGGGCCAGGAAGACATCATCGTAGGCACGCCGATCGCAAGCAGAAACCATGGAGATGTGCAGCCGCTCATCGGGATGTTCGTCAACACGCTGGCCATTCGCAACTACCCGGCGGGCGAGAAAACGTTCCTCTCTTATCTGGAGGAGGTTAAAGACACGACCTTGGGCGCCTATGAGAATCAGAACTATCCGTTCGAAGATCTGGTGGAGAACGTGCAGGTCACGCGGGATATGAGCCGGAATCCGATTTTTGACACGATGTTTATTTTACAAAATGCGGAGCAGGGCGAGATGAATATCAACGGGCTGCATATCGCGAACTATCAGAGCGAGCATACCGTGTCGAAGTTTGACTTGACGTTCCAGGCCGAGGAAGCGGAAGAGGAGATCGCGTGCAGCATCGAATATGCTACCGAGCTATACGAGCGCGAGACGGTGGAACGGATGGCGGGCCACTTTGCGAAGCTAATCGATGCCGTGGCCGGAAACCCGAGTGCTAGTCTTGCTTCGCTGCAGATGGTGACTGCCGAGGAACAGGCTCGGATACAAAATATTTTCAACGCGACGGACATGGACTATCCGCGCGAGAAGACCATCCATCAGCTGTTCGAGGAGCAGGCGGACCGAACGCCGGATGCGCCAGCCGTCGCTTTCGGTGACGAGCAGCTGACATACCGGGAGCTGAACCGGAAGGCGAATCAGCTGGCTTGGGTGCTGCGGGACAGAGGTGTCGGATCGGAACGGCCCGTGGGAATCATGGTCGAGCGTTCGATCGCCATGGTCGTAAGTGTATTGGCCGTTCTCAAGGCGGGCGGAACGTTCGTCCCGATTGACCCGGAATATCCGGAGATGCGCATCCGTTACATGCTGGAGGACAGCGGCGCTAAGCTGACATTGACGGAGCAGGCCTGGTTCGAGGTGATTCCGGCCGAGGCGGAAAAGATAGACATTCACGATGCAGCCCTCTATCAAGGGCTCGATGGGAACTTGCCGAATGAGAGCGTCTCGTCGAATCTGCTATATATCATCTACACGTCCGGCACGACGGGCAATCCGAAGGGTGTCATGCTGGAGCAGCGCAATTTGATCAATTTGCTGCATTACGAGCAGGCCGGAACGAGCATTCCTCTTCCGTCACGCATCTTGCAGTATGCGTCGAACAGCTTCGATGTGTGCTATCAGGAGATGTTCTCCGCACTGCTGTTCGGGGGCTGCCTGTGCTTGATTCCGAACGATGCTCGCAAAGATCCGGCGCAATTGTTCACATGGATTCACGACAACGAGATCGAGGTGCTGTATCTTCCGGTCGCGTTCCTGAAATTCATCTTCGCCGAGCCGGAATGGGCAGAACGCTTCCCAGGCTGTGTCAGACACATTATTACCGCCGGGGAGCAGCTCGTCGTCACGCCGCAGGTCCAAGCGTGCCTGCAGCGGCTTCGCATCAGCCTGCACAATCATTATGGCCCGTCGGAAACGCATGTGGTTACCGCTTATACGATGGAGCCGGACGATATCGCGGTCGGGCTGCCGCCAATCGGCGCGCCAATCGCGAACACGGCGATCTACATCTTGAACGGCAAGCTGGAACTGCAGCCGATTGGCATCGCCGGGGAGCTTTATGTATCAGGAGATAGCGTAGGGCGCGGATACTGGGGACGCCAAGAACTGACGGACGAGAAATTCATCGCCAACCCGTTCGCGCCGGGCGAGCGCATGTACAAGACGGGAGATGTGGCGCGGTGGTTGCCGGACGGCACCATCGAATATGTGGGCCGCGGCGACCACCAGGTGAAAATTCGCGGGTTCCGGATTGAGCTCGGCGAAGTGGAGTCGCAGCTCTTGAGCGTGGAATCCGTGCAGGAAGCGACCGTCATGGCCCGGGAAGATGACGGAGGACAGAAGCAGCTGTGCGCGTACTTCGTGGCGGAGCGTCCGCTGTCGGCGGCGGAGCTGAGAGGGGCCTTGTCTCAGGAGCTGCCGGGATACATGATTCCGTCTTATTTCGTGCAGCTGGACCGGATGCCGTTGACGCAGAACGGCAAGATCGACCGCAGAGCGCTGCCGGAGCCGGAAGGCAGCCTGCATACCGGAGCGGAATTCGTAGCGCCGCGCACGCCGCAGGAAGCGCAGCTGGCCCGAATCTGGCAAGAGGTGCTGGGTCTGCCGAACGTTGGCGTGAAGGACAATTTCTTCGACCTCGGCGGGCACTCCTTGCGCGCGACGACGTTGGCTAGCAAGGTGTTCAAAGAAATGAACGTGAATCTGCCGCTGCGGGACGTGTTCCGGTGCCCGACAATCGAGGAGATGGCCGGGCTGATAGCTGGAATGGACAAGCAGGAGTACGCCGCGATCCCGCTGGCTGAAGAACGAGACGTCTACCCGTTGTCATCGGCCCAGAAACGGCTGTATATCGTGAGCCAATTGGAAGGGGCAGATCTGAGCTACAACATGCCGGGAATAGTGTCCCTCGAAGGAACGTTGGATCGCGAGCGCTTTGAATTGGCATTCTTGAAGCTGGTTTCTCGGCATGAGACGCTGCGCACCGGCTTCGAAATGGCAGACGGCGAGCCGGTGCAGCGGGTTCACCGCAACGTGACGTTTGCCGTGGAGCACCGGAAGGCCGCTTCCGAGCAAGAAGCCGAGCAGCTCATTCGCCGCTTCATCCGCGCGTTTGATTTGAAGAAGCCGCCTCTGCTCCGTGTCGGGCTGGTGGAATTGGAACGAGAGCGTCATATTTTGATGTTCGACATGCATCACATTATTTCCGACGGTGCTTCCATGGGGAATCTGGTGAGCGAGTTCGCACGGTTGTATGCGGGCGAGGAGCGGGCGCCGCTCCGCATTCAATACAAGGATTACGCGGTGTGGCAGCAGTCCGGAGTGCACAGCGAGCACATGAAACGCCAGGAAGCGTATTGGCTGGAGAAGCTGGCCGGGGAATTGCCGGTTGTCGAACTGCCGACCGATTACGATCGGCCTGCCGTCCGCAGCTTCGAAGGAGCGCAGATCGAGTTCGAAGTCGACGCTGTTCTTACCCAACGGTTGAGCCAGCTTGCGTCGAATCGCGAAAGCACGCTATACATGGTGCTATTGTCTGCGTATACCGTGCTGCTTTCCAAATACAGCGGACAGGAAGACATCATCGTGGGAACTCCTGTTGCGGGAAGAGGGCATGCGGATTTGGAGCCGCTCATCGGGATGTTTGTCAACACATTGGCCATTCGCAATCAGCCGGCTGGAGACAAGACCTTCCTGTCCTATCTGGAGGAAGTGAAGGACACGGCCTTGGGCGCCTTCGAGCATCAAGATTATCCATTCGAGGAACTGGTGGAACGCCTGAATGTGCAATGGGCCGCAAACCGGAATCCGGTGTTCGACACGATGTTTGTCATGCAAAATACAGAGGACCATGAGGCGCGATTGGAAGCTCTAACCTTGTCTCCTTATGCGCTTGACAATCCGATCGATGCGAAATTCGATCTCACGCTGTTCGTTTCTGAAGACAATGATGTAATTAAGGGAGGCTTCCAATACGGCACGAGATTGTTCAAGGCTGCCATGATTCAGAAGATCATGAGAGACTTCCTGCTTGTGCTGGCTCAAATCGCCGAAGACCCCCACATTCGGTTACGCGATATCAAGTGCAATGAGCAATCCGTTAACAATCAGCGTTCTATTGAAACGATAGAGTTTGCATTCTAGACGATTTCAGACGGACTAAACAAGCACATGGATCCAGGAGTGTGCGTTCGATCTAATTCGGCCCGCACACTCCCGGTCTTTTTCAATAAAAACAGTAGGATAGGGGATGTTTACGAATGAAGTCGGTGTTTGATAAGGAAGAGGCTTATTGGAACGAGAAATTTGATTCCGAAGACAGCATAAGCATTCTGCCATACAGCAATTCCTCCGATAACAACAGGGGACGCGTAAACACCATGAGCGTCATGAATCGCACACTGCCGCCTGAGTTGTCACAAAGAATCATCACCCTGGCGAACGGATCGGATATGGCCGTGTACATGATCGTATTGGCAGGCGTGACAAGTTTGCTCTATAAATATACTAATCGCGAAAATGTGTTGGTAGGTATGCCTGCATATACGGCGTTACATGGGGAGCATCCGCCTATCCATGATTTTCTGGTGATTAAAAATAATGTGAACAGTGAAAGCACGTTCAAATCGTTGTTAGGGCAAATCAAAGCGTCAGTCAGCGAGGCGCTTGAGCATCAGCATCTTCCTTTCCGTAAAATGTTTCGGCAATTGAATTTGCAAGTGAATCCCCAAGGACTTCCTATCGTCAATACACTCGTTTCCTATACAAACATACATACTGCTTCATTGGAACAAATTGCAGCCGCAGAAGCCGCATTTCAATTTGACTTCGTAAATGACCGCATCCAATTACGCATGAGCTTTGATGAGAATCGATACCGTCCGGACTATGTCGAATCGATGATCGAACACCTCTTCCGCCTGCTGTCGGTCGTATTGTTTCAACCGGAGCTTGAAATCGGAAAAGTGGAGCTTCTGTCCGAGCACGAGCAGCATCATCTGCTTGCCATTCTGAACGATACAGCAGCGGAATATCCGCGTCAGAAGACAATCCACCAGCTGTTCGAGGAGCAGGCGGAACGAATGCCGGATGCGGTGGCGGCGCTATTCGAGGACAAACGGTTGACCTATGCAGAGCTGAATGCCGCTGCCAATCGCATTGCCCATCTCCTGCGGGAGCGAGGTGTAGCACGAGGCACATTGGTTGGCATCAGCGCAGAGAGATCCCTGGAGATGGTGATCGGACTGCTGGGAATCCTCAAAGCAGGCGGGGCATACGTTCCAATCGATCCTTCCTATCCGGAGGAACGGATTAACGCCATGCTGGAAGATACAGCAATCAGCGTGCTGCTCACGCAGGCGCATCTGCAGACCAGCATGCCGAACAGCATCGATTCCGTCCTGCTCGATGCAGCGGCCGAGACGGCTCTGGAAGGAAGCTGGCCGAACTTGACGGATGCGGCAGGGACCGCGGACGATGTGGCCTACATTATCTATACGTCCGGATCGACGGGAATTCCGAAAGGAGTCTGCGTCACGCATCGAGGGGTGGTACGGCTCGTTGCCGCTGCCAATTATGTGGACATTAGCAGCAAGGACGTATTTCTGCAGGGCTCGACGATATCGTTCGATGCGGCAACGTTCGAGATTTGGGGCAGCTTGCTGAATGGAGCTGCGCTGGCCATTTTGCCTCCGGGGAATGTATCGTTGACTGAATGGACAGAGGCCATTGAGCAGCATCAAGTGACGATCCTGTGGTTAACGGCGGGACTCTTCCATGTGATGGTCGAGAATCAACTCCAAGCCTTGCAAGGAGTCCAGCAATTATTGGTGGGAGGAGACGTCGTCTCGAAGACCCATGCCAAAAAAGTTCTGGAGCGGTATCCGGACATTCGTCTGGTGAACGGGTATGGTCCGACGGAAAATACGACCTTCACCTGCTGCCACGAGATTTCGGCCGCCGATACGGAGCGGCTCTCCATTCCGATCGGACGCCCGATCGCCAATACGAAAGTGTACGTGCTGGATCGCGCAGGCAAGCTGCTTCCGGTCGGCGTGGTCGGCGAGTTGCACGCCGGAGGAGACGGACTGGCCCAAGGGTACTGGAATCGTCCGGAGCTGACGGCGGAGAAGTTCGTGGACAGCCCCTTCGTGCCGGGAACGCGGCTCTACCGCACAGGCGATCTGGCGAGATGGCTGCCGGATGGAACGCTCGAATTCGTGGGACGAATCGATGATCAAGTGAAAATTCGCGGTTACCGGATTGAGCTTGGCGAGGTAGAAGCGCATCTGTTGAAAGTGGAATCTGTGCTCGACGCAGTCGTAATCGCGCGGCCAGACGAAAGCGGCCAGAAGATGTTGTGCGCGTACTATACAGCGCATGCAGAGCTGATGGCCGGTGATCTGCGGGCAGCGCTGTCGCAAGAACTGCCGGCCTATATGATCCCGACACACTTTGTGCAGGTCGATCAGATGCCGCTGACGCCGAACGGAAAGGTCGATCGCAGAGCGTTGCCGGAGCCGGAAGGACTCATCATGACCGGAAAAGAGCATGTCGCGCCGCGGACGCCGCTGGAGTCCAAGCTGGCGCAACTGTGGCAAGAGGTGCTCGGACTCGAGAAGGTCAGCGTGAAGGACAGTTTCTTCGAGATTGGCGGACACTCTTTGCGTGCGACGACGCTCGCCGGGAAGCTGCATAAGGAGATGAATGTCAGCCTGCTGCTGCGGGACATCTTCCGCCATCCTACGATTGAAGAGCTGGCGCGTTTCATTGACGGGATGGAACGGCAGGAATACAGACAGATTCCGCTGCTGGATGAAAGGGATTGGTACCCGGTATCTTCGGCGCAAAAGCGGCTGTACATTTTGCATCAGCTGGAAGGCGCGGAGGAGAGCTACAACATGCCGGGGGTGATGCTCCTCGAAGGAGAGGTCGACCGGAGCCGATTCGAGGAGGCGTTCCGCAGCTTGATTGGGCGCCACGAAACGCTGCGCACCGGCTTTGAAATGGTGAATGGCGAGCCGGTGCAGCGTGTATGCCGCGAAGTGAATTTCGCAGTGGAGATGATGCAGGCGAGCGAAGAAGAAGCCGATGCCGCCGTCCGTTCCTTTATTCGCCCGTTCGATCTGGAGAAGCCGCCGCTTCTGCGAGTGGGGCTGATCGAGCTGAGCCAGGATCGGCATATTCTGATGTACGACATGCATCATATTATCTCCGACGGCGTGTCGATGGGAATTGTGGTGGAGGAATTCGTCCGCTTGTACGGCGGCGAGGAACTGCCGCCGCTGCGCATTCAGTACAAGGATTATGCCGCATGGCAGCAGTCCGAGCCGCAGCAGGAGCTCATGAAGCGGCAGGAGAGTTATTGGCTGCAGGCGTTTGGCGGAGAGCTTCCCGTGCTGGAGCTGCCGGCGGATTATGCGCGTCCTTCCGTCCAGAGCTATGAAGGGGATACCTTCGAATTCGCGATCGATCCCGGGCTCAGCGAAGCGCTGCGCGGGGTCGCGGCCGAGAGCGGAACGACCTTGTACATGGTGCTGCTTGCTGCCTATACGATTCTGCTTCATAAGTATACAGGCCAGGAAGACATAATCGTGGGGACGCCGAACGCGGGCAGAACGCACGGCGATTTGCAGCCGCTTATCGGCATGTTCGTCAATACGCTGGCGATCCGGAGTTATCCGTCCGGCTCGAAGACGTTCCTGGAATACTTGGAGGAAGTGAAAGAAACGAGCTTGGGGGCCTTCGAGAATCAGGATTACCCGTTCGAGGAACTGGTGGAAAAGCTGCAGGTCACGCGAGATTTGAGCCGCAATCCGCTGTTCGATACGATGTTTGCTTTGCAGAATATGGACGACAAGGATTTCGAGCTCGCAGGGCTTCGCTTGAAGCCGTACCCGGCTGAATACAAAGTGGCGAAATTCGACCTGAGCCTGGACGTGGCGGAAGGCGCGGAAGGGATGACGTGCAGTCTGGAATACGCCACCGCGTTATACCGACCGGAATCGATAGAACGAATGGCGAAGCATTTCGGGCGGCTGCTTGAAGCCGTTGCGCACGAGCCGGAGGCGCGGCTGGCCTCGCTCCGCATGCTCACGGAAGAGGAAGAGGAGCAGATTCGGCACGTGTTCAACGATGCGGAGGCAGGGCGTTCGCAGCAGAACACGGTGCCGGAACTGTTCGAGGAGCAGGTGGAGCGCACACCGGATCGGATTGCGGTCGTGCATGAGGACAAGCAGCTGACGTACCGGGAGCTGAACGAACGGGCGAACGGTCTGGCGCGCACGCTGCGGGCGGAGGGCGTGAAGCCCGAACAGCTGGTGGGCATCATGGCCGATCGCTCGCTGGAGATGATCGTGGGCATTATGGCCATCTTGAAATCCGGCGGCGCCTATGTGCCGATCGATCCGCAGTATCCAGAGGACCGGATTCACTATATGCTGGACGATTCGAACGCGCAAGTGCTGCTGGCCCAGCGTCATCTGCAAGCGCGGGCCGCATTCTCCGGCAGAAGGATCATGCTGGATGAAGAAGCGTTCTACGACGCAGACGGTTCCAATCTGGAGCCGGTGAATCAGCCGGAGCATCTGAGCTATGTCATCTATACCTCGGGAACGACAGGCAAGCCGAAAGGGGTCATGATCGAGCACAGACAGATGGCAGTCTTGGCGGCCGCGTGGGATCGCGAATACGGCTTGCAGGAAGAGAGCATGCGCTGGATGCAATGGGCGAGCTTTTCATTCGACGTCTTCTCGGGAGACCTGATCCGCGCGCTGCTGCATGGGGGAGAACTTATTCTATGTCCGGAGGATTCGAGGGCGAACCCGGCTGAAATTTATGAGCTTATTCGCAAGCATCGGATTCAGATGTTCGATGTCACTCCGTCGCTCGCCATTCCGCTGATGGAATATGTATACGAGAACAAGCTGGACATCAGCAGCATGAAGCTGGCAGTCGTGGGGGCGGATCATTGCCCGAAGGAAGAATTCCAGAAGCTGCTGGAACGATTCGGTTCGCACATGAGGATCATCAACAGCTACGGGGTAACGGAGACGACCATCGATGCCTGCTACTTCGAGCAGGCGAGCACGGAAGGGCTGCGGACGGTGCCAATCGGCAAACCTCTGCCGGGCGTGACGATGTACATTCTGGACGAACACCATTCTTTGCTGCCGGTGGGGATAACGGGCGAGCTGTATATCGGCGGACCTTGCGTAGGCCGGGGGTATTGGAAGCGGCCGGACCTGACGGCGGAGAAATTCGTCGACAATCCGTTCGCTCCGGGCGAGCGAATGTACCGGACAGGCGACTTGGCTCGGTGGCTCCCGGACGGCAACGTCGAATATTTGGGGCGGATCGATCATCAAGTGAAGATCCGGGGCTACCGGATCGAGATCGGGGAGGTGGAGTCCCAACTGCTAAAAACGCCGTTCATCCGTGAAACGGTTGTCGTCGCGCGGGAAGACGTTAGCGGGCAGAAATCATTGTGCGCGTACTTCGTCGCCGAACGCGAGCTGACGGTGAGCGAGCTGCGGAGAGCATTGGCCGCAGAACTTCCCGGGTATATGATCCCATCGTATTTCGTCCAGCTGGAGCGGCTGCCGTTGACGCCGAACGGCAAAATCGACCGCAAAGCGTTGCCGGCTCCGGAAGGAAGCGCGCATACCGGAGCGGAATTCGTAGCTCCGCGCACGCCGCTGGAAGCGCAGCTGGCCCGAATCTGGCAAGAGGTGCTGGGTCTGACGGACGTTAGCGTGAAGGATAATTTCTTCGATTTGGGCGGACACTCCTTGCGCGCGACGACCTTGGCCAGCAAGGTGTTCAAGGAAATGCACATCAATCTGCCACTGCGGGATGTGTTCAGGTACCCGACAATTGAGGAGCTGGCCGAAATGATAGCCGGGATGAAAAAGCAGGAATATGCCGTGATCCCGCTGGCTGAGGAAAGAGATGTCTACCCGTTGTCTTCGGCCCAGAAACGACTGTATATCGTGAGCCAATTGGAAGGGGCCGAGCTGAGCTACAACATGCCGGGAGTTCTCACCCTCGAAGGACCGCTGGAACGCACTAGATTCGAGGGGGCTTTCCAGCAGCTGATTGCGCGGCACGAGGCGCTGCGCACCGGCTTCGAGATGGTGAACGGAGAACCGGTCCAGCGGATATATCGGGATACAGGCTTGACAGTGGAGTACGCGCAGGCGGACGAAGGAGAAGCAGAGAAGATCGTACAGCGCTTTATCCGCAGCTTCGATCTGAAGCTGCCGCCTCTATTGCGGGTAGGACTTATCGAAATAGAGCGAGAGCGGCATATTCTGATGTTCGATATGCATCATATCATTTCAGATGGCGTTACGATGGGGATATTGGTGGATGAGTTCGCCCGGCTCTATGCGGGCGAGGATTTGCAGCCGCTCCGCATTCAGTATAAGGATTATGCAGTATGGCAGCAATCTGAAGATCGCAGCGGGCAGTTGCGGCGTCAGGAAGCGTACTGGCTGGAGCGTTTACAAGGAGAATTGCCGGTGCTGGAGCTGCCGACTGATTATGTGCGCCCCGCTGTTCAAAAATTTGATGGAGACGCCGTGTTATTCACGATCGATCCGTATCTGAGCGAACAATTGCGCCGACTGGCGTCAGACTCGGGTTCCACCTTGTACATGGTGCTGCTGGCAGCCTACACTGCGCTGCTGCATAAGTATACGGGACAGGAAGACATCATCGTGGGGACGCCGATTGCGGGCAGAAGCCATGGCGATCTCGAGCCGCTCATCGGGATGTTCGTCAACACATTGGCGACTCGCAATTATCCCGCAAGCGAGAAGGCATTTGTGTCGTACCTGGAGGAAGTGAAAGAAACAACCTTGGGCGCCTTCGAGAATCAGGACTATCCATTCGAGGATCTGGTAGAAAAGGTGCGCGTATCGCGGGACTTAAGCCGGAATCCACTGTTCGATACGATGTTCAGTCTCGAGAATACAGAGCAGGGGGACATCGAAATCGAAGGCCTCCAATTAAAATCATATCCGAATGAACATATAACGGCGAAGTTCGACCTGACTTTCCATGCCGAGGAAGGGGAAGAAGGCATCCTATGCAGCATGGTGTATGCAACCGCTTTGTACAAACGCAATACCGTGGAGCGGATGACGCTGCATTTCAAGCAGTTGCTTAAATCAATTGCACATGACCCCCGCGTGCCACTTTCATCATTGAACATGATGACCGCACAAGAAAGAAAAGAGATGATCGGGGTGTTCAATGACACGGAGACGAAATATCCGCGCGAGAAGACGATTCAGCACCTATTCGAGGAGCAGGTTGAACGGACTCCTGACGCGGCGGCAATTGCGTACGGGGACGAGCGGTTGACGTACCGCGAATTGAACGGGCGGGCGAACCGATTGGCAAGGACTTTTCGAACCAAGGGAGTGCAAGCCGATCGCTTGGTAGGTCTTATGGCTGAACGTTCTCTGGAAATGATAGTTGGAATTCTGGCGATTCTAAAGGCCGGAGGAGCGTACGTGCCGATCGACCCCGAATATCCGGAAGAGCGCGTCCGTTACATGCTGGAGGACTCCGGGGCCAAAATCATCCTGACGCAACATAAACTGCAGTCGAGAATCCCGGTGCAAGCCTCGTTCGTCCTGTTGGATGACGAGTGCTCTTATAGTGCGGACGATTCGAATCTGGAACAGAATAACGGTCCTGCCGACTTGGCCTATGTCATTTATACGTCGGGAACGACAGGCAAGCCAAAAGGGAATTTGACGACTCACCGCAACATCGTGCGGGTCGTGCAAGGTACGAGCTACATTGACTTTAGCGAACGGGACAACGTGCTGCAGCTATCGAATTATGCTTTCGACGGATCGACCTTTGATATATACGGTGCTTTGTTAAATGGAGCCAAGCTGGTCCTCATTCCGCAAGAGACGCTGTTGGAGGTAGGAAAGTTGGCAGGCCTGATCGAACGCGAGCGCATTTCGGTAATGTTCATCACAACGGCGTTCTTCAACATCCTCATCGATATGAAGGCAGACTGCTTGCGCCATATCCGCACCATTTTGTTCGGCGGGGAGCGCGTATCCATCTCTCACGTCCGCAAAGCGTTCCATCAGCTAGGACCGGGCAAAATCAAGCATGTGTACGGGCCGACGGAGAGCACGGTATTTGCCACATGCCACGATGTGAATGAAGTGGCAGAGGATGCCGTGACCGTTCCGATCGGACGCCCGATCAGCAACACGACCATTTATATCGTCAATGCTCAGAACGATCTGCAGCCGATCGGAGTGGCTGGGGAGCTGTGCATAGCAGGAGACGGACTGGCCCGAGGCTACTTGAACCGTCCCGAATTGACGGCAGCGAAGTTCGTCGACAATCCATTCGCGCCGAGGGAGCGGATGTACCGGACGGGCGACCTGGCAAGATGGCTGCCGGATGGGACCATCGAGTACGTGGGGCGGCTTGACGATCAGGTGAAAATACGCGGCTACCGGATTGAGCTCGGCGAGATAGAAACGCATTTATTGAAAGTGCAGCCCATTCAGGAGGCGACCGTGTTGGCCCGGGAATCCGACAGTGGAGAGAAGCGGTTATGCGCCTACTACGTGGCGGAGCGACCGCTGCCGGCCAACGAGCTGAGAGGCATCCTGGCGCAAGATCTTCCAGGGTACATGATTCCGCTGCACTTCGTTCAACTGGATCGGATGCCTCTGACACCTAACGGTAAGGTAGACCGCAAGGCGCTGCCTGCGCCTGAGGATCACTTGATGACAGGGACGGAATATGTGGCTCCGCGCACGAAGCAGGAAGCTCAGTTGGCACAGATCTGGCAGGAGGTGCTGGGCCTCGAGAAAATCGGCGTTCATGACAATTTCTTTGAGTTGGGCGGACACTCGATTAGCTTGATGCAGCTGATACACCGAATCTACATCGAATTGGGCGCGGAAATCGCTCTCCATAACGTGTTTCAGCGCCCGACAGTGGAAGCGATGGCCTATGAGATCGTAAAAGCCGAGTACGAGGAGAAAAGCAGCAGCCAGTTCACGAAATTAAATGAAAATGGTCTTGTAAACGTATTTTGCTTGCCTCCCGGCTTCGGGTATGGGTTAAGTTACTTGGAGCTGGCGAAGCAAATGGAAAACAGCTGCATCCTATACGGAATTGATTTCATTGATGATGCCGAATCTTATGAGGATATGCTGGACCGGTATGTGGACGCGGCCGTCGCCATTCAGTCTCAGTCCCCTTATGTGCTGCTCGGATATTCGTTGGGAGGCAATCTGACATTCGAAATTGCCAAAGCAATGGAAAAGAGAGGGTACCGCGTATCGGATATTATTATGCTCGACTCCTCGCGGAAGCTGGCCGCTCAAACGGTGGACGAGTTCGAAAGCGATATCGATCAAATGCTTGAAGCGGTGGGTGAACAGGAGATGCAGCTGCTCAGCAATCCTCTGATTCGCGAACGGGTCAAGCATAAGATGCGCGCGTACTGGACGTACGGATCTCAGCTCGTGAATACGGGCGCGGTTGAGGCGAATATTCATGCATTAATTGCGGAGGATTCCGATGCAGACAGACCGGATAATGTCACTTCTGCGTTATGGGATGGGGCAACCCGGCAAGCCTATTGCGAGCATCGACTCATTGGTGTCCATGAGGATGTGCTGCTTCCTGGATTCATAGAGCAAAACGTGAAAGTGATTCAAGCGGTCGTCCATCAAATCATCGAGCAAACGCGCGGCGTCCACGAGGTGCTGTCGCGATAGCAGCGATTGTTGCTTGTAACACGTAACCTATAATACATGTCATCCTCATATACCGCCTGCACACCTGCGCATGTTGATGATGCAGGCGGTTCGTTGGGGAGTTCCGTCACGACTATGGTTTAAAGGGGAGACAAATGAGTGGTACTCCGAAAACGAAAAGATGCGTTGACCCTATGGAAATCAGCCCGCTGGTTATCGTCATTCGTGAAACCCCATATGGGCTGGATGATCGTCGGAATCATCTCTGCCGTTGCGGCCGCGATTATTGAAATATGGACCGGCAGCTTAATCGAACAATTAACGACCAATGCCGGCAACGGGGATGGGCAGTTGGTCACCCGCATTGTATATACCATATTTATCGTCATTGCAATTGGAGTTCCCGCGAAATATTTCATGGTGTACGGTATCGAAAAAAGCAGCGCTCAAACCATGAGGGATCTTCGCAACCAGATGATGAAGCGCATCGGCAAATTGCCTGTTCATTATTTGGAAAAGCAACACTCGGGCGATATGGTGTCAAGGGTAACCAATGACCTCCAGATCATCAATCAATTTATGATTCGCGATGTGGCGGAATGGTTTTATCATCCCCTGCTTTTTATTGGCTGCTTTGGCTATTTGCTGTGGATCCGATGGGAGCTTGTGCTGTTCAGCCTGTTGCTTGTTCCCGTTTCCTTGCTCGTCTCGCAATGGGTAGGCAAGCAGCTGCAGCGTCTCACGGAAGAAGCACAGGAAAACATGGGCCAGATGAATGTCATTTTACAGGATACATTGAGCGGCATGCCGCTGGTCAAAAGCTATTTGCTGCAGGGAATCCTGTTCCGATCGTATCAATCCCTGCTTCTGCTGACGCTGAAAAAGAGGTTGGCCGTAAATAAACGCGAGGCAATAGTCACTCCCGTGCTGTTCACGCTCATGATAAGTCCCGTCGTATTCGCAATCCTATACGGAAGTTATTTGATATCGAAAGGATTGTTCAGCACGGGAGAACTGATTGCCTTTCTTTACTTGCTGAATTTGTGTTTGGAGCCATTGCAGAGCATCCCGACGCTCATTACGAACACGTTCGAGATGACCGGTGCTTTAAAACGAGCGGCCCAGATTATGAATGAACCCATCGAGAATGAAGAAGGACATTGCATAGTCAGAACAGCTCAGCCTCCCATTGCGTTTCACAACGTCAATTTCGCATACGAGAATAGCGGTTCCCCTCTGTTGCGCAATTTGAGCTTCACGGTAGCGGAAGGGCAGACTGTAGCGTTGGTTGGAGCCAGTGGCGGGGGGAAGAGCACCGTAATAAAACTGCTCTGCGGATTTTATCCGCTGCAGGCTGATGGCGGGAAGATAGAGGTATTTGGCCAATCAATCCGCGACTGCAATCCGAAGGAGCTGCGTTCCCATTTGTCCGTCGTTACCCAAGATTCCTATTTGTTCAGCGGAACGATTGCAGATAATATTGCTTACGGGCGGGAGAATGCCTCGATGGATGAAGTGATCGAAGCTGCAAAATCAGCCAACGCGCACTCCTTTATTATGGAGCTGCCGGAAGGATATCAGACCGACGTGGGGGAACGGGGAGCGCTGCTGTCCGGCGGACAGCGACAGCGTATCACCATTGCGCGCGCACTGCTCAAGGATGCGCCCATCCTGCTGTTGGACGAGCCCACTTCCGCATTGGACACGGAGTCGGAATCACTGGTTCAGGAAGCGTTGAACGTTCTTATGAAGGACAGAACGACCATCGTCATTGCGCATCGGCTGTCTACCATTCAGAATGCGGATGAGATCTGGGTCATGGAGGACGGGCAGATCGAAGAGGTAGGGGATCATGCGAAGCTGCTGGAGAAAAAGGGCTCTTATGCCCGCTTGTACTATCAAGAATTCGAAACGGATCGAACGGGAAGCAAGGAGGTGGCCTATACGTGAAAACCGCCGGGATGTTAGCTTATGTGAAAGAAATCAAGTATATGATGGACTTTATGAGCACACGACGCAAGGTTGAGTATTATGTTGGCATGATTGCAGGCGGGCTCGTTAACACCTTATTTATCCTGTCATTCACCTTGGTTGTCCAGAGCTTGGTAGATTTTGCAGGGTCGAGAGATACTTCCCTAATGTTTCAGGCGCTATATATTTTGGGAGGCTCCATCTTGCTGTTGAACCTGATTTCGCCCGGATTCACCTACTTGTTCCGACGCAGCGTGGAACTGACGATCGTCGACATCAGGGAACGTCTCTATCATAAGCTGTGCAAGCTTCGGGCCGATCATTTGGAGCGGACGCATAATGGAGATTTCCTGTCGCGGATAAATAACGACGTATCCACCCTGGAAGTGACGTATTGCGGAATCTTTTTTGCGCTGCTGCTGGATATCATGATTAGCGTTGGATCCATCATTATGATGTTTATCACTCATTGGCAGTTTGCTTGCGCTTCCCTTTTGATTTTGCTCGTTTCCTTTTATATTAGCACTCGTTTTGTGCGCACCGTTCGCGCGATGTATGATCAATCACTTCATTTTATAGCCAAACTGACAGAGAAATTTGCAGACTTTATTGCGGGCATCCAGCTCGTGAAATTGTTCCACATTAGTCCGGTATATGCTCAGTATGGAGCCATGAACGAGAAGCTGACGCAGCTTTCCCGCCGCATCGCCCACAAAAAAGGCGTGCTGGCAGCCGTCAATCATTTTGTAAGCTACATAACGTTTTGCGGAATCATTGTCATTGGCAGCTTGTTGTATAGCTATGGCATCATTGGCATGGGGGCTGTTGCGGCCCTGGCCGTCTTGCAAATTCATTTGACGCATTCCTTCATGAATATTGGAACAACCATGTCATTGATTCAAAATTCATTGGCAGGAGCGCAGCGGATTCAAGAAATGCTGGAGGAGCAGGAGGAGCCGCAACGAATTGGAAGCGAGACCGGCGCCCGTGTGACGGAGACCATGGTAGAGTTGGATGACGTTGAGTTTTCTTATTCATCCGGAAGCCCGGTCATATGCAAGGTATCCTTGCAAGTACAACCGGGGCAAGTGGCGGCTATCGTCGGTGCAAGCGGCAGCGGGAAGAGCACCTTGATCAAATTGCTGCTCGGCTTTTATCCGATTGACAGCGGCGAAATTCGAATTCAGGGCAAGCCGTTCGGACATTATACCTTGGAAGAGATTCGTCAACGAATTGCTTACGTGCCGCAGGAAGCCTTCTTGTTCAGCGGAACGATTGAAGACAATATCCGTTACGGCAATCCGCAAGCTTCGCAGGAGGAAGTGATTGCCGCGGCTCAGGCTGCTTATGCCCACAATTTTATTCATGAGTTGCCTGAGCAGTACCAGACGCAAGTGGGGGAACGAGGGGCGTCTTTGTCAGGCGGGCAGCGGCAGCGGATTGCGATTGCCCGGGCATTGCTTAAGAACGCTCCTATTTTGCTGCTCGATGAGGCGACATCGGCCCTTGATGCCGAATCGGAATATTGGGTTCAGCAAGCTTTGAATCAACTCATGAAGGGACGCACGACCATCTTGATTGCCCATCGTCTTACTACGGTCGAGAACGCCGATTTGATATTTGTCATGAAGCAAGGAACCGTTGTGGAACAAGGCACCCACCACAGCTTGCTTGAGAACGGAAGCTATTATGCAGGAATGTATGGACAGTCTGGAAAAACCCTTGTCGAACAACCTTGACAGGAAAGCTTGACAGGTAACTTAGATCTGCCCCAATAAAATAGAGACAAGGGGCCGCCGGACTGGATGTCTGGCGGCCCCTTGGCGTTATTCGTCAAACTTGTACTTCGATTCGATACATCAACAGTTTTTGCCACTGAACCATCTGGACCGCTTTGTCACGGGAACGACCGTGACAGCATCGGATGACAAACAGACGCGTTGATGATAAGTTGGATTCAATGAAAGGATTGCCAATGGTGCTGGCTTCTGAACACGAGCTTCCGGAATCGATGTGGGCCATTGCAGAGTGGATCTAGCCATGCTGTTCAGTGTCCCGGTGGCTGACGCATCCGGGCTGGACAGCGTTCGGGGTGACCGGCTTAACGAATGAGTTGATGAGAGAACGCCTGGACGCCTATATGTTTAGTTTCTTAAAGCGTGTCTCCTATAAAAGGAATTTTCATGGAATGAACAAGGAGCAGATGAAATGAAAACAATGACGCGCAGCGAACTAGCCAAGCGCACCGGATTGAAGCCGGAAACGATCCGTTATTACGAGAATGAAGGAGTACTGCCCAAGCCAATACGAGCGGCCAACGGATACCGAACATACACGGAAGATTATTTGGTGAAAATCAAGTTTATTAAGGATGCGAAATCACTTGGATATTCCTTAAAGGAAATTAAAGAAACGTTGCAAGTTTTAAGCTCGGAAATGGAAATAGACGCGCTCAAGGAAGTCGTTAGCAACAAAATACGCCAGCTGGAAGCAAAAATCGAATCACTGCACAAAATAAAAAACCTGCTGGGCGGGCTTCTGGAGACAGCAGAGGCCGATATCGAAAATTATTTGAAATCTTTCCTTCCGCCGAAATAAATAGGAGCTTCATCTTGTTCCGTACAGAAAAGAGACAGTTGGACATACTCTCTGACAGAGTAGACTCACACTGTCTCTTTGTCATTCTTCCAACTATTCCGAATCAAGCTTCTCTTTCGCTTTTGCAGGCAGCTCATCCTTCTCCACTTCCTCCCAAGAGGTTACGCCTTTCTTGCTTAAGTAGTACACACGCAAAAACGCCTCTTTGCGCAAGTTTTTTTGGGCCGTAAATTCCATTGTTTTTTCATTTCCTTCTTCGTCATAGGCAGGCAGAGCATATTTATAAGTTGTGAATGTATCCTTATCGGTTGTTGTCTCTTCCTTTTGTCCATCCATTGTAATCTGCACATAATAAATATCTTTCCCCATGCGGTTAAAGTTGCAGCCGGTTAAAATGGATGCCAATACGATTAAAATAACAAGCATTGCGATACTTCGTTTCATGTCATCACCTTTTGTATTGTATTGTTTGATTCCATTATACCGGGTTGTGCCTGAGGAAAACATTTAATTAAGTGATAGAACTCTTACATGATTGTAAGGGTCCCGCCGCAGTCGCTTATGACATATAGATAGAAGTTGTTATATAATGGGTTTACTATTACGGATTGGAGCGTGATTGGAATGCGGCAATGCAACATAACACGAGAGGAGATTATTATGAACGGAGAAATGAGGATTTTAATTTATGAAAACAATGAATATAGGGATTGTTGCGCATGTAGACGCAGGCAAGACGAGCCTGACTGAACGTTTATTGTATGTGACGAATGTTATAGATGAAGTTGGCCGGGTCGATAAAGGGAATACGCAAACCGATTCTATGGAGCTGGAAAGAAGAAGAGGGATCACGATCAAGGCGTCCGTCGTTTCGTTTTTCGTGAACGGTCTAAAGATCAATCTTATAGATACGCCTGGACATGCGGACTTCATTGCGGAAGTGGAGCGGTCTTTCAGCGTCCTGGACGGAGCGGTTCTGGTCATATCGGCTGTAGAAGGGATTCAGGCCCAGACCAAAATATTAATGTCGGTGTTAAGGAAGCTGCAAATTCCAACGATACTGTTCGTAAACAAGATAGACCGGAGCGGAGCGCAATCTGACGGGATCACGAAGTGCATTCGAGAAAAACTGGCAGCAAACGTAATACCTTTATACAAGGCTGAAAACATCGGCACGAAGCAGGCGTTCATTGTTGAACACCGCTTTAACAATGAGACGGATCCAGATTTTATGGAGCAATGCATCGAGTTGGCTGCATGGAATGATGAAGCTTTGCTTGAGTCTTGCGTGAACGGGGAGCAAGTAACGGAAGAACAAGTAAAACGAGTCTTGATGCGGCACATTAGGGAAGCGAAGCTTTATCCGATCTTTTTTGGATCTGCCATGACTGGCATTGGCGTTTCCGAGCTGTTGGCAGGGGTCGAAGAGCTGTTTCCAGTGAATGAAGCCGGAGATGGCGAGCCTTTATCAGGGGTCGTCTTTAAACTGGAAAAGGAACATTCGGGTGAATGGATCGCTTACGTCAGAGTATTTTCAGGAAGCATGAGCGTAAGAGAATATGTGAATGTAAGCCGGAAAAACAAGGACGGCGCGTTCGAAATGCACGCAGACAAAATTAAAAAGCTGCACCTATTCAATCAAGGGAAGTCCATTCCGTCACAAATAGTGGAAGCCGGAGATTTTTGCAAAGTATGGGGATTGAAGCACATTAAAATCGGGGACGTTGTAGGTGAGCGGTCAGACAAAATCAAAGACATCCATTTCGCTGCCCCGCAGATGGAAACACGCATCGAATCTAAGCAAAAGGAACAGGAGCAGCGGCTATATCAAGCTCTCACCGACCTGTCAGAAGAGGATCCGCTAATCGAAGTATGGAAGGATGGCTTCCATCATGAGATCTATGTCCGCCTGTTCGGAGAAGTGCAAAAAGAAGTGATTGAGACGACTCTTAAGGAAAAATATAGGTTGGACGCCACGTTTTCAGAGACCAGAATCGTCTGTATCGAAAAGCCAAAAGGAACGGGACAGGCAGCAGAAGTGATGGGAGCGGCAGACAATCCATTTTATGCTACGGTAGGCTTTATCGTGGAGCCAGGCGTTGCTGGAAGCGGCGTGACCTATAAATTAGGCGTTGAGCTTGGTTCGCTGCCCTTGGCGTTTCACAAGGCTATCGAAGATAGCGTATATGCTGCCTTGGCACAAGGCTTGTACGGGTGGGAGGTTACTGATATTGCCGTTACGTTGACGCATACGGGGTATTGCAGTCCGGTAACGGTAGCCGGCGACTTCAGAAAGTTAACGCCGCTTGTGTTAATGGGGGCGCTGTCCCAAGCAGGCACTGACGTCTATGAACCGATTAACGAGTTCGAACTGAGCGTTCCCGATCATGCGTTGAGCCGTGCGATGCATAACTTGTCGGGGCTGAAGGCCATATTCAAGGAACCGGTTCAGCGTAAAGATTCGTGGCTGTTGACAGGGACGATCCCAGTGGCAGCGACGGAGGATTTCAAACGGAGTCTACACTCGTTCACGGAAGGCGAAGGCACGTTTATGGCGAACCCGTGCGGATTTGAAAAAATAGAGGGCGAATATCCAACGAGAAAGCGGGCGGACTACAATCCGTTGAACCGAAAAGATTATATGCTCCACATCCTGCGTGCTTATTGATTATGAACCGGGCCCTGAGACAGGCAACTGTCCCAGGGCCCTTTGTGATGCGAAAACGGGCCGAGATTACACCAAGAATAAATCAAATAAATGCAAAGCGAATGAAAATCCGTGTAAAAATATCAAGTTTGACAGGGAACCGGAGGAAGGGTTGCCCAATCTAATGAGGGAATAGGCAATTGCCACAAGGAGGAATAATCAAATGAAAACGTACAAAACAATGATTGCAACCACCGTTATTGCCGGACTGCTGCTGTCCGCTTTCCCGCTGCTTCCCGGACATGCGCCTGCTCATGCGGCCAGTCAGGCAGAGATCGAGAAAGAGCTAGAGCAGATGACCGAGCGGTTCAAGCAAGCCTTCGAGAAGCTGGATTCGAAAATTATCGAAAAGGCGACTCAGGCGCTGCAGAAGTTCGACCCGGGACAAGAAGTGAAATTAGTCAGCATAACGGGAGAAAGCGGTGTCGGTACCGACAAGGGCGAGTGGACGCTGACTTCCGGGCATGGGCATCATGTAAATGTTGACAAGCAAACCGGAGAAATTAAAGGTATGTCCGCAAACAGAACCTATAAGTTCGAGGAGTTGGATAAAGCTTTACAGGCAGATATCCAAGAAAAGTGGGGGCTGCTTGAACTAAAGGGTGAATTCACGCCCCCTAACTTTAGTTCTTACTCGAAAGATGATCGGGGACTTGAAACGTTTAGCTTTTCCGGCGGAGAAACAGAGGACGACGATTACTATGGCAACATCGATCCAAAGACAAGAAAGGTCAGTTCTATGGGGAAACTGACAACGTCCGATCAAGTCGACCAAAAAATCGTCAAAGCGGCGGAAGAAGCGATGAAGAAGCTGCCGGGCGCCTCCAAGCTGCGCAAGCAGGTTCATGTCAGCCACTACGATTTCAATCATTTCAACAAGACGATCGATTTTCAGGATCAGGCTGGATCCCGTGTCGGGATCGACAGTTCGTCGGGGAAGCCGAGCTCTGTCACCTATGATAAGCTGCTGAACAAATTTTATGCGCCGAAAGATATTCAGAAAGCGTTCGCCAAACCGTATTACACGAAGGAGAAGGCGATCAGCGCCGCCAAACCGATGGCGAAAAAGCATTTCGATCTGGATCTGACCGGCTATGAAGTGAAAGTCAAGGATTGGGAATATACGTTTACGAAAAAGGGTCAGCCGACGGTCACTGCTTTTATTAATGAAAAGGGACAATTTTGGGAAATGAGAGTCATGCAATAGTAGCTGGCTGGGCACTCTGTCCGCGGGGAACCTCGGACACGGGTGTCTTTTTTTTTACGAATGAAACAAGACCTCAAGTCTATATACATGAACACTACCCATATATATTTGGAAGGTGATTGCTTTGCGCTGGCCGCACATCGAGCCGCATCTTATTACCCGGTCCTTAATGCCGGAAAATCAGGAAAGCCCGATCCATTTTTTTTCGCTCGCAGCCGTTACGCCGGAGCGCTTCTTTTATATAAGAAATCATTTCCCTTATCCCGTGTTGTCGGAGGAATCCTTGGCGGTTACGATTGACGGAGAAGTCCGGAACCCGATGACGTTCCATTATCGGGATTTGTTAAGCATGCCGTCTAAAGAGATAGCCGTTGCGTTGGAGTGCAGCGGCAACAAACGGGCGCGCTTCAAACCCAAGGTGTACGGAATCCAGTGGGAGGAGGGAGCGATAAGCCAGGGGATGTGGAAAGGAGTCCCATTAAAAGACTTGCTGAATGAAGCTGGCTTGAAGCCGACGGCCAGGGAGGTTGTGTTCGCGGGACGCGATAGCGGGACCAGAACGGACATGGCAGGCACATATCCGTATGCCCGCAGCCTTTCGATCGATAAGGCATTGCATCCGGATACGTTAGTCGCCTATGAGCTTAACGGACAGCCGATTCCTTACAAGCACGGGTATCCGCTAAGACTGATTGTTCCGCAATGGTACGCGATGGCCTCGGTCAAATGGCTGCGGAGCATTACCGTCCTCGATGCGCGCTTCACCGGGCCTTTTCAGGTTGTCGATTATGTGTATGAGCCCGAGCCGGCGGACAGCGGTGATGAGAAGGTTCCCGTTACGTTGGTCCATGTCAACTCCATCATTCAATTCCCTACGGACTGGAGTCTGCTTGACACTGGAACCATCCAAATCTGCGGAATCGCATGGACGGGTACGGGATTCATTACCGGCGTCGAGCTTAGCCTGAATGGCGGGGAAAGCTGGGTCAGAGCGGACCTGCATCGAATGCCCAACCAGCCCTATGCCTGGATCCTGTGGACTTATAGATGGGACGCCTCTCGACAAGGCGAGTTCACGATTCTATGCAGAGCGAGAGATTCGTATGGAAACATCCAGCCCGCGGCAGCAAGCTGGAATAAAAAAGGATATGGCTATAATGCCATATCCCGCATTCATGTGAAGGTGGAATAAGGGGAGCGACTAGTCCAAATTCACCCACACGGCCTTCACTTCGGTATAGTTGTCAAGCGCGTAAGAGCCCATTTCCCGGCCAAGGCCCGATTGCTTATACCCGCCGAATGGTGCGGCCGCATCGAACACGTTGTAGCAGTTCACCCAGACGGTGCCCGCCTTCAGCTTGTTTGCAAGATAATGGGCCTGCTTCAGATTTTGCGTCCACACGCCCGCAGCCAGACCGTAATCTGAATGGTTGGCTTGTTCAATCAGATCATCGAGCGTATCATAAGGCATTGCCGCTACTACAGGCCCGAAGATTTCTTCGCGGGCGATCGTCATCTTCGGATCGACGTGCGCGAATATCGTCGGTTCGACGAAGTAGCCTTGCTCGCGCGGGACTCTGCCGCCGGTCACCAATTCCGCGCCTGCCGCTTTCCCTGCTTCGATATAACGCTTCACAACGTCATGCTGCTCGGACGATACGAGCGGCCCCATCTCCGTATCCATATCAAGGCCGGTGCCCACTCGGATGCGCTGCGCCTCCGACACCAAATCTGCAACCACGTTGTCGTACAATTTCTTCTGCACGTAGAGCCGAGAGCCTGCCGAGCACACCTGCCCTTGGTTGAACGTAATGCCGCGCAAGGCGCCAGGCACCGCTCGGGACAGATCGGCGTCTGGGAGGATGATGTTCGGCGATTTTCCGCCCAGTTCAAGCGTCACTTTTTTGACGGTGTCCGCAGCTTGCCGCATGATGGATTTGCCGACGATAGTAGAGCCGGTGAAGGCGATCTTATCGACTTGCGGATGCCGCACGAGCGGAGCGCCCGCCGTCTCCCCGAAGCCCGGGATGACGTTGATGACGCCTTGCGGGAATCCTGCTTCCTGTGTCAGTTGAGCCAGGTACAAGGCGGACAACGGCGTCTGCTCCGCCGGCTTCAGGACGACGGTGCAGCCGGTGGCAAGGGCGGCGCCCAGCTTCCAAGCCGCCATGAGAAGCGGGAAGTTCCACGGTATGATCTGACCGACGACCCCGACGGCCTCATGCCTCGTGTAGGTGAGGAAGTTGCCTGCAGTAGGAATGGTTTGTCCGACAATTTTAGTGGCCCAACCGGCATAATAACGGAAATGCTCGATGGTCAGGGGGAGATCGGCCGCTAACGTTTCCCGCAGCGGTTTGCCGTTATCCAGCGTTTCCAGCTCGGCCAGCTCTTGCTTGTTCGCTTCGATTAAGTCGGCCAGCTTATAGATGAGGCGGCTGCGATCCGCCGTGCTCATCTTCGACCATTCTCCTTGGTCAAATGCATGGCGGGCGGCTTGAACCGCTCTGTCCACATCTTCCTCCCGCGCTTCGGACACAACCGCGAGCACTTCCCCCGTGGCTGGATTGATGGATGAGAATACGTTGTTCTGGACGGACTCGACCCATTCTCCATTGATGTACAGCTTCTTGGTGCCTTGCAAAAACGCTTCTACCTTCGGACTGATTTGAACCCGTGACAAAGCGCAATCACTCCTTTGTTAGATTGTCATTTTACATCGGCTAAGGCTAAATAATAGGCCTTCAAGAGATATGTATTCTTACATGAAACGAATCATTCCCGTTAAGGGACAAGTTATTGTGCAGGATCCGACCGGGATGATGTACGTAAGGTAAAAGAAACAGAACAGACAACCTTGAACATGAAAGGACGGGGGCAGACAAGTCCGTCAATGACTCGGACCTGCCTGCCCCAAGACAAGAGGATGTATCCGCTAATCCGCTATGAGAGATGCGGAATCATATATAATCGCACTTAAACGGCGAAGATGTGTTGGCCGATTTTGCCCGTCTGCTGACGGGTCCAGATCCACGCGGAAGTGGCTGTATCCGGGTTGAAATAGTAGAGCGCGCCGTTGGTCGGATCCCAGCCGCGCACGGCATCCCATGCCGCAGCATAGGCGGACTTATCGGGCTCCAACCAGTACTGGGCATCGTCAACCGCCGTAAATGCCCGCGGTTGAAAAATGACGCCGGCTACAGAGTCGGGGAACAGGGGAGACTGCATGCGATTCAATACAACCGCCGCAACCGCCACTTTACCGGTATATGGTTCGCCGCGCGCTTCGCCGTGCACGGTGCGGGCCAACATGGTCAGTTCATCGGCATTGACCGATACCCGCTTCAACACCCGCCACGTCTGCGGGCCGGCAATGCCATCCGCTGTCAACCCGTAATCGCGTTGAAAGTGGCGTACGGCCTGCGTTGTACCGTTACCGAACCTCCCATCTAACGATTGATTATAGTAACCTAGCATTTGTAAACGAAACTGCCCGGAACCAATTAGGGGAATTGGGTCTGAAATGTTAACCAAGTATGAAGGAATACCAAAGTTTATACCGAAAAGTTATAGAGATATATGTACACATGTACATGAGCTAGGGAAGGGGTGAACAGAAATAGCGTCAATGAGGATGCATGCGAAGCGATTTTACGAAAGAAATCATTTTGTTGAAATTACTTGTTTTACTGAACATACATATGTTCCAACACATAATCATCATTAAGCTGGGAGGACGAAGATGCTGCATACAGCGTTAATCGAGAATATGTTGACGGCCGCACTGGCAACTGGCGGAGATTTCGCGGAAGTGTTTATGGAAGATAAAACAGCCAACAGCTTGGGCATGATCGGGGGCCATGTGGAGAGCGCCCTCTCTGGCCGAGATTTTGGCGTAGGCATTCGCATCATTAATGGTTTATTCGCCGTATATGCCTATACGAACGATTGCGGCGAGGACAATCTGATTAAAGTCGCGAGATCCGCGGCCCAAGCGATTCGCGGACAGGCGAAGGATATAACGATTGATTTGCGTAGAACGACGATTCCGAATCGGCATGTCATTCTATTCAATCCTAACGACGTCGCCAAAGCCCGCAAAATAGAGTGGATGAGACGCGCCCATTCCGCAGCGAAAGATTATAGTCCGATCATCGCGCAAACGTCCATCACGTTAACAGATTCGGTTCAAAACGTCTGCATTGCCAACTCTGAAGGCTTGCTTGTCGAAGACTGCCGCACCTATACACGCATGGGGTTCAATGCCATTGCAGAAGCAGGCGCAACGAAGCAATCCGGCTATTTGGCGCCTGGCGCATACGCCGGCATGGAGTTCGTCGAGACCATGGACAATGACCATTATGCCAGGGAAGCAGCCCGTATCGCGTCGACGATGGTTAATGCCCAATACGCGCCAAGCGGCAAGCTGCCGGTCATTATCGACAACGGCTTCGGCGGTGTCATTTTCCATGAGGCGTGCGGGCATGGATTGGAAGCGACAGCCGTGGCGAAGAAGGCTTCGGTATTCGCAGACAAGCTGGGCGAGCAGGTAGCATCGCCGCTCGTGACGGCGATTGACGATGGGACGATACCGAATGCTTGGGGATCGCTACACATTGATGATGAGGGAGCTCCCACGCAGCGCAATGTGCTGATTGAGAATGGGATTTTAAAGAGCTACTTGATCGACAAATTGGGCGGACTCAAAATGGGAATGGCCTCTACCGGTTCCGGCCGGCGACAGTCCTATCAATTCGCGCCTACCTCGCGCATGAACAATACGTTTATTGCTGCGGGAGACTCCACGCCAGAGGAGATTATCGCCAACACCGAATACGGGCTGTATGCGAAGTATATGGGCGGCGGATCCGTCAATACAGCGACCGGTGAATTCAACTTCGCCGTTAATGAAGGATATATCGTGCGCAACGGGAAGATAGAAGAGCCGGTTAAAGGTGCGACGTTAATCGGGAAAGGGATTGATACGCTGCAAAAAATCGATATGGTCGGCAACAATTTGGATCACGGGCAAGGCATGTGCGGTTCATTGAGCGGCAGCATTCCGGTGAACTGCGGCCAACCGATGATACGGGTGTCTGAAATGACCGTAGGCGGCAGAAAGGGGGAGTAAGCCATGGACGTTGCACAATTTCAACAGCGTTTATTTGCAAAAGGAAGAGAGACAGGCTGTTCCAATATGGAAATTTATTATGAGCAAGTCCGTTCTACGACGGTACGGGTGTCAAAAGGAGAAATTGACGCGTATACGATTAAGGAGAGCGGCGGCTTGTCGTTTCGCGGTGAATTCGACGGAAAAATGGGGTATGCTTATTCCGAACAGATCGATGAGAGGGCGATTAACTATTTAATCCGCGAAGCGCGCAACAATGCGGAAGTGATGGAGAGCAAAGAAAATGATGAACTGTTCGCAGGCTCCCCAAGCTATCCCGAATTATCCACCTACTCGGAACGTCTGGCTCACGTTGCTCCACAAACGTTGATTGATGCCGCCTTTGAGATGGAGTCGGTCGCCGCGAAAGCGGATACGCGCATCGCTATGGTGCGCAGCTCGACTGTAACGATCTCCGAGAGCGAGGTCCTGATCGCCAATACGCAGGGGCTGGACTGCCGGGCCAAGTACAGCTCAGCAGTGGGCAGCCTCTCTGTCGTAGCCAGAGAGGCAGGCGACACAACAACGGGCGAGTGGTACGATTTTTCACTGCAAGACTTTGATGAAATCAATTTTGCGGATATCGCACGCAGAGCGGCAGGCGAAGCCGTATCCAAGCTGAACGCTGATACGATAGCTTCGGATAACTATCCGGTTATTTTCCGGCATGATGCCGCGAGTACCCTACTCAACGCCTACACCTCTATTTTTTCAGCGGAAGCGGTAGATAAGGATTTTTCTCGGCTAAAAGGAAAGCTGGGCGAACAGGTAGCCGGCAGCAATATTACGCTCGTGGACGATCCGCTGATGCCGCACGTTCCTGCTCAATGCGCCTTTGATGCGGAAGGACACGCGACGCGGCGCAATGAAATTATAAAAGAGGGCAAGCTGCTTACCTTTTTGCATAACGGGAAGACAGCGAAAAAGTCGGGAATCGATTCAACAGGGCATGCCTCTAAAGGCGGCTATCGCGGCAAAATCGGAATTTCACCGCATAACTTATATGTGGAGCCAGGCACAGCCTCTTTGGAGGAAATGATTGCAAATACCGATCGCGGAGTCATGATCGTGCAGCTTCAGGGGCTGCATGCGGGCACCAATGCGATCTCGGGTGAGTTTTCGCTGTCTTGCATCGGCTTCTTGATTGAAAACGGGAAAGTGCAGCGGCCCGTCAATCAGATTACCGTGTCCGGCAATTTATTTAATGTGCTAAATGAAGTCGAACAAATCGGCAAGGATTTGCGCTTTACAGGCAAGTGCAATTCACCATCGCTTAAAGTAAAGTCGCTAACGATTTCGGGAGCGTAACAAGCCCTGAAGAAAACAATAAATATCGAATTTGTTTAGATCCAGCGGTTCTTAGTAGCTTGCTGGGTCTTTTTTTTCGTTAAAATCACAACGAGCATAGATATCCAGATGAATAATTGTCTATTATGTGAAAATAATGTGTCAAAATTGTTAATGAAAATGGTATAATAAGGAACGACGGTTCACCTGTATCAATCTGTAAATGAATCAGAATGGGGCGGATATGAAAATGAAGGTTCAAATTAAATATCCTACGCGAACGAAAGAGGTCATGGCGGTATCCGTATTATTTAGTGCAGCGATGCTTCAGGTGGCCATGATGGCCGAGCGGACATTTCCAGTGCTGTTCTTCATGCAGGCGGCCGTTCTGGGGATACTGGTTGCTTCCCTCTTGATTGAGGCATACGTAAGGTTTGGCAAGCGCACTTTGGAAATACGAGAGGGGTCCGACACGATAACCGTTAACGGGACTCAACTGGATGCCAGTCAAATTGAAATGATTAAAGTAAAGGGCTTCAAAAATGCTGCTTTCGGCTTACAGCTCAAAGGAAAGAAAGCGATTCCAATCAAATGTTGTTTTAAGTTCGTTGACGCCAAGCATACTCAAGAACTGCTCAAATGGGCCGAACGCAATCAAATTCAGGTTATCAATACTCATTTCATGACTTGGGTGTGACAAGCAGCGAACGAGGTTATAAGTTCATTGCAAGTATGCTTAGAATCATGGTGAAGGCATCGGGTCGGGAAGACGCGATGCCTATTTTGTGTTTTTCTCAAAGCGAAGCCATAGCCGTCTTACCGGTGTGGACTTGAATGATGAGAGGCTCCTTCTGGAGCTTGGACTGGTTGGGCAAAGGAACGATGGTTAAATTGAGCTTTTGTTCACTCTCCCAATCATTCAGATTGCGTAGTGATAGATGGAGATAAGATATGAACCCCTTGAAACCTTACTGTTAGTTTGTTATAATTTTCAATATTCGAACATTTGTTCTTGTATTGAGGAGGGGTGGGAAATTTGACGGGGCGGATGTCATTTGAGAGCTTGGAGGAGTTATTGGCGTATTTTCATTCTGAGGATAGATGCGTAGAAGAGATATTTCGGAGAAAGTGGCCTGACGGCTTCGTCTGCCCTCGCTGCAGCCATGGGGAGGCGTATACGATTCGTTCGCGCAGGCTGCCGCTATATGAATGCCGCTCCTGCCGTCATCAATGCTCTCTAATTGCCGGCACCGTGATGGAAGGGAGCCATACGGCTCTCAGAAAGTGGTTGGCTGCCATTTGGCTTATTTCAAGAACCGAAGAGGGGATTAATGCGGTGAAGCTAAGCACTATCCTCCAAGTAACGTACAAGACAGCTTGGGCGATACTGCATAAGCTTAGAGCCGTCATGGGCACTGCCGATGCCGAGCGACCGCTAGATCATGACGTTCGTGCCGCTTTGACCTACTATGGGGCGAAGCATACTCCTTTATTTGAGCTGCACCCGAAGGAGCATCCGTATCTAATTGCCGCCTCCATGAACCCGGATAACACCCCCAACTATGTGAAGATGAAGCAAGTATTGCGCAAGCACTTGTCGTCCGGCAAGAGCCTTTTGAGTGCGGGGCAGAAGGCTTTTATCTCACAGCACGTATCTGCAAGCAAGATTGACATCATGAAGCACCATTTCCGTTTTCGCCGGCCGGATGTGCTTCGTTGTATCGCCGATCATGCTCAAGCTTGGATAAATAAGACGTTTCACGGCTTGGGCGGGACCTATTTGCAAGCTTATTTGGACGAATTCTGCTACCGCCGCAATCTCGACTCGCAACAAATATCCATTTGGGAGCGGTTAACGGAACAGTGCCTGTCCATGAATACATTTACAGCATTAGCATGGAGACGTTACGGAAGAACGAGGGGAAGGATGTCCCTTGCTGCTTGACTGCAGGTTCTTTTTCCTAACTTGTCGTGTACGTGGAGGTTGCCGTATTTCAACGAAGCAGTCCATCACTTAGGTAGCGTCTACATTATTGTATACGCTTAATTTTGTTAAAGAGCAATACGAGGATAGAACGCTTTAGCGATGTGTGAATGGAGTCGAGCCGAGCGATGTTGCACCGGATGTGGCGCTATTCGATCATACGAATTTGAGATCATCTGTATTCAGATGGTCGCTTTTGCGTGTGCGGAAACTATGGAAAGCGTGCTGCAATCCAGCAGATGGAAGATTCAGTAAGATCTGAGTAGTCTGAGTGGTATGACAATATGAGGGGGGGACGTGAAAGAGCCACCCATAGTAGTGGTTGAACTCTGCTAAAGGGTAGTGCGATGGGGTTCGCAATTTTCTGAATAATGGGGTGAGTGGGCATAAGGACTTTTTGACGCCCCCTTCTTAATCGAAGCTGTTCAAGGGGGCGTTCAACATCGAATAAAGCTGATCGCCAAGTCCCGGAACGCTTTGCGCTCCGGGTTTATTCCTGTTCCAGCCGGCTCAGCATGAGCTGGTAGCTGCCATTGCCATGTTGCAGGCTTCGTTTGACGCGTGAAATGATGGCTGTGCTCGCGCCGGTTTCCGCCTCAATTTCCATATAGGTGCTGCCGTTCAACAGCATCTTGGCGACTTCGAGCCGCTGGGATAACGTCTGCAGCTCCTTCGGAGTCGTCAAGTCCTCAAGAAAATCGTAACACTCATCCATGCTTTGCAACTTCATAATCACCCCGAGCAATTGCTCGATCGTCGGGTCGCCTGATCGATTGGCATGCATAACGTCATATCAACTCCAAAATTAGAAATGGATGCCACGAATGAGCATACATCTTTCTTTTGACAACGGCGGCCAATCTCCTTCTATTTGTTCAAAAAATATTCACATTTATGGAATTGTCATGCTGTAATGCAACAATGTATTTAAGCAGACCTGCGATAGTGTTCTCATGCGTGTATGTACCAATCCGTTTATGCGCATCTGCGATTGAGCTAGTTCGCGTTCGAGCACGCTTTTGCTAGATTTTGGTATTCGTCATATACTTTCAGTGGCAAGAAGCCAATGATGCCAAGTAGGAGGATGTACCATGAAAAAACAAGCGATAACTGAGCAAACGGTGCAAGAAGTATTTCCGATTCAAGACATTGATTACATCGAATTTTATGTGGGAAATGCAAAACAAGCGATGCACTTCTTCGTCAAGGGATACGGGTTTCGCCCTGTTGCCTATTCCGGCTTGGAAACAGGAAATCGGGAACAAGTGTCGTATGTGCTGGAGCAGAACAAAATCCGGTTCGTCCTATCTGGCGCTCTCTCCGACAGCCACCCGATTGCTGAATTCACCAAATTGCACGGCGATGGCGTGAAGGATGTCGCATTGCGGGTCAATAATGTTGAAAAGGCTTACAAGGATGCGGTATCACGTGGCGGAATCGGCATTATGGAGCCGGCCGAATATTCGGACGAACACGGCACGGTAAAAAAGGCCGTCATCGGCACTTATGGCGATACGATTCATACCTTAATAGAAAGGGACAATTATGGCGGTTTGTTCCTGCCTGGCTATCAGACCGTAGAGGATGTCCTTCCTTTCCAGCCATCGGGACTCATCGGCATCGATCATGTCGTTGGCAATGTCGAGCAAATGGATGAATGGGTCGCTTACTACGAAAACGTCATGGGCTTCAAACAAATGATTCATTTCGATGATGAAGACATTAGTACGGAATACTCTGCTCTGATGTCCAAAGTGATGCACAATGGCGGAAGAATCAAATTTCCGATCAACGAGCCGGCGACGGCCAAACGCAAATCGCAAATCCAAGAGTACTTGGAGTACTTTAACGGGCCGGGCGTCCAGCATCTTGCTCTGCTTACCAATGATATCGTGACGACGGTGAAGGAATTGCGCGAGAACGGAGTGGAGTTCCTCAGCACGCCGGATTCCTATTACGACATGTTGACAGAGCGGGTAGGACGCATTGATGAAGACATCGAAAAATTGAAAGAGTTGAAAATTTTAGTAGACCGTGATGATGAAGGATATTTGCTGCAAATCTTCACCAAGCCGCTTGTCGATAGACCAACGCTGTTTTTCGAGATTATTCAACGCAAGGGAGCCGTCGGTTTTGGCGAAGGCAACTTCAAAGCGCTGTTCGAGTCGATCGAACGGGAGCAGGAACGCCGCGGCAACTTGTAGCATGGCGGCTGCAGGAAGGAGTAGATCCGCATGCAAATCGCACCTCACGAACTGCACTGGAAAGATGCATATAAATTGTTAATCGGCTCCATCCTGCCGCGTCCGATTGCTTTCGTGTCCACGATAGACGGGGAAGGCACGGCCAATCTGGCTCCGTTCAGCTTTTTTACGGGCATTTGCGCGGAGCCGCTGATGGTGTGCTTCGCGCCGATGCGCCGGGGAACGGACGGAAGCAAAAAAGATACGCTTGCCAATATCGAAGCGACCGGCGAATTTGTCGTGAACATTGTCGGGGAACGGATCGTCGAGCCGATGAACGAGACTGCCGCCGAATATCGTCCCGACGTGGATGAATTCGAAGCGGCGGGACTGACGAAGGTCCCCAGTGAAATCGTTCGTCCTTATCGGGTGAAGGAAAGCGACGTCCACATGGAATGCGTTCTCCACGATATCATTACCTTCGGCGAACAGCCGGGCGCAGGCAGTCTGGTCATTGGCAAAGTGGAGCTCATGCATATTAGCGACGACCTGTACGCCGACGGGAAAATCAACACCGAGAAGCTGCTTCCCGTCGGCCGCATGGCAGGCCACGTGTACACCCGCGCCGCGTCCGACACGTTCGTGCTGGAAAGAAAAAAGTAGCTCGTTGAGCGGAGGATGGAAAAATCCTATGAAGTTTGTAACGTTTGACAACGGCTCAGGGGAAGCGCGTTCCGGGTGGATAAAGGACCAATTCATTATTGATATGCATATCATAAGCGGAGGCAGGCTGCCTTGCGATTTGTTGGAGTTTGTGCGCCAGCATGAACGATATATGGAGGAAGTAATTCGGATGGATGAGAGTCTTGGCCACGACCCAGCGGAATGGTCCGCCTATGAATCCGTGTATGCGGCGACAGACGTTGCATTGCGCGCGCCGCTTCCGAAGCCGCCGAGCGTCCGCGATTTCTATGCGTTCGAAGCGCATGTGAGAGCGGCAAGGCAAAGACGGGGGCTGGATGTCGTGCCGGAATGGTATAAGTTCCCGGTTTTTTATTTCTCCAACCATCAGGCGATCGTCGGTCCGGGTGAGCAGGTGAGAAGGCCTCTGGCAACGGCCTCGTTGGATTATGAATTGGAGGTTGCCTGTGTAATTGGAAAAGAAGGCAGGAACATCGCGACCAGCGAAGCGGAATCCCACATTTTCGGCTATTGCATCATGAATGACTGGAGCGCGCGTGATATTCAAAGGGAAGAAGTGAAGGTGGGGCTTGGCCCGGCCAAAGGCAAGGATTTCGCTACGTCGCTTGGACCGTATCTTGTCACTGCAGACGAATTGGAGGAGTATCGTGCGGGTGAACGGCACGATCTGACGATGACGGCACGCGTCAATGGCGTGGAGCTGTCGCGCGGCAACTTCCGCGATATCCATTATCCCTTCGGGGAGATGATAGCAAGGGCGTCGGCAGACGCAACGTTATACCCCGGCGATATTATTGGGTCGGGCACGGTCGGAACGGGGTGCATTCTGGAGCTGGGAACGGAAGCGCATCGCTGGCTGGAGCCCGGAGACGTCGTCGATCTGGAAGTGACGGGACTGGGCGTGCTCCGCAACACCATCGGTGAATCGTTGGGGCGCGGCTTGGCAGACCGGAGCTGAATTGAAGAGAGGAGGACTCATTCATGGCCTTTTATCGCCAGTTGGGAGATATCCCGAAGAAAAGGCATACGATGTTCCGCAAGGCGGATGGCACCTTGTATCGCGAGCAAGTGATGGGCACGAAAGGATTTTCGGGCATCCAATCGATATTGTATCACCATCATCCGCCTACGGCTGTCAGCAAAGCGGAGGTGCACGCGAAGTTCGACATCGAATTCGAGGAACAAGGGGCGCTGCGTCATCGTCATCTGCTGACTGGCGGATGCGCGGATATGGGCGATGCCGTTGACGGAAGGCGCTATATGCTTGGCAACGAAGACGTGCTTATCGCCGTCGCGAATGCCGCCCAATCCATGGATTATTATTACCGCAATGGAGACGGGGACGAGCTCTTGTTCGTGCACGAAGGAACAGGCCGCGTCGAAACGATGTTCGGCACGCTGCATTACCGCCCGGGTGATTATATTGTCATTCCGATCGGAACCATTTACCGGGTCATTCCGGACGAAGGCGTATCCAAGCTATTGGCAGTGGAAACGAACAGTTGGATCACGACGCCGAAACGCTACCGCAATCCGCACGGACAGCTGCTTGAGCACAGCCCTTTCTGCGAACGCGATTTTCGCGGTCCCGAGAAGCTCGATACCTATTTGGAGTGCGGGGAGTTCGAGGTGAGAACGAAATCAAGAGGCTTTATACATTCACATACCTTCGATCACCATCCTTTTGATGTTGTGGGCTGGGACGGTTATTTATATCCGTGGATTTTTAACATCGGTGATTTCGAGCCGATTACGGGACGCATTCATATGCCGCCGCCGATTCACCAGACATTCGAAGGCAACAACTTTGTCATCTGCTCCTTCGTCCCTCGACTATACGACTACCACCCGGAGGGGATTCCCGCCCCTTATTTTCACAGCAATGTAGACAGCGACGAAGTGTTGTATTATGTCAAAGGCAACTTTATGAGCCGCAAGGGAGTGACGGAGGGGTCGATCACTTTGCATCCATCGGGAATTCCCCATGGCCCGCATCCTGGCAAGATCGAAGACAGCATCGGAAAAAAAGAAACGATGGAGCTTGCGGTAATGATCGACACGTTCCGCCCGCTTCGCGTCGTGAAGCAGGCGCTGCAGTATGAGGACAGCCGATACATGTACAGCTGGTGCGCAGCCCCGCCGGAAACTACGCCTACCGTGTAAAGTGTGATGAAAGGGGCGGAATGCGATGAACAAAGGGAAGGTTGTGCAATCTGCCGCAGAGGCCATTGAGGACATTCGGGACGGAGCTACCTTGATTGTCGGTGGGTTCGGCTTGTGCGGAATCCCGGAAAAAGCGATATTGGCGCTGCGGGACAAGGGTGTTAAGGATTTAACCATCGTCAGCAATAACTGCGGGGTCGATGATTGGGGGCTCGGCCTGCTGCTTGCCAATAACCAGATTAAGAAGATGATCTCCTCTTATGTCGGGGAGAACAAAATCTTCGAACGTCAATTTCTGAGCGGGGAGCTCGAGGTCGAACTCGTTCCGCAAGGCACGCTGGCCGAACGAATACGGGCCGGCGGAGCGGGCATCCCCGCTTTTTACACGGCGACGGGAGTCGGCACTTCGGTTGCGGAAGGCAAAGAGCATAAACAATTCAATGGCCGCACATACATTATGGAGGAAGCAATTGTCGGCGACTTTGCGTTTGTGAAAGCGTGGAAGGCAGATGCGCTCGGCAATCTCATCTACCGGAATACCGCACGTAACTTTAACCCGCTGGCCGCGGCCGCAGGCAAAGTTACGATTGCCGAAGTGGAGGAGATGGTCGAGACGGGACAATTGGATCCGAATCATATTCATACTCCGGCTATTTACGTGCAACGGCTGCTGCTTGGAACCGGATATGAGAAGCGGATCGAACGGCACACGGTTCTTCGCTCCGCCTCACAGGAAACGGGGGGAGTGCGATGAGTGACGCTCGTCTGGCCATCGTCAAGCGTGCCGTGCTGGAAATAGCGGACGGCATGAACGTGAATCTGGGAATCGGCATGCCAACGCTCGTCGCAGGTGAAATTCCGCCGGACTTCAGCGTCATGCTGCAGTCCGAGAACGGCTTGCTCGGAATCGGTCCTTATCCGTTGGAAGGAAGCGAAGATCCGGACCTGATCAATGCGGGCAAAGAAACGGTAACCGCGGTAAAAGGCGCTTCCTATTTCGACAGTGCCGAGTCATTTGCCATGATCCGGGGAGGTCACATCGATGTGGCCATCTTGGGTGGAATGGAGGTGTCGGAGCAAGGTGATCTGGCGAACTGGATGATCCCCGGGAAAATGATTAAAGGCATGGGCGGCGCCATGGATCTGGTGAGCGGCGCCAAGCGAATCGTCGTCATTATGGAACATGTGAACAAGCACGGGGAGTCCAAAATCAAGCGCCGGTGCAGCTTGCCGTTAACAGGCAGCCGGGTCGTCAACCGGTTAATCACCGATTTGGCCGTGTTTGATTTCACGGAAGAAGGCATGGTATTAATGGAAACCCAACAGGGAGCCAGCGTGGAAGTGGTTCGGCAAAAGACCGAGGCTTCTTTTACGGTCAGCCCTGATCTGCGGCCCTCAAATTCGTTGTAATGGCACTAATGTATAGGAGGATGTTCTCATGCATGTTTCGGTTAAGATTCCCACCCGGAAAGAGATTGAACATCTGGGCGTTTACGTTCCCGGCAAGCCGATTGAAGAAGTGAAAAGGGAGTTCGGCCTTACCGATATCGCCAAGCTGGCATCGAATGAAAATCCATACGGCTGCTCGGAGCTGGCGACACGGGCCGTCATTCGCGAAATGGATAATTCCGCCCTGTATCCGGAAGGAACGGCTCCCGAACTGGCGGCGAAATTATCCGTTCACCTCGGGATCGAGCGGGAGCGCATCATGGTTGGAAATGGTTCTGACGAGCTTATCCGTTTGCTGACGCGGAGCTACATTTCCGCAGGCGATGAAGCGATCATGGGCGTTGCCACGTTTTCTCGTTACGAGACCAACGTGCGGATCGAGGGAGGCGTGCCGGTAACGGTGCCGATGATCGACGGCGTTCACGATTTGGCCGGGATGCTGCAGGCTGTCGGCACGAACACCAAAATGATATTCGTCTGCAATCCGAACAATCCTACGGGCACGATTGTCGGGCGCAGCGAGCTGCTTTCTTTTATCGAAGAGGTGCCGCCTCACATATTGCTCGTCATCGATGAAGCTTACTTCGAATATGTATCGGACACCGATTACTTGCAAACCATTCCGCTGCTCGCCAGCCATCCGAACCTGGTCATTCTGCGCACGTTTTCCAAAATATACGGTCTCGCCGCGCTGCGTGTAGGTTACGGCATCATGCACCCGTCCGTTGTTCAGGAGCTTATGAAGGTGAAAGAGCCGTTTAACTCGAACCGGTTGGCCCAGGCAGCGGCGATCGCATCATTGGACGATGCTCCGTTCGCGCAAGACTGCGCGCGGCGCAATGCCGAGGCTAGACGCGGGCTGCAGCACGAGTTGGCACGCATGGGGTTGTCCTGTTTCCCTTCGCATACCAACTTTTTGATGGTGAAGCTGGGGAGAGCAGGGGATGACGTCTTTCAGGCTCTGCTCGCGCAAGGCGTCATCGTGCGTTCTGGCAGCTCGCTCGGTTATCCTGACACGATTCGCGTTTCCATCGGCACAGAGCAAGAGAACCATGCCTTTATTGCAGCGCTCCAACGGATCATCAACGATGGAGATGAGGCAAGGGGATAACAGGGACAATAAGTCTAATAGGGATTAGCCAAGCCCGTGAGAAACGGTTTAGCTAAAAAAAGTGGGGGTGATTGTCTGACTGACGTCGTCATTGCGAGCGCCGTGCGAACGCCGATTGGCGCATTCATGGGAGGATTGAGTCAAGTGCCCGCCGTTGATCTGGGGGCATTGGTCATAAAAGCAGCACTGGAGCGAGCGGAGATCCCCATTGAGTCGGTGCAAGAGGTCGTGATGGGCAATGTTCTGCAGGCCGGTCTCGGTCAAGGTCCCGCCCGTCTGGCAGCAGTCCGCTCGGGCCTGTCGTATGAGGTGCCGGCGGTTACGATCAATAAAATATGCGGATCGGGACTGAAAGCGGTCATCATGGCCGCGCAAGCCGTCAAGGCCGGTGACGCCGAGCTGATCGTTGCGGGCGGCATGGAAAATATGTCGCTGGCGCCTTACTTATTGCAGCAAGGCAGATCCGGCTACCGTCTGGGCGATGGGACGGTTGCGGATAGCATCTTAAAAGACGGGCTAACATGCTCCATTTGCGACATTCATATGGGGTTGACGGCTGAAAACGTTGCAGAGAAGCATCACATAACGAGAGAACAGCAAGACGCGTTTGCCTTAACGAGTCAGCAGCGTGCGCAGCAGGCTTGGAACGAGAGGCGATTTGCCGACGAGCTCGTCAGTGTTACGCTGCGGGACAGGAAGGGCCATGCAAGCATGATGGAAATGGATGAGCACCCTCGACCCGATGCAACGACGGACACGCTGGCACGGTTGAAGCCCGCGTTCAGGCGAGACGGCACCGTAACGGCCGGGAACGCTTCCGGCATCAATGACGGGGCGGCAGCGGTTGTGGTCTGCTCGGCGCGCAAGGCGCAGGAGCTCGGCCTCGCCGTGCATGCACGCATCCGGGCTTACGCTTCAACGGGCGTTGATCCCTCGTTGATGGGCATGGGACCGGTTTCCGCCGCGCAGGCGGCCTTGCAGAAGGCGGGAATGTCAATATCAGACATTGATTTGGCGGAAATAAACGAAGCCTTCGCCGCCCAATCGATTGCGGTAGTGCGCGAACTGGGTCTTGATCCGGCAATCGTGAACGTTAACGGCGGCGCCATTGCGCTGGGACACCCGATTGGAGCTAGCGGAGCGCGCATTCTGGTTACGTTGCTGCATGAAATGAAGCGAAGGCAGGCGGCAGCGGGTCTCGCTGCCCTATGCGTGGGCGGCGGTCACGGAGTTGCTGTCATCGTGGAACAAGTATAATGCAACATCTATTTGGGCCTTCGACATGAAGGTCTATTTATTTTCCTGCACCTATGGAAGGCATTGCGGTCTGGAACCCGCGGTGCCTTTTTTGTTTGTCATCCTTGTCATACTGGCGTAACAAAGCCAGCTTATGATAAGCGTGAGGTGAAAAACTAAAATGAACGATAACATCCGTGCTAAACGCACGAAATACACGCTCGTTAAACGCGGGAACCGCACGCTTATTGGATTGTTGGCAGGTGTGCTGCTTATTGCAGGAACACTAGTCTATAGCTATGACATGGAGGCTAAAACCTTAACGGTGACCAGACAAAATATAAAAAGCTCTGCCATTCCTTCTAGCTTCGACGGAAAGACAATCCTTCAATTCTCAGATGTTCACTTAGGAAAAGATTATACTCATGACCAACTCCAAACGTTAGTCAATCGCATCAATCGAGAACAGCCGGATATCGTGGTGTTTACGGGTGACTTAATAGACAACTTCAATCAATATGGCTCGCAAAGGAACGAAGCCCGGCATCTATTGGCCCAGATTGAAGCACCGCTCGGCAAGTATGAGGTGTTCGGTAATCATGACCGCTTGCCCCTCCGCTTGCTGAGCGCGCCGGAGCTGTCGGTCATCCAACTCCGGCACAGGAAGCCTTCTAATCTCGCCCTGCTTCGACCAGCTTCTGGGCTACCATCGTTGGATTGGTATGGAAAGGGGTCATATGGTCGCCCTTGGCCGTAATTAGACGGAATAGACCGAGACGGCTCGACATGTGGGGATGCCACCCATACTGTTCGCCCTGCGGCACCGCCGTGTCGTCTGTGAGGTAGAAGTAGCTTTTAGGGATGTCGAAACTGTAGAATTTCGTTAAATCGAGCTTCTCGAACAACGGGCCTGCCGGCTCGGGAGTGACCGTCTTGTACACCTTTTTGGCCAAATCGAGACTCGCCGTATTCATGAACGTTTCACGCCAGATCGGAAACGGCAGCATAATCGTGTTGTATTTTGTTTTTTTCGCGAGATCCGCCCATAAAGCTTTGCTTTGCGGCGGAATCTCGTCCGCGGCGCTATTTCCGTCCGCGACGACAAACGCATCCATAAATACGAGCCGTCGAATGCGGTTCGGAATCCGTTCCGCCACTTTGGAAATGACCGTGCCTCCAAAACTATGGCCTACGAGGACGATATTGTTCAAATTTCTTTCTGTTATAAAGGTAACGACGGCGTCTACGTAATCGGCATGGGTGGCTGCTTTGTCCGGATCTTTGCCATGTCCCGGCAGGTTGGGGGTATACACCTTGTGGCCTGTATTGCGCAGTCTTTCGGCCGTCATATTCCAATAGCTGGAGTCTCCCCATGCGCCATGGACCAGGACAAAGCTAAGCGGCCTTTCTATTCTCGCGGCTGGTTCCGGGATTTCCTCATGTGCCGGCGCGGGCGGGGGTGCCGCGGTTATGCTCCTCATGGGCGGGATCTGTGAATAAGGATGCAGAACGGTTACGGGGTAAGGGTAATAAGAATAAGGCTGGCAGTAAGGAGGTTGATACGGGTAATGATACATGTTTCATTCACCTTCTCATCATTTTTGTGCATCTGCCTATACCATATGCCGAGGAGGGGAATAATGCGCCAATTCAGCGTTATTGACAGCATTAATGGCTATGATTATAATGGTCATAGCAACTATGATCATATCTATTAAAGCGGTGAATCCATTCGACATTTCGGTTAAGCAATGAGAGATTCCTGCACCTTTTTTTAGTTGAATAGTTGCTATAGCTATTATCATCACAGCAAATATTTTAGGAGGTGTAACGACAACAAACTTTAAAAAGATTGGGATTTTCGGAGTTCAATACAGGGCATTGACAATCGGTATTATTTTGGCCCTTACAACCGTCGCATTTGAGGGGCTGGCCATTACGACGATCGCGCCTAAGCTGGCACAAAGCTTGCATGGCATCCATTTATATGGATGGATATTCAGTGCCTTTCTGTTATCCCAAATCATAGGCACCATGGTCATGGGACAACAGATTGACAAGCATGGCGCTTTCAAATCAATCATTGCATCTTTTATTATCTTCGTTATAGGCATCATTATTGCGGCTCTTTCAATTCATATGTATATGCTAATTGCGGGAAGAGCCTTTCAAGGCTTTGGTGCAGGCGCGCTCATCACTTGTATTTACTACAGCGTTACATTAAGCTATCCAGACTCACTCAGAACTAAAATTTTAGCTGCATTTTCAATCGCATTTGTTCTGCCTGCATTAATCGGCCCCTATGTGGCAGGACTAATCGCTGCATATTTGTCTTGGAGATTTGTCTTCTGGATTGTTCTTCCTTTGATTGCACTAGCGCTATGCTTAACGCTTCCTTCCTTTCGCAGCATACAAACTGAAAACAGATCAGCTAAAAAAAGCAACTATAAAGAAATATACGCCATACTGCTAGCCTTTGGAACGGGCTTGCTCTTGACCGGATTGGGATTTATATCCGATTGGAGAGGAATTGCGCTTGCCGCTGGTGGCGTTATCATCATGATTCAGCCCTTGCGCAAGCTGCTGCCAGAAGGCACTTTCTCAGTGAAAAGAGGGTTGCCGGCAACCATTGTTTCGAGAGGATTGTACGTTGCTTGCTACTTTGCTACTGAAAGTTACGTTGTATTGGCTCTAACCGAAGTGAAGGGTTTATCGGAAGAGCTTGCAGGTCTGATTGTGGCCGCAGGAGCATTAAGCTGGTCAGCCGCAGCGTGGCTGCAATCGCAGCTCGATGAACGGGATGATGGTCATGGCAGAAAAAAGAGGGTCATTTTCGGCATATTGATTATGATCGTTGGGGTTACGCTCGTGATCACAGCCGTCGGATATGCAGGCGGCGGGATTGCGATCGCATTGATTTCACAAATCATTACAGGATTTGGGGTAGGATTAGCCAATCCGACTACGGGAGCGATTGCATTGCAGCATGCCCGGGCCGGGCAGGAAGGAGAGATATCCGCAACGCTTCAATTCATTGATTCGTTCAGCATCGGATTGAGCATTGGATTAAGCGGCGCTCTCATCGCCCTAAGCGAGACGTTTCAATGGGGGATATTTACCGGGGTAATGATGGCTTTATCTCTCCAGTTATGTTTCCTGCTCTTCAGCTTTATGACTTCCTTCCGAATTACAACTCAGATTCACGAAATGCCCCGTCCGCAGCACAATGTGAAAGATTCAGATGCAACGGCCAATTTGCAGTAGCCTCGTAGTTTTATTTTTACGGGCCCTTCTATCATGCGAGAGCTCGGCAAAATGCCGAGCTTTTTGCTGATCCATCCATGTTATCTCATCTCGTCAAGCGACGCGGTGAGCATATTCATAAACTGATTGGCCGTTATGGATAAAGAAATATCCCGGCGTGTCGCGACCGCGATCGAACGCTCCGGGATCGGGTCTGTTAATTGAAGTTCATATAACTTTTCTTCCTTCAATTCTTGCTTAATAAAGGAGCGCGTCACGAATGCAGTTCCATAACCGCGCTGAGCCAATTCTATTAACATATCCATGCTGCTGAGCTCAATGTCCACTTCGGCAGTGACTCCAAGCGAGAAGAGCCATTCTTCGACGTAGCGTCTGGTGCTGCTTCCCTTAGAGAGCAAAAGCAGAGGTATTTGTATTAATTCCCGGGCAGTAATCGGATGTTCCAGCAGATGGCGATAGGAATGGCCTACAACGAAGCAATCTTGAATGGTTGCGAGATGCTTCACATCGAGCTCATGGTCTGATATTGGGAGATGGACAAATCCCAAATCAATTTGATCGTTTTTTAGCTGTTCTCGAATCTCAGCGCTTTTGCCTTGCGAGAGGCGAATCCGGACTCCTGGATATTGAGCATGAAACTTATCAAGGGGCGGTACTAAAAGGTGCTTGATGATGGGGCCGCTTGCGCCGATTCGAAGTTCTCCCGCAGAAAGGCGCTTGAGGGAATGAACTTTATCTTCTCCGGCTTGCAGCAACGAGAACGATTGTTCCACATATCCCAGCAATGCCGCACCTTCGGGTGTCAGCTTCACCCCCTTGGAGAGGCGATCGAACAATTTCACTCCCAAGGAGGCTTCCAATTGCTTAATGGCATAGCTAACCGAAGGTTGAGTAATATGAAGCTCTTGCGCTGCCTTCGTTAAATTCCCCGCTCTGGCCGTGTACAGGAATATGCGATACCATTCCATATGCATATGATATTAATCCTCTCTATGACAAGACTGGTATATTTGAATTTCATTTATTTCAATGCAGAAATTATAATGAAATCACATGATGGATGTCAACGTAACTATGGGGAGGCTCATTGCTATGTCTGGAAATTCTTTTGGCAATATATTTAAAATCACTACTTTTGGCGAATCGCATGGAGAAGCTGTCGGGGTCATCGTTGACGGTGTTACTCCTGGTGTGGAAATAGACGAGCATTACATTCAAGCACAAATGGATCGCAGAAAACCAGGGCAATCTTCCGTTACTACTCCAAGGAAGGAATATGATATTATCCAAATTCTATCCGGCGTCTTCGAGGGAAAGACAACGGGAGCCCCGCTTTTTATTATGCTTCACAATAAAGACATGAGACCCGAAGCCTATGATGATATCAAATATGCATTCCGTCCCGGCCACGCTGATTTTACTTACTTAAAGAAGTACGGCATTCGGGATCACCGGGGCAGCGGGCGAGCTTCCGGCCGAGAGACGGCCGGAAGGGTAGCCGCGGGAGCTGTGGCGCGCAAATTGCTCGAACATCGCGGGGTGTCTGTCGTGGCCTACACCAAGGAAATCGGCGGAATCAAATGCGATGCATTTATTGAACGTGAGATTGAACAAAACGCGGTCAGAGCATGCGATCCGGCGGCTGCCCGCAAAATGATCGAGAAAATTCATCATTTGGCCTCCATAGGCGATAGCTGCGGCGGGATTGTGGAGTGCAGAATTAGAGGGGTGAATCCCGGCATAGGCGAGCCAGCGTTCGATAAATTAGACGCGGAGCTTGCTAAAGCAATGCTATCCATCGGAGCAGTTAAAGGGATTGAGTTCGGCGCCGGTTTTTCAGCCGCGGAAATGCTGGGGAGCGAGCATAACGACCAGATGGACTCCTCCGGTTTTTTGAGCAATCATTCGGGCGGGATTATTGGAGGAATAAGCACGGGCAATGAAATTATTTTTAGAGTCGCCGTGAAACCCACTTCTTCGATCTCTCTTCCCCAAAAAACGATGAATGTGCATGGCGAAGAACAAGTGATCGTGACAGAGGGCAGACATGACCCCTGCATATGTCCAAGAATCGTACCCGTTGTGGAAGCAATGGCTTGTCTTGTCGTTGAAGATCAATATAAGCGTCAAGCTGCCTTGATTCATGCATGAAAGGATTTGCTCCAGAAACTGAACTTGTATGGTGCAGCACTGCTGGGTGGCATTTTTTGCCGTGACATTATAAGGCTGATACAGCTAGGCGATGCCACGCCATCCTGTGCATCAAGTCACTGCGATGATGGAGGAATTGCTGCAATGCTACTGCAATCCAAATCTATACGGGTTACCTGTTTACGGATGTTACAAATCGAGCGCTTTAACGCTGGCAGGGTCATTTGAGGCTTTTCATGGTACTGGAGGCACGGCGTCAAAAACCGTGTTCGGATGGTTTGCTCAAGCCCTGCGAACGTAACATACTCTCAACACATAGGGAGGAAGTCCCGTCAAGCAGAAAGCTCCTCCACCGGGCCCAACTCGGGTGAGGAGCTTCCTATCGTTCCTTGGATCAGTCTTCCTGGTATACGCGATGGCGCACGATATCTCCGGGATGCAAAACAAGCAGAGGTCCCCACGATGGATTATGATCATGCATCGATTTTAACAGCAGTATCATCCGCTGAAAAATCATGTCGATTTCCGCATGCTGCACCAAGGCGCCCGTCACGGCGGCCGCGACCACGTGAGCAGCGTAGAATCCAGAACGCAAATGTTCAGGCAGCGGACCCGCGGTGCTCAACAAAGCCCGTAATTGCGCAGTGAGGGACTCGTCCCGGTTTCTCCAATTTTGAATTTGGTCCAAGCTATGATTTTCCAGCGTATGCAGCTTCGTCGTCATGATGGCGGCAGCCACGATCTTTGCAGACAGCTTGGCTTCCTCGGCGCCGACAACTTTTCCTTCCAGACGGATGTGGGTCAGATCTTTGTCCGTTTCTGTCTCGATGAGCCGCTCCCAGATATTAGCCTGGTCGAATTGCAGGATACCTACGGCATAGGCGGCCAAATATCCTCTCAAAATGTCAGCGGGATGGACGTCACTCTCAGGACCGATATTTTTGAGCGCGGGAATTCCCGAATAGGCCGCCCGGATTCCACGAAAATAACCAACCAAACCGATCCCGGCCGCAGGTCCCAGGTTGAGTACCCCTAGGACGTCTGATGCCGTCTCGTCTATGCGATTAGCCCAATATTCAGCCAAATCATGTCCAAGATTGTTCGCAAGAAGAGCCGCTCGTACCGTATCCGCCAATTCTTCAAGCAGTCCCGTATCGGCATGCAAAATATCATGCCCGCCCGTTTCATGGCCCAAGCTGGACCAGGCCAGCAGGCCCCGCTGGGCATGAGCGGGAGGAAGGCTTACGATACCCGTTTTTAAGCCTATCTGGGCTGTTCCGTCAATAGGGATGGTATACGGACCGAATTCTGGCATCCCCCACTTGACGAGCGGCGGTATCATGCTCAAGTCTGGACGTTTCACTCTCGCTCTGTCCTCAGCGCTTAAGAATCCGTCGTACAGATCGCTTACCATCTCCTGAAAAGCGTCAGTGGCATCCGCATTGTAGCCTTCGCCGTTCTGCAGTATGGTTTGTGCGATATCGAACAGCAGAAAGGCCAGTCCTTCGCGACGGGGATCGTGAATTAAAATGTTGGTGAACCCTTCTGGACCCAGTTGATCCAGCGCTCTAAGGAATGGTTCAACGACTGCGTCCCGGTACAGAACAGGCAGCTTTCTGCGTACTGCTTCCAATCTGCCGCGCAGCTGGTGGTAATCTGTCGGGTCGGGCGGGCCGGGAATATTGGAAACGACGGCCTTTCTGACATCTTCAACACATTGCGGAAGGTTTCTTATATCGGGTTCGATCGTGACTTCTCCGTTCGTGAGCAACTCGTTTCGTTCAATCATCGTACATCCTCCATTGTATAAAATCATTTACATATGTAACATTTCCCTAAAAAATGAAATTATCCCAAAAAGTAGATTATCTGCACAGATCCATGACAGTGAACAAAAAGAGTTGTGCAACTCCCTAAGTTCGCCTGCAATGCAACGAATAAAAGTTCTCAGCCGCTTAGGTCCAAATATGCCGCAAAAGTTTAAGGCTGAGAGGAAAAAAGAGTAGTGAATGCTGTACTTTTGATATGAAAATGATTATCATTATCGTGAAGATTGAATCCATGCCAATATTTAAAATAAGTGATGCACCGAGAGGAGATGAACATCAAGCAACAATGGACATTACATAGCCTCGATTTTGTACAAAAAAACACTCGTATTTGTCCATTGCCATTCATGTGCGAAGTGGCATACAATTTATTTATGATATTGAGAATCAATATCATTTATATTGCGTGTGGGGGTTCAGAAAGGAGCGAATGTCATATTTTTTGCAATGCAACGGGTATGACCCGTCACGATAGCATCGTCCGCTAACGACGACAAGCTTTATACTTCATTGATAATAAAGGTGGCATTTATGAGTCAAACTGCAAATTCCATAAAAGAAGCGGCAGCAGAGCCAGCTATTCAGTTTCGCTCTCGTCCATGGGCAGCGACGTTGATACTTATTGGCGGCCTGATCGCGTTGGTGCTCGGAATCGGCTTATCCGTGTCGTTCGGAGCGGCAGATATTAAGCTTTCCGTCGTATGGGAAGCGATTTTTAGCTTTAATCCAGACGTGACGCAGCATCAGATCATTCAAGAGCTTCGTCTTCCGCGCGTGCTTGGCGGAGCGATGGTCGGAGCCTGCTTCGCCGTCGCGGGAGCGATTATGCAAGGGATGACCCGCAATCCGCTGGCAGATTCCGGATTGCTTGGATTGAACGCGGGAGCCGGCTTCATGCTGGCGATATGCTTCGCCTTTTTCCCCGGCATGCCGTTTATGTACCTGATCATGTATTCCTTCTTAGGAGCAGGCGTGGGAGCAGGCCTGGTATACGGCATCGGCTCGCTTGCCAAAGGAGGATTGACGCCTGTTCGTCTCGTTCTGGCGGGTGCGGCATTGAGCGCGCTGCTCTCTGCGTTAAGCGAGGGGATCGCGCTCTATTTCCGCATCGGGCAGGATCTGGCATTCTGGTATGCGGGAGGTGTAGCGGGAACGAAATGGTACCAGCTTAAGATTATGTTCCCTTGGATTGCCGTCGCACTCGCGGGAGCGATTGCGTTGTCCCGCTCGATTACGTTGCTCAGCCTTGGCGAAGATATTGCCAAAGGACTCGGACAGCGAACGAGGCTAGTCAAGCTGGCGGGCATGGTCATTGTGCTCGTATTGGCAGGTGCGGCAGTATCTGTGGTCGGGGCGGTCGGCTTCGTCGGATTGATCATTCCCCACTTGACCCGGTATTTGGTCGGTGTGGATTACCGCTGGATTATTCCGTGTTCGGCAGTGCTCGGCAGCTTGCTTGTCGTCTTCGCCGATCTGGCGGCAAGGATGGTTAACCCGCCCTATGAGACGCCTATCGGCGCGCTCATAGCGCTCCTCGGTGTTCCGTTCTTCCTTTACCTGGCGCGTAAAGAAAGGAGAGAACTGTAATCATGGAGACTGTAATCTCATTAACCGAACGCCGCCGAAGAAAACGGGGCATTGCGGTGCTTGTCATACTAACCATTCTTATTATAATTGCTTTCATTATCAGCATGAACACGGGATATATCCGCTTGTCTCCCATGGATTTAATCCGAACGCTATTCGGCGCAGGCACCGACAAACAGAGTTTGATTCTGTTCGATTTCCGGCTGCCGCGTATTGTGATTTCCGTACTTATCGGGGCAGGGTTGGCCGTATCTGGCTGCGTCATGCAGGGGATATCCCGCAATGCGCTGGCCGACCCCGGCATACTGGGCATCAATGCAGGGGCAGGCTTGACGGTCATGCTGTTCATTTCCTTCTATCCGACTACAGCGGCCGCCCCCGTATTTTTGCTGCCGGTGCTCGCATTGATCGGCGCAGGGCTGACAGCCGCGCTGATTTATACTTTATCGTACAAGCGGCATGAAGGCTTGTCGCCGACGCGGTTGTTGCTTACCGGTATCGCGGTGGCGGCAGGAATTAGCGCGGCGATGATCGTGCTGACGCTCAAGCTGAGCCCGGAGAAATATCAATTTGTGGCCACGTGGCTCGCGGGCAGCATTTGGGGCACGAACTGGAAGTTTGTGCTTGCGCTGCTGCCATGGATCGTCGTGCTGCTGCCGTTCGTATTCTACAAGGCACGCGTCATGAATGTGCTGAACTTGGGCGATCAGACAGCGACCGGCCTTGGCGCCCCGGTAGAGAGGGAACGGCTCATGCTGATCGCTGCCGCGGTGGGCCTTGCGGGCTCCTGCGTGGCCGTAAGCGGCGGAATTGGCTTCGTCGGCCTTATTGGCCCGCATTTGGCGCGCCGCCTGGTCGGTCCGAAGCATCAGCTGCTCTTGCCGGCAGCCGCTCTAGCCGGATCGCTCTTGGTTATTACGGCAGATACGCTTGGCCGCTGGATACTGCAGCCATCGGAAATACCGACAGGCATCGTGGTCGCGGTAATCGGCGCGCCGTATTTCCTCTACTTGCTTGCCCGCTCTAAGGCCTAAGACTAAAGTAGGGGACTATACCATTTAAATAGAAAGAGAGGCTTCTTCCGATGCTGCGACGATTTTTCGCTTATTACCAACCTTATAAAGGGTTGTTCTTATTAGATTTTTCCTGCGCGATCATCGCCGCGCTGCTGGAGCTTGCGTTCCCGATCGCCGTCAATCGCGTCGTGGACGATCTGTTGCCGAGCGGCAACTGGGCATGGATTTTATGGGGCTGTCTCATTCTGCTTGGCATTTATATCATCTGCGCTGCCCTGCACTATGTGGTGACCTATTGGGGACACAAGCTAGGCATCAACATCGAATCCGACATGCGCAAGAAGCTGTTCGACCATGTCCAGAAGCTGTCCTTTCGTTTTTTTGACAATAACAAGACCGGACACCTCGTGTCGCGCATGACTAATGACCTGATGGACATCGGCGAAATCGCCCATCACGGCCCGGAGGATTTGTTCATTGCCATCATGACGCTGGCCGGTGCGTTCGGCATTATGCTCGGCATCAATTGGGAACTCGCCGTGCTGACTTTTATCATCATCCCGATCATGATTTGCTTGTCCCTGTATTTCAGCCGGAAGATGTCGCGCGCATTTGACCGCATGTTCGCGGACGTTGCTGATTACAACGCCCGTGTAGAGAACAACGTAAGCGGCATCCGCGTGGTACAGGCGTTCTCCAACGAGAAGCACGAAATTGCCCGCTTCGCGGAGAACAACGAACGATTCCGGCTCACGAAGCTGCTCACATACCGCATCATGGCCTGGAATTCATCGCTAAGCTACATATTAATGAAGCTCGTCTCGCTGTTTGTGCTCGTATGCGGCACTTGGTTCGTCATCCAGAAGAACATGTCGTACGGAGAATTTATCGCTTTTGTCATGCTGTCGAACGTGTTCCTGGGACCGATTCGGCAGATTAACTCCGTAATCGAGACCTATCCCAAAGGAATCGCCGGCTTCAAACGCTATTTAGAGCTGCTGGAAACCGCTCCGGATGTGGCGGACGCGCCAGACGCGCAAACGGTCAAGCATTTGAAAGGAGATATTTCCTTCCATAATGTCACGTTCGGGTACGAAAACAAGGAAAAGGTGCTGCAAGATGTCGACCTGTCCATCCGCGCCGGCGAGACGGTGGCGCTGGTAGGTCCTTCGGGTGCGGGCAAGACGACGTTATGCAGCTTGCTGCCGCGCTTCTACGAAGTCGACGGGGGAAGCATCGCGATCGATGGCATCGATATCCGTAAGATGACGTTGGAGTCGCTGCGCAGCCAGATCGGTATCGTGCAGCAGGATGTGTTCCTGTTCGATGGCACGATTCGCGAAAATATCGCTTATGGCCAGTTGAAGGCCAGCGAAGAGGAAATTTGGCAAGCCGCGCGTCGGGCGCAGCTTGAGGAGCTTATTTTATCGCAGCCGGAAGGGCTGGACACGATGACCGGCGAACGCGGAGTCAAGCTGTCCGGCGGTCAAAAGCAGCGGTTATCCATTGCGCGCATGTTCCTGAAGAATCCGCCCATCCTCATTCTTGATGAAGCGACGTCAGCGCTTGATACGGAGACGGAGGCGGCGATTCAGCAATCGCTGGCCGAATTGTCGGAAGGCCGCACGACGCTGGTTATCGCCCACCGGCTGGCGACGATTAAAAATGCCGACCGCATCGTAGTAGTGGCGGAGCAGGGCATTGCCGAACAGGGCAATCACCATCAGTTGCTTGCTGCGGGAGGAGCATACAGCCGTTTGCACGAGGCGCAGTTTGGCGCATAGTGCTGCTCTGTACAAGCGGTACCGCTTTGGAGAACGTGCAGGGGAGAGGCTGTGGCATGCATACCATGAGAGAGCGGCTGCATACGTCGGAGCTGGATACTGACTATAGTGTAGCTTCGCATGCTGCCGCGGGCGCCTGATGCGAAGGGAGGGATGAGACATGGATGCGCAATCGCTGTTCGCGATACGGCAAATTATCCGGAAATGGCACAGGTATATGAACGGCAAAACGTTCGGCACGAAATATGTATTGTTGGAAGTAATCGAAGAACAGGGAACAAGCTCCGCGGATGAATTGGCGAATCGTCTATCCCTGTCCCGGCCATCGGTTGAAGAAGCGCTTTATGGATTAATCATTAGCGGATTGATTCAGCGGGTTCCGGAGAGTGAGTTTTCGGTAAAGCTCACGCTTACCGGGACCAAACTTGCGGCCTCAGCGAGGGACGAGAGACAGAAATGGGCGCAACGTTATTTTACGAACGAATCCGTGCAGGAATTTCAACTGCTGTACGAATTGCTTCATCACGTCATATGCGAACTGGACACGGACAACGCGGCGCAACGGCGGCATCATTATGCTGCAGCGCGAATGGATCGGGCGTAAGCCGCGCATTAGGCGTGTGGCCACAAGCCAGTACGAGCTAAAACCTTCATTCGGATGAATGGCGTGTCAAGCAGCTGCGCCACACGTGAAGAGCGGGTAACGAAGCGAGACTGATGGGGACAGCTCCGCTAAAAAAATGACTACAGTCATAAAGTGACTGTAGTCATCGTGTTGTATGCATCCGATTGGTTTTCAATCCTCATTTTGTTTTAAAAATTAGGAATTTGTTACTTGTCGATACTCGATATCGCTGCTGCTTTGCAGCAGTCGGGGCAGCATATCCAGCAGCCTCTCTCTGGTCAAGGCATCGCCCGAGTTCCATTTCGCCGCTTCCAACACATAGGCGTGGCCGTTGCGGACCGCAGGAAGGCTGTGCCACAGAGAGCTGTTCATCATATCCTTCGCCGTCTGCCTGGATGCTGGATTGTGGGAGAGCAGCATGAAAATCCGGTCTCCGGCATACGCAGACAACCGTTCGGGTGGAATTTCCATAAACCCATGTCCCGCATCCAATATTTTTTGGATTTTGTCTCCTGGCTTGAATCCGAGAGGATGATACAGTGCCGAGGATAGTCCCGCGGTTCCCATGACAAACAAACGATGCCCATGCTCGTAAATATAGACCGATGCCGTCTCGCCTGGATGAATAGCGGCCTGCAGCTGTTGCCACATGGCGGTTGCTTTGGCATTGTGCATGTCCAGCCATTGCTTGGCCTCGCGCTGTCTGCCAAGCAAATTGCCTAGCGTTAGCAGGCGTTGGTCGAGTGGCGCAAATGAATCGAACGTGACAGTAGGCGCAATTCGAGAGATTCGGTCGTATTTCATTTCGTCCGTATCCGCAATGATTATTAAATCGGGTTCAAGCGTAAATGACTTTTCGGAATTGATAGGGAACCCGACATCTTGCACATTGCGCACTTGGTCTTCATACACCGTGCCATGCATCCAGGTAAACGCCCCCCCGATCGCTTCCACGCCAAGCGCGAGGAGGTCACCGAACGTTTCGCCATGATAAATGACCCGCTTGGGCTGAGCAGGGATCTCCACCTCATGCCCTGTCCAGTCTGTGACCTGGGTTCTGCCGCGCATGAACCGGGCGTATTGCTTGGGCGTAACGCCTGTCGTCTGCCGGAAGCGGCGGTTGAAATAATATTCATCTGTAAAACCCACCCGATGGGCGATCTCCCGCAGCGGCTCGTTCGAGCTGAGCAGCAATTCTTTGGACCGCTTAATGCGTAATTCCGTTAAATAGTCGAGTGGTTTTTTACCCGTCAATTCTTGAAAGATCGGAGTGTAGCGCCAATATGGCACATTGGCTAGCTGTGCAAGCTGCTTGACGGTGATGTTCTTCATGTAATTGCTCTGCATGTGTTGGATGGTGTTCTCCACCGATTGCGTCGGATTGAACAAATGCTCTGAATGCAGGTTATGCTCGAACACAAACCCCATCAGCTCCTGAAAACGCATATGCTGCTTATACCATTCGAGATCGCATCTGCCATGCCTCTCGCTATATAGCTCCTCTATAAGATGCATCAGGCGGGAGAAGGGGTATGCAGTTATTTCGCGCCGGCCGGGCAACAGGTCTTCCGTATAAGTTTTATGATTCTGATTCCCAACTAGGATGACAGTGAACGTCACTTCATAGTAGCTGAGCGTGCCTTCCTCCAGTAGCGATATACATTTAAAAGATAATGATTCTCATTATCGATAAAACTATCATATAGTATCGTTGAAGGTTACTCAATAGACAAACCCAACGCCTTTATTTTGATTTGTGCAAAAAGAAAGGGGAGGAATATGCAATAGCCTCACTTTCATCAAGCCGATTATCAGCAAATTTACATATGCAATGATCTGCGCCAGAAGACAAACATTCTGCCGATATCCTGAAATCCGGCATGATAAAGTGTCCTTTTTGCTGCCGTTCAAGTGTTATACAGTAGTTAGAAAGGAGGGGGCAAATACCGATATTGCAGCCGTTTGCTGGGAAGCAAGCATGAGGCGGAAGATGCTGTTCAGGACATTCTGGTAAAGGCATACGAAAAAATAGAATTTTATAAACCAACCGTGAATTTTTCCTCTTGGCTGTACAAAATCGCGTATCACCATTGTTTAAACCTCATTCGCAAACGCGGCAATCAACATAAATTCAAGTGGTGGTTCAAGCAGGACACAGTTGCAGAGAGCGCCGAACAGACATTGACGAACACGATGTTCGGAGAACCGCTGGCCTCGGCTTTGGCGTGTTTGTCGGCAGAAGAGCGCAATTTACTTGTACTGAGGGTGTTTGAGGAGAAATCATTTGCTGAAATCGGCGAGATTTTGGGAAAAGGTGCGGAAGCGGCAAAGAAGAAATACGGCCGGGTCAAGCTGAAATTGAAGAAGCTGATGGAAGACAGGGAGGTGAACGAGACATGCGTAAATCCAGACAAACTCTTGAAGATGTGAAGATAAAAGAATATCTTAACGATTGACAAGAGAGTACCGATGTAAGCCCAAATTAACGATTAACGGGATTGAAGCGTTGTATCGAACAGGATCGAAAGCATTGTATTCAACAACATTACAATGGGAAGAAAATAAGGTGAAGCACGAAATTTCCATTAACAAGGACAGTAAGCTTACCAAAGAAGAACTCGTCACGATAGCGGAAAATATGATGCAAAAGTAAGCAAGACAAGATTGCACCGGCTGCGGCCGGTTTTTTTGTGCGCGTTAAAGAATTCAATTTGGAAATGGGGAGGTAATTTCGTATAATGTCAATATGCGTTAAGGTAGGCAAGCGCACAATTTAGATTGCTACATATAATATTGACATGCGAATTCGTTCATAGGGGGTCACAATGAGCAGCTATCATTTGATTGGGATAAAGGGCAGCGGCATGAGTGCGTTGGCACAGATGCTGCATGATCTTGGACATGTGATTCAAGGGGAAGACATCGATACTGCAATTTTTACACAAACGCCTCTGGAAGCGCGCAATATCCCGATGTACTCCTTTGGAAGCGCGCCATTATCAGCAGACATGATCGTCATTGCTTCGAACGCGTACGGTGACGATCATCCGAGCTTAATACGGTGCAAGAGCTTGGGACTTCCCATACAGCGATACCATCATTTTCTTGGGGAATGGATGAAGAGCTATACGAGCATTGCGATCACCGGGTCGCACGGCAAGACGACAACGACCGGCATGATGGTTCACGCGCTGCATTCCATCGAGCTAACGTGCAGCTTAATTGGAGACGCGACAGGCAGAGGGGAAGCTGGTGCGCGCTTTTTCATATTCGAAAGCTGCGAATACAAACGGCATTTTCTCGCTTATCGTCCGGAAATCGCCGTCATTACGAATATCGATTTTGATCATCCGGACTATTTTGCTGATGTGGAGGATGTGCGGCACGCCTTTGAAGAAATGGCTGCCTCCGTCGGCAAACAATTGGTCGCATGCGGCGATGACGCGCAGGTGCGGCTGCTGCGGACGGCGAACAAGATGCTATATTACGGCTTCGACGAGCGCAACGAATTAAGAGCGGCCGGTCTCGCCATAGTCAGCGGCGGAGTCGCATTCGATGTATACTGGCGTGATGCCAAGCTTGATAGGTTTACGATTCCGGTGTATGGCCGGCATAATGTGCTCAACGCTTTGGCGGTCATCGGCGTAAGTCTTACGCTGGGTCTGGATTTGAAAGCAATCAGACGGCAAATGGCTACGTTCACTGGCGTAAAGCGGCGCTTTACCGAGACCGAGTGGAGAAGCAATGTCGTCATCGATGACTACGCGCATCATCCGTCTGAAATACGGGCGACGCTTGAAGCGGCCCGGAGCAAGTATCCCGGCAGGAGGATTGTAAGTGTGTTCCAACCGCATACATTCAGCCGGCTGGAACGGCTGCTCGATGATTTTGCCCACTCCTTGCGCGACGCCGATGATGTGTTTCTATGTCAAATCTTCGGCTCCGCCCGGGAACGAGCAGGCAGCGTTTCGATTGAACATTTGCGCGAACGTATCCCGAATGCGCAGCTCATCTCGGAAAGCACAGTGAACAGCTTGGTCACCTATGAAGATGCGGTGCTTGTCTTTATGGGCGCGGGAGATATCCAGAAATATCAGCAGAGCTTGGTGCGGTTATAAAGAAAAGGGCGGAAACCGATGAGGTTCCGCCCTTTGTTCTTTGTTATATATGAGAGGATTCGATTACACGGCAGCCAACCGGGCAATGCGCTCGTTGACATTTCCTTGGAACACGCCTCCGTGATAGCAGATGACGGTGTCAATCTCGAACTGCGCCAGCTTGTTCAAAGAGCTTATTGCGGTGTCTATATCGAGCGAATATTGCGGATTGGGCCCATGCAATTCTCCGTCGGCAATGACCATGGCATCTCCGGCGATAAGGCTTTTGCTCGGTTGATGATACAGACTGATATGTCCAGGGGTGTGGCCCGGCGTGTCGATGACGATGATTCCGCCACAGTAAGGGAGCACATCGCCGTCTGCCAACGTCCTGTCAACTTGAGCCTGCGGCGGGTTGGCCAGCATGGCCTTGAAAGCGGATCGCAGTTGTTCGGGCAGATCGGGCGGAAGCATCGCGTCAGCTTGTTCAACGGCCTCCGCTGTGAGCTTCAGCAGTCTCTTGTCACCTTGAATATACGGTCGCTCCACTTCACTGGCCAACACTTCGATCTTTCGAGGGGATTCCTTCAGCATCAAAGGCAAGCTACCGATATGATCCAAGTCTTGATGGGTTAAGATGACTGTGTCAAGCTTATCCAAGGGGACGTTGGTCTGCTCCATGGCCTCGCGGATGAGCGGCAATTGACCGGGATAGCAAGCATCTACCAAAATCGCGGTGTCCTTGTCCCACAGCAAAGTAGGGTAAATGGTGTCCTTCTTTCCCATGATGAAAGCCGAAATTTCAAGCGTGGCGATTCCGTTCGCGATAATCATGCACATTCCTCCGTTATGAGATGAAATGGTTGCTTTGGAGCGTAAGTATTTCATATCATAAACATTTTCGTCATTCTGGTCAATATAAAATATTTAATCATACCATATTTATTTTATTTTGTCAAGATATTATTTGGGGCATACTCCTCGCTCCCTCGAACTGCAACAATAGCTGCAAAACAGCCCTGACTGGACGGCGGGGAGAACAGCTCCTATTTCAACGGGTCTTCATGCGATGATAGTTGTATCTTAGCTCTTACGCTCACTCTCCCACTTGTTCAGGAAAGAGAGATGTTCAAATGCAATCAACAACAATAAAGTAACTTCCACTAGGTGGTAGAACAGCGATGCTGACACCACACGCAAGCGAATGGAATAACCGGGAATTTATGTATGATCTCGTTATATTCGAATTGTGCGTCCGTAATTTTGGCATTAATGGAGCGTTCTTTTTTAGACATGAATAATCCCCTCCGATCTACAGTCTTTGAACTCATCACAATATGAGCTCTTTATTACTGTCTACCATGAGGGGATAATATCACATCGTCACTTCTTGGACTTTAAAAATCAGCCAGCAGCCCAAACATCCAATTCAATTTTTAATTCAGGCAAACCTAACCCTTTAATATAAGCGATCGTCATTGAAGGGGGAGTGGCACCGAATACTTTATTCCAAATTTCATCGAAATGATCCCAATCAATTTCTTCAGTGGCCCAAATGTTGATTTTAATTACATGATCAGGAGTCAAATGTTGAGAAGCAAGGATATCAACAATATTGCTCATTGTGTTTGTTACTTGTTGATTAAAATCTGCAGGGATATTATCGTTGTGATCAATACCAATTTGACCAGAAAACACAAACATCTCGGCATTTCTGCTTATTTTTGTGACATGACTATAGTTCCCAACAGGTTTCGCAATATTTTCTGGATTATATCTTTGAATGACATTATGCTTTGTGTTTTTCATTTGTAAGCTCTCCTTTTAAATAGAAAATAGACTACGGAGGATATGTTATCTATTTTCACTGTTTTTTATATTCTCTGAATTTTTGACAGACTTATCCCGTCAATAATCAATTCTAGAAAAAAACAGCAGTAGAATACCCAATACCAAAAGATAAATATGTAATCGCTCTCTTTTTCATCAGGTATTCCCTCCTTCATATTTAAAAGAAAATATCTTACAGCGGCATAATAGCATTATAACATGAAAGCAAGTTACAAGTAATGTTTAAAATTGACGATCGTTAATCCACTGCAATCCGAACGTGCGAAAGGGACGGGGCGACGTTGGTTCCTGTAGGAGTGGATCAGCTTCCATGAAAAGGGGCTATGCCCCAAAAGTCAGTTTAAAGATGACTTAGGGATAGCCCCTTCTCGTTACCTTATGAATGAAATCCTTATTTGCCTTCACGACTCCACTTGATTAGTTCCCTGTCAAAGGATTGGGGTTCTTCAAACATAGGATTGTGACCACTGTACTCAAAGATCACCTTCTTTACGTTCTCATACGTATCATCAACAGAATTCCAAAGTGAAACAGGCGCTACCAAATAATCATATCTGCCTAAACCAACAAATACCGGTTTATTGAAGCTGGCCAGTGATTGTATAAGATTCAACTCTCCGAATGCTTCTCCCCACAGGTGATCAATAATTGGCATATTCGCATATACACCTTCCCACATGTAAGCCGCATCATAGGTATAGTCATAAAAACTTTGGGCTCCCATACGAATACACATATGAACGAATCTTTTCATCAAGTAAATTCTTAATATAGGCTTGCTTGTCGCTTTCTGACCAATCTCCATCATCTTCGTCATCATTGGCTTCTTTGATATCTTCTATTTTTTGCTTAATAACTTCATTCAGTATTTCATGAGCACGAGCTGAATGATTTAGTTCGAACAGTGAATAAATATATCGACTAATCCAACTAGGTTGTTTCCAGTAAATATCCCAACCCTTTTCAAACCACTCAGCAGCTTCTTTAAAACAACCCAACTCTACATATAAATCTGCTACATCAACTTCACCGACAAACTCATCGTCATCTTTTGAAAATTTATCAAGCTTTGTTTTTGCCTCAATTGAATTTCCTAATTCAATCAAACATTTGATATGGCTTAATAAACCAATAGCTTTTGTGTCCTCATCTTCTTCATAACAATATATCCAAGCAATATATAGGAAAGGTGATGAGATGATCCAATGTTTATCGAAATTTTACTAATGATCTTTTTCTTTTTATTGGTCTTTGCTATTTTCATTAAAGTATCAAACAGTTTAAAACAACGTAAAATTAGGATAGAGAAACTTAATTCTTTATCGAATTTAGCTTCACGTATAGAGCTTGAAAAATATGAAGAATACACTGTTCAAGAATTTAAAGATATGTATGAAACTTACCTTCTCCTTTATCATCAGAATCACCCATCATTAACAGAAAAATATGGTGAGAATGTAGTCGAAGCCTCTACGGCCGCCAGAGAACGTATGCTAACGATGATTCTTTGGGAGGCTTACAAGTTAATTAGAAGCAAATCGTCCGATTCTGAGACATGGATTGTTAAAGTTAAAGAAATAATAGATGTAAGGGCATCTGATGAATTTAAAATCCAGTTGACAACCAATAGATTAGATGTCGAAGAATATGAGCTTTTAAGAGAATTAAGAAAAAAAGTCAGTGAAGACTTTCAATGGCACGACAATTGCAATAAGGTTTTATCTCGCTTAAGTAATGCATATTAAGCAGATTGGATTGTTAGCTAATGGACTTACTTAAATTGGTACACTTTACTATTTTGAGTGTTGGGGAAAATGAACATGACTTTCAAATTAAGGTGGAGACGAACTTTCCGGGTCTGTCAAGAAATATGTGTAAACTCATTTATAAGAAACTCCCCTTCGGAGGGGGGATTAACTCCTTAGCGTAAATGTTGACCGACCCGATCTGGAAAGAATACAGAGAACTGGAGCAGCATTTGCCCCCAATTCTGTACACGCCCCGTCCATTTGCGAACAACATCCATCGTCGAGAGATAGAGCATTTTGAGCAAGGCTTCGTCCGACGGAAAAATACTCTTGCCCTTTGTTACTTTGCGCAGCTGACGATGATAGCTTTCGATCATATTCGTGGTATAGATAAGCTTTCGAATTTCCGGAGGATACTTGAAGAAGGTTGCTAACTCCGCCCAATTGTTACGCCAGGAACGAACGATGAGTGGATACTTTGTTCCCCAGATTTCTTCGAAGCGATCGAGCTCAACAAGAGCAGCTTCTTCCGTTGTGGCCTTGTAGATCGGTTTAAGATCCGCCGTTACCTTCTTGAGGTCTTTATAGGAAACGTATCGCGTGGAATTACGGATTTGGTGGATGATGCACTTCTGAATTTCGGTCTGTGGATAGCAAGCCGTAATGGCCTGAGAGAAGCCGGTCAGGTTGTCCACACAGGTGATCAGAATGTCTTGTACACCACGATTCTTCAACTCATTGAGTACGCTGAGCCAAAACTTGGCGGACTCATTCTCGCCGATCCACATGCCCAGCACGTCCTTGTTACCGTCAAGATCGATGCCGATGACCATGTACGCAGCCTTGTTGACAATGGCGCCTTCTTGCTTCACCTTAAAGTGAATGGCATCAAGAAAGACAACGGCATACACGCTCTGAAGCGGCCGATTCTGCCGCTCCTTAATGAGTGGCATGATTTTGTTAGTCACGTTGGAAATGAGCGTCGGTGAGACGTCGATTCCGTACAGGTTGTTTAGGTGGTCTTGGATATCTCGCGTACTTACTCCTTTGGCGTAGAGCGCAATAATCTGGTCTTCAATCCCCGTCACGTTGGATTGGTGCTTCTTGACAACGAGCGGATCGAAATCGCTATGACGATCGCGTGGAACGGTGATTTCCTGCTCACCGTATTCGCTCGTGATGGTTTTACGGCTTTTGCCATTCCGGCTATTTGTCGTTGCCTTATTCTTGGTCTGATGCTTTTCGTATCCCAGATGCGTGTCCATCTCAGCCTCCAGCATTTCCTGGATCGTTTCGGCAAAGAGGTCTTTCAGGGCATTTTGCGCATCCTGAGCGGTGACCAGATTATTCTCTTTGATAAATGCTCGCAGTTGCTCTTTCGTCCACAGTCCCATGTGTTCTCCACAACCTTTCTTCTACTTCCATTTTAGTAGGTTTTGGAGTTTACACAATCTATTTTACAGACTCGGTGGAGACGAACTCTCCACCTTCGTCATGTCCTCATTGTGGTTGCGTTGCAAATCTATACAAACACAGTAACAGAGAACAGCTTTTTATGGACTTACCGATCCACGGGAAGCGAGGGAATATAACAAAGCTGTACTCGGCCGCCCTCGAAACTGCGTACTGGCTTTGCAGTGGATTATCTGCCGGCAGGATAAGTACCACAGTTCGCCCGCAAACTGGTACACCCAGTACGCTTCGCTTCACTACGCCCGACTCGATTCCGTTTTACCCCTGAACCGCCATCCCAACCGCAGTCAGGTCATTGTGCTTCGTCCCGAATGCCCGGTCAGAGAAACCAAATTGTCGTATTTGGATGTCAGCCGGAGGTAGGCTGGTTCACCAGTTCGTACCCGGTCATTCTTGAAATGAAGACGGATCTGAACTTGTATCGGAGCATCAAGTGGCTATGGTAAGTGATTTTGGACTCGGGAAGGATTGCGAAAGTCTATCCAATTTTTCTTAATCAGTAGGTGCGTATGGTCAACAGTATTATGTTGCTCCGGAACAATTCGATCGTTTAGGCGAAGCAACGAAACACAGTGACATCTATTCTCTTGGAAAGTTGCTGTATTTTGTGATAACGGGAAAAGATCCTTTAATAATAAACTCAACTGCGAAATTTCGGGCTTTGATTGAGAAAGCAGTTCAAGAGGATCCTGCAGATCGTCACAATGATATTGAAGAGTTTATTGAACAGTATGAAAGGTTAAAAGGCTTATACCTTAAAACAATAAAAGCACCTAAGTATCAAACGATGAAGCAATACCTAGAAAGTAATAAGTCAGCGATCGACTGGTGGGAGTTCCATAGATTTGTCTTGGATGCAAAAATAATAGATCATGTTTTCAGTGACTATTTGCATCCTATTGTGCAATTGTTCAATTGGGATAATGAACGCCTTGCTGAGTACATTTCTGTCGTAAATGAATCCATTAATGACTTTTTGTCAGCCTTTATAAAGAATTTTTATGAATGTAATCATCAAACTGGTTGGCCGTTTCGATATTTAGATGATTTTGGTGCCTTTTTTGATATGCTTCATCGAAAGGTTCCATATCATGATTCACAATTGCAATGTTTAAAAGCACTCTGGGAGATTTCATTTAAAATTGATCAATGGGCACCCCAAAAGAGAATGGAATCTTTATTGCGAAGTGATGCAATAGCTCAAGAAAACATTGAACCATTTGCAGAGTTTCTTATGGAAAGTACGGGGAAATATGCGGGGAAAATCATTGATAACGGAAGGTTATCGGAAATTAGTCCTATGATTCGTGATGCGCTGTTTCATCTATTAGAATTAGAGCGCAAAAATATATAATCTTTCTATTCATTATTTCTTTATAAGAGTGGCTATAATACTCATCATATTGGTTTTCAATAGACACTTACCATCAACTACCGATAGTTTCCCCCTCCAGACTTTGTTACGCTTAAGTGGGTGATGGTTTATGTATATCAAACCTGTGCTACTAGATGATACAAGCAAACCGTTTGAATCTGAGGAGCATATCGGTGACCCAAAGGTATCTCCATAAATGCTCATGTACATTATTTTAAAATATATCCATTTGCTTATATGCCATGTGTTTTTATTAATTTATCTGCGTGTACATAATTATTTTATTGTACATAAATAGACGGATGTTAACGGATAATTTTGTACAGAAATTTCCCAATGGTACCTTTTGTGAAACAAAGGGTTTCTGCGGCAGCCTTCTTTTTATTGAACAAACGGGCCATATTGTAAGTTAGAAGGAAGACTAAGAAAGTGTAGACTGGTTAACGGTAAATATTATGACTCCATTAGAATGGGAATATTGAGAGAAGAGTGGGAACACCTAAAAACAAATAATTAAAACTTTAATGCACTTGGGTAGTGCATTAAAGTTGCATAAAACCCTCCTATATATATGCAACTTCTAGGACTTCTTCCAAAGCCAAAAACGTTGACTTATAGGCGTTGTATAAAATTCTGCATAAACGTTTAATGCAGACATGCTGAAACCCCTTGGGTGCCAAGGGGTTTTGTGTTTGGGAACTTCCGAAAATTTTTCATTATGTAAACTGGATTTGTATAGAGTATTCATCCAAGAAAGTTTTTTTTGTGAACCAATAAACAACATTTACAAAAAAATTACTTTTTAAAATGACTTTTTATTACAATAGACTCATATAGGAAAATTGACACAATGAGGAGCGAAAATACATTGAGCAAATTAACACTACAAGAATTAGAATCACATTTATGGAAATCAGCGGATATCCTACGTGGATAAGCGGATTCCAGTGATTATAAATACTATATATTCGGAAAAGATTCCGATTGAGAAAAGCAAATCCATAAAGGAGAGTTGATAACTATGAGCGATAAAATACTTGTTGTGGACGATGAACATGAAATTGCCGATTTGGTTGAGCTATACTTGAAAAACGAGAATTATACGGTTTTCAAATACTATACCGCCAAAGAAGCGTTGGAATGTATAGACAAGACCGATCTTGACCTTGCCATATTGGACATCATGCTTCCCGGCGCAAGCGGCCTCGCTATCTGCCAAAAAATAAGGGACAAGCACACCTATCCAATTATCATGCTGACCGCGAAAGATACGGAGGTAGATAAAATTACAGGGCTAACAATCGGCGCGGACGATTATATAACGAAGCCCTTTCGCCCGCTGGAGTTAATTGCGCGGGTCAAGGCGCAGTTGCGCCGATACAAAAAATACAATGGAGTAACGGAGCAGAACGAAAATGTTATCGTCCACTCCGGCCTTGTCATTAATATAAACACGCATGAGTGTTTTCTGAACGAGAAGCAGTTATCCCTCACTCCCACCGAGTTTTCAATCCTGCGCATCCTCTGTGAAAACAAGGGGAATGTGGTTAGCTCCGAGCAGTTATTTCATGAGATATGGGGCGACGAATATTTCAGCAAGAGCAACAACACCATCACCGTGCATATCCGGCATCTGCGCGAAAAAATGAACGACACCATTGATAATCCGAAGTATATAAAAACGGTATGGGGGGTTGGCTATAAAATTGAAAAATAAAAATAAGAATAAAAAAACCGATTATTCCAAACTAAAACGAAAACTCTACCAGTATATCGTTGTGATTGTTATGGCAGCAGTTGTATTCGTGTTGTTTTTGCGTTTATTTATCAAGGGGACACTTGGGGAGTGGATCGTACGTTTTTTGGAAAACAGTTATCACTTAGAGCGTCAGGACGCGATGATAATATATCAGTATACTATACGGAACAATATAGAAATCTTTATTTATGTGGCGATTGCCATTAGTATTCTTATTCTATGCCGCGTCATGCTTTCAAAATTTGCAAAATACTTTGACGAGATAAATACCGGCATTGATATACTTATTCAGAACGAAGATAAACAAATTGAGCTTTCTGCGGAAATGGAGTTCATGGAACAGAAGCTCAACACATTAAAACGGACTCTGGAAAAGCGAGAGCAGGATGCAAAGCTGGCCGAACAAAGAAAAAATGACGTTGTTATGTACTTGGCGCACGATATTAAAACGCCCCTTACATCCGTTATCGGTTATCTGAGCCTGCTTGACGAGGCGCCAGACATGCCGGTAGAGCAAAAGGCAAAGTATGTGCATATCACGTTGGACAAAGCGTATCGCCTCGAACAGCTAATCGATGAGTTTTTTGAGATTACGCGGTATAACCTCCAAACGATTACGCTCACGAAAAAGCACATAGACCTATACTATATGCTGGTGCAGATGACCGATGAATTTTATCCGCAGCTTGCCGCGAATGGAAAACAGGCGGTTATCCATGCTTCCGAGGATTTGACCGTAACCGGCGACTCCGATAAGCTGGCGAGGGTCTTTAACAACATTTTGAAAAACGCCGCTGCATACAGCGAGGACAACAGCGTCATTGACATTACGGCGGGCCTCTCCGGGGATGTGGTGTCCATCGTTTTCAAGAACGCAGGAAGCATCCCCAAAGATAAGCTCGCTGCCATATTTGAAAAGTTTTACAGGCTGGACGATGCCCGTTCTTCCGATACGGGCGGCGCGGGACTTGGATTGGCGATTGCAAAAGAAATCATTGTTCAGCATGGCGGGCAGATTTACGCGGAAAGCAATGATAACTACACGACGTTTACGGTAGAGCTTCCGGCCTTGCCAGACTTGGTTGATAAAAGGAGTTCCTAAGAAATGAATATCGTTTCTTAGGAAAATCTCAAGGTTATCTTTACTTTTTCTTAGGAAATTAGCAATTTAATATTAAAAAACGGCTCGTTCTTACGCGGTAGACTTAAAACCGTAAGAACGGGCTTTTTTCGTTTCGCCAGAGAAGGATATGACAAGTTATACGTGGATTAAAATACAAGGCAGGTGCTCACATAGGTAGAAAAAGAGTGACACAAATATTCCCTTTCCTGTTGCCGGTCAGGGTAATGCAGCGGAAAATGTGTTTTTATGCCGGGATGCGGTTTGATGGCCGCCGCTACGCGGAAACCATTGACGGGAAGCAGCTTCCTTATAAGCTCTTTGAAGCGGGCTGCGCGTTATACAACGGCAATACCGGCTTTGATATGGCGTATTAGGAAAACAAGGTGTTTAACCTGAAGCTGGCGGCAAAGACACTGAACGGCCTTTTGATAAGACCGGGCGAAACCTTTTCCTTTTGGCGTCTTGTACGCCATGCGGACAAGCATATTCCCTATAAAGACGGTCTTACGGTGACAAATGGCAAACTCACTACCGCGCCGGGCGGCGGCTTGTGTCAAATGAGCAATCTGCTGTTTTGGATGTTTCTGCACACGCCGCTGACGGTCACCGAGCGGAGCGGCCACGAGGTCAAGGAGTTTCCCGAACCAAACAGTGACGAGATCAAAGGGGTGGACTAACAAATGTAAAATCTGCTATCCCCTGCCGGAGAACGTGGAAATCAAGGAGGCGAAAAAAGTTTGAAATAATTACGAATTAGCCGGAATCGAAAAACGGTACAACAAAGCAGACCGCCGGACAGCGGCCTTGAAAAAAGGCCTGGAATCAAGTGGCAGGAGCTGTAATTAAATAACCCTGCCGCTGAAGGATAAAGATGGCCTCATCCACAGAAACCTCACGGTGAGCGGGCGGCTTGTCCGCTGCGGTAGAGGTCAGGATTGTAAGGTTCATTCTTTTTGAGAATGTTGTAGATATGTTTCAATTTACCGCGATCGGCATCCCCGTTTTATTTCTTATTGGTGCCTTTCGCAGAAAGGAATGGTCTTAATTATGAAAAACATCGGCATTACCATTTATGGATGTGAGCAGGATGAGGCTGATGTGTTCAAGGAACTTTCGCCGCGCTTTGGCGTTATACCTGCCATTACAAGCTCTGCCGTATCAGAAACCAACGTAATGTTAGCCCCTGGAAATCAATGTATCAGCGTGGGGCACAAATCTGAGATTTCCGAATCCATTCTTCTTGCGTTGAAGGAATCCGGCGTCAAATATATCTCTACTCGAAGTATTGGTTACAATCACATAGACATGAAGGCCGCGGAAAGTATGGGTATTGCTGTCGGGAACGTGACATATTCACCGGATAGCGTTGCCGATTATACATTGATGCTGATGCTCATGGCAGTACGCAACGCGAAATCTATTGTGCGCTCTGTGGAAAAACATGATTTCAGGCTGGACAGCGTCCGTGGCAAGGTACTGCGCGACATGACAGTCGGCGTGCTGGGAACCGGTCATATAGGCAAGGCGGTTATTGAGCGACTGCGGGGATTTGGATGTCATGTGCTGGCGTATGGTCACAACAAAGAGGCGGCGGCAAATTATGTGTCCCTCAATGAATTGCTGCAAAAAAGCGACATTCTTACCATTCACGTACCGCTTAGCGCGGACACATACCATATGATCGGTCGCGAACAGATTAAAGCAATGAAACAGGGCGCGTTTCTTATCAATACAGCGCGAGGCGGGCTTATAGATACCGATGTGCTGGTTAAAGCATTGGAAAACGGAAAACTGGGCGGCGCCGCATTGGATGTATTGGAGGGAGAGGAAGGGCTTTTCTACTTTGATTGCACACAAAAACCAATTGATAATCAATTTTTACTGAAACTTCAAAGGATGCCGAACGTGATAATCACGCCGCATACGGCTTACTATACCGAACAGGCGTTGCGTGATACCGTTGAAAATACAATCAAGAACTGTCTGGAATTTGAGAGGAGAGAGACACTTGTATAGATTAAAAATAGCCATCCTGTTTGGGGGCTGCTCAGAGGAACATGATGTGTCGGTAAAATCAGCGAAAGAGATTGCCAACAACATTAACACAGAAAAATATGAGCCAATATACATTGGAATAACCCGATCCGGCGTTTGGAAAATGTGCGAAAAGCCATGCATGGATTGGGACAACGAAAACTGCCGTTCGGCAGTGCTTTCTCCGGACAAAAGAATGCACGGGCTGCTTGTCATGCGGGATAAGGGATATCAAATACAGCGTATAGATGCGGCATTTTCGGTTTTGCACGGCAAATCGGGTGAAGACGGCGCCATACAAGGTTTATTTGAATTGTCCGGCATCCCCTATGTAGGCTGTGATATTCAAAGCTCGGCGGTGTGTATGGACAAATCGCTGGCATACATCATTGCGAAAAACGATGGCATAGCTACTCCCGAATTTTGGGTTATTAATAAAGACGATAGGCCGGCGGCAGATGCGTTTACCTATCCTGTTTTTGTTAAGCCGGCGCGTTCAGGCTCATCCTATGGCGTGAAAAAAGTCAATGGCGCGGACGAATTGGACGCCGCAATTGAATCGGCAAGACAATATGACAGCAAAATCTTAATTGAGCAGGCTGTTTTGGGCTGTGAGGTCGGTTGTGCCGTATTGGGAAACAGTTCCGAGTTGATTGTTGGCGAGGTGGACCAAATCAGGCTGCAGCACGGTATCTTTCGTATTCATCAGGAAGCCGAGCCGGAAAAAGGCTCTGAAAACGCAGTTATAACCATTCCCGCAGACCTGTCGGCAGAGGAGCGAGGACGGATACGGGAAACGGCAAAAAAAATATATAAGGCGCTCGGCTGTAGAGGTCTTGCCCGTGTTGATATGTTTTTACAAGATAACGGCCGCATTGTACTTAACGAAGTCAATACCCTGCCCGGTTTCACGTCATACAGCCGTTATCCCCGTATGATGGTCGCTGCAGGTATAACGCTTCCCGAACTGATTGACCGCCTGATCGTATTAGCGTTAAAGGGGTGATAAGCATGGAAAAGGGATTTGTTTTTTTAGATGAAATATTGCACGGTGTTCGCTGGGACGCCAAATATGCCACATGGGACAATTTCACAGGGAAACCAGTAGACGGATATGAGGTCAATCGCATAGTGGGAACACATGCCTTAGCCCTTGCGCTGCTGAAGGCGCAGAAGCAAGCGGCGGCTCTTGGGTACGGTTTGCTGTTATGGGACGGGTATCGGCCCAAACGTGCGGTAGATTGCTTCCTGCGTTGGTCCGAACAACCGGAAGACAACCTCACAAAAGAAAGATACTATCCGAATATCGAGCGAACCGAGATGGTTTCAAAAGGATACGTGGCTTCAAAATCAAGCCATAGCCGCGGAAGCGCAATTGATCTTACGCTTTATCGATTAGACACGGGTGAGCTTGTACCAATGGGGAGCGGATTTGATTTTATGGATGAGCGTTCACACCATGCGGCAAAAGGGATTGCAAGCATGGAAGCGCAAAATCGCAGACGTTTGCGTTCCATCATGGAAAACAGTGGGTTTGAACCATATAGCTTCGAATGGTGGCACTATGTATTAAGAAACGAACCATACCCCAATAGCTATTTTGATTTCTCCGTTAAATAAGCTTTTAACCGTTGCACGGGCAACCTATATAATGCTATCTCTTTCGGCACGGAAACCGTCGTTTGCAACTGGTTTGTAGGGAATTTATATATAGTAGATAGTATTGAAGATGTAAGGCAGGGCGATATTGCGGTCATTATAGGCAAATCCGGCGAGGCCGAAATAACCGCCTGTGAAATTGCGGATCAAACGGGCGGTGTGGAGTACCGCCCATCTATTCGTTCAGTCTTGTTTTTCAGGCTCATCTTGCCGCAGCGCCCGCAGAAGGCTTCGGGTCGTGGTAATCGCAATCTTCTGCTCACGTTCGCCGCAGGCCAGCAATTCGCGGATCAATTGCTCCAGTTCCGCTGGGTACCGGGAGGAACAGGCCGCCCTTGCCGGCCATATCCTGGAGGCGCTCTGCAGCCGCAGCCTTTCTCTGTCCGAGGCCGGCGTCGAGATCGGAAAGACCCACGCCTACCTGATCGCCGCCGCCCTCGCCAAGCGCGGGCGCGTGGGCGATTTCTGGCTCAAATGCAAATATCCCGGCATGGCGTATATTGCCGAGATGCCCGTGGTGGTGGCCACGTCCAGCATCGCCCTGCAGAAAGCTATCGTTAAGGACTACATACCCGAAATCTCCCGCGCGCTGACCCAGCGCGGCATTATCACCAAGCCGCTCACTTAAGGAGGAAACTGAAAATGAAGAAGTGGGGTTTTTTATTGTTATTTTTATTGTGCTTAGGTTTTGCCTTCATTAATAAAGCACTGTTTTTTCAGGATAAAGTAGAGATTCAAAAATATGATCAAAATCACAAAGATAATATAGATAACATAGAGAATATAGGGACCCCCTTAAGTATCCAAAAGAAAGAGATTGCAAAAGAACAGATCTATCAAGGAAATCTGCTCTTAATCAACAGTAAATATCCTATTCGCCAAGAGAGTGTGAAATCAGATATCGTAAATTTATCTAAACATAATGAATTGATAAATGGATACGGGTTGCTTAATACGAATATTTATCTGTCAAAAGGAATTGCACAAAAATTTTCAGAGATGATCAATGATGCTGTAAAGGAAGGGGTTAGTCAATTTTTTATTAATAGTGGCTATCGTGACTTTGATGAGCAAAGTGTGCTTTACCAAGAAATGGGGGCTGATTATGCCTTGCCAGCAGGTTATAGTGAACATAATTCAGGCTTATCACTTGATGTAGGATCAAGCTTAACGAAAATGGAGCGAGCACCTGAAGGAAAGTGGCTGCAAGAAAATGCCTGGAAATACGGCTTTATATTACGCTATCCTAAGGATAAAACTGATGTTACTGGAATTCAATATGAACCATGGCATATCCGTTATGTTGGTTTCCCTCACAGCGCGATTATGAAAGAAAAGAATTTCGCTCTAGAAGAATATATGGATTTTTTGAAGGAACAGAAGTCCATTACGACTACAATAGACCACCAAGTCTATAAAATCTTTTACTATCCTATCTCCCAAAATACAACGATCCCTGTGCCTGCGAATGGCCAGTATGAAATTTCAGGCAACAATATGGATGGCGTGATTGTGACAGTGTATTCTGGTAAGCGAGACTAAGTTCCGACGGACGAGGCTCGGGCGGAGAGGAACGGATGAACGGCGGAAGCAGGTTGAAGAATTGGGTTGTTCGGGCATTTTTTGCCTCCTATATGTACGCATTATCCAAAATCATCGTGCTCAAGTTTGGCCCGACAGACGTCGAGTTTCTATGGGTACGGCTAATGCGAAACTCGACCAACCCGGAATGTATTGCCGCCCGGCTGCATGCCGGCAATCTGATCCCTTTGAAGGAAATTTCCAGGGCGAGTGATTCGATGTCGGGGCACAGCCTTTTGAACTTGTTTGGAAATGTTGGGATCTTCGTCCCTTTAGGCATTTTCCTCGGTGTTCTGGCGAAATCCGGCAAACTGACGTTGGCAGGGTCGTTTTGGAGCTCCTTGGGCGTAAGTCTCGTGTTAGAATGCACACAAGTTTTATTTTCGATCGGAACATTCGACGTCGACGACCTCATTTTGAATTCCATCGGAGGCTCAATCGGTTTTGTCGTTTATGCGCTGTGCGCGCTAGGCTGACGACCGCGGCATCCAGTGTTCCGAATGGGAAACCTGCCCGATAAAATCGGACGCGATTGCGGAATAAAACTTAGGTTTTTAAACGACTTTAATGCTAAAGCATACTTTATAAAAAATTTAACAACTTTATTTTACCCCCATCTAAACCAGGAGGGGGGATGCGTGTTTGGGGTGTTAAAATTAAACAAATTATTGCAATCTTGACATTTCCTTATGAAGCGATTCCACTCCTTATTGAATTTTTACAAAAGACCAACAATCACCAGCTTAGGAATGAAATCGCACTGTGCCTGAGTGATATTGGGGATGATGAAGTAGTAAAGCCGTTGATCGACATTATTAACCATCCAAAGAGATTAGGTAGTAGGGGTACACTGCTTTACGCTCTACAACCATTCGATTGCTCCCAGCACCTTGATTTTTTATTAAACCTATTGATAACAGGGAATTTTGAAGTTCAAGCGGAAGCATTTCAACTTATCGAGGCAATCAGGGGAAAATCCCAAAGGAAACGTTATCCAAAAGTATCGACCGAGTGAAAGACGAACTTTCTAAACTAGAGACTAAACAAGATCTGCTGTCCGAGACACTAAAACGGCTGTCTTCTTTCCAACCGATGTGACTAATATTTATATAAGGCATATTGTGCTAACTAGGTGCTTTTGTTCAATAAGTAAAAGACAAAAAAGGACCTAACGGTCCTTTTTGAATATGTTGCTAAACCTGTTTTCCATTTTAGAAAGACTTGTATTTTTTTCTGTGGGATTAGATTCTTCTGTATCAAAGAAGGATTCCAAATTTTCCAAACTCGTATGTTTCCTGTTATTTTTATCAAATTGGATTAAATTTCCTTCAACCTGGTTTTCTGCGTGAAGGTGAGAAAAAGCGCTTGAAACCATTTGCTGATTGTACAATTGTTCATAATGTTTTACCTGTTCTTGCAACCGCCGTATTTCATCATTTTTCATTTTAAGTTCTTCGCTGTCATTTTTTCTTCGGTCCAGTTCCTCTTTCAGTTTTTTAACCTCATTATAAATTAGTCAAAGCTTGCACATTTCTTGATTCATCCACTGCTTTTTGAAATAACTTTAACGCATCTTCATATTCATTGTTTTCAAGTAATTCAATAGCTTTTTGATTGATGTTCAATTATTTCCCATCCTTAAATTGTAGATAACTTTTATTTATAATTTACAATTTGTATATTTTTAAAGCAACTATTTTTCCGTTTCCACATCTCACGATCATAATTGATAATCGTTGCCATAAAGCTTTATACTTTATTGAGAATTCAGGCTTTGGGACCCCTTCCTTCTGATTCATCTATCCATGGACAATAAGGATTTCAATATCCTGATTTTTTTAAATTTATAGATTTCATAATTTTTAAGAGAATATATGGGAGGTAACAAAAAATGACCGAAGAAGTTACTACAACTGGCTGGGATGCCATTGATCAGGAGCTGTCGAAAATTTACGGGGAACAGGAGCCGAAACATTACGGAACGTACATGCCTTATGCACTCGGAGGCCCAGATCCATTGGATGGGATTAGTGCCTACAAGGCGGACAGGCCAAATCCTCATTGGCATTTTGTAACTTATGGATTTTCAGAGCTCTATGACAAGGAATCCGACAATACTGAGGATAGCGGATATGGGTTTGAATTGACATTTCGGCTAACCCGAAAGGAAGAAGAGGAAGAACCGCCGGCATGGGCGCTGAATCTGCTGCAAAATATGGGGAGATACGTTTTTAACAGCGGCAATGTTTTTAGAGCGGGTGATTATTTGGATGCGAACGGTCCTATATGTCTGGAATCCGATACCCAACTGACCGCACTAGCTTTTGTCAATGATCCGGAACTTGCTGCAATCGATACGCCAAATGGACGGGTACAATTTTTGCAGATGATTGGAATCACAGGCGATGAACTTGAAGCGATGCAGACGTGGAACACGCTTGGAGTGCTCTCGACTGGTTTACAGTACATGCCGTATTACATAACAGATTTAGAGCGTGCTTCTCTTCTTCGGATTTCTGCCGTTTCCGAGGCTGTACATACAGGGATGGAACAAGAAGGCTCAAACACCGGCTTTTTATTTGTGAGTCAGCTGGCTTGGGAGCCGGGTAAGAAGGGTTGGTTAAGTAAGACTCCATCCACACTCAAGTTAGGGGCCAAGCAAGCTGAAATCATCGGAAAACTGCTTCGCGGGCGTATTATGAAAGGTAACAAACTGAGCCTGGTTGGATCTGGCGTCCGGGTTGTTTTTGATCCGGGTGAGAAGCCAGGATGTATATCTGGAGAGGACGAAGTCCGGTTTGTGCTGGATGATGTGACGGCCGCCGAGTTCAGTAAGAGGTTGCTTCCGAAGGAAAGCATATTTGAAATCCCTTCTTTAAAAGGAATCGCCATTCAAATTGTAAAAACCAATATTACAGACAATGAAGGGAACGTTGTAAAGGTCATCGGATAACAACTTATTATACACATTCGATGGACCAACACTATCAGACAGTCGACTTGGAATAAACCGGATCGCAGCAGGTCTGATATGGACAATGCTTTACGCGCCGAGAGATGGACACTTTGAAAAAAGTGCCTTTCTCGGGTTCTTTGCGTTTAAAATTAAATGTAAACCAAAAAATCGGAATATGAACATGCGATATACCGAAGCATAAATCAAACAACTTGAAGCGTAAGATTTATGATGCAAGGTAGCAAGATCTTTCCATCTTTTTTCTGAGGAATCGAGAATGAGGGGTTGAACGATGAAAAATGCCAGATCAGCGGCGAAGATGGCAAGGCATAATGTAATTCTAGATGCGGTTACGGAGTTCCTGGTCGAGAGGATCATAGCATCAAAACGGGAAACCCTGATAAGGAGGTATAGTATTTGGCACAGCAAAGTGAATGGACCATTACCAATGTTCTTACAGGCGAGCAAACGGAGCAAGCGGCAGGCATTTACTACGAGGCCTTCAAGCATAAGTTGAAGTATTTGTGGCTGTTTACCGACAAGCCCCGGCAAGGCATCGCTTTTCTGACTAGAACCCTCACGATTAAGAAAGGATTTTATGCGCTTAAAGAGGGTAGGGTGATCGGAATCGTCGGGCTGCAGAAGGATAAGGAGCCCTATATCCACGTTACATGTAAGTCTTTCTCGGAGTCGTTCGGCTTGTTTGGAGGCGTCTGGAGATATGCTGCTTATCAAATCTACAAATTTTTCGACGGGATCCCTAAGGAGAACGAGCTGCGGATCGATTCGATCGCGGTTGCAAATGAGGCAAGAGGGCTGGGAGTCGGAAGCGGACTGCTGCACAAAGTGCTGGTGACCGCGTCGGAAATCGGCAAAACAAGCGTTGTCCTGGAAGTGGTCGATACCAACCCTCAAGCTCGGAAGCTGTATGAGCGAATCGGATTCGTCCTTACCGGCACGGAGAAATTCGGATTTCTTACAGCGAGGGCGGGTTTTACGGCAGTCCACTATATGCGCAAGCCGATTGTGCAGCAGACGATTTCTGGTTAAAAAATAACCCGAAAGCATCGGAACCGTCAAAATAGATATGAATATATGAACAGCGCCAATTGAATGGTCAACCATTCGGTTGGCGCTATCTGTTTTTTTGAATCGCATTTGGACGACTGTCACAATTCGAAGATTTGGATTGTTATATAGGATGAAAGCGCAAGGGAGGTGAACCTGTGGCGTTTAAGCCGTATTTATATGAAGCGCTGACACGAGATCATCATAAATTGTGGTCAATTATAAATAGAAGAGGGAGAGAAAATTATGAGGAAGAAATGGAGAGTCGGAATCATGCTGCTGACGATCATGTCTTTGTTAAGCGGCTGTTTCGGGAAGAAGCAAGTACTGGAGCCACTGCAAGCGGGCACGATCAAGGTTGTCTATCAGGATGAAGATGCGTTCTACCGCGATTACGGAAAACTTTTTAATATGAAATACCCTCAGATTGAAATTGAAGTCATCAGCCAAACTGAAATGTTCCTAAACCTGCCAAATGGAGGAACTATTGATGACTTTTATGCAGAAAGGAAGAAGTTCTTGGAGAAGCATAAGCCAGATGTATTGCTGCTGGATGAGCTCCTGTTCGAGACTTTTGCACAAGAAGGAAAACTGTACAATATTGAAGCGGCCATCCAGCAAGATGACTATGATATTGAAGGATTCATGCCTGGTCTTATCGACAAGATTAAAGCGAGGGGAGAAGGGAAGTTGTATGGGTTGGCCCCCCATTTTGAGAGGGAAGTACTGTATTACAATCGCGCATTATTCAAGGAGCATCATATCGAACTGCCAACCAACAAGATGAGCTGGCAGGAATTGTTCGATTTGTCCGGAAGATTCTCCAATGTTGGATCGGGCGACAATCCAGTGTATGGATTGTATGAGGCTTTCGGTGATCCCGGAAGGTTAATGTACCGGATCGGCTCTTCCTCCGGGCTGAGGCTGTTCGATCCGAAGGGAGAAAAGGTGCTCATTAACTCAGACGGCTGGAAAAATGCAATCAAGCTGGCAACAGACGCAGTGCGCAACAAGTCCCTATTTTTTCACCCTCAAGATCAGATTTATAGTCAGAAGGAGCCCTTTTTCAAGGGACAAGCTGCGATGATGTTCAATTCCCCATTTCTTACGTTAGAGTTAAAGCAGCGTCCAACTTATGTAGAGGGAGAAAAGGAGATAGATTGGGGAGTGGTTACAACTCCAGTAGCTCCTTCGGATGAATCTGCGAGTATAACTTTGCCAGACATTTATGCGGTAGCTGCCGATTCCCAGAATAAGCGAGCGGCATGGGAATTGGTCAAGTTCGTGAATGGAACGGAAATGGCCCAGGCCTATTCGCGAACGATTAACGGAAAATTGCCTACACGCAATGGCTATATGAAAGAAATTAATGGTAAAAGCACAGAAGCGTTCTATCTCCTGAAGGTGAAGGAAGCAGAAGGGATGTGGGACAATAAAAATGTGCCCAGAGAATTTTCCAGCTTATTTGATAAACCATTGTCAGAAGAGCTGCAAGCTGTCATCGATAATAAGAAGACGATAGACGAAGCGGTTGCCGAGCTGGAAACAAAGGGGCAAGAAACGCTGCTAAAAGTGCGAGAAGCGAAGGGAGTCCAAGAAGGCAAATGAGCTGGAGTAAACCGCGTATTGACAGCATAAATAGAAGAAGGAGAATAAAAAGCGTGCGGAAGAAATGGAGAGCCGGAATCATGCTGCTGACGATTATGGCTTTGTTAAGCGGCTGCTTCGGAGGGAAATCAGAGCTGGAGCCATTAAAAGAGGGCAAAGGGAAGATCAAGGTCGTCTATCAGGATGAAGATGCGTTTTACCGGGATTACGGGAACTTCTTTAAAATGAAATACCCTGATATTGATATCGAAGTGATTAGCCAGACTGAGCTGTTTGCGAACTTTGGACAGGGTGAATCTGTTGACTTTGATGAAGAACGGAGAAAACTATTAGACAAGTATAAGCCGGATGTCTTGTTGCTCGATGAGAGCATGTTCGAAGCCTTCACACAAGAAGGAAGGCTGTACAGTATTGAAGAGGCCGTTCAACAAGACAAATATGATATTGAAGGGTTCATGCCCGGACTTATCGACAGGATTAGAGCGAAGGGCAATGGGAAGCTGTATGGGTTGGCCCCCTATTTTGAAACAACCGTATTGTATTACAACCGTGAGTTATTCAAGGAGCATCATATAGAGCCGCCGAGAAACCAGATGAGCTGGAAGGAATTAATAGATTTGGCCGGCAGATTCTCTAATATAGGCTCGGAAGACAATCAAGTGTATGGATTGTATCAAGATTACGGCGGTCCCGAACAATTGATGTATGAGATTGTTGCTTCCTCCGGGCTGAGGCTGTTCGATGTGAAGGCAGAAAAGCTGCTCATTAACTCGGACGGCTGGAAGCAGGCCATTAAGCTGGCAACAGATGCTGCGCGCAACAAGTCTGTATACATTCCGCCTCAAGATGGGAATGGCAACCGGCCGAATCACAGGTATGAGCTCTTTTTCAAGGGACAAGCTGCGATGACGTTGCATCGACCTTGGTTTACGAGTGAGTTGAGAGATATTCCACTCTATGACAAGACACTAAAGAAAATCGACTGGGACATCGTTACAACTCCAATTGATCCCTCAACTCCAGATGAATCGGCGAAAGTGCGGCTGTCTGAAATTTATGCGATAGCTGCTGATTCCCATAACAAGCGTGCGGCATGGGAATTGGTCAAGTTCGTGAATGGCACGGACATGGCCCAGGCCACTTCGAAAACGAACAACGGAAAATTGCCTACACGCAATGACTATTTTAAGGAGCTTGAAGGGAGGAGCACAGAAGCATTCTATCTTCTGAAGCCGAAGGCAGTGTCTGCTTATGAAGGATTGTGGGGCAACAAAAATGTCCCTGAAGATTTCATTGGCTTATTCCGGCCTCTATTGTCAGAAGCGCTGCAAGCAATCATTGATAATCAAAAAACGCTAGATGAAGCGATTGCCGAGCTGGAAGTGAAGGGACAAGAAGCGCTGTTCAAAGCACATGAAGCGAAGAAAGCGGCCAGAAAAGCTAATTAAGGTAACATGAACATGTGTACAAAGTAATCCGTCAACGTGTTGAACGCTGTGACGGATTTTTCTTTACTCGTCTATCAACTCTAACAAGTAGTCCGTATACTGTTCCTCATTCATTCGTGAGATGGCAGTCGCCAGTTGTTCCTGCGCTTGAGCGGATGTTAATTTTCCGTAATTGTTATGGCTCATATTAGCCATCCGAGCTTGAAATTCGATACCGCTGTTCTCTTCAATGTAGCGAACCACATGCTGCATCGGCATTTTTTTAAGTGTCCATATACTGATTCCATTACTCATTTTATAGCCACCTCCAATTTCAAATCGTGTGTTTAACACCTATCATGCCCGATACGTATTCGATCATTCCGTTAGCCAAATAAAAGAGAGGTTGATGCTCTCTTTTATTATATATTATTGGAAAAATAAATATTTATTGCCATTTGCTCACTCAATAGATGCCGCAAGAGCCGCAATGGCAGAAAATTACGCTGACATACCGGCACATATGCTTTGGTTTGCCGGTTATGCAGTCATAATCTTTATTTGCGATATTAGCTTTCAGAAAAAGAATGAAAAGCGAATGTAAGTGAGCTGATTTGCAAAAAACTTCGTTGCAGGCCCAGCTCGATGCTCCGCCAGCTTTTTTTGAAGAGTATCAATTTAGTTCTTGTTCGCATCTATGGTGGAAAAGGTATAATAATTTTGCAGAAGTAAACCCTAAGAGCACCTCAGATACGAAAAGACAAAAGGAAAAAGGAGATATGATGACAGAGAAAAAAGCAATCATAGAAACAGGATGGAACTTCGATAACAGTTATGCTTGTCTTCCGAAATCATTTTTTACAAGGCTTAACCCTACCCCTGTACCCTCACCGAAGTTGATCATTCTTAATGATGCATTGGCCGTATCCCTGGGGTTGGACGTCCAAGCGGTCCAAAGCTCTACTGGCGTAGCGGTGCTTGCCGGCAATCAGATTCCCGAAGGCGCTCTGCCTCTTGCTCAAGCTTATGCAGGGCATCAATTCGGACATTTTACCATGTTAGGGGACGGCCGTGCTATACTGCTTGGCGAACAGATCACTCCCTTGGGTGAGCGGGTTGATATTCAGCTTAAGGGTTCAGGTAAAACGCCATACTCCCGCCGAGGCGATGGCCTGGCGGCACTTGGACCGATGTTGCGCGAATACATCATCAGCGAAGCAATGCATGCGCTCGGTATTGCTACCACCCGCAGCCTAGCGGTGGTGACAACCGGCGAAACAGTGATCCGCGAAACCGAGCAACCAGGTGCTATCCTGACTCGCGTAGCTGCCAGTCACTTGCGCGTCGGCACCTTTCAATACGTTTCAAACTGGGGCACTGCCCAGGATCTCCGGGCCCTGGCTGATTACACATTGCAAAGACATTTTCCGGAAGTTGCCGATGAGGAGAACCGCTATCTCTTCCTGCTTCAGGAAGTGATTAAGCGTCAGGCCGTGCTGATTGCCAAATGGCAGCTCGTTGGCTTTATTCACGGGGTGATGAACACCGACAACATGGCTCTCAGCGGAGAAACGATTGATTATGGTCCTTGCGCCTTCATGGATGCTTATGACCCAGCAACGGTATTCAGTTCCATTGACATTCATGGCCGCTATGCCTACGGCAATCAGCCGCATATTGCCGCATGGAATCTCGCTAGATTTGCTGAAACATTATTGCCGCTGCTGCATGACAACGAAGTACAGGCTGTCCAACTGGCCGAGGATGCGATTTCAGATTTTTCCGAGTTGTATCATCGTAAATGGCTCGCGGGAATGAGGGCAAAATTGGGAATCTTTAACGAAGAGTTACAGGATGAATCCCTTATTGAAGACTTACTCGGTATGATGCAGAAGTATCGTGCGGACTACACCAACACCTTCCGTGAGTTAACATTTGATAAGGTGGAGGATACGGCTCTGTTTGGCACCACGGAATTTGCTCAGTGGCATGAGCTATGGCAAGCGAGACTAGTCAGGCAGCAGGAATCCAAAGCCTCCTCGCATCAGTTGATGCGAAATAGCAATCCCGCGATAATCCCGCGCAACCACCGGGTAGAAGACGCACTAGAAGCTGCGGTGGAACAAGGAGACTACAGCGTGATGGAGCGGCTTCTCGATGTTCTGTCGAGCCCCTACGCGCACTCCCCCGAACAGGCGGATTACTCCACGCTGCCTGCGTTATCAACCCGTCCTTACAGAACCTTTTGCGGTACCTGATATAGAGGATATGCAGCACAATATGTATGTTCTCGATGACGAAACCAAAACGTTCCGCCGCATTTTGCGGCGGGCGTTCCTTTTGGAGAGCCGCTCTCCGTGGATTTCGAGACAGGGGAAGAGCGGCAGGAGGGGAAGCGGGGGCTTAAGGGGCAGATTTTTTAGAAAAAGGCGCAACTTGACACATTGGCGATTCAAGGATATTATAGATAGAATAAGTCTGTAAAGGAGGTGCGGTCATGAGATTTACAAAAGCGACGAACTATGCTCTGCACACCATGCTCATGCTCGTTGACGCTTCCCCAGTTAAACCGGTAGGCGTTCAGCAGTTGGCGGAATCTCAAGGCGTTTCACCAACCTATCTTTCCAAAATTTTAACGAGGCTCGTGAAAGCAGGGATGATTGAATCGATTTCCGGAGCCAACGGAGGCTATCGGTTATCCCGCAAAAGAGACGACATTACGTTTTTGGATATTATTCAAGCCATTGAGGGTACAGCCTCCTTATTTGAATGTAATTTTGTCCACGGCGACGAATGTTTGATTCAAGCTGTAATGAAGGAAGCGGAAGAGAAAATGGAGTATCATCTCAAAAAAACGAAATTGGCGGATCTGTCCCAAAAAGAATAAACAAGCCCATAGGCTATTCACGAACTTTCCATTATCTTATTTTCTTAATACAAGTTGAATGACATGGGCTAAACCGGTGTGCGCCTTTCCTTCCACTCGCTCTTGTTCCCCATAGAAGAAATGGATCACCTCATGACCTTCGCACCAAGTAAGAATTTCTTTTGGTTCGTAAAGCATCCCAAGATCTGCGGGTCCGCCTGTACCATAATTTAATTGGTCCTTGGAATACACCTCAAGCATAATAATCCCTTCAGGCTTTACAGCATTTTTCATTTTATTAAGAATCATTTTCTGAGCATCTCTATGAAAATGTCCAAATACCATTATTGCAGCATCATATTCCTCGTGTGGCACGCTATCTACCAATAGGTCTACTTTTTTTGTATGCACGTCAACAGCATACTTCTGAGCTAGTTTTTTCGTTTTTTGCAGACCACTCTCCGCATAGTCGATTGCTGTCACTTCATGATCTCTTTTTGCCAAAAAAACAGCATTCCTGCCTTCACCCTCTGCAAATGCTATAACTTTTTGACATTGTTCTAATCGAAAGGCTTGTTGTTGAATAAATACGTTAGGTTCTTCCCCATACATATATTCGTCTGAATTAAAACGCTCATGCCAAATATTATCCATATTCACTTGCCTCCTGTGATTATCTTATTATTACTATGATTATCTATCGCTCCCTAAGACTTCTGTTAAAAGGATGAATTTAATCAATCATTAGTACATCCAGATGCTATAAGTTCTTTCAGCTCAGGTTTATTTGGAGTAGATGCTGCAAGAAAAAGCATGGTCTGAAGGGCATCATTTGCAGCTTTTGAATCCTTCATGCTGGATAAGTCACACTTAATTAAAGACTTTGCAACTCTATAATAACCTTTAATATTTTGCTGTGTCAATATTCGTTTCATCTCTTTTGAATTATGAGCCTGAAGTTCATCCTCAAGTAACGGGGGATGACGAAAAGAGCGTGTCCATCAACATAGTTCTGACGCAGGGGGAGAATGGCGTAAAGAGAGTGAACAGTAAATATGAATGTGAGGAAGTAGGAGAGAGGAGCATTCGATATGAGCTTCCTAATTTTTCGGGATGCTATTTATACCTTGAAAAATAGTAAGATTAGGAAATAAAAGGCGATAATTATTGTGGAATGTTGCCTTCAAGCTCATATATTTGCGCCTGTAAACAGAAATTGCGTATAATAATGATTATACGCAATTATTTGCGAGTGATTGAAGAGAGGGAGAATGCAGCATGAACCTTACTCGGCATGATCTATCTGCGATATATGAAGAGCCTATTGAAGCCTTTCGTTTATGGATGACGAATGCGGGGTATACCTCCTATACGAAGAAAAATTATATGGGGGATGTCATCCATTTCCTGCGAACGTTGGAAGGAAAGCCGGTAGAGCAGGTAACGAAGCTGCAGGTGCTCGCTTTCCTTGCCCAAGTGAAGTCGTCTGGCGTAAGCGATGCGACACGCAATCGGAAGCATTGCGCGATTACAAGCTTCTATAGAGCGCTGAACGATCTGGAGATCACTTCAGTCAATCCGGCGGCCGCCGTGAAGAAGTCGAAGACGGAGACGAATCGGGCTCCGGTCTATTTGGAGCCGGATCAAGTTCAGCAGTTCCTGACGCGAGCGGATGGCAAATACCGCAATCGCAACTTGGCTGTGTTGATGCTAATGGCCTATGCGGGACTGCGGGTCGGTGAAGTGCATCGGCTGAATGTGGCGGATTATTATGCGGAGCGCCATTCCATCGAAGTATTGGGAAAAGGGCGCAAGTGGCGCACGATTCCACTGCCGCTGGCCGTCTCGAATCAATTGCAGCTAGCGCTCAAAGAACGGCTGACACCATGGCGATCTGGGGAGGATGCGTTTTTTATTTCGCAAAAAGGCCGCAGGTTGTCCATTCGCAACATTCAATATATCGCGGAATACGCATTCGCGGCTCTGCAAAAAGAGGAAGGGCGGATGCGAGCTGGCAGAGGTCGATCGTATTCCTGTCACAAATTAAGGCACTCGTTCGCTACGCTTCTGTTACGAAGCGGCGCAGACATTCGCACCGTACAGGAAATGCTCGGGCATGCTTCCATTCAGACGACTACCGTCTATACTCATGTCTCGGATAAGCAAAAAGAAGAAGCCATCCAGCGGCTTCAACCGTATATTTTGGAAGAGGGTGTCGAAATTTCGAATCGGTAAGCAACGTAATGGATGGAATTATAATTTACATAAATAATATTATGTAAACTAAGTGCGCTGATTCCTCATTTATACCGTGAAAATGCCGCTTGTCACGTATAACAAGCTTTCCCTCATAACAGACTAGTGCTATACATGGTAAAAAGGAGGGGTTCAATGAATGCGTTAAAAATGAGGCTGCAAGCCCTTTTGAAAAATAAGCGGCTCGTCCAAACGTTAAAAATCGCCTTTCCTGTTGCCGTCATCTTATTTGTATTTTTCCAAGGGAAGAAGGAATTATCCCGCTTCTCTCTCAAAGAATCGTTGCACGCGATCCGGCTCATATCGAGTGATTACTTCACCGGTCTGATGGTGCTGGGCGGGCTGGCCGTTGCCACCATGTTCTTCTATGATGTCCTGCTGTTGCGGTCGATTAAAGTGCCTGTCAGTCTCGGGAAAACCTTCCGCATCTCATGGATATCGAATACGTTTAACGGGATCGTAGGATTTGGCGGCATCGCGGGTGTGGGCATTCGCACGATTCTGTATCGAGAATTCACGGGGGACGCCAATCGGCTGCTTATAGCGATCGCATGGATGGCTCCATCCATGATAAGCGGATTATCGCTGCTTGGCATTCTTGTCATATGCGGTGTCTTTCCGGCATCGGTTCTGCTTGCTGCCAGGGGATGGCTGTGGATCGTGCTCATTGGCGTCGCCTTGTTTTTCCCGGCCTATTTGGCTTTTTCCCGGTGGAAAGGAAGAACCAATGCGAATGCCGCGCTTACGTTTGGCTATACAATCGTATCTTTTATTGAATGGCTGGCTGCAGGCTCGGTTGCTTATGTCATCTTGTTCTTGCTTAAAGCCGATGTAACCTATTTTGAAGTCATCGGTATTTTTACCGTAAGCGCCATCGCCGGACTCATCAGTATGGTTCCGGGCGGCTTCGGCACGTTCGACATTACCTATTTATTGGGCCTGCAGGCGCTCGGTGTAGCGGATAGCACCGTGTTTACGGCGCTTCTTCTATATCGAATCATTTATTATTTTATTCCGTTTGCATTAGGATTAATATTTGCCGCTTTTGAATTCGGAGGCGTCGCGGTCAAGAAATTCGAGGATCATCCGACACTGGCCACTTACATAGAATCGGGAAGCATCATCTGGTTTATCCAGCGTTCGCTGTGGAACTCGCTCTCATCCTGGTCTGTCGTCATTCTCATGTTCATGACTTCGATTTTTCTGATAACCTACACGCTGTCCGAGCCGGATTGGGATAGGTCCGCATTCGCGCTTCCTTTTTTCCACGGGGATATTTTCCCGCTCGTCAATGGCGTCGTGTTGGGAATCAGCTTACTGATGCTGCTGATGTTGAAGGGCTTGTTCGAGCGCACGATTAGCGCATATGTCATTACATCCGCCGCGCTTGGGCTGTGCACCGTGTTGACGTTCCTAATCGGGACAAGCATTCGGCATACGCTCTGGCTGGCCGGAATGCTGCTGTTTCTTATTCTGCTCCGGCCGCAATTCACCCGATACCGTTATCCGGTAACGAAGAGCACGATCATATTTACGACTTTGTTCATGAGCCTCCTCCTGCTTTTCTATAGCTTAGTCGGGTTTATTCTTGCGGAATATACCGAGGAAGCGGGAGCGGCAGCTTATACGTTAAGTTATTCTCAATTTACAACAACCTTATTAACGGGGTTAACTGCAGCCTTCCTATTTTATACGATAGGTTATATTGTTTTTGAACGTCATCTGCGTGAACCGCTCGGACGCAATTGGCGAAGTGATGACGATCTGTTATTGAACGGCGCGAACGCTTGGATGTATCGGGTCATTCCCAATAAACGCGTGTTTGCCGTGCACGGGGAACAGATCAGATTTCCGTTCATCATCAAGGGCCGCCGTGTCATTATGCTCGGCATGCCGGTGCTGAACTGCACGCCATTGAAAGAGCATGATGCTCTGTTTGCTTTATATGAGCAAGCCGATCGATATGGCCTTGATATTGTCTTCCATCAAGTCGGAATGTATGGCATGCCGCTGCTTCACGATTACGGCAACGACTTTATCAAGATTGGCGAAAAGGCCCGATATGTGCTGAAGGATCCGAAGAATGGACCGCCACTGCATCAGTATGAGGTGCTTCATTATCCGCTTGATTCCTATTTGGTGAATGAAGTCGTGCATACCGTAAATCATTGGGACGGACAGCCGCCGGGATATGGTCCGACGCTCAGGCAGCTGCTGACCGCAGGGGATGAGGAGCTGCGTCTCGTTCTTCTGCATTCGGATGTCGAGCGCTGCATCGGATATGCCGTGCTGCGCTGGAAGAGAAGCGAACAGACGATGACGATTGAAGATATACGAACGAAATACGCACACGAGCATCCGGAGCAAGACTACGTACTGAAACAACTCCACGATATTCTCGTCTGGCTGGGACAGCATCATGATTGCAATAAGCTTGTATCCGGCCTGATTCCGCTGTCTCATGTGGAAACGTATCGGGCTCCATATCTCTGGTCAGAGCGAACGGCGATTGCCATGTTCCGTCAAATGCGCGACTTGTACCCGCTGAACAATCAGCGCCGGTTGTGGGAGAAGCTGTTCGATGTGACGTGGGAGCCGCAATATATAGCCTTTCGCAAGCAGCGTCACATGAACTGGACCGTATGGCGGGTAACCCGGACGATGAGCCGGATTCGCCGGTGGAGAGAGAAAGAGCACAGTAACTCGTTAAAAACTGTGAAAATGAATGAAAATAGATGAAAAGGGTTGGGGACGGTTCCCGGCCCTTTTTTACGTAAAAAACCGCTTACAACGCGGGTTTCCTCCGGTAATCTCCTGTGGGACCCGATATCTTCTTCTGATACAATAGGGATGGTCTCTGGAACGTTGTGTTGTTCATCCAAGTCAGTACATCAGAAGGTGGTTCCTTATGCTTGGTTTTGCAATCTTGCTTAGTTTTAACATTTTGGGGGTATGGCTGCACAATTTGCTGCACCTGCCGTTGCCGGGCAACGTGCTCGGTCTCATTTTATTTCTTATCGCGCTTGGCATGAAATGGATAAAGTTAGAGTGGGTTGAACATTCAGCTCAATTTTTGCTTGATCATATGCTGTTGTTCTTCATTCCATACGTCGTCGGGATTGTGGCCTTTATGCCTGTTCTTGAGGCGCATTGGGTTAGCATTTCCGCCGGAATCGTAGGGAGCACGCTCGTTGTGCTGTGGGTTACCGGGCTTGTAGCGTCCAAGCTGCAGAAGGCCGGGGCCGAGGAGCCAGCCGCGAAGAGAAAGGAGGATGCAGCATGCTAGCTTGGTCACAACAGCCGCTATTCGGTATTGCGGCTACGATTGTCGTCTACGCCGTGTCGCGGATCTTGCACGTCCGCTTCAAATGGATGCATCCCATCCTGTTTTGTTCCATCGTGTTGATCGGATTTTTGGCAATCGCCAACATTCCACTGGATCATTACAAGGCAGGGGCGGACATATTGTCGCTCGTGCTCGGGCCTGCGACGATCGCACTCGGCGTACCGATTTATAAGTACCGTCATCTGGTCAAGAAGCAGTTCAAAGCAATCTGCTTGTCCATTACGTGCGGATCGTTCGTCGGCATCGTCAGCGTTGCGGCGATTATGCTAAGTCTGGACGGAGCGCGCGAGGTCGTGCTCAGCATGCTGCCGAAGTCGGTCAGCTCGCCGATTGCCGTCGAAATCTCGAAGTCACTCGGGGCCATGCCTGAATTATCGGCTGTCTTTACCGTATTTACCGGGGTCGTCGGGAGCTTGTTCGGGACCGCATTCCTGCGCATGACCGGCATTCGCGACGAGGTGTCGCTCGGCATTGCGCTCGGCACGGCGGCGCATGGCTTCGGCACGGCGAAGAGCTTGGCCGATTCCGAGAAGCAGGGGACGTTCAGCGGCTTGGCCATGGGTCTGGCAGGACTGATTACGTCTATATTATTTACGCCCATTTATATGTTTTTCATGTAGCGAAGGCAGGGAATCCTGTCTTTTTTGCATTGGAAAAAAAACGAAACTTATTGCGCTTTACATACGTTTTACTCTATGAAAGGGGTTGAAGCCGTGAAAGCAACGTTATGGACATGGGGAATTCTGTTAGGCTTGAGTCTGCCTACCATCGCCGGGGCGGCAGGGACGTATACTGCCGAGGAAGCCTACAAAGATCCTCATAGCGGAGCAATCTATTATAATATTACACGCGACAACTATGATAAGCGTGTCGTTGTCCGCACATCTGATGGCGAATGGAAGAAATGGGACGAAACAATCCGGTCGATGCAAAACGATCCGGATTCGAAACAATTACGCTTGAACACGACCTATCTCGACAGCTATGACATCGCGATGGAGTATGCGTTTGATCCATTGGATCGGGAGGTTGTAAAGGGCAGAATGTTTGACCTGTCGCCGGACGGAAAATGGGGATTGAACGAACGCGTATACTACACGAAAAATAAACCAGGCAGCAGCCAAAGAAATTATGGGTATCTCCTGAAAAACAATCAGACTGGCGAGACGAAAGAATGGCTGTTGACGTCTTATATGACTCGCGCAACTTGGGTGTATGATAATCGGATCGTATATAGTTATATGAATGACAAGGCTAAACAGGAAGAAATTCTCGTATTTAATCCGGAAACGGATAAAACGGAGCGGATTGCATTAGGGAACTTTCGCGGAATCAATCCGGATAAAGGGTACATTATTTACACGCTGAATAAACCGGACCGTCCGCTTTATTTGTATAACATGAAGGCGAAGAAGTCGCAGCGGCTCAAGAGCTGGGAAGAGGCAGAAACATTTTTGCCTAAGGATGAACAGCGGCGGGACGCAACGTCCGATTTGCCGCAGGATTTTGACTTGGATGCCATTCCGGAAGAATCCATTCCTGTCAAGCTGCGCACGGATTATGTCATTCAACTGGACGATCGGGAAGTACGGTTGCCACTGGTGTTCTCGGTGCAAGGACAGCAGCTCATACCCGTCAAGCAGCTGGTGGATGAACTGGGCTGGAAGCTGACGAAGCTCCAGTCGAAGGAGCTGGAGTTCCGCTATACGCTTGCCAACGGGAGCAGCAGCATCGAGATGAACCCAAGCAACACGCGGCTTGATGGCGGCACGCTCTACATGACGGCTGAGCAAATCAAGCAGCTTGGCTACAAAGAGGTAAGCATTGTCCATCAGCCCGAATGATGAATACAGATCACTAAAAGTTGGAAAGCACTCCGCTATGAGGAGTGCTTTTTGATATTTTTGTAACAGGCAACCATACATCCGGGACTAGAGTCATGGTACAATGGATTGGAAAATGCTGCCGAACGGTGGCGACATAGATAACTTTTTGGAGGGGTAAACTTGAAGAAGAGACAGAGCATTTGGAAGTGGATGCTTGTCGCGGCACTGCTGCTGTCGTGTATCGGCAATGCCGGACAGGCTGCCGCAGACGAAGCAGCGGGAAGCACGATTACTTTGCACCAGTTCAGTGTGCTGGAGTGGAATGGGAAACGGACGTACGTCGGCAGAGATTTATACCTGCTTGAAGACAACGTGATGTATTTGTCTCCCAAGGCATTCAGTGAAGTGTTCGGGATGAAATACAACTATGACAAAGGCAAGAAGCTGCTGACTTTGACAGACGACCAGCATGCATATGAACTAACGGTCGGTTCGAAGCAAGCGAAGGCAGATGGAGAAGCGATAACGATAAAGCATGCGCTGGAATCGATTGATGGCAAAATCGGTGTTCCGCTAAGCTTTGGCGCCTCCATCCGTCAGGCGCAATTGAAGCCTGTAGACTATTTCGAAGGCATGTATACCGATCCTATTGCTGCCGAAGATTCATTGCGCGCAGCGTATGAGAAGGTGAGCGGTCCGTACGACAAAGCATATTCCGCCTATGAGAAAGCCTACAATGCCTACGAAAGCGCCGTCAATCAAAATCTGTACTATGTCCAAGGAGATATTGCAGGCTTCGATCCGATCCATATGATGGGCACGAGTGAAGCGCAGAGCAGCCACGTGATGGCTGAATTGTTCAACCAGACGAACATTGTCGTACAGAATCCGGACAAATCCAAAATCTCGAACAACCGTTATTCCGGCTATCATTATTTCGTGAAGACAGGGACGGGTCACAATTTTTTGGGCGAGCCCGTAAGCATCTATTATTTTGGAGCGCCGAGCGCATCCATTCAGAAGAACATCAACGCGAAGAAGAGCGTGCTTGCAAAAGCGGAAGCGGCGCTGCGCACACAGAACAAGCCGCATGACACTGCCGTCAGCAATTGGGTGCAGGCCGTGAAGAGCCACTACAAGAAGAAGGGCGCAAGCAATCCGAAAGTTCTCGGACAGATGGCTACGCACTTATATGTTCTTTATTTGGATACCGGTGCTTATAAATTCGATGACGAAGCTAAAGCGATTGCCAAATCTCTTGAAAAATCCAGCCAGCATACATACTGGCTCGTCCGTGCCGTGTTCGATGAAGGCGACTTCCGCGATCGGTTCGAATATTTCTATAAGCAGAACAAAGGCGAAGCGATGAGTCTAATCTATAAGCCGGAGCAATTCAAAGCTGGCGCCGAAATGCTCTACAACATGAAGTTATATGACGATGCGCTCCCAATGGCCAATGAGGCGAAGCAGGGCGGGCAGAAGGTGGATAAGCTGCTCGAGAAGCTGAAGGTTCAGCTCGCTAAGGCCAGCGAGGAGAAGGCGAAGCAGGATGCGGATGCAGCCTTGGCGGCTAAGGTTGCGGCTGAGATGCCCGCATATACGGCATGGGAGAGCGAGTACAAGGCGCTGCTGGCCCAATTCAAGACAGACTATACGAAGAAGTATGGCAACCTTGAAGCGTTGCAGAGCTTGACTTTCGAGCAATCCGATGCGCAGGCGCAAGAGATTAAGACGAAGTACAGTGAGCCGTTGGCGAAGCTGAAAAAGGATATGGGCACCTTCCAATATGTCGATATCCAAGCTGCCAAAGACAGCATCAGCAGCTTCGAACAGACGATCAGTTACGTCTCGTCGGGCGCGCCAGAGGTAAATTTGAGTTTATCCAAGCAAACGCTCCACAATGCGCTGATTAATATGGGATTGACCAGCGCCATGTAGTCAGGCGCGATCTGCGGCAGGGGAATCCTTGCCGCAGTTTTTTTTCATCCGTGTGCGAAGACGAACATAGGCAAGCCGTCCTCTTTAGAGCGTGTTCCACTGGCACATGTCCGGCGGAAAATGTTCGAGAAACCAACGCTCGCAGTGCGCGCTTGTTGATGGATCTGCCATCGATTGCTATTTTACATTTCGTAACGCGTGTATATCTCCATGTACAATGATATCAATGTGGGAGGAAATCCGTTCAATATCCCAATCCCACCATTTGATGTCCAATAATTCAGCAATGATGCCGTCAGGGAATCGTTGCTTGATTTCCTTGGCAGGGTTTCCGCCGACAACGGTGTAAGGTTGAACGTCTTTTACAACGACCGCTTTGGCTGCGATAATCGCGCCATCCCCGATCGTTACGCCCGGCATGATGGTTGCATCCATACCGATCCAGACATCGTTTCCAATTGCCGTATCTCCTTTGAACGGCAATTCCGCAATTGCAGGCGTGAACTTTTCCCAGCCATGGCCAAAGATATTGAACGGATAGCTGGAGAAACCATCCATTTTGTGATTGGCTCCATTCATGATGAAGGTGACTCCCGGAGCAATGGAGCAAAATTTGCCGATCACAAGCTTGTCGCCGAATATTTCATAATGGTACAATACTTGCTCTTCAAAAGTCTCTCCGTTTCGAGAGTCATAATAGGAATAGTCCCCGACGGTGATGTTCGGCCTGGTTATCGTATTTTTAATAAACTGCACGCCTTGATACCCCTCAATGGGGTGTTTTTGATTCGGGTTAGGGCCTCTCATAGTCGCTCACTCCTATAAAATAATCGGGTAGGCACGTCAACGGCACCGACGCGCGGACAACAAAAAAACCTCATATCCACATTCTGGACAGGAGGCAGCCATAACAACGAAAGGAAGTAGTCCCCTTCCTATAAAGGGTGCATATTCCGCGACGATGCATATATGAAAAAGCCCGCACTAATCCTATCCGGAAAGCGATTCGTAAACGCACGAAATTTTCGTTGGATTCGGATTAGTAAATCATTGGCTTGGGGTTCACCCTTTCATGTTTGCTTCCTTAAATATACGGGCAGCCTTTATGACTGTCAAGTAAGATTTTCCAAGAGACAGGTTGAGAGGGAATTGGATTCATAGTGGCTGCGCAAGCGGTTGCTGTGATTCGACACTTGAGAAATGTGATATCTAAGCTGTATTGGTCCGCCTGCGTCATTCTTATGTGATTTAATTCACATACGATAGCGCAAATTCATGATATAGTTAAGCCATAAAGAAGAGGGAGTGAGAATAATGAGAACATTCAAAACGTTTGATACCCATACAGATACAGTAACCCGCAACTACCTCCAACTTTGCTATATGTGTGATGATAAGCATCAATGCACGACCGAAGAAACGTGCCGTCAATGCTGGGCAGACCAAGGCCTTGCTCCAAAACAGCGCAAAGAAGAAACTCGCGATTTGCTGAACGCTTATTACGCATAAAAAGTCTATGATTTAGCTTTCAAAACATTGTGAAAAAAATAACTTTCCATGGTTCCTTTTACCTCCTGATACTAAATAAACCTCCGGTTGCTGCCGGAGGTTTTGCTGTGTATGGCGGTAACCACACGATGAAAACTGTCGATCCTAGGCGCAAGCTTTCTATTTAGGTTACGCCCCGCTGTCCTTTAACGCCGCTGCAGGCTTCGCCGGAGCAAAGCGTCGGCCCGACAAGCTGGTCGCAATCATGCCGATGATGACGATAATCATGCCGGCCATCGACCATCCTTGCGGGAACGAACCGCTCAGCAGCATAACTTCGCCCAAGACCGTAAATACCATCGTACCCGATTGGGTGGATTCGACCGCGGCCAACAGCACTGTGTTATGCTTTGCCATATCGGTTGCCAAGAAGAACAGCAGGCTGGCGATAACGCCGGAGCAGATTGCAAGCAGCAGCGCCTGCACCATTTGCGAACCGGTGGGCCAACCCACGGCAGCCGTTCCGTAAGCGCCTAGCAAGATCGCAAGCGGAAGGCTGCCGATCGCCATGCCCAACGTGCGCTGGAACGTGTCTAGTCTGCCGTGGCACAGCTCCATCATTTTACGGTTGCCGAGCGGATACAGAAAAGCGGCGATGAGCACCGGCATGAATCCTGACAGCAGCTCGGCCGTCGTAATTTGCCCCGCTTCCGTCACTTGCATCAGGATGACGCCAATTAATATAATGACAGAGATCCGCATGCTTTTGTAAGGAATGGCTTGACGCACTTTTCGTGGACCTTCCGCCGATGGGACGGAGGCGAAGAACAGCGGAGACAGCAAGGCTCCTGCCAGTATCGTAATCTGCCACGTTCCGGAAGTGAGCCAGGATGGGGCGTAAACGGCCGCGAAGCTTAACAACGAATAAAAGCCGACCCCGCCAAGGGTGCCCCAGAGAAGCCATTGAAACGGATGCTTGCGCATTTCGCGGAACAAGCCCGTCAAATTGCCGCGGAAGGCGACGATGGCAATGAGAAAGGGAAGCGCCAGCAGGAATCGGAGCGAAGCGGTCCAAGCCCAGCTCGTGCCTGACAGGTTCATAGCCCGGTTGATGATGAAGGTCGCCGAGAAGAACAACGACGATAATATGCCGACAAGTATGGCTCTCATATGATTCACCTCTTTGATAATCATTTTCAATCGTATATAGTTAAGTATGATATACTATAAATTATAATAAGTAAACTATAATAAACTTAATTATAACATTATTTAGGGTGGGATACGGCTATGAAGCCTTTTCAAGAAGATGAAACGAAGCTGCTGATGCAAGCGGTCGGCTGTAATTTGCGCAAGCTGCGGAAAGACCGGAAGCTTAGTCTGGAAGAGCTCGCGGCGTTAACCGGCGTAAGCAAATTGACGCTTGGGAACATAGAGCGCGGGGAGACGAATCCGACCATCGGAATGATGTGGAAAATTTCGAAGCAGCTGTCTATTCCGTTAATGGCGCTGCTTAAGCCGGAAAATGCCGTGTCGATATCCCGGGCCGGTCAAGGGCCGAGATATGACAGCGATAATCCAGGTTGGACGTTGGAGCCGATGTTCAGCGATGTCAGGGAGAAGCTGGAGATGCATCGCGCGTACGTGCAGCCGCACACTGTCTACATCCCGGAAAGCCATCATGCAGGGACGATGGAAATCGTCACGGTCATGGCGGGAACCATCGAATTGACGATCGGGGACGAATCATATACGCTGAATACATTCGATTCCATTCTATTTTCGGCTACGGAAGCACACCAGTACAAGAACGTCACTGATGAAGCAACGGTCTTGCATCTGACGATGTGTTACCCTTGAAACTAGGACTTGAATGAGACGGCAACAAGAGGGGGAGTGGATGAACATGCGGAAACGGCTTTTGATCGAGGTGTATTATGACGGCTGGTGCCCGCTATGCAAAGGTATTCGCCGGCGCTTGGAGCGATGGGATTGGCTTGGGAGCCTGCGATTTTATTCGATCCGCAATCCCGAAGACATTCAGCATATATCCGTCTCCCCCCAAGAGCTCGAAGCGCGGATGCACGTGCGTTCCGTTCATGACGGCCGCATGCAATCCGGAATCGCAGCGGTTCATAAGCTGTGCACACGCGTGCCGCTCCTCATGCCCCTCAGTCCGTTCGTCTGGCTCGGCATGAAGTCGGGCATCGGCGACAAGCTGTACGATTGGATTGCCGCCCGGCGCAGCATTGTGCCATCTGGAGCCTGCGATGATGAGGGCTGTTCCATTCATCCAGGCCATTCGGATAAAGCCAAATGATTCTGATCATTCCTATCCTGCATACGAAAAATAGGTATTTTGCTCGATTTTTTCCTTTCTTCTTTACAAGGTAAGATGATTGAAAATGGTTGATAGAAGGGATGCATGATGACAAAACGAGGATATGCAGCTACATCCAAACGTAACGTCAGGCGGACAGCCAAGCGGGGCGTGAGCGGCTGGTTCATCTTTTTCCTCATTGCCGACCTGCTGGTCTTTGGCGGCTTCGGATTGATGTATAGCGAATCCAAAGGCTGGGAGAATGCGCTGGAGCAAGCGCAAGAGGTGCAGGCGATTGGACCGGATACAAGCGGTATCGTAGCGGTTACGGGTCCAATGCAGTCCGTCTTGCCGGCGCGTGATGAGCATTTGGCCGATGATTATGCGCTCTTGGTGAAGCAGGAACGCGAATGGTCCTGCAATTCCAGAAAATGCGCCTATACGATCCGATACATATCTACGGTCGGAAGCACCGAAGGATTGACGATCAACGGAATTCCCTTAATGTCATCCGTGTATCGTCTGACGGACCAGCCAATAATACTCGGGGAAGAGGTCTTGAGCCAGAGCGGACAGACGGTGGAAGATAGACAGGTTCTCATTTTGGAGCCAAAGGGGAAGGCCTTGTCTTATGAAGGCATAGCTTGGGGTCAGCAGGTAACCGTCGTCGGTGAGGCGAAGGAAGGGAAGCTGGTGCCGATGCAGTTCCCGAACGGCTCGGATGCGGTCACCTTTGCCGGAATGACCCCGCACCATCCAAGCGAGGAAGTTGAAATGCCGAAGGCGGGATATGTCGTCGGCGATTCACTGGAGGCTGTGCGTGGGCATGAAGCAGGGATGCAGCATTCATTGGCCTGGGCGGCCTTGTTCGCGGCCGTCTTGTTCGTGCCGGCTACCTTGTTCACGGCCCCGTGGCCGGATCGTTCCCGCAGACGCAGGGGGTAGCAGCCGTCTCGCGCGGAGCGCTTATCGAAATTATTCCAACTTGAATGGAAGGGAGTGAGAATGAACGATGATGAAGTTAATGATTAGCAATGCTGCCTCATCGCTTCGTTGCCTCTCACTTTCCCGCACGGATGCGTAACCTGCACCAATTATGGGTGTATTGAGCCATGGCGATGAGAGCCATGGCTTTTTTGCGCTTTTTTATGGACACAGCTGTCATGGCTAGATAAGCTGCGGCTCTTATATGCCGAGAACGGATTTGCCTTCACGAAAGATTACGAGAGTCGATCGGAGAGGAAATGGACGGAAGGATTTCCCGAATGGTTAATGGGATTAAGAAAGAAGCTGATTGATGTGATGGATGACATCCGGAGAAAAATTGTAAACTTATAGAGGCAAATCAAAAGGTTAAACGCGGAGGTTGGTCGCATGAAAGCGAAAATCGTGCCTTACTTAATGTTCAACGGTCAGGCGGAAGAAGCGATGAAAAATTACATTTCTTTGTTCGGAGGCGGTGAGATTATCGCCGTGTCCCGTTATGGGGAGGCGAAGAACAATGTGGAATGGACCATTTCTGATGCCGACGCAGATAAGCTCATTCATGCCGAATTCACGTTGGCGGGACAAACGCTGTATTGCGCAGACAGCTTAGGTGGGCCCTCCGATAAATCGGATGGTCACAAGGTGGCATTGACCGTGTCCTGTGAGTCCGAAGAGGAGATCAAACACTTGTTCGAGCAGCTGTCACTGGGCGGCCAAGTGTTCATGCCGTTGCAGGATACGTTCTGGCAATCGAAATTCGCGGTGCTTGAAGATCGATACGGCATCCGCTGGCAGTTGGATTTCCCGAATCAATAATATAAGAGTGTGGAGGAAGAAAAGGAGAAGGCGAAGCGGATGCTTCGCCTTTCCTGGCAACCCGTGTCGCACGCGCTCATGCCGGCGCCCGCTGCCACTGCGGGAGGGTGCCTCGGCCTTGAAGGGAAGGCATGCGAAAGAGACGAGACGGCGGGAAATTACGAGCTACCAATAACGGGAGCCGTCCCAACGATAATGCCGCATCAACTCTTCGTCGACCTCAAGCCCGACTCCGGTCCCTGACGGAATGCGGACCATGCCTTGCTCGGCCTGAAGCGGCACGATGGAGGTGAAAGGATTGTCCATCATGTCCCATTCGACAGGCTCGATGGAATCGGGCTCCATCTTGCTCCATGGCTTCAGGCAAGCTTGCGCATACAAGGCGTAGCAGCGTGCGAGCGCTCCGTCATAGGTGTGCGGCGAGACACGAATTTCGGCGAACCGCGCCAACTGCAGGATGCCGCGATATTCATCCAGATCCCCGACATGAACCGGATCAGGCTGCAGGATATCGAAGGCTTGCTGCTGCACGGCGTTCATGAATATTTTCGCTTCTGCCACATTCTCGCCTCCGCTTATCGGAATGCCCAGCTTCTGCCTGCAATGGGCATAAGGCTGCCACTGATGCAGCGGCAAGGGTTCCTCGAACCACATCCAATTGTCCCACTTCCCAATGAGCGGTTGCCAAGCGCATGCCGCTGCCGCGTCATAGCTCTGATTGGCGTCAAGCGCCAGTTCGATATGCCGGCCGAAGCGGGATTGAAGGGCATGAATATGCCGCATGTCATCGGCGAGCGGCTTCCCGCCGACCTTCACTTTCATCCGCGTAAAGCCCTTAGTTAGCGCTTCCTCAATCCTCTGCAACGAAACGCTCTCCCATGTCTCATCTTCCGTATAGGATTGAAAGGAAGCATACACAGGAACTTGTTCGCGCAACGGTCCGCCCCATAACCCGCATACCGATTGTCCCGCTCTGCGGGCGGCGATGTCTGTAAGCGCCATGCTGACGGCGGAAGCCGGGCGGGTATGCCAACTGCCGATTGTCTGAACGATTTTTGTGCGCAATCGTGCGTCCTGGCCGAGAATGTACGGAATAATCTGTTCCCGGAAGGCGCACTCCAAGGCAGGCAGCCACCCCGAGCATTCTCCCCATCCGGTTATACCGGATTCTGTCACCAAGCGGATGAAATAAGTGGAGCGGTATGCTTTCAGCCCGTTGGCGTCGCCGTATGGCTTCGAATTCCGGTATAACAGCGGGAACGTGTCTACTTGTACAATCCGCAGTGTGATCACCTCTACATTTCATGCAATTATTTTCCTGCGTCTTTCTGATTAACGAATCTTTATCTAGTATGCAAAGCCGTGGCTGTTACTATGAACCGACTTATAATATATGCGCCATACTTCAAAACGCCCGCCTTCTATCATGGAAGGCAGGTGTAGGCGGACGTAATCGCTAACCGGGAAGCCCATTTCTTTTCCGCTCCCTGTTTTGCTTCTTTGGGAGCTCCGTTTTTTTCATCGTGACGGATACGGGTAGAAGAGAAGGGAAATATTAGGTATAACGATGATATGAAGAGAGGGAAGCAGCATGGAGTGGGCGTCTTGGTCGCTGGACCGTGTCCTTATCTTGTTCGTCAGCCTTGCTTTTTTGATGATTGGCATTCAAGTGACGTTATATCACTACCGGCAAAATTTCCACCATGCGGCCATGTGGGTGCCGGTAATCGCGACACCCGTTTTTTTCGTATCAGGCCTCTTGCTTTCGTTCAATAACGCTAGTTGGGTAAGGGGGTTGTTCCAAGTGCTCATGTGGATAGGGGCAGTTGCCGGTCTGGCCGGTTTCTACTTTCATGTGAGCGGCGTGGGCAAGCGTGTCGGAGGATGGGCGTTCCGAAATTTTCTCATCGGGCCTCCCGTTGTGCTGCCGCTGATGATAACGGCAATGAGCGCCTTGGGCTTGGTAGCCTTGTATTGGACCGTCTAAGGATGATCATGGTGGAGACAGGAGGTTAAGGCTATGGCTAAAAAGAGCCATTATCCTTCGTTCGATGTGATGAAGGAACGGGACGAATGGGATTCACATACGCAGATCATCGTGACCGAGCGGTTGCGCGAAGAGACAACTTGGCAGGCGTTGCAGGAATTAGAGCTCGCGACGCTTGGCGCGGTCTGCAGGTTGCTCGTCGCCGATGAACGCGATAATGTCATTTCATACATATTGATGCACTTTGATCAGATTATAACGAGTAAAATAGGGGAGGGACAGCGCAAAGCCGGAGTGCCGGAAGAAAAGACACTCATACGGGAAGGTCTTCAACAATTGGATAATAAGGCCCGGAACGAACATGGGGCGCCGTTCGATCAATTAAAGGGGGCACAGCAATCTGAGATATTGGAGCGGTTAAGCGAGGGCAAGCTTCAGCTCTCGCCGGAATGGACTGCTCTTAAGCAGAAGGGGCTGTTCAAGAAGCTGCTTGGCACGGCAATCGATGCGTACTGCTCTCATCCAGACATATGGTCCGAGATTGGGTATGCGGGTCCGGCATATCCGAGAGGATATGTCCGGGGTGATATCGGGCAGCTCGACCCATGGGAGGCGAAGACGGAGGCATGATCACACGGAAGTATGCCAATGAAGAGGCCGACGTCGTCATCGTCGGCGCCGGAGCGGCTGGCGGCGTGTTGGCCAAGGAATTGAGCGAAGCGGGCCTGCGCGTCGTCGTGCTGGAGGCGGGGCCTTTCCGCGATCCGCAGTCCGACTTCGCAAGCGACGAGCTCACCATGAAGAACTTAGGCTGGCAGGACACGCGCATCGTGGACGGGAACAATCCGCTGAAGATGGGACACAACAACTCAGGCCGGGGCGTAGGCGGTGGAACGGTCCATTTCACGGCCGTCTTCCTGCGGTTTCACGAATCGGATTTTCGTGTGAAATCGGAAGACGGCGTGGGTGAGAACTGGCCGATTGCGTATCAGGATCTGGAGCCATATTATTTGCGCAACGAACGGGAGATTGCTGTCTCCGGGCCAAAGCATTTCCCATGGGGCAGCTACCATGGCCCATACCCGTATCCAGAGCGCGAGCCGCTCAGTCCGAACGCTTATACATTTATGCAGGGATGCGAGAAGCTGGGCATCCGCTCTTCCGTGCCGCCGCTTGCCATCCTGTCCGCGCCGTTCGAAGGCCGTCCGCCATGCATCAACCGCGGCTTTTGCAATCAAGGATGCATGCCGAACTCGAAGTTCAGTACGTTAATCGTTCATATTCCAAAAGCGATGCAGGCGGGCGCGGAAGTGTTGGCGGATTGCATGGTGACCCAGGTGCTCATGAAGTCCGACGGCAAGGCTTCCGGAGTGGAGTTCATACACGAAGGGAAGACGTATGAGCAGCGGGCGAAGGTCGTCATCTTGTCCGCATACGCAGTTGAGACGCCGCGCCTGCTGCTCCATTCAGCGAATGCGCAATTCCCGGACGGGCTGGCTAACAGCAGCGGATGGGTAGGCAAGGCCATCATGCCGCATTCCAGTCATGACGTGTACGCCAAATTCGATCGTGACATTCGGCTATATAAAGGCACTCCCGTGCTCGCGACGACCCAGGATTTCTACGAGACCGATCGGGAGCGTGGATTCGTGCGAGGGTATTCGCTGCATGCGCACGGGGCCCGTCCCGTCAGCTTCGGACAGGCGATCAGCCAATCGCAGTCAGGTCCGCTCTGGGGCAAAAGGCTGCGGGAGGAAATGCTCGATTACAACTATTACGCCCGTGCAACTATGGTCGGCGAGGTGCTTCCGAATCCAGACAACCGGGTCTCGTTGGTCGAGGAGAAGGACGAGTATGGGCTGCCACGGGCGAAAGTAACGTTCAGCTACGGTGAAAATGATCACAAGCTCATCGATCATGCGGTGGTAACGATGAGCTCCATCTTGGAGGCGGCTGGTGGTCAGGTCCGGTTTGTTGTCCCCGATACGGCGCATTTGATGGGCGGTTGCCGCATGGGCAACGATGCCCGCTCATCGGTCGTCAACTCTTATGGACAGAGTCACGACATTCCGAACCTGTTCATATGCGATGCGAGCACCTTCGTCACGTCTGGTGGAGCGAATCCGACGAACACGGTCATGGCATTGGCACTTCGGACCGCAGATTATATAAAGGAACAGGCCAAGCGCCGAGAACTGTAAACGCATGAGCGTAAAATATGCACACATGATGAATTGGTATGGAACATATAGTTGACACCGTTTAGGAGAGAACATAAAATAAGATGGATTCAATCATAAACATGCAAAGCGAAAGGAGGCGGAACTCATGTTGATGGGGAATGCGAACGTTCCATTTAACCTATTTATATATTCCGTCCCGAATAGCGCGCGAGCAGCGGGAAGCATTGCATATTCCTGCTAGACACATTGGCATGTTACATGTTTGTTGCCGTAAAGACCGACTGCAGGGACGGAATCCTGCGGTCTTTTTGATCTGGATTGGCGTATGCCGTGAAATAACAGCCGCAGGTATGTTCCTGCGGTTATTTGTGCGCCCGTGGACGGGCAATAGGGGAGAGAAGCAGGATGAGAAATACCAAATTGATAATTGTAGAAGGCGTAGCGGGTTCGGGCAAGACGACGACAGCGCGGCATATCAGTGACAAGCTGCGGGAGCAGGGGATTGAGGTTGATCTGTATGTGGAAGGAAACACGGATCATCCGGCGGATTACGAATATACCGCTTGTCTGACGGAAGAACAGTTCAAGGAGCTGTTGCGTCTATTTCCGCATGAACAGGATACGGTATTGGCCTGTACAGTTAATGAGGATAAGGATTACTTATTCTGCTATGGCCGCATGAATGCAATGGCTGGAGGGGAGCGGTCCGCTTCGTCCAAGCAGGCTGCAATGAATGCGATCATCCAGCATGTGCGTCCGTATGATATTTACGACGGTCTGCCGATGGAGAAGTATTGCGAGCTGCTGCTGTTGCGGTGGGAACGATTCGGAGCGCGCGCTGCCGCAGAAGAGAAGGTATATATTTTCGAATGCTGCTTCCTGCAAAATACACTTTGCGCTATGCTCGTGCGGCATCATGCAGCCCGCCGGAACATCCTGTCGTTCATACTGGACCTGGCCGAGCGGGTGCGGAAGCTCGAGCCCGTGTTGTTCTATTATGATCAGTCAGATATACGGGACACGCTGGAACGTGCGGCGATTACCCGGTCATCATCATGGTATGAAGGCTTCCTGAATTATCACACATCACAAGGCTACGGATTAGCGCATGGCTTGACGGGACTGGAAGGCTGCCTTGAGGTGCTGCGTGAACGCAAAAGCATCGAGAAGGAGGTGTTGAAGCTGCTCCCTTGGAAACATTTCATTTTGGATAACTCAGGCTACGATTGGGAGGCATGTTTGGAGCGAGTAGATCGATTTTTGGAAAATGAATTAACGTAATATATATTATGTAAACCAATGCGTTCAGAACATATATTAATCCTTGTGTCAGGCTTCGTCTGATGTATAACTTGATGAACCTAGTACTCCATCAGTCTAAAAATAGTTAAAATATAGAATCTATGATAGAGTCGAACTAAAAAGAGGTATCGACGATGAGAAAACGAAACTATATCGTAAATTTGAACCCTGAGCAACAAAAGGAGTTGCAGGGCTTGTGTAGCAAAGGAAAGGTAGCGGCACGTTCCCTAAGACGAGCTCAAATTCTCCTGTGGGCGGATGAAAATCGAGACGGCGGCAAGCTTTCGGATATCGAGATCGCACAGCGGCTGAACATCCTTACCAATAGCGTGTACCTGGTTCGAAAGCGATATGCCGAGCAAGGACTGCAAGCGGCCATCGAACGAAAAAAGCGACTAACGCCGCCGAATCCCCCTAAAATCACGGGGGAATTGGAAGCTCAAATCATTGCGCTGAGCTCAGCACACCTCGGGAGGGAAAGAGCCGTTGGTCGCTGCGGATGCTCGCCGATAAAGCGGTGGAACTCCACTATATTGACAGCATTTCATATGATACCCGTCGATCGTATTTTAAAAAAACGAACTGAAGCCTCATCTTCGTAAATGCTGGTGTATTCCACCGGAGCAAAATGCAGCGTTTGTGGCCCAATGGAAGACGTGCTGGAGGTCTACCAACTGCCCTATGATCCCGCCTGTCCGGTCATCTGCATGGATGAAAACCCTTTCAGCTCTTGGACGAAGCCCGGAATCCGATTCCGATGAAACCGGCAAAGCCGCTTCGTGAGGATGCGGAATACGTGCGAAATGGGCATTACGCCATCTTTATCTTTACGGAAGCACTGGCAGGTTGGCGACATGTGAACGTTCGTCTCCGGCGTACGCGAATGGATTGGGCCGAGGAAATCCGGGGACTCTTGGAGGTTCACTATCCGGACGCGCCTAAAATTCGCTTAGTCATGGACAATCTGAATACCCATTCGATCGCTTCGCTTTACCAAGCGTTTGAACCGGAAACCGCTCTGCGATTGGCCAAGCGGCTGGAGATTCATTACACCCCCAAGCATGGCAGTTGGCTGAACGTCGCCGAAATTGAACTCAGTGTCATGACACGTCAATGTCTGGGTCGCCGCATTCCTTCCATAGAGGAATTAAGAAGCGAACTGACCGTATAGGAACATGACCGTAATCGTCTTCAAAAGGGCGTCGATTGGCAATTCACCACGGAAGATGCCCGGGTGAAACTAAAAAGACTATATCCACAGTTTAAATACTGATGGAGTACTAGTTATAGCTCATGGCCAGTGGAATAGATTCTTATCCCATTGGCTTGAGTGCTGGAAGTACTGTGGTTACCAAAAACAGACAATTGATTTCATCTAGAAAAAGAGGAAATAACATTAGAAATCAAGCCCATTGATTGGATATCCTACTATCTCAGCTGCTATTGCTATTGTGATCAATGTATTTTCATGGTGGACTGCCCGTCGTAATGTCGTAATACCCTTGTAGCAGAAAGGAATGCAGTTGCGGCGGAAAAAAGTGCAGAAGCAGCCATCGAGTCTCAGGATAAGAATGGAATATGAAGCAGAGAAGGAACGCAAGCGGTGGGAGTTACTAAGGATGCTACACGTCAATCGTATATTTACAGAAGGAAAAATAATCGTAGGCTTCTATTTTGCTGTTTAAAGACGTATAAAATCAAAATCAGTAAAGTCAAATACATATGTACAAAATACTATGTAAAATTAAATGATAAGTTTCGTTGAAGAACCTTTGAATCTACTGTATTTTCATATAGTGAGTAGCCCAAGCGAAGGCGCGGGAGTTAATGGGGGTGAGAGAAAGATAGTATGATAGTCAGAATTGACTGTACGGTATAAAAGTGGCGGTAATAAAGCAAAAAAGTCGATTATGGGTGCATTATAGCCCCAATCTCGACTTTCTCCAAACTTACAGGTAGTAAAAATCTACTCATAGGATACCTTAGAAAATACCTGAGAACTGACATTTAATGTTCATAGTCCATTCACTTGAATCATAGGTTGTTCCTAAAGTGGCAGTCATATCAACTCCTACAAAGTAAACTGTAGATAAGGTATTGATAGGTTTCCATCCCCAATTAACATTATCTGTTCCCGAAAAAGCTGAAGGGTTTAAAGTCTTTGTTTGATTAGCATGACCATTAGATGTAGGCCCGTTCTGAATGAATTTATGAGATTTACTTTTAATTTTTACGCTGCTGTCCGTTATTTCGTAGCTCCAAACCACCTTGTCTAAATTCATGTATTCTTCAGCTGCTGATCCAGACAGGGTACAGTAAATAGTAGCCTTAGCAAGAACACTGGAAGTCTTATCGTAGCCTTCCGTAGATTTAGTTTGCGTTGTAGCCAAAATTGCTACATCTGCTGAATATTGAGTAACAATTTCACCAGTAGTAGTATTTCTTAAATCATAGAGAGGTCTTACATTCTTTTTAATAGTTTGAAAAGCGACCTCTTTTCCTGTATCATTGTTTACAACTTCAGGTAACAGCTCCAAGTTCTTCAACTTATCGTTATATGGGATATTTGCCTGTAATGAATTAGAATTAGGGTATACTTTAACCACTTCATAGCCGTCTGGAATAGCCGAATCAGAAATTGATGGAGCAGCACTTATTGATCCTACAACTAAAGCGAACGAAAAAAGTGCAGCCAAGCATGACAATAATAACTTTTCTCGCATTTTATTCCTCCTAAGTGATATAATGGAAATAGCTTTTCAATATAGTAACAGTATAATACAAAAAAGTAAATGCTTTGGGAGGAAAAATTATGAATAAAATAAAAGCCGTTGCTTTTATTCTACTTCTTCTTATTTGTAGCGCCTGTTCGAAAGACTCAGTTAAATATGAGGGGAACTCCGAAAATTGGAAAGTGGGAGTGACACTAAATAACTCAAAGATAGCTGAGGGAGAAGTTCAGATAGAATATATAGGAGGAAAAATTAACGAAATAAATTATTTTGAATACTCTTTAGAAGGGTTAGATTTAAAGGTATCTGTTACTAAACAGGGCAATATTAAAATGCCACTGAAATTCAAAGACTCAATAAATAACCAAATGGGCACTAATCATATTAATCAATTATCAATGACAATTATTTGGGGAGAAAATAAGGAAGTGTTAACTCTTATTACGGATTAGGAAACTAAACTCAACTGTAGTGTGCAGTAGCATAAATCCATAAAACTCCAGACTTCAAGCTATATGACAACTCAGTCATATAAACGATTCGAGTCAGTTTGAGGAGAATGTTATGAAAGAACTGGATTTATAACCACCCCAATTTTATAGCACAGGAGCAGAGAGATCCCACCTATCTGGAGAAATACGCTAGCTTTGTAAAGGAGCAGCAATACAGCGAACAGTACCTAGACGGGCTCGGACTGTCATTCAGCGCATTTGCGATCTGATACATGGGGAACTGGTTTTGGACGGCGCGAAGGGAACATGCGTCAACATTTCGATGATGCTGTCGATAGTGCTTGAGCAGGAAGGATTCTGGAATTTCTACGTCAAGGGTGCATTGACGATTGAATTTCCGTCACGTGCGAAAATTCGGTCGAAGTATTACTGGCCAGTCGAACGAGGGCAGTTTAGCGCTACGCACTAATAGGTGGTTGCCCCTCCATTTACAGTTCTCGATCTGACCGTAAAACAGCAACATATAAAAATCCTTGATAGACAAGGGTTGAAAGCAATTGTTAGACATATGTACAAAATACAATGTAATACTAATTGTTAAGTTTCGTTGACAAGCCTATAATTCTACTGTATTTTCATATAGTGTTACACATCATATGTGGACATTTCCGTTTCTAAGAAACGGAAATGTCCATTTTTTTGTGAATACGAAATGACGAAACCCAGATGCATTAACCGTGTATGAGCATTATTACGATGAGGAGAAGTTCCGAGACTTACATGAAAGCTTCAGGAGAGCTATAGAAGCGTGAAAAAGAATACTTCAAATTGACCAAGTCACTGTCCCAGATCGCAAAGCCGGCATACATACAGCATTCGAGTTGCCAATAGTTCTAGAAATCAATAGGGACAGGTCGATAGTAGACTAGTACTCCATCAGTATTTAAACTGTGGATATAGTACTCCATCAGTCTAAAAATAGTTAAAATATAGAATCTATGATAGAGTCGAACTAAAAAGAGGTATCGACGATGAGAAAACGAAACTATATCGTAAATTTGAACCCTGAGCAACAAAAGGAGTTGCAGGGCTTGTGTAGCAAAGGAAAGGTAGCGGCACGTTCCCTAAGACGAGCTCAAATTCTCCTGTGGGCGGATGAAAATCGAGACGGCGGCAAGCTTTCGGATATCGAGATCGCACAGCGGCTGAACATCCTTACCAATAGCATGTACCTGGTTCGAAAGCGATATGCCGAGCAAGGACTGCAAGCGGCCATCGAACGAAAAATGCGACTACCACCGCCATCTGCGTGAAGTACGAAGGGAAAGCGCATTTTCCCCACATATGAAGGAGGGGGTATAGTTGCTCCCTTGGAAACCTTTCAGTTTGGATAGAACGGAGTACGATTGAGAGGCGCGTTTGGAGCAAGTGGATCGATTTTTGAAAATCATATTAACGTAATTATTATTATGTAAACCAATGTTGGAGCCGCAGCTTCAAATATAAGTTGAATTGAAATCAACCTAGTAATTGATCGGATACAATGATCTGAGGAAAGCTTGAGGCATCAATGACCACCATTCAAGATTTCAGTTATGAAAATTGCTCCGGAAGTCAATCTGGATATCATTCTGGAAGCCGTCTGGATGTCAATCCGGACCAACAGGAGCCGCCGCTTTTGTTTTGTTGCAATTGTCACCAAAAATTCAAATTTAATTCGTTTTCATGCAACAATTGCTATCGACAGTTCTTGCATTCAGCTATATTCTAGGTTAGGCAAGTCAATGATAATTGTTAATGAATGACATACATGAATTCGATTACCTCGAGGAGTGATTCAGCATGAATGAGAATTCAAGGATTTTTAAGGCTGTGGATGAATATAGCTTAACCCGCATCATGCAACACGTATTTGACCGGGTCACGATCGTGGCCGAGGTGGAGCTGCGGGAAGGCGGATTGTTCAATACGACGTATCTCGTCACCACGAAGCATCCTGACCAGAAGGTAATCATCCGCTTCGCACCCGCTCGGCAAGAACTGCTGTTCCAATTCGAACGCGAAATGATGGCGAAGGAACCATGGATTTACGACCAACTGAACCGGGTCGGTATTCCCGTGCCGCGCATTCTGGCTTTTGACGATTCGTATCGCATCATTCCGCGCAGCTACGTCGTATTGGAATATGTGGATGGCGTTGCGCTGCACGAAGCAAAGATGTCCGATATGGAACGCGGCTTGATCCAAGAGCAACTCGGCAAAGCTACGGCGGCCATGCACAGCATCACGGCGGACTATTATGGCTGGCCTCAGCCGGATCATCCCGAACGGGCTTATCGCACATGGTGGGACTTCATTGCAGCCTTCACCGATGAAATCGCCGAGAAGACGACCCGCTTCGAAGTGTTCGACGAGATGGCGATGCAATCGTATTACGGCTTCTTCCGCGAATATAAGGAGCTGTTCGAGCTGGCGGAAGCGCCTCGTTTCGTGCATAACGATTTGTGGGAGCCGAATGTGCTGGTGCGGAAAGAGAATGGATCGTGGGACATTGCCGCGGTTATCGATGCGGACCGCGCGTTGTTCGGTGACCGGGAATATGAATTTGCGTTATGGGGGAACAACCCGCACTTCATGAGAGGCTATGGCCGCGCATTGGACGCTTCGCATGAGGCGGACATCCGCCGCACTTCGTATTTATTCCTCCTGCAAATGATGAATGCCTATTTCCATAAGGTGCAGAACAACAATGAAGCGCAGTATCTTCATGAAAAAGCGCTCGCTGAAGCTACGTTCGAGCAGCTTCGGCACATGACTGCGTTGGCGCACGTATAAGACCGAATTCTAAAATGTGCTTGCATCATTAACAAAAACGGCAAGGGAAGCCTCCCGCAGCAAATGCATCGCATCGGCAAGATGTGAATTTGCGCGGCAGGCTTCCCTTGTCTGCGTATTAGGCTCGTTTTTACTCCTTCGCCTCGGCGAGAGAACGGTTTATTTTTTTGCACAATGCCGTAAATTGCCTCAGTTCATCCTCGTCCAACGTCGACTTGATGCTGTCCATCACTTCATTCCGGGATGCGGCGGCGGCGAGCAGAAAGGCTTGACCTTCTTCCGTCACCGCATGATGATAATACCTCCGGTCCGCTTCATCCCGTGTCTGCGATATCATGTTTTTGTGAATCAGCTTCTTCGTCAGCTTCGAAATGCCCGGCAGCGAGGCGTGGAATGCCTCCGCCAGTTCACGGGCCGTCTTCGGTCCATGCTTGTCTAAGTAATCGATGATATTGAATTGTGCGGATGTGATGCCTTGAATATTGAATTTGTTATGATGCGATACCACCTTGCATTGAAAAGAAGTGAATTCCTTCTCGAAAGAGTTGAAGTCGTTCAAGAGCAACGTTCCTTTCTATCAACTATAAATAGCGCTTTAATATCGAACCCGGATGCGATAGCAAGAATTGCGGCGTGCCTTCCGCAATGACTTCGCCGCCTTCATTGCCGCCCTTGGGGCCAAGCTCGATAATCCAATCCGCCTGGCGAATGAGCTGGAGATGATGCTCGATGACGATGACCGTATTTCCTTTGTCCACCAGGCGATCCAGCACGTTCATCAGCTTGCCGGTGTCACTGTCGTGCAGACCGATCGAAGGCTCATCCAAAATGTATAACGTATGCTGCCGCCGCGTTCCGGCCAGTTCAGAGGCCAGCTTCACCCGTTGGGCTTCGCCGCCGGAGAAGGTGTTGGCCGGCTGGCCGAGCGGTAAATATCCTAAACCGATATCAACCAGACAGTCCAAAATCCGCACAATGTCCGGAATATCTTGAAAAAGATCGCGTGCCTCCGCAATGCTCATATCCAGCACGTCGGCAATGTGGCGTCCGCGATACGTTATGCCTAAGATTGTCTCATTATATCGCTTGCCTTGGCAAGTGGGGCATGTCAGATAACGGGCGGGCATGAAATGCATTTGAAGCTTCAATTGCCCGGTTCCTTTGCACGCTTCGCATCGTCCTCCCGCCACATTGAACGTGAAGTCAGACGCCTTCAGCTTCATGCCTTCGCGCTTCGCCAGCAGCCGGTAATGCTCGCGGATATGGTCGAACACCTTTGTATAGGTTGCCGCGTTGGAGCGTGCCATTTTGCCCATCGCGTGTTGGTTGACGACAACGGTATGCTGGATTTGCTCCGATCCAGACAACGCCGGCAGCCGCTCAAGCAGTTCCTCCAGGATGAGCGTGGATTTTCCCGAGCCGGATACGCCGGTAACAGCCGTGAGCACGCCGAGCGGAATATCGACGGAGATCCGTTGCAAGTTATGCGTGCATGCTTCTGGAAGGGCAATCGCATGTGTCCATGGACGCACGTCCCGCTTCAACGCGGCTCCGACTTCGCGCAGGCACTTGGCTGTTACAGACACCGGATGCTGCAGCAGTTCGTCCACCGTGCCCTGAAATACGGCTTGGCCGCCGTGTTCGCCGGCAGCCGGACCGATGTCCACGACATAATCGGCTTGCTTAATAACATCGAGATCGTGCTCGACCACGATAATCGTATTGCCCAGAGCTCGCAGCTTCTGCATGGCGGCTACCAGCGAATCCGTATCCTGCGGATGGAGGCCGGCTGTCAGCTCGTCCAAGACGCACACCATGCCTGTCAAATTCGAGTTCAACAGAGATGACAGTCTCATCCGCTGGGCTTCGCCGCCGGACAAGGTGGAGAAGCCGCGATCCAAGGTTAAATAACCAAGGCCCGTATCGACCAAGCTTTGGGCCCTATCGGTTAATTCGGCCAAAATCGGACGCACGGCCTCCACATAACGCGGTTCCAGCGCATGCGGCAGTTCGTTCAGCCATGTCAGCAGATCCCGGATCGATATGCGCAGCAAATGGTGTATCGGCGTGCCGTTCACGGTCACTTCCAAGCTGGACGGCTTCAACCGTGTGCCCTGACATGCCGGACAAGCTGCCGGACGCAGAAAGTTTGCGAACTCCTCGTCCGCATCGTCGCCGGCTTCCTCATAGTAGCGCCGCATCAAGCTGTTGATGGCCCCTTCGTATTTGCCTTCCTTCATATTCGAAGGGGCGGGGGCATCGGGATGAAGATTCCGAATTCGCGGATCGTCGGTTCCATACAGAAGCAGATGGCGGACGATTTCGGGCAATTCCCCGATCGGGCGTTTCAGATCTTCTTCGCCGAAGGGCAGGTTATAATATTTGGCGGCCCGCACCAGCAGCGGGCCGAAATGCCAGATGAACCCCTTTTTCCATACTTGGATGCCGCCTTCTTGGATGGACAGATCCGGGCGGAGTATGGCATCGATGACAGGCTCGACTTGTTCGCCCAAGCCCATACAGGCCGGACAAGCGCCTTGTTCGGTATTGAACGAAAAATGGGCCATCGTAATGTTTTCGACGGGAGTGCCGCATGACGGACACGGGTAACACTCCGTGCCAGCTGCGGCTTCCCCGGCAGGCGATGTCGGCGCAGAACGGAGATCCGAGTAGGCGATGGTACTTAGGCAGCTCGGGCAAGGCCGCTCGCCGATAGCCGTATACAACAAGCGAAGATAGGTGTACGCTTCGCTATACGTTCCGACCGTAGATCGCGGACTATAGTTATGATGATGCTGGTTCACGCTAATGATGGGAGAGAGCCCGAGTATATCATCGTAGTCGGGCCGTTCTACATTGTCCGGCACTCTTCCGGTGGCACGGATGAATTTGCGTTCACCTTCCTGACAGAGGATATTGAACATCAGGGTCGATTTCCCGGAGCCGGATACGCCGGTCACCACGGTTAGTTGATTGCGGGGGAAGCGGACCTCGATATTTTTCAAATTGTGTTCTCTGGCACCTGTGATTATAATCCAGTCTTGCTTGCCAGTCATAGCATTCACCTTCTTGGTATCATTAAATAGTTGAACTGGTTAATTATTATCTTGGGTAACTAATATACTGCGCATAGGGGGGGTTGTCAACTATTCGATGGGAAAAATGAAAGAGGCCTGTCCCCGATCAGCATAACTGATTAAGGACAAGCCTTTGTTCAAGCGATATGTTAAAGAAACAAGGTGAGCGGGAGTTCAGTCGTTCGCCGCATAAGGCGCCTGCTGGTAGTGGAAATTCGGACTCATCCCGGTGTTGTCGTAGCTGTGATGGAAAATAGGCGTCGCCGCTGGCGAGAGCGGCGGTATCAACCAGGTCCAATCGCCCGTAAGCGGTCGATCGGCCTGGCGCTCCTGCTCCGCGAAGCGCATGAACTGCTGCGCGGCCGTATGATGATCGACGATGCTGACGCCGGCTTCCTTGAAGGAATGCAGCACGGCGATGTTCAACTCGACGAGCGCTTTGTCTTTCCATAGTGTCGCATTCGAAGCCGTCGATAGCCCCATGCGTTCGGCCACGGACGGCAGCATATTGTAGCGCGTGTCGTCCGCGAGATTGCGCGCGCCGATCTCGGTGCCCATGTACCAGCCGTTGAAGGGCGCCGCGTTATAGGAGAGGCCGCCGATCTCGAGGCGCATATCCGAGATAATCGGAACGCCATACCATTTGAGTCCCAGTTCTTCGAACCACGCGAATTCCGGGTGTGTCAACCGCACTTCCATTACGCTGGCAGGAGGAATGTCATGCCATTGCGGGGGCTTATTCCCGCACTGCACGACGAGCGGCAGCACATCGAAGGGAGTGCCAGCCCCTTGCCAGCCCAATGACTGGCACTTCCGCGTGAACGCCACGGAATGCGGATCGCCAACCACACCTTCTTCCGTCTCATAGCCTGCGTAGCGAATGAGCTGGTGATTCCAGATGCGGACGCGGCCATCGTCCTGATCTCCGGCGGGGAAGACCGTTATCGCGGGCCGGATGCGCCCCTCGTTAGTGGCGTACTCGATATGCCGCAGCAGAGCCGCATGGATATCCTCCTCGGTCTCGCAATGACGGGCATCGAACACCTGCAAGGACGGCCAGAAGAGGCGGCCGATGCAGCGGTTACTGTTGCGCCACGCCATCTTTGCGCCGTGCGCCAGCTCTTCCGCCGTATGAGAGTAAGTATGGGTTGCTTCGATCTCGCGGGCGACTTCCGCCAATCTGTCCGCGATGCGGCTGTCATCAATCCCTAATTCCTGATAACACTGTCTAATGAACTCAGAAGCTTCTGTCCAAAGCGTATGATTTGTTTGCTCCATCATGTGAATGATATCCTCTCTACGATTGCTGTCTTCTCAGATTAACATAGGAAATATGACGCAGGGATGTCCGCTGACGAACTTTTTATGAACCCCTGAATTGATGACACATAAGGTGTCACCAATCCCATGTTATAATCGGCGTAAATGAAACAATGGATACAAGTTGGGAGGGCTAACAGTGAAGCGGATGGATAGGTTGATGGCCATCCTCATGGCCTTGCAGCATCGACCGGAGACCGCCCAATCGCTGGCGGACAAGTTCGAGGTCTCGAAGCGCACCATTCTGCGCGACATGGAGGCGCTCTGTGAAATGGGGGTGCCCCTGTATTCCTCCACCGGTCCGTCCGGCGGATTCCGGCTCATGGATGGCTATATGCTGCCCCCTTTGCAATTCAACTCGATGGAAGCACTCACGGTGCTGTTTGCGTTGCGCGGGATGACTCAATTGCCGGACTCGCCCTTCAACGAAGAACGGTGGACCGTGATGGACAAGATTAAGCACGTGCTGCCGCAGGAGACGAGGTCTCAGATTGCACCTTTATTGGAGAAAATGGAACTAACCGTCCCGAAGCGGAAGTATCGCGCGCCATTCTTGGCCGATCTCCTCGATTATGCCTCGGCATCAGCTTGGGTGCGCGCATTCTATCGGTCGCAAAATCACCAACGCTGGCTAACGTTGTTCCCGCAGCGGATTTATGCGGCGCATGGCTTCTGGTATTGCGAAGCGTATTCGACCGTGCATCAGGAGTCGAGATCATTCCGCATCGACCGCTTCGAGAAGCTGCTGCCGCTCGAGGATGAAGCGGAGCTGGCCGCAGCGATGGCGGAATACCGGCAATCCGAGCGTCATGCCCCGGAGGGAGAGGAGGCAGGCTCCGGTCAAATGGCGCCTGCGACGATCCATATCCGTGCCCGCTTGACGTATCGGGGCCTGCTTCAAGTCGAGCAGGACGAGCATATCGGAGAATGCGTGCGTGCGCTGGACGAGGACGTCTGGGAGGTGTCCTTCGATTGTCCGCAAGCGGAATGGGAATGGGCGATCCGTTTTTTCTATCAATTGGGGCTGGAAGCGGAAGTGCTGGAGCCGGCGGCGCTAAGAGTGGAAATATGCCGGATTGCCGAACGAATGTGTATTCGATATCATGCTCAAGGAGAAAAAGGAGGCAGCAGCCAGTGAAGCAGTATAGCGCACATACATACGAAGAGGCAGTGCTGGTCATTCAGGAAGTAGGCATATTGCCGCTCGCAAAATTAATACCGGACCATCCGTCGCTCGGTGGGATTACGAAGGCGGAGCAGTGGCACTCCGATACCGAGTTCGATCCATGGCGGTGGAGAGTCCGCTTCCCTGGCGACGGGACAGCCGCATACGGGAAGTTCCTGAAGAAAAAAGCCATCTTCATTGCCCGTGACCTTGTTCCGCTCGTGTATGCGATATTGGGGAGTCCGCGTTCCGGACAGGCACGATACGAGGACGGGCTGCTGTCGAAGCCGGCATGCGAGCTGCTTGCGATCATTGAAGCCCAGCAGGGGATTGAGACAAGGTCACTGCGAGCGGCGGCTGGAATGAAAGCCGTCGAGAAGAAGAAGGAGTTCGATCAGGCTGTTATCGAGCTGCAGGGAACGATGGACATCGCCATCTCCGGCGTCAAAGCGCGGCGGAACGAAGCCGGCGAAATCAACGGATGGAACAGCACATCATATGAGACGATGCCGCATTGGATGGAGCATACGGGGATCGAGGCGGCCGCGATACCGATAGAGGACGCGCGGGAGAGGCTGCATGAACGCTTGTCCCAGAGCAGCAGCGCTGAGGCGATGGCGTATATGGGGAAGATATTCGGCTGGTAAGCCAGTGTGTGGACAGGCTGAATGCATGACGGTGATTAGCAGGGCGGTACAGTGAAGTCGCAGGAAAGCCGAGAGGGGAACAGGCTTTTAAAGTGAAATGAAAATATTTAATAACATTAATTATTAAGGAGGTTTATTATGAATGATATTAATCAAGTACTTGAAAATGCAAGGCAGTTCATGTACCGCAATGCAAGACTGATCGATCGGATGCGATTCGAATATTTCTTCGGAGTGGGCACGAAGGAGAGCGTATTGGCCGTTCTTCGTGCCTATCAGAACGAAGACGGCGGCTTCGGCAATGCGCTTGAGCCAGACATCCGCTGCCCTGACAGCCAGCCGGTGCCGACGGAAGTCGCGTTGGCGATTATGAATGAACTCGGCGGCTTCGATCGCGATATCGTGCTGGGCATAGCTCGCTTTATGGAATCGGTCATGGTAGAGGAGACCGGCGGCATACCGCGTTCGTTCAGCAGCGTGAATGAATATCCCCATGCGCCGTGGTGGACGACGGAACGGGACGATGCGGCCTCCATGAATCCGACCGGAAGCGTGATGGGCTTGCTGATGAAGCAGAATGCGGTTCCGGCGATTTCGGATGCGCCGTGGTTCCGCAAGACAGAGCAGTTCGTATGGGAACGGATTGAAAAGGTCAACACGAGCGATTATCATGACGTTGTTCAATGCATCACTTTCTTGGAAAATCACCCGGATCGCGAACGGGCCGGCTCTTATTTGGCGAAGGTTGACGAATGGTTGTCCTGGCCGGGAACGATTGAACTCGATCCGCATGCCGAGGGCTACGTGCACAAAGTACTCGATTGGGCGCCGTCGCATGATAGCTACGCGGCACGGTTCCCAGGCGAGGCGGACCTGGAACGCCATCTGGCCGCATTACTGCAAGAGCAGCGGGAAGACGGCGGCTGGCCGATCAGCTGGCCTGCCATCAGCCCCGCATGCGAGCTGGAGTGGCGGGGATTTATTACCGTAGAGCGATTGAAGACACTCCGCTCGTACGGGTGGCTCTAAGCTGATGTTCTATTTGACAATGATTTAGTACATTTCGCGGCAAAATCGGAAAATACGACGCTGTACTGCAAAAACACACGCAAATATGTACATTTCCCTCGATTCGCGCGATTTCCGGGGAAATCAACTGTATCATTGCAGTACACCGCTGGACATTACGCAATTGAAATGATACACATCGATCCTTTATCAACCAGCGGGGATGGACTGCGATCCACAAGCCGGAATGGTTGAAAGTGCAAGTAGTTAGGACAGTCTACTTGGATTAAAAGTAATAACAGGCTGGTTGAGGGTTCATTCCTGACCGGCCCGTTTGTTTTTCTGATCCTCGCATGTTTCTTGAACAGATTGTGGGCAAGCGAAAGCCCCCGACTTTCTTCGCAGCCGATTCACAATTCAAGTTTGTTCAAATCCATACCACATCTGCTCCAAATTTGATTCATTGTTTCCTCCTCCTTTTTTGTGAAAGTATATCCCATTTAACCGAAATATGAGTTCTCATTCGAGTTCAGAAAGTACCAAGTCAAGGGGTGTTCTCTAACGCTTCTTTTTTTGTGCTTTCTGAGGATTATTTAATTTGTTTTCGCTCACGGAACACTCCACCATGTGATGAAATACTTCACTCTCCTTGTTCATCTGGTTCCACGGAAACTCTTGCCCATAAAGGACAATAATCTTTGGATTCGTAATAACTTGACTAATGAGGGAATAGGTGGAAAAATATAAACAAGGCCAACGTTGGTAAAAAACAGCAACAATCATGTTGAAGACAAGATTTGAAATGATGTGGAATGAGGGTTCAGTCTATACGGATGACCAGATGGCGGCGGCGATGATTGACCGGTGGCACACCATGGACATTGCTTATCTTCGAAGGCGAAAGCTACAGAATGAAGCATGCATTCATGACGGAAAGATGAAAAAATCCCCCTTGATAATGATGGGGGAAAATGTTCGATGTTTTTTGGAATTATGCTTGACGAAATACAGGTTAGATCGATAGGCCTAATAAACCTAAAACAGAATATCCAAAGGAGTTATGAAAATTGAGTGAGAATGCGATCAAATTGTTCCCTTTAACTCATGCGCAGCAAAGAATATGGTATACGGAATTGCTATATCCGAATACAACGACATGTATGCTCTCCGGTACAATTACGATAAGAGGGAATATAAATCGGGAGCTTTTGCAGCAAGCCATCCAGTTAGTCATTCAACAAAACGAAGCTTTTCTAATAAAAATTACGCAGAAGAACAGCGAACCAATGCAATATGTCGATCCCTATGTACATAACGCAATCGAGTTTTTGGATTTCTCCGAATACGATGAATCGCATGTAGAGGAATGGTTGAATCTTCATAACAGAAAGCCAATAAAGCTGCTTGATTCGGACTTATATCAGTTTGTTCTATTAAAAATTAACGATGAGGAATACCGATACAGCTTCAAAGTGCATCACATCGTATCTGATGGCATATCCATGAATCTCGCTATTAACCAGATTACCGAAAATTATGTAAAGCTGACAGAAGGAACTTTATCCGCAGGGGATGAAAAAAAGCCTTACACCGATTACATTGACACGGAACAGGACTATGAGAAGTCAGAGCGCTACCAAAAGGATAAAGCGTATTGGTTGGAGAAGTTCCAGTCTCTCCCTGAGATAACAGGTATGAAGTCCTATAATCCTCTGGTGACAAGTACAGCTGCAAAAAGAAAAAGCCTCATCATAAGCAGCGTGCTTTATCACAAATTGTCGGAATTTTCTCGGCAAAATCAAATCAGTGTGTTTATTTTCTTTTTATCCGCAATGTATATTTACCTGCATAAAGTAAGCAACCAGAATGACATAACGATAGGGAGCGTTTATGCAAACCGAACAACGAAGAAAGAAAAAGATACGATTGGCATGTTCGCCAGTACAGTAGCGGGGCGGATGTCCGTGGAACCGGAACTGGAGCTGCTTTCATTTCTTCAAAGGGTGGCCAAAGAACAGAAGACGATTTTGCGTCATCAAAAATATCCATATAATCAATTAATTCAAGATTTGAGGGAGAAGCATAACAACAAAGATATTCAACGGCTGTTCGGTATTGCAGTGGAGTATCAAAACATACGTTTTCTCGATTTTGATAACTTTAGTGTACGAACTAAAGTTGAGTTTGGCGGACATGAAGGGAATGATTGCGTACTTCATATTAAAGAAATGTCGAATGATCAGCAGCTTGTGCTAGATGTGCATTATCGTACGCACATATTTGAAGAAAATGAAGTACAGCAAATGCTGCAGCAGATCATAACGATTGCCGAACATATGATTCATCGCCCATTTGAAAAAATAGTTGAGGTATCCCTGATTAGTGAGGAAGAGAAAAATACGATATTGAACGTATTTAATGACACTTGGACAGAGTATCCGCGAGACAAGACGATTCACCAGTTGGTTGAGGAACAGGCGGAGCGTATGCCGGATCGAGCGGCTGTCGTCTACGAGGGAAGCCAACTGACGTACCGCGAATTGAACACAAGAGCGAATCAATTAGCGCGAACGTTAAGAGCCGAACGGGTGCAGCCGGATCAGCTGGTCGGCCTCCTGGCCGAGCGTTCGCTGGAGATGATCGTTGGCATCCTGGCGATTATGAAAGCCGGAGGCGCCTATGTGCCGATGGACCCGGAGTATCCGGAGGAACGGATTGGCTACATGCTCGAGGATTCGGGAGCCCAGCTTGTATTGACACAGAGCCATTTGCAGAAGTGTGAATCCTTTGCCGGCAAACGCTTGATGCTGGATGATGAACGAATGTACAGGGAAGACGGATCGAACTTGAAGCTAGGTGCCCGGCCGGATCAGCTGGCCTACGTGATCTATACGTCGGGAACGACAGGCAAACCGAAAGGGGTGATGGTCGAGCATCGCGGCCTGTGCAATCTGAAGCCCCTGTTTGAGGATACGCTGCACATCGGAGAAGAGGACCACGTTGTCCAATTTGCAAGTTTGTCGTTTGATGCGTCGTGCTGGGAGATGTTCAAGGCGCTATTTACGGGCGCGACGTTGTATATTCCGACAAAAGAGACGATTTTGGATCCTCGGTTATTTGAAAGCTATATGAGCCGTCATCGCATTACGGCCGCTATTTTACCGCCAACCTACGCGGCAGCCTTAACTCCGGGGAACTTGCCGAGCTTGAAAAAATTGATCACGGGAGGCTCCGCCAGTTCCGTGGATTTGGTTCAGCAGTGGCGAGACCGGGTGCTGTATGTTAACGCCTATGGTCCGACAGAAGACTCGATTGTGACCACAATATGGCAGGCATCCGCTGTCGCTCCGGCCGGGAATGCTGTTGCTCCGGTCGGGAAGCTGGTGCCTATCGGCCGTCCGATCCCAAATCATCGGGTTTATATTGTGGATGCGAACGATCAATTGCTGCCGGTCGGTATCGCCGGGGAACTCTGCATTTCAGGCGTGGGTGTGGCCCGCGGTTACTTGAATCGTCCAGAGCTGACCGAGGAGAGGTTCGTGGACAACCCGTTCGAACCGGGCGCGCGGATGTACCGGACGGGGGATCTGGCCAAGTGGCTGCCGGATGGCAATATCGAGTATCTGGGCCGAATCGACCATCAGGTGAAGATTCGGGGGTATCGGATCGAGCTGGGCGAGGTTGAGGCGCAGCTGTTGAAGACAGCTTCGGTTCAGGAAGCGGTCGCGATTGCCCGGGAGGACGGAGACGGACAGCCGTATTTATGCGCCTATATCGTAGCGGACAAAGAGCTGACGTCAGGCGAGCTGAGAAGCGCGTTATCTCAAGAGTTGCCGGGCTACATGGTGCCTTCCTGCTTTGTGCAGCTGGAGCACATGCCGTTGACGCCAAACGGAAAAATTGACCGTAAAGCCCTGCCGGCACCAGACGGAAGCATGCAAACCGGAGCGGACTACGTGGCTCCGCGCACCGCGCTGGAAGCGCAGCTCGCGCAAATCTGGCAAGAGGTGCTTGGGCTTCCGCGCATCGGCGTGAAAGACCACTTCTTTGACATCGGCGGACATTCGTTGCGGGCAACGACTTTGGTGGCCAAGCTGCACAAAGAGATGGGGATCGAGATGCCGCTGAGAGAGGTCTTCCAATACCCGACGATTGAGCAAATGGCGGAAGTGATCACGGGCAAGGAACACCAGGCCGCGTATGTGTCCATACCGATCATAGAGGAAAGCGCCTATTATCCCGTCTCATCCGCGCAAAAACGATTGTACATTTTGAGCCAACTGGAAGGCGGAGAGCTCAGCTACAATATGCCGGGCGTCCTGGAAATGGAAGGAGCGTTGGATCGGGAGCCGCTGGAGGAAGCGTTTCGCCAACTGATTCGTCGTCACGAGACGTTGCGGACCGGCTTTGAACTGGTCGGCGGTGAAGCGGTGCAGCGGGTACACCGGGACGTGGAATTTGCGGTGGAGTACGTACGGGTGAATGAAGAGGAAGCGAACGCTCACCTTCGGGAGTTCATGCGCCCGTTTGATCTGCGTCAGCCGCCGCTCTTGCGAGTGAGACTCCTCGAACTGCAGCCGGATCGCCATTTGTTGCTTTTTGACATGCACCATATCATCTCGGACGGAGCTTCCATGGGCCTGTTCCTGCGGGAGTTTGCGCAGTTGTACGAGGGAGCGGAGCTGTCGCCGCTTCGAATCCAGTATAAGGATTATGCGGCATGGCAGCAGGGAGAAAGGCAGCGCGAACGGATGAGCAAGCAGGAAGCGTATTGGCTGGATGTGTTCGGCGGAGAAATCCCGGTCCTCGATCTGCCCGCGGACTATGCCCGGCCGGGGGTCCGAAGCTTTACCGGAAATACGTTTCACTTTGTCATCGACCAGCAGAGAAGGGAGAAAGTAAGGCAGCTTGCCCTGCAAACCGGAACGACGCTGTACATGGTCTTGCTTGCGGCCTATACCACCTTGCTGTCCAAGTACAGCGGACAGGAAGATATAATCGTGGGAACGCCGATTGCGGGAAGAACGCATGCGGAGCTGGAGCCGCTTCTGGGGATGTTCGTGAACACGCTGGCGATGCGCAATGCGCCGGCGGGTGAGAAGACTTTCCAGGAGTACTTGCGGGAAGTCAAAGAAAATACGCTGAGGGCCTATGAGAACCAAGACTATCCGTTCGAAGAATTGGTCAGCAAGCTGGATGTGGCAAGAGATATGAGCCGCAATCCGCTCTTTGATACGATGTTTGTTCTGCAAAACATCGAGCAAAGCGAAGTGAGCATCGAGGGGCTGACCTGTACGCTTTACCCGAACGAACATCACATCGCCAAGTTTGATCTGACCTTCAGCTTGACCGAAGAAGCTGAAGGAATCGCAGGCACCATCGAGTACGCGCGCTCGCTGTACAAGGAGGAGACGATCGAGCGGATGGCCGCGCACTTCAAGCAGGTGATCGACGCCATTCTAAGTAAACCGCAGAGGAAGCTGTCGTCGATCGAGATCATCAGCCCGAAGGAGAAAGCGCAGATTCTGGAGACCTTCAACGATACGGCGGCAGACTATCCGCGAGACAAGACGATTCATCAGTTGGTTGAGGAACAGGCGGAGCGTACGCCGGATCGAGCGGCTGTCGTCTACGAGGGAAGCCAACTGACGTACCGCGAATTAAACACAAAAGCGAATCAATTGGCGCGAACGTTACGAGCTGAAGGGGTGCGCCCGGATCAGCCCGTCGGCCTCATGGCCGAGCGTTCGCTGGAGATGATCGTGGGCATCCTGGCGATCATGAAAGCTGGAGGCGCCTATGTGCCGATGGACCCGGAATATCCGGAGGACCGGCTTGGGTATATGCTCGAGGATTCGGGAGCCGAGCTGTTATTGACACAGAGCCATGTGCAGAAGTGTGAATCCTTTCACGGCAAACGCTTGATGCTGGATAACGAACGAATGTACAGTGAAGCCGGATCGAACTTGCAGCCGGGTGCCGGGCCGGATCATCTAGCCTACGTGATCTACACGTCAGGAACGACGGGCAAACCGAAAGGGGTGATGGTCGAGCATCGCGGCCTCTGCAATCTGAAGCCCCTGTTTAAGGACACGCTGCACATCGGAGAAGAGGACCACGTGGTCCAATTCGCCAGCTTGTCCTTTGATGCGTCGTGCTGGGAGATGTTCAAGGCGCTCTTTACGGGCGCGACGTTGTATATTCCGACAAAAGAGACGATTTTGGATCCTCGGTTATTTGAAAGCTATATGAGCCGTCATCGCATTACGGCCGCTATTTTACCGCCGACCTACGCGGCATCCTTACATCCAGGCAACTTGCCGAGCTTGAAAAAGCTGATCACGGGGGGCTCCGCCAGTTCCGTGGATTTGGTTCAGCAGTGGCGAGACAGCGTGTTGTATTTCAACGCTTATGGTCCGACAGAAGACTCGATTGTGACCACAATATGGCAGGCATCCGCTGTCGCTCCGGCCGGGAATGCTGTTGCTCCGGTCGGGAAGCTGGTGCCTATCGGCCGTCCGATCCCGAATCATCGGGTTTATATTGTGGATGCGAACGATCAATTGCTGCCGGTCGGTATCGCCGGGGAATTTTGCATTTCAGGCGTGGGTGTGGCCCGCGGTTACTTGAACCGTCCAGAGCTGACCGAGGAGAGGTTCGTGGACAACCCGTTCGAACCGGGCGCGCGGATGTACCGGACGGGGGATCTGGCCAAGTGGCTGCCGGATGGCAATATCGAGTATCTGGGCCGAATCGACCATCAGGTGAAGATTCGGGGGTATCGGATCGAGCTGGGCGAGGTTGAGGCGCAGCTGTTGAAGACAGCTTCGGTTCAGGAAGCGGTCGCGATTGCCCGGGAGGACGGAGACGGACAGCCGTATTTATGCGCCTATATCGTAGCGGACAAAGAGCTGACGTCAGGCGAGCTGAGAAGCGCGTTATCTCAAGAGTTGCCGGGCTACATGGTGCCTTCCCGCTTTGTGCAGCTGGAGCACATGCCGTTGACGCCAAACGGAAAAATTGACCGTAAAGCCCTGCCGGCACCAGACGGAAGCATGCAAACCGGAGCGGACTACGTGGCTCCGCGCACCGCGCTGGAAGCGCAGCTCGCGCAAATCTGGCAAGAGGTGCTTGGACTTCCGCGCGTCAGCGTGAAAGACCACTTCTTTGAGATCGGCGGACATTCGTTACGGGCAACGACTTTGGTGGCCAAGCTGCACAAAGAGATGGGGATCGAGATGCCGCTGAGGGAGGTCTTCCAATACCCGACGATTGAGCAAATGGCGGAAGTGATCACGGGCAAGGAACACCAGGCCGCGTATGTGTCCATACCGATCATAGAGGAAAGCGCCTATTATCCCGTCTCATCCGCGCAAAAACGATTGTACATTTTGAGCCAACTGGAAGGCGGAGAGCTCAGCTACAATATGCCGGGCGTCCTGGAA
>NZ_JAFFHZ010000001.1:4030000-5969911 GCF_017052585.1 Paenibacillus apiarius | reverse complement strand
GCTGGTGCCTATCGGCCGTCCGATCCCGAATCATCGGGTTTATATTGTGGATGCGAACGATCAATTGCTGCCGGTCGGTATCGCCGGGGAATTTTGCATTTCAGGCGTGGGTGTGGCCCGCGGTTACTTGAACCGTCCAGAGCTGACCGAGGAGAGGTTCGTGGACAACCCGTTCGAACCGGGCGCGCGGATGTACCGGACGGGGGATCTGGCCAAGTGGCTGCCGGATGGCAATATCGAGTATCTGGGCCGAATCGACCATCAGGTGAAGATTCGGGGGTATCGGATCGAGCTGGGCGAGGTTGAGGCGCAGCTGTTGAAGACAGCTTCGGTTCAGGAAGCGGTCGCGATTGCCCGGGAGGACGGAGACGGACAGCCGTATTTATGCGCCTATATCGTAGCGGACAAAGAGCTGACGTCAGGCGAGCTGAGAAGCGCGTTATCTCAAGAGTTGCCGGGCTACATGGTGCCTTCCCGCTTTGTGCAGCTGGAGCACATGCCGTTGACGCCAAACGGAAAAATTGACCGTAAAGCCCTGCCGGCACCAGACGGAAGCATGCAAACCGGAGCGGACTACGTGGCTCCGCGCACCGCGCTGGAAGCGCAGCTCGCGCAAATCTGGCAAGAGGTGCTTGGACTTCCGCGCGTCAGCGTGAAAGACCACTTCTTTGAGATCGGCGGACATTCGTTACGGGCAACGACTTTGGTGGCCAAGCTGCACAAAGAGATGGGGATCGAGATGCCGCTGAGGGAGGTCTTCCAATACCCGACGATTGAGCAAATGGCGGAAGTGATCACGGGCAAGGAACACCAGGCCGCGTATGTGTCCATACCGATCATAGAGGAAAGCGCCTATTATCCCGTCTCATCCGCGCAAAAACGATTGTACATTTTGAGCCAACTGGAAGGCGGAGAGCTCAGCTACAATATGCCGGGCGTCCTGGAAATGGAAGGAGCGTTGGATCGGGAGCGGCTGGAGGAAGCGTTTCGCCAACTGATTCGTCGTCACGAGACGTTGCGGACCGGCTTTGAACTGGTCGGCGGTGAAGCGGTGCAGCGGGTACACCGGGACGTGGAATTTGCGGTGGAGCACGTACGGGTGAATGAAGAGGAAGCGAACGCTCACCTTCGGGAGTTCATGCGCCCGTTTGATCTGCGTCAGCCGCCGCTCTTGCGAGTGAGACTCCTCGAACTGCAGCCGGATCGCCATTTGTTGCTTTTTGACATGCACCATATCATCTCGGACGGAGCTTCCATGGGCCTGTTCCTGCGGGAGTTTGCGCAGTTGTACGAGGGAGCGGAGCTGCCGCCGCTTCGCATTCAGTACAAGGATTATGCGGCATGGCAGCAGGAAGAAATGCAGCGCGAACGGATGAGCAAGCAGGAATCGTATTGGCTGGATGTGTTCGGCGGAGAAATCCCGGTCCTCGATCTGCCCGCGGACTATGCCCGGCCGGGAGTCAGAAGCTTTACCGGAAATACGTTTCGCTTTGTGATCGACAAGCAGAGAAGTGAAAAATTATGGCAGCTTGCCCTGCAAACCGGAACGACGCTGTACATGGTCTTGCTTGCGGCCTATACCACCTTGCTGTCCAAGTACAGCGGACAGGAAGATATAATCGTGGGAACGCCGATTGCGGGAAGAACGCATGCGGAGCTGGAGCCGCTTCTGGGGATGTTCGTGAACACGCTGGCGATGCGCAATGCGCCGGCGGGGGAGAAGACGTTCCAGGAGTACATGCAGGAAGTCAAAGAAAATACGCTGAGAGCCTATGAGAATCAAGACTATCCGTTTGAAGAATTGGTCAGCAAGCTGGATGTGTCAAGAGATATGAGCCGCAATCCGCTCTTTGATACGATGTTTGTTCTGCAAAACATAGAGCAAAGCGAAGTGAGCATCGAAGGGCTGACCTGTACGCTTTACCCGAACGAACATGACATCGCCAAGTTTGACCTGACATTTAGCTTGACAGAAGGAGCTGAAGGCATCGCAGGCAGCATCGAGTACGCGCGTTCGCTGTACAAGGAGGAAACGATCGAGCGGATGGCTGGGCACTTCAAGCAGGTGATAGACGCCATTCTAAGTGACCCGCACAGGAAGCTGTCGTCGATCGAGATCATCAGCCCGGAGGAGAAAGCGCAGATTCTGGAGACCTTCAACGATACGGCGGCAGACTATCCGCGAGACAAGACGATTCTTCAGTTGGTTGAGGAACAGGCGGAGCGTACGCCGGATCAAGCGGCTGTCGTATATGAGGGAAGCCACCTGACGTACCGGGAATTGAACGCAAAAGCGAATCGATTAGCACGGACGTTGCGAGCCGAAGGGGTACGGCCGGATCAGCCCGTCGGCCTCCTGGTCGAGCGTTCGCTGGAGATGATCGTGGGCCTCTTGGCGATCATGAAAGCTGGAGGCGCCTATGTGCCGATGGACCCGGAATATCCAGAGGAACGGATTGGTTACATGCTTGAGGATTCGGGAGCCAAGCTGTTATTGACACAGAGCCATTTGCAGAAGGGTGAATCGTTTGAGGGAAAACGGTTGATGCTGGATGACGAACGAATGTACAGTGAAGCCGGATCGAATTTGCAGCCGGTTGCCGGGCCGGATCATCTGGCCTATGTGATCTATACGTCGGGAACGACGGGCAAACCGAAAGGGGTGATGGTTGAGCATCGGGGCCTGTGCAATCTGAAGCGCCTGTTTGAGGAGACGCTGCACATCGGAGCACAGGACAATGTTGTCCAATTCGCCAGCTTGTCCTTTGATGCGTCGTGCTGGGAGATTTTCAAGGCGCTCTTTACGGGCGCGACGTTGTATATTCCGGCGAAAGAGACGATTTTGGATCCTCGGTTATTTGAAAGCTATATGAGCCGTCATCGCATTACGGCCGCTATTTTACCGCCGACCTACGCGGCCGCCTTAACTCCGGGCAACTTGCCGAGCTTGAAAAAGCTGATCACGGGGGGCTCCGCCAGTTCCGTGGACTTGGTTCACCAGTGGCAAGACCGGGTGCTGTATGTTAACGCCTATGGTCCGACAGAAGACTCGATTGTGACCACAATATGGCAGGCAACGACGGCCGCTCCAGCCGGGAATGCTGTTGCTCCGGTCGGGAAGCTGGTGCCTATCGGCCGTCCGATCCCGAATCATCGGGTTTATATTGTGGATGCGAACGATCAATTGCTGCCGGTCGGTATCGCCGGGGAATTTTGCATTTCAGGTGTGGGTGTGGCCCGCGGTTACTTGAACCGTCCAGAGCTGACCGAGGAGAGGTTCGTGGACAACCCGTTCGAACCGGGCGCGCGGATGTACCGGACGGGGGATCTGGCCAAGTGGCTGCCGGATGGCAATATCGAGTATTTGGGCCGAATCGACCATCAGGTGAAGATTCGGGGGTATCGGATCGAGCTGGGCGAGGTTGAGGCGCAGCTGTTGAAGACAGCTTCGGTTCAGGAAGCGGTCGCGATTGCCCGGGATGACGGAGACGGACAGCAGTATTTATGCGCGTATATCGTAGCGGACAAAGAGCTGACGGCAGGCGAGCTGAGAAAAGCGCTGTTGCAGGAGCTGCCGGGCTACATGGTGCCTTCCCGCTTTGTGCAGCTGGAGCACATGCCGTTGACGCCAAACGGAAAAATTGACCGTAAAGCCCTGCCGGCACCAGACGGAAGCATACAGACCGGAGCGGACTACGTGGCTCCGCGCACCGCGCTGGAAGCGCAGCTCGCGCAAATCTGGCAAGAGGTGCTTGGACTTCCGCGCATGGGCGTAAAGGACCACTTCTTTGACATCGGCGGACATTCGTTGCGGGCAACGACTTTGGTGGCCAAGATGCACAAAGAGATGGGGATTGAGATGCCCCTGAGGGAGGTCTTCCAATACCCGACGATTGAGCAAATGGCGGAAGTCATCACGGGCAAGGAACACCAGGCCGCGTATGTGTCCATACCGATCATAGAGGAAAGCGCCTATTATCCCGTCTCATCCGCGCAAAAACGATTGTACATTTTGAGCCAGCTGGAAGGCGGAGAGCTCAGCTACAATATGCCGGGCGTCCTGGAGATGGAAGGAGCGTTGGATCGGGAGCGGCTGGAGGAAGCGTTTCGCCAACTGATTCGTCGTCACGAGACGTTGCGGACCGGCTTTGAACTGGTCGGCGGTGAAGCGGTGCAGCGGGTACACCGGGACGTGGAATTTGCGGTGGAGTACGTACGGGTGAATGAAGAGGAAGCGAACGCTCACCTTCGGGAGTTCATGCGCCCGTTTGATCTGCGTCAGCCGCCGCTCTTGCGAGTGAGACTCCTCGAACTGCAGCCGGATCGCCATTTGTTGCTTTTTGACATGCACCATATCATCTCGGACGGAGCTTCCATGGGCCTGTTCCTGCGGGAGTTTGCGCAGTTGTACGAGGGAGCGGAGCTGCCGCCGCTTCGCATTCAGTACAAGGATTATGCGGCATGGCAGCAGGAAGAAATGCAGCGCGAACGGATGAGCAAGCAGGAATCGTATTGGCTGGATGTGTTCGGCGGAGAAATCCCGGTCCTCGATCTGCCCGCGGACTATGCCCGGCCGGGAGTCAGAAGCTTTACCGGAAATACGTTTCGCTTTGTGATCGACAAGCAGAGAAGTGAGGAATTAGGGCAGCTTGCCAGGCAGACCGGAACGACGCTGTATATGGTATTGCTTGCGGCCTATACTACCTTGCTGTCCAAGTACAGCGGACAGGAAGATATTATCGTGGGAACGCCCATTGCGGGAAGAGCGCATGCGGATCTGGAGCCGATTGTGGGGATGTTCGTGAACACGCTGGCGATGCGCAATGCGCCGACGGGGGAGAAGACGTTCCATGAGTATGTGCAGGAAGTCAAACAAAATACGCTGAGCGCCTATGAAAACCAAGACTATCCGTTTGAAGAATTGGTCAGCAAGCTGGATGTGTCAAGAGATGTGAGCCGCAATCCGCTCTTTGATACGATGTTTGTTCTGCAAAACATAGAGCAAAGAGAAGTGAGCATCGAAGGGCTGACATGTAAGCTTTACCCGAACGAACATAACATAGCCAAGTTTGACCTGACATTTAGCTTGACAGAAGGAGCCGAAGGAATCGCAGGCAGCATCGAGTACGCAAGCTCACTGTTCCAGGAAGAAACGATCGAGCGGATGGCCACGCACTTTAAGCAGGTGATAGACGCCATTATAAGTGACCCGCACAGGAAACTGTCGGTGATCGAGATCATTAGCCCAGATGAGAAAGCGCAGATTTTGGAGACCTTCAATGATACGGCTGCAGACTATCCGCGGGACAAGACGATTCATCAGTTGTTTGAGGAACAGGCGGAGCGTACGCCGGAGCGAGCGGCTGTCGTATACGAGGGAAGCCAACTGACGTACCGCGAATTGAACACAAAAGCAAATCAGCTAGCGCGAACGTTAAGAGCCGAAGGGGTGCAGCCGGATCAGCTGGTCGGCATCTTGGCCGAGCGTTCGCTGGAGATGATCGTTGGCATCCTGGCGATTATGAAAGCCGGAGGCGCCTATGTGCCGATGGACCCGGAGTATCCGGAGGAACGGATTGCCTACATGCTCGAGGATTCGGAAGCCAAGCTTGTACTGACCCAGAGCCATTTGCAGAAGTGTGAATCCTTTGACGGTAAACGCTTGATGCTGGACGACGAACGAATGTACAGGGAAGACGGATCGAACTTGCAGCCGGGTGCCGGTCCGGATCAGCTGGCCTACGTGATCTATACGTCGGGAACGACGGGCAAACCGAAAGGGGTGATGGTCGAGCATCGGGGCCTGTGCAATCTGAAGCTCCTGTTTGAGGACACGCTGCACATCGGAGAACAGGACAACGTTGTCCAATTTGCCAGCTTGTCGTTTGATGCGTCGTGCTGGGAGATGTTCAAGGCGTTATTTACGGGTGCGACTTTGCATATTCCTGCGAAAGAGACCATTTTGGATTCTCGGTTATTTGAAGACTATATGAGCCGTCATCACATAACTGCCGCTATTATACCGCCAACCTACGCGGCCGCCTTACATCCGGGCAACTTGCCGAGCTTGAAAAAATTGATCACAGGGGGCTCCGCCAGCTCAATTGATTTGGTTCAGCAGTGGCAAGACCGCGTGTTGTATTTCAACGCTTATGGTCCGACAGAAGACTCGGTTGTAACCACGATATGGCCGGCATCTGCTGTCGCTGCTGCCGGGAAGCTGGTGCCTATCGGTCGTCCGCTCCCGAATCATCGGGTTTATATCGTGGATGCGAACGATCGATTACTGCCGGTCGGCATAGCCGGGGAACTATGCATTTCAGGCGTGGGTGTGGCGCGCGGTTACCTCAACCGTCCGGAGCTGACCGCAGAGAGGTTCGTGGACAACCCGTTCGAACCGGGCGCGCGGATGTACCGGACCGGTGATCTGGCCAAGTGGCTGCCCGATGGCAATATCGAGTATTTGGGCCGAATCGACCATCAGGTGAAGATTCGGGGTTACCGGATTGAGCTTGGCGAGGTGGAAGCACAGCTCCTGAAGGTAGTATCGGTTCAGGAAGCGGTCGCGATCGCACGGGAGGATGGAGACGGGCAGCAGTATTTATGCGCGTATATCGTAGCGGACAAAGAGCTGACGGCAGGTGAGCTGAGAGAAGCGCTGTTGCAGGAACTGCCGGGCTACATGGTGCCTTCCCGCTTTGTGCAACTGGAGCAAATGCCGCTGACCCCAAACGGCAAGATCGATCGCAAAGCGCTGCCGGTTCCCGAAGGAAGCATGCAGACTGGAGTCGACTATGTGGCTCCGCGCACAGCGGTGGAAGCGCAGCTCGCGCAAATCTGGCAAGAGGTGCTTGGACTTCCGCGCATTGGCGTGAAGGACAACTTCTTTGACAATGGGGGGCACTCTTTAAAAGTGCTGCAATTGACTCAGAAGATTCATGCAGAGATGGAGATGGATATTCCTCTTCGTGTCGTATTTGAGATGCCTTCCATAGAAGAAATGGCTATTGAGCTTTTACAACGAAAGTTTAACAAGTTTGAACAACAGAATGGAAGCAATATCATAAAACTGAACAAAAATGGATTGATGAATGTTTTCTGCTTTCCTCCCGCGCTGGGATATGGCATTGCGTTTTCCGAAATGGCCAAACATCTTGAAGACCACTGTGTAGTCTACGCTATCGAATTTATAGAAGGTAACTATGCTCACACAGATATGCTGGATCAATACGTGGATTCTATTATAAGTATTCAAGAGAAAGCGCCTTATGTATTTTTGGGTTACTCTGCGGGAGGCAATCTGGCGTTTGAAGTTTCCAAAGCAATGGAAAAGAGAGGGTACGAAGTATCGGATATCATTATGGTAGACTCGGTGAAACAAACGAGTCGGATAGAAGAATCGCCTGAGGAAATAGACCATCATATCACTCAATTATTGGAGGTTGTTCCTAAGCATTTTAAACAAGTTCTAAATGCACCAGTTACAAGGGATAAAGTAAGAAGTAAAATGCGTGCTTATCATATGTATTGGAATGAACTAGTAAATACAGGGGTCGTCCAAGCGAACATCTACGGTTTGGTTGCAGACAGTTCACCAATCAGGGAAGCTGAAAATCACGATGTTCTATTATGGAAACAGGCAACCTCAAAATGTTATGTCGAGTATGAGCTGCACGGCCAACATATGGAGGTGCTTGTACCCGGTTTTGTCGAGGAAAACGCGAAGGTCATTCAACGCATCATAAAAAAAATATTCGAAACAACCCATCCGGTATATAGTTTTTAGCGGAAAATGAAACATCACCAAATGGCACCGAGCTGATTGTTCACTTTTGGCGCCATTTGGTGTAGACAAAAACAAACATTCGCTAGAAAAGCGTCAACACGATGTGGCTATGAGCGTACGGAACGAATCGTTAAAAAGCATAGCGCTCTCGAGGCGGTATCGAGAATGACTCTTCTATATAAAACGTTTTCCTATACTTATGGCCCTGCCGTGCTCATGGACGGTTTTGTTGTGGGAAAGCCTTGATTCTATCGAATGTAGGATCAAGGCCTTTTTTCTCTTAACATATTCACGTAGTGGTTGTAGGTCTTACGCTAAAAAAATGATTCCCGATAATCTATCTGAACAAGACTAGAATCTGATTCGGTCCCGTCCGCTTCATAACCCGGTACCCCTGCTCGGCAGCGGTGGCAATTCCTTCATCGTCAGGCTGGCAATAGCCGTTAACTTGGCAGGCGCCGTCATCGCGGACAAGCAGTTTCCCGTTCAGACCGACGGGTGCCCACTCGGGCTTATCGAGGCGGGATGCGCATTTCTGGTCTGGTGCCCAATCCGGATTCAATCTCGGTCTTGATTCGGTTCGTTCCGGTTCGATGATGCGTTCGTCCCTCGTAATGGCAGGAATGACAACATCATGATATTGAATTCGATTCCACTCGTCATAGAGGAATTTGCTGCAGCTTGGATCTGCGGCATCTCCCAATATTCCATAGTTGGAGCTTGTAATTCCCAAGATATAATCATCATTGGCATTAGCCTTCCGGATTTTATCACCGTCGAGAGTTACAAAATATCCTGCATCAATGGTCTGTCCATCTGTAGTCTCGAACATTTCGGCATAATTGGAGGCTCCGGCAATCGGGCTGAAGAAGGAGCCGGTAACGCTGTTGTCAAAGCGGGCGCTGCCATCGCCGGCTATTTTCGCCACGATGCCATTCGGGTCGTATGGAACTGCTCCGTTGGCCAGAAACCAGGCATTTTCTTCGTTTGCGGCACCATTTATCCCCATGATATGAGCTCTCGCAAATTCGTTGGTGGTGGTGCTGTTGCCTTCCGCATGAGAGGAAGCTCCGCTTGCTACCGTACTCGTATTCTGAGCGTGAGCATCAAGTCCGCTTGCCTCGGATTTGTATCCCTCGACATGGGTATTTGTCCCGCTGGCGATGGTCTCTTCACCTTCCGCATGAGCATTTATCCCTGTCTCCGTTGTTTGAGATTGATATCCCTCGGCATGAGAGTAGGCTCCGTCTGCTAATGTTCTGCCTCCTTCGGCATGGGACGCTCCTCCATAAGCTTTTGTGTAATAACCTTCGGCATGGTCGGCCGTAAAGTTTGCCCTTGTGTAATAACCTTCTGAATGGGAGCCGTAGCCGCTCGCTGCAGTGCCTATTCCTTCGGCATGGCTCGCTTGCCAATATGCTTCGGTCTGAATGCCCTCGGCATGACAAGCTTCCCCGCTAGCCAGAGTTCCGAAACCTTCCGCATGACAGCCAGAACCGAATGTACGGGTATTTTGTCCTTCCGTATGAGTAGCTGATCCCTCAGCTACTGTGCTAAATCCCTCGGCATGAGAACCAGATCCTTTAGCGAAACATGTATATCCTTCGGCATGAGCGGCAAGCCCACTCGCAAAGGAACCACGTCCCTCGACATGTGTGCTTTCTCCCTCTGCCGTTGTACCTGATCCTTCGGCATGAGAACTTTGCCCCCTCGCGGAAGTAAATTCCCCTTCCGCATGGGAATAATCGCCGCTTGCTTCCGTCTGGTTGCCTTCGGCATGCGAAGACCTTCCGCTGGCAATCGTTCTTTCTCCTTCCGCATGGGCGCTAATGCCTGTCTCCTCGGCCCTCGTAAGATAACCTTCGGCGTGGGAATAGACTCCATATGCAGTTGTTTCCCCGCCTTCCGCATGGGCGAACGCTCCGAATGCTCTTGTATGATAGCCTTCCGCATGGGCGGCCGTAGCGTTTGCGGCTGTTCGTTCGCCTTCCGCATGAGCGCCTTGGCCAGCTGCTACTGTCTCAATGCCTTCGGCATGAGAACCAACGCCTAGGGTAGTGGATGATATTCCTTCCGCGTGCGCTCCCTTACCGTTTGCTTCGGTCTGAATGCCTTCGGCGTGAGAGGCATTCCCTCTAGCAATCGTTTCTTCACCTTCGGCATGAGCATTCATGCCGTTCACAGTGGTCTGCGTTTTAAAGCCTTCAACGTGTGAATTTTCTCCTGCCGCCCTTGTTTGCGAGCCTTCCGCGTGAGAAGCATTGCCGCTCGCGTTCGTCTGAAATCCTTCCGCATGAGCTGCAAACCCGTGTGCCGTTGTCATCGAACCTTCAGCATGAGACGCATCGCCGCCAGCAACGGTATGTGCCCCTTCGGCATGGGAGACGAACCCGCTTGCTGTCGTTGTTGAGCCCTCAGCGTGAGAAGCGTCTCCGCTTGCCGTCGTTTGAGCTCCTTCGGCATGGGAGACGAACCCACTTGCTGTCGTTGTTGAACCTTCAGCATGAGAAGCGTCTCCAAAGGCGGTTGTGCTTGCCCCTTCCGCATTGGACGCAAATCCGTTTGCCGTTGTATTGGACCCTTTTGCATCAGAACAGGCTCCAAGCGGCTGTTGATTACATGACATAGGAGCGAACCTCCCAATATATGAATTTATAAAATCTACTATACAATATGATAGATTCTATTTCGCAGTAACGGCGAACCGAATAATCAAATATATAATATTCAGGTCGTCCGTACCTGCCAATACATTCAAAGCATCCCATGTAACGAACAGCTTGTTCCCGCAGTCTCTTATGCCCAAAAAAGTGGAAGAGACGAAACCCTCCGCGCCTTTGTGCATCCGATAAGCTTCGCTCAATTGTCTGGTAACGAATGCGTTATCGTGCAGTCCTTCCTAGATGATTAATAGTGTTAAATAAATGATTAACTACATTAAGTAATTCCAATTCTCTATAAGGACGTGATCATCGTCATGCCCATATACACGGCGATGAGCCATATCGTCAGCGCCGAAATTTTGTTCAAGCCGCGCATCAACCTGCCGGAATTGTCCAACGTCCGAAGTATTCGGCCAGCAATGGCCAAGCCGAAAAACCACAACCACGATATGCCAATCGTCGCCCCGATAAAGGCCCACTTGTCGGTACCGATATATTGAAGCGAATTCGTGCCGATGACGCCGATCGTATCCATCAGGGCGTGCGGATTCAACAGCGATACTGACAGCGCGAAGAGAACTTGCCTTTTAATGGATAGCTGCCCATGTTCACTGTGATCCGTCGAAACCTCGGCTTTCCACAAGCTCCATCCCATATAGAGCAGAAAAAAGAACCCTGCGACATAGAGCAGGCTTTTTAACCACATCCATTGCAAAATAAGCAGAGACACGCCGCCCACCGCCAATGAAATGAGCATTGTATCACAGAGCGCAGCCGTTATAATGACTGGAATCACCCGGATGAAGCGGGGCTGAATCGCTCCTTGGTTGAAAATAAACACATTTTGAACGCCTAACGGCAGGATTAAGCCGAAGGCGAGCAATACACCGTGCACAAAAGCTTCTGCCATTCTAACGCCTCTTTCCTCCATGCTGTACTGAATCAACGCGTTGTTCAGCATCAAGAATATCTGATCTGAAGTGGATTGTCCCCAACCATTTGGTTGTATAGCAGCCCAACCAAACATTATAATGGGTAGACGATAAATGGTACGGGAGAGTGTTGTCGCATGGATGATATCGATTGGAGACCGGATCCGTCTTTGCCGATTCCGTTATACCGACAGATTGAAGAGTTAGTTCATGAAGCGGAAGATAGCGGGCGGGGAATGGACGGTAGGCATGAAGCTGCCTTCTCAGCGCGACTTGGCCGCTGCTTTCCAAGTGAATCGAAGCACGCTCGTTACGGCGTTGGAACAACTGACGTCACAAGGATATATCGCAGGGAAAAGCGGGGGCGGAACGACAATTATTCATCATCAGCCGGAACGACAAGAGGAAGCGCCGCCTCCGCCGAATTGGAATGCGTACGTGGAGGACGGCGTTCACTATCCGAATCTGCCGACGATTCAGACGATTAACCGAATGGAATTCGATCCGGAGATAATTCGGCTCGGGACGGGGGAATTGTCTCCAGAGCTGCTCCCGCAACGGCAGCTTCAACAGTTGTTCGCCGAACTGGCCCGGCAGCACGTGCCTCTCGGATATGAAGAAGCGTTAGGTTCCTACGCGCTGCGTTCACAGGTAAGTGCTCATCTCAAAACGATTGGCATTGCCGCGCCGCCGTCCGCTATTTTAATTGTGTCCGGGTCGTTGCAGGCTTTTCAGCTTATCTCGGCTGGCCTGTTGGAAAAAGGATCTGCGATGCTGCTCGAGAAGCCGTCCTATTTATACTCAATCCACGCCTTTCAATCCGCTGGAATGAAGCTTATCGGCTTGCCGATGGACGAGTCCGGGCTGCAAGTGTCTCATGTCGAGCGCTTCAAACGGCAATATGATGCCTCGCTGCTGTATACGATACCTACCTTTCATAATCCGACGGGGACGATCATGGGAGAAGCCAGAAGACGGGAGCTGCTGCAGACGAGCCGCCGAATCGGTTTGCCGATTCTTGAAGATGGCGCATATGAGGAGCTGTGGTTCGACGACGAAGCTTTGCCGCCGCCACTGCGTGCCCTGGATATGCATGGGCAAGTATTGTACGTGGGCACAATGTCCAAGGTGGTAAGTCCCGGCTTACGAATCGGATGGGTGGTCGGACCGCAACCGGTCATCGAACGATTGGCCGACATTAAGATGCAGACCGATTACGGCTCCAGCTCCTTGTCGCAGGCTGCTGCCGCGGAGTGGTTCGGGGCGGGATTGCATGCGGAGCATTGCCGAGTCATTCGCAGGCAATTGAAGGAGCGGCGTGATTGCATGCTGCGGCTGCTTGACGCGCATTGGTCTGATTTTGCAACCTGGAACACGCCGAAGGGCGGATTCTATATATGGGTAACGCTGCACGTCGAGATTTCGATGGCCGCATTATTCGAACGCGCTCTAAAGCGGGGCATACTCATCAATCCGGGCTATATCTATGATCGTTCAGCCAAGAAGCAGCTGCGATTGTCCTATTCCTATGCTTCCTTTAGCGAGATGGAAAGCTCGGTGCGGCAGTTGGCTGCACTTATTGGGCAGCTTGGCAATCATTTGCGTTGAATAGCACGGACAACTGTACGGAAGGCAAACTTTTTTTACTCTATTGAACAATCCGCTTCTCTCATTCGTACTATGGATAACTCAGAATCATAGAATGACGATGAAGTGGAGGGGTTACTCATATGATTATCGTGACGACTGAACAGGTGCCTAATCATCAAGTTATTGAAGTGAAAGGCTCTGTCTTCGGCCTGACGGTGCGAGCGCGCGGAATCGGCAAAGATATTGCCGCGATGCTGAAAGGACTGGTCGGAGGGGAGATTAAGCAGTATACGAAAATGCTGGAGGATGCGCGCAAGCAGTCGCTGGATCGCATGGTGAACAATGCGCAGGCGATGGGGGCCAATGCGATTATTATGATGCGGTTCGATTCCGGTGAAGTGGGGCGGAACATTAGCGAAATCGTCGCTTACGGCACGGCTGTCGTCATACAGAAGGAGCGGGTGGGAAGATGCTGAAGATTATTATCTGGTATGCCGCCGTCCAGTTGGTCCTTTTTCTCATCGTGTTCATTATTTCCGCATGGAAGGATCGGCGTCTTCATGATAAGCAGGGCACCGAGGTTCCGGTTGGATTTGTGGCTACGGAGGAAGTGTCATACGACCCGGTAACGGGGGACTTGATTACAGTGTATTATAATCCAGGCACGGGAAAGCGATTTTATAAGCAAGGAAAATGAGATGATCGCTTGCCGATGTCTTTCCTTGCCTAGAGGCCAGCTTTCAGCGGAAGAGCAGAGAGAAAAGGCTATTTTGAACAATGGCAGATTTCAAACGAAAGGAGGTGAACGGACAGCCAATCTCAAGCATATTGCGAAGATGGCAGTATCCGCCATGCACGGTTACACGCGTGATCGAGAATCATCCCAAAGACCTAGAAGGCATCAATAAAATGAATCCATTTTCGCTATGTGCAGCAAGGATGAAACATTATACACTTAGATTGGTTAAAATAGTGAAATATTATTTCAGACCTCACGGGATGACTCGCTCAATCATCTATTAAAAGGAGGGAATGATGTAATTGTTTCCGACAAGGTCTACCGCCCGCAAGATGATGGTCTCTATGCTATCCGTCCTCTTTTTATTCAGCAGTTTTGCAAACGCTTCCGCATCTACTCGCTTTGGCCCCCCCTCAGACGACAATAACGCTGTTTCTAGAACAGCAGGCCGGCTCTGTCTTGCATGAACGAGCAGCCTTACCCGCTCCAGAAACAATATCCCAACCAGAAGCAATATCCGCACCGGGAGCAATGCCCCATCCGTAACGGATTCAATCTCGGCATTACTAGAAGATTTCGAGCAAATTCAGGACATTGCCTTGTCATCCGTACGATCGGTGCCGGGCTCCGTCGCAGTGGAAACAACGTCGCGCCCGCAGCCGGTCGGTACGGCATGGGCTGCACGCGGCAAAACTGTCGTATGACTTTACGGGTACGGAAGGCACTTCAGCCGTTTATATGAATTTCAGGGATGCTGTGGGCGCAGCCGGCAGGCCGATTGAGGGCTACCCTAAGACAATCGGTCTCTGGGTATACGGGGACGGCAACAACCATTGGCTGCGCGCTTAGCTCCAAGATGCGAGCGGCGCCAAGCCAACGGTTGACTTAACGGCCAGCGGCGGGTTGAATTGGAACGGCTGGCGCTATGTGACGGCTAGCATCCCGTCCAATCTTGCCCCACCTCTCAAGTTGAATCAGATCTATCTCGTTGAGACAAGCGACCGCAACAAAAATGGCGGGGCACTATACTTCGACAGCTGCGTGCATTCTACGGCGATACAGATGTGTATGAGCTGACCTTGAATGGATTGCCGCCGATGCAAATCGGCGAGACGAAGCGCATCAACGTGCTGGCAACGCATAATATCGGCACGGAACCTATCGATGTGACGAATGATGCGCAGCTTGCGAGCAGCAATCCCGTTGTCGCTCGGGTGAACCCGGATGGTTCAGTCACGGCGCTCAAGGAAGGAACAGCACGCATTACCTCTCAGTATCGTCAAGGTCCTGCAGCCGAATATGTGCTGGCTGTGAGTGATGAGGCGCCGCTTATCGATCGGTTCGATTTCTTCGGCCTGCCGGAGCTATCTATCGGCGATACGAATCAGACGGAAGCATTTGCTCATTTTTACGGAGTGCCGCAACCAGTGCAAATGCTCGATGGCGTGGCGTACGATAGCAGCCAGGCAAACGTGGCCTCCATAGATGCGAACGGGCTGGTTACCGCACATCAGCAAGGCACGACCGTAGTGCGTGCCGTATATGGCACTTTATCGTCAACATATGAGTTGACCATCGAGCCCGGGGTGCCAAAATTGCAGCGGATTGAACTGGCCGGCCTGCATTCGATGACGGTGGGACACTCGCTTAAAGGCAAAGAATTGGCGACCTATGATAACCAGACGGAACCAATTGAAGTGACAGCAGGCGCAGCCTTTAAGAGCGGTAATGGACAGGTGGCCGCTATTGATGCGCACGGTGTCATTACCGCATTGAAAGTAGGGGTGAGCGTCATAACGGCAACATACGAAGGAAAATCTGCCGCTGTTACGCTAGTCGTGAATGCGGAGACTGAAGCACCGAAACGCCAATTGCGGGCGGCGTGGATCGCTTCGGTCGAGAACATCGATTGGCCGAAGAAAGGCGTCGTCACTTCTAGTAAACAGAAAAAATATTATGTCAACCTAATTAACGGCTTGCAAGCAAGCGGCATGAACGCCGTTGTCATGCAGATCAAGCCGACCGCGGACGCGTTCTATCCATCCGAGTACGCACCATGGTCGGAGTGGCTCACCGGTGTGCAGGGGAAGGATCCGGGTTATGACCCGCTGGCCTTCATGATAGAAGAAGCGCACAAGCGGAACATGGAATTCCACGCCTGGTTCAATCCGTACCGCGTCAGCATGAAGGCGGATCCGAACCGGCTGGTGGAGGATCATCCGGCACGGCTGCATCCGGATTGGGTTGTCGGGTACGGCGGCAAGCTGTACTTCAACCCTGGCATCCCGGAGGCAAAACAATTTGAATCGGGCAATCGTGAGCATTCATGTGAGCGGAGCAGCGGAGATGAAGTCAGGACAAAGTCAAAGCCTTCAAGTCATCGGCACCGACTCCAGCGGCAATCGCATTCCGCTTGCGGCCGGAGTGGCGTTCGGCTCCGATAACGAGCGGGTCGCCCAGGTGGACGGCAGCGGAACAGTCACCGCGAAGCAGGCAGGTAAGGCGGTCATTACGGCCCGCTACGGTCCGTTCCTGAAGGCGACGCTTGGTATTAAGGTGGCTTCCAAAGCCGAGCAGCCGGAGCGCATTGAGATTGGACAGCTGAAGCCGATGAAGGCGGGGACTTCGGCGACGCTGCAGCTTACTTTGTCTATGTCAAACTGACTTTGTTGATGCTATTAATGGCGCCGACATCCTGATGATGGTCGGCGTCTTTTTTCCTTGGGGTTGTGTCTATACAGCTGTTTTCAAGTTATCCAATGGTACGGGGCCACTTGGCTTACTGTTTACATAACAATTAAAACGGGTATTAACCTTTATGCCTTAATATATAGGACAGGGAATTGTTGTAGAATGACAGGATTGCGATAGGGAGGTTGTTACGTATGAACGCACAGAATGGCATGTATGAATTGACAGCAGAGAGAAGAGCTGATTTCAAGCGTTCGTCCCTGCGGGGCTTGCGGCAACAAGGACGTATTCCGGCAGTCGTCTACGGTTCGGACATGGACAGCATACCGGTACATGTCGATTCGAAGGAAATCGGCAAATTGGCGCGCAAAGGCAGAACAGAAGCATTTCACCTGAAGATTGAGGGCATGAACCCCATTCAGGCCATAATCAAAGAAATGGAACAGAAGAATGGGGCATGGATTCATGTGGACTTTCAACAAGTTTCGGATAACAAGCCGATACGTGTGCGTGTTCCGATAGAATATTTAGGAATTCCAGCGGGCACGAAGAAAGGCGGAATTATACAGATCCAGGAATCGGGACTTGAGATCGAAGGTCTTCCATCTGATTTGCCTCCGGTCATTGAAGTGGATATTTCACATTTAAATGTGGGGGACAAGCTATTGGCGCAAGATGTGGCTCTCCCCGATCCTATTCAGCTTGTTTCGAACAAGGATGAGTTGCTTGTATCCATCGTCGTTCCGCGCGGTGTTGATATGGACGAGGATGCGGCGGATGCGGTCGAGGAGCAACCATCCTGATTCATGTAAATATGGAAAGCCTGTTGAGATTTTTTCAACGGGCTTTTTTTGGTTTGCTGAAGGCTCACGTTCTATGTTACTTAATAGCGCTCATCAGCGCCTTTATTTTTAAGATTCAAAACTGTACTCGCGTGCTCGATATGCACACATTTTCTGATGGGAGGGGAGACTGGAACAAGAGGCGAAATGCGCCCCGACTGCGACCCGAGCGGAGCATACATGGTAAAAGGCGGAATATTCCATACTAGGATGAGGAGGGATGGCACATGTTTCGTACAGGGCATAGGTATTGGAACTTTTATATATTTTGCATGCTGGTCATTATGATGATTGCTGGCTGCGGATTCGCTAGGAAAGCGCCTGTTCAGCACACATCTTCAACTGATTCACCGAGTCTAACGTCTGTCACATCATTTCGATCCTCAAGCACATCGTCAGCGCCGCAGTTCATATCAGCCAGTCATGATGGCATGGCCATACTCGTCAATAAACAGCATGCGCTGCCGGATGAATATGAGCCGGATGATTTGGTCGACCCGAAGGTGAGATTTATTTTCCGCGAGAAATCGGAAAAACGTCTTATGCGTCGAGAAGCGGCGCGGGCATTGGAACGAATGTTCGCTGGAGCGGAGAAGGACGGTATCTACTTGGCGGGCGTATCGGCCTATCGTTCCCATGCGGCGCAAACGTGGATTTATCGCCAATATGTAAAAAAACACGGCAAAGAGCAAGCGATGTCCTACAGCGCCGAGCCCGGTCACAGCGAACATAAGACGGGGCTTGCGATCGACGTATCAGGCAGCGACGGAAAGTGCGCGGTGCAGGACTGCTTTGCCGGATCCGCCGAAGCAGAATGGATCGCACGGCATGCGCCGGAGTATGGTTTTATCCTGCGTTATCCAAAAGGCAAGGAAGCGATAACCGGTTATCAATACGAACCTTGGCATTTACGGTATGTTGGCGTGAAGAGAGCGGCGGAGATGGCGGAACGCAAGTTGACGCTGGAGGAATATGTATATGAAACCACACCCGTTCTAAGCGGCAAAGAGCGGAATGTGTCACAGCTCAAATAAGTAAAGAGTGTGGAGAGAGCCGGCTATGGCTATGACAAGCATGGCCATAGCGGCTCGAGCTTTACTGGCCGAACCCCTAGTACAGTATGGAACGGCTGATGATGACCAACAAGATGAAGAGTACAAGAATGACACCTGTACTTGTGAAACCGCCATAACCGCCTCTAACTTCGGACATCTGATCATAACTCCTTTCATCTGGAGAAATTGAATTACTGTATATTTGTATGTACGTGACATCAACCTTGATTGGACACTTGCGGGGTTTTAAGAGCAAAAAACTATAACCTGACGATGAATTCATTTCACTTCGATAAATTTACGAAGGTAAGCTTTCTGATGACAGCCGAATGGGCAGGCCTATGATTCTAAAAGGCCTGCCCATTCTAGTCAGAGGGGTTTTGTGAAGATCTAAAATCCCTTATATTGAGGTTCTTCTGCTTCCAATTGTTGAACTCGTCCTTCTACCTGTTGAACAATTTGCTGTGTTTGTTGAGCGGCGTTTGTATACATATTTTTAGCTTCCTGATTTTGCGTGCCCAACGCAAATTGCTCAAGATCGGCTTGCACGCCTTTCAACGACGCCAAACAGGTTTTCACTTGAGATCCTACTGTCATGGTTTCACCACCTTCATCATTAAATCACAATCATAATTTGTCCTGAACTTTCCTGAAACATACGCTGTGGTTACGTTGCATCCGTGGGCAACATAAAATTCGGCTGTTCTACAAATAACTACTTGTAGCAATCTCATTCGTTCAAAGGGGATGACACTCATGCCGCAATGGCTAGAAATTACATTAAGAACGCTGGTCGCCGTAGTTACGCTATTTGTATTGACCAAGCTTCTTGGGAAGAGACAGGTCTCTCAGTTATCGGTATTCGAATACATAACGGGGATCACGATCGGGAGTCTGGCCGCTTATGTTTCGTTGGATTTAGAAGCGAACTGGTATTTGGGGTTGGTATCTTTGGTAGTGTGGGTCGCCGTGTCGCTGGGCATCGAATTTCTGCAGCTTAAGAGCAAGACGATGAGAACCATTATTGACGGAAAGTCGACCATACTCATCAAAGATGGAAAAATTTTAGAGGATAATCTGAAAAAAGAGCGTATTACGGCCGACGAGCTGCTCGAATTGCTGCGCAAGAAAAACGTATTCCGAGCGGCTGACGTCGAGTTCGCCATCATGGAAACGAGCGGCGAAGTGAACGTGATGCCGAAGCTGGAACATACGCCGCTAACGCCAAGTCATCTTGGCGTCAAGGTCGCGCCGGAAAAAGAGCCTCTGGCGCTCATTATGGACGGGCAGGTATTAGAGCAGCCGTTAATTGCGCTGGGAAGGGACGAGACTTGGCTGGAAGAAGAGCTGGCCAAGCTGGGCGTCACGGATACGAAGGACGTCTATTTAGGGCAAATCGACAGTTACGGGAAGCTGTATGTAGACCTGATGAACGATCAAATCAAGGTGACGATGCCGCAAACAGAGGCCGAAGCGTTAGCCAAGCTGAAGAAATGCGAGGCTGATTTGGAATTATTCAGTCTGTCGACTCAAAATAAAGAGGCAAAATCGATGTATGAAGAATGTTCAAAAACGCTGCAAACTATCATTGCAGATCTTAGACCTTACTTGATTCGATAACAGAGAGATGAAATGATCAACACCAAATACCGCGAATAAATTGCATGAAGGGGTGCTGGCATGCTTAAAGGACAGCAAACATGGAAGTTTCAACATCCGCCCGTCATTATCGGAACATCGGCTATCGTCGGCCCGGAAGAGGGGCAGGGGCCGATCGCGACTGATTTCGATCTGATACACGAACAGCTTGATTTGCAGGAGCAAACGTGGGAAAAGGCGGAACGGAAGCTATTGGAACAAGCGACGCACATGGCCATCACGAAAGCGAACCTGACCGCCAATCATATTGATTATTTCATCGGCGGTGATTTGCTCAATCAGATTATCAGCAATAGCTTTGCCGCCCGTTCGCTCAGTGTGCCTTATATCGGGGTGTTCGGGGCGTGCTCCACATCGATGGAGTCGCTGGCGCTTGCGTCGCTTCTCATCGACTCGGGCAATGCGGATTATGCGCTGGCAGCCACCTGCAGCCACAACTGCACGGTTGAGAAACAGTTCCGTTACCCTACCGAATATGGATCGCAGAAGCCGCCGACCGCACAGTTTACGGTGACCGGAGCGGGAGCGGCGGTTATCTCAAGCAGGGGAACGGGGCCAAGAGTGACCTCGGCGACGATAGGCAAAGTAATGGATATGGGCATGAAGGATCCGTTTAATATGGGGGGAGCGATGGCGCCGGCTGCTGCGGATACGATTCGCACCCATTTTCATGATATGGGGCGAAAGCCCGAGGATTACGACCTGATCGTCACTGGTGATTTGGCGTCCGTCGGTCACCCGATCGCGAAAGATCTGCTGAAGAAAGCCAAAATTTATATGGATAATACGGCATTCAACGATTGCGGGCTGATGGTGTTCGATATCGAGAAGCAGGCCGTGCAGGCCGGCGGGAGCGGATGCGGATGCTCGGCCGTCGTAACATACGGCCACATACTGAAACGGATGAACAAGGGAGAGCTCAAGCGGGTGTTGATCGTGGCGACGGGAGCCTTGTTGTCGCCGCTCTCCTACCAGCAAGGGGAAAGCATTCCTTGCATCGCGCACGCCGTCTCGATTGAGATGGATTAGAAAGGAGGGAATACGATGAAACGGGGGCGCTGGTTGTTGATCGTGCTGCTGTTGTTCGTAAGCATTGTGCCTTCCGCCTGCCAGCAAGGGGAGGGGAAGAAAGGCGCGCAGCCCCGCATCAAGCGGGTTCAGCCTGCATCGCCATCGAAACGCGTCATTCTCGTCATCCTCGATTCGGTTATGGATAAACCGCTGCATGAAGCGATACGGAACGGGCAAGCTCCGGCATTGAAGTTCCTGAAGGAGCGAGGGCATTACAAGCCCGACGTGGTCAGCTCGTTCCCGACGATGTCCGTAACGATTGACAGCACGGTGCTGACTGGAACGGGGCCGGATCGGCATCGAATTCCGGGGCTCGTCTGGTATAACGCGGAAGAAGGCCGGTTAATCAGCTATGGAACCGCGATGTGGGAGACGTTGAAGCTTGGTGTGGGCGACGTATTCATGAACAGCCTGTACCGTTTGAACAATGAACATCTGAATAAGCAAGTGAAAACCATACATGAAGAATTGGCTGACAAAGGAATAGAGACGGCGTCCATCAACGGGATGGTATATCGCGGAACGACGGATCATCGTTTGAAGGTGCCGGCCGCAATCGCGGACACCACCACATTGCCGCGCGACCTGAAGACGCTTGCGCCGAAGTATTTCTCCCTGGGCGCTCTGTCCAGACTTAAGCCGGACGACGTCCGGAATACTCATGCATGGCAAAGCTACGGTTTGAACGATGAATTTTCGGCTGACGAGCTCATCTATTTGATTGAGCAAAATCGGCTGCCGCCGTTCTCCCTCGTTTATTTTCCGAGCAATGATCGTGACGTCCATAAAAAAGGGCCGGCGGAGACACGTGGCATTGAACAGGCGGATCGGCTGCTGCAGCGCGTCTTTCAAGCGTTCGGTTCTTGGGATGCCGCCATGAAAGACAACGTGTGGCTCATAGCCGGAGACAGCGGCCAGACCTATATCGAACGGGAACGCGAGCGCTCTGTCATCGATTTGAGGCAGGTGCTGAATCCATATCGCATCGCTGCGTTAAGCAAGCCCGTTACGAAGCAGGATCAGCTCGTTCTCGCCGTCAACGAACGGATGGCTTATGTCTATATCAACGATGCGAAGGTTTCGCATGCGGAAGCCGTCCGCCGCTTGCAGCAAGAGAAACGGATTGATGTGATAGCATGGCGGGAAGGAGAGGACATTCACGTTCGATCTGGACGAAACAAACACGAACTGACTTATCGGCCGAAAGGAAACGTTCGTGACAGGTACGGGCAAACATGGAACATACGCGGTGATATGGGACTTCTCGGCCTGTCAATGCGGAAATCGGATAATAGGCTAGAGTACGGCGATTATCCAGACGGGCTCATGCGGCTTCATAGTGCGCTCGCTTCTCATAAAGGCAATTTTGTCATTGTCACGGCAGCGCCGGGCAGCGAATTCGTCGGGGAGAGCTCGCCGACCCATCTCGGCGGCGCCGGTCACGGTTCGCTCCATAAGCAGGATTCGCACGTTCCGCTCATCATCAGCGGAGCGGAATCCCGTCCGGACATCTTCCGGCTCACCGATATAAAGCGCTGGATTATGGGTGAACTGGGCCGTTAACCCTTTTTGACAATCGCACATACAATACGTTACAGATCTGAGGAGAAGGATGTGTAACGTGATGGAAATACCGGTTACCGGGTTCGTTATCCATTCGGAAGATGGGAACGGCCGGCATTCACACGGCTTGTATATCACGACATGGAACGGCAGACCTGTCCATACTCACAAGTTTGCGGGGCAGACGTCCATCGATGTCGGCCATCGTCACCAATATGCCGGTACGACAGCGCCTGCGCCGAGCGGAGTTCCCCATATGCATGAATACTACACCGTCACATCGTTCGATGATGGCCATACTCATGTCATTCAGGGAGTGACCGGTCCAGCCATTCCGCTTCCAAGCGGAGGACACTATCATCTGTTCGAGGGTGTAACGACGGTTAACGGCATGATTCCGCATAGACATGCGTACAGCGGGCGCACCGGCAATGAAGAGTAAATGAATCGGATTGTCCGGGCAGGAGTCATCCTGCCTTTTTCATTTTCGCGCGCAGGTGTACAATGGATTCATCAAGTAGCGAACAGAGAGGAATGGACTGCATTGATTCGTACACTCGCGCTTACGAAGGACGCCGCGCTGCTGCATAATCTGCCGCTCGAACGATTGAACAATCCGGATATTGAATGGTATTGGGTTGATTTCGACAGTCCAAGCCAGGAAGAAGCTGTCTTATTAGCCCGTCATTTTCATTTTCATCCTTTGGCGATTGAAGATTGCTTTCACTTTCTGCAGCGTCCGAAGATGGATTATTACGGAGAATACAATTTTTTTGTGCTCCATGCTTTGAACCAACGGACCTTGGATGCGGAAGAAGTTGATTTATTTGTCGGAAACAACTATGTGGTTTCCTTCCACCTGCAGGAATGCGAGGAGCTTGAAGAGGTGTGGGAAAAAGTATCGGTCAATGAAGCGCTATGGGCAAAAGGGCCTGTCTATATTGCCTATCTCGTGATGGATAAATTGGTGGATCAATTTTTCCCTGCCGTATATCTGATCGAAGAAGCTGTCGATAAGTTGGACGACAATCTGAAGAAAGCGAACGGGAACCGCTTGATGGACGAGCTGTTTGACATCCGCGGAGATCTATTGAAGCTGCGCCGGACGGTAAATTCCATGCGGGATTTGCTGTATCGTATTTTGAACTCCGAGCGTCTGGCCGCGTTCAAAGAGCACCATGTCTATTTTATCGACATTCATGACCATTTGCTCCGTCTGTCTGAATTAATCGAATCCAACCGGGACATGACGGCTGATATACGTGACAGCTACATTTCGTTTAACTCGAACCGAATGAATAGCATCATGATGACGCTCACGATTATCTCTTCCATTTTCATTCCTTTGACATTTATCGCGGGCGTATACGGGATGAACTTTGAATTCATGCCAGAGCTAAATTCACCTTACGGATATTTTATTGTGCTTGCAGTGATGATGCTTGTCGGCGTGGGAATGTACTTGTGGTTTCGGAGAAAAGGGTGGTTCAAGGTGTAGCCGCTCAAGTGAGTTTTCCTATTTATTTTACATCATTAAATATAAATGGGATTAATAAAAAGATGCATAATTATGGGGTTGAAGGCATGATTCATAAATCGCAAACCCTAAGGAAGAAGTACGGTTCGATAAAGTGACGGCACGAGCAGGGGGCTTGCGGTTTGCCGGACGCACAATTCAATAAGCCCGCTGCAATACAATGTGCTCAGCCGATTTGGCTGGGCTTTTCGAATTTGTGTTGCACGTAATGAAGACGGCGGCAAAATTGTGGCATTCTTGTGAATAGATAACCATATAATGCATAAAAAGTGTGGTTATTACAGAGGAGTGGTGTGCATAAAATTCATTATTTTAGAATAAATATAGGGATTTACAAATGAAAAATTTTAAAGTAGTATTATGGATAATTATTGAGCGCCTAAATATGGGTACCTTCTTTTTGGTAATGATTTCTCGAAGATTCGCTTGACCAATGTTCTATTAATATGCACTGCATCTATGTTATGAACGTTATGATATGTGCAATACCTACCTATCCTATGTGCACAATTTATTTAACATAAGCAAAGAACATTTTTCTTAAGTAGGGGGAGAATCTAGTGAAGAAGAAATTCAGTACCATCATGTGCTTGCTTCTGTCATTGACCTTAGTGCTGTCCGCTTGCGGCGGCGGAAGCAATGCGGGATCCGGCGACAAGCCGAATGATCAAGCGGCTGAACAGCCGAAGGGAGAAGGCAACGACAAGGACCAAGGCGCGGATAGCGAAATTATCTCTGAAGGCGTTATCAAAGCTTCGGACCCGGGCAAATCCCCAGAAGCCGCAAAAAACCGAAAAGATACGATTATCGTCGGGATGCTTGCTCCTTCCGGCATCATAAATCCAATTTTTGCCGAGAACGTGTATGACAATTATATGACCTCCGCAGTATTTAATTCCTTGCTCAAAATAAACCAGGACGGCACGTATTCCGAAGATTTGGCGGAAAGCTACGAAGTTTCGGAAGACAAGCTGACATATACATTCAAGCTGAAAGACGGGGTCAAGTTCAGCGACGGCACGCCGTTAACCGCTGAAGACGTGGCCTTCTCCATCACGCTGCTGCACGACAAATCCTACGACGGTCCTTCCGACGTAATTGCCCATGCCCGCATCAAAGGCGGTCAGGAATATAAGGACGGCAAAGCAACCTCAATTGAAGGCATCAAAGTTATCGACCCGAAAACGATTGAAATAACGACAACCGAAATCAGCGCATTGGCATTTTCCACCATCGGAGGCGTAGGGGTCATGCCAAAAGCATATTACGGCAAAGATTATAAGCAAGGCAGCCTCGGTTATATGAGAGATCTGTTCACTTCGCCGCTCGGTTCCGGCCCTTACAAGCTGGTTAAGTTCGTAGCCGGACAGGAAGCGGTGTTCGCAGCGAATGAGCTGTATTTCGAAGGCAAGCCAAAGATCGAAAATATGATTTACAAATTTACGACGGAAGAAACGAACGTCCAACTGCTGCAAACGGGCGAGACGGACATGGACAATATTAGCGTAAACAAAGATCAGGTGGAACAATTGAAAGAAATGGGCTTCCTCGATGTTACGCTGTTCCCGACTAACGGATATGGATACATTACGTTTAACCATAACCGTGATGAGTTTAAAGATAAGCGAGTCCGTCAAGCGTTGGCATACGGCTTGAACCGTCAAGAAATCGTTGACGCCATATACCAAGGCTATGCGGAAGTCATCGATGTACCGCAGTCTAAAGTATCTTGGTCTTATACAGATGAAGTGACTCATTATAACTTTGACCTTGATAAAGCAAAGCAATTGCTGGATGAAGCCGGCTGGAAGGTCGGAGCGGACGGACTTCGCGAGAAGGACGGCAAGAAATTCAAAATCAACTTCACGGCGACGACGCCAAATCCGGTCAATGACGCCATCATTCCGGTCGCGCAAGCCAATTACAAAGAACTCGGCATCGAGTTCAACGCTGAAATGATGGACTTCAATGCCGTCGTCGAAAAGCGGAAAAAAGGCGATTTCGACATGCTGTTCATGGCGTGGCAATTGACGCCGGATCCGCAATCCGGCGAGAACGTGTTCAAGACGGGCGGCTCGCAGAACGACGTCGGTTATTCCAACCCGAAAGTCGACGAATTGTTTACGAAAGCAGGCAAGGAAATTGACGTCGAGAAACGCAAACCGATCTTCAAAGAGCTGTATCAAGAACTGAATGAAGACTTGCCTTACATTTTCATGTATCAACGCCGGGATATGTTCGGCACGAACGCGCGCATTCAAGGCTTTGACATGTCGCCATACCGCAACTTTACTTATGATCTTGCGAAGATTCAAATTCAATAGCCTTACAAATGGAAGAGAACGCATTCGGCTTAATCGGAGCGTTCTCTTTTTTTGCGATCGTGATGTGCGAGCGGAAACATGGTAAGATAATACGGTGATATCGTCAGAGATAGGGGGATACCGACTTGAAGTGGATGAAGTCCTTGTGTCTGCTGCTGACATTATTCGTGCTGGCTGGCTGTAGTCCTTCCGTTACGCCTGTATCGGATTCGGATACGAAGCCATTAACTGGCTTTCAGGAGGTAGCGGACTATATCAAGGCCCATCAGGCGCTGCCGTCCAATTTCATTACGAAGAAGGAAGCGGAAGCGCTCGGGTGGCAAGCGAAAAAAGGAAATTTACATGAGGTGGCTCCAGGCAAGAGCATTGGCGGCGATGTGTTCCGCAATCGGGAAGGGAAGCTGCCGAAGAAGCAAGGCCGGGTATGGCACGAAGCGGACATCAACTATGAGTCGGGCTTTCGGGGCAAGGATCGCTTATTATACTCCAATGACGGTCTCATATATAAGACGGAAAATCATTATGAGACGTTTGAACCGATGAATTAAATGAAGAGGAGCGGAGAGGGGGATGGAGAATGCGCACCATTATTTTGGATGGCCAACATTATGCGACCCGCGATCAACTTCACGACGAATTGAAGGAGAAGCTGGCGCTTCCGGATTATTATGGCCGCAATCTTGATGCGTTATGGGACTGCCTGACCGGATGGGTTGAGCTTCCGCTTACGATTCAATGGACACATTTTGAACAGAGCGAGCGCCATCTGGGTGACTATAGCCACCAACTGGTTGAGCTGTTCCGGGAAGCCGAGGAAGAATTGGCAGAGTTTCATCTAATCGTAAAACAATAGGCGGTTTGCCGTGAAGCGGGATATTTGTTCATCGAAATCGACGAGCGAATATCCTGTTTTTTGTTTATAATGATTATAAATAAAAGAGACTGCAAACGGAGGGAGCGAATATGGGCAACGAGATTGCCGTTGATGAACTCCATGCCTTCAAGATGATCGCCGAAACGATTAACCGTTCGACTGACCTTACGGCGTTGTTGAATAATGTGCTGCGCACGTTGGTGGACATTACGGGGCTCAAAGCCGGATGGATTTTTCTCGTTGAAGAGGAGCCGGATTATGCGCTGGCGGCTGATTACCAGCTTCCGCCGGCGCTGAACGCGGCGGGCAAGCATCACATGAAGCACGGTTCATGCTGGTGCATTGAGCGGTACCGGAAGGGAAAGATTCTCCAACCGGACAATACGCTCAATTGCAAACGGTTGGAAGACGCCGTGAAATTTCGGTGGGGCGATACCGAAGGCATTACGCATCATGCCACCATCCCGCTTCACGCAGGAGAACGGCTATACGGAATTCTGAATGTGGCTGCGCCCGGCAAGGAACGGTTCCATGACACAGAACTGATGCTGCTGCAGTCGGTCGCCTACCAGATCGGAACCGCAATTGAACGGACTTTGCTCTACCAATCCCGCCTGAAGCGGGCCGAGATGTTGAATCGGTTGAGCGATTTGACGCGATGTCTGGGCGGCGTGGTCGATGTGAAGCAGATTCCGGAAATCGCCGCTCGCGCCGTTGGAGAGCACTTAGGGTGTGCGGCTGCTGCCGTATATATTGCGGAGAACGGCAAGCTGTCCCGGCACATCAAGCTGGAGCTTGGCAAGGTGTCGCGGGCCAAGCGTTCCCGCTCAACAGAATTGGGTCCAATCTGGGCGGCGTACACAGAGAGGAAGCCTCATGTCTGGAATGAGGATGATGATCGGCCTGATGAGCGACGCCGTTCTTACCGGTATATGGCTTCGCAAGCGGCCGTCCCCATCCTGCTGCGGGATAAACCGATTGGCGTCCTCTACGCGGGCAGCGCGGAGCAGAAGCATTTCGATGCCGTGATGATGGAAATGCTTGAGTTCGTGGCCGAGCATATGTCACGCGCCTATGAGACTGCGCAGTATCATGAACAGCAGCTCCATTTGCTCATGTGGCAGGAACGCAACCGATTGGCCCGGGATTTGCACGATTCGGTATCCCAGAAGCTGTTCGCCTTGCAATTGACGGCCCGTGGGATGGAGAGCTTGCTGTCGGTTCCAGCCTCCTCGCCCGGCTTCCAGGAGGAGTCTGTCATGTCCGCTCTGACGGAAATGCAAGTACTGACGAAGGATGCGGTGTGCGAGATGCGATCGCTCATCTGGCAGCTGCGTCCCGCCGGGTTGGAGGAGGGGCTTCTTACCGGGTTAATCCGGTACGGCAAGACGCAGGGCTTGGTGGTGACCGCTCGTTCCGAGAGCATGTTGGAATTGCCCCGTTGCATGGAAGAGACGCTGTTTCGCATCGGGCAAGAAGCGCTTAATAATGTGCGCAAGCATGCGAGGACGAACACGGCTCATCTGCGATTATATTGGGAAGACGGGCAGGTTGCGCTAGAAATTACGGATGAGGGGAATGGTGTTTCAGCGTCCAAGCTCAGGCAGAGCACCGGGGTAGGCATTGCAGGCATGGGTATTGCTCGTTGATGATCATGCGGTGGTGCTGCGCGGGCTCCGCTTTTTCTTAAAGATGCAGCCGGATATCGAGGTGATCGGTGAAGCGCTGAACGGGATTGATGCAATCCGAATGGCGGAAACGTGGAAGCCGGATGTCGTCGTTATGGATTTGATGCTGCCTCAAATGAATGGAATCGAAGCGACACGGCACATCCGGCAGCATCTTCCGGACACAAAAGTGCTCGTATTGACGTCTTATTTCGATAAAGATCATGTCGTTCCGGCCATTCAAGCCGGAGCCAACGGGTATTTAATGAAGGATATTATGCCGGATGAGCTCGCGCATGCCATTGTCGGCGTGCATCAAGGCCAGGTTCAGCTTCATCCGAGCGTGACCGAGCAGTTGATGTCGCATCTGGCCAGCGGCCAGAGCCCTGTGGACGGCGAACCTCAGCTGGAGTCGCTGACGCAACGGGAGAAGGAAGTGCTCCGGTTCATTGCTCTGGGCAAGAGCAACAAGGAAATTGCTTCTGATTTTCACATTACCGAGAAGACCGTGAAGACGCATGTGAGTAATCTGCTCGGGAAGCTGGGGATGACTGCCCGCACGCAAGCGGCGATTTTTGCAGTGAGGAAAGGCATGGTTGAATAGCCGACGTACATCTAAAGTCGTAGAAAGTCCGATCGAAGATCGGGCTTTTTTAGTATGCAAATGTCCATCCGTTCGCCGACGCCAGCACGCTCCGAGAACTGCTATCCTGAAGTTGCAGAACAACCCGGAGATTTTCCAGCCAGTATCATGAGCGAACACATAGGTTCCGGAAAAGGAATGTAAAGGAGAAAGCCAAATGAATCAAGTACTGTTTGTGAAAGCTAATTGCCGTTCCGTTAATCAGTCCGTCAGCGTAAAACTGTATCATGCGTTTTTGGAAAATTACCAGAAATCACACCCGTCTGATCGCATTACTGAACTGGATTTATATGCCGAGGATTTGCCTTACTATGACAATGACATGATGAACGGCATGTACAAGCTCCGGAAGGATGTGGAGCTCTCGCCGCCGGAACAAAAATACACCAACCTGATCATGCGGTACCTGAACCAATTCGTCGCGGCGGATAAGGCCGTCTTTGCCTTCCCTATGTGGAATACAACGGTTCCGGCCGTGTTGCATACGTATATGGATTATTTGAATCAGCCCGGAAAGACCTACCGCTACACACCGGACGGAGCGATCGGGCTCATGAATAGCAAGAAGGTCGCCTTGCTTCATGCGCGGGGAGGCGTGTATTCCAGCGGTCCGGCTGTCGAAGCGGAGATGGCGGTGCGCTTCATGAAGCATAATTTGAAGCTGTTCGGCATCGATGATATCGTCAGCGTAATTGTCGAAGGTCATAATCAATATCCTGAGCAGCAGCAGCGCATCATTGAAATGGGCATCGAGTCGGCAGCGAGAGCAGCCATTAACTTTTAGAGATCGGGGAGGACGCATGGAAGGGAGAACAATCAATATTGAAAATAATGATGGCCGATCCTAACCCGAGAGCATGGATTTGGCTTTGGAAGTACAATGACATGTTGTCACGCAGTCCAATCCTGGCTTCGGCAGAGATCGATATGCTATATATTCATCAGCGCCATTTATAATGAGAGCAAGGAATAAGGAGCGCCATCCGATAACGGTTGGTGCTCCTTGCCATCAAGTATATAAGGAAGAGGAGGCAATCGGCATGAAAATCCAAGAAATCCGGCTGCAGACGAGCGGCTTGCAGGAAATGAAGAGATTCTATTCCCAAGTGCTGGAACTTCCGATTATGCATGAACAAGAGGAGAGCATCACGTTTCAAGCAGGCGCTTCACGGCTTACCTTCATGCGCGGCAAGGAGGCTGAGGCGGGACGCCCTTTTTATCATTTCGCATTCAACATAACCGAGAATAAAATCGGGCAATGCGTCGATTGGCTGAAAAGGAAAGGGGCGGCTATCAACCGTATAGAGGGGGAAGATATTCAGCATTTATCGCACTGGAATGCGCATGCCGTGTACCTATTCGACCCGGCGGGCAACCTTATCGAATTCATTGCGCGGCATGATGGTCAAGGCAGGGAAGCGGGCAAGTCCGCTTCGTTCGGTGTGCCGGACATTGAATGCATCAGCGAGATCGGCTTGCCGGTTGAGGATGTGCCGACAGCGGCAGCGGCCCTGAAGGAGCGATATGGGGCTGACGTGTACATAGCGGCATATCCGCTCTTTGCGCCGCTGGGCAATGAGGAAGGGCTGCTGATTCTATGTTCGACGCAGCGGCAATGGTTCGGCACCGACAAGTATGCAGCGATTCATCCAGTGGACATTGTTCTGCGCGATTCTGTCAATGATGATGCCCAACTTCTTCGCTATCCGTACCGCATTCTTAGACAGACAGTATAATGGAAGCGAAAAAAACAGCCTTTGATCCTCGGGATCAAAGGCTGTCTGTATGATTACAAAAACACGAAATAGATGACAGCGGCCAACACGAGGCGGTACACCGCGAATGGAACCAGCTTCACCTTGTTAATCAGCTTCAGGAAGAAGCGGATCGAGATTAATGCGAAGATGAAGGCGCTGATGAATCCGATGATGAAAAACGGCAGGGCATCAACGGTGAAATCCTTCCAATGCTTTAGCAGCGACAAGCCGCTCGCGCCCGCCATGACCGGCACGGCCATAATGAAGGTGAAGTCGGATGCCGCCCGGTGGCTCATGCCTAACAGGACGCCGCCCGAAATAGTAGAGCCGGAGCGGGAAAATCCCGGCCACAGGCCCAAGCATTGAAACAGACCGATGCCTAATGCCTGCTTGTACGTGATCTGGTCGACCGTCTTCGCGGCTGGCTTGCTCGGACGGAACCAATCCGCTGCGAACATCAAAAGGGCTCCGAGCACCAGACCGATGAGCACCGTCTGGGTCGAGAACAGATATTCATCGATATAGTCCTCGAAGAGGAGACCTAGCACCGCGGCAGGAATCAAGCCGACGATAACCTGCGTCAGCTTCAGCCGGCGTCCTCTGCCAAGTTCTGGGCTTACCGGGGCTTTCTTCAAGCCCAAGAGATGCATGAAGCGATCCCAGAACACGACGACGACCGCCAGAATGGAGCCCAATTGGATGACAACCTTAAAGGTGTTCGCAATCGAAGGAGTGAATAGTTCCTTGGAATGCAGCAAAAAATCATCCACTAAGATCATGTGTCCAGTCGAAGAGACCGGAGCAAATTCAGTCAAGCCTTCTACAATTCCCAATATAAAGCCGACAAACATTTCCCACCAATTCAAAATTTCACTCTCCCATTTCCAGCCTGTCCTTCTGACTTAGAGATATAACATTTGTATTATATAGTTTTTTGGACTGAGATGGTAGTCGTTGGTCCAACAGCCCATTTCCACTTATCCTGTTTCCTCTGAATTTGCTACTCCGCTACTATATACATAATCTATAAATATATGTATATAATTAGGTGCTTTCATTAATGGTATGGGAGGGATTGGATGATGGAGAGGATAACGAGACGCGATCAGGTTCTAAAAAAGCCGGGTACGGCTATATTGGCCTTGCTGTGCGCAGGTTCCCTGTTGTGGGGCCACTCGGTGAATGCGGAAGCGGCGCCTCTGGTACAGTTGGAGAAAACCTACGATATGTATGGGCATGAAACGAAAACGTTTCAAGACGCGCAGGACGGCGGGATAATATTCACCAAGCGTTCAGCGGGAACTTCGCAGACCGAGCTTGTTCATTTGGGTGAAAGCGGCGAGCTGAGCACGAGAATTTCACTTCCTGAAAACAGGTATATTGAAGGGCTAAAACAGACGCAGGACGGCGGATATCTCATTTCCTCCATTTCTGGGACCGATAAGAACATTAAGGTGTCCAAGATGGATGAAACAGGGGAGATTATTTGGGAGCAGTCACTGAACCACACGACCAAGTACACCCCTGCCTATTTTGCGGAAACGAGTACTGACGGGTATATCCTTGGGGCGACCATCACGATGCCCGATGGCAAAGAGGATTTGTATGTCGCCAAGCTGGACAGGGATGGGGGATTGCAATGGGAGAAGACGATTGCGGGGCCCAATCGGAATAGCGTTGCGAATCTGATCGGAACGGCTGACGGTGGAGTCGTGCTGCTAGGGTTATGGACGAGCGTATCGGATATTTTGGATAACTACGATTTATATGCTTCCAAAATCGATGCGGAAGGAAACGCCGTCTGGGAAGTGAAGCACGAGACCGGAAACAATACCTATGCAACGGACGCTGTCGAGACACCGGATGGCGGGGTAATCATCACCGGTTCCGATGCAACGATTGACTATGCGTCAAGATCGACCGGATACTTGCTGAAGCTGGATGGTGACGGAAGCGTGGAATGGGAGCAAACATTGCCCAGCGAATGGTCGCAAAGCGGCCTCAAGAGCATTCGGGCAACGGATGACGGCAATTACATGGTATCCGGGTATGCGAATTATAAAAGGATCAATGGAGGCTTTAGTAGTGCAGATGAGTATGTGGCAAAAATAAACGGCAGCGGACAGACGATATGGCATCAATTGCTTGCCGGGGATAAGGACGGCGTGCAGGTAAGCAGAAGCGGAATTGTGGCGAAGCAAACGTCAGACAATGGCTATGCGGCGTTGGGCGTGGATCGCAACAGCAATAAGTTGTTTTTCACGAAATTGCATCAACCTTGAATCCCGTGACAAGGCGCAGATTGCGCCGTTCTTGAGGATAACTCGTTTCTATGAGATGCTGGTGAAGTCTTTTGACTCGCCAGCATTTCTTTTTTAGAAAATAGATTTGCATCTATGCTGTAAGAAAATCGGCCTTCCATTCGTATGAGTAGTGAACTTGGATTTGCAGCGAACGATTGATAGGAAAATTCGCACTATAGACAGAGATGGAGGATGCGGGTGGTTAACGAAGATCAGGAGTGGGTGTCACAGGTATTGGCCGGACATACGCACAGTTACGCCCACCTTGTAAACAAATATAAAGGAAAGCTATGTGCGCTGCTGGTCGGCATGGGCAACTCGCAGGCCGATGCGGAAGATGTCGCTCAGACTGCGTTCGTCAACGCCTATAAGCACCTGAAGAAGTACGATCCGTCGAGGCCATTCCCGGCTTGGCTCTACCGGATTGCCGTCAATCTGAGCGTGTCGCAATGGCGCGGACAGAAGAACAGGCAGTGGACGGAGCTTCAGGAGACGCTCGTAGCCGCAGAGCCGACGCCGGAGGATATTGTGCTGCAGGAAGAGAAGAGACAGCAAGTGAATGAGGCGATGAATCGCTTGACGGCTCCATATCGGACCGTGCTATTCATGCGTTACAATATGGACATGAGCTACAAGGAAATCGCTGACGCGTTGAGCGTGCCGGTGACGACGGTACAGGTACATCTGCACCGGGCGAAAAAGAAAATGAGAGACATGCTCGTTCAAGAGGGGGGATTCGCTTGAATTGCACGGACTTTCATCGGCTGATGGATGAGGAACGCCCGCTTACGAAGAGGGAGCTGGGCGCTGTGGAGCAGCACGCCGACTCATGCTTGTCATGCGCCGCGTTATTGGAGTCGGATGATGTGGCGAATGAGTGGGCCATCGGGCAAGACATGCCGGAACCCGCGGTATCTGAAGGGTTCACGGATAACGTCATGCAAGAGATTCTCGCCTTGGAAGATGCGTCACAACGCCGGAGAAGGAGACAGAAGCGCGTCGGGCTGATTGCGGCCGGCGTAGCATTCACCGTCACCGTCGGCGCGGCGGCTTCGCCGACATTCGCGGAAATGTTGAAGTCGCTGTTCGGGTATGGATATTATGTAAATGTGGATCATGCGGCAGAGATGGGGTTCTCGGAACGGGTGGAGGGCAGCGACACCGATCAAGGAATCACCTTGTCCATTCACGAAATTCTTCCCGATTCGCCGCGCGTATACGCTGCCTATCAAATTATGAGGGACGGCACGGTGTACGAACCTATGCTCCAGATAGATGGCAAGCGCAATCGGTTATACGTGACGGATGAGAACGGTAATGAATATGAAGTTGACTCGATCGGTGGCGGCATGTCGAATACGACCATTTCCTATCTCAATTTTAAGCTGCCGTACGGACTGGAACATAAACAACTGACCCTCCATATGGATATCCGCGAAGTAGGCGGATGGAGAGAAGGGGTTCCCTTCATCGAAGGTGTGGATAAGGAGCCGAACCCGAAGGTAGAAGGGCATTGGCGCATAAGCGTCCCGTTCTCGTTCGAGAAAAGCAGCGAAGCGACGATCCGGATTCCAATCGACCGCTCCTTTATGACTCCGCAAGGCTTGAACATCAATGTGCGCAATTTGGTGTTAACGCCGACAAAGACGCAACTAGGGCTGTCCCACCAATTGACAGAGGAAGCGGAACAGCGAAAATACCGGGTGAAGCCGCCGTTTTGGAACGAGCTGAAGAAGGATGAGCGCAACATGTACGAATTGAACCAACGCACCTTCATGTGGCAGCTTGTGGACGAGTCGGGGGCGGTCGTCAACGATACAAGCACGTCAAGCGCGCTGCTCGGCCGTTGGCCGCAAGGTCAAAAGCTGACGTTCCGCCTTGATTACGAGGAGCATAACGAGCTGTCGGATCTGTCGTTGAAGTTCCGTCCGGCCGACGTACGCAAGGGGCCTGTCAAGCTGAAGGCGGGCGGAACGGAATTCATGTTGAGCTCGTTCAAGCTGGAACCGGATCTGCGCAATCCAAGCCAAACCAACGCCGTCATGGTTATCGAAGGAGTAATGCCGGCTCCGCTCTATCGCGTTGCCCATTGGGTTCTCGCGCAAGGCTCGGAATTGAAAGCGAACTTTATTTCCGTCGGGACGAAGACCAACGAGTACGAAATTAGAGAAGCGGTAAGAAATACGGGCAAGATTCCACTGAAGTATGAGCTAAAAATAAAAGGCTATGAAGAGAAGTGGGAGAACGAGGAGTTGCAGCTTCTCGCTCCTGTCATTACGACACGGTATTACTACGAGGGCGACGCGTGGTCGTTCCCGATTGAAGTTCCACCTTCACAACGTGTAACCAAACATGATAAGGGCCAGTAAATTCAACATTCTGTAATTGACGCACCGGCAGTACGCTACTGCCGGTGTTTTTGGTATTACCATTCAGGTGCGGACAAGATTCACTGTATCTTTTTGGATGGCTGCATCGGTATAATGGAATTACTTAATTTTGGAGGTGTTCAGATTATGCGGCAAAGCTACAACGCAATCTTAAATCAACGAACGGAGAATAAAAATAAACAAACGGCAGTACGGCACGCGCGTATGCGCGCATCCAGGCCCTAAGGAAACTGCGTTTTCCTCATGTGACGTGCCGTCTGCCGGGAAGGTGGAACTGATTTAGATGAATTTTCGCGCGTCACAAGTGTATATCATTATGATGTTTATGACGGCCCTTGCCATCTCCACAATGTCTACGACCTATGGAGTTTATTTAATCGCGGAGCTTGGGCTGACCCCGTTCCAGCTCGTCATGATGGGAACGGTAATGGAGTGTAGCGCACTCATCTTCGAAGGCGTCACAGGCGTCGTCGCCGATACGTACAGCCGGCGGTTATCGGTCATTATCGGGATGTTCGTGCTTGGTGCCGGATTTGTGTTGGAAGGAAGCGTGCAATGGATCGGATCGCTGACCCCGTTCATTTCGGTATTTATGTGGATTTTGGTTGCGGAATTTATAAGCGGCTTCGGCTGGACCTTCATCAGCGGGGCCGATATGGCCTGGATCGTCGATGAAGTCGGTGAGGAGAACGTTGGGCATTTGTTCATGCGGGCGAAGCGGGTATCGTTGATTGCGACCTTGCTTGGCATCCTGCTAAGTGTAGGGCTGTCTACGGTGGCGCCCAATCTCCCGTTTGTGGCCGCGGGTCTATACTATTTGGGACTTGGCGTCTTTTTGATGTTCTTCATGAAGGAGACGAAGTTTGTTCGTCCTGAGCGGTCTGCGCAGTCCTCGCACTGGCGTGAGATGAAGACGACTTGGGTGACGGGCGCGAAGGTGGTGCGCCGCCATCCGGTGCTGCTGATGATCGTTGCCGTCACGCTGTTCAGCGGCGCGGCGTCCGAAGGTTATGACCGGCTGTGGGAGGCCCATCTCATTACCGATATCGGATTCCCGCATGGCGTGCTGTCTTCCATGGCAATCTGGTTCGGCCTCATCTCCGTCCTGACGACGCTCACCGGCATGTTGGCCATACGTATCACGGAGAAGCGGCTGGATATGAGCAACGAGCATTCGGTCTTCTACGGCATGTTCGTGCTCACTGCGGCACATATCGCTGCCATCCTGTCGTTCGCGTTCTCGCCGAGCTTCGCCTGGGCGCTTGGATCGCTGCTTGCGATCGGTGTGATTCGCACGCTCAAAGAACCGATATACAATACGTGGCTGAACATGAACATCGAGAACAAATCCCGCGCCACCGTCTTGTCGATGATTAGTCAATCGGACGCGCTCGGCCAAGCCGCAGGCGGCCCGTTGGTCGGCTGGGTGGGCAGCCGCATCTCCGTCCGGGCTTCGCTCGTGGTCGCGGCTGTGCTGCTGTCGCCGATTATGGCCGTGTTCGCCCGGGTGCTGCGGAAGAAGTAAACGAAAAGAGGCAGGCGCACATCGCGAGCGCCCGCCTCTTCTTTCATTAATGTATGCTATTCTTCTGGAAGTTGCCTCCAAGCACGTCGGATACACTCTCAATCGCGATGAACGCCTTCTCATCAATCTCTTGCACAACCGCCTTCAGCTTGGCTAACTCCAGACGCGTGACGACACAGTATATGATCTGCGTTTCTTCCTTACTGTAACCGCCTCTTCCGTAGAGGAACGTCGTGCTGCGTCCCAGGCGATCCAGAATCGCTTGCGATACTTCTTCGTATTCGGAAGATATAATCGTAACCGATTTGGATTCATTCAAGCCCTCAACGACAACGTCCATGACCTTGGAGGCAATGTAGAACGTGAATATGGAGTACATCGCCGAATCCCAACCGAACACGAACCCTGCGATGATGAAGATAAAGACGTTGATGAACAAAATAATTTGCCCGACGGGCACCCGTGTCTTCTTCGAGACGAGAATGGCTACAATCTCAGTTCCGTCAAGCGAGCCGCCGAAGCGCAGCACCAGACCGACGCCAAGACCAAGGATTAAACCGCCGAACAGGACAGCCAATATTTTCTCATTTGTAAATGCTTCGGCATGATGCAGCCACAAGGTTGTTCCCGACATGACCGCAATACCATATAAGGTGGAAAAGGCGAAGGTCTTGCCGATCTGCTTGTACCCGACAATGAGGAAAGGGAGGTTGATGATGAAGATAAATAACCCAAGCGGTAAATTCGTTACTTTGGCGACAACGATGGATACACCTGTAATCCCGCCGTCGATGACGTTGTTCGGCACGAGGAACAATTCAAGCGCGACCCCCATTAATACGGCGCCTGCGGTAATGAATATAACCCTCTTCAAGTAATCTAGGATAGTTAACTTCTTGTGTGCTCTGGCCATACGATAAAATCCCTTCTTTATTTAGTATGTATGATGCTCACTTTCGTAAAAATTAGTTCTATAATAGCATTTCCCTATGTGCAGTACAAACAGTCATTTCTGGATATCCATCTAAAAGTGAACCTTCTTTCATCTCTTGTTTACAGCGATGCCGCTTTCCATTAATATCGTATGTGCGGCGTTATGCTCCATTCTCTTCTGAACATGATAACTAAGGCTGCAGCATTCGGCAAAGAAGAAGCCCATGATTTTGTTCGTGGGCTTTCGGCGATCCTGGCTAGAGTGGCATCCATGATTTACCCTTTTTGTTCACTCTCCCAACGCTTCAGATTTTCTTGGAACAGACTCGGTTTTTCTGAAGCAGGGGGAGAGCGGGTGAAAGGATGTTTTGAATCCCCTCTTGACGGCGAGCTTGTATTTGAAAGGTCAGGACAGGGGGTTAATACTGGCAGATGTTATTGAACGATTGAAACTAAACCCGATCCTCTTGCATCTAAAAAGCGAAACCAATTCAGATACAGGAGGAATATAACATGAAATCGTACAAAAAGAGGATCGCGGCGTTGGCCGTATCCAGCATGATGTTTGCGTCAATGGGACCGGTATGGACGGTGGCGGAGGCGGCGCCGGCGAGCAAAGAAACGAAGGAGCAGAAGGAGAAGACGATCGACGATCTGGATGCCAATTTGCTCAAGACAGCGCAGATAACGATGCGCCAGTTGGTAGGCAAGGATATTGAATTGGGCAGCGTATCGGAATATAAAGGTACATGGTTCATTTATCTCAAAGAAGGGAAAGAGAAGGGCCAAGTCGTCATCGAGGAAAAGACGGGCAAAGTATCGAGTGCTTCTCTTGAAATGTCGTTCGAGGAATTGAATGCCGCTATGCAGAAGCAAGCTTTGGATGCGCTGGCCCTTTTTACCAAGAAGGGGCAACCGACAGTAGAAGTGGAAGTGAGCCTGAACAAAAAACTGAGCATGATGGGAATTACCCCTGCCAATGGCGGCATGAATTGACCGTTTATCGAGTTCGAAAATATTTCTTAATCCCATAAAACTTTTTTAATCCTCCGTGCATCTAAGGGATGACTAAAAGGAGGAGACGACATGGATCAGAAGACGCTGATCGTTCGGGCGCAGCAGGGGGACACGGACAGCTTCGCGCTGGCGGTGCAGCACATCCAGGAACGATCGTACCGTATCGCGTACAGTTATTTGCATGACGAAGCCGCCAGCATGGACGCAGTGTGCGATGCCGTAGAAAAGGCGCTTATCAACATAAAAAATTTGAAGGACCCCGATAAATTCAATACCTGGTTTACACGAATCGTAATCAATCAGTGCAAAACCCATATCCGCAAAATGAAATCGATCGTCTATACGGAAGATGAAGACATTATGGGAATCGCGGAGCAGCCGCTGACGGACGAGATGCTGGATCTGAATGCGCTCATCGACGAACTGCCGCCGATGACGCGCATGCTCATCCAATTGAAATATATCCAGGGATACACGCTCGAAGAAATAGCGGAGATGACCGAGCTGCCTGTCGGGACGGTCAAGACGAAAATATATAGCACAATCAAGCTGTTCAAGCAGCAGATGTATGCGGAACCGAAGGAGGCGAGAGTATGATGGATTATCAAGATGACGAAATCGAGCGCTTGTTCGAAAAGTTGCCTGAAGTTCCTGTGCCGGAAGGCTTGTCCCAACGCATCGCGAAGCGGATTGATTCCACCGTGCGCCGTCGCCGCAAAGGCAAGGTCATGCGCCGCAGCTTGGGAACGGCCGCCGCCGGCATCTTGCTATTTTCCGGCTCGGTCATGTTCGTTCCATCCTTCGCCGTGTATGCAAAACAGATTCCGGGGCTGGAAGCGGCCATAAAGTGGCTGGAGGGTGCCGGAGAATACATCGGAATACGGAATGCCAAGGAGCACGGCTATATTTCGACTCCGTCCTACAAGACAACGTGGGGAAACCGCGAAGTCAGCGTGGACAATCTGTTTTTGGAAGACGATCGTCTGCACGTGGACATTACCATTAAGGGAGAGGATATCGCCGAAGCGCAGCGGAACGGCCGCATGGCGAACGAGCTGGAAGACTATGTCGCGACTTTGCCTGAGTTGGAAACGCATCAAACCCATGACGGCACGAGTAGCATGACTCGTTATCCTATAGATACCAATGATGAGATTCAAAAGCGAAACGAGCAGAGGGTGGATGGCGTCGTCAGATGGACTTACGATCTGCTTCTCAACCGGGAGTACGCAGAGGAACTGAAGCAGTCTCATAATCGGAAGCCGTTGAAGATCCGCCTGACCAAAGTGAGGCGGAACGAAGAATTCAAGGTCATTGATTCGGAAACTGACTATATCGAAGTTCCGTTCGGTGCGGAAAACGTCAAGCCTACCCGCGTTATAACTCTGAACCGTGACTGGGAACCATTCGATTCAGCCATGCAGCAGTTTGTCTTGCAGAACATTCAGATATCCCCGACCCGGATGATATTCGAGATCGGCACGCGAATCGAAGGGGGCGGAAAAATCAGCCTGCATCCTCGTAATGATTGGGACAAAACCATTCGCGAGAGCCTCATTCTGTCGGATGAGACGGGCAAGGTATATCCGATTCGCCAATCCGGCAGCTTCCGGGAGGTTATGAACGGTCTCAGCCGCAGCAGCTTGGAATTCGTTCCTTCCGTCTATTTCAACGAGAAGCCGACGAAGATGACGCTGGAGATAAAGAAGATCTGGATGACCCAAATGAAGGTGGAAGACACATTCCATATCCGTCTGGACGAAAGGTTTCCGAAAAAGGTGAGTTATCGAGGGAAGGATATTACGATACAGAGCGCTGAATATGACAATAAAAAGGTTATGCATCTTAAGGTGCAAGCGGACGAGACAGGTCACAATCCATGGGATACTGCCTTTCTGACGTACGAACCATACTATTTGAAGCTCCAGGAGACAGATAGTTCGGAAACATGGAAGCAGTACGGCTTGGATATCCATACACCGGAGACGAAGGCCATCCCATTGACCGGAGAGCAGCTGTACGAACAATACCAAGTTGTTGGCGGTCTGACGTGGAGTCCGGAGTTCGGAATGATAGTCGACAATTACGTCCGATGGAATGCGAACGAAAAGAAGCCTGTTTATGATATTGCAATTATTGCACCTAAACTGGAGGAGTACGAGATCTCGATTCGGCGTTTTATGGATCCGGTCACGATCAATCAGAAGATAGAGTTCACAATACCGCCGACTGGAGCGGGTGATGGACAGGAAGGAACATTGCTGGAACCGAAATATGCGAAGACAGTGGCCGATTTGGACGTTTCAGTCGTCGAACAAGCGCGGCGTGAGATGAGAGAAGCAGCCGGGCATGACATCGAATTGTACGGTGTTGAAGAATACAAGGGAGCCGCTTATCATAACGTCACCGTATACAGCAAGGACCACAAGAGCCGGGTAGCTCTAGATCTGAATAAAGGGACCGCCAATGTGCATGTGTCCATGTCCTACGGCGAGCTTCCTTCTGACTTGAAACACATTATAGAAACGGCAACCCGCATGAACGGCAGTCAACTGGCAGCGGAAATGAAGAAGCTCACCCGGACCAAGTCCGCGAATGAACGGATCATCCGCACATCGCTGGAAGGCGACATGACCATGACATTGGAAAATAATCGGATTGAGAGCATGTTTATCACTGTGCCAATGGATCAAGTGGATGCCAAAGCGTTGGCGGTAGCAGAGCAAGCTGTCCGGGATCTGAAGGGCAAGCATGTGCCGCTTGTCAAAGCTTCACATCACCTGTATTCCCGACAAGGGCAACCTATAAATATATATGTCTTCGAGGACCAAAAGGATGATTTGAGGATTGAAGTTGGATTCCAAACGGGGCGGCTTATATCCGTCTATACTTCGGAAGATTTGGAGGCAGGTACGGATGCTACGGAAGACATCTTCCGCAAATTCACCGACGAGCAGGTTCTTGAGGCTGCCGCTCCATACGTGCAGAAGCTGTTCGACATTGATCTGAACGGTTACAAAGTGGAGCGGGAGAAGGGAACCAGTTACTACACCTTTACGAAGGAAGACGGCCCGGCGATAAAAACTTCCATGAACCGTCACTTTAAATTTTATGACTTGGAGATATTGACGGAGAACGGAGCCATTGAATAAGTAAAGCAATACACGATTCGTATAGAGAGACCCGACTGCACATGGCAGTCAGGGTCTCTCTTTTGCTTAGCCGATGAATTGTTCGACGAAGTAGCGGGGCTGCAAAGATTCGCCTGTCGCTTTCACGAGCTTTTCATCCCATCTCCATGTCGCGCCGCTGGCGAAAAAATGTTCCTTTAAATAATCGCCTGCTTGGTGTGTGAACATATTTTGCGAGATGTTGGTTTTTATATAATGGAGCAGCTGGGACGCCGTTAATTCACCCAAAATATAATTTTGATAGCTGACGGGCGCAAGCGCGAAATGCATTTTCGCCGCCCAATCCGGATAGCGGGTATGCTCGGGCGCATTCAAATGCTGGATTTGTCCCGCCAGCTGCCACCAGCGTTCGTTGACATGCTGCAGCGGGCGCTCATACAGCTCGCGTTCAAACATCGTAAAGGTTAGGTACCAGCGCATGCTCACCAGCATCTGGCGGCGCATCGTCTCCTGCAACGAGGATAGATGCGGGCTAAGCGCAGCACTGCCGGACTGCACGAAGCGCTCGATCCAATCCGGATGCATCGTCATTCTTCCGAACAGCATCGCGATAGCTTCCGTCGTCAACGTATGGGCAGGCCGGCGGAGGAGAAACGGGAGCGCCGAGTCGATATACTTCTCATAGGCCGCATGCCCGAACTCATGCAGCATGACGCTCATCCAGAACTCATTCACATCGATGCTCATCATCACGCGCGGCTTGCCTTCCCGTCCCATAGCCGTGCAATAACCGTAAGGATATTTGTTCTCGCGCGGATATAAATCGCTGTTGCTCATGACGTCAGTGATATCGAGTCCCATGCTCCGGAATGTATCTTTCGTTATTTGCTCCATGCTCCGGCCTTGCAAATAAGCGTTCAAATTCCAGTCGCCTACCGAAGGTGCGCTCTGGAAGAAGGAGTCCGTATAATGCCAAGGCTGGATATGTTCCGTACCTATGCTGAACCGGCGGGCGATATCTTCGTCAATCTCCTCCTTGACGAGCCGATAGGGCTCTTCGCTGCGGGCGAGCAAGTCGTGAAAGATGGAGAACGTATCGTCCAAATCCAACTCCTGCAATTCATAGCTCATGTGATAATAATTATCGTAACCTAGCGCACGCGCCTCTTCATTGCGTTGCTGTATTAATTGCAGCACGCCAGTCTCGACCCGTTTTCCGATCTGCTTGCTGGCCAACCAGGCCCGCTTGCGCTCCTCTTGGTCGCCGCTCGTCTCCAAGATTGTCCGGATGTCGTTGTTCGTTACCGCGGTGCCGTCCATAGTTGGACGATACGTATTGAATATTTGCACAAGCTCCTTTGTCATTCGGGTCGAACGAGCCGCCAGCTCCGGGTCCAATTGATAGCCCGCCATCATATTATACAAATCAGTAAACTGGCGCTGCTGGAGCGGGTCCAGCCGTTTATCTCCTTTATATTTCTTCACGTATCCAAACCGATCCGGATTGGAAAGATAGTGTTTCCATGCAAGCTGCGCCGCTTCAAGCCGATCGTTCCATTCGTTTTCTCCGGTGGAGGTTGCCATCCATCCCGCGTGAGCTATCTCTCCAGATAGCTTTTGCATATTTTCGTTCTGCTGTTGCAAAAAGGCCGCCACATCCATTATGTCGTCTCCTTGTTAAATAGATTTGCTGCGTCTAATGGTGAACATTCCTATATATACCATAACAGAAATATTGGAAGTAGTCATATGAAGACATGACTTGGCCTATAAAATCGAGCTTGTTACAAAGATAAAATGGTTGACTCGATTTCTTCTTCTACATCTGCAAGCAACTCAAGCGTTACAGCAACTTCATCCCACTTTTTTAACATGGATAACGTTTGACATGTACCAAACAAGCGAGCCTGTGTTTCTTTTAATTCTGTCAGCCGTTCGTGACGGCCGCTGAAAAACATTGAAAAATCCAGTGCCCGCCGCGCTCCGAGCGGAAATGCAAAATGAATGAAATGTCCAATTTCTCCATCGACAAAACTTTCGTTTCTGATTTGTTCAGCCTTGAAGCGAAGCGCGTTTTTGCCCACTAACAGCTGTTCTTGCAGGGCAAAGTTATGTTGATCGCTGTAGCTAGATCTGAATAATTGAATGGCTTTATCGTAGATGTCAACTTGAGATGGATTCGATATGCGTTCCGGAGACACCCAACAACGATAAGAACCCTGGCTGCATGTGATTTTTTCAGCTTTCCATGCCTATTTCAACTGCGCAAACGTTAACCTCACAAAAGGATAACCAGCCGGATCATGCAGAATTACCTCTGTTTCATTCATTTTTAGTGCAAAAACATAATGATCGCATCCACCAAGAAATTGATGATTCGGAAGATAAGTCAAATAGCCCATATCCAAAGGCCCTAACATGACGGGGGATTTGGAGAGATCTTTCCTTAATTCTTCCAATGGGACTTGTTCCTCCTCCCTGCATACCTTTTCATTAACATGAAAGCCTAATATCTCAAACGCGCGATTAATGCCTTGATCTGGGCTGCTGGCGCAATTATCGAAAAAGATCATGCCATTTTGTGAAAAAGAAGCCCCCAATGCAAAGCCCGTAATAACTTCAATCAATGAAGGGGAAACATGTTCCCCTATCGTTGACAGCAGCATGGAAGCTGAGTTTGCATAACAATAAGCGCCATTTCCTTGATATATCGTCATATAATCAACCCTTTCGATGTGTAATGAATATCCTTTCAAAGCTGAGAAAGTATGGTGGCAGCCAGCCTTTACTATATTGATTCCAAATGAAACAAAAGTCTGACAAAAAGCGTTATGGGAATTTTCGGATTTGGAGCTTCGCATCAATAGGGTCATGGCAGTCCATTGGGCTGAATAATAATGAAATTTTGCAAAGGTTTTCAGAAAATTTAAGAAATAGTCACTATTTAACACCATTAAGCTATAAAAAATATGTCTGATTTTGTCGATAATGAATAAGCTTATATAAAGAGAGGAGCGTAAATTATGAAATTTAGATTTAGAGACTTAAATACTTCTATTAAAATCTTTATTCTGGTTGGGGTGGGCATTGTTCTGTTAATGTTGAGCACGTTCACTTCATACTGGGCAATGAATGAAATTAACCACAAGAACGACACTATTTACGGACATAATCTGAAATCGATTATGTGGCTGAAGCAAGTCATGGTAAATAACCGTACGGTTGACTCCATGGTGTTCGAGTTGATGGCGAGCAGTGATGATAGCCGCAACAGTGAACTGCTAGAGAGAATCGATAGTTTAAAGCAAGAAAATGATAAGTTGCTAAAAGACTATAAATCGATTTTGAAGACAGAAAAGGAACAGAAACTGATTACGGATTACGATAAATTGCTGAAGCCATATCGTGAGAACAATATCAAAGCGATAGAACTTGCGGTAGCGAACAAAAATACGGAAGCGTATGCTTATTATGTCGAGAACGTTAGGGATGTTCGACTTAAAGTGCAAAACGTGTTGACCGAGCTCGTGAAGTGGAATGAGGATTTGGCGGAGCAGGAAGTGAATGAGGCGACACGAATAACGCAAACCTCGACGATGACAAGCGTAATTATTGGCATCGTATCGCTTCTTCTTTGTGCGATTGTCGGATATTTTATCATCAACATCATCGTGAAGCCGCTTAGACAAATGCAAGGATTGATGAAGAAGGCGGAACAGGGCGATCTTACCGTTCGCGGCACTTACAACTCGAAGGACGAAATTGGCGTATTAATGAAAGACTTCAACAAGATGATGGACGGGCTGTCCTCGATTATGAGAACCGTACATGAACGGGCGGAAGTGCTGCTTCATAATTCCCGTCTGGTGGCCGATAATGCGAACGAGACGGCGCAAGCGACCGAACAAATTGCCGCGTCCATGGAGCAAGTTGCGACTGGATCGAAGCTGCAGCAAAGCGCATCCGAAGAGAACGCGATTGCCCTGGAAGAGTTTGCGCGGGGCATTCAATCGATCGTTGACAATACAACCAGCGTTGCGGATCTTTCCTCTCATTCTGCCATTCAAGCCGAGCAAGGCAACTCAACCTTGGTCGATGCCATGGCACAGATGAAATCGATTAGCCAATCGGTGGAGACGACCGAAACGGCCGTTCATCAATTGAATGAGCGTTCAGCTCAAATCGAGAAAATAATCGACGTAATCACCAATATTGCGGGGCAGACGAATCTGCTTGCGTTAAATGCTTCAATTGAAGCGGCAAGAGCAGGTGAAAGCGGCAGAGGGTTTGCCGTCGTAGCTGGCGAGGTGCGCAAGCTGGCCGAACAATCCGGTGATTCCGCCCAAAAGATCGCCGAATTAATCGGAGAAATTCAGCAAAGCACACAGGCGACCGTAAGTTCCATGGCGTACGTCCGTCAAGATGTGGCATCCGGGATGGAGGTCGTGGAAAAAGCCGGCCAAATGTTCGAGCACATTATGGCGCTTGTCCAGCAAGTCACCGGTCAAGTGCAGGAAGCATCAGCGGCTACGGAACAAATGTCGGCGGGTACTGAAGAAGTCTCGGCCTCCGTGGATGAGATGGCGAAGATTGCCGCCGAGACATCACTCACGGTGCAAACGGTGGTGGCTGCATCGGAAGAACAATTTGCTTCGATCGAAACGATTACCTCATCCATCGATCAATTGAAGGGATTGGCAGAGGAGCTGCAAGTGATAGTAAATCGCTTCAAACTATAATCAAACATAAGAACTCATTTTCGGTCCAAGAGTGGAACAGCCGGCTGCTATCAATGACAGCCGGCTGTTTTTTATTTTTTCGGAAGCCAAAGATGAATATCTAAGAAAGTCGTATAACTGTAGACAATGAGAAAAAATTCACATTTTGAATGATAAATGATATCTGAGCACGAATTCAAGTGGGAAATTGACGCTAAGTAATTCGATATGAGTGATGTTGCAAATTAAAAAAATCCGAATGCGAGCCGTATCGACATGATATGCCTGGAAATGAACTTTTAATAAGCACCAAACAATTGGACAATCGACATGTGTAACAAACAAAACGCAACTAACAAACAACGTAACAGAAAACAAAAACAAAGAAGGATAAACGGAAAATTCAAAAAAACAATCAATCAGTAAAAGCATTGGCGAATTAAATAATATGATGATGCAAGTGCGGATCTAATCAATTCCGCTTGTTTCCGACTATACTGTTTCACAAAACCCGTATTTTGTACATATATATAATTAGTTTGATTAACTGTTTTATTAACTCTTGTCTATCAAGGGTTTTTTTCGTGAGATTTCTCTGTTAAGAACTTAATCCAATTACTTAAATATGCCTCCATCCAATCATTTGGATCGCTAACTTCATTTCGCAATTAAATCAAGGGATCGGAGCTTTTCATTAAACTTTTTTATCCAAAATAGCTGCACGTTTTATTGCCAGAAGTTTTGATATCCGTTTTTTATTCCCTGTCCCGTCTAAACCCGCATGAAATCAGGCTTTCCCGTCATTTCCCACCTCTTTTTTTGGTATCTCTGTTTTGTCACTTATCTTGAGAGTGTACATTTGTTTCAATATGGATAATCAGTAGAAGCAATAACACATTGTCGCTCAACACAGACGGTAAAAGAGTTTAAAGGAATGGACAATCCCTTCCCTATGCATTTGATATAACTTTCTTTCATTGTCCATAAATTATAGAAATAGGCTAACCTCAATTCTTCTCGTTGCATCATCAGCTGTTGATGCTCTCTTTTGGAAAAGAAGCATTGTGACACAGAAAAATCGATAGGTTTTATCTCTTCAACATCAATACCGACTTCCGTATCAGCAATTGCACAAACTACCCAAGCCCCAGAATGGGAAATATTAAATTTAAACATTATATTATTCTGTAAATATGGCTTCCAAAATTCATTACGAGCAAATCGCAATTTCTCATTCGCTAAATTTAGTTTAGTACAAGCTAGATATCTTACCAATAAATCACCATACAATGTTCTCTTAGCGTCTTCAACCTTTTGAAATTTTATTAATCTCTCATGTTTTTCATCAGATATACATGAATACAGTCGGTTGTACAATAAATTTTCAATTGGATCATTTATATTCACTGCATAAATTTCAACCATGCTTATTTGGTATCAACATATATATATCTTTCTTCACCAAACAGATAGAGTTTTATTTTTGCCTTTCTTTTCCGCTTATCAACTTTCATAATAATGTGCTCCAATCCTACCAAAGGACCTGATAAAGCACACACTTCTCCATTAATTGTAGTAAGAACCGACTGATTGATTATTTGATCGTCATCCAACAATTCTAATATATTATTCATCTCATCATCAGCAACCTTTAAGAAGAACTCACTTTGAAGTTGTTCGTCAGCAGTAATGATAGAGTTGTAATAATCACGATTATATCCCTTTAATTTACCAACAACCTTAGTCTGAGTAGCTATACTATAACTTAGCATTCGAAAAACATGTGGTATTTTCTTAATTGTATAATATGTGCTAAACTCTAAATTTTCTTCGCATTCTATGAATATGTATCCGGGAAACATTAATTTGAAGACCACATGTATTTTCCCTGCTTTTTTCTCTGTTATGTAGCGCCTAGGAATCAAGTAATGGATGTCAGGAAGGTACCTTTTGATATATTGTCCAATCCGTTCTTCTTTTCCTGTCTCGACAAAGAAAACATAATAACTCATGGTAGCTCCAATCCGATAGAAACAACACGTCACAAATAAAGACATAGCTTCGCCCATTCCGTCCAGATATACACTATATACTGCACTACCTAAGCTACCAGCTATGTCCCTTAATGTCCAATAGCGTGCCGAAACATCTATTATTGTCAGTTCAGTTATTGTAATATGTTTAGATTCCAAGTATTTATACATATAGTTAATATACCGAATAGTGTCGAATATCACACTTTTTATAGTAATCCAGTTCCCATGTATTGTCAATATTTTCTAACAATTCTCTGAAGAATTTTTCAGCATAGACGAACAATTAATGCCTACATCATACACAATGAAGACCAAGCTGCGACACTGTGCAAACAAGAACTATTACCACCAGCATTAACTCATCCTGGATATGATATTTTTTCCTTATCAATGTTTAGTATATCTTCACTTAACGATACTTTTCTAAATGTTAGTTTACTTGCTATTGCTATAAGAATCATGAACATGAAGGCGCATAACACGGGTACATATACGTTTGCGTTGAAATTCTCAAATACTACACCATATATAGCTTGCCCAATTGGCATAACGCATGATGCGGCAGACATTACAATCGCCATTACTTTTCCGAGTATTTCTTTTGGAGAATGCTTCTGCACAAGCGTGATTATAAATACATTCATAAGTGTTGCCACAATCACGATTAGACCAGCGCTACTTATTAACAATGTAAATGATGTAGCAAATCCAAACTCATATAATGATGGCATGACTGCCACTGCCATAACGACTGTGAGCATCGCCGCAATAAACATCAGCCAATGCATGCGTGACAATGTTAACTTGTATGAAACAATCCCAGTTGCTAATGCACCAACAATTACACTCAGTTCAATAATTCCCATACCCAAACCATACATTGTGTCGCTACTGTGCATCGTTATCCGAAGCATATACGGAACACCGACGAAAAACATCGGTGAAAAAAACAAATTGACCAAGGCAGCTAATACAACTAAACGAAAAATAAACGGTTTCTGATATAAGATATAACGAACACCATCCTTCATATCACGAGCAATCACTGACACAAATCTTCCGCCCCAATCCCTCTTTTCATATGGTATATGAATGAACATTTCCATTACCGAAGACAGGAAGAAAGCTGTACAACTCGCCACCAAAAGTGTGTTAATCCCAAGTGCTGCATATAACAATCCGCCCAGGACAGGACCAAGCATGCCAGCTAGTGCACCTATGCTAGCTACCACACCATTCGCACTAGCCAATTGTTGATCACTTACAAGAACAGGTACAATTGACTGCACTGTAGGTTGGTATATACTGGACATAATGGCCAGTAAGCCCAATGTTATTCCTATAACCAATATTGAGATACCACCTGCTATCATTGTCAACACTAGTGATAATACGACAATTCCTGCGCAAGCATCGAGAATAATCATCAAATTACGGCGGTTGAACCGATCGGCTATTGCCCCGCCAATCGGTGTTAACACGATTCCTGGAATTGCTGATAATGCTAACACTAATGCGAACACATCGGCCCGCCCTGTAACGTCAAGCACATACAAATCCAAGGCAAAGCGTAATACTGCAGAACCAAGAACAGAAACAATTTGGCCAATAACGATAAGATTGAAGTTCCGATTGAATAACATACTGTTATTGTCCAAGTAACGATACACCTCCATCTGCGATTTCATAAAACGCTCAACTCACATACTGAGTTGAGCGTGACTGAATGATCGTTAGTTAATCGAGTTATATTCTTCCCATCATACTTTGCTATTATCTTTATCTTTCAAACTGACATGCTGGACAATCTGAATCCATCTTAAAAACAACGATTGAATATAATCCGAATTGAGGGTGCGATTTAAAATCTTTGCCTCGAAATAAACAGCTTCTTCATTCATAGTAAAAGAGAATGAGAAATCACAGTATTCCGTATAGCCTTTATTTCCTGTGAACTGATATAAAAACATCGGAAATAACCCATTTTGCTTGTAATCAATAATAAATTTTGCTTGTGTACATTTTGGAGCTGCTTGTTTCTTGCTATTTACGTTCTCCAACAATACATTCAAGTCGTCGTGATTACAGATCTCGAACGATGAAAAAGTATTATTCGCCCCATAGCAAACCGACAGCTCCTGCTGACCTGTCGCCTCGATAACACTATATGTGTACAGAAACAATAGCCACGACTCCAGTGCTGTCTCGCTCTCTGATTGCATTTCCTTCAGTACATGAAATAAATCACTGTTATCTTCGAAATGGAATACGAATACCTTGTTCCTACTACCTAACAGATACGAATCTGGGAACGGAACTTGTGCACATCTCAATGCTGTTTGACTGCTTACATCTATGAACGTTGCCAGCTGGGCGATAGTAGGATTTGCGAATATATCGCCCACTTTTACAATCCCTGGGTACCTTTCTTCAATTCGAGCCAACATACTCATGATTAATAATGAATTTCCGCCTAGTTCAAAGAAATTATCATAAATGCCGATTTGCTCACTCACAAGAATGTCACGCCAAATGGTTACAAGTTCCTTCTCCCTATCGTTTTGCGCGGCAACAAATGTATCGTGTTCCACAAGGGCACGCACGTTTGGCGAAGGCAACCGATGTTTATCCACTTTCCCTGAGCTTGTGACAGGAATTTGCTCCAATTGCACAATAAACGATGGAATCATGTACGATGGAAGGAACTTCTTTAAGTTTTGTTTAATCTCAAATGGATCAACCACTGTATGAGATACTATATACCCACATAACGATTGGATTTCATGATTATTAGTTGCAACCACAACCGCATCTTGGATCCCTGCCAGCTGCCGCAGCGCATTTTCCACTTCTCCTGGCTCTATCCGGAACCCCCTGATCTTCACTTGATCATCAATACGGCCTAAATAGGCTATGTTCCCGTCCGGCAACCATTTGGCTAAGTCTCCCGACCGGTACAGTTTTCCTTCCCCGTATGGATTCTCAATAAACTTCTCTGCGGTTAGTGCCGGAAGGTTCAAGTACCCCTTTGCCACACCGCTGCCTGCAATACATAACTCCCCGGGTACACCTATCCCGCATAGCTTCATGCCATCCATAATATAGATTTGCGTATTGCTCGTTGGTTTCCCAATCGGTACAGGATAGGGAATGTCACTCTCTCCATCGTATTCCCATCCCGTTGCCAATACTGTGCTTTCCGTCGGGCCATAGGCATTGATATATCGTGTACCGCTCCCTGCCTTTTCGATCATCTCCGCGTTTGCTGCCGATCCCCCTGTCGTCAGTACCCGTAGTCCGCTTATATCCGTCTGTAGATAGTATTGCGGCGGCAGCAACGTCAACGTGATTCCGTTTTTCTTGATAAAAGCGTTAAAGCTGCTCACATCCGATAGAACCGCTTGGGACACGAGGGTCAGCTTTGCACCCAGCAAAAGCGACAGTGTCATCTCCCATACGGAGGCGTCAAATATATAGTTGGCAAACTGAAGCACGTTATCTTGCTGCGTCACTTCATACTTCTCCTGCAGGTAACTCCGCATCGCAACTACGCCGCTGTGCGCTAACATTACCCCTTTGGGCTGCCCCGTCGTTCCGGAGGTATAGATAATATAAGCCAAATCATCGGGGCGATTGACTGGCTCCGGATTGTCGCTTTGCCCTTCCCAGAGCTTATCGTCCGCCAGATTAATCGTCGGCAGATCCGTTTCAATCGTAGCTTTATACACTAGCACTGCCTTTGGTTTGCAGTCATTTAGGATAAACTGCATACGCTCTGCTGGGATGGTAGGATCGACTGGCACATACGCGCCACCTGCCTTGATGATGCCATACATCCCGGCAATCATCTCCACACTTCGCTCTGCTACGATAACCACGCGGTCATCCGGTTTAATGTGCAGTCTGCGAAGCGCCCATGCCACTTGGTTGATTTTTTGGTTTAATGCGTCATACGTCACATGGTTATCTTCATATACAACGGCGATTGCATCCGGGGTGTGAGCAACCTGCTCTTCCCATAATGCTGGAATCGTTTTATCCTTTGCATACGCTAAGCTCGTATCATTAAATGCACCTAGTATCTGTTCTTTCTCTTCCCCTGTTATGGTCTCAAGTTCAGACAACTTCATTTCTGGGTTTACTGCTAGGGCATGTAGCACATGTTCTAGCCGCGTAAGCATTTGTACAATGTCCTCATTCGCATACACATTCGGATTGTAAAGCATTTCACAGACTATTTTCTCCCCCGACTCGTATGCGCATAACGTCAAGTTGTATGGAGGTTGGTCGCGGGATGACGTAATCTCGTACGTGAAATCGGTTAGCTTATCCTCATCCACATAATAGTTTTCAAACGCATAGAGCACTTGAATCAAGTGCTGTTTCTGCTCCGTCTGCGCTTGAATCTCTGCAAGCGAACAATAAGCATATTGTTCACTTTCCGACCCTTGCTGCTGCATGTCTTTGAACAGACTCATGACACTCATGCCTTCTTTGCTCGCTACACGCACAGGGATCGTATTAATAAACAGACCGACGATATCTTCTATTCCCCGCACATCGCTTTGCCGTCCGGATGTTACTTTCCCGAATACCACATCTTTTTGTCCGCTGTATGCTTGCAAGACAACTCCCCAGGCCGTTTCTACGACATTACTCACCGTCATGTGATGGGCGGATGTCAGTTCTTTTATCCGCAATCTGTCCTCAGGTGTCAAGGTAATCGCTAGGCGCTCCACTTGCTGTTCGCTCGCTTGCGGTGTATACACGGGTTTAATCTCCGCGACTTCTTCATACCCTGCTAATACGTCTGACCAGTAAGACAGCCCTTTTTCTTGATCCTGTTTTTCCAGCCATACGATATAATCTTCGTAGGAGGCCCGATCCTGCTTGTCCTTGATTACCTGCTTCTTTAGATCAGATGGCAAAGCCCCTTTTTGCAGCGCTTGATATAGTCGATTGAACTCCCCGTATACCGCCGATAGACACCAACCATCCATAATAATGTGATGGAAATTCCAGATCAATTGATAACAGTCTTTTGACAGGACGACGTGGTGTACACGCAATAACGAGTCTTGTGCGAGGTCAAAGCCTCGCTGGATTTGATCGTGTGCGATCGCTTCCACCATTTCTGCCTGCACTGTTGCTTCTACTCCCGTGAGGTCTGTTCTTTCGTATTCCACTTCCCTCTCTCGGATCACGACTTGTTTGGGCATCGATATATCTTTATGAATAATCGCCGTACGCAGCACTTCGTGTCGTATCGCAAGAAGTTTGAGTGCCTGCTTCACCATGTACTCATCGGCATAGCCTTGCCCTATAAAAATATTCTGATTTCTATAGGCTGTCGATTCGGGTTCGGCGATGCTATGGTATAGCATCCCTTTCTGCAGGGAAGTGAGTCCGTATATTCGCTCGACCTGAGATGAACCACCGACTGCTTGTTGAATGACCGATAAATCCGTTCGGGTTAAATGCGCTGCCCGGTAGTCAGACGGTGTCTGCACCGTTTCTTTTATCGCGATACAGTGGTCTTTTATCGCAAGTAACGCTGCCAGGTATCGTTCCCTAAAGGATTGCATCCTCTCACGGGATAGATAGGAGCGGTTGTATCCGATCACCAACTGCAGCTTTCCATCCATGATGCCCCCGTTGACGATCATCTTGCGAAAGACGGTATTTTCAGCGGCTGATCCCTTGCCCGAACTAAAGAAGTGTAGTTTTTTCCCCTTCGCTTCAGCGTCCATTTGTCCCATGTAGTTAAACATGACTTCAAGCGGCCGGACTGGCAATTCATCCTGTAATAGACCATATCCAAGGCCTCGGTTCGGGATTTGACGTAGCGTCTCTTTGGTTGTAATGATACTTTCTGCTATATCCTCATGACACGGGACCAGCACTGGATATATACTTGTAAACCATCCGACCGTCCGGTCGATATCGATCCGCTTATGAATCGGTTCTCTTCCGTGTCCTTCCATGCCTATCGTTACATCTCTTGCCCCTGTTAGTTGCTTCACGGCCATTCCCAAGGCGCTAATAAGCAAGTCATTGATCTCGGTATGATAGGCCCGACCTGCCTGGTGGATCAGCTGCTCGGTTTCTTTTTCATTTAAATGTATCGTGCAACTGTCATAACCGCTTTCTCCCGTCTGTTCGTCCATTCCAAGTTCCCCGGACTCCATCTGCGTGGCTACTTGTTCCCAGTACGCCCGTTCTTTCTGCAAGAGGTGGCTGTCCTTATATTCTGCCAACGCCTCCGCCCATGCCTTATATGACGCTGTCTTTGCCGGGAATCGGATCTTGGCCCCTTCTTTTACTTGCTGGATGGCTGTGCCGATATCTTCCTGCAGGATACGCCACGATACGCCGTCCACCACAAGATGATGGATCCCTAGAAATAGCAAATTCCCTTCACCCGTCCGGAACATCGCTGCCTTCACCAGCGGCCCTTCTTCTAAGTTGATACTGCTGTGCAGTTCCGTACATGCCGCTTCCATGAGTGCTGCTGCTTGTTCTTCGCTAAAGTCATACACCTTTAGCTCATACGCTTTGCTGGCACTCACCTTTACAATCTCTAGCTGACCTTCCCGGTAGATAGACCGCAACATATCATGATGCGCTATAAGGGCATCCAGCACTTCCCGAAGCTGCTTCTCATCTTCCAGATCAATCTCCATCAGCATGTCCTGATTGAAGTGGTGTGGCTTAGGAAGATTCCAGGACGCAAACTCTCTGACGATCGGTGTCAGCGGTACGAGGCCACTTACTTCAGCTTGCTCGTACTGTTCCTCTAGGGCAGACTTTTGTGCCGCATAGCTAATCGCCTCAACGGTATACTTTTGCATAATATCTTTGATGGCGATTTGATATCCTGCACTTCTTAGCTTCGACACGATCCGTATCGCTTTGATCGAGTCCCCGCCCAGTTCAAAGAAGCTGTCCTGCGTGCCGACTCGCTCAACGCCCAGTACTTCACTAAAGATATTACATAGTTGCGCTTCAAGTTCGTTTTTCGGAGCCGTGTATTCCTTCTCGCTTACTGCCACGATCTCCGGCAGCGCCCGTTTATCCAGCTTGCCGTTGCGCGTCACCGGCAGTTGATCAATCTGCATCATATACGCGGGCACCATATAAGCCGGCAGCACTTCCTCCAAGTCCTGTCTCACCGCTTGCAGTTGGACTTGATCTTTCGATATGAGGTAGGCAAACAGCGCTTTCTCTCCGTCATGGGTTTCCCGTACGATGACCGCCGCATCTTGGATTCCTGCCAGTTGCCGCAGCGCATTTTCTACTTCTCCCAGCTCGATCCGGAACCCCCTGATCTTCACTTGGTCATCAATACGGCCCAAATAGGCTATGTTCCCGTCCGGCAACCATTTGGCTAAGTCCCCCGACCGGTACATCCGCTCCCCTGGTACAAAAGGGTTCGCTACGAATTTTTTATTCGTTAGTTCCGGTTTGTTGAGGTAGCCTCTTGCGACGCCGACGCCTGCCACACACAATTCCCCGGGCACACCAATCCCGCATAGCTTGTCCCCATCTAGCATATAGATCTTCAGTGTAGGGAGTGCCTTTCCGACGTCGTTTACATCTAGCGCAATATCTTCTGCCGTGATCGCTTTGTACGTTACATGGACAGTCGTCTCTGTTATCCCGTACATATTCACGATGTTCATCTCCGGATACTTCGCATGCCATGCCTTTAATTTCCCTACCTGCAGCGCCTCTCCGGCAAAGATTAGATGTTTGACGCACAGTCTCTCCCCTGCTTCTGCTAGCTCAACTTGCATCAGATTATAAAAAGAGGATGGCACTTGGTTTAGTACCGTTACCCTTTTTTCACGTAGTATATCTAAAAAGGCGTAGCTGTCCTTTTTGGCGTCGTTAGGTACGACGACAAGGTGACCTCCGTATAATAGCGCTCCATACATTTCCCATACCGATACGTCAAAGTTGTAGGCTGCAAACAGGCTCCATACATCCTCTTCATGGAAATCAAACGGCATGTCATCGTTTTTCATCAACCGGACGACACATTCATGTTCGATTATCGTTCCCTTTGGTTCACCTGTCGTGCCTGACGTATATATGATATATAGAGCATCTTGCGGTGCGATGGATACATCCGGATTGGCTTCCAGCTCTGTTCTGTGTGGTACATCCGATATACCTGGTATATTCGCATACAGATGCTCTATCGCATATATTCCTCCTTGCTGAAATGAAACTGTATGTTCTTTTCCTTGATTGACAAGAAGCAAGCTTGCACCACTATCCGACAGTGTATACTGGATACGGTCTTGTAGTGCCTCTGGATCGATTGGCACATAGACATATCCGGCCTTCACTACTCCGAGTATCCCGATGACCATATCAATATTGCGTTCTAACAGCAACGCTACCATCGTTTCGCCTTTGCCTGTTTCGTGCTCGGCTTTAGTAGCAAGCAGCCGATTGGCAACGATGTTCGCCTTCGCATTCAACTCCGCATACGTCAGTTGCTCCGTCCCGCAAGATACCGCTATCCGATCCGGTGTTTTCTTCACCTGCGCCTCAAATAAGCTTTTGATCGATTCCTCGTGCGGATATTGGGTTGGCTTAGTTTGAAACGCACCTAGTATCTGCTCTTTTTCTTCTTCTGTTGTCGTCTCGAGTTCAGATACCTTCATTTCTGGATTTACGGCTAAGGCATGTAGCACATGTTCTAACCTCGCAAGCATTTGTGCAATTTCCTCATTCGCATACACATTCGGATTGTAAAGCATTTCACAGACTATTTTCTCCCCCGACTCGTATGCGCATAACGTCAAGTTGTACTGGTTTTGATCGCGGCCAGATACGATCTTATGCGTGAAATCTGTTAGCTTATCCTCATCTACATAATAGTTTTCAAACGCATAGAGCACTTGAATCAAGTGCTGTTTCTGCTCCGTCTGTGCTTGAATCTCTGCAAGCGAACAATAGCCATATTGTTCACTTTCCGACCCTTGCTGCTGCATGTCTTTGAGCAGACTCATGACACTCATGCCTTCTTTGCTCGCTACACGCACAGGGATCGTATTAATAAACAGACCGACGATATCTTCTATTCCCCGCACATCGCTTTGCCGTCCAGATGTTACTTTCCCGAATACCACATCTTTTTGTCCGCTGTATGCTTGCAAGACAACTCCCCAGGCCGTTTCCACGACATTACTCACCGTCATGTGATGGGCGGATGTCAGTTCTTTTATCCGCAATCTGTCCTCAGGTGTTAAGGTAATCGCTAGGCGCTCCACTTGCTGTTCGCTCGCTTGCGGTGTATACACGGGTTTAATCTCCGCGACTTCTTCATACCCTGCTAATACGTCTGACCAGTAAGACAGCCCTTTTTCTTGATCCTGTTTTTCTAGCCATACGATATAATCTTCGTAGGAGGCCCGATCCTGCTTGTCCTTGATTACCTGCTTCTTTAGATCAGATGGCAAAGCCCCTTGTTGCAGCGCTTGATAGAGTCGATTGAACTCCCCGTATACCGCCGATAGACTCCAACCATCCATAATAATGTGATGGAAATTCCAGATCAATTGATAACAGTCTTTTGACAGGACGACGTGGTGTACACGCAATAACGAGTCTTGTGCGAGGTCAAAGCCTCGCTGGATTTGATCGTGTACGATCGCTTCCACCATTTCTGCCTGTACGCTTGCTTCTACTCCCGTGAGGTCCGTTCTTTCGTATTCCACTTCCCTCTCTCGGATCACGACTTGTTTTGGTATCGATATATCTTTATGAATAATCGCCGTACGCAGCACTTCGTGTCGTATCGCAAGAAGTTTGAGTGCCTGCTTCACCATGTACTCATCGGCATAGCCTTGCCCTATAAAAATATTCTGATTTCTATAGGCTGTCGATTCAGGTTCGGCGATGCTATGGTATAGCATTCCTTTCTGCAGGGAAGTGAGTCCGTATATTCGCTCGACCTGAGATGAACCACCGACTGCTTGTTGAATGACCGATAAATCTGTTCGGGTTAAATGCGCTGCCCGGTAATCAGACGGTGTCTGAACCGTTTCTTTTATCGCGATACAGTGGTCTTTTATCGCAAGTAACGCTGCCCGGTATCGTTCACTAAAGGATTGCATCCTCCCACGGGATAGATAGGAGCAGTTGTACCCGATCGTCAGCTGTAGCTTTCCATCCATGATGCCCCCGTTGACGATCATCTTGCGAAAGACGGTATTTTCAGCGGCTGATCCCTTGCCCGAACTAAAGAAGTGTAGTTTTTTCCCCTTCGCTTCAGCGTCCATTTGTCCCATGTAGTTAAACATGACTTCAAGCGGCCGGACTGGCAATTCATCCTGTAATAGACCATATCCAAGGCCTCGGTTCGGGATTTGACGTAGCGTCTCTTTGGTTGTAATGATACTTTCTGCTATATCCTCATGACACGGGACCACCACCGGATATATACTTGTAAACCAGCCGACTGTCCGGTCGATATCGATCCGCTTATGAATCGGTTCTCTTCCGTGTCCTTCCATGCCTATCGTTACATCTCTTGCCCCTGTTAGTTGCTTCACGGCCATTCCCAGGGCGCTAATAAGCAAGTCATTGATCTCGGTATGATAGGCCCGACCTGCCTGGTGGATCAGCTGCTCGGTTTCTTCCTTATTTAAATGTATCGTGCAACTGTCATAACCGCTTTCTCCTGTCTGTTCGTCCATCCTGAGTTCGCCTGCCGCCATCTGCGTGACTACTTGTTCCCAGTACACCCGTTCTTTCTGCAAGAGGTGGCTGTCCTTATATTCCACCAACGCCTCCGCCCATGCCTTATATGACGCTGTCTTTGCCGGGAATCGGATCTTGGTCCCTTCTTTTACTTGCCGGATGGCTGTGCCGATATCTTCTTGCAGGATACGCCACGATACGCCGTCCACAACAAGATGATGGATCCCTAGAAACAGCAGATTCCCTTCACCCGTCCGGAACATCGCTGCCTTCACCAGCGGCCCTTCTTCTAAGTTGATACTGCTGTGCAGTTCCGTACATGCCGCTTCCATCAGTTCAGCTGCTGCTGGTTCTTCGCTAAAGTCATACACCTTTAGCTCATACGCTTTGCTGGCACTCACCTTTACAATCTCTAGCTGACCTTCCCGGTAGATAGACCGCAACATATCATGATGCGCTATAAGGGCATCAAGCACTTCCCGAAGCTGCTTCTCATCTTCCAGATCAATCTCCATCAGCATGTCCTGATTGAAGTGGTGTGGCTTAGGAAGATTCCAGGACGCAAACTCTCTGACGATCGGTGTCAGCGGTACGAGGCCACTTACTTCAGCTTGCTCGTACTGTTCCTCTAGGGCAGACTTTTGTGCCGCATAGCTAATCGCCTCAACGGTATACTTTTGCATAATATCTTTGATGGCGATTTGATATCCTGCACTTCTTAGCTTCGACACGATCCGTATCGCTTTGATCGAGTCCCCGCCCAGCTCAAAGAAGCTGTCCTGCGTGCCGACTCGCTCTACGCCCAGTACTTCACTAAAGATATGGCATAGTTGCGCTTCAAGTTCGTTTTTCGGAGCCGTGTATTCCTTCTCGCTTACTGCCACGATCTCCGGCAGCGCCCGTTTATCCAGCTTGCCGTTGCGCGTCATCGGCAGTTGATCTATCTGCATCATATATGCGGGCACCATATAGGCCGGCAGCACTTCTTCCAAGTCTCGTCTCACCGCTTGCAGCTGGACTTGATCTTTCGATATGAGGTAGGCAAACAGCGCTTTCTCTCCGTCATGGGTTTCCCGCACGATGACCGCCGCATCTTGGATTCCTTCCAGTTGCCGCAGCGCATTTTCCACTTCTCCCGGCTCGATCCGGAACCCCCTGATCTTCACTTGGTCATCAATACGGCCCAAATAGGCTATGTTCCCGTCCGGCAACCATTTGGCTAAGTCTCCCGACCGGTACAGTTTTCCTTCCCCGTATGGATTCTCAATAAACTTCTCTGCGGTTAGTGCCGGAAGGTTCAAGTACCCTTTTGCCACACCGCTGCCTGCAATACATAACTCCCCGGGTACACCTATCCCGCATAGCTTCATGCCATCCATAATATAGATTTGCGTATTGCTCGTTGGTTTCCCAATCGGTACAGGATTGGGAATGTCACTCTCTCCATCGTATTCCCATCCCGTTGCCAATACTGTGCTTTCCGTCGGGCCATAGGCATTGATATATCGTGTACCGCTTCCTGCCTTTTCGATCATCTCCGCGTTTGCTGCCGATCCCCCAGTCGTCAGTACCCGTAGTCCGCTTATATCCGTCTGCAGATAGTATTGCGGCGGCAGCAACGTCAACGTGATTCTGTTTTTCTTGATAAAAGCGTTAAAGCTGCTCACATCCGATAGAACCGCTTGGGACACAAGGGTTAGCTTTGCACCCAGCAAAAGCGACAGTGTCATCTCCCATACGGAGGCGTCAAATATATAGTTGGCAAACTGAAGCACGTTATCTTGCTGCGTCACTTCATACTTCTCCTGCAGGTAACTCCGCATCGCAACTACGCCGCTGTGCGCTAACATTACCCCTTTGGGCTGCCCCGTCGTTCCGGAGGTATAGATAATATAAGCCAAATCATCGGGGCGATTGACTTGCTCCGGATTGTCGCTTTGCCCTTCCCAGAGCTTATCGTCCGCCAGATTAATCGTCGGCAGATCCGTTTCAATCGTAGCTTTATACACAAGCACTGCCTTTGGTTTGCAGTCATTTAGGATAAACTGCATACGCTCCGCTGGGATGGTAGGATCGACTGGCACATACGCGCCACCTGCCTTGATGATGCCATACATCCCGGCAATCATCTCCACACTTCGCTCTGCTACGATAACCACGCGGTCATCCGGTTTAATGTGCAGTCTGCGAAGCGCCCATGCCACTTGGTTGATTTTTTGGTTTAATGCGTCATACGTCACATCGTTGTCTTCATATACAACGGCGATGGCATCCGGGGTGTGAGCAACCTGCTCTTCCCATAATGCTGGAATCGTTTTATCCTTTGCATACGCTAAGCTCGTATCATTAAATGCACCTAGTATCTGTTCTTTCTCTTCCTCTGTTATCGTCTCAAGTTCAGACAACTTCATTTCTGGGTTGTTGGCGAAAGAGAGTAAGACAACTTGTAAGCGCAATAACATTGCTTCTATTTCCTTTGATCCATAGCGATTTGACGCATACTGCATCTGAAAACGCAAATACCCGTGTTCATAATTTGCGATTAAGACTAAATCATAATTAGTTTGCTCCCGATAAGTTTCTATATTTAACCCAAGTCCCTCACTGTGCTGTGTCAATAAAGTCTCATCAAGCTCATAATTTTCAAAGGCATATAAATACTTGATCAACTCTGATTTTTGCTTCGTTAAACTCATAATTTGCTGTAAGGGACAATAAGAATAAGCTGTACTTTTCGTTCCTTGTAGCTGCGTGCTGTGCAAAACTTCTACAACTATATCATCTTCTTTATACCTGATTCTTGCGGGAATCGTCACGATAAATGGACCCACAATCTTTTCAATTCCTCTAATTGGAACATGCCTGCCTGAAATTACCTTGCCATAAACAACATCTTTGGCACCTGTATACAATTGCAGTACAATTCCCCAGGCTGTTTCCACAATCGTATTCATCGTAATATGATGGGTGGCAGCGAGATTTTGCAAACTTGCCGTCTGTTCTTTAGATAATTTCATTTCACTCAAAGAAACGGTTTCCACCGCTAATGGCGTTTGCTCCGTTGACTTTATGTCCGCTGCTCCATCATAGTCAGATAATAATTCTTCCCAATACGCAATGCCTTCATTAGCATTTTGCTGCTCCAGCCACTTTACATAATCTCCATATTTTTCGATTCTCTTCTTGTCAGTTTCCACTATCGACATGATAGATTGCAAGCTCTTTCCATGTTCAAGCATGTCATAATACGTTTTGAAATCACTGAACAAAATAGATAAACTCCAACCATCAATAATGATGTGATGAAAAGTCCATAACATCTTATATTGGTTTGCTCCAAAATGAACGAGCTTGACCCTTAATAAAGAATCGCGTTGTAGATCAAACCCGCGCTCCACATCAAGTTGCGCAATCATATCCATTTTATTGTTTCGATCATATGCCGCAATATCCGATAAATCTATCCGTTCATATTCTATTGCCCGGTTCTTGAGTATAATTTGTCTTGGCACAGTCAATTTCTCAAATACGATGGAAGTTCTTAAAACGTCATGCTTCATCGTTACAAGTTGTATTGCCTCTTTTACCTTTTGTTCATTAATCAGACCATTCAGTTCAAAACGATGCTGAACGACATAAGCGGTAGAATCACCATTCATCAGCTTATGAAACAGCATTCCTTCTTGTACTGGGGTAAGAGAATAAATATTCTCAATTTTGGAACCTAAAACCATTTTCGAGCTCATGTCTGCTCCTCCACCTTATAGTAGATTTATTCTAGATCGAATAGCTCATTTATCACCTGGAGATCGTCTACAACCAAATCAGTGGCATCCGTATCCGAGATCGTGATGGCAACCTCCTCCTGTGATGCACAAAATTGAATCGTAGCCATTAAACAATCATGGAATGTTTCAATAAATAGTTTTATCTTCTCAGCAGACAACTTGCTCTTGTCATAGACAATACTGAAATGCAACTGTTCTTTTAGCAAGCTTCCGTTAATATTGACTTTACGGTATACAATATTTTCATCCGCTGATCCCTTACCCGAACTAAAAAAGTGTAGTTTTCTCCCCTTCGCCTCAGCGTCCATTTGTCCCATGTAGTTAAACATGACTTCAAGCGGCCGGACTGGCAATTCATCCTGTAATAGACCATATCCAAGGCCTCGGTTCGGGACTTTACGTAGCATCTCTTTGGTTGTAATGATACTTTCTGCTATATCCTCATGACACGGAACCACCACTGGATATATACTTGTAAACCATCCGACCGTCCGGTCGATATCGATCCGCTTATGAATCGGTTCTCTTCCGTGTCCTTCCATACCTATCGTTACATCTCTTGCCCCTGTCAGTTTCTTCACGGTCATTCCTAGGGCGCTAATAAGCAAGTCATTGATCTCGGTATTATACGCCCGACTTGCCTGGTGGATAAGCTGTGCGGTTTCTTCCTTATTTAAATGTATCGTGCAACTGCCATACCCGCATTCTCCTGTCTGTTCGTCCATCCAGAGTTCGCCTGCCGCCATCTGCGCTGCTACTCGTTCCCAGTACGCCCGTTCTTTCTGCAAGAGGTGGCTGTCCTTATATTCTACCAACGCCTCCGCCCATGCCTTATATGACGCTGTCTTTGCCGGGAATCGGATCTTGGTTCCTTCTTTTACTTGCTGGATAGCTGTTCCAATATCTTCTTGCAGGATACGCCACGATACGCCGTCCACCACAAGATGATGGATCCCTACAAACAGCAGGTTCCCTTCACCCGTCCGGAACATCGCTGCCTTCACCAGCGGCCCTTCTTCTAAGTTGATACTGCTGTGCAGTTCCGTACATGCCGCTTCCATGAGTGCTGCTGCTGCTGGTTCTTCGCTAAAGTCATACACCTTTAGCTCATACGCTTTGCTGGCACTCACCTTTACAATCTCTAGCTGACCTTCCCGGTAGATAGACCGCAACATATCATGATGCGCTATAAGGGCATCCAGCACTTCCCGAAGCTGCTTCTCATCTTCCAGATCAATCTCCATCAGCATGTCCTGATTGAAGTGGTGTGGCTTAGGAAGATTCCAGGACGCAAACTCTCTGACGATCGGTGTCAGCGGTACGAGGCCACTTACTTCAGCTTGCTCGTACTGTTCCTCTAGGGCAGACTTTTGTGCCGCATAACTAATCGCCTCAACGGTATACTTTTGCATAATATCTTTGATGGCGATTTGATATCCTGCACTTCTTAGCTTCGACACGATCCGTATCGCTTTGATCGAGTCCCCGCCTAGTTCAAAGAAGCTGTCCTGCGTGCCGACTCGCTCTACGCCCAGTACTTCACTAAAGATATTACATAGTTGCGCTTCAAGTTCGTTTTTCGGAGCCGTGTATTCCTTCTCGCTTACTGCCACGATCTCCGGCAGCGCCCGTTTATCCAGCTTGCCGTTGCGCGTCACCGGCAGTTGATCAATCTGCATCATATACGCGGGCACCATATAAGCCGGCAGCACTTCCTCCAAGTCCTGTCTCACCGCTTGCAGTTGGACTTGATCTTTCGATATGAGGTAGGCAAACAGCGCTTTCTCTCCGTCATGGGTTTCCCGTACGATGACCGCCGCATCTTGGATTCCTGCCAGTTGCCGCAGCGCATTTTCTACTTCTCCCAGCTCGATCCGGAACCCCCTGATCTTCACTTGGTCATCAATACGGCCCAAATAGGCTATGTTCCCGTCCGGCAACCATTTGGCTAAGTCCCCCGACCGGTACATCCGCTCCCCTGGTACAAAAGGGTTCTCTACGAATTTTTTATTCGTTAGTTCCGGTTTGTTGAGGTAGCCTCTTGCGACGCCGACGCCTGCCACGCACAGTTCCCCGGGCACACCAATCCCGCATAGCTTGTCCCCATCTAGCATATAGATCTTCAGTGTAGGGAGCGCCTTTCCGACGTCGTTTACATCTAGCGCAATATCTTCTGCCGTGATCGCTTTGTACGTTACATGGACAGTCGTCTCTGTTATCCCGTACATATTCACGATGTTCATCTCCGGATACTTCGCATGCCATGCCTTTAATTTCCCTACCTGCAGCGCCTCTCCGGCAAAGATTAGATGTTTGACGCACAGTCTCTCCCCTGCTTCTGCTAGCTCAACTTGCATCAGATTATAAAAAGAGGATGGCACTTGGTTTAGTACCGTTACCCTTTTTTCACGTAGTATATCTAAAAAGGCGTAGCTGTCCTTTTTGGCGTCGTTAGGTACGACGACAAGGTGACCTCCGTATAATAGCGCTCCATACATTTCCCATACCGATACGTCAAAGTTGTAGGCTGCAAACAGGCTCCATACATCCTCTTCATGGAAATCAAACGGCATGTCATCGTTTTTCATCAACCGGACGACACATTCATGTTCGATTATCGTTCCCTTTGGTTCACCTGTCGTGCCTGACGTATATATGATATATAGAGCATCTTGCGGTGCGATGGATACATCCGGATTGGCTTCCAGCTCTGTTCTGTGTGGTACATCCGATATACCTGGTATATTCGCATACAGATGCTCTATCGCATATATTCCTCCTTGCTGAAATGAAACTGTATGTTCTTTTCCTTGATTGACAAGAAGCAAGCTTGCACCACTATCCGACAGTGTATACTGGATACGGTCTTGTAGTGCCTCTGGATCGATTGGCACATAGACATATCCGGCCTTCACTACTCCGAGTATCCCGATGACCATATCAATATTGCGTTCTAACAGCAACGCTACCATCGTTTCGCCTTTGCCTGTTTCGTGCTCGGCTTTAGTAGCAAGCAGCCGATTGGCAACGATGTTCGCCTTCGCATTCAACTCCGCATACGTCAGTTGCTCCGTCCCGCAAGATACCGCTATCCGATCCGGTGTTTTCTTCACCTGCGCCTCAAATAAGCTTTTGATCGATTCCTCGTGCGGATATTGGGTTGGCTTAGTTTGAAACGCACCTAGTATCTGCTCTTTTTCTTCCTCTGTTGTCGTCTCGAGTTCAGATAACTTCATTTCTGGGTTTGCTGCACATGACAATGATACACTTTGTATCTTTGACATAATATTGACAACGTCTTCTGCTGCCAGCTTTCTAGGATCATACAATGCATCGACATGTAGCTGACTGGTATCAAGATACGCTTTAAACGTAGTCGTATAATTGGTTTGCTCCCGTCCACCCTCTACGGTAAACTGAAAAGCTGAAGTTTCACTTTGTCGTACTTCATCCCATGTATCATCGTTATCAAATGTAAACAAAACTTTAACTAAATCGGTGTTCTGTTTGGTCAGTCGTTGTACTTTGGCAAAAGAACAATGTCCATGCTGATCACTTAGTATCGCTTGTTCTTGCGTTTTTCTCCAAATATCGCATATGTGCATTCCATCATCACAACAAATACGAATTGGAATGGTGTTAACAAATATTCCGGCAATATGCTCTATCCCTCTTACATCAGCATTTCTTCCGGAGACCACCTTGCCAAAGACAACATCCTTTATGCCGCACAATTCCTGTAATACGATACCTAAAGCCGTCTCTATCATAGTATTCAGCGTAATATTGTACGTTGCAGCCGTATTAAGAAGTTGTCTTGTTACATCAACAGGAAGTTTATGATTAATTCGCTTCATCTCGCTAGATGTTTCTTCAGGTTGACGGAGCGGCTTAATGTCAGCAGACTCTTCATAGTCTAGTAGGAGCTCTCTCCAGTATAGCAAGCTCCTTTCTTCATCTTGTTTTTCCAACCAGTTAACGAAGTCCTTGAAATGTAAGCTCTTTTCCTTCTCTTCCTCTAACCCTTGCTCAAGCTCCACAACAGACAAGCCTTGTTGTAGCTTTTCGCATATTTGTATAAAGTCATTAAATATAACGTTGTCTGACCATCCATCCGAGATGATGTGGTGAGAACTCCAAATTAATTTCCCTTCTGTTCTACTTAACATGATATTGGTAACCCGCAACAATGCTTCTTGCTGTAGATCAAAACCCCGCTTCAGGTCAGAATCAACCCATGTAGAAATATGAGAAGCTTGTTCTGCACGATCCTTGTCCGACCAGTCCACAACTGCATATTCGATTTCACGACTTCGCAAAAGAAGTTGTCTAGATTTAGCGCCATGGTCATATACAATTGCAGTTCGCAGTACATCATGTCGTTTCGTTAGCAGTTTCAGCGCTACCCCAAACGTATGTTCACTTTGATTACCGTTATAGTGATACACCATTTGTGTAACATAGCTGGTTGATTGCCGATTCAGTAAATAATGGTATAAGATTCCTTCCTGCATCGGAGTTAGCGTATAAATATCATCAATATCCTCTTTATCAGCAATGAACTCCCGGATCAGTCCTAATTCATCACTCGTCAAGTCATCGCATGAATAATCAGAAGCCGTCTTCACCGGTTTGTCTTGTACACAGCAATATGTGATAATATCGCCAAGTTTTTCCTTATATAATGCTGCAAAACGCTCTACGGTGTTCCTATTATATTTACTGCGGTCATAGCGGATTATAAAATGTAGCATATTCTGTACAATATACCCGTTCATATCAATTGCGCCTTCGGTACCATTCGAATTCGCTATACTCTTGTTGTTCGTAAACAGGGTAACATTCGATTCTGTATCCAACTGCCCTAAATAATTGAAGTAAATATCGGACTCAATCGCCAAATAATCACCTTGTAATAAGCCAAATCCCAACCCACGTAAAGGTACTTTCCGTAACATTTCTTTTGTATCAATAATACTCTTCCGTAAATCATCATGACACGAAACACGAATTGGGAACTTTACCGTAAACCATCCTATAGTACGATCGATATCCACTTTCTTGTGTATCGCTTCTCTTCCATGTCCTTCCAGGCAAACCGACACTTTTGATTGTTTCGTCAGCGCATGTGTTGCAACGCCGATTGCACTTATAAGCAAATCATTGATTTCGGTACCAAACGCTTTTCCTGCTTGCCTTATAAGCTGTTCTGTCTTATCCTTACGGAACGTTATTGTCACATCCTCATACCCATGATCATGAGGATCGTCGTCTATAAGCAGTTTCTCTTCCTGCATGGCTGCGATGATTGTATTCCAATAATTCGCTTGGGTAGTAATCTCGTTTGTGCTTCTATATTCTTCTAATGATTCCGCCCAGTCTTTAAAAGCAAGTGTTTTTGATGGTAACTTTATTTCCTTTCCGTCTTTAAGCTGCAAGAGAGCAGTCTCTAAGTCTTCAAGCAAAATTTGCCATGATACTGCGTCAATGACAAGATGATGAATACACAAGAAAAGATAGTTGGCAGACTCGGTTTTGAAGAGTGCCGCTTTCATCAAAGGGCCTTTGTTAATATCCATGCTTTGATGAATTCTAGTGGAAGCGCTTTCGATCCACGCCGAACCATTAAGATCCGCATGAACCTCAAACACTTGTAACTCATAAAGTTTACTATCCGTACTACTTAAAATTGTCAGACTACCATCCCGGTAAATTGCCCGTAATATATCATGGTGAACAGCAACAGCTTGCAATGCTTCATGAATGTGCGTTTCGTTATCCGTTCTAACCGTCAAAAGAGCATCTTGATTATGATAGTTAGGATTAGAGTAATTTCTTGCACAAAAATCATGCATGATCGGTGTATTCATGACCTGACCCGTAACTTCACCCTGATCATACTGGATCTCTGATTCCCTGCCTACTTTGTATGCAATCTTTTCAACTGTGTATTGACTTAAAATATCCGGTACCGAAATAAGATAACCGGCGCTTCTCATCTTCGATACAATCCGGATAGCTTTTATGGAGTCTCCGCCAAGTTCGAAGAAACTATCTTTTATACTAATACGTTCAACACCAAGTACCTCTCGGAAAATATTCACAAGCACCGATTCAGTTTGATCTCTCGGAGCAACATACTTATTGCCCCTCCCCTTGCGATCTGGCTCAGGCAGGCTGCGGCGGTCTAGTTTCCCATTGCTCGTAATAGGAAACTGCACCAGTGGAACGATGTATGCTGGGATCATATAATCAGGTAAAACCTGGCGAATATCTTCTCTAATTGCTTCAGTATCCAATGTCACTTGATCATTTGGCACCACATAAGCGCATAAATAATCATCCCCTGCCGCATCTTCTCTAACCATCACAACAGCATTCAGCACGTCAGGTTGTTTTCGCAGGACATGCTCAATTTCGCCCAGTTCGATGCGGTATCCTCTAACCTTTACTTGATCATCGATGCGGCCAATATATTCAATATTACCGTCTGGTAGCCAGCGGGCAAGGTCTCCCGTGCAATACATCCGCTCACCTTGCAAAAATGGGTTGTCAACGAATTTCTCTGCGGTAAGATCACTCCGATTAAGATATCCCCTGGCAACACCCGGTCCACTGATACAAAGCTCACCTGCCACACCGATTGGAAGCGGAGATCCGTAAGAATCTAATATAAATACTTGTACATTGGCAATTGGTTTTCCAATCGTAACTTTGTCATGTACATGAATTTCAATCCCTGTTGCGTCTACCGTTGCTTCCGTCGGACCATACAGATTGAACAAACGAATATCCCATTTTTCAAGCAAAGCAGTGGCCAAATCATCCGTTAATGGCTCTCCGCCGACAACGATTACTTCCAAACAATGTAATGGATGAACATCCCGAACTTCATCCATAAGCATCTTCATCCGCGTCGGTGTACCCTTCATGATGTTCACGTCATATTGCTCAATCAATTGCAAGAGTAACTTTGGATCGTGTTGTGCTTCCTCATCGGCAATTACAATCTGCATTCCTTTGAGCAAGGCAAATAGTGACTCATAGACTGTGCCGTCGAACGCAATATTCGATACACATAACATTGTCTTCGTCGAATCCAAGTTTTGTAACTGATCTAGACCTGCAATCAAGTTACTAATCGAGCGATGTTCCACCATTACCCCTTTTGGTTTGCCTGTAGAGCCTGAAGTATAGATGATGTAAGCGATATCGGTTGCGTCTACAATCGTATGCAGATTATGACTAGATTCATCACACCATTCTTGATCCACATGAATGCGTCTTACATTGGAAGGTAGCTCGATCGTGTCATCGTATTGCCTCTGAGTCAATACTGCCGATAACCAGCTATCTTCCACCATATACTGAATCCGCTCCACAGGATATGTCGGATCTATTGGCACATAAGCCGCGCCTACCTTTAACGTTGCGAGTATTCCAACCATCATTTCTATACTGCGACCGAGTAAAATACCTACAAAATCTCCGCGGCGCGTACCATGAAGTAGCAGTATTCTCGCAAGCTGATTTGCCCTCATATTTAACTGTGCGTATGTCAGAGCTTGATCTCGAAAGCGTAGAGCCGTTTTCCCCGGCATAGCCTGTACAATCTGCTCAAATTGTTCATGAATTGGTGTCGTCACATCATAAACACAGGACGTAGCGTTAAATGAGGTTAAAATGTGCTCCCTTTCTGCTTGCGTCATCATTGGCAGTTGACATATTTCAAGCTTAGGGGATTGCGTAACTGCTGCCAACAACGTTTCATAATGTTTCACCATTCGGCGTACGCTTTCTTCTTGGTATAGGCTTGTTGCATAGCGTACTTCAATGTGGTAGCCACTTGCCATTGGCGTCACTTCTAATGTTAAATCAAATTTAGCCGAACTGTGCTGTAAACTATATTCATCATGAACATTCATACTGTTTATGCCATAAAAATCAAAATCTGCTTCTTCATTATTCTGAAACACAAACAACACATCAAAAAGCGGATTCCGGGACATATCCCGATGCAAGCCCATAATATCAACCAGATCTTCGAGCGGATATGCTTGATGCTCTATCCCTTTTAGACATACTTCTTTCATCTCCGACAGGAAATCTACGAAATTCTTCTTTCCTGATGGTCTTCCACGTAATGCAATCGTATTCACGAACATACCGATTATTGGCTCTGTATCATAATGTAAACGTCCATTAACAGGGCAACCTACGATAATATCATCCTGACGGCTATATTTACTCAACAAAATCATCCATGTGCTCAGTAGTATCATATACTCGGTTGCACCCGATATCCGGCACAATGCTGTTACAGCTTCCCGTAACTCTACATGACTCACGACTGCTTTCCCTGTATACTGTTGTACTTGCGGACGTGTAAAGTCTGTTGGTAAATCCAGTACTGGTATTTCACCTTGCAACGAGTTCAACCAATACGTCTCATGTTCCGTCATGTCTTGAGTCTGCAACCATTCGCTATAATCTTTATATTGAATCGGCATTGTCTCAAGGGGTTCGCCATTATATAGCTTGGACAAATCCTGCATTAGAATATTAATCGATGTCCCATCAGAAATGATATGGTGCATATCGAAGGCTAGGAGATAACCACCTTCTTTTTGATTAATTACTTTAACACGTATTAATGGCGCTTGAGACAAATCAAATGCACGCACAAACCCTGTATTATCATCTTCTTCTTCAGTAATCAGAAGCGTAAACGGCACATGGTCATGAATACGCTGTATTGCTTCTCCGTTCTCCATATGAAAGCTTGTTCGTAAGCTTTCATGCCGTTGTATGAGTTGCTTCAGTGCTAGCTGAAGTCGTTCACGATCAAGGTCTGCATCCATTCGACGCAATAACGTCATATTATAAGCCGTACTATTCTGATCCATCTCTTGAATCGCATAAAGACGCTTTTGAGCTGAAGACATCCGATATGTTTCTTTCTGCATAGCATGTGGTATGGGTTCAAACACAGCCTTTGTATATAACGTATTCTGCGAAGTATGTCCTGCACTGATTCGTTCAAGGTGCTGACTGAGCGCTTTAATATGCGGATTCTCAAACAGTGTTGTTATCGGTAAACGTATTCCAATCATCGCTTCAATCTGATTGATAACGCGTACAGCATGTAATGAGTGACCACCTAACGCAAAGAAATCATCATAAATACCAACACGGTCAACAGAAAGTACATCACCGAATATATTGCAAAGAATGACTTCCAATTCAGTCGCCGCAGCCGTGTATTGCTGCTCATGCACGATCTGTATTTCAGAAAGCGCTCGCTTATCTACCTTTCCGTTTCGTGTCATAGGAACTTTCTCAATCTGTATCATATGCTGCGGCACCATATAGGCAGGAAGTGTCTCACCAAGGGAATTCCGCACTTTATGCATCTGAATCTCAGTGCTAGATACCAGGTATGCGTACAGTTCCTTTTCTCTTCTATCTTGTTCGCGGGCGATGACGATCGCATCTTGGATACCTTCTAATCTTCGAAGAGCATGCTCTACCTCGCCCACTTCAATCCTGTACCCTCGAATTTTCACTTGGTCATCAATACGTCCAATATACGCAATATCCCCATCCGGCAACCACATCGCAATATCTCCGGTACGGTACAGCCGCTCATCAGGAATAAGCGGATTCTCAATAAACTTCTCCACAGTAAGTTTTGGTTGGTTCATATATCCTTTCGCTACGCCGTCGCCGCCTACAACAAGTTCCCCTGGAACACCAATTCCACATAGCTGCATTTTTCTATCCAAAATATACGCTGTACTATTGCTGATTGGCTTCCCGATAGGGATATTGAAGTAATCCGTCTCTATTGCATACGTAACAGAAAAGGTCGTATTTTCTGTTGGACCATACCCATTAATCACTCTGAGTTGCGGATGCTTTTCCCTTACTGCTTTGATATGTTTCGCCGATAACCTCTCTCCTCCAACCAATAAATACTGTAATGGTTGAAAAACTTCGCATCTAGTGTCTACCATATAATTGAAAAGCTGCGCAGTCATCCACATCATCGTAATCTGGTGCTCGTGTATCAACATTCCTAACATGTTCCCGTCTGTTATGCTCTGCGTATCGGCTAACACCAATTTCCCGCCATTGAGAAGTGCGCCCCATATTTCAAATGTCGACGCATCGAAGGAGAGTGCACCAGTTAACAAAATGTGCGCCCCATTTAAATCAACATAGTTCGTTTGCTTCACAAGCCGTACGGCATTTTGATGTGTAACACAAACACCTTTCGGATATCCTGTCGTACCGGATGTATACATGACATATGCAATATCATCTGCCGATATTAAGGCACGCTCTGTCATAGCTGCATAACTTCCATTTAGATCTATGACGGTGCAGTGCTCTTGAAGGACATTAATCATATCCCCTTTTACATCACCGCACAGTACGATATTCAAACCGCAATCTTCCAAAATAAAGCGCAGGCGGTTATCCGGTTCATCCGTATTAATTGGTACATAGCCACATCCTGCTTTGAGTATCCCCAGTAGCCCTACAATCATGTGCACGCTTTTCTCACACACGATGCCAATTAATTGACCTGATGATACCCCCCTTTTTCGCAATTCGGTGGCAATACCTTGCGCGGCCTTGTCTAATTGTTGATAGCTTAATTGTTCCTTATCGCATACCACACAAATTTGATCGGGCGTAAGTTGAACCTGTTCTTCAAATAAGTCTGGAATAGATTTATGTTTCGGATATGTGCTTGCCGTATTATTGAATTCACCTAGTATTCGTGCCTTCTCTTCCTTGCGAATTAATTCAACATCGAAAATCTTCTTCTCAGGATACTCAGCAAATGCACATAATACATTGTTTAACATGCTGAGCATCATCTCTACTTCTTCTAAAGCATGCTTGTTTGGATTATAAAGAACTGTAAATCGTAATGCCTCGTCCTCTACAGCAGCCAATAGATTAAGCGGATAATTTGTTTCATCTCTCGAAGAAACAAGCGCTAATTGCAAACCATCTGTATGTTCACTTTGCTGTTCTTGTGCCAAATGATTCTCAAAAACAAAAAGCGATGAAATCAAATCTGATTTTTGGGCGGTCTGTTCTTGAATTTTAACCAGTGAACAGTGAGCGTGCATCGTACTTTCAATACCTTGATCTTGTAATTCCTGCAAAAGTGCTACAATCGTTGTATTCTCGTCTGCGCTTACCCTTACTGGTATCGTGTTAATAAAAAGACCTACTATGCTTTCAATCCCTCTTACTTCGGCATGCCTTCCCGAAATTACTTTGCCGAACACGATATCATTTGTAAAGTTAATCTGTTGTAATACGATTCCCCAAGCTGCTTCAGTGATTGTATTTATTGTTATCTGATGCGCTTGTGCTAAAAGTAACAAACTGCTTGTTAATTCAACATCCAGCTTCTTTTTCACTTGAGCCAAGTTGGAGCTGGAATATGGTGGCTCGAAATACGGACGGTATTTGTATGTTAAGTCATAATCACGAAGTCGTTCGAACCAATACGTAAGCGCAAGCTCCTCATCCTGATTCTGAAACCACTGAATATAATCACCATACGTCGCAACCTGGCACTTCTCTTGTTCAATAACTTGTTCTACATCGTGTATACTATAACCATCTTGAAGCAAGTTATAGTAATTTTTTAAATCGTTACATAATAATTCAGTACACCATCCATCTGCAATAATATGATGAAAGCTCCAAATCAATTGCGTGCAATTAGTGGATAGTTTAATAATTTTTATGCGAAATAGCGCATTAAGCTGCAGATCAAATCCCCGCTTGACATCCATCTCTATCAGTTCATTTAGTCTAGCTAGTTGCTCTTTCTCATCGTATGCTGTTAAATCAATTTCCTCCCAATCAAGTGAGCGATGTGACAAAATGATCTGTTTCGGATGTTTTAACCCTTCATACACCATCGCCGTTCTCAACACATCATGCTTTTTAAGCAAACATTGAAACGCACTGCTCATGAAATTAGTATTTATATGTTGATTAACCTGATAAACAAACTGGGTTAAATATTCAGAACCACTACTTTTCAGGTCATGATACAAAATACCTTCCTGTAGCGGCAATAAATCAAATATATCCTGTATTTCATTTTTCCCTGGATAAAATCGATGCAGGACACTTAAATCTTCATCCGTAATCGAAATTGCAGAATAGTCAGACGGTGTCCGAACCGATTCTTCTTGCTGCATACAATGTGCAATCATAGACTGAGTACACGCTTTATATATCTCAGCGAATCTTTGTATCGTACTGCTTGAAAAAAGACCTCTATTGTAACGGAAAGTAAATGTTAATCTTCTTTCACTTATCAAACCGTTTATAAACAATTCCGACAACATTTTATTCTCATCCGCTAAGCCTTTACCTGAACTAAAAAAGTGTAATTTCTTCCCCTTTGCCTCAGCGTCCATTTGTCCCATATAGTTAAACAAAACGTCAAGCGGACGAACCGGCAATTCTTCCTGCAATAGCCCATACCCAAGACCTCGGTTCGGGATTTTTCGCAATATCTCTTTTGTCGTAATGATACTTTTTGCTATCTCATCATGGCACGATACCACCACCGGATACACACTTGTAAACCACCCGACCGTCCGGTCGATATCGATCTGCTTATGAATCGGTTCCCTTCCGTGACCTTCCATACCTATCGTTACATCTCTAGCCCCTGTCAATTTCTTCACAGTCATCCCCAAGGCGCTGATAAGCAAGTCACTGATTTCGGTATTATACGCCCGACCTGCCTGATGAATAAGCTGTGTGGTTTCTTCTTCATTTAAATGTATCGTGTAGTTGCCATACCCGCTTTCTCCCGTCTGTTCGTCCATGCCAAGTTTCCCGGACTCCATCTGCGTGGCTACTCGTTCCCAGTACGCCCGTTCTTTTTGCAATAGAGGGCTGCCCTTATATTCTGCCAGTGCTTCTGCCCATGCCTTATACGACGCCGTCTTTGCCGGGAATCGGATTTGCGTCCCTTCTTTTACTTGCTGGATGGCTGTGCTGATATCTTCTTGCAGGATACGCCACGATACGCCGTCCACCACAATATGATGGATCCCTACAAACAGCAGGTTCCCTTCACCCGTCCGGAACATCGCTGCCTTCACCAGCGGCCCTTCTTCTAAGTTGATACTGCTGTGCAGTTCCGTACATGCCGCTCCCATGAGTTCTGCTGCTGCTGGTTCTTCGCTAAAGTCATACACCTTTAGATCATACGCTTTGCTGTCACTCACCTTTACAATCTCTAGCTGACCTTCCCGGTAGACGGATCTCAGGATATCATGATGCGCTATAAGGGCATCAAGTACTTCCCGAAGCTGTTTCTCATCTTCTAGATCAATCTCCATCAGCATGTCCTGATTGAAGTGGTGTGGCATAGGAAGATTCCAGGACGCAAACTCTCTGACGATCGGTGTCAGCGGTACGAGGCCACTTACTTCATCTTGCTCGTACTGTTCCTCTAAGACAGACTTTTGTGCCGCATAACTGATCGCCTCAACGGTATACTTTTGCATAATATCTTTGATAGCGATTTGATATCCTGCACTTCTTAGCTTCGACACGATCCGTATCGCTTTGATCGAGTCCCCGCCCAGCTCAAAGAAGCTGTCCTGTGTGCCGACCCGCTCCACGCCCAGTACCTCACTAAGGATATTGCACAGTTGCGTTTCAAGTTCGTTTTTCGGAGCGGTGTATTCCCTTTCGCTTACCGCTACGATCTCCGGTAGTGCCCGTTTATCCAGCTTACCGTTGCGCGTCACCGGCAGTTGATCAATCTGCATCATATACGCTGGCATCATATAAGCCGGTAGTATTTCCTCTAAGTCCTGCCTCACTGCTTGCAGCTGAACTCGATCTTTCGAAACTAGGTAGGCAGATAGCGCTTTCTCTCCGTCATGGGTTTCCCGTACGATGACCGCCGCATCTTGGATCCCTTCTAGCTGCCGCAGCGCATTTTCCACTTCTCCCGGCTCGATCCGGAACCCCCTGATCTTCACTTGATCGTCAATACGACCCAAATAAGCAATATTCCCATCCGGTAGCCATTTAGCTAAGTCCCCCGTCCGGTACATCCGCTCCCCTGGTACAAAGGGGTTCGCTACGAATTTTTTACTGGTCAGTTCCGGCTTGTTGAGGTAGCCCCTTGCAACGCCGACGCCTGCCACGCACAACTCCCCAGGCACACCAATCCCGCATAATTTGTCCCCGTCTAGTATATATACATGATTATTTGCAATCGGTTTACCAATCGGGATGTTGCTTGGCACGTCGCTTATCCCATCATATTCCCAATACGTAGCCTGTACCGTACATTCCGTAGGACCATAACCGTTACAATATCGGGTGTCACTATTCCGTGTTTGTTCAATAACCGACTCATTTGTTGCGGCTCCAGCCGTTATTAACCATCTAACTCCAGTAAACGCCGTCTGAAGATAGTATTGTGGCGGCAGTGCAGCTATCGTAATCCTGCTTTCTTGCATAAAAGAATTAAAACGTGTTACATCCGCTATAATGGATTTTGACACCAATGTTAGCGTCGCCCCTAACAATAGGGATAACGTCATCTCCCATACAGAACCGTCAAAGACATAGTTGGCAAATTGAAGCACATTATCTTGACTAGTAACGTTATATTGCTTCAGTAGATGATGCCGTAAGGACACAACACCGCAATGCTCTAACATTACGCCCTTCGGTTGCCCCGTAGTCCCGGATGTATAGATTATATAAGCCAAATCATTAGGGCCATTGATTTGCTCGGGATTATCGCTCATCCCTTCCCAGAGCTTATCATCAGCAAGATTAATCGTTGGCAGATCCGTTTCAATCGTAGCTTTATACACAAGCACTGCCTTTGGTTTACAGTCAGCTAGGATGAACTGGATTCGCTCTGCTGGAAACGTAGGATCGACCGGCACATATGCAGCGCCTGCCTTGATGATGCCATACATCCCGGCAATCATCTCCACACTTCGCTCTGCTACAATAACCACCCGGTCATCAGGTTCGATGTGCAGTCTGCGAAGCGCCCATGCCACTTGGTTGATTTTTTTGTTTAATGCGTCATACGTCACATGGTTGTCTTCATATACGAGGGCGATTGCATCCGGTGTGTTTGCAACCTGCTCTTCCCATAATGCTGGAATCGTTTTATCCTTTGCATACGGTAAGCCTGTATCATTAAATGAACCTAGTATCTGTGCTTGTTCTTCCTCTGTTATTGTTTCAAGCTCAGATAACTTCCCTTCAGGGTTTGCTACGATAACTTGTACCACATGTTCTAGCCGTACAACAATTTGCGCTATTTCCTCACGTGCATACACGTTCGGATTGTATATTATTTCACATACTATCTTCCCTTCATATTCGTATGCGCATAACATCAAGTTGTACTTGGTTTGGTCCAAGCCATACTCAATTTCGTACATAAAATCTGTTAGCTTGTTCTCATCCACATAATCGTTTTCAAACATATAGAGCACTTGGATTAAGTTCTGCTTCTGCTCTGTCTGCGCTTGAATCTCAGCGAGCGAACAATAGGCATATTGCTCACTTTCAGTCCCTTGCTGCTGCATTTCTTTGATCAGATCCAATATACTCATATCTTCTTTGCTCGCTACACGCACCGGGATCGTATTAATAAACAGACCGCCGATGCCCTCTCTTCCGCGCACATCGGCTTGACGCCCGGACATTACTTTCCCGAACACCACATCTTTCAGACCGCTGTATGCTTGTAAAACAACTCCCCAGGCCGTTTCCACCACATGACTCACCGTCAATTGATGGGCAGCTATCAGTTCCCTCAACTGCAATGCATCTTCAGGAGATAATGTAATCGCCAAGCGCTCTACTTGCTGTTCACTCTCTTGCGGTTTATATATCGGTTTAATCTCGGCAACTTCTTCATATTCTGCTAATACATCTGACCAGTAAGACAGCCCTTTTTGTTGATCTTGTTTTTCTAGCCATATAATATCTTCTTCATGTTTCTTGTTTGGAACGAATTTTCTCATAATGGTCTATATCCTTTCAACTATTTATTCTTCTGCTTTGCAGCTTGCATACCGCCGATGATCAGCATGATAATCCCAATAATTGCCAGAATAATCCGAACTACTAATGGACTCAATGAAAACAAAGTTTCACCTTGCAAGTGCAATCCGAATAACCTTTCATTCAGCCCCACAATCGCCATTATCGGCTTAAGAAACACACTCAGCGCTAATAATACGATCCCCCAAATTATATTGCTGTTCATTGATTTAAAACCTCTTTTCTAATTAAGATAAATGAAGATTAGTTCACAATAAAACGAGCAATCATTGCCTTTCTATAATTTCATCCGATATTGTCAATGTTTGCTTGATAATATCCACAACGGGTTCATAATTCTCTGTAATAAAAAAGTGTCCACCATCTACCGTATGAAAAGTCGCTGCCCCACCTGCATAATAGCTCCAATCGGACATGTCATACATGCTAGCACTGTGGTCATTGCGGCCATTAATGATTGTAATATCACAAGCGATCTTATCTGTTTTCTCTTGGTGACAATATGTTTCTGATATCTTAAAATCAGCGCGCAATATCGGTAAGAATAAATCAAGCAACTCTTGATTTTCAATTATTTCATGCGTATTGCCCCCATAATTCATAACCGCATGCAAAAATTGCTCGTCTGGCAATCGATGAATTGAAGTTCGGCTATGCTTATTTTGCGGTGCATTACGTCCGCTAAAAAAAATATGCTGCGGCTTATGAACACCGTTCTCGATTAATTTGTAATACGTTTCAAACGCAAGTAGTGAACCTAAACTATGTCCATATATCGCATAATCATCGTTCGAAGCAACATTGCTTGCTATCGTACCTGTGATATCTTCAACAATGGTATCTATGTCGTCCAGAAGTGGCTCAAAGATTCTCTTGCCGCGACCCGGCAATTCCACAGGGGATAATTGTATATCACTATGTAACGATTTGCTCCATTTGCGATATACTTCGGCGGATCCCCCTGAAAAAGGAATGCAAAATAGTTTAATCTCATTCCCCATATCAATAACCCCTTTCTTCAATTCGACAATGATACAATCATGTATCATTTATTTGTCACTTTTAATTACTTTTATCGCTTCATCGAAAGAGGATACATTGCCTTGTTCCACATTGTCTAACATTGACATAATATCGTCATCTGACAATTCATAATTCGGTACAATAAACGCCTTGTCATCGGTTTGATCTTTGCCGATACCGCGCTTCTTATCAATGAGCCCTGCTAATTCTTCTACGGAAGAGTGCGTAAAGATATCCGTAATATCAATCGTTCTAGGATATACCGCATTTATTTCCTTTAAAAGCTCCATCGCATGAATGGAATCCCCTCCGAGAGAATTAAAACTCTCATAGATATCAATCTCCCTTAGATCCAACACGATAGCATAGCGGAACGCCACTTCATTCTCTGTAGTCGTATAATTATCATTTTTACCAATAATGTGTACATCCTCTGGTGTAATCGTCTGTTTTGCTACTTGTTTTTTCTTTGTAGTGTGACGACTGATATGACGATCAAGGTTTTTCTTCAACCATGCCGACAGTTTAAATGGAAGATTATTCTCCCCTATTTGTTGCAGAACATCATAATTGATTTGCCCTGGTATAACATTACTCAAGTCGTACTTTATGATCTCATTTAACGCCTGAATAGCTGCTTCTGTCTCCAGTGAACGGAATAAGGTAACGGCATCAGCAACCTGATAATCGACTGCCATACCCACTTCACTCCATCCTGGCCAATTCACAGTTAGCGCAGGTATGCCTTTTTTCCGAAGGTACGTCGCATATGCATCAAGGAATGCGTTCGCTGCGGTATAATCACTTTGCCCCGGTCCTCCTAATAAAGACGTCATCGAAGAAAACAGGATAAAGAAATCAAGCGTCTCTCCTTTCGTCAGAGCATCCAATACTACCGTACCATCAATTTTTGGTCTTATGACATCACGAAATGTATTCATATTTTTGTTAAACAGGAATCCATCTCCTGCCATACCAGCGCAGTGAATAATGCCATTAATAGGGCCATATGCGGCTTTTAGCTCTGATAGAGTGCTTTCCATTCGGGCCATGTCACTAACGTCCGCATAGCGAAGCAAAATGGTACATCCTAGGTTTTCAAGATATAAGATCGATTCAATAAGGGTTTTAAGTTTACGATCCCCATCCGACAGTAAGGTTTGCCACGTTGACCGATCAGGCAATGCTTTACGAGCTAGAAGGCAGATTGTTTGTGCTCCCTTATTCCCTAAATCTATTGCCATTTGCAACCCTAATCCACCGGTACCTCCTGTAATGAAATAGACGCCTGTCTGCTTAATCTCCAACTCCTTTATCGATTCTTGTTTCTGTTCGATCACAGTAAGTGCCTCCGTGAATCGTTGATTGTTTCGATATGCGACGCGGAAGGTTGGATTGTCCGTCAACACCTCATCTAGTACAGTCTCCATATCTGTTGCCTCATCTATGTCGATACAACGATAGCGAAGATTAGGATATTCTGCCGCAGTCGACTTGGTTACTGCCAGAAAGGCTGCGTGTGCAGGCTTGACACAAGCTTCTTCTCCTGTTACTTCATGTGCATAGTCAGTCAACAACACAAAGTCAACAGAATCACGGATCGTTCTAAGTAACGCTCTGGTCAAATAAACCACACTATAGAGACCTTGATGTAATTCTTCTCCATATCGCTCCGCCGAAACATCCGTTCGTGTAAAGTCAACGGTACTGAAGTGATATACGGAACAAAGATTCACACCAATCGCAGCAAGTAGTTTGTCATAATCTTCCTCATCTTCACCAACAGTAAAATGGGTTTCATCAATTTGGCTAAATTCTTTGCCAATTGAGACAAAAAACAACCGACTGTCTTGAGGCTGGATTCGTTCTGCAAGTGCACGAGCATAATATTCACCCTGGTCACAAAAAACTAATATATTACCTTGCACATTCTGAGTTTTTTGTATCGTTGCCGACTGCAGCATCCAGTCCATACCATAAAAGACATTCCTATTAAACTCATTCATTTTGCTAATCTGCCTCAGCGTGACTTCTTCCGCCTCTGCGATTAGATTTCCAGACATATCCACGAGTGAAGCGCGGAACGTAAACACTTCCGTATTAGTATCCTTCGTCAAAGCAATCTTACTGTAAAAATGATTCGGAACCCGGCGATAAAATTTCAAGTTTTTATACGATAAAGGCAATAATTTAAGCCCACCCGAATAAATTCGGATAACAGGTACATTAATTGCATCGTCAACTAATGCCGGATGGAAAGAAAAATGGTCTAAATCAGACAAAAACTTGTCTGAAATTTGTAACTCGGTTATAACTTCATCCCGATCACCATTTGCTTTGGTAAAGAAGTTTAATATGGAATTCCAACGCTCGCCAAAATAATTATCACTACCCCAATTACTGTAAAACACTTCTTTTTCTTCCGACGTTTGTTTAACACTAAGCTTTTTATAAGCGGGATCTGATTCTATTTCTGAAAATGATAACTGTTTAGGCGGCGTATCATCATGCATACAAACCGTCCCTTTGCAATGTTCTATCCACACGTCCCCAGTCGATTCCTCTTGCCTGGATACAAACGAAAATTCTGCATTCACGTCATTGTGAGTAATAACAATATGGATATCCCTATCCCCTTCATAAGCTAGCAACGGAGCCATAAAAACGAGATCCTGAATCACAATATTTGCATTGTTAAAACAATGCTGGCAAGCCTCTTTAATCATTTCAAGAAATGCCGTTCCGACCAGCAGACCGGTGCCCATAAGCTTATGGTCGGTAATAACCCATTCTTTTGATAGTTCGGGATTAATGAGATACACACTTTGCTTCATTGAATCAACAATACAATGATGAACAAGCGGATGTAATATCTTAGTATCCGGTTTCCTAAGGATTGATTGCGTCACCGTAGCCGGTTCAGCCCAATAATGCGTTCTATCAAATGGATATGTTGGTAAAGAAACGCGCTTATATGCGCCATTTTGATACAAATGCTTCCAATCAACTGTGGCTCCTTTTACATAAAGTTCACAAAGCTTGGAGAGTTGTGATACATTTTCAATCACATCACTCCCTGTTAAAACAAGTTCTTGCGCTTCTTGTGTTATGCGATTTAACTCACTAGCTGAAATATCGCCTTCATTTATACTTTGCCGCTTATCCGATACAACATGATTTTTTCCATAGTAAATGCCATGATTAACCATATTTTTTAAATCATTTTTGTTCAGAATAGCAAGCTTTTCTCTTAAGTCTTTGAGGGTATTGAATACAATAGCGATTCGATACGTATAATGCCCCCGGCCCGTGTTCGCCGTATAGCATAGGTTACCGATCGGTATATTTTGTTCATTCTCAAGAAATTGTTCATAGTTATGAATTAAGCTTTTTAAAGCGGTTTCCGTTTTTGCCGATAGAGAAAGTACATTATTTGAAGTCGGATCTGGTAACAAATCCGGCTCCTTATATTCTTCTACGATAAGGTGGCAATTGGTTCCACTAAAACCAAACGCACTTATTCCTGCTCGCAGCGGCATTTCCCCGCTATCCCAATTCATGCATTTGTCGACTACATATAAAGGTGAATTGATAAAATTAATGTATGGATTCGTCTCCTCAAAATGAAGACTCGGTGGTAACATCCGGTGTTTCATAGATAAAAGAACTTTTAATAGATTTGCTGGGCCGGCAGCACCGACCGAATGCCCAATGTTTGTTTTCACAGAACCAATTCCACAAAATTGCTTTTTATCCGTAAATCTTGAAAAAGCATTAGATAAGCCAGTAACTTCAATCGGGTCACCGAGCAACGTTCCAGTACCATGTGTCTCGACGTAACTGATAGATTCAGGTGAAACGTTAGCTCTTTTCCACGCATCAATGATGACTTCTTCCTGAGCAAGTGGATTCGGAGCAGTGATACCGTTTGAAGCCCCATCATTGTTTACTGAGCTCCCCTTTATCACACCGTAAATGTGATCGCCATCTTTTATCGCATTCTTTAGTGGCTTCAATAAAAATACAACTACACCTTCAGAAAACACCGTACCACTACACTTCTTATCAAAGGTGCGGACGCGATAATCCGTGGATTGGACGGAGTCCATAATATTCATATCCTCATCCGATGTTTGCTTGTTATCAATATCTTGCATATTTTGACCAGCGATGCCGAGGTTAATCCCACCCGCGAGTGCCATATCACACTCTTGATTGCGAAGCGCACTACACGCTTCATGTATCGCAACAAGCCCTGAAGAGCAGGCAGTATCAAGGACGAAGGCTGGCCCTTTTAAGTTAAACGTATAGCTAATACGGCTTGCTAAAATACCACTCCAAAATCCACTTAGTTTCATCTGATCATCTTCGGTCAGGTATTTATAGTGGATAGAGTTTGTTTGATCTTTTCCGACAAATACACCCATTTTCGAATTAGTTATCGCCGGAATGCTATAACCGGCATCTTCGATTGCTGTCACTGCAGCTTCCATGAATACCCTTTGCTCAGGTTCGATATAGCGCGCTTCCCGTGGAGGAATCCCGAAAAAGGCGGCATCAAATTTATCCCAATCCGTAATATAACCACCTTGAAACTGTTCAAGTTTGTCATAATTTTCTGGCGAAGGTGTATAGCCGATATACTTGCTAAAATCAATATTCTTTAAGATCATCTCGTCATAAACAAGTTTATCTTCAGGTTTCGGTACAAAGCACAACCTACCATTCACCAAATTATCCCAGTACTCCGCTGAATTTTTTGACATAGGCAACCTGTTTGCAACACCAATCACTGCTATTTCATTTAATTCGTCTTTTTCATTTTGTTGAAGCTCCGCTAACAAATTTACTGCTTCTGTTTGGGAAATATGCTTCATGCTGAGTTGTTCTAAAATAAATTTCTTTACAGTGTTCATACCTAAATCCCTCCTTATTAATTGCGCTTATTCAGCAACGCTAGTACCTGCTCCATATTCATATCACCTGCAACAAATTGGTCTAACATATCCTCTATGTTATTACCGCTTTCTTCCTTAATCGTTATCTTGTCGCTCTTCATTGTCTTTTTCTCTATATATTGCGCGATTTCTACTACTGTAGAATACACAAACATATCCGTAATCACGATGATACCGGGGTAGAACTTATCCAGTTCTTTTTGGAGATATGCAGCAAGCAATGAATTGCCACCCGATTCAAAAAATTTAGCATGGATATCTACTTGATCTGTACCGAGAGTTTGCGACCAAGCGTAGATTACATTTCTTTCAATGTCAGTAATATCGCTCATACTCTTCCCGATCACAACGATCTCTTTATCCTCGGGGTCAGTTCCCTTACTCCGATGACTCTGATCGTTACCTTTATAATTGCTACTATTCGCAAACACACTGATGATGGGTTTGTCGTGTTCCATTTGTAATGCTTTATAATCAATATCTCCGATCAGCACCTGAGGCAGCTTTGTTTTTAGAGCATGCCAGAACGCGGTGGCTCCTTCTTCATCATTAAGGAATCGCACATACACCCCTTCTTCGCGTATACCACTCGCTACCGCCATCCCTGATTCACGCCACCCTGTCCAATTAATAGTCAAACTAGGCAACCCTAATGCACGGCGGTAATATGAAAAACTATCCAGAAACGCATTCGCAGCGACATAATCGCTTTGTCCTGCTGCACCAAATATGGAGGCATAAGAAGAACACATCACAAAAAAGCTTAACGGATCCTCGCGCGTCAGTTCATGCAATATCCAGGTTCCGGCAATTTTCGGTCTTAAGACCGATTCATACGTTTTCCATGTCTTATTCATAATGAACCCATCTCCAGCAATACCCGCAGCATGTATCACCCCGCAGATCGCTCCATGTGTATCTCGTAATTGCTGTAATGTATCATCCATTTGTACATAGTTAGCAATATCGACCTGCATAATATCCAATGAATACCCTTGAGCCCAAAGGCTTTGCACCTGCTCCAGTTTCTTGCGCAGAATTGGATCAGTAGGATCCGATAGATGCGAAAACGTATCTCTTGAATAAGTTCTGTTAAGTAATACGACATGAATAGTAGGGTTAAGGCTGAATAAGTGCTGGGCAATGGCTAACCCCATGCCACCTAACCCACCTGTGATGATATAAACCCCGTTATCGATTAACGTCATTTGTTCATCATCAAGGGTTGTTCCTTGTGTGACATTGTGAAGTTGTTGCATATATTTAATATTTCTTCGATAGGACACAGCATGCAACGATTCATTGCTGAGCATGTCTTCGATCAGAACGTCTGCTGATGTATCGTTATCAATATCTATTACGCGTGTCTTAATGTTCGCATACTCTCTGCCAATCGAATTGACCATACCACTCAATCCGTAGCTCAACGGTTGAATCCATTCTTCCTCACCGGTTACTTTCGTTGCATTTGAGGTGAATATAACCAAGTTTATTGAATGACGAACATCTTGGTTAAGTAATTCCTTTACCAAATTAAATGTGCTTTTGAAGAGCAACTCCATCTCTGTTATAAGCTGTGAGACTGTTTGTATCTCTTCATGCATAAGCGAAGCAATATGAACAATATACTTAATATTCTCCTTCGCCAATGAAGATAGAATGGTATCAAAATCACATGCCTCTCCTAACTCTACTGCTATCATCCGCTCTCCAAAGTACTGTCGCATCTGCAACATCAAAAACGAATTGAGTTGCTCACGACGATACATTATGAGAATGCAATCGTCTTCCTTCACAACACTCACCGCTTTATCAAAGGGGTCAGGGCAAGCAATCCAGTGTGTCGTTCTATACTGATGTTGGGATGACTTCATAAAGTTCTCCTCATCATGGATTTTTTTAATAACATAATTGTTCAGTTCCCCAATGATACGACCATCCTCGTCCAGTAGCGTGACGTCAAAAGCCGCAAACTCCTCCGTTACACGATCTTGCTCTTTTAGCTTAATATAGCTATACATTCTAGGCGGAAGAGGTTGATAGAAGCGCGCTTGTTCACAGGAGAACGGCAAAAAGACATCGTTAATAATCAAATTGCCAGAATTAATCGCCGGATCAAGTAAAGACGGTAACAGTATATATTGATCCAATTCTGTTAGTAAGGCTTTATCAACTGAGAAATAAAGTAAAAGTTCTGTATCATTTTTATAAAGTGCCGCTAGATTGTTCCACTTATTCCCCTTAATTTCTACAATTGTTTTAGGTACCAATGATGTATGCTTATCCAGTACCTCACAACGAGCCATAATCGAAGGGATATCGATTGACATATTTTTAGGGGCTGCATGTTTTCTTGCGCGCACAGACACTTCTAAATGATGGATCCATTCACTTTCCTGATCGTTTTTACTAAAGCAATTCACCGTAATGACATCACGATCCTCCCTTATGACGGTATGAATCGTACGAGTTTCATGCCTGCCACAAGCAAACGGAACACAATATAATAGATTCTCAATATCAAATTGAGCATGTTTTAAATACCGAGTACTTACGAATACTGCCATTTCAAAAAAAACAGTGCCTGGTAAAACATGAACACCATTTATCATATGACATTTTAATTCCCAACATTGTTCAACATTCATCTTTGTCATATATACTTGCATACGATGGGTATCTAACACACATGTATGAACTAATGGATGAAGATTCTCTTTGCGAGATTCAAATAATTGTTTTTCCTGTCTAGACGGTAACGAAACCCAATATCTTTTGTGATCGAACGGATAAGTAGGGATGCTCAACTTACGTCGTTCTTTTCTGCCATATAATTGTTTCCAGTCAATAGTCGCGCCTTGGACATATAGTGCAATTAATGCATTTAATAAGTCCTTATATTGCTCTCCGTCCGACTCATGGATAATTTGCTGCGTTATTTCAGCAGCTTTTTGCGAAAGTATTTGCACCGTATTGCGGTCAATATATCCATCCGTAATATTGGAATCCGTTATTTTATGTTCGCCATAGACATAACTGTTATCGCTAAGATTTTTTGTAAAATTAATCGCTAAAAGATCTTCCGGAGTATGAAGAATCATCGCAAAACGACATTCAAAATGAACTCTCCCGACATTGGCGGTATAGCATAAATCATCAAGATTGCAGTTTGGCATTTGCGTTAAGTATTGCTTATACAGCTCAATGTAACGGCGAACGGTCTGTTCATTTTTGGCTGAAATCGTAATTATCCGAGACTGTTTTGGACTATGTACTGCACTGTCTACTTGGGGGGCTTCTTCTAAGATGAGATGGCAGTTTGTTCCGCTCATGCCGAAGGAACTAACACCACATCGTCTCGGATAATGCGTCGGCTCCCAATTACATAACTTATCATTCACATAAACAGGTGATGATGAAAAATTAATCTTTTGGTTAGGTGCTGTGAAGTGAAGCGTTGGAGGTAATTGCTTATGCTCTAGCATTAAAACTGCTTTAAGTAGCCCTACCGCTCCTGCTGCACTATCAAGGTGACCCACGTTACTCTTTACAGATCCGATTGCACAGAATTGTTTCTTGTCCGTCACTCGGCTGAACGCACGTTCTATACCGTTAATTTCCACAGGGTCACCAAGTTTTGTTGCTGTACCATGCGCTTCAATATAAGATATCGTCTCAGGGTTGATTCGAGCGTCTTTCCATGCCCCTCTTATGACAGATTCTTGAGCCTCAGCATTTGGTGCAGTAATGCCAACCGAAGCTCCATCTTGGTTGACACTTCCCCCTTTAATAACCGCATAAATATTATCGCGGTCGCGGACTGCATCGCGTAACGACTTCAGGATAAAACATACAACACCTTCTCCTGTGCCTGTACCGTCTGCATCATAGTTAAACGTCTTCGTTCTCGAAGAAGAAGACTCAATTCCCATCTTGTTCTCAATCACTTGTGGTGCGGGTGTTATTCTGAAGCGAACAGAACCCGCAATCGCCATTGTAATGCTACCATTTTTAATGTGCTCACAAGCCGTATGCACAGCTACCAAAGAGGATGAGCAAGTCGTATCAATATTAATTGCCGGTCCTTTTAGATTTAATATGTAGCTAATTCTACTTGCGATAATGGCATCCACATTTCCAGAAACTGAAATCCCGTACGTATGCGCATCACTCTCTTTCAGCAACGAACGGTAGGAATCAGGCGGACTTGTATAGCCTACAAACACACCTGTCGGACTTCCTTTTAAACAACCGCCACCATAGCCGGCATCCTCAAGCGCTGTCCAAGCCGACTCCAAAAACATACGTTGCGCTGGATCCATGAATTCAGCTTCCCGAGGTGAGATATTAAATACACTTGGATCGAATAAATCGATTCGATCCATATAAGCAGATTGTCCTAAATCTTCAGGTATTTCCTTCTGGTGCATGTACTGATATGATCGAACCGCATCCTCATATCGTTGTTGCGGAAAATCAGTAATCAAATCCATTCCATTACGGATATAATCCCAAAACTCTTTAACATTGTTGGCTTTTCCAACCTGTGCATGTAAACCAATGATCGCTATATCCTGGACAGAAGGTTCATGACAATCGGAATCGGATGGCGAATACGGTATTTGCTTAATCATATTCAAATCCACTGGATAGCCCCCTTCTATGTAATTGCATTGTAATCAAAATGCTCGAACATGGTTTCTGTATTGGAATCTCTGAATAACTCTTTTAATCTTGCGATCTGTTCTTCCCGGCTTGTTTGTTTCGTTTTGAACATCATTAGCAGCATCGTAATAGCTTGTTGCATCTCCTCTTCAGTAGCAGCTCTTCCTTCCTTCTCAATCTCGCTCTGAAGTGCACTTAACTTGTTATAAGGTTCAATAACTCCTCGTTGGTATTGTTCACTATCCCAATTGTTATTACGGGTAGCCGCAAAAATACCTAAACTTCTGGACAAAAACGGAATAGCACTATCCTGAATGTGTTTTTCAAGTTTTTCGATATCCTCAATATGGTCATAGGCAAATACAGGCGTGTCACCGAAAATGTTATTCATCAATTTTTTAAGTACGTGTCCCGGACCTACTTCCACGCCATACTTGATCATATATTTTTTCGCATAGAGCATGCAGTCTACCCAGCGAACAGGTGTGTAAATTTGCGCTGTAAGATTAGGAATGATATCCTCACTGCCAAGGTAAGGCTTAGCTGTTACGTTAGAAAGCACAGGTATCGTAAAATTATTAAACCGGTATTTATTAAGTTCTTCTTCAAAGAGCGTGGCGACAGGTTGCATAATACTACAATGAAATGGAGCGCTTACATTGAGATAAACAGATTTTATCCCCTCTTCATTCAGTACATTTACAACCTGATCAACAGATGTACGATGTCCAGAAATAACGGTTTGCGTACGTGAATTATAATTTGAGATACTTACCACTTCGTTTGATTGAGTAACCAAATGACAAATATGCTCAAGTTTCTCCACATCACGCATCAACACAGACACCATGCAACCTGCTTCCGGTGCAATCGCTTCTTGCATCAGCTCTCCCCGTTTACGCACAATTTTTACAGCATCAGCAAAATCAATGGCACCTGCGCAAGTGAGTGCAGTAATCTCACCTAAACTATGTCCAGCCATTAAGTCGGGTTTAATCATGTGCCTATCCATCAGTACACGAAACATGGCTACACTTGTTGTTAAAATCGCAGGCTGGGCATTATGTGTTAATGTTAAATTCGCTTGATCACCTTCAAAACACAACTTCTTTAGATCAAGTGACAATGCATCACTTGCTTCCGCAAATACATCTGAAGCGATTTTAGAATTCTCACATAGTGTTTTCCCCATCCCAACATACTGTGAACCTTGTCCTGGAAAATAGAATGCTTTTCTCATCATCATAGTTGATTAGACCGTTCATCAACGCCCTAATCTACCCTCCTATCCAACATTTAGATTGTGTAAAACAGTAACCTGGAACATCAATCAATCTGGGTTGTTCGTCATGAAACAACCTATTAAAATCAATGGTATAACCGTTCACATAGTACTCAGCTATTTCACGCATATCATACCTAGCAAGAGAAGATAGCATACCTTGCTCTACATCACGATTTTCTGCAACGCTCTTTCTGCTTTTCTTTTCATAGTAAATATCACGGCTCGATCTGTTATCGACGATCCATTGACTTAAAGTTTCATAGAGCTCATCAAATGTACGGTAAACAATCGCTAGGCGATACGGACTATAATGCTGGCGACGTGCTAGAATCGTATAGGAAAAATTAAGCACGTTAGCCGACTCCATATCCTTATATTGCTTTACAAATTCCGTAAATTTGCTGATTGTCTGTTGCAGAGAAACAAGCGTGTGCCCCGAAATGCAAAATAAATAGTGGTCTTTAATCCATGGCTGGAAATTCTGTTCATCAGGAATATACTCTTCAAATATGGTAAGTGCATTCCCCCCGCCATATCCACAAGAAAACGATGCAGCGATACGTTTTTTCCCTTCCTCAACTTTCCAGTCTTTTAATTTGTCGTTTATATAAAATGGCGAATTAATAAGATCCAAATAGGAGGAAGGAGTATCAAATTTATAGATAGGCGGTATCTGCTTATTCTTTAAGGCAAGCAAACAACACACAGCATTACTCAAGCCTAGCATTGCTTCTGAATAGCCTACATTCACACTCGATAGGCCAAGTGCACAATATTGTTTTTTCTGTGTTTGAAAGCCATTAATCAATCCTTTAACTTCTATCGCTTGTTCAATTCTTTCACAATACCCTTCACCGTCAACATACGTAATATCTTCCGGTCGTAGATTCGCATCGATAAGCGCTCCCTGTACGACTTGGGTAATCATTTCCGAACTTGTTTGCAGAAAGTCAACGGTCACCCCACCACTGTTATTTGTATGTATCCCCCTGATAATCCCATGTATCCGGTCTTGATCCGCCACAGCCTTATCAAGCGGCTTTAAAAACAAGGCGATTGCTCCTTCTCCTACATAGTTACCTCCAGGCTCATCATCATAGCCTTTACTCGCAATATCTGGCGCATGATGAAAAACTTCATTCAATACTGTTCTTTTATCAAGCAAATGCGAAATATTGATTCCCCCGACAAGTGCTGACGTAATTTTACCCGTTTCAAGCAAATTACAAGCCTCATAAAGCGCTAATGCACCACTAACACAGCTATTCTCAATCACCGTTGAAGGCCCTCGTAAATCAAATTGATTTGAAAGGCGTGTTGCAAGAAAGCTTGTCCAATTCAACATATACGATTTCATGTTAATATTATCGATATACTTAAGATAATTAGTTATTTGGTTAGCAGTAAAATTAGCGGCGATATACACACCTGTAATCTCATTTCTGCGGTCTGTGCTAAGATACCCCGCATCTTCAAGTGCCCGGTAAGCAACTTGAAGCATGATTCTATGGCTAGGTTCCATTAATGATGCATCTTCATGCGATATACCAAATAATTCATAATCAAACTGATCGATATCTGATAAGATGGCACCATAATGATAATTACGCTCATCTGTATCTAATCCACCCAATAATTGTGCGGCACGTGTTATTCTATCCTTTGGACATGCCTGTATTAACGTGCGCTTGTTCGATATTACATCCCATATGTCATTATAATTATCCGACAAAGGAGATTTCCAACTCATCCCAACTATGGCAACCGGTGTCTTTTGCGAATTCAGTCCCTTTAATAATTGACCCGCTTCTGCTTTATCTATTCTTCCGTCTTTGAACATGGAGATAACGAGGTCCATTGCAATCGTCTTTTTAGTTGTTATCATATTGTTCACTCCTTCCTTAAGACATACCACTAACCGGTGTGCCCTTTGTTACTAACGTGGTCTTATTCAAATCAATGAACATATCAACATCTTCAATGAGAGTTTCTTCCTGAAGATCGGATAGTCTTAGGTTTACCTCATTTGCATCAGTCTTTTTTCCATGCATAATTTGCATAAAATAGCGGCTTGCATCTGCCATATCTGAGTCGGAAGGTTGTTCATTGGAAGACGAGTACTTTTCATAGATGTCTTTCAACTGATTGAATGGCGTAATGACATTTTGAAGATAATCCATATCGTCAAAATTATGGTTTGGTACACTAACTGCAACTCCTAACATCCTTGACAACAAATACGTCCTATTAAATAACTTTCTTTTCTTAAACAGTTCTGTCGAATAATAAGGGTCGCCTTCATAATCCATGGTAAGAACACGTGCTGCAGGCTCAACATCTAATACCTGAGGACGCAACATGTTGGAAGGACCTATTTCAATGTAACGATAGATACCTTGGTCCGTCATATATCGAATCGTATCTTTCCATCGGGTCTGGGTATAAGGTTGCAACATTAACCTCACAACATCTTCACTGTCTGTATATATTTTTCCATCCACAGCGGTGACAACGTTTTTAACATGCCGTTTTAATGGCAGCTTTGCAATAAGTTCCTGTAACCGAAACGATAGTTCTTCCTTATTTGATGCATCGTTTTGGGACAGCGTAATTTGACTATGTTCTACAATAAAATGAAGTGCATCTGAAAAATCAACTGCCCCTGAACAAACTAATGCCGACAGTTCTCCTATATTGTGACCTGCATAATACTTCGCCTTACTATTAAATACGTCTTGAAATACAGTAAAAAACGCAATGCTCGTTGTCAAAATAGCTGCCGGCACAAATGTTTTATCATTGAATTCCGTAATATCACCGTACATAATTCGTTCCCGCAGATGGTAACCTAGACACTCGTCAGCAATATCATAAACCCTTTTTGCTGATGCATAGTTGTCATACATGGATTTCCCCATTTTTAAATATTGTGATCCTATGCCTGGCAGTAAGATCGCTATGTTGTGCATAAACGCGCCCTCCTTGGATGTTAAGACAGGTCGTAATCCAATAGATTACGACCTGTCTTTGCATACCATTTACTTTTTTGATCTACCACAATTGTTTCTATGTTCATATCACGTCCTTACCTTTTCATTCCTTACGATAAAGGAAACAAATATAAGCAGAGCTGCAAAGCTAAGCATATATATCAGTTGCTGTGAAGAAGCAGCAATACCTTTCCCGGCTATAACATCTCTACCTGCTTGCAAAAACCATGTCGTCGGAAAAAAATCTCCGATCTGCTGCGCAAATTTAGGCATAATCTCCCTCGGCCAAAAACAACCCCCCAGCATTAGCATAGGAAAGTAAATGAAAGTCGAGAGCGAACCAGCCATTAGGCGGGTGTTCGAGAATCTACTGATTGCTACACCTAGAGCGACACAAACAAGGGAGAAAGCCAAGCACACGAGCAACACTTCTTGTTTCTGCTCAGAGGTCTGCCCAAATGGAAAATCTACTATGCTAGATATAATGCTCAGTAACAATACGGATTGAATAGCAGCGATCACAAAACATGCCAGCATGTTTTGTATGAGATAACTAAATCTTGATACGGGCGTAACTGCAATACGATCATACACACCTGATAATTTATCTTGCAAGATTAAACTGGTGGAGAATGTCATGAGAAATATCATACCAGAAGCAATAAATCCTAATGATTTTACCGCATTGCTGACGTCTCGTTCTGAACCTGCATACTTAAGCGCACTTTCATATGTAACGTTAAACGCGCTGTTCTTGTAGTCGTCCATGCCTTGGTAAAAAATCTTCTCATCACCTCCAGACGCTCTTGCAATTTGTTTTGCAGAAGATACATAGCTTGACACATACACTTTTACAGGACCAAAGATGTCAGTACCTGCTAAGTCATAGATTAATACAGAGACGTCCTCACCATTCAACAAGCTTTCGGTGAATCCCTGCTGAAAAAGCAACCCACCATCTAGTTCTGAATTAATAACCATGCTTTTGACATCATCATTGCTCGTCAGATTGATAATCTCGTACTGCCCCTTCAATTGTTCTATAAAATCTTGAGTGAACAAGGTATTGTCTTCATCTATTATCCCAACTTTATATTGAACTTCCTGAGATGTCGCCACAATCAAAAAAACAGTCAATAAAATCGGTATAACAAAAATAAACAACAAACTCCAACCCTTCTGGAAAACACGTCTAATACAATTAAGAAATATTGTCATTCTACCGTCCTCCTCGAAGCAGCCAGGCTTACAAGCACAAATACGACACAAATTAATATCATTAATCCAATATTAATAAGTGCCTGTTCCACTTGATTCCCATATACGACATTGAAAAGAGCAGTCTTGGCGTAATAGCTTGGTGATAGATAGGCAACTGATCCAAAGTCCACGATTACAAAACCGCCAACGATGAAAGTCCCACCCAGCGTTATAAAATTGGATAATGATTGTGCTTTTTGAATGTCACGTGTAATAATAACCAGCATCAACCCAAGTAGTGTAACGAGTATGGATAATATAAACAAAGTAAGAAGTACAACTATAATATGGTTTCCCCAATCCACACCATATACGTACTTTGTAAACAAGAGTAAGATGACCCCTTGGAAAAATGTCACCAATGACAAACCAAGTGCTTTGCCAATATATTGTACATACGGTTTCACAGCAGACAAGCGCATTCGATTACCTAAAGTGCCCAAATAGTCTTCAGACGCCATAAAAATACCGTATTCTTGCCCGTATAATAATAGCATCAGTATCATCGCTATGCTGTAATACCCCATCGCAGTCGTCGCTTGCAAACTTGAACTTGTTAAGGATTGTTCTTTGACATTCTCTTCATTATTCTTCTGCGGTTCGGAACCCATCGCATCGACTTCTGTTTGTCCTGTTATGTTGTAAATAACGCTAGACGTATTCATCAAATTGGTTAGACTACTAACAATGTTCTTAACAACCATCGTAGGTACACCGTAATCTGTTGACAAATAGACATTGACGACATGGGGGAGGTCTCTATCGTCAGAGAAATTATCAGGAATATAAATAATGGCATCTGCTTCATCCTTATTCATAAGAACTTTGCCATCATCTAATGACGTAACCGGCTTTAGTTCCGCAAGCTGAGTAACATCATTTGAATGTAAAACAGCATCAAAAATAGCGCCATACCTGCCTGAATCAAGGTTTGCATAAGCTATTGTGACCTTACCCAATGACTTTTGTATATCATATGTACTACCGAATACCGAACCCAAAATGAGGATAATGATAGCATAAGTAAGCAAATTAATCAAAATTGCTTTTGGATTCATGATCATCCGTTTAACCGCATAGAACATCTGGAACAAAATATTCATTGCATATCCTCTTTTCCGATTTAATCACGCAACTTTTTACCTGTTAATTGGAGGAAAACAGTTTCCAAATTCGGTTTTTCTACTGCCATATATTTTATATTAAAGTGTTGCTTGATTAATTGTTCCAATATAAGAGGAATACAACTGTCATCTTTGTCTAGTTTAATTTCTAATATCTCTTCGTTAACACTAAAGGACAAAACTCCATCAAAGGACTCGATTACTTTGACAGATTCCGCTGTATTAGCAGTGAATTCCAATCTTAGGCACTGTTCGTGGATATGGTCTGCGATTAATTCGTCAATTGTCCCAAGTGCAATTAACTGACCAAAATCCATGATAGCAACGCGGTCACAGATTGCTTCGATTTCTTCCATATAGTGAGTCGTATAAATGACCGTCGTGCCTTCTTTGTTCATTATACGGATAGATTCCAAGATATGATTGCGTGATTGCGGATCAACCCCAACCGTCGGTTCGTCCATAAATAGAATACGCGGTTTATGCACAATCGCACAAGCAATATTGAGCCTTCGCTTCATGCCGCCTGAAAAGGTGCTCACTTTCGATTTCCTTCTGTCCCACAGACCAGTAAACTCCAGTGCCTTCTTAACCATTTGTGCTAACTCATTTCCTCGCAGACCATACAATCTGCCCCAATAAGTGACATTATCTATCGCATTTAACGTTTCAAATACAGCAACTTCCTGAGGAACGTAACCAATTTTACGTTTAATTTCTGTTGCATGTGTTGAAAAGTCTTTGCCGAGTATCTTCACTGAGCCACTGTTAAAACGTAAAAGTCCTAATATCGTATTCATCAACGTAGACTTCCCAGCCCCATTAGGTCCTAGCAACCCAAATATCTCACCTTCACGTATGCTCAGATTAACCCCTTTCAACACATCGATATTATTGTATTTTTTGACCACGTCTGAAACTTCGATTATCATACGCACATCCTCCATAATACAGGTCGTCATGTTCTACCCCCACATTAATAGTAAATGATAGAAGATTCGAATAAATTCCATCAATAATGATCTACTTGATCAAGCTCCACATTGTGTAACTCAATCTACAAAAAAGCGACCTATATATCCATTTACATATAGGTCGCTTACTCTTATTTATTTGTGCCTAATTACTCATGTATAATTTTCGACATTTTTCAAAAAAAACATAGCTTCGCCCTCTCGTCCAGCCATATTTTTCACCGCACTACTCAAGCTACTTGTTATGTCTCCTTATGACCAATAACGTGCCGAAACATCGATTATTGCCAGTCAGGTTTTGTTATATTCATCTTCATCAATACCATTGATAGGGTTAATATGTTATAAAGCGACAAATTAACACTATCAAATGATACTCCTGTTCATAAACTTTGTCAATACTTGTCAGAAGATTTGTCAATACTTGTCAGAATATAGTTTGAAACTGTAAATATAGTATGTTACAGTTTTTTTAGTGACTGATAGATATTCTTGATGGTAATGTAATTAATTTTAAAAACCTTTCCTAAAAGGAGGAAACAGGATGACTTCCAGCAATGGGGAATTAAAACGAACATTGAATTTCTTTAGTGTATTTATACTAGGAATCGGATTACTGGTACCTACTTCCGCTTTTTTTTGTTTTTGGAATAGCTTCCCAAATTACCAATGGCCATGTTCCGGCGGCATATGCATTTGCTACAGTAGCCATTTTATTCACGGTGCTAAGCTATGCCAAGATGAGCAAAGTGTATCCTAAGGCAGGTTCAGCCTACACCTATGTTCAGCAAACGTTTCATTCGAATATAGGATTTTTGGTCGGATGGGGCGCTTTAATTGATTATTTATTTCTTCCCCTTACATACGTACTGTCCGTCACCATTTATCAGTACCTTTATTTCCTTCTGTACCGTTATGGATATGGGTTGTTACCATTATGACGATCATAACTATCTCGAATTTATTTAATGTGAAAATTGCCGTTTCTTTTACGACTCTGCTGATCATCATTCAGCTCATTACTATAGTGCTGTTCGTTATATTGTTGATTCATTATCAGAGCGTTCAAGGACAGGAGCAGCTAATTTCCTTGCATTCTTTTTACTCCTCATCGCTTAATGCTCCATCGCTACTGTCCGGAGCTGTCATTGTGGCTTACACCTTCATCGGTTTTGATGCCGTAAGCACACTTGCTGAGGAGACGCATAACCCGACGAAAACCATTCCAAAAGTCATGCTGTCCTTGGCGCTTTTCATCGGAATTATGTACGTGATACTCACTTACTTTATGCAAACGGTATTTCCGGACGTTACCATATTCTCCAGTCCTGACGGAGTAGCCTTCGAGATTGCCCAAACGATTGGCGGAATGTTGTTCTCTTCGTTCTTTCTTGGCGTCGTCATTGCCAGCTGTTTAGTCGGCGGTGTCTCCGCCCAAATGGGCATATCACGCTTGCTATTTGCGATGGGGAGAGACCGGGTGCTGCCGAACAAGGTTTTCGGTTATCTGCATCCGACAACGGGTATCCCTGTCTTCAATATTGTGTTTACCGGAGTGTTCGCGGGTCTGCTCTCACTGTTCTTGACACTGGATCAAGTGGCCTCGATCATCAGCTTCGGGGCATACATTGCATTTACATTTGTAAATTTATGTGTAATAAGACATTACTATTTCAAGCAAAGGAACCATTCCGTTAAAGGAATCCTTCAATATGTCCTTCTGCCGTTGCTCGGTATTCTCTTCATTGCGCTTATGTGGTACAACATCAGTCATATCGCTTTAGTTCTGGGAGCCGTATGGAACAGTCTCGGCTTTGTCATACTGCTGTTTTTGACCAAAGGTTTTCGTAAGCCTGCGCCTTCTCTTGCAATGGATGATTCCGATCCCTCGGACAAGGTCATTATTCCGCTTCCGCTCCAAGAAAGGATAGGACGCAACTTCTAGAGACAATATATTTTACATAATAAAGGAACGGGAAAACTAGGTCCCCGCTCCTCATATGTTCTTTTACAATTCATCACATTACCTATTCAATCCATTAATCGTTATTGCTAGAATAAGACTACGCAAATATCCATCGATAAATGCATCCAAATCGCCGTCCATTACGGCACCGACGTTACCGTCCATTACGGCACCGACGTTACCGCCCATTATACGACCCACTTCGCTCCCATCCATCCCAAGGAGTTCACGTGAGAAGAAACGATCGGTGGTCTCTGCACGTTCTCCCCCTACCTCTAAAATCAAATGCTTGGCATCAAGAATCAGAGAAAGAGCTTGTCTGAAATACGGAGAGGATAGAACACCTTCACTCATCTGCTGAAAGCTGAGAAAAGTAATATTACACTCCATACGTGCAGTTCGCCTGTCCCCTTCTATTCCTACCTGACATGACGCATCTTGATCTACGGATGGGACACTTTGCAGATCGTAGGTGCTCTCCTGGCTATCTATCGTGTCTTCGTAAGTTGGTACGATCCAAATCTCGACTCTATCAAGCAAAGCTCGCTCACGAAAATAGGATGAAAAAGCCTCCAGCACAACCATCGATTCATCATTTCGGACTAAACGGAATGGGCCTGTCCCAATTAAATTATTTCTGCCATTCATCTGGGATCGTCTAGCAGCTTGTTCTTGCATAATGGACAAATGTGGACTACAAACAAACCGATCAAACCAGTACTGTGTGTCAAACCAATTTTGGAACTGTTCATGGGCAAGAGGAAGCGTTTTTTTATAGGTATGATGAAGCGCTAGTGCTTCTTTAATTTTTCCTTGGTAGACAAGTTCTTTTGCAATCTTTTGATAGATATTTCCCAATTCCACTAGAAAAAATAGCTGAGAGCGATTCCCTCTTCCTATGCCGGGAACCCATCTAGCGCCCTTTCTACTCTTGTACTTATACGAGAAGTTGGACGGTTCCGTTCTGTTGCCTTTGATTATCGTCGGATTGCAACCTTTAGCAGAGATTGTAGTTACGATCGCAGGCGGCAGTATTACGGATCGTTACGGGAGAAAGCCCATCATCATGTTTTCCTTATTCTTACAATAGGAGCGATGACCGGATTTATGCTTGCTGATTCAGTTTGGTTATTCGCATTTTTATATATCCTGAATGGAATTGGCCAGTCCTTCTACATTCCGGCAGAACGGGCTCAGATTGCCGATATCGTCCCGGATGAGAAGCGTGCGGAAGTATATGGTGTATTAAACACCTTGGGGTATATCGGGCAAGGACTTGGTCCTGTACTCGGTTTGCTGGTATTTGTCTTAGAGCCCGCTCTCGTATTCGGTTTGCAAGCATGTTCGCTCCTCATCTACTTGCTTGTATTTTGGAAGACCACCCATGAGACTGCACCGCTAAATCACCTGAATGAACCTTTGGCAACGGTCGTTGTTCAAGATTCTCAGACCGATCGTTCTATAGATAAGTCACGATCTGTATTCAGACGAACAAAACAGTTCGTATTCCTTCACCAACACGTAATACTTCTTATGCTGTGTACATTACCAATCAGTTTCTTTTATGCACAGACAGAAACAACTTTTCGTATACATGCTCAAGCTATCTTTACCGATCACTTGTCTGTGATCGCTATTCTGGCTACCGTAAAAGCTTGCCTATCTGTTGGACTGCAAGTCTGGCTTATCAAAAAAACGGAGCATATGTTGCTCATAACCATCATGTTAATCACTTGTCTCTGTTATACCATGACATCACTTTTATACGGGTTCGCCTCCGTGTTGTGGCCTTTACTGGTGGCTCAATTGACGATGACAATCGGAGAAAGCTTAGGACTTTCCAGGCTTCATCAGTACGTCGCTGGTATTGCACCAGTTACGGATCGAGGGCTATATTTCTCAATTCATGGAACACATTGGGATATATCTCGTTCCATTGGACCTTATTTAGGCGGTATCGTATTCATCTAGACAAGTGGCGCTGTATTATTTATAATCGTCTCTATACTACTCGTCGTCTCATATCTATCATTCCGATGCCTATTATCTCGTAATGTTCGCGCGGCTAACAATCTTTAGTGAATTTAAAGGTTAGTTGAACAGTCGCTTATTACGCGCTTAAACTTACTACTAGTAGATTAAGAAATGGTTGCAGGCGGTGGTAATTTTTTTCCGTCACCACGCATAAATGCATCAACAAATACATGGAGCAGCTGCCACCGGCAAACTGCTCCATGTAGTCGTTTTATCAGCAGTTGATATCTCTTCAATACCTTTTGACAAAAGATCTCTAAGTTCGTTTAAAGCATGCTCTTGCCGTATTCAGGTTGCTTTTTTTCCGACACTCTAAGTGGCTTGCTGACTGTCTAGAAGGCTGCCCATCCCGAATACAAGGATAAACCTTTAGTTGTATCAGGAGATCCTGCCCGCCGGTCGGGAATTATTCTGGCAGCTTGTCCGCTCGAAATTGGTACCGGGGCATCGGTAAAGCCCCGGTTCTGAAACCATGGAGCCCGGAGTATACCGTACATTACTGTTGCGGCGGTTTGGGTTTCGAGGGTCTGTCAAGAAATATGTGTAAACTTATTTATAAGAAACTCCCCTTCGGAGGGGGGGTTAACTCTTTAGCGTAAATGTTGACCGACCCGATCTGGAAAGAATACAGAGAACTGGAGCAGCATTTGCCCCCAATTCTGTACACGCCCCGTCCATTTGCGAACAACATCCATCGTCGAGAGATAGAGCATTTTGAGCAAGGCTTCGTCCGACGGAAAAATACTCTTGCCCTTTGTTACTTTGCGCAGCTGACGATGATAGCTTTCGATCATATTCGTGGTATAGATAAGCTTTCGAATTTCCGGAGGATACTTGAAGAAGGTTGCTAACTCCGCCCAATTATTACGCCAGGAACGAACGATGAGTGGATACTTTGTTCCCCAGATTTCTTCGAAGCGATCGAGCTCAACAAGAGCAGCTTCTTCCGTTGTGGCCTTGTAGATCGGTTTAAGATCCGCCGTTACCTTCTTGAGGTCTTTATAGGAAACGTAGCGCGTGGAATTACGGATTTGGTGGATGATGCACTTCTGAATTTCGGTCTGTGGATAGCAAGCCGTGATGGCCTGAGAGAAGCCGGTCAGGTTGTCCACACAGGTGATCAGAATATCTTGTACACCACGATTCTTCAACTCATTGAGTACGCTGAGCCAAAACTTGGCGGACTCATTCTCGCCGATCCACATGCCCAGCACGTCCTTGTTACCGTCAAGATCGATGCCGATGACCATGTACGCAGCCTTGTTGACAATAGCGCCATCTTGCTTCACCTTAAAGTGAATGGCATCAAGAAAGACAACGGCATACACGCTCTGAAGCGGCCGATTCTGCCACTCCTTAATGAGTGGCATGATTTTGTTAGTCACGTTGGAAATGAGCGTCGGTGAGACGTCGATTCCGTACAGGTTGTTTAGGTGGTTTTGGATATCTCGCGTACTTACTCCTTTGGCGTAGAGCGCAATAATCTGTTCTTCAATCCCCGTCACGTTGGATTGGTGCTTCTTGACAACGAGCGGATCGAAATCGCTATGACGATCGCGTGGAACGGTGATTTCCTGCTCACCGTATTCGCTCGTGATGGTTTTACGGCTTTTGCCATTCCGGCTATTTGTCGTTGCCTTATTCTTGGTCTGATGCTTTTCGTATCCCAGATGCGTGTCCATCTTAGCCTCCAGCATTTCCTGGATTGTTTCGGCAAAGAGGTCTTTCAGGGCATTTTGCGCATCCTGAGCGGTGACCAGATTATTCTCTTTGATAAATGCTCGCAGTTGCTCTTTCGTCCACAGTCCCATGTGTTCTCCACAACCTTTCTTCTACTTCCATTTTAGTAGGTTTTGGAGTTTACACAATCTATTTTACAGACTCTGCCAATATGGATCACAGGCACTTTTTTGTAACAAAAGATGATGTATTGAATCTGTACTTCTATACCAAACTTATTTTATCTGCTTCTTAATCACTATTTTTATGTTTTTATTGATCATTATTAATTGTAATCCTTGAATTTAATATAACATTTTCTTTACTCCATCTAAACTATTCAAATTTATTAAGGTTGTATTATCGCACCTGTCAGAGTAATCGCTCCAACTGCGCTAGCTGTACCAACTGTAGTTAATGCTGATAATGAATATACGACGCTACCAGTACCAGGAGTAAGATCAACGTGGTTAATACTTGTTGAACCAAAGCGATTTCCAATACCATGTTCGTTAATGCTGAAAATAACGATTGCACCACGCAGAATTTGCAATTGGAGAATAGAATTACCTGCGGTATCTTGCCAGCCAACAATTCCTGTTAGCCAAATACGGCTTCCTGTAGGTACTCCTGTCATCGTTATTGTTTTTAAGGTTGTTGCCACACTGCTTATTGCAATTGCTGAACTACCAGAGGTGTTTGGATTATTCTCAGATACTTGAAACTGTTGAAAAATACCTGTTGCACCGGTGACTCCAGTCACTCCAGTGGCTCCAGTAACTCCAGTAACTCCAGTTGTGCCAGTTGCTCCAGTGGCTCCAGTCACTCCGGTTACTCCAGTAACACCTGTGGCTCCAGTTGATCCAGTAGCTCCTGTAGTGCCAGTGGCTCCGGTGACTCCTATAAGAATTCTCGAAGGTATTATAGGAAAAATACTCTTACAACCCTTTGGTGGGATTAAAGAAGGAGGAAGTGCGTTTAATGGGTAATACCAAACGACAACCATAAACACACCCTTTCTTACGACATTCTAAAAGTTCATCAATATTAACGTGTTTTTTGACTGCATATTTTATGTGCAAAAACTAGTGCCTGAAACATGTACTTTGTTAATTAAATACAAAGTCTGTCTAGTTACAAAATTTATTAATTTGTTACAAAGTTTATTTTTAGATAAAATCAATATTTAACGCATTCACCCGTGGAGATAAAAAAAGAAGCCGCTATTTAGAGATCCCTGCAAAAGCCTCAATATTATCGAGGTGAAAGCCAAAAAATGAAAAAAAGAGTCCCATGAGAGAAAAAAGCAGTCTATCCTCACCTTAGGAGTAGGCTGCTTTTGCTCTATTAGCTTTACCATCCGCTTTGCATTTACAACGAACGCGGTGAGGTAGGCTTGTATTCGCATACGAAAGAGACCTCGATATTTAGCCGTGTCCATACCGTGGAATCTTTTCATTTCTGCATTTTTATGTTCAATGATTGGTCTACGCTTGATTCGTTCCTTGAACGCATCGCTTAATTCGAACTCGATCTGTTCCTTGAAATGTTCGGCGATGATTCGAATCGAGTAGGTTTTGCTCTTGGCGCCTGGCTTGTAACATCCTTCACGCATCGGACACGTCTTGCACTTCTCGACGTCAAAGTAATACACGAGAGAGCGACTGTCTCCACTGGTCTACCTTGAATCGCTTTTCGCTTACTTCGCTCGCCAGCCGGACAGACGACGAAATCGGCGTCCTTGTTGTAATCCTCCCTGACGCTGGCCTCCCTCGTGAACGATGGGGTTCAGTGGAACAACAGGCGATATGTTTTCCTTTTTCATTCTCGCTAAATTAGTTTACCGGAATATGCGGTATCCGCAATGATTTCGCTTACGTTTATGCCATTTGCTGTTGTCTGTTCGAGCAACGCCACCAATTGCTTAGCGTCGTCGGTGCTTCCCGGTGTCACCTCTAGGGCGGTAATGATTTCTTCTTCCGTCATTGCAATATGTTCTTTGTACCCAAAAACGATTTGGAACTGCTCTTCCAGCCGAAGCGCGCATCTGGGTCGATGGCTGAGAGAATCCCCTTATATGAGAGTAGGATCGTCCTCGACAATCTGCTTAGCGATGCCAAGTTTATCGCTCACCGCACCTTCATGATCCGGCAAGAGCTCCTCTACCGTCTGGCCAAGCTGCGCCAAGTAGGCCAGCATGAATTGCTCGGCATCCGCTTGCTCACTTTTGACGGATGGTAGCTTAGGGAGTTTCTTCTCTAGCTTGAGATGATGTTTGGTGACAACTCGAAACAGTCGCTTGGCTGCACCACGCAATACGTCGAGCGGTCGTTGCTTTTGGCTGCCTGCCTGCGTGTGTGTTGCGTCCATAATGATGGATTTGCTTTTCACCAATCCCTGTTCCATGCACTGGCCAACCACATGTTTCAGCACATCTTCAACTTGATTGGCTCCCAAGCGGTGATTTCGGAACCGTGACAACTGTGAACGCATCTGGAAGCGGGTCTTCTCGATTGATCCCAATAAACCATTTGTATGCCAGATTTACTTGAGCTTCCTGTATGATTCGCTCATCCGAGAGATTGTACAGGATCTGTAAGAACAACAAACGAAAAAGTAATTCCGGTTCGTTTGCCGGTCTCCCATAATACTTACAGTAAGAATGCTCTACTAGTTCATGAATAAATCCAAAATCTACAGTGGTATGTATTTTTTGAAGCAGGTGGTTTTATGGTACAAGTTTATATAACTCCGCATGAAACGATGCGGTTAATTGTTTGGCTGGCTGTAGCAAATCCTCTCATCTCGCTTTCCCTTTTCTCCCAGTATACAACAAACCCAGTACCGACGCGGTACTGGGTTGCTTTTTACATAAACTGTATTCGTTTTGCAGGGATCTCCGAAAGGGTGCTTTTTTTATGTGCTCCGATAATTCTATCCAAACATTAATATTTTCTTAATTTTTATTCATATAAAGTTTCGTGGTTAAGTTCTATTCCATTCATTAGCATTATAGCTATCAGGTGTTCCATTATAGGAGGAAATAAAATAAACATTAAAAAGCAATTCTAGCGTCTATGATCGTATCGAGTATGTTAGTTGCCGAGGCAGGCCCGATTCCTGCAGGAGCCGAGGCTGCGCAAGAGCGGAAGCAAACAGATAACAAGAAGGTTCAAATCGACCAGAAGTTGGCCGCCAAGCTGCAAAAAGCGGTAAAGCAATTTGCGAGGAAAGAGGTAAAGTTGCAGGATACTGCCGAGTCTACATTTAATACAGAGACGCAGGTTAAATCGGTAGATGGAAAGTATGTCGTTGTCTTCGATTATAAAAAAGGAGAAGTATGGCAGATCAACGGAACGATCCCAATCGATAAAATCAGCAAACAGGATCAGGAGAAGATCCTGAAAGCACTGAAAAGTGCATACGCGAAGAAAACATACGTCCTTGATAAAGAAGTGGTTCTGAGTCGCCTTTATGATGGTAAAAATGAAAAATTAAAAGATGATTATTTTTCGTATCGGTTGACAGGGAAGGATTTTGAGGCACATTGGAGAGCATGAGGTAAGGCGGAATTTGAGAGTAGAGTTTTAATAAAGCTTGCCAAGGAACAGCTCGATTCAAAGTCGCTGGAAACGGCAGCAAAAGCGATGAAAACGGCATTTGATCATGATTTTGAAATCACAGAAGCTCAACTTCATTCTGACGGTGACAAAGTTCAAATGTTAGCACTTAGGGATAACGATGTTTCACTTCATATGGAAGCAAAAAAGGGAAAGGTCTTGAACGTAAGTCATATTACAAGAAAAAAGGTAACGACCAACCAAGAGGTTACGGAAAAAGATGCAAAGGAAGTGGTCGCTCCGCTTGCCAAGGAATTATTCAATATCGATATTTCGGGATGTGAAGTGAAGTGGGACAACCTATTTAAAGATTATTATTTTGTTAAAGGCAAAGAGACGGTATTGAAAGCAGCATTGGATGCTGATAAGAAACCCGTGTACATCATATTGAGTGGCTCAGGGTTAATGGTGGGGAATTAGATGTTAGGGTTCATTGCAAACTGCGCTGAATAAAAAGGGAGCATTTGACCTGGATTATGGAAAATATTTTAAGATGAACTACCCGCAAATTGAAGTTGAAGTCATCCCTATAATTCAGGTACTGAAAAATCTCGGGAAAATGATTATACCAGATGAATATGATTCAGAAGTAAGGAAGTTGTTGGAGCGCTCTGGAGCAGATGTGCTATTGCTGGATCAGCAAAATTTTGAGCAATTCGCCGCCAATGGGAAGCTGTACGGCATAGAGGAAGCGATTCGGCAGAACAACTATGATATCGAAGGGTTCATGCCGGGACTGATCGATGTGATCAAAAATTTAGGCGACGGCAAGCTATATGGGCTGACTCCTGCAGTCTACATTAAGGCTTTGCGCTATAACACCGCATTGTTCCGGGAGAATCAGATCGATCCGCCAACGAACAAGATGACCTGGCGGGAGGTTTTCGAGCTAGGTGAAAGATTTTCCAATATCAAACACGGCGATCGTCCGGTGCGCGGCGTTTTTCTTGATGACTTGAGAGGTGTTGGCGACTTGATGTACGATATCGCCAAGACCTACGGATTGCAGCTGTTCGATCCGAAGGGAGAGAAGGTACTCATTAATTCCAAAGGCTGGAAAGAGGCGATGAGTCTGGCTACGGATGCAGTACGCAACAATGTGGTATATTTCGACCCCGTAGCTCAACTCGATTCGTCGCAAAACCTCTTCGACGACGGCGTGGCCGCGATGACGTTCAAAGGTGTCCCCCATGCGGGAGAAGTCGGATTTAACACGGATAAGGCGCCGGTAGAGTGGGAAGCTGTCACGGTACCGATTGATCCTGCGGATGAATCTACAGGCGTGTACCTTGACTCTCTCTTTGCGATTGCCGCCGACTCGTCTAATAAGCGAGCTGCCTGGGAATTCGTCAAGTTCGTGTGCGGCCCGGAAATGGCTCATGCCCGTTCGAAAACGATGGACGGCACTTTGCCTTCGCGTACCGGATATGTGAAGGAATTCAAGGGCAAGAGCATGGAAGCGTTCTATATGCTGAAGATCAAGCAGGCTGACTCCATACGGCAGAGCGGTCGTGTTCCATTCAAGTTCTTCACGCTGTTCGATGAGCCGCTGCGGGAAGAGCTGCAAGCCGTTGTCGATAACAAGAAGTCAGTGGATGAAGCGGCTGCCGTATTGGAGGCCAAGGCGCAAGAGTTGCTTATAAAAGCGCGAGCAGCGTCAGGTAAGAAGCCTTAAGGAATAGTAACGTGTTCTTAATTGATGTTAATGGAATGTTATGTGGTTATTTACCAATTCCTACGCTAAAATATCTAATCGATTTTATATTCAAGTAATTACATAGGAGGATTTATCATGAATTTGAAAAAAGCAATCGTCGCAACACTGGTCGTATCCAGCATGCTGACTACATTGGCAGGCCCGATTCCTGCGGGGGCCAAGGCGCAAGAACAGAAACAATCGGATCACCGGACGATTCAAATAGATCCGAAGCTTGCTGAAAAGCTGAATCAAGCGATAAAATTATTTGCCGGGAAAGATGTTGAATTGCAGAAGGTGGGCAAGCGTGAATTAATTTATAATAAGGGTCTGGCAGAAGTTCGATCGGTAGATGGAAAATATTGTGTACAATTTGACAGTCTTAAGGATAAGGAAATTATCTTGTTGGTAGGCGGCCAAACCACGATCGACCAAATCAGCAAGCAGCATCAAGAAGAAGTCTTAAAGTGGTTGAAAGTAATAGATGCGAAATATGCAAAGTATGCAAAGAAGAAGTACGCCTTTGAACAAGAAGTTTGGGTGCGTAAACTAAACGTTAGAGCATATAATCCTCTTGACAGAGTAAAGCTATCTAAGGAGAAACGGTACGAATTGAAAGGAAAAGATTTCTCCACTTCCTCAATCGATTTTGATGATGATGGTCATATGATAATTCATTATCTCCGTATTGATTTTGATAAGAAAGAGCTTGATCCGAAATTGCTGCCAACAGTTATAGCTGCTGCTAAGACGGCGTTTCAACATAAATTTGAAATGACAAGTGCTCAGCTTGCAGTTAATGTATTCCCAATAACGGCTCATGGGAAAAATAAAGCAGAGGCAGCGTGGGTATTTCATGACGGCAAAGTTACGGTTTATGCGGATCCCAATACAGGAGAAATAAAAGGCATGTACAATGAGCTTGGAATAAGAGTACGAGATCATAAGGGAATTTCAGAAAAAGAGGCGAAAGAAGCGGTTGCCCCGTTAGCGAAGAAATTATTTAATATCGACATGAATGGACATAGCGTAAAATGGGATGAACACAGGAAGGATTATTATTTCACCAGCAAAAATGGCATGAATGTGAGAGCAGCGCTCGATGCGAATAAAAAGATTGTATACATATGCGCCGGGAAAGCTGCTGATGCGCAGTTCGACGGTTATGTAGCAGATATGGAAGTGAAATCTAAATAAACGTTGCAAATGAACCATTTAATTATATTTTGACTCAGTATCGAATAATCCACTGGCTTCCATATGTCGGTGGATTTTTTTGTGTATTTGTCTAAAAATGTTGATCCGTATCACCAATCTCATGGCGTATATGATAATGAATTCAGAGTGTTAGAGATATGATGTCACAAATGAGCGGGTTGAAACTGTTATATATTGTAGGCGATACAACAGTGGTACGCAATGAGAATATGTAGGAGGGGTTAGTATGAATTTAAAAAAAGCAATTCTAGCGTCTATGATCGTACCCAGTATGTTAGTTGCCGTGGCAGGCCCGATTGCTGCAGGAGCCGAGGCTGCACAAGCGCAGAAGCAAACGGATAATAAGAAGGTTCAGATCGACCAGAAGCTGGCGGCCAAGCTGCAAAAAGCGGTAAAGCAATTCGCGGAGAAAGAGATAAAGTTGCAGGAGGCTGCCGAGACTACATTTGCTACAGATGCAAAGGTTACATCGATTGATGGAAAATATGTCGTCTACTTCGATTATAAAAAAGGAGAAGTAAGGCAGATCAACGGAACGATCCCAATCGATAAAATCAGCAAACAGGATCAGGAGAAGATCCTGAAAGCACTGAAAAGTGCATACGCGAAGAAAACATACGTCCTTGATAAAGAAGTGGTTCTGAGTCGCCTTTATGATGGTAAAAATGAAAAACTAAAAGATGATTATTTTTCGTATTGGTTGACAGGGAAGGATTTTGAGGCACATTGGGAAGCATCGGGTAAGGCGGAATTTGAGAGTAGAGTTTTAATAAAGCTTGCCAAGGAAGAGCTCGATTCAAAGTCGCTGGAAACGGCAGCAAAAGCGATGAAAACGGCATTTGATCATGATTTTGAAATCACAGAAGCTCAACTTTATTCTAAAGGTGACAAAGTTCAAACGTTATCACTTAAGGATAACGATGTTTCACTTCAGATGGAAGCAAAAAAGGGAAAGGTCTTGAACGTATTTTATAATACAAGAAAAAAGGTAACGACCAACCAAGAGGTTACGGAAAAAGATGCAAAGGAAGTGGTCGCTCCGCTTGCCAAGGAATTATTCAATATCGATATTTCGGGATGTGAAGTGAAGTGGGACAACCTTTTTAAAGATTATTATTTTGTTAAAGGCAAAGAGACGGTATTGCAAGCAGCGTTGGATGCTGATAAGAAACCCGTGTACATCAGATCGAGCAAATAGACGTTAACTGTATTCGTTTTGCAGTAGTCTCTATTTAGTGACTTCTTTTGAAGATAAATATGTAGTGCTGAAGTTTGAAGCATAATGTTGCCGCTGTTGTTTTGAAGCATAAGCTTGCCAGTTCGGCAATATTTTAGTTCAAAGCACATCTAAATCTCCTGTCCATAGGGTCTGTCAAGAAATATGTGTAAACTCATTTATAAGAAACTCCCCTTCGGAGGGGGATTAACTCCTTAGCGTAAATGTTGACCGACCCGATCTGGAAAGAATACAGAGAACTGGAGCAGCATTTGCCCCCAATTCTGTACACGCCCCGTCCATTTGCGAACAACATCCATCGTCGAGAGATAGAGCATTTTGAGCAAAGCTTCGTCCGACGGAAAAATACTCTTGCCCTTTGTTACTTTGCGCAGCTGACGATGATAGCTTTCGATCATATTCGTGGTATAGATAAGCTTTCGAATTTCCGCAGGATACTTGAAGAAGGTTGCTAACTCCGCCCAATTGTTACGCCAGGAACGAACGATGAGTGGATACTTTGTTCCCCAGATTTCTTCGAAGCGATCGAGCTCAACAAGAGCAGCTTCTTCCGTTGTGGCCTTGTAAATCGGTTTAAGATCCGCCGTTACCTTCTTGAGGTCTTTATAGGAAACGTAGCGCGTGGAATTACGGATTTGGTGGATGATGCACTTCTGAATTTCGGTCTGTGGATAGCAAGCCGTGATGGCCTGAGAGAAGCCGGTCAGGTTGTCCACACAGGTGATCAGAATGTCTTGTACACCACGATTCTTCAACTCATTGAGTACGCTGAGCCAAAACTTGGCGGACTCATTCTCGCCGATCCACATGCCCAGCACGTCCTTGTTACCGTCAAGATCGATGCCGATGACCATGTACGCAGCCTTGTTGACAATAGCGCCTTCTTGCTTCACCTTAAAGTGAATGGCATCAAGAAAGACAACGGCATACACTCTGAAGCGGCCGATTCTGCCACTCCTTAATGAGTGGCATGATTTTGTTAGTCACGTTGGAAATGAGCGTCGGTGAGACGTCGATTCCGTACAGGTTGTTTAGGTGGTCTTGGATATCTCGCGTACTTACTCCTTTGGCGTAGAGCGCAATAATCTGGTCTTCAATCCCCGTCACGTTGGATTGGTGCTTCTTGACAACGAGCGGATCGAAATCGCTATGACGATCGCGTGGAACGGTGATTTCCTGCTCACCGTATTCGCTCGTGATGGTTTTACGGCTTTTTCCATTCCGGCTATTTGTCGTTGCCTTATTCTTGGTCTGATGCTTTTCGTATCCCAGATGCGTGTCCATCTCAGCCTCCAGCATTTCCTGGATCGTTTCGGCAAAGAGGTCTTTCAGGGCATTTTGCGCATCCTGAGCGGTGACCAGATTATTCTCTTTGATAAATGCTCGCAGTTGCTCTTTCGTCCACAGTCCCATGTGTTCTCCACAACCTTTCTTCTACTTCCATTTTAGTAGGTTTTGGAGTTTACACAATCTATTTTACAGACTCTGTCCATACAATTTTTCGCATGTAATACACTCTCCCTATTCACTTTATTTCATGCTGTGCGTCATTAAGCTTATCTACAAATGGTTTAAAATATTGCTCCTCTGCTTTTTGACGTGCTCTCACTGCGTCTTCAAAGGTACTATGTCGCCCTAGATAATGATTAGTCCCTTTGAATCCAAGCATAGCCTTGTATGAGGCAACCCCATTTTTGTTATAACTTACGGTCACGCCTTTATGCCCAGTCTTATAATCGGAACGTCGCTTGCGAGTGAGATTAGGAACAACAACACCATCAACAGTATATTCATCGTGAAGAATGCTTTTAGCATACTTAATTGATTCATTGAGTATGCAACCACAAGATATTGTCCTTCCTGATAGAAGGTTTTGAGAAGAAACTATACATGTATTTCCGCATTCGCATCTACATTTCCATCGTACTTTACGATCCTTTGGATTTGGCGATTTATGACTAGTCTTTTCTATGACTTCTAGTTTCCCAAAAATTTCACCTAGAATTGATAGCATCCGCAAGATGTTGTATGCCCATTTCTTAAATGAGGCATACGTACCGTAACATTACTGCCACAGTCACACTCACACAAAAATGTCCTTTGGTGGTAGGCTTCATCCGACATCTTTCGTATTAAATTTTTCCTGCGCTCTATTGAATAATGAAGCATTCACCTTTTTCCCGCGATAATTCACGAAATAAATACTTACACCTACTAATAACAGCCCTACGACAAGGCGGTAAGTTACCGGTTCATCTAAAAACACCGTACTGATGATTACGGCAATGATCGGTACAAGAAACGTGAATGTCCCGACTTTGCTTGCCTCTCCAGCATGAATAAGTTTGTAGTAAATGATATAGGCCAGTGGAATGCCGAAAGTGGAGCCGTATCCGAGTCCAAGAAGGTACTTACCATTCCATTCAATTGCTGACCAGCTTTCAACAATGGTTCCAGTACCTATTAGAATAACTCCACCAATGATAAACTGCAAAGACACCATCCAGAAAGCATCTACTTCGCTGCTCACCTTCTTCACATAAACCACACCAAGTGCCCAGCTAAATGCCACAAGCAACCCTAAGACAATACCAATGCTCGATACATGAACGGTTAATCCGTCCACACTGACAACTACAATTCCAATAAATCCGATAATCATACCCATAATTTTAAACAGCGACATGTACTCTCCAAGCGAAATCCAAGCAAACAATCCAAGTAGAACGGGCTGAAAATAGACAAGCACGGAAAACAATCCTCCTGGCAAATAACTAAGCCCTACTGTCTGTAACCCAAAAAAGAGAATCGTATTAAAGAATGCTGAAATACAATATTTCGACCAATTTTCACGCCAGTTGATCCTGTTCCTCATTTTATATATAAGAGCTGCAAGGATAAGGCCCCCAATTACGGTACGCATACCTGCAAATAATAACGGGGGCGTATAAGGCACAGCCATTTTATAGATTGGCCAACTTCCACCCCAAATCAAGACTAATAATAGTAAGGCACATTTCGATTTTGTAAAGACCTTCCCCAATTGCCTATCCTCCCTTCAATAGTTGAATAGGAAACTAAGTCTTTGTCCATTCTCCAACGAATTCAGCTTCATCATAAGAATAGAAGTTTTTCAGAATCTCCTTCCGATTATCAGAGAACAGTTGGTCTGCTACAGCTGAAACGAGTCTAGGTATCCCATATCTCATTCCAGGGAGCGAAGAGGCTGAGATACCACAGCTAACTATAGCTGAATAGTTAAAAACAAAAAGCCCATGAAGAAGCTTTGTATCCTTTTTGTCCCGGCATGTGAAAGTAAAGCCAGAGTCAAGGTAAGGATACGCATCAAGCCTATGGTTGGCGATCTCAGAAGGTGCATGATAATAGTCGCCCCAACGTGCAATATGGTGTTCGAAAAGCTTTAGCTCTGGACGTAAAGAATGATCAGTCACAAGACCAGTGGAAATGATTAGAAAGTCAAAAGTGAAATTACCTTGTGGAGTAGTGACAACAGCCTTCTCTGCTTCATGCTGTACGCTAAGCCATGGTGCACCTAAGTGTAATGTAAAGCCTGGATGTGAAGCTGCACGTTCAAATGTGTCATTTGTAGGAGGTTGATGCTTAAAGTAATGGGCTATAACGGAATATTTATCAGCATCAGATAAAACATGAAAACGTTCAATTAGACCTGATACCCTCATTTGTCGAAGTGGGTTAATGCGCGGCATCTCCGTGCGGCGAACAAACACATGAGCCGACCCCACGCCTTCAGATAATGCAAAATTGGCATTGTCAAAAGCTGAGGCCCCACCGCCTAAAATGGCCACCTTCTTGCCTTTTAGGGCCTTAAAGTCAATGTCTTCTGAGGTGTGTGCATAGAGGTGACGAGGTAATGTTTCGGAAATCATAGATGGTACGTGCCATTCCCCTCCGCCTTGAATACCAGTAGCTAAGATAACCTTGCGGGCCAGCAATGGTTGAGAAGATGCTCCCGCTCCTTCCATATGCAGTCGATAAACATTTTCCCCTGTAGGCTCAATAAGCTTCACCTTTACCTCATTAACAACAGGTAAGTTAAGAACCTTTCGATACCAACGTAAATAGTTCATCCAATCGTTCCGTGGAATCTTATCGATGTCCTCCCAACTTTGTGGTCCAAATTGCGCTTCCCACCAGGAGCGAAATGTCAGAGAAGGAACTCCAAGATCAATGGATATCAAATGTTTAGCCGTACGCAATGTCATCATACGAGCGTAAGTTACCCATGGCCCTTCATATCCTTCAACGTTTTCGTCGATGACAAGGATATTAGATATTCTTTCACGCAAAAGCCCAAAGGCCACACCTAAGCCACACTGGCCCCCTCCTATAATCACGGCATCGTAGACATGCCCCTCAGGATGGTGGGCCCGGCATACCCAGTCCTCTCCCCCAAATGCAAGATAAGAAAGATCCCTTTTTACTTGTTCATTTAAAGCTTCTAAACTCATAATTTTTCATTCCTTTCAATATATGGCTTATTATCTTCTGAACTAATCGTTAAGTTATCTTTAATTTTATCTAGAACACATCTTATTCAATTAATCCTTTATTCCTCGAATTTCCTTCGATTCGATTTAATCTTGTTGTTAAGTTATTCTTTACTTTATCTGAATGGTGGCTTTTTCTTGCACCGTCTTATGAGCAGCATTGATGTGATTACAACAATTTTCATTAAAACTTTCTGAAATCATCACATTGCCTCACCTCCTTAATTTTACAATCAATATACCCTACCCCTCTATAGTATGTAAAGGGTTATTATAAAAATTTTAATAATTTTTTTAAGGCTCTCCATTAAACGAAGGAACTTCTTTGGTTGGAATCAAATAGCGCCCGCCTGCCGGATTCACCAGTTACAGCAACGTATCGCTCCACTTGTTTTGTTCGGCACCAGCATGTTTGTGCCCGTCTTTAGCATCCTCCCGCCCACGCGCTCCGCGAAGGCTGGGAGCTTACGCGCCAGCCGGCGCCGACTCTACAGGCGCGGATTCCTTAGGCATCTGCGAGTATGCCCTAGATCTCCCCAAGCTCAATCCAGTAACCCTGCAACTTCACCTGTGGCACGATCCGAAGCAGCCAAACCGAAAAGTTAAGCGGGATCAAGAAGCAGTTACAATAGCGTGAGGTCCCGCCTCTCTGCGGCACCTTCAGCCCAGTCGTTAACATGCGCTTGCAGCCCTCGCTGCAGATGGCGAACACACTGCACCTGGGCCGGCTGCTACAGCTCCTTATGGTACCGCGCTTGGTTCAGCACAAACCATGCTCCACTATTGACGGTGGAGCATGTAATGCTCGCGCTTCTCTGGAGGCCGCGGATCGATAGGCGTATATGCCGCATCGCTTGCCTCGGCATAAGGCTCTTGATTAGACATTCATCAACTCGGCAATAGGACCAAGTTCTTGTCCTCAGCTCGGGACAAGAACTTGGTCCTATAAAACAAAACAAGCCGCAAGCTGGCGTCGGTACTCAACCGGCGTCAGCTTCTTTAGTTTTCGTTGCGGTCTTCTGTTGTTGTAAAAATGAATATATTCTTCAATTCTACTTTGTGCCTCAACCAAACTTCGTATATCATAAGGGTAGAGTCCTTTGAAATATGAGAAGAAACTCTCCATTGAGGCGTTGTCATGACAGTTGCCTCTACGAGACATGCTGATTTGGGCGCCAACCTTTGGCAGCATGTCGTGGTAAGCGTAAGACGTGTACTGGAATCCTTGGTCGCTGTGAACGATCATCCAGACACGTCTTTTGACTTTTTAAAGGCATTTCTGAACGTCTGGAGAACTAACTCGTTATCGTTACGTAAACTCATGTGGTAGGTCACTATTTCGTTACTGAAAAGATCTTTGATGACTGAAAGGTATAACCAAGTTTCCCCGACACGATATTGGGTGACATCCGTAACCCACTTCTTGTTTGGTTTATCGGCGGCAGAATTGACGCTTTAACAGATTTTCCGTGACACGCCCTCCTGTGGAGGAAGTGTAGTTGCAACGGTGTTTACGGCGGATGGGAGAGCGTAAATTCATTGCCTGCATGATTCGCAATACCTTCTTATGATTCACCCAAACTCCATGATCTTGCAGGAGAAAGAGTTGGATCTGTCGATATCCATATCTTCCTTCATACTTTGTGTAGACCGCTTGAATTAATTGCTTAATCTCCTTGTCTCGATCTGCCATTTTGCTTTTGAGGTAAGCATAATAGCCGATAGCCGCTTCTGGAAACACCGAAGACCTTGCATAGTTCACTGACTGTGAACTCACTGGCAACCTCCTGAATCGTTAAATACTTTTGTCTCGTACCTCCCGTATCCAGATTTCTAAACACTTTTTTAGCATCGTGTTCTCTCGCTTCAACTTCCGCACATATCGATCTTGATTCAAATATTCCGTTCTCCGTCCCCGTTGATCCAATAGTCCGAACTCGCCTTGATCTGGATATTTTCGCATCCAACGATTCATCCGATCCTTATCATGTATCCCCAAGTGCTCGTTTATCTGCCGATATGTCCATTTCTCCTCTAGATGAAGTCGAATAGCTTCCATCTTTAGGTCTTCAGAATACGTCTTGAATTCTTCCCTTTAATCGCCATAAAAAATGTACCCCTTAGAATTCATCGGATTAACCAGGGGTTTTTCCAATGTCTATTCTAAGGGGTGCACTTCAGCAACTGCAAATGGCTTTTTCGGAGTGAGTTATTCGTACTACAGACGAGGGCTTTCTCCATTTCAATACATCAGGAAGTAGGATCGGCGTTCTTGTCAGGGACAGCGATCCTACTTCCTGATGTATTTGTAAACATCAAACACAAAACGAACCACGTTCAACACCAACGTCAATATCGTCTCTATCTTTATGGGCTTCACCCCCTTTCAGGAGGATACCGATGTCTGAGTATGTGTAACTCTCTCGACTTGACCCAACAATATATAGTTATCGTGTTGAAGCGAATCATCGATATATAGTTTTAGTGATTAGATTACAAGGGAAAAGGCAAGTCCATTTTATGACTATGCTTTCTTTCTACTTCCGAAGTGTCGATCACTGGCACAAAAAGGCCAAGTGTTATTCTCTGGGGCTTATGTAAAAAATCGATCCGGAGGTCGCCGTTCCCTTTTCTGGAGCAATGCATGAACCAAGGGATACGAAGTCATTGTTGGCCGTACTAAAAATAAAAATGCTGATCATTCCTTCGGGAGGAAACAAAAAAACTCAGTAGGTACGACCTCAGGCAAAATGGACAAATCTACTTCGGGTTATTCGTTTTCATTGTAGTCCTTCTCCTGATTATCCATAGAAAGCATGCATCAGAAGCACACCAATAGAATCAGGTAGTTCTAGATTGGCTCCTATTTCCTCATTTATATCTTGTATCATTCGTTCTTTTAGTAAATCAGTATCCAATTTTTCGTCCCCGTATATTTCTTTCAGATGCTGCGGTAATACCAAATCAAAGAAGAATATCTTATTCTTCCGATAGCTATCAAATTTAATATGGAATTTGCCTGCATCCTCTGTTATCTTTTGATTCATTTCACTGACTACATCAAGTCCGATATGGACATAGCTCTCTATAGACAAGGATTTGGTGAGATCCACGATAAATCGCTGCTTTCCATTGTTGGAAGACATGATAAGATTGACTACCTTAATATCTTGTAAATCCACCTGTTGCGATGGCTCTAAAATAGTGTCTTTGTGGAACATAGAGTCCCAGTCATCATTCTCTGTTTTTTGTTAATTTGGATTTCGACAGTTTCGCTATCCTTTCTTCACTACTAATGTTCTTTAGCTCAATATCTAATGTGTAGTTATCCCAAACCGTAACAGGTCGAACTCTTTCGATTATTCTTGTTTTCTCCTATTACAGCTACATTACAAAGACTTTGTGATAGTGAACAATATTAATGAATTTATACCGCCATTCTTGGAGGCGAGTTTCCGCCAAGCAAAAGGGTACTTTTGTGTCGTTTAACACATCCACCGACTGATCAAGCCAGTGGATGATTTTGGGCATTCCGTTTTTACCGCTTCTTCTGCCGTTTTCAGCAAATTCGGTTCAGGCTCTTCCTTGTCAACTTCAATTATGGTCGTGCCAAAGTCTTTCTTGTATTCCCAGTGTTGATCATGCGAAAATTAGTTATCTATCACTTCACATTCGCTAGATTCATTCTAATTCCGGGAAACATGTATACTATGTTTTTATCGGCATCCAGCGCCACTGTCATTTTCGTATCTTCTTTTTGCTTGAAGCAGAAATCTCCGAAGCTGTCCCATTTCACTTCAAGTCCCTGGATGTCCATATTGAACAATTGTTTCGCAATCGGTGCAACGATTTCTTTCACTTCTTTTTCCGTGATATCTTTGTTCGACATCACCCGTTCTCGCGACAAATCATAGACATATTCTGTTCTCCCTGTCTTTGCATCCAAAGCCAGCATAACATCATCGCTTCGGAGCTGCCATTGATTTTTTTTAGTGTCACCCCTAAGCAGCGCTTTCGTTACGTCAAAATCACGGCCTAATGCCGTTTCCACTGCTTTGGTTGCCTTTTCCAGAAGCTTTGGATCAAGATCGTCCTTGGCCATTTCGATTTGGGCCTCTACACGAGTCTTTGTCGAATGATTCGGATTATTCTTCCATAAATAGGCAGTGAATCCTTCCCCTCTTAACACATATGTGTAGAAAGGCGTCTTTTTTCCTTTATTATTATTGTACTGACTGACATGAACTTCTTTATCAAATGTATACTTTTTCTTCGCATCCAACCCTTTTAACACGTTCAGAACTTCGTTCTGATCCTCCGTACTGACTTTATCGATGGATTGGTTGCCGGTAATAGTAATGATTTCTCCTGTTTTTTGTTGATAGTCAATGCCGTATTTTCCATCTGCCGACTTAACCTCCACTAGACCGCTTATGTGTTGGGAAGCATCCTGCAGATTCAGCTTAACCTCTGTCCCCGCAAATTCTTTTACAGCTTTTTGCAGCTTGGCAGCCATCGTTTTGTCGATTTTAATTTTCTTGACCAATAGCTGTTCTTTCTGCACCTCTTGCGCTGCCTCAGCTCCTGCAGGAATCGGGCCTGCCAAGGTTATAACCATACTAGATACGATCATAGTCGCTAAAATAGCTTTTTTTAGATTCATATTATTGTCTCCTTTGTGTCATTGTATGAACATTCTTTTTTATACTAACATGTAATATCCAATATTTAACTTACCTTTCTATGAATATAATCTTAAGAAACAATAAAAAAACGAAATGTCCTTATCTTCATTTCTTCGCTATATGGCATATAGACGCTGGATGGATGATTTTAACTGTATTTGTTTATTGATAAATGTTACATTGTTTTGGGCTCAATAGCGCAAAGTGTTCGTATTCGATATGTGTTATTGGGATAACGCGCAAGTCGGGATATACGTTTAGGCTCATATTATTTATATTTGGGGAGGGCGTCGGCATGGACAAGAATTCGGTGTATCGAACTAACATTATAGGCGCTGGCGAGGTTGGCAGCGCTATCTCGATCGATATGGACAAAAATTCGGTGTATCGAACAAATAGCTTCTATTGGGATACAAAAGGAAATGACTTCTTGGGAGCAATTGTGCTTCCTTTTTATGGAGCATTTGTCTCAGAAGAAAAATTGCAGCTTTTGGGCGATGTCTCAGGGAAAAAGATGCTGGAGATAGGCTGTGGAAACGGTCAATCCTTGCAATATCTGGGGGAACGCCAAGCATCTGAACTATGGGCTGTGGATATATCAGAAAAACAAATCGAAAAGGCAAAGCAACATTTGGCGGCATGCGGCCTTTCAGCAAAATTTATCTGCTCTCCCATGGAAGAAGAATGCGGCATACCAATGGATTATTTTGACTTTGTGTATTCGATTTATGCCATAGGCTGGACCACCGACCTTGAGAGCACTTTTTGCCGTATCGCTTCTTATCTTAAAAAAGATGGCGTATTTATTTTTAGTTGGTCTCACCCTATCCATAAATGTGTTGTTGCAGAAAATAATATGCTTTCTTTTAAAAAATGTTATTTCGATGAATCGTGGTATTCGGTATCCCTTGATGAAGGTACGCTGACATTATCGGACCGTAAACTATCAACCTATGTGAATGCGTTGGCAAAAGCGGGATTTGTAATTGAGCAAATGATTGAGCAATCTGATGATGAAATTATGCAATCGCGGGACGATAACAGCGATTTTGCAAAAAAAGCAAAGATGCTTCCTGTAACTTTTGTAGTCAAAGCAAGAAAACTATAATATCGATAGCTTAACGCCCCACCAGCCTATGACCTTTATTCAAGCATAGTTGTTTCGGCGTGGTCATTAATTAAGCAGACTTGTGTCTCACATAAAACGACATAAGTCTGTTTAATTACATTTAAAGAACTAGTTCTACAGTTTTACTACTGCCACCACGAGCAAAGGACAGCCCTTGTCCACAGGTCGAGCATTTCAGCAGTCCCGCAAAGATTTGGTGCTCGCCTTCCTTTGTTGGGCGCTTCTTTACTCGAATTACCTTCTGCGCTAAAGCAAAGGTTTCCTCGTCAATTAGCGGCTCATGCGTGTTCGGAACCTCAATCCATTCATCCTCTGGCACAGCAACCATTCCTTTTCGCTTAAAAGAAGGCTTGGTTGTCTTGTGGCTCACCATATGCCCTAGATGCACCTTGTTCTGGAGAATGACCTTGACTGTCGTCGCGCCCCAATCATAGGGATGCTTGGTATTGACGACCTTCAAGTAACGCTGATGCTGTTCGGCTAGGTAAGCGCGTGGGGTTAAAATGCGCTCTTCACGTAGCAGCCTGCCAATTTTATAGGGGCTGTGACCCTCCAACGCTAATCGGAAAATTCGCTGCACAATCGCGGCGGTATTTTCATCCGGAACAAGCTTATGCTTGTTCTGCTCATCCTTACGATAACCGTAGGGAGCAAAGGCTCCGGTATAGTCGCCGTTCAATGCTCGCTGGCGGTAGCCACTCTTGACCTTCCGACTTGTATCGCGGACAAACCATTCATTGAACAGGTTGCGTAACTCCATGAAATCGTCTTCACCTTTGGCGGTGTCAATGTTTTCACTGACAGCAATGAAACGCACCTGATATTCAGGAAAAAACACCTGAATGCACAAGCTGGTTTCAATCTGATTACGCCCCAAGCGGCTCAAGTCCTTCACCAGCACAATATCTATGCTGCCGTTCTCAATATCTCGTTTCATTCTCTGAAAGTCAGGACGGTCAAAGTTCGTGCCACTCCAGCCATCATCAATATAAATGTCCGCTACTTCAAAATTATGTTCCTTGGCATAACGCTGAAGCAAAATCTTTTGATTTTCAATGCTCATGCTTTCACCGCTCTGCTCATCGTCCCGACTGAGACGACAATATATTGCGGTTCGTGTTCGCTGCTGTTTCTTCATCCTCCATCCTTTCCCAGCAACAGATCGGCTGATTTCAGTATACTGGATGTTTGAACAAAATTCCTGTTCTTTCCATGAAATAGCGTAGCGAGGGACTGCACGGTAGTATCCGATTTAGAGAAAAAGATTATTAGCGATATTGAAGAGGAAGTTCAAGAAAAACTATCTTCGCTAGAAGAGAGGTTTCAACGGTTATTGCACACACCAACAGATTTTTATATCAATACAACTGACATTGAAAATGCTGTTGACTCCTATCTACGAGATTCATATCAAGAAAGTTACCATATTAATAGTTCAGATCAATAATTTATTGCAGAAATTGAAGCTATATTTGAACGCTGAGTGGGAAAGGCCCCCTTCCTTTAGATCCTTGAAGGGGGCCTTTCACGCCGATTTATTGCTGATTCCCATGTTTTCAAATTCACCTCGTAAAAAACAGAATACCGGATTATTCTGCACATACGTATACCGAATCAAACTCAGCGGGTTCGTCAGTTCCCCTTCATACGTATGCTCCGACATAAACCGCTTTTCCTCCGGCGAATAGAAATTAGAATGTTACGCTTGTTCTGCCCAGTTAGCCGGATATGTTACATAGATAAATCGTGCATATTCTGGCACAGAAAATTGAATCTTACTTCCTTTTGGAATCAGGATCACTTCTCCTGGATCAGCTGACATCTTTGTACCATCAATGATAACATCCAGATGTCCCTCAATCACATAATCAATTTCATCATAGTTAAGTGTCCAGTCAAAGGTTGTTTCTTTCATCTCCATGATACCGCAGCCAAGTCTTGGACTTTCCTTTAGCGAAAAAAGATCTTTACAATAGACGATATCATTAGGGTTGCCTGTATCGAGACGATCCTCTTCTGTTACTTTCATATTTGGCACTTTAACAGAAGTAATCCCTCCAGGACCTCTATGAACGTTCTGTTCAATAGCATCAGCCCCTACTTTTTCCATGATGATTTTACGAACCATCTCTTCAATCATCTTTTTATCGATACTCATGGGTACCCTCCTCTACTTCTTAGGTGCAGTTTTTTGGAACCATTTTACTTGCAATGAGCATAGCAACCATTACAGCTGTGATACACTTTTGAACATCGATTCTGTTCTCGGCTAAAAGGAGGTGTGAAACAAATTTCACTACGGTCTTCTTTCTCCGTAATCACAATACGCGGAACGGAAAACGATGACATTCCTACACTTAACAATTCTTCTGCCATTTCCTCATCTCCCATACCAGAGAATAAACACAAAGAGGCCTAAAGTTATACCGCTTCCTATCAAGTAGGAATGCTATAACCTTAAGCCTCTTTGCTTTAGTAAGACTACGCCTTTGTAGTCCTCTATTACATTTTAAACGTGAATGAAACTGTTGTTCCACACGCTGTAGATTCAAATTGCATGCTCCCTTTTAGTTTATCCTCTATATAGCTATTTACAATAGATAAACCTAAACTTTTTGTGAACATTCTTCAACGTTGAATCCTTTTGGGATACGAACTTGTACCTTTATAGCATAACCCGTCGGTCATTGCACTCGTGCAGAAGACCCGTGGCTTTGCGTCCCAGTCTTTCGATCTGGTTTGCCATTTTCCTGTTTTAATAGAAACATTCTACGCATCTTCCTCCGCCATGCCAAGTGCTTTATTCCTTTCCTTGAACTTGGCATTATGCGAAGAAACATAGGCCATCTTTGTTGCCGCTGGTTCCAAATACAGCTTGGCGCTATTGACTGCCAACACTGCATCGGTAAAAGCCCCGGCGATCAGATGCACTTTAGATGGGTAGTTCGCCGTATCCCCGGCCACAAAAATACCAGGCAAATTGGTTGCGAGTTTCTCGTTCACATTAATATTCCATTGCCCCATATCCATACCCCAATCGACAAGCGAACCGAAGTCACCGCGAAGCCCGTGATTGACGATCACGGCATCTATCACTAATTGTTCCGTTTCTTCCATTAAAAAGCCCTCTGCATTCACCCGTGCAATCGATACCGCTTCAATGGCGTCACCGCTAACGTTGCCATGAAGCCGATCCACCGCATACGGCGTACGAACATCGACAGATGATTCCTTCATCCGTTTCACATTCTTCTCATGTCCGCCGAAGCGTTCACGGCGGTGCACGACAGTGACACTTGCGGCAATCGGCTCCAGTGCGTTGGCCCAGTCAACTGCCGAATCACCGCCACCGGAGATGAGCACCCGCTTGCCGTGAAAGCCTTCGAGCTCCTGTACGGTATAGTGCAAATTCGTCACTTCATAACGCTCAGCGCCTTCGATGTCCAGCTTCGCCATCTTCAGCACGCCATATCCCAGCGCCAAAACGAGCGTACGTGTATGGTGCTGCTCCCCCGTTACGGCGGTCAGAAGCATTGTCCCATCCGCGAGCCGCTCCAGTCCGCTAATCTGTTGCCCCAATACGATGGTCGGATCAAACGTATGAGCCTGCTGGATCATTTGCTGGATGAGGTGCTCGCAACGGATTGGCGTAACTCCGCCGACATCCCAAATCATTTTCTCCGGGTAAATCAACAGCCGTCCACCCAGTTCCTCCTTCGCTTCGATCAGCTTCGTTTTCAAATCGCGCATGCCGCTGTAAAAAGCCGCATACAACCCGGCGGGTCCCCCGCCAATGATCGTAATATCATAAAGCTCCAACGCCTGTGTCATGCCGCTACCTCCTGTATGGATCTTTCATCATTCCAAATACCTTAATCTCTGAGAACACTATTTCTTACACAATCGCGTCCTTAATTTCCTCCACTTTTCTGCAAACCGTGCAGATCAAGCGATATTGAAGAGCGCAATGCCGTTCCCAAAGTTCAATTGATTAACGATTCGCATCTCAGTTAGCAGGTCTAAGCTACGGTACACTGGTGTGTACCTTTTTTGATACTAAACCTAATCACATAGTTTTCCTCTTAAAAATATACGGTAGCATCTCTAACAACCGTCCACGTGTGATGGGATCTTCATAATTCCATGTAGCATCCATATAATGAATCTTATCGGGAGTTAACTCGGCTATAGCCGCGATCTGTGGACAGTGAGCAACTGTTTGCAATTCAAGGGGAGAAGCCAAGATGAAATTGCGCTCTCCAACATAGTGATTCAATTGTTGCTGCTGAATTTCTATCCATTCTTTCCTTTGCTCGATTAGGTTCATCACTCTAGCAGAGGGTCGAAAGCCAAGTGATTCATACAAGGTGGCTGCTAACCCATTTTGGCCCATAATATAAAGTTTTGCCCCTAACTTGAGATAAACAGTAGCCGTCTCCCCAGCAACATAAGCATGTGCTAATTGCCTACGCACCAGTCTTACTTTGTCCTCATATTTAGTAATCCACTTCTCCGCCGCTTTACTACGTTCAAATAGTTTAGCGATATACCGTAACCGCTCAAATAGTCTAAACTTACTGTTCAGTAAAACAGTAGGAGCGATCGCATCTAGTTTCTGTAAATCTTGTTCAGGATGAAAATAGCTAAGCAATAATAACTCCGGCTGCAGTTGTGCTATTTTATCCGGATCTGCCCAATACCCGATATTATGAATATTTCGCAACTTATTGTGATAAATCACGTTATCTTTCATGGTAGAGATGGCAGCTCCTATAGGAGATATGCCTAGAACTAGTAATTCTCCAAGTGTATATTTGCCATCAGTCACAATACGTGTTGCATCATTAGGAACATGAACCTTTCTGCCAAGTGAATCGATAACTGTCTTTTGCTGAGTATGAAGATGGATACTTGCATATTCACGCGGAGTGTTTCCAGTTAATTTATGAAAGCACCGACTGAAATAGTATTCATCCCTAAACCCAATTTGTCGAGATATTTTGCTCAATGGCTCGGTGGAATTATACAGAAGTTCTTTTGCCTGGTTTATACGTAAATGGACCAAATAATCAGTTGGCTTTTTGCCGGTCAATGTTTTAAACTGTTGACTATATTGCCATCTGACCATTCCGGCCATGTTAGCTAGTTGTTCTACTGTCAAGTCCTCATCATAATGCTGTTCCATATAATGTACAGTATGTTGAATCATTTTTATCTTTTCTTCGCTCTGCAAATGGGAAGCTTGCTGATCTAACTGGGCCATCAACCCTAGAATTAGCTGAAGTCTGCCTTGCATCATAGCCATTTCTGATGTGGATAGAGAGGAGCAAAATCGATTCCTCATCCATGCTTCATTCCCTAATACTTGCTTGACTTGAGAAAATAACAGACTATAAGGATAACCACAAAGCAAGGGTGGATGAGCAACCGGATTCAAAGTCATTCCTTCTACTTCAAAGGTTTCAAAGATAAAGCGCGCAAGCTGTGCCTCTCCGTTACTTGATTCCACAGTGTAGTGTTGTACAGGTAAAACTAGAATGCAGCTCCCTTGTCGCAGATCGATTGCAATTTTGTCTACATATAACCGTATACCATGACTGAGTGCTATCAATAATATGCATGAATTCGTTTCATTGTCATTTATTCCTTCATTATGGCTACTCGCTGGCATCATCTGTTCAACTTGAAACCTATCATAGTGTTGTAGCTTCATATACAAGGATGCTAGATTCATAAGCAACTCTCCAACTAATTAAAAATGATTCTCATTATCATTACTATAACATATAATGACATGCTCTCAACTATAGCTCAGCTTTAATAGTTCGAGTAGGCACTTTTTTAGGAAAATAACGGTTTAAAGAACTGAGTGGGCAGATACAATTTCTTACGGCCGTTGCATCCATTGTGGTAGCTCTTTAAACAATTGCTCCAAAGCTAACAAGCTATCTGTATTCCATTCAGCAGAAACAATGTAAACATTCCCCTTTTGAACTGCAGGCAGAGTCTTCCAGAGTGGGCTTTGTAGCATTAGATCAGCTTCTGTTTGACTTTCATCATTATTTTGTACAAGTACAAACAAATGATCACCAGCATACTCTGGAAGCAGCTCTTCTGAAACCGTAACGAATGACACCCCTTTTTCATCGATAATATTCTTCTTTACAGCTGGTGGGATGGCAAAGCCGTTCTCTCCATAAATAATGGCACCAAGTGAACGATTGCCCATAACATAAAGCGTTTTACCTAACTGGTAGAAAACTGTTGCTGTCTCCCCTTCTGCTAATTGAAGCTTATCAAACATTTCTTTCGACTGTGTTTCAAACTTAGCAATCCATTGAGCTGCCTTTTCCTGTTGGCCAAAGATATTTCCCATCTCCTTTACACGTTCTGCGTAAGGAAGAGCTGGGTTGAAGGGGATAGTAGGAGCAATTTTCGACAATGCCTCATTTTGCTCTGCATCCGCATTGTAATAACTATTAATAATCAGATCCGGTTTCAAAGTTAGAATCACCTCTAAGTCACCTGGATGTCCAACATCAACTATTCCTTCCGTTTTACCTTCATAGTAACTATGATTAGTATGGATAAGATTACTACCAACGATTGGAATATCCATCACCAAGAAATCGCCAAGCGTCGGACCAATATAAACGACCCGTTTTGGATGTGCAGGTATTTCAATCTGTTCACCTGTAATCGTTGTATATTGAATTGTTTTCTCACTTTCCCCTACCTGTACATCAGATGCGTTGCCTCCAGAATTGCTGCATGCCGATAATATTAACAACAGGAGGAAAATCCCTCCCCATAGCATAATTCGCTTTCCACGATGTCTCTTCACACTTGTTGCCCCTTTCCTTCTCACATACAATTGAAAATGATTATCATTCTCTGTGTTATTATAGCTTGTGTGAAAAGGGGGAACAATGAAAAAAACGCAACGATTTATTTGGATAAATGTAAATAGCCAGGATATGAAAGGTTTGAATTTAGAGATCCATTTGATAATAGAGTAGAGTGTATAAAACCGGTATAAATTTTTGGACTTTGTGAACTTTTTTTGTTTTCATAATTTGAAACTAAAGGTATTTATTTCGTGAAACTGAGCACATTTATGACATCAAAAGTACATTCATTCCGCTATCCGAAATAACACGTCCCATATCTAAGAACTTGTACCCTTAAAACAAAAAAAGCCACTAAACTAGCGACTTTGAATGGGACGATGTTCTTGTCCCCCGACATATATATATTATTTTGGTTCTTAAGCGTAAGCCATTCCCACAGCTTCAATCCTCTACAAGTTCGAACGTCCTGTTCTTCTCATCAAACTTGCTGTTATGCGAGGAAACCTGCGCTCTTGTTGGCGCATCCGGCTCGATATACAGCTTGGCGCTATTCACGGCTAAAGCCGCGTCCGTGAAAGCTCCGGCAATAAGATACAGCTTGCTGCCGTAATTTGCCGTATCTCCAGCCACGAACACACCCGGAAGATTGGTTGCCATCTTCTCGTCCGCATTTAATGGCGCGATCGAAACAGCATCAAGGCGCTTGCCATCCCCGTATATGGCAATGGCGTAAGAACTTGAACGTCCGATGCCTTCATCCGCCTCACATTCCGCTCCAGACCGCCGAAGCGGTCCCGGCGATGCACGAGCGTAACCGATGAAGCGATTTCCACTAGTTCATTAGCCCAATCGACAGCTGAATCCCCGCCTCCGGAGATTAGCACTCTTTTACCGCGAAAGCTTGCCAATTCCGTAACGGTATAATGGAGATTTGCCTTTTCGCTCCGCTCCGGGCAGGTTAAGCTTAGCAAGCTTCAGCGCGCCATGGCCTACGGCCCAGATCAGCGTCCGGCTCCAATGCTGCTCTACGGTCGCAGACGTTATGCGCATCGTGCCATCAGCCATTCTCTCCAGCCCGGTAATTTGTTGACCCAGCACAATGGTCGGATCAAAGGTTTGAGCTTGCTGGATCATGAGCTTTGTCAGCTGCGCGGCGCGAACGGGGCCATGCCGCCGACATCCCAGACGATCTTCTCCGGATACGTCAACGTCCTTCCCCCAAGTTCCTCTCTCGCCTCGATCAGCGTAGTCTTCATGTCGCGCATTCCGCTGTAAAAGGCAACATACAGACCCGCCGGCTCTCCACCGATTATGGTTACGTCATAAAGCTCCAATTTCAGTGCCATTCTTTCCCTCCCCCTGTTCCCGATCTCCCGTGAAAGGCGATCTAAGTCTTCTTGCGTTTAAATAGCAAATACATGAAGAAAGGAGCTCCAATGCCTGCTGTGAATACGCCTGCCGGAATATCCAGCGGCTGAAAAAGCATTCTTCCCGCCAAATCCGCCAGCAGTAGAATGATCGCACCTATAAACGCGGATACCGGGATGATCATCTTGTAAGAATTTCCGACAAGCCTCCTGGCGATATGCGGTGCCATCAATCCGATGAACGATATCGTCCCGGCTACGCCAACCGCAGCGCCGGCAAGCGCAACGCTATAAAATAAGAGAATCATCCGGCTTAGCTGAAGCCTGCTTCCAAGCCCGCGAGCGACATCCTCGCCCAAGGATTGCACATTTAATTCCTTCGCAAGCAGCAGCGACAAAGGAATGAATACCGCTACCCATGGCCAGAGCATTTCGATATAACTCCAATTGGTACCGTAGATGCTTCCCGTCATCCAATTCAGCACTTGAGCGGCCAAATACGCCGGCCCGCTAATAAGCAGGAACGTGGTGAGCGCCCCCATTGCGGTAGAAATGCCAATGCCGATCAGCACCAGCCGGAACGGCGACACGCCTTTTTTCCAAGCAAATACATAATTGATGCTAGTTGCAACCAACGCGCCGCCGATGGCAATGAACGGTACCCAATGGATGCTGTAGCCGGTCACGAAAGTCATGAAGGCAACCACAGCTACCGACGCTCCTCCGGTTACACCCAGCAGATCGGGCGAAGCGAGCGGATTGCGAATGACGCCTTGCAATAGCGCGCCGGCTGCTGCCAATGCTGCGCCAATGAGAATAGCGGCTGCTATTCGAGGCATACGGAACTGCATAATGATCAAGTTGCTGGCTTCCGCATTTCGCCCAGCAAGAGAAGCAAGCACCTCTTTCAAAGGAACGCCAACCCCCCCAACCGATAAACTAAGAAGCGACAAGGCGGCAACGATAAAAGTGAAAGCTATAAACATGAACGTATGTTTCGCTGTACGCGGATTAAGCATGCTGTTTCCTCCTGGCCACATGGATCAGAAAGGGAACTCCGATAATCGCCGTTGCGACGCCAACCGGAACTTCTTTGGATTCCAGAATAAAGCGCGATGCTAAATCCGCAGTCACCAGAAGGATCGCGCCGACTAGTGCGGTATAAGGAAGCAGCCACTTGAAATCATGTCCAATGATGTATCTGCACAAGTGAGGGACGATAAGCCCGACGAAAGCGATCGGACCAGCTGCTGCTACCGAGCTCCCAGCGAGTAGTACGATTGCCGCAGCCGACAGCACGCGCACCAGCGTCAACCGCTGTCCCAAGTTTCTCGCGCTATCGTCTCCAAGCGCCATAATATTTAACGAGCTCGCCAATAGTAATGAGATCGCTAACCCTGTTACCATATAAGGCAGTACCATCAGCAAATGCTCCAGATTTCTTCCTTCCACGGAACCGATCATCCAGAATAGGGCAGATTCGAGTGACTGCTTATCAATAAGAATAATGCCGGATGTAATAGAGGAAGTGAAAGCTGCCATACAAGCGCCGGCCAAGGTTAGCTTTACCGGCTCGAACCCACCTCCTTGCAAGCCTAACGTATAGACGGCCACCGATGTTGCGACCGCGCCTGCGAAAGCTAACCAGACCATGCCGCTCATCGTCAACGAGGAGCCGAATGCGAGCAGCCCGATGACAATAAATAGCACTGCGCCCGCATTTACGCCGAAGACGGAGGGCGAAGCCAGCGGATTTCTTGTCAGAACCTGCATAATCGCCCCGGCTACGGCTAAGCTTGCCCCTACCAGTGCCGCAACCAAGGTTCTGGGAACGCGAGCCGTCGTCAGAATAAGATGCTCGTTGGAACCGTCGAATTGAGTGTAAGCCTGCCACAGGTCTTTCAACTCAAAGTAATGAAGACCGTACAATACACTGCACAACATACTAATCAGCAGCAGGATCGCGCTGACAGCTAGGCCGGCGAGCTTTCGCTTGCTGCTTCGCGTTAGGGAAGAACCATTCATGCTTGCACCGAGCCTCCTTTTCATTGGCAGCACTAACAACTAAACTGCCAGAATCGTCAACAAGCTGACGCGAATACAGCGTCAGCTTGTCGATTCGATACGCCTTTATTATTTTACATCAAAGTACTTAACAAGTTCGTCCAGCAGCAGATTGGCCGCTTCATATCCGCCTGCCGAGTTCCATATGGCTTCATCGACTTGAATAATTTTGTTGTTCTTGGTAACACTCAAGTTCTGGAACAGCGGATCTTTTTTCCATTCCTCTACAACCTTCGCCGCATCGTTCTTGCCCGGAGCCTCCGATACGAAGTAGAAGAGCACATCGCCGTCCATGCTAGGTATCTTCTCTTTGGACATGACTTCTATAAAGGAATCTTTATCCTGCGATTCTGGCCGGGCAATGCCTAATTGGCTCAAGAGCACACCGGAGAACGTTTGCTTCTGATAGATACGAACTTGTTTGGCAGAGAAGCGGGCCACCGATACTTTCGTTTCCGCTTTGCTGCCAAGCTTTGCCTTGACTTCTGCGACACGTTTGTCGAAGGCCGCCATCTTTTGCTCTCCTTCTTCCTTCTTGTTTAAAGCTTCGGAGTAGAGCTTGAAATTAATTTTCCAATCTCCCGCCAGATCATCTGAGAATATCGTCGGAGCAATTTGCTTTAATTGGTCGTAAATTTTCTCCTGTCTGACCTTATTGCCGATAATCAGATCCGGCTTGAGGCTCGCGATCATTTCAAGATTCGGCTGAAGCTCGTCTCCGACAACGGTGACCCCTTCCATCTCTTGTTTGATATGATCGTACCAAGGATCGCCTATCCAAGACTGAACGGCTCCGACTGGTTTAATGCCAACTGCCAACAGCGCCTCCGTTCCTTCATTGGTCAATATAACAATACGTTTAGGGGTGCCGGTAAGCGTTTCTTCCCCCATCGCATGCTTAATCACTCTTGTGTCATTGCCTGCATCCGGCGCCGGACTTGCGGTAGCTGCTACATTGCTGCTGGGCGAGCTGCTGTCTGCCGATGTGGCGTTCGTTCCTCCTGTTGCGCATGCGCTCAACCAGAGGGCGAAACAAAATAATAAGGTTGCTGCCATTGCTGTTTTCGACTTACGATACATCGGTAATACCCCTTCTCTCTTATGTTGATAACGATTCTCAAACCCATTACCAATATAACGCTGCTGCCTTCTAGCAACAATGGGAGATCTGAACACGACGGATGGATTATTTCGACGCTGCTCCTGCTGCAACACAGCTTCTTTAAAGCTAGTTGGAGAAGCACCTTCGTATTTCTTGAAGATACGGCTGAAATAATAGCTGTCGGAATAGCCTACGCTCTCTGCAATTTCCTTTAAGGTGAAATCTGTGGACAGAAGCAAATGTTTCGCCTTACTCATCCGTAATTGAATCAAATAGTCGATCGGACTCGTTCTGACTTGCTTCTTAAAGGTGCGCAGCAGCCGTCTGGAGCTGCAATCAAGGTGTTCAAGCAGCGTCTCCAGCGTAATCGGCTCCCGATAGCGCTCATGAATATAACGTACCGCTTGGGCCACCAGGTCAGGCTTGACGGCTATGACATTCTGTCGTTCCATCTGCTCTAGTATTTCATAGACCATTTGATAAAAAATCGCTTTAACTTGAAGTTTCTCTATTAGATCCGAACGATGCCACTCCTTGCTCATGGAGGTGACATGATGGAAGACGGAGATTGGGTAATGAGGCTTGAACACATATTGCATTTGAAACGGATTGTGCTGCTCCATCAGCTTGACCGTTTCTTGACGGGCTGGTAGCGCCAACACCGCTTTATACAAAATCATATAATAGTCCAGCAGCTCTTCCGCTGTAATATCAAGGTAGAAGCCCTTGCCCCCATGGATCAAGGAAAACCGGCTGACGTGGTGTGCGATGCCGTCCAGCTGGAGCTGTGCGCTGCCTTTAGTCACATATAAGAAGGCGCTTGAGGGCATTCTGTACGCATGCAGCTCCTCGCCTTGCTCCATTCTTGTATGCCGTACATCTATGATTTTGATGAATGCCTGATTCCATAGCAAAGCTTGATCATTCAATTTCACCTCTTGCTCTCCCCTTCTCTTTCACTCCATGTTGACTCCATCATATATGATATTGATTATCATTTGCAACGATAATTGCATAACTATTTTCCCGTTAGTTCAATGAACAAATGAGGAACCACAGTGAAGCGAGTCCTTCCACTCAACCATCAAAAATGATTAAATAGTTATCTAATCGGTCAAGTATCCATGTTCTTGTCATTTTCGGAGAAGTATATAGGTTCTTGTCATTGAGTTAGGACAAGAACCTATATACTTAAAACAAAAAAGCCGCAATTTAAGCGGCTTTCAATGTCTCTATATTCTTGTCAACCGACAATGAGAGCAAAAGCTACTCTACCAATTTCACTGCATTCGCCGCAACTCTAAACGCCGGTCATGTAACTACAAGCCCTTCACAATGGAGTTCTAGTAAGTTGTCGGATCGTTCATATCAAATTTTTAAAGATAATTTTAAGTATTTTGTATTACTTTTCAGATGCCGAAACTATGTAGGAAGCCTTGTTCACAACGAAACCTCCTGCTTTATTTGAACTGGAAAGCGCATTCAGGACTCCTCACATAAGGCGATTCTACCATTCCTTGCAGGAAGTGCAAGATTTTGTTTATCCTCAATATCGGCTTCTCGTAAACCGCTAACATGTGGTTCATATGATTCTACATGTCTGGCTACTCACACCCTAGGCTAACTTCGCGATAATCTGATTCTTAATACCGTTTCTTTTTCTGGTATTAGACGATGAATTTTTCTGACTCCTCCGTTATGATCGGAATATCAATCCCCCCTCCCGTATTCACCATCGTTTTATGAAATCCTTTGCACCTATAACAAAAGACCCGCAAAGACTTTATGCGGGTCGAACTGTATTGTACTACGATATTGGTTTACTGTAATGCCGTGTCAAATGCTTTTTCAATCTGTTCAGCATCAGCTGAGACCGCAAACAGAATGTAGTGAGATTTCACCTTTAGTACGTGTTTTTCAAGTAGAGCATATTCATCAGGGCGATAATCCTTGAATTTGACTGCTTGAGCGTCTACTCTTTTTGAAATACTTGCCTTGACACTGTCTATCTGACTTTCGTCTTTCACTTTAATGACAACGATTTCATCCGCTCTGACGTTAGAGGAAGCAGTATATAGCAGGAAGTCCTCTACTTGTTCCGTACCAAGGTCGTACAGCTTCTTCAGCTTATGCGCGTCCCCTTTTTTCAGTTTATCCAACTTGACCGATTGTTTCATCTGATCCTCTATCTTGGCAGCAGACACGTTGATGTCTGACTGCTCTGAAGCACATCCCGCTAATACGCTAATTGCAAAGATGAATAGGAGTAATGCGAAGTAGCGTTTATTTCTGGCGATATGATGATAAATGTTCATGGGTATGATCCCGCTCCTCCTTTACCCTTCTTCGTTCGCTAAATAATTGATGGATGGATCTTCGATGAATGTATTCATGTTATAAAGAATTAACATGTCATGGATTTGATGCTGTTTCGCAAGCGCAGCAACATTTCCTTCATAATATCGAAGGTCAACCATATAAATTTCACTGAAATGCGATGTTAAAAAAGGCACGAAGCTGTTTGCATAGGAATCCTTGACCACCAGCAGCTTCTTCCCTTCTTGCTGATTTGTTTTAATCTTAATAAGAGAATGATTGCCGTTAAAAAATACGGTGTACTTATCTTTTTTCTTCACATTGTCCATCACATACATAGAATTAGTGGACTGTCGCTCTTCGACATAATCGACGGTAACCTTCCCTTCATTCTTAGGTACATACAATTCTATGCTGTCCGGAGGCAAATTCCTAAAACCGCTCTTCGAATATAAGGAGCCATAGAAATCGTTCGTGACGGTACGTATATCGAATTCCTCTTCCTTCATCGGCTTGAATCCCATCTGTCTGCTTAGCTGCTGATACGCGTAAAAAGCCCCCTTACTTGTCCAATGATGATCGGTTTTATAGTAGATCTGTTCATTCTGATGCAAAGATAGCACTGGGTATACAGCAACATAGCGAATCCCTAGATTCAAAGATGTTTTTACGGTATGAAGAGCGTCCAGCTCACGATTCTCAGATACGTATTTAGGGAGCTTGCTTTGAAGCACACTAACAGCGGTCGGAGCAAGGATTACATACTTATTAAGCTCAGGAGTCGCAGAATGAAAAGCATTGATCGATTGAATTTTCTCTTCGAGCTCTCCTTTATTTATTTCAGCGAATTTCTGAATTAAATAGCCGTCTTTACCAAGGTACACACCGTTACTTTCTTTTTTACCTATCGCTTGATCCGCATTTGACTTTACACCAACCCATACATCTCTTGCTACGAATTGATCCGTCATAAACTTCTCAAAATTGGATGTGAACCTTCCCGAAATAAAGCTGTGAAATGAAAACTCCGGTAACTGCTCCAGCTTCCGATTTTCTGACTCTGAGAATTCCCGCTTCGGCAAGATCAGGTTGAGTATGAGAACAAGGCTGATTAGTGAAAGAAATAATACAGCCATAATGGACTGTGTCAACTTGTCATAACGCTTCAAGTGAAATCACCTCCTTACCAAGATGTGATGTACCATTTTAAAATCTAAAGTACAAGAAGGGATTATACGTGTCATTGACCAAATAAGCTGTAGAAAGCAGCAGGAATAGAACATAAAGGATTGGCGATAAAATTACGCTGACTAATGGGTATCTTCTCTTCAGGGCTGAAATCGTCATCTTCGGCAACGGCGTAGCAGCTATCACCGCAAGCAGTAATATAACGAGATTCGTCGACAAGTAATAATAAGTGTTGTTATCAGCAAAATGGTGTGTGCTCAAGCCAAACATAGTCTCTACATATGATATAGCTGCAGATAGACGATCGAGATCAAAGAATACCCATCCAACCATAACAATGAGAAGTGTATATAAATTCCCCATTACGCGAGGTAAATGCTGCAGCCATTTGTGCAGGATCAGCTTCTCAATCGCAATAAAACATCCGAAATAAAGACCCCATATGATGAAATTCCAGCTTGCACCATGCCACAATCCGGTCAGGAACCACACAATAAACAAATTGCGAAGCTGCTTCATGATCCCTCCCCTGTTCCCGCCTAGAGGAATGTATACATACTCCCGGAACCAAGAGCCTAGTGATATGTGCCATCTACGCCAAAACTCTGACACGCTGGCTGAAATATACGGATAATTGAAATTCTTTGTAAGATCGAAGCCGAACATTTTGCCAAGGCCGCGCGCCATATCTGAATATCCGCTGAAGTCGAAGTAAATTTGCAAGGTAAAGGCAAGAATGCCGATCCAAGAAGATGCTACGGTTAAGTCAGACGCAGGTGTTGCTTTGATGCTTGACCAGAGCATGCCGATATGATTCGCAAGCAGCACCTTTTTTGCAAGGCCTCTAACGAACAATTGTGTGCCTTCCCCAAATCGCGATAAAGTAATCTTTCGCAGTGTAAGTTGCTTCGCAACATCGCCGTATGCAACGATAGGCCCTGCAACAAGCTGCGGAAACATCGTCACATAGGTACCGAAAGCGATGAGATTTTTCTGAACGGGAACCTTATCTCGATACACGTCGATAATATATGACATGGTCTGGAATGTGTAAAAGGAAATGCCGACAGGGAGCGGGAGTGTCGTCACTTCTACATGCATGCCGAACAGAGAAGTGAGGTTCTCGACCAGAAATCCGTAATATTTAAAGAAACCGAGAATCCCAAGATTTCCGACAAGGGAACAGACCAACAATGCTCTAGCTGTACTTTTTCGATACCGATATTTATCAATAAGCAACCCATACCCATAATCGATTACAGTTGAAAAGATCATGAGAGAGATGTATACAGGTTCTCCCCATGCATAGAACACTAAGCTTGCTACAATCAAAATTACATTTCGCAGCTGATTCGGCGCTATAAAATAGATGAGAAGGGTTATCGGCAAAAACAGGTACAAAAAAATCAGACTGCTAAATACCAACGCTCGTCGACCTCCTTCATGAGAAGCGTATTACAGTTCGCCTTTCAGAAAATCGAGCAGAAGCGGGTAAAATTCAGCTTTGAAATGAATGCCATCCTCCTCATAGAGGGCTGGATTCTGCTCAGCAATAGAAGACACATCGACATACTTTACTTGTTTTTTGCCGGCCAGTTCTTTCAACATTTGATTGTAAGCGGCAATATTGGAGTACCGCGGCTCTTCTTTTAATGCTTTCTCTGTTACCGGGGTCACTGACAATATCGTTATTTTGGTTGAAGGGAGCTTCTCTTTGATCTGGTCGAGAAGTTTTCCGTATTGTTGAATCGCAAATTGTAACGGATTATCTGTTGGCCAAAGGATGTCATCTGAACCGAGTGCGATAAATAGATGCTCAGGATTTCTCTCGACCAGTTTGGCCGCGTCATTGTCTTTTACCGCGAAAAAGGCTGTTTTACCGGCCTCTCCAAATACATTCCTGATGTCCAAAACATCATGAAAAATAAATCCTTCTGTAATGGAATCGCCAAAGAATACACTTTTTTTGAACAACGATTTCAATTCATCATTTTCATTCATTGATGTTGAGGATTCTTTTAGCGTTTTTTCGTCTTTGTTCATTGACTTCTCTGTATCACCTGCCGGCGAAGATCCTCCCCCATTTGGATGTACACAAGCTGTTAGGGAAATAACAAGCATCCCTGCCAGCAGTATTGTTTTCCATGTGTTTAACATAATTAATCTTCCTCTCCTGTGACTCACTTTTTTGTCCATTGATGTATGTGTGTCTTACCTCATAACAATGGATAGTTTAATGTGGAGAGATGCAGATAAAGTGCAGAAGAGATTGATATGAAATAAAATAAGAGCACGTTCTTGATTTCAGCAAGAACTGCTCTTAGATAACGAATTTGAATTGGTTTGGCTTATTTAAAAGTTGCTTTTCTTGAGGTAGAAAAAGAACAGAACACCATCTGTTGTATTGCGTGCACCGTAATTAACCTCATGCAATTCCAATATTTTTTTGGAAATGGCTAGTCCCAGGCCAGTTCCTCCAGTAGAACGATGACGGGAAGCTTCTCCCCGATAAAAGCGATCCCATATTTTCTCGATTTTCTCTGACGGTATATGGACACCTGTATTTTCAATACATACCTTCACCGATTCCTGTTCCTCAGTCATGGAAATATGAATGGAATGCCCCTCTGGTGTGTAGCGTATCGCATTATTGATAAAGTTGACGATGACTTGACCGATGAGGAGCTGATTGGCCACGACTTCGATCGGAGCAAGAGATAGTTGTAAACTCAATTGCTTTTTTACGATTTCTGCAGAGAGCTTCTTACATGATTCATCAATGACTGTATCGATACGGAATGTGTCTAGTTGTATTTTATAGGTACCTGATTCATATTTAGCTAATTTCAACATGTCCACGATAAGAAGATCCATTCTCTTCACTTCACTCTCCATCGCGGCAAAGTAATAATCCTTCTTGTGGTTCGCTACTCCATCCTTCAATATCGACAGGCAACTCTGGATGACACTCAGAGGGGTTTTCAATTCATGAGATACACCAGAAATAAATTCCTTACGCGTATGCTCCAACTGCTTTTCTTTTTCAATGTCATGTTGAAGCTTCTGGATATAGGAATGTAACTTGTCCGATAGCTCATTAATATTGCCGGAGAGATCTCCGATTTCATCTTTTGACGTAATCGGAAGTTTTTCAGAGAAATCCAGCTCCGTTATTTTCTTGGTCATTTGATTGATTCGCAATAAAGGTCTGGCGATACCTTTAGAATAATAGAACGAGGCCAGCAATATAAGCACCAGAACGAATACAATGAGATAAAGATAATAATCCTGGATCATCTGTACGGCTTCATCAACTGGCTGCAGGGAGGTCATTGCAAATAGATATGCGTCCCTCCCCTCTTTGTCTTTTATAGGCATAACAAACTGTTTATATTTGATATCATTCTCTTCGTACGTACCTTCTAATGTAGCTGCTGCCTCCTCTGCATTCTTCAATAGCAATTCCGCTTGAAATGCTCTGATTCGGTCTAAGAACAGGTGGTTCGAATAAATAAATCGTATAGGTTCATTTTTTGCAGGAAGTGTCGTTTTCGTTATGGTTCCGGTTAAGTAAAGACTAGGGAATTTCTCATTATTCCAATCTTCCTCATTTCCATTTGGAAAGAGCTCATGTTCTTTGTTTGCAATTTGATTATTCTCCCACGTAAGTGCGAAGTTATATATGCTCATTCGATAAGGAATAACTTCTATCCCTTTTCTAAGGACTTGAATTACGGCGTCGGTCCCTTTTCGTAGAAATTCATGTCCTTGTCGGATTCCCTGAAAATCATTAAAGCTATATAAAGGGATTGTGATGGTTTTGGCAGCGAAATCCCCACCACGAACGCCATTTATTTCAACTTCGATCGAGTCATCATTGCTTTCTTTTATATTGCCGAGTTGATCCAGTACAGTTACCCATGTATTATGCTCTCGATAAAATTCCTGTTCCAGCCGCTGTATCTCTACCGTGTGATTGTCTGGGTTAGCATAGTTTTGAGCGAATGCTTCAAGGCTTGCTTTCACATTCTCTACCTTTTGATGGACATAATATTTCTTGAAAAATACGGTCTGTCCAAAATAAATGATGGCGAGGATAAGTAAACATAATGCGGTTGTTAACACAAATAATTTGAAAACGATCCCTTTTTTCATGTTATCTCCTCAAATTTATAGCCAGATCGAACAACCGTAGCGATGCACTCAGATTTGTCCCCTAGTTTTTGACGCAAATTCCGTATATGACTGTTGACCGTCCGTTCATCGCCTTCATAGTCATAACCCCATATTCTCGTTATCAATTGTTCGCGCGTGCTAATAATCCCTTTGTGCTTCATTAAGTACGCAAGTATTTCAAATTCAGTATGAGTCAAGCTGCAGCTAACTCCATCTACTGTAACCGTACGAGACTGCATATAGACTGAAATGCCGCTGCTAGTGATCATTTCGTTGTCCATTTCTTGCATTTGTCTGTTTTCTAGCAATCGCTTCGCTCGTGCGAGTAAGATTGGAGGGCTGTAAGGCTTGGTAACGTAGTCGTCTGTACCCAGTTCAAACCCGAGCAGTGTATCGTCCTCATCTACGCGAGCGGTCAGCATAATAATAGGGACATTTGAAATTTTTCGAATCCGACGACATACGGACCAACCATCTAATTCTGGCAGCATAATATCAAGAATAAGCAGATCCACGTTATTTTCCTGAAATATTTGTAATGCTGCTTTGCCATCCCCTGCTTCTAGAACGTTATATCCTTCGTTGCTAAAATAGTCTTTCATAATTTCCCGCAATATATGCTCGTCTTCGACGATTAGAATGGTTTTTGTCATGTTTTATACCTCGTTGATTGTTGTAAAGTGAATGCTAGCTGATCATACAAGAAGTTTAACCATGATCAAGTATATTTTTCAACCGATTCGTCGGGGGAATGCATAATGCAGGAACAAAAAAACAATTATAACAGTGATTGAATACCATTTATGAAAAGAGGATTTTTCACCATGTATTCAGATTTCGAAAACGCATTTGCACGAATACACCTGTTGTATCATGCGAATCAACATGCACTTACACCTGAGGAGATCCAACCTGAAATGAACAGCCACGGCTATCAATTTAGCCCACAACAAGTAAAACAAGAGCTGGATCATCTGACGAACGAAGGCTATTTAACTATAACAGCTTCCCTATACGATATTACATTAAGGGGAAAAGATGAACTTCGAGACGTTCAGCAGCATTTGGAGGCATTATATCAAGAAGTCGCAAAGAGTAAAGTATAAGCAGCTTCTTATATCATCAAAACCAATCTCCCATACGGTTTGTAAAAACCGGGCAGGAGATTGGTTTTGAATCACCATTTATAGTAAATCTTCACAACCAATCCCAATCGAAATGTAACTCAAGAATTTGATTGCTTTGATGCCTAACTAGTTCTATTCATTCCGCAAGTCGTTGTTCCATTGTTCCATTCACCTTAAGTGCATAAATAGAAAGGGAGGAATACTGAAGATCCCTCCCCCTATATTTCGAATTTAATTACAGCAGAAGCCAGTCAACTGTCGCAGCAATTGCTTCAGCAATTGGTACACCGTATGAATCAGGAACACCTGCACTGCGAAGGCCATCAAGAACGATAGTTCTTATCGTTCCAGTAGCATAGTCTGTTGCATTATCGATTTCGGCTATTGCATTATCAATACCATTAATGATTTTGCTGGTGTTGTTTACAAAATATTTCGCCGTATCTTTATTAAGCCATTTTGCAACATAGTAGAGTACCTCACCACCGGTTGTAACGGATCCCTTAATTTCACCGAGAGCACCTTTAACCAGCACACCCAACTTTCCGGAAGCTTCAACTTGTCCATCCGTAACTTTAACGGTTACTGATGTTACAGGTGCAGGTTTTGCAGCAGCAAATGCTTGTGTCGCCGGGAGTATTGCACTACAAAATAAAACAGCGGCCATTGAAGTGAGCATTAATGATTTCTTAAACAATTGGCAAACCCTCCTGGAATGAGAATGTATGATGGAATAATTACCCATCATTTAAAACAATTATATCATCCCATATTTAACCAAATTAGATTCTAATGCACTATTTTATGAATTATGAAATGAAAATTAGTGTAGAAAATTCCATTATATTGACGAAATATTGAAATATAAGATGTGTTTGTTAGCTAGCAAAGTGGAATCGTATATTTTGAAAAAGCGGACGAAAAATAAGCCACGAAAGCGATTCGGACTTCATCATAATAAGGATGTTTAGACGAAAAAGGCAGCCGATCGTTGCTTGCCGGCTGCCTCTGTGTTTTATGCATCTCGGTAAATAAAATTAGGCACTACATTTATATATATAAGCTCTGCTATCAGTTCAATAATGGTTTGGGTTACGATCACAGACGCTGCTATTGTAGCCATCTCCCCCGGTAAAGTAAGAGCAAGTGGAAGTACAACAAGCGAATTGCGAGTTCCAGCACTGAAAATAAGTGCTCTTCCCTCTGATGGGCCTATACGAAAAACAGTCGATATGATTCGGGAAATGACCGGAGAAACGATATGGAATAATACATAAATGGGTATCACAGCAATAATGACATGAAAATCCTTTACCACCCTGTCAATTTGAGAGCCAATCACCATAAAGAGCACAAGTGCCATAAGCGGGACAGGCAGCCATGCTGTAAAGTCCAGTGTTTGCATGCCGCGTGTATGTCTTCTAGTTACATATTGAATGATTAATGCAAAGAATAAAGGGACAATAATCAAATAAACAAAAGCTTCAACGAATGGGCCAATTTTTACGATCTCAGATGCCTCACCACCAATGAATAGCCACAGATAAATAGGTAGCATGATCATTTGGACAACAAAGAGAATTGGAGTAGACGCGAGAATTAGCTTTTCATTTCCTTTGCCCAATTGAGTAAAAACAATGACATAATCGATACACGGTGTTAGAAGTACCAAGCAAACTCCAATCAGAACGGGTCCAGGCTGAGGAAAAATCTGAATTAATAGGAGTACAAGCAATGGAATTAAGATAAAATTCACAAGCAGCAAGGCTCCTATGAAGCGTTTATTTGTGAGTGCTTCCCTTAATTTCAGAAATGGAATTTGACAAAACATGCTGAATAAAAGGATTGCAATTGCAAATGAAACCAAGGGTTCTAGTAAGCCTCCTAAGCGTGGACTTACCAAGCCCACTACCCCTCCTACAACTAATGTCACTGCATATACGCCGATTTGGTTCTTTTCTAAACTTTCCCTTGAAACCACCTACATATTCTCCTTTTTTATTCGAATTATATCACAACGATTTTTGATTTCGTTCTTCTTATCATTGCCTGCTATATGATGCACACGGTAAGTAAAAGTTTTATTTAAGAGGTTGATCATGTAATACGCAGTTGCATAGGGTACTTTTTAGTCCCTACGTTACTAATAAGTACGTACTTCTCTTTTTAGTCTGAATGATCAATAATCAATCTTGTCAGTATCGTTTCATACTGATTCATCAGCTTTTCAAATAGATGCAGAACAAATCTTAGGAGGGTTTATTCAATGGGAAATATACTGCAAGGTAAACTAGGTTTTGGTACTGCACCGCTAGGTAATATGTACCGTGATATCCCGGAAGAGGAAGCAATTGCAACTGTAGATGCGGCTTGGGAGAGTGGCATTCGTTACTTTGACACAGCCCCTCTTTATGGGTCTGGCTTGGCGGAGATGCGTCTTGGTGAAGCACTGTCGAAAAGAAATCGTGATGAGTATGTGTTGAGTACAAAAGTAGGTCGAATTATTTCGGATGAATTAGAAGATCCATCTACACGTGATTTGGGTGAAAAAGGCGGTCTTTTCGAATTCGGCCGTAAAAATAAAGTCATCAATGACTATAGCGCAGATGCAACTCTTCGCTCAATTGAGGATAGCTTGAAACGTCTACAAACAGATCGTATCGATTTTGTATACATTCATGACGTTGCGCAAGACTTTTATGGCGACAATTGGATTTCACAATTTGAAACTGCCCGAACAGGGGCATTCCGCGCGCTTTCACGTTTACGTGATGAAGGAGTCATTAAAGGTTGGGGACTCGGAGTAAACCGAGTAGAACCAATTGAACTCATGCTGGAATTGGAAGAAGTTAAGCCAGATGTATCCTTGTTAGCTGGTCGGTACACATTATTAGACCACGAGCGCGCGCTACAACGGGTAATGCATTCAGCTATAAAAAATAATATGGATATTGTCGTTGGTGGTCCATATAGCTCAGGTGTTTTGGCTGGAGGCACTAACTTCGAATATCAAAAAGCGTCACCAGAAATTATTGCAAAAGTTGAGAAACTCAAAAGCATTGCAGATCGATATCAAATCAGCATCAAGGCTGCTGCTTTACAATTTTCTCTAGCTAATCCGGCAGTTGCTGCTGTCATTCCTGGTGCTAGCCGCCCTGAGCGAATTGCGGAAGACAAAGCTGCATTGAACACTATAATCCCGGCAGCGTTCTGGGAAGAAGTGCGCGAACAAAAACTGGTAGCACCTGATGCACCACTACCAATCAACGTGAAATAAAAAAGGAGTGTCTCAATGTCGAAATTGGAATGTTGAGACACTCCTTTATCACGCCCACAGCGATATTTTCTTCGTAGCTACTATTCTTTTTTCTCAAAGATGATTTCAAAACTCGGAGTAAACGCCCCATGATAGGGTGGGATAACTTGAACTAAGCGCCAGCCATCCTTAGCATGTTCGTAAGATGATCTCTTGCACCTTAGTTTCTGCGTTTTTTTGCGAAATCCCAATCTTAACTTTCTCAAAATGATACGTATACATGTATGTATCCTCCTCGTGAGTCTACTACTTTATATACTCAGTCTAACACTTTATTTTTCAGTCTAGTACTTTCATTTTTTTACATCGCTGCAGGAAAACCGCGGTGTACGCGGCTCCTACTATCAATATGTTTGTCTGTTTCCTTACTTCCACCATTGGTCGAATGGTGTTACTGGCAGTTCCCGTTTATGTTGTGTCGCCGCGTAATGGGTTTCAATATTCACCTTCGCTTCTGGAGCAACTTCGTTGCCGATTAGATATTCATCAAGCACCGCATATTCCAAACCAAGCTCAGCTTCATCAGATTGTTGCGGCTTGTTGTCGAGAAGATCTGCTGTTGGCGTCTTCAGATATAGGCGTTCTTGTGCATGCAGCTCGATCAAGAGTTCACGCCCTTGACCTTTCGTAAGTCCAGCTAGCGGGAGAATATCAGCTCCGCCATCACCAAACTTGGTGTAGAAGCCAGTGATTGCTTCTGCGGCATGATCGGTTCCAACAACAAGGCATTGATGCTCGCCTGCCACAGCATACTGAGCAATCATACGCATTCTTGCCTTCACGTTCCCTTTGTGGTAATCCGAAAGGGCCTTTCCGTCAGCACCCTCATAAGCTTCTGCAAATACATCTACAGGAGCCTCTATATTAAACGTAAGCGCATCGTCAGGATTAATGAATTGCAGAGCAAGCCTTGCATCGTCCTCATCTTTTTGTGTCCTATAAGGCAGACGGATTGCAATGAACTTGGCTTCATAGCCTTCTGCACGAAGCTCTTCAACCGCCAATTGGGATAATCGTCCTGCAAGTGTCGAATCCTGCCCCCCGCTGATTCCTAACACAAATCCTTTCGCTCCCGTTGTACGGCAATACTCTTTAAGGAAATTCACCCGATTTCGAATTTCTTCCGCAGGTACAATCGTGCGTTTTACATGCAGTGCGTTCATGATATCTGTTTGCTTATTCATTTCCCGCTTCCCCTTTCACTATTTGTATAGGTGATTGATTTGAATGTAGTCGTAAACCTGATCAGGAACCAAGTAGCGCGGCTCTCCGCCCATTTTGAATTCGTCTCGGATATAACTAGAGCTAATCTCCATTGCCAGCCCCTTGTCGATCAAATGAAACGTGTGGCCATCATCTGCATTCCGAAGAATTGGAGATCTGCTAATGGCCGACAGCATATTGATGCCGTCTCTTGCCATGACAATGAACTTATTCTCACGAATTAGTTCCTCTGCCCGCTTCCATTTCCCTTCACCGATATCGACGAGCAGATCAGCACCCATGATGAAATACACTTCGTCATTCGGAAATTTCTCACGAAAATGCTTCATTGTTTTGTACGTGGCGATTTCCCAACCAGGTTGATTCATTTCAAACTCATCAACTTCAAATTTGTCATTGCCCTCAATCGCAATCCGAACCATGTTGATACGATGTTCATCCGAAACATTCATTTGTTTATCTTGCCGCTTACTAGAACAAGGCAGGAAAATCACCTTGTCCAGCTTGCAACGATGCGCTACGGTGCTTGCTGTCCAAAGATGGACATTCGTGATCGGATCAAAGGATGATCCATAAATCCCGATTTTCGCCATCTCATCCAGCCTCCTTCTATGCTTCGAGAGCCGCTTGAACTTTATTTCGAACTTCTTCAATCAATCGCATCTTGTTATTCCAGCATTCTTGACTAAGGTTAACAGGGTATTCTGCTGGATTGAGAGTGCGTTTATATTCATCCCATAATACATCGAGATTTTCTTTTACAAACTCCCTAATTTCTTTAAGCGTAGGTACATCGTACACCAAGTTGCCATTTTCAAAGATGGTATGATGAAGTTCTCTCGCTTCAAATCCCGTTATGAATTTTGCGATATACGTATGAACGGGATGAAACATGTGCAAGCGTTGTTCATGCTGCGGTTCTTCATGTTCCAGTGCAATGTAGTCGCCTTCCGATTTCCCATTCACCTTGTTGACGATGCGGAATACACGTTTGCGTCGTCCTGGGGTCGTAATCTTCTCAGGATTCGAGCTGATTTTGATCGTATCGACCATATCTCCGTTTTCGTCTTCAATTGAAATCAGCTTGTATACAGCACCCAAAGCGGGTTGATCATACGCTGTAATCAGCTTGGTGCCAATGCCCCACACATCTATTCTAGCTCCCTGTGTTTTCAGGTTCATGATGGTTTGTTCATCGAGATCGTTTGAGGCAAAGATTTTGGCATTTGGGAAACCAGCTTCATCAAGCATTTTACGAGCTTCTTTCGATAAGTACGCTAAGTCTCCACTATCAAGTCGAATACCCTTAAAGTTGATATGATCACCGAATTCCTTTGCCACATTAATTGCCGTAGGGACACCTAATCTCAGTGTGTCATAGGTGTCAACAAGGAATACACAGTCTTTATGTGTTTCTGCATAGGCTTTAAATGCCTTGTATTCATCACGATATGCTTGCACCATTGCATGAGCGTGTGTGCCCGAGACCGGGATGCCAAATAACTTCCCTGCCCTTACATTCGACGTTGCTTCGAACCCCGCAAGGTATGCAGCTCTCGTACCCCAAATCGCGGCATCCAGTTCTTGTGCTCTTCGAGTTCCGAACTCCATGCAATGATCATCAACAGCAACTTGCTTAATGCGAGATGCCTTTGTTGCAATAAGGGTTTGGTAGTTAACGATATTAAGTATCGCAGTTTCAATTAACTGTGCTTCGGCCAGAGGTGCTTCAATCCGCATAATCGGTTCATTTGCAAAAACCAGTTCCCCTTCTTTCATCGAACGAACGGTTCCTGTGAAACGAATGGTCCGAAGGTAGTCCAGATATTCTTCACTGTATCCTTCTTCATGAAGATAACTCAAATCACTCTCAGTAAAACGGAAATCATTCAAATATCGGATGACTCGTTCTAAGCCTGCAAAAATCGCATATCCGTTCTGGAATGGAAGCTTGCGGAAGTACACTTCAAAAATTGCCTTTCGTTCATGCATGCCATTTTGCCAGTAGACTTGCGCCATGTTAATTTGATATTTATCGGTATGCAGCGCGAGACTGTCATCACAATGATTGAATACCGGAAGCTCAATCTTATTCATCTTCGTTTTCCTCCTTTTTGACTACTGCAGCTCCGAGCGATCCTTTGAAATGTCTGAGTGCCCATACATGACCTTCGGCATCAAAACTTGCAACGGCATCCTCATGAACGACAATATCGAAGCCTTTATTGTAAGCATCTACTGCGGTGTGGAGTACGCAAATGTCCGTACAAACGCCTACAAGATGAAGTTCAATGATTCCTCTTGCTCGAAGTTGCAGTTCTAAGTTCGTTCCTGCAAATGCACTGTATCTAGTTTTGTCCATCCAATAGACATTATTTGCGTCTTTATTTGCTTGATACAAATTCTCCAATTGACCAAAGAGCTTCCGACCTTCGGTTCCCTCAATGTTGTGCGGCAGGAACAGCTTCGTTTCCGGATGGAATGCATCATTCTCCTTATGAATGTCAATTGCGAATACAACGAAATCACCGCTTTGAATAAACTCTCTCGTTATTTGAGTAATTCGTCTGTCAATCGCTTGCCCTGGTGCTCCACAAGTTAATGCCCCATCCGCAGCAACAAAGTCCTTTGTATAGTCAATATTAATAAGTGCCCCCTTTAATTTAACTATTGTAAAATTGTTAATTGTATAAGGTAAAAAAGAGTAGTGACATAAAGTACAGAATAACACCTCAACCATCGCACATCGACTTAGAAATGCTATTTACTTTAGTCACCATCTTATTGTAATCAGCTATCATCCATCACATTCTGGTATGGTAAATGGATTTGTTCAGATCCATTTCGACGAATCGGTACAACTGTGTCGGTCGTTTCGATGTTCGGGTTGTCTTCTTCCCTGCAACCTCTTGGATGAAGGGCAAAGATTTGATCTTTCTTGCAAATGCCGATTCCAACGCAATCGCGGAATCATCAGTGACCGTAAGGAGAACGGCTTGCAGTTCCGAGTACGTGAATTCTTCGGGCAGAAATTCCTTGGCGACAGTCGTTTCAAGTAGCTTCTGACGAATCACATGAATCGCATCAGCAATGATTTGAGCGTGATCAAAAGCAAGATCGAGATTCATAACCTCTTTTATCGAGAACAATTGAACATCTGAGGCATCATCGTTTGCCTGTCTTTGCGACAATTTGTGCTCTGGAACAATCGCAAAGTGTGCATTTGTAATCATCCAGCCCCGCGGATCACGTCCTGGTTTATCGTATACACCGAAATGTTCAAGGTGAATGTCCTCTACACCTGTTTCTTCTTGCAACTCCCGTTTTGCACTTTCATAGGCAGTCTCATTTGGATTGACGAAGCCACCAGGCAATGCCCACTTCCCTGCTTCGATATTTGGCTTTCCTTCGCTGTTCAGCTTACTCCGCTGGATGAGCATAATCTTGAGATCCATCTCTGGCGGTTTGAATTCTTCGATAGTAACAGGTAATATCGTAAAAACAGCAATATCTGATGTATATCCATCTGGCGTTCGATATTGTTGGACATCATATTGTTCTAAGGCCTCTTTGTTTGACACGGTAAGCACAACCTTTTCTCTCTTTTAACAATTACCAATGTGTTAATTGTATAATAAGGGTAACTCAATCTTTTGTCAACCTATATATTCCATGTCTTTAAAGACTTTTATTCTAACTCTAAATTTTGCGAAAAAAAAGAGCCTCCTATTGGGGGAGGCTTCTTTCAGATAAAGCTAATATCATGTTCCGACACTGTTATTGTATTATTCAACCATTTCTTACAATTTAAAAAAGACACTATTCAATAAACCAAACACAACAACTTTCTCTCCATTTGTGTTATAAAATGAGAACTTAGAAAATAAAATAAAATTATCTCTTTCCATTCCCATAAGCTTAAAAGCAACAGATGCTACAAAGTGAATGATTTGTGTCTGCTTTCTTACTCACATAATTAGCAAAATCACCTTTTTTAGGATTCGTAACGGCTAAAATGAGCAGTAATACACCGACAATTGCAGATTATTTCCGTTTTAATGCTTCCAGCCTTTTTGCTCGCCAACGCTTTGTCTTCCGTCCGGTGAATAGAGTCCATCCCAGAAGACAGAAATTAATAACGATCAAACTATTTCCCAAAATCTCATCGGATTCTCTCCCTATCTTCATGTGACTGATCCTTTATAAATGATCTATCTCAGCATTATAGACATGATTTTCATGGTAATAAATGACTTTAATCTAACTATTTTCATCTTCTCTCTTACTGTTTTGTAAGATTGGAGAAGTATGCACCATAGTTATTCCTTGAAACAAGAGCATGCCTCTCTTGATTTTTTTTGTTTACATGCGTAAACTGAACATTACAGTTTACAGTTGTAAACAATATCGTTAGAAAAGAGAGTGAAGATATTGAACAATCTCCCTCACATTACCGAGGCCGAAAGTGAAGTGATGAAGCTGCTATGGCAGAAGGAGCCTTTAACATCGATCGAGATCATCTCCCAGTTGAAGGATCAGATGGAATGGTCAGATCAGACCATCAAAACATTCCTGAATAGGCTCCACAAAAAGAAGGCGATCCGTTTTGAAAAGAGCGGCAGGAACTACTTATATTACCCACTGGTTACCTACGACGAATATCTCAAAGCAGCGAACCGCTCGTTCCTGGATCGGGTTTATAACGGGGCTATTGGCATGCTGTTCACCAAATTTCTGGAAGAGGAAAAACTCTCGGATAGCCAAATTGATCAGCTCCAGCAGCTATTGGAGAAAAAGAAAGGCGCCGGCAAATAGATTTGGCAATTAGCTTCTGCCATGAGGTTAAAAGAAGGAGAACGAATGTATGAAACTGATCGAAACCTTGTTTTATCTTGTGTTGACCGCATCCCTAGCGTCCACTGTCATCATCTTGCCGCTGCTCTTGACTCGGAAGCTATTATTTAACCGTCTAGGCCCGCGTATTTTTCATGTGCTGTGGATTCTTGTGTTAATCAAGCTGCTTGTTCCTATAGCTCCACAAAGTCCTGTCAGCCTGTTTAATTTAGTACCGCATGACATCAATTGGGCTACATGGACTGCAGAGCAGCCTATTCCTTCAGAAAACAAAATGGAACCATCGCTGACAGTAAAGAATAGCGAAACAACAACAAAAGTTAATCCTGCACCAATACCAAAGCAGACGGAAGGATCAAGTTCAATCGTGAATCCGCCCCTTCAACCCTATACCTATGAAGAACGGGATCACCCCAACAAGATGCTCACGTTCGGTTCAATTGTATGGATTGCAGGAATTCTATCCTTGAGTACGTATTATCTGTTTGTTGTCCTAAGATTCAACAAAAGAGTTGGAGTTTCATGCAAATTAGAGAATCACGAGGTGCTCTCTATTCTGGAGGATTGCAAGAAGAAACTAGGAATTACGAAAACGATTCCTATCTATGAGACCACTCGCCTCCACAGCCCATGCATCTATGGATTGACGAAGCCGAGAATTTATTTGCCGGCGGATATTGTAACGATTGCCGATTCCCGTCAGCTAATGCACATCATTCTGCACGAACTGACCCATTATAAACGAGCTGACTTATGGTTCAATTTCTTATGGACACTGGCTGCAGTGCTCCACTGGTTCAATCCATTTGTATGGCTGTCCATGAAAAAAATAAAAGCCGACCGGGAAGTCGCATGCGACGCGGGTGTACTTGAGATGCTGGATGAGCATGAATCCTCATCATACGGGATGACACTTCTTATGCTGTCGCGATTATTTACCCGAACCTCTTCCCCTCAGGTCAATCTTTCGAATTTTTTTGAAAACAATAGGGAAATGAAACGGAGAATTACGATGATATCTAAATTTAGAAAAGGTACGTATAAACTGTCCGCTGCGACTATTATCCTGCTTCTTGGCTTAGGCGCCGTTATGCTTACGAATTCTTCTGAGCACGCGAATGGCGCCGAATCAGGCTCTAAACAGGAGAGCTCCCCTTCCCCATTTAAGATTCAGGGCCCGATGTATTGGGTTAAATGGTTCAACAATTTGGAAAGAGCAAATGATTTTGTCGGTTTCCCATATAAAGTCCCTGATTATCTTCCTGAGGGGTATCAATTGAGTAGTATAGACGTTAACGAAAAACATGAAAGCCGGAAGGATGATAAGGTCACCATAAACTTTAGTTCAAATTACGGCAAAGTTAATGATACACAATTCGAAGTGATCGCCTCTACAGGAAATATAATGACGGGGACACTCTCTCAATTATTGGAGGGAGGACGAACGAAAAAAGTCCCGGGACCATCATGGGGTAAAGCTCTACCTCAAACCTATATACAAGAAGAAGTTACATATGCGGATATCAACGGTATATTAGTAACGACCGTACAGAAATACGAGCATCATGAGCCGGAAATCGAAAAAACGTTCTTCTGGCGTGATGAAGGAATATACTATGCCATTCAATTCTATAGCGAAGATCATACTGTGAAAGAAGGTATTTCTCGGAATCTGAGAACGATTTCGCAAGACGAACTGGAGAAAATTTTGAAATCTTTTACATATCCGCAGCACATTCAACATGTCAGTTACGACGGAGAGGGAAGTTCATTCCCGATTTATGAGGAGATGGATTTGCAGGTGGCGGAAAAACTTCTGGGCTTTAAAGTGAAATTCCCGCTTACTCTCTCGAATAACAAACTGAAGCTTACAAATTCACGAATGCTCCAGGCAGGAGATCAAAATACTGGCTACTCCTTCAGACCTACCGTGGATACAGTTTGGAATATTTACCGTCCAGCAGACGACTCCCAAGAAAGTAATTTCGCGGTTTATCAAAGCAAGTTACCATTAATGAATGGTTCACAGTTGACTTTGATTAGGGAACTGGACATGGACGGCATCGGTATTTCCGCCTACAAGGACGACAATCATGTCTATGGAGGCCCCTACTACAACAACGGGAATATCATCTCCGAAACCTATTACATGTGGAAGCAGCATGACATTTATTATACTGCCTACTTAGACGATAATGAATTAACGAGAGAAAGACAGGAAGAACTGCTTAAAGCTTTCATACTCGCGTCTCGATGAGGCTGGGAGATAACGTTCACCCCCCAAATCAATGGGGGGTGTTTTATTCAGCCATTACAATATTTCAATATACCCTTCTGTTCCATGTACGCGAATTCGTTGCCCATCTGTTATCACTTTAGTGGCATTCTCCACTCCTACAACTGCAGGCAAGCCATATTCCCGTGCAATAACGGCTCCATGGGTCATCAGTCCGCCAACTTCGGTGACTAGGCCTTTGATGGATAGAAACAATGGTGTCCAGCTAGGATCCGTAAAGGCAGTGACTAAGATATCTCCATCTTCTAGATCAGCATCTTCCATGTTCAAGATGACACGTGCTCGCCCCTCTATAACACCTGAAGAAACAGGCAGACCTACAATAGCATTCGCGGGGAGATTATCTCGTTTGTACTTCCCTACAATGATTTCGCCATCCGACGTGATAACACGTGGTGGGGTTAGTTTTTCATAATGGTTGTACTCGTCTTTTCGTTTGATAATGATTTGGTAGTCCAGTTTATTGGTGCGTACGACTTCGTGAAGTTCTTCAAGAGCGAGATAGAAGATATCTTCCTTTTCATGAATGATGCCCGATTGTACGAGTTGTTCAGCTTCTTTCAGTAAAGCCTGCTTATACACGAAGTAGCGATTAATCATGCTGTACTTGGGATATTCTCGAAACCCGCTGAAATTCCGGATGAGGTCGATCATTCGTTTTGTTTCTTTGGCTTTTTGTTCGCTATCCGGCAATTGCTTTAATCGTTCTAATAACTCTTGTTCTTTTTTCAAAGCTTCTTGCTGCCCTTGCTCAAACTTCTGCTTGCTCGCATGAGGCTCAAAGTTTTTGATGTTGCCGAGAATCAAGGGGACAAGCGTAGTTGGTTTCTCACTCCAACGCGTTCTAGTTATATCGATTTCTCCGGCACAGCGCATTCCGTATTTGGCGAGATAAGCATCGATAGCGTCTCGGGTTTCCTGACCGCCTTCTAACTTAAGCAGTTCATCCAAGAAATGATCCTCTTTTACATGTTCTAAATAATCTATGACTTCTGGATAAGGACGGATCACATCTGCAACATCCAATAGCGCCAGACCCATTTCCGAAGTAATATTGCCCGGTACAGATTGAGAAAGTGTATCTGCTGCGTGCTTTTCAACTAACCACTCGTTCATGTTGTCATTGATCCATGCTGCAGCATCCATTGCAACCAGAATTACATCTATAATTTGCGCATCAAATACAATCTTCTTTAATTGCTGGAGATCTTCGCAAATAAAATCCAACAAATCCGATCCTGATTTCGTTCGGATATTTTGTTTTAACGCTTCGAGCGATTCTTGATTGCGCTTAATCGAATCAGGAACGATTGACGGATTGTTTTCAATTTCACGCATTTTATCTGCGTTGCTTTTATACGGATTTGGCGCTGTGTTATCTTCTGGCAGCATCTTTATATAATCCCGCTCTAGAACGGTCATCAGTGCATCTTTGATAAGCGGATCGGATTTTCCCAAGTAATGTAATACATGGTCTCTGCTAGCGAGCATAGGTGGCACATCAACAAACAACCTGCCACCAGCTTTACTCATGGGTGCTGTAGTTGTTAACTGGAAAAAAGACAATCCCAGCGGTTTCATAGGATCGGTCATCATTTGTTGGTGACCGACAGATACATAAACGCGATTTTCCTGATCATTCGCTTCCGGAATCGGATATAACGTCGTGATTGGCCGACTCTGGACAATGTAAAAGGTATCATCAACCAGACACCATTCGATATCTTGCGGGCAACCAAAATAGGCTTCGATATGCCTTCCGATGCGTGCTAGTTGCAAAATTTGTTGCTCAGTCAGGGTTTGAGTCTTTTGCTGCTCAGGAGCAATTTGTTGTGTTTCTGTTCCGCCTTCTTTTCGTCCATACACCGCCAATTTTTTGGTCGCGATCCTCTTATCGACGATTTTCCCTTCCTGTACTTGATAACAATCGGCAGAGACCAGACCAGAGACCAGCGCTTCTCCAAGTCCAAAACTGGCATCGATCGATATTACCTTTCGGTTGGAAGTAATCGGATCAGCGGTAAATAAAATTCCCGAAGCTTGTGGGAACACCATCCTTTGAACAATAACGGCTAAATAAACGTGACTGTGGTCGAATCCATTTTGCATGCGGTAAATGACTGCACGATCCGTAAATAGAGACGCCCAACATTTGCTGATATGCTGCAGGATGGCTTCTTTGCCGATAATATTTAAATAAGTGTCTTGTTGGCCAGCAAACGAGGCATATGGCAAATCTTCAGCAGTCGCACTAGAACGCACGGCATAAGCATGTTCCTCGCCAAACTGGGAGAGATATTGAGTTACTGCTTCCACAACATCAGAAGGAATTTCTGCTTCCAAAATGATTTCTCGAATCTTCCTGCTGATTTCACCAATTTGATCTCGATCTTCTACATGTAGCGTCGTCAGTCGATTGAGTAAAGCATGATACGTTTCGTTTTGCTCGATTGCTTTTTTATATCCCACTGTTGTCACACAAAAGCCTTCTGGTACTTGGATTCCTTCCATTTTTGATAATTCCCCTACATTCAACCCTTTTCCGCCAACGAGCAATAGCTGTGTATTTTTCATTTCCTGAAAATCGAGAACGAAAGTATTCATTCCATATCTCCCCTATCCATTCATTTTAGAATCAGCTCGGTATAACTGACCACAGGCCGCATTAATGTCCGATCCGAATTGAGTTCGGACCGTAACGTTCACACCATATTTTTTCAATATCCGAACGAAATTTTTGATCCTATCGGGGTCAGATGGCAAGTAGCTCTGAGGCGTCACTTCTGTTGAATTGTAGGGAATGAGGTTCACGTGATAGAGATGTTCCCAAGCTCCCCTTCCCCTCAACAGTGCAGCAACCGCTTTCGCATGCTCCGCCGAGTCGTTGAACCCTCGAAGAAGAATATACGCGATATACACCTTTCTTCCCGTATGTCGGATATGACGATCCAATGTATTCAGTACGTCGCGGAGCGGAAACCGCTTATTGATCGGCATCAGTTCGTTCCGTTGCTCGTCGAACGGCGAATGCATCGAGAAGGTTAGATTGACCTGTGGAAACTCCCGCGTCAACCTATCGATTCCTGGCAACAAGCCAATGGTGGAAATCGTAATTCTTCGATGTCCTAAACCGAAGAGATTCGGGTTGGTCAAAATCGCCAGCGCATCGAAAAGGTGCGGGTTGGCGAGCGCCTCCCCCATGCCCATGAAGGACACGCTGTCCAAGGTGTGGCCGTTCAAGTGAAAGTGAAGCAATTGGTCGGTAATTTCGTCGGCGGTCAGATTTCGTTTCAGGCCGATGGTACCCGTGGCGCAAAAGCGGCATCCGAACCTGCAGCCGCACTGCGTGGAAATACAATACGATTTCCATCCCCGTTTATAGGAAAGTCTTACGGCCTCCACACGTTCGCCACCACCGATGGCAAACAGCACCTTGCTGACCTGCTGCGATGCGAGTTCCTTTAGCGGAATAACGCTGGAGACGTACGGACCAAGCGTCCGGGCCAACTCTTCTCGCAAAAATGTAGGAACTATGGTGAGCCGTTCGTATTCAGCGATTTTTTGTTTGAAAATAGCATCTATAATTTGCCCATACCGGTAAGCAGGCTGCTTGAAGTCGGACAAGATCTGCCCAATCGTTTCATATTTCGAGGTTGGTTTCATGTGCTCTCCTTACCGCCGGAGAAGATGCAAAAAAGCAACCGTCATCCAGCGCTTGCATGCATTAACCAACTACGCAGGAAAAAACACGATACGTTTGCGACATAATCGCTACGTGCATCTGTCGATAGATTGGTATACCTCCGGCAACAGATTCATTTTTTTGTGAACCGGGTCAATCGATAGGAACCGGTTCACAAAATCATCTACAACCTCAACCTCAATAATCATCGTTTTCATCCTCCTAGTGTGTGTTAAACGTTCAGTTCCACAATTTTAGTTGCGATATGTTTGCAAAACTCGCTGTCGTGCTCCACAAAAAGGATAGTTGGTGAATGCTCCAGCAGCAGTTCTTCGATTTGCATCCTGGAAATGACGTCGATAAAATTAAGCGGTTCGTCCCAAACATGCAAATGAGCGCGTTCGCAGAGGCTTTTCGCTATCAGAACCTTCTTCTTCTGACCGCCGCTATAAGAAGCGATGTCCTTTTCGAATTGCAAGCGCGAAAAATCGAGTTTTCTCAAAATCGCTTTGAACAAGCTTTCGTCAATCTCACAGGATCTGGCGAATTCCGACAAATTGCCCTGCAACTGCGAGGTATCTTGTGAAACGTAGGAAATTTTCAACTGACTCCCTTTTCGAAACGCGCCGGAATAAGGAATCTCCTCGCCGCAAATCAGTTTGAGTAAACTAGATTTGCCAGAGCCGTTTGGACCGGAGAGCACGATGCGATCCCCTTGCTCGATAGTAAAGCTGATGTCGCCGCACACGTTCTTTTCACCATAATGAATCGAAACGCGGTCAAGCTCTACCAATTGGTGTTTATGATAAGTCATCTGCGATATTTTCAGGCTTTCCGAGCTGTCGACGTTTCTCAGAAGCTGCGATCTTTCCTCGATTGCGGAGTGCTGTCTTTGCTCAATCGATTTGGAGCGCTTCATCATTTTGGCGGCCTTGTGGCCGATGTATCCTTTGTCGACCTTGGAGCCGGAGTTGCGGGTGCCGTTTTTCGTTTTTTCTACTTCGTGCGACCAGTTGCTCGTTCGCTTGGCCGCATCAGACAGCCTCTTAATGTCCTTCCTCAGCTTCTCGTTCTCGGCCAGTTCGAAATTATCCTGTCTTTGTTTATTCTCCCACCAGTCTGAAAAAGTTCCGTTTTGGATTTCGATATTGGTCTTATTGATCGAAATAATGTGATCCACACAATTGTCGAGAAACGCCCGATCATGTGACACCAATATAAACCCGCTCTTGCCGTTCAAATAATCACTTACCAGCTTTCGAGCATGCAGATCGAGATGATTCGTCGGCTCGTCGATAAGCAAAAAGCTGTTCTCCTTCAGGAACAGGACTGCGAGCATTACCTTCGTCTGTTCTCCGTTGGACAACGAATCGAACGGTCGGTACAACACATCCTCTGACAACTTCAGCAGCGAAAACTCGCGCATGAGCTGCCAGTGCTCATAGTCCGGATAGATGTCGGCTACCACATCAAATGTATATTTTTCCTTGTGTTCGACGTGGAACGGGAAATACTCGAAGCTGACGTTAGAGGAAATCGTTCCGCTGTATTCATACTTGCCGAGCAGCAGGTTGAGAAACGTAGTCTTTCCCCTGCCGTTTCTCCCCGTAAAGCCCAATTTCCAGTTGGTATCGATTTGTAAACTTACATGCTCAAAAATATTGTCGTAGCTGCCGTCATAGGCAAAAGTCAGGTTCGTTACCTTGATCAATGACATTCCAGAAACCTCCTTGGTTCACAAATAAAAAAGAGCTGCAAGAAAGTTGACCTTTCTTACAGCTCAAAAAAATAAAACAAATCTAACCCTACGCAGAGTCAGATAAGGATATATTCTTTGAGTGAAAAGAATAAGGTAACTTTCTTGCCAATAAAGAACAAAACAGAACAAATAGAACTTGTTTTATTCTTTAAACGTAAGCAAGAAATTCTACATTATCCTCTTCAACTCCAATCGTAAGTGTTAGCGCAATATTAACATACCAGATATTTCATTGCAATAAGCAATGGCAACCTTCATCTGCTTCAGTTCGATTATGGTAACAACAAAAACCATAGTTCGAGCCGAACTCCTCACTGCATAGTCCCCTAGCGATCCTATGCATCCTAAGGAAATCCTGCAGTTGCGTCGGGTTCTTATTGAACTAACTTGCCTGTTTGTTCAGCTCAAAACCTATGTAATCATTTCATATTTCAATAGCCTCCACCTACATGTGGATACTTCTGTCCTTTTCTCGCATAAAAATGCACCCCCTTAGAAATCATCGGATTAACCAGGGGTTTTATCCAGTGTCCATTCTAAGGGGTGTACTTCCTAGGTACCGTAGCGAGGTTCCGCTGGCATGATACGCATTTCAAAACTTGTCGTCGATCTCCTATCTCGGTCGGCCAAACTTTATGCCTTCAGCTCGCTCGATCCCTTCTGTCTGGCGTTAACCGCCCCTCCCCTTTCCGCTTTATGCTGCCCGGCCTTTTAAGGCATAACAACCACTTTCTCTTTACAGGATGCACAATACTTCGCATACTGCATACAAGTCTCCAATGAATCGTTCTCCTCCATCGGCCACCAGCGGATCGCCCCTGCAGGCGCTTGGGAAGCGAAAAACTCCACTTCTTTGGGGATACGGCCCACAACGATAACCTCGGTGTTCTTAAAGCCCGACTCCATCCCCCTTTGGAAGGTCTTTCTTAATTGAGTATGCTCCGTTTCCGGATGAGAGTAAGGAATCGGGAACAATATCGAAACTCGGGAAGTGTCTTCATGAATGACATGAGCCGTTTTGCGGGCGGGATCGTGTACGGAGGTCTCCCATATACGGTTGTACGGCAGATGCTCCGGCAGCTCCAGCTCGGTCAGCCTCGAATGAATTCTATCGTGGTAAACCCGTTCCAGTTCTCTGACCAAGATCTGAATCTGCTTATTTCTTAGAAAAGTGGTGTTGTTTCCTCTTTCGTTCCGATATTGGATATAGAGTAAATCGGGAATGGCCGCGAACTTGGAACAAAGAAACGTCCGAATCAGCATGTCGTAATCGTCGGCCACCAGCAACTCATCGCGATGACCCCCGACCAGATGATAACAATCCCGAGACCATGCGCGGGGATGATTCGGCAGCCCTACCAAGTGGCGTACGGTATTGCCGTTGATCGTCGTATGTTTGTGCGCATTTTGCCAGCGGTTCATTTCACGCAGCCACACCCGATAAAATACGCTGTATCCAAAACCGCAATCCCAGCCGTACCAATGCGCATGAAGGTTCTCTGCGTACACCTCGGTGCAATCCCCGTAAACAAAGCCGCATTCGGGATTTTGCTGAAATGTTCGAACGATCTTCTCCAGGCAATCGGGCATCAGGTCGTCGTCATGATCCACCTCTACTAAGATTTCCCCTGTACAAAGGCCTGCGGCATACCTTTTGAGCGCCCCAATATAGCCATTGCGGGAATCCGGGCGATATCTGCGCACGCGAGGGTCTTTCAGAGGAAGCAAGTCATTCTTGTAAGTCTCCTCGTTATCTCCGGAATCGTCCACAATGACCCATTCCCAGTTCGGGTAAGTTTGATTTAATAGCGATCGATAAGGACGTTGAATTCTTTCTTTTGACCTGTAGCTGGCCGTGAACACGGATATCAGAGGCGTATCGGAAGAAAAACGGGTAGGAGGAACGGCTTTGTTTTCAGGGAGAGGATCCGTCGCTCTGATCCAGCAATAAAACAATTTATACGATTCGAGTTCATCCGGCGAATGGAAGTGCAACCAACGTTTTTTTTCCTGAATAGGCAGCGAATTTAGAGTTGTAAAAGATTTCCATTCATCTCCTATGGACACATAGACACGAGGCTTCCGGGGGCCGGCATCGACTAATGGATCATCAGGCCCATACATTTTCACGGTGATGTGGTTTTCTTCCAACCCCAAGATCGGTTCTTTCAATTTATCCTTCGAAATCTTGTCTGTCAAAAACAGATGAACCGTCAATAAAGGAATGAAGTCCGATGACAAGAGTTGATTCCCCTTTCTCAAATGTCGAACACAAGCTGGAGCCCAAGTGTCGATCCATTCTTTTCTTTCACATAAGCAGTGTATTCCGCTGCTCTCCTATTTGTCCACCCAAAAGCCTTATATGAACGCACAATTCGCTTGAGACCGCATAGTCTGAGAGGTAACAATCCTATCGTACAATGAGGGACACAACTCATTTTTATGAAAGGTGGAGTTATCTTGGAACATCCGTTAGTTAGTGTCGTGATTCCCGCTTATAACCGGCCCCATACGTTAAAAATCGCCATCGACAGCGTACTTGAACAAACCTACCCGAATATCGAAATCGTCATTTGCGACGACAGCTCCAATAACGAAGTGCAACAAATGCTGGAAGCAGCTTATCTGCCGTCTTATCCCCAGATTAAATACCATAAAAACGAGAAAAACCTTTTTCTTGAAAACTGGCACAAATGCTTCGACCTGGCCTCGGGGGAATATATCAATTACTTGATGGATGACGACGTATTTCATAAAGAAAAGATCTCCAAAATGCTTTACTTTTTTAACGAATTCGAAAACATCACGCTAGTCACGTCCTACCGGCAAACCATTAATGAATCGGGGAGCTTTCTTGCGCCTATCGCCGCAACGGTCAGACTCTACGAAGAGACAAGAGTGATGGATGGAAAAACGCTGGGGAACATCGCATTAACCCGTTGCTTAAATGTGATCGGCGAACCGACGACCGTATTGTTTAAAAAAGCAGACCTTACCGAACCGTTCGGAGTATACCGCAGGAAGCAATACTCGCTGATCAACGATATGGCTGCCTGGTTATCTCTCTTGTCCAAAGGAAAAGCGGTTTATATTCCGGAAGCGCTCAGCTATTTTCGATTACATGCCAGCCAAAACAACAGCGTGCTTGGCTTTAAAGCGTTCAGCGAATGGCTCGATATAACAATCGCCTCCAGAGAGGAGGGGTTTCTGGAAACGGAGGAGTTGTACAAAACCGCCCTTCTTGCTTACCGCATACGCGTGCAGGGATATCCGCAATTTGCAGCAGACATTCAGCGGATCGATACGATCTTGAATACGATAGAATGAGGCCCGCGAAAATCGGAGAGCCAGGTATTCGCCGTTCCCCCCGTTCATGGGGTTCATACTCTAAGGTGTACACATTGAATCGAAATAGATTCCAGTGAGAAGGGGTTGCCTCATGTATGAAATTCCGTTCTTGCGACCGAATTTAGTCAAAAAGGAGCGGTTGCTTTCTAATTTTGAAAAAATAGAAGCAAGCCGGATTTACTCCAATTACGGACCCTTAAATCATCTGTTTGAAACGCGCGTGATTGCCCAAATGTTCGGCGGCATCGGCGCAGCCGTGACGGTGCATAACGCTACTCTCGGGCTGATGCTGGCGATTTCGCAAAGCAAGCGGCCCCGGGGCAAATATGCGGTGATGCCTAGCTTTACTTTTGCAGCGACCCCTCTTGCCGCCGAGTGGTGCGGACTTGAACCATATTTCCTGGATATTGAACCGGACGATTGGCAAATGAACAGAGCGCAATTGGAGGAAACGGTCGAGCGGCTGGGCGAGCAGATCGCGGTCGTCGTTCCTTACGCCACTTTCGGTTCGGCTATCGAATTATCCATATACGATAAACTGCTGCAGGAAGGAATTCCGGTCGTCATCGATGCGGCTGCCAGCTTTGGAACCACCGTTGCGGAGGATGCCACACAATTCGGCAAAGGCTTCGGTGGAGCCGTGGTGTTCAGCTTTCACGCGACCAAAACGTTTGGCGTCGGAGAAGGCGGGCTGGTGTATAGCGCGGACCAGGATCTCATTCAGCGAATCCGCCGGGCCGGCAACTTCGGCTTCTCCAGCTCCAGGGAATCCGTAATGTTAGGCTTAAACAGCAAAATATCGGAATATACCGCCGCTATCGCCTTGGCCACTCTTGAAGGGTTCCAGGCAGTACAGGAGAGAAGAAAAACGATCATTGGCTATTATCGCCGTGAACTGCAGCAGCAGGATTTAATGCAGCGGGGATGGTCTGTCCAAAAGATGCAAGGCCGGGTGCCCCTGCAATTTTTCTCTATGCTGAGCCCGGACCCTTCCGATAACCGGGAAGTCATCCGGCGGTTAGCCTCCCATTCGATTGAAGCCCGGACTTACTTCTCCCCGGCATGCCATCAGCAGAAGCAGTTTCAAAGCTACCCCCATTCCGATCTCCACGTGACGGAACGGATTGCGGACCGTATTATCAGTCTGCCGCTCTGGGAGGAAATGGATGAGGCCACCGTTGGGCGAATTGTGAAGGTGCTTGGAAGCATTACCGAGGGGAATGCCACATGAGAAAGATCATCATCTGGGGATCGGGCGGACACGCCCGCGAGGTCAACTGGCTTTGCGAAGAGATGGGAGTGCAGGTGCTGGGGTTCCTGGACGAACGGCCTGAAATGAAGGGCCAACTGGTAAATGGAGTTCCCGTATTGGGAACGCTTGACGATATCGAAGCGCTGCGGCATGAGATCGAGATTGTTTGTGCCGGGGTCGGAGCCCCGGCATTAAAGAAGCGGTTCGCTTACGATACCATCCGGTCGGGATTCCGCATCGCAGACCCGCTGATCCATCCCCGTGTCCGTTTGTCGAGGAGAAATATCGTGGGGCAAGGCAGCATGATCTGCGAAGGGGCCATCCTTACCGATAATATCCGGATCGGATGCCATGTGATCATCAATCGAAGCGCCAACATCAGTCATGATACGGTCATTGACGATTATGTCACTATCGCCCCGGGTGTGAATCTGGCGGGCAATGTGGCCGTAGGCGAAGGAGCCTACATCGGCATCGGCTCCTCGGTTCGGGAGAAATGCCGCATCGGCTGCTGGTCTATGATTGGTGGCGGAGCCTTTGTCAAAGGCGATATCCCTGACTTTACTATGGCTGCGGGGGTTCCAGCCGTCATCAAAAAACGGCTTTGATAAGAAATAGGAAAGGAGAAAAAGCATTTGGTTGACCATCTCAAACACCAAGGTCCTTACTATTGTCCTTATTGCAATAATACGATTGTACGTTTTCGCCCGTGGCCGGATATTTACGATTTTCCCAAGTGCCAATATGAAATGTGGAACAAGCTGACCGCCATGTGTCCCGTGTGCTCCTCTTTCGACAGGGAAAGGTTGTATAAATTCTATATTGAAAGGGAAACGGATTTGCTCGTAAGGCCGCAAAAATTACTGCACATTGCACCCGAGAAAAATTTAAGAGAATGGTTAAAAGGATATCCGAACATTTCCTATATATGCGGCGATTTAATGCCTCAGGATTCGGAAATGGAACGGGTGGACTTAACGGCTATGCCTTACGCTGACGAAACATTCGATGCTGTTATTTGCAGCCATGTACTGGAACATGTTACCGAAGATCACAAAGCGATGGGAGAAATCTGCCGCGTATTGAAACCGAACGGCTGGAGCATTCTGCAAGTGCCGATCGCTTTAAACTTCGAGGAGATTTTAGAGGACCCGGCGGTGACCTCGCCGCAGGCAAGAAAAGAACACTTCGGCCAAGACGATCATGTACGCATTTATAATCGGAAAGGATTCGTTGGCCGATTGGAAGCGGCCGGGTTTCATGTCGTTTTATTTAATTTGGCGGAAAAATACGGTATCGAGGAAGCAAACCTGTACGGTTTGTCCGAGAAAGATACGCTGTATATCGGGACCAAGCAGACTGTTCCTGCACCATGAATCGACTGTCACCCAATTGCGATTAAAAGCAAAGAGCCGGCTTCCGCTTGGGAGACGGCTTTTTTTGCGGGTGAACGGGCGAAGTCTTGGTTGCTTACGGGAAGCCAAGTGATGGTGACAACAGCCTCTTCCCGTAGCCGGCATCGAAGCCTTGATCGGGGGAATCGCCGTTAAACCATATCGCCGTGCGGATGCCCCTGATGCGCGTGAATGATATCGGCGGATCGGCATCTTCCCCTGTTCCTCGCTTTCCTTGCCAAAGCTGGCGCTGCCGTATGGTATGCGAACGTGTCTCCCCCGATTTTTAACTGAAATCCGGCCAATCTGGCCCAGTAGCAGTAATTGTCATCCTCAAAATGGCCTGGCGTAAACGGTTCGTCCATAGACCAGATCGACTCTATCAGCTCGCGCTTAATCAGAAAGTAAAATCCAACAAGCTCGGTACGAATGGTGTCGGGAATAGCGAGTCGCTTCCCGCCACATCCTTGCGGTTTGTTACTCCGGAATGTCGGTTCAAGGCAACGTCCACCCCTTGCTCAACTGACTGGATGAACGGAATCAGCTCCCCCGTCGAAATGACCATGTCTCCGTCGAGGAACAGCACGATTTCCTCCCCGGGCTTCTTTGGTGCAGATGCTTTTGCAGACATTGTGACCGAGCGCTTCCCCAAAGCTGCTCCCTTCGTGCCGGCATACTTTTCTCGTTAAAAACAAGTTACCCGGCAAATGAAGCTTTTACGGCCATTTCACAAATATACGATTTCACCTCTTCAAAGGCCGAGGCTCGCTGCGCATTACCACATACTATATTAAAGGCTTCACTATCTTAAGTTTTTTGGGAGTGGAGCTACATCAGTATACGGAGGTGACATCCAGTTGACCGAATCCGCATTTAGAGCTCGTGCGAGCGCAGATCAAATTATTACACAACCAGGACCGTTCAATGTATTCTTTCAAACCGTTGAGTATGATTTGAACGGCGAGTACAACCCAGCGGCTTCTACCTTCGTCGCGAGCGAGGGTGGCGTGTATACGATAAGCGTCAGCCTTTTGCTTCTGGCGGACCCTCTAGTGGAATTCATTGCACTTATATTGGAAGGACCCAACAATTCAGGAAAGATATTCATCCAAAATACGAATCCACCTGGTGTGGGTTTCACAGTAAACTTTACCGCTCAAATGAATTTCGCTCCGGGTGACAGTATGAGGGTACTTCTTGTACCCAACGCCGGAGTGCTTGGAGTAGTAGCCGATCCCATTTATACTCATTTGGAGGCTGCACGGACAGATGGAGCAGTTGGGCCGACAGGACCTCAAGGACCTCAAGGCGCTCAAGGACCTCAAGGCGCTCAAGGACCTCAAGGACCTCAAGGGCCTCAAGGACAGGGCGTTCAGGGCTTCCAAGGACCTCAAGGACCTCAAGGACAGCGCGGCGTTCAAGGCTTCCAAGGACCTCAAGGCACTCAAGGACCTCGGGGCGCTCAAGGACCTCAAGGCACTCAAGGACCTCGGGGCGCTCAAGGCGCTCAAGGACCTCAAGGACCTCAAGGACAGCGCGGCGTTCAAGGCTTCCAAGGACCTCAAGGCACTCAAGGACCTCGGGGCGCTCAAGGCGCTCAAGGACCTCAAGGACCTCAAGGACAGCGCGGCGTTCAAGGCTTCCAAGGACCTCAAGGCACTCAAGGACCTCGGGGCGCTCAAGGCGCTCAAGGACCTCAAGGACCTCAAGGACAGCGCGGCGTTCAAGGCTTCCAAGGACCTCAAGGCACTCAAGGACCTCGGGGCGTTCAAGGCGTTCAAGGGCCTCAAGGCACTCAAGGACCTCAAGGACCTCAAGGCACTCAAGGACCTCAAGGTGCTCAAGGACCTCAAGGTACTCAAGGCGTTCAAGGCGACCAAGGACCTCAAGGACCTCAGGGCGAACAAGGGCCACAAGGCGACCAAGGACCTCAAGGACCTCAGGGCGAACAAGGGCCACAAGGCGACCAAGGACCTCAAGGACCTCAGGGCGAACAAGGGCCACAAGGCGACCAAGGACCTCAAGGACCTCAGGGCGAACAAGGGCCACAAGGCGACCAAGGACCTCAAGGACCTCAGGGCGAACAAGGGCCACAAGGCGACCAAGGACCTCAAGGACCTCAGGGCGAACAAGGGCCACAAGGCGACCAAGGACCTCAGGGACCTCAAGGTGACCAAGGACCTCAAGGTGATCAAGGACCTCAGGGCGAACAAGGGCCTCAAGGCGATCAAGGACCTCAAGGTGACCAAGGACCTCAAGGTGACCAAGGACCTCAAGGCGACCAAGGACCTCAAGGACCTCAGGGCGAACAAGGGCCACAAGGCGACCAAGGACCTCAAGGTGATCAAGGACCTCAAGGCGACCAAGGGCCACAAGGCGATCAAGGACCTCAAGGTGACCAAGGACCTCAAGGCGACCAAGGACCTCAAGGCGAACAAGGACCTCAGGGCGAACAAGGGCCTCAGGGTGACCAAGGGCCACAAGGCGAACAAGGGCCACAAGGCGACCAAGGACCTCAAGGTGATCAAGGACCTCAAGGTGACCAGGGATCTCAAGGCGACCAAGGACCTCAGGGTGATCAAGGACCTCAAGGTGACCAGGGACCTCAAGGCGATCAAGGACCTCAAGGCGACCAAGGACCTCAGGGCGAACAAGGGCCTCAGGGTGACCAAGGGCCACAAGGCGACCAAGGGCCACAAGGCGACCAAGGACCTCAAGGTGATCAAGGACCTCAAGGCGACCAAGGACCTCAGGGCGAACAAGGGCCTCAGGGTGACCAAGGGCCACAAGGCGACCAAGGGCCACAAGGCGACCAAGGACCTCAAGGTGATCAAGGACCTCAAGGTAACCAGGGATCTCAAGGCGACCAAGGACCTCAGGGTGATCAAGGACCTCAAGGCGACCAAGGAGCTCAAGGGGCGACTGGCGCTCAAGGACCTCAGGGTGACCAAGGGCCACAAGGCGACCAAGGAGCTCAAGGGGCAACTGGCGCTCAAGGACCTCAGGGTGACCAAGGGCCACAAGGCGACCAAGGAGCTCAAGGGGCAACTGGCGCTCAAGGGCCTCAGGGTGACCAAGGGCCTCAAGGCGACCAAGGACCTCAGGGCGAACAAGGGCCTCAGGGTGACCAAGGGCCACAAGGCGACCAAGGGCCACAAGGCGACCAAGGACCTCAAGGTGATCAAGGACCTCAAGGTAACCAGGGATCTCAAGGCGACCAAGGACCTCAGGGTGATCAAGGACCTCAAGGCGACCAAGGACCTCAAGGTGATCAAGGACCTCAAGGTAACCAGGGATCTCAAGGCGACCAAGGACCTCAGGGTGATCAAGGACCTCAAGGCGACCAAGGAGCTCAAGGGGCGACTGGCGCTCAAGGACCTCAGGGTGACCAAGGGCCACAAGGCGACCAAGGAGCTCAAGGGGCAACTGGCGCTCAAGGACCTCAGGGTGACCAAGGGCCACAAGGCGACCAAGGAGCTCAAGGGGCAACTGGCGCTCAAGGGCCTCAGGGTGACCAAGGGCCTCAAGGCGATCAAGGAGCTCAAGGGCCTCAGGGTGACCAAGGGCCACAAGGCGACCAAGGAGCTCAAGGGGCGACTGGCGCTCAAGGGCCTCAGGGTGACCAAGGACCTCAAGGCGACCAAGGAGCTCAAGGGGCGACTGGCGCTCAAGGGCCTCAAGGTGACCAAGGACCTCAAGGCGATCAGGGAGCTCAAGGGGCGACTGGCGCTCAAGGACCTCAGGGTGACCAAGGACCTCAAGGCGACCAAGGAGCTCAAGGGGCAACTGGCGCTCAAGGGCCTCAGGGTGACCAAGGGCCACAAGGCGACCAAGGAGCTCAAGGGGCGACTGGCGCTCAAGGGCCACAAGGCGACCAAGGAGCTCAAGGGGCGACTGGCGCTCAAGGGCCTCAGGGCGACCAAGGGCCACAAGGCGACCAAGGAGCTCAAGGGGCGACTGGCGCTCAAGGGCCACAAGGCGACCAAGGGCCACAAGGCGACCAAGGAGCTCAAGGGGCGACTGGCGCTCAAGGGCCTCAGGGTGACCAAGGACCTCAAGGCGACCAAGGAGCTCAAGGGGCGACTGGCGCTCAAGGGCCTCAGGGTGACCAAGGACCTCAAGGCGACCAAGGAGCTCAAGGGCCTCAGGGTGACCAAGGGCCACAAGGCGACCAAGGAGCTCAAGGGGCGACTGGCGCTCAAGGACCTCAGGGTGACCAAGGGCCACAAGGCGACCAAGGAGCTCAAGGGGCAACTGGCGCTCAAGGACCTCAGGGTGACCAAGGGCCACAAGGCGACCAAGGAGCTCAAGGGCCTCAGGGTGACCAAGGACCTCAAGGCGATCAGGGAGCTCAAGGGGCAACTGGCGCTCAAGGACCTCAGGGTGACCAAGGGCCACAAGGCGACCAAGGAGCTCAAGGGGCAACTGGCGCTCAAGGGCCTCAGGGTGACCAAGGGCCTCAAGGCGACCAAGGAGCTCAAGGGCCTCAGGGTGACCAAGGGCCTCAAGGCGACCAAGGAGCTCAAGGGGCGACTGGCGCTCAAGGGCCTCAGGGTGACCAAGGACCTCAAGGCGACCAAGGAGCTCAAGGGGCGACTGGCGCTCAAGGGCCTCAAGGTGACCAAGGACCTCAAGGCGATCAGGGAGCTCAAGGGGCGACTGGCGCTCAAGGACCTCAGGGTGACCAAGGAGCTCAAGGCGACCAAGGAGCTCAAGGGGCAACTGGCGCTCAAGGACCTCAGGGTGACCAAGGACCTCAAGGCGATCAGGGACCTCAAGGGGCGACTGGCGCTCAAGGGCCTCAGGGTGACCAAGGACCTCAAGGCGACCAAGGAGCTCAAGGGGCAACTGGCGCTCAAGGGCCTCAGGGTGACCAAGGACCTCAAGGCGATCAGGGAGCTCAAGGGGCGACTGGCGCTCAAGGACCTCAGGGTGACCAAGGGCCTCAAGGCGACCAAGGAGCTCAAGGGGCGACTGGCGCTCAAGGGCCTCAGGGTGACCAAGGACCTCAAGGCGACCAAGGAGCTCAAGGGGCAACTGGCGCTCAAGGGCCTCAGGGTGACCAAGGACCTCAAGGCGACCAAGGAGCTCAAGGGGCAACTGGCGCTCAAGGACCTCAGGGTGACCAAGGACCTCAAGGCGATCAGGGACCTCAAGGGGCGACTGGCGCTCAAGGACCTCAGGGTGACCAAGGGCCTCAAGGGGCAACTGGCGCTCAAGGACCTCAAGGTGACCAGGGACCTCAGGGTGACCAAGGACCTCAAGGCGACCAAGGAGCTCAAGGTACTCAAGGTCAGCAAGGACCTCAAGGGCCTCAAGGTCAGCAAGGACCTGAAGGACCACAAGGGCCTCAAGGTCAGCAAGGACCTCAAGGTACTCAAGGGCCTCAAGGACCTCAAGGACCATAAGGGCTGCTTTAAGGCGAAACTGACGTACCCGGGCCGTAATGATCTTTATTTACAACAGATAAGTTCCGCCAATATAAACTGGCTGCCGAGGGCTTCTCTCGGCAGCTTTTTTTACCTATAGCTGGAAACTGTAAAAAAGCGAGGGATACATCGTATTCAATCCTATACCTTCATCACCAAGCGTTTCGGAAAAGAGAATTTGCCTTTGCATGATTGTAAAAAAATGAATTGCGAATTACTTCAACCATGTTGTACTTTCCTGATCTTCAATTGCCGCGATAACAAAAGAAACACATCGCCTCAAGTTGTCGATGTGTTTTAAGTCCCTAGAGCTTATCATTTACATTGTTAGTCTGGACACAAATTGATCAACATATGGCATCCGCCCTCAATGTTATGTTTGATTAATCTATTTTCTCATCGAATATACTAATCATTTAATCCCTTAATCCCTTTCCATTGAGAATTTGCTGCATACATTTTTCAACTCTTGACTCTCGAGTTTTGGATTGTTTGGGTTCAGAAAAATAAAGAATGTATGCTCTTTGCCGTCCGGGCGTCAAGGCTTCAAAAGCCGTTTTCAAGGCAGGGATTTCATCGAGTTTATTTTGAAATTCTTCCGGAATGTTTAATTCTGTCGTCTTCTTAAAATTCACTTCCAAACCGGCTTTTTCAACTTCAATGGCTTCATAAATATAGGCTTTCAAGATGGTTTCCATTTCAACGATTTCTTGAAGATTGGTGAACCGAATCTGGCGCGCCGCCTGTACATTCTCCGTTTGTTGGATTAGAATCCCATGGGGATCCTTTAACAAGGCATCTTTGTGAAACAAAAGCGCACAATAGTCTTTAAATCCAGCTCACATTCAAGTACGATATTTCTCAACTTCTCATATTCTTCCCTCCACTTTTTGGCTTTACGTAAATATTCATCAACCTTAGGATTCATTCTACTCTTTGTCATCAAGGAACACCCCTCTTCATTTTTTCGATCAGCTGACAGTCAAGATTGATCGTGCTTCCTACTCGGCGTTTCTGATGACATCCAGGTTATGTTCGATCACAATGACTGTATTTTCCGGCATCTACAAGACGATTCATGATAGCCAGCAGATGGGCGATATCCGACATGTGCAGTCCGGTCGTGGGCTCGTCCATGACGTAAATACTTCCCTTTTTATGCAATTCGCTGGCCAGCTTGATGCGTTGGCACTCACCGCCCGACAGTGTGCTGAGCGGCTGGCCGAGTATAAGATAATCCAGACCCACGTCACTCATGGCCTGCAGCTTGCGCACAACTTCTTTGATGTCAAAGAAAGAGAGAGCTTGTTCAACGGTCATCACCGCACATCGGCGATCGATTTATCGCCCAGTTTGTAGGCCAGCACCTCTTCTTGAAACGTTTGCCGCCGCAAACTTCGCAAGGTGTTTTGACGCTCTCCAAAAATGCCAAGTCGGTATAAACGACGCCAAGGCCTTGGCAGTTCTCGCAGGCACCTTTGGAATTAAAGCTGAACAGACCTGGTTTCACTTTGCTGGCTGATGCATAGGCCTTTGCCCGTTAGCGTCCCCCATAAGTGAAACTTATTCAGGTTCCAAACTTTCCAAATGACTAACTCCTAATTGGACACCATTTAGTGACGCTTTGATTATAGGTCACCATTTGGTGTCGTATCAATCTCCCTGGGGGGAGCATATTTCAATATGATATTTGATATTTGTTGTGTACTGGGAGGAGCTCCTTTGACTAAAAAAAAAGCATTGGATCGTTTTATTCGATAATGAAGACACCTCAATGATTCACTTTTATTAGAGACCACAAATCATGAGGACTACATTTCTATCACTGTACAAAAGGGAAAATCCGCGATTCTTCTGCGGATTTTCCCTTTACTAATTCAAATCTTCTTCATTCTTTCTGTTATGATATGATTTTGGTTTAATGCTTTCACCTTGGATGTACTGTTACTATTAAAATAATCATGAATTTCTTTATTTTTTCGAATCGTATTTTGATGAATTCCCAATCCTTCTGGGTCTATTTCTTTAGATTTGTCTGAAACCGTTCAGGTTTACCCTCTTTTATGAGAGCATCAATAGTTTTCCGAATGATCGTTTCTTTTTATTGTCATATGATGTTTGAAGCCACTTCAATTCATTTATTTGAGGAGATACGGATCCGGCCGAGGCACTTTTGCTCCACATCCGGCACAAGCCATTTTAGTCGGACATACGGAGTCAATGGTACATATTCTCCCTACAACCTTTGACATAGTACCAACTTTTTCTCGGTACTCTTCGTAAAGCTCTTGAAGCCATTCGGTCCTCCTAAGAATTCCCTTTTGAATATCAACATAAGAGATCCAGTTTTCTTATCAGCGCTAATGCCAAGTGATTTTCCCACGGGAATCCTACACATTGCCGGACAAAATACTTAATATTTTTTTCCTCAACCTTTTCCCAATAGAAAATTCCATAAGAAACCGTTCTTTAGTAAGATGGAAGTACCACCCACAATTTGCTCAAGTGGGCAACGATGAAGCAAAAAGGTCGAGTTCGGGAGCAAATGTAGCCCCTAACTCGACCTTTTTTCAAATCTAACGGTTATCTCACAGGTAGTTGCTTTTGGGACAGCCCCTTTCAGAAATGACTAGTGACTAATGTCTGCTGACGGGTTTAACGTTGTTCCCCAAATCGAAACTTTTATATTGCTGGTTAACGGGACGTTAGGTTCATTTATAATTGTTCTCCACCATTCCCAGGCAAGACCTGTACATTCTCTTGCAAAAATTTTGATGTTCTTGGCATTAGGCGGAAGTGGAATCTCTGTCGAGAAATGCGCTGTTTTATCTTGCCAATTACCTTCCCAAGTTTTATGAGTAATGATTTCTTGTCCATTTTCATCAAATGTATACTCGTCCCAAGACACTTCAAACTGAGCTACATATGCACCACTATGATCAAGCGTTATTTTACCTTTCGTATATTCTGTCGTTTTCGTCTCGATATAGTCTGTATTGTTGTGAACCGCAGCTATGGAATTGTCTTTCAAGAAGACACTGGTATATGAAATAGGGTAAGCTGGATTCTTGCTGCTATATTGTGCATTGTCCTTGATTACATTTTGAATGACATCGAAGTCTTTTGAGACGACCTGGTTATGTGTTTGTGCATCGCCGCCTAATACAACAGCAGTAAACGAACTGTTTTCATAAATATCTTTATACTGTCCGCTAGCTTGTATGCTAGGATTATTGAGCAATAATTTAAATGCCGTTTGTACATCGCTGCTCTTTGAGGTCGTCTCCAATTTCACGTAAATGGTTCTGCCATAAGCTACGTTAGATACCATCAGTGGCGGAGACTCATTACTTACCCCTTTACGGACTAATTCAGCAAACGTCACACTGTCATCAAACAAGTCCGATGGATTGTTAGGAAGCGCTGCGCTTACGGTATAAAAGATTTGCTTATAAGCGGCAACCATCACTTTTTTCTCGCCGCTTGCGACCGCGTTAAAGTCGATTCCGAGCGTACCGTTAAGCACTTTAGAATTCACATTCAGTGCACTGGCAATTTGATTTTGGCTGTAAACCATGGATTCTGCGTACTGTAATCTCGCAGGCAGTGTATGCGTGCCGGAATACTTCTCAATCCAAGTCGACACGAGTTGATCAACGGCACTAGAAACACTGCCATAAGTTGGATTTTGGACGGAAATTGTATTTTCATTCTTCAACCCAGGCAGATCAATGCTAATATCTAATGGTTTTCTCGCGGCCATAACCAGACTAGGCTGATTATCCGCAAAATCCTGGTTTGCAAGCTGTATTGCGCCTGGATAAGTACGATTCGTGATCGAATCAATAATTGAAATATCTACGGGTGAGGTTGTGAGTGATTTTTTATCCCGTTCAACCACGATAAATTTATCATTGGACTGGATGCCTTCTTTGGGAACAAAACTACTGATTTGATCACCTTTTACGGCCAAAACTTCATTACGATTATAATTTAGGCCTGCGATCCCGCTATCAATATCATTGGGTTCGTTTGTTGCAGCGAATGAAATACTCGAATAAGTAAACACATGTAAACCAATTAATAGACTTACGAGCACTTTTATTCCTTTACCATGTTGTGGATTCTTCATAGAGATCTCCTCCTTTGATGTAAAAACTGTATCGGTATTTTGGCATAAAATTATGATATCTATAGAAAAATTACAAAGCTCCGTAACTTTTATAACACAAGTTATAATGAGTCTAATTCAAGCATCTTGCGTAATAAACGCCTATTCTTGGGCTTGCTGAATAATTCTGAAATCGTATATAAAACACGATATTTCCAAAAATACTGGGACTGAATGGATTTCGTATTTCCATTTTTAAATATGACATATGGAAATTTACGTGGTAATCCATCCGAGCCGGACGTAATTCGGGATACCTTCCCCAAGAAATCATAATGTCCAATTGGCGAGCCGGCCTCTTCCCCACCGATGCTGAAAGCAATGCGAATCCTCCCGTCGCTGCAAATAAAAAACTCTCCTATGCATCGCATTAGGAGAGCGTGTATATTTCCATCATTTCGAAATCCATCGCTCTTCAGCCATCCCGGTGCCCACCAGTTCCATATGCCAAGGATTCCAATGATTCCAAGGGATTCCAAGGGATTCCAACGATTCTCATTCATGATGAACCAGCCGCTGTTCATAATCCCGATTAATTCGGCGGATTGGCCTGAATATAGGCAATCAACTCCCGGGATGCATAAGAAAGGTATTTATCCCGGGGATAAATAAGCGCCAACTCCCAAGCAATCTCCGGATGGGAAATCGAAACGGCATGAACGGCAAGATGATGCAAACGGTTCGCCATCGATCTGGGGATCAATGAAATTCCTAATTGAGACGCCACCATCTCGCAGCAGAAATCCCACAGGGAGGTCATATGAGCTACCTCGGGTTCGAACCCGGCCCGCAAGCATGCTTGCCACACTACGTCATGAAGGGCGAATTCCTTGGTGAACAGAATAAACGGCTCATTCTTTAATTCATCTAAACTGGCGGATTTTCTTCCGGCAAGCCAGTGGTGACTGCTTACAATGACAACCAGCTCTTCAGATAACAATGAAACCGTTCCATACAGCCGAGTGTTCACCGGCAACACCGTGACCCCAAAATCGATATTTCCTTGCTCCATCTGAGTCTCTACCTGTTTCGCGCTGTATTCTACCATGTGAATCTCAATCCTGGGATATCTCTTCTTGAAGCCGGCAATTATTTTCGGGAATAGCAATGCGCCGATTGTAGGCATGATTCCCATCTTCACCTTTCCTCTTTGCACTTGAACCAGCTCATTAACAGAAGAAGATAACTCCTCTAGCAGCTGCAAAATTTTTAAAGCCTTCTCGTTAACCAGCTTTCCTGTATCCGTGAGCACAATCTCCCTCTCGGAACGGTCAAGCAAAGTAACTCCCAATTCGTCTTCGAGGCTTTTGATCATCTTGCTTATGGATGGCTGAGAAACAAACAGGACCTGCGAAGCTTTTGTAAAATTTTTATGCTTGGCTACTTCTGTAAAATAATGAAGCTGTCTAATATCCATCTGATCCGGATCTGCCTCCTTCCCCTATAGGCAAAGCGGTATCCAAACCATACATCCTCTCGCTCAAGATTATGATATGCCGTTCACGCAAAAAACAGCACCGGCGCGCCGCTAAACGCTTGGTGCTGTTCGGAATGCCAGCGAATTAAACCGGATATACCGGGTGCTTCCGCTCAGAGAAGACGACAACCTTTGATGAATAAGCCTCGAATCGATTCACTAACTCGTCACGCAACGAATCGGCCGGAATAATCCCGTCAATAATCATTTCGGAGGCTAGCCGGTAAATATCAATATCCTGCTTATATTTCTCCCGCTTTTGTTCGATAAAAGAGGCCCGCTCGTTTTCAGGCAGCCCCGCAATTTTATTGGCATAGACGGCGTTGACCGCAGCTTCCGGTCCCATCACCGCAATTTGAGCCGTGGGCAATGCGAGACAGCAATCCGGTTCAAACGCAGGACCAGCCATCGCATAGAGGCCTGCTCCGTATGCTTTACGGACGATCACCGAGACTTTAGGCACGCTCGCTTCGGACATGGCAGAAATCATTTTCGCGCCATGGCGGATAATTCCTGCCCGCTCCACCTTGGTGCCGATCATAAAACCGGGAACGTCGGCGAGAAACAGAAGCGGGATATGAAACGCGTCGCAAAGGGTAATAAATCTGGCTGCCTTATCCGCCGAATCTTGAAACAGCACGCCTCCTTTCACCCGCGGCTGATTGGCAATGATCCCAACCGGTTTTCCGTTCATTCGGGCCAATCCCGTAATCAGTTCGCCGGCAAACAGCTTCTTAATCTCAAAGAATGACCCCTCGTCAATAATCCGGTCAATCAGGCCATACATATTAAACGGGGCATTCTGATTGGACGGGATGAGCTCTTCTAATGATTTCTCAAAGCATTGTGGTGCCGCCGCTTCCACGACCGGCGGTTTTTCGGAGAAATTGGCGGGAAAATAGGAGAGATATCGTCGTGCCGTCGAAATGGCTTCTTCTTCGTTGTTGGCCAGCACATCACCGCATCCGGATACCGAGCAATGCATGCGCGCGCCACCCATTTCTTCTAACGTAACCTTTTCTCCGATAACCATCTCCGCCATCCTCGGGGAACCGAGATACATGGATGCATTTCCATCCACCATAATCACGATATCGCAAAATGCCGGAATGTATGCTCCGCCTGCAGCCGAAGGACCAAAGAGCAGACAGATTTGAGGAATTTTACCCGACAATTTGACCTGATTGTAAAAAATACGGCCAGCCCCGCGCCTGCCGGGGAACATCTCGACCTGGTCCGTAATGCGAGCACCTGCTGAATCCACGAGGTAAATCAACGGCACTCTCATTTTGTCGGCCGTCTCTTGTATTCGAATGATCTTCTCTACCGTACGCGCTCCCCAAGAACCGGCTTTTACGGTGGAATCATTGGCCATCACACACACGGTTCTCCCGTTAATCTTTCCAATCGCCGTAACCACGCCATCCGCCGGAAGGTCTTCTGCCACACAGTTGGCAAATAACGCATCCTCCAGCTCGAAACCCGGATCAAACAATAGCTTCAAACGGTCGCGAACAAAACGTTTTCCTCGCTCCGCATTCTTTTGATGATAAGCCCGCGCCCCCCCTTGGAGGATCCGTGAACTACGTTCCTGCAGCACCTCCGGATTTATTTCCATGGACATCCCCTATTCCTCCTTATCTCCAAAATGCTTGTTACTCGCCCTTAAATATGGGGGGACGCTTATCTTTGAACGCCTGCAGTCCTTCCGAGCGATCCTTTGTCGGAATCGTTACTTCATAGGCATGTTGCTCAATCGCAAGCCCGGTGCTCAGATCCGCATCACATCCCTTATCGATTGCGAACTTGGCCTGCGCCACGGCGATAGGAGCATTTCGAACAATTTGGCCCGCTATTTCTAGTGCTTTATCGAGAAGGGATTCAGGCGGTGTCACATACTGTACCACCCCCATGTCCCTTGCCTCTTTGGCATCGATTTTTCTTGCCGTGAAAATGAGCTCTTTGGCGCGCCCCTTCCCGATCAGCCTCGGCAACCGCTGCGTTCCGCCTGCGCCAGGAATAATCCCAAGCGAAGTCTCCGTAAGGGCGAATGTTGCCGTTTCGGAAGCGATCCGAATGTCACATGCCAACGCCAATTCCGTTCCCCCGCCCAAAGCGGCTCCGTTCACGGCGGCAATGACCGGCTGGGGCAAGGCTTCTACATCATTGATGCTCTCGCGAATCAAAGAAACCGTCCTGCGCACCCGGTTCATGTCCATTCCTGCGCGCTCTTTTAAATCGGCACCTGCGCAAAAGGCTTTCTCTCCAGCCCCTGTGACCACGATACAGCGAACAGACCGGTCAAATTTACATGTCGCAGCCGCATCCCGCAATTGTTCGAGCATCTTTATCGATAGCGCATTGGCGGCTTCCGGCCGGTTTAAAGTCATGAGCACAATTCCATTTCCAATGTTGGAGACCAATACGGCTTTTTCCATGATCCCCCTCCTTCCCTGAACCGAATGATGAGCCTGCCTATCCGTTCGAGCTGCCGGCCTGAAGATTACGGCTTGGTAAATCTCTTCCTATCTTTTCCTGTATAAAACGGGCTGCGGAGAGCAGCTTTTCCTGATTTACCCCCGTTTGAATCCCCATCGCATCCAGCATGTAAAGCAAATCTTCCGAAGCCACATTGCCCGAGGCCCCAGGTGCATACGGGCATCCGCCTAAACCGCCGACGGAGGCATCGAATGTCGTGATCCCCATGTCCATGGACACCAGAATATTAGCCAGAGCCGTTCCGCGCGTATCGTGAAAGTGCAGGGCCAGTTTTTTGGCATCAAAACGCTTTAAAAGAATATCCAATACACCTTGCACCTGCTTCGGATTGGCAATGCCAATCGTATCCCCGAGAGATAACTCGCCAATCCCCATTTCGAACAACGTGTCCGATACCCGGATCACCTCGTCGATGGAAACAGGACCTTCGTAGGGACAACCGAAGGCGGTTGACACATAACCGCGGACTGACTTTCCTGCTGAAAGCGCTTCTTGCGCCACTTCTCTTAGAATGGGAAAGGTAACGCGAATAGACTTGTTTATATTCCTTTGATTATGGGTTTCGCTGGCCGACATAAAGACGGCTGCTTCATCCACATCGACTTCCAGCGCTCGCTCCAGACCTTGACGATTCGGAACGAGAGCTGAATAAACGATGCCAGGCATCCGTTCAATTCCTTTCGCAACTTCAGCGGCATCTGCCAGCGCCGGGATCCACTTGGGATTCACAAACGAAGTGATTTCAATGGATTTGATTCCGGTGCCGGACAATTGGTTGATCCAAGCTATTTTATCCTCTGTTGAAACAAAGACCTTCTCATTCTGTAATCCATCCCTCGGACCAACCTCTTTGATCGTCACACTCGCCGGCCAGTTCATCTCCCCAACCCCCAGCATACGTTTAATCCAGCTCGATCAATGGATCTCCTTCATCAACAAAGTCGCCTTCGCTCACGATTACTTCTTTTACCGTCCCGCCGGAACCAACCGAAATCGTGATCTCCATTTTCATCGATTCCAACACGGCCACATTTTGTCCTGCTTCGACTTGATCCCCAGGCTTGACAAGAATTTTATACACATTCCCCGCCATAACCGCCACTATTTTGCTCATCTGAATAACCTCCTTTTCTACGAAAAGCCTTCCGGAAACTCGCCGAGGCTCCATAATGTCATGTCTTCTCTAGTAAATACTTAGCAACGAAACCCGTTGTCGTATCGCCTGAACGGAAGGCGGGATGCGCGATTACTTCTTGTAGCATCGGGATGTTTGTTTTGATTCCCTGAACTTGGTATTGGGCCAGCGCCTCTTGAATCCGGCCAATCGCCTCGTCGCGATCCTTCCCTTTGACTATGAGCTTAGCAATCATCGGATCATAGAAAGGAGTGACCATGGAACCATCATGTACAGCCAACTCATGGCGGATTCCGTCTCCTTCAGGTATAGCAAACTTCGTAATCACTCCCGGAGATGGAAAGAACGTCTTCGGATCTTCCGCATAAATCCGCACTTCAATCGCATGACCGTCGCGTTTCACATCGGATTGACCAAAATTCAAGGAATGTCCGGCCGCAATTCGCAATTGCTCTGCCACCAAGTCCAAGCCGGTAATCTCTTCTGTAATCGTATGCTCCACCTGCAGACGAGTATTCATTTCAAGAAAATAGAAATTTTTCTTCCCGTCCACTAAAAACTCGATGGTTCCTGCATTGCGGTATCCGATGGATTGAGCCGCCCTTACCGCCGCTTCTCCCATTTTGCTTCTCGTGAGTTCATCCAAATAGGAAGAAGGGGCTTCCTCCACTACTTTTTGATGACGGCGTTGAATGGAACATTCCCGTTCCCCTAAGTGGACTGTATTCCCATGGGAATCGGCCAAAATCTGAATTTCGATGTGCCGGGGATTTTCTACGACCTTCTCTATATACATGGCCCCATCTCCGAAGAAATTAGAGGCACGTTTCTGGTTCCCTTCAAATGCTTGCTTCATTTCCGATTCGTTATAAACGATCTGCATGCCGATCCCCCCGCCGCCGGCCGAAGCTTTCAGCATAACCGGATAGCCGATACGACTGGCTACCTGTGCTGCTTCTTCAGCATCCGCTAACGGATAGGAAATGCCGGGGACTACAGGCACACCTGCCTGTTCCATGATGTTTCGGGATTCAATTTTACTGCCCATGCGGGAGATGACATCCGCAGATGGACCGATGAATACGATACCGGCCTCCTCACAGCGGCGGGCAAATTCGGCATTTTCCGAGAGAAGGCCGTATCCGGGGTGAATAGCATCCGCTTTTGCAAGACGGGCGATTTCTAAAACTTTCTCGATTTTTAAATAGCTATCTGTTACTCTGGGATTTCCGACCTCGTAGGCCTCATCCGCCATTTTGACATGAGGGGCTTCCTTATCCACTTTCGAGTATATGCTGACGGTGGCAATGCCCAGCGATTTGCAAGTACGGATCACTCGAGCCGCAATTTCGCCCCGGTTGGCGATTAGAATCTTTTTGAACATAGCACCAATCCCCTTTAACAACCGATCTGGCGTGCAATTACCATTCGTTGCACTTCCGAAGTTCCTTCCCCGATCTCTAACAGCTTGGCGTCCCGGAAGAACCGCTCCACCTGGTATTCCTTCATATAACCATACCCGCCATGGATCTGAACGGCCTGATCGCAAGCCTTCATACAGATTTCCGAAGCAAATAATTTGGCCATCGCCGCTTCCTTCTTAAATCGTCTTCCTTGATCTTTAAGCCATGCCGCTTTATACACCATGTTGCGGGCGAGTTCAATATTCATGGCCATGTCGGCCAGTTTAAACTGGATGGCTTGAAAGGAAGATAAGCTGTGGCCAAATTGTTTTCTTACTTTGGCATATTGGAGCGATTTTTCGTAAGCCCCTTGCGCGATCCCGACCGCCATTGCCCCGATCCCGATTCTCCCTCCGTCAAGCGTAGCTAAAAATTGCTTGTATCCATGTCCTTCTTTCCCCAGGAGATTTTCTCTGGGAACGGTTACATTTTCCAACACCAACTCCGTTGTATTCGATGCATGAAGACCCATCTTTTCATAATTGTTAATGACCGTAAATCCTGGCGCATCGGTAGGCACGATAAACGCGCTGATTCCATCCGTCCCTTTGGAGCGATCCGTTACGGCCGTGAGCGCCAGGCTTTTGGCATAGCTTGCATTGGTAATAAAGCATTTGGAACCGGAAATGATCCACTGATCCTTATGCAGCTTCGCTGTCGTTCGGGTTCCGCCCGCATCGGAACCCGCATTCGGTTCCGTCAGTCCAAATGCCCCCAAGTATTCTCCTGTGCAAAGGGGGGTTAAGTATTTTTCCTTTTGCTCGTGCGTTCCAAATAAATGGATGGGGGCCCCGCCTAACGAAATATGGGCAGAATAGGTAATGCCTGTGGATGCGCATACCCGACTTAATTCTTCTACAGCAATAGCAAAGCTTATGGTATCTGCTCCCCCGCCGCCGTACTTTTCGGGAAAAGGCAGACCCATGACTCCCAGCTTCGTTAATTTATCGAAAACAGCCTCCGGAAATTCCTTTGTGCGATCCCGTTCATCTGCGCCCGGAGCAACCTCGCCTTCCGCAAAATCACGCATCGTCTTCTTTATCAACGCTTGTTCCTCGGTTAAATCAAAATGCATGATTTCATCGCCCCTTTCCTTTAATCGAGTCCGGTGCCGGTATCCGTGCCGTAACCTTCAATCTTTTGCTTGACTCTCTTCAAGAAGCGGCCGCATATCAGACCGTCCAACACCCGGTGATCCAGGGAAAGACAGATGTTCATCATATCGCGGACAGTAATCATGTTATCGATGACGATCGGACGTTTTACGATGGCTTCAACACTCAAAATGGCCGCTTGCGGATGATTGATGATTGGGGCTGACAGAACGGAACCGAAAGTGCCTGTGTTATTAACGGTAAAAGTTCCGCCAGTGGTATCCTCTGCCGTTAACCTGCCCTCCCTCGTCTTCGTGACCAATTCATCCACTGCTTTGGCAAGACCTGAAATGCTTTGTTGGTCGGCGTCCTTAATGACAGGAACGAATAACGCTTGATCGGTGGCAACAGCAATCGAGATATGAACCGCTTTCTTGACGATAATGCGATCATCTCCCCACTGCGAATTTAAGATCGGGAATTCCTTCAAGGCTTCTGCAACCGACTTGATAAAGAACGGCAAATAAGTTAAATGGATTCCTTCTTTTTCCTTAAACTCCTCTTTTATCCGGTCGCGATAACGTACCAGTTCGGTGACATCGCATTCAACCATAAGCCAGGCGTGGGGGATCTCCTGCTTGCTTTTTAGCATTCGTGTGGCAATCGTTTTGCGGATGGCGGTAACCGGGATCGTCTCGTCGTTTCCTTGCAAAATCTTCAAGATGTCTTTTTTGGTGACGCGTCCGCCAACGCCTGAGCCTTCGATACGGGAAAGATCCAGGTTGTTTTCTTGCGCCAGCTTAAGCACGGCCGGCGAATAGCGTTGGTTCATGGCTGCTTGCGTTGTCGCAGCATCGGCTTCCTGATATGGGGCGGCGGCTGACGTTTTGGATTCAACCGGCGCGAGCGCTTGATCTTCCGCCTCAATACGGCAGAGCAAAGCTCCTACCGCTACCGTTTCGCCTTCTTCAACGACAATTTCGGCTATCGTGCCGCTAAAAGCAGAAGGAACCTCCGCAGTTACTTTATCTGTAATCACTTCGCATACGGGATCATACTTTTTGACTTTATCCCCGATATTGACGAGCCACTTGGAGATGGTTCCTTCCGTTACACTTTCTCCTAACTGGGGCATTACGATTTTCTCAGCCATATTCTCCTCCCGAACGGATCATAATTGCGCCAATTCTTTCATGGCCTGATATACTTTATCCGGATTGAGCATGAAGAATTTCTCCATTGGCGAACTATAAGGCATAGCGGGAACGTCCGGACCACATAGGCGTTTGATCGGAGCATCCAATTCAAACAGGCATTCCTCTGCGAGCACAGCTGCCACTTCAGCCCCAACGCCTCCCTCTTTGTTGTCTTCATGAATAATTAGCACTTTACCGGTTTTACGAGCAGCCTCTACAATAGATTCCTTATCCATAGGATAGAGGGTACGCAAATCCAGAATGTGAGCGCTGTATCCTTCTTGGGACAGTTTTTCTGCCGCTTCCAACGCAAAATGCAAGCTAAGTCCGTAAGAAATAACCGTGAAGTCTTCTCCTTCCCGCTTAATATCTGACTTCCCGATGGAAACAATGTAATCCGAGTCCGGCACCTCTCCTTTAATCGATCGGTAACATCGCTTATGTTCAAAGAAAAGAACTGGATCTTCATCGCGGATGGCTGCTTTTAGCAGTCCTTTGGCATCATAAGGAGTGGAAGGCGTGACCACTTTTAAACCGGGTATGTTGCAAAACATGGCTTCGACGCATTGCGAATGATAGAGGGCGCCCCGAACTCCTCCTCCATAAGGAGCACGAATGACCAAGGGACAGTTCCAATCTCCGTTCGAGCGGTACCTCATTTTGGCTGCTTCATTCACAATTTGGTTTACGGCAGGCATGATATACTCGGCAAACTGAATTTCTGCTACAGGCCTAAATCCATAAGCGGCTGCCCCAACTGATACACCTGCAATGGCCGCTTCGGATAGTGGCGTATCTATAACCCGTTGTTCCCCAAACTCCTCATAGAATCCCTGTGTAACCCGAAACACACCCCCGCGCACCCCGACGTCTTCTCCTAGTACAAATACCCTTTTATCTCGCTGCATTTCCTCCCGAAGAGCTTGGGTCACTGCATCAATATAAGAAATTACGGCCATTTCTCACTCCCCCTATTCTGCATACACGTGCTTAAGGGCATCTTGCGGAGCCGAATCCGGGGCATTCTCCGCATATTCCGTGGCCTCATCGACGTCCATGAGCATCCGGTCATGGATTTCCTTCTCTTTCGGTTCATCTAATATCCCCAAATCTTTAAGATAATTGCTGAAGGATACTAGCGGATCCTTCTTCCTGGCTTCTTCCACTTCTTCACGGGAACGGTAGGTTCGATCATCGTCGTCGCTTGAATGAGGGACTAAACGATAGACGACCGCCTCGATAAGCGTTGGCCCTTCTCCTCTTCTTGCTCGATCGGCCGCCTCTTTCGTGACCTTATATACTTCTAAGGGATCATTGCCATTCACACTGATGCCAGGAAACCCATAACCTTTTGCTCGATCCGCGATACTTTCACAAGCCGCCTGCTTTGAAAACGGGACAGAAATGGCATACTTGTTATTCTCGCAGAAGAAAATGACAGGAAGCTTGTGCACCCCCGCAAAGTTCGCCGCTTCGTGAAACTCCCCTTGATTGCTGCCCCCGTCCCCGAAGGCCGTTAACACGACAAGCTTTTCCTCCTGCATTCTTCCAGATAAAGCGATTCCAACAGCATGCGGCACCTGACTCGATACGACACTGGACCCCGAAAGAATATTCAGTCTTTTACTCCCGTAATGCCCTGGCATTTGGCGTCCGCCACTGTTTGGATCTCCCGCCCTGGCAAAAGCGGAAAGCATCAATTCCTTTGCCGTCATCCCGAAAACAATGGCCATACCCATGTCCCGATAATACGGACACATAAAATCTTTCGTTCGATCCAACGCATAAGCCGCTCCTACCTGCGCTGCTTCATGACCTTGGCAAGAAACGAGAAAAGGGATCTTTCCCGCACGATTTAGAATCCACATCCGTTCATCTACTTTTCGCGCCAAAACCATATGCTGATACATTTCAAGAACCTGCTGATCCGATAAACCTAGTGCTTGGTGCCGGTTCTTGACTTGACCATTTCCGGTTTTATTCATATCGTATCCCTCCGACAATTGTGCCGCTGCATACTGCGGCTCCCTTTATTTTACATACCGTCATTCCAATCATGAAATATATATTGCGCATAGAAACGATGCAAAAAAAATATAGCCAGTTTATTTGTTTATTTGTTTATTTGTTTGTTGGCTTATCGCCCTTGTACCAACTTGAGGCGTGGTCGTCCGGGAGATACGCTCCATCTGCGTGCCTAAAGTATTCCGCAATTATATTAAGTAATAGGAAGCATACATGTAATTCGAAAGAACATTTTTGATCCATAGGCATATGATGCTGTTATAAAACTATGAAGGGAATGACATAGGTGCATTATATACCTAAAACATACTGCTCAATTCCAATGCACGCATATCCCATGTATTTATATCCATATTACACTGGTGTGAATCCCCCGGTTTATCACTCAATGTCAAGAAATGATCAAGAATATTATCCATTTGTTCAAAATGGATTTCTACCTGCTTATCCTGTTGAAAATAATCATGCTCCACGATTTAGTTCTTTGAATGAGGGTAGATTAAGGGATTACGGATCTCAACCTTATGTAGTCGATATTGAGGAGGTTACGGAGGAAAACAATACGTTCCGAACCGCATTATGGACGGGAAAACATTTGCAAGTGACCGTAATGAGCATCAATGTTGGGGATGACGTCGGTTTGGAAGTTCATCCGAACACTGATCAATTTATCCGAATTGAAGAAGGCCAAGGACTTGTTCAGATGGGTGATTCTAAAGATAGATTGGATTTTCAAGTAAATGCTTATGAGGACTATGCGATTATGATACCTGCGGGGAAGTGGCATAATCTTATAAATACAGGTAACAAACCACTGAAGATTTACGTGATCTATGCGCCACCTGAGCATCCATACGGGACAGTTCATGAGACGAAAGCAATTGCGATGGCTTCTGAGTAAAGACACTTGTTACGGCAACGATAGCAAAATTAGAGCAGTGGCAGTCTAGGTCTTTCGAGTACCTAATCTGCCACTGCCTGATTACGAGCAGTCTGCTCAACGAAACTTATTATTCGGCTCGTCGAGTTAATCGTCCACAGTTACATCAGACTTTGCGTCCTTCAGAAACCGTTCAAGGCGAGCCTTAATGTCATCACGAACTTGTCGGAACTCGGTCATAATCTCTTCTTCGGTTCCCGTTGCTTTAGCGGGGTCATTGAAACCCGACCTGCACTTTTCACCTCATAACAGGTCGCGACAATAAGCAACAATTCCTTTATCCGTTGGTAAGGATGATATATGCTGCTCGAGTTCCTCAATCGGAATTGATATTGCACCAGGAATATGAGCAAGTTCATACTCTTCCGCTGGCCTTACATCCAGTAACAAAACATCTCCTCTATTCATTCGGACAACAAGTTGCTCCAAAGAGATAGGTTCCAAGCTGTCATGATGCTGTAAGACTTCAGCCTTTAATTGTTGAATTTCAAATAATTGCTTCTCACTTAGCCGATGCAGCGAAACCATAAATTCAGCGATGGATAATTGTGCAATTTCATAAATGACATAATTCCCCTTCTTGGTGAATCGAACCAATCTCGAATCATAAAGTGTTTGCAAATGCTGTGATACATTAGCAACACTCATACCTGTAATTTTAGAAAGTTGCTCAACGGATTTAGGACCTTGGGTCAGTAAGTCAATGAGTTCCAGTCGCTTGGGGCTTGAAAGACACTTACCAATACGAGCAAACTCTTGGTAAAGTTGATCTTTCCATTTACGTTCAAAATTCACGTCTTAAACACCTCTACAATTCAATTGATTTATTGAATAGGTATTAAACCGACTTACATCTGTTGTCAATATTTTCTTGAAGCAATCGAGTTATAGAATTCTTCGATCTTGAGTAGCGCTTCATCCTCATTGGGATCTGCACCTAGATCTTTACGTGGGTCATTGCAAAAACAAAAAAAGGAGAGATATCATTTCCCTCCTTTTAAACTCAAATTCATGATTTTAGCTCTATCTTCTTATCAAAGAGAAGAACATTTCTGTGATTTCTTTCAAATACGAGCCAATCTAAACTATTCTCATGATTAGGTGAACCATTCTTTATAAATCTGAGGAAATAACCTTGAACTTGGTCTGATAAATTTTGCGCTTCTTCCAAATGAATATCCTCAAGCATTGGGGCATTATCCCACTTTTCGAAATTTCCGAATACAAACGGCAAATCAATACAATGGCAAGCTAATTCCCTTGTAACTTCTGTCTGCGAAGATAGTATTTGTTCAATAGGCACATCCAAAATCTTTTCCTTATTACGTTCATCAATTCCTAATCTTTCTAATAGTAAATTAGATAATTCCAGTGAAGCACTTTCATTTAGAGCTTTCGTACAGGCAGGAAAACTGAATAATGCTGTACGGTTAAACATGCATTGTACTTCTTCACAAGCCATTAATGCGACAGAATACCATGCACCGGCTGATTGCCCGGCTACCGTGATTAGGTCAGGATCCCCGCCGAAAGCTTCAATGTTTTTCTTTACCCAATGCAAGGCAGCAATCAAATCCTTTAATGCAAGGTTCCCCTCAGATATGCCTGGCAAAAATAGATTTCCTAAAGCTCCTAATCGGTAGTTGACTGTAACTACGACCACGTCTCCGTCTTCGTTGGTAACCAGGTCGCTTCCGTTATACCATGGCAAGGAACCCCCGCCTGTCAACCACCCTCCCCCATGGATCCAGAACAGAACAGGTCGTTTTTTATTCGTGTCTTTTGTCCATATATTTAAACTGAAGGCATCTTCCTTTTGATTCAGTTCTTCTTTCTTCGTCCCAAGAACTGTCGAAAGTCGGCTTGGCAATTGAGGGAATACAGGTCCTGGTGTTGTCGCCTCCCTTGTTCCGCTCCAGGTAACGGGTTCTCCAACTGGCATAAATCTTCCTTTATCGGCTCCATAAGGGACATTATAAAATGCCAAGGCCTGTTTTTCCTGAGTTCCAACTAACTTGCCTTGTTCACAGATGACAATCGGACGATTATATTCCATTACAATTTCCTCCTACCTTGTCGTTATCCCGTTCATGAAATGACAAATCAAATCATGAATGAATGTTTCATTTCACTTACACAAAAGAGCCCACAGATACAGGCACTTTTGTTCTATATTTAGTTTTTACTCCTCCTTTTCATACTAAAAAGGATCGGATTTTCATTTTATCCTCTAGATCACATTGAATAAGGGAATGAGAAAACTAAGGTATTATCACTTGAGAGCATTCATGGTAACCTTAGCAGCCTCTGCAATCAGTTCATTATTATAGGTAGCATCTTTCTTATCTCGGCTGGACAGAATTACGATGATAGTGGGTGCTCTATTTGGTGGCCAAACGATAGCTATATCATTTCGTGTTCCGTAGCTGCCGGCTCCTGATTTATCACCGACTTCCCAGTCTGTTGGTACTCCAGCGCGGATGAGCTTGTCTCCTGTAGCATTTCCACGCATCCAATCCGTAAGAATTTTACGTTTATCAACTGGGAGTGCATTTCCGATTGTGAAAGCCTTAAGATCGGTAGCAAGTGCTTTGGCTGTACTTGTATCACGAATGTCACCAGGAATCGCTTCATTTAACTCTGTTTCAAAACGATCTGCCTTAGTAACCCGATCACCAATTTGTCTGAGCGCTTTTTCAAATCCTTTAGGTCCATCTAGCTCTTTAAATAAAAGGTTCCCTGCAGTATTATCACTGTAACGAACAGCAGCCTCTGCAATTTCTCCAAGTGTCATCCCGGTAGCTACATGTTTTTCTGTAATAGGTGAATATTCAACTAGATCATCTTTTGTATAAGTGATAACTTCGTCAAGTTGATCAATTGAGTTTTTCTGTAGCATAGCTCCTGCAGCCAGAGCTTTGTAGGTAGATGCATAAGCAAACCTTTCATTAGGTCGATAAGTTACGGTCTGGTTTGTACCGGTATCGATCGCATAGACGCCCAGTCGAGCATCAAACTTTTTCTCAAGTTGAGCGAACTTTCTATGAGCTGCATGATTTGTATGTTTGAGTTGCTCTGTTTTTTCTTTCGCTTCTACCTGGAATGATTCACCTTTAAAGAGGTTTACATTTGCAAGACTTAAACTGAGTATCCCGACACACATCCCTATTTTTAGTATCCTGATATTTTTCAAAATGATCATTCCTTTTCTATTTTCATACTTAAAATAAAAGTTAAATTGGAGACATATATCCGGTAATAAGTTTACCGCTAAATGCGGCATGGATTGTCTCAATATTCTTGTTAACCGACAAAACGAAATCCACCTATCAACAGAACATAGCTCTAACCCCTCCCTTCTTCTAAGGTTAGTTATCATTACTAAAACAGGGGCTATGAGATCATAAGCGTATTACATATGAAGAGTATGTAAAAGCGAGGGATGCCAAATTGCCCTCACCTTGTGGGGACGAGGGCATCTTATGTAACAGTAGATTGGTAAAGATGGCGACCAAGGGGCCAATTTACCGAGCACCTCGTGACCGATAAATCGGGAAGCTGCGGCATCTGCTCAAACGGGATGCTTCGACTACAGGTATGGTTTAATAGATTTTATGTAAAAAACTGAATTGTCTTACTTAAGTAGGTAACTGTTCAGTTTTTGATTTCTGACAATGGGTACACATTAAAACGGAGGCAAAAGCTCCCCCGCTTACCTTTTGAGTCAGTAGTCTTTAACCCTAAGGGTTGCCGTATAGAATGACTCGCGCAATGCCGATAAAGTATTCTGATTCCCTAATGATATGATCGAGTATAGTTTGGGCTATCGGATTATTCTTAGCAGCTGAACTATGAGTTTTAATCTGACGGCATAGTTCAATAAATTTCATGCTTTCATCTAGGCAGTATGTCACAAGGTGGATCACCTGTTGATGAAGCTGGGCAGGGACATATTGACTGCGAATCACCGATTCTACGTAACTCACGATTTTTTGATGAGTTCCCGTCAGGGCTTGTTCCCATAGTTTTAGCGCCTCCACATATTGGTCCTCCAAATTTTTAAGAGCCTCTCGAATGACAACAGTGTGCTCGCTCTCTTGCATTTTCCAAAATTCCGCTTCATCCAAAACCCGCAGTGGCATTTGCTGACCATAATAAAATTGCATACCCATCCCCCCCTATTTTAGAATGCTCTCTTCTCACAATATGGGGAAAAGGCGAGGGTTATGACTTGGATTACAGCAGGCTGCAGGTGATGGTTTCTCCAAGCTGGCTCTTTGGTGCTATGCGGGATCGCTGCTGACGCAGCCATGCCAAATAAGCGTCCAAAATGGGGCGGCTGTGCTCTATCCGGGCGATACGTCCTTCAGATCCCGTTCTATTGCTGGTTGCAGAACTGAAGCCCTTGCTGGGCCGTAGTTTGCGTTTTGTCTTGCGTTGGCGGTAGCGTTCCAAGGCCTGCACAGCTTCGCGAAGCAATTTCGGGTCCAAGCCTGCATGAAGTTCCAACGCGAACAACCAGAGACGACGCATGATGTAAATCCGTTGATTGGTCGTCCACGGTAAGGGGGACCCAACGTGCAGGGGATGTAGACGCGGATGATGCCGACTTGCCTTTTGCTTTATACAGCCAATATTTCAATTGGTCTATCGTGCACTGATTCGTTTTGCACCAAGCTGACATAGTAAGACCGCTAGCTCTGAAGTCGGCGATTCGTGCAACCCAATCAAGTCGCAGTTGTTCCCTGGTATTCATGAAGGCAACCTCCTGTTGATGTGGTTGCCTTCATTTTCTCACGGACGCCAGGGGTTATTGAAGGTGGGGTGAGTTTGACGCTTACAACACAAAAACCCGGAGAACAGCCACTCTTTTTTCAGAAGTGTCTATCTTCCGGGTGTTACAGTTCATCCTGAGCCTGAGAACCGCTCTTTTTTGTGTTGTGTGACATAAGGCGATGAGCTGCTCTCACAAGCGCATGGTTTTATTTTTTGATATCTACAGGAATCGATATTTTCTTATTGTAGGTTTTAATATATTCGAATCCGTCCAGCAGTAGGAATTCCGGTTTGTCCGTGGTGTTAAACGAATACGTCTGCTCCCACAGAATGATAGCGTTCTTCAAATCGGCGCAGGACAGGGGCCTGCCGTCATTTATCTGTACTGATGCCACGTGGTCGCTTCATCATCCTTCTCCCTGCGTACCAGCTGTATCCGAGCGGAAGCAGGCTGGCAGCGCCGATCCAGGCGCCGAAACCAAAGATGTGCAGATACGCCTCCAACGGCTTGGCGGGATCGCCGTCGTCCATAAGCCCTAATCCCAGCGCGGCGCCGAGCACCAAGCCCACGTTACGCGTCAATGCAATCATGCTCCCGATCGAGCCTGCGTCTTCCTTCACAGCATAGCTCATAATAAAGCTGTTATTCGGCGAGGCTATCAAACCCATCCCCGAACCGATCAACGCCAGCGTGCAAATGATTGCCCACAGCGGCAGCCCGCCGAATGCCCCGGAGAACAGCATGAACCCGCCTGCCATGGCGCACAGCCCAAGACACATCAAGCGCCGTGAGCCTATATGATCCGATAAATGCCCCGCGACGGGACCGATCACGGCCAAGAGGAGCGGATACGCCAGCATGACATAGCCTGTATCCGCCGCGGATACCGCAGTGGTCTCGGAGATATAGAACGGCATGAGAACCAAAGCGATATTGGCCATCAGGAACGATGCGCAGCTGATCATCAGGCCGCAGGCCACGGCCGTAATACGGAATGCCGCGAGCGGCAGAAAAGGCTCCTCCTGCCGGGACTGCCACAGCCAGCTCAACGGCCAGACGATTAGCAAGACAACGTACAGTAGAAACATACTCGGGGAGCCCCACCCTAAGGCGCCTCCGTTCACAATGGCGTAGATTCCTGTGCCGATGCTGCCCATGAACAGGATGGCTCCGACCACGTCCAATGAGGCTTTCCTCGTCTCCTCCTTCTGATCAGCAGGGATAAAGCGCACCGCCAGCCCGGTTGCCACAACCGCCACGGGCACATGAATCAGGAACGCCCACTGCCAGCTCAGCCAGGCCGCGGTAAAGCTGCCGGCAACCGGTCCCGCCATGCCGCCGAGGGCAACGGCGGTGCTCACGAACCCGAGAGCCCGCCCTCTGTGCGCGCTCGGCATATGAAACGTGATGATCGCCATATTCGTCGCCTGGAACATCGCCGCGCTTGCCGCTTGCACAATCCGCATCAAGAGGAGGACAGTGAGATTCGGCGAGAGCGCGACCAGGACAGAGCTAATCGTGAACAGGGCAATACCACAGTTATGGATGCGGCGATGCCCCCAGCGATCGCCTAACTTGCCCATCAAGGGAAGAAGCGACGTAATGGCGAGCAGATACCCCGTCGTCATCCATTGCACTGTCCCGATATCCGACTGGAACACGGTGATGAACCGGGGAAGTGAAACGTTCACCACTCCGGCGGTAAAGTGAGACAAGAAAGCGCTGAGGCAAATAGCCGTCATCATCCATGCCCGTTGGTTGTCAGCTGTTCCGGTCTTGTCGTGTGCGGAAGCGCTCAACAAACTTCCCTCCCCTCCAGCGGAAGAGTGGATTGCTGGGTATCGAACATGATGTCCGGCCCCAGTTCCTTCAGCATGGTTGCCACATCGGTCAACTGCTCAAGATGATAGACTCCGGCCGGACTGGACGAATCAATCAACATCGCGGCGGCCGCAGCCGCGACTTGTGCCGTCACGGCGGAGTGATCCCTGCCCTGGAGGAAGCATTCCGCCAAGGCAGGCTTCCCCTCTTTGCTTCTTCCCCTAGCTTCCGCCTTGACAGCGAACTGGTCCCCGCCGAAGTGAAGCGCCCCGAGGCTGCGGAATATCCGCTTGAGCAGCCAGCCCGCTTGGAGCAGCCGGACGGCCCCCGTCCTTCGGGCTCCGGCCAGCAGTCCGGTGACCAGCGGGGAATCAAGGCACAAGCGCGTCGCGACGGAAGGAACGTCCAATGTTCGCGAAAGGGTCTGCTGGTCGGAGAACAGGAAGCGGTAGGCCAGGTGGTTGCCGATGTCAGCGCCGAAATCGAACGTTTTGCCGTCCGTGAAGCTCAGCGCCTCCACTTGCCTCCCGTTCTGCGTGATGTCGAAGCGGGCGCCCACATTGTCTGCCGTCCATTCGATAGCCGCCTCCCCATGGGCATCACCGAGCCCAAGCATTATCACGAAATCAATCTGATCCGTCTCGCCCAACAGCCGATGTGCCTCCAGCGCCAGAAGATTGGTCAGGCCGGGAGCCAACCCCACGCTCAACAACGCGGTCGCCCCGTGAGCCGCCGCCTCCTCCCGGCATTGCTCCACTTGGCGGAGAAAGGAGCCGTTCGCCGACACATCGATATAGTGCGTGCCAGCGCGGAAGCACTCGCGGACAAAGCCCGTATCGGTCTGATCCAGACACATGATAACGAGCTTCACGCTGTTAAGCATGGCAGAAGGTATCGGCTTCCGGATATCGATCTCCAGCGGCCTGAGTTTTCCTCCGGTGGAATGGCAGAATCGTTCTGCCCGTTCGCGGCTTCGTCCGGCTGCATACACCTTGCCAGGGTAACGCTCTGCCAGTCTCGCGCAAATGGTCCTCCCTACATAGCCGTAGCCCCCGATGACAACAATATCCTCTTTTGTATGCATCTCTTCACCATATCCTGTAAAATTTAGTAATTAAGAAACATTCTCAATTATACAGGATCGAGTTAATTTTACCATCCCATATTTCAGGGATTGCAGCATGATTTATTTGATTTATATCATTAAATATTAGTTGCATTAATGAATTTGTTAAGGTGTATCTCTGCGACAACCATTCGCCTGTTGACCTTGGCATGACTCCGGACTGCCAGAGCAGAGATCGGAAGGCGTGCCGACCAAGGAATTGGCAGCATCGCTTTATCTGTCCGCAAAACCGATTTCTCAAGCCAGGGACTGAAGTTGCCCGCCGATGGGAGCTGAGCGAGCATCTGCAATTAAGTTTCGTTTCCTGCTTGAACTCAATTATGACACCCTCTGAATGTACATATAACCACATTATTTTTGACGGGTCGCTGAAAGGCTTTCATTCGATCTACAATGTTTTGGTGTCCTCAACTTGTTCGGTGCCAAATGCCGTACAGCTTCTTCGGCTTATTCTTATGGCAAAGACGAGCGTGAGCAATACTACCCACCGTCTGACATTAACGATTTGATCACTACTTTTCATAGATACTGTTTCCCCTTCTCCGTTATTCTTTTATCGTTCGTTAAAAGGAATGAAGCTGTTCGCATAGGAATCCATGACCACAAGCAGCTTCTTCCCTTCTTGATGGGCTGTATGAATCTTGATGAGGGAGTGATTGCCGTTGAAAAATGTGGCGTACTTGTCCTTTTTCTTCAGATTGTTCATCGCATACATAGAATGAGAGGTTTCCCGCTCCTCGACATAATCGACGGTTCAATGCTGTCCGGGCGTCATTGTCCTGCATGGTCTTCCATGTTTTCATCATGATAATCTTCCTCTCCTGTGAATCACTTCTGTCAAATGATGTGTTCGATGCCCATACCTTTCATAACATGGGATAGTTTAATGCAGAAAGATGCAGATAAAGTGCAGATGAGGTGAATTCGAAATAAAAAAAGAGTAGTTCTTGATGTTGGCAAGAACTGCTCAGATATAACGAATCAGAATGGGTATAGGATTAAACGGTTTGCAGCGCCACGTTGTTGACTTATCCTCTAGATAACCTGGAGAAGGGAATGAGAAAACTAAGGTATGATCACTTGAGAGCATTCATGGTAACCTGAGCAGCATGTACAATCAGTTCATTATTATAGGCAGCATAGCTCCTGCAGCCAGAGCTTTGTAGGTCGATGCATAGGCAAACCTTTCATCAGTACGATAAGCTACTGTCTGGTTTGCACCCGTATCGATCGCATAGAGGCCTAGTCGAGCTGTTCAAGTTGAGCGAACTCCCTATGAGCTGCTATCACAAACGCATGATTTTATTTTTTATCTACGTGAATCGATATTTTCTTATTGTAGGTTTTAATATATTGGTATCCATCCACGAGTAGGAATTCCGGCTTGTCTGTTGTGTTAAACGAATACGTCTGCTCCCACATAATGTTGCCATTCTTCAAATCCCACTGTCGTTCTTTGGAAATCGATGATACAGGGATTACGTTACCGCCAGCTTGTATGGATAAATTGTCCGTTTCCAAGAAAGTAAACTGTTTTCTGGCAATGACGATATCATAGCCTGTAGCAGTTTTGGTAACGCTTCGAATCCATAGCTTTTCATCACCCACTTTAATGGATCGATCGGATGGTGACGCAAGCGAGATGGGTTCTTGTATGTTGTGATATCCTTCAAAATTTACGAGTTCAAGCTCAATGGATTGAATATTGTCTGTAGGGAACGGATCAAATTTCAGTTGAAAGTCTGGATTACGTCCCCCTGCTCTAGTCAATCCAACTTCTGTTCCATTCACATAAAGCTTGGTTTCGCCTGAAAATCTAGGGTATTCCTCTAATTCATAATGCCCCTTCACGATGGTTGAAGTTGGCGAAGCCGTAATGTAGTCATAATGAATCGTGCCTTTATCGACAGCAATTGATTCGGAAAGATCCTCTTTAATGATACTCTTCATCGCTTTGTTCGCTTCAAACTCGAAGGAGAGTGGATAAGATATCTTCTCCCCATTATCGAGCCACTCATTGAATGTAAGGGTTAATGTTCGAGAAAATGGACTAACTGGCTCGAATTCAGTGTCTCCCACGAACTGGCTCTTGTTTTTGCCGGGACCGCCGCCTCCTCCTAGTGCAGCGGAATCGGTCAAGAACCCTTGCACTCGATCAAAGCTATAACGTACAAAATCATGGTTAGTATACTCGGTGCCCGAAGGTCGATCAATCGTGTAATACATGCGAAAAACATTATCGTCCGCAATCACGCCATTAATGGTAAGGACAGTGCCGTCCTTAAGCGTTGTGCTTTTGTTTACCCTTTGTCCGACTCCATGCTTCATCACTTCAGCAAAGCTGAGAGAGTTCAAGCTGACGCTATTAAACAACTTGCTTCCGTAATAAGCTAAGGCCGGATACTCATATATTCCAACCATGAGAATGAGCGCTGCGGCAGCTGACGCAACCCATGCCCGGGCTTTATTCCGGTTTCTTTTTTTAGCGGGAACATTGTGAAGTGCATCTCGAAGTCTGCCCTCAAGGTCTGACGGAGCCTGTAACTTATTCAAGGTTTCTTTATGCACCTGTAACTTCTCCTCGATCGTTGTCATAACGATCACCTCCGATCATGACTTTCATTTTTTGTATGCCTTGCGAGATTCTTGATTTGATGGTTCCAAGCGGCGCGCCGGTCATGTCCGCTATCGTCTGATACGAAAGATCATGAACATAACGAAGCTCGATCGCTTCCCGCTGTTGTGCATTCAGATGAGATAGCAGCACCTGCATGTGCATCTTGGACTCTGTATCGCGATATGGATTATCGTCGGTTAATGCAGCAAGTGATGGTGCTCGCTCGTCTTCCAGCGGAAGAAACCGCTCCTTTTTGCGAAGCAATGTTTTGCACCGATTGACGAGAATGGTTTTGCTCCAGCTGTAGAATGCTTCGCCGTTTTGCAATTGATCAATCTTTTCATAAAGTGCAACAATCATGTCTTCCATTGCATCCATCGCATCATGCTCATTGCCCATATATGTATAGGCAAGACGATAATAAGCGTCCTTATCGGCCATGATTAGTTGTAATAGTGCTTCCTTGTTGCCTTTTTTGGCTTGTTTGACAAGATGGCTTACTCTCATGTTCACTCCCCTTTTCATAGATAAGAGATCGCAGAGGTTATAAAAGTTCATTTTGTACAAAAAAATTTTCATTCGATTCATAACTGTGTCATCTATTCTAACTCTGCCTGCCTCGATTTTCATAATGGAATTCCTTCCTTTGTTCACAAAGCCACCTATCTAAGCAACGATAGATTGGATGACAAAAACAAAAAAACCGCATGAAATGCGGCTTTAGATGCATGAAGTATAAAAGAATTTCATTTTGAGTCGGAATCTTAGTCATTGGAGTCGGGTGAAATCACTTCCTTATAATTCAGACCTTGTTAACACTTTATCTAAATAAGCGATAATGGATTCTTTCCCATTTGCATGTGCTTCTTGTACTCGCCGTTCATCCTTTGCAAGTTTCGTCTCAGCCGCCGCCGCAATACGTTCTGCATCCTCCTGTGGTACGACAACTACACCATCCACATCTCCGATAACATAATCACCCGGATGAACAGTAACGCCGCCAATGGCAATAGGTACATTTACTTTCCCGCCACCGTTTTTATTGCCGGCTGCTACGGTTGTTCCAAGAGAAAACACGGGGAAATCCAGCTCTCTAATACCCGCAATATCGCGAATGACGCCATCCACGACCAAGCCTTGTACACCTATACCTTTTGCTAACGAAAGAATAAAGTCTCCTGCAACCGCACGATTTGTATTCCCCTTCGCATCAATGACTAAAATATCGCCTTCATTAGCAGCTCGAATCGCTTCTAGTACCGCACGATTTTCTCCATCTGGCAAACGCACCGTTACCGCACGTCCGGCAATTTTAAAATGATCTGCCAGCGGCTTAATATCACTGCGTAAATTCGTATGTCCTCCCGTTGCATCTGAAATCGCTGTGGTTGGTAAATGTTTAAAACTTACTTCCACTTTTGTCATACATAACACCCCTATATATGAATGATGAAAGCCTTATACATATATTGTAAATAAAATCATCTACTGTTTCAATGTTGAATGCTCCTAAGCTTCGATTTTGTCCACCATGACACTTTATGTTGAAACCTGCCCAGATCAGAACTGGCTATATTTGCACAAAAGGCATGAATTACATTAATCTTATACTAATACGTAATCATTCGGTAGATGACAAAAGGAGGTATGACGGGATGAACTGGGAATCCGTATTCGAAGTGTGCTATCGAAAGCATTCCGGAGTAAGGGAACGAGAGTTGGAACAGGTTGTGAATCATTGGAACAAACCTTTATCCGAGGAGGAAATTGCGGAAATACGGGGAAGGCAGCGCAACCCCTTCCCTGAAACAAATCCTTTACATAGGCTATACCAGCCGTTTGATCCGGCAAAATGGTCCATTCCGAACAAGCGTCTCCCCGCAGCTTATCTTGATTTACTTCGTTATTCCAATGGCGGTGAATTCGGAAATGGTGATCGGTATTTTCAATTTTTCAGCGCTGATGAGTTAAGAGCCATGCTGCTGGCCTATGAATTTCCCGAATATATGCCGGGGGCGGTACCCTTTGCTATGGATGGCTGCGGTCATCATTATGCTTGGGATATGCGCAGTAGCTCGGAAGAAGATGAATATCCCATTCTCGTGTCTCACTCGGGAAATCTAGGTTATGAGGACAGCGCACAAGTTGCTGCAACGTTCATAGAGCTATGTACGGGAACAATCTCGGCGGAAGATTTACTTTACGGGTAAAGAAGGCAAGGAATGCAGTATGACCATCCGATTTGGTGTTAATTGTAACATATGGAAAGGTCGTGGAATTCTTCGAATTTAGCTTAATCCAGTATGATTCATTCCCACCTGATCGTTCTCCTATAAATGTACACAGCCATTTATTGATGTTACTATTTATAAAGGTAGAAGATACCATGCTTTATATACTGTGTCGGGGTATAAGCCTCTTCGAATTGATGTCGATACACCGATATCGTTATCCGTAGTGAACTCTAATCGTTAGATGGGTCGAAATCTATTAATCCAAACTCTTGGAGGAAGTAATGATATTTTTGCTTTTGATGGCGGGAGCCACCGTAAATGCCATCCAATGCGTGTTTGTGGGTGGCGCCGTTTTTGTAGGCTTTGTCTTTTTCCTGGTCGGATTGCCTCAATCCAAGTCCTTGAAAAAATGGTTTACGCTCGACACGATCAAATTTACACTTACGGTCTTTTTTACATTGCTAACTTTGATTATGTATATGGTGATTACATATGGGAACGTACGAACCGGAGGAACATTGGCTTTCTCTCGTCCAAATTCAACCGATGCCTACATGACTCAAGCTAAGAATCTGGTGCTTTGGGGAGCTGGGATTAGATAAGAAGCATAAATGGATAGTTGCGGCCGGGGCCATATTGACGAGCGCAGGCGGCAGCGTCGCGTGGCTGACGTCGATGTAAGACGAAGTTAATTTTATAAAAAATAGAATATTGGAGGATGCAATGAATCAAGCGCTTATCGAACAATTGAACCAATGGCATGAAGAAGACGAGCATCAGCGAATCGTGGACTCGCTGTTAGCCATTCCCGAGGAGGAACGGGACTATGATGCGGTCAGTCGACTGGCTAGAGCCTATAACAACTTGGGGCTTTATGAAGAAGCACTCAACCAATTTGAAAAAATTGCTGAAGCGGGCCAACGTGATCCACTGTGGCATTATCGGGTAGGTTTTGCTCTATATCATTTAAAAAGATATGAGGATGCGGCTCAAGCATTAAGCACCTCTGATACATTAGAAACCGGTGAACAGAATACTGAATTATTGTTAAGATGGAGCTTACAAAAAGCGGAAAAGCAGCAAAGACAAGAGCGTCGGATCGCTGCCAAAAGGAAAGCAGCCTTGGAGTCTCGCGGATCGGCAGCGGAGGTTCCTTTTTCGAACTTTTCGCTAGTTGATTTTTGGGACGACAGCGAGTATGCGAGAAAGTCCTATCAATCTGAGCCGCCTACGGATGAACTGATCGCCTCGATCGAGGAAGAACTGGGATACAAGCTCCCCTCCTCTTATATCGCACTGATGAAGCATCGCAATGGCGGAATTCCGAAGAACACCTGCTTTCCAACAGAGGACGTCACTTCTTGGGCTGAGGATCATATAGCTATTACGGGAATTCTGGGTATCGGCCGTGACAAAAGCTATTCGCTCTGCGGGGATCTCGGCAGTAAGTTCATGATTGAGGATTGGGGATACCCTGACATTGGCGTCGTGATCTGCGATTGTCCTTCAGCAGGCCATGATGTCGTAATGTTAGACTACCGAGCATGCGGAAGAGACGGTGAACCCGAAGTGATTCACGTCGATCAGGAGGACGATTATGAAATTACGTTCCTTGCCGAAAATTTCGAAGCATTTATTAGCGGCTTAGTGAGCGAGGAGGAATATGATACCTCCGAGGAAGACAAGGAAGCCGATCTGAACAAGGTAGCCCACGGCAAATTTTCTCTTTTGCTGGAGGAGCTTTGCGCTAGAATAATCGAAGTGGAACAGATAGAGCAGAAAATCCGCCGAATCTGTACACGGATTGTCGAAGAGAAGGGCCATTTTTCCTTTCATGCGGATGAATTGTCATATCTGATGTATGATGTGCAGTTTTGGCTATATACAAAGTCTTACCCGGATACAAGTCGTGAACAATACTTGGCTATTTATGATAAAATGATCGCCTTCGGCGGAGAATTCGGTCAAGGCGGCTACGCCCCGGGATGGATAACCGAATGGCTGGACCGCCGCATACAGGAAGGACGGATCGTACAGGATAATGGGCGCCTTCGGTTTACGGATCAGTCCGCTGAGGAATTGGTTCAGCAGCTGCGAGAAGCCTAAAAAGGCCGACTAGGCATCATGCAAGCAATAACAAGAGCCCACGTTCGACGGACGCGGGCTCTTCTTCTTTTTAGCAATGGAAAAGCCGCTTTACAGCGGCATTCTAAATCTTCTCTTCTATTCTCGGTTAATCCGGTTGAGGGATACTGGGAAATCTCAAAGCTGCGTTCTCATGTATCCCGCCATTTCGATGCATTGTATGGTTACTACGCAGTCGATCTTGTCACCACGTCACTCTTTTACGGAGTGTGTATTCCCAACTGCTCCACGTAGTACCGATGTGCAATTTCCGCGATATGATCCTGGTCTTCCCAAAATTTCTCATCCAGCTTATCCAGCCTTTCTATCTCTTCCTCAGTAAGAAACATTGGAATATCCCAGAGCTGTGTAAGGCGGTTGTCTTCTGACAAATGTTCGATGCAGGCATATTTTTCTCCACAAAGGCCATAGCAAAATCGAACCATATGTCGCAGACATTAGTCTTATCCAATTTGTTTACCCCCTTTATGTTTAAGCCTTTATAAATCAGAACAGAATTTTATTTGCACAAAAGCGATAATATTATCAGTCCAACTTTGGTATTTTCAAAAGCTTAACAGAGCGCCAGCAGTTGCTCCAGTCTTTCTTTTAGCGGCGAATCTGCTTTTCGTGCCGCTCCCTCCAGCTTCTTCAAGCTTCCAAAGGCTCGGCACACTACCATCTCACATTGATAACTCTCTTTGTCTTTCAACGCCTCGATAAGCGCCTCGGCAAGCTCAGGGCGGTCGATGGTCAGATTTTTTACCTTTGTCCCTTCGTCAATGCCTGCCAGCAAAATGGATACGATCACCGGCATATGCTCTGCTTTTACGCCATGCGCCTCGATAAATGCCTGCGGATATCCGTCCTGCACCATTTGGTGCTCTGTATCCACCAGGCCCATATAACGGCATACCAAGGGAAAATAATCCTCGCTGTATAAGCCGAGTCCTAGTACGGCATAAGTGCCCGGCATAGCCGATTTCTCGCTCGGCTCCACATCGCTGTACCACTCGAACTCCTCCATTGCCGTATCCGCATATTCTGCAACCTTTGGGTACAACGCCGGATAGCTGAGTGCATTGGCAAAAAAACGATGCAGCTTGGACTTCGCCAGCTTTTTAAACGGAAGCACATGCTTTTGACTGCTTTTCAGCTTTAAATTGTAGCCTTTGGGGAAGCCTTGACGCAACAGATCGATGATATAATCGAGCGCTTCTCCATAAGCCGCCTCCTCTTCAGAAAGAATCCGGATGTCGATCGTCTGCGTCACATCATTGTTGCGGGCCTCTACTCTCTCTCCCCGATAGGTACTCGCAAATTTTCCGCTGCCTATTTTCAAATAATCCGCTGCTCGCTTTGAACCCAATTGCACCGCAAGTTCCAGGTACTTCAACCGAGTATCCGGCTCGGTGAAGCCAATCTGTACGGCTGCATAAAGGAAGAAATCCATTTCTCCAGCATCTGCGGAAGAATGAATCGCTTCCTCCTTCAACACCCATTCGTTTCCATAATAACCGGTTTGGTTAAAATGCTGCGGTAAAAATCGATCCTGCGCCCAACGTTTGAAGGCCGAAGTATATCGACCGATCCAATAGGTTTTGCGCTCTTGGTTCGTATTCAGCTTATCGGAGAGGCGACGGATCAAAGGATCGATCTCTTCTACATTTCTGCTTCATTAGATCAGGATTGACCGTAAGCGTCAATCCAATCCCACCTGCTCGAGCGCGGCTCGTTTCAGTGGCCCGATGGCGGCACGGCTCCAATATGTCTGACGCAGCGTGAGCTGCGCTGGCTGCTCGACGGCCTGTCGCTCACCCAGCGCCAGGCGCATGCTCAGGTCTCGCCGGAAGTGGCGATCTAAACATGGGCAGCAGGATTTTTCGGCCCTCCTGACGAATCTCTCTTTCATGAAAAAAGAATCGGAATCCCTCACCCTGGAACAACTCCAGCAGCAAAATGCCAAGCTGGAACAACTTAAATACCGAACTGTCGGCCAAACTCAAATGGTACGAGGAACAGTTCCGGCTTGCACAGCAGAAACGCTTCGGGGCTTCCAGCGAGAAGACGCATCCGGATCAATTGGAACTGAATCTGTTTAATGAGGCTGAAGTGCTGGCAGTGCCTAACGCAGAGCCCGGAGAAGGAACAGATTACTTACGAGCGCCGCAAATCGAGTGGCAAAGGTGAAGCAGATCTCTCCAAACTGCCGCTGGAAACGGTGACGTATACCCTTGCCGAAGGCGAGCAAATCTGCGCCTGCTGCGGTGGATCGCTGCACGAGATGACCACGCAGACCCGTCGCGAGATAGCGGTGGTGCCGCCTCAGGTCAAGGTGGTGCAGCATGTGCGGCAGGTGTATGCCTGCCGGCACTGTGAGCGCCATGAACTACATACGCCGATTGTAACGGCTCCAATGCCTCGGCCCGTCTATCCGGGCAGCCTGGCCTCGCCATCGGCGATGGCGCATGTGATGTGCCAAAAATACGTGAGCAGCTAGCCGCTCTACCGACAGGAACAGGAATGGACCCGTTTAGGTTATCCCTTGTCCCGGCAAACGATGGCGAACTGGATGATCTACGGTGCGGAGCGCTGGCTGCTGCCCGTTGTGGTGGAAATGAAGCGCCATCTGCTGAAGCAGGATGTGCTGCATGCGGACGAGACCACGCTGCAGGTGTTAAAGGAACCGGGAAAAGCGGCGCAGTCGGATTCGTACATGTGGCTATACCGCACGGGGCGAGGTGCACCCTCCGTGGTGTTGTACGACTACCAGCGCACGAGAGGCGGGGAGCATCCGCGGGACTTTTTGGCGGGGTTCAAGGCAAAGAGGTGACACTGGCGGGCTGCTGGGCGCATGCGCGGCGCAAGGCCTTGCCTGGTGCAACCAACTGTTTGCCATCGAACGGGAACTCAAAGAAGCGACGACCGAGGAGCGGCTCGCCGCACGCGAGGAACAAAGCCGCGGTGCTGGATGCCTACTATGCCTGGCTGCGCCAGCAGAAATCCCGGACGATGCCCAAGAACTTGCTGGGTCAAGCGATTGGCTACAGCCTGAACCAGTGGGACAAGCTGACGGCGTTTATGAAGGACGGTCGGCTAGAGCTGGACAACAATCGGGGGGAACGTTCAATCAAGCCGTTTGTGATCGGACGCAAAAACTGGCTCTTTGCCCATACTCCGCGCGGAGCCAAGGCCAGCGCAGCGATCTACAGTGTGATTGAGACGGCCAAGGAAAATGGGCTGCATCCGTTTCGGTATCTCACGCACTTGTTCGAGCAGTTGCCGCAGCTTGCCAATCTGCAAGAGCCACAGGCGTTAGAGTCTTTTATGCCGTGGTCGCCGCAGTTGCCGGACTTCTGCCGCATGAACTAATCTACATTGATCATACACTGGCCCTAATCTGATCGCTAGGTGGGCCTATTTGACGTTCACGATTCTGTTGAGCAATCAATATGGCGGTCGTGGCGAAGTGGTTAACGCATCGGATTGTGGCTCCGACATTCGTGGGTTCGATTCCCATCGTTCGCCCCATATCATTTGCCGATGTGGTGGAATTGGCAGACACGCCGCACTCAAAATGCGGTGCCGAGAGGCTTGCCGGTTCGGATCCGGTCATCGGTATACGACTAAAAAGAGTTATCAAAATTGCGTTAAGCGATTCGATAACTCTTTTTTATCTGATTGGACTTGAGCTGTCATTTTCTTTGTTCCCAAATCTATCTTCCCGTTAAAGGGGGAATTGGTAGAAGTTTATTGGGCTTCAACTTCCATATCTGCTACATAACCTTTGAACGTAGGAGCAGCAGCTTTCCCGGCGCGTATGTATACAACCTTTTTATTAGCATCCAGCGCTGCTCTCACATTCGTGCCATTTTTGCTGGTGAAATAATAATCCTTTGCGTGTCCATCCCATTTCACGCTATGTCCATTCATGTCGATATTAAATAATGTCTTCGCTAACGGGGCAACCGCTTCTTTCGCCTCTTTTTCTGAAATCCCCTTATTATCTCGTACTCTTATTCCAAGCTCATTGTACATGCCTTTTATTTTTCCTGTATTGGGATCTGCATAAACCGTAACTTTGCCGTCATGAAATACCCACGCTGCATCTGCTTTATTTTTCCCCTGACCCGTTATTGGGAATACATCAACTACAAGCTGAGCACTTGTCATTTCAAATTTATGTTGAAACGCCGTCTTAGCAGCATCTATAACTGTTGGCAGCAATTTCGGATCAAGCTCTTTCTTATCAAAATCAATACGGAGATAATGAATTATCATATGACCATCATCATCAAAATCGATTGAGGAAGTGGAGAAATCTTTTCCTTTCAATTCGTACCTTTTCTCCTTACTTATTTTTTCATTACGAGAGAATAAGCTACTCACCCCAACTTCTTGTTCAAAGGCGTACGTCTTCTTTGCATACTTTGCATACTTCGCATCTATTACTTTCAACCACTTTAAGACTTCTTCTTGATCCTGCTTGCTGATTTGGTCGATCGTGGCGGTTTGGCCGCCTACCACCAAGATCATTCCAATATCATAGAAAAATTGTACAAAATATTTTCCATCTACCGATCGAACTTCTGCCAGACGAGCCAAATCCTTATTATTAAAGTCAAGCTTGCCCACCTTCTGCAATTCAACATCTTTTCCGGCAAATAATTTTACCGCTTGGTTCAGCTTTCCAGTAAACTTCGGATCGACTTGAATCGTCCAGCGATCCGATTGTTTCTGTTCATGCGCCGCCTGGGCCCCCGCAGGAATCGGGCCTGCCAATGTAGTCAGCATGCTGGATACGACCAGTGTTGCGACGATTGCTTTTTTCAAATTCATGATAAATCCTCCTAATTGTTTTATATTTGAACCCTCTTTTTATACTACCATTGAATACCTAATACTCAACTTAACACTCAATGAATAAGATTTAAGAATAAAATCAGAATCAAAATGCGAACAACCCATGCAGTAATGCCAGATGGGAACTGATATTGGTTGTTACATCGCCCTTCTCTGTCCGGACACAAAAAGAGTTATCGAATTGCACCATGCAATTCGATAACTCTTTTTATTTCATTATAATTATGAATATTTACTTAATTTTCTTCCCCCGCTCTGCATTTAATTTCTCCTGCAATTCCTTTTGCATGGAAGCGAGTACTTCCTCCACTGACTTCTTGTCCCTCACGATCTCCTTCACCGCATTGATCATTGCATTGCTGCTTTCCTCTTTCATATTCTCTGACAACTTTGCTCTGTACACAGTACTAAACGACCAACCCGCATTCATTGCTGGCTTTAACATCTTAAACGGCTCCGCACCCCATTCCCCAACCTTGTTGATATCTGCATTACGGATAGGGAGTGACGCGACAGAAACGAAGCTCTGTGCATTCATCTTGGCCATCTCAGAGCTAATCATGTAGTCGAGAACCTTCCAATCGAGCTCCTTATGATCCGAGAACGGATTATCATCAGACTTCACTGATAATGTCTCCTGAGCTGATGTATATAGAGCCTGAATCCGTGAAAGTAGTTCTTTGAAAACAATAGATATAAGAAGGATAACGCTCAAATGGTGCAGAAAAGTATGGGAATGTATCTAAATATAAACTTCACCTTTGAGGTGCGAATATGAAAATCCAATTTATTCGTTCTAAGGAACTTATTCTAACTTCACACGCTGGTCTAGCGACTGTTGGTGCTTTACTCAATCATACTCAACTGAACAAACGCCTGAATCGAACAAAAATAAAAGACATAAAGTTTCCCTTCCACTCTCATGCTGAGTAAGCGTCAATCCAATCCCACCTGTGCATAGCAAGTCAAATCCGTCATAATGATGCACAGCAAGGACAAAGCGGATAATCGGCATCCTGCACCCAGCTTGGGTGACCCCCGATCTGTGAATCCTGCTGAGTCAAGGCCCACTCTGCAGCATAATACGGAGAGTGCGGCTTGGATGACAGCGTCAATCTGGGCACGGTCTCGACACTGATGTCCTCGTAATCCGAACTAGGCAAATAATCGGGTTTATGGTTAAATTGGCTCCAGGCAGGCACGCCTTGATGGTCAAGTTCCATGTATATCGTGCTGTAGCTTCCGCAGCGCTCGCAGGTCAGCACTTGCAGGCGTTCCATCGGCAGATTAAGATACGCCAAGGATGGATGAGAAGTGTCCGCTTCCATCAGGACAGTCAGCTTCCCCTCGCACCATGGGCAATTGGAGTCGTTCGTTTTCAGGAAATGGGCAGCGGACGCTTCTACTGCACCATTTTGCTGTTCACCTGTTGGCCTAATCGCATAGCTTAAGTCATGGATCAATTTACGTTTTTCCCCGTTCGATGTAAGCTCCCAGCCCCCCTCTAGGGCATATACTTCAGGGCCTACGAACAACTGTCCCGCCCACTTCGGTGGATGCAACCGCCATTCCCGAAACTGGCCCACAACCACAGAATCACCAATCCAGCTCAATATCAGCAGGAGATGATTGCGGTTATCATCGTCCCATTCCACCTGCTGCAGCAGGCGGTCCCGAATGTCGGGTGACGCATCCTTGAATAGGATGGAGGAATGGTACATGCCGCGTTCTATAAGCTCAGGCAGGGCTTCTGCGATATTGTCGTTCCAGTAACACACTAGCGACAATAAGATATGGTCGGCTTCGCTCTCATCGCCCGCAGCGAGCAGCTCCAACGCATACTTCAGCATTCTTCCCGCCTCTTCAGCCGTTAAGGAGACGTATACCTGCTCTCTGCTTAACGGGTAAGGAACATACTGAATCAGCGGGTCATACTTCCTTGGTGCATGCATGACCTTCAGAATGTCCACCGGATCCGTCAAGCCTTCGTACAAATTCACCGTTCTGCGGTGCTGCTCAATATACGCTTGCCGTTTTTGCCGTTCCTGCTCCTGATGGCAGGGCATGCAGGTCCCGCCTGTTTTGGCCGCCGTGGTCGGCAGGATCGTCGCGCTGCAGCCTTCCGTCTTGCATGGAATACGTTCCGTCACAGCTATTCCCCCTATATGTTGTACGTTTTATAGATTCATTTTGGAAATTTCCCTTTAAGATAGGACTCCCATAGGTTATTGATAAATTCATGATCAAGCTTGCTTTCGAACGCCTTGGAAATGAGACCAAAGTCGTCAGACGTATAACCCGCCAGCTCTGGATTTTGCGTTATCCGAAACGTTTGCTTGAATGCAAATTCCCTAATATCTCTGATCAACTTACTTTCAGAGGAGTCTATATCATTTAAAGTTTCGTAGCTAGAATTCCATGCCGTGTCAAATGCAGCTGAGTCCCTAGCTTCTAATTCTTCGTCCCAGTCCACTTCTTTATGGAAGACATTTTCAAAGAAGCTGTCAGTACGGATGATAGATAAGATCTCATTCGCTGTTATTAAAGTAACCTCGCCTCTTTCAACTCTATTAGTCAGGAGCCGATATACAGCTTACGCTCTGAGAAGATCGCCGAATACCCGAGCCTATACAGCTCGAAATACGGTGCAAGCGGGTCGCCCTTAAATCCGTAGCGGTGCCACTGCAAATAATAAGAGATCCAATAATCGCAGGCGATCGAGTAATAGGCCTCATCCAGCATCTCAATCGGTTCATCGTAATCCTTGTGCTCACTCACAACTTCGAACAGCGCCTCATAAACATCGGGATCGTATGATTGCCGGATGGTGTCTATCTTCCCATGCGGAAGGAGTTGAACTTCTTCGATTCCGGACAGGTATGCCGCCGCTTCCGTTGCACCATCCCATTCAGCAAACTCGTCCAGCAATTCCTTCAGCCCTTTAATAAGCTGTTCGCCATGCCCTTTCAGCACATCTTGAGGCACTTCATCAGCTTTGCCGTTGAAATAGCCTGGCACCGTTTCTCCGCCAAAATCCTCTGGATCCAGCATTTCATAGATCCGTTTAACCCGCTGCAAATAGGCGTCTCCATCTTTAAGCGGCTCAAAGGTAGCCTCCACCCCTTCTCCGCTAGGCATATACATTTGAAAATATCCATATAGCGCATCTTCTTCAATGACTTCTTCATTGGACTCTACTTCTTCATCCATAAGATGGAGTAAATATCTTGCGTACGACTGCTTATCCATATGTACCCTCTCCTTGTCGCATTGGAGTTGTTTTATGTGTCTATTATTCTACGTCAACGGGATTAATGGTACAATTGATGCTTTTTATCCCGTTAATAGCAGCATAAATTTCCACTATTATAATTTAGTCCAAAAAAGGCCTTATGGTTAGCATAAGGCCTTTTTTGGACCACTATTTGCAGATTTACGAGATTCCACCGGATTTATCGAGTTCATCGGAATCACTGGAGTCACCCGATTCATCCAGCTTCGTTCCCTAAAGTTGACCCTATTGGCCCACGGGGTTTACCTTTACCTCGATGCGTAGTTTATGATGACAGCTTCACGCGAAGCCTCGTCATAGGCGATCAACAGCTCGTCTCCGACCTCTACCCCGTACAACGGCTCAATAGACTGGTGAATATGGTAGCTGCTTCCGCCTCTTTCCACCGTAATCTGCCCCAGTGGACGTTCTCCGAGCGTACCCGCGTAACGGATGGAGGTCACGACGGCAGCTCCCTGCTTTCCTTTTTGCAATCGGAGCTCCTTCTCGTAATCGTCTTTTCGCATGACAACCGGAATAACTATACCGGCTTTCTCGGGAAGTCCTTTCGGGGCAAAGAGACTGTTCGACTTGCGCAACCGCTCCGGTTGATTGGACAGAATCGTTTCCATAGTTGTAGATTCTGGCCATTCCTTGAGCCAGCGCGAGGTTTGGCTTCTCCCCAATTCGGTATTCAAACCCGGAGGGCTCCAACACAGGTACGGCAAAATCCCGGCCGCCCGCTGTAAAGTGAAGCTGTAATACCCGGCTGCGGTTTATGTGTCCACGTTCTTCGTTCCGACTCAAGACCGCAGCCTTGATGATCTCCATCCCCGCCTGCTCAGGCAGGTTCTCTTCCTTGACAAAAACCGCGCTTTTCTTTTTCCGGTTATAGCTGAATCCTTCATGATGCTTCGCCGTCAGTGCGGCAAATTTCATGTCTGCAGATGTAGCGGCCTGCGCCCATTGCGCGAAAATCCATCCGAACAGGGTTCCAGTCTTTCGGTTCAAATATGAATCTGCGAGGTTTATCATGGTTTTCATGTCCATAACGGGATGAGAAAGAGCAGCCCACAAGCTCGATCCTATTTTCTTGGCGAAAAGGTGGCTTCCTACTTGGGTAACCGCTTGGAGCCGCCCTTCGACTCTGGACAGATGGAGCGCGAATTGCACTATCATTTCGATTATTTGGCGCGATGTTTGAAGCAGCCCGCTGCAATACAGACATGCCATACGTCGTTCACGCCCGGAGAGTACCGGAAGCAATATCAGGTATTTCGCGTGGATTAAGCACAACAAGCGCCGGCATTTTTGTCAGCGCTCCCTCATTCAATCAGGTAAGGAGATGAAGACCACCCGATGTCTTGTTTATTTCTTTACTTTTGAAATGGTCATCCCGTCACCGATTGGAATAAGCAGGGATTCTAATTGAGGATGAGTGGCCACAGTTTCATTGAATTTCTTCATTAGTTCAGTATAACGTTTAGGTTTCGCTTCCTGGTCTGCTACACTGCCGCCCGCAAGTACGTTATCTGTAACGATTAAAGCACCCGCTTCCGCCAGTCTAATGCAATATCTCAGGTAATTTTCATAATTCTCTTTATCGGCATCAATGAAGAAAAAATCAAATCGCTTATTGTCCCTGGCTAATTTGTCAAGGCTCTGCATGGCTTCCCCGGTAATATAGGTTACTTGATCGCCAAAACCAGCTTTAGATAGATTGCTATCTGCCAGCTTTGCGTATCTCTCCTCTAACTCAAGGGAAGTCAATTTTCCTTCTTTACCGAATCCTCTGGCAAGGCAAATCCCGCTATAACCTCCCAGGGCCCCTATTTCCAGAACGTTTTTGGCCCCGGAGATGGATACAAGCATCGTTAGAAGTTTTCCAGAGGAGGAAGATACCGATATGGAAGGCATCCCCTTTTCTTTTATGGACGTAATGACTTCTTCCAAAAGAGCATCTTGGTTATGAAATACGGAATCGATATAACTATTAATTTGCTTCATCGGATTCATTTCCTTTTTCACCATTATCTATAGAGTCTGTATTCTCCGATACAGAAGTCTCCATGTGTTGATTTTTATGCATCTCCATTTCTTCACTTTCGTGAATTTCAAATAACTCAATAAATTCGTTGATTACCATATCGATCGCTTTTAATTCCCCGACTAAAATTTGATGAATCGATTGAAACTCGGGTTGATCTAACTGTTGCTTAATGGTTGAACGCTTAAGATTCATCATCTCTAAAAAAGCAAGTGCCCTCCCTCGACGGAAAGTTTTTGGTCCATGTTGATGTGAACCGCCTCTTCCCTTGTGCCGCTCGCCACGATGATGCCCCTCTTTCTTAAAGTCGTTAAATTTTTCATTTCTCATTATAAGATCCCTCCATTTGTATACAATTATATACACTTAATTGTGATGTTGATTGTATACAATTGTATACAAATTGTCAAGATATGTCCTGGTTTTTTGGCCTCAGTCTTTATTGCTGCCTTCCATTTTCTTTTGGGAAATCAAATGTTTGCTCAAGGAAACAATTTGTTGTTAAGTAAACTTAAGTGGATTATACTGGTTCGAACGGTGCCGGCAAGAGCTCGACGATCCATGCCGTCACAGGGTTACTGGACTTCGATCAGGGACACATCGTATTCGTGGACGGCAAAACGATCGATTAATGGTCGGCCAATATTGGCCTTGTACCGCAGGAGCTGGCCATCTATCTCGATTTGTCGGCACAGGAGAATGTCGAGTTTTTCTGCTCCCTGTAGCGTTCTTCATTGCGGCGTGGAAGACGAAGCAGCGCCGCGCCAGTACCGTCTATTGAGCATGAACCATCGAAGAACCTCCAGCATCGCGATAAATCGTGACGTTGGAGGTTCTACGTTTGTGTGGCAGTATGAAGGCTTTTTCTATTCTATTTCCGCTGCCTGATCGCGGCTTCAGCCCTTATCAATTTGAGCTCTTCTCTTCTAAAACGGATATGTCCAGATATACATATGATATGATGATTACATTGAGCTCGGCCAGCAGAGGTTCATGATGAAATGTTTCGTATGGTAATCGAATCAGGTTTGCCCCATCGCTTCCAGACTTTCTGGAATAATCTGACCGCCATCAACGATGATGGTTTGGCCCGTAATATAACCTGCTTCCTTCGAAGCCAAAAAGAGAGCGGCGTAAGCGATATCTTCGACGCTTCCGAGCCGCTTGAGCGGGATGGATGCCGTCATCGCCTGCAGATAATGGTCTCCAAGGCCTTCCAAGCCTTCCGTCATAATGTTGCCGGGCATGACGGCGTTAATTGTAATGTTGTAACGCGCGAGTTCGAGCGCCGCACTGCGCATGAATCCAAGCTGAGCGGCTTTGCTTGCGCCGTAGTGCGACCATCCGGCATAGCCGGTGGCCGGCCCCGTAATAGAAGAGGTAACAATGATCCGGCCGTATTCCGCTTTCTTCAGAAAGGGCAGGCAGGCTTGAAGGGAAAACAGCGTCCCGCGTGCATTCGTGTTCATCACATGATCCCAATGCTCGCCGGTCATCTCCTCAATCGGCGCATTCGGAAAAATACCGGCATTGGCGCACAGCACGTCGATCCCCCCGAAAGTACCGGCCGTCTCGCTCGCAACGCACTTCATCGACTCCAAATCGGCGACATTGCCTTGGAAGGCATGAGCAACGCCTCCGTTCTCCCGGATTTCCACCGCGGTTTCCTCCGCTTTCGTCAGGCTGTGTGCGACGACTGCGACTTTCGCCCCCTGTGCGGCGAAGGTTCTTGCAATTCCTTTGCCAATTCCTTTGCTGGCTCCGGTCACGACGACCGTCTTATCCTTCAGTGGCGTCAGCATGTAGTAACACTCCTATCCTCTGTAAATACGAGCTACATATTTTCCATTACTTGGATTCATTATCATCGTACTACAAATCCAAATGTGGAGGCAACTTGCTGAACCCCTCTGAATAGGTAGAACTTCCCCGCTCTCATTGCTCCAAAATGCAGCACACATTAAAACATCTTCTTTCTCAGCCTTTTTTCATCTAGCGAAGGAACTACATTGTACCACTGATTTGACTTAAAATAAGGATAGTTATTTGCGCTTAACAGGAAGCGTAACCAGAAAATTATGGTTATGGTTTTTGATCTCTATCATCGTACCGAGACTAAGTGTGGCGAAAGCTGTATAGATACCTACAAGGTGAATAGACGATTGAAGCTTGGGTATAAAAACGGTACTGAATACAGCGAGATACAAGATACTCGTCCATAGTAAGGTTTTTAAAGCGATGAAGTCTTTACGAAGCAAGTTAAGCATGAATGCGTCCTCCCTTGGCGGTGAAATAGATGATGTCTTCTAAGGTTGGTTTGTCCAAAACAGCATAATTCCTAAACACCGTTAGGCCTCCTGCCTATTATCTACTAAGCCCTCAAAACCAACAGCTGTCTCACGAATCCCGACAAATTTATTTCGAATATCTGAATCAAGCAGTTGTAAGTCGCCCTTCACGATTGCGTATCTCTAAGCGCAGGTTCTGAAGCCCATGGGTTAAATCCAAGAGCCTTCAAGTGATGAAAGAAGCTGGCGTAGATATCAGCAATCATACTCGGGATGTCATTGATCCAGAGATATTAAACCGTGCTGATTATATTGTAACGCTCAACGCGTATTGTTATGTTTGTGAAAGAAGGTCAATGAATATTCTATACGTAGGGGTCCTACCAACAAAACGCGAAAGACATACACTAAGCAGATTTTCACCTAAAAAAGTCGATTCCCAGTACGATAAGGAATCGACTTTTATAAATTTGTTTTATGCACAATCGCGCCTGATTGTTGAACAATGATTCAATTCATTTATAAAAGCGAATCGGTTCGAATTATGTGCTTTTCCGTATAAAACGCTTCGTACCTAGTATAACGAGTGATGCAATGATGCCCCCAACAATAATCATACTGGCAGAGATTAACCAGGCGAGTCCAGGCCCTGATTCGTGGTAGGTTATAATTGGCGGTGCGCCATATTGATGCGGCCAGATGACAAACCTCATGATTTCCAAGTAGGCGAGGTGAAAACCAATCGATGCCCAGAGACTCCCGGTCCATAGACGAAGCAACTGCAAACATATTCCAAAACATAGGATTAATATAATATAAAAGATGTCAATGGATACTCCGGGAGCAAGTCCAACGAGCGCTTGAATCTGGGCAACTGCTACAGTGACAGATACAAAGATTAAAGTTTGAATCAATACGGATAACCAAGTGGCGAATCGATGACGCAAGACATCATACAGCATACCTCGCAATCCGATCTCCTCTGGCAAAGCTTCATAAAAAAAAGCAAATAACATATTGATGAGCAGCGTAAAAAACCACTGATCAGGGGTATGCCATTTTTCAATGACGATCCACCCTTGAAAACCGGCTATAATGAAACCCAATGAAACCAGTGCAATGGCCATGAGAACCCCAGTAATAAAGTGATATAGCCTTTTCCAGGAATATACCGGCGTCTTGGGTCTAACACCAGTCATCCGATAGACATGCGGATATAAATACAAAATGATAGGAACAACCAGCCCACTCATCACAAGACCCTTAACCAAATATTGAGCATGCTTTGATGAGCCGAACAACTGTACCGTAACATCACCAGAAGATGAAGCTAGAAACAGAGCAGTAACTAATGTTGACCATCCGGCGAGCAATAAACGTATCCATTTCATATTTTGATTTTCTCTCAAGTGCATTACATCGCAGTCCTTTCATTAATAACATGAGTAGATTCATTTTCTTGAAAAGATGTCCTTTATAGCACCTATTAGTGCAGACGGGAGTAAAGTAACGGCAAAAAACGCGGTAAATACATTAAATTCCGGTATATTGTATGGAGTGAACCATTCTGTAAATAGCGTCGAATGAACAATTTCACCAATCAATGTTCCTGGTTTGAATTCTCTGTACTGTGACCACGAATTCATATCACAGACGATAAAAAAGATCTGTAAAAGAAGTAATCCCCCAAGGGTCATCATCCAGCCTTTTATTCGAATAGGACGACCTTTTTGAGTATGCATCCTTTCCTATCTCCCCTTTTCGTATATTTTTTGATCATGCAACAGTGACTCTTATAAGTCCTTTCTAGTAAACAGAGCTGCAGTTAAGAAGTAGGAAGCAATGAATAACAGCGAGATACCGATCAGGATAATAAATAACGTTTGGTTACTGCTAAAGCCTTTATGCCTACTGGAACCAGTATGTCCATGACCGAATAGTCTGGCTTGTTAAGCTCTGGGACTGCTAGTTTAACGATCGAGTGAATCCCGTAAGAAGCAAGGATTCCAAAAAGTGTATAAATGATGGCTGATATGTATTTGGGTTGAACAAGTTGTTTACGGCTAATCGGCAGCGTAACCAGAAAATTATGGTTATGGTTTTTGATATCTATCATCGTTTCCGCAAGCAGATCGAGCATTTCCCTTCTAAACACAGGATCAAGTCTAGAGGTCGGCTCATCCATGAATAGGAGCTCAGCGCTCTCCTTCTTGGGGACAACTCGAATTGTTCAAGATAGCTGTTAAATTTGGTGCTTTTACGCCATTCGAACTAATAAGACCTGTAATGTAGCCTTGTTTCACGTCCAAAGATATATTATCGACTGTAATTCCGGGTATACTTTGGTTAGATTGCGAAATTCAATTGCATTCATGGTGTCTCTTCCTCCTCGAACACTTGCAATTCCTTAGCTTTTTAATGGAGAGGAGGCTGTCCCCTGCACGTAATTCACCACTCAGGATGCTCCGTCTATTCCGGTTCATTATCTGAATGTAAATCGGGTCGCTCGATGCGTTGGATGTTATAATTTTTATGTTCCATCACCTCACTTCTGTAAATCAAGTGACTACCGTATATATACAATATATACACTTTGCATTTGCGCGTCAATATATTGTTTGTGTCGTTGTTCTCCTATTTTAAAAAACAAAAAAGCACCAGCATCTCTACAGAGGTACTGGTACTTCCCGTTTAGGGTCTAAATAAATCTGTTGAGGGTAACTTTGTGTCATTGAACAATAACAGGTAAAGGATAGGCAAATTACATTCCTCTCTTACACCCTTCTTGAAAAGCACACGTATATCTTCTATACGATGAACCAATATTAGTTCACCGTACAGTTTTCTTGCTAGTTGATTTATAAATTGGAGCTTTAAAACAAATCAAACGAAGGCCAATCTCTAATGCGCCCGACAATCGTCCACATCAGGTTGTCAAGATCAGTTCGCATTATCTGTAATTGAGCATCGTTACGTGAATTGACCAATACGGCCCAGCAATATCCGTTATTTGTTCGAACAGCAATTGAAGCAGTGCCTGGTATATCACCGTCATGCCAGTAATTACCTGAAGGGTGGATGTTCCATCCCTTAGCATAGTTAGCAGGGCTGCCATCGGCCCTACTTGCGATCGTTGGTGTGTACATCGTTGCGAGAGAACCGCTAGATAAAATATCCGGCTTAGTAGGGAAGCGATCTACCCGAACGAGGAAACGGGCCAGATCAGTTGCAGACGCGATCCATCCTCCGTGCGCATCCATGCGAGACACTCTGATTGCATACGGATTCCAGCCGCTCTGTGTATAGTACACAGCTTCGTTGGATCGGCGGTCTGCGAGAGTATCGCCAGCAATGTGCATATCCGAAATCCCGCAGGGAGCGAGAACGTGCTGTCGGACGTAATCAGCATAGGAAGCACCCGAAACTCGTTCAATGACTCGTCCGAGCACACAATAACCGAAGTTGAGATAATCGAATGTCTGACCTGGCACAAAAGTTAACGGTGAGTTATCTAGCATCCATGTAATTAGCTCGTGTTGATTTAAATTGAAATGGCCGAACATTGGATCTTGCGACCGCGCCCACCCGCTAGTGTGTTCCAGAAGATGCTGCACGGTAATTTGATTAATATTCGCGCTATACGGCTGTGTTCCGTAAGTGGTACCGAGGATGGCATTTGTGCCAAACACTCTGTCCCCCAGATTTAACAACCCAGCTTCAATTAATTTGAATACTGCTGCTGAAGTAATCGGTTTCGAAACACTGGCAATTCTAAATAGGGTGCTAGTCGTGACCGGTTCATTCGTAGCTTGGTTGGCGAGGCCATATCCTTGAGCAAAGACGAGTCGTCCAAATTGAGTGAGAGCTAGGGAGGCTCCTGGAACCATATGATTGTTCATAAAGGTTGTTACAGTCTGGCGGATAAATGACTGATCGTCGTCAGACAAATATGGCTTGTGCCATATCGCTGCGTACCGTGCTTCTCCATGCAAGGGGTATCCGTTAACTTTAACCAAACGGAACCCTCGGGCCAACATGGAATGAAACTCCGTCTGATAATCGGCAGCAGATAATCCGTGGCGTGACCACCAAGTGAGGCTGGGACCTTTGATCCAAATTGCTGCATAAAAGTTTTGCCCAGCAACCTCATAGCCACTTACGCGCCATAGTAAAAATCCCTGACTACTCCAGTGCGTGAACTCTGACTGGTACTCGGCAGCATTCAGGCCATGGCCAGCGGTCCAATTCGGAATTTGAGATTTATCCCAAATGGCTGCAAATCGTGGCTGCCCGGCAACCGTATACCCGCACACATCAACTGGCCGAAATCCTTGCGACGCCAGGGAGTCAAATTCGGCTTGATATTGAGCTGGGGTCATTCCATGGCGAGCGCGCCACTCGGGGCCGTTTATTTTATGCCAGAGTGATGCATAGCGATCGGTACCAGCTACTTCATAGCCGCTAACGCATATCGGACGGTATCCTTGGGAAGTAAGGGTCGCAAATAACGTTTGATGTTCCGCCGAGGATAGTCCGTGCCGCGCTTGCCACTCATAACCTGGAGACTTCTCCCAAATAGCGGCATAACGATCGACCCCACCCACACTGTAACCGTTAATGTCGATGAGTCGATAGCCCTGAGAGAGTAGGGAATTAAATTCCGCTTGATACTGCGCGGACGAAAGTCCGTGACGCGCCTGCCATGCATATGCCATAGTATCGCTCCTTGCATCATGATTTAGTTAAATCGAAAATAGAATACAGTGTAATGTAGTGGATAGAGTGGATAGCGGGGAATAGACTTCAATAAATAAACATATTGTCTCTGTTTGGATAGTATGCGCGGAACATAAAAAAGGGTTTCGGGACTGCGAAGCCCTTTTTGCGAGTACCTACGAATACAAAGTCAATGTATACAGATGATAATAGCTAATCAGCTATAAATTAAAATGCTTTCTTATTACCGCCAATAACAATGTGTCATGTTTCCCATTCTCAACAATCGTCCCATTTTACAGAACCAACATCGGAATCGACGAGCCTTATGCGTTTGCCCTGTTAGGATCCTGCGCTTGAGACAACTCTTACGCAGAGTTTGATTTGCGCTTGGGCAAGAATAAAGTCAGAACGAATGCGATGATGCCCACAGTGAAAATATACATAAACGTATCGCTCGTGCCTAGGATGGATGACTCCTTCGCAAGGTGGGCTTGTGAGCATGACGCCCCAGATTGACTCAAATCAGCTGCATGATGGCTGGCACTCATCGTCATCACCGTCACGACAAGCGCGGTGCCGATGGCGCCGGCCACTTGCCGAACCGTATTCGTAACAGCCGAGCCATGATTTGTGATTCCCCATACCGCTAAAATGACAAATACAAGCCCCGTTAACATAAGCACTTTAGCACCGGGCTTATCGAATAAACGTCCGGTAATCGGTGACATTATCGCCATTAACAGCGCACCGGGCAGCAGCAGCAATCCGGATTCAAGCGGCGTGTATCCCCTGCTTGTTTGCAGGTATAACGGAAGTAAAATCAAGTCAGCATACATGATAATCGTAACCAACGTATTAATGATCGCCGTCATTGCATAAGTTCTATTGCCAAACACGCGCCCGCCAATCAAACAAGACAAGACGACGGTATTCCCCCATCCACTGCTGCTTGCGTTGCTAAAGCCGAATAGGATGCCTACAAACCCAAAGATGGAGTATACAATTCCGAGAATATCCGCTTTGGGCTTAGATGTCTCGGATACGTTCGTTAAATACCTTGCAGATAATTGGATAACGATAGCGAGCAGCGGTATCATGCCTATAAACAACCAGCGCCAGGATACATGTTCGATCACGATTCCGGCCAAAGACGGAGCGATCGCCGGAGCGAATGCAATCGTAAGACCGATCATCCCCATTGCGGATCCCCGTTTGTTCACGGGAAATAATTCGTAAATTACGGACATTAGTAATGGCATCATAATACCGGCCCCTGCAGCCTGCACCAATCGTCCGGTTAATAACAGCGTAAAGCCCGGTGAACTAGCTGCGACAATGCTTCCCACCAACAGTAAGAGCATCGAACTGATGAAAAGCTGCCTGGTAGTAAATCGATTCATGAAGTAGGCAGTTACCGGGATCTCACTTCGTTTCTTGAACACTTTTACCAGAATGCCGGGTTATACACGGTGATGCTCAAGAATCAAGCGTTCTATGAACGGATATTCGGCATGCTGCTGGATATCATCACGATATGGGGAGAGGAAAGAAAATCAAAGGGGCGGCCATTTCATGTGTTGAATGAGGTCATAGCCTCATCAACATTGGGGATTGTAACCTGGTGGTTAAAAGAAAAAACGCCATACAGCCCTCATTACATGGCAAAGCAAATTTCGCTGCTCGTTAATGGTGAAAAATGATCATGACCGAAGAGCGGCAAAAACGCCGCTATGCTCCCAAGTTAGGAAGTTAGCGGCGAATCTGTTCAAAAGATGAACCTATTTGATCAGCTTTCATCCATTGCTTTTTGAATATCATAATCATTTAGATCGATGTCCAGTTCCATTTCGAGTGCCAATTTTGCCAGTTGGCTGCCGAGATAGGGTCCTACCGTCAATCCGGATGATCCCAGTCCATTTGCCGTTATAAGACCATCCCAGCCAGGGAGAGCGCCGATCACTGGAATAAAACCGGGTGTAAACGGACGGAAACCGACTCTGATCTCCTGTAACGTGCTGTTTGCTAATTTTGGTGCCAAGGTTAGCCCTTTATTCAGAATTTCCTGTATTCCGCCTGCTGTTACTCTCGTATCGTAGCCTTCGATCTCATTTTCATGAGTTGCCCCTATCACGATCTTTTGATGACCAAAAGTGAGCATATATTGATCAGAAGGCGGCACAATTAAAGGCCAGGTGCCAATGTCATGTTGATCAGGAACCTGTAAATGCATAATTTGTGCTTTTTGATAGCTTACCTTAAAGTGAAGGCCTAAAGGCTGAAGGAGTGGATTTGCCCACGCCCCTGCACAAACAACCACGAGTTCAGACGAGAAGCTTTTTACGCCGACAGCTACTCCGGTTACACGGTTCGACTCATATTGAAGCGCGGCATCCCCATGGATCAAGACAGCCCCGTTTCTTTGTGCTGATCGGAGCAACGCATCACGCAGCGCACGACCATCTACCCGAGCGGCACCGCTGATATGAACGGAATGATAACCTTCTGCTAGCAGAGGAAACCGCTCATGGGTTTCCGTTTCATTAAGCTGGGTAATCTCACCGATTTCCGGTGCATCCGCTTTTCGTACGTGTGCTCGCTCCTCCATCTTTCTGATTTTCTCCAAATCATTATGAATACATAGAGCCCCGACTTGAGCATAGCCTGTTTCTGCTTCACCCTCGCTTTTGAGTTCATGAATTAACCCAGGATAAAAGTGTGCGCCGGCCTTTGCTAACTGGTACCAGGCTTGGTTGCGTCGCTGTGATAGCCAAGGGCAGATAATGCCGGCAGCGGCATCCGTAGCCTGTCCTTGATCTTTGCGGTCTACAATAAGGACATCTGCCCCCATTTTGGCTAACTGGTATGCTGTCGATGCCCCAAGAATTCCTGCTCCGACTACGATGACTTTCTTCATGATTACATTCCTTTCCTAACTCTCTGTATCCATTATAGCGAACCTGCATGAAAGCATAACATGAACAATTTAATTCAATTAATTTCTGTTAAAGCAATTATCAAATCATCGTTTATCTAAAAACTAGACTACGACACAATTTTGGCTGCCTATGCTTGACAAAATGCATGTGTCATAAGATGGTATAGAGAGCAATGTTATCATACAATTTAGTTATAAAAAACAAAGGAGGTCATACATATGGCATTTAGTGAAAAACTTTTAAAATTAAGAAAAAAAAGGCCTTTCTCAAGAAGCTTTGGCTTAAAAATTAAACACCACAAGGCAAGCTGTTAGTAAATAGGAAGCATGAACGTAAAACATCTAAATATGTTGCTTTAGGATTTAGCCTGCTTATATTAGCCACTGTACCATACTTAATTTTTAAACAGGATCCAGCAATTTATACATTCCTTATCCTTATCATTGCTCTGCTCGGAATGGGAACTATTGTGACGGCGTTATCGATAGAAGAAGATAATCGATATAAAATACTGAAGAAAGAGGCTCTACTATTTGACCAAAACTATCTTAAAGAGTTATCAGCGAGGTATGAAATTACAGCCGGGATAATACATTCCTTAATATAACTATCATCTAGAGAGTGGCTCAAAAAAGAAGAAATTCTTGCCGTGCCCCTATTCCAGGGTCTGTCAAGAAATATGTGTAAACTCATTTATAAGAAACTCCCCTTCGGAGGGGGGATTAACTCCTTAGCGTAAATGTTGACCGACCCGATCTGGAAAGAATACAGAGAACTGGAGCAGCATTTGCCCCCAATTCTGTACACGCCCCGTCCATTTGCGAACAACATCCATCGTCGAGAGATAGAGCATTTTGAGCAAAGCTTCGTCCGACGGAAAAATACTCTTGCCCTTTGTTACTTTGCGCAGCTGACGATGATAGCTTTCGATCATATTCGTGGTATAGATAAGCTTTCGAATTTCCGGAGGATACTTGAAGAAGGTTGCTAACTCCGCCCAATTGTTACGCCAGGAACGAACGATGAGTGGATACTTTGTTCCCCAGATTTCTTCGAAGCGATCGAGCTCAACAAGAGCAGCTTCTTCCGTTGTGGCCTTGTAGATCGGTTTAAGATCCGCCGTTACCTTCTTGAGGTCTTTATAGGAAACGTAGCGCGTGGAATTACGGATTTGGTGGATGATGCACTTCTGAATTTCGGTCTGTGGATAGCAAGCCGTGATGGCCTGAGAGAAGCCGGTCAGGTTGTCCACACAGGTGATCAGAATGTCTTGTACACCACGATTCTTCAACTCATTGAGCACGCTGAGCCAAAACTTGGCGGACTCATTCTCGCCGATCCACATGCCCAGCACGTCCTTGTTACCGTCAAGATCGATGCCGATGACCATGTACGCAGCCTTGTTGACAATAGCGCCATCTTGCTTCACCTTAAAGTGAATGGCATCAAGAAAGACAACGGCATACACGCTCTGAAGCGGCCGATTCTGCCACTCCTTAATGAGTGGCATGATTTTGTTAGTCACGTTGGAAATGAGCGTCGGTGAGACGTCGATTCCGTACAGGTTGTTTAGGTGGTCTTGGATATCTCGCGTACTTACTCCTTTGGCGTAGAGCGCAATAATCTGTTCTTCAATCCCCGTCACGTTGGATTGGTGCTTCTTGACAACGAGCGGATCGAAATCGCTATGACGATCGCGTGGAACGATGATTTCCTGCTCACCGTATTCGCTCGTGATGGTTTTACGGCTTTTGCCATTCCGGCTATTTGTCGTTGCCTTATTCTTGGTCTGATGCTTTTCGTATCCCAGATGCGTGTCCATCTCAGCCTCCAGCATTTCCTGGATCGTTTCGGCAAAGAGGTCTTTCAGGGCATTTTGCGCATCCTGAGCGGTGACCAGATTATTCTCTTTGATAAATGCTCGCAGTTGCTCTTTCGTCCACAGTCCCATGTGTTCTCCACAACCTTTCTTCTACTTCCATTTTAGTAGGTTTTGGAGTTTACACAATCTATTTTACAGACTCCTATTCCAGGGGATCTTCGTGATATCATAGCCTTTACTTGTTATTTTTATTGAATATCTATATAATATATCATCCCATTTGGTTGTTTTTTATCACTTTCGCTCAAACTTCCATGGAAAAATCGTTTGTACAGTTTGAATCCGTATATTTCATAAAAATGATAAGAACATCCAAGATCTGTCCATAAGAACGCACTACGAAGTTCATTGTATTTACAAAATTCTAAATAGCGGTCCATCAATTTTTTTCCATACCCCATGCCGCGAAGTTCCGGACTAACCATAAATAAGTTAATTTCGCTGTCAAATTGTATATCAGTCGTTTCTCCTAAAGTATCTATTTCATTGTGCTTATTTCTTATTCTCCAGGCTGTTCTACGATTTCCAAAGCCTCCGCATGATAGATAATACATCATTCTCAAATTGTTTTTTAATCCTTTGATTCTATATTTCATTTGGCTAAAGAAACTTGCATTTTCTATACTACCAAATAGTATTCCTTTTACGTTATCATGTTCATCCACAATCAAGTCAAGGTGCTCCGAATACATTTCGCAAGATAATACATACGATTGATATATGATTTCTGGATTTTTGGGTTGATTAAACTCTTTCTCAAATGGCCATGTACTACGTATTAAATTTGCGCAACTCTCTAAATATTTTTTATTATATTTTTTAAATTTCAATTCCATTGCTCATCACTCCATTATGTCTTTCGTTATAATGTTCAGCATCTTTTCAAATTGTTGTATCTCATTTGCAGTACATCTTTTTTCTAATTCTGCTATTACGTTATTCATATAATTATCATTAAGGCAATAGTAGTCCATAAATTTATCTGTTACTTGAAGATAATATATACGTCTGTCCTTTTTGTCGTTTACTTTTGTAAGATATCCTTTCTTAATCAACTTGTTTATTCTATAGGTTGCGTTTGGCTGTGAAATATTAAGAAACTCTGCAAGCTCGCTATAGGTAGGATTTTTCAGAAAATATACAACTTCGAGACATGACATTTCTACAGTACTTATATTTCCTATGTCTAAAGTTTCGTTTTGAGATGCATTTTTATAAAAACTCATGGTAAGTTTCATATAAAAATCTTCTAATAGATTATTTAGCATGTTTCCCTTCCCCTTTTTTTTGAGAAATAAACTTAAATAAATTTAATTAAAATATTTTAAGTTTATTTTAAGCTCACTAATCTTCATTGTCAAATGGTTGTGAAAAAACTAAATAAACCAATTAAATAGATACCGTTAACTGAACTTAACATGGTATGAGTAATAGTGATTAGAAACTCCGAAGAAAATTACTTAAAAAGAACTTCTGGCTTCTTTTGTGTAATCGGGCAAATATGGGTTATTTAGAAACATGTCATGGATTCGAACCGTACTTAAGGCAATATACGAAAAATAGTACTGACTAAGCCAGCATCTGCCGGTTTTTTGCATTGGGACCGCCCCGAGCGGTTTCTCGGCTTGGCCTGCGCAAACTTCGCACGAAACGAGGATCGCCTAAGCGCCACTTAACCTTATCCGACACACTCTGCCCTTTCAGACTGCCTTTCAATGTAAGTGTCAAATAGTCCACACCTTGTTCTCAAGATGAGGGCTATTTGACGCTTACGTCTAAAAAGGGGCGCACTTAATACACCCTCCGTAAATCCTTTTTCAAAAAAAGAAAACGGCGGCTTTGATGATTATTCAAAACCGCCGTTTGGCTTACTCTATTTTGTTTTTGCGCACAAATACTTTACCGCCAAAGCAACGGTTTTTTTATTTTCCGTTGGGCGGGTGCGCTTTTTAAGTTTAGTCTATTACAGCCGGGATAATACATTCCTTAATTAATGTCCATCTATCGCGAGGATTCATGATGTATTCGGATGCAATGGCTACGACCAGGTCTTTGTCTGGAATGCAACAAATGACATTACCGCCATCGCCTAGTGCTAAGTATGCAAAAACCCCGTCCTCTTCGCGTAGCCACCATAGATAACCGTAATTATTGGGGTTCATCGTTGTTGATTCGTCAATCCATGTCCCCGAAATAATTTGATTATTGTCCCAAATGCCATGATTCAGATATAGCAAACCAAAACGTGCCATATCACGAGGACTTAGCGTAAGTCCCCATCCGCCTGTGGAGTTACGGTTCGGGTCTTTTACCCACCCTTTCACATTCTTCCCGAATAAATCCTCAAACCCAAATGATTTCATTTCATAATCCGGGATTTCTTTCATGCCGATCGGTTTAAATAAGCGTTCGTTGGCAAACTCTCGGGCACTTTGTCCTGTGCTGCGAGTGATGATAGCTGAAAGCAGATGCGCCCCTGCGGTGGAATACTTAAAAGATCCAATACTTCCTTTTTGGCCTAGCATATCCAGCGTATACGTTACCCAGTCAGGCTGCATACAGATCTTGTCCAGCGGTTCGTGCCAGTCCTCAAATGGATAAGGAGCCGTCATCGTGAGAAGATGGCGTATGGTGATTTCTCGTTTCTGCTTATCAGCAGCATCGGGTACATATTCGGGGAAAAAATCCAGCACCTTCTGATCTACATTTTTAATATATCCAGCATCTATGGCAATGCCAATAAGGGCGGATATGATGCTTTTCGTTACAGATGCCACATGGTGCGCATCATCCGGGCCATAGCCATTATAATATCTTTCATAGGTAATAGCTCCATTTCTCACAACAACAATACCGTTTATATTGCTATACTCGGCTTTTATCAAAGGTTCAAGCTCTGAAAGCTTTTCAGAGTCTATTCGCAAGGTTGCCGGGTCTACGGCTTGCCATTCTGTCGTTGGCCAGTGGTTTCTTTTCATATAGCTACCTCTTTAAAAGAGTATTTTAAGCGAGCGTTACTGAAAATGTCAGGTCTTGCTTCTATTTTTTCTTTACAGGAAAATACACCTCGGTAACCATATCCTCAGGAATAGTGGCTTGATTAGGGTCGGTTACATATACTTCATATGGTGATTTCACCAATTCATAGCCTTCATGTTCTACCCATTCCCTCAGCTTGGCATATACCGATGTCAATTCTGCATATGAACCCTTTACAACAGACTTCGCACATAGGCCTCCAGGCAAATCCCTCGTTCCCTTTACAGCCTCCTCTATCGGGATAGCAAACTCTGTATCATTGCCGGCAGGATTGTATTCAGGGCTGTGATAAATCGTCATTGGCGTACCTAGCAAGGTGAGTTTTTCAATAGCAATCTTTTCATACAGCCTGCTGAAATGCGTTCCATATCCTGCAGCATAGTCATCGCTACTCATCATCCGGCGCATATAAAGGATATTCATTGGCTGGGTTTCAACAAGTTGTACTTCTATATTGTTGAGGTATGACATCATCGGAATGCCCTTCTCTAAAGTTAAAATATCATGAGTCATTTGTTTGAGAGTATGTTCAAGAGCATTCAGCTTTTGCTGTATTTCCCTTCTCTTGCGATTCAGGGCGGAACAAAGCTTCTCTTCGGATTGATCCTCTTCCCATTCCAGAATGGATTTAATTTCTTCCAGAGAAAAATGATAAGATTTCAACCGGTTAATAAAGAGCATCTTTTTTAGTTGCCGGATGGAATAATACCGATAACCGCTTTCAGGATTAATCTCATCAGGATGAATTAATCCAATTTCATCATAATATCGAAGCGTTTTTGTAGATACTCCGCATATCTTTGAGAATTCTCCAATCGATAGCAAGAGGTCACCTCCATTCTTCGTAGTTTTACACGGACTACATGCTTTACATATCAATCTTTGTTCCATTTCACTGTACACCTTCCCCTAAGGGAAAAGTCAAATGCAAAAGTATTGAGTTTGGAGATTTTCACAAATAATAAAGATTGCTATGGCGAATGGCGCTCTCACAAATCACCCGCGATATGCGTCCTCTCATGCATCTGAAGTTATGTGAGGAATCCCATGAGCTTTTTAACATGGTTTGCATTTTCTGTGGAAGTAAGTGATTCAAGAAGGGTAAAGGCTACAGCGAAAGCGGTGGATGGGTTAAAAGAAGTAATGATATTGTTGTCAATTACAATGGGCTGATCTGGAATCACGTTGGCTCCCATTGCTTCTAGTTGTAATTGTCGCTGGCGATTATTTAGATTATAGGTTGTCGCATTTCTTCCTTGCAGAATGCCGCTTTTGCCAAGCGGTAAAGCCCCTACACAAATCGATGCAATGTTCTTCCCATGTCTATCGAATTCTCGGATAAATTCAAGCACATCGGGGCGAAAGGCATCCTCGTAAAATCCTGCCTCTTCAAAGCCGCCTGGTAATGCTAGCGCGTCGTATTCTTGGACGGTCACCTCTGAAATGACCTTTTCGGGTATTACGGTAAAATTCCAGGTGCATGTTAATTCTGAACGAGTTCCAACGGTAACGAGCTCTGTGGATCCATCGCCTTCAGCTTTATTCCATCCGAACACATCTGTAAATACGCTTGCTTCAACGGCTTCAAAACCATTCGGTAATAGCAAACAAACTTTTTTCATATCATTCATCTCCTTGTATTGTGAATCATATGTTTTACAACGATTTATTGTAGAATATAGCAGATGTCCGGTTCTCTAGCAAGCTGCTCCTTCCCACTCTTTTCACCGGTCTAGGCTTTCAATACACTATAAAAATAATCGGACATAATTCCCTTTTTATGATAAAATTAACTAAAAAACTAAAGAGGCGTATGAAGAAAGAGAAAAACAGCTAAGGCATTTTATAACATCCCGATTACGCGGTAAAGGGGTAGTTCAATAATGTCGCAAAAAGAGTATATTCCGGCGATGAAATTCCATTGGTTGACCCCCATATACGATCCTTTGCTAAAACGGGGAATGAAGGAAGCGAAGTTTAAAAGCCATTTGATTCATCAAGCTGACCTGAGACCTGGGCAGCGGGTTTTGGACTTAGCCTGCGGAACAGGAACATTAACGCTGATGATAAAGCAAGCGCAATTGGAAGCGGAAATTATCGGACTCGATGCAGATCCCGAAGTTTTAGCCATTGCTAAAACGAAAGCAGAACAGAACCAGTTGGATATTTCTTTTCAAAAAGGAATGTCACTTGATCTGCCCTTTCCGGATGCGCATCTGGATCATATTTTTTCAAGTCTTTTTTTTCATCATTTAACCTTGGAAATGAAGCGGAAAACCTTAGAGGAGCTGCTTCGCACCTTACGTCCCGGAGGACAAATCAATATTATTGATTTTGATAAACCGCATAATCTCTGGATGCGGATCGCGTTTTTGCCTATTCAATTACTTGATGGATTTGAAACCACCAAAGATCATGCTAAGGGAATACTTCCACAATTATTTCGTGAAAGTGGTTTTGAAGAGGTTCAACAAACCGGCCAGTTTGCGACCATTTTTGGGACATTGCGCTCATACCGCGCACAGAAACCGGCATAGTTATCGCCTATCCAAAGAGTATAAAAGCCGACTTTATCGCATCAAATGCGACAGAGTCGGCTTTACGCTTCTGAATTAAAATACTTTCGTCGTCCAGGATTCACAGTTCCATGTCTCCGTCACGACATCACGATAGAATTCAGGCTCGTGGGAAATTAGCAGGATGCTGCCTTTGTATGCCTTGAGTGCACGCTTCAGCTCCTCCTTCGCATCTACATCCAGATGGTTCGTCGGCTCATCGAGCACGAGCAGGTTTGTCTCAATGTTAACGAGCTTACAGAGGCGAACCTTCGCCTTCTCGCCACCGCTAAGTACAGCGATCTTACTCTCGATATGCTTCGTAGTCAGTCCACACTTCGCCAGTGCCGCACGAACCTCGAATTGTGAAAATGAAGGGAACTCGTTCCAGATTTCTTCGATGCACGTATTATAGTTCACATCTTTTACTTCCTGTTCGAAATAGCCGATATCCAGATTGTCTCCCCGTTCAACAGAACCAGATATCGCTGGAATCTCACCCAGAATACTGCGCAGCAGCGTCGTCTTACCGATACCGTTCGCACCGACAAATGCGATCTTCTGACCGCGCTCCATACGGAGGTTCAATGGACGGGACAACGGCTCATCGTAACCGATGACCAGATCCTTTGTCTCAAACATCAGCTTGCTGGAAGCCCGGGAATCTTTGAAGTTGAATTGCGGTTTCGGCTTTTCCTTCGCCAGCTCGATAATCTCCATCTTATCCAGCTTCTTCTGCCTCGACATCGCCATGTTGCGTGTAGCTACACTCGCCTTGTTGCGTGCGACGAAGTCCTTCAGGTCGGCAATCTCCTGCTGCTGACGCTTATAAGCGGATTCCAGCTGCTGCTTCTTCATTTCATAGACTTGTTGGAACTTGTCATAGTCACCGACATAGCGGGTCAGCTCTTGGTTCTCCATATGGTAGATCAGGTTAATAACGCTGTTCAGGAACGGAATATCGTGTGATATGAGAATAAATGCATTCTCATAGGCTTGCAGATATCGCTTCAACCATTCGATATGCTGTTCATCCAGATAGTTCGTCGGCTCGTCCAATAGCAGGATGTCCGGCTTCTCGAGTAATAGCTTCGCCAGCAACACCTTAGTACGCTGACCACCGCTCAAATCGTTTACGTCCTTATCCAGACCGATATCATTCAGACCAAGTCCACGAGCGGTCTCTTCGACCTTGGCATCAATCATATAGAAATCTTGATTCGTCAACATGTCCTGGATCGTACCGACATCCTCAAGAAGCTTCTCCAGTTCTTCTGGAGTTACGTCCCCCATCTTGCCATACATATCGTTCATTTCTTGTTCCAGGTCAAATAAATATTGGAAGGCTCCCCTCAAGACATCACGGATCGTTGAGCCCTTGCTAAGTACGGCATGCTGATCGAGATAGCCGACACGTACACGCTTGGACCATTCAACCTTGCCTTCATCTGGTTGAAGCTTGCCTGTAATAATATTCATAAATGTGGACTTGCCTTCTCCGTTGGCACCGATCAGACCAATGTGCTCGCCTTTGAGCAGGCGGAAGGATACGTCCTTGAAGATCGCACGGTCTCCAAAGCCGTGGCTTAGTCGTTCTACGTTTAGTATGCTCATCCATGACACCTTTTCTTATATACTTTGTACTTGAAATATTATAAACGTTATCGGGCCTAAAAGTAAGAGTAAAATAGACTGCCCGTATTATGAATGAGATATTTTAAGTGCAATTTTTCATATTATGGTGACTAAAAAATGCTGAAATGATTACAGAAAAAATAGAAGAATAAGCCGCCAAAAGGTTCTTGGCGGCTCATCCGAGACTAACTTGAAATCACTTTTGATTCAATTTTTGTTCACAAATATGAAAATGCAAATCTGCTACATTTTTTATGAACTTCTTATCATGTGATACAAATATGATGGTTCCTTCATATGCAGATATAAACCGTTCTAATGCTTCAATGGCATGGATATCTAAAAAATTGGTCGGTTCGTCTAACAATAAAATGTTATATTTCCCCAAGAACAGCTGACAAAGTTGGAGGCGAATCGCTTCTCCACCGCTTAATGACTTCACACTTTTTCGTATATCTGTACCAACAAACTGCATCGAATGTAACACGCTTCGTAAAAATCGTTCATCATACTCTGAGCGATTTTTTACAAATTGCAGTACCGTTTCATCGCTTGTAAATTGATAGCTCATTTGACGGAAGTAACCCATTTTCGCTTTTGGAGAAATGGTTAAACCTCCACCATTATTCGCAATATGCAGTAGCAATGTACTTTTACCACTACCATTTGCACCGGTAATCGCTATTTTATTTCCAAGAGGAAGCTGGAAACTCACCTCATCCAATAATACGTTATCCTCCAACTGGAGAGTAAGTCTATCAGCGATAATTGGAAACTTATTATGCAATTCCAATGCTTTTGCTTGGCGGAACACGATTTGTCTTTCTTCTTGTACAGCTTCAACTTCCTGAAGTTTTTCCATTCGCTGTTCAATCGCTTTTGCGGCGCGATATACTGCTTTTTGGCTCGTTCCTTTCGATTTCGACTCAAACATACGGTTCGGTTTTGCCTTTGACTCTTTTTTTGACATGCTTCCAGCTTGTGCGATTTTTTCGGCCTTCTTCATTTTCTCTTGCGCTGCTTTTTCAAGCCGACTCTTTTCTTTGATGAATTGTTCATGAGCTTGACTCTGTTGTTCACGTTCCAACTGTTTCTGTTCTATATAATCGCTGTAATTTCCCGAATATACTTGTACCTTGCCTTCATGTACTTCCCAAATGGTTGTGACGAGTTCGTCTAGTACAGCACGGTCATGATTAATTAACACAAGCGCTCCATAGTAATATCGCAGTTCATCAAGTAAAAACGAAATACCATCTTGATCCAAGTGTGTTGTCGGCTCATCAATTAGTAACGCTTCGTAGTAATGGGTAAACATTTGTGCAAGCTTCAGCCTTGTTTGCTCCCCGCCACTCAACTGATCTGAATTTTGTGGAACAGCTAATCTTCCGAGTATCACTGGATCAGCTTCTTCGGCTGTAGGAGCTTCCATTTGCTCAAAATAACCATACTCTATGTGACGATGCACTTTCCCGCTTGATGGTTGAACAATACCGGCGAGCAACTTGAGTAATGTACTTTTCCCGGCACCATTTTTTCCGACGATACCGATGCGGTCAAATTGATGGACAGCTAATCGGTCAATCTTTAATACCTCTTTATCTAAATAAGTCACTTCGACATTTTCTAATTCAAAACATATATGTTCCATCTATGCTACCTCCGAAATGTTGTGATTTCGTATCGATAGCCATAGGATCGATACGAGCTTCTATGTCAAGAAGCTCGTATTAAAAGAATAATAAGAAGTGCACGGTTTTCCCTCCTACTTCGCCTTCAGAGCCACAATTCTATTTAGAATAGTTAAGACAATAGAATGAGTGTCCCTTATGTAATGTGACTCCATATATAAAGCTATAGGAATATCACAGCTTCGTCAATAAAAAGAAAGAAAGCCCCGCTAAGAAGCAGGGCCTTCTCGTCAATATGGGACATCTAGTGTTGACACAAACACATGAATGGAGGACCTCGGGATTAACGAGGGACTTTTTGAGAACTCCTTCATTACGAATTATAGTATGGCACCTAACCAGTTTTATTTTAGCAAGAGAGGGACTAACTTACTGATCGCTGTTACTTCTTCATGTTTATGGATTGATTTGCAGCTCTGCCACCGCATACAAAACGGCAGTTCCGCTAATTTTGACCCGATCTCCAACGTACTGGCAATATAATGTTCCGCCTCGGCTGGAGAGCTGCCTTGCTATCATGCTCTCCTTACCCAGGCGCCCTGCCCAGTAAGGAATGAAATTGCAATGGGCAGAACCGCATACGGGATCTTCATTGACATTTAATTTTGGAAAGAAGCTTCTGGACACGAAATCGTATTTCGTCCCCCGTGCCGTGATCGAGACACCCAATCCGTCAGGCAAATGTTTTAGTTTTGAAAAATCCGGATCTGTGTTCTGCACATCTTCCTCTTTCTCCAGCACGAACATGAAATCCCTGTCTAGATAAGTTTCAACTGGAGTGACCCCAAGAGCTTCCACCATTTGTTCGGTCAGTGTAAATGGCTTAGGCATTCTGCTCGGGAAATCCATCTCGTACCGTTCTCCTTTTTTAAGAACTACCAGTTCCCCACTCATTGTCTGAAATGTTAACCGCTCTACATCTTTTTCATAGTGATTGGCGATGACATACGCTGTGGCCAGAGTGGCATGCCCGCAAAGATCGATTTCTTTTGCAGGGGTAAACCATCTTAATCGGTAATCGTCCCCCTCCTTTACAGCAAAGGCCGTTTCAGAAAGGTTATTCTCGGAAGCAATTTTTTGCATCAGCTCATCTGCAATCCATTTCTCCATTATGCAGACACCGGCGGGATTCCCTTCAAATATGTGCTCTGCAAATGCGTCTACTACATAATACTTCATCTTCTCCTCCTCCTACCGAGATGACTTGGAATGGTATCCATTACTCTAGCATCAGCATTGTATGGTTTCAATGGTATAATTGTATGCAATACAATATTGGGAGGATTACGATGCCTTTTAATTCATTTGAAAACTATCCAATGTCCTGGGCGCCAGCTCGAAAAAAATTGTTCCCCCCTATTTATCGTTCTATCGCCAGTCTGTTGGAGTACGATATTTTGAATGGCTTTTTAGCTCCAAATACGAAGCTTCCGCCTCAGCGGGAACTGGCAGATTATCTGGATATTAATTTGAGTACCGTGACACGTGCTTTTAAAATATGTGAAGTTAAGGGCTTAATTTATGCGGTTACGGGTCGAGGCACCTTTGTTGCTCCTAATGTGAGAAATGCTATTTTCAAAGCGGAAAATGATGATGAAAATGGTTGTATCGAAATGGGAATTATTCAACCGCTTGATGAGTGCAATACACAGGTTGCAGAAATCGTTCAACAAATAGCGGGAAAAAATCATCTTGAAACGTTGTTGGATTATAGGCATCCGCTAGGAATGCCATATCATAGAATGGCGGCCAGAACGTGGATGCAGCAGTTTGCGATGGATGTACCAGTCGAGAATATTGCAATAACGTCTGGAGCGCAGAATGCTCTCACACTAACCTTAATGTCTCTTTTCCATCCTGGAGATAAAATTGCCGTGGATGAATATACGTATCCGAATTTCATTGAATTAGCGAATATACTCCATATTCAACTCATTCCTGTTGCAGGAGACGAAGCAGGCATGCTTCCGGAAAGTTTGGATGCAGCATGCACAATGAACACATTGCAGGGAATATATCTCGTTCCATCCTGCAATAATCCGACCGCAATCCTAATGGATGTCAAGCGGAGAAAAGATATATCCCAGATCATCAATAAACACAAACTAATCTTATTAGAAGACGACATCTATTCGTTTCTCGCGCCGCCGGGCTATCTGCCCGTTTCTCATTTTGTGCCTGATCGGTTTGTGTACATCCTGAGTACGTCCAAATCGCTCAGCTCCGGTATGAGAGTAGCATTCATCGCTTATGCCAATCCATTTGTCGAGAAAATGACGTACGGAATCTTTAACATCAATATCAAAACCTCTGCCTTGAACGCGGAAGTTATTACGGAATGTATTCATACTGGAGTGGCGCATCAGATCATTCGCAAAAAAAGGGCTATTTCAGAAGAGCGCAATTTGCTTTATCGATCTTACTTTCAAATCGAAAACCCGAATGAGAATCCACTCAGTTTTTTTCGGTGGCTCCCGCTATCCGGGCAATATCAGTTGCAGGAGTTTGAGCAAAGCGCTTTGGCAGAGGGAATCCATATTTATCATTCTCTCCGATTCCTCACCCGAAAGGATGCCGAAGAGCAGTTTATTCGAATTTCGCTAACCTCTGTCAAGGATACGGAAGAATTACATCAGGGACTTAGGCTGCTTAAAAAGCTTTTGGTAACAAGCATTTGAAGCAGCCTGCCGCTAACTCAAACGCATTTTTATTTGCTCTTAGTATAAGGAGGTCTGCTATGAAAAGAAATGTTATCATGCCAATATTAACGTTATAGCCGCGTCTTTCGTAGAAATTATGAGCATGTATTCGACTTGGGTGGGATAACAGTTTAACCCCTGAAAATCCATTGATTCTTCCCATGTTCAAGGCGTTCAATCAACATGCTGCCTCCATTCTACCATTTTCAGCGGCTGTCCATAACATATCGGCAATGAATATCATATCAATATAGAGTAGACTGAGCAGCGTTGCACGCTAAAAAATGTCTAGTATATTATATTTGGCAGAGATTGGTTACAAAAACGCAGGGGACCAAGTAATGTGGGATATCTTTCGGCATCACTTCAACAAGAACCTCGAAGCCGACCGTTTCCACGTCGTCGGATCAATAGCCGATAACGCTGACCCCTTGGCATTCGATGCCGTTGTGCTTGGAGGGGGATCTTTAATCGCCCCCACCTATCTTGCGATGCTTGAAAAGGCGCGTAAAGGCAACAAACCGTATTATATTTGGGGTTCCGGCGTGGATAAACTCATACCTAAAAAAGGTCTGGACGCAATGCTTGGCGGCAGCCCGTTGCCTGCCGATCTCATAGCTCAAGGTATCCAATGCGATTTATTCCGAGGCGCCCGCTTCGCGGCAGTCCGAGGTCCTCTCAGTCAAGCATTTCTCCAAATAGCGGGAGTCGATGCGGAAAACATTGCGGTGAGTGGCGACCCCGCTTTACTCCTCACGCCCGAGGAAGCGAAGCCCGTCTCGTACGAGCCGCCCCTTCTAGGGGACAGGCCCTTTATTGGAATCAACTGGGGCACAGCGATGAATCAAGTCTTCGGCAATGACGAGGCTTCCGTTGAGGACAAGTTGGTCACGGCCGCCAAGGAATGGATCCGGCAAGGCTATTCCATTATTATGTTCGTCATGTGGCCTCGCGATATCCCCGCCAGCCGAAGACTGATGCACAAAATAGGATATGAGAATCGCGTGCGTTTGTTTGAAACAGTAAATCCGTACGAATTGATGAGCATTATAGGCCAATGTAAATTTACGGTTGATTTCAAATTACACGCCGCTGTGCTCTCGGCCGTCATGCGGGTACCTTTTATCGCTCTTGGATACCGTTTCAAGGTGTTCGATTTCGCCGCTTCAATCGATGCCATCCCTTACGTAATCTCGACCGATAGCCCGACCCTCAGCCATGAGCTATTGCATTTATCAAACCGCATCGAAGAGAACCATACTGATACGGTCACCTCAATCGATAAACAAGTCATCCAATATCAAAAAATGAATATGTTAGCTGAACCTTTCTTCGGCAGGCTACAAAAGGAGGTTGGAACAAATTGAGTATTCAACCGGAGCGCATATTGATGTGTTACGGAAAAACCCCATACACACCGGGCAGCTATTTGGAAAGAGCATTTGTTAATATTGGTGTCGGCGTCGATGTGATCCAAGATGTCGCCGATTTCTCCGCCCTAGATACAAAAAAGTACGCAGCGGTTCTGTTCGTTGAGAGCCCTTCTCGCCCTCGGATTGACATTAAACACAGGGAGCAGGTCCAAGCGCCCGTTCTCTTCTGGTTCCATCACGGAGAAAATCGTCTCGCGGACAACCTGGATATGTGCGAAATATATCGTCCCGATATCCTGCTAATGTCTCATTCTTTGCATCTTGCATCTCGCTTCCCGATACCGATCCGATTCTTCCCATTCGGGGTAGATCCCCATTTGTTTCATTCGGACATCCCTTATTCGATGCGCCGTTTCGACGTTTCTTTCGTAGGTACGCGCGGACATGAAATTTATAAAAGTCGGGATGAAAGTCTTCGCTTCATTGAAACGAACTTTCAAGGGCAGGCGAATCTGTCGCTCCGGAAAAATATATATCTGGAAGATCTTGGTGCGCATTATGGAAATTCGAAAATCGTCTTCAACCAAACCGCCGATAAATTTAAAACTTTTAACATGAGAATCTTCGAAGGGATGGGGTGCGGCGCAATGGTCCTAACGGATAATACTCCCGAACAATCTGAATTGTTTGAGAACGGACTCCATTATGTTATCTATGATTCGAAGGAAGATATGCTTGAGAAGCTGCGGTATTATTTAAGCCATCCGGACCAAGCCGCAAAGATCGCAGCAGAAGGGCAACGACATGCCGTCCGTTATCATACGTATGAACATCGAGCCCGTCAAGTGCTTGAACTTATCATGTCTTTGTAGAAAGGGGCAAACCGGGATTAGGAACAAAGCTTGCAGCGCTGTTTCTTTGTTCTCCAAGGTCTTATACAATAGTTGCTTGAACAACTCTATTATAACGAATAGGCATAAGGTGATTTTTTACTATAAGCTGGACTAAACCACTGGCTATACCCCTGTCAAGTAGACAGATGAAAAAAGCTATGCAGAGGCAGCGCGTTCCGATACTCAATTGGCGCGCTGTTTGAGTTTGGGAAATATTGTTACAATTATGATTTCGATAACATCGTGATTGATGCTTCATCTGCGTCGTATTAAAAATCAAACCCCAATGTTGCTTTTTGATGTGGATTTAGTCTTTGGTGTCTTTTAAAGACGAAACAGCTGCCGGGAGGGAGGCGTCTTGCCTTTCGCCTTCATGATAGGTTCTTTTCATAGATTAATATCTCTTTGCTGTTGCTGTTTGTTTTCGAATTGATCCTTTTAAATCCTTGCCGCATCCAGAACAGATGGGCCCGCGTATTTTTCGTAATGACTCCGATCCTGTACTTGCTAATTCCCTGGTTCCTCATATCTTCTTCAAATAAAAGCACTGCCTGCGAACCGTATCCCTTCGACTGGAGTTCTCCGCTAATCAGCAGAACCCCCAGCCATGTACATTGATCGGACGGATTGACAGGCAAGTACTCCAGGATGCCAATATAGTCCTGATTCTCTTTCAATAGCAGCCGTTGAGCCCCGATGCGATGGGCCTGCTGAATATCATCAAGTACTTCTTCCGTTGAAATCATCTCCTTATTTCTGGATATCAAATTAAATAAGGGATTGGAATTGATAATTGCTTCTTCGGCATCCACTAGCTCCGCCGATGATTTCTGAAACGATAACATGGTCTTCATCCTCTCGAATCGCTCAGTTACTGCAAAGCGTCCCAGTTCGAGCTGAACCAAACATTTTTACAATAAGTTGCAAATTTTTGAAATAAGTTCTGGCGTCGGCCGGGATTAAATAATAACTCGTTTTGTGGTTTATGAGTACGATATTAACAATTGATAAAATTTTCTACGTATGATTTTATCCTACTTTCCACTAAAATACTACGTTACTTTCGGGACCTCTGGGGATGAAAAAAAGCTCATTTCTAATCATCGTTCAAGTTCATCCACCGTTACGATTCCTTCGCCCTGCGGAAATAACCGTTAATAAGCGTGCCGCAGGCAAGCGATGATCGCTACATCCGATGAAATAATGAAGGAGCATCTGTCCGCTGAATGCCGCACTGCCGTCTGCGTCCGGCCTGCATGAACCTTTAGCGTAAAGATACTCCTGTCTCCTTAATCAGGTTGTTGCCAAGACAATTCACACCCAACAGCGGTCTATAATGTCTACATATTCTTGTCAACCGACATATAGTTGTTCATACACCTTAGTAAAAAGAGACATCTGTTCCATAGAGATATAGATTAAGTCGTCTTGCAATTGACTGCGAAGCATAATTATCCCAGGAGGTACTGTATAAAGGGATCCTTCCTGATTCGTGTATGGCTCTGCTCCAGGAAGATGTCACGCTCCTTGCATATCCTTTCCCCCGATAACCTTCCAACGTTTCAACGCCAGCTTCTGCGGCTCTAGCGGTACTTCTCGCACTGAAGCAGACAGATACCGCCATGTCGTTCTCAATCACCATAAAACACGGTTCCCGAAATGTCAGTTCAGATGCTAGTTTGGGAAACCCGGCTTCCAGGCAGTATTTATTGTGTTCCGTGACCAAGACCGCATCAGTGAGGCCGGCCTCGATTATATGACATACATATGCGGGACCTAACCATACGCGGTTAATTGGCTTGTCTCTACCTAGAGCATGAATAACATTTGCGATCTTGGCGGTTGTATCATCCTGATCCATGATGTGCAAGATCTCTTCAACAATAATATCCGGTACATCGCTACGGAACCTTAGCACCTGGCCCATTTTTGTTTGGCCCCAAAAAAATCGGGGTGCAGGCTGACTTATCGGCTCATTGATTATCGTTAAACGCCGAGCATGATCGTGAACATATAGCACCCCTGCTTGTATGTTCATTAGTTCTAAATCGTTTTCCAAATGTTAGCCTCCCCTACTTAAATAAGATTTTCACCCTTTCCAAATTCCGTTTTTATCATCATCATTAATCACTCGCTATCTGCAAAATCTGAATCAATTGTATCCTATAAATGGTGATTGATGATTTGAAACTTTTCCGCCTGCCCACACGTCTTTGACATACTGTCCCTCGACCGCGAGACGATCCAGCCATTTTTTTGCTTCTGTTTCGCTGACGCCGCGAACAACTTGATAAGACTTTTGCAGGGCTGCCTCTACATCCGGGGCCATCTTGCTTCCGTCACCGCATACATAGAATCGTCCTCCCTGATCCAGGATTCCGATTAACTCCTGCTCCTGCTGTTGCATCAGATGTTGAACATAAGTCTTGGACTGCCCTTTTATCCGCGAGAATGCTGTGTGTACGGCAACAAGCCCCTCTTGTTGGAACTGTTCCAATTCCTCATGGTATATATGATCCATTTCGTCGCGGCAGCCGAAATAGAGATGTGCTGTGCCGAGCTGAACTCCATCTCGCTTGAGTGCGCGACGTGCCTGCAGAAACCCGCGGAACGGCGCGACCCCAACCCCCGGTCCTACCATAATAATCGGAGTCCCTGGATCTTCAGGAAGCTGGAAGCCCGACTGCGGCGTACGAACGAACATCATGATCGAATCTCCCGGCTGCATGTCGGCAAGATAATTGGAAGCAACTCCCCTATATTCATGTCGGCCGCTCCATGCGGGACCCCGCACGACGCTGACCGTAATGCTGATCTCCTGCGGCTGCACGCGAGGAGAACTGGAAATCGAATAGTATCTAACTTTAAGAGGAGGCAACAGCTCCAAAAAGCGTTCGAACGACATTTCGCATGCCTCGTATTTTTCCAACAGGTCAAGCATCGAAATCCGTTTCTGAAGGACGTTCAATTTGTATGCTTCTTCCTCCATCATAGCTTCCAGCTCTAGCTTATGCGGCGGGCATACGGTCAATGCGGCAAGCTCCCGAATCTGCGCTCGAGTTGCAGCCTCCTGCAATTCCACGCTGCGGCTCAGCAGGTCGTATAGCTTTACGGGGCGATCCAGCGGCAGGTGCGCCACGCTCAATCCGGTCGTATGCAGAATAACATGGTCGTTGCCATCCAATCCAAATCGGCTTAACACACGCTCGATGAGTTCTTTCCGATTCAGAGGAAAAACGCCCACATGATCTCCCTCTTGATACGACACTCCTTCCGGCAGTTCGATTTCAATATGACGCGTACTGCGCCCGTCCCCTCCTTTTTGCAGTTCGTGGTTGTCCAGTATCGTTGCGTAATGGGCATTGTACGTGTCGGCAAGCGGTGCATCTACCGTTCCACTGACAACCTCTATTGACAGAGCAGGCGTTACGCGTTTTTCCTTTTCTTTGACGCTCAATCCCAATGAGCCCATGACTGCAGGCCATAGCTGATCACGCCAGCTCTCTACCTCTGTTTCGAAATCGCCGCTAACGTCGCCATCTCCGAGAGAGAGTAGTCTTGTTCCCCCTTTGGATGCAAGCTGCTCGTCAACATATTTCGGAACACTCTGATAAGTGCTTGCCCAATTACGATCACCGCAGCCAAAGACGCAATAACGAATCCCTTCCAATTCACCAGGCTTCGCTTCTTGCAGCCACTGAACGAAGTGACGCGCATTATTGGGCGGTTGGCCATTATAAGAAGCCGTTACAATATAAATTACGCCGTCTGTAGGCAGTTTACCTGTATAATCGTTCAGAGGCGCAACCTTGCTTCGGAAGCCTTGATAACGTGCCGTATCCGCTAATTCCCGAGCAATACCCTCGGCTGTGCCAAGATCGGATCCGTAAAGCACCAGCAACGGAGTATCATGGCGCTCCGCCTGATCCCGATCGCCTTGATTAACTGCTATTTTCATTGCCGATTGCGTACTGCTCCCGCCGTCTGCAGGGACATAGCCTGCCTGTTTGTTGCGGGCACGGACTTGCATGGTGAACCCTTCGGGTTTCAATGTCAGCGATTCCATTAACTTCAATTGATAATGAGTATGATCGATGAGTTCGAAATGTTTGAGAATCAGACCCAGCACAAGCGTCGCCTCTTGCAGAGCAAATTGCTGACCGATGCAAGCCCGTTGACCGATACCGAATGGTTTGTAGGCATCGTGAGGAATCCGGCTCGGATCCTCGAACCTCTCCGGACGGAATTCCTTCGCATCGTCTCCCCATACGGCGACGTCACGATGCAATTGAGGGAGCAACAGAAGCAAGCGATCCCCTTGTTTCATCGCGTATTTCCCCGCCAGCATCGTATCTTTTTTTACTTGCAAATTAAAGGCTGGCGCTGTAGGCCATAGACGCAGCGACTCATCGAGAATCATCCGGATATATTTCAAGTTCTTTACCTGTGCGTAGGTCGGAACAGGAGCCGTTAATACACGATCCACTTCCTCATATCCCTTTTGCAGCTTATCGCGATTATTCAACAGAAAATACAACGCAAAAGATAATAAACCGCTAGTTGTCTCGTGACCAGCTACCAAAAACGTAATGATCTGATAGCGAATATTCGCATCGTCCAAAGCTTCTCCCGTATCCGGATCTTTGCCCTGCAGCATATGGGCTAACAAGTCATCCGTCTCCTGATGGCCGCGGGCTTTGCGTTCGGCGATGATTTTATCCACCAATGAGAACATAACATCGATGTCCTGCATAAACTGGCGCCTCGTCTTAATCATGAGCTTATCCTGAATGCCAAGACGCTGGGCTTGATTCATGGCTTCATCCAATGCCCGGACCATACTGGTGACGAACGGATGGGGTTGATCGCGATAGAAGCTGTTGAATCGATAATTGAAGCCGCATAATCCGATCGTATCCATCGCCAGCCTGGTCATGTCCTCCGGAACCTCTACGCATTCGTCGGGATTCAGGCGCGACCACTTTTGAATCAGCTGCGTGGCCAGATCCAGCATCATGTCAAAATATCCGCGCATAGCCGTACGGCTGAAGCTTGGGAGCAAAATATTGTGGGCCTTCTTCCAATTCAGATCATCGGTTTCGGACGTGAACAAGCCGTCCCCTGCGAAAGCTCGCACGTTGTCTAAAATCGTTTTATCCACGACCTTGCCGAAGCGTGATGTATCACTCAATTCTTTCGCCAATTCATATCCCGAAATAACATGCAAGGTTCCGAACGGCAGCTTCATTCGATAAATTTCACCGAATTCTTCCGCAAGCTTCATGAATGACATAACGGGTGTGTCAGGATTAATTTGGGGCACATTTCCGAGTGGACCGTACGATTTGGGTTGTGGAATCGCAATGGACATGTTACTTCGCCTCCTTAAATTTCATACTTCTTTTTGGCAAGAGGTAGTTCAATAGGAGCCTGCTATTGGTGCTGAAAACCGACCTTAGTGAACGCGGACTAAAATAGGAATGAATGTTCATTCCGCTTGCGTTATGAAGACGACCGAGTCAATGGACCCGGATCGCATTCCAGCAGCATTCCTCCACGCCTGCAAGAAGTTCATCCGTTTCCTCCAGTACCTCCGCTCTTATCGTTTCAAATAATTTGACGAGAGCACCATAGAAAATGGAGATCAACGCATTAGGCGGTAACAAGGAGATAATGCCTTGCTGCTGTCCTTGGACTAAAAAGTGACGAATAAAATCCATGCCTATTTCGAATGATTTCAGGCTTTTATCGTCCAGTAATCGAGGATTCAAGTGCGAGTCGATGAACGAAAAAGCTTCCCTGTTCCCTTTTGCGAAGTGGATTGTTTGAAAAAAAATGTGATGAAACTGCTGGCGAATGGTTCCGGATTCAGGAAAACCTTGCGTTATCGCCTGGAAAAATTGCTCTACGCATTCTTGAAACAAGGAATTCAGCAGAACCTCTTTATTGTCGAAATATCGATAAATGGTACCGGCGCCTACTTTTGCGGTGTCTGCTATCATCGGTACGGTCGTCGCATCGAAACCACGTGCGGTAAAAAGATTCAATGCTGCTAGCAAAATATCTTCTCTCTTATTCGTCGTCACTAGATCTCACCTTTCATGCAGAATGAACGTTCATTCCCTAACATAATATACCATTGCGGGTGATAATTCAAGTCTGAAGCAGGTGAGGTCCACAGTAATTTAATCCACCACTACTTTTGCAAAATACGCATGCTCGTACGCGTATATTTAGTTTATTATTCCATGTCTAACAATCTCTACCGTCACTTTAGGATCAAACTCTACCTTTGGGTAATCCTCTATCCAATTCAGATTGTTCCATGTATTCGGATAGTATGCCATTATTCTTCGACCGATCCCAAACCCGTCATGATTGGCCTGCAGCATTTTCTGCGTAATGGCCTGCGCTCTTCTCGTCAGTTCTTCCGAAAGTTTCTTATTCAACTGTCCCAAAGTTCGCCTATCATTTAAATGATCCTTCGGGTATTCAGTTGCAGTTACTTTTAAATTCAAATCCAGCGTCACTTTAATACTCCGATTTCCTTGGACGTTTACTTTCATCTTCCGGTTTAATTTTTGAATGTCCATCGCTAAATATTTTTCCAGGTTCTGATTTTCCTCCTGATTTACTTGAAGCGTCAAGCTAGCGTTCTTGGCTAATTTATCGGCCATCAGCAAGTACAATAATGAATCTTCTGAGTTAAACGTGCTTGTTATTTTATCCCCATTAAATAAGGCTATCCCGTAAACCGTAGGATTCGTCTCTTTATTAGAAATATACGGGACAGCAAAATCATCCCCTGGATCCAGCATGGGAGGACATATCAGTTGAATGTTAACTGCTGGAACAACCGTTCTGCGTTCCGCACTTCGGATCAGCTGGTTGAAATGCTCGCCGATTAGTTTTGAGCCTGTTATTTTCTTATTGATGACATCATGAGCTTTGCCTGCAACGACAGCAATCCTTGCATTCAGAGCGCTTCTAGGATCACGGTATAATACATCGAGAACCGGATAAATACCTTGTCTCGCCAAAGACTCTCCGATTAGAATGACACGGAGCTTGGAAGCCGATAATCTACCGGATACTTCACGGTCAATAATATCCCGGGTATGTCTGCTTGTATATCCGCTTGCCGTAAGGATTTCGCTATTCGCCCTCTTTACGGTGTCCGAACCGCTCACATCAAGTATCGAAATGGTCGACTGAAGCTGCCCATCCGAACTCAAATCCAAGCCCACAATGTATACAATTCTATCGTCCTTCAGCATTTGCACATCCCAGCAACCCGATGTCAGCGTTGCCATGAAGCAGGCTGCGAATAAGATGATACCCAATCTCACCCCGTACTCCCCCTAGCTTCCTTTACATTGAACAGAACGGAAATCATGAATAGAACGAATGGGATCCCAAATACAAACACATAATTTACGATGGCTAAAAATTTACCCACTATATCAATCAAGAGCGGATCTTGAAAGATCAGGGCAATGACAAATACAAGGGTCACCGCGTAAGGAACGGCTTTCCGATGATTGCTTTGCGCCTGAAAGAGATTAGCGATCCCCCTGGATGCCATGAACGTATAACCCATCAATGAAGTGGCCGCCACGACCGCCCATAGGGAGATGAAATAGAGGTCAGGCCGCTCGAGCAAACTGAAGGCTAACGCCTTAACCATGTAAAGCAAGGGTTGAGGAAGCAGTTCCATCTCCGCTGGACTGAATACGATAAGACTGGTAAAGACGGCAAAGGTATACAATACGGTGGTGTAGATATTCGCTAAGGTTGCTGCCTTGAATTTCCAAGCGCTGCCTCCTTCCACGAAAGGATAACAAATCAACAGAAGCTCGTACCCTGAAAAAGAGGTCATGGCTTCGTGCGCGCCCTTCGTTATATTCCATATGCCTGCCTGTCCCACTGGTAATACATATAGAAAGTGAACATGGATATACGCATACGATGAAATGATGATCACCGCAATGTTGCAGAAGAAGACGAGAACAAAAAAACGGGCAATCGTTTGCAGGCTCTCTCGAACCAAATAAAGACATATGCCCGTCATCATGCCCATGACGATCCATCTGGGCGTATCGATTAATACCCAGTCTTGTACCGTCCTGCTAAACTGCATAATGATGAAGCTGGACACCAAAATAAAATAAGCTGCATATACGAATTGGATGAATTTACCCATATATTTTCCTAATACAGCAGGCAAATAATCATACAGCGTAAGCGAAGGAAACCTTCTGCTTAAACGCCACATCATGACAATAAACAATTGAGCCAGCATACCCGCCAGCAGCACGGATATCCATGCATCCCCTCGCGCTGCGCTATGCACCTTGCTTGTCAGCCCTAACAGCCCGACGCCAATTTGAGTCTGGATAATCAAAAATACAAGCTGCCCCGGCGTAACTTGATCCTTGGCATTAGTCATCGTTCTGCTGCTCCTCCCCTGAAGATCCCTGTTGATCTAGTTTTTGTGGAGCTGGATCATTCGAACGCTGCTTCAATGCCCATTGAGGAAACCGGATGATCGTATCCTTCCAATCCTTCCATCGAAAAGGTGCTGCAGGGGCAAAATAGGGCGTTCCAAACGATTCTAATATACATAAATGGATTAGAATGATCATTACGCTGTAGACAATCCCGAAGAATCCGAATAGCGATGCGGCTATCATGACAGGGAAGCGCAGTATTCGGACGGAAGCACTCATTTCATGAGAAGGCACCACGAAAGAAGCAATCGCCGTTAAGGCGACGACAATGATCATGGCGTTCGATACCAGACCTGCTTTGACAACCGCATCTCCGATAACGAGGCCGCCGACGATCCCAATCGTTTGTCCCACCGGCCCAGGAAGGCGAATGCCGGCTTCGCGAAGCAATTCAATCGTCAGCTCCATAAACAGGGCCTCAAGGATGGGTGGGTACGGAATGTGCTCAATACTGCTTTTGATCGGCAGCAGCAAATCCTGTGGGATCACTTCGTAATGAAATGACACCACCGCAATATAATAAGCCGGAAGACCGATGGCGATGGCAAAACTGAATAGCCGGATGAATCGGATAAACGACCCTTGCACAGAGCGAAAACTATAGTCGTCCGGCGATTGATAAAAGGCAAAGAAGGTTACGGGCATGATTAAGGCCGTAGGACTGCCTTCGGCCAACAGCGCGACTCTGCCTTCCAGCAGATTCCCTATGACCCGATCCGGTCTCTCCGTATGCAGCAGCTGCGGAAAGGGTGAGAAAGATGTATCCTCGATATATTCTTCGATAAATTCGGAGGATGTGATATTATCAGCGTCGATATTTTGTATCCTGAGATCGACTTCTTCGATAAGCTTGGGATTCGCCAAGTTCTGTAAATAGACGATCACCGCTTCAATTTTTGTTTCATTTCCGAGTTTATACCGTTTCACAACCAAATTTCGATTCTCGATATGTTTGCGCACGAGTTGTAGATTAATACTGATACTCTCCACAAAACCTTCGTGCGAGCCCTCCACAATTTTCTCATTGTTCGGTTCGGCAACATTTCGAACATGACTCGCTTTCACCTCAATAACAAAGCAATCTTCCATCCCCTCGATAAAGAGCACGGCATTTCCCTTAACTAACAAATCAATCACTTGCTCAAGATCACCATGCTTGTTCGCGCGCATCGCGATTAAAAGTTCTTCTAAATCCCCATCTTTTTGTTGCAAAATTGGTTTTAATATTTCCTCACGAATTTTACTCTGGTCGCACATGCTGTGCATAAAGAGAAACTCGCTCGTGTGCCCGGGGATCGATACCTTTTGGCGTACGAGGTCGTCCGTATGAAACAGCGCTTCTTTCAAATAATGAATGTTCTCCTCCACTGTGGGAAATACCGGTTGGGGTGTTAGCACAGACTTTTTTGACATTGGTCTGCTCTTTCTCTGATTGTTTTTGAACATTTTTTTTAATAAGCCCACAACCCTACCTCCTTGTGTCATGCGATGATAGCTGTATTGTAGATTTCCCTAAAACAGTTGAAATATCCCTTATTCAATGAGGCCATAGAGGAACCCAATAGATGCAAATAAACAGGGACGGTACTACTATGATGAATCAAACAACAATGCAAAAAGATCATTTAGCGCACATGGGCTGAATGATCTTTGAACTATCGTACATATGCATGATCCGTGTTTTTCACGCTTTGCCACCTGTAAATGGATGATCCTTAACAATATGCGGATTCATTTGTCGCGCAAGGTCCGCTCTGGAGGTGAGTTTTCCGAATTCACTAGGGTTGTAACCAAAGGTTTTGCGAAAGAGCGATGCAAAGTGGCTTACATTGTGATACCCAACCATGATGGCCGTTTCGCTGACATTGGCTTTTCCTTGCTCTAATATATATCGCGCTTCATTCATTCGCAGGCTTCGCACATAACCGAATACAGTCGTGCCGAACAACTCTTTGAAGCCGAGCTTCAGCTTGTAATCATTAAGCCCGGTTAATCTTGCAAGTCCAAGCAAGCTCGGAGGCTGCTTCCAAGTACGGGATAATATATCCTTCGCTTCATGAAGGCATTGGATATCTTCGGCTGTCAGCTTGGATTTGACTTGCTGTCCCATCTCTTCCTTATCCGTTCCATCTAAATGAAAGGCCAGCAGTTCGAGTGCTTTCCCTTCCAAGTAAAGCTTCTGAAGTGATCCGTTATACGGACAATGCTTCATTTGCTCCACGATGAGCGGAATTAGCGGAGAACCTGCCGTTTGTCTGCAGTAGACCGGATTGGCTGTCAATCGCTCCAGCTCGGGAAGATTGGCATCGAAATGCCGCAAATCGATGCGAAGCTCCATATGCTGCAAAGGCTCTTTTGGGGAGAGCTCGGCATGAAGCCTCGCCTCCCTCATATATATCAGCGACGAGACGCCTGCGGATAAGTTGAAGGCTTGGGTCGATGTCTCCCAGCAGCCTGTGCCAGACATCGTATAAGAGATTTCCAAGTGAGGATAATGAACCCCGACATCCATCGTAACCGGCTCGTGCAATTCGGCGTCGAACCAATTGATCTCCAAGCCTTGTCTTAAGAAAATCCGTTGTAAATGCCCTGTTCCGCTCACAGTCGGAATGGAATAGATTTGATGGTGCTGCTTCTGTGGGGGGGATGGAGTGACATCTTGCCAGTCCCCGTAAGCGCCGCTCAAATCCCAGGTGTCAATTTGCAGTTTCAAAGCTATTCTCCTCCACTCTAAGTGCCATCAAGATGAGTTCATTTTATCCTAATAAAAATATGTTGTAAATACGAAAAACTTTTTCCCGTAGGAAAAAGTTTCGTTGTGAACATCCTTATGTCGATTCAAGATTTCACTTGCCAGCCATCGGAATCCTGCTGCAGACTCCACAAATTGGCATATAATCCTTCTTGGTCCAGCAGTGTCTGATGAGTACCTTCTTCAACGAGCTGCCCATGTTCAAGGACAAGGATCTGGTCTGCGTTCTGAATCGTTTTGAAGCGATGCGCAATCAGAATAACCGTTTTATTGGCAACCAGTTCATTGATGGCCTGCTGCACAGCAAGCTCGTTCTCCGGATCCAAAGAAGCGGTTGCTTCATCCAGCAGCACAATCGACGCATTCTTCAACAATGCTCGGGCAATCGAAATCCGCTGCTTTTCACCTCCTGACAATGTCGAGCCGCCTTCTCCCACCGGCGTATCATATCCTTGCGGCAATTGGGAGATGAAGTCATGACAACAAGCGCGCTTGGCCGCTTCTTCAATCTCTGCTTGGGTTGCGTTTAGGTTGCCAATGCGGATGTTGTTGCCGATCGTATCTTGGAATAGATACACATCCTGGAATACCATGGACATATGCTGCAGCAGGTTTTCCGGATTGACATCTCGAATGGATTGTCCCCCAATCCTGATTTCTCCCTGTTGAACTTCCCAGAAGCGCGCAATCAAGCGTGTTACGGTGCTCTTCCCGCTTCCGGACGGTCCTACCAAAGCCGTGATCGTATTCGGTTGGATCGTAAAAGACAAGTCCTTCAGGACAGGCGTAGCGGCGTCATAACCAAATGTGACCCGGTCGAACACGATCGGCCCGGAAGACTCGATGCTTGCCGTGCCCTGCATCGGTGCATGCTGCTGCACGTCCATGATCCGCTGTGCGCTATAAGCAGAATACCGCATTCCGCCATAGTTCATTAACACGACGGTTAACGGTTCAAAGATTCGAGTCCCAAGCAGCAAGAACAAAAGAAAGATGGGAAGAGTCAACGTTCCGCCAACAAGCAGATAGCTTCCGGCATAAATCATGATGGTCATCCCGGAGCGGATCAGCAGCATCGCTCCCATAATCAGAGGACCTACGAGACCTTCCAGCCGAATCGAAGCGTGCTTCAATTGGTCAAATGAAAGGCGTAAACGTTCAAACCGATCCCCGCCCATATTGTGGGCCTTGATCTCGCGTATACCGGCTAAATACTCCTGCAGTCGACTGGCAGCCTCGTTTTTGGCTTTGACATGACGTTCACTTAAGCGCGCTTGAATCGAGTCCGTCAGCCACAGCAGCAATCCCCCTATTGGGACCGCTATGAACATGGACAATGCCATTCTCCAGTCCAGAAATACGAGCCCCGCGAATGCCAGTACGGGCAGCATAATCGCGCTAATCAATTGCGGCACATTGTGAGATATCGTATGTTCGACTTGTCCGTAGTCGCTCAGCAATAAGTTCGTCATATCACCTGGATCGCGCTGTCCGAAATAACCTAACGATAGATGTCGCAGGTGCTCGGCCATTTTTAAGCGACCGGATGCTGCCAAGCTGTAGGCGGCTTTAAAGGATTTGTCATAAAGAAAAGAAGCAGCGGCATAGGACACCATCAGCCAGACGATCAGAATGATGCATACGATCCACATCCGCCCGGTGTTCAAACCCTTTTCCGGATACGCAAAAGCTTCATAAATGGTATTGAAAATATCGACGAGCAAAGCTGCCGGAATGATTTTGGTTATGCCGTCCAATATGGCCGCAAAAGCGGAAGGCCATAAATTTTTGATGTTGCCTGCCGAAATGTTGTAAAAGTATTGATTCATCGGGAAGCCTCCCCTGCAGGAATTGCTTGTGGCGATATTATATTCTCCGCACCCAGTCTCCAAGAGGAGGCATTTTGATGTGCTTGCCACATTTGCTCGTACAACCCGTTGTCTGCCCGCAGTTCGTCGTGCCTTCCGCGTTCGACGATTTCCCCCTGCTTGACGACAAGAATTTGTTCTGCCGCACGAATCGTGGACAGGCGATGAGCAATGATAAGGACGGTCTTCCCTTTCACAAGCTCAATGAGCCCTTGCTGGATCTTCTTTTCGTTTTCAGCGTCCGCATAAGCCGTCGCTTCGTCCAGCACCAGAATTGGCGCATTTTTAAGCAGCGCCCGAGCGATGGCAATTCGTTGCGCCTCTCCCCCGGATAAATAGGTGCCGCCTTCGCCGATTTTGGTATCGTATCCTTGCTCGAGGTTCTCGATGAATTCATGGCAGCAGGCTGTCTTGGAAGCCGCTATGACAGCTTCTTTGGAGACGGTTGTATTGCCCATTCGAATATTCGCTTCAATCGTATCGTAAAAAAGATGAACGTCCTGAAATACAAAGGAGACGGTATCCATCAGCGTATTCGTTCCCATCTCTCGAATCGGAACGCCGCCAATCGAGATCTCGCCCTCCTGAACATCCCAGAAACGCAGCAATAGATTGGCAATGGTCGATTTTCCGCCGCCTGAAGGACCGACTAATGCTGTCATTTCCCCTGCTTTTGCCACAAAATGAATGTCCTGTAATACCGATTTGAAATCTTTGCTTTCTTTCCGTTCATATGCGAATGAAACATGCTGGAAGGCGATATCGTAACTGACAGGAACTTGGGCCACAGCAGGCTCCGTTACAACCGGTTCCGCAAACACCGCTTCAATCCGCTTGTTTCCTTCCACAATTTCTCTCAGCCCGCTGCCCAGATACATCAAATTCAACAACGGCGTGGATAAGCTTGGCGCAATAATGAGAAACAAAATAAACGTAATCGCAAACGATAGATTGCCGGAATTACCACTCAACAGCAGAATTCCGATGGGGATAATGAAAGTAAACAAAGAGCTTACAATGACAAAAAAGAGACTGTACGGTGTTTTGAATAAATCGGTAATATGTAAAGAAATATCGCGGTATCTGGTCACTGCTTGCTTGAAAGTGAGAAATGACTCCGCATTGATCCCGAATACTTTTACTGCCGGCATACCCTTGACATATTCCACGCCTGTTGCATTCATTTCTTCCACCGCATGTTGAAAGTCTCTGTAGGCCGTTTGTCCCATTACGTTGCCGAACATACGGAACTGCAGCCAAAAACCGATGCCGATCGGAATGAGCAGCACGAGAGCCAGCCGCCAGTCGAGCCAAAATAAATAGCTGATCAATAGAATCGGCATAATCACCGCACAGACGGTATCAGGCAATTGGTGAGCGATAAATTTTTCTATTTTTTCAACACTGACCTCGATTATTTTTTTGAGTTCCCCTGTTGCCGTTTTCGTATGATAGCCCATTGGAACTTTTGCAACATGCTCAGCCAGTCGCACCCTTAGCTTATAGAGGATGTTGAAAGCTGCGATATGAGAACACATTACACCGATATATAAAGTAAGTAACGCGGCAATCAAAGCGATGAGAGCAAAGATACCCCAATATAGGATATATTCCTTGTCTATGCTTGCAGGCTGTAGCGCATGTCGCAACAATTCCTCGATAATGTTATATACCGCGATAAAAGGTGCGATTTGCAGCAGGCTTGAAAGGATAGAGAACAAGCTGGCCGCTGTTAATAACCCCTTTTTTTCACCGGCTATTTTTATCAAGCCTGACATTTCAGATTTGGCACTCATGTCTATCCCATCCTTCTTATAAGTCTGCTTAGCAGCAAGTGCTTAGTAATATAAGGTGATATATTGTTGTCTAGTCAACATGAGATTAAGGATTACATGACTATAATCATAATACTATATTAACGATAAAGATAATCATTATCAATGAATATAAAAAAATGAACCATCTAATATGGATGATTGCTATTGTCCGGTTACCGATCTGTTTGCGGCAGGCTTATTTGTCACGGTAAACATGGTTATGGCCATCACGAGAACCAAGGCAGCGATGATCGCAAACGGAAGATGTCTATCTACTTGGTAAAGGCTTGTGCTAAGAATTGGCGCAATCACAGCCGAAATCCCTTGGACTGATGCCAAAAGACCCGCTATGCCTCCCTGTTGCTCGCGGGAAACGGCGAGCGATGAACCCGCCATAAAGCCTGGCATCATAAGGCCCGCTCCTACCCCAAACAAAAAGAATGCCAGGTAATAGCTGATCAAGCTAATAAGGAACAAAAAGAGCGCCATACTGATAACAAGCAGCAGCGATCCAACCAGAAGCAGCTGTTTGGGCTGCCATCTTTGATTTTTCATTTGAATCCCTTGCGTAATGATCATCGCTACCCCGGTAAACATCAACCCCATCGACAGCATGCGCGCAGTTTCTTGGGTAGTCAAAGATAATTGGTCCTGGAAATAGAAGCCTCCGACGACTTGCAGGGTTACAATACTGAGCATCGTTACCAGCCCGGCAAACAAATAAAGGCGAACGCCTTTTTGAAACGGGTTGACCTTTGGCGGTTTATCTTGGATCATCGGTTTATGGGCCGGGATCAACAGCAGCACAACGACAAATGCTATAATCGGCAGCAAAGCTCCGATATAAAGGGGCCAAATTAGTCCGATAAGGGCAAATACGCCAGCTATCGCAGGTCCAAGCACGAGGCCCAGTCCATTTGCGGCGCCAATGAATGCCATGCCTGCAGAACGGTCTTTTTCATCTGTGACATCCGCCATATACGCCTGTGCCGATGACGGGACGGCTGGAATAAACAGACCAACCATAGCGCGCGCTGCTATCAGCAATGCGACTAACAGTCCGCCTTTAATGAGCCCGGACAGTCCAGCATACATCGTCGCCGTAAACAAGACGTAGCTCACAAACATGCCCAGGAAGCCAAGCAAAATGACGGGCTTTCTTCCTTTGATATCACTTAGCCGTCCCCACACCGGAGCCATCAAGGTCATCGCAATGGAGCCTAATGATATGATCAAGCCCGAGTGGGTTTCGCTTAACCCCAATTCGCGGATGAGCGGAGGCATGATAGGAGCAATAATCATCAATGCAACCATCGCAACAAATACACTAAAAAATATACTGAATCGAATTCTAGCCATCTTCACATTTTCCCCTTTCGCAGCATCTATTATTGACGCTTCACTTTTGAATGTTAAGTGAAAAACGTTAAGCATTGCTACCTTGAAACGGATTGTTCTTACGGAAAAACGGATTTTGACGTTAACGGAATTCTCCAAATATTGACTTGGACTAGTCGATTTGAGAAGATATAATGTACATTACGTTTAACCGGCCTATTAGCGGTCTTGTTAAGCCCTCCTATAAAACTTTCAAAGGAATTATAAAAAAAGTGATGACCTATAATCGAATTGCGATAATGAAGCCCCCGTTTCCCTAGCTAAGCTTATATTGTTCGGAGTCATATAAGCTTGTAGGAGGGCGAAAATAAAGTGAAAAAAAAGGTAGTTCCATCTTTGCTGTTAATGATCGTGCTTGTGGCTTTTCCGCAAATCAGCGAGACCATTTACACACCTTCATTACCTGATATTTCTATGGCGCTTGGTGTCTCAAATAGTTCTGTACAGTTAACATTAAGCATTTACTTTATCGGTTTTGCTTTGGGTGTTTTCTGTTGGGGATGGTTATCCGATTATACCGGGCGGAGACCAGCTATGCTGGGAGGACTCGTTCTATACGGACTTGGCAGTTTAATGTGCTATTTCTCCGCATCTATTGAAATGCTTCTGTTAAGCCGTTTTGTTCAAGCATTTGGTGCCGCGACAGGATCGATCATTACACAAACGATTCTGCGAGAAAGTGTATCAGGTAATCAACGGCATGCTATGTTTGCACAAATATCTGCAGTCATCGCATTTACTCCCGCAGTCGGGCCGCTCATCGGGGGCTGGGTTGATCAAGCCCTTGGCTTCCGGGCTGTCTTCTTTACACTTGTTATTTTGAGTGTATTCTTGTTTGTCTATGCTCTATTAAGGCTGCCGGAAACAGCAGATGTTACGAAGAGAAAAAAGGTTGCCGTTGCATCGACCGCAAAGAGAATGCTGTTGTCACCCCGTGTAATCGTCTTTGGAACATTGATTGGCGGAATCAATGGGGTCATTTTCAGTTACTATGCCGAAGCTCCATTTTTATTTATTGAGCACTTTCATGTGTCACCTGGGGTTTATGGTTTCTTTGGCATCATTGTAGCTCTTGCGTCGATTATTGGCGCAATGTTCTCCAAACGATTATTGGCCATTTATGCACCTGAGAAGATCATTCATATTGGCCTGCTAGTTATGTCTGTTGGAGCATTGGCTCTTACAGTTGCAAGTGCTTGTGACACGATGCCGAAGATCATGGCCATCGCAAGTATTTTATTTACCATGTTTATGATGCTAATGGGAGCCGGCATTGCATTGCCCAATTGCCTAAGTCTCGCACTAGTCGGTTTTCATGATGTTGTTGGCACCGCGGGGGCGATATTTAGTTTAGGTTATTATTTGTTGGTTAGCTTAATGACATGGGGAATGAGTGTTCTTCATAATGGTTCACTGGTGACGATGCCCGTATATTTCCTTGTCATAAGTTGTGGAATGTGGCTTCTTGGTAAGTATGTTATTAAAACAGAATAATTTGTTTTGAGAAGTAACCTGTAAAAGGAGAATTAAAACGGGGCTTAGAAATAACAAAAAAGCAGCATTTATGATAGTGCTGCTTTTTTTGTATGAAGATTAATCTTGCAAGGCATTCCTTAACTCTGCATTCTGCCGGTTATTACCGAATCAATCACTCTCGACCTGTACGATTCCCTTACGGACCAAATAGAACCATACCAAGCGGACGTCTAGCTGTACCGCAATACATTCTTCAGCAAAGAAACTGCTCCGGACATCGTTTCATCGGTTTTATCCATCTGTTCGGAGCAGCGTTTCGGATAACGTTCAACAGTTTCCAAGCCTTTCATGTGAAGCCATCCTTTCACTTGGTATCATTAACGCATCTGTATCTTATTCCGCTTGATTCTACTTGTCTTCGCCGATAATACGCACTTCGGTTTCGAGCTCCACGCCGAACCGTTCGTTGACCGTCTGCTGCACGTGGCGGATAAGCGATATATATTCGCTTGCCGTCGCATCGTCTACGTTAACTATAAACCCGGCATGCTTCGTGGACACCTCGGCCCCGCCGATCCGCGTACCCTGCAGCCCGGATTCCTGAATCAGCTGGCCGGCAAAGCGGCCCGGAGGACGCTTAAAGACGCTGCCGCATGAAGGGTATTCAAGCGGCTGCTTGGATTCGCGCAAGTGTGTCAGCTCATCCATCTTGGCCTTAACCACATCGTATTCGCCTGACACAAGCGAGAAAGTCGCTTCCAGCACAATATACCGGTTCGGTCCGATATTGCTCCGGCGGTAACCTAATTCGAGCTGTTCCTTCGTCAGACGGACAAGCTCGCCTTCAGGCGTTAGCAGCAATGCGCTTTCCAGCACATCCGCAATCTCGCCTCCGTACGCACCGGCGTTCATGTAGAGCGCTCCGCCTACCGATCCCGGAATGCCGCAGGCGAATTCAAGTCCGGACAGCCGGTGTTCAAGCGCGGCGCGTGACACGTCGATGATGGCTGCGCCGCTTTGCGCGATAATCTTATGCTCATTGCGGACAATCTGGTTCAGCCTGTTCAAGTTGACTACGATGCCCCGAATCCCGCCGTCCTTAACGATCAGATTGGAGCCAAAGCCGAGAATGGTAAGCGGCAGTTGATGCTGACGCGCAAAGTTAATGATAACTTGCAATTCCTCGTGACGGTCAGGCGTCACATACAGATCGGCCTTGCCGCCCATGCGGGTATAGGTGTGCTGTTTCAATAATTCATCATGTCTTATGGAATCTTCCGAGATCAATTCGCGTAATTGGTAATAACGTTCTAAGAGGTTATGCATGCTACTCCATCCTTACTTTTCTTTTTCGCATATCCATTATAACCAATAACCCTCGTAATAGGCTATGCACAGATAATCAATCGATACGCATGGATACGTACGCTATAGGGTATCTTATCCAATTAAGGGTGTGCTAAACGAAGAGAAAAGAAACAAGGAGCAGGTCATGGAACAGCATCCGTTAGATCAGGTGGAGACATTAGCATTAAAAAAGAAAGCGGCGTGGGACTCCAACAAGTTCCAGTACCTGCTTCGTTCCATCATGGCAAGCATGTTCATCGGGTTCGGCGTGGTTGTCGCGTTTAAGACGGGCAATCTATTCGACGAAGGCGCTTCACCGTTCGCCTATACGACGGCTGCCGTCACGTTTGGAGCGGCTATCATATTGATCGGCTACGCGGGCGGAGATCTGTTCACGGGGAATACGTTCTACTTCACCTTCTCCACTCTGCGCGGATCGACGACTTGGAGTGATACGTTTAAAATTTGGGGTACCAGCTATCTCGGCAACTTTATAGGCGCACTCTTATTTGCAGCCCTCTTATGGGGCACTGGATTGTTCCGCGGATATAACAGCAACGTATTTTTTTATGATGTAGTAGCGCATAAGATGGAGGCATCGACGTTTCAATTATTTTTCCGGGCGATCTTATGCAATTGGCTTGTCTGCATGGCATTCTTTATTCCGATGACCCTGAAGGGTGACGGGCCTAAAATATTTGCGATGATTCTGTTTGTCTACTGCTTCTTCATATCCGGCTTCGAGCACAGCATCGCAAACATGACCTCTTTCTCTATCGCATTGTTCATGGAGCATCCGCATCCGGCCGGCATCTCGCTGTACGGCGCCTTGCATAATCTGATTCCTGTCACTTTCGGCAATATTATCGGGGGGAGCGTCTTTATGGGGATGATCTATTTTTATCTGAATGAGCGAAACCGGAACAACATATAATCGACTTCTGAGATTACTCTAAAAAAAGGATTTATTCTGATTTAATCAGAATAAATCCTTTAGTTAAGTATTAGCTTAGATCAATAAAGTTCTCCAAAGCCAGCAAAAGAATATTTCCCGTCATCCGGGCGATTATAGGCAGGGATTCTGAACTTTAATTTTGCGCCTTTTAGTCCTTTTGAATCTCCCGAGATATATTTTTGTTTGCCATTATCGGGGTTGTTGCCTGTTTCTTGTACAGACCCCCATGTAGTATCGCCACTCCATTTCTCAATGTGACATTTGCTTCTACTTTATTAACACCATTGTCTTCCCACCATTGTCTGAAATTCAGCATCAATTGATTTTTTGAAAAATCGAAAGATTGGTTCGAATAGAAAGTCTTTCCTTCTATTCTATTCCACCAGTTGTAATCCATCAATTGGTTTGCCATAATCTGGAGTGATTCTCCTGTAACATTTTCTTGTGATAATTGAATATTAGCTTTAACCGTTTCTTCTTCCGTTGCTGGTTTTGTTTCCATGTAAGATGGATCTTCTGTAATATCGCCATCTTGAATTATTACTTTCCAATCATCATTTATTTTTTTTAAGTGAAAAGGTGTATTCTCTTGACTGCCATCTGCGGCAGATAAGGAAACGACATATTTAACTTCTTCAGAAGAAAGGGGAGTTTCTTCTAGGACATTATAATCTGTTATTTGATTTCTCTTGTATTGAGCCATATTTTCGTAGCTCTCTTTCAATTCATTGGAAGTTTCATATCTCTCGTCAATCACAAGTTCAATTACTTCTGAAATATTTTGTTCTTTTAAAGCAGTTAGGTACGAATTGATAGTTTGGTTTGGAGTGTCATGAGCGGGTACAATAGTAGTATTACTAGCAAAAACTGATGTTGGAAATAAAGAGACGGCTAACACGATACCCAGAAAAGATTTTCTTAGTTTCTTCGATTTCATTTACTATCCTCCATTTTAAAAATTATTAAGAGACTGTAACTGCCCTTTAATGGTCCATTATATATTAAGCGAGTTACTAAATGTAATAAATATTGGTATTTATTTGTGTAAACTTTCCATATTAAGTGCTGATTTTAATACTCAAATTTCAATTTCCCCCAGCGTCGGCCCCATCCCGCTTCATTGCAGTTTCACCATTCCTATAAACTATTCACTATCGGAATCAAGTTGCCGATAGCAAGCATTACTCATTCAAATAGGTCATGACGCGGTGAAGTTGCAATGAAGAAGCTCGGTACAAGCATGATGAACACAAATGTTCCTACATAAAAAAAGAGAAAAGTCTGATTTAACAAGCTCTTCTCGCGACGAAGTTATGTAATTGGACATCTCTTATATGCGGTGTCACCTTATATTTGGCGCTTACTCCGTAGAACGCCTAAGCATTTACATCCTGCATAGCGGGCACATGGATTTCTTTGACACAAGCTGCTTTTGACAAGCTGATCACGCATTTAACGAGCGAAATAATATCTTGCACAGGAATTCGGGTGCCCCCATATTCAGAGAGTGCTTTTTCAGCCCCAGCTTCATAGGGGATTTCCGCTGCAAGCTCACCCGGATTAATGCACGTAACGGCTATATTGTCCTTGCGAACATGTTCCCGCACAGCATTCGTTATCCCGCGCAGACCGAATTTGGAAGCGACAAAGGACACCTGAGCATTGTTTGTGTGCTCCAGTCCAGCCGTTGATCCGATGAAAATAATTTTCCCCGCTCCAGATTTTCGTAAATTCGGGAGCAACGATTGAATGCAAGTGATTGTCGACGTTATATTTACCTGAATGATGTTGGCAACTTCGGCTGGCTCATCCTTGTCAAAATTATAGTGATCTTCAAACCCGTCTTTTTCCCAAATCCCTACGTTATAGATAAGCACATCAATTGTTTCTGCTGTAAGAGACTTTGCAATGTCAGCAGCAGCTTCCTGCTTCGACAGGTCTGCCTGAATCCAGATGCGCTTAACTCCATCCTGCAAATCAAAGCTGTTTGGTCGATTTCTGGATACTACCCACACCTGATCTCCCTGCTGAGGCAATCCTTTCGCAAAAGCGTCTCCTAAACCTTTACTTGCTCCGAAGATCATATATTTTTTCATTGGCAGCTCCTTTGTTCGAAACTTTAATCATGAGATGTATATTAGTTCCATCTAGGTAAGTTAATTTTATCCTAAGTAAACATATGTTGTAAATGTAAAAAACTTTTTCCCCGAGGAAAAAGTTTCGTCGCAACACGTTACTCGACAAAATTAATATCGGCAACAAACGCCACACCATCTGGATTCCCTCTACTTTATTATGATTTAGCTCTGTACGATATGCCCTTATCATTTGTTTTGATAGGGCCGTTTTGCCTTCGGATTGCTCTTAGCACACTCTTCGGTTAACACTAGCATAGCCCCATCGATCTGATGGAGCTGCTAGCATGTCCGGTGCTCTTTTTCGGATAATTGCTTTAAGGCTTTGAAATTCCGGTATATCTTTTAATTCTATGTGCATGTTGTGCCTCCAAAATATAGATGTTGAACAAAGAAGAAGGCCGCCGAAATGCTTCGACAGCCTCTTCTCGATCTATTCCATACATTATCCTACAACGTCATGAATGAATTTTTCCAATGCGGTGACATCCGTCATGTTCTTGTTGCAGGTGTCGCTATTCACACACATATAGTTGCCGATCGCCTTATAGTAGTCAGGCGATGCGTTAGCCGGTTTCGATTTCGTGATCGCCGTAAATAACGCAACCTCTTCATGCCGATTGCACAAAAAGCATATGCTTTTCTTATTCGCCGGGGTATATCTTCCTTCGACGCCGACGAGCTGCCCGTTCAGCTGATAAACAAGGTACATTCTATTCGTTCCGATGTCGGTCCAGCCAAGATAAGTGACATAGCGGTAATCGATAGCGGCTAAACCAGGAATCTTCAGCTTTTTGTTCTTGGGGAACAGCTTCTTAAGCTGCTTATCCGTCACGTGCGCAAATTCTATCAAATAAGGCTCCAACGAAAGCAAATAATGATGAAATTCTGCCGACGCATTAAACGTCGAAATCTGCTCCAACGTCTGCCTTTCCAGCTCCATTGCTTCCGGGAACGCTTCTATAATTTTGCATTGTGCGCTGTATTTTACCGATTCCACCACTTTCGGATCGGAAACGGTGTTGCAGGTATGCTGCAGCAGACCTGCCTGCTTCTTAATCAAGTTATATTGATGGTTTCTAATAAATGGTTTGACCATTGCTTTTCAGCCCCTTATTTATTATGAAAGGAAAATAAGGTGCAAAGCCCATTATTAGAAACGATATAAGCTCTCTCGGGCGACAATATTAACGATAACTGTCCGGCCCCACGCAAAGTATCGCCCCAATATCAGGCTTTGCATGAGTCGTTGCTGATTCCGGCAAAGTGAATTGCCATCTCCTGCCACCTCCCTTTTACTGATCATTATAAATAAATTCAACCTTTGCTGCAACTTCCCTTGACGATTCAAATCGAGTTCTTCCCGAGTAGTTCAAACCCCAAATGGAATTATGGGAGTGGCCTCCACTTTAACTTTAAATCCCCGATCCAATCCTCGGGAACGCGTTCATTTCTTGATGAGCGGCGCCGATATCAACTCGGCAAGCTTGATTGCATGTGCTTCTTCTTCGATACAGCTAAAGTGATTCCCCTCAATTCCGGTCACTTCGAATTCGCCAAGACAGACTTCCCTCCAGAACTCAAGAGTCATTTCATCAGTGCCGGGTAAAAAACTAAAGGGCTCATCTGCCAGCAAGAACCGGATATCTCCCATATAAGGGGGAGGTGTGAAGCGGGCAGCTTTAAAGCTTTGGCGATATACCTTAAATAGCCCCTCTGCCATCTCGGCCGGCATTTGACCACCGGAAGCTGCTGCAATGGCATGGACATAAGCCGCAAAGCGATCTTTCATATGCAGGGCTGCCATTGTGCGGAATAGGCCGCCCACTCTTTCCAGCCCTTCATCCCCACCGATGGCGCATGAAGATCCTTGCGGCACGCTATGGTTGTTGCTTTCGAAGAGATGTAACAGCCCCCGTGCCAAATCATCGGAATTGGCATCGCCAAACCCTGCTTGTTCAAGGGTAATATTCAGATTGGGAACAAACAAGGTCTCAATGACGAGATCATCGTCAATATCAAACAGCACCGGGTGACTGTCAACCAACACCAGGTCTAATAAATGTATCCCCTTCTCAACCAGCCGCCTTGCAACTTCAAGCGCAATCAATCCGCCTAAGCAATAACCGATAAGCTGCATTTGCTTGTGGCCGCTGTCCAATAGGCGCCCGGCATAATCATCTGCAAGCCGCTCGATAAGTTCGGAAGGTTCAACCTCGCAATACTTCTCCATGTCCGCTACTGTAATTCCAACGACAGGCCCTAAGTTCTGCTCTTTCATACGCTCCAAGAGCAAACGGAAACAGTTCATTGTCCCGAGGCCGGCGTGGAACACCACTCGAAGCGGTCCCGTCTCCCCTCCTCCGTAAGGAGTGAGCACGGCATTGCTTGAGGATGACGAGTTCCCTTGCAAATCTGGCAAAGGGCCGTCAGCCGTGCGTTCTGGCTCTTGAAGGTGAGAACGCATAAATTCCGCCAATGCAGCGACAGTAGGATAGTTGAGCATTTGCCTGAGCAATGCATCATAGGGAATATCTCCTTGCGAGGGATCTGCAGCCAATTGGTCGCGCAGCTTCCCTGCCACCTGCGCCATAATGAGCGAATCGGCGCCATGTTCGTAGAAGCTTTGCAACCTTCCTATACCGGGGATCCCCAATGCTTCGGCCCATAACTGGGCAAGCTGCGCCTCCAGCGTGTCTGCACTTCCCTCATCCGATTCCATGTTGGAATGGTCTATGGCCGGTCTAGGCCGCCATGTGGCCAACTCGCGCCGATCGATCTTGCCATTTCCCGTCAGCGGCAGCGCATCGGCAACCTGCAGGTGCGAAGGAAGCATATGTGCGGGGAGACGGGATGAGAGAAAGCGTTCCAACTCTGACACGCTTACCGGCAGCCGGTCCTGTTTCAAGCGCTTGGCAAACAGGTGAAAGCCGAGAGCGGAAAGGTTGTGCTCCTCCGCAGGCAGAGATAGTACCGGCTCATCCCCGTATTCTTTTAGTAGCCGTATCCATTCCCCCCGGTCCAAGTAGGAAGTATCTTCTCGCAAGCGGTCACCCGGTTCCGTCATCATAAACGCCTGCGAAGCCAGTATCCATAAGTGTTCCTCTGTCGGTTCCGTAAATACGAGCCACCCTCCGGGACTGATGAGTTCGGTTAACCTGTTCAGGCTTGACGGAATGTCCCGGGCATTTTCCAGTACACCGGCGGCCAGCACGACATCAAAGCTGTTCGGGGCCAGCCCCTGCGCTCGATAGTCCTGATCGACATCAAAAATACCGAAGCGAACCCCCGGGAATTGCGTGAACCGGGATTTGGCACCTGGGATAAAAAAGGGAGTAGCATCTGTAAAAACATACTCCACTTCAAAGCCGTTCAGGGATTGCAGCACTTTTTCCGTCGTTGCCCCCGTGCCCGCACCCACCTCTAAAATCCGCAGCGTTTGGCCTGGATGAGTCTTGGCAATACGTGTCAAGAGTGTGCAAATGCAATGATTGAGATAGTTGGCCATGAGATGATCGACGTACAAGGCTCGGACATGGTCGAGCTTGCCCTCCGGGAACAGCAGGGACACGGCATCCTGCTGTCCGCTCAGCAGTTCTGACAATTGTTCGGCATTGCTGCGCACGTAAGTAGTAAATCCCGATGAACCAAGCTTTTTCGTCCAGAATGCCTCCGCCAGTTTCCAATACTCGTTTAATTGGGTCCCGTCCGGTTGCCGAGGACAGCTAAAATGTTGAGCGGGATGTTCCGCCAGCAGCCCTGCCTCCGTTAGCCTTGCGATCCATCGCCGAACTAACCAATGGAAGCGAGGAACGATTCCGCCGCGTTGCAGAATATCTTCCATGGAACAGGTTCCGCCATTGGCGAACAGCCCTAACTTCTGCAGCGCAACCAACATCGAGTTGAGAACCGCTTGATCGAGGGCCGCAGTCGCCGACTCGATCTCCGCCCTGCCGATCTCATCAGACGCTTCACATGCCTGTTCATCGATGCCGTTAACCAGGCTGTCAAATTCAAATGTTTCTTCATCTATATTCCGCTTTTTCTTGCGGGCTGTTTCCACGGCAGCCAGCAGCGCTCTATCATCGCCCGCACCGTCGACCACCACTCCGGCTGCGGCAACGGCAGGGTGCTGGAGCAGGGTCGATTCAATTTCTCCGAGTTCGATCCGGTGCCCCTTGATTTTAACCTGATGATCTTCGCGGCCAAGAAACTCAATTTCGCCGCCGGGAGTGTACCGGCCCAAGTCACCGGTGCGGTACAGGCGCTGCCCGTCCGCCGGGTGCAACACAAACCGCTCACGAGTCGTTGCTTGATCGGCCAAATAACCGTCGGATAAACCATGCCCGGAAATATACAACTCCCCGGATACCCATACCGGACAATCACGCATCCGGGAGTCCAGCACCCGGAATCCTTGGTTGGCGAGCGGACGCCCGTAAGGAATGCTGTGCCAATCCGCCTCAAGACCTTGATAGATGTGGTAAATCGACCAGATGGATGCTTCGGTGGCTCCGCCCAGACAGACGACCTGCAAAGCGGGCAACCGCTTGGCAATCATATCAGGCAAAGTCAGCGGAATCCAGTCTCCGGAAAGCAGGGCCAAACGCAATTTGGGCAAGGTTATATTTGGCTCGGAGTTTACATATGCGATCAGCATTTGCATCAAGGCCGGCACAGAATTCCACACGGTAACTTCATGTTTGCTTATTAGCTCAGCCCAGTGAGACGGATCGGTGAGCCGATCGGCACGTGGATACACTAAAGCGCCACCCGCCGATAGGGGGCCAAACATATCGTAGACGGACAGATCAAAGCTCAGTTGCGCAAGCCCCAGCACCCTGTCGCCTTGGTTGATGTTGAAGCGGCGGTTCAGATCGGCAATGGTGTTGGCAGCTGCACGGTGGCTGATGACAACTCCCTTAGGCTGTCCGGTGGAACCTGAGGTGTAAATGATGTAAGCAGGCACGTCCGGATCCCCACCCGATGCAAGCATATTGTTCGTCGCGGGCTCTAATTGATCCACTGCAATGGTTACGAATCGGCCCGGCCATTCGAGCGGAGTTGTCGAACACGTCAAAACAAAGCGGACATCTGCTTGCTCCAGCATCGCCAAGCGCCGCAATTCCGGTTGCTTCGTATCAATGGGAAGGTAGACCGCTCCAGCCGACAATGCTCCCAATACTGCGGCCACTTGATGCGCGCATTTATCCATAACGACGGCCACCCGGTCTTGGGCTGCGCAACCCAGCGCTCGTAATTTTTCAGCCACTGCTGCGGCCCGTTTGACTAGCTCTCCGTAAGTGACTTGTCCTTCGCCGTCAATGACGGCAGGGAGATCCGGAGTTGCCATTGCCTGTGCCAGCACCCGCTCATGCAAGGGTTGATTCGGCACGGGTGCTGTTGCGGCGTTGGAGTGATGTCGTTCCGTTAACTGCCAGGCAGGCAATGGCACGGCTTCGCCCGTGTCCCAGATTGGATTCGACTGGGCCAATGAACGCAGCAATTGCTCAAAGGCAGCAAACATATCGTCAATCATCCCTTCAGGGAAGATGCCTTCGCGCACATCCCAATTGACCTGGAGCCCGTCCAAGCTGTCCATGGCCTGACAATCGATGAACACCTGCGGCGTCTGGCTGATTCCGTAGCCCCCGATTGTGCCTATTAGCGGGTTGCCTTGAGCCGGCTCAACCAGACCGATTGCGCTTGTAAACACCACTGGCATTAAAGCGGCTTCCCGTCCCCGCCTGCGCGCAACTTCACGCAGCACTTCCACGCCGGAATACAGGCGATGGTCCAAATCTTCAAACAACTGTTTTTGCAAAGTCCTGGCGCGTTCATGAAAGGCTTGCCCGACTCCCCCATCTACAGCGAGCAAGTTAACGGACGTGAAATCACCGACAATATCATGGACCTGGGCATGCAGCGGCAGCCGATTCAGCAACGTCAGATTGAGACAAAACTGTTTATTCCGGCTCCATCTCTCGATAACGGCGGCATAAGCCGTCATCACGACAGCGGTTGGTGTCAACCCTCGTTTTTGGGCTTGTTGTTTAAGCCCCTCCCAGGCAAGTGGGTCCAGTCGAAGAAAGCGGCGCCGGAAGCGTGCCGTGCCGGGGTTATGCTGTTGTCTGGCCAGGGGCAGATCCGGCGCTGGCGGCAACGTATCGGCCCGTTGGAGCCAATAATCTTTATCAGCATCATAAGCCGTGCTTTCCCGCAAGCTGCGTTCGGCCAGCAGATAATCGCGGAAACGGAGGCTAATATCAGGCAATGGCCGCTCCGGTTCCTTGTAAAGCGTCTCAAATTCCGATAAAAGCAGCCAAATGCTCGCCCAATCGGCAATGAGAAATTCCATGGAAAGATGAAGGATAGCATGATCGCGCGCTTTGGTGACTGCAATATCAAATAAAGGCCAACGATTCGTTTCGTAAATGCGATGCCCCATATCTTCCCGAATCTCATCAAGCTTCGCTTCCGCCTTTTGCTCTTCCCAACCGCTTGTGTCGGTATAAGCCACTTCCATGTGCGGCACGCTCTTCATGACTTGCTGGTGTCCGTTGTGATCCACAATCGCCCGCAGCATATCGTGGCGCGAGATCAGTTGCTTCCAGACGGATTCTGTCCGTTTGGGGTCAAGCTCGGGATAGTTGAGTTCCATGTAAATGTGGCAAGCTACGCCCCCATAACCAAATGACTCACGGCGCCCCAACAAATAAGCGGACTGCACATCAGTAAGCGGGAAAGGTTCAAATCGAGACTCCGGATCAGGGGTGACGGTGACCGGTTTGGCTTCTGCCCGCAATATATCCAGGAGAGCCATTTTGTGATCTCTGAGAGCCTGTAAATCATTGTCTTTAAGCGTTCCACTGGGCGCCCTGTAACGCAGGCTCCCATTCTCCTCCCATAGAAACATTCCTTCTCTTCGGAGCCGCCTTAGCAGCTCGGAACTATTGATAGTAAGATTTTGGGACATATCTTCACACTCCTGTTTTTCTTGAGCTTGATGTAGTCGTAAATGCAGCGCCGTGCAGCAATTTTGCATCCAGATTTTTGTTCAGGCCGGCAAGACATACTTCGAGCACTCTTGTTTGTGACGCAGACTCCGTTTTCAGCCACTTGTCTCCTGCGGACAGGGCCTGAAAGGAACGGAGATGGTGTTCAGCCACTTCCATTCTGACCCACTCCACTCCGGTCGCTCCATTCGGATGTTCTATCTTTTCAGGGCGCTGGGGAGGGTCGTAAGCAGACACGACAAACGGCAAGCCAATCGGCTCCGTTGCAAAAAGACTATATTTCACTTGTAATCCATCCGGGCGTGTTCTCTTGCCGTGAATGACACGGGACGTGGAAACTCCCGCCTGGGCGATAGCCGACTTGATCGCGGTCAAGTCCCGGCCATCGTCTATTCCGTCCTCTTGGGTCCTCTCCCTCTCACGATCTGCCGGTTCCAGCGCAACATCACACCAGCCTTCAGCAGACTTGGCCCAGTGAGTCCAACGTTTTCTTGCAACCTGCCCGTAAATCAAACCTAGCGGCGGAATGAGATACGTTAATCGTTTAGGAATTTGAAAGAATTCAATAAACGGTCCTTCCTCGAACCACAATAAGGCATTGTGCGCCCTCTCCGGAGCACTGCCCCACTGCATCGAAAATCCAAGCGCCTCGTAATCTCGGACAGCATGGGCAATATTGTTTACCCTACACAAAATGTGGCTGCATTTCAGCATCTGTTCCCTTCCTCACTACAAATAGTTTTTGTCCCAGAGGAGCGAGCGGATGTTGTTCATCCGGCAATGCCGCGACCTCCCGGGCGCCTGCCTGATAGAATACATCCAGCCATTGTTTGACGGACATGAAGGTTGTGTTGCTGCGCTGCCTGTCGTCCTCGGGACGAGTCATCATAAAAGCTTGTGAAATTAACATTTCCGTAAATTCCCGTATGGGTTCTGTTATTAGCATCCATCCCCCGGGGACGAGACTTTGCATAAGACCTTGTATCACTTTATCCGTGTCGCGCGCATTGTTAAGCATACCCGCCGCAATGACGATATCTGCGCTTTCCGGTGTCAGCCCCTGCCCCATAAGGCCCTGATCCATATCGATAATTTGAAAATGCATCCACGGGCAATCTTTGAAGCGTTCGCGAGCCGCCGCAAGGAAAAAATGAGATATATCGGTAAACAAATATTCCGGCCGAAGCCCTTCCGATACTAAAGTTTGCAACCGCTGAACGACTGCAGCGGTAGTTGCCCCAGTACCTGCGCCAATCTCCACAATGCGCAAGGAGTCTTTCGATGGGCCGTTAGATGCAGCTCGTTTGCCGGCGGCAATGCGGATTACGGCTTCCGCCACGGACTTGTTCAGGTACCGCGCCATTTTCGTATCGCGATACAGGGCATGGGCGACATCCATGCGGCCCTCGGGAAATAATAACAGCGCAGCTTGCTGCGCGCCGCTCATGAGCTGTGGGAGCTGCTCCGCATTGCTCATGAGATAGTCGATAATGACAGGAGAACCCAGCTTGCCATTCCATGCCTTCTTCGCTAAGTCCCAACTTCGGCTTACTCTGTCTAGCGTAACTGGATCTGTGCATTGAAAATAACCCTCGTGTTGTTTGAGATACCCGCGTTCTGTCAGGATCTGCAGCCAACGGCCAATTACGTGCCGATGGCGAGGCGCGACCTTCAAGACAGAGAAAAGTTCAGCCTCGCTGTATTCATGTTCCGTCGCTGTCAGCGCACCCTGTGATTGCAGAGCAAACAGCATGGAAGCCAGAGCCGCTTCATCCAGTCGCTCTATACACTCTCTCACTTGCCCGGCATCCATATCTTGAATCTCACCCTCGGCAGAGGCTGTGCAAGTAAAAACATCGCTTTCCGTATTGGCAGAAAAAGCCGGCTCAGAGCGCTCCACCACGTCTTCAACTATGGTTGAAGCTGCTTCTATTAATCTATCTACCGATAGCGGCTGATGACTGCGATTCGATCGCAAGACCGGATAGCCCAATGCATGGGTCAACTCGTGCCATTGGCGGGAACACAGAAGCTCCTGCTGCGCTCTTGTATCCGCAGCCTCATTTCCCAGAATCATGTTTCTCATCGCCAATAGATCTCGACCGATGGCCTGCGGCCACTGTCGCAAGAGGATCTCCTTATAGCTTATGGGAGCCGACGGCCCGAGTATTTGGGTGCTATAGGCAAGTAAATGCGCTGGCGGCTCGGTTGACAGCTCGCCGGGAATGTTGTCATAATCCGGAACGTGCAGGCGAGGATGCCAAACGACAGGACCATGGGTATCCACAAGCGATAAACTTCCGCCTTCCACACCAATCGTGATGTGATGCAGCAAGTGGAGGTAGTTGTCCGGATCTTGCGGATCGACTTCATTATGGGCTCTTACTGTAATCGGAATCTGTCCCAGCAATCCGGTTAACACTTGAAAGGGCCCTTCATCCTTCATCATATGGTTCATCTTCCATGGACGAATGGCCGGCAATGCTTCCAGCAGAATATGCATCATCGGGAAGGAAACTTGAGTGGCACAGGCGGCATCCAGGTAAAGCGCTCGTTGCTGTTCCAGCATTGCGCGGGCGCAAGCAATGAATCGGCGCACGGCGGGCAAATGCACATACAGATCGCCGATCTGAAAATGCGCCCCGTGTTGCCGCGCCGCTCTTAGGCATGCGGCCAAATCCTTATGATGAACCGGTTGCTCTTGCACAACGTGAATCCCGCGTGCGAGGAGTTGGAGCGATACCTCGGTACCGCTGCCGCCCATGACTCCGGACCGCAGTACGACGCAGGCCAGGTCAATGTCATCGGGAAGCTGCTCGGCCTCTGTATACAGAGGAATTCCGTAACGGTCTGCGCATTTTTGGGAGCGCTCGCTGCCTTTTGCCAACAAACCGGCCAATTCAAACTGTTCCGGCAGTGCTTGCAAGGCTTCAAGGTAGAACTGTCCGAATCTGGAGCCGCATACCACGGTTCGCAATCTATTATTCCTTTTCATATTTCACCCCTGCTTGAATTCCGTAAATGTATGTTCGATGACAATATGGCGCTCAGACAATTCACCGATCAATTTTGCAGCTTGCACGGCTTCAGCCACAAAGAAACAGCCGGATTTTTTTTCGTCTTCTTCCATAATCGATTTGGCGGCATGGGCTGCCAGAATACCGGATAATGTATTCCAATCGTTTTGAGACAGCAGATTTGCAACCAGCCTCAACGGTTTGCCGTGTTTGCTGCCGCTTGCGATCAGATGAAACATGGTGAAAGCATTCGCTTCTTTATTGTTTGCTTCGAATTGTTCTGTCAGTGCCTTGGCGGACGCTCTTTTCTGTTCTTCGGTTTTATATTGTTCCAAAGCCTTAATCATCACAAATTGGTTTAGTACCGAATGGTTTGGATAAGTGTTATAAAAGTAAGCAGATTTCATTTTATTTTGTCTGGCCATTTGTTGGAATTCCCGGTTTAGAACCGGATACGTATCACGTTTGCCCGCAGGGAAAGGCAGTGAGTAGTTTCTATGAAACGGGCCGTCCATTTTTTGGGCTTCGCCATGTTTGCAATAGGTCATTCCCAACCCGGTATCTTCTTCTATACTGCATACAATGTCGTAGGCCGCATTTAAGGAAAATCCGCCTTGGCCCGCAAAAAAGAGTTCGAGCGCATCGATATCATCAAAATAGGTTTCAGCGACGTAAGCCGGGAAGATTTCGGATAAACCAGGGTATACCCCGGCAGAGATGACTATTGACAGTTCCTTCTCTTCTATTTCCTGTTTTCTCTTCATCAATTGCTCATAGAGATGCTCATCTCCCGAAACATCTACGTAATGAACTCCCTGTTCTATACATGCAGCCGCAACCGTATCTGCAATCTGCTTAGAAGGTCCTGCACAATTGATGACGATATCGCACTTGCCGCAAAAGCGGTGAAGCTGATCCCTGTTGTGCACATCCACTTGCAAGCAGCCGATTTTTTGTTCCATCATCGGAAAAAGATGGCGGACCCGTTCCTCGTTCCGGCCGCCGATCAGAATACGGTATTCCGTGAAAGCGAGCATCGCCCGAACCGCTCCTCTGCCTACATATCCGGTGGCTCCGAGGATGCCAATCGTTTTCTTATCCAATGTTGTCCTCCTTCTTCATCTGCTTGCTTCGCTCGCCTCCAAAGAGAAGACAAGGACGATCTTCTTTCAGGACATCTCAATACCTTGTGCATTCTCCTTGAAGACGGCGAGGCTTCAAGACTCGCATTTTTTTGTCATTGCAAGGTGTCTGCACGCACAACTTGGCCGAACAAGATAGTCATATGGTTCCTTCATCATAATCCCCGGCCGCTGCTTCCATGGCCGAAGCGCCCGCCTCGATGAACCGGGCAAGCAGATGAATATTCGGAGCCTCGAACAGATGATGCAAAGTCACATCGATCCGGTATCGCTCTTTTAGAAGATTGATGCATTGAATGGCGCGTAACGAATCCCCTCCCAATGCAAAAAAGCTGTCGTAAATTCCTATCTGATTACAATTGAATATCTCTTCCCACACACTCGCTATTTTCATTTCCGTCTCCGTGGAAGGGGCGACGTGCGTTTTTTTAGGCACGATCTCTTTTTCCCTGCCAAGTTCCGCTAGCGCTTTTCGGTCTATTTTCCCGTTGGCGGACAGAGGCAGGTCATCCAGCAGCACGTACGCGGTCGGCACCATGTAATCAGGCAGCTTGCGCCGCATGGCGGCGGACAAATGTTCCGGCTGGAATTCCCTGACCGCTTCAGGCGCCTGCGCTACGATCAAGTGCCGGCCGAATTGCTCTGCGGCGTGTCCGCTTTCCGGGAACGCCATCGCGTTTGAGAATCCCTGTTTATCTAACACCTCGCGCCATTTTTCCGCTGCGATTAAAGGAAGATGGTCCGTGTTCCGCTCGTCCTCAAGATGGCTGAATCCATCCTCGAAAAACGCGACGGTCGCCAGCATGAAGCGGCTGTTGCGTGTTGCTTCAATCAAGAACAGAAATCCTCCGGGCGCCAGCATCTGCTTTAAATATTGCAGTGTCGTCCCCATATTTCGGGTGCGATGCAGCGTATTATCCGCCACAATCACATCGAATTGATGGAGCTCATATCCCTGCCGGAGCGGCGGTTTGTTCATATCGAACAAGCCGTATTCAAGTGGCGCCGCTTCCCCCCATTTCTCTTTTGCCCTGTCTATGAAGAACGAGGACTCATCGGCATACAGGTACCGGCCCCTATCTGCAGGCAAAAGAGACACAAGGGTATCCGTCAGGCTTCCCGCCCTCGTTCCGATTTCCAGCACCCGCACCTCTTGATCGTGCGGATAACCATTTATAATGGCGCTGAAGACCTCCCGCGCAAGGTTGATGTCATACTCCCGCGCAAGGTTGAACTGGCTCAAGCCTTCCGGTGTCATAGAGGAATCATTCGTCAGGAAAAGCTCAAGCGGATCGATCTCGCCTGTAAGCAGACCCGTAAATGATGAGCTTTCGCGCCGGAAAAAGGTGTCGAGCGCCGCTGCCTCTTTCGATAAGAGCGGAGATTCTTTTTGTCCGCTCTCCGGGATGTAATCAGGCAGTTCTTCATGTAAAGAACGGTGATTCCGATAAATCCCGGCTTCGTTTTTTTCCAACAGTCCCTCCTCCATCAGCATATTCAGCCAGTGGAGTACGAGCGTCCGGTAGCGGGGGCGGATCTGAAAGCGGCGCATCAGCTCATCGATGGAATATTGCTCTCCTGCACGTGAAAAAATGCCCATGTCATGCAAAGTGCGACGAATGTACGCCATACTTAAACGATCTGCATCCTCCATGAAAAGAGAGACCGCCTCCACATCGATGGAAGCCGGAATTTGCGAGCCTTGCAGTTGTCCGGCACGCTTGATTGCCTGCCGCCTTGATGCGCAGACGGCAGGATCTGCGCGCTTGGTGTCGAGCAGCTCCGATCCCTTGTCATGGTCAAGCACCACATAACCGACCAAGCGCTTATCCCCGGCCGATTGGCCAGATATGGCAACTATGGCTTCCTTAACCCCGTCATGCCGCTTCAGCGCAGTTTCGATCTCGCCCAGCTCCATGCGATGTCCCCTGATTTTCACCTGAGAGTCTTCCCGTCCCAGGAACTCTATGCTGCCATCCGGCAAATAACGTCCCAAGTCACCTGTGCAATAAAGACGTTCGCCTGTGCGGGGATGATGGATAAACCTCTCCCTGGTCTTGGCCTCATCATTCCAGTAGCCCTTGGCAAGACCAATCCCGCCGATATAAAGCTGACCCGGCACCCAGACCGGGCAATCCTCCATCCATTCGTTAAGCGCATAGTAGCGCTGGTTGGCCATCGGACGGCCGTAAGGAATGCTTTTCCAGCCCGGATCGGCTTCCTGAATCGGATAGAGGTTGGACCAGATCGAAGCCTCCGTAGCCCCTCCCAAACCGATCACCTGGACGCCATGAACATGAGCCTTAATCTTGTCCGGCAGATCCACAGGGATCCAATCGCCGCTTAACAAAACCAGGCGAAGGGATTGCGGCATCACGATCTCTCTGCTGGAGGCATGCTCCAACAGCATCTGCATGAAGGCCGGAACCGTATTCCACACCGTGATTTGCTCTTGCTCCATCAGTTCAAGCCAACGGGCGGGATCTCTCGCTTTGTCCGCTTCAGGCACGATCACCGTTCCTCCGGCCGCAAACATGCCGAACATGTCATACACCGAAAGATCGAAATTCAAGTTGGAGAGCGCCAATATCCGGTCTTCCGGCCCCACGGAAAAACGATTGTTCACATCCAGAATGGTGTTGACTGCGCCCCGATGGTCGATCATGACCCCCTTGGGCGAACCCGTCGACCCCGAGGTATAAATGACGTAGGCCAAATCCTCCGGCTGCTCTGCGGGCTCCAGCGGGTAGCTTGCCTTATCCCTTGACGTCATCCGATCTACAGCCAATCGCTCGATGCCCCCGGGCCAATTCAATCTCTCTTCCAGCCAGGACTGGGTGAGAACGATATTGATACGGCCATCCCGCAGAAGCTGCCAACGCCTCTCCTCGGGATGATCCGGATCTACCGGCAGATAAGCGGCTCCGGACTTCAGAATCCCGAGCACTGCCGCAACCTGCTCCCAGCCTTTCTCCATAACGACTGCGACCAGTGTATTGGGCTGCGCCCCCTTGGTCCGCAAGAGATGCCCCACCTCTGCGGCAAGGCAAGACAGCTCCTCATAGGTCAATGTGCGGCCGGAAGCAATGACTGCCGGCCGAGCCGGATGCAGGGAAGCCTGTTTATCAAATAAACGGGTGAGCGTATCCGAAGATACGGGCGCATCCGTATGGTTGGCCTCGATTCTTGCTTCAAGCCGGGGAACGGATACGAGGCTCGGCGCCGCTTCCCGCCACGCCGTGTCTTCCTCGGCCAGACGCTGCAGAAGATGACGGTAGGCTGCAAACATATCGGCAAGGAGACCTTCCGGGAATAGTCCTTCTACCGCATCCCAAATCAAGAGCAGCTCCCCATCTTGCTCGACCACCTGATGATCCAGCCATACTTGCGGCGTTTGCGTAATGTTGTAGACGAGTTTGCCCAGCCACTTTCCGCCGGAATCGTCTCCGCCCCACTGGTCGACGCCCAGAGCGCTCGTGAACACAACCGGCATCGCCACCCCGTGATGCTTCCCGCTTTGTTTCGCTAATTCGCGCTGGATTTGCACCCCGCCCACATAAGGGTGATCCAAATCCCGCCACAGCTGCTGCTGCAAATTCCGGCCCCGTTCCAAAAATGTCTTGCCTGACGTTTGATCCACGGCCAGCAAGGTCAACGACGTAAAATCACCTACAATATCATGAACTTGCGAGTGCAACGGCAGCCGATTGAATTGGGTCAGGTTGATCGTAAAGCGAGGACGCTTGCTCCATACGCCGAGAACTTCGGCATACGCCGTCAACAATATTCCGGAAGGAGTGAGTCCCGCTTCCGCCGACCGCCGCTTGAGTTGCTCCCAGGTATGGCGATCCAACTTGGCATCCAAACGGCTGAACCGCTGCTCGGAAAGCGAGTCTGGATGTTGAGCCAGAGGCAGATCGGGAGCCGGCGGCAAGTCGGGCAAACGGTCAAACCAATATTCCTCGTCATGTCGATAGGCATCCGATTGTTTGAGGAGTTCCAGCGCCAACACATAGTCCCGGAATGATAAATCAAGGGAGCGCAGTTGGGCATTTGGATCATGGTAGAGCCTGGACCATTCGCTTAGAAGGTGGAACATGCTCCACCCATCAAAGATCAAGTTGTCAAAGCTAATATGAAGGCGAACGCGATCTTCTCCATAACAAGATGCCCGCACATCAAACAATGGCCATTGGTCGGTAGAGAGAACCTGATGTGACATCTCTTCCCGAACCATTTTCAGTTCAACCTCGGACTCTTCCAGATCTTTGCCATGCAAATCCAATATGCTGATATGGTAGGCAGGAACCTGCTCCAAAATGGTCTGGCGTTGACCGCCGGGCATAATGACAGCCCTCATCATGTCGTGATGATCGATCAGACGCTGCCAAGCTCTATTAATCCGTTCAAGATCCAGATCAACGCCTTCAATCTCGAAATAACAATGGGTGGATACGTTGCCCAATGCATAAACGCCGCTGCGGCCAACCCAATACGCTTGTTGAATATCGGTCAGCGGAAAAGGAAGATGCCGCTGTCCGGGATCCGGAACGATCTGGGGCAATCCGGAATCAGATCCGGACGTTTCCGGGTTCTCTTCCATAAGCGCCTGAACGCGTTCAGCCAGTGCCGCGATGGTCGGACTTTCAAATATCATGCCGAGCGATAGCTCCACCTCAAGCGTACTGCGCACAATGGCGCTTAGCTTGGTCGCGATTAACGAGTCCCCTCCCAATTCGAAATAGTTGTCGCTAATCCCGACTTGCCCCATGTCAAAAATGCGGCCCCATATCGCCGCCAACGTTTGTTCGATCGGCGTCCGTGGAGCTGTATACACTTTTTCCGAATTGGCCTTGATCAGGTAATCAGGGGTTGGCAGCGCTTGCCGGTCCACCTTGCCGTTAGCCGTAAGCGGCAGCTCGTTTAAAGAAATAAAAGCAGATGGAACCATATATTCAGGCAACTTCCGGCTTAAAAAACGAGACAGCTTTTCCGGTTGAAAGCGTTTGATATGGCAAGGCGCTTGAGCTACTATGACATGCTGTCCGAATCTGCTGGCTGGATCGCCATGCTCCGGGAAGGCTGCGACTTCAGCGAATTGTTGCGTGTGCAGCAGCTTTTCCCATGTTTCCACAGAAAGAAGCGGCAGGCGTTCTGCAAGTCGTTCATCTTCAAAGCGAGTAAAGCCTTCTTCGAGGTATCCTGTGCTTATTTGCTGCAGACGGCTGTTGCTCGTCATCTCCAGCACTATCAGCAACCCTCCGGGAGCCAACAAGGATTGAATATGCCCCAGCGCGGTTCCGATATTCCGCGCGCGGTGCAAGGAATTGGACGCGATAATGACGTCATAACGATGCGCATCATATCCCTGAGCCTGTGGATGCTGTCCGACATCCAACAGCTGATATTGAACGAACGAAGCAGGTTTCAATTGCTGTTTCGCCGCATTGATGAAGAAGGCAGAATGATCCGTGCATGTGTAGATGGTCTCTTCAGGCGCTAGTAAAGCCAACACAGACTCGGTGAACTCCTTGTTTCTCGCTCCGATTTCCAACACCCGTATCGGTTCAGGCCTGGAAGGACCTTGAGCGATCGCTTCTACCATCTTTCTTGCAATGCCGTTTCTGTAGTCTGTTCCCGGCAGGCTTTGCATCAGATCATCCGGCGACAGAGACAGATCGTCCGCAAAGAAAAGCGCCAACGGGTCGATTTTGCCCGTTAACAGGCCGGCGCTGCAGTTGCCGATCTGCTGCAAATAGCGCAAAATGCCTTGCGCATGTCGTTCCAATGCCGAATATGCCCCGTTTTCAATTAAGGTTTCGGATGGCTCCGCCGGGAACATTTGGGTATTAACGTAGGCGTTCGTGCCGTCTTTTTCCAACCATCCTTCGCCTTCCAAAGTGCCAAGCCACTGTTTGACCAGTTCACGATAGCGGTGTTGAATTCCGCAACGCTGCATCAACGTCTCAAGCGTGTATCGCTCTCCCGGCTGAAGAAAAGCGCCCACTTGCGTCAGAGCACGGCAAATATAACGAGTGCTCAAGCGATCGACATGTTCCCTAAACGCTGTAAGCTCCTCTGATGTGATCTCTTGGGGAATAGCCTCCCAAGCCTGCTTGCGTCCCGCATCGACCACAGCGGTCCAAAGGTCGCGGATCTGTTCCGGATCAGCGCTCTCGATATCAAAACAAGACGACCCGCTGTCCTGATCGGCAACCACATAGCCGACAAGATGTTTATGTCCCCGCGGATCGCCCGCTGTCGCGACCACGGCATCTCGCACACCCGGATACTGCTTCAATGCCGTTTCAATCTCGCCCAGTTCAATGCGGTGGCCTCTTAACTTGACCTGATAATCTTTCCGCCCCAGAAACTCGATATTGCCATCCGGCCAATATCGTCCCAGATCGCCGGTTCGGTACCAGCGGGAACCGTTCCAACTGACAAACCGCTCCGCGGTAAGCTCAGGGTCTCCCCGATATCCTTGCGCGACACCGGCACCGCCAATCCACAGTTCTCCGGCTACCCAGTCGGGGCAATCCCTCCCCTTGCCGTCCACAACCCGATAAGTCTGGTTGGCCAATGGACGGCCATACGGAATGGACGCCCATTCTACAGGCAACGGTACAGTAACATCAAAAGCATTAGACCAGATCGAAGCCTCTGTCGCTCCCCCCATTGCAACCAGTCGAGCATGTTCAGCCGCTCGTTGCAGCCGCGCAGGCAGATCCAGTCCAATCCAGTCGCCGGACAGCATCGTGAGACGTAGCGGCAGCATGCTGCGCCGCTCACTTTCCGCAGCTATCAGCAGCATATCAAGGAGCACAGGCACTGAATTCCATATCGTGACCTGATATTGGTTGAGCAGCTTGAACCAATGCGCGGCATCACGCCGCGTGTCTTCCGTAATCAGCACAACCGATCCTCCCGCGCTCAGCAGCCCGAATATGTCATAGACGGAAAGATCGAAATCCAGGGATGAAACCGCTAATATCCGATCGGTTCGGCTGACTGTATAGCGGCGATTGATGTCTGAAATCGTATTCCATGCCGCGCAGTGGCTAATTTCAACTCCTTTCGGTTCTCCTGTGGAACCGGAAGTGAATATGATATAGGCCACACGATTCGGAGATATTTCTACGGGCTCCGCCAACGGAGTTGAGTTGGCTGCTCCGGCGATATTCAGCACGACGACGCCGGCGGGCCAGTCCAAGGTTCGAGCTTGTTCCTCATCGGTAAGCACGTAACGAATGTCTGCTTTGTGATGAATGCGCGCACGACGGGCGGATGGCTGTTCGATGCCGATCGGGACATAACAGGCCCCGATTGCCAAGATGCCAATCACTGCAGCGATTTGTTCGATTCCCCGTGGCAAAGTGACGGCCACAGGATCGCCCTCCTTAATCCCTTTTTTCTTGAGGAAGGACGCCACCCGCAATGCGTATTGGGATAGTTCTCCATATGAATAAGTTGTATTTGACCGACTGTCTATAAGTGCGGTTCCATATGGATTCCCGGCAGCAACATCAAAAAATGACGCGTGCAAACATTGGGCCGGTTGCGGAAGGGACACTTCCGCTTCCCAGTCCCGCCTATGACGATCGGAAGCAGTCACAATATCCGGCGAAGAGTGCCAGTCATTGTTATCCGCCACCAGCCAGTCCATCAGTTGGGTATAGGCAGTAAACATGCTATCAATCAAACCGGCGGGAAACATTTGATCAACGGCATCCCACGCCAATAACAGGCCGCCATCCATTTCATAGGTCTGAAAATCAAGCCATACCTGCGGAGTTTGCGAGATCATATAAGAGAGCTTGCCCAGAGTATGGCGGCATTCCTCATTAACGAGCGGAGTGCCTAAGTTGCAAGCGAACACGACAGGCGCGAAATCCCGTTCTCCCTGGCGGACACGCGCCAGATCCCGTTGAACTTGCACTCCGGAATAAGCCGCATGGGCCACATCCTGATGGAACTGCGCCTGAACGCTTCGCACCCGCTCCACAAACGATTGGCGGGAACTGCACTCCACGGCGAGCAAAAGCAAGTTGGTAAAATCGGCGACAACCTCTTCAATGCCGGCTTGCTCGGTGTGGCGATCGAATAAGGGTATATTAATGAGGAATTGCGAATGGGTGCTCCATCGGTCAAGGACTTCCGCATAAGCGGTTAACAGCACCATCGCGGGCGTGACTTGATAAGCTGCGGATCGTTGCTGCAACAGCGACCAATTTTCCCTTGTCACGAAATAATTTCTTCTATTATATATAGGTGACTTTATCGCCTCCGGCTTCTCCTTCAACGGTAATCCGGGAGCCGCAGGCAGGGTTGACAGACGCCCCTTCCAATATTGAGCGGCTTCTCGTTTGTCTGAAGCCCGGCGCTCAGCTTCTCGCTTCACATAGTCAGCAAACTTCCAGTTGATCGGCGCCGCGGGCCGGCAACCGCGAGCATAGGCTGCAGCCAAATCTCGCAAAATGATGTGCAGGCTTTGCACGTCGGCTACAAGCAAATCGATATCAAAATGTAGACGAGTACGGCCCCCTGGCAGCAAGCTAAGTTCAAGCCCGGCAACCTGCCCCTTCTCTACGGCCAAACGGCGATGCGATAATCGGGCGCGTATGCGCTCTAACTCCAGGGCGAGTTCGCCCTCCGGATAAGAACGCAAGTCATGCACGAACAGCGCTTTTGCAAATGGATCATCCATTACTTCCTGCTGTCCATCCGGCAAAAATTTTGCGCGCAGCATGGCATGATGCATCAGTAATTGTCCCCAGGCCGATTCCAGGCGCTCAGGTTCAACGTCCTTGCCATCGAGCTCCAAATAGGCATGACAACCCACGCCGCCGAGTGGCTGATCGTCACGTCGACCGACCCAGTAGGCATGCTGAACATCCGTAAGCGGAAAGGGGCCCTTCACGTCCTCTTGCCCTTCCATCCCTATTGCGTCCGTATACGCTGCTCGAATCGCTTTATTCTGTTTGTTCAATAGAGTCCACCATTCACGCAAGCGGGGCGCGGCGATCAGCTCGGAAAACGTAACGGCCGCTCCGCTCCGCCGCCACTTGTTGACCATCCTCATCATTTGCAAGGAATCCAAGCCTAGTTCGATCAAGTTCTGATCGTCATCAAAATCGATCGGCGCAGGCAGCATGCTCTTAATCTGCATCCGTACATCTTCATAGCTCAATGGAGATATATCGATTGACGGGCTGTTTTTTACCGGTTGTTTCATCACAATCACTCCTTTCCCTCTTATTGGCTCTATACTTGCTTTTGGTACTCTCTTTCACGGCTGGACGCAATCAGCTGTCTGGAAAAACTGCTTAGCTTTTCACACGTTTCCTCCAGTTCTCTGGACGGTAAGGACATCTCAACTACGCCTGCGCCAGCGTGCAGCCATGCGTTCTTATCTTGCTGATAAATCGATCGCAACACGAGAGCGGCGTCCATGGCGCCGTCGCTGTCAACAGTCATGACGCAGCCGCTGTAGAGATTTCTGGGGTGGGACTCGAATCTTCCTATGGCATCGATGGACTCTTTTTTGGGTATGCCCGAAGCCGTTACCGCAGGGAAAAGGGCATTGAAAGCATGCCAAGAGTTGCAGCCGGGTTTGAGCTTCCCTTTCAATCTCGAAGCAATATGCTGAACCGTCCCTCTATTTATAACGGACATAAAATCACTCATGGCAATCGTTTCGGCGTCGCACACACTTTTCAGCTCTTCAAACGCCAGTTTTACGGAAACGGCATGCTCTGCAATCTCTTTCGGATCATTCAACAGCTCATCTCTGAGCTTGTCCCCTTCTTCCTTGCTGCATCCGCTTGCGCGTGTTCCCGCAAGCGGAAATGTGCTGACCCAGCCCAGACTATCGACTTCCACAACCGTTTCCGGACTGAACCCGGCCGCATGCAAGCCATCGAGGCGAAGCAAAAATGATCTAGCCGGAGTGTTAACCCTTCTGCCCGCAATATAACTGGCCGCCATATCGAGATCCCGATGAAGCGGGATTTTTCTCGACAAAATCACTTTTTGATATTTTCGTGCTTGAATTTCTTTTACGGCTTCCGCCACGATGTTCATGTATGAGGCAGCGTCATGCGTCCTTATCTCCGGAACATCCAGTTTCGGCTTGCCCACTCTTTGGGCCAGGTTATCGCCCATACTATTGCAATGTCCCATCTCCGGCAAGTTCCTCAGAAGTTGGCTGAACTGTTCCAACCTGTCTTCTCTCAAGGCTCGCAACAAGATGGAGCCGTCAGTAAATCGCACTTCGACCTCAGGAATAAATAGTTTCAGCAGGCATGGATCTTCAGACAGCAGCGGCAGTTTGTGATTATAACGAGACAGCCCGAAATTGGCCGTTCCATAAGCACGCCAGTTCTGAAGCGGAACGGACGAGAAGGCTTTGTCAATGGTTTCGCTTAGTGTCTCATTTTCAAACTGCAGCCCTTTTTCAGCTGTTTTTAGCGTTGTATGTTTCGCATCAACGGATAATAAGGCATGAATCCCCATACCTAAAGACAATTCATCCCCATTTTCATAGAGAAGATAGTTTTCATACAGACCGGACTCTGCAAGATGGGCTGCCGCAATATGAGCATCTCCCCCAAAATCGATGGTTTCCTCAAGGTAAGTTGCCGGAGAATCTTCTTCTTCTGCTTTGCGGTCAGCTTCCGCCGCCAGCTTTCTTAGTTTGTTCTTGTCGACCTTGCCAATGGCGGTAAGCGGCCAGAAATCGATGAATTGGATTTGATCCGGCATTTTATAGCGAGCCACTCCCATGTCATACAAAAACAGATGAATATCCGCGAGACTGATTTCCCTATTGTCGGCTATCAAATAGGCACAGCTTCTCTCTCCAAGGGTATCATCGGGAATGGAAATCAATGCGGCGTCTTTAATATCCGGATGGGCGCATAGATAGGACTCTACTTCAGCCGACATGATTTTTTCCCCTGCCCGGTTGATTTGCTCTTTGATGCGCCCGCCGATTTGGATATTCCCATCCGGCGTTATTCTCGCCTTGTCCCCGGAACGATAATAACCATCGAGAGTAAAATGCTTGCGATTTTGTTCAGGAGCTCTGTAATAACCGTTAATCGTATAGGGACCTTTTACAAGAAGTTCTCCAAATTCTCCTTGAGCGACATCGTTTCCGTCTTCGTCAACGATTCTAATTTCGTCAGCCTCCGAAATGGGGCGCCCCTGACAACTGAGGATGACAGGATCAGGATCATCCAGGGAAGTGCAGCAAATCAGACCTTCCGCCATGCCGAAAACCTGCTGAAGCCTGCATTTCATTTCCGGATCGATGCGCTTCGCGAGATTTTCATCCAGCATGGAGCCGCCTACCTGAAGGACTTCAAGGCTTGAAATATCGCCTGAGGCATCCCACTCCAGCACCTCGAGCCATAGTTTTACGAGGGCAGGAACAAGAGCGGTTATGGTCACCCTCTCTTTCTCAATAAGCGGAAAAGCTTCATCGCAGCTTGTCGTTTGGCACATCACGACCTTGCCGCCGGCTGACAGTGTTCCAAGGATGCCAGGGCAGCAGAGCGGAAAGTTATGGGCAACCGGAAGAACGGCTAGATAGACGCTTTGCGGGTTCAGTTCGCAGCGCATTGCCGATGCTTTGGCATTGTATGCGTAATCGGCATGGGTTCTGGGAATCAGCTTGGGGGTGCCGGTTGTTCCGCCGGATAAGAGCAGCAGAGCGGTATCTTTATAAGAAGGCGATTCCAGATCTGCCGGGGGCATGCTGATATCGTCCAGACTGATGCCTCCTTCGCATTCGCCGTCTGTAATCATGAATTTGACGGAAGGATGTTTTTTAACGAGTTGTTTCGCCATCTTGGTATAGTCAAAGCCAAAGAATACACTAGGAACAATGTACGCAACCGGTTGGGCGAGATTAAAAATGCCGTCCAGTTCAGTCTCCCTGTGGGCGGGCAATGCAAGCACCGGCAGAGCTCCGATGCGGAACAGGGCAAAGCAAGCGAGGACGAACGAGATGCGGTTCGGAAGCTGCACCACCACATTGTCGCCTTTTTTGATCCCCATATGAAAAAAGCCGGAAGCAAGTTCATCGACCTTGCGGTCAAGTTCCTGATAGGTGAGTCTGATGTTATCTTCAACAAGCGCTACCCGGCTCTGATATTGTTCAGCCCATAATCGTAATTGCTCTCCAAGCGTTAATGGTTCCCAGCAGCCGAGTTGTTCGTATTTGCTTGCAGCATGTTCCAACCATTCCGTGTTTGTTTTCATTCTGTCCTCCTCCTAAGTAAATGCGGGTGGATGATGCGCGCACTTCATACGCACAAATAAATGATAATGATAATCATTATCATTGTCAACTATAGTCAAAAATCTCTTTTTTTATTAACCTCCTTTCTTTACGTCATTCGTTGCAAGTGTCGGAAAAGAATTCGCGAGACCGATCGCAAAAGAACATCTCTTCGCTCCTGCAGAAAAAAGTGATCGCCTTCGATCATTTCAAACGTAAAGTCACAGCTGGTGTGGCGCTTCCATGCTTCAATCTCTTCTCGCTGCGCTTCCCTATCCTCTGTACCCCCAAATGCCGAAATCGGGCAATCTAGCGGAGCCTCCTCTGAACAGATATAGGTTTCGTCAATGGTAAAGTCCGCACGCAGAAGCGGAATAAACAGTCCCATCAGTTCTTTACTCTGCAAAATGGCCTCGGGTGTGCCTGAGAAACGGCGCAGTTCCTGCACAAACTCATCATCCGGAAGATGATGAAGGGGCTTTGGTTCCGGTATGTGCGGTGCGCGGCTTCCCGAAACGATCAGGCAGTTCGGCTGTATCCCCCATTTTCTTCGAAGATGCCGGGCAAGTTCGAAAGCGATTCGCGCTCCCATGCTGTGGCCAAACAAGATAAACGGGCACTGCAAGTACGGAACCATCGCTTCGGAGATGGCACCCGCCAGCTCTCCCATATCACATAGAGGCGGTTCCGCTATCCGGTTTTCCCTGCCTGGAAGCTGTATGGGGTACACACCCGCATCATCGGGTAAAGACTTTGTCCAACCCCTGTAAATCGAGGCGCCTCCTCCTGCATAGGGCAAGCAGAAAAGGCGAATTTTGTCTTTCGGCTCCGGACAGGTCAGCAGCCACGGACGGGCTGTTTGTGCAGGTTTCATGTACACTCCCCCAATTCTTGTATAGCACACTACAGATGTCACATCTTTCATATCCATTTTTCTCCTTCATAACGATAATAATGATAATGATTATCAATATCATTGTCAAAGACTTTCTGGGGATTCTTTATAGACTCTCAAGTCAGATCCATGCCGAAAAAGCACCTTCCGCTCCACATAAATAGTGGTTCTGAAAGGTGCTTTCGTTTGTTTTTGGGATCCCCCGAATTTTATTTGGATACTGCCAGTTTCCGGTATTCATTCGGCAGCATTCCTATATTTTTGCGAAATAATTCAGAGAATCGACTGGAATTCGCATAACCCACACTTTGAGCAATCTGGTTGATATTCAGGTCCGTGTTTGTAAGCAAATGCTCTGCCTGACACATGCGTCTATTCTGAATATAATCCGTAATTGTGCATTTATGAAGCTCTTTAAATGTGCATTTGAGCTTTGTTGTCCCCATACAGGCAATCCGGGCCAACTGATCCAAACGAATGTCAAAAGCGAAATGATCGTCTATGTATGCGGCAACAGACGCCAAGCTGTCTAAATCTTGCGCGGATAACCTTTTCATTGGACAAGAAAATGTCTGCTGCGATGTTTTTTCAATGATTAGCGAGACGGCCTCCGCTACCTTCCCTTCGTAATAGAGCTTTGCCGATAGGCCGGTTCCGCGAAAATTTCTAATTTGCCTGAAAAGAAAGACCAGCTCCGGAAAATCCGTTGAACCGTCCACGCTGATAAAAGCAGAACGAGGATCCTCGTATTCTCCAGGATATCTGGCATTTAAATAATTCTCATAATACTCGGGCATAATCACAATTCCGGTGGAACAAATCGGAATATTTTTATGATATACCGCCTGATACAGATTGTCACAGCCGAGATGCCCTTTAATGCAGTTGCAAGACAATCGTTTGAACGGCTTAAGTTCTTCACCTGATACGGAATCATAATAATTAATGCTTACATATTGGGGCTGCTGATATTCAATATGCAAATCCTCATACAAGACAAAATTCTGAATCGAAATGGAAAACTGGTTGTCATGGCAATATACCCAGAAATGTCCTTGCCCCTTCTCAGGCAAAACGGAAAAACAGAATCCTTCGCGGCAGCATCGTTCATTGCAGTAATCCGGAAAAAATCCATTCTCCAACAAACAAGGAGAATACATGTCAGCCATCATATCATTCATTTTATTCACCACCTTATACCACGATCGGACGAAAATATGCCCGCAAAAGACGAATAACCGCAACCTGTGTTGACCACACGAGCCAGCGGCTATTAAGATGCTGTCTAGACATAAATATATTTGCTTGCTATGAAATCCGCAAGCTCATCAGGAGGAATTTTTCTATGCAAACACAGACGGCGGCAGTGCAAAACAGATGGAAAATGAGAGATTTCATTACACTTTCCATCTTTAATGTGGTGATGATTCTCATTTTTACGATAGGTTTTATGTTTACTTCGGTACTATTGACTCCCGCCGGATCCTATTTGGCCGGAGCAGGAATCATAGCTATAATCAATGGCCCTATATATATGGTGATGTCTAATAAAATTGACAAACGAGGGGTTCTATTCTTTACGTCCTTGATTACAGGCTTATACTTTACAGCTTTCGGTTACGCGTATTTCTTGGTTACGCTCGTTGCAGCGGGCGTCATCTGCGAGATTGCCATGTGGGGACAACATACATACAGACACCCGGTCCGCAACGCTATCGGCTATAGTATCTTCAATATTGGCTTTTCACTTTGCGGCGTCATGCCCATTGTCTTCTTCAAACAGCAGTATGAAGCAACTCTGAGCCGGAGCATGTCAGCGGAACAGGTTGCTCAAAATTTATATTATTACGGCACGCCTTCCATGGTGCTGCTTATGTGCGTAATTTCCCTTGTTGGCGCGCTTGCAGGATGCGCAATCGGGAATCAACTGCTTCATAAACATGTGAAAAAGGCAAAACTTGTATGATGCGTTTGGATTCCAGAACTCACTTAATCATCCTTATGTTTGCCAGTATTGCATCCATCCTATTAACTCAGCCTATTCAAACTGACCTATTGGCATCACTCTGTCTCCTTTATATGTTCTTGAACAGACTGCCTATAAAAGCGTTGCAATATGGCCTGATATACATTGTGCTCAGGCTGGTATACTACACGCTTGCAGTCCATGATTTAGGAACTTTCATCATTATTGTCTATTCATTTGTAAGAATGACTCCAATGGCCATGATAGGAACAACCTTGATTGCAAATTCCCCCAGCACATTAATGTGTGCCTATGCAAAGATGCATGTTCCAAAATCCATTCTCGTCATGCTCTGCATCCTGCTTCGTTTTTTCCCTGTGTTGGGGCTTGAAATCAAAGCCATCCGGGACGGCATACGCGCAAGGGGCATCTTCCCCCGCTGGTACAGCGCTCTGATACATCCGGCCATGGCCTATGAATGCTATTTCATGCCCCTCATCGTCCGGTGCCTCAAGCTGTCGGCGGAGCTTGCTTCGTCGGCGGAGCTGCGGGGACTGGAGTGCGGCTGTGCCAGAACCTCCATCCATCCTGTAAAGTTAACAGCCGCGGACGGCATGGCGGCGGGGCTGTATGCCCTAATGGGAGCGGCCATTTTTTGGGCAGGAGGTCTTGGTTTATGATTGAGCTGAACGGCGTTGCCTTCCGTTATGGAAATGAAGACGGGATAGCCGAAAGCGAAACTGCTGTGGAAAACATCAATTTACGTATAAAGGCCGGGGAATGCGTGATACTGTGCGGCCGTTCGGGTTGCGGCAAGAGTACCATTATGCGTCTGGTCAACGGGCTCGCGCCAAGCTTTTATGCCGGGAGCCTCATTGGGGAGATAAGCGTCGGGGGCATAAGTCCCTCCGCCCTGTCGCCGGAGGAACGAACTAGGCTGCTGGGCGTCGTGTTCCAGGATCCCCGAAGCCAGTTTTTTATGCAAAACGTCCGGGACGAGCTAGCGTTCTCAGCCGAAAATCTCGGGATCGCGCCGGATGAGATTATTGGCCGGATTGAAAAGCAGGCGAAGCGGCTCGGTATTTCCCATTTGCTCGACCGTTCGCTAAATCATCTGTCCAGCGGGCAGAAACAGCTTGTAGCCATTGCGGCTGCCTCCATTCTTTCACCGCCACTTCTGTTATTGGACGAACCAACCGCCAATCTGGATCATAAAGCTGCACAAACCTTGATTGAAATTCTGGACAGGCTTAAGCAAATCGGCACTACCCTGCTCATCAGCGAGCATCGGCTGCACCCTTTCTTGCCCGTTGCCGATTCCTTTGTCTGTTTGGAAAAGGGCGTGATCGCCCGCACGTGGACAAAGGATGAGTTTTCCCGGCTTGCATATGAAGATGTGCGTCCGTACGGATTGCGCCATCCGGATATGGCGAGGGCCGAAGCGGCGGGCAGATCAGAGGACATACCGCGGGCAGAGCCGGCGCTTGAGGGCCGACAGCTTGCCTATCACTACAGAAAGAACGGTGACGGGATTCATGATGTGGACGTTGCGCTCCCGAAAGGGAGCGTTACGGCGCTGACGGGTGAAAATGGAGCGGGCAAGACTACCCTGTGTAAAATTCTGTGCGGCCTCCTCCGCCAGCGTAAAGGAACGGTTTACAGCCGGGGAATCCCCCTGTCTGCAGGCCAGAGACGATCATCCAGCTATCTTGTCATGCAAGATGCGGATTACCAGCTCTATGCCGACAGCGTGGGAAATGAAATTGTGCTCGGCAAGCGTCTGGATGATGCGCTCCGCTTCAGAGCCTATGAAGCGATGGACGCGTTTGATCTGAGAGAGCTTCGGGACAGGCACCCCGCGTCCCTGTCAGGCGGAGAAAAGCAGCGGGTCACCATGGCTGCGGCTTACTGTTCGGATGCGGAACTGATCGTGCTGGACGAGCCGACCAGCGGATTGGACGGCGATGGCGTTCTTAACGTGGCCGCATGGACGAAACAGCTTGCGCAGGCGGGAAAAACCGTCGTCATCATCACGCACGACACGATCCTGACAGAGCTTGCCTGCGATCATGTTCTCGAATTGAAAAATGAACAAGAAAGAGTGAACACTATTGAAAAATGAAAAGGAAAAAGGCATTCCAAGACTTTTGGAGCTCGCGGGTGAAAAGAAGGCGCTTCTCGTATGGTCGGGGATTTTGTCTACCGTAAGTGTATTTTTGATGCTGGTTCCCTATCTCTCGGTATATGTCGTGATGGCCGAGCTATTAAAGCACTCGACGGACATTACATCCGTAGACGCTTCGTACGTATTGGGTTGGGCTGCTTGGGGCGTTGCAGGGGTGGTCTTCGGGTATTTTTTTATGTATGTCGGGGGGATGTGCTCGCACATTGCCGCATTTCGCATCCTGTATGGGATCAGGGTAAAGCTGTCGGATCATATAGGCAGGCTCCCTCTTGGCTACTTCAATAAAAATGCTACAGGGAAAATCAAAAAAATCGTGGAGCTGGACGTGGAAAGAATCGAGCTCTTTATCGCCCATCAATTGCCCGATCTGATCAATACGGCCGTCATGCTTGCGGCCATGATTGGTACGATGTTTTACCTGGATATATGGTTTGCCTTGGCCTGTGTCATCCCCATGCTGATCGGTTTTGCCTCCCAATACTCCATGATGGCCGGCAAAAAAGCGAAGGCGGGCCTGAAGGAGTATTTTGACGCGCTCGAAAATATCAATACGTCGTCCATCCAGTATGTGCGTGGGATGCCATCCATCAAAATTTTCGGGCAAACCGTTCATTCCTTCCGGAAATTTCATGACGACATGATTAAATACCGTGATTTCAGCTTAAAGTACACTGATAATTTCCAAAACGGCTACGTTACCTTTAAGACAATTATACTTTCCTTATCCACCTTCATTCTGCCGGCAGGTTTGTTTTTCCTGAGCGGTAAGCCGGACAATATGGCGTTTGCTCTAACGCTTCTGTTTTTCCTTGTTCTGGCGCCTGGCATCAGCGCGCCGATCTTCAAGCTCAACAGCTTCGCATCCGCTCTGGGCACCATTACGGAAGGAGTAGCGCGCATCGACGCAATGCTGGAGGAAAACACGTTACACGAGCCCAAAGCTTGCCAAAAGCCGTCCTCCTACGACGTTCAGTTTCATAATGTCTCCTTTTCTTATGGCGGCCAGGGGGGCGTTGACGTTTTAACAGAGATTAACTTTACTGCGCCTCAAGGGAGAATCACCGCCCTAGTGGGGCCGTCCGGGTCCGGAAAGTCAACCATTGCCCAGCTTATCCCCCGTTTTTGGGATGTGCAAAAGGGCTGCATCACCATCGGCGGTGTGGATATCCGGGATATGGGCATGCACGAGCTGATGGAGACCATGTCCTTTGTTTTTCAGGACACCTTCCTCTTTTCAGACACGCTCTATAACAACATCCAGGCAGGCAGACCAAAGGCGACAAAGGAAGAAGTCTATGCGGCGGCCAGGGCGGCCCAATGCCATGAGTTTATCGAACGCCTCCCGAGCGGCTACGATACGCTTATCGGCGAAGGCGGCGTATACCTGTCAGGCGGCGAGGAACAGCGGGTGTCCGTAGCAAGAGCGATATTGAAAAATGCGCCCATTCTTGTGTTGGACGAGGCCACAGCCTACGCTGATCCAGAAAACGAATATCAGATGCAGCTTGCGTTGCGGGAACTTATCAAGGGCAAAACAGTGCTGATCATCGCCCATCGCTTGACAACCATCTGTGAAGCCAATCAGATTCTTGTGTTGAAGGAAGGGCAAATCAACGATGCGGGCACTCACGCGGAGCTGCTTTCCCGTGGCGGGTTGTATAAGAGCATGTGGGACGCTTATACATCGTCCGTAGACTGGCAAATTGATCATCTGCAGAAAAAGGAGGCATTGGTGCAATGATGAAGCAACTGCGCGATATCACGGCGGGCAACCCCAAGAAAATGCTGAAGCCCATCCTTTGGGCGGTATTGGCCAACTTGGCCAATATGTTTCCGTTCGGCTTCTTGGCTATGGTGGTGGGCATGATTTACGTTTATTACTCTGAGGGGCGGGCAGCCCTGAATATGCAAGGCTTGTGGCTCGCATGGGGAGGCATGGTTGTATTCCTTGCCCTTGTCTATATATGTGAACTGATGTCTTACCGCTCCACTTACCGGGGAGCGTACGAGTCTTCTGCCGCAGGACGGACAAATCTGGCCGAGCATATACGCAAGCTTCCTTTAGGCTTTTTTATGAGAAAGGATCCCGGAGAACTGGGACATACCATGATGAATGATTTTACCCAGACCGAAAATGCGGCAACGAATATTTTACCGCAGCTTGTAAGCGGCATTGTTATTCCTATCTTGGGTTTTGCGGGTCTGCTGTGTATCGACTGGCGAATGGCTGTGGCCATGTTTGCAGGCTTCCCCATCTCCATGCTGATTCTATGGGGAGTCTCCAGTTTGGAACGCAAACTTGGCGCAAGCCACTCTAAAGCAAAAATCGCGCAAGCAAATTGTTTGCAGGAATACTTGTTTGGCATGAAAATCATCAAGGCCTACAATCTGCGCGGCGAAAATTTTAAAAGATTGGAGCAGGCATTTTATCGTTATATGAAGGAAAGCATCAAGCTGGAAGGCGCACTGGGTCCCTTTTTTTTGGTCGCAATGGCCTTTATCCAGACAGGAATGTCCTTGATTACCATTGTAGGTGTTTATCTCATTTTGGACGGTGAAATCACGGTCCCTTTATTTGCCGTATTTTTGCTGGTGGGCACCCATGTGTTTGATCCGCTATCGGTTGCCATCATGCGTCTGCCGGCGTTTAAATATGACGCCATGGCGGGCAGCCGCATCGTAAGCCTGCTGGAACAGCCCGTTATGGCAGGAGAGAACGAACCGCCGGACAACCATGACATCCGCTGTGAAGATGTCACCTTTGGTTACGACCATAACATCGTGGTCGACCATGTTACCGCGGAAATGAAGGAAGGGACGCTTACCGCGATCGTTGGCCCTTCGGGCAGCGGGAAAAGCACGCTGCTTCGTCTGATTGCCCGGTTCTATGACCCGCAACAAGGCAAGGTGCTGTTCGGCGGCAGCGACGAGCGCGAGATGGACCCGGAAAAGCTCATGAAAAAAATCTCCATGGTGTTTCAGGATGTGTACTTGTTCCAGGACACCATCCGCAACAATATCCGCTACGGCCGCGAGGATGCAACACAGGAGGAAATCGAAGCCGCCGCTGCAGAAGCTTGCTGCCACGAGTTCATCATGAAGCTGCCGCAAGGGTATGACACGATGGTTGGCGAAGGCGGATCCACCCTGTCGGGAGGGGAAAAACAGCGTATATCGATTGCACGCGCCATCCTCAAAAATGCTCCTGTCATTTTATTGGACGAAGCAACCTCTTCCCTTGACCCTGAAAACGAGGTGGAGATGCAGAAGGCGATCACTCGCCTGATCAAAGGCCGTACGGTAATCATGATCGCGCATCGGCTCAAGACCGTTGTCAAGGCGGACAACATCATCGTGCTGGACCAAGGCGCCGTCGTGGAGCAGGGCCGGCATGAGGAACTGATCGCCAACGGAGGTCTTTACGCCAAGCTTTGGGATTTACAGACCAAAACAAGCGGCTGGAAGATTTCCGCATAATCAGACGGTAGTAAGACCCATATTCATGCTTAACGCAATCGATTTTCAATATTTAATCCTATCGGAGAAATGACATTAGATGAAAAAGCGATGACTTCCTTGCTCAGTCATTAACACAGCGCTTTAGTTGGGCAAAAACCCTGACTTTCCTCTTCATGATGGAAAATCAGGGTTTTTCATACATTCAACCCTCTGCTGCCGACATGACCATATCGGCCTGCTTTTTATTCGCAAATTCAACTATGGTTGGGGCTTAATGAGCAGCAAGTTTGGCAGTCTGAGCTAAACGTTCTACTAAGCTCTTACTGGATGAGTTAAGTCCTTTAATAGTTACTTTATTGTTGTTCTCCTGATACTTGATCGCCACTTTATCAATGGCTCCAACACCAGAATCATCCCATATATGGGCATTCGAGAAATCAATGACAATCTCCTGCCCTTGACAGCTCAGATCAAAGGCATCGACAAAGCTGTTTGTGGACGCAAAGAACAGTTGTCCTTCCACTTGGAACAGTTGCTTGTCTCCAACCTGTTTCTGCCTGACCTTGATTTTGGAAATTTTCGCTACGAAGAAGATCGCACTTAACAGCACACCTGCAATAACACCCTTCGACAAGTCATGGGTCACCACTACAATGATGACAGTAGTCAGCATTACAAGCGCATCCGTCTTCGGCGCTTTTCTCAGATACGTGAAGGATGACCAGTCAAATGTTCCTATGGATACCATGATCATGATACCTGCCAGAACCGGCATCGGAATTTGAACGACCAGCTCACCAAGCACAATAATGAGAAACATGAGGAACATGCCTGCTACAAGCGTAGACAATCTGCCTCGCCCGCCTGATTTCACATTGATTACCGATTGCCCAATCATCGCGCAACCTGCCATGCCTCCGAAGAAGCCGTTTATTACGTTCGCAATTCCTTGGCCCCGGGCCTCCCTATTCTTGTTGCTGCTTGTGTCTGTCATCTCATCGACAATCGAGGAAGTTAGCAAAGATTCCAGAAGACCAACAACGGCAAGTGCCAAAGAGTATGGAAAAATAATGGCGAGTGTGTCAAAATCAAAAGGAACATCCGGTATCAAAAAAGAGGGCAGTGTCTGCGTGATGTTGCCTAAATCCCCTACTGTTCCAAGATCCAGCTTTCCCATAATCGCTGCTGCCGTTAAGACGATAATCGCAATTAACGGCGCCGGAATTGCCTTGAAGAATCTTGGCACCGTATAAACGATAAGCAAAGTAAGCCCCACAAATACATAAGTTAAAGTCGATATGCCGATAAAATGCGGAACTTGCGCCATAAAGATAAGAATGGCCAGCGCATTGACAAAACCTATCATGACTGCACGCGGAATAAATTTCATCAGCTGTGCCACTTTGCACACGCCAAAAACAATCTGAATAATCCCCGTTAAAATGGTTGCGGCCAATAAATAATTCAAGCCGTGCTCCTTCACCAACGGTGCCATCAAGAGCGCCATCGCTCCTGTTGCCGCTGAAATCATTCCCGGGCGTCCCCCCACGAAAGCGATAATGACTGCAATGCAAAATGACGCATACAGACCGACCATGGGATCGACGCCGGCAATAATGGAGAAGGCAATGGCTTCTGGAATGAGAGCCAATGCTACGACGATACCAGATAGAATATCGGCTCTTACATTCGACAACCATTCTGTCTGTATTCTCTTTACCACTTACCCACACCTCATCCTATTTTTATAGAGTTGAAAATGAAAAATGTATAGGTTCTTTTCACTCCTTTTGCAGGAATTAGTGTAGCACCATTCGCCCCAAAATGGAACCTTTATAGGAATATTTTTTTCGTAGAAGGACGTTTTATGCTATGATAGAATTAAATCTTTGGTTGATTAGGAGCGAAAATAGTGTTAATTGGATACATGAGACCTTATGTCGAAGATGAACACTGCGTCCGGCAGATGAAACAATTGCACAACTTGAAATGCGAGATCATCGTTCAAGAGGAACACGCCTATGCCAAACGAAGAACGAAGCTGAAGAGCATGATGGCGAGCTTGAATTCCGGAGATAAAGTTGTCGTTGCAAGACTATTTACTTTCGCCGACTCTACGAGACACCTAATGGAACTGCTAGAGGCATTGGAAGCGAAGAACGCTTATCTGTACACCATTCATGAAAAGATAGACACCGCTACGACTATGGGGGCCCGGTTCAAAGAAACGGTCAAGCAGCTTCTAGAATTCCAGAGTGACGCGATCAGTCAGAAAACAAAGAATGGTCTCTACGAGGCCAAGCAGAAGGGCCATTCGGCGGGACGGCCCCGAAAGCCGGACGAGAACGTACAGCGTGCGATTCTTATGTATCAAAGCAAATCGTATACGTTAGCCGAAATTAAGGAAGCGACCGGGATAAGCAAATCAACGTTATACCGATATCTGGAACAGTAGATCTTGTGATGAACGGTTCCATATCCTTTTGTTATACCAAGCGATACAACTGGACACAACTCCCATAATTTTGTAAGCCGCAAGCCGTTTGTTTTAAAAAAGGTCGGTTCAGCACCGACCTTTTTCTTAATTTATTCATTTAAATACGTCATTACCCTGTTCTGAATCAGCTTGCTCATTTCCTCCGCCGATTTCTGTCCGATCATGATTCTCCTGAAACTTCTTCAGCAGCTTGGTTCGCTCATCCAACAAATTCGGATCAGACTCGTCAGGGAGCTGAAGCTTTCCATCCTGAACATATCGTTCACCTTACCCTCTTCTGGTTGAACAAGCGCTGAGTAGTTGTTCCGACAGCAATTGCTCTGGATATAGGATATAGGCTGATCATTCCGCAATAATCCGCTCCAGCTTTCTCCTTGACCTCTACGTAACCTGCTGTCATCTTGCTCTTAGTTAAAAATTACGTAATTACTTTTATGAACTGCTGAACGGTCATGTTGATATAACGTTTTCTTTCAACTGGATCGGTTTGAAACCTGTCATACAACAAAAAATACATGACTAAACTCGTCTGGACATTGCGTATGGCTAAAAAAAGATAGTCGTCGTCCTTTGTTATCTTTTGTTTCAATAGATGATGCAAAGGCTGTAAGCCCTCTTCAATCGTCATGACAAGTCGGTCACGCACTTTTTGATTTCGTGTGCTTCTCCGAAAAACATGACAATAAGTTCTTTTTTCTCATGCAGCATATAACCCGCTCTCCATCAGCGAGGACTTTGGTGGCGTTTCCGCATGCCTTGACAGCGGGGATACCGTATTCTCTTGCTACAATGGCCGAGTGGGACAATACGCCGCCCGTATCTGTGACAACGGCTGCGGCAACGGAGAAGAGCGGTGTCCAGGCGGGATTCGTATTCGTACATACCAGAATATCGCCTGGCTTCAGTTTGTGGAACTCTTGAGGCCCGCGTATAACCTTTACGACACCCTCGGCTTCACCTTGACTTAATGCCTCTGCTTGCTTGCCGTCAATAAGGTCCTCCAATTCATTTACCGACAAGTAATACAGATCCCGTGCATGGCGTATTTTCCCTTCTGTCACAAGCCTTGCAGCAAGCCGTTCGGCGCAATCCCGAAGAAGGGCCACGATCTAATACGTTGTCAGGCTCATCTTTCCATGCCGGATAGCTCGGCTGCGGTTCCATTCCTGATGCGCATCGACATCCATGTTCGTCCATGAAGCGTTGCAGCTCCGCTTTGAACGCTAGGCAGGGATTGTCATTCATAAACGCAAATACGGTTGATCCACCTTCAACCATTCTTGCAGCGGATCATAATTCATCCATCCTTTAAGCCTCAGCCAGGCCGCAGGCAATCTTGCTAAAGTTCGCAAGTTGGCTGGGACCGGCGGGTTGAATAGAATTAACCCGTTAGGATGCGGGTAGGTAATATCTATAGGTATCTCCACACCTAATTCTTTGGCTGCCCGCCTCACTCCGGCAATGGCCGGAATAAGGCTGTGATCGAAATCGAAAGGGCGCAGCGGCTCGGGAAAATGGTCGATGAGTACATGCAGAAACCTCTTGCGAGCAAACTGCGGAAGACGAGCCATCAACTATAGCGAGGTAGCTTATTTTACAGACCAAAGAAGAAGTAGTGGGGACCAAATCAGGATAATAGTATTAATTTTGCGCAGATGATTATTAGTCAATTATACCTATTAATTTTTTGTGTTTCTGGACGATTATATAAATGACTTGACTTTTGCAGCTTAAATTACTGAATAAGCCCTTTGATATAACGAGAAAAAGTGGCGATCCATTCACGTTCTTGACTCATAAGGGCGCAGGAATTTACGCCAAGCAAATCGAGAGTGAAATACATGAATAATTATTCGGGGAGGTTTTAAAATGGTTCATAATTTAGGATGAAGTACAGCGCAAGCTGGCGCCACAAGCCAAGGCCTATCCCAAAGTCTAAATCCAGATAAGAGTAGAAAACGACTGGAAGCTTTATTAGATTACTCACCCGTTCTGCGTGAGGGATGGGAGCACTTACAACATGGTATGACTGCTCTCCAACCTTTACTGTTGCAAACCTGAGGTTGAGCGTGGTTAGAGCAAGGAGAACCGATGGAGCACGATGCGTAGCTGGAAAGATGAAATTGTAAACTATCGGCACTGCCGATGGACGATTGCAACTGTTGAAGGCTGTCATAATCGCAATAAGGCTTAGCAACAACGACATTACTTCACCGAAATCGTATTCGGTATAAAGACGGAATTCCCTCTGAAATGTAACCGCTTACTTTATTATCTCAAATATTATCATTTAGGGAAGGGAGTTATCTTTTATGAAGAAAACATCAATGTTGTTAATCTTGTCGACAATTTTAATTTTATCTTTGGTAAGTGGCTCAATTATTACAGCTAGTCCTTCAACTTCTATAGTAAACGAGTTAACTGAAGCTCAAAAAGCTCCTGTAATGATGGCATACTATAGAACATGGCGTGACGTAACCATGCCTCATGATGCAAATTCAACTTTACCATACCCTAATGTGACAGCTATGACAGACATTCCTGAAGAAATCGATATCGTTTCCGTCTTCCACTATGTAAAACCAGGTACAGATGAACAACTATTTTGGGACACGCTTCGTGATACGTATGTGCCTATCTTGCACGAACGTCAAACCAAAGTGATACGCACTATAGACATAAGGGAGCTATATAACGTACCTAGTATTGGTACACTGCCCACATCCAAAGAATATGATGTTCATGCGCAATCCTTAATAGATAAATACTTGACTCCCTACAATTTAGATGGCTTAGATATTGATATGGAGGAAACTTTAACTCAAGAAAAAGAAACAAAAGCTTTTGGTGTTTTTGAAGCTCTGTCTAAACGGTTAGGACCAATGTCGAATAGTGGCAAGCTGCTTATCTATGATACAAACAAAGACAATCATAGTCTATTCAAAAAAGTAGCTCCATTTTGTGATTATTTGTTTCTACAAGCTTATGGCAGAGACCCTGGTAGATTAGATAGTACATGGGCAACTTATAAAGATACGATCTTCCCTGAACAGTTTCTTCCGGGGATATCTTTTCAGGAAGAATTAGGCGCAAACTGGGGTGATACTCAGGAACCATTTGAAACAAGTAGAGCTTACAAATATGCTGTTTGGCAACCGGAAGATGGTCCTAAGGGAGGAATGTTTATCTATGCCATCGATAGAGATGGAAAAGAATATGGAGACAATACAATTACTGAAACAGACTTTAGTTGGACAAAAAGATTAATTGATGTCTTGAAAAATAACTAAATACTTCCCAAAAAGCTGTCTATAAAAAAAGACGGGGGTGTGATCTTGCCCCCGTCAAGTAGACAGTATTAAAACTGAAGTAATAATTTTGTCTAAAACCTCTCATTGTTAAAAAATAGATATAGGCATCCATATCTTTCTTCAATTGCTCGAATGTATTGCACGGGTCTGTCAAGGATTTTGTGTAAACTCATTCATACGAAGCTCCAATCGATCCAGCTCAAGCAATGACATTTCCTCTGTCGCAGCCTTGTAGATAGGCTTCAAGTCCGCTGTCACCTTCTTCAGATCCTTGTAGGAGACATAGCGCGTCGAATGACGAATCTGATGGATGATGCATTTTGGATCTCCGTTTTCGGAAAGCAGGCGGAGATGGCTTGAGAGAAGCCGGTGAGGTTGTCGACACAGGTGATCAGGATGTCCTGCACTCCGCGATTCTTAAGGTCGTTCAGGACGCTGAGCCAGAACTTCGCGGACTCGTTTTCACCGATTCACATGCCCAGTAGGTCCTTGTTGCCGTCCAGATCGATGCCGATGACCATGTGGGCCGCTTTGTTTACGAATGGCGTCCAGGAAAACAACCGAATAAACGCCTTGCAACGGGCGGTTCTGCCACTCCTTAACCAAGGGAATGATCTTGTTCGTTACGTTTGAGATCATCGTCGGGGACACGTCGATGCCGTACACATTCTGGAGATGATCTTGAATCTCCCGTGTACTGACGCCCTTGGCGTAGAGCGCGATAATCTGGTCCTCGATGCCGATGATGCTCGTCTGATTCTTCTTCACCACGATGGGCTCGAACTCGCTGAGGCGGTCTTGGGGAACGGAAATCTGCTGCTCTCCGTACTCACTGGTTATCGTCTTCTTTCTCTTGCCATTACGGCTATTCGCCGTCTGCTTGTTCTGCACATCATACCTCTCATAGCCCAAATGCGTGTCCATTTCTGTTACTTTCATTTTAGTAGATTTAAGAGTTTACACAAAGTATTTTACAGACTCGGTAAATCCTCTGCTGTTGCCAAGGAACGTACTGCCACACGTATTTGATTGCCCATTTGACGATAATATTCACGAATGCGGTTCTCAATCTCCGGCAGCATTGGAATTGCCAGAAACCATTGTTTTGCTGCTTGGCTTTGATATTCAGGATCTTCCGCATGATTTCTTAGTAATTCGTCCAACTTACTGCCTATAACCGTTTGTGCGAGCTGCCGTTTATAAGCTAGAGCCGACACGCTAAATGCCCGTGGAATCGGAAATCCCGCCCGGAACATTTCCCCAAGATTAGCCCCTTTTCCACTTACAAGCGAAATATCTTCTTTGCCTGTGTGATCGAGCCATAGCACCAGATCCTTTTTCAATGATTCGTTCCATCGCAAGCTCGCCTTCGTATGAAACATTATAAGTTGTAAGGAATCCCCTCCTATTTGAACCTTTATAACGAGCGGTAAGCGAGTGAACTGATATGCCTCAAACATGAAAAAAGCTGTCGAGAATTTCTCGGCAGCTAAGCGGTGTTGGTGTTACTTATAATCTTTTTTGTAGTCTTTGCCATAATCTTTTCTATAGTCTTTGTGGTCATCGTGGTCTTTATGGTCTTTGCAATCATCATCATCATCTTTATGGCCCAATGGCAATGGAACTTGCTGCTTTTGCAACACTTTTACGGTTACGTGCACAACGATTTTTTCGCGCAGTTTGCGGAACGTCTTCTCTCTGCGAGGCAGATCATCATCGTAGTCGAAGTCTTCGCCAAGGTCGAGTTCATGGAATCTGACCTTCACCAGTTCGCAGAAAGGCTGCTCGTTAAAGAATACATCGTGACTGAACAATGTTTTATCAAGCCGAGGCGACATTTCGTCTTTGCCCAAGAACTCGAACTCTTCTACTCTTTCGGATATAAGCTCTGGCTTCACTTTGCCGAATTTGATTTCTGTGACACATTGGAAAGGAACGTGCGCCGTCGTATGAAGAATTCTTCCGCAAACAGCAGTATCCGTAGGAGATCTGTCGGCTGTAGCATATTCAATATTTTTGCGGATGAACCCTCTGAGGTACAATTTGGCTCTGGTCACCCATTTGCCATGGAAATCGGTCGGAACCAATTTGCACTGCTCCAAAAATACTTTCTTCTTAATGCGTTTAATTTCCAAGGCAGGTTCATCCAAGCTAATCAGAGCCTCCACGTTAACTTGAACCTCGCGCTCTGCTAATACTAGTGGAACCTTAATCGTTGGCCAATGCGGATCGTGTTTTTCGTTATCGCATTCAGCCAGTGTAGTTGATTCGACAACGCGGCAATCCCGATCATCACAAGACATGTTTTCATTCCTCCTCATAAAAGCTGCTTAATCTTGGTGTTACAGTATTATACTATTACGGGGAGATAGATTTGCTTTGGCGCTTGTCTAAAAAATCAGCCTCTTTTCAGAGTGTATGGGCCAACCGGATTCCTTCACCGGCCACGATATATTTCGTTTCAGAAGCTCCCTTTATCCGTATTTTTTTCGTAAAAAAATCCAAGGCGAATACACAATCCACTCCTTTCTTTTTTGAATATGTTTAAATCATCGTTGCATAGTGAGGAGTGAAGACTTATTAGAACCTTTAGGGCTTTGTTATCTGGACTCAGCGAGGTGCCTCCTGTAAGAACGGTCGCTACCGGGAATGCGATTTTTCAGCTTAGCGCTAACGGCACTCGATTAAGGTTCCGTCTTGTCGTCAATAATATCGCCCGGATCACTCAAGCCCATATCCATCTTGGACGGAGAGGACAAAACGGCCCCATTGTCGCCTTTTTATTCGGACCGTCTAAATTCGGCATTTCCGTTAGACGCGGCGTCGTAAGAGGTGTTTTGACCAACCGCGATTTGGTCGGTCCTCTGCAAGGCAGAACGCTTAATGACTTAATTCGGGAGATCCAAAGAGATAACACTTACGTCAACGTGCATACCGTGCAGCATCCAGACGGTGAAATTCGGGGACAAATCCGGCATTAATTGAAAAGAAAATGATAACGTTGCAATCTTGCCGAAGTAAACGCCCAGACTTTTTTGTCTGGGCGGATAATGAATAGCTTATAGATTTAATTGCTATCGTTCAGTTAGTACAGCTATTATGTATAATTAACTTGATTTCCACAGCTTTGAGGAGGCCATGCTCCCTGGGGGTATTGGAGATTCTTAGTATGCTGTAATGTTTCCTTTGTACATATTGCCCGCCGGGATTCTCGTATTTTGCGTCGCCGATGCGCTTGCGTTGCCGTATCCTGCAACGATGTAGACCGCAGGGTCATCCAGATGCAATGTGTTGTTGATGAACTTGTTGTTGATTCCCCAGCCGGCGACGATCTGATGAAGCTGAAAAGCGTCGACAATGCTGCTGTTGTTATCTTGATAACCGATATTGTTGCGGATCACGGCCTCGTTCCCCTTCACATCAATGAAGCTGTCGGCATAGTTTTTGCCGCTTATTCCCTCCCCGTAGAACGTGCAATTCTCTACAAGCGTGCCAATCGTTCTTTCTTTAATATCGATATGCTCCGCTGTCACATGAGGGCCGATGACCACATTGCGAATCGTATTGTAATGCGTGGCCTGGTTATAGCTGGCTCCTTCGGCAGAACCGACGTACACTCCTTCGCCATACCCCGGCGATATTCTTCCGGTATGATGGATATTCGAGTTTTGTATGGTGCTGTAAGAGCTGCCGTCCCGGAAATGAACGCCCTCAGAGCCGATGTTGTACACTTCTACATTCGTAATGAGCGTATGGTTCGAATGATCCAGTATGATGCCTTTCTGGGCGTTCGTAAATTGGAGATCGCGAATCATCCAGTAGTCGCCGCGCACGCGCAGGCTGAATCCTGAGCCTGTGGAATGACCCGCTAATACGGCCGGATTAGCGGGGTCCTGACTTTGGATGATGATAGGCTGATCCGCTGTTCCATCTGCGTCCGAGGAGAAGCTGCCTTTGTACGTGCCGGGCGCGAGCACAATTTTATTCCCTGGCATCACGTTCTTCAGAGCGCTGGAAAGGCAGGAAGCCGTGCTGCAAGAAATCGCATTCGGGTCTGTTTGCGTAGCGGAATCAGGCTCTAGATCCGTCCCTTGCAACAATGCCGTAGACTGCTCCCCCGCGGAAGCGCCGTTGGCATTCCCTCCAAACGGAACGAAGCTGATAACTAACAGGAAGACGAACCAAAGCCCCGCCGATTTTTTCAGCGTGGTTGCAAAGCGTTTAGGCTTGCTCATTTGCCATCTCTCCTCTTCTTGTCATTTTCATTTAAGGTTGGGTATTGTCGGGTAAGCACTCTAAACCATATTTATAGTTTACTTGAAGGGTATATGCGTTGAAATACCTACTGCCGGATATACGTGGATATTTTGTTAAATGTATACTGATTTTTCAAAGTGAACTTCTATCGATCATGAACCATACACTGGTTTACTCGTTTACCCGGCATCTCCGAACTGACGCATGGCCAACGATGAGCGAGGCCGGGCGGCTCTGAACCATTGATAGCAAAGTATAAAGATCAGAACCAGGTCGATGGCGTCACCGCCGTAGTACATGAGGATGCCGCCAATTTCCGCCTCCGCGGCGGGAACGCCAGCAGGTGGTTGAGCATAGATGCGCTTGGATAAGATACCGTGGCCAGCTAAGGCCATTACCAGCACAATTGCACGGTAGACGAAGCTTGACCGATGCGGTGCCGGGTCAATATAAATCATGGACACGGTAAACAGGTAACCCGAAAGAAATACGTGTACGTGCACAAAAGCGTGAAGAAGGATATTATGGTGCATCGCAGCGTACAAGCCAGTCGTATAGAGTATCCAGAGTCCTCCCACATTAAGGATGGAAGCGGCAACCGGATCGCTAACAATACGAACAGGCAAACTCTTCAGCAAGCGTGAAAGGCGCCGTGCTGCATTCACACTGAGTGTTCGCAGGAGGAGAGTGACAGGTGCAGCTAGCACCATAAGAAGCGGGGCAAGCATTCCTAGGAGCAAATGTGTGACCATGTGTGCTGTAAAATCGATGCTGGCATCATTCGCTAAGGGTCCGATGATCGCGGCGGCAGCGCAGAGAACTCCAATAATCCAGAGGGCGCTGCGGCGCAACGGCCATGGTTTGTGGCGGCGGCTGGTCAAGACCGCAGCAACCATATAACTAACGATTAACAGCATGAATAGAAATGCCAATGTAAGTTCGAAGGGAAATCCGCCCCCTTGATTCATGTGCTCACCTTTCATTTGAGTCGTCCCTTCCCGCCAGTTCTGATCGGGTTCGAATGAGCAGGATGATGCCGATTGCAATCATTGCAGCGGCAGTTAAGTTCCATATCAGATCGTATGGAAGAATATCTACATTATAGCGAATCTGGTGTATCTGCATAAGCTTGTGTTGGATTGTGCCATCGTATAGCTGGAATGCGCCTCCCCCGAGCAATACGCCTCCCCACCACCTTGTAAGCCACAATGCATCTCGGCGCCGAAGGTCTGCGAACATGAACGAAGAGCCAATTGTCGCAAACCAGCTAAAAGCGTGAAACAGTCCGTCTGAGACTAATCCTATATCGGTCGTGGACTTGTCATAAAAATGATGCCAATGAAGTAATTGATGAAAAACAGTTTCATCAATAAAGGCGACTAGACCAAGGCCAAATAGGAAGCCCGCCCATAGATTGCGAGCGGAATAGGTATACCGGGCCGAATAGTGTGAGTGATCGGTTTCAGCAGTCATGGCTCCTCCTTCATGCATATGCGTTGCTATCCGCATTTGAACGTTATATAGTGTTCCTTCCCCAGTTTCCCCAAGATTAACTTGCTGCAAACTGGAGCGCATCTGTTAAAATCCAGATTGAGATAGCATAATTTCGGAGCATGGGCAGAGGAATTGAAAAAGATGAGGTGTTCAGCCCGACTGAATCTGAACTGCGGAGAAGCGCTGCGGAATACGCCTCATATACATAAAGAGACGTTTTAGAGAAGATAGAAATAACAGTGGGGCCGCAGGATGATCTGCGGCCCGCATATTATTCAAGCACTTTTACTTGAGCATGAATCTGGCGACTGCGGCGAGATCCTGAATATCAATTTTACCGTCTCTATTGACATCCATATGCTTCACTTGATCCCAATCCGGACCTAGTTTGGTTTTACCGTAATGGGCGGCAACGATGCCCAGATCGCCGACAGTGACTTTACCGTCCCCATTATAATCGCCCGGCTACTGGAGCCTTATTATCCGCAGCACTTCCTTTTGCAAATTGGTAGAGCTTATCATACAGTTCCCGGATCTCTGGATCTTTGCTTGCTGCCGCATCATGCAATATAGTGCCGCTGCCTTTATAGTACGCTTTATAAGCATGATCCTTAAAACCAAACTGTTCCCCGGCTTCGAGGTATTCCAAAAATCTCTTGCGGAACGCCTTGTCTTTCAGCATCCGGTCGTCGAATTCGAGCTCCACGCCCATACCGTACCGCTTCGCAATATTTGCCGCATCCTTGAGCCGCTCCATATTCAGCTCTTCAAAGTAATAGTTCGGTTGGAAGGCAGACGAGTCGAATCCGACATCTTTCCACATAAAGCTTTTATAACTCAGGAAGTGAGGGATCCAGAATGCCATCAGCCCCTGATCGTGTACGAGACCGTTGATGAAACGAAGGAAATCCGGTCCCGACTTGCTCGTGCTTACTTGCTCATCCAGCCAATACAGGCCGACAAGCTCAAGATTGGAGTATCTGCTCGCATTCCAACGCTGCATAACCTCTTGAATCCACCAGCGGATGGCTTTTTGTCTATTGGCCATAGCCGCTTCTTCGCCGACCTCGCCAGCGTTAAAGTTCTCCGATACTCCATCGCCATCCACATCGCCAAAATTCGATAAATGCTCTCCCGGGTTCGGAATCATCATGACGACCTTAACTTTATGATCGGGCTGCCCCAGCTTCTCGCCAACTTCCTTGGTCGCCTCATTTACTTCATACATATCACCCTGATCGTCGAACGTCTTATCCAGATACCATTTCCATTCCGACAGGTTCGCTTCTCCCTTGCCAAAATCATGTCCTTGCGGAGTCAGCAAACCAAGCATCAAGACGCCGTCAAAGAACCAGTCGGCTAGTTTTCCTTCCTTATTGACATATCCAATCTCAGGAATCAAATTGTCCTTCGTCAGCTTCGGGACGTCAGAATAATAGCCGTTGTATATGAGCGACAAGTTGCGTATTCCTGCTGTGGGCTCTCCCGGCTGCAAATAATTGAATGTTTCGGAAGGCACCTGCTTCGCGCCCTCTGCTTTGCCATCGGCTCCCCAGACCTCAATTTCATCGATGAAGGACCATGCTCTCGGGTGCATGGAGAAGGTTACTTTGACATAACGGGCATAAGCCATCACCGCATCAGAGCCGGCTGTTGGGATTCCATCCTTGCTTCCGTCCCACACATAGTACTGGTCAACCGGCGGTCCATCTACCCACAAATGCTCAGTCGCTCTATGTGCAATCGTACCCCAATGCTCCTTATCGTCGGAGACGTACACCGATACGGTCAGCGGGAAGAGAATAGCCGAAGAAGGCCAATCTTGCAGAAAATGTGCTTTTACACTAGAGATAGATTTGCGCTCACCGAGATCGAGCACGATTTCACGAGTTGTCTTATGCAAACTCCCAACCCATGCGGGATCCAGAACGTTCAAGCCGCCAATCTTTCCATCCGTAAGCTTGTTCCCAGTATCCGGATAACTGGATTCCGGCGCCTCCGACCATTCATAGCTAGCCTCCTTGGCCAGATTGCGAAGTTCCGGTTGATTCTCAGCCGCACGCGCATAGGGAATCGCAGTCAACATCATCACCATGCAAACGGTTAGGGATATCCATTTTTTCATCGAGTTCATCTTTTTCCCTCCTGAGTCTGGTTTACAATCTCTGAAAAATTATCAATTCCCTCCTTAGCTATGAATTCGTTGCAAATGAATGATGACATGCCTCCTTTTAACGATTTGATCGCGATGACTAAGCTTGAAGAAAGAGTCTTCAATGTAACATTAAGAGACCTGTTCCTCGATTCAAAGAGATAACTTATTACTTTTATATACATTTGTTTACCTTATCCCATTCCCCGTGCTGAAAGCCGCCTGTCATTCAAATAAGTTGTCCTTAAACCGTTTGCACACGGAATAATATCCACAAAAAAATGCCCCATTCAAGTAGGAAATCTACTCTAGAGGCAGCTTTGCCATCCCCGCACACATATAACCGCCCGCCTCCGGCAAGGATGCTGATCACATCTGATGAATTCTGTTCCAGCAGATGCTGTACATAGGTTTTGGATATGCTTTCCATGCGGGAAAAAGCCATGTGAAGAGTACTGTCCCGGGACCCACCATGATAATCGGAGTTGTCGGATCTTCGGGGAGTTGAAATCAACGAACATAACGATTTCTTCTTCCGGCCTGCGATCAGCCAAGTAATTAGATGCAACCCCCCGATACTCGCCGCGGCCGCTCCAAGCAGAACCTTGCACGACGCCTACCGTAATGCTGGCCTGCCCGGGGTTGGATCGAGGAGAGCTTGAGATCGAATAATATCTGGGTTTTAGAGGAGGCAGCAGCTCCAAAAACCTTGCGAACGGCATCTCGCAAGCTTCATATTTTTCAAGCAGCTCCAGCATCGAGACGCGTTTCTCCAATATCTCATTCTGATAGACGCCCTCCTCCAACAAAGCTTCCAATTCACGCTTGTGCGGCGTGCGCTTCGATCGCTATTTTCCAACTGAAGTTCACGATTTGCCGTTACCGTTCCGTAAGCAGCATCGTATGCCAGGGCAAGTGGAGCCTGCCAAGCCGCTTGCGAACTGAACGTTAAGGGTGCTTCGTTCCTTCCCCACCCCGTTTACTTGCAGACCGAAAGCGTTCAAGGCGTCAGACCACATGCGATCCCGCCACTCGTCAAGCTGCTTCTCGAAGTCTCCGCTGGCATCAGCCTCGCCACGCAGAGAGAGTCTCCTGGCTCCTTTAAGGGCAAGCTGCTCGTCGATAAGTCTTGGCACGTCCTGATACGTGCTCGCCCAATTGTGGTCTCCACAGCCGAATACCGCATAATGAACTCCTTGAAGCGCACCCGGCTCCACCCCTTCCAGCCATTGCACGAATTCGCGCGTCATTGCCCGGAGGCTTTCCATTATAAGAAGCAGTAACGATGAGCACAGCCCCTTCCTTCGGCAATTTTCCTATCCAATCATTAAGGGATCCAACCTCGCTCCGGACTCCGTGTGCTTGCGCGATTTCCGCAAGCTCGCGTGCGATTCCCTCTGCAAACGTTGATTTTATAATAGAAGAAAACCACGCATTTTGAACAAAGATTGATCAAAATGCGTGGGCTTTATTTTGGGAAATAGATTTAGTTTTTATAAAAAAGATTGATCATTTTCTAACAATGTTATTTCACAATCACGACTGATTCTTGAAGAACGGTCCATCATTATTATCAAAAGAAAATGACATTAAGGCTCATTTAGGAAAACAACATTTATTTCTTTTTATTTTAAAATTGAAAAATGCCTTTTTATAACATCCCTCTTTTTGCCAGTATTGATTTTTGGGCTTATCTATTTATTGAATTCATTAACTGGAAGAAGTATTCAGTTTTATGAGTATTATTTAGATTATACCATGAATGTAATGTATCTGGTGCAAATACATCTAAGATTTTCAGTACTTCCTTCGCAAATTCCAGAGGAGCTATTCCTGATGCAGTAACCAAATTCGCATCAGATACTGCAGGTCCCATCTCATGAAATTTTTCTCCTTTATAATTAGGACAGACCATTTTAATATACTCTAAGTTATTACTTGTATGCTTTCTAGAGTCTAGGTATCCAATATTCGCCAGTCCCTCAGTTGCACCACAAATTGCAGCAACAATAGTGCCAAGCTTTAAGGCTTCCCCAATTTTCTCCAAGATAGGTTGATGAATATCTTCTCCCCAAGTATTCCCTCCAGGTAAAACTATAAGATCTTTACTCTCAAGAGTACACTCATCAAGGGAAATATCTGGTTTTATATTCAGTCCTCCCATTGTAGTAATAATTTCATTAGCAGTTCCTACTGTAACTACTTTTAAAGGTGCTAAATCTTTTTTGAAATATCTTCCTGAGTTTAGTTCAGCAATTAAATATCCATATTCCCAGTCTGACATTGTATTAAATACATAAAGATAAACTTTTTTTGTTTGCATCCAATAACTCTCCAATCACAATTGATATAGCCTATTATAATAAAACTTCCCTGACAGCTAATGTCAGGGAAGTTTTCATACTTGATGAAATTGTATTAATTCCGACAGAACTTCAATAAGTCTTTTCTTAAGACTTTTTGGCTCAATAACTTGAATAGATTTACCGTACGGTAAAAGTAAATAAGGTACATATGTGTGTATTATATCTTTTTCAAGAAGGAATTCTGCTTGATTTGCAGTCCGTTCCTGTAAATAATTTCCTAAAAACCAATGTTGGCAAACATCATTCAGCGTACTTTTATTTCCATTAATAACTAAAGAAATAATCCCTTCCTTATCTTCTATAGTAGGAAGGAGGTTTTTCAAAAAAAAGTCACGTGCTGAAAAATTTTCTGGCCGGTTAAACTTATTTCCAGTTAGCATTAGACTTTCAATTCGCTCTACTCTAAAACTGCGGATATCATTCCTAAGTTGACAAAATCCAATCACGTACCACTTATTATTCCAATAAATAATTCTGTATGGATCAACCAATCTATACTTTGATTGCTCTTTGCCACTTTTATGGTATCGAATTTTTACAGAGTATCCGTCAGCTACGGCCTGCTCCAACTCCTTCAAGAAAGGTTCCATCGAGAGGGTACTTATTCGACTTATTACTTCAAGACTGGTTAAATGTTGGTTTATCTTTGTTTCCTGCTCTTGGTTTGAATATTTGCTTAGCTTTGAAATAGCCCTATTTAGTGCTTCTCCTCCATAATATCCGGCTTCTTCTGCAAAAACAGCAGCGTGAAATAGTGATGTTTGCTCCTCAAAATCAAAAAAAAGTGGAGCTTCAATAAAATTATTCAATAAAGTATATCCACCGTTATGTCCTGTGTCTGAAATTATAGGTACACCACTTGTCGAAAGTGTATCAATATAACGATACACAGTCCTTATATTGATCTCTAACTTTTCTGAAATTTGTTTTGCAGTAATTTTTTCATCTGAGCTAAGCATCCATAGAATTGCTAGTACATTGTCAATTTTAGGCATATAAAGCCACCTCTATATGGAATTTATTATCTATCATATAAGTTTTTCTCCTTAATTAGTATTAAGTATATTTTACTGTATTAATCATTTGAATTTAACGTATTTTCCTTGAATTATACTATTCTGTCTTGTTAGTTTAAGTATAATTCTTTACAATATATCCCTAGATTTTGGATTAAGAAAACAATCCTGCTAATATTTCAACAGGATTGTTGAACAAACTTTATTACAAATGAACAATCTTCATATTGGATTACATATCATGAAACGCGATTTTTTCCAATTCTTTCTTTCTTTTGACTTTTACGGATGCTCTTCCTTTAACCCATGCGAGTAATAAAATCGCCGTACCGCCAAGCGCTGCCAAAATCATTGAGACTTCTTTACCTTCGTTAAATACTCCTGATAACTGCCCATATCCAAAAAACGAAATATAAATCCCTGGCAAGATAGCTCCCCAATATGCGTTATGTCTTCTGGACAGGTAATATTGAATTCCTAGTATTGCTAGTGCACCTAAGAATTGAATCACATGAAGCATCAATGATCATCTCTTTCCTTTTTATATTTATCGATAATTATTTTTGCCACTTCTAAGCTAATTCGTTCATCAATTACTAAATTTTTAATCATATTAACGAACTCTACTTCGTCCTCTTTGCTATGCAGTTCAATTTTTTTTATTAGCCTATCCAACTTAGCCCTGACGGTTGGATAAGAAACGTCATACACTTGGGACATATTCTTTAGAGAACCCGAATTGATAATAAACTTCCTTATAAATTCAAGGGACTCCTTATCCAAAGCTAAAATCCAAGATGGGATTTCTTCACGTTCCATTAACTTCCCTCCTTTTTTTAATTATATTAACTTAAATATTAATTTTATTCAACTTTATTTTAATTATGTTGATTACCTGTCTATATATATCGTATTAACAGGCATTTTGGAATAAACTGGCTTCTCATTCGACGGGATAAACTGATATAAAGCGCTTACAAACAGCAGCCAGCCTTATCTTTTTACGACTTTGGAAACAAGTTGCAATGCCGTAAATCTTCGTTGACTTCCGCCCAAAACTGCTGATAACATACATGCATATCACGTAATTACCAAGTTGTCCTATCGGATTTAAAACAAGCGGGCGCGAGCAAATACTATGCTGCGTTGCCGTACGGAGCGTCTCCGCTTGGAACCGGAGCGCTGCGAAGAGAGGAGTCATCCAAGATGAGCGGTAGACAATACCGAAAAAAGATTATCCTATGGGTATTCATCGCAGCCATGAGCTTGACCGCTGCCTGTGGAAGCGGCGCAGCCGGAACGAAGACGGGCGGACCAAGCGGAACAGCTGCCGTCGGGACAGAGCCTGTCGTGCTCCAGAACGTATCCTACGATCCGACGCGCGAGCTGTACGCGGATTACAACAAGGCGTTTGCGGCTTATTGGCAGGAGAAGACGGGACAGTCCGTAACCGTGAAGCAGTCCCATGGCGGCAGCGGCAAGCAGGCGCGCTCCGTCATCGACGGGCTGCAGGCGGATGTCGTCACGCTGGCCTTGGCCTACGACATCGATGCCGTCCAACAAGCGGGCCTAATCAAGGAAGGCTGGCAGACGCGCTTGAAGGACAACAGCGCTCCCTACTACTCCACCATCGTCTTCCTTGTGCGGAAGGGCAATCCGAAAGGCATACGCGATTGGAACGACCTCGTGCAGCAGGGCGTCCAGGTCATCACCCCGAATCCGAAGACCTCCGGCGGAGCGCGCTGGAATTACCTCGCCGCCTGGGGGTATGCGCTCGCGGCGAGCGGCGGCGATGAGGAGCAAGCGAAGGAATGGCTGCGCGGCCTCTACCGCAACGTGCCCGTTCTCGACTCCGGCGCGCGCGGAGCAACGACAACCTTCGTGGAACGCGGCATTGGCGACGTGCTTATCTCGTGGGAGAACGAGGCATTCTTGGCGGCGAATGAGCTTGGCAAGGATGAGTTCGAGATCGTTGTGCCGGCCGTGAGCATCTTGGCGGAGCCGCCGGTGGCCGTCGTGGATGGAATCGTGGAAAAGCGGGGAACACGCAAGGTGGCGGAAGCTTATCTCGACTATTTGTATAGCGACGAAGGGCAAGAGATAGCCGCTAAGCATTATTACCGGCCGCGGCTCGAGAAGGCTGCCGCCAAGTATGGGCAGCGCTTCCCGCAAGTGAAGCTGTTGACCATCCAAGATCAGTTTGGCGGCTGGGCCGCGGCGCACAAGAAGCATTTTGCCGACGGCGCTTTGTTCGACGAGATTTATTCACGTTGAAACTTCGGAAAAAAGGAGGCTGCAATGCCCGATGACTGCCACACCAACCCCAAAGCGGGCGCCGCATAAGGGCAAGTCGTATGCGGTCCTCCCGGGTTTGCGCATCACGCTAGGGTTTACGATCGGCTATCTGTCGCTGCTCGTGCTCATCCCGCTGTCCGCCGTCGTTCTGAAGTCGCTTGAATTGAGCTGGGGCGGCTTCTGGGCAACCGTCTTCGATGCCCGCGTGCTTGCAGCTTACCGCATCAGCTTCGCGACGGCGTTGGCGGCCGGACTGATTAATGTCGTATTCGGCTTTATTGTCGCTTGGGTTCTGGTGCGGTATTCGTTCCCCGGCAAGCGGCTGCTTGACGGCATCATCGACCTGCCGTTTGCGCTGCCGACCGCGGTGGCGGGCATCGCGCTTACGTCGATCTACGCCGAGAACGGCTGGATAGGCCGCTGGCTGTACGCCATCGGCATCCCGAGCGCTTATTCCGCCGCCGGCATTGCGATCGCCCTGACATTCATCGGTCTTCCATTCGTCGTACGCACGGTGCAGCCCGTGCTGGAAGCATGGGAGACAGACGTCGAGGAAGCCGCCGCCACGCTCGGCGCGAAGCGGTTGACCGTCTTCCGCCGCATTATCGTGCCGCAGCTGCTCCCGTCGCTCTTGACGGGATTCGCGCTAGCCTTCGCCCGCGGCATCGGGGAATACGGATCGGTCGTCTTCATCTCCGGCAATATGCCATATCAGACGGAAATCGCGCCGCTGCTCATTATGACCAAGCTGGAACAATACGATTATGCGGGCGCCACGGCCGTCGCGCTCGTTATGCTCATTCTGTCCTTCCTGCTGCAACTGCTCATCAATGCGCTGCAATGGAAGGCTGCACGCCGCATGACATCGCCATGAACCGTATGACGGAGCCATCGCCATCTGCCTGCTGTTGTCCGTCTACCGTTACTATCAACAATAAGGAGGATTGACGCATGGCCGGTTCTCATTCCTATCCCGGCACCACTTCCCCGCCAGCCCGCGGGACGGCCCGCAAGCTTGCGCATCGCGCCGGCTGCACGACCGAATCGCCGCTCGCCCGCCGGCTGCTCATCGCCGTTGCGCTCGGCTTCATCGGGCTCGTCCTGCTGCTCCCGCTTGCGGCCGTATTCGTGCAGGCGTTCAAGCGGGGCGCGGACGTCTACTTCGCGGCGCTGACCGATCCGGACGCTCTATCGGCTATCCGGTTGACGCTGTTAACGGCGCTTTTCGTCGTGCCGCTGAATACGATATTCGGTATAGCCGCCGCATGGTGTCTCACCAAGTTCGCCTTCCGCGGCAAGCAATGGCTCATTACGCTCATTGACCTGCCATTCTCCGTTTCGCCGGTCATTGCAGGCTTCCTCTTCATTCTGCTGTTCGGCGCGCACGGCTGGTTCGGTTCGTGGCTGGCGGCGCACGATGTGCAGATCGTGTTCGCCCTCCCCGGCATCGTGCTCGCTACGCTGTTCGTCACCTTCCCGTTCGTGGCGCGGGAGCTCATCCCGATTATGCAATCCCAGGGCACGCTTGAAGAAGAAGCGGCCGCCACACTGGGCGCCAAGGGCTGGAAGATGTTCCGTCACATCACGCTGCCGAACATCAAATGGGGGCTCCTGTACGGCATTGTCATCTGCAACGCCCGCGCCATGGGCGAATTCGGAGCCGTATCGGTCGTCTCCGGCCATATCCGCGGCGAGACGAACACGCTCCCCCTGCATGTGGAAATCCTCTATAACGAATATCAGTTCTCTGCCGCGTTCGCCGCGGCCTCGCTGCTGGTCGCCGTTGCGCTGCTCACGCTTGCAGCAAAGCAGTGGCTCGAACGGAAACGCGTCTGAAACCGAACCTTTTCGTGAAAAGAACATCTATATCAGATGTCTTTTCACGAAAATTAATTTTTTATACTTCTTTGAGGGAGTATTCTCTTTCTACTCTACAGATTCTCGTTATGTAATTTTCGTACCAAATTGTTTTTCCTTCTTCCTGTGCCAACAGATGCGCTTCGTTTGCTTTCCAATTTCGAATTGCATCCATCGATTCCCAGTATGAAATCGTTATTCCGAAACCATTGGCATCACGAACACTTTCCGCTCCCAAAAAGCCTGGTTGTTTGGACACCAATGACACCATATGATTTTCCATATTTTCGTAGCCATACTCTCCTTCCGTGCGCTGACTTGAGAAGGTAACCGCAAAATAAGGCGGCTTTGGTGTTTTAGCGAATTGACTCATCCCGTCCATCTCCTTTGCCATCTTTCATGTTGGTATGCATAGAATTGTATTACAAAAGCTCACTCTATTGCTCTATCTCTTTCTCGTGAAATAGCGGTGCGATTTTATCGATTCTATTCGTCCATAAGCCGCCAGTATAATTAGAAGGCAGCCGTTGCACATCCTCCGCTGTATCGAAGCCTTCTGACCATCCACCATCACCTGCCACGACAATGACTCGAGTGCCTGCGTTTTCCATGCGGCTCAAAAATTTTCCCGGCCATCCCCACAACCAAGGAACAAATTTTTCAGGAATGTGCAATTGTGTTTTTTCGCAAGGAGACGGAACATATCCGGTCCAACCTGCAGCAATATAAGGAATTAAGCAGCTCTTCAGCGTAGCCTTAGACATCACTCGGAGTTCCGGGAGTTGTCGCTTTAACGCAGCTACAGGCTTATCTCCTCCGTAAACCGTTATTAGGCTCAGCCGTTGATTTGATAATTTAGCGAGATGTTGAGCAAGCTGCACTCCCTCTTCCGGATCGTCACTTTTCATATGAATTAAAAAGGAGCGTTCTGGAAAATAGGCCAGCACTTCCTCCATTGACGGCATAAGTCCTATCCCTTTTCCTCTGAAAGGATACGTTTTTCCGTTATCAGCCGTGTAACCGTAACCGATATCAATTTGCTTTAATTGCGTCATGGTGTAGTCTTTGGTCATGCCTTCAACATTAGTCCGGCATTCAAGAGTCCAGTCATGGAAAACAGCGAATTGGCCATCCTTGGTCGGTTTTATATCGAATTCAACCATATCAGCCCCAGCTTCAAATGCGGCTTCCATAGATGGGATTGTATTTTCCAAGTAAGGATGTTCAGGTGTATGAATTCGCTCTGCCGTACATGTGTCACCCTCTATACCTTCCATGCTGAAGGTTTGTGCAAGCCCCCGATGAGCAAGCAAGAAAGGGGCCTCACTGCGATGATTCGTAAACAAATTACTGTTATTCAGGTACATAAATAAAAATAGAAAGAGAAAGAACAAGAAAACTTTGCTTCGTACTACTTTTTTTAACTTTATACTTATACCCTCCGCCAGAACTAAGATGTACAGATCTCACCCTCTTTTTATATTGACGTCATATAAACGAGTTTCGTTGCACTATTCTGCCCGTTGTATTTAGTGGTAATTGCAGATGACGTGATATTGAAGGAAGAGAAAGAAATGAAAATAAATATTCAGAAATGCCCGCGTAACGGAGAAAACGAGTGAAAATGAAATGGAATTCCATCTGCAGCGGCTCTCCTGACTCCAAAAGTCATTTTGAGTTAAAGCGCATTAATGTATATAATAATCGAGACTTCCGTTTGCTTCTGCTTAGCCCTTTCAACAGTGAACGTCCCCACTCCCTTATCTGATACCTGCCGCAATCCATGCCGTTTTTCATATCCGCACCCAAGCGAGCACATCCGATGGATTCGTTTAAGCGCGTAAATATTTATGCTGGTGGATCATCCCGTCTTTTTGTCCGGTATAAGCTCAATTTGAGTTTTTATACAATTTATGCGAAATGGAGGGAGCCGTTTTTCTTTTAGGTCTCAAATGAAAATCGAACTTAAAGGAGGAAAATGATTTTGGCTTGCAATCGTTTTTCGAATCCGCTCATGAAAAATGTGTTACTCACATGCGGCATGATGCTTGGTCTCCTGTTTGTCATGATGGTATTCTCCGGCAAAGCTTTTGCCCACGGCTACATCGATTCGCCAAGCAGCCGCGCGGACTTGTGCGCCAAAGGCGTGAATAAGAAGTGCGGCTCAATTATTTACGAACCGCAAAGCTTGGAAGCCTATAAAGGCTTCCCTGCTGCCGGACCGGTTGACGGAAAGATCGCTAGTGCCAATGGGGCTTTCCCCGAGCTCGACCAGCAATCGTCAACCCGCTGGAGCAAAGTTAACATTTCTCCCGGAACGACAACCTTCCATTGGACGATTGAAGCCAATCATGCGACAACGAGCTGGAAGTATTACATCACGAAGCAGGATTGGAATCCGAATGCGCCGCTAAGCCGCGCTTCGTTCGATCTGACTCCATTCTGCAACGTGGACTACAAAGGAAAGCAGCCGCCCCACTCCTACTCGGATACGTGCAATGTGCCAAGCCGGACCGGATATCAGGTCATCTTGGCGGTATGGGAGATTGCAGACACTGCGAATGCATTCTACAACGTCATTGACGTTGACTTCGGCGGCGGTGCTCCTGTAGACACATCTCCTCCTACCGCTCCAACCAACTTGGCAGTATCGAATATCGGTTCTAACCGCGCAACCTTGTCCTGGAGTGCTTCGACTGACAATGTTGGTGTTACCGGCTACAAAATATACAGAGGATCAAGCTTAGCCGCGACTACGAATGGAACTTCTCTCTCTTATAATCTCATCGGCCTGACGGCTAATACTGCCTATACTTATACGGTACGCGCGGTGGACGCTGCTGCTAACGAATCTGCCAACAGCAATGCCGTCACGTTCACGACACAGGCGCCGCAGCCTGATGCGGTGCCGCCTACTGCTCCTACGAATTTGTCTGCTTCAAATATAACCGCCTCAAGCGTAACGTTGTCATGGGATGCTTCTACAGATAACGTGGGCGTTGCAGGCTATCGAATTTATAACGGTTCGACACTGGTGTCTGCAACGAACGGACTGACTTATAAGGTGACCGCGTTAGAGCCGAATACCTCGTATACATTTACGGTGATTGCTTTTGATGAAGCTGGCAATGTATCGCCGAACAGCAATGCGGTACGCGCAACGACAGCCCCAGCCCCGGCCGTTGCTCCTTGGGCTCCTGATACAGCTTACGAAGCAGGAGCGCTCGTCTCATACAACGGACAAACGTATGAAGCCCGTGTAGCGCATACTTCGTTAGTGGGCTGGGAACCGCCTAATGTTCCTGCCTTATGGCTGTTGAAATAAAGCCGTTATAGTGAAACAAAAGCCACAGGCCGTTCCGGGTGCTCCCAGGTCAGCCTGTGGCTTGCTGCGATATAATTATTTGATAGGCACAATCATTTCCAGTTCTTTGATGTACATAACTAGGCGTTTCTCAAAGTTGGCCGTCCATGTCAGTCCATCCTCCTTAGAATCCCTTCCCCATCCCTTCGGCATCAGCAGATTCAGTCTTGTTCTTCTGGAAAAAGGCCAATATCAGCCCGGGAGCTGCTTCCTGCTCACGGACCAGCTCATAGCCATTTTTCTCGTATAACCGTTTGGCTGGTTCATTGCGCGCTCCAGTAGCGACAATGAACATATGTGCATCAGGGTGCATGCGTTCGACATGCTGCAGCAAAGCTTGAGCGATACCCCGGCGGAAATAATCCGGATGGACGATCATCCGGTGGATGTCGATCGTCTCTCCTTCCTGTTTGTAGGAGACGGCACCCGCTAATCGCTCGCCGACGTAATAACCGTGGAATGTTTCTCCGCATTGCTGCAACGATGAGATGTTGTCCTTCAAAGGCGGGATGTCCTCGAATCGGATGAGATCCGCCTCCACCCGGTAAGCCGGTAACTGAACGGCCAGGACTTGACTTGCCGTCTGTTCGTCAACAATCGATATCCGTTTAATCATGACATTCTCCTTCGGTATGAATAGAGTTAGTCTTTATATACCAGCTGCAATACTATCATTCAAGAAGTATTTGCAAACATTCTCCTCGAATTGCCGCCTTTTTGCGATACCTTCCATATGAATCTACTAGCTTTTGAGTCGACGAATCCGAGCCCCAAGATGCCTCTTTAATCCGTTCAAACGAACATATTTTGCATGAGGACGGAGAGAAGTTTAGTCACCGAATCTACTTTTGTATACTCTATTAATATGGCAATGGAAGGCAGGTGGAGATTATGAGAATATCAGTAAATGAAAAGGAGCTGCGAGAATATTTTGAAGGATTGACTCAGATTATGAAGCAAGTGGTCAAAGAGTCTTTCTCTGGGGACGAGCAGCAAGCAAGCCGTCTCATTCAAGTGCTGCGGACAGCGATTCGGGAAGAGATGTGGAACGACTCCGCGCCGGCGCATTCGGGGCATGGAGGCTCCGTTTCCCCGCTGAAGCAGCCGATTGAGAGATACGTTCATCGCCAAGTTGAATTGACCTCGTTCGGAGGAACCATTCAAGGCACGGTAACCGAGGTCGGAGAAGACTATGCAGAAATCAGCGAGCCGGATGGAACGGCTGTGCTCGTGCATTTGAATCAAGTCATCTCGTTCCAAACCCAATAGAAGAAGGTGATTAGGATGAAAGAAAAGCTCCGTTCATTAATTGGAAAACAGGTGCAGGTGGCAAGCGCATTGGACATGACGACAGGCGTTCTTGTATCTGTCGACGACACGAAGCTGACTGTCCGCACTTCCGGATTTCCGGGATATGACAATGGACACTATGCCATATTTCAAATCAATATGGTGTCATATGTCCGCGTTGTCGCCTGACTAAATGAAACAAGGTGGTGAAAATGATGACCTACCCACGAATGCCTGGTCTCGTAAGCATCGTCATAACGAATTACAATAAATCAGCTTTTTTGATAGATTGCCTCGACGCCATGTTGCGGCAAACCTACCCGAACTGGGAAATTATTCTCGTAGATGATGCCTCTACGGATGATTCATTGAAGCGAGTGGAGAACTGGCTGAATCACAATCGGCAGCAGTTGGCCGAACGGACGTTTATAACGTTGCCCCTTCCCCGGAATATCGGGTATGCCGGGGCCATGACCGCCGGCTTTTATTTGGCCAAAGGAGAATTTATAGCGGTTCATGATTCGGATGATGTGTCCCATCATGAGCGTCTGGAGCGCCAAGTGTCCTTTTTGCAGGGACGTCCGGATATTGAGCTGGTGGGAACCAACTATGAAGTTTTCGAGCAGAACCTGATGGAGCAGAGGTCAAAAGCAGGCTGGATCCGGTACGGGGATCAGATCCGCAAGGTATATGCGAGCGGCGGCCACTGTGTATGCCATGGCACCATTTTGATGCGCGGCGGCCTTTTCGATCGAATCGGCGGGCACACAAGGAGGATAGAAGGTGCGGAAGACTATGAATTTATAGCTAGAGCATTAAGCGGACACAGCCTGAATATCGAAAATATGCCCGATATCCTTTACTATTACCGGAAGCACCCTAACCAACGGTCCCGTAAATACTTTGGAAAAGATCGGTTGAAGCGCAATGAGAACTAATGCTTACCGAGTGTTGATGGTGATGGATAGCTTGGCAGTCGGAGGCACGGAAACCCATGTGCTAAGTCTTGTTAAAGGGCTGCAAAAGCTAGGCGTTAAACCGGTCTATGCCGGAGCGAGCGGCTTGATGTACAATTCCTTCGCGCAAGCGGCCTGTCCGATTCATGCGATTGATCTGACGGCAGGCGCCTTTATGCTGGAAAGCTCGCAAAAACAAACCATTCGGACGCTGAAGCAAATTATGCGGCACCGCAAAATTGATGTCGTCCATGTGCATCAAACCCCTTCGGGAATGTATGCGGCCATGGCGGCTAAAGATCTGGGCATCCCCGTTGTATTTACCGTCCACGGGGCTTATTATCCCGAGGGGCAATTGATTCGCACGTCCCAATGCAGCGATGCGGTCATCAGCGTCAGCAAGCCCGTCCAGCGGTATTTGGACAATATGGGCATTGCTTCGATTCTGGTGCCGAACGGGATCGACACGGAGGAATTCTATCCGGTCCCCTCCCATGATCTGCGGAACTCACTGGAGATTCCGGATGATGCCAGCGTTGTCGTATATGCAAGCCGGTTGGCTTGGGATAAAGCCATCGTCTGCAACCTGTTGATTATGGCTGCCGCACGGCTGCGCAAGGCGGAGATGCCTGGCTTGCACGTGGTCGTTGTCGGCGATGGCCTCCAATTCCCCGAAATTAACGAGATGGTTAAAACCATTCATAAAAATACCGGACAACCCTTCATTCATATGACTGGCAATCAGACGAAAGTCCGGGAATATTACGGTCTTGGAGATATCGTGGTCGGCACGGGACGGGTTGCCCTGGAAGCGATGGCTTGCGGGAAGCCGGTACTGGCCATCGGAAACCACGGCTTCTTCGGAATAGTCGAGCCGGCCGTATACAGACAAGCATGGGACTATTATTTCGGAGATCACGATTCCGAACGCAAGGCGACGGAAGAGGCCGTAATCGAATCATTGAGAAAAGCTCTATCCGATCGGGAAGGCCTCAAGAAGATCGGCGCGCAAGGTCGACGGTGGACACTGAAGCATTTTGATATTAACAACATCGTTGCGCAGATGGATGAAATTTATACAGCTGTTCAAGCCCGAAATCCAATAACGGGAGTGTGATGTCAACGTGAAGAGTATTTTATATTTAGGATGGATTGGATTCAACAATCTGGGCGACGAATGGATGTGGGCCATGTTCGAGCAAATGGCGAAGCTGCATCTGAGCCCGGAAAAGTATAAGGTCATTCCTTCGATGCCTGGAGTCGATCTCAAAGATCTGTCCGGGTATGACACGGTTGTTATGGGAGGCGGCTCCCTGCTGATACCTGGTTATCTCGATATCTTGCATGAAGCCGTCCGGCAAGAAAAACGCGTAATCATTTGGGGCAGCGGCCACGATCGCTTGAATCCGTTCAGCTTCGGCTCCGGTGAGCCTGCCGAGAACAAAGAATTTTGCGTTAAAGTGCAAGAAGTCGTCGAAAATGCTGCTTTCTGCGGTGTACGGGGGCCGTGGACGTTCGAATATATGCGGCAAATGGGCGTTTCGATGGATCGGGTAACGGTGAGCGGCGATCCGGCTATGCTTGCCTCTCCGCCAGCGTCTGACGCGAAAGAGACGGGCGAACGGTGGATCGGCATCAACTGGGGCACATCCTATAACCGGATTTACGGCAAGGATGAGGCGTACGTCGAGAATCAAGTGGCTTCCGCGGCCAGCTCCCTAATCGAGGAAGGGTACAAGCTGTATGTGTACCCGGTATGGGGGCCTGACCGGGAGGCTTGCAAGCGGCTGTACGATAAGATCGCGGTTCCCGATAAAGTGGTGTACGATGCAGAAGTGCATTCGTACGAACATTATTTGCAACTCATGAAACGGTTCGATCTCACCATCAACTTCAAGCTGCACGCCAACGTTCTCTCCGCAGCGGCGGATGTTCCTTTCATCTGCTTGGGCTACCGCTTCAAATCGTTCGATTTCACCCATTCCATCGGTCTTCCGCAATTGGCCATCTCCACGGACGCGTCGCAGCTGGCCGAGCGCATTCTGAATGCGGCGGCTCATGCGCAAGCCAATAGGACCACTATTCTCAACCATATCGGCAACCATCGGCAAGCGGTCAAAGCAAACTTGGAACAGCCTTTTCTGGAGCAATTATTTTAACGCAGGATGAGGGGATCGGCATCCTCAAGCCGGAACATTAAAGCGGGAGATCCCCCGCCCTTCGGGGCGGGGGCTCTGCTACCCGAAAATCTGAGCCGCGATGCCAAAAAGAGCTTGATTTCTTGTTGGCAAGGAGCTTGAATTTTTGAGCATGACAGGCGGTTGACCCACTTTCACAAAACCAGACATTTCCAGGTTCGAAACAAATGAAGCGTGCCCGTCCGGCACATCGATTCTTAATCTTCCTCGATATCCTCGCGCAAGCTCGCGAATGATGTGAGCTGCGACGATGTCGTTCGCAGCTGATATAGGTCCAAGGATCATATTGACCGGTCCTGCAATGCCTAATCCATACCCCGTCACACTTCCATCTCTTTGTACGGCGACTACGCCCTGTCTCGCTTGTTGAATTCGCGCTGCAAGGAACGGGCCCCTATCTGCACCCACAGCGTCCCGGTCCATGGCTCGAACTTGTTCGAAGTGAATATCGGATAATGGAAGCACGTCGAATGTCATCCCTCCCTCTTCTTCGGAAAAGGGCGCATAAGCATCGCAAATCAACTTATGGACACAAGTCACAGCATGAAAGCCCAATCTTTCATACAGTGGCTTCCCTTCTTGGGTCGCAATCAGCATAATCGTCACATCATCAGGCACGGAGTAAATGCAAGCCTCTGTCAGTTCCTGGCCTAACCCGTGGCCCCGATAGCTTTCGCTAACGATTACCATCCCGATAGAAGCCAACTTTTCGTCATAAGGAATAATCGCCGCGCTGGAAATAATCTCTCCGTGCTCGTTTTTATGACCATATATCGTTCCAGCTGACATGACCGTGCGAATTTCTTGTTCGTCGTAATCCCAGCCAACGGACGCTGATAATTGAATAAGTCCGGCCGTATCTGGATGGGCCAGCTTGACCATCCCGAATCTCTTTTGCCTCCGGTTCACAAACACCCCCCCTTTCATTCCTATCCTATTCTTTTCCTATTTTACCACATGGGAAAAGATGTATCCCATCCAGCCGAAGCAGTGAAGCCTTGATTGCATAGCAAACAAGCCAGTCCTATTGCGACTGGCTTCATAAATTATTTAGATAGCTTTTATTCAATGTTCTAACTGTTGAATCGGAACAGGGTATCCTGACAAATGCTGTTCAAACATCTCGATAATAAAAAGAAATCTTTCAGCTTCGCGAAACACATGATCGGCTAACAAAGGGTGGATAATACTTTTTATTCGGCAAGCCTCTATCAATTCACGAGCTGTTTTCTTGAAATCACGCAAAGCTTTTACCGATACTCTGTTTTGGTCCAAAAATTGATCGAGCAGCGGAACGGTTTGCGATTGAGGGCGCATGGACTCTAAATCTTTAGCTTGAAATAGCAATTGGTCGAAATCATGGCTGAAACCGCGTGCTTGTTCAACTAGCTGCCGCTCCGAAGGATCCAGCAGATGGCTTATGAATTTAGCGTGATCTGCCATAATGCGCAGGAAAAATACATTTTCATCGATGATGGCATCAGGCAGCGGCTCCAGTCTTCCCGTATTTAATTCTTCTAACCGATTTCTGAAATAATTAGCTTCTCGGCTTGTATGATCAACTAATAATGGGAAGTTATTCCCCCCTGGAAGCTGGCAGCTTACGATGAGACCCAGCACCTTTCTTTTGAAGGCCCAGATATGAGAAGCCGCATTCTGAACTTCCGAATTAAATCGAATCATAATCTGAGGATCTGTATCAACAGATAATGCATGGGCTCTGTTTTCAATTGCTTCAAACACGGTGTAAAAATGATTAGCCTCATTAATTAACAGAGTATCTTCACATCTAAAGCCCAATCTAAGAAACAGGGAATGCTCCTTCATGATACGGGACCAAAAGCGTATTTCATCAATGGAACGAGCCACAAAGGCATCGTGTGCCAATCGCGCAAACCTCCCAAATAAGTATGTTTACTAGAAATCATATGTGCGGGAAGCTGCTATTTAGAACAATAAATTTTCTTTACGTGCTTACCTGATGTTTGCGGAATACAAGCCGCGTCCCCCATACCAGCAATCCCGTGACAACGGCAATGACAGACAAAACGGCAATAAGGTGATCGGCTTCTTTTGGCGTTATGACGTCTGCTTCATTCAGACGATACGAAGCGGACCGTTCGCATGCTCTCTATCATATCATCAGAATCTCCCGGATATCCTGCTCCGTCAACGCGGACAGTGCCTCGTGGCCCGGTTGAATCACTTCGTCGATCAGATTCAATTTTTTCTGCTGGAGCTCGAACATTTTGTCTTCCACGGTTCCTTGGGAGACGAGCCGGATTACTTGCACGACGCTCTTCTGCCCGATGCGATGCGCCCGATCGGCTGCTTGCTGCTCCACGGCTGGGTTCCACCACAGATCGTAGAGGATTACGGTATCCGCTCCAGTCAGGTTCAGTCCAGTGCCGCCGGCCTTTAAGGAGATGAGGAACACATCCCGCTCCCCTTCGTTAAACCTGCTGCACAGTTCCACACGCTCGGCCGAAGGCGTTTTGCCGTCCAAGTAAAAATACGGCACGCCTTGATAACCCAACTCCCGCTCGATTAGGCCCAACATTTCGGTAAATTGGGAGAAGACAAGCATCCTTTTGCCCGCGCTCCGGCATTCCCCCACAATTTCTATCAATTGCTCGAACTTGGCTGAGCTGCCGGCATAGCCTTCAACGAACAGGGCGGGGTGGCAGCACAGCTGGCGAAGCCTTGTCAAGCCAGCCAAAATTTTGAGCCGGTTTTTCTGAAAATCGTTATCGTCCAGATGCTTTAATGTTTCCTGCTTCAGCTTGGCCAAATAAGCTGCATACAGCTTCTTTTGTTCCGGCAGCAGCTCGGAGGCTTGCAGCGACTCGATCTTCTCCGGCAGCTCCTTCAGCACGTCGGTCTTCAAGCGCCGCAGCAAAAACGGACGGACACGCTTGGACACCGTTTCCCGGGATAATTCATTGAATGCTTTTCTGCCCGGGAACAGCTCGGGGAGTACGGCGCCAAAGATTGACCACAGCTCCTCCAGCGAGTTCTCTACGGGAGTGCCCGTGAGGGCAAACCGGTACTGAGCCTGAATCTGCTTGACTACCTGTGCCGTCTGAGTCGTGTGGTTCTTAAAAAATTGGGCCTCGTCCATAATTAGCGTATGGAACGATTGCTCGGCATACATCGCGATATCCCTGCGCAGCAGCGGGTAAGAAGTAATGACCACGTCCACCTGGGATACATCTTTCAAAATGCCGCTGCGCTCCGTCTTGCTGCCGTCCGCAATCACGGTCCGAATTTCCGGCGCGAACTTCTTCAGTTCATTCTGCCAGTTGTACAGGAGCGAAGCCGGAGCGACGATCATCGCGGGCAGCCCCTGATTTCTGATCTCGGGCAGCATGGAGACGATAAACGCGATGCTCTGCACGGTCTTGCCAAGACCCATATCGTCTGCAAGTATGCCCCCGAACCGGTATTGTGCCAGCGTCTTCATCCATTGGAATCCATACTTCTGATAATCACGAAGCACAGGCTCCAGACTATCTGGCACGGGGAAATCCAAATGGTCCGGATTCCGCATGTTATCCAAGAGCCGGCGGAAAGATTTACCCAGGCTAACGGCATTTCCTTGTCTTTGGGAATCCATTAAGTGGAGCCCGCGGATGACCGGAAGGTGGAATTGCGTTCCCTTAACATCCCCTTTGCGGACGCCCAGTTCGTTCATGAAGCGGATGATTTCCTGGAACTCCGCGCTTTCCAGCGGCAATAACGCCCCGTTGCGCAGCCGATAATATTTGCGCTTCTCCTCCAAGGACTTCAGCAGATTCCGGATATCCGTTTCAGGTATCCCTTCCATATCGAATCGGAATTCAAGCCAATTGATTCTGTCATCAACGTCCACGGTTATCTTCGGCGGAGCATGCTCGGTGCAGATCCTTTCTTTCACGGCAGAGGTGGCGTACACCTGCACCAGCTGTTCCAGCTGGGGAACGACATGAACCAAAAATTCGTATTCCGCGTCTTCATCATCCATGAAATACCCGGCTTCCGTCTGGGCGAAGGAGCTATTCTCCATAAGCTCCAAAATGCGCCGTTCCTGTTCCCCGTCCCGCAACAGAATGCGGTCCTCGCCGCGCCTCTGAACGTTTCTTTCCAACGGATTGATGACAATGTCGCCATATTGGAATTCCAATCCCGCAAGCAGCCTATCCCTCACACGGTCCAAGTATAGTCTGGCCTTCAGCTGCGTCTGCATAATGCGGTCGGAAATGGCTTCATCGATGTGGACACTGCCCAGCTTCATCAGACCGGGTATTACTTTCTCCATGAAAGGTTCCATCTGCTCCGGAGGAATTTGGATTTGATGCTTGCCGGAAGCTTCGAGCATGTGCTTCAGCCCCGCGAGACGCTTGCACTTGTCGGTCTGCAGCTTCAACAGCTTGCCTTCGCTCAGCACAACCCCGTACGATTCCATGACGATAATCTCATCCAAGCCTTGGACATCCAACTGATAGCTTTCCGGTTGCGCTTGGCCCAGCCCGAAATGGAGAGGGACCGGCTCGTCGGATATACCGATGCCTTCGTACGTGTCGCCCCCCTGTTCAAGCTGTACCGAAGGAGCTGCGGCGAGCAAGGGAAGAAAGGTATCCCATAAGAAAGGGGGAATCAACAACATCCGCTCGCCGCTCATAGGGTTGGCATGGGGATAAATATTCGAAGTTTCGCGGTACGTCTCTTCGTTGCGATAGATTTGGATTAATTGCTGTATGACCGCATCATCTTCTTGTTGAAAGCTGTGGAGCTCCGGATCGTAAGTGAACAACTTGGAAAATGCATAGTCTTCTCTCCGGTCAACGCGATTGAGAAAGTCTCTAATTTTTTGCACGACATATAGCCGTTTGGGTCCGACCTTGAATTCAATCCCGAACACGTGCTTCCGGTAGCCGTAAGAGACGGGTCTGCAGATGAACTCCACGTGAAGGGGTGTTCTTGCATCAAAATGAGGCCCTGTGCGGCTTGGATGCAGCGGCTTGTCGCCGAACAGCCCCAGCATGCCTTTAGTCAGCCGAATATCCCTCTCCGTAATCCCGTTGGCTCTCGATGCGTCTACGGCCAATGGGGACTCTGTCCCCCGGTATCCCATCGAGAATCGGTCTTCCGGCAGCAGGTTGGATGCCCCCGCACGAATCGGCGATCTATGCTGCATATCACGGAGAATCAGCAGCACGGCGGCGATATGTTTGCAGTAATTGTCGTAAGAAGGGAGCGCAGGACAGGTGCACTCCGCCTCCACATCCCCATTTTGACCGATTTCGACCGTAACTTGGTAGCTGCCTCTCTCCTCAACCGTGGCTTCGTAAATAGAGGCTTCGAGATCGCAATTCGTGATTGTCACTTTTCCGGCCTGGTAGCAGGCCGCTCCTTTTTCATAAGAGATCTGCCCGCATAATACCTTAATTAACCGTTCAGTCAGTTGAAAACTCATTGCTTTGGACCTTCCTTTTGAACAGAAATATGATTTTCCAGAATGGTTATATGTCTTATGATAACAGAAACAATTTGGAATAAGCCAAAACTTTGCGACTCGGGGAGCTCGACGCCTGTTCACTGTGAATGTAATGGACGAATGTGCTGAAATTCATTAAAATGAAGTTGTTGCAAAGGCCAGATGCCTCTTCTATGTTCTGATCGAATCGCCTTGCTATAAATAAGAGAGACCAGAGGCTTACCGCCTCCGGTCTCTTATCCGTCAAGACAACGTGCTTAAAAACTCTCTGATCTGATCAGGCGTCTTCGCGAACTTGCTGTGCAAATGGCCGACCTTTTGACCGTTTTTAAATGCAAGCAAACTTGGAATGCCTCTTACATCGTTCTCTTCGGCTATATGCTGTAACTGCTCGGCATCAATTTCCAGCCATTGCTTGTCTGAGTTTTCGGTAACGATATCCCCGATAAAGCGATCGAGGTTTTTGCAATCCGGACACCAATTTGTGTAAAATTTCATGATGGTGAACTGATCTTTCCCGATTTGATTATGATACTGTTCTTCTGTTGTTATTTTCTCCATTTGCAATCATCCTCCATCTCCGTCTCCACTAGCTTATTTTATTCGCGGCATCGACAACCGTCAATCCCGCTGCACCCGCGATTCGCGCTCGACATGATTCATCAATAAGCAGCTTTGTACGGCTTCGGAGGTGCGGCATCCTTGCTTACAGCTTGAATGGCATGCAAAGCCCAATAAGGATCTTTCAGCATGCCGCGCGCTACAGCTGCCAAATCCGCATCCTCATTGGCGATTGCCGCTTCGGCCAAGGCCCTTCCCCGCCGCTTGTGATATGGAAGAGATCGATGCCTGCTTCTTTGTACTGTCTGAACATTTCAATACTGTGCTCAAGATCGTATCCTCCGTCCATATAGGGGGCACCAACAACAATTAAACACTAATATTTTGGTTATGCGCCATTTCACCTTTATGGGTAACATAACTATGTGCTATCATTCCTAACATTATTACAAACATACCACACCAAGATAAAATAGAAGGAACTGAAGAATGTAATAAAATTAGTTCTCCGATAACAGCAAACAGTACCTCCATGGACTGTGTTGCTTCAACAGTTGCAAGTTTTTGCATATCTCCTTTAACCATATCAGTTGCTTTAAAAAATAAGATAGTTGCAATTACACCCGAACAAATAGCAACTAAAATAGATTGCATAGTTTGTTCTTTACTAGGCAATCCTGTTGTAAAAAGACCATACAAGGATAGTAAAAACCAGAATGGTAAGCTAGCTAATGTCATTCCAAGGACACGTTGATAAGCATCTAGACGATCCCCACAAACTTCCATCATCTTACGATTACCAAGCGGGTAAGCAAAAGAAGCCACAATAACAGGGATAATACCTAACAAAATATCTTTTACACTAAGCGATTTTGCCTGTTCCATTTGCATAAGGAAAATACCAAGAAGAATAATCAATGACATTCCCATGCCCTTCATTGGGATTTTTCCTCTTTTCTTAAGAACCCCATCAGGTGTTTGAATGGCCTGAATAAAAAGAGGAGCTAACAAAGATCCTGATATAATAGTAATTTGCCATGTCCCAGCAATTATCCATCCTGGCGCATGTGCAGCGGCAAAGCATAATGGAGCATAAAATAGACCAAAACCTACGAAACTCCATAAAAACCATGCTCTTAAATCCTCTCTCATAACTTGTAATAATACTTTTAATTTTTTCCTACTCATAACAAGAAATAAAAGGAATGGAAACATGAAAATAAACCTTAATGAGGCACTCCATACCCAGTTACCGCCTGATAATTCCATTGCTCGATTCAATATAAATGTGAACGCAAAAAAGAATGCAGCACATATACCTAAAAAAATAGGGCGCAAATTTCTCACCTCAATCTGTCTCATGAGTTAGTAATTTCCCCAGACTTAACCAGTTTTGTTCTACAAGATGTGCTGTTGTTTCTTTATCTTTATTTTTGCACGATTCTATAATTTGCTGATGTTGTTCTACTGATTTTAAACCATTTATAGAAGTGAACTGAGAAATTTCGAGGCGTTGAATCTTAGATATACTTCGTTCTAACGCACGAATGATTTCAGGATTTCCCGCCACATCTAGAAAAACATTGTGGAATAACTCATCAGCTTCAATTGCTTTTATAATATCTTTTTTCTCAATAGATAGTAATAAGGCTTTATTACTGAACTCCAATTCCTGAATATCTGCCTCTGTGAGTAATGGTACTGCTAAACGGGCAGCTAATGAATGTAAAGCTGCTACCACAGTAAATGCGTGTTTCGCCTCCTCGAGATTTAATGGTGCAACGCGAGTCACTGAACCAGGAATAGATTCAACAAGTCCTTCATCTTCAAGACGTTTTAGAGCCTCTCTAACTGGAGTACGGCTAATTCCGAATTCTTCTGCTAACTCTTTGTCATTTAAGCGTTGCTCTGGTTGCAACTCTAATGTAACAATTGCTTTTTTCAAAGTTAGATATACTTCATCTCTAAATGACATACGTTTAATGGGTTTAATAATATCCTTTTTCATAAAACCAATATATCGGATATCGGTTTTATAATCAACTGTACTTTTTCAATAAAATGCATTCAATTAGTTAGCAAATTCTAAAAACGACCGTTTATGGAACTCGGTAGGTTCTTTGACAAAATCGTTAAAAACTTATCCATACCAGGTACCAAAACTCATATCCAAAAACAAAGTTCCTTATTTAAATGAGATAAGGTTTTTTGTACTATTTAAATAGAGATATTTAGAATAAGAAGTGAAATAATTTGATTTTTGGTTACGCTCGTGTCAGCACAGAGGAACAAAATCTCGATATGCAAATAGATGCTTTGCAACAATATTATGAATCTCCAACTAAAAGGAAGAAAACAGCAAGAAGAAATTCAAAAACAGAATGGAAAATCAGTTAATGAAAAAATCAATCATTACGCGAATCTAGGGACAGCTTTAATTAAAGCTGATTTGGTTATTGAACAGCATTTGGACTACTGTCAATTAAGAGAGCTAGAGGAACATGGTATCGTGGAACGTAAAATATATCCGGAAGTTCCTCCGCGCGTAGAGTATTCGATAATGGAAAAAGGACAAAGACTCGAGGGCATCTTCATCGAATTGAAGCGGTTTGGGCTTACTTTGTAAGGCAAACATTGAATCCTTTCGGCAACCATATGCACTCCATCCATGAGAAAAAGCCGATAGTCCTCATCAAGGATATCGGCCTTTATTTCATCCTATTATTTGACCATCAATCATCGTCCATACGACCCGGAACTGTTCATCCAACAACACGAGATCTGCATCATAACCGGGTTCGATCTTTCCTTTACTCCGAAGCCCCAGTATATTTGCAGGTGTTGTCGAAGCCATCTGCACGGCATCCGTCAAGGAAATTCCGGTATCGACCGTAAGGCGCAATGCTTCGTTCATCGTTACCGTGCTGGACGCTAAAGTGCCGTCTTCCAACCTCGCGACCCCTTCAGATACTGTGACCTGATGGCCGCCAAATATATAATTTCCATCCCCCATTCCCATAGCCTGCAAAGCATCTGTAATCAACACCATTCCTTCCGCCCCTTTCAACCGGTGCATGAGCCGGATAATGGCGGGATGCAAATGAACTTGATCCACGATCGCTTGCAGGCTCACATGCTGCTCTTCGAATGCGGCTGTGATTAGCCCCGGATCCCGATGATGAATGGGACGCATGCCATTAAAGCAATGCGTAACATGGCTGGCTCCGGCCGTAAAGGCCAGCTTCGCTTCCTCGTATGTGGCATCGGAATGCGCGACCGCTATGACAACCTCCCGTTTTTTCAAGAAAGAGATTAGCTCCATGCCCCCTGGCAATTCCGGAGCGATGGTAATCATTTTGATAAGCGAACCCGCTTCCCGGAAAATCTCTTTCATTTCCCCGATGTCAGGATGGCGGAGATATTGTTCATTCTGCATTCCCTTGCGTTTTGGATTCAAATAGGGCCCCTCCAGATGAATCCCCGCTATCTTCGCTCCTTCTTCTTGCCCGACGACGCGCTTGACGCTGCGAATCATGTTCAGCAGGTCTTCTATCGCAGAACTGACCGAGGTGGCGAGGAACGAAGTAGAGCCTGTCGCGGCACATGCTCGCGATACGGCTTGAATACTCGTTTCCGTGCCATCCATCATGTCAAAACCATTGGCGCCATGAATATGAACGTCGATCATACCAGGCATCAGCCATTGACCTCTGCCGTCAATCCGTTCATACTGCTCTCCTGCTGCAGAAGGGAGAGTGGACTCGATCCTCTCAATTTTCCCATCTCTTATCCATACCGTGGCAGACGGGACGATTCGATCTGGCAGCAGCAGCTGGACGTTGCAGAGAACCTTGTTGTTCATGGTCATTCTTCTCCTCCCTATTGGTCATCCGCTTGACAATCAATAACCGTAATATTTTTCCGGTCGATCACATCTTTGATTTCAACTGGTATATCTCGATCGGTAATGATAATATCCACGCAGTCGAAATCTACTCTGAATCTCGATTTGGCCGTAAATTTGGTATGATCGGCGACGAGTATCACTTGATTTGAACGGCGGGCCATTTCCCTTTTCACGCGGGCATCTTCTTCATAAGGATAATAGAGTCCGTCAGACTGGATGGCGGTAGCGCCAATAAATGCCTTGTCGGCACGGATTTCACTAATTTTATCTATGACAGACGGGCCGTACAGCAAGCGATTTTTGGCATTCAAGTAGCCGCCGAGAACATAAATTTGAAGGTCATCCCGATTCGATAATACGCCTACGTTATCAATGGAATGAGTGACAGCAGTTATTTGTTTCGCTTGAATTTGTTCGGCTACAAACTGCACGGTGGATGATACATCCAAGAATACGGTCTCCTGATCTTGGATTAGCTTGGCGCCAAGCTTTCCAATGCTTATCTTGCTGTCTGGCTCATCGATTAAACGCTCATGATAGGAGGACAACTCTTTCTGTAATTCGGGCAAGGCTACTCCGCCATGCGTTCGCATGACGACACCTTCTTGAACTAGCTTCACGATATCCCTTCGTGCCGTATCTCTCGATACTTGGAATAGCGAACATATATCCGCAACGCTCATCGATTGGTGTTTACTTAAGTATTCAAGTATTTTCAACAATCGCTCCTCTTGATACATATGAAACATCTCCTTTTTAAGTAATTATAATTCGTTGATTAAGTATTTACAAGTTAATATGTATTATACAATAAGTGTATTCAAGTATTTCGTGTTTTGTTTAATTGTTTATAATAAAAAAATGCAACCTGTGCACTCTTTTTAATGGCTGACTGATAACGCTTTCGGTCTCCCTTTTTTCTCACCTTCGAAGGAGGCTCCATTGAAAACAGCAGTAGAAATGTATGGAATGTATGCTTGAGGTGGCGGAACGGCAAGGCCATGGAACGGAGTTCGAATGGTCATGCACCCGAAAAACCTGCTGAGGTGGTGCCTGAAAAGCAGCAAAAGGATTCCTCTCCTTATCGCTGGAAACAAGCTGCACAGCGGGACTGGGAACTTGATGATGGAGACATCGATAATTAATGGTATCTAAAAAAAAGCAGGGTTCTCATGGAGGACCCTGCTTTTATATATGCAATAGATTGATCATGCCTGCAACGAATGTCATAAAAGCAAAACCCGCCATACATGAAACCGTGACAACTTGAGTAAACCGCGCATCTTTATGTTTTTCCATAATCACATTCTCCTCTGTTCAAACTGAACTGTTATCGTGTTTTTATTGTACATGGAACCGAGCAGCGGAAGTATCGATTTACATAACGGCCGCCTTACATTTATGCAAGGAATCTCACTTTCATTTGCAGGAAGCTGAAGGTGTAAACATGACTAAAGCCGATTTTCTCTCCGCAGAAAATCGGCCTTTTGAATCATGCTTGGGATTCATCGCTGTTTAACCAGAAATAACTCTATTACCGGCTTGGCACCATACCGGAAGCAAGGACCGCGCCTCCTCCTCCAGTTCACGTCGTTGGAATGCTTCCAAGCAACATGCCCGTCCGGTCTGACAAGCATGGCGCGAATATCCGTCCCGTCCGATAAGACTCAGCCAGCCGCGTAGTGCGCCGTCGCTGCCGGCTTGCCGCGAGACACGAACCGTCCGCGATGCCGCGCATCGCCATTATTTTGCGGATTGAATCGTGCTCGCGGCTAGGTTAATATTTGACAAGCAATACCTGTGAAATACCTGTCAAAATCAACGGAGGACATATGTTTCATATAGCTGTTTGTTTCTTTTTTATACCAGGGATCAAGATAGGTAAAAAAGTCTTTGTCTCTCTGCACCAATACGACCCAGTGGGAATTGCGGAGGCCAAATTCCTCCTCATTCCCTGTTAATAAGGCCATGATTGGGGCCCTTTTCAAGCTGTCTTTCCATTCGTCATCATAGAATGACATCCGAAACGCAATATTGTTCAATATGCAAAATCTAAAGAGATCCTCCGGATAAGCTCCAATCGCTTGATCGTCCTCGTCATATCCCTTTTCCTTCGGCGGCACAGTCAGCTTCAGTTCTTCAGCGAGCTCATCAAATGTTATATGGTCCATAATTCGGTTAAACTTCAGCAGCATTAACAGACTTGCCACCCCGCAAGTTTTTTCTGGATAATAATTTTGGTCATTTTGACTAACGAAAAAATCTTTCAGCTCCACGCGCGCTCTCTCCTTAATTAGGCATGTTCTCTCTTTATAATATTCTCCATGGATAATTATAAAGAGGTAATATATGTTATATAAATGTCTATTTCTTTCATTTCCTTCACTCTTAAGAAGATAACTACATACTCATATAATGGAACGGCTGTGACTCTGGTGTAATGCAGTGAGAATCCGCGATTCTAAGAGCAGGAAGGGAGAGATCTTGCTATGGGCAATCATGCTGCAAATCTGCCTGACGGCGTGCGCAAGCAGGAGGGAACATCAATGAGTCCATCTTCATATTCCGGCCTGCACATCGGTTTAGTGGGATGTGGCAACTGGGGCCGCAACATATTGCGCGATCTGAAGCAATTAGGAGTTACGGCAAGTGTAGTGGCATGTTCGGAGGCAAGCATAGCCAATGCCATTGCTTATGGGGCCGATAATATTGTAGCCTCGATTGAGGCTATGGATACGGCCATCGATGGTTACGTCATTGCAAGCATAACCACCGCTCATCTGGAAAATATTCATGCCTGCATATTATGGGATATTTGCCTTCAGTAGATACGGCCATCCCCAACCCATTGGGCGATAGTCATTATGGATTTGTCGCAACTCTTTCGGACCTTGAAAGAGATATTTATGTCACTTTGGATGTCAATAATATCTCGCCGGGCAATGTGCGTTCCTGTGCGGTCGGCTTTGAAAACGGTGTGGCGGCGTTAACCGGCAGCTACGCAGAGGGAATTACGGTATGCCGATTTAATGCTGACCATCCCCCTGAGGTCCGTCCGATTCCGCAAGAGCTGCCTTTATTGAAGGAATTGCAAATGTTTCTGAATTATCTGCGCGGCGGTCCCCCTCCGCTTAGTTCGATAGAGGAAGAGCTGCTAATTATGCGACGTATTTCTGCAGTACGCACTCAGCTTTATGGAGGCGATTCTTGATGGAACCGGTATTTTCCATTCTAGGTTCCCACCTATACTCACGGCTGTTTGCTCCGTTTTGCGCTTGACAGCATTCTGCAACAAACCTGCCAACAATTCGAGGTCTTTGTCATCTGTGACGGGGCTATTGACGAGGGACCTTTCATGATAAGTAATTTCTCGATTAAAGTTAGTTACTATAGGCACGTGCGCCAAAGTACTTGCATGCCGAAAACATGAGAAGCCCCGCCGACTCATCATCGGCAGGGTTCAACTAAACTGGCCTGAACCATTACGAAGGGTGTGGTATATTTAATCTAATTAATAATTATCGTAGTTAACAGAATCCGCGCAAGACGATGACCAAAAGAATATAGAGAACGAGAATAACGCCCGTTGAAGTAAAGAGAGGACCGTAACCTCCTACACCTTTAACGCATTCACTCATTTGACGAACCCTCCTTTATGTCATGGTACGTCAACAGTATATTATATCTATCTATTTACTGACACGGCTGTCAGCCTAATTAGATGGACTTATTTTTACTGTGGAAATATCCTCATTTATTGAAATGTTTTATCCGCATTCCGATAATAAATGCGGCGCATGCACAGTATAGGAGCATGCTGCCTGCAACCGCCGCAACACGGTTCAAATGAACATGCTGCATAACGGAAGGAAAGACGAACAGCATGATTCCGCTGAACAAGACGAGGTCTCCTCCTATCCATTTCATCTTGAATAACGCAGTCCCTTTTCTTCGCAGCGCCTTCAGATTCCACAGCACCGCCACCGTTTCCAACGAGAGAGTGCCGATAGCTGCCGCCTTATAGCCGAATCCTGGTATTGCCAATAGGAAATACAGCAGCACGGTTGACAATCCGATGCCGCCAATGAGCCCCATCAAGGGTGAATTTTTGCGCTCCTGCGCCCACAGAATGCTCGTCGTCAACTCGCGGAGACCCACAATAAGTGGAATCGCCGATAAGTAGCGTATTGGGTCCGCTGCCGCTGGCGTGCCAAATATAAGATTCGACAAATCGTTTGCATATAAAAACAAAAACATCCCGCTCAAAATTCCCCATGTCCAACCGAGATTCAATACATTCTCGATGCTGCGGCGGTATTCATCCATCCGTCCCTGCTGAAAGTCCGCTGCAATGTTCATCGTCACCGTATGCGATAACGCTGCGGTCACGATTGTCGGCACATACGCGATCACGACGGCCATTCCCGTAATGACGCCATACATCGCGATCGATTCAGATACCGAATACCCGGCAGCCTGCAGCCTTCGCGGTATTAACATCGAGTCGATAAAGTCAGACGCGGGTACAAGCATCCTCGTGAAGCCGATGGCCAAGGAAGTGCGCAACAAGAAACTAAGCTCGCTTCCATATGACCAGGACTGCGCCGCCGACAATGCCGCTATCTGCTTCGATGCGGCGATATATACCGTTATGATAAGGAACGCAACTAACGCGCCGATCGCCGTTCCCGTAATGCCGGCTCCCAGCGCCGCTCCGATTCCGTGAGAAGAGAACAGAGCGGCGAGCATGATCATCAGTGCGACCCGGACGCTTTGTTCCGCCAACTCGGATACCGATATGATTCCATATCGTGCTGTGCCCTGCATATATCCGCGCAGCAACTGGAGCAGCGGTACAGCAATAAGTGCCGGAGCCAAGCAGCGTACCGCCATCGCGAGCTCGTCGTTGCCGAGCAAGGCGGCGATTGCGCCAGAATACGAGTAAACAAGAAGCCCAGAAGCAGCTCCGAGCAAAGCTACGAATATGGATATATTTCGAAAGGCTCCCCATCCTCTGGATGGATGCTTAGCCGTGAACAAGGCCAGAGCTGTGGGCAACCCGCCAGTAACGACCATCAGCACGATCCCGTAGAATGAATAGGCAATCTGGTACAAGCCTATCCCTTCTGCACCAAGCAGCCTTGTTAACGTGATTCTTCCGACTAATCCGATGCATTTTCCAGCAAGGAGGGCTCCGGTCCGGAGCGCCGCCTGCTTCACGAGCGGTGGCAGCATCAATTGTAATCACCGACCATTCCGTCTTGTCCTACTCATTGTATGATCGGAATAGTCGCGATATGTTTCTTTTGCCGCCCCGCCACATTAATCGCGGATCTGAATTAATAAGTAGGTGGTATGTTTATCCCAACCGAGATCAAAGGGAACCCGATACCGATCAGCCGTATGAGAGTTCACGAGCGGGTATCCGTTCATGTCGAAACCGACAACGATTGAAAAATGGTCAACGTCGCCTCGGAGCATATAAGCAATCAGATCGCCAGGCCGCAGCTTTGCGATAGCGCCAGACGGATGCCTTTCGTTCGCGGTGACGATTTCTTGAAAGCTCCCTCTTGCGATAAGTGAGCCATAACCGCTGCTTAGCAGGAAATCTTTGAACGCATCGGTCTGCACCCAAGTCCTGCTTCCGCCCACGTATTGGAAATGCCGCCACCCGCCTCGCATTCGCAGGCCTCCGCCCTCTTCACGGTCCCCGATGCATTGGGATGCGAAGTTGGTGCAATCCCCGCCCAACCCGGTATAATCCCGATAATTCGGATGATATCGATGTTTATTGCCTGCTCCCCAAGCCGCACCTGCATATTTGTTGGCATAAGCGACAGCTTTGTCGCGATTATACTTCCGTGTTGTATTCGATCCCGCCGACTCCTTCCCCAGCTCTGATGATTCGATATGACGATCTGAGCTTAGTATCATGCCGTCCGAATCCGGAATAAGCTTCGGATTTTCCTCTAGCGGATCCAAATACCACTCCCGCAGCAATTGCCACTTCCCGTCCGTCTTTGTCAAGGTCAAAGCATGACGCGTGCCGATGCCGAATGATTGAACGGGCATCATGCTGTGAATGTACGTATAGTCGAGCTTCAAAGATTCTACGGTCGAAATATAAGCCTTGTCCTTTTGTTTGTTTATCCGAATAATTCGCACATGGCTTGTCGCGTCCACGAATTGGATGCCTCTGCGCTCCGCCCAGGCTTGAACATATTCGGCTCTGTCCGTTTCATGGCGCATCGCGTTGCGGCTCGTTGCAATTGAGCTTACATAATGTCTGTCTAAGCTGTCTTTGTCGCGGTGAATCAAAAATTGGGCCCGATCCGAGAACAACTGTTGTATATAAGCAGCAAGCTCTTTATCCACTTCTTTTGGCGCTGCGGCTGCTTGTGTCAACATCGACATGCAAAAGATGCAGATCACTAATATTATCGAGTACATTTTTTTACGCATGCTTGTCTTTGATTCTCCCTTACATCAAATCATTGTCTGTATTGAATGGAATGTGAATGCAGATATCTGAATGTTTTGTTTAATTATGTCCAGCACAAAATATAAGATGCTGTTAAAAAATATCAGTATGAATTCCCATAATCGAACACACGATAGCAATGAAGATGAAATAGGATGTGGATGATGAAAAGCTCAAATAGGATCACCTTGTGCAAGATATTGACCTTCGCAGCCATATTTGCAATGCTTCTGAATTCTCCGGAAGGTGCTTACTCCTTGCCTGGACAGAAAGAGCAAAAGACCGCTATCATCGTCATCGATGACTTCGGCAATAACGCGAGAGGCACCCAAGAAATCATAGAGCTTCCGTTTCGAGTAACTGTCGCCGTCATGCCGTTCATGCCGCATACGGTCAACGATGCCAAGCGTGCGCATGCTGCCGGACATGATGTCATCGTCCATATGCCAATGGAGGCCTTGTCGGGAAAAAAACATTGGCTTGGACCGGGGGCAATTACAACCGAGCTGACTGATGAAGAAATTCGGAGGCGGGTTCATGCGGCCATTGATAATGTCCCTTATGCGGTAGGTATGAACAATCACATGGGTTCAAAGGCTACGGTCGATCCGCGAGTGATGAGGAATGTGCTTCAAGCATGCAAAGAACGAGGACTATTTTTCTTGGATAGCCACACCAATTATCGCAGCGTCGTGGCAAAGATAGCGGGCGAGGTCAATGTGCCGAGTCTCGAAAACCATATATTTCTAGACGACATTCATACGCGGTCGGCGATCCAAAAACAATTCATGTTGATGCGCGAGCATTTGCTTCGACACAATGTATGCATTGCAATAGGACACGTCGGCACAGCTGGCAAAATAACGGCTTCCGTTCTAAAAGAACAGATGGAGAAAATGAGCGAGGAACAGATTGTATTTAAGAGACTATCAGAATTTCTGAAACCGGTAAACAAAACAATGAGCAACCTGTAAATAATCTGGCTGGACCTTGTAAAGCCCTCTCATCGACAATACCCTCAGAATGAATGATGACTGAGGGTATTGCGCCGTTGCTTTAATGATGATCCAGCGGCTGAGCCGCTTGCGGTTCTCCGCCCGCCTTGCGCTCCTCGCCAAGGAGCGGAATCAACAGCAGCGTTCCGAGGAAGAACAAAACTCCGCTTGAAACGAACACCGTGAATAAAGAAAGCACGTCCTTAAGCAATCCCGCAAAAGACATTCCGACAACCATCATGCCCATGAACATCGGTGTCATTACGCCTCCGACCCGGCCCATATACGCGCCTTCCGTATTTTTCAGAATCATCGTATTAATGCCGATATGGATGCAAGGGTAACATAATCCGGTCATCACCTGCAGCATAATCGTCAGCGGAGCACTCGTCGACCACCCGATCCCGATTGTTCCGAGCGAACTGACCAGCAGTCCGAAAGCGAGCAAGGTTTGCGGATTCACTTTCTTGGCTACCCCCATAATGAAGGCCCCTCCTGCGAGCATGGCTGCGCCATTGGCCATCAGAAGCCATTGCAGGAAAGCTTTATCCCGTCCCAAATTCTCTATCGCTACGAAAAGCATCATCGGTTGAATGAGGCCGGCAGCTAATCCAGCAACGGAAAAGGTTCCCCATAACGTTCGCAGCATCCGATTGGTCCAAACATAACGGAAACCATCCTTCAATTCCCGTACAAAATTAGGATGTTGTCTTGCATCCATCTCCTCGATGTCCCGCGGCAGCAGAGACAGGATAAACGCGGAGCCCAAAAACAGCACCCCCATCACGGCGATTGAGATCTCGATTCCGTACTGTTGATAGATGAACGTGCCCAGGATCGGCCCGATTACCATAAAGAATGCCATCAGCGACTGGAACAGGGCCATAACCCCCTGCAGCTGCTCGGCCGGCACATGCTGCTTGAACAGCTTCATTGCCGAAGGCTGTGAAAATTGGGACAATACGGCGGATACCAAGGTCGCCAAAAATAATGCCTGCCAGGATCCGTAACTAAGAAATAGCAAGATCGCAATGACGGATGCAGCGGACAATAGGTCGCATCCAACCATGGTTCGTTTCGGCTTCCAGCGATCGGCGAACGTTCCTCCTATAATGGCGAATAAAAAAATAGGCGCATATTCCGCGACGGAAATAAGCGATACATACATGGGATCGTTGTCCGTCACATCGGTTACGTATAACAGTATGGCAAAATTTCTGACCCAAATGCCCAAATGCAGGAGCACGCGCGATATCATAATCGTGCGGACATAACGGTTGTTCAACAATGCATCCACTCTCCTTTCTTGTTTCTTTTTGATTATAAATAAACAAATTTAATAATTGTCTATTAATATCATAGATTTATTATATTTATGTTTATTTACATGTCAATAGGATGCAATAAAAAAAACCGCGTTTTCGCGGTCTGATTCATTGTGGGGCATGATTGAGAATCATGCTTTTTGTGATGACTTCGCCCTCTTTTTCATGAATCCCAGCAAGATGTTAAGTAGAGGAGCAACGATGCAAAAGATCGCAAATGGAAAATATTCCAGCGTGGATACCCCTAACGTGCCGGCAATAAATACACCGCTAACGCCCCAAGGGATGAGCGCATTAAATGCCGCCCCTGAATTCGCAATGATTCTTGACATTTCTTTGCGGCTTAACTGAATCTCATCATATTGAGATTTGAAAGCTTTACCCGGCAAAATAATGGATAAATATTGCTCCCCGAGCAGAAGGTTGACGCCCATGGAGCTGATTGCCGTCATTATGATGAGTTTGCCTTTCGTATTCACGAAATTTGTAATGCGCGAAATCAAAGATTTGATTATATTCAGTTCCACAAGCAAGCCGCCTAACGCTAATGCCAGAAGAATTAATGAGACAGACCACATCATGCTCTGAATACCGCCTCGTGACAACAGCTTGTCTACATTGTCCACTCCTGTACGGGCTACATATCCGTTTTGCAACAGCTTGGATATGTCCAGTAAGCTTGTATGCGGATGATAGATATACAGCACACCAATCGTACATGCAATACTCGACAAGAGGGTCGGAATAGCCGGTATTTTCCTCCAAGCGCATAAGAACAGGATGAGCACCGGAAGTAAAGTGACCGCAGAAATACTGAAAGAGGATTGAAACGTATGAACAAGCTCATTGATTTGATTGCCTGTCGACAGAACCTGCGGATGTCCTGCAACCCAGAAGAATACAAGCGAGATAAAGAATGACGGAATGACAACCTGCATCATGTAACGGATATGCTCGAATAATTCAACTTCGGCAATAGCGGAAGCCAGGTTCGTCGTATCTGATAAAGGAGAGATATTGTTCCCTAAGAAGGCGCCTGAGACGATAGCTCCTGTCGTGATGGCGGGATGATAGCCCATAATTTGCCCCATACCGAAAAATGCAATGCCTATCGTGGATATTGTCGTGAAGGAACTTCCTACCGTAATACCCACAACGGCGCATATGACAAAGACAGAAGGCAAAAAATACTTTGCGGATAAAATACCGAAGCCATATACCATAATCGTCGGAATCGTTCCCGCAGCAATCCATGCACTGATTAATGCTCCGATTAGCATAAAGATAAGAATCGGTATTAATCCTGGTGTAATCCCATCCTGAATGCCTTTATGAACGCGCTCCCAAGATACACCCTTACTTTTGGCGAAGACGATAGTAATTCCCAAGGAGATTAATATCGGAATTTGCGGATCCATGCCAATGCCTATGATGCAAGCGCCTATAATCGCTAACAATGCAACTAAAAGAAATAGACTTTCTTTTAGCGTTACTTCTTTCTTCATAAGCTGAACTCCTTATTTTGTAACAGCCTTCCCTATTTTTGATTTTCGTTTATTTCATGCCAATATTTTTTCAAGTTTTTCTTGCATGGCATTTTCGATCTTGACCATATATTCTTCGAACACTTCTTCATCATGCGCATACGGAGACAATGCGCAAGCGCGAAGAATGGTAACTTTGCCGGCACGATCCCATTCTTCTCTGCTGAATCCGAGTTTTTGCACGAATGAAAGCGGACTGCTGCCATAGTCGGGAATTGCAAAGTCTGTATGAGATGTGATGAACTCATTGTTGTACAGTTCGCCCTTCACATATGAAGCATAATCAAAGAAATCATGATTGAGCTTGTTCATTTTCTCCAGATCGGTATTGCCTTCTTCGTTGAATACATAATCAACCATATTGAAGTCAGGCTTGGTCAAAGGATGGACACGAATGATTTTGCCATTGACGTTGAAGGACTTGTCCATCAAGAAGTTGTAAAAGCGGTAGGCCCCCTCAATGCTGGCACCCATCAGCTTGCCATAGCCTGTAACGTTCAGAGGCAGCACTTTGTGAGCCGTCCATACCGCCGCAGCGGTTGCGCCCGCTTTGGAGCCTTCGAGGATATACGCGCCAAGCAATGCCGGAATGTCCGCATTTTTCTCAAAAACATAAGTTGCAAAGTATGAAATAGCGTCCCGCATCCGGCTGTCCTTAATGACGATTGCACCGGCAGAGTAAGGAATATATCCCATTTTGTGGGGGTCAATTGTAATCGTTTCGACCTGGCTCATTGCTTTAAAGGCGTTATATATATCTTCGGTTAACCATTGATCTTTCAATTTCATATCCGTAAAGATGTTATACCGTTTGTACACTTCATCTATCTTGTCATAATCAAGGAACTCGTCATTTTCATCCAAGAAGATGGCGCGCGCGTATCCGCCATAAGCAGCATCGACATGGATATAGTAGTAAATTCCTTCTGAAGCCAGTTTCTCACGAAGTTGAACGATTTTATCGATGTGATCAATTTGACCTTCTTCCGTACTGCCTACGACACCAACCACTCCAAGCACGGGAATGTTCTCTGCAGCCAATTCGCGTATTTTCGCTTCCAGCTTGTCCACATCCATGCGATAACTGCTGTCTACATCGATCGCTTCTACGGAATCGAGGCCGATGCCAATGATATCAGCTGCTTTCATCCAAGAGTAATGCTTCGTTTGCGGAATGAGCCATTTTCCTAATTTATCAAGATATCTGCCGCTGCGAGCTGAGTGGGATTTCACATCATCCAGCTTGTCAGGAATTTGCTCCATGATGTCCAAAATTTCTTTGGTAGACATGTTCAGCAATTCCCACTCGGATTTCCCTTCCACGTATTCAGGAGCCGCTTCTTTAATGGCTAGAGGCAAGGACTTCATGTTTCTTGCGTACCATAGTCCTTCCAAGTTGGCGATGGAACCGTCGGCACAAATATGTCCCCAGCTTTCGTTTTCCTTATAACTCATCATTTTGGCCAATTGATGACCAACTTCTTCTTCCATCTGCGAAGTGCCCGGAGACGATTCATATGCAACGTTGTTGCCGTTCCATAGCATGGCAGCGGTGTAAGCAATAATCGCCGGCATCAATGTTTCCGAGTTCATATGTCCCCAAAAGCGGCCAGCGGTATGCCATGGCAGCGAGTCGGTACGAAGCTTGGAAGACAACTCGTTGAACACCGTGCGCATATGGTTCACCGTATCTTCGAAGCTTTGCGAGCTTTTGTCGTAAGGTGTAATTACAGGTAAATCTTGCGGTTGGTAATTCTGACGCCAGCCCACATGCTCATCTACGACTTTCAATAGGATTTCTTTAAAAAGATCGACGTTTTCTCCTTTATCGCCAAGGAACAATGCTTTCAGATTGATTTCCGGGAGTGGATAGTTCATGTGCAGTCCTCCTATTATGAGTCAAACGTGTATGATGGAAAATGAAGTCATATTGTGAATTCATTCACTTTTCTTCCAGCTTGGCTTTTTCAGTTTATTAATCATAAGTGCAATCCCTACCATCACAATCGTTGCCGCTACTTGAAAAATGATGTAACCTGTGTATTGGCCCGGATCCAGAATAGAAGGCGGAATCAAGCTGACCGTCAGGGTAATGGCAACACTGAGCAGTGACAACAACGAGACGAACCACATCAGACCATTGCCGTTGCTGCCGAGTCGGAACGATCTTTTCACTTGCGGCATTTTATAGCGCAAGCGTATAGCTGAAATGGCTATCAACGCATAGACGATACAGTACAGAATTGTCGTCGTAATCGTCATAATCAAGAAAGCGCTGTTCACATCGGGTACCACAATATACAGAACAGATACAATCGAAATCACGATTGCTTGAATCAATACGAACGTAATCGGAATATTCTTCTTCGTTCTCTTCTGGAAGAACGGAGGCAAGCTGCCTTCGTCAGCAACTTTAATCATCGATTTGCTTGGTCCGAGCACCCATGCGCTCAATTGCACGAGCACCCCAATCAAAATCATCGCAGAAATAATATTTACAAAAATAGGTGGTAAACCTAAGTTTTCGCTAAAAATCATGTAAGGCTGCGTAATGTTGGCTAATTCTAACGTGCCCATCGGGACCGCATTCGATACAGTCAAGCCGGCAATGAGGTTGAAGATGACGAGCAATATAACGGATGCGATAACCGCAATCGGATAATTTCGTTTTGGATTTTCAATTTCGTTCGCATGCACCGATGAAATTTCTACGCCTGCGAAGATAAAAATGATGCCTGATAAGTAAGTCAAGCTCCCCAAGTCCCCAAGATTGGGCAGCAACTCGCTTGCTTTAAAATGACCCAAGTAGCTATCGGTCCGAATTCCATTTTTAAACATATAGATAACACCGAGTACAACCAGTATTACGAACGGGATATATACCCCTATGATGGCGCCCCAGCTACCGGCAATTTTGACCATATCGAACTTCAGATTTAATAAGGTGACAGTCCAGTAAGAAATAAGAATAACTGTAAAAATAAAGTAGTTGTTTGAAGATAGCTCGGGAACATTGATGACATACCCAAGCAAGATTCCTACGGTGGAAGCCACCATAACCATCCCGAAGAACATTTGCACCCATAAGAGCCATGAGGTGACGAAGCCCCATTTTTGCCCCAGCGCATTTTTGACCCATACTTGCGGACCTCCCTCTTCCGGGAATCCTGTCGACAGTTCGGCGGACATCAATGCAATTGGCAGCGCGAACAAAATTGCCGCAACCAGCATATAGAAAATCTGTGTCCAGCCCGTAATGGAAAGAGTCGGCACGCTGCGTACGGTACCGAAGAACGCCATTGTAATACCGATTAACCCGAACAACGTCAAATTTTTTGAATGGGGCATAATCAACCTACTTTCTCTGCATTGGCTATTCTCTCAACATCATCCAATTGATGTGAATGAAAATCTGGAAAACAATTGAAAAGCCCATCACTATGCTGTTATGAGTTATAGAATGGCTTGCGGAAAATGGTCTTATTCTGTTTTTTTTAGCTTGCGGAGGGATATCGTGGAATAAATGTCGAGCGCCATTTTGGTTTTTGTATGGGATAATTCAAAAAAATAAAAGGACTGGTTTATCGGCCATCTATATGGCTTCAAAACCAGTCCTAATGTGATAGGAACATCATGCCTGCCAACAGCAACTATTCACCCAGTTTCACGAGGCTGTAGTTCTTTTTGCCTTTGCGAATAATGATGAATCGTCCATCAAAAGAGTTGCTTGTCGTTACATCCATATTAAGATCGTCGACTTTGTCTCCATTAAGGGAGATAGCACCGTTCGTAATATCTTCACGTGCTTGTCGCTTGGATGGTTCAATCCCCAAGTCGACTAACCAATCCACAATGTTTTTCGTTTCCCGTGAAGCGTGGAAGGTAGGCATATCTTTGAATCCTTGCTCGATCTCATCAGCCGTTAACGACTTGATGTTACCGCTGAACAAAGCTTCTGTAATTTTCTGCGCCTGAAGCAATGCGTCTTCACTATGAACGAACTTGGTCATTTCTTCAGCGAGCACGCGCTGCGCTTCACGTTTATGCGGTTCCGTCGTCACCTTAGCTTCCAGTTCATCAATCTGCTCTTTCGTCAAGAAGGTGAAGAACTTCAAATATTTAATGACATCTCGATCGTCTGTGTTCGCCCAGAACTGGTAAAATTCGAACGGAGTCGTTTTCTTCGGATCGAGCCAGATCGCACCGCCTGCCGTTTTCCCAAATTTCGTGCCGTCCGCTTTCAGCATCAAAGGAATGGTCAAGCCGAATGCTTTCGCTTCGGGGCCTTCCTTTTTCCGAATCAAGTCTAAACCGCTTGTAATGTTGCCCCATTGATCAGCACCGCCGATTTGCAATTGAACGTCTTCTTCCTTGTACAGATGAAGGAAATCAATAGACTGGAGAATTTGGTAGGAGAACTCTGTAAAGGAAATCCCAGTCTGCAGGCGGCTTGCCACAATATCTTTAGCCAGCATCGTATTGACACTGAAGTTTTTCCCGTAATCACGCAAAAAATCCAGAATCGTTAAGGTAGATGTCCAATCATAATTGTTTACCATCCGCAGTCCAGTATCGCCGTCGTTGACGAACAGCTTTTTCATTTGGGCTGTCAATGCATCCACATTTTTCTGTACTTGTTCCATCGTTTGCAAGTGGCGCTCTGTTTGCCGACCGCTCGGATCACCAATTGTCCCTGTAGCTCCGCCAATCAAAATGACGGGACGGTGGCCTGCAAGCTGGAATCGTTTCAACATCATGAACGGTATCAAGTGACCGATATGCATGCTGTCACCGGTAGGATCGACACCGCAGTATAGCGAGATCGATTTCTCGCTTACTAAGGCGCGCAATCCTTCTGCATCCGTTTGTTGGTTAATGGCATCGCGCCATTCCAGCTCATCGATAATGTTCATCATATGGCCTCAGCTCCTTGGGTATATAACTAAAAAGTATCGGGGATTAGTAAACAAAAAATCGTCTCCTTGTCTATTGTAGACATAGAGACGATTAATTAACCCGCGCGCGGACAGTCGTCAATAGCAAGAACATCGCGTTATGTTACATATTCAATCGTTGAATGAAATCTTCTGCGGCGCTGTAGCCTTGCAGCTGCAAATACCAGCTATTCGCCGCCGCTTCGACCAGGCTGGCCACATCGCGGCCCGGCTGCAGCTGGATTTGAATCGTCGGCACCTTCACTCCCATATACTCCACATAACCAGGCTCCAATTGCAATTCATTGTTCAATTCATTCTCTTTCCATGTTGCCAATTCGATGTCGAGCACGATGCGCGTCTCTTCCTGAAAGGCACTGCGCCCATAAATTCGCGCCACATTGATCAATCCAATGCTGCGCAGCGCAAGAAATTCTCTCGTCTTGCCGTCATGTGTGCCGATTAAGGTCTCGGCATTCATCTTTTTCAGAACGACCGCATCATCGGAGACGAGGCGGTGGCCGCGCCGAATCAACGTCAAAGCGGTCTCGCTCTTGCCTATTCCCGACTTGCCCCGCAGCAGCACACCGATTCCCGCCACGTTAATGCACACGCCGTGAACCTGAATTTCTGGAGCAAGCATCTTCGTTATATAGGAATCCACGGCGCCAATGAATTTGGATGTCTCTTCTGATGTGCGCAGGAGCGGAATTCCTTCCCGGTTGCAGTGTTCAATTAAATAGGTGAGCCCTTCCTGATTCCCGGTAACGATGAAGCAGGGCGGATGGTACCGGACCACATTGTGGATTCGCTCGTTCCGTTCTTCATCGGTTAAGGTATGTAGATAGCCAATTTCCTTCTTTCCCAGCACTTGAATTCGTTCCTGCGGGAAGAAATCATAGTATCCCGCAAACTCCAATCCAGGCCGATGGGCGCGCGTCTTGGATACCGTTCGTTCGAACCCGGCATGGTCTGTTAATACTTCCAATTGAAAGCGGTCAATTAGCTGCTGGACCGTTATCTTTTTCACAACGATTCCTCCTTTGAGGCGAACACGTTCACAATTATATAAGTAACACTAAAATAGCAGCCGCCAGGTGTCAAACACCTGTTGTGGCCCTTCTTCTGTCTACCCTTAAAATACACTACATTACTGTGTCCGAAAAGGGCCAACTTGCAGATCGGGCAAAAAAAATCGAGCCTGCAGCTTAAGAACTGAAGGCTCGGTCTTTTTACAAGTTCACTGCTTTTTCACTAACTGCAGCCTGATCTTTATCCTTGCTGTTGAACAAGATTTTCAACAGCGGCGGAGTGACCAAGGTCGTAATAATAACCATGATGACGACAGAGGTGAAATACTCTGGCATCAGCAGGCCGGATTGCAGACCGGTAGCGGCGATAATCAAGGCTACTTCCCCTCTGGAAATCATCCCGGATCCAATCGCGAGAGCGGATTTCTTGTCAAATCCGGTGAGCCGCGCTCCAATCCATCCGCCCACCAGCTTGGTGACGATAGCCATGATGGTGATTGTAACCAATAAACCTAGCTGCTCGCCGATTCCTTCGAACGATACGTTCAACCCTATGCTTACAAAAAAAACAGGGACGAAGACGGCATAAGCAATCGGCTCGACCTTCTTCTCAACCTCGTGCTTGAAAGTCGTTTGCGATACAGCGATACCTGCGGCAAATGCGCCAATAATTCCGGCCATCTGCATCCATTCAGCAAAATAGGCGAAGCCGAAGCACACGATTAAGGCTGCGCTAATAACCGCCTCGGTTACCTTTAGCGGTGCCAACCAATTCATCACTTTTGGAACGGCAAACATTCCAGCCAAAATGATAATGACAAAGAACAACACCTTTTTCCCTATCAACAGGCCTATGGACACGTCGGTACCCTGACCTAGGACGCTCATAATAAAAGCAAGCAAAATAACGACCAAGACGTCATCGACAACTGCAGCTCCCAGGATGGTCGTGCCCTCGCGAGAGTTTAACTGGTTCATTTCCTTCAGCACTTGGACGGAAATGCTGACAGAGGTGGCGCAGAAGAGAACTGCGAAAAATAAAGCATAGCTGGAAGTAAACCCGAACGCAATGGCTGAGCTGTAACCTCCGATGAATGGCAGGATAATCCCGCCGATAGCTACGGCAAATGCAGACTTCCAATTTTTCCGCAGCTGCTCCAAGTCAGTTTCCAAGCCAGCGATAAACATAAGCAGCAGCACGCCTATTTCAGATAGTTCATGAATGAAGCTGCCGTTTTCAATCCAGCCCAGAACGGCTGGGCCAAGCAGGATGCCCACCAACAATTTACCCAAGACAGCCGGCTGTCCGATTCGAACGGATAAATCGCCGGCAATTTTGGTGAATACCAGGATTAAGAGAAGATACAAAATGAATTCCATTAGCTGCCTCACACTCCTTGAAATAATTAACAATTTTAAAAATGGCAAAAAGGAGCCTAGAATGCCAGGCTCCTCCAATTAAAACATTATTCTTTTATAAATATAATTTATATTATAGGAGACTTCATAGTAAGTTGCAATACTTTTTTCACTAACCCTGTTAATGAATCGTTTCCCCTTTGTCCGAGCGGATTGTTGACGAAGTATACTGATAGTGATAATATGCAATCAAAACAAAGATTAAACAATGTTTAAAAGGAATTGCGCAAACGAGGAGGGGGAAGATGAATCCAACGTTGGATAATGACGTCTCGACGAAGAAAAACATATTGAATATCACCTTGGAATTGATCAAAAGTGAAGGGTTCGAGGCCGTAACAGTCCGTAAGATTGCTTCAATGGCCAATGTTAACATTGCGCTCGTCAATTATCATTTCGGCACCAAGCAAAAATTAATCAACGAAGCCGTGAAGGTGCTGCTCGTTTCTTTTCAAGACAGCTTTGAAGTACTGGACGATCAGTCATTGTCATCTAAGGAAAGACTAAAGCAATTCCTGCTCCGGTATGCCGGCGCCATTCAGCAGTATCCCGAGTTGGTTAAAAGAATCATTGCCCAAGGAGCCGTTCTTTTTGAATCGCAATACGAATATGGGCACTTTTTGAGAACGATGGGATTTCACAAGGTGCAAGCGATTCTGCAAGAACTGACGGGTGAAGAAAACACGGAAAAACGAGTCATGATGATGACGCAACTATTCGGCGCGCTCTTCCTTCCAACGCTCATGTTGCCTATTTTGCAAGCAGGGGCGACTATCGAATTGCCTCCGCTTGAAACGCAATTGGATATTTTACTTGACCGCTATTTACACTACTATGCAAACTGAGCCGCCAAATGAACGACAGGGTATTCGCTTGCTTACAGGAATACCCTGTGTCCCCGCTATACCCGGATAAAAAGCGCGCGCCAACAAGAATGCGGATGTTCCACCATAAAAGACCTCACTTCCGCTTACATATGGTCTCGTTCATAAAGGTGCGATCGTTCCTTGAACCAGTTGAACAAATGAGTGACTATCACTTTCAAGACGGCATACCCCGGAACGGCCAAGACGATGCCGAGAAGTCCGAATAAGTTGCCGGCTGTCAAAATAACGAAAATAATCGTAATCGGGTGGATTTGCAACGTTTTGCCCATAATTTGCGGGGAGATGAACTTGCCTTCAACCAGTTGAACTACTGTCCATACTACGATCATTTTGAGCAGCATCACAGGCGATGTCACCAGCGCAACGATTAACGCCGGCGTAATGGCAATGGCAGGCCCCAAATAAGGGACGATACTCGTGCAGGCTGCAATGACAGCCAGAATGAGCGAATATTCAAGCCCGATGATGAGATAGCCGATGTACAGCAGAATTCCGATACAGAAGCTAACGATAATCTGTCCCCGAATATACGAGCTAATCTGATGATTCATCTCCGTCATAACCTGATCGCTCTGTTTGCGCAGCGAATTCGGTATGAATGACAAGATGTAATGCGGAAGCCGCTTCCCGTCTTTCAGCAAATAGAATAATATGAACGGGACCGTTACAAGAGTAAGAACGGTTTCTGTCACCGCTCCCAAAAAGCCGCCGATGCCAGTCCAAGTGCTATTCAACAAGGTTGATACGCGTTCGGATATCGTATTCATCAGATTCGATGTGTCAAAGTTAATCGTTTGCTGGAAACGGTTAATGAAGTCGCTGCCTATCAACTCGGTGAACAGTGTCTGGATTTGTGCACTGAATACCGGGAAATTAGCAATCAAATCGGAAATCTGTCTCCGAATGACCGGAATGACGGCCAGCACGACAATCGTGATGATTCCGAGAATCAAAATATAGAGAATAAGGATAGAAAATAGGCGCTTCACCTTTTTCTTTTCCAAATAATCGACGATAGGGTTAAGCAAATAGTATAGAACCCCCGCTAGAAGAACCGGAAGCAGCACTGTCTTGATCAAAATGAGGAGCGGATCAAATACGAAAGAAATTTTGGTCAGCACGAAAATGTTCAGCCCAATAAGCAGCATAATCAATAAAAACAGAACAAACTTGTTGTTGAGAAAAAACATTCTGAATTTGGTTGGCCTAGATGGAGGTCTCTCCATACACATTCCCCTTCTCCGCTTTTCTAGTTATTAGCGTTCGGCAAATCATAATATTATTATACAATATTACCATAATAGGCCGACACCGGATCTGAGCCGCAATCGGATACCTAACGATAAAAAACCAACCGAACGCTTTCACGCCCGATTGGCATCAAGTACAATTGAATATCAAATGGTACAGCAGCATGTCATCCCATCCGAAACCGCCATGATGAATGACAGTCTGCTGGTTGGTTCCACCTGAGGAGACAGCGCCCCCACTGCCGCTTTCTGGCTGCTCCTCCGTTTTTTCTTGGAGCAACGGGATGCACAGCCTCTAATCCTATCTTTTTTACGGCGTTAATATATGGTAAGTTTCATACTTGAACAACCAAGACCATTTTGCTGCGTATCAATAACAGGTGTTACGATTTTGAATCGTTTTTGTGATGACTTTGTAACGATAACGGTTCAACAGTCGTTTATAGTTATGACAGGAACACATATCATGATGACTGCGGGCAGTGAATCGGATTCAAGTTGCTTGATGAAGTATATATGCTGTTGAGGATAATCCCCCGTTTTCTTATGTAACAGATAACGGGGGGTTTTTATGTCTCCATTCATGCGGACGCACCAATTGAATACGGAAAGGATAGAGAATGAATGGATCGCAAGTGGGTTGGTGAACGGGTTATACATAGAATTTATCGATGGAATGTTGAAGCATTCCATTTGCTGCATACGGTTTCAGAAGATGAAGGAGATACGACATATGAATGGCCGGAGTAATGAGCAAGGGCGCTATATGACGGGGTTGGACGGACTTCGCGCATTGGCGGTGCTCGCGGTCATCATTTATCATATTGATCCGGGCTGGCTGCCTGGAGGGTATCTGGGGGTTGGCGTATTCTTTGTATTGTCAGGCTATCTCGTGACGGATATTGTCATTGCCGCCTGGCAGCGAACTCATCGCCTTGATCTCAAAGATTTCTGGATTCGGCGTTCGCGCCGGCTGCTTCCCGCCATGCTCGTCATGCTCGTTGCCGTCGTGGCATGGATTACGATTATGGATAAGTCCCTGATCCCTTCGGTAAAAGGAGATGTGCTGGCGGCATTGTTATACTCCAGCAATTGGCGGCTTATCTTTCATCAGGTTTCGTACTTTGATCATTTTGGGCCTCAGTCCCCTTTTATACATATGTGGTCTTTGGCAGTGGAAGGACAATTTTACTTGATATGGCCGCTGCTGCTGGCTATTGCGTTTCGATATGCTCCCAAGCGCGGACATTTGTTTGCGGCAACACTCGCCGGGGCAGCCATTTCATGCGCGGCTATGGTAATCATGTATGATCCTGGAACCGATCCGAGCCGAGTCTATTTCGGAACGGATACCCGGGCATTCGCATTGCTGTTTGGAGCAGCGCTCGCCATTTTGTGGCCTAGCGCTAGATTGAACACCGGTATTTCCCGCCCGTCACGGATAATGATTGAAGTTATCGGCTGGTCCGGGCTCCTTGTCGTCATTGAGATGTTTTTCTTAATGAATCGATATGACGATATGCTGTATCGCGGCGGATTCGTCCTCCTGTCCATAGCCGCCTCCTTGGTAGTAGCAGCGGTCGCTCATCCGGCAAGCAGCTTGAGCCGGTTGTTGAGCTGGAGGGCGCTACGGTGGATTGGGGTCCGATCATACGGCATTTATTTATGGCATTATCCTGTTATCGTGTTGACGAATCCGGCAGATCGGAGAGGCGAAGCCGATTGGATGTTGGCCGTCGCGCAGATTGCGCTCAGTATGATGCTTGCCGCAATATCATGGCGCTATATTGAAGAACCGGTTCGCCGCGGCAAGTTGGGATCGTGGCGCCGGCAAATCACCGACCGGAGCTGGCAATGGCAGCGGATGCGGGTGAAGCATTGGATTGCTTCGGTATGCGGATTAGGCGTCTTTATCGTATTTTGCTTCGGCATGAGCTATCAGCCTCCCGTCATCTCGGCTAGCGATAAGACGCTTGACCAGAACCATTCCGCTATGAGTGAGAACAGCAGCAAGCTTGGCAAGGCCGTCAAGCCAGAATCCGATCGTTCCAGACACGAAGGCGAAGGCACACAGACCAAGTCAACGAATCAGCCCTCTCCTTCCCGCAGACCTACTGGCGACTCGACTAAGCAAGAACAAACAGAATCGCCGAATAAGGGCTCTGTCCAACCCGATATCAGGGTGACGGCCATCGGAGATTCCATTATGGCCGATGTCGCGCCGTACTTGAAGCAGCAATTCCAGGATATCGAAGTCGATGCGGAAATCGGCCGCCAAATGTCCACAGCTCCCGACGTGCTGCGGCAGCTTAAAGAGCAGGGCAAGCTGGGCGAGTATCTGATTGTCGAGTTGGGGACGAATGGAATGTTCAATAAGAAGAAGTTGATTGCCTACTTGAGTTCACTCAAAGGTGTCAGACACATCGTATTTGTAAATACCCGCATGCCTGATGAATATGAGAGTCAAGTCAACTCGGCATTGAAGGAAGTGACTGAAGCATTGTCTAACGCCACACTCGTCGATTGGTATGAAGCCAGCAAAGACAAGGACTCCTACTTCGCGCCCGACGGTGTGCACCTCAACAAGACCGGAGCCAAGTTCTATGCCTCGCTGCTGGCCAAGGCCGTTCGGGCGGGAGTGACGACGGCGGAACGAAAATAAAAAGAAGGACATCGAGCTCAATTAGAGAACGATGTCCTTTTCGTATAGGCCCCAGCTCCAGCAAGGCCGACGTTCCAGCTTATTTGATTGCGGGTTGGATTCTGCCCGGAGCTGTGCTTTCATGAAGTTTCCAGTATAAACAAGGAACGGGCAGCCTACATTAGATTTACATGAAGTCTAGGCAATAAGGAGTTACGTAATGCAGACTGAACATTGCAATATGTCGGCAGTAAAAAGCAATTTGCGACAACAATTGGAGCAGGTATCAGGCGATATCCGCCACAGTCTGAACGTGCTCGACGGTGAAAATGACTGCTTGCTCGGCATGTTTGAGCATATAAGAAAACAAATCATCCAAATCGAATCCACTGCAGCTTCGTTCTATTTGAATTGTTATTTATCTCCGTATACCGACAAATACGCCGAGTTGACTTTGGGCATCAATCATTTGACGCAACGCAGGCATGGCGCGTTGATTGTCGTGCAGCGGGAAGATTCGCTGGACAATTTGATTCAACCGGGCACACCGATCGGCGCAACCTTGACGCACTCGTTGCTCGAATCCATCTTTATATCGGGCAGTCCCCTCCATGACGGCGCCGTCATCATCCGGGCGAACGAGATCGTGTCGGCCGGCAATATTTTGCCTCTGTCCCACTCCATTCCTGCCGGAACGAAATTCGGAACCAGGCATCGGGCCGCAACGGGATTAAGCGAGCGCAGCGATGCCCTTGTGCTCGTAGTCTCTGAGGAAAGAGGAGCGGCTTCATTCGCCTTAAATGGCAGGCTCTACCCGATTGCCCCCGACGTTCCGATCGGCAAACAGCCGTAACCCCCTCGCTGCGCGGCAGTACGGTGGGGGTTACGGCTTGGCTTGGTTGGTTTCCGCTATTGCGGACGATCTATCGAGAACAGCTTTCCCAATGTAGAATAAGAGCTCCCCGCCAGCCGGCTGACCGGATTTAACTTCGCGGGATCGATGCGGCCATTGTCATAAATGTCTTCCGCTATCTGGAAGCGGACGACACGCGCGATTAATAAATCGCAGGCTGGCGCTTCGCTGCTTCCCCCAAGCGGCAACGATCTTTCGAGCACGCACTCCATTCTGAATTTCGCTTCGGCGATGCCCGGAACGGCAATCATGTCGCTTGCAACCGGTGTTAAACCGCTTGAATCGACTTCGCTCTCATGTGGCGGCAAGTTGGCAGCCGTGCGGTTCACGGCTTCGATGCTTGATTCATCTATGATGTGAATGACCAATGCTCCCATCTCGTTGGCATTTCTGGCTGTATCCTTCATAACTCCGTTACGGCGCTGCACCGAGACCGACAGCATCGGCGGCGTACTCGATACAACCGAGAAATAACTGAAAGGCGCGGCATTCAACACTCCATCCTGCGAGAGCGTCGTCACGAAAGCAATGGGTCTTGGAATGACGCTTCCGATGAGCAGCTTGTAATTCTCGCGTTCGCTTTGCATCGCCGGATCAATCGATATCATATCTATCCTCCTGTTCATCCCGCATCATTATTGTAAAAATTGCTCCTGAAACCATGCCGCTGCCGCTGCCGCCTCCGAAGCCGTCAATTGATGGCCGAATTGCTCCCAATGGGCTGCAACCGACGCGCCCGCTCCGCTGAGCAGCTTGATCAATTCTTCCGTCTCCTGAGGCGAACAGATCGGATCGTTCGTGCCTGCTCCGATAAAGACAGGAGTCTCTGACAAGTCAGGAAGCTCTATGCCTCTGCGCGGAACCATTGGATGATGAAGAATGGCGCCCTTCCACGCGGCTTTATAATGGAACAGCAGGCTGCCTGCGATATTCGCCCCGTTGGAATATCCGATGGCAACCATGTTTGCCCTGTCGATACTATATTTTTCGGCGGCCTGAGCCAGAAAATCGTTCACTTCTGCCGTACGGGAGATCAAATCTTGCTCATCGAAGATTCCTTCCGCCAACCGTTTAAAAAAACGCGGCATTCCTTGCTCCAACACGTTGCCCCTAAGGCTGAGCACCGAGGATTCGGGCGAGATTAACCGGGCGAGCGGCAGCAAATCGCGCTCCGTTCCTCCGGTTCCGTGAAACAGAACGAGTGTCGGCGCCTTGGAATCGGCACCCTTTTCGAAAATATGCTGCATTATTTCCCCTCCTCCAATGACCGCACCTGAATCGGATGCAAATTTGCTTCAATAGCTGAACGATGCGGCTCAAACCATTCCGGCAGCATCAGCTTCCCACCTAACGCATCAGCGTGTTCGTCACGCGCAAAGCCTGGAGGATCCGTCGCAATTTCGAACAATATGCCTCCGCCTTCCCGAAAGTAGATGGCATTGAAATATTGACGATCAATGATAGGTGTCGACTGATATCCGTTCTGCTCTACGGCGCTTCGCCATTCCTCATGCTCCGCGAAGTCCTTCGCGCGCCATGCGATATGATGAACGGTGCCCGCGCCTCCATTCCCCGCCTCTAAGCTGGACAACGGGACATCGATGAGATTGCCAAGCTCGCCAGCAGCCTGAAAACGAGCATACTGGACATCTTCTCCGACTTTTTTCAATCCGAGCACGTGTTCAAGCGTATCTATCGTGTTCTGCGCATTCGTGCTGAACAAGACGGCGCCGCCAAAGCCTTTAATAGCCTTGTCGGCCGGAATGCCGCCGAACGACCACTTGCTGTCCGGGCCTGCTTGACGTTCGACGAGTTCAAGCCTCAACCCCTCATTGTCCGAAAATTGAAGATATTGTTCCTCGAACCTTGCCGCTTTCATGACCGAAATGCCAAAGCGCTTCAGACGATCCTCCCAAAAACCAAGCGAGCCTGGCGGCACGACATACGTCGTAATTCCCACTTGACCGCCTCCGATACGCCCTTTGCGCGAATTCGGCCACGGGAAGAACGTGATAATCGTTCCCGGGCTTCCAGCTTGGTCACCGAAATAGAGATGGTATACTTCAGGGGCATCGAAGTTGATCGTTTTCTTGACGAGCCGCAGGCCCAGTACGCCAGCGTAAAAGTCGACATTAGCTTGCGGATCTCTCGCAAAAGCCGTGATATGGTGAATTCCTGCAGTGTGCAATGTCATAAGTATTCTCTCCTTTGTCATTTATCAATATAGTCCGATTACGCAACGTATCCTATCCAAAAAACATCATGATCAATTGTTTTTTATCTTCAATTCGAGATATCAACCCGCAATAGTTCTTTTTCTGAACGGTAAGACATCATGTTTTATATCCGTGAAGCGCATGTTTTATAATGTCCCGCAGACTATGGAAAGGATGACGAATAACTAAAGCGGGTCGGATTGGTCATTACCCATCGCCATGTTCATGCCAAGTCACTTCTGCACTAAGTATCTTTACTTTAGATATCTCGATTTAAAGATATTATATTTACTTTCTTTTGTCAAGTCAATCATTGACCCGAAACAAGTCGGAACAATCGGCACTTATAAAAAGAACCTGGCGGCAATCATACCGTCAGGTTCAGCAGCATCTACTATAACACGATAAACCAATCGAGCTTCGTCTCGCTCGATTGGTTTATCAGTATAACTACAACATGTTTACCGGATGATCCGGTCGATCAATCCGTATTCAACCGCTTCCTCCGCATCCAGAAACCGATCGCGGTCCGTATCCTGCTCGATCCGTTCGATTGTCTGTCCGGTATGTTCAGAAAGCAAGCGATTAATCTTGTGCCGGGTTTTAATGATCCAATCAGCGTGAATCTGGATGTCGGTGGCCTGCCCGCGCACACCGCCCAGCGGCTGATGTATCATCACTTCGCTGTTGGCGAGCGACAAACGCTTGCCTTTGGTGCCGCCAGCTAGCAGAATGGCGCCGAAGCTCGCCGCCATGCCGATGCAGATTGTAGATACGTCAGGCTTAATGAATTGCATCGTGTCGTAAATGGAGAAACCGGAGGTCACCGAGCCTCCCGGGCAATTAATATACATTTGAATATCCTTGTCAGGATACTCTGCGGCCAGAAACAGCAGCTGTGCCACTATTGAATTGGCCATCTGATCTTCAATCTCTCCGGATACCATAACGATTCTGTCGCTTAGGAGCCGGGAATAAATATCGTAGCTGCGCTCTCCCCGGCTGGTCTGCTCGACCACATACGGTACTAAATTCATGGGAAGCTTCTCCTTTCGTTATGCCGCCAACATGGAAAGGCAACTGTTGACGGCGTTTCCCGCCATTCCCTGACTGCGGCGGGCGCGGCGTTCAAGCAATGTCCCGATGCATACAACAGGCTCGATGATATCGTTCAATCCCAAGGCGACGATACGGCCCGCATCCCCATTCCGGAATGCGGACAGGTAGGCTTTCAACAACTCCTGCTCCCGCGGATCGGGAAGCAAACCGACTTCGGAGTCACCGAAGCCCCCAAGGACTGTACGCGCACGGTAAAGCGCTGACTTGATGGCTCCTTCCGTTGTGCTGAGCATCGTTGCGGTATCAGCGGATGTGTATCCAAACGCCACTCTCAGCAGAAACACGGTCCGCTGCAGCGGCGACAAGTGCTTGAGCATGATCCATAGTGCCGATTCCAGCTCCAGTCGGGAATCGATAGCAGCGGCCTCAGGCGGAAGTTCCAACGCCTCTTCAAGCCGCTTAGCTGAACGCTCCTTGCGGATGAGGTCAATCCAGGCATGCTTGGCTGTCCGCAGCAAATAAGCTTCGGGATGAACCGATTCGACGCCAGTACGGCGCAGAGCAGGCAACGCTTTGAGGCAAGCCTCCTGCATAAGATCTTCCGCTTCCCACTTCGAACCAGTCAGGGATAGACAATAGTTCCGGAGCGAAGGGAGCGCCTCGATAAGAGCCGCATTCACTTCATCTTCGGATGATTGGAAATCGGATTTCACAAAGGCCATGGTATGGGCCCTCCTTTGCTAAGTCCATCTTTTACACTAAGTAAACGTCTGAATGATTGAAAAAGATACGCGGCTTCAAAAAAAAGCGTAAATCTTGAAAAAAATAAACGGATATAGGATCATCATACGCGGAAAAAACCAGGATACGGCAAAGACCTTCAGCTAATGCGGCTTATTCATCGCTAGGTTTATCGGACTCGCGGTTACGCGAAGAAAAAATGGATGCATCAATCAAATAGATAATGAGAACAAAGCCAATCTTGGAAAGTATCGAGAAATGAACCGAGGTCATTAATTCATCAATAATATGTATAGCCATAAAATCTAATAAAATCCGAAAAATGGAGGCATGCTGCTTTTTGACGTTTCGCCCGGTTCTATGAAAGTAACTCGCTTTAAAAAATACCAACATACCATTGATAACGGCATCTGCAACCAAGGAAAAACCAAAGAACAATAATATCGACGTCCAAGATTCGTATTCGACTCCTAATATTTCGAAAATGCCGATATTAAAAAACAGGAAAAAGCAAGTAACTCCAATCAGTATGGATAGCAGTAAAAAACCTACAATAATCATGGGAATTATTTTTTTTACGATTTCCTTGTTACTTTTCATTTTTCACCTCTCATGATAAATGGCTAATAAATGAAGAAGCCAACTTCTTAAAGTTGGCTTCTTCATTTATTATATCAATGTCATAATTACTTTTGCAATTGCCTCGGCAACGTCTTTTGGAACTTTCAACGCGACTGCCGCTTTCACTATTTTCGCTTCCGACCATTTTTCAATAGAGTCTAGTGCGTCAGCTAGTTTCGATGAATACTTCCTTACATTTTTAGCCATTTCTTTGTTGAATAGTTTGAGAAGAGGTTCTAAGGCCCATCCTCCGATTCTTAAAGCGTGTTTAATAGTCTTCATCGTCCATGTGACTGCACCGGAAGTTTCATATGAATTAGAATTAGCGCTAGGAGTATAGTGAATTGAAGTAGACATACTTGTATGGCTTGCATGTTGTTTTTGCTGTTGCCTTTCAGCTGCCAATGAAATCGTTGGTGATAGTGCCATAGTTACAATTGAAACAGAAAGAATCAGACTGATTTTTCCTTTAATCAATAATTTCATATATTTACCCTCCCATACTATTTATCCCTTTTACATTGTTTCATAATTTATCCAAATATACAAGTATATTTATATAAATGAATATCAACTCAAACATAGAATGCAGCATATGGGAGGAAGTGTCTGCACAAGAAGGGAAATATGAAGTAATAAACATATTTCATGCAGCCGAAACGAAGATAATCATATGAAATCTGCTTGTCCGAACAATATCGCCATTGCCTTGTACACCGTAACTGCGCCCTAGGAACGGCAACCAAACCGTTCGAACCGGATAAATCAGACCGATTTCATCAAAGGCCGTGGAAACTCAGGGCGCGAATCTTGCGGTTTCCGCTAAAGCGGTCAAATAGGCGCATATTCATTCAATGTCTTTGTGATTAAGCGCTTTAAATCAAGCATGCGGTTCGGCGTCTCATCTGTCGAGCTGTTCAGCATATCGCATAAAGCTACCAGATCCTCCAGCCTGGACAGCAGCCGCCAGTTGGAAGGAAGAACTCCGCCGGCTTGCACATACGCCTTGATAAAATGCTGCTCAAATGTCGAGTTGTTCTCTTCATAACGCAGCATATTGGCGATATCAACCAAGCGGCTTCCGGAAAATGCGAACTCCCAATCCAACACTGCCGAAACGGAGCGGCTGCGCGATTGTTCAATAAGCACATTCAATCCGTTAAAATCCGAGTGCACGAGAACCGGGGCTTCCTGATGCTCCGATAGGAGTGGACCGTATCGTCGGCTGAAGGACCATAGAGCATGTGTCATCTCCTCACCGAGCCAATATCCGCTTCGCTTTACGAACAAACTGTCTTCGATGAACGCCAGAAAATTGTCGGAGTCCATCCGGAGCGGATGATCTACAGCGAGATTTTTTCCGAAAAATCCGGCCACAGGAAAGGAATAGGCGTGAATACGGGCCAAGCTGCTGCCTACTGAAGCCGCGGCCGCCATGATATCCTCAGCGCCGCCTGTCCTCCGCACATCTCGTAAAAGTGATCCATCTTTCCATTCGACTACGGCCCACGGCCTCTCGAATCTGCTGCAGTTCCCATCGGCAAACAGAATACGCGGGACAGGGACGTTGTCCTGAACGAGACGTGCAATGGCCAGTTCTTTGTCCGCCACCTCTGCGCCTCCCCGATATAAGCGCAGCACGTAAGGCTTCTCTATTCCGTCAAGTCGAATTTTATAGTTGGAATTGCTGAATCCTTCGTTGATTCGTCTCGCGGCAATGACTCGTTTACCGTTAAAAACGGGCCCAACCAGCTCATCGATTTCCGGCAAATTAAGCTCAACAGGCGCTTCCGTTCTTTCCCAACTATCTTTCATAATCCGAGCCCCCTCTTATTCAACATTCTCATTTTAACAGAAACGCAGCTAGTGCAGCGAAAATAACGCGAACGTCTTCCACTGGACTGCTGTGACTCAGAAAAAAACCAATCGAAACTCGCGCCCGATTGGTTTTGACATCAGCTTTGCAACTTGGATCCATAGATTTGAACGTACTGACGAATCGGGATAAAGGCCATACCGTTCCAATACAGGACAGTATTGACTATTCCTAACCGATCCGCTTGATATTGCCCCATAATATTTTGAGCGGCAGTCAAATCGTAAATGCCGTCCCGTTCGTAATCGATCGGATACAACCCGCCTATATTGCCTACTTCGTCTGTCATCGGTTTTATCAGTTTTCCACCCTGATCATAAATAGAAGCCAGATAGTCAGCGCCTTTATATGCGATATCAATCGTATATTTTGTGTGTAGCTGACGATTGATAACTTCCACTTTATAATTGTCTTTATACACGACATCATAGTTCCCTTTTGTTGCGTTGAAGGTTTCAGAGTCAAATATTAGATGATATTTCCAATTCCAGTATGAAAACAGGTTGGCATATATGATGCCGCCGCTTCCTCCGGCATCGATTACGATACATATATCATCGGTTTTATCACCGGTAAAATCCCCTAAAAAAATCGTCGGATTGTAGCCGGCCGTTTCGGCAAGAGGCAGTTTCGTTACATTTTTCGTATGACCTTCTTGCACAAACAAAGCTATATGATCGATAAACGGACTCCCTTCTCCGAAAGGCTTGTTACCTGTCAAAAAAACGCTATCCGTCATACCGGCCTTTGCCTGCGCGTCGGCGAGATAGTACCAATAAAATGAATAAGATGGGAAATTCTTCACCATTGCTTCGTAATAAGCGGCAACCTTTCTGAAATAATAGGGAACACATCTTTGGCTGTTATAAGTCCAGTAAGGAAAGTGAGGGCGCCATAACAAAACACCACCTCCCATAAAATGGGGAAGTGGTGCTGTGATGAGCTTGCACAGGCAAGCAGCAACGCTTTATTGCTCAACGAACGGATTCATATTTGCGCTCTTCCTCTTTTTTGTTGCGAGATGCGATACCTTTACTGTATCTGAATCGAAAGCGGGCCACCAATGAAAGCCGTCTTCCTCCAGCAGGCGACGTGACGCGTCTGGACCATCGCTGCCAGCTTCATACGAATGAAGAGGTATCATATAGTCCTGATTCTCGAACGCTTCTAGAATCGGCTGCACCCATTTCCAAGACAACTCCACTTCATCCCAGCGGGCAAAAAATGTCGAATCTCCCGCAAGCGCATTATGGATTAGATTTTCATACGCTTCAGGCACATCGTCTTGTGCCGCATCATAATGAACGCGGATGGGTTCTGTCTTTATCTCACTGTTCGCATCCTTCACGTTGAGCTGGAACGATATCCCCTCCTTCGGACCGATATCGATGATCAGCAGATTCGGGCTTGTCGGCTCATTCGTTCGGCTATATTTATCGAGCGGATCTTTGAATTCGATGACGATGCGGGTCGATTTCTCCGCCATCCGTTTTCCGGTGCGAATGTAGAACGGAACCTCGCTCCAGAAGTAATTGTCAATCCACAGCCTAGCCGCAATGAACGTATCATTGCGAGAAGCCTCATCAATGCCGGGCTCTTCGGTGTAGCCTGCAACAGGCTTGCCGTCGATATGGCCAGACGCATATTGGCCACGGACTACGTTATGGTTGACTTCTTCCTTGTGAAGCTGCCGCAAGGAGGCCAGCACCGCTTTCTTCTTGGCAGCGACGTCCTCAGACGTGCTATGTCTCGGAAGCTGCATGGCGAACATCGTCAGCACTTGCAGCATATGGTTCTGGAACATGTCGCGAATTGCGCCAGTCTTGTCGTAATAAGCCGCGCGCTCCTCGACGCCCACCGTTTCGCTTGCCGTAATTTGCACGTTGGCTACGTATTGATTTTTCCACAGCGCCTGCAATATCGGATTCGTGTATTCCAGCATTTGCAGGTTCTGTATCATTGGCTTGCCGAGATAGTGGTCGATGCGGAATATTTCCTCTTCGGCGAATACGCTGCTCAACTGCTCGTTCAAGGCGCGGGCTGATTGCAAGTCCCTGCCGAACGGCTTCTCGATCAAGAGACGCTTCCATCCAGAGACATTGCCCAAGCCGCTTGCCTGAATGTTATGGGCAATCATCTCGAACAATTCCGGAGCGACCGACAGGTAGAAGACGCGATGGTCTGGGATGCCGAGCTGTTGCTCCCGTTGTCGTACCCGTTCAAGAAGCTGCGCGTAGTCTTCCGGAATCGCCACGTTCAAGCGGCAATAGCGGAACAGGTCCAGAAACGCGTTCAGCTCAGCCTCATTCGCTGCCGGCCGTCTGGAAAATGTCCGGATCGATTGTTCCACACGGCTGCGGAACTCGTATTCGGTCCATTCCCTTCTCCCGAGACCAATAACGGAGAACGATGGAGACAGTTTGCGATCGATATATAAGTTAAACAGGGCCGGATAGATTTTGCGCTGTGCCAAATCTCCGGTTGCCCCGAATAGTACAAAGGTTGCTGAGTTCATACAAAACCCTCCTGCCTGCTATCTATATTAGGCTGCAAAACCGTTGCCTGTATTGTGCTTATGAAAATGAAAATCCGCTCAGAGGAGCGGATTTTCCATGAATGCGTATATGCCTCAGCCTAATGTTTTCTGGCCGGGTCTCCAGTTGGCAGGGCATAGACCGCCCGCTTGGAGCGCCTGCAAAATGCGCAGCGTTTCATCAACGCTGCGGCCCACGTTCATATCGGTCACCACTTGGTAGCGGAGAATGCCCTCCGGATCGATGATGAACAAGCCGCGATGCGCAGCTGCCGTCTCTTCATCGAGAATACCATAGGCATGGGCAACCTCTTTCGTAAAGTCGGATACCACTGGATAGTTGATCGGACCAATGCCGTTGTGATCACGCGGTGTCTGAATCCAAGCGCGATGAGTATGAATGCTGTCCACGGATGCGCCGAGAATCTCGCAATCAAGCTGCTTGAATTCCTCGTAGCTGTCGCTGAAAGCAACGATTTCGGTTGGGCATACAAATGTAAAGTCAAACGGCCAGAAGAAGAACACGAGCCATTTGCCGCGATAGTCCTCTAGTGAAATGCGCTCTTCGAGCGTTTCGATATTCTTCGTCGAGAGCAGGTTGAAGGAAGGCGCAGGAAGGCCTACTTTGGCAAAAGGATATACAGTCGTCATTGTCGTGGCTGCTGTCGTAAATGTTGGTTGCGTCATTTGCTATCTCCTCTTTACATTTCGTATTTTCGTATATTTTATGGGCGTTCCGCCAGAGCTTTATTCAATTGGATTTGGTTAAATCCAAGAATTTTGGCGTCACCGATGACAGTGACCGGTACGGATCTCATTCCTGTGTTCCACAATTCCTCGGCATATGTTTCGTCCTTGTCGATATTCCGCTCTTCGAATTCGACGCCTTTATCGTTCAGGAACTTTTTGACTTGCGTGCAATATTGGCAATGCGTGCTGGAATAGACGATTACTTTTTCATTTGCGGACATTGATTTCTCTCCTTTATCTTCATCTAGATGGGAATATTACGAATGAACGGATTCCAGGAATCTTTCACAATCGAGTGCCGCCATACAACCCGTACCGGCCGCGCTGATCGCCTGGCGATATCGGTTATCTTGAACGTCTCCGCAAGCGAATACGCCTGGAACGTTCGTTGCCGTATTGCCTGGATTGACCAGCAGGTAACCGTGCTCGTCCGTCGTCAGCTGACCGCCAAGGAACTTCGTGTTCGGCGTATGTCCGATAGCTACGAAGATACCTTGCGTCTCGATGATTTCTTCCTGTCCGGTAGCATTGTTCATTACCTTCAGGCCGGTCACGCCATGTTCTCCTGCGATTACCTCAAGCGGCGTCCGGTTCAAGCTCCAGCTGATTTTGTCATTTTGGCGCGCCCGGTCTTGCATGATTTTGGAAGCTCGCAGCTCGTTGCGCCGATTGACGAGAACGACCTCGGAAGCGAAGCGTGTCAAGAAATTAGCTTCCTCCATCGCCGAATCGCCTCCGCCGATGACGATAATCTTCTTGTTGCGGAAGAAGAAACCATCACAAGTGGCACATGTGCTGACGCCGCGCCCCACATTCTCCCGCTCACCGGGAATGCCGAGATACTTCGCGGATGCGCCCGTCGACACAATCAACGTCTCTGTCTGAATCTCGCCGAGTCCATCAACCGTCAACGTAAACGGCCGTTGGGACAGATCCGTTTCACTTACCCATCCTGAACGGAATTCGGCTCCAAAGCGTTCCGCTTGCTTGCGCATATTGTCCATTAATTCCGGCCCCATAATCCCATCGGGGAAGCCGGGGAAGTTTTCGACTTCAGTGGTCGTGGTCAACTGGCCGCCCGGTTCAGGACCTTCGATAATCAAAGGATTCAGGTTCGCGCGGGCCAAGTAAATGGCTGCGGTCAGTCCGGCAGGTCCAGTTCCGACAATTACTGCTTTGTACATGATATCAGCTCCATTATTTATCTCTAATTTAGACTTAAACTAAATATAAGTTATGCTTACAAAAACATCATACCATCGATGCCAAGCCGCATCATGAAGGTATGATGAAGACAAAATGAACCCTTCATGAAGATAACATGAAGGGTTCATGAAGATTAATCAGCGATCCGGTAGCCAATTCCTCTTACGGTAACGATATATTTTGGATTCTTGGGGGCATCCCCCAGCTTCTGGCGCAAGCTTTTAATATGAACGTCGACGGAATTGCTGCCGCCGAAATAATTTTCTCCCCATACAAACTCCATAATTTCCTGTCTCGTCATCACGCCCCCGCCTCTTAACAATAGCCCTTTAAGCAAATCGAATTCGGTGCGGGTCAGGTCGATTTTCGTTCCTGCTTTAAGGACGATAAAACGTTTCAAATCGACAACCACATCCTTGAACCGCAATTGTTCATTGCCATCCATCGGCTGCAAGGCATCGTTCGAGTTTACCAATTCCTCGATTTTGGATAAAGCTGCATCAATCGGACAAGGCCACGGCAGAACCTCTTTGCCTTGCGAATCGGAATCCACTCCTTCACCGTGCAGAACGAGAACGGAGCGATGATTGCCGGGAATGGAAGCCGACTTGTCGGCAGGAACGGTCCGCGTCCGATCGACGATGATTAAGTCGCTGTTCATCGCCTGCAGGACAGGATCTTGCTCTTGATGGAACAGCAGAACATCATAACAACGAATAGTAAGAGCGACGAACAGTGAACGAATCGACGCCGGAAACGGGCTGACGATGACGACACGCCGTGTCGTCTCGCAGAACTGCCCCTCTTCGAAGCTCGTTGCAGAACCAGTTGCGCTATCATTTATTGGGTTGTTTTCTTCGAATCGCTGCACGCCGCACACACTCCTTTGAATAGAAACTCCTCTTCCGCAATGGCGAACCCCGTCTCCTCGGCAATGCGCTCCAACCACTCCTTGGGCGTCGCGATGCATACTTCCTCCACCCGGCCGCACTTCACGCATACGACATGCTGGTGATCATCCGTGCGCGCATCATAGCGGCTTGCGTCACCTTCCAGCTTCAACTCGCGAATGAGTCCTTCCTTTGTCAAGTAGCGGAGCGAATTATATACCGTCGCGTAGGCGAAGCTATATCCGCGTTCCTTGAGTCGATCCATGACGTCAGATGCGGTCGGGTGATCTGATGAATGAGATACGATATCATATATCGTTTTACGCGGGGTCGTTAACATTCCTTTGCGGGCCATGAGGATACCTCCATTTTTATACTTAGTTTAAATATAAAAAATGTCGCCTCATATGTCAACCTCGCTGCATTACCCAATGGGGCATATTTCTATATCAGCTTCAACCGCAAAAAAAACGAGTTCTGCGACGCTACGCGAACCCGCTTCTATATGAACAAAACGTCATAACCAATCGAACGCATTGTATTCCGCTAACTTTCGAGATAGACCTATTCCATGTCGCATTGCTGTATAAGCTCAATAGCCACAACAGCCGTGCTTGTGAAGCTCATGCCTGCTTCCAGACACTTCTGTTTTTACCGGGCAGCATACAGACTAGCCAACAGTTCTGCAATAGAAATGGCCAGGTTCGAGTTTTTAATTGTTTTTAACGTTACCGCGTACACATTGTGCTTAGGAGGCTGCCATGCTAACTCGTGGTCCAAAATATGAAGGTCTTTATTTTCTATATAATTCTTTACAATCGATTTGGGGATGAGGGTAAACCAATTCTCCTCGAGACATCGCTTTATGACTATCGTCGTCTGATTCATCTTGAAGGCAGGCATATACCTCTCGCCCATTTCATTGTAGAACCAATCCATAAAGGGCTTGCCCCAGTCATTCAACACAAAATTCGAGCGGTGCAAATCTTCCAGCGTGAGCTTACGAGCGAGCTGCTGCCGCGCGACAAAAACATAATCATCTTCGATAATATGATGAACCGCCAATCTCGGATGACGCGGTTTCATATAGGCAATGCCGACATGAATAATACCGTCAATGACTTTCTCCAATGTATTCTCTGATGAATGCGTCAATAACTCGCAAGCAATCGCGGGATTATTCCGCTGGAAATCTCGCAGTTGGTCTCCGAATATATACATCCAAGCAGATGTAGGTCCCCCGAGCACAAATCTTTCGGAATACTTCTGTTGCAATTTCAATGCCTCTTTGCTTGCCTCATACAAAGACATCATCCTCTCCGCATATGGCAAAAAGGACAGCCCTGCCTGGGTTAGAGCGACGTGTTTATTGTTTCTTATTAATAACGCAGTCCCCATCAACTCCTCCAATGTCTTGATTCTTGAAGTTACCGTCGATTGAGCCACATGCAGGCTCTCCGCGCTTTTGGTAAAGTTCTTGCTCTTGACCACAGCTAAAAAAGCTTCCAATTGCTCAATATCCATCTGTCAGCTCACCCCCTTAACCTTTTCTTTATAATCGAATAAATCGATTGTTACCATGCGATATATTCGTTATACAAATTCAATGCTAGCAAATATAATGAGACAAAGCCAGCGAGACACTTATCTTGCGCAAAGAAAGTCTGCGGAACAGGAGGATGAACAATTGTATAATTGCATCATATTCGATGTTGACGGTACCCTGATTGACACGGAACAAGCGCTTATCGCGTCATTGAAGCAAGTGTTATATGAAGAACTGGGAGAGGTGTATGAAGACGGACAGCTGCATTTCATACTCGGTATTCCCGGCCGTGACGCGCTGATGAAGCTTGAAGTGAAAGAGATTGACAAAGTGGACGCAAAGTGGAATCAATATTTGCAGGAATACTCACATCTGATGAACGTATTTCCAGGTATCGAACATGTGCTCAAAACGCTGCATGAGTTAACCATTCCGACAGGAATCGTGACCTCGAAGACCCGGCAGGAATTGATCGACGACTTTGTGCCGTTCGGATTAAGCACCTATGTTCCGCATGTCATATGCGCCGATGATACGCTGCGCCACAAGCCTCATCCGGAACCACTGCTGGCCTTTATAGAAAAGTACGAATTGGATCCGGCGGAAGCCATCTACATTGGCGATACAAGATACGATATGGAAGCTGCTCGCGGAGCGGGCATCGATTTTGCCTTGGCCTCCTGGGGCTGCAAGACGGACATATCCGGACATATCCGTTACAAGATGCGAACTCCTCTGGACATATTGCAGCTGCTTGCGCCGATTATGCCGATAAAGGCTTCAAATAACAATGGCGGCACGGCGATTGAGAATTGCAGACCTCTCCGCTCAAGTTAACAATCCTATCGGATTATGGTAAGATTACGGAAGTGTGCACGGATTCATTACAGTAAGGAGTTGCCAGAAATGACGGAGACGGTCGAGCCGTGGGTAGAAGAATTGCTGTCAGCCGGTTCTTCCGGCGGCAAAATGACGGAGAAGCAAGCCCGAATTTTGCGAGCAGCTATCGAAGTGTTCGCAGAAAAAGGATATGCCGCGTCCTCCACTAGCGAAATCGCGCAACGTGCAGGTGTTGCGGAAGGAACTATTTTTCGTCATTATAAAACAAAAAAAGACTTGCTGCTGTCTATCGTAGATCCATCCTTAGTACAGCTCATTACTCCATTCCTGCTACGCGAGTTCCGGGATGTGCTGGATTCACCATATGACAGCTTTGAGCAGTTTCTCCGGGCGCTGATAGAGAACCGCATTGAATTTTTACAAAAAAATGTGAGCCTGTTCAAAATCGTAATGCAAGAGCTCCCCTTTCACCCTGAACTGCATGCGCAGCTGCAGAAAGTAATTGTGTCGCAAGTTAAAGAGCGCGTGGAGGCTGTCATTCGCAAATTCCAGGCTGAAGGGAAATTAGTCAATCTCCCGACAGGAACAATCATACGCCTCACCGTCTCCATTATCGCGGGATATATTTTGACTCGGGCGACCTTTGGCATGCGGGATGATTCGGGCTGGGACGACAGGTTGGAGCGCGAGGCAACCATTACGTTTATAATGAAAGCTTTGGCGCCATAAATAACCGCACAATCGGACCGCCACGGAGATGCCGCGTGGCGGTTTCTTGAATTGAAGGCGCCGTTCCAGCGTGGAAGCGGCGCCACTGACTGATTGCCACGCTCAAATCTTACGGTACTTACGCAAAGCAAACACATTCAGAACGATGAAAAATAGTGAAATACCGCAGAGCACAATCAAATCACTGCTAATATCACTTAATCCCAGCCCTTTATACATAACGGCTTGCAGAGCCTCTCCGCCATAATACATCGGCATGAATCTGGCGATGATTTGCAGCCAGTCCGCCATCCCCTCTACCGGAAAAATACCCGCGAAAAATACTTGCGGAATAACGACAACCGGTATGAACTGCACCATCTGGAATTCCGAATTCGCAAACGCGGACAACAATATGCCTAATGATAAAGCGACCAGGGCAAGCAGCAAATTGATGACAATGACGCTCCAGATGGAGCCGACAAGCACGATACCCAATACTTTGACCGAATAAAAAACAACAATAAGCGTCTGAAGCACAGCGAACAAGCCGTATCCGAGCAAGTAACCCGCCACGATTTCACCCCGCCGTATTGGCGTGGACATCAGCCTATCCAGCGTGCCTGTCGTCCGTTCCCGCAGCAGGGCTATTCCCGAGATGAGAAAGACAAAGAAGAAGACGAAAAAGCCGACCAAAATAGGGCTCAACACATCGAAAAACGAAGTATCCGCATTGCCGTACACGTATGCGGTATCGATCTGAGGCGCGCTCGCTTCGGAGGCACCCGCTGAGGGCCTGTTCGTTGCTCCATGCAAGCTTGTGCCAATCTTAGCCGCCTGTTCCTTGGCTGCCTTGGAAGCTAACGTTTGTTGGACTTGCATTTGCAGGGCTTTCGTCTTGGATGGATCCTCATTTTTCAGCGTCAGGCTGACATGTTCTCTCTCGATTTGCAGCAATCCATCCAGTTCATCTGCGGCTATCGTCTGCTTTGCATCTTCAATATGATCGTATTCAATGATTGCGATATCCTTCTCCTTCAATTGTTGAACCAATGAATGATCGGCGCTGACCAATCCCAGTTTCAAGCTGGCGGCCGAATCTCCGGTAAAAAGAAAATGCACGAGCGTTAAGATGATTAAGGGGGCCGCCATCATCAACGCAAGCGTCCGTTTGTCGCGCAGCATTTGCTCACTAATACGTTTGACTAGTGCCATGGTTCTCATATGTGCTTCCTCCCGCCTTGATGAATACTTCTTCCAAGCTGCTGATGCCGAAATGGCTTTTTAACTCGGATGGCGTACCATGCGTCAACAGCTTCCCGTCCCGCACCATCGCGAGACGATCACATCTCTCCGCTTCATCCATCACATGCGTGGTGACCAATATCGTCTTCCCCTCTTGTTTCAACCGGTATAACTCCTCCCATATGGATAGCCTCAACTCCGGGTCGATGCCTACTGTCGGTTCGTCCAGCACGAGAACTTGCGGATCATGCACCAAGGCGATGGCGAGAGACAGCCTGCGCTTCATCCCGCCCGAATACGCTCTAACCTTTTTGGACAAATGCGGCGTCAGCTGCACCAATTCGGCCGCATAGGCAATTCGTTTTGTCCGATCGTCTTTTTTTAGCTTGAACAGTGAAGCAAAAAAAGACAAATTCTCTTCCCCGGTCAATTCCGGGTATAAAGCATCTGATTGCGCCATATACCCCATCTTCTGCAGCACGTTCAAGTTGGGAATGGGCACGTCCAGTACTTCGACTGCCCCTTTGGAGGCAGAGTCCATGCCTACGATGAGTTTTACGAGCGTCGTTTTCCCTGCGCCCGACGGCCCGATAAGGCCATAGATCTCCCCCGCTCTCACCGTCAAATCGACATTGTCGAGAACCTCTTTTTTTGAATAGCGCTTGCTGATTTGCTTGACTCTTATAGTCGAATCCATGGTTTTAAAAGTCCTCCTCTTCCGAAAATGAGTGATTACTCACTTATATTGTAACTGCTATTTCAGGAAAGTAAACTGTAATTTCGGACAATTTACAAGAATTCACTCACTCTATACATATCAAGGCCTTTGCTCTGGAATTACATTGCACTGTGCCCAGAGAAAGGCCTCTGTTATACTCGCTTATAATTTGACCAAACCGACAACGAGTTGGCCGTTTTTGTCCTGCACATCCATCGTCAAGTCCAATGCTTTCGCCATCAAGCGTACAGGCGCGTCTGCATAAAATCACTTTTTGCACTGAAAAGGTTCTCTTACCTATTTTCCGCTTGCAACGGTTTATCCTTTTGAGCCGAGTTGGTTGCATGCCAGCTTGGATAATTGTGAACAGCTAACGGAATACCTTGACAATTGTTTCATATTAGGGTCATTATTATTGAGTCAATATTCATTCAGTCATACCGAACAAATTACTCCAATTGAGAGGTATAGTATGCATATCTTCAGTCCTTACATAACGATCGAGCGGGAAGACTGGTCCAGTCTATACGATCAATCTCGTCTGGTTATCTCTCCTGAACGATTCGAGTCCTTGAAAGGCATTAATGAGCGCATATCTATGGATGAGGTTGAAGACATCTATCTTCCCTTAACGAAGCTGATTAACCTTCAAGTGGCGGCAGCACAGCAATTGAGAGCGACAACCGCTTCTTTTTTGCGTAAAAAGGCGGACAAGGTTCCGTACATTATTGGTATCGCAGGCAGCGTTGCCGCAGGCAAGAGCACGACAGCAAGGCTGCTGCAGGCATTGTTGTCCCAATACGAAGAACATCCCCAAGTGGAAATTGTGACGACTGACGGCTTTTTGTATCCGAACCGGATACTTGAAGCCAAGGGAATCATGAACAGGAAGGGCTTTCCCCAAAGCTATGATACGAAGCGGCTCATTCAATTTCTGACTGATGTCAAGGCGGGACAAGCCGAAGTGCATGCTCCGGTCTACTCTCATTTGTCGTATGATATCGTTCCGGATGAGACTATAAAGGTCGAGAGACCCGACATTCTCATCCTCGAGGGCATCAACGTCCTGCAGGTCAGCAGGGAAGCAAGCGTATTCGTCAGTGACTTTTTCGACTTTTCCATTTATGTGGAAGCGCAGGACCTAGATTTGGAGAAGTGGTATGTTGAGCGTTTTCTGCTGCTGCGTGATACGGCTTTTCGTGATCCAACGTCTTACTTTCACCGTTATGCCGCATTGACGAAAAAAGAGGCCATTAACAGAGCGAGAACCATATGGCGAGACATCAATCAGGTAAACTTGAACAAGAACATTTTGCCGACCAAAGGGCGCGCCAAGCTCATTCTGAGCAAGGACACCGATCATCGAATTCGCAACATCCACCTTCGCAAGTAGCTGGACATGTATACAACAACGGTTTTTTGCAGCCTTTCGGCAAGGAATAACGTATCATGTATTATAAAGCAGCGAAAGCGGGGAGAGCGAATTGTGTTCGTTTCTGAATAAGGTTACATATACACGCATCGCCATCCTGTTGGGCGCAGCCATTGTGCTGGGCATCTTGATAGCCTCCGTATCGGACGGGCCTATCCGTCTTCTGGCTATCATCGGCATCTCCCTCATTGCCTTCGTGCTGCAAGGAGCGGTCAATATTGGAACCGGCAGCGATGAACCTGAAGACCGAGAGGAACGCAAGCTCCCCTAACTACCGCAAGTCAAACATGGCAGTCCAGGAAAGGAATCTGGACTGCCATCGCAATATTTACTCCTTTGCTGCTCAAATAAAACCCGCTTCATGATCCCTTTGAATTGCCGAGCCCATTTCCCGGAGACTACTTATCTAGCGCTTAAGTTTACATAATACTAGTTATGTAAGAAATTGATTTCGAGTATTTTATGATGCATTTCCCCCTGCCCTACTTCCATATCAAAGATATGATTGCATATATGTCCAATCATACAGGTTGCCCTTATTCATACAATGAATCATTACGGTAATATGAAAGGGGTTCGGCATACATGGCGAACGCTTGCGCAGGATACAGAGGAACGCATTTCGCTTTGAACTATAGGGATATCATTCTCGTCCTTTTCCTGCTTTTAATCATCGTATGTCTGCTGCTGTTCGGATGTTGAAGCGTTGCTGACGCGCTTATCTCAGACAACTTCTCTCTCATAATGAAACGAACCATATTAACTAAAAAAGCTCTGCCCTATTTCGCATGAAATATAGCAGAGCTTTGCTATTGCTTGGATTTCTATTCCCGCACGCGATAGTGCGCAAGGGTTGGGCAGCCTATATCGCAGGGCGAGGCGGCTAGCGTTCGAGCTCCTCCAGACGAATGGCGCGGCGTTCTGCAACCGATCGGTTGGAGGCTTCCATTAATTTGGTCAATTCCACCGCCATTCGGATATTATCCTCTGCCTTCGTATTATTTTGAATATGACCGACCCATTGATGGAAAGCGCTCTCCCGATTAGACAATAACGGCTGTTCTTGCCATTCTTGCGCAAGCTCGGCTCCTTGGCGGTTGGTCCGCACCAACAGCTTCGCTTCCGGGGTTCCGTACAGCAGCGTGCCTTCCGTTCCATGCACTTCCACTGTAAACGGCGAATGAGAATTTACGAAGCCCGCTTCAACGATGCCCATGGCACCGGAATTCGTCGACAACAGCGATACGGCGTTATCTTCCACCGCTTTTCCAGTAACATAGCCATATTGAGACGCAACGCCTACGGGCTCTTCTCCGAGGAACAACCTCGTCAAGTACATCGGATGGCAGCCAAGGTCAATCAATGCTCCGCCTGCACAGTCCTCCAAGCTATAAAAATGTTCAGGCAGCCACCCGGCAATCGCGCCGTTATGGGATAAGCGCACACGCACCAGCGTTACTTTTCCGAGCAGCTGCTGTGCCAATATTTGCTGAATCGTCAACGTATAACCATCATTCAACCGTGGCAGCGATACCGTTAGCTTTACGCCGTTCTTCTCTACCGCTTCCAATATTTCATTGACTTCTGTCCACGTGGGCGCAAGCACTTTCTCGGTGAAAATATGTTTGCCGGCGTTAGCTGCCGCGATTATCACATCCCGGTGCATGCGTGTCGGCGTATCCACGATGACGGCATCGATATCACTTGCCAAAATGTCATCAAGCGATGCATAAAAAGGAACGCTCAGTTTCCCTGCCGCCTCCTGTCCGCGTTCCGGATTTTCGTCCCAGACCGCGCTTATTAACGTCTCAGGGTGTTCTTGAGCCTGTTTTGTGTAGTCCCAAGCATGCACGTGCCAATAGCTTAATTTTCCGATGCGAAGCGACACAGCCATCTCTCCCTTTTTATATATATAAAGATACCTGCATACACTATAACACAGCTTTTACGAAATTACTCACGCGCTCATTTTATAGCGGACAAGCGGGTACTAAATGGCGATTACGCATCCTTCATGATTGCTTAGCCCTCGCTTAGCGCAAAATCAACGGCACATTGCGCATGCAGTCTCGTTGTATCATAAACGGGAATACTGCAATTATGCTGTGAAATGAGCAGCCCTATTTCAGTACATCCAAGAATTACGCCTTCGGCACCTTGTTGAATAAGGTTGTTTATAATTTTTACATAGGATTGTTTAGACTCTTCATTGATGATTCCAAGACACAGCTCTTGGTAGATGATCTCGTGCACAATCCTGCGCTCTGCTTCGTTAGGAACCATGATATCCAGCCCAAACTTGTCAATAAGTCTCCCTTTATAAAAATTTTGTTCCATCGTATACGCGGTTCCCAGCAAAGCTACTTTTTTGATTCCGTCTTTTACCATTTCATTCGCCGTTGCATCAGCGATATGCAGTAAAGGAATAGATGCCGATTCTTCTACTTCGCTTGCCATCTTGTGCATCGTATTCGTGCAGATGACGATACAATCGGCTCCGCCAGCTTCAAGCTTTTGCGCTGCCTCAATCATCATTTTTGCAGCGTCATCCCAGTTGCCTAACTGCTGGAGGGATTTGATCTCTTCAAAATCTAGAGAGTACATCAAACTTTTTGCAGAATGATGCCCGCCTAACCTTGCCTTAATGTTCTGATTAATAATTTGATAATAAAGTAAAGATGACTCCCAGCTCATGCCGCCGATAAGGCCTATCGTTTTCAAAATGAAGCACCCCTAATCCATTTTTTGTTTCATTTTCTCATAGATGCTCACGCAATGCCAAGTGTTCAGCTCATTTCTTTACTGATGAGGCGCCTTGTACTAAGATTGACTGTAAATAAACTGAAGGTAAAAGAGACTGGAGGCTAAACAATGTTCGACCCTACGATATTCGACAATTTGAAAGTGGTATTTGAAGGAAAGCTGTATGATGTGGAGAGAGAAGCTGACATGATTATCGTTGGGCGCGAGGATATTATTGATCTGGCCGGATACAACCGGATATTCCGGATGCGAATGAAGCCGCAGGCTGGCAGCTGTATCGCCGAGCTGCAAATCTCGAGCGGCTTGCCTGATTTCGCCGGCGAGCTCCGTGGCATCCGCATCGTAGATGAAGAGCCCGGAGCATTGCTTCAGCTTGTCTTCGAATTGCCCGGAGAGCAGGCGGTTCACTCCCATCGCATTCATGAACGATTAACCGCTCTCTGGGCAGATTCTGCGGATATTGTCCATGAGCGCTCTTATCTGCTGGCTCCCTGCAGCGTTGCAGCAAATACAACAGAGCCAGCCGACAATGGGACCTACCGAATTCAAGTGAAGTTTCGCCAGAAAATAAATGAAAGCCATATCGATGACATCGATTCCTTAATGGATCATGTAATTAGGTCAATCGAAACCTTGGAATCTTAAATGGAGATGGCTCTTCCGCCAAGGACGGCTGTTATCGCCGAGACTGCAAGCTCACGAGGCTGATGCGGGAATTCGCAGCCGCTAGCGCACACGGCCAGCATATGATCCGGGTCCGGAGCGTACATCCGGAACCGGTAACGGTATTCTTCATTACGTGCGGCCATTTGAATGTCATCCATGCCGCCTACGGTGAATGCAACGCTGTCAAGGGGGACGCTCAGCCCAGTCCCCTCCGCCTTCACGAAGCTTTCCTTCAATGTCCAAATCTTATAAAACATCGACAGTCTTTCCGGTTCGCGCAAGGACAGGATTGCCTCCGTTTCAGAAGCGGCAAAGAAGCGTTCCGCAATCGACAACTCAATGGGACGGATTTGCTCGATATCTACGCCCAGCGGAAGATCCGCCACCGCGCATACAACCCAATCCCCCGAATGGCTGACATTATAGTGAAACTCAGGATGGCTTGCCGCATAAGGCTTCCCGTGGGCATGCCGCTCCAGTTGAATCTGTCCGTTAGAACAACTGTACCGGGACATGATTAACGCGCGCACGATACATTCGGATAACAGCGCTCTTCTGGCGTCGATTTCTTGTCTGAACCGAGCAACGCTGCTCTTCCGCTCTTCGCTTACATAAGGAAGAAGCTCTTCCATTTCCCAGCTTCCTCCAACCGGAACGATGACCAATTGCACCAGCTGCACCTCCATCATGAATTTCTGCAGTTCCATTCCAGTGGCACTGCCACAGGAACAAATTCAAGCTTTGATTACTGCTTGCACACACAGGATCAATTGCGTTGCTACCATCGCAAGGGCTGTTCCAGTCCCTTCCACACGATCCATCGCTCCCGCTCCCAATGCGCCGCCGTTCCTATGGCGTAAGGATCTCGTTCATCCATATCCAAATCCAGCAGATGGAGCATGCCCCCGTACGTGCCGACGGCTAACCGATTCCCTGAAGGACTGACGGTAATGCCAGATATCGTGCCGCCCAAAAAATACTGCCACGACAACGATCCGTCAAGCTTTACCGTTCTCAAATAACCGTTGGCGTCGCCCAGAATGATCTCATCGCCGCGAACAGCAGCGGCATACACACGGGATCCGTCCTCGACGATATCGTCTTCCCGGACCTCCAGCGGGCTGGCGACACAGGCTTCTTGAATGGAAGCCGACAACGTGATCCCATTGTAAAAATGGCAAGAATTGAAGAGTACGCGCTCATCGTCTCTGGTAAACAAACAGTAGTGCGGATAGCTGCTCTCAGGATAGATCTCAGCCTTGAAATTGCCCTGCGCGTCATAGAGCAGATGAGAGCTTCCTTGGCTCCCTAGCGCGATATGCTTCTCATCGTGCGACAGCGCGGCATGGACCATATCAATCCAAATATCCCCGACATCGTCAGCACCCCAATCCTCGATTTCTTCCGCAGACGGGTGAAGCAGTTTCGCCGATCCAGCTGCAACGAGATAGATTCCGAGATTGGATACCAAAATAAGCTTCTTTCCATCGGCAAACGGAATGATCTCCGTCAGATGCTCATGCGGAGGCTCCTCCAAGTCGGCCAATGTCTTAATAGGGAGCCGTAAGCTTTTAATAGAATCATATATGTTACCCCATGAAAAAGAATGCAGCAGCTCTCCTGTCAAATCATTATGTAATCCCCGCATGGTGCGGATTCCTTCCTCGCCGACGAGCGCATACGTTTCACCATTAGGAGAACGGCCGACGAGCGTAATATGCTCGAACGTTCTTATTTTCCCTGCACTGACGGCATGTACGCAGCCCGATTCCCAAGTTGCGCCCGACCGGAAGACATATGTATCTTCATCTATGAAAAAGATCGATTTCACAGCCTTAAGTCTATCTTTGTACGCTCCCATAAACGGCAACGTAGCTGCGGGAAGCGCTCTGCGCAGCCGTTCGATATCTCCCGCTTCATTCGCGGCGGCCACCATCTCTAGTACTTGTTCTGCCAGCTCGCTTCGGCCGTCCCCCTGCAGCTCGACCTCGTCCACTGCATCCCAGCCCTCGGTCAACCCTTTGCCCACGAATTCGTTGACATCTTTGGCGTACCGCTCTCCTTCTTGACGCCATCGCATCGCAACGAGTTCATTCAACCATGTCATAGCATCAATCCACCTCTCCAATTTGCATTCTTAAATAGCAACGCTCTCTGTTAACATTATATACGAAGCTCATGCGGACGAACATGAACGAATTCGCGGCAAAGGAAAAACGCATGATCCCATGAACTGATTGGACCATGCGCTGCTTATAATCTAACCTACTCGACGATGATCTTGCCGACCATATCATTATGACCGGCGCCGCACATAATCGAGCATTTGAATTCAAATGTTCCCTCTTTGTCAGCTACAAACTCCGTCGACCCCGGCGAGTCCAGCTTCACTTTCAAATCAGGGATTTCCACTCCATGCATCCCTTGGCTGTTTTCAAGCGTCAGCTTGACCGTCTGGCCTTTCTTTACCCGGATTTCCTTCTGATCAAATTCAAAGTTGGTCGCTTTCAACGTGACGGCTTGCACATCGCCCGAAGAAGCGTTGGCCGGCGCGCCTTCACCTTGCGCCGCTGAATCTTTTCCCGAGCTGCCGCATGCCGCCAAAGCCACGGCGAGAAGAAGTGTGGATGCCGCAATGGCAAATTTCTTATTCACATTAATGCCCCCTCAACTCATTCACCTTGTTCACGATTGCCGCGAACGGTTCAATATTGGAAAAATGTTCTTCCTCGCTATCTATTGTAGCTATAAATGAAATCACAGTTATTGCTCCAATATGAACGAAAGGTGAACGATGTTTGAACGAACAGTGACAAAAGATGGAATGCAAGCTGCCTCTGCTCGCTCAAGCGATCGAATCGTCAGAAGGAGACAGTCGTTCCATGGCGAGCTGCACAGCTATGACATCATCGATATAGCCGATGGGGAACAAATAGTCCGGAATAATATCTGCCGACAAAATAAAATACAAGAGCGCGCTTCCCAAGATATACCGATCTTCTGGAGTTACGCGTTCGTCGCAATATTTTGAGAACATGTAATGCAATTGATTGATGAAGGGCCCCCATCCGCTTACTTCTTTCACTTTGCTATGAAAAGATTCCAAAATGATGCGGTTCCCCTCTTCCGTTTGCGCATATTGCTCATATTTTGCCAGTTCTTGGCGAACGTGCTCTGCCGTCACCTGATAATCCAACAGCCGGATAGAATGCAGCAATTCCTGAATGGTTGCCACGGAATCACTGATCTCTTCGCGCAGTTCTTTATGCTGCGTCCCTTTATTCAATCCTACCGCTTCCAGCAATTTATCCATCGGGAGATGAAGGTGCTCCGCGAATCGGCGCAAATGGTCGAGCTTTGCAGGCTGCTTGCCGTTGATAATTCTGGAAATCGTTGCTGTATCGATATTGGTGAGCCCGCTTAATTTTCGCATGGAAAGGGATTGTTTCTTCAACGAATCTTTCAACAGCATTCCCAAGTCCTCTGTTCCTTGATTGTCCGGCATTGTCATCTCAATCCTTTCCTGTGAAATATGGAACACGGCCTTCGCTATCAGTATATGCACGAATGAGGAACGTCTGCTCACCAATCTTCTGCGACTTACGCCCATTTCATCCTTGTCGACAGGCGTGGAGCGCAATGTTGAAGATTTCTCAATTCATATCTCTGCCCCGATGCACCATTCTCAACAGATGCACATAAGATACCTCAACAGTCAGACCCACAGGGTCGGCGTAATGACATACAGAAGGAGAGATGGTAATATGTACTATTGCATGTCATGTCTGCATTATCATCGGGAAAGCGACGAAGATGCTCACGTTTTCAGGAATGTGTATTACATCGATGAGGTATTCAAGCAGCAATTTCACATGGGCGTGTGCAGTCAAGAAAAGAAGCGCAAACCAGAAAAATTCGTGACTCCATCCTTTGCCGAATCGACCCACACGATGATGAACGAGGTGCTTCTTTTGCTTCATGCCCACAACAATCATAACGACAAGGAGGTGCTTCAATCATGGCATGGCTAATGATTTTGGGGCTTGCGGCGGCATCGAGCATTGACAATTTAGGTGTTGGCATATCGTATGGAATTCGGAAAATTCGCATTGGCGTACTCTCGAACTCCTTTATTGCAGCCATTTGCTTCTTGTTCAGTATGTCAGGAATCTTATTCGGTCAATGGATTTCAACCATTCTTCCGGGCATTCTTCCCACGTTATTGGCAACATTCATATTGCTGGTCGTCGGAGTGCGCATCGTGCTGCTGACCGTACCCGTGAGCAAGCGGGCTTCTGCTCCTAAGACAGGGAATATCGGCATCGAAGGATTAATCTCCAATCCGGAAAAAGCAGATTTGGACCAGTCAGGCAATATTAATCTTCTTGAAGCCGCCATACTGGGTGTCGCTCTGTCCGCGAACGCACTGACCAATGGTCTCAGTGCAGGACTAATCGGGTTATCCCCTCTCGCCATATCATTGACGGCGGCAATTGGCAGCTTCATTACACTGTGGCTGGGTGCGATTATCGGGCAGAAGGTGGCCAACATCCGCATTGGCTCCTTCACTGTAGGGCAATTCAGCACGGTTTTAAGCGGAGCAATCATTATAGTGGTTGCATTCAATGCATGGCTGTAAAGCAACGCCATTCAGAGCCCCACCGGTCCTACTATTTTATTAAGAGAAGGCAGCAACCAGCAGGTTGCTGCCTTCTTTTTGCTGTTTATGGGATGATTTTCATGGATTCGACTAACACTAATGGTTGTCAACACAATACTGCAGCTGCAGCATAATAACTGCACGAAGGAGAACAGATGATGTCGCCACGCCATTCCATTACCTATCTGCAAACCTGTTTCATATTGGTAATGTCCACGGGGCTGTTGAACCATGTTACTGTCATTCCGCTTTTGTTGCGGCAAACGCATAAAGATGGTTGGATAAGCGTATTGTTGGCGTTGGTTCTTAGCCTATGCTGGATCCCGCTTCTCATCTGGATTATACGCAAGAAAGGAAGCGACGCGCTGTTCCCATGGCTTTACAAATTAGGCGGAGCGGCAACGGCGTGGATTATCACGCTGCTGTTTGTCGCATATTTGCTGCTGGCTGCGTTTGTCACGTTAAAGGACACGTCTACATGGACGAAAATATCCTATCTGCCGAACACACCGACAGTTGTCATTACCGCTACAATGGTCTTGCTTTCGCTAGCGAGCGCGCTTGCCGGCATTCAGGCTATCGCCATTTGCGCGGGAATCCTTCTTCCGGTCGTCATCGTACTAGGCTATTTCGTGATGGGAGCAAATTTCCAATTCAAAGATTATTCACTTCTTCTGCCGGTGCTGGAGAATGGCATTGCCCCGGTCATACGCGGATTGGTGCTTATCGGAGGCGGGATGGCGGAATTGATTGTTGTCATTTTGCTGCAGCCCCATCTTTCGAAGAAGCCTGGCTTCTGGGGCATGGCGGCGTTGGCAGTCATTTTGGCCGGATTAACCATTGGCCCTTATCTGGACTCAATCGCCAACTTTGGGGCTGTCAATGCGTCCTCGATGCGTTATCCCGCTTTCGAGCAATGGAGAATTGTAACGGCGGGAAAATATATCGAACATGTAGATTTTCTTTCCATTTATCAATGGTTATCCGGTTCGTTTATCCGGATTTCGTTGGAGTTGTTTCTTATTTTGGATTTATTGCCGCTGCGCGGCCCGCACCAACGAGTCGGCGCCGGGCTGTTGGCAGCGGTCATTCTATGCGCAGCCATACTTGCGGATAATGATGACATTCGTTTTGTAGAAATGCTGCATTCCTTTTATTTTCCTGGCGTAACCTTTGGGCTTGTTCTGCTGTCATTGCTGCTTGCTCTTCTGGCCGCCAGCCATCAACGACAATCCAAAGGAGCGGCTGCACATGAACAAGAATCTTGTTCCGACTCCTAACCCGTTCAATGAGCAAGCAGAACAGGTGCCGTTAACGGTCGAACGTTTATTGACATGCCTGGCTGGATGCGGCGATATCCGGAGCGAGATCCATTTATTCGGTCCCGGCAGCAATTTTTATAAAGTTACATTAATTTATTGCGATGGCCTGGCAGACATTAAGCAGCTGAACCAGTATGTCATTCCGCAATTGAAGGCGCTGCTGGAAGATGCGCATTCCTTGGACAGCTTGCTCCGCAACAATCCGCTTGCGCTGCAGCCGCTCGATCCAGCGGCAGGAATACAGGCGGCTGAGGCAATCCTGTTCTCGGGTCAGCTCATCATCGGATTTGAACGGGACAACCTGTTCTACTCGGTCAATATTGCAGACCCGCCGAATCGCTCCCCCGAAGAGTCGAATACGGAAATTTCAATAAAAGGTCCGAAAGATGGCTTTACGGAGAGCTTGTCCACGAATGTGGCACTCATACGCAAGCGGATGCGGACCCGTTCGTTGAAGTGCGAGTCCTATTCCATCGGGCTGCGCAGCCAGACGAAGGTGTCATTGCTGTATATAGCGGATATCGCGAATCCGGATATGTTGAATGAAGTCAGACAACGGCTCGGACAGATCGATACCGACGCCGTCGTAAGCAGCTCCCAGCTTGGAGAAGCGCTGGGCGATTCGAAGTATGCCTTGTTCCCGCTTCTCGATTATATCGGACGTCCCGATTATGTCGTGCAAGCGCTTGTGCGGGGCCGCTTCATCATCATAGTCGATGGATCGCCAATGGTGCTTCTCGGTCCAGCCAATTTGGTATTGACGCTTAAATCGCCGGAGGATATCCATTTTCCTTATTTCTTTGTGACGTTTCAAAGAATATTGCGCATCATCGGGCTGTTCGTTTCCATTTTTATGCCGGGTTTCTGGATTGCCTTGATCGCATTTGGCCTGGAACAACTCCCATTCCCGCTCTTGGCGACGGTTACGACTTCCCGTCTGGGGCTGCCATTGTCCGCGCCCATGGAAATGATTCTGATGCTCGGCTTATTTGAAATCTTCCGCGAAGCAGGCATCCGCTTGCCGAAAGCGGTTGGCCAGACCATCGCCGTCGTTGGAGGCTTAATCGTCGGGGATGCCTCTATTCGTGCCGGACTTAGCTCGCCTACGACGCTCGTCGTGGCAGCCGTTACTGCAGTTGCCACCTTTACGCTTGTCAATCAGACGTTAAGCGGCACGGTCAGCATCTTGCGTCTGCTCGTGCTCATTGGTTCATCCGTGCTCGGCATGTATGGTTTTTTCTTGATGATGCTGGCTATCCTTGTTTATTTGTCGACATTGCAATCTTTCGGGATTCCCTACCTTGCTCCGTTGTCGCCTCCTATTTTCAAAGACATGCTCCAGTCGCTGTTCGGTGTTCCGGTCAAATGGCTGAAACGGCGTCCGGCGATGCTGAATACGACCGATGATACGCGGCAAGGAGATGACTCGACATGAGGATGCGCAACGCATGCATCCTGTTCGGCGCGTGCTGCATGATAATACTCTCGCTGGCAGGCTGCTGGGATATCAGAAGTGTGCAGGACATCAACTATATCGCCGCCCTAGGTATCGACTATAAGGATGGTAAATATGTCGTGTATACCCAGTCTCTAGACTTCTCCAACGTTGCCAAGCAAGAAGGAATGAAGAGCACAGGCAAAACACCGGTGTGGGTCGGGCGCGGCGAAGGCTACTCGCTCGATTCTGCCGTTAACGACTTGTATACCACTTCTTCGTTGCAAATTTTATGGGATCATACAGCGGTGATCATTTTTAGCGAACATGCGCTGCAACAAGATGTGAATAAGATGATCGATTCAGTATTTCGGTTTTCCGGAATTCGATACACGCCATGGGTCTTTGGGACGAAAGAATCTATCCCTGATTTATTTATCTTGCCGATTCCTTTCAACGAATCCCCCGTTGCATCCATACTCCATGCTCCGAATGATGTGTTAAAGCAGCAAGCTTATATTCCACCCGTTCAGCTCTATCGTATGGTTGTGGAATTGAATGAGCCGGGATCCACACTGCTGCTGCCGAGTATGTCGATCAATAAGAAGAAATGGACGGAGAATGATAAGGAAGTCGACCAGTATCAAATCAACGGCGTATATGCGCTTCAAGACGGCATCTTTCGAAGCTGGTTCAATCTAAAGCATATGTACGGCATAAGATGGCTATCCGATAAAATCACACGAACCCCCATCAATATCGGCAGCGGAGAGAAGCCGGAAGCCGTGCTTGCGATGACCAAACCCAAATCGAGCCTTTCCGTTGCTATTCGGGGTCTCGATCCCAAGTTCAAGCTAAAAATAGATGTCGACGGCTACATAGAGGAAGTAACGGGGAGTTTGAGCGAAGCAGAAATCATCTCGCTTGCCAAGCAAGAAATACGTGACGAAGTGCGGCATACATTGGAACAGGGGCTTCGTAAAAAGGCCGATGTGTACTCGCTGCGGAAGTATGTCTACCGGAATTGCAACAAGATGTGGAAACGAGCGCAAAATGGAGCATTGCTGCAACTGAAACCCGACTCGCTCGATTCTATCGAGGTCAACGTTCATATCGAGCATGCCGGAATGAACCGGTTGCGCCGTTAGGAATGCCTTGGCAGTGGATGGCCGCCGCTAGGGCATTCCGTCATAATACACGAGCGCGGATTCAGTCTCCAGCGTAATGTTCGCTCTTTCACGCTTGCAGCAGCTGGAGGAATTGAGTGGCCGCCACGGATAGCGGCATTTCTTTCGATGTGATGATGCCGATGCTGCGCGGGGGAATCGGATCTTCGAGCACAATCTCGTATAGAATCCCCTGCCTCAGCTCATCACGGATATAATCCTTCACCACGCAAGAAATCCCCAGTCCAATCCTGGCGAATTGAACCAATAAATCGACGCTGCCCAATTCGATTTCCGGTTGAATAGTCACGCCTGCACGCTGAACGCAGCGATCGATAAACTTCCGCGAGCTGCTCCCTTGTTCAAGCAGGATTATTGGATATTCACTCAGTTCTTGCACAGACAGCGGCTTCCTTGCAGCATGCTTATATTTTTCACCGGCAACGAAACAGTCCTGAATTACGGCGGCTTCACGAATTTGAGCTTGCTTGTCCTCGATCGGCAAATTGACGATGCCGAAATCGATCTTACCCTCCTTCAGCAATTGAACGGTCTCTTGCGAGGTCCGGTTCGTTACTTGAATTTTAATATCGGGAAAAGCCGCATGAAAGCTCTCCAAATAAGGCAACAAGTAATGCTTGCATAGGCTGTCGCCCGCCCCGATGCGAACTTCGCCGCAGAGCAGTTGATGCATTTCGGCCACCTTCCGCTCCGCAGCTGCCAAGAAGCCATATGCTTGCTCGATGTGCTTGAACAGCACCTCCCCTTCTGCCGTTAACGTTACCCCTCTCGGTGTCCGGGAGAACAGCTTGCCGCCCAGCGCTGTCTCCAGCTGCTTGATCGCATAGCTGACGGCAGGCTGCGTAATAAACAGAGCTTCTGCCGCTTTGGAGAAGCTGCCCTGTCTGGCTGTCACATAGAACACCCGATACCAATCCAAATTTGTCGCCACTGCATAAACCACCTTTATATTAAATATAAAAGCTATTAATTATATTTATTTAATTGTTTTTATTATAATGAAGACAGGGAATGGTTTCAATTAAAAAGACCACCAAATCGGTGATATGGAGGCGTTAGGATGACAGTAACAGCGATTGTCGGGGCGAATTGGGGCGATGAAGGCAAAGGGAAAGTAACGGACGCGCTCGCAGCAGAATCGAAATATGTCGTTCGTTATCAAGGAGGAAGCAATGCCGGACATACGATCATTAACGGCTATGGAAAATTCGCGCTTCATTTGCTCCCGTCTGGCGTATTTCACCCCAATGTCGTCAATGTGATTGGACCGGGAGTGGCACTTGACATGACTGCCCTATTGTCGGAGCGCGACGCTCTGCTCGCCAGAGGCGTGCCAGAGCCAGATCTGCGCATATCCGATCGCGCGCAGGTCGTCCTGCCATACCACCGTTTGTTCGACGAGCTGGAAGAAGAACGGTTGGCAGAGCGGAAATTCGGTTCCACCAAGTCGGGCATCGCTCCCTTTTACTCGGATAAATATTTAAAATTAGGTATACAGGTTGCCGATTTGTATGATGAAGCACGGTTGAAAGCACGCATTCAAGCTTCCCTTGAAGCAAAGAACATCTTGTTGACCCATCTCTATAACAAACCAACACTGGATGCAGAGTCGTTAGTGCCGCAGTTGGTGGAAGAAGCGGAGAAAATAAAACCGTACTTGTGCAATTCGACGGTCTTGCTGCAGACGGCATTGCAGAACGGCGAACCCATCTTGCTGGAAGGGCAGCTTGGCGCGCTGCGCGACCCGGACCACGGGATATACCCGCATTCCACTTCTTCTTCGACACTGGCAGGCTTCGCTGCTGTCGGAGCAGGACTGCCTCCGTCTGCGATACGGCATGTGGTCGCCGTCGTTAAGGCATATTCCAGCTGCGTTGGCGCCGGCCCGTTCGTCTCCGAAATCGGAGGGCGGGAGGCGGATGAATTGCGGCGGCGTGGCGGTGACGCCGGTGAATTCGGCGTTAAGACCGGACGTCCGAGACGGATGGGATGGTTCGACGTTGTGGCTACAAGATATGGTTGCGCTGTGCAGGGAGCTACCGAAGTCGTATTGACCAACCTCGATGTGCTTGGTTATTTGCCGGAGATTCCGGTCTGCGAAGCGTATGAGCTAGACTCGGTCGTCACGGCTGATTTCCCTGTCTCGGCCCGGATCGATGAGGCGAGACCCGTCTTGACATCCTTGCCTGGATGGATGTGCGATATTTCGGGCATACGCCGCTTCGACGCCTTGCCGCAGCAAGCCCAAGATTACGTGCTGTATATGGAACGCCAGCTTGGCGTGCCGATTCGCCGGATTTCCGTCGGACCGAATCGTGATCAGATGATACAAAGATAATCGGCACCGATATAAAAAAACAGAACCGTGTACCCTCCCCCGGGCTGCTGCGGTTCTGTTTATGTACTTTTATTTATTAAAATTCAGATTTCCGTTTGCGCGGCTGCGGCTTCACCTTGTTTTGGACGGCAGGCAAATGCTTGATGCTTCTAAGCATGGGGCCGTTGCAGAGCGGACAGCTTTGCTCCGCAGTTGCAAATTCGTCCCTCACCCACGCCTTGCACTCCGGATTTCTGCATTTCAAGATTTTAGTCGGCATTAATTTCGGCTTTGTGTCTTCGCTTGTTGTCACTTCCACTACATTCCTTTCCTATCTGCAATCGCATTCAAATGCCGATAAAATATACCATTAAATTAGATTTGAAGTCAAAAGAAAATAAAAACCATCCAACCGCTATTGGAGGCTGAATGGCTGTAATTCCTGTTATTTGTTGCGATGGGCTTCCGCAAGGCCACGGCATGTCTACCGATTACCCTGCGATAGCGCCACTGTTCAGTACACGCACGCCTTTCACGAGATTCCAGAAGAAATAATAAATTGCGGTCAGTATAAAAACTGCATACGTTAATAATAAACCGATGCTAAACGCCGCTATATCCTGAACACCGAATCCGACCCCAGCAGACAGCGCTAGACCGATGACAACTGATAAACACGGAATGAGATGCGTCCACAACGCTTTTTTGGCGTGAACCTTTACTTCGTCTGTTGCAATAAGAAGCACGATTATGGGAAGCAGCAGCGGCGCAAATAGGATGCTGAAATAACATAGAGACGATAACACGTGATTGGATTTCATTAAAATCACCTCTTCATTTAGGTTTGTTAACTGGTTTATTATGATTTGATTTTCGCATATCGGTCAAAAAAGTGCGATGGATTTCCCTTTCACGAAGCTGGCATTTTTGTAAGGATCATGTGCGGAATTCGAATGAAGGTTGTGCGAACACAACAAAAGCTGCCGAGAAGATCCCGGCAGCTGCAGATTCAATAGCGGTAGAATTCACCTTCGGTTCGCCCTTCCGCTCAGGAAGCTCAGCATGAATTGAACGGCCAATCTTCAGGTCACATTGCGGACATCAACCGCGGGATCAATGCAGACGAAATCCAATCCTTGGATTTGCGGCAGCGTGCCAAGACGGTATAATGCGTCTAGCGCATCCCACGGATCCATTCCTCCCGTCCCGCGGACGGATCCAGTGCGCGGCCTTCGTCTCCATATGATCGCGAAATGCCGCTTCTTCCGGTGAACGGAGATAAGGGATGCGGGATATCATCGCGCAATCCCTCCTTTCTCCGTCAAAGTACGGTTCCACGCGACTGGCGTACCGTTCTTGATGACGCCGAATGTGTGATTGATGCCAAAATGATACGGCAAGTAAGCCAGATTCGGCGCATCGAAAATGGTTAAGTCCGCTCGCTTTCCCGGTTCGATGGAACCGATGTCGCCCGCGCGTCCAATCGCCGCGGCAGCATTCAATGTGCAGGCGGTCAATATTTCCTCGGGTGTCATCTTCAAATTCAAGGATGCCAGCATAATGATAAGCTGGATGGACTCGGTCGGGCATGAACCGGGATTGTAATCGGTGGACAGAGCCACCGGCAGCCGGAACTTGTCAATCATGTCACGGGCACGAGCGTGATGGGACAAGCCTAAATTGAATGACGTTCCCGGAAGCAAGACCGGGACGACATTCCCTGCAGCCAGACTGGCCAGCCCTTGATCGGTCGTGGTGAGCAGGTGTTCGGCGGAGACGGCTCCGACTTCCCCGGCCAGATCGGAACCGCCCAGCGGCACAATTTCATCGGCATGTATCTTGGGCTGCAAGTCGAAACGCTTGCCTTCCTCCAAGATGCGGCGCGACTGCTCTACATTGAATACGCCTTCTTCGCAGAATACGTCGCAAAATTCCGCCAGCCCTTCTTCCGCAACGGCAGGCAGCATGTCGCGAATGACCAAGTCCACAAAATCATCAGACCGGCCCTTATATTCTTCCGGAACGGCATGCGCGCCCATGAAGGTAGACACGACGTCCACCGGGTGCGTATCATGAAGCCGGCGCGACACGCGCAGCTGCTTGAGCTCCGTTTCTAACGACAGGCCGTAGCCGCTCTTGGCCTCGATTGTCGTCACGCCTTGGAGCAGCATCTCATCAAGACTTCTTCCGGCCTTGTCATACAGCTCTTGTTCACTCGCGGTCCGCGTAGACTTCACAGTGCTCAGAATTCCGCCCCCCTGAGCCAATATGTCCAAATATGGCACACCGGAACGCTTCATCGCCAGCTCATGCTCGCGCGAGCCGGCATGAACAAGATGGGTATGCGGATCGACCAGCCCGGGTGTCACCATACGCCCGCCAACGTCGATCGTTTCGGCGATATGGATACCCGCCAAAGCCGCAATCACTTCATCTTCCTTTCCCACTAGCGCGATTCGGCCTTGCTCAATCGCGACTGCCGCACCCGTCGTTTCGCGGATGCGCCCCATCTCTTCCCCATAGCGGGGCTGAGTGCCTTCAGGCGTATATAAAGATCCGATTCCCGTAAGAAGCAAGTCAATCTGTTTCAAAGAAGCCAGCCTCCTTCACTGCTTTTCTGAATGTGGCATGTATGTTAAGGTTGCTCGCGCATCGGCACGCGAATCCCGTGCTGCTCTGCGGTCACAATCGCTTCGTCATAGCCCGCATCGGCATGGCGGATGACTCCCATGCCCGGATCCGTCGTCAAAACGCAGCGCAGACGTTCCGCCGCAGCTTCCGTGCCATCGGCGACGACAACCATGCCGGCATGCAGCGAATACCCCATGCCGACGCCGCCGCCATGATGTACCGATACCCAGGAGGCGCCAGCCGAAGTATTGATGAGCGCATTCAGAATCGCCCAATCGCCGACCGCATCGGATCCGTCCTTCATGCTTTCCGTCTCGCGGTTCGGGGAAGCGACGGAGCCGCAATCGAGATGATCGCGTCCGATGACGATCGGGGCGCTCAACTCGCCGGTCTTGACCATCTCGTTGATGGCTAGGCCAAATTTCGCGCGTTCCCCGTAGCCGAGCCAGCATATGCGTGCAGGCAGACCTTGAAAAGCGACGCGCTCTTGCGCCATCGTAATCCAACGGCGCAGATGATCATTATCCGGGAACAGCTTAAGCACGAGCTCGTCTGTCTTGCGGATATCCTCCGGGTTCCCCGATAATGCCGCCCAGCGGAACGGTCCTTTGCCCTCGCAGAAGAGCGGACGGATATAAGCTGGGACGAATCCTGGAAACGCAAACGCATCTTCCACGCCTTGATCGAATGCGACTTGACGGATGTTGTTGCCGTAATCGAACACGATTGAACCCATCTGCTGCAGCTCCAGCATTGCCTGCACATGCACAGCCATGCTCGCCTTCGATAGCTCGATATAACGTTTTGGATCGCGGACACGAAGCTCGGCCGCTTCTTCCGTGCTGTATCCGTCCGGGATGTACCCATTGAGCGGATCGTGGGCAGAGGTCTGATCCGTGACGAAATCGGGCTTGATTCCGCGGCGCACGAACTCTGGGAACACATCGGCCGCATTGCCAAGCAACCCGACGGATAGCGCTTTCTTTTCATCCAATGCTTGCCGGGCAAGCTCCAATGCCTCATCGAGTGATTCTGCCATAACATCGCAGTAGCGCGTTTCAATACGGCGTTCGATACGTGAACGATCCGCCTCAACCGTGATGACGACGCCATCGTTCATTGTTACAGCAAGCGGCTGCGCTCCGCCCATGCCGCCTAGACCGGCCGTCAACGTCAGCGTGCCTCGCAGCGTGCCTCCGGCATGCTGGCGGGCAGCTTCGGCAAACGTTTCATACGTGCCTTGGAGAATGCCTTGAGTTCCAATGTAAATCCAGCTGCCGGCGGTCATTTGTCCATACATCATCAATCCCTTGCGTTCGAGTTCACGGAAATGCTCCCAATTGGCCCAATTCGGAACGAGCACGGAGTTCGACAAGAGCACGCGGGGAGCCCGTTCATGAGTGCGGAATACGCCGACGGGCTTGCCGGATTGTATGAGCAATGTTTCATCGTTCTCCAGCCGCTGCAGCTCACGCACAATCGCATCATAGGCCGGCCAGTTGCGTGCCGCCTTGCCAATTCCCCCGTAGACGACCAGCTCTTCCGGCCGCTCGGCAACGTCCGGATCCAAATTATTCATCAGCATGCGCATGGCCGCTTCCTGAACCCAGCCCTTGCACGACAACTCTTTTCCCCGCGGCGCGTGGATGCTTTGCTTCACATCATTCATCTTGTTATGCCTCCTTTTTAGTGTGACTCCCGTAAAAAGCTTGATATGGACTGCTTATGCTTTGGCTTTCTTTAATATAACGGTCCGCATACCTCCTCCACCGCACGAAGGAAGTCCCCGTTGCTGAGCATGGATGCGATGATTTCAATATCCTTGCCCAGGGAGCGATCCGTTACCACTGGCGGCACGAGTTCGCGCACCTTCTCGTACAGCGCGCGTGTTGACGGAGCGAGCTTCTCTGCGCCTCGAAAAGTCACTGCTTCCGCCGCGCAGATCAGTTCAATTGCCAGCACCTTGGCCGTATTGTCAATGACTTGAGCCGCATGGCGGGCAGCCGTCGTGCCCATCGATACATGATCCTCCTGATTGGCGGAGGATGGAATCGAGTCAACGCTCGCCGGATGGGCCAGCACCTTGTTCTCGGACACGAGCGAGGCACTCACGTATTGCGGAATCATCAATCCGGACGCCATGCCCGGCTGATGGCTCAGAAATGCCGGAAGCCCGCCGGATAAGGCCGGGTTGACAAGCCGCTCCGTACGGCGTTCTGAAATATTGGCAAGCTCGCTCATCCCGATTTTCAAGAAATCCATGGCGAAGGCCAGCGGCTGTCCGTGGAAATTCCCTCCCGAGATGACGATTCCCTCTTCCAAGAACAAGAGCGGATTATCGGTTGCCGCGTTCATCTCCACGTCAAGCTTATCCTCGACATAGGCAAGCACCTGGCGCGACGCGCCATGAACCTGAGGCAAGCAGCGCAAGGAATAGGCGTCTTGTACACGAATATCGCCTTGTCTTGTCGTCAATTGGCTGCCATCGAGCAGCTTTCTCAGATTGGCTGCAACGCCGATCTGCTCCGGATAAGGCCTGACACGCTGCAGCTCATCCGCGAACGCATCTGTAATTCCGTGCAAGCATTCCACCGTGAGGGCGGCAATGGCATCCGCAGTTTTGGCGAGCCGCTGCGCCCTCACATAAGTCAATGCGCCGATCGAGGTCATAATTTGCGTGCCATTGATGAGCGACAGACCTTCTTTCGCTTGCAGCTGGACCGGCTTGAGACCGGCTTGAGTCAATGCTTCATGTCCCGCCATTCGCTCCCCATTATAGACAGCCTCCCCTTCACCCATAAGAACGAGCGCCAAGTGCGACAACGGAGCCAGATCCCCGCTTGCGCCGAGCGATCCTTGCTCGGGGATGACAGGGTGAACCCCCCGGTTCAGACAATCAACCAGCAATTGAAGCGTTTCCAGACGAATGCCAGAAAAGCCTTTCACCAAAGCATTCGCCCGTAAAAGCATAACGGTACGTACGGTGGCTTCGGGCAAAGGCAGGCCCACGGCACACGCATGACTGCGGATTAAGTTGGCTTGGAGCCCGGCCGAATCTTCCGCCGAAATCGTGACATCGCTAAATTTTCCGAATCCGGTAGTAACCCCGTATACTACTTTATCCGCCCTCACGAGTTCCTCCACCATTCCACGGCAACGGTTGACTCGTTGAACAGCATCAGTGCCAAGCACGACCGGGATGTAATCGTAGGCGACGGCGGCAAGCTGATTAAGTGTCAGCTGATCTCCTTTTAGCGTGATGGGCCCGGTTTGCATTTCTTGCTGTGATTGTTTGACAGCCAATACATTCCTCTCCTTTCCTGCTTTAACAAAAGAAAGAGGCTGTGCGGAAGTTTTCTGCTTCCACACAGCCCCTTATTGAAAAAGAGCGACCTATGAATTTATCATCCCCTGGACAATGATGAACGCGCCTCATCGTGCATCGCCCTTTCATTTGAATTCGGTATTTATATCCATTTGTTCTACTATTACATGTGTGTGCGCTTCTGTCAATAGCGGTATTCGCCACAAACAATACAGATTGCATAGGGATAGTAAATTTTAAATTGATTTGTTTGTCCTGTTCACATTATTCAGAAGTTGTTATGAACACAACTTACAAAAAAATTATTTTGTAAGTTGTAAGGTAATGTGTTAAGCTATTATCTACTTAGAAGGAGGTTATATACGAAACATTCACACATTAAATAATGAAACAAATGGAAGGTGAGAGAAATGACTGAAAAAGCATTAACGAAGGACGTTATTCTGGATGCAGCGGAAAGAGAACTTATTAAATACGGTTGGAATAGAACAACACTTATTAGTATTGCCAAATCCCTCAATGTAAGCCATGCAGCACTTTATTCTTATTTTCGCAGCAAGGTAGCGCTGCGGGACGCAATTCTAGAAAGATGGTTGTTAAAATATTCAGATACACTTGATGCAATTACAAAGAAGGACGGAAATGCAGCGGCTCTCCTGCATGAATGGTTCTTCCGTTTATTTCAGCTCAAAAAAAAGGAGCTTATCGAGAATGAGCAACTGTTCGCTCTAAACACTTCATTGATTCAAGAAAATACTACAGTCATTCAAAAGCATGAAGAACGGTTAATTAATCAGTTGGATATCATTATCCAACGCGGGATAAACAATCATGAAATCAATGATCAAGATAGCTCATTAGTGGCAAATGCTGTTTTTGGACTTATGGCTTATTTTTATCACCCTGCCTTTTCCAAGCAGTGGAGAGAAGAAAATATAGATGATGAATTCCGCAAGTCATGGGAAATCGTATCCCGTGGCCTTTTTCATCGTTCAACTATGTAATACAGTATTGAATGGATGCAAAGGAGAGATTGGATGAGTAATTGGGAGCAAGATCTTCGAAATGAACAAGAACGGGTTGATGCTGTCATTGAGAAGGCAGATACAGAACTTAACGAACTTCAAAAAAAGGTTGGATTAGTGAAATCAGAGATTGTAAGCTTGAGAAAGAACTTTTGGGAAGATGTAACGGTAAACATTGATAATATTAAAGAAATGGTTGAAACTGCAGCTAGTATTAGGCAAGAAGCTGAAACTCTTTCTCAAAGAGAACATACTCATCGTCATGCACAGAACCAATCTCAACTTTTGAAAAAACTAAAAGAAGCTCCGTACTTTGGACGAATTGATTATTTGGAAAATGGCGAGATAGAGTCTGAGCAAATTTATCTAGGAATCGCTTCATTTTATGATAAAGAAACCAGTGAATTTCTAGTACATGATTGGCGTGCACCCATTTCAAGTCTTTATTATGATTACTCTTTAGGTCTTGCAAAGTACCAAGCACCTGCTGGAATCATATCAGGTGAACTGCTTCTTAAACGTCAATACATGATCCGGAATGGACAAATTCAAGGTATGTTTGATACCGGCGTAACGATAGGTGATGAATTGCTGCAAGAGGTTTTAGGAAGAAATGCAAGCGATCAAATGAAAAGCATTGTTGCAACAATCCAAATGGAACAGAATCAAATTATTCGGAATGAGAAGAGTAACCTACTGCTTGTTCAAGGCACAGCTGGAAGTGGAAAAACTTCTGCTGCTTTACAACGAGTTGCCTATTTATTGTATCGCTATCGTGACACATTAGTGTCCGAACAAATTTTATTGTTTTCCCCCAATCCAATGTTTAATGACTATATTTCAAATGTTTTACCTGAGCTTGGTGAAGAAAATATGCAACAGACTACTTTTCAACAATATGTAGAGCATATGGTTGGTGATGCCTTTCACGTTGAAGATCCTTTTACACAGTTAGAATATATTTTAACGTCTAATCAAGAAGCATCATATAAGACCCGATTAGATGGAATCATTTATAAATCATCGACTACATTCATGTCGTTTATTGAAAATTATGTGAAATACCTCGGTGAAAAGGGATTGATATTTAATGATATAACATTTAGAGGAAGAACCGTAATACCTTCATCTTCTATAGACGAGTCTTTTTATAAGCTGAATCAATCTATCCCCATTGCAAATCGAATGCAGTTAGTTACTGAATGGATTCTTCATAAACTTAAGGGAATTGAAAAGCAAGAAGCAAAAAAAGAATGGGTCGAACAAGAAATTCAATATTTATCGAAAGAAGAATATAATCGTTTTTATAACAATAGGCTGTTTGACAGTACAGTTGATGGTTTTGAGCGTGAACATGAATTGTTGGCTCAAAATATAGTAAAAAAACATTTTAGCTCTTTACGCAAACAAGTTAAATCGTTGACCTATTTAAATAGTTTTGAAGTATTTAAGCAATTATTTGAATTTGCTCAAAATGATTCATCAGTGCCTAGGAATTGGAAAGATATATGCAAGCAAACAATTAGTCGTTTAAATGAAAAGAAATTAGCCTATGAGGACGCCACGCCTTACCTCTTCCTAAAAGAATTACTTGAAGGGCTCAAGACTAATGCTCATGTTGCATTTGTTTTTATGGATGAAGCCCAAGATTATTCACCATTTCAAATCACGTTTATAAAACGTTTATTTCCAAAGGCGAAGTGGACGTTACTCGGTGACATCAATCAGACGATTTTTTCGCATACGGCTAATAATAGCTTACAAACCATTGCCTCTTTATTTCCTGATGAGAATGCAGAAACAATTCGTCTGAATCACAGTTATCGATCAACTCGACAGATTACGGAATTCACCAGACATATATTAACGAACGATAAAATAATCAAATCTTTTGACAGAGATGGCAAGAAGCCGGTCTGCATTGAAGCGCATAATGAGAAAGAACAAGTGGAAAGTATTATTCAACGTGTGAAAGAATTACAGAATGATGGCTACAAGACCATCGCGATCATTTGTAAAACAGCTAAAGAAAGTAAAGAAGCCGCAAAATGGATAGGAGAAAAATTGGATTTTCGCCTTGTCCAAAAGGAAAGTACTTTTTATGAACAGGGAGTCGTAGTGATACCCGTTTATTTAGCAAAAGGAATAGAGTTTGATGCTGTAATTATTTTTAATGGATCCAGCAAAATATATAGCAGAGAATCCGAAAGGAAACTTTTTTATACAGCATGTACTCGGGCAATGCATGAACTGTCTATTCATTATTTTGGAGAGATAACCCCTTTTATTTCAGTTGTTCCGGAAAAATTGTTTCGAAATGAATCATTCTTATATAAGGAATCTCAATCGCTGTAATGTTTAAAAGTTGATTCGAATTGCATTCCATTAATTAGAAAGGATGAGATATGTAATGGCTGATATGTTCAATACTTTTCCTAATTGCAGTAAGGAACTTTCAAGGTTGCTTCCCATTCCCGATCATGTTCAGTTAGTCAGTGTGAACGAAGAATTGCGTGATGGCATGAAAGTTGAGATTCGGCGTTATCAAGTTCAAGAGTCACTTTACCTTGGAGGCCCTCATCTTACAATAATATCAGCACAAGAAGGCGCACATCCTTTGAGTTACACGAATCTGATAAGTCAAAATTCGGGGAACCTCCCCAAATTAGATGAGGCCGAAAGACTTGCAATGGCCGTGATGAGGGCAGTAGACAAAGAATATGCAAAAGGTCTGACATTACTTCGTATTGAGAACCAAAATAGGCACTTCACTGATGATACAGGTGATTTTATACATTTTCCTGTTCTGTGGGTAAAGATGATGCATAGTAACGGAAGCTATAACTGGGTGACCTTAGGGGAAAACGGGCAAGTAATCGAATTCGAGCGTCAAGTGCGTTGGAATTATTCAACCAGCCGCCGGCAGACAGAAATGTGGTTTCATGACGCATGGGTTCTTGCACGTAATGGTAAAGGACCACAACTTTTGCCACCGGCCGCTTTGGCATAGCTCAGTTATCAACAGCAAGCCGCGGGACGCATGTTTGCCTGGATATCGAACGGCGAAACAAAGAGACACCCATAGAATGGGCGTCTCCAAGGTCAGGAATTACTCCCGCTCGAACAAAGCTGCACCGGCGATTCCCGGTTTGGTCATTTCATATGGGTCGAGAATCGTGTCCAGCTCCTCTTCCGTCAGCACATTGTACAGCAAGCACAATTCTCTTACGGACTTGCCGTTCTCCGTCGCTTCGCGGGCAATCCGGGCGGATACTTCATAACCGAGATGAGGGCTTAAAGCCGTAATGATGCCAACGCTGTTCTCCACGTATTCCCGGCAACGCTCTTCATTGGCTTCAATCCCCTCTAGACAGTGGGTGCGGAACACCTTAAAGACGTTGTTCATCATGCTGAGCGATTGGAGCAGATTGTATACGAGCACAGGCTCCATCACGTTCAACTCAAGCTGGCCGGCTTCCGATGCCAGACAGATTGTATGGTCGTTGCCGATAACTTGGAACGCCACCTGGTTCACGACCTCGCACATTACCGGGTTGACCTTGCCCGGCATGATGGACGAGCCAGGCTGACGGGCTGGCAGACGGATTTCACCGAAGCCGGCGCGCGGACCGGATGCGAGCAACCGCAAGTCATTTGCCATCTTGGACATGTTCATCATGCAAACCTTAAGCGCTGCCGACACTTCCGTATAAGCATCCGTATTCTGAGTGGCGTCCACCAGATGCTCCGCATGAATGAACGGGAACCCGCTTATCTCGGCCAGCAGCTCCACTACCCGGCGTATGTATCTCGGATCGGCATTAAGGCCGGTTCCGACTGCGGTTGCGCCCATGTTGACTTCGTACAGGTGCTGTTTGGATTGCTCAATGCGCTTCATGTCCCGCAACAGCACTCGGCTATAGGCTTCGAAGGATTGTCCCAATCGAATCGGAACAGCGTCCTGCAAGTGAGTGCGTCCCATCTTGATAACGTGATCGAATTGAGCCGCCTTCTTCCGGAATGTCTCGTACAATTCTCCCATCGTAAGTAAAAGTTTATCGATAAGCGTCAACACCGCGATATGAATAGCGGACGGGAACGCATCGTTCGTAGATTGCGAACGGTTGACGTGATTGTTCGGACTTAAGCTGGCGTAATCCCCTTTTGCTTTTCCCAGCAGTTCGAGCGCCCGGTTCGCAATAACTTCATTCGAGTTCATATTCATCGAAGTTCCTGCTCCGCCTTGGATCGGATCGACAATGAAATGGTCGTGCCATTGTCCATCAATGATTTCGTCCGCGGCTCGCACAATGGCGTCGCACATCTCTTCCTGCAGCTGCTTCACTTCCATATTGGCCAGCGCCGCAGCCTTCTTCACGATGGCTAAACCGCGAATCAGCTCCTCATTCATGCGTGAGCCCGTAATCGGGAAATTCTCCACGGCGCGCAGCGTCTGAATTCCATAATACGCTTCGACAGGAACTTCCTTTTCTCCTAGAAAATCTTTTTCGGTACGGGTTAAATGATTCGTCATTTTGATCCCTTTCCTTCTCGTATGATCGGTTTTTTGAAACGCTTTCACACAGCGTCATAAAAAAGGGCACGTCCCTATTTACTGAATAATGCTAATAAACCAATGTGCCCTCTATGATTGTAGCTCCCTTTTGATAAATGATCAATTTTTCCGATAAAAAACATTTCGCTCCCCTTTTTTTGCACGTCTCTAGAGTTAAGCTCCACCATTTCTCTGTACTTTGCTTGCCTTGGAAGTCTTGCTAATTCTATACGAAAATAGGTATAATAACTGGATGCAAACATATGTTTGTTCTCGCATCAAGAAATTTAGCAGCTATGAAAGGAGAACATATGAAGGGATCGACTCACCTTACTATCGGCATTGTCGTCGGAGCTGCTGCAGCCGTGTATTATCCATTTACCTTGAAGAACGCGTCCTTATATATTGCGGTGTCGGCATTATCCGCCCTGAGTGCGGATCTGGACGGCCCCAGCATATTGAGCAGCAAGATCGGCAAGGTATCCAAATGGCTGCACGAAATATTCCTCTGGATCGGTGTCTGTCTCGCCGCTGGCGTCATTTATCAGTATTCGACGCATGGACTTGTCAATCAGGAGCTGAGTATCGTCTCGGTAATCATACTGTTGCTCGGCTTTGTCGCCAAAGAAGGCGTCACCCGCAACATCATGGTAAGCCTGGTTGGCTGCGGTCTGCTCTATTGGGGATGGACATTGGGGTGGAACTGGTTGCTCGGCTTGGGTGTATTTGTCGCCTGGGTGCCATGGCTCAGTCATAGGGGAATGTCGCACACCATATGGGCCACCCTGTTCTGGGGGGCCATCGGCTGGGGCTTAGAGCAGCAGCTTCACGTTGAAGGCATCATGGCCGTATCCATATGCGGTTATGCTTCCCATTTGATTGCCGATACATTGACGCCAAGAGGCGTTAAATGGCTCTATCCGCTATCTAAACGCTCATTTAAAATCCGCTTATAAGGATAAAGGGACTTCTGTTCGAAGTCCCTGCTCCCAGGCCCCGCCTCTCATCGCTCTAACATGAACCGGATGATCGACACTCGCTTTGCGACACAAGCCTCTATCTCAACTCGATGTTGTTATGCTTGCGGTATGTGGTCGGCGTCATGCTCATCCGGGATTGAAATACACGAATAAACGTCGGGTATGATTTGAACCCGGCTTCATAAGCAATATCGGTAATTTTCATGTCTGTACCGATCAACAAGTTGCAGGCATGCGCGATGCGAATTCGTTCCAGAAAGGAATAATAGTTTTCTCCGACCATTTGTTTAAACGCCGAACTAATATAAGAAACGCTGTAATTGTACTGCTTCGATAGTGTATCCAGCGTTATATCTTCTTTGAAATTTTGATACACGTAATGAACGACTTCCCACATTCCTCTGCGAGGGTTCCTCCCGTAGCTTGCCGCCCCTTCATCCAGCCGCTCCTGACGGCAGCGGTCGAATAAGACGAATACCTGCGTCAGCTTGGCCAGAAACATCATACGGCTCCATGGCTTCTCCTCACGCACCTCCTCATGCATTTGCTGAAGCAGCAAATGCACCTCTCGCGCTGTCGTCTCGTCCAGCTTGTAGGTCGTGTTTTTGTCATTTTCGGCACCCTTCAGCAAGCTGTGCAAGGCCAGAAACGAGTCGCCCGCACCAAAAAAAGCCTTCAAGCCAATCGCTCCCACATATAGATGCAATTCATCTCCGGGGGCGATGTCTAATTCATGCACCTGATGGGGAAACAATAAAGTGAAGGTTCCCGGCGTCAGTTCCTTTTCTACTCCGTTGATAATTTCTTTGCCTCTGCCCTGTATGGCATACGTATATTCGATGAAATGATGCACATGAGCGGGCACGGCCACGTTCAAACGATGAATTTTGAGCGTGAAAGGAAATTCCCCATAGATTTCTTCGTCGCCATGCAAGTTGTAAGGAAACATCCGATCACTCTTTTCTCCAAATGTAATAAACCGTTGTCCCTTTTATTTTATCATGAAAAGTGATAGAAATTATAAAAATATGATAGGTGTAATATGACATATTAACATACAATATAACATGAAAGGCATATTTAATATGACAATAAATCTGGACATATGAGGAGAGACAATAGATGAGCTTACTTAAGCATGTGAACCCTCTGCAAGGAACAGACTCCATTTATCCGTATTCGAACGGGAACACGCTGCCTTTGATTGCCATGCCGTTCGGGATGGCATCCTGGAGTCCGCAGACGAACGAAGCCGCTGGCGGCTGGTTCTTCAGCCCGCATCATAACCGTCTGGAGGGCGTCCGGCTGACTCACCAGCCGAGCCCGTGGATTGGCGACTATGGACATATGACTTTAATGCCGCAGACTGGACCGCTGAAAGTATGGGCGCCTGAGCGCTCGTCTTCGTTCCGCAAGCAAGACATGGTCGTGCGTCCTGACTACTTCAAAGTTCAATTGCTTCGCTACCAGACGATGATGGAACTCTCGCCAACAGCGCGTTGCGCAAGCATCCGCCTAACGTTCGATCGCAAGGATGCAGCGAGACTCATTCTATCGACGTTCCCTGGAGAGGCGTCAATGACGATCGATCCGGACAAAGGCACGTTAACTGGCTATACGACGGCCAAAGCAGGCGGCACGCCGGACAATTACCGCATGTACTTCGTCATGAAGTTCGGCTGCCCTATCATAGCCAATGCCAGCGGCTTGTCCGATCATGAATACAAGCCGTTAAACGCCTTGTCGAAGACAGGCGAGCGCATCGGCGCATATGTTGGACTGGACGTTCCTGAGAATGGCATCGTCCATGTCACGATAAGCACCTCATTCATCAGCGAAGAGCAGGCATTCATCAACCTGGAGCGCGAAATTGGAGCCCGCACCTTCGATGAAGTGAGAAGCATGGCGACGGACACTTGGGAAAAACAACTCGGTGTCATTGAAGTCGAGAGCGACGACCAAGATAAGCTGGATACGTTCTACACTTGTCTGTATCGGACATCCCTCTTTCCGCATGCTATCCATGAATACGATGCGGACGGCAAGCAGATCCATTACAGCCCGTACAACGGCAAGATCGAAGAAGGCCCATTGTTTGCGGACATCGGCTTCTGGGATACGTATCGCACGTCATTCCCGCTGTACAACCTCCTCTACCCTTCCTTCGTCAATGAAATGATGCAGGGGTGGGTCAACGCTTATAAGGAAGCCGGGTGGATGCCGAAATGGGCTTCCCCAGGCGAGCGGAGCATGATGCCGGGAACGCTGATCGACGTATCGTTTGCTGATGCCGTCGTAAAAGGAAATACCGGTTTCGATGTAGAAACCGCGTTCGAAGGGTTGTTAAAACATGCCATGACCGTATCCAGCGATAATCGATACGGACGCAAAGGCATGGGCGAATACTTGAAGTACGACTATATGCCAGCTGATATTCACACGCATGAAAGTGTGTGCAATACGCTTGACTACGTATTCGGCGACTTCTGCATCGCGCAAATTGCGAAGCATTTGGGCCGTCAAGAAGAATATGAGCAGCTAATGGAACGCGCTAAAAACTATAAGAACCTGTTCGATCCTGCCGTTGGCTTCATGCGCGGCAAGCTGCAGGATGGCAGTTGGCTTGAACCGTTCGACCCGACGATGTGGGGCGGCCCGTATACGGAAGGCGGCGCATATCAGAGCAGCTGGGCCGTACAGCATGACCTGCTGGGCCTTGCCGGGCTGATGGGCGGGCGCGAACAATGCAAGAAGCAGTTGGATGCGCTGTTCGCAGCGAAGCCGGAGTTCAAGGTTGGCTCATACGGCTTTGAAATACACGAGATGTCTGAAATGGCAGCCATCGACTTCGGACAATTCGCAATCAGCAACCAGCCAAGCTTCCACTTCCCGTACATCTATGCAGCGCTCGGCTACCCGTCCTTGACGCAGCATTGGGTGCGCAAGACGATGGATGAACTGTTCAGCTCGCGTCCGGACGGACTCCCGGGAGACGAGGACAACGGCAGCTTGGCTGCATGGTACGTTTTCGGCGCGATGGGCTTGTATCCGCTCAGCCCGGGCGTTCCGGAATATGTCATCGGAACACCGCTGTTCAATCGGATGACGGTTCATCTGGAGAACGGCAAACAGCTCGTCATCGAAGCGGACAATAACTCCGCCGCGAACAAATATGTGGCGGGCGTCCGCATGGACGGCACAGAAGTGGCGACGCTGTACCTCGAGCACGATAAGGTGAAGAACGGCGGAACCATCTCCTTTGAGATGACCGATTCGCCACGCGAAGACCGTTATGACGAAGCGGCGCTGCCATACGCGATGTCAAAACAAAGTTAATGATAAAAGGGTGCCCTTCGTCCGAAGACTCAGGGCACCCTTTTCGTTATGAAGAGCGGAGAGTGTCTGCGAATCGGTTGAAGCTCTGCGACACCTTATGTGTCAAACGTCCTATGTAGATGGATGGCCATATATTTTTTCAAGCTTGTTTTTAGACATCACTAAATATGACGGGAAATTCCGCCTTTTGAATCGCTTTGTCGGATTTGACACCGAAATCAAATGGATAGGCATTTGGACAATCCATTTAACCCCCCGATAGAACGCATTTGGAATAGGCGCCACGTCAAAGCCCAATTGACGGCATCCCCGATTCAACATGGTGATTCCGAAGATCGCTTTGATTTCATTCGCTCTTGGATGATTCCGGATGAATTGACACACTCCCGGCAGCGAGCGTTCCACGGACCGATAAATGAGGCGCCCCTTTTGAACGTCATTCGTTACATGCAGCACTTGCCGTAACAACTGCACATTATACAAATGAATCTTCACCAATAAATCCTTGTTCCGGATACTCGTTCCGTCGGACAGCGCTATTTCCTTGCCTCGATACGTGAGCAATTTCACCCTGAAAATATTATGGTTCGCACGGTCGATATAAGTCAGCCTTCGCAATGAGCAGTAGATGGGATCGAAAACGGTCCATGTGAATAACAGAGTCATTTTTAGTTTCATGCGTATTCCCCTTCATAATGGCCAATGATGATTAATTTGCATATTTACAAGGAATTTATGATGGGAGTTGAAGGAAAATAATTGCATGAAATAAAGTTCTTTCTGAGCAATATAGCGGTAAACGGCAAGATATTCACAAAAAACCTCCCTGGACTTATTCCAGGAAGGTCGATGATAATGTATTCGAATAGCACTTACTGTTGTCTAGAAACCAAATACAATGCAACCCATATTAAGACGAACCCTGTCAATTGCGGAATGGTGACGACTTCCTTGAAGACGATCCAGTTCATCATCATGCCGACAAGCGGAAACGACAGCTCCGCAAGGGTCGCATAAGAAGCCTTCGTAACCGATAAGCCGCGATAATATAACAGCAAGCTTACCAAACCTAACAGCAATGCCTGCATGATAATATAAAATGACACCGTGCCCAGCTGTGCTGCAGGGATATTCCAACTTGGATTTTCGTTCCATGTCAGCATGAACAACAGCGGCAGCGCCAACAGGAAGCGCAATGCCGTAACCGTTTCATATTCCATCTTGTCCAGCATCAATCTGCCCATTACGGTGGATCCGCCCCATAGGAACGCTGCCCCGAGAGCAAGCAGACTGCTCACCCCTACCACCTCGCGCACATGGCCAATTGGCAACGACCATCCAAACGTTAACAAGTATGTTCCGGCCACTGCCAGCAACAGCAGTATCGGGAAGCGTCTGGGAAGCGTTTCTTTCAACAGAATACGTGCCAGTATGACGGCAAATATCGGTTGCAGCTTCTGCAGAAGCAAGACCGCATTCGGATTGCCGTGTGCGAAAGCTTCCGTGAACATGATGGTCGCCATTACCGAGCCTCCCCATGAAATGAAAAGGAGCGCGAACAAATGACGCCAAGAGCATCCCCGAAGTTCCCCCCGGTGTACCCAGAGAATAGGGGCTGCATAAAGGAGTAAAATAAGATGTTCGATGAGGACGATTTGTGTCGAAGTCAAATACTCCAACACTAGAACACGGAAGATGGGCCCAAGACCCCATAGGGCAGCCCCCAGCGCGACGAGCAGAACTCCTCTGCGCGTGCTGCTGTTCCTCTGTTCAACGTGAATAACGTGGTCCATATTCAATAACCTCCAAGGTCGTTGAATACAGGATCTGGCTGAAGAAGACATACGTCGCCTATCCGTCATGATGAAGGTCATGATGAAGCAAATTCCGATTCGAGCTGTCATGTGCAGTTCTTCACGTGAAACGCTTAAGCGATCTTCTCCCATCCGGACTATACCGTCGGCCTTGGAGTTGCACCAAGTCAGTCGCTGCAAGCTTGCAGCGAGTCGCGGGCTTGGGGCTGCTTTTCAGCCCTTTACCGCCGGTCAGGAATTTCACCTGGCCCTGAAGATCCTTATTCAAATTCATAATGTAGGCACTCCAATAAACGGTCATGCCCCGTTCTTAATTATAACGCGAATTGAATTTACATCAATATAATAATTCTCCTATACAAATTTCAATTCGGCCGCAGAAGCCTGCTTGCTGGCAATTAGTTCTGAACAAAAGCCATTTCTCTAATTATGCCCCGCTCGGTAAATCCAATTTTTCTGTACACATTGTTCGAATCGGGATTGACCCTATCTGCATACAAGACAGGAATCAACTCCTCTTTTTGAATGATGCTGCATAGTTCAGCAACCAGCGCGCTGGCGTATCCCTGTTTCCGGTGCTCGGGGGCGGTATAGAAGCCGATCGATATTTTAATGGCACCCGGTCTTTTGACATATGCAAATTTACAGAAAGAAACCTCCCTCAGACTAGGGCGGACTAGTGATTGAGGGAGGAATTTACCTTTTTTATACACTTAATGGTGGCAAGACGTGATTTTTTTGTTCATGAAGAAGTGGAGAAAAATACTGAATATATGGCGCTATGTGTCGAAAAGCCGCTCACCCTGATGGATAAGCGGCTTTCAGGCCACCTTTTTTAATACGAATCCGTCTTATGCCCTTTGCGTTCGGCTTCCTTGACTGCTTCACCTGTGTTCGCAGAACCAATCGGCCCGTGATCGGATGCCCCCTGGTTCGCACATTGCTGCAATCCTTCAGCTACGCGGCGCCCATACTCTTCATCACACTTCGTAAATAACTCGACCATCCGCTCCTGGATATGGGAATTGCACGTTTTTAAGGTAGTCACGAGATTCAAGATGAGATCATCGCGCTCAAAATCATCAAACGCCCGATAGGTTTCACCTGCTTGCTTGAAATCATTCGTTCGGTCGATGCTTGCCCGCACCAATTTCCCTTCCACATGCGGCGTGTATTCGTTGTCTGTTCTAGGCGCCTCTTTCAAACCGTTCAATGAGGATGGTTCATAGTTAATATGCGGATTCTGGCCTGGAGCTGCATCCACATAAAATGCCATTTGCCCGTCACGTTGATTGGTTGCCACACGCTTCTTCGGCGCATTGATCGGAAGCTGCAAATAGTTCGCTCCAATCCGGTAACGCTGGGTATCCGAATAAGAAAGCGTGCGCCCCTGCAGCATTTTGTCATCCGAGAAATCCATGCCGTCTACGAGAACTCCGGTCCCAAAGGCAGCCTGTTCAACCTCGGCAAAATAGTTTTCCGGATTTTTATTCAATACCATCCGTCCAACCGGCAGCCATGGGATCTCCTCTCTCGGCCATATTTTCGTATCATCCAATGGATCAAAATCCAGCTCCGGGTGCTCATCATCGCTCAATATTTGCACGAACAGCTCCCACTCCGGATATTCTCCGCGTTCAATCGCTTCATATAGATCCTGCGTGGCGTGATTAAAGTTTTTACCTTGAATTTCTTCTGCTTCCGCTTGCGTCAAATTCTTAATCCCCTGCTTCGGCTCCCAATGGTATTTAACGAGAACGGCATGCCCCTCATTGTCCACCCACTTGTATGTATTCACGCCAGAGCCTTGCATCTGCCGGTAGTTGGCCGGGATCCCCCATGGCGAGTAAACGAAGGTAACCATGTGGACCGTCTCAGGCGAGTTGCAGCAGAAGTCGAAGAATCGTTCACCGTCTTGAATATTCGTGACCGGATCAGGCTTGAAGGCGTGAATCATATCCGGGAATTTAATCGCATCGCGAATAAAGAATATTTTCAGATTGTTGCCGACAAGATCCCAGTTTCCATCCTCCGTGTAGAACTTGACTGCGAAGCCCCTCGGATCGCGCAGCGTTTCCGGAGAATGACCGCCGTGTATCACGGTGGAGAAGCGAACAAAGACCGGTGTTTTTTTGCCCGCCTCCTGGAACAATTTCGCCCGGGTGTATTTAGAAGCAGGCTCATCCCCGACTGTTCCGTAAGCTTCAAAATACCCATGCGCACCCGCGCCGCGTGCATGCACAACCCGCTCGGGAACGCGTTCGCGATCAAAGTGCGTAATTTTTTCGATGAATTGGTAATTCTCCAGCGTTGCCGGACCCCGATTCCCCACTGTTCGTATATTCTGGTTATTTCTTACGGGATGTCCTTGACGGGTCGTCAGGGTGTCTTCACCTTCCCCATCCGCCATACGCGTATCGAGTGAATCCCCGGCACCCGTTACTGATGTGCCATGCTCCATCGCATCGCCCTTTTCATTGGTGTTCATTTTCTCATCGTCCACCACTTCATCCTCCTTTTCACATGCGAATGGTAAATGTAGGGGTATATGTTATTTTTAATAAATATGAAATGAATTATTCACTTCCTAATGTTGTCCGTTATCCGTAATGATGTATTAACCCCACATCACACTATACTGCTGTTTCTGTCCCGTTAGAATGGCACGTATTTTTTTGAGACACAGGGGGAATGAACCGCACACAAAAAACACCGCATAGTCGCGATGTAAGCTTGTCACTGCATAAAATCACATCATTCATGTGCAACCGTGAGCACTTTTCACATCGACAGACCGCTGCGGATTCTTTATGATAGATGGAATAGACTGCGGCTTCGTCCGGGGCGCATATGGCATACATTGATATTTGATGAAACGGGAAAGAGGTTTGAACAGATGGAGCACGTAATAGATATGCAGGGAGTATATTGGAAGAGTGGCAAAGATGTATTGCTTAAAAATGTAAGCTGGCAAGTCGGGTCTCAAGAGCATTGGGCGCTGCTTGGGCTGAACGGTTCGGGCAAAACAACGCTGCTTAATATGATTAACGGATATATTTGGCCGACTCAAGGAACCGTGTCCGTCTTGGGTCACCGCTTCGGCCAAGTCGACTTGCGCGATCTTCGCAAATCCATCGGCTGGGTCAGCTCTTCTCTGCAGGAGAAGCTGTATGGAACCGATAAAGCCCAGTACGTCGTAATTAGCGGGAAATATGCCACCATTGGCTTATATGAACGGTTGTCAGAGGAAGACACCTGCCGTGCCGACGCGCTGATGCGGACACTCGGCTGCAGTCACCTCTGGGATCGGGAATACCGTACCTGTTCGCAAGGAGAAAAGCAGAAATTGCTGATCGCCCGGGCGTTGATGGCAGATCCGCAAATTTTGATTCTTGACGAACCATGCAATGGACTGGATCTGTTCTCGCGCGAACGACTGCTTGACAGTATTCACGATCTGACGCGGCAGGAACAGACACCTGCGTTAATCTATGTAACCCACCATACCGAAGAGATTCTGCCTGTGTTCAGCCATACGCTGCTGCTGCGGAAGGGCGAGGTCGTCCATAGCGGAGCGACGGAGCAGATAATGGAGGCGGCGACATTGAGTGATTTCTTTGAAGCCCCCGTGGCAGTAGAGAAGCATCGGCAACGCGTATATGTCCGGGTTCCACATATGGAGGAATAAGGATTGCTATACGATAAACCCGCCCATTCCCATGGAATCGGCGGGTTTTGTCCAATTAGGTTCCGAAAAATGAACGGAGCGCAGCGGCTGCTTCTTCAATTGCTTCTTTTCCTTTGTCGATTTCGTCGGCGAAGCTGACAAAGGGATGAATCGTGCCCTCATAACGATGCAGGACGGCCGGTACACCGGCCTCTTTCAAGCGCTCGGCATAAGCCTCGCTTTCTTCTCTCAGAGGATCGAATTCAGCCGTAATGACGAGCGCAGGCGGCAAGCCGGCAAAATCGGAAAATAACAGCGGAGAAACCCATGGATTTGTTGTTTCTTCAACGCTGTTAAGATAATTATCAAAGAACCATATCATCTGCTTCTTGGTCAGAAAATACCCCTCGGCAAATTCTTCGTATGTAGCGCTTTGCATGGACGCATCGGATACAGGATAGATCAGGACTTGATAAGCGATTTGGAGACTCGCTCTTTCTTTGGCCAAATGGGTAACTACGGCCGCCAAATTCCCTCCGGAGCTGTCTCCCCCTACCGCAAGACGGTTCGGATCGAGTTGAAGCCGTTCTGCATTGTCATAAGCCCACTGCGCCGCCGAGTAGGCAGCTTCTACCGCAAGCGGGAATTTATTCTCCGGGGAGAGCGGATAATCCACAGAAATGACGGCACAATTCGAAGATCTCGTTATCCGGCGGCAAATATCATCGAAGCGGTCCAGATCGCCAAGTACCCAGCCTCCTCCGTGGTAATAGATGAACACAGGATGGGGTCCCTTAATTGCCGGTTTATACATTCTTATCGGAATTTCTCCATGAGCGCCTTGGATGGCAAGATCGGATACTTCTCCCACTTGTATTTTTTCTTTTCCGGACAATCGTTCAGCTTGCATTCCCATTTGACGTTGAAGCTCTCTCGCAATCGCAGGAGGCAAGCTTTCAATCGGCGGTTGTCCCTTCAATTTCTCCAAAAAAGCTTCGGTTTGCTTATCGAGCGGCATCCTTGAATACCTCCTTCATTGAGTAAAATATGTATCAACATGCGCCCAATACCAATATCTTCACGCCAACCCTCCTTATCGATGGAGCCATACGCCAGCCGTTCACATGAAGAAAGGAACACGCGCTTGATGCGTGTTCCCGTCATGATAGAAGTAAAGTGCAGCTTGTCCTTTATTCCAAAAAATCTTTCAGCCGCTTGCTGCGGCTAGGATGTCTCAGCTTACGCAACGCTTTCGCCTCGATCTGGCGAATCCGCTCACGGGTAACGCCGAATACATGGCCCACTTCCTCCAGCGTGCGCGTGCGCCCGTCATCCAATCCGAAGCGGAGACGCAGCACGTTCTCCTCGCGCTCGGTCAATGTGTCAAGCACGTCTTTGAGCTGTTCCTTCAACAACTCATAAGCAGCCGCATCCGCCGGAGCCAGCGCTTCACGGTCGATGATAAAGTCTCCCAAATTCGAGTCATTCTCTTCACCGATCGGCGTTTCAATCGATACCGGATCCTGTCCGATCTTCATGATTTCCCGCACCTTTTCCGTGCTTAATTCCATTTCTTTCGCAATTTCTTCTGGCAATGGCTCACGGCCCAGCTCCTGCAGCAGCTGCTTCGTAATGCGGTTAAGCTTGTTGATCGTCTCGACCATGTGTACCGGGATGCGGATCGTTCTGGCCTGATCGGCAATGGAACGCGTAATCGCCTGGCGAATCCACCAGGTCGCATACGTGCTGAATTTGAATCCCTTCGTATAGTCGAACTTATCCACCGCTTTCATCAAGCCCATATTGCCCTCCTGAATCAGATCAAGGAGCATCATGCCGCGACCGATGTATCGTCTCGCGATGCTGACGACGAGGCGCAAATTCGCTTCGGCCAGTCTTTGCTTGGCTTCTTCATCTCCTTGTGCGATCCGTAAGGCCAATTCGATTTCTTCCTCTGCGGATAGGAGTGGAACGCGTCCAATTTCTTTCAAATACATGCGCACGGGGTCGTCCAATTTAATCCCCGGTGGCAGCGTTAGGTCGTATTCTTGTTGGTCGTTCATCACAATCCAGTTCCCCCCTATATACTACTTGCGGCACTAAAAATATATTTGACAAAAATCCTATAATGTGGTATGATTTTGAATAATTATATTTGTTTTTATAGCATCCGTTATTCTATCATTTTTTTGGACAAAAATCAATACCTGAATTGTACCTTCTTGCATTGGCAGAAGGTTTTTTTTATTAATAAGGATAGTTTACGTTCTGTGAAGCGGTAAAAAGGCATGACTAACCATAACTGACAACGATAAAATCTACCTCTTCACGCGGCCGCTCTTCTGAAGGCTCGTTAAAGGTTTCCTCATATTCTACGTAAATTCAACATAATGGGTTCATATAATACTTAGTGGAAAACTATGTAATATAATGCTTGTATCAGACTTATCCGCAAATCCATAAATCAATAGAAGATTCCACGAGCATACTCGTCATTGTACAACACGAAGGAGTGTCTCAGCAAACGTTGAAATAGACTCCCCACTCCATCTTTCCCAGGCGCCTACATCCACCCTTATTGTGCATCTCCCGGCGCCTTCGTTATAATGAAGTTATCTTACTAGGTCTAAGGAGAATCCTCAATGCAATCGAAAGAAATCGAAGAACAGATTATTCAAAACTATCAACAAGACGAACAAATGATGATACTCGTGTTCGCGCAGTGGTGCATCAATCATGACCTCGATCCCGCCGAGTTGTACCATCGGGCCTACCCGAAGCAAGGTGACAACCGAAAGCTGCAAGAAGCGATCGCATTGACGGTGGCCAAGGAAGAAGCCGGAGACATTCCCGGTGATACTTTGCTTGGCGTCTTGTCTTTATTCGGCAACGAAGACTTGGCGTTCGTCGTCACGGAAGAAATCGACAAGCTCAAGAAGAAAAATAAGGTACACAAATAGGGAAGGGGAATGTAAGAATTATAGGTGTGGAGGCCGTAAAATAAAAATCGTATGTGCAGGCGGTCAAGCTGTCGTGTAACCCTCTCGGACAAGCTCACCGCCTGTACAGGCGATTCATCCCGTTATGGTTCGTCTACGTACTCGTCCTTGTCCGCAATCTCAATGATCCCCTGCTGCAAATCAGCGGGAGCATCAACCTGAGCGATGGCAGGCGTCACGCATTGGTCCTGTAATGCAGCCTCTTCCATGACGGATTTCTTGTCGGATTCAACATTTTTCTTTTCAGACATGGATATCCTCCTTTCTCTCATTGATATTAGGATACCCGTTACAACATAAGCTTATTGATGCAATCATGGATGTTCGCTGCACTTTCTTTGTTATAATAAGAAGAGATAACGCACATGAGAAAGAAGAATGAGGCTATGGCATTTGGCATTACAAGAACAGAATTGTCGGTGTGGAAAGAAAGCGTAAGACGGGGAGAACTCGCTTACTTGACCCATTATTGGCTGGACGACCGCTTTCCGGGTATCAAGACCGTGACCAAGGTAGGTTGCAGTGATTTGGAGCGCTTGAACGAATGGTGTACAGCTCACGGCTTGAACCCTAAGTACATTCATCATCGTCCTCCTTTTCCCCATTTCGACTTGATGGGACCGATGCAGCGGCACATATTGGCTGAGGTTGGGTTGCAGGACCATTTAGAACGGTTTAACCTGTTGTAGCGGGGGTAAACGCCATGGATGATACAACGGCAAAGGCAGCGGAGCAAGCCTTTCGGGCAATAACAACGAGTGAATAAGCCGTGACCTAACCAGATTCCTTTCGCATTCAGGAATCTGGTTTTTACATGTCATTTTTCAAGACCAATGAATCAATTGCTCAATCAGTTGATGCGTGTCCATCACTTGATCGGCTGCGATGGCGCACTGCTTCGGATTGTCCAGCGAATGCAGGAAATGATTCACAACGCCTGCAAAGCCGCGGCGATGGCCAATCGTGTCCCAACTGCTGAACCGCTTCGTTTGCTGGCCGCTATTCCGGTCGTTCCAGACTGCAGATTCCAGATTCGTAACCTCAACTGTTCTGCCGCCTCCATGCAATTCGAGCCGTTCCATATCCGCACCGGCTCGCCGATTCATGCTGAACATCGCCATCGACCGAGAAAAAGCGACGCTTCCGGCAGCATGCAGCAGTCTTCCTTCCTGATCAAGTTCCTGCATATATGACGCAACGTCACACGGCGTCGCTCCGAACCACAGCAGAAGATCGATCATATGAATCAGATCGTCATACAATGTCTTCTCCGCCGGCATCGATTGCTGTCTGGTCCGATGCTTCTGAACGATGCATAGATCGAAGCCTCCCGCTTCTTCGATCCAGTTCCGCGCCTCTTGATACATCGGGGCAAAACGGCGATTGAATCCAACAGCCAGCAATCTGTCATGCTTGATTGCGGCTTCCGCCATCCGCTCGGAAGCATTGATATCATAAGACAACGGCTTGTCCACGTAGACGTGCACGCCTCGTTCCAGACAAGTCGTTACCACGCTCTCATGCGTTTCGGTCGGCGTATGTACGAATACGGCGTCCAGATCCTGTCGCAGCAGTTCGTTCAAATCCGTGTACCTGCCGGAAATACGGTACTGCTGCCCGATTTTCTCCACCGTAGACGGCGTTCTGCTCATGATGCCGGCGATCTCGATTCCTTCGCGCTGTCCCAATTCGGGAAGATATGCCTTCTGAGCGATATCTCCCAAACCGATAATCCCGATTCTTGTCTTCATGACGGTTCCTCCTAAGCTGATTAGAGTAACCGTAGTATAACAAATGAGAACGAAGCAAGTCGAGGCAAAGGTTATTCGCAGGTCAAGGAGGGGGCCCCTCCTCCTTGCCGCTTCGCAATCAAACGGCCATCGCACCGTGCCGTTCGTTCAAAGCCGTTAAATGAAGCCGCGCGACACAATAACCAGCAGAATAAAGAGCACCAAGATGACACCTGTTGAAGTGAAAAGGGCTCCGTAACCGCCATACCCAGCTCCGCCTACACATTCTCCCATGGTCTAATCCTCCCTTTCAGCAAGATACGTTGTATTGTATTGCTGTCACACTTGTCCTTGACTCTGTGAAATGCCTAATATGCAGATATTTGAGACGTACAGTCTATTCACTTCCCTGGGAACATGGGCCTGATGATTTCAAATTTTGCTTGTTTCGAAACGATGCGACAGCCCACAACAGCAGCGGAAGCGCAAATCCAAAGGTTGACACAAACGGCAGCCACGCCCCCCTATTATAGTCGTTGGAATGAATGATGTTGGGATGGACAATCAAGGAGAATACAACTAAAAGCATGCCCATTGGCAGCACAAGCGGCCGTTGCTCGTTCAAATGCAGCGTTTGCGTCAAACCTTTGACCGACACATAAAAATAGATGGACATTTTTAAAAAAATCGTAATGAACCACATGATGGCGACAATCACTTCAATGTGCTGCAAAAAATTGCCTATGTTGATTTTTTTGGCCAGCACATAGCTCGGGTACACTTGCCGGGCCGTAGTATCCGCACCCAGCACCATAATCGCTGATGCGATTACAGTGATTAATACGATTCCTGCGAGGATAGTACCGAGGTAGAAAGCCCTTCGCGCTTTTTGCGGTTTATTGATCGACGCGGGAAAGACCATTAAAAAGACGACGGTTGACAAAGAAAACACACTTGTAAACATATAAGTTGCCCTAATTAGCGGTTTCATCCCCGTTTCGAATATAGGCTGAATATTGCGAATCTCAATCTGAGGAGCAATATATAAGATTAAACCTAGAAATAACACAACAAAACATGGGAACAGCATTTCTGCTGTTCGAGCCAGCACTTCTATGCCTAGACGAACCCCCATAATAACGACAAGCGCGAATAATATGTTTATGGCTTGGGGCGGGGTCTCCGGCATAATTTGCGTCGTCATGAAAGTCCCCATAAAATATAGCAATTCTGATGCGGTAATCAATGCAAAGAAGACGAACAAGAGCGAAACGGTTTTGCCGATCCACTTCCCGAGCAACTTCTCGTTCATTTCAACCAAGGTTAGACCGGGAAACAAATTCCCCACAGCTATATAGCTTAACTAATAGCAAACCCAGTCCGACACCTAGAATCGCGGCAATCCAAGCATCCTGCTTTGCCACTTCTGCCAGACTGGCTGGAATGACCAATATTGTAGTCCCTACCGAATAGAGAAACACGAGAATCGTGAATTGACGCACCGAAATGTTACCATTTTCATCCGCTGGCATTTGTTTTCTCCCTTTCTCTTCATACTTCAGTCCAACAAACTGGATATCAGGCTGGTTATCGGCTTGTACACGAATGCAATCCAGTCCAGCGGATTCGGAATATTGAGCTTGAATCCTAGCGCGATGCCTAGGACCGTTCCGAGTGCAAGCAGCGTCCAAAAAGCGCGCAGTTCTTGTGTGGCTCCGTTCTTCCTCAGAGCAGGGACTTCGATAGATATGATTACGAAGACGATCAATAGTACCCCAATACTTGCCATCATGAAGTCTGCTCCTCCATTTCCTCTATGAAGGAAAAATTATGTTACCATCCATCATCCACTCTATTTCAATTATGGACGCTACTCCGCTTTTTAAACTTATTTCGAGCCAAAATCATGAAAAAAGCGCAAACGGCTTCCCATTCGCGCTTGACCATTTGATTCGTTTATCTATTGAAAAATTCCGGATGCTCAAAAACATCTTCATCATGATTGGCCGATCCAATTCACAGTTTTACGTTTTGTCCTTTGTGAAATGTGAATCCATCCAGCTCGGTAGCGCGCTTAACCTGCCGATTCATCATTTGTACGGGAGAGCAGTAGCGCAGTACTTCTTCAATAGCGTTCGCAAGCAATGAGCGATCTTGATGAATGTCGTGCCAAGCGTCCCTGCGGCTGTCAAAGCAGAGCACGCCGAAGACAACAAGTTCGTCGTCGTCTCGTTCCCGGCCACGTGCAGCAGAATACAGAAACTAATCAATTGTACCGGCTGCAACGGTTCCCCATCCGCTGTCGCCTGGACAAGCCTGCTGATGAGATCGTCCTGCGGATCGCGGCGGCGCTCCTCGGCAATGTGCGTAAAGTATGAGGTCATTTCCCTTTGACACCAGACATAGCGCTCATAATCATTCCCCACCAATGCGTCAGACCACTCCTTGAACCGGTCCTGATCTTGCGCAGGGATGCCCATCATATCCGCAATGACGATAAGAAAGCCGATATATTCCCGGTGTATCTGTTGAATCTTCTCCTGCACCTCGTCCTCGAGGCTGCTCGACAACCCGTATGATGCGTTTAATTTGATCCTCCAGGGCGACATCCTTTTTCAAATCCGAGCGGATTTTGTCAACATAAGAATCGCACAACAAAAAGACCGTCAACTGCGACTCTGCAGCCAACGGCCTTGCCAAAACCATATATTGCTATTTGAGTCCTGTGTACAATGCGCTTAGGAGATTCCCGGTTCTGTCACAGCTATACTCCCAGAACATAATGCCTGCGATGTGATGCTCTTTGATGTATTCACATTTGCACGTCAAAGATTGTTCGTCATCATAGGTTATAAAGGTGCTGCCGTCGTATAAATAAGGAGCCTTCGCTTCGTCATCCCAATAACGGATAAAGCCGTTGCGGTTGATGTACTCCGCCGCGAGTGCCGAATAGTCAGGACCGTAGCCGCCTGAGGCTGGAGTCATTTGCAGGTAGCCATCATTCTCCTTCGGCACATCCTTCCACATTCTCGAATAGAAGGCGGCGCCGATAACAATCTTCTCACGTGGAACTCCTGCCTTCGTGAAGAGACGAACAGATGCATCTACACTGATTCGGAACAAGTCTCCCGTGGACGTGAACAGATTCGTATGATGACCCGTGAGCGTCTGGAATCCGCCGCGCATATCATACGTCATCAGTTGGATGAAGTCCAAATATTGTTGAACCTTATCCATTTCCGTTCCATCCACATAATATTGATCGGCACCCGCTGCAATCGTGAGCAGGTAATGACGTCCGTCAGCTTGTCCCTGCCGGTCGATCTCCTCTCTCAACTCCTTCAGAAGCAGCGTAAAGTTAGTCTTGTCGTCAGGACTGGACTTGATTCCCGCTTCTGAATAGCATGGATATTCCCAATCCAGATCAATGCCGTCAAATGGATGCGCGCGCAGTATTTCAACAGCCGATTCTGCGAATTGGCGGCGTCCTTCCGCCGTTGAAGCGGCTTCCGAGAAACCGCCGGCGCTCCAGCCCCCAACAGACAACAGGATTTGCAGCTCGGGATTGTATTCCTTCAGCTTGGGTAAGGAAGCGAGATTTTGCAAATGGCCGATCGTAATTTTGTCATTTTTCACATGACCGAAGGCTACGTTTAAATGGGTCAATCTTGCCGCGTCAACTGGCGTAACTTGAGGAAGGATGCTGTCTCCTGCATAGCCTGCCAATATGTAATTCATTGTTTTCATCTGTCATCACCTTTTCAATAGAGTTATCGATATCAGCATGCACAATAACTGCTTTTTCGAAGGCACTCATCTTAGTCTCAGCTCTCAGAGACATTATAGCATCTGAATCGCCTATTTCATATGCTCTCTCGCAGACAAAAAAAGGCAGCAGTTCCCTGCTGCCTTGATCAGTCCCTATTATGAGAAACCATCAATATTTAAAGTAATTTATGGCAGAATTCTTGCTGGAGGCGTGTTCGCAAAGCAGTGACATATCCGTTCCCGTCGTGTGCTGTATGGAGCTGAGCACTTCTTTTACAGTATTGAAATATGGCGCGTAAATATGGCTGATAATCGAATAATCGAATGAGGCCGGCGCTGAACTCCACAAATCGTATTCGTCGTGATTGTAGATAAGCATATTTCCGAAATGATAGGACACAAGCTCGCTGTCGCCAATAAATACTTTATTGTCTTGTACGCCGACAGAGTAGTGATTGTTCAGTATGACATTCCAAGGAGCCGCATTTATTCCTTTATGCTCAATTAATTTAATGTTTTGGAAAATGTGCGGTATATATTCCAAATATCTTTGATCCCTGTACGTTTGATCATGCGCATCGTAATTCTCGCCGCACTTTTCGATGCATTTATCCTTCCACCACTTCAAAATCGTAACGCTGTTCTCTTCGCGCTTGAATCCAACGAGACTGCTTTGGAACAATCCCTGTACCTGTTCATGCTCATAATTGCCTCTTTGCTTGCATAAGAAGATGGAATACTTCCACCATTCGTCTAATATCGGCTTCGGATCGGCGAAGAAATATACATCCGGGTCGCAACAGATAATGTGGTCAATCTCCTTAAAACGCTCTAAAACAGTAAGACATAATGGCGCTTTTAGAGTCCACTTGTATTCGTTTAGATTACGCGAACTTTTTACTCTTAGCAGTTCTTCATTTTCAATTTCCTTCATCGGGATTAAGGTTGCATTTCCCAGATTCATTCTGCTTAATACGTGATAACTGAGATCATCCATGCAGCAAATCCAATGATGAAAATTTTCGATTTTGTTTTTCAGTGAACGATTCAGCGCCAATCCTTTAATCAGGCTATCCTGATTGACGACTGTTGCGAAGTTAAAGAATTGATCCCACTGATCCATCCTTCTTCGGAATGCGGAATATTTATAATACGTTTTTGCTTTTGCCGGATCCTCCTGAATGAAAGCTTGACTTAACGCATAACCGTCATTCGCTTTGACAGATGCGATGATCTCCCTTATTTTATCGAGATACGGCACATAAATTTCATTTTTAATGACTTTTCCGATCGTAATTTCACCAATCGACCATAGATCGAATTCATTCTCGTTATAGATGCTTATGCAGGCAAAATGATAGGCGACAAGCTTGTTATTTTCAATATACAACTCATTGTTTTGCCGGTAAATTCTGAAATCATTGTTATATACGCAATTCCATGGAGCCGCGTTGACTCCCAAATTATCCGATATTTTAATGTTTGGAAAATAGTTGGGCACATCATCCAAATACTTCTGGTCTCCGAATTTTCCGCCCTCCGCCCTGTGGTAGCACCACTCCAGACATCTTTCTTTCCACCATCTCAGACTTTCGAGCCCGTAATTATCATTTTTGAACCCGATAATGCCGGCTTGGTATCTTCCATACAATTGTTCTACCCACTCGACATCCCTTTGCCGGCACATAAATACGGAATGGTTTCCCCACTCGTCGAAAATGGGCTTCGGATCCGAGAAAAAGTAAATATCCCCGTCGCAGTATATCACTGAATCGATTCCGAAATGGGTCAGACAAAACTCGATCAGAGGAGCTTTCAGCGTCCAGCAATATTCATTCATCTTCCGATCGCTTTTGGCATAACGGAGGCGATCGTCTTCGAGGACCTCCACTTTAATGAGAACGGCGTTTTTCAAGTTCATTTTCGCTAACATGGAAAATGCGGTCGGATCCATGCAGCATATGAACAGATTGAAGCTGCTGGACTGCCTTGTCAAGGAATCATGCAGCGCTGCTGCTTTCAAGACATACTCCTTGCCCGCAATGATGCAAAAATTGTAATAGTCCGTTCTTGCGATGGTTCCGCTGATTGCCCCTTCTTGCACGAGAGCAGCAATGTTGATCTCCCGATAAGGTGGATGGGCAACCGGTTGGCTGCTCCATTCGGGAGCGGGCTGATGCGCTTCAGGCTGGCTGCTCCATTCGGGAGCGGGTTGATGCGCTTCAGGCTGGCTGCTCCACTCCGGAGCGGGTTGATGCGCTTCAGGCTGGCTGCTCCACTCCGGAGCGGGTTGATGCGCTTCAGGCTGGCTGCTCCACTCCGGAGCAGGTTGATGCGCAGTTGGCGGCTCCTGGGGGGCAGTCGGAACAATGGCTCTTGGAACAAATGACAGAGGCTGGCCGATTCGGGAATTATATTCGGCTACAGCGTATCGCAAATGCTCGAACGTTCCATTGTCGATAATCCCGGTTGACGGTATGCTGCGCTCCATCTGAAACTTCATTACGGCCCGCTGGGTATACCTGTCGTATTCACCATTCACTTCCACATAATACCCTAATCGGCTAAGCATTTGTTCAGATTCCAGCACCTCGGGTCCGGCACTCCCGAGTGACAAGTGTAATTCCATCGTAATAACCCCTTTCACGGCAGGACAGCTTTTATGAACCTTTTCCCGACGCACTGCATTTGCAGTTGTCGGCCGGATATCAGCCATCTTCTCGTATCTTCACCATTGTATGATTGGGCGATGTCTTTGTGCATCAGGCATTTAAACAAATGGCCGACCGTGATTTTAGGGTTTCAACACTACCTTGATCCAATCATCGTTCTCGGCATTTTATTCGGATCGGCATACTTTTATCTTGTTGGTTGTTCAGCAGCAGCGAGGCGTCGCTTGGTGACGGATGTTATGCCGGCCTCGTATAAAATGGAGCAAACAAGAAATAGTAAACGATAGAATAAAAAACGATTGAAGTAAGGAGCTACAACCAAATGAAACGATATGTTATCTCGTCCCTGCTCGTCGTCATGTTGGCGATGACAGTCGGCTTTTCGGCGTATGCCTATGAGAACCATGCTTATCATTTCGGATTTAAACGAAGCCAGAACGGCCAGCTTCCTTCGATTGATCAGGAAGGCTTCAAACCTATTATCGATAAGTACGGTGCGATATTTTTAGGCGATACCGGTAAAAAGGTGCTATATCTCACGTTCGACAACGGCTATGAAAACGGATTGACGGAGCAGATTCTGAACACATTAAAGGACAAAAAAGTGCCTGCGGCTTTTTTCGTGACGGGACACTACGTGAAGAGCCAACCAGAGCTTCTGAAACGAATGGCCGCCGAGGGACATATCATCGGCAACCATTCATGGAGTCATCCCGATATGACACGAATTTCCAACGCTCAATTGAAGGAAGAGCTGGACAAGGTAAAAGTTGAAGTCGAGCAAGTCACAGGTCAGAAGCAAATGCCCTACCTTCGCCCGCCCCGCGGCATCTTCAGCGAGCGAACGTTGGCATTGACGCGCGACATGGGTTATACGAATGTATTCTGGTCTCTGGCCTACAAGGATTGGGATGTGAATGCGCAGAAGGGCGCGCGTTACGCGTACGATAAGGTAATGAGTCAGCTTCATCCCGGCGCCGTAATGCTCCTCCATTCGATTTCGAAGGATAACGCCGATGCCCTGGGCAGCATTATCGACGGCGCCAGGAAACAAGGCTATGAATTCATAGCACTGGATCAGCTGCCGCAGCCGAAGTGATTCCCTTCGCATATATGACGGTGCATGAATGATGGACCGACCTGCATCACGAACAGAAGGAGTGCTCAATTAACGGGGCTCCTTCTTCTGTACATTCACATAAATCTATAATTCCAACTTCATCGGAATTGTTATATACTATTTGTTTAGTGCTACGAACCATTCTTATACATATCGAGGTGTCCGTCAGAAATGTCATCACGAAAATCATCGCACTTATATGCCCTGTTAGTTATCGGCATGATCGCTATCTCGTTCTCCGCCATTCTTGTCAAATGGTCGGCCGCGCCCGCTCCGGTTATCGGCATGTACCGCTTGCTGCTGACCAATCTTCTTCTGCTCCCGTGGGTATGGTCATACCGGGCGGAATGGCGCTCGATACAACGCAGGGATTGGTTCCGGTTGATGATGTCCGGCTTCTTTCTGGGGCTGCATTTTCTCCTCTGGATGGAATCGCTGCGTCATACGACGGTAGCCAGCTCCACGGCTCTGCTGACGCTGGAGCCGATTCTCGTCATGGCCGGTTCCTTCTGGCTATTCAAACAGCGAACGACGACGCGGGCTATATTCGGAGTTGCCGTCTCTCTCTTTGGGGTCATCCTTATCGGTTGGGGAGATTTGAAAATGTCCGGGCAGGCGCTCTATGGAGACCTGTTGTCTGTACTGGGCACCATCGCCGTAGTCGCGCATATGCTGCTCGGTCAAGACTTGCGGCAACGTGTCTCTTCTTATGCATACAACTTTACCGTATTTCTCGTAGCGGGAGCTTGTCTTGCCGCGTATAACCTCAGTGCAGGTTATGCAATGACCGGATACGGGGCACAGGAATGGGTGCTGTTCAGCGCAATGGCGATTATCCCTACTGTGTTAGGGCATATGCTGTTCAACTGGCTGCTCAAGTACATGAATGCCACTTCCATCTCGATGGCGGTGCTCGGTGAACCGGTAGGCGCCAGCATACTCGCATGGGTGCTGTTGGGTGAAGCCATGAACCCGTTGCAAATGGCAGCTTGCCTGCTTCTTATATTCGGTGTGTGGCTATTCCTCGTGAACGATCGCAAGGCTCCGCACAGAGAGCCAGTCACAGTCGACGTCGGCGCCGCGTAACCATTTCTCCAGCACAAAGCAGAGCCCGGAGTTTGCGGGCTCTGCTTTTTCATTTACTTATTGTTGGCGTTCCCCACCCATTGCCCAAATTAGACGATGTTAAATGGCTCAGACTTGAAGGGGCTATTCGTCTTTGAACAGCCGCTCTCCGCGCTGCAATCTCCATGCAATGCGCGCAATATGCGACTGCTCGTGGGCGGTCGGAGCATGTGCGGCCAAATAGCGGGTCGTCGCCAGTATCATTGTTCTCTTTGCCTGATTCGCAAACGTTCCTGATATATTCGACCAATGATCATATTCTTGGATGGCGGCTTCGATCATCTGGAAGGAGTGGAACTCTGCATCCTCTCGCAGTAACGAGTGGCCCAGCGTATTGAATAGCGGTTCGGCATCGCCGCCTTGATCGAGGTAATGCGCCACCCAGTTGGCAGCTTCCGCCACTCGCTGACGCTGGTCCATTAGCTCCAGCAGCTCGTTTAGATCGGTCGTGTAGCCATAGCTGCCGTACTTCTCGGGTGTCGGCGGTGATGCGGCTGGAATGTTGAGGAAGCGGTCGAGATATATACTGACTCCTGCATAGTATATTGCGCGAATCGCAAGATCGTTGGCGCCGCGAAGCAAGCTTTCATGCACGGCATGGGCATGTGTAAACGTATGCAGAACCGCGATCCAGTCTCCAAAATCATTTTGGGTATGGAAGCGGTTGATTCGCGCTCCGCCCCTTGCGTATCGTGAACTTCAATACATTGACGATACCAAGTCGTCAGCCTGTCAATTGAGACATCATCGTTCGGAAGCGCTTGCATGAGGAATTTGGGCGGCCGTCCCGAACAATCGGCAGCTACGCGGGTGAGACCGTGATAGAGTGCCAATATGCGGTTGTAGTGATCAAGCTTCGGCAAAATGTTGACCATAGCCGCTAGAATAGTCAATCCTGAGCCCCATCCGCCCGACCGGTAAGTCGTTCCATATTCCAATCCGACGCGGGCGATCTGTACATCGGGGACGCCTGCTTCAACCAAGGCGACGACAGACTTGGCGATGACCAGCGACAAATTCTGCTCCAGCCCTTCATGCAGCCGCTGGAAGTGTCTTTCGGCATCGCCTTTGCTCGCCTGCTTCGGATTGACATAGATTTCTCCCGCTTCCAGCTTGACTGGATAAGTTGACACATCGTCAGCCCAAGGATCCAACGTCCCTCCACTGCATACATCAAAGCGGGCATGATGCCAATGACATGTAAGGATGCCGTCACACAGGCTGCCCATATGGAGCGGGAACCCCATATGCGGGCAGCGGTTATCAACCGCATATACTTTCTCCTCATGGTAAAATACGGCGATTCCGCCTTTAATGACCTTCGCGCCTTCCTCCTTTAACTCTTCCAATGCACCTGCATGAACCCAGTTCGTCAAATCAGTCCTCCTCTGGTCTCTTTCCCAACATAGAATAATTATAATAAAATACTTCCTATAATCTAATACTATACGTTTTTGTTTCAAAAGTGAACACTTCAGCATCGCGAAGCATAGCAGCCAATCAAAAATATTTTTGCAATGTCTGAGATCCAAATCAAAAGCGGAAAGACATCTTCGCTTTAAAACAGACGCTCCAACTGCAATTATGCATTTGCTTGACTCTATTACTCGCTTTTCATAGAGCTGAACTGCAAAAGTGCAGTTCAATTTCGTATAATCATATAAATAAAGGTAAAACCTTCAGTTTGAACTGCATATTTGCATTTCAGGGGCCGAAAAAGCCGGGTTTTCGTAAAAATAACTGCACAATTGAGCTTCGCCAGGTCTCTCCAGCGGACCCCCTCCCTCTTCTCTCACCTGTCTGAATGATGGGGAGAGCGGACCAAAGAGCCGCCTGAATACACCTATTTCTCGAAGGGTGTATCGACTCAGACTCACCTTGTCCCTTCGCAAAGACAGGACTGAACTGGTTTGCGGATGAAAATCGTAACCGTTGCGGGCATGATACAACCCTTCGTTTCTCGCATAGATGCATTCCTCCCAAAATAAAAAAACGGACAACATATTAGTGTCCGCATAAATAGCTGAAAATCTATTCTCTTTAAAACCGGGTCATCCCCGCATCTCGCCCCAATGATTTGGCGCAACAGCGTCGTATGCGGATCCACTGCCATTCTTGTTTCTGTTCACGTACTGAATCTGTCACACCGTAAATATAACCGGCTTCACGCACACCGGCTTCGAGACTTGAACCGAATTGCCGGTATACTGCAGCTTGCCTGTCGCGCCGTCAACCCGGAAGATCGCAATATTGTTCGTATCGCGATTGGCGGCGATCAGGAAGCGACCTCCCGGTGTCAAGGCGAAATGACGCGGATGCTTGCCTTCCGTGGACACATGTTCCACGAGCGTTAATCGCCCGGAGTCCGAATCAATGGCGTACACGACGATGCTGTCATGCCCCCGATTCGAGCCGTACAAATACATTCCGTTCCCTGAGACCGCAATTTCCGCGCAGGAGTTGTCCCCCGTAAAGTCAGAAGGCAGCGTCGGAACGGTTTCAATTGTATGTAGATGGCCCGCTTCCGCATCATATCGGAAGGACGTAATCGTTGAATTCAGTTCGTTAATAACATAGACGAGCCTGCCGTTCGGATGAAAGGCCAAATGACGCGGGCCGGATCCCGGCTGGAGCTCCGTATCTCCGTGCCATTGCAGCACATTGCGCTCCTTATCAATCTTATAGGCGCGAATGCAATCAATGCCGAGATCCGACACGAACAAATACCGGTTGTCCGGACTAAAGAACACCGAGTGCGGATGCGGCTGATCTTGCCGCTCCGGATGGGAGCCATGGCCTTCATGCTGCTTAATATCCAGCTGATCTCCCACAAGACCGTCGGCTTGAAGCCCGACGAGCCCCACTCTGCCGCCGTGATAGCTTGCCACGACAAGGTAGCGGTCGTCCGCATCCCGCTGAATATGACAAGTCGGAGCATCGACCGCAATCGAGCGGTTCAACTCCTTCAGCTTCGCTTGAACAGGATCGATCGAATAGCATACGGCATCCCCTGTCTTCTGTCCCGCTTCCGACTGTCCTTCTGCTATGGAGTATAGCTTTGCAGCCGGCACATTCACATTTAGAAATGTCGGATTTTTCAATCCTGACACTTGATCCTGCAGCGTGAGCACACCTGTCTCTTCCTTACATTCATAGACGTATACCCCGGAATCAGTTGTATCTGCATATGAACCCACAAATACAAGCATGCGTTCAGTCATGTATTTCTTCCTCCTTGAAAGCAATCATTGCTGTAGACCTGTATTCTCTTAATGTACACTTATCCTGCAGGCAAAAGCAATCCGAATTTGCGTTTTTCCTATAAAGCAACGTTATAAGCGCTTATTAAGAGGCAGCTTCCGGCCACTAAGAGCATTGCCTTCCGTTTCACCAGATCTCTTTTCTATGAAAAGAAGGGATGACTGGGATCTGAACCGAAACAGACACGGAGAAGTTGAGCTTCGCATGAACGAAGGGGGAACCGCGAAAGTGAATTTCGCCAGACGCCAGCAGATCAAACGGCAAACTATTAGAATGGATCTGCAGCCGCTAAGCTCTCTCAGGGAAGCTGAAGCTTTCCCCTACTTAGCTTCCCCGGCGGCGGTCAAGCCACTTATGAATCCATATCGCCGCTTGCGCTCCTTCACCCATTGCAATCGTTGCCTGTTCGGAATGTACGCCAATATCGCCAATTGCCCATACTCCCGGAACATTGGTCATCTTGCTGCGAGGATCGGTCGGAATGTGCTTGTTCTCCAGCCGTTCCACCCCCAGCTCCGCAGCCAGATCCGTATGAACGGCATTGCCGCCGAAAGCGACAAATCCCCGTTCCGCCTCGATAATCCCGCCCTGCATGAGCTTGACTCCGGTCATCTCTCCATCGCCATCAACCGTGATTTCGCTCATTTGTTCATGCATGACAGGGATTCCGTTCTGATTGAGTTCACCATACAGCTCATCTTTAATTGCAGTGCGGTCATGATTGATATAAATTAATTCATTCGTCCGGCTGCGGAGCGTCAATGCCATCTCGGCACCGGTGTTGCCTGCTCCGATTATGACAGTGCGGCGGTTGCGGACCTCATAACCATCACAGTCCGGACATACGTAGAGCGTCAGGCCAAGACATTCGGGCAGTCCGGGAACTAGAGGTAGCCGATCCATGATTCCCGTGGCTAGCAGCAGCGTAGGCGCCAGATATTTCACTTTATCAACGCCACCACCGACTGTGACGTAGAAACCTTCATTCTCGCTTCCGCCTGCGGTTCCGGCTGTGCCGGCCAGAAAGTGAACACCGAGCGAGTCCGCTTGCATGCGTCCGAGCCGGCGCAGCTCATCTCCTGCAACACCGTCGGGCCAACCCAGAATGTTGCGGTACCGGCGGCATAATGTAGAGCGTCCGGTTCCCGAATCGATGACGAGCACACGATGCTCGTAGCGTCCAAGCTGTATTGCAGCCTGCAAGCCGGCAATTCCGCCGCCAATGATAATGCAATCGAACATGTGGATCTCTTCCTTCCATCGTTACCCTGCTTATTTCCATGTTATCGTGTCCCGGTGTCGTCTTCGTTATGCTTCCTCCTCTTTTTCACATTCCACTATTAACCATATGCCGGTATAATAGAGTTTCGGGAAAATAGAGAGGCTGGGGGTGACATAGTGGCGATACGGTTTATTCTCGGGCTGCTTATCGTCGTTGTTACGGCAGTTTATTGTTTAATTTGGGGGGATCCTCACCAAATGTTCATTGTGAGCGGTTCTATCGGTCTCGGCCTATGGGCGATCGCCGGCCTGCTGTCCGGCACCTTCGGCGATGCGAACAATCACCGGTTCAATTATGAATATGATACCTCGGAGGATGAACAACGCCGCCTGCGGTTGAACGTGACCCTATGGCTGCTTGGTCTGCCCAGCATCATAACAGCGCTCATTTTGTACGTCAGCGTTTACCGCTGAAGCCTGTCGTCAAGACAGCAAAAAGGAGAGCCCCCAGGGCTCTCCCGATATATTGTGACAAGACGTCACTACATATGTTTTGCCACGCTTCCTTCCGGCAACGGCCCTTCACTGCCTACATAGTAATGCTTGATTGGCTTAAGGTTGTCATCCAATTCGTATACGAGCGGCACACCTGTAGGAATGTTCAAGTTAGCGACACCGTCTGCAGGAATGTCGTCCAAATATTTGACGAGCGCCCGCAGCGTGTTCCCATGGGCAGAAATGATGACTCGCTTGCCCGCTTGCATCGAAGGCACGACCGTATCGTGCCAATATTTAAGCGCTCTTCGTTCCGTGTCCTCCAGATTTTCAGTGAGGGGGAACTCCCCTTCCTTCAATTCTTGATACTGGGGAGCGAACGCTTCATATCTCGAATCGCTCTTCTCCAAGGCAGGAGGTCTAACCTCGACTGACCTTCTCCATAGATGGACCTGTTCCTCGCCATACTTCGCCGCGGTTTCAGCCTTGTTCAGCCCTTGCAGCGCACCGTAGTGACGCTCGTTCAGCATCCAGGACTTGTGGACGGGAATCCACATTTGGTCCATTTCATGCAGCATAATCCATAACGTGCGAATCGCTCGCTTGAGCACGGAAGTATAGGCGACATCGAACGCAAAGCCGTTCTTCTTCAAGATTGCCCCTGCTTCCCGCGCTTCGCGCAGCCCCTGCTCCGATAAGTCGACGTCCGTCCATCCGGTGAACCGGTTTTCTAGATTCCACACGCTCTGGCCATGACGAATAAGCACGATTTTCGGCATATGTATCCTCCTGTCTGTCCATGCAAGATCTAGTCTGTACTCATTTCATTATAACATAGCCATTTCATTGTTTCCTCTCGCCGGCATCCATACCTTCCTCGATTTCGATGGACCAATCCGCGTTCGTATACAGCTTGCCGACGACCGAACGAATCAACGTGAGCCGTACTGGAACGTCCGTCAGGCCGTTGATGCGCAATTGATGCCAATTTCCTTGTTGATCGCATATTCAGTTATGATTAATCCAATAACGCTTGCACGTCCGCCGCAATCTTGTCATGATCCGGCTCCAAGCCATCGTATTTCGTCAATACCGTTCCCGTCTGATCGATTAAAAAAAAGGAAGTGCCGTGCGTCACCTGATCCGAATCCTCCGTCTTCAGCACAAGCGTCTTGAAGGAATCGCGGCTGAACTGCTCAATTGTCTTCTGGTCGTATCCCGTGACAAGCCGCCAGCTGCTCGTATCGGCCTTGTATTTTCCAATGTACTGCGTCAGCTTCTCCGGTGTATCCACGTGAGGATCGACGCTGAACGATACGATTTCGACATCTTGGATCCCTTTAGCTTTCAGCATGTCCTGAATTTGCGTCATGTTATAAGTCATAGGCGGACAAACGGTCGTGCAGCTTGTAAAGATGAAATCCGCCAGCCACACCTTCCCTGCCATACTGCCGATCGCAAAGGTGTTGCCGCTCTGATCCACCGCGGACAACGCGCCGACCTTCCAGTCGAAGTCATTCGGTTTTTCCTTGCCCGAACAACCTGACATCAGCACTGCCAGCAGAAGCACAATCCCTAATCCGATATGTATGTTCTTCATGTTCAGCCTCCGTTTTGCCAATCTACATTTCATTGTAACGGATTGCTGAAGCACGGCATGACTCGATCGGGCTAGTCATCTGTACAAATTTGTGACAATTCAAATTTTTGGTGATTCCTAATTCCCGATGTCATAGTATAACCGGTGGCCGGATACATATAAACAAATTCCCTTAATGGAGATACGGACATGAAGCTGAAAGCATTTATCGTCAGCGCAGCAGCTGCAGCAGTCTTGCTTCTGCTCATCGGCGCCAGTTATGCATGGAAAGACTCGATTCAATATGAAGCTGTGATGACCGTTCAGCAGGAAGATATCGTGGTGCGGACGGAAATTGCGCCATTCCCGCCACGGATGCTGGCGCCAGCGACATTAACCATCCATGTGAGCGACCACAGCGGACAACCGGTAAACAAAGCAAAGGTAACCGCCAGCCTATCGATGCCGGATATGATGTGCGGGCGGATTGAGGTTTACATAAGTGAAGCGGAACCTGGTATATACACGGGAGAGGCTGTCCCCCTTATGGCTGGAACGTGGGAAGCGCTAGTCGTCGTGCATGGCGGCGGAAGTGGTGTCGAAGCCAGCCATTCATTTGAGGCGGTACAATAAAAGGCTGATGATTACCACAGCCATGGGTACAGGTGAGGAATCCACCCATTCGCGGCCATACCCCGCAGTATCGACACCAGGCCGATGATGACCGCCAATACTTTGCCGGCTGCTGTCATGTAACCGCGCAGCCATTGGTGTATGCGGTTGGCGAACAAGGCGACGACAAGCAGGGCCGGGAACGTGCTTAATCCGAAGACGGCCATGACGGCCGCGCCGCTCCATGGGCTTCCGCTGGCGGCGGCATTCATCTGCATGGCGTAGGTCAAGCCGCATGGCATGAACCCGAACAACACCCCGCTAAGCAAGATGGTCCAACGTTCCCGGCTTCTCCGCAGCCGTGTGAGCCACCGCTCAACTGCAGCCAGCCGCAGCGGACTTAAGCGTTGGACAGGCAATGCAACTTTTCCGAATACCCACAGCATGATAAGGAGCCCGCCCATCATTCCGGATATCCCTTGGAGTCCGATCAACATCCCTGCGCCGTCGACGAACGATCCGATCATGCCCATGAACGCACCAATACACGTATACGTGAACACGCGCCCCAAATTATAAGCGGCCGCCACGGCAAGCGGCCCATGGTTGGCATTTAAGGTGAAGCCCGCCATCGCACCTCCGCACATGAGCACGCAATGCGGCGCGCTCATCAGTCCCGACAGCGCGGTCAGCAGCAAGGTTTGATTCATCTTCGCCTCCTGACGCTCATTGCGAGTGCTGCAGCCGCAGCGCGTTGCTTACGACCGATACGGAGCTTAGCGCCATCGCTGTCCCGGCCATCCATGGCTCCAACCAGCCGATGACCGCAAGCGGAATAGCAAGCACGTTGTAAATGAGAGCAAACGACAGATTTTGCTTGATGTTCGCCATCGTCTTCCGGCTGATGCGGATAGCATCCGTTAACCCGGTAAGCTGGCCGCGCACCAGATTGACATCCGCCGCCTCAACGGCGATGGCCGCGCCGGTCCCGATCGCGACGCCGATATCTGCCGCAGCCAATGCGGGAGCATCGTTGACGCCGTCCCCCACCATTGCGACCCTCTTTCCTGCCTGCTGCAGCTTCTGCAGCACCCTGACCTTATCATCTGGCAAGGAACCGGCATGCACGCTGCGAATGCCAACCTCCTTCGCAATCGTCAAGGCCGTTCGTTCCTGGTCCCCCGTCACCATGACGACGTCGATACCCCATTTGCGCAAGGCTCCAATCGCTTGGACAGACGTGGCCTTGACGCTGTCGCGAGCCGCCAACAAGCCGGCCAGCCTTCCCTGAATAGCCACATAGAGCACTGTCTTCCCCTGTGACTCGAACTTGACGGCCTCCGTCATCTCGTGTACCGGAACGCCTTCTTGGCGCAACCACCGGGCCGATCCGATGAGCACGTCCTGTTCCTCTACTGTCGCGCGAATGCCATAGCCAGGGAATGACTGAAAGCCGGAAGCGGTTGGAACCGTGAGACGCTTGCTCTCCGCTGCGGCAATAACCGCACGGGACAACGGATGCTCCGAGTGGGCTTCTGCGGCTGCCGCGTAGCGGAGCAGCGACGCCTCATCGCCGCCGTCCGCGATATAATCCGTTAATTTGGGTTTCCCTTCCGTAATCGTTCCCGTCTTGTCCAGCAGCACCGTATCTATTTGGTGGAGCATCTCGAGATGCTGACCATCCTTGAACAAAATGCCTTTCTGGGCCGCCTTCCCCGAACCGACCAGCACAGATGTGGGAGTCGCCAATCCGATGGCGCATGGGCAGGCAATGACAAGCACAGAGATGGCATGCTCCAGCGCTTCTCCGAAATCGCCCGGAGCGAACACGAAATCCCATGCCGCAAAAGTAATGACTGCAAAGCTCACCACAATCGGAACGAACAACTCCGCAATATCATCTGCATGGCGCTGAATTGATGGCTTCGTATGTTGAGCCTGCACGACCAACTGAATCATATGGGATAAAGCCGAATGACTGCCGATTTTCTCGGCTCGCACATGAAGCGTCCCATTCAGGTTGACTGTGCCGCCGATGACCGTATCCCCTCTATTCTTGTCTACAGGCTGCGATTCTCCGGTTAGCAGCGATTCATCGATCGCGGACCATCCTGAGATGACTGAGCCGTCAGCAGGTATTTTGGCTCCGGGCCTAATGACGAGCGTATCGCCGGGAACAACTTCCGTCAGCGGAACACGTTCAATCGTGCGCCCCCGCAACACCTCCGCTTCTTCAGACTGAAGAGCATGAAGCTGATCCAGCGCTTGCAACGTCCGTTTTTTCGCCATTGCTTCCAGCCATTTGCCGAGCAGGACGATGGTAATGATCATGGCGCTCGTCTCGAAATATAGCGGCGAATGCATTCCATTTGCAGCAGGATGAGGATGAAATACTACATAATGACTATACAAATAAGCCGACGATGTGCCGAGAGCGACCAAAACATCCATATTGGCGTTCTTATGCCGCAGCGCACGGTAGGCGCTTGCGTAGAAGGGCCCGCCAGCTGCAAACTGCACGATCGTCGCCATGGCGAATTGGAACCAAGGATGAAGAAACAGCCCGGGAATCCAGATGCCGGAAGTAAATTTAAAATGGGTCACCATCGTCCACAGAAGCGGTATGGTAAAGCATGCGGATAGGATAAACTGGTTGCGCAGCCGATTGCATTCGACACTAGTCGAGAATGACGTGGCAGACAGATTCGTTTCCACGCGGGCGTCGAAACCGAGACGCTTGATTTTGTCCATAATATGCTCCACCGGAGTCGTGGTGTGGTTAAACGTCACATTCCCTTTTCCCAGAGCAAAATTGACATTGATTGCATGGACTCCTTCCATTTTGCCGACGACCTTCTCGATTCGTGCCGCACATGCGGCGCATGTCATGCCAGAGATCGACAAGGACTGCCGCTCCATAATAGGCTGACGGTTGCTCATCTCTCATCTCCCCTTATCGAGTTGTTCAAACGCCTTTTGTGACCTTTTTGAACTGGACTTATAGACAAGCCTCTCAGACAGTATATGAGGAGGTTCGGATTTTAGGATAGCCCGATAGGGTTATGTCGTGTTCTTCATTACGCACAGGCTTGTCATGATGCCGCCGGCGGAAATCGCAATGAGGGAGAGCAGCAGCGTATCCGCCGAAATTAGCATGCTGCCTATTCCAATCACGATCGCATCCATGATGAAAATGACAAAGCCCGCATTGATATGAAGCACATTGGAAATGTGTTTCGCCAACAGATCAGTTCCTCCCGTGCTTGTTTCGAACCGCAGCATGATGCCTATTCCCGTTCCAATGATGAGGCCTCCGATCAAGGAGCTCATCGGTGGAGATAAGTTCACATAATAGAGAAAATGATATTGCAACGGTTCGAACAAATCGATAATAAAGGATGAAATGAACATTCCGTGCAAACTGTTGTAAAACAATTCGCGCCGGTATACCCATGCCACAGCGAAGATCGGAATGCTGCATCCGATAATGACCAACCCCACCTTCGTTCCGAACAAATAGTTCAGTATGAGCGAGATGCCAACAATTCCACCGTCGAGCACCTTGAAAGGGACAAGAAAGAATTGTATTCCTGCAGCGATTAACAAGCTCCCGAGTAGTATTGCAATTGCTTTGTGGACATACCGCACCTTAATCAACTCCGCTATAGGCATGTCTTATGTATATGCGCGTGCGGATGAAAATTGACGGAATCCAATGAACCGGCTGCCCCTTACACGGCAACAGGCGATGGGAAGCTGTCTCCCATCGCCTGCTGCAATGCCAAATGCGGCAGAACGGTCATCATTGTTCCACCAAGCTGCTTAAGGGGACCTCCCGTTCTTGCTCTGGCTGGTCCAATGGAAAAATGCGGGCCGTCTCCTGCTGCTCGTTTACGTGTTGAATATAAATCGGTGTCCCTTCACAGGTTACATCCACCATGTCCGGCGAAGCCGCAATCTCCATAGCTCGCTGCTTATTCATGCTTGATACCTCCCTCTAGACTGTACGTTAGTAATGTTATCGGGAGGGAGTCAACTTATTCTTATTTCAGAGCCCCATTGTTGAAATCCGTATGCCCAATACAAATGAATCCAACATCTGCAATCCAGAAAAACACTCTCATCCATCGCATCGGCTATTCCCTGCTCTCTGCGATTTGGACATCGCGAGTTAAAGCGGGATCGGCAGAATTCGCAACAAGCGGCTTCATCCGCTTCTCCTGTTCAGAGCCTTGCATAGCCCGGCTATCATTCTCTTGACTCTCATGCGCTCCGCCGCCGATGTTCAAGCCGATAACGCCGAGAATAATTAGGATGATCGATGCGATCTTCAAGAAGGTCAGTTCCTCTTGAAAATACATATAGCCGATAACTGCGATGGCCGCCGTACCGACACCAGACCAAATGGCGTATGCGATACTAACGTTGATTTGCTTGAGCGAAAAATTCAAGCTGGTGAAAGCCAACAAATAAAAAACGATCATGAGTGCCGACGGCAGCAGCCGCGTAAAGCCCTGCGAGAGCTTCATCGATACCGTCCCAGCTATTTCCAGAACGATAGCGCCAAGTAAAAAGAGCCAATGCATTGTTGTCACTTCCTTCTATCAGATTACCTTGTATCATTCGAATTCTCTTGGGAGGCAGACAAGCCGAGTGTCACCATCTCCGCCATCGTTTCGACCGCCTGCTGCAATGTGCAGGACGAGCGCATTAAGAAGTCGGGGTCGAATATGGCCGCCGAGGCGCCTATCATCATTTGCAGCACGCTAGGCACATTCACGGGACGGATGTCACCGGCTGCTATCCCTTTTTCGAGAATGTTCTTCACGGTCCCCCACCCCCATTCTTCTAGCAAAAAATTGTTGATTTTGTTCCATTCTTTCGGGGCGACACGCTTCATCTCCGCTAGCAGCCGCCTGTCACTCAGCTTCAGACCGCTCGGGACGATGGAAAGCACCTGCTTTAGTTTTTCGAGCCAAGTTAAGCTATCGTTCTCATATATTCCTTTTTCGATTTGAATGACCTCTGCGATGGATTCGTCGACGATCGCCCCAATTAAATCCTCCTTAGACGAGAAGTGCTCATAGATGGTTCGTTTGCTAGTGCCTAGTTCACTTGCCAGATCACTCATCGTGAATTTGAGACCATGCAATGTCATCAAATCCAGGGCTGCTTGCATGAGACGCTCTTTCATAATTCCCCCTCCTCAATAATAACAATGGTACTTTTTCATTTTCTCTGGTACCGTCACATCAGTATATTTTATCCCGAAAATCCCTGTCAAGGGCCCTTGATGGCGGAACTGGATCTGCCCGGAACAAATGACAATCCCGGCATTGCCATGCCGGGATTGTCATTTGTAGGAGAGTGCCTGACTGCCTAAAGCGTGCCATGACTCCATAAATTGTTTTTTATTTACCTTCACCGCCTTTTTGGCTGTCAACGGATCATTGAGATATACATATTCTGGTTCAAAACCAACTAGTACGACAGCGTGAAGATCGAGCGGCGTCGTAATCCGTTCACTTCCGTGTTTCCACGATTCCCAGCGGTCCGGCTTTTTGTAATCGCCAGTCGTCCAAGTTACGACGGGCTTCCCTTCATCGAGTTGCGCCAACACTTCTTGAAAAGGATGTCCGGTTAAATTGACTGTCCGGCCAGGAAGATATTTCTCCATTAGCTCTTCAAGCGGATCGGCATAAACCGCATACCCTTTCTTTTTCCCCGTCATATCGCCGACAAAGCCCTCGTTCGGATCGCCCCAATGGGTAATATCTCCGCTCTTGCTCGTCTTAAGACGGTTATTGTCTTTTTTGACTCGGTCAGCCAATTCTAATTTCCCGACCCGAATTCCCGCATGCTTCAATACCATCGATAAGCTGGTGACTTCGCATCCATACTTTAGTTCCGGATTTTGCGACACGAGCGGGACATCAAGCAGCACTTTTTTCTTTCGTGGCTTTAATTCCGTCAATTCTTGTTTTTTCCGCTGCGTTTGCGTTGACAGAGACGTATCGGTTGGCGATTCCCGTTGGTTTGCCGATTCGGTACGTTGTTGAGTCTGATTCGCACAACCGAGAGAGAAAGACATCATAAGACAGTACAGGCCAATGATTGCTATTCGCTTTTTCATCACTGTTATCCTCGCATATTTGACTTTATGTTGATAATAATATTCCCGTCGCTTCCACTTGAATATGCGTCACAGCGGCTAGCCCTTATTTGACAACCAAAAAAGCCGGCCCTCATGAAGAGAGACCGGCTTCAGCCAAAAAGCACAGTGCAAGCAGATGAATTTGAAGTTTAGAACAAGCTTTCCAATTCATCGACCAAAGAGCCGACATAAGCTACAGCCTGTTGTATCGGTTCCCGCTTGGACATGTCGACACCAGCCAGCTTCATCAGCTCCAGCGGACTGAGCGTTCCTCCCGCCTTGAGCGCTTGCAGCCAGCGATCTACCGCAGGCTGCCCTTCCTCCTGAATCAAGCGGGCCGCTGCCGTGGATGCCGTCAGTCCGGCCGCATACGTGTACGGATAGAGCTGCATGTAGTAATGAGGCTGGCGCATCCACGTCAGTCTCGCGCCTTCATCCAGTTCCACCTCATCGCCCCAGAAGGAAGATAACACCTCGCCCTTTTTCTCCGACAAAGTCTTGGCGGTGATAGGCTCATTAGCCATCGCCGACTGGTAGACCCGTCTTTGCAATTCACCTTCAAGCAGGTGAGTGACGAAGTTGTGGTAATATGTATTCAAGAGCTGCATAATGACCCAGCGTCGCATGCGGTTGTCAGTCGACTGGTTCATCATATGCTGAGCGAGCAGCATTTCATTCATCGTTGATGGCGCTTCGATGAAGTAAAGCGAAGGCCGCGTGTTAACCAATCGTTGATACCGTCCTGCCAGCATGAAGTGTCCGGCATGACCGACTTCATGAGCGAGCGTAAACATGCCTCTCATGTTGTTCGCCCATGACACGAGAATATAGGAATGCGCTCCGTAAATGGACGAGCAGAATGCCCCGGTCGATTTGCCGACATTATCCGCATAATCGACCCACCTGTCCGAGAATGCGGTTTTTACAATCTCGCTATATTCAGGCCCCATAATTCGCAGCGCGTCTTGAACTAAGCGGCTTGCTTCTTCATAGGAGATCTCTGGATTGAACTCTGGATCCAAAGGCGCCTTCAAATCGCAATACATCATCTTGTCCAAGCCAAGAACCCGCTTCTTCAGCCTAGCTAGGCGGCGCATATGGGGAGCCAGCTCCGCTTGGATGACATCGAGAATGTTGTTGTACATGTCCGTCGTCACCTCTTGCGGCTGGAGCAGCATATGGGTGACGGATTCATAGTTGCGCTGACGGGACAACACGATTTGTTTCTTCACTTCCGTCGCGTACGTCTCGGCAAACGTATTCTGATACGTCGAGAGCGTCTTCGAGAACGAGTGGAACGCCGCCCGCCGCAATACGGCATCCGGGGACTGCTCATACTTGTTCTCATACAGAGCGAAGGATACAGGCAATGTGTTCCCGCTCTTGTCCTGTACCGGTTCAAATGTCATATCCGACAGTTTGCTCCGCAGGTAGATTCGATAAGGCGCACCGAGAACCTCTCCCAGCGACGCCAGGACCGCTTCCGTCTCTGCGGATAGCTCGTGCGGCTTCGTCTCAAGCAGCAACAGCAGATTTCTCCGGAATACTTGCAGCTCGGGCTCTTCCTCGAAATACCGCTGCAGCGTACCTTCCGGCAAAGCCAAAATCTCTGATTTGACGAAGGATAACACAGACGAAACCTCGGACATAATATTCCCAGTCCGGCCTGAATTGGCTTGGTGATCCGGATTCGTGCTATCTTCGGATAGACGCAGCCGGGCATATGCGGATACCTTGCCAATCCGTTCTTGCAGCGCTTCCTGCGCATTGATGCAAGACAACAAGGTAGCGGCGCCTTCATGTAATCGGCCCTTATATTGCGTCACCGTAACGACATCTGCATGAATGGCATGCAGCTCGGCTTCCCACGCCTGTATGGTCGGAAACAAATCTTCCAGCCTCCACGTTGCCTCCTGCGGCACTTCGGCGCGTGTCAGTCTCTTGCTCATCATATTGCTCCTCTCACCATTGGAATAAATATTTGAAAATAAATTCTATTATTAAATAGTACCATATACTAACAATCTAGTAAAAACTCTCTCCTATATCGCTAATCCGTCCCTCATTTATGTACGGTGCTGCCCCACTCGGAAACCGCCGCGCAAGGGCGGTTTCCATTCATGGGTGCGTTATGAAAAAAGCACGGCCAATCGAGTAACCCTCGCCGCTCCTGTGGACTGCATGGCGGTGGGCGTTCACCCCCTTTTTGGATGCTTGCGCGATGCTGCGCGGGAACGCTTAGGTTGTGTTTTTCGGGGCGCTGTTTGCACACGATTTCCGCGTGAATTGGATATGGCCGCTTTCGGCGCGCCCAGCGAACTGAACGCCCGTATCATTGAATTAAGCTGCTGGTACATGCCGTACAGCTTTTGAACGTGACCGACCGTGGTCATGATGCCGTCAAGCCCGCCAAATCGCTCCAACAATGAGAACTTGGAAGTAAACGGACCGTTATTGGTTGCTTCCGACAAGGATGACTCCGGTCCGGACAATCCCGGAACATTTTGATTGAGCAGCGGCAGCGCTTGCTTCACGCGCACATTTTTTCTTCGTTTCATCATGAAAGCCTCCCTTTTATATTGTTGTTTTGGTTTGCACTGAAGCCAGACGAAGACCGTCCATTATGAATAGCTTATGTCCGCAAGCCCTCCGTGGTTTAGGTAAACACACTCGCTATAAATAATTTCGCACCCAAAAAAATAACAGCGGATGGTGCGCTGCCGCACAAAATCGCTGTTAATGATGATAAACATCAATAGGATATCGAAAGCAGAATCGGTCCCGCCCTTCCGGTTGCTTCATGACAAACGGCGCCGTCGTCAAGCCGCTCCCAAATCCCGATCTCACGTTCCCTCACACCGTCATAACCTTATCTCTTATCCATCTATCGTATCATTCATTGTCATTGAAGAAGAGCACGCTTGTCATTCCAACTTTCAAATTCACTTGAAAAATATGCATCTCGTCGTTGGCGGGCTTATAGGTGACGCTCGCTTCCGTCAGCGCCCGGTCTCCTTCGTTCCAAGACGTACGCTCGACCTTCTGCTTGAACCCCTTGCTATCAACGCCGATTGTGGCCAGAAACGCGTCTGCCATACCGACAATGGCTGCATCCTTCGCTGTGTCGAGCTGCTCATTCGTCAACTGCGGTGAGGAGTGACTGATAAGTTCAAAGCGGCCTGTCTTCGCATTGACTTGCAACGTGACCTCTTGTGGATGCTCCGAAAAGCGTTTCCCTTTTTCCTTCAAAATGATGGTTATCCGATCCATCTTTTTGTCTCCCAATAAGCCTGTCGCTCTCTGGGCCAGCGCAATCTCATAGGAGCGAGTCTCCGGGAAGTACTCATATATTCGTTCTATCGCTCGCTGGGCTGTCTCGCTATTCCGAACTTCGTCCTCGCGAAGATTCGTTGTCGTATAATTCGATTGGACGTCTTGTGCGGTAAAGGAGCGAACCGCCTCTGTTCCTTCTAGATTCAATAAAGCGCGCACACTTCCGGCCACACCCGGAATGGTGTAGAATGCAAGCGCGAACAGCAGCACCGCAGCCGCCAACGCCGCTACCCAACAATGAAGCTTGCTTCTGCTTCTGCCTTTCCTTTTCCCTGCCGTCTTCTCATAACGCTCATCAGATTGTCCTTGCACGCGGTATAGCCCAGACGGAGATTCCATTGCTTCAGGAGTATCCTTCAGCTTGTCGCGCTGCTGACGCTCAATGGACATCCAGTTCCTCCTCCTTGTCTAAACGTTATCGCGTCGATCTTGATCCTATAAGAATCGTTTATCCAATCGTATTCCAAACAGGCGAAATTAGCAAGGACACGAACCGTGGCTTGATTTGACAGTTGATTCAATGGCATACTGTACGTATAAAAAAGCAGAACGCAGGAGGAATCGATTCATGAGGAGCAAAAAAATACGGAGCTTGTCCATTCTATTGCTTGCAGTCATGATTATTATCGCAGGCTGCGGCGCCAAGTCAAACGCCGACAACGCCCAATCAGCCAAAGACAATTCGAACGTGTCTGACGCCAAGAAGAAGGAACCGGCCGCTGACGGAAAGAACCCCCTTGTCACAATCGAAATGGAAAACGGTAAAAAAATTGAACTGGAGCTATACCCCGATATTGCTCCGAACACCGTCAACAATTTTATTTCATTAGTGAACAAAGGCTTCTACGATGGACTAATCTTTCACCGCGTCATCCCAGGATTCATGATTCAGGGCGGAGATCCCGAAGGGACAGGCATCGGCGGTCCAGGCTACAGCATTAAAGGTGAATTTGCCGACAACAATTTTCAAAATGATTTGAAGCATAGCGAAGGCGTCATTTCCATGGCAAGATCCGCTTCTCCGGATTCTGCCGGTTCCCAATTTTTCATCATGGTCGCAGAAGCGTCTCATCTGGATGGTCAATACGCAGCATTCGGCAAAGTAACTAAAGGAATGGAGACGGTCCAAGAGATTGTAGGCACGCCTAGAAATGCGCAGGATATGCCGGATAGCCCGCAAAAAATGAAGAAAGTAACGGTCGACACTTTGGGCGTGGAGTATAAAGAACCGGAAATCATCAAGCAATAACGCATGCAATGTTTTGATCCGCCCGAAAATAAGACAGGCTGCCACACGGCAGTCTGTCTTTTGTTTTGCATTCACATTCAATCTAACCGTTCAGCTCAAGTCTGCGTGCGAACAAGGACAATGCGTAGTTGACGATAAAATAAAGCACGGCCGCAAATAAATAAGTTGGAATGACATAGTTGAAGTTCTGGCCGTTCACAATCTGCACGTTGTGCATCAGCTCCGGGAGCGCAATGATGACAGTAAGTGACGTATCCTTGAGCAGCGCAATGAACTGGCTTACCATCGGAGGAACCATTCGCTTTAACGCTTGTGGCATCGTGATAAATCTCAGCGTCTGCGCGAAAGATAATCCGCTGGAACGGGCGGCTTCGATTTGGCCTTTGTCAATGGACAGGAGACCTGCCCGAATGATTTCAGACACCATGGCTGATTCGAAGATGGTGAGCGCCACAATCGCTGCCGTGAACACGCTCATCTTGACTCCGACCTGCGGCAGGGCGAAGAAAACGAAGAATATAATGAGCAGCAGCGGCAAGTTGCGTATTATCTCGACAAGAACGGCCGTACATTGCGATAAGACAGGAATGCGGGCGTAACGGATGACGGCGAGCAGAATGGCAATGAGGAAGCTCAAAATAATCGCGATGCAGGCCACGCCAATCGTGACTAGAAACCCTTCCAGCATGTAGATCACATTATCGGATGTATATGCTCCGATGAAGTCCAACGATTAGCCTCCTCTCCTATCCGCTTCGGGCCATCCGCCGTTCCAAGGCATTCACCGCGAAGCTCATCGGTATCGTCAGGACGAGATAGAACAGGCCGACAAAGATATAAACGCTAAATGTCTTAAACGTATCTAAATTGATGAGATCGCCGTAATACATCAGATCGAGCCCCGCAATGACACCGAGCACGGACGAATTTTTGATGAGGTTAAGAAATTGGTTGCCGAGCGGCGGGATAACGATCCGCATCGCTTGCGGCAGAATGACGAAACGCATCGTCTGGACATATGACAATCCCGATGAGCGGGCGGCTTCCGTCTGCCCTTTCGATACCGAAAGGATGCCTGCCCGGATGGCTTCCGCGATAAATGCCGAGGTATATATAGTCAATGCCATCGTTCCCGCCACGAAGCCGCTCAGATTGATATGAAGGGCAGGCAAACCGTTGTAGAACAGGAAGACGATTAAGATGAGCGGAATGTTGCGCACGAACTCCACGTATGCTCCGCCGATAAAGTTCAGCAGCCGATTGGGCGTTATGCGCAAGACCGCGAACAGCGTCCCGATGGCGAAGCTGCCGATAAGGGCGAGTACGCTAATCGCCAGCGTGTTGCCAAATCCCATTACGTAACGGTCCCAATTTCCGGTTAGCACGGAAACATCCAGCATGCCTTTCCCCCTTCCCGGTATAGTTGAACGTTCGGTTCTGGACGGTTATTTAGACGGCTTCTCCCCCATCCATTGTTCGTACAGTTTGTCGTATTCACCGTTGTCTCTCATTTCCTGCAACAGATTATTGATTAAGGAAGCGAATTCCGTATCTCCCTTGCGGATCGCAATCCCGTACGGCTCGTCGGTAAAATTCCCCCCGACCATTTCAAAATTCGGGTCCTGCTTCATCATGCCGAACAAGATTGAATTATCCGTTGTCAACGCTTCCCCTTTTCCCGATTTCAAAGCGGTGAACGCATCCTGATAGTTCTCGAACTCGAGCACTTCCGCGTCAGGAGCCTTCTCGCGGACGTTCTTCGTCGAAGTCGACCCTTTGACAGCCAACACCTTAACGCCTTTCTTCACGTCTTCAATCGAACGAATCGGGCTTCCCTTCTTCACCAGCAACGACTGTCCTGCACTGAAATAGACGTCTGTAAAATCGACCTGCTGTTTCCGCTCTTCCGTGATGGTCATCGTGGCAATTATGGCATCGATATCCCCGTTTTGCAGCATTGGAATCCGTGTCTTCGAAGTCACTTCCTTCAGCTCCAGCTTGCTCTCATCTCCGAGCAGCCTCTTGGTTATCGCCTTCGCGATATCGATATCAAATCCCTTCACCTCGCCGCTCGCCGGATCTTTCAAGCCGAACAGATTCGTATCGAATTTGACACCAATGACTAGCTTGCCGCGATCTTTGGCTGTTTCGACGGTCGAAGCGGCTTTCCCCGTTCCGGATTGATTCCCGGTTCCAGCTTCCTTCCCTCCGCATCCTGCTACCGCGAAAGCCGCCAGCATCAGTATCATTCCGCTCAGGAACCATTTGTTGCGGTACCTCTTACTCATTCTCATCCTCCAGTTCTCAATGATTTAACAGCCGGCTCAAAAAGATTCGGGCGCGTTCTTCCTTCGGCTTGTTGAAAAACGCCTCAGGCGCAGCTTCCTCCACAATCTGTCCTTCATCCATAAAGACGATGCGATCGGCTACCTCACGCGCAAAGCCCATCTCATGCGTAACGACGACCATCGTCATTCCTTCGCGAGCAAGCGATTTCATGACATCGAGCACTTCACCTATCATTTCCGGATCAAGCGCAGACGTAGGCTCATCGAAGAGCATAATCGCCGGATTCATCGCAAGACCGCGGGCGATGGCCACGCGCTGCTGCTGTCCCCCTGACAATTGGGATGGATACGAATCCGCTTTATCGGGAATGCCAACCTTCTTCAAATAGTGCATCGCCCTTTCCTTCGCTTCCAGCTCCTGCAAGCCAAGCACTTTCATCGGGGCAAGTGTAATATTGTCGATAACTTTTTTGTGGGGGTATAAATGGAAATGCTGAAATACCATTCCGATCTGCCTGCGCAGCGCGTTGATCTGCAGCTTCTTGTCGCGGACGTTCTGTCCGTTCACCGTCAACTCGCCCGACGAGATTTCCTCTAAGCGGTTGATGCAGCGCAGCAGCGTGCTTTTGCCGGAACCGGATGGACCGATGACGACGACAACCTCCCCTTGCCCGATGCGGAGATCGATATCCTTCAGCACTTGAAATGACCCGAAGTATTTGTTCACCCCGGTAAACGAAATCATGTGAATCACCTCCCTCTTCCAATGTCGGGCGGATTCGAAGCCTATATTATACATATGGACCAGTCTTGGGTTTATTAATGAAAATTACGGAGACGTCCGATTGACAAATTCCCGCGCGCAACCTATCATTTACCAATCAGAATTTATGGCCACAATGGAATCATTCAATTTGGGAAGAAAGCGAGATGAAGATTGTGGGAGCAGGAAGCGGCAACAGGAAGCTTGATTTAAGCCGCATCGTATTTATCGGACGGACATATGAGGAATATATAAGCATGTTCGACTTGCCTATAATGCAAATGGCAGGCAAACGCATTCTGGATTGTGCAGGGGGCGCATGCTCGTTCATCTCTTATGCCAATCGCCTTGGAATTCAAGCATCCGCATGCGATCTCGCCTATCCCTCAAAGAAATGATTCGTGTTACAAAGGACGAAATCCGCATTTTCCCCTTGACGGATCTATCCGGCCGAACATATGAGCATCTAGACCGACTATTGCATGACGTTCAAGCTGGCATTCATTCAGCGCAGATCGAAAAAAGCTGTTACGAGTTCCAACGGGGCGCCAATGAGCGGTTGACCCTCCGCCTACGGCCATAATGCAGCAGCTCAACCTAAAAATAACGGCTTGATCGTTGGCTGAACTGCAATTGTGCAGTGATTTTTACGAAAACCCGGCTCTTTCGGCCGTTGAACTGCAAAAGTACAGTTTAAATCGAAGGTTATACCATTATTTGTCAGATTGTAAGAAAAGGTGCTGTACTTTTACAGTCCAGCACAATAAATGGCGAGTGATAGGTCCAAGCAGATGTACAATTGCAGTTGGAGCGTGCGTGGCCTAAGCACCGGTTTTTGTTTCGGGCCAAATAGAAAGGGCATGCTGAGTCAGGAAGACGACAGCATGCCCTTTAGGTATATTCTTAACCCGCCGTGCGGTTTGCCCGCATCTGTTTTTTCTTGAAAAAATGAATAATCTGTGCAATCGCCCCGTCTCCGGTCACGTTCGTTGCCGTGCCAAAGCTGTCCTGAGCGATGTACAATGCGATTGCAAGGCTTATCATCGCTTCATCGAAGCCGAGCATCGATTGGAACAAGCCCAGGGCGGCCATGACCCCGCCTCCGGGAACGCTCGGAGCGGCAATCATCGTAATGCCCAGCATAAGAATGAATGGCAGCATCATTGCAATTGTCAGCGGTTGACCGTGAATAAATAATATTGCGGATGTCACTGACGTAATCGTAATCGTCGATCCCGTAATATGAATGGTGGCGCAGAGCGGCACGACGAAGTTGGCGACTTCCTCGTCCGTCCCCAGTTTCCTCGTCTGCTTCAAGGTGACCGGTATTGTCGCGGCAGATGATTGAGTGCCGAGAGCCGTGAAGTAAGCCGGAATCATCGTCTTCAGCATCGCAATCGGATTGCGCTTGTTCAAAGCGCCGGCAATGCCGTATTGGCACAGCAAAATGACCACATGCAGCAGCAAAATCATTACGAATACTTTCAAGAACACTTGCAAGATGAGCGCCACTTGCCCCGCTTGTGTCATGTTCATGAAAATACCGGCGATATGAATCGGCAGAAACGGTATGATGATGCTCGATATCACTTTGCCGATGATGTCCTTGAACTCCTGCGTCAGTCCCAGAAGTGACTTCGACTCCGTTGCGGTAATACCGATCCCGATGACGAAAGACAACAGCAAGGCGGTCATGACGCCGAACACGGGCGGCATGTCGATGTGGAAATAACCTTTCAGCAGCATCTCTTCCGGATTGCCTGTCTGCACGGCCGAAGCGCCGGACAACAAAGACGGATAGGCAAATGCGGCCGCCGCATACGCAAGCAGACCGGATAGCACCGTCGACACATATACGATTCCGGCGGTCAGTCCCAACAACTTCCCTGCCCCGCGCCCCAGTTCCCCGATTCCTGGAATGATGAAACCTAAAATGATTAATGGAATCATGAAACTAAGAAATTGATTAAATATAGTATTAAAGGTAGCAAATATCCGCACCACCCAGTCCGGCGCCACGAGACCAACCCCGATCCCGAACACCATGGCGATGATGATCCGTGGAAATAGCCCCAATCGTTTCATACAATAAATCCCCCTCCAGTCAAAGCGAACAAAACAGACCTTTTGTCCTCACTCAGGAAACACAAGTGTTCTTTGTGAAGACAATTTCATATGATAGCACAATTTCGAGCGAAACCCTACTGCCAAATAAAGGATAATTGTTGCTTAGCTGAATAAAACTTCTTGCACAATTGAGTTATTCCGTCCTCCTTGCCCTATCCCACAAACGGCTTAATCTTCGGAAATACGCGCAACGCCGTATTATAGAACACATCTTCGTGATACGCCTCAGGAATGAGCTCTTTCACAAATTGAATGTACGGCTCCACAGGAGCGAGCGGCCAATCGGTTCCAAACAGCAGCTTGTCGTAATGATCGCAATACGTAATGGCATGCCGCAAATGGGCGAAGAAAAGTGGCGAATCTTTCAAACGCGCGCATTGTGCGCCATCCCCAACGATGAGGCCCGACAGATCGGCGAATACGTTCCGGTTCTTATAGACGACCTCGGCTCCGTCCAGCACCCACGGATCGCCGAAATGCGCCATCATGAAATTGACACTCCGGTGCGTAACCGCGACTTCGTCAATTGTCAGTGGATGCGAATATTTCAGCAGACCGCGTTCCGAATAGGTATCTCCGGTATGAAATACGACCGGCACCTTATAGGCCGCGGCCAATTCATAGATCGGACCGTAGACTGGCTCGTAAGCATAGAATGGATAATAACCAAGGTAGATTTTCAGACCGACCGCTTCTGGTTTCTGCAATTCCTGTTCCAACTCTGCCAGTGCCTGCCCATCCAGCTTGTGCGGGTTGATGCCTAAGCAATACACAATTTGGGGAGGAAGGTGTTCTGCAAGATCCAAGCCCATCGGAGTGACAGCCTCATCATCAGGGAAAGCGCCTTGCTTCGTCTCTGTCAGTCCCATTCCGATACCGAGCACGACGTTGTTATCCGCATATTCGTGCAAGATGCCTTCCGCACTGTAATCGACGAACGATTTTTCCGCTGCGGTTGCCTTGAATTCTGCGATATGAGACAGATGCATATGGGCATCAATGATTTTCATGAGCAGCAGCCATCCTCTCTATTCCAGAAATCGGATCTGTTTCAACGCAGCCAATGCTGCCGATTCAATCAAGTCATCAGTAAACAGGAACCATATCGGCGCAATATTCTGCACGCTTGTATTTTCCATGTTCAACTTCCGGTATACCGATGTTTCGCAAATATCGTTGTTGAAATAAATATTCGTATGAGCACTTGACGTCGAATTCACAATCTGGAGCATCTCCTTGCGTTGCTCCGAACCAAAAGCGCAATCGTTCGCCTCCCGAATGGACATGTGTCCCTTCCCTAAGCGGTACAGTTGCGAAGCGCCTTGAGAAGGGTTGGTGCGAATCCAGCCCTCATCCATTCGTTCGTCGGGTTGAACGAATATCTCAGTTGACCACCCCTTCGATTCGAAGCAGGTGCCGGTTCGCTGATCGATTTCAACCGTATGACACACAACCGGAACGCCCGGAAGCAGCAAATAATACTGGCTGACCTTCAGCCCTTTGAGCTTGTCATGCTTCTGGATGTCAACACTTACCTTCAAGCCCTGCCACACATTCCCATGTTGATCCCGTCGTTCCGTAAATTCAACCGTACATGCTTCCTTCAAGACGGATAATGCGCTCAAACCTTCAATCTCACTTGCAGTACCGCCGATATATGGATTCCACCACGATTTAGGTCCGCGCTCCGGAAATCCGCTCGACAACCACTCTCTTCCTTCGTATTGCATCGAATAGAGAGCAGGATAGAAATCGGGCGCTACCTTCATCCGAATCAGACCGTTGTCAGCCACGTATGTCTGATATCCCTTCTCCTTCTCGTTATAAAGCGAGATATCGGCATCCGTTTGCGTAAATACGACAGCGCTTTCCTTCACGTCATGCGTGCTAAGACGAGCGTGGATCTCGACGACATCGAGCGGCCGTTGTGGTGCCGGAAGCGCAAAGCTCGCTGTTCCCGCTTCCTGTTCGAACTTGAACGATTGGACCACCGCAAATTCCGCCTCATGGCGCAGCTTGGCCGTGATCGTCCCATCATAGAAGTCGAATTTGCGCTGCTGTAAATTCACATTCATATCTGAGCGAACGAAGGGATTATGCCCATTGGCGACTAGCTCCGTGTGACTCGTCAGATGCAGATCGTCACGTAGCTCGTCCTCCAATGCAAAAGCGCGGAACGCTTTCCAATCAGTAACTCCGCCTAAAGTCAAATATATCGGCTCCATCGTCCACTTCTCATGAGCGTCCAGCAGCCCGACATTGAATTCCAGACTGAATCGCCAGCCGTCCCTGTATAACTGGCAGGACTTCGGCCAGCATATGCCACGCGGTAGCGGGCCGTTCGGAGAAAATATCCACGGTTCGGTCACTTTCCCGCTTTCCCAATGGTCATATTCGCTGCCGGCTGAATCATTGATTTCAATGAATCGTCCTTCATACGGCAGTATGGCGCCATACAAATCATATGGGATTGGCTGAGACAACCACAGATCGGCCGTCAGCTGCGTCCCAGACACATTCTCTGCTTCATACCAATGCTTGACCGTTCCGTCTCCGTACAGAGCCGTATGCGAGATCAGCGCGGTCTGAGGAAACGAAGTCGAGCGGTATCGCACTGACAGACCGATGGCACCCCGCTCCTCGAACCATTCGACCCGTTCCGGCTTCGCCTTCGACAATTCACTGGAGTACGGCTTGCCCAGCTTCGGATATGGCAGTGTGTGCGAGAACTCTTTCATGCCGGGACAAGAAAGTGATAGTTCATTGCGTTCTTTTCCGAATGTCAACGTAAATTTGCCGTGGAACAGCTGCCACTGCTCCTCATTTTCCCCTGCAAACGCTGCTCCCAATTCCCGGAATCCCGCACCTATCAATTTCGAGAACGTAACGACACTTCCACATTCTTGACGTGCCTCGACTTGCAGCGCTGCGGTGTAATAACTTGGCGCAAGCGCGCGATAAGGAACGGCTATCGAGGTTCTTTCTTTTGCCTGCAGCTTGACGCTGAAAGCTCGCCGACCGAAGTCCAGGTATGGACTCTCCGGGAGCTCGAAGCAGAATTCCGCCGGCTCGGCAAAGTTGTTCTCGATGTCCAAGCAGAAGCTTCCGCCCCGATTCGGGTATGTATCCCGGTCAGCCATCTTCAAGCTCAGATTGGCCGGAAACTTCGGCACGACGCCGATCTGGAACAACGCCTCAGCACCGTTAATCCATATTCGCGTACATACCCGCGGACATGTCCGCCATTCACTTTGCTCTTCATTTACAGGACCTACGAAGAAGCTCGCATCGAGAGTTGCTTCTTCTTGCACATCCAGCTGCCGCTTCCACTCGAATGTAATATTGCGATCATTTTCGCCTTGAAGCTCCAGCTTGAGCGGTTTACCGGACTTGTTCACGATGTGATATCCGATCTTATAAGACTTGCCAAATACAGGCTCTGCTTGCTCCACCGTTGCGCTTACAACATAATCGTCCGTTTCGATCAGACGCATGCCTCTGCCGCGCCGCTCGAATTCCACCCGCAGAGAAGACTCGCCCTTTTCCCAGGTGTAAGCGTAATAGTCGAATCCGTTCTCTTTCCTTCCGTCCGGCTCCACGGCGATTGCCCTCGTCGAGTCCGCATACCAATCGATCTCTGCCCAGTAGTTCGCAAGCGCTTCCATCTGCAGCACAGCCGGGATGAAGTTCATCAGATGAGTCGTATCCTCCCGATCTTCCCAGAAAAATCCGCATTTCTTGTATAGCGGCACAGCTTTCGTGTTGCCTTCCCAGGTGTATAGGTCCAGCCGAGGCCAGCCGAGCCGCACGGTCTCATCCAACGCTTCGCGGACAAGCATTTTTCCTGCTTTCTTGCCGTGATAATCCGGGCGGACGTTGAGCAGTCCTACGTATAGCGCTCCCGTATCTTCCCGGTATTCGAGCAAGCTGCAGTATCCAACCACTATCTCCTGTTCCATGGCCAAGTATACTATCAGCGAATCAGAGTTTTCCTCCTCCACCCGTACTTGCTCCGCCGTACGAATCGAATTTCCTCCACCCCAACTATCCTTGCTCGTATTCCACATATCGGCTACGGCTGCTGCATATTGGGGCTGGTAACGGACGATCGCAATCGGTTCCATTGTGAACAACCTCCTTCCAATTCGATAATGCCGAATCCCTCTTCTGTCTTCTGGAAAAGGATTGATTTGAAGTATGATGACCATAATATGCCATCTACTATAAATATAACGCCGTTAAGCAACAAAAGTTACATAAAAATGGGGCAATCCGCTCGATGCAGAGGATCTGACGCTGGAAATGTTCATAAAGGCGTTTGTCTCCTAAGCTGAGAGCGCGCCAAACAGCCGGTCTATCTTCGACCGGCTGTCCATGACAGGCATTCGCTTTTTCCACTTGCTCACCCTAATCTTTGGAGCAAATATTGCTCTATCAATGCAGCAATCCCAGCCACAGCCAACATAAGCAACAGTGGGAACCCAGCTGGCACATAACAGTAAAGTGCTGTAACGAGCATGGCGCACCATATGCCCGTGCACCAATGACAGCTAAGCAGCATCCCAATCCACCTCCGAATGCCGCTGCCTTTAATTTCGATTTCGCGGATTACGGTGCCATCTTCCCGGGTTGCATAAGATATGGCGAGAAACGGTGACCGCAGCGGCCACGTAATATCGTCGTAGACGATCAAATGTGTCAGCCTGAACGTGGCAAGGGCCAGAATGAACAACTGAATCCATGTCAACTCGAACATTTTACACACCTCCTCATCTGCACTACTGGCGCGAGTTATGAAAGTCTCTTCAGCACCGGGAACAACCTCTATTAGGCCGGCATGTCCAATCATTCTAGCAGCGTACGGCATATGATAGACTAAGACATGGAAATGGAGGTGACCGCAGATGTGTTTTTGCAATTCAATGAATAAGCTGAATGCAAGTGGCACGAGAACTGTGGAAGTAGTGAAGAATGGACAAACACCGCAGCCTCCCCAGCAAATCATGCTAACTGCCCGCAAGGTGGAAGGTGTATCTTATCCTGCAAGTACGTGGCGCAGCTAATAGATGAGCTGAGTGAGAGATCATAGTACAACGTATGCTGTTCTTCCACAATTGGTGAGCAATCATATATTCATAGGTTGCAGAAAGGTTAATACCGCCATCGAATCATTTCCTAAATCTATAACGCTCTTTGAAGATGAGCGGCCCCGTAGTAGTTTTTATCGCCATAAGAAATGTTTGGCTGGATAAAAAAAATCAGACTCGCGTCTGATTTTTTTTCGGTCAATTGATTAGCATGGCCGCACATTGTTGCGCCTCGCCGAACAAGCATCTCCCCCGCCTTCGGCACGAGGACGGAACCACTGAATTGCGTTTGTTCAACCGCTTGCCGTATGTGAGAATCCAGTGCTTGCCTCATTATGCTTCTCCTCCTGAAATCGCATTAATGTTGATATGCTCCAAGGATTGCGCCAGCGCTTTCGTCAATCCGTTCAGTTCCTCCCCGAGTTCTTCAATTGCCCGCAGATTGGCAATCATGCCGAGCAGGATGATTCTGCGCGGCTGCACTTCCATCAACTCCTTCTCCAAGACGGAGATAGAGTCCAATGCGTCCTGCATCGAGTGGGCAGACAGTTCCAAACGTGCCAGGCGCTCCCGCATTTGCTTGACGAGGACAAGCGGATGAGCCGGCTTGCTGTGCTCGCGGGAAGCGATCAGCTTCATGCGTGGCCACATCTCCTCGTTAAGCAGCGGCTCAGGCCGTTCTTGGATTAAACCTTCAGCGGCGTAGTCCACCATACGCACAATATAGCCGCTCAGCATATCGGTCGACAAAGATACTTTCTCCATCAGCATGATGCTGTTGTAGGTCGATATCATGCCGCTTAGCAGCAATGCCATTTCAAGCGAGTAAGGGGCAAATGATTCGCCGTAAATGTCAATGATGCCATCCGTAATCATCTGAAGGTGCTCCGCGCTAGCCTTCTCGATGAACTGCTCGATGTCTTTATTGGAAAAGCTGGCGTTCTCCCTCATCTGCATCGTCAGGAACTCCGGATATTGCTGCGACAAGGTGAATATCACTTCGATTTGTTTTGCCAAACGTTCCCGCGGTGACAGACTTTGCTCCCGCATGACGAGTTGTATTTGATCATTGATTAGCTTAAAGTAATATTTGAAAATGCTGAACAATAATTCTTCCTTCGAAGCGTAATGCTGGTATACGCTTCCTTTTGACATTTTGCAGAATTGGGCTACCTCCTGCATCGTAGTCTGGACGTACCCTTTCGTTGCAAACAGCTTCATGGCCGATAGTAATATATGCTTCTTCTTCTCTGATAATATTTCTTCCACTTTGACATCCACCATTCATAGAACTATATGGTTCTTTAGTTGACCACAAGGTACTGTCCATACCATAAACGATTCCACATGAATTTGCAAGTGTATCCGTTCGCAATCCTAGTTGCAGTTGGCTAGAGGTTCTTTCAATGTGATCGTTGTCACAGAAATGATGGATTTGCAGCTATAATCTTCCATGTCGGCTTGCTATAATGTGATGCATACATAATAACTGTCAAATCTGACATGAAGCGGGGCGTGTTAGGATGTGGAATCTGAACCGTCATAGTGATGTGCCGCTCTATCGTCAAATCGTGGAGTGGATTGAACAACGAATCACATACGGCGAGCTGCCTCCGGACAGCACGCTGCCTTCCGAGAGGAAGCTGGCTGAGCAATTGGACGTGAACCGCAGCACAGTCGTGCAAGCGTACGATGAATTGCGGGCAGCCGGCCTTATCGAGCGGGTCCGGGGCAGCGGAACGCGCGTCCGTTCGAACTCGTGGAACATCAACGCCAAGCGCACGCCGAATTGGAGGGAGTATATCGATGGAGGAATGCTGCCGCCGAGTCCCCCGTTCATACGCCGGATACGGGATGAACTGCGGCGCTCCGACGAGATTATCGACGTGGCCAGCGGTGAAATGGGCGCAGATATGCTGCCGCAGGAAGAAATCCGGGCAATTCTGCGCGATCATTCGTTCGATGATTATTTGGGATATTGCGATCCGTACGGCTACGGACCGTTGCGTGAAATTGCCGCACTGCACCTGAGGCGCTCCCGCGGTATTCAGGCGACTCCGTCTTCCGTTCTCGTCACTTCCGGGTCCCAACAATCGTTATACTTAATTACCCAATGTCTTTTGAGTCCCGGTGACGCGATTGCGATTGAGGATCCTTCCTATTGCTATTCGCTGCCAATGTTCCGTTCCGCCGGCTTGAAGGTGTTCGGTCTCCCTGTTGACGATCACGGCGTCATTCCGGAGGCGATTGCGGAATTGGACCGCAAGCACCGATTGAAGATGATTTTTGTCAATCCCAATCATCACAATCCAACCGGAACGGTGCTCGAACAGTCGAGACGCGTTGCTTTGCTGTCGCTCGCGGAGCGGTTCGGCATTCCGATCGTAGAGGACGACGCCTTCGGTCTGAACAGCTTCGCAGCCGCGTCTCCGCCATCGTTGAAATCCATGGATACGAGCGGAATTGTCATCTATATCGGCACGATGTCTAAGGTGGCCGCTTCCGGCCTGCGCATCGGCTGGCTGGTGGCGCCGCAATCCATCGTGGATCGGCTGTCCGATGCGAGACAACAGATGGATTATGGACATAGCATCGTACCGCAGAAGATTGCAGCTCACTTTATCGACTCCAATTATTTCTGGAAGCATGTCGATAAAGTGCGGGACGTGCTGCAGCTGAAGCGGGATCGAATGGCGAGTGCGCTGCGGCGGGAATTGCCCGGGGCCATCGACTTCCATCTGCCGCAGGGCGGATTTCACCTCTGGATGAAGCTGAACAGCCCTGTCAGCGAAACGAATCTCCAAGATGAAGCAATGAAGCGCGGGGTTGCCATCCTTCCCGGCTCTGTTTTCGGTTCCGCGGCGGGCTATGTCCGCATGAATTTTGCAAGGCCTTGCGCCGGGGATATCGAACGCGCCATTGAACGTTTTGCTTCGGCCTTTCGCTATCTGGAGGCTCGTCCATAATTACGACAAAGAACCGCCGTTACTCTCTCGTAACGGCGGTTCCCATTGAGATTATTAATTGAAGACGAGCGCCAAGAACAGCGCAATACATATGACGCCGGCTATCGTGTAATAGACGGACAGCCGGACGAAAATATTTTTCGTCTTCTGGTCATACGTAGGGTTGCCTTCCCGGTTCTCTTTCGAATTGCCAACCACGATTGTGGCGATGACGGCAACGAGAATGACCGCGCAAGCAACGAGCAGCGATACGGTTACATTCATGCGATTCACCTAACATTTCATTATGATGAGCAATTCATTGCTATAAGTATAACGGAATGTAATGAATCCGTGACCTGCCATTTTCCGCTCGCCCTCCCCATCCAATTGGACGGTGATTACATGCGGTGAGGTTAATCACGTTCGCTTTCGAAACCGACTTGTATCCGATATTTCAGCTCATCGATGTTATGCTCCAACTGCTGCACGACGTCTTCGATGAATTTCTTGTCAATCACCGGCCGTTTCTCTGCCGGAGAGCCTGACTCGGCCGGCTCCGTCTTTTTATGCTGGAGTGCTTCATAATTGGCTCGGGCTTGATGCTGCACCTTTTCATATTGATTCAACAAATCATTTATAACGACAAAGAATTGCCCGTAATCTTTAATTACCGTGTCCAAGAACGTATCCACTTCATCTGGATCATACCCGCGGAACTTTGTTGCAAAGTCCTTCTGATGAATCGTTAATGCATCCAATTCAACGTCCAGCTGCTTGAACAGCTTTCTCTGTTCCTCAAATTGGCGTTCTATGTTCTCTTCCATTATCCGTTCCTCCATTCCAACCTGCTCATGCTGCAAATCACTACATTCTCTAATTTATCACACTATCAGGCTTGCAAACAGTTTTCAAGTGGTCTTACGTCGCAAATTCAGTCCCGGCAAGAGCCGGAACCTGCATATATTCTTATATTACCGAATACGCTCTGTTATGCAACGTCAACGAGAGGAGGAGCGAAATCATGAGTGGCAATCGCGTTTCATCTGCCTTGTTCGAGCATCGGTTCTGGCTGCAAATCCTAGGCGATCATGCCCGGTTCATCTTCGATGCGTTATCACCGAGAGAAACGAAAGATATCCAAAACGCGCAGTACTTCATTCAAAGCTTCGATATGCTGCTGGAACAGTCCAACAAGGAGGACGCGGCAGCAAATCTCAACAACATTGCTCAGCAAGCCCGCCCCCTGACATTGCAACTGCGTTCCTTCAAGCTGGACTTGCAGCGAAGGCTGTTGCTCAGTCAAGTCGCGGTAAGTCTGCCGCCGACTTTTTTCAATCACATGGTAAATGAGCTCGATGAATACGTGCTTATTTTAAACGCTCTCCTATCCGGCCATCCCGTGCCCCAATTCGACCCGCTTCATTATGACTTGGTATGGCTCTCAGATGCGGCGGGACATGCGGCTTCCATAGCGTCGAATCTGGATGCTGTCGAGAGGCGTCTGATCGAGAAAAGCATGAAGTTCGAAAAGCACTTCAATGACTTTTATTTGAAGGCGGTGGAAATGGTCGGATACATGCGTACGCAGTTGAAAGCATTTCCGGCGCTGCGGCGGTTCCATTCGGATGTGAATCTTGAAATCAAATTGTTCACAAAGTTTCTGCTGGAGCTGGAGGAGATGGAACTGAATTCGGAAGTACTAGACATCATCAGTCCGCTCATTCCTGATCATATGGCACGGGAAGAGTGTTATTACTTAATTAAGCTTGCCCAATCTGGGGCAGTCCCGAATCCCGAATGCGATCCGACAACACCCCGAGTGGTAACCTGACGTTCCCGCCGCTTATGGTATGGGTTTGCAGTTCTCCATAAGGTGACAAGTTTGAACGTGTTGAGGTAGGGGTGCCCCCTTCAAATTTTCACCATACGAGATGCAAAAAAAAGCTTGGCGCCAACCAAGCTTTTTTGTCTTTCATCTCATATATTATTCTTTTGCAGCCTCTGCCGAACGATTGGCTGCTTGGCGTTGGGCATCTGTCACTTCAGAGGCAAATTCAGTGTCTTCGTTGTTTACGACCGGCATTTTATTGAGTTTGGTCGACTGTACTTCCGCTTTCGTGGCTTTATCGTGAGTATTGTCCATTTTCAGCTCGCTCCATTCATGTTAGGATGTCTAATTGTGTGTCAAGTTATAGTATGTATAGCAACAATTGTTATTATGCATCGCCAACAGCAAATTCAGCGATGTACTGCTCGCAGATGGATTCATAACCAAGCGATTCATATAGGCGAACCGCGCCTTCGTTCTCTCTCAATACATTCAAATATACATTTGGCGTTACCTCTCTCCCTTTGCGGGTGAGCTCCGCGCATACCCTTTTGCCGTATCCTCGTCTTCTCCTCGAGACATCCGTTCCGATATTCCCCAGCTCAACATAATCCTCGTTGTAGATGTGGTAGCCTCCCACCGCGACCAGCTCCCGTTGTTCCATCACGCCATAGAACGGGTGCCGCAATTCTTCTCTCGTAAAGGCCATCGTATGAAGTTCTGCCATTTTCGACTCAATGCGGTCATAATGGGACGGTCCCAAATGCACGACGCGCCCGTCCTCCTTCGGCAACGCCTCCTGATGGATATGCTTCATCAGAAGCAGTTCTTTGGGCGGCTTGAGAAAGTCGAGCTGAGAGGCGAGGAGCGCCATTTCGTCCTGATTAATAATAAAGTTGCCTACCGTATGGTCCGGCAACTGCAGTTCCTGCTTCATGAACGATAGCAATGGACGGATGCGAAATGACTCCTGCACGGGATATACGGAAAAGGCATGATGAAACGGAAGTCCCCTTAAATAAGCCAGCACTCCGAGCAGTTCGCCCCGGCCGGTAAACTGCCCGTAATGCACGGCATTATGCTTGCGGAATGTAAGGTATGAATAGTATAGAAAATGCTGTTCCCTGTTTATCGAATGCAAGATTGCCTTCATCTCTGCTGGCGTTAATTTGCGTATCATGTTCCCATCCCTTCGAGGTTTGCTGTTGCAAGCTGCTTGCATGATCAGCTCTTATGCAAGTCATTTAAATATAAAGTCTTCCCCTCCGTCAATGTCAAGCGGGAACAGAGGGAAGCCGAGGGACAGGCGGATAAGCGCTGCAATCATTATTCTACTATTCTAGTTAAATTCATATCAATTGAACAAGAATCCTTTTATATCGCAGCCTCGAATAGCTCAAAGGTATTTGATAATTATTAGCGCGGAAGACATAAGCAAATCGCGAGAATAACGATAAAATTAGACAAAATTTTATATAATTCTTTCCTTTCCCCTATAAATCTACTTCTATAACTTTAGGACCAAATCCTCATGGATAAGCTCGAACAGTGTATTAAAATGATGACTATGAATCCATGGTAACATATGGAATCTATTACTATACAAAGGAGGGTGGTGAGTGGTTTACATATTCGACATCGTTGCTAGAGCAGAGCATAAATTTCCGAAGGGAGGCTACAGCTTGAGAACGCATACGATACGTAAAAAATTAGCCGGACTCATTAGCATCGCCATGGTTGCGGGGATGCTGTTCCCGGCCCCGTCAATGACCTACGCACAGGAGACTCCTCCTCTGGAGCAAGTGACTCCGAAGTTAAAAGCCACGCTTTCGCCACAGCTCCCGATCCGTTCTCTCTCCACACCTTCCTCGCTTCGTTCCAAGGCCGACATTTTTGTCGCGCAATCCGACAGCGATGAACCCGTGACGGTGATCGTTGAATTGGAAACGGACCCCGTAGCCTTGCATGAGGCAAATGCAAAAAACAGCATTGTGCCGTTCTCTGGCAATCACGAGAAAAAAATCCGGTTGGAACATGCCGCATTCAAAATGAAAGCCGAGAGCAGCCTGAATGTTGAATTCAACCACGAATACACGACGGCATTCAATGGATATTCGGTGCGCATTCCCGCAAATGAAGTAGAGCGGTTGGCAGAAATCCCAGGTGTCAAAGCCATCTATCCGAACTTGGTATACAGTGCGCCTCCAATCAATGATGAACTGCCGTTCGGACCGCTCATGGATGACAGTGCGCCGCATATTGGCGCGAACAAGCTCTGGGATATCGGCGTTACAGGCCGAGGCATTAAAATCGGCGTGCTGGATACGGGCATCGATATGAATCATCCGAGCTTGAAAGGTGCGTATAAAGAAGGCTGGGATTTCGTCGACAAAGATCCCACTCCGATGGAAACCTTGCCGGATTCGACGAAGCTGCCTTTGAAGGACGGGACCCCATATCACACGACGCATGGGACGCACGTATCCGGAACGATCGCCGGACGCGGCAATCCGGATGACCCGAACAGTCCAACCGGATGGGTCAAGGGCGTAGCTCCCGGCGCTGAGTTGTACGTGTACCGCGTGCTCGGGCCTTACGGCAAAGGCTCGACTGATAACATTACGGCAGCGATAGATACAGCAGTAAGGGAAAATCTGGATGTCATCAATCTGTCGCTCGGCGTAGACTTCAACAATGCGTACACGGCCGATTCGGTTGCGGTCAACAATGCGGTGGCCGCCGGCGTGACCGTCGTCTTGGCGAATGGGAACGCAGGTCCGAAGGCCGGCACCGTCGGCAGTCCCGGAGGAGCGCATCTTCCGATATCCGTCGGCGCTTCCACGCCTCCAACGATTACCCCTGTGTTCGATGCTCCTGGGTTGAAACGGGTCTATGCGCATTTGTCCGAGAACGCCAAAGAAATAACCGAACAAGGCAAATCGTTCGAGATGGTATATGCCAATTACGGAAAAGCCGAGGACTATAAGGGCAAAGACGTTGCCGGCAAGCTAGTGCTTGTTTCGCGCGGCGGTACCATTCTTGTCGGAAACGAAGAGGTTGGCATGACTTTCGGAGACAAAGCGGTCAACGCGGCGCAGGCCGGCGCAGCCGCACTCATTATTTTCAACAATGTAGATGGGGAACTCAAAGCGACACTCGGAGACCCCGGCGAGTATATCCCTACCTACTCAGTCTCTAAAGATGCCGGCTTAACGCTCAAGGGCAATATTGAACGCGGAGTAACTACTGTCGCTTTCTCTACGATTGAAGAGCAGGATCTGTTGGCTGACTTTAGCTCCCGCGGCCCTGTTTACCCCGACTATACAATAAAGCCAGACATCTCCGCTCCGGGGGTCGCCATCCGCTCTTCCGTTCCGGCTTGGGACGGCAACTATGAAGATGCTTATAAAGATTCGCAAGGCACCAGCATGGCCGCCCCTCATATTGCAGGCGCCGCCGCCTTGCTGCTCGAGAAATATCATCATCGAATCAGAACGAACGAACTCAAGTCGCTGATGATGAATAATGCCGTGCCGATGTATGATCGCGATAAAGCTCCCTATTTGGTAATGGAGCAAGGCGCAGGCCGGGTCGACTTGAACAACGTCATCTCTGCAAAATCGATTGCAATGGCCAAGGCAACAACGACAGCCACAGAAAATAAACAAGAGTCCGAGTACGAAACGGGAAGCGTATCTTTCGGCTTGGTCGGAGCAGGCAATCAATATTCAAAGAGCATTAAAGTCAAGGATATCGCTAACGAAGATCAAAGTTACAGCATCTCGATCCAATGGAATGGTACCGATAAAGGACTTAAACTAAGTGCTGACACCGACACTGTCACAGTGTCTCCGAACGGAGAAAACACGTTTGACGTTAACGTGATGGTGCCGGCAAACGTTCCCGATGGAAGCTATGAAGGCTTCATCATTTTAACGGAGGCGCAAGGACATGTGCTTCGGCTTCCTGTCAGCCTGTATGTCGGGGATAAATATGAAATCGATACGATTACAAACATTACGACTGATCCAGTGTTCTTCTCTCCGAATGGAGAATCCCCCAAACAGAGGACTAAAATGACCTTTGCCGTGACGAGGTCAATCGAAGATTTCACGATTTCGGTCACCGACAGTGTATATGGCCATCACATGGGAGACGTTTATGTCAGCAAGGATTACGGTAATATGCACGATCCAGATATATATGGCATTCAGAATTGGAATGGAACCGTAAAAAAAGACGGCCAATCCGTCACGCTGCCGGACGGAAAATATCATCTTGTTCCTGTCATTGGAGAGAACAAGCTGGAAAAACAGAAATCATGGTTTATCATCGATCGGCAAGCGCCTGAGTCCGTAATGGATGAGGATCCTGTTCGAATCGATGAGGTAAATCCAGGGAAGGGCATTATATCGGGGAAAGTGACGAAGGATTTGCTAATTGATTTGCTCCCTAATGAGCCTGTAGGCAACAATATTTTTGTAACGGCAATTCATCTAAGCAGTGGGGATCTGACAAACGGCACCGTTAATAATGACGGGACGTTTACGATTTCCGCGCCTTTGAATCCGGGCATGAACAACTGGGCTATTTATGTTTATGACGCAGCCTCTAACGGGGTGCTTGCCCCTGCACACCACGTCGTGTTTGACAACAAGGACAAGGTGTACGCCGGAAGCGCCAAATCAGAAGTGCTGACAGGAGAACCGTTTGATGTCAAGGTCAACTTCTCCGTTCCGGAAGCTGTCTACTCGGCTTCGTTCAGCCTGACCTATGACCGCAATCTGACTCTGGAAAAAATAGAGCCAAGCGTAGTGTTGGCTACTTATCAGCAAAAGCACCATCCTGATGTGCCGCTAATCATCGAGCAAGAAACAAGCGATTTGGATAATGGCATGAAGAAATTGGATTACTCCGTCCGTTTGACTGGCGGCGCCTATAAAGGAGCCGGTGCTATTGCAAGCATCACCTTTTCTAGCAACAAGGAAGGAACGTATACCTTTAATCTGACGGATGCGAAGCTGCTCAATGTTAACGAAGAGACCATTCCGATTGAAGAGCTCCACTCTGCGACCATTAAGGTAATCAAACCGACCGTTCCGAATCCGAAGCCGGGTACCGCACCTTCAGCATCTTCTTCGGGAAGCTCTGCCTTCGCGGCCGCTGTTCCAGCGGCGGGCAGCAAACTGAAGGCCGGAACGTTGACCGAAACGAAGAAGGGCGATACGGTGAATGCGGTTCTCAAAGTAGATGTCGCAGCATTGAAAAAACAGCTGCAAGACAAGGACGCCAAGCAAGCGCAACTTGATCTCAGCGATGTGCAAATGAAGAAATACGGTGAAGTAAGCCTCACGCTCGAGAAGTCGGCTGCACAGACACTGTCCGACTCCGGCAAGGGCTTGCTGCTGTCCGCCGCTGATTTTGACGTCTCCATTCCGAACAAGGCCATTGCCGGACTTATCGGAAACAATGGATTCGAGCTGGTGCTATCCTTGGCTGACCATAAGGAAAAAGGATTCAGCAAGGATCAGGGCAAGACAACCTTTACAGCTCCAAAGCTGACCATTCATGGACCTAAGGAAATGAAAGATACCGCATTGGAGATTACCTTGAAGCTCGACACTGCAGCATTGCAGGATATTCGCAAGACCGGCGCATACGCTCAAGACGCGCAAGGCGACTGGAACTATGAAGGCATCGGCACGAAAGCAAAAGATGGAAAGGCCGTTACCTTCAAGGCAGCGCACTTCGGCGCATATACGATCGCAGAGCAAGCGAGATCGTTCCTTGATATCGCTGCCCATTGGGCCAAGGACGAGATTGAAGTCATCGCGGCGCACGAGCTGCTGCGCGGCAAAGACGGCACGGGTACGTTCAAGCCGAACGATATGGTAACGCAGGCGGAGTTCGCTACGTTGCTCGATCGTTTGACGGACAACGGCAAGACATGGGAAGACCGGATTACAGAACCGGGCGCCCGCGATCCGTTGACCCGCCAGCAAATGGTCGTTATGCTCGCGCAAGCGCTGGGGGCAGACCTGTCGCAGTTCGGCGCGTCACTCGGCTTCAAAGATGAAGCGCTCATCTCGAAGGACGCCAAAGCGGCTGTTGTCTTCGCCGTAAGCAAAGGCTTGATTAAAGGAACCAACGGCAACAAGTTCGATCCGGCAGGCACGTCCACACGGGCGCAAGCGGCACTCATTCTGTACCGCGTTATGAATTTGCAATAAGACAGGCTAAACAGAAGAAGCAGATCTCCGGGCGTTATCGCCCGAGGAGACCTGCTTCTTCTTGTGTTCGTTCCCGCAAAGAATGCGTAATGATTTCATCCAGCAGCTGGCTGTAAGAAATGCCCGCCGCTTGGGCGCTCTTCGGCAGCAAGCTGTTCTTCGTCAATCCCGGCAGCGTGTTCACTTCCAATACATAGGGAATCCCGTCTTTGATCATCATGTCGATACGGGCATATACGCTGCACTTCGTTGCTTTATAAATTCGGAGAGCTGCCTCACGAACCGCCTTATCGTATGACTCAGGCAGTTCGACGACTTCCTCTGCCGCCCCGCCGTCATCATACTTGGACGAATAATCGAAGAAATGCGCATTGGCCCGGATAGACACGATCGGCAGCATTGTTCCGTTCAGTACGGCACACGTAATTTCGTCGCCGCCAATATATTGCTCCAGCAGCACTTCCCGGTCCCATTGAAGCGCATCTGCCACCGCTTGACGCAGACTGTCCGCGCGGTCGGCAATCTGAACGCCGATGCTGGAGCCGCCCGTATTCGGCTTCACGACGACGGGATAGCCGAGCCGCTTGCCGACTTCCGCAGTGTCGAGCTCATCGAGCGAGGTAATCAACATCCAGTCCGGCGTCGGAATTCCCTCGAAGCGGATGATTTTTTTCGTCAATTCTTTGTCCATGCACAAGCTGCTCGATAAGACGCCGCCGCCTGTATATGGAATGCCTAGCGTCTCCAGCGTGCCTTGCACCGTTCCGTCCTCGCCGTATTTGCCGTGCAGCGCCAGCACGGCGACGTCCACCTCTTTGACTTTGTCAATAAGCTCTTCCTTCGAATTCAGCTCTATCGGTACGGCTTCATATTTGTCATCCAAATGAGCCATAATTTCCTTCCCCGTCATAAGCGACACCTGGCGCTCTGATGAGACTCCTCCCATAATAACGCCGACTTTCATTGCTTTCATCACAAACCCTCCCGCATCAGCTGCCTAACCGTCTCGCCTATCGTTGCGATGCCTTTCTCCAATTCTCCCTCAGAAACACGCGAGAAGCCGAGTCTGAATGTATTGGCACCGAACCCATCGGTATGAAAAATATCTCCTGGCGTGAAAACCACGCCCCGGCGCACACACGCAGCGAGCACATCGCGCGCCGGCAAGGAATCATTCAATTCAATAAATAGATGCAGTCCTCCGTCGCCGCTCAGCCTCGTATAAGGAATGTGCTCCTTGCACCATTGAACGGCCAATTCATATTTGTGCTTGTATGCATTTCTGGCCCGCTTGATATACTTCTCGAAATTACCGTTATGCAAGTATTGATACAACACCGCTTGATCCAATGTAGATGTATGAATGCTCCGCGCCCGCTTCATGCTTTCCAAATAATCGACGAGTTCGCGATCCGCCAGCACCCAGCCTACGCGAATGCCCGGGAACAGCACCTTGGAATAGCTGCCGATATAGACAACGTTGTTGCCGCTGCCCCCGCAGGCGATGAGCGGAGCGACGTGCGAGCCGGAGTAGCGCAGTTCCTCATTGAAGCCATCCTCGATGACCGGGATTCGATAATGCCCGAATAGACGCAGCGCTTCCATCCGCTTCTCCGGGGACATGACAATGCCTGTCGGATTATGATAGGACGGAATGAGGTAAGCCAAGTCGAATGACTGCTGCGCCAGAGCCTGTTCCAACTCTCCTAACCGGAAGCCGTCCTCTTCCATGCCGATTCCCTTGATCTCCATGCCGTGCATCTTGAACAGCTTGATGGCGGTATGATGGGTCGGATTCTCGCAGAGCACGCGCCGATGCGGCTTGCCCATGGCAGACAGGACGAGGTCGAATCCTTCTGTAAATCCGTTCGTCACGAGCAGATCTTTTCCGGTCAAATCCACGCCCTTCGTCTCCATATACCGCAGCAAATAGTCGATTAACGGCTTATAGCCTTTCGCATATCCGTAGTTCAGCAAAATCTCGCCTTCCAGCGACATCCGGTCCAGAAAGGCCCGCTTCACATTATGCAAATCGAACAGCTTCTCATCCGGCGCAATGCTGGTGAAGGAAATCATCCCCTTCTCCCAACGGACGCCGTGCTTCATGAGATCAAGCTCCTCGGCCGTGCGGGCGCAATCTCCGATCATTTCCTTCCATTCCAACCGCGCGCTGTCTGCGGAAGGCACGACCTCCTGCGAGACATAGCTGCCTTTGCCGGCAACGGAATGGACGAGTCCTTCGTCCTCCAGTTCCCGATACGCCGTAATCACCGTATTGCGGCTCAGCTTCCACAGCGCTGCGAACTCGCGGGTCGAAGGGAGCTTCTGATCGGAACGCAAAATTCCTTTATATATCAATTCCTTTATATAGTCCTTAACCTGAACGTAAGCAGGGCGCCCATCCATGAGCTTGAAATCGTTGAACATTCACTCATCCCCTCACGACTATATTGGCACATTTCAGCTCATAAAAAAAGAACCGCGCCATGCCTTTTTCAGGCAAATCGCGGTTCCTGCGCATATTAATGAGGTGATTAGGCCATACTATGCGCTTCTTGCAGCACGAGCACATGTCCTTTGGTGCCGTCCAATCGAATCAACGCGCCATCTCGGATGAGCGTCGTCGCATGCTCGATCCCGACGACGGCAGGCATGCCGTACTCGCGGGCGATGACCGCGCCATGCGTCATCATGCCTCCGATCTCTGTGACGAGCCCCTTCGCTTGCTGGAACAGCGGTGTCCAGCCTGGATCGGTAAACGGCGCTACCAGAATCTCGCCTTCTTTAAGCGCAGCCGTGCTCGGATCGAGCACGACTCTGGCTCTGCCCTCGACGATGCCCGGAGAGACCGGCGTTCCAATTAAGGAGCCTTCCGGCGCATCGCCGCCGTCCAGCCTGCCCTCGATAATCTCCCCTTCGCTCGTTATGACTCGCGGCGGCCGCAGCCGCTGATAGTGCTTATAGCTATCCTTGCGGGCAGCGATCAGCAATTGAACGTCTTGTTCGAATGTGCCGGTGATGACATCCTTCATTTCAGGCAAGGTCAGGAAAAAAATATCGCTCCGTTCGCCAAGGACGCCCCGTGCCGCGAACTCATCGCCTAACTCTATCACCGCTCGCCTATAGAGCTCCAAATGCCGAACCAGCACGAACTTAGAATGCTCCCGCAAGCCCATGAAGCTGCGATAGACGGTAATCAGCCTGGACACGATCCGCTCCTTGAACGCTCCATCTTCCATGCTGCGGACTTGTGAAAGAATGCGTCTGGCTGCCGCATCGGCTTCCAGTTCCCCTTGCCGGAAGCGCTCGCGGTGCTCTCCGTGCTTGACGCTGTCCAGATGACCCACGATCGAGGAGATAAGCATATACGGCCGTTCCGACCAACGCGTTCTGACGATGTCGATCTCGCCCGGGCAACGGGCGCCGTATCGTTCCAGCCACTGTTCGAAAGCCGATTTGAATTCCGAGCCTCCGGCAACCGTGTCCAGCCCCTCCATAAATCCATCCTCAGCCGCGTTCCTCAAATACGCCGCCAGCTCCGGGCAGGCACGGGCCATATCCGCCAAGTCCCCCAGTTCCAGCCCCATCTCGCCCGTGACATTGAAAGGAAGTGATTTATTCAGCGTGATGAGCTCGCCGCCATCGAATGTCCACCATTTCGCCAGCAGTTCGAGCAGATGCTGCGCGACCACGGACGCCATCATATAGTGAAAGTCATCGCGCATCAAGCTTTCAAATAAAGACTGGCAATTCTGCTGAATAAACGTAATTTTTTCGGCTCCGCCGCATTCGTTCAAACGCTGCCGGCACATCTCCACGCGGCGCTCCGCATTTCCCTCGACCTCCGCGTAAGCCGCCTGGCCATCCCCCTCCAACATGTCCTTCAGCACTTGCGTCGCAAGCGGGGGAATCATCTCCGCCATTGGATCCGCGTCTGGGGAGGGCCCTTCCTTGATTGGAAAGCGATGCAGGATTTGTCTGGCCGCGCTGCCTATCAAGGCGTCCATCTTGTCTATTACCCGCAGCATCACCTTGCGGGCCAAGTCGGATTGCAGTGAACCCGTTATATCGACGAACAGTCTTCCACCCGCTTCTACCAACGATTCCACGCGTTCATCCCCGGCGGAAGCCCGTTCATTCGGTATCTTCCAGACCGAAATTCCAGCAGGTGACATCGTATCCGTCATCATTTGCAGGTGGCCGAACGAGCAATAAACATGCAGCCCGTCGTCCGGCGCGTTAGGTATCGGGAAGATTGAAGTAATCGGCCTGGCCTGAACGATGAAGAATTGTCCGCAGGACAGACACCATTCAATATCTTGCTCCGATCCGTAATGAGCTTGAATCCGCTTGCCCAGTCGGGCCAGCTCCACAATCTCTTCGTCGGACAGCGCCTGCTGCTTCTGCTTCTGTTCGGGAAGACGTTCGACAACCGTGCCTCCCTCGGCGAGCGGAAACACAGCCTCCTGCTTGCACGATACCTGTCTTTTCACGATGACGCCTTGTTTGACTTGATACAAGTCGGGATTAACCAGACCCGATACGAGCGCTTCACCCAGCCCGAAGCTCGCATCAATCGAGATGATGCTGCGGTTGCCTGTAATCGGATCGGCCGTGAACATCACCCCTGACACGTCAGGCACGATTAAATGCTGGATGATGACGGCAAGCCGGACCGAGCGATGATCGAATCCGTTCTTCATCCGGTATGCAAGGGCTCGTTCGGAGAATAGAGATGACCAGCATTGCCGAATGGCATCGAACAGCTGCCGTTCCCCTTTTACATTCAGGAAAGTATCCTGCTGTCCGGCAAAGGAGGCTGTCGGCAAATCCTCCGCCGTCGCACTGGAACGAACGGCATACACATTATTGTCGCCCAATTCTCTCCATGCGCCTAGAATGTCTTCCTTCAAGTCACTCGGGATACCCAGGCCGATGATATGCTGCTGTATCCGCCGGCTTACACGCCGTATCTCTTCCCTATCCTGAACGGTCAAGCGGTCGAGCTCTTCATAGAAGGAATCCATCTGAGCCGATTGTCCCACTACCGCGTCATAGGCGGAAGTAGCAACGCAGACTCCAGGCGGAACGGAAAATCCTGCTTGCAGCAGTTCTCCCAGATTGGAACCTTTTCCCCCGACGATTTGCAAATGGGTCCGATTTACTTTCTCCAAATTCATGACAAAAGGCAACAACGGCTTCAACTCCTTAGCAATAGGTTAAAATAGCCACAAATACTAGATAATGAATGTATTGTTGATTATCATCCAATTGGATGTTTATAATTTTACCAAGAGCTGTTATTTGTTCAATACGCAGTTTGCCGTCTTCTGTTCATTACCGTACAAAGGGAGCCGAATTGTTGATTAAATGTAAATTATTCGTAAACGAGAAGGTGATGTTCGATGTCCAATACAGCGGATCGGCGGGTTAAAAGAACGAAAAGGAAAATAAGACGCGCGCTTATCGAATTGATGAACGAAAAAGAGTTCGGGGCAATAACGGTGCAGGACATTGCCGAACGAGCAGACATTAACCGGGGAACATTCTATTTGCACTATCAAGACAAATACGATCTGTTCGAACGAAGCGTAGACGACATACTGGAAGAGCTCGCAAAAACTGTCGGGCCAACCGAAAATGAGAGGCGGAACATGGCCCGGAAATACCCGGAACAGCAAGTTATCAGATTGTTCTCCCATTTTCAGCATCATAGCGATTTTTACAAAACCATGTTCGGGGATCATGCCAGAACGTATTTTCACAACCGCTTCATGGACATGCTGCTCAAGCAATTCAGCCAAGCCTTTGAAGAGTTGAAGCTGACGCCACGCGCCATGAACGGCATTAACAAAGAGATTGTGACCCACTACGTTCTGTTCGCCCATCTGGGGGTATTGGTGAACTGGCTGGAGCAGGATACCCCTCATTCTCCCGAATATATGGCGAAACAGTTGGAATCGATTTATGATTACGCATATCAATTTGCGCGTCCGGTGGACGAGCGCTTGACTCGCGCCAATCGGCATGGTGCCGATTCAAGATAGCAACGGGCCGCTAACTGTAGTAAACTATCCATGCAACTTGTCTCATAGACTACAGACGATGGAGTGACTGCATGTGACCACAATACCATTACAACGCAGCGGCTATCCGGTCAGCCGTCTCGCGCTCGGCTGCATGGGGCTGGGTGGAGGCTGGAATAACGAGCCGTATGCCGCCGAACATGTGAAGCAAGCCCACGAAGCCATGGAGGCCGCTCTTGACAGCGGCATCAATATGTTTGACCATGCCAATATTTATACATGGGGCAAAGCGGAACAAGTATTCGGGGAGGTGCTCAAGGAAAAACCGCAATTGCGGGAACGCATCTTCATCCAATCCAAGTGCGGCATTCGCTTCGCCGAGGGGGATATCCCGGGACGGTACGATTTCTCCGAACCGCATATTCTTGCCAGCGTAGACGGCATCCTATCCCGCCTTGGCGTCGATTACCTCGACTTTTTGCTGCTCCACCGGCCGGATCCGCTGATGGATCCGGACGAAGTCGCGAGCGCCATTCACCAATTGAAAGCGTCCGGCAAGGTCCGCGCATTCGGAGTGTCGAATATGAGCGCCGGGCAGATTCGCCTCCTGCAGGCATCTTGCGATGAGCCATTCATCATCAATCAACTGGAGATGAGCCTCGCCAAGATTGGCTGGCTGGACGCAGGTGTCCATGTGAATCAAGCTGCGGCCGCTGCCGATATTTTCCCCGAGGGAACGATGGAATTCTGCCGCTTGGAGAACATTCAAATCCAAGCGTGGGGACCGCTCGCACAAGGAATATTTTCTGGCCGTTCCACTCACGATCAGCCTGAATCCATTCAAGCGACAGCGACATTGGTGCAGCAGATGGCGGAAGAGAAAAACACGACACCGGAAGCGATCATCCTCGCTTGGTTGATAAAGCACCCTGCCGGCATTCAGCCTGTCATCGGCACAGTCCATCCAGCGCGTATCCGGGCTTGCGGGGACGCCGTCAATGTGACGTTGTCCCGCGAAGAATGGTTCCGTCTCTATGTCAGTTCGAGAGGACGGGCTCTTCCGTAAGCCTCTGCAATGCGAAAGAGGGAGCGATCGCTTGAAAAGGCGATCGCTCCCTTCTTATACAGATTATAATCATGAGCCGGATGTCATATCCCCAAAGAAATATATTTGATTTCCAAATACTCCTCCATTCCGAAATGACCGCCTTCCCGGCCCAAGCCGCTCTCCTTCAAGCCGCCGAACGGCGCCTGCGCTGCCGAGGGAGCCCCGTCATTCACGCCGATAATGCCATATTCCAAGCTTTCCGCAATCGTTACCGCCTCCCGAATGTTCTCGGTGTACACGTATGCCGCAAGACCGTATGGCGATTCATTCGCACGCCGGACGACCTCCTCCAGCGATTGGAACACCGCTACCGGAGCAAGCGGGCCGAATGTCTCCTCCTGCATGCACAGCATCTCGTCCGTCGCGTCCGCGATAACGGTTGGCTTGATGAAGTACCCGTCTCTATCCTCTGCTGCGTGACCGCCGGCAACGACTCGTCCGCCTTTGGCGATGGCATCGGCAATATGCGCCTTCACTTTGCCTACCGCCCGCTCGTTGATCAGCGGCCCGATGTCCGTCGTATCCAGCATGCCGTCCCCAACCTGCAAGCGTGACGTCCGGTCGGCGAGCCTGCGGGTAAACTCATCGGCGATAGGCGCGGCAACATATATCCGGTTCGTGCATACGCACGTTTGACCCGCATTGCGGAATTTGGACGCAATCGCCCCTTCCACCGCCATTTCGAGATCCGCGTGCTCCGTAACGATAAATGGAGCATGGCCGCCCAGTTCTAGCGAGACCTTCTTCACTGTATCTGCCGCGCCCCGCATCAATTGCTTGCCTACATGCGTGGAGCCGGTGAACGACAGCTTGCGTACGCGCGCATCTCGCTGCCACTCGGCCGCAATGGCTGCCGGGTCCCCCGTCACCACGTTCAAGACGCCGCGCGGGATGCCGGCTTCATCAGCCAATTCGGCAAGCTTGAGCGCGGTGAACGGCGTTTCTTCGGACGGCTTAACAACGACCGTACAGCCGGCTGCCAAGGCAGGCGCCGCTTTACGTGCAATCATCGCCGCGGGGAAGTTCCACGGCGTAATCGCCGCGACGACCCCGACCGGCTGCTTCAGCACGATCATCCGCTTATTCGGAGATGAAGCGGGAATGGTCTCCCCATATATTCGCTTCGCTTCTTCCGCATACCACTCGATATATTGATTGGCATACCGAATCTCCCCGATCGCTTCCTGCAGCGGCTTTCCCTGCTCCATCGTCATGATGCGCGCCAATTCGTCCGTATGCGCTTCAATGAGCCTATGCCAGTTCTTCAGCAACTTGCTCCGTTCGTCTGCCGTCGTCTTGGACCAGCTCCGGTAAGCTTCATATGCTGCGTCAACCGCCAGCTTCGCCTGATCGCCGCCGCCGAACGGGACCGTGCCCACAACTTGTCTCGTCGCTGGATTGATGACCTCTATTGTCTTATCTGCATCGGCCCATTGACCGTCAATATACATGCCATATTTCATCATAAGATATTCCCCCAAAAATTCAGTCATGACATCGTCTAAGACGATAGGTGCTTATTATAGACTAACATGAAAATGTTCGCCATAGTTACACCCTTTCCCCTTATGGCTGCAACTGGAAAATTCATGTTGGGAGCAAATTGAATTGCGGTGGCTAGGCCCTACGCTTGAAGCAATCCGTTCATCCATCCGGCGATTCGGTTCAGCCGTTCCACCCGCAGCTCAGGATGTCCGCTGCGGGACAGATCATGATTCGCGCCCGGAAACCGCACGAGCTGCGTCTTCTTACCCAGACGCTTCAAGGCGACGTACAGCTGCTCCGCTTGCTCGATCGGGCAGCGCAAATCCTCTTCTCCGTGCAAGATTAGCAGCGGCGTCTCCACTTGCTTCACATAAGCAAGCGGGGAATGCTTCCACAGCTTCTCCGGCTCTTCCCACGGCTGGCCGCCGATCTGGTCTTCAGTGAAGAAATACCCGATGTCGCTTACGCCGTAGAATGAGAGCCAGTTGCAGATGGAACGCTGCGTTACGGCTGCCTTGAACCGGTTCGTATGACCCACGATCCAGTTGGTCATGAATCCGCCGTAGCTGCCGCCCGTCACGCCAAGGCGCTGCTCGTCCACATAGCTGTAATGGGATACGGCATAATCAACCAATTCCATTACATCCAAATAATCGCGTCCGCCGTAATCACCGCGGCACGCATTGACGAACTCTTGGCCATAGCCATGCCCGCCGCGCGGATTGCAATAGATGACCGCGTAACCTTGTGCGGCCAGCAGTTGGAACTCGTGCATGAAGGAGTTCACATACATGGCGTGCGGTCCTCCATGTATCTCGAGGATGGTGGCCGCCTTCTTCCCTGTCTCCAGCCCGACCGGAGGCAAGATCCAGCCTTGCACCTTTTCGCCGTCGGACGCTTCGAACCAGAACGATTCGGGCTTGCTCAGCTCCAGTTCCTCCAGGAGTGCCGCATTGCTCCGCGTTAATTGCACTTCCTGCTTGCTCTCTGCATGCAAGCGGTACAGTTCTCCCGGCCGCTGCGTATCCGATGCAACCAGAACGAGTTCGTTGCCGCTTCCGGCATACGCGATCTGAATGATTTCCCGCGGACCCGACGTCAGCATCTCATGGCTGCCGTCCACGCCGAAGCGGCCGACATGGACATTACCTTCCGTCGTCACGATCGCATAGACGGATTGCCCGTCCCGGCTGAAAATAGGACCCGAGGACCCCGCCATTTTCATATCCGTGACTGCCGCATTCCCCATAGTCAGATCCAATCCGCCTGTCAAGCAGTTGATTTCTCCACCGGGATACACAGCGGTGTAAATCTGTGTCGTCGTTGCATTGCCATGCGAATATTCGTGGCCGAAAAAGGCGATGCGGCTGCCATCGGGCGAGAACGCCGGCTTGCTGACGGACATTCCGGCCTTCGTCAGTCTGCGGAACGCTCCTCCATTCCGTCCGACGGCAAACAGATCGTTCGTTAACACAAGATCGGCATCTCTCGATGCATCGTCTGGAATTTTAGCTGCGAACACGATCGCGTCTCCGCTCGGGGACCAAGCAAAATCGGTCACATCAAAGTGGTCGGACGTTATCGCGTTGTCACTCGCTTTTTCAATGTCGTGCACAAACAAATGCGCTCTCTTGCCATCCCATAAGCCGGAACCGTCGGCTTTGGACTTCATCCGATCCACGACGAGCGCTTGCTTTCCCGGCTTAGGCGAGTCATCCCGTTCGGCTGTTGCATCATCGCCTTTCGCCTGCATGTCCGGCTCTGCTTTTGCCGTATACAAAAGGGCTTGTCCGTCTGGCGACCAAGCGAAGGCGCTGACTCCCTCTCCGGCCTTCGTAACGGCGTACGCTTCTCCACCGTCCGCATCGATGAACCAAACTTGGTTCTTCTGTCCGTCCTTGCGGAGAAAAGCCAGCTTGGAGCCGTCCGGCGACCAAGCAGGCGCCGAATCGTGTTCGCCGCGCGTGAATTCCCGCTGTGCGCTCCCATCCCCATCCGTCAGCCAGATGCGTGAGCGGTACCCGCTCTTGTCTTCATTTACGGTCTTGGATACATAGGCAATCGTGCCGCCGGCAGGACGGATCGCCGGGTCGCTCACCCAAGTAAATCGATACAAATCCTCGGCTGTGATTCGTCTTTTGATCATTAGTGCATGACCTCCTGTTCAAATTTTGGATATGTAATCACTTTACCATGATATGAGCATCATCTCACTCAAAAAAACCTCTCCAACCGGAAAAGATTCCGGTCGAAGAGGCATTTCATTTCCTAAAACGGCCGCATGCCAAGCGTATCGAGCTTCTCGCCCGTGATATCCACGCCCTCCTTCGCCGTAATGTCGCGATAGTGCCCCGCTCTGCGAGCAATGCGAACGTCACTCTCGCCGAGGTTGCCTTCCTGTCCCCCGTTGATGACCATAATCGTCACTCCGAAGCCCGGCGGGTTCAAGCCTTTGGCAATCTCCTCAGCCGAAGGCACCCAGTTGCCCACCATCACGTCGTGACAGGATGGCTTCGGCGATTGCGGCGTCATCCAGAACAAAATCGCCGTCATGAACCCGAGCTTCCCATCCGCCGTGATGCGTTCCGGCTCGTTGAGCAGCACTTGCTTGTCGCCATAAATAATTGAACTGAATAATCCATAATTATAATTCCAGCTTAATTGAATCGGCCCGCGTCCGTGATATGATTTGCCGGACACAGGAGGAAAGTCCTTGTTTGCCCCATCTACATACCCAATCCCGCCATTACCCCCGATATAGCTGACTTCTTCATTCCAATAGAGGGCCCATCGCAGTTCTCCTCCCGGAGCGGTCGCCCAGCCTCCGCCCGTTTCATGAGCAATATTGGCCAAGAAAGCGGCAAGCTCACGTTTTTTGTCCTTGTCTGCTCCTTCCTTCAGGAACGAGCCAAAGTCGACAATCCGGGTCAGAATCGGCTTCGCGGCTGCCCAGTCGTCGTTAAAGCCTGACGTTTCCAGCAAGAGCGTTTCCTTCTTCTGCGCTTTGTCCAGACGGCTAATCCGCTGCAGCCATGCCGAACCTTCCCGCATTTCGATTTTATACTTGATATTCGCTACATCGCGCACGGCTGCTATTAAATTGTCATAGGAGTAATAATCGGTTTGATCGGCGCGATAATACGGTTTTCCGTTCGCAACCTGATGCCATTCCGGCGATCCGATGCGCAATGGGAACAGCTCTTCGAATTGCGCTTTCGACAGTGCAGCTTGCACGGCTTGCGCCGCTTTGTCCGGAGCATACTGCGGATCGATGCCTTGCCATAGCGACGCAATTTGCTCGTCCGTTAATATCCGGCTCTGCCCGACCCCGAGATCGGTTCCGGCAGCATCCGTCCGCACGCTCAGCTCCGCGCTAGCCGTTCCATTGCCGGCTGCATCGTAGGCTTTTACGGTGTATGTGTATGATGTATCCGCTTGCAATCCGCTGTCTGCATAAGATAAGGCAGTCACCGAAGCGAGAAAGGTTCCGTTCCGGTACACGTCATACTTTGCAATGCCGATATTGTCTGTCGCTGCTTCCCAGCTCAATGTTATAGCGTTTGAACTTTTAGCCGATGCATGAAGACCAGATGGAGCCGTTGGCGCTTCCGTATCGGATTCACCCCCGCCGGGATTGCCCGGATCGTCGCCGATAAGCTCCCACGGCGTTTCCCACGGATTGGCTGCCGGCTTATCCGGAACGTCGTTTTGCGTCCACCATTTCGCGCGGTATTGCTTGCCATTATAAGTAACAATGCTTCCTGCCGCGTAACTTTTCTCTGCCGACCATGCCTCAGCTGCCGCAGCCCCGGTGCCCAATTGTTCAGCGATAGGCTCGCTTCCTTGCACCATGGCGGCCTCTTCAGCTCCAACCGCGGCCCCGAGCGGAGCAATGAGCAGCGAGGTTCCTAACATGAGCGCGCTCATGCGCCGCAAAAACTTGCCAGAATACGGATAACTTCGACTCAACATCATTCATGCCTCCTTAATAAATGGGAATAGATGACTACTCCACTAATGTAAGGGAACAAGGCCTCTTTTGACTATAGGCATAAACTACAAATTATGTAAACGCTTTAACTCTATTCCTGTCTGACGGTATGGAATCGACTAACCCGTGCTTGACCCTCACATGATGTTATACTTTATCATGACATTACCGGGCCCGTGAAAGGGCTTATAACAGATGCGCATCAGTGACCTGTCACGTCTGACTGGAGTCAGCATTCGCTCCTTGCGATATTACGAAGAAAAAGAGCTGCTCTCTCCTGTGCGGACGGAGAGCGGCTACAGAGAATATGACGCCGCAGACGTCGTACGAGTGAGAAAAATTCAATTTTACTTACAATTGGGCGTTCGTACGGAAGAACTAGCCCATCTATTCCGCTAATGCAGCTGCTTCGGTGGAGCGGTACCGGCAGGTCTATCATTTATCGGCGCCTGTTCGCACTGGCGAAGAGGCATATGAGTGGCAGCTCGACAGAGGCGGGATCCGACTGCTCCAGCAAGAGCGGGAACAACCAGGATTCTCGGCCGTAACCATTGCAGACAAGGAATGTGAATATCGGATTGAATTCGTTCCGCAGGCAGGGATGACGATCACGCAATCATCACTATAATTGAACAGTCTCATTTTGCCGGAATATATTCGGCACCAAGCGTGTACGACTCTTCATTGATTGTCTCGACGCGCTGCAGATAAATAAGCAGAATGACAAAATCCTGCAAGCTGTCAGCGATGACAATTTTATCGTCTTCATCTCTGCCGAAGTTCTGCCCCGTCGTTACAAATACGGCATATCCAGCCCTGCTCAAATTCCGGGGATATGGATCGTAGAACGCATTTTTCCGGAATGGGCTGACCCACAACTCTCCGATTAGATTTAGCACGACAATTACGAAGTTTTTCACTATGGACCATATACTCTTCATATGCCTTTGCTTCATTCTCCCTTTCAATCAGAAATACATTCGTTTCTTCAACATTGGTTTGTTGCTGAGTTAAGGGGAGAGTGAGGCTAAATGCTGTTAAGTACACAATAGCCCTTCCAACCTTCTGAGTAAGCCTATTGGATAAGAAAAGTCAGATGCTGCGGGACAAGCGGAGTGGTTTATACGGCAGTCAGACTTATTCAGAAAAAAGCCGCAATGCGTTCAACGCATGCGGCCTTGTTGGAATTGCTATATTCAGCTCAGCTTACAATACCGTGTCATCTACCCCGTTCAACCATGCTTCGATCTCGCCGATGACAGACGCCACACAGCCATTCTCGAACGGAGAAGTCAAGCCAGCCAGTTTCACTAAGCCCGTAAAAGAGTGGCTGCCCCCAGCCTGGCACAATCTCAGGTAGTCGGTCCATGCCGGCTTCCAATCCTCGTTCATCCGCTTCCAGAACTGGAATGCGCACAGTTGGGCCAATGTGTAATCGATATAGTAGAATGGCGATTGGAAAATGTGGCCCTGCTTGTGCCAGAAGCCGCCGCGCTCCAAATAGTCATTGCCCTCGTAATTCCGGTGCGGCAAATACTTCTTCTCGATATTGCGCCAAGCGGTTTTGCGTTCCGCCGGAGTCGCTTCCGGATTCTCATATACGAAATGCTGGAATTCATCCACGCTGACACCATAAGGAATAAAGGTCAGAGCAGATGCCAGATGATCAAACAGGTATTTATCCGTGTCTTCCTTGAAGAACAATTCCATCCACGGCCAAGTGAAAAATTCCATGCTCATGGAGTGAATCTCCGCCGCTTCATAAGTAGGCCAGTTATATTCCGGCACTTCGAAATGTCTGCTCTCGTACACTTGGAACGCATGACCCGCTTCGTGAGTCAATACGTCGATGTCGCCGGAGGTGCCATTAAAATTCGAGAATATAAACGGCGCTCCGTGCTCGCTCAAATACGTGCAGTAGCCCCCGCTCTGCTTGCCTTTCTTGCTGACCAAGTCCATCAGCTCGTTATCCATCATGAACGTAAAGAACTCGTTCATTTCCGGAGATAACTCAGCGTACATTTTCGCGCCATTTTGGAGAATCCAATCCGGGTCACCTTTTGGTGTCGCATTTCCTGTCTTGAAGCTGAAGCCTTCATCAAAATACCGCAATTGGTCGACGCCAATCCGGTTGCGCTGGCGTTCCTTCAGCTTCGTGGCGACGGGAACGATCTGCTCCAACACTTGGTTGCGGAAGCCCGCGACCATGGCAGCGTTGTAATCGGTACGGTTCATCCGGTCATAAGCAAGCTCCACGAAATTGTTATAGCCAAGCTTCTTCGCAATCTTCGTGCGCACCTTCACCATATCATCGTAAATGCGATCGAACGACGCTTCATTTTCCGCCATGAACTGATATCTGGATTCGGATGCCCGCTGTCTCAGCTCCCGATCGGTGGACAGCTCGAACGGCGTCAACTGCGCCAAAGTCCGCTCTTCGCCTTCGAACTGGATTTTCGCGGAAGCGATAAGCTGGGAATATTCCGTCGCAAGCTTATTCTCTTGCTGTAAATCTTCTATAATATCGGGATGGAACGTCTTCAAGGACAGCTCCGCCAAGGCAAACAATTGACTGCCCCACTTGCCTTCCAACTCCGTTCTGAACTTCGAGTTGACCAACGCGCGATAATAGTCTGTTATGTATTCTTGGATGACCGGACCGACCTCGTCCATATAATCCTGCTCCGCCTTATAGAACGCGTCCGTCGTGTCTACGGAATGGCGAATGCCGACAATTTGGCTCTGGGTATCGATTTCGCTGCGCAGCTTATTGATAGCAGCCATGGCGCGATCCTGCTCTTCTAAGCTCTTCGCCGTATTGAAGGCGCTCAATAGTTCTTTAAACTGCTGTTCAACAGCTTGAATATTGGGACGCTCATATTGATACTCACTGAATTTCATATAGCATGTATCCTCCCTATGGGTTAATCTGCATCATTCTACTGCCTGTACCTATTATACAAAACAATCGTCATACAATTCCATGATGGAAGCCTCTACCAAATAGGATTTACTTACATGGACATTGTACTGGATCCATCCCCGCTTGTATAGGTGCTCCGCAACACAAAAATCCTCCGTATGAGGGAGGATTTTTGTGCTTGCTGTATGACTAGATTCCGAGCTTATTCGACTCCAGCACACGGCGATTCAGAAGATCAAAATCTTCATCATGCAATGGCTCGACCTTGCCCTTCTGATAGCCTTGTCCCTTCGTGGAGAAGAAATCGTGCGTCGTCGTCTGGGTTCTGATCCCGTTCAGAACGACCGGGTTGACCTCTTCCTCTTCGAATACAGGCTCAAGCCCAAGGTTCATCAAAGCTTTGTTCGCATTGTAACGAATGTACTTCTTGACCTCATGGGTCAATCCGATCGGATCATAGAGCTTCTCGGTATACTCGAGTTCATTTTTATACAGGTCGTTCAACAAATCTTGCACAAAGCGGGCAGCCGCTGCTTGCTCTTCACCGCTCAATTGCTGGAATACTTCCTGAGCCAGCAAGCCGACAAAGACGCCATGTACGCTCTCGTCCCGCACGATGAGCTTAATAATCTCGCCGCTCGCCACCATTTTTCCCTGGCCTGCCAAATATAACGGATAGAAGAAGCCCGAATAGAACAAGAAGCTTTCCAGAAATACCGAAGCGACCATCGCCTGATAGAGGCTCAGGTTGCCGCCGTCTTGTATATTTTTGTAGTACGAATCGATTCTGGAAGTTTTGTACTGCAAATGCTTGTCTTCCTTCACCCATTCGAACGTATCGTTAATCATCTCCGAGCTGGCTACCGTCGTAAAGATCGTGCTGTAGCTTTTGGCATGGATCTCTTCCATGGCCGCTTGGAAAATAAGGATTGCCTTCTTCTGCTTGTCAGCTACGTGCTGCGCAATCATCGGCATGCCGACGTTTCCTTGCTCCGTATCAAGCAGCGTCAATCCGCCCAATACTCGCATAAAAGTCAGCTTTTCGTTCTGGCTTAGCTTTACCCAAGATTTCAAGTCCTTCGAAATCGGAATTTCGGTATCCAACCAGAACTGCGAGGTGTTCTGGGTCCACAGGAGCTCGGTATAGTCGGCTTCCGGAGCATTCCAATTCACCGCTTCAAACTTATTCATCAATATGTCCTCCTTCTAACGACACCACTGGCACAATCAAAGCAGTTCATCATTCATGATGCATATCTGCGCATTTTCCGTGCTTAGACGACGCAGCTTACGCATTCGTCGATTGTTCTTTTTCTCGTACGCGTATAATAGAGTGTCTTTAACCCTTTCTTCTGGGCATAAATGTAATACATAGCCAAATCTCTCGTCGTCAAATCGTCTTTGACGTACAAGATAGTCGATATCGCTTGATCGATATGAACTTGCACCTCTGCAACCAGATCGATTAGGTTGAACATATCCATATCATAAGCTTCTTTGTAATAGAAGAAGTTGTCCTCATTCAAGAACGGCATCGGATATATCGTTTTGGAATCCCCATATTCGCGTTCCTCGATCTTCTGCGTAATCGGCGCGATCGAAGCGGTTGACGATTGCAGATAAGATATCGACCCCGTCGGCGCAATCGCCAAGCGGTAAGCATGGTAGACGCCGTATTGAGCCACTTGCTCCTTCAGCTTCACCCAATCATCGTGAGTCGGGATGTCCATGCCTTCGAACAAGGCAGCCACTTTTTCCGTCCGCGGCGAATAGTCCGTGTTGAGGTACCGCTCGAAATAAGATCCATTCGCATATTCGCTCTTTTCGAAATCCTTAAATGTCACGCCTCGCTCCTTCGCAATCAGCATCGACCGCTCCAGCGAGTAGAAGTTGAGCATCATGAAGAAGGTGCGCACGAAATCGATGGCTTCCTTCGATTCATAAGCGATTTTGTTCAAAGCGAGAAAACCGTGCAGGTTCATAGCCCCAAGCCCAACGGAATGCAATTCGCGATTCGCCTTCGCTACAGAAGGGACAATCGAAATGTCGCTGCGGTCGCTCACCTCGGTCAACGCGTCCAGCGCACGATGAACCGTCTCCTTCATCCGTTTGTTCTGCATCACGTTAACGATGTTAAGCGAGCCTAAGTTACAGGAAATATCGCGATTGATTACATCCGCTTCACCGTAATCATTGATCGTGGATACTTCGCTTAACTGCGCAATTTCGCTGCACAGGTTGGAAAATTTAACGCGGCCGATTTCTTTCAGCGCATGATATTCATTGGCGTTATCGACGAACATCAGGTATGGATAACCGGATTCCATCTGGATTTGAGCTATCTTAATGATCAAATCGCGGGCAACGACCCGTTTCTTGCGGACGTTCGGGTTGTTGACGAGCTCATCGTACATAGCGGTGATGTCCATATCGTCCAGATGCATTCCGTACTCTTTGTATACCGTATGAGGGTAGAAGAGATACATATCTTTGTCTTTCTCTACCAATTCGAAAAATTTATTCGGAGCTACGACGCCAAGCGACAGCGTTTTGATACGGATTTTTTCGTCGCTGTTAATCTTTTTCGTATCCAAAAATTCGTGAATGTCGGCATGGAAAATGTTTAAGTACACGACCCCGCTGCCATCGCGTTGGCCCAATTGATTCGCATAGGAGAAGCAATCTTCAAACAATTTCATTACCGGCAGCACACCGCTCGCTTTGCCGTCCAAGCCTTTGATCTGTTCGTCGGCTGCGCGGATTTTGCTCAAGCTCAAGCTTACGCCTCCGCCGATTTTACTTAATTGCAGAGCCGAATTAATGGCGAATCCGATCGAATTCATCGAATCGTCGATCTCGAGCAAGAAGCAGCTAACCAATTCACCGCGCCGCTTTTTCCCGGCATTCAAGAAGGTCGGCGTCGCCGGCTGGTATTCCTGCGAAATAAAGAGATCCGCGTACTCCATCGACTTTTTCATGTCGCCGTTGCCTAGGAAGAGGGACACGACCGCAATGCGATCTTCGTAACGCTCCAAAAACTTCGTTCCGTCATTCGTTTTCATAGCGTAGTTGTTGTAGAACTTAAAAGCGCTCATAAACGAAGGAAATCTAAACTTCTTCTGATACACCATCTCGTACAACTTCTTGACTTCAGCAAAACTATATTTATCGAACAGCTCCTGTTCGTAGTAGTCATGCTCAATGAGATAATCGATTTTTTCTCTCAAATCGTGAAAGAAGACCGTGTTTTGATTGACATAATCGACAAAATAGCTTCTAGCCGCCTCACGATCTTTTTCAAACTGATACTTTCCATCCTTTAGCACCATAATTTCATTGTTAAGCTGAATCCAATTTGATAGTTGCATCGACAATTTCGTTTACCTCCTGTTTAAAACGCTCCACATCTTTATTTGTTCCGCTCAGCTCGAATTTCATCAATACGGGAACTGAGTACATTTCAGAAATACGGTCCGCTGCCTTGCCATAAAGTTCGCCCCAATTCATATTACCACTGGAGACCACCCCTTGCAGCATGTGGCCATTATTCTCCAAAAATTTCAAAGTCGATTGAGGCGCTTGTCCGAATCCAGTCGAATAGGTAATCAAGACGAATGGTTCATCGACAGTCAACCCTTCAGCGACTTGAATGCAATCGAGATCAAGCTTTTTGACGAAGCGCTTCACGTTTCCGGTCTTTGAGTCAAATACGATACGCATCCGAGACCCTCCATTGCTAGAAGCATTGTAATCATGATTCTGTCATTTTTTTTATAGAAAAAGCCCATCTAATCTGGTAGATGAGCGTAAAACGACAGCAAAAAAGTACAGCGCTTGTTGCTTCACCAAGCACTCTGCAGCGTGTCGTTCCCGCTTCTCATCCCCCGAAGATGCGAAACTAAGCAAATAGGCAGGTCTCCTGACTTGTGTGTCATCCTACTGCGGGCCCTTCCCGTATTAGCGACTCTCAGACATCCATAATACAGTGGCAACGCCCATCTCGTCCACACTTACAGTTGCGGGGACAGTTCCGGAATTGCACCGGATTCCCTTTTAAGTCCAACCAGACACCTTATTTACTCTATGATATTCAGGTAAACAATCCATATTTAGTATGTACTCTCTTAATCAAACACTAAATATAGGCTCTTATCGTAGTCTACACATTTTTCTGCGAAGAAGCAAGATATTTGACAAACATTAATTAATAAATAATTGGGCTATTAAAAATCGTAGAAAGAGTATGGCGGCAATATGCGTACCAACACTTACGCATATGTTTCGTTTCCGCCAAACTGGGCATCGCATAGACATTAGCGCCAGTATTCAGAGTTTTTCGAGCAAGAGCGGATGATGATACGACTTTATAGCCGTTGTTACCCCTTCCCCCTCCTACCTTTCACCTATTTTTTTGTGCTGACGCATGAAATAAGCAGGACGATCGCCGCTTGATCGCCCTGCTTCAACAGCATAACCGCCTATTCTATTTTTAAGCTAACGGTCTAATCTCTCACCTGTATTGCGAATCACTCACTTATTCCAATATCTCAATAGCAACGCAAGCGTGCTGCTGAAATCCCAAAAATCCAATATGACCGGCGGGTACGGAAATTCATCCTCGTCATCCTCCGCTCGTTCACTGCTCCGTCCCGCCATGAGCCGCTGCAAAATCTCTATGGCCGTCTCCGGCGTTACCTGGTGATAGAAGGCTCCTTCGGGCTCTATCCTGACGGCGCACCCTTGAATATTTGTTCGTGAACAAGGTATTGCCTGCACCCTTACTTCGTGGATGCAACCAAGTTTATATGCTTCTTGTATTAGGGCATGCTTGACCTGCTGGCTGCTCCTTCTGCTCGAGCCATTCTTTCCGTAATAGATGAACACGGAATGAAACATCGAAGGAAGCACTGGTAATTTATGGCTCATCTCGATTCCTCCTCATTGAGAAATATTATCATTCTCAATGAAAGAGGTCTACCCTTGTACGGATTACATTAACCAATACAAGGATTGTTTCTATATTTCGCGCATCGTCCCGGTCATATTAACGGGAGGTTATTGGAAGCACAATCATAAACGCAGCCCCTTTGCCTGCCTGGCTCTCCACGTGTATAGTCCCGCCATGAGATTCCACAATCGATTTCGAAATGGACAGCCCTAGCCCCGCCCCGCCGTTCTTCCGCGTACGGGAATAATCTTTCCGGTAGAATCGATCGAATACATACGAGATATGCTTCGCGTCGATGCCGATCCCGTTATCCTTGACCATGAGCTGTACCGCATCACTTGTCCGCTTAAGCTCCAGCGTAATGATCCCCGTGTCCGGTTCCGTGTGCTGCACGGCATTGTAGAATAGATTGAGTATGACCTGTTTCATCTTATCGCTATCGAATCGGCATACCGCAGGATCGGATAGTTCCAATTCAACATGACGGCTGCCGGCCAATAAACGCAGCTGCGGCTCCATGTCCTGAATCAGCTTGTCCAGTCTGCCTTCCGACAGAGCAATGTCAGGCGTCCGATCAAGCTTGGCGAGCAGCAGCAGATCCCGCACCAGATGATTAAGCCGCTCTGATTCCCCATACATGCTGTGCAGGGCTTTCTCCAGCTGCTCTGGCTGCTGGGAAGCCCCGCGAAGCAGCACCTCCAAGAAGCCATGGATAGAGGTCAACGGAGTGCGAAGCTCGTGCGACGCATCCGCCACGAATTGACGCATTTGTTCTTTTGCTTCCTTCTCTGCTTCGAATGACGCGCGAAGCCGCTCCAGCATCCGATTGAACGATATCGCAAGCCGATCGATTTCTTGTTGGCCTTGATTCGTGCTGAACCGTTCGTCCAGATTGCCAGCATTGACGTTTTCCACGGCGTGAACCATGTTCGACAGCGGATGCAGCGTTCTTTTTAACACAGGCAGGAACGTCAATAATCCAGCCAGCAGCGCAAATATGGCCAGCACGATAAAAATAAGCAGCTGCCGCCCCAGCTCCTCCTTCATCGGCCCCGTCCGGGCGCTAATCTGCACAATTCCCTTAACCGATCCGCTTAGCTGAATGGGATGCAGCACCACTATCTGCTCCTCGCCGTCCGCATTGCTGACCACTTCATACTCGGTCCCGTCCCGCCGCAAGGCGGGATTCGATTGCAGCACGCTATTGTACGTTTCGTCCGGCAGACGCGGAGCCGCTCCCGCGCTCTTCCATTCCGACAGAACGGAATAGGCGCCGTTCTTATCGATGAACGCGATTGTGACTCCAGGCATAAACACGACGGGAGGCGGTCCTCCATCCTGACTCCGGACGCGGACTGCCTTCCAGCCGCTGCGGTACCCGTTATTCTGGACAGGCACGCCAGCCTGCCGCCACGCCTCCGGAGGGATGGACAAGGCCTGGTTCCGTAGACTTTCCGCCTTGTTATGGTACGTAAACTGACGCATGAATACATATTGGAACAGGCCGATCAGAACGAGCAAAACGGCCAAAATAAGCAGCGATCTCGACAACAGCTGCCAACGCAATGAGCCGAACAGTTGACGCCTCCTGCCTCCACTCTTGCTTAAGCGAATCATGGCAGGTCCACCCGATATCCGACGCCCCGCAGCGTTCGAATCAAGCAATGCTCGCGATCATGCAACTTGTCGCGCAGCGAACGGACATAGACTTCCACGATATTCTCGTCGCCGCCGAAGTCGTACCCCCACACTTTATCCAAAATAACCGACTTGCTCAGCACAAGCCCGTGATTGCTCAGCATAAACTTTAACAGCTCATACTCGGTTGGCGAGAGCTCCAGCACACGCTTGTCCATGCTGATTTCCTTGCGTCGGTCATCGATGCGGAACGGTCCGTGATTGACTTCGCCTACAAGATGCGGGAATTGGTTCCGGATTCTCGCGTGAATGCGAGCCAATAGCTCCGCAAAGCTAAATGGCTTTACCATGTAATCGTCCGCTCCAAGCGTAAGCCCCCTGATGCGATCGTCGACTTCATCGCGGGCGGTCAGCATAATGACCGCCACTTGATCCATCTTCTTGAGCATTGCGCATACTTCAAAGCCATCCATCCCTGGCATCATGACATCCAAGATGACGACATGGGGTTGAAATTCTTTCATCAACGTTATGGCCGCGATCCCGTCTTGACTCGTCTTCACATCAAAACCTTCATTCACAAGCCCGAGCTCCAGAAACTGCAATATATTGGGTTCATCATCCACAAGCAATATTTTAATTCCCTTTAACTGATGCATAGGTATCCCCCGCCCCCGATATCTAGTGGCACCATTATATAATACCCACATGAAAAGAACCTGAACGCAAGCTGAAAACAGCCTGAACAACAGAATGAGTCGATCCAATGGGTCCTGCCCGATCACCTATGACACCCCCTTCACCGATCACGAATCCATAACGAAAAGGCCTCTCCTCTAACGGAAAGGCCTATAAAAATGGAGGAGATGTATGTAATCATTATATGCTTCCATATCCGGTTGCATAACATCCCTGCCCTCAAGGCTATGAAAAAGGCTTGCTCTTGGCCGAGCCGTATCCCGCTTCCTATCCCAAATGAACTTTGGTTTAGTTTCGTCTATAGGAGGAGATAAAGCAACACCACCACACGATGGTGTACAGATAGCCACACACCACAAAAATTGCCCATGATGAGCCTTGGAACAACTGGTTAACCAAATATTCCAGTTCCGTCATGCCTTCGCTTCTGCCAAGCGAATTCAAGAAAAAAACGGCGAACCCGGTAATGAGAACGCCGACATGAATCCATGACATCAGCGTTAATAGCTTTCTGAATAAACTGTACACGCTTGCCGCCAAACTGATGCCTAAAATGGTATAGCACAGCGCCCATACCCAAGCTGCATTCGTAGCCCACATTAGCCCCGTCCTCCTTTTTGTCCAATGTTCACTTCAATGAATCATTTTTACCACTATGTAAGTTGTTACAATGTCTTGTCAGGTTCGATTCTTTCGAGCAGAGTGTACGGCTTTGTTGCCCGTGCTCGTATGGAATGTTATTCCGAATTCACGCTTTCAATAGCCGCGAAGAAAACATCCAGAAGCTCTTTATCGAACTCGCTTCTTACATATTCTCCGATCTGAACCAATTCAGCCTCCGTTCCATACTCCAGAACCGGGCGCCCTTCGCACTTCAACACGGTGCAGTTGAACTTCTCTTTTACTTGCTCGATGACAACATCCTGAGCCACCGGCGTCACTATTCCTTTCACAGCATTCTCTCCCTTTATTTTCTTATTCTAAGTATCTTTCCAATATTCACATTTAACATTTCTTCGACTTCGATGCGAACTAATGAGTTAGGAGACCCGCCGCCAGTATAGATGAATTCCATCTCGGTTACTTTCGGATCGATCAAAAACAATGCATCGTATCCAAAGGAAGGCACTCCTCCTGCAGGATAACCCGTTCTTTCCAACACTTCCGCCTCTTCTGCCAATCTCGGTCTATCGATACCGAGCGCTTTGCCAACTCTCGAAGTGCTTGCCCGATCCTCTCCATGCACAATCGCAACAATCAATCTGCCCTCGTTGTCTATCATGCAAATGTTTTTGACGAATTGGTCTTCCGATCCGTTTACAGCAATAGCGGCTTCTTTCACCGAGTGGCAAGACTGCGCCAACACCAAATGCTCGGCTTTCAGTTGCTGCGACGCAATAAACTCAATCATTTTTTGTTCAAATCGGTTCATCATTCATTTCCTTTCCTTAGCTGAGTCTGATACATAATTGCGCTACGGCATGTGCATTAATGCAATTATAACAATTTTTTCTTCATAAATAGAGCAACTTCTCCAGCTTCAACATCATGATTGGTGTAAAATGATAAGTCTACCCCTTCAATCTCGAATCCACAGCTCTGATAAAAGCGGATTGCAGGAGCATTGGTATTTTGCGTTTCTAATGTTATCGCTCTACATCCGTTCTCTCTTGCAACCTCTTCAAGCTTGCTCATAAGTTTTTTTCCGTATGATTTTCGTTTGTGATGTTCTGCAACTTGAAAATGCCATATTAACAACGTATTATTCCAATCCTGAGGTTCAGTGATGGCTATGGCTGCTGGTTCATTTCCGACATAAAGCGCCAGTGAATATCCTAAGCTTACTAACTTGCTATAACGCTCGTGATCGTCTTCCTCGTTCATTTCTTTCTTCTTATATGGCGTGTCTAAATGTTTTAAGCTTATGTTGATCGTAACCTTGTTCAATGTCTCTTCTTTGCTTACTTCAAATTTTTGGTCAGAGATATAGCCAAATTCCCCAACCAATTGCATCTCTGCACGCGAATATGCGCGTAATTGTTTTATCTCCATCGTTGGTTTCCCCTTTGTCTCTTTACCCCATATGATTCCGGAGTCAAGGCTCTATATCCTTTTTTGAAAATGCAAAAACACCCCCCGCTGCCCGCATTGCGCGATTCCCGGGAGGTGCCGCTTGCTATCTCACTGCTTGCGCTTAGTCGATAAATTGCTGATATTTCTCCGCGCTTAACAAATGCTTGAGCGCCTCTTCCATGCTGCCTTCGATCTCGAGCTCGACAATCCATCCGCCCTCGTAAGGCTCGCTGTTCACCTTTTCCGGCGCATCCTCCAGCTCCGTATTCACCTTCGTAATCGTTCCGCTTACAGGACAGTACAGCTCCGAGACCGTCTTTACCGATTCAATCGAACCCATGCTGTCGCCGGCGGAGATCGTGGAACCGATTTCAGGAAATTCAATAAATACGATATCACCCAGTTGAGCCTGCGCATGATCGGAAATTCCGATGCGTATGGTGCGGTCATCGACGACGAAAGCCCATTCATGTTCTTCGCTGTACCGTAAATTCTCTTTTACTTCACTCATGCTAACGCCTCATTTCTTCATCATAATTGTAGTTGTCCAGGTTGGTACGCATGTAAAAAAAAGGACAAGAAAAGGCCCTTGTCGCCCTCTTCTCTGTCCTCGGTACCTGAGAGTTTGTGCCCAATCCCGCCGCCATGGACACGATCGAATTTACCCCTTGGGTGGCTAATGCGCTCTCCAGAGCTGCGTCCGATGACGGTACGTGTACCTGAGAGATTAATTGCCAATCGGCAGGTTGGCAGCTTGCTCCTTCGGTGCCGGCACAGAAAACGCGTGTCGGTCTCTCCCGGCCATCTTCATCCGCGTTGTATGAATTTAACAAGGATGCATTTAACATCTATAGCGTAGTTCAGCCATCGATTTATGTCAATATTTCGGACAACATTTTTTCAACCCGCAAAAAATGGATTGACAATGTGTGGAAGCATCTAGTAATAATGTAGGTATACAACTGTACACGCGAATGATGGTAAGGGGAGAGATTACCGCTAGCAGGTAACGCCGAAGGAGTAAGCCTATATGGGTGAATCTCTCAGGCAAAAGGACTTTTACCGGACGCATCTCTGGAGAGAACTCTTTTAAAGGTTGTTCAATAAGTCCCTTTTGAGCACTTGCTTTAAGAGTCACCCAAGGGGAAACTCGCAACATTCGCATGCGCGAATGCGAGGTAACTCTCAGGTACCAAGGACAGAGCGGAAGGAATACAGTAGGCGTATGCATGCTGATTACTTCTGCCTGTCTTTTTTATTTTTCCATTAAATACCCAACTAATAAGGCGATCGAGGTGAAGTCATGTCACAGTTAAAAAGAACACCGATATTCCCGTTATACGCCGACTATCCCGGCGCCCGCTGCATCGACTTCGGCGGATGGGAACTGCCGGTGCAATTCAGCGGCATTCAGAAGGAACACGAAGCCGTACGCACACAGGCAGGCTTGTTCGACGTCTCCCATATGGGCGAATTTATGGTAAGCGGTTCATCGGCAGAAGCCTTTCTGCAGCACATGGCGACGAACGATGTCACCCGTCTCGTCGACGGAAAAGCGCAATATTCCCTCTTATGCAATCCGAACGGAGGCGTCGTCGACGATATTCTTATCTACCGGCTGGCTGCAGACCGTTATATGCTGGTGGTCAACGCTTCCAACATTGACAAGGATTTTGCGTGGCTGCAGGCTCATCTCCCTGCCGATGTCGTCTTGGAGAATGTCTCAGACAGCACCGCGTTGCTCGCGCTGCAAGGTCCTAATGCGCACACGATCGCAGCTCATGTTACGGATGCGCCGCTAGCCGTATTGAAGCCTTTTCAATTTGTGACGGACGCCGTTGTCTGCGGCGTGCGCGCCTTGATTTCCCGGACCGGCTACACCGGTGAAGACGGATTTGAGCTGTACGTATCCGCTGAAGACGCGCCTCGCGTATGGATAGAGCTAATGAAAGCAGGCGAAGCGCACGGGCTTATACCGGCCGGCTTGGGCGCGCGTGACACGCTGCGGTTCGAAGCAAAGCTTCCTCTGTACGGACAGGAAATATCGGCCGGCATCTCGCCGCTTGAAGCTGGACTTGGCTTCTTCGTCAAGCTGGATAAGGGCGATTTCATCGGCCGCGAAGCGCTCGCAAGCCAGAAGGCTGACGGGCCTCGCCGCAAGCTCGTCGGAATCGAAATGATTGACAAGGGCATTCCGCGTTCCCATTATCCCGTATTAGCCGAAGGGAACCCCATTGGCGAAGTGACGACGGGAACGCAGTCCCCCACACTCAAGCGCAATCTGGGTCTCGCCTTGATTGATGCCGCTTACAGTGAACTGGATACGGAAGTAATGGTCGAAATTCGCGGGAAGCAGCTGAAGGCGCGTGTCATCAAAGCCCCATTCTACAAGAGAACGACGAACTAAACAGAAGGAGCGAATCCAACTATGAAGCATCGCTATATCCCGATGACCACCCAGGATCAAGCGGACATGATGAAGGTCATCGGCATCTCCTCCATCGAGGATCTATTTCAAGATATCCCTGCTTCCGTTCGCTATCCGGGCGTATTGCCAATGTCCGAGGCGCTCGATGAAGCAGCCCTGCTGAAGCATATGAAGGAATTGGCGGATAAGAACGCCGACTTTGAACGCTATACCAGCTTCTTGGGCGCCGGGCTCTACGATCATCATGTGCCCGTCGTCATCAATCATGTGGTATCCCGTTCCGAATTTTATACGGCGTACACCCCTTATCAGCCTGAAATCAGCCAAGGCGAGCTGCAGGCCATCTTCGAGTTTCAATCGTACATTTGCGAGCTGACCGGCATGGCCGTGGCCAATGCCAGCATGTACGACGGGGCGACCGCTCTGGCAGAAGCAGGCGCGCTGGCCAGCGGAGCGACGAAGCGCAAGCAGCTGATCATCTCGCGCGCCGTTCATCCGGAAGCCCGCCAAATCGTGCGTACGACGGCGCGCGGTCTGAATCTGGACGTCGTGGAGGTCGATTACAAGAACGGCGCTACCGATCTAGAGAAGCTGGAAGCGCTTGTATCGGACAACACCGCAGCCGTTATCGTCCAATCGCCGAACTTCTTCGGCTGCATTGAAGATTTGCGCGCCATCGAGCCAATCGTTCACGGCAAGAAAGGATTGCTCGTCGTCAGCACCAACCCGATCACCTTGGGGCTGCTGGAAGCTCCGGGCAAGCTGGGCGCGGATGTCGTGGTCGGCGATGCGCAGCCGTTCGGCATCTCCGCTTCGCTCGGCGGACCGACATGCGGCTTCTTCGCAGTCGCGGAACCGCTCATGCGGCGGATGCCGGGACGGATTGTCGGACAGACGAAGGATATCGACGGCAAACGCGGGTTCGTCTTGACGCTGCAGGCCCGCGAGCAGCACATCCGGCGCGAGAAGGCGACGTCCAACATTTGCTCCAACCAGGCGCTGCTTGCGCTGTGCGCATCCGTTTATTTGTCGACGATGGGCAAGACGGGAATCCGGGAAGTCGCGAACTTGAACGTGCAGAAGGCTCATTACGCCGCTGGCGTATTCGCACGGCAATCCGGGCTGGCGCTCGCTTTCGACACGCCATTCTTCAATGAGTTCGTCGTCAAGCTGCCTGATGGCGTCAATATGGATGATATTCAGACAAAGCTGCTTGATAACGGCTATATCGGCGGATACGATCTGGGCAAGGCTTACCCTGAGCTGGAAGGCCATATGCTCGTCGCCGTTACGGAACGAAGAACGAAATCCGAAATCGATCAATTTGCGAACCGATTGGAGGCATGTCTATGAAACCGGACAAAAAGCTCATCTTCGAACTCAGCAAACCCGGACGTGTCGCCTATTCTTTGCCTGAGCTCGATGTTCCCGAGACCGCTCTCGACGAACTGATTCCCGGCGCTATGCTCCGCAGCCAGCCTGCCGAGCTGCCCGAAGTGTACGAAGTCGATGTAATCCGCCACTACACGGAGCTTTCGCGCCGCAATTTCGGCATCGACAACGGCTTCTATCCGCTTGGCTCCTGCACGATGAAGTACAATCCGAAAATCAACGAAGATGTAGCCCGCTTCACCGGCTTCGCGAAGATTCACCCGTATCAGCCGGAACAGAGCATTCAGGGCGCATTGGAGCTGTTATATACGCTGCAGAACGATCTCGCCGCATTGACGGGCATGGACCAAGTGACCCTTCAACCTGCGGCCGGCGCCCATGGCGAATGGACGGGCTTGATGATGATCCGCGCCTACCACGAGAGCCGTGGCGAGACCCGGACGAAGGTTATCGTGCCGGATTCCTCGCACGGCACGAACCCAGCCAGCGCATCGGTGGCCGGTCTCGAGACGATCACGATCCAATCGGACGACAAGGGACTGGTCGATCTGGAAGCGCTCCGTGCCGTCGTCGGTCCCGATACGGCCGCGCTCATGCTGACGAATCCGAGCACGCTTGGCTTATTCGAAGAGCATATCGTCGAGATTGCCGAGATCGTCCATGAGGCAGGCGGCCTTATTTACTATGACGGCGCGAACTCGAACGCGATTATGGGCATTACCCGTCCGGGAGACATGGGCTTCGACGTCGTGCACTTGAACTTGCACAAGACGATGAGCACTCCGCATGGCGGCGGCGGTCCGGGCGCTGGACCTGTCGGCGTGAAGAGCAAGCTCATTCCATTCCTGCCGAAGCCGATCGTAGCCAAAAAGGAGGATGGATCGTATGAATTAAACTACGACAGACCCGAATCCATTGGCCGTGTCAAAGCTTACTACGGCAACTTCGGCATTCTCGTGCGCGCTTATGCGTATATCCGCACTTATGGGCCGGAAGGACTGCGCCAAGTGTCTGAATGCGCCGTGCTCAATGCGAACTATATGATGCACCGCTTGGCGCCGTATTACGAAATCCCGTACCCTGGCGTGTGCAAACACGAGTTCGTCATGTCAGGCAGAGGGCTGAAGCAATACGGCGTCCGTACGCTGGATGTCGCCAAGCGTTTGCTCGACTTCGGCTTCCATCCGCCTACCATTTACTTCCCGCTGAACGTCGAGGAATGCATGATGATCGAGCCGACCGAGACGGAAAGCAAGGAAACGCTCGACTCATTCATCGATACGATGATACAAATCGCGCAGGAAGCGGAACAGAATCCGGAGCTGCTGCTCAACGCGCCGCACAATACAGACGTAAGAAGACTGGATGAGACGCAAGCCGCGCGCAAGCCGGTCTTGAATTGCGCATGTAATTAATAAAAAAGAAGCTGCCCCTTGCGTTGGAAGGTGAACTTCCTCCCGTCAAGCGGACAGCGCTAAAAAAGCCTCAATTAAGCAACCTTAGTTCGGTATTGTGCCGTGCTAAGGTTGCTTCGTTTCTTTTGACATCGTTCATTGTTATCGGTAAGCCGTGAACACCGTTCATCAGAAGCGCCTGGCTCCGTTACAATTGACGACAACGCTTCGGTTGCGATGGAGTAATTATCCATCCGTATCACCCTCTTTACTTGAATGCAGCTCGATACGGTAATGCGAAAGGACGCGTATCGGGGCAAAGCCGGCTTTTTTGTACAGATGAATCGCCTTCTCATTGTGCATATCGACGCATAATGCTATTTCTTGAAGTCCCTTGTCCTTAAACAGAAATTGCAAGGCATATCTCAGCAGCGCAGCCCCTGTGCCCTGGTGGCGGTATTCCGGTGAGACCGCGATGAATTCGATATTCCCTTCCTGGAATTCCGGATTGGCCTCTACATAGACATATCCTTGCAGTTGCCCCTCCGCTGTCGCGCATACGAACAATCTATGATCAGAATTACGTCTGTTCAGGATGGTGCGTCCGTCAAAATAAGCCGATGGGAAGCAATTCTGATGAAGCCGGATAAATGGTTCGTGCATATCGGCTTGAATCTCTTGAATAGTAACCGCAGCTGCAAATTGATCGTCCAGCAGAGAGGGCTTGGCTAGAAGAATGAGGTGTTCTCCTCTCTTCTGTCCCCCGATGCGGCTTATGAATTCGGCGGCATGCAGATGATTCACATCATAAAATCCCGATATCGCGTCTGTCTGCTCCTTCACCACAGTTGCCGATTGACGCCACAGCTCGGCAGCCACGTCCAGCCAAGCATCGGATCGTATAAACGGCCCCCACATTTCCGCTGTCCGTTCCTCTGTATCAATATCGAATCCGAGCGTGCCAATCATCTCGCCATCTTGGCACGCTTCCCAAAATGCCTCGCCGATGTGCTCAAAAGTTTCCTGCAAGGCGGATTCGATTTCTTCCTTCTCTGTCCCGCAATATCCCACATGATGTGTCTCTTCCTGATTGAGATCCGCAATGAATTCAGCTAACTCGGCAACCTTGCCGCTGGGACGTATCGTAATCAATTCAACCTATCCTTCCGTGTTCAACATGATAGTTTGCCTTGATTCTAATGGATTTCATCCATTACTCTATTGTGCTTTGCATAAAGAAAAAAGGGACCGGACTGCAATCTATCGTCTTAACAGAGGCAGTCAGTCCCTCTTCACCACTTATTTACTTTTTCTCACGGCTGATATAGAACTTGACTCGATCGCCCTTCTTCGCCGCCGCGCCCGCTTCAGGCTCTTGCTTGAACACTTGGCCCGGCGGTTGCTCCTCGCTGTTCTCGAGGACGAAGCTATATCGAAGGCCAGCCGCGAGCGCCGCTTGCTCCGCTTCTTCCTTCGTCAGGCCGACCAGACTTGGCACTTGGCCTTCCGCAATCGGCTGCCCCGAGGAGTCCGCCGGCGTGCCTGGCTCTCCTTCTGGCGTTGTTCCTGGCGTCGCCGTTCCCGGTTCAGTCTCAGGAGCCGTTCCTGGCGTCGCGTCCGGATTCGCTTCCGAGCCTGCGCCCGAGTCTGTGCCTGTACCCGTTCCTGAACCGGTATCCGCATCCGAACCGGAATTCGTGTCCGGATTCGTATCGGTTGTCTGGCCGCCGGAATTCGTCCCGGAAGACGAATCGGTCGATTGGCCGCCATTTTGCGATCCGCTACTGTCCGAGGACGTTCTATCGTCAGCAGATGTATCAGGCTGCTTCGAGCTGCCGCTATCTTCGTTGCGATTAGGTTGGCCTTCATCGGACGGTGTGTCCGCAGCATTGTCCCCATTCGCAGCGGGAGCGGACTCCGAATTCTCGTTCGTCTCTGCTGGAGGATTGTTATCCGTTACAGCAGCCGTTTCATTTGACTTCGAAATGGAATTGGCCCAAAGCACGGCGCCGCCGAGTACGCAGACGAAGACCGCTGCGCAGGCAATGACGAGCAGCATTTTGCTGCGCCCGACTTTGTCCGAACCCGAGTCTGCATCCGCAAACGGACTGCCGGCCTCTTCTTCCGCCTCATAGTCGTCGTAATCATCGTCCTCTGTCTCGTCATCCTCCCGTCGACTCAAGACAGGTTCCGCTGCCGCTGAAGCCGGCTGCATCCGTGACAAAACAGGGCCATTCGGCTGGTCCATGATTTCGCGCAAACTCACCATAAAAGAGAACATGGACGAGTCCCCCGAATATACGCGGCGGACGAGGCCGAGAACCGCTTCCTTCTGGGCTGGCGCCAGATCCTTCAAGGCTGCCGTCAAACGGGTCTCATACGTATCATAGTTCGCCGGAACGCTCAGATGCAGGGTGCTTAATTGATACATTAAATAACACAAGCCCATCGTCCCGAATTGACCCGGTTCGGCTTCCGTCCAATAGTTCATAATCATAATCTGATTGTCATCGGTAATCCACAAGTTCTCGACTGTAATCGGGAACCGGCTAATCTGTTCTTCCATGGCATCCTGGATGCTTTTGCCCAATTCATAGACCATGGATAGCATCTTCTGCGAGCTTAATGCATGGTGCTGGATATATCGCACAAGCGGCATTCCCGTATAAGCAGAGAATACGACGAAGAAATTTTGTCCTGATGTTCCCGCATTAAGCATATGGAAGAAACGATTATTCGAGAAATGAGACACCTTGCCGAAAGCGCGTTTGCTTTCTTCGGCTTTTCCCGTACCCGTATTTTCGACAAGATAAATAAATACATCTCTCTTCAAGGACAAATCTATCGCTTCATATAAGACTCCGTCTGCTAAATGTAGAATGACCTTGCAAAGTTCATATCTTTCCCCAATGTAAGCACTCATTCTCTTGCTCCTTCACGATTCATTCATCGTTGTTAATAAATTATCTCTTTTGTCATTATGAAGGATATGAGTTGATTTTGCAAAGAATACAACAATCATCAAACATTTTCATAAATCTTCCTTATTTCATCTGTTGTACAACCTCTTGCCAACGATCAACCACCTTCTCGACCACATCTGCCGCGGTTGTCCGCCGGCTTAGTCTGGCTGCTTGACCTGCCCATAGCGACAAGTATTCGGGATTGGATTGCCTTGCTGCCGCCTGTCGGATAACTCTTGTCAACTGATTCATAATCGGATATGGCGGAACATGCTCGGCATGCGGCTGCAGCTGACGGATAAAGCCATTCACGATGCCTCTTGCGGGTTTGCCCGAGAACGTCCGCGTCACGGTGGTGCTGCATTCATCACAAGATAGAACCGCTGCTTTATAAGCCTCATGAGCACCGCTCTCTTCACAGGCAAGAAACGCGGTTCCCAACTGAACGCCCTGCGCGCCCAACGCCATGGCTGCCGCCATGCCCCGCCCGTCCATAATGCCGCCGGCAGCAATGACGGGCACGGATACATGATCCGCAATGAGCGGCACGAGAGCAATGGTGCCGACTAATGAATCCTCGCAATCACCGTGAAAAGTGCCCCGGTGCCCTCCCGCTTCGCTCCCTTGCGCGACGATGATATCAACGCCAGCCGACTCCAGCATTTGCGCTTCCTTCACATGGGTAGCAGTGCCGATGAGGACGATTCCTTCCCTTTTCAGGAGGTGAATCATTTCCGGCGAAGGAACGCCGAACGTAAAGCTGAACACCGGCACCTTTGCTTGGACAACGACCGACACTTGCTCTGCAAAAGACTGCCGGTAGGCATCGTAATCGAAGCCGGATTCGCTGCCTCCCGCCCCTTGCTCCTCTGCAATCCGCAGCCGTCGCCGAATGGAATCCAGCTGTGTCTGTATAGGCTCCCGCACGTCCTCAATGTCCACCCGCGCTTCCGGAACAAATAAATTTACGGCAAAGGGCTTCTCCGTAAGTGACTTGATTTCTCTAATCGCTTCTTTCATTTGCTCCGGGGACATGTATCCAGCGCCAAGCGTTCCGAGCGCTCCGGCATTGGATACAGCCGCCACAAGCGCCGGTGCCGTTACCCCGCCCGCCATGCCTGCCTGAATGATGGGATATCGTATCTGCAGCCGTTCCGTCAGCTTATTGATAGATTCATCCAAATGAAACGCCTCCTTATTCGATCAACCCTTCTGCCCTGGATTTTTCAAACGCTCTTTGAACTAATGCTTGCAGCTCTTTGAATAGAACCGCATCTGATTTTTTGAAATTAAAACATGATTTTCCTTGCATTCTCTGCTTCAATTGCGCGGATATGCCATCCAACAACGCAGGAAACACATATATAGGAAACAAATGAAAGCTAACATAATTCTTCTTGATTTGGACGGAGCCAAAGAAACCCTCTTCGCTTGGTTTTAACGGATGCTTTTTCGTGTTTACATCATAGGTATCGAGCGTATCCCGCTTGACCACAAGCGATTCCTCATAAGCCTGCAGCAACGGCTTCAGTTGATCAAAAACGTTCTGAAATTCATTCAACTCCCATCAGCTCCTATTCCGACCGCAGAATTTGCGCGTTGTATACATGCATATTGCAGCTGCAGCACGTCTCCAAATAACGATCTTAAATTCGCCATTCCTTCCTTATATTCCTTCTTTCCCTGATCCTCCGAAAGTGCGCTATGAAGGCGCCGTAAGTCTAGCAAAGGCTAGCTAGCGGCGGAAACACAGCTTTTTTTGCCCTAGGGAAATTTTTTGTTGTCATCGAAATATTGTTGACCTATACTAATAAAGTAGCATACACATAACAAACCTTATTATTTTTTAATGATAAAGTTGCCCTCGGGAAACATTTCGCTGCATCGTAAAAGGAGTGACATCAGATGCCATCAACAAGCATACCATTGTCGAATGCCAAGTCAGGAACCCATATAAGGTTGAATCGGATTGAAGTTCAAGGCGTGCTGCGCAGAAGATTGCTGGATCTCGGATTCGTGCCCGGAAATGTCGTCGAAGTGCTGCAGAAAAGTCCGCTCGGCGACCCCATCGCATTTCGGGTTAATAATACAACGATTGCGCTTCGGAAAGAGGAAAGCTCACTCATTTTCGGAGAAATTATCGGAGGTGAAACAGCATGAGCCAATACACCGTTGCCTTGGCCGGCAACCCGAACACGGGCAAGAGCACGTTATTCAACACATTGACCGGATTGCGACAGCATACCGGGAACTGGGCGGGCAAGACGGTAATGATGGCCGAAGGCGAATTCAGTTATGATGACACGACGTTCCGGATGATCGATTTGCCAGGAACGTATTCCCTATACTCCAACTCTACTGATGAAGAGGTTGCGAGAGACTACATTATTTTCGAAAAGCCTGATGTCACTATCGTCGTTCTGGATGCTACCTCGCTCGAACGGAATCTGAATTTGGCGCTTCAAGTTCTCGAAATGACCAATCGCGTTGTGGTCTGTATCAATTTGATCGATGAAGCGAAGCGGCTCGGGGTCCGCATCGACCTGCAGAAGATCGAGCAGCGGCTCGGCGTTCCGACCGTGGCGATTTCCGCCCGGAACCGAATCGGGATCGATAAGCTGCTGAAGCAAGTGAAGTTGATTGCCTCGGGACAAATCAATCCGCGGCCCATTCATATCCAATATAGCGACGATATCGAACGGAAGCTTGCAGAGCTGGAACCATCCATTCGCGAGAATCTCGGCAGCCAATATCCAACGAGATGGATTGCGCTTCGCTTGCTGGATGGAGATGAGAGCTTATTGTCCTCGTTGAAGAAACGGATGACTGAGGAGACTTCGAGCCCCATGAAGGAGGTTGCAAGTTATGGCAGAACCGCTTGCCACTAGTGCGTCAGACCCGCTGGACTCGCTCCTGATCAAGGCCAGAAGCCTTGCCGAGGGAGAGACGGTCCGTGACGGGATAGTGAGCGATATTTACCGGACAACGCGGGACATTTGTTCCGAATCCGTTCATTATGAAGACAAAAAGAAACTGCAGAGCACATATCGCTTGGATAAGATAGTCACTTCGCCGATTTGGGGCTTCCCGATTATGCTGGCTATTCTAGGCGCCGTGTTCTGGATTACGATTGCGGGCGCCAACGTGCCCTCTGAAATGATATTTACACTGTTTGCAATCGTGGAAGGCTATATCACTGCCGGATTTCAGGCGATGCATGCCCCGGATTGGCTCCACGGCGTGCTTGTTCTCGGGTTCTTCCGCGGGACCTCTTGGGTCGTCAGTGTCATGCTGCCTCCAATGGCCATCTTCTTTCCGGTCTTCGCGCTGCTTGAAAATTTCGGATATTTGCCGCGGGTAGCCTTCAATATGGACCGCTTGTTCAAAAAATCGGGCGGACACGGCAAACAAGCATTAACGATGTCGATGGGTTTTGGCTGCAACGCAGCCGCCATATTGTCGACGCGTATTATTGAGTCTCCGCGTGAGCGCATGCTTGCGATACTGACGAACAATTTCGTTCCATGCAACGGCCGGTGGCCGACCTTAATTTTGCTGTCGTCGTTGTTTATGGCTGCCGGAGTAGCCAGCGGCTTGCAAACCTTAGCCACGGCGTCTGTCGTAATGGGCATGGTGATGATCGGCATCGTCGTTACCCTCACCGTATCATGGGTATTATCCAAGACGGCATTGCGCGGCGTTCCGACGCATTATACATTGGAGCTGCCCCCATACCGCCGTCCGCAAATTTGGAAGACGATTCTGCTTTCTTCGAAAGAAAAATCGTTAAATGTATTGATGCGCGCGATTGTCGTTGCGGCTCCAGCCGGGGTAATCACCTGGATTTTAGGCAATGTGTTCGTTGGCGGAGACAGCATTCTTAATCATATGGCTGCCTTCTTCGATCCGTTCGCCCATGCGATCGGACTGGACGGATTCATCATTATGGCCTTTATTCTCGGTCTTCCCGCGAATGAAGTCGTGCTGCCGATATTGTTGATGGGCTATATGTCCTCCGGTGCCATGGTCGATGCCGACGGATTGGATAACATTAAGGAAATCTTCCTGCAGCACGGCTGGACTTGGTTAACGGCGTTAAATATGATGCTGTTCTCCTTGCTTCATTATCCTTGCGGAACGACTTTGTACAACATTTATAAAGAAACGAAAAGCGCTAAATGGACAATCTTGTCCGCAGTCATCCCGTTGGGAATCGCCATTGCGGTTACTTTCGTTACGGCCCAGCTCGTCCAGGCCTTCGGATGGGTATGATCGACATGAAACCGAATGCGCGAATCCGGCTAAAGCGGATTCGCGCATTTTTTTAGCTATTCTAGCAATTTCACTCCGTAATAAAAGACTACTCCATGAAACACCATTTTCATGCGCAGAATGATACATAGCCGAGGCAAGTCCTTTTTATTTTCATAGAATAGAATTGTAGAGAAGTTGCTTCTCTATGAATCTTGAAAATGGAAAGGAGAGAGTTGCAATATGAACCTTCAAGCTATTCTGGATTTGCTCACTCAGAACAGTCAACTCGCCAACCTCAATCTGGGAAATCTCAATCTAGAAAATCTTAATCTGGGAAATCGCCGTAACGATAGACTCATTCTCATCATATTCTTACTCTTGGTCATCTTTAGCGGCGCATTCGACGAAGATACGGACATTATCCTTGTTCTGTTCATTCTCTTGATAATTGTGTTGCGATCCGATGACGATGACCGCCGCGACGATTGCAGATCGAATACTCGGAATGTATCTTCGAGAAACAACCAGCGTCCAAGAGATCCAAGAGAATAATACTCAAAGGTGACAGCTAAGCAATAAGGCAACCCCCCTCTAACGGACAAGTCCCTGTTCCGATCCATGAGATCAGAACAGGGACTATCGTATGTTCTCCGGCATTTTCTAATGACTAACAATTTCTACTGCAGCTCCAAAACCTCATTGGCTCGCTGCGGTAATGATCTGAGCGGGTTCTTCATTTATTCCAAGACTTGAGACAGCTCAGTGAAAATAACACCTAATGCATAGGCTCCGGCGTCCGGATAACCCAGACTTCGCTCTCCAACCGTTCCCGCTCTTCCCATTCTGGCAACAATCGTCTCCGTATGCTTCGCGCCTTGCACTGCAGCTTCAGCCGCTTTCACCGAAGCGGTCTTCAAATCGTCGCCTTCTGCTGCGCTTTGCTCCCATGCATCAGCGAATGGAGCCAGCGCGTCAATTAACGTTTTATCCCCGACTACAGCCCCTCTTCCAAAGGAACGTTCGCCTGTGTCTTGGATGCCTTTGACAACCGCCTTCATCATTCCGGCGAATTCGGTGGCCGTTAATTCAGTTCTGTCACCGGCATATTTGCCGGCAGCCCGAAACGCCGATCCCCAGATCGGTCCGGAAGCACCGCCGCAATGCTCCATAATGATTAAAGAGCAAGCATTCAGGAAATCGCCAATATTTCCCGCATGATGTTCCATGATCTCGTGCCATTCATTCTTCAATTGCTTAAAGCCTTTGGCAACGCTCATGCCAAAGTCGCCATCGCCCGCATGCGAATCCAGTTCGCAGAAAGCAACTTCATTTTCAATAATGATTTCGCTCATCTTGTCGGTGAGATATATCAGATTGTTAACCGAAAATGTATCCCGATTAATCTTGGCATATGCCGGGTCTGTCTCACAACGATAAGAGACGTCTGGATTCGGAGTCCACTCGACTGGCGCTTCTTCAGCACCCAGTGGACTGAACGGCCCGGTAACTTGGAGCGCTGGTGTATCGCAACTAGCCTCCAGGTAATGCTTTAATTGCTCATCCAGTCGAATCACGGACACCGAAGCGCCTGCCATATCGATGCTCGTCATGTAGTTGCCGACGAATACTTTAACGATGGACACGTTATGGTTGCGGATTTCCCGAACAACCGCGTTGGCCAGCACGTACAATTCTTGCAGCGGCGATCCGCCGAATCCGTTGATGAGCACCGCAAGTTCTTGCCCAGAGCTGCCGTTCATGTTCATATCGCGGAACAAATCCGTGACCATTTTCTGCGCCAGTTCATTGGCGGATGCATTCTGTTCTCTGCGAATGCCGGGTTCGCCGTGAATGCCTACGCCGTATTCGATTTCATTATCGTTCAGCTCAAATGTCGGCGTTCCCTTAGCCGGAACGGTGCACGAGGTAAGGGCAAAGCCAATGCTTCTCGTGTTATCTATCGCTTTTTGGGCAATTTCTTTCACTTCGGCTAACTCTTTTCCCTCTTGGGCGGCTGCGCCGGCGATCTTATGAACGAGCACAGTTCCTGCCACGCCTCTTCTGCCGACCGTGTACAGACTGTCTTCTACCGCAATGTCGTCATCCACTTTGACATAGTCAACAACGATTCCGTCTTCCCCTGCCAGATGTGCCGCATTCTTGAAATTCATGATGTCGCCGCTGTAATTTTTAATAATGAGCAGCGTGCCCTTATTACTGGCGGAAGCTTTGATCGCTTGGTAAATTTGAATCTGGGAAGGGGAAGCAAATACGTCTCCGCAGACCGCCACATCCAGCATCCCTTGCCCGACAAATCCGGCATGAGCCGGCTCGTGGCCGCTTCCTCCGCCGCTGATCAAAGTTACCTTGTTTTGATTAAGCTCTCTTTTCTTCATGATCTTATATTTGCTGTTAAACTCCAGCTCAGGATGTGCAAGCACCATGCCGTTGCACATTTCTCTGACCAGCGTCTCCGGCTTATTGATGATCTTTTTCACGATTACTCACCCTTTTGTTTATATTGCTGTCCGATGTGGTCCGCTACCCGAATCGCCGCCACTACCATCTCTTCATTAACCGGGAAAGGCATGGAATGAATCGACTCTTCTGGTATGCAAGCTTTTTGGGCCACATTCCGCAATTCGTCGTTCGTCACACTGGTTACGCCGATATCGGCCAGACACACCGGCAGACCTACAGTCACGCAGAATTGCAAGACTTCATTTATTTCTGCCGTGCTTGCATTTTCCAGAACCAATTGCACCAATGTCGTAAAGGCGACTTTCTCGCCATGATAATACGAATGGGTGCCCTCCAATGATGTCAAGCCATTGTGAATAGCATGCGCAGCTGCCAGACCACCGCTTTCAAAGCCTAAGCCGGACAACAGGATGTTCGTTTCTATAATATTTTCAAGGGCTGGCGTAACCAGGTTCGCATCACAGGATATTTTCGCTTTGGCGCCATCTTCAAGCAATGTCTCATAGCACAGCTTGGCAAGGGCAAGAGCCGCTTTTGTTCCTTTGGCTGGCTTGCCGACGCCCCCATTAGCACCGCATGGCAACCCTGCATTCACATTGGAATAAGAGTTTGCCGTTGCTCTCGCTTCAAAGTAGGTGGACAGCGCATCCCCCATCCCCGCAACCAGGAAGCGCGTAGGCGCATTGGCAATAACCGTCGTATCAATCATGACAACACTTGGGCTTTGTTTGAAGTAAGCGTAGTCGTCAAACTCGCCCTCCGGCGAGTAAAGAACGGCAGAATGGCTTGTCGGCGCATCGGTCGCCGCAATGGTCGGCACGATGATGAGCGCGTCACCCTCCGCTACGCATTTCGCGGTATCAATCGCTTTTCCTCCGCCTAGTCCAATGGTGCAAGAACAGTTATGCTCAATCGCAAGCTGCTGCAATCGCTTTACTTCTTGACGGGAGCACTCCCCATTGAAACCGCTCTCAATTAGTGCGACTCCGTATTTTTCCATTGTATATTCGAGCTTCTGCTTTACACGTTGCACATCATCGGGATGGGCAATCAGAAGAGCCGATTCTCCGAATGTTTTGATGAAATAACCCAGATTGAATAGTTCATCTTCACCTTGTACATATTTTGATGGACTTATAAACGCTTTTCTCATGTGCGTAATCCTCCTCTGTGTTATTGTATCTCCATTATAGTATCGGCCTAGTACAAGATCATTGAACTATTCCTGCAAAATAAAGCGCTATCACGTCGTATTATTTTATCCTAAACCGCGAAAATGGTATTATCTTGTCTTTCTATCCGATTATTATGCTATAATAATGCGAAGCGGACAAAAGGAGAATGGGCCATCGTGAACTCACGTTTTAATTTGGAAGGCATCATAGATATGGAGAAGTGGCAGAAGCTGCAGGACTCACTCTCTTTGGTTACCAAAATGGCCGTTATTACAACTGACTATAAAGGCGTGCCTGTGACGAAGCACAGTCACTGTCAAAGCTTCTGTCAGGCGATTCGCAAAGACGAGGCGCTATCGCAATACTGCCAGAAGTGCGACGCAAGGGGCGGCCTGGAGGCTGTTCGGTTGAACAAGCCCTATATCTATCTTTGCCATTACAATATTGTCGATATCGCCATCCCGATTATTGTTCATAACCAGTATATGGGGGCCATCATGGCGGGACAGGTCAAGCTGCGCGACAATCCGATGGAGCTTGAACAAATTGTCACTCGCCCCTCCAATGCCGATGCCGATAAAAAGTTCCTTAGCTTGGAACAAGATTATACTTCGCTCCCGGTATTGAATTATGACGAAGTCACGACAATCTCGGAGATGCTGTATCATTTGTGCAATTATATCGTGGAAGAAGCGATCAATAAAAATGCAACGATCGATATGTACCGGCAAGCGTTAACGAACAATAAGCCTGTTGTCGATTCTCTTGCCGGGCATTCGTACCGCAGCATTCAATCAATCAAGAACGAATTGGAAAATACACTGATCGACAGTCAAATCAGCAACATGTCGAATCAGCGAAAGATGGCTTCCAATGCTATTCTGCAGCCGGCCTTTGATTATATTTATACACATAAAAGCGAGAATGTGAAATTGGCTGACATAGCCGGGCTTTGCCATGTCAGCCCCAGTTATTTCAGCCGCATTTTTACGAAGGAGACCGGAGAAAACTTTTCTGTGTTCATTCCGCGGTTGAAAATGGAATGGGCCAAGCAAATTTTAGAGACGACCGACCTGTCTATCTCGCAAATAAGCAATGAATTGGGATTTAGCGAGCCTAGCTACTTTATCAAGACATTCAAGAAATTCGAGCGCATAACTCCTGCCCGTTATCGGCAAATTTATCAGCGCTAGCCATGCGCGAAGATCCGTCTGCCAAAGTTCAAATCCAAGGCGGTTCTTTTTTTTATAATTTCAGCGTTGCTTCTTCAGCAACCTGTCCGTATATCCTTCATGCCTCCCCCTCCTTATTGCTGAAAATGATAAGGGACGGTCGTAATCACGACATCTTGCTGTGCACGAATAAAGACGTTCAGTTGGTGTTATTATCTTGATATCGCCTCGGTTTATGCACTTTTGTTCACGTTAGCACGATGCATCACTAATGGGAGACTGTTTCTGCAACCTAACAAAAGAGCCTGCCGCTATCGACAGACTCCATCTTGATTTAAAGGAACAGCTGAATTGCCGCTAGAAGCAATCCGATGACAAATCCGCACAAGGCGCCATTAACGCGAATCCACTGCAAATCCTTGCCGATTTTGCCTTCGAGCATCTCAATCAGCGCTTCATCGTCCATTTGATTTACATTTTCTTTTACGAGCTGACCGATACGATAATGGTTCTTCTCAACGACAGCGACGACCGCTTGACTGACTCGATTCTCGATCTCATGGATCCATTCCGGATTCGCCTTCAACTGTTGAGCGGCAGCACGGTAAACGTGGAGAACGATTCGCCCCCCCGTGTCGCGTTCACGGGCTAAGGCATGAAGCGCCATCGTGCGGATCTCTTCCAATCGTTCCCTAATCATCTCGTCAAAACGTTCATGCTGGATATGCTCGAGCAGCCAGGTCTTTAGTCGCCCCACCTTCTCTTCATGCATAGCAAGCTGGAAGACCTGCACACGAATCTCTTGGATAATCATTGTGCGGTATTCATTATCGTCATCCTTCAAGTCTTGCAGGGATGAAGTAATCATGCCTTGCAGCAATTGACCAAGCTTATCCTCGTCCATGAAGCCTGCGAAGGCTTGAAATGCAAAGCCCTTCAGTCCGCCAAGCTTGACTTCCGCCAGCTTCTCATTCGCCACTCTGCCAAGCATGCGCTTCGTCTCTAGACGCCGAGCCCACGACTCCGCCTCTTCAAGCACGTAGTCAAGCGCTTTCTCATCATAACTCTCCTTGATGAGATAGGTGGCAAGCTGGTCAAATGCTTGATGAAGCTCTATTTGACGTACATAAGTAGCTAACCCTGACTTAACGACGGGAGCCAGCTTCTCTACAGGAAGCCTTTCAACAAGCTGTATCGCACGATCAAGCACTTGTCTGCGAGCCTTCTTCTTCTGAACGGCCTGCGTGGCAAACGCTGTCACCCGCTCCACAAGGTTCCATCCGCGAAGCTTCTTCTCAATGCTCTCTTTGTTCAATAGCTCCGTCTCTATAGCAGATACGAGAGATTGAACAATCCGATCTTTATTCTTTAAGAGCAATGACGTATGGGGAATGGGAATACCCATCGGATGTCGAAAGAGCGCCGTAACTGCGAACCAGTCAGCGATCCCGCCCACAAGACCTGCTTCGAAGCCGCCCTGCAGAAGCAGTATCCATGTATAATCAGGCAGCATGAGCGTAACCACGAAGCCTGCAGCCATCACAATTAGGGATATTCCCGCTATATATTTGGAATTCATGATAACCTCCCTCCCTTGTTCAAGGGGATATATTGAAGTAAACACAGAAGTTCAAGCTGCTGTACCTTAACTGGTATTATTCCCATATGGCTAATAATTTGCTGAAGAAAAATAGCTGGAACAATAAAAACCTGCTTCAGTATATCGCATATTCAAACTCCGTTCTTTATAGATAACTATGATTATAAACGCAAAGAACCCAAGAGTGGGCACTTTTTTTAAAGTGTCCTCTCTTGGGTCACCGTTCATGCATAGCTTAGAGACGACTATCCTTCATCTATTTTTTACCTATACGTTCTTTTTCTTCAATAGATGGATATACCATTTCAGTCCGGCGTTGTGGTTAAATACGCTCACCTTGTCCACTACGTCAAATTGTCCGCACTGCTCCATTTCCTCGATCTTATTTTCGATAATGGTAAAAGCAAGGTCTTGCGTGTTTTTGTGAGAATACAAGGAAGATACGATAACGCCATTAGGAGTCAAAAACTTGGAATATTCAAGAAGTTTGCTTGGCGTGTTGGGCACATAATGCAGCGATTCGTTAAAAACGATGACATCATATTGCTTTTCAGGCACATACTGATTAATATCGCCGCAGTGGAAAATGTTCTTTGTCGATTTAGCCGATGCCATTTTGATCGCTTCCTGAGAATGGTCTACGCCCGTATATACTTCTTTCTCGCTGTCCAGAAGCATATCGTACAGTATTCCAGTGCCGCACCCCATATCCAGAATACCCTCTTCTGCAATAAACTTTCTTATGTAGCCGCACACAACCGAATATCTGGCATATTCCGTGATATCCGACAAATAATCCCACACGTTCGATTTGTACTCTTTGTCCCATTGCTGCTGATTACTCTCAATATAATCCTGAACTTTCGTATTTTCCATTTTTTGATTCCTCCCACTCTAGTAGATCTTGGCTTACTACCTGTCAACGATGAACAAGATACAGCATGACGGCCAATGAAAAGCAGCAACAAATCATAAAAGGATAGAATTGTAAAAAGGAAAAGCAATGGAAGCGTGAAGGTGAAGCAACATGATGTGGTAGTTGGTAAGCCGGTACAGAAGTGAGGCAAAAATATGAAAAGATCTATTTACTATAGTAGTAGTGCAGTTATATTTTGTCAATGAAATAAGTTTCTGAAATCACTAAGATGCCCCTCGTCAGTCTTACGAGAGGCATCTTTCACTACTCCGGAGCCGCAGTGTGACATATTTATGTGCTTTTCAACTGTTCCAGCAGCGACTCTGCATCATGGACCGGTGCCTGGCAAGCGTAATCTGCGCATACATATGCCGCAGGTTCGAGCTTCTTATCCAACTTAAATACGATCGCCGCATCCGGCGCATACGCCCGTTGAACGGCGGCAATCATTTCCTTGGTCAATGCATGATCGGGATCTCCCTCAATTACGACTTTCCGCTGACCTCTAACCGCTTGCAGCCATGCAAGAAGGGTCATCGCATATCCCGACGGATAACGCTTCACTGTACCTGCAAATGCTTGCAGCTGCCGCTCGGCGACAGACCGAAGCTCATCATCCTCCGTCATCAATGCCAGCTTCTGCAGCTGAACTGCGGCTACGGCGTTGCCTGACGGTATGGCGCCGTCGTATATTTCCTTCATTCTGGTCAATAGCTGCTCGCCATCGGAACCATAGAAGTAAAATCCGCCATCATCGTCATCCCAGAACAGGTCAATCATCCGCTTCTGGAGGGATACGGCGTGATCCAAATAGTCCGGCTTGGCCGTAGCTTCATACAGCTCCGTCAGCCCCCAGATCAGAAATGCGTAATCATCCGCATAGGCAAGGAATGCCGCTTCCCCGTCACGATATCGGGCCAGCAGCCTGCCGTCCTCGGTTCGACGCAGCTTATCCAGGATGAAGGATGCCGCCCGTTCGGCTGCCGCCGCATAACGGGGCTGCTGTAAGGCCTTGGCTGCTCTCGCCAGCGCGGCAATCATGAGACCGTTCCACGATGTCAGAATTTTATCGTCTTTATGCGGATGGACTCGCCCTTCTCTCGCTTGGAACAATCGTTCCCGGCTTCTGTGCAGCTCGGCACCGAATTCTTCGCTGTCCAATCCGTGCTTGTTGGCGTATTCTTCTACCGTCCACTCCAACAGATTCGGTATGCTGTCGCCTTCGAAATTCCCGCCTTCGGTAATGTCATATAGCTCGCAGTAACGTTTTCCCGCTTCGCTGCCGAGCAATTCCATCACTTCTTGCGGCTTCCATACATAGAACTTCCCTTCGACTCCTTCTGAATCCGCATCTTCAGCGGAGTAGAAGCCCCCTTCTTCCGCAGTCATATCCCGGAGAACATAGGCAAGAACCGATTCCGCGATATCGGAGTATGGCTTATCCCCAGTCGCTTGGTAAGCATCGATATATGCCATGGCCAACAACGCATTGTCATACAGCATTTTCTCAAAATGCGGCACCAACCAGCTCTGATCGGTCGAGTACCGGGCAAAGCCAAAGCCGATGTGGTCGTATATTCCGCCTCTTGCCATCATCCGCAGCGTGTGCAAGGCCATCTCCGCCGCTACCGGATCCCCGTACGCTGAACCGTATGCCAGCAGCCATGACAGATTGTGAGGGGAAGGAAACTTGGGAGCAGAGTTAAAGCCGCCATAAGTCTCATCATAATCCTCTTCGAATTGTCCGAAAGCGACATGCAATGCTTCTTCATCAACGCCTGCGGCCTGTCCTTCCGACTCGGCCTCGGAACGCTTGCCGAGCGCCTGACGGATTTGTTCGCCGACCTTGTGCAGCTCATCCCGATCATGAGCCCACTTGTCAGCCAGCTTCCCCAGCAGCTCCATCAGGCCGATGCGCCCATACTTTGCTTGCTTCGGGAAATAAGTGCCCGCGAAGAAAGGCGTCTTCTCCGGCGTCAAGATGACCGTCAGCGGCCAACCGCCCTGCCCGGTCATCGCCTGACATACGCTCATATAGAGATGATCAACGTCCGGCCGCTCCTCGCGGTCGACCTTGATGGATATGTAATGTTCGTTCAGCAGCTGTGCAACTTCTTCATCCTCGAAGGATTCTTTTTCCATGACGTGACACCAATGGCAGGTGCTGTAGCCGATGGAAAGAAAAATAGGTTTATTTTCTTTACTCGCTTCGTCAAATGCTTCATCGCTCCATGCGTACCAGTTGACTGGATTATAGGCGTGCTGGAGCAGATATGGTGATTTCTCATCGATTAATCTATTGGGCTTGTGATTCGTTGTCATGGGGTATCACCTCTTTTCATTGTTGGGATTTGTAATAATGCTTAGGGTTATTTTACCCAATTGAGCGGGGAAAGCCGCAGGGAAAAAAAAGTAACCCTCAATAGTTAAAGGTTACCTCATAAAGATTAATAATTCATTAACGAATGGCTTATCTGGTAGTTTCCCAGTTCGATTCTCACAGTGCATTAGTTTGGAGATTCGTGACCCCTATGGATACGTTTATGAAGTTCATTCAATTAGTGTTGAATAACCATAGAATATCTCAACAATAAATGCGGATCTGAAATAGCTGCAATTGATCTGAAGACTAATTACTGATCCGAAAATTGATCTGAATGTATATTGTGCAGAATCCATTTTAAAGTAAGAGGATGGTGCATTAATATGATTCAGCAAACTCGCAAAGACAAACATTCGAAAAGGAAATGGTTGCAGCAGATGAAAACTTTGTTCGTAGCACTTTTAAAAATCAACAATATCCTTTTAGCTGTTAAAGGCATTCCTGATTTTGTTGAAACAATGAAGAATTTAATAGTTCTCTAGATCTTCATCGGTTTGTTTGATATAGGGTAGTTTGTTTGCATCAGCGCCCAAGCTACCCTATTTTCATCTTTGTTAGTTATATCAGAATCTAATGATTCGTAATCAGCACTTCATATGTATCATTGTTTCTCATCCAGCTAAAAATCTATTGAGATTTTCTTGTGTCTTATTAGTTCGGGACGCAAATCTGCATCATAAAGATCATCAAATATTTCGTCTACTTCAACTAGGCCACTATAAAAACTAAAATTTGTATTGTTAACAGTCCCATATCCAACTTCTCTTAAAAAATCAATATAATCCTCAGGAATACCTTCTACTATCTCTTTTTTTAGCTCAGTCTCTGATAAGGCTTCTAAATTATGCTTGGAAGGATTTTTCCTTATTGATTCAAGAAAATGTTATATCTCATTTATTGCTCCTGCTCCCGTATTTCTATTTTTTTCTTTCCAAAATACCTCCAATCCAAAGTCATTAGAATTCGACGTGCCTAGTAAAACCCCTGCAAAATTTGTAAATATTGATTGCTATCTAATAAAAGCCAGTAACCGACTTGGATACTCTCGGACTTTAAAACATTGCAAGCCGAACCTGTTAGATACAGGATTCGGCTTGCAGCTTAAGCTTTATTATAGTTTTCAAAAATGAGACTGGAGCGCTCTTAAGGGCTAACCGCTTTCCGTACTCCAGCAGGATTAAACCCATTCTCAAGCCCGCTGAACGTATAGTCCGCTACCTTATCGTTGCGATATAAAATTAACTCCTTGGCATGCGTAATCGGTATGACGATAACCTTGTCATTCAAATAGTTCAATAAGAAATCATATCCCGACGCTATCGTCGCTTCATCCCGTGTATGCAGCACTTCCGTTATTCGAGCCTTAATGTCGTCCGCCTCCGGCAGACCTGACATCGCCGCTGTATGAGCGGTCTGATCGAGCATCGGACCGATAAAGTGATGCGGGTCCTCAGGCGCTCCTTTTGAATCCCAAATGGTGATGTCGAACTTGCCCTCTACGGAGTCTGTCCACCATGTCATCACATCGGTCCCTTCTACCTCTACCTGCAGCCCGACTTCCTTCAACTGGCCCTGCAAGGCGGTGGCCAATTCTTTGTTGAACGCTTCTCCCGTCTCATACGTAAATCGCAGCTTCATCGGGTTGCCATTGAACTCCCGGTATCCTGTCTCCTTGTTCAGCTTCCAGCCCGCCTCATCCAGCAGCATGCCGGCTTTCTGCACATCGAAGGCTCTCTTCGTTCGCAGCATTCCTTTGTCAATATACGGGATGTCTCCATCAAACATCTCGTCGGCAGGCGCCTCATAGCCGTACGTTAACCCTTCTGCAATCTCCTGCTTGTCGATGGCGTAAGCGATCGCTTCACGAACCCGAAGATCACCAAGCTTGTCGCCTGAAGCATTAAGCGCCAGCGCTCTGGTATGGCTGCCCTTCGACGCCTTGCCGGTGACGCCCGTCATCGATGTCGCTTGCTTGAATTCGTTGTTCGTAATCATGGTCGAGCTGAACACCACATCGATCTCGCCCGTTTGCAGCGCTTTCAGCCGCGTGGCGGAGTCGGGAACGTATTTGACTATGATTCGTTCATAAGCCGGCTCTTCTCCCCAATAATCCTTGTTTTTCTTAAATACGGTATGCTCGCCCTTCTTGAATGACTCGTGAATATAAGGACCTGTTCCAATCGTTCCATTCATGGACTGGTAGTTATCTTTAATAATCGATTTAGGGGATACAATAGCAAGGTACGGTGTGCACAAATCGTGCAGTACTGGATAATAAGGCGTTTTATACGTCACTTTGACCGTGTATTCATCCATTGCTTCCAGCTTGTCGATTGTCGATACAGCCTTCAGGAATGAAGCATTCCCCTCATCTCGGTAATACTCCAGATTGGCAATGACAGCCGCGGCATTCAGCGGTTCTCCGTCATGGAACTTCACGCCTTGCCTTATCTTCATCGTGAGCTCGGTACCCGATTCGTTGAATTGCCATTCGGTAGCGAGACCCGGCTTAATCTCGCCGTCTTCATAACGGACGAGCATATCATACACAAGCTGAATGACCGGTTTGTTATGCATGTCCGTCATCGTAGGATAGAAGCTGCTCAGTTCCCCGATATAGCCGATCACAAGCGTATCCTTATCCGTTTTTTCTCCTCCCGATGAACAAGCGCTTGTCGCTAAAATGATACAGAGCAACAGGACAATTGTTTTGAAACGAAATTCGTTGGTTTTCATCTCGTTCTCCTCTCCGATTGTGTTCGTTAGGTGCGCGCGACCGCCTGCACCCGCTCCTGCTTGACCGCCTGGCCTGCCAGACGTCCCTCCTCCAGCAGCAAACATCGGTCCGCAAGCCGGTATGCGTTATAGGGATCGTGCGTAATTAACATATACGAGCAGCCGTAACTGTGGCGATAATCGCCCAATGTGGCTATAGCCGCATCGCTCGACACCATATCCAGTCCGCTTAACACCTCGTCCAGCACCAAATATCGCGGTCTTACCGACAGGGCCCTTAACAGCGACAATCTGCGCTGCTGGCCTCCGCTGAGCTCCCGCACAGGCACTTGCAGCATGCCCCGCTCGAGGTTGAACCGCTCCATCAGCCCTTCAATCTCTCGTCGGCGTTCACGCCTAGTCATATCTGTCAGATTGAGCAGCGCTTCCTCCATATTGCGGTAAGCGGACAACCGGGGATTCAGCGTGCCGGAAGCATCCTGGAACACGCCTTGCAGCACCTTGCGGTATGGGCGCCAAGCCTTGAAGCTCAAGCCGGCCAGATTGACTCCATCCAGCCGGATGTTTCCGGAGACAGGACGATCCAAGCCAAGCATCAACCGGGCAAGCGTACTCTTCCCGCTCCCGCTTCCGCCCATAACCGCAAGGCTCTCGCCTTCCTGCCATCGAAAAGAAACTTGATCCAGAGCCTTAACAGAAGCGCGTCTGTCACCTGTATAGCTCATCGTCAAATTCGATATCAGTATCTCTCCCATAACCAACAGCCTTCCTCCTGCTGCGCTGCGCTGCATGCAAACTGCGCAGTCCACATGTGCTGCGGCCGATCAAGCAGTTCCTTCATGCTCCCTTGCTCGACAAGCTCGCCGTCATACAGTACCTGCACCTGATCGCAGATACGACCAAGCACCTCTGTGTCGTGCGACACGATCAGCAGCCCTGATGTCAGCTTGAACTCCTGCAGCAGCTTGATTACGGCTTCCCGATTATCCGGATCCAATGCGGAAGTAGGCTCATCCGCCAGAATATACGGAGGATTCAGGCCCAACAAAATCGCGATCGCAGCCCGCTGCAGCATGCCGCCGGACAACGCTCCGGGCCGGCTCGCCATCACCCGCTCATAATCGGGAAGATTAACCCGCTCCAGCTTGGCCCGCGCCAGTTCGTTTGCTTCTAAACGATTCAGTCCCAACCGTTTGCGAAAAATAGCTTGGATTTGCCTCCCCATGTTCAAACGCGAGTCAAAAGCGGTCATCGGGAGTTGCGGCACAAACCCGATCCATCTGCCTGCCACCTGCCTGCGCTCAGCCGGAGCAAGCGCACCTAGATCACGGCCCTCCAATTGTATGCTTCCGCCATCGATCACGCATCCCTTGCCCAGAACGCCCATCACCGCCTTAAGCAGCGTGGTTTTCCCCGATCCGCTCTCTCCGGTCACCCCGATTGCTTCTCCGCGCTGCAAGCAAAAAGTAAGCTCGCGCAGCAATCGTCTCCCGCTCGTTGCAGTCACACCTATTCGATTCAGACTTAATATGGCCTCTCCACTCCTACTCAAGCTCTTCTCCCAGCACATTAAAAGAGAATGCGCACAAAAAAATAAACGCCAGCGGATACAACATAATATCCGGACGAAGCATGGCAACCGCCCGGCCGTCCATCATGATTGCGCCCCAGTCAATCCCGTTCTGTTCGAGGCCTAACCCGATAAAAGAGAAGCCGCTAATCATCAGCACCATATCCGAGCTGATCAAACTTAGCAGCACGACTGATTCCCTGATCAGATTCGGCGGCAGATGCCAGAACATGATACGAAGCTTGGAAGCTCCCGACGCCGCTGCGCAGTAGACGTAAGCTTTATCCCGCTCAATCTCCGCCTTCGCCTTCACGAGCTTGACCAGACTGACAAGCGACGCTATCGTCAATGCGACGACAACCGTGTGCATCCCGCTTCCCCACGCCCCAATCCAGACGATCAGATAGACAATAGGCGGGAACGAGGCAAGCACATTCAAGAAGCTGTCGCCCAGCCAGCGCCATCTCCCCCGCCATAACCCGGCTGCTATGCCTATTGGCATGCCTGCGGCCAATGTTGTCAGCCATGTCAGCAGAACGATGCCCAACGTCGTTCTCCCTCCATATAGGACACGGGATAGCACACAGCGTCCCATCGAGTCTGTCCCGAACGGATATTCCGGGCTGGGAGGCAGCAGCCGCTTGCCGATATCGACCAGGTGAGGGTCGTGCGGAGCCAGGACGTAAGCAAATGCACATGCGAATAGTGCGAATACGGCAGCCACGATCCGCAACCTTCGATATCGACTCATTCCCTGTTCCCCCTAGACGTCTCGCGATTCAGCCCTATCCGTACGGCATCGGACATCCGGCTTGTCAGCATAAAGACCGCAGCGAGCAGCAGAATCGAAAAGTGGATCATCGGCGCGTCACGGTTGATGACACTAGTGATGATGACGTTGCCGATCCCCGGAACCGAAAATATCTGCTCGATAATCGTAGCCCCCGCAACCGTAAATCCGATGCTCTGCATGAAGTTCGGCAGCAGAGCAAGCAATACATGAGGCAAGCCGTGCCGAAGCAAGATATAGTTCTCGTGTAATCCCTGGCAACGAGCGTACATGACGTAATCTTCGTCCATTTCTTTGACCAGCATGCCGGTAAGCATCCGTCCATAAAAGGCGGCCATCGGGAGAGCCAAACATAGAGCGGGATTCCAAACATTCAGCATGCCCTGACCACCTACGACCGATATCCAATGCAGCTTCACCGCCACGATGTCCAAGTATGCGGTAGCCAGATAAAAACCCGGTAACGAGATCCCCGCAATCATCAGAGCTCTGACGATGGATCCTGACCATCGGTCTCTTAGCCAATAGCCAAGACAGCCTAGCGAGACCGCTCCCAACGCTTGCAACACGGCGCTCAACGCTACGATGCGGAATGTGAACGGTATCGTAGCTGCAAATTCATCAAGCACAGGTTTGTTGTTCATGAGCGACTTCCCGAAGTCGAAGCGGAACGCATTTCCCAGCCAGGAGACATATTGCCTGATTAGCGAGCCGTCTAATCCCAATTCTTGTCTCAGATCCGATATCATGTCATCCGAAGGATTCATCGTATTTCTGATGGCAAATGCTTCCGCCGGATCAATGGGTGATATTCGCATAAGCAGGAACGATAGTATGCTTACCACGAGGAGAGTGAGCACAATATCCGCTGCACCTCTGATCGCGCGATTGCCGAACATAGCGGTTGACCCCCCTTTCACGCGAAACACCAAAACATCCCCCAGCAGCTGCTGGCGCTCCTGAATCGGATACAACACCACTATACCGGAGGATGACGGTCAATTGTTGTGCGATAAGCACCGATTATGTTGGTTGCGTACTTATTTGTGCAGGTAATCTCTTCAGTTTGGATTTCCGATACTGCAAGGGGGTTAGGCCGAATTCACGCTTGAACGCGTTGCAGAAATTGCTTGCGTTGGAGTAACCGACATCCAACGCGATGTCTTGAATAGACTTGTTGAGATCGATCAGCAGCGCAGCCGCGTTCTGCATGCACGTTTTGCGATAATGAACGTAGATCGTGTGGCCGTAGATTAACTTATAACCCTTCGTCAATTTATTGCGGCTGATGGCAAGCTCCCTGGACAACTGAACCAGCGTGGGCGGATTGCCGGGGCTCTCCATTAGCCTGTCATGTCCCAGACGGATTTGCCGGATCTCGTAATCATCCAGAAGCACCCCCGCCTCTTCGTCTTTCTGTCCGGACAGTTCTACCGACAGGAGAAGGGACATCAGTTCCATGACTTTGCCTTCGTAATATAATATTTTTGACTGCTCCGGAAGGCGGCAATGGAAGATGCTGCAGAAGATGTTTGCCACTTCCGCACTCGCTTGCACGCCTGTAAAATATTGCTGGCGTGCCGAACTATCGAGCTTCCCCATTGTATGATTCCATAGGTCAATGCCACTGCTGCCGAACAGCATGGACATGTGCTCCGAATCCGCTGTCAGCGACACGCATTGATAACGCCGGCCTGCATAATGACGAGTGCAGCCTTTCATCTCGCAAGACTTGGATACAGACAAGCTGTTCTTCGTAAACAATGCCTTCTCATACCCGTGTTCTTGCAGCTCCAGTTCACCACCCAGACAATAGGTCACTCCGATATAACGGCAGGTCATCTCGTATTCAAACACCACGTCGTTATGAAAAGCAACATCGTAGATCACAAGTGCAGAGCAGTCCATAACGCGGTACACTTCAACTTTGCCCGATCCCCAGCTTTCCATAATATCGTAGCGCACAAAGCGATCACGCGTTCTCTCCGCTCCATCACTTTGCCTGGCCAGCCGGCACATCGTCTCTTCAAACCTTTCAGGACTATCAATGAAAAAATGGTGTCTCATGCCCACACGCCTCTCAAACCAAAAAGTTGTAGTAATAGCAGAATAGTGAGAATCATTATCATTTATATATTATAGCTGCAATTTTTTCTTTTGGAAATATGTAGGACATGAGAAGCCGCCAAACCGGAGAGAAACCATCCAATTGTAAACAAAATCACCATCCATGTTCAACAGATTGATATTTTTCCGATGCCAAGAAGGGCTTTTTTTTACAAGCCAAATGTTATGATAAAAAGATTCCTGTTATAATAATCCATCTAAAAAAACACTAGGCGAGGAGGTGATAATGATGTGGAAGCCTGACCGTCGCAGCAACGAGCCTCTATATCAACAGATTGCCGATGACATCGAACGGAGAATTTCATACGGTGAGTTTCCGCCGGGCAGTCTGCTGCCTTCCGAACGAAAATTAGCCGATCAATTGGAAGTTAATCGAAGCACGGTTGTCCTTGCTTATGCGGAGCTTCGTGCGCTTGGGATTATAGAGAGCCGTACAGGAAGCGGAACTCGGGTAAGCAAGTATAAATGGGGAGCAACACCGAAACATACCCCTAACTGGCATCGGTATGTGGAAGGCGGGAGTTTCTTGCCTAACCTGACTTTTTTGCGCCGTATCCGGGAAGCTCTTCAAAAAGACAATTCTTTGATTGATTTTGCTAGCGGCGAACTTGGGGCGGACATCTCTCCTGTGGAAGAGATAAATACTATTATCGACGAAAACCACTATACAGAATATCTTGGATATGACAATCCTCAAGGATTTGTTCCACTTCGAGAAGCGCTCGTCACGTATTTAAGCCACTATCGGGGCATTCAAACCACAGAGTCGTCGATCCTCATCACATCCGGCTCCCAGCAATCCTTATATTTAATTACCCAGTGTTTGCTGACCCCCGGTGATGCGGTTGCAATTGAAGATCCTTCGTATTGCTACTCGTTGCCTATGTTTCAATCGGCAGGTCTTCGATTATTCCGTCTTCCCGTCGACGAGAAAGGAGTCCGGCCCGAGGATGTACGCACTCTGTATAAAAAACATCGTATCAAGATGGTGTTCATAAATCCGAATTATCAGAATCCAACAGGCGCTGTCCTCGATGCTGAACGCCGTATGGAACTGCTTGATGTTGCGAGCGAACTGGGACTGCCGATTGTAGAGGATGATCCCTTCAGCCTCACTTCCTATGATGGAACGCCGCCGCTGCCGCTCAAATCCATTGATTCTATCGGCTCGATCCTCTATATTGGCTCGTTCTCCAAAATCGCAGCATCCGGGCTGCGTGTCGGGTGGATGGTCGCTCCTCATTCCGTTGTCGAACGGTTAGCCGATGCCAGACAGCAGATGGATTTCGGACTTAGCGTCGTTCCGCAAAAGGTTGCTGCGCAATTCTTTAAGTCTCCATATATCCAGCCTCATTTGGACCGTTTGCGAATGCATCTGCTCTATAAACGGGATTTGTTGATAGAAGCGCTTCGGAAAGAACTGCCGGGCCTGGTCCGCTTCTCGATTCCACAGGGTGGCTTGCACCTGTGGTGTAAGATTATACCCGAGGTGAATGATAGTAAGTTGTTGGAAGAAGCTCTCCGAAATGGCGTAATCTTTGTCCCTGGCAGCGTCTATGGTTCGGATTCCGGTTATGTGCGTTTCACTTTTGCAAGGCCTAGGGCTGATGAAATCATTCCGGGTGTTTCCAAATTTGCCGCATCTCTTCGGAGCGTTCTTGCTTAATCCAATTAAAAAGGTGAATGAAAGCTTTGTATCGTATCATACAAGTCTTTTCACTCACCTTTTTATGGTCTGTCTATTAAGTTACAGAAAACTCGAAAACCACGTATTCATCATGCTCACTTTATCGAAATAAAGCAGCATGCCCACAATGACAAGAAGTACGCCCCCAATTTTCATAAGCAAATCGGAATACTTCAGTATCCCCTTTATTTTCCCAATAAAATAGGCCATGACAATAAAAGGAATCCCAAACCCTAATGAATAGGCAGTCACGTTAACAAAGGTGTGAACCGGGTTCGGGTTGATGATATTCGAGTACATAATCGCTCCGAATATGGGACCTATACAAGGGGTCCAGCCAGCAGCGAAAATAATGCCAACGAGCACAGAACCTAGCGATTTGTTCATCTTCGCTTGTATAAAGGGGAAACGAAACTCCCTCATCATCATTTGAGGCTGAAATATTCCAATCAGGAATAAACCCATGACAGAAATAAATACGCCGCCAAGCATTCGAATCAGGTCGCGATAATTTTCAAATAAATGGCCCATAAAACTCGCTGAAAAGCCTAAAATATAGTATACGAGAGAGAAACCAAACAAAAACAAAACAGAATTGAGAAACAATATTTTATGAATCTTGGAAGAGTCCCTCGTCTGCAATTGACTAACTGACATCCCTGTAATATAAGAAAGAAAAGACGGGTATAAAGGCAACGTGCACGGCGAGACAAATGCAAGTACCCCCCCGCCAAACGCGATAGACCATGTTAAAGTATCCATTCCGACAGCTCTCCAGTCATATCCTGCTTTTCACGTCCATGCTTAGGTTGAATCCGTTCCATTACATTCATAATATAATCGGAACTGTCCAACTCCCCTGAGATTTTCTCCACGATGTGACCCTTGTCGTCAATCAGAAAAGTTGCTGGCAAACCACCAATTTTATAGCGTTTTTTCACATCGCTTTGTTGATCAAGCAGTATGGGGAATTTCAAGTGATAACGATCTGCAAATTGGCTTGCTTTTTCCTTGGCTTCTCCCATATTGACAGCTAGGATCTCAACACCTGGCAATCTCTGATAGGTTTCGTTCAGAAGCGGCATTTCATTGACGCATGGGTCGCACCAGGATGCCCAGAAGTTCAGAAGAACGCCTGTCCCAAGATAGTCGGATAATTGCACCGTTTTTCCTTGCAAATTGGTTAATGTAAAATTCGGCGCTTTCTTGCCTATCGCAACAGCTTCGCGATTTCCCGCCAGCGTTTGCATGATCGCATAGCCGACAGCAATCAGGATAAGGATAAGCACAATCGCTCGCGTCCATGAAGAACGTGCAATAATCTCCAATGCTATCAACTCCCCCCCGCCAAATTGTCTCCCTGTCGTTGCAATGCTTTTACATCTTTCATAATTTTATCGTAAGGCGTATCCGTCATCCCATCGTACTTGGCAACAACTGTCCCTGATTGGTCGACCAAAAAAAACGAAGTACCGTGAATAACCTGATCGGAGGACGTATCCTTCGCAACAACAGTCTTAAACGAATTGACAATGAATGTTTTGATCTCATTAAACTCATACCCGGTTAGCGCATGCCAATTCGAGAAATCGGCGTCAAATTTTGTAAGGTAATTTTTTAATGCCTCAGGATCATCCCGCTCTGGATCTACAGAGAAAGAGATCAATACCGCCTCAATACCCGCTGATTTTAATCGGCTTTGCAATTCGGACATGTTGGCCGTCATCGTCGGACACACCGTTGTACAATACGTAAAAACAAAGTCAGCGATCCACACCTTGCCTTTCAAATCAGACAAAGACACCGGATTCCCATCTTGATTGATGGACTCAAAAGGCGCAACCTGGTAATTAAGCTGATTCGGCTTGCCGCTGCCGCATGCGGATGTAATGACAATCATCAAACCAATTAAGACGTATATGACCGCCCTTTTCACAGATAACCCCTCCTGCACCTATTTATTTTTCGAGAGCCATTGCGATAAAGCTTGAATTTCCTCGCCACTTAACATCTTTTTGAAGGCCGGCATGCCTCTTGCGCCATCATGTATAATCTCGATCAGTTGCTGCTCCGTCAATTTGGAGCCAATCTCCTGCAAACCGGGGCCTACTTTTCCGCTTAGATCAGCAGCATGGCAGGATAAACATTGTTTTTTATATATGGCCAGCGCGTTTGCGTCTCCCGGAGCAGTCATTCCTTCATTTGTTGCTTGATTGTTAGCTCCTTCACTACACGCAGTTATGACAAGCACAATCATAACAATAAGAAAAAATGCAAGGTTTGCCTTCAACACGACCCACTCCCACTCCTAAAATAACGGATAAATGTCTTCATTCGTCATCCAAGTGAACAGACTTAGATTGGACGACCGGCAGTATCCAAAATCATGATGAAAAAGATGACCATCAAGTAATTCACCGAAATCAGGAAATTCGTTTTGGCCCACTTGTCGTTATCCAATGCAGCAGCGCCTATTAACGTATGCCATACCCAAACGACACCTGCCAGCACAGAGACCGTAAGGAATATTTCGCCTGCATACCCATAGGTGTAAATCAGCACAACAGTCGGAAGTAGCAAGACTACATAGGGGATCATTTGCAGCTTCGTCCGGCGTACCCCTTTACGAACCGGCAAAAGCGGAAATCCCGCAGCCTGATACTCGTCTACTCGCCGGATGGCAAGCGACCAGAAATGAGCGGGCTGCCACAGAAATAATAACGCGAACAGAAGCAGAGCGCCTGCATCTGCCTCATTGGTAAACGCACAGTAACCAATTACCGGCGGCATTGCGCCAGAGACGCCTCCAATCGATGTGCTCCAGGTCGAGGTTCGCTTTAACCACATCGTATACAAGACGATATAGACAAACATACCGAGCAATCCGAGCCAGCCGCACAGCGCGTTTACTTTCCAAAACAGGACGATTTCTCCCGCTATTCCAAGCGCCAGGGCGTACAACAGCACGCCCCTTATTTTCAATCGGCCTGTCGCCAGCGGCCTATCCTTCGTTCGGCTCATCTTCTGATCCAGCTTCCAGTCCCAGATGTTGTTCATTACGCACGAGGATGCCATCGTTAAAACGGTGCCTAGAAGCATCCAGAACAAGAAGCTCCAATCCACCATCCATTTGGAAGCCAGCCAATACCCGCCAAACGCGGCAACGAGATTTAGTTGAAGGATTCGGGGCTTTGTCAGTTGAATCCAAGTCAATACACTTGTGGATGACCTGCTCATGTTGCCACCATATTGAATAACATGATCCACATGGAGCCGATTACGATAACCAGCAAAATGATCAAGCCCAGAATCAACGTCACCAAATTATAACGAGGCTTTTTTTCCTCCCGCAGATGCATGAAATAGATCAGTTGCACGACGAACTGCAACACTGCTGCCGTCATCAGAACGATGGTGTTCGTCATCCCCTCGGTCCATCCGTACAAGACGGCGGTAACCGGAATGATCGTCAATACGATGGAGAACAGGAATCCGATCGTATACGATTTCAAGGAGCCCTGGGTCTCGGCGTCATGCGGATGTGTCATGTCATGCTGCGTCATCTATCTCACCCCCATCAAATAGACAATCGTAAACACAAAAATCCAAACCACATCAAGGAAATGCCAAAACAGGCTGATTACATTCACTTTGCGCTTCGTTACCGGCGTAATGCCGTGCTTGGCCAGCTGAATAATCAATGCAATCATCCAGACCAATCCTATGGATACATGGAGCCCATGAGTCCCGACCAAGGTAAAGAAAGCGGATAGAAATGCGCTCGTGCTTATGGTGGCTCCCTCATGCACCAGATGGATAAATTCATTGACTTCCAGCACAATGAAGGTCGCACCGAGCAATGCCGTGACACCGAGCCATCCCATCAGGGCTTGGCGATTGCCTTTATGCATGGCCAGCACGGCGAGACCGCTCGTATAGCTGCTGGTTAGCAAAATGAAAGTGCTTGCAATAATGCCGCCCATCTGGAACAGTTCTTCAGGCCCAGGCCCACCGTTTCTGTTGCCTTGCAGAACAATATAGGCAGCAAACAAAGTGCCGAAAATAATCACATCCGTCATCAGGTAGATCCAAAATCCGAATGTGCGCATTTCTTCCATATCCGGATGCTTGTGATGATCCGAACGCGATACGTGTTGATAGGCATGTCCGGAATCGTTTAATTGAGCCATTCGTTCGTTACCCCCTTATCGCAGCTTCTGTGCGTTTAATGTCCTCAACAGGGATATAGTAATCGGTATCATAGTTGAAGGAATGAACAAGCATGCACACCGCCACCCCAACTAAACCGGATATCGTTAACCAGAGCCAGTCAAATACAAAACCAAATCCGGCCGCAAACCAGAACATCGACATCACAAAAGGAATTCCTGAATTTTTGGGCATGTGAATCGGTTCCAGCTTCGCTGGAGCCAGCGAAAGCGGATCCCGCTCTCTGCGCTGCTTCTCTTCCCACCATTCATCCTGAGAAGATACCTGTGGCAGCGTTGCAAAATTATAGTACGGCGCAGGAGAAGGAATCGACCATTCCAAGGTGCGTCCGTTCCATGGATCGCCCGTTTCATCTTTTTGAAGATGCTTGACGCTATACACGATTTGCCATACTTGAAACAAGAAGGCTATTCCCATCAGAGCTGCCCCGATGGTGGATACCAAGTTCATTTCCCACCATCCCTTATCCCATCCGTACGTGACCAGCCGCCGCGTCATCCCCATTAATCCGAGCACGTATTGCGGCATAAAGCATGCGTAAAATCCAATATTCCAGAACCAGAACGCCCATTTCCCGATACGTTCATTCAGCTTGAAGCCGAACAATTTGGGCCACCAATAATACAATCCGGCGAAATAACCGAACACCACACCGCCAATGATGGTATTATGAAAATGCGCGACCAGGAAATAACTGTTATGGAATTGAAAATCAGCTGGCGCAACCGACAGCAGCACCCCGGTCATCCCGCCGACGAGAAAGCAAACAATAAAGCCGATCGTCCACAACATGGGAGTCTCGAAGGTGATTTTTCCCCGGAACATCGTAAACAGCCAATTGAACACTTTCACGCCTGTCGGGATGGCAATCAGCATCGTCGTTAGCGCAAAAAATGCATTGACATCGGCGCCAGAGCCCATCGTAAAGAAATGATGCGCCCATACGAGAAACGATAAAATACTGATAATCATCATGGCATACACCATTGATTTATAGCCAAACAACTTTTTCTTCGCAAAAGTGGATACAATCTCCGAGTAAATGCCGAAGGCAGGCAGAACGATGATATACACTTCGGGGTGCCCCCACATCCAGATCAGATTGATATACATCATCGGGTTACCGCCGCCGTCCAAGGTGAAAAAATGCGCGCCCAAATATCGGTCCAGAAACAGCAGCGCCAATGTTGCCGTCAAGATGGGAAAAGAAAATATAATCGCGATACAGCTCGATAAAACCGACCACGGGAACATCGGCATTTTCATTAGCTTCATGCCGGGAGCACGCATTTTCAAAATCGTCACGATAAAGTTGATACCGGTCATCAGGCTGCCGATCCCCGATATCTGTATCCCCCATATATAGAAATCCTGTCCGACACCCGGATTGAACATTCGTTCCGAATAAGGCGGATAAGCGAGCCACCCCGAATCTGGCGATCCTCCAATCACAAAGGACAAGTTAAACAGCATCGCGCCAAAAAAGAACAGCCAGAAGCTCAGCGCATTCAGAAAAGGGTAGGCGACATCACGCGCACCAATTTGCAGCGGCACGACCACGTTAAACAACCCGAACATAAACGGCATCGCCATAAATAGAATCATAATCACGCCATGCGTGGTAAAAATCTGGTTGTAATGATCGGGCGCCAAAAGGTTCAGCTCCGGCATGGCCAGCTGCGCCCGCATTAAGAGCGCATCCACTCCGCCGCGGAACAGCATAAGGAAAGCGGAAAGTATGTACATGATGCCGATTTTTTTATGATCGACGGTCGTTAGCCATTCACGCCACAACCAGCCCCATTTTTTAAAATAGGTGAGTCCAAATACAATGCCAATGATGGTTAAAACAATGCTGATATCCGCACCGTAAATTAACGGATCGCCCGTTACAAAAAATTCCGAAGCAAAGCTTTTTACGTTCTCCCACATGGATCGCTCTCTCCTAACATTTCAATTCGAAACCAGCTACTCTTGGAGCTTGATTTTTTGAATGTCCTTCCAGGACAAACCATGATTGTGCGAGGAAGCATACTTGGTAACCGTCATATAAAACAACCCTTCCGGAAACGCGGAGAACGTCTTAACGTCCGACGCGGCAGGCTTAGCCAGCTGTTGGTAGCCTTCCAACGTCAGCGCCGGTGACGATGCTTTGACCTCGTTCACCCATTGGTCAAACTCCTCCTGTGAAGTGGATTTCACATCAAAATACATCTTTGCAAACTCTTTTCCGGTGAAATTCGCCCCTGATCCCCAATATTGTCCACGCTCATCTGCTTGCAAATAAAGGGTCATCGCCATCCCGGACATCGCGTACATCTGACCGCCGAGCTGCGGAATCCAGAAGGAATTCATCGGAGAATCGGCTGTAATCTCAAATCGGATCGGCACACCCTCCGGGAAATGGACAGCATTCACCGTTGCGATTCCTTGCTCGGGATATTGGAATAACCACTTCCAGTCCAGCGAGGTCACTTGGATGGTCAACGCTTTTTTATCCGACTCGAGAGGTTTGGACGGCTCCAGGGCGTACGTTCCCTTTATGGTAATCAGGCCTAACACGGTAATAATAAGGATTGGAATCCCCCACCAGATAACTTCCAGCTTGGTGCTATGCTCCCAATCCGGTGCGTATTTCGCTTTTCTGCCTGTCCTATCCCGGTAACGCCACACAATGATTGCGGTAAGAATCAGGACAGGCACGATAACAAGGGAAGTCAAGACCGTTGAAATCATCATCAAATCCCGCTGTTGTTCGGCAATCGGCCCTTTGGGATCAAGCACGATCATGCTTTCTGTGCACCCGGTCGTCATCAAGAGCAGCAGCAACAGCATGGATAAGGATGCGAACCAGCGGAGTGGGTTGGGTCTCTTCATCTTTTCATCTCCCATCGAATGGTGTGATTTTCATCACACCTTACTCTATAAGGCAACGGTACAGGTGTCACCATCCAGTAACAAAATCAAAAAACCGACCATGTTCAACAAAATGAAACAAATATATTCACAGCAAATCCTCCAAAAGTGGCGTCGCCTTCCCCCTTTCATAAAAAAAAAGCCCTTCATATGGAATGAAGAGCTCATCATTATAGCATTCGATGCTTCCATGAGCGGATGGCTGTATCCGTCAGCACGCAGAACAGCATCGTTGCCACAACATTATGGAGAAGACTTGTAAATAGATATATATTTTCGTTGTTTATCGTTGCAGTGAGCAGTCCACCGCTGCCAATCTGTCCGATAACTAACACGAGAGCATAGACGGTACCCGTCCTCAACTCGGATGACTGATCCTTGGATTTGCCGCGACGAACAAGCATATAAAATGCAGCAATAAGAATAAGCAGGACGGCAGCGGCAGCTCGATGCGCGAAGACAATCCCCGAAGCCCCGGACATGTAAGGGATAACCTGACCATTGCAAAGCGGCCAGCCCATACAACCGCCATCCGCATCCGTATGACGTATGAAAGCCCCCAAATAAATAACACCATAACAGTAGAGCCATATCCCCCATGCGATGGGATAAATACCTTTCGGGATTTGACTGGAAGAAGCATGCTCCGCCTCATTTTTCATCCGACAATTCCATACGACCAGAAGCATACTGCTGGCAACCGCAAGCAGTGATATTCCGAAGTGAAGCGCCATTACGGCCGGCTGCTGCGGCCATTTCACAGCTGCAGCTCCCATCAGTGCCTGAACGATCGTAAAGAGCAGCGTTCCGCCGGCATACCACATGGCTTCTTGATGATGCCTGAGGTAGCGCCATGTATATAGAAACGTCACTAGAATAACTATGCCAACGATCCCAGTAACCATACGGTGTGAATACTCGATCAGGGACTCCAGCGTGTAGGCCGGAACAAACTCCCCGTTGCACAAGGGCCAGTCATCTCCGCAACCGCGCCCGGAACCGGTCTTGGTAACCAAGGCTCCTGCAAGCATAACAAGAAACATACCAATGAATGAAGTCCATGCCAACAAACGGTAACGTAATGATAACAAAAGAAATGACCTCTTCTCTTTTTCTGTTTTATCCTAACCCATGGAGCAATCCGGACTGTTTGACTTCCGTGTAGAAGCGATTGAATTCTTCGAAATTCATCTGCTGTGCGGCGTCGGATAATGCTGTTGAAGGATCCGGATGCACTTCAACCATTACACCGTCTGCCCCCGCGGCCAGCGCCGCCTTGGCGCAAGGAGCCATTATATCCTTGCGGCCGGTTGAATGAGTGACGTCGACAAGCACCGGGAGATGGCTCTCCTGTTTCAGAATCGGTACGGCAGAAATATCGAGCGTGTTTCGGGTCGCTTTCTCATAAGTTCGAATGCCTCGCTCAATCAGCATAACCTGTGTGTTGCCTCGCGAAACAATATATTCTGCAGCGTGGAGGAATTCGTCAATCGTGCTTGCCAAACCACGTTTTAACAGGACTGGGGTACGCACATCTCCTGCCGCTTTGAGCAACTCAAAGTTCTGCATATTTCTTGCGCCGATTTGGATAATGTCGATATAATTGCAGGCCAATTCGATATGGGAAGGGTCCACAATTTCACTTATCGTTTTTAATCCAAACTCGCTTCCGGCTTCTTTCAGAATCTTCAGGCCTTCTATCCCCAAACCTTGGAAATCGTAAGGGGATGTCCTTGGCTTGAATGCCCCCCCTCGCATCACTGTAATGCCTGCTTCTTTGAGAGCCGCGGCTGTTTGACGAACCTGCGCATAGCTTTCAACCGAGCAGGGTCCTGCAATTATGATAGGCGTTCCGCCTCCGACCGTAATATTGCCCAAAGTAATGACCGTATTTTCCTTCTGATTTTTACGGCTTACCAGCAAATGCTTTTTGTGCTCCTCTTGTTGAAGATTCAACGAAGCCTGAAAAATCTGTTTGAACAAATGTCGGATCGTTTTATCATCAAAAGGTCCTGTATTGTTCGCGATTAACAGATCAAGCATATTCTTTTCCTGAACCGGATCAAACTTTGGAACGCCTTGCTTATTTTTCACATGTCCAATTTCCTGAGAAATGCGTGCCCGTTCCGACAGCAGCTCCAGAAGTTGAACATTAATCGTATCCAAGTCCTTACGTAATTGGTTTACATTCCTTTGTGTCATAGCCGTGTTCTCTCCTCTTTTATGATAAGTTCGCTATCCTTTAACACTCATCGTCCGAATACGTTTATTTACATTAACAGATTAGGCTAAGAAGTAACCTACCAATTTACTATTTTTTTAACAATCCAATGAGTCAGGAAAAAGGGTCGGCAACACAAAGAGAAAACAAAAAACACGACCCCAAGGTCGTGTCTGGCTAGGGGTAACCCTTCGGGCTCGCTAAAGCGAAGGATCCACGGCTTTACGTCACTGCCTCTCTGTCCGTTTCAGTTTTGCATGCCTGCAGTTCGTACGACTTCTTGTTTTTTATCGTTAACGATCAGTTGAAATACATCCGGGCGGCTGTAATGACCTGCAACATCAAAATCATAACGGCTTTGTGTGACCTGGGAAAGATCCAGTGTGGCAAACAGAATGCCTTCCTGGTTATAGAGCGGCTCAACGACATATTCGCCAAGCGGTCCTACAATGGCGCTTCCCCCTCTGCTTAGAATATCGCCGTCTTCCTTGAGGTCCTCATAGCAAGCCAAATCAGCAGGATAAGAAGCTTTGGTCGCAAACTGATTGCACGAAATGACAAAACTGCGGCCTTCACAAGCGATATGCCGAAGGGTCGCTTGCCATGTATCACGGGCATCTGCCGTAGGAGCGAGATAAATGTCAATGCCCTGCGCATACATGGCCATACGTGCAAGCGGCATGTAATTTTCCCAGCATATCAAACCGCCGATTCTGCCAAAAGGGGTATCGATGACCGTAAGCGTACTGCCGTCCCCCTGTCCCCATAAGAGACGTTCGGAACCGGTCGGAACGAGCTTGCGGTGTTTGCCCAAAAGATTGCCATCCGGCCCGATGTACACCATGGAATTATATAACGTTCCGGTGCTAAATTCCTGGTCCCGCTCCACAACGCCGATGACCAGATAAACCCCCAACTCCTTCGCCAATTCGCCAAAAGTCTCGGTTTCGGACCCCGGGATGTCGATGGCGCTTGCCCAATAGCGTTCCCAGTCTCTTCTTCCGTCGGCATTACGGCTTCCAACGCGTGTGCCGAAGCTTAGCCCTCGCGGATAACCCGGCAAAAACACCTCTGGAAAAACAATCAAATGGGCCCCTTGTCCTGCCGCCTCTCTCGTCATATTATCAATCTTGTCCATGGCGGATTGCTTATCGAACAAGATGGGCGCGGACTGAACGGCGGCTACCTTAATATAACGATTTTTCATTCCACCCTCCCTCGCGCTTCCTCACTGAATTCCGACTTGACCACTATAATAAAAGAAACCAGATGAAAAGAAACCATCCATTCTGATTTTATTAGAACCAACCGCTTCGCCGGTCGAAGCGGTTGGTTCTAATGCGTATCTAATTGGGCGATTGCTTTTCACGGATGGATCACAAACAAATATTGAATTTTAATGCTAAAGTGTGTATATTGATGAACATATGAAGACATCAAATTTGAAAGAAGTGGTTTTTTGAATCTATTTTTCACATATCTTCTCGCGGGTCTTGCAATTGCAATGCCTGTAGGAGCAATGACAGTTGAAATGACGAAGCAAGGTCTGAAAAAGGGTTTTATGCATGGTTGGGCTGTAGGATTAGGTGGAATGACAATCGATTTATTATTAATTATTGCATTATATATGGGATTGGCTTCTATACTTTCTATATCTTACATTCAAATACCAATGTGGCTTATTGGCGCATGTTTCTTAGCGTTTTTAGGCTATGATTCCATAAAAAACTCTGATCAAGGCATTACGTTAGCTGGTGATAAACCAAACGGATCATTTCTTAGCTCATATCGTAATGGCTTACTCGTAGCTGTTTCACCAGGATATCTCGTGTTTTGGATTTCTGTTTTTGGCGCTGTACTTTCTGATTCTTATGATACGACACAACCGACAAAATTTTTAATCGTCGGCGCGGGAATTTTAGCTGGTATACTAGTCCATGATGTTGGTCTGCTTGCTATTGTTGCGGTAACAAGAAAAGTAATGAGTCAAACCATGATAAAATGGGTATCCATAATCGCTGGATTTATTTTAATAGGTTTTGCGGGATATTTCTTATATGAGTTTATAATAGGAATACTATAGTTTTCATTTTAAGTTGATAGCTATGTGGTAGAACCCCTTATTCATAATTCATCCAATTTTCAAGCTTTAGGAATTAATGATTTACGCGAACATCCCATCAATGGCAGCTACGTGTGGGTCATTAAATGTCAGCTATACCCAATAGATTAGAAAATAGGCTTATTTTCTAATCTATTGGGTGTGATGTTCGTTGTCATGGGGCACCATCTCCTATTATCATTCTCCGTTGAACAGCCATTGCAGCGCTTCCGGCACATAACGCACCCCGCGTTCAAACGAATGAAACTCGCTTTCGTAAATATCTTGACGCGCCGTATGCTCCGTAAACCCATTTTGCAGCAAATAGTCGTAGACTGTCTTGTTGTTCGGGACCATCCAATGCTGACCGTTAGTCCGTCCGCTTCCTTCGGCGTGTCCGACATTCATGTACAATCGTTGGCCCGTATCGCGAATCGAGAGCTGCTGTACCCATTCCACGATCCCCGGGAACCAGAAAGACCCGGAGAAGCTGCCGATTCTGCCAAATATATCAGGATACAGCATTCCCGTATAGAAAGAGATGAGTCCCCCCAACGAAAATCCCATAATCCCCGTATGCTTCAGATCAGGGAACGTACGATAGTTGCTGTCGATGTAAGGCTTTAACTCATTGGCGAGATAAGCGGCGTAAGCGGAGGCATGACCTCCAAACATACGACTCGGCTCAAATGCATTCGGCGAAACAAACGGCGTGTATTCGTCATTGCGATCAAGCGACGCGATTCCGACAAATATAATGCCCGGCAGTTCCCCCTTGGCTGTTAATTCCCTAACCGCTTGCAGGGTTCCGCTCTCCTGCGGATCAATCAGATTTCCGCTATCTTGCAAATAAACAACTGAATAGCGTTGCTCGCTCTCAACATATCCCTCAGGTAAATAAATAAACAACTGACGCTCCTGAAATGTATCCTGCACCATCAATGTCTGCACGTCGAATCCTCCTCACATCAATCGTATACACACGCTAAACGATTGGATGATTGTTAACAAGTGAAAGCTAGTACTCATTTGCTCATTATACTTGATAGAGTTTTAGCAAATGCATCTATATTCACATTCCACAAATTTTAATGCGAAATGTATATTTGATTACGGATCGTTAAATGATACAATATGAAAAAATTAGCAACAACAACGATTTGAAACGAAGGAGCGAAACGAATGTCTGTTGATGTTTATCTTAATTTCAATGGGAACTGCCGCGAAGCTGTAGAGTATTACGCCCAAGTTTTTGGAACGGAACAACCGCAAATCATGACCTTTGGCGAGACACCGCCAGACCCTAATTTCACACTTCCGGAGGAAGCGAAAAATTTAGTCATGCACACACGGCTTAACATTCAAGGCAGCAATGTAATGTTTTCCGATGTTTTTCCCGGCATGCCTTTTATTGCGGGTAACAACATTAGCCTTGCGATCGTCAGCAAGAACCTGGAAGAAATCCAATCGTATTTTCATCAATTGAAAGAAGGCGGCAAGGTCGGCATGGACCTCCAAGAAACGTTCTGGAGCAAATGCTACGGAAGCGTAACGGACAAGTTCGGGATTGAATGGCAATTTAACTATGACAGTGGAGAAACGGGAATGTAATGGATTGCCAATCATTCTGTAAATACAAAGGATATGGACCTTTTTTTGTGCAGACAAGCCAAGGTTCTGTATCCTTTTTTCTTCCCTCAAACTATCCTTCTTTATTATGGCAATGAGAAGCTTGCTTTCCCTCCCTGCTGTTTGTATAATTCGGGTCAATGCACCCTACTGCCAGACAACAATGTAAGGAGGTCACTCGCTTCGATGATTCAATCTCCCCACGATCTTATTCTGTTTTCAAGCAGGGATCATATCTCGTTTATCACGAACAAAGTAGACACTGACTATCACAACCATAATTATATCCAGATTACGATAGGTCTCAACAATGATTTTCATATCACAATTGAAGAAGAGTCCCTTCGGGTGAAAGGGATCATTCTCGATTCCAATACACACCATAAGTTGCACGGCGGCCAGGAATGGCAATGTTACGTATTAGTCAATCCTGAATCTGTCTTTGGTGAATTACTGAAACGAACATATCTGCAGGACAACCGTTATTCTGTATTGGCAACTCATCAAGCCGATCCATTACAGCAATTGGCTGCTCGAACTCTGTTCTCGCTAACTGGCTCCACCGGGTACAGCGAGTTCATCACCACATTCAAACAAATATTAAAACTCCATGATTCTGCAATCGAGCATGCTCTGGATGATCGAATTCAAGATGTAATAACCTATATCGAAAAGTACCCCATACATAAACTGTCGGTCAAAACTCTCAGTCAACTGATTTATTTATCGGAGAGCAGGCTGTCACATTTGTTTAAGGAGGAAATGGGGATTTCTTTAGTCAGTTATATTCTCCATCACAAATTGGAACTGGCATTCCATTTTATTTTTGGCGGCTTCACGATTACAGCGGCAGCTCTGGAGGCCGGCTTCAATAGCTCTTCGCATTTTACCCGCAGCGTACGGGATAAGTTGGGGATGTCTCCGCGAGCAATTATACAGAATAGCAGATATTTGCAAGTCAAGGAACCCGGTTACCCTTATATTTAATCTAAAAAGGGTGAATGGCATGCGCCGATATTTGCAAACGACAAAATTAGTCAATTTTAACCATCCTTCGATTCAACAATTGATTATGCAGCAGCAGTGGCACAAGCTCAATGAATATGAAAAAATCCGCCGCGTGTATGATTATGTGCGCAACGGCATCAAGTTCGGCTATAATCGGGGCGATGATATCCCCGCTTCTGAGGTTCTTCAAGACGGTTACGGGCAGTGCAACACGAAAAGTATCCTGTTAATGGCATTATTGCGGGGAGTGGGCATACCTTGCCGAATTCACGGGTTTTACATTGATAAACAAATGCAAAGAGGAGCTCTTACCGGAACCATCTATTTATTTGCTCCCCAGAAAATCGTTCATGCATGGACTGAGGTGTATTTCAATAACGAGTGGCAGGCGCTAGAAGGCGTAATCATTGACGATTCTTATCTGGAGCGAGTAAAGGATAGACTATGCAGCGTAAACGGGGGTTATATCGGATTCGGCATATCGGTAAAAAGCAAAGAACGAATCAATCTCTGCTGGCAAGGACAAAGCACATATGTGCAAAGTTTTTCGATTACGGAGGATCTCGGTTATTATGATCATCCGGATGAATTTTTTGTGAAATACAACAATACGAAGGGATTCCTAATTAAGAGTTTATTTAATTTTTGGCGCAAAAGAATTAATAAAAGGGTGGGGGCGATCCGAGACGGCAAAGGCTAAAGCTTAATCCAGACGTACAGATAAGGGTTCCCATAAGAGAACCCTTTTTTTTCTTATGACGGCCAATACAAGAGTCAAGAGCTTGCACGTGCAGGATATAAACATCTGGATATTTTAAAATACTTTTATGAACCATGTTATAAACCGATAGCAACGGCTACAAGTCCTGGTGTAATCTTTCAAGGACGTCCAACTCCGCCTCCAGAAACAGTCTTGCAAGAAGGCGCAACCGGTTCCCATGTACGTGAAATTCAAGTCTATTTAAACGAGATCTCTAAAAAATACCGTGAAATACCTAGCCTCGAAGTAGAGGCACTTATGGAAAAGGAACAAAAAAAGCCGTTGAAGCCTTCCAAAAAATATTTACGATACTACAAAATGGGATTATAGACTTCCGGACATGGTGTAAAACTACAAACGTCTATTATTCTACATTAGAGTATAGGGATAATTATGAGTCTATCCCGCATCATACAGCTTTGCCAACAAACCCATCATCTTTTAATCCAGAGTTAATCAATCAACATCATCTTGCGCACCAACACCATCATCATCTAAATAATCATCGGAATATCCCGTATTATTACAACTACTTTTATTGAAACAGCTGATGAGTTCATGGCATTTACATGCCAATGAACTTCAGATGATGCCTTTCACTTTCAATTTAGGTTAATTAAGGTGCAGGGCAGAAAATTCTGCCCTATTTATCACCATATCACTAAACTTTTTTTCATCCACGTAGTCCCTTCTGCTCTCTCATCATAGGTAGATGTAACTCTGCCAATTACAATATCATACTTAGGCTGACTTTCGTACACTTCGGCGCAACAAAAAAAGGCACTAACGTAATAGTTAGTGCCTTAGCGGACATCACATTAAATTGTAATTGTATCTCTCTCAATCTTGTAAAGAGAGTGAAACACATCATACAGAACTCGAGGCAAACCGCACGGCTCGGCTAATCAAGGCCGGCAGCACCGATATGTGGCCTTCTCCCTCGAACTCTTTGAACTCTGTGCGCACGCCATGGCTTGCGAGAGCAGACAGGCGTTCCGCAAGCTCCCGGGCGTTTTCATTCATGCAGCTCCAGTGTAATTTCTCGACTTCCCCCGCCGCTATCATGATGTTGACGTTGATGTTGTTGTTGTCCTGCTTAACACGCGATACGAATTGACGCTCCGCTTCAAGCAGAAACGGCTTGTTCCAATGTATGGAAGGACTCCCTGCAACATACGTCTGGAACGTGTGCGGCTTTGTAAAAAACACTTGCAGCGCAAACAACCCGCCCAAAGAGTGGCCAAAGATCGTTTGTCTGCTCTTATCGATCACATACTTGCGTTCAATCTCAGGCTTCAGCTCCGCTTCGATAAATTCCAAAAACGCGTCCGCTCCGCCCATATTCGCCACGACGCCGTCCTTCGGGCTAAAGGGCAGCTCTTCAACTCGGGTTAGCAAAGTAAAGTCATGAAAGCGGGACGGATCGAACGGCGCCTCCGTCTGGTATCCAATTCCGACGACAATCGCCGGCTGCACCCCCGTCTTCTCGGAAGCGCGTGACTGCACGCGTACCGTCTCCACCATCGTACCGAATACGGAGTTGGCATCCAGCACATAGATGACTGGGTATCCCGCAGACGGCGGTTCCTCGCTGGGCTTGGCCACGAATATCCGATAGTCGCGGTTGCCCCCGCGCGAACGCATATCCCATTGTTCCGTCCGGGGTATGGTGACCATGCTGGCAGCGGCTTCATTGACAGCCGAAGCGGTCTGGATGTTATCCTGGTTAGCCATTCTCTCTTATTCCTCCCTGCTTCTATCCATTGCGCTTTTAGTTCCGGCCCTTTTTTCTGTACAGCAAAAATATGAAATAAGGAACCCCGATAATGGCAATAACGATGCCTACGGGCAATTCCGCTGGCGCGAAGACCGTCTTGCCAATAAAGTCAGAGACCAGTACCAGCACAGCCCCGACGATACCGCACACCGGAATGATGCGCCGATGCGAGTTGCCGACAAGGCGCTTCGCGATGTGAGGGGCCATCAGGCCGATGAATCCGATTCCTCCCGAAACGGATACACATGCGCTCACAATGCCGATGCTGCATAATAAGAGCACCGCTTTTTCTTTTTCCGAGGCTACGCCTACGCTGATGACACTATCTTCATCCAGATGAAACAAATCCAGAATATAAGACTTTCTTACGATAATAGGAATGAGAAAGACGAACCATGGAACAATAGACAAAATATATTTCCAATTGGCATTGTAAATGCTGCCCGAATTCCATACTGCCGCCATCTCAAAATCGCTGGCATTCATTTTCAAAGTCAGATAGAGCGAAACAGCTCCTAAACCTGCTCCTATTGCAATACCAGTCAATAAGAGACGTTGTGATTCCAGCCTTCCATCCTTCCAAGAGAACAGATAGATAAGCATGGCTGCGAGAAGCCCGCCCATTAAGCCGAACAGCGGCATCGCAAAAATGGACGCCAAGCCATCTCCCTTAATCTGGCCTTGAAAGAAAAACAGAAAAATAACCATGGCCGCACTGGCCCCCGAGTTAATCCCCAGAATACCCGGATCGGCCAACCCGTTTCTCGTAATGCTCTGAATGACCGCCCCTGCAATTCCCAGCCCCATGCCGACGAACAGGGCAATGACGATCCGCGGCAGGCGGAACTCCAGAATGACCAGATCCTGATCAGGCTGCGGGTCAATGCGCAATAACGTGCGAATGACATCCATGACCTTAATGTCAAAGGCGCCATTCGTCAGACTCAAATACATCGTAATAAAAATAATGGCTATACCGACGACCAATACCGTGGCGTAGCGGCTTCCAGATATTTTATTCACGCTTCCCGCCTCCCCTCGTCCGGATTAAATAGAGAAAGAAGGGAACGCCAAGGATGGAAGTGACGACACCAATCGGCATCTCAAACGGATAATTGACGAACCTGCTGAGCACGTCGCACAAGCCGAGGAATATTCCTCCAATCACTCCGGCGCAAGGAATAATCTTCTTATAATCGACACCTGTCAAGAAACGCGCAATGTGAGGAACAATGAGTCCCACAAAGCCAATCTTGCCTGCGAGCGCTACCGAAATACCCGTTAAAATGACAACGCTCAATGTAGCCATAAACTTGATCAGCTTCGTTTTTTGTCCCAGGTTTACGGCAATCTCTTCACCAAGCGAAAGAACCGAAATTGATTTTGAAATCCAGATTGCCATCAGGATGCCGACCAGTGCAAAGGGAAGCGCCAGCTTGATAAGTCCTGGGTCCAACTGGTGCAGCCGCGCATTAAACCAAAAGCTGATATTTTGCGATACTTGAAAATAGGTTGATAAAGCTGCGGAAACGCTGCTCAAAAAGGTGCCGATAATCGTGCCTAATATAGCCATCCGCACTGGAGAGAGCCCTCCGGGAAGCAAGGCGGCCAAGCCAAAAACGATGACGATGCTAAGCGCCGAACCCATAAAGGAGAACATGATCATGTCCATCGACGAAGAATTCGGCATGAAAACCATGCAAAGCGTAATCGCAAAGGCCGAACCGTCGGTAACCCCCATAATAGAAGGGGATGCAAGATAATTTCTTGTCATCCCCTGCATAAGCGCCCCCGAGATGGCGAGGAAAGCTCCGATTAACAAAGCCCCGACCACTCTCGGGATTCTCGAATGCATAATAATCTGATGATTCACATTGCCCGGATCGAAATGGAACAGCGCATCGCGAATCGTGCTTACCTCGATATTCTTGGCTCCGTATAAAACCGACAAGAGGATCGTAAGCACAATGAGAAACGGTGAACTCCACAGGATTAGGGCCGAAGCGGAAATCCTTGATCGCATATCCCTCTACTCACTTTGCTTGAACTAGTTTGCTGTTATTCACGGCTTCCAAGAAAGCGAGTTTGCTGAAAGCTGTGCCGCCTTGCGCGGTCGGATCGACCAGATTGACAAATACGTTGTCATTCTTCACGGCATTGATGCTCTTCCAAATTGGATTGTTTTGCAATTCCTCCAGCACCTTAGGCGTATCTTTATTTTCAGTTTCCGAAAATTGTACGAAGAGGTAATCCGGATTCATCTCGGACAGCTTCTCAATGGAGATGAGTTGCTGAGCCTTCGCTTCCTTCACTTCTTCCGGTACCGTTGCTCCCAGATCCGCATATACCGACGGGTTGAAGAACACATTTTCAGGATAGATAAACATGCTGCCAGCCCGGACTCTAAGCGTCAGAACGTTTTTGTCTTTAATGATAGGCCCGATTTTTTCCTTCAAGGCCGCAGTCTCGTCATTGTACTTCTGCAACGCTTGCTTGGCTTGCTCCTGCTTGCCTGTCAGCTCGGCCAGCAAGTTCAGGTTGGCTTCCCAGTCAGTCGCAATATGCGAGACTGGAATGGTTGTCGTGACTTTGTTCAATTTCTCCAGAGCTTCGGCAGGGAACTTCGTGCTTGCCAGAATGACATCCGGCTTCAGCTTCAAGATGGTTTCAATATTTGGCTGAGACTTCTCCCCGATTCCTTCCGCGCCTTCAGTAATCTTGGCGAACAGCGGCGCGAATTGACCGCCGGTTGTCATGGCTCCAACTGGTTTTACGTCAAGCACCAGCGCGTCTTCCATCGACTCCACCGATCCGGTGATAACGATTTTCTCTACTTTCGTTGGCACTGTGTATTCTTTGTCCAAATAAGTAATGGTTCTTGATTCCGATTGGGCGCTCGACGCACTTTCGCCCGTGCTGCCTTGAGACGCGTTTTCCGTTTGCGCGCTCTCCGTCCCGGCATTGGCCGGCTTGGCTTCCTCTTTGGCTCCGCAAGCCGATAATGCAAACACCATCATTAACGCTAATCCTAATGCCCATACTTTCTTTTTCATTCTACTATTCCCTCTCCATCATCATATATTGGGAAGCTTCATTCTAAGAGCTTCCGGTAAATGTGTGCATAATGTAGCCGTTCATCTTGGTCTGTACCGGCTTCACCTTGAGGATCCTGCATCCGGGATACTCCTCTGAGCTATGTATAGATGCAGCCCTCCCCCATTCATCGAACAAGTGCCACGGCATACCTCCCAAATGATTAAATCCGGCTTTGTTGAAAACGATTATCACTATACTGATAACAATTCTCATTAAGATTATAAACCACGTCTCCCGCAATCGAACATGGACAATATCCAGAATCATTTTGGACGATTTCCATATGGCGCGTGATTAGGAGGAAACTTGCTGAACATTCTCAATCAGTTGCTTCAACAAGTCATCCACCATTCGTTCACAGGCATAGGCGGAATATTCCCGCCATGGATCGGAGGAGATTAAATAGACATGATTCCTGCGGACTGCTTTCAAATCCCGCCATTTCCGGGAGGTTTGCAACGATTGCCAATGGCTTAATGAATCCGGCTCTTGACATACGTTCAGCAGGATCCGATCCGCATCCAGCTCCGCCAATTGATCCAATGTTATGACTTGTTTGCAAGATGCGGGCTCTACACCGGGCACCCTATTCAACTGAAGATCATGGTATAGCACATCATTCATCCCCCGAGCCGGACAGACATAATAGTGTTCCTTATGAATGCTCATAACGAGAATGGTATCGTCCTGCAATTCCCGATTCAGCCGCTCCCGGGCGCACTTCACCTTCTGCTCATAATTGAGCAGCCAAGAATCCGCTTCTTGCGAGACTCCCAAAAATCGAGCCGTCGACTTCAGTTGCTCCCGCCAATCTTGTTCCTTCCATGGAACATAAAATACAGGCGCAATGTTTTCCAGCTGTTCCATCTCGCTAGGGTGCAAATGATCTTTGTCGCAAATCACGATATCCGGCTGGGCAAGATGAAGCGCTTCAAGATTGGATTCCCAATCCTGATTAAACCGGTAGGCGCTCAGGTGCACGGGAATATCAGTCCGATACGTTTTGTAATAATATGCCGTCCATTTCGGGTGCAGCGGAGCGGCATATGGAATCATCTTGAGCGCCAGCAATTGCCCGAGTATGGAAGCCGTATAAGCCACGATTTTGCGGCGGCGGTTTTTCATATAAACCGTAGGCGATACCCCTACCACTTGCTTGAACTTGCGGCTAAAATAAAACTCGTCGTTATACCCCACTTGATGAGCGATGTCACGCAGCCGGGCGTCCGATTGGGCCATAATGTGCTTTGCGCAGTTGAGCCTCACTTCCGTAATATAGTCGATTGCGCTCTTGCCATAGGTCCTTTTGAATAAGTCAACATAATACTTGGGGCTAACCTCCGCTATGCGAGCCAACTGCTCAATCGTCAAGCTTTCATTATAATGGCTCTCGATATATGCTTTGGTGCGTTCCAACGCCGCACGAGGGTCAGACTCCGGCTGAAGCCGGATATTTTTCAACGAACAATACAATAATTCCTGAAAGGCTGACTGCCCGCGGAATCGTTCCAGCGACTCTTCAGAGCGCCAACAGCTATGCAGCAATTCACATAAAATAATCATCTCGGCAGCGGAATGAACCGGCAGTTCTCCTTGCAGCGGGAACGCCTCGGCCAATTCCGACTCGTGACAGATATCGAACTTGACGACATACATCTCCACTCCTTCCTCTGCCGCAGTGGATACGCCGACGGTTTGCCCGGGCACAGCGAAATGGACGGCATCCTGCCTCAAACGGTAATCCTGAAGATCCAACGTCAATCGGCCCTCGCCATTCTTTACTATAAACAAGACATGGGATTCAATGAGCTGCTGCTCCATCTGGCCGACACGCGCTAATTCGACGTTCCGCAGCTTGAACCATAGACTGTCCAGAAATGTATGTGTCTGTACTGGACCAATGCGTGAATATTGCAACATGGACACCCCTATCTAAAACTCGAAAATGATAATCATTATCATTATATTAAATTAGCATAGTGTACAAACCGCAGTCAAACAGATCAAGCTGCAAAAAAAGACCAGTCTCGCCGAGAGACCGATCTATCATAAGCTATGGCATAACTTGTCCACACTATTTGGTCACTTCCCAGTCTTGGCCCTCATAATGCTTCCATTCGCTATCCATCGATTCATTGAGCGCCCGCAACGGAATTTCAAGCAATCTTCGGTCTTCCTGATCGAACACTCTTTTTCCGTCCATAATCAATGCCCTGGCAAGCTCATCGACCGCCCGCTTTTCATTCCCAAGCTTATCTTGGACTTGCCCCAGCCTCAAATGCAGCAGCGGATTGCCGATTGTAATTGGAAAATGCATAACATAAGACAAATTATGCCTTGCTGCGATATAATCCTCATTATAAATGTTAATATGCGCAATTCGGATTAAAATATATCGGCCGACATTGCCGCTTTGTTCTCTTCTCTGCAATGCTTTGTACATGTCCCACAGCGTCTCTATCGCTTCGGCAAACTTGTTTTCCCTGATTAGAGCTTCAACGCATGCCATTATATCTTGTTGTTTCAAGCTTAACTTCGGAACCGAAATGTATTCGTTAATCTTGTTTTCCATTCTATTGGTATCATGGCCCTCTTCAACCTCAGCATCAAAGTTCATTTTTTTCATCTCCTCTGTCCCAATGTGCCGTAAAGTCAAAGTCATTTATCGGTAACGCTTCGGCTATTGAACGTATATTAAATAGCTCGCAGGCAACACCGTTTTCAGTTCCTTCAAAAACTGCTTGCTCTCTATTGTTTTTAATTCTTTTAATGCCAGAATCGCGGATACTTTGCCATTGTGCATACCGTTTTTTGCAACCTCGAACAATTGCGCGGCCGCCGCCGTATATTTCCGTTTTCGAATGATCTCGACTGCCTTGTCCTGCACGTACATATCGTCCGACAACAAGTATTCATAAAGATGTTCTGTTCTTGAGCACGGCATGAGTGTCAGCTTCGAAAAGATCAACTGCAGCCTAAAGTCCTCATCCAGCCCCTCTTCCATGATAAGCCTGTCTAGCTCTGCTATCGCTTCATTGTCCTGCATGCTGTATTCATCATCATCTGATAAAGCAGGATAATCATGCAAAGGGCAAATATTTTGATGGCATTCAAGCTCTTGGAAGATGCTCCTTAACTCAATAATTTCTTCTGTATTCAAGATGCGATACATCGCATCTTCCGCATTCCTTTTTTCTTCATATTGCAGCAAGCCATGGAGCACATCTGCCGGAATGCAGATTGAGCATTCCTTGCTTAACGCTGCAGGAGTGAACGGCAGCTCTCTCCCGTCTTTGCTTCTGCAATCATCGAATACATCCATACATCCTCCCCCCATCATTTCTTTGAATTTGTCGGAATTGGATTCATTTTGAAATATGTCTATTGTATTCATCGGTTAAAATCAAAAATATTGAAGGTAAAAGAGTTCAGCTTGCAAGCAAAAAGCCCGCTGCGAAGCGGGCAGATGTTTTAAAGCTCGGCATCGAGCTTTTTTCAGAGCGGTGAGCTATTAAGCTCAGTCAAATCTTTCAGGAAGCTCGCGATTACCCTCAGCTCCTCTTCTGTATAACGCTCCAATAAATCCTTATGTTTGTTCTCCAATTGCTGATGCAGCTCATCATGTACGTACGCCAGCTTTTCCCCCTCCGTGGTCAGCCGATAATATATTTCCTTTTTGTTATCCGCACGGTAATGTTCACGAACGAGCCCCCATGCAATGAGCTTGGCAACGGCTTTCGATACGCCGCCCTTGGTTACGTTAATGTGATTCGAGATAAAAGTCACGTTTGAGTCCGGACATTTCCCGATTTCATGCAGCACGTGGAGCTGGGTCAAAGTTAACTTGTCCAGATGCAGACAGACCGCTTCTTGGTCCGCTTCGCTTTGCTGTTCAATGATGGCAAGCGCCTTTTCCCGTTTGAATTCTGCGCTTCTGTCTCTTGTGTGCAAATAATCGGCGAGGTTGGCGTACACTCTGTTCTTCAGCATGCTCCGCTCTTCCATGTACAATTGATATCTCCTTTACAAGTTCCTTGATGCTAGCTCGGCGACACATCGCCTTTGCCATTCATCCGAATCGCCAATACGAAGACGATGACGGCAAAGGTGACCCCGAACAGCAAGAAAAGCCAAAGGTTGCTTAAAGTTAATAATAATATACTGCTTGCCATTGGACCAGCCGCCATCCCCATATAGCGAACCAAGTTGTATACGCCCATTGCGGTTCCCCGGTTCCCCTCGAATTCGTTCGCTAATAGAGTGGTATGTGTCGGCATCGTCAGCCCCGAGCATACACCGTATAGGATCGCGGACACAGTGAGCAAGACGATCGAAATCGTGCTGGTGACCGCAAATAAAATGACGCAGACTGCGGTCAGCAAGCTGCCCAGCAAGAGCAATGTTCGCTGTTCCATCTTCTGCTGGACGGTCTTGTAGAGTCTGCTTCCAAGCATGGTGCTGACCGCCGTCGGCAAATATAGGAGTCCGATGAGTCCCAATCCCAAGTGGTACTGATCGGCCAATATGATAGGCAGACTGACGAGAAAGGCAAAGTAGATGAAATAATGAATAAATCCGATTGCCATAATGGCTTGCCCCCATTTACTTTTAAAGACAAAGACATATCTGTGAAAAGAATTTCCTCTGGCATGAACAGCTCGATGTTCGGTTCTCTTGGGAAAATATTTGAGATTCATGGCGAATAAGATAACGGAGATGATGACCAGGAACAAAAAAATGCCGCGATAACCGGCCTGTTCACCAATAAACGCTCCTGCGACCGGACTGATGGCCGGCGCCAGCGCCAGCATCGTCTGGTACGTGCTCATTGCGTTCCCGCGGGCCGAACCCTCGAATAGCTCGCTTATCGTCGTTGACGCTACGAGCGGGATCGCCGCGATCCCTGCTGCCTGAACGACTCTGAATACGATAAACAGAGTGAAGCTGGACGTTAGCGCGCAGCCTAATGCGCCTGCAACGCTTAACAAAATGCCAGGCAGCAGAACCCTTTTTCCGCCTTTGGCGTCAATAAGCGGCCCATATACGATCTGCATGATGGCGAGCACGAACATAAAAATCGAAACAGAAAAGTTGATGAAATGCAATGGCACTTGAAACGAATCTCTTAACAAGGGCACAATGGGGGAATAAATATTTTGTGTCACCGATGCCAGCAACGCGCTGATGCACACTAAATAGAGCAAAAATGCCGGCGAGGCAACATGTTTGTGTTGTGATGCCATAACTAGTACCGCCTTCCGTTGTCACTATTATTGTTTCCTGGAAACAATAATAGTATTTCACATGATGCCGATTTAGTCAAGCTCATCTCTAGATTGCTAACCGTTGTGAAAAGGGACCAGCCAAGACGAAATGATCGCCCTTGACATGTTGTTTGCCCGTTACGCGATCGCATTCATGTTCGTACCTTAATAAGTAACATGGAGGGTGGAGGTGAATGCAAATGGATATCATGCAGGGGGAACTGGCGATCGGCACGAAATTCCATACCCCTTATTACATTGTCAAGGGTTCAGGCGATGGAGCCACTGTCATGATAACGGCTGGTATTCACGGGAATGAAACCGCGAGCGTAAGTGCGGCAAAGCAGTTCGTTCACTCCCTGCAGAAGGGACTTCTCCAACTGCATAAAGGGACCCTCATTATCGTTCCGCTTGTCAATCAACAAGCTTATAAAAAGCGAATTCGGGGAATTCCTGATTTGAATCGCACCTTTCCGCGCAAAGCCCATGATAAGCCACGCCACCCCTTGTCTGCGCATTTGTTTCGATTGGCCGATCAATACCGGCCAGCCTGGTATATAGACATGCACGAAGCCAATGGACTTTCCCGGCTTAACCCGAAGGTTCTGGGCCAATCGCTGCTGACAGACCGTCGCAGTCCATCCGTAAAAACAGTCAGACAAATCGTAAAGCGCATCAATCGATCGATTGAACGACAAGCCACGCATTTTACCGTTCGGCTGCGCGAACTGCCGGGATCGGGCCGCACGGCGGCCGCCCGTCTGTTGCAAGCCAATGCGGTTACCGTCGAAACATCCTGGAGCTTGCCCCACTCTATTCGGGTCAAGTATCAGAAGAACATCCTGCGCCAGTTTTTAAAAAGAGCCGGCTTGATGCAATAACGAAGCGGGCTGGCCATATCCAGATCACGCGTTCCGAACGGTCGCAAAAAAGGGATCTGCCGGCACAGATCCCTAACTCAAGCCCATCGCCTTCGGCTACTGTGCAGGCTGCGCAATTGATGTATCCGAAGGTGCCGTATAAAACATCAATTCGCCTACCTTTACAATTACATTGCCCTCGACAGAGGCCTGCCCTCTGCCAAGAGTGAATCCTTTCTTGTGCCGAATGACCTCATAATACAAATGCACCCGGTCGCCAGGCCGGGCCATTCCCGTCATCTCCACCCCTTTGAGTGAAGAAAGAAATCCAAGCCCGCTCCCGCTCCTCGTCGTTGCGAACGCCCCCAGCTGAGCAAGTGCCTCGACAATCATTGTGCCTGGCATATGAGGCTGGGCCTCGTTCATAAACCATTCATTGGGCGTTACGTTCTTATAGCCTTTCACCCATTTTCCCGGCTCAAGCTCCGACACTCGGTCGACCATTAGAAAAGGATACCTGTGCGGAAGAACGCTCGTGATTTCGTTTATGTCCATATCTGCTCTCCTCCCGTTCGTACAGCACTCACTCCCAAGCATCATTACAGCAGTTTCTCTGCCACCAATGTGAAGGATTTGGGAATGCCTTTATCATATACATCGGAGGACTTATTAGGCTCCTCTTCCAGCAGCTTGACAACGAGACCGCTGCTCGCGATGCCGGTCACAATCTCGCCAAGCGTCCATTTGCGATGCAGAACCTTCTCCATGACAGCCGTCTGTCCCGGTATAAACTTAGCATAGGCTACCTCAGTCTCTTCCAGAGACGTATCAAAGTAGTCGCCTGTCACTTTATGCTTGCGCACCTTGGCCGTCGAGCCCCGAGATGTAATCAGCTTCGTCGTAATCGGATGGAAATCCTGCAAAATCAATCGTCCCCCGAACCTAAGCATGCTGGCGATAGTATCGGACAGCGGCTTCAAATCAACAAAGTAATGCAAGATGCCGAACTCCATAATGACCAGATCGTAATCCGCCGTCAGAACGGAGTCAGGCAGCTCTAGAACGTCGGACACAATGTAATTGATGTTCACCCCTGCTTCACGCGCCAGTTCGGTCGCATACCGTTCATTTTCAGATGCGATATCGACAATCGTGACATCGGCGCCAAGCAAGGCCATGGCAACGCCTTTGCTTCCATGAGAACCCAGCAGATTGGCAACTTTCTTACCTTTCACGTCCCCTATGTGCTTATAGAATGTCTTCAGCCTCGCCTCCGGATTTTGCTTGATTTTCAATGCGGCCTCAGCCGGAGAGCCATAACGGTTTACCCAAGCGTCATAAGCACTTTGGTTCCAAGCCATTTCATTAACTCTGCTGTGCTCTTTTTGCATCCATATTCCCTGCCTCAGTTGTGTTAGTATCTCGTATTGTGGTAAATCCCCACTGCTTTTATGTGAACATTGTACCATTACTTTGTTCAGCAGAGTACAATTAATCTCGGCAGAAGCAACCTGGCGCACCATAGATTTGATAGGTGTGAACACATTGGCGCCAACACTTATAACGGCTCTCTGCCCCCAGATTTGCCCTGGCATGGCAAGCAAGCGGCCCTATTGCCTAGCCGCTTGCTTGCCAATGCCTCATTATGATGACTTAGCGTATTTTTCCCCGGGCTCAATATTTCCGCAGCGCCAATCGTTCTTTGCCGAACCATTGCCCACGCACATAATTGATGATCACGCCGAACACTTTTTCCATTTGCTGCGTCGAACTCCCCAGCATCCGGACCGCGAATCCCGGCACAATAAGCTGGGACAATCCGATTCGGCCAGGCATCGAGTCCAGCCCGATCTCCTCGCACATCCGCTCGATGAACTCCGGCGTTGCCCGTTCCCCGATAACGAACATCGAGCCAAGATGGGTCTGTCCATCCATACGACCCATGTCCAGCATCTGCCGCCCGCGTGGACGAAGCTTCAGATTGTCGTACAAAACCCGCAGCCCATCCATGTAAATATCCGTTTTGAGCGCCAGTTCATCGTAGGAGAACTGCATTCCATCCGGGGACCAGCCCGGAGTAATCATTTCCGCGCTTATAAGCGCAGCGCTTCTCTCCATGCGGATGACCGTGCGCTGTTCGTAACGGGCATCCCGGTAAGCGATAATAGGGTCCGGCAGCCATTCGAGGCAGCTTCCTTGCTTCAGGATAACCTCGGTCAGCTGCAGCACAGGCTGATTCGGCGTCCTGTATATTTTCGTCGACGATTGCGTCGTGATGAGCGCCTGCGCCTGTTCACCCAGCTCCAGTTCCATCAAGTACCGGTCTCCATCCACATATCCCCCGCCCGGGTTCATGACATAATAATAGACCTGACCGGTATTATCCGGGTACATGGGACGGGCGATTTTGTAAGCGCCTTGATGATATGCGTGCGCGGCAGCCGTTCTGCCCTGTCTGTTCTCGACCGCCAGCCGCAGCATTCCCGTCCATGGCCGCATCTTATTCCAATCCTGTTAACATCGCATTTTTCTGAATCCAAGCGACGACCTCATCCAAGCCCGACTCGTCTTTCAGATTCGTGAAGAAGAACGGTTTGTTGCCGCGGAAGGCAAGCGTATCCGCTTCCATCACGTTCAAATCCGCACCGACGTATGGAGCCAGGTCGGTCTTGTTAATAATGAACAGGTCGGATTTGATCATCCCTTGCCCGCCCTTGCGCGGGATCTTTTCGCCCTGAGCGACGTCGATAATGTAAATAGAGAAATCAACCAGCTCGGGGCTAAACGTAGCCGCGAGGTTATCTCCTCCGCTCTCCACAAATACGATTTCCACGTCAGGGTGGCGTGCTATCAGTTCATCAATCGCCGCGAAGTTCATGGACGCATCTTCGCGAATGGCCGTATGCGGACAACCGCCCGTCTCCACGCCGATAATCCGGTTGGCAGGGAGCACACCTGTATGAATCAGAATTTTCGCGTCTTCCTTCGTATATATGTCGTTGGTCACGACCGCCATGCTGTACTGTTCATGCATGCGCCGGGTAATTTTCTCGACAAGCATCGTTTTGCCGGCCCCGACAGGACCGCCTACCCCTATTTTAACCGGTTTCATTGCACTCCCTCTTTCCCATCAGTCTGTGCTGTAAGTTATGCTATTCACAATCTATTACGACATGAAAAGTCGGATATGGATCCGTTCATGCTTCATTTGAGACCACTCCAAACCAGGTGATACGATACCGATATCATCGCTAGACAGCTCTTCCAGGTTTTTTGCCGCTTCCTTCAGCAAAGACTGCAATTCGGATAATAGCTTCTGCCCTTCCGTCTGCCCGAGCGGAATGGCCCGCACGCCGTTCTGAACCATGCTGGACAAGGAGGAATACAGATGTGCCAATACAGTTGTCTGCTTCGAGACGCCGACATGGCGGGCAATAATGGCAAACGCTATTGCCGGATGACCGAAGGCGCGCTTTGCCTCCACTCGTTCCCGGTAATGCTGCAGATGCGGACATTTGTATAGCTCCGTGCCAAGCTTGATCATTCTTTCCCCGATTCTGCGTGCGCCTTCTCTCGATTCACGCGAGAGATTCTGAACCGTCATTAACCGGTCCAGCTCCCATATATCATCCAGACGGTTGTCCGCCAGCGCTTCAAAGGCGAGCCGGCAGGCCAGTCCATCGGAATAGATGAACTGTTCGTTGACATACATCTCCAGCCAAGCCGCAAAGGTGGCTTTGTCAACAATCTTGCCTTCCTGGATATACGTTTCCAAACCGAAGGAATGATTGAACGCGCCCGAAGGGAAGTTCGAATCGCACCACTGCAGCAGCGACAGCAGCGAATCAGTGCTTGTGTCCCACATGACGGAACGCTTGCTTCACTTTCTTCTTCTCGCGCACGAACGGAATCCCGTCTTGAGTCAACTGCTCCTCCACAAGATAATCGTATTGAACGATCATCTGGGAGCCTTCGAATTGCGCAGGCAAATGGCGGTTCCCCAGCTTGTGGGCAATTTCCCCCATCTCCTGCATCGCTCTCGGGCTAATGACGAGCACATCGTCAGGCAGCACTTCGATGACGATCATGTTGTGCTCATCCATGTGCAATATATCGCCATCGGCGAGATCGGCTTTCTGTGTCAGGCGAATGCCGAGCTCCGTCCCGTGATCGGTCGTCACGCGCTGAATTTTTTTCAGCATATCTTCGCTTGGCATATATACCTTTTCCATGTGACGGCTTGAACGTTCTTCCGGAGCAAGCTGCTCCAGCCGACCAGCAATTTGTTCAATGATCATGTTCCCATTCTCCTCAATACAAATTTTCTGCGGTTCAGTTTCTGAATTAAAACAAGAAATAGCGCTGAGCCATCGGCACGACAGCGACCGGATCACATGTCAGCAGTTCTCCGTTCACCCGCACTTCATAGGTCTGGGGATCCACTTGGATGTCCGGCGTTTCCCCGTTCAGGGCCATATCTTGCTTCGTCACCCGACGGATGCCCCGAACCGGCAGCACGATTTTGTCAAGGCCCAGCTTCGCAGGCACATCCGCATCCAATGCAGCGTGTGAAACGAACGTAATGGAGCTGCGGGCCAATGCTTTCCCGACTGCGGCATACATCGGCCGATAGATGTACGGCTGCGGCGTCGGAATGGATGCATTCGGATCCCCCATCAAGCTATGAGCGACGAACCCGTTCTTCAACACCAATTCAGGCTTTACGCCGAAGAAAGCCGGATGCCAAATGACCAAATCGGCGATTTTCCCGACTTCGATCGAACCGACATAATCGGCGATTCCGTGGGTCAATGCCGGGTTGATCGTATATTTCGCAATATATCGTTTGATCCGGAAATTGTCGCCAGCCGTTCCCTTATCCTCATGCAGCTTGCCGCGCTGCTTTTTCATCTTATCAGCGGTCTGCCATGTTCTCGTGATCACTTCCCCCACGCGGCCCATCGCCTGGGAATCCGAACTGACCATGCTGAACACGCCCAGATCATGCAGAATATCTTCCGCCGCGATCGTCTCGCAGCGAATGCGCGAGTCGGCAAAGGCGACATCCTCAGGCACGCACGGGTCCAGATGATGGCAGACCATCAGCATGTCAAGATGCTCATCCACTGTATTGATGGTGAATGGCCGCGTCGGATTGGTCGAGGATGGCAGCACGTTGGCCAAGCCCGCCATCTTAATCATATCGGGCGCATGCCCTCCGCCGGCGCCTTCCGTATGATAGGTGTGAATGATTCTGCCTTTAATGGCAGCGATCGTATCTTCGACGAACCCGCTTTCGTTCAGCGTATCGGAATGAAGCGCCACCTGAACGTCATGCTTGTCCGCAACCCGCAGGGAATGATCAATGGCGGACGCCGTCGCCCCCCAATCCTCATGCACCTTCAGGCCAATCGCTCCGGCCCGGATCTGCTCGATCATCGGCTCTTCGCGAGCGCCGCTGCCTTTGCCGAGAAAGCCGACGTTGATTGGCAAGCCTTCCGCCGCTTCCAGCATCCGATGGATATGCCACTCGCCCGGGGTGCACGTCGTCGCTTTCGATCCCTCCGCAGGTCCCGTCCCGCCGCCGATTAGCGTCGTAAGCCCGGAAGACAAAGCGTGCTCCACCTGATACGGATTAATGAAGTGCACATGCGTGTCGATGCCTCCTGCGGTCACGATAAGCCCCTCGGCGGAAATAATTTCGGTGCAGGCCCCGATAATTAAGTCGACGCCATCCATGACAAGCGGATTCCCGCTTTTGCCGATTCCCGCGATCTTCCCGTCGCGTATTCCGATATCCGCCTTATAGATGCCGGTATAATCAACCACGATCGCATTGGTAATGACCAGATCCAGCGCTCCCTCTTCACGCGTAATCAACGGATGCAGTCCCATGCCGTCGCGTATCGACTTGCCCCCGCCGAACTTGGCCTCATCCCCGTAACGTGTGAAGTCCCGTTCTATCTCAATGAACAGCTCGCTATCCGCCAAGCGAACCGCATCGCCTGTTGTCGGGCCGAATATGTCCGCATATTGCCGTCTCGACATGCGAAAAGTCATTGCTCCGCCCCCGTTTCCACGACTCCCCCGGATTTGAGAGGCGGACTCGAATAATTGGTGGCAATGAGCACTCTCTCGTCCATTGATCCCTCAGTCAAGTTGTTCAATCCATACACTTTGCGTTCACCCGCAAACGGAACCAGCTCCACTTCCTTGACATCTCCCGGCTCAAAGCGCACGGCCGCGCCGGAAGGAACGTTCAAATGCATCCCGAATACGGCCTCCCTGTTAAATTGCAACGCGCGGTTCACCTCATAGAAGTGAAAATGCGATCCGACCTGTATCGGGCGATCGCCGACATTAAGCACTTCGATGGCAAACGTCTTACGCCCATCGTTGCAAACGATTTCATCGTCACGCAAAATATATTCACCTGGAATCAAATTGCTTCCCCCTTGGATGTAGAATGCTTGTTCGGTCAGTCATGCAATCCTGCCTATTTAACGAATCGGATCATGAACGGTTACCAGCTTCGTCCCATCGGGGAACGTCACTTCTACTTGAATATCAGGTATCATTTCAGCAATGCCTTCCATGACGTCTGCCCGCGACAAAATCGTCGCGCCTTCGCTCATCAATTGAGCGACCGTTTTGCCATCCCGTGCCCCTTCCATAATTTCATACGTTATCAGCGCAACCGCTTCCGGATAGTTGAGCTTTAGACCGCGGTCTTTGCGTCTTCGCGCGAGATCGGCGGCGACTACGATCATTAGTTTTTCTTGCTCTCGAGGTGTCAATCTCATCTGCTTCCTCCATCCTGTCAGTTCCTGAGCAACTGTTTTCAGCCTACTTTGCGTTTGTTTTCACATTTTCGGACAGCACAGCATACCCGTTAGTTGTTGGCGTTAACGAGCTTGCATCATAAAGCGGCCTTTCATTTCCACATTCCATAATTTAAGGAGCGGCTGCAATGAGGATCGGGTTGCAACCGTATACGAATTCGGCACACACCGGTAAAGTGAGGACCAATCCAGTACCTGATACGAATGAGTTAGGGTGAGGGGGGCAACTCATTCAAGCATTTTGCGAGGATTTCCAAAATGCTCCTAACAATATCTTCATCATATTAAATTGAAGACATAATATAAAGCACTCTATTTGCACATATTTTTTTAAATCTGACGCAATTTGTGCTAAAATCAAAACTTTTCATGCGCTTTCATTACCAATTGTCGTTTTTCATGGATTTTGGCAAAAAAAGGCCAGCCAGATTGCTCTGGCTGACCTAAGCTTGTCGGGGAATCTTAAAGTTGCATCAAATTTTGCTCATAAATCGTCGTAAAGCCCGCTTCCTGCAGCAAGCCGATCATTTCCGGTTCGAAAGAAACATTGTATACCAACCGGTCGCATTCAGCATAATTCGGCCCAAACACTTCCTCCAACATCGCCCGGTACAACGCATCCTTGTCTGTACGGCCTGAAGCGGCTTCGCACTGATACAGCACCATGGAGTTTAATTTCCCGTATTCGTCTGCCGTCTGTTTAAAAAGAGCGTACGCCGCAGCATTTCCTTCAGAATCATAGACGATAAGACTATGTCCTTCGCGTATGTTGTGCCATTGAGACGACCACGCCGCTGCCTCCTTGTAAAAAGGCAGGTCAGCCGCTTCGACGGGTCTCCCCCACTGCAGACGGTACGGATTGGATAGATCGTTCCCGAAAGCGCCGGTGTCGAGGCTCCCGTTATGCCGCATGCCGATTAACCGGTCGACGATCTGAAATCCAACATGCCGGTATGCGCGGATGGCCTTGTCATTTTCGGCGAAAACCTCCAAATAGGCGGTATGAACCCCCTGCTCCCGGAGGAGGCGGACCGCTTCGTCCATCATTGCTTTGGCAATGCCGTGACCGCGATAGGCAGGAACCACTCCGGTTCCCCCGTTCCAGGCCAATGTCTTGCCGCGCACGGTACGAACCGCAATAAGCACGAATCCAGCGGGCTGATCGTCCGCGTAAGCGACGACAGATAGATGCGGCTGTATGCCATTCATGCTTATGTGAGTGAGATGCTGTTCCAGATTGCGGGTCATATCAGAAAAGTATCCTGCAAACCCTTCGTTCCATAGCTGCAATCCTTGATCAAATGTGCATTCGTTCAGTCTTTTCATAGTTACGACAACTTGCTTCATGCACCGATTCCTCCCCTGCGCCATCGACATGTATCACAAATTCCGTTATTGCTCAGATATCTGCCAACAGCGTATCACGGCCGCGGAATCATTGTCAATTTTTAGTAGGATTGAATGACTGTTTTCCACGAGCCGCAATAAGTTTTCCTATCACATAACCAATGGCACCGCCGGCCAGCGCCGGAATGAACCACCCGATCCCTTCCGAATATAGAGGGATATGCCGCAGTACCGGCAAGGCGAATTCGATGGGAACTTTCGCTCCTTTCAAGCCGTCGAACAAGCTGATTAGAACGGTTCCGATAAGCGCCCCCGCGTAGACTTGGGAATAACCGCCAAACCATTTATGAACGAAAGACAATAGGATCAACACGATGGCTACCGGATAAATGACAAGTAAGATCGGCTCGGAAATCGAGAGAATTTTGTTCAATCCGAGATTGGCTACCAGCAATCCCAATAAACAGATGAACAGCGCAATCCGATTGTATGCCATCCCTTTCATCAAGGTTGCAAAATACTGGCTGCAAGCGGAAACGAGCCCAATGCACGTCGTGAGACAAGCCAGCGTAACGATGACAGCGAGCAGAATCAGCCCGGAACGGCCGAACAGGTTCATCACGACATCGGTCAGCAATTGGCCTCCATTCTTGAAATACCCGAGCGATACGCTGGTGACGCCCAAGTATCCAAGCGCTGCATAGACAAGCGACAGCCCGATACCGGCAATGAGGCCGGCTTGAATGGCCGCTTTCGCGACGGCCCGTTTCTCTGTGACTCCTTGGGCGCGTATCGAATTCAGCACGATGATGCCGAAGGCCAGCGCCGCAATGGTGTCCATGGTCAGATAGCCATTCATGAAACCTTTGAATCCGGGCGACTCGACATACTCATTGATAGCCGGTCCTCCTTCTCCGATCGGATACAGCACCCCGCCGATGAACAAGAGCGCGATCGACAACAGCAGCATGGGCGTAAGCCAGCTTCCGATGCGCTCGACAAGCTTCGAAGGATTGAGACTCAGCCAGAACACGGCGATGAAGAAGATGAGCGTATAGAGGAACAAAATCCATGGATTGGATGCTTGGTGAGCTGTCAGGAACGAGCTGAAGCCCATTTCATACGCCACGTTGGCGACGCGCGGTATCCCCATAGCAGGCCCAAGCGACACATAGACGACGATGGCAAAAAATATGCCGAACCGCGGACTCACCTGCCCGGCCAAATGCTGCATATCGCGTCCGGACAACGCGATTGCGATGACGGCGAGCAGCGGCAAGCCTACTCCCGTCAAAATAAATCCTATAATTGCGGGAATGAAGCTGTCTCCCGCTTGTTGTCCCAAAATGGGCGGAAAGATAAGGTTTCCTGCCCCGAAGAACAATGAAAACAGCATCAGTCCCGTAAAAAAGATATGTTTCTTAGTTAATGATTGATTCAATCTGCTCTCCCCCTGATATTTGCATGAGATCAAAAAAACCCGTCCCTAGAAAGGGACGGGTATGCACCCGCGTTACCACCCAAATTCAACAATATTGCGTATGGATCTGTATGTTGCAGCTCATGACGTGACTATGCACGCATTCCTGGTAACGGAGGATTCCGGCAAAGCTTACTGTCGTTCAGCTTTGCTTCTCGGAGAGGACATTCGGTCATGCGCTGGACATTGGCTTGCAGCAATACGCCAACTCTCTGTGGAACAGCCCATCACTTACTATTCTCGTCGCCGAAGTTCATATCGTAAAGTTTGTATACTATTTTCACATGCATTGGGACAACTGTCAAATGACAATTATACACATTGTCAATACCTGACGCGCTTTCCATTCCTTCGGCTCCAAAAAATGAATGATGAAAGCTTGTTTCATCTAAAAACGATCATACCACGCCTTGTTTTGTTATACTTGGTCTTAATCCGGGGTGATGAACATCACTGCCGATTTACCGCTTGGCAGCGGTTAATAAGATAATAATCAGCATCAAGTATGAGCAAATACCCCAGCCGATGGGGATACTTTCGAGGTTGTATTCAGACATGAAGAAGTTTGCAATTATTGTAGTTCTTGTAATTTGCGCAACCATGCTTACTGCCTGTGGAGAGAAAAGAAACGACACTCTCACAACGAATTCCGCCAAACAAGATATCGAGGAAGAGAATCAGAAGTTAAAACGCGAGTTGGAGGAACTGAAGAGCAAGCAAGCGGAACTTGATGACTCCCCTTCCAGCAATGAGGAAATTACTTTGTCCGACCACGTCGATTTTGTTGCAGATTCCATAAGCGATGGGGTTATTTCCATAACGGATGAAGGGGCGGAATTCATCGATAACAACCCTCAATTCTTCTTCGATCCAACCGCGGAATCGGTGCAGAAAGTAAAATCGTTAGCAAAAAAATTAAATAATAAAGAACTGAACAAAAACATTCGTCCTTTTTTGTCGCAGCTCGTAACATTCAAGGGAGCAGTCGTTCAGATTTCAGAAGAAGAGTACGATGAAAGCACAAATCTAACTACTGTTCTTGTAGGCGATGAAGACTTTAACTTTTTCACGGTCTTTTTATTTGGTTCGTATGATGTGCTTGAAGAAGATTACGTATCTGTGGCGGGCCTCCCTCTAGGCGGATATTCATTTGAGAATACTGGCGGCGGATATACGAATGCTCAATTATTATTCGGAAGCGTGCTAGAGAAGATTAAGGATTAACTAAAAAGCTGGAATCTGTGCGATTAAAACGCTTTCCATCGCTTCGATTCTGTTATATGATACATACACGGAGATATTTGGAAGGAGATTCACGTATGCCAGCAATGCTGTAGAGCGTCATATCAACGATGGATGTCGATTTATTTTTTGGTGCGCTAACAATCCAAGGGGTAAATCTGTCCATTTTGACCTTTACAGGAGCGCAGGGTGTACGCAATTGAGTTCAACTGCTGCGGATCAGACGATGAGTCGTTCCGCTTTTTTATTTTCATCTCCGTTTCCACTCCTTTGTACTTTGCCCCTGATGTGCTCCTTCACCAGATTGAAATCAGGAGGAATGCACGAATGAAAAATAAAAAACATACCACCGTATCCATACAAGGGACGGCTTTATATTTGAAGCAGTATATGAACGCTCTTTCCCGAAACGGTCACTTCAACGGAGCCGCGCTTGTCGCCCACCAGGGGAATATCCTATTGTGCGACGGATACGGCATGGCTAATTGGGAACATGAGGCGCCAAATTCGCCGCATACCAAATTCCGCATCGGCTCCATAACCAAAGGCTTCACCGCGCTCGCCATCATGCAGCTGCAGGAGCTGGGTCTGCTCTCCGTCCATGATGCCATCAGCGGCTATCTGCCCGGTTATCCGCGCGGAGACGAGATTACGCTCCATCACCTCCTGACACATACCTCAGGCATTCCCGATTATGCCGGGCTGCCTGATTATTGGGAACGCACGATGCGGCTATATTCGCCGATAGAGCAAACGATAGCGTCTTTTCAACATGAACCGCTGCAATTCGTTCCGGGTGAACGGACAAGCTACACCAGTTCCTCTTTCATCTTGCTGAGCGCCGTCATTGAAAAAGTATCCGGCCTGTCATTCGCCGATTATATTGCCAAACGGATCTGCCTCCCTCTGGGAATGAAGGATTCGGGAGTCGAGAACGGCCGGACGCTGCTGAAGCATTTTGCCTCCGGTTACTCGGTGTGCGGCGAGATCATTCCAGCCGAGTACGTCGACATGTCCATTTCACTGGGCGGAGGCGGAATGTATTCCACGATTGCGGATTTATATAAATGGGATCGCGCGTTGTATACGGAAGCCCTTATCAGCCATGAGTCGCTGCGCCACATATTCGGGCCATACTCCCCAATATTCGGCGGTTACGGCTGGGTCGTCACTGAAGAAATGATAGGCGGCACAAAGCGCAAACGCGCCGCTCATCACGGCACGATGAATGGCTTCTGCGCCGATTTCAACCGATTCGTCAATGACGAGCTCGTCGTTATCGTGCTCAGCAACGTGAACATTACGCCGGTAGAGCGGGTAAGCGGCGACTTGGCCAGAATCGTGTTCGGCGAAGAACTCGCCGTACCGGCTACGATGACAGCCATCGAGCTCGCCGCCGGGGAAATGGGGCTGTATCCGGGAATATATGAACGGGCGGAGCAGGACGGCCCCCACGACGCGGACATTCAGTGGCAAGAAGCGTTCGCGAGCTTGTCCCGGCTCGGAACGTCGGAAATCGCGGTTGGCGTTTACGTGAACCGATTCCAAGAGTTCGGCATTCATCCCGGCCGAACCATCATCATCACCGAAGAAGGACAGAAGCTGTACTTGCAGATGGCCAAACGGCATGGGGCCTGGTACAAATACGAAATCGTTCCCATCTCCGCAAATGAACATGGAACGACGTTCACCGCCAAGCATATAGACGAGCGGATTATATTTACGAGAGACAATCAAGGCTCGATAACCATCGAGCATCGCGATGCATATGGAAACCGTATGTCTGCGGCCAAAATGTCATAGAGCCTGCAGGATGAAGCAATGGGGCTGTCCCGGAAGGTGAACTGCACCCCGTCAAGTAGACAGTACAAAAAATAAAAATTAATTAAGCGGCTTTGGTCCTGAATTCCATCGGACTGAGGCCGTTTAGTTTTGCTTGTAATCGTTCGTAATTGTAAAAGTGGATGTAGGCCTGGATGTCCCTCTCGAGCTCCTCAAAGGTATGATAGGTGTGTAAATAATACTTCTCACATTTTAGAGTTCCCCAGAAAGATTCCATTGGACCGTTATCGATACATCGTCCAACACGGGACATACTCTGAGTCATTTTGTTGTCGTCCAAGAGCTTCTTGAAGTCCAGAGAGGTATATTGGAAACCCCGGTCGCTATGAAGCATGGGCTTGCTTCTTGGTGCTTCTTGCAAGGCCCGTTTCAACGTCTGAAATACAAGAGGATTGTTATTGGAACGCCCGAATACATAGGAGACGATGGATTTATCATGAAGGTCGAGAATAGCGCTTAGATACGCTTTTTGGCCATTGCCGTACTTGAATTCCGTCACATCCGTAACCCACTTTTCATTTGGCGCATCTGCCGTGAATTTGCGGTTCAGCACGTTCTCCGCCACCTGCTGTGGAGTGGATCTCGCATATCTCTTTTTCTTCCTCCGGATGACGGATTGAATTCCTTGTATCTTCATCAGCCGGTACACGCGCTTTTGGTTAATCGTTTTTCCCGTTTGGCGGCGCATGTGCAACGTCAATTGACGGTATCCAAAGGTACGCTCGGCTTTCTCATAAATGGACATCATGACATGCGTCAGTTCTGCATTTTCCTGCTCATGCGAACTGGGCTTGCGATTTAGCCACTTGTAATAGCTTGAACGTGAAATGCCTGCAATTTCACACAGAAGCTGAACGCTGAACAACGCTTCTTCCTGAAGCGCTTGAATAGCAAGATAGACGTTCTCTTGACGGTATTGGCTTAGCTTCGCCTCCTTTGGAATTCCCGTAACTTTTTTAGAAATGCATTCTCCGCCCGAAGCCGCTCGATTTCATATTCCATCTTTTTCATCTCGAGTTTTTGACGATCGGCCTCTGTTAATTCCTCCGGCGCTTTCTTTCTTCCCCGACCATCCTTTAACGCATCATGACCGCCCTCTTCAAACTTCTTCACCCATTGGTAGACTTGCTGGTAGGAGACCTGAAAATGGTCCGCTGTCTTACGGTAGTCATGCTGATGAGCAAGACAGTATTGCACAATATCGATCCGTTCCTGCCAAGTCGTTGAACGCCCCTTCGTCATTGCTTTCGCTCCTCCTGAATAAGCTTTTAAGCTGCTATGACGATTATACTCCTTAATCCAGTTGGAAAGCTGCGTTCTACTTGCAATCTTGTATTTATCGATGATCTGATATTGGGACAATCCTCCCTCTATGTAATCCTTCACCGCTTGGAGCTTAAGCTCAGCACTATAACTTCGATTATGGTTTTGTTTTTCTAACCCCTCATAACCATACACCTTGTAACGACGACGCCATTTCACCAAAGTCGTTTTGCTGATACCGTATTTCTTAACTGCAGCCTTAACACCAATTTCGCCACTTTCGATTTCACCAATGATAACGAGTTTCTCTGACGCATCATATTTTTTATTAGGCATAAAAAAGCTCCCCTTACACAGGCTTTATTATTTCACCTGTCTACCGTAAGGGCAATGTCATTAAGTTAATAGAGTAATGACCTGCGGATGTAAAATTGGTGAATGACTATAAGCTTAGTCGTCCGCTAATTTTATATTTCTGGCATGACAAATACAGATGCACTACCTGCATCTGTGACGTAGTCACTCTCAACTTGGAGTTGTCTATGATACCCTACAGGTAAACCCAACAGCAGATATTGGGTTTTGGAATCGTGGGAATTTTCTGCCTTTCCGTATTAGAGATAGATGTTTTGCAATCAGATCAAGAAGACTATCTTCTGAGAGTTTATCCCTAAAATATTGCCTACAAATAAGCATCGCAGCCGAGAAGTTGATTCGCTTGGTTGCTTCATTGGGAATCTGAGCTTGATGTGCAATTAAGGCAGAGAAGTTGTAAAGGATGAAACGAGAAAATACTTCTTGTAGCATGGAACTCGGCTTTTTACTATGTAGATTCACTAGCCCTACAGCATATTTGAGTTCTCGGAAGGAGGTCTCTATGCCCCAACGCCTATTGTAGAGTTCTTTAATTGTATCAGGCGGGAAATTCCCGGAATCTAAATTTGTAAAAACTGTTTCATATGATACATCAGAAATGGCAAAGCGGACAACTCTGAAGCACAAATCGTATAGGCGATCATCTTTTGGATAAAGATAATCAAATGTTGTATGTGGCTGTATCCAACGATATCGGACAGGGTCTTTTTTCAACAAGGACAAGGTTTGCTTAGTTTGTCGTCTTGTTAGCGACAGTGTGACTTGGATATCAAACTCGGCCTGGTCTGGTACAGCTAACTTAGAAATGATTCCGTAAGACTCCTTTGAACGTATAATGTAATTCCATGATTTTTCCTGAAAATGGGCTATATTATTAAAAGATTCATAGCCTCGGTCTGCTATAACTATGACTTTTCCTGAATAATTAGATCGATCTACCATAGTGACAAGGGCTTTGTGTTCGTTCATCCCTTTTTTCCGTTGGACAGACGCATCTACATAAACATGCCGCATCAAATCATACATGGCGTCAATATGGACTAAATTATACCCCTTAGTATTGCTCTCATTTTTCATGTACGATTCTGAATCGTTCGGATTTGTAGGCAGTCGTAAGTCAGTACCATCTACTGCAAATAAGCGATACCCATTAAACAACACGCTTTCATCGCATGATGCAACAAATCTGTGGAATAAGGTTTCTATAGCGCTTGGCAATATTTTTTCGCGTTGTTGGACAAAGGCTGAAACCGATGCTGTATCTTTAGAAAAAGAAAACCATTCGTAGAGTTCCTTACAAAGGCTATTCCCTCCCATACCGATTAGCATTTGAAGCATAGTCTCGAAAGTTAGTTTTCGGTTTCTTGAAAAGTCGTGACCAGGTCTCCTAACATAGTCATCCAGTGTAGCTGCCATTGATTTGATATTGTTTGATAAAATTTCCTTGATTTTTGAAGGTCTAAGCGTCGTTTTCATTCAGCGTTCCTCCTTGAAAAGTGTCTTTAAGGATTGGACGCCGATTCCCCAGCTTTGTCAAGTGTTTTTTTCTTTTTGTGAAGTATTTTTTATGTCTACCTAATCAATAGAGAAATCCCAATTACCATAAATCTTGTGGCAATCGGGATTCTAAAGTAGTTAACTTAATGACATTGACCGTAAGGGGAGCATATCAAAGGTCTGACATGACCCAAGGGGCGGCCCCTTCTGTGTAGATCTCGCTCTCCCCGCCTACCGTCCGATTGAATAATTGATCCAATTGCCGCGCGTTCCACCCATTTTGTCATAGAAGCGCTGGGCCCGATAATTATCGGAGGCCGTAATCCATGTCATACGGGCGTAACCGTTCTCTTTCGTAAACGTTGCACACGCTTGAAATAACGCTTGAGCCGCGCCAGTTCCTCTTGCTTCCTCAACTACGTACAGGTCATTCATTACGGTTATTTGATCTGACACTGTCGTGCTGAACGTAAAATAAAGGGTCGCAAATCCGATAAGCTTGCCTTCCTTCTGAGCTGTGAATTGTATTCCCCGTTTTTTTTCAAGCAGTGTGTCAATTAGGCAATGCACTTTTTCCATTTCCGGTTTTGGCCTTTGATAAAAATCAACGATATATTCATACATCAAGGATGTCAGCTCTTGTTTATCACTTGGTTCAACAGGCCTTACCATAACGGACATGAACAGTCCCTCCCGAATTGAATTGTCATTCCCCGCTGCTCTGTTATTATAGTAAGTTCGGGGGGGCAACTAAGAAGATACAATTCTCAATAAATGAACGGGGACAGATGGACATAGCAAGAGCGGGAGGAGACAATTTGCCGATGAGCGGCATATAAGCAACTAGACAGGCTTCCTGTTCGCCTGTAATCGGCTTTTTGCGAAGGAATTCATTGTCGGGTCAGGCGGACCGTATGAGCCCGCCTGGTTAACGCCGAGCCGCGAGTCGCGAACGTCATCCTGCGGCACATGCAATGGCGGCACGCGCCATTCACTCCTTAATCGCCCCGATCATAACCCCTTTGACGAAATACTTCTGCAGGAAAGGATATAGCAGCAGAATCGGAACCGTCGCAACGATGATCGTTGCGTATTTAATCGTCTCCCCAATAGGCATCTTGTCCGCCGGGCCAGCCGCGGTGAGCATGCTGTCCGTGCTGTTCGTAATCAGAATTTCGCGCAGCACGAGCTGCAGCGGATACAGATCGCGGTCACGCAAATAGATAAGCGCTCCGAACCAAGAATTCCAATGCCCAACGCCGTAGAACAGAATCATGACCGCAATGACGGGCAGGGACAACGGTAAAATAATACGAACCAGCACGGTGAAGTCGTTCGCCCCGTCCAGCTTGGCCGATTCCTCAAGGCTTACCGGAATGCCTTGGAATGCCGTGCGCATAATGATTAAGTTGAACGCGCTGACCGCACCGGGGATGATGAGTGCCCATAGGCTATCGAGCATGCCCAGCCCCGTAACGAGCAAATAGCTTGGAATCAACCCGCCGGAGAAAAACATCGTGAACACGATGAAGAACATGATTGGGTTTTTCCACATGACATTTTGCCGCGACAACCCATACGCCCCAAGCGGATCGCTGAAGGAAGCGAACAACACATATACAAACGGATATAAGGTGACCAGACAAAGACATATCATAAACAGAATATTGAAACATTCAAAGATTCGTTCGCCAAGCGACAATTTATTCACCGGCAGATCCCTCCTCTTCGCATTCATTCATCAACTGCAGCTCCCCCTTACCACAGCTTCGTATCGCTTGCGCGGCGGCTTACCGTGTTCGCCAGAATGAGAAGCCCGAAATTGATGACGGAGTTGAATAGTCCGATGGCCGTGCTGTAGCTGTAATTCGACTCCAGCAGACCTTTGCGGTATACATAGGTGCCGATGACATCAGCGGTTTCATACGTCGATGAATTTATACATAAGCAGGATCTTGTCCGTGCTGACAGACATGAGGCTGCCCATTTGCAAAATAAGCAAAATGATAACCGTCGGCATGATGCCCGGAACCGTAATATGGAGCACCTGGCGCCACTTCGATGCCCCGTCCACCTTGGCCGCTTCATACAGCGAAGGATCGATGTTCGATATCGCCTCCAAATAAATAATCGTGCCCCAGCCTACCCCCTGCCATATGCCTGACGCAATATAGATTGTCCTGAACCATTCGGGCTCCCGCAAATAAGCGGCAGCTTCGACGCCGAACCATCCCAGGATATTGTTGATCAGCCCGTCCCGCGCCAGGAAATCAACCATCATCCCGACGATGACGACGATGGATATAATATAGCCTCCTAAGTTTCCCCCTTGCACAATAATATCTCTTAAGCTGACCAACAAACATATAAAAAACCATACATAATTTCATCTATTAATGAAATTATGTATCGTTTTTCATTACAAAATTACGATACTTTCTAATTGAAATATAAATTGTGAGAAGGAGAAAAATAATAAAGATTTTCATTAAGAAGACAAACATTGTTAGAAAGATATGTTTAGGGGAAATTCGTAAATCCATAGCACCTGGAGCACTTTGAAGAGACCCGCAGAATTGATGACTAGCAATTTCAAACAAAGGATAGTACATCTGCACTTTAACCATTTATCGCTTTTCGAGGGGGAGACTAAATGGATAACTTCACCGCCCACTTAATTCAAAATCATTCAATTATTCGAAAAATCCAAATATTAGAATCCTTAATTGATAGCGAAGGTATCGTGTCTTCAAGTTCTTTAGCCCGTAAGCTGCAATGTACGAGCAGAACGATTATAAGTGACATTTCTCAATTAAAACAAACTCTTCCAAATAATTGGGATATAATAAGCATGAATTCCAAAGGTTACGTTCTAAAAAAAGGTCCTTTAGATCATCTTTCCAGTATTATAGCTACTTATTTAGTAAACAGTGAACTCTACAACATTTTAATGGGAATATTCAATCAGAAGTATTATAGCCTGGAAAAATGGTCTCAAATATTGTACTTAGATAAATTAACATTGAAGAAAAAATTAAATAATTTCAGAAAAATACTTAGACATTTTAACCTTGATTTTAATTTCAGAACAACGATTCAAATAATTGGAAAGGAACTGAATATTAGATACTTCTATATGGTTCTTTTTTTTAACGTGCAAAAGTATAAAGAAATTTTTAAACCGGACCTAAACTTGCAACAAAAAATTGAGAACTATATTCGTTTTTATAAAATGGAGATCGATTATAATCTATTAACCATACTCATCAATGTGTCTGTAAATAGAAATATATATAAACATTTTATTTCCAAAAGTTTTAATATTGACTACATATTTAGCTCTCAAAAGTTAGATTGCACCTATGCCATTGTCTCTGCGATTGAAAATTTCTATAAGGTCAGCTTCCAGCAAAATGAACTTAAGTTTTTTACACTATTTTTTTTCCTCATCTCCGAAGGGGATGGTAATGAAAAAAGTAAAATCAAGAATTACTATCGTGGATCATATAAACAACTTTACGATAAGCACCTTGCTTTAATTGACATGATTTCAAGTGAAGTAAATATGAATGCCAAAGTAATAGAAGAAATAAAACATAACATCCATTTTTCTTTCCACAAGATCTATATATTTAAAAATCTCAATTTACCGTTAGAATACTTTTGGGGTAAATTTAAGACTATTCCTCATGAATTAATAGAGGGCTACAACATCATTCACCCTCTTATTATCACGTGGAATAAAGAAATAAATGAAAATAGATTATCTGAAGATGAGAGCTACCACATCACGTTTCATATTTTATCTATTCTCCTGTCAAATTATAAAAAAAAGGTTTTATTGCTTTTATCCGGACCAACCAATTGGAAAAAATTCATCTATCACAAATTAAATAATGAATTGGGTAACGTTCTAAACCTTCAAACCGAACCAAGCAATACGGTCAAATTCGATTTCATTATAACCAATTACAAAATCAATAAAACTCAAATTCCTGTCATCTGGATTCCAGATAAACTCATCCTGAAAGATTTAAAGTCTATTAAACAACTGCTTAGTCTATCCTTATAAAAACGGGGGTATCAACAATATCGGGCTCCATTCGTACTTGCAGAGATTTCGTTCGGTCCAATAAATAAGCATCAGCAGCCGACTCATTCAGCTCTGATGCTTTTTACATTTTATGTGCGCCCGGCAGGACGACTTTAATGCAGCGGCATTCCGGCCAACGAGAAGCTGTCTGTCTGAATGTGGCCCGCGGTATCGTAGTGGCGCACCAACCGTCCGCGCAAATTGCCTGAGCATCCGCTTCCTTCTCCCCGTAAATAAACCGATCCCGGCACTGAGGAAATTCCTTGCCTTCCTCCTGCTCGAATACGGCTGTCGGCCTTCCTAATAAATCATATTCGAGGATCGTCTGTGTACTCTTGGCATAGATAAGCCAGGTTGGCCGTCCTTGATATCAAAAAACTGCGCCTTGCGCCCGGCATTCACACTTTCCGATCGCAGCGCCTCGCCTCTCAGGGAGGCCATGTTTCTTGTATTTATAGGCTTAAACTCCCAACAGAATTCGGCGTGAATGCCGCTGAAAAGGAGTGAATTAACAACTCCCCATTAGTTTACAAAACCAATGGGGAGCAATTTCAGTTACATGCTACTTTCTCTTCATTGAAAACCGGCGGAAAAAGTTCCCGATCCCTCGCTCTTTGACTCCTAAAGTACTTCTTTCTCTAAGACTTGGCTGATATTGGCTCCATAATCCAGGATTTTCTTGCCATGGAGCCTGATCTAGCCTTTCATTATTTCTATAGAAAATGACACGCCCACTCAATCTTTCGCGATTCCGGTAAATATAGCGGAGCTCGGAAGCTGTGATTGACTGACCGCCGCTACCCTCTTTCGTAACCACCTGCTCGATATTTAAATTGTCAAGAACAAAGTGTATCTTTGTTCTCTGATTTGTAGCGGCGATTTCTAGGCCGAGTTTGCTCCCTCGTTTCCACAGCAATGGCGCTTCTATCATTCTGCCAGATATTAATTTATGATATTGATCACTTCCATATTTTTTTGCTGTTTCTTTGAAGATACCGGAGATATTAAATTTGGCTTTAGCTTCTCCAATGTTAAAGTAATCGTTCCACAAAGGATAATTCTTTTTAGGGTCCTTCAGAATACTCTGTTTTAAATCCGTTGGAACCTTCAATTTCCCTGCGGATTTTTTTAAGTCTTTTTGGAAGTCCATCAATTGTGTAACTGGATAGCTTAAATTTATACTCAATGCCACATTATTATTATATTGATCGATAACCATGGCAGGAGCACTTGCATCTTCCATGTTAAAGCCAGGATTAAATTTCTTTATATATCTTCCCCTTTCACCGCTTAGTCCATAAAATAAATCGCCATTCTCGGCACTATAATCCGCCATGTTGATTGGGGCATTCCCATCCGGATCCATCAAACTTATAGGATTGTTCCTGACCATGCGATACAGGTTTAATCCATCTACGGTTCCGGCCGGGTCCGGATTCAGCCATCGTCCCAACCATGGCATATAGTAGCGGTATCCGTAATAGTACAGGCCTGTGGCATCCAGCTCTTTGCCTGAATACCGGATGGTCTTGTAGCTTGCCTCCACCTCTGTCCGGGCTGCCCACAGGGCTGTGCCGCCGTAGGGATAAAATTCTTCCTTGCTGATGATCTGGCCTTGCCGATCCACTTCCAATGAAGAGGACCCGAGATGATCATTGAGGCTGTACCGGTACTGATCATTGGCGATGCCGTCCGGCTCGGTTTCTTCCTCCCAGTGCAGCACCCTCACTTGTCCCGCTCCCTCATCCACGGTAATGACCTGCAATGCTTCCGTGACCCGGTCCCCGGTCTGGCGGATGCGAAGCTCCAGGCCCGGCAAATAGAGGGTCCTATCCGTTTGCGTTGTTGTCTGTGTTTTGCGGGTAGACCGTTTTACGATGCGCATTCCTGAACTGTCATAGAGATACCCTTCCCAGTCGTTATCGCTGCCTTCGCGCACGACCATATGGACTCGGCTTAACTGATTTCGTGTATCCCATTCCAACGGTCTCCCTGGGAATAAAGCTTGTTGATTGCCTGCTCTGTCAAAGGAAGCCGCGATATCCGGTATGTCTTCCCCTTGCCGCCAAATCCCCCTGTTTGAACTCTTGTCTACATAAACATTCCTTGTATATTGACTCGCCCCGTTATGGCTAAGCTTGATTAAATTGCCGGCCCGATCATAGCTGTATTTCTCCGCGTAATTGACGTATTGGCTGTCGTCCAGAGGGATAGGCGTGATCAAGGGAGGAAGCGACGTCTGCTGACGAAGCGCGTCGGATTCCCGCCCCGAACTGGATACAAGCTGATATAAGGCATCGTAGGCATACTGCCTTTTCGGAGCAACGGCCTGATTCCGGAAATAACGAACCTGCTCCGCTTCATTGCAGATAGACAAGATATTGCCTACCGGATCATACTCATAACGATAATCCTGCAAGACTTCTCTTTCCCCGGAGGACAGCTGGCGGGAATCTTTTTTTCTGATTAGCCGCTGCGTGCTCTCCTCGTAAGTATATTCCGTTACGACACCATTCCCGGCTTCTGCGAGCTGCACTTGACCCGCCGCACTGTAATCTATCCGGTTCCAAATCCGCTGTTCGGCTTGGTCTTGCAGCGTGAGGCTTACCGCCTGCGGCTGGCCGGCGGCATTGTATGTCAGTTGCTGGAGATTCCCTTTGGCGTCGGTTTGGGCAAGCACCCTGTCCTGCGCGTCATACCGCCAGCTCGTATCATAGGTTTCAGCATCCAACAACGAGGCCCAAGCACTTTCCTCTCCTATACTCCAGTCGCCAGGATGATCCCAATTTTCCAGCAGTTGACGGCTTTGATGCAGCGGCATTCCGGCCAACGAGAAGCTGTCTGTCTGCATCCGGCCTGCGGTATCGTAGTGGCGCACCAACTGCCCGCGCAAATTGTTGGCCTGGGCATCCGCTTCTTTCTCGCCATAAATAAACCGCTCCCGGCACCGGGGGGATTCCTTACCTTCCTGCTGCTCGAATACCGCTGTCGGCCTGCCTAATACATCATATTCGAGCGTCGTCTGTGTGCCGGTGGCATCGATAAGCCAGACTGGCCGCCCCTCGATATCAAAAAGATCCGCTTTGCGGCCGGCATCCACGCTTTCCGTACGCAGCGCTTCGCCTCTCAGGGAGGCCATGTTTCTTATATTCGCCGGTGTGCCGCTATCCTCCTGATATTGCGCGAACAGGCGGGGATCCATGCTGCTGTCAAGATACCCTAACGCCGTATACGTGTTCCGCAGGATATACTCATCTGCCGGATCTTCAGCCGAGATACGGTTATACTGAAGAAGGCGAATCTCCAAGTTCCGGTTATCCACAACCGAAATCGTAGGCGTGCCGCTATATATGGACGTTGTATTCATAGGTTTAACCTCCATCTCACCGCGCAGGCGGTGAAGCAAGTAATGATGAGTCCATGGTATCATTTTCATCTTCGTTTACTGTAAACCATGGGTAGAAAGCCGTTCTCCTCTCATATCCTTTGGCATTGACCATCCCTAGTTGGCGTCCCAGCGCATCATAGTAATAGATCGTTGCATACATAGAGCCGCTGACAGCCTCCTTGCCCACATAATTCCAGTCATCAATATAAAAAGGCTGAAAGCTTCGGATTACGGCTCCGGTTCCGTCATAGTCAACCCGTTCCGCAACCGCCCATCGGGTATCTGCTCTTTTAGCGGTTTGTATTGTACGCCCAAAGCCATCGCTAAACACGATGCTGGCCTGAATTTGCTGGGATGGGTCATCCGGGTAACGATCCGCTGCCAAAATTGCCGTATGCGGCGGCTTACGGTCCGCATCGCTTAGCAGCTTGGCCATTATCGGCGGCAATAGCCGTTGAAGCGACCATGGATCCCGGCCGCGGGCTCTGATTCTGCCGTCCGGCATAATCAAGCGGTTGGCTATCAAGAAAGACCATTGCTTTTCACTATCTGGAACAAGCGCTGACAGTTGCGCAACAGTTATCGTTCCCATCCAGCTGTGCGCATCATAGACACAGCAGGATGCAACCGGCAAGGGAGACGTCAGGGCAAGCGCCTGCTCCATTGTCTCGGGCGGCGCGAATTCCGCCTCCGGGCGGAAGCCCGTCTCTATCCCTTCCTCCGTGCCCCAGGTCCGGCTGTATACGACCCGGCCGAGAGCATCCAGGGAGACCTGATTCACATTATTATTCGCATCGGTAATCCGGATAGCCTCCACAAAGCGGTAATCATATGCAATCTGAATTCGATTGCCAAGCGCGTCTTCGATGGATGTCACTGCACAGAAATGATCATCCCATGATAAAACTTGTTCCCCCGTCAAGAGAGAGGCTTGTTGTCCCACAATGCGGTAAAAGCACTCTTCCCCCGCATAACGGGTAAATCCTTGTTCCGCCACAAAAATATCCGCTTCATCGCCGGAACCCAATACTCTTGCGCTTCGTTGATAGCCCGAAGAGGCAAGAAGCGAGTTCAATTGGCTGTCGCTGAGCAGGCCTTCATAGGCTTGTAAACAAACTTCATCGAGAACCGCGCTTCGGGTGTAATGGACCAGAGCTCGGACATCCGGTTCGCCCCCGCCCGCATAGATGACCTCGGACTGGCCGCCATAAGCCTGTTCCAGCGCCGGAGAGCGTAACGTGCCGTCCGCCTCCAGCAGCTCGGCGCTTATCCCTTCGGCTGGCACGCTGTCGGCTGAATAGATGAAAGCATCCAGGCGTGTCTGCTGGGGAATATTCAAGCGCCAGCCTTCGGTGTCTGTCAGGTGGTACGTTTTTTGCCTTTGCCTTGTCAAGCGCAGCAGCATCTGCTGCGAATCATAACTGCTGCTCCAGCTGGTATCCGGCAGCGTGTGAGGGTACGGATTGTCCTCCGGCTGTGCCCGGCGCGGATATTGGATCGTTATACTCTGTGCCGCCACGCCGTATTCGTCGAACCATTGCTGTATCTGCTGTGAACACTGCGGATCAGAGGCGATTTGCTCATAGTTGTACGTAAGCTGCTCCAACTGCATGGGCAAGGCAACACATTCCGAATCGGCGTTCTGCACCAAGCGCGCTTGATAACGGAAGCTCTCCACCTGATAAGGAGGCACCCCCGCAACATCTCCCGCAAAAATTTCATTACGCAGCGGCATCCCTCGCAACGAGCGATACAGCCAATACTCTTCCCGCCCATTGGGGGAATCTAGCGGTACATCCTGGGCCGTGGCCGCATCGAATCGAGTAAGCCGGACGGGTTTAACCTGAAAAGCGGCAGGGTCGCCTTGCCAATATTGCTGCTCTGCACGTTCCTCATCCCGCTTTTGCCCGGTATGATACCAGGTTCGCGTCAGCACGGGCGGATTTCTGACGCTCAGGGTTCCCTCGGAGTCCCGCTCCTCTTCCCCTGTGTCAATGCGGCCGAACCCGGCAAATTCTTTTTCGGTCCGGTCATACACGCCATGGCGGTAAGTATACTGCTGAATCCGGGTGCCGCCGTTAATTTCGTCCCGCGTGTGTATACCCGAGACCACGTTGATCGGGAAGGGCAAAGCGCAGTCAGCCGATGAGGAAGCCTGTTTCTCATCCAGCCAATACTGGGCGGAGCTTCGATACAGGAACAAGCTGGAAGCTCCGAAATTATTGCTGACGATTTGCAACAAAAACGGCTTCGCCGAAAAGAAATCTAATTTCCAACTGCGGGGGGTCATGAAGGGCACATGCAGCACCAGACCAGCCGCGCCCAACCCGCGGATGTCGGCAGGCAGCAGCCGGCACAGATCATCGAACCGCACGCCGTCCGGCAGCGGAACCCGCAGCGGATCGGCAAAGCCATTGCCTGAAAGATTCCGGTAAATGAGAAGAGCGTCACGCGAAGCATAAATGATATCGGAAGCCCCCGATCCGTCAAGGTCCGCAAGATATACTCGCTCAGGGTTGAATTCACCCTCCGCTGCCGTGAACCCGGGAAGGGCCAGCGGCGCCCCGAATGCGCCGTTCCCCAGATTAGGCCAGCATGTAACGCCATCATGCCGGATGCGCACCAGATGAGACTGACCGGATCCCAGCATATCGCTGAATGCCACCAGTTCCTTTTTATCCAGGCGTTCCACAGGCAAAGTAATGCCCGCTTGCTGCCACACTTCACATGCTCGCTTGAAGCCCGCTTGATCCCCGGCATAAAACCGGACGCTCTTCGGTCCGATCATAACCAGGTCGGTTAATCCTGATCCGGTCACACCGGCAAGCTGTGCCTGCGGATGGAAAAATTCCGTCGGCAGTGCCTGGAGCGGCACAAAACCGGACCATGTCTTATCCGGATTCATGCTATATCGCCCAGCAACCCCGGGTTCCGCAATCAACCATTCCAGATACCCGTCGCCATTCAGATCCATTAGCATCCCGTTCCGGGAGTTCGCGGGGATACGAGGGAGCGGCCGCCAGATATCATAGGCGATCCCGTCCGGTGTATCGCCCCGGGCGGGCGCACGATAATGCCAGTGGTCATTGTCCTGATATAACAAGCCCGGTATGCCTTCTCCGTACAAATCGACCAACTGATAATGTTCTCCATCCGCCAATTCAGGCACCGGTAAAAATGGCTGCCAATCGGCCGTTTCCTCGATTGCCTCGATGTCAAATGGCGTATAATCGAATTCCAGCGGCGGCATGCTCCGGATGGTCCCGTCTGCTTCATAAGCCAATTGCCGAACCGAGCTCAGCATGGACGCCACGGGGTTCTCGTCGTATTCCAGCTGCATCCTCCACACCAGAGCCGGCTCCTCGCCAAGCTCCGCAAAGGCATGGAACATCAAGACCTGGCGGCACAAGCGGCAGGTTCGGATCTCAAATCCGTAGTCATAGCGGGAAAAACGGTCCGGGCGCGCCAACCACTTGCCCTGGGGCTCATATACGGGAAGAACATCCGCTGACGTATCGTTCTCGCCATAATCCAGGATGACGGAATACAGCCATTGGCCGTCCGCAGGGATTTCCCCCTTCCAAACATAGAGAGAAGGAGAGGCAACCTTATTTCCATAGCGAATCGATTTCAGATAGCGGTTCGCCCCATATTGATGATTGTCTTGCTCCAGATTCACGCCTTCATTGTCTTCTGCTTTGTATTGATAATAAATATGCTCTCCGAAAGGAGAGACGGACTCCTCCACCAACCATTCCGCGATCTTGGCGGAATCGTCAGGGGCGGCAATCCGCGCCTGAGCAGTTTTGCCCAGGCAGTGCAGCACCCCGTCGGCAGCATGAAGCAGCCAAAACGGCGCGGCTGCGCTTCCTGCTTCCGCTTCCCAGTATTCCAGCAAATGAAAGGCGCTCTCGATCCGGGGAAAATAGCGGGTAACCGTAAACGTCTCGCCTAACGGTGTACCTTGGGCCGTATCGGTGCGGCGGGTAATGACCTCCCCTTGTTCGTTGCATTCCGGGACTAGCGCTTCCCCATCCGGACCAAGGTACTGATCTCCGGCTGTATAACGGGGGATGCCGTTGCTTGTTCGGCGGCAAATCCGCATCACTCCCATCGTCCAACCCATTCCACAAACTCCGTTCCCGTTGCCGCTGGCATAGGAGAGGCTTATATCAGGAGTAATATAGCGGCCGGAGGTTACCGGCAGCGGCACGTTACAACGTGCCATGCCGTCGGAGCCGGGAGCCGCGATGTTTTCTTCGATTCCTTTCATCGAACCGCCGCCCTTTGGCAGGGATGGCGACAATAGCTTGAGATCCGCATTGCTAGATTGTGGCATAATCCAATTCCTCCTTGGAGGGGCTTGTCAATACAAGCCCCTGAATATATCTGGCTGTAAAGCTATTTCATAACATATCGAATGTGGAAGATGACGTCGTTCAGGCTTTCCAGCAGGAGGCGCTGGTCACCGTCTCGCCCGGCATGGAATATCGACAGAACGAGTGTGCCGGATAACGGATCCAGGCCCTCGAAAGGCAGGAACCGGCTGTCGTTGAGATCCGTGATGAACAAGCCGCTATCATCCACGCCATGGGACAGCGCAACGGTCTCGCCGCCTAGCGATAAGGTTGCCTCTATATCCTGGTAAGGCCCCAATAGCGCAGGTAAGGTAACCGACATATTTTTGATCCTGCGGGTCTTTTCCGCTTGATTGTAAGAGCGTTCCAAACCAAGAACGGACAGGTCAAGGGTTGCGCTGAAAATATTGTTTTGCAGCTGTACGCCGACTCCGCCTACAGGGTCAGGCGTCTTTCCGTCCAGAACTTCCTTGACTAGCTCTACGAAGCTAGACTCTGGCGTTTCTTTGCGGAGAAGGGTATCTATAGATACCGTTTTCACGGCTTCCATTCCGCGCTTGTCTTCCTCCAGCCACAGATTCTCCAGCTTCTGAAGCTCGAGCAGCAGCGCCTCGCCCGCCAGTAATCCCTGATACAGATCATTCCAGGCAGGGAGGGACAAAACTCCAACCGTTTTATCAGTGCCGATTTCTTTCTCTAAAGCCTGCTTGGCCATCAAGCAGAGCGGCAATGCGGCATCATACATTTGATAGTACAGAGACGATAGACGTCCGGCCATCCAGTTATACAAAGCTTGATTCGTAAAACGGGTGCTTTGCAGCTCGAAGACCGCTTGCGCGTGCGCCTGTTCCGTCTCCGCCAGCGCAAGTTGCTTTCGCGCCATATCCATCTGTTCGCGCAGGGCCGCAATTTGCGAGTCCAACTGCGCCGCTTCATTCTCCGCGATATCCCGCTGCAGCAGCCAATCCTCCCGGCGCCGGCGGTAGCTTTCGCTAATATCGATGATATTGGCCGTCTGCTCCATTACACCGGCGGCAATTTGTAATCCTTGGGCTACAGCAGTACTGACGGCTCCCCAGCGGGAACCTCCAACTGCGAAACCAAACACGTTAGGAGCCATATCCAGGCCGCCGGCGATGGCGATCGGCACGGTCGAGCTTGTATTGATGATTCCCGCAGTGGTCCGCAGTGCGAGTGAGGCGGTTTCATTGTCCGACATCCAGTTGTCCGCCAAGCCGTCAAAATGGGTCTTTCTGGATTCCGCACCCGCTTTCGCTGTCATGGCTGCTTCCAGACTTGCTTGCAGCGCGGCCAGGTTCTTCTCCTGTATATCGCGGGTTTGCTGCAGGACAATCTGCTGCTGAGATTGCAAAAGCATGGTCATTGCTTCGCTGTCCTGCTTGGCCAATGCATTCTCCAGGGCATTGCCGAATTGGATAACACTGTTGGCGGCATTGCGCGCCTTATCGATGACCAGAGGGAAACGATAGACACTCTGACGGCTTTGGATTGAACCGGTGCTTCCCCCTAATCCATCGCCTGCGCCATGCTGAACCTGCAGCTCACGAGGATTCACCGGTTCGGCAAAGAGCGGCAAATGAAGCGGCTGACCGTCCAGGCTCAGATTGTGGCGCAAATTGTATAAACGCAGATCGATTTTATCCCAGAAAGCTAACAGTTCATCATTATAAGGCGGCAGGAAATGCCCGTTTTCCGCTTTCAGAAGCGCTCGCAAGGCGAGGATTGGCGTTGCCCGCGAATCGCTTCGCGTCGGTACAGCGGTCACCGCGTCCGCTTCGCTTTGCAGAGTCGGATTAGGCCAACTGTGATTGATCCGGATATCGGGGCGGGGACCAAGCAGTTGGCTGGCCTGGATGTAATACATCTTGGCTTCGGTCAGAGTATCCCGCTCCAGCATCCGGTACAAGCTGTCGCCGCGGCTGATCAGGAAGTCCAAGGTGTGAATAAATATAGCCAGCTTGTATTGCATCGGGTCGGACATCGCAATCTCGTCCGGGTCGGTCGTTGCCAGGGACAACGTGTCATCCCACTCCGTATCCTCCTGCAGCGGCACCACGTTCCAATAGCGCACGTTGCCTTTGCCATCGGTCAGCAGATTGCCGTAGTCATCACGGTAACCTGCGCTGTTGAAGATGAATTGAAACCAACGTTCCGACAACTCATACCGCTGCTCGGTGTGGAAGCGAACCGCCATTAAAAAAGGAACATGGAAGAAGATTTCCCACAAATAAATTCCGTAAGGACCGTTAAAGGCAGCCAACCCACCCAATTGGTTATCGCCTTGAATGGTGTAGTCGAACAGTGCGTCAAGGCTCTTGTCCAACAAAGCCGACAGGTCGATATTATTTTTCAGGGTAAGGTCGATAGGACCTTGGATGCTGCTTCCTGATGGAGGTCTAAACTGATTATTGACAATTGAACCGTGCGAGTAGTGTATTTTTAAATAAAGAAAAAATTCTTCATCATATTTAAAGTCAACTCCACCAGGATTTATTGAATAATTGCCGTCATAAGTACCAGAGTTATATGTTCGTTCTTCCCCCTCTCTTAATCGAAATCTAGAACTATTATTTTCAAGAAAATTGACTTCATTAAAATTTTTAGAGTAAATTTTTTCAACAAACATACTCATTATCAAACGTGTGTTCGAATAATTTGGTACTGCTGATATGATTGCTCTAAAATAGGACGGATCATCAATAATTAATTTGTCCCCTATACAAGTGATAAAATTGTGATTAATGTCTCCCTGCTGATCCAAAAGCCTAAAAGCCCGAAACGGGAGTTTGTTAAACGAAGACCAGACCCCGGAAGCATTTAGGATCCAATCATTAATAAAATATGATTCAAGAGCCTGTCCTTCTTTTTCTATGGAAATCCACTTTATATGAAGTCGATTGTTCTCCCAATGAGGTGCTACATAGTCATTAACCGCTTCCCCGATATTAGCAGTTATTTTTTTCCACCCAGACCAGATGGCTGGCGCCAGCCTGTTGTCATCGTTCTTTTTCAGCGTTAATCGGCGCCAGTAATACTCATATGGCGTTGTCTTCGTTCGGCCCACAAAGAATAAAACACTTTCGTCGGCTCCCTTATTTACGCTGATATACTCCAGATCCGCCAACATTTCATATTCAGTGAGGTAGTGTTGCAGCGCGTTCTTTACGCTGTCATCGGTAATTCTTCCCTGACTGATGCTCTGTTCCAGGTTTAGGAACAGATCGGTTTTGCTATAGCGCAGTGACGGGTCAATATAGCTGCCTGCATAATATTTCAGACGTTCCTTGCCGGCCCAGGTGGAATAACGCTTGTTATAGATATCCCAATTATCCAGGAATTTCCCCGGCCCGAAATGGCTGTTGCCTTCCGGAGTCAACTTCCCTTCATAGCCTTCGACGCAGCGGCTCATATATAACTGCACGCTACTGATGGCCTCCGCTATCGGCGATGTTTTCACCAGGTCACTGATCTTGGTATCCAGCAGCAAGTACTCATACAGGCTGTCCGCATCCGTAATCTTGTCCGCAAGCTCAGTCGGAACCTGATTGGCGATATAATGCTTGACCAAAGCATCCCGGCGGGCTTCTTTAATCGATTGCAGCAGGGTTGAAGTAGACATATTCTTACCACCTTCCTTGATCCATGTGGGTTCAGGCTTGCGCCGCAGCCATCAGGCTGTGGGCTACCGAAGTAATCAAATCCATGTGTTCCGCGGTTTTATCCTCTTCGGCCATGTCAACCAGTTCTCCCAGCGTTCTGCTGCCAACGTTCAGTTGACGGCCCAGGTTGACCCAGCTTTCCAGTGCAAAGATCTGCTCAAAGTTCCTAGGATATTCGTTCTCTCCCAGCAGGTAGTCATTCATCGAGCCGGTATCCTCTTCATTCCAGCTATGGATACGGGCCAGCAACTTGACCGCAGTGTCGCGTGTGATGGTTGACGAATGAGCCTGGGCAAAATAGCGCATGGCCTCCTCGCTGGAAACCTGGACGCGCTGCTGCCATTCCTTCAGGCGGGTCAGCACCAATAGGAGATGCAGCGAGGGTACGGGCACCGTATGTTGTCCGTCCAGAAGCTGCTCGGGATGCCCAGTCAGCAGCGCCAGATCCTGCTCGGTTAACCCGGACCAGCGAACAATCAGCGCATACTGGCTGATCTGCTGGCACCACTGCAGCAGTGCGGCTTCTCCTTCCAAGGCGGTCAGTTCATCTTCATGTCCGGCGCTGAAATACGCTTGAAGCTTGTCCCAGAAAGCCCGCAGCGTAAACGTTCCGTCGGTTTTGTCCAACCAGTCAATGACCTGCGACATCACGTTGGCCTTCAGGTTGAAGCCTGCCCCCAAGGCCCGGAACAGCTTGTCCGTAGGCAGGGTATCCTGAGCATCCGCTCCGGACGCGTTCGCGGCACTGTTAGCGGATTGGTGCACCTGTGCCAAAAAGTTGTACAGCTCCGGCGTGGCTGTGCCGCTGTACCGGTTGGTAACCATGGCTTGCAGGGAGACAACATCCAGCTGATGGGCATCCATCCAGGCAATAACCGTCTCGGTGTCACAGATGATATCCAGAGTGTTCAGACTGGCGCTTCCTCCAATGATCCGAAGCAATGTATCCTCACCGCCTGACGTCAGCTTCCATAGCAGCTCAGCCTCGGTAAAACTCAGGCCCAGCATGCGAGGTATTCTGCCCAGACGGTACAGCTGCCCAAAGTTACTCTCATTCATATTCAGCTTGGCGCCCTGCGCTGCATCGAAGCAGTATCCGCCAATACGAGACAGCTCATCCGCCGTAACGCCCAGGGCCCCGCAGCAGATAGCTTCATATTTGCCTTGCTTGTCAACTGCGAACTGCAAACCTCCGCCCAATGGAATGGTAAATGAATCATCCGTTGTACTGAATGCGGACTGATAGAAGCTTTTCTGTCCGTTGTCTGCATAAGGGTTCACAGCGCCTATAAAAGCGGCGAACATATCCGTTGTGATGCCATAACGATTATTGAGCCTGGTAAATTCGGCCACAGCCCCAAGCACCGGCCCGTCCAAAATGATTTCCCCTCCGTGTTCGATTTTGGTCCGGCTGGCATTGGTAATCAGCCAATCCAACTGCTCAAAGGAAAGACCCGTGCTTCGCGCCAGCCGCACAAGCTTTTCCGCTCTTCCTGCCAAAGCTGCCACATTATCCGCCGTAAAGTTCAAAACAGGGGTGTCTGTTGCAGCGCCTGCGCTGTTATACTGTTTTGCCCACAACGGAGTTTCTTCCGTACCTGTCAAAAACACAGCTCCATAGGTTGAAACCGGAACATGCTCCCCGCCGCCAAATTTTACAAATCGGCTTTTGTACTCACTGCTTTTTGACTGATAATCCTTCTGCATCGTTAAGTTCAGCAATTCATCAAAGCTCAAGCCGGTCTTCAGGCAGAAATCATCGACAACATTTAAGGCGGCGGCCAGATCGGCAGGAGCTCGGGTTATGGCAGTCTTAACGTTGTAGTGCTTGGCGATGTCTTCTTCTGTCGGCTCGGGGTTAACCAGCAGACGGAAGCTGTTTGGCGTCAAGGAAAGCGTTTCCCTCGTCGGCGGGGACGGGGTCGTGTCGGCAACAGGCGGCATCATATCGATTATGGAAATGGTATCTTGTCCGGACTCATTCTTTCTTAGGGTAAAGGTCAACGCTTCATCCAAGTCCAGATTCAGCGCCAACGGTTCATTCCAGTTGCTGGCAAGGCTTTCTCCTAGTCCCAAGTAACCGTGTTGCGGCACAAAAATGCGTAGGGATGTATCTGTCACTCTGTCAATCTGAACTGGCAGGTGAGTCCCGCTGGGCATGCTGCCGGTGCCTCGATTAATCATTAGGCAGAATGGTCCGTTAATATTGTTGCTCTGTCCGTCGTCGCTGGTCAGATAACAATTGTTCAGCAATTTTCCACCGAGGGACACATCGTCTGCCACACGAAGGAAGTAGTCCCCTCTGCCGCCTCTGCCGTAATAAACGAGTTGCAACTTTGCTGGCGCGATATCGGCCGCTTGCGGCGGTCCAATGTTGATTTTGGCGCTTATCGTGGAGCCTATCTCGAGTTTATGCGCCAGAAAAAGCCGTTTGCCGCCCGTCTCCAGGTAGAATTCTTCTCCTGTAATCAATACCGGCTCATCATCCGCGGCTTTCGGATTCAGGTATGCCGATTGCCGCGCCTTGCTTATCCGGCGGGCAGCGGCGGAATTCTGCAGGATGGAAGTCCGCTGCGTGTCCAGCAGGGTATCCCAAATCCCCAGCAAATTAGATGAGTGCGCCTCCGCCACGGCATTGATTTGCGCAAGGTCGTCATCATAGGGAAGGGTCATCGGATGGTAGGTATCCTTCAAGGATGTCAGCGTGTCAGAGCCTTCGGGCTGCAGCACATCCAGCAGGATATCCAGAGATGACACCTCGCGGTTCATATTGTCAGTGTTAAGGATCAGCGACTTCAAATCAGGGCGGCGGTTGTCAATATGCAGTTTGTCTCCTGGACTGTGGAGCTGCCGCGCAATTTTATACAGCACCGTCAGGTAACGTCCCGGCGAAAAAAGAGACTGTATAGAGGAGGCTTCCGCATAACCCTCTGGCGATCGCTCCGGGAACAAGTCTCCAAAATCGGCTCCGCCTCCCAGACTCCGCTCCAACGCGGCACTCATGCCTTGCAGGCCGGTATCCGCAGATAATTTGGGGAGGCTCTGGATGACCGGATCATTGTGCAGTTGCCAGGCCTTATAAAGCATGCATAAGTTGTCTGTCCTCTGGACGGCTAATTGATAAATCTCCTTAGCGTCGGAAGAGGGAATCTCCGGGTTGCTTTTCTGAAATTCCGCAAGATTTTCAGATGCAATATCAAAGACGGTCCGATAACCGGATTGCTTGAGCGCTTCTGTTAATTCTTCGGTTCCGAGCCGGAATACGCCGGCGGCGTTGTCTGTTGTTGACACCATGAACTCCTCCTCTTGTGTTCTGAATGATGAGTACTCCGTACGGTCAAAATGACCGTAGACATCAAAACAATAGAAGCTATCCGTTACCGTTTTTGGTTATTCCTCATGAATAGGTCCCCCCTTCATTTACAATCCAAGCATACCTCTCGCCTTCCAAAAAAAAGCATAGATATTTTCATTGATGGGTGAAAATATGTTTCATTCTTGAGGAATCTCGGAAGGTATATTTTACGTGTAACTGCAAGGTAGATTAGCAATGACGGAAATGATAAGTGTAACTTTTTATAACCTGTTAAGAAGAGGGGATCAGGATGGAGCTACCCACGGAATATGAACTTCCGGATGGGGGAACGAACCGGACTTTGTTCTAGAGATCTCCTGTAACGATTGGGTAAAGCTCGGAACGCTCCTGTTTTATGACATTCCCCGAAGTAATCCGAGCAATTTCCTAAACTTCAATCAAAAAGAAAGGCATACTCCTTTAGGATAGGCAGCCGTACCGTCTCCAATCTTTTTGTTGTTCTTCCTCTTTTATTGTCTGGTACTTTAATACTTTTCTCCTCTTCAATCGCATAACTCGCTATTTGATCCACACGCTTCATGTGGATCACTACGTTGCCCATCTCATACTTTCAATTTCATAATTGAAAGTATGGATGGAAAAATAAAAACTCCCGCGGTGCAGTATTTCGCGGGAGTTTGTCTTCAATCTGGGGGGCTTGTATTCACAAGCCCCTAAATATCTGGAAGTTCAACTATTTCATGACATATCGAATGTGGAAGATGACGTCGTTCAGGCTTTCCAGCAGGAGGCGCTGGTCACCGTCTTGCCCGGCATGGAGTATCGACAGAACGAGTGTGCCGGATAACGGATCCATGCCCTCGAAAGGCAGGAAACGGCTGTCGTTGAGATCCGTGATGAACAAGCCGCTGTCATCCACGCCATGGGAAAGCGCAACGGTCTCGCCGCCAAGCGATAAGGTTGCCGCTATATCCTGATAAGGTCCCAATAGCGCGGGTAAGGTAACCGACAGGTTTTTGATCCTGTGGGCCTTTTCCGCTTGGTTGTAAAAGCGATCCAGGCCAAGAACGGACAGGTCAAGGGTTGCGCTGAAAATATTGTTTTGCAGTTGTACGCCCACCCCGCCCACAGGGTCAGGTGTTTTTCCGTTCAGAACTTCCTTGACGAAATCTGCAAACCCGGATTCTGCCTTTTCTTTGCGCAGAAGGGTATCTAAAGATACCGTTCTTACAGCTTCCATTCCGCGCTTGTCTTCCTCCAGCCACAGGTTCTCCAGCTTCTGAAGCTCTAGCAGCAGCGCCTCGCCCGCCAGTAATCCTTGATACAGATCATTCCAGGCCGGGAGGGTGAAGAGTCCAACCGTTTTATCATTGCCGATTTCTTTCTCTAGAGCCTGTTTAGCCATCATGCAAAGCGGCAATGCGGCGTCATACATTTGATAGTATAGAGACGACAGACGCCCGGCCATCCAGTTATACAAAGCTTGGTTCGTAAAGCGGGTGCTTTGCAGTTCGTAGACCGCTTGCGCGTGGGCCTGTTCCGTTTCCGCCAGCGCCAATTGCTTGCGCGCCATATCCATCTGTTCCCGCAGGGCCGCAATCTGAGAATCCAGCTGCGCCGCTTCATTCTCGGCAATATCCCGCTGAAGCAGCCAATCCTCCCGGCGCCGGCGGTAGCTTTCGCTAATATCGATGATATTGGCCGTCTGTTCCATGACTCCGGCGGCGATTTGCAATCCTTGGGCTACAGCGGAGCTGACGGCTCCCCAACGGGAACCACCAACCGCGAAACCAAACACGTTCGGAGCCATATCCAGGCCGCCGGCGATGGCGATCGGCACGGTCGAGCTTGTATTGATGATTCCCGCAGTGGTCCGCAGTGCGAGTGAGGCGGTTTCATTTGCGGACATCCAGTTGTCCGCCAGGCCGGCAAAATGGGTCTTCCGGGATTCCGCCCCCGCTTTCGCTGTCATGGCTGCTTCCAGACTTGCTTGCAGCGCGGCCAGGTTCTTCTCCTGAATATCGCGGGTTTGCTGCAGAACACTCTGCTGCTGGGTTTGCAACAGCATGGTCATGGCTTCGCTGTCCTGCTTGGCCAATGCATTTTCCAGGGCATTGCCGAATTGGATAACACTGTTCGCCGCATTGCGCGCCTTGTCGATGACCAGAGGGAAACGATAGACACTCTCACGACTCGGGGCGGAACCGGCGCTTCCCCCCAAGCCATCGCCTGCGCCATGCTGCACCTGAAGCTCACGCGGATTCACCGGCTCGGCAAAGAGCGGCAAATGAAGCGGCTGACCGTCCATGCTCAGATTGTGGCGCAGATTGTATAAACGCAGTTCGATTTTATCCCAGAAAGCTAACAGTTCATCATTATAGGGCGGCAGGAAATGTCCGTTTTCTGCTCTCAGAAGCGCTCGCAAGGCGAGGATTGGCGCTGCCCGCGAATCGCTTCGCGTCGGTACGGCGGTTACCGCCTCCGCTTCGCTTTGCAGGGTCGGATCAGGCCAACTGTGATTGATCCGGATCTCGGGGCGGGGACCCAGCAGTTGGCTGGCCTGGATGTAATACATCTTGGCTTCGGTCAGGGTATCCCGCTCCAGCATCCGGTACAAGCTGTCGCCGCGGCTGATCAGGAAGTCTAAGGTGTGAATAAATATAGCCAGCTTGTATTGCATCGGGTCGGCCATGGCAATCTCGTCCGGGTCGGTCGTTGCCAGGGACAACGTGTCATCCCACTCCGTATCCTCCTGCAACGGCATCACATTCCAGTAGCGCACGTTCCCTGTGTCATCCGTCAGCAGACTGCCGTAGTCATCACGGTATCCGGCGCTGTTGAAGATGAATTGAAACCAACGTTCCGCCAACTCATACCGCTGCTCGGTTTGGAAGCGAACCGCCATTAAAAAAGGAACATGGAAGAAGATTTCCCACAAATAAAGCCCGTAAGGACCGTTAAAGGCATCTAAACCGCCCAATTGGTTATCGCCTTGAATGGTGTAGTCGAACAGTGCGTCAAGGCTCTTGTCCAACAAAGCCGACAGGTCGATATTATTTTTCAGGGTAAGGTCGATAGGACCTTTAATATTGCTTCCTGATGGAGGGGTGTATTGATCGTTGTTAATTGAGCCGTAAGAGTTTTGGAGTGTATCTCCATTATATATACCAGTGAAATATGGACCTACACTCGGTCCTTGAAGATCGCTGAGTTGTACATGAAATGCCCGATTTGGACCGTAGCTGAAGTCTCTTTGCTCCCCCTCTTTTAGAACAATGCCAGTTAATCCTCCTACATGGAGCCAAGCATGGTATGAATGGTATCTTTTTTCAAAATAAACATGAATTCGGTCATATGGAAGGGCAGTTATTGTTGCCTTAAAAGCATCTGGAGCATCACAGAATAGTTGATTTCGAACCGTAGAAACAGATTCTGAAGTGATGGTGCCCTCACTATAAGTAAAACTATTTTTGATAAATGAAGACTTTCGGAATGAAGACCAGACTCCGGAACTATTCATGATCCAGTCATTCAGATACTGTTTCTCAACGGCTTCTCCAGCATCAGTTTGAGTCTTCTCTGTAGAACACCATTGTACATGTAGGCGATTTTTATACCAGAAAAGCACTGCATAGTTATCAACCGCTTCGCCGATATTGGCCGTGATTTTTTTCCACTGGGACCAGATGGCTGGTACCAGTTTATTGTTATTGTCCTTTTTCAGTGTTAAGCGGCGCCAGTAATATTCGTAAGGCATTGTCTTCGTGCGCCCAACAAAGAATAAGTCACTTTCATCGGCGCCTTTATTTACGCTGATATACTCGAGATCCGCCAACACTTCATATTCAGTCAGGTAGTGTTGCAGCGCGTTCTTTACGGTGTCATCGGTGATTCTTCCCTGACTGATGCTCTGTTCCAGGTCCAGGAACGGATCGGTTTTGTTGTAGCGCAAGGATGGATCAATATAGCTGCCTGCATAGTATTTCAGACGTTCCTTGCCGGCCCAGGTGGAATAACGCTTGTTATAGGTATCCCAATTATCCAGGAATTTTCCCGGCCCGAAATGGCTATTGCCTTCCGGAGACAGCTTGCCTTCATAACCTTCGACGCAGCGGTTCATGTATAACTGGACGCTGCTGATGGCCTCCGCTATCGGCGATGTTTTCACCAGTTCACTGATCTTCGTATCCAGCAGCAAGTACTCATACAGGCTGTCCGCGTCCGTAATCTTGTTCTTAAGCTCTGTAGGAACATTGTTGGCGCTATAATGGTTGACCAACGCATCCCGGCGGGATTCCTTAATTGATTGTAACAGGGTTGAAGTAGACATATTCTTACCACCTTCCTTGGTCATGTTGGTTCAGGCCTGCACCGCAGCCATCAGGCTTTGGGCGACCGAGATAATCAAATCCGTGTTTTCCGCGGTATCATCCTCTTCTGACATGTCAACCAGCTCTCGCAACGTTCGGCTGCCAACATTCAGTTGACGGCCCAGGTTGACCCAGCTTTCCAAAGTAAAGATCTGCTCAAAGTTCTTAGGATATTCGTTCTCTCCCAGCAGGTAGTCATTCATCGAGGCGGTATCCGCTTCATTCCAACCATGAATATGGGCAAGCAGCTTACCCGCAGCGTCGCCTGTGACGGTTGGCGAATTAACCTGGGGAAAATAGCGCATGGCCTCCTCACTGGAAACCTGGACGCGCTGCTGCCATTCCTTCAGGCGGGTTAGCACCAGCAGGAGGTGCAGGGAGGGTACGGGCACGGTATCTTGTCCATCCAGAAGCTGCTCGGGATGCCCGGTCAGCAGCGCCAGATCCTGCTCGCTTAATCCGCACCAACGGACAATGAGCGCATACTGGCTGATCTGCTGACACCATTGCAGCAAGTCGGCTTCTCCTTCCAAGGCCGCCAGTTCATCTTCATGATCGGCGTTGAAATGTACTTGAAGCCTGTCCCAAAAATCCTGCAGCGTAAACGTTCCGTCGGTTTTGTCCACCCATTCAATGACCTGTGCCATTACGTTGGCTTTTAGGTTGAAACCCGCCGCCAAGGCCCGGCACAGCTTGTCCGCGGGTAGGGTATCCTGAGCATCTGCTCGGGTCACGTTCGCGGCGCTGCTTGCGGATTGATGCACCTGTGCCAAAAAGTTGTACAGCTCCGGCGTGGCTGTGCCGCTGTACCGGTTGGTAACCATGGCTTGCAGGGAGACAACATCCAGCTGATGGGCGTCCATCCAGTCCAAAAGGACCTCCGTACGGCGAATGATCTCTAACGCTTCTAAACTGCGAGGGTTAGCGCCAATCGTACGGAGCAAAGTATCCTCGCCGCCAGCCATCAATTTCCACAATAGCTCCGCCTCGGTAAAACGCAAACCGAGCATGTGAGGAATTCGGCCTAAACGATAAAGCTGAGCAACGGTTATTTCATTGGCGGTGATTTGCTGCGCTTTGTCGCCAAAGCAGTATTTTCCGATACGGGAGAACTCATCGGCGGTCACCCCCATGGCCCCGCAGCAAATCGATTCATATCGCTCCTGCTTGCTCACCTCAAATTGCAAAGTCTCACCCAAGGGTAAGGTAGCCGAATGGTCGGCCGTGCTGAAAACTGTCTGATAAAAGCTGTCCTTGCCTGCTTCTGCATACGTATTGACTTCGCCGATAAACGCGGCGAACATATCCGATGTGATGCCATAACGCTTCTGGAGCCTTGTGAATTCGGCCACAGCCTCCAGTACAAGCCTATCCAGAATAAGTTCTCCACCGTGTTCGATTACGGCACGGCTGGCATTGGTAATCAGCCAATCCAACTGCTCATAGGAAAGACCCGTGCTACGCGCCAGCCGGACAAGCTTTTCCGCCCTTCCTGCCAGAGCTACCACATTATCCGCCGTGAAGTTTAAACCAGCACCCGTCATCGCCTTTATTTCCATAGAAGGCCGTAAAGCTTTTTCATGGTGTTCTCTAGAGGCATAAGAGACATCGCCCTGACTGCCGTAATTTGCACTAGAACGTATAACAAATGATAGTTTATTTTGACCTTTTGCGAGCGCATCATTTACTTGCCGGGTCACATCAACCTTTACATTCTTACCAACTTCGGGAACATCCCAGCTTGCGATGATCGCTCCTCCTGCAGGTTTGTTATCCCATGTGATTTTCAATTCATCCCAACTATTGTCACTGACCAAATGAGCTTGGTGTCTTAAGCTAGACAATTGTTTCGCTGTCGTTGTTAAAGAAATTTTAGCTTCCTCCACGGCTCCAGAAAGACCTGTCAAATCAAACCTGATGTATGCTTCTCTACTGTATCCGCTAGACCCATCCTGCTTCACAACAAGACTATTGTCTGATCCATAATTCGTGTTTGCATATGTCCCATTACGAACATAGGCGTCCGCTGCAGGGCTTATCACAGCTCCTTTTCCTACCCACAACGGCGTTTCCTCCGATCCTGTCAAAAAAGCTGCGCCATAGGTTGAAACCGCAACATTCTCCAACCCGCCAAATTTTACAAACCGGCTTTTGTACTCACTGCTTTTGGACTGGTAATCCTTCTGCATCGTTAAGTCCAGCAATTCATTAAAACGCAAGCCGGTTTTCAGGCAGAAGTCATCGACCATATTTAAGACGGCTGCCAGCTCGGCAGTTTTGGTAGTCATTACGTTATAGTGGTTGGCGATATCCTCCACTGTCGGCTCGGGGTTGATCAACAGACGGAAGCTGTTTGGCGTCAAGGAAAGGGCTTCCCTCGTACGCGGAGACGGGGTAGTATCGGCAATTGATGAGGCCGATTGCCGCTCCTTGCTTATCCGGCGAATAGCGGCGGAATCCAGCAGGATGGACTTCCGCTGCGTGTCCAGCAGGGTATCCCAGATCCCCAGCAAATTGGAGGAGCGCGCCTCCGCCACGGCATTGATTTGCGCAAGGTCGTCATCATAAGGAAGGGTCATCGGATGGTAGGTATCCTTCAAGGATGTCAGCGTGTCAGAGCCTTCGGGCTGCAGCACATCCAGAAGGATATCCAGAGAAGATACCTCCCGGTTCATATTGTCATGGTTGAGGATGAGCGACTTCAAATCAGGGCGGCGGTTGTCAATATGCAGTTTGTCGTCTGGACTGTGGAGCTGCCGCGCAATTTTATACAGCACCGTCAGGTAACGTCCCGGCGAAAAAAGCGACTGTATAGAGGAGGCTTCCGCATAACCCTCTGGCGATCGTTCCGGGAACAAGTCTCCAAAATCGGCTCCCCCTCCAAGACTCCGCTCCAACGCGGCACGCATGCCTTGCAGGCCGGTATCCGCGGATAATTTGGGGAGGCTCTGGACGACCGGATCATTGTGCAGTTGCCAGGCCTTATAAAGCATGCATAAGTTGTCTGTCCTCTGGACGGCTAATTGATAAATGTCCTTAGCGTCGGAAGAGGGAATCTCCGGGTTGCTTTTCTGAAATTCCGCAAGATTTTCAGATGCAATATCAAAGACTGTCCGATAACCGGATTGCTTAAGTGTTTCTGTTAATTCTTCGGTTCCGAGCCGGAATACGCCGGCGGCGTGGTCTGTTGTTGACACCATGAACTCCTCCTCTTGTGTTCTGAATGATGAGTACTCCGCACAGTCAAAATGACCGTAGACATCAAAACAATAGAAGATATCCGTACCGTTTTTGGTCATTTTTCATGCACAGGTCCCCCTTCATTTACAACCTAAGCATACCTCTCGCCTTCCAAAAAAAAGCATAGACATTTTCGTTAATGGGTGAAAATATATTTCATCCTTCGGGAATCTCGAAAGGTATATTTTAGGTGTAACTGCAAGGAAGATTTGCAATGAGAAAGGACATCAAAAGATCACACATTGTTACAAAGGGAGAGAGAAACATGGGATATAAAATGATTACTGTCCATGCGGGGCACAACGCATTTGTTCCGGGCGCAACCGGATGCGGCTACAAGGAACATGAAGTCGCCAGAGAATTTGCAGCCATGCTCATAGATGCCTTCAAGCAAGCGGGTCAAGCTGTTGCCTGCACTACGGATGACATGGGGAAAACGCAGAATGAGAACCTGGCCAACATCGTCCGCAATTGTAACAGCTACAATAAAGATGGAAGATTAGACATTTCCTTACATCTTAACGCGGCCGCATCAACGGCTACAGGGGTAGAAGTTCTTTATTACGATCAACAAGCCTTGTCCGCAAGCGTGAGCAAGGCAATCTCTGAGGCGGTTGGAATTAGGGACAGAGGAGCTAAGGAACGGAAAGAGCTTCGGGTGCTTAATTCCACGAACGCCCCGGCCATATTGATAGAACTGGCTTTTATCACGAATCCTGACGATATGCGGAGACTTTTGAATAATAAAGAAAATGTCATATCTGCAATCGTGGAGACAGTAATTGGCCGAGAAGCGCCTGAAGCCTCTGGCAAAAAGAAAATCGTTACAGGCGGATTGAGTGCAGCCGCTATTCATGAGCTCTCTCAGATGTTCCTGGAGAAGAGATTTTGGGCACAGATTCAGTTTTTAAATAATGGCACGTCTTATGCGGTTACAGGAGCGTTAAGCGGCGAGAATTTGGCGCGTGCGGAGACATGGTTCCAAGAACACGGATGGAACTATGAATTGAGAGATGCGTAAATCGGAGAGGAGGAATAGATGAATATGGAGATTACTGAAGTTATGATCGTGGCCGTCATTGTCGGATTAGTAGAAATAGCAAAAGGGCTCGGCCTGCCGATTCGCCTGGCTCCGGTACTGTCCATTATCCTTGGTATCGCGGCAGGCGCTGTCTATCTCGCTCCAGGCGATTTGAAAATGGGTGTCATGTATGGAATTGTCTGTGGCCTCACCTCTTGCGGATTGTACAGCACGGGGAAAAGCGCCTTGAGAAAATAACAATATAGAGTTGAGCCGTAAGCCGGCTGCATCAGCATGCAGCCGGCTTCATCATTTTCATCTTCCGATGTCTCAAATGCCTCTGAAAATTCCACCATCGCGAAGTTATCATTTGCGGTTGCAGCACTTACACCTTCAGGACGCTCAGAAAAATAAAAAGACCCGAGATGTACTCAGGTCTTTACGAGTTCCTGCAAGTGAAGATTCTATTTTATGATTCTAGCTTCAACTTTTAATCTTTGTGATCCGCCATTAACAATCGTCCTTATATTATCAATATAATATTGAGTATTCCTGGGCAATAACATCTCAAGTTGGCCAGGAAAATAGCTAATTGGATCTACATACCCGGCATTCTCCCCTTTAGGAACCTTTAGTTCTATAAGAACGTTTCTTGCCAGAAAATTGTTTCCCAGAACGATTGATGTGCTTAAGTAACCCCGCTCCAATAGAACGGTTCCTTCGAATTGTCCTTTGATCTTCCTGGCCACCTCCTCATTAACTTTATTCCCCTTCATTAAAGTGGTCTGGAATTCTTCTCCGAATATGATTCCATCCGTCCCACGATATACGGTAATGGAATCATGTAAAGTTGTCTTATTTAGCGCTTTGTCCATTAGTTCAATTTTCTTGTCCAAATCAGGATTGGCCCCTAAGTTCCCGTCATTTTCTCTAAGATAACGATTTACAGGACTGGCGTTTTTGGTATATTCCGTAATTTGTTTTTTTTCATTCTCTGTTAATGCGGATTTCCAGCGGGAATATTTTTTCTCTCCCCATTTTTTCGCTTTTACTGTGTCAATACGAAAATCTATCATTTTGCAACTCACCTACTTACACGGCAATTTGGCAGGAAACATGTTCGCATCCAAAATTGCTTGTTATTTTAACTGATAATCAATAATCCTCTATTATATTCCTTTATTTTAGTGTTTATATAATCAACAGCTTTAGGTGCTTCTTTTGTAACAGCATCCTGTTGTTTAGGATCTGTGGAATGCATTGCTTTGAATATTTCCGCAAAAAACTCTTGCGCGTTACGTGCAGCGTAGTCTTGATATGTTATGATGTTCGTAACGTTATTTTTTTCTTCCTCATAAATCCCATTAAATCTAGGGCTATAAGAAGTCCTATTAAATAAGACGATGTCCGCGACATGTCCCATTTCATGTATTAACCCTCTTGCTGGATCTCCGCTCTGATCTATATTTTGAATAAATGTTTCGTGCTTCACTCTTATAAAGACTTTATTCGTATTTTCATCAAATAAACCCCGCGGATTATTTTCTCTTATTTTCACATCTTGAAATACGATAGATTCTAATTCATCAAGAGCATCATTTAGTAACTTTGAAGGTACATGTTTGATTAAAGCATGAATTGCTTCTTTCGCTTGATCGATTGTGTAGGACTCAAATCCCCCTCCAATATTTAACTTGATAAAGCCAGTATCTTTATTTACCATTTTGTTTAATGCTGCTTCCGTCTCTTTTACTTTATTTTCAATCTTCTCTTTTTTGATTAATCTTGCATTTACTTTAATAAGTTCTTTTCCATTTTCTCTAATAACCTTCGGTTTACTAAACATGTTATTCGTGATTTCTATCGCATAATCCGTTGGCAATACCGTTTGTCCATCTTCAAAATGTCCTACATAGGTGCCTTTCGGCAGTTCTAACTCCGCTACATAATATTGTCCTGTTTCTCCCCCGGTAAGTGTTAAATTTCCTGTTTTTAAATCGGTCAAATTCCCATATTTATACTCATTTAAGACAGTTTTAATTTTTCCGCGATCTAACTGTCTATCCCCATTTCCAACCAACATTTGCAATTCATTGGAATATCCTAAATCTTCGGGATCAAAATGGGTATAAATGATTTGTCTTTCCTTTAATAGATTAACGGGTTGTTTAATCATGATGTTCATTTCTTTTATTTGATTTTTTAATTGTTCATCTGTTAGCTCATCAATATTTCCACGAACTTCATTCAATTTTCTATTCATTTCTTTTGATGATCTTTTAAATGCTTCGACTGCTTCTTTCCGATTATCCGGTAATGCTTTTATCCAAGCCGAATAACGCTTCTGACTCCATGCTTCGGCTTTACGTTCATCTTTCTTGAAATTCAAAGGTTTTTTTTCCATCCGTCATTCCACCATATCGTTTTATTAATGTTAGCTGATGTCGGCCATGTATATAATGGGAGGGACAAACCCGCCATAAAGGCGAAGTTTGTCCAGGAAAACCAATTTCGATCTTTCGATTTGAAGCTAAAGACTACATATTACTTTACGGGCGATAACACAAAATATTGATTAGCTTTTGCTTCGTCTAATGTCGCAATTTGAAGTGGTGTTAGATCTGGTTTTACAATGTCGTAAGCCAACACTTTACTTCTATCTGCGGCGCTTACAATGTTATATCCATTGTTTCCTGATTTTTGTAAAAACCAAAGCTGATATCGTACACCCAAATCATTCATAAATATTAATTTCTGATTTCTTCTGTCCCATGTCAGAACTTTCTTTGCCGGTATGTCATAAATGTAAAAGGCTCCCCTATACACATGATAGACCAGCTTAAAGTCTTGTTTGGAATTAACATCCCATTTTTTTATAAATGCTTCATCCTTATAATTGGTAATATATTGTGTTAAATCGGTAGATGCAAAATAAAAATCCTTTTGATCATTGATTTTGGAGAACTCTTTGTTTTCCTCTTTCAATTTATCCCATGCAGTTCCTACCTTTACAATTGAAAAATTATCAATATATACCGTACTATTCGTTGAAATAGTAAGGAAGCTAAAATCTGTTGGAAAATCGAATACTTCGAACATGATCTTTTGCCTTTTGTATCCGTTAGAAATATTGAATTCACGTGTTGTTCCGCCAAATTCAACAGTGGCCTTACCCGTACCGTTTCCTTTAACATCCATGCTAATAAGATATTTAGAATTTGCTTCTAATGTAATATCATCCAAATCGTAGGTCACATTTTTATTCGGATCTATCTTGTAACATCTGCCATTATTTAAACCATTACTTTGGTCGTATGAACCTCCATCCCAGTTTCCATCATCATTATTGAAATCATCCCATACTACCGGGATACTGATTTGAATATTCATTCCCGGCCGGATTGTCATATCGTAAATCGTTTTTATATTTTTATTCCCGTCGAGTTCTTTTTTGATCTTTCTTTCTGTTTTTCTATCATAGATGAAATGGACCAGGTTCGGACTCAGAATACGTGCTTCATCTGTATACTCATCTTTGAAATACCAATTTCCTCCCTCTTTATAGGCCCCTATCGATTTGATCAATGCTTCACCTAACGTAAGTTCCGGTGTGCGGTCATTTGGATTATCAGGATCTTTTGCTGCAATACGGCGCTCCATCATTAGGCCGCCCTTAATATCAATCAGGAGTCCGGTTGTTACACTTTCGATTTGCGGGATATAATTCGCCCACTCATTCTCTTCGATGACTACTTGTCCACCCGCAGGGTCTCTTTTTGCAAACGCCCCTTGAAATTGGGTCGTTTCCAACTTTAATTTTTCCCCATTTTCCAATCTATCCACTAGATTGATATTCATGGAAATAGGAGTAGAACTGAATTGATCTAACGTATTCAAGGCTATCGCATGTAAATGTCTTCTAGGATATGTTTGATCAGGAGGCAAGCTGAAAGCTTCCTGATTCATTTGTCCCGTGATGGTGGCAATCGTCTCTTTCCCTAACACTAAATTTGTGGTGGGAATAAATTTATACACAGGAGCTGTTCCGGTATTGTAATAGCGAATATTCGCATTCACATAGGCTGCCTGCGCAGAGTTTAAACCTAATTGTTCGGACCAGTCCTGTCCTGAAGTCTGTGCAGAGTTAACCGTATGCGTAGACGTATGCGAATAATGGCCGGTAACGGACCCTGAAAACCCTTCAAAGAGAGAAAAACCTGCACTCACATCAATTCCTTCCGTATTGGAAGCACTGGAGCTGGAAGACGTCTCCCGGCTGATTCTTTTTCCTGATGATGAACTAAATTCTTTATTATCGGAAAGAATTAACCTTTCCATCCCCACCGTGATGCTTGGATATGCTGCAACAAGCGGATCCCAAGCCACTTTTTTTATGTTCCGATCTATGCTTCCGCTGGCTTTTTCCAAGTCAGAGTAGGGATCGCCTGCCGTATGGGATTCATTCGGATTGGACACATATTTTTTGTATCCTTGAGCGGCATATTTTTCCTCCCATGGCACAACTAAATGATTAATTACGGTATATCCGTTTATTTCCCACTCATCATAAATTCCGTCATTATCTGTATCTAACAGAGGCTGTTCATCCTCGGTGTTGTCACTGCCTCCGGGGAGATATTCAAAAGAAACCTGTCTGGGAATGGAGAAGTCTTCTGCTGCAATCGTTTGGGTTTCCTGCTGGTTGCATGTATATTTCACTTCAAATTGAAACAAGTCTTCTTGCTTCACATCCGGGTTTCCAAAATAGAGGACAACAAATGTATACTGTTCTCCTTCTGTCAGTGTTACTTCCGTATCCTTTACTTCTTTTCCATTCACAAAAATATGCGTATATGGATTTGAACTGGTTATAAATTGATATACGCCGGTTTGCTTTGGAGTAAAATCGGCAATCCATCGGGCTGATTTTACTTTCTTTTTCAAATCGACTCCTTTTAATTGGCTGGGATCTACCTTAAATCCATTCATTCCACGTCCGATGACAAAAGCCGGTTCATCCAAATTCTCTCCATAGAAAAATTGACCCACCGATTTTAGTATTTGTTGATTTTCCTCGATTCGGCTTGTTTTTTCCATCGTTCTTCTCTCCTTCTTCTGAACTCGTTTTTTCTTATTTCATTTCAAGTTATAGCTTCCTTCATTAAAATGGAGGGGATATCGTAAAATATTGGTTATTTTTTGCTTCATCTAATGTCGCGATTCGAATCGGGATTGTATGATTTACGGCTTCAAGGCCGTATTCAAGCACTTTACTTCTATCTGCAGCGCTTATGATGTTATAGCCTTTATTTCCGGATTTTTGAAAGAACCAGAGCTGGTTAAGCACAGGCGTATTGTCTGCAAAAATTAATTTTTGGCTCCCTCTATCCCATGTCAAAACTTTATTGGAAGAACTAAGAATGTAGAATGCTCCCCTAGGCTTCCGGTATTCTAACCTGAATTTTTGGTCAAACATTGCTGCCGAATCTGCCATAATGGCTTCACCTGCAAAGCTAGTCATATATCTTACTGGATTCGAGGACGTAAAGGAAAAAGTTCGCCCCGCAACCTTTTTGGAATACTCTTCATTTTCCTCTTTCAGTTTGTCCCATGCATTTCCTACCTTTACAATCGAAAAGTTATCGATGTAAGCGCTTCCTGTACTAGTGGTCGAAATTTTGAGTTTATTAAAATCGGCTGGAAAATCAAATACTTCAACTATAACCTTTTGTCTGCGATACCCGTTAGGAATATCGAATTCATTTGTTATTCCACCGAACTCAATTGCAGCCTTACCCGCACCATTTCCTTTCATATCCATGATTACTAGATATTTTGAATTGGCTTTTAAAATAATCCCTTCCTTGTACACTTCTCTATTCGGATCTATCTTGTAACATCTGCCGTTATTCAACCCATTCGTTGAGTCATATGCACCTCCCTTCCAGCTTCCCTCATCGTCCTTAAAATCATCCCATACTAGCGGGACACTGATGTGAATATTCATCCCCGGCCGGATTGTCATATCGTATATATTTTTTATATTCTTGTTCCCTTCCAGTTCCTTTTTAATCTTTTTTTCCGTTTTGCGATTATAAATAAAATGGACCAGGTTCGGACTCAGAATATGCGTGTTATCCGCACGGTCAAAATACCATCTATCCTTTTCTTCGTAAGCCCCTATCGCTCTTTCCAACGCTTGGCCCAATGTAAGCTCCGGTGTAAGGTCATTGGGATTATCAGGGTCTTTTGCCGCAATACGGCGCTCTATCATCGGTCCGCCTGTAATATCTATCAGGATTCCGGTTGTCACGCGCTCAATTTGCGGGATATAATTGGCCCACTCGTTTTCCTCTGTAACGACTTGTCTTCCTGATGGATCTCTTCTTGCAAATGCTCCTTGAAATTGGGTCGTTTCCAATTTCAATTTCTCTCCATTTTCTAGTCTGTCCACTTGATTGATATTCATGGAAATAGGAGTGGAGCTGAACTGATCTAACGTATTTAAGGCAATACCATGTAAATGTCTTTTAGGATATGCTTGATTCGGAGCCAAGCTGAAAGCTTCCTGGTTCTTTTGTCCCGTGATGGTAGCAATCGTCTCTTTCCCTAAAACTAAGTTTGTGGTGGGAATAAATTTATACACAGGAGCTGTTCCGGTATTGTAATAGCGGATATTGGCATTTACATAGGCTGCCTGCGCAGCGTGTAAACCTAATTGTTTGGACCAGTCCTGTCCTGAAGTCTGTGCAGAGTTAACCGTATGCGTAGACGTATGCGAATAACTGCCGGTAACGGATCCTGAGAACCCTTCGAAGAGGGAAAAACCCGCACTCACATCAATCCCTTCCGTATTGGAGGCACTGGAGCTGGAAGATGTCTCCCGGCTGACACTCTTTCCTGACGATGAACTAAATTCTTTATTATCGGACAGAATTAGCCGTTCCATCCCCACCGTGATACTTGGATACGCTGCAACAAGCGGATCCCAAGCCACTTTGTGTATATTGCGATCTATTCTTCCGCTGGCTTTTTCCAAATCAGTGTAGGGGTCCCCTGCCGTATGGGCTTCGTTCGGATTGGACACATATTTTTTGTAGCCCTTTTCTTTGTACTCCTCTTCCTTTTTTCTCCCTTCCTCCGTGGTCGTATCAGGCCAAGGATAGACAACATGATTAATTACGGTATATCCGTTTATTTCCCATTTATCATAAATCCCATCTTCATCCGTATCTATAAGCTTTTCTTCATTTCCTTCCGCTCGAGGTACAATGCCCACGGGAAGACTATCGAAGGAAACTTTTCTGGGCATGGAGAAGTCCTCTGCTGCAATCGCTTGGCTTTCTTGCCGGTTACATGTATATTTCACTTCAAATTGAAACAAGTCTTCTTGCTTCACATCCGGGTGTCCAAAATAGAGGATAACAAATGTATAATGCTCTCCTTCTGTCAATGTTACTTCATTATCCTTTACTTCTTGTCCGTCCACAAAGATATGTGTATACGGGTTTGAACTGGCCATAAACTTATACAGTCCCGTTTGCTTTGGTGTAAAATCGGCAATCCATCGGGCTGATTTTACTTTCTTGTTCAAATCTGCTCCTTCCAACTGGCCAGGATCGATCTTAAACCCATTCAACCCACGCCCGCTGACAAAAGCCGGTTCGTCCAAATTCTCTCCATAGAAAAATTGTCCCACAGACTTTAATACTTGTTGATCTTGTTGATTTTCCGCGGTTCGCCTCGTCTCTTTCATCGTTTTTCCCTCCCTCTCAGTAATTTTTACCTTTTATACATAAAGCAACATCAAGAATTAAATCGGTGCTTACTACCATCAAGTCATATTTGTTTTTATCTAATCTGCTACGTTTCTAAAAATCAGATTTTTTTGATGGGTCGGCGGAACTTCTTGCAAGTACTCTTTTTTAAGAGCTATGACAGCCTTGACTCCTGTGACATTTTCTTCATACATCTTATTTTGATGCGCATCTTGCAAAAGGAATTGGCCATCCTTCAATACCGAACAAGATTTTGAAAAGGCTTGACAGGTAAAATATTCCCCTAATCTTTTCCTTATAAAATCAATCCTCCTTTCTGTTACGATTAAAGTATAGCTTTTGAAATTCCTTAAAAAGGATACATATTTTCATCTATCAATGAAAAAAGTGTAGAGAAACCTAACGAGGGCACTCCGTACTCACCTTCCCGCTTCCCACCACGAATCATATAGCCGGTGTCCGGAACGGTCTTGCCCATTCTTTCTTTCGCGCTGTGTCGTGTGAAAATTTATAATATAAAAATAGCTGTCAAGATTTTCTCGACAGCCTGAGAACTGTATGCAAAAGAACCATTCGAAAGGGCTTTCAAACTTGTATCAATTTAAATTTTTGTGCTTTAATATACGGGCTACTAAAATCATGCTGCTCATTTACTTTAATATTTGTGCCATTGTCAGTGTCAGCCTTATCTACATCCAATACGAAATAAGGGTACTTTTTATTCTTTAAAATATAATAGCCATCTCCTGTATCCTCAAGGAGCCAATAATGCTCATCTTTCCCTTGATTAGGTGTAGCAAATACATTCCTTGAGCCCATGTAGTCATTCCAGGCTAGTACTAGGCTTTCATCGTACATATTTTTAAATTGATACGCCTTTTTCGTTTCATCATTGATAAGTTTCCATTTTTGGTTTAGAGCACCGCCATATTTCCATAAATGAACATCCCCGTTTTTTTGTAAAGACATATCAACGACACTTGAGTCATTTAAAGCAGTTACAATTTTGTAAGTATTGGAATTTCCATTATTCAATTTAATACCTTTTATACAAAAAGCTACATCAAACACACAATCTGCAATCTCTTCTTCATCCATGCCACTCCACTTCACTACTTCACTTCTTAACTCACCAATAGAAGTATTGGTATCAATTTTGATATTTCCTGCAACAGAACCGGAAATTGCGTCAGTGACAAAATGGATAATCACATCCACGATAGGAGCTGCTATTCCTAATATCCATATCCACCATGGAATATGGCGCTCGTAACTTACCTTTGGATTGCTGTCAGCCTTAAATTCAATTTTCTTCGAAGCTTTATTAAAATAAAAAGTATTTTTCGTTTCGACTTCAAATGTTACATACGAGCTTGCCAGTCCCGTAATGTCACAATTTCCCGCTGCTTTCATCCGAAGGCTGTTCCCTTCGACTTGTATTTTTAACTCTGTTAGTACCGGATAATAATCGATTAAACCCCATCGTACCGAACCGCAATTTATATTCCTGCTATTCTTAATGACCCCGCTTGTATTCGATGTGCCTTCAAATGTAAAATGGTTTTTTGTTGTCCCGTTCCCAAATGAATTTGGCAATTCCGGCATAATGATATGCTCCAGAAACAATCGTTCAGACAGCACCAGAAAGCTATCATGATTATTATCCAGGATTGAACCATCAATTCCCTCTGTGAGTCCAGATATGTCCCGATTCGTTACGACAGACAGAACGGACAAAAAACCTTTATCTTTACTGGAAGTCGGAGAATAATAAGAATATTTGTACTTTTTAGGTTGCATCCACGGAATGTCCGGCGATATATTCAGTTGTGCAAATATATAAGATATTTTCTCTTTGTTTGCGATAAACATCTCTGCTAATGTTAACTTTAAAAGGGTGTAAATCATGCTTCCTTCGGCAAATACATGATTTATATCCGGATTAATTACCGTAATTGCTCCTTCCCTTTGATCCCCTTCCTTCTCTCCTTTTACCTGAAAGTTAAACATTAACTTCTGAATAGAGGACTCATTTTTATCATCAAAGAAACCAAGTTGAACTTCGAAGAGAGGGCATATACCGTCTACCATTGTGCGCTGCCCCATAAAGGTCAGTTCCCCCTCTTTCACAAGGGTTTTCATTCGCAAGAGTTTACTTGATCCCCCGGGAACAATCTCCCAATTATCAAAAGTTAAGCTCACAGATGTGTTTTCATCGTCATAGGTAAAGGTTATTTTATTTTCATTCATATACTTCTGTAGTTGCTTATTTATGCCCTCATTCGAATTCACATAAATGATGTCCCAACCGTAAGTATTCACATAAACACCTTCTTTCTACTCTTTCATGCAAACTTCCCGCCTAATTGGAGCGGACCTGCTAACCCGGCATAATCTAATTTAAAAGTTTCACTGGCATTCCAAATAATCTCGGAAGTCGTATTTTCTAAAAAAGGTTCGATGCTCGGGGAAGTATTAATATTCCAGTTTTGAATAATATCAGGGGTTTTAGCTAAAACACCAGTCAATATTAAGATGACAATGGATCCTATCAATAAGGACGCACCTGCTGTAAATATGGCTAAGACAGCCTGCGCTAAAAGTCCTATAATGACTGCTATAACTTCCCATACCCAATTTGAACCTTCTTTTATGACATAATGTGTTACAGTAGGCTGTAGAGCTTCTTCATATGCTATCGTTTGTTCGCCATTTCCGTTTTCCGCCAGTTTTAACTTATACCAATTGATCGTTCTGCAACCTACCACGCCACCTACTCCTATAGAAGTTTCTGTGGCCGCTTCAAGCTTTAATGTGTCATTCACTAAACTTAGGCTCATTTCGGTCATATACGGATCGTATCTTGATCCATTCACTTCTACCCTATCCAACTTAATTTTCCTGTCTTTTTTCAATCTCAATATATATTGGTATTGACCTGCTTCCCCGCTTGCATTGATTACCTCATAGTCATTGATCGTTGAATATTCGAACTTCATTGGTAAAGTTGGCAATAATACATCTAATAAAAATCGTTCTTCTGCAATTAGAAACCCGGCATTCGATGATTCCGGAATGACATAGGCATCCAACTTTTGTTGCTGCTGGATTCCCCCTTTTCTTCCTCCTGTCATACACAATACTCCCAACAAGCTTTTGTCCAGGTCTTCTTCAATATCTGTGTATGCATAATCGACATAAGAAGGCTTGCACCAAGTCCATGGTTCCTCATCGCTAATATACAGATTCAAGTTAACGACGCTAAAAGTGTGGTTGAATGCTTCCAAGTTCAATGCCAACCATTTAGTGATTTGCTGCATAAATAATTCCTTCAAGATCGTCTGGAGATCAATAAACAGACTGCTTTTCAAGCTCCACGGAAAAAATAGACCTTCAACATTTTTGATCGAAATGGCTATCACTACAGGATCATAAATTGGATCAGAGCTTGTTGATTTAATTTTCAAGTCATATAACTGTTCATTCGTTGCCTTATTCGATATATTTTCATGTGGCAGGTAATTAAGCTTAACCTGGACATTCAAATCCGCGGATTGAAAACCAAATTCACCTGTAAATAAATCTTCACTCAGAAATGTCTGAAAATTCCGAACAGGTATATTCATTCGAATGCTATTTCCATCACCGCCGGTAATAATTTTCCATTCTCCAAAATCCCCTTTGAAATTATGAGTTGAATCATTCAGCTCAAAATGTTGTGGACTGCTTTTTTGCTCCCTTATCATGCGGTTAACCTCTGCAATAGGAATGGCAAATACGGTATCCCAATTAAAAGTGCTGGTTGAATGGGTAATCGTCACGTGCATCATCACCTCATTATCTAAAATTTTGATAGTAGGGAACGTCTTGTCCGGCGCTCCCCGCATTTAAGTGTAATTTCTTACAATAGATGTATTGCTTTTGCTCAAATCTTTACTTTTCCTTATTTAGTTTTCCGCCCATTAAATAAATGCCTTGAAGCTGAGCGGTTTCAATTTTAAATTCACTGTTATCGGGCCAGTTTACGGTTCCTACGCAATTCGCAACAAATTCATGGATTGTCGGGAGTAATGAATAATGCTCTTGTTGTGCATTTTGGATAGCTCCAATAATGGCCGTTGGCACCATTCCCCCTACTGCTCCCCCAACAACTCCGCCTATAAGTTTATACTTATTTTTCCATATTTTCGAAAAAAAGCTCTCGGGTTTATTTGCTACTTCATTTATGATTTGCTGAGCACTAATACCTGGCCGAGTGAACAAGGTAATTTCATCAGCTGATTCCTGACTTATTCTTCGGAAGAATGCTGTCCCTGTTTCTCCGGATTCTTGAGCTATTTCCCTCATGGCGATCGCGACACTTGATCCTAGTTCGGCTGACATACGGTTACCGGATTGCCGAAAAGCTTTCCTTACAACGTCTTTTAATTTTGAGAATATCTTTCCGACAGGAATAAAACCTACCAAAATTCCAATAGCGACTCCTGTAACGATTTCAATAATCAAATTCTCATTCTTCTTCCAATCTTCAATCGTAAAGGTCATTAACATGGTAGGATCCGTATTTTCAGTTGGAATCAAGACGTTACTATATTCTTTACCTAATTCATCAACGCCGCTTTTTAAGGTAATGTCAAAGCTTTGCTTATAATTAACATGGCCCATAATTCCTCTTGCCTGTTCCCAATACAGGTCTTCCATCTCTAGAACAAGCTGATTATTGATTATGCCCAGTCTGAATTTACCTTCATCAACATAACCAGGCACGTCATTCCCAGAGTCATTTTCTATTGTGGCAAACTTAATTTTCTCTTTATTCGAGATAACCAATCCATTATCTGTTTTTTCAAATTGTTCTGGCGTACCAATCTGCATTGCAACTAACGCATTTTCAACCCATTTCTCCACAAATAATGGCATATCAATTCCAAAGGCTGACTCGTTATTCACTGCGTGCAATAATCGGGCATCTACGGTGTGCTGTGGAAATTTATTCACATGGTTCTCGACCATCGACATAACGGAAAAGACACTCTTATCCAAATCCGGCTTCTTATTTTCATCCTCGACGCTTGCTACTCCGTAATAAGCGGTCGTCGGCTTCAACCATTGGAAATCTTCGTTTTTTGCAGTTTCTTGTAAAAGAAAGTAGGAAAAAATATTTTCGAATTTATCGATGTTTTCATTTAACCATTCCTTGAACATACTCGTTGCGATACTGTTCAACAACGGACTTGTCAGGTCTTCGGAGTAGTAAGAATCCACAAGAACCACTGGGGGATTCTGATTTTGGTCCCGGTCTGTTTTTACTCTCAATTCGACTTGATTCCCATCATGTAGACCGGTAGGATCTTCAATCGTTTTTTCTGTTGAATTGAAGTATTCTAATTTCACTTGAACTTTCAAGAACGCATCAGAAGAAAAGTCGTAGGTTTTATTGCCGGTTTCATTGGTAAGCGAGCTATTTTGACCAATTTTACAAATAAAATTTACATTTTGCCCGTCTGCTCCTGTAGTCATTTTCCAAGAATCAAATGTTCCTTTCATATTAAACAAAAATCCAAAGTCAAGATCCTCAAACTCATATTTGAAATTCTTAGGATACAGTTCTTTCTCCAGAATGGTTTTATTTACATTTGAGAACGACGTTACATAACCGGTATCCCATCCAGCCAAGGTCAAGTCATTTGACGTACGAACATGGATCCTGTAATTGTTGACATGATTATTTAATAGATTTCTATGTTCTTTAAACCATGAGATAAGCAAATGTTCTAACAGATTAGATGCAACTCGATTCTCTTTATCAAATGGGAAAGAATGATGGATAGAGTATAAGGCATCTTCTTTTTCTGAAAACTTATACATCTCAGTGGAACTGCTTTTATCGATTTCGATTTTCGCGCAAATTTTAATCCAGCTGTTTTTTAAGTCATACTTCGTTTTTTTATTTTCTACCTCCACTTCCAATGTTCCATCTTCTATATAACACTTATAAATAGGATATTGTCCCGTGCCTTCATTCGTTAATTCCCATTTCAGCCAAACTCCACTTACTTTTGCCTTCATGGTCTGCTCATTAATTTCTTGAGAGAAGAAGCTTGGAAAGTTCCTTGCAAGGATGCTTCCTTGATTTTTCACATCATTAACGGTTTGATTCCAATCATAGATTGTAAGGGTATCCAGTTTTCCGGCACTCATATTGATTCCTCCTCTATTTTCCTCATGTAATTGTCAACAGGTACTTTTCATTCCCTATCAAAAGCTCCTTTATTTTCTGATGTAACATTCCTTTTAAAACCAACTTATTCGCCAATTTATTTTCTAAATCAGTGCTTACTACCATCAAGTCATATTTGTTTTTCTCTAATCCACCTACGTTTCTAAAAATTAGGTTTTTTTGATGAGTCGGCAGAACTTCTTGCAAGTACTCTTTTTTAAGAGCTACGACAGCCTTGACTCCTGTGACATTTTCTTCATACATCTTCTTTTGATGCGCATCTTTCAAAAGGAATTGGCCTTCTAAAAAATGAAGTTGAAAGTAAGCATAATTGTAATGGTATTCTTTGTTTATTTTCTTAATCGAAAAAGTGCCATGGAATGAGGTCTGTGCATCATCATAATGATAAGGAAAAATATTCACTTTCATCACATCCTTCAATACCGAACAAGATTTTGAAAAGGCTTGACAGATAAAATCTTTTCCTATTCTTTTCCTTATAAAATCAATCCTCCTTTCAGTTACGATTAAAGTATAGCTTTTGAAATTCCTTAAAAAGCATACATATTTTCATCTATCAATGAAAAAAGTGTAGAGAAACTTAAACCGTAATAACCTTCCGGCTTCCCACTACGAATCATATCGCCAGTGTCCGGAGACGGTCTTGTCCATTCTTTCTTTCGCGCAGTGTCGTGTGAGAATTAATAATACAAAAATAGCTGTCGAGAAAATCTCGACAGCTTGAGAAATGTATGCAGCTTGAGAACTGTATGCAAAAAACCATTCGAAAGGGCTTTCAAACTTGTATCAATTTGAATTTTTGTGCTTTAATATACGGGCTGCTAAAATCATGTTGCTCATTTACTTTAATATTTGTGCCATTGTCAGTGTCAGCCTTATCTACATCCAAGACTAAATAAGGATACTTTTTATTCTTTAAAATATGATAACCGTCTCCTGTATCCTCAAGGAGCCAATAATGCTCATCTTTCCCTTGATTAGGCGTAGCAAATACATTCCTTGAGCCCATATAGTCATTCCAGGCTAATACTAGGCCCTCATCGTACATATTTATAAATTGATACGCCTTTTTCGTTTCATCATTGATAAGTTTCCATTTTTGGTTTAAAGCACCGCCGTATTGCCATAAATGAACATCCCCATTTTTTTGTAAAGACATATCAACGACACTTGAGTTATTTAAAGCGCTCACAATTTTGTAATTATTGGAATTTCCATTATTCAATTCAATACTTTTCACTAGTTTTTTTTCTTCCCAATTATTATTTGTTACTTTGTACACATTCATCGTATCCATATCATATTCTACGATCAAATAAGTAGATTGCGATGCACTACCCGATAAAAACACAGGTACCTTACCAAAAAATCTGCTTGCTGAATAAGTTCCTAAGCTTTTGTGATAATGTCCAGCAAATACAGCTTTCACATCATACTCTTCCAATAGGTCAATAAATCTCTGGCTTGGTCCCCCCGTCCAGCCGTCCGGTTTGTGTACATTTACAATAATTGGTTTACCAAGTTTCGAAGCATGTTTCAGATTTGCTTCTATCCAATCTAAGTTTTGATGGATCTCATAATAATTCGAATAGCTTCCTCCATATGCGTTCATGGTTGGATAATTGTTTAATTGTAGTGAATAGATTGTACCGAAATCAATTGCATAAGCAAAACTCCCCTTCCAAGGTTCACTCCAACTTGTAGAGGCTTTTTTTATATCATATTGGAATGTCGGCAAACCAAGTTTCTCAATATGACTCTTTAGCATCAACATCGATCCTCCAAAACATGCATCATCAGCGCAGTCACCCTGATTATTTTCAATATCGTGGTTGCCTAACCCAAAGTAGTAATTTCTGTTGAGTATAGGAAGAAGTGTATTAAGCATTTTGGTCCGTTGCCAAGAGTGCCCAAATGCCGTTATATCTCCATTGATAATAACAGCAGATTGTTGTTTCGTATTATTATACCTATTAATACTTTGATATTGCTCTCGTATTAACCTTTCAGACTCTCTTTCTTTCTCACTATCACTTTCTGGTACGTTATTATCCGTATTTTTGGTCCAAGGATATTGTGGATCTGAAGTAATTACTAAAGCTCTTCCTTTAGGAATAGGTTTAGTCAAGTCTGTACTCAAAGAAAACTCGTAATTATGTCCGCTTAGTACCTGAAGTGTATTTTCCCTTATAGTTAGATTAGGCAGTCGATGATGGTTATTCTTAAATATATATGTGTTGTTTTGAGTTTTCTCAACTCTCCAAAAACGTGTATACTGTATGTCTGCTGCAGGAATTCTAGATACAATTACAGAACTCCCATTATTTCTGTCCCATGCAAGATATCTATCCGTATTTGCTGGTTGGATAACATATCCGCCAATCCCTTGCCAATTAGGAGACTGATACCTAATATCCCATATTTGAGACTGCTCTCCAGCCCATTCTGCAATTACCGCTGACGTACCTTCATGTTGTAAAACTTTACTTTCTTTGCTGCCATCGATTTGTATTTTGTATGTGCCGTCTGGAAGAACATTAGTTGCTTTTTCATCAATTAATTTTTTCATGAGTACCCTCTCCTTTTTACGAGTCAAAAATATACACGGAAATAACCCTCACAATATTCAAATCACGATTACAAGCAAAGTATATCGGTAACTTTCTAAAAAACAGCACACATTTTTTCACCTATTAATGAAAAAATATATGCCTTAATATGAACGCTCTCGATCTTGTCGGGCCCGCTCTGCTAAAAAAAGAAAAACGGGACGTTCAGGAATGAAACCTGAAACGGCCCGTTTTATCGAGGTAAAAAAGCTCGGATTTCCTCTTATACTTTAAAGTAGGAAAGTTGAGAGCGAAGATCAGCAGCCATTTGAGTCAGTTCTCCGGTGGATGCAGAGATTACTTCCATCGAAGCGAGTTGCTCTTCTGTCGCCGCAGAAATATTTTGCGAACGGGAAGAGGAAAGTATAGCTGAATGGTTAACAGATTGAACCGTATTTTGTATTGCTTCGGCGTCAATTGTCATTTGATTTACGGAAGAGATCACCTTTTCAATATGGATGGCTACTTCTTCTACCGATTGCTTGATTCCCTCGAAAAGCTGTCCTGCATCGCCAACGGCGTTCACCCCGGCTATCACCTCATTTTTTGTCCTTTGCATGGACTGCACCGCCTCGGATGCTTCATCCTGTATCGCGTTAATTAAGTTGCCGATTTTATCCGCTGAATGAGAAGACTGTTCAGCAAGCTTGCGTACTTCGTTAGCTACAACCATATAGCTGCGTCCTCTGTCCCCTGCTCGCGCGGCCTCTATGGTAGCGTTTAATGCAAGCAGATTTGTTTGTTCTCCAATCTCTTTAATCAAGTCCATGATTTGCGCAATCTCGTTAGAACGCCGATTTAAACCTTGAATGGTAAGTTCGAGGTTAGATATAACTCGATGAATCGATTGCATCTGGTTTACGGCAGACTCAATAGCTTTATTTCCCTCCGTTGATTTATCGGATGCGTTCATTACGGCGTCGTTAACGGAGGCGACTTGAGTCGTGATTAACACATCCGCACCTTCCGCTATTTCCTGTACATTTTGTGCAATATGTTCACTTGCTGCACTCGTCTGAGATACGCTTTCGTTAAGCTGCTCGGTAAATGACGCTGCTTGTTTCGAGCTCACATCACGTAATTGCTCGGCTAAAATGATATTCAAGTTATTTACATATTAAACATGATCATCTATTTCATTTAAAATAGCGAGTCCTTTCGTCTGGACCCAATATAATGGAAGGCACTAAGCGCTCATTAATGATTTGTTCCGTGTTTTTCGTTAACGAATTCAAGACACTGATACTGATAATGTTAGAAATGGCGACAAATAGAATTAATGTGGTTACCAATAGTGACAACTTTTTTCCCGCCGAGATATTTCTCAGTTTCGTAATCATTCAATTCCACCTCTTTGTTGAAATAACTTGATTCAATTGAAAGCAAACGTTAAAAATCTTTTTAGAGCTATCCCCCTTCTTCCCTCTTTCATTAAGTCAATTGTTACATAGATATTTTTACGTACATTTCTCTTTTTTTGCCATTGAAGTAGAGAATAAATATACAAAATTACTTTTTAATTTACAGTAACCACTAGCGGGATATACGATCGCCAGCAAGGAATCATTATTCCACAGTAATAATTTTTTGGAGAAAGCACTTTGGTTTATTTGAAGGTCAAACATTTAGTGCAGCTACTTGCTGTTTGAGTTGTTTTACGATAGCTAGTTTTTTTGAAATATCATCTTCTCTGCAAAATGCTGAACACGATACAGGTCCATCGGCAAATTTTAAAGTGAAGTTCGCCTCTATTAAGCTCTCCTTCCTCATTAATTTTTCCATAACCTGTCGCTTTGAATTCCCATTTAGAAACAAGGAGAGCTTCCTATAATTCCCCATTTCGTAAAGTATGCTAACATCTATAGATAACAATAAAATATTTAAAATTAACATTTATGAGCAGAAAATGTGTAACTATATAATGGGAGATAATATGGATGAAATGACGGATGGGGAGAAGTGCGAAAGAGTAAAGAAAAAACGGGATCGTTTTAACCGTATTTACAATGATCAGACTCCCGTTTTAATGCATCTTGAATAATAGTAATATCATAGCTGGATGGTATTGGGTCTATATGGATGATAGGAATACCATTGGGAAGCAGAGTATAACTTTGCTGATTGGTTGTCACTATGATATCTATTTTTTTATTTGAGGCAAGATATTTCATCTCGTGGGCATGATTTGTAGTAACAATTTTGATTGGTCCGCAGATATTTTCAAGCAGCTTCAACTTAACATATCTCATAACACCGGTTTCACTTACATACAATAATATTGTTTTTTCTTTCTGCTGCATATTATAGCCTAGCTTGCTGGCGACAAAGAACATCGTAATGTCTGCCACATCATCATCCCTAATTGAATCTACATGATTAAAGTATTGGTGCATGGCCTCACGGACTGAGTTAAAAAGACTGAATTCACTATCTTTGATCTTTATAGTCTTTTGGCTAGCATTACTGTGAATTCCGGTAATCCATCTTATACTTGCGTATTTATAATAGTCATATAATTGTTGAAACAAAATTGGGTCGTTGGAAAAAGGCAACAATGTTTTTTCTTCTATGTGTTGAATAACTTTACTAACAGGCTCCGTATGACACTGCTCTAACATTTCATTAATAAGAGTCTTAGTGCTATCTGCTATTTTCCCCTCGGTTCGTGGTACACCAAGTATCAGAGCTGCTCCATATTGTAATTCATGAGAACTTACCCTTATATGCAGTTTTTTTAAATGTTCTTCAATAATTGGAATAATCCATCGAAATGAATCACTGGATTCGTAAACAAAGGTTGGATAAACAAATTTTGTAATGTGCTGTTTTTTTAAAAGGCGACTTTTCCAGATAGACAATACAATCGGAAGTTGGATATAAGAAGTGTCAGAAAACTTAAATCTCCCTTTTTGTTCAATTGATTTCATAAGAGTACATATCGATTTTAAAGTATCTTGTTGTATCCAAGCCGTACAGTTTTTATTCAGATAATAGTCAAAATAAAATTGTCGTAAATGAAACTCATTTCCATGAATTTTCACGGGTTTTGTACCTAATTTTAGGTGGTATTTTTTCAACTCATGTTTTAATATCTTTATAATTTTACTGATTGTACTCACACTATAAAATAATTTTTGGCTGAGTTCTATCAATGTACACCCTGACTCATTATGAATGAGATATGCTATTAGATTTTGAACTCTATCTGTTTCATTTAGTAACTGTCTAAATGGTACAATAGGTTGGTTAGAGGGACGATTTATATGAACCCCTTTGCCCCTCCGGCTTTCAATAAACCAAGTATCCGGTAAAAAAGACTTTAGTATTTCAAGATCATTTCTTATCGTACAAACGGAACAACCCAGCATCGCAGCTAATTGTTGGGTTGTAATCCAACTGTCATGCTCAACTAAATATTGGTATAAAGCAACAAGTCGATTTGAAGTTTTCACTTTCATTCACCTCTGATGTGTTCCATACTCACTACCTTCTTTTGGATATACGATTAAGGAGTGTAAACCAACTTTCATTATGGAGTATTCCAACAGAGCTGTTCATAGATAAAAAGTACTAAAGTTTATACTTTAGTACATGAACATATCTTCATAATATATAAGTTTATATTTTACCAAAAGAAGAACGTGATATTGGTTACTTATATTGCTTCTGCAAACTTTCGCTGCCCGCGTTGTTCAGGAGCCATTTCACTTTTGGATTGAGCGCCAATCCAGCCTTCTGCTGCTCAAAGCAAGGGTGTCCGATAACTGCCAACGGTGTCACAATGATCAACTCAGGCAGCAGCATCGGTGCTGCTGCCTGAGTTGATCAAATGCGGAGAGATCCCGCTTTCATTGCTGTTGACTCATTGGCAACCGTTAAAGAACTTCTCGACAGCGTGATTATCGTCCGTTATGCCCTCCCGGCCGCAATATCGCGAACGAGCGGCACGAACCAATCCCTCACATTGCGGAATGCAAATCCGTGCTGCTTCGCTTTCGCGGTATCCATGAACCAGCTGTCCGGCGCGCCGAATGGAGACTTATGCACATCGGGCAACTCGGACATATCGACAACGACGCGCGCCTGCTTTCCAACTGCTGCTTCGACAGCAGTGACGATGTCCCGCAGCGACAGTTCTCCTGTCGAGCATGCATTCACCGGCCCTTCCATAGCGTTGTCCTTCAGCCAGGCCAGGAATTCCGCCGCCTCGTCGGAGCTGATGAATGACAGCTTCGCGTCCAGAGAAGGAATGCCGATTGGCTCATCTTGCCGCACATGCTCAACGTGAAAATGGAGACGCTTCGTATAATCATCCGCTCCAAGCACGATCGGAAAACGGACCGCACAGACCGGAAACGAGGCTTTCTGCAATAGCACCGCTTCCGCGCAGCGCTTTCCTTCCTTATAGCTTAGCTCAGGTTGTACCTCCAATTGGATTGGGTGCGTATAGGGATTGAAGTCCGATTCGCTTCTTCGCTCCGGACCGAATTCGTAGACGGATAAGCTGGACGTCAATATGTATCGTTGTACCTTGCCGGCGAAGATGGCACAAGCTTCATCCGCTTCTTGCGGCGTGAAGCAGATATTATCGTATACAACATCCCATTGGGCTGTTCCAATAGCGGACTTGAACGCCGCGGAATCGGTGCGGTCCACCTCAATCCGCTTCACCGCATTCCCGAACGGATCCGCAGTCTTCCCTCTTGTCGCTATCGTCACGTCCGCGCCTTTGCGCAGCAACGCCTCCACCAGCTTTTTGCCGAAAAAGCGAGTTCCTCCCAAAATCAATACTTTGTTCATGATATCTGCCTCCTTCGTTCTTTTGCTTGCTTCGTCTTTTCCACATTATAAAGCACCGGAACTTTCCGGCACAGCCAGCAAGATCAATCTCCCTCCCCCTATGATCCGACAACGCCATTTCTGCGGCAAGCAGCTGGACGAACCGGTTTCCGACAGGTCGTGTCTTCTGCCACATGAATTGTCCGGCATCTCTTAATGTTGTAGTATATAAAGGATTCCTCCACCATGTTCATCTGCTAAATCCGCATGCAGCGGAAGCGCCAAACCGAGAGCATAGCCTCTCCAATATGTTGAGATAAGTAACGAAGGTGTGTCACACTCTCGTGAATAAATTCAATAGCTCAACTTATCTTGCTAATAATCCTGCTGACGTTAGTCAGCGTGCGACTTAAGGCGTCGGAGTATCAAAATATGAACATGTTCATGTCTATTCCATAGAAAAAGGTGAAGCACTTGCTGCAATCATTAGAAGCTATTCAATCCTACAGACAAGGCGAAACCGCGCTGCTGGCGGAGAACCGCTGGCTGGAATACATCGTGACGGCCGAGGAACGGATTGTCAATCTGGAACGGATTCAATCGCTGCGGCAGCTGGCGAATTCCAATCCGGTGCTCGACTATGTAGAGCGGACACTGCAAGAGTTGTCAGACACGCCCTTGTCCTTCTGGATTAAGGAAACGGTGGAAGAGACGCTGAAATGGTCCGAGATTGCCAAGGGCGGGACCTTGCGGCAGCGGATCGTCTGGCAGGAGCAAGGCGTATTGCTGTTCGCCCATAACATCGGCTCCGCTCAGATCTATAAGCAGCATGTCGAGGACAGCAGCCATGGGCGCAGCCAGCTTACGCATACGCTTATTTATACGCATGGACTTATCGGACAATATTTGCGCGGAGAAGTGCCCTTAATCGAAAACGCGCCCTTATATCAACTGGTAGAGCAAGGCATCGTATCACCCCGGGAACTGCGGGATCTGCTCCTGCCGCTGAATCGGTGCGTCATTGCCGCGGTCTCGCCTGAATTGTGGGATTCACTGAAGAGCCGGGTCGAGGACGTCATCGATCAGATCGTGACTGGACAATTCGATAAGGGGTACTCCTTGCAGGAGCGGTTCCGTCATCTGCGGGAGCTGTCTGGCCGCAGCGGCGAAAATGTAAAGGCTGAGCTGGCGAAGCTGGAAAGCCAACCGCATATCATGACCGCGCTCCGTGCATTGGACGACAAAACCTTATGGTTCGTCGAAGCGGCTTTACATGAGTTTTCGTTCGAAGAGTTCATCAAAATCTTTCTCTTGACCTTGGCTGCTCCGCAGACGGAGCATGTGCGCCATATTAGCTTCGAGCGGCTGATGAATGGCATGTATTACGAGTTCAAAGGCCGGAAGAAAATGAACGTCTACAAAAAACGGATGATCGAAAAGGCATTGCGGGACCTGACTTATGAGGATATAAGGAACCATCGCACGCCGGATAGTCCGCATCTGGCCTTCCGTATCGAACAACTTAATGAAGCTCGGGACAGTGTGTATGTGAACTTCGAATTTTCTGCCGCCGCGGAAAAATTGATAGCGTTCTGCATCGAAGCCGAGAAGACGCCGCTCTATGAGAAAGCAATTCTGATGCTGTTCGACTTGTTCGAATTGCGGCGCGACGCATACGATCGGTTCCATAATGAAGAGGACTATTTGTCCGATATGAACCGGTCGGCAGACTATAAGCAAGTTATTCTCGATTATGTGACCGGTGTCGGCGTGATCGATATCGGCCCTGGCGGAGGAGTCATGCTCGACTTGATTGAGGACCGTCTGCCAGGCAAACAGGCGCTCGGAATCGATATTTCGCAAAATGTCATCCAGGCGCTGGAGCGCAGGAAACAGCGTGAGAACCGGAGCTGGCGCGTCATGAAGGGCGATGCGCTTAATCTCAAGCAATATGTCGAGCCGGGAAGCATCGATACGATCATTTTCTCGTCCATCTTGCATGAGCTGTACTCTTATATCGAATATGAAGGAAGACGCTTCAACCATGACACGGTTGCGGCCGCCCTCCGGAGCGCCTTCGATGTCCTTCGGCCGGGCGGACGCATCATTATCCGCGACGGGATTATGAGCGAGCCAACGGATGAGATGCGGATCGTCGCGTTCCGCAAGGAAGATGGCATGTCCTGGCTGGAACGATATGCCAAAGATTTCGCGGGAAGGAAGATTCGATATGAGCGTTTGTCGCCGCGAGAAGCGTTAATGCCGATCAATGACGCCATGGAATTCCTGTATACGTACACTTGGGGACCTGAAGCATATGTCCACGAAGTCCAGGAGCAATTCGGTTATTTTACGCCGTCGCAATATGAGACTTTCATCGCGAAGACGTTGGGAGCCCGCGCTGCCATCATCAAGTGCGGCCATTACTTGCAAGACGGCTATACAGAGGCGCTTGCGCCGAAGGTCTCCTTCATGAACGAGCGGAGAGAGCCGGCTCCATTCCCCGACAGCACCTGTCTCATCGTCATCGAGAAGCAATAACGGCAAGCGCACAGAAAAGGCCGGTCCACTCAAGATTCGAGACCGGCCTTGATTCACATCGCAGTCAGAATCCTTGCTCGGCTGCGTATTTGCCCCAATGCGGGCGGCTGCCGTCGGCATCGGTGAACCCGTACTCATCCGATAGTCCCCACGTGCTGTACGATTTTCCTGACTTGTCCATCCGCTCCGGATCGGCCGCCAATGCAACTATGGCCTTCCCGATATAGGTTGGCGTCTCCGACATTAAGAAATGGGGATCTTGCCTCCCCGCCTCTCTCCAATTCTGCTCGTTTACGCCGAACTGGTCGAGCATCGCTTCCGACCGCAGAAACCCGGGAGTAACAGCAACTGCCGCAACTCCGTGTGGACGCAGGTCTTCTGCCATCGCCGCAGCCAGATGGATTGCCGACACCTTGGCAAGGCTGTAATACACGTTGCCCCGGTACCGATAATCCATGCCGTCGGTAATCTCGATAATAAGCCCGTGCCGCCGTGCAACCATTAGCGGCGCTCCGTAATAGCTCGTTATCATGTGCGAGTGAACGGCCTGCTGCTGCATGAGCAAGCCGTTCGCAAGCGAGTGCTCCCAGAAGCCTTTGCCCCACTCCGTGAGAGGATCTCCTCCCCACACATCATTCACCAATATATCGAGCTGTCCATTCTGTTCTTCTTTTATCCGTTCAAAGAGCGCCTTCACGTCTTTCTCCACCGTATGATCCACGCGTACAGGAATCCCCTTTCCTCCGTTCGCCGTCACCAATTCGGCCGTGTCTTCAATCGTTTCGCTCCTCCCCATGCTGGACAGCTGTCCGCGCGCACTGCGACCCGTGCAATAGACCGTCGCGCCCGCTTCTCCCAACATGGCGGCGATTCCCCGTCCTGCCCCGCGAGTCGCTCCAGCGACTACGGCGACTTGATTGCGCAATGGCTTCATCCTTGTCCTCCTCATCTCATTTGACTTCTGTTTTAGTTTATCCGAAAATATATGACAACTACTGTCATATTGGTCGTGACAGGAGGAGATGATATCGGATTCCATGAAGAAAAGAGGGATTATGGTGAGGGCCGATCGATTGCTGTCCATCTTGTTGCTGCTGCAAAACCACGGCAAAATGACATCCCGCGAGCTTGCTCGGCGGCTGGAGGTGTCCGAACGGACGATCTTTCGCGATATGGAAGCATTGTGTACGGCGGGAATTCCCGTCTATGCCGATCGCGGTTCCACTGGCGGATGGGCGCTCACGGAAGGATACCGGACGAGATTGACCGGGATGAAGGCGCAGGAGCTTATGTCGCTGCTGCTCATGAATTCATCTTCGCTGGTGGACGATCTCGGTCTGCGAGGCGAGTTCGACAGCGCCTGTCTTAAGCTATTGGCCGCATCGCCCGCCGAGCTGCGGCGAGATGCGGAAGTGGCCAGAGAACGCATTCATGTGGATGGAGCTGGCTGGCATCAGACGAGCGAATCGTCCACCTATTTGCCTGTCGTGCAAGAGGCCGTGTGGGAGGAGCGGACGCTGCGCATTGAATATGAGCGCCATGATGGCCTCGTGACACGAACCATTCATCCACTCGGGCTGGTGGCCAAGCGGAGCGTTTGGTACGTCGTGGCGGACACGGACGGCGGCTTGCGCTCCTACCGTTTGTCGCGTGTTCGGCATGCCGAACTGCTGGAGGAGGCATTTGCGCGTCCCGCCGGATTCGACTTGGCCGCCTATTGGGAACAATCAACCGCGCAATTCCAATCCAGCCTGCCGCGCTATCCGGCGCGTGTGCGCTTGAATGATCGGCTGCTGCCTCGCTTTACCCGTGAACGGTATGTCAAAGTGCTCCATACCGTGCCAGCCGATGACGGCTGGTCTGAAGCCGATGTCGAATTCGATACGCTCGATTCGGCAGCAGAGATGATTCTCGGCTTCGGTTCATTCATGGAGGCGATTGCTCCCGCCGAGCTGCGGAGCAGGGTCATCTCGGAAGCGAAAGCGATCCTGGCGAGATACAAGGAGCTGTAGCCGCATCGCAGCTATCTATGCTTGAGCCGTTATGGGGAACCGGATCGCGGCCGGAAAAGATACGCGGTCCGTCTTCACGAATAATGTATCCGATTGATCCCATTCGCTGGATTCCAGGTGGATGTCGTCGAAGTCCGGCGTAAAGTGGAAGATGATCCTGTATTCCCCCTCAGCGGCGAAATGGTCGGCCATATGAGGAATCCATTCATTTAACGAAAGCTTCCGTTCGGCAATGACATCATACACATGGATCTCTTGCTCTCGGCGTTCCGCGATGACGATGGCATCGCAGCCGTCAATATAATAAATATGATCGCCAAAAATATTCAGGCAGTACCAGAGCAATATCGATTCTGCGCGAACCGCTCCGCAGCGGTTAGACACCGGAATGCGGGCCGCTGCCTTCTGCGCGAGCAGTTCCCACTCCGCCGTCTCGTCGATATTCAGCTTGCGTGCCGCGCTCCGGCCGGTCTGTACGAGCGAATGATGCGAATAAAAAGCCGTTTCTCTTGCTCGGACGAATCCGAACTTGGGATAGAATTGCAACACTTCTGGATTCGCGAATAAATAGATGAAATCATAGTCCCGCTCGCGCTCGGACAATATTTTCTCCAGCAGCCGCCGTGCCAACCCGAGATTTCGGGCCTCCGGATGGGTCATGACCGTTCCAATCTGGAGCGCCTTGTACGGCCTGCCCTCCAACATATAATCCATATGGGTCACCGAAACATTTGCAACGATGTCGCACCCGTCATGGAAAGAGAAACAGACATGGCGATCGTCCCAGCAGCCTCGCCCATACCATGCCTCAAAATCGATGCCGAATACGGATTGCGCCAACCGGTTGAAGCTCCGTCTATATTTCGCAATATGTTTGTAATCACGAATGAAGGTGTGCTGGCTCATTAATAGTTTCTCCTTTTCCGTACATAACGCGCATTTCCTGCCGTCGTTACGATTCCAAGTAGTCCAACATATCATCCCGCGTCAATTCGCGATACATCCACTGCAGGCGCTCATTTACTTCCTGCCATAATCCCGCCTCCGCTTTGCCCAGGGTGATGTTCACTTTATCCCAGCGGAATGGCCGGATTATATTGTAGAACACATTGACGTGGCTGCGTTCCGCTTGTGTCAATGGATATTGCTCTGTATATCCGTCGAAGAAATATTTGAAGCGCTGCTCCATATATGCGCATTTCTCGCGGTCCAGCCATTCCTCCCGATAGCATTCAAAGCATAGAAAGATGCCTTCCTGCATCATGTAGGACAAAAATTTGTCGTTACCCGCCAGATTATAATCGATAAGGCCAGCCAGCCGCTGATTCCCATCAACCAGAATGTTGTTCATCGACAAGTCCCCTTGCACGCCACCAGCTGGCAAAGCGTGAAATACAGACTGCAGCTCCGCACGCTTGCGGTTGTAAATCTCCCATATTTCCTCAAGCAAGCGAGTGTCTGCTTCCGTGTCCTTTAACCCATCATACAATTGCAACGCATGTTCATAGTTCTCTTCTTCCGGATCGAACAGCACGTACGGACTGCTCCAGTCATACTGCATCCCGTTGCGAAGCGTGATCATATGCATGGTCCCCATGCAGCTTCCCAGCTGCCGCAGAAAATCAGGTGGCAGGTCCTCCATGTCCAGTTCCAGATCATCCATCGTCTTCTCCGGCATAAACTCCTCTGTCCAGATATAAAATAGATGCCCTTCCACCGTCATGGTCACCCTATAGCTTCCGGCTTCCGTTCGATAGAATTCCGGCGTATGAATGCCGTGCTGACGGTATGCAAGAGCCAAGTGCGCCCATCCGTCGATTTTGTCGCTATCGGTAGATGGGTCGCTGTAACACTTCACGACGACATGTCCATGATTCACTGTCGTGACGATTGCAATATACCGATATTCATCTTCCCAGCTATTGTCGATTAGTTTGTAAGCTTGCACGCGATCCTGAAAATATGATTTTAAAATTTGCTCGATATGTTCCTTTCTGATCATGTTCCGCTCCTTTGTCTTTTTCATTGCAGCTTCTCGCCACCCCGCAACATGCTGTCCGTCTACGTAATAATGGATGTGCTGTTGATATATCGTATTCCACAAAGTCCCAGAATGGCAAGTAAAATGAATACTCTATCATCATGAATGCCTCATTCTTTTTTGTTGATTTCGTCAAAACAGACAGAAAGAGCAGGCTCCGTGGCCACGGAATATCTGCTCTTCCCTCTGTATGATAACTATGAATCATGTCCAGCAGATTCTGATCCTCTTTTTGCAGCAAATTTGATTTTTCGTAACAATAAATCCTCGAAGACAGGTCTTTGAACGGTGCTTATCTCCTTTATATCAATTTGTTCCAAGGACTGAAATTCCAATGACAATGATTCATGGCTATTATCTTGATGCATCAACGTTTTCCCGTCCTCTGCCAGTTTTCCGTTTAGATTCACCTTTGCGTTGAACAGGAACATGACGATCGCGACCTCATTGCCGTCTGCATATGTATATTGCATGCGTTCCCCGCTATATATCGAGTACAACTCGTGCTGCTCCACGAAGAGACCTGTTTCCTCGTAGATTTCCCGAGTCATCGTTTCTTCAATCGCTTCTCCTGGCTCCATCCCGCCTCCAGGCAACCCCCAATTTCCATGATCCGAGCGCTTTTGCATCAGAATTCTGCCCCGCTGATCACGAATGATGGCCCCTGCAGTCACGATGATTTTGCATTTTTTCAAAACTTCCACCCTTTATTTTAAGTAATATAAACAGTATCCCGGTTAAATCTCAGCTCTCGCAATAATTCATCCCGCTGCTCCACATCATTCGAGATCCGTTCACACTCCGTGTGCACAATCCGACCATTACGGAAGTCGCAAAAATGCTCATAGCAATAAGAATCTCTCAAGAGCAGAGGCAAAAAATGAACGATATTCGTGGCGACGCCGACGTTATCACGATGCAAAATCCAATCGATATCCTTCCAGTCTAGTATGCCTTCTTCCGTCTTCAATGGAGTTGCGTATTCAAAATGATCTTCAACCTCGGCAAAGTATAAATACATTCCGCCAGCTCGATTCTGATCCACGGTCCAGGTCACGACGCCCTTGAAGCGGATTCCTTCATCCAATTGAATGCCTGTCTCCTCCTTCACCTCGCGGAGAATCGATTCTCTTGGTGTCTCGCCCGGCTCCAGCTTGCCGCCAACACCGTTCCACGCTCCCATCCACGCAGGTGCTTCCCGGTTCAGGAGCAGAATGTCGTTCTTTCTTTTAATAAAGCAAATCGTATATGCAAGCATGATATTCACCTATCTACCCCAAATATTAGTATTGTTTAGAGAGCATGCAACCCTCTAAAGAGCCCTCATACCTTTAATGATATTCTTTTTTCAGAACGTTTACAAATAACGCCAACCTAAAAAAGCCGCATTTCAGCGGCTTTCAGGCATGAAAATGAGTTTTATAAAGCCTCCACATATTCTTTGGCTTCTCTTAAGGAAAGGCCAAGAACTCTTCTCGCCTCTTTGACGGCTTCGATCTTTTTGCCTTCTGTCCTAAGAATACGCAATTCATTGTTAATCGGATGTTCAGGCACTCCGAACTGATTCGCGATCTGTTCTAAAGTATACTTCATGCTTCTCACCTGCGCTTGCAAGCTATTCACTTTTTCTGTAATCAGTAAAATGATAAACAGCAATAAAATAATGACCATGTATTCCATAGGAACCCTCCGGTGCCTCATCTAGTATGTTACTATACGGAACGCACCCGATATCATTTCCGAAGTGAAAATCCTAGCTAAACTCCCGCTTCAATATAGAAAAGATGACCGCATCGACGAATTGCCCCTTCTCGTAGAAGCATTCCCGCAGCCGTCCTTCTTCGCGCAGTCCGGCCTTCTCCAGCAATTTGCGCGAAGAGATATTATCCGGATCAATAAATGCCTCAATCCGGTGCAGCCCCATTTCTTCAAAACCGAATTTCATCACTTGCGCAATCGCTTCGGTCATAATACCTTGCCGCCAATATTCAGGGGTCAACTCATAGCCGATTTCCGCCTTGCGATGATCCTTGAACCAGTTGTGGAAGCCGCAAGTGCCGATAATGACATCGTCAGGCTTGTAGGTAATCCCCCACCGTATGCCTTGCTGCTCTTCATATCTCCGGTTCCAATTCGCTATCAGCTCTTCAGCCTGCCTCATTTCGACGAAGCTCTCCAAATCATAATATTGCGTAACTTCATCCTGTGAAAAGTAATGATAAAGCTCTTGGGCATCTTCCGCCCTTAACTGCCTTAACCTCAAGCGGTCTGTTTCTAGAATCGGGAACGATTTCATAATATGTATTGTCTCCTCTCGCTTCTGCTTCTCACTCAATAGGAATGATATCCTATTTCCGTGACATATCTGCTTGCAATTGTACCGAACGTCTTGATGAAGCGGTCCATGTCCTCATCAGAAGCCAATCGGCATTGCGTTTGCGGTACCTTGCACAAGATCTTCTTCTCCACGCCGTTCATATATTCCTGCTATCATCCTTCCAATTCCCGCTTTATGACGCGCAACATTTCAAATCTAATGATGGAACTGAACGGCGAAATCAACATCCAATAACGCGAAAACATCTTTTTGGCCTTCTTATTCGTGCCATACATTCTCGTTACCGTAATAACTTGTTGGATGTCATCCCCACAGAGTGACTCGATATAGAAATTCATAGCTATTTTTATAAAATTCGGTTCGCGGAACGCAATGAATTCATCAGGCGTCATAGGCAAAACATTTCCGTTCCACTTCCACGGTTGTCCGATGAGTCCAATAAAAATTTCGTCCCCGGTTTCTTCTAAAATGATTAACCCGTCCTCGATTAATTTTTCCAAGGTCAACAATTGGTTCGATACTCCGCGTATCGAGAACAGAGTTCTCATCAACCACGACTTGTCAAAATTGACATGGTGCAAAAGCGAGAGGATTTGCTGTTTGCTGCCATGTATCTGCTTGCTGTTCGCCATGGAATAATCGAATTCGGGCACATATTTATCAATTAACATCAAGGATATCACCCCCACTGTGAGGTCGTTTTCCGATGCGGAAATCAGCCGTGCATTTTTTTCTTTGGACTCTCCACAATGGGTAAAACGGGAGGATTGATGCTGTGCCGTATTCCATCATGTACTCCTCCTGCCGTGATGATCGTCCAACAATATCTCCTAGATTGCGGCTCTCGCCATCCTCTCTGACCACGCTTTTCGATAGTCTTCAACTGCGTTTCAATTGGAACGTAATCACTCGATTCTTCATGCGGCAATGTTAACTAGATGTCGTTACATAACGTTAATTCACAAATTGTTGTATTCTTTTCCCGTGTTCAATTCGATCGGAATAAGTGTTGTTCGTATATTGCCCTATGACATCTATCCAGAAGTCTTGTGCCGGTTTATTGCTTTCAAGCTGACATACTTCCCAATTCCCCGGAAACAAATCAAAGATATGTATTGCCGCTTGCCGGCCCAGCCCTGATCTCCGATATTTCTTCATGACAAAAAATTCAGCGATAGAGTAATAATCCTTGTCGAATGAACGGACGAAGCGCACAAGAACAAAACCAATATAATTGCCTTCAAATTGGATGTAAAACGGAACTTTTCCCTCTCCACCCCAATAAGAATCTAAATATGGGTATTCATCAAACTGTCCGCATTCATTGACATCGCAACGAACATATTCCGAAAAATCATAAAAATAGTATTGCATCAAATTTTTAAGGATGTCTTTTTCTTCTATTTCCATTTTTTGAATAACCAAGCTCATAATATGCTCATCCTTACTCTATTAGATGGGTTTCCCTCTATTTGCAGTTATCGGTATTATCATCCATTTAGTTAATATACGCTAGAAAATAATGTAATGTTGCACTTTTCTAAAATATTTTATAAACGATAACCTTTAAAAACTTCACCATATGCCGCTTAAACGAAACAGCTCTGGCTCTTTTTCAGCTCGGCAAAAGGGACGGGCGTACTTATTCAATCAACCAGACTATTGTGGGTACCGATAACCCAAAGGAGCGCTGGCTTCCCTCACACTGTTCGTTCTATGGAACAGCGCAGCGTCTATTCTTCTGTGGACCAGAGCCGTCACATGTCATCTTCAGGTCCAACCAAGTTCACTCGTTCATGTCCCTGTCCCGCATATACCATCAGGCATGATTTTATGCTATTTATTTATTATGGAATACACGGCCCATTCCTACAAGTAATTTTTTCCTTATATCTCTATTTTCATGATACAATACAAATGTAGGGCGGATATCTGATGCTAAACACGGCTTGCGGCATATCCGAGAGGAAGCATTGCTTCGTCATTTGGATGAGACAGAGCGGTATCTGATGGAACGAAGTCGGCAGCACAGCACTTCTGTCTTGCACGCTGCAATACGGGATATTGAGGATGATGCCGAGCTTTGCACATTCATCTCCTTGCGGTACGAACGTTTTCTGAATCTGGTTCCGTTTGCTCATATGCGTCTGGGATCCTATATCAGGAAGCACTCGCACGAGTTTGTGTTTATACGAATGATACGAGAGAACTGTTGGTTAGTGAGGTGATATTCTCTCCGTCCGGCGTTTCCGCTCACTATCCCTTTCAGTCAGTAACAACGATTCCAGCATTGCCCAAGTGCTCTACCGTTTGATGTTTTAGTGGGAGGGAACGTCTCCGACTGCAATTATACAGTTAAGAGTTCCCCTTTTGCGTCTTTCGTCACGCTCGACTGCAATCGTGCAGTTCATTTCCACATAATCGCATAAATAATGGTAATCCCCTCGCTTTAACCTGCACATTTGCAGTTCAAACACCGAAAAGGGCGCTATTTCCCAAAAACAACTGCACAAATGCAGTTCGCCGGCTCCTCTACTGGAAATCGTCCAACAGCATGTCTCAAGCACTAGGTCAGAAATTATTTTCCATATATAATGAACTACAAAACCGTCTCGGAGGTACCGCTCCATGTCAAATGATAAAAATGTTGGAATGGAATATTTACGTGTCGTTATTAGTAGATTCAATGCTCTCAAAGCAAACGCCGAGCGCGCGCTGGAACAGCTGCAAAGCGATCACATTCACTGGTCCTTGAATGAAGAATCGAACAGCATTGCGGTCATTGTGCAGCATATGAGCGGGAACATGCTCTCCCGGTGGACCGACTTCCTGAACAGCGATGGCGAGAAGCCGAATCGCAACCGGGATGATGAATTTGTTGATTCCATACAGTCGATGGAGGAACTCTTGCAAATATGGAACCGGGGGTGGGGCGTCTTTCTTGATGCCCTGCAAGCATTGACTGGCGCAGATCTGCTGAAAATCGTCCACATACGTAACGAGCCCCATACCGTTATGGAAGCCATTGAACGCCAAATGTCCCACTACTCGTATCACGTCGGCCAGATTGTCTTCATCGCCAAACAGTTGAAATCAGATGCGTGGAACACGTTGTCCATTCCGCGTGAGGCCCCCCTATCAAGGGCTGACGGGTTATAGTGTTTTAACAAATAAAACTCTATCTTGATTCGGACCGTCATAATCAGTGTGTACAGCAACTCCGTTCATTTCTTTCTCTCCGTTTTTTTCGATTGCAAATCCTATTTTCGTATGAAATGCAATTGAAACTTTGTTCACTGGTGAAGTTACACAACGGACGGTTTCAACCCCGTTTCTCTTAGCGTGATCAAAGAAGGTTTCATAAAGTTTGCGGCCAATGCCATGTTGGCGGTATTGCGGATGCAGGCCAACAAAATGAATATAGGCCTCTTTATTGTTGGTTTGAGACAAAAATCCAATAAGGAAACCAATAACCTTTTCGTTTTCTTCAACTATATAGCTGGTATTTTGAAAATAATCAAAGAATAGCTTCGGTAACATATCAGCCATTTGACGACCATTCCACCACTCATTTATAACTGGAATAATCATCTTGTAGTCTGAAGCTTTGACGTTTCTAATATTCATGCAATCCTCCGCCAAATAGGATATTAATCACTATGGTTTTGCTGCTTCGACTGCTGAATCTCGCTGCGCAGCTGCCGGACTTCATTCTGCAGATCGTCTAGCTTCTGAACAAGCTTAGAACGGTTGATTCCGTAACTGATCGCTGCGGCAACCAGAAAAAAACCGATCCCCCAGACGAGAATGAACACAATAATACCGGATGAATTCATGAACGACATCAATTCCCCTCCTCTCAGTTCGATATGTCCGTCATTTTAACAACGCAAAAATGAATATCGCTACGAACAGAAATGGAAGGCACGCAAGGAAGGCAACATGACCCCATCGGTTACGAAACTGCCGGTCTTCATCCGTGCTGGAGTGATCATTCGCTCTCAACCGATCCCCGCCTATGAAGGCGCCGGACAACAAAGCTCCAATCCCCAGCAAAATAACGCCGATCCATGCATTGCTCTCTGCGGTCAATGCCCAACCACCCATTGCATAAGTAATGAGTGACAGAACCAGACATGTCAGCACGGAAATTCCGAAGTAATTCATATGCCCGCTCCCTCCTGCAGGATCTCCTATCCCGTATCGTTGAGGTTGCATCCCTCAAAACCGTATCGTATGAACGAACCATAACCGTCGGTGTCCAAACACTTCATATTTCCTGATTTTCCATAGCCATCATATCATATAAGAACATATGTAACCATGTACAATTTTATAATATTGACGCTCTGACATTAGTGTATTAGAAGAGCTGACGCGTTATGAAGTATCGTGAATGCCCCCAAAAAAAGACATCAAGCTTCATTCGCTTGATGTCTAAAAGCGCTACTATTTTAACGGTTACTTGCGAGAATTGCGCATCGCGGGCAGCAGCTTCACGCTCCCGTCATCCGACTGCAGAAATCGTTGATATTCCGCAGATTCCATGCCGTAGATGGCGATTTTTCCTTCTGCATCATAATGTACGCCCCAACCGAATTTCTTCGGTAGCATGGACGCTCTCAGGCATGGATGGGGCTTGCTGAATAGCTCAGCACGGATTTCTTCCTCCCGCCTACGGACATCCTCATTGTCAATCCCCTTGTGTCTGATATGCACTTCGAATAGCAGGTCCTCATGTGTAAAGTGATAGGGATGCTGCGAGAGCAGCTCGTACTGGAGGACATGAATCGGTTTTTTTGCTTTTCGGGATTCCGGCACGGTGCTGCTCGCAACCGGACAATCCAGCGCGACAAGAATGAACGTATCGGTATAGCTCATCGTCTCATTTCCTCCCAACCACTTGCAATACAACCATTCAATCGTTAAAGCGGTACTCCCAAAACGGTTCCCTGCTGTACTTCGCACGGAATGCCGGGTCATCCAATGTGCCGTTGCCCAGCAAATGCTGCACTTGCGATTGATGCGCATGTATGGCATGAATTTTCTGCTCCACATGCTCACGAACATCATGAACTGCATCCGGCTGTCCCAGAAGCTTCTCCCGGCCTGTTGCGATAGCAATGCAATGGACTGCGGGCCGCTTGTGCGCGGGTATGCGCTCTACTGCGCGAACGACGGCCGCTCCGGTCGCATCGTGATCGGGATGCACGCTGTACCCTGGGTAGAAGGTGTAAATAAGTGAAGGCTCAAGCTCCGAAATCAACCTCTCGATTCTGTCGGCGAGCTTCTCTTGGTCTTCAAACTCGATCGTTTTATCATGATATCCCCACATTCGCACATCCTGAATGCCGATTCGGCGACAGGCCTCCTCCAGTTCCTGCTTGCGAATCATCGGCAGGGTCACCCGATTCGCGAACGGAGGGTTGCCCATATTCCGCCCCATTTCCCCTAATGTCAAGCAGACATAAGATACAGGCGTGCCATTATGAATATGTCGAGCTAAAGTACCCGCAATGATCCCTTCATCATCCGGATGCGGCAGCAAGACGACAATATGACGTTGTCTTTCCATGTGAAGTCCCTTCTTCCCTGTCATCTTAAAATGGTTCTTTGCTTAACTGCAGACTGACAATCAGTCTGCCTTGCTGATCATGACCTGCCATAATGAGCCGATTCGGCTCGTTCTCGTCCCAGTGCGTCAAACCTTCTGCATACACCCATCCCTCTGGTGTCTTGAGTCCGACCCGATAGGGGCCTTGACCTGCAATCGTTCCGTGCGAATAGCGGATGACTGTATTGCTGACGAAGGCGGAAGCCGTAATCTTCGACTTGTCGCGATGAGACGCGTAAGCCCCTGTCGTCATTTCGAGATGGAGATATAAGGGGCGATCCTGCAATGTCTGCAGAACGCGCTGCACACTCTCTGGTTGTATCAACTGCATGATTATTCCCCCGTAAATGGAATAGCCCCTTGCCAATCGCTAGGCACAAGGGGCTTTCATATTTATCGCTTCGCCGATCTGCATCGGCTGTACATTTGCACCAACTGATTTCAGTTTACCGGAAAATCAGTAAAATGGAAAGCGGTCATTGCAAGCCGACACGCTTGCGCTTCGTAGGTATACGCCCTTATCGCCCGGCATTCGCGCTTTTCTGCAGATCTTCTTCATGATAAGCTGCTTTCTTCGGACGTATACATAGAATAAGTCCCAGCATATATACAATCGCTCCAAACCCGTATGCGGCAGAAAAACCTCCCATCTTTTCAATCAGCCAGCCCGAAGAGGCCGATTGCGACCAGCCAGCCTCCTGCAACCAAGACCATCCTTGCTCTCCAACGCACCGCTATGACCCCAGATAGGCCAACCGTTAGCAAATATCCCAAAAACATAAACGTTCCCAGCATTCCAGACTGAGAATAAGATAAGGACAACCCTTCCTGCATAGACGGCAGCACCGCGCCCAAGGCTACCCGTGCCAATCCGGTCGTTGCGATGACCAGCAGCATGCCGATGCCGACGTTGAGCCAAAATTGACGTTGCTCCGGTTCCTTTTGTAACTTCAAAGTTGGGGATTTACCCATTTTCGCTCACCTCTCTTTATGCGCAACTCCAAGCAATTATGATTTCGGCTTCTGCAATATGGCGCTTGCAATTTGCTCCAACACGGCCTTCTTGTCCCAGGCTGTAAACGCCTCGTTATAATTTTGCCTGCTCGTCATCCGATAGACGTTCCCGCTCTTCACTGCTTTTAATCCTTCCCACAGCTTGCTGTCTTCCAAGACATTGTTTTCACTCTCGAACAATAGAATCAGATGATCTGGATTGAGCGACGACAGTCCTTCCAAGCTCGTCACCTTGCCACCCCAACCATCTGGTTCCGGTCTGCCCGGCGCTTTTGGGAGCTTGATATCATTGAAGATCATGTCTACCACTCCCGTGCTGGAATAGATGCGGATTTCTTTGGGAGTCGCTTCGATGACCGCAAACGTTTCATCTTTAGTTACCGCTGCAATTTGATCATGCAGCTGCTGCGCTCGATCGTCATACTCTTTCATCCATGCTTCCATGACCTGCTTCTTGTCGAACACCTCCGCCACAAAGGAAAAACGATCGCGGAAGGCGTTGAAACCGTATGGAACCGCAACGGCCGGAGCTATTTTTTGCAGCTCTTCGTACTGTGTATCCTGCGTCGGGCCTGCCAATATCAGATCGGGCTCGGCCGCGGCAACGGCTTCAATGTTCACTGGGGTTTGGAACCAGCCGGCAATTTTCAAGTCCCCTTTCAGCTTCTCCTTCAGAATTGGAGTCATGTCAAGCGGATTGGCCGTATTTCCGGTCAGGATAGGCTGATAGCCCAGAATCAGCAGTTCCTCTGTAGAGCCTGATATATCCGCAATCCGCAGCGGATGCGCAGGGATTTCGACTTCGCCTTTGGCATCCTTCACTACGCGGGTCTGGAGCGTCTGTTCGGCGCCAGCCGCAGCCTGCTTCGTATTTTTCTCCGCTGCATCCGATGAAGCGGCTCCTGTTGTCTCGTTTTGCTTGACACTTCCTCCACATCCAAACAACGCACACGACAAGAGGACAAGTGTTAAAATGACAACCCCTTTTTTGAACTGAAACATACTCCATCTCCCTCTGCATATCGATAATGATTATCATTTGTACAAATGTCATCATCTCCTTATGTTGGTCAACTACCGACAGACGGATAGGAATACGGTTCAGCGGATTTTACCTAATGGAAAAGAAAATAAAAAAACGCCAGAACCTAATCGTCCTGACGTTGATAAGATAGTATGCGCATTCTATATGATCCTATCGTTTGCGGAGGAGTTCGGAAGGATTGATTCCGAATTTCTTCCGGAAAGCTTCAGAAAAATGACTCAAATTAGCATAACCAACCTGCCCCGCCGTATGCGTGACGTTCATCTCTCCGCTGAGAAGCAGCTTCATCGCATGCTCCATTCGTTTATCGCGCAAATAGCCGAACACGGTCGTGCCGTAATGCTCCTTGAACCCGGTCTTCAGCTTGAAATCATTCAAGCCGACCAAGCGGGACAATTCCAACAGGGATGGAGGGCAATCCATACGCCGCAATAAAATGTCACCGGCTTCTCGAATTTTGTCCCGATCGCTCTTCGAGAGGCGTGCCGCATTCTTATCCGGCTCTTGCTCGAATAGAAACGTCTGAAAGTGGATGCCGAGCAATTCTAACGCTTTGCCTTCCAGATAGAGCCGCCGCGCCATCTGATGAAACGGACAGTCCAGCATCTGCTGCACAATATACGAAACCGGCGGATCAATGGGCTTCTGAAATTTACGGAATGCCCGGCTGCCAATCACTCCTGCAAAATCGCAGCTTCCTCGCGTCTCCTCCCCCAAGAACCGATGGAACAAATCGAGCGGAATGCCCACCGCCACCGAGCGCATGGGAGAACGTTCATCGTATTCGAACGCAGCCTCGAATCGCTCCATGAAATGCAAGTAGCAGGTGCCTGCCGATAGCTCATGCCGTTCTCCTGAAACGCACACTTCACCGGTTCCCTCCAAGCAGAAGCTAAGCTCCACCTTGGCCGCCTCGGACGAAAACCGAAAGGCATGATTGGACGACAAGCGGTAATCCGCGTACACGATCTCCATGCCGGAATGCGTTACCAGCCGCTGCCCTTGCAAATATTGATTATATATATCGTGAATGTTTGCGGTGTTCATCATTCATAACTCCTGCCCGTAACTCTATGACGTCTTCTTCAATACATTGAGAACAATTCTCAATGTATCCATTATAGAATAAGGTTCACAAGAGCTGGTGAAATACTCCATATGACCCAACCGGCAGTAAGCCGCGCAATCTCCAATCTTGAATCAGATTTAGACGTTACGCTAATGATCCGGGATCGCAAAAATGGGATTATCCTTACAGACATCGGCAAGCGGATGCTCGTACAAATCCGAGAGATTTTGAAAGGCTTCGAAAAAATGGAGCAGGAGATCGCTGCTGAAAAGGGTCTGGAAATAGGAACCATTCGCATCGGCGCATTTCCAACAGCATTTGCGTATTTCTTGCCAAAAATCATTCGCACGATTCAGCAGAACTATCCTAATTTGGAATTCGATCTTTATGAAGGAACCATTAATGAAGTGGAAAAATGGTTAGCCTCGCGAGTCATAGATGTTGGAATTATTACGCTTCCAAATGAAGATTTAGAAATTCTTCCTCTTTATAAGGACAAAATGGTTGCGGTATTACGAGACGACCATCCCTTGCAAGATCAGCCCTTCATTCGTATCAATGATTTGGATAATGAACCCCTAATCATTTGCAAAGGGGGGAATGAATTACCCATTATTGACCCATTCAACAAGACCGGGACTAATCTTAAGGTTAAGTTTGTAGTCCATAACACAAGTGCATTATTAAATATGATACAAGAGGGATTAGGTCTTGCTATACTGCCAGAGTTATCATTGACAACCCTGCCGCCCAATGTTCATATTCGTGAATTAGAGCCACAGGTGCTGAGAGATATTAATCTCGCCGTCCCTTCTTTAAAGGAATCCTCGTTAGCGGTTCAATTATTTATCAAGACGGCACAAGAGTTGTTTGGTTGCTCCGCTCCGAAAAAATGATGCTCATACTTGTTCACGCTATTGAATCGCGAAAAAGCCGAGCAAATCAGGCAAAACATGCCTGATTTGACTCGGCTTGCAAACTAACGATCACTATTCTATTTACCTTTACGACTCTTTTTACCCATCGGCATATCATTTACTTTTTAGCACGGACTTCTTCAACGATTTGGTTCGTCAGCTCTAGAATGCTCTTAGTGCCAAGGTCGCCTTCTCCCCGCTTACGAACCGCCACACTCCCGGATGTCCTCTCATTCTCGCCAAGCACTAGAATGTACGGAACCTTTTCGCGCTGGGCCTCCCGTATTTTGTATCCAAGTCTTTCATTCCGCATATCGACTTCGGCACGTATACCGGCTTCTTCCAACGATTTCTTCACTTGGCAGGCATAATCGCTGTACTGCTCCGATACAGGCAGCAGCTTTGCCTGAATTGGCGCAAGCCATAGCGGAAAAGCGCCGGAGAAATGTTCGGTTAAAATTCCGATAAATCGATCCACCGAACCGTAAACAGCGCGGTGAATAACGACCGGCCGGTGCTTTTGACTGTCCTCGCCGATATATGAAAGATCGAATTTTTCAGGCATTTGAAAATCCAGTTGGATCGTCCCGCATTGCCAGCTCCGTTTGAGCGCATCTAAGATGTGAAAATCAATCTTCGGACCGTAGAATGCTCCATCGCCTGCATTAATGCGATATTCGATGCCCCGCTTATCCAACACATTCTGCAATGATTGCTCCGCCTGATTCCATAGTTCTTCAGACCCCATCGAATCTTCCGGACGAGTGGACAGCTCAATCGTATATTCAAAACCGAATACTTGATAAATATGGTCGATCAATGCGATGACACGGCTAATTTCCTCTTCAATCTGGTCAGGCCGAACGAATAAGTGAGCATCGTCCTGGCAAAATGTGCGCACTCGCATCATCCCATTCAAAGCGCCGGAAAATTCGTGGCGGTGCACTTGTCCAAACTCCGCAATCCGAATTGGCAGCTCCCGGTAGGAATGCAGGCTATTTTTGAAAATGAGCATATGTCCCGGACAGTTCATCGGCTTCAACGCATATTTCGTAGCGTCCACGTCAGTGAAGTACATATTGTCTTTATAGTGATCCCAGTGCCCGGATTGCTCCCACAGCCTATTATTCATCATAAGCGGCGTTCACACTTCATCGTAATCCCGCTGTCTTTGCAGTTCGCGCGCGAACTGTTCAAGCTCCGTGCGGATGGTCATCCCTTTGGGCAGATAAAAAGGCATTCCCGGCGCTTCTTCAGAGAACATGAACAATCCAAGTTCTTTCCCGAGCTTGCGATGATCCCGCTTTTTAGCTTCCTCAAGGCGATGTAAATGTTCCTCAAGCAGGGCTTTCTTTGGAAATGCAGTTCCATAAATTCGCTGCAGCATCTTATTATTGGAGTCCCCGCGCCAGTAAGCACCCGCGACATTCAACAGCTTGAATGCTTTGATCCGGCCGGTCGACGGCAGATGCGGCCCTCGGCACAGGTCAACGAATTCTCCTTGCTCGTAAATGGTAATAACGTCATCTTGCGGCAGATCGCGGATGAGCTCCAGCTTAAGCGGTTCATCGCGCTCCGCGAACATCTCCAACGCTTCTGCGCGGTTCACGACCCGGCGAACAATAGGCAGGTTCTCTTGTATAACCCGCTCCATCTCCTGTTCAATTGAGACAAGATCATCACTGGATATCGGCGTATCCATATCGATGTCATAATAAAATCCGTCTTCGATTACCGGGCCAATCCCGAGCTTAACTGCTTTATCTCCGTATATGCGTTTAATGGCTTGAGCCAATACATGCGCCGTGCTGTGCCGAACTATGTCCAGACCGTCTTTGCTATCCAGCGTAACGATTTCGATGTGGCAGTCATGATTGAGCGCGCAGCTCAACTCAACCGGTGTTCCATTGACCTTACCGGCTATCGCTTGTTTTTTCAAGCTGGAACTAATGGATTCCGCCACTTGTTCGATTGTCGTTCCTTGGGAATACCTCTTGCTAGTGCCATCGGGCAGTATTACGTTGATCTCCATGATCCAGCCTCCATTCCTACGTTCTCCATTGAATATTTGAACGCAAAAAAAACGCAGCTCTCCGCTAAGGGACGAGTGCGTTCAGCTCGTGGTTCCACCCTGATTCGATCTGCGGCGTTACATGCCGTGGCTGTTCTCCGGAGCATGCCGATGCTAGATCCTCATTGATATCCGGTAACGGGGATAAGACGGTGCCGCTTACTTCCGCGAGAACAGATCGACGGGTTCAACGCCACGGCTACAAAGGGGTAATCTCGCATCCGGTACTGAAGAAGCTTGCAGCTGTAACTTCTCTCTCTGGGCAGGCCGTAATGGAAATCATGTCTTTGATCAATGCCTAATATGAGGTTGGGTACAATATTACTAAATCATACTTGTAAAAGTCAAGGAAAAATGATGACGGCAATCAAGCTTTTAAATTATTACAAATCATATTCCTTCATTCCTTGCCCCATCTTTTCGATGAGGAGCACGCGGCTAATAGGATAGTGCTGTGAAAGCAATTCATAATTGGAATCAATCATAATCGACCGTCCTCGGCTTCCCATTCCTTGTGGAACTGCTGCAAGAACTCTGTCATCACCTGATGCCGCTGCAAGGCCAAGCTTTTCCCGTGCTTCGTATTCATGAGCTCCTTCAATCTCAACAGCTTCTCGTGAAAATGATTAATGGCGGTCGAGGGATGGTTACGATACTCGGCTTCTGACGTGGTCTCCCTTGGCGCACGCTCAGGATCATGCATCAAGTGGCCTTTCCATCCCGAATAAGCAAAGGCCCGCGCAATACCGATCGCCCCCATTGCATCAAGCCGATCGGCATCTTGCACGATCCGTCCCTCCAATGTATTCATTGGAGGGTTATGACCGCCATTGTATGACAGGTTCGATATAATACGAAGTATCTGTTCACTTGTGCTAGAATCGGCCTCATTCGCTGCAAGCCAATGGGCTACTGTGGCCATTCCGCTCTCTTTGTCGGAATTCAGCTTGGCATCGGCTACATCGTGCAGCAGCGCCGCCAGTTCACATATGAATACATCGGCCCCTTCTTCCGCCGCAATTCGAACAGCCAGCTGTCTGACCCGATGAATGTGCCACCAGTCATGGCCGCTGCTGTCGTGAGCCAATTCGGCTTGGACGAACTGCTCCGCACGGCCAATCAAGTCTTGTTGTGTATGCATCATCATTCCCTCTCTGCCAAAGTGTTTATATGCTATTATGCACGTAGAAGCTGTATCTGCATATTGTGTTTCAATCGCAGTCGAACCGGATATATCACTAATTTTATCATATAATGGAGAATTAAAAGTAATAAAACGTCAGTGAAGCGTATTGTTGTGGCAAGCAGCTACCTTACTCAGCTCTAGATCCATAGAGACGTTACTCTCTCCGTTCAACCCTTTCCACTCACTCTCCCCTTCAGTCAGTAACAACCATTCCCGCATCGTACAAGCGCTCAAGCGAGTGCCGAAAGAGCGGGAGGGAGCGTCTTCAACTGCACATATACATTTGAGACTCCCCTTTTTGCGTCTTTCATCACACTAGACTGCAAAAGTGCATTTCATCTCCACGAAATCATCTAAATAATGGAATTCCTCTCGTTTTGAACTGCACATTTGCATTTCAAACGCCTATAAGGGTAGAATTTCGCAAAAACAACTGAACAAATGCAGTTCATAGGCTCTATTCTGTGCGATTCCGATGTCATCTAATGTGATGCCCGTAATAGAAAAATCCCCCCTGCAAACGAAAGCAGGAGGAAAGTAATCAAGAGTAATCAGCAGCTTCTTATATATCAATATCGCACTCTCTGACATCAACCAACTGAGATGATTCAGGACGCCGCAGCGCCTCCAGCACGACCTGAGCCTCGTAACCGTCATGGAAATCAAATAGATCGGCTTGTTCTCCTCTAATGGCTTGGATGACATGTTTCAAAACAGGCGGCTCGCCAAGCTGTTTATCTGCAACGACAGGCCGCAGAGGTTGGCCTATCGGTCCGGCGTATAACTCGCTCCAATTTTCCAGCGCAATCGTACCGGCTGTGCCATGAACAACAAGCGAGACGCGTTCTGCTCCCGCGAACTCGGACATTCCGTTCAGGTGAACGGGTACCCCGCCGGCAAGCACCATCTTCGCACGAACTCCGATCTCACAGCGGTCTGGCTGCTCAGGGAACTCCAGTTCGCTCTGCACATGAGTAATCCGGCCGAACAGCTTCTGGATAACGTGAATCCAGTGAACCCCCACCTCCAGCACGAATCCGCCTTGCCGTCTGGAGGAAATCCATGAGTTATGCTGCCAATCCCGCGGCCAGCTTGGAAATTGCAAAATAAGGTCAAGCTTGCGGATGGTTCCGATGACTCCCTCCGCCACCATTTTCTCCGCCTGTCTTACTGCCGGTTCATGCGGCATCGAGAAATGAATCGCATGCACAACGCCGGCCTCCTTGGCCATCAGCAGCAAGCGCTTCGCCTCATCCAGACTATTAGCGAGCGGCTTCTCGCAAAAGACATGGATGTTCTTGCGCAGCGCAGCTGACACGACGTCATGATGGTAGGCAGGCGGGACGGCTACATAGAGCAGATCAATGTCCGTCTCGTCCAATAGGAGCTGATAGTCAGCGTAATATTTCACTTCGGGATATTGTTCCCGGCATTGTTGGCGCGAATGGTCATTCGATTCACAAATTGCCGTTAATTCGATGTCTGGTTGAAATTCAGGCTGGTTCGCGAGACGAATCATATACTGCCCCATATGTCCCAAGCCGACGATAGCCAATCTAATTTTTCTAGATGTCATTGTTCTCTCTCCAATTCAGTCTGTCATCTGTACGGAAGAATTCCATAACTCTGTAACAGCAATGGCTTTCCTGCTGCTCGTCTCTGCAGTTCCTTCCTCAACCAGAGCGGCGGGAAGTAACTAATCACTTGGTTCGCATCCATAGATGTAACATCTTCTTGCCAATTGCTCCATCTGAAAGTGCGATAGTAAAGCTCCAGGTCGCCATTCGCCAGCCACTCCAGGAACGCCGAATAGGTCAACTCCGTGTTCTCCCATTCCAATGTATCGGGCGCAAAATAATAGACGGAATACCCTTCTTCTCCAAAACGCCCGCCATTCAAGGCAAAAAAACCGCCTGCCACGTCATACGCTATCACACACGCGCCGCGCAAAGGCGAAATCCCTATATCTTCGCCCAATCCATTCCAGCTCAGCACATCTCCGTATACAAGCTCGTTGCCAGAACCCAACAGCTTAATCCATCCTTGATTAATGAGCACGCCGCCAGAATAGCGGGCGATGGAACCGAGATAAGAGCCTTCAGATATTTGAAGGCGCTGCAGCGTCTCTTGCCCGCGCTCGGAGCTTGCAGGGAGAATAACGGCATCATTGCCGCCCCGTTCGAATAAGTTCATGATGTCAGCCCAAGGCTGCTGATGATGTTCAGAAGATTCCAATGTTGCTCGCCTCATTTTCACATGTTTGTTAGGCGCAGGGCACAAATTGTGCAGAAGCCATGCCGACTCCGGACTCATACTTGTGGCTGCTCAGAACATATCCCCTACATATTCCGGTATGATTGCGCTCTCCCTCACTTGCCCAGCGGCACAGTCCACATGATATGCCCTCGCCTCCGGTCTTGATCCGATGACGCGATAGAGTTCCTGATCCCGGTAATGAATGGCTGCCCCATCATCCGTAGCGATGCCGCCGCTTATTTTGCCCGTTTGCATCAATCGATGGTAGCTTGGTCTTCGATCTGCTTCACCATCATAATGAGGGCAGTTGCTCCCTTTCAAGAAGCCCAAACCTGCCAATCCAGTAAGTTCGCCCGGAATGGAATCGGTCACCCCTTCTTCGAACCAGCAAATGGATCCCGCACTGAGACCGGCCAAAATAATACCTTGCTCCCATGCTGTCCGCAGGATGCGATCGAGTCCCCATTCTTTCCACAGAACAAGCAAATTGCGTGTATTTCCTCCGCCGACATAAATAATATCTTTGCTCAGCACATAATCTTCCAGGTCTTTCGTGGGAGCATTAAACAATGACAAATGGGAGGGAATGCAGGCGTGCTCGCCGAACGCCTTATAAAATCGCTGTATATACCCGTCCGCATCTCCGCTGGCCGTCGGCAGGAAGCATATGTTCGGGTGCTCTGAACCCGATTGCCGCAAAATATATAAATCCAGGAGCGGGTTCTCCGGTTCCATGGAGAATCCGCCGCCGCCCATTGCAATGATTTGCTTCATCACTTTACACCTCCCTTGTCTCATCCGTATAGAGAATTCGAATATAATCTGTGTCCCGGCTGTCCATATCTCCCAAATAAACCCTTTCATGCTCTGGAATCGCTTCATAAGCTTCCTTCAGCGCCGCTTTCGTGTCCTCATCCGGATATTGCAAATATTGCAAATACAAGCTCCTGCACACTTCCAATGTCGTTTTTTCACCCTTGAGCCTTGTGTATAGGTCCATTAATTCCTTCAGCTTCTCTTTCCCTTCAACCGCATATCCCGCATCCGTCAATGTCACTTCCCCGAAGTTATCCAAAATGATTCGCGTCGGCGCAGCGCAAGAAGTGAACAACGTCCCATTAGCGAACAGCGCATTGATATCTTCTATTCTATATTGAAGCGTAAAATCAGTATGATAGATCATAACTCTTCCATCTTCATAGACAACGAGATTGACCAAGTAATTATGGTCTTGATGGCGCAAGAACGCCGTAAAGGCCGCGCCTTCAATAGTTTGATACCCGACTTCGCTTGTGACATAAAATTCTTTCGCACGCGGCGAGTATGCCAGTCTGCGCTTCTCGAGCAGTTCTTTCTCCGCATCGGTGACGACATACAGATTGGACAACTGCGGATTCATCTGTTTTATTTTTTCTTTTATGTACTGCAGATAGCTCATCTTGTCATATTTCCATACTGCCGACTCTGCTTTATAATAACCTAACCCGAATATCGATATATGCTCTCCGTCCGGAACCTGGGCATTCAGCCAATTGGTATCGAGCTTCTCTTCCAAGCCCGCGATATCTACCAATTCCCAACAGTTGATCATGCCGTCTTCATATACATCCACATTGATATAAAAATATTGGCCATTGCGGATGAAGCCCGGTATTCTAGTGCCCTCCACCGTCTTTTGTCTGCTTATTTTATGCATCATATCCTCCTGTTGCCGGTTCTTGCTTTTACTATGTGCCTTAAAGTCTTATACGTCAAAGCTGAATTGCTCCAGCCTCCTCACATATCCCGGTATTCTCTCGCTTACCGCTTCCCGGTTGCCTGAGCGGAGCACCGTTTCTTCCTGCCAATTTTCCTGCTTCAATAGATTCATATGCTCCACAGTCAAATCAAACAGCATCAAGTATTCCTCCATCAGCACAGTTAAACGAATCTCTCGATCGCCTTGGGCATATCCATCGAGAAACCCTGCGGCGAAGCATTGCAATTGACGCTGGCACAAATGAAATTGATGCTTGGCATAGCGGGGCGAACGGTAATACGACGGGAAGAGCGTCATGAAATTGTTGAGCACGTTACCAGCAAAAACATGCCCATTGAAATAGAGCGGAAACGGATCGATTAACCTGATACGGCCGCTCATTGTCGTCATATTTTCAGGCGATATATCCCGATTGGCTAGAGACAGCGTGCATTCAGAATGCAAGCGGCGCTCGATAATCCGCTTCAGCTTTTCCTTGATAGCATCTGATTGACAAGGATAATCGTTGCCCAAAAATTGTTCGAATTGCTCCCAGTATCCGTTCGTCTCATGCATCCAGTATTCCTGGTGGTCACCCTGCATCGTTCCCTGCAGCCTGCCTTCGCGCCACTCCAAAAAGCCGAACCCGTCGATGTCCAGCTGCACCCCGTTCATGGCCCGGCACAATTCGCCGCACTGCCTCCCGAGCTGCGCCGCCTGTGTATCATCCGTCTGCTTCAGCTGCACGGTGTCGCCGCAATACGCTTCGATGGTGAACGATAAGTCAGGCTGAACGTCATAAGTATACCACTGTGGGCAAATTCCAGGCACAAGGTCGTTGGCCTTCTCATAATATAAGCCCCGGGAGGCGAATTCCGTAAGCAGTTCGGTCTCGTCATATTGAAATGGCCTGCCATAAGATACGGGCTGCGGAAAGCGGATCACCGCCGGCTCGCGTTCGCTGGTCGTAAACCAATATGCTTTGAACCAAGCGCCCTCGCCTAGAAATTTTACGTCCAAACCCTTGGTGCTCCAACCCTTCCGTTCCAGAGCCTGCAATATAGATTCATAATTACTCATAAGCTTCTCTTCACTCCCGAAATCATTTCAGGCGAGCAATGTTGGCGTAATGATGCGGCTATGATTGGCAATTTGCGAAATCCCCCAGCGGACGGGTTGCCGTATTTCATCCACTACCGCTCCATCCTTCTCACGCTGCCATCTTGATAACCTACAAATACACGATTGGCCATATTGATGAACAGGCCGTTCTCCACAACTCCGGGTATCGCATGGAATTGAGCATGAAGGCGCTCCGGATCGCGTATCGCCCCGAAGTCGCAGTCCAAAATGTAATTTCCGTTATCGGTAATATAACGTTCTCCCATTTGCATTCGAATGGACGCCCTGCAGCCCAGTTCTTCGATCTTGCGCTTCGTCATGTCCGCTCCGAACGGAACGACCTCGACAGGCAAGGGAAACGCGCCCAGCTGCGGCACGAGTTTGGATTCATCCACCACGACATAGAAAATGCGGCTTGCAGCGGCCACGATTTTCTCGCGCAGCAGCGCTCCGCCGCCGCCTTTGACCAGACTAAGCTCCGAGTCCACCTCGTCCGCGCCATCAATGGCAATATCTATATGATCGATTTCCGAAAATGGGACGATCGGTATTTCTAGCTGCCGGGCCAAATCTTCGGAGGAAGATGATGTGGCAATCGCTTTCATTTGCAATCCTGCCTTCACTCTGTGACCCAACCTCTGAATCGCCCAATAAGCCGTAGACCCCGTTCCGAGACCTACGACCATCCCATCCTGCACAAGCTCGGCCGCAGCTTCCGCCGCCAACTTTTTCGGGTTCATCTTTGACACTTCCTGACCTCGTTATATTTGCTCATGTGTTGTCCCTTCCGGACCACATGTCTCCCGTATTTATGAAATAGCTGAATTCCCGCAGCCCGCAATTGAATCGCTTGCTCCAGCTTTGTCGTCATTTATGTTCATCCTCGTCATCCGTATTCAGGCTTTCCAAGTTGATCGTAATATAATGCTCTACGGTTGGAAACGGATCATAATAGTGGTGCAGCAACGCCTTCCAATCTTCATATTCGTCAGACTGACGGAATCCGACCATATGATCCTTCAACGACTCCCAGCGGACAAGCAATACGTATTTATTGTCTTCTTCCACGCACTTTTGCAGTTCATGCTCAATATAACCTCTCGCCTTCGAAATAATCTTCGACGCTTTCCTGAAGCTGCTTTCAAAATCGCTTTTCATGCCGGGCTTAATATGCAGCATGGCCACTTCGAGAATCATTCCCTCACCTCTTATGCATCAATGTAATATATTTTATATATACGTTCTGATTCCATTTTCGAATGCTGCCTTATCGTCATTTTCGATCCCGATTAAAGCTTCCTGCAGCGCAAAGGTCCCCGCATAGAAATCAAGCCGTTCTTGAATACGCCCCCTCTCGCCATAGCTTGCCTTGCACATTTCCAAAAATCCTACGCCATATTGCGCATATAGAGCCGCAAAATCCAAAGCCGGGTCTCCAAGCATTGCATCCCCGAAATCAATGACCCCTGCCAGCGCTCCTGTCTCCGGGCGAACCAAAATATTCGACGTCCCGAAATCTCCATGAATCAATACCGAAGGCACGTTAATAAAGCCGCGATTTTTTAATACGCTCTCAAAGTGATGTTTAACTTTTAACCTTGCTTCAGCGTTCATATAAGAGAATAATTTGCTCTGGATGCGATTATATAAATCAGTCCAGAAAGCCACATGATCGGGAGCTTCCATATAAATGGATTCGGCATGTCTCACGAAATATAATGTAGTCCTCATTTCGTATCACTGCCTTCGAATTTTTGATTAGGAGCAACTTCTCTCGCAGACCCAAGCAATTCCAACAATTTTATTACATCGGACCTTTTCCCGGCCAACAATATTTTCTCATGACATAAGCTGCGGATCTGAGCTGCGGTGTGGGGCAGTCCATCCTCTGAGGGCATATAAGAAAACGTAGTATAATCAGAATTGCCATCACTCTTCATGTGCATCACAGCCATAATCTGCTTTTCTTTTTGATGGATGTACAACTCGCCAATGAACTCCGGCCGATTTTCCAGCAAATCAATCAAATAAATATTGTACAACTCATCCTGATATAGAAAATGCAATAATTTCTTGGTTAGATCGTTTGTTAAAGCATGAATCCGTTGCATGATGTCGGCACTCCCCTCAATAGTGTCGGTCTACAAGATCATGGAGTCACAAATCTCTATCACCTTGCTCCATTATCGCTAAACTAGCGCCAACTTGACATCCTTGCATGCGATTACAAATACATCATCATACGTCTGCAACAGAAAATGTTTCAGCTTGATGTTTCTCGCCTTTTCAACCGTGTCCAGCAGCTCTGATTCGACATACTCCATGAAGGAGCACGCTGTTACTTCCTCTGGGTCCATTAATTCCATACACACGTCCAGCTCGATGGACTTAAATACATACACACTCTCAAACACCATTTCGTATGCGATAAATTCATCGCTGGAAGCATTCGAACATAATGCACCGTTGAATTCTCCCTTGAACGTAACGGTTCTGCAATTATAATCGTAATGAATGGCATCAACGTAAACGGCATCTCTGCCGCTAATAAAGCCTAATTCCGTTTCGACTGGTTCGCATGTATTCATCGTATTCTCCGCCTATTCCTTAAAAAGTTGCAATAATGTGTTCCATCAAGCTTTCGTCATGAATTGTATTTATAGTTGAAAAGGTTGAAGCTTCGATACCTCAATATAGCGGTTCGGAACGGCCACTCCTTCTCCGAGGCGCAACACTTGGACCACAGGCGCCACATGTCCTCGCTTGTACTTGACCACTGGAATAAATGAATGTACGTAGGCCTGCGTCACTTTGCTTCCGCTGTTGCAATCATACCCGAGCTGCAATGCTGGAGTCCCTCTATATTCGATGCTTTTGCATTCCATCACATGTGCATAATCGGCAATATGAACATCATACTCACGAACAGGCAGCTTGATTTCCAGCAGTACATTTCCGATGTATCTGCGCATCAGTTCATACCCAAGATCGCCAAAGTACGTGCAGTTTTTAAGCCAGTTGGGTAAAGGTTCGAGGAATCCTTCGGTTACATAACGATCCTTAAATTGCTCCGGTATATTGGGACATGCTATCGGCCTGCTTGCCAATAAGCCGCTATCCGGAGAAAAAATTTCATCCAGCCTGTCTGCATGAGTATAATGATAATAGGTTACGGTGCCAGAAGCCAACTTTGCGTATCCTTCGTCTGGGGTGAATCCATACTCACTGAGCAACAAGCCTTCCTTTTCCAAAAACGGTCGTCCTACACTTGTCATGTAAAATCTCCTAAAGTATATTGGGTACGAAAATAGTGAACTTTCGGATGCATGAGAGGCTTCAACTGCAAATATACATTTGTTTGGGCTTATTGCTTGTTTTTCGTGGTGCTGAAATGCAAAAGTGCATTTCATTTTTTTGCAAAAGCGTACAAATAATGGTGTTCCCTTACATTTTAATGCGCTTTTGCATTTCAAAGGCCGAAAAAGCCGATAGTCCGCAAATATAACTGCACAATTGCATTTCGACTGCTCGCTCCTGTCTGCCACGCTTCTCACTACTGCCTCCTATTTGCGATGGCAAAATCTTGCAATCTGAACGAGCGGGAGAGTGGCGAAAAGAATGCGCAAAGACATCCCTTCTCCATCATTGCAGGCTAATCCATCGCCGTGGCGCTAGTGCTGTCTTCCAAAGTCTGTTTCACTATGCAATATACCATATAATACCTTACTATAATAAAAAGAAATGCATAAAACCCCATACAAGAGTCTTCTATCCGACAGAAACTTGTACGGGGCTATTTTTACATCTGATCTTACATCCAGATTCGGCTTACAGTGATGTTATCGTTCTCTCCGAATAATTGAAGCTCATACACGTCTGGGTTGGACAGCCGCTCCCACTTCTCGAATCCAAAATCATGCGTGAAATGATTCAGCAGCAGCGACATCAAGTTTCCGTGCGTTACGATTGCAGTGCTGCGTTCGGCTCTTCCGAGCGCTTCATGAATGACTTCAAGCCCCCGATTCTTCGCTTCCCGGGACGATTCTCCGCCTTCATACTTCAACTCTGTATCTGCAAAGGTCTCCTTTAAATGATCAAGCCAGTCTATCATGTTGTATGAACATAGCACTCGTTCCTGAAGTCTGGCATCCGTATGGACTGGGATTTGCAGCAATTCAGCTAAGGGACGGATGGTCGAAACCGCTCTCAAATAAGGGCTGGCAACGATTCGTTCAATACCCCGGTGAGCAAGAAACTCCCTTAGTTCCTCCGCTTGCCTTACTCCCTCCGTTGTCAACGGAGCCTGTGGCTCTTGTCCCTCGGCCTGGCAATGCCTTATCAGATAGATGCGTTTCATTGAGATACACCACCTTGAACCTCGTTTTGGAAATTCGGAATCAACCCTCGTACTTGCTATTTTACGGCAAATTCGATTTCAAAAAAGGGAAATCCTTCATCTTCCTCTGGAATAGGCTGATATCCTAAACGCAAATAAAAACTCGCAGATTCGGGATTTGCATTCCACTGCAACCATGATGCTCCGTTAAGCCGCGACCACTCTTTCATCCTTTCAAAAAGAAAGGCGGCAATCCGTTTATTCCTGTAAGATTCGAGCACAAACAAGTCATGCAATCGGAACAGCTGTTGTCCCGACCGTAAATGAGGTCCATAATTTTGCGCCCAACCATACCCTACGAGCTTCTTATTTACAGCCGCGACAGGCAAATAGTGCTGTTCATTCTGAACAATGGAGCGAAACCGGGATGCGGCTAGTTCCTTGGAATCAGTTGCTCCTCTGCGCTCAAGCAAGTTCCACACTTCCTCCCATTCGCTCTCTGCTGCGGCCCTGATTTCAATTTCGAATTGCTTCATGTCCTAGAGGATTGAGACTCAAAAAAATGAACACGGTTGCCAAAGGGATCCGTAATAGACAGTGATTTATCGTCGTGATCCAATCCGGGACGGGCATGTTTATATTGCTTTGTTGTGAGTCGTTCATGCAGGTATTCAATATTATCAACAGCAATTCGGATGGCAGAGCCCGGGCAACAATCGTTATAATGCTCTGATAGATGAATGACGCACTCACCGCAGGAAACTTGCATGTACAAAGGAAGGTCAGGCTCATACCGATGCTCCCAATCCACCTTGAATTCCAGAAACTCAATATAAAACTCTTTCGCTTTCTCTACGTTAAACATCCGGAAGATCGGAGTGACCGTTTTCATCTGAACTTCCAACGTAATCACCTCAAATCGCTTTATATGGTTCTATCTTATGTATGTGGTTCTTAATGAATCAAGTATATGTCATATTATCCCACGAGTCTAGCGATAGCTCATTCAGACGAGCTGCAATCAAGCTAAAATAAGCTCCCCCGAAAAAGGAGAGCTTGCAAGCTTTCATATCCTGCGCTTGTATCGTATACATGTCACATCAACCTATTTGAACAGCCCCATCCTCCGAGCGCATTCTGGATCATTCTGGATCTGCTTTAGATAAATCATCTACGCATTTAAGGCGCCTGCATAGAATTCATCGCTGGCGGTTCTTCTCCTATTTCTCCAATTCCCCGGATTAGCTTCTTCACATAATACGTTCTGGGCTTGAGCACAGAGATCAAATAGTGAATGGCAATTTCGGGATCGACCGTGTCCCCGCAGGTGTAACAATCCAACGCCGCAAACCCTCTTTCCGGGTACGTATGGATCGAAAGATGGCTTTCTGACAATAACAAAAGCACGGTAGCCCCTTGGGGCTCAAATTGCCGTTCCGACACGGACAACACGGTCGCTCCGCATCGTTCCGCGGCTGCGATCAGCTGGTTTTGCAAAAATCCGGCATTATTAATCCGGTCAAAATCAACTTCCCATAGATCAGCTGCGACGTGTCTTCCGAACGTTGAGTAGGTCATATGGCATTTCCCCTTTCTGGGGAGAAAACAATCAGCTTGCTGTTCCCAGCCTTGAAATCGGTTGGCGGCAGCAGCCATGCGAGCGCTCTTCCTCCCCGCTCCTCGTAATAAGCAGTTCTGCGTGCGATAATCGACTGTCACTGCTGTCCATGGCGCATACCCCCTTTGCCGAACGGAATAAGTAAAATGCTAACAAAGAAATCGTACTTCTTGCTGCTCCGATTGTCAACCTGACAAATCTGCTTGTCATGCCCATTCTTCTCCTATTTACCGAACTGCATACACAGCATCAGCGCTTCCCCGCAAAAAAATGGCTTGACAAATGAAAATGTAAGACTTAAGATGACAAGGAATTCAATAAGTCCTCGTTAGGTGAGGCTCCTATACAAACAGAGGCCACTGCCCAGAAATATCGAAAGATGCCCATGGGTAGAACAGGAACTGCCGGATTAAGGCTTTTCTTAAGGTGGCTAAGAGACATTGCATCTCTTTACGTTGTATAGTGCCAAAACTCGACCAGGGGGATACGGAAGCTTTTTTGCGTGCTTTTCTAACCCTCTAGGTCCCCTGGAGGGTTTTTATTTTGCAAAGGGGGGAATATCCTTGGACAGTGGACCAGCCAGCCGATTATGTAAGTTCAACCGAACATCCTGTACTGAAGGAGAGCCGGCTTTGCCATGCTCTTGCGTGTTCCCATACTTTTATTTCCATTCAAACTGCGGATGCAGCTGGGTGTATTTGAGTATGCGTAAATGAAACATGCAGGTGCATGCTGAATGTCCGGAGCACTTGCTCTCCCTTCAACGGGGAGAGCTTTTTTTGCATTTAAGCGGAACGGCCTCCCTCAACCGAACATGCGCTGTGCAGAGAGGAGATAAGAAAATGAAACATCATGCAAAAGACAAAGATAAGAAAAATCACGAAATCGCCAAACGGCTCATTCACGCTTCCATCTCCCATGAAGATGATGTGATGGAAGAGCTGGACACCCGTTCTGCAGGTCTCACGGATATCGAAGCAAATAAAAGATTGGACAAATACGGAAAAAATCAGGTGGCGCACGAAAAAACGCCGGCTTGGTATGTGCAGTTGCTTGCCTGCTTCAAAAATCCGTTTATTTTAATCTTGCTTTCCTTGGCCTTGTTCTCCTATATCGTCGATGAGGACATCGAAGCCGTGGTCATTATTGCAACCATGGTCACAGTCAGCGTCATTATTACGTTCACGCAAGAATTTCGTTCCGCGCGAACCGCCGAAAAGCTGAAGGAGATGGTCAAAACGACAGCAACGGTGAGCCGGCAGGCCCAGCGCAAAGAAATTGACCTGGAACTGCTCGTCCCCGGTGATGTCATCCATTTGTCCGCAGGCGATATGGTGCCGGCCGATGTCAGACTGATTCACTCGAAGGATCTGCATGTCGGAGAATCCGCCTTGACGGGGGAAGCGATGCCCGTGGAAAAGCTGGATACGCTGCCGCAAGGGGCCTCGAAGTTGGCGCGCAATCGCAAACAACAGACGCCCGCCAATGCGCTGGAACTGAACAATATGTGCTATATGGGCACAAATGTGATCAGCGGTTCGGCCTCCGCTGTCGTCGTCTCAACAGGCGACAATACCTATTTCGGCTCCATGGCCAGCACCTTAATCGGCAAGCCGCCGCTTACGAGCTTCGACAAAGGCGTCAAGAGCGTTACCTTCGTGCTGATTCGCTTTATGCTCATTATGGTCCCCGTCATCTTCTTCATTAACGGTTTTACGAAAGGCGATTGGTGGGAAGCGCTCTTCTTCGGCTTATCCATCGCGGTCGGGCTGACGCCGGAAATGCTGCCGGTTATCGTCGCCGGCAATCTCGCCAAGGGCGCTGCTATCATGTCGCGCAATAAAGTGGTCGTGAAACGGCTGAATTCAATCCAGAATTTCGGAGCGATGGACATCTTATGCACAGACAAAACCGGAACCCTAACCCAAGACAAAATTGTGTTGGAACGGCATCTGGACATCAACGGCAAAGAGGACCATCAAGTGTTGGAATACGCTTATTTGAACAGCTACCACCAGACGGGACTGAAGAACTTGCTGGATGTGGCAGTACTGGAGCATGCGGAGCTTACGGATGTATTGGGCGCGGAGAAAAACTATACAAAAATCGATGAAATCCCGTTCGACTTCAACCGCCGCCGCATGTCCGTCGTACTGGAGAAGCGGGGCAATGGACATCTGCTCATCTGTAAAGGAGCGATGGAAGAAGTTCTTGGGATCTGTTCACATGTGTCCGACAACGGGAACATCGTCCCCCTTACGGCGGAACGCGCTGACAAGGCGCAGCGATTCGTCAACAGCTTGAATAAGGACGGCCTCCGCGTCATTGCCGTTGCCATCAAGCACACCGCGGCAACAGACGAGCCATATGGCGTCAAGGACGAACAGGATCTCGTGCTGGCCGGATATATCGGCTTCCTCGATCCGCCGAAAGAAACGGCGCGGGAGGCCATCCGGGCACTGAACGACAGCGGCGTGGAAGTTAAAATCATCACCGGCGACAACGCGGAGGTTACCCGCAAAGTATGTAAGGATGTCGGGCTCGAAATCAGTGATATCGTGCTGGGACATGAAATCGAGCTGTTGACCGATCAACAATTGGCTGACCTCGCTGAGCGTTCCAATGTATTTGCCAAAGTGAATCCATTGCAAAAAGCGCGCATCGTCCGCGTCCTGAAAAGCAAAGGCCATACGGTCGGATTTATGGGCGATGGCATCAATGATGCCGTGTCGCTCAAGGAAGCCGATGTCGGCATCTCCGTGGATACCGCTGTCGATATTTCCAAGGAATCGGCAGACATCATCTTGCTCGAAAAAAGCTTGATGGTGCTGGAGCGCGGCGTAATCGAGGGACGCAGAACATTCGGAAACATGATCAAATATATTAAAATGACGGCAAGCTCGAATTTCGGCAACGTATTCAGCGTGCTGGTCGCAAGCGCCTTTATCCCGTTTCTGCCGATGTTGCCGCTTCATCTGCTGATTCAAAATTTGTTCTATGACATTTCCCAGCTCTCCATTCCTTGGGACCATATGGATAAGGAGTATTTACGCAAGCCTAAGAAATGGGATTCGAAGTCCGTCGGCAGATTTATGATATTCATCGGCCCGATCAGCTCCATTTTTGATATCACTACGTACGCATTGATGTGGTATATCTTCTCAGCCAATTCAATCGATCAGCAAACGTTGTTCCATTCCGGCTGGTTTATCGAAGGGCTGCTCTCGCAGACGTTAATCGTGCATATGATTCGTACCGAGAAAATACCGTTTATCCAAAGCAGAGCAAGCATGCCTGTATTATTGCTGACCTGTGCCGTCATGATTGCGGGAATTTTTGTCCCGTTCTCGGGTTTTGGCGCAAGTATCGGCCTGCAGCCGCTTCCTTTGGAATACTTCCCATGGCTGGCGGGCACGTTGCTCGGCTACTGCGTGCTGACACAATTGGTTAAGAAATGGTACATTCGCAAATTCAACGAGTGGCTGTAATGGCAAGGCCCATAATAGGGAAGTTGCAAATAATATGGTTCGACAAGCTGTTGCTTGCAAGCATGCCGTCGTAAGCGACAGCAACAACGGGCTATTACAGAGTGTTGGGGGCTATGCCCCCATAGCTCTGCAGTTTTAACGCCCTTAATCTCCGCCTAGCCAATCGGACGCGCATGGCTCCACAATCTCATCATGTTCTCTGCTCATGAATTGATCATAGCTTGCTTGAGCGCTCCAGATTCCTGCAATGAGTGCGTTAAACTTGTATGAATTTAATGAACACGCATACCTCTCCCTTTTGGTACGTCCGCTTACCAGGATGAATGTTTCGCTTCCTATTATAATAGAAGATCGATACTTTCATTCAGATGCGCGTTCTTTTTGATGATATCTTTTACACGCTTCATTGTGTCAGCTCTTTTGGGGAGCCCCGCCAGCTTGTCGAGCAAAATCCACCTGAGGCAAGCCATGGCCTCGAACCGTTCTTTCTCATCAGAAACTAATTTATTTTCCGCTGCATACGCAGACAGAAAGACAGAGTGCTGCCGCTCCCCTGCATATATCCGCATTAAAATCCCCGACCAAGCAACGTCATACCTTGGATCCCCTAGTTGACCGTTCGTCCAATCGATCACCCTGTACTGCCCCTCATTTTCCAGAATGTTCCCCAAGTTGAAATCACCGTGAATAAGCGTGTCTTGTCTAATATTTGCATTCTCCACAAGATGCGTCAATTGATGATGCAGCTCTGGAAACTGTTCTATTTCCGGATAAAAATAACGAATAAAATCATATTTTCGCAGGAGTGAATCATCCAGCTCCTCCGTCGGAACTTTATGTATGTTCGATAATATATGCGCGATCTCCGTCATTTTCTGTTTGTTCACCTTCAGAACAGGAATCCCGTCATAACTTGTCAGCAAGACACTCTCGCCATTAGAATTCGCTCCCCAGCCGAACGGCTTGGAGACGGCCAGTCCCCGCTCATATAGCGTATGCAATAAACGATATTGGTAACCAACGTCCGGTCTGGAGCCCTTGTTCCACACTTTGAGCACATAGCTTGCCGCATCCGTATCGATCTTGATTACCTCTGCCTCGAGTCCGGATTCCAAGGAGCATACAGTTAAGGAGCTCCCTTGCGCGGCTAAATCATCAATGATTTCCGTTTTTCCGGTCCAGTTTATATCTGTTATCGGATTATCCATGAATACGCCTCCTCTTGAATGAGCGACTGCAATCTTGATTGTCGACTATATTGAATATAATGTAATGCTTCCACTTTTAGCTATCTATTTTTTTATGATTCAAGCGGAAAGCGAACACCGTGCAGCGCAGGATAATCTTGAAAGGGATCCATATCGTTTTTATGGAGGTCGTAGAATTGGATATTAGTGCGAGAAGAGGGGGAAACATTGGAAGGGTCCACAACCTTTCGCTTGTTGAAATCAAGTCATCTAGCGTGGTGATGACAAGGATTCACAGGGGAACGCAAGGTCTGCCAGCGGATACCCTCCCGCCTGTATTTGTTGCGGTATCGACCAAAGAGGGCTCAACAAGCGCCTTATTCTGGCGATTCGCTTCTGTTCCACTTCTTGTAACGCCGATCATGATCCAGGGCCAGCCACAAACAAAACCCTCCTGCAAGCATTAAAGCAACCGTCAAAATCGGATATAACGAATTCATGATGCGTTCTTCCTTCCTCATTAATTATTAGGACTGGGAGGCAGCCGTGTCCACGGCTCGAAACCGCCCACTTTGTACACTTCACTGTATATTTTCCAATGGGATGGCTATGGCCCTTCGAAATCTATCATTTTTATCCCACTGCATCTCGAGAATGTCCATTCTCATACGTATGAGAATGATTATCATCATTAATTATATTGTAATATAAACGATGCAGCCCTTTCAATACCTACTTTCTTGCCGGACCCGAATTCCCCTAGCTGCTAATACCATGCGGCCTGACAGTCTTCGTATTTGAGCTTTGCGTACGAGTAAGGGAATGGGCACACACCTTAGGCAAACACATATGATATTGCAAATATCTCATTAAAAAGGCAGGAACAAAACATGACGACTTCTCACGTGAATTATGCTACACCTGATGTCGAATTTGCTTATGATGTGAACCAATCCCTCTACTTCAAGAAGGACGCTCAGAACTATATCAATGTATTAGGGGTAAATCAATTGAACAGTCTTGGAAACACTTCTCTGCTCGATATCTTTTTAAGTGCAGGCAATATGATCGAACCCCATATTCATCAGAACGCAAATGAACTCGTATATTGCATTACAGGAGAAGTAGCTGTCAGTTTTATCAACCCCTTCACCAATCAGCTGTTAAAATACTTAATTAAGCCTGGCCAAGTCGTTAATGTTCCTCAAGGATGGTGGCATTATGAGATTGCCAATAAAGACCACACCCATCTTATCGCTATTTTCGATGCTCCGACTCCTGAGGTTATCTTCGGATCGGATATTTTGCGCTTGACGCCACCAGAAATTCTTGCTCATTCTTATTGCTTGAATGTGGATAAGGTAAAAGAAACGTTGGCGCCTATTAAAAAGAGCGTTGTGATCGGTCCTCCAGCAAACTGTCATAATAGTGGGGAAGAAGGCGGAGCGTTCATGCAGCAGCCACACTCCATGCAGCCTCAGCCACATTTTCAACAAACCAATTGCCCTTATCACCAACAGTTCTATCCGCCACGTACTTGCTATTGAAACACGCTGGTAACAAAACGGAAGCACACCAATTGTTGTTCTTTGCAATTGGTGTGCTTCGTGAACATATATTCATTAGTTGGCGCATGAGGGTTAGGGAGTCTTGCGGCTCTCTTATTTCAATACGGTGTCGCGCACCATTTCAAGCGCTTTTTCTTTGCCGAGCGGGAACGTGCCCAGTGACCATGTCGGGTTGTCCAGCATATAAACATGGCCGTTTTTTGCCGCCTTCAGCTTGCCCCACAGTTCGGATTTTTGCATGTCGTCCAGCTTTTTCTGCGCCACGGCAAGGTTGCTTCCATACAGCCCCAAAAAAATATAATCCGGATCGAACTTGAATAGATTTTCGAGGGATACAATTTCTACACTTTTCTCTTGCGGCGCCCCCTCGCCCATTGGCAGCTTCAAGTCAGTGAATAGTACGTCTCCCAGCAAAGCCTTGCCGTAAATGCGGTATTGGGAAGCATTCGCAACATAAAGCGCAAAGGTTGCATCACCCGTCTTCGCTTTTATTTCGTCCCCGATTTTTTTCGCTTTCTCGTCATATTGCGCAAGCCATTCGTTCATTTCTTTTTCTTTTCCCAAAATGCTGGCCATTTCCGGGAAGCGTTCGCGCCACGTGTAAAAATCGCCTTCCAATTGAACCGTTGGCGCAATTTGCGTCAGCTGATCGTACAGCTTCTCCGTGCGGCCGCTCGTTATAATCAGATCCGGATTGAGCGCCATTACATCTTCCACCTTTACGGAGCCGGCATCAACAAGCGTCACTCCTTCAAGCTTGTCTTTCAAGTAATCCTTCAGATCGGGGCCAGATGAAGACATAACGGGCTTGATGCCCATAATCAGCAGCTCTTCGGTCGCATAGGCAAGGTCGACGACTCGTTGCGGATTAGTCGGAATCTTCACTTCCCCGCGCGATGTTTTGACCGTTTTGAATTGTTCCTCCTGCTTCGCCTCGGCCTTTTCTTTTGACCCCTCGGTCTGTTGACTTGCGCTATCTTGGCTGCCAGCCGTCGGAGCCGCTGCCTTCTGGCCGCAGCCTGTAAAGATAAGAGCAAGCATAAAAATCAATGTCAAGTTCATAAACCGTTTCATCATATTCATTCTCCCCGTTTCTTTTCATTTTATAGTTGCGCCGTCCCTTGCCTATGTCTTGGCTTTCATCAATAGATACAGGAAGTACGGCGTCCCCAGTACAGAGATGACGATACCGACCGGAATTTCAGCCTGGCTAAGGACATTCCGCGCTAGCCAGTCTGCCGCCAGCAGCAGCAGCGCCCCGATCAATGTCGCGGCAGGAATGAGCAGCTGATGCTTGGGGCCGACCAGCCTGCGGGCGATATGCGGCGCAATCAGGCCGACAAAGCCAATGCCTCCTCCAGCCGCTACGCAAGCCCCGGCCAGCCCCGCGCTCGCAAAGATCAATTTGCCGCGTTCGCGTTCCACGCGCACCCCGACGCCGCAGGCCAGCGTATCTCCAAGATTGAGCACATTGAGATACCGGGCTTTCCACATGGCATACGGAACTAAGACCAGTATCCAAGGGAGAATGGCGATAACGAACGCCCAGCTCGTTCCCCACAAGCTGCCCGCTAACCAGACGGCGGCATACATGAAGCTGGCATTGTCCATTTTCAGGGATATGACCGTATTTACCGCACCGAGTCCGGCGGATACCGCAATCCCGACCAGAATCAACCGGATGGGCGTAATCCCTTGCTTCCAAGCCAGCGTAAAAATGAGCACGGCAGTCGCACCCGCTCCCGCTAAAGCGAACAAGGGAATCGCCATCGCCGGCAGCACGCTCTTAATCTCCTTCGTGTCGAACACCAAGTACATGAACAGCACAACCGCCAGCCCGGCTCCTGCATTAATTCCCAGCAGCCCCGGGTCAGCCAGCGCATTCCGTGACAACCCCTGCAAAATGACGCCTGATACAGCCAGCCCGCAGCCGATGAGCAGCGCAATGACCATGCGCGGCATCCGAAATTGGAACAGAACTGTTTCCTGCTGCGGGGTGCCGCCGCCGAACAGCGTCTTCAATACTTCAAGCGGAGACATGGGAATCGAGCCTGAATTCAGACTGATTAAAAAAACGGCCACAATAACGGCGGCAAGCAATCCCATCACGAGAGGAGCGCGTCCATTCGTGGCCGACCGCGAAGACCGCATCATAAGCTCCTCCCTTCTTTACGCGCCAGATACAGGAAAAATGGAACCCCGATGACGGCGGTTACCGCGCCGATAGGCGTTTCATAAGGCGCGTTGAACCATCTGGATGCAATATCCGCATACGTCACGAGAACTCCGCCGAATACCGCGGAACAAGGAATAATCAACCGATAATCCACCCCCACAATCGAACGGACAATATGGGGAATGATTAACCCTACGAAGCCCACTCCGCCAGCCACCGATACGGCCGCCCCAGTCATGAACAACACGACGAGCGTGCATAACGTCTTAACCAGTACCGTACGCTGCCCCAGTCCTGCTGCCACTTCTTCGCCGAAGCTGAGCACAGTTACATATCGTGACAGCACTATCGCCAGCGCAAGGCAGACCGCGCTTATGGGAACCAGCATCTCAATGGCTTCCCACCGCACCATCGTCAATCCGCCCGCTGCGAAGAAGCTGATGTCCTGCGCGATTTTGAAGTAAATGGCCAGCCCGGACGATAGCGCGCCGAACAGCGAGCTTACCGCCGTTCCGGCGAGAACGAGCTTAACCGGCGACATCCCGCCTGGAGACAACGCGCTGATCGCGTATACGACCATAACTCCCACCGACGCTCCGGCAAAAGAAAAGATGACCATTTCAAAGTAGCTCATGGCCGGCAAAACAATCATAGCGATGGCAATCGCCAGCCCCGAACCTTGAGACAGTCCCATAATCGATGGAGTGGCCAGCGGATTGCGGGTGATGCCCTGCATGATCGCGCCGGACACAGCAAGGCACGCGCCGACAAATATTCCGCTCACTGCCCTCGGCATCCGCAATTCATAGATGAGCAAGTGCGAAGCCGAATCGGCATTATACGAAAAAATCAGATTCCATACATCGCGGAAACCGACGTCGGCTGCGCCATATGAAATCGAAGCGACAAAGCCCACTGCAAGCAATATCGCCCCTATCATTAGCATCCCGCTTGCGATGATAAATCGTGAGGACTTGACTGTCCCGGATATTGGAGGATGAACCACTCCATCTGCTGACATCTGTGCAACCACCTTTATGTACGTTAATGCAGTGCCGGAGCGACACTGGATATGGGCGAGCCTTAACAATATATAATGATATTGATAATCATTATCATTTAAAGGCTAGAGTTTTATTTTAACAAAGGCCGTTCATCTGTCAAGCATTTTTTTTGATGATTCAGCGCAATCATTTGCGGTAAATATTTCTGTCTGCAGATGCAGCTTCAAAAAGTCCTTTTGTCCGGTTAACCCCCGCTTTGACCGCCTTTGCCTGCTCAGTCTGAGTCGTTGGGAGAATGGCCGGATGTCCAACCACCCCTGCCTTGTCAACCCGAGTCATTGTAGCGCTATCCGTTTGTGGGTATAATAAGCATAAATTCAACTTTTATACTTATACGGGCAGGTGATGGAATGTCCAGTTCACGAATAACGAAAAAAGCGCTTGCAACCTCGCTCAAGGAAGTCATGAACCATGTTGCGTTCAATAAAGTTACTGTTAAGCATATCGTGGACAACTGTGGCTTGAACAGGCAAACCTTTTACTACCACTTTCAAGATATATACGATCTGCTCGGTTGGGTCTATAAGACGGAAGCCGTTGAGAGCATCGCCCAATATAGAAGCTATCATACATGGACACATGGACTCCGCAAAATTTTCCTCTATATTGAAAATAACAAAGCATTTTGTGTCAATACGCTCAATTCATTAGCAAGAAACCATCTGGACCATTATTTGTATAGCGTCACCAACGAATTGATGATGGGTGTCGTTAACGAAGTTTCGAACGATATGGAGGTTGAGGAAGCGGATAAGAAATTTATCGCCAATTTCTATACGCTTGCTTTTACCGGTCTGGTTATTCAATGGATGGAGCACGGAATGAAGGAAGATCCGGAAGTGCTGATTAAAAAGTTATACGACTTAGTCGAAGGCAATTTCGCTAGAGCGCTGCTTCGATATGAGCACAAAATGCAGTAAACGATAATCGTGCATCTTGTTTGTAATTTATACACTTTTTAACAAATGACTAAAAATCATACAGTCGCCGAATATTGATTATTCCGCTAGCCATCGCTTCGGCCCCCACTTCTTCGAGACGAACTTCTGGTTTATGTGGGCGACTACGTTCGCATTCCAGCCTTGGCATAGCGTAGTAGAGCTCAAACGGTATATGATTCGCTTCATGCATGAATTCCCAAGAATCCAGACGCTTGAAGGGGTAACGAGAACTCCTTACAATCTACATGATTCGCTTACGCTTCCGATACAGAAATATTTAACGGAACATGGCGTCGATTTTAATATGAAATGCACGGTAACCGATCTTGATTTCAAAGATTCAAGCGATATTACCGTAACGAAGATTCATTATGTAAAAGAAGGCGCGGCAGGAACCATCGAGCTCAATGAAGGAGACCTGGTTATCGTCACGAATGGATCGATGACGGAAGGCTACAGCCTCGGTTCGATGACCAAGGCCCCAAGCTTAAACGGCAAAGGCAGCTCTTGGAAGCTGTGGGACCGGATCGCCGCCAAAAAGCCCGGATTGGGCAATCCTTCTTCCTTCGACGATAACATCGAGGGTTCGAAGTGGGAGTCCTTCACCGTAACATGCCAGGATTCAAGATTCTTCGACCTGATGGAAGCCTTCTCCCGCAACAAGGCAGGAACAGGCTCTTTGGTGACCTTTAAAGAGTCCAGTTGGCTGATGTCGATTGTTCTGGCGATCAACCTCACTTCCGCAACCAGCCGGAGCATGTCAAGGTGTTCTGGGGCTACGGCCTCTTCCCGGACAATACCGGCGACTACGTGAAGAAAAAAATGTCTGAATGTACCGGCGAGGAAATACTGACAGAGCTTCTGCAGCATCTTAAATTCGATAAAGACATGGACGCGATTATTCAGTCCGCCAATTGCATCCCTTGCATGATGCCGTATATCACGGCCCAATTCATGCCGCGCGCGGTCGGCGACCGGCCTCAGGTCGTTCCGCAGGGCTCGACGAATCTGGCATTCGTCGGACAATTCTGCAAAGTTCCGGACGATGTCGTATTTACCGAAGAATACTCGGTCAGAGCCGCAAGAATCGCCGTGTATACGCTATTGGGCATCAAGAAGCCGATCGCTCCCATCAATCAATATCAATATGACGTAAGAACTCTGTTGAATGGACTCGTCACTTCGTTCCGCTGAGCAGTATTTTGTGAAATGAAAGGCACCATCCCTGCCCTTGGCGATCTTGTATTTGGAGCATCAAGGGCATTTGTGCATCATGTCAAATGGAAGTCTTATTGGTGGATACATTGGAATAGAGAATCGATACCGATATCTCGCACACTTCTTCCAAGTTGTTTTTGTAGATGTGACCCATGTCCGCGGAGAAGGAAATCGCGTCTCCTTTTCCAAGCGTGCTTGTCTCCGGTCCGATTTCGATCGTCAGCGTCCCCGCAAACACGGTGACGGATTCGATCACCCCGAGCCCATGCGGCTCTGATTGATAAGAGCAGCCCGGGAGCAATCGAGCGCGGAACGTTTCCAGCGATATGCCAGGCGCTGCGTATGTATTGTAGGCCTCGAACCGCTTGTTGTCTTCCCGGAATTGGGGCTGGTCCTCTGCGCGGACGACCTTTAAGGAAGGATTCTCGAAGATGAATGCGGTTAAAGGAACTTGAAGCCCGGAAGCAATCTTCCACAGGGTGGCGACGGTCGGATTGGAGCTGCCTCTTTCAATCTGTCCGAGCATCGGCTTGCTGACGCCGGTGAGCTCGGCCAAGTCGTCCAAAGTCATATTCAATTGCTGCCGATAATGGCGCAAACGCTTGCCGATACGGTCAGAGATTAAGTCCTTTTCCATAATTACCTCCATGGCTAGCATAATGTGACCAAAATTAAACACTTTACATAAAAAATGATTAAATTTCGACGAAATATCAGTTGACCGCCACAATAGATATGCTATATTATATCTCGGGAGTTATTATAGCATATTAGAGGAGCAATCGAGGATGGACGGTTTTGTATCATCTACAATAACAAAAGAAATTCCATTGCGAAACGGTTTTATGAAAGCCATATCCGATGTGTTGCCGCTTGCGCTTGGCGTATTCACTTATGGGCTTGCATTTGGCGCGCTGGCGAACAATGCCAATCATTTTACATGGTTGGAAACCGTATCGATGTCTCTGTTTGTGTTTGCCGGAGCGGGACAATTTACGATTCTGTCTTTGCTTCAGCAGGATGCCACACTATGGACGATTGCAATCAGCACTTTTCTCATTAACGCTCGATATATTATATATGGATTATCGCTTGGCCGCGATCTCGCCCCGATGCATCGCGGGCATCTGATCTGGTTGTCGTATGGCATTACGGATGAAAGCTATAGCGTCGGCACGATGCAGGCGAGGCAAGGGAAGCTGGGCCTTGGATATATGGCCGGTGCCGGCTTGGTCGTGCTGCTGGCATGGGTGCTGAGCGCTGCGATCGGATATCAGCTGGGAGGGTATATTGCAGACCCGGCCCGCTTCGGACTGGACTTCGCCTTTACAGCGGCGTTTCTCGGACTGCTTATCGCCATGCTGAAGCATCGCAGTCATTTCTTGGCTGCCGGGCTGGCCGTAATCGCATCCGTTGCCGCCTACCAATGGTTCGGGACATCCGGGGCTGTTTTTGCCGGAGCTGCGGCCGCGTTTGCTGTAGGAGTGTACTCGAAATGACCTCCAACACTATCTTTATCGTCATCTGCGTGGCCGCGGCCGCGACGTATCTGACCCGCTACCCGAGCATGGCGCTCAGCCGGTATATCAAAGTATCGCCGCGAATTGAACAAGGCTTCCGTTACGTGCCTATCGGCGTATTTGCCGCATTAGTGGCGCCCGCCATCTTCTACCATCCCATGGTGGAAGGAAAGATTGAATGGGCTTTTTACGTGGCTGTGGCCGTCGCGAGCCTGACCGCTTGGTTCGCCAAGAGCCCGATGTGGGCAATGATTGCAGGCGTATTGATTATTGCGCTGCTGCGGTTGATATAATGACGCATTCCTCGCGGAATGCGCTTTTTTTGTGTGTTCTCTGTGCCCCGCTTGCTTCATAATGGCGGCTTCAACGTATCCGGCAACTATGCCGCGAAAAATAAAAAGAGAGCTTTTCAACCGTGGTTGAAAAGCTCTCAGAAGCGGTTCTATGAGATTCTTCCACCCTTGATTCTCCATCCCCCAAGCCGCTGTTGCTCCTGCCACAGCCTGCTGTACAAGCCGCCTTTTGCCAGCAGCTCCTCATGCTTGCCTGCTTCCGCAATTCGGCCTTGATCCACGACCAAGATCCGGTCTGCGCAGCGGATTGTCTTCAGACGATGGGCGATAACAAGCACTGTCTTATCGTAAGCCAGCTTGGCTATAGCCTGCTGCAGGTACGCCTCGTTTTCCGGATCGAGCGAAGCGGTCGCTTCGTCAAGGATGACGATCGGCGCATTCTTCAGGATGGCCCGGGCGATGGATATGCGCTGCTTCTCCCCTCCGGACAGCGCCGCTCCTCCCTCTCCTGCCACCGTATCGTAGCCTTGCGGCAGCTGTTCAATGAACTCGTGGCAGTGCGCCGCCTTAGCCGCTTTCACCACCTCTTCATGTGATGCTCCCGGCTGCCCCATCCGAATATTGCTTGCGATCGTTTCATTGAATAGGTAAGGCTGCTGCTGTACGGTGCTGACCATAGCGAGCAGTACTTCGCTGCGCATGTCTCTCACATCGACGCCCCCGATTCGCACGGCTCCGCCCGCTACATCCCAGAACCTCGACACCAAGCCTGCTATTGTCGATTTGCCTGCGCCTGACGGGCCCACGAGGGCAACCAGATCGCGCTCCGGCACTCTGAAATCAATCCCTTGCAAAACTTCCTTCTCCCCATACCGAAAACGCACATCGCAAAACTCGATCTCGAAGGAAACGGGGAGTTGCGGCCGTTCAGGCTCTGCCAGTGGAGCTTCGGCAAATATGCCGCGTATGCGATCTCCCGCCGAAGCCATATAACGCATCTGTGTCAAAGCCGCGCCAGCCGACCGCAGCGGCTGATAGAACTTCATGCTGACGACCAAGAAGATGAGGAAGGAAGCCGTATCCAGCACGCCCCCTTCCAGCAAATAACAACCGGCCAGCAGCAGAAACACAAATCCAAGCTCCAAGACGATGGAGAACAGCATGACAACCGGAGACGTCATCGCCTCCACCCGAATGCTGTCGTCCCGCAGCCGGGCCATGGCGTTATCCAGCCGTGAGAAGCGCTGTCCCGTCTGATTGTTGGCTTTGATTAACCGAATCGTCTGCACGTATTCGAGCAACCGTGCATGCACGGCGGCAGCGGCTTCCTGCCGCTGCTTGCTCCGCCGGTTCATCAGACTCTGGGACCAATACAGGAGAGGCAGCGCCAGCGGCACGGATACGAGTACGGCAATCGCCAGCCGCCAATCGACGACCAGCAGGAACGCCGCGCTGACGACGGGCAGGATGATTGAGCCGATGACCTGATTGAACAAATGGGTCAGTATCATTTCCACTTCATCTACATTGGCCAGCAGCGTGTGGCTGATGTCTCCTTGATCCCGGCGGGCGAAGAACCCCATCGGCAGCTTCCGCAAATGCTCGCCCAGCCGCAGACGCACATCCTTCATAATCGAAGCGCCTTTGCTCTGCGCTTCGATCTGGCCGAGACTGGAGAACAAGGCTTGTATGGCGAACAAACCAATTAGTATGAGCGTCCACCACAAAATCTGTTCTGGCGATGCCTGCCCCTGAACCAGGGATGCCAGTACGGCAAACAATAGACCGGCGGGAGCGGCGTTCGCAATCATTTCCAGCACCGTATACAGAGTCGCCCGTGATAACAGCCCTTCGGAGCGTCCCGTTATAAAGCGGATGGTGTTAAACATCGGACTCCTCCTTTCCTTCCAGCGACCATTCCCCGGCATCCCGGTGAGCTCGCCACATCCCCGCATACAATGGACAACTGTGAAGCAGCTCTTCATGCGTTCCTATTCCGGCTGCTCGCCCGCCGTCAAACACGACGATGCGGTCCGCGTCCATAATCGTAGATAGCCGGTGCGCGATTACGACAACTGTCTTCCCATGCATCAGCCTGCTTAACGCATCCTGAATCTTGGCCTCGTTCTCCGCATCAGCAAAAGCGAAGGCTTCATCCAAAATCAAGACTGGCGCGTTCTTCAAAATGGCGCGGGCGATGGCAAGACGCTGCCGCTCTCCTCCGCTTAGTGGAACGCCGCCTTCGCCAATTTGCGTATGGTAGCCTTCCGGCAGCGCGGTGATGAACTCATGCGCTTGGGCCGCTTGCGCGGCGCGGATCATTTCGCGCTCGCTGGCTTCCTCCTTGCCCATCCGCAAATTGGCCGCTACGGTGTCGCTGACGATGGGAACATCCTGAAAGACAAATGATATGAGGTCCATCAGATGCTCCGGCGGTATGGAACGGAGATCGAAGCCTCCCAAGCGAATTTCTCCAGCCGCAGGGTCGAAGAAACGGGCGATCAACTGAGCAGCCGTAGACTTCCCCGCACCGGACGGACCGACAAAAGCGGTAACCGTGCCATCCTCAGCCGTCAGATCGATTCCTTTCAGCACCTCCCGCTCTCCATAGGCGAATCGAACCTGGCGGAATTCAATCTGAAACCGTTGCGGCCTGTTGACCTCAGCAGGCGAAGGGGCGGATTGCTCCTCTTCGGACAGCACCGCCTCTATCCGGCGGACGCCTTCCAGATTGTTCTGCATCATATGGCCCAATGTTGATATTTGCCTAAGCGGCGCCGTCAGTCCGACGCCAAGCAGCAGGAACAGCAGCAGAACCGGGAATGTGATCGAGCCTTGCCCGCACAACCAGACGCCGGCAGGCATAATGAACAGCAGCCCCGATTCCAATAACAGCTGAAACAACGTATAAAGCAGCGTTTTCTTGCGTGCGATTTCCGTCCATAAGCTCGCGTAGCTCTCTACCGAATGGCGATAGCGGGCGAACGAATGCACCGTTTGATTGTACGACTTGATGACTGGCATGGCATGCACGAATTCGACAATGGCGCCGTTCATCGCTTCCGACAGGTCGTGCATTCGTTGCATATCATCGCTTCTGCGCCCTCTGGCTGACATGAGCCCCTGTATGGCGAACGCGGCGGGCAACGGCAGCAGCGAAGCGATTGCCAGACGCCAATCGACAGCGAACAAGTAGGCTGCCGTCAGAAGCGGCGCAACGATTGACGCCGTCAAATCCGGCAGATGATGCACGATGAACGATTCGATGCGCTCGACATCGTCGGCAATCACTTTGTTGAGCCGTCCGGAGTTCTGCCCGCCAAAAAAACCGAGCGGCAGCTTCCCCAGCTTCTCGATCAGACGAACACGCAAGTCGTACAGCACATGAAACGCAGCGGCATGCGCAAGCATCGTCGAAGCCCCCATCAGGGCGAAGCGCAGCAATACAGCTATGCACGCAATCAGAATGAGCTGCTGGATCACTGCCGCATCAACGGGTGGATGGAGAAGCCCTTCCGCCATCCGATATACGATGATAAAAGGGATTAGCGCAAATACGGCGCTGGCCGCAGAGCACAGGCATGACCATATGAGCTTGCCGCGCTGCTTGCCTGCCAGCCGGATCATAAATGACAATGATTTTGACCGTGCCATCACCCTATTTCCCCATTGCATTCATGATTTCTTCGATGCCGTCGATTTTGGCAAGCGCCATCGGTCCGGGCAGCGAAGGATCTTCCAAGAAGTACACGCGGTTTTGAATCACTGCATTCATGCTGTTCCACACCTTGCTATCCTTAAAGGCCTCCTTGACGCCACCTTGAATCGGACTCTGCCAATTGTTAATGACAAAGAGATGATCGGGATTCAACGCAGCCAAGCTTTCCAGCGACAATTGCCCATCCGCATCAGCACCATCCACCGGCTTAAGTCCGAGTCCCTTGTAGAAAGGATCGAAGCGGCCGTCGTTCCAGGTCACAAACTGTTCCTTTCCTCTGTACATGACAAACATGACGGACTCCTTACTGCGAAACGCAAGCTTTTCTTTATATTCAGCGGATTTGCGGTCAAATTCGGCAAGCACGCTTTTCGCCTTTTCCTCTTTGCCCATCACCTCGGCAATTTGCTCCAGCGTCTTCCGCCAATCTCCCGCTTGCGGGAAGATGACGGTCGGGGCGATTAACCTCCATGCCGAGATCCAACATTTCTTTCCCCGCCACGCGCTTGCTTAGACTTGGGAAATTGTGCATAATGGTTTCGACTCCTTGCGCCGCAATCGGATATTCGTCCAAAACGGCCATATAATCGACAAATGAGATATAGGGCGTCGCGATTTTAAGCGGTCGCGCTTCAATAACGGTCTCGCCCTTCAAATGTTTGATTGTCCGCGGAAACGCCGAAGCGGTCGCACTGTCCCTTTCATCCGTTGAGATCGGCTTCGTCTCCCCTTCCTTGACTGCATGGCCCGAGTCAGTTCCGGCACATCCGACTATGCTCCATAACATGGACACGACAACTAATAACGTAAACACTTTTCTTTCTCTCATGTTCTTTCCATTCCCCTTTTCTAGTATCGGTCGCTTCATCATACAATGCAGATGATTCGAGCTTCTACCAGTAGGCGGAATACGTTGCGGTTAGCCGGAATATATCTTTACGCAAAAAAAACCACTGGAGAAAAACTCCAGTGGCATCGCCAAATCCAGTACCCTGTTGAATCGTTAGGATACGGCCTGACATTTCTTCGCGGATGATTTTTTGCAGACGTTATTTTTGCAGGTATGATATCTGCCTATGAAATCAAGACGATGGTCCGTTACTTTAAAACCGAATTCGCGTTCGATTCGCTCTTCGAGCTCCAACAGCCAGTCATCCTGAATCTCTTCCACCGCTCCGCACTCCGAGCAAATCATATGATGATGCATATGTTCATGGTCATCTCCGCGCAGGTCGAAGCGAACCACTCCGTCGCCGAAATTCATCTTCTCTACGATATGAAGCTCGGACAATAGCTCCAATGATCGATACACGGTTGCAAGTCCGATTTCGGGATATTTATCCTTCACCAGCATGAATACTTCCTCGGCGCTCAAATGATCGCTTTCGTGCTCCAGCAACACTCGAACTACCGCTTCACGCTGAGAGGTCAGCTTGTAATTTTTGTTGATCAATTGCTGATTAATCTTTTCAAGTCGCTCTGTCATCGTCATAGTTGTCTACACCTCCCAAGTTGTCCTTTATCGCAAAATTCTAAATTAGAATTATTTTAATTTAATTATATTCATAGTTTAATCAAAACCATAAAAATAATCAATAGCATTCAATGGCCCGCAATAAATATAAAACGAAAAGAAAGCTCTCCAACATCGGTTGAAAAGCTTTCCCTATCGGTTTCCTTATTACTGCCAGTACCGAATCACGTTACTTCACAAGCATCTTGACGACATCATCGATCTGCATCATTTTTGCCGTTACTGCCGTTGTCTGCCAGTGAGAACGTTCTACCTTATAGACATGTCCGTTTTTCACGGCCGGAAGGTTCTTCCACAATGGATTGCTCTCTAATTCATTGATTGCCTCCACATTATAATCCGTCGTCCAGTCCCCGTTCGAAGGGAAAATAAAAATATGATCCGCATCGAGCTCGGGGATGATCTCGAGCGACAACTTGGCATGATAATCTGTCATGTCTGCAGCTAGCTTATGTGGCGCCAGGCCAAGATCCGTATACAAGGTTGGACCGATAAAGCCTTTATTGGCGCTAAACAGAGCCAATGATTTATCTTTGCCGCTTTGCCGTATTACGGCTACGGTTTCTTCACCAACCGCTTTTTGCAGCGTTGCTTTGGCTTCCTCCGCTTTTTGTTCGTACTGTGCCAGAACTTCCTTGGCTTTCTCGGGGGCGCCGAGCAAATCGCCAATCGTTTCAAGCGTTTTCCGCATATTTTGATTGACATCGCCCGGCAGCCAGTACGTCGGCGCAATTTTGGAATACTTCTCATACTTGGCCGCATCCGGATCTCCAGGAAGGATAATCAAATCAGGGTTTACCTCCAACATGGCCTCAATGCTGCCATCCATATCGAACAACGGCACGTCCAGCTTAAGATACTCCTGCGTGCCCCACGTATGCGTGTACCATTGCACGACTGGCTTGTGGCCCAATGCGACGACATAGTCCTCCAAGTAAAGAGCCGCCACACGCTGCGGATTGACCGGAACCTCCACTTCGCCGAACGCATCTTTCACTATCCGAGTGTCGGTTGAGTGCTGGTCGCTTGCCTTTGTTCCTGCGGACGGCTTGCCCGCGCTTTGCTGCACCTTCCCTTTGTTTTCCTGCTGTGCCGCTTGTCCAACCGGCTCCCCTTGCGCTCCGCAACCAGTCAGACCCATCATCATCATAAGCAATGCGGCCATCCAAATGGCCATCATCCGACGTGACCTTCCCATAAACCGATCCACTCCCATGCATGCTGTAAATGTAGCGAACAGAGAGCATATTTAGATATAATGATTCTCATTCTCATTCATTCGCTCAAGACTATTGTAGCCTACATCATTTGCAGCTAACAATGTATATACTCGGGTCATTTCTTATACAAACTCGTGCTAAAAATTTTAGCAATAAAATAAGAGGCCTTATTCCTTCCGCCCTTACTCTACATAATAAGTTTGTCTGGACGGCAACTCCAAACAACATGAGCGCCGGCGTCTTTTCCAGCGCTTAACCAATACCCAACGACCTGAGGCTGGAGACAGAACGGCAGCTTCCTGCCTCCTCATCCGGAAGCCCGACAACTTTGCACTTATAAACAGCAAGAGAGCGCTTGTACTGCTTCTGAATGAAAGGGAGAGTGAAGCAAAGGTTGGAACGGACATGCTTTCTCCGGGTGAAAGACAAGCGGCGGTTCAAGGCAAAGGCGGCAGTTTCCAACGCCGGTTTCACCCGACATGGTTCAACACAAAATATCTCCAAATTGCGAGAGTTTTTCCATAACAAGTATTTACATCCCCAATCTTTAATGGTAATATTAGGGAAACAAACGAACTTTTTATATTAATCGGAAGGTGATGGTATGGAATCAAACCTGAATGTGCTGCTGCACACAACCATCGGCGACCTTATCCGACAGCATAGAGAAGAAGCGAATTTATCGCTGAGCCAATTGGCGCATCAATCAGGAGTCGATAAGGCTGGGATATCCAGAATCGAACGTGGTGAAACCAAGCGTCCGGAATTAAGAACCGTTCAATTGCTGGCCGACGTGCTTGGTATACCATACGAAGTATACGTGAGCCACTATATTGATGTGGAGCAGCGCCCTGACGTATTGCATGATATGTTGATGGAAGCTATTCGACTAGCTAATATTTCGCTTGCCGCCAAAGTTGCGCTTCGGTTCCTTGAATCCCCTCACAAGGACAGCTATGACCTTATCGAGCAATTATTTCAAACGGCAATTAACACCACGGACTCTGAAATGAAGCTGGCCTTGCTGAATCATATCATTGATTTCTCCCGAAACCACGGTATCCAAACGTATTTTGCCAAAGGAATTTTACATAAGTACTTAATGGATCGCGATGACTTTAGCAAGCTCGATTCTACCTATCATACGGGAAAAAACATCATTCAATACGATAATTTCCTATCTCACGAAGAAAAGATACTGCTTTACTATAAGCTTGGCGTACATGCCTATGTGTTAAGGCAGTATAAAGAATGCTCTGAATTATGCGAACATGTGATTCGCAATGACAATAGAGACAGTTGCTTTAAAGCGGAAGCTTTTTTTGCCTTATGCAATTCATACTACTACTTAGGTGACTATACACGTGCCAAATATTATTTGGAGGAATACAGCAAGTTCTCATTCCCCAATGTAGCCGAAAACGTCAGGTTCATGACGGGATCCATAAACGGAAAGACTGGAAATACGGATTTGGCAGTTGCCCAGCTCGAAAGCTTTCTTGAGCACTCTTCCGACTTCAATATTATTTATATCGTTACAACACTGTTTGAATTGTATCTTGAGAAGAAAGATTATTCTGGAATTGAAAACCTGCTCTGCTTCGAGGAAAGAATTTCACAAGTCAATATTAGAACACCGTTTAAGAGATACATCTATGCGTATTTCTATAGGCTCAAGGGTGATTATTTGATGCATAGGCAAGCAACGGCAGTTGCTTTTGAATGCTACATAAAAAGTGCCTGTGAATATATGGAGCTGAGTATGCATACCCAGGCATTTGAATGCTTGGGCTTCATTACTAACACAGCTATAGAGAATGGGAGCATCGAATTATATAAAGATGTTCTCCAAAAAATGAACAGCATGTATTCTATGCTGAGCAAACCTAACTAGGGGAGGTAGATTAGCATGAAAGGGATTCGTATTCATTTATCCATTTTGGCGGTTGCTGTATTGCTTTTCGCGGCACCTGTCACAACCAACGAAGAGGGTAAGACGGGGCAAGCAGTCATGTTTACAGGCGGGGAACCTTCGTGGCAAGTCCGTTAGCACCGGACAAGTTGTTTTCTTCATCTTTCGATAATATGACATAAATTCCCATGGAACGCTACGAAAAATAGCGTTCTTTTTTTTGTAATTTTTGTTGTTTTATTCCTTTTTCCCCCAAAAGTCGTCAACAGGGTTTACACTAGATTTAGAGATGGGATAATCCATTCCATCCAACCCCTTTTTGGGAGGTGATTGCTTTTTTGATACATAAGCACGGCCCCAAAGAAAACAAGCAGATGCGCTCGGAAGATGAATTGTTGCAAAAAATCGAGGACAAGCGCAATCAGCTATTGAGTGCAACGTTATATGGCAAGTGTCTTACGGATGAGGATATCGTCCAATTAAGCCAGGAATTGGACATTTACATTGTGAGATTCCAACAACAAATGGATCTGCAACGCAAAAAACATTCCCTCTCATACAAAGGAGTTACGCAAAACGAGGGAATGATCCATGCTTTTGCAGGAGTGCACGGAATGTAGTCCTACCCCAGGTTGATTTTCACCGCTCAGCATCTATCCGAAGATACAGCAGCACTGCTCCCAAAAAAACACATTTGACTGTACATTTCCAATGGCACTCGCTGCGGAAACCGAGTGCCGTTTTGTCCCTTTGCCCACTCTCCCCATGATTCAGATTGCGTGGCGCGGAGATTGAAATCCTATTGATTTTTTAAATTGATTTTTAAAGATTGCTAAAATTCTGTGCGCTTGCTATAATTAGACATGAAAACTATCGGCAACGCAAAAAACCTCTTTTATTCAAAGAGGTTGATTTATTTACTGTTGTTTAAGAGCGACCTTAAACAACCAGGTTCCTTTTTGTGTTGCCATCAAAAAGGAGATGTTCTATTATGGCCAAAGATGTACTGTGTGAAGTCAATTCTTGCCGTTTCTGGGCTGACCAGAACAAGTGCACAGCAGCTTCGATTCTCATTGCTATCAATGAGAACAAGAACAAAGCAACTAACGCTCTTGAAACGGACTGCCAAACATTTGAAGTGAAATAAGCCTTTTTTAAAGAAGGAACTCTAGCCGGTTCCTTCTTCTTTTTTTTATATTATAGCAGTAATGATTATTATTATCAAGCTATGAAATGAGTTTAGTTTTGCATATTCATTGCCATACCCAGTTCAACCGATTCAAAAACTGCTTCGTCCTCTCCTGCGCCGGATAATCGAATATTTGCTCCGGCGTGCCTTCCTCGACCACAACACCTTGATCCATGAAGACGACCCGGTCGGAGATACTGCGCGCGAACTGCATTTCGTGCGTGACGACGACCATCGTCATCCCTTCTTGTTTCAACTCCGCCATAACTTTGAGCACTTCGCCTACGATTTCCGGGTCGAGCGCGGAGGTCGGCTCATCGAACAGCAGCACGTCCGGCCCCATCGCCAGCGCCCGCGCGATGCCGACCCGCTGCTGTTGACCGCCGGACAACTGGTACGGATACGAGTCCGCCTTATCGGATAGCCCGACCTTGTCCAATAACTTGAGCGCTGTCGCACGCGCTTCCGACTTCGTTCGCCGTTGCACCGTGACGAGTCCCTCCATCACATTGTGCAGCGCAGTCATATGCGGGAACAAATGATGCGATTGAAACACCATCCCGGTGTGCAAGCGCAGCTCCATCAAGGATTGTCGTTTGAACGATTGTCCTGCTTGGAAATGAAGCTGGGCGCCGCCAATGCGAATCTTGCCACTCGTTGGCTGCTCAAGCAGGTTCAGACAGCGGAGAAGCGTTGTTTTCCCTGATCCCGAAGGCCCGATAATGACGACCGCTTCGCCTTTCTCTACACGTAAACTAATATCTTTCAAGACCGATACGTTTCCGAAATTTTTACTCACATTTCTAATTTCGATCATTCGGCTTCTCCTATCGAACAACGTAACGTTCAAAATATTTCTCTACACGCACTTGCAGCGCCGACAATATCGTGCTGAAAAACAAATATACCAGCGCTACTTCGCAGTAAATAAGCATATGCTCGTATGTGGACGCCGCTATCTGCTGCGCGCGCTGAAACATTTCAGTCACCGTAATCGTCGCGGCAAGCGACGTATCCTTCACCAAGCTGATGAACGAATTCGATAACGGCGGTACGGACACTCTTGCCGCTTGCGGCAAGATGATACGGCGCAAAATCTGGGTGCGCGTCATGCCAAGCGAGTCCGCGGCTTCCCACTGTCCTTGCGGGATCGACTGAATGGCGGCGCGGATTACTTCCGAATTGTACGCACCGACGCTCAATGAGAACCCGATAACCGCGGCCGGGAACGCTCCAATCGTAATGCCAAGACTCGGCAAACCATAGAAAATAATAAATAACTGCACGAGCAGCGGCGTCCCCCGAATAACCCATACGTAAAATCTGGCTATCCAAACGAAGGGCTTCACATTCGACAACCGGACTAAGGCCGTTAACAAAGCAAGCGCAAGACCAATGACGAATGAAATGAGCGTAAGCGGGACTGCGAACAACAACCCGGCTTTAAGCAGCGGCCATAGCGAATCTATAAACAGATCTATATATTTATCCACCAGCTATCACCCGGCTACTTCGAAATATCGGCATTAAAATATTTTTGCGATATTTTCAAGTATGTGCCATCAGCCTGCATATCTGCCAACGCCTTGTTGATTGCATCGACAAATTCTTGATTTCCTTTGCGAATCAGGATCCCGCTTCTGGAAGCGTCCGGATGCTCATCGACAACCTTCACTTTCGCCTTCGGGCGGTGTTTTTTGAAATCCAGGTAGGATAGGCCGTCGTTAACCGTCACATCGATACGTTTCGATACGAGCAATTCAATCGCTTGGTTAAAGCCATCGGTCTGCACAATTTCCGCGCCGTTCTCTTTCGCTAGTTCGGTCAAGTTGGACGTGAGCGATTGTCCGGCTTTTTTTCCTTCCATATCGGCAAATTTCTTCACGTCATGATTGTCCTCGTGAACCATCAATACCGCTTTAGAGACACTGTACGGATCAGAGAAATCGTATTTCTCTTTGCGATCGTCACGAATCGCCACTTGATTCACCACGATATCGAAGCGTTTTGCATCCAGTCCGGCGAACATGCCGTCCCACTTCGCTTCGTGGAACTCCGGTGTCACGCCTAAACGCTTTGCGACCTCTTGGGCAATCTCAACATCGAAGCCTGTCAGCTTGCCGCCTTCGTCATGATACGTAAACGGAGGGTAGGTGCCTTCTGTACCGATTCGAATTTTGCCGTTTGCTTTGATTTCTTCCAATAAATTTGCGGCTTCTGCCGAAGCGGCTCCCGATGTCGCAGCCGATTCGCCTGCTCCAGTCTTCGCATTCCCGCTCTTGCCGCCGCAGGCGGCTAATGCGACTACAAGCGTTGCTAACAGTAAGGTTAAAGCTGTCTTTTTCATACGGTACATCCCCCTTGAAGCTCGTTATACAACTGCCTTCACTCCGTTGTTCGAGTGGCTTGCGCGGCCGGTGTGAACGATTATTGTTTCAGATGATATCACGGTTTACAGCGCTATACAATACTTTTTTAAATTATTCCGATATGATAACTCGTCTTTAGACTATATTAGCCAGTCATATAACAAAAAAGACAAATTCCCAAGAGAGAACTTGTCTTTAAGATCGTATAACATGTCAGGAATCACCCTATCTTCCAACAAAGAGCAACTTGAGAGGAAACCGCCTTAGCAACACACGATCCAACTGCAGTTATACATCTGCCTAGCCCTATCACTCGCCATTTAGGATGCTTGACTTCAAAAGTGCAGTTCATTTTCACGGAAGCTCACAAATAATGGCAACATCTTGGATTTGAACTGCACAATTTCATTTCAAAGGCCAAAACCGCCAGGTTTCCGCAACAATAACTGTACAAATGCATTTTGCCTCCTCTAAAGGTCCTTGTTCTTCAACATTTCTTCGAACTCCGTTTCCGACACCACCGTATAGCCATGCCTGCGCAGCAGCGCAGCCGTAACGCCTTCACCAGGAATGCGCTGATTAGAGAAACTCCCGTCATATACCATGCGGCTGCCGCAGGAAGGGCTGTATTCCTTCAGCACGATCATGGCGGCCTTCATATCGTTCGCCATCTCCAGCGTCTTATAGGCGCCCTTTACATACAACTCCGTCACGTCGCTGCCCGAACGCTCGACAATTTTACTTGCTCCGTCGAGAACATCTTCTCCCGTTCCGCCGACGATTTCGGCAGGCTCCCGCGGTGTCGAGAATCCTCCAAGCAGTTCCGGGCATACGATGACGGCTTTATTTTGCTCGACTAGCTGTTGTATTTCCTTGCGCAGGCTGTGTGTGCCGTTATACCGGCATTCAATCCCTGCCAAGCACGAACTGACGATGATCATATAGCTACTCCCCTAACATCGGCATGAAATCTATTTCAATTATACATGAAACCAGCCGGTTGGAATGAAAGTGTCCCAAATACACGCAAGAGCCCAAGCTAAAGGATTGATTTTACATTTACGAAGTGATAATATTCAATTAAACATAGTTTTAAACATTGTTTAATCACTGCTATGCCTCGCCTTCCTTTGAGATATTCGAATCTATGAAACTATGGAACTTCGTTTGATTTTCAGATTTTCACGAACCAAAAGGACAAATCCGAAATATAGTAATCCCAGCAAGACAAGAGGAGGTGATATCATGGCAGTATTTAAAATCGCTTCTATTTTGGGAATCGACCTTGCAGAGGCTCAGACAGTTCTGGAAGGAATCCTTAACGGCGTAGTGCCTCCAGCCCTCGAACCTGTCAAAGATCTGATTCTGTTCCTTGTCGACGCTGGCTTGAGCAACATCGCCGTTGTGCTGTAACGCTGAAATTGTACAAGCACGAGGCGCATCCGTTATCGGGTGCGCCTCTCCCTGCCGCATCGGCGCACGCTAGCTCGGGCAGACTTCTCTGTGTCCGAATCTAGCACGCAGGCACGCTTTCCTTCATATGATGTACTAGATTCGATCAGGACAGCGGAGGGAGGGATTGATTTGCTGACATTTTGGAAAGCGGTTTGGCAAGAAGAGAAGAAGCTTTTCTTGGCAGCCGCCCTATGGTTATTCGGAGGCATTGCGCTCAGTCTGTTGATTGGGAACCAGATCCATGTAGATAAAGCGAATCTTGTGACCGGGTTCGATTACGAATGGCACCAGATTGCGTTGAACAATATCGGAGCAGGGCTGCTCATCGCAGGAAGCGGGATACTATTGTCCGTTCCGGCTATGCTGTTAACGCTGTTCAACGGCTTCATGCTGGGCTACCTCGTCATGTTGGCAGCCTCGCATTATTCTGCGGCGGAGATCATCGCGGCGTTGGCGCCCCACGGCATCTTCGAGCTGCCGGCCATCCTATTGGCCTGTTCCATAGGCTTGAAGCCCATAAGCTGGCTCATTCGTTACGTGCGCACCAAGCAGGCTGTATCATGGAAGAAGGAAGGCCGCGCCATTGCGGCGCTGCTTGGCTTGATGATCGCATTGTTTACCGTTGCGAGCTTGATAGAGACGCACGTATCGCCTGTCACGATGAGCTGGTTCAAATAGAACCGGGATCTGCCACCGCAGGTTGAATGGTGAACGGCAGACTGGAGCAGATGAAGAGCCGTATGGAATATGCATCCCTCGGCTCTTAGATTGCTCGCATTACTTACATACATGATGGCAACTCGTACAGCAAGTTTTCACTTTGGCAGCAACGCTTTTATCATATAAAAATAATAGCCGGCTCCCGCACAGGAACCAGCTTCATCTTGTACTTCCGCTCATCCAGCAGGCACGGCCACCCAATGTCCGCTAGACACTTCCACAAGCTCGGATTGCTCCAACTTATACTTGTCGGCTGCGGACTGTTCTTCCATCAACACCCTCTTCTTTTTCGATTCGATAGCGGGATCCGGAACCGGAATGGCCGCCAATAATGACTTCGTATAGTCGTGCTGCGGGTTGGAATAGAGCTCTTCGCTTTCCGCAAGCTCGACAATTTTCCCCATATACATCACCGCCACGCGGTCGCTGATATGCTTGACCATGGACAGATCATGGGCAATAAACAGGTACGTGAGACCAAGACGGTGCTGAAGCTCCTCCAGCAGCTTGACAATCTGGGCCTGAATCGACACATCAAGCGCGGATAGAGGCTCATCGCAGACAATAAATTTCGGTTCCACGGCAAGCGCCCGCGCAATGCCGATTCGCTGCCGCTGCCCTCCGGAGAACTCATGCGGGTACCGCAGCGCATAAGCGGGATCTAGCCCCACCATATCAAGCAGCTCCTCGACCCGCTTCTTCCGCTCCTGCTTGCTGCCGGTCAACCGGTGAATATCGAGCGCTTCACCGATAATATCGAGCACTTTGTACCGCGGATTAAGCGATGCATATGGATCCTGGAAGATCATCTGCATATAGCGGCGCATCGTCTTCATCTCCTGTGCGGACAACCGGTTAACCGCCATGCCTTGGTAGAGAACATCGCCTCCCGTCGGCTCGTGCAGACGCAGAATGGCCCGCCCTGTCGTTGATTTCCCACAGCCCGATTCCCCGACGACTCCGAGAGTCTCACCTTCATTGATATGGAAGCTGATGTTATTAACAGCCTTAAGCACATTCCCTTTTCCCATATCAAAATACTGCTTGAGCGATCTGACCTCCAGCAGCGGCCGTTCGTAATCCGAGCCCGTTGCGATGAGTGGCGCCGGCTTCTGTTTCTTCTTCTCGTTCAGACGCGGAAGCGCATGTAATAGTTTTAATGTATACGGATGCTTCGGACTCGCGAAAATGTCTTCCGTTGTTCCCGTTTCTACCACGGCCCCGTCTTTCATCACGACAACGCGGTCGCACATGCCGGCCACGACGCCCAAGTCATGCGTTATTAAAATAATGGAAGTGCCGAATCGCTCCTGCATTTTTTTCATTACATTTAAAATCTGAGCCTGGATGGTCACATCGAGCGCCGTGGTAGGTTCATCCGCAATGAGTAAAGCAGGACGGCAAGCCAATGCGATGGCAATCATGACGCGTTGGCGCATACCGCCGGAAAATTCATGGGGATATTGGTTATAACGCATTTCACTATTTCGAATGCCTACCAATTTCAGCATTTCAATCGCCTGTTCTTTTGCCGCCTGAGGCGGCAATTTTTGATGCTTAATCAAGCTTTCGGCGATTTGCTTGCCAATTTTAATCGTGGGATTCAAGGATGTCATTGGATCTTGAAAAATCATGCCCATATCGCGGCCGCGAATGCTCTCCATTTCCTTATCCGTGTAATGAGCCACATTCTTTCCGAGGAATATGACTTCCCCTTCTTTCATATAGGATAGGGAAGAAGAAAACAAACGCATAATCGAACGAGCTGTCACGCTCTTTCCGCTGCCTGATTCTCCCACGATTCCTAGCGTCTCTCCCTTTTTCACATCAAAGCTTACGTCCCGAACCGCTTGAACTTCTTTATTGCGAGACTGAAAAGTTACAGACAAATTTTTCACCTGAAGGATATGCTCCATTCCGTTCACCTGCCTATTTACCCGGATTTCTAGCTTCTCAACATTTCTTGACAAAACCTTAAAATAAAATATACTATATCCATCGGAATAATACAATTTAAAACAAGGAGGCAGCCAGAAGCGTAATGGAGAGGACGGAAACTTCAACCAAACACGGTTTAATGGGCACTATCAGCACTGCCTACAATAAAATGCTATTGAATCCTGCATACAAATATGCGGTTCTTTTGCTGGGCTTGCCTGTCAATCTCGTTGTGTTACTCTTCTATCTCGTTCGACGAACGAAAGATACATACTCGTCGGTGCGCGATGAAACTAAATACGAGCTCATCGTCTCTGGATACAGAGATAGGCTGAGAGCGGAGATCAAGGAGCAGTTGCTGCGCAAGCATGCCTTTTTCGGCCAACAAGTAACGCCGGATGAACTGAAGCGGCAGGTCGACAAAACGACGGCAAATCAATTTCAAATGGTGCTGCTGGATCGAACCAACGAAAAGCTGAAACAGAGCAAGCAACAGAGAGTGACTTATGCCGGCACATTCACCTCTCTCCTTGAGCACCCACTATTTTTCATTGCATCGTTTATTCCGGGGTTGCCCATGTACTTCCTTATCTATTTGTATAGCAATTCTTATCTCAAATACATTTTCGAAAGACTCGTCATGAGCATGTTTGTCATTTTAGGAGTAGCCGTGCTTGTCTTTACGATATTGCATCTCTCTCCCTTTCATCCGGCTGCCAACATATTGGGTGAAACGGCTACTCAGGAACAGATCGATGCATTTAACAAAATGCACGGACTGGATCAGCCCTATTTCGCCCAGTTGTGGAACACCTTGAAGGGAATAGCGACCTTTGATCTTGGAAAATCGTTCTCGGGCAGCGAAGAAGTAACTGCAACAATCGCCAGTAAGTTTCCGATCACATTGACATTGACGATTATCTCGCTCGCGCTCGCCCTCCTCATCGCGTTGCCGATCGGAATCGTGTCAGCCGCAAAGCCGAATTCTTTCTTTGATTACACGTTTATTTTTATCGCACTGCTTGGTTTATCGATACCCAGCTTCTGGCAAGGACTAATTTTCATCTTGAATTTCTCCATCAAGCTGCAATGGTTGCCGGCAACTTTCAATCCGCAGAATGGGCTGTCCATCATTATGCCGGTCGTTGTGCTTGGAACGGGATTAACGGCTGCCGTTGCCAGAATGACCCGCTCCTCCACTTTAGAGGTCATTAACGAAGATTACATTTTGACCGCCAAAGCAAAAGGGCTTAGTCAGCGCCAGGTTCTGCTCAAGCACGCTGTCGGCAATGCCGTCATTCCGATTATTACCGTCATCGGCCTGCAATTCGGCGGGATGCTCGGAGGAGCTGCCGTGACGGAGAAAGTGTTCAATATTAGCGGAATCGGCAGCTATATAGTGGATAAACAGTTTATTCCCGATATCCCCAGCATCATGGGCGGTGTGGTCTATACGGCGATAACGATTTCACTTGTCAATGTGATGGTTGACATCTTATACGCCTTCTTTGACCCGCGCATTCGATCGAAGATGAAACAATATTAAAGCAGGTGTGAATCATGACCAAGTTGTTCGTTTCAAAACACGAATCTCAGCACAAGCCGCACTCGTTCCAGGAATACAGTCAAGCCAGCTTCGCTTGGATTGTTTCCGCGGCCTTAACCGTTATCCTGTTCATCAACAGTTACGATTTGGCCGGCAATACGGTGAAGCCATATGTACTGGCCGCCTCCGTCATCTATGCTGTTTTCACATTCATTCAGCTCTGCTTAACCATTAAGATCAAGAATGACATTCTCATTCACGGCGATATCAAAAACTCAACGCGGGCAGCGGGCTTCATTCAACTGCTCAGCCTTTTATCGGGAAATTTATTTATTACCGCTGCTGCTTTTAACCTCATCAAGAAGCAGAAAATTCCTGAATATACGATTGCCGTATATATGCTTCTGACACAGCTGTTCCTAATTGCCGTATCCGGATTGAATCTGTTCAAGCCGTATGTAGTCGATACGTTCCCGCTCGGTATGTTGATTTTGGTGGCGATCGCTCTCTTTCAATTCATTGCTCTGCTGCTCGTTGCGAAATACGCGAAGCGACATGATGTTCGTCCATGGCTGTCTATCATAGCCTTTCCGCTCATCCTGACCGCTTTGACCGGAAATGGATTTGCGCTATTGCTCGGATTGACGCTGCTCGCGAAAATCCGCAATAACGGCAACCCCGCTGCGGTGAAATGGGACGAAGTCTGGGAAAGGCTCACCAAAAATACGACGGCCATGTCAGGTTTGTTCTTTATCGTGTTTCTCTTTTCCATTTCCATCTGCAGCTTCTTTACGTTCGACTACAGCGTTGCCGTTGAGAACGATTACGGCGCGATACTTCAGGCTCCAAGTCTGGCCTATCCATTTGGAACGGATAACTTCGGCAGATGCTTATTTACGAGAATTATTCTCGGCGCCCGCATCTCTCTCATTGTCGGTTTCATCTCGACAGCCATTCCTGTTATGATCGGTGGCATTCTTGGCGCAATCTCCGGATTTTACGGCCGGCGCACGGATAACATCATTATGCGAATGCTCGATATTTTGTACGCTATCCCGGGCATATTGCTGGCTATCGCCATTATCGCCGCTTTCGGAGCGAATACCGTCAATCTTATTTTGGCGCTCAGCATAGGTTCCATCCCCACTTACGCCAGAACGATGCGGGCCAACGTGCTGTTGGTATCTACGTTTGAGTTCGTCGACTCAGCGCGAGCGTTCGGCGCCCGGAACTCATCCATCATATTCAAGCATATCGTGCCCAACTCGCTGGCACCCATGATCGTTAAATCTACGTTAACGATCGGCGGGGCGGTCATTGCCACGAGCAGCTTGAGCTACTTGGGACTGGGGGTGGAGCCGCATATTCCGGAATGGGGAAATATCTTGAAGCTGGGGAGCGCTTATCTCGAATCCCACTCCTATCTTGCCATTTACCCCGGGTTGGCGATTATGGCCCTGGTCCTGTCCTTTAATTTTCTGGGTGACGGTCTGCGGGACGCGCTTGATCCGAAAATGGATTAGAGCAACAGATAGCTCCATTTTTTAAAATCATATCAATCATTCAATCAGGAGGAAATCATCATGAAAAAGAACTCTTTCTTTATTCTATTGTTTGCTGCGCTCCTCGTGTTAAGCGGGTGCAACGTCAATACCAAATCGGACGCGGTAAGCAAAGAACCAACCCAGGACCCCGGCAAGGACAAGTCTGCAGCCGAGACTCCCGTCGACATTGAGCTGCTGGGGATGAGCTCCGGCGAAGACGACATTAACATTGTCAGAGACCAGCTCAACAAAAACGGATTTAAAGTAAAGCTCAACATTCAGCCGGACTATGGCAGCTTCAAGGCTCAGGAAGAGGCAGGCAACTATGACATCGCTCTATCGAGCTGGACGACGGTAACCGGCAATCCCGATTACGCCGTCCGATCATTGTTCAAAACAGGAGGAGACTACAGCATCCTCGCCGATTCAGAAATTGACAAGCTGATTGACCAAGCTGCAACGCAAACGCCCGCACAATATGCAGAGACGTACAAGCAGTTGGAGCAAAGTCTTGTGTTCGACAAAGCCTATATCGCTCCTTTGTATATTTCGATCAAAAGTCAGGCGTTTAATAAAGACATTCTAAATGAATCATCCGTGAGACTGTCCAAGTCTCGGTCCTTCGCATGGGAAGATGTCGATTTTAAAGATACATCCAAACGCGGCACCTCCCCTCTGCTCCTGACTCAGGCGTCTTCCACATTGACGTCGCTTGATCCGATTAAGGGCAACGATGGCTCCATCAATATGATCAATACGAACATGTACGTCCGTTTGATTAATCTGACCGATGACGACCAGATAACGGCGGAAGGTTCGTTGTCACATGGATTTAGCATCGCAGAGGGTAATTCGGAATACTATTTCCTTCTTAGAGACGACATTAACTTTGCTAAAATTTCGAACAAGCTTGCCGAAGATACAGGGGAACGCGTCGGCGCCGATGATGTCGTATTCTCGTTGAACCGCGCCAAAGACAAAAATTCAGTACCCGATCATCGCACGTACAGCCTGCATGAACATATTCAAAACGTTGAAATCGTAACCGACGTTAACGCTCTGGATAAAGTCAAGCAATCAGGCGGCAATGAAACGGTGAAGGCAGCGTTGGAAAAAGAATTGGATGCCAGAATTGCGGCATTGGTTGCCGACAAAAAGGAGGCAAACAACAAGGAAGGCAAATATCAAGTCATCAAATTAACAACGACGGAACCATTCCCTCAGGTTCTTAATTACTTGGCTCACCAATCGGCAGGCATCGTGTCCAAGAAGCAGGTGGAAAGCATCAATACGTACGATGTTGCTTCATTCGATGTCAGCAAAGATATTCCATACGGCGATCCGAATGCAGTCATCGAAGGAAGCAAATTCAATAACACCCTGTATGCAAGCGGCCCGTATATTCTTGCGTACAAAAACGACTATGAAGCCATCTTTTACAAAAATCCAGGTTACTTGAAGGGCACGAAACATGAGCCGAAAATATCGCAGGTTACGCTCCGTTTCATCAAGGATGCGGACAGTGCGCTCGCCGCGCTGCGGAGCGGTGAAGTTTACGTCAACTACGGCGTTCCGGAGACCAAGTTCGATATCGTCAAGAGCGACAGCAAGCTGAGTCTGCAGAACATCCAAAGCAACGCCGTCTCTTATCTGTTGTTCAATACGAAGAATCGAGCCGTCGCAACAAGCGAGGATTTGCGCAAGGCAGTACTCTACTCCATCAATCAGGACGAAATTTTGAAGTTTTACAATAACAATAAATTCAAAGCCGCATCTACGGTCAGCCCGATGGTCAAAACGGGAAACGAACTGACGGCGGATCCGGCCAAGGTAACACAATTTTTGAACAACTATAGAGCCGGCGCCAAATAAAAACGTTTCTTGCTGCTGCTTCGCTCCTCATCCGTCCCAAGCTCTCGCGAACCGAGAAGCTTGGGACTCTTTTTTAGCTGCAGTCGCGCCTCCCTAGTGCCGTAACCTGCCGTAACGAGGCTTGAGCTGCAATCACGGGCGCGCCACCGCTCGTTCATCAAAACGGGTTCCCCATAATGATGTAATTCAGGAACACCCACAGCAAGCCAGAATAGACAATCGGCGACCAGACAAGAGTTAATGCGCTTTCCGCTTGCTGATATTTATCCTTCGCCGGGGTTGGCTTTTTCCAACCTGCCGATCCTTCATCCAATAAGTCAAATGAATGACCGCATGCATCGTGAAAAAAATAAAGGGAGCATCACTCAGTCCATTCATGCCAAACAAAAACATAAAAGGATTCAAAGCAAACAATAAACTGATGCTTACGCTTATCCAGCGTGAATCCCGTGATAGTCGCCCGATCGCTCCCAAATGCGGATCGCCGCTATACAGCACGTAGAATGCGTTAGTCACTCTGCTTATGGCGTCGGAATGCATATCACCAATCTTATGGCTGACATAGTAGCCGATGAAGAATTCAGCCAACCATACAATAGCGAATATCGCCAATATACGCCAGCCACATTGCTGAGAACGAACAAGAAATTCCCGATTAAAAATTGAATCGCCGCCATGTAGTAGATGAATCCTGGAAAAAACTTCGGCACGAACTCCATTTCCCACCCATACCAGAGAATGAGCAGCGTCCAGAAGATCGGATTGATGAGCGGAAGAATCGGAGTAGACGGCACCAAAGCTTGAAAGCCAAAAAATCCTTTGGGACCGATTTCCTTCCATAATTGGATCGGGTTCCAACATATGGACGAGCCACGTCTGCATGTATCCCTTAATCCAACGTGAACGTTGTCTAACCCAGTTGCCTACGCGGCTATTGGCTTCCTCCCAGGTTCGCGAATCGACAACAGCGGTCATGTATCCCTCTTTGTACAGGCGGATGCCGAGGTCGGCATCTTCCGTCACGTTATAGGGATCCCACGCGTTCAGTTCCTTTAATACCGCTGTTTTGAAATGATTCGAGGTTCCGCCTAACGGAATCGGATAATTAAGCCGCATAATGCCCGGCAGCAGAAGTTCAAACCACATGCTGTATTCATGAGTGAACCACCGCGTCAGCAAGTTTTGATCGCTATTAAAATAGTTCAATTTCGCTTGAATGCATGCAACATGCTCAGGGCTCTGCCGGAAGGAGAGAATGACTTTCTTCAATCTTTGTCGATAGAACGATTTATATCGAATTGGGTCTTAACGACTAAGACGATCTTAGCGCCTATTCCTGAACAGTTTCTGAACAAGGGAAATTTGAATCATGAATCATTCAATGCGCTGGAAATCTCCGTGGGGGGATGATATATCGGGACTGTTGATGGGGCATGTGGCGTTCGGTGGCGTTTGGAAGCACTCATCGTTCCTGCCGTCACTGTGGAGCAGCAATCAATGTAGAACTGTGTTGATTTAGTGGTTGTGTTGCGGGCGATGGAAGCTCCATTGGAATTCATGCAGCAGAACATGTGGATGGAGCGGAGTAACAGCATGCAAGCTGTTTTTTGTCCGATGGATTCGGCTGTGTGGTGGCATTTGATGCGGATGTAAATACGAGATTTGAACAAGCAAACCTATGAAAAAATGCGAGCTGCGCCCATTAGCTAAACTCCTTTAACTCAATGTTTGTCCTTACCTTGAGGTTCACCTATGAAAATTGTGCTACCATCGGAAGCAATAAGAAACTATCAATGATTTTTTGGCCTGCAAGAGATTATACTTCAATTACTCCTTTGCTTCACTCTCCCCGCCATTCAGGACAGCATTCCACCCCCTTCCATCCCCTTGCACCAGAACAGCCTACTATCCTCCTAATGAGAATAAATTTTTAGAGTATTAGAAACCAAGCTTGAAACACAAACATTTGTTCTATATAATGAATATAAGAACATTCGTTCCATAATCAGGTCGATATCCCCCATCGCGAGGAGGATGTATTTATGGAAGCATTGCAATCTATTGATACATTGGAAGAGTTGCAGCGTCAGTTTCATTCCGAATCTTCTTGCGTCTCTTTTCTATATAAGCTGAAGTGGCCCAATGACTTTGTCTGCTCTCGCTGCCAGCATGCCCATGCCTACGTTATTCGAACACGCAGGCTTCCGCTGTACGAGTGCCGCGCTTGCCGGCATCAGACATCGCTCATCGCCGGGACGGTCATGGAAGGCAGCCGCACGTCTTTGCAGAAGTGGCTCGCAGCATTCTGGCTTGTCTCCTGCTCCAATACCCGTATCAACGCCGTCCGGCTTAGCTCGATTATTCAGGTGACGTACAAAACTGCATGGTTGATGCTGCGCAAGATCCGGGCTTCAATCAGCCGCGCCGACACCGAGCGGCCGCTGACAGGGACGGTTCATGGGTTCGTGGCCTTCTATGGCAGCCATCCATCGAGACAACTCAACCCGCGGGAATACCCGCTTATCGTCGCCGAATCAGTTGCAGCAGACGGACAATCGGGTGAACTTAAGATGAAGCTTGTCGAGCCAACTCAACTCTCCGACAGGCTGCTGCTTCGTTCCGATTGTGATCAATTCACCGAAGCGCATGTTGCCAATACTGCTGCCGAGTCATCCATCACCCGACATAATTGCCGAGTTCGCCGGAATAGCCGCTTATATCAGTCCTTCAAAAGAGCATGGAAATGGATGAATGATACCTTTCACGGGATAGGCGCTAAATATCTTCAGGCATACCTGGATGAATTTTGTTTTCGATACAATAGCTCTCTCCGTCATACGTCCGCTTGGGAGCAATTATTGTGCTTATGCGTAGCGGTGCTTTCCCCTGCAACAGCGGCTTCTTTCGACCGCGATGACATCCCCTTAGTTTTAAGCGCCATGACCACGGCATGACTAAATTGATTGCTGCATTTTGCACGAACTATTGTTTCGAAGGCGTATTCACACTGTATTAATCTGCTCTATTTCAGCATTTTTTCTTTGTTCTAGCTGAGTTTGTCCCAATCCTCTATTAGTTTTTTAGGTTTGTTACTGTTTCAACTTTGAATTTCACTTCTGGTCGTTGCTTTTCGATAGTTTCGACTGTACTTGTTTTAGGCTATGTAGTTTTTTGGCTATGTAGTTTTTTGGCTATGTAGTTTTTTGGCTATGTGGTTTTTAGGCTATGTGGTTTTTAGGCTATGTGGTTTTTAGGCTATGTGGTTTTTAGGCTATGTGGTTTCTGAACTAAGGGGATAGTGGAGCTAAGCACAAAAACAAAGAGTGTATCCTCTCCCCGACATGTGACAGTTCGTGATATCCCTTTTCTCTTGCTAAGCTAACACCTTGAACACTTCGTTTGTTTGAAACAGAGCGAGACTTCATGATACCGCTTACCATGAAGTCTCACCTTATACTTTTCAGTTGTCCTTGCTTAGTTATGTGTTACTACTGCTCCGGAACCGCCGTACATATCAAGCTCGCCTTCAAGTTCAAGCTTAAGCACGGTTACATGCTCATGCGCATCTTCCGGAGTCATGTATATCCACGTCGTTCCCGGGATGTTGAACCAAGGCACGCCGCCATGAATTTCATGGTCCAGTTCTTTGCCCGAGTGAAGCACTGTAATTTTATTGATTTTGTTCGACAATCCTTTCAAGCAGATACATTCTTTAGGATCGTCATATACAAAGAGATATAGTGATTTCTTATCTTTAGATACCGTACTGCCGCCTAAGTAATAGCGTGTATGAATCCCCTCGGTCGTGTTATATACGGCTTCTTCATGAGTGCTGATCCATTTGCCAAGCCCCAATAAAATATCTTCCTGTCTCTTATCAACCGTGCCATCCTCCATAGGCCCGATATCCAGCAGCATGTTGCCGCCCATCGTGATGCAGTCACAGAACATTCGAATGATTTGCTTCAACGTTTTATATTCGTTATCTGCCGGTTGGTATCCCCAGGAGCTATTGATAGTCGTGCAGAATTCCCATGGGCCTTCTGGCCGCGTTATCGGTATCCCTTGCTCCGGAGTTTTATAGTCTCCATGACCTTGAAGTCGTGAGTTGATAATAATATCAGGGTTGAACGATTGCAGATAGTGCTTGAATTCCGGCAAATTCCACTGTTCGGCGCTTCTTTCCCAGTCTCCGTCAAACCATAGCAGATCTACTTTTCCATAGTTGGTTAGCAGTTCTTTTAATTGATTGTTGTTGAACTCAAGGAACCGTTTCCATTTCTCCTCGTCTTGAACGCCATCTACTGGACTGGAGAATTTATTGACCTTGCTCAGATCCTCCGGCACCTTGCCGCCCTCATATACACTTGGATAGTCTGGGTGCGACCAATCGATTAAAGAGTAATACATCCCCAGCTTAATCCCTTTTTTGGTTATCGCCTCGGCATATTCTTTAATCAGGTCTCGTTTGGCAGGTGTTTTTTGCACGACATTCAAGTCGGAATATTGGGTATCCCATAGAGCTACGCCATCATGGTGTTTTGTAGTCAGCACAGCGTATTTTGCCCCTGATTTTTCAATCAAGTCCGCCCATTTAGCTGCATCGAAGTTCTTGGCTGTGAAGCCGTCTAGCTGCTTCATATAATCTTCGTGAGATATTCTTCCGTTATAGAAAGACCAAGATTCTGCTATCCCATTGACCGCATAAATACCGTAATGAATGAAAATGCCTAGCTTAGCTTCTTCAAACCACTTTTGCACCATGTTGTGTGTCCTCCTTAAGTATGTTCTAGCTTTACTTTCTTATGTCCACGGAATAATGTCAATAGAAAAAACCGTTTTCATATGAACATGATCTTCCCATTGCCCGTTTATCTTCAAATATTTGCTGCGCCCTCAATTCTTTTGAACGGCAAAAAGAGCCTTCCGTCCTTAGACAAATGACTCCTCTTACATGAATGATGCGGTTCAGCTTACTTCTTGTTTCCTTCCACGAGCATCTGGGCGACTTTTTTCACTTGGGCTTTCACCGCAATCGGATCGTACGGCCAGAAGAAGTCTCCATCCAGATCGTATACGCGGTTATTTTTCACAGCTTTCAGTGATTTCCAAAAGGAACCGCTCCACTCAAATTGCCCGTCCTTGCCCGAATCCAAAAAAATGTAGTCGCCCGCAAACTCTGGCACCATCTCAAACGATATTTCTTTAATATCCTCTTTTGCCTCGATTAGCTTCTGACAGAAGCTCCTTCGCTTTGTCCACCCGTTAGAGAACACGATGTGCAACAGTTCATCCAGCAAGAAATGGCAACGACCGCTTTGTCTAGCTTGTTCCGGATGATGCTGCTTCACCATCTCTTGCAATAATAGCAAGGCCTGATAAGGAAGCTTGTCAGTAATCCAACCATTATCGGGCAGATGGTCCCGATATACGCGATACAACAAACTGTCATCTTGTCGTTCGGCGAGTTGATAACAGTCAAAAACAATCCGATAGATTTGAGGCGAAGCTTGTCCCTTATACTGCAATGTTACGGACTCCCCCGCATGCAAGAACAGCATTTCCCAAATCTATTAGGGTGCAGGACTGTCCTCCGAATGAAACAACAGCCTCGCCTAATGCAGCCAGCAATGTGGGAGCTTCAACCGTAAATCCGTTAGAGGGTTGACCATCCTCCCACAATAACAACTGCAACTCTCTCAATATATGTATTGCAGACTCCACAACAAGTCTCCTCCAATCCTGTTCCGCTATTCATCTGCACATCCGAGAGTTACAGCTGCGAGGCGCCATTGACGACGCTGTTCGCAAAATTCCGCCCAAATTCTCTGCACAATTGTTTGTCAGAGGCGGAGGGCGTCAGCTCTACTTTCAAGCCATCTTGAACGATGTCGCCTCCCAATTCCCGCAGCCTGTCGATAAGAATATCGACCGCTTTGCCAACCTCCGGGTAGCTTGAATCACAAGAGCCGAACACAGCCGCTTTCTTGCCTGACAGATCGAGCTCTTCCATTTCATCGTAAAAATCGAGGAATTCGTTCGGAAGCTCCCCATCCCCCCAAGTGTAGGCACCGAGCAATATTCCATCGTAACCTGCCAAGTCGGCCGCATATGCATCCATAACATCCATTTTAACGAGATCCCCTTCTACTTCACGAGCCCCTTCCGCTACCGCATCGGCCATCTCTTCGGTATTCCCGCTCATGCTGGCAAAAATCAAAATGATCTTTGGCATCATCATTCCACCCTTCGTTTTCCCGCCAATGATCACATGGCATTTTATTTGATATTGATAATCATTATCAAAATATATTCAAACTTTACCTTAGGTCATGCAATTACGCAATCCTCAAATATATCCCATTCAGTGATAGAAATTGCTGCTCAGCGGCCCTTCACTCATAACGCCAAGCATAAGACGCAAAAAGTCAACCGAAGAACGATAATGTTCCGCTTGCGGATGGACGGCGTAGGCTGCGCCATTCAGCAGAGAGCACACTTCAATTTTTTCAGGCAACCTTTGGAAGGCTTCATAAGCGAATACGATGGCAAGATGAATATAGGCTTTGAACACTTGCGGCTCATCAGCGATAACATATTTTCGAATGACGAAGGACGCGTCCGAGCACTCTGCCATTTGCATTGTCATTGACAGGGTTGCTCCCAATTCTGCGGCTTGAACGGTAAGAGTCTCCCCCAACAGCAGCAGTGGCTGGCCGGAGGATTCACCTGTCAAATGTTCACTCAAATTGTAAGATACCGAACGCTTGATTCGAACGTAATGTTGTTCCGATTGGAATCGCTCCCGTTCTTGCGTCCAATGCCTTTCTATATCTTGAATGACGGAAGCCGGTGTTCTTGTCTCAGGGGCACGGGCATAATACGCATGCACGATCTTATCGACAGATGCTTGAGCAGCATATATCCAGCTCGATTCGTGAGAATTCCGGCACTTGCGAAAATAACAACGTCGGCAACGGACAAACCGTTCTAATTCATCGTCACTTAACCGCTCCTTAGATACCGGTTTTCTCGGCAATGACATGGGCTTCCTCCTTAGCTGTTCGATTTATATGATAATGATTATCATTATTATCTATAGTTCTATTTTATTACAATCCACGTCTGGCTTTCAACCCGCAAACTCAAGCCGGGCTCACACAGCAAAAAACACAGGCGGACTGCTGCCTGTGTCTTAATCCCTCTGGAACTATCCAAACCAGCCTCACAATATCAGCTGCTTTTCATATCAATTTGCGCTCCAGCCTCATCCCGCCCTTCATCGCTCCTGTTTTTTAACTCATTGCAAAAAAACGGGTCTGCAATTATCAGATCCCATTGCTCGGCATCCAGCATCCCGATGGCTTCTCTCCCGGATACCGCTGTTCCGATATCATACTGTTCCGTAGACAAAATGTTGCATAACACCCGACTTTGCGTGTCCTCATCCATCCCAATTCCTGTATCCGATACATGAATGACCGTTTGGCCGCCCTTGGTTTCGGCTGAAATGGAAATGGTCCCCTCTTCTGTATATTTAACTGCGTTGTGCAGCAGGTTGAACAGAATTTGAACAAACCTTTTCTCATCGGCTCTAACATGGGGGAACGATTCCGGTATATCCATGCTGAACCGAATCGGCTTGCCTTCCGTCATAAATCCGAGCATGTCCCCCCCCCCCGAAGCGACCCATTATAGCGGGGACTATAATTATAAGTTAATTTGATAGGAATGCGTCTGTTCGATCGAATCCGCAAAAAGTTATACTTAACAAAACAGGGCGTCATGCAAATCAGCGCTTAGTAGGCATCAAACAAGGGGTTATCCATGGATATGGGATTTCTGCGGTTTCGGAGTTTGCGGTCAAACAGGAAATAGTAAAGGAATGAAATAGATGCAACGGAAATCTATGACAATTCAGGAAGTGGCGCAGTTGGCGGGTGTATCTGTAGCGACCGTGTCCAGGGTATTGAATGAGAGTTCTCTGGTCAAAGAAGAGACTCGCGACAAAGTGTTAAGCGTTATACACAAATTCAATTACCAGCCGAACCTGTTGGGACGGGATTTACGGAGATCGGAGACGATGAAGGTGCTCGTATTGACTCCGGGCTTGGAACAATCCATTTTTGCCGATATTGTGAAAGGCATCGAAGATCGCGGAAAAGAGGATGGCTATTATGTATTGGTCTGTCCAACTTCCAATCATGCCAACCGGGAAAGGGAATTGTTCCAAATGCTGCAACACAGGCTTGCTGACGGTGTCATCGTCATTCGTTCGACTCTCAGCAAAGAAGAGCTTAGCGGATTGGGACAAAAGCACAGCATCGTTCAGTGCTTGGAAATCACCGATGCCTCTTATACTTGCGGTGTATCCATAGATGATGAACAGGCGGCCTTTGATGCAGTCAGTCGTCTTATCGAATTAGGACATCGCCGTATCGCCCTAATCGGAGGTCCCACGTTGAATAACTCAACACGCCTTCGAGAGCAGGGATATTGGAGGGCACTGAACCAATCCGACATTCCTTTTCGGCAGGAATGGGTGAAGTATGGGGATTATGACCATCATGATGGCGAAGTGCTTACGAACGAGTTATTAGAGTTGCAACATGTGCCATCTTCCATATTCTGCATGAGCGACAGCATGGCTATAGGATGTGTCAATGCGATTAGCAAAGCGGGATACAAGGTACCGGAGGATGTTGCAGTAATCGGGTTTGACAATACCCGCGAAGCAACGATGTCCTTGCCTGCACTGACAACCATACACCAGCCCAAATATGATCTGGGCTACACGGCGATGAATTTGCTCATTCATAACATGACGTCAACCGAGAAAAAATATGAACATGTGACGTTAACGCATCAGCTGATTGAACGGGCGTCTACCGTGGAGAAGGAAAAGGAATAGTTCGGAATAGCATTGAGAAAAGTGTACACCGGAACCGGTTCTGTTGCGAGCTTTGTCCGATTGCTTCCGGTTCTTTTTTGTTCCTGTTCTGCCGGTAGTATTGACGTGTGAATAACGGTGGTATAAGATAAACCCAACACAAATGTAATCCGTTACATCAATGTGATTCCTATTGTTTTGAATTAATAAATTCACAAAATGTAATCTATTACATTACATGAACATGCGAATGCCTAATTACATTTGTGACTCGACTATATGGGAGGACTGGTTATGAGCTTAGAGTTCGGATTACAGCTTTATTCTGTGCGGGATGAATTGACGAAGGATTTTACAGGAACATTGGAGAAAGTCGCTGCGATCGGGTATGAAAATGTGGAATTGTTTTTCCACGATGCCGACCATATCGGGGGTACTGTTGGCGGATTGAACCCAACTGAATTGAAGGAGGAGTTCGACCGCGTTGGATTGAAGGCAGTCTCCGCACATATCGATTTGGGTTTTCTGGTTCCGGAGAAAGCAGAACAAATCATTGCCTACGCCAAAGCAGCCGGATTTAATTCAGTTGCTATTGCAATCGCTTTCTTCAGCAACAAGCAAGAGGTTCTTGAGATGTCCGCACAATTAAACTTGGCCGGCGAGCTGTTCAAAAATAACGGCCTCCAACTCTACTACCATAACCACTTTGAAGAGTTCCAAAAGTTTGACAACCAATATGTCATGGATATTATTTTGGAAAATACGGATGAGCAGTTCGTTAAAGTTGAGTTCGATACGTATTGGGCAATGAGAGGCGGAGTCGAACCGCTTGAATATTTGCAGCAACTGGGAGACCGCTGCGATCTCCTTCATCAGAAAGACCTGCCTGCTCATGTCAAACCCGTGAATTTATTTGAAGTCATCGGCGAAGATGCCCATATTGATATGGAATTGATGGTCAAGCTGCACAGAATAGATTATTTCACGGAAGTGGGGCAAGGCATCATGGACATTCCCGCAATCGTACAAGCCTTTAGCAGCAAGCCAGAAGCCAGATACCTGTTCATTGAGCAGGATTGGACAAGAAAGAACCAGCTGGAAAGTGTCGAAATCAGCTATAAATATATTTCTAACCTATTCCAATCTTTGGGCCTGTAGAGACCGGGAGGATGAACATGAGGATTCGCTCGGACAGAGAGAGCGGTAAGCAGCATGTTCCCGATCTCCTGCCCCACTGGAAGCCGGGACGCGAAAGCCCTTAACCTTCCGGCGCGAAGGTCAAGGGCTTTCATGATAAATAAGTTGGAACCTCTTTAGAAGTTTTGGAACATCCCGTTACCAGGGTTTACAGATGGCAACTCCCAAGTTAAGAAATCCGTATGATTCAGGTAATTTTTCTCCAGTTGTAGTAAAAGCCACTATTTCTCTGAAAGCCAAGGTTACGTAACTCAACATATACAGCATGGTCTCGTCCGAGTTCAGCGCCATCATATCAACGCCGTATACAAATATAGGTGTCAGGTTATGATTGAAGCTGCTCAATAGCGTCAAACGTTTGGATACCGGGTCAAAATTGAAGATTTGCACTTCCTTCGGAGAGGTCAGGACGTACACTTTGCTGCCGTCACGGGACGTCAATATCGTTTGCGGTTTACCGCTCAAGCCAATTCTGCTCGCTTCGCCGATATAATTAGGACTGCTCGTATCCAGCACGACAATTTCCTTCGCTTCCCAGTTCGCGATAAAAGCAAAATTTCCGTCTGGTGAAAAGGCGAGGTTAAGCGGATGGCTGCCTACTTCCACTGCGATCCCGGTATCCGTCACACTTCCCTCGTCGTCGATACGGTAACATCTGACGAGACCTTTATAATAACAGGCTGCAAGGATTAGGCCGCTTCCGTTCGGCGATACGGCCACGGCTTGCGCATCCGTCGGGATAGACTTAACTGTTTGGTCGAATAGTGAATAGGAGACCATTTGACCGTTCTCGTAATAAGGCACACCGACCGCATACCGGCTATCCGGCGTAATATCGAGACTGAGCAGGGGCACTGGGGTCTGAACTGTATGCTTCAGCGAAGGCGGCCTCGTCGTGAGATCAATATCCATCAGCCTGCCGCCGGCTTCAGACGATGGGACGATCGCTCTGGTACAATCTCTTGATATGACAACATTGTTTGCTTCCTGCAAATAAACCTCACGGACGACAGGTGTGAGTGTTTCGTCTAAAAATTGAAGATTGCCAGAGATGGATGTCACCAATAAGGTGTCTATAGGCAGACGATGGTTTGATTGCCCCGTCGCCACTCCGCCGTCGGACTGCACGCCTGGGACGATTCCGAGCGGAATCCCGGTGAGATCGAAAGCGGCAAGCTGGTTCTGGCCGGAGATGATTAGCTTCGTCTCCGTCGCATCCAGCGTCATTCTGTCCACTCCGAAATAACTGACAATATCCAGATTATGCTGGAATCGCCCCGTCAGGCTCAATCTTTGCGCTACCGGATCGAACCCGAAGCTGGCAACCTCCTGCGTGGTCAGAACGTAAACCCGCTGTCCATCTTTGGAGACGACGATCGTCTGCGGATGCCCAATGACCGGCGTTCGGCTCGTTTCTCCGAAATAATTCGGGTTGCTGGTATACAGTACGACGATTTCATCCGCGTAATAATTGGCTACAAAGCAAAATCGGCCATCGGGCGTATAGGCAAGGTTGAATGGCGTGTCGCCTGCCATCACTTCGCTCCCACTATCCGTGATCATGCCTGCGTTGTCGATGTAATAGAGCCGCACACGGCCTGCGTTGTATCGGGCCGTCAAGAGGCGTCCACTTAAGTCGGGAGAGATCGCCACTGCTTGCGCATCCGCTGGGATCCAGCTGCCAGATGCGTCCTCCAGACTATAGGACACTATCTGCGCCGGCCCTCCCCCATCCACGCTGACGGCAAAGCGGTTATCGGCAGTGAGCGCCACATCTTCCAAAGCGACAGGAGAATTGAAAGTATGGACGACAGATGGAGGATTCATACGCAAATTGACTTCAAACAACCTCTGCGTGTTAAAAGAACTGATCACCGCTTTATTAAAATCACTCGTAATAGCTACATCCATCACATCGCCATCGATACTGACTTGCTGGGCAACTGTCAGCGTATCCGTATCAACAAAGCTGACTCTTCTTAGCGCGCGTTCGATGGCGATGACATAATTGCCGGGTAATGCATTCATTGGCTTGTCCTCCGTTTCAAAAGGCTTAATCAAACCCTATCATTTTGCAAAAAGGACGCAGAATAAAGATAGGTTTCAATATGATATGTGGACAGGCTTCAGGTGGCTCCGGCCTTGTAATTAGTTACAATAACCTTTTTTTGCGTCGATGTGCCTGATGAGAAACGGGGGGGGAACTGCAATTGTACAGCTCTTTTTGCGAAAACCCAGATTTTTCGGCCTTTGAACTGCAAATGTGCACTTTAAATCAGAGGTTTTGGCATTATTTACGAGATTCTAAGCGAACAAAATGCACTTTTGCAGTTCAGGAGTATGAATAGCGAATTATTAGTCCGCACAAATGTATAATTGCAGTTGGACCGACTTTGCGTTGTCCTTAAGCGGTGGGATTAGCAGTTGCTTTCCGTTTCGAAGGTCATCCTAAAGTGTGCTTGGGCCGCTTGTGTTCTCGCCAGTACTGCCGTTTCCCCTCATCACGAACCGTGATGCCCAGCTTGGAAAGTTCTGCGCGCAAATCTTTTATATCCTCTTTTTCGCCCTTATGTAACGCTTTATCCCTAGCTTTTAGCAAAGCGTTCATACTTGGAGTAAGGCCGGGAGAATCTGGAACCCAGCGTCTGTATTCATCCTTGAACGGGTCCGCTTGCGACCTGCAATAGCCGTGCTGCTTAAAAGCATCCGAGACGAGTTCATTCTTGGACTCATGCCTCTCGCGGAATAGCTCCTGCCCTGAAGTCCCGAGCAAGACGAGCTGTTTCCCGTCAAGGAAGGCTGCAGACACGTCTTCTTTGACAAACGTTTCTTCTGTGCCGTTTATTTTCAAGAGAACGTTCCTGTCGGACACACTAATAACGAGACTTTCTTTGAATGCGGCATACGTTAAACAAAAACCGGCAATCAAACCTATGCAGGTCGTCACATACACAACCCATAAACTATGGAATGAGGCGATTAGTTCAAGCGGCCCTTTAAAAGGCACCCACGGCAAGGATACCGCCCACTTCGCAATCGCCGGAATAAACCAGCCTATCACGAGCCCAACAAGCGGCGGCACAACCCAACACAGAAATTTGTCCAAGGGAGATAAGCCAAGAACGGTGCGGTTTTGCTGTTCGTTCAACTCCATTTCCCTCCATTCGCTAGAACACTGTTAACGGCCTCTTTCCAGATTGCTTTGTAATCTAGCTTAAATTGCATCATCATATAGTTTGAAATATTATCATTTACTAAGGCGAGCATATGTGCCTTGGCCTCTATATTTTGCGGCGAGATAACGCCCAGCTCAGCCCCTTTTTCCAACAAATCGCGAAACCCGTCCAAAAACTCGTGCTGCATGCTGAAAAGACGCTCTTCGTATTTTTTGGTGCGTCCAGCTGTTAGAATAAATTCATTAAGAACCCGCATGACGACGTAGTGTTCTTCGTCTTCGCCTTCCTCTGGAAGCATTTGCAGCCCCCCTTGATACAATTTTTCACCAAAGTTATCGGCGTCAACTTGATCAATCCGAAAGTAGTGATCGAAACGATAATCGGCAAAAATATATTCAAATATCCGCTGAATCAACTCTTCTTTGGATGAGAAATGATAATAAATGGCTGGTTTTGATATCCCGACCGCTTTGGCTATCATCGCTAAGCTTGTTTTTTCAATACCGTGCTGCGCAAAAAGTCCAAATGCCGCTTCAATCAATTGATTGGATGTAAGTTCCCTTTTCTTCATGCTAATTGTCGCCCCTTATTTTTTAACTACCGTTAAGTAAATTAAAACACGATCTGCAGGCTCTCGTCAATCCGTTTCCTGTTTCAATAACTGCGAATCCACAATTTTAAAGCAACATCGAACGTGAACCGAGGGGCGTACGATCATATTCAAATCGCCTCTGCTTTCAAAGGCATGGCAAAAAATCCGGCAACCCACTTGCCGGACTTTCATGTCGCCTTCCGCAAAAATCGTTTCGTCCCCTTATTCCAGCGGGTAGTGCATGGACTCGGGCGAATCTTCAAGCACCTTGGCAGCTATGTAGGGTTCGATATCAGACTGCTTCTCTTCCGGCTTCACTTCGTTCTCCTGCCTCCGGATCCATTGCTGGATAAGCTCATTCATTTCCAGCGCGTTTTTGGTTGGAATCTGATGCTTGGCGCCCTTAATCCAGAATAGCTGATAGTGCGGTAAATTCCTTTGCAGCTTTCCGGCGTAACGGAAAAACCCAAGATCCTTCTTCCCGTAAATGAGCATGATGGGAGCCTTGATCTTCTTCAATTGACTCGTGCAGTTATAGGTTAAGCTGCAGCGGTAATACTGACGCCAATTGTCGGTTCTTCCGAGCTTTGCCGTCCGCTTTAAATTATCATACGTTTCCCGGCTGTCGGCATTGCCCCGCGTGATGGCCCATGCAAGCAGATTTTTGGCTTTCACATTCGTCAATGCGATGGCCAGCGCGATTCTCCAGCGCAGCCAATAATCGCTAGCCTCGGACATCGTGCTGACGAGTATACCGCCCTGGAACCTATCCGGGTATGATAACAATGCGTGCAGAGCGATCGTTCCTCCTGTAGAGTAGCCGCATACATAAGCTTTATCAATTCCGAGCTTATCCATCAACTGCAGCATGTCCCGCACAATGAGCGGATACGTAATCGGTTCTTTCGAGACATCGCTTAATCCATGGCCGCGAATGTCGAATGTGATCACCTTGAAATGCGCCGATAGCTGAGCGGCTTGATAATTGAAGTTCTCGGATGTCAACAATGGCGGATGAATAAACAATATCGGAACACCCTTGCCGTACACATGATAGTGCAGGTTCACGCCATTAATCATTTTCTTCGGCATCGATGTCAACTCCCTCTTCTGCTTATTGGTAAAGATGCCCTTTATGGTGTGTATTTATGCCAACAGGGACGATTTCACCAAAAACAAATGTCCTCGGGACAAGTGAACATACCATATAGCTGTCAGTCCAATATACTGTAGCAACTAAACGAAAGGAGCTGTACCGTATGTCCTGTAGACCGTATTGCCCGCCAGTCGAGCCTGTTATTGGTCCGACGAATACAATCGTCAATAATATTTTCCATCCGCAACTCGTTCCCGTCATTCACCCGATTGAAGTCGTGAACTGTCATCATTGCGTACCGATACCACGGCACATTTACACTTATACTACGCGTGAAGAAGTGGCGACCATTAGCCGCTTTAACAAAAAAAAGAAACGGCACGCATAAATACGGCACACTCCGTTCCGAATAAAGTCATAACGATCGCGCAGGCCATCCATTGTGACTGATGTCGTGCACCGCTGTTTTCCCTCCTTTGGTTATCGCAAATATGAATGTTTACAACGCAAAGGGCCTATCATTAGGCTCTTTTGTCTGTTATCCGGGCAACCTTGGCTATCACCAATCAACGCAATTGAAAGTGGTGCTCGATGACGTGTTCCAATTGTTCATATCCCATATTCGCATACATTCTCCCGGCACCGGCATGAGTATCATCGGCAAAAATACAGCAAAATTCATAACCAGAGCGGAGCAGCGCTTCACTTAAAGCTGCAACGCAATCGGCAGCGTGCCCCATGTTACGTAAAAGCGGAGGCGTATATACGGAATGGATGGCAATACCGTTCGGGGTTGACCTTACTTGCCCTGCCATAGATACGGGCGTGCCCTCCACTTCCCACGCGTACCAATCTCCATCCGCAATGCTCTGCTTTGCCCTGTAGCCCGCTTCTTCTTGCCGCATGGGTGTGCCTGCCTCGACGGACATCTCATACATCCATTGCGTCAGGAGCTGCTCATCCTTCCCTTCAACCGATCGCAGCATACCGCTTCTCTTCTTGGGCGACAACATGTCGCGCTCTAGACAGTACACGCTAAGCAGCCTGTTCTTCACCGCTTTATAACCAGTCGTGTTGGACCACACGCTTGCGAACAGGTTGGTGAGTCCCGCGGGTCCGACAACCTGGGATACACTCCTTAGTTGCTGGCGGATATTGTGCGCGAGCAGATTAAGGTGTCCGGCGGTGCAATCTTTCCCGTACAGATGCAAGGGTCCCGCAGGTGTCATGAACGCAGCCAATGCAGGCCTATGGTCTGAGAGCAGCGCAAAGTATGCATCGCTGTGCTGTTGGCGCAATTCCATGGCCAATCCGATCATGACATTGTTCAGCGCTTCGTCTTGCATTAACAATGGCAAGGCGGCATCCAAAAAAGGAGCTGCATGCGAGAAGTTCATGATTTTCATACGAATAATCTCCTTGGGTTTAGTATGATGAACGTGTTCATGTTTCATAAACAATACGCTGCTATACTGATTTGAAGACCTGACACTTGCATTCGAGCATTCTATAAAGTTTGTTCAAGTGTAGCTGACTATGGAAACTTTTTCAACAAAAAAAGAGCGCATCTGACGATGCGCTCTCCCGAACCAACCTTATGCTTGAACCGCAGCCGACTCGGATGCTTTGCTTGCGCTGCTGCTTCGGCTCCATACAACTAACAGGAGAGAGCTCATAACCAATATGACAGCCCCCATCACATATGGGATATTGATGTTAACATCGAACAACGTTCCCGCAATCGCTGGACCAATAATGTTGCCCAAGCTCATGTAGGCGTTATTCATACCGGCAACGAAGCCCTGCTCATTCCCTGCCATCTTGGACAATAACGTATTGATCGCCGGCCGGATAATCGAAGTCGCGATGAAAAACAGACCCGACACGGCAAAGATAAGGAAGTATCCCTTTATGAACAACATCATTATCATGCTTGCGCCAGCGGTGACAAACATGACATTCAACAATTTCTTCTCGCCGAATCGGCGCAGCAGCTTGTCGATAAGCGCCGCTTGAATGACTACACCCAGGAGGGCGCCAACTGTAATCATGAGCGAAATATCTTTCGGCGTAAAACCATATTTCTCGTCGACATACAAGCCAAAAACGGATTCGAAGCCCATCAGGCCGAACGTCATCGTAAAAATAAGCACCAACAGCATGAAATAAGGCGCCTTGAAGGATCTGGCAAACTGCTTCACCAGATTTTCACGCTTCGTCTGTGAAAGCTTTGCTCTCATACGCGCTTCTTTTGACACGGTCTCCGGCAAGAACAACAGGGACATTACCGTTGAGACAGCCGCGATTACCGCTGCGACATAGAACGGAATGCGAATCCCGTTCTCGGCAAGAAATCCCCCTATTCCCGGTCCGACAACCACGCCGAGACTCATGGATGCCATCAGCCAGCCGAGCCCTTTGCCCCGTTCGTCCTCCGTCGTAATATCCGCCACGAATGCCATCATGGCTGGCGTCATGAACGCCGCGCCCATGCCCCCGAGACAACGGGATACATACAGCATCCACATATCGGTCGCTAACGCGAAAACAAACTGGGAAATCGTGAACATAGCAATGCCGGAGACAATCATCTTTTTGCGCCCGTACTTATCCGACCATTCCCCCGCAAACGGCGAGAAAATAAACTGCGTCAGCCCAAACGCCGAGATAAGATATCCCATCTCCTGCCCGGATGCCCCGAATTCGGCAATGAACTTCGGCATAATCGGTATGATGAGCCCAATTCCAACCATGACAATGAACATATTCAACATCAATATGAATAATGAGCCAGTCGATTTTTCTTTGCCGGACATTCAAGCTCCTCCCCAAAATCAAATCCAATCTCAATTGCTGCGATGACTCGCTGTCAGTGTCTCACTCCTTCGCCGAAACAAGAACCTATAAGTTCTATCATTAACTTAACGGTCATTTCGTTTATTCTACAGCACGCAGATCCCGTGTGTCAAATGCATTTACTAAAACCTATATCCCTCTAGGAGCCAAAAAACGGCACCCCACATGGAGGTACCGCCACTCTCAAACAGAATCATTCCATTATAAAGTATTTGTAAAGGGTCAACACATCCGGATGAATTCTGATTCAAGTATTGGAATCGGTGCGGACAGCCGGCCAATGCTTCTCGAACACAAAGAACGGTGATTCAAGAACCGGGTACATAATTTCCCCTCGAACTTCGTATCCCAACCTCTTATATAACTCCACCGCTTTCGTATTCTTGCTGTAGCTGTCAAAGCGGAGGCTGCTGTACCCCTGTTCCTGCGCATAGCTGTCTGCGAATGCAAGCATCTTCTTCGCAATCCCTTGCCCTTGATGGCTAGGCTTGACCGCCAAGCGATGGGCAATGAGCGCTCTCCCGCCCTCATCGCGAAACGATATCGCCTCGAACTGCTCCTCTTGATTCTCATCCAAGGTCATCATCCCGACAATTTCCTCGCCGTCCCGGTATGTGAACATTCGTCCCAAGCGAATGTCCTCCATCAAGATGCGAGCATTCGGGTAATCCTCATCCCACTGATCAACTCCTTGTGAATGCATCTGCTCCACGCATTCCCGAACAAGCGCAAGCACATCGTCCAACTCGGACTGGACAGCTCTGTGTATCGTCATATGTATTCAACCTGCTCTTTCATTCATAATATGAATTCTCGGCCCTTGTATGGTCTGGCTGTATCATTCGATAAGTCGCGTGATGCCTCTAACCGATCAAATTGTACCATAATTTCACTCTCTTTCGCAAGAACACTTGTTCTCCTATTGGTTCATGATACGTTCAAGATAACGCCCTAATGATTGTTGCTAATGCCTCTTGCCTCATTCTTCCCTCCCATCAGACAATAGATTCCCTGTCGTTCCCTCCACTTCCCATGTCTCGTTCGTTGTTGAGCAAAACGGCTATATTGCCACAGAAAAAAGATGAGCTCCGCCAGCGCGGGCCCATCCTGCTTTCCTCCCTTACACCTTCATGCCGTTATCCCGCCTCTTCCATAATGAGATTGGGAAGCGGATCATGAAAGGCGGACCAATCTGCCGCCATTTCCTCATCGGTCAAGAGGCACGCATCCAGCGAGCGCACAATGCGATCCTTATCCATATCAACGCCAATCAGCACGACCTCGGTGCAGCGATCCCCGAACTGGTTATCCCACTCTGCCGCCATCTCCGGATGATCCTCCAATACGGCTTGCCTTTCCCGTTCAGGCAGCGCTGCTACCCAATATCCGGCAGGGCCAATCTGGATGGAAGGGCCTGCTTGGCTGAAGGTGGTGGCCATTTCATTGCGCGAAGCCAACCACATCAGCCCTTTCGCGCGGACGATGTCGTCTGGGAAATCCTCCAGCCATGACGTAAGCCGTTCGGGATGGAAGGGCTTCTTGCGGCGGTACACAGTCGAGGCGATGCCATACTCCTCTGTCTCCGGCACGTGATGTCCCGCCTGCAATTCCTGAATCCATCCCGCCGATTGGCTGGCTGTGTCGAAATCGAAGCGCCCTGTATTCAATATATCCTGCGGAGCGACCCGTCCATGAGAGGTGCGGATGAACTTGGCCCGCGGCTGCAGCTTGCGGAGCACGCCTTCCAATTGCAGCAGCTCCTCTTCCTTCACCATGTCGCACTTGTTCAAGATAAGCACATCGCAAAATTCAATCTGGTCGATTAGCAGATCAACGACAGTGCGCGTATCGTCTTCGCCAGCCGCCTCGTTGCGATCAAGCAAGCTGTCGCCCGATGAGAAATCGTGCCAGAAGCGGTAGGCGTCCACCACCGTCACCATGCAATCCAGACGGCATAACGCAGACAAATCGATTCCTTGCTCCTCATCCACATACGAAAAAGTCTGTGCAACCGGTAGCGGTTCCCCAATTCCGGTTGACTCGATTAGAATGTAATCGAACCGCCCTTCTTTAACGAGCTTCTCCACCTCTTTCAACAAATCCTCGCGCAGCGTGCAGCAGATGCATCCGTTCGACATTTCCACCAGCTTCTCTTCGGTCCGGGATAAGCCGCCTCCGTCTTTTATGAGATTCGCGTCAATATTCACTTCTCCCAGATCGTTAACGATGACGGCCACGCGAAGCCCGTCCCGATTGTTCAACACATGATTCAATATCGTCGTCTTTCCGGAGCCCAAATATCCGCTTAATACGGTAACCGGTATACGTTGATCGTGCATGCATTATCCTCCTTCATGCGTTCGTTGTTTATTCGTAATAATTACGATTTAAATATAGCTATACTTTCCCCCTTTTGTCAAGCATCACAGCTTTCATAACGAAACGGAATAAATTGTAGAAATTTCCCCCTCAAAATGTAACCGATAACTATTTGTTAAGCCGCTTCAACTTTTGTACAATATACCAGAACCGGTGCCTAAAGGCAGCGCGCTGTCAAAATTCAAAGCAAAAGGAGTGGTTTACTTATGTTTGTGCACTGGCTACGATCCCATGTCAGCGCCGCCGTGCTGCTATGCATTCTCCGTCTATACGTTGGGTACAAATGGGTGACGGCAGGATGGGGGAAACTTACGAATGGATTCGATGCGAGCGGCTTTCTTGAATCGGCGATCTCCAAGTCGGTCGGCGATCGTCCGATTGTCCCCGGCTGGTGGGCATGGTTTCTCAAGCACGTCGCTTTGCCGACCTCCGGCTTCTTCAGCTACTTGGTCGCCATTGGCGAATTGCTGGTCGGACTTGGCCTTATTCTCGGGCTGATGACCTGGCTCGCTGCCGTCATGGGCATGGTCATGAATTTTTCCTACCTGTTCTCGGGATCGATCAGCTGGAATCCCTTATTCATTCTGATCTGCAGCTTCATTGCCGTAGCCGGCTGGAACGCGGGCAAAATCGGCTTAGACGGATACTTCTTCCTCGGCAGAACCAGGCGAATCCCTACACAGTCACAGTCACAGACGCAAGCGCAGCAGGCTCAAGCTTAATGACGCAAGCCCTTGCCTAAGTGGCAAGGGCTTGCTTTATATCACATATTAGAATTTTACATACCGCGTAAACAACACCAATTAATAGACGATGGTTGATTCCGTTCTGAGCAGCTCAGGCAGCTCGGGCTCTTGCTGATGAATTTTGACGCTCAACACCAGCCCGATAGAGATCATATTAGTCAACAGCGAGCTTCCGCCGTAGCTAATAAATGGCAGGGACAGCCCGGTAAGCGGCATTAATCCGATATGCATGGCGATATTTTCAAAGATTTGCAGCGTGAACATCGCAATAATGCCGACCACGAGATAGGCGCCCTCCAGATTATTGCTGTCTTTTACGATGAGAACCATACGATAAATAAGCAGGAAATATAACAGAATGAGCGCGGCGGAACCGAGAAAACCGAATTCCTCGCCAATGACGACAAATATAGAGTCCGAATAACTATATGGAATATACCCGCTATGAATAAAAAAGCCTTGAGTGAATCCATCCCCCGACAGCCTGCCTGAACCGATTGCACGGATTGAATTCATTACATGCCACGCCTGATCCGAATCACTGGCGGGATCCAGAAAGGTTGCAATGCGCGCCATTTGATGAGGCTTAATGAATTGGGCCAGCAAGTCGGTGTTCAGGTAGAATAGAGCCACAACCGATCCGATAACGGCAACAGTCGCGGATAAGCCGATAATCATATGAGACATGCGCACATTGGCCATCCACAGCATCGCGACAAAAAATGCCGCGAACACGATCGACGTTCCCAAATCGGGCTGCTTCATGATGAAACCGACCGGTATTGCAGTAATCAGGGTGAGCGGCACGATATCCCGGACCAGCCGCAGCTCCTCCCCTTCGCGTTGACCCAGAAAGCGAGCCAGCAGCAATATGGTGAAGAGCTTCATGAACTCAGACGGCTGAAATTGCTGTCCCCCGACGGCAATCCAGCGAACAGAACCATTGATGTCAACCCCTTTGAACATCACAAGCGCCAGCAAGGCAATGCCGATAACATAGAGGATGACGGAAAAATACCGAACGACAACCCGATAGTCGAACCAAGCTGTAATGAGAAGCGGAATGAAAAATGCGCCATACAGCATCATGTTGGTCTTGTATAAGCCTTCATAGTTCGTATTAGTCGTTGCGCTGTAAATAACTATCGTGCTAACCGCCATAAAGCACAGCAGGATCCACAGCATCAATTGATCAACGCGTTTTAATTTTCGCAGCATACCATAATCCCACCACCCGCAAACATAATAAAACCCTCCAAGCAAAGCTGCTAGAGGGTGGATCATAAAACAAATGCGTTTGCTTCCGCCTTACCTAATGAGGATATAATCAGATTACCGAGAATACTAACCTTAAACCTCGATTTTGTCAACCATTTCCTCGGCATCCAATATTGGCATCTGCATGATTCCTATTCAATTATAGCAATCCGTTTAAAAGCCCTTTCTCTTCTTCTTTATCAACGTGTCCGACCAGACGGTCGAGACGCGCGATCTGGAAGCCATATTCATACATGGACGCCGCCACAATCGAGAGACGGAGCATCCCTTCCTGCTCCTGTATGCAGTGCTGCATTGCTTTCTGCATAAACATTTCATTCTCTGCTTCCATCTGTTCAATTTCCGTGCTGTCCGGCTTTACCTTGTCTTCGAATTTGAGCAGCACATGCTCATGGCATTTGATGAGCATCTCCAGATGATGATCGAAGAACTTGTCCGTCTCCGGCGTCCGCGCCGCTTGAAAATAATGCTCTTCAATGGAATTCAGCACCGTCATCCCCTTCCACAACGTGTTCAGGAGATGCTTATACACGACCAGCTGGCGCGTAGCCCGGTACTTGGCGCGTTTTAACTTCTTCGTCTCTTCCTCGAACAGTTTGTACTTGTCCGCGAGCGACTTCATAATATCATCCAGAGCTTGCTTCTCCGTTCGGAAGGCGGTTTCCTTAATCTCGTCCGAAATAATCGTGCGCAGAAGCAGCGACATCTTGTTGAATACGGTCTGAATCTGCCCGATGAATTGAACCTTGGGGTTCGGCGGGAAGAACAAAATGTTAATCAGAAACGCGGATCCGATGCCAATCAAGATCTGCGCGAACCGAATCAGCGCATAATCCCATTGTCCCGAGGCTTCCATCACCGTAATGACGGTCACGAGCGTCAGTCCGACGGTCTCTTCCATTTTCATTTTCAAACATATCATAATGACCAGAATACAGACGATGCCTACCGCGATCGGCGCATTGGAAAAGGCCATCCCTGCCAATAATGCAACTACTGCTCCAACCGTATTGGTCTGGAATTGATCCAGAAAATAACGCCAGGAACGGTAGATCGACGGCTGCATCGCGAAGATGGCAGCTACCGCGGCAATGACCGGTGTCTTAAATTGCAGGAACATGCTGATATATAACGACAGGGTAACCGCGATCCCTGTCTTCAATACTCTGGCGCCAAATGCCACAGCCACCCCTCCTTCGATTCATAATATGACGTTTCATTATCGCTTACTCCTTCTCTATCTATATAGAGCAGAAGCACCTTCCTATTGTATACGGCAAGTCTGCCTGTATCAAGCATCAGGCCAAGAATAGCGCATGCAGCCAGCCGTCATGCCTGTGTCCATTGGTATCAACCTATGAGACCGGCGCACAAATAAGCCCTCGCACGGCAAGTGCAAGGACTCTTTTCAACCGTGCAGCAGACGCCGTCTGCTGACTATAATAATGAAATGACCAGTAAATTATATAACACCAATGGTAAAATGACATCATTATAATAAAACGAACCGTATAAAGAGCGCTGCTGCATGGGATGCTGGGTCTGCAAATAAATATGATCTCTATCGACATTGACGATAACCCCGTCATATACCTGGCCATCCATCGTCTGAACCCGCACATACCGATGCTTATACATATTGCCGACATGGTGAATCTTTTCCCTGGCCGTTTGCATGGCTTGAACCGTCGCGGGGTCTGCTTGATAGACCAATTGCTGCTGAACAGGATTGTGCAAGGGAGGACCTCCGTTCATACTGTAATGAGATACACTTCACCATATGCGCTAATCTTGGGCATCAGCACAGAAACTTGCCGCTGCTCGTCCGCTTTTGCGCATGTTAGCCCTAAGCTGACTCAGTACGATTTAGAGCCGTAATTCACCGCAATTGTTGCGGCACAATGAAAAAGCCTGCAGATTGTTCTGCAGGCTTCGGCTTACTAGTTCGTCATTATCCCGTAAATTCTTGTACCCACTCACCATTGTAGTAAGCAACGCCAATCGAAGTATAGCTTGCGTTCAGAATGTTTTTACGGTGGCCTTCACTGTTCATCCACGCATTCATTACTTCTTCCGGTGTGCGTTGCCCTTTGGCAATGTTTTCGCCAGCGGTACGGTATTGAATGCCTTTGGATTTCATTAGATCAAACGGAGAGCCAAGAGTTGGCGAATTATGATCAAAGTAATTATTGTCGTACATGTCTTTCGCCTTCACCATAGCGACATCAGTAAGCGCCGCATCGGATTTCAAAGGCTGAAGCCCTGCTTTGGCGCGTTCTTGATTCACTAAATCAACGACTTGCGCCGCGAAATCAGAGTTAGCCGTTACGCTTTGATTCTGATTTGCCGTTCCTGTGGCAGGTGCTGTTGGCGCTGGCTTGCTAGGCGCTGGAGTTGCAGGTTTGCTCTTGTCCGGTGCTGCAACATCAGGTTGAGTAGCAACAGGCTTCTTATTAGAAAACAGCTTGTTCAACATATCCGACAAGCTCTGGTTGTTCTGCTCATTGCCTTGCAGCAACTTGTTGAAGTCGAAGCCGGAGAAATCGATGTTCGTTACATTTTGGTTAGGAGCTTGAGCAGCAACATTCAACGGAGCAGCCATTGCCGAGCCTGCTGCCACGACTGGTGCCAGAACGAGGGCTCCCGTAATTACGACTTTTTTGAACGTATTTTTCATTCTATAAATCTCTCCCTTTGCAGCCTACGAGGTTAGCTGACGGGTTCGGGTCAAAGAGGATTACCCCTGCCGCATCATTGCGACTTCACCCCAATGTGTGGTTCCCCCGTGCTCAGATGAGCTTCGGCCTTATTTTTGGTACGTCCAGATCGTAACATGGATTCTCGCTCGAATCATTTTAATTTTTTTGTTAATATTGCCTTTTATATCCAAGTGAATCGCAACGACGCACCTGAATTTTGTTAAAAATCGTTCATGAATGTTTAAAATTTGTAATTTTTTCTTCATGAAACGATTCATGATGGGAATATTGATGTAATGATGTAGAGTAGGAAAATTGTGCGATTGGGGTGCTTGATATGACAGTCAACATGACAAAAGGCAAATACGAGGCGCTGACGCGCTTGTCGGATGAACACGGATTGATTATTGCAACTGCGCTCGACCAACGCGGCTCGTTGAAGAAATCATTGACGAAGGCGATCGGCCAAGAGGCCGAAGTGAAGCAAGTGGAGGAATTCAAGGTGGCCGTTACCGAAGAGCTGACGCCTTACAGCACGGCGATCCTGCTTGATCCGGAATACGGCTGGAGCGCGGCGGAAGCGCGTGACAAGCAAGCAGGTCTGCTTATCGCCTATGAGAAGACCGGCTATGATGCGACCGTCCAAGGCCGCCTCCCCGACCTGCTGCCCGAGTGGTCCGTGCGCCGGTACCTGGAGAAAGGCGTGGACGCCATCAAAATATTGATGTACTACGATCCGGACGATGCCGCGCATATTAACGACCAGAAGCATGCGTTCATCGAGCGCGTCGGCGCCGAGTGCAAGGCGAACGATATTCCGTTCTTCTTCGAGCCGGTCACCTATTGTGACGATATAGCCGATGCGAAAGGTCCGGAATACGCCAAGGTGAAACCGGACAAAGTAAAGAAAAGCATGCGCGAATTCACGAAGCCGCAGTATCACCTTGACTGTCTTAAGGTGGAAGTGCCGGTCAATATGACATACGTGTCCGGCACGGCGGCGAACCGCGGCCACGAAGCGGAAGCGGTATATACGCGCGCAGAAGCGCTGCAGCACTTCAAGGATACGGCATCGATTGCGACGGTTCCGTTTATTTACTTGAGCGGCGGCGTCTCGAACGAGGACTTCATCGAGACGCTGGAATTCGCGGGCGAAGCGGGCGTGCCGTTCTCAGGCGTGCTGTGCGGCCGCGCGACTTGGCAAGACGGCATAGCCGTGTACGGCAAGGATGGCGATGAGGGCCTGCGCGCATGGCTGAAGGACGAAGGCGTTAAGCGCATGGAGCATCTGAATCGAGTGCTGCAGAAGTCAGCGAAGCCTTGGTGGACGGTGTATGGCGGCAAGGAACAGATCGTCGTTGCCGAATCATAATCAAGAGTAGAGCGATAGTACATGAAACCCCTGTCCGTGCTGGACAGGGGCTTAGCTACGTCGCTCGGTACACATTACAAAAGTGTAAGTGTCCTGCAAGGTTCATCAATATCAATTTGGAGCCACCCTGCTACAATATTTGCGTATCGCGCAGTCCGGCCTATTCATTTATGATTTTAAATATGTTTCTTGCGTTTGCCGCTTTGGAGCTTTCCTTTTTATTGCCTTTGTTTAAAGTGAAGAGCAAGCGGGAACTGCCCGTCAGTATCGCTTTTTATATTGTCTTTGTACTGCTGTCCCCCAATGTGTTTTACGTCATAACGGATCTGATTCACCTCAACATGTTTGAATTCAACTACAAACAAGGTTTGATTCATAAGGAATGGTGGAATTTTTTTGTTTTAATAAACGGAGTATTATTGGGGATTTATTTTTACATCCTCATGTTAAGGCAGATCCGCAGTCTTATCTTACATATAAAGGGGTACAAGACGATTTTATTGGTTTTCGTAATCCTGGGCAGCATTGGGGTCTACATAGGGAGATTTCTTCGTTTTCACTCCATTCATTTATTTACTGAACCATTCTCGTTAGCCAGTCAGCTGTTGGATTCAATTAACGGAGATTCTATATTATTTATAAGCTGGATGAGTATGTTGCAGTTGATCATGGGGTGGCTATTTTTAGATTCAAGGCGGAATTCGTTATGAATGACACTCACACTTGGTTAGTTTACACTATGGATGATCACGATAAGCGCCGTGATGATTACTTCTCAAGTTTACGTGTCCATCCAGTTGTATCGCTATGAAAAATCCGTGCTGTGGGGCTGCATCGGGTTTATTCTGTTCTTTGGCCTTAATATGTATGTCTATCAAATAGTGAAATTAGAACAGCGCGCAGGTTATGGTTTTGAACGTTTGACTCCGCACGAGCGAAAAGCTTGGCGACGTGTTTATTGCCTCATTCTGCTTCAATATTTATTGCTTTTCGTCTTTTTTGGCTGGCTTTTATCTCCCGGCTAAGCGAATAACGCATTGACAAGATTTGAGTAGTATTTTAAAATAACACTATATTAAGCATTACAGAAAGGAGGTACCTCTTTTGATCGATCAACTTCGGAAAATCGGTTTATCCGATCTGGAAGCAAGATGCTACTCAGCACTGCATGAAGAACCGAAGATATCGGGTTACGAGGTTGCCAAAAAAGTATCCGTGTCTCGCTCAAATGTGTATGCGGCGCTCCGGTCTTTGACAGACAAAGGAATGTGCCGGGCGGTAGAGGCCGAACCCGTGTTATACGACGCTGTGCCGATAGAGCAGCTCGTTCGGCTGTTGAAGACCGATTTTGAACAAACGTCCCGTACGCTGCTGGAACAATTGCAGTCCCCTCCGCGGACGTCCGCGTCATTCTATAACTGGCAGGGCGATAAAGCGTTGGAAACGACCATCAGGCGTCTGGTGTCCAATGCAGATACAAGCATCGTGGCAGACATATGGGCGGAAGATGCAGGCTGGTTCGAAGAAGCTCTGCTAGAAGCGGAGCGGCGGGGCGTTGCAGTGACGGTTATTTCCATCGGCGAATGCCATACTCGACTGCAGCATGTCTTGGTGCACAGGCGCAGCGACGAATGGAAGCATATCGATTCCAGAAGATTTTCCATTCTCTGCGACTCCCGTTCCGCGCTCATTGGCAGCTTTGGCAAATCCGTCAAGCTGTCCGCGCTGGAAACCGACCATCCTTCCGTAGTCGAGCTGCTGCAAAACGGATTCTATCATGATGTCATCATGGAACAGATTGAGCAGGATTTCGGCAATGAATTAGCAGAGAAATATGGAAGACACTATGACAAGATCATCAATCCTTACAGGGAATTACTTGAGTAAATTAGGTGCTTATTTGGGCTATGAAGGGAGAGCCGTTTACTTGGGGGGCTTCCGGCATCATTGCCGGTAATGAAGCATTGCGCGCCGAAATACAAACGATCCTGGCGCGTTAGATCGATTATTAGGCGAGACCGCCGTTCTCAGGCTGGCCTCGCCTGCTTTTTGGATATAGTTCCATCCAACCGTTTAATCCGCATATTTGACTGTATCTTTTCCAATAGAGCCCGCTTCTTCGAGCTTGCTTCGACTGGAAACCGCCAATCTAGTTCAACATACATATACGGCTTTCATCGATATCACGTAATAAAGCAGCCTTTTTCGAAATCTTGACTCCATTATGCAAAATGAATCCAATCGATATCGCAAATACCGGTATCGCGCACTTGCCATTTACGGATATTCGGGTTCGTAAACGAGATGTGCAGCTGCTGCTTGCCTGTCAGCCGTTCCGTCAGTTCAACCGTGTATTCCTTATAGAACGGAGCCAGCTTGCCGGCTTCCAACGGAAGCTCCATGTCCACTACGGCTTTGCCTTCCGGTCCGCCAAGCAGCATGTGCAAGCGCGTATCTGCGGTCAATACCGCAGCACGAACTGTAATCCGGCTTACGCCTTGCTCTCCGAAGTCAACCTCATCGAATGCCATCCAATCGGCAAAATGCAAGTCCCGCACATGAACGTAGTTGCCCGGAATGTACAGGCCGTTGGAACGGTCGTACTGTTCAGCTTGCAGCGATACGCCTTGCTCCGGTGGCGCAACAGGCGCGACAACCTTGACGTCGGCGCTGAACGAAATGCCCGCTTCGCCATTCACGTCTCCAGTGTGCGCAGTGACAGTTGCGGTTCCTGGCGCTATAGCCGTAAGCTGTCCGCGTTCATTTACCTCTACAACCTTCTCGTCGCTGGAGCTCCAGGTCAACGCCAGGTTGGATGCCGTAGCAGGCGTAACACGGACATTTAAATAACGGGACCAGCCGGCCTCTAACACGAGGTCTTCTTCCGCATTGAACTGCGGCACGATGTGCTCAGCCGGAATCGGTTCATAGCTGTATTCCGCCCGTTCCCCGTCTCCCCACTTCCAAGTGATGACAGAGGCTGCGCTCTCCGCGCCCTCTGCGTTCACAGCCACCGCTTCCAGCGTAATCATCTCTTCCCCATGGCGGTCGATTGATTTCACATAGTAGACGCCATCGAAAATGCGGCCGATCGCTTCCCGTTCCCCATCGCGGACACGATACAAATCATAATACCATATGTTATCGGTATCGCATCCTTCGTCAAAATACCACGACAGATAGAAAGAGGCTTGCTTGTCATCAAAGAAAGCCCGATCAACCTTAAATTGAGCCGGAGCCTGCGGTGCCGGCATTCCCGCGCCCGCCGTCAGCTTCAACTCGCCAAGATTGACCTTCACTTCTGCATCCGCGCTCGATGTGGAAGCGATACGAATGCCGATGGCTGCAATGCTTCGCCCTTCATACGCCCCAATGTTAGCTGTCACTGTCGTCCATTCCTCGCTGCGGCCTGCACCGCAATCGACAACAACCGGAGTGGACGGTTCGTCTTTAAAAAATAACAGTGCCTGCACGCCAACCGCATTCATCTTGCTGGAACATCCTTGAGCCGCTGCTTCTGTCTTGTACGTGAAAGCCAGTTCCACATCCGGCCGAACCGGCAAATCGGTCTTGAATAAACGGATATCCGTTGTCATGTCGGCGCTCAGTACTCCCTCGGCCTTGACAGAGGAACCTCCGTTCCATGCCGTTCCATAATCGTAATCAACCGCCAGCGGTTCCCCTTCCGATGCAGTCCACCACTGCCATGTCGGCAAAATATCTTGCGCGCTCATGTTGTTCCATCCTTTGGCGGATGCCGCCCGTCCGTTCAAGAAGAAGGAGAGGCCATGACCGTTGTTGAATCGCGTCACGAAAGGATAGTTACCGATAACAGAACGCTCCGCGATATAGTGCGCGATTCCGTCCCAGCTCTCGGATTCAGCCCCGATGGCCCGCCCGCTCTGCGCAGGATTGCCGTTCCCTCCGGACCAATACAAACGCTCCCGATGCTCGACGTATTTCTGCATGTTCGGATCCGACGGATTCGGCGCTCTGTGCCATACCATATCCGTGCCGAACAAGGCCAAGCTGGTGCGCGGCGTACGGGATGCACCTTCACGGAACACCGTCTTCAACTCGTTGCCGCGTTCAAAGCGGAACTTATCGTTCTCGATGCCCGAGTACAGCGCTTCGAATGGATTCAGGCCGATCTCCCGGGCATAGGCATTGCTGTTCTCCAATCGTTCCGGCGTATATGCGTAGTTGATGAAAATGCTGTCGTTCGCATTGCGCCCATCTTGCTGTTCCATAACCCAAGGGGCATTCTTTTCATTGAAATAGTTAATGTACTGCAATTCCCCTGTTGGGCTCAAGCAGTCATAAATGCTGACATACATGCCACGATCACGCAAATATTTCAGCATCTCCATCAGCTTGACGGCATGCTCTTGGCTAATGGCGGCTTCTTGGTTGATGAAGTAGCCCTCGAACCCGAAGTAATGCGCCATCTCCACCATTTTGTCAGCAATCGGGAAACGCCCGTCTTCCGTCAGTTCAACCAGTTCGCCGAAGTCTATGCTGCGCGGCCAGAACCAGCAGCCCAGGCTGATTACGCCATTGCGGTGCGCCGCATCCGTGTAGGCCGGGTTAGGGATGTTCACGACTCCGTATTCATGCTTCCCTTCTTCTGTCGGCGATCCGTACACCGGCAGTCCGTGCCAGGATGCATAGATGTCTTGATACTGCCAGAACTTCAAAATATTGCGGCTGAAGCTGTCATTGTACCGGTAGGAGCCGAACCACTCTTCCTTGTCATAGTCGGCAGACAGGTTCATCACCTTCGCCGCATCAGTCAACTCCGGGCGGGCCTGCGCTGGCTGGAACGGCTCGATCCGCTCAGCCAGCGGCACTCTTGATCGGAAGTACGGCGCATATGGGTCCGTCTCCGGTGACCATTCTCTTATCTCCCGCGCATTATACCCATGCAGATAAGGCTGCCCCGGTCCGCGCGGCGTTTCTGCGGCTGCCGCCCAATTCAACGCATCCTTCTTGACGCTCTTCGTGTTGTTCACAACAGATGTTGGTTTCGAATCCATCGAACAGTACCTCACTTCGTAAGATGATGTTTTCAAAGAAATGAAAAGGGTTACATGCTTAATCCTAACAAAAATATCGTAAAAATCAAATCAAAAAGCATCTCCACCCGTATTTCTTTCTTGAATCAACTCACTCCGTCCATTTAAAGTAACTGTTATCGTTTTTTCAACTGAACATTTTCATCAGCAGCGCAGCCGCGATGACCGTCGCCGCTCCGCCAAGCCGCGTGGAAATTTGAGCGAACGGCATCATGCCCATCCGATTGGATGCAGACAGAATTGCAACGTCGCCCGTCCCACCAAGACCGCTATGGCAACCTGTCACGATCGCCGATTCCACCGGGTACATATTCATCCAGCGCGCAACGAAAAAACCAGATCCGACCATCGCCAATACGACGGACGCGCACACCAATACATACCCCGGACTGATCACATTGACTACATCATTCAACGGCACGTACAGCATGCCCAGTCCGACCATGAGGGGCCAGGTTAATGAAGTGGAAATGAATTTGTACATATGAAATGCGCCGTGTTCCAGCTTGGCGGGCAGCAGCTTCGCATATTTGACGATCGTCGCCGCGATAATCATTATGATGGCGCCGGGAATGCCAACGAATTGGGACAACAATCCTCCAAGGATGAAGAAACAACAGGCTAGAAGCAAGCCCCCTCCCATCAATGCAAAGTCGATCTTCTTCTCTTCCTCTCTCGCGCTCAGAATATCGTTGTCCGCGCCCGACTTAATCAGCATGCCGTTGCCGCTCAAGTGCGGCCGCTTCTCGCCGAGACGCTTCAACAAGCCTGCGCAAACTATGGCTGCCATGTTGCCGATAATAGCCGCTGGAATCATCTGCGACACATAGACGCTCGATGGCTCGCCAAGAATTTGCGAGTAAGCGATGGATAGCGGCAGAATGCCTTCGCCGATTCCCCCGCCGATAATCGGCACGATAATGTAAAAGAACGTATGGTAAGGCGTATAGCCGAACAGCATGCCCGTCAGCAACCCCATGCCGACCGAAGCAAGCGTGCCAGCCACGAGCGGCACGAACATCCGGACGAAGCCTTTGACCAGCACGGTACGGTTCATGCCGAGGATACTGCCGGCCACGAGACATGAAATATAGAAGTACAGAAAGTTCGCTTCTTTCATGAGTGCAGTGACCGCATCCATAACAGACGGGTTAAACACATTCAGGAACACCAGCACAGACGGCACGAATATGGATAAGATGGCCGGACCGCCTATATCCTTCAGAATCGGCACCTTCAGTCCGATATCCCCAAGCAGCATTCCCAAAATGATAATAACGGCAAAGCCGCCGATCATATCCGACGGAAGCTTGCTGAAATATGACGCCAGTAATAGGATAGACGCAAGCCCGATATAATGCGGCAGAGGAATGACCCCCACCTTCAGGCCGAACCATTTCGACCTTTGGCCGGGCTTCCTCTCCCTGTTTGCTTCCGTTTGCTTCAATGGACCCGTCTCATATTGTTGGGCGTTTTCCATCGGCCAACACCTCCGTCATATAAGTTACGGCTCCATCATAACGGGATTGTAAACGCTTTTATAGATTTTGAAAGTTAAGCATTCATTTTGTAAGTAAAGTAAGCAAACCAGTTCTACTGCCTAAAAGAAGATCGCTGCTTGCTGTAACGTAAACTTTTTGAGCCCCCTCTATAAATAAGATTGAATGACGTTCTCTTGGCCCGGAGCAATCCGGTGCTTGTATACAGGACGGCCTACGGAGCCGTATTCGATCTCAACACCCAACACCCCGATTTCATTCATGAACTGCAAATATTTGCGCATCGACACACGGGAAATACCTACTTCGGCGGCAAGCTCCTCCGTCGAGAAGTTCCTCCCCTTCATCGCGAGCGCACACTCCCAGACCAGCTGCATCGTATTGCGGGCGACCCCCTTGGGCAGCACGGCCGAGGCCGTCGCCTTTTCCGAATGGTGGAACAACAGCCTGTCGAGATCCGCTTGGCTTAAGGCTTGCTGCGTTCCCATCAACTTCAAGTCTTCCCTGTAAGTGGACAGAGCCGCATGAAAACGGTGGAATTCAAACGGCTTGATTAAATAATCGACGGCACCCAGCCGGAGCGCCATTTTGATACTGGAAATATCGCTTGCGGCCGTAATGACGATAACGTCTGCGGCGTGATCGCTCTTGCGGATGCGATCCAGCAGCTGGAGACCGTTAATTCCAGGCATATATATCCAGCAGAATCAAATCGACCTCCATAGTCTGCAGCTGCTCCAACGCGGCATCCCCTGTCGATGCCGTTGACGCCAGCTTGAATCCTTCGATTTGACTCAAGTAGTGCTTATTGAATTCCGTGACCATTGGGTCGTCTTCCACGATCATGACTTTAATCACGCCTTACGTTTCCCCCTTGATATGATATGGAATCGTAACCATAAAAACGGCGCCCGTCCCCCGCTCCGACTCCACTTCGATGCTTCCGCCAAGCCGTTGAACAGACTGCTGGACGAGCGAGAGCCCAAATCCGCGGTCTCCGCCTTTCGTGGTGAACCCTTGCTCGAAGATCCGCGCGCTTGCTTCCCCGTCTATTCCCGGGCCGTTATCGGCAACCCGGAGCGTCATCGTTCCAGCTTCATAATATATGCCGATTAAAATCTTTCCTTGTTCTATGATAGACAACGCATCCATGGCATTGTCGATCAGATTGCCCAAGATGGTTATTAATTCATGAGTCACCCCCGCATCCCCGGGCTCAGGCAGGCTGCTCAACTCGTTCACTTCCAACGTCAAGCCGCGTTCTCTCGCATTGCTCTTTTTGCCTAATAGAAAAGCGGCTAAAACCGGATCACTCACACAATGCATCATTATACCGGATTCCTTCTGGTGCCGGCTGGCCACTTCGCTGATGTATCCTTCCAAGCGCTCATACGCTCTGATATGCACCAATCCCAAAATGACATGCAGCTTGTTCATAAATTCATGGGTTTGCGCCCGCAGAGCATCCGAGTATAATCGCACGCCCGTTAACCGCTCGGCTAACCGTCGAATCTCCGTCTTATCGCGGAACGTGGCAATGACTCCGACCGTCGTGTCATGCACCCGAATCGGAACGCTGTTCGCCAAGACGGTAAGACCTTGCATTTGAAGCTCGGCATCCAGAATCGGCTCTCCCGTACGCAGCGTCTTGCGAAGCAATTCGAGGACGCAGCCATCGCCCTCGCTGCTTGCGCCTTCCTTCATCAAGCCTGCCTTATCCAACAACCTGCGCGCTTCTTCGTTAATCAAGGTAATGCGGCATTCTTGATCGACGGCGACGATGCCTTCCCGGGCCGATTGCAGCATGGCGTTGCGCTCCTCCAGCACACGGGCGATCTCCGACGGTTCGAGGCCAAACAATATCCGCTTTATTTTCCGTGCCAACAATAGCGCGCCGCCGATTCCCGCCACACCGCCCAATACCATCCCGACGTAAATAATCCATCGGTTCTTCATGACCGCCTGCTCGACGCTTGAGAGCGATATTCCTGCCGCTACTGCGCCTACCTGCGTCCCCTCATCTGTGCGGACAGGCATGAATGCCCGCAGTGATGTTCCAAGCGTCCCTTCCCCGTACGACACATACTCATTGCCGCGCAATACTGCCTTCTCGTCTCCTCCTGCAAATGGCTTGCCGATGTTAGCGGGCTCTGGGTGCGACTTGCGGATTCCGTTCATATCCATGACCACCACGTACTGCATCCCGGTCTGCTCGCGAATATGGTCGGCATAGCGCTGTATGCCCTCCTCCGGCAGCTTGCGGCTGAGCGCATCCGCCACCAAAGGCGTCGTCGCAATCGCGCGGGCGATGGCTCTCGCCTTTTCTTTGACAAGATACTCCGTATTCTTCGCCGTTTCCCGCTCTATCATGTAACCGGTTACAATCAAAGCCAATGCCACCACTCCGCACACAAGCCACATGATGGTTGCCTGCAGACTGAACCGAAATTCATAGTGCGGCACGGTATGTTCTCCTCGATGCAGGAGAATCTTCGGTATTCCGGGGCTTATCTTCATAACTTATAATTCCGCCAGCTGTGAGATTTCGCAGGGCGCTTGCAAGTTGACATTATCGCGCAATTGCTGCGCCGTCATCCCGTATTTGACTGAAATACGCCTGATGCCGCTCATGATCTCATAATCCTGGAGAGCATTGATACGCTCCAACGTCTCCCTTTCGCGCAGTGAAGCCACTTCCGGATTGTACATACGAAGGCTTACGTGCTCTATCAATGCTTCGGCCGGCATATCTTCGATTCGTTCAACCGGTATCGGCTGATGAATGAGTTCTCTCAACTTGTTCATATTGCCCTCCCGCTATGAAGCCATGTAAGTTGAACTATTTAATTTCTTGATAAGAGTTGGATACAGTTTCGTTAGTTATCTCAAAATATTGGGCGGCGATACTGTCTACGTTCGGCACTTCCTCACACTCTCCCCTTCAATCAGTAACAATCGATTCCCGCATGTCTTAAGCGCTAAGCGGTGCGATCGAACGGTGATGCTGCTCAATCGTTTGATAAGCAAGGTTACTAGAGCATGCACCCCAAGGTTAACCTTCCCCTACGAAGAGATGACCCTTCTGAACCAGAGGGAGAGTGCAGAGAAGTACTTGGCAGCATATCGTTATTGGCTGGAAAAGTGATCTTTCTTTCGTTCCATTTATATAGCTAATGATGAATGACGAGTTACACTGTCACCTTATCTGCAATCGCCTCCATACTTAGATGAACGGATTTCTCGATATATCTAAAAATATCCTCAAGCCGGAAAAACTGCAACGCTTCCCCTCGGGTATCGTCTTTTCGCTCGAAGTCATCTTTCAAATCGGCAATAAGCGCTGGCAGGCAAGCCCAGTCGATCTCATCGATTTCCTCTGCAATGGGGTTCATGTCTTTCCACTCCAAATGATAATGATCAATGAGAATGCCGTTCAGCCGTCTAAAATCATTGTAATATCGCTGCTGTGTCTCTTTTTTCTCGTTCGCTTCCAGCCACTTTACTTTGGGATAGTAAATATCCTGCAGCCATATGTTATCCGCGATGAGGTGGCAGTAATATCCTAAATGAAACGGACGAGCTTGTTCCGACAAATAATTGCGGCAGAACCGCTCATGATTGACGAAGCTGTGCCCCTCCGCATCCTTGTATACAAAGTGCGACTTCTGCTTGGGAGCGTTTATATGTTTACTGGCATCGGGAGCGATGCCTCCCACCAGAAAGCTCTCATCATGGATGCCTAGCTTACCGGCCAGTATCGTTGCGATCGTAAAGTGCATGATTCTGGATCCCATGGCTTGCCTCCTTCAAGAGGGTGTTCAATCAAACAGCGTTTACATATTCCCTCCATTACTCCATTGTTGTTAAACTCAGTTCTATCGCGTGACGATAGCAAAGCAAGGATGAATTCTATCGATTGCTTGCCATTCTCTCGAATATTGTATCCACTTTGTCATCGGGGCCGCAGTTCATCAGCCTTTCTCTCCACGAGTGATCGGTAATCGGAAGATAATGATCCAGTTGATTGACCAACTCCTCCCATCCCTCATAATCATCATGCACTTCGGCGAACTTGCCATATTCAAATTCAAGTTCAATGCAGCGGTTGGTCCAAAGCACGCAGTCTATCACATAGACATGAACTCGGCACACTTCATCCCATTCATTGGATATAGAACGCCCTTGGTCGTCAGTTATCGTAAAACATTGATTTGTCACTTCAATTCTCATCGTTATATCACCTTAGCTTATACACACAGACTAACTATCCATTCAACCTGTTGCACCGCTCAGCTTGGTGATGACCTCCGCAAGTGGCATATCCGACATGGAAGTCAGCATCAGATCATGTTCTGTGAATGGCAGATGGCGAGTTACCTCGTTCGGGACGACGACGCAATTCAATCCCGCTGCCTTGGCAGCCGTAAAGCCGTTCAATGAGTCCTCGAAGGAAATGGCCTGTTTGCCCTCGACCTCCAATGCCGCCAATGCTTTTACATATAGCTCTGGATCCGGCTTCACCTTGGCCACGACGTCTGCAGTCTGTACCGTATCGAAATAATGGTAGATGTCATGCTTCTTCAAGAGCGGCTCGATCCATGCATATTCGGAGCTCGATGCGATCCCGACCTTCAAGTTGAGCCGTTTCGCTTCTTTCAAATAATCCCGTACACCCGCTCTTAGCTCAATACGCTCCATTAAAGCGGCATGCGCTGTTTTGCACTCGCGTGTAATCACTTCCACATCGACACCAGCTTGTTCAGCCAGATTCGCATATGGGTTGAAATCATGGAATGTCGTGCCGATGCATTGCGCATATACGGACAAGGGCAGTTCAAATCCATATCGCTGATATACTTGCTGGAACGCATAATACCAAGGGGTTTCCGTATCAATAATTAATCCGTCAAAATCGAAAACAAGGGCTTGTATCATTCTATTCACTCTCCTAGTTTGTCTCTTATCCTGATAGTGATCAGTATCTTCATAAGCTACCGGTTGAACCGGCAGCACATCGAAATTATAGATGTCCGCGTTGGGATACCCGAGCAGAATGGGGGAATGGGTGGCAATGATAAGCTGTGCGTTCTTCTGCATCTCATGGATAATGCTAAGAAACGCCAATTGACGCGCTGGAGACAAAGCCGCCTCAGGCTCGTCCAGCAAATAGATGCCTTTGCGGCCGAATCGGTTCTTGAACAACGCCAGGAACGACTCTCCGTGCGATTGCTCGTGCAAGGAACGGCCGCCATAATATTGATAAATGCTCCGATCCTCTCGAGCCACTTCATCGATATGCGATGCGAAATGATAGAATGACTCCGCTCGCAAAAAGAACCCCTGATTCACCTTAGGCATCCAAGACAGCCTGATATAATCGCCAAGCCTAGCTTCAGAAGACTCTAATTCATATTGATTATTCCGTCCGCCGCCAGCGGTATTGAAGCCGCATTGATAGGTAATTGCCTCTACCAGCGTCGACTTGCCAGAGCCATTCTCGCCCACGAAGAACGTAACGTTTTTTCTGATTTGCAAGGTATCCAAATGTTGAATCACCGGAACATGAAAAGGATATCGGTCTTCCTTGTCAATCCGATCGGCGAGTTTCTTTACTTCACGCAACATCCTATCACTTCCATATCAGCCATCCGCCATCCGCTAACGGACGGATTGCTTCAAAATACCTCTCGCCCTCCTATTATACCATCCTTACCCCACACAATTCCAAGAACATTCGTTTCAATTCGTTTCCGTTCAGACTGGCTTGATTGCCGCTGGACCGCGGTTTGCTTTTATGAAGACCTGCGCTCCCCTGACTTTTCATACGAAAAGAACTAGCCGCTCGCAACCACCAATAGGAAAATTCGTTAGAATCACTATCAGGCATTCCACTTTATGTCGAAACGGGGCTATCTCTAAGTCATTTTCATGACTTCTGAGACAGCCCCTTTTTCATAGAACCGTTATAAATCTTTCTAAATTGGATTTTCGACACCGCTAGAGCACACGGCAACTATAGTTGCGGACCAGCGAGCTTGATTGCGTCAGATACATCGCTGAATTTCTCAAAATTTTGAGCAAAGAGCTTCGCAAGCTGTCTCGCTTGTCGATCATAGGCCGATTTATCCGCCCATACGTTTCTCGGATCGAGCAGTTCATGGGGAACTAACGGAATGGCATCCGGGATGAGCATCCCGAACACGGAATGAGGAGTAAATGACGCATTCTCAATACTCCCATTCATAATCGCCGTAATCATAGCTCTTGTGTACGACAGATTCATCCGCTCGCCAATCCCGTAAGGGCCGCCGCTCCATCCTGTATTGACCAAATAGACGCGCGCGCCGTGCTTCGTTATTTTGTCGCCGAGCATTTCCGTGTAAACACCCGGCCTAAGCGGAAGGAAGGGGCCTGCAAAGCATGCCGAAAACGTGGCTTCCGGATCGGTTACGCCGCGTTCCGTACCCGCCAGCTTGGAGGTATAGCCCGACAGGAAGTGATACATCGCTTGTTCCTTCGTCAGCTTGGACACAGGAGGCAGCACACCAAAGGCATCTGCGGTTAAAAAGAAAATGACGTTCGGATGGCCGGCGACTCCGGGTATGACCGAGCCTTGAATATATTCAATCGGATATGCGGCCCGCGAATTCTCCGTCAATTCATTATTACGGTAGTCTGCTTCGCCGGAAACGGCGTCAATCACCACGTTCTCCAAGACGGAGCCGAACCGGATCGCATTCCATATTTGCGGCTCTTTCTCCTGTGTCAGCCCTATGCATTTGGCATAACATCCGCCTTCGAAGTTAAATACGCCTGTGTCAGACCAGCCATGCTCGTCATCGCCTATTAATCTGCGATGCGGGTCAGCCGACAAGGTCGTCTTGCCTGTTCCCGATAATCCGAAGAACAAAGCCGTGTCTCCAGCCTCCCCTACATTAGCCGAACAATGCATTGGCATTACGCCGCGGAATGGGAGCAAATAGTTCATCACGCTGAAAATCGATTTCTTCATCTCGCCCGCATAGTGGGTTCCGCCGATCAGTACGGTCTTTCTTTCGAATGAAATGACAATGAAGGTCTCGGAATTCGTACCGTCCGTGGCCGGATCCGCTTTCAAGCCAGGCATCGCAATAACGGTAAATTCGGGTTCATGAGACTGCAGTTCAGCCGCAGTAGGACGAATGAACAACTGATGAACAAATAAATTTTGCCATGCATATTCGTTAATAATTCGGATAGGCAGGCGATAGGCTTGGTCCGCTCCTGCATAACCGTTGAAAACGAATAGATTGCGGCTCTCCATATAATTCATCGTTTTCTCATAAAGCGAATCAAATTGTTCGGGAGTGAGAGCCTGATTTACTTTCCCCCAAGCAATATGGTCTGTCGACTGGGGCTCCCTAACGATGAACTTATCCTTCGGAGAACGTCCTGTATACTTGCCTGTCGTAATTTGCAGCGCGCCTGTAGAAGTCAGTTGCCCTTCTCCGTGGAGGAGAGCGGACTCAACAAGCTTAGCAACCGGCAGGTTTCTATGAGATACTTCCACATTTGATCCGGCATTTTGAGTTCTTCCCTTCGTATTCGCGATCACGGTTATCCTCCTATTCCTACCTTACAAAATTCATGATTGAATCGTTCTTGCTTCGCTCATCCTCACTTGCACCAGGTTAGCCAAATCTATGACTCTGCTTGAATATCCCCACTCATTATCATACCAAGCCATCAATTTGATAAATCCGTCCGATGCGTTTACGGTTAAACCGTCGACAACCGCCGACTTGTCATTTCCTATAAAATCAGTTGAAACAAGCGGCTCCTCCGTATAATCCACATAAGCCGAAAAAGGACCCGCCGCCGCTTTGCGCAACACGGATTGAACGTCCTCCGTACTCATTTCCCGCGAGACCTTCAAGGTCAAATCGATTAACGATACATTTTGCGTAGGAACGCGGATTGAGCTTCCTTCGACACACCCGGACAGATGAGGAAGCACATCGCTCAATGCTTTGCCGACGCCGGTCGTAGTCGGGACGATGGATTGCGTGCAGGCCCTTGCTCTCCGTAAATCTTTGTGCGGATTATCCAGATGCTTCTGATCGGAGGTGAACGAATGAATCGTGGTCATCCATCCCCGCTCCACGCCGTATGCTTGATCTAAAATGTGCAATACGGGAGACAAGCAGTTCGTCGTACAGGATGCCGCTGACAGCAACGCGTGCTTCCGGGGATTATATTTATCATCGTTGACCCCCATGACAACCGTCAGATCCATCCTGTCTCCCGGCGCCGAAATAATGACCGTTGAAGCTCCTCCTGTCATATGCTTCTGCGCACCGTCACGATCATTGAATTTTCCGGTTGCGTCTATGACAATATCAACTCCAAGAGCTTTCCATGGAATTCGGGATGGATCGCGCTCATACACCACCTGTATGGAATGTCCATTAATCACAAGCAAATTATCCTTTCCCGAAATGGTTGCATCCCAAATTCCATGAACCGAATCGTATTTCAACAAATGGGCAATGGTCTCGATAGGATACATACTGTTAATAGCTTTCAAATGGTATGGCGTCTCCGACATAAGCTTCCTTATTAATAGGCGGCCGATCCTCCCCATTCCGCTAATACCGATTCCTTGATTCATCTTGTCTCCCCCAAATATGAATTGTATATATTATCCTTACGAAATTAATGTACAATATCATTAAATAATACGCAATATATAAAAACATATTGGCGATATTCAATTATTTATGACGTCATTTTGAAAATGCTTTCATTAGTGTCGAAAATAAAAAAATAGAGAGTCATTATCTTGAACTGCTGTTTATCCGAAGCTTCCGGGGGATGGAATAACGACTTCTCAGCTGCAAACGTCAGACGGCTTCCATTTTTCAGAGAAAAAAAGACAGAAAAAAAGCCGCCAAACACAACAAAAATCCTTGTGTTTAGCAGCTTTTCAGTTATGGAGCCAGAGGGATGCTGCTTGAATGTCCTCGTTGTCGAAGTTCACCCAATGACGGATAACAGCCTTATCGATCGTATTCAACGTCGTGCTCCTTCGTCTGCGCAATTGTTTCATCTGTTTGCTAAGCATGCCGCTCGCGATCGAACTTTTGAATCAATTGCTCCATGACCTGATCGGGCGATCTGTCAATCAGCCAGCTTTGCCCGAACATTTGAATAATCTTGATCGCCGGGAAGTCGCCCCAGAATCCGATAAACTCGTCATCAAGACGAATCTTGTCGCTCACGTGAGCATTCATTTCTTCCAGGCAGCTTTCAAGGATGGCTCTTGCAATCGGATGGCTAAGCCAATCGCTTAATAAGCTGAACTTATGAAAGGAAATTTCTTCGTCTCCGAAATGGCAGTGCAATCTCTCGCAAATGCGGATATCCCGCGAAGAGCTTCCGATCATGAGCTGGAAATAGCCCGTTTCCGCGACCCATTTGTTATATTTCGTGTTGTAATACGCAAAGTCCCGTTCTTCCAGAACAAAACGGACTTCCTTCTTCTCGCCGGGCTCAAGCGCGAGCTTAGCGAACGCTTTGAGCTCCTTCTCCGGACGCACCCATTTGCACTCCTCGTCATGCACGTACAACTGCACAACTTCTTTGCCGAACACGTCGCCTGTATTTTCTACGCTGCATGTGACGGTCACTTGTCCGCTATGCTGTACAGCCTTCAAATTCGAATAAGCGAACCTCGCATACGATAAGCCGTGCCCGAACGGGAATTGCGGCGCAAGCTCCTTCCTGTCATAATACCGGTATCCGACAAACATTCCCTCCCGGTAATACAGCTTTCCGTTCTCGCCGCGCAGACGCATATGCGATGGATTGTCCGACAGCTTGACCGGGAACGTTTCGGACAATTTGCCTGACGGATTTACACGTCCGAACAAAATGTCGGCTATCGCTCTGCCGCTGCCTTGTCCGGCGAGCCACGAATGGAGGACGCCCGGCACATGCTGCACCCAAGGACGCATCGCAAGCGCTGTGCCGCTGCATGTGACGACGACGCAGCGCGGCTGAACCGCTGCTACCGCTTCAATGAGCTTCACTTGGTGCAAAGGCAACTCGATGCCGGTCAAGTCATGCATTTCCGATTCCGCAGACTCCGGCTGTCCGACGAACAGCACAGCCATATCCGCCTTCGCTGCCAGCGCCGCGCTTTCTTGGATGAGGAGATCATCCTCGCGGTCATCCTGAGGATAACCCTCCGCATAGGTCAGCGCAATCGAATCGGCCGCGATCTTCTTCATCTCTTCCCACGGAATATCCATGCAGGTCGGCGTTACCTTGGCACTTCCCGCTCCTTGAATTCTCGGCTGCTTCGCGAATTTTCCGATGACGGCGACGGACGTTACCTTGGCGGCGTCAATCGGAAGAATGCAATTGTCGTTTTTAAGCAGCACCATGCTTTCGGACGCCGCTTTCCTTGCCAGCTCATGGTAATCGATGGCGGCTTGCCCGCGATTGTCCTGCGAAGCGGTTGTTTTACGCACGAGTTCGAGAATGCGGCGCACAATCTTATCGAGCTGCGCCTCCTCCAACTGCCCGGCTTCCACCGCCTCCACAATCGCCTTCGTGTTGTAATGAGCCGGTCCCGGCATTTCCAAATCGAGGCCGGCCTTGAGTCCGCTTATACGGTCGTTGACGGCAGTCCAATCGGACAGGACAACGCCTTCATATCCCCATTCCTCGCGCAAAATATCATTCAGCAAATGTTCGTTCTCGCTGGCATAGGAACCGTTCACGAGATTATAAGAGCACATGATGGTCCAAGGATTCGCTTTTTTAACAATTCGTTCGAAGGCGTTCAAATAAATTTCACGCAGCGTCCGCTCGTCTACCTCCGAGCTTGTGATCATCTTCTCGTACTCTTGATTGTTGCAAGCGTAATGCTTGACTGAAGCGCCGACGCCTTGGCTTTGCAAGCCATTCACGAAAGCAGCGCCAAGCTCGCCCGACAAGCAAGGATCCTCAGAATAGTATTCGAAATTTCGACCGCCGAGGGGGGTGCGCTTCATGTTGATGCCTGGTCCCAGAAGCAGCTGAACGCCCATCTGTCTGCCCTCTGCGCCAAGAGCGACTCCAACCTCATGAAGCAGCTCCGTGTTCCACGATGAGCCGATCGCCGATCCGGTCGGATAACATGTAGCCGGCATATTTTCCCCCGTAATGCCGAGTTCCTCATCGCTGTTCGTTTTGCGAATGCCGTTCGTCCCGTCATACATATGAATCGGCGGAACGCCCAGGCGGTCGACTCCTTTCGTCATCCACATATTCAGACCGGCGCACAGCGCGGCTTTTTCTTCCAGTGTCATCGCTTTCAATAAATCTTCTGTTGCATGTTTCATTTTGCATTCCTCCTCGTTCTACCCTTCCTGCAGATCGGCCCGCTCTTTTTCTTTCTTCAGCTCCTGCAAGTCATACACTTTAAAGAATGGAAACCATACGACGAAAATAATGAGCAATACTACCGCGAGCAAAATCAATCCCTTCAATCCGGATAAAATATAGGTTGACAATCCAATTGGCGTATACCACAGCTGGTACACCTTGGCCGGTATGTCGACAAGACCGGAATCGAGCACCATGTAGACAATAATTGGCGTGATGAGACCATTAATCCACATCGGAATCATTAAAATGGGATTGAAAGCGATCGGCGCCCCATAAATGACCGGCTCGTTAATATTGAACAGCGAGGGAACAATCGTCGCTTTACCGATCGAGTTCAATTTTTTTGACTTCGCGAACAGGAACCAGATGATGAGCGGCAGCGTCGCGCCTAGTCCGCCAACGCCTACCCAACCGGAGAAAAACGTTTCGAATGTATTAATGTTGACAGGTTCCAAGCCTTGCGAGGCCAAAGCGGCATTCTCCTCGATCGCGGGAATCCATATCGAATAAAAGATCGGGGTCATCACCCAAGGGCTGACGCCGAAGGAATAAAGCACAACGCCGATAAAATTAAACAATACGAAGCCGGCGAGGCTTTGGCTGATCGTGTTAAGCGGCTTGAATACGTTGACGATAAGTTCGAAAATATCAAAATCAAGCTGATAGATAAGCACCCAGCCGAACATCAGAATCAGACCGATCGGAACGAGAAAGTCAAACCAGTCCACGATAAACTCAGGCAGCTTCGTATCTTTCTTGAACCAAGAGAAGCGGTTAAACATATTCATGACGAGCGCTACAAGGATACCGACAAGCAGCGCAGTAATCATGCCGGACGGTCCAAACCGCTCCAATAGAAACTGAATCGTGCCGTCATCGCTAATCTTCGGTTTCAACAGCATCATAAACAAGGACAAGCCTGTTGCTCCCGCAATCAGCTTGATTTTGTGCCGATCCTTTTTCTGCATGACCATATATGGCGTCAGAAAGGCAATAAATATGCCGAGAAGACCAAAGCTGAACGTTGTAATCGGTGTCAAATCAGGCATTCCCGGAAAATAATTATTCAGAATCGATACCAGCGTAATCAATGAACCGATGAAGATCATCGGCAACGCGACCATGATCGCTTCTTGAATGGAGTCCACCCAGACATTTTTCGTGAATGCTTCCAGCCGCGGCGCGAATTTTTCCGTCATCCACTTCATCAGACGATCCATTATCCTTCCTCCCCTGCGTTCTGTTTAGCGCTTTTCGATTGCTTGTTTAGTATAAAATCTTTTGTTACCGCTTTCTTGTTGTTATTTGCCGCGTGTTGGTTCACTTTTTGCCTTATCGAAGCCCCTTACCATATAGATTGGCCTCCGCGAAGTAACGTATACAGCAAAAAACACCTCTTGGCTGTTAGAGGTGCTTCATCCTTCGCGTGGTATATAATGAACAATCAAAATTGTTTATCCAATGTAATCAACAGGACGCCATGAGACGGAATAATAAAGGTCTGCTCATAGCTTTGCGCATCGGTCAACTGTTCCGTCCGCAATTCGGGGCCGCTTTTATTTCGTAAATACGCTATTTCTTCCTCCGACGGAGAAGCCGGCTTACCCAGCCGAATCCATTCGTCGAACACGGATCCGTGCTCGCGATCAATCCGGTAGCTCGTCAGCTTATAATTGCCCCTTAAGCCATCCAGCTTAAGATGATAGGCTCTGTTTCCTCTCTCCTCAAAAATAGTGTACCTGCTCGTTTCCGTCAACCCCGACCAATCGCCGCTTGCGAACAGCTGATCCACATGCGTGTAATGGTACATTAATAGCTGCAGGCTTCCGTCGTTCCGGCTCGTTACGATATAGCCGTCCCCGCGAGCGACAAGTCTCTCTCCCAGCTTGGCCAGCAGCTCGAATGCATAAAAGCTCGGCTTCTTTAAGCCGTTGCGATTCATTAAGCCGAACCCGCCGTAGAACAGCGGCTGCGGGACTTGGCTTTCTTCGAAAACATCAGTGAACGACCAGAATGCGATTGACGTCAGCGTTCCTATCGTTCGGAGCGCATGATGAATGACGAAGGGTCCCATAAACATCGTATCGTGAACCAAATTGCGGTCATAGAGGGAGAAGTTCCACTCTGTCATATGCAGCTCAAGGCCCGGCGCTTCGTTCTCGCCAATTTGAGCTCTTAGCCGCTCTATGCTCTCAAGGTAGAAGGATGGCGGCATGATCTCCGTCAGCCTGTTGGCCTCTTCCTTCAGATTCGGATATTCCGAGTACACATGAAACGAAAAAAAGTCAATCGGCACATCCCCGTCGCGGCAATAAACCATAAAATCCTTCGCCCAGCTGTCATTCCACAGCGAGCCGTAGCCGAGCGCAGGTCCGCCTACACGCAGTTCCGCAGAAACCGACTTGATCGTACGCGCGGTGGAGTTGTAAAATTCAAAATACTGCTCCTTCGTGCCTGCCCAGCAAACGCCTGCCAGATCAGGTTCGTTCCATACTTCGAAATACCACTTCTTCACTTCATCCAATCCGTACCGATTCAGGCAATGACAAACAAATTCGCGCACAAGCGCATCCCACTTGCTCTGGACCGCCGGCGGGGAAATATTGCCCTTCCACCAAAAAATCGTCTCGTTCGAGCGGCGCAGCAGCGTCGGCATGAAGCTCAGTTCCACGAATGGGCGTAACCCCGCTTGCAACAAGAAGTCATACAGCTTGTCTACATAAGACCAGTTATAGATAGGCAGGCCGTCCTCCGTTTCGCTATATACCATCATCTCGTCATTGAATATGCCATGGAATCGGATATGGGTGAAAGCAAGGCTTCGCTGCAGGTCCAGCAATTGCTCCTGCCAATCCGCTCGGAGCCCTTCAGCGGCCCTGCCGGCGGTTGTCACCCGATTCCAATGCTGCTCATAAGGAAGACCTGAATGGTCTGCGTGTATTTGAATATCAATCCGGTCATGAACGATACTCCTTCTGTCAAAGGCAGTCGTATCCTCTTCAGTTCGCTCCAAATAACGGTATAACGACTCCATCGCTTGTATCGTATCGGTTTCATAATAATCGCCGCTTGACGATTCAGCATAAGTGAGCGGCTTCCTCGCCGGACTGATTGGCGTCTCGGTTATTGCCGCGTCTCGAAAAGCGCTTGGCGTGCAATCGTACTTCTCTTTGAAATATTTGTTGAATAGCTTCACGTTCGCAAAACCGCAGTCCAAGGCGATTTGCGTTATGCTTTTGTCGGACTCCGTCAACTCGGCTTCCGCCTTCTCCAAACGGACCGAAGTCAAATATTTCTGAAACGGGATGCCGATTTTATCGCTAAAGAAATGGGAGAAGTAATGCAAGCTTAGATGCTCCTCATCGGCGATTGTTTGCAGCGTTATTTTCTGGCTATAATTACGATCGACGAATTGCAGCACGCGATTGAGCCGCTTGTAATCGTATGCCTTGTTATTCTCTAGAGACGCTTCGTTCAAGCCAGTCGAGAAATAACGCAGCAGATGGCCAGCCAGCAGTTGAAGCGCGCCCATTGAATAATTCCGGCAGCCTGGCGCCTTCTTGCTTGCCTCCCATGCCAATTCCGCAAGATACCGGCGAATCCGATCATAACGGTCGCGGTCGCCGGGCGTCTGGTTCAAAGAGTTGCACTCCACGAACGTATGATTATCCAGAAGGTCAGGATTAAACTGGAGAGTCAGCAGCACATTGTCTTGGCTTGTGCGCTCGATCTGGTGGATGGACATGCTGTTCACGACAATAATATCGTCCTGCTTCAATGTGTACGGACGCTGATCCAAATAGATGGTGATGGTGCCCTGCAACACATAAATAATTTCAATTTCCTTATGCCAATGAAAAGGAATATGTGCAACGCTATTGACAAACAGCCGAATCGGCAAGTCTTCTTGATGCTCGATAAACTCATAATGATAGCGCATATCGATACCCTTTCCATTTTGTTGAGTGTCTGCTTAAAGGGGATAATACCACAGGTGGAGGTCACTTTTCGATGGATCAAGCAATACTTGAACATGCCGCCTATTTGGCACGACATAACATGCCGTCTATGGTTTCACTTGTACACCGCCCTCATGGTGTAGGTTTTGTTAAAATCGCTGGATGATGCAACAAGTTCAATCCTTTCACGACATGTGACTATCTGCGATCTCTCCCAGAGAAAGCGCTGTCTAATCTCACTGCATGCATTGCTTGGAACGAATTCTCTTGATCAGACATTGTCCGCTATTCCTTCGCCAAGCGTTGCATCACGATATCACGGATCTGCTTCGTTATGGAATCGAACTTGGCTTCATCCTGCAAGTCAATCCAGTCAACCTCTACGATTTCTTGATTATATGGCTTCGTCTTATCTAATGATAACGTCCCGCCGATGATCTCCGCCCAGTACGTGTGCTTATGTTTAACCTCTGTCATTCGCTCGTGAAGTGTAATCTCATATCCTGTTTCTTCCTTGACTTCGCGAATACACGCTTCTTCAGGCGTTTCTCCTTGCTCGATACCTCCGCCGGGATAACTCCATACCAATTTCCCGCGATCCGTACGCTGCCTAACCATCAGAATCTGATTATTGTTTCTAACGATGATAGCTTGAGATCTCAGCATAACCACCCTCTCTTTACATAAATAACGAACCATGAAATAATTCCGTCTTCACCCTTAATAACAATCCCAGTACATATACCACTCGCCGTCCACACGCGATCTGTAAAGATACAGATTTCCATTGTCACCGATCATGAAGCGCGGTTTCTCCTCGGATGCGATCTGCATGACGAATTGGCAGTCTGCGAGCGAGACCGGAGATTGGATGTAGGATGGATAACCGCCGATTTTAGTAAACGTATAGCGCGTGAATTCATCAAAGAATTGGTCGCTTAATTCGTCATCCTCATTAACCTCCGTCAAATCGGCGTAATCCCACGCCTCTTCCCAGCACGGATAATCACATTCTTCGGACAAGTGCCATTTCATCTGAAATTCCCTTAATCCTCTCGCCTCTTCCGGCGTGTCAACCAACTGCAATCCGTCCACGGATCGATGCTCGATCAGCTTCCATCCGTCTCCGTTCTTCGCGGGCTCGAGCGGCAACTGCTTCCTGTTCAGAAATACTTGAATCATGCCGGACTTTCCCACGCCTTCTATACCGCCGGGTATTTCAGGCACATACGCTTGCAGTACGGGAATCATATAGCCATCTTCATCCCTAGGCCATCCCGATTCTGCATCTATGTAAAAATGTCCGCCAAACCAGCTCCGTCTGCCATCCTCCGGACGGAATCCGCCTATCTGTGCTTTCACCGGTTTCTTTCCTATTCCTCGCAGCGTCTTAAATGCCTCACTCTCCATCATTGTTCACCTCTTGTATGCAATATTATATCTATGCAGCCGAAGTCAGATCCATTGGTAAACATAAGCAGTCTACTCCGCTGCGGCTCCCATGCGGCTCACATCAAGATGATCGACGAGCTGCAGCTGAATCGTTTCCTTGTTTTTCTTTCCGTCATTATCCTTCCAGATCATTTCAACGTACGTATTCTCATAATCTTGCTTCGACTTCGCTGTTTCACCGTACTCATAAGGCCCCGTAATAGTCCCTATCTTGTTCACATTGACAAGCATACTCACTGTACCGCCCTGCGAGCTTGCGCTTTTACTTAACACTGTCTGATATCCGAACTTCGGATCAGGTTCATAAAAATGGACCGAAAAATAGTCGCTGTCGGCAACGTCGTCTGCTTTGCCCAAGTAAGTCAAGCTGGCATTGCCCCGTTGTATGTTATCGGGAGTCACTACAATTCGATAATTGTCCACCCGCCAATTGACACCGTTGCCTGCTAACGTATAGATGTCTGTCCCTTTGTTGTCGTGATGTCCCTGTTGTCCCTGCTGATAAGCATAGAATATCCCCCAGCCTGCATTTGTAAGAAGGAGGAGCACGGCTAACCACATCGTTTTTTTCATCATTGCCTCCTATTCCCAGCCTCTATTCCATATCTTACTTAATAATGCAGCCTGATCAAAGGGCTAAATGAAAGAAAACTGTAAATTACGCCAAAAGTAAATCGGTGGGCGCAGGAAGGGCAGACCTGGAAGGAGCTGAGGAAGTCCTGAAGATGAATGAACGAATTCCGGTCTGTCCGTCATCATTGGGCAGGGCGATTTTCTTCCCAAAAACAAAAAACGCCTGGTTTCCCAGACGTTACATAGTTAATGTTGGTGGAGCCTTAAACTTCAATCTTATCTACAGAATTCCCTTCATTAAATAACATCAAGCGCTCTCCTGACTTTTCTTGCGAAAACAAGCGATTTTTCAACCGCTTCGATGTTGACATAAATCAAACGAGGGCGCTCGAATAGCCATTCGTTGTGTATAGAAGTAACTTTGATTCCTTGATTGCGAATGGCCGTACTGCCTGCAAAGCGATCCGTTGCTTGCCATACTTTCATCCCTCCCTATTCCATTTAGGGTATGAGTATAAGACCAGGGTACCAGGGTTGAAACGGATCCTCGCCTACTTTATTAGCTGCCAAACGGCAACCTGCAGAATGATGTCCCCCAATTATTACACCTGCTCGTAATCGTTCCTGACCGTAAGGGTGAATGGAACTAAGGACTCTTCTATAGAGGCCTGCAACCATATTGCCGTTTCCAAGGCAGGGGGGGCTGCTGCCATTCCTGCCTGCGCGCAAATAAAAAACGAGCCTAGTCCCGGCTCGCTTCTGTGTTGCAACCTATGTATCCTTTGATTCCGCCGTCTGGGCCAGAGCCAGTTCCCCCACCACCGTGTGCAGCAGCTTCGGCTTGGAAAACAGATTATATCCGATGGATCGCAATGTATAAATAGGGCCAAATGGCAAGGCCCACCAGCCGAAGAGGAACGTGTACGCCGTAAACATCAAATTCAAGAGCGGCGTATAGTGGTAGCCCTTCACGTAATGGCGGGTTTTGCTCCGTATGCTAATAAGACCGAACGAAAAACAAACTTCATACTGGACGAGTTCCGAATCCTTGTCGAGCCGAATGCCATCATAAATGAGCTCGGAGGACATCATGAACTGTTCCCGATTGGTCAGGAGCCAGACTTCAAAATCAGCCTTTTTCCGGGCATTCCGGCGAAAGATTACATATAATAGAAATAGGATAATTGCGATAACGATCTGGAATATCGCATTGCTCATATCTTGCCGATATATGCTGTTGCCTAAACCAAGCAGGAAGAGGAAACATATGAAAAGCAATAATTTGTGCATCTGTCCATCACCTGTTTATATGGTTTGTCGAATCCTTTCATGCACTTGGTTTCATGCGATTTACGATAATACCGTTTAACATCAACCCGTCTTGCTTCAACCGTTCCCGATTCTCGACAATCCAGTCGGAGAATTCGTCATTCAGGCGATGATCCCGCCAAAACAAGAGAGAAAATACGAATGTAACGATCGAAATATGCATAGAGGTGTCTCCTGATCGTTTATCTACTTTAATATTTTAATGCTCTCCTCTATCGGCTCATTGGCATCCTCATCCCACACGACCGAAATTTCAAATGTGCCTTGTTCAAAGAACAAAGGAAACCGTCTCTTGAACCAAGGCTGCATCGGCAGTTCCATCGCTTCTTCGATCGATACCCAGAGCAGATCGCCCTCCGGCGGATTGGCCAGCAGTTCTCCCTCATACGAATCTGCTACATAGTTGAACACCATGTACCGATAGTTTTTTTGCGGGACAACGTACTCGTCGAGCCCTTTATAAATCAGGTTCTTAACGCGAAGCCCCGTCTCTTCATACACTTCTCGAATAGCGCCTTCCGATAAGCTTTCCGGGAAATCCACCTTCCCTCCAGGTCCCAAATAACCGGGAAATCCGCGTTCATTGGGGCGATTGATCAACAGCACACGATCGCCGTCTTGCACCAGGCACATCGTGTACATGCCATATTTTACTTCCTGCTGCGTCATCTGTCATTCACCATTTTTCTTATGTAATACTCATTTTTTTGAAACATTTAAGAGCCCAGTTCGTACTAGCTACAAACTGAGAGGAAAGGATGTATCCGTATGGACGTCGGTGCGATAATGATATTCTCCTTGCTTATCCCTATATTGGTGCTCCTGGGCATCATCTCTTCCAAGATCATTGCCGGCAAAGGCCTTCCAGACAGCAACTACACGCCGTTCGACTACATTACCGGACATTCCGCCGTCGAATTCCACGAAGAGAAGGAAGACAAGGAAGAAGAAGACGATCAGGGCGATGACAAGGACAAAAATAAGAGAAAGAAAAAGTCATAATCTATAGCAGTCGGGCTCGATTGAGCCCTTCTCATTTCCCGCATCATTCTCCATATGCTGCTTTGACTCGCTCGCATTTTATCTCGCAATTCATTTATTGATTGTACCATCATATTCCACAATGTGACAAGAATGTTGCAGCGCCAAGCCACAGTGAGGGGCACTCGTTCACATACGTTTTGACTGCCTTTACTTTATACATGCTGTGGTGCGGATCCGGCTTCGGCTTGCCCCGGCACAGCCTACCATAGCATCTCTTCACCTAACTCCAGATAAACGTCTGTTCCATCAAAAGCGCTACGATTATTTTGCGCTTTATCCGAGAAAAAACGGATCATCGTAGACAACCCTAAAGAATCGCTGCGGAAAGGCTTGCTGCGTGTGCCGCCAACAAGGCATGTATTTTTTTGATATTCCCATCCGCCTTGCGTGTAAAAGCTGACTAAAGAAGGTTCACAAGTAAATATGCCGATATCCGGTTCATTTTCTTCTATATATGAAGCTGCTTCTTTTACAAGCTTTACCCCGAATCCTCGATGGCGGTAAGGAGGATTGGTCATGACCTCGCTTAGGCCGTAGGCTTTGTACGTCACTCCCCCATGTGTAATGTATTTCCATGGGACGGCAACATGACTAATCACGATATCGTTCTCGACCAATACAAACGATGTTGGATGAGTTCCCGGATTCTCCGGCCAATCTATATTCTCCCCCTTGCCTTCGAATGCTTGAGGCCACTGCTGCCGCATTAACCCTATAATCTGCTTTCTAAGATGCAAAGGACAATTTTCTTGGGCAAATTGAAGCAATTTCATTATTAAGCCCGCTCCTTTTGGATTAAGAATCGGATCTTCACTACCGTGTTTTCCCGTAAAAGAAGAGTATAATCACTATAGCGAAAAAAGCAACCAACAACCACTTTTCGATATTATGCCTCATGACGGCTGCTCTTTTCTGCCGTTTTTCTGATTAACGCCATGATTGTATCCACGGCTGAAGCTTCTTCGGCATCCCTTGATTTCATCTGCCTTATATAAGCTTCACGGTGTTGGTATACATCGAATAGACTCTCCATAAAATTTTCGTCGGTCAAATGCGCTTCAAGCAGCATTTTGGCGTACCCAGCCTGTTGAAAGTTCTCGGCATCAGGATCTGGCCAGTCCGGGCACCGCCGCTCGCATGCGGGATGAGCAGCATCGGCTTATGCAGCATAAGCAATTCATGGATGGAATTCGAGCCTGCGCGCGACACGACGACATCGGCCGCTGCCAAAAGATCCGGCAAACCAGCGCTCACATATTCAAATTGCTTATAACCTTGATCTGCGATGGATGCATCCGTTTTTCCTTTGCCGCAAATATGAATCACTTGAAAGTGCGCCAATAATTCCCTCAGCACGCTCCTAACAAGGTTATTAATCCGTTGCGCTCCTTGACTCCCTCCCATAATGAGCAGCGCAGGCTGCTTGTCGCTGAAATGGCAGGCAGCAAGCCCGCGCTCGCGATTGCCCATCTTCAGCGCCTCCTTTGTGATGGCACCGACAGGTATCGTGTTGCCCGGACGGACATAGTTCTGCGTTTCCGCAAAGGTTGTGGCACATGGTTGCGGCAAACGGCAGTGAAATCCTATTGGCAAGTCCGGGATAAACATCCGATTCGTGAAGGAGCGCTGCAACCGTTCCATTTTGCCCCGAGTACGGCCGGAACCGCCACAAAACCGCCCTGAGAAAAAATAAGATCGAGCTTCAGCTTTTTCATCAAAACGCAAGCTTGAAACACGCCCCGAATAATCTTAAATACATCAGTGACATTGGCCCAAGTAAAATATCTTCTCAGCTTCCCGGTTGAGATGGCATGATAATGAACCTGCTCGAACTCAGCCACAAGCTGTCTTTCAACCCCGTGCTCGGAGCCTATATAATGAATGTCCCATCCCTCCTGTATACATGTGGGAATGAGAACAAGATTTACGGCAACATGACCGGCAGAGCCGCCTCCCGTGAACATGATTCTTTTGCTCATGCCAAGAAACCGCCCGTTTGCAGCATCCTTCTCACTTCATCTTTGGTCATGAGCGATCTCTCGGAATGATAGCTTGAAAAATACACCGGAGGGCAGCTGGCATAATGCTCCTGAAGCCCTTCGATAGAAAAGGCTGGCAATATAACAAAGTATTGACCGTCAAAATGGATGGACCTGCCGCTTTCATCTTCCGAGATTAACGTCTCATGGAGTCTCTCGCCGGGACGCATGCCCAGTTGCTTGATTGGCACATCTCCCGTCCCGTATTGTTCAATCATGACCTGCGCGATATCTATAATTTTGCAGGATGGCATATTCATGACGAAGGTTTCACCGCCCCTGCTGTTCTCCGTTGCAACGATCAGCATGAGGACGCTTCAACGCAGCAAGATGATAGACCACATCGACTCCTTGGCAAGCTTGGGTGATTTCTTGCTTGTCGCGAATATCTCCGATGATGAATGTCAATCTAGGGTCATTGAGCTGCTGCTTCATTGTCACTTGCAGCGCTTCATTGCGCGAAAAGATACGAATTTCTTGCGGCTGATGATAGGTCAAGAGTTGACTGATCAACTCCCCTCCCCAAGAGCCTGTCCCTCCGGTAATTAAAATGGTTTTGTTCATCATGGTGTTCCTCCTAAATGCTTAGCGAGCAGGATCGCTGCGAAAGCATGCGCTTTGTACATGGGTGCTTACAAAGCCATCATAAATTGGCTATGTTACGCCAATATGACAAAGAGGAAAAGATTGATAGAACGAAGGATTATTGGACTACTGTCAATAGATTGGACACAAAGAATCGAGAGATTTACGCAGCTGAACGGTAGATACATTCGTATTGATTGGGTGTAAAATACCCAATTGAGGAATGGGATTCGTTTCCCATTGTAGAAGCAAGCAATGTACTCAAAAATCCGAGCCTTAGCATCTTTGCGGGTCTTGAACTTCTCTAAATAAACGAGTTCTTTCTTCAGTACACTTTGGAACGACTCGATACAAGCGTTATCATAGCAATTCCCTTTACGGCTCATGTTGCCTTTCATCTTATACGTTTTAAGCCGCTCCTGGTACTCCTGAGAAGCATACTGGCTTCCGCGATCAGAGTGATGGAGGACTTCGCCGCGTGGCTTTTGAACTCGGTAGGCTTGATCTAGCGCCTTGATCACAAGTGACTTGGTCATTCGTTCATCCATATGAAATCCTACGATTTTACGGCTGTATAAGTCCATGACACTGGCTAAATAAAGCCACCCCACATCGGTTGGGATGTAAGTGATGTCTGTCATCCAGATCTGGTTAGGCGCACTCGCTTGAAACTGTTGGTTCAGCACATTTGCGGCGACCGGCAAGTTATGTTTGGAATTCGTTGTCGCTTTATATTTCTTGACCGTACGAGATTTAAGGTCCAGTTCCTTCATGATACGAGCAACAGTTTTCTCGGTTACCTCTATCCCTTGCTTCTTTAGGGTTTCCCAGACTTTCCTGCTCCCGTAAAGACGCCTGTTGTCAAGAAAAATGCGGCGAATTTTCTTTTTCAGCCACTCATGGCGTTTGCTACGCTTGCTTTCTTTTCGCCGAGTCCAATCATAATAACCGCTTCGGGAGATTCCAAATACGGTGCACATCTTCGCGACACGGAGCTTGAAGCGGTGATCATGAATAAATTGATAGATCAGCGCCGGTCTTTTGCAAAGTAGTGCATCGCCTTTTTTAAGATTTCGTTCTCCTCTTCCAAATCACGAATCCGCTTCTGAAGATCACGCATGGCCTTTTCTTCTGGCTTCAGTTGCCCGCTACCGGGAAACGCTTGATTGCCGTCTTGTTTAAACTCGGCGATCCATCTGTAAATCGTATTTTCATGCAAGCCCATTTCTCGAGCTACCTGCGCCACCGACTTTCCTTCTTCTTGAATGAGTCGAACAGTTTGCAACTTGAATTCTTTGTCGTACTTTTTCGTCATGTCGGACACCTCGATTAAGAATGATTTTATTTTCGCATTCTCGGTTCTCCGTGTCCAATATTGAGTCTAGCACCATGCCATTTCGCTTGTCTCATCGTCTTTGGCTAGGAGTTTGTCACCTACCTCGATTTCCTCGACAGGTTTCTCCCCTTCGTCTGTTTGAACCTTGGTTCCAGCAGTAAAACAGTTACATCCTCCAACCGATCGGGCCTGTCCCTTCGCTCCCCCGCGTTCAACACGCAAAGCTGCAGCCCCCATAGCCAAGGATTCAGCAAAGGATATTTCCTGATGCCATTTATTATATGCCTCTATTAACTGTCCTCTTGCCCAGTCTGCATTTCCTGCACTGTTCGAATAGCTGCTTGTTTGGGTAAGCAATCCAAACAAGTAATTAAACCTGTTATGATCACTCTCATTGTACACCGCCTCAAACTGGGCGCCTATTAATGAATGGGCTTTCAAGTACCGTTCATCATTCGTCGAGTTTATTTTCATAGCCGCTTCTATTATGAGCTTCATTTCTGAAGGTATATACCGGTTCCCGCTAGGGTCAATAAACTTCAACGGATTGTTGGCCACGTACGTATACAAATTCAAGCTCAGTGGATTCCCTAGATCCCCCTTCATACGTATCCTCATTAATGAACCGCCCGATACTTGGATCATACCATCTGACCAGGTGGGGTAAAATATTCAACACTTGAAACAAATAATGTGCGTACATCCGAATTAGGAAAAACTCATATGGGGCTGATGAGGGTTAAGTTATCTTTGACAAAGCCGCCAAATTCATTCGGCACTGGGTGGGAAAAGAAAACCTTGAAGGAATATTCCCTCAAGGTTGATATTAATCATTTAAGTCCTTTCAATTGCTCGGTAGGATTCCAATCTTTAGGATGTTTTCGTCCTTTTGAGAACCATATACAACCATTACTAATCCACTTTTCTCTCCATTCTTTGTAAACAAACTCTTTATCAATTACGTCATCGTCATCGTAACCGTAATGAAATCCACAACATGGACATATTTCGTCAGAGGAGACTCCTCTATCATCATACGGAGGTTCATAAAGTCCGTCATAAATGCATACAAAACATCGATTCTTCATATTTACCTCACTTCCCTGGTTGCCTGCTCCAATAAGTTGGCGATGTTGGCTTATAATAAGTTTTGGTTGTACCGTCAGCATTGTATGAACCGTATGTATTGGTGTTCGAATCATACACTCTGATTGTTCCATCAGTATCAGTTTTAATCTGGTACTTACGTCTGTTATTAAAGAAGTTATTTGCCTTCTTAGCATATTCATCAGGGGTCTTTGCACCAAAATCAGCACCATGCCTATCAAAATGGTCTTGTAACGTCTTTTGGTTACCCCATTTATTAACACCACAGGCATTATGAGTCCAAATCCCAAGGTTCGAGACAAAATACGTATGGAAGTCCTTCACCTTGAAATTATAAACTGTAGCATGTTCCTTCTTAACCTCAATCTTCGCAATGGCTAATTCTTGGCCATCTGAAGTCGTCAGAACATCGCCGACCGCTAGGTACTGTGCTTCCACCCAACCTTTGCCGACAATCCAGAATGGATGCTCATCAGTAGTCGTTATGACTTCGCTGCCAACAGTAATATTATACGTTTCCTCAACATCACGTTGGAAGAGCCATTCCACTTCCTTGTATGCCATTTCGCTTGTTTCATCGTCTTTGGCTAGGACTTTATCTCCTACCTCAATTTCCTCGATAGGTTTCTCCCCTTCGTCTGTTTGAACCTTGGTTCCAGCAGTAAAACAGTTACATCCTCCAACCGATCGGGCCTGTCCCTTCGCTCCCCCGCGTTCAACACGCAAAGCGGCAGCCCCCATAGCCAAGGATTCAGCAAAGGATATTTCCTGATGCCATTTATTATATGCCTCTATTAACTGTCCTCTTGCCCAGTCTGCATTTCCTGCACTGTTCGAATAGCTGCTTGTTTGGGTAAGCAATCCAAACAAGTAATTAAACGTATTATTGTCACTTTCATTGTACACCGCCTCAAACTGGGCGCCTATTAATGAATGGGCTTTCAAGTACCGTTCATCATTCGTCGAGTTTATTTTCATTGCCGCTTCTATTATGAGCTTCATTTCTGAAGGTATATATCGGTTCCCGCTAGGGTCAATAAACTTCAACGGAGTGTTGGCCACGTACGTATACAAATTCAAGCTCAGTGGATTCCCTAGATCCCCTTCATACGTATCCTCATTAATAAATCGCCCGATACTTGGATCATACCATCTTGCGCGCAAATATTGTAAATTCGTTGCCGCGTCCCAGTACTCTCCCGAGTAGCGGAAAATGCTCGGGGCTTGCTCCTCTTGAGCTTCATTCCAGGCTTGAGCAGCTTTCAACATAGTCAAGCGATTGTATATCCGTCATATTTTGTTACTATTATGAGGATCGTGTGCTTCGCACCAGTGACGGTTGGTGGCTATAAGGTCGTTCAGCAGACGAGACATCATGAAATTCTGGAAAAGCCACAAAGTCTTACGGTCTTGGATGCAGCGGAACACAGGTCTCGAGCTTCGAGTATAAATCGCGTTTGATCTAGATAAAGGACATATCTCACGGGGCTGATGGGTGTTAAGTTCGTTTTAGATTAGCCGCCCGATTTATTCCGCACTGGGTGGTTATAAATGAAAAGACCTGCGGAAGAAATTTCCCCAGATCTAGTAATTATTATAATTCTTTGCTAATAGCTATAGAGGCGTCTAACCTCAAAATAGCAGGAAGTACCCTGTTGTTAAAATCTTCTTTATCTTTGGCATAAATACATAAAACTTGGTTGTATTCATCTTCAATCACATAAAAGACATATGCTGCTTCATGTATCGGTTTCTCGTTAGAAAGCACGATACATCTGAATAATGATTCGATACTTATTGCGATTCTAATATCTATTTTTTCTGTTGTTTTATACCATAGTATACTCGGTACAGCTTTAGGGGCCTGATATGGAAACAGCCATTCTCTGCTAACTATTGATTTATTTTTTTGTAGATACATTATTGTTTCTTGCTTTTCCGAGTCCATATTGCTCTCAATATATGCAAAATGAATTGTCTGGTTTATATTCGGAAAAGCTGAAAGAATTTCAATTACCTTTTCAGTTCCTCCATAGCCATAAACGTTTTTCAAGTAGTATATAGCTGATTCCGCCAACTAAATCCCCCCTTAATACTTAAAATAAATGTGCTCATTCATGAGTTCGGTTGTTCCGGGCTTATACTTTTGAAAATGATCAGGGAAATAGTTACCAGTTTGAGCGTTTTTAGTATTATTCCCAACGTATTGGGGCTGGCCATAATGAATCTCGCCGATTGCCTTTCCATTTTTGTTATAAACAATACTCTTCTTCATATCAAAAGTATCTTTCGGGCTTCCAATGGTATAACCATTTTTCTTTGTAAAGTCATCCACAGAACCATGATGTAATGTCCATCCTTTTTTCCCAGAAACACTCAAACAGGCATTATGAGTCCAAATCCCAAGGTTCGAGACAAAATACGTATGGAAGTCCTTCACCTTGAAATTATAAACTGTAGCATGTTCCTTCTTAACCTCAATCTTCGCAATGGCTAATTCCTTGCCATCCGAGGTTGTCAGAACATCGCCCACCGCTAGGTACTGTGCTTCCACCCAACCTTTACCGACAAGCCAGAATGGATGCTCATCGGTTGTCGTTATGTCCTCGCTGCCAACAGTAATATTATACGTTTCTTCAACGTCCCGTTGGAAGAGCCATTCCACTTCCTTGTAAGCCATCTCGCCTGTCTCATCGTCTTTGGCAAGAACCATATCTCCGACCTCAATGTCTTCGATAGGTTTATCCCCTTCGTCTGTTTGAACCTTGGTTCCAGCAGTAAAACAGTTACATCCGCGGGCCTGTCCCTTCGCTCCCCCGCGTTCAACACGCAAAGCTGCAGCCCCCATGGCCAAGGATTCAGCAAAGGATATTTCCTGATGCCATTTATTATATGCCTCTATTAACTGTCCTCTTGCCCAGTCTGCATTTCCTGCACTGTTCGAATAGCTGCTTGTTTGTGTAAGCAATCCAAACAAGTAATTAAACGTATTATTGTCACTTTCATTGTACACCGCCTCAAACTGGGCGCCTATTAATGAATGGGCTTTCAAGTACCGTTCATCATTCGTCGAGTTTATTTTCATTGCCGCTTCTATTATGAGCTTCATTTCTGAAGGTATATATCGGTTCCCGCTAGGGTCAATAAACTTCAACGGATTGTTGGCCACGTACGTATACAAATTCAAGCTCAGTGGATTCCCTAGATCCCCTTCATACGTATCCTCATTAATAAATCGCCCGATACTTGGATCATACCATCTTGCGCGCAAATATTGCAGATTCGTATCTGCGTCCCAGTACTCTCCCGAGTAGCGGAAGATATTCGGAACTTGCTCCTCCTGGGTTAATGGATTACCCCAGATGTCGTACGTGTAGCGGTTCAGTACGTTTCCTTGGGCATCCCGAATCTCCGTAATGTCGCCGTGTCCGTTGGATACGTAGTATTGCAAGGCGTTCTGCCCCGGAACCTGACGGGCCAACAGCTTGCCGTTCAGATCATGGATATGCGCTGCCGTAATGGTGACGCTGCCGATCGCTTCTACCTTGCCTTCGGCTACAATCTTCGCTCGGTCGTCATAGTAATAACGGGTTGTTGTGCCACCCTCGGTTCGTTCAACCATAAGGTTATCCCCATTATAGCGGTAGCTAACCACCTTGCCATCCTCTGTCGTTACTTGAGTCAAACGATTGCGGCTATCGTATGTGTAGGTTGCTCCCTTGATGTCCAGCGCATGATCGCTGTACAGGGTGCTGCGGTTGTCCCGCAAATCGTAGGTATAGGCTTCATTGAACTGACTTGAAGTCTTAATCCGGTTCAATGGATCGTAGCTGAATTGGAAGGCTGCTCCGTTGTCAGTTTTCGCTACGATATTACGGTTATTGTCATACTGGTACGTATATTGTGCGGAAGGTGCATTGTTCTGAGTCTGTTGGATGCCGGACAAGTTGAAGCCGTCGTACGTATAGGCTTCATTCCAGCCTTGCGCAGATTTCAACTCGGCCAAGCGTTTGTATGATCCGTCATATTTATACTCGAATTGCGATAACTGCGTACCGCTGCCATCCAAGACGCTCAGACTCGTTGGATTTGGCAGAACTGCATGATATCCCGTCTGCTGAACGATCCGATTGCCGCCAACCGCTACTGCTTGTTCCGTGCGCAGCCCGCGAATCTCATAATCGTAACCAATACGCGTTTGATCCGGATAGGTGATGGATGCTAGTTCTCCTGATGGATAGTACGCATAATTTGTCGTTCCCGTCTGATCGGTCATGGCCGTACGGTTTCCTGCTGCGTCATAGCTGTAGGAAATCGTCTCGTCCGGTGCGATGCTGGTTATAAGGAAATTCCAGTTGTTATATACGTACTGTTGAACCTGACCTTTCCGATCGATACTCTTAATCAAGTTACCGTTGCCGTCATAATAGAAACGTTTGCTCTGCTTCTTCGGATCGGTTTGCTCCAGCAGACGGCCGATATCGTCATACCGCTTCTGCACCGTATTTCCGTCCGCATATTTGACTTCGATCACATTTCCAGCCATATTATACCGGTAGCGCGTCGTTTTCCCTTCGGCATCCGTTACGGCGATCACGTGTCCCAATACATCGTGCTCATATTTCGTTGCGTTGTTGTTCCCGTCATACGCAACCTTGACGTTACCTGCATAGTCGTATTCGTAACGGGCCAATACCACCGCCTGACCAGACGGCTTGATTTCCTCTTTCTTTATAACCCGATTCATGATGTCGTATGTTTCACGACTCGCGTTGTTAGCCCCATCGATAGTTGTCTTCGTATTGGCTGCATCGTCATAAACGATGCGGTTCATACCATGAAGGAAGTTTTCCTTGATAACTCGATCCCAGGCATCGTACTCATATTGAAATCCGGATCCGTTAAAGTTCCCTTTGCGAATGATCCGACCGTTCTCATCATACGCATGTTCGGCAATACCACGCCCGTTGGTTTCGGCGATCAGATTGCCGAGCGGATCGAAATGCTTCTCGATTCGCAGCCCATTCGGATCGGTGATGAACATCTTATTTGCTTGATCATCATAAACGATTGTTGTCTTCGTTCCATCCGGATTGATTTCGGCCGTAATTCGCCCCAGCTTGTCATACGTATAGGAAGTGCTGTTTCCATTGCCGTCTGTAAATTTCGTCGGAAGCCCTGTCTCGGGAATATAGTCCATACTGCTTTCGACCACTTCATTGCTGCCGTCAACGTTCTTAACGCCTACGATTTGCCCGCTTAAAAAGAATCGCTTGAAATCAGGGCTGAATTGCTGATAAACAACGGTCTCGGAAGTATCTCCCTTGATTCGAATCTTGAGCGGATTGCCGGCATAGTCATACTCATAATTTAGCTGCTGAACAATCTCTCCCTTGTTATTCTTGGAGATCGCCTGCATTAATCCTCCGCGATCCTCATCATATTCATACTCGGAGCGCAGGTTCTTGTCCCGATCTATCGGCAGGACACTGTTCATCAAGCCGAACTTCCTCAGCGACACGATGGCGTACTCGTAACGGCTTGTTGCCCCGAGCGGATTCGTCTCGGATTCAATAAAGCCCCAGTCATTGCGATCATACGTCCGTGTTGTAACACGGGTAGCAGATGAAGCCCCTCCTTGATAATTCGTCTCCTCGATGCGGATCGGGTTCGGATTTCTCCGAGCTGTATCGTACCTGTACGTAAACACCTGACTATTGTTTGTTTGCTGGTCTGCAATAGCCTTCCTCGTGTTATATACGACCGAAGGAGAGAGGTAATCCGTATACTGTTTGTCATACGTATAGATTACGGTCTTAAATTTGTCGTACACCTCTACAGAAAACGTGAAGTTTTGATCGAAATACTGCCCTACATCCCCATTGTTATATCTCAATATCAGCTCATTCTTCTTCGTATTTTGCTGTGAGCTATAGTAGTTACGACGTGCTTTGTACCTTATAACCTGCTCTTCTGCATACTCCCCGATCTTCCGGTAAATGACACTATCGAATCCATATTCCGTAATGGCCTTGGTTGGGTGTTCAATTACCCCCAGCGCGATGGTCTCGTTCTTTCCCCAGAAAATGTTGCGATCATTGCCAGTCAGATATTTGTAGGAATCAACCAGATTAAAATTCAGCCAGTTCCACACGCCGTAATCATATTTGGTCGAACGCCCAAGCGGATCGATGACTTCCGTTAAAATATCTTGCTCCCGGGAGAGCACATCATTCTTTATTTTACTGACTCTCTTTTTCTTATAGGTGACCTTCCGATCCCCGATTTCAATGGAAATTGTATGGTCTCTATGATAGGAAATATACATTGCGTTCGTGTACCGGTGATCCCTGGCCGAGCTTTGGATCCGATATAGAACTTCTCCAACATCCGGTTCGTACTTATACGAAAATTGAATCCAATTGCCGTATTTATCTTCAATTAATATCAGTTTGCCGGCATGGTTAAAATACTGCGTGATTCCCGTCTTCAGATTATGGAGTTCATAGGAGGCTCTATCTCCTGTCTGCAGGTACTTGTCCGTATCACTAAAGTCCAAATCGCGGAATGGATATCCGAGCAGCCGGTCATTTTCGGATAAGCTGTAGGCGCCAAGGCCCGAAATGTAGATATAGCGGTTGTTGTTGACCTTCTTAATATACGAAATATCCCAGATCCACCCTTTGCCGAGATGGAATATTTGTTCCTCTTGTGTTTCCTGCGTACTGTTCTTCCCATTCCATCTGTCCACATAAATATCGTCCTTCGCCAAAGAGCTGTCATAAATTCTCCGCAGCGCAAAGTCCAAGCCGTTCGGGCCCGGCATGACCAGATCCGTTTCTTCCACGCGCAGCGATCCATCTACGGTTGAAATATGATCGTTCACAGACCCAACGGAGTAAGGAGCTTGATCCATCCGAATCGGCTTATTGCGCAGGGCGATTTCATCATAAGGCTCGCTGCCGGAGAACATCCGCAATCCGTACACCAGATCCGTTACGGACCGTTCCTTCTTGCCGTATACTTGCTCCGTTACACTAGCTTGATATACAGCCTCCGATACACTCTTCACTTGTTCCTGATGAGCTATAAGGGGATCTGGTGAAGGCTTCGGATAGGTATGGTTCATGAACTCTTCGTAGTCTTTGCCCTGCCGCTGAGCTTGCAGGCCTTGATAGATTTGATGGAGTTCATAGCCTTTGAGCAGCTCCTCCTGCACCCAATCCCTTGTCACGCCGAATGTCTCGGTAAGGGACGTGACGGTAATCAGCTCGTCTGGGTCAAAATCTGCAAAGGTTGCTTGCGGAGCATACACACTGGAAGTTACTGTCGGATACTTCTCTATGTCTGAATTTTCAAGTGCAAAAGCTTCTTGTGCAGACGCGAGAGGCACGCTTGTAATCAATAATACACATACGAGAATTAGTGATAACCATCTTCTCAACATGATCTCCCCTATCAATTATCTTTCCTTACTCTTATTATTTTGCATTTGGCATAAAGACCGTCGTTTTCGTCAAGAGACCGCTTACCATTCAGATAATTGAGCAGCTAAAATGTTAAAAGCAGAGGCCTGCGGAGTACTCGTTTTAAAAGTTTATGTCACTCGTTTCATTCCATCCCTTCCGGCAGGAACATTTCTACCGGCCCTGAAGGGTTGTAGAAAGGATTAAAGCGTAAATCATGAACCACTACACTTGCTTCCCACGGCTCGTCAGGATTTATCGGGACTAGGCGTGCGGAGATCCATGCCTCGGCTATGCCCGGCGGTATTTCTCCCTCTGTACTAACAACCTGCCCATGGTTTTCTGGAGTTAACATGTAAGTTTCGGTGTGTGTGGGTACGCGCATATTAATTTTTTTTCGAAATAGTTCAACTTTAACTTCCAATTTAGCATTTTTACTGCTTTGGATAGAGATTTCGCCTCTTAATGAGAATTTGCTTGAAAAAGTATCATCAAATCCTGTGATTTTTTGCAAAATTCCTGCCGAACTATCTTTCCCCCATTGTCCCAGCGGTACAGTAATTTTTTGCCCTCTAACTCTATCGCCCTCCCCATAAATCCCCACTTCCTTAATATTACGCCTAATTATTTTTTCCCAGCCTTGTGCTATATCGCTATTCTTATCAAATATGGTAAAGAACGAGTTCCATAATGCCTGTGGCTCAATACTATACTCAAACGTGACACCATCAATATGAACATTTCCGAAACCACGATCACTATCAAAGCGTGCCCCCACAAAAATGGTTGCATAAACAGTACCCTTTGGAATGCTTCCTCTTATTGAATCGGTCATATTAGTAAGACTATCGGATGAAGTATAATTGGTTCCCATTAAAGTACCATGCTGATTAAAAAACAAAATGCGTAAATGCGATTTCGCGTCTCCTACTCGGTGGGATATCCCTCTTATCTGATATTTTCTTGTATCATCCAGCAGTATATTTTGGCTTATATATATTTCTTTGCTTCCGCTGTCATGATGGCGGCCTACAACCTGGCTTCTTTTACCGCCTTTATCCCCTTTGATAGAGAACCTAGAAGAATAGGAGTTGTCGGCGTCATCCCAGTAATCTGAGATTGTACCTCCTATCGTTGAGATTCCCTCCCCTTGGAAATCAGAGTTCATGAGTAGATTAAAGAAAGGATCGTAATCATAAGCAACATCAACACCCCTAATTGTTATCGCGCCGGCGGCATTGCTTCCCGTTGCGTGAATCACTAATTGAATGACTGCTTTTTTTGCATTATAGGGAGCATTACCCAATCTCTTACTTATTGTATAAAAAAAATTGCTCGTTAACGTGCTTTTTTTGGCAACTCTTTCGATAACCTTGCCATTGTCATCCACAAAATCGAGCGCCATTATTGCCTCCGCATTCTGCAGATGTTCAATCTTCAAAGAACTTTTCATACCTCGTAGGTATTTATTTGAATCTGGAGAAATAGAAATCGTTTGCTGAATGCCAATCGAACTTCCAATAGGCATATTAGAAGCTTGAATTTGCTGATGATTTCTCGATCCAATCTTTTGAATGCCATAACTGGATACCGCTTCACTATCCGTCACATAGGACCAGCCAATCGCCTTGCCGGCATTGTTTACGTTTTTAAAATCACCGTTTGTCATCTTTTCGTATACCTTCTTGCTCACACTTCTACTTGTCATATTGCCATTCTTATCTGCCTGATACGTGATATCCGTATCATCATTCGTGATATTCTTTACGTTTCCATTCTCATCATAACTGTACTCCGAGTCATAAGCGTTGACGCTAGATACCAAAAAAACTGCTAGAATAAAAATAAAAGCAATCTTTTTTTTCATTTTCCAACCCCACCTTTCTGGATAAAATACAGCCCCACTTCGTTAAACTATAGCTCCATCGCCTTCCTCCTTTATTTTAGAAACCAACCATAATAATACCTTTATTTTCCTCTAATATCCATAGTTGTTTTTATTTCACCTTCCTTGAGTGCGGCCGTGCTCGGATCCGTCACGACTCTAGCTCTCCCTTCGACGATACCAGGAGATACTGGCGTTCCAATTAAGGCTCCTTCCGGTGTATCGCCTCCGTCCAGCCTGCCCTCGATGTTCTCCCCTTCGCTCGTCACCACTCGCGGTGGCTGCAGCCGTTGATAATACGCGGAGCTTTCCTTGCGGACAGCGATTAGCAACTGAACATCCTAATCGAAAGTGGAGGACCATCCCCAAATTATCTGTCTCTCTTGTAGCTCTAAGATTGGAGCTGGATCAATGAACCTGAGAAACCGATTTGGGATATATTTTTAATTAAAGGGATGATTTCCAATAAAGATATAGATTAATTTATTGTACTGCGTGGTTCTTTCTAAGGTACATCAAAAGAGTCTTTAAAGGGGGCGGGAGAATACTTTTAGGGTGTGGCTTAGCATGGATAGGATGTTGTTTATGACCTTGTGAAAATAAGATGGATAAGAAAATAAGTGTCAAGCTAACGGATATAAAAGGGAAGCATATTTTACAATCATTGATCCTTCCCAACCCATATACGGCATTAACTAAAGATAGTCGATATACAGCGTCAACGGTGGCTAGTATTAGTAGTGGAGCTTCCTTTGCCTTACTGGGAGTGACAACAAATTCATGACAACAAGCCTATGGGAATTTTTGCCACATCGTGTTATAACAAGGGGAAAATGTGAAGGAGAGAGAGGTAGTGAATTTGAGTGTGATATCTTTCTGGGAATAGCAACAGTTGCAGTTCTGGTGTCGTATTATACAACTTTGTTTGTAGATGCGGACAACAGCATTCAATCCTTACTGTTAACGGTGATGTTAATCGGGCTTATTTTGCAGCAAATAAGACTAAAGAAAAAGCTTAATAAGGTAATTTGTTATCAAAGCAGCCAATACTAAGTGTATACAGGCTGCTTTTTTTGCAGCTATGTTCAACGTCTAAATTGATTTTAGGAAATAGTATAGGAAATTCATATATATCAATTCTCTGACTTATATATGAATTGATCGACCCGACAGTTTTATAAGGAATCATTCATTAAATCTTCCCATAATAATGGTGTTATAGTATTTACCGTACAGGTATCTCTGATTAGAACTAATTAGTAGAATAAGGGTGGCTTTGTGTCACTACGAGTCAACCGCTCATAATGTGGCTGGCGAAGACGTAGCGAGAAGATGCTGAACAACGCCGATACCTATCCATAGCAATACAAAAGCAATGACAATCCCAATTATTAATTTCCGTTTACTCTTTTTTGTACCATCCTCATTCCTCTTACCCATTTACAATCTCCTCCTTTAGGTTGGACTAAGTAAAAAACGGGCAACTTATAAAGGTTACCCGTTTCATACTTATGCCAAAGATTAAAAAGTCATGTAACAATAAAGTTCTTTTGTATCAATAGTACCAATTCCATCAATGATAAGAACAAGACTTAAATCCCCGACGATGTTCGCGTTCCCGCCCGTTTTTTGACTGTTCACATTCACAGTGTTTTTTCGTGTTTAGTTGTATACGTGTCATAGTTGCTTGCCATACTGACATTTTGCGAAGAGATGTTCTGTACTGACGAAGTTAAATCATTATAATAATTTAGCAGTGCTGCGTAACACTTTCGTCTGTAAAGCTCTTTTTTCTTTTGCTGTTTTTATTAATTGGTATCGGATACTTTCGATTCTTTCAATTAAATAATCATGTTTTTCGTAGCAAAAATAAAATGGTTCTATTGTTGGAACACCCTTTCGTATTTTATAACAGCTTAAATGGTGGGCACCCACTCTTTACAATTATTATACTATGAGTCGTACAAATCCCAATAAATAGTATTTCAGGAAACGAAGGGAACAAAAAAAGAGTACCATATAGGTACTCTTACCACGGATGATGGCCATTATTATTTCCCATTGCCGCCACAATCGTAGTTACCCCGATGATTACAGAGCAAAGGAGACTGCTGTATAGCTTTGCCATTAAACGCTTCACATGAATCTCTCCAGTTTATCATCTTTAGCTGCGCTGCGTTCATACTACTTATTCAGTTTATCTAATGTGGATACGCTCATCACAGTGTTTTGTTGCAGATGGCTGCGCACGATTTGGTTAATGCATTCTTTTTCCTGATCCGTATCATTAATTCTTGAGAACTGTAACGCGCTTTCCAAGAAATCGGATATACCGTTATGAAGGTCGCCAACTGCAACGAAATATTCAGCTCGATGAAAATAATATTCGGCTAGCTGCGAGATGATGTTGGGGTTGTTCGTGCTGATAGATTGCGGACATATTGGGTATGCAAGCAATTGTTCTGCTTCATTTAACCGGTTTTCCTGCAAATATAATTGCATTAACTGATTGATTGCAAGAAGAGCATCATCTTGGTTGCACGTTTCCAGAAATGATGTAAGCTGTTCAACAGCTACATCGGAGTTTCCTTTTTTCGCGTTGAGCGCTGCTTCCATAAGCACTGCATAGGTCTTGATGTGAGGGTAATCATATTGTGTATAGAGGCGTGAGTAATATTCAGACTTTTCGTAGTCCTCGCTGTAAAAATAAGAATCACTCAATATGCCGAGCGCATTTATATGGTACCAATTGTCTGCATCTGCTTTCTGAAGTACATGGAGGCAGAGTTCAATGCTTTGCTGGTAAAGAAATAAATTGAATGCGTGAATAGCCAATTTGTAATATAATGCGATTCTGTCTTCGCATGTTAAAAAATTGGAGTACTGAACGATATGCTTGCCGCTGTCGTAAACGGCCCTAAGCTTGGTAAAGTCGTCTCGTTCGATGAGGTAAACTTGGTATAACCCCTTTGCCAGAAATGGCATGATTCCGTGGTCACGAGAATAGTCAACGATTAGTTCGTACAAGGCTAGTCTAATTTCCTTATTTTCAACACTGTCCACGAAGGCATATAACCCTTCAGTCAAGGACTGGCTATCATCACTAGGTGACTCCAAAAATTTTGTCCCTACTTTTCGTACCAGATCAGTAGTACCCGACTGCTGAATCACATCCTGTAATACAAATAGGAGGGTGTCTGCCCTTTTGTCAACATTCATGTGTAGTTCGACCAAGGTATCTAACGGTATTTTTAATGTGTCTGCAAGTGGACGGATTGTCATATATTCCGGCCTTTTAACGTCACCGTTTTCGATTTTTGATATCGTACCCTTATGTACCCCCGTCAACTCTGATAGTTGTGATAATGTGAAGTCCGCTTCACGCCTGTAGTGCTGTATTAATTCCCCAATGGACGATATTTCAATACAACGCTTGTTACAGTCAAACTTAGATAAAACCTCAAATTTTTTGTCTCCCTCTAACAATTTCAATACATCTCAAATTATAACATGCTTTCCCTTCTATCACTTCTATCCCCTATATTCTCAAAGTCCTTGTATATCAAGGGCTTTTTATTTTTGTCTTGCCTTTTGATTCCCTATTTTCTATACCATGACTTAGAGTCGGTCCCCATTCACTTTTCCCCATTTCACAGTGAATTTACTCTTAAATGGGGGACCGAACTGGGGACCAGGTTGCCTGAGATTAAGTATTTATGGCATGAAGCACAATATTGATAAATTCCAACAACGTGAATATAACAAGAACAAATGTTCTTATTTACGAGGTGGTTAACATGTCCCCTGTAGGTGCGACTGTAGAGGAGCTCGAGCTAATAAAGTCTTACCTGCTCCTCCCGATGATACTCACGGTGTTTGAAAGGGATTCAAAAATAATAATGGACTCCTGAAGACTCCGGGGCCGTATACAGATATGATTACACGTGCAATGGACTGTGCGACAAAGGTGCTCTCTGAGGTTCGACGGGAGTTTCGGCAACGCCGGATTAAAGTATAAACAGCACCTTTCTTGATATTTTTTTCTAATTTTGTTTTACAATTATGGGATATAAATAGTTATATATATAATAATATCCAAAATGCATTGACATAATATAATATTATAGGTAATATTAGGGTAATTCATCATACAGACACATAGCAATCTAACTAAAAAATGGTGAATTAAACTTATCATTTTTTGGGAGGTAATACTATGTTAAAAGAGCTTTCTATCTCAATCCTTGCAGCAACTACGTTGTTCTCTGCTAGTTCTGGTGCAGTTCTTGCGGAGCCGCTTCAAGCCTCTGCTGTTGAGGCAAAAGCAGTGAGTCAAGCCGCAGTAAGCACTGTAACCGCCCATGTTAAGTGGAACAGAGTAACCGGTGCTGCTTATTATCGGGTTGCCATCAGAGATTTAAATTCCAACGAACGAATTGATGTCACGCACCTTTATGATACTAATTATTCAGCAAGTGGCCTGACAAGTGGTAATGATTTCAGATTTTGGGTTGGTGCATTTAATAATGATGGTGTATTGATAAAACAAAAAGAAACAATTAAAAGAGTGAATGGAGGTGAGAGTATATCTCTTCAGTTGTAATCAACTCTAAAGTTCAACTTTGAATCGATTGAAATCTTATCTGTAAAATAATAGGGATTAAACCTTGATTGGCCTCAAGCCTCTCAAGGTTTCTTTCTATAAAGGTGATATTCATACACGCACTCATTTGATGCCAATAATTCCTCCTTTTCAAGGTAAGAGCCGCGGGAATAATCCCACGGCTCTTATCGTTCAACAGGAAGCAGACTCAGCCCAAGCCCTTATTTCCCCAGCTTTTTCAGCAGACGATCCAGAATAACCGCCACCTCTGCTCAATGACCTACGTAATCCGGCTGCTTCGGTTTTTCCATTGTTGCCAACTCCTTCTCTATCATTTTCAACATCTCTATTAAACCCATCGCATTGGCTCTATCATCATTCAGTCTCAAGGTTGATAAATTCTGCTGCTTCATTGCGCGAAAGATGCGAAATTCTCAGGGCTGATGATAAGCCATCAATTGCCTGATCAACTCCCCTCCCCAAGAACCCGTCTCTCCTGTCTTAAAATGGTTTTGTTCATCATGGTGTTCTTCCTGAATGATTAGCGAAGCAAAGCCCGCTTCGAAAGCATGCACTTTGCATACAACGAAAAAGCACCAGTTAATTCACACCATTTTATGGTTTATATTGTAATTCCATCCCCTTCCTATGACCTATTGCCCAAACATTTCTGCATACCTGAAATATGTAAAAATGCATAACAAGGAATGCAAGGAGAATGGCACGGTTACTGGGCTGAGGCCTATTATCAAACAAGTTGGTCTAAAAATGAACTCCTCTATCACAGCCGTTTTATCATGTCTGGCATTTCAAATGAATAATAAAATCGAACTATGTACATATGTTCACAATTAAGTCTTAAGTCCCATTAAATAAGCGAAAATTTACTGTATATTAAACGATACAAACAGGCATCGTTCTGCATACAAAGTGAATAGTCAAAACATTGTGTTCACCTGTGCGGAGCAAAAGTGAAAGCGCATGCATTTTTACACAGGTATTACTAGGCAAAGCTAGGGAATCTAGTGACGCAAAGCTAAAGGGGCTAAAGAAGAAATTCTATGCCAGCCAGTTGCCGATTAATAGAATCCAATCCCTATTAGTCGTATGCGTTATTTATGAATTGCTCATGGTAAAAAACACCCTAGCTGCCTATTAATATAATACATTGATAGGAAGTGAACACGGATGAAGACAAGGAGAAAGCAGAGTGGCCGAAGGTTATTCGCAATGACGGTGATGACCATCATGATGTTCGTATCTTCATTGGCGCCGGCCTATGCAGGAACGGCTGTTCCCGCAGCAAAGGAACCTGTGGTTAAGAACTCGACACAGGAAATCCGGAATGTCATGTACTATGGCGATTGGTCGATTTGGGGAGGACAAGGGAACTTTTATCCCAAGGATATTCCCGCGGATCAATTAACCCACTTGAACTATGCGTTCCTCGATTTTGATGCCCAAGGCAACCTCGTCTTTACGGACAAGGATGCGGCTGTAGGCGCGCCTGTCGGCCAGGATGGCGTACAATGGGATGCAGCCAATGCCGGCGCACTTATCGCCCTGCAGCAATTGCGCGCAGACAATCCGAATCTGAAAATCGGCATCTCTCTTGGCGGATGGTCCAAATCAGGTGACTTCTCCGTTGTAACGGCAGATGCTTCGAAGCGGGCGAATCTGGTTCAGAATGTCATGAAGTTCATCAAATACACGAACATGGACTTCGTTGATGTGGACTGGGAGTTCCCGGCTGAAGTTCGCCAGCCAGATCTGGTGGATAATAAAAACGATGAAGGCACGAAATACGCCACGCCGGAGGATAAAAATAATTATATTTTGCTCCTGCAAGACTTGAAAAACGCATTGAATAAACAAGGAGCCGAGCTTGGTAAAGCGTATGAACTGTCTGTTGCCCTGCCCGCTCCCAAAAAGAAGATTGATATCGGCATTGATGTGCCTAAGTTATTTAACATAGTAGATTTTGCCAATATCATGACTTATGACATGCGCGGCGCATGGGATGAGGTAAGCGGCCATCACACCGGCTTGTATCCGAATCCAAATGACCCGCTCACCGGCAACAATCTATCCATTGACGAGAGCGTGAACTATTTGATTCAGCAAGGTGCCGAGCCGAGCAAGATTGTCATCGGAGCGGCTTACTATACTCGCGGCTGGGATAAAGTGTCGCAAGGATCCGATCCGAATTATCCGGGACTATTCGGTGAAGCCGCACTATCTGCCAAGGATGCGGATTACACTCCATCCCGCGGCGCGGTTGGCGAATCCCCTCTCGTCCTTGGGGACGGCGGCCGCCGAACAGGGACTTGGTCTTATCGCAATCTCGACAAGTTGAAGGCCACATACCCGAATCTCAAAGAATACTGGGATGATTTTGCAAAAGCTCCCTATCTGTATGATGACACAACTGGCGTATTCTACACGTATGACAATGAAAAATCGATTCAAGAGAAAACGAAATATGTGCTTGAGCGCGGCCTAGGCGGCGTCATTGCTTGGATGGCTTCCAATGATGCCCCTACTACGGACCCTGCCAAGCGTGACAAATTAACAAAGGCGACGAAAGAAGGCCTCTTTGGAAGCCAGCCGTTGAAAACACATGAGATCCAATATGCCAAGCTGGACGTGACGGCTGCTATGAAACCGTATACAGAGCCTTGGGGCAACAATAAAGGGTATGAAATTACCCTCGTCAATAACGAGTCTTTGACCGAATCGAATCAAGTATTGAGAGCCGTGGAAAGAGGCGCAAAAACGGTTAAGCTGCCGAAGCTTTACATCCAAGCCGATGGACCGTTGGCTTCCGGCGATTATTTGGCTGGAACCGTAACCAATGAGAATGGTTATACAGTCGTCGATTTGAAATCGGTCTATGACGCAAAAACGATTGAACCTGGCGCTTCCTACACGTTCAAACTTAAGGGAGATGCCGAGATTGCAAGCATGGAGCTTGTTCAGCGAGTGTCGAATAACAGCCCGGAAATGAACAGACAACTCATTCTGGGTGATGAAGCTCCAAGCAAGAATCAACCGCCTGTATTGCATGGCGTAGCAGACCTGACGATTCAAGTCGGCGATGTCTTCGATAAGCTGGCCGGCGTAACCGCTACGGACGCAGAAGACGGAGATCTAACGTCGCGCATTGCAGTGACGGGAGAAGTAAACACCAATCTGGCTGACAAGTATCAGCTGACGTATTCCGTAACGGATTCACAAGGATTAACGGCAGAAAAAGCACGCACGATTACGGTTGTCGAAGCGGCGGTATCTCCAGCGTATAACTTTGGCGTGGGTGAAGGAATCGAGTGGCCGAAGCAAGTCAATTCTCCGTTCATGGATATGGTTGCATGGGTTACTAAGCCAGGCTATTCCAACAACGGTGCGCCTAACCTCGTCAGAATTTCAGAGGATACAGGCGTGAAATTCTTCAATCTCGGCTTTATTCAATCCATCTCGAAGCAAATCGTTGACGGTAAAGTGCAATGGGGCTGGGGAGGATATTCTGTCCTGAATGAAAAGAATGCAGACAACGCCCAATATCAAGGAATTAAGCAGTCTATCCGGGAACTGCGCGAGATGGGCGGCGATGTCACGATCTCGCTAGGCGGCTTGAACGGCGTTACGTTCTGGGAAGTGACTCAAGACACAGATACGCTCTTCAATACGTATATGGAGCTTGTTCAAGGCTATGGACTGACCAGATTAGACCTAGATATTGAGGGCGGCGCTCAGAACAAAGCCCTGAATATCGCCAATGCGAAGGCGATTAAGAAGCTGCAAGATGCAACGGGAGTCGATATCGTATTAACCCTCCCTGTACTGCCAAGCGGTCTGACTTCTGTTCAATTGGATGTGTTGGAAGCTTACTTGTCTGCCGGCGTGGATGTCAAAGTCGTGAACATCATGACGATGTGTTATGGAAACGGAACACTCCTGCCTGGTGAAAACTATGGATCCGCTTCTGTGAGAGCCGTCGATTCGACGAAGAATCAAGTGAAGCAATACTTCAAGCAATTTGCAAACATGGATCTAACCGAGCAAGAGGCTTATGGAATCATCGGAACAACGCCATCTATTGGCTTTGAGGGCGAGGCTCATCCGATCTTTACGACAGAGTGGTCGCAATGGGTTGTGGATCATGCGATCGACAAAGGGTTGGCCATGACCTCCTTCTGGTCCATGAACCGGGATGCGATGCTGGAAAATAATATTGGCGTAACGGCGCAATATCAATTTACCGATATTTTCAAAACATTCGGAAATGGAAGCACCCCGCCGGTAGCTTCAAAACCCGTGATTCATGGCGCAACGGATAAAACGATTTTCGTTGGCGAGCAATTCGATCCGAGTGAAGGAGTTACCGCTACGGACAAAACGGACGGCGACCTGACCGAACGCATCGTGATCGAAGGAACGGTTGATTCCTCTGCTCCAGGAGCATATAAGCTGGTGTACACCGTAGAAAACAGCCAAGGGCAGCAAGCGGTTGCTGAACGTACTATCACCGTTGCAGAAAAGATGAATCACAAGCCTGTGATCCATGGCGCAACGGATAAAACGATTCTCGTTGGCGAGCAATTCGATCCGAGAGAAGGGGTTACCGCTACGGATGAAGAGGATGGCGACCTGACCGATCGCATCGTGATCGAAGGAACGGTTGATTCTGCTCCAGGAACATATGAGTTGGTATACACCGTAGAAGACAGCCAAGGCCTGCAAGCCTCTGCGGAGCGCCAGATTACCGTTATCGATGGACTTGCGGATACGTATGATCCGAAGAAGATCTACTACGAAGGTGATTCTGTCATCTACAAAGGAGAGAAATACACGGCGAAATGGTGGGTACAAGGCCAAGCGCCAGATACCTCGCAAGCATGGCAAAAAGAAGTGATTCCAAATGCAGACGGCAGTGTGGATTACGTGCCGGGCAATGTATATGTAGAAGGCGACTTGGTCCGCTATGAAGGCAAGCTCTATCAAGCCAAGTGGTGGACGCAGAGCATTCCGGGAAGCGACGACTCCTGGAAGCTTGCAGAATAATAGCAAGGCGAAGCTGTATCTACCGGGGCTGACCCAGCATGGGTCAGTCCTTTTTGCCCCTTAAAAAAGCACACAACAAAACCGTCTCCCGAATGTTGGATTCAAGAGACGGCTGCTAAGATGATTAATATGATTATTCACATGAAATAACTGAGATTATGATCACAACAACTGTGCCCATCCGATGGTTTTACGGTTGAAACGAGTTAGATTGGTTGTGATTGCGCTCTTAGCTGCGCACGCTTTCTTAGCTTCATAAGCTCGACAGCGACAAGCGGGACAATGGACAGAAGCGTAATCAATGCCCAGTGCGCCAAGCTAAGCGGCACGAGCTGGAAGATGTCCATCAGCGCCGGGATAGCCGCCACGCCAAATACGATAGCCAGTGACAACATCGCACACCAGAACAACGGACGATTGGACATGAACCCGATCGTGAAGATCGACAAGGTGTTGCTTCGCACATTGAAGATATGAACGACAGAGGACCAGCCCAAGATGACAAATGCCATCGTCTGCCCTACTTCGTAGGACGGCCCAACTTGATCAGAGATTTGCACAAAGTTCCCTACATAGAAGCCAATTAACGTCAGGACCGTGTAAAGCGTTGCTTGAAGGGCAATCTTCTTGCCTAAACCATTCGAGAATATGCCTGCATTCTTCGCTATCGGCTTCTGGCGCATTGTATCAGGCTCCATCTTCTCGCGGCTCAAGCAGAAGCCTGGGATACCATCGGCTACGACGTTGATCAAGAGCAATTGAATCGCGATAACCGGTGCTCCCCAACCTAGCATAATAGCAATTATCATGATCATGATCTCAGAGAAGTTACAGCTTAGCAAAAAGTAGATCGTCTTGCGAATATTTTCGTAAACACGTCTTCCTTCACCAACGGCATCGACAATCGTTGCGAAGTTATCATCGGTCAATATCATGTCCGAGGCGCTCTTCGCCACATCTGTACCGGTGATTCCCATTGCCGTCCCGACATCTGCAGCCTTCAAGGCAGGAGCGTCATTGACCCCGTCGCCTGTCATCGCAACTACAGCTTCATTAGCCTGCCAAGCTTTTACGATACGAATCTTATCTTCTGGAGATACACGGCCGTATACGGCAATATCTTTAACCTTGCGCGTGAGCTCCTCATCCGACATGCGCTCAAGCTCTGCGCCGGATATCGCGAGGTCTCCCTCTTCCAGAATGCCAATCTCACGGGCAATGGCCGAGGCCGTTGCCATATGGTCTCCAGTTATCATGACCGTCTTAATTCCTGCATCCTTCGCGGCTTGTACCGCGGCTTTACTCTCCGGACGCGGCGGATCAATCATCCCCACGAGACCGGCAAAGCGAAGACCCTGCTCCAATTCTTCTGCGTCCAGCTTCACAGGCAGCTCATCATAGTGCTTGTATCCCAGCGCAAGAACGCGGAGGGCTTGCTCTGCGAATCGATCGTGAACTTGATTCGCCTGTGCTTGATACTGATTCGTGCATGCTGCATTCGGATCCAACGGAATACGGTCGAATGCCCCCTTGGTGATGGAGATGTAGCCATCTGCTGTACGGTGTACCGTCGTCATCAGCTTCCGTGAAGAATCAAATGGAAGCTCATGCACACGCGGATACTTCGCTTCAAGCTCTGACTTTGTCATCCCTTTATTCTGCATCAAACGAATAAGCGCGGACTCGGTTGGATCACCGATAATCGTTTCTTCGCCATCCTTTACTTCAATGGATGCATTGCTTGCAAGGCTGAATAACGTGAGAAGCTCGTTCTCTGTGTCATTAAATACGGAAGCAGCTTCCTTCGGCTCATGAGATACGGCCCAGATCTGTTTAATCGTCATCTGATTCTGGGTCAATGTTCCCGTCTTATCTGAACAGATAACCGACGCGCTCCCAAGTGCCTCTACTGCTGGAATGCGGCGAATGATTGCATTTTTCTTCACCATATTCTGAATGCCAAAAGCAAGGGTGATCGTTACGATAACAGGCAACGTCTCCGGTACGGCAGCTACCGCCAAGGATACAGCCGTCATCAACATTTCCATCATCGTCTCGCCATGCATGAGACCAATCGCGAAGACAATCACACCGGATACAACAGCAACGACGCTTAGCTTCTTCCCGAGCTCCATGAGACGATTCTGAAGTGGAGTCTTGCTCTTCTTCGTATTGTTCAGAAGGGAAGCGATCTTCCCCATCTCTGTCTCCATCCCGGTTGCTACGACAACCGCTCTGCCGCGTCCATTGGTGGCCAAGCAGCCAGAGAAGAGCATATTCACCCGGTCTCCGAGAGGTGCGGAGTCTTTCACCTCCGCATTTGCATTTTTCTCCGATGGAACGCTCTCACCCGTTAAGGCAGATTCCTCAACAAGCAAGTTGGAACTCTCTATAATACGGGCATCCGCTGGAACCATATCTCCAGCTTCGACCACGATAATATCGCCAGGTACGAGCTCTTTAGCATCGATTGGCTGCAATATTCCATCACGCACAACCTTTGCCACAGGAGTATTCATATTTTTAAGAGCATCTAAAGCCTTTTCCGCGCTAAGCTCCTGACGGATGCCAAGCACCGCATTCAATACAACGATGGCGATGATAACGATAGGCTCTGCATAGTCATGACCCGCCGTCACCGCAAGATAAGTGGAAATGATGGCCGCTGCGATCAGGATTAACGTCGTAACCTCTGATAACTGGTGCAATAGCTTCGCCCATATGCTCTCTTTCTTCTCTTCTTCAAACTTATTATAGCCATTTTTCTGAAGCATCTCCGATGCTTGCTTACTGCTTAGGCCGTTCTCTTTGTTCGTTTGAAGCGTCTTAAAGATGTCTTCCAGTTTCCTCTCCATCCATTTCATTCGATGCACCTCTCTTTTTTCCTTAATCTATCTTCCCCAAATTCGAATCAAAAATTCAACGAGCAATTCCTTTTTCATGTCCAGTCTAACCGGATGCCCAAAACATTCTGCCTTCACTTTTTCAAGAATAATGGTCAGCAGCACACTGTTCGCGATCATGGCGATCCCTTTGATTTCATCCTCGGTGATGGAATCTTCCGCCATGGTTGCAATCTCTTTTTCAAGCTCCTCGGTAATATATTCAAATATCGAGGGATACATAAATTCCAGCTCTTTGCTGCCCATTTCTTTAATGGTGATTAAAAAGAAATCTTTATGACTTTCATAAATATCGTTTATAAATTGAATCTTGGCCAGCAGCAGTTCGCGAATGTTTTCGTGATCGGCGTGAAAAAAGGTATCGATCTTTGTTTTCATCATCATCATTTGTTGTTCCAACGCTTCATGAATCAAATCATCTTTGCCTTTGAAATGCTTAAATATGGTCGCTTCATTAATAGCTGCTTGCTGGGCGATACACTTGGTTGTTGTGCCCTTGAATCCATGCACCGCCATATTTTCCAATGCCGCCGACATCATTTTTTCTCTGATCGTCTGTTTCACGAATATCCTCCTCCTCATTCATCAAGCAAGTACTTACTTGCTTTTTAGTTTACGGTTCAATTACGGATGTGGCTATGATATAGATCACGCCGCTTCCCTTCACTTAATCTCACCCGTTCCTTCCAAAGTAACATTCACCTTTACGTTGAATTCAACGAGAGGATAAAGCTTCCGCCACTCTTCCCAGTCCTTGTCTCCCCCATGCCGTGTCGCGATATATCGAAGCCCGAATCCAAGTGGATCCAGTTGCCTTTTTTTCATGCTGTTCAATAGCTCAAGATAAGATTTTTCAATCGAGCGTTCCGCAGCCTGCTCGATTTCTCCCCAGCTTCGATTGAAAAAAATCTCTTCTGACTCTTCTGCCGTCCCTTTGACGTTGACAACGAAATCTATAGAAGGCCGTCCTTGATTAGAAGTATTGATCTTGTAGCGATAATTATATTTATGCACGGTCAGGGAATAACGTAGATTCTCTTCCGTAACTCTTGCTTCGAATCGAGGATGTTTATACATCAATTGGTTGAGGATTCGGGTTTGTTGCGGTTCAAGTATCAATCTCAGTCTTTTCTTATCGAATAATGCGACCCGATTAATTTCATACGTATTCTCTCTGATTCTAATGATGGGCATGAAAGGATCTTTTCCTTTTTCTAAGAGTCGTTCATAAAAATCATACAGATATTCCGTAATGATAAACGGGGATTCCGTTCCTTCACGGCCAAAGCTCAGAATCAAGGAATTTCCAGCCAACCGTTCCGACTTCTGACTAAGCGCGAGTATTTCTTTGGCAGAAGATTCAGCTACAGCTACATACTCTATCCGTTGAACGCCGCGGCGGCGAATGAACCAATCAATATGTTTCGTGATATCCTCTTGTACAAGCTTTTTACCGAAAATCGTGACTTTCGCATGGCCCAGATCTAATTGCTTGTCCACATCGGATCTCATCAGTTCTAATGCTTCCGAGATACTATCTGCCTCCTTGCTTACTAATTGGTATTTGGATTTCCCAGGTTCTGTCAAGGTCGTGGGGATGATGAGCTTTAACGTCACGTCATATTTTTTCTCCACTCCTTGATCGACTCCGATCGCCACTACAAGAAAACGCTTGTCAATATCCTTGAACCCGCATCCCGGGAGAAAGACTAATGCTGCCACGAACAACATCATGAATCCTTTATTCACATCCAACCCTCCTTCGAACCCCGACCATGATCGCTACCAGAAGAAGCTCTGCGATGAAGCGTATCGAGAACCAACCATGAGTCAGAGTCATTACTTGTTTCTCGCTTGCATAATAACCGGCGACAAACACGGTAATGCCGACGATTCCTATCAAGATACGCTTGACATGTGCCGAGCGATGCGTGATCGCACCGCTCATCCATTCCGTTGCCACATGCCAACTCATTGCGATAAACAGCAATGACAAAATGATATAGCTGAATAAATGCAGGAACACGCCACGCTCAATCAGCCCATGCTTTATCTGTATCGAATCGGCTGTATTCACCCAAATATATACATATTTATCTACAGCTTGAGTGCCGTGGATGCCGATAGGAATGAAGAAGGTAGCGCTGACCACTACAGTGCCGATGAGCGGAATCAACCATAGCCCATGGCTGTTGCCTTTCGGATGATGGGTAACTTGGCAAATCGATAATGAGATATATCCGGTAAATAAAAAACTGCCGACAGCAACTAGATCCCATGATGGAGCGTTTAGCAAGTAATCGCTCATTGTGAGCACTGCATCCCAAGAAAACGTTTCGTTCTGAATTGCTTTTATCCAAATGAACAGGATGAGCGGGGTTGTAAGTAATAACCACAACTCCAGATTGTACAGAATCGCCATTGTAGCTCTCAGAGCAGCCCAACAACCGGCGAATAGGAAGCATAGGAGCAGCACATGAATATCCATAGTAGGATTAATAAATCCCTTGATGACAAAGGAAATAGAAATTAAAACAGATGCACCTGCCGCAAACCAAGTCAAACCAAAAACGCTGAAAATGAAGAGGCGAATAGAACGAGGCACGTATCGTTCCAAAATTTCCGGAAGGGACAACTCTTGAAATGGCTTCAAGCTCCACCTGAACAGGTAGGCTGCTACAACTCCAATCAGAATGGACATGCCTACCGCAGCTATTGCCCCGTTGTATCGGGCTTCAAGCAGCAATCTTGGCACGTAGAGAACGGGGCTTATTAACATACACAGCAAAACGAGATAGAACTGATGCCGGTTCATGACAAATTCCTTTACTTATAGGTAGTGGGAGAATATTCACTTCGATAGAGACGGAAATAAGGTTGCCCGAAGCTCGTGATGCTTGCTAAATAAAGCGTAAAGCAAAACATGCCTACTATGATTCCGGTGATGCCAAAAAGAATCGCGAGTATAATTAAAGGGTATTTGACAATACGCATGGCGAAACTCATGGCATTCACCGGAATTACAAAGTTCACAATGGCTACGGCAGAAGTAATAATAATCATGATGCTGCTTACTAATCCAGCTTCGTGCGCAGCTTGACCAAGAATAAGACCGCCAACGGTCGTGGCGGTTTGGCCAATATTATTGGGAAGCCGGATACTGGCCTCGATTAACGTTTCGATAATAAACAACATGATAAAGACCTCGACAAAAGAAGGATACGGTACGGTAGCCCGACTACCGGCAATAGATACGGCCAACTGCACGCGGAAAATTTCCGGATTATAGGAGACAACGGCAATATAACAAGCAGGTAACATGATCGTGATGACAAGCGCCAGGTACCGAAGGATTACCAAAGCGCGAGTAACCCAGAAGGAATGATAAACATCATCCACTGCAGACATAAAATCGTAGAATACAACGGGTGCAATTATGGCAAAAGGCGTTCCTTGCATGAGTACAATTACCTTGCCTTGAGCAAGATTCAATGCGATCCGATCCGGCCGTTCCGTAATCAGCATCACGGGAAACAATCGATACTTCATTGGAGTGATGAGCGCTTCGAGTTGGCCCACATCTTGAACAATATCAGCATCAACGGCCTCAATCTTATTCTGAATGCTTTGTAATACTTCGGTATTTACGCGTGTGGAGTCATATAGGATGGCTAATTTGGTTTGGGAAATACGCCCTGCCAAGCACTCTTCAACAATGAGATGTGAAGACGGGTAACGGTTGCGAATGAGATTGATATTCGTATGAGTGTCCTCTGACAACCCGCTATCCGGACCTTGAATAGTGGCTTCAACGGTAGCTTCACCCGGTTGATTGACCTTGACATCCGCTGCGAATAGGGCCCACAGTCGGTCATTGAAGAACACAATTGCGTAACCTGTAAGCAGTTTCACAGACATGGAGCTTACTTCTCGAATTTCTTCGCATAATAGCTCAGATTGGAGCACTCCTGAAAAAGCTTCCCCTGACGTACTTTTGGCAAATGGCTCAGAAATCCGCTCTCTGATTAATACCGTATCGCACAAGGATTCGAAGAAATAGATAATGGCTTGCTGTTGTCCATTGTCCAGACGTTGAACTTTAAAATCCTTGGAGCGTGCTGCTTCCTTCACGCTGCGAGTAATTTCGCCGATCGTTATCAAGCTCATACCTCCCCGACTTAAATATTTCCAGCAATTCAGAAATAATTATTCCCTTTACCAGATGCGGGTATTCAATATGATGTAAAAAATTGAAGGGTCATTCATATAAATGACAAGATAGCATTTGAAGACAAGATCCCCTATCTAGGTATAGACCAAGGTGATTCTTATCCATATAGATATTGGTCCATTCAAAAACCGTCATTTTGGTATCCTCATGGCGGCATATATTTAGATAAAAAGCCTCGATATAATAAAATCGTGAATGTACAACCTGATGGATCCTTTGAACATACGATGGACTCCATGCCGATTAATGCCAATATAGACACCATGATCTATCTAACCCCGGCAACTGGAGATAAAAGGTACAAAACGAGATTCCAATTAGAAGCCCACTAAACGGCAACCACCAGGATAAGAGCCTTTTACCTAAGGAATCTTAATATGGATCGTCCCGCATGTACGGCAGTGAGAGAGAAGGGGCTAATGGACAATAAAAAAACGGCTCCTCATCTTCCCCCTGTCAAGTAGATGGAAATATAACTGGAAATAAATGACACAGCCTAGGTCCGGTATCCCGTTGATACGGAAGAACCTATGTAGCATACCCCAATAATGAGATATAACCATCCGCAATGTACCGATACTTTATCGCTCCGTCCCCCCTAACCTTCCATTTTAGTCCATTATAGTAGACTAACAACTCGATATTCTCCTGGATCACCAGCACATATTTGCGTTCAGAAATAACTCGTATGTTAATGCGCTCTCCGTCGATCATCATTGGAAATTCCTCGAAATCGCGCTTGTTAAGTTGCTTAATCGCTTCTGCGAGGACAGGTTGTAAGGCGCATTTTCGCCTGATTGTCATTCTCCAGCCATAAGGAGTTCGAAAAAAAACTGCAATTTTTTTATTTTGGTATTTTACAATCCATTCGCCATTGCCGGACTGCGTCATCTCTAATTTGTATGTATCTCCATTCAGCTCGACATGAATCAATGTCTTCCATCCTCCAACCTCACGCTATGATGAACAAAAAAGCAGGCCAAAGCTTAGATTTGACCTGCTTGTACGGGTTATGACAAGAAAAATGACGTCTTGGGCTCCGAGATCCAATAGCCTTGAAATGCGTCTGCAATCCGTTGCATGCGCTGAAAGTGCGATTCTGACTCAACACCTTCAGCGATCACCTGAATCCCCATATCCTGAAAAGGCTGCATCAGTTTTTCTATACATTTCAGGACGCTGTCGTCTTCACAGGCATGCACGACTTCCTTGGCCAGCTTGATATACGTTGGTCCCAGCCGCAGAATAAAGGGAAGAGACATGTTTCCGAATCCAAAATCATCAATGGCAAACTGAACCCCTGCATCTGAGAGTCGGGCGATATGGCTTAGTGTCAATTGCTCATCTCTCAATGCTGCTTGTTCTGTTAATTCTATAACAAGCGGGAACTGGTTATTGAATGGCAAGTATTCCGGCAACGGATCGCTAGAGAACGGATGGGAATTGAGAAACAGTGGCAGGTTGCTCGTATATTTGCCCAAGGCTGCTATCTTGCATTGCAGATCAATCTCTTGGATGCGTTTGGCGTCTTTGGGTGAACAGGCGAGGAGCATGGCCAATGCCTTTTTAGAATCCTTTCCCCGAATGAAAGACTCGTAGCCGATGACTGATAACTGCTTATTAACGATAGGCTGGAACACCGGATATATGTGCAGCGTTTGTTTAAGGCGCATCAACCAGATTCCAACTAATCAGCCCCTTATAATTTCCTGCATAGGCATAAGGGTTGATTTTCAATAAAATTCCTTGATTCGTTTCCCAGTTAATCGATACCTCTTGTTGTTTCTGGGTAACCTTTCCAAAAACATACACAGCCATTCCCGGTTCCATCGTTGTTTCATTTCCATTCTCGTCAACAAATATCAATGCATCTTTCAACTCATTTCCTTTGTCATCCGTAAATGGTTCGGCCAAAGTCGCCGAGAGCCGCCATGAACTGCCTAGGCCACGGGTATCTTTCACGCGAATGTCCCAATCCTGATTTCGTTTTGACAAGGAAGGTTGACTTGATATTTTTGCATTTTCAAAGCTTATATTTTCTGCTGCACTAGTGAAAACTAATTTCCCCGTAACATTGGCCGTTACGATTTCAACATTTGACTTCCGGCCCGTATCATCTACGGCATAGACTTCGATTTGATACGTGCCCAATGGCAATTGAGCTGCCGGAATCGCGTATTGATAGGCAACTTCTTCCCCTTTGTTGGCGGAATTAGCCGCTTGAAGAGCGAAGTTCACTGGTACATTCCCGTTGATTGCATAATACAAATCAACGGCGTTGCTATCCAGGTCTATCCAATGTCCCGTAATGGTATATTCCGTGCCGGCATCAACGGGAATTACTTGCCCGGCATCCGTTAACGCCACAGTCGGCGGACTGCCGACAATGATCGTCAATGTGGCAAGTGAATAAGCTCCATCGGCATCTCTTGCGATGACTTGGAATTGATGTTCGCCTACTGTCAACTGAGCGCTCGCGATCCGGTAACTCCATGCCATCGGTTCTGCAGCTCCGCCATTGTCCAGCACTTCAGATGCCAGCAGTTTCCCATCTATGGAATAATATAGCATACTAGTGGAGTTGTCCATATCTTTCCACGTTCCTGTCGCTTCATAATCTTCACCGACCGCGATATGAACGGGCCCGGCTTCATTTATGGTCACTTCCGGCACCTGGTTAGATTGAATTAAAAAATCTAAGGGCGAAGTTTGGAGAATATGGTTGATTCCCGTAACAACGGCTTTTTCGGTAACCCGAGTTTGCTGTGCTACGTCATTCACTGTTACCTTGAACGAGATGATCTGTTCGTTATTATCGGCACTCATGTCCTGAAGAGGAACGGCTAACGTGTTCCCTGACCAATTGCTGTCAGCCAGAGGCGCCGTGCCGTTGCGATCGGTCAACGTTAATGAATTCGGAACATAGGCAACATGATCATTAATCGATGTCTGCGCGATTATATTTTTCCAATTTTGTTTGCCGGAAAGGTATTTCGCCGTGATGGTGTAGGTTAATTCCTCCCCCTTATAGACGGAGGCGCCTTGCTCGACAGCATAACCGCCTTTTCTCGTTATCGTTTCTGTTGCTTCTCCATTGACGAGTCCCGGCACGCTTTCGAATACAACCCGATTCTGTGCATATTTAGCTCCAGTTGAACCGGTAAATCCCCAATAGACTTGGTTCGCGCCGAAAACATCCTGGACATCAATCGGAATCGTAATCGGATTGGTGCCTTGCAAATGATAAGTCAACTGCTTATTAGCCGCGCTCCAATTGACTTCGAATTTGCGCCATGTATCATCCGATAATGTTCCGGTATATTGAAGGTCTTTATGATGCAATTGCCTTTTATAGACTAACCACTCAAAGAAGTCGTTGTACGAACTGCTTTTCCCCGGATAGTTCCATGCGACATGGTTACCATTAGCAGCAGCATAATCGAACCACCCATCACTGAGATTATTATTGATGTAGGTGTCGAACTCGATCGCCAGACTCTTTTGAATTCCATTATACGGACCGTTATGATCCCATGATGCCCACACCCCAAGACCGCCGCCCGCGTTAGGAGACAATGCGTTTGTGCCCATGGGATCATTATGCATAACAAATGCAATCCCATCCGCAGCGTTACCTCTGGCGTTGCCGAAATATACATGCATCGAGGCGTTAAAATCTTGCGTCAAGTCCATCAAATTGTTCGGGGTTGACCAGATCCCGCCCTTTTGCCATGTTGCATTCGGCGTAATTTCAACGATGGAATTATTAATAACGGAACTGTTCGAACCCGTCGGCGTCGCAAATATATTTTCCAGGGTAATGCTGGCCGGAGGAAGATTCGCACTGAGCGGCATCGCCATCCGATTATAGGTGGCATAAGTAACGTCAACAACGGAACTGTCGCTATCCGGCGGAGCCACAAACACATTATCCCATTGTATCCCGTCAGGAGGATCAGCAGTCGTAGCTTCTCCCCTGACAGGCGCCATCCATGCAAAGCTGGGAACCAGTATACACAAGATTAACAGCAGCACCAACTTAGGACGAGGAAATTTTGTGTTCATCATTTTCATTGGTTTCCCCTCTTTTTTTCTTTAGCAGCAAGATAATCATGATAACGAGTACTGCAATGATCGCACCCATTCCGAGGAAAAGTAACGTATTTTTATTATCAACGGCGGTTACTACGTCGGTTGTAACGGCGGATTCATTGATTTGCTTCGCATCTTCGCTTTTAATTTCGAACATTCTATCAAATTTCCAGGTTTGAATGCCGTCATTGGCCGTTACATATACATGATATTTGCCGGATTCAAGCCGTCTGCCCTCCCAACGAATCGGAAAATCAAAATTAGAATTCGGGGCCATGGACATTTGGCTTTTTTTCGTTTCGTACAGCGTTTCTTGTTTGCCTTCCTTCGTAATTCTGGCATCCACTTCCAAATTATTAACAATGACAGGTTCAATATTTTGCAGATTGGCGGTAACTGCCGGACGGTAGTTCATCAAGCCTGCCTGAACTTCATTTAGCTTCAGAGCCGGCTGTACCGTTTTTTCGTTTTCAGATAATTTGACGCCAATCACATAAGAAAACTCATTTTTTAATTGAATATTATTATTTCCTTCGGTTTTATCGGCTTGATTGATTTTGTAAATATAGAACCCGCCTAAAATGATTCCATCAAACGACTCCTGGGGCATTTGAATCGTAAACGGCACTTCCTTGGTTTCATTCCCTTGTAACGTGACTTTTTGTTTGGGAGAAATCAGATCCGTAAATGCATACTTCAATGAGCTGTCTTTTTCATATTCATGTTTGCTATAATCAATCACGCCGTTTTGATTCGTTATTGCGGTGTTGGGTTCAATCATTAACTTGATTTCTTCGGCCGAGCCGTTTTTCACGGTTAACGATATCGTTTGTTTTGAGCCGGGGCTCATTTTCAAGTCGAAATAGGTAAGATTTTTATTGATTTGATTTGCGGGAATATTGGCTTTGACCGAGTAATTCATTGTTCCCGCAACAGCCACTTCATTGCTTGCAAAGATTCCCAATCCTACCCATAATGCAGCTAACAGCATCAAAAAACTTTTTTTCATCCGTTATTCCCTTCCTCGCCCACATGGTAGGCATGCCCAACAATGCAACGTTGAACTTGGCTTGTGTAACCACGTCTAGAGCCAAGTTCAACGAACGAAGCGTTTTTAACTCGGCGCGTTAGACAATACCCATGTGATTACGGCACTGTAATCGGTAAGCGCATCCGCTGACCCCGCCAAAACCTGTAGCTGGACATTGCCATTGTTGCCATCTGTTCCTGAAAACACGTCGATCCACGTGCCACGGCCGGCGCCGTTCCCGGCAACCATCACCAATTGCGCATCCTTGTTATCGAAGACAACGTCATAGGCTGCAGGAGGAGCAGACACATTGCCGGACTGCGATTTTACTTGTCCGTTGCGGAATGATAACACGGCGCCTGCCAGCACTTTGCCGTCTCTGCTTTTGAATTCGGTAGCCCGCGCTTTCAGAGACCATCCTTCGCCGGTGCCGCGTTTATCTGTCACTTGTACAAACGGATTTTTATTTTTGGCATAATATGCAATGGTCCCGCTTCCGATTTTTTGGGTTCCGAATTGAATATTGGAGACATAGTCAAGCGTCAATGCGCCGCTGTTTCCCGTGCCTCCATTCCCCGAATCTTCAGGATCAACAGGTGTGCCCGGGCTAGGATTATCTGGATCTTCAGGATCTACCGGGTTCGTCTGCCCGTCATCTGCAGTAAAACGAATAGAGTTGGTAGAAGTTGCCACATCAGTGTCAGCCGCCTTGACCGAATAGCTTAATGGCGATGTCCCGGCCAGAATGATTCCTAATGCCAGTACCTTAATGACCTTCATCTATTTGTCCTCCCGAATCTCATTATTGCGGCGCGTCCAGCAGACTCCAGGATAATGTGGATTCATAGTCGCCAGTCAAGTTACCGGCAGGAACTTGAATGGTGACTTGGCTTGCGTCGAATTTATCGACCCATGTTCCCAAGCCCGTGTTTGCTGTCGCAACCATCAGGTTCTGCGGAGCGGTTATATCCGAATCCGTGCTTAATTGCACTTTTTTCGCCGTTGGGGCTGTGGATACATTCGCGTCAGTCGTACCTAACGTGCCGACAGGAAGCGTTACAACCGCGCCTTTCAGCACTTTTGTGCCATCCGTTTTATCTTTGAATGGCGTGGCCGATACTTGCAACGTCCAGCCTGCCCCCGTACCGCGAATATCCGTGACTTGCACATTCGGATTAGTAGTCGTTGTTGTGTAGGTTACATCTCCGCCTGATAATTTGTGGGAAGCAAAAAGCAGTGGCGCAACATTGTCAATCGTCAACGGCCCTGAAGTTCCCGTTTCCCCGCCCGGCACACTTGGGTCGATCGGCGGAGTTATGGTGTCTCCTGGCGTTATCGTAATACTGCCTTGAGAAGTGGCACTTGAAGCTTTCGCACTTGAAGCTTCCGCGCTTGCCGCGGTGGGAGTCGCGGCGGGAGTCGCAAACAACAGAATAGCCGATAATAATAGGATGCCTTTTAGATCTTTTTTCATATTCATTTCTCCATTACTCCTTTTATTTTTTAATGTCAGCTGCCTGAAAAAGAATCCAAGGCACAGATCATTTTATGTACGCTCTTCCCATTCATCACTTCCTTCATACTGAAGATATAGACTTGAATATATATTAGAGTAACATTAGGGCTTTAACTTCCTCATTTTTTCCCTTGCGAAGAGTTACAAAGGGTAACAAAGTACTAGAAAATGATATCTGTTTCAAATAAAGAGACAGTATAATGTATCTACCTTCATACTGGTGCCAATAGTCGTACTGGACCACAAAAAAAAGGATACTATACAGTATCCCGTTCACATGACCAAGCTATAGTTTTAGTGTATCTTTGATCATATTTATTTCATATTTGGAGAGCAATGGACTCACTTGGATGGCAGGTATATCATTTGCAATGAGAGCATAGTAATGTTGATGTGTTGTAATAATTGCATCTACACCCTTATGAGAAGCGAGACTGGCCATCTCATGGGCTTGATTTGTTGTAATGATATTAATTGGTCTGTTTATGTGATCCATCAGCTTCAACTTAACATATCTCATTACGCCGAGATCACAAATATACAATAAGACAGTTTTTTCTTTTTGCTGCAAATGATGCCCTTTCCTGCTGGCACTGAAGTACATCGTAAGATCTGCAATGTCATCATCCCTGATCGAGTCTGCATACTTGCAATAGAGTTGAACGGCTTCATGAATATAGTGGAAGAGATAAGCTTTTCTATTTTTAATGATCTCTTTGTGTTGATTTACATAGCTGTGCACCCGAGTTACCCATCTTACTTTCGCATGTATGCAATATTCGTGAACTTGTTGCACTAAGATAGGATCCTTTGTAAACGGCAATTGGGTCTGCTCTTCTACATATCGTATCGCTTCCATTACAGATTCTAATTGATGTTGTCCGATAGCTTGATTGAGACTTTTGCAATTCTTTTGTGCAATTCTGGGTGCTCCAAGGATCAGCGCCGCTCCATAACGTAGTTCAGTGGGTGTAACTTTAATGTGCAATGACGCAAGATAGCTTTCTATAAGCGGGAGAAGCCAGTCAATTGAATCCCCCAATTCAACAAGAATGGCAGGATAAACAAACTCTGTGATATGCTTTTTTTTAACGATCCGGCTCTGCCAGATGGACAATACGATCGGCAGTTGTATATAAGCGGTGTCCGAGAAAGTAAAATCGCCTTCACTTTCAATTCTTTTCATAAATGAATGCATGGATTGTAAAGCTTGTTTTTGCATCCAATCCGTACCGTTTTTACTTAAGTAATATTCATAATAAAACTGGCGTAAATGAAACTCCTCTCCATTGATTTTAATCGGCTTCATGTCTAATCGCAGATGGTATTTTTTCAAATCTTTCCTTACTATTTTTAATAATTTACTGATTGTGCTTACACTATAAAATAGCGCGCGGCTGACTTCGATTAAGGAACAGCCTGATTCATTCTGAATAAGAAATGCCATCAAATTTTGCAGTTTGTCCGTTTCATTGATTACATGTTCAAAAGCCAAATTCAATTGATTATCGGGACGATGCAGATAAACACCTTTCCCTCTTTGGCTTATGATAAACCAATTCTCCGGTAAGAAAGACTTCAAAAGTTCCAGATCTTTTCTGATTGTCTTGGCGGAGCAATCCATCATCACAGCTAATTCTTGAGTAGTTATCCACTTTTCATGATCTGCTAAATTTTGGTATAACTTGATTAATCTGTTTGGAGTTTTCACAAGCCTAGCCCCCTGATAAAAATCTCTCTGGATACTTATAAAGCAAAAAGGTACTCCGAGCAACAAAAATTTTATTGTAGTTATCGTTTACCCAAGCGTACGTGCTTGCTTCTTCCATTGATTCAGGAACGTCGGAGCCTGGAAAATAACAATGTAATTAAATTTTGAATTTTCTATACACAAAACAGTATATTAATACTTAAAAACTTTGATTATATCATACTCTCATTAGTTTTAAAGTCAATATTCCACCAGTATTTGCTTTGTGAGTGAAACAACAGAGAACACAGAGGTTGGAGGTTTCCAACCTCCTTCGAGTGAAATCTGAATGATACAAATCAAAAAACCAAGCATGATGGAATTGGAACAAATTATGACGCTTTCTCCGCAAGCCATATTCGAGGGCACGCTGGGCAGAGCAAAACCGTCTCATGAAAAAATCAAAAAAACTGGTGGATCCAATCTTGGAAAAGGGCGGTTATTACTTAATAGCGACGGAGGATGACCAGTTGAAGGGCTGGATTTTAATTGGAGCAAGCAAGACCAATTCACCGACAGCGCGACTGGCTTTATCTATGAGTTATATGTATTGCAGCCATTCCGGGGTCAAGGAATTTCTAAGCGATTAATGAAAAGTGCCATAGATGAGTTCAAGCTTGGAGGCTATCCTGAAGTTCGCCTAAGCGCCTTCGCAGGCAATCATGCCATACATCTCTATGAAAAGATGGGGTTTGCACTGCGGAACATTACGATGAGCCTGCCTTTGTGACAGCTGGTTGCAAAGTGAGCGTAAAATAGTCCCCTCCTACTAATAGGACGGGGACTCAGACATTCTGCTTATTCTGGACACCGCAAACCCTCTTAAGGTTGATAGCAAGAAGCGAAATCGTTTTCAACGATAATATTCCGTTTCTCCTTCGCTTCGAATGCGTGGACTGCAATGGTGCAGTTGTTTTTATGAAATATCGGGTTTTTCGGCGTTTGAACTGCAAATATACATTTAAAAACAAAGTAATTTCCATTATTTATGTATTTTAACGAAAGTGAGATGTACTTTTGCAGTCCAGCATCATAAAAGTCGGACAATCGGAGCAAACAAGTGCACGCTTACAGTTGGAGGACAACCAAGAACCATATCGAGGGGCACTTCAGTTTACCGTTAAACCATTGACGTTCCATCCAAAGTGCCTATTTTTAAACAACGGTTACACTCATTACTGGAAAACGACGATCAGGAAAAACAGTTGATGGTGTTTCACCAATTCTTTTTGCCCCCATCTTTACATAAAACGCTTCTGCATTCGGATCGCTATCTAGTGTAAACTCTTCGATATTTAACTGTTTGGCTTTGCTTAGCAGGTCTAACCAAAGTAAGTTTCCTAACCCTTTGCCTATATGCTCTGGATCAATAAATAGGGCTTCCAGCTTCTTTTCATTTAAGGTAATACTATAAATTGCAATTATCTTGTTGTTTTTCTCCAATACTTAAACAGGATTCATCTCCATATATTGTACGGTAACCGTCAGATCATCCTTGCACTTATCAAGAAATTCTTTTGAATATCCCCAATAAGCTTTTGATCTATAAGCTAGTTCACTAAGCGTATTACTATCTTCATTCGTTGCTCTTCTTATCATCATGCAATCCCTCGCCGCCGCCCAAATAGATTAGTCCACTTGTTCTTCTGTATCCCGCATCAAGCATAGCGTCAAGATCATTTCACGGAATGATGCAAAGATGTCATTCACGTGCGGCAGCACATTCTCCCGCACCCGCGAGCCTTCTTCCCCCAGCTCATGCAAATAATCGTGCAGAATCCAAATGACGGGACAATCGCCGTCTTCATCCATTCTCCGCGTGTCGAAGCAGACAGGACCTTGACTGTCTTCACATTCCGTAAAAGGAACATAGCCTGCCGCAATCAATGGTTCCCAAGCCTGAAGCAGAAACCGGTAATTGGACAACCTGTCCTCCGACGACATCGCAGGCATTTCAATGAACTGGCAATCGCCTTTATATCCGTCCCCTTCCTTCATGTTATTGAAGTGCAGATCGATATAATGATACGTTTGGAGCAGTGCCTTTAATAGCGGCGGAAAAGTGACCGCGAACTCGGCTTCCAATTCCCGTATTTCCTCATCGGCAATCGTGGAGGGGATGCATTTCCACTTGACCCAGCCCTCTTCGTCTACTTCACCGGCTCTCATATCATCCGGCACATTTTCCTCCACACTCATAAACGCAAATGGATCCACATTCCCCAGATATAAGTCCAAGTGTTCCTTTATCAGTGCCCTTTCTTCCTTCATTTACTGCAGTCCCTTCCATTTATTGCGAGTGCTCGAATCATCATTCAGCTTCATTCGCTCTCGTGTTGCTCTACACGACTCGCTAGACATTCCAATATCATTGAGTTGAGCCAGCTTGCGCTGCATGCTTGAATCGAATAATGGAAAAATCCAGCGTGGAAGCGGCAACGCTATCCCGAATGGGATGCAAATCCGGGGTGAACCGCAATTCTACATGTTGACTCGTTATCCGCTCAAGCAAATCGCCGACGGGCTCGACCTGTATAGGGGCGACCACCTCCGTGGACACATAATATCCGGCTGTTTTGGCTTCTTCGAACAATTGAAACGTCTCCGCGGGAAACGTATACACATATAGCTTCGTATTGCGGATTCGCTCCAGCCACCGATTTTCGACGGCGATAATTTTGTCTACAGTCGTATTCGCGAAGAAGAGATTGCGATCTTCTTCTGTCGTCCACGACGCTTTCCAATAGATGACCCGGGGACAGTCTCTTGGGAAAAAGTAATGCACGGCGTTAGCCTCGTCAATCGCGAATACCATAGGCGGATATTGCGGAAACGAAGCCGGCGGCCGCGGCTTGAATATTTTGATATCCGGTTCCTCGCTGAAATGATAGAACATACGTCCTCCTGTTCACGTTGTATGGCATGCCGACATTTTCATGCAAGCTTTGCTTCGTATTCAATGAGCCAGCAATCCCGCATTTCACCTTCGTGATATTCATGCTGCGGCAGCAACTTGACCTTATGAAATCCGCACTTCTCATACACTTTAAGCGCGCGCTCATTCCACGTTTGCGGATCCATGACGATTTTGCCCGCCTGATGTTCCGTTAAGAGATAACGTGCCATGGCTTGAACCAGCCCGGTGCCGATCCCTTTGTTCCAATACTCCGTTGCCCCGATAAATTGATCCATTCCAAAAATACGTCCCGCAAATCCTTCATAGCCATACTCCCGAAGCTCATCTTCCGCGAGCGTGTAATATTGAATGTACCCGATGGCCGTATCACCGTATTCCACGATGCAAGGAGTAATGTCTCCAGAGCGCCCATAGAAATGCTTCCGGACCATCGCGAGATCATGCGCCCGATCCCGGCCTTCATAATAACGCAGCACTTCCGGATCCGACAGCCACGTGACTAGCAGGGGAGCGTCGCTGTCACGGAGCAGTCTGACATGGAGCTTATCGGCAGTGAACAGCGTCACATTTTCTTCCTCCTTTTGAATACCGAGATGACATCCGTCGTCTGGCCCGAGAGACTCGTATCGAAGCAGGATACCAACTCCCAGCCATCCAAGCCAAGCTGATTCAGCTCCTCTTCGAACGCTTTTTCGTCTACCTTGCCGCCGAGAAAGCCTCCTGCCTTAATTTTCAGTGTCTTGTATTCCCATTGTTCCACTGCCATTCATCCTTTCCTTAACGATGCTTATTACGAATAAGCCTCTAAGCATCTATTTATCACTATTCCAAAAGGGAACTACTATAAGGCTACGGCAAAACTAGCGCCTCTGTCCATGCCCTCCGCCATATTTCATCAACCGTTTCCTCCGGAGTCAGATCGGAAGAGTCGAGCCACATGCCGACTCGCGGCGTTTCATTACGAAGAGTATAATCCAGCTCCGATACCGTCCATATACCGTAGCCCTGCTTGTTCCGGGCCGCTTCGCGGGCCGCTACAATGTCTGCGCGCGGACAGAGCACGATCATATAAAGAGGGCGGGTAGTGACGAATTCAAGGAATGTGTTGACTTCGGCCCCCACAATTACATCCTGCACGACCGTGTTGAACCCGGCTTCCACATACGCATCCGAAGCGGCTGCCGCCAAGCGGTACCGCAAATGCAACTGCCGAACCGCTTCTGCAGAAGCATCGGGCAGCATCTCCTCGCGTCCGCTCACAATCATGCGGCGGAATGCGTCACCGCGCAGATGAACTCCTCTCGTGAATCGTTCCGCCAATAGCTGCGCGACCGTTGATTTTCCAGATGCCATAATCCCCGTAATGAGAATGAGGCTCGGACTATCTTGAACATTAGGTTGATTTGGTTTCATAACATGACCTCCCAGTACTCGAATGAGCTGTTCCCCTCCCAAGACGCGCTGCTGCCATTCCTCAATCGCTTTGCTCAATAGCCGAATGCGTAATGTAGTAACTTTCTTCATCTCTAGGCAAATTCCTTTATGCTTGCATTGCCAATCGGAATGGGGTTATCACGCGCTTGCCGATCAGGGAGCGCCACATGTAAATTAAATTGGTCATTATTCCATCTGCACGATGGTGCTGGACATAGCGTGGGGGAAGTGATGAGGAGGAGATAGCGCTAACTCTTCTTCGAGCTACGATCAGCAAACCGCCTGACGTCCCTGCCCGGATAGAGGTAAGCTATCTCCGCGTTCCTGATGCCAAAGCCTGAAGCGGGCGATTTATCGCAGGCGACGGTTCGCGTGAGCAACTCCACTTCTCCAGGCTTCAAAAACAACTCCAATTCCAATGCCATTAACATGAACCAACCGCTTCACAGCCGGAAAACCGTCTGTAACGCTGCGTAATTTCCGATATCTCTATCGGCTTGCCATGATGCAACCTGGATTCCTCTGCGGCAAAGGACATCATATGGCTCTGCACCGAACCGCGCAACGAAGCTTGCGCATACGGATCATTCGGGTATTTGACCAGATGGCAGAACTCGCTCAGCATAATGCTGCAACCCTCGCTTCCTCCATCATGCACCTTTATTTCTTGAGAACGGTTGCTTGCAAAATCAAAGACCGTAAATGATTGCTGCTGCATGTTCCCTCGAATTTCACCGCGTGTACCCGAAATCTGCACCGAACGCGAGCTATCATGGGTAAAAGCCGACAAGGTGAACGAGGCCGTCGCTCCATTTTCGAATTCCATATTGACCACTTGGTGATCGACGACATCATTGTCACATCGGTAGACACAGCGTCCATATGGCGTATGGCCCACCGTTTCGCGAATGCTTTCATCCGATAGATCCGTCGAGAAATGAAGCGCGCGCCGGCGTCCTTCTCCCAAATAGTAACGCAGGTCGGAATAACAGCAGTCCTCGACATGCGGACAACCGTCTGTGCAATGCTCGGTTGCCCCCTCCGGCATATTTTCCTTCTTGAATTGAAAGAGAGAGCCGAATGAAGTTAACCGCTTGCAATCTTGAGCCATCAGCCACAAAATCATATCTAAATCGTGGCACGACTTCGCAAGTATGATCGGGCTGGAATGCTCGGCGCTGCGCCAGTTGCCGCGCACATAGCTGTGTGCCATATGGGCGAAGCCCACATTTTCGTTTAATTGGATATTTACGACCTTGCCGATATCGCCCCGATCAATAATCTGCTTAATCGTGGACCAGAACGGCGTATAGCGGAGAACGTAGCATATCGTTAAAATACGGCGGTGCCGCAGCGCAGCCTCCTCGATCTCCACGCACTCGATCGGCGATGGCGAGATTGGCTTTTCAAGCAAGACATGGTACCCTTTTTCAAGCGCTGTCATCGCAGCGTCGTAATGCATCCGATCCTGTGTGCAAATGAATACGGCATCCGCAAAGCGCGGCTGTTGAAATACTTCTTTCCAGTCCGCATATGCATGTTCGCCCGGAATATTGTACTCCCGCGCGAATGAAGCCCGTCTTTCCCCATCCGGTTCGGCAACGGCTACAAACTGCAGCTCTTCCGGGTATTGCAATGCATGCTTCGCGTACACTTCCGCCCCGCGCACCCCGGCTCCCAGCAAGATTGCCTTCACACTCATATCCTCGACACCTCTTTATCTGCTTCTCTCTTGGTTGAATCAAAATGCAAAAATCGAATTCGACACACCTTGATCGAGAACACCTGATTGGTATATTGCCATTATACCCATTGTCGCTTGCAATTCATTGGATTATCTTACTTGATTTTTGGATTTCCTTCTTCATTTGCAGGATTGGGATAAGCGGCTCAACAAAAATGCGCTCCCGCCACGGAACACCGTTCTAGGGAGCGCATGGTTCATGCAAAGCTTGTTGTTCAATATAATAGATTATCTGCCTTCTACAGCTTAGTTAAAATGAGCGGACCATCCTCTGTAATGGCAAGCGTATGCTCGTATTGAGCAGACAGGCTGCCGTCCGCCGTTCGAGCGGTCCAGCCGTCGCTGTCCAGCTTCACTTGATACGCTCCCGTGTTCAGCATCGGTTCAATCGTAATGACCATGCCCTCCTTCAATCTTACACCGCGATTGCGAATGCCGTAATGAGGGACTTGCGGCTCCTCGTGCATGCTTTTTCCGATGCCATGTCCGATGAAGTCTCTTACGACAGAATAGCCGAGCGGCTCGGCGTGATGTTGAATGGCGTAACCGATGTCACCGATCCGGTTGCCTACAACGGCCTGCTCGATACCCAGGTAAAGGCATTCTTCCGTCACCTTCAGCAATCGGTCGGCCTCTTCCGACACCTCGCCTACCCGATAGCTCCATGCCGAGTCGGACAGTGCCCCATTGAGATTGACGACCATATCAATCGTAACGATATCCCCTTCCTTCAGGGGCTCCTTGTTCGGGAACCCATGGCAGATAACGTCATTGACGGACGCGCAAGTCGCGAAAGGATAACCGTGATAGCCTTTTTGTTCAGGTGTCGCGCCATGCTGCTCCAGATATTTCTCAACGAATTGATCGATGTCATGTGTGGTCACGCCGGGTTTGATCAAGTTTTTAATTTCTGCGTGGCATTGGGCCAGCAGTTGTCCGGATTTCTGCATTTCCATAATCTCTTGCTTGCTCTTCAAAATAATCATGCTACACCTCGATTGTTTCCTATTTACGTTATATATCATATTTTACATCAAAATGGTTTGCCATTCGGCATTCTTATAAAACTTTTTTGCAATTTCCATACGTGAAGCTGAACCGCAACTCAAAAAGAAGCCAGAGGCATTGTTCCCCTGACTTCTTCTTTCCATATAGTAAGGTTTATGATTGCTCCCCGATTATCATGAGCATGTTCTGCCTCTAGGCAGTGGCAGCCACGCCGTCCGCAAGCAGATCGACATGGATAATTTCATTCGTAACCGGATGGCGCTGAATGGCCTTCACTTCTACGGACACGCTGTCCGCCCCGTCAATGCTCAGCTCCAGCTTTTTGCTAAGTCCGTCTCTGACCCATTTTGTAAATTCCTTCGTGTCGATATGAATCATGGTGCTCGTTCCCTTATCGAGAATAACGCACGGGGTTCTGCCCTCGCTGCGCAGCTCCCGCAAGGCGGAGCGCTTCTCATTCGTTCTGGTTGCCGCTGCAAAAATAGGTGTCATATCAATTAACTCCTTTATGTCATCAATGGATTGCCCTCACTAGGGCTCATGCATGCCAGTATGGTCGTTGGTGCGATAAATGACCAATATGCAACTTCTTTGCTCGGATATATCGCGATTCGAGCGATATCCGGCCGAATACTTAATTTCAATGACTTGCTCGTCTTGTAGCGTGGCCAAAAATTCATTGGCCTTCTTCTCCGCCGAAGCGGTGCCTAAATCTAAAAACTCCTTCACCTGAATCATTGCATCATTCCTTCCTCAGTTGACCATTAAATGTAAAAAGTCACAAATATGCACGAAGGCATCTCGCCCTGTATGGGGCGAAATGCCTCGTTGTTCATACTGTATCAAGATAGGAACTCGTTGTCAATCTTCCCTGATGTATCCATAAATAGTAAATGAATAAGAGAATAGGCCTGAGGGCATGAACGTGTCTCCTTGCCAGCACATTGGATTCTGTCCAATTGAAGCGGCTCAAATCTCGCCAGTGCTAGGTTTCATTGGCATTCATCCAGTAGATTGACGCTGCATCCGGTATTCTTGCGGAGTCGTTTGATTTTGCTTTTTGAAAAACCGGATAAATGCCAGCGCAGAATTATAGCCTAGCGCAGCGGCGATTTCATTGACCTTCATGGAACTGTTCAGCAGCCACTTCTTGGCTTGCAAGTTCCGATAATCGTTAATATAGTCGGATAGCCCGATCCCCGTCATTTGCTTATACAGCCTGGAAAAATAAGATGGATTCAACCCGACATAATCTGCGATGGCGCACAACGAAATATCGGTTGACACATTTTCCTCGATGTAGCGGTGCACTTTTTGGACCCATTCAACCGGCATCCGTTCCCCTTGCGCAGCCTGCCCTTCGAACAAGCAATCGGCCATCTCCAGAAAGTACTGCTTCAAATCCTGCCAAGATACCGAATCGTCTCTGTGGTATAGGAGAGTCAGGTCAAGGGACTTGATTACCTTCTGCTTGAACGCTTCATTTTGGCTTAAGAACGACAGGAAAATGGCCGCCAAGGAGTGATACAGCTCCATTTTTCGTTCATAGGCGCGGGAATCCTCGCTCCATATTTTCGTTAGATGAAGGTACAGCTTGCAAAATTCCTCCCGATGGTTGTTCTCCAGGCATTTCAAGAGCAGCTGAATGCGGGTCTGGTGAAAAAAATCGTTGGCGGCTCCTTCTGTTGCGCTCTCTTGCAGCTGCAAGATGTCAGAGTCGGTCACAATGACTTCGTTGGATAGGCCAAGTCCATAGACGAAACAATATTTCAGCATATGAAAACGATCGGAAACCGAGTGCCACTCCGTCGGCGCGCTGCTCAGCGCAAAGGATACGGTCACCTGCAGCAGCTGCTTGCAGGTCCGTTGAATCGTGTCCAGCGTGCCGCTTAAGCACGAGTACAATTTTCTCCATGCGGCAGAAGCAGAAGCGGGTCCGCCTGACGTTCGCATCCCGCAGGATGCAAACGGCTCCGCGGCAAGACTTGCTGCCGCGAGCTCTTGCGGCTGGATGAGCCAGACAATTTTGGAGGTGTCGTATACGCATGAATAACAACGCACATACGGGGTTACATATTCCTCGGTAATATTTTGCACCCCATAAATAAGCAGCGCCTTATCCGGCGTCGTGAACGTGTCTTTCCACGCGTCCACTCGCCCGAGCAGCAGCAGCACCGGCAGGTCCGCGCGCAATGGAATATCAAAATCCTGCAAATGCCGCGCCAACTCGCCCGCCGTCTCCTGCTTGCCTTGCAGAAGCTCCCAAGCGTATTCCTTCTGCAGCAAAGGCAGCGCCTGCCGCATACGGTTATTGGCCCGTTCAACCATTAGGCGCTGATCGCCTTCTTCCTCCAGCTTCGCGATCGCCCGTTCGACAGAGCGAATGATTTTCTGATCGCTCTCCACTTTCAAGATGTAATCGAATCCGCCGTAAGTGATGACGCTCTGAATATAATGAAAATCATTGTACCCGGTCAAAAAGATGACCTTGCAGGCCGGCCACTGGGCCTTGATTGCTTGCAGCAATTCAATGCCCTCCAGCCCCGGCATCTTGATGTCGGAGATGACGATATCAACGCTGGAATTCCGCAACACCTCCAGCGCCTCTTCGCCGGAATACGCTTTCATAATATCGAGCTCCAAATGCTCCGTCTGTTCGAACAGTTCAAGCAGGCCATCTACAATAATAGGCAGATCGTCGACGATAAGCAGCCGATACATGCAGGTTCCTCCTTTACTTCATGCCGAGATGTATATGCACGCTGAGTCCGCCAAGCTCGGAACGAGCTACCTCAATTCCGTGATCCGTTCCATAACGGAGTTGAATCCGCCGATGCACATTGATGAGTCCCGTCGTTTCGTCGATATGCTCCGCGGAATGCCTTAACCGGCTGCGCAGCCGCTCCAAATCTTCATCGCTGATGCTGTTACCGTTATCTTCCACGATAATAACATACCCTTTCTCCTTCTGTTCGCTATGCACCCACAATTCGCCGGCAGACAGCATGTTGCCGAGCGCATGCTTATACGCATTCTCAATAATGGGCTGCAGAATAAGGCGCGGAACGAAAATGTGCGGGGTCTCTACTTCGAACCAGACGCGAATGCGATCTCCGTAACAGATCGACTGCATATCCACGTACGTGCGGGAATGCTTCACTTCCAGCTCAAGCGGTATCTCGTCTTCATCGTCCCTTGTAATAAATTGGAAATACTCGCCTATGTACAAGCAAAATTGATAGGCCTTCTCCTTATGCTCAGACTTGATTAACCGGCACAGCACAAAAAAACAGTTATATAAAAAGTGAGGATTGATTTGCGATTGCAGCCGTTTCAGCTCGGACCTCTGGTTGCGGATCTGTTGCTCGTAATTTTGCTCAATCAACGTCTTCAGCGATTGGATCGTGTCATTAAAGGCTTGATATAGATAACCGAACTCATCAGGCCCGCGATCGATCGGTATGGGCTGCAGATTGAACCGCTGCACTCTTTTAAACGAATGGATCAGCCGCATTAACGGACGGTAGATGAGCTTGAACAACGAATACGAGAAGAAAAGCCCGACGCAGATCGCGAGGGCGCACGCCCACCAAAACCATTGCCGGTACGTCTGAAGCGGCCCCAAAATGGTGGATGCCGGAATCGAGGTGATCGAGTACGAATTCCATAGCGGAGAGTATTTATACACGGTCAAATAGCTCTCGCTGCCATGCCGCACCATTTCGTAGCCTTCGTCCATTCCTGCGCGCCGCTTCTCCCGCGCAAAAGCTTCTATCTGCTCCAGCAATTCCGAATTTCCATTGCTCTGAATATCCCAGCCGCGGTCTACATTCAGCAGCACGCTTGTTCCGCCCAGCGATCCGGCGATCTGGTCAAGCGCCTCCTTGATTTTGGGCAAGGACATTTCCACACTGACGGCATACAGCGGCTCCTTGAAGGAATTCGCTGGATACTGCATGCTGATGAACAAGCGGTTCTGCCAATAAATGAACGGTTCGTCATCCTTCTTGGCACTGAGCTGCATAGCCTTATATTCTGGCTCGTCGACTGCCGTCTCATATTGCAGACTGAGAATGGTTCGTTGGAGCAGCGGAATGTAGGCTCTCGCTTCCCTGATGAACGGACTCGAATTTTTCATTAAATCGAGCCGCTGTTGGATGGCCAATATTTTCTGCGCCCGTTCGTAATCGGTCATGTCGCTGCCCGTCGCTGCCAGTTCCAGTAAATCTCCGTCCATGACATAGTTGGGCAAATACCGCACGATGCGCTCCGCTTCCTTCTCGAGCGAATCGAGATAGAAGCGGGTCGTGTTCATAGTCGATCGCGATATTTCCATCTGGATGCTTTCTGCCCCCTTGTGGTTAATCAGCCACGTAATCGCAATGAGCGGAAGCAGCACCGTCATGAAGGCGGCCATCATTTTCATGAAGATGGAGGAGTTTTTCAAGCGGAATAACAGCTTCATCATTTGTTCTCCCTATTCCATGGTAGATAAAAATATGAACTATTATTCTTTGACGCTCCCCATCACAATTCCTTTAATGAAAAATTTCTGCAGAAACGGATAGACGATCAAAATTGGAAAGGCTGCCACAAAAATTTGCGCCGCTTTGCTGGTTCGATCGGACAGCTGAATCATCAGTTCCGCATCCTGCGACTTCAGAAACCGGAAGTCCAGATTAATAATGATCGTCTGCAGAAATGTTTGCAGCGGGTATTTATCGGGATGGTTCATCAGTATCATCCCGTCGAACCAGCTGTTCCAATGCCCGACCATTGTAAAGAGACCGGTTGTCGCCAATGCCGGGAGGGACAAGGGCACATATATTTTCCATAGCGTCGTGAAATGTCCGGCTCCGTCGATCCTGGACGATTCCTCCAGTTCCTTCGGCAGATTGCGGTAGAAATTGAGCAGCAAAATGATATTGAACACCTGCACGGCACCCGGCAACACCAATGCCCACAGCGAGTCGATAAGACCAATCGTCTTGATCGTCATGTACCAAGGAATCAATCCGCCATTGAACAGAATCGTAAATACAAATATCCATACATATGCCGTGCGCAGCCGGAATTGCCTCGAATCCCGCGATAGCGGGTAGGCCGTCAGTATCGTGAGGAACATACTGAGGGAGGTGCCGAGCAAGACACGCTGCAAAGATACCCAGAAGGCGCGCAAATATTCTGGCTTGCCAAATACGTTCTGATAAGCCGCCGTTGAGAATTCGACCGGCCATAGCAGCACTTTGCCGGCCGATGCCGCCGCGCCGGAACTGAACGAGATGGCTAATATATGGATGATTGGCATCAAGCACAGACACGAAATCGCCGCAAGAAACACGAAGTTGCAGCCTAGAAACAGTCGTCGGCCCAGTGTCTTTTTCATAAGTATGCCCGTTCCCCTTTGCTAGAAAATACGATAATTCGCGAAACGATAGGCCAATACATAGGAAATGGAAATCAAGACAAACGAAACGATTGACTTCAACAGCCCTACTGCCGTCGCGAACCCGAATTGAGATTGCTCGATACCCATGCGGTACACAAAGGTGTCGATAATATCCCCGCTCTCATATACTTGCGGACTATATAAGTTGAATATTTGATCGAAACCCGCATTCAGCACGTTGCCGATATTCAAGGTGAGCATCAGCACGATGATCGGCATCATCCCCGGCAAGGTCACGTAGAGCGTCTGCTTCCAACGCCCGGCTCCGTCGATTTCCGCCGCTTCGTAAAGCGATGGGTTAATGTTGGTAAGCGCAGCCAAGTATATGATTGTGCCGAATCCGAATTCCTTCCATATATCAGAGATGACCATGACATAAGGGAACCAGTTATTGTCACCCAGAAAAAAAATCGGGTCGACGCCGAGCAGCCCCAGAGCCTTATTTAAAATACCTGAAGAGGGGGATAAAACATCGATTAATATTCCGCTGAGCAGCACCCAGGACAAGAAATGCGGCAAATAGACCAACGTTTGGAAGGTCCGTTTAATCCATTCTTTCCGTAGTTCATTCAATAAAATCGCTATCGTGATCGGCACGGCCAAGCCGGCGACGATTTTCATGACGGCAATGTAGACGGTGTTGAAAAATATCCGTCCCAGGTCCGGATAATCAATAAGGAATTGAAAATTTTTCATGCCGACAAAGGGGGAACCCAGGACGCCTTTCGTAGGTATATATTTCTGGAACGCCATAATAATGCCTACCATCGGAATGTAGCTGAAGATGAGAATGAACACCAATCCGGGAATGAGCATGACATGAAGCGGCCATTCCCTTTTCCACATGCGAGCTAATTGATTCATATGCACCACCTGCTTGAAGTCAAAATAGGGAAAAAGGGGAACCGAATCGCGTTCCGATTCCCCGCATGGAACGATGCCGCAATGACTTTGATGTATTGCGCATGCGCTGTTATTTGTTTTTGGCGTACCACTCGTTCACTTCTTCGGTAATCTCGTCTCCGCCAAGCTTTTTCCAATCGGCGACGAATTTATCGAACTCGTCAACCGATACTTGATTCATGATGATTTTGACGAATACCTCGTCCCGCTTTCTATTCAGTATTTCGTTTTTTTCCACCATCGTCGGCGTCGGAGCGCCATAGAACTTGTTTTGATTGAATAGATTATGTTCCTTCATATACGGAATGATTGACAGTGATCCTTTCGGTCCGGATATGAGGTACTCCCACCACATCGAGAGGTCGCCTTCCACATATTTCATCGCGCGCCCATATCTTGTCTTGTGCTCCTTCGTCTGCAACAGACTCTCATCCTTATCCGCGATCGCCTTTGGCAGCACTACACCGTTGTCATTCGTCTGGTTGTAGACCGTGAGCGGGTTCAGCAGCCAGTAATTGCTCGACTTCTCCACGCGATCCTTTCCGAACTCGTACACTTTATCCTCTTCCGTTGGATGGTTGTCAACCACGATCCACTGGTTCAACAGCTTAATGACCGCCTCAGGGTTTTTGGCCTTCTTGGACACGACGTAGTATCCGCTGGCGCCCAACCCGATTTGCGTGGATGCCAGCTTCTCATCGATAGAAGGAAGTGGATATACGCTCCATTCCTGAACCGCTTTCCCGTCCTTCACCGCGCCTTGAACCAGTTGAGCGGGCGTCCATTCTGCGCCGTAGAGCACGCCAATGCTGTCGCCAAAGATCATTTCAGATGCCTTCTGCGTATCCTTGACGGCAAATTCGGGATCGATCAGACCCTTTTTGAACATCTCCTGCAGTGTGCGCAATGCTTCCTTCATCTCTGGTTGAATGTCGCTATTTATCAGTTTGCCGGAACCATCATCGATCCATTGATCCAAATAGGCGTGAAAACCGTTCAAGAAGCCGACTAGTCCGGTTGCGCCGTCATCCAGTTTCTTATTCAACGCCAAGCCATAGGACTTGCCCGTCCCCCCTGGGTCCTTCGTTGCGAACGCTTCCATAATGGTCAACAAATCCTGCATCGTCTTTGGTTCAGGCAAGTTGAGCTTCTTCAACCAATCGGAGCGCACCCACAGGAACTGAGCGGTATAAGGATTGCCCGTCTGCGGAATGGCCATCAGCTTGCCGTCAAACGTAGCGGACTTCATCTGAGTTCCGCCGTCCATCATCATGAACTTTTTCGTTTCCGGTGTTGCCGTCTGTTCATATACATCGGTCAGATCCATAATCATATCCGCTTCGATTAGCTGCTGCAGCTGAGAAGCTTCGACCGGGAAGAAGTCAGGGATATCATTGGAGGCGATCGCCATCTTTAACTTCTCCTTGAACTGGCTGCCGTCCGCGATCCATTTGTTCGTAATTCTGACCCCTGCGTCTTTCTCGTAAGCATCGTATACCGAGTTGTTGTCAAAATCTTCTCCTTTATCGAACTTCAAATATGGATCGCTGGCACGAACCGTCGAAACTTCCAATACGCCATTCGCCTCGGTGGCCGGTGATCCTTCCGGCTTCTGTGCCTCCTCTTGCTTCCCGCATGCAGTAGCGGCAATGAGGCCGATGATGAGCGCGACGACCAAACTGATTTTCTGTTTTCTTTTCAAGTTCGACCCTCCCAGTAATTGAAAGTAAGCAGTACTATCATAGCTTCATTATAAGAACTGCCTAGCGGCGATTTCTATATACCGGTCTTTACATCCATATACAACTGTTGCGGAAGCGGCTGCAAAGCCTGATTGAACATAAAAAAAGCGATTGTTTGCTTATATCGCAAACAATCGCTATATGTCGCGGTCACGCTTCTGTCGGCTCAATCATCTGCTCAGGCCGGACGATGCGGTCGAATTGCTCTTCGGTCAAGAGCTTGCTCTGCAGCGCCGCTTCCTTGAGCGTGATTCCTTCCCGATGGGCCAGCTTCGCCACCGCAGCCGCATTTTCATAGCCGATGTGCGGATTCAATGCGGTGACGAGCATGAGTGATTTATCGAGATTGCTCTGAATCGCGGCCCGATTCGGCTCGATGCCTGCCGCGCAATGGGCATGGAAGGAGCGCATCGCATCGGCGAGCAGCCGCGCCGATTGCAGGAAATTGTAGATAATGACCGGCTTGAACACGTTCAGCTCGAAATTGCCCTGACTGGCCGCAAAGCCGATCGCCGCGTCATTGCCCATCACTTGACAGACGACCATCGTCAGCGCCTCGCTCTGCGTCGGATTCACCTTGCCCGGCATAATGGAGCTTCCCGGCTCATTGGCCGGGATCGCAATTTCGCCAATGCCGCAGCGCGGCCCGCTCGCCAGCCATCTCACGTCATTGGCGATCTTCATGAGATCGGCCGCCAGCGCCTTCAAGGCCCCATGCGCATGCACGAGCTCATCATGACTCGTCAGAGCGTGGAATTTGTTGACGGCGGAGGTGAACGTCTTGCCGGTATGCTTGCCAATCTCCGCCGCTGTCAGCTCCCCGAATTTCGGATGGGCATTGATCCCGGTCCCGACCGCCGTTCCGCCAATCGCTAATTCCTGCAAATATTCCGCGCTTTGCTTCACCATGCGTTCCGTTTTATCCAGCATGCGGGCCCACCCGCTGATTTCCTGCCCGAGCGTCAACGGCGTCGCATCCTGCAGATGGGTTCTGCCGATTTTGATGATGTCCTGGAACTCCTCGCTCTTGGCCTGCAGCGTGCCCTTCAATTCGCTCAATGCCGGCAGCAGCTCGTCTTCTAACGCAAGAAGAGCGGCGACATGCATTGCCGTCGGGAACGTATCGTTCGAGCTCTGCGAACGGTTCACATCGTCATTCGGATGAATGCGCAAGCCGCTTCCGCGCTGCTGCAACCATTGATTGGCGCGATTGGCTATCACCTCGTTGACGTTCATGTTCGTCTGCGTGCCGCTCCCTGTCTGCCAGACGACGAGCGGAAAATGATCATCTAGCTCGCCCCGGATAATCTCCTCTGCGGCCGCAACGATCGCATCCGCTTTTTCCGCCTCCAGCTTGCCGAGCGAACGGTTCGCCAGCGCCGCGCTTTTCTTCAGGATGGCGAATACGCGGATGAGCGGCAGCGGCATCCGTTCCGTGCCAATACGGAAATTTTCATAGCTGCGTTGGGTTTGAGCCGCCCACAGCCTGTCAGCGGGTACCTTCACTTCACCTAACGTATCGTGCTCGATTCGGTAATCCATCGCGATTCCTCCTCATTTCGTATCCGTCAGTTCAATTGCCTGCTTCGTGCAGCATTTGCCGCAGCCTTTCTGTTCGAATCATAAGGTGCCCTTCGTTGCTGGTCACGACCTCATGCTTTTTCAATTCGTTCAGGCACCGGTTGACCGTTTCCCGCGTCGTGCCCACCATGCCGGCCAGCTCTTGATTGGTAAGCCGCGTATCGAATTTATTCCATCCCCCCTCGCAAGCGGAACTATGGGTGCTGCTTAAACGGATGAGCGATGCCATGACTTGACGCTTCAACGTATAGCATGACTTTTCCTCCAGCCGGGTCTGCAGATCGATAATCTTATCCGTCAGCAATTGAAACATTTTCGTCGTCATGTCTGAATTATGTATCAAGATCTCCTCGAACGGCTTCAGCGCAGTGACCAGACACAGACTTTCGGTTTCGGCTGCCGCATTGGCGGTGTAGCTTCCCTGGCGGAAAAATCCTTCATGCGGGAACATATCCCCGTCCGCTGCTATATAAAAAGTTTGCTCCTTGCCCTCTTTGCTAATCCGGTAAATGCGAATTCTGCCGTTAATAACAAAGTATATATGATCCATAGGTTCGTATTGACAGAATAATTGGGAATTGCGCTTATATGCTCGCAATGTTGAAACATTGGCCACCGCTTCCAGCTCCCAATCTTTAAAATACTGGAACAGGGCTATGGATTTCAAGACCTGCGTAATTGGCTCGGACGTCGTAGTAACCATAGCAGTTCTCCACCCTCCTATTATGATATATATCATGATGTAAGCAAAGCGTGATTGCCTCGCTCGCTAGAACCGTATCAGCTTTCCTTATTATAACACAATTTATTGATAGTGATAATCATTATCAATAAAATTAAAGCTTGCGCCTGCCTTTTTTCTGCTGCCGGTAACTTGGACGGAAGCGCGGCGCCGGGATTGGACTCCATTGTCACAAATGGATGGCTTCTCTCGTTATATAGGGGGCTGAAAGATTCAGAAATGGACTTGGAACAGTGTGAGTTTTAAATAGAAAGGAAAGGGAACGCGATGGAGAAGTGGAACGAGCTTTTTAGGAAGACGTGCCTACGATTCTAAGCCTGCTGTCCGAAGATGCCATCCTCAACGGCGCCGCGATTGAAACGGTCATCATCTTTCACACGGAGCGGGGAATTGTCCGGCAGCTCTATTTCGTCCGTAATCCCGATAAGCTGGCACGCATCCGCCAGTAACTGCGGCATTGGCCATTTCAGATACGGCAAAATCCCGCGTCCGACGCAATGCCGGACGCGGGATTTTGCCGTTGCTTACTTCATTTTCCAACTGGTGACTTTAACAATCGCGTCGTCGGCGTTCTTCAGGTCCGCCTTCCCCATATCCCAAAGTTGGCTCCATTGCTTCACACGGTTCTTGCCATTGGGCGGTTGGTTGTAGTCATTGGTATCCACGATTAGAGTGCGTTGAGCGTAAAATTTCTTCATGAAAGTCTTCTCGTCGGTACTTTTACCTGAGCGGGACAGAACACCCTCGAGAGTGCCGGAATCACCGGTAGCGCCCTGATTCAATGCTGTATCGACAAAGGAGCCGATAGTCAGAGCGGAATTGAAGCCGCGCTGGCTCGCTTGCTGGACGCTGTATTTGATGTATACTTTGTAGAAAGTCTGCCAGATCGCCTCTCTCCAAGCGTCATTGTTTTGCAGTTTTTTGATTTTTCCGCAGAACACTTTTTCGCTATCCTTTATTTTCAAGATCGAACCTTTCATCGACCCGTTAACGCCTATGCGTTCTAGACCGCCTTCAACCGAAGGCTTGCCCGCTCCGCTGGCAGCGTCGAATTCCTTGAACAGAGCCGGGCCATCCGGATGTTTGTCGTTGGATCCCCCTGTCGTCGCTCCGAATATGCCGATGGTATAGCCGCGGTCATCGCCAATGTCCTCGCAGTAACCATAGTACTTGGTCCAATCGAGCGAGTCCTGCTCGGGTTTGTTGACGAGCTTCATAATATTGTCCCACTGCTCGCCATCGAGACCCGTATTGGCACGCAGGAACTTAAGTGTCTCCGGTGAAAAATTTTTGTCGTGAGGGGTTGCGGCATAAGCCTTCGATTGAAGCAGAGCACTTATCCCGGACAATGAAGCAAGAAGAATAAAAGAAAGCAGAACAATCAATAATTTCGTCATTTTTTTGGCTGGTTTAGCATTTGTCATACCAAGAATTCCTCCTAAATAATAGGATCATCGCGAAGCTTCGTCTCCTTTCCACATAGATAGACAAATGAATCAGTGTGAATGTTAACTGCAGCTAAGCGTATGGCATGCCACCCTGCATCTCATGAAACTACGGCGGAATTAATTCGGATCTTAAAAATACCAGCAAGAAATAAGAGGAGGAGAGGCCGGGAGAAAACAATCCCCCCGGCTTACCCGGCATCATGAATAAGAACCCGAATAATTTGGTAATGAATGATTCATCTTCATTTTCACTGCACCTCTCCATGGAATATAGCTCTAACAACAGCCCCGTTCTTTCTTGCATCTTCTCCTTCTAGCATCTGTTCGTGCTTCCCGCTGCCTTGGTACAGTATCTGGTCTCCCGCAGTCCACGGTTTCCAGAAACTTTGCTCTGGCTGCTCTTCGGCATTCTCCGATTGAATCAGATGAATGCGGGCTTGAATCCGGCCATCCGTCGCCACGCGGTCAACCCAAGATTTATACCTGGCAATGTTCCGAAGCACTTCCTCTACATCCACATCGGGCGCATGGGCGATAAAGCGCGAGATTTCCTCTTGCAGCGACTCGGCATACGCTTCCTGGTCCGCGGTTTGGATCGCGGTCTTTCTCGGATAGGAATCCAGTAAAATGAGATGAGCCACTTCCCGCCCTTCGCTCTCCAGTTGCTTCGCCACTTCGAACGCCAGATTTCCTCCTGCCGAGTAACCCAGCAGATGAAGTGTTCCTTGAGGCTGCAGAGTCTGGATTCTGTTCGTATAATGCCGGATCACGTCTTCCGCTTCGATAAAGTCGAATGCGTAAATCGCGGCAACCTCTTGCAGCTCCTCCGCCATTCTCATGAACACTTGCCCATACCCTACAATCGGCGGGAAGCAGAACAAGGATACTCCGTTGTCCGGATTCCACACGGATAATTCACTGTCTTCATGCTTGCTTCCCCGGGCCTCAAAATATTGCGCCAATTCCGACACCGTCGTATAGGCAAAAGCGTCGCGAAGGGAGATGTCCAAGTTCAATTTTCGCCGAATCTCGCCGATCACCTGAATCAGCTTCAACGATTGCCCGCCCATGTCGAAGAAATTATCCTCAATGCCGATGCGCTCCATGCCCAGCACCTCCTGCCATAGGCCAGCGAGTGCTTGTTCCATCGCATTCCTTGGAGCCGTATAACTTGCTTGAACAGGCATCGTTATCTGCTGCTTTGCAAGTGCCGTGCGGTCCACCTTGCCGTTGGCCGTCAACGGCAGCTTCTCAAGCTGCTGGAAGCGGGCCGGGAGCATATAGGCCGGCAGTTGCGAACGCAAATGTTCCCGCAAGGCTGTCAGGTCCATTTGCCCCTCGACTGCTACGAAAGCGCACAGATCCAGTACACCCTTGGCATCCGGTATGGCCAGAACGGCCGCGTCCACGATCTTGCCGATTTGCCTCAACCGCGCCTCGATCTCTCCCAGTTCAACCCGGTAACCCCGGATCTTCACTTGATGATCGGTGCGGCCCAAGTACTCTATGGTCCCATCCGCCAGAAAGCGGCCGCGGTCTCTCGTCAGATACAACCGCTGGTTGGGAGCAAACGGGTGGCTCGTGAATTTCTCCGCCGTCTCATCAGGCAGGTTCACATAGCCCCGGCTCACTCCGTATCCGCCAATTGCGATCTCCCCTACGACGCCCGTTGGAACCGGCCTCGCTGCAGAGTCTACGATATAGACCTGCTCTCCCGCTATCGGCCGCCCTAATACCGGCCGGCTCTGGAAGACGCGGAACCGTTCATGATCCATCTTCATCGCAATGGACCCAATCGTTGTCTCCGTCGGTCCATAATGCTGCATCACTTGGGAACGCTCATACTTGGAAAAGTAAAGCTCCACATCTGCGCAGATGATTGGTTCGCCGCCGAGCACGACCAACCGGAGACTGTCGCTGCCGGCATGTTCGGCAAAGCCCGGACTTCTCACGAGAAGGCCAAGCAGGGACGGCGTCATCTTGACATAAGTGATTCTTTCCCGGATAAGGAACTCCAGCAGGCATTCCGGATCCATGTAAATTTCTTTGTCCGGCAAGTGCAGCGCCGCCCCGGACAATATAGCTGAAAATACGGCCGTATATCCGAGGTCAAAGGCGAAGGAGGAAACAAGCGCCGTGCGGTCCTCCTCCCCAATGGCGGCTTCTTCGATAAACCATTCCGCATAGGCCGCCGCATTTCGATGCATGATTTTGACGCCCTTGGGCTTCCCGGTGCTTCCCGATGTATAAATCACGTAAGCCAAATTGTCTAAGCTGTGGCTTGGTTCCACGCGGCCCGCACCGACATCCGCCGATCTTGCGGGAAGCCGATCCAGACTAAGACATTCAACCGGAAGATGCAGACGGGTCTCCCACTCGCTCATCGTCAGCAGCAGGGCAGCTTCCGAATTCTCCAGCATGTATGTCATCCGATCCGCATCCGTGTCGGGATCGATCGGAAGATAGGCGCCTCCCGCTTTCCATATCGCGAGCATCGCGACGATCATTTCCGGCGATGGCGGTATGAAGAGCCCGACGATCCGGTCTGGGCCAACGCCTCTGTCTCTTAACAATTCGGCGAGGCAGCCTGCCTGCTCGTCCAACTCCCTATAAGTCAACCGTCTCTCCCCGGAGAGGACGGCGTACCGATCGGGCGTTCTGACAACCTGCTCCGCGTACCATCGATCCAGAGTACGCCCGGCACTAATATCCAGAAATGCGCCTTGCGAATAGGCATGCATCCGCTGCCGTTCCTCTTCGTTCAGCAAAGGCAGATCCGCGAGCCGCTGCTGTGGATCCGAGACAACCGACTCCAGGAGCACTTTGAAATAGGCGGCCCAGCTTTCTATCGTTGTGCGGGCAAACAAGTCTGCAGCGTATCCGAAAGTGAAGTTCATACCTTTCCCGTGCTCGCTGACGGTTAGCGTGAGATCGAACTTCGCCGCGTGCTCTTCATACGGATAAGCAGACAACCGGACATGTTCCACCTCCATTTGCTGCTGCTCTGTATTTTGCAGAACGAGCATGACGTCAAAGAGAGGGCTGCGGCTCATGTCCCGGCGGCTGACGATCTTCTCCACCAAATCTTCGAAAGGATAGTTTTGATAGACAAACGCATCGAGTGCGCTCTCCTTTACTTCCAATAAATAGCCGAGAAATTGTTTTTCTCCGGCCGGGTTTGTACGCAGTGCCAGTGTATTGACGAACATGCCCAGCATATCTGTAAGGTCTGCATGCGGTCTGCCGGCGGCTGGCGAGCCGATAATGATATCGTCCTGGCCGCTAAGCCGCGACAGCAGCGTGCTGTACGCCGCCAACAGCACCATATACAAGGTAGTCCCCGTATGCTGCGCCAGCTTGGTGATTTCTTCAGTCAGACGGGAGTCCAATTCCAGGTGCACCCTGCCTCCGGCAAAACTGCGAACCGGTGATCTTGGGTAATCGAGCGGCAAGTCCAACACCGGATGTTCTCCGGCATATTGATCCAGCCAATACGCTTCCTGTTTTTTATAATCTTCCGTCGTCACATAGCGGCTTTGCCAGGTGCTGTAATCTTTATATTGCAGTCGCAGGGGCGGCAAGGACTCCCCCGCATACAGCTTCCCGAACTCCTTGATCAATACATTCATCGATACGCCATCCGAAATAATGTGATGCATGTCGAACAGCAGCAGATGGTGCTCCTCTTGCAAGCGTATCAGTCCCGCGCGCAGCAGCGGAGCGCAGGTGAGATCGAACGGGAAGTAGAACTCGCGGATCGCTTGGCCCGCATTCCCTTCGTCCGTCTCCGTATAAGAAATGGCGAATTCCACCGCATCATGTATGATTTGAACGGGGCTGCCTTCCACCATCTCAAAAGACGTACGCAGCACCTCATGCCGCCTAATCAAGCCCTGAAGCGCTTCATTTATGCGCTCCCGGTCCAATGCTCCTTCCAACCGGAAGATGTTCGGCATGTTGTAGGTCTGTTCCTCACCTTGAAGCTGCTGCAGCACATACATCCGCTTTTGGGCAGAGGACAAAGGATAGCAATCCTGATTCGGCGCGGGAAGCAAGCCTTCATACGGCGATCCCGCCGCTGATTCGACCACTTGGCTCATCCGTTCGAGTGTAGGTGACTGAAACACATCGTGCAGCTTGATTTGCGCATTCAGCTTTTGGTGAATCTGCGAAACCAGCGTCATCGCTCGTAAGGAATGGCCGCCGAGTTCAAAGAAATTGTCATTCAGACCTACCCGAGCAACCCCTAACACCTCTTGCCACAACAGTGCAAGCCTGACTTCCGTTAAAGTTCGGGGTGCTGAGAACTCGGTTCCCGATACGTACCCTTCCGGCTCCGGCAACGCGTCACGATCCAGCTTGCCATTTCTCGTAAGCGGCAGTTCCGACAAATGTACGAAATACGCAGGAACCATATATTCGGGTAAAGCAATGCTCAGGTGATTTTTCAATTCGACCGGTTCCAGGCGCTTGCCGCCGACATAATAAGCGCACAAAACCTCGCTTCCCGGCCGTTCTGTCCAAGTCACTACAGCCGCTTGGCGAATGTCCGCATGAAGCTGCAGGCGCGCTTCGATCTCGCCGAGTTCAATCCGATAGCCCCGAATTTTGACCTGCTGATCGATTCTCCCCCAATATTCAAGCGTTCCATCCGGCAGCCAGCGGGCTAAATCTCCTGTTTTATACATCCTCCCGCCTTCAATAAAGGGATCCGGCTTGAACTTTTCCAGCGTAAGCTCAGGCAGATTCCAGTAGCCGGCGGCTACCCCGGCGCCCCCAAGGCACAATTCCCCGGGCACGCCGACCGGAAGCAGCTGTCCCTGAGCACTCAGCACGTAGGCTGTCGTTCCGTCGATCGGCCGGCCGATTGGGATGTTATTTTTGTTATTGGTTTCCTCGATTGCGAATGCAGTCGAGAAGGTCGTGTTTTCGGTAGGGCCGTAACCGTTCCAGATCGCAAGTCCCGGACAGGCCTCCTTCACGGCGTAAGCATGCTTCGGCGACAGAACCTCTCCGCCCATAATCAGATGCTCTGCGCCGGCAAACAGGCCCGCATCCTCATCGGCCAGATGATGGAAAAGCGATGTCGTCAAGAACATGACCGTAATCCCGTGCTCCGTCAAAAACGCCCCCATCCGGCGCGCGTCCAGCAGCACGTCTTTCTCGACCGGATGCAAGGATCCTCCATGCAGAAGGGCTCCGAATATTTCGAACGTAGCCGCATCAAAGCTTACCGAACCGGTCTGCGCGAAGCGGTGATTGGCATGGAACGGCACGTATCCATCGTTGTTCACCAGGTTGATTACATTTCCATGCGTCACCAGCACTCCTTTAGGTCTTCCCGTGGTGCCCGAAGTGTACAGGATATAAGCCGGATCATCGCAACTGCAGTCACGCTCTTCTCCACGTTCCAACGCCTCTATCGCTTCATTTACAAGAGCTCCGTCATCAAGCATGATGGCCGTCCCTGGGTATGACGCCGGAACCTTGAGCCTTTGAACAGCCAACAGGAACTCCGCGCTGCAGTCGCCCAATATATAGAGTTGGCGCTCCTCGGGTGCGTCCGGAGCCAGCGGCACATAGACTCCGCCCGCCTGCAGAATTCCCAGAACCGCAACGACGAATTCGATCGAGCGTTCCGCCAGAATGGCAACGGCTGCCCGCGGCCGCATCCCTTCCCTCAGCAGCCTGGCGGCTACCAGGCTCGCTTGAAGCTGCAGCTCCGCGTAAGTGAGATGCCGATCGCCGCACAGGATGGCCGTTCGATCCGGATAGAGAGCGGCTATTTCCTCGAAACGTCGATGAATCGTCGTCCGCAGCTTGTTTTGGACAGGCAAGCCGCTGTATGTCATCAGCTGGCTGAGCTGGGCGGCTCCGCTCATTAATCTGGCTTCGGCAAGGGTCGTATCCGGTTCAGACGTCACATGATCCAGCAGTTCCGTCAAATGCCCCGCCCACCGTTCGATCGTTTCCCGCTTGAACAAGGCTGTAGCGAACTCCAGCGAGCCGTGATAGCCCTCCGCACTCTCGGATATCATCAAGGTGAGGTCAAACTTGGCCTGCGCATCGGCAAACGGACAAGACTCGACTTTCAAATCAGGGAGATCCAGCTGCGAGTTCCCTGCGTTTTGAAGCGCGAATACCGCATCGAAGAGCGGATTGCGGCTCATGTCCCGCTGGGTGACAACGCGGTCGACCAGTTCCTCGAAAGGATAGTCTCCATGCTCAAAGGCATTGAGCGCTGTTTGCTTGATTTCCTCAAGGTATTCGGCAAAAGCTTTTTGTCCGGAAGGGAATGTGCGCAAGGCCAGCGTGTTGACAAACATCCCCATCATGTCTGACAGATCCGCATGCGGACGTCCGGCTACCGGCGAGCCGACAATAACCTCCTCGTCGCCGGAGAGACGGGACAGCAGTGTACTGTACGCGGCCAAGAACACCATATAGACGGTGACACCTTTGTCCAGCGCCAGTTGCTGCACAGCTTGAGACAATGTTCTTCCCAGCTTGAAATCAACCCGGTCGCCTGCAAAACTGCGCAAGGCGGGGCGCACGAAATCGGTTGGCAGCTGCAATACCGGCAGCTCGCCTGCCACATGATCGAGCCAATATTTCTCCTGCTCCCGGTAAGCATCGCTAAGCACGTATTCCTGCTGCCATACCGCATAGTCTTTGTACTGCAGCGGCAGCGGCTCCAGCGCTTCGCCCGCGTACAGCTTCACAAACTCGGCTACCAAAATGTTCATTGATGTGCCGTCCGAAATGATATGGTGCATATCCATTAAGAACAAGTGCTGCATTTCACCGAGACGCAAGACGGTTGCACGCAGCAGCGGCGCCTTGCTTAGGTCAAACGGCCGGAGGAATGCCTGGATGAGCTCCTCGACTTCCCTTTCCTCCGCTTCCTCATAAGACACAGAAAAGCTCCATTCGTCCTGTACCTGCTGCACCGGCTCGCCATCCACGACGGCAAACGAAGTGCGCAGCGATTCATGCCGGGCGATGAGCGCTTGCAGCGCCGCTTCCAGCCGTGCCCGATCCAGTTTTCCTTCAAGCCGCAGAGCCACCGGCATGTTGTAGCTTAGCTCGGCTCCCTCTAGCTGCTGCAGGAAATACAGCCGTTTTTGGGCCGAAGACAACGGGTAATGCGCCCGTTTGCCTGCCGGGGCCAACGCTTTATACGCCGCGCTGTCGCCCGCAGCGTTCAGCGCAGCCGTTAGCCCTTCGACCGTCGGCGAGAGGAACAGCTGTCTTAGCGGCAGCTCTACTCCCAGTGCCTGATGAATCTTCGATACGAGCGTCATCGCCTTCAAGGAATGGCCGCCCAGCTCGAAGAAGTTATCGTGGATGCCTACGCGCGAGGCGCCCAGCACCTCCTGCCACAACAGCGCCAGCTTCGCCTCTACATCGGTTCGCGGCGCTGTATATCCGGCTGCCGCTCCGCTTCCCGACGGCTTCGGCAGTGCCCGGCGATCCACCTTGCCGTTCGGTGTCAGCGGCAGTTCTTCCAGCTGCATGAAATGCGCCGGCATCATGTACGACGGCAGCGATGCGGCCAAGGCGGCACGCAGCTCGGCCGCCGCAAGCAGACGATCGCCTGTCACATAAGCGCGCAATTCGTGCGTATGGTCATCCATTTCCGCGGCAGTCACGACGGCTTCGCTTACACCCGGAATGTGCAGCAGCCGGGCTTCGATTTCACCGAGTTCAATCCGGTACCCCCGGATCTTTACCTGATGGTCGATCCGCCCCAGATGCTCCAGCCGGCCGTCAGGTAGCCAGCGCGCCAAATCGCCGGTCCGGTACAGCCGCTCCCCGGAAACAAACGGGCTGTCCACAAATTTCTCGGCCGTCAGCTGCGGACGCGCCCAATATCCGCGGGCGACCCCAGCGCCGCCGATGCACAGCTCGCCTGCCACGCCAATCGGCTGCGGCTGCAGCGACTCATTCACCACATACACCTGCGTGTTCGCCATCGGACGTCCGATGGCAATCCGTTCGTCCCCTTCTAAGCGGTCGAATGTGGACCAGACGGTCGTTTCCGTCGGCCCGTACATGTTGTACAATTCCGCATCTGTATGTTCCCTCAGCTGTTTATACAGGGTGGAAGGGAAGGCTTCCCCTCCGACCAGCAGCGTCTCCATGTTCCGCAGCTGCGCCGCACTCCGCGCATCGCCGAGCAGCAGCATGAGACGCGAAGGCGTCATCTGCGCCATCTGCACCGGGTGTTGAGCCAACAGTTCCGCCAGCACGGCCGGATCCTGCTGCGCTTCTTCGCTTGCGAGGACGATCTGCATGCCGCAGCTGAGCGGTACCCAGCTCTCCGCGGCGAAGATGTCGAAGGACACCGTCGTGATGCACAGCATCGAATCATGCGTCCCGAACGGAAGCTCGCGGATCATTCCTGAGATGAAATTGACTACGTTCCGGTGCTCCACGACTACCCCTTTCGGCGTGCCGGTCGTCCCGGAGGTATAGATGACATATGCGCTGCCGGAAGGCTTTATCTCCACGCCAACAGGCTCGGAAGAATACCCGGACAGCGATTCATGGTCGTCGACACATAATGCATGACACAGCGATGTCTCTTTGAAGTCGGATAATGTATCCACATATGCAGCATCCGTCAGCATTACCTGCATCCCGGAATCCCGGATCATCGCCTCCATACGCTCCTTAGGCAGAATTGGATCGATCGGCACATAAGCGGCACCGGCTTTCAAAATCCCCAGCAGCCCGGCGATGAGCTGCGGCGAACGGTTCATCAGGACGCCTACACGCTCTTCCGCCGTCACGCCGTGCGCCAGCAGCCATTGCGCGATACGGTTGGTCTGTTCCTCCAGCTCCTGGTAGGTCAGACGCTGTTCTGCGCACACGACTGCCGGATGATTCGGCGTTTTCGCCGCCTGCTGCTCGAACAGGGAAGGGATGCTTGCCTCTTCAGGAGTCATAACCTTCGTATCGTTGAACTGCACGAGCAGCTGCTCTCTCTCGGCTGTTGTCAGCAGTTCCAGCTCTTGCACCGGAATGTTCGAATCCGCTGCGATCTGCTCCACGATTCGCATCAGATGCCTTTGCAGACGCTCCATCCCATCTCGTTCATACACCTGCGCATTGTAGTCAAAATGGAGGGTCATCTCTTCTCCGGGCAAAATCATCACATTCAAATCATAGTTGGTCCGTTCTTCCGCTTGAACTCCGGTAATCTTCAGTCCGGCCGTATCTCCCAGTGAACCCGCTTGCTCCTCCACCGGGTAGTTCTCGAACACCAGGATGTGGTTGAACAGCTCCCGGTGCCTTGCGCTTTGGGCCTGGATTTCATGCAGCGGATAATAGTCGCAGGCTTGGGACGCCAGCGCTTGCTCTTGGATCTGCTGCAGCACGCGGGCTACCGTTTCTCCAGCCTCGCACTTCACCCGAATCGGAATCGTATTGATGAACAGCCCGATCATCCCCTCCACGCCAGGAAGGCTCGCCGGTCTGCCAGACACCACGCTGCCGAATACCGCATCGTCTGTCCCGCTGTATTTGTGCAGCAGCAGTCCCCATGCCGTCTGCAGCAAGGTATTCACCGTCACTCCCTGCTCTCGCGCTGCTTGGCTGATCCGTTCGGTCCGCTTCCGGTCCAGCGAGCAGGTCACACGCATCGCTTCATATCCCTGTGCTTGGCGCTGCCGTCTCGGGAGCTCGGCCGCTTGTTCGAAGCCCGCAAGCATGTCCGCCCAATAGTTCGACGCCGCTTGCCCATCCTGCTCGGCCAACCAGCGAATATACTCGCTGTACTCGCTCACGCGCGGCAATTGCGGCTCCTCTTCCTTGCACAAGGCCGTGTATACTTCCAGAACTTCCTTGACCACCAGCGGCAGGCACCATCCATCCATCAGAATATGGTGGAAACTCCACAGCAGCTGGTTCGTCTCTTGCCCCGTACGTACCACCTTCACGCGCATTAGGCTGGCCGACTCCAACACAAAGCCCTTTTTACGGTCTTCATCCATGATGAAGGCCAGTTCCAGTTCCTGCTCGGCTGTGCTCTTCATCGACAGATCCGCATAGGCAATCCTCAAGGTGCGGCGGCGGAAGACCACCTGCAGCGGCTGGTCCCGCCAACCGCTGTCTACGCTCGTACGCAGTACCGCATGCCGCTGAATGACCGTATTCCAGCTGCGTTCAAACGCGGCTAGATTCAGCCTTCCCTGCAGCGAAATGTGCATTTGGTTCACGTAAGCGCCCGACTGAGGATCCAGGCGGCTATGGAACAGCATCCCCTGCTGCATTGGCGTCAGGGCATATACGTTCTCGATGTCCCCAAGAGGCCGAGTACGCTCAACCAGCGCTTCCAGCTCCTCAAGCGTCATCCCCTGATGCAGCAGATCGCTTGGCGTCAGCTCTGCCCTTTCTTTCGCCACGCAGTGACGAATCACTTCCTGCAAATGATGCTTCAGCCGCTGGGCCAACTGCCGCATGGTTTTCTTGCGGTACTGCTCGGCGCTGTAGCTCAGATTCAGGCTCAACGTTCCTCCGGCAATCATGCCGCTGAAATCGAGCGTGGCCGCCCTTTTTTGCCTGCGGCTTACCGCATCCCCAGACGCAAGCGGCGAGATCTGAAGCGAGCTGCGCTGCAAATCCTGGTCGAACTGCCCCAAATAGTTAAACGAAATTTCAGGTGCCAACGTCCGGATACCGTCCTCACGCGACGAGGCCAGATAACGCAAAATGCCGTAGCCGATGCCTTTGTGCGGGATGCTCCGCAGCGTTTCCTTGACCAGCTTGATGCGCCGCGGCAGGTCCAAGTCCGACTTCATGTCAAGCATGACCGGGTACGCACTCGTGAACCAGCCTACCGTCCGGCTGACATCCACATCCGGCAGGATGGATTCCCTGCCGTGCCCTTCCAGCATGACGGCCACCTGCTCGCTTCCGGTCCACTCCTGAATCGCCATCCCAAGCGCGGTCAGCAGCAGATCGTTAATCTCTGTCCCATATGCCCGGTGCGCTTCGGTTAACAGCCGCTGCGTCTCGCGCCGGGACCATTGCAGCGTCAACATTGCGCTGTTTTCGACCGTGTCTCCGCCCTGATCGTTATCCTTCGGTAATGGTGTTAGCCTAACATTCGCCAGTTGCTTCCAATACCCACGTTCGGTCTCCATAGCCGGGCTTGAGGCATAAGCTGCCAGCTGCTGCGCCCAAGCTTGGAACGAATCGGTTTTCTGCGGCAGCCGGATGTCCTGCCCTTGCGCGGCCTGTTCGTACGCTGCAGCGAGGTCCTCCAGCAAGATCCGCCAGGAGACGCCATCAATGACGAGATGGTGAATGACGATGAGCAGATGATCGCCGTCACCGCACTGGAATAAACCCAGCTGCACGAGCGGACCTGTATCTAAGGAGATACCTGCCTGCAGCTCGCGAGCCTTCGCTTCGACTAACCGGCTCCACGCCTGCTCTTCCCGCAAGTCGAATACTTCCAATCCGTACAGGTCCCCTTCATTCACGGCCCGGTTCCAAGCGGCATAACCCCCATCTGCTGAAGGCACAAACACCATGCGCAGCGCGTCGTGATGAATCGTGATCCGCTTCATCGCCAGGCGCAGCGCTTGCACGTCAAACCGTTCTTCCCGGTACAGCATCACGGCTTGGTTGAAGTGATGCGCATCGGCCAGATCCCGCTCGGCAAACCAGTGCTGAATCGGCGTGAGCGGCACCGGTCCGTTAATCTCCCCCTGTTCCGCAATACGGCTAACCGGGGCGATATGAGCGCTGAGCTGGGCCGCAGCCGGATAACGGAACAGATCCTTCATGTCCAGCTTATAACCGGCCGGCAGCAGCCGGGACGCTGCTTGAATCGCCTTGATCGAGTCGCCTCCCAGGTCGAAGAAGCTGTCATGAATGCCGACCTGCGGCACACCGAGCACCTGCTGCCATACCGTCACCAGCGCCTGCTCCACCGGCGTGCGGGGAGCGGCATACGGCGCATGGGCCAGAGCTGCATCCGGCTTCGGCAACGCTTTGAAATCGATTTTGCCGTTGGCAGTCAGCGGCAATTGGTCCAGCTTCACGAAGGAGGACGGAACCATATACGCCGGCAGCACAGAGGACAGCAAGCTGCGCAGATCAGGAAGATCCAGCTCGCCGGGGGCGACATAGGCACACAGCTGGAGACTGCCCGAAGCATCCGGCAGCGCGGCCACGACGGCTTTGCTTACCCCGGTCAACTGCAGCAGCTGTGCTTCGATCTCGCCCGGTTCGATCCGGTACCCCCGGATCTTCACTTGTCCGTCTATCCGGCCCATATACTCGAGATTGCCATCCGGCAGCCAGCGCGCCAAGTCCCCGGTCCGATAGAGCCGCTCATCTGGCGCGAACGGACTGGCGACGAACCGTTCGGCCGTCAGCTCCGGCTGATTCAGATACCCCCGGGCCAATCCCGGGCCGCTGATGCACAGCTCGCCCGGTACGCCGATCGGCTGCAGTTGTCCATCCGCTGCCAGCACATGAACTTTCGTTTGGCCAATGGACCTGCCGAGCGTATGAGACTGCCCCGTATCGGTCACCGGCAAAGCGGTCGTCACCACGCTGTTCTCCGTTGGTCCATATTCGCTGACAAACTCGATCTGACGGTGAGCCAGCATCTTTTCGATTAGCGCCGCGCTGATTTTCTCCCCGCCGGTGACCACGCTCCGGACGGTGGCCAGCTGTTCCGGCCGGGTCATCTCCAGCAGTGCCGCGAGCAGACCCGTCGAGAACTGCGCGTGGGTAATCTTCTGCTCGGCAAGCGTGCGGATAATGGCCGCCGGATCGCTTAGCTCTTCATCGCGCAGCATCACGACGGTGGCGCCCGCAGCGAGGGGGCCAAAGAAGTGCGTGATGAACGCATCGAACACGAACGGGCTGGCATGCAGCACCCGCCCGCCGTCGAAGTCGTAGGCCGCTGTTTTCCACTGAAGCGTATGAACGATGCTGCGATGCTCCACCATAACGCCTTTCGGCTGACCCGAGGTTCCGGAGGTGTAGATCACATACGCCAGGTGTTTGGGATTTACAGAGCTCGCGAGATCTTCCGGCGTTTCCGAACGGATACAATCATTATCCAAGCGCATCACCGGGCAGGCAGCCTCCTGTGCCGTGGAAGACAGCAGCAAGGTCGCGCCGCTGTCCTCCAGCAGGAACTGCAACCGCTCTGCCGGCTCCTGCGGCGATATCGGCAGATAGGCAGCTCCGGCCTTGAGCACGGCGAGCAGCGCAATCGCCATATCCACAGATCGCTCGCACTGCACTGCAACAAGGCTTTCGGGCCCGGCGCCGTACCGGAGGACGGCTCTGGCAAGCCGGTTCGCCCGTTCGTTCAGCTCCCGGTAGGTCAGGGCATCGTCGCCGCATACAACGCTCAAGCGCTCCGGCGTCTTCGCCGCCTGCTGCTCGAACAGCGCGTGCAGCGTGGTGTCCCGCGGCGCCTCTGCACCGCCGGTGTCGTTGAACTGCGCCAATCGAGCCTGTTCCGCAGCCGTCAGCAAGCTGACGCTTCCCAGCGTCACCTGCGGATCCCGGGTAATCTGGCGCAGAAGCTCCGCAAAGTGACCGGCCCAACGCTCTATCGTCGCCCGTTCAAATAACACGGCAGCGAATTCCCACGAGCAGCGCATGCCGTTCTCCTGTTCGCTCACCGACAGCGTCAGATCGAACTTGGCCACGTTGGAATCGAACGGATACGAGGTGAGCTGAAGCTCGGGGAGCTCAAGCTCCGCCTGATCCATGTTCTGCAGCACAAGCATCGCATCGAAGATCGGGTTGCGGCTCGTGTCGCGCTGCCGCGCCACCCGTTCCACCAGTTCCTCGAATGGATAGCCCCCGTGCTCGAAGGCGCCAAGCGCCATCTGCTTCACTTCCTGCAAATAGGCAGCAAAGCTCTTCTCCCCGGCCGGGTAGGTCCGCAGTGCCAATGTGTTTACGAACATCCCCAGCATGCCCTCCAGCTCTGCCTGCGGCCGTCCCGCCACCGGCGAACCGACAATGACTTCTTCTTGCCCGCCAAGCCGCGCCAGCAGCGTGCTGTAGGCGGCCAGCAGCACCATATACACCGTAGCGCCGCTCGTGCGGGCCAGCTCACGCACGGCCGCCGCAAGCTCGCCGTCCAGCTCAACGTCCACCCGGCCGCCCTCGAAGCTGCGTACGGCCGGACGCGGATGATCGGCCGGCAGGCTCAGCACCGGCAGTTCGCCCGCAAACTGGTCCATCCAGTACGCTTCCAACTGCTCGTATGCCCGGCTGTCGGCGTAGTGTTCCCGCTGCCATACTGCATAATCTTTGTACTGCAGCTGCAGCGGCTCTAACGCTTCGCCCGCATACAGCTTCACAAATTCGTCTACTAAAATGCTGATCGACGTGCCGTCCGAGACAATATGGTGCATATCGAACAGCAGCAAGTGCCGCGCTTCTCCGAGACGCACGACGGTTGTACGCAGCAGCGGGGCCTCGTCAAGGTCAAACGGACGGAGGAATGCACGAATGCGCTCCTCGGCTTCCCCTTCCTCCGCTTCCTCATAAGAAACTTCGAATATCACCTGCTCCGCCACCCGTTGTACCGGCTCGTCGTCCACAACGGCAAACGAAGTGCGCAGCGATTCATGACGGGCGATGAGCGCTTGCAGCGCCGCTTCCAGCCGCGCCCGATCCAGCGCTCCTTCCAGCTGCAGCGCCACCGGCATGTTGTAGCTCAGCTCGGCTCCTTCCAGCTGCTGCAGGACGTACAGCCGTTTTTGGGCCGAGGACAACGGGTAATACGCCCGCTCGCCTGCCGGGGACAACGCTTTATACGCCATGCTGCCACCCGCCGCGTCCAGCGCAGCCGCCAGCCCTTCAACCGTCGGCGAGAGGAACAGCTGCCTCAGCGGCAGCTCTACTCCCAGCGCCTGGTGAATCCGCGATACGAGCGTCATCGCCTTCAAGGAATGGCCGCCCAGCTCGAAGAAGTTGTCGTGGATGCCTACGCGCGAGGCGCCCAGCACCTCCTGCCACATTAGCGCCAGCTTCGCCTCTGCTTCGGTTCGCGGCGCTGTATATCCGGCTGCCGCTCCGCTTCCCGAAGGCTGCGGCAGCGCCCGGCGGTCCACCTTGCCGTTCGGCGTCAGCGGCAGTTCTTCCAGCTGCATGAAGTGCGTCGGCAGCATGTACGACGGCAGCGAGGCAGTCAGGGCGGCACGCAGCTCGGCCGCCGCAAGCGGACGCTCGCCTGTCACATAAGCGCACAATTCCTGCGTTTGCGCACCCATTTCTGCTGCAGTCACGACGGCTTCGCTTACACCCGGAATGTGGAGCAACCGGGCTTCGATTTCACCGAGTTCAATCCGGTACCCCCGGATCTTTACCTGATGGTCGATCCGCCCCAGATGCTCCAGCCGGCCGTCCGGCAGCCAGCGCGCCAAATCGCCGGTCCGGTACAGCCGCTCCCCGGAAACAAACGGGCTGTCCACAAATTTCTCGGCCGTCAGCTGCGGACGCGCCCAATATCCGCGGGCGACCCCCGCGCCGCCGATGCACAGTTCACCGGCTACGCCAACGGGCTGCGGCTGCAGCGCGTCGTTCACCACATACACCTGCGTGTTCGCCATCGGCCGTCCGATGCCGATCCGTTCTTCCCCTTCCAGGCGGTCGAACGTGGACCAGACGGTCGTTTCCGTCGGCCCGTACATGTTGTACAGCGCCGCATCCGTATGTTCCCTCAGCTGCCCATAGAGGGTGGAAGGGAAGGCTTCCCCGCCGACCAGCAGCATCTCCATGTTCCGCAGCTGCGCCGCGCTCCGCGCATCGCCGAGCAGCAGCATGAGCCGCGAAGGCGTCGTCTGCATCATCTGCACCGGGTGCTGAGCCAACAGTTCCGCCAGCACGACCGGATCCTGCTGCGCTTCCTCGCTTGCGAGGACGATCTGCATGCCGCAGCTGAGCGGCACCCAGCTCTCCGTGGCGAAGATGTCGAAGGATACCGTCGTTACGCACAGCATCGAAGCATGCGTCCCGAAAGGAAGCTCGCGAATCATCCCCGAGATGAAATTCACCACGTTCCGGTGCTCCACGACTACTCCTTTCGGCGTGCCGGTCGTTCCGGAGGTGTAGATGACATACGCACTGCCGGATGGCTCTACCTCGACGCCAACAGGCTCGGAAGAATATCCTGCGAGCTCCTTGGCGAAGGAGAACGAGATAGTATGGCCGCCGAGGCTTGCCGTGTCTGCTTGCTCCGGCTGCCCAGCCGCTCTATCCGCTCCATCCGTCAACGCATCGTCCAGACACAATACATGGCCCAGTGCTGTCTCCTGCAGGCCTGCCACAATCCCAAGCTGAGCCGAATCCGCCAGCATAACCTGCATTCCTGCATCCCGGATCATCCCCTCGATGCGCTCCACAGGCAGAAGGGGGTCCATCGGCACGTAAGCGGCACCGGCTTTCAGAATCCCCAGCAGCCCGGCGATGAGCTGCGGCGAACGGTTCATCAGGACGCCTACACGCTCTTCCGCCGTCACGCCGTGCGCCCGCAGCCATTGGGCGATACGGTTGGCCTGTTCCTCCAGCTCCCGGTAGGTCAGCCGCTGTTCTGCGCACACGACCGCCGGACGATCCGGCGTTTTCGCCGCCTGCTGCTCGAACAAGGAATGCACGGACGCTCCCCTTGGAATTTCCGCTACCGTATCGTTGAATTGCACGAGTAACTGCTCTCTCTCGTCCGTTGTCAGCAGTTCCAGCTCCTGCACCGGAATGTTCGAGTCCGCTGCAATCTGCTCCACGATTTGCAGCAGATGCCTTTGCAGACGCTCCATTCCATCTCGTTCATACACCTGGGCATTGTAGTCAAAATGAAGCGTCATCTCTTCCCCGGGCAAAATCATCACATTCAAGTCATAGTTGGTCCGTTCTTCCGCTTGAACTCCGGTAATCTTTAGTCCCGCCGCATCTTCCAGTGAATCTGCTTGCTCCTCCACCGGGTAGTTTTCGAACACCAGAATGTGGTTGAACAACTCCCGGTGCCTTGCGCTTTGGGCCTGGATTTCATGCAGCGGATAATAGTCGCAGGCTTGGGACGCCAGCGCTTGCTCTTGGATCTGCTGCAGCACGCGGGCTACCGTTTCTCCAGCCTCGCACTTCACCCGAATCGGAATCGTATTGATGAACAGCCCGATCATCCCCTCCACGCCAGGAAGGCTCGCCGGTCTGCCAGACACCACGCTGCCGAATACCGCATCGTCTGTCCCGCTGTATTTGTGCAGCAGCAGTCCCCATGCCGTCTGCAGCAAGGTATTCACCGTCACTCCCTGCTCTCGCGCTGCTTGGCTGATCCGTTCGGTCCGCTTCCGATCCAGTGAGCAGGTCACGCGCCTTGCTTCATATCCCTGTGTTTGGCGCTGCCGTCTTGGAAGCTCGGCCGCTTGTTCGAAGCCCGCAAGCATGTCCGCCCAATAGTTCGAGGCCGCTTGCCCGTCCTGCTCGGCCAGCCAGCGAATATACTCGCTATACTCGCCCACGCGCGGCAATTGCGGCTCCTCTTCCTTGCACAAGGCCGTGTATACCTCGAGGACTTCCTTGACCACCAGCGGCAGACACCATCCATCCATGAGAATATGGTGGAAGCTCCACAACAGTTGGTGCGTCTCTGGCCCCGTACGCACGACCGCCACACGCATCAAGCTGTCCGACTCTACCGCAAAGCCTTTTTTACGGTCTTCTTCCTTGAGGAAGGCCAATTCCAGCTCCTGCTCCGCCGTACTCTTCATCGATATGTCTGAATAGGCAATCCTCAAGCTACGGCTACGATAGACTACTTGCAGCGGCTGATCCCGCCAACCGCTGTCGACACTCGTCCGCAATACCGCATGCCGCTGGATGACCATATTCCAGCTGCGTTCCAACGCGGTTGGATCTAGTTTTCCCTGCAGCGAAATGAGCATTTGGTTCACGTAAGCGCCCGACTGAGGATCCAGGCGGCTATGGAACAGCATCCCCTGCTGCATAGGCGTCAAGGCATATACATTCTCGACGTCCCCGACAATCCGATTCCGCTCAACCAGCGCTTCCAGCTCCTCAATCGTCATGCCCTGCTGCAGCACATCGCTTGGCGTCAGTTCCGCGCTTTCTTTCGCCACGCAGTGACGAATCACTTCCTGCAAATGATGCTTTAGTCGCTTGACCAACTGCTGCATGGTTTTCTTGCGGTACTGCTCCATGCTGTAGCTCAGGTTCAGGCTCAACGCTCCTCCGGCAATCATGCCGCTGAAATCGAGCGTGGCCGCCCTTTTTTGCCTGCGGCTTACCGCATCCCCGGACGCAAGCGGCGAGATCTGAAGCGCGCTGCGCTGCAAATCCTGGTCGAACTGCCCCAAATAGTTAAACGTTATTTCAGGTGCGGCCGCTTGAATATTAGGCGAAGCCAAATAGCGCAAAATACCGTAACCAACGCCTTTGTGCGGGATGCTTCGCAGCGTTTCCTTGACCAGCTTGATGCGCCGCGGCAGATCCAGGTTCGCTTTCATATCCAGCATGACCGGATATGCACTCGTGAACCAGCCTACCGTCCGGCTGACGTCCACATTCGGCAGGATGGATTCCCTGCCGTGCCCTTCCAGCATGACGGCCACCTGCTCGCTTCCGGTCCACTCCTGAATCGCCATCCCAAGCGCGGTCAGCAGCAGATCGTTAATCTCTGTCCCATATGCCCGGTGCGCTTCGGTTAACAGCCGCTGCGTCTCGCGCCGGGACCATTGCAGCGTCAACATTGCGCTGTTTTCGACCGTGTCTCCGCCCTGATCGTTATCCTTAGGTAATGGCACTTGTTCCCGACTCGCCATCTGGCTCCAATATTCACGTTCCGCCTCCATAGCCTGGCTTGAGGCATAAGCTGCCAGCTGCTGTGACCAGACTTGGAACGAATCGGTTTTCTGCGGCAGCCGGATGTCCTGCCCTTGCGCGGCCTGTTCGTACGCTGCAGCGAGGTCTTCCAGCAAGATCCGCCAAGAGACGCCATCAATGACGAGATGGTGAATGACGATGAGCAGATGATCGCCGTCACCGCACTGGAATAAACCCAGCTGCACGAGCGGACCTGTATCTAAGGAGATACCTGCCTGCAGCTCGCGAGCCTTCGCTTCGACTAACCGGCTCCACGCCTGCTCTTCCCGCAAGTCGAATACTTCCAATCCGTACAGGTCCCCTTCATTCACGGCCCGGTTCCAAGCGGCATAACCCCCATCTGCTGAAGGCACAAACACCATGCGCAGCGCGTCGTGATGAATCGTGATCCGCTTCATCGCCAGGCGCAGCGCTTGCACGTCAAACCGTTCTTCCCGGTACAGCATCACGGCTTGGTTGAAGTGATGCGCATCGGCCAGATCCCGCTCGGCAAACCAGTGCTGAATCGGCGTGAGCGGCACCGGTCCGTTAATCTCCCCCTGTTCCGCAATACGGCTAACCGGGGCGATATGAGCGCTGAGCTGGGCCGCAGCCGGATAACGGAACAGATCCTTCATGTCCAGCTTATAACCGGCCGGCAGCAGCCGGGACGCTGCTTGAATCGCCTTGATCGAGTCGCCTCCCAGGTCGAAGAAGCTGTCATGAATGCCGACCTGCGGCACACCGAGCACCTGCTGCCATACCGTCACCAGCGCCTGCTCCACCGGCGTGCGGGGAGCGGCATACGGCGCATGGGCCAGAGCTGCATCCGGCTTCGGCAACGCTTTGAAATCGATTTTGCCGTTGGCAGTCAGCGGCAATTGGTCCAGCTTCACGAAGGAAGCCGGAACCATATACGCCGGCAGCGCAGAGGACAGCAAGCTGCGCAGCTGAGGAAAATCCAACTCGCCGCCAACAACATAGGCACACAGCTGGAGACTGCCTGAAGCATCCGGCAGCGCGGCCACGACGGCTTTGCTTACCCCGGTCAACTGCAGCAGCTGGGCTTCGATCTCGCCCGGTTCGATCCGGTACCCCCGGATCTTCACTTGTCCGTCCATCCGGCCCATATATTCGAGATTGCCATCCGGCAGCCAGCGCGCCAAGTCCCCGGTCCGATAGAGCCGCTCATCTGGCGCGAACGGACTGGCGACGAACCGTTCGGCCGTCAGCTCCGGCTGATTCAGATACCCCCGGGCCAATCCCGGGCCGCTGATGCACAGCTCGCCCGGGACGCCGATCGGCTGCAGTTGTCCATCCGCTGCCAGCACATGAACTTTCGTCTGGCCAATGGACCTGCCGAGCGTATGAGACTGACCCGGATCGGTCACCGGCAAAGCGGTCGTCACCACGCTGTTTTCCGTCGGTCCATACTCGCTGACAAACTCAATCTGGCTGTAAACAAGCATCTTTTCAATCAGCGCCGCACTGATTTTTTCCCCGCCGGTGACCACGCTCCGGACGGTGGCCAGCTGTTCCTGCCGGGTCATCTCCAGCAGCGCCGCGAGCAGACCCGTTGGGAATTGCGCGTGGGTAATCTTCTGCTCGACGAGCGTGCGGATAATGACCTCCGGATCTTTGAGCTCTTCATCGCGCAGCATCACGACGGTGGCGCCCGCAACGAGGGGGCCAAAGAAGTGCGTGATGAACGCATCGAATATGAACGGGCTGGCATGCAGCACCCGTCCGCCGTCGAAGTCGTAGGCTTCTGCCTTCCACTGAAGCGTATGAACGATGCTTCCATGCTCCACCATGACGCCTTTCGGCTGACCGGAAGTTCCGGAGGTATAGATCACATACGCCAGATTATTTGGTTTCGCATAGCCCGCCAAATTTTCCGGCGATTCCAGCTCGATTCGGCCATCATCCAAGCCTAGCACCGGACAGGAAGCCTCCTGTGCCGAGGCAGACAGCAGTACGGTCGCGCCGCTGTCCTCCAGCAGGAACTGCACCCGCTCTGCCGGCTCTTGCGGCGATATCGGCAGATAGGCAGCTCCAGCCTTGAGTACGGCGAGCAGCGCAATAGCCATATCCACGGAACGTTCGCACTGAACCGCAACAAGGCTTTCGGGCCCGGCGCCGTAGCGGAGCACGACTCTGGCAAGCCGATTCGCCCGTTCGTTCAGTTCCCGGTAGGTCAGGGAATCGTCGCCGCATACAACGGCCAACCGCTCCGGCGTCTTCGCCGCCTGCTGCTCGAACAGCGCGTGCAGCGTCATGTCCCGCAGCAACGCGGCGGTTGTCCCGCTATCATTGAACTGCCCCAACTCATGGAATTGCGTCAACAATTGTTCCTGTTCCGCAGCCGTCAGCAAGCTGACGCTTCCCAGCGTCACCTGCGGATCCCGGGTAATCTGGCGCAGAAGCTCCGCAAAGTGACCGGCCCAACGCTCTATCGTCGCCCGTTCAAATAACACGGCAGCGAATTCCCACGAGCAGCGCATGCCGTTCTCCTGTTCGCTCACCGACAGCGTCAGATCGAACTTGGCCACGTTGGAATCGAACGGATACGAGGTGAGCTGAAGCTCGGGGAGCTCAAGCTCCGCCTGATCCATGTTCTGCAGCACAAGCATCGCATCGAAGATCGGGTTGCGGCTCGTGTCGCGCTGCCGCGCCACCCGTTCCACCAGTTCCTCGAATGGATAGTCCCCGTGCTCGAAGGCGCCAAGCGCCATCTGCTTCACTTCCTGCAAATAGGCGGCAAAGCTCTTCTCCCCGGCCGGGTAGGTCCGCAGCGCCAAGGTGTTCACGAACATCCCCAGCATGCCTTCAAGCTCCGCCTGCGGCCGTCCCGCCACCGGCGAACCTACAATGACTTCTTCTTGCCCGCCAAGCCGCGCCAGCAGCGTGCTGTAGGCGGCTAGCAGCACCATGTACACCGTAGCGCCGCTCGTGCGGGCCAGTTCATACACGGCCGCCGCAAGCTCGCCGTCCAGCTCAACGTCCACCCGGCCGCCCTCGAAGCTGCGTACGGCCGGACGCGGATGATCGGCCGGCAGGCTCAGCACCGGCAGTTCGCCCGCAAACTGGTCCATCCAGTACGCTTCCAACTGCTCGTATGCCCGGCTGTCGGCATAGTGTTCCCGCTGCCATACCGCATAATCTTTGTACTGCAGCTGCAGCGGCTCTAACGCTTCGCCCGCGTACAGCTTCACAAATTCGTCTACTAAAATGCTGATCGACGTGCCATCCGAGATAATATGGTGCATATCGAACAGCAGCAAGTGCCGCGCTTCTCCGAGACGCACGACGGTTGTACGCAGCAGCGGGGCCTCGTCAAGGTCAAACGGGCGGAGGAATGCACGAGTACGCTCCTCGGCTTCCCCTTCCTCCGCTTCCTCATAGGACACGCAGAAGGTCCACTCCTCCTGCACCCGCTGCACCGGTTCGCCGTCCACTACGGCGAACGAAGTGCGCAGCGCTTCATGACGGGCGATGAGCGCTTGCAGCGCCGCTTCCAGCCGCGCCCGATCCAGCGCTCCTTCGAGCCGCAGCGCCACCGGCATGTTGTAGCTCAGCCCTGCGCCCTCCAGCTGCTGCAGGACATACAGCCGTTTTTGGGCCGAGGACAGCGGATAATGCGCCCGCTCGTCTGCCGGGACCAACGCTTTATACGCCATGCTGCCACCCGCCGCGTCCAGCGCAGCCGCCAGCCCTTCGACCGTCGGCGAAAGGAACAGCTGACTCAGCGGCAGCTCCACGTCCAGCGCCTGATGAATCCGCGATACGAGCGTCATCGCCTTCAAGGAATGGCCGCCCAGCTCGAAGAAGTTATCGTGGATGCCTACGCGCGAGGCGCCCAGCACCTCCTGCCACAACTGCGCCAGCTTCGCCTCTGTTTCGGTTCGCGGCGCTGTATATCCGGCTGCCGCTCCGCTTCCCGAAGGCTGCGGCAGCGCCCGGCGGTCCACCTTGCCGTTCGGCGTCAGCGGAAGCTCTTCCAGTTGGATGAAGCGCGATGGAACCATGAATCCCGGAAGCCGTGCTGACAGGGCCTTACGCAGGGATGAAACCTCCGTTTCTTCGCTCATGACCACATAGGCGCACAATTCAAGGTCTCCCTGCTCCAGCTCGCAAGCGGCGACCGCCGAGTCCGTAACCCCTTCAAGCTCGGCAAGGTGCTGTTCAATCTCTCCCAGTTCGATCCGGTATCCGCGAATTTTTACTTGGTGGTCATTGCGTCCGGCAAATTCAAGACTGCCATCTGGCAACCAGCGTACCAGATCCCCGGTTTTATACAGCCGTTCTCCTTCCATAAAGGAACTTGGAATAAATCTTTCCTCGGACAGCCGAGGTCTGTTCACATATCCGCGTCCTACGCCTGCACCGCCGATAAACAGCTCTCCATATACTCCGACCGGCTGCAGCTTGCCATATTGAGGATCCACGACATAAAGCCTCACATTTTGAAACGGCCATCCGATGGGTACGTGCCCCGACGGTGTTAACGGATACTGTTCCGGGGCCCCTGTCCACTCATAGAAGGAAGAGTCAACGGTCGCTTCGGTTACCCCGTAGCAGTTGATAATCCGCATCCTCTGTCCGAACCGTTCAAGCAGCCAGTGAAAATCAGGATTGAGACAACGATCGCCGCCCAAAATCAGCAGCCGCAAAAACGGTATATCCACCTGCCGCTCATCGATGTATTTCATAATGGACATCACTAAGGACGGTGTCGAGTTGAGCAGCGTAACCGCATGCGTGCGGATCAATCCCGCTACGGCCGCGGGCTGCAGACGCAGCTCGCTTGGACAAATGACCATCGTCCCTCCGAAAGGAAGCGTCCGGGCGATGTCTTCGACAAACACATCGAAGGAGAAACTGGCCATCTGCAGCAGCCGGACTTCCTGTGAGTTCAGACCATAAGCTTGGTTCCATGCAAAAATTCTTTCTATTAAATGTCCATGTTCGATCATAACACCCTTCGGTTTGCCCGTCGTGCCCGATGTGAAAATAACATAGGCCAAATGACGGGGCTCAGGCAGTTGCAGTGAAATACCTTCCGTAACTGCAGCGGCATCGTCTTCCAAGTATAAAACGTCATAGGCCGCCCCCCATTCCTCGCCGCACTTCCGCTCTGTCAGAAGCAGGCGGGCCCCGCTTTCTTCGAGCATATACGCAATCCGTTCGGCTGGATAATCGGCATCCAGCGGCAAATAGGCACCGCCCGATTTCCAGACCGCCAATACAGCCACAACCATCCAAGCGGAACGGGTCACAAGAACGCCGACGATGTCCTCGGGTCCTGCGCCACGCTGCTTCAGTGTCTGAGCAAGACGGCTGGCACGATCATTCAGTTCGGCATAACTCATTTCATGGTTGTCGAAAACGACTGCCGTACGGTCCGGGTGCAGCAGCGCTTGTTCTTCGAATAACTCGAGTATTGTCTTGCTGCTGACAGGATCTATCCGGGCCGGATTAAACTCCTGCATCAATTGGCGCTCCTGCGCCGCTGTCAGCAGAGAGACTGCGCCCAACGCCGCTTCAGGCTGTCTCGATACATGGCGCAGAAGTTCTGTAAAATGTTCCGCCCAACGTCTGATGGTCTCTTCTGTAAATAAAGCGGATGAATATTCCCAACTGCAGGAAAATCCCTCCCGCTGCTCGGCTACGATCAGCGTCAAGTCAAATTTGGCTATCGTGTTCTTCATAAGATACGGAGTCAACTGGAGATCGGGGAGCTTAAGCTCCGCCTGATTCATGTTCTGCAGCACGAGCATCGCATCGAAGATCGGATTGCGGCTCGTGTCGCGCTGCCGCACCACTCGTTCCACCAGTTCCTCGAACGGATAGTCCCCGTGCTCGAAGGCGCCAAGCGCCGTCTGCTTCACTTCCTGCAGATAGGCGGCAAAGCTCTTCTCCCCGGCCGGGTACGTGCGCAGCGCCAAGGTGTTCACGAACATCCCCAGTATGCCTTCAAGCTCCGCCTGCGGCCGGCCCGCCACCGGCGAACCGACAATGACTTCTTCTTGCCCGCCAAGCCGCGCCAGCAGCGTGCTGTAGGCGGCTAGCAGCACCATATACACCGTAGCGCCGCTCGTGCGGGCCAGCTCGCGCACGGCCGCCGCAAGCTCTCCGTCCAGCTCAACGTCCACCCGGCCGCCCTCGAAGCTGCGTACGGCCGGACGCGGATGATCGGCCGGCAGGCTCAGCACCGGCAGTTCGCCCGCAAACTGGTCCATCCAGTACGCTTCCAACTGCTCGTACGCCCGGCTGTCGGCATAGTGTTCCCGCTGCCATACCGCATAATCTTTGTACTGCAGCTGCAGCGGCTCCAACGCTTCGCCCGCGTACAGCTTCACAAATTCATCTACCAAAATGCCGATCGACGTGCCGTCCGAGATAATATGGTGCATATCGAATAGCAGCAAGTGCAGCGCTTCTCCGAGACGCACGACGGTTGTACGCAGCAACGGAGCCTCGCTAAGGTCAAACGGGCGGAGGAATGCCCGGATTAACTCCTCGGCTTCCCCTTCCTCCGCTTCCTCATAGGACACGCAGAAGGTCCACTCCTCTTGTACCCGCTGCACCGGTTCGCCGTCCACGACGGCAAACGAAGTGCGCAGCGCTTCATGGCGGGCGATGAGGGCTTGCAGCGCCGCTTCCAGCCGTGCCCGATCCAGCGCTCCTTCGAGCCGCAGCGCCACCGGCATGTTGTAGCTCAGCTCGGCTCCCTCCAGCTGCTGCAGGACGTACAGCCGTTTTTGGGCCGAGGACAGCGGGTAATGCGCCCGCTCGCCTGCCGGGGCCAACGCTTTATACCCCGTGCTCCCATCCGCTGCGTTCATCGCAGCCGCCAGCCCTTCAACCGTCGGCGAGAGGAACAGCTGCCTCAGCGGCAGCTCTACTCCCAGCGCCTGGTGAATCATCGATACGAGCGTCATCGCCTTCAGGGAATGGCCGCCCAGCTCGAAGAAGTTGTCGTGGATGCCTACGCGCGAGGCGCCCAGCACCTCCTGCCACATTAGCGCCAGCTTCGCCTCTGCTTCGGTTCGCGGCGCTGTATATCCAGCAGCTATTCCGCTTCCCGAAGGCTGCGGCAGCGCCCGGCGGTCCACCTTGCCATTCGGCGTCAGGGGCAGCTCTTCCAGCTGCATGAAATGCGCCGGCAGCATGTACGACGGCAGCGATACGGCCAGGGCGGCACGCAGCTCGGCTGCCGCAAGCGGACGCTCGCCTGTCACATAAGCGCGCAATTCCTGCGTCTGCTCATCCATTTCCGCGGCAGTCACGACGGCTTCGCTTACGCCCGGAATGTGCAGCAGCCCGGCCTCGATCTCGCCCAGTTCAACCCGGTGCCCCCGGATTTTCACCTGATGGTCGATCCGACCCAGATGCTCCAGCCGGCCGTCAGGCAGCCAGCGCGCCAAATCGCCGGTCCGGTACAGCCGCTCCCCGGAAACAAACGGGCTGTCCACAAATTTCTCAGCCGTCAGTTGCGGACGCGCCCAATATCCGCGGGCGACCCCCGCGCCGCCGATACACAGTTCACCGGCTACGCCAACGGGCTGCGGCTGCAGCGCGTCGTTCACCACATACACCTGCGTGTTCGCCATCGGCCGTCCGATGCCGATCCGTTCTTCCCCTTCCAGACGGTCAAACGTGGACCAGACGGTCGTTTCCGTCGGCCCGTACATGTTGTACAGTTCCGCATCCGTATGTTCCCTCAGCTGCCCATACAGGGTGGAAGGGAAAGCTTCCCCGCCGACCAGCAGCGTCTCCATGTTCCGCAGCTGCGCCGCGCTCCGCGCATCGCCGAGCAGCAGCATGAGCCGCGAAGGCGTCGTCTGCATCATCTGCACCGGGTGCTGAGCCAACAGTTCCGCCAGCACGACCGGATCCTGCTGCGCTTCCTCGCTTGCGAGGACGATCTGCATGCCGCAGCTGAGCGGCACCCAGCTCTCCGTGGCGAAGATGTCGAAGGATACCGTCGTTACGCACAGCATCGAAGCATGCGTCCCGAAAGGAAGCTCGCGAATCATCCCCGAGATGAAATTCACCACGTTCCGGTGCTCCACGACTACTCCTTTCGGCGTGCCGGTCGTTCCGGAGGTATAGATGACATACGCACTGCCGGATGGCTCTACCTCGACGCCAACAGGCTCGGAAGAATATCCTGCGAGCTCCTTGGCGAAGGAGAACGAGATAGTATGGCCGCCGAGGCTTGCCGTGTCTGCTAGCTCCGGCTGCCCAGCCGCTCTATCCGCTCCATCCGTCACCGCATCGTCCAGACACAATACATGGCCCAGCGCTGTCTCCTGCAGGCCTGCCACAATCCCAAGCTGAGCCGAATCCGTCAGCATAACCTGCATTCCTGCATCCCGGATCATCCCCTCCATGCGCTCCTCAGGCAGAAGGGAGTCGATCGGCACATAGGCCGCACCGGCTTTCAAGATACCCAGAAGCCCGGCGATGAGCTGCGGCGAACGGTTCATCAGAACGCCTACACGCTCTTCCGCCGTCACGCCGTGCGCCCGCAGCCATTGCGCGATACGGTTGGCCTGTTCCTCCAGCTCCCGGTAGGTCAGACGCCGCTCTGCGCACACGACTGCCGGAAGATCCGGTGTCTTCGCCGCCTGCAGTTCGAACAGGGAAGGGATGCTTGCCTCTTCAGGAATCGTCACTTTCGTGTCGTTGAACTGGACCAATAGCCGCTCTTGTTCGGCAGCCGCCAGCAAGCTGACGCTACCCAGCATTACCTGCGGATTGCTGGTAACCTGTCGCAGAAGCTCTGTAAAGTGATTCGCCCATCGTTCGATCGTCTCGCGTTCAAACAGCAGGGCACCGTATTCGAGCGAGCAGTTCATCCCATTCTCGTGTTCGCTCACCGATAGCGTCAGATCGAATTTGGCCGCGCTGTAGTCGAACGGATAGGAAGATAGGCGCACGCCGGGGAGCTCCAGCTTCACCTGCTCCGTGTTCTGCAGCACGAGCATCGCGTCGAAAAGCGGATTGCGGCTCGTGTCGCGCCGGCGCACGACCTGTTCCACCAGCTCCTCGAACGGATAGTCCTCGTGCTCGAAGGCTCCGAGCGCCGTCTGCTTCACTTCCTGCAAATAGGCATCAAAGCTTTTCTTTCTTGCCGGATACATGCGCAGCGCCAATGTATTCACGAACATCCCGAGCATACCTTCCAGATCGGCGTGCGGCCGCCCCGCCACCGGCGAACCGACGATAAGCTCCTCCTGCCCGCTAAGATGCGACAGCAGCGTGCTATATACTGCCAGCAGCACCATGTACACCGTAGCGCCGCTCGCGCGGGCCAACTCGCGCACCGCCGCCGCCAGTTCGCTGTCCAGTTCGAAGTCCACCTGGCCGCCTTCAAAACTGCGCACTACCCGGCGCGGATAATCGGCCGGCAGGCTCAGCACCGGCAATTCGCCCGCAAACTGTTCCAGCCAGTAAGCTTCCAGCTCGTGGTACGCCGGCATCTGAGTATATTCCCGCTGCCATACGGCATAGTCTTTGTACTGCAGCCGCAGCGGCTCTAATTCTTCGCCGGCGTACAGCTTCATAAATTCTTCGATAAAAATGTTCATCGACATGCCGTCCGAGATAATATGATGCATATCGAACAGCAGCAGGTGCCGCTCTTCGCCGAGACGTACGACGGACGTGCGCAGCAGCGGGGCTTGGCCGAGTTCGAACGGGCGGATGAATGCCCGGATTCGATTGTCGGCTTCCTCTTCCTCCGACTCCTCATAGAACACACGGAAGGCCGGATCCTCCTCCACCTGCTGCACCGGCTCGCCATCCATGACGATGAACGAAGTGCGCAGCGACTCATGGCGGCCGATTAGCGCCTGCAGCGCGGCTTCCAGCCGAACCTTATCCAGCGTTCCTTCGAGCTGCAGCGCCACCGGCATATTGTAGCTGAGTCCCGCACCCTCCAATTGCTGAAGCAAGTACAGCCGTTTTTGAGCGGAGGACAGCGGATAATACGCCTGCTTCTCCACAGGCAGCAGCGCTTCATACGCTTGACAAGTTACAGCTTCCAGAGCCGCTGCCAAGCCTTCGATCGTAGGCGCCTGGAATAACAGCCGCAATGGAACTTCCACATCCAGAGTCTGGTGAATACGCGACGCAAGGGTCATCGCCCTCAAAGAATGGCCGCCTAACTCGAAGAAGTTGTCATGGATGCCTACGCGCCCTACACCCAGCACATCCTGCCACAACAGCGCGAGCTGGGCTTCCATATTTGTTCGCGGAGCCTCATATCTTTTGCCTGCTCTGGCTCCGTCCGGCTTCGGCAGCGCCCGGCGGTCCACTTTTCCATTCTGTGTTACAGGCAGTTGGCCGAGCTGGACGAAGTATGAAGGTATCATATAGTCCGGCATTACCGTCCCTAGAGCCCCCCGCAGTTCAACAAACGCAAACTCGCGTTCACCTGCGATATAGGCGCACAGCTCATTATTACCGTACTCGTCCCGAAGAACGAGAACGGCCGCTTCCCGAATCCCTTTCACCCCGAGAAGCCGAGTTTCGATCTCGCCCAGCTCAATCCTGTATCCCCTTATCTTCACTTGATGATCCATACGGCCCATATACTCGATGTTCCCATCTGCCAGCCAGCGGGCCAAATCCCCTGTCCTGTACATCCGTTCGCCGGGAGAGAACGGATTGGGGACGAACTTCTCGCGAGTTCGTTCAGGCTGGTTCAAATAACCTTCGCCGACACACGCTCCCCCGATGTACAATTCGCCTGCGACACCTATCGGTTGCGGGCAACCCAGCGGATCCAAAATATAAATCGAAGAGTTGCTGATAGGTCTGCCGATTGGAGGAAGCTCGGTCATGATGTCCTTCGGTATGAGCGTATACGTAGTCGCAACATGCGTCTCTGAAGGTCCGTAGTGATTATGGAGAGTCACCCCCCGCTCGCGCAAATAACGCTGCAGTGACTTTCCGACGACCAGAGCCTCGCCTGCTGTTATCATGTGACGCACGCTGTTAGGCCACACAGGCTCGTAGGCAGGGTCATTCCACACGAACTTTACAAAAGAAGTAGGCAGCCAAATCGTCTCGATCCCCTGATCCTCGATATAACGGAAAAGCGCAAAGGGATCCTGACGCATCTCCTCATCGACCACATGGAGCGTCCCGCCCGCAAGCAGCGTAGTGAAAATCTCCTGATAGCTGGCATCAAAGCTGTAGGAAGCATACTGAAGCACGCTCTTGTGAAAGGGTATGGAGGTATGGTTATGCTGATAAAGCACAAGGTTGATAAGGTTGCTGTGCTTCAGAATGACTCCTTTGGGATTGCCAGTAGTTCCTGAAGTATAAATGACATATACAGGCAGGCCGTTCTCTTCGTTCAACGTGACTTCATGCGGTTCGCGGGGAACCCCGACATCATGGTTCACGGCAAGCATATCGCTGACGAGCAGCGTTTCTCCGTCATACGCAAGGCGCTTGTCCATCGGAGCTGAATCGACGAGCAGGCATGATACCTGAGAATCCTCAAGCATATAAGCAATCCGGTCCGCGGGATAAGACGGATCCACAGGAAGCAAGGCTGCCCCTGCTTTAAGAATTCCCAGCAAACTGATAATCATATATGGAGATCGGCGTGCCATGATGCCGACAATGCTGCCGATGCCTATATTCCGATGCTGCAAAGCAAGCGAGACTTGATCAGATAGCTGATCCAACTCACGATAAGTCAGCGTTGTTTCACCAAATACCAAAGCTATGCCGTCCGGAGTCTTTACCGCCTGTTCTCTGAATAACTGATGCAGCGTTGTATTTGGCAGCTCCATGGCAGGTCCGTCATGCCATGTTGCCAGCGTATTCCGTTCTTGTTCACTCAGCAAATTTGCTTTGCCGAGCGCAATCCCCGGTTCAGCAACCGCATGCCGCAGCAATTGGATGAAACTTTCTTGCCAACGTTCTATGGTGCCAAGTTCAAACAGAGCTGTGGCGTACTCCAGGCTGCAATGAAGCTGATCTCCCCGTTCGCTGATTAACAAGGACAAGTCGAATTTCGAAGTGGGATTCTCCAGTTCATAGGGAGATACCTCAACATCCTGCATCTGCAGCTCGGATTGTTCCATGTTCTGCAAAGCGAACAGGACGTCAAAGATCGGGTTGCGGCTGATATCCCGGTGCTGGATCACCTGCTCGACGAGTTCTTCAAACGGATAATCCGCGTGTTCAAACGCTGCGATGGAAATTTGTTTGACTTCTTCAAGATAATCCGCAAATGTTTTCTCCCCGGACGGCATCGATCGGATGGCCAATGTGTTCACGAACATACCCAAAAGATTGGTCAGATCGGCATGAGGACGACCTGCAACAGGCGTTCCGACAATGATATCATCCTGTCCGGATATTCTTGCCAGAAACAAGCTATATGCTGAAAGCAGCACCATGAATAAGGTAGTCCCAGTGTTCTGGGCGAGCTTGCGCAATTTACCGGTCAACTCTGCATCAATGATGAAATCCAGGTGGCTTCCTTCAAAGCTTTGCACCAGCGGACGAGTAAAATCAAACGGCAAGGAGAGGATTGGAAGTTCTCCGCCAAGCTGTTCCATCCAGTATTCTTTGTGGCGGTTGTACTCCACGGAATGTTCATTTGTGTTCTGCCACACTGCATAATCCTTATATTGAAGGGACAGCGGCGGCAAACTCTCGCCCATATACAGCCATGTCATTTCCTTAATGAAAATTCCCATGGATGTGCCGTCTGAAATGATATGATGCATATCAAACAACAACAGATGCCGTACATCCATCAGCTTTACCAATTGGATGCGCAGAAGCGGCGCTTGGCTTAGATCGAAAGGACGAATGAAATCCTGGATGATCTCTTCAAGCTGAACCTCCCCGGCATCGCGGAAAGACAGCGCAAAATCAACCTCCGGGCAAATTTTCTGCACGGGTTCGCCATTTACGAGCTCAAAGCGGGTTCGAAGGACTTCATGGCGTGCTGCCAGTTCCTTCAAGGCAAATTCCAATCTTGCAAGGTCCAATTGTCCCTCGAGGAGCATCGCTGCGGGCATATTGTAGCTTCGCTCCGCTCCTTCGAGCTGCTGCAGAATATATAGTCTCCTCTGTGCGGAGGACAGGGGGTAGTATTCCCGCTGCACGGCAGGTTGCAGGCCTTCATACACGTCTGCAGCTCTCCCATCCACGGTCAGCGCCATGGCTTCAACGGTCGGGAACCGGAATACGTCCCTGATGGCAATATGTATGCTCATCGCCTGATGTATACGTGATACTAATATCATGGCTCTCAGAGAATGGCCTCCGAGTTCAAAGAAGTTGTCACGGATCCCTACTTGAGAGACGTGCAATACCTCCTGCCAGAGCTCAGCAAGCTGGGCTTCAGTGGCTGTTCGAGGAGCTATATATTGGGAAGCCGCTGTCATGTCTTCTTTAGGCTCAGGCAGCGCCATCCGATCCAGCTTGCCATTTCTCGTAAGCGGCAATTCCGGCAGATGGACGAAATATGCAGGAACCATATATTCAGGTAAAGCGATGCTCAGGTGATTTCTCAATTCGACCGGTTCCAGACGCTTGCCGCCCACATAATAAGCGCACAGAACCTCGCTTCCCGGCCGTTCTGTCCAAGTCACTACAACCGCTTGGCGAATGTCCGCATGAAGCTGCAGGCGCGCTTCGATCTCGCCGAGTTCAATCCGATAGCCCCGAATTTTGACCTGCTGATCGATTCTCCCCCAATATTCAAGCGTTCCATCCGGCAGCCAGCGGGCTAAATCTCCTGTTTTATACATCCTCCCGCCTTCAATAAAGGGATCCGGCTTGAACTTTTCCAGCGTAAGCTCAGGCAGATTCCAGTAGCCGGCGGCTACCCCGGCGCCCCCAAGGCACAATTCCCCGGGCACACCGACCGGAAGCAGCTGTCCCTGAGCGCTCAGCACGTAGGCTGTCGTTCCATCGAGCGGCCGGCCAATCGGGATGCTGTTTTTGCCGTTTGTTTCCTTGACCGCGAATGAAGTCGAGAAAGTCGTGTTTTCGGTAGGACCGTAGCCGTTCCAGATCGTCAGTCCCGGACATGCGTCCCTCACTGCGTAAGCGTGCTTCGGCGACAGAACCTCTCCGCCCATAATCAAATGCTCTACACCGGCAAACAGGCCCGCATCCTCATCGGCCAGATGATGAAAGAGCGATGTCGTCAAGAACATGACCGTAATGCCGTTCTCCGTGAGAAATTGACCCATCCGGCGCGCGTCCAGCAGCACGTCTTTCTCCACCGGATGCAAGGACCCTCCATGCAGAAGGGCTCCGAATATTTCGAACGTAGCCGCATCAAAGCTTACCGAACCGGTCTGAGCGAAGCGGTGATTGGCATGGAACGGCACATATCCGTTGTTGTTCACCAAGTTGATTACATTTCCATGCGTCACCAGCACTCCTTTAGGTCTTCCCGTGGTGCCTGAGGTATACAGGATATAAGCCGGATCATCGGAACCGCATTCCTGCGCTTCTTCGCGCTCCAGCGCCTCTAACGCTTCATCTAGAAGAGTTCCGTCGTCAAGCCTAATGACCGTCCCCGGGTAAGACGCCGGCACTTTGAACTTCTGCACAGCCAACAGGAACTCCGCGCCGCAGTCGCCCAGTATATACAGGTGTCGCTCCTCGGGCGCTTCCGGATCCAGCGGCACATAGGCTCCGCCCGCCTGCAGAATTCCCAGGACCGCCGCGATAAATTCGATCGAGCGCTCCGCCAAAATGGCAACGGCTGCCCGCGGCCGCATTCCTTCCCTCTGCAGTCTGCCGGCCACATGACTCGCTTCAAGCTGTAACTCCGCATAAGTGAGATGCCGATCGCCACACACGATGGCCGTCCGATCCGGATAGAGACAAGCCATTTCTTCGAAACGCTGATGAATCGTCGTTCGAGGCAGGCCTGGGACAGGCAAACCGCTGTATGTCATCAACTGGCTAAGCTGTTCGGCCCCGCTTATTAATCTGGTTTCGGCAAGGATCGCATCCGGTTCAGAAGCCACATGATCCAGCAGTTCGGTCAAATGGCCGGCCCACCGTTCGATGGTTTCCCGCGTGAACAAGGCGGTAGCGAACTCCAGCGAGCCGTGATAGCCCTCCGCACTCTCGGTTATCATCAAGGTGAGGTCAAACTTGGCCTGCGTATCGGCAAATGGACAAGACTCGACCTTCAAGCCAGGGAGATCCAACTGCGAGTTTTCCGCGTTTTGGAGCACGAATACCGCATCGAACAGCGGATTCCGGCTCATGTCCCGCTGGCTGACAACACGGTCGACCAGTTCCTCGAAAGGGTAGTCTCCATGCTCAAAAGCATCCAATGCCGTTTGCTTGATTTCCTCTAGGTATTCGGCAAAGGATTTTCGTCCGGAAGGGAACGTGCGCAAAGCCAGCGTGTTGACAAACATTCCCATCATGTCCGACAGATCCGCATGCGGACGCCCCGCTACCGGCGAACCGACAATAATCTCCTCATGGCCGGACAGACGGGACAGCAATGTACTGTACGCAGCCAAGAACACCATATATACGGTGACCCCTTTGTCCAGCGCCAGTTGCTGCACAGCTTCCGACAGTGTTCTTCCCAGCTTGAAATCAACCCGATCGCCTGCAAAACTGCGCAGGGCGGGACGCGCGAAATCGGTCGGCAGCTGCAAGACCGGAAGCTCGCCTGCTACATGATCGAGCCAATATTTCTCCTGCTCCCGGTAAGCATCGCTGAGCACGTATTCCTGCTGCCACACCGCATAGTCTTTGTACTGCAGCTTCAGCGGGGCCAGTTCTTTCCCGGCATACAGGTTCGTAAACTCCTTCACGAAAATGTCCATCGACACGCCATCGGAGATAATATGGTGCATGTCCAACAGAACATAGTGAAGGTTGCTCGCCGCACGGACAATTTTCACGCGCAGCAGCGGCGCCTGACTGAGATCGAATGGATGTATGAATTCTGCGATCATCGAATGAAGCTGCTCTTCTTCCGCTTCACAGTAGTCAATTGCAAGCTTTACTTTATCATCTATTCTCTGCACCGGCTCTCCGTCTGCCATGGTAAAGGAAGTGCGCAGCGATTCATGACGATCGACCAGCCGCTGCAGGGACGCTTCCAAAAGCATCCGGTTCAGCATGCCTTCCATTCGAAGAACGGCAGGCATGTTGTAACTGAGCTCCGCTCCCTCAAGCTGCTGGAGCACATACATTCGCTTCTGTGCAGAGGTAAGCGGATAATGTTCCCGGGAATCAGCCGGTTCAAGCTCCCGAAATGCTTTATTCTTCCGAGAAGCTATCACTTCGGTCAATGTCTCCACGGTCGGATACCGGAAGAGATCCCGAAGCGTGATGTCGGCCTGCAATCGCTTTTGGATGCGCGAAACCAAGACGGCCCCTTTCAACGAATGTCCGCCTCGTTCAAAAAAATCATCCCGCACGCCTAACGGACGGACGCCAAGCACCTCCTGCCACACCTCTGCCATCTCCTGTTCGGCAAGATTCCGCGGGGCGATGTAGCTGCTCTCTTTCTCTAAATGTCCGTCCGGCAAAGGCAGTGCCCGTCGGTTCAATTTGCCGTTGGCTGTTAGAGGCATCTGCTCCATCGGAATAAAATAAGCGGGAATCATATAAGACGGCAGCGTTTTGCCAAGCGCCGTCCGCAGCTCTTTTACCGGATTATCCCGGTCTGCTACAAAGTAAGCGCACAGACTGAGGCTGTCCGCTTCTTCCACAACCGTAACGGCTGCCTCTCTAATGCCGGGAAGCGTCAATAGATGGGCCTCAATCTCTCCTAGCTCGATCCGGTTGCCGCGAATTTTGACCTGATGATCGATTCTTCCCAAATATTCCAAAGTTCCATTCGGCAACCAGCGGGCCCAGTCTCCGGTTCGATACATTCGTTCGCCCGGCACGAACGGATCGGAGGTGAACTTGTCTGCCGTTAACTGCGGCCGGTTGATATAACCGCGCGCCACACCGGAACCGGCAATGCACAGCTCGCCCGGTACGCCGAGCGGAGTGAGCAGCCCTTGAGAGGTAAGAATATATACCCGTGTATTGGGGATCGGCCGTCCGATTGTAACAGCTTCCTCTTCAACGAGCTCAATCGCCGTCGTCACCACGGTATTTTCGGTCGGGCCGTACTCATTCATCAGTTCCATGTCGGGATTCATCGTCTTCAAACGGCGGATTAGCGCCATTCCAACGGCTTCGCCAGCCAGTACCGCGCTGCGCACCGTCTGCCAATCATCGGGATTCATGCTCTCCAGCAAGGCCGAATAGAAGCTCGGCGGACTCTGCATATGGGTAATTCGGCGCTTCACTATAGCCTCGCGAATAGCCGACGGATCTTTGCTGTCTTGATCGTTCAACAAGACAACCGCTGCTCCCGACACGAGAGGTCCAAAAAAGTGAGTCACGAATGAGTCGAAAATAAAAGGATTCAACATCAACGCCTTGTCACCGTCGCTAAACCGGTAGCGGTTCGCTTTCCATTGAATGGTATTGGCAAGGCTCCCATGTTCGATCATAACGCCCTTCGAGGCCCCCGTAGTGCCTGATGTATAAATAACGTATGCCAAATCCGCGGGCGCGGCGGTTCTTTTCAGGCTCTCAGCCGCCATTTCTTGGCGCGCGATGCCTTCGAAGTAAAGGACGGGAATGTGATTGGCTACCTCCGCCGCCAGAGGCCGATGCTTGATCGAAGTCAGCAGAACTTGGGGATGACTGTCGCTCAGCATATAACGAATCCGTTCCATCGGGAATGCCGGATCAATCGGGAGGTAGGCTCCTCCTGCCTTCAAGACGGCCAGGATGCCCACCGCCATTTCGCAAGATCGGTGGATCATGACGGCGGCAATCTTCTCTCCCCCTACTCCTTGCGCGCGAAGCACAGCTCCCAGCTGCTCCGCCCGCTCGTTCAGTTCACGGTAACTTAGCTCCTCGTCTCCAAAAATAACCGCCGGCAGATCAGGAGTGCGGGCAACCTGCTCCTCGAACAGAGTGAGCACCGTTGCCTCAGGGCGATAATCTGCCTTCGTTCCGGCCAATTGTTCAAGCAATAATTTTCTTTCCTGACCGGTTACCAAGATATACTCACCCAATCGAGAGTCCGGAGATTCTACGGCTTGGCGCAGGAGCTCCAGGAAGCAGCCGGTCCACCGCTCTATCGTGTCGCGACTGAACAAGGCTGCGGCATATTCCCAACTAAAGGAAAAGCCCTCGGCCTGCTCCATAACGGTGAGCGTCAAATCGAACTTAGACGCAATATAGTCAAATGGATAGGAAGAAAGACTTAGACCCGGAAACTCTAACGCCGCCTGTTCGGTATTTTGCAGCACGAGCATCGCGTCGAAAAGCGGATTGCGGCTCGTATCGCGCTGGCGCACGACCTGTTCCACCAGCTCCTCGAACGGATAGTCCCCGTGCTCGAATGCTCCGAGCGCCGTCTGCTTCACTTCCTGCAAGTAGGCTGCAAAGCTTTTCTTTCTTGCCGGATGCATGCGCAGCGCCAATGTATTCACGAACATCCCGAGCATACCTTCCAGATCGGCGTGCGGCCGGCCCGCCACCGGCGTTCCGATGATGAGCTCCTCCTGCCCGCTAAGGCGCGACAGCAGCGTGCTATATACGGCCAGCAGCACCATGTACACCGTACTGCCGCTCTCCTGTGCCAACTTGCGGACACGCTCCGCCAACTCGCCTTCCAGTTCGAAGTCCGCCCGGCCACCCTCGATGCTGCGCATCGCAGGGCGCGGGTAATCAGCCGGCAGATTCAGCACCGGCAGATCGCCGGCCAGTTCCTTAAGCCAATACGCTTCCTGCTTCGCATAGGCCTGCGACTGCCTGTATTCCTGCTGCCATACCGCATAGTCTTTATATTGCAGCCGCAGCGGGTTCAGTTCTTCTCCGGCATACAAGGCGGCCATTTCTTCCGTTAGGATTTGAACGGAAATTCCGTCCGAGATAATATGATGCATATCGAACAAGAGCAGATGGCGTTCATCCCCGAGTTGAATCACCTTCGTGCGCAGCAGCGGAGCCACGCCGAGATCAAACGGGCGGATGAATGCCCGGATCTGCTTATCCGCTTGCCCTTCTTCCGCTTCCTCGCGGGAGACGGAAAAAGAGACCTGGCGGTGGACCTGCTGCATCGGCTCGCCGCCCGCGACCGTAAACGAGGTGCGCAGCGCTTCATGACGGGTAATCAGCGCCTGCAATGCCGCTTCGAGACGCGCCTTATCCAATGGTCCTTCCAGTTGGAACACGGCCGGCATATTGTAACTAAGACCTGCCTCATCCAGCTGCTGCAGCAGATACAACCGCTTTTGCGCCGACGACAGCGGATAATAAGCCTGCTCCGATGCCGGAAGGAGAGCCTCATAGGCGCGTCCGGCTGCCGAAGTGACTGCTTGGGTCAGTGTCTTCAGGTTCGTTGTCTGAAAGATGTCGCGCAAGCCGATCTCGGACTGGAACTCCTGATGTATGCGCGTCAGCAGCGTCATCGCTTTAAGCGAATGGCCCCCGAGCTCAAAGAAATTGTCATGGAGTCCCACGGAGTCCTTATTCAGGACCTCTTGCCACAGTAACGCCATTTTCTGCTCGGCGTCTGTGGTTGGACGAATGTATTCTTTGCGGGATGCAAGCGTATCGGGTTTCGGCAAAGCTTTACGGTCCACTTTGCCATTCGGCGTCAAGGGAAGCCGCTCCAGCTTCATATATACGGATGGCATCATGTAGTCTGGCAGCATCGAAGACAGGGATGCCCGCATTTCCGCGATCTCCAATGCGGCCTCGCCCGTGTAATATGCACAAAGCACAGAATCTCCCTGCACATCGGGCATTACGGCAACCACTGCCTCACGGATGCCCACGAACTGCAACAATTGCGCTTCAATCTCTCCCGGCTCGACCCGGTATCCGCGGATACTGAGTTGATCGTCCATCCGGCCGAGAAATTGCAAATTTCCATCCGGCAGCCAGCAGGCTTGGTCTCCCGTGCGGTAGATCCGTCCGCCAGCCGCATAAGGATCTTCGGCAAAGCGCTCGCTCGACATCTCCGGCCTATTCAGGTAGCCCCTGGCTACTCCTTCTCCTCCGATACACAGTTCTCCGGGCACGCCTACCGGCTGCAGGGTTCCGCCCCGGCCCAGCACATACAGCTTGACATGGGGAAGCGGCCTGCCAATCGGCACATTCCCTTCCTTAGGCGGCTGACTCCCCTGTTCCACTTCATAGTAAGACGCATCGATGCATGCCTCCGTCACCCCGTAGCTATTGAGGATACGCATGCCGGAGCCAAACCGCCGGTACAGCCGCCGGAAGTCTTCAGCCGCAAGACGGTCCGAGCCCAGGATGAGCAGTTCCAGCCGTCCGGTGCTCACGCGGTGTTCGTAAATGTAGTCCATGAGCGGCACCAGCAGAGCAGGCGTCGACTCCAACAGCGTAATGCCGTATTCGACAATCATCTGATGAAGCCGGGGCAGTTGGAGCCGGACCTCATCCGGGCAGAAGACCATCACTCCCCCATTCAGCAGTGTTCTGGCCAGATCGCCGGCAAATACGTCAAATGAGAAGCTGGCCAGTTGCAGAAGCCGGACCTCCATCTCTTCCAGCTTGTACTCTTGACGCCATGCCCAAGCCGTCTGCATCCAGCTATGGTGTTCCACCATAACTCCTTTCGGTGTTCCCGTTGTCCCTGACGTATAAATGAGATAAGCAAGCTGATCCGGGCGGCAGTGAAGGTGTAAATTCGAGGCATCATCGGCATAGCATTCCTCCTGCCTCAAGTCTATGACCGTGCATCCATCAGGCAGAGCAAAGCCAATAGAATCAACCGTCAACAAAATGCTGGCTCCGCTATCCGCCAACATATAAGCCAGCCGGTCGGAAGGCAAAGAGTGATCCAAGGGTACGAAGGCCCCTCCCGCCTTAAGGACAGCAAGAACGGCCGTTACGATTCTCGGCGACCGTTCCCCGAGAATCGCCACGGGTTGGCCCATCCCAATCCCCAGATTGCTCAGGGTACGGGCCAGCTTGTTCGCGCGTTCATTCAATTGGCCGTAGGTCAGTGACGATCCGTCCAGTCCCGATAGAACAGCCATCCGTTCCGGCGTCTTCGCAGCCTGTTCCTCGAACAGCTCGTGCAGCAGACCGTCAGGCTGCTGCTCGATATTTTGTCCCATGCTAAAGGCTTGAAGGATCTCGCGGCGTTCTTCCGGCGGCACAACATTCAATTGTTCTGCCGCCTGCATAGGCGCGGCCATTCCTTCCCGAAGAACATGCATCAATCTGGCAAACAGGCGGTCCATGTCTTCCGCTGCGAACAAATCGGTCAAATAATCGATTTGAATGGCCATCTCACCGGTTTTTACATTTTCACGGATATGTACCGTTAATTCATTATCCTGATGACCATTTCCGAGAGGCAGCGTTTCATATTGTATGGGAGCATCTTCCGGAAAAGTGTCCCATGCCAACGGATGATAATTAAAAAAAATGGGCAGCAAGGATCCCGTAAAACCAAATTGCTCGCGGAGCTCCGGAATGATTCGATTGTAAGGATATTTCTGATGCCGAATCAGTTCGCCCTGCTTCATTTTCACCTGCTTTAAGAGATCGGCGAAAGACAAAGAAGCATCCACGCGCAAGCGAAAAGGCGTTGTGCTGACGAGCATGCCCACCATCGATTTCTGCTCAACGGACGTTCTGTTGGCATACATGGTTCCCAGCACAACTTCTTCTTCTCCGCAAATTCGCGCGAGATACAGGCATAGAGCCGTTACAAACAAATTGAAGGCAGAGACTTGATGTTTTTCGCAGAATTGGTGAATGTCTTTGCATGCGGATGAGGGAAGCTGGTATTGGCTGTAAGCGGCTGCGCTGGTGACAGTCTGGGCTGCGCGTTCGGAAAAAACCAAACTTGTGATTGGCGGCAGTGAACTGAATTCTTTGTCCCAGTATGCCTTATCTTTGAGGAAGCGGGAAGATGCAAGATAGCTGTCCTCACTAGCAAGCAGTTCTGTAAAAGAGGGCGCTGGTTCCATCGGAAGCTCCTCATTGCGTAACAAGGACATATAAGTTTGAATGATTTCGTTGCCTAGCAGGTTCAAGGAATAACCGTCAGCAATCACGTGGTGAATTTTCAAAAACAATTGGGCCTCCAGCTCTCCAGTCCGGAACAACGTAAATTCAAACAATGGCGAATCAAATAGAGTGAAGGGCTGGCGCGAACGCAAATCGACGATCTCTTGCCATGCTTCGGATCCTTCCTCTCTCACATCAATCGCATCAACATGGAACGGTTCGAAAGGAACAACATAAATTTGCGGCTCCTGACCATCCATCTGTTTTAAGCGCGCCCGAAGGGAATCGTGCCGGGAAGCCAGCATCTGTATGCCCTCTATGATCTTCTCTTCGATAATCGTTCCCTGCAAGGTGAGCAAACTGTTCAAAGTGGCAACGGTCGTATTGGGATTGAGCAGTTCCATATACCATACTCTTCGCTGCGCTTCTGTCAATGTCCAAGTATTTTTCATGGTTAATTGTGATTCTTTTCTGTTATTTGACATGTTAATCCTTCTCCCTATTTAAATTAAGTGTGTAAGGGCGCCCTTGGAAAGACTCTGCACAACCTGGTCGGGGTGCTGGGGATGTCAATAGCAGTTCGGCATGGTAAGGGACGTATAACCCATTACTTCTTTCATGATTCAGATCGGACCTTCACAGTTGGTTCCATGCTGGCGGAATCACCTCCGAGGTTCTATCTCATCCGAAACGGTGCGCTTGGCTTGAGCGACGACGTCAATTCTCTCCTGTAAAAAGGTATCAAACGCAAATCCTCCCGTACCTCGGGCAACGGAAGCATCTTGATTGCGGATATATCTGCTGACTAGTCCCTGATGAACATTACGAAATTTGATGATTTCGTCGTAAATATCGACAAGAAGGTTGAGTTCGGAAGAACTATCTCTCCCAGATTTCAAATCGGCGGAATAGATTTGCTTTAAGGAAGGGGCAGCCATCGCATTTTTGATGCGGAATTGCTCACATGGCTCCAAATATGGCAAAAGATCATGAGTCGTTTCAATATAGGCATCATCTGCAGTACCCGTAATGAGATCGGTTAGGATCACACCCGCAATGTGCACGCCGCTAGGCGCATTGTAGCTCGTCCCATTCACTTCAATGGGAAAGAAATAATCTCTGAAAAAGGTAATAAAAAAGACCGGCTCCACCCCTTTGTGTACCTCGGCATTTTCCTTGCGCACCTGCCTCATCGCCGCTCTTACGGCACTAAGAATGTCCAAGCGTTCCGGCATATATGGCTCAAACTGAAGCTTCAGCAATTCCTCAACCGCTGGCTTAAGCGCTAGTTCCGATTGCTGGTGCCGGGTGATAAAAGCGACTTCACTGGCATCCCCAGTAAACGTTCGCAGAGAATCGGCAGGGTTGTATGCAATATACGAAGCATAGGTATCCCGTGGAATTAAACCGGTAGCCAAGGAAAAAAGATCTAAAATGGAGTACACTTTGCGTAGTTCAGAAGCAAGAATCCCTCGCTTCAAACACGAAACGAGGAAGATCCCCAAATCTCCCATTGCCAGTACCTTTTCATTGTAAGGACGGTGATATACGAAATCGATGAGCTGCTGATTATCATCTGGAAGAAGAGAAATGCCGAGCCTTAAGAGGTCAGCCGGGGAGCCCGTCTTATTCAGGGGAGGAAGATCATTTACCACGAAACGACTAAAGGCACCCAATGGATAGTGCAGGTCTTCACACATGCAATTCACTGTAGTCATAAAACTCTCTCCTTATATCCGAAGTTATGAACGAGAAAGATTTCAACCTATTACTCTTGCGGGAAGCAAACGACAAACGACTTCGCAGAAGGTAAACTATAATGATATAAACTATCACAATAAGGATATTGAGTCAATTTTATCCTATTGAATATTGACGCATGGCGCGGAAGCGGGACACCCTCCTCAAAAAAGCAATATATTACCAAACGAATTATATTCTAGCAATGGATTGATGTATATAGGGCATTGGTATGATTTATAATAAATTCCAATTTTTAAGATTTTGTTAACGTTTTTGGTTTGATAATAAAAAAACAGCGCCCTTTCAGCGCTGTTTTAACTCTATACCTAACAATTTTTCTCTTTTTCGTTGTATTACTACTAGGGCTGCTGACAGTCTAAGCGCCGAACTGCGCCCGGTGCAACCGGCTGTACATGCCGCCAACGGCCAACAACTCCTCATGCGCCCCCTGCTCGGCAATGCCCTGCTCCGTCACGACGACGATACGGTCCGCATTGCGAATTGTTGCCAGCCGGTGCGCGATGACGAGAGTCGTGCGCCCTTCGGACAACTCAGCCAGCGATTGCTGAATCGCCGCTTCCGTCTCGGTATCGAGCGCCGATGTCGCTTCGTCGAGAATGAGGATTGGCGGGTTTTTCAAGAACATCCGCGCGATGGCAAGCCGCTGCTTCTGTCCGCCCGACAGCTTTACGCCCCGATCGCCGATAATCGTCTTCAGGCCATCCGGCTGCGACTGGATGAACTCGGCGAGCCGCGCCCGCCTTGCCGCTTCCCATATCTCATCATCGCTAGCGTCCAGCTTTCCGTACGCGATATTTTCCCGAATCGTGCCGGAGAACAGGAACACATCCTGCTGCACGATGCCGATCTGCTTGCGCAGCGAGGCCAGCTTGAACTCGCGAACATCGATGCCGTCGACCGAAATGCTGCCTTCATTCACGTCGTAGAAGCGCGGCAGCAGACTGCACAAGGTCGTCTTCCCCGCTCCTGACGGTCCGACAAACGCCACCGTCTCCCCTGCTCGAATGTTCAAGCGGATATTATTCAAGACAGGCTTCCCCTGTTCATAGCCGAACGACACATCCTGGAGCTGAATGTCGCCGCGCAAATGATCTACCGCTATTGCATCAGGCGCTTCGGCCACATCCGGATCCGTGTCGAGAATTTCGATATAGCGCTTAAAGCCGGCGATGCCTTTCGGATAACTCTCGATGACCGTGTTAATCTTCTGAATCGGGCCGAGGAACACGTTCGTCAGCAGGATGAAGGCAAGAAACTCGCCATAGCTCAATTCGCCCTCAATGACGAACCATGTCCCGCATAACAGCACGAACACCGTCACGATCCGCATTAAGATGTAGCTGATCGAGGTGCTCCATGCCATGATTTTATAGGAGAGCAGCTTCGTCATCCGGAAGCGTCCGTTGTTTTTCGCGAACAAATTCTTCTCATATTCTTCGTTGGCAAATGCTTGCACGACGCGGATGCCGCCAATGCTGTCTTCGACCCTGGCGTTGACGTCGGCCAGATCGGACATCATCCGCCGGAAGGCGCCCATCATCTTCCGGTTGAAGTACAGCGCCAGCCAGAGCAGGAACGGAACGACGATAAACGTCAGCACGGCCAGCTTCCAATTGATGCCGAGCATCAGTCCGAATGCGCCGAGCAGCGTCATGACGGCAATGAACAAATCTTCGGGCCCATGATGCGCCACCTCGCCGATTTCCAGCAAATCGTTGGAAATTCGGGACATAAGCTGCCCGGTCTTTGTATTGTCGAAGAAACGGAACGACAGTTTTTGCAGATGGTCGAACATTTTTTTGCGCATGTCGGTTTCTATGTTGATGCCAAGCATATGACCCCAGTACGTAACGACAAAGTGCAGTAACATATTGATAAGATAAATAGCCAGCAAACCGAGACATGCCCATACAATCCACTTCCAATTCCCCGTCGGCAGCAGCTTGTCAACCACCTTGTTGACAGCTAGCGGGAAGCCGAGCTCCAGCAGCGCGGCAATGACCGCGCAAGAGAAGTCGAGAATGAACAAGCTTCTATATGGACGGTAATAAGCGAAAAAGCGCCTTAACAAAAACAATCCCTCTTTTCTATATTTCATCATGTAAAATGAGCAGAGTCTTTAACCGTCAGGAGCACACATTTCATTGCACATGATACCAATTCTCATTTTCCTATGAAATTGTAGTCTATAACCTCCCATAACGACAATGGACAATCTTCATTCTTTTCTTGCACAAACCCAAGCCGGAGCGTCATGCGAGCGCCCGCAGCACATCACCGATTTTTTTACGATGCGAAATGACACCATAATTCATCCACGTCAAAAAGTCAACCTCGTACACGCACCGATTCCGTACCGCAGGCAGCATCCGCCATAATGGGTGGTCCAACAGCTTTCTTTCCTCTCCGTCTATGGATGATTCCTGCTTCTCGAACGTTATGAACAGATGATCGGCATCCAACCGATGCAGCCATTCGAGCGGCAGTTCAGCCCTTCTCATTCCCTGGGTCAGCTGCCGCACGAGCGGGTGCGGCGTCAGTCCCAACGAACCGTACAGCACGGGACCTGTAAACCCCATCTCGGCTCCGCCATATAGTGTGAAGCCTTTCGCATTAATCCGCAGAACCGCAACCGATTGCCCTTTGGCAGTCCGGTTCAAGATCTTCCTCGCCGCCGCGGCCTCACACTCATACTGGGCGATTACATCCTCCGCTCTATCAGCCTTCCCGAACCAATCAGCCATCGTTCTGAACGAAGAGCGCCAATCCTCGCTAACGCCCGCCAACTGATAGGTCGGCGCATACGGCTCGAAGTTCGCGCGATCCGCTCCCCCATCGATCATGATAATGTCTGGTTCGTACTGTGACAGCAACTCATAGCGCCCAGCGGAGACATCAAACACGGGAGTTTCGTCCAGACCGAGATAATCCTGCTTGCCCCATATGGCATGACAGCATTGAACGACAGGCGTAATGCCGAGCGCCAACACAAAGTCCTCCAAATACGGGGAGACGACCCGGATATCGCCGCCATGCATGCGTCTGTACCTGGTGGGCGTAATGCCAACTGTCCGCGTAAAGCGGCGGTTAAAATAATACTCGTTGCTGAAGCCCACGCTGATCGCAATGTCATGCAGCCGTTCTTCCGTGCTCAACAGCAGCTCTTTGGCTCGATTCATCCGGAGCTCATTGAGATAATCGAGCGGAATCGAACCGGTTAGTTCTTTGAACAGGCGCGTATATTGCCAACGGCCCACCTTCGCTTCTGCAGCCATCTGATTTACGGTCATCTGTTCCCGGAAACGGTGGCGCAACCGCTCGATCGATAGCGCAACCGCCGAGCGCGTATCCGTCCGATCCGCGGCCCCCACATTATTTCCTACTATATGCGCGACCAACTCCTGAAACCGGACAAAGTTTTGCAAGGAGCCCCGCTCATCACTCTCATACCGGAAACGATAGATAGACTCTAGAAGATCGATATACCAAGAGAAAGGATAAAGTTCCACCTCTCCCGCGCACGGAAATGCCGGAGCTTCCTTATTGCTCACGCTATGCAATTCGCCGCCTTCCGCCCCGAAGGTTCGCAGAATCTCAAAGGCCACACGATAGTATTCAAGCGCAGCCTCGCTATCTTGCATGATGGACAATCTCATTCCTGGGGCGAGGATGAACCCTTTCCCGCGTTCCACGCGGTAACAATCGCCATCAATAGTCAAACGCCCTTCTCCCGCTGTAATGGCCACAATCGAATAGTCGTCAGCCACTTGCGTGCCTGATTCAGAGTCCGGAGGCTGAACATGGTAACGGATATCCGTCATCGTATAAAATGTAGAACGCCGGATAATCGGCTGTATGTGTTGTTCGCGCATGCTTACCACCTTGAGTTGATAATGATTCTCACTTGTACATTCTATATGAAAACAAGAAGCTGTTCAATCATTATTGAACAGCTTGAGCTCCATCGTCACATGGATTCTAAAGGTTTTTGCTTTTTCTTAGCACCCATACAATCAGCATGCTCAACATAATCACGCAGAACATGTATGGAAACATCACGTGGGCCGTATATAGCATCGTTCCGGCAAGCGGCCCGAGGAACGCTCCGCCCCCTTGAACCGATGCGATGTACGATGCGACGCTTCGCTGCTCATGATCGCGCACCGCCAACGAAGCCCCTGCGCTATAACCGAGCATCGTAAAGCCGATTCCGATTCCCAGGACCGTAAAGCCAACAAAAGAATATTGAATAAGCGTCAACAAGCCGAGAAGCCCTAAACCAACGCACGTTAAACCGGCAGTCACCAGTCGTTTCGGCTGCCATCTCAAGTATTTGCTGATCACGATTTGCGATGCGACCACCATCACGCCGGAAATGGCCAGTCCCGCCCCGATAAGCTGTGTCGCGCGCTGTGGATCATAATTCATCCGATCCTGCACATAGAAGCCGATCGTCACCTGAACGATGTTGAGGGCGAAGGACAGCGCCAAGCCAATCAAGAAGTACAGACGAATTCGCTCGTCGTTGGGCGAGAGCGCAGATGTCGAGCTGCGGCAGACCAAAGCCGGCCAGCGTAACCACATAAATAAGCATAATTGACACGAGCATTTTTTTACGGCTCATAAATATCTTCTTCTCCCAATAAAAACCTCCCAAGAGCCAACAAATGCCCGACACCGACACCAACACTCCCGATTGAATCTCGCTCAGCCCCAACGTGCGGGACAGCGGGCCGATGATGGGATTAAAGGTCGCAATTGAGATCATGCCGCATAAGACAATCATAAACATAATGGCAAACTTGTACTTCATTCCTTTCTCTCCTTCTCAACAGGCGACATGCATTCTTAGGAACCCATCTTACTATTCATCCGATCGCTCATCTACCTGTTGGCGGAGTCCGTCGCTGGTTACCGGGAGAATCTATTTTCTAGTTTTCATTCTTGCGGAAGAATTGGTATAATAAGGTTAAATCTATGGTGAATGTGGGGAAACGAAGATGAAAAAAAATACTGGCATGATTCGAGCGTTGGATATGCTTGGCAGGATCGTCATTCCGGCTGAAATCCGGATGACGCGCAATATTGAAATCGGCGACCCCGTAGAGTTTTTCATCGGTGAGGACAATGTAATTGTAATACGAAAATACAAGTCTACGGAATGCACCTTCTGCCGCGGACTTGACAGCGTGATTTACTACAAGGATCAATTCGTCTGCCAGTCCTGTCTCACAGATTTGAAGCCCGCTTCCAATTCGCATAAGGAAGTCACCCCGCCCCCTCAAGAAATGCCGCAATCAACACGCAAAAATACAAAAGCGCCGGAAATGAAGCGCCGGCTGCAGCAAGCGGTGCAGGATTATCCTGATGCCAACCAGAAGGAGCTGGCCCGATTGCTGGGCGTCAGCGCGAGCCGGATTAGCCAGCTCAAGAAAGAATTGAACACTAGTGAATAAAGACGGCAGACAACAGCCGGAGCTCCTTCGAATATCGTTTCTCGGAGGAGCTCTGTTTGGCAAACGCGCATTTTTTGCCGCAATGGAGCGAATGGTACTGACGTCACCCTGATTCTTTATTTATCAAAAAAATTTGACCACCATTCTGTGCGCGTCGTAAACACGGTAGGAATAAGGGACAGCCGGACTCTCCCTCATAGTGCCAAAATTCACGTGGAATCAGCGACTATACTGTGCCGGAATTCAGTCGCATCTCAAAAGCAGCCATTCCTTGCGTCACAGCCTGAAGACTCTCCGGTCCAAATAGCTGTTCGATGTGGTATACGCCATGCGGGAGCTGGGAAGTCAATACGGCATTGGCTGCAAATACAGCCACTTTGGCTGTCATTTGGGCTTCATTTTTTCCGTGCAGGAAGCACTCGGCCCATGCCTCCTCCCCTGATTTGCTGCCCCGGGCATCCACTTTGACGGCAAAAGCCTCCTCGCCGATGCGCATCATGCCGAAACAGCGGACGACCGCGCGGCGAATCCATCCTGTTTTCAGTAAGCGGAACATGTTCGCCGCCCTTGCCCCGGCGAGCAAAGCGGTCACTGCGGCAGAGTCGAAGCAGAGTCGCGTCGATACGGTCGGCACGCCTAGCGTACGGGGAAGCGTCTGTTGATCCGAAAAATTAAACCGGTAAGCGGTTCTGCGTCCCCACTCGGCTCCAAAGTCTATCTGCTTCCCGTCCGTGAAGCCGGCGACCGTTATTGGGCAGCCATCCTCGATGACTTCGAAGCTCGTATTCAGGTTATCTACCGTCCATTCGATGGCGGCTTGGCCATGCTGATCCCCCATGCCAAGCATGATGGATATATCGATTGACTTCGTCTCATCCATCAACCGCTGCGCTTGCAGCGCCATCAGATTGGTCAAGCCTGGCGCAAGGCCAACGCTCAGTATGGCCGTGGCGCCGTTCGCCGCGGCTTCTTTGCGCCTGTGTTCCACCTGCTCGAGAAAGGAACGGTTCGCTGACACATCTATATAATGCGTGCCGCTGTGGAAGCAGGAGCTGACGAAAGCGGTGTCCGTCTGATCCAGGCACATCATTACGAGCTTGGCACGTGCCAGCAAGTTCGGATCGGCTGCCCCTTGGGCGTTCAACTGCAAAGGCTTGACTTTACCGGAGGTTGACTGGCAGAACTGCTCTGCGCGTTCGAAATTGCGGCCTGCCGCATACACCTTGCCAGGATGCAGATCGCCCAATTCCTTGCAGATCATCTTCCCCACATGTCCATACCCGCCTACTACTACAATGTTGTCCTTCATCGCTGTCCCATCCTTTATTATGCTTTTACGGCAAACCATCCGTCGATTAAATAGGAGCCAAAATAATGCGTCGCTTGCGTGAAGCCCGCTTCCGCCAGCAGTTCCGCCACCGCGGATGCGGGAACCGGATCGCTGCCCTGACCGATCGAGGCTGCGAATTGCTCCCATTCCTGAAGGGGGATGCCATGCTCAAGCATGTGGCTTTTCCATGCCCTCATCTGTACGGCGAATTCCTGCGTATGCGGATTGCCGTTCAGCGAGGCCAGAAATAGCGGCGCTCCCGGGCTAAGATGCCCGGCGATACGGCGGAGCAGCTCCCGCTTCTGCGGCAAGCCCTGAACGAAATGAAGCACAAGCATGCAGGTGGCATACCGATATGCGTTTGGATCATCCCAGCTCATCGGAGATTGCGGGTTATTCATCATCATCGCTCCTGTCGTTTTATCTTTCCAACTGCCCACGCATGCTGTACACTGACAGTAAGAATTATTCTCAATTATACCGATATAGGGCAGAAGCACCATCCCACAAAGCTGGGATTGTGAAGCGATGAACGAGAGAATGCAACCGAGGAGATACGTATACGACATGGATGCGAAGATGAATGCGAAAATGAATGCAATCAAGCAGAAGCTGTTAGCTCTTGCAGAGAGTTCTCCTGCTTCACATCATTATAGAATAGAGTTGCTGCGGCATTTGCGCGAGGCGGTGCCCTTCACGGCAGCCTGCTGCACCGCTGTGGACCCGCACACCTTGCTGTCGACAGGGGCCGTCACCGAAGAAGGAGTAGAAACGATTCACCACAGACTGTTCGAGTACGAATATATGCGCAAGGCCGAAGATTTTAATGCTTATCATACATTGGCACAGGCGTCCGACCCCGTCGCAACATTAAGCGAAGCGACGGAAGGCCGGTTGGAGCGAAGCGCGCGGTACCGGGATATTTTGCTCCCCGCCGGCTTCATGGATGAACTGAGGGCCGCATTAGTATGCGAAGGGGCTTGCTGGGGTTATTTAACGTTATACCGTGATCATGAGCATCCGTTATTCGATAAGACAGAGCGTGCATTCCTCTCTTCCCTCGTCCCGTCCATGGCCAGATTTATGCGTAAGGCAAGCTTGACGGTGCCGGACGAAGAAGAAAAATGGAAGGCAGCGGAACCGGGGATATTAATTCTCACCGAGCAGCTGCGCCCTATCTCTTCCAATGCAACGGCCGAGCATTGGCTCTCCCTGCTGCGGCAGTGGGAACGAATCGAGCACCTGACCCTGCCGCGGCCGGTGCGGGCGGTCTGTTCCCGCGCGCTTTCGGAGTCGGCAGCCGTCCCCGGGCGCACCTCCTCATTGGCAAAGGTGTGCATTCGGATGCCCGACGGGCCATTCGTCACGATTCGCGCCAGCAAGCTGCAGGGCTCGGATGCCTCCATCCAACTGGCCGTCTGGTTCGAACCCGCCACCGCATCCGACATCCTGCCGCTCATTGCGGAAGCATATGGATTGACGGTGCGCGAGAAAGAAATTGTCATGCTGGTCGCAAGAGGCTTGTCCACTGCCGAGATTGCCCGATCGCTTCATATTTCTGCCTATACGGTACAGGACCATTTGAAATCGATATTTAGCAAAACAGGCGTTACAAGCCGCAGGGAACTTATCTGGCAATTGCACTCCCGGTTCAGTCTGCATCCGGACATGTAAGTACGGCGAATCCCGCCGGTCAACGCCGGACGAGCTCGCCAGGATTAATGCCATACTTATCTCGGAATGCTTCCGCGAAGTAGCTCGGATTCGAGTACCCGACAGCGCAGCTGGCTTCATTCACATTGACTTCCCCTTGCTGCAGCAAGAGGCAAGCCTTCTCCAACCGTTTGCCGCGCAAATAACCGAATACGGTCGTTCCGTACATTTCTTTAAAGCCAACCTTCAATTTATAGTCGTTCATGCCGATCATCCGGGACAGCTCGAGGAGAGAGGGCGGCTCCGACATATTCGCCAGCATAATATCCCGGGCCTGCTTAATTCTCTCCACATCGGTGCGCGACAGCCTCGACGATTCCGCCTTTCCTTCGAACAGGAATGAGCGGAACGCCAAAGACAATAGTTCCAGCACCTTGCACTCCAGCTCCAGATTCCGGGTATTCGCCGTATTGGCGGATTGTATGATTTGTTTGACGATAACCGAGGCAGACGGCTCGATCGTCTCCCGGAACATGCGGAAAGACTCTCCGCCGAGAATGTGATCAAAGCTGATCGAGCGCGCGCCGTTCCCTTCCTCCATGAAGTGATGAAAGGTCGGTACGGGGATGCCGATGCCGAGCATGACATACGCTTCGTCTCCATTCATTTCGAAGCGCGCATCCACATCATCCATAAATTGCAGCGTGCAGCTGTCAGAGGCGGTTTCGTGCCAAGTCCCTGCCAGATGGGCCCGTCTCGTGCCTTGCAAGCAATAGCTCAATTCCACCATGGCCGTACCGGAAGGAAGGCTGATTGCGCGGTCCCGATGCAGCCGATAATCGGATATGACCACTTCCATATCGAAGCGAGGCACAAAGCGGCGGATCATCCCTTCGCCGATTCGCGAATGGAATGGCAGATGCTCGGTGCGTCCCGCATGCTGCCGCTGCAATGCCAGTTCATCGAAAAAGGTATTGAAGTTATAATGAAAGTCTGTCGTGTTCAATAAATCTCACTCCGTTCCGTCGCTTTTGGGATGTCATATCCCCCTCCATTTTATTGATAATGATTATCATTATAATAATATTATATGAAAATAAGAAGCCGTTCAATCATCGTTGAACAGCTTCTTTGCTTATGTATGACAGCTCGCTATATGTTGAACGGGAACCGTTTCAATCCAGACCGTTATATCCGGACATTCCATAATGCGATATAAGGTGTACTCAGGATACCCGTCTGCGGGCACCACATGATCAAATCCATGGTCGTGTGCCAGCATGAGCACGGGGCAGGATAAACATTTTGCAATTTTGTTTGGTTTGTTTGGATTGCGGTTGGGTGAATGTAATTTATTGACATATAAATAGGTTTCGTAATAATATATTTTTACGTATAAAAATAAGTTTGCATTTCATAAAACTTATACCGTGATGTTTAATAGCTATGCATATAAAGGAGCTGAAAAACGTGGAAATTTCGAATGGAGTTCACATGCTTGAGCTGGACTTTCACGGGAATACAATCAACCCAACCCTTTTGTGGGATCAAGAAATGGCCGTGTTAATAGACACCGGATTCCCAGGACAAATAGAAGATTTAAGAATGGCTATGAAGAAGGTCGGAGTGTCACTCGACAAGGTAAAAATTGTGATTTTGACACATCAGGATATAGATCATATAGGAAGTCTACCTGAGATTTTGCGGGAGTGTGGCAGTAAAGTTCAGGTCTACGCACACGAACTGGATAAACCTTATATTCAAGGAGAACTACCTCTTCTAAAAGACGGACAAATAAAAAATCCCCCCAAGGGTAGGGTGGACAATACCTTAATCGATGGCCAGGAACTTGCGTTTTGCGGCGGAATTCGAATCATCCACACTCCTGGGCACACTCCCGGTCATATCAGCCTATATTTGAGAAGAAGTAAAACTCTCATTGCTGGGGATTCGATGTATAGTGTAAACGGAATACTTGGAGGAATTCATGAGCCAACAACACTCGATATAGAGGAAGCTCGACTCTCGTTGAAAAAATATCTGGATCTTAACATTGAATCCGTAATATGTTATCACGGAGGACTAAGCAAGGGAAGAATTAATGATCAAATTCGAATATTATAGATTAAACACAGCTCGCCGCTAATAGGCGTATATATACATTGTGCAGTGACCTCTAAGGGAACAACCGCCCAGAATAGGTTTGGAGCCAGAAGGAAACGACCTCTTGGACTTCTTTAACAGAAATGAGGCGCTCCATGTTTTGGGCACTGCATACTTATCGATTATTCAACCTGTCGAAATGGCAGGTTTTTTTGCGTAGTTATTGAGGCGTTTCCTCGACTACTGCCAATGCTTAGTTGAGCGGAAAATGGCAAAGAGAAAAGCCATTGGTCATGTTTGTGGGAAGATCGCCCAAGTATTATACTCATGCTTGAAAAATAATGAACCGTATGCTCCATTCAAATCGTCTCAGCCGGCTTCTGCCTCGTTGCCAAGGAGAATACGGGTCAGCAAAATAGACGCCAAATGAGGAATATAAAGTTACTAATAGGTGGGTGTACCGCTGGAATTGATTTTGACTCTCCTTCCCCGTCCCGGGTCTAGTAAAAATCCCGACGTTTGTACGTCTCCCCAAAAATCTTTCCTCGATTACAATTATTTTATATATACGAGAGCGCGGCTCAAACTGATCAAATGATCTTTTGCGTCATAGATTTCAATGCAGGACGATGTTATTCCATATTCATTCATACAAGACTAGGGAGATGAGACTATCAAAAAGGTAAGAAAAGTTCTGCTTTATTTGGGAGCAACTATTATTTTACTTGTTGGGGTAGCATTGATTTTCCCCACATGGACTCCCAAAATAGACGGCGTAAACAGCATAAGCGTACTCGAGCAAGTCGAAATGAATGGCACCGGTCATGAATTGATGATACGAGGTCAGGATAAGAACAATCCTATTGTAATTTTTGTACACGGGGGTCCAGGTGTTTCGGAAATACCCTATGTAACCAAATACCAAGACCTATTGGAGAAGAATTTCACGATTGTCCGTTACGACCAAAGAGCTAGCGGGAAATCTTATCACTTCGGAGAAGATTATTCCAACCTTTCGACAGATCTGTTAGTGAAAGATTTATTGGCTGTGACGGATTACATATCCACTCGTTTCAACCAAAAGAAGGTCATACTAGTCGGCCATTCCTTTGGAACATATATTGGCATGCAGGCTGCGCAACAAGCTCCTGAAAAATATGAAGCCTATATCGGCATTGGACAGATGTCCAATACCTTAGAAAGCGAATTGGATGGTTTGAATTTCACGATTGATCAAGCAAAATTGAGCGGTAATACAACCGACGTCGAGTATTTGCAAGGGTTAACTGAAAAAGTTCAAAGCGGCGATATGTTAACTCCACGCCATTATGTTCGAAAATATGGCGGTGCCGCAAGACTGATCGATGCTAATGCGGACATGGATAATGGTTTATTGTTCGGACCGGAGTATAACTTATTAGATCGCATCCGTTATAGCCGTGGCGTATCCTATGTACAAGAAATTTTAATAGGGCAAGCATTCAAAAAACCTCTGCCTACGATCATCACAGAACTAGATTTACCGGTGTATTTTATAATGGGACAATACGACTACATGACTTCCATGAAATCAGCCAAAATATACTTTGATCAGATCGATGCAAATAAAAAGGAATTTATAACGTACGGCCAATCCGCTCATTATCCGCAATTTGAAGAAAAAGAAAAATTCTCAAAGTGGATGGTGGATTCGTTCGCAAAATGACGGATTGTCAAGCTAAATGCGACACCTCATCCATGAAAGTTTCGTAAGCCGACCGCCATGGAATGTTCAAAGTAATCTTATCTCATAAGACGATTTACTTTATTTTAGATACACTTACTATGAGAGGATTGCACTGTGTTCTATTTAATTAACGGGACACTATAGCTTTACGAACACCAAGCAGAAGAACTCGCCGATGATAGGAACATAAATGTTAATCCTACACGGTCTTTATCAGTACCATTATGGCCCATCCTCTTTGGAATTGGAAATTAAGTTGCTTCCGAACAACGGTGATGGGCTCATTTACCTTTTCTAAAGCACTACACTACATTAGACTGGCTTCGGTTTGTGTAACTATCGATCTCCTTTAGTTGAATATATTTTAGCTTAAAGATGCCGTAATTCTGTTATCTTTAACGAATTTAATAAATAAATACCGCACAAGCGGTCCCATAATTATAAGTTGTAGAGGGAAAGCAAAAATAAAATTTTTAAAAACTATCGAAAAGTAACTTTCAAGTAATGATTCTCCAATCAAGCTGTTAGAAAAGTAAGCAGCCCCCAATCCATAAAGAGACATAAAGAGAACCATTCCAATCACATAAAAAAATGAAATAGATAGAATTACAAATACCTTCCTAGATTTGTCATATGGTAATGATAAAGCAATTTTCTTAGCAACCGGACCCACAATAAATAATTCCAATAAGAAAGCAATAATAAAGCCTAGAATAAATTGAAAAAGTATACCTTTCAGAGATACCGTGCCAATCAAGCCATTTCTAATTAAATTATAAAGCGTCATGATTACGACCATTCCAAAGCACATCATCAACCCAAAATAAAAATCTTCTCTCTTAGTTGTTGGCAATTTCCATCATCCTTTCTTTTACCCTTGTTATTATAGAGTTAGTGGAAACCTCCTCATAAGTGAAAAGTCTGTGAACATTGAAGATGAAAACAAGATCGTTGGGATATAAGGATACTGCATGATAAATATGGGATTCACTATAACAAGAGTAATTCTGCTCACTATCTCAATTTCAAGAAGATCGAAAAAACCCCAATTTCCAGTCATATAAATGAGAAATTGGGATTTAATTATTCCACAATCGCGCCCGATTGTGGAATAATATTTTACATTTATCTACATTAAAACGCGGGTGGGGTAACTGAAAATAATACAACTGCATTTTGACTAAAATTGTTTTCCCATTTATGTTTTAAATTTGCTGGTATTTTCACACTATCACCAGCTTCTAATAGATATTCTTCTTCATCCAAGTACACCCTAATTTTTCCTTCTAAAATAAATGCTACTTCCTCTCCTCTATGTTCTAGAAGTTTCTCTGATGAAGAAGTATTCGGAGGAACATTCATTATCGCCGTTGCCAGATTACCCGTAAAATCAGGTGACAATAACTCATAAGACAAATTATCAATGATCATTTTCTTACGTTTGCTGGATCGTACAATTAAATCATCCGTATTTGTTTCTTCAAGTAAAAAACTAAAAGTTGGAACATCAAGGGTTTTAGCCAAGACCTTTAGGGTTTGAATAGAAGGATTCGCCAAACCTCGTTCAATTTGGCTTAACATTGAAGGTGTAATTTCAGCTAATTTTGCTAACTCTCTACTACTCAATCCTTTAGCTTTTCTATATTTTTCAACTTTCTTACCAATGTCTATATTTCCCATAATCGAATACTCCTTAATGGAATGTTAAATTTAATTTAAATAAAGTAAATTCAAATTAACACAAAGGTCATTGTGTGTTAAACTGTATTTAAATTCATTTAATTATAATTCATTGCACAACTTGATACAAGAAAATGAGGAGGATCAGACAAATGAAGGAGATTGAGAGCAAAGATATACGAATGTGCAAAGACCAATACCCTTTACTAAACAAGATCATTTCGATGGAGGAAGTATTTTGGATCAATCCTGCTATCGAAAAATTCCAAACAGGAATTAAAAAATCCCCCCTTACTCAAGAGGATGTAAAGGATGCAGAGGAAAGGCTGAAACGTTTTGCTCCATATATCGCCAAGGTTTTCCCAGAAACCAAAAAGATGAATGGTATCATAGAATCTCCCTTAGTAGGAATACCTTCCATGAAACAATCCTTAGAACAGGATTATCAACAACCTATATTAGGCGAATTATTGCTAAAGTGTGATAGTCACCTTCCTATATCAGGATCTATAAAAGCAAGAGGAGGGATTTATGAAGTTCTCAAACATGCAGAAGAGTTAGCTTTTCAACATCAATTGTTAACAATTCAAGATGACTATTCGATTTTAGATAGTGATAGGTTTCGAACATTCTTCTCACAATATTCAATCGCAGTAGGCTCGACTGGAAATTTAGGACTTAGTATAGGCATCATGAGTGCAAAGTTAGGTTTTAATGTGACTGTTCATATGTCAGCTGATGCAAAACACTGGAAAAAAAATTTGCTTCGAAACAAAAATGTTAAAGTTATTGAATATGAAGCTGATTATAGTAAAGCAGTAGAAGAAGGTCGAATCCAAGCAGATGGGGACCCTACATGTTATTTTGTGGATGATGAAAATTCTCACGACCTATTTTTAGGATACGCAGTGGCAGCGTCTCGATTGAAAAAACAATTAGAAGGATTAGAGATAACAATAGATGAAAATCATCCTTTGTTTGTTTACCTTCCATGTGGGGTAGGTGGTGGTCCTGGAGGCATAGCTTTTGGTTTGAAGTTATTGTATCAAGACTATGTTCACTGTTTCTTTGCAGAACCTACCCACTCTCCATGTATGTTACTTGGTTTAATGACTGGACTTCATGATAAAATTTCTGTACAAGATGTTGGTATTGACAATGTAACAGACGCGGATGGACTTGCGGTAGGAAAGGCATCTGGATTTGTGGGTAAAACTATAGAACCTTTTTTAAGCGGTAATTATACGGTTAGCGATGAACAGTTGTATAAGTTGCTAAAGGAACTAGTCGATACAGAGGGGATTCATTTAGAACCTTCCGCACTAGCAGGCATGATAGGACCAATTAAATTATGTAAAGAGGGAATCGATTATTTACTGAAGCATAATTTAACGAAAAAAATGAGTAAGGGTACACATATTATTTGGGGGACGGGTGGAAGCATGGTTCCTGAAGAAGTGATGACCCAATATTATCAAAAAGGATTGTAAAATACCCTTCCATTAGTTTATGTACAAATCTTTACAATCTCTGGCTACTGTCAGAAAGCATACATACTTTATGACACGACTGGAGTATGCGCGCGTTTCGGCTAAAGATCAAAACCCAGACCGGCAGATTAAGAAATTTCGCAAACTTGAAATTGATGAGCGGTATATCTTCATTGATAAGCAAAGTGGGAAAGATTTTAACCGGCCACAGTATCAGGAAATGGAAATACGACTCATTTGAGTCGTTCAGCATTAGATGAGCTGCGTCAATCAAAAATCATCCTGCCGGCTAATGGTAAAAGGCACTTACATTTTAGATATGACTAATATGTGTGAGTGCCTTTTTTAAGTGTTTTTCTAATAATAATTCCATGCTTTGTCACTTATTTCGTAGTGTTCGAAGCTGAGCCTATAATTTTAGGATTCTATTAATTTCAATAACGGCCATCTTTCCAGCCATCTCTTTGCATGAACACGTTCTCTGAAAAAATGTACGTCTTCAAATAACGGACACCTTCTGACATGCATCTGAAATAAATCCTCCAAGCCATAAGGCCTGCAAATCTCAATCTCATTAGCACGCCATCTCACTCCTACAGCCGTCGCGGTCTCGGGCCAGTAGCGTAAAGCATCATCGGTAGACTTATAAGGCGCGTTATTATTTCTCAGATGCATCCGCGCCTGATTTTTAACTGACCATTTTTCATTTCCCGTCACCTCGATCAATTGGTTCTCGAAAAGGATGTCCGTTGCTTCTGTAATATCCTCCACATTGTAATAGACGACATCGATGTCATTCAGCTCGGACATCTCGTATCCGTGCAGCATATCCCAAATCCGGTTGCGAACATATCCTGCCGCAATATAGCATTCAGGCAAGTTCAAGCTTTCCACTAGCTTCAATTCCTCCAACAGGTCTGCTTGCGAATGAAAAAATTGCTTGAGCTGTTCTGCATCATTCACTGGCTTGTCCCCCCCGTCTCTTCATACAGTTCCCTGCCTGCTGTATGGAGAATCTCTTCCCCAGGCTCTCTCCGGCCGCCTGGTATTCCCATAATGCTCTGTCTTGGTGTCTGATTAATATGTATTTGCCTTCATACATCGAGAGCATGACCACAAAATGCAGCTTGTCGTCACTGATCTCATTCCATTCCCTGCAACCGCTTTCCGGACCGTTTCATATTGTGAAATATCGCCATAGCAAATACCTCATACAGGCAGTAAATATGGTTAGGAATGGGCGGCTCTTCTGCATATCGCATATTCATGTTCATTCTCCTCCATAAATCTTAATTTTTGAAGCCCGCACTCTTCGCTGATGACACACATAACATAACCAATAAAAAGCGTAAAGGAGGATCGTTCCATGCCTTCTGTATCCCATTACAAGAAAAGCGTGAAGTACTTGAACAAATTCGTTCGAGTAACAGCCAAGAACGGAAATGTATATACGGGCACGATTGTGAAAGTAGATCAGAAAAAAGTATATTTAAAAGTTAATTCGGTGAAGCACGCCAAAAAGGTGCATACTTCATTCGTTCCATTTATATTGCCTCTGGTGCTCTTCGATCTTTTGGCCATTGTATTGTTGGAGACGCCGCGGAGACGGCGGCGGATCTTTTAAGTTCACGCGCCCTCAATCATTTGGGGGTTTTTTTATATCATACATAAAGTGTGCTCTATCTTGGAAGTAGGCTTGTTTATTTAATCTTATGATATGGATTGACCGGAAAAGCCCTTAACCTTCCGGCGGGAAGCGTCAAGGGCACGTTCATTTTAATGGAAATGTAATTGGATAAACCTCAGTCGCTCGGGAACTCACCGTTACATGGGTTTACAGATGGCGACTCCGGGGGCAAAGTCTCCGGTTGGACCATATAGTTGTTCTCCGGTTGTCGTAAAAGCTACCAGTCTTCTCGAGTACCGGGGCACAAAAGTCAAAATATACAGCAGGGTCTCGTCCGAGTTCATCGGCTATCCGGCGTAATATCGAGACTGCACAGGGGGAGCGGGGTATCGACCGAAGTTTACCAGAAAGAGAAACCGCTAATCAAGTGTCGAGAGGCAGGCGGTTGCTTGTTTGTCCGGCAGCCACTCCTCCATCGGACTGCACGCCCGGCACGATCCCCAAGAGAGTGCCTGTGAGGTCGAAGGCGGCAAGCTGGTTTTGACCAGAGATGATTAGCTTCGTCTCCGTGGCATCCAGCGTCATACGTTCTACGCCGAAATAGCTGACAATATTCAGGTTATGATTGAAACGCCCCGTCAGGAGCAATCTCTGGGCCACCGGATCGAACTCGAAGCTAGCGACCTCCTGCGTGGTCAGAACGTAAACTCGCTGTCCATTTTTGGATACAACGATAGTCTGCGGGTGCCCGATGACTGGCGCTCGGCTCGTTTCTCCGAAATAAGCGGGGTTTCCGGTATACAGCACGACAATTTCATCGGCGAAGAAGTTGGCCACAAAGCAAAATCGGCCGTCGGGCGTGTAGGCAAGGTTGAGCGGCGTGTCGCCTGCCATCACTTCGCTCCCCGTATCCGTAAGCATGCCCGCGTTGTCGATGAAATACAGCCGCACCCTGCCTGCATCATAGCGGGCAGTCAAGATTCGCCCGCTCAAGTCGGGGGAGATCGCCACCGCTTGCGCATCCGCAGGGATCCAGCTGCCGTCTCCGTGCCCAAGACGGTATGACACCATATTCAGCTGCCCGACGGAAGTTCCGTCCACGCTTACGGCAAAGCGGTTATCGGCACTGAGAGCCACGTCTTCCAGCGCGGTGGGCGATTGGAAAGTATGGACGACGGATGGAGGATCCGTTCGCAAATCGACCTCAAACAGCTGCTGAGTCAAAAAGGCGCTTATAACCGCTTTATTAAAATCGCTCGTAATCGCTACATCCATAATGTCGCCATCGATACTGATTTGTTGAGCTACTGTTAACGTATCTGTATCGACAAAGCTGACTCTTCTTATCGCTCGTTCGATGGCGATAACATAATTGCCGGGTAATGCGTTCATCGGCCTGTCCTCCTTCTCAAAATGGTTTATTAAAACTTATCATTCTAGCAAAAGGGAGCAGAAATAAGATAGGTTTCAATATTATATGAGGACAGCTTCAGATGGCTCCGGCCTTGTTATTAGTAACAATACCCTTTTTTCAACTCTATGGGGAGCGCAGCAACCCGCGCTGATCGACAGCGATGATTGTAAGGAATTCAGATACTGCTTTCCTCTAGAAGTAATTACGGGCCGGCATGAGTTCGATCAATCATCCGCTTCGCAACGATTTCCTAAACACCGTCTCTTGCTTGCGTAGACTCATGTTCCTTCAATTGGGCGGAAACACGCTCGCGCTCTTCCTCAGATACGTGATAATAATAAATGCCATGAATCATTTGGTTGGAGCCTGTTATCTCCAGCGATCCAATCTGATAGTCGTTCCAGTCTTTTTTGAACTGCAGGAAAAAGGATTTCATTTCATCAAAAGAGAGATTTGTTTTAACATTTTCTCCCATGATGTTCAATATTTCTTCGACCTTAAATACAGAAGATAACGATGCCGTTTTTTGCAGTAAAATGGTTAGAACCTGCCGCTGGCGTTCATTTCGCCCCAAATCTCCTTTAGGGTCCGATTTCCTCATTCTGGTATAGTGCAGCGCCCTCTCCCCGTCCAATTGAATCTGCCCTTTGTCGTAATGATGTTTCTTTCTTCCGTATTGATCCATTTGGTCAAAGGCAAAGCCATTAACCACTTCGATTCCTCCGAAAACATCAACAAGCTGAGTTAACCCCTCCATGTTTGTCTGAATGACGTAATCGATCGAATGATTCAAAAAGCGTTCGACCGTTTTTTTCATCATTTCAGCTCCGCCATATGCATAAGCATGATTGATTTTATCCATTTTATCTTTCCCGCCTCATCAAACGTAATCTGCATGACTTCCGCCGTTTTTTCCATAGCACGATAAATGTAAATCGTATAGCCTATTGCAATAATCGCAAATGACAACAAAACCGCTAGACTGATTTTCACATATTTTTTTCTCATGAAACCTCCGACTGATCGATGAATGTAAACACAAAAAGCCCCCCCTATAAAGAGAGAGCTTGCAGCTTATGGCTGCGTTTGTCCTGGCTCTTTGTGTTTTTCATCTTAACTTACCATGAAACATAAAGGGTTATAAAAAAGTTAAGTTACCCTTCATGCAAAGCGGCGATTCTTGCCTTACCGTTATTCTATTTACAGGCAGGCATTTTTCTTGACGAGATGGCAATTCGGTTCCATGCATTGATGGTAGCGATAGCCATAATGATTTCTGCGGTTGCCTTTTCATCGAAATAACGGCGCGCCTCCTTGTATACCTCATCAGGCACATGACCTTCGGTTATTAAGGTGACTGCTTCCGTTAAAGCCAGCACGGCCCGCTCTTCCGGAGTGAAGAAGGGCGTTTCACGCCATGCGTTAAGCGCGTAAATGCGCTGCTCCGTTTCGCCTAGCTTGCGCGCGTCCTTCGTATGCATGTCGATGCAAAATGCACAGCCATTGATTTGGGAGGCACGGATTTTGATTAGTTCCTTCATTCGCTTATCGATGCCGGCAGACATTTGGGCCTTCTCTAGTTCGATCATCCCCGCATAGCCTTTAGGGTTTACCTCTTCCATTTTAAATCTCGTGTCCATGTACAATTCCTCCTCGGGTATTGGCATTGATAAAGCAAGAGATGACTTCTCATCGCTTACCTTTCACCTATTTGACAAAATGAGTGCTGAATTTGTGACATCAAACTCGATCAACAAAATCATGTATTGTGCAATAGCGCGATCGGATTGACGATAATTCGCTTCATTAGCCCCTTTGCTCCATTCTCCCCTTCCTTCAGGAGTGAGCGTGTCCAAGACGATGCTGGTTAACTGCATTGTAATCAGCCGCGTCATGCCATGATTTGCGTAACGGCATACGCCTTATGCTCGCGAAATTGGTTCGTATGACAAAGAAAATCTGCCATTCTGAATAAAGGGGAGAATGAGGCAAGAGACGAAACCGGCTTACCTTTATCGAAATTTGACTTCATGATCACGTTCTGTTATAAATGGATTAACCACATCAATCCATTGAAAAAGATGAAACCGTGAGGAGATGCCAGTATTGAGTCCCGTCCTGTCTCGTCCGAATTTTTTTCTAAGCGTACTCAATCAGATGCCAGAGCATGACAAGCAGATAGGAACAAGCAGTCTGGAACAAGAGCTGCAAAGTCTATTGCTGCTGCTTGCACAATCCGTTCAAGCCAAACAGGCATTAACTGCCGATACCGTGCAACGAATCAATGACGCCTTTCAACATTATCATGCAGTTCGTCTTAAATTAAGCATTACCCCGCCTGCAACTTTGTCTGCCCGTGCTTCAAGCGGTCATCCCGACAAGGGCGGCGGCGCCCCTCCCTTTCTGCTTCATACCGAGTTCGTAGATCCGCCGCATCAATGGAGACGAATTTATATGGAAGCCATCCTGAGTTTGCTTGAGGCTATGGAGACGGAGCAGTTGGAGCTGCAGCGCTGCATCCAATGTCACGGCTGGTTTATTCCTTATCAGCGGGCCAAAGTAAACAAGTTCTGCAGTGCGAAATGCCGCAACCGCTATAACTATGTGCAAAAAAAGAATGCAATGAAGCTGGAGGAAATACGATGATGATCTTGAAATCCGATCAGGAAATTGGAATCATGAGGGAGGCAGGCCGAATCGTGGCTGAGTGTCATGCGTTAATAGCAGACATGATTAAGCCCGGCATAACGACGGTTGCCATCGATCAAATGGTGGAAAAACATATTCGCGCAAGAGGAGCAGTCCCCAGCTTCAAAGGACATCATGGGTTCACTGCCTCTATCTGCGTGGCAAAAAACGATGTCATTTGCCATGGGTTTCCGGATGATGTGCCGTTGCAGGATGGAGATGTCGTCACCCTTGATCTCGGAGCGTTCTACAACGGTTACCATGGCGATTCTGGCTGGACGTATGCCGTCGGTACCGTGTCCGCGGACATCGCGCAGCTGATGAAGGACTGTCATCAAAGCATGCTTCTTGGAATTGAACAGGCTGTTGCCGGCAACCGCGTCGGAGATATCGGGTATGCAATTGATTCGTATGCGGAACGCCACGGATACGGCAATGTCAGACAATTTACGGGCCATGGGATCGGCAAGGATCTGTGGGAGGAGCCGGCTGTTCCCCACTATGGCAGACAAGGGATGGGGCCCCAATTAAAAAATGGCCTGGTGCTCGCGATCGAACCGATGTTCACGCTTGGCGACTGGCGAGCTTATGTGGAGAGTGACGGCTGGACGGCGCGAACGGTCGACCGCTCGATTTGTGTCCAATATGAGCATACCGTTGCCATTACCGACAATGGGCCTGAAATTCTTACCAAACTTTAAGAGGCTCAATGCGTTCGAGCTTGTCAGGATTCGATATGAAAAACATGCGTACGAGACGCTCCTGCTCTCCCGGCTTCGCGCCCCAGCCAAAGCATATCGCGAGAACCGGACTGCCATTTCTGACAAGCACCATTCCTCTCTGGCCGTTAACTTCGACAGGGAGAAGCCCCCCTTCGAAATACCCTCTCGGCACAATTCCATTCAATAGCGCCATGATGCGCTGCCTGCCTATAATCGGACGTAAAGCGCAGCGAACTTTGCCGCCGCCATCCATAATGAGCAGGGCGTCATCGGTAACCATGCGAATTACGTCAGCGAAATCGCCTGTTTTGGATGCAAGTATGAAGGCTTGGATGAGCGCTTCTTCTTTTTCCGTATGGGGAGAAGCCGCAGGCAGTTCTTGACGCAGCTTCTTGTTGACGCGGCTGTAAACTTTACGGCAATTCTCTTCTGACTTATCTAATATCCGAGCGATCTCACTGTAACTATAAGCAAGCGTTTCCCTTAAAATGAACACGGCCCTTTCGACGGCGTTCAATTGTTCAAGCAGGACGAGAACCGCGTACGAAATGGATTCATGCTTCACCGCCACCTCCATCGGATCCTGTTCTGTCAGATTGATCAGAGGCTCGGGCAGCCACGGACCAACATACACTTCCCTCCTTTTACGGGCCGATGTCATGAAGCTGATGCAACGATTGGTTACCGCTTTGGTCAAGTAGGCTTTCATATTGCGGACCTCTTCCATGTCGCGCTGCTTCACCTCGATGAACACATCCTGCACGATATCTTCCGCGTCGGCCAAGGAACCAAGCATGCGGTACGCAACCGCTGTAAGCGATGTCAGATAGTTCTTGTAGACTGTTTCCCACTCCATGGCAGTCTCTCCGATCTGTATATATCTAAATAATGATATCATTGGAATTTCAATCAGGTTTACGATCGCGCACAGCTTTAAGCTGGACTCCCTCAGATAGAAGCATGTCACGGATGCGCGCGGCAAAGTGCAGCGCATGCGCTCCATCTCCATGTATGCATATGGTCTCTGCCTTAAGCTTAATCTCCATATTCTCTCGCGAACGTACGGTTCCCTCTTTCACCATCTGGATAATCTGCGCCACTGCCTGCGCCGGGTCGGTAATCAATGCATCCCGTTCGCTTCTCGGGGTAAGGCTTCCATCGCGGCAGTAGGTCCGGTCGGCGAACACTTCGCTGGCCGTCTTCAGCCCTGCCCGGATTCCGGCACGAATCAATTCACTGCCCGAGAGACCGAACAGAACCAGCTCGGGATTCACCTTATATACGGCTTCGGCAATCGCTTGGGCTAGCTTGCCGTTCTGCGCGGCCATGTTATATAGCGCGCCATGCGGCTTGACATGCTGCATGCTGCAGCCTTCGGCCCGAATGAACCCGTCCAAGGCGCCGATTTGATATACCGTCATGTCGTATGCTTCTTGTGGCGTAATATCCATGTTACGGCGCCCAAAGCCTGCCAGATCCGGCAGTCCGGGATGCGCGCCGACAGCCACTTGCTTCTCCAAAGCCATATTTACCGTGCTTCTCATGGTGCGCGGATCTCCGGCATGAAAACCACAAGCAATGTTAATAGACGTGACCATATCGAGAATGGCCTCATCGTTCCCCAACGTATAGGCGCCAAAGCTTTCCCCCATATCACAGTTCAGATCGACCGTATACATTTAAACGCCCCTCTCTTTCATGAGATAAAGTCCGATCGCTTTTTCCATCTGAGCAAATGACAGCTCCGCTTCCACATACAGTTCCTCCGCGCGCTCCAACGATATTTCGGCAAACTGTATGCGTTCCCCCGGCTTCACTTGGGCCAGCATGGGAAGATCGACACTTGCCACCTGCGCTATCTTCGGATAACCTCCTATCGTCTGCCGATCCGCCATTAATACGATCGGGTTCCCTTCCGGAGGGACTTGCACCGTACCGAACGACACCGCTGCGGAGATCGGTTCACAAGGCGCTTTCAATCGGAGATCCGCTCCCTCCAAGCGGAAGCCCATCCGGTCTGATTGTGGTGTGACACGGAATGGCCGGCTGACAAAAGCCCTCTTGCTCTCTTCGGTAAAATGTCTGAAGTCACGGCCTTCCACAAAGCGGATTACCGGATCTTGCGCATATAAGGGACGGGATGAAAAACCGATAAACCAAGACGCAGCCGCAAAGGGCTCTGACTCCAGCGCCCCCAGATGATTCCTCATGTATGCCGCCGCACGGCCGGAAGCAGCACCGCAGCGGAGCACATCCCCGGCCTGCAGCGCTCTGCCTTGGAATCCTCCTAACCCCGCACGCAAATAAGTGCTGCGGCTCCCCAGCACCAGAGGAACATCGATTCCTCCCGCTACGGCTAAATAAGTGCGCGCGCCCGATAGGCAGGGACCGAATTCGAGCGCCTCTCCCGCTCTAACGAGGACCGATCTCCATAACGGAACCTTCTGTGCCCCTATACATGGCGCTAGATTGCCTCCGCATATGGCGATAAGCGCATCAGCCTCGAAACGGATGGATGGTCCTCGCAGCGTGATTTCCAATGCGGCTGCTCCCTGCTCATTGCCTGCCAGCACATTCGCTGCGCGAAGGGCGAAAGAGTCCATGGCTCCGCTGGCAATGACCCCCTGCTGCTGATACCCGTACCTTCCTTGATCTTGAATCGTAGTTAGAAGACCCGGCTTTAAGATATATAGACTCATATGACATCCTCTTCCCACGCGGCATATTGTTCGGAGCCGATCGGCCGGAAGCGGACGATGTCGCCCATTTGGAGCAAGCTCGGCGCAGCATAATCGGGACGGAACAGCTTCAATGGGGTTCTTCCGATCAACTGCCATCCCCCGGGCGTGGCAATCGGATAGACTCCCGTCTGCTTGCCGCCTATGCCGACCGAACCCGGGTCAATGATTTGCCTTGGAGAGCTGCGTCTGGGAACGGCGATCCGCTCCGGCATGCCGCCGAGATAAGGAAAGCCCGGGGCGAATCCGATCATATATACCAAGTAATCCTGACTCGAGTGAATCTCAATGACTTCCTCTGTGCTCAACCCGGTGTGCGCTGCAACATCGTGCAAATCAGGCCCAAATTCCCCGCCATAGCACACTGGTATTTCCACGATTCTCGATCGGCCCGCTTCCGCCGCTTCCAGACTCTTCACCATCCGGCTGACGATCCCCTTGATGATCTCAAAAGGGGAGCGCATCCCCTTGCCGCCACGGCGAGACCATTGCTCACCCGTGACCGGATCCCGCAATGCCATCGGCTCGTAGAAAATAGTAACCGTCGTATACGCCGGCACAGCCTCCACGATGCCCGGAACCGGGTTGCGCTCCAATTGCGAACATAAAGCGCGGATCATGGCATGGGTGTACGGGTGGATGCTGCCGCCCCAATCAACGATGATCGCACGATCTCCGAGCGGAAGCAAGAGCACGTCGTTCCCATCCGTTTCATATAAACCCGACATATGTCTCCCCCCTTAATTACGCCATTACGCCGCCGCCTTTTCATTGGCCAACATTCGGTTGTACAAAAAAAAGGAGCGGCAATTCATGCTCAAGACCGTCCTTTACTCATCATATAAGGCAAAGAAAGACGAATGAATCACGAAGTTGTCTCCTTTAAAAATATCTTTCTTATAGTATATCAAGTAATGATCGGCGATAAAAGCATCAAGGATGAAAGAGGAGCCGTTCCGTCAAGACGCGCTGTACTCTCTTCCACGTCCGCGTCCGTTCCCTATCTGGTCAGCGTTTAGCAGGAAATAGTTGAAGAGGTGTAAACGAACTTCATGTTATGTTACAATACTTTTTATAAATAAAAGTTTATTAAGTCTGATGCATTCTATAAGTTATTAAATCTAATCTATGATGAACCGGGTGAATGATATGAACAAACAATCTGCTTACTCCATTCTGCTTTTTTATAAATACGTCAACATTCCCGATGCCCAGCAATTTGCGCAGGAGCATTTGGATTATTGCAAGAACCTCGGAATTAAAGGCCGAATATTGATCGCCGATGAAGGAATCAACGGAACGCTGTCCGGCACCGTTGAACAGACAGAGCAATATATGCATGATTTACGCCAGAACCCTCTCTTTGCCGACATCGTGTTTAAAATAGACGAAGCGGATGGACACGCCTTCAAAAAAATGTTCGTGCGCTACAAAAAAGAGCTGGTTACCTTCCGTGTTGACGATAAGGATCTTGATCCCAATACCCTAAGCGGCAAAAAGCTGAATCCCAAGCAATTTTATGAGCAGCTGCAGCGCGACGATGTCATCGTGCTGGATGGCCGGACCGGTTATGAATATGATCTCGGCCATTTCCGCAATTCGATTCGGCCGGATGTGGAGAGCTTTCGGGAATTCCCGCAATGGATACGGGAATCTATGAGCGAACATAAAGACAAGCCAATTCTCACTTATTGCACGGGAGGAATCCGCTGTGAGAAGTTAAGCGGCTTTTTGCTGAAGGAGGGTTTTCAGGAAGTATACCAGCTGGATGGCGGTATCGTAACTTACGGCAAAGATCCCGACACAAAAGGAAGACTGTTCGATGGCAAATGCTACGTATTCGATGAACGGATATCCGTGCCGATTAACCATACGGATGAAGCTATCATCGTCGGACGTTGCCATCATTGCGGCAAACCTTCCGATCGTTACATGAATTGCGCCAATGATGCTTGTCACCGGCAGCATATTTGTTGCGAGGAATGCGACAGCATGCATCATGGTTATTGCTCTGAGCAATGTGCCTCTCTTTAACGGGCGGCCGCTAACTGACGTTACTAACAAGGCGGTGAACTGCATTGCACCAAGAAGAGATGTCGACCCGCGAGACGATATTATTTTTGTTGAAAACGAATGACGAGCTTAGCGCCAAACAACTGACGGAGCAGCTCAACATTACTTCCATGGCAGTCCGCCGCCATCTCGACGCTCTGGAACGCGATGGTTTTATTGAGTCGAGAACGGTACGGCAGCCGATGGGCAGACCCTCTGCCCTATTCCGTCTGACAGAGCGTGCCGGCATCCTGTTTCCGCATAACTATCACGCCCTTGCCCTCGATCTCCTTGATGAATTGGCGCAGGAATCAGGAGAAATGATGGTAGAGCGATTGTTCGAACGCCGCCAAGAAAAATTATACAAAAAGTATGCGGGAGCGATGGCAGAAAAGAGCTTGCATGAGAGGGTTTCTTTGCTTGCCGGCATTCAAAACGAAAATGGCTACATGGTCGAATGGGAAAAAAACAGCGAGGACGAGTTTGTTTTTACGGAGCATAATTGTCCGATCTCGCACATCGCCACCCCGTATAACCATGCCTGCACTTGCGAGCTGCAGCTGTTTGAGTCTTTGTTGGACGCGGATATTTCCCGCCCGGAGTGTTTGTCGCAAGGGGATAGAAAGTGCGTATATAAGATTCGGCAACGCAACCGCCAAGCCTAGATTTGTGGCTTGCGACAGACAGTCCATTGGAATATATGCAGTAGTAAATGGGTATGAAGCGGTTAGACGGCATGTACAGCAGAAGCTGCAAATGAGAGCATCGCGTCTCATTTGCAGCTTCTTTATCCTTTCATATCATTCGGAACGTTCGTCCTGCCCGTGGTGCTGAACGCCTGCATAATGCTCCGGCCCCGGATTCAGATCGAGCACGTATCGTCTCGGGGCCGCCAATGCATACTGATGCTCGCAGAGCCAGCGCAGCTCGTCCGAGCCGACGGTTTCTCCGTCTTGAATGATGTCACCCTGCTCGAACAGGTAATAAGCGATATCTCCGATCCAGGAAGCCACTGCATTCGGCTCCATATTACGAAAATGACACTGCACATCCGGCAAGCCGAGAGCGGCCAGACCGCATGTGTCCATAAGCATTTCATCTCTTCCCGCCACGTTGTAAAAGCGGACATTCATCGCCCCGTACAAACGCTGCCCCGCGTTAAGCGCCTCCACATAAGCTTGCGGGTGAACGATATTGTCGCTGGCCTGAAAATAAATGGCTTCACAGGGCGCCGTCTCCACCAAGGCGCGCAGCGCACCGCTAATCATCTGCAGCCGCTCTTTGTAATCCAAGCCGCGCGCGCAGAAATCCGTCAACAGCAGGGAATGGCCGCAGCCCGCAACGGCTGCTCTCGCCTCCGGCCAATGCCACGCCTGCTGCAGCGCCGTCTCGAATGACTCGGCTTCCACCGTTGTATCCGACGTCATGATGCAGGTCTGGGCCGGCATCTCTCCATCTTGATACGACACCATAAGATTCATATGGAAAAAGAGCATGACATCGCCTGTTTCCTCCGGATTGTCCCCATTGGCCTCCCACACCGCCAGAGATTGTTGCGGCTCCTCTGCTGCCGTATCTTCCTTCGCCAATTGGACCTCTCCGGTGTATTGCTGCATTTTTTCGTACAACGCCTCCCGGGACACCTGCGGCTTGTCCTTGTACAGCAATTGGATGACGTACACATCTGCAAATCCAGATTCATCCTGCTCCTCGTCTTGCTGTTCAATTTCATAGTCTAGCGCAGCGTTCACGGCATCATCATGTATGGTCATTTCCTCTCCCCTTCTCTCATTGCTATCCGGTAATTATAGCTCTGCAAAAAAGTCATAAATCTTGCTGGCCACAAGCCGAGAATCTTCAAGCGCTGCGAAATGCCCGCCCGTATTCACATTCCTATGTATGCTCCTTAACATTTCCATTTTCATCTATTATAACGAACATACGCTCCCCCCGCAACAGAAGAAAAATAAAACAATACGCTGCCTTGATTGAAACAGTGTTATTGATTCTCCAGCTACAGGAGGTGTAATGGTTTGCATTCAAAGAGCAAGATTGACAAACAAGATAGAGCATGTGTCTGATTCCACAACACAAGACAGAACATACTCGATTGGGGAAGCCGCTGCGCTGATCGGATCCACCGTAAAAACCGTCCGCTACTATGACGAGATCGGTTTACTTAAGCCAACAAGCTATACCGAGGGAGGGCATCGGTTATACACGCCGGAAGATATATGGCGCTTAGAGCTTATTACAACCCTGCGTTATCTGGATTGTGGAATTGATGAAATAAGCCCGATCATATCCGGAGACATACCAGTCGATAAAGCACTCGACTGGCAGATTGAATCCTTGGAGGCACAGGCTAGTACGCTTATGAATATGATATCGATTTTGCGTCAAGCGAAGGAACACGAAGGGGATTCGTTGCGTTATATCTATGATTTGGTAAAGACACGGGTAATAAATCCCGAAAAACGAACTCAATACTCAGAGCAGTCTATCAACAAAGAAGAGTTTTTTCGCTACTTTGCCGAATATGCACAACATTCCAGAACGGAACGAATCGAACGTTTCAATACGCTATGTTCCATCTTAAGCCCCAAATTCCGCTTATTTTCTAAAGGAAACACTTTACTGCTACAAGGAATCCAGTGGAAGCTCGAACATATGTAGATGACAATACAGAATAGCGAGGGCTAGTCGCCCTCAACTATTCGTATACAGATCCGCGTGTTAACGGGCTACGGATTTAAAATATTGATAGACCTGATTTAATTTCTTGTCATGCTTGCCCTTTGGACTTTCCATGCTCCCAAATTCAAAAAACTTCACCTTTCTGATGCCTACATATTGAAACAAAGCTTTCCTCATAAGTATTTTATGGGCATTACCCAACCAAAATAATGGATAGAGCGCAGGCCCCTGCATGGTAGATACACAAACCACCGACTTCCCTTTTAACAGCCCTTCTGGCAACATGCCTCCCTTGTCCATGTATGCAAAATTAGAAGCAAAAATTTGATCGATATAACCCAAGAGCATCGCGGGCGGCCGCCCCCACCAAATGGGATACACAAACACGATTTTATCAGCCTCACGAATTTGTTCACGATACTTCTCCAGCTTTGGATCGATGTGCATATCCCTTCTCCGTTTATTCTCATTAAACACCAGAACCGGATCAAATCCCTCCTCATATAAATCAAGCACCTGCATCTTTGTGATATGCCTGTTCTCGCGGCTCCCTTGGATAACTTTTTGCAAAAATGCGTAGCTTAGACTCTTATGATTCGGATGCGTATATATAGCCAAGACCTTCATTTCTCCGCCCCCATTACTTATCATTTGATAATAAAAAAGTATCACACTCCTTTTTAGTTGTCAAATGATAATTGTATATTGATAATTAGTTTGTTATTATTTTCAATAAGAGGTGAGCCCTGTGAATAAAGAAGCGTTTTTTCAAAAATTTGTGACCTTTACGACGTCCGTACATGAAGTGACGCACGAATTAACCAAAGATATCAAACCGGAGGATATTACACCCGTTCAATATAGTATTTTGGAGTATATTGCGGTTAGCCAACCCGTTACCTTGAGCCAAATTAGCGACTGTAAGCATATTTCCATGCCGAACACGAGCCGTGAGCTCAAGAAATTAACCGAAAAAAATCTATGCGAAAAATTCGAGGTTGCAGATGACCGACGCAAGCAGCTGATTCGGCTGTCTGAATTAGGACAAGCCATGATGAACGAGGCTTTTCAACGGATAGGTGAACGCTTCCTCGAACGGATCAAGGATGCTTCCGTAGAAGATCTGAAGGATATTAATCGGGCGCTGGATGTGCTTCAATCCAAAGTGTTTTATGGGGATAAATGATTTTGGTCGCCATCAAAGGGGAGCGTTTCAACGAAATTCAAGGGTACTCCCATCAAAGGAGTGCCCTCTTTTTTTCATTAGTATTGCTTCAATTGATTTCAACCTCTCTCCAGAGTGAATTCTGGATGCTCACCGATATTCTGTTCGATTTTCTCAAATGGCTTTTGCTTTAAATAGTGATTAAAGAAATCAAGCGAGTATTCGTTAATAAGCCGATGTACACTTCGTACATCCACCCCTTCCATCCTTACAAACACAGGTGAAATCAGATACATATCGGAAAAGCTCATATGTTTATTGTGTTTAAGCGTCATCCAGTAATTTCCGCCTGCTGTTACTGGCTCATATCGTGCAAACATTTCATCATAAAACTTTGTGATTTCTTCTCTATTCGTACCCAGGGCAGCAATGTCCGCGTCGCTCGTCTTCGCTGCGCCTTTCACCGTGTCATCGGCACTCATCTAGCAGCCCCCGCAACGACTTGTTGCGAGAGAACATCAACCAGCCGAGCAATAGAACATTGACGATGATTACTAACATTTCAAGAGTCCTCATCTGAAAAAGCCTCCCTGTTCACTTTTCTTGATGCCTTCTCGTTCCCTGACTCTTGGAACTGAAAATAAGTATAAAACCTCCTATAACCGGAGATTCAATACTCATTTCACAACGCAAAAAGAGCCGGGAATAAACGAAAGTAGATACCTTGAGATAACAAATGAGGACCAATCCGGTCAGAAGACCAAGAGGTGAAGCAGAATCTGGCGATAGTTCTCAAGCTTTATGCAGGTGTTTATTTCATTTTCTCCTTAATTAACTCTGCCGCAATGATGTAATTCATTGATAGTATATTACTCATTATGCCTCCATAAAAAAGCCCTGACAGCCAGGGTGAATGATTGATTCACAACTTAACCTATTGATTTGTAGAACACTATTTCTGGGTCACCATCATCAAGATTCTCGATGACGCCGCTTCTGGCAAACCCAAGTGCCTCGCAGACCTTTTGCATCGTTACGTTGGATTCATTCGTTGATGTGAATAATTTAGATGTTGGGCAGTTTTTTTCGACATACTGTATAAGCCCGCTTGCAATGCCTTTCCTTCTGAACTGAGGATGTACGATTACTAACCAGATGAAGCAATTATCATAGAACGAAGTATTAAACACGGCAAAGCCAACTGGATTACCATCCATTCTCGCGATAATGCACGTTTCTTTTTCAATGGATTCCGATAGATACTCTTTCCTGCTGTCATTCCCGATAACGCTACTATCGATTTGACAGATGCTTTCTAGATCGAGACTCGTCGCCTTTTCAATTATCATAAAACCAATTCCTTTCCATGGGAGTGAATCTTTCACTTACTCATGATGACCGGTTCAATCAATCATATTTTACAGTAACATAATCTTGTGCAAGCATCCCCATTATAATTAGGGATTCATAGCCATCATCGCGCTTTATACATTCCCGCAGCTTCCCCTCAACGACAAATCCCGCCTGCTCGTACACAACTTTTGCCCTATAATTGTGCTCCATCACATCAAGCCACAGTCTATGTGCATGCAGCTTTTCAAATACTAGCTGTTGCGCCAAGCGTATCGATTCTTTGCCATATCCCTTCCCTTTGTCGGCGATGGTAATGCGCAGCAATTCCATGCATTGATGTTCATTTTCCAAGCCTGCGAGTATCATGTAACCTACTGTTATGCCATCACGAGTCTCTATGATCATATGCAATTTATCCTTGCATCCTATTGCCTCTAGGTGCTGCTCCACGGTCCATAACATAATGAATTTCCGATTATCCGGATCCCGCTCGGTATGCAGCACGAATTCCATATCATCCCCGTTCGTTCTCCTGAATCGCAATAAATGACTTCCACATAACCTATCACTGGACAGAGTAAACCCTCCTCTAAATTGATAATGCAATAGGATTGAGTTGACGTCTAACGAACCTAGTTATGATAAGTATAATGGAAACAATCTGAATCGTGCAGTTCATTTTCGCATAATTGCATAAATAATGGTAACCCCCTCGCTTTGAACTGCACATTTGCAGTTCGAACGCCAGAACGGGCGGTATATCGCCCAACAACTGCACAAATGCAGTTCGCCGGCTCCACTCCTTCTACTTATGCCTTCATCAATTTTATCGCCTCGAAATAACCTTTATAGTTACAACAATGATAGAACGCCAGAAGATAAACATGGAATTACATCATTTTTAGTGATATCCACGATTGTACATTTCATCCATTTTCTTATGACATATGTATATAAATAAAGATTTACGTCTGTGGAAAGGATGTGAACTCGTGCAGCAACAGAATCGGCCGGCAACGCTCACAACCAAACATGCATCTTCTCGCTCCTCACCTGCGAGTCACGCCTCTTCCACCAGAGCCCCCCTAACTCCATTCTTGCCGCTTCGTACTGCGTCTATATGTCATTATCACAGGAGGCGGCTATACAGCCGGCAAGTTGATGGAAGTCTAACATAAAGCTATCAACGCGAAACAGTAAGATGCTTATTGCGGTTAGAAACGCAGGATAGGAGGTAATGATTTGGAACAGTATCAAATCGGTCCTTGGGATCACCTGATCAATACCGTTTCACCAGGCACGGTGCTAGAGCAGTACGTTCCTCCCGAGCTTGAAGCATTGGGACGGCAAGTATTGGAACTGTATGACATGAAGGTGTCCAATATGGTTCTTATCACATCCAAGCCGGACAAAGGCGGCGCGATCTGGAGAATCGACACGGACAAGGGGCCGCGAAGCATCAAGGTGCTCCACCGTCATCCTCAGAGGAGCTTATTCAGTATAGGCGCTCAACAATATTTGGTGCAGCAGGGAGCCAGAGTCCCCGCTCTTATTCCAACCATTGATAATCGCTTGTATGTGGAGGCCGGCGGGAAGAGCTGGATTGTAACCGAGTGGATCGATACGCTTGCGCCCGTATCCAAGATCGATCTTGAGGGCGCCTCTCAACTTTGCCAAGGACTAGGGGAGTTCCACCTGTGGACCAAAGGGTATCGTCCGCCTGAAGGCGCGGCCAAATCCTCGCGGCTGCATGGTTGGGTGAAATACTATCAGAAGATAATCGCCAAGATCGGTTGGTTCCGGGATATAGGAGAAGCTTACAAGGAAACAGCCGGCAGCCAGCTCCTGCTGCAGGTGGTAGACGAATTTGAACGTCAAGCACGAGAAGCGTTAGACCGCTTGCAGGCTTCGGAGTATGCGAGCATGGTCGCTATGGGAGAACCGCATTGGGGACTTGCCCACCAAGATTATGGCTGGTCTAACGGTCAGATGGGACCCGGAGGGATATGGGTTATCGATTTGGACGGCGTCGCCTATGATCTGCCGTTCCGCGATCTTCGCAAGATTATGACGAGCACGATGGATGACATGGGCGCTTGGGACATTACTTGGATTCGCGGCATGATCGAGGCTTATAATCGCGGCAACCCAATTGACCAACAAATGTTCGAAGTCCTGTGGATCGACATGGCATTTCCGAATGAATTTTATAAGCATGTCAAAGAAATGGTATTCGAGCCTGTCAACTTTCTTAACCTTGAAATAACGCCAATCCTACAGCGTGTGCTAGCGACAGAAGCTACAAAGTGGCAAGTTCTCCAAGAGCTATACGCAGACAAGGAGAAATACCCTGTCGGCACTTACGAACCGCAATATGTTCCCGAGCAATGGAATCTTGCGACTCCAGAACTGGACAGCGACAGAAGCTTTGTTCGCACCGATCCATCTCCATTCTTCGATTATACAGCTATAGCTCCTCCTGTTCCTGCATTCTCTTCTCAATCTGACGCATCGGACCCATTGTCTGCTGAGTTGATTCCTTATAACGAGCCAGCAGCAGCTCAGTCTCTATCTATGGATCCTGCCCCTGCTGTCTCTGCTGCCACTGCTGCCCTTGCTGCTCCTGTTGCTTCTGCTGCTCCTGTTGCTCCTGTTGCTCCTGTTGCTCCTTTTGCTCCTGTTGCTCCTGTTGCTCCTGCTGCTCCTGCTGTCCCTGTTGCCCCTCCTTCCGCTCCAGCAAAACCAGTAGCTTCTCAGGGGAGGGCAGCACTTCCTGTTCATGCAATCACATTAGCCCCTAAGCAGCCTGTATCTCTCCATCCTTCCAGCTCAGGTTCTAATGCGAAGAGGAAACGACGCAGAACAGCCAGCCGTACCATCACCGCATCCCGCCGTTTTAGGTCATCGAAGAAGAGCGGCGCATCTAAAAGAAGGACAAAGGTGGGCGTTAACAAGAAACGAACCTCTGCCAAGAGCAGAACAACCAGAGCTTACAAGCCAAGCAAGCGTATCCTCTCCAAACGCCCTACCTCTCACCAATTGGCTCCGAAGCAGAAGACAAGACGGGTCTCAAGGAAGACCGCTTAACGAGAGGAGGAGACTGCAAGTATGAACGTACTCATGATATGCACCGAGAAGCTCCCGGTTCCCAATATAAGAGGCGGTGCAATCCAGACTTATATAGGCGGCGTCGCGCAGCAGGTCAGCGGCCATCACCGCTTGACGATACTCGGTCGATCCGATCCTGACCTGCCGGCAGACGAGAATGTGAACGGCATTCGATACGTCAGGGTGTCCTCGGATGGACTGTTCGATAAATACGCCGAAGGCGTCGTTCAATTTTTGAATCAGAGAACGGAACATTACGACCTGATTCATATCTTTAATCGGCCACGCATGGTTCTTCTCGTCCGCAGCTTATCCCCGCACTCCCGAATCGTGCTGAGCATGCACAATGATATGTTTCACCCAGCTAAGATTCATCAAGAGGAAGCGGAAACGGTCATAGCGAACGTTGAACGAATTGTTACGATTAGCAACTTCATCGGCCGTGAGATTCTGCGCTATTATCCGCAAGCCGAACCAAAGCTCAGAACGATCTATTCCGGCGTTGACCTCAATCGCTTCGCCCCATGGATGGAATCGCAATCGGCTCTCCAAGAGCGGCAGACCTTGCGCGCGCAGCATCAGTTGGAATCCAAAAAAGTGATCTTGTTTGTAGGCCGCCTGTCTCGGAACAAAGGACCTCACGTCTTGGTCCGAGCCATGTCTCACTTGAAGCATTCCGATGCTGTGCTGGTCGTAGTCGGAGGCGCTTGGTACAGCGATAATCGAGTCAGCGACTATATAGCTTACGTGCGGGCTCTAGCTGAAAGGGCCCCCTTGCCGGTTGTCACTACCGGATTCGTTGAAGCCCATGATGTGCACCGTTGGTTCTGCGCCGCAGACGTATTCGTATGCACCTCGATATGGGATGAACCGCTTGCGCGGGTGCATTACGAAGCGATGGCCGCAGGGCTTCCTTTCATTACAACGGCCCGGGGAGGCAATCCGGAAGTTATCATGAACGATAACGGTCTGCTGATCACTGACCCTGACAACCCTCTAGAGTATGCGGAGAAGCTGAACCAATTGCTGTCGAATACGGATAATGCCCGGCAAATGGGCCTGCGCGGCAGACGGTTAACCGAGCAACGCTTCAACTGGGATCGGGTAGCTCAGGAGATTTTGTCCGTGTGGGGTTCGAGCTAAAACAGCAAGATGAGCCCTTATCGCTCCAATTGGGAACCTCCTAAGGGCTTATTCTTTTCTCTATACAATTCGGCAGTAACAAGCATTGCCGAGGCTGCATCCGGGCATCTTGCGTCATACATTACCGGTATAAATTCTTAACATCCTGCATTTCTCGCGCAAGACCTGTCTTTAAATCCACAACAGGCGCATAGCCAAGCAACTGCTCGGCCTTTGTGATGTCCGCCCATGTGCTCCTAGGTTCTCCGCAGGTGTCTCCGATAACCTTCACCTTGGCCTTGCGACGGAATAATCGTTCAAGCAGAGCGATGCATTCGTTGAGCGAGGCTCGCTCTTTGCCGCCGATATTAATCGTTTCCCCTATAATTCCTGCAGCGGAACCTGCGGCAGCAACAGCACGCACACAGTCGTCAATATATGTGAAGTCTCTGCTTTGCGTACCGTCACCTTATAACGTAATCGCTTCTCGATCGAGCATTTGTTTAATAAAACGATGGAATGCCATATCCGGCCTCTGCCTCGGTCCATATACGGTGAAGAAGCGCAAGATGACAACAGGAATTTCGTCGTTCTCGCTATAAACGCGGCAGAGATGTTCACATGTCAATTTGGTGACACCGTATGGTGATAGCGGCAGCGTGGTTGCCTTAGTTCCTCGCACAAATGGGAACCGATGAAACCGGCTGCTCCGGTAACTATGATTTTAGCCATACTCTTCACCCGTTCCCGATTCCATAATAATCATAGCCCCACGCCTTCATCCGCTCGCCGTCAAGCACATTTCTGCCATCAAACACCGCCGCATTGCTCATCCATTGATTCAACTCAGACCAATTCGCGGTAACGTACTCCGGCCATTCTGTACAGATGACAACCGCATCCGCCTGACTCACAGTGTCCTTAATTGATTCGAACTGTACGACATCCTTAAGTGACAGCTGTTCCGGCAGTGTGGCCACTGGATCATGAACATGGATTACGGCCCCTAACTGCAGCAGGTGTGAGATTATCTTCAGCGAAGGAGCCTCTCTAAGATCGTCCGTTCCCGGCTTAAATGCTAATCCAAGCACCGCGATTATTTTGCCGTCAGGCATTCCAAGATGACGCAACATCTGTTCGATAAAATATTGATACTGAGTATCATTGATGCGCACGACTTGCTCCAGCAGACTTAAGCTCGTTCCATAATCCTTGCCGATACGCAGGAGGGACTTCACATCCTTAGGGAAGCAGGAGCCTCCGTATCCGATGCCTGCTTGGAGGAATGACTCGCCGATACGCGGATCATATCCTATGCCTACTGCAATGTCGGAAATAGATACGCCGATCTGATCGCATAATCTGGCTAACTCGTTCATATACGATATTTTGGCTGCCAGGAAAGCGTTTGCCGCATACTTAATCATCTCAGCGGTCGTAGGCTTCGTCACCACATAAGGACTATCGATATCCCGATACATCATTTTCACTTGCTGTGCGGCTGCATCAGAGTCGCTGCCAATCACGATACGGTCAGGATGAAACGCATCATATACCGCGCTTCCTTCCCTAAAAAATTCCGGGTTAGATACGACATCAAACGGAATAGGACTCACCTGAGCTTTTGAGATCCATTGCACAACCTGCTTCTGCGTCCCGACCGGAACGGTGCTTTTCAACACGATCAGCTTATATTCCTGCATATGATTTCCGATCGTCTCGGCTATACTGCGGATATATTGCATATCCGCACTTCCGTCTCCTAGAGACGGGGTGCCTACACAGATGAAAATGACCTGCGATTCACGAATCGCCTGCACCGGCTCATCCAGAAAACGAATATGTCCATGATTTAAATGGGTATGAAGCAGCGTGTCCAAGCCAGGCTCATAAAATGGCAAGGTCCCATTCGAGAGGGCCGTAATCTTGGTGTTATCTGTGTCAAAACCAATTACCTTCCATCCTAATTCGGCTAATAACAGCGCAGTAGTCGTCCCTACATAACCAACACCCGCAACTAACGTGTTCATAAATTCGCCTCCCGAACGGGTTGTACGATATAATCGCGACTGACGATCGCGCCTTTCAAACTCATATTCTTGAGGGTTACGCCTTCAAGAAGAATCGAATCTTCAATCCGGCAGTTTTCTAAGCTCACGCGGGGACCTATCGTGGTATAAAGTCCGATCTCACATTTAACCAACTGGCTTGCGTTATCTATTAGAACCGGAGAACTTAACTTGTTGATATTGCTTGCCGCCTCCATTGCGAGGGCGCCTTTATCGGCTAATTGCTGAAGCATCCACCGATTAGCTTCAAGCCATCGATCTATCGTGCCGACATCTGTATGAGATTGATAGGTAATATGATAGGATATATCGTAATTCGCTTTAATTAGCCATTGAATAGCGTCCGTTATCTCGTACTCTCCCCTTTTCGATGGAGTGATAGCGTGTACAGCTTCAAAGATTTTAGAAGTAAATGCATATGCTCCCATAATGGCGAGATTGGATTTCGGCTGGGCTGGCTTCTCCTCTAACCCAATGATGCGATGTTCCTTGATCTCCGCAACTCCGTAATCCTGCGGCTTCTGAACCTTTCCTAACAACAACGCTCCATCATGTTGTTCTAGCAGAATCGAATCCCGCAAGTCTTCCAACGTCTGGCTAATCAAGTTGTCGCCAAGCAAGAGAATAAAGCTGTCAGAACCAATGAACGCTTCTGCTTGCTTGACCGCATCTGCTATTCCAAGCGCCTTTGCCTGATAGAGGTAGGTTATGGATACCCCCCATTTCTCTCCATTCCCTATACTTTTACGGAACAGGGTATCATGCGCCCTTTGGATAACGATGCCAATCTCCTTGATGCCCAGGTCTAGCAGCTTCTCAATGCTATAGAATAAAAGCGGTTTATTGGCTACTGGAAGCAGAACTTTGGATGTTGTATTCGAAAAAGGTTGGAGCCTGGTGCCTTTGCCTGCACAAAGAATCAATCCCTTCATATAGGTTCGCTCCTTGCTTTTCGTCGAGTTGCATTAAAATATGATTCTTGTTAACTATTAGTAAGGGCGATTGTGGGACAATAGGGGAAATATACTTCTGTACTTCATCCTCTGCAGTCCGCGCGGCAGCAACATCCACGATTAGTGTCATTCATTCGTCCAATCATGTGAATGCTGTAAACATAATATAGAATGAAACTTGAATGGTTTCTATTTTCTAACAGAGAGGAACTGATGGCGTTGTCAAAATTAGATAAATTCAAGGCTGAGCTATCCAAGTACGGATTAGATGAGATTGACGAGATCGATGTCGAATACGAAAACGGCACCACTTCCAAGTACAACTACGCGGATTTGCTCGAGAGCGGTGAAGAGGTCGAAAATGAATCTTCCTACAATGAATGGATTTCCACTGTAAATTGGGACGAAGTTGAAGAACTGAAATTGGAACTGATTAACGGTCAGAAATATCAGATCAGCCTTGAAGAACAAGAAGATGGAGACGAGGATGAAGAAGAAGACGGGGGCGACGAGTCTTCTTCCAACGATGAAGTGGATGAAGAAGAAGACAACGACGACGACGACGATGAGGACGATGAGGATAACAACTAAGTTCCGACTGCATGAATAGAGACCGCTCTAATCCTTTATGGGAACGAGCGGCTCTTTGTTATAAACCTCTCTCACTCTCCACCTCTTCGCAATGCCAAAAACAAACAGAGCCTTCCCGGCCATTGACTGGCGGAAATGCTCTGCTTCTTCAGTAGATAGCTTCTTAGATTGCCATTGCATTTTGAACAACATGACTATCTACATATTGTTTGAATTTTATGATTTTTCCATTATCAAGTTCCCATACGTGCACAAAATCTGCCTCAAATGCTTTGCCCGTCTTTTTGTACGTTCCCGAATAGACACCTTCAGCAATAATGATGCCTTTGTCTTTTACTTCATGATAGGATCGCACGCTTGCTTTGTAATTAATCCATTCGGAAGCCAAGCGGCTGAATACATGCGCCATAATCGCTTCCGGACCGATATAGGTCCCCCCATATGGAAAACCTGCGGCCTCGGTCCATACGACCTGTTCCGACAAAGCTTCGAGCAAATGACGCGCGTTGTCAGAAGACGGTCCTTCATACGTGCTGCGTACAATGTCCAGATTCGTTCGTTGATTCATTTTTCCACTCCATGCTTCCATATCGATATTAATAAAACTTCACTACATCCTCAAATGGCAAAAATGTTCTCTCGCCCGGTTGCTCGTTAGGCTCACCATATGGCATTTGCGCCACCAAGCTCCATCCTTGCGGAATATTCCAAACGCTCTTCACTTCTTCGTCCACGATCGGATTGTAATGCTGCAAGGACGCCCCAATTCCTTCTGCCGTTAAAGACATCCATACCGCATACTGCAGCATTGCGCTTCCCTGATGAGACCAAAATGGAAATTGATCTTTGTACATAGGAGCCTTCTCTTGCATTTGTTGGACGGTATCTTGATTCTCGAAGAATAAAATCGTCCCCGCTCCATCACGGAATCCTTGCAATCTTTCGGCAGTTGCCGCAAAATTTTCAGCCGGAACACGGGCGCGAAGCGTTTCTTTTACGATATCCCAAAACTTCTCATGCTCCGCATCCATTAAGACGACCATTCTTGCGCTTTGCATATTGAAAGAGGATGGCGCATGCAATGCGGTTTTTAACACTTCATTCATTCTCTCTCTAGTAATGGATTCACTTTTTTTCACCTTGCGGATAGAACGGCGATTGATGATGGCATCTTTAAGATTGGTTGTAGTTGTGGACATATTAGGTTCCTCCAATATACGTTTTATTTGTTCATCTTCTTGTTGTAATAACATCAGTTACAACAATGATAAAAAATAAGCACTCTCTGCTATAGAGAATTGCATCCTGCCTTGATGTAACTATTGTAGTTACAACAAAGTCAAAAGTCAACCACTTTATCATAAAAATGTTGGACAGCAAGACAACAATCGTTTGGAATGCCGCGCTGGCATTCGTATACGGAAAAAACCCGACCTTAGATAGCTTTTATCATAGGTCAGGGCGTGTAATATCTGAATATGCTTTTTAGCTCTTTAACAACTCAAGGGGCGAATCGCATCATTCTTTAATTCAATCCGTATTTTTCAAAGACGTCTTCCCGCAAAACAGCATACTCCGCTGCCTCTTCACTGTCGGCCGTCACTTGAAATTCGGGGGTTTCGTTCAGACTGAACTTCCCTAAGTTTTGATTAATGATAGCATACTGCCCAAATGTGTTCTTTTTCAGAAAAATAACGCTCCTGTCCCCTTCGTGCAATTCAATGTAATTCTCGCGTGTCAGTTTCGTCTTCTCATTTTCGATATCCAAATAGGCCAGTGGTTCGATAATGGTTAATGGCGCATCTTCTTGCATGATTTGTCCCGGACCTTTGAGCACTCTATCGATGCTAATATCCGTTAATGTGTAGAAATCCTGCAATGTGCCGTCATCAAAGTGAGTAGACACAGGGCTGCGATCTTCGAAACGCTGCACCGCCGTGCCAATTACAATCAAGTCCGCAAAGGAATCCAACTGATCGGCGTTCTCAAAGCTGACAAAGTTGGCATGAATCGAGATGGTTTTGAATGGTTGTGAATGTGAACCGCTCATATCGCTCCATCCCGTCATCAGAAGCAGCGCGGCTGCGGCAACAAGCAAACCTGCGTTTATTTTTCGTCGCATTATTCCGCCAGTCTCCCTTCATCTAAAAGAATATCGTTTTAGTTGCCCCATTTTGATTTTAATTCGTTTTTGTCGTAGGTTTGAGGGCCGATGTCTTGAATGCCTTGTTTCATGACCGAAGGGCTGGATGAACTTGGACTCGTATGAGCCAAGCTTACCGTATGGCCAATTTCATGGGTTGCATTGGACACGATCTGGCTGCTCGTCATATTAAAGCTTTTCATCGTATTATCATAGATGGTAGCCGTGGAATAAGCCCATTGGTCGTTAGGCGATGCCTCTACATAAGTGCCTCCGGAGATTTTATAAGGAACGATCTGACCGAGCAACGTGCTGCTTCCCGTAGTTCCAACATAGTATCTATCAGGATCGCCGCTGGTTGAGGTCGTTTTGGACACCTTTGCCTTCGAGGAAATTCCATTCCAGTTGGTGCGCGCCGTGTCGTAATGATTGCCATATCCATAAGAAGAGACGGACGAATGATAATAGGCAGAAAACGACCCCGAGGATCTACCGCCGTTGAAATAAGCTGCCGAGACGACTGAAGAGAATACCATTGCAGCGATAGGCAAAGCGGCAACCGAGGCTATTAAAGCATTTTTCTTCACAGAAACTCGCTTTTTCACTGTGTTTACACCACCTTAACGAATATACATATCATTGCAGATTTCCAGCTTCACTTGCTTCCTCTCTCCTATCGATCCCTCCTTTTTAAAAGCTGCCTTGTTCTTTACAAAGAAGACAGGGAGTTATCATGTTTCGTGGATGCCCTTTTCCTTTGTAAAGGAAACAGCTCTTCTTCCTATATACAAATAACGTATGCGGATTACAAAATTTAATGTTTTTTTCGTTTATTCCCACCGCCCGCAGCAGATTTTCCTTCGGCTGAAATGAATGTCCTGAGCACAGCATCGATCAGCTTGTTTGTCGAGAGGAGTTATCAATTATCCCCTCCTCATGATGTGGAACAGAAGGTTCTATGTTTTCTCATACTATAATAATCATTACATATAAGGTCTAAAATGACACGCTCTGTTATCATGCTTAATAGGAGGCACACACAGATGACGAAAAATTCAACGTTTTTGCCTGTCAACCCTTTTTCATCCGATTTTAAAGATAAGGCCTATTCTTTGTATGAACAGCTTCGGATGCAAGATCCGGTACACAAAACGGTCATGCCGAACGGCAACACGGCCTGGATCGTGTCGCGCTACGAAGACGCCGCATCCGCTCTCAAAAACGAGCGTTTGAAAAAAAATCTGTTTCAGTTCGTAGGTCCTGAAGAAACGGGCGTGCCTGCGAGCAGAATGGACCTGCTGTTCCGTCACATGCTCAACTCCGACCCGCCGGATCATACCCGCTTGCGCTCCTTGGTGCAAAAGGCATTCACTCCCCGAATGATTGAAAACATGCGCGGACGCGTTCAAGAAATCTCAGATTGGCTCATTGACCAGGTAGAAACTCAAGGGTCCATGGAGCTAATACGAGATTACGCGTATCCTCTCCCTCTCATCGTTATATGCGACATGCTGGGACTGCCTAACGAAGAACGGGATCAGTTCCGCACATGGTCCCACGCCATGGTCTCAGCCTTCAATTATCCGGAGAAATATAAACAAATTACATCTGAAATAGATGAATTCACTTCTTATATCAAGGTATTAATCCAGAGATGCCGCTTGGATCCGCAGGAAGATTTGTTATCTTTGCTCACGCAAGCGGAATCCGAAGGCAGCAAGCTTTCTGAACACGAACTTGTATCGATGATATTTCTGTTAATCGTAGCCGGGCATGAAACGACCGTAAACTTGATTGGCAATGGCACGTTCGCGCTATTGCAGCACCGGGACCAGCTGGAAGCGCTTCGAGGCAACCCTGCCTTGATTCATTCGGCAATCGAAGAATTGCTCCGCTTCATGGGCCCTGTCGAATTCGCGACCAACCGCTGGGTTGGAGAAGACTTTGAATGGGGCGGCAAGACAATTGCCAAAGGCGATGTCGTGCTGATCGCGCTTGCGTCAGCCAATCGCGATCCCGAATATTTCTTGCACCCGGAGCGTTTGGACATCACTCGCGGCAACAACCACCATATTGCGTTCGGAACGGGAATCCATCATTGCTTGGGAGCGCCCCTCGCCCGCATGGAAGGGCGGATTGCCATTGACACGCTGCTCAGACGATTGTCTAACATGAAGCTGGCGGTCGCGCCCGATCGGCTGAAATGGCAGCCCACTTTCATCATGCGGGGATTCACTGCCCTGCCCGTTCAATTTGGGTGAACACCTGCCGGCAAAGGCTATTAGCTTTTGCTGCTTTCACTCTGCGTTGCTTGCGGTCCCGCTCTGTTCATCTAGAACTTGAACCAGCGCTTTATATTCGTCCGGGACCTCATTCTTCACCCCTTCGCCTGTTGCGGTCGGGCAAGAAACAAAGACACACGAATGCTGCGAAAGCCATTCCCCCGCTTGCCGCCAAAGAAACGGAAAAGGCCCTTGCATAATCCGACAGCTCCGCTTCGATAAGAGATTGCCCCAGCGAGGCGGAGAACAAAATACCGATGATCGCTACCCCTAACGAATTTGCCAAATACATAAAGGTAGTGAACAAGCCCGAACCCGTCCCGGCATCCTTCATAGGCACTGTACTGAGAACGACGTTGACAAGCGGCGTAGTGACCATGCCCAGACCGACACCATATAGCAGCAATATCAATATATTTCGGACATGCAGCAGATCCGTCGCATCGATATAGAGCGACCCAATCAGTAATATACTGCAGCCCCCCACCGCAAGAGCGCCTATTTTCAGCACAACCATCCCCCATCTCCCGACGATACGAGACGATACCAAGGAAGTCAGGAAGAAACCTGCACCCAGAGGGAGGAAGATGAGACTTGTATATTGAACCTTATAATGCAAACCGAATTGCAAATAATAACTCAAAATAAAGAAGAAGGAGAACATGCTGAGATAGATCACAATAACTGTCGCCATGCCTACGCTAAAAGAACGATGTGTGAAAATAGACAGGTCGACCAGCGGGAAAGCATCCCGCTTCCGTTTTCGAATTTCTACCGCGATAAAAGCTAGCAGAACCGGGAGGGCCGATATTAGACAGAGCCAGGTCCAAATCGGCCAGCCCTGCTTTTGCCCCTCCGATAGCGGATAAACAAGCAGAAACAATCCGCTCATCAGTAAGACTGTCCCCGCCCAATCGATACTTTGCGCCCGCGTCCCGCGCGACTCGGGTATAATCGGCAATAACAGCAGCACAAGAATGCCGAACGGCACATTGAAAAAGAAGATCGTCCGCCAACCGAGATCGAACAGATTCCAATTGACGAGAATTCCCCCGAGGATGAGGCCAAAAGCGAATCCAAACCCGATCATCGCGCCGTAAATGCCGAAAGCGAACGCCTTCTCCCGCGGCGGAAAGGTGACCTGCATCGTGGACAGCACCTGAGGTTGGATAAGCGCCGCGGCCAGACCTTGCACGATGCGAATGGCAATGAGGAGCGCCGGATCCGAGGTCAAGCCGCCGAGCGCTGCCATGACCGTAAACCCGCTCACCCCGATAAGCAGCATCCGTTTTCTTCCGTACATATCCCCAAGCTTCCCGCTCACAATCAGCGCCACAGCCAGACCGAGTGAAAAGCCGGTGACAATAAGCTGCGCTTCGGAGAAGCTGGCGTGCAAGCTGTTCTGCATAGACGGAAGTGCAACCTGAATCATATAGGTGTTCAATGAAATAAGTAATGTCGGGAGCAGAATAACCGCAAGCGCATACCAACGGCGCGGATCTACCTGTTGTTCCGCCTTCCCGCCGGTTGATAGTGCAGCGGATAGATGATTGGACATTGCATTTCCTCCTTGCATAGTACATTTGTGAAACGCTCAATTACAGGCTGGCTGCCGCTCTGCTATATTCCGTCGGGATATAGGCGATTGCCATTCCGCCGGTTACAGGATTTGCATATATCTCGCAATCAATCTCATAGACTCGCTTGACAAGCTCTTTCGTCAACACTTCATCGGGAATTCCGCTTGCCACTACCGTTCCGTCTTTGACGACATATAAAATATCGCAATACATGGCGGCAAGGGATAGATCGTGCAGCGCAGCCAAAGTGCCCACTTTTAAAGCTTTGACAATGGACAAAATTTGCAGCTGATATTTAATATCCAAGTGATTGGTTGGCTCATCTAAAATTAAAAATTCGGGCTGCTGCGCAATTCATGAATAAGCTCCTCACATCGGGTTAATTCCGACTAGCCCGATTCGAAGTCAGGCTGCGGATCTGAATAATAATGATTATCATTCACATCAGAATTTCGTGCTACCTGCAGAGGAAGTTTTTTTCCCTATGGAAGGAGAGCAATAAAAAACCCTTCAAACATTTGACATGTTTGAAGGGTTTCCGCATCATTGACTATCGTCTTGCGCCATATTTCGCTTCATATCCAGCTGGCCAATCCGTTTGACATATTCACTGGGGTTGCAGCCGTAATGCTTTCGAAAGGTTGCCGTAAAATTGCTCACGTTGCTGTAGCCGACAGCAACGGCGGTTTCCCCCACGTTCATCCGCTCCGCTTCCATATGCCACAACGCTTGTTCCATCCTTTTTTTGCGCACCAGCTCGAAAATCGTCATTCCGAACAGCTCGCGGAATCCTTTCTTCAGCTTGAATTCATTAAGCCCGGCCAGCCTGGACAACTCCCGGATGGACAACGGCTTCTCAAAATGGTTCAGGACCAATTGTCTGGCCATGTTCAGCTGTTCAATATCATCACGGCGCAAAAAGCAATTGCCGCCCACAACATCGAGGCCTTCTATTTCGCCAAACAACGCGATAAATTCCATTGCTTTGCTCTCCATATATAATCGCTTCATCGGCCCCTTATAAGTGCAATGCATCAGTTCGGAGACGCATCTTTGGATGGCCGGGGAATCCGGATAACGGTCGATGCTCCCTTTATGGCGCTGCAGCCACGTTTCCATTTTATGCTTTTCCGCTGCATCTGCGGCATAACGGAACAACTCGCCCGGAGATAAGCGGATTTCCAGCAATTGAGTTCGCAGACCTGCCTTCTTCTCCTCATACACCTGAACATCTTCCAAAAAAAGCACGTTGCCTGTCCGTTTATCCGTATGGCTTTCCTTGCCGTCCCATTCACAATAAATTTCTCCGCTTACGCAATAGCTCAGTTCGAATAGCCGGCAGGCTTCCTGAATGCGAAGCTTCATATCTTGCTCGAACGTAATATCCGAAATGATAATTTCCATACCCGGACGAATCCGCACCCGGCCAACGCTCCCCTTGCCGATATGCTCAGGAATGGCGAGCTGTTGTTCCCAAGCGCCATGATGGTGATGGACTTGCCCATTGACCAATTCGGTGAACCGCTCAAAATAATCGTGGATATCCGTAATTAATACATCTCTAGCCAAACTCTCACCTTCTTCCTGATGCAGCGAGAATGATTATCACTTGATGTCATTGTACTGGGTCTCTCTAATCATTTCAACCGTACTACGGAAGAAGGCGATGCTCATCTTGCATATTCAATGGCTGCCCGCAGCCGGAACCAGTTCCAAGTGATGCCCCGCGGCCCGGTAAGCGGCCGGGTCCATGCTGGTCTCGTGATATTTGCCTGTTGTCCAAGCGCCGACTTGGTCGTTATACCAAGGGCTCAATAGCTGCCCCGATTGTCCGGGCGCCACGACATTGAACGACTTAAGCGGATCGGCGAGATCGATCACGGTGCGCCAAGCGCCTCCCAGATTCACTTCCCCCGTGTTCGCATCCCAGCCCGCCATGCCGACCGTAACCTTGCTGCCGCCCATGCCGACAGCCTTGGCATTGAACAACAAGTCAAGCGGCTTAACGGCGCCGAGCGGATGGGCGAATGCAACTTGGTGGAAGCGGCCCCACTGCCACTTGGCCGGGGCGTTCCCTTGCAGGGAAACCGCTTGATCCACGGCAAGCTGGAAAGAGCGCAGCGCTATTTTTTCGATCCCGCCTTTTCCGTCAATCCACGGCGTCGGTTTTCCGGCAAACGCTTTGCGAAGCAGATCGTTCCGTACACTCTCCCTGTTTTCAAATAATTTCATCAAATCATCGGTCACTTCAGGCTTAAATATGACTTCTTCCAGCTGTCTCATCCAAAAAGCAAAAACGAGCGGCGCTCCCTGCTCCGCATCATCATCCTTGTTCCAAGCCTGAAGCAGCTCTGCGGCCGCTTGGTCGACCGAACGGAGGGAATCATTGTCACGAAGCGCCGCCAACAGCCCCTCCAAGAATTCCTCCGCCAGCAGATTGTGGCGGTCGAATTGGAGCTTCTGCAGATCTTCCACCTGCAAGAGGTCCTTGCTTTCCAGCACTTGCCGAATACGGGCTTCCCGGTACGGCTCCGTCCAGGTGTTCGTAATGTAATAAGGGTAGCTGTCATCGATGACCTTGTTATTGGCGGTTGCAATATATCCTGTGGGCGGATTAACGGTGGTCGGCAGTTCGTCCCACGGAATGTATCCGGTCCACTCATATTCGTCAGTCCACCCCGGAACGGGGACTTGGCTGTCCCCATTCTTGCGGATAGGGATTTTGCCGTTGGCCCGGTAAGCTATGGTCCCGTCATTGGAGGCAAAGACAAAGTTTTGCGCAGGGGCCTCAAAATAAGTGAGCGCTTCTTTAAACGCCTCCCAATTGCGTGTTTTGCCAAACCGCTGAAACGCTTCGAGCTCCTTGGTAGGCTCCAATGCGGTCCATCGCAGCGCAAGCGCCAGATCTTGCTGGTTGTCCTGAGCAAATTCGGAAATGATCGGACCATGCCTTGTAACGGTTACCTGATAAGAAACCGCTGGCTTGCCCTTCACCTTTATTTCTTCATGATAGAGCTTCGCCTGCTCCCACTTGCCCATATATTCAAACTCATTCGGATTGTCCGGGTTGCGCTTCTCGATGTACAGATCCTGCACATCCGGGTTCAAATTCGTGACGCCCCATGCCAAATGCTGATTATGCCCCAGAATAATGCCTGGAATGCCTGCGAAAACAACGCCGCTTACATTGAGATCCGCCGCTTGAAGATGCGTTTCATACCAAATGGACGGCGTGCCCAGTTTCAGATGCGGATCGTTTGCGAGCATGGGCTTTCCGGAGGCTGATTTCTCCCCGGAAACGACCCAGTTATTGCTGCCGTTGAGCGGATCGGGGATTACGGCTGCCGCAAGCATCGCTTTCAGGTCAATAGGATGATCCTTCAACGCCTCAATGATGAGCGCTCCCCCATCGGGGTACGAGGGGAACAACTCCAACGCCATCTCCGGCGACACCCGCTGTGCAAGCTGATAACGGAATGCCTGCCCTGTCCAATGTCCTCCCAGATCATAGGCCATATATTTGCCAATCACCAGCGAATCAACCGGCTCCCATTCGGACGGATTGTAGCCCAGCAGGCGAAACTCGACTGGAAGCGCTCCCGAAGATTGCGCTTGATGAATGTACTGGTTGACGCCTTGGGCATACCATTCCAGCACATTCTTTGCTTCGGCGGAATAAATCGCCAGCGAAGCTTCCGCCGCACGCCGCAGACCGAATGCCCGGAAAAGCTTGTCGCGCTCCAAGGTTTTTTCCCCCATGATCTCACTAAGCTGTCCCGAACCTAAGCGTCTCGTCATATCCATTTGAAACAGCCGGTCTTGGGCTGTCACATACCCTTGCGCCACAAACAAATCTCGCTCGCTCCGGGCCTCAATGTGCGGCACGCCGTTCCCATCACGCCAGACCGACACCGGCTGCTGCAGCCCCTCCAACTCCAGCTTTCCTTCAATGACCGGAAGACTGCTCCGCGCAATCCAATAGGCGATACCGCTTACGCTGCCGAGCAATAGCGCGAGAATAAGCGCCGTTATCCACACGACGCGCCATCCGCTTCTTTTCTTCTTTGACACCGGATCTATGGCCGGGTTCGTCCCTGTCGCACTCATCATAACCCTCCTTAAAATGGATCGGAATCATGTTTATTAGTATATTTATACATATTATCCTCATGGAGGTTTATGCAAGCGGATACAAAACGGGCGTGGCCGAGTTCGAAAATCATCAGCGTCAATCTTGCTCAATCCCTCCAGACTCACCTCCTGATCGAGATTCACTTGCGTGTTTGTCGTGAAGCCCAAATCGTCGTAATACGTGCTTACCGACTTATCGCTGTATACAAAATATCCTTTCTGCGTGGTTGAAACGAATGTTGCCGTTTTCCCGGCATATCCCTTCTCCTTCAGCAACGAACGCACCTCTGCCAAACGATGTTCAAAGTGCTCCACATATTTTTGGGCAGCATCTGTTTCTCCGATCGCATCCGCCAAAGCAAGAAATGTCTTTTTGGCCTTTCATATGCTCCAAGGCTCCGGTTGCATATGGCGCAAGCCCCAACTCAAACATATGATCGGCGCCAACAAACGAAGTTGTGACCATTTTGACCGGCTTCTTCGGGATGACGGTCCTCCCCTTGGCATGGACTACCGTTTTCGGATATTCGCTATCCGGAGCGGTGCTGCCGGATGAAGAGCCTTTGTCCGCCAGTGTTTCCGCTCCTTGCCCCGAACCGGAAGATGCGCTCTGGTTAGAGCTTGATTGAGCGCTGCCGCATCCATTCAGGGTGAACATAGCGACAAGCAATATGAAGAGCATGGAGCGCAATGAAGTGTGTTTCATCGAAGATGACCTCTTTCCCATAAAATAAAAAAAATCAACCAGTGAGAATTATTATCACCAGTTGATAGGTTTAATGGGATTGATCGGGCATTCCCATACCCAATCCGGAGTTAATTGTGCCCGATCCGGATTATCAAAGCCAGGGTCCCCATCCCGCCGGTGAGGACTCGGCTAGTTCCTCCAACGTCAAGTCGAGCCATAATTCATACCAGTCCAGAAAATGCAGACGATTCGTATTCCCGAAGTATTCGTCCGGGTAAATGCCGCCATCGTTAGCGCGATCATCAACCCAGATTTTGCCACAGGATTTCCCATGGACTACCACATGTATCGCCACTTGCTTCATGATCAGGTCCTCGCTTGTTTGTGACGGCACACCGCCCGCCTTCTTTACTTTCGCCTGCGTCATGCCAAACCGGTACCCATTCGCTCCTATGTACGGATCAATCGCGTAAATCATGCTCTCACTCTGTCCCTCCCGCAAGCTGCCGAGTGCTTTGACGGCTGTGTCAATCTCATTTCTCGTCCAATTGTTCGTGTTCCGCCGCATCTCCGTCAAGCCAGCTCTTCCTGGGCAATTTCCGTTTCCAGTCCACGTGTGTTCACAACGGCAATGCTCAGCGCATCAAATCCGTTTCGCTTTGCCTCCGTAAAGTCGCAGCGTTCCCCGTTTATCAGTTCAATCTTCCCATGCTCGTCAACATCGGCAGAGAATTCCTCATCCCAATCGACATTGTAATACACGGTTATGCGAATCTCGAACGTATCTTCACCGTCGGCATCGACATACGGCAGCAACGGCGCCCGCTTGTTCCGCTGCTCGTCTAATAAGTGTCGCACAGCATGGCATCGTACCCGTGCTTGCAGCCGTCGAACAGCACGTACCGCTTGCCGGTGACGGCATCCTCCGCAACAATCAGTTGAGGCGCGAATTCGGTCGCCGCAATCAGATCGTCCATCAATTCCCCGTAATAAAACAAATAAAATCGCGCATGGCCTTCCCCGGTCTGCAGCTTGCCCGTCCATTCCTGTTCCGCCCATGCTTCCGGCTTCTCCAGCAGGGCTACCCCTTCTAGGTAAGCAGGTCCCTGTCTAAGTTGATTATGATCCGTCATATGTGCACTCCCTTTCATCTTTCCATGGAAATCGCAACGATTTTGGCTTGCTGGTCCACATCCAGCTTCACGCTGATGCCTAACTTATCCTTGAATAGCTTCGTAATGTTCAGGTAACGATCAATTACGTCACCGCGGCCGCCCCCCGCGCTTGAACGGGTCATGCCTGCGGCTATTATCTCTTTCACATACGCTTTATCCATAGATGCTGCCGGTCATCCCCCCGCTTGTCCATGGCGGCAAAGCTGTTAATGAGAGGCCAGACCGCATATTTTTGGCCGTCTGCCTCAAAAGCGAGCGCGTATTTGGTTAACACGACCTCATCTTGAAATACGCCGAACGTCCGGCTAATAAAATAGGCAGGAATGAGCAGCACGCTTATGATAAATATAATGAACCCTGCTCTAAAGCCATTTTTCATCATATTCCTCCTTTTGCAGTCATTCATTCTTATGCTGCAGTCTGCGCAGCGTCTTGATCATCGCTCCTCTGTTTTTCGCTTCTTTCATATATTTCGGCAGCGTATGCGAAGCCGTCCGCTTCATGCCGTTGCCCGGCTTCTCGCGCAGATCCGCCGATATGTAGGCGATGAGATAATTCAGATGGGCCCGGTTCACAGCCCATACCGGTTTGCCGCGGAAGTAATCAAGGTAGTATAGCTCCAGCTTAAATACAGGGTCGCGTTCACGGCGAATTTCGTAATAATAGCCCCTATTTCTTCGAGTTTTGCGCAGCGGAACCTGATTCATGGCAGAGCAATGGGGACAATGGATATGGATGACCTTCTGCGTAAGCTGCTTCTTGTCCGTCATGTCCTCGTTAAACCATCTCTCGCAGGCTTCGCACACTCCGCTGGCCGAATACCGGTATGATTCAGGCTCCTTCTCGTGGTAAAAGCAAGCAGTGCACTTTACCTCATTCCCATGCTCCCCCTGAAAAATATAGGCCAGCCCGCCGCACCTTGCGCACTTCACGGCAACCTGTTCTCCGCGGTAAAGAACGGCGCCGAATGCGTATTTGTATCCCGGTTCATCTTCGAAACGTTCCATGCCGTATCTCCCTCCTTCGGAACGGCAATATGAGGTGTGCTAACAAAAGTATATGTAAGCCCCATTGATAACACAATAGTAGTGCCGACATATAATAGGCCTTCCCCCAATTGAGGCGCCCCAATCGCAAAACCCTTTGCATCAAATGGAATATTTTTGTGTGCAAAGATAAAATAATAACCGTTGACAATCCGTTTCCGTTCACAGATAATTCGAACAAGAACATATGTTTCGTCGTTAATCCCGTCTGCATGCTAATAAAAGGAGCTGGTATGAAGTGAGTAATAGGAATCAAAAAATTACTACGTTTTTGATGTTCGATGGACAGGCTGAGGAGGCAATGAATTTTTACATCTCATTATTCGACCAATCGGAGATCATCAGCATTCAGCGTTATGGCGCAAACGAAGCAGGTGCCGAGGGGAGCGTGCTGCATGCCGCATTTTCATTGCATGGACAAGTGTTCATGTGCATCGATAGCAACATCAAGCATGACTTCACATTTACTCCGGCAATGTCATTGTATGTAACATGCGATACGGAAGAAGAGATTGACCGGGTATTTGCGAAGCTGTCTCAAGATGGCTCTGTATTGATGCCTTTGGGCGCTTATCCATTCAGTGAGAAGTTTGGCTGGGTTGCAGACAAATTCGGGGTGACATGGCAATTGAGCCTAGCGAAGGGCTGACGGTTCGTTGACGGCCTATTAACTGAACTTGAAAATCAACTGCGTACTACCGTTCTGAGAACTCGAATGGTGGTGGTGCTAAACTCAATATTGGAGGACGGCACTCAAGCGTTTCCCGGTAGTGGGCAAGTAAAACCGGACAAGGCCATGCGTGATCTTCAGAAGCGGATTCGTGATCTGGAAGAGGAAAACGAATCCATTCTCCCATCGAGTATTTTACACCCAATAAGTACGAACGTATGTACCGCCCCGCTTCGTAATTCTCTCGATTCTATGTGTCCAATCTATTGACAGTGGTCCACTAAAGGACGGACAAGCGTACAAATGGAAAGGATGCCCAGAATAGGGCATCCTCTGGTTGATGAAAAAGATAATGTAAAATACTATGAAGCATTTAAGGCTGATGGCACACCAGTACCACTGGAAAAGTATATGGACAATTTGAAGAAAGCCCGCATTTTAGCCGCACAGATATTCTCTGAAAGTAGCCTTTACAATAACAACGATGACAAAGAAATTATCACCCCATTAAATGTTGTGGACATGTCAAGTTACTCCGAAAAGCAAAAATGGTCTGAATTATGACTCCTCGCAGAGCTAGTGCAAATTTAAATTGCACTGGTTCCGCTCAGCCTTGCCCGATTTCAAAGGGGGAAACGATCACATCTACTGTAACTTGGAGCGCAGGATTAACAGCAGGAGATAAATCATACATTAAAGCAAATACTTCTTTTTCATGGTCAGAGTCATCTTCATCAAGTCTTACTTATATTCTTTATGTAAAAGTAAATAGAACAGGATATTTAACTTTTGCCCCTAGATATAATTTTACTAAAGGGGATATTACTTATATGGGGTGTTATCCGGTGACAGGATGTCAAACTATGGGCACTAAAAAAGATGTATGGGCAGGCTCTCCAGCAGTAGTATGTTCAGAGGGTCATGCTGATGGAGAGTTTGCAATATAAACTAATTTGATAATATAGGATTGAGCAAATGCTCGATCCTATATTCATTTCATTCAAAAGGAGTGGATGGAAGTTGCCATTAGCAATTATTTTATTTGGTATCTTTCTTATGGCATTAAGCGGAGTAGAGAAAATTATCATCTATTTGAACTTTGCCGAGAAGGCTGGAAGAAATATGGATACTTTATTAATTCTTGTTCCAAGCTATATTTGGTCAATTACTAACTATACACTTATAGGTGGCTTATTACTTATAGGTTTTAGTGCAATTATAATATTATCCAAAAAATATCCTCCAAAAAACAAATAAGTAATGTTCCCCTTAAGGGAGCGATGATTATGGATATCGCAATCATGCTTTATGATGGAATCACGGCATTAGATACAATTGGTCCATATGAAGTATTTGCTGCTACAATGAAATGTAACGTGAAATTTGTTGCCAAGAAAAAAGGGTTAATTAAACTGGATTCAAAAATGGGTTGTTTGCATGCTGATTACAGCTTTTCTGAAGTTACTTCAGCTGATATTCTTGTCGTTCCTGGCTGCAGTCCGCCTAATTATATAACTCCGATGAATGACGAAGAAACTCTGAATTGGATTCGCCAATTACATAAGACCACGAAATGGACTACTTCGGTTTGTACCGGCTCTCTGATCTTGAGCGCCGCAGGCTTGTTGAATGGAGCCAAGGCTACCAGTCATTGGAGCTCCTTCGACCTGCTCCATTCTCTTGGAGCCCTTCCAACAGATGAAAGAGTGGTTCGCCATGGCAAAATCGTAACAGCAGCCGGTGTCTCCTCCGGTATCGAAATGGCACTCCAAATAGTAGCATGGGAATTGGGGGAAGATATGAGCAAAGGAGTCCAGTTGATTTTGGAATATGATCTTCAGCCTCCGTTCGATACGGGTTCAACTAAGAAAGCGCCGGCGCCAATGGTAGAACAGATAAGCGGGAGGCTTCAAGAGCTTTCAAAGCAGGAGCCCGATTTGTAAATCACAAATAAGTCAGTCACGTACCTTTGCATTTATATGGTAACCTATTTTAGCTAAAGAAGGAGCGGATACTGCTCCTTCTTTTTTTCATCAACTGAGAATAATTCCGATTGGAAAAGTACGAAATGAACCTGAATTGGTATTGATAATTGAACTAACGGGGATCAATAGTTGAATAACAGTAACAAACTACTCATATAACGCCAAATATTTGGGCGACACATAATCGGCTAACCACACCCCGTTTTCAGCAAAATAAAATTCGACTCCATCCAGCAACGCCTTGCTCGTATCAACCTGAATGATCACTAACTCGCCTCTTCTTTTACCGGCAATGATAGCGAAGTCCAGCTTTTCTGATAAATGAACATACTTTCTGCCCATAGGTTTGATCCCTTCGGCAAATATACGGTCCGCCGCTTTACTGTTCGTCCCATGATATAAGACTTCGGGAGGCTTCAAAGCTTTATAGTTCAAACGCTCAGAGCTATGACCGTATTTAGCGCGAATATGTTCGCCCATAATCTCGTAACGTTGTTTATCGCAATTGTTCACGACTAATTGAATATCCTCTTGTTCCACACTGATCCATCTTTTTTCACTTCGGATAGCATGAAGTAAATCTTCAATCCTGCAATATCCGTGATGATCTAAGGATAAGCCGAATTCGTGAGGGGTGTGACGAAGTATTTTGCTCATCAACTTGCTTAGGCTCTGTTCTTCTTTTCTTGACAGCATAACATCCCCACCTTTAAGGTTTAACTTCTCGGGCAACTTATAAGCCAATATTCCCTAACGTTTAGATGTCCTGCAGGTAATCATATGTATCTGGATTAGGTCCCGTCTGGTTATACATCCACGGCAACCGTCTTGCATTGCGGGATGACGAGACATAACACACCCCGTTATCCCCAGTGCTTGAAAAGAACCAGCGGGAAGCTCGTCACCTAACTCTGACATCGGACAGCTCAATACCATATATCGCTTGTTCAGCACCATACCTTTGTACCGTTTGCTCTAGTTTCATCCCTACTCTCTCTAGAAGCTTACAGGAAGATTTGTTTGCTGTTTGAGTCTCCGCTATTACTTTTGGTAATCCCATTTCCTGAAATGCGTAACGGATGATTTGACTAATCACTTCGGTGGCATATCCATCCCCCCACCAGTTGGGCAACAGCTGGTAAGAAACTTCGGTGTTCATGCCATCATGATGCCTATCTAACGTTATCAATCCGATAAATTCATCATTGCTTTTCGCTCTAATAACCCAATCCAATGAGCCCCTATTGGAGTTTTCTAACACATCGAAAAATTTTGCTTTGAATGTTTTTTCATCGGCAATCGTTCCTCCGAGGAATTTCCGCACCTCTTCATTCATATAAAGTTTTTTAACATCGTCATAATCACATTCTTGTAGTTTACTTAGTCTGCATCTATTCGTTTCCACCACGAATCCCTCCACTCATTACAGAATGAATTGCTTTTCGATTTGGATAAGGAAGAATAGAACCGATGAACTGCGTTTGTGCAGTTGTTTTTGCGAAATTCTACCCTTATAGGCGTCTAAACCGCACGACTATCGCTTGGAATCAAGCCAAGTATTCTATTCGTTCCAAAATATCAAATAACGCCTCATTGAACTTCTCCTTCTGGTCTATCATCGGAATGTGTCCCGCATCTGGAATAGAATAAAATAGCTTGAGCGGCGCTGTTATTTTCGGAAAAAATTCTTTTGCTAATGGATAGGGCGTTTGCCAGTCTCGTTCACCCTGGATATAAAATACAGGTATTTCATATTCTGTGCCGAGTGATGGCAGATCGAACGATTCCATCAAATATTTCATGATATGACGCTGTCCGTCACTGCCAGCTCCAGTGCGGAAAAGGGAGCTCACATCTTTGAGTGTATAGAACGGTGAACAGAGCCCGCTTACCACTAAATCGAATGTAGCTCCAGCCGCTAAATTATATTTGCTTTGATATCTTCGAACCCTTGCAAGCTTTTTGAGCATGTCATTACTGAATTCGAGCGGCGGGTAAGTTTCCAAACGGAGCAGGGCCTGATAATCTTTTTCGTTGCCTGCTGCTTTCGCCGATTCCAGTGCTTTTTCATAGCCAATACGTTCATTGTCAATCATATTTATTACCTGTCCAACGCCAATATAGGCCTGCACGAGCTCCGGATATTGTTTGACAAACAGGCTGCCCAGCACCGAGCCCCATGAATGTCCCATAATGATAATCTTCTGTTTGTTATATTTACATTTTAAATATTCCACGACTTCATAGGTATCCTGAATCGCCTGCTCAACGGTCGTTGTCGGACCAACTTGTTTCGGACAATTATTGAAGTAGGTTTTACCGCTGCTTCTTTGATCCCAATGAACGACCGTCACGCGCTTCTCCCACGGAATCTGGAACTCTTGGGCAAACGGCAGCATAGGCGAACCGGGGCCGCCGTGTAAAAACAGCAGCACTGGATGGTCAACGTCCGTGCCACGATGATGCAGATATTGTGAAATGCCGCCAATGGTTACATATTCTCTGCAATCCATACCATTATGCCCGAGAGCCATCCGAATACGGCTCGCAGTCTTCTGCTTCTTGAACTGAACCAGCAGAGCCAGACCAGCGATTAACATAAATATTCCGCCCACAATCATCAACGCAATGATCGCTTCCACATCCTCTCATTGTTGTACTCCTCCCGCCATGTAACCGGCAATGGAATGGACGAGAATATCCAAGGCCTTCTTTTTTCCTTCCTCCCCAGAAGGAGTATCGGCCGCCCCAACAAAATGGAGCGCATTCATTAAATAGGCAAGCACCTCCAAATCGCAATCAGATTCATCAATGCCGCAAAGCGATAAAGTCCTGCTGAAATAGTCGTTTGATTTCCTTGCTTCCCAGTCCGCAGCTGCAGCAGGAAGCTTGCGAAGCAGATACTCAATATCCGATGGAGAAACGTAAAAAACAATGCTATCCTCCGCCAGATAGATTTCCTTTAATGCCTTTATTAATTTTTCCTTTACTTCTGCTTTTTCGGACAAAATGGCTTCCACTCTTTCGAACATATTGTTCTCACACTTTTTTATGATCGTATAGAGCAGTTCTTCTTTGGAGTTATAGTAAGAGTAAAAGGAGCCTTTACCGATATTAGCCGCAATTGTGATTTCCTCAACCGTGACCCGCTTCATACCTTTTTTGCGAATAAGCTCAATTCCTTTTACATGCATGGCTGCTCTCACCATCTCTTTTTCGCGTTCACTGACGATCTTAGGCATTCATCCCGCCCCTTTTTTATTGACCAATAATTCTATTAATAGTCATTAAAAACATTATAAATCCTGTTCCTGTTTTTCTCAATAGGCAAAAATGACATGCCGTGCGGTTTCCCGTCAGCATGTCATTTTGATGATGCAACTGTAGATCATAAGTATTCATTACTTGAAAGAGGCATATCCTTCATCAGCCATCACAACGCTGCCATTGATTGCGCTAGCTTCATCCAGTGAGACCAAATAAACGGTATCCGCCACTTGTTCAGGCAGAGTCAGTTTGTTGCCCATAACCTTGGCTTTCATCGCATCTACTAGGCCATTATCCTTGTATCCTTGAATAATTGGCGTATCTACCGCTCCTGGCGCGACTGCCACGACGCGAATACCATAGGCAATTAACTCCAGCGCCGCTGATTTGGTCATCATAATAACGGCCCCTTTGGTTGCATGGTAGGCAAAAGTTCCGGGTGACGCCAAAAATCCAAACACGGACGCTGTGTTGATAATGACGCCTTTAATGCCCAACTCTCTCATTTTGCGCCCGGCTGCAATAATTCCATAGGCCACTCCGTGCTGATTCACATTAATTACGCTGTGATAATCATTCAAGTTTTGGTCCAGAACTGGCGTTACTCGTCCAATGCCGGCATTATTGAACATGACGTCGATTCTGCCAAAGGTTTCGACCGCTTTGTCCACTAAAGCTTCCACATCTTCAAGCTTGGATACATCCGTCTTGACGAAGATCGCTTCCCCGCCCGCGGCTTTAATCAACTCGACCGTTTCTTTTCCCGCTTCTTCGTTGAAATCGGCGACAACGACTTGATCGCCTTTACCCGCAAATTTAATCGCCGTATGTCTTCCGATCCCGCTGGCCCCACCCGTAATGACGGCCACTCTTTTATTCGCCATTTCTTGTTCCTCCTTTACCTGATTCCTCGTTTTTTGTTCCGCAGTGAGCATAATCATTGACATTGAATATTGTTTTATGTTCTTATTGTAGCACCGCTTACTATTTACTTAAATTTATATATATTAAATTATAGTTAAGAAATACTTAATATGAGGTGTAAACAGATGAATCTTGAACAATTGGAATACATCGTTGAAGTGGCAAAAACCGGGTCGCTGACGAAGGCTGCGCAAAATTCCCATGTGACCCTCTCGGCTATTAGCCAATCGATATCCTTAATCGAATCGGAATTAGGATTAAGTTTATTCAACCGCTCGCGCGGCTTGGGAGCAGTCCCGACGCCGGAGGGCAAGGCCATCATCAGCAGAGCCAGTGAAGTATTAATGAAGATCAATGAACTAAGAGAAGAAGCCCAGTCCTATAGCAATGCGTTAAGCGGACAATTAAGAATCGCCACCATACCCGGACCCATGCATTTGCTGGTGGGCGTTGTATCACATTTCAAACGAGATTTTCCCAATGTCAAAATCGAAATATTCGAAAAAGGGCCGCAGGAAATATTAGATCTAATGAAGCACGACAAAATTGATATCGGGTTAATCGCTTTGTCCAAAAATCTAATAGAGAAACATCAAACTCTATCCTTTGAACGGCTGTTGGAAGGAAAAATCGTTGTGGGAGTAAATAAACAGTCGCCTCTTTTGCTTGAGAAAAAGATAACACCGGAAAAATTAGTTGGGCAAACGTTGGTTTTGTATGATGATGAGCACATTCGCGAATTCATGACACAGTTTATTTCAACATATGGGGACGTCGATATTCTTTTTGTCAGCAACAATACAGAGGCTATCCAAAATGCGGTCAAAGAAGGACTGGCGCTTACCATCGGACTGGATTATTCGTTTAAAGGCGATGGATCGCATATTATCCCTTTAGAGCTGGAGTCGCCCAATACCGCGCCCATATATTATGGATGGGTGCTGCCGGAAGAGAAGCACGCTTCACAGCTCGCAAAGAGATTTCTGAATAGGCTTAAATTTGAACTATGATTCGTTCACAGAACATTGGCGCTAACCTCTCTGTAGTTGTACCTCCCGCTCATAATCTTTCACGTCTTGCAGCCATTCTTCGCGAACAGGCACGCCTTGAGAGGCGCAATAATAATCCCATACGGCGCCGAAGGGGTAACATTTCAACTCTTCTCTTAGAGCCAATCGTGTCGTAAAGTCGCCTGCCAATTCAATTTGCTTCAGTTGATCCGCCGGTTCCAACAATGCGCGCAGCAATGCTTTCAGCATATTGCGCGTGCCGATCACCCAAGCGGCGACGCGGTTGATGCTGGCATCGAAGAAATCAAGTCCGATATGGGTTTTGCCCAGCAAATCGTTCATTACCAATTCGCGCGCAATCTCCAGCAATTCATCATCCAGCACAACAACATGGTCGCTGTCCCAGCGCACGGGGCGGCTGACATGCAGCAGCATGCCTTCGCTGAACAAAGATAGGGCGGATAGTTTGTTCGAGACCGTTTCCGTCGGATGGAAATGACCGGCGTCCAGGCAAATCAGTTTGTTGCGCGTGAGCCCGTAACCCATGTAAAATTCATGGGAGCCAACAACGTAACTTTCGGAACCGATGCCAAACAGCTTGCTTTCAACCGCGTCCAGGTTATATTTCGGATCTATATCTTCTTGAAAAATGGCATCTAAAGATTGTTCCAAGCGCTTTCTCGGAGCGAGGCGATCCACCGGCGCATCTTTATATCCGTCCGGTATCCATATATTTGTCACGCACGGTTGCCCCGTTTCTCTGCCGAAGGCTTCTCCTATTTTACGGGCGCGCTTACAGTGATTGATCCAAAAATCACGAATTTCTTTATCGGGATGACTTAACGTAAATCCATCGTCCGATTTGGGGTGCGAGAAGCAAGTCGGGTTAAAATCAAGCCCTAATCCCTGTTCTTTCGCCCACTCGATCCATTTCGCATAATGACGGGGCTCGATGTCATCGTAATCAATTTTCTCATCCGTATCCGCATATATCGCGTGCAGGTTCAATTTATGTCTACCCGGTATCAAGGAATACGCCTTCTCCACATCTTGCCGCAGCTCTTCAGGAGTTCTTGCCGCGCCCGGATAATTGCCTGTAACCGAAATTCCTCCTGTTAATTTCCGATCTTTGTTCATAAAGCCCTGTACGTCATCGCCCTGCCAGCAGTGCATTGAAATCTTGATGTCCTTGAGCTTATCCAGCGCTTTGTCCGGATCCACTCCGTGCTTCGCATATAATGCTTTGGCCGCTTCATAATCTCTTTCCAGTTGTGCGTTCATTGCGGTACCGCCTCCTTATAGTTATGAATGATGGACGCCCGATCCATTTTACCCGGCAGATACTCCTTAATATCAAATGAGTTCCTTACAAGCTGACGCGCTTCGGCCAAGTCCGCGACTTCCTTCGTTGCAATCATCTGCATGATCAAGTTTCCAATCGCCGCCGCTTCCGCCGGGCCCGCGTATACCGCTGTTCCGCTTACGTCAGCGGTTAATTGATTGAGCCATTCATTGCGAGCTCCTCCGCCGACGATATGCAGCCGGTCTATTCTTCTGCCCGTAATCTCCTCCAATTCCTCAAGCGCAATCGCATACAAGATGGCGAGATTATTGTAAATGCAATTGGCGAATTCGCCCGCCGTTACAGGTACTTGCTGATTGGTCTCCCTGCAATAGTTCTGAATTTCTTCCATCATGTTGTCCGGGTTCAGGAAACGTTCATCGTTGAAATTAACATATTGCGCAAAGGCTTTGACCTTCTGGGCTTCTTCCACGAGCCGCGTGTAAGAATAATCCCCCTCTAATTGGTTCCTCAGTTCTTGAATGAGCCACATCCCAATCATATTTTTCAGGAACCGCGTAGTGTGGAAAGCCCCCCACTCATTCGAGTAATTGTTGCGGAGGGCCCTCTCATTCACAATCGGCGCATCACTTTCTATCCCTAACAACGACCACGTTCCGCTGCTTAAATAAGCCCAATTATCTCCTATACCGGGCGTGCCGATTACCGCTGAAGCCGTATCATGCGTCGCCACTATCATCATTTTGCAATCCGGAAGATCGTATGAGGCGAACCAATCTTTTCTCAGCATTCCAAGCTCTTGTCCCGGCTCCGTCAGCTCTCCCCATTTCTCTCTCCCTATGGAAAGCAAATCGAGCAGTTCTTCGTCAAAAGTTCGGCTTTGGAAATTGAGCAGCTGCGTTGTCGAAGCATTCGTTATTTCCGCAACGGCGACTCCGGTCAGACAGTAACCTAAATAATCGGGGATCATTAAAATGGATTTGGCTTGTTCCAGCTTCTGCTTATCTTCTTCATACAACTGGCAGAGCGTATTAAATGGCAGAAACTGAATCCCTGTTTTTTGATACAGGTGTTCTTTGGAAATATGTTGGGTCAGTTTCTCTAGCGTATGCTCCGTTCTTGCATCGCGGTAGGAAACAGCTTCTTGCAAACGTTTTCCATCCTGATCTACTAACACATAGTCAACCGCCCATGTATCGATACCGACGGTACAGCTGATGCATCCGCTTGATTTAACCATTTCTAAGCCTGTTAACATTTCATGCAATAAATAGTCCATATCCCAATGGCAAATCCCGTCTTGAAGCGTAAAGCCGTTGGAAAATCGATGTATTTCTCTGATTTCCAACTTATCGTTGATGATTTCTCCCAGTATCAATCGGCCGCTTGAAGCGCCGATATCCACCGCTACATAGCCCACCAGCTTATCACTCCCCTCGCATTTGGACGCCCGTTTTTTTATAGCAGTCGGCCTCTATTCTTTTTAAATGGTATCCGTACTTTTCACAAATTTCTTGGTAAAACAGCCTATCCTCAGGATCGGCGCCTTCAATTCGTTTGCTTACATGTAATAGCTCTATTTTAATGGTGCGATGCCTGTCTCTCCAATTACGCAATTCTTCCATAATACCCCTCCTCAAATTGCACGATACATAATAATAGTGAACGAAAGGCTTGTTCATACAACCCTTTTTCTTTTTATTTTGGTTCTGCCTGCTGAAGCTCATTTTATCGCTGAGATAGGTTGTAAAATCGAGTCTGCCATACTCTTTATATGATAAGGATGTTGCCTGCATGCTGACATTCTTCAGGATTAAATTACTGCAGGGTTTAATCCGCATACTTTTTTTATTCAAGGAGGATGGGTGTTTATGAACAGTCCATTTTATCAAAGAGAATTAAGTGAGGCAGAAAAAAAATATGTAGCTAACAAGCTAATCGCGAACGAAGAGGCCCAATTGATCATTGAGTACTTTTCTGAACGGGGTTTTATACAAAGAGACAGCTTCGATGTAACAAAATCAATTCAATTGCAAACGGAAACGGAATCAGGAACCGTATCTGAAGTCTCTCTTGGTAATGATGTTTTTATCTGGTATAGTCATTTTAATCATCTAAAGATTCCAAATGCTATTGAGAAAGTAACTGGAGTTGTCGTAAAAGACAATAAGGAGCAGCAATTTGAGGTCGATAATGGTGAAGTAAAGTTAATTAATGAAACGATAGTGCTTGAAGCTAATCATGATGACGATAGATTTATCACTCAAGATAATTGCTTTGTGCATGGCAACTGGTGTGGCCCTGGATGTAGCGGTCCTAGCGATCCAATCGATGATCTGGATGCTTGCTGCATGGTTCATGACAAGTGTTATGAAAGAGAAGGCTACTTCAACTGCCAGTGTGATATAGACGTTATCGAATGTACAAATGGCATTCCGGGTTGGAAAGCGTTTATGGTTAGAGCTTACTTCATTGCGGCACAGGTAGCAGGTTTTTGTGCTTAACCGTTGATCATATCACGTAATGTACGGCAATCATAATATAAAAAATGACCCAGTTCGTCGCTGGGTCATTTTTATATCCATTCACAATTAAGGACCGAAAAATAACGTCCCAAAAAACATCCATATAAAAAAGAGAAAAAAGCCAATAGCATTAAGCAGTATGAGAATTTTGTCTTTCATGGAACCTGTTTTTTTTAATGCAATACTTGCAGCTATAATGCCTATTGGCGGAAAGATGAAAGTCGATAACAAGCCAATTCCGTCATACCATTGATCATACCGGACAAACCAACCATCAATCATAAACAAGATAACGGCTGCCAAAAAGGCTCCAATCGCAACTGACCGCATGTTAGGGGGATTCAAATCATCACACTCCCTCACCTTATTTACTTCTTGCTATCTGACCTAGATCAGTATAGTTTGAAATCGCATAAATTAGTACGATTCCCCAATTCCAGTATAAGGCTACCATTCACCGCCATGGAAGTAAACCATCGCTTCATTTGAGATCACCTAAGCAAGAAAGCACTTTTCCAAGTACTCGATCGAGAATAGGAGCCATTCGATCAAACACTTAGAAAAGTGCTTATGCAAATAAGGAGAGAAAGAAGCAATCGGTGCCCAATCTGCTTCACGTTTCTCTCCATTCCCGATTAGAATTGTTTGTAATTGCCGGTGTCTTGGGATTCATGTAGCTGACGACAAAACGCAGAAAAGTCCGGTGCATGGGTTAAATCGTAGGATATTATCTTTCTAATAAGTGTTTCTACAATGCTCTGCTCTAAATCATCTCGTCGGTCTGCTTTAATTCTACTACGAGCGGAGCGGATAACGGGTAAAAAGGCTGCGATAATCTGGTATACGGCCTCATCGTCACCACTTTGTGCTTTTACTACCAGATCGAATAATTCATCTTCCATGGCAAGCGGTTGAGAGTCCAATAAGATTACCTCCTCTCTGGCAGGGCGACCCGCAGCTTCTGCAAGGCAAGATTTCGGGTTTTACATACTGCTTGTTGTGAAACACCAAGTATTTGTGCGATTTCATTATCTTTATAACACATTGAATAGCCTAGCGTAGTGATTACTTGTTGTTTTGGAGACAACTTCGAAAATGCATTTGCCAGACACTCATTAATAAGGGATGATTGAAATTCCGCAGGATCTGAGGTGGGTGGCTCGCTTGGATTGGTGCATTGACTGCCTAGCAGCAGTTCTCCAAGCGGTGTGGCGTCCCCTTCCTCCGAAGCAGGACGATCGAAAATAAGTTGATATCGCATATCGTTTTTTTGATACAACCGCAACTGATCAAGGGTGCAATATTTAATAGTTGAAACAATGAACGTAATGAATCTAATCCGGAAGAAATGTTTGCGAAACTTTTCATTTAATTTACTCTGACTTGCGTGGTCGCCATCAAGTGCAAATAATAGCAGCAGGATGTGGTCATCTTTTCGAAAAAAGTCTTTTACAACCCGATTTGAAAACACAGACTTATTAATATTGCAATAATCTTGAAATCGCCATCTTTGTTTTTCTGAAAGCATGTAATCACCCCTACTTTCTCGTTTTCTCATAGTATTAAAGTGCCTCTAAGAGGTCTGAAAACAACCTCAAACATAGAACATTTGTTCTTGTTTCGACCATAAAAAATGACCCTCCAGAAAAGGATCATACGTTCCTATATACCTTTTGTTATATTACATGCAAATGCATAAACCATCCTATCGTTTACATTCTATCTTCCAAATGGTAAAATATAGAAATACCAACATTTTGAACCCTACATTCCAATTGATAAAAGTGAAATTAAGAGGAAATGAGGTTATTCTTATGCATGCATTACAAGAAGCACTCAAAATTCGCGCTGAGCAGACCCCTGATGCGGAAGCTCTGGTAGGTGGCCATACTCGCTATTCGTTCCGCGCCTATTTAGAAAGAGTAAATCAATTGTCACACTATTTACTGGAATTGGGCGTAGAAAAAGGCGATCGGGTTGCGATTTTGTGCAAAAACAATCATCCTTACCCAACTATCATGATGGCAGCCTTGACCATAGGAGCGATCGTTGTTCCGTTGAATCATCTATATACCTCCCATGAGTTAGAAGGAATCACAAAGCACTGCCAGCCCAAAGTTCTCTTCTATGACAAAGAATTCGAAGCAGCCCTTCCCAATAAGCAGCCTCTCCCCTTTCTCATACTGGCTGGAGAAGGTATGGCGACTTCAACTCCTTTTGATGAAATCTTTATGGGCCGCTATCCTGTTACGGAACCCTCTGTTACCGTCAGCGAGAGCGATACGGCATTTTTCATGTTTACTTCTGGAACCACTGGAAATCCAAAAGCTTGCGAGCTTATCCATCGCGGCTTTTCAGAATCCTTTAAAGAAGTTTTTTCTTATCCCTCTGCCAATAGTAATGAAAGGTTCCTTGCCGTACATCATCTCTATCATTTAAGTTCTGTTTTTAACATGATATACAGCATTATCTCTGGGACTACACTCGTCTTTTTAACCGAATCCGATCCAGCAACCATTTGGGGAATGATAGAGAAGGAAAAAATCACGAGAATGTTTGCTTTTCCGCATATGTATACCTATATGTTGCAAGAGTTTAAAAGCAGCCGGCGAAAAACGACGTCACTGAAAATAGCCAGCGTAGGCGGCACCAAAGTGCCTTCGACTCTAATCCTGCAGTATCACGAGCTGGGAATTACCATGTCAGCCGGATATGGCTGCACAGAAGGGCTCGGAATTAGCCACTATTCTCCCGAAATGGGGATCGATAGAGCCGACTCGGCTGGAATGCCAATGCCGAATGTGGAATGTAAAATCGTCCATCCTGAAAAAGGAGAAGATCTGCCGGCAGGAGAGATCGGCGAAATCGTTGTAAAAAGCCCCTACGTCTTCAAAGGCTATTGGAAGAATCCCGAAGCCACGAGCAAGGTGCTGAGAGAAGGATGGCTGCATACCGGCGATAGCGGCAAATTAGATGAGGATGGTTTCTTATATGTGCTGGGACGATACAAAGATGTCATTATATCTGGTGGAAGAAATATATATCCCGATCAAGTAGAAGACGTTATTATGCAAATTCCGCACGTACTGGAAGCAGCCGTAGTTGCTGTTCCAGATGACGTTTTAGGAGAAATCCCGCGCGCCTATATTGTGAAAGAAACGGGGAGTATGCTTTCAGAGGATGAGGTGCATCATTACTGCAAGCAAAGGTTTGCCAGCTATAAGGTCCCGCAAATTAGGTTCACTGATGCTCTGCCGAAAAATAGCTTAGGCAAAGTGATGAAACGAATCTTAAGGGAACAAGCGACTTAAAGTGAAAAGGATGAAAACGGGACTAAACAGGCGCTATTTTCTGTTCCGTCCCGCTTTTTGTTATTTTATCTGTCCCCAGACCGGTGCAGAATATCACTATCCGAGACTGCTCCAATTATTTTTTGCATGACTATGCAACATCTTGGAGTTACCGATCGTTTATGATTACAAGATAAGCTTATCTACATAGATAAAACGGGAGGTACACATCATGAATTCAAAAATTGCAGCTAAGAGCATCGCCCTCGTCATACTCGCATCCGCATTGGGCGCCCAACTATCCATGCCGGCTCAAGCTCAGCTTGTTCAGGAGAATGCTGCCGTCCCCAATTCGGCTGCGCAACGGCTAGACGTACGCTCTGTTACCGGAATCATTACCGAAATGAAAGACGATCCGAACGGCCGCGTCGTGACAGTGACATCCGATTCCGGCGCGAAGACGAGCTTAATCATCGACAAAGACACGCGCATCAGGGATGCCGCAACCAAGCGTACAGCCCTCGGAAGCTCTATCTTGATAGGTAAAGGATTAAAAATTACAGCCGAGTATGCCCCGCTTCTAACCGAGGCTCGAATACTAAATAGCGGGAAAGCCAAATTCATTGCCGTAACTGCGGACGATCCTGCACATCATCTTACGCTGAACGGAATTGTGGAGAAAGTGAACGACAATGCGATATATATGCGCGGAGAGCGTTACATGGCAGTGAAGGTGACCGATCAGACCGCTATCGTGAATGCGAATGGACAAGCTGTGGCACTTGATTCCATCAAGGAAGGCGCCGAGTTGACGATCGATCATGGACCGCGCATGATGGTCACATTCCCAGGCACGGTTACCGCTGATCGTATCGTTGTAAAAGCCAAGTACAGTCATACCGACGGCACGATTGCGGAGTTGCTCAAAGGATCGGAAGCGAGCAACGGCAGCATGTCGATGAAAATCAGTCATGACAACAGCACAACTGCCATAGACGACATCATGTACCTCTTGAACGATCATGTCGTCATAATGACGGAACAAGGAAAACGCCTAACCATGGATGAACTGAAACCCGGCATGAACGTAACCATCTACCATGGCTTGTTCATGACGAAATCTTTCCCTGCTGCCGCAGGTGTTAAGCTGCTGCTTGTGAAATCATAATTTTGACGTATGGAGAATGACACAAAAAAAGGTTAGACGACCAAATATAGATAATTCTTAGATACAATGCACCTCATATATATAGGGTTCAAACAGCCTTTATCCCGACTTTGGATGAAGGCTGTTTTTAATTCAAATGGTACAGAGAATGATTTATACTTCAATCATGCCTAATCTTTCAATCTTTCCCGTTACGCAGCCTTCCTCAGTGCTTCCTATACTTCTGGAATATGTCAAGAGCTTCCTTAAACAACCCATAATCCATATGGAACCGCTCGGTTATCCAATATTCCAACTCTTCTGAACTCAGTTCTTGTTCACTTTTATGGGCAGGAAAGTATTGTTTTAAAGTATAGTTGGTTAATGAAGTAGGGATATTCTCGACATGTCCGAAAATCATGATCTCTTTAAGCGCAAAAGAAGAATTCCATTGGTTAGAACTCTTTATGATGGGCAGCATCTCTTCCATAAGGACTGGGTTCGTATTCAGGGTTTTGCTCGGACCTGGATTTCGGATGATCTTGATGCTATCTGTTGAGACGATATATTCGAACGTTTCCCTGTTGTCGATGGCGACGAACGATTCATACAGCGGATAGGCTTGATACAACGGAGCGCCAAAACCAAGATCGACATAATAAGGCCTATCTAAATCTACGCGCAAACACAAATGGCCAGGGTCCATATACAAATAATGAACATCAAAGCCCAACTGCTTCAGCAGCCAATAACAGCCTCTCGATATCGTCCAGCAAGTGCCGCCATACCCGTAATTCATGATGCGGTCAAAATAGGTTTCAATCGGCGGCATAAAATCGCCAGTTGCGTAACCGCGCTCATAGTCCAATATTTTCGTCAGGTTTTCCCATCTAACCTTTACTTGATGACTTTGAATCAGATCATTCAAAAAGCCAATATCATTTTCGCGTTTTGGCACGTCTAGGAAGTGGAGAAAGCTGTCAACGATTTCATTTGAATTCATGTAAATCGCTCCCCTAGGTTATTTTGAAATATAAAGAAGTTTACTTCGAGTTCACTTCATGGTGCAAAAAACGAGTTATCTTGCCAGAATATGTTACATTCAATTTGTGCATGGCTCGGGTGCACGCAATACAGCAAGCTTTGGTCTAACTCCGTCTGATAGGCTGATGCATCGGCAAACGGCACAATGACTTGGTCAAACTCCAAACCTTTCGCCATATGCGCAGAGGTTACGATAATCCCGTCACGGAATTCATCACTGTTGAAGTCTACACATAGCAGCCAGCGTTCTTAGTGCTAATACTCATTTTTCGAATCACCCCGGATTATAGTTATCTGTCTGTTATTGAAACTGCAGCGAATATAATCAATATAGGACATGTCGGTGTAAGTATCCAGCACTCATGGTGGAGATGTGCAGAATTCAACTTGAAGACTCCCGGTTCCAGCGGAAGGGATTATTATTTTATTTTGCATATAAAATTATGGAAATTGGAATCAATAAACTGGAGAAAGAAATCACATTAGGAAGGTGTTAACCCATGAACCAAGATGAAGCAATAGTGTGCATGCTGCGGGCTGCTCAGCCAGAGCATCAAGGAGGAGAGCACAGTTGATTTTACCGGACAAACCAATCTCTCTCATTGGCGATCAATATGCGTTGCCCAACGTGTCTCCGCTGGCGCCTGACGATTTCCGCGATTTAGTGAAACGCAGAGCGGCTTCCATCTTGCATATATCGCCTAATGAACATGAATGGGAAAACAATGAAGAATTGAGAAGAGAAACGGAAAATTTGATTCTCGAAAAAATCATTAGGGAGAATAATTTGCTCCCGATTGAATTTCTGAGTAAAGGGTTGGAAATGGCGAAAGCCGTATGCCGGTTTGTAACGCCATCCGGAGTCGGCACCGGTTTTATGATTGGCAAGGGAATGGTGATGACGAACCATCACGTTCTGGAAGATGCCGATACGGCTGAGAATAGCTTCGTCGAATTCGATTATGAAGAAAATAAACAAGCCATCGAGGTGAAATTAAAACCAGCCGAGTTGTTTATAACTTCTCCATTTGAGGAATTGGACTTTACGATTGTAGCATGCGAGACGACCGGAATCGAGCAGGTAACGCCGATCAAACTGTTACGAAACCCTACGACCATCACTCGCGGCGAATATGTTAATATTATTCAACATCCAAGAGGCAGAAAAAAAGAAGTCGCCCTGCAGGATAACACGGTAATCTATGTATACGACAAAGTGATTCATTACTCGACAGATACCGAAAGAGGATCGTCCGGTTCCGCCGTATTCAACAACGATTGGCAATTAGTGGCGCTGCACCATGCCGGATTCGCCAAAGAAGGCTCAACCGTGAACGAAGGAATCCGTATCTCCGCGATTGTAAGTAAATTGATATCGTTGGCTGTCGCCGGAGATGAAGGTGCTGCCCGAGTGGTACGAACGCTGGAGGATACATCTCCATACTTGGGCTTTTACGATGTAAAAGGTCTTGTTGACACACCAAGAGACGCTGCTGAAATCGAGGTTCCGACCTTCAAAGGCGATAAGCGCTTTGCCGACATTGGCTTTTGGAATATAGAGCACTTTAACAATGCCGTGAACGAGCAGAGAATCAATGATGTCGCCAAAGTAATCTACGATTTATCCATGGACGCATTGGGCTTGGTCGAAGTTGAGAAAGGCGCTTTGCAGCGGCTAATGGTTGCTCTTGAAGAAGAGCATGGCGCGAAGATGGATTATGTTTATTTGGAAACGCAAGGCGCGCAAGATTTGGCGGTTGTCTTCGATACCTCTACGACGAAAGTGGAGCTTCGGAGCGACATAAACCAAAAATATAGCAGCCTGCTTCGTTCGACGATTGAGAATCGGCCCGCTTTTCCCAATCAAAGGGAACCGCTTTTTGCCATGTGCACCATCAAAGAGGAAGGACAAAACGTACAGTTTTTGATGATTGTTTGTCACCTTAAAGCTATGCGCGATGAGCGCAGCCAAAAACAACGAAAGCTTGCAGCCCAAGTTCTGTCGGTTATTATTGAGGATTTGAAACAAGATCGGGTCTTCAAAAATCTTCCCATTGTCCTGGGCGGAGATCTGAATGACGATGCAGACAGCGACTCACTGTCACATCTTATGAATTCTCGGTCCCTTGTCACGCTAACCCGGGATGATGCAGCTGCCGGCCATATTTCGTATTTGAAAGAACCGTGGCATTCCTTGATCGATCATATCGTCGTCAGCAAAGACATGAAAGTTCATGTGGGCGCGATCGAAGACGATGATGCGGCCATCGTCAGGCTTGATCGGAGCTTGCAACATTTCGTGAGAAACATTTCCGATCATGCGCCACTTGTCCTGCGGGTCATTTATAAAGATGGCAATGAAGAAGAAACGGAACGTATCAATTTCCCGGTTCAATACTTGGATGAAAGCACGCTGGAACGTACTTTGCTCAGACTGCAGTTGAATCGCGGCAATTTGGAGCTTGAACGGCCCTACTATAATGAAGACAAAGACAGGGTGGCGATGGTTGATTATTATCGCTCCGTCAATCTTCAAGCAAGTAATGGTTCGGAGCTCTATCAAACTCTCCACCGTTTACTGCTTAATACGCATACCACGATATTATCGTATCGCCGAAGTCGATCAGAGCTGTATTCATGGATCGATTTGCGGGAAAACGGAGCGCTCCGAAGCCTTTATTCAGGCAAAGATCTGGATGCGGAGCGATTAATTCGGGAGGACCATCGATTCGAACAGCAGAAGACAAAATTATTTACATCCTTGTCCCGCTCCGAATTCGTGGACGAAGAAGAGCTGCTGCACATGCTTGAAGAAAGATTCCAGTTTAACATCGAGCATGTTGTTCCTCAATCCTGGTTCAACAGGCTAAGCCCCATGGTCGGAGACTTGCACCATTTGTTCGTCTGCGAATCGGAATGCAACAGCTTTCGCGGGAACATCCCCTACTATGACTTTGCCGATTACAATCCGGAAGCGTATACGGAAACGATACGAACCAAGTGCGGAAAAAGAGGCGGAAGTAGTAAATTTGAACCTGAAAGCAGTAAAGGAGAAGCGGCAAGAGCCGTCTTGTATTTCCTGCTTCGTTATCCGGGAAAAATCAAGAACGACATGGTGAGCAAGGTAAACTGGGAGCTGCTGTTGACTTGGCATCATGCTCATCCCGTAACGCTGCATGAGAAACACCGCAACCAAGCCATCTATGAAGCGCAAGGTAACCGCAACCCGCTGATTGATTTCCCGGAATGCGCGGATAACATCAACTTCTCGTTGGGGTTATAAAATGGGACAAGCCGTAACTGCTGCCGCTCTGTTTCTTTATAGTGAGACGAGCGGCTCGTTTATAAAAACGAAAAAATCGCGAGCTTGGCAATGGAGACCGCCCCGTAAGCGACGAAATGGATATGCCCGCATTTTTATCGTTTCCGGTTCCAATTTCCTACAATCTTTTCTTTGTTTAACGCAATCAGGCTGAATAAAGCTCCCCCCACAAAACCGCCAACGTGTCCGCTTATGCTTGTTCCTGCTATCGTAAATGTCGTTATCCAAGCGATAATCGTCCATGCAAGAACTACTATTTTCAAACGCTTGCTCATGACATGCTTGACGAACACGAAAAGATAGATAAATATGGCCATCATTCCAAAACCAATCCCTGATGCACCCACAACCCCCTCAGCAGAATCAAATATATAAACAATAACTGAGGTTGATAAAATAGAAGTAATGATAAACAGCACATATCTTATTTTTCCTAATGCTATTTCTAAAGGCGGCCCCATAATCAGAAAGAAAAAATGGTTGGAGAGATAATGCTGTAGTCCATTATGTACAAATGCGTACGAAACAAACCTCCAAGGCTCAAATTCATTCGTATTGATGCCGAGTAGACTTTTTAACACTCTACTTTCATATATGAAATCTAATAATATGGATATTACAAGGACACATGTGTTTATCGCAATTAAGTAGAACGTAACCGGATAATTCGAGGTATATTCCTTCAACGATTTTCCATAGTTTACTTCCACCTAACCCCCCCTTTCTTGAATATAAACTTCCTGTTTTTACGATGCAATCAGCGCTTTGCATGCATGGACACCCGCTCCAAATGCAAATGTACATTTGTTTTGACCTATCACTCTCTATTTAGGGTGCTGGACTGCAAAAGTGCATTTCACCCTGGCACAATCTAACAAATAATGGTAAATGAATCGATTTCAACTGTACATTTGCAGTTCAAAGGACGAAATAGCCGGGATTTCGCAAAAATAACTGCACATTTGCAGCTCACACGCTCTCTTCTCATAGCTGTACTAACCTGTCAGATAATCTTTGAACAATTTTCCAATCACCACACTCTAATGCAGCTATTTATAAATTACAATAGGCAATCCTGTTTATTCTAAATAAAAACGAGAAAAATGCGGAGTGTTGCAAAGCTTGGCGAGATATAGCACTGATAGTTCGGCCGTATTGAAAATGAACCCGGACCGATTCCATTTGCTGAATCAGTCCGGGCTCGGTATGTTGCTTACAATCGCTTCTTCGTATACACCTTATCGAACGTTACCTCCGGGAATTCAGGCGAGGCCCCATCCAGAAGCGGCTGCTGTTCCCCTTTTAAATATCGATCGAAAAATGCTCTTACATATGTCCTCGTAATATCGACATTATGCACAGGGTCCATATTTTCAGCAAAAATAGACGGTGACATAAGCGCTATATCCGTAAAGCTTTGGTGAAAAAATTTATCAACCGTCAAATAGTACGTATCGCTTTGGCTCTTCTTCATGACGGAGTCCAGATCTCCGGCAAATTCCTCATAGAACACTTTATCCTTTTTGGTCGCTGCCGGATTCAAGCTCTCGGCTGTGATGCCGGACATGATATACATAAACGGTTGCTGCAAAGCGGCATGAGCGACATTCCCCCAGAATCCGCCCTCTAGACTGACGCCAGCTTTGAAACGCACGTCCGTGGCCAAAGTCTCAGCCGTCGTTGCGCCGCCGTAGGAATGGCCGAATATTCCGACCCGCTCCAGATCCAATTTGCCTTCGAACAAGCGGTTCGGGTCCTGTTTATTCCACTCCGTGAGCGTGTCCAACACGAACCTGGCATCCGCCGCGCGAATGCCGACCCCGACAATGTTGCTCTCATACACCTCCGCCGGCGTCGACGTCGGCACTTCCGGACCCGCCTGATAGACAGCAGTCCGGCCATCAGGAAAGGAGACCTTCGCGGACGTGTAAGGATGATCGATGCCCGCTACAATATAACCATGACTAACCAATTCCTCTATAGCGGTCATGCTCTGGAAACGAGTGGACCGGACCCCGGGAGAGAACAGCAGCACTGGATAGCTTGCTTCAGCCGCTGACAGCTCTGCTCCTTGGACCGCATGCGTTGGAATCGTGGTTACATGACTGAACAATTGCTTAGGTATGCCGAACACGAGGCTAATGGCTTCCCCCAGCTCCGACGGGTAATGCTCTCTAGGCTTCTGCTTGGCCATGCCGGGATCGACAGGATACCAGACATTAACCATTAACTCCCGCTTGTCCCCTTGCTGGGCAGTCAGTGTTTCTTCCCGAGTCTCATCCGTCAATTGCCGGGATATCGTGCCAATCGCATATTTGCCTGTCGGCTCAGGCATTGAAAATGCAGGGAGCAAATGAGTCATATAGATTGATGCAAAAGCGACGGCCAACACCAATATGGATAAAACCCCTTTTTTGAATCGCGATTGGATACGAGCTTGACTCTGAGGCTTGACCAGTCTTCGGACTAAAACGATAAAGAGCGACAACGTCACCACGTATGCCGGCACCATCTGAATGCGGAAATGATCAATCAATCCGTGCAGAAGTACGACGAATGCCAGCAACGTTAACAAAGCTGCATCTAGACGCCTTTCTCTTTTTCCAAAGATCATGACTCCTGCGGCAGCCAAGCTCATCAGAATCACAATAATCTCTAACGTTCTCATGTTGCAGGTCCTCCTCTTGAGCCCAGTCCTCTAATTGAAGGACGGTTAGTTATGATACATAGAGGATAAAGCCTGTAGTACACTACAATGTCAAGCGTGAAATTTATAAATTGCAGATGATGGGGGATGAAGTTTTTCCTTGCTTATTTCACGCCAGTGCACGGATTCGCCGAGATGTCCGGTATAATTTCCCGGCCTTTCGGAAATCTAACAGTAAGGAGCGTGGATGAGAATGGATAGCAAAAAGCAGAAACACAAGGAAGAACCAACGATTGCGCCTAGTATGAATGGGCACGATCCGCTCGAAGAAAAGGCAACCGGGAAAGATATCGAACAAGGCGAGTATACGGAAGTGACTCGCCTATTCCTCGACCGCACACCGGAGGACTAGGAAATTCCGTATATAAGAATAAGGCTGGAGCCGCGCTGTATTTCGCTCTAACTTGGCAAGAGCGCGATCCAATCAGCGCGGCACACCGGTGCGATTCCCTTGTTGCCTTATTGATGCCTCGTTATCTCCGTCATTCCTGAATGCCCTCGATATATGCCTTTTTCACTGCAGGCCTCCGTGATTTCGTATTTACGAACACAATGCCCAGAATCGTCGCAACTGCGCCTGCTGCCGTGAACGAGGATACGGCTTCGTTATACAGGATCTTTCCCATCACCATCGCAATTACCGGTGAGATATAGAGCCAAGTCGAGGGAAAGAGCGGGTTCGTTTTGGCTACGAGCCAATAAAAAATGGTATGGCCCACCATGGAACCCATCACGATTAAATACAAAAGGGAACCGATTGCTTCGGGAGTAAGCATCGAATCCATATGAACACGTTCCGTAAACATGGATAGGACAATCAGCATGGCACCCCCATACATCATTTGAGCCGCATTTAAAGCAACGGGCGAAGTATCTGCAAAGCGTTGGATGACTTTTTTTGAATACAAGGCCCCGGCGGAATAAAATAATTGCCCGATCAAAATCGCCATACACCCCAGCAACCAAAACATGCCCGCCTTAATCGATACCTGAGGCAAGACCAATAGAATCACTCCCGCAAAACCGATCAAGCACCCAAACATCGCTTTGCCCGCTACCCGTTCGCGGAGGACGGCCGCCTGCAGCAGCAGAATCATAATCGGCCCCGTCGCCGAAAGTATCGCTGCCGTCCCTGAATTTACGTATTGCTCCGCCCAATACAGCATCGCAAACGTTCCAAAGGTGAGGCCAATGCCTGTGAGCCACATCTCCTTATGCAATAGCAAAGATACGCTCGCTCTCTTTTTCCAGACCATCCAAATAAAGAGCAGCAGACCTGCCAGAACGAATCGGACGCCGGCCGAGAAAAAGGGAGGGGCCCCCGCGTCAACCCCTATCTTAATCGCCAAAAAAGTTGTTCCAAATACCATGCACATTATCACATAATTCACGATGACCATTGTAACGCCTCCTTGTCATCATTATAATAAGGCGATAATAGAACAGTTGGGTTGGAACAGAACAGTTTTGGCCAGTTATAGGAAAGGGGCATCCGGCTATGGATAAGTGTAAACAAGTATACGAATACATCTGGAATCGCGTCCAGCGCGGAGAATGGCAAGAGCATGATAAGCTCCCCTCCGTGCGCATGCTCGCAGAGGAGCTTAATGTCCACCGTTTGACCGTATTTAAAGCCTATCAACAACTTAAGGACGAGAAGAAAGTGTATGTAAAAGATAAATCCGGTTATTATGTTCATCCCGGCATGACGATGCCATTCGATGATCTGGATTATCCAATCGTGTCGTCCTACGTGCAGAAGAGTCACCTGTCGGAGATTCATCGGGTGCCGGCTGCCTATCAGTTTTCCTATTCGCTGATAGACCCCAATCTTTTGCCGAATCGCTACTTCTCCGAATACGCCAAAGAGATATTCGATCGGTATCCCAAGGTGCTCAGCACCTATTCGACCATTCAAGGAGATGAGGAGCTGCGGGAGACGCTTTCCCGTTTTTTCACGAATAAGCTCCAGTTTCATCTATCTGCGGATGACATCTTGATTACATCGGGCTCCCAACAAGCCATCGATATACTCGCGCGCATGCTTGTGCAGCCAATGGATGCCGTGTTACTGGAGCGGCCGACCTATAGCGCCGCGATTGATATTTTCAGGCAGCAGGGCGCACAGATTATTCCTGTCGACATACACCCATACGGCTATGATTTGGAACAGGTTGAATCGTATATGAAGCAATTCAAGCCGCGTTTCTTTTATCTCAATCCAACCTTCCACAATCCAACGGGGTACACCGTTCCGGCAGAACAGCGGAAACAACTGGTGGAGCTTGCCGAGCGGTATCGCTGTTTTCTCTTGGAGGATGACCCGTTCCGTGATATCTATTTTGACCGGGAGCCTCCTCCGCCTCTGTTTGCGTATGGTACGGAAGGCTATGTCGTATATATCCGCAGCTTCAGCAAATACGTTGCGCCCGGATTGCGGATCGCAGCTGTCTGCTCTCAGCCTTCGTTGATGAAACATCTCTTTACAGTCAAGTCGCTGGCGGATAATGGCACCCCGTTGCTCAACCAGAAGATTTTCCTGCATTACTTCATGTCCAAGCGCCTGCAGCAGCATATTAAAAAGCTCCGGATCGCGTTAAACGTTCGCAAATCGATTATGGAAGAGGAGCTCTCTGGCACCAACTGGACATGGGACAGCCCCGCCGGGGGACTTAACCTCTGGGTCAAATTGCCGGCTTCCATTTCCATGGATATGCTTCTTGCCAAGAGCATCGAGCAATCGATCTCGTTTGTCCCCGGCTCCATCTGCGACCCGTCCAAAGAGGCAAAATCATGGATTCGCTTAAGCTACTCCTACATCAATGAACACCAGCTAAGCGCCGGGATGAAGAAGCTGATTCGCTTGTCGGAGCAACTCGATCCGCCATAGCTAAGCTTAAATAAAACTGCCGTTTGAATTACTTCACCGCATCAGCAATGGCTCGGAAGGCAATCATCGTTTCGTGCTCATTAGCCAGAAAGTCTGGATCGGTGCTTGTCTTGACGATGACGACACCTTCTTTCTGATTCACATAAATATAATGGCCCCAAATACCGATGGCACTGAACTCCGAACCATCACTGCCGAGCGTTGCGTTCAAAAAGCCCATCACTAACTGATTGCCATGCAAATCCGTACCGAAGAAGGCGTCCGAATCCATCCCAAGCCCCCCTCATTCAGAATCGATCACTTGCCCGACCATGCTCTTACCTCCGCCATCTGATAATGAGACGTATCCCCGTACATTTCAATCGATGGAACATTCTCCTTCACTGAAATTCTGCTAAGACTAGTCGATTCAATATCCGGTAAGGTTGAAAGTTCATTTAATTCTTTATTTCCATAATAGCCCATGATTGTCTTTAAGGTTAATCTGTGAGTAACAATCAGCACCTTTTGTCCCTTATGTTCTGATAAGATGCTGTCTATGGCGGGTATTACTCTGTTTATCAACTCTGTATATGTTTCTCCTGAACCTGTTGGCTTGTACAAATGAGGCTGATTGAAAAAATCAAAGTACTCTTGAGCGTAATGCTTCTGTATGAAGTCGATACACTGTCCCTCCCACAGTCCCATATTTATTTCCTTTAACTCATCGATGGGCTTGATCGTTACATGGTTACTCCCTGCTGCAATCTGAGCTGTTCTCAATGCCCGCAGGCTGGAGCTTGAATATACGGCATCGAAATGGATTGGCTTTAATCTCTGTTGCAACCATTCTGCTTGAAGAACTCCTAAGCTTGTAAGCGGCGAATCCTTATGTCCCTGCATTCTCTGCTCTACATTCCACTCCGTCTGTCCATGTCTGGTCAAATATAAAATAGTCTCAGTCATCGTGTTGCCCTCCATATTTACACAAGTTATTGTCTAAAGTATACTATTGAAAAATATATAATAATAATATATTTTAAACGGAATCTATAATTAAAAATTATATAAAAGGGAGTGCCCCTTTATGAATTTACATGCTCTCAAAATATTTTACACGGTTGCAGTGACGGGAAGCGTTACCCAAGCAGCGAGCAAACTTAACATAAGCCAACCGGCCATTACTGCCCAGATCAAGAAATTCGAGAAAGAATTAAATGTTGTCTTGTTCGAGCCCAAAGGAAGGGGAGTAGCCCTTACTTCTGTTGGACAAAAACTAATAAATCCGGCGAAAAGATTATTTACTGTGGAAAATCAAATCGAGTCTATCATTGAGGATTATCGAAATCATAAAAATGGTAAATTACGTGTGGTTGGAACGTATTTGGCAACGAGCATTCTTATTCCCAGATGGGCCGCCAAATTCAAAACGAATCATGCAGAAATCGAGGTAACGATTACAACAGCTAATTCAAAGGACGTTCTTGATCAACTGGTGAATTATGCTGCAGATATCGCCATATGTGGAGGTGAACCAGCATTTTATCCGGAAGAAGTCGAATGGGAGGAGCTCAGCAAAGACGAAGTTTGGTTTGTGGTGGCCCCTGGCCACAAGTATGCGAATCAGCATATCACCTTTAATCAAATGATGACGGAGCCTTTTATTATGAGGGAGGAAGGAAGCGCGACTAGAGAAAGGTTATTCGCACTGTGTAAGACTAACATGGTTGAACCCCCTCAAGTAGCCCTTCAATTTAGCGGACTAACCGAGACGATTCATGCGGTAGCTTCCGGTTACGGAGCAAGCTTCATCTCATCTTTGGCAGCCTGTGAATTTGTTGAGCGAGGAGAGCTTGCCAAAGTTTATGTCGATGAGCTGGTCCCCATCAACACGATTGCATTATGTACGCGTAAACACGAAAAACCCGAACCCTTTGTGAAAGAGTTCCTAACCATCATTCGTGAAAACCTTTCCCGAAACGGCGCATTGTCCTTTTAGAGCGAATCGAAAAGGACGATGAAATAGGCACACCGGACAGATCAAAGTAATATCCTACAGTAGTCTATTTTAAAAAGGAGAGCTTGGATGAAAAGGGAATTAACCTTTGATTACATTGTTATTGGCACAGGTCCGGCAGGTGCCGTCATCGCAAAGACTCTTACGGATAATAAAAATACGTCTGTGCTTGTTCTGGAGGCGGGTGATAAATAACGATAAAGATGAACCGATTAGGGATTCTGTTTCAACGCTTGATGTTATCGATGACGACTTAAAGCTAGAGAAGTTTATTCAGGACAATTTCGATCATAATCATCACCAACAAAGCTTTCTCCGGATGGCCCCATTAAATAAAGGCGGAGTCGTCGATCGCTTAGGAAAGGTACACGGGGTGAAAGATTTAATCGTTGCCGATGCTCCGATCATTCCATTTACGGTAGACGGCAACACTTCAGCCGCTGCGTTCCTCATTGGTTATACGATTGCCAGGCAATTACGAAAAAAAGCCCCTCGCTTGCGAAGCATGGAATCGGAAGAAGAATGATTCGGTTGCGGAGCAGGCATGTTGGGACGTCTAACTTCCATCTATTCCCTTTATGTAATTGACATCCTGGTTCAAAGCATTGGTAGATGCAGGGGTCCCCACAAAGTAATTGGAATAAGCTGCAAAAGCTTGCTTTACTTCGTGGGGAATGCCTCAACATGGTTAAGCTTTCGCAAAACCGTTTTTCCTACCAAGCACCCCTTCGTTTAGGGTTATGGTTAGCCCAAGAAGGCAATGGACGCTTTCGTTTTCCTGGCAAATGCGATTGGGTTGTCAATGGACTCCCAGTGAATGTACATTAATCGAGGTCTCTCATTCAGCCAGTGATTGTGAAGGGCCGTTACCGTGATACCATTTCTTTGCAAATTGCGAATTAATCGGTTAGCCTGGTTTTGAAATACCGCGGTTTCACCTAAGCAGAGCGCGCGTCCCTGCGTATCAAGGGATTCGAATGAGAAAAGTTGATGACCAACCAAAGGTGAAGTTGTGCGTCTTCCTAAAATGGTCGCATTCACTCTTCTGGCCCGGTTGACAAAACAAACGGGTCCTGGAACAACTTGATGTTCCCCACCTAAAATCGCGGCAAATTGGTTGCATAATCTTTGGAATCGCTGGCTTACTTTAACATTCGCCATGATAAACCTCCTCTTGGTTTTGAGACATTGTATTATCGACTAGAGGAAGGTGTTTATGTGAATGCCCAGGAACACTGATTTTTCGGTTTTTTCCCCTTTCAACCGGAGTGAGGAGAAGCTGTCTGCCAGGCTGAAGCCCGCAAATGTTGCCGTACGAGTATATGTGTGCTCGTCCTTGCTAACGCAGCTTCAAGTATGGCCGCCTTTAATGCTGCCCCGCCAGCCAAGCCGCGATTTCCTCCGTTTGCGACAGCACGGCAATCGGATCAAAGTACCAGGAACGCTCCTCTTTCCATACGTACACACGATTGTTTTTGACCGCATCAAGCGTAGCCCAGATCGGGTCGGCTTTAATATCTTCCAAGGTGCGGTCGTTAGACGTCAGGATGATATAGTCGCCGGCATATTGCGGCAATAACTCATTGGACAACTCGGCCCACTGCTTTTCCAAAATTTCCGCCGCAATATGGGCAGGCGGTTTGAAGCCCAGCGCCTGGTATACAGCCTGTCCCCCCCGTCCGAAATTGTCGCCGTACACATAGGTTGCCTTGCTCGTCAGCTCAAAGATCGAAAACGTCGCGTCGGACGGTACTGCTGTGCGCGCGCTTTCCCGTGCGGCGGCAATACGGCGGTCGTATTCGGCCAGCCAGGCTTCCGCTTCCTTTTCTTTACCCAGCAGCTTGCCGAAGTAGGTCAACTCTTCATGCGCGTTCTTCAATTCGCCATAGGGAATAGAAACAGTAGGAGCGATTTGGGATAATTGCTCATATCTGCTCTTATCGGGTGTCACCCCGGTCACGATCAGATCCGGCTGCAAATCGAGCACCTTCTCCAAATTGCCATTCTCATCGCCAATATCCGCCACATTTTGAAGGGCTTCGGCGAAATACGGGTTTTTCCGGTGCAATCCGGGCGTTCCGATCGGAGTAATGCCGAGCGCAATCAAGCTGCCTAAATACTGATCCGCAACAATGCGCTGGGGATGAACCGGGATTTTTACATCACCGTTCATCGTCGATACCACTTTGGTTTGCAGGTTATCGGAATTTTGGCCGTTATTCGCTTGGGCCGGACTCAGTGGCGCCGACACTGAACCTGCCGGCCCTTGGTTCCCTCCAGCAGCCGCGCCCGTGCTTGAAGCGCCGCCAGAGCATGCGCTGAGCAGCAAAGCCAAACAAAGAAATAATGTTGCTGCAGCGGTTGATTTGGATTGTCTGTACATCGGTATATCTCCCACCCTCTTATATTGATAACGATTATCATCATCAATATAACGCTGAAACCTTCGGCCAGCAATGGAGGATCCAATAGAGTTGGAGGGACTATCTTCTCCTGTGCGCCGCCTCGATTCCCTGATTCTAAAGCGGTCAGGCGATACTCCCCTGTACTTTTTGAATAGACGGCTAAAATAATAAGGATCCCTATACCCCACGCCTTCAGCAATTTCACGCAAGGTCGCATCCGTTTCCACCAGCAAGCTTGCCGCCCTGTCGATCCGTATCTGAATCAAATAATCGATCGGGCTGTATCCCGTTCTTTTTTTGAACAAAGCCGATAAATGCGGCACACTGTAGTTGAGGCTTTCTGCAAGCGACTCCAACGTGATCGTTTCCGAATAATGCTCCTGAATGTACAAGATCGCTTGAGCAGCAAGATCCGGCTCTTTCATCTCAATCCCTTGTCCATAAAGCTGCTGCAAAATAGTATGGACGAATTGATAAAACAACGATTTCACCTGGAATCGCTCCAGGGAGCCTGACTTTCTCCACTCTCGATCCATTGCCTTCACTTTGTAAAAAAGTGAAATCGGTTGGTGCGGCGAAAAACGGTATTGCATATGAAACGGACTGCTTCTCTCCAATACGTTCATCACTTCCTGACGACTTGGAAGCGGAATCGATGCTTTATAAAAAATCATATAGTATTCAAATTCTTCTTCGATCAGGAAAATGTCCAGATGAGCCCCCTTGCCGCTATGCATCACTTGACATCGCTCTATGATATATTCCGTGCCGTCGAGCTGCACATGTGCGCCGCCGCGCGTCGCGAGCAGGAACATACTGGCCGGCAGCCGGTAAGAATGCAGGGCTTCACCCGTTCTCATCAGCGTATGGCGCACATCCATCACCTTGATGGAAGCATGATTCCACAGCAATATATGGTCATTCTCGATCATCGTGTCCAGTCAACCCTCTCCGCTTCAATTCCAGCTGTTTCAATAACCATTATAGATGATAATAATTCTCAATGACAACCAAGAGCGCGGGAACGGCGAAAAATCTTGGAGGGCAAGGGAAATGCAAGAAGCGGTCGTTATCGCAGGCCTTTTACGGCACCATGTTATTTTTGTGGCAACCTATTTACTTTCCCGGGAATAATTCCGGATGAATAAACGCCGCTACCTTTTCATAAAGATCGGCGAGTTGAAGACTGCCTCGAATTGCATTTGTATAGTCGGCCATCATAACATTCCCTGTTTTTATGGCATCGACATTTTTCAACTTTTCGTTCGCAAGCAGCTTGTCCTTTATGACTTCGTTATCGGGTTCCTGAAATTGCGTGAGAATGATTTTTTCCGGATTGGCGGCAATGATTGCCTCCATTGACAGCTCAACGTATCCGTCCTCGGACAATTGCATATACTCTCCGCCTGCTCCCTCGATCATCTCATCAATGATGCACCAGGAAGGCGGATAGTAATCATAGTTTTCAATTTACCGCCTTTTCATCAGGGCGGTTTTCTTTTGGTCAAAAATCAACATTAAGATTTAGCATCCTCTATCGAATAATATCCAACTTCCAGCGCTTCCTCTGTTGTTGTCAGTTGACCGCCCGGCATCTCCCAGCCTCTGCGATGGCCCTTTGATCAATAAGATTTCATTGCGTTCATTTAAGATAATGGCTGCTGCAGATTGTCCAACGCCATAATGATTTTGCTTGACACGAGGTTAACTTTTAAATATAGTATTCCCATCGGAATTAATATTAACTGACTCGTCAGTTAAGTGGAGAGGGGCGATGGGAGCTGCCTGCCATACCAAAACAAGATCAGGATCGTCGTCAGCAACTGATGGACGCCGCGCTAAATATAATTGCCTGCAAAGGATATCACAGCACCAAAATTTCCGATGTGGTCAAAGCCGCAGGAGTATCGCAAGGAACGTTCTACTGGTATTTCCAAAGCAAAGAGCAGCTTGTGCTGAAGTTAATCGAAGACGGCAAGGAGAAGCTGATTAAGGTGATTGCGCAAGGCTACCGCAAACACACAGGCACGATTGACGATATGGTAAGCTCGTCCGCTCGACTGCTCACAGATTTGTTCCTATTCGCCGACCGGAACCGAAGTCTGATGGCTCTGCTGCTCATTAAAGGCCAAGGCGCCGACCCGCCGGTTCGGGAAGCCGTCTCGCAAACCTGGATTGCGTTCGAAGAAGCGTTCAAAAGCAATATTCAGCGGGCTATGGAGCTGGAGATGCTGCCCCGTACGAACGATCTGGCGCTTCGTGCCAACATTCTTGTCTGTTTAATTACCGGCGTGCTGTCCAAATGGTTGTTCGGACCGATGCACGAGGTTGATTATAAGTCAGTCTATTCGCCATCGGAAATAGCTGAAGAAACCGCCAAGTTCGAATTCCGGGGGTTACTCGGATAATCCACTAAAATAGATCCCTTAGGAGGAAACCAACATGTCAGTCAAATTCAAAAAATTCATGAAAGCTGCTTCACTGCTAACTGTTTTAGCCATTGCGCTCGTTGGATGCGGAAGCAAGCCAGCACCGGATGCGAACGCCGCCAACTCGCTTGAGCAAATCAAGAAAGCCGGAAAAATCAGAGTCGGGCTAATGGGCACCTATGCCCCATACAACTTCCTGAACGACAAGCGCGAAGTCGACGGCTTCGATGCGGATGTCGCTAAAGCAGTGGCGAAGCGTTTGGGTGTGGAAGTGGAATTCATCACCGGCGAATTCTCCGGGCTGATCGAAGGGCTGCAGAAGGATAAATACGATGCGCTTGTAAGCCAAGTAACGATTACGGAGGATCGCAAGCAAAAGATGGATTTCTCGACGCCTTACGTGAAAAACGCCGTGAATGTCCTCGTCAAAAGCGACAATACGACGATCGAGAAACTTGAAGATTTCAAAGACAAAAAGATTGGCGTCGGGCTCGGCACGAACGATGAGAAATATTTGCGTGACGTCGCGATGCCGGAAGTCGGCACGTTCGAAATCGCCACGTATAACGATGTCATCACGTCCCTGCAAGATTTGAACGTCGGCCGCATCGATGCGACCATTAATAACGTATTCGCCATCAAGCCTCTAATCGAGAAAAATCACTTCGCCGTCAAGGCGGTCGGAGATCCGATTAAAGAGGATTTCGCCGGAATCGCGATCCGCCAAAACAATCCGGAGCTGCTCGATGCAATCAATAAAGCGCTCGCCGAGATGAAATCCGACGGCACATTTAAAGAGATTTTCCAAAAATGGTTTGGCGTGGATCCGAACTTTTAATCCATACGAACCGGGAGGGTACAGGAAATGGAACTCGTTACACAAAACTTACAATTTCTATTGACGGGCGCGTATTACACACTCTTGATCACCATCGTTTCCATGTTCTTCGGACTCCTCATCGGGATGATCGTCGCCATTGCCCGCTTGAAAGGAAATTGGTTCGTCCGTAATTTGGCCAAAGGTTACGTTTCCATCGTTCGGGGAACACCAATCCTGGTGCAAATCTTCATTATTTATTACGGACTGCCCGATTTCGGGATTACGCTTGGGCCGCTCACTGCGGCCTTTATTTCACTTAGCGTCAACATCAGCGCATACTTGTCCGAAACCTTCCGCGGCGCGATATTATCCGTATCCAATGGGCAGACGGAAGCCGCTCTATCCCTAGGATTGACGCCGTGGCAGACGATGCGGCGGGTCGTGCTGCCGCAGGCGGCCCGCGTGGCGATTCCGCCGCTCGGCAATACGTTTATCGGGATGCTGAAGGAGACGTCGCTCGTGTCCGTCGTTACCGTTACCGAGCTGCTGCGCTCCGCGCAACTGCTAATTGCGCAGTATTATATCGCCATGCCTTTTTATGTGGCCATTGCGCTCATGTATTGGATTATGAGCGTGTTCTTCTCTTCGATTCTGAACCGTATCGAAACGCGGTTGTCAAAAGCATATTAAGGGCGTGTGAATGACATGATTGAGGTAAACAAACTTGGCAAGAGCTTCGGCGATCTGGTCGTGTTCCGCGATATCGATCTGCATATTCGTTCCGGAGAAATCGTGGTCTTGGTCGGACCGAGCGGTTCCGGCAAAAGCACGCTGCTGCGCTGCTTGAACGGTCTGGAGGCGCCTGACGAAGGGTCGATCCGGGTGGGCGATGCAACATGGAACGCCTCGATGGGCGCACCAGCTAAGAAGGAGGCGGTACGGCACATCCGGACGTTAACCGGCATGGTGTTCCAGTCTTTTAATCTGTTTCCGCATATGACCGCCTTGGAGAACGTCATTATGGCTCCCACGATTGTAAAAAAGATGAGCAAAGCGCAGGCGGTCGAAACCGGAGAGTCTCTGCTCGCAAAAGTGGGGCTGTTAAACAAAAAGAATGAATATCCTTCCCGGCTGTCCGGCGGCCAGCAGCAGCGGGTAGCCATTGCCCGGGCTCTCGCCATGCAGCCGCAAATGATGCTGTTCGACGAGCCAACATCCGCACTGGACCCCGAATTGACGGGAGAAGTGCTGTCGGTCATGAAGCAGCTTGCCACGGAAGGTATGACGATGATCGTCGTCACCCACGAGATGAAGTTTGCGCGGGAAGTGGCGAATCGGGTTATTTTTATGAGCGACGGAAAAATTCAGGAAGAAGGTTCGCCTGACCGATTTTTCGTTCAGCCGCAGACGGAGCGGGCCCGCAAGTTTTTGCGGCAGCTCGCGAGCGAACCGGAAACGGAATAACGAGAAAGATTCGAAGGAGTTGACAGTGTGGTTCACGGCAAAGCAGAGCATTTGAAGAATGTCGCGGAGCGGGCGCGAGCGATCATGGAGAAGGAAAATGTAGAAGTTCTTGTGGCATCGAGCTGCGAAAATTTCTACTACTTGTCCGGCCACCCCAGCACGTTCATGTATACATTGCGCATGAGCGAAGTTGCGCTGGCTGTTATGTTTCGCGACCCGACCCGCCGCACAGTCATCATTATGAATGAGTTTGAGGCCGCGGGCGTACAGGAAGATTTGCCTCAATGCGAGCTGCGAACGTATCCGACCTGGGTCGACGTAGACGATCCGCTTGGGCTGCGCGGCGCCAAGTACGAGGGGCGGCGGCCTGTAAACCATCAAGTGCAGGGGATGTTCGGGCTCCTCCGGCAGGTGCTGGCTGAACACGGAATTAGCAGCGGCAAGGCGGCTGTGGAGCTGAGCTCGATGCGATATCCGGCCGTGAATGCGTTGCGCGAAGCTATACCGGGTCTTGAGCTGACGGAAGCGAGCGCGTTACTGACCGAGCTGCGCGCACGCAAGACGCCTTGGGAAATCGAGCAGTTGCGCAAGAGCTGCGCTTACGCCGAAATTGGCATCACCGAAACGATAAAGGGAATCCGGACTGGCAGCTCGGCCGCCGAGATTGCCGACCATTTCCGGCGCGCTTTGCTGACCCATGCGGACGGATCGTCATCCCGCTTCCACATGATTTCCGTCGGCGCGCATTTCGCCCCTGCGCATATTTTCGATACGCGTCCGGGACAGCCGGGCGACTTGATCAAATTCGATGTCGGCGTCGATGTGGCCGGTTACGGTTCGGACATTGCCCGCACCTTCGTGCTCGGCTCTCCTTCGGACACGGTGAAGCGCATATACGGCGCGCTGCGGGCCGGACACGATCGGCTGCTGGAGCTAATCGAACCAGGCCTGCCGATGAAGCGCGCGTTCGATGAAGTGATGGCTTTGATCCGCCGCTCGGGACTCCCGAATTACAATCGGGGCCATCTGGGGCACAGCGCAGGACTGAGTCTCGCGGCCGAGGAAGCTCCGTTCCTGAGTCCATCGGAGGATACCGTCTTTCTCCCGGGCATGGTCATCTGCCTGGAAACACCGTACTACGGCTACGGTATCGGCTCGATCATGATCGAGGATATGGTGTTAATCACGGACAATGGCTGCGAGCGGCTGAACAAGCTGTCCCGGGATCTGATTTCGCTGTAGCTCCCCTGCTGCCGCTGACCAATAATCTCTGCAAGAAGCTCAGAAAGACGGCTTACAGCTGTCCTTCTGACCTTTTGCGGAGCCTCTCTCAACCTCCATTAGCTGAAGGCTAGTAGATTTCGATTTCCGGAAATCCGTAAGTGGCATCATTGGCTCGTGAATTGCGAAATTTCATCTGCAAGCCAAAAGCCTTGGTAATATCCCGGAGCGGATAATAGGTTTGACTATCTCTTGAACATCTCAGAGATTTGGTCGCTTCTTGACTTACGGAGATATCACCTTAGGGAATTCATCCAGCAGCATGCCGCTCGTCATCATGTCATTATAATTCCATTTGTCCTCCATAAAATGAACGTTGCCGTTCTTTACTGCAGGGAGTGATTTCCACAATGGAGACTTCACTAATTCGTCAAATGACTTCTTAGCCCCTTTATCGCCCGTGTACAGTACAAAAAGATGATCTCCGATCAGTGTTTCGTGCATGGCTTCCTCAGCCACCTCAATATAGGGACCGCTATTGGGCTCTAACGTCTTCACCTTCGCATCCATCGCGAACCCGGCAGGCTGATAAAGCAGTTCAGCAAGTCCACCTGTCTTCATCACATACATCGAGCGATTCCAAAAATACTGAAGTATAACGGCCGTCTCACCATCGGCTATCTTACCGCTGTCCCGCAAATTGTTCCACATCGCTTCAGCCTTGTGATTGTAGTTCGCTAGCAGTTGTTCTGCTTCCGTTTTCTTCCCCACTATATCCGCAATGACGGGAAAGCGCTCCTTCATAGGCAAAGCCCCGTCGAACACGACGACCGGAGAAATCTTGGACGCTTCCTCATATTCCTTGTCTAAAATATAGGATAGCATGGTCAAGTCTGGATCCAGGGAAAGAACGGTTTCCATATTCGTTGGATAGCCGATATCCTCTGCTGGTGTATGCTCCTTATCCTTGTATACCGAACCTTCAATAAACCGACGATCAATCCCGACCGGTTGTATGCCAAGTGCCAGCAAATCGCCGATCGGATTGCCTTGCAATACGATGCGCTGCGGATTCTTCGGGATGTCTATCTCATGCCCTCCACTATCCTTGTATAATCTCGTTGCAGTTAAAGAGCTTGTCTGATCGTCTGCCGATTGGGAGCTGCTTGCAGTTGGCGCCGGCAATGTCTCTCCCCCACTCACAGCACTTCCTTGTGTTGGTGTCGCCCCACTGGAGCAGGCGCTCAGCAATAAAGCCAAGCACAGGAATGCCGTCGCCGCCATTGTTAATTTGGTCCGTCTATGCATTGGTAGATCTCCTTCTTTATAGTATTGATAATGATTCTCACACACATCCATACTATATCGCTGAGGACTTCGCTTCACAATGGAGGTTCTGAACCTGCTGAATGGACGATCCGGAGCCTTTTTCATATTCAACATAGAATCCCTATATTTCCCTGGGGATAGCCCCGCATGCTTCTTGAAAATCCGGATGAAGTAATACAAGTCTGTGTATCCTACTCGTTCCGCAATTTCCTGCAGCGTCGCATTCGTATTCAGCAGCAAATTCTGCGCATGTTCCATCCTAACCTGAATCAAGTAAGCAATTGGGCTTTGTCCCATTTGCCGTTTGAATTTTCTGGAAAAATAATGAACGTTGTAGTTCAACGCTTGAGCAATCGAATCCAATGATAACGATTCAGGGAACTTATCATGTATATAACGTATAGCTTGTGTAATCAGATCCGGCTTCACGGTTGTAATGCCTTGCCTATCCATTTGCCATAGCAGCTCGTATACAAATTGGAGGAATAACGCACGAACATGCAGCTGCTCCCCAAGCTCCATCATGACATGGCGGACGTCAAGCACATGAATCGACGCGTGGTTCCATAGCCAGATATGTTCATTGACGTTCAACGCATCATCTCCTCTCTCGCCTCCGAATTTCAATTCCCCATGCATTCTTCTCCTGCGATATGCCAGAAATGCGTGAAGGGCACCTGCACAAGACAGATGCCCTACTCTCGATATCCGATTGTTATTTAGCCTTAGCAGTTTCCAGCAAACTGTTCACAATGTAATCTAGCTGCTTATCTAGTGAATAAATGTCATTATAGTAGGACAGTCCGAAGCTTATGTCGATAAGTCGGCCTTCCTTCACAGCCAGCATGCTGTTCCAAATTTTATTGTCGGAAAGATCCTCCATTCCTTCATACGCGGAGCGGAATATGTAATCTCCGGAAAATCCATGCAATACTTCCATAGAGGCAGGAAGCAGAGTCGCTGGTTTCTCACCGTTCTTGTCTATTTCCTTCTGAACAATTGCCGGAGCCTTCATCCCCAAGTATTCATATATTATCTGTGACCCACGACCATATTGCTTGCTGGAGATGACACCCATGTTGCCCGCGCCGCCTTCCATAATGGATACCGTCTTGTCCAATATGCCGGCTTCCTTCAGCTTCTGCTTACTCTGTACCACCTTTGCGTAGAAGTTGTCCAGCAAAGCCTGTGACTGCCCGCCTTCCTTGCCCAAGGCTTCTCCGAGCTTCTTCAAGCGTTCTTCTAAAGACATTTGCTCATAGGGCAAATAAACCGTAGGTGCAATCTGATTGAGCATTGCATAGGTTTCTTCGGAAGGAACGATAATTAAGTCTGGGTTAAGCGCAAGCACTGCCTCGGGACTTGGCTGGAACCATTCACCCAATGATTGAATGCCTGCCAATTCACTTTCAAATGCTGCCCCTTTATACACGTCTGAGATACCCACAGGATCCACGCCAAAAGCAAGCACATCACCAAGCAAATATAAGACGACAACCCGCTTCGGATTAACCGGCACTTCTACATCGCCTTTGACGGTGGACACAATTTTGGTTTTGGGCTGTTCTGCTGTCCCTGTTGATTGCTTGTTATCTGCGTTGCCGGCAACTGGTGTATCCGAAGTGTGATTCGATGCTGCTTGTTTGGACTGTGCGCTTCCGTTCAAGGATGTGCTCCCTGTCGTTCCTGTCGAGCAAGCGCTAAGCAATAGAGTAAGGCAGAGCAATAGAGTGACCGCCACAGAAGATGTTCGACTGTCATGCATAGATAGGTTTCCCCCTGATTTATAGTGATAATGATTCTCATATTCACTATAATAGCGGCTTGTCTGCTGCACAATGTTATATCGAGCCACAGCCGATGGCACATTCGGACATGACTTTCCTCTGTTCTCCGTGCGATAACGGATTGGCGCGACTCCCACGTGTTTTTTGAACATTTTCGCAAAATAATAGCTGTCTGAATACCCGACGCTTTCTGCGATCTCCTGCAAGTTCGCTCCTGTTGAAAGGAGCAATTCCCTCGCCTTGTCCATGCGAATCTGAATGACGTAATCCACGGGGCTGCTGCCAGTATGCTGCTTGAACAACCTGGATAGATGGCGCGGACTGCTGTCCAGCATTGCTGCAAGCTTCTCCATCGTAATGAGGTCAGCATAATGCCTATGCACATATTGGATTGCTTGTGCCACCACATCAGCCTTTCGTGTCGGTATATGCTGGCTGTGAATTTGCCATAGCAGCTCGTATACAAATTGATGGAACAGCGCCTTCACGTGGAACTGTTCCAGCTCCCCGTTCTCCTCCCACTCCTTATGCATGAGCTGTACACTGCGCAGCAATGAAATAGGATGACCCGGCGCAAATCCATACTGGATAAGAAACGGATTGCTTCGCTCCAGCATCTTGCCGAATCTCTGGTGGACATGAGGAGAAATTGACGCTTTATAGTATAGAAGATAGTATTCGAAAGCCTCTTCCGTCGGAAAAATGTCTACGCAGCAGCCTTTTCCGCCATGTACGATATAAAATGGGTTGGCCTGGTGCATCACGTCATCCAACTGTATGTTCGCGCTGCCGTTCACGGTATAAAAGAAACTGCTGGCTGGCAATGGATATGAGCGAAGTTCCTCGTTTGCTCTCATTGTGATATGACGAATATCCATCACCTTAATGGATGCCTGATTCCACAGTACAAGTTGTTCGCGTAACCGCATTATGTTCAATCAACTCCTCGGCAGTCTTGATCCGCCAGTACATCAATGGGCAACCATTTTTATTATAGTTGATAATAGTTATCATTATCAACAAGTATCGGCGCTATCTCCCGCTCATCATCTTCGGGCCAGGCATCGATCAGCACCAATCCAGCAACTTCATCATGATACGTATGGGCGAACAACCGAGCGTCTCACTCACGATCTTGCTTGGCATGCGGCATTCGTTCCTTTCTGTGCGTTGTGCGAAGCAAAAAGGCTAACCCTGCGTCATTGTTCATAACGTGCGGATTAGCCCTCTCATGGCCGTATTCTTTTATTTTACGAACTCAACGTCGTAGCCTTTCGCTTTTAACTGATCGATAATCATATCTTTGATAACGAAGTGCCCTGCTCCGACGACAACAAAGTGGGTGGAAGAACCTTCTTTATCCAATAGTTCCATCAGCTTCTTCGTCATATTTTTGTCCCGTTCCCCGAACAATCTTTGGGCTGAATCGCTCTTCACCATTTCCTCCGAACCCGTGAAGGATTGAGTGAATTGGTCCAGTTCAGCTTTGGTCCATAGCTGCTGCCATTGCTTAAACTGCTCAAGCGCATCATCAGGCTTTCCTGTCGGCGTCAGGATCTGATCCAACGCATCGTTTAATTCTTTTTCTTGAACTGTAATCGGCACATTGTTGAAGAGGTCAGCTTGGAACTTGAGTCCTTCTAACTCATGAATCGGCTTTCCAGTTAACAATGCCGAACTCGTAAAGTACATATCGACGCCTAATGCTGCTGCCTGAGCCATTTCTTCAGAAGAGCCTGTCATATTGGACAGCACGAGATTGTTCGAGATTGCCCAAGGCTTGAAAGCGTCAAAGGTATCCAAAGGCAATTTCAGTTGCTCCAGAACCTTATGCAGCTTTTCGTATGTTTCTGTAGAAACATGATCTTTCAATGCCGTGCCGTCGCTGTACGCCATCGACTCAAGAAAATACACCATATCTTTGTTGCCTTGCAAATTCACTTCTACCCACAATGCATCGGACTGTTGAAATGCGTCTCTTACATTTTTTTGCATTGGATACATATCAGGAATACCCAAGTGAATCGCACCTAACAAGTAGAGCGTATTTTGCCCTTTCGTTGCTTTCCAGAAAAGCCCCTTTGCTCCGCCTCCAACAGCGTCATATGTGTATTCAACAAGACGACTTGCGATTACAGCCGCTTGCTCCACGGTGCTCGGCTTATCAAGCTCAAGCCCTTTGTCCGTTCCGTTGACAATGCCTTTCTTCTGCAAGAACGCGATTGGCTCGTACTTATCCATTTCTAGCGATTCAGGCAATTCATACTGGGCCAACACGCCGTACACAGCATTCACTACCGTTTCTCTCGTAATTTCCTTTGTTCCCGTCGGTACAACGGCATTCCTTTTTTTCTTTAATTCGAGCGCATCCAATTTGGCTGAAGTAGCTTCAATTAAAGCTTCAAACTTGTCTTGTGTAATCGGCTGCTGAAAAGTTCCGTCATAGTACCACGCAAGCGGGAAAATGCCGTACTTCTCCCCTTCATTCAGAACTTTCATCGACCACGGACTAATCTGCGGAACGGCGGCAGGCACTTCATTCGCTTGTGCCGGTATGACGAATCCGAGCATAGCGATCAAGGCAACTAACCCGCTGGCCACGCTGCGCTTAAGCATATTCCATCTGCTAGCTTTCACCAATATTCCCCTCTCAATAGAATCTATGTATAACAACAAACCCCAATGATTATATCTATATATCTTCTAAAAGACAAGATTATCCTGAATTCAGAATAAGTTTGAAATGCGAGTTATAAGTCAAAGGAGCGAACTTGAAGTTCGCTCCTCAGCTTGTCGAGAACCCTTGTTTTTTTCAAGACGAGGGTTTCTCTTTGTTTTCATCCAGCTACAGGAGTAAAGCATTGTCGTTCAGTATCTTTTGAATAAGAACGGCATTTTCTTCAACAAAACCATGGTCCAGCATCTTTTCGTGATCGCCATAGCCGGCGTAGGATGCAAACCTGGCCGTAGTACAATGTTTCCACCTATGAATATCCCCGTGCACATGCTTGCTTTTGCTCGAAGGCGACTTAATCACGCTGATGTTGGCTGCAATTCGGCCAGAATTAATCAACTCATCCAAATACACATAGTAGCTTTGAATTTTATGTCCGATATGATTCCGGAAATACTCGCCTTCACTTTGCAGCTGAGGATATTGTTCCAGCATATAATCTACCGTTTCATACGCATATCGGCGGCTTTCCTCTTCATTAGACCGTTCCTGGCCGGCTTCTTGGATAAAGAAGGAGTCCATCAGAATCAGATCCGCAACCCTGTCGCCTTGTTTCTCCAGCTCCTTCGTCAACTCGAACGCGAGGTTGCCCCCGGCTGAGATCCCCAGAAATGTGTATGGTCCCCGCGGTTGAATCTCTTTGATCAACTGGATGTACGCCTGAATTCTGTTGTCAGATTCAATAAAATTGAAGCTATAGAATGCATAGTTGTCTATAATCTCCGATAGACGCTGGTACACCACACCTAATGCTACAATTGGCGGGAAGCAGAAGATGTTTTTGTCCGAATGATGGATAGGGCTTAACCGTATTCTCTCATTAGAGAAATCAGCCGTTGCGCTATCCTTGTCCGAAATGGCTTGAACCGTTTGTCTAATGGTTGGGGTCAGAAATATTTGCTGGATAGAAATTTTCACGTTGTGCTCTGTGGTTTTGGCAACAAATTTAATGATGCTTGTTGAGTCAACCCCAAGATCAAACAGATTATCGGTGACACCAATTTTTTCGACGTCCAGAATTTCATGCCAAACATCAACAAACATCTGCTCTAACCCAGGATTAGGAGCCGCGTACTCTGTGAATGGGATGACACTTTCATCCGGATCAGGCAGAGCTTTTCGGTTTACCTTGCCGTTAGGTGTCAGAGGCACTTTATCAATTCGCATATAATAGGAGGGGATCATATAGCTTGGCAAAACCTTAGCGAGCTCCTTTTTGAGGCTTTCCGTGTTAATCGGCTGATCGGTTGCCAGATAAGCACAAAGGAACTTCTTATTTTTACTGTCCTTTTTGTCGACAACGACTGCTTCCTTAATCCCTTCCTGATGAAGCAACTGGTGCTCAATTTCTCCAAGCTCCACCCGGTATCCGCTAATCTTCACTTGCTGATCTTTCCGTCCCGTGAATTCAATGTAACCCCCACTATGCAGAACACCACAGTCTCCCGTTCGGTATAGCCTGCCGTATTCGGGATGCACGATAAATGCCTTCTGAGTCTTTGCCTTATCATTGAGATACTCCTTGGCAAGACCTGCGCCTCCAATATACAATTCTCCTTCTACGCCAATTGGGCAAAGCTTGAGCTCATAATTCAATACATACAACTTCTGATTAGCCAACGGCATTCCGTACGGTACAGATGCCATCTCGCGTTCCAGTTCCTGTTCATGAATCGGATAGTAGACAGACCAAATAGATGCTTCCGTTGCACCGCCCAAACTGATAACATTCGCGTTCATGAAATAGTTGCTTATTCTATTCGGCAGTTTCAACGGTATCCAGTCTCCGCTTAGCAATACCAGCCGCAGAGTACTGTTCTTCACTCTAATCGTCGTGTCATTCGTCTGCATATGCGCAGCGGACCAATAATACAGATGTTCTTCTTCAACATGCTCGCCAAGAATATGGTCCAGCAGCAAATCCATAATCGCAGGCACCGAGTTCCAAATGGTGATTCCTTTGTCCTCCACGATCTTGCCGATAGCGGCAAGATCCCGCTGATCCTTAATCATCACGAGCGCCGCGCCGGAACTAAGGGCACCGAAAATATCATACACCGATAAATCAAAGCACATAGATGATAAATTCAGAATCCGGTCTCCCTTGCCCACTGCGAATTTATTATTCATGTCCCGGATCGTATTGGCAGCGGCTCCGTGGGTAATCACAACACCCTTAGGTCTGCCTGTGCTCCCAGAGGTATAGATGACATATGCTACGTCCTCCGGATGATCATCCGTGTTACTATTTTCAGTTGAGCAGAATTCCACTTTTTCCTTCACATACAGATCAGTGTCAGCCAGAAGCTTGCTGTTGCTGTTGTCGAGCATGTAGGCTCTTCTATCTTCCGGGTATTCCGGATCTATCGGCACATAAGCCGCTCCGGCTTTTAATATTCCCATGATATTAACGATGGTTTCAATGTGCCTGTAAGCCAGCACGCCAACACAATCATGTCGGCCTATTCCCTGTTCGTTCAAGAAATGCGCAATTTGATTAGAGCGTTTATTCAGCTCACCATAGGTTATTTGACCTTCCTCACTTATTACGGCTATTTCATTCGACATACGCTTAGCTTGTTCTGCAAACAGTGTATGGAGTGTCGTAACCCGGATATCCTCATCTGTGTCATTGTACTCTCCGGCCAGCGCCCTGTCTTCATCTCTGCCGCTCATCACATAGGCAGACTCAGTGCCTAACACCTGATCAAGCATGGTGAAGTATTCGGTGAACATTACTTCGATTACGCCAGGATCAAATAATTCCTTAACATAGTCCCAAGTGATGGTTAAGCCCCCGTCTGCCTCTAGCACTTGATAATCTATAATTACTTGAGAGGTCTGGGAAAGAGCCATCTTGACTTCCCCCATCTGGTGCTGTTCTTCCTGCGAATCCGCATTCGCATCCAGCAGCATACTGGTAAATACGATCGGCATAATCGCCTTGTTGCCGCTCAAATTGTTATAGCGGGCAATGTCCCGTATGAACTTAACTCCGTCATAGTGTCTATGCTCAAGAGCTTCCATCATCACATCCTGAACCGTTTCCGCATTCCCCCAGAACGATGCCTCCGGCGATATCTGAATATCAAGCAGCATAACCGATGTGAAATCGCCAATCAGGCTATATACATCCTCATGGAACGGAAACCGGTTGAAAACGGTGCAGTTGAGCGCGATTCGCTCCTGATTGCTCCAATAAGATAAGACCTTGGCAAATGCGGTGCATAGCACCGCCGAAGGAGTGACATTATATTCTCTTGCTTTCTTTTTCAGCTTCTTATATACGTCCTCGTTCAGATGATTCGTTTTTCTGTAAAAATGGGGCTTTATTATATTCTCAGGCTTCGTTGCATAAAGAAGAGCCGGAGCTTCCGGAAAATCTTCCAGTTTGTTCAACCAATACTGCTTATCCTTGGCATAACTCTCCGAATTCTGAAAATCGGTGTATGACATCATATAGTCGCGAAATGTGACAGGGAGTTCCGGCAGCAGCCGATCAGGTTGATTATAATAGCTCATCACTTCTTTATGAATAAGCTGAAAGCTGGCTCCGTCTGTTATCAGCATGTCATAACCGATGAATAAATAATGCAGTCCTTCAGACAGCTTATATGCCTTATATTCAAACAATGGCCATTGATCCGACGGGAATACATAATGCGACATTCGTTCCCGCTCTCTGGCAATGCATTGTTCTTGTGCCATCGCGTCCAAGTGAGAAATATCTGCAATCTCAATCCTATAGTTCGGAACATGCTCCAGAACTCTTTGTTGCCCGGTTGGCAGCACGATCGTCCGGAGCATGGAATGGCGGTCAATTACTTTCAGCAAAGCCTCATTAAACCGGCCCATGTCCAAATGCGTCTCTAGCTCCAGATAAGCATGGGTGGAAACGCCGCCCAGCTCAAAATGGTCCTCTCTTCCTATCAGATAGGCCATCTGGACATCCGTGAGAGGGAACGGTTCATACATGCGGGCAGGATCCGGCACTAGCTCCGGATATTTGACCGTTTGCGCTTGGCTGCCTGCCGCTATCCGTTCTCCCAGTCTAGCGATCGTGTTATTTTGCAGGAAATCCCGCAGACTAACATCGCTCCCCAGCTCCTTGCCGATCCGCGTGCGGATCTGCACCATCTGAATCGAGTTGCCTCCCAATTCAAAGAAATTATCGTGTATGCCGACTCTCTCAACTCCCAGCGCCTCCTCCCAGATTCCCGCAAGCTTGGTTTCCGTCTCGTTGCGCGGCGCTTCATACAAGGAGCGGCCGCCAGCCTCCGCATCTGGTTCAGGAAGTGATTTCCGGTCCACCTTTCCATTTGCGGTCAGCGGCAGCTCCGGCAGCTCGATAAAATAAGCAGGCACCATGTATTCCGGCAGCTCACGCAGCAAGTAGATGCGCAGCTCCTCTGCCGTCAATTCTTCATCGCCGCTTACATAATAGGCGCACAGGGCGGTTTTTCCCCTTGGGTCACGGCAGTCCACAACGACGGCGCTGCCCACAAAGTCATGTTCAACCAGTCTTCGTTCAATCTCGCCCAGCTCGACCCTGTAGCCGCGTATCTTGACCTGCTGGTCCTTGCGCCCAAGGAATTCAATGTAGCCCGCCCGGTGCAATATGCCATAATCACCGGTCCGGTAAATTCTGCCCAGTTCCGGGTGCATAATGAAGGCGCTCCGCGTCTTCTCCCCGTCATTCAAATACCCTTCGGCCAGACCGATGCCGCCAATGTACAGCTCTCCCTGCACGCCCACCGGACAATGCTTCAATTCATAGTTCAACACATAGATCTGTTGATTTGCCAGCGGCATCCCATACGGTATCGAGGACATCCCTTCCGCCAACTCCCCGATTGGATAGTAGATGGACCAGATGGACGCTTCCGTTGCCCCGCCCAAGCTGATGATTTGCGCATGGGGGAAGTGACGTCTGACTTTGCCGGCCAGATGCAACGGAATCCAATCGCCGCTCAGCAATACCGCCTTCATCTTGCAGTGGATCGAATCCTTCCCGATGTTATCCGCCAGCATTTCCATGATGGCCGGTACGGAGTTCCATATCGTTATTCCTTCTTTCTCAACGGTCGCCCACAGGCCGGCTACTTCCCGCTGATCCTGCACCATCACCAAGGCAGCCCCGGCTCCGAGGGCGCCGAAAATATCATACACCGACAAATCAAAGCACATGGAGGATAAGCCGATGATTCGATCCGTTTCGTCCACGGCGTGCTTGTTGTTGATGTCCTGAATCGTATTCGCGGCCGCTCCATGGGAAATGACGACCCCCTTCGGCCTTCCTGTACTGCCCGAAGTATAGACCACATACGCCACGTCCTGCGGCTGATGAATATCCTCCGGATCTGCTGTCGGACAGCTTGCGGTATGCCAGGATTCATACCAACCCGGATCCATGACCATCTTGCAGCTGCTGTTCTCTGCCATGTAGCTTATCCGGTCTTCGGGGTACTCCGGATCAATCGGCACATAGGCCGCTCCCGCTTTTAATATCCCGAGGATGTTGACGATAGTCCCGACTTGGCGCTCTGCCCGCACTCCGACAAAGTCATTTCTGCCTACGCCTTGTTCCTGTAGGTAATGAGCGATCTGATTGGAACGCTCGTTCAATTCGCGATAGGTCATGCTGGCATCGCCGCAAATGACCGCGATTCCGTCCGGCACCCGCTTCACTTGCTTGGCGAACATGCCGTGCAGGGTCGTATACGCAATCTCCTCGTCCGTCTGATTGAAGGCTTCGATCAACGCTTCATCTGACTCTGCAATTTGCGGGTCAATCGGTTTCCCTGCAGTTAGGATGGCGTCTACAACGACAGTAAACTGCGCAAACATCTCCTGCACAACTTCAGCATCGAACAATTGATCGACATAGTCCCAGAACAGCCACAGCTCATCGGACAAAATAGTCGCTTGAAAATCGATATATACCTGAGAAGTTTGGGAGATTCCTGTTTTTAAATTGCCTAATTGCTCAAAGCCGGGTTCGGCATTCGCAGGATTATCGTTAAGCACGGCGGTAAATACAATAGGCATGATGGCTTTGCCGTAATCCACCCCCTTGTGCCTGGCAATATCCCTGATGAATTCAACTCCTTCATAATGTCTGTGCTCCAATGCGTCCAGCAGCCCTCTTTGCACCTCCTTGGCCTGATCCCAGAATGAGTGGCTTGCATGCAAGCTGACACCCAACAGCAGGTTCGATGTAAAATCACCAATGATCTTATCCGTGTCTTTATGAAACGGGTAACGATTATACACGGTTAAGTTGATGGCTAATTCCGGCTGGTTGCTCCAAAGGGACAAGATTCGCGCATAAATGGTTAAAAACAAAGTGGCTGGCGTTACCCCATGTTGGAAGGAAATGCTTTTAAGTTGCTTCCAGTCTTCCATCGAATACGTTTTTTCTACACGTTTGAATTGGGGTTGAGCCACTTCCGCCGCCAGCTTTTTAACCGGAAGCTGAGGTGCTGAAGGAAAGTGTTCCAGCTGCTGTTGCCAGTACTCTTTGTCAGCCTCATAGGTATTCGAGGTCTTAAGCTGCTTGTACGCCAGAACATAATCCCGGAATGTAAACTCCAGTTCAGGCAACTCTGCATCAGGATTTTCATAATATTTCATTAAATCCTGCCCCATAATGTCCATGCTGGCGGCATCAGCAATAAGCAAGTCACGGCTTATACAAAGGAGATATTGGTCATCTTCCGTCTGATAAGCGGTAAATTCAAACAACGGCCATTGATTCGTCTGGAAAACATGGTGAGACATTCGTCTGCGCCCGGCTTCAATGCATTCCTCCCGCAATTTTTCTCCTAAATGGCGGATATCCGTAATTTCGATTGTATAATCCGGCACATCGTCAAGAACATGCTGTTCTCCGTTAGGCAGAAAGATAGCCCGCAACATGGGATGGCGACGAATGACTTTATTCAAACTATCATTAAAGCGGCGCATGTCTATGGCCGTTTCCACTTCGGTATAAGCGTGTGTGGATACACCGCCGATGTCAAACTCTTTATTTCTTCCTAACCAATATGCCATTTGAATATCCGTAAGGGGGAAAGGTTCATTTCTACGTTCCGGATCGGAGAGCGCAGGCGGATACACCGATTGGGGTATTTCTTGCTGTTGCTCCTTATCAATTGACGCCTCCCCTGCCGGGATCTCTCGGACACAATGCTCAATGATGCGCAATAAATTCCGTTTGAAATCCCGTGACAGCTTAACTATGGTTTCTTCATGCAATTCAAGGCCGTTATATAGGAACGAGAGCTGCAGTTCGCCATTGATCACGACGCCTGTAATATCTATTGCATGCGCCCTCTCGGCCTCCGGGCTCAACATTTGACCGCTTGACAGGTTTGAGAAGGAGAATAGGTCATGAACCGGATCAAATTGACCCAAATAGTTAAAAGTAATCTCTGGATTCAACTCGCTCTTCAGACACTCTTTGTTGTTCTGCGCAGTCAAATATTGAATGACCCCATACCCGATACCCTTGTTCGGAATGGCTCGCAATGTCTTTTTGACCGCCATAATCTGTCGCCCCATATCGTCTGTTAGAGGCAGGCTAAGCATGACCGGATATAGCGATGTAAACCAGCCTACGGTTCGGTTTACGTCCAGATCCTTGAAGATCCCCTCGCGCCCGTGGCCTTCCACACCAATCAGAATCCGCCCGCTACCAAGCCACTGCGTTAATGCCGTTCCAAGCGCCGTCAATAGAATGTCATTGATTTCAGTGTTATAAGCCCGATTGGTTTGGCGCAACAGTCTTTCCGTCGCGCATGCCGGAAGTTTCAACTTAACATTCTGAGCATCTTTCACTCGGTTGGAAGCAGCGGCCTTCTCCTTGGGAAGCCTGCGCCACTGGCTCTCACCAAGCTTGCTCCAATATTCGTGCTCTTGGAGCAGGTCTTCGCTGTTCGCATATTCCTTCAAGCATTCTGCCCATTTCTTGTAGGAAGAGGTTTTCCTTGGCAGCTTGACCATTTCACCAGAAACAACCTGCTCATAGGCCATTGCCAGATCTTCAAGCAAGATGCGCCATGACACACCATCAATCACCAAATGATGGATGGCGAGCAGCACATGGTCCCCACCCCGCGTTTGAAACAAACCTGCCTTTACTAACGGTCCGGAAGCCAAATCCATTCCTGTCTGAATGGTTTGCGCGGCCGCTTCAATTTTAGCCTCAATATTTGTATCATTGATGAAATCAAATACATCAAGTTCAAACAGATCGGGTATCCAGCCTCTGTTCGTTTGAATGACTCGGCCGTTCTGAATCGAGTACACCATTCGGAGCGCGTCATGATGTTCCAGCATTTTGTCGATTGCTTGTCTAAGCGCCTGAACATCAAATCTCTTCTTATTAACCAACATCACAGACTGATTCCAGTGATGGATATCTGTCAATTGATGCTCAAAAAACCATCGTTGTATTGGAGTAAGCGGAGTTTCACCTTCTACGAGCCCCTGAAATGCTTTCGTATTGAAAACGTTCTTGGCACAATTGGATAATCGTTTAATGGAAGGATGGTTAAACAGATCTTTAATCTCGATATGAATGCTATGCTTTTTAAGGTGTGATGACACTTGAATGGCCTTGATGGAGTCCCCGCCTAGTTGAAAGAAATTATCGTTGATTCCTATATGTTGAACTCCCAAGATGTTCTGCCATACGAACGCCATGTTGGCCTCAATCTCATTCCGCGGCGCTTCGTATACGATTGCTTCGAGAGTTGTTCTATCCGGCTCAGGCAGTGCTTTCCTATCCACCTTGCCGTTAGGCGTTACAGGCATTTTCTCGATTGGAATGAAGAATGCCGGTATCATATAATCAGGCAGCTCTTTTGATAAATGCTCCTTCATTGCCTGTATGGCGAGCGGTTCCTCGGTAACTACGTAGGCGCATAAATATTTGGCGCCCGATTCGTCTGCTCTATCGATGACAACTGCTTCTTTTACGCCAGCCTTCTTCAACAATTGGTTCTCTATCTCGCCAAGCTCAATCCGGAACCCTCTGATCATTACCTGCTGGTCTATTCTTCCAATGAACTCCATATTGCCGTCCGGAAGCCATCTTGCCAAATCTCCCGTTCTGTACATTCTTTCTCCAGGAACAAACGGGTTTTTTACAAACTTCTCCCTCGTAAGTTCTTCATGGTTGAGATATCCTTTGGACAAGCTTTCTCCGCTTATGCATAATTCTCCGGCGACGCCTATGGGTTGAAGCTGATTATGCTTCAAAATATAAACCTGCGTATTGCTTATGGGTTTGCCAATCGGAATGTTAACGCTTTCCTCCATAACCGTATAGCATGTGGTTACTACCGTATTTTCCGAGGGACCGTAGTTATTGATAATCTCATAAGTTTGCTTCGTGAACTGCTTCAGCTTGTCTCCTCCTGTTAGCAGCAATCGCAAGGAATGATTCTCAAGTTTGATGAATTGCTCGCAAAATGGAGTGGGCAAAAAGCTGATTGTAATTCCTTTGTCTTCAAAAAAATGATTGACCTTCTCCACATCATATTTAAGCTCTTCATCTATAATATAGAGGGAAGCCCCGCACGCGAGATAAGGGAATACCTCCCACACAGAAGCGTCAAAACCAAATCCCGCATATTTCGTTGCCCGATCGGAGGCCGTGACTTCGAATCTGTCGATGTGCCACCTGCATAAATTCAACAAAGCCTTGTGTTCGATCATGACCCCTTTGGGCTGTCCGGTCGAACCTGAAGTATAGACCACATACGCCAGATTGTCCGGGTGATTCCTAATGCGTTCTCCGCTCCCTGCTTTCATCCCCTCCATGGAAACCGGCTGGATATCAAGGATGTCCATGACGATGCCACCAAAATCAATTCGATCGGACATTTCTTTTTGACAGATGAATATGGAGGCTCCACTGTCTTTGAGCAGATACTCGATCCTTTGATCAGGGTAATTCATATCGATAGGCAAAAAAGCTGCTCCTGACTTACACACACCCAATATTGCGGCTATCATGCCAATCGACGGGCTCAGGGACAGGGCGACAATCTCACCGCGCTTTACACCCCATTGTATGAGCCTCTCCGAGATCTTTTCCGCTACATGATCCAGTTCTTGATAAGTAACCTTTTTATCTTGATATACAACCGCTGTCTGGTTAGGGGTTTTCCTGACTTGTTCGGCAATCAGCTCATGAACGGGTTGGAAAGGATGGTTCCTGGCGAGCCTTTCATTGCATGCATGCAGCAATTGATTCTTCTCTTCCGGAGCAATGAGCTCCAGCCGATCAATTTCAGCAGTCGGGTTGTCAATAACAGCTCGCACCAATTGCTGAATGTGACCGGCAACGGTCTCCATGTCATTTCTCTTGTAGGCCAGAGCATTGAACTTTATAGACACCGAGAGTTCATCGGATGGAATGACAACTAAATTGAAGTCAAAGTTGGTTTGATCGGAAAGTTCAAAATCATAAATTCGAATACCTGAAAGGTCTTCTTCCCCAAGTAAATCAATATCTAAAGGAACGTTCTCGAACCCAACGATATGATTGATGAACTGCCTGCCCCATTGGGAATCCGCTTGGATGGCCGATAGCGGATAATGGCTGTGCTCCTCGGACTCCAGCATAGAACAGTGCAATTCCTTGACAAGTTCATCGAACTTCATTCCATGACGCAAGGTTACCCGCACAGGATTGGTATTAATAAAGAGGCCAACCATCTTTTCAATTCCCGCAACATCCGCATTTCGGCCCGACACAACCGTGCCGAATACAACGTCGTCGGAATAATTATAACGCTGGAGCACAATGCCCCAGATGGCGTGAACCAGCGTACTCAAGGTAACTCTGTTATCCCTTGCAATGTGCGTTAATCTTTCCGTATCGGCTTTAGGAATCATAAACTGCACTTTGTCCAACACATAACCTTGCTGAACAGAATGTCTTGTCCACGGCAAATTTGTTTGCTGCTCGATTCCTTCGATATACTTTCTCCAATAGAGTCCCGCTTGTTCTTTGTCTTTAGCTTCCAACCATTTGATGTACGCGCTGAATGGCGGAACCTCATCCAATACGAGAGGCCGGTTTCTTTCCAATCCTTGATAGATTGTAAAGAATTGCTTCACCACGGTGCTCAAACACCAGCCGTCAATAATGATATGATGAAAGCTAAAAATAAATTCATACGCCCTCTCCCCCAGCCTAAATACAGCCAAACGCAGCAGAGACTCCTTGGTCAGGTCAAAGCCTTTATTCCTATCCTGTTCTGTAAACGCATTCAATAGTTCTGTTTGCTCTTCTTTGCGATAATGGGCAATGTCTCTATAATAGATTTCATTATTTCTCTCTTCCAGAACAACTTGAATAGGCTGTTTCGCTTTGTCGTAGTTAAAAACCGTACGAAACACTTCATGTCTTTGAATCAATTGCCGCAAGCTTTGACTTAGCAAATGGCTCTCCAGTATCCCCTCGGCCTTAAAAGAGAGCTGGATAAAGAACGTGTTATTATTATTCTCAGCCAACGAATGGTACAACATGCCTTCTTGCATTGGTGTTAACGGATATACTTTTTTAATGAATGGTTTCGTGCTCATGTGTATCTTCACCCTCCGATTTGTTCCTGAATAGTGTATCTACCCCTGATCTATGGAAGCTCTTAGATCCTCCTCCAAGTCTGAAAGCTCATCGATGGATATCCCTGAATAATCCGAATCACTCAGCTCATTTTCCTTATTTGGGTTCAACAAGCGAATGCGCCGTTTCAACTCTTTGATCGTGGGGTTTTTCAGTAAATCGGTCACGCTCAAGTTCAGTTGATGATCTCGGAGCCGGGCGCAAATCTGAATGGCTTTGATGGAGTCTCCTCCAAGTTCATAGTAATTATCAAATATCCCAATATTTCCGATGCCGAGTACGTCCTGCCACACTTCCGCCAGTTGCTCTTCCAGTTCGCCATGTGGGGGTTCGAACCCATTGCCGTGATCCGCGTTCCAATCCGGTAATGGGAGCCGCTTTTTCTCCACCTTGCCGTTCGAGTTTAAAGGCCAGGCTTCCATCCGCACAAAATAAGATGGAATCATGTAGTACGGTAAACTTTCAGATAATCTCTCCCTGAGCTCTGCACTGCTTATGTTTCGATGAGCCACGTAATAGGCGCACAATGTTTTCCCGCCGCTTGGATCCTGGCAATCTACTACAACCGCTTCTTTAACAGCCTCATGACTTAGCAGCCTGTACTCGATCTCCCCCAGTTCAATCCGGAATCCCCTCAGCTTCACTTGATGATCCGCCCTGCCCACAAATTCAATGGTTCCATCCTCTAGCCATCTGGCCAGGTCACCGGTTCTATACATTCGCTCTTCCGGATTAAATGGATGCGCAGCAAACTTCTCTTGCGTAAGAACTTCATTATTTAAGTAGCCTCTTGCTAATCCGTCCCCCGCTATGCATAATTCGCCAATCACTCCGACAGGCTGCAAATGGTTCTCTTTGCTTAAGATTAAAATTTCGGTATTGGAAAGAGGCACGCCAATGGGAACCGTCCCTAAGGATTCGTCTATTGCATTGACTTCATGATAGGCTGCATATACGGTACTTTCGGTGGGCCCGTACATATGCAAGATTTTGCCCTTCCCCATATACTCGAACGCTTTTTTTACATGCAGCAGGGAAACGCGTTCTCCGCCGAAAAGCACCTTGCGAACCTTCGCAAGGCTCTTCATATCCACATCAACGAGTGTATTAAAAAGGGCTGTCGTAGTGAAGAACACGGATACTTCTTCATCCGCTATGATCTGAAGCAGCATATTCATCTCAAGAAGCGCTTCCTGGCGAACCAGCACCAGTGCAGCCCCGTTCAGCAGGGGACCGAATATATCAAAAGCAGATCCGTCAAAAGAAAAGCTGGATAATTGCAAGAGCGTATCTTCCGGATTGATTGTAATATAATTGGTATCTTTGACAACCCTGATAATATTATTCTGTTGCGTTAAAATTCCCTTTGGCCTTCCCGTTGAACCGGAGGTATACATCACATAACCCAAATGATGGGGGGCGCATGTGCGCACTGGATTTACGAGCATATCCGGCTTCGTCTCCCGCAACGCATCTTCAATCACGCAATATTCGATTTCTTCCTTGCCTTCGGTGTGCTGCAATACTTCCTTCAACTTCGGCAAAGCGGAACGTTGGACCAAAACTATAGGAACTTTGGAGTCATCCAGTATCATGCGAAGCCGATGAACGGGATTGTCAGGATCCATGGGGACATAAGCGCCATTGGATTTCAGTATCCCTATAATGCCGATCACCATCTCCATAGATCTTTCCGCCATTAAGCCTACAAGGCAATCCGGCTCTGCTCCCTTTCCCTGAAGAAGATGGGCAAGCTGGTTCGCCTTCCTATTCAATTTTTCATATGTTAGGGTCTGGCCTGCAAAAATCAGTGCCGTATGTTTCGGGGTCTCACAGACTTGTTTTTCAAACAAATCGGCAATCGTTTGATCTTTAGTGTGGTTTGTTTTCGTCATATTTGATCGTAACAGGCCTTGTATTTCCGCAGAGGATGTCAAGGAAATCTTACGAACCGGTATGGATATATCGTCTCTGACGCAATTGGCAACATTGACAATATGAGTTGATATTCGTTTGATTTCTTTTTCGTGGATAACGTTGGAATTGTATATGAATGTTACTGTCAACTCATCATTTTTCAGAGCAGCCGTAATACTGACATCATAGTTCGTATGCTCAATCACCTTCTGTTCCCCAACCTGTAATCCTAGTCCAGTTGAGATCTGTTCCCACTGCTGCTCAACCGGATGATGGTCAAATACAAGGATATGATCGAATATTTGCGATCCTCCAACTGCTTCTCTTTGAATACGGGATAAAGGAAAGTAAGCGAATTCATAAGATTTCACCGTCTGTTCGTGCATTTGACGCATAAGTGACTGGAAGGACTGGTTCGCTTGAGTCTGCACCCGGACAGGCAGAGTATTGATAAATAAACCTATCATTTGCTCCATTCCCCGTATCGCAGCGGGTCTTGCTGTTACAACGGAACCAAATACAACATCGGTCTGATCGTTATATTTCTGTAAAATCAATCCCCATATCGCTTGAAATATCGCGTTCAATGTAACCTGATTTTGTTTGGCTATCCATGCCAGCTGTCCGGTCGCCTCTCTGCCGAATGAAAAGCTGTACTCCATGGGTGTATAGGGTAAGGATGTTTCCTTCTTTTTCAACCATGGCAATCTGGCTGATTGTTCGCAACGATCCAGGCAGGTTTTCCAATAGCGGCCCGCCGCTTCTTTGTCCTGATTCTCCAGCCATTTGATATATTGGCTATACGGTGCGGGGGGAGGCAATTCAACAGCAATCCTCTCCTTTAAAGAAGCATACATATGGAATAACTCGTTGAATACCAGATCCGAACACCACCCATCCATCAGGATGTGATGAAAACTAAGCACAATGACCCATTCACTGCCGGCAGTCTGCAGCAGAGCCAGCCGAATAAGGGGATCTGTTGTCAGATGAAATCCCGCCTCCCTGTCCTTCTGAAGAAATTGGCCTATACGTTCATGCTTCATTTCATCGTTTGAATCGTCCAATTTTTCGATGACAATGCTGGCAGGCCTTTCAATTAGCACAATTTGAAGCGGTTGCTTTAAGTTGTCATACAAAAAAGTGGTTCTAAACACGTCATGCCGCTGAACAAGCCTTTCAAAGCTTTCAATCATCAATGCAGCATCCAGTTCTCCATAAACGGGGGTCACGATCTGTACAAAGTAAGCGCTTGAATTTCCGTCTTCGAGTGAATGAAATAGCATCCCTTCCTGCGTTGGGGAAAGAATATACATATCTTCTACAAGTTCCTTTTGAAACGTCATCATCTTCACCCTTTATTTGATTTTTAACTTGTTGAATGACTGCTCTAACAGTGCATACACCTTATCGATTTCCTTCATATCCAAGTGCGTGCAGCTGAAGTCGCTGGGAGTTCGCTCTGACATCTTTTTTTGCTCGCAATGTTCAATTATATTCAGCAGCTGCTGCCTGTACTGGCTGGCTAAATGGTCCATACTTTCCCGAGAGTACTGATGTTCGTTATAAGAGATGGTGAAATAAAGCTGGCCATTTTGTATATAGCCCGTAAAGATGAGGGGAAAATAAATTTCATTCTCTTGCCCGATATTTCCCTCGCCGTCAGCTCCTAACGAGGCGCCATTGCTGTACGGTGACGGGGCGAATCCCCTGGAACTCATCTCATCGTCCAACTGCCCCAGATAATTAAAGCAAATCTCCGGATCCAGCGAAAAAGAGAGGTCTGAAAGATGCTCTGGAGGGGTTAAGTACTTCAACATTTCGTATCCGATCCCCTTATTCGGAATTTTTCGAAGATCTTCTTTAATCACTTTGATTTGATGAGATACATCGTCCGTATGGGACATGTCTAACAGTACAGGATATTGCGAGGTGAACCACCCGACCGTTCTGGAAATGTGAAGTCCTTTGATCATATCGTGGCGGCCATGAGACTCTAAATTCAATAACACCTGATGTTGCCCTGTCCAATTGTGAATGGACAGACCGAGCGCAGTCAGAAGAATGTCGTTCATATCCGTGCGGTAAGCCCAGTGAACATCCTTAAGCAGCTTCTGTGTTTGTTTTTTGGTTAATTCCACTTTTGCAATACGTTTGTTTTTCTGTGTATGCGCGTTAGCTGGTTTGTCTTTGGGCAAGCGAGTCAATAGCGTTTTACGCTCGATTTCCTTCCAGTATGGAATCTCCTTTAGGAATTCGCGGGAAGCCGAATATTCGATAAGGCTGGCTGTCCAAGTCTGATAAGAGTCCGTTTTGTTGGGGAGAACCACCGCTTCCCCGCGGATAGCCTGATCGTACGCTCGGGACAGATCTTCCAACAAAATACGGAATGAAACGCCATCTGCAACCAGATGATGTATCGCCAGAAATAGATGGTCGCCTTCCGTCGTTTGAAACAGGCCCGCTTGCACTAGCGGTCCTTGGGATAAACGGATTCGGCTTTGCAATCGCCCGGCCTCTTGATGAATATATGTCCCCGCTTCAACTTGGCGGGGAACCTCGAACACAGTAAAACCTAATACGCCCTCTTCCATGCCCCGGTTTATTTGCATCGGTAAAGCATAATCAAATTTATACACCATCCGTAACGCATCATGGTGTTCTATCAATTTCGCAAGAATCATCTGTATAATGTCTTTGTTGTATCCCTCGGGATTGTACAACAGGATGGACTGGTTCCAATGATGCATAGACGAGAATCGTTGCTCAAAGAACCAATGTTGAATGGGGGACAAAAGCACTTCGCCTTGTACGATGCCTTGGCAGCATTCTTTTGCGATAGGCTCTACAACAGGCGCGACGGCACTGATTGTCGGATTCATCATCAGAACTTGGATGTCCATCTTTAATTTGCGCTCGTATAGTTTCGCAGCCATCTGAATAGCCTTTATAGAATCTCCGCCCAGCAGGTAAAAATTATCGTGAATTCCTATCGCGTCTATCCCTAAAACCTCTTGCCAGATTTCAACTAGCATCATCTCCAATTGATTGCGGGGGGCTGTATACTCGGGTGCGGCGGTTTGATTATATTCGGGCAAGAGCAGTTGTTCATGATCTACTTTCCCATTTATCGTTAACGGCATTTTCTCTATACAATAAAATTGATTAGGGACCATATAACGGGGCAAGTCTTTTTCGAGATAGAACCGCAGCGAAGAGATAGAGATTTCCTTATTGGCAACGTAATAAGCGGACAAAGAGGGATCACCGTGCCTATCCTTTTGCACAATTACTGCAGCCTCTGTGATCGGATTGAATTTTTGGAGAACCGCTTCAATCTCACCCAGCTCTATGCGGTGGCCTCTTATTTTGACTTGTTGGTCCATTCTGCCGTGGTACTCCACATTCCCGTCAGGCAACCACTTCGCATAATCCCCAGTGCAATACATCTTTTCGCCGGGAACAAAGGGATTATCAATAAACTTTTCAGCGGTCAGCTCAGGCCGGTTCAAATATCCTCTTGCTAATCCAATGCCGCCAATACATAGTTCTCCTAATTCGCCTGATGCCGCTGGCTGTTTGTTTTCGTCCAAAATATACACCTGTGTGTTGCGAATGGGCTTGCCAATAGAGATGTGATTCCCGCTGCACCATTGCGGGGGCGCCATCCAGGCGGTGGCACATATGCTTGCTTCCGTAGGTCCATAAGCATTTACGTAAGCAACCGTCTTGTTCCAATTGTTCACAAAATCCCTTGGTGGTGAGGAACCTGCCGTAATCAACAACCTTAGATCGGGGAGCGTAGCGGGATCCAAATGTATAGCGTAGGAAGGAGGCAGAGTCATGACTGTAATCGAGTGTGCCGCGAGATAGTCTTGAAAGTCTCGCAAATTGGAAAGAAGCTCCTTGGATAACACATATAACGCAGCACCATTGAGCAATGCCATGAACATTTCCCAAACCGAAGCATCGAATGAAATGCTGGCAAAAAGACCCATTCTGTCCTGTGGCGTAATTCCAAAAGCTTCTTCCCAAAATACTTTCAGGTTTGCTATTCCCTTGTGCTCAAGCAAAACTCCCTTGGGTTGACCGGTAGTCCCGGATGTATAAATGAGGTAAGCCAGATCTGTTCCTTGAACCTTGATGCACGGATTTACTTTAGGAAGGTTCCAGATGTTAGCTTCATCCAGCAGGAGGTGCTCCCCTTGGAACCGGATATTCCGCCCGATTTCCTTCGTGGTGATTATCGTCTTTGCTTGGCTATCGGATAACATATAGTGAATTCTATTGGTTGGGTATTCGATATCTATGGTTAGAAAACAGCCTCCGGCTTTGAGCACAGCCAGTATACTGACTATCATTTCCAAGGATCTTTCGAGCATAATCGCAACAATCGTATTGGCAGAAGCCTTTTTTGCCGCAAGTACTGAGGCCAACTGGTTGGCCCTCTCATTTAATTGACGATAGGTCAGATGCTTGTCATTACATACAACCGCGATTTGATCCGGACACCGGTTCACTTGCTGTTCAAAACAGTGATGGATCGCAAGTCCTTCTAACATCTCCTTTGTTATGGAATATCCTTGATTATTCAAAATGCACCTTCCCTTCGGTTTTTCCCCTTTCCTTCATTTCTGGCTTTAAGCCGACCTCAACCGAATGAATCAGCACGTGCGCCGGGGTTAACTTGAAGTATTTTTCAATCTTTCTGAAATTCATCTCCCCAATCGAGCACAGGCCCAGATGGTTCAGTTCTGCGACCTGAGTCAGGAGTTGAACCATAATACCTGCATCAATACCCGCAAAATAATATCCCATCCCCCCATATTTAGGCATAGTTACACTCGCATCGTAAATCATGAAGACAGACATCGCTGACGACTTAAAAATCTCTTTATTCGCAAAATAGTGCGCTTCATCCGTAATGACGCATGTATTGCTCACCAATTGCAATGCATTGCTGATCGGATTGTAGTAATACAAGCCTGCCCTTACCTTCTCAACCCGGTGATCCTTGACGTATACGAATAAATCGATCGGGTAGAGGCCTCCGGCCGTCGCATAATGATAGCTAATACAGTTGTTTTTCGTGTTTTGCTTAAAAGCAGAAAGCAATAGCGAGAATGCTTCGAACGGTATTTTCGTGTTCTCATCGAACTTCCTGTAGGATTTCCGCCTGCTAATCTCCTCCGGAAGTTCACCGTCAATTAGTTCCAACGAATAATCGGCAACGTTCTGATAGCTTCTGGACAATTGCTTCTTTTTGAATGCTTCGTATTTCTCGGGATGAATAAAGGTCTCTTCATCATAGGGATTAGGCAATATTTTGCTTTGGGAATAATACAACTCCTGCGGCGTGAGCAGTTTGTCAACCAAAATTTTGTTTTTGATCAGGTCTTTAATGAATGCAGTTAACTTGTCCGGATTCACATCTGGAAAGCGATTGATTACATCCGTTATCTTAACTCCTTGTTGCGTTATAAAATAAAAAGCAGGGAAGAGGTCCGTGACGGTATCAGAATAAGTCAGCCTCTCGATCCGAATCTGTCCTTCTTTCATTTCCCAGCCAACGGAAGGCGACCAAAAATACAATTCGTCATGGAATGTTTTCTCAAAACGCTTGATTGCTTGTTGTTGCATCAATCTCAGCTCCTTGGCGCTTCTTTTTTAGCCTCCCTATGAATTATGCCCCTCACTTCCGAACTAGGTTATATATTGCTTAGACATAGAAATTTGTCACCCCTCCTTTTTAAATTTTGAATAAAAAATGTTTAGTATTTTATGTTTACTATATATACTAGTTAATATTACCATTTGTTGTTTTTCTGTCAATATTCTTTCGTCAAGATTATGAACTTAATGATCTGCGATTCGTTAAACAGCAAAGAACGTGAAACCGGAATTATGATCGCTCACAGCGACCAAGGATACCAGCCCACGTTCTGATCCATGCCCCACCCATTTGAAAATTCATATTCGTCCCCAAAAGTCAAACAAGCTGGCGCCTGTCGAATGCAGGTGCCAGCTTGGAGCCAAGGTTTTTTTTCTATTCAGCTACGCAAATCCTGTTTTAATTCCTCCAAAAATTTCAATTGCAATTCACACTGATCGTAAATATTCTTGAAAATGAAGAGCACATTCTTCGGTATTTCGGAATATTCCTCTTTTACTTTTTGTCCTGCCTTCATTTCATCGTATATATTTTGAATTTCCTGCTGCTGAACGCTCAAGGCGTTAATGATATCTTCTTTAGGGGCTTCATCCATGAAAGTAAGCACCGTATATAAAGCGGTAGGAAAGACAACGGAAGCCTTCTTAAAGGAACTAATCAGCATCCTATCAAACTCTAACTTTCCTTTTGAAGTAATCGTATAAATGGCTTTCGAGCGATTTCCCGTCTTCTCTAATGTTTGTAATCTGACCAATTCCTCTTTATCAAGCTTCCTCAAAGCATGGTAGATCGATCCCGGTTGCACATAAGCCCATTTATCTGTCTTGGCCGATTGCATCTTTTGTTGAATCTCATAGCCAGACATCGGCCCATATTTTAATAAAAGCCCAAGCACCATAACAATCGTCATTATCTTCGCTCCGCCCAGTATTAAAATAAATAGTTTTTAAATTATAGCACTCCTATAATAGTATATCTGAAATCGTCGTATGTAAAGTCAATTTCCAGTACGGGCTTATATATTGTTTTCGTCTTAATTTGTTTTATTTCCCCTTTACACAGGCTGACCTTGTTGTTATAATTCAAACACAATCAATACTAAATGTTTAGTATACATCGTTTAGTATGTAACATCTATCATGTGTGATGAGCGCTTCTGCAATATCGAGCATGAAAAAAATTTGACCAGCAAGGAGGGAATATCGGAAAAAGGATACAGGGTTAACCTTTATGGTTCAGACTCACGCAAGAAGTGATCATAAGTGAAATAAAGGAGGCTCGTATGAACACGATTATTAAATCAAAACAAAAATCCGCTCTTCTCGTTGTCTGGTTAGCCATTTTTCTTGATATGCTGATTTATGGTCTCGTGGTGCCCATTCTTCCTAAATATGCAACTTCTCTTGGCGCCTCCCAGACAGAAATCGGATTACTTTTCGGAAGTTATGCGGTTGTTTTATTTATCGCCACCCCTATTTTCGGCGCTCTGTCAGACCGAATCGGACGACGCGGCCCCATGCTTTGGGGATTGCTGGGCTTGGCAGCAGCCACGCTTATGTTCGCCTTTGCCGAAGATTTCTGGATGCTCGTAACAGCCAGAGGCTTGCAGGGACTGGCAGCAGCCGTAACATGGACTTCTGGGTTGGCGCTTCTTGCCGATTTATACCCTTCTCAAGAGCGGGGAAAAGCTATGGGTCTGGCATTATCGGGGCAGGCGGCTGGAATCCTTCTCGGACCATCGGTAGGCGGGTGGTTATACCAACTCGGAGGCTATATGCTTCCTTTCTTGTGTGCAGCAGCCCTTGCCATTATCGATGGGATCCTTCGTCTCGTGTTGCTGCGCGATCTGCCGGAGAACAGGTCTAGCAATTTCCTATCGCCATTTGGTTTGCTTCGTAATCGGAGCATTCTGCTGATCAGTGGCGTCGTCATTATCGGCGCGGCCATACCTAGCGTCTTGGAGCCTACTCTTCCCTTGCATCTGCAAGAGAAATTCAACGCTGAGCCGGGTTACATTGGATTACTCTTTGCCATTCCTACGTTAGCCTATGGTCTGGCGACCCCTATGATAGGAAAGCTATCCAGCAATATTGGGTATAAGAAAGCCCTGCTGGCAGGACTTGTCATGGTCTCCATTAGCCTGCCGCTGGCGGCTCTGCCGGACTCCATGTGGATGCAAGGGGCTTCCCTGGCCCTGCTCGGAGTCAGCATGGGAATGGTGCTTGCGCCTTGCCTTCCCGAGCTTGCCGACATCTCAGAAAAAAGCGGGCTTGCTTCCTACGGCATCACCTTTGCCATCTACAATACAGCCTATTCCATCGGTATGATGTTGGGGCCGATTTCAAGCAGTATCTTAACGGATTCGATCGGACTGAAGCTTTCATACCTCTCTTTGGGATGCGTTACGCTGCTGTATATGTTGATTGTGCTCCTAACTTCCCGCAGATCTGCAGCAAAAGCAGATCCTAGCTCAATCCAACACTAGCCGATCCATCGCAATAATGATTGACGAAGAATGCTTCTTGCAAAATTAGTCAGACCGATCCACCACGCTTTGCCTTAAGGAAGGTGGATCGGTTACCATTTTTTTATTTTACTAGCTTCAATCCGTTCTCGAGCTCCGTGACCTTCACGAACAATGCTCTTTCGTTGCCGTGCGGCGTATCCGGGTAGTGCGTGCAGATCCATAGCTGGTTCGTAAAATCGCGGAACAGACTGGAGTGGCCTGCATTGCGATCCATCAACAGCTGCTTGTCATGGGTCCACGGACCTTCCACCATTCCGGTAGCGGAACGCGCAATCGCGACCGTATATCCGCCGAAGCCTTCATCCCCATAATCCGCAACCGAGTAGCTTGACCACAGCATAATTAAGTCGCCATTGCGGGCGTTATACATAAATGGCGCATCCGTCAAATAACCTTGCTTCTCAATGCGCGGATCTCCGAACAAACGAATCCATTCCATATCGGCCGCGTTCAGGATCGTCACCGCCTCTCCATAAGAAGACTTTAAGTCTTTCGAGAGGCGAATAGCCTTAATTTTACCTTCATGGAGTTCTGTCCATTCGTGGCAAAATACAATCCAGCGCTGTCCCTCGCCGTCCTCATAGTAAGTTCCGTCCAGGCATTCCCAATCACTTGGCGTAACAGGGCCGTCACTGTGCGGTTGATACGGTCCGGCAGGATGATCGGCCACGAGTATGCCGGTTCCCCGATGCTCGCCGATACCGCCTTTACATGTCGCGAACATATAATATTTCCCATCCACCGCGAATACTTCAGGAGCCTAGTAATGCCGCACTCCCCAGAATCCTTTCGGCGGTTGAAACGCAACATAAGGACCTGTCCACTGCAGCAAATCGCCGCTTTCATAGACTTCAAAAACAGGATCGACATTTCCGCATCCATCGGCAAACGTGGTGCCGAACAAATAATATTTACGCTCTTTCTCGCAAGGAAATACAAATGGATCGCGCACGTGAATTTGGTCTGCCGTCACTGTTTTTATCGTTCGAAATCCCTTTTGCATGGTCTTGAGCAGCTCCTTCTCGTCCGGCTGTTATTGTTCGACAATCTCTTGATTCCACATGTCATGAATTTTCTTGATTTCGTTCAGATCGCACTTCGGCTTCCGATCATAGGTTAATAAACCGTTGATCTCCTGCTCCACGTCCGTAAGCTGCGTATAGCAAAATCCATGGATGACGCGGGAAGCGTAGACGGCCTCCACCACTCTGCGGTATTCTCGCACAAAGTCCTGTTCATTGTTCACTGACGTATAGCCCCAACCCTCGTCGGCGCCAATGTTGTAGGCAATTCCCCCGAACTCCGTCAATAGGATCGGTTCTCCTTGATGGGCAAAGCCGTTGGCATAGATTCGGGGCTTGGCCGACTGGGAATGCAAAATCTGTTCTTTGGACGCAAGGGATTGTTTATAGTACTCGTATTTCTCTGTTTCCTCCTGCCCCCCATGCGAATAATTATGAATCGCGCAAATATCGGATTTCGTCAGCTCCCAACCGTCATTCGAAATGACGAGCCGTGTCGTATCCAAAGAATGGAGCAAATGATACATGGCCAAGCTGTGCTGCTGCTGTTGTCCGGAACTCCGGACCATCGGAATTCCCCAGCTTTCATTTAGCGGCACCCACGCAATTATGGAAGGATGGTTATAGTCCCTTTCCACAATTTCAATCCATTCTCTAGTCAATCTGGCCACGGCATGTTCGTTGAAGGATGGCGCTGCCGCACATTCTCCCCATACGATAAACCCTAATACGTCCGCCCAATACAAGAAGCGCGGGTCCTCCACCTTTTGATGCTTGCGGCAGCCGTTAAAGCCCATTCGTTTGGCCAATTCGATATCTCTCTTCAAATCTTCGTCGCTCGGTGCCGTTAATAATCCCTGCGGCCAATAACCTTGATCGAGGACCAGCCTTTGGTAATAAGGCTTATTGTTTAAATAGACCATGCCGTTTTCGGTATGAACTTTTCTCATTCCAAAGTAAGACTGCACGTGATCCAGAACATCCTCGCCCTGTATCAATTCGAAGGTAACGTCGAACAAGTTCGGCGTTTCCGGCGTCCATGTCCAGCCGCTATGATGATAGGGCGTTCTAAAAATATGATGATTGAATATATCAATCGCTCTCTTCGTATATGCAGATTGCAGCTGGATGCGATCCGCAGCGATCAGCTCGCCTTTAAAAGATATATGGATATCTAGTATTTTCCCCTTAAAATCGCCTGCCACTTCAAATTCGAGCGTGACATCTCCCCGATCGACGTTCGGATGGTACTTTACTGTCTCGATCCGCGTCGAATGGACCGCTTCAATCCATACGGTCTGCCAAATTCCGGTGGTACGCGTATACCAAATCGAATCCGGTTGCTCCAACCAGTATTGTTTGCCGCGGGGTATCGTTTCGTCGGTGGATGGATCTTCGACCCGGACCGTAACTTGTTCCGATTCCCAGGTTAATTCATTGGTAATATCGAATTGAAAAGGTGCGTTCCCGCCGTCGTTCTGGGCATCTGGCTTTACGCCGATACGAACGGTAATATAAGGCGTGTCGTCCGCTTCCAGATCATTTATGCGAACCTCCGAAATTTTCCTGCCGTCGATAAACGATCCGTCTCCGTTCGTACGCCAGGTTTTGAGAAGTCCGTACTGCGTATTTTCGCTGCCCCACCAATATGGAGTAAGCAGCCCGCGTTCTCCGCCGAAATCGCCGGGACTTGTCCAGGTCCCCAACTCCTTTCCGTTGATCCATAGAGTTATATCTGAAGGCCAATCCAAGTTATGGAGCGGCGCTTCCGAACAGACTTCCATCGTCAATTCCAATCGTTGAATCGTCGTGCCTCGCGGCGCTCGATTCGGAAACCGGTATTCCAAATATCCTTTTTTAAACCAAATCAGTTGGGCATCGATACGTTCCGGTTCAAAAAACGACCTCGGCTCGTCCATTTCGCCGATAATCGATTTTTCGCTTAACATCCCGCATGTCGGCTGCACATTGGAATCCACATAATCTTGCATTTCATCGAAAATGGAGCTATCGCCGGGCATGAATAGGTTGAGCCTTGATGGAGACAGGGGATTGAGATGAGGGGCTTAAACACATGGAGGCCGGTTTGCAAGGGCTTGGACGTCTTGATTTGGAAGAACAGCGTTCTTGCGATCATTGATTCTTGGGAAAGTTTTTTGAGAATTCCTTTTTGTTTAAGGTTCGTTAAAGGTATGGTGTTTATAATTCAATTCGTAAGGTAGCTGCCTACAAAAAATCAAACATGGAGGTATCATATGATTAACGTAATGAACACAGCAAAAAAGAAAGCGGGCGCAGCCATCCTGTGCGGCGCACTTGCACTTACATTAGGAACAGGAACAACCACCTTTGCAGCCGAAGGAGCCACCGATTCTCTGCTAGTAAAACATGAAAATGGAGTCAGAACCTTCTCTACGGACGGAGGACAGACTTGGAGCGAGAATGCTCCTGCAAATATGCCAGCATTCAACATGGGCAACCGGAACATCAAAATCAAAAATAAATTCGCTTCCGAAGAAGGAATAAAGAGCAAGGTTATGGTCAAGTTGGAAAACGGCGTGAAGCTGTTCTCTACGGATGATGGCCAGACCTGGAGCGAGACAGCGCCTGAAGGGATGCCGGCATTCAACATGGGTGAACAAGGAAACATCAAGTTCAAAATGAAAGGCGACTTGGAAGATGGAATCAAAACCAAGGTGATGGTCAAGTCGGAAAACGGCAAGAAGCTGTACTCTACGGATGACGGCCAGACCTGGAGCGAGACAGCGCCTGAAGGGATGCCGGCATTCAACATGGGTGAACAAGGAAACATCAAGTTCAAAATGAAAGGCGACTTGGAAGATGGAATCAAAACCAAGGTAATGGTTAAGGTGGAGAACGGCAAGAAGCTGTTCTCTACGGACGATGGACAGACTTGGAGTGAACAAGCCCCTGAAGGCATGACTGTAATAAAATAACATCGATTAAAGCAGCGCACAGAAAACATATCCGCAACCGATGGGGAGAAAGCCCTATGGTTGCGGATATTGTCGCAGCAACAAGCGGCTCGCTCCAAGCCGCAGATTGCCGATTCGTTCGGCGCTTATGACATCACAATGGGGGATGCACGTGCGAATATTAATGGTTGAAGATGAAAAGTATATGGCCGAAGCCATTGAACAAGTCCTGAAAAAAAGAAATTACAGTATTGATTTGGCGTTTGACGGCGAGTACGGCTTAGACTGCGGCCTTTCCGATATTTATGATATTATCATTCTCGATATTATGCTTCCTAAAATGGACGGCATCCAAGTTCTGAAAGAATTGCGGGAAAACGGCATCCAAACTCCGGTGATACTGCTGTCCGCCAAGGGCGAAACCGAAGATAAGGTTGAAGGTCTTGACAGCGGAGCGGATGATTATTTGGCAAAGCCTTTTCAGTCGGAGGAACTGCTGGCCCGATTGCGTGCCTTGGGACGCCGAAAAAATGTGCCGATCAACGATAGCATTTTACAATATGGAGACATTGAACTCGATCCATTCTCTTTACACCTCGGCTGCGGGAACAAGAACTTCAAGCTAACCTTAAAAGAAAGTCAATTGCTAGAGCTTTTGATCAGCCGACAAGGAATTATTGTATCCAAGGATTCCATCATCGAGAAGCTGTGGGGTTACCAAACCGATGCGGAGGATAACCATGTGGAAGTCTATATCTCTTTTTTGCGCAAAAAATTAAGCCATTTAAAATCTGAGGTTCGGATTCAAACCGTGAGAAGTGCAGGCTATCTATTAAAAACGTCAGAAGATGGGAAAATCTATGTTTAATCAACTGCGTAACCGGCTTCTATTGCTGAATATGTCCATTATTTCTATTGTGATGATTGGCGCCTTTGCCGTCATTTATTTGACGACGTCTAACAACATACACACCGAAAACCAAAATAAATTGGAATTGTTATCTTCCAAACCAAACGCGGCTTATCTTAACTTGTTGGACGCCACCACAAGAGAGAAGATAGTCATCGGTATCGCTCCTTCCGAATCTTCCCTTTCTTTCAATATGATTATCAATTCAAATGGAGATATCGTGAAAGTCATCTCACATATTGATATGCCGGAGGAAACTTATTTTAAAGCAGCCGAGCTTGTCCGGAGTGGGAAAAAGGGGATCAGCATGATCTCTCTCGATGAAAAACGGTGGCAATATCAAATCTCTCCTATGAACGGCACGCTTGTGTCTCATGAAAACGGAAAGAGGCTCATGATCAATGCGAACGGAGAACATTATCAGATTACATTTTTAGATGTAACGGAGTCCTATAACACCTTGATGGAGCTTTGTACGACATTATTTTTGGTAGGTCTCATTATGCTCTTTGTCATATTTGCCATTAGTCTTTTCTTCGCCAACCGGTCGATCGCGCCGATTGCCGAAGCCTGGGAGAAGCAAAAACAATTCATTGCCGATGTCTCTCATGAATTGAAGACGCCGCTTGCCATTATCAATGCCAATTCCGATGCCCTGCTTGCCAATGAGGGAGACACGATTCAAAGCCAGAGAAAATGGCTTGATTATATCAAGAACCAAACCGATAGAATGGGCAAGCTTGTGAACGATCTTTTATATCTCGCGAAGACAGAGGACACCAATCTCACACTGAATATTATACCTTTTGATATCAGCGAAATGGTAAACGATGTGATCTTATCGATGGAAGCGGTGGCGTTTGAAAAGGACATTACGCTGCTGCAAGAAGTGGAACCGAACCTAATCATAAAAAGCGACTGCGAAAAAGTGAAGCAGGTCATTACGATCCTGGTGGATAACGCTATCAAGTATACGGAGGAAAAAGGCCGTATTCATATTACGTTGAAAAAAACAAGGCATCAGCTCGCCTTTTCAATAAAAAACAGCGGCAAAGGCATAGCAAAACAACATCTGTCAAAGGTGTTTGACCGTTTTTACAGGGCTGACCCTGCAAGAACACAGGAAAATGGCGGTTATGGGTTGGGACTGCCTATAGCCAAAGCTATTATCGACAGGCTCGGCGGCACAATTTATGCCGTCAGCGAGGAGAATAACGGCGCAACCTTTACTTTTACACTTGGATTATAAGCGGCATATCGATGTGCAACGGCAACCCTCTGTGAAATAAGCTGAGCCACCCTAATTGGGCGGCTCTTTGAGCATACTGATGGATTGTAATCGGGCTGTCAATACTTCGACTGCGCTGTCAGCCAGTCCGCCAGTTCCTCGGTCTGCGACAACAACGCGATCGGATCGCTGAACCAAGAGCGAGCCTCATCCCAGACATATACGCGCCCCTGTCGGACAGCATCTAATTTCCCCCATATCGGATCAGCCTTGTATTCTTCCAGCGTCTTGGTGCCGGTCGTCAGCACAATATAGTCACCGGCGTAATCAGCCAACACTTCCATGGATAACGGGTGATATTTCTTCTGCATGATTTCGTCGGTGACTCCCGCCGGCGGCTTGCGGCCAAGCGCCTCGTAAATGGCCCGTCCTCCCCGGCCTGAAATACCGCCGAGTATGTAGACGGTTTTTTCCTGATCTTCTAATACGCTAAAGGTTGACTCTTGCGGAATTGCTTGAACCACCTTCGCTTTGGCAGCGGCTATACGAGCGTCATATTCCTCCAGCCAGGCTGATGCTTCTTCCTGCAAGCCAAGCAGTTCTCCGAAATACGCCACTTCCTCGTGAACGTTGTTGAATGTATCATAAGGAACGCTCACGGTAGGCGCGATCTTGCTATACTTCTCATATTGCTCCTGTTTCGTTGTTAAAGTGATAATAAGGTCAGGCTCCAACTCCATTACTTTTTCTATGGATTCGCCAACATTCTCGACTCCAGCTATCTTATCCTTTATATAAGGGTTTTCCATCAGCCATTCCGACGATCCGACAGGAGTCGCCCCCAGAGCAATCACACTGCCAAGATAATCTATAGCCACGATACGCTGCGGCTTAACCGGTATATCGACATCTCCAAATGGAGTAGACACCGTTTTGGTTGCGCCGTGGCGGGTCGATTCAGCCTGATTCTCCCCCCCTTGCTGTCCTGCTTCTGTCTGTTGCGCTTTCGTCGTATTGTTCCCCCCGTTTGCTTCATTCGTATTCGCCCCTCCTGTGCCGCAAGCACTGAGCAGCAGCGTGAGGCAAAGCAACACGGCAGTTGCCATAGACGCTTTTGACCTTTTGTACACCGTAAAATCTCCCTCTCCGTTATATTGATAATGATTTTCATCATCATTAGAAATATAGCGCTGGGCGACCCGATTCACAATGGGGAATTTTAATGATTTTTTTGCAGGATGTTGTACCTTGCCGTTGGCATACTTGTGATTTTTGTACTGTCCGGGAGCCATTCCTGCATGCTTTTTGAACATCCGGTTGAAATAAAACAGGTCGGGATAGCCAACGCTGGCGGCAACCTCCTGCAGAGTGGCGTCCGTCGTCAGCAGTAATTCCTGCGCCCTCTCCATTCTAAGTTGAATCAGAAAATGGATCGGGCTGCACCCCGTCTGATCCTTGAACTTTTTGGATAAATACTGCGGGCTGTAATTCAACTGCCGCGCCATGGCTTCAAGGGTGATCGTCTCGCGGTAGTGCTCCGTTAGGTAACGAACAACTTGCCCCGACAAATCCAGGGTACTCGTTTCCATGCCCTGCCGCTGTATCTGCCATAACAATTCATAGACGAATTGATAGAACAGCGATTTCGCCTGCAGCTTTTCCAATGCCTCCGATCGTCTCCATGCGTCATGCATCTGCCTTGCCTTGTCCAACAAGATAACCGGATATTGCGGAGTGAACGCATATTGCTGTTGAAACGGATTTTCATGTTCAAGCATAAGCTGCAGCTCATGTCTGCTTGGCGGCAACGCCGCTTTATATAGAATCAGATAACATTCGAACCCATCCCTTGCCTCAATGTCCAGGCAGGCGCCTTTGCCGCCGTGCAATACGTGAAACCGCCGAACCATGTTCACATTGCCATTCAGCCAAATTTGCGCGCTGCCGCGTGCCGCAAACAAGAAGGCGCTGGCAGGCAAGCGATAAGCGTGCACTTGCTCCCTGCACTCCATCGCCATATGACGAACATCCATGACGTTAATTACCGCATGATTCCACAATAGGATATGATCTTTTACATTCATCTCACCGTGTCAATCCCTTTCCTCAATATCCCTCATGCTGCGCACGACCAATATCACCGCCGCAGCCGCTGTTTCCATTATAAGTGATAATGATTCTCATTAGTAGCACATTCTATCCAACTGACTGTGTGGGCTATTATGATGAGGAGCACGGGGACTATGCGAATCTGTGCAGCTTTGGGGAGTTCCTTGCGCATCCTGAAGTGTGCCCGGCAAAGATTCTCGAGGGAGAGCTCTAGTTGCATGGCTCCCCTGAATATTCAATAATTGATGACGGCAGTTGATCAGAAGCTGCTATTCAATGCTAGCACAAACACGGGCTGCCCCTAACCTTGGCAAGGTTAACGGGGCAGCCCATGTTCGTTATCGGGAAATCAACCACCGATGCAGCACGTTAGCATGGTTATGTACAGAGTCTTTGGCGGCATAGACCAGCGTAACCGACCTGTCAAGCGATATTTCACATATCCGATTGGCAAGCGTGCTCCGGTTGAAGTCTTCCTCTATTTCTCGAATATAACTTTCGCTAAATGCCTCGAACCTTGCCGGCTGGTGGCCGAACCACTTGCGCAGCTCGGGGCTTGGGGCGATTTCTTTCATCCACTCGTCGATGGCGGCTTGCTGTTTGGACACCCCGCGCGGCCATATTCTGTCTATCAGAATGCGGTATCCGTCTTCGGGTACGGGCGGTTCATAAATACGCTTCAATCGAATATTGGACCGTAACACCGTAATATCCGAGTACGAACTGTCCATGCTTCCATTCCTCCATGAGGTTGAATTAAATGCACAGCTCCCATTTTAGCTCCCCCGTGAATCCGAATCAATCAGGGAGTTCCCTCTTTCGCAGGCGGAAATAGTCTACCCGGAAAAAATCCGTAGTTTTCCTGTGCTAGCTGCCGTTTCAGCACCATGCTTATGTTCTGCGTTTATAGTGGTTCCTCGACCGGTACTGCTGAGGGGCACGAAAAGGATACCGGGCGGGAAAGGAAAACATGTGCACCAGCATGGTAAAAGGGATCGCAGCAAAGAGCAAAAACGCGGCGATCACATGGATTTGAAACAGCGGCGGAACGTCCCGCATCAATTGGTAATCAGGTTGAAACGCCAGCAAGCTGCGAAACCAAGGTCCGATGGTGGTGCGGTATTCATAAGCAACAACGGTCGTATTATAAACGATAGTCATGTACGTTCCCAGGACAGACACGACGAGAACGAGAATGACTGTAAAATAATCGGCAAAGGAAGATTGAGCTCGTAACCGGCGGTTCGTCAGCTTTCGTATCAGCAGGATACCCAATCCGGCAACAATCATGAGCCCGGCCACGCCGCCGCCGGCAATGGCAAAGAAATGGTACAGTTCGTCCGTCACACCCATGGCTTCGTATACGCCCCGCGGAATCAGAACTCCCATGATGTGCCCGATGAAAGCAAACACGATCCCATAGTGAAACAACGGCGAACCGATTCGCAGCCATTTTTTTTCAAACAGCTCGGTAGATGGGGCTGTCCAGCTGACTTGACGGTACGCGAAGCGGAACAACAGCCCCACGATCATCACGGTCAGCGAAATGTATGGGACAACAACCCACCAGAAAATATCGGCCATTGATGAACCTCCATTCATTTGCAGATCTTCAAGTCTGGCAGGGAGCAGCCTTGTCTTGCCGTTCCGTCCATTCCGTAGAGGATAGGAAAGGGAAGTTCATCCAAATCTGCCTCTTCCCTCTTCTGCTCAAGGAGCGAAATGTCTTCGGTGGAAGGAACCCCAAATACGTTCTGCACCAGAAGGTCGAACAACTCCGTATAGGGATGGCCGGTTGGCAGTTGATCCGACACCCGTTTCGTGGCCACGGCGAGGCGGCGCTTCAAGGCTTTCAGATGCACGTTGTCCGGAGCCGCCGCAAGAAGTTCGTACAATGCGGGAAGGTAGTCCGCCAGTTCTCCTTCCACCGGCTCGAACCCTGCATCATTCAGGATGTTCTGAAGCAGAACGAGCGCGGCCCCTCGCTCCCGGCTGTCCCCCCATTCGTGAGCTGTCAAATACAGCCCGGTATTTTCCTTCCAGTCAAAGGTCTGCACATACTGTTCCTGCAGCTCCCTCAACGTTAGTTCGTAAAGGGGAGCCATTGCCGTCAGGAGCCGCTCGCGGATCCCGTCCAACTCCGCTTCCAAGCGAATGGCGGCGGCCAGTTCTTCCCGTTCATTGGGGAAATCATCATGGGGATATCCCAAGACTCGCGATACCGCCAAGAGAATGAAACGCTGCTGTTCTTCCACGATTTACACTTCCTTCCGGAATGGGCGTGTCACGACGCCCTCCTGCGGTGCAATGCCTTCCAAGCTGCATGCTCCCTGCTTGTAATAGAGATCATCTTCCATCTCCCGCCGTCCGGTGGGGATGACGAACCGCTCGCTGTATTTGGCTACTGCAAACAGGCGCGCCATATCTTCGATCTCCTGGGCGGACAGTCCCGCTTCTTCGATTAGCCGGCTTAGCTTCAATTCGTCCATGCCACCCACTGCCCTGTTACGCATATGCACGCGCATCGCAGTCATCTTGAGCAACACTCGGCGGATGACGTCCGTATCGCCTGCCGACAGCAGGGAAGCCAGATATACCATTGGAATGCGCATTTGGTCCACCGCCGGGATATAGTGGTCCGTCTGCAGGTCTTCCTCCTCAATGTGATTCATGATGGGGCTCAGCGGAGGGACATACCAGACCATCGGCAGCGTCCGGTACTCCGGATGCAGCGGCAGCGCAACCTTCCACTTTACGGCCATCTTGTAGACCGGAGACTGCTGCGCGGCCTCAATCCAAGCATCATTGATGCCGGCCCGGTGCGCTTCCTTTATCACTTCAGGATCGAAGGGATCAAGGAATACGGAGAGCTGGGACTCGTACAGATCCTGCGGGTTTTCCACCGAGGCAGCTGATTTCACTTTGTCCGCGTCATAGAACACGACGCCGATATACCGCAGTCTGCCGACACACGTCTCGGAGCAGATGGTAGGCAGACCGGCCTCCGTCCGCGGATAGCAAAAATTGCATTTCTCGGCTTTATGAGAATTCCAGTTGTAATGGACTTTATGGTAAGGACACCCGTTCATGCAGAACCGCCAGCCGCGGCAGGCCTCCTGGTCCACCAGCACAATGCCGTCCTCTTCGCGCTTGTATAAAGCCCCGGACGGGCACGACGCAACGCATGACGGATTCAGACAGTGCTCGCAAATCCGCGGGAGGTACATCATGAACGTTTTCTCGTACTCCATGGCGATGTGCTCCTGAAGCTTCCGCACGTTGGGATCCATTGGAACAATCTCGCTGCCGCCCGCTAAATCGTCGTTCCAGTTCGGTCCCCACTCCGGCTTGTCCATGAACTCGCCGGTAATCATGGATTTCGGCCGGGCGACCGGTACATGGTTTCGTTTGGGACTATGAATCAGGTTATCGTAATCGTAGGTCCACGGCTCATAGTAATCGTCAAGCGTGGCCATGTCCGGGTTGTAGAAAATGCTCGCCAGTTTGGTGATCGGGCCGCCCGCGCGGAGGGCCAGCCTGCCGTTCTTCAGCACCCAGCCGCCTTTATAGCGGTTGGTGTTTTCCCACTCCGTGGGGTAACCGGGACCCGGCCGGGTTTCCACATTGTTGTACCAGACATATTCCATACCGGGCCGATTGGTCCACGTATTTTTGCAGGTGACCGAGCAGGTGTGGCAGCCGATGCATTTGTCCAAATGCATCACCATGGCAACTTGCGCTTTAATCCTCAAGCCAGTCAACCTCCTTGAGCGGTCTGATAATGGTAATCGTGTCTCTCTGGTTGCCTGTCGGCCCGTAGTAATTGAACCCATAGCTCAACTGCGAGTACCCGCCGATCATATGGGTCGGCTTTACCGAAACACGGGTGACACTGTTATGGGTGCCGCCCCGCTGCTTATTGATCGCCGTCCCCGGCACGCCCATGGTGCGGTCTTGGGCATGGTACATGTACACGATACCCTGCGGGATGCGGTAGGTGGTGACAGCCCTGGCGACGACGGCACCGTTCCGGTTGTATATTTCAATCCAGTCGTTATCTTTGACGCCGATGGACGCCGCATCCTTTTCATTGAGCCACACGACCTGCCAGCCTCGGAAAAGCGTCACCATCTGCGTGCTTTCGGTGAACATCGTATGGATCCCCCACTTCTGGTGAGGGGTCAAATAGCGGATGGTGATTGACTTCCCGTCATTCGGCACTTCCTTTTCTCCATTCAGGAAAGGGATATGAGCGAGTGGCGGCAGATAGAGCGGCAGCCCCTCCCCGAAGTCCAGCATCATCTCGTGGTCCAGATAAAAGCTTTGCCGGCCGGTCAAGGTCCTCCACGGAATGCGGTATTCCGTATTAAGGGTAAAGGGAGAATACCGCCTGTTGTCTTTCTCCAATCCGCTCCAGACAGGAGCCGAAATGGCTGTGCGCGGCTGCGCGGTGATGTCTGCAAGGGTGAAGGCGTCCTCCTCCCTTGGCTCCGCGATCTCAGCGAGCTTCTTTCCGGTCTTGGCCTCCAGGGAACGCCACCCTTCGACGGCCCGCTTGCCGTTGGTTGCCCCGGACATGAGCAGTATCGCTTCTATCGCCTGCTTGTCCGAGTACAAATCGGGATATCCCTGACCCACTCCTTCCCTGCGGGAAATACCGAGCCGCTCTATCAGTTCTTCGTATACATGCTCCCCCGGTATCTTGACACCCTTGGAGCCGTAGCCATTCTTGATGTTCGGGCCGATAGTCGTCATTTTCCGGTAGACATTGGGATAATCACGCTCGACGATTTGAAAGATGGGCATCGTTTTACCGGGTACCGCTTCCGCCTCGCCTTTGCGCCAATCCCGGATTTTGCCGTGAACCTGAGCGATTTCATGTGGCGTATCGTGGGCCAGGGGGGTCATGACGACATCCTCGCAGACAGGCAGGTGCTCTTCCGCCAGCTCCGAGAATACTTTTGCAATTTCCCGGAAAGCGTCCCAATCGCTTTTGGCCTGCCAGGGCGGCGTAATCGCAGGATTGAACGGGTGCACGTACGGATGCATGTCCGTGCTGCTCAAATCAAACTTCTCATACCATGTCGCGGCAGGCAGCACGATATCGGAGAAGAGCCCCGAGCTTGTCATCCGGAAATCAATGCTGACGAACAAGTCCGTTTTACCTTCTGGAGGCACATCGTACGTATGGACATCTTTGGGTCGCCAGGAATTCCGGGTGTCGGTCAGCACTTGATTCTCCGATCCCATCAGGTGCTTGGCAAAATATTCGTGGCCTTTTCCGCTGTCGCCAAGCAGATTGGAACGCCAATTGAAGAACACCCGCGGGAAGTTGCGCGGATCTTCGGGATGTTCTATGGACCATTGGATCTCCCCGGTCGCCGCCTGTTTGGCGATGTATGCAGCTGCCTCCTGATCCGTGGCCGCGCCCTTCTCCCGGGCTTCCCGCACCAAATCAATGGAGTTTTGGGAGAACTGGGGAAACGATGGAAGCCAGCCGAGCCGGGCAGCCAGCGCATTGACATCGGCCGGATGCATCTTGCTGTAGCGTCCGCCCCATGGCGTTGCCTGTTCCTCGTTGACATGAGCTTCGTAACGGAACTGCTCCGTCGCAAAGTAAAAGAAGGACGTGCCGTTCATTAGCCTGGACGGTTTGGTCCAGTCGTTTGCGAAGGCAACTTGCTGCCAGCCTTCCAGCGGCCGAACCTTCTCCTGGCCGACGTAATGAGCCCAGCCTCCGCCGTTAACGCCTTGGGAGCCGGTCAGCAGCACCAAGTTCAGAATGCAGCGGTAAATCTGGTCGCTATGGTACCAGTGGTTGGTCCCCCCGCCCATGGCGATCATGGACTTGCCTCCGGTTCTCGCCGCGTTGTCCGCAAATTCACGCGCCACTTGGATGACGTGAGATTTTTTCACCCCGGTGATTGCTTCCTGCCAGGCCGGCGTGTACGGCTTCGGGTCGTCGTAATCCGCCGGGTAATCGCCGGGAAGGTTCCGGCCGACGCCGACATGCGCCATCATGAGATCGAACACCGTCGCCACCTTGAGTTCTTCACCGCCCGGTCCGTTCAGGTGTTTCACCGGAACGCCGCGGCGAACGACTTCTCCTTCTTTTTCCGCAAAATAAGGAAAATCGACCAGCAGCGTTTCATCCGCTTCATGAAGAAATGTCAACTGCGGTTCAACGGCTGTGCCCTCTTCCCGCTCCAGGTCCAAATTCCACCTGTTTCCCCGATCCCAACGAAACCCCTGGCTTCCGTTCGGGATATAGGGTGTTGCCTCGGCAGCATCCCATATAACGGTTTTCCACTCCGCCAATTCTTCTGCATACCCCAAGTCGGACGCGCGCAGAAAACGGTCAGAGCGAATGAGACTGCCGTCCTCCTTAATAAGGACGAGGAACGGAAGATCAGTGAACGTTTTGACGTACTGCTGGAAATACGGGATTTCCCGGTCGACGTAGAATTCCTTCAAAATGACGTGGGTCATGGCCATAGCAAGCGCACCGTCCGTGCCGACGCGGGCAGGAAGCCAAATATCCGCAAATTTCTCATATTCCGCGTAATCGGGGCTGACACCCACCACTTTTGTTCCGTTATAGCGGGCTTCGACCATAAAGTGGGCGTCCGGCGTCCGCGTCTGCGGCAGATTGGTTCCCCAAATGATGAAATATTTGGTGTTGTACCAATCCCCGCTTTCCGGCACGTCCGTCTGCTCCCCCCAGATTTGCGGGGATGCTGGAGGCAAGTCGGCGTACCAGTCATAAAAGCTGAGAATGGTTCCCCCGATCAGGGACAAAAACCGGGTGCCAGCCGCATAGCTTACCATGGACATGGCAGGAATCGGGCTGAAACCTACGATCCGGTCAGGACCATAGGTTTTAATGGTATGGATGGCTGCGGCCGCGATCATTCGAGTAGCATCGTCCCAGTCCGCCCGGACGAATCCGCCCTTGCCTCTTCCGTCTACGTAGCGCTTGCGCTTTTGCGGATCGCTGACAATGTTTGCCCAAGCCGCAACTGGATTGTGTCCAAGGCTGAGTTCTGCTTTCCACATTTCCAGAAGATCGCTTCGTATATAGGGATACTTCACCCGGATCGGGCTGTAGGTATACCAAGAGAAGCTGGCTCCGCGGGGACACCCCCGTGGTTCGTATTCGGGAAAATTCGAGCCCGTGGTCGGGTAGTCCGTCTGCTGGGTTTCCCAGGTGATGATTCCGTCCTTCACATAGATCTTCCAGCTGCAGGAACCCGTGCAGTTGACGCCGTGAGTGGAACGGACGACCTTATCGTGCTGCCATCGGCCGCGATACAGGTCTTCCCAATCCCGGGGCCTAGGGCTTTCTTCCGTCCAATCTTGATTGATGCGCCCTCCCCGCTTTAGATGCTTAAGGGATTGAAGCAGTTTGTTTTCCTTGCTGCCCAACGTTCTTCACCCTTCCTTAAAAGTCATTCCCTAAGGGGTTAAAGCGCTCGCCCAACAACCGGTAACTACCTTCGTCTTCCTGCAGTTCCTCCTGAAACACTTTCCATTCCGGCACGTTGCAAGCGGCTAGGATCAGGCGCTGCAGCCGGTTGAAATCCTGGATTTGTTCAATCGTTTTCGTGGTTTCGGCCGGAACCGTTCCAAAACGGATAGCCAAGAGCGCAAGCAAATCTTCCCGATCCTGCTTGAGAAAAGCCTCTTCCTGGTTGACCTCCATAACGTCTCTCCTTTCGCTTATCTAGTCCGTGTTCAGGTCGGTTTTCAGCACCGAGAAGGTTGCAAGAACTCGAAGCATATGCTCTTCGAGAGTGAATGCAAGATTCGATGCCGAATTAACATCTTGTATAACTTCGTGATCAAAGCCGGCCTTTTAGGGTTTCATCCGTTTGAAATAGTCATCAATGAGAGACTTCTGGATGGCTTCTCCCGAAGTGCGGAAAAATTCGGTGATCCCCGGACTCTCCGCCTCTATCTCTTCCCAGGTGAAGAAACAGTCGGCCATTCGAGCCAAATTCTCGCCGAACCGCAGAGTGACGGTGGCGCCTTCCGGTGCGCGAACCATCCCCGCTTTTACGTCGTAGGGATGAAGGTGCTGCTCCTGCAACACCGAGATCAGCAGTCGGTAAAGCCTCGCATGGCCAGCGATCAAGAGCATTTCCGGGCAAAAGGCGGGTTCAGCTTGTCTTTCCATATTCACTCACCGATACTTCTATTTCCTGTTCAATCATTGTCTCTTCGTCCCGGTTATGCAGCATGTCGATGTGAATCAGCGCATGGAAGCGGTGGCACACTTCTTGGGTAGCTCCTGCATTCGCCAGCAGATCCTTAATGTCCCTAACCAGATACCGCATCAGGTTGTGATCCCTCGTCAGAACGAGGACGGCGTCCCTCAAGTGAGGCTTCATTTCAATAGCTTCTTTGTATAGCCCCTCCTCCTCGCTTTGCGCGTGCTGCAAGGTACGGGATTCCCAATGCTCTATCATGAGATAGGCGAGCTCGAGTGCCTTGTCCGGTTGGCCGGCTTTTATACAGCTTTCGAGAAGTTCCGTCAGTTCCTTCGCTTCCTCCAATGCTGCCTCATGAATGGCAGAATGGCTGTCTACGTGCCTTAGGGCAGGGCCTGTGCCTGTCATACCTTTTTTCATGGCTGTTCGCCTCCTTTACCGTGTGAATCCCGGTGTTGGGATTCCGTATGTGGGGGATGCCGAGGCTGGATATCAGCTTCGGTAAGTGTGTAATTTTGTATTCTGGCTTGAAACGACATCCAAAAGACGAGGATCAAGCTGGCCAATGCCGACTCGGAAAGCGCCATAAAGCCGATGGAATAATGGCCGGTCCAACTGTACAGAAGGGTTAGAATCAATGGAGGGAAAAATCCACCGAGTCCGCCGGCGGCTGATACGATGCCGTTGACAATTCCCCCCTGCTTGGAAAAGTGAAGAGGAACCAGCTTGAATACCGCCCCGCTTCCTACTCCTGCACAGAGGGCAACCGTCAAGCATCCCAAGGTAAACAACGGCATATTTAAGACAAAGGAAAGCAAGATCCCGGATACGGTCAACCCTAAAAATACGAGCTTTAGCACGAGAAACGGATTGAGTTTATCGGAAAGAAATCCGCCTACCGGCCTTGTCAGAGTGGCCAGCACGATAAAACCGGCCGTGCGCAGGCCTGCGTCAACTTTTTCTAAATGAAAATGAGAAACGAAGAAGTTAGGCAGATAGATCGTGAACGCGACGAAGGATCCGAATGTGATGAAATAGAACAAGCTTAGAAACCACAGCTTTTCGTTCTTATAGACCTGTCTGAACTGTTCGCGCCATGAATTACGGACCTTCGGTTCATGCCGATCTCCCAAGAACACGTTCAATAGGGCAACACCGGACACCAGCACCAAATACGACTGGACCGCCCCTCTCCATCCAAACGCATTCGCCAGCAGGGGAGCGCCAAAGGTCGTAATCGCAGTCCCCATATTCCCTATGCCGTAAATGCCGTTGACCGTCCCGTGCTTTTCCTTGGGATAGTACTTCGGTAAAGAGGTTACCCCGATGGAGAAGGTTGCCCCCCCGATTCCGAGAAAAAAGCCGCTGAGGATCAAATCCAGAAACGTCTGGGCTATCGACAGATAGGCAATGGGAAGGAGCATGGCCGCAAAACTCACCGCAAACAACAGGCGGGCTCCGAACCGGTTTGCCAGAAAGCCCGCCGGAATACGCAGAACGGATCCCAAGATAACGGGGACAGCCGATGCCCAGGCCGATTGCCCTGCCGTGAGAGGGATATCTGTTTTGATGTACGACAACAAAGACGAAATCAATACCCACACCATAAACGAAGCGATTAAGCTTGCGGTTTGCAGAGGAAGCTGGATCTTGGGAACCACTGTGTTCACTTTTGTTGTTCACTCCTGCTCAAGGTTATGGTATATAAAGAGACGTTTGCAGATCTGGGTGTATTCCAACATTTACTTTTTTAATATGACCTTTCCATTACTTGTTTAAACCTCTAAGATGTACGTCTGCCGGAATATAAGCTCATATCATTGTGTTGTTGACAGCGGCGCGGCATCTGTATATGATGTGTATGTAGGAAATACACAGTTGTGATTTTGATGGAGGTTAAATGAAAATTATTATTTCCAATACATCCGATTCACCCATATATCAGCAGATAAAAGAACAAATAAAGGATGCGATACTTTATGGGGAATTGAAAGAGGGCGAACTGCTTCCATCTATCAGGGCACTAGCCAATGATCTGAGAGTGAGCGTTCTTACAACCCGAAGAGTATACGACGAGCTCGAGTCAGAGGGTTTTATTACAACCAAAGCAGGCAAAGGCTCCTTTGTAGCCAAAGAAAACCTGGAACTTCTGTTGGAATCAAGGCGGCATATGGTCGAAGTAAAGCTCACTGAGGCTTGGAATACGGCCCGTTCGCTCGGGATTAGCAAAGAAGAATTGATTTCAATGATGGGCTTACTGTTTGAGGAGGGCGAACATGAATAACATTTTAGAGGTTAAGGGACTAAAAAAAGATTTGGGTGCCTTTAGCTTGCAGGATGTCAGCTTTTCTTTGTTAGAGGGTTGCATTACTGGATTCATTGGTGTAAATGGGGCCGGTAAAACCACAACTATAAAAACAATCCTTGGGCTGGTGCTGAAGGATTCGGGAAGCATTGAATTTTTCGGCAAAGACATGAACATGAATGAACGGGAACTAAAGAATCATATCGGGATCGTATTTGATGAGGGATATTTCTATGAAGAATTGACATTGGCAGAAATGAAAAGCATTATTGCGCCTGCCTATTCAAATTGGGAAGAATCGGTTTTTCATAAGTACATGGAACGCTTTGGGCTGCCACTTAATCAGAAAATCTCTACATTGTCCAAAGGCATGCGCATGAAGTACGCCATAGCATTGGCGCTTTCCCATCATGCCGACATATTGATTATGGATGAACCAACAAGCGGACTTGATCCGCTGGTACGAAGTGAATTGATGGAAATATTATTGGAGTTTATGGGGAATGGCGGAAAAGGCGTGTTCTTTTCTTCCCATATTACCTCTGACCTTGAGAAAGTAGCTGATGTCCTGATTTTAATTGATAAGGGCAGAATCATATTGAGTGAGGAAAAGGATGTATTGCTTGACTCGCATGGCTTAGTAAAAGGAGAAAAAATGGCGCTTAATGACCAAACAAGAGAATTATTTTTAACGTTGCGCGAAACCAATTATGGCTTTGAGGGATTGACAAACAACAAACATGCCGTTAAGCAGCAAATGAACCATGTGCTAATCGAAAAGCCGACTATTGAAGATATTATGCTGGGCTATGTAAGGAGGTAATCGAAATGTTGTTTCATCTAGTGAAAAAGGATTTCCTGCTCTCAAAAAGATATCTGAAAGTGATGCTTATCGCTTCATTTGCGATTCCCATTTTTATGACCTTTAAAGTTGATTTTATAAGCGGAGGTTTTTTTCCATTTTTTCTAAGCACTCTTTATATTCAGTATCTGCTGTTCAATTCAGTATCGATGTTCGAATATAAATACAAAGGTGCTGCGCTCCTATGCGCAACTCCTTATACACGCAAAGCATTAGTAAAATCAAAATATTTATTTTTATTGACCATTTTTGTGTGCTGTTATATCGTATACACAATTACTGCCTTGCTTATTTCGGGAAAGATAGAGATGCTGAGCATTTCGGAATTTGGATTTTCCTTATTCATCTTATCTATTATATTTGGGGCAATTATACCGATTCAATACTACTTCGGTTATGAAAAATCTAAATATATATTCATGTTTTTTATTTTTATAACACCGTTTGTGTCTCCCTTCATAATAAAGGTAATGCAAACCAATAATATTAACTTCCAAACGACGCTTCCTTTTCCGAAGATCGTTCAAGATTTATTTCCATGTTTACTGGCGCTGGCAATAGGCCTACTATCTATGACAATATCTATACGCATTTATTCTAAAGAGAACTTATAATTATAGTTAGACTTTGGCGGGCAATCACTCGGGGAGCAGCAAGCCGCCCCGGGCCTGCCCTCCATGCCCTAGCCCAAGCTTCACTCGTGCGGCTCACGTTTTCACCACGCTTCTGGAACAAGTTCTATTTATCGATTTTACTCAATGATTGTTTTCTTCGATAGAAAGCTGCCAAGTCCGCAGTGTGCAGGAATCCCGCTCAGCTCTAACCGCCACCTACCGTCATTCTAATTCTGAATCTATATTATTCCAATGCAACTCTTGAAGTGCCCGCCTCAGAATCTCTGATTCCTATTATATTTTCACTTAAAAAAGGATGCCTTCATTTATTGGAGTTTGTACGGACTCTTCGTATGAAGAACTGAAAGCTTCTGGAGCGGGACAGCGTCTTCAACTGCAATTGTACAGTTGAAATTACCTTATTCTCGTCATTTGTCACGCTAGAATGCAAATGTGCAGTATATTTTCTCATATTCGATTAAAAAGCAACATTCCCTCGCTTTAAGCTGCATATTTGCAGTTCAAACGCCGAAAAGGGCGGTATTTGACCCACACAACTGAACATATGCAGTTCGGAAGCTCCGCTCCGCCATGTCACCGTCGAAAAAATGCGCTTCTGAATTGGTTGGCCTCATGTTCGATTACATTAAGGAAGATGTGTTCGCAATTCAAAGGCTTGCCCGCGCCGAGATTCGCCGCTGCAAAAAGCAAGCACAAAAAAATATGCCCCGCAGCCGATTGCTCGGCATGCGAGGCACCAATTATGAGAGAGTCCTATATTGGAGAGAAAGCCATTAGACTACAGAGCAGCGGCTTGCATAGCAATCTGGCCTTATGCGGCCTCCTGCTGCCCTTCCTTCGGTTCAGGAGCCATTTTCTTCGCCAAAAATACAGCTACGAAAATCGCCGTAATCCCGCCAACGAGCTTCCCGACAATCATCGGGAAAATCATTTCTTTCGCTACCCCAGCCGTAAAGCCGAGGTGATCGCCGAACACGAATGCAGCGGACACGGCAAAGGCCACGTTGATAACCTTACCCCGCGCATCCATGTCTTTCATCATGCCGAACATCGGAATGACGTTGGCAAGCGTAGCCACCAAGCCCGCCGCCGCGACTTCGTTCATGCCAAGCATCTTGCCCAGCTTCATGAGCGGCTTGTTGAACACCTTCGTAATGACGAATACCATTGCAAAGGCTCCTGCCAACACTATGGAAATATCGCCAACAATTTTAATTCCTTCTTCAATAGGCGCAAGCCCCGGAATGATTGTGATATCCGTCAGCTGCTGCGTAATGCCAACCGCGAGTCCTAGCGTCGCTACGATAACAATAAACTGTCCAAAGATCGTGAACCCCTTGATCATGCCCTGCGGGAATTTCCACAAGCCCAGTACGATAAGTACTGCGAATAAAATAATGGGCACCAAGTTAGACAAAATCATCGAGAGCGAATAGCCAGCCACCAATCCCCCGATCAAGCAACCGAGTGGAATCGTGACGATACCAGCCAATACGCCTGTAGCCAAATACTTCTGATCTTCCTTCTTGATAATGCCAAGCGCAACCGGAATGATGAATACAATAGTAGGTCCAAGCATAGCCCCTAGAATCGTACCCGCGAACAAGCCCGCTTCCGGATTTTGCGCCAACTCCTGTGCCAGCGAGAATCCGCCCATATCATTTGCTAGCAGCGTAGTCGCAAACATGGCAGGGTCAGCTCCCAGCGCGCTGTACAATGGAACGACAATCGGGCTTAGCACCTTGGCCAGTACCGGCGATAGGGAGATGATCCCCACCATGGCCAGCGTGAGCGAACCCATGGCCATAATCCCCTCATCGAATTGGTGGCCCAACCCGAACTTGTACCCGATGCACTTGTCGATGGCACCGAGAATCATGAATATAACCATGCCGTATATGATGATTTCATTAATCTCCACGAACGTGCTCCTCCATTCTTTCATTATGTGATCAAAAGCGAGCTTTTCTTCCAGCTTGTTTCAACTTCCTTCCAGCATGTTTAAAAAGACCGGTTTTCAGCACCGAGAAGGTTGCGTGAACTCGAAGAAGGAGCAGCGCAGTGTAGGCGAGACTACATGAGCAGCGGACTTCGAGAGTGAACGCAAGATTCGATGCCGAGTTGCTTCCAGTGTCACTTCGTGATCAAAAGCGGGCTTTTTAAACTTCCTATCGGAAGTGTTGTTTGATTTCCTCGGTCGGGGAAGGTATCACGGTATGATGCACAATCCGCTTTTGATCCATGGAGGATACGAACACCTTCATCCCCTGCTCGACATCGCTGACACTTCCGGTGAACACGGCGAGGAACTTGCCGCCAATCGCCATGCCGAGGTTCATTTTTTTCACATGAATATCGCACTGCTTCAAAGCCTCATTCAATGCAAAAATACCGGAAGACACCGTAGATGTCTCCACGATTCCAAGCGCGTCGACAGGCTGAGAAGAATTAGGTCGCTTCAACCCCTCTACGATGTCAGGATGCACGCCGTGCAATTCAAAATCGCTGATTCGGAATTCGCCCGCGTCCTCCCTTGCTGCATCCATCGCAGCCTGTACGTCTGCGGTGTCGCCGCTCATCATGATGAGGAACTTGCCCGGGCAAATCGGCTTCATATGATGCACGTTGACTGGAGAAGTCTTCAGCATGCGGTCTGCTGTCTCATATCCTTTGCTTATGCTGCGCAGCTCAACAACACCAATCGCACTAGTCATGGGCCACCTCGATGGAATCGACGATGCCGACAATGACTGCGTCAACAGGCACATCCGAATTGGCAAACGATGCTCGGGCAGCGCTTCCAGTCGTCACGAGCACGGTATCTCCAATGCCGGCTCCCGCGTTATCCGCAGCGACGAAGTAGTCGCGTTGAACAGGTTCATCGTTATACGATAACGGCTTGACCACCAGGAAGGTCAGACCATTCAGCTTGTTGTCTTTGCGGGTAGCCCATAGGCTTCCCGTAACTTGTCCCACGATCATAGCTTCACCCCGCCGTTATCTTCTGTGCACTTGCATCTGCTGCATGCGCAAATAATCCTGAGCGAGCGGCGTTATAATGCTGTGCCGATCAATGACAATCTCTTTCCCGTTTTGGAGACGGTATTTTTTCAGTTCCGCTTCGGTAATGACTTTACGATTCAACACTTCCGGGTGGAGCGGCGCATCAACAGATTCGATACTTCTATCAACCTGAGCAACCGCCGGAGCCCGGCTATCCTCCATACAAGTCGCAAGCAATTCCTGTTCTTTGACCACCCGGATGCCGTAGCTGTTCAGCCTGTCCGCAAATTCGTCGTACAGCTTGTACAATAGGACAGGTGCTGTCGACTTATATTTGCGATAAAGCAGTCCTTCCTCGATGGCAACAACCTTCCGCCCCTTCAACAGCATCGTCAGCACGAACCGTTCACGCGGGCCTGCGCTTATACCGTTAGCGAGGTTGGACAACAGTTGAAGACACAGCTTCGGAATGATCAACACATCGCAATCTCTAAGCGATTCGTCGTAATAACGCACCTCATATTGCTGATCCAGCATGCTCTCCAGTTCCGGTACCGGTGACACAGTCAAAAGGACCGCTTGCTTCTTGGGCACGGCCGGTTCGTCCGTCTGTCCCTGCCCCAACCGTTTGATCACTTCAGTCGTAACGGCTTCAATGATCGCAGCCCGATCCAGAGCTTCTATGTTCATTTTTTCACGCTCCTAAACCTAGATGCTCTTCTTCAAAATTTTCCCCTTCGTCCCTTTAGCAAAGCCGCATGCGTTAGCCTCGTCATAGTCGATATGCATATATGTTTCATAGTTGGAGCTGACTCGAACCAGCACATCGTCGAAAATGAGAGGTCGCTTGCCGTATACTTTGACCTGTACGATTTCGCCGTTCTTCACGTTGTATTTCTCTGCGTCTTCCGCCTTCACGTGAATATGCCGCTGAGCTGCGATTAATCCTCGCTCCAACCGAATCATATTGCTGCCCGAAGCAATCACGATGCCCGGAGTTCCTTCCAGCTTGCCGCTTTCTTTCACGGGAACAGGTACTCCCAACACGACTGCATCCGTATGCGACACCTCTACCTGCGATTCCTTGCGTTCAGGACCAAGCACGACGACATTATGCAGAGCGCCTTTAGGCCCGATCAGCGTAACGCGCTCTTTGCATGCATATTGTCCCGGCTGGGAAAGATCCTTTGCTTTCGTCAATTGATAGCCTTCGCCAAACAATGCATCAATCGCCTCGCGGTTCAAATGCACATGCTTGCCGGATGCTTCAATCTCGATGCAGGCTTCATCCTGCACTCGCTTGACCACTTCATTGATAATGCTTTCTACCAATTCGTTATCCACTATGCTCACCTCATCAGTTGTACTGTCCAACACGGATGCGGAACATGATAATCCAGAACAAGGAGGACAGCCGGTTCAGCGTCCGAATGATATCTTCGCGCTCCGCTTCTCCGTGTTCTTTTTTGAAGGCTTGGTAAGCCAACAGCTCCGTCTCCCTCGTCAATGTGCGCAACGCATTTATGACAACAACCGCTTCGCCCATATCATAGCTGGGTTGAAAATGTTCCAATCCAAAGTATTTCTTGGGAAAATGGGACTGCTCCCGCAGCTCCTTAGCCGTCATCCCAAGCAAATGAAACTCTTCAATGCTTTCATTCAGCACTTCACACCGTACGATTCGCCGCACGAATTGCAATATTTCTTCCAAATCATCGACCAGCTTGGTCATGTTCAGCTTGAAGCAGCTGATTTGTGCTTCCAGTAATTTCGTTTCCAATGAATCCAGCTTGCCGCGGAATAATATCCGGGGATGATCTTTAAATACAAGCATATTTCCATACAAATGCGTCATATGCTCCGGCTTCGTTTCCAAAAATCCGCCATATAGCGTACGAAACCGTTTCTTTCCTTCAGATGCGGGTTCAACATCCAGGTTTTTGGTGATTTGAAGCTTGACTTCCTGCTTGGGCACCGGCGAATCCACCGTATCTGCATCTGCCCCAGGTTCAGGAGTTTTCACATATCGAAGCTCAATCTGATGATCGGTCAAAAAGCTCTTGGCCGATGGCGTCAGAATCGTCCCTGCTGCCGTCTCATAAACGGCAACATCCTTCAAATTCTGATTTCGAAAATGCTTGCGCAGTTCGCTTTCCGTAATCACAGCCATGTTCTCACATCCTTCTAGTGCGAATGCGTGTTAAACTACTTCTCATTGCGCGATCATCCTGCCCGTTACAGCCAAGGTAAATCGCGATAGTCGGGAAGTGGAATGCGGGCCAAAGCCCGCACCCTTCTTCCGTCCTAATCGTTAGGCTTGTCCGGAATCCGTAATTATTCTACTGTTTTTGTCTTAGGCAAGATTGCGTCTACTTCCGAATGTGGTCTTGGAATCACATGTACGGACAACAATTCGCCAACTCGCTCTGCTGCTGCTGCGCCAGCATCTGTAGCTGCTTTAACAGCGCCAACGTCGCCGCGAACCATAACGGTTACGAGGCCTGCACCGATTTGCTCTTTGCCGATCAAGGTAACGTTAGCTGCTTTCACCATTGCGTCTGCTGCTTCGATTGCACCTACCAAACCTTTTGTTTCCACCATTCCCAATGCGTTTGCGTTTGCCATGATAAAATTCCTCCTAGTAATTAGTTAATTTGTTTATGATAAATGTTTGAATAAACGTTGGTTGTAAGACTATGAAACGACGAGCTTACATTTTCTCGAGAATACGAGCTACGATCATGCCGATCAACTGTTCTTTGTCTCCAAGATCGATGCTTGCCAATTTATCTTGCGCTGCTGGCTGCTCCTGCTCCACCAAGTCTTCCATTTCTCTTAGTCCATATGCGACTCTGCGAATATTGAGCAAATTGAGTGGGCTGATGTTGTCGGATGTCGAGCTTCCGCCAACAGCGCCGCATCCCAGCGTGAGCGCCGGTGCGATTGCTGTCGTTGCGCCGATGCCGCCAAGTGTGCCCGGCGTATTGACCAACAAGCGGGATACAGGTTTTTTCAAAGCGAACTGGCGGACGATCTCTTCATTTTCGGAGTGAATGACCATGGTATGGCCGGCACCCTCTCCATTCAGAATCTCGATGCAGCGCTCGCATGCCGCTTCCCAGCTGTCTTCTGTATAGAAAGCCAGAATCGGAGCCAGCTTCTCGCGTGAATACGGAACATTGCGTCCAACGCGAGTTTCTTCCGCAATCAGCACGCGTGTACCCGCTGGAATATCCAGGTTAGCAAGCTTCGCGATATGATCCACGCTGCGGCCAACGATTTGCGGGTTCATCGTGCCATTGGCCCGCATAATGAATTTGCCAAGCTGTGCAGACTCCTCTGCGGAGAGGAAATACGCTCCCTGCTTCTTGAATTCAGCCACAACCGCATCCTTGCTGCACGCTTCAACCACGACGGACTGTTCTGATGCGCAAATCGTGCCGTTGTCGAACGTCTTGGAATCCATAATGCGTTTGACTGCAAGCGGAATATTCGCGCTCTTCTCGATGAAGGCAGGGCCATTGCCCGGACCAACGCCGATCGCTGGCGTACCGGATGAATAAGCGGCTTTGACCATCGCCGTTCCGCCGGTAGCGAGAATCAAGGCAACATCGTTGTGCTTCATCAATTGATCCGTTCCTTGAATCGTCGGAACCGTCATGACGCCAATGGCACCCTCCGGACATCCTGCTTGCACAGCTGCTTCGCTAATGACCTTCACCGTTTCCAAAATGCTCTTCAGCGCATTTGGATGCGGGGAGAATACAATACTGTTCCCAGCCTTAAGTGCAATGAGCGCTTTATAGATAACCGTCGATGTTGGGTTCGTGGAAGGAATCAGGCCCGCAATGACGCCGACAGGCACTGCGACTTCCATCACTTTGTGCACTTTGTCCTCGTTCAGAACGCCGACCGTCTTCATATCCTTGATCGACTCATACACTTGCTTTGAAGCAAATGCATTCTTGACGATCTTGTCCTGCCAACGGCCAAAGCCTGTTTCCTCATTGGCCATCTTCGCAAGCTTCTCGCGATGCTTAAAGCCGGCATCCGCGACCGCTTTGACGATTGCGTCGATTTGCTCCTGCGTCATGACGGCAAGCTTGGCTTGCGCTTCCTTGGCTTTTTTAATCAGATCACGGACTTCTTGAATGGATCTTAGGTCTTTATCCAATGTTTCCATCAATATTCCTTCTCTCTACAACGTTTTTTACGAGCTTGCTTTTTTCGTCTTCTTGCTTCGCTTCGCTGCCGGTGCAGGCACTGGCTTCACACGCGAATTGTCGCCATTGCCCTGGTTTTTCTGTACACTGGTCGTCTTCTCAGCTGTTGCTGCCGCTTTGACTGCGGCAGGGACGGTACCCGTCTGGCCGGAGGCCGGCTTGACTTCGTCGACTTCCTTGGTTGCCGCAGCGGCAGGTTCCTTCGTCTCAGCAGCGTACGATTCCTTGGCCCTAAGAGCCTCTGTCGTAGTAGCCTCAGCTGCTTTTTTCACATCAGCTTTCGCGCTTGCGTCAGATGCTGCCGATTCCGTAACAACGGACGCTGCGACCGCTTCAATGCCGACCGCGCGCTCTGCGGTATCCTCGACAGAGACTTTATCAGAAGCTTTTTCAGAGACTTTCGCAGTGTCTTTCTGCTGCTCCTGACTTCTGGTTTCGCTCTCCTCCAGCTGCCCCTGACTTCCGTCTGTATCAACTGGACTTGCCACCAAGGCTGCCGTCTCTTCATGCATTCTTGCAATCACATGGCGAGTTACCAATACATCCAATTGCGTAGCCATTTCCGCTCCCGCTTCAACGGCAGCTTGCACGGCCCCGACATCACCATCCAGCTTGACTGTAACCAATCCGCCCTTGATGATCTCTACGCCGATGCAGGTAACGCTCGCCGCCTTCAATGCGGCATCCGCCGCGGCGACTGCGCCCAAATACCCTCTAACTTCCACCAACCCTAACGCGCTATGTCTCATGGGCTGCTACCTTAATAACTCGTCGGATTATCTGCGACGAATTGGACAGCGTCCGCAAACGCATCGCATGCTGCTTTGCAGGCCGATTGACTTCCCGTCAGCAATGCACCACCGAAGTTGGTCTCGGAAGGTGGGCCGAAGAAAGCGGCAATCGTGACATCCGCGGCCTTCAGCGCTGCATCAAGTGCATACATCGCTTCGAGCGGAGGAGCGATTAGATAAGCCAGCGCTTCCCCTTCCTTGATGCCCGCAGTCTGGGACAAGTACGTGCCTGTGCGGGATACACAGTGGGCGAAATAAGTAATGCTGTTATCCTCATTGGCGCTAACGAAATGAGCGCCGCTTGCGATGAAATCAACGACGGCGTTCAAGCCGCTCCGCACTTCCTCCGGACTTGGCCCAGCCAGAATCCCGATGACCTCGCCTGCCAGCTTCGTCGAAGCATTGGCCGATCCGGCATACATGCTTCTTGCATATACGACATCCACGGCAGCTGCTTTCGTCGCTTCGTCCAATGCTGCATAAGTTACATCGTCAATGTCAGCAGTAATGATCCCCAAGCTTTTATGGTGCGGCATCAGCTCCAGCTTGCTAGCCATATCCAGGCTTACGTTGGAAATGAGCTTCATGCCGAGCACTGTTGCATGAATCGGTTCGTTTCTCATACGTGCCTCCTTGCGATTTCTGTAATTGCGTGTTCAAAAATTCGGGTTTACCTCTATAGTTTCAAATCAATCCCAGATGCTTTGCGATCAATCATCGTCTTGATCAGCTCAGCAATATGCGCGCCTGCTTCTACGGCAGGCGTACCGCCTGAGTGAATGTTGGAGATAACGGTACGTCTCGCCTCAGGCATACCTACAGTCGGTTTATAAGCGATGTAGGCACTCATGGATTCTGCCGTTACAAGTCCTGGACGCTCGCCGACCAAAAGACAAACTACATCTGCCTCTGTCACATCGCCAATCACGTCCATCGATGGAACGCGGCAATGCTTGACGAACAATATATTGCCTACTTCAAAGCCGTACATCTTGAGACCTTGCGCAATGGCTGGAACGATATCGCGCAGATTCGCTTCAATCGCAGCCGAGCTTAAGCCGTCCCCAACCATAATCTGCACTTTGGCCTGCTTGGTCGTATGCTGCTTGATGTACTCGATTGTCTCCTTGGAAAATTGACGTCCCAAGTCCGGGCGCGTAATGTATTCGTCCTTGTCCCGGCACATCGTTGCAATCGGTACAAGGTTCATTTCCTTCACGAACTCCTCGGACACGTAGGAGAACACGGCATCCTGGGCAGCAGCATGGTCAGCGCGGAATCGCAGCGATGTAATCGTCTTGTAGCGCGGACCTGCACGCCACACGCCAAGGCGGGCCGGCGTCTTTTCCTTCATTTTCATATACCCTTCCCGATCCTCCGGATCGGGAACGAGCAGCAGCTTGCGAAGGTCGATCTCCGTAATATCATCCAGACATTCGCCGCTGTCCTCCTGCTCTTCCGCAGGCATTTCCATCTGCACAGGCGCTGCCGGAACCGGCTCCGGCTCCGCCGCCTGCTGGGCAGGCGCCTCGGCGCGGGCAGGCTTGGCTGCTTCCTCCGGCAAGTTTCCTACCATCTCGTTCAAAATCGATTCAATCATCGATTTCAGATCTTTTTCGTTCATGAGAGTTTCCTCCTTCCCCTACTTGAGAAACACTGACGCGTCTCCGGCTTTTTTAGTCAGCTTGCCATTTTCAATGAAGCCCATCTTCTCCATCCATTGTTCAAACTCACGGATCGGACGCAAGCCGAGCAGCTCACGCAGCGTCGCGGTTTCATGGTAGCCGGTTGTTTGATAATTGAGCATGACATCGTCGCCATGCGGGATACCCATGAAGAAGTTGCAGCCCGCCGTTGACAGCAGAACCGCCAGATTTTCCAAGTCGTTCTGATCCGCCTTCATATGGTTCGTGTAGCAGGCGTCGCATCCCATGGAGATGCCCGTAAGCTTGCCCATGAAGTGATCTTCCAGGCCGGCGCGAACCACTTGCTTCGCATCGTACAAATACTCTGGACCAATGAATCCAACAACGGTATTGACGAGGAACGGGTTGTATTTCTTCGCAAAGCCGTAGCAGCGCGCTTCCATCGTCACTTGGTCGATCCCGTGATGGGCTTCGGAAGACAACTCCGAGCCTTGGCCTGTTTCGAAATACATGACATCTGGTCCAGCTACTTGACCGTGGTGCAGTACAAGTTGCTGAGCTTCCTCAATCGTGGCCGCATTGAAGCCGAATGCTTCATTACCTTTCTGCGAGCCTGCGATCGATTGGAAGATGAGTCCTGTCGGAGCGCCGCGTTTTACGGCTTCCATTTGAGTCGTAACATGGGCCAGTACGCAAGTTTGCGTTGGAATTTCCCACTTTTGGCGGAACTCCTCGAACCGCTTCAGAACGCGCGTTACGCTTTCTACGGAATCATCAACCGGATTGAGACCAAGCACGGCGTCCCCGATACCGAAGGTCAAGCCTTCCATAAGGGAAGCCATAATGCCATCTGGATCATCGGTTGGATGATTAGGCTGCAAACGTGCGGACAAAGTGCCCGGACGGCCGATCGTCGTGTTGGCAGTAGCCGTAATGCGAATCTTCTTCGCCCCGTACATCAGGTCAAGGTTGGACATGATCTTGGCAACCGCAGCAATCATTTCGGCTGTCAGACCGCGGGACACGCGCTTGATGTCGGCTTCGGTTGTGTTCTCGTTCAAGATCCACTCCCGCAGCTCCTCAACCGTCCAGTTCTGAATCTCACTGTAGATGCGCTCATTTACCCCATCCTGAATAATGCGGGTAACCTCATCCACCTCATAAGGAACCGCCGGATTGTTGCGCAAGTCTGACATTTTGATTTGGGACAGTACCACTTTGGCCGCCACGCGTTCTTCCGACGAAGTAGCCCCCAGTCCGGCCAGCATATCCCCTGATTTTTCCTCGTTTGCTTTTGCCATGACTTCCATTAGGCTGCTGAATTGATAAACTCGGCCAAACAGCTTGGTTTTTAAAATCACAAAAGCTCCTCCTTCCAAATGCAACTCAATTAGTGAAATACGAGCGTTTTAATGACGACAGGCAATACCTTGCCTTCCGCAATCGGCTTGCCGATGTCGATATAGTCGCCGTTGTCGACCAATACACTGTCGATGCAGACGACATCCTTCTTGTAGCCAAGCAAGGCATATAGCGTCTGTCCCAGCACCTTCGCCATATCGTGATGGACAATCACGATGAGCGGATACTCGCGCTCCAGCAGCTCCGACATCCCTTTGTACAACCCTTGGGCATATTTCTGTACCTCTTGGAAGCTAGGACTCTTCTTCCCTTCCAATGCGATCGCGACCCGCTGCAGATCATTGTTCAGCTTGAACCAATTCAGCTTGTCGGCAATGGCTTGCGCCAGCACATCGCTGCTTCCCGACTCATCCGCTACGGCAAGCTTCAGAATCGGAATATTCTTGATCGGGAAGCTCTCTTCCGTATAAGTGATCGTGCTCCCGCTGATCTCGGTCGTATGGGAGCCGGCTCCAACAACGGTAGCCCGGATGGTCTCGGCCGAACGCGCCACTATCATTTGCTGCGTCAGCGGAGAAGCGGCAATCGCTCTTCCGAGCAAAATGCCGATGTCTCCATATTGGAACACGTCGCCCGTAGCTTCTTGATAAATGTAGTCAGCTACCCCTCCGGAGAAGGAAATGCAAGGAATTATCCGATCCAGCTTCAGCCCTTTGTTCGTGACGATAGTGTCGTAGAAATCGCCAGGCTGCCTGATGCCGACGCTTTCTTCGAGCAGCTTGACCATCTCCCCGATAATCGGCTCCAGATCAGAAGGTGTTACCGTCTGTCCCAAGGCCAGCTTCAATCCCCTTTGCTCCGCAAGCTGCTTAATTTTCGGCGCGATATACGTAATTTCATGCGTGCTATGGTCCACCTTGATAAGACGGCCCCCGATATCCAGACATCCCGTATCCAGCAGTTCACCGTCAGCGAACAGCGCCAGATTACTAGTACCGCCGCCAATGTCAATGTTGACAATGGAAGTGGAATGCTCCTTGGAATACGTATGGGCGCCCGCGCCTTTAGCGGCAATGATGCTTTCCAGATCCGGGCCAGCAGTTGCGACCACGAAGTCTCCGGCGAAGCCGCTTAACGACAGCACCGCTTCATTTGCATTGTCCTTGCGAGCCGTTTCGCCCGTAATAATGACCGCGCCTGTCTGAATCTCATCCTTACGGATGCCGGCTTTCTCGTACTGCTCCTGCACGAACGACTGGATCTGCTGCATATCGATCCGATTGTCCGCCATAACGGGCGTAAAGCAGATATCGCTCTTGTAGACCACTTCTTTATCCGTAATGACCAAGCGGGGCACCGAAAAGGACGATGCCAGGTTCTGAATATGCAGCTTCGACAGGACGAGTTGGGTCGTCGAGGTTCCCATATCAATGCCAACGCTTAGCAATTGCTCGTTCACTTCTTTCACCCCCATCGCTTGATACCACATATATGCACGCAAAAAGGCTTAAAGTTATATCCCCCCCCCGATTGGCGGGAATTGTTAACCTTAAGCCTCATTGCTTACAGAACTACATCCTTGTAGCCCGATTATTTATTTTTTGAAGACAAACGTAACGGTCGTGCCGTCCTCATTGGACGCAATGGCAAGCTTGCCCTTCAGCTTGTCCTTCACATAGCTGCGGACAATGGACAAGCCCAAGCTTTTGTGGGAGCAGTCCTTCACGGAAAAGCCGACGCCGTTATCCGCCACTTCCACGGTGACCAACCCGCCTTCCAGCTGCGCGTTCACCGTAATCGTGCCGTTCGAGCAATCACCGAACGCATGCTCATAGCTATTATGCAGCAGCTCGCTCACAATGAGCGCGATCGCGACGGTGCGATCGCTGTCCAAGCAAATGCTCTGCGGAGCCGCTATCTCGATTTTGACATTTTTGCAATCGACGAAGCACCGTTCGATATTCGCAGCGATGAGCCGAATGACGTCAAGCAAATCCACCTGCGCCTCGATCTCCGTCGATAACAGCTCGTGGGTCGCCGCGATGGCGAGCACCCGGCTGACACTGTCGTTCAAGCATTTTTTGGCTTCCGGGCTTTCACATTGCCGCGCCTGAATGCGGAGCAGCGACGCCACGGTCTGCAAATTGTTTTTCACCCGGTGGTGAATCTCGCGAATGGCCACCGATTTGGAGACAATCTCGGCTTCCTTGTCCTTGATTTCCGTCACATCATGCAAGATGACGCCTATGCATAGATCCCGCTCTGCAATAAACAGCCGTTTGACCTGATAATAGCAGCCGGCCACCTTCACATCTCTCGTCAATGGACAGGAAGGAGACGTGGAGTACTCCTTCATCGCATCGGAGAAGATTGTCTGATCCAACGACAGATTGTCATAGTGCAAGCCCTGAATATCCTCTAAATAACCGAGCTTCCGATAGTACGCGTCTGCCTTCTTATTTTTCAGCTTCAAAAATCCGTGCTTGTCGAATACGAGAACGGCATCCTCCAGTTGATTGATGATCGAATCCTTGAACCGCAGCATGGCGGTCAACATCGAAGACATCTCGCCATCCTCGTATTGCGTCCCCGTCACGTTGAAGTGGGCTTGAATATTGTCGCTCACATCTTTTTCATAGATGATGACCGCAATGACGCCATCTTGATTTTTAATCGGATATACCGTCTGCCTGACCAGATGATTTTCCTGCGTATTGGCGACGAGTCCCTGTGACATGATTCCGGTTTCCAACGTTCTCAGGACGCCGGGTTCGTTCTCGCGCAGCGCCTTCTCGCCCGCAACCGGACGCCGGTACAGCGATTTGCCGTCACCCGGACGGCGGTGGTACACCACAATCGCCTCATTCGCCACGCTGGACAAAACGTCGATGAACACATCATCCGGCACCTCGGACATTTCGAATGACTCGGCTATCTCGGTCAGCCGCGCGATATCCGCATCCGCCAGTCCCGTATGCCGCTTGCACAGCCGCACAATCGTTTCTTTGAAATCAATCATAGGAAATGACGATGGTTGTTGCGATTTCTATCATTGGACACCGTCGATCCATGCTAAGTTTGCGCAGGGTTTGATAGGCTTCCTCTTCGGTGCAGCCGTTTTCCTTCATCAAAATCCCTTTCGCCTTTTCGACCGCTTTCCGCTCTTCCATCTTCTGCGACAGCTTGGATAGATTTTGCTCCAGCTTGCGTATTTCCTTGCCTTTGGCAATGGTCACTTCCACCATGGGAATGAACGACTTTTCATCGAGCGGCTTCACCAGATAACCAAGCGCACCGATAGAGGATGCTTTTTCAATCGTCTGTTTATCGCTGAATGCGGTCAAGAGAATAACCCCGCTTGCCAGCTGCTCTGAAATGATTCGTTTACCCGCCTTGAGCCCATCCAGAATGGGCATTTGAACATCCAGGATGACCAGGTCGGGCAGATGCTTCTTGCATAATTCGATGGCTTCAAAGCCATCAGAAGCTTCGCCTACTACGTTGTAGTCCGCCTCTTCCAGCATCTCACGAATATCCATTCTTGTAATAGGTTCGTCGTCGACTATTACAATTTTTCCATTCATGTGTCATGCACCTCATTGTCGATATTTGCTTGTATCTTGCGAATCCTCTATCGAATGATAAAGTCGCCTACGCTTCCAAATAAGCCCGAAGCGCTTCCACTCCCACGTTCTCCATGGTCGAGACCTCGAAAATACGCTCTGCGCCCGCCGCTTGCAAATAGGATCTCGCTTGCGCGATATCCTCATCCGTCCGGGCCAGCTCCACCTTGGTCACAATTCCAATGACCGGCTTGGCGAATACCGTCGCAAAGGCCGGCGGAAAATAGCTTTCTTCCCTCGTGCAATCTTGCACAAGCCCGATGACATCTGCATCGACGCTGGAGACAAGCAGCATCTTGTACAAATAACGGTTCTCGATGCACTCCCCTGGCGTATCGATCGCTTGCTCGAAAGTCTCCACGGCCTGTGTCTTCTTGTAGGCAATCTCCTGGCCGTGCAGCCATTGGCACAGCGTAGTCTTGCCCGAGCCGGTGCTTCCGGCGAATATGATTGTCTTCATGTCCGCTTCCCCTACGTTCTCGTAATCTTCGCAGCCGAGAAGCCGAGAATGTTCTGCAAGCCAAGCAGCACTTCACTCACGGCCGATTCAACGGATGATACATCGCCCGTTATCACGAGCGATCCGCTGAAGCGATCGACGAAGCCGATCTGCACGCCGGCCGCCTTGGTCGCGATGTCCGCCCCAATAATGGAGGCTTCGCTTGGCGTAATGGTCATAATGCCGATGGCATCCTGCGCCTCGGTTCCCAATCCCAGCTTCTTGTAAATATCCGGGTTGGGATTCGCGATAATATGAGCCAACGTAACCTGTTTACCAGGCACGTACTCTTGAATGACACGTTGTTTTTCGTTGTGTTGTTGGTCCATACCCTCATCCCATCTCATGTCTAAAACCGTGAAATAGCCGTAAAAAAACATAAAGACCCCTTAAAAAGTTCACACGGAATTTTTAAGAAGCCTCTTCGCTTTTATTTGTATGCAACACGCCTTTGTGTTACTTTTACTATATTTGATGCTGCAAACGTTGTCAATATCATTACGGCTGGAATTTAATTGATACTCAGGATTGAAACATTTTGTTCAAAATTCCAACGACATCGGATGCGGCGGGAACGCGCGGATTCGTGGCCGTGCAGCCGTCATGCAGCGCCCCCTCGGCAATCGCCGCGCCCATCTCTTCCAGCGTGGCTTGATCCACGTTGCAGTCCTGCAGCGTCTGCGGCATGCGCAATTGCTTCTGCAGCTGCTTGATCGCCTGCACCAGACTGCGAACGCCGCTCTTCGCATAGGAAGCCGGCAGCCCCAAGCTCTTGGAGATTTCGGCGTATCTGGCCGCCGCCCTATTACTCTCCTCTTTGCCGTAACCCGGCTTGTAATCGGCATTGAATTCAATCACATGCGGCAGCAGCAGCGAATTCATGCGCCCGTGCGCAATCTTGAACTTGGCTCCGGCCACATGGGCGATGCCATGGTTCAGCCCGAGCGACGCAATATTGAACGCCATGCCCGCCAGGCAGGAGGCATTATGCATTTTCTCGCGCGCCTCCAGGTCGTTCCCATCCTTGTACGCTCTTGGCAAATAGGCAAAGACCAGCTTGATCGCCTTCTCCGCCAGTGCGTCGGAAATATCGTTCGCTTTGGTGGACACATACGCTTCAATCGCGTGGGTCAGCACGTCCATTCCCGTGTCGGCGGTGATGAAGTCCGGCACGCTCTTGACCAATTCCGGGTCCAAAATGGCTTCTTGCGGCAGCATGTCATCGGATACGAGCGGGTACTTAATGTTCTTCTTCTTGTCGCTGATGACGGAGAACGAAGTAACTTCCGAGCCCGTGCCGCTTGTTGTCGGAATCGCCACGAACGGCATATCGCGCTCGTCCAAAATTTTCTGGGCGAAAATCTTCATCGCCTTGGCCGCATCGATCGCGGAACCGCCGCCAATCGCAATCATCAGATCGGCTTGGAACGATCCAAGCGCTTCCACGCCCTCTGTCACAATTTCGACCGGAGGATCGGGCACGATGTTGCTGAAAATGTATTGTTCGTTGCTTTCATGCAGCCGTTCGAACAACATGTTAATCATCCCTGACTTGACCATGAACGGGTCCGTGACGATGAAGATCCGTTTATTCCGCCATTCCGACAGGCGATCCAGCGCGCCTTGTCCCAGATAAATGTCGGTTTTCATTGAAATTTTGTCCATGTAAGGCACCTCCAAGGAGTAGTTGGCAACAAAAAAAGAGGCCTTTAAAAGAACGGATTCCTTTAAAAGCCTCTTTGCTTATGAGATATGGTGCACGCCATTGTGCAACTCGCAATCATTCAATTGTCTACCACCACTGTACACCGTAACCGGATACTCGTCAACCCGATCTTGGGTGCCGTTATCGGCACGGGAGCGGCAGAAAGTAAAAAAAAAGGGACATGCACGCCAATGTGCACCTGTTCTTCGGCATTGAAGAACCTCCCGTTTGCTTAGCCCTACTTCATTGTATAGGTTCGGCGGCGACCACCCGGCCTTGCCGACAGCAGTGTCGGCTGCCTTCTTGCAACGTAAAAAAAGCCTAGTGAGGCGGTATACGTCACTAGACTTGTAAACCAGCCACTTTCGCCTCGAAATGACTGGTCAGACAAAGTTACTAGGCAAACGACCTGACTTAAGACCGAGCTTCGGCCTATCACAGTGGCGGGACCGCGTTGGATTTGCACCAAACTTCCATTGCCTATAACTTTTTCTATTGTGCATGACGTGAATGGGCGTCCATTCGACATTATTATAGCATAAACAATCGCGTTGGCAATATGTAAGAAGATAATAATCTGAAAACTACAGAAGGAGTGTTAATGCCACGGCCAGTCGCCTGAGGTTCAATTAAAGGTGGGTTGTGAATGGAACTGATTGTTTATAGGGATCTCGACATAAAATCAATTGGGACCGTTTAAAAACGTCATCATGAGAGATATTAAACTCATTACAGATGACTTCCACCAGTTACGTCCATATTATGACCAGTAATAAAACTCGCTTTTTCACTCGCTAGAAACGAAACAACATTTGCAATTTCTTTTGGTTGACCCTCTCGTTTTAAAGCACTCATATTCTTTGCATTTTCTTGACCTTCTTCTGTATGCAGCCAGTTAGCAGTTGAATCCGTATCAATGATTCCAGGCATTACGGAATTGATTGTAATTCCTTTTTCACCCAATTCCTTTGCCAGTGTAAATGTCATTGTATTAATTGCGCCTTTTGTCATACTGTATACCATCATATGAGGAAATGCGATACGTGTCACACCTGATGATAGGTTTATTATCCTGCCATTGGATTCTAAAAGTCCGATTAGAGATTGTGTAATAAAATATGGTGCTTTAACATTTGCATTGAATAGCCGATCGAACTCATCATAGTCCACTTCTCCAAATCCATTTGATGTAGCATGTCCAGCATTATGAACGATTGTATGCAGTGATACATTATTATCTTGGATTATCAATTTTTTAGTTTTCTCAATAAATTGTTTAATTCCTTCACTGGAATTGAAGTCACCCTGAATGAACTGTGCTTGTCTGCCAATTGATTCAATTTCCTCTTTGACCTGATTGGCTTTTTCAATATTTTGATTATAATGTAATAATAAATTGAACCCATCATTTGCAAGTTGAATTGCGATTGCCTTTCCTATTCCTCTAGAAGCTCCTGTTACCAATGCGTAATTATTGTTCTTCATGTGTTAACCCCTCCTTTAAAGAGAGTCTAAAGGTTAACCTAAGGGTAAGGTCAATTACTTAACACTTAGAAGGAAAAATAAATTCCGAAAGGCGCTTGGAGGAATATAGATAATCATCCGGGGTTAATATACGTTCATAAATATATGGTTCGGATAATTCTAATTCGTTATTTTTCATTATTTCATTTATCCTTAATACCGACTCTTCTTGATAAGGATCAATTTCACAGAAAAACTTTTGCGTTTGAAAACCAAAATATCTTGTCACTCCTGATTGATTCAATTCCTGGTTTTCTAATGGAAGGGCGATACTAACAGGGTGAATTTTATTATCTGTCATTTTATATTTGATGATTTTTTCATTTTTTTTAACATTAAGTTCATTAATCAATTCCTCTGAATTATTCAGCGCTACACATATATTTTCATTTGGTAATAATTCATACTCATATACGATCAATGATTCTAGATACTCTTCACTGACTTCATTATTTAAAATCGCAATCGGATGATTCAGCTCTTTCAATTTATTTATTGCTTGATTTGCCTCTTTTATCTTATTCATTTCCAGTTGAAGCTTTTCTTCTATCAAGTTATTTATTTCATCATCTGATAACTTTCTATGAATGATTTTACTGATTTCATTTAAGGTGAATCCTGCTTGTTTCAACAAATTTATTCGATTAGCAGTTAGTAACTGATTCTTATCATAATATCGATAATCATTATCTGGATGAATAAATACAGGGTTCAAAATATTATGTTCATCATAAATATACAAAGCTTTTCGTGATAAGCCAGTTAACTTGCTAAACTCTTTTATCAGAAGCAAATTATTATTCACTGATGAATCACCTACTATCAATTCTATTTAAATTTATAATATACATTACAAGATTTTAGTTCAATTTATAAAACGTGGATCTCCCACTTGAGGAGACGTCTGAATAGATACCTACTGGATTGTCAAAGGTCATTTGATTCTCAAACTCGGTTTTTATAATTTTGAACGTCGCTTCCGCAACAGCATTCTCATACGGACAGCCCTTCATGCTGATACATCTTAATCTAGAGCTAAATGACTACGTAAAAATGGTTAATTACGAAAATTGCCCTTTAACCCAGTTACGAAAGGTTGCAGGCAAAGCTAAACGGCCTCAGTCCTATGGAATTCAGGACGAAGGCCGCTTAACTCATTTTTATTTTTTGTGCTGTCTACATGACGGGTTGCAGTTCACTGTTTAGACCAAGCATCCGCGCTGTTAAAGAATGAATTTCGTGGATAAGCTCTGGGTTTTCCGCTAGCGCCATGCCATAAGAAGGAATCATTTCTTTTATTTTCGGTTCCCACGCTTTTAGATGCTGCGGGAAGCATTGTTTGATTACCTCCAGCATGACATGAACGGCGGTAGACGCACCCGGAGAAGCGCCGAGCAATGCAGCGATCGAGCCGTCAGCGGCACTAATAACTTCCGTACCGAATTGAAGCGTTCCTTTGCCGCCGTGAGTCGTATCTTTGATAACTTGCACACGTTGGCCCGCCACCACCAAATCCCAATCCTCGCTCTTGGCGTTCGGGACAAACTCCCGTAAATCTTTCATGCGCTTTTCTTTCGATAACATCACTTGCTGGATTAGATATCTTGTCAATGGAACGTTTTTTGCGCCTGCCGCCAACATCGTTACGAGATTATGCGGTTTTACGGAAGTTACCAAATCAAACAGGGAACCTGTTTTTAAAAACTTTGGTGAAAAGCCGGCGAACGGTCCAAAAAGCAACGATTTTTGGTTGTCGATATATCTTGTATCAAGATGCGGAACAGACATTGGAGGAGCACCGACCGGAGCTTTCCCATATACTTTTGCATGATGCTGCTCTACAATATCCGGATTGTTACACACCATAAATAGTCCGCTTACCGGAAAGCCTCCGATACCTTTTCCTTCTGGAATACCGGATTTTTGCAGCAAGTGAAGGCTTCCTCCCCCGCCTCCGATAAAGACGAACTTTGCCGTATGGCGCTCGACGGTACCGCTATCGATATTCCGCACTTTCAATCCCCACGAACCATCGCTAGTACGTTTGATGTTATCAACACTATGTTTGTATTGGATATCGACGTTTTTACTCTTTAGGTGATCAAGCAATAGTCGCGTTAAAGCGCCAAAGTTGACATCCGTTCCAGAGTCGATTTTTGTTGCTGCTATAGGTTCATTCGATGTCCGGCCTTCCATAATAAGCGGAATCCATTCCATCAGCTTTGCCGGGTCATCAGAAAATTCCATCCCCTGAAACAGAGGATTGTTTGATAGCGCTTCAAAACGTTTGTTCAAAAACGCTACATTTTTTTCCCCTTGCACGAAACTCATATGAGGCAATGGCATAATAAAATCCTGCGGATTACGGATCAGATTGCTGCTTGCCAGATAAGCCCAAAACTGCTTTGAAACCTGAAACTGTTCATTAATTTTTATAGCTTTGCTAATATCTATGGATCCGTCCGGTTTTTCGACGGTGTAGTTAAGCTCGCACAGTGCAGCATGCCCCGTTCCCGCATTATTCCATTCGTTAGAGCTTTCCTCTCCTGCATTTGCGAGCTTCTCAAACACTGTAATTTCCCAGTCCGGTGCTAATTCTTTCAGCAATGTCCCCAAAGTCGCACTCATGATTCCGGCACCAATTAAGATAACGTCTGTTTTGGTTTGTCTGTCTCTCATTTTTACCGTCCTTACATGCTAATGTATTTGAAGAAAAGATATAGGCGCTCCTACCTGCTCGGGCTCTCACTATTATTTATAGAAATCGTCCACCAAACCCTGGGCATACACAAAAACCAAGGCCTTAACCCAACGACTTGCAAGGGTTGTGGCTTTGGTTTGCCGTTTCCAGTGAATAGCCGCCCTTCGAGTTCCTTAGTTGCGCTGTACTGCTTTTTTTGGACATGAAAAATGCTCTACGTAACAACAACGTGGTACCACCAGTTTTGGATTAGCAATCATCCCCAATAAGCTTTTCTCACCAACGACTTGAAAACAGCAATCTTAACAGCAAAAAATCTACCTGAGAACAGGAATCAAATGTTCTCAGGGGAAAGGAATATCTAGCTCAATTTTAGACCCTTTTTTAAACTATAGATTCAAAAAACGATTGAATCTCCTCTATTTGCTGATAAATCTGGGGTGCGGTCATTCCATTTGAGGATTAATATTATCATATCATAAAAATATCCATTTGTTAGTACTGATTTTGAATATAGCTGTATAGATACTAAATAAAGCCGTTAAAGGCTTTGGTATACATTGTTCACACTACGCTATTTATTGCAGACCCAATTCAATGTTACACTGGAAGCATGACAGCACCGACATAGACAGAGATTGGAGCAGAGACCTGACATGAGTTATAACATTGTATTTTTTGACATCGACGGCACACTTGTCAATGATGAGAAACGAGTGCCGCAAGACACAATCGAGGCGACGCTGAGCTTAAAGAAAACGGGATTGAACCTGTGATCGCAACGGGACGTGCCCCATACTTCTTTAAGCCGCTTGCCGAGCTGCTTCATATTGAATCTTTTGTTAGCCTAAATGGAGCCTATGTAGTTTATAAGGGGGAACCTCTATATCAACGCCCTCTTCCGCGAGGCAGTGTAGAGAAGCTTGTTGAATATGCAAGCCGCAACCATCATCCCCTTGTGTTTGAAGGTAATGAGCAGTTTTACGCGAATTCCGAAGCTCATCCATTTGTAGTGGAATCTATAGATTCCCTTCGTGTAGAGCAGCCTGGATATGATCCTGAGTTCTGGAGTAAGTCAGATATCTATCAAGCGTTCCTCCATTGCGAAGCGCAAGATGAGCATTTGTATGACCATGTGTTCGACGACCTTCGATTGATACGCTGGCATCCAAAAGCGATGGACGTAACGATAAAAGGCGGCTCCAAAGCCATCGGAATAGAAGCCATGTTGCGGCGCTTGAGCCTGACTCCAGAGAATGCCGTAGCATTTGGCGACGGACTCAATGACATGGAGATGCTCCAGCAAGTAGGTCTTGGGATCGCGATGGGCAACTCTCATCCACAACTGTTGCCTTATGCTGATTACATCACCTCTTCCGTAGATGAAGGCGGAATCCGCCAAGGGCTGCGGCATGCTGGATTAATTTCATAAGTTTATATGACAAAAGGGGGTTAGCGGGCTATTGTCCGTTTGACCCCCTTTGTCCGCGGTATGCTTGCTTCTTCGTCGAGATGCTACGATTTTATCGGCTTTATCCGTGCTCAACTTTATACCCGCTTCGACCTTTATTTCCATGAAAAAAACTCCTGCCATTACCGAAGACAGAAGTTTCTATCATGATGGATTCGCGCGCATCCCTTGTTCATCTAAACTGATAATGGTCTGACATCGCAAAGGAAAGTGTCAGCACACCGCCATTTTCCACCAAATCCGCGCCCTGCTCTTTAGCATTGCAAATAACACTGTATATTGAACTGACACCGATGTATTGCTTATACACCTCATCCTCAAATTGCTCCGTACGAAAGCCCTCAAACAAAGCATCATAAATCATATAATAGCTGGCAAGCTGAGTCCGGTAAATACGAAAGGACTCCTCGCCCTTAAGCATCGACATTTCCTCGGTATACGTAAGCTTCTCGAAGGCATGCTCTGCACAAATTTCAGGCAAAAAAGAATACAGCTCCTGCGCTAAGTTAGTATCCTGCAAGCGCTCAGCTAATCGCTCCGGAAATTCGTCATACCGCTCCTGCGTGTCACACTCCATGAACATGTGAACAGCTGTCCGAGTAGCAGCGGCAATGTGCCCGGCTTCATATGGATACGGTGTGTACGTCTCCTCAGACTGCTGCAGGAAAATAAATTGCTTTTGTGACGCAAAGCCATCTACCTGCCACTTGCTTACCATTTCTGCTACAATATTGCCTAGCTCAGGGCTTGGAATATCATTAATGCGGCATTCGCCGGTAATATCGTCACCATTTTTCGCGCCATAGATTTTAATATAACAAAGCTTCTGGTTGCCAACCCGTTTCGCAATCTCATCCTTGAGCGCTTCCCAATATGGGGTTTCACGCATCTCGTCTGATGACTCGCCCAGACCAACGATATTACTTTTATAAACCTTCCAATGATGTACAGTGTCCCCGTATGTCGTGTGGAGCTGGTCAGGTTCCCTGTCTTGCTCCATTGATGCGATACCCTCCATTAACGAAAAGGCAAAGCCGCCGATTGCCATGCCAAGAGCATTTTTTAAGCTGCTGCCAATGCCTGCCGAGGTTTCAAATATATCGCGATCCCATTTCGGAGAACTCAATTGAAACTGAAGCATAACGGACTGATCTGTCCATCTTGCCACATGGGGACGAATCGTGAGTTCCCATTCCGGAATAACGATACGATCTCCCTCTACTACCTCCTCCGCCTCAAAAATCCCTCTCATCCCGCGGTGCAGCAGGAAATGTGCAGGGTCCTCAATTTTCTCATCATCCAAATCTGACCATTCTTCTCTATCTTTGCTCATGGCTTCCAGCTCCTATCTCCATACATGCTGACTTATATAAAATACCAAATATTTACGCTCATGATCATCACCAAATGTACAGCAGGTCACAACAACGGCATTCAGTCGGCCGATCAATTGTTGCGCTGCTGATGCTGTAAAGTTCAGTATGCCGTCGCTGTCCGCAATCTGGCCTTGCTGCAATCGAGCATCCAACCAATCGGTAATAAAAGCCGGCGCATAGCCTCCCGTTCCAAATGCTCCGCCAAAAGCAATCATCTTCTTATATATGGCCAAGTATTGCTCCCGGGTAGTCTGCGGATACGCCTTCGTATACAGCCAAAATTGCAGATCGTACATCAACATCGACCGTTCATCTGCATGAAATGAAAAGTGCCCCTACTCTTCTACGATTTCTGCGCATATCGTCCGGATTTTTGACGTCGACTGTTTTTAATAATTCATTGTTCATGGTCCAGTTCTCATCGAGCTCACCTGCGTCGCGTCTGTCTAACTGATCGTCCCAATCCCCCTCACTTCGGAATTCAGCATACCTTGTGTTTTTCCGCGCTCACAATGGACGGTTCGATTCCAACTGACTCCGTCTCCCGGCCTTGTGCCACTCCTCGTAGATACCGCCAATGTCATGAAATGCCTGATTGACCATGGTTGTCAGTTCATTAACAATATCCTTGGTGTATGTTAAGCGGGTATTCACATTGTCCGCCTTATATTTGCGCAGCAGCTTCACATGGGCGATCGTGTTCAGGGTATCTTCCAAAATCCAATAGATCACATCATCCACATGTTTCGTGGTTTTGCTTAACATCTGCACGCCTCTTTCATACATAACAAGCTCGTACGCGTGTTCTCCAATCCGCACGCAAGGGCTAAGATCGCCATAATAGTCACGCTGAAAAGGCTGAGTTACCATTTTCTCATAGGAGTCATCGTAAATGGACGTGTGCCGGAGCGTGCGGAAGATCATATTCGTGATTTCCAGTTCAGTATGCATCATAGATAAGCGCTTCCCCCCTTGAGGCCTCGTAAGCTCAACATTGAGCTGTTCGGCAATGATTTTGCAGCAGAAAATGGGCTGTCTCCCGGAACCGCGCGGCCGCTTCCTCTTCATAGAAGACCGCAATTTCCCGGCCGTAGGCATAATTCAATCGGATGTAGCCACCCAGTTCCCGTATGAAGATCTTACCTATGTTTTCATTTTCGATCAGCAGATCCGGTGTGAAAAAGTCCCGGCAGCGTGTGCCCAGTTCACGCAAGGTCAGGCTGCTGTCGTTCTCGGGAGTGAACAGAAAAAAGGCATGTTTTTTCGTATCATTCCATGGTTCAAAATAAGCCGGCACAGACTCGTCATCGTCGAACGTCTCTTGATAGATTCGGTCCAACGTGTCCGTATAGGAAGCAGCCCTGGACGGTATGACCCCAATTGTCTCAGAATGTCTCGGCATCCACATCATCCCCTCAACCTGCGGATGCACAGCGAGAAAATCGCCGTCAATCGTTGTCCCGATGACCACGCATTGGCGAATCTGTTCTTGTGTTATCGGGCTTGTCTCGTCATGCTCCCACAGACCATATTCGGCAAACGGCCGCAATACTTCAGGGTCGGGCGCTTGTATATTGAACCAGCCTCTGTACGTGCCTTCGCCGTATTCTTGGAGAAAGCAGCTATAGCCATCGGGAAAAGCAACCCGCATGTCTTGTTCGACTTGACGGATCAAACCGGACGGAACGGGAGTCAGCCGTTGAGATACAATATACATGTTCGAACCGCCTTTCTTAAGGAAGTCTCTTGGTCAGAGCAGAGTTTCAACGGGTGATGCCGATATGTATTTTATAATACCAATTTTAGCGTTGTTTTAGATGAGTCCTGCGAACGAAGCTGCTAGAACATGTGCCGATTTATCGTTCGTTCAAACCAAAAGGGTGCAGAGATACTTTATCCCTGCACTCCAAATTCAATCTGCACACTTTGCTAATTTGCGCAGAACGTTAAAAAATATAAAGTTCATGCCTTTTGATCGATAAGCGGTCTGATTGAAACTCCCTATAATATATACATCCATATTGGGAAAGTAAAGCATGGAAGAGCCGCTCGCGCCAAGATGCCCCCATCCAAGATATCTCTGACTGAAAGGCTGAAATCGCATCCTCATCAGTCCATAACCATAATCCATTCCTATCCACATTTTGTTCCACTGCTTCATCATGTCTAAGGTTTCTTTTTGAATAATCTGATTTTGTACCAGAGCTTTCATGAAGAGCAGCAGATCTTCTAATGTACATACGGTTTGCCCGCCAGAATAAAAGCTGCTAAAGCTGCGATAGTTTTCTACGTTTATTTTTAACTCATCCATATATACATGAGCTACTGGATGTTCGCTTTTAATGGCAGGCTCCGAATACTGCGATAAATAAGAGTAATTCATATGCAGAGGGTTAAATATATAGTCATGAAGCACTTCATGGTAGGGCTTTGATGTAATAGTTTCAATAATGAGCCCTAAGAGATTATATCCTGTGTCAGTATAGTGAACACCTTTCCCAGGAGGAAAGCGTGGTTGTAAGTGAGCTTTGGACCAGTGTATGGTTTCTTGCGGTGACCAAAAACGCGAGGGATTCTCAAGTATCTCTTCCATCAACCCTTTACCCCGTTTAGGTTTATCCTCAAAATAATCGGGCAGCCCCGACGTATTGCTTAATAAATGTTTGATCTGAATGTCGTACGTGTACTCTTTTCCTTTGTATATGTGAAGATCTTTAACAATATCTTCAGGTAAATAATTAGAAATAGGGTCATCAAACTTGACGAGCCCTTTTTCCACTAATATAGCCAGCATTACAGAAGTAAAGGTCTTACCCACGCTGGCCGTATGATAGGGCTGCATCGGATTGGCAAGTACCCCATCTGTTTTCCCTGCAGCCATAGGCCAGTGTATATCCAGCTTCTCAGAATGTATTAACAAATAAACATTATGAAGTTTTAGATCAGAAGCTACTTTTCCCCCCAGTTTTTTTTCAATCTCTCTTTTTACAAATTCTTTTCTCATCAGTTCCCCCCTCTTAGTTAACAAAAAACTTGCTCCAATCTTAATATAAATATTCCCAGGCGCATTTTTTTATTCACAGTTATTGAAGGGTTAGTTGTAACATCATCTTCAGCTCCAGGCCGGACCGAGAGCTGAGCGGCCCGAAGCGTGAATATGGTGTTGCATGATGGATGGTAGGCCTGTTAACTTGACTTGCAGGATTGATTAAAAAGATAAAACGCTACAAATATGAATCGAACCATATATAAAAATGTTCACTTATGAAGAGATTTCCAAATATCGCTATAATAACATGGTGTTAAAAAGAAGGGATAATATTTTTATTGATTATTTCAATCATTTCAGTAAACACTATCGCGCCTATTATTATGGGATTGGAACTCGGCTTCAGTAAAGAAGTTTACTTAGATAGTTTAAAAATGATTCCGTTTATGTGGGTAATCGCAATTTTATCAGTAAGGTTGATTGCGGGACCGCTCGTTGGTAAGCTGATGCCAAAATTCGTGGGACAGACAGATGGATTTATTGCCAGAGTATTATTAAATACTATATTAAATGTAACGGTGTTATCTCTTTGGCTATCAATTATAGGAACTTGGGTTGGTACGAAACAAATAAGCTTAGAACCCTTTGAAAATTTCCTTCATATTTGGCCTAGAAACTTTGGTGTAGCATTTTGGATTGAATTGTTGATTGCACAGCCTATAGCAAGATTTGCAATGAAAAAATTACACGCAAGACAGGCGAGTAAAGCTGAGAGTGTAAATTCGTAACACGTAGAAGTGTGTGTCAAAACATAGAAAAATTTCTTGTTTTGCCGATTGGTTTTTTTAAAACCAGTCGGCTTTTTAATGCGATGAAATTGTAAGGGATTCATTAATACTTACAATGTTATTCAACCCCTTATGTATGAGTTTAAACATTTACAAAAAATCGGATTTGCATTAAAAGATCTTGAGCAGAGCGATGCCGGTGGCCGCATGTGATTTCCATATATAAAACGGCAGCCCAGGAGCTGCTCCTGGGCTTGTGGAGGCGGACTATGACAGTCACGTGTCATGATCCCCCATAAAGACGGCAACGTCCTGAACATAGCCTAAGATGGATCCGACTCGGCCATTGCAATGGCTAGCTTGGTGCTTTTTCTTTTCCAGCCACAGAGAGGCCGGTAGCGATGAAGCGGCGATCATACGAATAGACCATATGCTCCTCCAGCCGCTCGCCTGCGAGCTGCTTGCGCACCAGTTCCCTTCCCCGCTCCGGAGTCATCTCCTTATACCAGACCCCTTCCGGATAGGCGATGACGACACAGGCGTCCGTACAGCGGCCATTGCAGCGGGTGCGTGTCGTATGAATCTGTTGTTTCGCTCCAAGCGCCGCGATTTCATCCCGGATCGCTTGCGTCACTTCATCGGCCTGCTGCTTCATGCAGCTGCCGCCGTTGCATATCAGCAGATGATGGCGGGTCTCCTCCAAATTCCATGTTGCCATGAATTTTCTCCTTCCCCCTGTTGCTTTTTATGGCTGCACTTTATCCGGATACAAGCCGGCAGCGAGCGTCTGTAAAGCTATCGGCGCGCGAATGCCCTCCGCAGCCGCCGAGAGAGGCAGCACGATAAATCGCTTGTTTTTAATCGCCTTCACATCGGCAAGCGGCGCTTTGTTCAAGAGCAGCTCTTGCTTCTGTTCGGCTGTCGTGTCGCCATAATCGACAATGACAATGACATCCGGGTCGCGGTTCACCACTTCCTCCCAACTGACCTCGGCCCATCCTTTATCGATATCGTCGAAAATGTTTTTACCGCCAACCTTGGCAATCAAGCTAGTCAAATACGTATTGGCTGCCGTAAACGCCTTGTCTTCCCCGCTATCGAAAACGAATACGTTAAGCGGCTCGCTCACGCTGCCGATTTGCGCCTGGATGTCTTCCAGCTTCTTGCGCATGTCGTTCACGACCGCTTCGGCTTTGTCTTCCACCCGGAAGATTCGCCCGATATTCAAGATGTCCTGATACACATCCTCCAGCGTCGGCGCTGCCTTGTTAGATGATTCCTGCACATAAGTCAGCACGCCCTGATCGGCAAGATCCGCCCGCAAGCCAAGCGCTTTCTCTCCAAATGCGCTCTTCCATCCCGCATAGGCGAAATCGGGAGATACCGACAAGAACACTTCTTTCGATGGATATTTGTCCGCGAGAACCGGAATCTTGTCGTATTTCTCCTTGAATTCGGGCAGGATGCTGTCGTCGAGATAAGCCGTTCCTGCCATCGATTCTTCCAGACCAAGCGCCAGCATCACTTCGGTCGCATGCTGGTTCAGCGTGACTACCCGCTTCGGCGCGTCCGGGAAGCTCAGCTTCTCCCCCATATTTTCAAGCTCGACCGGTCTGCTCTCGGACACTTGCGTTGCCGGCTGCTGAGCTTGCGCCTGGCGCTTCGCATCTGGCTGTTCCGGACTGCCGCATGCCGACATCAGTACGAGCATCATGGTCATCCCTAGCAGTAGAAACCTATTGGTGAACATTCTCCGATTCATACAATCCTTCCTCCGTCTATTCGTTCGTCATCTGTCATTTCTTCCGGGCAATCAACGTCATCGTTGCCGAGGCATCGGGCGATAGATCCGGCATCACGCCGCCCAGCGGATATCCGCCGTCCACCCACGCATTCTTACGATGCGGATGCACACACTTCCCTGCCGCGCTCGCCTCCTCTATCGTCTCTCCGGCATCCGGATCGATCCCTCTATCGTTGACTCCCGGTGGAAGCGCTGTTCGCCACGGCGTGGACAAGCCGTAATTCTGGATGATCCGGGTCACTTCAAATCCTTCCGAAGCGAGCAGCAGCACGGCTTCTTTGGGCGTCATCAGCGCATATTCGCGTTCAACCAAGTACCGGGATTCCATGGCACCGTCGATATAAGTCTCGTAAGCGATCGCGCTATGAAAGATCTGCCGGGACAATGAGGTTGCCCCGTCGATCCGGCGATAAACGAGCTTATGCGGCTGCACGCGCTTGCGCTCCAGCGTCTGCCAAGCGGCGCCTCCTGGAGGCAGGAGCAGATCTACGGCGAACCAGCCTCCTGCCTGCAACCAACGATGAATATTGCGCAGCAGAGCAATATGCTCCTCCATCTGCGTAAAATGCTGCAATAACCCGTCCGGGCACAGTACATGGGTATAGGTGCCGGCAGCGCAGAACGTAAGAACGTCCTCTTCCACCAGTTGCAGCCGCTGCTCCGCTTCCTCTTTGAACATGCGCTTGCGCTTTGAATCCGCAGCCTTAATCATCAGGGGACTCCAATCGATGCCGCAGTAGCAGGCAGCCCGGCTGGCCAGCTCGACCGCCAGGCGTCCGGTGCCGACGCCAAGCTCCAGCACGCTCGGCAGTTCTGCCGCTTGCTCCAGCCAATGTCTGTAGAACGCAATCCCCGCTTTTCCGGCAAACTGGTCATAATATTCCGCCTCCTGCCCCTCGTACTTCGGACTCGGCTGCCATTCATGCCGCATGCCCTGCATACCGCAGCGGGAGCATAGCGTACCGGCCAAGTCCTCGAGCGGGATGCCTGCAGGGACGCCGTTGCGCGTATCGCCATACCACTCGTCATACATGAATTGGCAGTAGCTGCATCGGGTCATCGCCATCGGCCTCGCCTCCCTTCCTTTGTCATAAGCTGGCGAACATGTCCGGCAAAAACGTAATCGACGGTTTCCCCGTCAACGGATGGATTGCAATCTCCGTCCTAACCCCGAACACGTCGTACAGCAGATCCGGCCGCATCACTTGCTCAGGGCTTCCGGAAGCCGCCATCCGGCCTTCTTGCAGCACATAGATGCGATCGCAGTAGCAAGCTGCGATGTTCAAATCATGCAGCGCGGCGAGACAGGTCAGCTTCAACGCCTTTATCAGATCCATCATCTGCAGCTGATACCGGATATCCAGATGGTTGGTCGGTTCGTCCAAGATCAGAACGCGGGCTTGCTGCGCCAGCGCCCTCGCAATCAGCACGCGCTGCTTTTCTCCGCCGGACAAGTCGGAGAAGCTGCTGCCCGCGGCATGCAGCAAGCCGACGCGCGTCAGCGCCTGCTCCACAATCTCGTAATCCTCCATCGAATCCGCTTCAAACATTCTCTTATGCGGACTGCGTCCCATCATCACGATGTCGCGGACCGTAAAATCAAACGCGGCGGACGATTCCTGGCCGACCACCGCCAACTGTCTGGCCAATTCCTTTTGCGGCAACCGAGAGACACGTTGTCCGTTCAGCAGTATCTCGCCCGAATCGGGCTCCAGCACACGGTATATATTTTTAAGCAGCGTCGATTTCCCGCTGCCGTTCGGACCGATCAAGCCGACCATCTCGCCTTTCCGCACATCCAAGCATATCGATTCAATCAATCGTTTATCCTGAATACGGAACGACAGATCTTTCACTTCGACGTTCATTTTCCGCCTCCAAAAGAATATGAGTTCCGCCGCAACAGCCATATAAAGAAAGGACCTCCGCATAAAGCGGTGACAATGCCGATCGGCAATTCCTCGGGCGCCAGCACAAGCCGCGCCAACACATCGGCCCATACGATGAAGATGGCCCCCAGCAATAGGCTGACCGGGAGAACACGGCGATGATCCGAACCGACCATGAGCCGCACGATATGGGGGATCATCAAGCCGACAAAGCCGATCGCGCCGCTCACGGACACAATCGTTCCCGTCAACAGGGCGACCACAACGACCAGCCATTTGCGGAAGGCATGGAGATTGACGCCAAGGGTAAGCGCCGCCTCCTCCCCCATCAGCAAGGCGTTCAGCGCCCGGTACTGAACAAGCAAAAAGATCGTTCCGGCAATCACGATCAAGGCCGGGAGCGTCAAATACTCCCACTTGGCCCCCGTCAGGCTTCCCATCATCCAATACATCGCCGAGCGAATACCTTCTTCGCGAGGCGCCATCGTCACGATCAAATTGGTGATGGCCGACATCATCATGGAAACCGCGATTCCCGACAATAAAAGCCGGCTCGTTGCCATCCTGCCCCCCACGCGAGCCAGAACCATAACGATGGCCATCACGGCAAGCGAACCGAGAAAGGCGGATAAGGAAAGCGCATATTGGCCGAAGAAGCGGAACGCGCCGAACAGAATAACAAGCGTGGCCGCCGCAGACGCCCCTGACGACACGCCGAGTATATACGGGTCAGCCAAGGAATTGCGCATAAGCGCTTGCATGGCGGCACCGGCAACGGACAGCCCCGCTCCGACGACGACGCCAAGCAGCACGCGCGGAAAACGAATATCCCAGATGATGTGCCCCTGTCCCGTGTCCCATGTCTCCTCGATCCATCCATTGAATCCCGGCATATGGGAGAAGGCAATTTTCCAGACCGTTGCAGGCGCTATCGGCACAGGCCCCAGCATCACCGCGACTGTAATCGATAAGACGAGCCCCGCCGTCAGCGCCAATAGAATGGCCGTAAAAAAGAAGGAGCGGCGGCGGAAGTCTGCCGGTACTTTCATCATTTCACAACCTTCAGCGTTATTTATGTGTAATTATTACGATTTAGAGAGATGGCGACTCTACTCATTTTTTTGCCGAAATTTCATTACGCTTAACGAAGTTTATCAGTTTTCACAATAATCGTGGAGAAATAGGAAAGCTTTTCATCGCCATGAAGCTGGTTCAACCCGTACGTAATCTTTTCGGAAGCCATGGATGCATCACTGACAAGCACCGCCTTCTCCAGCAATTGGTGCTGCTCCAGAAGCCGGAGCACCAGCGGCATATTACTCGCTGCCTTCATCAATACAATCGTATCAAAGCAGGTCAGCGCCTGGTTAACCGCCTCCTCTCCGGAAGTGACCGGAATGACCGCCAACGACTCCTCATCCATGACAAGCGGCCAGCCGACACGCGAGGCCATATAGGAGAAAGAGGAAATCCCCGCAATCGTCTCCGTCTCTATCTCCGCCCGCAGCAGCTCCAGCAAGTAGCTGTATGTGCTATATACCATCGGATCTCCCAGCGTAATAAATCCGGCATTCTTGCCCGACAAAACATCCGCTTTAATCTCCGCCGCGATACGTTCCCAGGCCTGCTCCTTTTCCTCCTGATTGTAGGTCATTGGAAAATGGCGCTGCTGCACCGTCAGACTCTCCGGCAAATAAGGAGAAACGATCTTCAGCGCGAGGCTGGCTCCGCCTTTTTTCGCTTCAGGCGTATAGAGCACATCCAGCTTTTCCAGAGTATGAACGGCTTTCATCGTCAATAGCTCGCTATCTCCCGGACCTGTCCCGATGCCATAAAACTTAGCCATGCGCTACCATCTCCTTCTCTATCGCCGTTCGAATATGCTCGATAAACTGGGACTGAATGAGCGGGTTCTCGCCAAGTCCCTGCAAATAAGCGTCTGCTTCGAATCCTTGCTGCATCAATTGCGATTTCCATGAGTCCGCTTCGTCCGATGCCATATCATGGATCGCATGGTCCCCGGCCACAAGCATGAACGGCATCAAATGGACCTTCCGGACATTCGCTGCCTTGAGTTGTTCGATGACACGTTCCAGCGGGGGATAGCCTTCCACGGTGCCCATATAAATAGGCTCGTCGGCAAGCATATGGTCGAGACAGGCGTATGCGCTGAATGCATGATGCTCCGAGCCATGTCCCATCAGAACCAACGCTTCATCCTCGGCCAGGAACGGCGATTGCGCTTTGACGGCTTGTATCGCTTTGCCGTAATCTTCATATCTGTCCAGCAAAGGCTTGCTGATAAGCAATTGAGCGAATTGCTCACGGTATGGCAGAGCCTGAGATACGATTTTTTTGAACTCCTCGCCATTAATGAGATGCAGGGATTGGATAATGACCTTGGCGTATCCGGCCGCTTTCAATTTTTCGAGCGCCTGCGCAGGCGTATCAATATGAAGGCCATCGCGCTCCGCCAGTTTTTTTCTAATTTTGTTGGATGTAAACGCTCGGAATACATCGTAATCTGCAAACGTTTCCCTAATCTTATTTTCACAAGCTTCGATGGTTTTGGCACGCGTCTCCGGATAGCTTGTTCCGAAGCTGACGACCAGTATCGCTTGTTTCATGTCGGCATAACCTCCCCGGCTTCTTCAATCAGCAGCGCAATCAGCGAATCCGGCTGCGCCGCTTTCGCCTCGCGATATACCTTGAGCCCCTGCTCGCGTATCGTCCGACTGGTCAAAGGGCCGATGGACAGCAATTTCATCGAGCGGAGCAAGGCTTGTTCTTCCGCGCTCAATACGGAGAGCAGATGCTCTACCGAAGCGGAACTGGAAAAGCAGACGGCATCAAACTTGCTCAAGTCAAAAGGCAGCTCCGCCTCCAACACTTCCCGATACAACGGCAAAGCGGCGAACTCGGCAGCTCCGCCCAGTTCATCGGCCAACTGCGCCGTATGCTTCTCGCTTCCGGCCAGCAGCACCTTCGTCCCTTGCCGCCAATTCCCGGCGCAGGCTTGACGGATGATGTCCGCCGAACGTCTCGTCACGAGGATGTCAGCGGCAAGCCCATATTCACGCAGCTTCTCCTTCGTCTGCTTCCCAATCGCCGTCAGCCGGCTCCCGCTCAGCGCGCGGTTATCCTTCCCGGACTCCAGCAAGGCCTCGATGAATAAGGATACGGCCTCCGCAGAAGTAAACAGTATTTCTTCATACTCTGGCAATGATGCCATGATCGCGTTCATTTGAGCCGGCTCATGAAGTTTTTCCATCCGAATACCGGGATAAAGGGTAACCTCTCCGCCTAGCGCCGTAATTTTGGCGGCCAGATCGCTTCGCCCGGCACGCGCGCGCGGAAGGAGAATGTGCTTCCGGAACAGCGGTGCTCTCTCGAAAAAGTTCAATTTGTCCCGCAGCTTGACCACATCGCCGACGACGATCAACCCTGGCGCCCCGATTTTTTCTTCCGCCACCTTGCCGCAAATCGTCGTTAAGTCTCCGGTAACGGTCCGCTGGCGGGATCGGGATGCCCATTCGACAACGGCTGCGGCCGTGTCGGGGCGGCGTCCATGCTGGATTAAGTTCGCACAGATCGCGGGAAGCTGGGTCATCCCCATCAGAAAGATCAGCGTGCCCTCCAGCCGGGCTAAACTTGTCCAATCGAGCGGATCGCTGCCTTCCTTCAAATGTCCGGTTATGACATGGAAGCTGGAGGCAAAATCCCGATGCGTCACCGGGATGCCGGCATAGGCCAACCCTCCGATCGCCGAGGTGACGCCGGGGACGACTTCAAAGGGAATGCCTGCGGCATGCAGGGCTTCGCCTTCCTCCCCTCCGCGCCCGAACACATAAGGGTCGCCGCTTTTTAAGCGAATGACTAACTTGTTCCGTTTGGCCTGCTTCACGAGAATTTGCTCGATTTCCGACTGCGGAATCGGATGGTGAGAAGGCTCTTTGCCCACGTAAATCAGTTCGCAGTCTTGTTTGCGTTCCTGCAGAAGCACTGGATCCACCAGGCGGTCATAGACGATAACATCCGCCTGTCGTAAGAACTCCAGGGCTTTCACGGTTAACAGACCGGCTTCGCCGGGTCCGGCTCCGACAAGAACAACCTTGCCGCTCATCGGTTTTCCCCCTTTCTTTCACACATATTTCTCAAGTTCATCGATGTCTGTAATGACATTCGGATAAGGCAGCGCCGGCCGCCGAATGACGACGCAAGGAATTCCGAGCTCTTGGCAAGCGGCTATTTTCTCGGCAAAGCCGCCCCTGGCCCCGCTTTCCTTCGTAATCATCACTTCCGCGCCGGTTTGTCGAAAAAGCTCTTGATTCAATGCTTGGGAAAACGGTCCTTTCATCGCGATAATCTGGTCGGCCAGCAAACCGAGCTGTTCACAGGCAGCAATCACTTCCGCCACAGGCAGCACTCTCGCGATCACATGCTTTTCGGGGAGCTTTGCCACATACTCCGGCAAGTTTTTGCTTCCGGTCGTCAGAAAAATCCGATCGCCCAACGCCGATGCGGCGCGGCATGCTTCATCAATGTCACGGACAAGATGAAGATGGTCTGCCTCTCCGGATGACCTTTCATAGCGAACATAAGGAATATTCATGCTGCCGGCGGCGTTCATTGCATTCCCGGATACTTCCACAGCGAACGGATGGGTCGCATCGATGACCAGGGAGACCGCCTTCTCGCGCATCACCCGGCACATGCCCGCTTCATCCAGCCGCTGGCAGATGACATGTTCGGCATGCTGCTTCGCCAGCTGTTCGCCATAATCCGTAGCCACGGACACGATATAATCATGCCCGCGGGCATGCAGCCAATCGCAAATCTCGAGACTATCCGAGGTCCCGCCGAAAATCAGGATCATAGCGTATAACCCCGTGGCGTGATCATTCGCCCGCTGGAAACATAGGTTTCCTTGTTGCCGACGATAACCATCGTCGTCATATCCACCTCTTCATAGTCGATGTCCGCCATCGTCGTCAGTATTTTTCGTTCTTCTTTGCGGCCGACGTCCTTCACGATCCCGACCGGAGTGGAAGGCGATTTATAGGCCATCATCAATTCCAAAGCATGCTGCAGATGGTTCGACCGGCCCTTGCTTCTCGGATTATAGAAGCAGACGACAAAATCGGCTTCCGCCGCCAGCTTCACCCGCTTCTCGATGACCTCCCAAGGCGTCATCAAATCACTTAAGCTGATATGGCAAAAATCATGCATCAGGGGCGCTCCCAGTCTTGCCGCCGCGCCGATGCTCGCCGTGACGCCAGCCACGATCTCGACTTCGATCGATTCTTTTTCTTTATCCAGAATCTCGAGAATCAGGCCGGCCATGCCGTAAATCCCGGCATCTCCGCTGGATACGACCGCCACGGTTTTACCTGTTTTCGCAATATCGACGGCTTCCTGACAGCGGTCGATTTCCTTCCGCATCCCCGTTTTGACCACTTCTTTATCCTGGATAAGTTCTTCAATCAGCCGGATATACGTAATGTATCCCACGATCACATCCGCTTTTTGAATGGCTGCGAGCGCCTCTCCGGTCATCATGTCTCTCTCGCCTGGCCCAATTCCTACAACATAAATCATGCCATCACCCCATTGCTCATTTTCGTTCTCTCTCCCATGGACATTGTGATCCCGCATGCAGCGAACCTTGGTGTCAATACCCGGCCCCCGCTGGCCAGATCGGCCGCGGATAACGCTACGTTGCCAACCTGCACGGTCTGTCTGACGAACTCGGATACCGGATATTTGTCCGCGACTTCACGCAACTGAACTGCCGTATACGTGATGAAGGGACAATTCAATTTTTCCGCTAATTGCTTGATCGCCGGTTCATTCTTTTTGATATCGATACTGGCAATGGCGGAAAAGGAATGCGGATCGGTATCATGCTGGATGCAAAATTCAGTAAACGCCTGCATCATCTGTTCAGGCTCTGTTTGTTTACGGCATCCGACTCCAAGCACGCGTGTCTGCGGAACCATCTTCACCGTGTGTACGTTCAATTCCGGCAGGTGATACCGATACGTGACCCACACCAATGCTTCTGTCTGTTCCGGAAGCTCATGCGGATTCGTGACCGGTGTGAAGCCCCGCCGGTCGATCTGTACCGGCACTTCTTCGTACAGGCACACGGTTTTCCCGGCGGCCAGCAGCCCGTTGATTCGCTTGGAGTTCTCGCGAAAGTCCGGTATCCATGCAGGCACGGACGGCACGATCATATCGAGCGCCGCCACCTTCTGAACGTCCGTTGCCGTTGTAATAACGGCTGCTGCCCCCGTAAGATCCGCCAGCTTCCGGCTCAATTCATTGGCTCCGCCCACATGACCCGACAATAGACTGATGGCATGATGTCCTTTTTCATCCATCACGACCACCGCCGGATCATACAGCTTGTCCGAGATGGCGGGAGCCAACGTCCTGACGGCAATTCCCGCAGCCATAATGCAGACAAGAGCATCATATTGCTGGAAAAGGAGACGCATCCCGGCTGCAAAATCCGGCTGAAGCGCAGCAAATCCTTCGGATTGCAGCTTTTCTGGAACAAAGCAATCTGCCGCCAGCGCCGCCTTGATCGTGGCTGCAAGCGCTTTGCCGTGTTCCGTGACCGCAATGATGGCGGTATTCTTATCTGTACTCATGCGAGAAATCCTTGTCGTACAGCTTGGAATAATAAAATGTCTCGCCCAGAAAATCCCCTACCATAATAAGCGCCGTTTTCGTGATGCCCTGCTCTCTTACTTTGGCGGCAATATCCCGCAGGGTTCCCGTTACTTTTTTTTCATCCGCCCAGGTCGCTTTATAGATGACGGACGCCGGCGTATCCTCCGAATAACCGCCTGCCACAAGCTCTGCCACCACGTTCTCGACCGCTTGCACCGACAGGAAGATAACCATCGAGGTGCGGTGCGCGGCAAAGGATCGCAGCGATTCCCTCTCCGGAACCGGCGTTCTGCCTTCCATGCGCGTAATAATCACGCTTTGGCTCACTTCCGGCACGGTATACTCGACACCGAGCTGCGAGGCGGCCCCGAGGAATGAACTTACCCCAGGCGTGCAGGTGAACTCTATATCCCGCTTTTTCAATTCCTCGGTTTGTTCCCGAATCGAACCGTAGATCGAAAAGTCACCTGTCTGGAGGCGGACGACTTGCTTCCCGGCCTGCACTCCCTGTTCCATGCAATCGATAATCTCCATCAAATCCATGATGGCGCTGTTGTAGATTTCGCAGCCTTCTTTGCAGTACTCCAGCAAATCCGGGTTCACCAGCGAACCGGCATAAATGACGACATCCGCCTCTTTCAGGAGGTTGTACCCTCGCAATGTAATGAGTTCTTTATCTCCGGGCCCCGCCCCGACAAAATGCACTTTCGTCATGCTGTCCCGCTCCTCTCTTTTTGGCAAGCGATAATAAAGGTCGGATTTTGGGGCTTAAAATAATGCCCTTGTCCAAGTTCATGCCACTTCGATACCTGCATCTGGATCACCTCGACTTCATGCCAGGGCCCTTTTTCGAGATAGGCTGCCGCTTCGAGGGCATTTTCCATCAAGATGAAATTGAGCACAAGCTGGCCGCCCGGCTGTAACAAGGCATGGCTCCAATCGATGATCTCCGTTAATTTCCCCCCGCTGCCGCCGACAAAAATAGCGTCTAACACGGTATTGTCCAGCGGGACGGGAGCCTTTGCCGCCATAATCTCCACATTGTCAAGCGCCAGCTGCCGCCGGTTCTGTTCGATTAAGGACAACGCCTCTTCGTTCCGTTCGATCGCGGTTACCGACACATGGGGAAACATCTTCGCAACCTGAAGGGCTACGCTTCCCGTACCGGCGCCAACGTCGAGAAATCGGCGGCTCGTGTCATCCAGCGCTAATTTGTCAATGGATACGGCGCGGACCTCCGCCTTGGTCATGGGCGTCTTGCCGCGAATAAAGGCTTCATCCCTCATCCAAAATCACCACCACATTCATGTCATATCGAGCCGCAACTTGCTCCGGCTTCAATCGGTGCAACCGTTCATCGGGATAGCTGAGATTTTCTCCGATAACGAGCGTTTTGTGGAGCTTCCGCCGCAGAATTTCCTGGGCGATTTCCGCCGGTCCAAGCTTACTGTCCGTGACCATCGCCACTTTCGGGTGCGCGAGCAGAAAGTCGAAATCAGGCTGTTTTCCGTGACTGCTCGTCATGTACAGGTCGTTCATGGCAATGCCGCAGCGGCTGCACAAATATTGGATGGAGCTGATCCCGGGTACAATCTGAAGCTGTTCCGGCGGGAACTTCTGCAGCGCCCAATTTCCGATGCCATATATTAACGGGTCTCCGGAAGCGAGCAGCACGATGTCCTTACCGATCCTCTCTAGCAAAAATGCTTCCAGCTCCGGGAGCTGCGTGGGCAGAAGCTTGCGTTCGGCCGGGTTGTCCTGCGGGATTTCGCCCAGCTGCCGCTTCGAGCCGACAATCACGTCTGCCTTCTGTATGAGTAAAGCGCCCGCACCTGTCATCAGCTCCGGGCTTCCCGGGCCAATTCCGACAATATGAATCATCGCCATGCCTCCCTGATGGTTGAGATGTCGCAAGTGGAAGCCAGCATTCCCCGTTCGGTTGAAAACGTGATGACGTCGATACCCACAAACGGTTTGCTGTATTTCAAAAACTCCTCTGCCCGTTTCTTCACTTTGTCCGTAATGGTCTGAAAAACCTCGCTATACCCTTCCGCGACCATCATTTCTCCGGCGGCTTCCGTCGTCGTGCAGGCCGCAATTCGCTGGAGCAAGGGAAGGGGCGCTCCGGCAAGCGCCAGATTCGCCACCATAATTTCTGCCCGCGCATCGGCATCTTTGCTGTGCGTTGTGAAAATACCGGCGGACACTTTAATCAATTTGCCGAAATGGCCTACCATCAGCACGTGTTCAAACGCGAGGCGCTGTGTTTCTTTGAGCATGTAGCCGACGAAATTGCTCATGGAGACCACATATTTACCGTCAATGCCAAGCAGCTCTTCCACAAAGCGCTCCCCGTAATTCCCGGGAACCAGAATCACTTTCCGGAAACCCTGCGCTTTTTTCATTTCGAGTTCGATGGACAGCGACTGCTTCCACCCCTCCTCGGACATCGGAGTTACGATTCCGGTCGTTCCCAAAATGGAAATCCCGCCGATAATCCCCAGGCGGCTGTTCATGGTGCGCTCCGCACGCTCTTCGCCTTCCGGCGCGAAAATGATGATATCCGCCCCTCGATCGGGGCCGATCTCTTCCCGTACGGCCGCAGTAATCATTCGGCGCGGTACCGGATTGATGGCCGCTTCCCCGACCGGGACCGCAATGCCCTTTTGCGTCACGCGCCCGACGCCTTGCCCGCCGTCGATTCTGATGTCCCCGTTCGCATTCAAGGTGACCTGCGCAAAAATCCACATTCCATGCGTCGCATCGATATCATCGCCGCCGTCTTTTTGAACGGCGGCCGTTGCCGTATGCCGAGCAAATTGCTGCTTGTCCACCGGAAGCTGCAAGCATGTTCCGTTCGGCGTGATTATCGTAACTCCGGTTATCTTCTCCTGCTTGATGATCATGGCCGCAGCCGCTTTGGCCGCCGCAGCTGCGCAAGTGCCTGTCGTATAGCCTTTGCGCAATTTTTTCCCCTCATAATACACATAGTCTGCCATCGGGCCACCTCTTCTTACATCGCGTACAGCACGGCGTTCATGATGGCCGCCGCCAGATTGCTTCCGCCCTTCCGCCCGCGGGCAACGACCGCCGGAATGTCGCTTTCATAGAGCGCTTCTTTCGATTCGGCCGCCCCGACAAATCCAACCGGCACACCGACGACGGCTTCTACATCCAATTCGCCGGCAGCCGCCATCTCTAAAATTTGATAGACGGCGGTAGGCGCATTGCCGATGACAAACAATTTCCGCCCTGCCTCTCTGGCGGCAAGCTGAATCCCGGCCATGGAGCGGGTGATGCCTTGCTGTTGGGCAACCTCTGCCGTTTCCGGCTCATTGACGTAGCAGCGGTAGCGGCAGCCGTATTGCTCCAGCAGCTTTTTATTCATGCCGCTCAGGGCCATATTCGTATCCGTAAAAATGATGCCGCCCTGCCGGATCGTTTCGCGTATTTTCGTCAAGGCATCATGCGTAAAAACGAGATTATCCAAATAGTCAAAATCCGCCGTCGTATGAATCGCCCGTTTCATGACCAGCTCCTCTTCCCGATTGCGGAAGGCATATTCAGGTCTTGTTTCCGTAATGATTTCCTGTATGATTTCAAAGCTTTTTTCTTCAATCCGCTTGGGATTTTTGATGTAATCCATTTTTCCCTCTCCTTTCCCGAGTTAACTTACAACCTCTAAAAAGGGAACAAAAAAACACGAAACCTAAAGGTCTCGTGTCCATACGAAGAAAAGGCAGTATCCAGGTGTGTTATGAAATGAACACACTTGTGCCTGGGTTCTCTGCAATAGACAACTGTTCCCTTAGAAGTTGTTGCAAGGCTGAACAGAGGAGGTCTCCTGACTTGGCATCATTCTACTTTCCCGCCTTCCCGGAAATTGGTTCCAGTGACATCAATGGGATTTCGTCCGCTTCACAGTAGCTAGGGCCTGTAGAGGAATCGCACCTCTTTCCCTGATCTCCGCTCAGTTTTCTTTCAATTTTTATCAGGTTGAATTTTTTGCACTTTAATTGCGTGTTCAAAAAACCGGTTTTCAGCACCGAGAAAGTTGCAAGAACTCGAAGAAGGAGCAGCGGAATGTAGGCAAGACTACATGAGCAGCGGGCTTCAAGAGTGAATGCAAGATTCGATGCCGAGTTCCTTCCCGCATCTCTTCGTGATCAAAAGCGGGCTTTTTGAACACCTCTCTAAGATGAATCATAGCTTGGTTGATATGATGCCGCCTGTGACAGAACTCACTGCACATCAATTTGCTAGACAACAAAAAGAGCGTTTCAAGCCTGTCCATGGGCTAAAACGCTCTTTTTGATTTCTTTGTGATTTAATTTCAATCCACGCCATCCGCATGGGATGCGACACAAGCATGGTGCGCCGACATACTGGCTTGAACGCGATTTCAATCCACGCATCCGCATAGGATGCGACGGTGCTGGTCTATGGGGTGCTACGGGAGATATCAGAATTTCAATCCACGCATCCGCATAGGATGCGACTCCTCAATCATTACTTCTTGGGCCGTCTGGCTCATGTATTTCAATCCACGCATCCGCATAGGATGCGACAGCGAAAAATAGCATAAGATATAACAAAGCAATCAGTTTCTTACTAAAAATTCATAGGAAATGAGCAAATTAGATTGAAATAAACTTCAACAAATCAGCTTCCATCAACTTTATTGGATAATATGTCAAGAAAATTAGTGCGAATCCCCCCGGGATTTCATGTGAGCTTCACATTCGCACCTGGCCGTTTTCAGCATTTTTATTTCATTTTTATATCTTGATACTCCCTAGTTTGCACCAAGCCGCGTCTCATGTCTTTCTCAGTATATCACAAGCAAATATTTTCAAGTTATCTGGCCTCACAAAAATCCAAATCAGGAAGCTGACTTTCACAAATACAAATAGGAGTAAATGATAGAAAGGACAGAAATGGGACGGCCCCTAATCTCTCCGACCGTTTCCTGCGTTCCACGAAGATGTTACACACAAACCGCTGCTGCCCCCTACGAAGCCAGGAACGAAGCCAGGAACGACGCCATAATCTCCTCCATATCGAACGGAGTGATCCCGCGCTGAAGGGCAAATACCATCTGCGCCTCCTCTTCCCGCTCTACAAGCTGTCCGCGCGCCAGCGCATGCAGACGGAATAAATCATACAGATTGGGCTTGGCTGTCATAGTCATCGCTTTGCCCATGGCGACAACTCCAGTCTGATGTCCTTCCACATTATTATAGAAATTCGGATTACGGGTCAAAGCAAGATCGCACCAAATCACGGTGTGATCCGCCAAATCCAGTATTGCTGGAATGGCTATCTGCGTGTTGGCGGTCTTGTCAATGCGATCTACTACGGTTGCAGGATCGAACACTTCCCCCGAATTCGGATGCTGACGCATCATCCAGCCAGCGAAGCAAACCCTCACGCCAGCGCCCCCTTCGTAATTGCGACTTCCGGCTTACAATGGGGATTTATAAAAGAGGCCGTAGAATGCTTTCCCTACGGCTCTTGTTTGCATCAGTGAACCGATAGATCTACAATATAAGCTATTTCTCTATCTGCTTCAAATTTCGATCCTCTAGCACTTCCACAATACAAATCCATCAATTAGGTAATTATTACAAAACTTTAAATACATAAATCACCATTTTTGTTATACTCAAAAACATCATTTTTTAACAATATATTTTCCATCTGTCATCCAGCACCGTAGATAGACGATTCTTGCTGTGTGACGCGAGATAAGGGGGGAAAGAAATGATTATTGTCTGTTTGCTTGATCTCAACCCGAGCATGGACATGAAGTGCATGGACTACAACATTCCGTAACCAATCATGAATGCAGTATCCTATTGATTATTTTTACGAGAAGGAGAAGAACATGAAAAAATTTATTGCCTTGATGTTATTTTTTATCCTTTCATTCACAAGTATTCCTCTTGCTTCTGCGCAATCCATCGCTAATTGTAATTTGCATTGCTTCTCTGCCGGCACGCCTGTACAAACGAAGACAGGATTCAAGCCTATAGAACAAATCCGCATCGGTGATTTTGTTCTAACGAAGGATGAACTTACAGGAAAAACAGGATATAATGCAGTTGTTGAGTTATTTCAGAGACAGGCGTATGAGACGTATCACATTACTGTCAAAGGAATTACAATAACGACAACCGGGGAGCATCCATTTTGGGTGCCCGGCCATGGTTGGATAGAGGCAAGGTTTCTAAAGACAGGAGACCCGCTTCAGAATCCAGAAGGCAATCCGTATCCGATTGACCGTATTGAAATCAAGAATGATAGGACGACCGTTTATAACTTCCGGGTCGAAGGAGTACATAATTATTTCGTCACAGAGTTGAAAATATGGACACATAATTGCGGAGGGCCCGGCACAAGACCGATAATGACGGCACCTACAGGGGGAGGTGGAGGCTCTAGCTGGGCGTCTAAAGGGGGAATTAGTAATGTTGGAAGAGGAACAAACAATCTAAAACCTGATAACTCCGCAGCTGGAGCACACACTACATTTAAACGAGACTCTAATGGAAATGTAACAAACTACTCAACGTATAAACCACAAACGAATCCAAATAACCCAAATAAGTGGGAACAAGTAAAACGATATGACGGTGTTGGTAAAGGCGATGGTCATTTTAACAAAGTAACTGGTCAAAAGGTTAGAGAACCACACGTCCATGACCCAAAGACTCCGGGAGGAGTTAGAGAACCTAGAAAATCCGGGAAAGAAACCCCTATGAAGTGGTGATTTAAGAATGGATATAATAATTTGGTTGGAGAATTGGTTTTTACAAAACTGCGATAACGACTGGGAGCATAGTTATGGTCTAAGAATTGCCACATTGGATAACCCCGGTTGGTCTGTAGAAATTAGTTTAAATGAAACCAATCTAGAGGAAAAGGAATATACAAAAACAATTGTAGAACGTAGCAATAACGATTGGATTCATTGTTTTGTAGAAGAAAATACTTTTAAGGGATACGGTGGACCAAACAATCTTAGAGAGATACTGGAGATATTTAAAAATTGGGCATCAATTCATGCTTAGTCTAAATGACCTTGATTGGCTTCGTGCCTTTCAAGGTTTCAACACCACGGCCACCTCGGTTCATTCGGCGCGAATCCAGTGTTACGGCCACTCATAATTCCCGCGTCCATGACTCTCCGGATCGATGCCTCTGCCCAGTGGCCCACATAATCCGGCTGCTTCGGTTTATCCATTCCCTCCAGCTCCTGTTTGTCCGTGTCCGAGATGGAAGTATTGGCTTTCATCAGCTGACGCATTAACTGGCGGAAGTCCTCCTCGCTGCCGAGCTCGATCATGTCCAGCTTCACCTTAGCCTGCAATATCTCCTGATTGATCGACTCCATCTCAGGCACTTCATTCGTCACATAGTGATACCATGCATTTAAATATAACTCGGCATCGCTTGCTTCCATGAATTGCTCCGGGAAATTCGGATACATCGGCCGATATGGAACATGTGCCCCAACGAACTTTTGCAAGCTATGGATCAATGCTTTGTACCACCTGATAAACGAAACCTCCGATAGTGTGCGGAGAGCCGCAAGCAGTGCGGGAGAGCAGGTGAAGCCGAGTGCCGCTATATTTTTCATTGCCGTCGCCAACTGCGCGTCCGGAAGCTTTGATTGTTCCGGGACCACGATTATTTTCCGGCTTCTGCGCAAATAAATGTCGTTCTGCATAATGGCATACCCCTTTCCATTGAACTGCATCGCCAGGAAAGCCGCCCCTCTAATCACCCAAGTTGTTGTAGAAGGAAGAAAGACGATAGCCTGGCGACTCCAGTCTGCCATCTTCCGGAAAGCTGCTACCCTAAACCATGGTAAAGGAAGGAGAAGGAAGGTTAGCAATAGCCGGAAGATGGGAGCGCCGTTCGAGCTGCTGCCCGCTCGGCCTCTTGGTTACTATCTTCGCATCTTTAATACCACACGACAGGGCGCAAGTATGGCGAACTTGGCAAAATGATGCATGGATATGTTTTTCCTTCGTTTGCCAGTGGCGATCCGCAACTGCTATACTGAAGGCATATCGAACAAAGGAGTGAAGGGGAATGACGCAGAAGACGCGCATCGGCAAGACGGACTTATGGGTTAATCCGATTGGGCTTGGCGCCAACGCGGTCGGGGGACATAACATTCACCCCAACTTGAACGATGAGACAGGCAAGGAGGTCGTCCGTACGGCCTTCGATCAGGGCATCGACTTTCTGGACACGGCGTTCATCTACGGGCCGGAGCACTCCGAGCAGCTTATCGGCGAAGTGATCAAGGAGAGGAGCAACCGATCGGACATCGTGATCGCCACCAAAGGGGCGCACAAGTTCGTGGACGGCAAAGTGGAGCTCGATAACTCTCCCGCCTTCCTGACGGCCGCCGTCGAGAGCAGCCTGCGGCGTCTTCAGTCTGACTACATCGACTTGTTCTACATTCACTTTCCAGATGAACGGACCCCGAAGGACGAGGCCGTGGGCGCGCTGAAGAAGCTGAAGGACGAAGGGAAAATTCGGGCGATCGGCGTATCCAACTTCACCATCGAGCAATTGCGGGAAGCGAACAAGGACGGCTACGTCGACGTCATCCAGGACGAATACAACCTGATCAAGCGCGACAAAGAGCGTGATCTTCTTCCTTATGCGGTGGAGAACGGCATTTCGTTTATCCCTTACTTCCCTCTGGCATCAGGTTTGCTGGGCGGCAAGTATACGAAGGATTCGCAGTTCTCGGACGGACGCGCCCGCAGCCCGATGTTCCAGGGCGAGGCGTTCGCCGCGAATCTGGAGAAGGTGGAGCAAGTCCGGCAGATTGCGGAGGAGAAGCAGGCCGAAGTGGCGCATGTCGTGCTGGCCTGGTATTTGACCCGGGACGCTATCGACGCGCTCATTCCGGGCGCCAAGCGGCCGGAGCAGGTGCTGAACAACCTGAAGACCTTGTCCGTCCGGCTTACTCCGAAGGAGATCGAGCGGATTGATCAGATTTTCCAAGCGTAATTGCTTATTTCGCTCCGAAGCCATCCCTAGGGGGATGGCTTCTTTTGCGTGAGCCTCCTACCCTAAAATTCATAAATCACATCTTGATACTCGGATATAAAATCATGTAAAATAACTGTACTCAGCAAAGGAAGCATTTCTATATAAATGATCTGTAAACAAAGTAAATAAGATGAGGTGGTCAGATGGCAAACGAATTAATCAGAGCGTTTCAACTATTAAAAGAAAAGGAATGGGTTGATCTGACGCATGCTTTCGGTCCGGACTCTCCTCATTTTTCCGCTTTTGCCGATGCCCAGTTTACTACATTGTTCAACCATGATGACGGTTTTTTTGCGCAAAGCTTTACGTTCGCCGGGCAGTACGGAACTCATTTGGATGCTCCCATTCATTTTGTTCGGAACAAACGTTATTTGGATGAGCTCGATTTGAAGGAATTGGTCCTGCCTCTTGTTGTTATCGACAAATCCAAAGAAGCGGAAGAAAACAATGACTATTCGCTCAGCGTAGAAGACATTTTGCAATTTGAAGCGGAGCACGGCACAATCGAGGAAGGTTCCTTCGTCGCTCTGCGAACCGATTGGAGCAAGCGCTGGCCGGATAAAGAAGCTTTTAATAACAAAGATGCGGACGGCAATAACCATGCACCCGGCTGGTCGCTCTCAGCACTTCAATTCTTATTTCAGGAAAGAAAAATCAAAGCAGTCGGCCATGAAACGTTCGATACGGACGCAAGCATCGACTATCAAAAAAACGGCGCCCTACTAGCCGAGTATTACGTTCTCGAGCAAGACGCCTACCAAGTCGAGCTATTAAAGAATTTGGATAAAGTGCCTGCAACAGGCGCCATCATTTTTAACATTGTGCCCAAACCAGACAAAGCGTCTGGATTTCCGGTACGGTCATTTGCCATTTTGCCGTAAGCGATACAAGAAACACGCCACAGTCACAGCGGCGTGTTTTTCTATTAGCTAAGCCAAATAATCCCCCTATCAAGCGATATCTCCAATGAGCGGTAAAGCTCACGCATAGAATCCGGGAACTTGAATACAAGGTTATATTTTGCCGCGGTTTTGATTTCAGGGGCCGCTTAAATGAAAGTCTAATTCTCACTATCTGTAAAGATATTTAGGCCCTGCACTTGAGCCAATGATCTCTCGGTTGAAGAGCTCGGCAAATACACAGATGTAATGCCATCTGCTTTTCACTTTTACATACGTTAAGTCGCTTACAACTACACGTTTGTCTTCTGTTTGTTGAAACTGACGATTCAGTTCATTTGCCTGTTTTGATTCGTTACACGGAGTTCTTTGTGGTTTGAATTGAGCCACGGTGTAGGTCGAAACTAGGCCTTGCTCTTTCATGATACGGCCAATTCGACGTCTTGATATGGTGAGCCCACGTTAATATGCTCAAGCAGCATCTTCTGCGTAATTCCTTGGATGTCCTTTTCCAATTGGGAGAGCGACATCGGATTTTTGCCGAGTTGCCATAAAATAATGGGCTTCCATTTTCCCTTCGTCACATCATGCGTCAGTTCTAATGGACAGGTGTATTCCGTTCTTAACTTCATCCCGACCCGCTCCTAACATATGAATCTGTGTCAAGCGCATCAACTTCACTAATCCCAATCCATGTAAGGCTCAATCTCCAGCTTCTCTTTCCGGCACTCCGGACATGCCAGCACTGTTGCTTCCGGGTACAGTTCTTTCAACGGATCAGACGTCAGCGGCTCCGCGCACCGTGGGCAGACATGACGCAGTTCAAACTGATCGGTATCCGAGCGAATCCTCAAGTACAAGTCATTATGAAGATAGCCGCACTGCTCGCACACATAGATCACATCGCAAGCGGTATGTACCGCACTGTCTTCATGGATAAATGAGGCGGCCCGCTGTCGATCCTCTTCCTTCTTCATTACCGGCAAGAGCGAACTTATATAACAATAACTAAACCCGTTACCTAAAAACACATTACTGCGGTACGTGCAATGTCCGCATTTCAATTTACATGCTATCCCCATATCATTTCCCGCTTTCCTTCAAGCTTTGTTTATGCAATATGGCACAGGAGATGTTCATTTAACCGGAATCTTGTACAGCTCTTTTGCTAGCTTTATCGATTGATTCAGATGACGAATGACCTCAAATGTCGGCTCTAACGTGTCCTCGATTCCATCGACAAATAGATCAATATGGAATTTCAGCGTCGTCCCAAATGGTCTGCCATTAGGTGTTTCCGGAGGAAGCGCTAAGGGGCCCCGTTCCAGTATTCCGGAGCGTTTGAAGCGCGGCCTCCCGATCCCCGTCCGGGTCGTCAAACGGAACTATGCCCTCCATCACTTGCATGAGGCCGTCGTCATACAGATACCTGCGATGAACCTGCAGCCGCCATGCTTCCTCCGCGTCCAGGCCGGAATGGATAGTCTACTGGACCCGACGGACTTAGCCACTCGTAGGGTTGTGAGCGGATTCATCTTCTTCACCACTCTCATCTTGCGAACCAAGGGCGAAGCCCGCAGCATAGATACGGTGTTATCGGATGTATCCGCCTTCTTCGAATATGCAATGCCTTACTTAAATTCCATCTTTAATTTCAATAATTTGTTTAATATGTCTTTGTTCATGCAAGTACAGCGATCTAACCCATTCAATTAAGAACATCTCTTTAAAAACCGGGTGTACAAAATGTCTTCTGCTTAGCAGTGATGGGTCTTCTACCGTGTTTAATACTTCGTTTAACTTCTCTCTTGAATGATTTAGTTTCTCAATTATTTCTTTACCTTCTAAAGATTCATCATCTGGTTTAGCAATGTCAGGAGCTTCTATCTTATTACTTCTATCAACTAAAAATCCCCATTGTGGATTATTCTTTATAACTGAATCTTCTTTACTCTTTAATCCTTTCTTTATTGCCATGACATATAATTCTTCTGTTAAGTGTTGACATACCTGACTTATAGTCCAACTGTTTGGTTCTTTACGCTTGCTTAATTGATCTCCATTCAATGCATTAACAATTTCAAGTAATTCGTCTCTTGTTTCTTTTAATTTTTGATTGATTTCTTTAAGATCCATGGACAACTCCCTTTCTTTTATTTTTTTGCGGATATTTTCGATAACGTTCTTATGTTCACGCCGTCCCTCCTCATCATCACGTATGACTATCATTCTGAAAACATTGAACGGGTCCCCGCCATCGGTCATCTTGTTGCATTTCTATGTAATTTCCTTTCGTATATTCATCAATTACTCTTTTCCAAAACTGATGGGCTTGTATATTTGTTTCTGTTTGTCTAATCTCCCATGCACCAGGAAAATCTGTCAAAAAGGCGGAACGCCGCCTGCTTCCCATAATTCCTTCTTCTGAACTTCCGCATAATAAAGAAATCACTAATGACATTTGTCTCATTGGCTGTACTCAATTTAACAAATTCTTTGGGGACACCTGTTATTACCAAGATGAAACCTGCTATTTCTTCGTCGATCTTAATCAAAAAAGGATGTCGGTATTCATCTGCCCACTGATGATCCAAATATTTATATTGATATAGACCGTGTTGAGAAAGAGCATGACCATCAAACTCACTCGAGTCGTATCGATAAAGTTGTATTAAATTCTGCAGGACTGGCTTATCCTTATACGAAATTGGTTGTATTTCGAGCATCACTGCCCTCCATTCTCATACTATTCTTTGTACTGATTTCATCCAATGTATCCCCATTATATATATTGTGTTCGGGACTTTCATATAACGTCCTTTCATTCAAGCCCCCTTACCGGCTTCAATACCTCTTACCTTCGTCGGTGCATGGTTGTCCGGAGCAACCGCATCCTCGCCAATAGCTTCTGAGGACAGAGAGCCGTCAGCCCGATGCGTGAGTGCGGTGTTATAGGATATTTTGAATCTATCGCTTTCAACATATCCTTTGACAACCTGTTTCCCTATAACATTTCTTGTATTGACGACACGACCCGGCCTTAGATAGCTCCTATCTTAGGCCGGGTCGTGTGTTGTCTGAGTCCTCTTCCATGATTATACATCTGATTGCCAAGGGGCGAAAGCCCCGCAGCGTGAATACGGTGTTAGAGTTCAAGAGAGTTAAGGCGCCTTTATGAGAGAAAGAAGGAAAATGAGAGGCGCAGACGAAGAAATATAGATCGAAGTAATCATATGACCTGGAAGAAGGAGGAACTCATGAATTATCGAGGAAGGTTTACCGGATGCTCTATGCAAAGTCTAAACTATGGACAACGGCGGTTGCTTGCATAGAGCTGGAGAATTCGTTACCGCCCAGACATCGCATCTTATGATGATGCTGATAGCTTGGACTTTGCTTCCTTAATCAGTATTTATATAAGGAGCAGAGCGACAATGAAATATGTGAACGCAAATCATGTATTCCCAGAGGCATTAATCAGGGAAATACAGAAATATATCCAAGGCGGATTGGTGTACGTCCCCACACCCAAGTCGCTGCATAAGAAGTGGGGCGAGAATACAGGCAGCAGACAACTGTTGAACCGGAGAAACACGGATATCCGCAATCAATTCGAAGAAGGTTCAACGATTGATGATCTTGCTGAACAGTACTGCCTGTCGCAGGAAAGCATCAAAAAGATCGTGTATGCAAAATCATAGAGGTTGTTAGGCTGCATCAGAGCATCATCTGGTGCAGCTTTTTTGTAATGTTTGTTTTTATATCCGGATTGTATGCCTCTATTTACAATAATACCAACAGGTGCGATACATGATTTGGTGTGAAACCTGATGACGAAAGGTTATAAAAAATGCTCAAAATAGGGGTTGAGAACAAATGTTCGATTTCTTTCAATTTGACACGGATGAAGAGAGAAGGTTACTGTTGGCGCGAGCGAGAAATGTAGCTCTCACCGCACTGCAGCGGTATGACATCGAATGGGAACGAATACAGTTCATTCAGTTATCGGATACGATTACGTATAAGATTGAGACGAGCATGCAGCAGCGCTATTTGCTTCGTATTCATTCGGAGCGCTGCGGTAAAGAAGAGATATGCTCAGAGCTTGCGCTGCTTCAGGATCTGAATCAATCCGAAGGACTGATCGTTCCGGAAGGGATAGCGAGCAAGGATGGCTCCTATGTCATGGCAATCGATACGGAAGCGGGATATCGCCGGCCCTATGTAACGCTAATGCGCTGGGTAGAAGGGGAACACGCTAGTGAAATGACGGACAACCGTATTTATCGTATGGGGGCGATGATGGGACGTCTTCATGAGGCAGCAGCAAGGATTACGCTGCCTCCCGGCTTTACTCGTCCGGAATGGGGAGTGGATGCTTTGCAGGTGAGATGAAGAAGCTGGAGCGTTATTATTATCGTTTTTTATCCGAACAAACATGGAGCATATACCAAGCTGCCGCAGAAAAAATCATTTCGCATATCTCTGTTATGAAGAAAAATGAGGATAACTATGGTCTGATCCATGCGGATTTACATTCCGGGAATATCGTATTTAACGGAGATGAGCCTTGTCCGATTGATTTCGGACGGTGCGGTTACGGCTATTATCTCTATGATATGGCGGGTGCCTTATTAGAGCTTGGCCCGAAGCAGCGGGAGCATTTCATTGAAGGGTATGAGAGCGTGAGAAAGCTGCCCCTGGACTACGTTCGGGATGTAGAATGCTTTTTCGTCATGTTCATGATCGAGAACGGCTGTCATCATGCTTCCAACCCGGAAGAGACGAACAATCTCATATCAGAACAACCTTTCGCATTAGCGTATTTGCAAAAGTTTTTACAACAATCATCGTTTTTATTTCGGAGAATTGAGCCTGTGAGCATGGACTGTTCTGCTGCCGCTCTTTTCAAACTGTTACATCAATAGATAGCGTTGGTACAAATATTATTTCATCTACTTTGCCTTCATCATTAATTTTTACAGCTGTAAGCCCTTTAGGCAAATATGCCCCTGTATCTATATTCAAAGTATTGCTTTCACTATCAAATTCCGCCCTACCTGATTTACAAGGAGTATGCCCGATAATCTGCAGTTTACCAATATTTTTTAGTTGTCCCCTATTCCACAAGACACTTTCTGGATGAGATTCTTCAAATGGATTTTCTGCTGTCAAAGAAATACCTGCATGACTAATAAAGGCATAGTCCGTTTCATAGTATAGAGGTAGCGATTCCAACCAAGAAATATAGTTAACTAGCTCTAATGATTTTCTTTCAAATTGTTTTAATGTCTCTTGTCCACATTGTTTTAACCAATTCTCATTTCCTTCTTCTACATGCACAATAACTTCAAACTCATGATTTCCTTTAAGAAAGTAAACTTTATCGGGATTGTTTTTTTGTAATTCGATCGCATATAAAATTGTCTCAGGAGAGAACTTCCCTCTGTCCAATAAATCACCAAGTTGCACTAAGATCTGTTTACGACTGTTCCAATGCTCATTAATAACTCCATGTGTAACCCCCGCGGTAATTACGCATAACGTGCTTGTATCTGCGCTTAAAGGAGCGCCAGCGACTGGGTCCGGGGGACTTAGCCTCGTAGGGTTGTTCGCTTAATCTACTTCTCCGCTTTCCTTATCTCGCGAACCAAGGGCGGAGCCCATAGCGTAGATACGATGTTATCGAATGCCCTTACCTCCATCGTATTAAATTAATTTATTTGGTTCTTGTTATGATTTTCATCATTACTTTTCATATCGATAATAGAATTATTACAAAACCTATTTAATTAAAACAATTTTAATGCGAGTATTCTTAATGCTCCGACACCATCTAGTAAATAAGTCTGTCGAAAATGATCGACAGACTTATTTATCGCTTAACTATAATTGGTATTCTGCGATTTCAATATTCAAGGATCTTGTATCAATTACTTTACAACAATTATGAATTTTTTCTTCTTGTATATTTCCATCAATAAAACCACCACAAACTTGACAACGGGGAATCTCTGAAATAAATAGTTCATAGTTTTTTTGAATCGTTTTTTCTTTTTGAGTCTGATGTTGATTTTCAGTAAAATCGAGATAATAATATCTAGACCTCAACTCAGTGAAATCATCATTTTCACATGAACATAATAATATTTCATAATATGAGCTCACTTCTTCGTATGCACGTTTTGCTTGTCTTTTTTTCCTAGCTATATTTTGAATATGTTTTTCATTTGTAATTAAAAAATCTTCGAATTTTTTCCTCGATTTAATAAACAAATCTAATAATCTTGTGTCTTCATTTAACTTTAAAGCAAATCTTAAAAATCCATATAAAGTATTAGTTTTAAATTGCTTGGTTGCACCATAAAAATAAGCCTTCTGGCTAATATTTAATTCATCTTGAATAAAGGTTAAAAGATTAAGCACTTTTGCTTCTAACATTTCAAGATTCAATACTTCATTATTATCAATAATTTTCACCGCATTATAAACTTTAGAAATTATGAAATCCTCGTTTAACGAACCAGCTAGTGGATAATTTTTGAGTTGATGAGATAAAAATGGCATAAAGAACCTATTAAATATTTCTTTGGTTCTTTCATTTTGATTCTTAGATGACTGGCCTAATCCATGACCAAGTATAGCTCGACTTAATTTTGATATAGGTAACTGGTCATTTTCAATCAATTCCTTCTCATCCTCAGAAATTACTACTCCTTGTTCATTTATTCTAATAAATGATTCTTTTACTTTATCATAATTACCTGTAACCCATTGTACAGCAATTGAACGTTTTGCAATTATTTGTTTAGCATACTTGTCTTTTTCATCAACAGAATTCTTAATCTCTATGTAACTACCAATTTTTTTATTCATATATTCTTCTATCACTAGATGATTACTGTCATTCATTTCATTTGATTTGCCGTAATCAGAATTAACCCACGCTATCAAGGAACTAATTCTATGGGCACCATCAATTATATAAATGTCCCCCCCAGAATCCTCCCATAGAATAATAGCAGGGATTAAGCCATCATCTAGAAAAGTATTAATTAGTTTTTCTACTCTCTCAACAGTCCATTGGTTAGTGTCTCTTTGAAATATTGGTTTTTTTAATTGTTGATAGAAAAACTGCCCTTTTTCTAAATCCGTTAAATTAAAACTACTTCTTCTATCAGATTGAGAATGAATTTGGATATTATTTGAAGCATCAACCTCACTTCTAGGTATTAGGTGCTCTAAGTTGCATTTTAGATTGGTTTTAAACACTTTCTTTTTCACCTCAAAGTAAATAATTTTCTTAAACTCTTCTTCATTTATAACCTTTTCTAGAAAAAGTATTTGAGAATCCTGAATAACTATAATATTTTCTATGTAAAAATTAGTATATTTATCAATTAAATCTATAAAAAGATTTAATGCAGTTCGTTTATTTCCATCTGTAAACGCATGAATTTTATGATGAGAAATGAATAGACTAATTATAAATTCCATCTCATTTGCAAAATAAACTTTTTTCGCAAATGAAGATTCATATGAACTTCTTTCAACATACATTCCAGGATTAAAGTCAGAATGTTTAATGTTCAATAGTTGAGCATAATGTATAAAAGACTCAATTTCTTGCTTGGTAATATTTAGTTCCCTAGAATTGAATTTTGGATAAACAATTTCACAATCTAATATATGTTGTATTTTTACATTGCTTTTAATGTTATAGATTCCATTATCATATGATTTCAAATTTATATATGCTTGCTTTTCTTCTTGACTTATTGTCCTAGTATACAATGATGTATCTAAATCTATCATTTCTTCCTCCCGTTTCACTTACTAATATATGTATAATTATAACACATTACTATCATTCAAATGATTTAAGAATTACAGAAATTTGTATATACATCTGATTTACGTGTCATTATGAATGATATCAATTTTTTTAATTATTCCATTTATTACAATCCGAAAGAGTTTACCAGCGATTTAATTCCAATTTTTTGTTTTAATGCTTATAAGGGTTTTCGATAACGTTGTTTCATTGCATTCACGAAACCTCACTACCTTAAGCGAACAAAGTGAGCGGTCGCGAAATGATTAGGATGTGCAGGGTTGTCCCCTGAAACTTTTTCCCTGTTTCATACTCCATTGGGACCGAGTTGCGCGTTTGCGAAGGATGCGTGAATGTAGTATTACATGATTCAGGCGACTACTTTGAAATATAAACTAAATCACTTATAAACAAAGCTCAATTGAATAGCCCTTATCTTAATCTTGACTAAAAACATTAGAAGTTCTAATTCCGGATCTTTGATTGATTTAATGTTCTTTAACTTTCTATACTCTTTAGAGCGCATTTCTTCCTTATTCCATGTTTCTTTAATTTGCTTTAGCGTCTTATCTGGATGGTTTTTATGCCATTCGAGTAGATTTTTTATATTATTATCATTCTTAAGATACCATCCTTGATATACTTTCCAATTACTTATACCAAGTACTTTTAAAATAGGTCTGATATTCATTTGATCAAAAAACAATCCCATTGGTCGATTAAACCCGAACTTCAGAATACTATTTACAGGAAATAACGACATCGGGTAGCATGCTATTAATAGATGTAGTATCCACTTTAAAGTTCGTATGTATAGTTTCATCCAGTATATTAATGCTTTTTGAGTCGTAACTGGCATATTAGTATTCTTGATTTGAGTAAAACTTTCTTTTAGGTTCGGGGTATGGGCGTAAGAACATAATGCTCCATATATCGATTCAACATTCTTAGTAAGCTCCCAATCTGTAGGAAACAGGAATTTATTGTTAATATTGATAACTAATCTTTTGAATGGAAGCTTTGAAACTCTTCCATATATCCAGTCATCAAATTCCGACATTTCAGATGAATCATCTTTCGTTGATTCCCAGAATAGATGTAATAATACAAGTTCTAATGTTGACCTCAATCCACCTATAGAAACATGTAAATACGAATTTAAACCAGCTAAGATAGATTCCCTTAATGTATTAATAGCCTCAAAAAAGCAATATCCCTGTTTCATCCATAAGTCATTAGGTAAGAATCGTCCTCCTTGCATGTCCTGATACTCCCAAATTGATTGTACTAACCATGCAAATTCATTATGTAGATCAGATAATGACTTATCACTTAATAATTCCATTGAATGCTTTCCAATATCACTCAATTCATAATCGTTGATAAATAGTGCATTCTTTAGACTATGTTTGTCTTGATCCGGCTCAATATATGCTGAGTAACTAAGCATTTATATTCTCCTTTATATCGCCTGTTTCATATAACGTCTTTGTATTCACGAATCCGAGAGCCTTAAGTGAGCGTCAGCGAACGGGTCGTCAGACTTAAGCTCGCAGGATTGTCCGGCTGAAGTGCCGACCGTGACGCGGTTAGGTTCGCAGGGTTTACGCTATCGTATTGCACCTAAATCCGGCCCCGTAGTGAATTCGCTTCGGCGGACCAAGGGGCGTATGCCCCGCTGCGGGAATACGGTGTTTTAGGAATTTGGCGACATCACTGAATAATCAATAATTCCATTTTCCGGTTCATCCTCATAACTAGTATCTTGTAGATTTTCCTCTTCATACGTGAATTCAGGGTAAGTAGCGAAATAATCAGGCCTATTAAATCCTGTACCAAGGGCAAGAGCAGTACAAGAAAGAATAAGAAAATCCCTTTCGTTTTTTATGGATCTTACTAAACAATAGGCAGTTTTTACATTCCTACCGGATAAATGACTTCTAGAACTATCGCTATTACAATAAAAAACGTCAATTTCAAATTCTACTTTAATCCCATTTGCCTTTCGGTAACATAATTTTATTTGTTGATTCCCCTTCACTTTTTTTGTTTTACTTTTGAAATAGAAAACCCCTTGTAATAATACAAAATCCCCAGGCTTAATAATTGATGTAATTGCTGTCCTATTCCATATCCGGTTCAACCGAATAAAAGGTCTTTTATTTATGACCATCAAGAATAAATTCTTTAGATAATGATACAGATATGTTCCTTCAAAAAAATCCAACCAGTAATCCTTATCCTCGATTCTCGTTTTTGACCAACTTTCAATCGGTTTAATAAGTCCCTCATCATTAATAAAACCATGTACCAGTGCATATCGGTAGTATTTAGATTCTGTAGGATTAATATTCAAAGTGTCTACTAATTCAATAATTCTACCGACGTTAAAAAAATCATAGAATGCACCATCTGTGTTATGAATATCTAAAACCGTCTTAACATCTACATCCTTAACAAGTTGCAACCACTTTTGTTTTGCATCACGAATTCGCTCTGGAGATAAATTTATACTCAATTCATGTTTGCTATGCGCTTCACCATGGTGTTCTAAACACAAAACCACTAAGTTTTCTTCAGAATGTGACCTAGATATTTCCCATGGGACTATGTGATGGATAATAATCGACCTTGAATTGTCCCTACATATACAACATGTGTATTTAGATTCAAACAAAATTTTCCTAGTTGTATTTTCTGGAATTGGAGGTCTTGGTTCATTTAATAATAGCTCAATAGATTCCATAGTGAGACCAAGCTTAATCATTTCCTCTTTGCTTGTTTGTTTAAGTTTCCTTAATGTAAATCCCTTTGAGATTAGCTTTTTTGCTAAGTAAGAATTTACCTGTCTCCGGATTAATGCCATGTAAGTTGACTTCATAATCTTTAACTCCTTGTTTTTAACGCCGATTTATAACGTTCAGGTACATCTACGAGCCCAAGAGGCTTAAAGGAGCGTCAGCGACTGGGGCCGCAGGACTTAGCCTCGCAGGGGTGTTTTTTGCAAGTGAAAAATGCTGAGTTTTGCTGCGAAAAGTGCCAGGCTCCCTTGCCAGCCAAAGCATTACTGCGGAATGCGTTCCATTGCCTGCTTGAGGCGGAAACTCTCGCCTGTGAACGAGAGAATATGCGCGTGGTGCACGAGACGGTCGACCAAGGCTGACGTGAGCTTAGTATCCCCAAATATGGAGGTCCATTGGCCAAACTCCAGGTTTGAGGTTACAATCACGCTCTGCTGCTCATAGCAATCGGCAATAACGTTGAACAGGAGCTCCGAGCCGGTCTGGCTAAAAGGGACATAACCGACCTCATCCAGAATGAGTAGCTCCATCTTTTTTAGTTTTTCCCGAAAGCGGCTAAGCGTGCCGGCTGCGAACTTCTCCTGCAGCACCGCGACCAGATCGGAGGCACGGTAAAATTGCACCGCATGCCCTTGCTGGCAAGCCTCAATCCCCAGCGCCGTCGCCATATGCGTCTTGCCCGTCCCCACCGCACCCATGAGTAGCAGATTTCCTTTGCGTTTCAACCATGCCATCTCCCGCAAAAGCTCCAACGTGCTCTCCCCGGGAAACGTAATGTGCGTGTCCACGTATCCGTCAAAGGTCTTCAGGTGCGGGAATCCGGCTTTGCTGCACAAGCTTCCCCAGCTTGGCCCGTCGCCGTCCTTCTCGCTCCGCCAGAAGCAACCGTTCCACCAGTTCGTTCATCTGATCGTCCTGGTGCTGCGCCACGTACTCCACCACATGGGCCAGTCGAAGCTGTCGGCACAATTCTGCCAGATCGGTCCGAATATCAGCTCACCCCCATCAGGCGGTCATAGCACTGCAGGGATGGGCCGCCTTGCGTGCCAGGCGGCGAAAGCGTCTCCGTCCACGTCACCGGAATATCCCGATCGCTTGCTTCAGGCTCAAAGCCGCCGTCAACTGGGCCACGGTTGCCTCGCTGTCCGACGCCTCCAGCACCTGCTGAATCTGCTCTACTGCATACACGCCACACCAGTGAGCCAGCGCCTGCAGCCGTTCCTTGCGCACGGTCAGGTCGGTCATCCCGACGTATCGCTGAATCGACTCCGGCAGCATGCGAATGAACTGCGAATGGGTGACGCTGCGCGGTTTGCGCAGCAGATTGGAAAACACCTGCACCCACGGAATCTCGGCGGTGCGCCCCGTATACGGCCGCGGCACCTCCCGTACCACCTGCTGCTGTTCGGTCAGGATGACCAAGCGTCCCAAAACGTCTGGATCAGCACCTCACGGCCTGGCGGAACCAGTCCCGCCAATGGAATCGTCGTGCCTTCGGCTTGGATTTCTCCATACTTGTTCACCATCGCCGCGCTCATGCGGAAGGCTTCATAGCCCGTCTCCGGTAAGGTGAGCAGTTCTCGGCGGTCGGCCCCCCAGAGGTCGGCGATTCGCTCTCCCTTGGCATAATGAGCGCGTTCCCGGTCCTGCCGAGCTTGCTCGGCAAGGGTGGCCGCCAGTTGCTCCTGACTCTCATAGGCCGGAATCGGCACTGCCCAGTTGCGCTTGGCATAGCCGCATTTGCTTTCTACATGTCCTTTTTCATGGCCGCTGTAGGGATTGCAAAACACCGCCTCCATCCGGTAATGAGCGCAGAAGCGCTGAAAGCCTTCCGTCAGTTGCCGCTCGCCATGCTTCTCTACATGCACCACCGCAGCTGACAGATTGTCAAACCAGATGCGCCGGGGAACGCCGTCTATTTGCTGAAAGCATTGCTTCATGCCTTCCAGAAAGCATTCCTGGTTTTCCGCCGGTGTGGGATACACAAAAGCCGCGTTGCTGTAAGGGAACGACACTACCAGTAGCTTGTAGGTCAGCAATTGCTGATGCTGGCTGACCTGAATGGTCGTGAAGTCCACCTGTGCTTCTCCGGGCGGGTGCTCCAGCCGCTCGTAAGATTTAGCGCGCTCCAATTCCATTTCGCTTTTGCGTCGCTTGACGTAGGCGAGCACCGTTCGTTGTCCGCCTGCAAATGCATATTCCGTCTGCAGTCGCTGGAAGATCCGAACGCCGGTATGCCGCTGTTTGCGGGGGAGCAGCCGGTCTTCCTCCAGCCAGGTGTCGACCACCTCCATAAACGGGCCCATTACTGGGCTGTGGCTTTTGCGCTTGCGAAGTGCGGCGTTCCAGTCGTCCTGGTCGGCATAACGTTTGGCCGTTCGCCAGTGAATGCCCACCTGCCTTGCGATTTCGCTCACTGAGCAGCCTTCTGCTTCGCGTAAAAATTTGATATACTCTTGTTGGGGCATTTTCAGCATCCTTCCAGTCTCCTTCGTCATGTTCTCAGCAAACCTAACGATAGGAGGATATTGGGGTGCTGGCAAGTGCCTCTTTTTTGCATTTCACTTGAGCATTTTTACGCTGCAATTTTCGGCATTTTTAGTATGCAATAAACACAGGGGTGTTCGCTGAATCGACTTCTATGCTCACCACTACTTGCGAACCAAGAGCGGAGCCCACAGCGTAGATACGGTGTTTTCTGATGCAGTGCCTTCTTCGAATTACTTAAACAAGTCTCTTCTTACTTCTGGTATCGCTGGACGCTTGATACCACATCAATTATGTGATCATAACAAACTATTCCATAGTGCTTGAATGATCCCGGAAAATCTTCAGATGCAAAAGTCCCGACAGAAATATAATCTAGATATCTTGATTTGGTATATATTCTAAAAGCTTTCCCTGAAAACTCTTAATAGTTGTCCCATGCAGTGAACAACTCATTCAATACTGAATAACCAATATATCTTTCAAAATAGATTTGAATAATTGAAGATTGTTCATCTATATCAATCGAATAACTATCACCAAAGTTCTTATCGGCAACCACCAAGGGTTCTGGGGTGTCACTTAACTTACTCCTACTAAAATAGAGTCTCAATGAATTACAAGTGGGTTCATTAAGACCTAAGAAAAAAATGCCCTTAAGATCCATCAGATCTTCATACTTCAATGAATCACCTCCTCTTTTACGAATGCACCGGTTTCAGATAACGTACTTGTATCTACGAACCCAAGAGGCTTAAGGGAGTGCCAACGACCGCGTCCAACGGACTTAGCCTCGCAGGGTTGTTCGCTGATTCAACTTCTCTGCTTATCGTATCCTGCGAATCAAGGGGCAAATGCCCCGTAGCGTGAATATGGTGTTAGGTGATGTTGTCGTCCCCTTCGAATATACCCTCAAGGATTTGTATCTGCTTATTTATTATTTCTTCTTCATCAATTGCGACATGCTTCATAATTGTACTAACAGATTCCATTGTCAATTCACTTATTGTTAAAATATCGTTACCTGCTTGTAATGCATGTTGAATGAATGTATTTGAAAAATCTGTCGGAGTAAAAGTTTTTTCAGTAATATTTTTGCTTAATATTTTTATTTTCTCACTAATATAGTTTTCATCTAATTTAAAGATCTTCTCGTAAGGGTTAATAATATCAAGACTCTCGAAATATGACTTAATTAATGTCGCAAGATTAGTATTCAGAGGAATACAACGAGTAATATCTCCAAAGTCAAAAAATAATGAAATAAACCTATTGCCAAAACTAATCTGATATTGTGTTAGATTAGCTATATACTTTCTGCTCAGTCCACTATATAAAAATAATCCAACTAGCAGCCGATCTTCGATGGGTTCTGTAGTTTCATTCACAAATACTTTTAGTTTATTAATTGATTTATTATCTATATATTTCTTTTCTTTTAAAATAACCTGTGGCTTGTTAACTCCTTTCATAACGTCCGTTGGTATTCTATCGGTATGATAAGTATACTTAAAGAAACCAGAGAAGGCATAATAATAATTCATTTTCTCCGCATTTGAAGAATCCAGGTCTTCAATAAAAGTATTAATATCATGAAAATTGATTGTATTTAATGGTCTAGCGGAATTATAACTCTTGGACATATAATCTTCGAAAAATCGATTTATTCTACTTTGGTAAAAAACCTTCGAAAATGTATTAGGTATTGTTTCAATGTAATTTTTGAGGAGTTGTTGTACTTCATTAAGATGCTGATACATTTTTTTCTCCTTTACGACAATTTCATCTAACGTTCTTGTATTCACGAACCCGAGAGGATGGGCGCTTGTCGCTCGGGTCCGACGGACTTAGCCTCGCAGGGTCGTCTGTCCGAAACCGCTTTCTATATTTCATCTGACAGACCAAGGAGCGCCAGCGACGCAGCGTGAATACGGTGTTTTCTCCTTCAGTTCACTTCACCTCATTGACATTGATTGCGTGGATTTCAGATAACGTTACCGTGTTTACGACGTCCCTACCACCCTAAGGCCCATAGGGCCGGCCGCGATGGGTTATGTGGTGCGGATGTGTCCCGGCAACTACATCTTCGACTGATCTTCCGGGACCGAGGAGGCTTGTCCCCCGATGCGTGAACATATTGTTATATGACGTATGACGCTTCTTTGAGATGCAACAAATTGCTTATTATAATAATGAGTTCATGTCATTTTCATATTTTTGATAGCTCGTCCAGCCCAAGATATCAATAATTTCTTTTCCCAAATTCCTCAAAGGAACAGTTGTATATCCTAAATTATTAAAACAATCTCTTAAAGGTTTTTTATAGTTCCCTTCTTCAAAATGTATAGACTGATTTCTGCCTTGCCAAATAACATTCTTCAAAACATCATTTCGAATCTGTCTACCATCTTTACAATTAACTAAACCATGATGGACGAAACTTATCCCTTGTTTTGCAATTTGTAGAAGTGACCCAGAAAGAGAACTAATAGAGTATTTCTTATTTTCCATTGAATCTTCAAGGATTTTAATTTCATCTAAAATAGGTTGTAAAACCTTTTGTTGGTAATCAGCTTGTTTATTAAAAGCGTGCATCATTTGGAATTCATTGAAGTGATCATCTGGATCAAATTCTTTTCTTCTAAAATCATCATGAAGAAAATCATGATGTTTTTTTCTTTCCACATACAATTCTTCTAATTTTAAAAGTTGACTTTCTTCATATCGAATAAGTTTTATTAATTCTTCGGCAGCAAATTTTGTATCTAATATGTATTGATTCATTTCCAAACTCCCTTGTCATATGTCGTATAACGTTCAGGTATCTACGAACCCGAGAGGCTTAAGGGAGCTCCAGCGACCGGGTCCGACGGACTTAGCCTCGCAGGGTTGTTCGCCGATCTTCTTTTCTTATTACTCCTCGCGAACTAAGGGCAAAGCCCGCAGCGTAGTTACATTGTTATACGAAGTAACTTCACATTCTTGAATATCAATTACAAAGTTCCTTCAAGTAATCTCTCAAATTCAAATAGATCCTTAATACTTTTATAATCTCCATTAATAACTTCTTCACTGCCTCTTAAAAGCCATACAGTATGTATACCTAACTTCTTCGCGCCTTCCAAGTTATGAATGTTGTCATCTACAAAAATAACCTCATTGGGATTAACATTCAGTTCCTTCAAAGCAGTCATATACATAAGTTCATTAGGTTTCCTAACTCCTAATATGGACGACATAACAAAAGATGAAAAATAATTCCGTAAATTTAGATTAACAAAAACCCTTTCTAATGAAGGCCATGTATCCGAAACAACACCTAATTTATAGGCAGCACTTAATCTTGGGATAACATCAAACACATCATCATGGAATAAGAATTTCTCGTCATTATACACTGTATCGTACGCGATACATTCTATTTCTGTTTTTGTTAGTTGTAATTGTGGAAGTTGATCAGCAAATTCACTATAAAATTCTACAAACAATTCATATTCTTCTTGTTCAGTTAAAACATAATCTTGCTCATCTAATCTCTTTAAGCAAATTTGAAACACCTTTTGTAATACATCAGTTCCTTGCTTTTCAAATACAGGTTTATCAATATATTTATAAAAATTGGGTGGAATAAACCAATGTCCTGTTCTGGGGTGATTCAAAACTCGTCCTGAATCAAAAAGTATCGCTTTTATTTTCATATTTTTCACTCTTTCTGTTTTTTTTATAGTTTCTGAAGTTATTTCGTCTAACGTTCTTGTAGGCATTCAATGAAAATCCATCTTATAAATGGTCTTCCTATTGTCTCTCTCCCTTTATCTTTTATGAATAAATATACCTAGTTTAAAAAAAGATTTTGAGAACGTAGTTGTTTTATAAAAGCTTTAACGAACTTGCGTATAACGTTCTTGTATTCACGAAACCGAGAGGCTAAGTGGCTAAGCCACTTAGCCTCTCAGGGTTGTCTGCTGATCCGCTTCTCCGAAAAACCTCATGCAGACCAAGGAACCGTCAGGTCTCGCAGCGTGAATACGTTGTTAGACGATGACTGTGCCATCCCTGAAAACGCCATAAAAGAATAAGTCTATAAAGTCTTCTCAAAAATGTATAGGTCATCTTCTTCTCTAACTTTGGTGAACCCGCACTTGGTATAGAAATGATGATTCTTGACACTCCAACTAGGAGTATCAAGCCACCATTTCGTGCTATCCGGAAAGTTTATTTCGATTTCGTTCATTACTTTCATACCGATTCCTTGATTCTGAAAATTTGGATCAATAAAAATTCTTCCTAGATTATGTACTTGATTGCTTTCTATAAATATCAAAGCCCCCCCTATTATTTCTCCATTAAAGAGCACCTTGAAATATATACAATTTTGCATCATCTCTTCTTGCCAACTTATGGAATCATATCCTAGTGGACCACCGATTTCGTTATTATTGAAATGTTTTGATTCTTCATCAAAGCTGGCCTTTTGTATTTCAGCAAGTTTTTGTGCATCATTTTTTATTGCTCGTTCTAGTATCAACATTTGATACACCTCCATTAATGTGATTTATATTAAATTATCTTTTTTGTTTTTTATTATTTTATCTTGCACAGGTTTCATCTAACGTTCTTGCATTCACGAACCCTCACCGACTTAAGGATGCTAGGCCGGGAACGATGCGCTTAGCCGATGCGTGAATGCAGTGTTATTCGCTGTCCCGAACTTCTTGAGTTACCAATACTAATCTTTATTTACTACTCTTATATAGTCCGTTAAATGATCTCCTTTACCAGATCCGTCAATAATTAAGTTTGCTTTCTTATATGGTTTTTCCACTTCTACATATTGCTGTTCCGCAGGCATCCAAATTTCTTCCCATGTATCCCTCATATTCTCACCGTCTCGCTCAATTCCTCTAGCCAACCGAGTTCCATAGTCTGTTTCTATCCAAATTGTATAATCGAAATAGTCGTAAAGCTCACTTCTAAGACAATAAACACCTTCAATTATCACCAACCCTGAAGGAACTTTATCCCACTCTATAAGTTTATCTTGATTCCAGTCATATCTTTGATAGTAAGCTTCTACTCCATTGTAGATTGGTTTTAAGACCTGCTCTAATAATCTTCTCCAATCAAAATCTCTTCCAATTAAATTTTGGTCTTTTATTTCTTCTTTCCTTTGCTTAGAAGGCAAATAAAAATCATCCATATGAACAATAGATACTATATTTATTGAATCAAATTCATTTTTTAATTTCGATGCAAGGGTACTTTTACCAGCACCTCCACACCCATCAATTCCAATGAGCATCGACTTCTTCTTTATCTTTCTCTCACGAAGAATATCTTCGCATATATCTTTAATGTTAATACCTTCCATTTTTTTACCTCCCATTATTATACCAATGCCTTGCCTTTTCCTGTTCGAATACATTCTAAACCGTTCGTTCCGTCAAATGCCGCTTCTTATCCTGACCGGGAAACCTCACCTACACGTAACCCCGCCGAATATATCAGAACCGGCAACGCTTTATGCTTGATATAGTCAACGGGTTTCAAGACTCGCATTACTTCTTGCTCGGTAAGAACATTTGGAAAATTCATACTCACAACGCTCATTCTCCCCCAAGTATACCTACAGTGTGTAATATTGGAAATATCATCTTACATAGAAAAAGAGAACCTCCTCCGCCTATAGGCAGATTGAAGTGTCTCCGATGCTTTCAGAAAACGATGTGCGAACACCCTTTTTATTGACGATTCTCATGCGCTTTTGCTGGAAATCACTTAGGCTGACTCATCTCTCATCTATAACATCCGTTGCTTTTTGTCCCGGCGCAAAGTTGCGTTGAATATCTTCCAAAAAGCATTGGACCGCAGGAGCCAAATACCGATTTTTCATAAACGTCAAATAGACCGTTCGTTCCAACGCAGGTGAATCCATCGTTTTTCGGACAATCGATACACCCTTCGGTTCAACTAAATAATTTTCAGGGATAATGGCGACCCCAAGATTTTCTCTTACCAATGTCAAAGCGGTCTCAAACCGTTCAATTTCAAATTTGATGTTCGGAGACGCTTGCTCGAGCGCAAAGGCTTTCAAAATATCTTCCCTCGTCTGGAATCCTTCCATGCTAATAATGAAGGGTTCTCTTTCCAACTCTTTGAATGTAATGGATTCCTTCCGGGATAGAGCGTGATCCCGATGCAGCACGAGGACTAACTTTTCATCATATAAAGGGATCGATTCAATATCGTCTGCGTGGATGCACTGGTTTGTAATGATGAGATGGGTATGGTATTTCCGCAATGAATCGACTACCGCCTTTCTGCTCAGCACCTCCATCAGCTTAATATGAATCGAAGGAAAGCGGCCTTGATATTCACGGATCACCTTCGGAACCCACTGCCTCACGGACTCGATCATGCCAATCACAAGCTCCCCGCTGCCTGTCAGCTTTACTTCTTCCATCTCTTTTTTCAAAATGTTCATTTGGGAAAGAAGCCGAATCGATTTTTGATACAATACGTTGCCGGCGTCCGTCAATTCGATTTTTCTCGTGCTTCGTTCAAGCAACGGCGAGCCGACCTCATGCTCCAAATTTTTAATGGCATTGCTTAAAGAAGGCTGTGATATATGCAGTTTTTGTGCGGCTTTGGAATAGCTCAACTGATCGGCGACCGTCACAAAATAATGTAATTGTTTGATGTCCAAAACCGATCTCCCCTTCGATTTATAACTTAAAGCTATTAATTTATTTATATTATATATTTTAAATTATAAGAATGTCATCATATAATGAAACAACAGAATATGCAGAAAGGGTGGGGACATTGCGAAAACATATTGGAGCCGATGTATGGACCGGCCGAACGGATCATACGGAAAGAAGAAGCAGCTTTCGCTACCATCAAATCGTGGAACGGGTGGAGCTGGATACACCATGGAAGACCTCCTCTACTAACACTTGCGCCATCATCGGTTTTGAATGCGAGGAAGGCGTTCGGCGCAATCAAGGAAGATTAGGCGCAGGGAACGCTCCGAATGCAATCAGACAAGCGCTCGCAAGCCTCCCCTGGAGAGCAGCGGAAGGCCATCGCCTTGTCGATGCGGGCAATGTGGTTTGTCCCTACGAAAAGCTTGAAGAAGCCCAGGAAGCATTGGGCCATGCCGTCTCTGACCTCTTTTCAAAATCCGCGACTCCCATTCTTTTAGGCGGAGGACATGAGACGCTGTATGGACATTATTTAGGTGTCCGGGAACATATAGGACCAGATGCTTCGTTAGGAATCATCAACATTGACGCCCATTTCGACTTGCGCCCCTACGACAATCAGCCTTCATCAGGAACGATGTTCCGACAAATATTGGAACAAGACAGCAATAGCCGCTATTTTGTGCTTGGCATCCAGCGTTTCGGAAATACACAGGAGCTGTTTGACAAGGCGGACGAGCTCGGTGCCTGCTATATTTGCGAGGAAGAGATGCATGAAGGACGGATGGATGACATCACTTCTGCATTACTAGCGTTCATGGAGCAACAGGATTATGTCATGCTCACCCTTTGTACCGATGTTCTCAATGCGGCATTTGCGCCGGGAGTCAGCGCTCCGTCTCCTTTCGGGTTAACGCCGATGGTTGTTCGTGCCCTTATCCGCACTGTCGCTTCTCACGAGAAAGCGCTTTCTTTCGATATTTGCGAGGTGAATCCGGCTGTTGACGAGAACGGAAGAACCATAAAGCTAGGTGCATACTTGACGAATGAAGCCATTATGGCATTTATGGGGAGGAACAATGATGACACTGGCACTTAATCAAGTGAATACGATATTTTTGGCCGTAGCCCTGCTCGTACTAGGAACCGTCATCGTCAGAAAATCGGGAGTACTGCAAAAGTTTTGTATTCCGGCGCCCGTTGTCGGGGGTCTGCTGTTTGCCATCCTGGCTACGATCCTGAAAACGGCGGGTCTTTTGGAAATTGCATTGGATACCTCGCTCCAAAGTCTATTCATGCTCACGTTCTTCACCACAGTAGGATTGGGCGCAAGCTTTCAACTCATCAAATTAGGCGGCAAGCTGCTCGTCATTTACTGGCTTGCCTGCGGATTCCTGGCTTTAGCGCAAAACGTGATCGGGGTTTCCCTCGCTTCATTATTCGGCATTCATCCGCTGATCGGGATGATGGCAGGAGCCGTATCTATGGAAGGCGGACATGGAGCGGCAAGCGCATTTGGACAAACGATTGAAGATATGGGAATCCACTCGGCATTGTCTATTGGGATCGCGGCAGCTACCTTCGGTCTTATCGCCGGCGGTCTGGTTGGCGGCCCGACGGTAAAATATTTAATGGCTAAATACAATTTGAAGCCGACGGAAACAAAAGAAGAAGCAGCGGACGTGGAAGAAAACGTTCAACCGATAACGACAAATACCTTCTTCATCCAAGTGCTGCTCATTACATTCTGTATGGCGATAGGGTCATATTTGGGAGAGCTGTTCACGTCAGCGACAGGCTTTGTCCTTCCTGGATATGTCGGATCCATGTTTGTGGCCGTTATCGTCCGCAACATCGTGGATAAACTCAATCCGAATGCCATCGACATGAAGAGCATCAACCTGGTTAGTGACGTGACGCTTGGCATCTTCCTGTCTATGGCGCTCATGAGCATCAAGCTATGGGAAGTAGCCGATCTTGCGCTTCCGATTCTCGCCATCGTGCTGGTACAAGTCCTATTTATCGTTCTATTCGGGATTTTCATTTTGTTCAAGATGCTGGGCAAAAACTATGACGCCGCCGTGATGGTCGCCGGTTTTACGGGCCATGGCCTCGGCGCCACGCCCAATGCCATGGCCAATATGGCTGCGGTAACGGAGCGCTTCGGGCCTTCCCGCAAAGCATATCTGATCGTTCCCATTGTAGGCGCCTTTCTTATCGATGTGTTTGCCGTGCCAATCATTATTACGACGCTGAATTTATTTAAATAGTCTCAACTAAAAAATAATCCTGATGACTATTTGACGAAGATTATCGAAGGGGAGCTCTAGCGGCTCCCCTTGGTTCATTGGCGCGATGAATGATGGCTCTTCACGATGGCACGATAGTCTATTTTCCCGTTGGCATCCACTCCAGCTTGATCAACGTATCCGTTTGGGATGCCAGACGGAATGGCCCCGCTCCTGCGGGGATACCGATTTCGCCATCCTCAATCCAACGGAACGGCACAATGGACAGCTTCGGGCTGCACAATATTCTCGGGAATAAGTAGTTGCATTCCTTCAGCTGTATCGCCAAGGAGCCGTCATCCTGCATCGTAATGCGCTCGATAGTGACGAACATCCTGCCCCTGTTCACGGCTCGCCTCAATGTAGCTGCGACATCTTGGCTTGTAACGGCAGAGCCATCATGGAAGCGCAATCCTTCGTCATCGCTGCCGACAGCTTGCGCAAGATTGGATACCGCCTGTTGAAGCTCCATATCGAACCGAATCAGCGGTTCGAACAACTGTTCAACGAAATGGACATCATGCCGCGAAATCGTGTGCAGCGGATCGAGCACGACGCGCGTATTCGGATACGGATAGCGGAACACATCCAATGGCTTCGCATTATGTATAATATGGTGCAGGCCATACGCCTCCTCGATCAGCCGCTTGATCTCCTCGTCTTGGAACATATCATGCTCCGCAATGAGCTGAAACGCCTTTTGAAAATCGTCTTTATGCCACAGCGCTTGAAAATAAAGGCGAATCACTTCATACAGCCCCTTTTTCAACAGAAGACAGGGCAGACCCTGTGGCAAGATATGAAGGAAGGGATTGCCGAGCTGTTCGGCAATCAGACGCTGCTTCCGCCGACATTAACCATTCTATTTACCAATTTTGCAACGAGTCTCGTGATCGGCGTGCTTATATTTTATGCCGTAGATGGGCTGGGATCGTCGCCGCAAGAGGTGGGCTGGATGTTCTCCGTCTCCGCGTTCGGCGGCATTGCCGGCGCGAAGGGCCTGAAGATGCTGCGTAAAAAATGGAAGCGAGGCGCCATTTTCCATGCCATGCTATCATCAATATCATTTATTTGGCGATTCGCTAGGAATCTACCCCCAATCATTTGCTGGGACGCGTCGCAGGCACTTCTTCGATGTTCATGAAGCTCGTATTGCCGCTTGGCTTGCTCTTGTCCGGCCTATGGGCCGAGCATCTGCCGATCCCCTGTCTGTTCCTGATCTCCAGTGCCGTTGTCGCGTTCCTGGCCATCTATTTAGCCAAGGGTTCATTTCAATCGGCCGCGTAAAAATAAGCGTAAACATGCTCTCGTCATGTTTACGCTTATTAGAATAATCATCTATAGAGGTTGTTTCAATCCTATATACTCTCCTGCTTTAATGCATCACTAATGTTTTCCTTTTTTACTTTTGCGCTGGAATATAGCATTGCCGAACTAACAATGACAAATACGGCAGCAATGACATAAATAATACTTATCCAAGGAAATACGAATCCATAGCTAAATTTGTTCATCATTGACCTATAGATCAAATACATCACGACTAAGCTGATGGGAAGCCCGTAAAGCAGCGACTTGATTCCATAAAAAACACTTTCATAGTTCATCATTTTATTAAAGCCTTTTGGCGTAATTCCAACGGATTTCAGCATCGCAAATTCCCGCTTGCGCAGGGATATGCTCGTTGAGATCGTATTAAAAATATTCGCGATCGAAATCACTGAAATTAATACGATAAAGCCATAAGAAAATACGGACATTAACATCATCTTCTGTTCGTTCTGTTTTCGATATTGATACATATTGTGAACATACAAATTCGTCTCTTTCATTTCTTCGATTTCCTGTTGTGTTTTCATCGGATCCGTACTTTTCAGGAACAGGTACGTCTGAATGTCATCCTTCACCTTATCGTTCATCAATTGATCCATGACTCGCTCTGAGACGATAATATTTAACCCGCCTACCCCTTCTGAAATAATCCCCATAGGATATTGATCGGTGAATGCAGCTATTTTCACTTTGTTTAAATTTATTTCTTTTTCTGAGTCCCCATCTATATCTGTATAGGTTAGATCGATACTTTGGCCAACTTTCGTATGAATGGCCTTCGTTTCGACATATTTTTCTGTTTCCATATCTTTATAATGGATGGTATCAATCCCGATTGCCGCCAAATGTTTCGGGTCCGTTAGCTGTTCGTAATCCGCACCAACCGCTTTTGCATAAGCCTTCAGGTTAGAATCGTTTAATGCATTTATTCGAATATAGTAGGGATATTTTCCGTCCTTAAGCCTGCTCTTATCCTTCTTTACCATCTCTTTCAATTCATCAGCGATGGATGCTTCTTCAATCCAAGCGTTCACATATAAATCGTTAACCACGCTGTATTCCGTGACGTCATTAAGGGATGCAATCGATTGAACCAGCTGATCATCGATTATTTTTTCATTGTCGTTCGATACTTGAATATCATAATTTACACCATCCTGTGAGAGTTCCAAGGATTCTTTCAAGTTGGAGGTGAAAAATGATACCACTAGAAACAGAACGATGCTAATGACGAGTGAAAATACGGTTGCATGGTATCTCCGTTTGTTTCTTTTTAAGTTTTTCAATCCTATCTCCGCTTCGATTCCGAAGAGCTTGCGAATGAACTTCGACGTTTTCACTGCTTTCCCCGTAAGCTTCACATCGGTTGTTTGGCGAATCGCATCAATGGCGGAGAGCTTAGATGCTTTTATGGCTGGGAGATACGTTGAAATGAAAATTGTCATCATGGAAACAGCACAGGCAATCACAAGCGATACTGGTGTAACGATTACTGTTAACTTTTCAGTAATTCCTAAAGCCCCTTGCATCATGGAGTTAATGAACTGAAAGGTAATACTGATCCCGGCAAGACCACATAGGATGCCAACGGGAATACTGATCAAGCCAATGATTACACCCTCAAAAAACACCGAATTTCTCTTCTGGCTTTTTGTAGCCCCTACACTCGCAAGCATTCCTAAATGTCGAGAACGTTCCGAGACGGAAATCGCAAACGCATTATAGATTAACGAAACGGAGCCAATCATAATCACGGCCATAATGATGGCTGATAACGGAAAAACGGTGCTGCGCAAGCCGGATTTATTGATCGTGCCATAATAGTGAAGCAAATCATCATTAAATTGGATGGATTCGATTTTGTTCTTCTCTGCTGCATGTTCCGCATGAGCAAACGATGAGTTATTTACTTTTTTTAAAATAACCGCCGCATTGACTTTATCATTTGCTCCCATTATGCTTTCATCCACATAGCTAATCATTGTATAGCCCGGCGCCCAGGTCGGTTCCCATGTGGGACGTTTGATGAAGCCTACAACCGTGTAGTCCCTTGTGGTCACATTTTTTAAGGTTTCAGTTATTTTACCATTTTCGATTCGTAATGGTTCAGATTGATCCAGCGAATGATCGTTGCCTTCCCTGAATCGTTCGCCAACCTGAAGGCTTATATGATCGCCGATCTCGTATTTTACCTTTGCGTTCGCAGCAATGGCCTCTGAAATAACGACTTCATTGTCTGTTTTCGGAAGACGCCCCTTACTCAATTCAATCGGAAATTTGGTAAAACCTTGTGTACTATACTCCTTGATAAACAAATAGGGCTTGTTTGTATTTTGTCCCCCCTTTAAAGGGGCATAGCCAAGATCTCTTGTGATCACAACTGTTTTTGTTGCGTCATCATTTTTAATCGCTTCAAGTTGTTCCTTGTTTACATCCTTGTATAGGACATGCCATTCCCCTTTATCCGCGATTGTTTGCCTTTTCATTACATCCAAAAAAGAAAAACCAAGTATTGCAACAGCTGTCACCATAGAAACCGAAATCATGACACCAATGATGGTCACAAGCGTTCGTTTCTTGTTTTGCTTCAAATGTCTAACTGTTAGTTTATTGACAATATTCATGGGTGGATCACCTCATCCTTGGCAATCCGTCCATCTTCAATCGAAATGACCCTGTCAGCTTGCAGAGCAATTCGTTCATCATGGGTAATCATGATCAGGGTCTGTTGATAGGTTTTGTTGCACATTTTTAATAAGTCCATAATTTCACTGCTATTCTTACTATCCAGATTACCGGTTGGCTCGTCAGCCAGCATAATCGCAGGATTGCTAATGAGCGCTCTGCCAATCGAGACCCTTTGCTGCTGTCCGCCGGATAGTTGATTAGGCAGGTGGTTTAAACGATGTTGCAGATTCAAAGTCTTCACGAGATTATCAAACTGCTTCTTATCTGCCTTTTGTTTATCGAGCAAGAGTGGCAGCGTAATATTTTCTTCCACCGTTAAGACGGGAATCAGATTGTAAAACTGGTAAATCAAGCCGATTTGCCTACGTCTAAAAATGGCCAGCTGGGTTTCATTCAAGTTATACATGTCCGTGTTATCAACGAGGACTTGTCCGCTGGTCGGCCGATCCACACCGCCCAGCAAATGCAGAAGCGTTGATTTCCCCGATCCGGACGGACCAATAATCGCGACAAATTCACCTTTTTGGACCGAAAAAGAAACATCATCAAGCGCCCTTACCGCTGATTCGCCTTTTCCATAAATTTTAGACAGATGTTCTATTTTTAAAATTTCCATTGTAAAACCTCCATAGCTTTGCTGATGGATATCATTTTATCTGTCTAAAATGACTTTCAAGTGACTGCTAAAATGACAATTTAGTCACTTGGGCTTAAATCACCTGTTTATAAAATTTAATCCGAAACTGTGTCCCCTTTTCCCTTTCGCTCGCAATGTCAATCACTCCGTTTTGACTTGCAATAATGCTGTGAGCCATCGAAAGACCAATGCCGATGCTGCCTTCACCCGCATTCTTCCCTTTATAAAAACGTTTGAAAACATAGGGCAAATCTTCCTTCGGAATTCCTTTTCCGCTATCTTCGATAATAATTTCCGTAAATAACGCGTTCTCGGAAAAAGAAATGGCGATGACTCCGCCTGCTTGTGTGTGCTCCACACCGTTTTTCAAAATATTGATGACCGCTTCAGCTGTCCAATTGAGATCGCCAAGAAAAGTGACGTTGTCTTCACCCTTGATCGAAACCGTTATTTCTTTTATATCCATCGGAATGAGAACTGGCTCTAACGCCTTTTGGATAAGCTTTTTCACCGTTATTTGATCTTTTTTGAATTGAATCGTCTTTGCGTCCATTTTCGAAAGCTTTAATAAGGAAGAAACAAGCCAATCGATTCGTTCAAGCTGAATACGAATATTGCGAGTGAATTCCATTCTTTTCGCTAGAGGCAGCTCAGGGTCACTTAACAAATCGGCCATCACCGTCATGGAAGTAAGCGGCGTTTTGAGCTGATGAGATATATCAGAAATAGCATCCGTCAGCTGAATTTTGTCTTGCTGCAAAAGTGCTCTCTGCTCTGATAGCATAAGTGTCACTTTATAAATATCATTCTTTAAAATGCTAAGCTCGCCTTCTTGATTATCACGGACATCAAGAGAATAATTACCACTGCTAATTTGACGCAAATAGATAGACAGCTTTTCGATTTCGCGATATCTCCACCTCGTAAATATGAGACTACTTCCCATGAGCAAGGCAGAAGTAATGAATACGAGCACCGCAGCGACAGACGAAATCAAAGCTCCAGCAAAGATCGCCGCTAAGCTGATCGAACACATGGCTAGCAATAGAATTTGAATCTCCCGATTACGCAGCATCTAATCACCAACCTTATATCCTAGACCGCGCACGGTTTTGATCAGCGTCGGATTTTGCGGATGATCCTCCAGCTTTTCCCGCAGCCTCTTTATATAAACCGTTAATGTATTATCATTCACGAAGTCCCCTGCCACATCCCAAATTTGCTCTAACAGCTGAGTTCTTGACAGCACCTGTCCAATATGATTGCCAAAAATAAGCAGCAAGCGATACTCTAAAGCCGTGAGCGGAATTTCAGCGCCATTTTTAGAAACCTTTCCTTCAAGCGTATTAATGCGGACATTTTCTATCTCAATGATCGCTTTTGTCTGAGGCTGCTTATGGTATCTCCGCAAGACGGATTTAATCCGTGAGAGAAGCTCACGAATACGAAAGGGCTTCGTAATATAATCATCGGCTCCCATATCAAGCCCCATTACGACATTGACCTCATCGTCGATCACCGTTAAAAAGATGACCGGAATATCTCTTCGATCTTTCACCATTTTGCACAATTCATAGCCGCTTCCATCCGGAAGCGATAAATCAAACAAACATAAAGCGAATTGATCGATATCTTCAGCTAACACCTTTTCTGCAGATGCAACATCGTGGCAAAGAACAGTAGCAAAGTGATCTTGCTGCAGCGAATATTCAAGGCCAGACGCGATCGTTTTATCATCTTCCACGAGCAAAATTTTCATCCGATGATCATCCTAACTATGTGGATTTTCAAGCTCCTCCGGATCCTATAATTACGATTTTTCTCACTACAGCACATGCAACTTATAGTCTTTCTTCTCCATCGCTGTATTCATATAGTTTTACATAATCAAAATTCGATGAACTTAGTAAATCATTAAGATATTTTTCTTGTTCCTCGAAAGGAACATGATATGGTGGCGCTTGATCTTTTAGATTAGCAAACAATACCCACCCAACGTCTTCATTTGAAAACTTACATTTTCCTTCTAAATCTTTATTTGGGTACATTTCTACATATACTTGCTTTTCTTTATTCAAATTCCAATAAAAATATTTATAAACATATGGCAATCTCGCAGTCAACATGCCTTTATTGTTAGTTTTTGAGAACGTTCTATTTAGTGGTTCTAAAAATTTGTAAAGAGCATTCATTAATGCCTTTTCATCCTTACTAGTGCACAAAAAACCATACTCAATCATTTTATTCATTATATATCCCCCAATTCGTCTCCACATTACGTACTTAGTACAAGTAACTACTTCTGCAACAATAACAGTGGACCATAAATCACAATCATCTGGACACATTAATATTGGCAAAATCTCTATCTCTCGATCCGAGTTAAATCGTTTCATTACCAACTCTTTTTCTTTTTGATCACTTAGCCAATCAACATTTGTAGGAACCAAGCCCCAAAAATGTTTATCCGGTTGGATTGAACCTCTCTTGAATTGCTTTCTTTCAGGCATTACGCATAAAGTTCTTGTATTCACGAAACACCCAGCCTTAGAATAGCTCTTATCTTAGGCTGGGCCGTTTGTTGACTGAGCTTCTCCCACGATTATACAACTGTCAACCAAGAGGCGGTAGCCCTGTAGCGTGAATACGGTGTTATAGGTTGTCAGCGACTTCCTAGAAATACTCACCATATTAATTAAGCTATCGTCTCTTCCAACTTTCAGGTGTAGCGTAACCGGTAGCACGCGCAGGAAGATTACCTCCACTTAACGAAGCATGTCCATCACAGTTGAATTCACATCGACTCTACAGAATTAGCAAACATAACGGCTGTTGGAAAACCAACAGAGCTCGATCCATATGTCGCTTATTTAAAAGAGATTCCGGGGCCATTGCACTATCAGACAGCTAAACGCTGCTGCCAAGCGCGTAAAAAAGGCTATGATTATTCATCATAGCCTTTGACCCGGTCGGGTCATGAGAGTTTATTTAATTTTCAATTCTAAAGTAGATGGATTTTTGCTATTTCTGGAAACTTTAATACCTGAGCCGCCCGTTTTTTGAATAATCTCGAAAATAACCTTTCCATCCACACTCGATACGTCTACTTTATAGACTTTTTCTGCTCCCGGCTCCAGGGTATCGGTAAGTGTAAGTTGGTCATCTACATATATGGGTAATGATTCTTTTGTTGAAGAATCTTTATCGTATACATTCATTTCGAATTGACGACTAGATTTTCCGTTATTGTTCTTAACTTTCACATAAAGGCTGTCGTTATCTTTATTCGTAGGAATCGTACAGCGTGAGACATTTGTTCGTGTCATACAATCCCCCTCAATCTTTCTCTTTTTTGAGAGAATTAATAGTATCAAGGATAACTTTGCGATTACCGTTTTCTCCTTGTATCAACCCATTCAGTGTATTAGTTAGGTTGGAGATTAGGGCATCTATCCTGTTTGAATTGTGGCTTCCCTTTACGGCTTCCAACATAGTAATTGCATACATTGTCATAGCGATATATGCACCAGTATTATCGGTGTAGTTGATGATGGTATTGTTCCCGTTTGTAAAAGTATTGTGCCCAGAGTCAGCTTTTGCATCCGCATCGGAATCAGCGTCAGCATCCGCATCCGCATCAGCGTCAGCATCCGCATCCGCATCAGCGTCTGCATCCGCATCCGCATCGGAATCAGCGTCCGCGTCGGCGTCAGCATCCGCATCGGAATCAGCGTCCGCGTCGGCGTCAGCATCCGCATCCGCATCGGCATCGGCGTCAGCATCGGCGTCGGCGTCGGCATCGGCGTCCGCGTCGGCATCCGCATCAGCGTCTGCATCAGCGTCGGCATCAGATTCAGCGTCAGCGTCAGCGTCAGCATCCGCATCCGCATCAGCGTCAGCGTCTGCATCAGCGTCGGCGTCAGCGTCTGCATCGGCGTCGGCGTCCGCGTCTGCATCGGCGTCGGCGTCGGCATCCGCATCCGCATCGGCGTCGGCGTCCGCGTCCGCGTCTGCATCAGCATCCGCATCTGCGTCGGCATCTGCGTCAGATTCAGCGTCTGCATCGGCGTCGGCGTCAGCGTCTGCATCCGCATCGGCGTCTGCATCAGCGTCGGCATCAGATTCAGCATCGGCATCCGCATCCGCATCAGCGTCAGCATCAGCGTCAGCGTCAGCGTCGGCGTCAGATTCAGCGTCAGCATCCGCATCGGCGTCAGCATCCGCATCTGCATCCGCATCGGCATCCGCATCGGCGTCAGCATCGGCATCAGATTCAGCGTCTGCATCCGCATCGGCGTCTGCATCCGCATCTGCATCCGCATCGGCATCCGCATCCGCATCTGCATCCGCATCCGCATCAGCGTCGGCATCCGCATCGGCGTCAGCATCGGCATCAGATTCAGCGTCAGCATCCGCATCAGCGTCTGCATCTGCATCAGCGTCTGCATCCGCATCGGCGTCGGCGTCAGATTCAGCGTCAGCATCCGCATCCGCATCGGCGTCAGATTCAGCGTCAGCGTCTGCATCCGCATCCGCATCGGCGTCAGCATCCGCATCGGCGTCGGCGTCAGCATCCGCATCCGCATCGGCGTCGGCGTCAGCATCTGCATCTGCATCCGCATCGGCGTCAGCGTCTGCATCCGCATCGGCGTCAGCGTCTGCATCCGCATCGGCGTCAGCGTCAGCATCCGCATCGGCATCGGCGTCGGCATCAGATTCAGCGTCAGCATCCGCATCGGCGTCAGCATCAGCGTCTGCATCAGCGTCTGCATCGGCGTCAGATTCAGCGTCAGCGTCTGCATCAGCGTCTGCATCAGCGTCTGCATCGGCGTCAGATTCAGCGTCAGCGTCAGCGTCAGCGTCAGCATCTGCATCGGCATCAGCGTCAGCATCCGCATCGGCGTCCGCATCGGCATCCGCATCAGCATCCGCATCCGCATCTGCATCGGCATCCGCATCGGCGTCAGCATCCGCATCAGCGTCAGCATCAGCATCCGCATCCGCATCCGCATCCGCATCAGCGTCCGCATCAGCATCCGCATCAGCGTCAGCATCGGCGTCAGCATCAGCGTCCGCATCGGCGTCAGCATCCGCATCAGCGTCAGCATCTGCATCCGCATCCGCATCGGCGTCAGCATCCGCATCCGCATCGGCATCAGCGTCCGCATCAGCATCGGCGTCAGCATCCGCATCAGCGTCAGCATCGGCATCGGCATCTGCATCAGCGTCAGCATCGGCGTCAGCATCAGCATCGGCATCCGCATCCGCATCTGCGTCAGCATCCGCATCGGCGTCAGCATCCGCATCGGCGTCAGCATCCGCATCGGCGTCAGCATCAGCATCGGCGTCAGCATCCGCATCGGCGTCAGCATCCGCATCAGCGTCAGCATCCGCATCAGCGTCGGCGTCGGCGTCCGCATCCGCATCAGCATCTGCGTCAGCGTCAGCATCCGCATCCGCATCAGCGTCAGCATCCGCATCAGCGTCCGCATCCGCATCAGCATCTGCATCCGCATCAGCGTCAGCATCCGCATCAGCATCCGCATCGGCATCGGCGTCCGCATCCGCATCAGCGTCAGCATCCGCATCGGCGTCAGCATCCGCATCAGCATCCGCATCAGCGTCGGCGTCAGCGTCAGCATCAGCATCTGCGTCAGCATCAGCATCCGCATCCGCATCAGCATCAGCATCAGCGTCAGCATCTGCATCAGCGTCGGCGTCAGCATCCGCATCCGCATCCGCGTCCGCATCCGCATCGGCGTCAGCATCCGCGTCGGCGTCAGCATCCGCGTCGGCGTCAGCATCCGCATCCGCATCAGCATCAGCATCAGCGTCAGCATCAGCATCGGCGTCAGCATCCGCGTCCGCATCCGCGTCGGCGTCAGCATCAGCGTCGGCGTCAGCATCCGCATCGGCGTCAGCATCCGCGTCCGCATCCGCATCGGCGTCGGCGTCGGCATCGGCGTCAGCATCCGCGTCGGCGTCAGCATCGGCGTCGGCGTCGGCATCGGCGTCAGCATCCGCGTCGGCGTCAGCATCGGCGTCAGCATCTGCGTCAGCATCCGCGTCGGCATCTGCGTCGGCTTTCGCATCCGCACAAGCTGTCGAATCGGCGTCAGCATCAGCGTCGGCGTCGGCATCTGCGTCAGCGTCAGCATCCGCATCAGCGTCAGCATCGGCGTCAGCATCCGCGTCGGCGTCAGCATCCGCATCGGCGTCGGCGTCGGCATCTGCGTCAGCATCCGCGTCGGCGTCAGCATCCGCATCAGCGTCGGCATCAGCGTCAGCATCCGCATCCGCATCGGCGTCGGCATCGGCGTCAGCATCAGCGTCGGCGTCAGCATCCGCATCCGCATCCGCGTCGGCATCTGCGTCAGCATCAGCATCCGCATCGGCGTCAGCATCAGCGTCAGCATCCGCATCCGCATCCGCATCAGCGTCGGCGTCAGCATCCGCATCAGCGTCGGCATCAGCGTCAGCATCCGCGTCGGCGTCAGCATCCGCATCCGCATCAGCGTCAGCATCCGCGTCGGCGTCAGCATCCGCATCCGCGTCGGCGTCGGCGTCGGCATCAGCGTCAGCATCCGCATCCGCATCCGCATCCGCATCGGCGTCAGCATCCGCATCCGCATCCGCATCCGCATCAGCGTCAGCATCGGCATCCGCATCCGCATCGGCGTCAGCATCCGCATCGGCGTCAGCGTCAGCATCCGCATCAGCGTCAGCATCCGCATCCGCATCAGCGTCGGCATCGGCGTCAGCATCCGCATCCGCGTCGGCATCCGCGTCAGCATCCGCGTCGGCATCGGCGTCAGCATCCGCATCCGCATCCGCATCAGCATCCGCATCGGCATCCGCATCCGCATCCGCATCCGCATCCGCATCGGCATCCGCATCCGCATCCGCATCCGCATCGGCATCCGCATCAGCATCGGCGTCGGCATCAGATTCAGCATCCGCATCGGCATCAGCGTCAGCATCAGATTCAGCATCCGCATCGGCATCGGCGTCCGCATCCGCATCGGCGTCGGCGTCGGCGTCGGCGTCGGCATCAGATTCAGCATCCGCATCGGCATCAGCGTCAGCATCAGATTCAGCTTTCGCGTCGGCATCCGCATCCGCATCCGCGTCAGCATCGGCATCGGCATCAGCGTCGGCATCAGATTCAGCATCCGCATCGGCATCGGCATCGGCATCAGCGTCAGCTTTCGCGTCGGCGTCGGCATCCGCATCGGCATCGGCGTCGGCATCCGCATCTGCATCAGCTTTGGCATCTGCATCGGCTATCGCTTTTGCATTAGCATCCGCATCAGCTTTCGCATAGGTCTTCACATCGGCGTCGGCGTCAGCGTCCGCATCTGCATCTGCATCTGCATCAGCGTCAGCGTCATTACCGTTATATAATGATATATCCTTATTCAAGTCACATTTATCGTCTTTTCTCCCCAAAACATTCTCCTCCTCTCTACTACAAGATTATTATATTAAGCGATGTCTCTGCTTGTTCAGGGCGAAGTCATCAAAGTATAGCTGATTATGTTGCACTATGGTGCAGCTATGATTGACGAGCTCGTTCGAATGAAATTCGTGTTTCATTCGTAGTGGTGAATCAAGGTTCTGATAGTAGTTTTTGTACCATGAATTGGAGCCTAGTAAGGCACAAAAAAAGTAGGGTATACTCTGGATTGCGAGATCACCAAGAGAGGACTCTACTCGATAACTACTTTATTCGGAAACATGCTATCCAATCTATGTAAAAAATGTTGTATAGTATATTGTTGAATATTACCTGTAATTATTTGTTAAAGTTGTACATAAGCAATTCATGGAGGGCAAACAGGAAGAGCAGCGTAACAACCGCAAAGGATACCGTGGCCTGCACATCAAATACGTCAATATCAAGAAGCTCGAAGTTCCACTTGACCGTAACGGTCAGTTCCAAACGCAAGGATTATGAGCCCTACAAGGCGGATGGCTGGAGGGACCCGTCATCCAGATCTATAAAAGCGGCATGGGGACCCGCGATGTCGCCCGATTCATCGAGAATATATTTGGCAGCCACTACTCCCCCACCACCGTCAGTATCAGCGCTACTGTGTTTGAAGTTTTCAAGAACTGGCAAGTCCCATGCAGAAACGGTATGCCTCACTTACCTGGACGGTCTGTAAGCAAAGTTAACGCGGCACGGTAGCGGTGTTTTGCCACGGGCATCGACGAGGAAGGACACCGCCAGACTCTCTGCTACTACGTTGGCGGTCAGGAGAACGTCTATGGCTGCTGGCGTGAGCCTCTATAGCCGCGGGAGGAAAAGTTAAAACGAGGGTAAGAATCAAACTCCAAGAAGCGGAAAATGATCTCCTAAAAAAGCTCAACGCACTGGAGAGCTAGCGAAGCTGGAAAACATTGACACCATCAGAGCGTTTCGAGCTAATCAACGAAACGAACCGAAACCATAATAAACGAGCACATCAAGTACTCCAACTCAGAAAGATACCTGTGGACATAAATAAGAGGACTCCTGATGAATTCAGGAGCCATCTCTTCACTGCGTAGGTATTTAATTCGGTATTCTGCATTTAGAGTCGAAGTTCAAAGGACCAAGCGCGTTTTATTTATCGATCTAATCATCATCACTATCATCGTCAGTTTTTTCGTCAGTATCATCGTCAGTTTTTTCGTCAGTATCAGCGCGATTTTGCTTCTTAGCCAAAGCTTCTTCGTCACGTTTTTTCTTCTTCTCTAAAGCTTCTTCGTCACGTTTTTGCTTTTTCTCCAAAGCTTCTTCGTCACGCTTTTTCTTCTCCAATTCATCGTCGGTGTTATGTTCATTACCCATAGAAATTTCACTCCTTTCCATGCAATCTGCCATCATTATATGTTGAACAAATAAAATAAGACCAGGAATGAGTAAATTTAGTTCAAAATCCTTCCATTTCATCTTTGATCGATAAGGATGGATGTCCTATTTCGATCAGAAACATATCCATACCTTTCGGATCATGGACTCTAACCATATTGCCTTATTCATCTTTCAAGGAATATTTCATCGATAGGAACTCAATTTCTTGATCACCTACCTTGCTTGTAAAAGATACTCCTTTCATAAATCCAGCAGCGCTCATATCTTTTTTTTGCTCTTTCATTAAAAGTCGCAACAACCAACTGAAAATTCTGAACTTTAAAATGTACGTTTAGAAAATGAATGACATGAGACAAGAATTCAAGTGAGGAAACGTCCGCTGGGTGACAGCCAATTTCCGTTAATGCTGATAGATGCCATGTACTTGAAGGTGCAAGAAGACGGTCGTGTGCGTTCTCGTGGGCTCTTAATCGCGATAGGAGTAAATAACGACGGATACGTGAAGTGCTCGGTCATATGCTCGGTGACTCGGAATATGAAGAGACTTGGGGAGCGTTCTTCCAACAACTCAAACAGCGTGGATTACGGGGTGTAGATTACATGGTCTCTGACCAGCTTGGAGGCCTTGTGCGGGCTATTCTTCAGCACTTTATCCATAATTCTGGATGCCCCAGATTTGGAAACGGCTCGTCTGTTGGTAGAAAAGACGTTAGAAACATACAGCGACAAATACATTTTATTTATATTTTATTTTGTAACTTAAGTCGATTGTTGGTTTCATGCTTTTCAAAATTAAATCTATTTCTTTTTTGTTAATAATATTCCTAATATCACAGAAAGTTGCAATGAAATGGTAGTTACTATTGAAATAATTACGTCTTGAGTAGTCGATGCCTTCAAAAGTGCAAGTATAATATGAAATACAACAAACGAGACTACAGCAGATAATAAAGTGTATCCAAATATCTTCATAATTCAGCTCCTCATGATAATATACGAGGGGAATCCCCCCCGTATATTAAATTATATTACCACGATATTGTAATTTTGTAGTCTAATGTTTCGGTGCCAAACTCCGGCGTTACACTTAATCCACTAGGATACACCCCTATAGAAGGAGTTCCGGTCAGATACCTGTGACCGTATCTCAATAAGATGTTTGATTTACCACTCATCTTAGTGGTGTATACAGACTGCTGAGTTTCACCAGATTTCAAACTTGAGTCTAGCCATATATCATATGCTGCTGCGACTCCTTGACCAATATCATGATCAGATGGCGTTCTTGATTCATCGCAATACCATTTTCCACTATAGTTGCAATTTTGACTGTAATGCTCTAAGATGCTCCCTCCTGAGGTTTTCAAGTACCATTCATTTGTTACTGGATATCCAATTGACATCTTATCTGTAAAAGCGAAATTAGGTTTGACTTTCCAATTATATGTCCCATAAATAAAGATTTTCTTACTACCGGAAACATCACTTGTCACTTCATATGCATCGGCATAAAGTGTGATGTCTGAATCTGTTAAGTCTAACGGGGCAACTTTGGCATCATCGTTATGTTCACTATTCAAATGATAGTCACGAGGCAAATTATTTGTAAGCAGTCAATCATATGAAAGAGTAGTTTCATTTGTATTATTGTATTCGATATTTAAAACAACCTGCATACAGTTTTTGGAATACAACTATCCCCAAGTCCACAGGAGAGGAGGAAGGGTTATGAAACTTTTCTTTATAAAACAAGCATATTTCGACAATTAGTCCTTTATCTTTCATAAATTCGTTAATAACGCTCCAAATATTATATATGCCTCAATAGACTTTTTCATGGAGACGTCACCTTTCGGTTTGTTTGTAGGGGTACGAACATTTTCCCTAGTTGGCGGCTCTCTTTCTACAGTGGTTAATCACCAGGCGGGATCTGCTGTAGCTGCCTTCTTCGACTCAACTCTCATCATCGCCTTTATATATGTAGTTTACCTGTTTATTCATTCCATCTACTCTCCATATCTTCCTGGTAAATAAATGATTCAAATTCTATCTTCAAATAGGTCTTTATTCTGATGATCGATGATCATGTCTCACTGCCAAAACCAACCTCTCCACCGAATGGGAAGTAAGAGTAATATTTGTTAGTTTTAATCATCCATGTCTCCTCTTACCTCATTGAATTATGAATTGCAGCTATTGCAGATAACGTTCTTGCGGTTTCTGCTTTCACTAAACGTTGCAACCGTAAGAGTTATGCAGTAGCATACGAAAAAAGCAACCATGTATAAAAATATTGATCAGAATGGTTGCTTTGTTTTGAATTTTCTTTTCAATTTATAAAAAAGGCTGATTATTTCGGTGGATGAATCTTTAAAATACATTATTTCCTACACATACGTATAAATGCAAAACCTGCTAATACTAAAGCAAGAACCATATAGCCAACACTCCACCAAATATGAGAATTAAACGTGTCATAATTCCCCGCTAAAACATCACGTGCTAATTGAATCGAATGAATAAAAGGAAGCGCATTACTTACTTTTTCAAACGTGCCACCCATTAAGCTAATATCCATCCATGCACCGCCTAAGAAGGACACTGCTGCAATATAAATTGTACCTATTCCTGAAATTTGTTTTTCCGTAAATATTGCACCAGAAAATAGGCCAAGAAGTATAGACATAATTGCAATTGGCACAAGCGTTAAAATACAGAGCAGTATATTAACTAGACCTGAAGATAAACCAAGAAACACTGCCAATACAAAACAAGCAATACTTTGTAATAAGGCAAGTGGAATCATCGGTAACGCATAGCCTAATACATAATCCATGATTGTTAATGGTGAAGCAAATAGTCTTGTTAAAAACGCGCTATTTTTGTCTTTCGCAATTAAAATGGCAGAAAACATCGTTAAAAATGAAAAGCTGAATACAATCAAACCTGGTGTTAAATTTTCGGCTTTAAACATATCGAGAGGCGCGTTTTTTTCAATCCTTGTAAATACAATTAACAGAATTAATGGTAACGCCGTACCTAGAACGATGGATAATGGATCTCGAAAAATTTCTTTTCGATTTCTCTCTGCAAAATTAAGCATTTTCATATTTCACCTCTTGATCACAAATAGCAAGGAATGCCTCTTCAAACGAAGTCGTATTCGTCTTACTTTTCAAACCTTCTGCTGTACCAAGATCTTTTACCGTGCCCTTTTGTAAAATACAAATACGGTCTGCAAGTGCCTCAGCTTCTTCTAAATAATGCGTCGTTAAAACAATCGTCATTTTCCCTTTTAATTTGGAAAGCGTTGCCCATAATTCACGTCTTGAACGAACATCAAGCCCAAGTGTCGGTTCATCAAGAAACAAAATTTGCGGATTCGTAATAAGCCCCATTGCAATGCTTAAGCGTCGCTGCATACCGCCCGACAACGCTTTTGCTTTATCTTTTTGTCTTTCCGTCAGATTGAATGTTTCAAGCATTTTCGTTGCAAGTTTTTTGGCTTCCCCTCTAGAGCTGCCATAAATTCCGGCGATTAACTCTAGATTTTCTCGAATCGTCAAATTCGGTGCAACGGCTGTTTCTTGCGGAGAAATATTTATTTTTCGTTTAACGGCTTCAGCATTTGTACGAATACTATTTCCCAACACAAGAGCGTCTCCATTTGTAGGAGCTAAAAGGCAGCAAAGCATTTTTATCAAGGTTGTTTTCCCAGCGCCATTTTCTCCAAGCAAAGCAAAAAATTCACCTTTCTCAATGGAAAAATCAAGGGAATTCACAACAGTACGGTCTTTATATTGTTTCGTGAGATTATTTAATTTAATAGCTAGCACTTATTCTTCACCATCCTCCCGTATTTCTTGTCCACTTAAAATATTCTGCGCGAATTTAAAAAATGCGTCTTTTTTTACAATCGCAATTCCTTGTGCTTCATCGCCTAATATGAGCAATGAATCTCCAGGGTTAATATCAAAAATCTTTCTTGCTTCTTTAGGAATCACGATTTGTCCTTTTTCCCCTACTTTTACTGTCCCGAAAATATATTTGCCATCTGGTCCTTTCATTTTATCCCCTCTCACAAAAGTATAATTTGTATGATTTGTATTACTAGTATGATTAGTTATACTTTCCATTTTCAATATACTTTTATTCATTTAAAAAATCAATAGGAACAAAATAAAAAGGACTCCATTTGTTGGCTCAATTCAATTATAATAACTACCATTTTCATTAAATTAATCTTAATCTTCATTTTACATTATTTTGAAAAACAGAACTTATGAAATGCTTTAAGATTATACTGTACTTTCCAATAATCACTTTGGGGGTCGAAGCCATCTCCGTCTCTTAACTAAGAAGGACAACAGCATATAGGTCTTCTGTCTAGAATATGTAGGTACTTGCTTAATCATTACACGAGCAAGTGGAATGCTGTGCTAACGTACACGAAGAGACATTTCTTGTTCTCCTCTGCATAGAGTGGTTGGCCGCACTTCTATTTTACACAGGAATCCAATAATGTCTCTTTTTTTATATTTTATTACATTTAATGTTGACAAGCACAATATTATCCTGAATATAGCATCTTTCGAATGCATGTAATACAAGAATTCAAACCGGTGAAAGCAGCTCCCTTTCTTCCGAAATGCTAGCTTCGCCACCACATCAGTATAATCATTTTGTATATTTTTCATGATTTATTTCCATATCATTTATACAATGGAATAAATTCTCTTTCAACAGTTTCAAAAGTCTGTCCTCAGATTGGCTTTTGTTAATGAACTGATGATCCCCTGCCATTGTATGAAGCCTAAATGATTCAGATGTAACGTGTTCCCATGCATTCATCTCATCCAACGTTACTACGTAATCGTCTATCCCGTGAAAACCAACAATCGGAATATTGAAGTCCTCATCATCGTTGTATTTAAATCTATCAATGAGACCACATGCCTCAAGCAATAAATGCAAGGTCACTTTGACTCCCTCCTCCTCATATTCCCATGCTTTTGAAATAGCCTTGATGACCATTTCATGGGAGGAAGGTTTAGCCTTAATTTCTTCGTAATTAGGTATTCCGTTAAATCCGAGCAGGTTTAATTCTTCAAGAATTTTTATCAGCGCCGAATTTGGCAAAATAGGGGCCGTATAACCGGATACGAACAGCTTGATAAAATTGGCAGATGGGTTTTTCGAGAGTCTGTATGCAAGCCGGTAGGCAAACAAGGACCCCCAGCTATGGCCGAAAGATACACATGGAATATCAAACAGCGATTCTGATAATACACCCTCAATCGAACACATGAGCTCATCGATATCAGTGGGAGTCTTTTCTTTCATACGCTCGAAATCTAGGCCAGGCAACTTAATCGGGCAAACATCTATTTCAGGCCCAAGCTTATCTTGCCATTCCCCATACATATCTGCACTTCTATATCCATTCGGGAAACAAAAAATCCTTATCTTTGCTTCGCTCTTGGGTTTGAAATTATAGATCCACAGATCAGCCCCCTGCTTGGATTCGGCCAACTCAAGGCTTTCATCCATTTGTCCGGCAAACACCTCTCCGCCAGGCAAGAGCTTTAACAGCATTTGGGCTGTCTTTGCTACGGTTCCGCATTGAATCAGTTCAAACATCGAGATCTCCACTGAGAGCAACTGTACGATTTTATTATGGAACTGTAATCCAATCAGAGAATCTATCCCCAGATTGGCCAACGGTTCATCGACATTTAAATCCTGTTGCTCGATCTCCATTGCCTTTGCCATGATATTCCGCACATACTCCGTTAAAAGCGCCAACTTCTGCTCCGGATTCGTTTCGCTATATATCTTCAAGAAATCCCTGTCTCTTCCCTCTTTCAAGGAGGATACCGATTCCATAATCGCCCTCAGGGCTCCGATCTTTTCCTCATCGAATTCCTTTAGACTGATGCCGCCAATGATAGTAACGGAATTACCATTTCCATCTACAACCTGAATACTCCCTCTGATCTCTTTTTCTGCCTCATTGTGTTGGGAAAGTTGGATATGGGCGTAAAGCGGAACACTATGGCTGGCAAAGTCGAATGCTGATTCATCCAGATTGACAACCATATATTTTTTTTGTTTCTCGGTACAGCCTTGCGACAGAAAATTAAAAACTTGCGCGCAGCTGTCCATGATTCCCGGATGCCATCCCAGGGCATACTCCCGATTGCCTTCACTATTCGTTTTATTCCTAAAGCGAACTATGGCTTCACTCTCATTAAACCATATCTCATCGATCCAACATACACTCGGTCCAAAATGGAATCCACGCTCTTCCAGAGTCTTGTAAAAAGCCTCGCCCGACCTGTTTTCCTTACAGGTATCCCTGATACCGTCGATGGAGCTGAATATTTGCTTTGATGGCGTTTGGTTGCCTTGTAGGTGAATCCCCCCCTGCACATGAAGATTCCAGTTTTTTTGATTCCGGTTCCTGCTATGGAACTGGAACTTGACATCGTTATCATCACCCGGCTCCAGAACAAGCAGGATGGCCTTAATCTCTTCTTCGAGGATAATAATCGGACTCATAAATTCCATCTCTTTCACGGCATATTGAATCTCACCGTGAAGATTCATGATCGTACCCGCCAACATCTCCAGAAAGTATCCCACATGGACGACCCCGGAGTTATCCCTTAATTCAGGAAGATTATTGCGAGTAAAGACAAACTCATACTGTTTCTGCCTTATCGGCAGGTTAATCTCCCGGCCTTTAAGACTGTCGCCGTGATGTGTTACCAATAAATCATTATCCGATCCCGGAGTTGTAGAATCGACAGATGGTGGCGTTATCCAATACCGTGTTTGGTCAAAGGGATAATTGGGCAGAATGATTTTGCGGTATGCATATCCTTTATAAAAGTTTTCCCATTGAATGCTGGAACCGAGGCAAATGAGTTTGGCCATGGCCTGGAGAATCCCCCGCAAGCTGTTTTCCTTCTGAAGCAATGGAATACGGACCAGATCATCCTTTGCATAAACGGGAAACCCGTTCTCACCGCGGCAGGGGGAAGATCCCACCTCCACAAAAAAACGGTAGCCTTGTTGATAAAGGAATTCCACGGCCTTGTCATATTGGATAGGCGAAACCAGATTTTCTTCCCAGAAATCACCGGTTATTTTTTCGGAATTCCGGATCGATTCCCCGGACAAGCCGGATACATAGCGATATTTAGGCCTTGCATACACCTCCGCCTCCAATTTCCCCCTAAAATCTCTGGCTCGTTCTTGGTACAAGCCGGACGGCCAGCCCTCCCCCTCTTCCTTGGTGACCTTGACACCCTCTCGGCTTAACCTTTGCATTACGCTCTCCATCACCGTACCTCGACCTGATATCACGATCTCCGAGGGGGAATACACCGCTGACAGAAAAATTTCTCCTTCAAACTCTTTTACGATCTTCTCAGCTTCCTCTTTCTTTTGAAAAACTCTTGCGTATATTACATTTCCCCCCTGTTTCATCACGCGTTGAGCTTGGATGAAATGTCTTACTGCCGACTCAATACTGATAATCCCGGCTGTCACTGCGGCGATATAATTGCCCGTTCTTTCACCGAAAATGATTTCTGGCTTAATCCCGAATGATTCAAAAAGCCGCATCAAGGCATATTCGATCGAAAAAAGACAGGCTTGCCGGATATCCTGAGCCGGGACAGCCGTCCGGATATTAAGAAGCTTATCGATGAGCGCCGGACCATAATACGGATCGAACTGTTGTAAGCATGCGGTGAGTTCCTGCTTAAATATGGGAAATAGTTCATACAGGTCACTGGCGCTTTCTAGAATTTCAGCGGCATCGCCGTTAAACAAAAAGACCATTTTAGGCTGTATCTGATCGTCGGTTTTTGAGGTATAGACCGTACTGTCATTCAGTTCAGCGAACAGGGCTCGGGTGGCGCCGGTGCGGAAATTCCCCTGGCTGTTGCCAAGCAAGCGGTTTTTGTTAGAGTAGATCGTTTGTTCTTTTTCCGCCTCACGCAGGACCTGCTTGAACCCGAAACGGAAATCCTCCAGAGAAGTGCCCAGAAACACAGCCCGGTGCATATAATCCGGCCGGCAGGCGTTCGTGACATAACAGGCGTCTTCCATATCCGTGTCCGGATGTGTTTCAAAATGACTGTCATAGCGCCTGATTAACTCGATCAGTGTCTTTTCGTCCTTTGCGCTCAGGAATAAGATAGAGGAAGGAAGGCCGGCTTTATTCTCCGGCAGTGCCTTTGCCGGAGCTTCGGACAAAATGATGTGGGCATTGGTGCCGCTGAATCCGAAAGAGCTTACCCCGGCGACTCTTTCTATTCCGTCAGCAATGTTCCACGGCATATGCTCGCGTGGAACCATTGCAGGGATCTTCTCAAAATTGATTCTGGGATTGGGTGTGTCTGAGTTGACAATCCGCGGTATTTCCTTGTGATGAAGACAGAGCACCACTTTGATAAGACTCGCGATACCGGCTGCACTTTCAAGATGCCCGATATTGCCCTTAACTGCACCGATGACCAAGGGTTGCTCTTTGGTTACACCATTTTCTTGGCCAAAGATCTTTGATAAGGCATCGATCTCGATAGGATCACCCAAAGGGGTTCCGGTGCCATGGGCTTCGAGGTAACTGACATCCTCCGGTTTCAGGGAACAGGCTTCCAGCGCCGTATTGATAACCATCCTCTGCGCCTTGCCGTTGGGAACCGTCAGACCGCTGCTCGCTCCGTCATTATTGACGGCTCCGCCCCGAAGCAAGGCATAGATCGTATCCCCGTCCCGTTCGGCGTCTGAAAGCCGCTTCAGGACCAGAATGCCGCATCCCTCGCCCCTTCCGTAACCGCTGCCGGTAGCGTCGAAGGGCTTGCATCGCCCGTCTGCAGCAACGGCGTTCATCATACAGAGGGAAGACATTGCAATGGGCGAAAGCATCAGGTTGACTCCGCCGGCAACCGCCATGTCACATTCCCCCCTGCGCAGGGCTTCTATTGCCAGATGCGTACTGACAAGGGAGGACGAACAGGCCGTATCTATCGATAGCGAGGGCCCATTCCATCCAAAGACATAGGAAATCCGGCCGGAAGCGATACTGGAAGTTGTTCCGGTCCCGACGTACTGGTTCACTTTTGAAATGTCCCGCGGCAGCAAGGTGTACTCGCAGTTACTTAAGATTCCGATAAAGACACCCGTTTGACTTCCCCTCAGGGCGTTTGGATTCTGACCGGCATTTTCTAACGCCTCCCAGCAGACCTCAAGCAATTGGCGCTGCTGGGGATCCATTGCATTGGCTTCCGCCGGAGATATCTTAAAAAACTTAGCATCAAATTCAGCCACGTTACGTTTGAGGAAATTACTCTGGCGGACATAGCTCTTGCCGAAATTCCCCGGAACCGGATCATAATGCTCCGCGGCATTCCATCGTTCCTGCGGGACATCGATGACACTTTCACCTCCTGCCTTTAAAAATTCCCAGTATTCCTCGGGGGAATTGCATCCCCCGGGAAACCGGCAAGCCATGCCAATCACGGCGATTGGCTCCTTGCTCGTCTGTTGGCTGTCGTCAAGCTGTTTGCGTAAATTTTGAATGGTATAAAGCGATTGTTTTAGCAATTTATTTGGATCAATATTGGTCACTGTCATCAGAACTCAAAACTCCTCTCCGTTCACTTTTTTATACTTCCTCGCTAATCACTTGGAGCAACCGGGCGATCAGTTCAGCTTCCCCCATATTTTCAATCTCTTCCGGCAGAACATCCTGGCTCAGGCAATCCAGTTCATCCGCGGAGAGCTCATTATTGTCCTCTTGTCCCACATTTTCGAACCCAGGCAAGCCCGCTGTTTGCTCTGCTTCAAGGAATATTTCCAGCTCATCCCATTGAATCAGCGAGAGAATATGGCCCGATAACTCGATGATATTCGGGTAGTTGAACAGCACCTGGTTATCCAGCTCCAGACGAAATCGCTCTTCGAGAAGGGTTTTGAACTGTGCGGAGACGATGGACTCCAGGCCCAGCTCAAAAAATCCCTGTTCGATATCAGGGAGTCTGCCTTCCGTAAAGACCAGTAATGAAGCGACCATTTTCTGGACATAGGTGACCATCAATCCCTGGTGCTCGCCATCAGGTGAATCGGCAAGTTGATATAGAAATTCCATATCAGCGCCATCAGCCTCGTTGGTATTGGCCGGGCTGGAAGATTCCAGCCTCGTGTCGGTTGTGATATCGGAGATGGCTGGCGGTATTGTCTGAGACTCATCGATCCAGGATACAGCAACTTCTTCCACAGCCTTTGTCACGTCAACCGGGGATGAAGGCTCTCCATGAGTACCATAGAGCCAGTGTCTCTCTTTTTCAAAGGGATACACGGGCAAGGAGATGCGATAAGGAAGATAACCGGCATAAAGTTCGGTCAAATGGTCGGCCAAATGAATATCCGATCGCTGTACCCATTGTTCAGCAAGACCGACAATCCTGTCTTCCGGCGTCAGATGCTCATTCTCCCCGGCAGGATTCTCCGGTTGTGCCCTGTTTGCCGCCAACGCTGTCTTTCCGGTATAGAGTCCTTTCATCTTCTCCGGATTTGGATTTCCATCCGTTCTCAGATAGAGATCGAGTAACTGGATAAGCTGCTCGTATCCGAAGGCAACAAAAGCAACCCTGTACGGCAAGGCAATACGGCCTGTCTGCAGTGTAAACGCTATATCTCTGAGATCAGCCGGCGCTGCATCGTTTTCCCTTTCTCCTGCTGGGGTCCCGCTCATTTCAGGCAAGCTGCTTGTCAGGTAATTTTTCAAATTGATGACGTATTCTTTTAGAATTTTGTCGCTTTTGGCCGACAGAGGAACAAGTACCGGCGCAGCACTCTTCCGCTGTGGACGTTCGGCTTCCGCTTCATATTCCTCGATAATCAGGTGGACATTGACCCCTCCGACTCCGAACGAGCTAACACCTGCGCGTCTTGGCGTCTCGATTTGGTTGTTCTGGTCCAGCACCGGTTTTTTCCATTCCTCGGCTGTCAGCTGAACCCGAAAAGGAGTATTGGCAAAATCAATATTCGGATTCGTTCGCTCGGCATTGAGCAAGGTTGGCACCAGCACTTTATGCTTGAACTGGAGCAGCACCTTGGCAACCTGGGCAATCCCCGCCGCTGCCTCAAGATGGCCGATATTCGATTTGACCGAGCCAATCGAACAATACTGCTTATCGGACGAATAAGCACCGAACGCATCGGTCAATGCCGATATCTCAATGGGGTCGCCAAGAGAAGTTCCTGTACCGTGCGCCTCGATATAGCTGATGGTCCGGGGATCGATGCTTGCCTGTTCCAGCGCTTTCTTGACAACCTCGGCCTGCGCAACGGGATTTGGCACGGTATATCCGTGGGTCCTTCCGCCGTGATTGACCGCCGAGCCCTTGATTACGCCATAAATATGGTCCCGATCTCTTTTGGCTTTCCACAATGGCTTCAATAATACGGCTCCGGCGCCTTCACCCGGAACATATCCGTCCCCCCCTTCGCCAAAACTCCTGCAGTGGCCGTCCGAGGCCAAGAATTTCGCCCAGTCCAAGGTGATATACTTGCTCGGGTGCAGTGATAGGTTAACCCCCCCTGCTATAGCCATGTCACATTCATTCTTAAGCAGGCTTTCGCATCCGAGGTGGATGGCATAAAGGGACGAGGAGCAGGCCGTATCAACCGAGAGGCTCGGACCGCGCAGGTTCAGAAGATAAGAAACGCGGTTGGCCACTGAAAAAATCTGCGAATTGAGCGGCAAGGCATTGCCTTTGGCCATCTCGGTTGCGCCAAACAGCCCATATCCATTAAAGGTGACCCCGGCGTACACTGCCACATTGCCCCTATTGTCGCCGGCATCCGGATCTTCCAACGCCTTGGGCGTATACCCCGCATCCTCCAGGCAACTCCAGACAGCCTGAAGGAACAAGCGTTCTTGCGGATCCATAAACGCGGCATTGATGGGCGCAATATTGAAAAACTGAGGGTCGAATTTATCGGCATCTTTAACAAAACCGCCCCATTTACAAGCAATGTTCGGATATTGCCGGTAATCCCATCTCTCCCTGGGAATCTCGGTAATACAATCTTTACCTGCCATTAGATTTTGCATGAACTCTTCTAGGTTCCCGGCCTGGGGAAACATGCCGCTCACGCCGATAATCGCGATTCCCTGTTCAGACTCGGGAATGTCCCATTCTTCGGGTGATGGCGCAGCAGCGGCTGCAGAAGCCGGAGACACATTCCCAGTCTCATTACCAGGCGGATCCTTCAACCGGTGGTTGTCAGGAAATTTGATGGCTAACATTGATTTCTCCCGCTGCTGCTCCACAAAATACCGGCTGAGGGCTTTCAGGTTCTTATAGGTAAAGAGCAGGGTAGATGGCAGTTTGCCAAAGACCGTTTCAAAATATTTATTGATCTGATTGATATGGATCGAATCAATTCCATAAGCATCAAAATCTGCCGTGGCTGAAAGTTGGCTAACCGGGATTTTCAGTATCGTAGAGAAGGCCTGTTTCAAATAATCGAGCACGGCCTCGCTCAATATCCGGTCATCGTTCGTGTCGCCATCCGCCAAGAATACTTGGCCTTGGCCTAAAGCAGGCGCCTCGCTCCGATCCGGCGGCGATACTGCAACTGCTTCGGGATACCGATCATCTGGGACAAGCCTTCCATCTCCTCCGGCTGGAATAATCCAATGGCGCTCCCGCACAAAAGGATAATTAGGGAGAGAGAGCCTTCTAGTTTTCCGGTTGCCATGCAGTATTTCCCAAGCAACATCAGCTCCCATGACCCAAAGTTCGGAAATTGCCGCGAGGTCACCCTCTTTCATAAGCTTTTTCAGATGCTCTTTCGCCACCTCGCCATTTAAGAGAACATCGAGTTTTTCCCTGAATTCGGTGGTATTTCCATGCTTCAGGTTTGGATTATCCAGCTTGCCATTGCAGTAATCAGCCAATCCCTTCCGTAAATCATTCAGGTTGGATGCGATAATGGCAAGCCGTTCTTCCATACTCTCGCGCCCGGCCTGAAGCGTATAGGCCAAATCTGAAAGGGAAATCGCATCCGCATCCGCAGCTTCAGGTTGATGCTCAGCCACCGGCTCGTCCGGCGCTTCATCAGCATAATGCGAGGCCAGATATTGGGCCAACCGATTGACGGTGGAATGCTCAAGCGTTACATCCCGGGGAATTTCAGCTCCCCATTTTTGCTGCAGCCATTCACTGAAAACCGTCAGGCTATATTGGTCAAATCCATAGTCGGTAAATAGTTCGTCGGCATTCACCTCTGTGTGGTCGATACTGAGCATCTCAGCTATCTCTTGGATGACCTGTTGCCTAATCGATCCGATCCGGTCAAATAATGCTGCAGAGTTTGCTTCCGATAATGGACCGGCAGAATTAGGAGACACCGATCGATTAAGGAAAGAGCGCATTTGTTCGGCATAGGCCTTTAACCTGTCTTCATTTCGGGCAGAGAGCACAAAAAGCTGGGGAAAATCGTCCCTGTTCGGTAAAGGCGATACGGGTTCTTCATATTCCTCAAGAATAATATGGGCATTGGCGCCCCCCGCTCCAAAGGAGCTGATGCCAGCCCTTCGAGGATAGCGATGTTCCCCGTTATTCGTCGAGACAACAGGCGGTTCCCACTTTTGGAGTGTTTGCTGAACATAAAATGGCGTATCCTTGAAAGCGATATAAGGATTCAGCGCTTCCGAGTGGATGGAAGGAACCAGCTGCTTATGCTTCATCTGGAGCAAGACTTTGGTTAATGCCGCAATCCCGGATGCTGATTCCAGATGACCGATATTCGATTTTACCGATCCGATGGAGCAATACTGGCGAACGTCCGTATTCTCGCCAAAGGCCTTCGAAAGGCCGGCAATCTCGATCGGATCGCCCAGCGAAGTGCCTGTCCCGTGAGTCTCTACATAGCTGATCGTAGTTGGATGGATGTTGGTCTTCTGAAGCACATCTTTGATCAGATCTCCCTGAGCGTTAGGATTCGGGACCGTGTAACCGCTGGTTTTACCGCCTGAATTGATCGAGCTTCCCTTAATGACCGCATAGATGTGGTCCCCGTCTGCAATGGCTCTGGCGAGTGACTTCAATACAACTGCGCCTACACCTTCACCCGGAACATATCCGTCTCCGCCTTCACCGAAGCTTCTGCACCGCCCGTCACTGGAAACGAAATTCCCCATACTCAACTGGAGGTATTTATTGGGATGAAGCGCCAAGTTGACCCCTCCGGCGATGACCACATCGGATTCACCCTTGCGGATGCTATCGCAACCCAGGTGTATGGCAGTCAACGATGATGAGCACATGGTGTCCAAGGCGATGCTCGGACCGTGAAAATTAAAGAAATAGGAAACGCGGTTGGCAATGGATGCGTAAGAGGAGCGGGCAAAAATCCGGTTCCCGTTGGCTTCGGTTTCCAGCAACTGGTACAACCCGTACATGACTCCGACAAATACCCCAACCTTCTCCTTTTCCAGCGTACTCCTTGGGTAACCGGCATCCTCAAGGGCATGCCAGGTCGTCTCCAGGAACAACCGCTCCTGAGGATCGATAGATTCAGCTTCGACGGGCGGGATATTGAAGAAGAGGGAATCGAACATCTCCACATCTCCAATGAATCCTCCCCACTTACTATAAGTTTTGCCCGGCTTCCCCTTCTCAGGATCATAGTAACGCCTGTGATCCCACCTCTCATCAGGTATTTCTGTAACACAATCCCTTCCTGCTTTCAGATTTTCCCAAAACTCATCGAGCGTTCGGGCCATAGGATAACGTCCGCTCACCCCGATAATCGCAATCTCTTCCGCGGGGAGCGTTCCTTCTCGTGGAGCAAACCGCTCGGGCTGCAGCAACGATAACCGGGATGCGCGAACCTGCTCCTGTTCCCGAATCCGGACAATGCCCTCATCTTCCAATTTTGCCGGACGGCTTCCGGAATTTTTACCGAAGAGCTTCAGCAGGCTCTCTTGTTTATTTTCCAGCAGGTAGTGGGCTAGTTCTTTGATATTGCCATATTCAAAGAAGAGTGTTTTGGAAAGCTCGCCCAAGTCCGCTTCCAGGGATCTGTTCATCCCGATGATTAAAATGGAATCAATCCCATACTTGCCAAAGGATTCGTCAATTCGTATTTTCCCCTTGGCGATTTTGGTCGTTCGGGACACCAGATCTTTCAGGTAGTTTTCGGTCTGATTAAGCAGAATCTCTAGATTGGCCCTAGGGAGGCTGGTCTTCGCTTCAGATTGAGCTACACACTCTTCCCCGGTTGCTGCCATTCCCAGGTTCGAAGGTGCCTTCAATATTGTCCGGATCCTGTTTCCATCCCCCTTAATCGCCAAGATCTGCGCAACCGGCAGCTGCAACCCCCGTTCAAAGACCGGAATGCCATCTTCACTGGACAGGGGCAGCATCCCCATCCACTCTTTCATTAACCTTAGCGATTCCTCGTGAACGGTCATTCCCTCTCCTTCCCATAACGGCCAGTTGATGGAGAGAGTCTTGCCGAACCGCTTGCCGGCTGCACGCCGAGCTTCCCGCCACTGCGCGAAATGGTCCATATAACTATTCGCATAGCCGTAATCACTCTGCCCTATATTGCCCAGCACTGCTGCCGCCGACGAAAAGAGCACCATGAAATCGAGGGGCTCATCCCGGAGCGCTTCATCGAGGTGCTTCGTCCCGTATACTTTGGCGGCCAGTACCTCGCCAATCTCTTCCGCCCGTTTTTTCAGCACAAAGGCATCCCTGATCACCCCAGCGGAATGGATAACCCCATCAATTCTTTTGAACCTGATTTTGGCTTTGGATACAAGCTCCTCAACATCCTTCCGCTTGGACACATCGGCCTTTACATATAAAATCTCCGACCCTGCCGCCTCCAGCTCTTTAAGCTTAGCGCGGTTTTCCTCGTCCAGGTCGCTTCGGCCGGTCAGCACCAGACGTGCTCTTGCCTTCCGGACGAGATAACGGGCAAATATCATGCCCAGCTCACCCAGTCCGCCTGTGATAACATATACGCCTCCATCTTTGATCAGGCTGCTTGATACAGGCTCGAGGTTCGATACAATCTCCTTCATTTCTTTAACCAGTCTGGTGCTGCCCTCATATCGTATCTCGATCGCTGCATCCATCTTATTGAACTCGTCTAAGAGCAGATCAGCGTCTAAACACCCGAGCAGTCCCTCGGCTGAAGTTCGCGGCCGCTGTATTTCGATCGTTTTATAGAGGAAGGAGGGGTATTCCATACGAATGATTCTGGAGAATCCGCTCATGGCGCTGTATTCAGGTATGCCATCTTCCTTGTCATTGACGAACGCAAAGAGTAACCGAATCTGGAAATCAGGCTTTTGATCCATCAGCGCCCGGCTCAGGTAAAAGAGGGAATAAACCCCCTGTTCAAGATGGATATCCAGCTCCTTCTCCGTTTCTGCCATGTGCCTGCTATTCCTGAAGAGGATAATTCTCTCTGGCCGCAAGCCCTGGCGGCTGAGTCCATGCAGCAGTTTTTGGTAATCCTCTTGTAGCGAGGGATTCATCTCGAAAACGCCATTGCCCAGTTCACGGTAGGCTTGTCCTGGCTTCACCAGAACGACAGAGGACTCATCGCTCTCGTCTTTAAGCCGCGTCTCTATTAAATTGAAAAGCTCTTCATCTGTGTCGAACACCAGAACCGTACCACCTGCACGCTGTTTTAACCGGTCAGAGGCTCTGTCATTCTGCAATTCACTCCACACGGCCGTATAGTACTGGATCCCGATTTCAGCCCCGTTTTCTATATTAGAGACGGCATCCGCAAGACCAGTTTGATTGATTTTATCGTCCAAGGATGAATCGTCTACCATAAAAGACTTCAACGTAAAATCACGCAAGACGGTCAATATCTTGCCTGAACCATCCGTGATGGTGATGTTGAATTTCTGGATTGAGGATTGCGCTGGATTCGGGTTGCCTGACCATGTTGCGTGCGCGATGCATTCTTCTGTCAATGGTGCGAATATCCGGATCTCAGACAGCGCAAATGGTATAAAGACAGTAGGAGCGGAATGATCTTCTTGTTTCATCAGACCGAGCACAGTTTGGAATGCCCCGTTCAATAGGCCCGGGTGAAGCGCATGCCCAATCATGTTATCCTGCTGGTCAGGCGGCAATTTTAAGAAAGATAACGCCTCGGATTTGTTATGATACAGCTCCTGTATCACTTGAAATTGCGGCCCATTAATCAGACCGTTAGCCTTCATGGAATCGTAACATTCAGCGCCCTTGATTAGGAAGGGACAACGTTCCCTAATCGCCGCCGTATCAAGGGGCACCGGACCGGCTTCGGCCAGCGGGACGTCCTCATACTCCAGTCTCCCCTGCGTACAGATGATCCGCTCACTCTCCGCAAGAGCACGCATCTGTGCGGTTTCGTCAACAACACTCACCTCAAAATCAGCAGTACTGCCACTCGGATAAAGATGAATATACACGTTACAGTTATCGTTCTTCGCTTCGATCTGGTTGAGCCAGAGGACATCCTTGATTACGGGTATCTTCTTTTCGGCACTCAACTCACCGGCTGCCCGCGCCATTTCCAGAATCGCTGCACCGGGCAATATCTTCCGCTCTCCCAGGCAGTGATCCGTCAGGAAAAACTCATGTCCTGAGAAGCTGGAACAAAAACGCTGTTCATAGAAGCTCGAGATATTTTGATGCACGAGCGGATGGATTTTATTCCCCTGTCTGGTTTCACTTTGACCATGTAATGCCGGTGTCGAACTGAGCGATACCCAGTGTCTTTCGCGCTCAAAAGGATAGGTCGGCAGGCTCACGCGCCGAGCCTTATTTTCACCATAGAGACTGCTCCAATCGAACTTTAATCCCTTGACCCAGAGTTCACACAGTTTCTCATAGTTTCCTCGCTCTATCCATTTATTTACCGCTTCCAACAGTTCTTCACTTGTTTCCAAGGCTTGTATGAGGTTGTCAACCCCTTGAACCTGTCCGCGGTAGAGGTCTCCGGTCGCTTTCTGGCTGATGAAAGCCCGCAACTTATCTGCGAGCATTTCCGGAGATGTTGCCAGGAACGCCAAACGCTCCTCCATAGCCTCTCGCCCAACCTGAAGTGTGTAGGCGATATCGATGATATTCAGATCCGAGTGTTTCTGGCTGCTAACCGCAGCTAATAAACGCTCTGCCGCTTCATAGAGACGCTCCCCGGTTTTAGCAGATAACACCACCACCGCCGGTCTTGACAGATCAGGTGTGGTTGTCGGCTCGTGATCGCCCTCGTTGATATATTCCTCCACTAAGATGTGGGCGTTAGATCCGCCAGCGCCGAAAGAAGAGATGCCGGCGATTCTTGGGTATTCCTTGACTTCACCGTCGATGTCTACTACGGGCCGTCTCCATTCCATTAACTCCTGCGGTACGGAAAAGGGACTGTGAATAAAATCGATATTCGGATTCAGTTCCCGGGAATGCAAGGATGGGACAATCTGCCGATGCTTCATCTGGAGCAGAACTTTTGCGAGTCCAGCAACACCCGAGGCGCTCTCGCAATGGCCGATATTCGACTTGACCGATCCAATGGCGCAGAACTGGGTGTCCGCCGAATACTCTTCGAATACTTTGTTCAGAGCGGCAATTTCGATCGGGTCCCCAAGTGCCGTTCCGGTTCCATGTGCTTCCACATAACTGATGGTCCGGGCATTGATTCCGGCTTCTTTCAAGGCTGTGGCGATAACCTCAGTCTGTGCCGCGGGGTTGGGCACGGTATACCCATTTGTTTTGCCGCCATGATTAATGGATGTTCCCCGGATGACCCCATAGATATGATCCCCGTCCGCAATGGCCTTTCCCTTGGGCTTGAGAATCACTGCTCCCACACCTTCTCCCGGAACATACCCGTCGCCCCCGCGTCCAAAGCTTACGCATCTGCCATTGGACGATGCGAATCTCGATTGGCCGAGGATTAGGTATTTGTTAGGATGAATCGACACATTCACTCCGCCTGCCAGGGCGATCTCGCATTCCCCGTTTTTGATCGCCTGACAAGCCAGGTGGATGGCAACCAGGGAAGAAGAACACATGGTGTCGATGGCCAGACTCGGACCGTGGAAGTCACAGAAATAGGAAACTCGGTTGGCGATCGATGACGGATTGCCCGAAAGTACAATAGGTCGGCCGAGCATCTGCTCCTGAACACCATAAAACTGGTATTCCTCATTCATCACGCCAACGTAAACACCCACGTTCCGCCGCACGGCTGAACCAGGCTCATAACCGAACTCCTGCCGGGTATATCCGGCGTCTTCGATGGCTGCATATGCGCATTGCAGGAATAGCCGCTCTTGGGGATCCATAATCTCTGCTTCCCGTGGCGATATATTGAAGAACATGGAATCAAAAAGGTCGACGTTTTTCAGGAAACCGCCCCACTTTGTATAGGTAGTTCCCGGATGATTCTTATCCTGGTGATAATAGCTGCTATGCTCCCAACGTGATGCTGGAATTTCGGTAATGCAATCCATTCCCTGCCGCAGATTCTCCCAGAACTCTTCCAAATTTTCCGCTTCGGGGAAAGCGCCGGACAGTCCAATGATGGCGATTTCTGTTGCCGATGATTCCCGCCCCGTTTCGGATTCCACATGCGCCGGCAAGAAGCGGGAGGGCAACATACCGGGAACGGGCATTTTAGCCTTATTCACCGGCTCGTTCCGGAATTTCCTCGGATCTTCGGCCTGTAAAGTTTGGTGCACTGGTCTTGTTAATGCCGCCTCCCCGGTTACGCCCGTCAGTTTGGCAAGCTCATTCGGAAAATTTTTAGAAAAATAATGGGTGACCGCAGAGATATTCTGATATTCAAAGAGCAAAGTTTTGGGCAAGGGGCCGAAAGTCTTTTCCAGTTGCTCGGTCAATTTCATGATTAGGATAGAATCTATTCCATACTTCTCCATTGGAACCTTCTCACCAATTTGCTGAGCCGGCAGTTTGAGCTCGGCGGCGAAAATCTGCTTCAACGCCAACACCGCTTTTTCACGTAGCGAGCTCGCTTGGAAATCAAAGATCTTGCTCCTGTCCTCTTCTGTCGTACTTATGGATTTGCCGGCCAATTGCTCTGGAGCATCCGGCACTTCGGTGAACAGGGTGCGGATCTTTTCCGCATCTCCCTCGAGCGGTATGGCTTGGGCTAGTTTTAGAGCTAACGAATAATAGAGGAGGTTCAAGCCCGTATCCGTAGACATGGCCGTAATTCCGGAACGTTTGGTCATCGCTCTTTCCAACTCTTCATCCAGTTGTATTCCACCATCCCGCCACAATGGCCAATTCACCGAAAGGGTTTGGCCCTTGCGTTGATTCGCCTGAACCAGTTCTTCCCGATAGGTGGAGAAAACATCCATAAATGCATTGGCCGCTGCGTAATCGCCCTGACCCATATTGCCCGTAATTCCCGACAGGGAGGAACAGAGCACAAACAAGTCGAGATCCATCTCTTTGCTTGCCTGATCCAGGTTCATGACGCCCTGAACCTTGGGAGAAAGCACCTCACGTACTTCATCCCGTGTCTTTTTGTAAATAAGATTGTCCCGCGTCAGGCCAGCACAATGGATGATCCCATTCAAGCCGCCAAACTCATGCCGAATTGTCTGGAACAGCGTTTCCACGTCTTCCGGCTCACAGACATCCACTTGCTGGTACACGACCTCTAATCCAGGGCGAATCAATTCCTGCAACCGAGTCTCATGATCCCCGGACAACGCGGACCGTCCCGTCAAAATCAGTACACCATTCTTTACTTTGCTAGCGATATCCCGGGCAAATATCAGGCCCAGTCCACCCATGCCTCCGGTAATGAGATAAACTCCCCCGTCTTTCCATGGAACCAGCTTCGCTACTGTAGGGGGAAGGCTGACTTCCTCGAACCTCAATACCGAGCGCTTTCCGTTCCGGTAGAGCACCGGGCTGTCGGTGGAACGGCAGGCATTCTCATCAAGTCTCGCGATCATTTGGCCGGCATTTACTTCATTGTCCACACCGATCAATTGGCCCCACAGATGCGGATTTTCCAAGTGCGCGGTTTTCAGCAACCCTGCCAATCCCAGGAACAGACAGCGGTCAGCCGTCACGGGAACCACGACCTGGATCAACAGATCCCCTTGCGGCTTATCAGCCATCTCCTTTTGAATCAGTTCAAATACATTGGCCGTACAAGCCTGGAAACGATCGGCCACAGTTCCGCCGGATCCCGCTTGCAAGACAATGCATTGCGCATGATTCAACCCGGCCTGTAATTTATTGTTTATATTCCCGTTCAGTTCGCACAAAATTACCATCCGCTTGGCGTATGGAGGGAAACTGCTCCCAGGGGGAACGGACTGATCTTTCCAGACCGGACTGAACATTAAGGAATCGACTGTTTTTTTATCATTTCGATCGTCTCCGGTCAGACTCGCACTGTTTACCGGTTCATCCATTTTCAATGGACGGAAATGCATATTCTCGATCCGAACGCAGACATTCCCCGCTTCGTCACAGAGATCGATATCCAGGGTTTCCCCTCCGGTCATCCCATGTCCATGATCCTTGCTTGGCCGTATACAGGTCCACATCTTGGAAGAGCAGCCTCTATATACGGTCATTTGCCGTATCGAGAAAGGAATTTTCGGCGTTGCCGCAACCGTTCCGGCGGGTAAACCCGGTTGGCTGGCATCCGCCGTAATCCCGATGGAGGCCTGCAGGGCTGAATCCATCATGCAGGGATGCAGAGTGAACTGAGAGATGGTATTTGCCAAGGAATCCGGCAGCATCAGATGAGCTAAAAGCTGACTCTCTCCCAGACAGATGGATGCAATGCCTCGCTGACTGGCGCCATAATCCATCCCCATGTACTTGAAGTTATCGTAAACCGTACCAGAATCAAGATTTCCTTGAACACATTGAGCGTGCAGATCGCTAAGGTCAACCTTCGGCATAGTACTTCCGATTTCTAAACAAGCATGGCCTTGACAATATATGAACGGTTCTGATTGGACTCCCTCAGGCATACTGTAAATCCGGAAGGCTACCTCCCCATTCTTTTCCGGGGTGAGTCCGATATGAACTTGAATCGGTTGATCGGCAACCATTAAAGGCCTAATCCAGACAACCTCCTTAAACCGCACATTCGGAAGTTCCCGAGATCCGTTATTTACCGCATTCATAAGCGCTGCATGAGCCATTTCGATGCAGACCACTGCAGGCAAGATCTTGTTCCCATTGATCAGATGGTCTGAGAAAAAGGATTCCGTGCCGGTGAACAAAGAGCTATACCTTTGTTCGGTAAAATCAGAGGTATTCTGCTGTAAAAATGGATGAATCCAGGATGAATTGTTCTGAACCACGAACGTGCCTTGAGAGAGCACATCATCAGGCATCCAATACCGCTCTTTGGCAAAAGGATAGGTCGGCAGGCTGAGGCGCTTGGCCTTGTTCTCTCCGTACAGTTCGTTCCAGTCGAGAGACAGGCCCTTGACCCAAAGCTCAAGCAATTTCCCATACTTGCCCTGCTTGAACCATTTTCCCAATGCATCCTGAAGTTCCTTGTCCGAATCAAACACGCTCAGCACATTGTTGAAGCTATTTGCCTGATCCCTATAAATAACTCCTGCTCCGTTTGTTCCTTCCAGGTATTCGTTCAATTTCCCCTCCAGATCGGCAACCGAAGTTACGGTAAACGCAAGACGCTCCTCCATTGCCTCCCGTCCGACCTGAAGCGTATATGCCAGGTTGCGCAAGTCTGCAGCTGCCGGTAGCTCTTTGCGAATCCATGTTAGCAATTGCTCTGCTTGTTCCTTAAGCTGATCTTCTTTTCTAGCAGAGAGAACAATGATGACGAGTTGTCGACTAGAAACAACAACCTCGGGCAGTGATGATTCTTGTGGAATATATTCCTCGATGATGAGATGCGCATTGGCGCCACCTGCCCCGAAGGATGAGATCCCAGCGATTCGCGGATATTCCTTGTTCTCGCCATTATGGCTGATCAAGGGACGTTTCCATTCCGTCAGTTCTTGGGGAACGGTAAACGGACTATGGATAAAATCGATATGGGGATTGAGCTCCGTTGAATGTAAAGAAGGAGCAATCTGCCGATGCTTCATCTGCAAGAGCACCTTGGTCACCCCGGCAAGTCCTGCGGCGCTTTCACAATGGCCGATATTGGATTTTACGGAACCGATCCGGCAGAACTGTTGATCTTCAGTTTGGTCTTCAAAAGCCTTTTTCAGGCCGGAGATCTCTATCGGATCGCCCAGCGAGGTACCGGTGCCATGAGCTTCAATGTAGCTAATGGTTCTTGGATTTATGCCGGACTGCTTCAACGCTCTTTTGATAACACTGGCTTGGGCCCCAGGATTAGGAACCGTGTACCCGTTTGTTTTGCCCCCGTGATTAATTGCCGATCCTCTTATGATGCCGTAAATATGGTCTCCATCGGCAATCGCCTCTTCCTTGGGTTTCAAAAGGATTGCCCCAACACCTTCTCCCGGTGTATAGCCGTCTCCTCCCTTCCCAAAGCTTTCACACCTTCCCTTGCGTGACATGAATCGGCTTTGGCCAAGCATCAGAAATTTGTTGGGATGAAGGGATAGGTTGACCCCGCCTGCAACCGCCACTTCACACTCTCCGTTCATGATGCTCTGGCAGGCAAGATGAATCGCGACCAACGACGAGGAGCACATCGTATCAATCGCCATACTCGGCCCATGGAAACCGCAGAGATAGGAAACACGGTTGGCAATCGATGCCGGACTGCCATTAAGCGTGAACATGTTGCCTTGCAGTTGAGCCTGCGCCCCATAAAGCTGGTATTCTTCATACATGACACCCACGAAAACGCCGACATTACCCGTGAGTTCGAACTCCATATTCCTCCCAAGCGTATGGCGGGTATAGCCGGCATCCTCTATCGCATGGTACACACACTGCAAGAACAATCGTTCCTGAGGATCCATGATTTCCGCTTCACGCGGCGAGATATTAAAAAAGAGGGGATCGAAATAATCGACACCATCGACGAAACCGCCCCATTTCGCATAGGTCTTGTCCTGCTTTTTCTTATCTTCGTCGTAGTAGTGACTGTGATCCCAGCGTTCTTTGGGAATCTCGGTGATGCAATCTCTGCCCTCCTTCAGGTTGTTCCAGAATTCCTCAAGGTTTGCCGCTTGGGGATATTGTCCCGCCAATCCGATAATGGCCAGATCCAACCCTGTGGATTCTCTCTCCTCTGTACTACCGGAAAGAAACGGAGAGAATTTTCTAACCTTCCATAGCGGGATTTTCATGTTATGTCCTGGTTCAGCCTGTTTTGCCGCCACGATTGCGTTAGGCTGCATCGGCTGAGATGAAGCCGGATCTGGGTTAATGCCTAACAGCGTCCTCACGCGTTCGGGATAGGATTCATAAAAATACCTCGATAATTCCGTCAGGCTCTGGTACTCGAAAAATAATGTTTTGGGCAGGGAACCGAAGGTCTTTTCTAGTTGGCTGGTCAATTGCATGATCAACACAGAATTGATTCCGTATGTTTCCAATGGAACACGGGCGTCGATTCGTTCAGCTTGAAGCTTGAGCTCAGAGGAAAGCATACGCTTCAATACGTTGACACACTGTTCCTGAATGCTCTCTTCATCGTAGGGCGTGTAAGAAGTTTGTTCCGCAATCAACGATTGATTCCCTGTGTCTGCGGAATCAGGCAAACGGTTGAACATATAACTGCGGATCTTCTCAGCATGGCCTTCAAGCGCTATTACTTGGGTCTGGCCGGATGCAACACTCGCATACAACAGCTCCATTCCTGTTGTGCTGCGCATCGGAACAAGGCCAGTGCCTTCCCGGATCAGCTTTTCCATTTCAACGGCCATCCTCATTCCCCCGTCGCGCCATAGCGGCCAGTTGATCGATAGCGTATGCCCGGAACGCTTGCTCATCGCTGCCAACTGATTTCTGCGAACGGCAAAATGGTCCATAAAAGCATTTGCGGCAGCATAGTCGGATTGACCGATATTGCCTGTAACGCCTGCCATGGAGGAGAAGAGGATCAAGAAATCCAAGGGCAGTTCTCTTGTTGCTTGATCCAAGTTGACGAGTCCCATAACTTTTGGAGCCAGAACCTCACGCAGCTCCCTCTCGTTCTTCTTTAAGATCACACTATCGCGAATGACACCCGAACAATAAATAATACCTTGAATGCTTCCAAACTCTTGTATGATTCCTTGAACAAGGTCATTGACCGAGCGTTCATCCGTCACATCGGCTTCTTTGTATCGAACCGTAGCGCCGCCCGCTTCCAGCTCTCGCAAATGAGCCGCAACATTTTCCTTTAGTGCTGACCGGCTCGCCAAGATCAGGACCGGATTCTTGGTTTCTCGGGTAATTTCATCTGCAACAATAAGCCCCAGACCGCCTGCGCCACCGGCAACAAGATACACCCCGCCATCCTTCCAGGGAAGCTTCCGGCTTTCTTCAGAAGCAACGGCGCATTCCTTCAACTCCCATACCAGCCGTCCGCGCTCCGTGTGACGGACATGATGGTCCAACGGACATTTGCTATTTTCATTCAGAATTGTGGTGATTACATCGGCATTGCTCTCTCGCTCTGATTCAATCAATTGACATAGGAGATGGGGAGCTTCCAACTGTGCTGTCTTCAGAAAACCGGAAAGGCCGGCAAAAACCCGAGTCTCGTCATCTGTTTGGATATAGAGCTGAATCAGGACTTTCTCTTTCCGCCTGCTTGCGAGAATATCCCGGGTTTCTGTTAACAGTTGAACTGTATAGTCCTGGAACCGGGCCGCAGCGCTCGACGCTCCGGACTTCAAGGCAATGCACGGAGTATCCGTCAATCGGGCTTTGACCCCTTCCAAAAGCTTATCTTTTGGCTCACAGAGTATGACAAGCCTCCGGCTGTATTCAGGATCTTCGGCGTACACGGATGCCGCCTTCACTTTCCACTGCGGGATGAACATTAGCTGTTCAGTTGGTCCGGTGCCCGCTGCATCGAGCAAATTCGCTTCATTTTCAGGTGCTCGGAATGCGATCTGTTTCAGACGTACACAGAGATGACCTTGGGTATCATACATATCGATATTGAGTTTCTTAACGCTGCCTCCCGGTTTACTACTCGAATCCGGGCGGATCAATGCCCACATCTTCGGAGAGCAAGCCCTAAAAATCTCTAATTCGTTTAATGCAAAGGGCAGTGCTGCTTTCCGGTGATCCGTGGTGCCGGTGAATGCCGTTCCGTATGATGGCACCAGAGGCAGCGAAAGACCGATTGATGCCTGTAATGCGGCATCTAGCAGACTGGGATGAAGGATATATTGCGAGAAACTGTTTTCAAGGGAATACGGCAAGGATAGACCGGCCAGCACCTGATTCTCACCCTGATATAGATTCTCGATCCCCTGATGACTTGGTCCATAATCGATCCCCAAAGTTTTGAAAAGGTTATAGCACCCCTCCCCATCCAGGCTGCTTATCCTGCATTGCGACTTGAGAGACTCGATATCCATTGGAAACATATCCGCAGCTTGGTCCAATTGGGCATTTCCCCGGCAATATACCAAGGGTTCGGCCTCTTCATCCGCCCCATCACGATAGATCGTAAAAGCGATCTCACCCGATTCGTCGGGAAGGAGTGAAATATGGAGGGTTACTGCCTGATCCCCAACCTCGACCGGTAAGATCCACACAACATTTGTTAGACGTATGGATATACCATCCCCAGCCTTAAGTCCCATTGCGCAATGGATAGCCGCGCGAGCCATTTCGAGGCAGACTACACCTGGCAAAATCTTTTTCCCTTCTACCAGATGATCTTCCAGGAAAAACTCACTTCCGCTGAAGCTTGAGCTATAGCGCAATTCATAAACGTTCGAGGTATTCCGATGCAAAAGGGGATGAATCGTTTCGACAGATAGGATCTTACCTTCTTCCCTATTTTCGATACCCATCACCCAACAACGTTCTTTGGCAAAAGGATAAGTCGGCAACGGTATACGGTACGGGGTCTGCTCCCCATATAATAGACGCCAGTCCAGATCCGCTCCTGCAACCCATAACTCGGCGAGTTTATTAAGCTCCCGTGCATGAATCAAGGATGAAATAAACGTATTTCCCGTATGGCCTTCAACAATCGGATCTGAATTCCGTTTGTCGTTGAGGATATTCCCCCTGTAAAGCTGTTCGATCCTCTCTTTTCCTTCCAGATATAGCGCCAGCTTTTCGGTCAACTCATCCATGCTCTTCGCAACAATCGCCAGCCGTTCCTCCATGGCCTCCCTTCCAACTTGCAACGTATAGGCAACCGAAGCGCTATTTAAGGAAGGCAATAAATCTACGGTTTGACGCTCTGATGCTCCTGCTTCCGCAAGGCCGCCGATATATTCCACAATGGAATCGATGGAACGCAAGATGTTGAACACCGCAGGAGGTATATCGATCTCCAGATGTTGGTTAATTTGATTCTGGAAAAGCTGGAATTGAACCTGATCAAATCCGTATTCCTCCACATCCCTGTCCAGATCGATATCGGATTCATTCACGCCGATGATTTGGGAGGCGATATAGATGATCTCATTGCGAATTCTTGCAAGAGCAGGTCCGCTTGCCGGACGAGAGACACCGGACGATAGTGTAAGTGCCGATTGTCCCTCCGGCAGCGAGCCTGTTCGCTTTTTCAGATAATCAAGGAGCAAGGCAGTATACTCCTTCAGCCTCTCCTCGTTCCGGGCGGAGAGAACGTAAAGTTCCGGAACATTATTCTCTCCGGAAGACTCCGGATCTATCGACTGATATTCCTCAACGATAATATGGGCGTTGGCTCCCCCTGCGCCGAATGAACTGATTCCAGCCCGGCGCGGGTAACGGCTTTCTTTGCCGTTTTTCCGGACAACCGGCTCCTCCCAGTGCTGCAGCGTCTGCTGGACGTAAAAGGGTGTTTTCTTGAAACTGATGTGCGGATTGATTGGTTCGGAATGAATGGAGGGAACCAATTGACGATGCTGCATTTGGAGCAGCACCTTGGTCAATCCGGCTATTCCGGCTGCAGATTCGAGGTGGCCGATATTCGATTTGACCGAGCCGATGGAGCAGTATTGATTGTCAATGGTCTGTTCCCGGAAGGCCTTGGTCAGCCCCGTAATCTCTATCGGATCTCCCAAAGAAGTTCCCGTCCCGTGAGTTTCAATATAACCGATCGTTCGCGGGTCGATGCCTGTCCGGTCAAGCGCCGCTTTGATCAGGTCGCCCTGGGCGTTCGGATTGGGAACGGTAAATCCACTGGTTTTCCCGCCGGAATTGATGGAACTGCCCTTGATCACCGCATAGATGTGATCCTTGTCTTGGATGGCTTTGCGTAGTGGCTTTAACAAGACGGCCCCCACGCCTTCCCCAGGAACATAACCGTCTCCGCCTTCCCCGAAACTCCTGCAGTGGCCGTCGCTGGAAGTGAATTTGCCTACGCTTAACAGAATGTATTTATTAGGATGAAGAGTAAGATTCACTCCTCCCGCAATGACAAGGTCGCTCTCGCCATTTCGGATGCTCTCGCACCCCAGATGGAGGGCTGTCAGCGACGACGAACACATTGTATCCACTGCCATGCTCGGTCCCTGGAAGTTGAAAAAATAGGAGACGCGGTTGGCAATCGAGCTGTAGGAGGATCCGACCGGAACTCTCGTTCCTTTGATCTCACCTTCGAACAACTCGTACATGCCGTACATGACACCAACAAAGACCCCTACCTTATCCTTCTCAAGAGCGGTTCGGGTATAGCCGGCATCTTCTAGAGCTTGCCAAGAAACCTGCATGAAGAGCCGGGCTTGCGGATCTATGAATTCAGCATCGATAGGTGGAATATTGAAAAAAAGCGGATCGAACATCTCCACATCGTTTATGAATCCGCCCCATTTGCTGTATGTCTTTCCCAGCTTTTCCTTGTCCGGATCGTAATAGCGGCGGTAATCCCATCTCTCCGGCGGAATTTCAGTGATGCAGTCCTTTCCGTTTTTCAGGTTTTCCCAGAATTGCTCCAGGTTATCAGCCATGGGGTAGCGCCCGCTCACACCGATGATGGCGATATCATCCGCATATTGTCCAGCCTCCCGTTGAACCCGTCCGTCCGAGGCGGAAAACCGGAATCGGTCCCTGACAACCGGTGTTTTTTCACCCTGTCTTTTCCTAGGGGGTTCCACCGTGGCCTCTGCGTTTTTAACAGGAACTTTTCCAAAGATTTGTGCTAAAGTTTCCGTCTTATGCTCAATGAAGTAGCTTGCCAGTTCCCGAATATTTCGGTATTCAAAGAATAGCGTCTTGGACAGTTCGCCAAACGCTTCCTCCAGTGAGCGGGTAAGACTCATAATCAGGATCGAATCGATCCCGTAATCTCCAAACGACTCTGAAACATCGATTTTATCGACATTGATTTCTGTTTTTTGGGATAAGACCTCTTTCAGGTAGCGCTCCGTCTCTTCCCTTAACTGCTCTCTTCCTATTTCTGACGCTTCGGTTCCCTTTTCTGAATGAGCAACCTTTCGATTGCGCGCAGAACTTTGCCCGTTTGTCCCTCCACTGATCATATGAGGGCTGGCAACATGAAGCGCCTGACGGATCCTGCTCACCTCTCCCTTCATCACAATTAACTGGGGAACCGGAATGCGCAACCCATCCTCCAATGCCTGAATGCCTTCTTCCCGGTTCAAAGGGATCATCCCTGCCTGCTCTTCCATCCACTTGATCGACTCTTGCTCGATGGTCATCCCGCCATCCGCCCACAATGGCCAATTGATGGAAAGGGTTTTGCCAGACCGCTTGCCTTCTGCCCGATGCTCTTCCCGGCTTGCCGCAAAATGATCCATATAACTGTTGGCATACCCGTAATCACATTGTCCGATATTGCCCAATGCTGAAGCTATGGAAGAAAACATGACAAAAAAGTCGAGCGGCTCATCCTGTAATACCTCATCCAGATACCTCGTCCCGTAGACCTTGGCCGCCAGTACTGCCGCCATATCCTCCCGGCTCTTTTTCAAGATGAAAGCGTCCCTGATGACACCTGCGGAATGGATGATGCCGTCGATTCTATTGAATCGGGCCTTCGCTTTGGACACAAGTTCTTCGACATCCTGTCTTCTCGATATATCCGCCCGGACATAAAGCACCTCTGAACCGGAGGCTTCGATCTCTTGCAGATGGCTCAAGACCCATTCATCCTGTTCCCTGCGGCCGGCCAGCACAATTCTGGCTTTCACCTTCTCACACAAATACCACGCAAATAGTACTCCAAGCGCTCCGAGACCGCCGGTGATGAGATAGACACCGTTGTCTTTCAATAAGCTGCTGGAAAGAGACTCATGCTCCCTTCCTATCTCCCTGATTTTCTTGACCCAGCGCCGCTGTCCATCATAGCGAATTTGGACCTCGCGGTCTTTCTCGAGGAATTCCCTCCATAACAACGCTGCAATCTCAGATAAACTCATCCTTGAAGTGATCAGCTCAACCGTTTTATAAATAAATGCAGGATTTTCCATGTGTATAATCTTGGAAAAACCGCTCATGGCGCCAAATTCCGGAATTGTTGCTTCTTCCTCGCCTGGAAATGCATAAAGGAGCCGCACCTTATTCTGGGGTTTCAGTTCCATTAGCGCCTGACTTAAAGCGACTACGGAATAAATCCCCCGTTCCAGTCTTTCATCGATCTGGTTCGGTTTCCTTACCGATTCATCGGATGACCAATAGTGGATAATCCGGTTCGGGATAAGATCTTGATGTTTCAAATGCGCAAGCAACGTCCTGTAATCTTCCGGATTCGAGGGATTGATTTCGTAGATATGATTGCCGATCGCCTTGTATTCCGTTCCCGGTTTGACCAAGAGAATCGTGTTTGCCTGTTCCCTCTGTTTGCCCGCCAGCGTTTGTAACGTTGCACGAAGTTCCGCATTTATATCAAAAAGCAATATAGGTCCGGGCGATTCCGTTTCAAGCCGGTCTTCCTTCACGGCTCTTTCCCTGGCTTCCCATACGTTTTCAAAATAGAGTGTGGATTCAGGCGATAAGGCAATTGGGTCAATCCTATCCGTCTGGTTACTCTTGTTCTGAACCGCCTTCACATGAAACCCTTCGATCTCCACACATATTTTTCCCGTGTCGTCCACGACTTTGATATCAAAATTCTTTATTAAATCATCACCATCTTTGGTATTGAACTGTTTTATTGATTTCGTTGCGTACACATAGCCCGCTTCCGGCAGAGGAGAGCGTATCCAGATCCTGTCCAGAGAAAAAGGCAGGTAGAGTTGCTCTTTCTGCCCTTCACTCGTTTGGAAAAGTGAGGATATGGACTGTAATGCCCCATCCAGCAAGGCGGGATGTAAAATAAAATCTTTCACCTCTTCACGCCTGTCACTTATATCCGTCACCATAAGCTTAAGTCGGGCCAACACCTCATTATCGTTATAATTCACTTCCTCAATCGTCTGAAAGTAAGGCCCATACACCAGCCCGTCGGCCTTCATCGCTCCATAAATCCTTTGCCCCTCGCTCCCGGTGCGACAGCGGGCTTTAAGTGTTGCGATGTCTAATGAATCTTGGCTCTCCCGAGCATCGGCGCTATACTCATATTCGAGTTTCCCCTCTGCGCACAGAATCTCTTCTCCGCTATACCGGCCTGATTCGTCCGGAATGCTCACCTCGAAAGCTGCTCTATCCCCATCCGGATACAGGCGGATATTTACGGTCTGCCTGTCATCATTAACCTCGATCGGGTAGAGCCAGATGATATCTCTGATACTGTGGATCGCTTTCCCGCCCGCCAGTTCACCGGCCGCCCGGGCCATTTCCAGAACAGCTGCCCCCGGCAGTATTTTTCGGTCACTTATCCGATGATCGGCAAGGAAAAACTCATGACCGGTGAAAACCGAGCGGAAGATTTGCTCAGAAAAATCAGAAACATTCTCATGCAGCAATGGATGGATCAAAGTTGAATCCGGCTTGTCCACTGCTTTCCGCGGAGCGCTCTTCTCCTTTTGGGGCACCCAATGGACTTCCTTTTCAAAGGGGTAAGTCGGAAGGGGGATCCGTCGCGGCGCATACCCGTAATACAAGGTTCCCCAGTCCACGACCTCGCCGTTCATCCACCGCTGTGCCAGTTGAACAAGTTTTTGCGAATCGAGAGCATTTCCGGTTCTCCTGTCTCCGGTCGCACTTAAATCTTTTTTCAGCCGGTCTGCAGCACCTTTGAGCCGAATATCGTTCTTTTTCACTTTGCCCCGGAGTATGTCTGGTCTGCCATCCCCATTCCCCAAATAAAGCGAGAGTTTTTCGGATAAATCCTCCCTGCCGGAAACAAGGATTGCGAGCCGTTCATCCATGGGTTCCCTGCCTACCTGCAAGGTATACAAAAGATTGACAAGATCGATGGTATGATTTTCCTCGAGGCAGTCTTTCATCTTTTGGACGTAATTATTGAGCTGGGCTTCGTTTCGTGCCGAAAGGATAAACAAGCCCGGATGTTGGCTGCTGATGGTCATCGGTGCTTTCTTTATGCCTGATGCATGCGGATCAACGTACTCTTCAATTACGGCATGGGCATTGGTGCCGCTATAGCCAAAGGAACTAATGCTCGACCGCCGGGGATAACCTTGAACCCCTTCCCATGGTCTGGTATCTGTATTGATATAAAACGGAGAATCCTTGAAATTAAAGTGTTCATTGGGGGTTTGGATGTTCAACGTCGGCACCAGTTTCCCGTGCTTCAGGCACAACAATATTTTATGAAGACCCGCCATACCCGCTGCCGCCGAAGTGTGACCAATGTTGCTCTTGGCTGAACCGATGGCGCAATAATTCCGTATACCGATTTTTTCACCGAATGCTGTTGACAAGGCTTCAAGCTCAACGGGATCTCCCAGTTTTGTGCCGGTTCCATGCATCTCAGCATAGCTTATGCTTGCCGGATCAATACGGTAGCGTTCATAAATATCCCGTACCAACTCGATCTGACTACCCAAATTGGGTGCTGTGATCCCATTTGTCTTTCCGTCCTGATTGATGCCGGACCCGATAATGAGGCCGTAGATATGATCATGATCAGCCACCGCATCTTTCAGCCTTTTTAAAACCGCTGCTCCGGCGCCTTCCCCCGGGACGAACCCGTTCGCACTGTTATCAAAGGTTTTGCACTGGCCATCTGGAGATAACATTCCGGTCGAACACATGGCGATATAAGATTCAGGGGTGAGATATAAACTCACCCCCCCGACCAACGCCATATCGATTTCCCCGCCCAACAGCGCCTGCGTGGCCAGATGAGTAGCGACCAGTGAAGAGGAACATGCTGTATCAATGGATATGGCAGGGCCTTTCAGGTTGAGGTAATAAGCAATGCGTGCAGCACCGATGGCATTACTGTTGCCCGTAGCACTTATCTTTTCATTACCGCTTTGCTGAAGAAGTCCGCCATATTCACCATTGACAATTCCCAGGTATACACCGCATTTCCTATTGCTCAGAGCCTGTCGGCTATAACCGGCATCCTCAAAGGCTTTATATCCCTCCTGCAGGAAAATCCGGTGCTGGGGATCCATCATCTTGGCTTCCGACGGCGGAATTTCAAAAAACAAGGAATCAAAACATTCGGCATCGTCGATCATACCGATATGTTTGCAGTATATGCTCCCTTCTTTTGCAATTTGGGGATCATAATACTGATTTATATCCCACCGTGAAACAGGGATCTCTCGTATGGTATTTTTACCATTAACGAGAATATCCCAATATTGATCCGTGTCATCCGCATTCGGATATCGTCCGGATATGCCGATGACGGCAATCGCTTCCCTTTGCTCCGGCACATTTCGGTTTTCCCGATCTTCAATGGGTTCGTCCATACGAATGCTTGATTCAAATTTACACTCGCGCTCATCCGATTTTTCCGGTATCAAGCCTATGCTGTTGTCATGATGACCGGAATTGATTTTTTGCAATTCTCTACTTGCCTCTTCCGGCGTTAATTTTTTTTCCTTCAGTGCTTTCAGTACATCCCTTAAATCCATGGTTTCATTTCTCCTTCTGAATATCGAATATTAGCTTTTCCGCATGTTCAATATCCACTTTCCCTTGATACACTTGCAATAATAATTGATTGAATGCAATCCGTTCCTCAAGCTTTAGATCGATATCCTCAGGTCTTACGCCCATTTGTTCCAGTAAACCCAGCAGGTATTCCGCAAACTCGGGAAGGGTCGGATACTGATAGATCTTGGTCGTGCCGATCGATGTCTTAAATCGCTTTTTGACTGCACGAATCCATTCCACTCCGATAATTGAATCGAGCCCAATCTCTGTAAAACTCTTTTCGAGGTCAATATCCTCCAGATCTATGAATAATTCTTTGGCTAAACTACCCGACAAATCCTTTAGCAGCGTTTCTATAGAGAACTCCGCCTTTAATTTGAGATTCTGTTCTGGATTGCCGCCATTCCCTGACCGAGTTGACGCTTCATGAAGAATCGCCCTTACATCCCTTTTCTCCTGAATCATGGGATAGGGTTGTCCTTCTGACAAGGGCATAAGGGATATGTTTTCGGGTTTACTGGTTACGGGTTTTGTATGCTTTGGCTCTTTCCATTTCCCTTCTTTCCCTTTTCCGAGCTCTCTGGAAATATAGTCGGTAAATTCAAGAAGGTTTGTATATTGGTAGATTTTTGTAGTTGAAACTGCCGTTTTATACCTTTTATTGAGAGTCCTGATCCACTCTACCCCGATGATTGAATCCAATCCCAATTCAGTGAAGGGTTTATGCACATCTATTTCAGACGGATCGATGTAAAGTTCTTGGGCTAGGCTGCCAATCAGCTCATTTAGCAATGCGTCGGTTGAATAATCGGCATCGCTGTCTGATTCGGGCAGAAATTCCATCTCGGTTTTTAAATCCATCAATGATACTTTAGGTTTTGCTTTCGCCCCGTCTTTCTCGAATGACTGTGTTATCGATTCAAGATTGGTTGAAAAAACCGAAGCAGATTGCTGTGCTGTACTATCGGCTGAATCCTTTTGATACTGCTGCTTCTGGCTATCATTCCGGATTAGGTGGTGATTCCTTCGGTTTCGCGCCCAGTATTCTTTTTTGGCAAATGGATAGGTCGGCAGGCTGACTAGGCAAGGTGCCATATCACCAAAAAGGCCATCCCAGGCCATTTCATAGCCCTGGCAATAGAATTCAGCCAGTGCATAGAGAATCTCCTGATAGTGATTCGCATCGGCAATAGCTGTCCGGCTCTGTTTCAATAAATCTTCCGCAGATTTGCGAATGGCTGCCTGGATGGTAAAGTCCCTGGCTACCAAGCCCTTGAACAGGTTAGGCAACCGCTCCTTGTCCCCGGCCTGCTTCAGCACCCGAACGGCATCCTCTCGATCCCGAATGACGACCGCACACCGGTGATTGAAATGCTGCCTGCCTTCCAACAACGTGTAACTGATTGCGGATAGCTCCCCTGCTCCGATCTCCAGCTTCGCTTCCAGCATCTCCGCTATTTCCTGAATTCGCTTCTGCAGCGATTCAGGAGTTTTGGCCGAGAAGGCAAGCAGGTAATAAGGCATTGGCTTTTGTCCGTCTGCGCGTCTTCTGTCGCTGCTTTCAGAACCATAGCTTTGAAGCACCACATGCGCATTCGTGCCGCTCATGCCAAAGGCGCTCACTCCGCCCAGTCTCCGCTTTCCTTCCTGATCGGTCCATTCCTTACGCTCCCGGTTGATATAGAACGGACTATCCTCCCAACAGATATAATCGTTAACCTCCTCACAGTTGAGGCTCGCCGGGATGGTCTCCTTTCTCATGGCTAGGGCCAGACTGATCAGGCTCACGACTCCCGATGCCGCCAGGGAATGGCCCAGATTGGACTTGGTCGAGGTTAAGGCACAGTAACCCTTGCCGGTGTAGTCCTTGAATGCATCCACTAACGCATTGATCTCGACCGGGTCTCCCAGCTTGGTCCCGGTTCCATGGGTGACGATATGGCTGATCTCTTCCGGACGGATATGGAAACGCTCATATATTTCCTTCAACAGCTTGGTCTGGGAGCGGCCGCTCGGAGCTGTAATGCCGTTGGTCTTCCCATCATAGTTGATTCCGCTTCCCACAATCGTTGCATACACCGGATTCCGATCCGCTTCTGCTTGCGAGAGCCGTTTTAACACCACCACGGCCACTGCCTCCGCAGGCACCATCCCGTTGGCATGCTTGCCAAAAGCATGGCACTTCCCGTCCGGAGACAGCATTCCTGCTTTCTCCATCGCCAAATAGCCGCTAGGAGTATGCAGGAGATTCGCCCCTGCTACAATGGCCGTATCACATTCTCCATTCCGCAGGCTTAAGCAGGCTTGGTGCACAGCTACCAAGCCGGATGAACAGGACGTATTGATGGCCATATTCGGTCCGTCCAGATTCAGGAAATAGGAGAGTCTTGCAGCCAGGATTGCATTATGATTAGATGTAACGCCACCTTCATCGCCTACCAGCAGCTGATAATCGCCCTCTTCGACTCCCACAAACATTCCGATCTTTTCACCGGCGAGCTGTTTGGCCCCATAGCCCGCATCCTCCAGCGCTTTCCATGATTCCTGCAGCAGCAGCCTCTGTCTAGGGTCCATCATCTCCGCTTCCCGCGGCGATATCTCGAAAAAGAGCGGGTCAAACTCGGCCACTCCCGGAACAAGCCCAATTCTCTTGCCGGTTTCAGCTCCATTCTCCGCATGCCCATGCTCTTCCCACCATTCAGCACGCTCTTTAGGGGCCTTGCGGATTACTTCCCTGCCTTCCAACAGGATCGACCACAGCTCCTCCACATTCCACGCATCCGGGAACCTGCCGCTCATCCCGATGATTGCAATCGGCTCGGCCTCGTTGTCACTCCAGCCTTTTCTGCCGGACCGAGGCCGCCTTGCCTCCCTTGCCTTGGTCCCCCTGCCCTTGACGGTACGATCACTAATTTCCTGCGATACTGCGATTTCCTTGAATACCGCAGGAACATGCTCCTCTTCCTCCTGATAAAACTGTTTCATTTGTTCAGGATATATGGTAAGTAAATATTCACTCAATCTCTCTAGCGTTGGATAACTGAAAAAGAGATCAGGCTTGATTTCCAACTCATAACGCTCGCTTAACACGCCCGCAAGCTCCACCAAGCTTATGGAGTCAAAACCAAAGTTCTCTAGATTCTCATCTGCATCCAGCTTCTCCTGCGGAATTTTAAGTATCAGATTGATCGTATCTTTTAATTCCCACAGCACGCATTGCTCTAGCGTCCAACCTTTCATCTCCGACCGTCTGCCTTTTCCAGCCGGGCTCGCAGCAGACATTAGCTGCTTCATCACGGAGCGATGCTCATGCTCTTCTTGAACTTGGTTGGCCTGCCCGTATTGCAATTCTCTCATGCATCCAACTATTTCCCCACTTGTATCACACAGGTCCATGTTCAGCTTCCATACCCCTGCACCGGTCTCGCCTTCCTCTTCAATACGGATGAATGCCCATACAATGGACCCGCTTTCAACGACAACCTCCAATTCCTTCATACCCACTATTCTTCCCGCAGGCCATCGGTTACCCATATATAGATTCACTGCATGCAGACAGGCTTCCAATAGAGCCGGGTCAAGTATCACCGCTTCTTTATATCTTTCCGCCCTAGCGGCAACAGACGGTTTAAATTGAATCAACAACTGCCCGGCACCTTCAACAGGTGCCGCTTCAGCTGCCCACGACTCCTCAATGAAAGCGGTGAGTGGGTAATTGTCTTTATCTTCCTCCATATGAATGTTTATCTGATGGGAACAACGCGCTCGCAGGGTATGGATGTCGAGTGGCCTTGCTTGGACAATGGACAGACGTTTCGCTTTTCCCTCACTGTTTACGACAACTCCTTCCTTGTCCTCTGATCCCTCGTATATCTCCCAGTCAATCTCATCATGGTTGCCTGGATAAAGGGCAATATGGACGTGATTCCCATTCTCACTCGTGATAACCGGTTCATTCCAGATGACATCCTTGAGCATGATTCCTGTGCCCTCGCCATCTAATGAGAGGGCTACTGCCGCACGCGCCATCTCCAAATGTGCTGCCTCTGGCAATCGTTTTGGCCCCTCTATTGCTTCGTTGGTCAAGAAGCCCTCTCCGCCTGTAAACGTGGAACTAAAGCGCTGGCCCGTAAGTCCAGATATGTTCTCATGCACGAGCGGATGAATAACACCGCGCTGGCCCCTTTGCGTGAATCGCTGTTCCATGTTTGACGGTGCCCAGTATGTTTCCCGGGCGAACGGATAGGTCGGCAGGCTGATTAGGCCAGGTGCCGTGTCACCAAAAAAGCCATTCCAGGCCATTTCATACCCCTGGCAATACAGCTCAGCCAGCGCATATAGGATCTCCTGATATTTATCCGGAGCGCTTAGCAGCGTCCTGCTTTGTGTCAACAGATCTTCCGCATACTTCTGAATGGCTGTCTGACCGGTAAAATTCTTCACCACCAAGCCCTGGAACAGGTTGGGCAACCGCTCCTTGCCCCCTGCCTGCTTCAGCACCCGGATGGCATCCTCTCGATCGCGAATGACAACCGCACACCGGTGGTTAAAGTGCTGCCTGCCTTCCAACAGCGTATAGCTGATTGCGGATAGCACTCCTGCACCGATATCCTGCTTCACTTCCAGCATCACCGCCAGATCCTCAATCCGCTTCTGCAGCGATTCGGGGGTCTTGGCGGAGAAGGCAAGCAAGTAATAAGGCATAGCCTCTTGCTCGCCCACGCGTCTCCTGTCGCTGCTTTCAGAACCATGGCTTTGAAGCACCACATGCGCATTCGTGCCGCTTATGCCAAAGGCGCTTACTCCGCCCAGTCTCCGCTTTCCTTCCTGATCGGTCCATTCCTTCCGCTCCCGGTTGATATAGAACGGGCTATCCTCCCAGCGGATATAATCGTTAACCTCCTCACAGTTGAGGCTCGCCGGGATGGTCTCCTTTCTCATGGCTAGCGCCAGACTGATTAGGCTCACGACTCCCGATGCCGCCAGGGAGTGGCCCAGATTGGACTTGGTCGAGGTTAAGGCACAGTAGCCCTTGTCGGTGGTGTAATCCTTGAATGCATCCGCTAACGCATTGATCTCAACCGGGTCTCCCAGCTTGGTCCCGGTTCCATGGGTGACGATATGGCTAATCTCTTCCGGACGGATATGGAAACGCTCATATACTTCCTTCAACAGCTTGGTCTGGGAGCGGCCGCTCGGAGCTGTAATGCCGTTGGTCTTCCCATCATAGTTGATTCCGCTTCCCACAATCGTTGCATACACCGGATTCCGATCCGCTTCTGCTTGCGAGAGCCGTTTTAACACCACCACGGCCACGGCCTCCGCAGGCACCATCCCGTTGGCATGCTTGCCAAAGGCATGGCATTTTCCATCCGGAGACAGCATTCCTGCTTTCTCCATCGCTAAATAGCCGCCAGGAGTAAGCAGGAGATTAGCCCCTGCCACAATGGCCGTATCACATTCTCCATTCCGCAAACTTAAGCAGGCTTGGTGCACAGCTACCAAGCCGGATGAACAGGACGTATTGATGGCCATATTCGGTCCGTCCAGATTCAGGAAATAGGAGAGTCTTGCAGCCAGGATTGCATTATGATTAGATGTAACGCCACCTTCATCGCCTACCAGCAGCTGATAATCGCCCTCTTCGACTCCCACAAACATCCCGATCTTTTCACCGGCGAGCTGTTTGGCCCCATAGCCCGCATCCTCCAGCGCTTTCCATGATTCCTGCAGCAGCAGTCTCTGTCTAGGGTCCATCATCTCCGCTTCCCGCGGTGATATCTCGAAAAAGAGCGGGTCAAACTCGTCCACTCCGGAGATAAATCCGCTTCTCTTGCTGTTCCCAGCCCCATCCCGCGGATACCCGCATGCTTCCCACCACTGGGCTCGCTCCTGGGAGATCTCCCGAACCACATCCCTGCCTTCCAGCAGAATTGACCACAGCTCCTCCACATTCCACGCATCCGGGAACCTGCCGCTCATTCCGATGATCGCAATCGGCTCGGCCTCACTTTCACTCCTGCCTTTTCTGCCGAAATTAGGCTTCCTCCCTTTTCTGACTGTACTATTACTCATTGTCTTGGATACAACTAGTTCCTTCGCTACCGCATGAACTAGTTTTTCTTCTTCCTGATAGAACTGTGTCATCTGTTCAGGATATTGGGTAAGCAAATATTCACTCAGTCTCTCCAGCGTTGAATAGCTGAAGAAGAGATCAGGCTTGATTTCCAGCTCATAACGCTCGCTTAACACACCGGCAAACTCCACCAAGCTTATGGAGTCAAAACCAAAGTTCTCTAGATTCTCATCTGCATCCAGCTTCTCCTGCGGAACTTTAAGTATTTGATTGATCATATCTTTTAATTCCCACAGCACGCATTGCTCTATCGTCCAACCTATCATCTCCAATCGTCTACCTTTTCCCGCCGGGCTCGCAGCAGCCGTTAGATCCTCCATCGCTACTCGATGTTCATGCTCTTCTTCAACTTGGTTGGCCTGCCCGTATTGCAATTCTCTAATGCAGCCAACGATATCCCCACTTGTATCACACAGGTCCATGTTCAGCTTCCATACGCCTGCACCGGTCTCGCCTTCCTCTTCAATACGGATGAATGCCCATACAATGGACCCGCTTTCAACGACAACCTCCAATTCCTTCATACCCACTATTCTTCCCGCAGGCCATCGGTTACCCATATATAGATTCACTGCATGCAGACAGGCTTCCAATAGAGCCGGGTCAAGTATCACCGCTTCTTTATATCTTTCCGCCCTAGCGGCAACAGACGGTTTAAATTGAATCAACAACTGCCCGGCACCTTCAACAGGTGCCGCTTCAGCTGCCCACGACTCCTCAATGAAAGCGGTGAGTGGGTAATTGTCTTTATCTTCCTCCATATGAATGTTTATCTGATGGGAACAACGCGCTCGCAGGGTATGGATGTCGAGTGGCCTTGCTTGGACAATGGACAGACGTTTCGCTTTTCCCTCACTGTTTACGACAACTCCTTCCTTGTCCTCTGATCCCTCGTATATCTCCCAGTCAATCTCATCATGGTTGCCTGGATAAAGGGCAATATGGACGTGATTCCCATTCTCACTCGTGATAACCGGTTCATTCCAGATGACATCCTTGAGCATGATTCCTGTGCCCTCGCCATCTAATGAGAGGGCTACTGCCGCACGCGCCATCTCCAAATGTGCTGCCTCTGGCAATCGTTTTTGCCCCTCTATTGCTTCGTTGGTCAAGAAAACCTCCCCGCCTGTAAACGTGGAACTAAAGCGCTGGCCCGTAAGTCCAGATGTGTTCTCATGCACGAGCAGATGGATAACACCGCGCTGGTCCCTTTGCGCAAATGTCTGTTCGGTCGGCACCCAGTACTTTTCCCGGGCAAACGGATAGGTCGGCAGGCTGACTGGGCAAGGTGGCGTATCACCAAAAAGACCATTCCAATCCATTTCATAGCCCTGGCAATAGAATTCAGCAAGCGCATAGAGGATCTCCTGATAGTGATTTGGATCGTTTAGCGCCGCACGGCTCTGTTTCAGCAAATCTTCCATAGATTTTCGAATGGCTGCCTGGGTGGTAAAGTCCCTTGTCACTCGGCCACGGAACAGGTTAGGCAAGCGCTCCTTGCCCCCGGACTGCTTCAGTACCCGAATGGCATCCTCGCGATCCTGAATGACAACCGCACACCGGTGATTGAAATGCTGCCTGCCTTCCAACAATGTGCAACTGATTGCGGATAGCTCCCCTGCTCCGATCTCCTGCTTCGCTTCCAGCATCACCGCCAGATCCTCAATCCGCTTCTGCAGTGATTCGGGGGTCTTGGCGGAGAAGGCAAGCAAGTAATAAGACATAGCCTCTTGCTCGCCCACGCGTCTCCTGTCGCTGCTTTCAGAACCATGGCTTTGAAGCACCACATGCGCATTCGTGCCGCTTATGCCAAAGGCGCTTACTCCGCCCAGTCTCCGCTTTCCTTCCTGATCGGTCCATTCCTTACGCTCCCGGTTGATATAGAACGGGCTATCCTCCCAGCGGATATAATCGTTAACCTGTTCACAGTTAATGCTGGCGGGAATGGTCTCCTTTCTCATGGCTAGCGCCAGACTGATTAGGCTCACGATGCCCGATGCCGCCAAGGAATGGCCCAGATTGGACTTGGTCGAGGTTAAGGCACAGTAGCCCTTGCCGCTGATTTCATTCTTGAATGCGTCCACTAACGCATTGATCTCGACCGGGTCTCCCAGCTTGGTCCCGGTTCCATGGGTGACGATATGGCTGATCTCTTCCGGACGGATATGGAAACGCTCATACACTTCCTTCAACAGCTTGGTCTGGGAGCGGCCGCTCGGGGCCGTAATGCCGTTGGTCTTCCCATCATAGTTGATTCCGCTTCCCACGATCGTTGCATATACCTGATTCCGGTCCGCTTCTGCTTGCGAGAGCCGTTTTAACACCACCACAGCGACGGCTTCCGCAGGCACCATCCCGTTTGCGCGCTTATCAAAGGCATGGCACTTCCCGTCTGGAGACAGCATTCCTGCTTTCTCCATCGCCAAATAGCCGCCAGGAGTAAGCAAGAGATTCGCCCCTGCCACAATGGCTGTATCACATTCTCCATTCCGTAGGCTTAAGCAGGCTTGGTGCACCGCTACCAATCCCGAAGAACAGGCGGTATTGATGGCCATATTCGGTCCGTCCAGATTCAGGAAATAGGAGAGTCTTGCAGCCAGGATTGCATTATGATTAGATGTAACGCCACCTTCATCGCCTACCAGCAGCTGATAATCGCCCTCTTCGACTCCCACAAACATCCCGATCTTTTCACCAGCGAGCTGTTTGGCCCCATAGCCCGCATCCTCCAGCGCTTTCCATGATTCCTGCAGCAGCAGCCTTTGTCTAGGGTCCATCATCTCCGCTTCCCGCGGCGATATCTCGAAAAAGAGCGGGTCAAACTCGGCCACTCCCGGAACAAGCCCAATTCTCTTGCCGGTGTCTGTTCCATTCTCCGAATGCCCGTGCTCTAACCACCATTCAGCACGCTCTTTAGGGGCCTTGTGGATTACTTCCCTGCCTTCCAACAGGATCGACCACAGCTCCTCCACATTCCACGCATCCGGGAACCTGCCGCTCATCCCGATGATTGCAATCGGCTCGGCCTCGCTTTCACTCATGCCTTTTCTGCCGGAATGAGGCTTCCTCCCTTTTCTGATTGTGGTCTTGCTCATTGTCTTGGATACAACTTGTTTCTTCCCTGCCGCAGGTACAAGTTTCTCTTCTTCCTGATAGAACTGTGTCATCTGTTCAGGATATTGGGTAAGTAAATATTCACTCAGTCTCTCCAGCGTTGGGTAGCCAAAAAAGAGGTCGGGCGTGATTTCCAGATCATATCGCTCGCTTAACACACCCGCAAACTCCACCAGGCTTATGGAGTCGAAACCAAAGTTCTCTAGATTCTCATCTGCATCCAGCTTCTCCTGCGGAATTTTAAGTATCAGATTGATCGTATCTTTTAATTCCCACAGCACGCATTGCTCTAGCGTCCAACCTTTCATCTCCAACCGTCTGCCTTTTCCAGCCGGGCTCGCAGCAGCCGTTAGATCCTCCATCGCTACCCGATGTTCATGCTCTTCTTGAACTTGGTTGGCCTGCCCGTATTGCAATTCTCTCATGCAGCTAACGATATCCCCACTTGTATCACATAGGTCCATGTTCAGCTTCCATACCCCTGCACCGGTCTCGCTTTCCTCTTCAATACGGATGAATGCCCATACAATGGACCCGGCTTCAACGACAACCTCCAATTCCTTCATACCCAGTATTCTTCCTGCAGGCCACCGGTTACCCATATATAGATTCACTGCATGCAGACAGGCTTCCAATAGAGCCGGGTCAAGTATCACCGCTTCTTTATATCTTTCCGCCCTATTGGCAACAGACGGTTTAAATTGAATCAACAACTGCCCGGCACCTTCAACAGGTACCGCTTCAGCTGCCCACACCTCCTCCATGAAACCGGAGAGTGGAGAAGTGATGTTTTCTTTATCTTCCTCAGTATGAATATTGATCTTATGGGAACAAAGCGACCGCAGAGCATTAATGTCGAGTGACCCTGCTTGGACAATCGATTGACGTTTCGCTTTGCCCTCACTGTTTACGATGACGCCTTCTTTATCCTCTGAGCCCTCGTAGATCTCCCAGTCAATCTCGTCATGGTTACCTGGATAGAGGGCAACATGGACTTGCTTCCCCTTCCCACTCACGATAACCGGTTCATTCCAGATAACATTCTTGAGCAGGATGCCTGTGCCCCTGCCATCCAACGAAAGGGCTACTGCCGCACGCGCCATCTCCAAATGTGCTGCCTCTGGTAATCGTTTTGGCCCCTCTATTGCTTCGTTGGTCAAAAAACCCTCTCCGCCTGCAAACGTGGAACTAAAGCGCTGGCCGGTAAGTCCAGATGTGTTCTCATGCACGAGCGGATGGATAACACCGCGCTGCTCCCTTGGGGCAAATGTCTGTTCGGTCGGTGCCCAGTACTTTTCCCGGGCAAATGGATAGGTCGGCAGGCTTATCCGGCCGGGTTTCGTATTGCTATATAACTCATTCCAATTAAAACTCAGCCCTTTCACCCACAGGCCCAGCAATTTTCCATATTTCCCTTTGGTTGCCCATGCATCGACGGTTCTGACCATATCTTCATCATTTGCCAAGACTGCTAAACTCTCGTTATTGCGGTTCATTTGCCCTTGATAGCTATTTTCGATATCTTCCCGGCCTTCTGTGAAATCAGTCAGTCTCTCCCCCAGTTCCTTCACGGTTGCCACTATCAATCCAAACCGGTGTTCCATTGCTTCCCGCCCTAATTGGAGAGTATAGGCAATCGCGGGCAAATCAGTGTCACTGTATTGATTTACCCGGATAGCCTCCTTTAGGCGCCTCGCTTGTTCTTTCAGTTGTTCCTTGCTTTTAGCCGACAAAACAATAATCGCCGGGTTCTGTTCGTTTTTTAATTGTATCGTTGGCTGCTTGTTCTCTGGCGGTACATATTCTTCGATCACCACATGGGCGTTGGAGCCTCCCGCTCCAAAGGAAGATATCCCTGCTCTTCTCGGGTATTCTATGGTTACTCCATTTTCCTCTGAAACCGGCCGCACCCATTCCCCGAGCTCCTGCTGAACCACGAACGGAGTCTGTTCAAAATCTATAAACGGATTTAAGACCTTCGAATGCAAGGATGGCGCTATTTTCCCATGCTTCAGTTGCAGCAGTACTTTGGTCACTCCGGCAATCCCCGCCGCGCTCTCGCAATGCCCGATATTCGATTTGACCGATCCGATGGCGCAAAATTGCTTGTCCTGAGTATAATCATGGAATACCTTGGTTAATCCCGTGATTTCGATTGGGTCCCCTAATGGAGTCCCGGTACCGTGCGCTTCGATGTAACTGATAGAGCGCGGATCGATCCCTGCTCCTTTCAGTGCTTGGCCGATAACCCCGCTTTGGGAGTTGGGATTCGGCACTGTATATCCGTTTGTCTTTCCCCCGTGATTGACTGCCGTCCCTTTGATGATTCCATAAATGTGATCCCCGTCGGCTATCGCTTTCGATAGCGGTTTAAGCAATACTGCTCCGACTCCTTCTCCCGGTACATAACCGTCCCCTCCTTCCCCGAAACTTTCACACCGCCCTTTGCTGGAGGCAAATTTGCCCTGAGCCAGCAACAGGTATTTATTCGGATGAACCGAGATGTTCACTCCTCCGGCGATGGCCACCTCGCAACCCCCATGTTTCAGACTCTCACAAGCCAGGTGGATTGCGGTTAAAGAAGAGGAGCACATGGTATCTATCGCCATGCTCGGCCCATGGAAGTTACAGTAATATGAAACCCGGTTGGCGATCGAGGAGGGACTTCCTGCTAAAACGATTGGTCTCCCCTGGCTCTGTTCCTGCGCTCCGTAAAGCTGGTACTCTTCGTACAGTACACCGACATAGACTCCGACATTGCCTGCCAACCCTAACTCTTGGTATTTTCCAAGCTCGTCTCGAGTATACCCCGCATCTTCCAGGGTTTCGTAAACGCATTCCAAAAACAATCTCTCCTGGGGATCCATGAGCTCCGCTTCCCGGGGAGAGATGTTAAAGAACAAGGGATCGAACTGGTCTACTCCTTCCAGGAATCCTCCCCATTTACAATAAGTTTTTCCGGGTTTGGTTTTGTCTTCGTCGTAGTAGAGGCTGTGGTTCCAACGCTCTTTGGGAATTTCAGTGATGCAGTCCGTTCCGTTACGCAAAATATCCCAAAACTCTTGAATATTCCGCGCTTGCGGATACCGCCCTGATACTCCGATGATGGCGATGTCCAGGGCACCGCGGTGTTTATCTTCTTCGGAGAACGCTTGTTGTTTCACAAATCTTGTTTGTCTCCGGTTTCGGGTGACTGGTTGAACCACCTTTTCCGCCTCCGCGGCTTCGTTGCTGCTTTCTTGGGTTACCGCTGCTTTGGCTTCGGCTCCTAGCACTTCCTTGAGTTGTTCCCGATAAGATTCCAGAAAGTAGCCGCTTAATTCCCAAATGGTTTGGTATTCAAAGAACAAGGTCTTAGATAATGAGCCAAAGATTTCCTCCAATTGGTTGGTCAGCTGCATGACTAAGATCGAATCAATCCCGTATTCCTCCATCGGTGCATCCGCTTCTATCACGTGGGCTGGTAGTTTGAGTGTGCTCGATACAATTCTTCTTAAGTAATTGGCCACATTTTCCCGGAGGATTTCTTGATCTGTTTCCAGACTGGTTCTATTTTCTTCTTTCGCAGCGGATCGATATTTGGCTAAGTTTTTGCTCGGAATTGGTTTCTTAATTAAAGCCTGAATTTTGTTGGAATCCCCTGACATGCACATGATTTGCCCCTGCTCCGAGGCCCAGCATTGGTAGAAAGCCTGAATTCCGCTTGTGGTCGGCAGGGCGGTTAACCCGGTGGATTGCTCCATCATTCGCTCTGCCTCTGCATCAATCTTCATTCCGCCTTCCTGCCATAACGGCCAGTTGATGGATTGAGTCTTACCCCATCGTTGGCCTTGCTTAACGAGGTCGTTCCGATGTCCGGCATACACGTCCATGAAGGCATTGGCCGCGGCGTAATCTGCTTGCCCGGCGTTGCCCAGGCTTCCCGACAGTGAAGAGAAGAGTATAAAAAAGTCAAGCGGGATGTCCTTGGTTGCTTCGTCTAGGTTCACCACCCCTGATACTTTCGGTGCTAAGACTTCCATAAATTCATTCGTTGTTTTTTTGATGATGTAGTTGTCTTTAATGATTCCGGCGCTATGGATGATCCCGTCCAAACCGCCGAATTCCTCAAGAAGCTTTCGGATTAATCCCTGTACCGCTGTCTTATCCGTGACATTCATCTGCCGGTATTCAATCCGCGCACCTAGCGCCTGAATCGCTTTAAGTTGCGCCTGTAGACGTTCACTAAGCGGCGAACGTCCCGTCAGGATGAGTGTAGCTTCCTTCACTTTTTCCGCAATTTCTTTCGCAAATATCCGCCCCAGCCCTCCGGCTCCTCCGGTGATGAGGTAAATCCCACCTTCTTTCCACGGTAAGCCGGTTTCTCCCGTTGCTTGCGCCTGCTTCCACACGGGGATATATCGTTTCCCATCCTGGTACCGTATGTGGTTATCTGCCGGGCTGTTGCTTTCCGCATTGAGTTTGGCGATAATTCCGGCGGTATCTTCGGTTGGTTCCATCTCGATCAACTGCGTGATGAGTTTCGGGTTCTCCAACCGGGCGGTTTTCAACAGTCCTGACAACCCGCTGTAAAGTTTCCGCCCCTCTTGACAGGGAACGACGACTTGGATCAATACCGTGCCTCCGGGTTTTTCCATGAGGATGGTCTGTATTTCCTCAAAAACTTGACCGGCATAGGTTTGGAATTGTAAACCAATTTCTTTCTGCTTGTTGCTCAGGTTGAGGCTGCGAAGGCTTGTGACGGCTCCATTTTGTTGATCTTCCAGTTCTTTCGGGACGTTTTCCAGTTCACAGAAGATCACTAGCTGTTGGATATATTCAAGGGCTGATGTTTCCGGAGAAATCTGTTGCTCTTCCCAGTTCATTTGCAGCCTCATGGTCCCAGTTGCCGCTTCTTCTGCTGAACTTATTTCCCCTTTCAGTACACGTGAGGCGTATCCTTTAATTCGGACACAAACATTCCCGGTTTCATCACAGATGTCGATATCGAGTTTGATCAATTGCTTATTGGCATTTTCCTTCTTGATCACCGCCCACATCAGCGAGACACAACGGTCATATATCTCTAGCTTTTCCATCGTAAATGGCAGGCTGGGGTTTAGATGATTTCCTGCTTCCGATACTTCAGTGTTGATTATAAATCCGACAGACGCCTGCAGGGCCCCATCCATGATACTGGGATGCAAGATGTATTGGTCATGGGTATCCATTATAGAGCCGGGCACAGTGAGCTTGGCCAAGATTTGGCCTTGTCCTACCCGGATTTCTTCAATCCCCTGGTGTCCCGGGCCGTAATCGATTCCCATCCTGCGAAATGTTTTGTAACATTGGGCTGAACTGATCGTTTCGGTGCATTGGGCTTGGATGGACTCCAAATCTAACGTTGGCGTTTCCCCTCTCCTAACGAGTACCGCACTGCCTTGGCTGTGAACGATGGGACCATTGCTCCCTACTTCTGTTTCGGTATATATTTCATAGCCGATCTCCCCGTTATTCTCCGGGTAGAGTCCGATATTCACTTTGACCGGTTGCCCAGTGACTGCAATCGGCTGGGCCCAGACCATGTTTTTCAACCGAATGCCGGCCCGCTCTTCGGTTGTGCTCCCGGTTGCTTGCTGCACCGCCTCCCGCGCCATTTCCAGATAGGCTACTCCCGGCAAGACCCGTTTGCCTTTAATGACATGATTTGCCAAGAAGAATTCCTCTCCGGTAAAGCTTGAGCTGTATCTCTGTTCCGACAGGTCAGAGGTGTTTTGGTGGAGTAACGGATGCATGATGATAGCTTTGGATTGACTTGCTGCTTGAGTTGATGTTATCTCCGGCGCCCAGTACTTATCCCGGGCAAACGGATAGGTCGGCAGGTTGACTAGGCAAGGTGCCGTATTACCAAAAAGACTCGGCCAGGGAATTACATAGCCTTGGCAATACAGCTCAGCCAGCGCATAGAGCATCTCCTGATATTTATCCGGAGCGCTTAGCAGCGTCCTGCTTTGTGTCAACAGATCTTCCGCATACTTCTGAATGGCTGTCTGACCGGTAAAATTCCTCGCCACCAAGCCCTGGAACAGGTTGGGCAAGCGCTCCTTGCCCCCTGCCTGCTTTAGCACCCGGATGGCATCCTCTCGATCCCGAATGACAACCGCGCACCGGTGGTTGAAATGCTGCCTGCCTTCCAACAGCGTGCAACTGATTGCGGATAGCTCCCCTGCTCCGATCTCCTGCTTCGCTTCCAGCATCACCGACAGATCCTCAATCCGCTTCTGCAGCGATTCAGGAGTTTTGGCCGAGAGAGCAAGCAGGTAGTAAGGCATCGGCTCTTGCTCGCCTGCGCGTCTTCTGTCGCTGCTCTCAGAAACATGGCTTTGAAGCACTGCATGCGCATTCGTACCACTTATGCCAAAGGCGCTCACTCCGCCCAGTCTCCGCTTTCCTTCCTGATCGGTCCATTCCTTCCGCTCCCGGTTGATATAGAAGGGACTATCCTCCCAGCGGATATAATCGTTAACCTGTTCACAGTTAATGCTGGCGGGAATGGTCTCCTTTCTCATGGCTAGCGCCAGACTGATTAGGCTCACGATGCCCGATGCCGCCAGGGAATGGCCCAGATTGGACTTGGTCGAGGTTAAGGCACAGTAGCCCTTGCCGGTGGTATAATCCTTGAATGCATCCACTAACGCATTGATCTCGACCGGGTCTCCCAGCTTGGTCCCGGTTCCATGGGTGACGATATGGCTGATCTCTTCCGGATGAATATGGAAACGCTCATACACTTCCTTCAAAAGCTTGGTCTGGGATTGGCCGCTCGGAGCCGTAATGCCGTTGGTCTTCCCATCATAGTTGATTCCGCTGCCCACAATCGTTGCATATACCGGATTCCGATCCGCTTCTGCTTGCGAGAGCCGTTTTAACACCACCACGGCCACTGCCTCCGCAGGCACCATCCCGTTGGCACGCTTATCAAAGGCATAGCACTTCCCATCCGCAGACAACATTCCGGCCTGCTCCATTCCCAGGTAGCCGGCAGGTGTCACCATAAGATTAGCCCCCGCCACAATAGCCGTATCACATTCTCCATTCCGCAAGCTTAAGCAGGCTTGGTGCACAGCCACCAAGCCAGAAGAACAGGCCGTATTGATGGCCATATTCGGCCCGTCCAGATTCAGAAAATAGGACAGCCTCGCGGCCAAGATTGCATTATTATTGGAGGTGATACCTCCCTCATTTCCCACCAGCAGCTGATAATCGCCCTCTTCGACTCCCACAAACATCCCGATCTTTTCACCGGCGAGCTGTTTGGCCCCATAGCCCGCATCCTCCAGCGCTTTCCATGATTCCTGCAGCAGCAGCCTCTGTCTAGGGTCCATGATCTCCGCTTCCCGCGGCGATATCTCGAAAAAGAGCGGGTCAAACTCGGCCACTCCCGGAACAAGCCCAATTCTCTTACCGGTTTCTGCTCCATTCTCCGCATGCCCATGCTCTTCCCACCATTCAGCACGCTCTTTAGGGGCCTTGCGGATTACTTCCCTGCCTTCCAACAGGATCGACCACAGCTCCTCCACATTCCACGCATCCGGGAACCTGCCGCTCATCCCGATGATTGCAATCGGCTCGGCCTCGTTGTCACTCCAGCCTTTTCTGCCGGACCCAGGCCGCCTTGCCTTGCTTCCCCTGCCCTTGACGGTACGATCACTAATTTCCTGCGATACTGCGATTTCCTTGAATATCGCAGGAACATGCGCCTCTTCCTCCTGATAGAACTGTTTCATTTGTTCAGGATATTGGGTAAGTAAATATTCACTCAATCTCTCTAGCGTTGGATAACTGAAAAAGAGATCAGGCTTGATTTCCAACTCATAACGCTCGCTTAACACGCCCGTAAACTCCACCAAGCTTATGGAGTCGAAACCAAAGTTCTCTAGATTCTCATCTGCATCCAGCTTCTCCTGCGGAATTTTAAGTATCAGATTGATCGTATCTTTTAATTCCCACAGCACGCATTGCTCTAGCGTCCAACCTTTCATCTCCAACCGTCTGCCTTTTCCAGCCGGGCTCGCAGCAGCCGTTAGATCCTCCATCGCTACCCGATGTTCATGCTCTTCTTGAACTTGGTTGGCCTGCCCGTATTGCAATTCTCTCATGCAGCTAACGATATCCCCACTTGTATCACATAGGTCCATGTTCAGCTTCCATACCCCTGCACCGGTCTCGCTTTCCTCTTCAATACGGATGAATGCCCATACAATGGACCCGGCTTCAACGACAACCTCCAATTCCTTCATACCCAGTATTCTTCCTGCAGGCCACCGGTTACCCATATATAGATTCACTGCATGCAGACAGGCTTCCAATAGAGCCGGGTCAAGTATCACCGCTTCTTTATATCTTCCCGCCCTATTGGCAACAGACGGTTTAAATTGAATCAACAACTGCCCGGCACCTTCAACAGGTACCGCTTCAGCTGCCCACACCTCCTCCATGAAACCGGAGAGTGGAGAAGTGATGTTTTCTTTATCTTCCTCAGTATGAATATTGATCTTATGGGAACAAAGCGACCGCAGAGCATTAATGTCGAGTGACCCTGCTTGGACAATCGATTGACGTTTCGCTTTGCCCTCACTGTTTACGATGACGCCTTCTTTATCCTCTGAGCCCTCGTAGATCTCCCAGTCAATCTCGTCATGGTTACCTGGATAGAGGGCAACATGGACTTGCTTCCCCTTCCCACTCACGATAACCGGTTCATTCCAGATAACATCCTTGAGCAGGATGCCTGTGCTCCTGCCATCCAACGAAAGGGCTACTGCCGCACGCGCCATCTCCAAATGTGCTGCCTCTGGTAATCGTTTTGGCCCCTCTATTGCTTCGTTGGTCAAAAAACCCTCTCCGCCTGTAAACGTGGAACTAAAGCGCTGGCCCGTAAGTCCAGATATGTTTTCATGCACGAGGGGATGGATAACACCGCGCTGGCCCCTTTGCGTGAATGGCTGTTCCATGTTTGACGGTGCCCAGTATGTTTCCCGGGCGAACGGATAGGTCGGCAGGCTGATTAGGCCAGGTGGCGTATCACCAAAAAAGCCATTCCAGGCCATTTCATAGCCCTGGCAATACAGCTCAGCCAGCGCATATAGGATCTCCTGATATTTATCCGGAGCGCTTAGCAGCGTCCTGCTTTGTGTCAACAGATCTTCCGCATACTTCTGAATGGCTGTCTGACCGGTAAAATTCTTCGCCACCAAGCCCTTGAACAGGTTGGGCAAGCGCTCCATGCCCCCTGCCTGCTTCAGCACCCGAATGGCATCCTCTCGATCGCGAATGACAACCGCACACCGGTGGTTAAAGTGCTGCCTGCCTTCCAACAACGTATAGCTGATTGCGGATAGCACTCCTGCTCCGATATCCTGCTCCGCTTCCAGCATCACCGCCAGATCCTCAATCCGCTTCTGCAGCGATTCGGGGGTCTTGGCGGAGAAGGCAAGCAAGTAGTAAGGCATCGGCTCTTGCTCGCCTCCGCGTCTCTTATCGCCGCTCTCAGAACCATGGCTTTGAAGCACCACATGCGCATTCGTACCACTCATTCCAAAGGCGCTCACTCCGCCCAGTCTCCGCTTCCCTTCCTGATCGGTCCATTCCATCCGCTCGCGGTTGATATAGAACGGACTATCCTCCCAGCGGATATAATCGTTAACCTGTTCACAGTTAATGCTGGCGGGAATGGTCTCCTTTCTCATGGCTAGCGCCAGACTGATTAGGCTCACGATGCCCGATGCCGCCAAAGAATGGCCCAGATTGGACTTGGTCGAGGTTAAGGCACAGTAGCCCTTGCCGGTGGTATAATCCTTGAATGCATCCACTAACGCATTGATCTCGACCGGGTCTCCCAGCTTGGTCCCGGTTCCATGGGTGACGATATGGCTGATCTCTTCCGGATGAATATGGAAACGCTCATACACTTCCTTCAAAAGCTTGGTCTGGGATTGGCCGCTCGGAGCCGTAATGCCGTTGGTCTTCCCATCATAGTTGATTCCGCTGCCCACAATCGTTGCATATACCGGATTCCGATCCGCTTCTGCTTGCGAGAGCCGTTTTAACACCACCACGGCCACTGCCTCCGCAGGCACCATCCCGTTGGCACGCTTATCAAAGGCATAGCACTTCCCATCCGCAGACAACATTCCGGCCTGCTCCATTCCCAGGTAGCCGGCAGGTGTCACCATAAGATTAGCCCCCGCCACAATAGCCGTATCACATTCTCCATTCCGCAAGCTTAAGCAGGCTTGGTGCACAGCCACCAAGCCAGAAGAACAGGCGGTATTGATGGCCATATTCGGCCCGTTCAGATTCAGGAAATAGGAGAGTCTTGCAGCCAGAATGGCATTATGATTGGCCGTGATTCCCCCTTCATTTCCCGCCAGAAAATGATAGTCTCCCTCTTCGACTCCCACAAACATCCCGATCTTTTCACCAACGAGCGATTTGGCTCCATAGCCTGCATCCTCCAACGCTCTCCATGATTCCTGCAGCAGCAGCCTCTGTCTAGGGTCCATGCTCTCCGCTTCCCGCGGCGATATCTCGAAAAAGAACGGGTCAAACTCGGCCACTCCGGGGATAAATCCGCTTCTCTTGCTGTTTCCTGCCTCATTCTGCGGATACCCGTATGCTTCCCACCACTGGGCACGCTCCTGGGGAATCTCCCGAACCACATCCCTGCCTTCCCACAGGATCGACCACAGCTCCTCCACACTCCGCGCATCCGGGAACCTGCCGCTCATCCCGATGATAGCGATCGGCTCCGTCTCGTTGTCACTCCAGCCTTTTCTGCCAGACCGAGTCCGCCTTGCCTTGGTCCCCCCTCCCTTGACGGCACGCTCCCTAAATTCCTGAGATATTGCGATTTCCTTGAATACCACAGGAGCATGCTTCTCTTCCTCCTGATAGAACTGCTTCATCTGTATGGCATATTGGGCAAGAAGATATTCACTCAAGCTCTCCAGCGTTGGATAGCCAAAGAAGAGGTCCGGGGTAATTTCCAGTTCATAGCGGTTGCTTAGAGCATCTGCAAATCTCGCCAAGCTGATCGAGTCAAAGCCGAAATTCGCCAGATTCTCATCTACATCAAGCTTTTCCCGCGGGATCTTGATTATGTGGCCGGCCGTATCCTTTAATTCCCATAGCACGCATTGCTCGACTGTCCAGCCCTTCATCTCCGGCCGTTTGCCTTTGCCTGCCGCCTTTACTTTCTGTACGGGCGGGGCGGAGGATACCGCTTCACTCAATCCCAAGAACCGATGTACACGCTCCCGCTGCCCCACCAGCACCAGATGTTGAGCTCGCTCCTGGCTCAGCATCTGCTCGAACAAGGCTGTTCCTTCCGCAGCCTCCAGGAACCTCTGACCGCTGGATTTCAGATACATTAGGCTGCCCGCCTCATCGGCGAAGCCCATCCCCCCGCTCTTCCACAACGGCCAGTTGATCACGATCCTCTTTCCGTCAGTCCCCCCCTTGCTGTTGCGATACTGGGCATAACACATCTGGAACCGGTTGCCAACCGCATAATCGCAGGAGCCGAAATCTCCGATTATCGCCGAGCTTGAGGAAAAGTAACAGATAAAGTCAAGCTGTTCTCCTTGAAGCGCTTCTTCCAGCACCAAGGTCCCCTTAATCTTGGGCTCCAACGTTCTTTGGTACTCTTCCAGTTCCTTATCAACTAACCGCTTCCCGCCTTCTATCCCGGCGGCATGGATGACCCCATCGATCCGCTTAAAATGCTTCTTTCCCGCTTTTACTGCCTCTTTCATTTGGCTTGCGTCACACACATCGGCCTGGAGATAAATAACCTCCGCACCCGCTCTCTTCAACGCTTCAAGATTGGCCTGCTTCGTCTCATCCAGTTTACTGCGGTTGACCAGGACCAGCTGCGCCCCATACTCGGTAGCCAGCCAGTGGGCGAAGATTAGTCCCAGTCCGCCAATACCGCCTGTGATGAAGTAGGTTCCTCCTCGTTTGAGCAGCTGTTCGCCACCACGGCTAACCGATACCGGGCGAATCTGGCACACCTTTCTTTGCTCCCCTTCATACAGCACGCTCTTGGGCTTTGACGTATGCAGTTCGGTCCATAGCACATTCATCCATTCCGCGAAGGAGTCTTCCGCCTGCTTTTTCCGGCAGACCACACTCACGTTAGCGTCGGCCATGACCAGTCCGATGGATCGCTCGATGCCGATCCACGATTCTACGTAACAGCGCTCCAGCCCATCTTCGTAACCGCCGACCAGCAGAACCCTTTCCGGTTTTAGATTGGCTTTCGCCAAACCTTGGAGCATGTACACGATCCCGGTAGAATCGGTCACACAATTCTTGTCTTCCAGCGCCCACAGGAAAAGCACCCCATCCACACTCCCAAAATCATCCTTAACGCTTTGCAAGCTTGCGAGATAACCACTCTTCTCTGTTAAGGAAACGGTGTAGCTATAATTGGACTCCTTCTGATAACCGGCACCCTGGGCAATCCATACCACCCGTGTACTACCCGCACCAAGCTCCTCTATACGCTGTTTGACCTCTTGCTGATACTTGGATTCTGATAAAAAGAGAACCAAGGTTTTGTTCTCTTGCCTTTCCTCTGTGCCCAGCACCTCTTCCTCTTGCCACACTTCTTCAAACGTCATCATCTCAAAGGGCTCGTCGGGCTTGTTCGCATGGCTTGTGGCAGCCAACAAGCTCTCCAATTCCGGTCGGTATTCTGCTTTCGCCCGGGTTGCCTGCCCGTATTGCAGCCCCCGAATGCGGCTTACAATATTCCCGTTCGTATCGCACAAGTCGATGTCTAGATTCCATCCACTTGCATTTGCCGTAATGCGGATCAAAGCCCAGACACCTGACCCAGCTTCCGCTGTAACCTCCAATGCCTTGAGGCTCAACAATCTACGTGCAGGCAACTGATCACCGCCGTATATATGCAACGCATGCAGGCAAGATTCCAACAGAGCCGGATCGAGCAGCATCAGCTCTTTGTACCTTTCCTTCATATCAGCAACGGGCTGCTTGAATTGGACCAAAAGTTGCCCAGCACCTTCGGCAAGCACCGCCCCATCTGCCCACACCTCTTCGATGGAATCGATCTTATGAGAGCATCGCGAGCGCAGGTCATTAAGATCGAGCGGTGGAGCTTGGACAATTGCCTGATGGCTCGCTTTCCCCTCAGTGCTGATGATAAACTCCTCTTCCTGCTCTTCTGACCTTTCATATATCTCCCAGTCAATTTCACCCTGGTTGCCAACATTAAGGGCAATATGGACTTGTTTCGGGCTTTCGTCAAAGAGAATCGGTTCATTCCAGATTACATCCTTCAGCAGGATACCTGTACCCTTACCATCCATCGAACGTGCTACTGCCGCACGCGCCATTTCCAAATGCGCTGCCTCTGGCAATCGTTTTTGCCCCTCTATTGCTTCGTTTGTCAAGAAGCCCTCTTTGCCTGTAAAAGTTGAACTAAAGCGTTGACCGATAAAGTCTGAGGTATTCTCATGCACCAGAGGATGAATGAAATCGCGCTGGCTCTTTTGAGTGGATAGCTGTTCAATATTTAATGGCGCCCAGTATTTTTCCCGGGCGAACGGATAGGTCGGAAGACTGATTAAGCACGGCTTAATTTCGATATCGTTATATAATGCATCCCAGTCAAAATGAAGTCCCTTCGCCCAGAAATCAAGGAGTCTTCCGTATTGCTTTTGCTGAATCAATTTTTCAATAACGTCTTGCAATTCTTCCTTACTTAAAATAAACATCGTCTCTTTATTTTCATTGACTATTCCCTGATACAAATCAATTATTTCATCTTTACCCGCCATAAACGAGAGAAGTTTTTCTTTAAGTTCCTTTATTGATTTCACCAAAAGTGCCAGCCGGGTTTCCATATGTTCACGCCCTACCTGAAGCGTGTAACAGATATTAGCGAGATCGCTATCCGTAAACCCGCGACTTTCTATCACTGCCGCTAACTGCTGTACCTGCTCACGAAGCCGCTCCTTATCCCTCGCGGACAGAACGATAATCGCCTGATAGCTGTCATTGAATTGAATCTGATGGATTGTTTCATTTTTCGGTTGCTGTAACACTTTATATATCCCTCCCTATTTGGCCAGATCGGGTCTGTTGAGTTCTTTCATTTTCCGAAAGATATTCTTCAAGGATGACATGGGCATTAGCTCCTCCGGCACCGAAGGATGATACACCCGCCATTCTCGGATATTCCCTCTTGATACCGTTATGTTCGATCACGGGACGCTTCCATGCAGCAAGTTCTCGCTGGACATAAAAGGGACTGTTCGCGAAGTCGATATGGGGATTTAATTCCGCAGCATGCAAGGAAGGTGCCAGCAGGCCGCTTTTCATCTGAAGAATAATCTTCATCAATCCAGCAATACCCGCCGCACCTTCTAGGTGACCGATATTTGACTTAGCAGAACCGATGGCACAAAATTGCGAATCAGTTGTATCGCTTCTAAATGCTTGTGTAAGTCCAGTAATTTCTATCGGATCCCCCAGTTCTGTACCCGTGCCATGGGCCTCAACATAACTGATCGTACGGGCATCCACGCCTGCTCTATCCAGTGCATGGCGAATCAGATCCCGCTGAGCATTAGGATTGGGGACTGTATAGCCATTGGTCTTACCACCATGATTGATGTTGGTGCTTCGTATTACACCATATATGTGATCTCTATCCTCAATCGCCTGGAATAATGGTTTTAACAGTATGGCTCCTACGCCTTCACCCGGAACAAAACCATCCGCATCTTTCCCAAAGCTTTTACATTTACCGCTCTGCGACAGCATCCGCATTTCACACAGATAAGCATAAGTCGAAGGATGCGTATACACATTAACTCCACCTGCAATAGCCATCTCACATTCTCCCCATCTTAGATGCTTACAGGCTTCGTGTACTGCAGACAGAGAGGAAGAACACATTGTGTCAATCGGCAAGCTTGGGCCATGCAAATCTAATATATAGGAGATACGATTCGCTATTGAGCTAAAAGAAGTATTTGGACGAATATCTTCACCCTGCTTCCATAGATCAGGGCCGTACCATTCAAATCCGGTTCTAGTAATACCGGCAAAAACTCCAACCTTGCCTTTGTGCCGCAGAGCAATCTTTTCCTTTGTATAACCTGCATCCTCAAATGTCCGCCAACACTCTTGCAGAAATAACCGTTCTTGAGGATCCATATTCATTGCTTCATGGGGTGAAATTCTAAAAAAGCGAGGATCAAAATCAGCAAATCCATCAATGAATCCTCCCCATTTGCTGTAACTCTTCTTCTGTTCCAATGCTTTTCTTACATCGTTCACATAAAATCCATCTAAAGCCCAGCGTTCCTGTGGAATCTCGGTGATACAATCCCTCCCAGATTTCAGGTTATCCCAATACTCATCCAGGTTATTAGCTTGAGGAAAACGTCCGCTCATGCCAATAATCGCTATCGGCATATTAGCAGAATCCACAGTTTCCACAAGATTCACTCTCGACATTTGGCAAAACGGATTAGAATCGTTAAACTGCTTTCCCGCTCGTTTCAATAAAAATGGTAATGTTACTTTTTCACTGATAATCTCTTTCCGGGTCTGTTGTTCTTCCAGTTTTTCTGAGTTCTCTCCCGTCAATCCAAAAAGCTCCGTCAATTTATTACTTTGGTTTTGTATGAAATACTCCACCAAATCATCAATGGTGTGACATTCAAAGAATAAGGTGCTACTGATATTGTGAAACACCTTGCGCAAGGCATCGGTCAAATGAGTAATCAGGATTGAATCTATCCCATATTGTTCAAGAGGCGCGCTTGAATCTAACTTCTGGTAATGAATTTTGAGTGCTTTTCCGACCAACTGTTTCATATAAGCTGTACTTTTCTCACGAAGCAGGCTTTCTACTCGCGCCGCATCTAAATTTTCCTGCATATCTTTATATTGTATTTTTTGCACCTTTGGTTTACATTCCATTTTATTCTCAGATACCTTGTCTTCTATTGAATTAGCAGTTTTCATGTACACGATCTGACATGTAGAAGTACGCATGATCAATTCCATGGCCTCCATGGCCTTATCAGGCTCAATTGAGTCCACACCTAATAGGGAAAGCATAATTTTAGATGATTCAGGCATAACCTCACCTATGCCGACTCCCCCCCAGAATCCCCAGTTAATGGTTTTAACCTTGGACAGCCATTCCTTTGAAAGTCTTTGTGCATATGCATCCTTGAATGTGCATCCCGTTGCATAACCACTTTGTCCCGCCAACTTTTGAAAGGAAGCAATCGACGAAAAAAAGACAACAAAGTCAAGAGATTCTTTTTCAAAAACTTTTGCCATAAAAACACTCGCATTGACTTTAACCCCTACGATAGCTTTATACAAATCCTCATCCACGGCCGATAGGCTCTGGTCAAGTAATCCGACAGCCGAATGAATGATGCCATTCACCGATGGATATATTCTTTTTATTTCCACATATGCCTTTTCTAACGACTCTAAATCAGTCGCATCCGCAGAGATATAGTGCGGAGCTGGACCCACAGCACTAAGTCTCTTAATCTTCCCCTCTATTTCCTTATTCTTTTGTCTTCGCCCAATCCAGATGATGTTTGCCTTATAGGTGCGAACCATATACTCGCTCCATATTTCTCCAAGCCCCCCTGCGCCGCCAATAACGACATAGGTTCCTGATTCTCGATAAATCGTTTCTCCGCTATCTACCGGAAATTTCCCCATACGGCAAGGCATGAGCTGTAAGCTGTACCAACTGCCGTTTCGGTGTGCAAGTGCGTTTCCTTCAGCATCTGCAGGGATGCTAAGCATCTCGGTAACCGGCCAATTCGATTCAGAACCCATGTCGAATAGGCGTACACCCCATTGAGGGAACTCTTTCGCCATCGTTCCAACCAAACCGTGAATTCCTGCATGAACCGGATTTATCCGCTCATTTTGGAATACAACTTGGCTGTTAATCGTGATGATGGTCAACTCCAGTTCCTTGTCGCTATAACCTAGTTTAAGAAGAGATTTTATCATTTGGAAAAGAAAAAACACTCCACTCGCTTGAGCCTTGAGTATCCCTTCATCCACAACGGATTTCACCTCGTGAGTGGGCGTTATCCAGACGACATGATCGATAGCTCCATAGCTTTCTAACTTTTCGGCAATTTCTTCAATACTACTTTCCTTGTCCTCACAATCCCACATCCGGGCGTTAGAATTTCCCCTTAAAAATTCAGCTCTGATCTCTTTTGTTCCACCGACAATTAGCTTGTTTTTATCCGGGGATGAATATGTCCCGTTCATCTCCATTCTGACCGGATTCCATGCAGGAACCATCATCATATTTTCTGCTGTTTCTTCGCTTGAATTTAACCCTGGCACCTGATATGAATACGTTTTCAATCTAATACAAACCTTTCCAGTCTCATCACACAGGACAATATCTACCCTTTGAGTTACGTCTTGCGCCAAAGCTGCCTTGCTGTTCTCCGCACTCAAGCTTACATGCGACCACATCTTTTTACTGCAGGCAGCGATAATTTCAAGTTCATCGAATGCCACGGCAACTGTCCGTTGAATCGCAATCTGATCTTCACCTTTCTCCTCTCGCACCATCAACCCATTTACCGACTGTAAGGCACTCTCGAGCAAACTCGGATGAAGCACAAAAGAATCCAAATCATCGGAAACGCAATCTGGAAGTTCCAATCTTGCTAATACACAATTTTGACCAACATACATTTCCTGTAGGCTCTTAAATCCAAACCCATTACTTATGCCAACCGCTTGTAAACGATTATAGTATTCATCAGACGTAAGATAATTCAAATTACACCTAGTTTTCGTCGTTTCCAAATCCAAAATAACGGTTTCATCAGCAGGAACGAAAATTCCACTCCCCTGGCTGTACACAAGTCGTTCTTGTCCATTTTTTTCTATGTCGCTATAGATTTCAAAGGAAATGGACCCGTCCTCTTCAGGCCAGACACTAATCTGAAGTTCCATCGATTCCAAGCCAACAGAAGCCGGCAAATTCCATACCACATTCTGAAGTCTGATTCTATTTGTTTCTTCGGCAAGACCATTGCCTGCATGCGCCAATGCAGCCCGGGCCATCTCTAAATAAACTGCGCTTGGCAATACATGTCCTTCATTGATTACATGGTCTTTTAAAAAAAATTCCTCCCCGGTGAAAGTCGAACGGTAAAATTGTCTTAATAAAGTCGATTTATTTTGATGAAGTAGCGGATGGATCACCAAGTCCAGATCTTTTTCCCTCTTCAGCAAATTACGAGTACGAGGTATCTTGAAGCGTTCCCCGATAAACGGATAAGTTGGGAGATTCATTCGCTTCCCAAGGGATGGAAATACTTTTTTCCAGTCAAAATCATATCCATTTATGTAGCATTCAGCCAGAATCAGAAGTTGTTTTCTATATTCAATATCCCGGAAACCCTTGCTTGCGCTAATTGTTTCCACCAATTTATCGATTTGTTGTAATGAAAGAGATGGAGCAAGATTTTCGGTGTGAGTTGCTGCATCGCTCCTACTAATACATTCTTTATTTTCCTTATCACTCAAAATCTCTGTCAATTTATCCTTTAAATCCGTTACGCTGTCTGTAACGAAGGCGATTCTGCTAGGAAAATGATCCCGGCCCAGAAGTAAAGTGGTGCTTATGTCAGCGAGATTGGTTTCCTGCTTATTTCTTTCCAGCCAATTTTCCAAATCGATTACTTTTAGCCGTAACGATTCATTTGTTTTTGCGGACAGGCAGATAAGGTGACAGAAATTCGAGTGTTCGGATGAATTAGGAATCGCGGGGGCTTCTTCCAGAATTACATGGCCATTGGTACCACCGAACCCAAAAGAACTCACACCCGCCCTTCGAGGGATATCCGCTTCTCCATCTTTTACACGGACCCACTCCTGTGTTTGATCAACAATATAGAAGGGAGTTTCATCAATTGAAATCGCTGGATTTAATTGATTGAAATTCAACAATCCCGGCAGCTGTCCATGTTTCATGGACAGGAGGACCTTAATCACCCCGGCAATTCCGGCTGCAGATTCCAAATGGCCAATATTGGTTTTGGCTGAGCCCAGACCGCAGTAATTTTTCTTTGGTTGATTGAGTTCGTCGTCGGGACAAAGGGCTCCGAAGGCTTTTAGAAGTCCTTGGAACTCGATGGGATCACCTTTCGGGGTTCCAGTTCCATGAGCTTCGATGTAATTGATGCTTTCGGGTGGGATTCCTGTCCTCTTTATGGCCTCAATGATAACGTCAGCCTGTGCATCAGGATTCGGATAGGTCACGGTGTACGTTTTTCCGCCGTGATTGATGGCACTTCCTTTGATAACACCATGAATGGGATCACCGTCTGCCAAAGCTTTGTCAAGCGATTTTAGTAATATAACCCCTGCTCCCTCACCACGTACATAGCCGTCTGCACTTTTGTCAAACGTCTTAACGGAACCTGAAGGAGACAACATCCCCATCTGAGAAAAAGAAATCTGTCTTGTAGGAGAAAGCAACATACTTATCCCCCCTGCCAAAGCCATCTCGCAATCTCCACTCATTATGGATCGACACGCAGTATGTATGGCTGTAAGGGAACCCGAACAGGAAGTATCGATTTGTAAGCTGGGACCTTTTATATTAAAAAAATATGAAATACGATTGGGAATCAAGGCTGAAGACGTACCTGTGGAATGGTGTGCCTCGACTGCTTCTTGATTCTTCTCTACAAGTTCTTTAAAATCAAAATTAAAAGCGGAAATAAAAACACCAATATTCTTTCCTGTTATAGTAGACGGACAAATTCCCGCATCCTCAAAGCAGGACCAGGAAAGTTCTAACATGATTCTTTGCTGGGGGTCCATGGCATCTACTTCCCTGTTGGATAAGCCAAAAAAGCGGGCATCAAAAGCATCAATAGCCTTAATAAATCCGCCCCACCTACTTACACTTATATTCCTCTCAAATTCAGGCATTTCATGATATTCCCTCCAATCCCACCGGTCGGCGGGAATTTCTTGGATGCTGGAGCGCCCCTCTTTCAGATTCTCCCAATATTCATTATAATTCATTGCCCCCGGGAAACTGCACGCGATACCAATGATTGCAATATCTATTTCCTTATTTTTACTCGCTGATGTTTTTTTCTTGGATTTTTTTATCATAGTATCCCTCTCATTCGATAATTATGTATTATAAAATAAAAGGTTCTTCGCAGTTTACCATGACTACTTTCCGCCCATTATGATAGTAAAACGGAAATATCCAATGTGATAGCTTACATTGCCATTCCTCCATCTACTCTTATTACTTCACCAGTAATATAATCACTTTGACTGCCAGCTAGAAATACCACAACATTTGCCACATCCTCAGGTTTCCCAACGCGCTTTAAGGGTATTAATTCCAAATCCAAACGCCTGCGGTCTCCTTTGATACTCTCGATCATTTCTGTATCTATGAGTCCGGGAGCCACAGCATTGCAGCAGATATTTCTCTCCGCAAGTTCCTTTGCAATAGATTTTGTAAGGCCTATTATCCCTGCTTTTGCGGCAGAATAGTTTGCCTGACCCGCATTGCCAAATATACCAGAAACAGATGATATATTTATGATTTTTCCACTGCGCCTTCTTATAAATCCATAATAACAGCATTTTATTGTATTAAATGCACCTTTCAAATTTGTATCTAACACATCATCATAGTCCTCGCTCGTCATAGAAAATACCAGCTCGTCCCTTATGATTCCCGCATTGTTTACAAGAATATCTATTCCACCGAAATCCGCAACAATGTTTTTTACCGTTTCCTTTACGATTTCAAACTCAGACACATCACACTTATATATCTTCGCTTTCACTCCGATATTCTCCGTCTCTTTACAGGTTGCGATGGCATCTGCCTCATTGCTCGCGTATATTATGGCAACATTTGCCCCTTCTTGTGCAAGTTTCAAAACAATTGCCTTTCCTATTCCTCTAGATCCCCCAGTAACAAGGGCAACTTTTCCTTTTAAACTCATTTCTTTACCTCCGATCCTGTTACAAACAGTAACAAATAATCACGATGGATTTTCCTCCCGTGAATTAATTCAATAAGAAGAGATGTTTCATTACCGTGTTTTCATTCCGGATAACCTATCAAGTATATAATCGGCGGCAGGTTCTTCTGGGCGCGTGACATACCCACTTCCCAGGTATAGCCCTTGATCTGAAGCGAAGCGGTCATTTCTTCGAGCTCTTCTTTTGTATAGATTCGCACACCCGACACGAATGCTTCGAACATCATGACAAGGGGAGCAACGGGGAAAAGATATGTAAAAAACAACCGGGCACTGACAGTCGGCAGGCTCCCTCGCATGGCTTTTGCTGAAATGACCCATAAATAGATAAGGAGCAGGGGGGAAAACAGAATCTGGATCGGCAGAGTAAGCCATTTCATTCGACGCGACATAGACATCGTTTCAAAAACACCAATCCCCACGCGCTGTTCTGCCGCATCCGCGAGTATAGCCCGGGCGATCGGCGGCTTCATGTGGTGGAATCCACCGATAAGAGTTCTTACCCCTTTCAATTCAGGCGTTACTTTAGCAGCATCCACCGGTATGGATAAATAATCCGCCTTACCCTTGTATTCACTGGTAATTCTCCCTGTAATTTCTTTGTTGGGATATTTGTCCGTAAGTATAAGCTTTACAGACTTGTCCTCATGTTGAAGATGCTCAATCAGCCGCAGCCAAGGGCCGCCACCGCCGGAACAGAGATCGATAATTTGATTGGTATTTGCTTTTTGCATTACCTTTTGGATGATCGGAATGATTCCGTCAAAAAGCTGACTCTTCGTTACCATTTCCTGAAGCACATCCGTGATAAGATCACGCAACATTTTGGGGAACCAATCATAATCCATAAATTCAAATAAATGCAGCCGTTTCATTTGCATTCTCCTTTTATCTTTGCTTCTATGTATTCCCTATCAATTCTGGTATAGCGTCATGATCTTCTCTTTGACCTCCGGCTGATGAAATGTCAAATCATGCATCTTGAGTTCTTGCTGGATTACGCTCGGAAGTTTATTGCGTAGATCCGCTACAAGATGGTCCTTAAGGGTAATCAAGGAGAATCTTGGTTTTTCGGCAATTATTGCAGCCAATTCCATCGCTTGCTCCAGGACATCCTTTCGCGGATAGACTTCAAAAGGAATGCCCCGTTTCTCAAGTTCCGCGCCGCGGTAAGTACGGGCACTTATCAAAAAATCTTCAGCCAGACTTATGCCCAATTTTGCGGGCAATATGCACGTTGCGCCAAAACCTGGTGTGAACCCGTATTTCATGAAGCTGGCCGTGTATATGCTTTCAGAAGCCATGATAATGAAATCGGCACACAATCCAAGGGCCAGTCCGCCTCCAATTGCATGACCCTGCATCGCGGCTATCACCGGAATCTTGCAATCCAAAGGCAGACTATATATATTCTGAGTCCCCGTTGATGTTACAGAAAATGTCGCCCTGCCTTCGTATATGGCGATTAACCCCTCCTGGGTGCCGCCTGACGCAAAATAATTATCGTAACCGGTTAGAATCACGACTTTATACCGGGGATTCGCATCGATAGTTTCAAAAGCATGTTGCAAACCGGATATCAATTCTTCGGTAAACGTGTTTTTATTCACCTTGTCCTGCATCGTCACCAGGGCGATATCCGGTTGTAATTCTTTTAACTCCACTACGGACTCGTTCATCATTCAACCCTCCCAAGGATATATTCCTTTTTCCGCAAATTGATAAATCTTTTCCAGGTTCCGGGGGTCTGAAAAAATCTCGAGGTTGGCCGCAATAGCGATTTCCTTACATTTGAATACCGTATCATTTAGCCTTGCCATATAGTTTTTGTATTGTTCAATTCCTGCTTTAGGCAGTTTTTTAAGACGGGAAAGGTGCTGCCGCAGCAGATTCTCGCTCTTCTCTTGGTATGCGTCGACCAGTCCCCAGTTATAGGCCTGCTGTGCAGGGATAGGTTTGGTCATGAGAGTCAGATAGTGCGCTCTCTGAAATCCGATCCTCCGGATCAGGAAAGGCAGAACCATTGCCGGAAAAAGCCCGAACAACAGCTCGGACATACTGAAAGTTGCGGTATCATCGGCAAGCACAATATCGCTTGCAGCTACAAAACCGACCCCGCCGGCATTTGTCTGTCCGCGCACATGCGAGATTGTAATGAAAGAACCGGTTGTCATTTTCAGCCACAAATCATAGAGCGGCGCCGGATTATTTTCGCTCCGTTCCTGGCTCTGTCGGTGGGAATGAATCCCTTGGAAATCAGCGCCGAAACAGAATACTTCAGGCAATCCCTCGAATACGACGATGTTGATTGTATCTTCATACGACCTAAGAATTTGATGACATTCTTCTATTAGCAAGGCATCAATCGTATTCTTCGCTTCAGGTCGGTTAAATTGCACGAAACAGATCGACTCTTCAAATCTGACCTTAATTGTTTTCCAGTCCATAGAATGCACCTCAAACCCAGACATATTCCCGGTGAAACTCGCGTATTTCACTCAGCAGCAGTCTTCCTTTGCCCTTAATGGCAGCAAGAGCCTCAGGCACCAAGTCAAAGTCGAGCTTTACATTGCGGGTACCAAATTGAACTGCCCCATTCCCCTTCAACAGGGATTCATATTGATCCATGTTCAGCTCATAGCGTTCATCTAATTGCTGTTTGATTCTCATTCGTTTTATCTGCTCCTGTCCCCTGGCCGTTACGACCCCGCTGTAAAATTCCGAGCAGCAGCCTGAACCGTAGGAGAAACAGCCCAATCTTTTCGGGGAATCGAATCTGCCGTTATCGATCGTGCTGATTAAGGACAAGAATACCGTTGCCCCCATAATATTTCCGACTCGCTGGCAATAGGTTAATCCCGGGATAACCCGTTTAATAAAATCCTCTTCAATCAACTCGGGTGTTGCCTTGCACATTTTGCGCATCATGGTACGGTGGGCTCCTTTAATCATCCCTCCGAATGGGGTATGAAAGACCAGATAGTGGAAGGAATCGGCATAATCAGCACCGGTTACGCGTTGTTGATATTCCAAGTAAGCCGCTTCGCAGCAATCTAGATAGGACATGAGGGACAGGTCGGCATTTCCAGCCTCACTGTCGGGGATTGGCCTGCACGTGTCCATAACCTCAAAGCCGTAATATCCGTTCGCACCGACATCGGCTTGATACACATAAGGGGTTTCGCTTATCAGCATTGCCACTGCCCCCGCTCCTCCACTCGGCTCGGCAAATGACCAATCTGCAGAAAGCGCTTCTCCCGCATCCGCGGCTATAAATCGAACGGTATCCGTCGCAATCACCAGCGCCTTGGCCCCGGGAGATACCTGTGAGAGAACAAGATTGATACCCATCTGAAGACCCGCCGTTCCCGAGTAGCAGGCATTCTTCAATTCAAAGAGCCGACAGTTGCGATTTAATCCCAGGTAATGGTGAATATAGGTACTTAAGGATTTCCCAAAATCAACACCCGATTCCGTGCAGGTTATCACCATTTCGATACGGTCTATTTCCGGCTGGGTAAGGGAGTCTATCAGGGGTTTTGCCGCATTAACCGCAAAGGATATTGGATCTTCATAAGGAAGGGCAACGGTTTTTTCTTTCATTAACAGGTTTTCAAAGCGCTCATTTTCCAGGTTGCGGTGTTGTGCCAGTTTTCGGACATTCAGGTATGCTGAACCACCGTAAAAATTAATTGCTTCAATTCCAACTGAAAGTCCGCTCATCATTGAACCCCCCTTTTTATAAGGATGCTTGTATTCATTCCGCCAAATCCAAATGAATTACTCATCGCAATATCAATCTCGGCTTTTTCTGATCCATCGGTGCAAAAAAGCAGCTGATCATCTATGGGGTCATCCAGATTCAGATTGGGATGGACGAAGCCCTCATTCGCTTGCAGCACCGTTGCCACAGCTTCAACAACCCCTGCTGCGAACAGACAGTGACCTGTTAAGGATTTGGTTGAATTGATCCATATTTTTCTGGACTCTTTTCCCAACACTCTCTTAATTGCTTTTGCCTCGGTTATGTCTCCCATGGGCGTTGAGGTGGCATGGGCATTCACATAATCAATTTCATGACTTTCCACGCCTGCCCTCTCCAAAGCCAACATCATAGCTCGAACTTCCCCATCCTCATTTGGATTGGCAAGACGGTTGGCATCCAGGACAATGGCCCCTCCCGCCAGCTCGGCCAATACCTTTGCCCCTCTCTGCTTTGCCGATTTCAAGGATTCAACCACAAGGCATGCACTACCTTCTCCACACACAAATCCATCATGTTTCTTATCAAAAGGTCTACATACTTTTTCCGGATGAGTTTGAAAATTTTTGCCCCCAAGCGCACCCAGGTTATAAAATCCCATCCTCTCCACATCCGACAGCTCTGTAAGAGGACCAACCACGATACAGACATCCAGTATGCCTAGTTCAATCATTTGCATGGCTTTTATAATCCCGACATTTCCACTGGCCGAAGCGCCTCCCGCAGTAAAACTTTCTCCCGTGATACCGAAAATCTCACTCAAGGTTGCTACCTGGTCCGTATCCATAAACTGAAGGGCATAGCCGGGAGAAACAAACTCCGGCAAATCAACAAACTTTTTATAAGCACCAAAATTGGCGTATTGGGAAAGGTTGCTGCCAGAAACCACAATTCCGATCTTTTCAGCACTTGCCGGGCAAGTATCAAGCCCGGCGTGTATCCATGCCTCCATCATTGACACCACCGAACAATGCAACGACTTTGAGGATCTCTTTGCAGCGTTTCTTGCCTTGTAAACGAAATGAGGATGTTCTTTCTCCATCTCCTTCATCCTGGCATCGAAGGAAAAATTGGTGATTCGCGCTGAAATCCCCAATGGCAAAGGCAAGTTATCACCCGGCATCTCAAATGATATGCCGTTGCTGCCTTTCTTGAGGGAAGTTAAAAAATCCCCTATATTACTGCCAATCGAACAGACTATACCCATTCCTGTGATGACACTTCGGGGACGCCCATTGTACAGCACATCATCCAAGTTCCAATTTCTTTTCATAGAGCAAGTCCACCAATGCCTGAATATCTTTTAAATTTCCGAATTGCACCATGGGTATTTTGATTTTCAGATCCTCCATCGATTTTACGATGATCTCCATTCTGTCAATAGAGTTTGCCCCCAGGTCTCTAAGGCTTTGTTCCATGCTAATCTCATCGGCAGATACTTCAGGAAGAAATTCAATGATACTTCCTTTGATTATTCCGAATATTTTATCCTTTGTCATTTTATACCTCCATCCTTTAATTTACTGAATCTTTTTTGTAAAATCTCGGCCGTATCATTCATCAATTTTTTGCCGATCACATCCACATGTCTCTTCCGCCAATCTTCTAGGTCAGATCCCTTCACCCACTGGTTAAATGCACCCAAGGCAGGTCCGCAGTGTACTTGGTAATCAACCCTGTTATCCACGTCTCCGCTAAGCGCAAGCCGTGTGGAATATTCGAAATACCATCTAAAGATCAAAGCCATCTTATGCTTTGGGTTTTTTTCCGCTTTATCGATCTCACTCTGGGGGAAGGAGTCTGTCACATCTTCGTATACCTGTTCAAAGCTTCTCTTGAAATATCTCTCCTGAATTTGTATCTTTGTCTTCTCGTCTATCTCATGAATGGAATCATACTGTCTGTATAATTCATATAACTTGTTGGCACGAAAGGGGAAGAAGACGCCCTTTTTCATGACCTGCACCTTAGCGCCAAACTCAAACATGTCTCCTGCTGGAGCATATTCGGTATCCTGAACATTAATTTGCTGAAGCATGTCTTTTACCAAATCACTTGTCCGTGCTTCAACGGTGCACTGATTAATGGAACCTGTAACGATAAAGTCTGCTCCCATGATGAAGGATGCCGCTGCAGCTTCAGGTGTACCGATTCCGCCTGCAGCGCCAACTCTGACCATTTTTTTGTAGTTATACTTTTTCATCATGTCGTCTCTCAAGCGCAGCATGGCAGGCATCAATGCATAAGCCACACCGCGGTCGGAATGCCCGCCTGAATCCGCTTCGACACATAGATCTTCAGCCATCGGCAGTTCCTTTGAAAGCTCTGCCTCCGTGGAAGTGATCTGATTTTCATTCAACAATTTTTCAACAATTCTGGAAGGTGCAGGACTTAAAAATGCTTCGGCAACTTCAGGTCTGGATACTTTCGCTACAATTCTATTGGTTGCGACTACATGACCCGACTCATCGCGTCTAATTCCTTTCAGTCTGTATTTTACGATTGCAGGCGTCATGCTTATAAATGCAGAAGCTTTAACGTTTCTTACTCCGTATTTCAAAAAGAGATTGACGGCTTCCTCTTCTTTACTGGGGTCATTTTGATCGTAAATCAAGTTCATTCCAAAGGCTACTCCTCCGCTCAATTGCTTTTGAAGATACCGGATCGCCTCTTCAATCTCATCAAGTGCAAGTCCCCCTGTGCCAAAGAAGCCCATCATGCCTGATTTGCCCATTTTTTCGACTAATTCTTTGGATGCAATCCCCTTATACATAGCACCTGTAAGGTACGCATATTTCAAACCATAGTCCTGTTTAAAGCTCCTGTTCCCAAGATGTTCACCCATAAAGCTGCTTTTTGATTCATGGCATTGTACCTCTGGATCATCAGTTGGATCCTCATTCACATAAATCGGTTTCGCTTCTCTCTGGATACTTCTAATCATTCCAGTCAGGACGTTGCCGGGACCAACCTGTACAAATTCTACTTCACCTTTTCCCATCAGGTATTGAATACTTTCCGACCATTTGACCGAAGACGTGATCTGATTGACCAATGTGATGTTGACATCTTTCTTTTGGTAAGGTCTTGCGAATACATTCGATATCACAGGAATTACGGGAGACTTCAATTCAAACTGTTCCAGATATTCTTCAAATAATATCCTCGAGCTTTCCATATACCTGGAGTGAAAGGCACCGCTAACCTTTACTACAATATAGTGTCTTGCCCCTGCTTCTTCAAAAATACGCTTCGCTTCTTCTATGTCTGATTCCATACCTGAAATAACGATTTGTGTTGGAGTATTCAGGTTGGCAATGTCAATCGAATCAAGTCTATTCTTTTTTAAAACTTCCCTTACATCTTGCTCTTTAAGGCCCACAACGGCAGCCATTCCACCGTGTGATGCCTGTCCCATCAACTCGCCTCTCTTTTTCACAAGCTTCAACCCGGTTGCAAAATCAAAAACATCTGCCGCCAGAAGCGCATTATATTCTCCAAGGCTGTGGCCGGCAACATATTCAGGTTTTACGCCCGTGTCCTGTATTTTTTTCAAATAACTCATTGCATTCACCACATAGAGTGCGGGTTGCGTGTACTGTGTGAACCCCAGTTGGTTTTCCGGATCTTCAAGGCAGAGTCTCTTTATGGAGTAACCCAGTATGCGATCAGCTTCATCAACAAGTCCCTTGAACTCATCGAAATACTCCGCTCCCATCCCTTTTTGCTGAGAGCCCTGTCCTGGAAATAAATAGGCTAACACAATAATATTCACCTCATAATCTGTATTTAACAAACTCGAAAATTGCACCATACTTTAATTTATTTTTTTCTTTATCTTTTCAATATTATTTTTCTCTTCATGAAATTTACTGATAATACCAAATATATCGATTTCGTTTTCCTGCCTCAAAACTGATTTTGCAATGTTGGCTAGGGTTCCCGAAGGTCCAACATCGAGAAGCATCTTGAATTGATTTAGATTTCGATCTTGTAATATATTCGAGAACTCTATGTTTCCTCTGACTGTCTTCCACAAAAACTCAGGATTTATATTTTCTGCAATCGTAAGATCTTTGTTTGCATAAATGGGCAACTTCGGCGGAACAATATGCAATTTTCGAGCTAAGTGAATAAATTCATCATATGCCGGGTCCAAGTTTTTGGAATGAAATCCAAAAGAAACAGGAAGTCTTAAATAGGTGATTTTGCTTTTGATCAGGGTATCCTCGACGATATTAATACCTTCCCTATCCCCAGACACAACAAAATGATTATCATAGTTGATTGAAACCAGTTCTGCATTGCAATAGATGAGTGGAAGATTACAAAACAACCTGTAATCATCAATAATTGCGATCATTCCTCCACTTTGACATTTATCTTCAAATATCATGGCTTGCCGCACAATAAACTCCAGCATTTCTTCAGGCAATACAGAACCTGCCGCTGATAGGCAGGTAAACACACCAAGACTTGATCCAATAAGCGCCGTAGGCCTGATTCCTTCCGCTTTCAGCATCTGGGTCAACGAGTACTCAACCATGAATATGGCAGGATGAGTGTATATAATTCGATCAAAAGTTTGAAGCGCCGTCTTATCGCTAAAATACAGTTCCTGAATGACTGATTTTCCAGTAATGCTCTCCACGACTCCGTCTAATTTTTCCATCCACCTCCTAAAAATAGCGCTTTCAATAAACAGCGTCCTTGCCATGCCAAAATATTGCGATCCTTGTCCCGGATACATAAACATGATATTTTGATTCGTATCGATCTTGTTATAATTGAACTCTGTTTCATTTGAAACCCCTGTCATAGTTCACCAATCCTATTTAAAATTAAAAATACCTTTTTGATTTCTTCGCATCCGAAATTCAACAAACCTGTCCTTATTTTTTATATGAAAATAAATATTATGTTCAAGAAGATAGTTGAGAGGGTACCCGGGTGATTTGCCAAAGGAATGTCCCGGATAGATCCGCGTATCCAAAGGAATCATCGACTTGATTTTTTGTATGCTTAAAAACATATCCTCCGCCGAAGCCCCCTCTGAAGAACAGATTCCACACCCTTCAATGAAAATGAAATCTCCAGAAAACAAGCTGCCATCCACAAGAAAAGAAGCACTTCCTGCTGTATGTCCCGGTGTATATAAGCACTTTATGGCAGTATCCCCTAAGCTTAGTATCTCTTCATCGTGGAGGGGAAGTAACTTGCTGCAAATGAAATGATAATAATCTATCTCCTTGCTTGACATATATACATTGGCATGATATTTCTTTGCAATCTGCTCTGCCAGGTTTGTATGATCATAATGGGAATGTGTCAAGAGCACGCCAACCAATACCGCATCAAGCCGATCGATTGTATTGCATATCTTGTCCATTTCCCATGCCGGATCCACAATGACAGCCTGTCGGCTTGCTTCATCCAGTATGATATAGCTATAGTTGATAAAATGATTAAAACAAAGTTTTAAGGTATAAACTTTGTGACTTCCATTCATCGCTCTGTTGCTCCATATCTTATTCAATAGAAGATTCTCTTAAGCTAATCACGTCTTCCAACTTACTTAGATCAAGAAAGATTATCGCATTACGTGGATATACGATTGAAAAAACATAATCTCCTATTCTCTCTGACAGAGCTTGATACTGGGAAAAGTTTTTAAAGCTGCAGACAATATGCCTCTCATCCAAGCTAACCTTGTCAATTTCAAATACTTCCAATGGAGTCCGCAAACCTGTCTTTAATACTTTTGACAGTGATTCCTTGGCTGTCCAAAAAGCAATCATCATATATTCATGATCTGGGAACATTCTCTTTATTAAATGATTTTCAGATGGGGTAAACTGTTTTTTTATAATTTGAATGTTTTTCTCACTGATTCTTTCCACATCTATTCCTAAGGGATAGTCCTCCAAAAATGCCACTGCCATGCCGATTTGATCACAATGGGTTATGCTGACCTGAATATTATTTCCCCGATCACAATTAACAACAGGCTGATAGAACAGACCGCTTCTTATAAGAATGGAATCCAGCTTTTTCTGACCACATAAAGCGGATATAGCCAATTTTGCAGAATATCTTCCTATTGTATAGTCTCTGATTCTTTTTTCAGACTTTAAACTTTTATAATATTCAACCTCAAGGGGGTGAAAAAAATCAACAACTCTCTCGTAATAATCCGGAGAACTACTGAAGTTGCATAAAGATATTCGTGCTTGATGCGACTTTTCTTCCGTTCTTAAAATCACTTTTTCAATTAAGCGAATACTCGAATACTCCTTCATGATAGCCCCCTGTACTGTATATTAATCAAAGTTATAAATACACAGTAATTCTTTAGACGCAGTATCCAAAGGCATTATTAATGCATAAATTTCCATCCAATTTCCGAACCCGCAAATATTGATTTCTATGCACAAAAAAAGCCTTATAAAACCTTATGGCCATGGTTTTAAAAGCTTCTTCATTCAGCAGTATGTTGTCAGAGATATCCCCTGCAATAATGATAATATCATGCTTTATAGATAAATTATTTATTCACTTCTTATTCTTATCATCATCAATATGAAGATCAGATACCCATCATTTTTTTAATAATTATAAAACTGCTCACCTTAAATCTTCTTTACAATTTCCAAAGCCACATTTACTAACCTTATGTCACCCATTAATTCCAGTTCAATCACTGCTTGCCTTTTATGTCTATTTATTTTCTTAACTTTACTATCCCATCCTTTGAGAGGACCATCTGTAATCTGTATACTGTCTCCTTCTATAATCCCACATGATGATCGAATACAATAGTCGTCATTACATAAACTTACCAACGCTTGCCTCTCGGAATCTCTCATTGAAACCTCTGATTCCGAGTATCTCAATAAGCGAAATATATCTCGTGAAGTGTAGATTAGTGCGTTCGTGCTTTTTATGAATTCCAGGCTAGATAATTTAGATTCTAGAAACACGTAACTTGGAAACAAAGGCTTTAGTTCCTTTTTTACTGTTCCCGCAATCTTGAAGAACCTCTCTTGGAGTGGCACAATTGGTTTACACACATCAGAATCCAACCTTTCATTAAAGAGTTGCTTGATCACGTGTTCCTTGCCCGTTCGCACAAACAATACATACCATTTCACCTCATCACCTCACATATACGCTTCCTTTTTTACATAGCTTCGCCCTTTCACTTATCCTATTCAATAAGCTACAAATAACTTTCACTTTATATTCCTCATCAGTGGTTAACGTGACCCGCCAGCGATTAACAACCAATAAGTGCTTGAAATAAATCTATGATATGCTTAAATTTGTCTTTTATATATTTGCATGTAATACATCTAACCTTCTGCAAAACGAAATTCAATGTTTTATATAAACATTTCTTATCTACTATAAATAAACTTTTTTAATAAAATTTCACTTCTAATTCATTTATAATACGAATTGGTAACTTAATACAATCAATTCTACACAAATACTCGAAATATGTCAATATATCTCAACTTGATTACGCGTTAATTCGCTAGGATTCGAGTTCCTTATTGCAATAACCCTCAATTATCATCTTTTTTCGCTGAATAGGATCGGTCTTCCCCAAAAGGATCCTGTCGAATTAAAGAGCTATTTGTCCGTCCGCAAAATTTTGAATGTAATGACAACGTAAATGGTTAGCACACTTACCCAAATATTGTATCTTTGACTTGATTATAACCTCCGTTGGTATTACTCTCGTAATTTTGGATTTTTATGCAACAATTTATCTGTAGTTTTAAAAACAAAAAGACGCCTATGCAGGCGCCTCAACTTTTTTTGTTAAACTAGGCGTTGGTTATCCATGGAGCATCAATGAGTGAAGTGATATGTTCCATGTTGCTTACTCCTATAGATAGTAGGGCAGCGACTAAAAGAAACTTAAGTTTCCTCATATCATCCAATCCTTCCCTCAGTTATTTGCTGTAATCGTTTTAAATACAACATCGACTTTTTGAATCATCTCGCTGTTAATTATAGAACTGTTCTGCATCATTGTTTGTGTAATAAATGACAATGAATCAAAAGCTTCCGTAAAACGTCCTATTTTTGCATATTCCAACGTACTTTTTAAAAGACTGTCAATTGCCTCTTTTTCTTGATTGCTGCGAATTAGCAATTGTCCTTTGATTCGATAGTAGTAAGCCAATCTTGACTTTTTATAAGGTGTAGTATGAGATTGTGAAATGCTTTCTGTCAATTGATTCTCATAAAAAAGGAGTTGATTTGCTGCAAGCAGATCGTTTTTGTTGAGATAAAGTTCCAATAACTCAGTCACAGCATGAATCAAATTATATGCGGACGGATCGTCTAAATATTTTTTAAACTGAGCAATCGCTAAGTCAATATTTCCTGTTTTTCCGTTAATGAATCCTGTCATTAGTTTTACATTATCAGTGACAAAAGAATACGAATAACGACTGTAATTCTCAAGAAATGATTGGCAAGCGTCGTAATTTCCTAACTGGTAATAAGCACTGCATACATTATGCGTTGCATTCGCTTGAGACTCGCCTTTTCCATTTTCCACAACATAATTACCAAACTCTATAGCATCATGATAATTCATAAGACTATAAGCGTGAACACTCAGCCCATAATGCAGCAGTATGCGCTCTTTATCGCTCAAAAAATTAACATAGTCCAATACATATTTACCTGATTGATAGGTTTGGTTCAATCTGCTGAAATCATTTCGTTCAATCATGTACTTTTGGTATAGTCCTTTTGCAATATAGGGCATAATTCCATGGGAGCGTGAGTAGTTAACAATGAGGTTATATAGAGATACTTGAATAGGTTCATTTTTTACGGAGACTGCTGTCTGGTACAGCTTCTCAATCAAGTCTAAGCTGTCTTCATTCGGTGATTCGAGAAACTTGGCCGCTATCTTGGTTACTAAAGATGTGTTGATTGGCGCTTCGAGAACTTTTTGCAAAACGGAGTAAATGACATCTGATTTATGCCCAATCTCGATGTACTGCTCTACGATGTCGTCACCGGGGATGTCTAATACACCCGCAATGGATTGAATGATGTTAAAATCAGGGCGTTTAATTTCACCCTTTTCAATTCTCGACAGGCTGCCTTTGTCAACACCAACCGCTTCTTGCAGCTTCGATAAGCTCATTTCTTTCTTTTGACGATAATGCTGTATTAGCTCCCCCAAGCTTCTAGGCTTCGCAGCAACGGTGTTCACAACCTCACCTTCCTTTGTGGCGCAAATAATTTACAACCTATATTTTACCATGTCTGTCACAAAAACAAAACAATACTTTCCATATTAGTTATATAGTACATAGTTGCACTCCACTCAGGTCACGAGCGTGTTCTCTCCAACACCGAGGGTTGACATGAAACCGATTCTCACACTACAATACATAGTGTGAGAATCGGAGCGATGATGACAGAAAAATCTAGTAGCCGTTTTCTATGTCATCTTTCGAGGAATGGACTCGAATTCCTTGCGTTGTATACGGATATTTTTCACGCCATTACACTACACATTGTAGTGTAATGGCGTGGCGGCAGGCGCACGATAAGAGAGGCATGCACGCCGGAATATGCTCTGAACAAAATATAACATCAAAGGAGAATTTCACATGAAACATTGGAGAAAAATTGCAGTGGCAACGATTGCCGCAATGAGCTTGTTAACGGCATTTTCAGGAGGACAAGCTTCCATAGCTAAAGCAGATTCCGATACTCCGATCAATCATGCTGTTTCTGTCAAGAACGAATCTCAAGCGCATCAGGCCGTTACGGGGAAGACATTTCGCATCGTTTATGATAATGGATCTGTATTCAACATCGAGTATGCCGATGCAAACCGTTTGCGCTGGGAAGGTATAGAAGGACCTGCAAAAGGAGAGAGCGGCAGCGAACGTTACACGATTCGTGAAATTTCCAAAGGATTGTACTTCATCGGCTGGGTCGAGAAGGATGGTCTGGATGTCAGTCAAATCCTTGATTTGAACAAGATGCAGGCATATTCTCATATTACTTATAACGATGACTCCAATGTGGAGGGGCGACGAGCAGAAACATATACAGCCGGCACAGTAACTGACATCACCGGATCCGTATCGAAAAAGATGCTGGAGCAACAACAACAGGAAGAGCGCAACAAGAAGATTGTAACAGCCTTTTACGAAGAAGCGTTCAACAAGAAAAACATCAACGCCGTGCTTTCGAATGTAGCGGAAGATTACAAGCAGCATAATCCGGCAGTTGCTGATGGCCGCCAGGCTTTTATCAGTTTCTTGAAAGGAATGTACACAGAAGTTCCGAATTCGACTTTTCAAGTCAAGCGGGTGATGGCAGATGGCGACTACGTGACGCTGCACGTTCATTTTAAGTCAAGCCCGGCAGAAAAAGGAGAGGCAATCGTCGATATTTTCCGCTTGGAGAAAGGAAAGATCGTCGAGCATTGGGACGTTATTCAATCCATTCCCGAGCAATCGGCTAACACAAACTCGATGTTTTAAACAATTGCTTTGACTGTATCCTTTATTTACGGTAAATGCACCTATACTATGTCAGTTCATGATAAGGCGTATCATGCATCCGTAAAGCAGAAGAGCGATTAGGATTACAAGCCGCAGGTATGTTTGCCCGCGGTTTTTTTGTGCTGTTATCAGCTTGTGAATGCTGATACACCTTATGTCGATGGTTTCTGTTGACCCATTGGCGTCTTTGGACATTTCTGGGCAGCGGCATTTCTCTATACAGGAGCGAAATCTGCTTCTTGATGGGTGTGCAGTCCCGAAAAATACGCCGCATCTGCGGAAGGAAGCTCATTCAGCATATCTATGACGTAGCGACGATCAAGCTCCAGCAAACAGCGCTTCTGCATCGCGAGAGCCAGCCGGCTGAAAATTTTCACAAATTCTGCAGGCGACAAAAAAGGATAGACCCGCCTGCGTCTGCTGCTATCCAACTCGATAAAAATGGCGGCCTGATCGGTTGGATGCAAATCCAGAAAGTCTTTGCGAAAAGCTCCTTTTTTCCCCGCTTTCAGCGCCTGCAGCATATAATAGGTGTACTCTTCTTTGAATGGGTATTGGTTCAGTCTAATCATGGCACGCCCCTCCCTTTGTTAGCTGTTTACAGGCTATAGCTTATAGTTGTTCTACTTCAACGCTTAATACATGATCAATTTTCTTGATGTAATAATAGATTTCCGTCAAATAATGCTCTTCCGGCACGGACAATACCAAATCGATTAATTGCCGCTCGTTATCAAGGTCTTTCAATTTAAAATGCCGGATTTTGAATTCGGCCTTAGCGGATTGCTCCTGTTGATCTTTGCGTTGAATTCTCTTGATTAATTCGGTCATTCGATAATTAGATTCCACCACAATTTTCATCGCCACATCATTCCGGTTCAATTTTGCCGATCCCAGCGATTTAATAAGATTGGGAATGACATTAACAGCTGCGATGAGAAGAATGGCGCCGCACGCCGCTTCTGCGTAAAACCCCGCTCCAATCGCAATGCCCAGAGCGGAAGCCGACCAGATTAATGCCGCAGAGGTCAGACCGGATATGACTTCATTGCTTCTGCGCAGAATAACGCCGGCCCCAATGAACCCGACTCCGCTTACAATCTGCGCAGCCAGACGCATCGGATCCATATTGGGATGATCCGCTCCGCCAAATTTGCCGAAGGCTTGGATCGAGACGATGGTCAGCAGACAACTGGCGATGCAGATGACCATGCTGGGTCTTAACCCTAACTGTTTTTGTTTAATTTGTCTGTCGAGCCCGATCAGCAGGCCGAATAACAAGGCAAGCCCCAGCTTCATCATCATTTCCATAGTCATCGCGATCACCTCTTTGATTATACTTGTTGCAACACGCAAATAAGCTCCCTCGCAAAGAGAGAGCCTGCAACATCGTTCCAGCGTTATTTTGCTCACATGTCAAATACGCCCGCTGAAATACACCCAACGTTCATCGCGAAACAGGCGCAAAACAAGGTGCGGGAAACATGGGAGGGCCGCTAGAACAGGACTCTTCCTCTTCACAGGATATAAAAAGAATAATGGGTTATAACACCGACTCGGACTTCCTTCCATGGATACCCTCCCCTTTCCTAAGAAAATAAAAAACCCTCCAGATTTCCAGAGGGTTCAAAGAGCGCACTTAAAAACACGTTCGTTCCCCCTGGCTCGAGTTTTGGCACTATACAACGTAAAGAGCGGTGCTCTTAGCCACTTTATGAAGAGCCTTAATCCGGCAATTCCTGTTCTACCCATGGGCATCTTTCGATGTTTCTGGGCAGTGGCCTCTGTTTGTATAGGAGCCTCACCTAACGAGGACATATTCATTACAAAAATGAACTTTACGCCATACGGCTCATATTGTCAACTGTTTTCATGAATTTTTTTGCTCAGTCAATATTATCAAAGCGTAAAACATTTTTCCTTATTACAACTCAATATAACAATATTTTCTATATTCTTATTGTCACTTCGTAATATGGTGCATATCACCCATTTCACATAATTGATAAATATTAGTTGATTGACAAGTCGAATACATGGGCAGTATTATAACTATAAACGCGTTGTGTAACCGGTTACACAGTGAAGGGATTACACCACAATGAAGGACGCGGGGAACGACTCGATAGAGCGCAAGTCAGCCATAATGACGTAATAGAAATACAACCGTTGGGAAATAATACATGCCAACCGCCCCCTTTCCATCGGCGAAACGCAACATGCTGCACTCTTCATGCCCGTTCCAAGCGGAAACGGATTGCCCGTAATCGTCATTGATGGGAGCCGCCACTTGTTTCACGTCTGGGATGAAGAAGTTCTTTCGTTCGATGTGTAACCGGTTACACATATGAAAATCGCAAGTATCCGTTATTTCATATCTCTCTATTCGACTCCATTCCCTTTCCGCGAATGGGCGGTCGAAGTGCTTCGCAACGCGATTTAACCCTATCTTAGAAAAGGAGCGTGTTCCACGTGTTGGAGATTATCATTAGCTTAGTTCTCCTTGTTGCAACTGGTTTTTTAATCGCCAAAAACTATGATGCCAAATTCGTGCTGCTCACTGCCGGTATCGTGATCATGATCGCGGCCGTGCTGCTTGGCCACCCTGTATTGAAGCCTGAGGACTCCACCGGTCTTGTCCTGTTGGATCCGTTCAAGCAAATCGGGCTGATCTTTGTCAAACAATTAGGCGGTGTCGGTTTAACGATCATGGTGCTGTTCGGTTTCTCCAGCTATATGACGCATATCGGCGCCAGTGATGTTGCCGTGCATCTGTTGACGAAGCCGCTTGGCCGCATCAAGTCGCAGTACATTCTCGTGCCTATCGTCTTCCTGCTTGGCAACTTGCTTTCACTCGTCGTGCCGAGCGCATCCAGCTTGGCGGTCCTGCTTATGGCGACGCTGTATCCGGTATTGAAGAATACGGGCATGTCCTCGCTGACGGCCGGCGCTATCATTGCAACGACGGCTACGATTATGCCGACGCCCCTTGGAGCGGACAGCGTCGTCGCGGCGGAGAATCTAGGCATAAACCTTGTTGAATATGTCTTCTCCTACCATGCCAAGATTTCGATTCCTGTGCTTCTTATCATGGCGGTCGTGCACTATTTCTGGCAGAAGTATATGGATAAGCGGCAGCAGGGCACGCTCCGGCACGAGATCAACGACGAGAAGCTTGCCGTGAAGAATGATTTGCCGCCGGCCTACTACGGTTTGCTGCCGATTTTGCCGCTCATTCTCGTCTTGTTATTCGGTTTAATCATAACGAGTGTCAAGCTCGGGTTGGTGGAAATTACATTCATTTGTATGGCCATCGCCCTTATCATCGAGATTATCCGCAAAGGTTCCTTCAAGGAAACCTCCAAGCAGCTCTCGATTTTCTTCACCGGTATGGGCACCGGATTGGCACAGGTTGTCTCACTCCTCGTAGCAGCAGGCATGCTGGTCGAAGGCTTGAAGTCGATGGGCATCATCGATATGCTCATCGAATCGGTTAGACACATCGAAGGTGCAGGCGTTATCCTGATGCTCACGTTCGCGGGCGTTGAGGGCTTGATCACTTTCATTAGCGGAAGCGGCTTGGCCGTGTTCTACTCCGTGATCAACATCATTCCGGAAATTTCAGAGAAGCTCGGCATAAACGGCGTTATGGTCGCGCTGCCGATGCAGTTGATTGCGAACTTGGTTCGTTCCATATCGCCGGTGGCGGCGGTCATCATCGTCGTTGCTTCGATTATTAAGGTCAACCCGATACAAATCGTCAAACGCACATCCGTGCCGATTCTGGTCGGGATCGTCTCTTGCTTTATCTTATCGTTCATCTTTTTCACATAAGGCATCAAGAGACAGAGGAAGTTAGCCCCTCCCCTTAGAAATTATCAAGAGCTAACTTTAAAAAAATCAATAAAAATAAGCTGTTTGACATATTATCTATGACTAATATGTTCAAATAGCTTATTTTCTTAATTAGCTTTTCATTTTCTTCTTGAAACCAGTAACCGCAATGACAATTATGACGATTGTATAGCCAATCACCCATAATAAGGGTACTGCGAGCTCACCGTATTCTCCTGCAAGAGCAGCTCGTGTTGCATCAACCGCATGAGCAAATGGGAGCGCATACGCTATTGTTTTAAACACTCCGCCAATCATGGCCAGATCAAACCATGTGCCACTTAACCATGTTGTAATATTGACGAAGATGGCAAAAATCCCGCCAACTTGCTTGTCTGTGAAGTAAGTGCCAAGCAGCAGACCAAATCCAATATAAAGCATTGCAATGATAATCAACACAACGATTGTAAGAAGTACATTCGCATTAAAAGATAAGCCAAAGAAAAATGCGGTCATAAAGCAAACGATAATTTGCAGGGTGGCAACCGGTAATAGCGGAAATGCATAGCCAACAATATAATCAGATGCCGACATTGGAGAAGCAAAGATTCGCAGTAAGAACGAACTGCTTCGATCTCGACCAATCAGCATGCCCGAGAATAACGTAATAAAAGAAAAACTAAAAACGATAATACCCGGCGTTAGTTTTTCAATATTATAAAGGTCAAACGGCATATTTTTCTGCATGACTGAAAAGATCCCCATCATAACAACAGGCAGTCCAAGACCGAATAGGAGATTTAACGGATCTCGAAAAATCTCTTTACGATTACGTGAAGCAAATGCGAAATATCTCATACATCGCTCTCCTCCTCAGTCAGTGTAAGGAATACATCTTCAAGATTAGATTGTCCCGTTGTTTCCTTCAACTCATCCACCGTGCCAAGCGCATGTAATTCCCCGCCGTGCATAATCCCGATTCGGTCAGCCAGTGCTTCTGCTTCTTCCAAATAGTGCGTTGTTAAAATAATCGTAATCTTTCCTTTAAGCCCGCTTAACACTTTCCATAGTTCACGTCTTGAACGAACATCAAGTCCAAGTGTTGGCTCATCTAAAAAAAGTATTTCAGGATTGGAAATGAGTGCCATGGCAATGCTCAGACGTCGTTGCATACCGCCTGACAATGTTTTCGCTTTGTTCTTTGCTCGTTCTGTTAAACCAAACTCTTTCATCATCTCAACAGCTTTCATTTGTGATTGTTGCTTATTGCTGCCATAGATTCTTGCAAGAAACTCAAGGTTTTCCTTTACGGAAAGATTCGGCGCAACAGCCGTTTCCTGCGGTGACACATTGATTTTTTGCTTCACAGCCTTTGAATTTGTGACAATACTATCACCAAGCAGTAATGCATCTCCACTTGTCGGTGTTAGTAAACAAGAAAGCATTTTAATAGTTGTCGTTTTGCCTGCACCATTTTGTCCAAGCAGTGCAAAACATTCACCCGTATGAATCGAGAGAGTGAAATGATCGACCGCCTTTCTTGATTGATACTGCTTCGTCAGTTCCTTTATTTCAATTGACATCGATCTATCGCCTGCCTTTTCATCATTTTTCAGCCTTGATAGCAGCATTAATCTCTTGGATATCCTTTTTGGAAATCGTGTATTGGATGAACCATGTAATCAAATACGTTCCTAAAAAATTAACACCAAGAATGAGGATGCTCTTGTACGTTTTTGGCATCCAGCAAATAATAACAATCGGCACCCATACAATCGCTGTGATGCAAAAGTGTACGACGTATTGCTTCAGTAAGCTCCATGTTGCAATGTCAAATACAACAGAGCTCGTAGCAAAAGCCACACCAATAATACCTGTCAATATCATTTGAACTATTACAGCTGTAATCTCACTTTGAAATAACGAGCGAAAGTCTGAGATTACTGGCATAAACTTCCCTTCTCCCAAAGAGAGGGAGATGATGATTTGCACCACTTGTCCGACTAACACACCATATGCAAACCCTCCAGCAGCTCGACTCAATAATTTTTTCAACATGTTGATCACCTCATCCTATTAACAATTTTTTAATTTTTGAAACGTATCGGCGAGATGCATATGTTTTAATGTCACCCCTTAACAGGATCCCAATTGTCCCGGTAATACTTATGTCCATATTGATAATCATTTTAATATTAATGATTTCCGAATTTGAAATACGGACAAATAATTGACTGTTCAGTTTTTCTTCCAGCTCATATAATCTTGAACGAACCGTATACGTACCATGAGCGGTCTGAACAAAAACCTTTTTCCTCTCCGTATAAATTCTGACGATTTTTCTGCTTTCCACGATGTTAACGCCTCTTTCCGAAAACACCGCTAATGAATCGGTAAAGGATTCTGAAAGCAGCTTCACGATATCAGTTATTTCATCCGTCATTTTGTCGGTTAGGATGATAATTTTCGGTTCTTTGCAAGCTGGATCAATCGATACTTCAAATTTCACGGCGCTTCATTCCTTTCATCCGTATTCACTATAAAAACCAAGAGGCTTATTGTAAATGGAATTTGGATACTCGGTCATTTTCGAACGATAACTGGTCATATGGCAATGAAGGTAGGCCACATTTTCCAACGCACAAAAAAAAAGCACTCGAAGGCGGGCTTCGGTGTGCTGATTCAATGCCAAAAATCCCCGCTTTTCGAGTCGAAAGCAGGGGTTAGCACTACACTACATTGCAGACGGCAATCCACCTCAAAAATGATAGAAGTTGCCAAGTAATACGGCATCTTGCCAGAGGGCTCAAGGGCTTGCGTTATCCTCTGAAGACGGACCAGTGCGTTGGGCGTGCGAGTGAACGCGGCAACTTGGTGTTGATATCTCCCTTCGCCGCGTTGATCTGGGCTTGGGTGAGAAAAATACTTCCGGTGAGGTCGGCGCCCCTGAGGTCAGCATCTCGGAAATCAGCACCGATGAGATCAGCCACTCTAAGATCTGCGCCTCTGAGGTCAGCAGCAATAAGATAGGCCCCTCTCAAATTGGAGCATCTAAGATCGGCACCTCTCAGTTTGGCACCGATAAGGTCGGCACCTCGGCCATAGGTCTTCCGGCGGCCTGAGGGGACATTCTGCGTGCGAAGGGCTTCGGCCCGGACGAGTTCGCTCGTCCGCAGAAGCAGAGCATTGACATCTGCCCGGTGCGCTGCCACGTCCAGATCCATGATGGAGTCGGGATCGAGGTGCGTGAGGCGCTCCGTCTCGTCGAGCGCCAAGCGGAGCTCACCTTGGATCGGACGGGCAGGTTGCAACGTTAGCGCTTCGGTCAGATACCAGAGGAGCTCATGGAGCTGCCGCATGATCGGGAACACCTCAAACATTTGTTTCGCGGATTCTGGGGCTTGCCGCCAGTCGTGTCCGCCGAAGGTAACTCGGGAAACCTTTTGCCCTGCGCCGAAGCAGTCATAAACCGTGCAGCCTCGAAAGCCCAGCTGCCTGAGGCTGGTATGAACGCCGCAACGGAAGTCCGATTGCAGGTTTTGGCAGGGCTTTCCGGCATCTTTGTCAGTCGCGAAGTCTGCCGAAGCAGCGAAGGGCAGCGCGACACAGCACAAGCCGAAGCAGTGCTCGCAGTCAGCTTGCAGAGTGAGGCGATTACTACCGGGGTAAGGTTCTGAATATTCGTGATTCTCAGACATTGCGCAGTCTCCTTCCGCTTCATCGTGTTTCTATATTTGCAGAGTCTAATCTAAAGACAGGGCTGTGGCAGCATAATAGGTGTTTTCCCTATAGAAATGATGTGTTATATGTTATTACTGAATATTCACTCCGTCAATCCCTGTTCAAGTTGATTGGCATAGAAAAAAGCCGATTTCCCTACAAAGGGGAATGTCGGCTTGGGCGGCGACCGATGACGTAACCTTGCCCTGATCGAGCTGTACTTTGGCGCATTGAAGGGGAAAGCTGGTCCGGGTGACAGTCCCAGACCAACCGGGCATCCTGCTCCTGAAGCATAATTAGTGAGTGAGCTGCTGGAGCCTATCGATCCGGAACAAGAGTAACGGAGCAAAATCGAACAATGCGTAACTCCCATCATACTCGCCCACTCGCTTTGCGATGCTTCAGGGCAGATCGCATCACCTCGGCCAACCGTTTCAACGACTCGTCGTGCTTTCCGCTTTGTTGTGGCTCTTTTATTGAGTTGGACGTTCCGGCAGCGCGAATGAGCAGCACCGGTTCCTGAACGAACAATGCCACCTTAGCCGCTGCCGCCAAACCTGCTGCAAATACTTACAAATAGTCAAGGCTATTGAAAATCAAAAGCAGTCCAACGATACACATGACCCACGAAAGCGCCGAACCCGAATGCTTGGCGATTTTAAGCCGAAGGCTTTCCAATGGTCTTTGCATCGCGTGACCAAACAGCACGTGCAGCACGTACACAATCAATGGCGGCAGCACCATTACGACATTATAAGCCGCCAACAGAGGAAACCACTGGTACAGCGCTAAATCAGAAGTCGTCATAAGGCCGATTGCCGCAAAATAGGGGAAGGCTGTACCCACTTCAATGATTGATGTTGTGAATCCCAATGCCACCATCGCTGCTTTACTTTTTGACCGGGGTCTGGGCAATTCCGATTTTTCACTTTGGGGAACGTAGAAGCTCGCGATAAACAAACCCCCCCAATAATGAGCATGACCCAACTTACTATACGATTTTGAAAAACTGTGGAGAACGCCTCTAAAATTACACCAAGTCCCAATTTGAGCGCTACGCCAACTAAAAAGTAAAATCCGGCGACTGTCAATAAATAAATCATTAGTCGGGAACTCAGTCGTTCTTTCTCAGTTAATAGCAAATAGGCCGTTACCCCCAGCGTAGCTGGACTGAGGGTATCCATCAGGGCTAACCCGCCAATCATCAGCAGTAACTCATTGCTCACGATTTTCCTCCTTGCTTGGTGGAACTGTCCGGAACGGTGGACATAAAAATCTCATATGCACGCTCCATAAAATCAAGAACTTCCTTTTTGATAGGATAAAGCCCCAGTTTCTCGGACGCCGCGGGCGATTTCCTCAAATCCCATAATTTATTAATAAACTCGTCCTCATCTTTAAATTCTTCCCTTTGCTTTTCCAGCATGCGCCTTATAATATTTTGCACACGTGGTGACGAAGGTTCCTTATTCGCATAACATTTGGTAATTTGACCAATCAGAGCAATCCATTCCATCGATTCGGGATGTTCATCATTCATGTTCGGCAATCTTGTCCAAAGCTCAAGCTCCATGTCATTGAACATGCTGTCCCTGAACAACTTCAGCCTCTTTTCATCCTGATTGGACAACTGAATAAGCTTTTGAATTGCCAGTTCTTCATCGCCGCCTTCTACTGCAAGGCCATTTAATAACCCGCGCAGAGATAGCTCGATTTCCTTTAATCTTGCTTGCTCCTCCAATATAAAAGTCAGTTGATTTTTCAACCCCCTTGACCAATTCCATTTGGGGTCAGTGAGCATATCCTTGATATCTTGCAATCCATACCCCATGCCCTTTAAAAATTGAATTTGCTGAAGCTTCTTGAGGTCATCTTCAGAATATAGCCGGTGCCCGCCCTCTGTTTTGGAAGAAGAGGCCAACAACCCGATTTGATCGTAATACCGAAGTGTTCTGACCGTAATGTTGGTCTGCTTCGCAACTTTTTTTATGTGAATCATTTTTGAATACCTCCAACGACACCACGTTATTCCTTATATAATGCATACTTAATCAAATAGCCTGCCCCAAGACCTACCAATACCGCGGGAAACGTATGGTTAATCATAAGTCCAATCCCCGCCCCCACAATCACACATCCATATATAATGATATCTCCTTTCTTCACAGCCATCCTCCCCTTTGTGCAATTATTTCCCTCCTGAATAAGGGGGATCTTCACCAAACTTGATTATACAAAATGACGCCGCGTCATTTTCAAGCTTTTTTTATTACTTGCTGCGCTTTTTGTTCATGAAACTTGAAAGTGACGTTGCGTAATCTTATATACTAATTCTTATAACGAAACTGAGGTGATGGAGTGAAGAAGTTTTACGGCTGCCTATTGTTGATCTGCATATTTTCTATTAGCGCGTGCGGTCACAATGAGATCGAAGATTTGCAAATGATGTCGCTGTACGGCATAGATACAATCCATATTGATCATGGAAGCACAACGGTGCATGTAAGTACAGCTGATGTCGCTGAGCTTGAAGCCTCCTTGCTGATGTACGACAATGGACCGGGGGTCCTATTCGATAAAGGAAGGCGCAATCTTAAAATCCGCTTGAAGAGCGATGTACGTCGCGTGTTGAATATCGGGCAAATGCCTGAGCTTTTCATTCGCGTACCAATAGGTTATGAGGGCAAAATAATTGTTGACGGCTCTTCCGGACATGTCAATATTAATGATTTACATGCAGAGGAGCTTGACATCAGAGGAAAAAGCGGGAATATATCGCTGGATTATACAGAAATAACGAATGAAATCAAAGTTTCTGTAAAAAGCGGCAATGTGCTTTTAAAACTGGAAAACACAGATTCCAACGTTCAATGGCTTCTTCAGACTGGCAGCGGGAGACGATCCGTTGCTATTCCATTGGAAAATCGTCAGCAAACCAGTCGAAAAACAGAGGGCCGGACAGGGGATGGTTCATTTAATTTACAGATTAAGACGGCATCCGGGAATATAACGGTTAAATAACGGGTGAATAACGTGCAAATCTTGTAATACCGCTCTTTGGAAACGAAGCGGCAAACGGTGCCTTTTCGTGCATGTTGCCGCCTCGTCAATCCTGGCCTTCCAGACGTAAGAAAAAACGCCAAGCCGGACATGATCGAGGGCTTAGCGTATATTTCCGTTAAAATGTTGGCGGGCCCCTAGATCTAGCAGCGGGCGTTTCTCTCCTGCGTGAAGGATGGTGCGACAAAACAGATCCTTGTCGAATGTGTCTCCTCTACGCTGGAATTATCTCATGTCGAACGAAATTTTGAGCGACTACTGGAACGGCTTGATGGCAACATACATCCTGAAGCCATCATTCACTCCGATCAGGACATGCATTATACCCATCCCAAAGTAAGGCGCCGGATTACTAATGGCTTTATGCAATCCATGTCACGCAGGGGTACTTGTTGGGACAATGCATCCATGGAATCGTTCTTCGGCCATATGAAGGATGAAGTTAACTTCAGCGATTGTCAGTCACTTGATGAGGGCGCAGTTCAACACTTAGTATTGGCTGCTTTGATACTCAGCATATTAGTCATATTGTACAATTGAAAATTAATTATTGACTCCCAGCGCACGAAAATCCCAGCATGCCGCCACATCTTGGCGTAGCCCCCCGGATCAACCAAATACGACCCGTTGCGCCCCCATCCCGCTTGTACGGGTCTGGCTTTTCAGGCTGCAACGGATCGTCCCATTTTTGTCGGAGATAGCCGAGCACGAACTGCCCTGTCAAGCGTGCTGGATAATCCGAATCAGATCATATTTTTTCAACAAACGTTCGAGCTCCGCCTTCTTCTCCTGCGACAGCGAGCGCGCCGGGGGCAACACATCGGTCGGAATATCCACTCCAGTGGCACGGACCGCTTCCTTAAGCACATTGAAGAACGGCGTGTCCACCGCATACACCTCGGTAACGACGCGGAACAGCTTCCGCTGCAGCTCCTGGACCATCGCAAAATCGCTGCGCCGGTAAGCGTCATACAGCCCGCACGTCAGATGCGGCGCGAAGTTGGCGCTCGCCGGAACAACTCCGTCCCCGCCGGCAATGAGCGTCTCCAACAAATGATGATCATAACCCGCGAACACCTGAAAATCCGGACGCACGCTCTTCACCTTCGCGATAGCTTCCAGAATCGGCTCTACGCGGTCGACCGTCTCTTTGATGCCGACGATGTTCGGGTACGTCAAGGCCAGATCCTTGACCAGATCCACCTTCACGTCCTGCCCCGTCAGCGCCGGGAAATTATAGATGTAGATCGGCACACTGACGGCCTCCGCAATATCCGCATAATGGCGGAACAACAGCTCGTCGCTCAGCTTCGCAAAATACGGGTTGATGACAACCACCCCGTCCGCCCCGATGGCCTCCGCATGCTTGCCGTAATCCACTGCTTCCGCCGTGCTCGTCGAACCGACGCCGATCAGCACCGGCAGGCGCCCATTCACATGCGACACGACGAACTCCGCAACCTCTTGTCTGAGCTCCTTCGAGAGATGGAAGCATTCCCCCGCCGAACCGAGGAAAAACAATCCGTGCACGCCGGAGGCGATCAAATGATCGATCATGCGGCCCATGCCCGGCCGATCCAAAGCTCCGGATGAATTGACTGCCGTAATAACTGGAGGGACGATGCCATGTAACCCGTTGTGTTGCATATCTACTCGCTCCTTTGTCCATGCTGTTCATGATTTTCTATTTGTGAAAACACATACTATCACGAAATGTAAAATGAGATATCGATAACTCATCCTGCCACTTAAAGATATCATTCCTCCCCGGCGTTTACAATCTTCCTTTATGGAGATATTGTAACAAATTGCACAAGTCATGCTGCCTGAACATTTGGGAGAGTGGCCAGAAGCGGCAGCTGATATACATGGATACATCAGGAAGTCAGCATACCTTAAGCTATGACGCGCTCGTCATGGCGGCAGGCAGCATCATATGGGCCGATGTGAACGGCGGCCCCGCTCCTTCCCATAAAAGCTGCATGGACTTCTTTTGTGTCGGTCTCGGGCCTGAGCGGGGAATCGTAATAAGAAGACGGGCAAAAGGATTGGAAAAGGACTATTGATAGTTCTCATTTCTCTATTTGCACTTATTTTTATCATTGGAATCATTTTTTTTATTGGAGTATGGTACTATGAAAATTATATGTACTAGAAAATTTAATGTTAATTCTCCCTAAATTCCTGTCGTTTTGATGCCATGCGCATCACACTTTAGTTTGATTCGAACACGAGTACTATGCCTTCGGAGGAATATACATATTTTGTATCTCCTGTACTCCAGGAACAAACCCGAGATTAAAATAAACAGACTCGGCATCATTGCCTTCCATCATATACAGCCTTAGAATCGCATCGGTTGGGATGAAATCTTCGATGGAACGTTTTTTTCTCCTAGCCGCTGCATCCAACGGCATCTGAACTCATCCGGCCAGAAGCCTGCCCGCGCAAATAAATGAACTTGATCGGGAAGGACCTCAAAAGCTTTTATATATTGAGTTTTATCCGACCATTGCAATAACGTCTTTTCAAGTAATTTCAACACCTCAAATGCATCGTTGAACGGAGGGATAAAAAATAAATGGTATATTCGATTAGGCGCCATCGTAACCCCGCCTATTCTGCAATCTGCTTTATAGATCCAAAAGGAGTGTCTATGCGGAGCATTGTAGCCTTCTTCTCTAAAAAATCCATTATAGTGGCATGTTATAATACACTGAACAATAATTTCCCCATACTTCAGGCTCCCCCCGGTGGATGGAATATTCAGTCGATAAATCATATGAAATCATGTCCTCTGACCAACCGCCATTTAATTGCATATGTTATTCCTCCCTTATTAACAAAAAAAGCCGCAAATGAACAAAGCGTTCATCTGCAGCCTAAATCTCCTGGCTTATCCATCCAAACAGGTACCAAAGTGTTTAAAATAATGGAGCAAAAGCGGGCTTCAAACTTTATTTCATTCGGCGAACGATTGGCCCTTCGCGGCAAGGGCGCGACGGATCTGATCCAGCGCTTTTGGGCCCATGCCATGCAATCCCAGAACCTCTGCCTCGCTGAGCTTCGTGAACTGCTCAAGCCGCACGTATCCAGCCCCGGTGAGTGCCCGTCGTGCCGGCTTGGCTAACCCGGCCGGAAGATCACTTTCCGGTGCATTCTTATTCAACTGCAAGCCACCCAAGACTTCGTCTTTACCTTTTGTCATAAAGATTTCTCCTTTGAAAGTTGATTCCCTCACTTCATGAATTGATTATAATATCTCCAATTGTTTCATGTCACATTTATTGTGATTTCCAATCAATTGCTAAATGGAAAACCCGATTGAAGGAATCCGAGCCTGTTTAATGAACGAATATTTCCCATTAGCGCACTTCAGATGTGATCTCCATCGACGTTTCCCGATGAATCAAACAAGCTGCAAGCAAACCAATGCCGAGCACGAGCGCAAGCAAAAGAAAGGTAATCCCAAAACTGCCTGCCTTCATGAATTGAATGGACAAAATTGGGCCTAAGCTCGTTCCTGCAAACAGGACAAAAGTATACACCGACACCGCTATACCGCGCGATTTCCCGCCCAATTGGCCAACGAGCGCGACCAATGAAGGAACGGCAAGCGCAATCCCCGCTACAAAGATTAAGCTCATTACCACCAGTAGCGGCAGGCTGGATATGAAGCCCAATGAAGAGAGTCCAAGTATAGCCAGAGTCAAGCCGCCCCGCAACACGGATCGTACACCAAACCGATTGGCGAGCCGGCCTGCAAACGGGGAAATCAGCATGCCAAGCACTCCAATCGAACGAACGTATAAAATTTCCTGCTCGCCCAGCCCGAACGTTGGACCGCTCAGATAAGTGCCTAGCACAGAATACATACTTACAAAAGACATTAGCAGCACAAGCGCCACCAGATAACTCAGTACTAGATTTTTCTGGCTAAATACCTTTCCGATGTGCTTGATGGGTTCCCACACGTTGGCATGCGCTTGATGTATTTCTCCCTTCGGCAACAGCCACAGTACTAGAAGCGAAGTAACTGCATACACGGCTGCAAGCAGATGGAAGATAGCGTTCCATCCATATTGCTGACTGATGAGACCGCTGATGACCTGGCCGACAATTCCCGCAACCAGGAATCCAGTGCTGATAAATCCGATGGTGGTTACCCGCTTCTCTGCTGGAAACATCTCTACCGCATAGGCCAAAGCAACCGGAGAAAATGTCGCCGCAGCCGCCCCCTGCAGTCCCCTTAGAACAATAAGCCATGTCAAGCTGTGAACCATTCCGAGCAGCAATGAGATAATGGTTAAGGCGATAAGTCCGATAACTATTACCCTCTTGCGGCCATATTTATCAGACAGCGCGCCATAAATCAGGCATCCCACGGCAAAGCCGAGTGAAAAAATACTGCCTGTCGCCGCAGCGTGTGTAGTGGTAATGCCAAATGTAGTAGCAAAAACGGAAATCAGGGGAATGGTTACGTACAAGCTGCACATGACCGCCATTCCCGACCAGCACAGCACCGCTGTCATCAGTGAGTAGTTTCGGCGCACAGCGGATTGATTGCTCAACTGAGTCATGATAACACCTCTACTTTTCAAGTTTTCAAACGACGATAGTTAGATAATCTAATTATAATGTTAAAAAATTTATCTACCCACGCCCAACCTTCTCTCTAAGCTTTCATTGAGCTTCATTACAATTTTCTTCAGCACCGCTTGCTCCTCCACCTCCAAATCACTGATGAATGACTCGCAAGTTGACCAAAAAGTCGGCAGTATCTGATCGACCAGATTACGGCCTTCTGGCGTAATGCGGACATGAACCATACGACGATTGTTTTCATTCGGCTGACGTTCGATCCAGTTTCGTTTCTCCAGCCAATCGAGCAGAGCCGTTGCCGAAGCGCGCCGGATTCCAAGCCGAGCTGCGATAGATGAAGGGGTAATCACCTCTTTATCTGGATGCAGAATCAGCAGCAGCAACAGATCCAGCTTGCTTTCTGTAATTCCAAAAGAAGACAGGTTCAAATCCATCATATCCTGGATGTTATCGCCAATCCACAGCAGCAGTAACCCCATATGAGCTGATGCTTGATTGGTATCCTCAGAAGCGGTGTTCCTCATAAGCTCCAAGTAAGGAGCAACGCCCAATCTTGGCAATTGCTGTTCACCCGCATGCTCCTTCTCAATCTTCTTTCTCATTTCATCACCTTGTTTATAATTAGATTATCTAACTATAAGCTAATATAATCGATATTTGTTGTTATTGCAACCCTTGTGTTTATTGAACTATTTTTTTTCGTTATTCCTCTCTATCTCCATTTCCACCCTATGAAAAGCGGCCAATAATATCGTACAAGACCCCATTCTCTTATCTTGTAGAAGAATATAATGAACCAACACCTGAACGGTACATCCCATCATTTTTACCCAAGCGTAGAACCATCATTTCTCGAAAGGATGATAGAATGAAACATGATGAAATGCCCGTGAGTAAGATAAGCAAGGGGAATGGAACTATTAAACCGAGGCGAGCTTGCTTGATTGGTCCGTTGAACAATTGCGAGCGCCGCCGCAAGGCATTGCGAATTCGAACAACAGCAGCCCAACGGCAGGAAAGACTCCCTTCCCCCGCTCACCCATGCAATGGTGACGAAAGCAGGTATCCGAATAAAATCGGCTGCTTTACGAAAGGGTTGCCGCATAATGGCCTTGGTGAGGTAGACCTTAATGCGTATCATGCATTCATTGCCGCTCTGAAGACAGGTGAGGATTTTGAATCCATACCGCTCGGCGGGGTTGCAAAGATCGTCAACCCTCAAGCCTCATACGCGTTCGATTTGGTTGGACCTGATAGTCATCATTTAGGGATAGCTTCACCACCGGCTTTCAGCAGTACCTGGGAGGCCGGTGAGATGGCGGAGGTTTACTGGCAGGCGCTGACCCGCGATGTGCCCTTCACAGACTACGATATCCATCCTTTAACCCTGAAGGCTGCTGCGGATCTGACCGCATTTTCCGATTTTCGCGGGCCGGAAGTAAATGGAGCGGTCACCACCGGCACCTTGTTCAGAGGGGATACCCCCGGTGACATAGCGGGACCGTATATCTCTCAGTTCCTATGGAAGGACATTCCTTTCGGAGCGACAACGGTTGTTCAGCGATATCGTACGACTATTGTCGGCGATGACCATATGACGTCCTATGAAGAGTGGCTGCGAATTCAAAACGGCTCCGCTCCGAACGCGCCAAATGTATACGATCCCACTTCCCGTTATATCCGCAGCGGCCGCGATTTAGGAGAATATGTCCATGTGGATTTTTCCTACCAATCGGTTCTTAGCGCTTGTCTAATTCTGCTCAGTTACGGAAAGAACGCATTAGATCCAGCCAATCCCTATTTTAACTCTGCAACCCAGAGCGGTTTCTCCACATTCGGTGCCCCGTATGTGCTAGATTGGGCAGCCCGGACGGCAAGAGCGGTGCTGGATGCCGCTTGGTTTCAGAAGTTCCTCGTTCATCGCCGGCTCCGCCCCGAGGAATTCGGGGGACGTGTGCACAACCAATTGACGGGAGCCGCCAATTACGGCATCAATTCAGAACTGCTCGACTCACAGGCGATTCAAGAGATTTACAACAAGTTTGGAACCTACTTGCTGCCCTCGGCTTATGCGGAAGGATCTCCGATCCATCCGTCTTACCCCGCTGGTCACGCCTGTATAGCCGGGGCTGGAGCTACTGTGCTGAAGGCGTTTTTTAACGAATCGTTCCCTATCCCCCATCCCGTCGCAGCCAGTTCGGATGGACTCTCATTGCTCCCCTGCTTAGATTCTCTGTTAACCATAGGCGGGGAATTAAACAAACTTGCCGCAAATATTGCGCTTGGACGCGATGCTGCTGGTGTCCACTGGCGGTCGGACGGCATCGAGGGGCTAAAGCTAGGCGAAGCAGTCGCGATAGGAATGCTTCAGGATTACAAAAAAACCTATCATGAGAACTTTTGTGGTTTTTCCCTCACCAAGTTTGACGGGACTGCGATTACAATCGGTTAGCCGACAGAAGCCATACGTAATGTCGGTTCAGCCGCCATTACCTCCCGCTGCCGTACCGCTCTGTGCGATACGATTGTCCGCGCTGTCTGTGACGGCAAATTTTGAAAAGTCTGAAAAGGCCATCCTCTTTAGCACAAAAAACGCTTGGACAACTTTCCAAGCGTTTCTGGCGTATATTTATTTTTTAACTTCCAGATTGCATTTTATAGTTCCTCAAAATCATACCATTTGTCTTCGTCATTCGGAACTTGTCATAATAAGGAACTAAGTCATCGTCACAACATAAATCAATCATATATATGTCATCAAGTTCTTTTAGCATCCGATTTACTAATTCCTTGCCTATACCTTTATTTTTGTATTCTGGTAAAACTTCAAGAAATGGAATGTAGGCCGATAGAACTCCATCACTTATCGCTGTAATAAATCCAACTACTTGATTCGTATTATCAGCAATCGCAAGTACCACTTTACTGCTGTTCTTCAACAGTAGTAAGTGAGTTTGTGGACTTGGTGGATTAGGCCAATCCACAAAAAAGCCCTCCAGCATATCAGAAGAAATACCCTCGAGTGAGTTCTTGTATATCATAATATATCAGCTCCTAATATCTATTAACTTATTAGACAGGTGATATATATCAAAAGTAAAGCAACAAAAATATGACCTCCAAGCATTCTAAGGAATCCTATAAGTTATTCTGCTTAACTTTCAAAATCCCTTCTGTTTGTAATTATTTTTAACACTTACATTATTTGCCCAGAAATCCGCCTTCCGATTTTATCACTTGTCCCGTAATCCACTGTGATTCATCGCTTGCCAAGAAGCTAATCGTTCTGGCTGCATCTTCCGGCAATCCGATCCGTCCCATAGGAAACATCGGCAGAAACAGGGCTTTCATCTCTTCATTCATCCAGCCTGAATCGGTTGGCCCTAGATCGAACCCGTTAACAGTAATATGGAGCGGAGCCAAGCGCTTCTTCTACCCGCTCCATAATAAGCGACGGCATTTCCAGGTTGGCGAAATCCGCCTCCATATGACTTGCCCTCACACCCATACTTTCCAATTCCTTGCATAAATGAGCAGGCCAATCCTTTTCCCCGCCATTGCCCTCCATTTCATCAAAAGGATGCCAATGAGTGAAAAATATATCTGCTCCAAAACTTGCAAGGGAACGGCATATTGCTGTACCGATCCCCGCTGATCGGCTTGCGCCCGTAACGATTGCTATTTTGTTTTTCAATGAGAGCATGTATTTTTCCTCCATTCCTGATTAGGAGGATAAGCAGAAAGAGCTCAATAGAGATGCAATTTCCCATAAAACGAAAAACGGATACCTTAGGTATCCGCAACATGGGTTTATGATACACTCATCCCTGCGTACCCTGTAAGGTTAAAGATAAGAACACCAAATAGAATAGTGACATCACTATAATTGGTATTCTATCTACTTGTTAATCCTTACAGAACTGTACACACGATAGGTTATATGCTCCTTCTCAATGCATCTCTGCCTTAATAATAGCAACAATGACCGCTTAAGCCAAAGATTTTCACTGCATTCTTAAAAACAATCCCCGCAATCCACTTCGTATTCCCATGCAATCACACAGACGGCCATTCTTCTTTTCACCTACTCTCCCTCTCGTTCAGAAGGACATCCTCATCAGGCGAGGTTAGGTTTGGCGTACTGCAAATGTGCAGTTGTTTTGGCCACATACCGCCCATTTCAGCGTTTGAACTGCAAATGTGCATTTCAAATCGAGGTAATTACCATTATTTATGTGATCTCACGAAAAAGAACTGCTCAATTGCAGTTCAGTGTGACAAAAGACTTAAAAGGGAACTTTCAAATGTATAATTGCAGTTGGAGAAGCCCCTTCAATCGTTCCCGTTATATGCGCAGCATATATTTTTCTGCGATCTTAGGTCGTTCAACTTTAATCGAAGGGTACCATTTATCGTTTTTATTCCACCTCTTCCGTTGTTCCAAGTTCATGTTGTACCGCCTTTTTAAGGATGTGTTTTCTTGATTAAGTCGTGGTAAATTTAATCGTTCCTATCCCTGCTGCTAACAAATGATTGAACTATCGATCGTCACCCGTTAGCCCAATGAAGATCTCCTTGAATAAATTGTATTCTTTATCCATAATGAAATGGGGGCGCAGAGCACGAGTCACCTTAGATATCCTCTAATCCATGTAAAGGAGTGATGATGTTTGAATACGAACAAACAAATCGAGAAGCATGTGAGAGGTCTATATTTATAATTGAATAACACCTCTCGATGCTTATGGGAGGCAAATGGACATGATGTATTCCAAGAACATGGTTCAGGGACTGGAACTCACGAGTGAAAACTTTTATAAAGCAGCGCATCTTTTTACGGCGTTGCAGCACCATTTATCCATTAAAGGCGTCATTACAGGCAATGTGCTTGGCAGAGTATTTCTGTCTAATGACTGCGCAACAGCCGTGTTGACAAATTCTCAAGGTATTTTTCTGGGAGGCAGTCCAGATAACAACCTCTTTTTCGAAGAAGTGAATAAGTTGCTCACAGAGGAGCTGTTACCCAAATTTGCGTCTGATGGAGAGTTGGACTATGTACTGTATTATCCATCCGATCAGCAGTGGGAAGATGCTCTGGAAGTGGTGATGGAAGATTTATTGCCTATGAGAAGCGGGCGCATGACTTTTACTCACGATTTAAGCAGTATAGCTCCCCCTTGTGATGATAATATTGTCGCGGTCGACAGCGTCTTATTGAAACGTCAAGATTTAGCGGGGATCGATGATGTTATACATGAAATTTTAGAAGGCTGGGCTTCATTGGAAGCTTACGAGGACAAGGGCTTTGGATGTGTTGCCATTCAAGACACGGATGAGGGTCCGGCCATTATAAGCTGGTGCCTTACGGACTGGGTAGTTGAACATGAGTGCGAACTTGGCATTCAAACGGATGAGAGCTATCGCGGATACGGGTGGGCGCGAAAGACAGCATTAGGCGCGCTCTCACTCGCAAAACAGCGGGGCATAACAAGAGTCGGTTGGCAGTGCTGGTCCAATAATAGAGGCTCGCAGAGAACAGCCTTATCTGCCGGTTTCAAGCTGCTTGCGGATTTCCCGGTCCTGTTCGGATGGAACCTTCCCTTGAACAACCTCCTTGTCAACGGAAACCATTATATGCGCGGCGATATGAAGTATGGCGTGGAAAAAGACTACGCCCGCGCAGCATGGTGTTACTCCCAAGCGCTAGATAACGGTTGGGACTGGAATGGAGATGTGGCATTGTATTGGAACGCCGCCTGCTTGTTTTATTTGATCGGTGAGAAAGAACGCGCCTTACACTATTACAAGCAGGCTGTCGGCAAGGGATGGATAGACATCCATCAACCGCATTATCATGAACATGTCTACAGAGAAGAGGACAGCGAACAGATCGCGCGGATTCTTGCGGAATCACTTTAAGAAAGCACCCTGACCGCAAGCTTCTTCCGGTTCATAATCAACATATATCATTCACCTGCCGCCGCATTATGGGCGGCTTTTTCATCTTTTACCTTCTCCCTATTATCTTGCATCCGATTCGTGAGCTTCGTCAGACCTTCCTGAACGTCTATAAAAAAACCATTTATTCCTTTCTTTTAAAATTGTTCACAACTTTTATGTGATTTAGGAAAATATATGCAATGTTATATATGAAGGAGTTGTATCTCATCCTTTAGTCAGTTATAAAGCAAAAAACAATGCAAAGGAGGCGGAGATATGTTCCATATACGATCACCGAGTAAAGACAATGCTTCTCAATTATTCCCCAAATGAGATATGCCCTCGTAATTGTGGACAATAGAAACCAATACAATGTATAAGGAGCTATTCATATGTTTAAAAAATTTGCAAGCTTTTCATTGGCAATCGCAAGTATGGTATTTTTAACTCAAGGAGCCTATGCTGCCGAGAATAACATCCATAGCAATGTTAACACTCAACATCATACTCAAACAGTCAATGATGAAGTGATCATTCAAAGTATCACGTATGTAATAACTGAAGATGGAGTTAGATTCAGAAGCAATCCTTCCTTATCTGGAGCAGTGGTTGGCTTGCTTTATAAGGGTGATATGGTAAACACGGGTCATTCAGAACCTATCTACGCAGACGGCTATGCCTGGAAGAGTGTGTACAGCTACAAGCATAACACTTGGGGCTGGGTCGTAGCCGATTATCTGGCGGAAAGGTAATTCTAATTTCAATCGCAATGGGGTTTACTCATTGCGATTGAATTATCTAAATAGGCGGAACTTATTCAGATATCAAGCTTCACTAGAATAGTTTGAACAATGTTTCTGATTTTTTTATTGACCCGATAAATTCTTGTCGTTATAGCGGTACCCGAAACATCATGTTTATTCGATAGGTTCGAAATTGACATTTTCTTTTTATAATAATCGGTATAAAGCTCGTATTCGTTTGAATTCAAGTTCTTTAATACTTCATTATATAATGCATCCACATCGACAGCATTTTCTAAAAGCTGTTCTAATTCATTATCCTGTGATTCTAATCTATTATTGATGTCATCAGTAATCATAACCTCGTATCTATTTTTGATATACATGGTTCTAAATGAAAGATTGATTAGGTTCCTTGCCGTAGTGTATAGCCACCCTTCAAGATTAGGGTGACTTTTTAATTTTGAGATTTGCTTTCGAGCTTCCAGAAATGTATTTTGCGTACATTCATCGGCGAAATCCATAAGTTCGGGCTGTGATTTTATCATTTTTTTGCAATATCTATATATGTTATCGAAATATTTGTCGCATATTTCATTAAAAAAAATATCATCTCTTTCGTCTCTCTCTCTCACAATTAGATTCACCTCCTCAACATTCGCCTATGCAATTAATTTCAATAAATCCCTATAAATTATAAATATTCCTATAATAAATACTATCATTTTTATTATATAAGTGAAGGTAATAAATAACATTTCATCTTTAAACTGGTGAAACAGGATGGCAACCGGAGATGTGATTGGCGAAGACGAATTCCCCACCGATTTCAATTTCGCTCCCAGATAGTAGTACGGGACTCTGATTTGCTCTTGACATTCATGGTGAAGTCTTTATAATAATAAAGTTTAAACTATATGTGAAATCTGTAACAAGGGGAGCGAATCATGTGGTTTGTATTTGCTTTATTAACAGCTTTAGCTTGGGGAGGTGCTGATCTATTTTATAAAAAAGGAAGTGACAGTCATGATCGGTTCAGCCATATTAAAATCGTCATTATGGTGGGCTTGGTTATGGGGATTCACGCCACGGCCTATATGTTCATCCAGGGAATCAACTTTGATCCCATAGACTTCATTCGCTATTTTCCCGTATCTGCACTTTACATCTTGTCGATGACGATCGGTTATATTGGTTTACGCTATATTGAGCTTTCCATTGCATCTCCCGTGCAGAATTCTTCAGGAGCCGTCACGGCCGTCCTGTTGTTCATTTTTTTCACCCACGACCTGAGCATCATTGAAATATTGGGTGTGAGCATTATTACTTTAGGCGTTATCGGAATTGCTATTTTGGAAAAGAGAGCTGAACGTGAAGCCCTCCAGAATCGTTCAACGCAAATGGATAAAAAATATCAAATCGGTTTTATGGCGATCACATTCCCGATTCTATACTGCTTCATCGACGGGCTCGGAACCTTTGCCGATGCGATTTATTTGGATGAGCTGAGTCTGATCAGTGAAGACGCTGCCCTGCTCGCTTATGAATTCACCTTTTTCATTTGCGCCGTGTTGGCATTTACATACCTCAAGTTTATTAAAAAACAGCAGTTCAACATGTTCAAAGAACGTGTTAAAGGTTATGCCGCCATATTTGAAACAACGGGGCAATTCTTCTATGTGTTCGCCATGTCGAGCAACGCCATTATTGCAGCACCCCTGATTGCTTCCTACAGCATTTTTTCTGTCATCCTGTCCCGAATATTTCTCAAGGAACGGCTGAACAAGAAGCAATATGCAATTATTGTCGTTGTCATTGTTGGCATCGCATTGTTAGGTATTGCTGATGAGCTGTAAAGCTCTTTATTTGAAGGATTGTGTGCCAATAGGAAATAAGGATACAACCTACTTCACAGAACACAAAAAGCCGACCTTACGTGGTCGGCTTCATGGTGGCGTCGGCTGTCCGGGTTACAAGTTCAGTTCAGTTTGTGACCGCAATTCGGGCAGAAGTTAGCCCCTTCGTTTTTCGCGCCGCAGTTCGGGCAGAAGTTAGGCTTTTTATTGGCTTCATGAGGAGAGGGAGCAGCAGGTGCAGGCTCTGTCTCAGCCGAAGGCTTTTGGTTTTGGTTCATATTTTTCATCATTTCATTGGCGATGTTCATCCCCATCATCATGCCCGCCATGTCCGAGGCAGCGCCGCCGCCTTTTACTTTGCCGGATGCAATACCGTCCGTCATGGATACTTGTTGATACTTTTGCAGATTGCCGATCATCTCATGGGAAGCCGTCTTCGTAATCATATCTTGGATTTCTTGAGGGTAATTGAAGCTCATCACTTGAAAGCCCGTAATCGTCATGCCGTTGTCCATCACTTCCATGTCCAGATCTTCTTGAATGCCTTTGGCAATATCGATAGCATTCGCCTGCAGATTAAACAAGTCCTTCCCTTCTCTGCTGATCCACTTCATTAACAACTGATCCAACACGGAAGTAATCCGGATTTTAACATCCTCAACAAGATAACTGTCTTTTACCCCGGCAATCTTATCGATAAGTGTAACGTAATCGTTCACCTTAAAATTGAAAGTGCCGTTGGCCCGAATGGGCATGCCGCCCGGGAGCTGGGGACTCGGAATCAGAATCGGATTCTGCGTCCCCCATCTGACGGTGAACTCCTTCGTGTTGACGAATAACACTTCCACCCGCATTCCGCTGTTAAAGCCAAATTTAAACCCTTTTAACGTAGACAGGAACGGGATAATATCTGAATCAATGCTATACTCCCCGTCGTCCTCGAAAATCCCTTCGATCTTGCCGTTATTTATGAAAATCGCGTCTTGACCGGCGCGGATAACTAATTTGCTTCCTTTTTTAATCTCTCGGTTGCTCCACTTCCAAAAAATCATATCGTCCCTAAACTCTTCCCATTCCACAACATTCGCAAATTGGTTTCTGAAGAACCCCATTCTATATCCATCCCTTCACTTAAAATGAACCTCTGCTGCCGCTATGCGAATGACCGCCTGAGGTGGTTCCACCGCCGCCGCTTGAGCCGCTGCTACTGCTGCTGCTTTCGATCTTCCTGCTTGTTGTACTGGTATGAAGGTAAGTGTCTTCACAATCCAGAAGTCCTGAAGTGCTTGCATCCTCGTAGGTCTGCGCATTTACCGTAATCCGGCCGCCAGCACTTCGAACCATCAAGGTAACGATAATGCCTCCGATGGACAGCGAAATGCCCAATTGAACCCAAATATTAAAGAAGATATTGTCCGGGTTGACCCCTGGGCGGAATCCCATATATTTGTGTGCCGTTTGAATATACTTTTGAAAAGCAAGCTTATAATCTCCATTCGTCAAATCCGGAGTGATCTTATCACGTATCTTATCTAATCTCTCGTCATCGAGATACGTCTTCGCTTTATAGAAGCCGGCTAAATACACTTCTCTATGTGTCATGTCCACCATCAAAATTACGGCATTGCCATGGGGCTTATCATAACCGGGGGCATACTCGTCGTAGAAATCCTGCGTCATTCTCTTAACGTCATAAGCTGCCGGGCTGTTGATCGTAAAAATGATAATGTCCGTTTCTCTTTCGGCTCCATATTGATTAGCCAGAGCGTTCAACTCATTATACTCTTCTATATTGAGCAGTCCCACTGAATCAAAAATCATCAGCTTAGCATCCTGTGCAACCGCTTCGCCCGCAAACCATTCCATAGGAATAGCCAACAACATTGCGAAAAATAACAGGACAGCAAAGATCACTCTCTTCCTTCTCACCAGATTTCACCTCCTAATATCCAAGAGGAAAGCAACTGTATGGCTAAGAAAAAGATAGCAGAAATACTTACAAACCATGCAGCCACTTTCACTTTGCTAATGGGAGGCTTGCCGACCACCTTGCCCGTCTGGCCGTTCATGGCAAACATATGCTCCGATTTATTGTAGTCATAGTGTACCAGCCATACCGGAAGCAGGACATAATCAGCACGTTCTAACTCTGTATCTATATCTACATCGGTATAGTTCACGGTGGTATATCCTTTCACCGTAGAATTAATATAAGAATAAATATATTTATGTATTTTATTTTTAGCCCGAGGTAAAAGCTCCTCATCGTTATAGCTGTATTTTTCGGCAATGTAACCGGCAAGATACGGAGTTTTAAAGCGTTCCAACTGGTTATAATGAAAGGGCTCTAATTTATCCATCAGTGTATCATTCATTTTCTCCGATGCGTCAATCGGTACCTTTACATAATCTAGACAGATTTCCCGGTATATTTCATAATAATCCGTTTGTGTATACTCATAGTCGCCTGACCTATATGTACTCACTTTCGTGCCACGGCCATAAACCTCCACGTCATTATGCAAATCATAGAGCCAGAAAGGCACATACAACCCGGTTATTCCCTTGATTCGATCTGCAGTCATAAACCCCCTCGGTGTCACGAGGCCTCTTCTGCACCATTTTTTGAAGGCTTTCATCGCCTGTTTCTTACTAATCGCAAAAGGAATGATCTTCACCGGAGCCAACTTTCCAGTCAATCGATCCCCAAGAATAACGGCTGAACCGCAGAAACTGCAGCTCGTTGCGCTCGTCTCCGCTTCGGTCATAATGACGGCTCCACAGCTATTGCAATGATACTCCCTGGTTTCATCTTCTTCTGAAAAAACATGTTTCGTTAATGGATCAGGAATTTCCTGAATATTGTCTTTTCTTCCGCAGCTGTGGCAGGATAACATCTCCGTTTCAGCGTCATAAACCATCCCGCTTCCACAGCTTGGACATTTGTACTCGATAACCGGCAACCTGTTCACCCCTATAACAAAGAAGCTTTTATTCTGTCTCTTTCATCTTTTCTTTGATTGCAGCTAATTCATCCTCTGCATTCGCACTCGTATCCTTCTCTAATTGTGTGAATAAGTCATCTAGATCGTCCTTCGTTCCTGCTCTAAGTTCGGCTATAGCCATTGCTTCATCATAAACCCGATTAACCTTCTCTTCCATGGCTTCGAATACGGATTCAACAGCTCCCAAGGGGGAGCCGCCGGAATTCAATTTTTGCTGTGCTTTGGCAGCCGCCATTTTCCCTTTCAGTGTGGCGCGCCGTGCTTCAAACTTCCCGATATCGGAAACGAGCTTATCCTGCATTTGTTTCATCCTGGCGTTGTTTGAAGATGCCAGATCATAAGCAGTTTGCAATTGCTTTTGTTTCTCGGCCTGCATTGCCTTTCTCTCCAGGAACTTTAGTGCGTCTTCTTCATTACCGTCTTCCACTGCCTTCTCGGCATATTTTTGCAGCTTTTTGATCTCCGCGTTGCATTCATCCGCTGCTCTTTTCGCCCTTCTCTCATCCGCCAACATCGAGGCCGTTTCCGCTTTAACCTTACCCAGCTCGCTATTCAAGCTCCGCATGTAATCATCAATCGTCTTCTCCGGATCTTCTGCTTTGTTCAATAAAACGTTTACATCAATCCCCATAATATCCCTAAATCTCGATAAGATTCCCATGATGCGCTCCCCCTCGAAAAGATTATCCCCCTTCATAATAATACATTAAAAAATACATTAAAATCGGAAAAAAGGTTTCATTCCCCAAAATTCGACGAGTATCGAGTCTAATAGAATTCCTCCATGAATCGTTCTCTCCAAATGGAAAGTAGTCATCTTCCGCGTTCGGTAAGTGTTTCTCTCGCTTTCCGTTAGCGGAATGACCCAGCACTGCACTATCTAACTAAAAAATAGCCATCCGCTAACAGATGGCTATCCCTCTCTGCTGTATTTACGTGTTCCAGTTCGCAAGCATGCCTCTAGCCATCTCCATATCGGCTTCCTGGCCGGTAATAAGCGCAAACTTGGCCACCAACACCGGATAAGCGGTGCGGAGGATGCATGTCCCCGTGGTTCAGCACCGAATGCCCGGGCCAGTAAGAGTCATCAGACAACCATGCCATCCAGCGCTCTTCCAGCATCTTCGGTATCGTAAAGCTGCCTTTGATCTCATCCATATGATTTGAAAATTCCGCGCGCGCCTCCTGAGGACTTTTTATGCGGACACCCGCCTTGGCAGCCTCGTCTTGGGAGGTGCGATGCAGCGCTGCCAGAGCCTCCGCGAACGAATCGAAAAAGACACCCGAAAGCGACTGCTGCTCGAACTGCCATACGTATCCGCCGCCCCCCGGGTCTACCGTTGCGATTGGTTTGCCGCGGAGCAGCGGATATGCGATAAGCTCAGACGTAAAAATGTGCCAATCCGGCACATCGATCGGCAGCTGCGCCCGCACAAGCTGCAGCACCTTATGCTCATTCTCAGCCCGCTTCAAGACGTCGGGTCGTCTCGGCTTGCGAAGCACCCACAGCTCGCCCGCCTCATCCTTCGCGAATGCCACAAGGAAATCCATCCCCGATTCATTTAGTTCCACTTGATTGGCGTTTATGCGCAGTCCATTCTGATTTGCGGCGGTTACCATCTCTTCAATCCTATGTTGACGATTTGATCGTGCCGATGTCATTGAACATCCACTCCTCGCGTCCATGGCTAATTGGGTTACAGCTTGCTTGCATGCCTGGCGGCATTCCATGCGGTCAGCAATTCATCTACTCTTTCTTTACGAACCGCGCACAATGCAACTCCGACGCCTCCTATGCTAATTTTCCGATATTTTACCATCAATCGCTTGTTACAGTAAACAACAAATGAAACAGTTAGCTAATGTACGAACGGTATCACATGACTCCGAACTATTTTGGAGAATAGGAACATATAATAATATACATTCCAAATTTTAATTCCTCTGCACTGCCTTCTAAGTTGGCATAACGTACAGATAAGTTGTAAAGTGAAATTAATAATTCGTAAAGGAGCGAAAAATGGTGAAAGGTACGCATGAAGATTGGATTTTGTTTAATGGGAGAATTGTGAATATAAAGGAAGAGCAGCCGATGGTTGCATTAGAAGAACGGGGCCTGCAATTTGGTGATGGAATCTATGAAGTGTTTCGTTTATATAATGGGAAACCACACTTGTTAGATTTACATTTAGAAAGATTCTTTACATCTATGAAGGAAATTCATCTTAACCCGCCTTTTACCAAGGAGGAATTGATTGGACAGCTTCAGCAATTAATTGAAAAAAATCAATTTCAAGAAGACGGAAATGTATATATTCAAATATCAAGAGGTGTTCAGCCGCGAAATCATGTATATGAATCGAATTTGAAACCAACCTATTTTGCAAACCTTGTAGCGTTTCCAAGACCGGTTGCCACGATGAAAGAGGGAATAAAGGCAACTGTGGAAGAGGACATCCGCTGGAAGTTTTGCCATATCAAATCCTTAAATTTACTTCCGAATATTATGATTAAAAATAAAATTAGCGAAGAAGGATACCAAGAAGCAATATTAGTTCGAGATGGAATTGTAACAGAAGGGTGCCATTCCAATTTCTTTATTATAAAAAATAATAAAGTGATTACGCACCCAGCCGATCACTTTATTTTACATGGAATTACTCGTCATCATGTTATTTCGTTAGCACAAGCTCTACATATTGAAGTAGAAGAGAGAGAGTTTCCAGTGCAAGAAGTATATGAGGCGGATGAATGCTTCTTTACAGCGACGCCCCTTGAAATATTCCCAGTTATTCAGATTGGAGATAAGCCATTTGGCAATGGAGAAAGCGGCCCGGTTACGAAGAAACTGCAAGCTGCCTTTGAGGAAAGTATTGCACCTTTAAAAGGAACAAATTGAAGGCATAAGGAAAGAGAAGCTGGTGTTTCACCAGCTTTCAGACTGTCGACAAAGTCCTGTCGCCAGTCTTGTTTTTATAAGAACACTTCAATCATTCACCGCATTAATATAGTTTATATTTAAGTAATTGGAGCAAGCAGGATATCAGGTGAAAGAAGAGTACAACCATTCTATTAATGGAAAAAAGTCCGTGCAGATGTTGCGGTATTTGAATGCAGTGAGAAAGAGAATACTTTAAGACTTGTGGTTGATATCCAGGCGTCAACCATGTATCCCGCAACTATTGCAAAGAGAATTAATGTATATCATTCAGAGGGAACACCCACAGCGTGGATTCTTTTATTAGATACGTACTTTAATGGATCCTTGTATTTAAGAGACAGAACATACGAATCGCCCGACTCTTCGGCCAGCGCCCTCACTCTCTTGATCTCACTTTCGATAAACTTTTTTTCCTCTGAAGTCGGAGCCTTTTGGGCTGTTTTTGTAGCAGCGGTTTTTTGGGTTTTCTCGTAGGATTGCGCCTCTGCCGCAAAGTTCACTGAAGAACCCAATAATAAAACACTGCTTAGTGTAGCGATTGCCACTTTTGTTGCTACCTTCATTTGGTAACCCCCCTCCCATTTATGATGTTTAAACTCACTTAACTACAATTGTAGTCCATTGATGTCGACATGATTTATTCGAAAGTTGTTTTCACGCTTTTACTACATGCAAAAATGATCCGTTCGACTATGGATCACGCTCAAAAAGAAAGCCCATGCATCCTATTTCAGACTGCATGGGCTTGTACGCAAGAACTAAGACGAATCCATATTATATTCTCATCATTTCTACAATCATTCCGTTTATAAAGCTATTTTTTTACTGCCGTTTTCGCCAGCTTGATCAGGTCTTCTTCCGTCAACGGATTACCCTTATTGGTTACGATTTGAAAGCTTTTTTCACCTTCTCCCCAGGAAAGATAATTTCTTCCTTCGTGCTTCGGATCTTCCTTTTCTCTGTCTTTAGCGGATATATAGGTGTATTCCTTTTCTTTCCTCTTCTTATCTTTTACATCTTCCTCGTCAAAATGAAAACTCTGAAATGAGATAAAGTCTTCTCCTTTCGTGTACGTTAACCCGATGTGGTGGCTTTTTGTTACGTTCATCTTCTTGGAATATATTTGTTTGCCTAGCTTTTTAGCCTCGGCTTTCACTGCTGCAAAATCCTTAGGAGTGAATACGAAATAAATATTCGCCTTGCTAAAGGTATAGCCCTCCGGCAAGTCAGTTGGCTGCTGCAGAACCGCCTCTTTCAAGGTCGATGCTCTTTTGAGGTAAGCCTCATATGTATCGAAGGTTGGAGGTGAGCCTCCCATGAGAAAAACTTCCCGGCCGCCTTTTTCTTTCTTTAATTCATTGCTGACATATAGCATGTACGTATCATCCGGATTTTCTTTCATCAACTTATTTATTTTATCCTTCTCTTCTTTTTCTAACCTTTCCCCTTCACTTATCGCCTTAGGTTTAGCGGCTGCCGTCTTCAAGGCGATGTCGCTTGAAGCACGGGATGGGGCCGCCTCTGCCGTTAGGTTCATCGAAGAACCCAGTAATAAAATACTGCTTAATGCTGTAATTGCTACTTTTGATGCTGCTTTCATTTTGTAGTACTCCTCTCATTATTGATTTCAATCAAAATAAACTACAACTGTAGTTTAGTAATATACTACAGTTGTAGTTTGTAAATGTCAACATCATTGATGTAAATTTCTTCACTTTTCATACATGCAGAAGTTGACCTATTTCAACCTGCGGATCACGCTCAAAAAGATAGCCCCTGCATTCTATTTCAGACTGCATGGGCAACAAAGCTATTTTTTTACTGCCGTTTTCGCCAGCTTGATCAGGTCTTCTTCCGTCAACGGATTACCCTTATTGGTTACGATTTGAAAGCTTTTTTCGCCTCCTTCCCAGAAAAGATAATTTCTTCCTTCGTGCTTCGGATCTTTCTTTTCTCTGTCTTTAGCGGATATATAGTTGTATTCCTTTTCTTTCCTCTTCTTATCTTTTACATCTTCCTCGTCAAAATGAAAGCTCTGAAATGAGATAAAGTCTTCTCCATTCGTGTACGTTAACCCGATGTGGTGGCTGTTTGTCACGTTAATTTTCTTGGAATATACCTGTTTGCCCAGCTTTTTAGCCTCGGCTTTCACTGGTGCAAAATCCTTAGAAGTGAACACGTTATAAATATTCGCTTCGGCGAAAGTATAACCCTTCGGCAAGTCAGTTGGCTGCTGCGGTACCGCCTCTTTCAAAGCAGATGCTCTTTTGAGATATGCCTCGTAGGTATCGAAGCTTGGAGAAGGGCTTCCCATGAGATAAAATTCGGAAAGAGAAAAACCCTCAACTGGAAGGCCGCCTTTTCCTTCCTTTAATTCATTGCTGACATATACGATATACGTATCATCCGGATCTTTTTCAAGCAACTTGGCGATTCTCTCTTTCTCCGCTTTCTCCAGCTTCTCCCCTTCACCCTCAGCTTGTGGTTTAGTTGCCGCCGTTTTCAAGGCAATCTCGTTGACAGCAGGGGATGGAGCGGCCCCAACATCGTTTCCCTTCGCATTTACCAGTGTCACGCTGCCAAGCGCAACAATAATCGCCATCCCCAAAATGGACAAATGATAGGATTTTTTATGAAATCGCTTGATCATTAACAATCTTTTCTTCATTTGTTTATGCGTCGCGGACAATCCGGCAAGCCCTGGCTGATGTCGTTTGCCTGACAAATGAAAATGCTCCAGCACATGGATGATGGTTTGCCCATATGTATTGATATGCTGTAGATTTGGCTGTGAACTCATCCGATTCAGTACGCATGCATCGCAGGCCATCTCCTGATCCTGCCTTGTTTTATGTACGGCAAGCCACAACAATGGATTAAACCAATGGAGAATGAGCAACATGTGCATTGTCCAATTCACCGCCACATCCCGCCGCTGTATATGCGCAAATTCGTGCGCCAAAATACACCGAAGCTGATGCTCTCGCAGCGTAACGAGCAGACTCGGCGAAACAACGATCGCCGGCTTGCGAAAACCGACTACGGCAGGCCCAGGAATGCGCTCACTTGCTACAAACCGCACTTCACGCTTTACGCCCATTAGCTGCTTCGTTTCGCTGAAGACTGCCGATAACAAAGGCGTGTCAATACATCGGCCCGCGCGCAGAGCTTGTTTCAATCGAAGCTGGTCGTATGCCGTCTTCGCCGCAAGAAACAGCACGCCTGCAAGCCAAACCAACATCAGCAGATTGGTGAATCCCATTTGTTTGAACCCGCTCCACCAGATGCTTATGTCCCGCACAGTTCCCGATTTATGGGACGGATCTGATACTTCCGCATCTCCTCTGATTTGGCTGCTTTTCTCCGCGGTGTAGAAACGCTCTGCTTGAGCTGTCTCTTCGTAATCCCCCTCAGTCCCCTTCAACCATTGATGCCAAGCTGATGGATTTGGCGTTTGTTGTTGAATTCCGGGCGCTAAGACATCCACAGGCAGAACATTGTATAAGCTAAGCGAGGATTCCGGCGCCCAAGGGAGCAGCAGACGAATCGCGACAGGCAACCAGAGCCAATATTTCCATCTCGCCTCAAGCCTTTTGCGCAACAGAAATTGCAAACTCAGGACAAGCACGACCAGAATGCCGGCCATTAACGACCCGCGGATGACCCAGCCGAAGAACGACAATAAACATTCGTTCCATGCAGGATTCATCAGGGCTCTCTCTTTTCCGATTCCCCGTCGCTGCGGTTTTCGTCAAACAATGCCTTCAGATCCTCGATTTCTTGCGCATTCAGCTTTTTATCCTGCAAAAAGTTGGCCAACATTGGCTTCAATGCTCCGCCATACAGTTTTTTCATGAAGGATTTAGTTTCAGACCGCAGGTACTCCTGCTCGCTGATGATCGGATAAAATAATTGGGTGCGCTTCGAACCCTTTTCCAGCTTCGCACCAGCCGCTTCCTTCTGCACCAGACGACTAAGGAGCGTCCGGGTCGTATTCGGGCTCCACCCCATTCGATCCATCATTTTCTTGACGACCTCACTTGAAGGGCAATTCGGATTTGTCCACAAGACGCGCATAATTTCCAACTCTGCATCCGTGATGGACGGTATTTGATTCATGCATAAAACCTCCAAAATCAATTTGCAAAACTACGCATGTAGTTATGAATTATGCTACAACTGCAGTCTGGTAAAGTCAACATGTTTGGTAGAGAAAAATTTTCTCGTTTTTGTTACATGCAAAAATGATTCGCCCCACCTGCGGGAATGATGATCTACAAAAGAACCCATACAATCCTGTTTCTAGATCTGTACGAGTCTGTCCGCAAGACCTGTAGCTGGATCAAAATGTTATTTTTTCACCGCATCTTTCAGAATTTCGTTCTTCTGTTCCCTGGTCATATCCGATGAGGTTGAAATACTGTATTCCAATTTGTCGCCATCATGCCAAAAAACGTATTTTGGAAAGATATGCCCCGGTAGGTCATCGTCAAAGAAACCTTTCTTCTTACTTCCCCCTGAGTCCAGCGTATACTTAGAAAAGGCCAGCGTGTCTTTCCCGTATAGCAAAACTTATTGGAAGTTTAAGCAGACATTGCCTGTAAATGCACGGTGGCTCATACTGTGAATTTCTGGGGTATTGAGTTAGGTTCGGTTTGCATATTCTACAGTGGATGGGACACAGCGATGATCTGTCACACGAGAAAACAACCCCTTCCTCACGCGATTAAGTAGGTGGTTTAAAAAGAGTAAAATTCTTGGAAAGTATGATTTGAAAAAGGTAGACCGATTCATTTATAGAACGATTGCAAGAATAAGAGGAAAACCGATCACGGATTCACAGGAAATGAAACTGTATGGAATGGATGATGTAGCCTGTTTTTGTCTGCGACCAATACTTCCATATAATTCAAAAATCGTATCAGTTCCTGTAAACTAATTCGAGGTGATTGCCACGGAATTAACTCTCCTGACGAAATCGGATGAGCGTCCTGATTGAGCAGTGATTTTTAAACGTTTTCAATCTTTTTTGCATGCCAAAAAAGCTGTATTGAACTTCGCCTTCAAGTTCAATACAACTCCTATCGCTCGTCCCCCCCAAAATCCACCCAACAACTGGGTCAGTTCGTATCAACGACGGTATATCTCGTATTCGTTAACTTAATTTTCCCTTGCAAGCCCGATGTCACATAAACCTTGTTATCCTCCATAATGAACATCGCTTCTACGTCAGGCTTTTGCTGAATATAAGCCAGCCCATCTTCCAGTCCCATAATAACGGCTGCCGTAGAGAGTACATCGGCATCCGTAGCGGTTCCACCGATAATCGTTACACTCTTGATCCCATTCTGTGTAGGAGATCCTGTCTCCGGATCTAGAATATGATGATATCGAACCCCGTTATCCATAAAGAACCGTTCATACACGCCTGAAGAATCAATCGTCTCATCTTGAAGCTGAATGACGGCTAATCGTTCCCCCCGCTCCCGGTCTGGGTCTTGAAGTCCAATGCGCCATGGTTCCCCTGTAGGTTTGCTGCCAATCGCGATAATACTGCTGCCGCCGAGATCGATAATCGCACTCTCCACCTTCTCTTGACGCAGATAATTAGCCGCCAGGTCTGCTGCGTACCCTTTGCCAATCCCTCCGAGATCGATAGACATACCTGCTTTGGCTAGCTTGATCGTTACATTTTTCGCATCCATCTCTATGTCTCGATAGTTTACGAGCGACTTTGCCTGTTGAATAAGACTTGCAGCCGGGGGGTGCTCTCCGCCATTTCCAATCTTCCATAGACTGACTAGCGAACCGATACTCGGATCAAAGGCACCTTTTGTATCCACGGCATAGTCCACGGACACTTTCACCAGATCGAACGTACCTTGTGAGACTTTTACCGCTTGTTTTCCTGCGGCCGCATTCACCTGATGGATTTCACTCGCATGATTGTTCATATTAATCTGTTGATCGATTTGATCCAGCATCTTCTCGATTTCCATAAGATGCTTTTCCGACGCTTTATCACCATACAACTTCAAACTAATCATCGTATCGAATTTAAAAAGGGTTTTGGTCACAAGCGCATTCGGCGGCTCTTTCTTGCTGAACACGGAATCGTTACTCCATAGAAAATATCCAATGCCTGTCACTACGAACAGAAGAAATGCCGCCCCTGCTATTTTCACCTTTTTACTGTTCGTCATATCAATGAAAGCCTCCTCACGAAATCTTGAAAACCATCAAAATTATCGTCGATGTGGCACATGGATGTATGTGATAAATATCATCTTCACCTTGCTCCATACTTACATATTGCGCTTATACTGCCGGCATAGCGAAATTCCAGATTTTTCATCGTAACGGTTATTTCGTTAATACGCATCTTATCAAAGATTGTTACCTAGCCTGCGTATAGAATACCTAGAACCGCGACAATATAAAAAAAGAGCATCCCCCCGCCTCTTGGGGAAATAAGGCGGTGGCGCCTGCCAGGAGAAATTGATAAGACATTGGAGGACATTGATCATGCTAGAAGTAGAGTTGGATATCTTTTCCGGGATGCCCAATCCTAAATGGCTTTTGTCTGAAGCAGAAGAGAAGGAACTGCTTGATATGTTAACTTCCGATCCGGCACAAATTTCACCCGTGCATACTCCTGACGAGGTGATAGGCCTTGGTTATGGCGGATTGATTATCCGGGAAATTAAGACGGATGAGGGCATTTGGAACAGGACCAATCGGGCATTGGAAAGTCCATTTCCTAGGGAGTTCCGAGTCGGGAGCAAGCCGGCGAGACGAGCCCCTGCTGCTGAGTGGCTTTTGCAAACATCAGAAAAGAAAGGCAGTAAATTAAGAGACGAACTGCGTGAAGTGGCTGCAAAAGGTGTCAAATTAGTACCATCGTCTCGTGAAGTTGTCGAACCAGACACAGATACTACTAGTGAAAATGGGGAAGTCAGTCGTTCCATTAATATACCCTGGATCTTATGCGATAACAATTACTTTGATGCGAATGTAGACCTTTTCAATATGACCCAGTATGTCAGTCAGAATAATTGCTATTGCTTCGCCAGCAATCATCTGGCGCAGCGCCGCTATGCACGCCCTGGCCTACACGGAGGCCGTCCAGCAAGGGAAATGACCTGTAGTGAAGTAATAGCGGGTCTACACGCTGATGGTTGGAAGGATGGGTGCCAGCCAAACACTTTGACTATTGCATGCGTGGTTTGGCCAGCGAACGATTTTCACTTTTACCGGCTTGTCACGGGCGGGCCCGGTTATATGTGGGGCCACAAACGAGGAGGCACACCAGCTAGATACACAGATGAGTGTGGGCGTCCCATTGTTAAGAAAGCTTTCTTTCTGGAACCTGATTTAGATCCAACTAACATTTGCCGAGAGAATTATACGCATTTTTGTGGTTTTTTCTATCAGGACAACACAACGGCCTTTGTCAAATAAAGAATTAGGGGGAATTAAGAGGGGGGTCCTCTACCGTACTCTTCTGCGACTGCGGATACTCTCTTGATATCAGCTCCAGTTCCATTCAGGGATCGCTGAATTAAGCCAACTTCACCAAGGCAATAAATCTTGGTCCGGTCTCGAACAATTGTAATTTCTTAAATTAGTTATACGTATTTGTAGTCTGTGGCTGCATATATGTCTTGTAGATTACATAAGTGAGAGGTTATATATTCAAGATTTATTTCAATGATGTAGTATCTCGGCTGTCCAGACTGATCTTGTAACAAAACACAGCCGACTACTTCATTAGAGGTTCCAATAACAACTTTTCGAATGAACATCCAGAAATTACCCAAATGAGTATTCGTCCAAAAATATGCCCACCCATTAACGCACGGAATTAAATCTTGAGGAGTAGGCGGGTTAGGAATAAACGGCGGGCTTGGTTGAGCTTGAGGAGGCCAGCCGATATGATTACACATGCCAAGATCGTGACCACATGCTGAACTTACGCTTGCATTTTCGCTCATCATCGGTGTTATCATGCTCATTCTGAAATTTCACACTCCCGAAAGAATAATTAAAGCAATTAAGATATACCTATGCGCCTGCCTAGAATTTGCTCTGGGCTGTTATCACGGCTCCTCCCTTTATTTCCAATTTTATATGGTTATAATGGTGGTTTATTTAGTTGGGCTGGCGCTGCTCCGCCGCTGCTGGGACCATTAATGCTATTACGACCATAATGGCCCACGGCCACATCAATGATAAGCTCAACGAAATCCTTGAGCAGTTACAAGGGGTAAGGAGCACCTTAGTCACAGCGACCGTTGAGATCTTGGAGGCCATTGATAACGTTCATCGTCAGATCGACGAAGATGTTGCGTTAGATGCCATCGCCCTTGCCGATCGTGCGTTATTCACAGTTGGCCGAAGCAGACTTGGATTAAACAAATAAAGAACTGGCCATCACCAGTTCTTTAAGCAGTTTGTATTTATTTATTGCGAAAAATAACTTAAACCCGCCCCCAGTGGTCTTGCAGTAGCTGGTATCTCGGTTGGATTTCAATTATTGAATGGTTTGTACGGGACTGCCTAGAAGTTGGCTTGCATTAACTTTTGTTGCACCTGAGACGCAAGTGCCTCCCGATTGCATCGGAAACACGATTGTAACTGACTCTTCACCTGAAGGCAGATATGTTACAGTGTGGATAAACACCCGTGTGCTCTGAGGAATTACATAACCATTCATTAAGGGGATAGGATTGGCAATTGTGTAAAATTGACCGATTAAGTTGGAAAAAGGTGCTCTTGTTGGAGAATTACAATGGTGGTATTGATTATAAATCATTTAAATACCTCTTTTCATATTTATTTCATTACATTATCTGTATATTCCTGGGTACTTGACTAAGTTCCAACAATAAACGGAGGAACCCCGGATTTCCCGATCGCTGCTTCGTCCCCGCGCAGGACCATTCTTACTTTGCCAGCCTCTCTTTCTCCACCAGCGTCAGACACCCGATCGCCATGATGGTTCCTCTATCTTTCGCATGCTCCTTCACCGCACTGCATGTCCCGAATCTGAACTAAAGGATGACAATAATGTGCGTATTATGTACCGTTTCTTGCTATAAAAAAAGCCCGCATCCTCCGATGCAGGCTTCGTGAATCTCAGAAATAGGCTATTGCTGTATCGTTTGCTTGCCGCGAATATTCTACACGAACAGGTTCAGGTTGGCATCTTCCGCCTTGCCCAAATAGGTGGCGACACCGCCGATCGTAACGCCGTCAATCAGTTCTTCCGCCTGAATGCCCATCACATCCATCGACATAGAGCAAGCCACCAGCTCCACGCCGAGCTCCATTGCATTGCGCATCAGTGTCTCAAGGCTATCCACATTCTTCTTTTTCATGACGCGCTTAATCATCTGCGCTCCCATGCCTGCCATGTTCATATTGGAGATCGGCAGCGCGTCCGGTCCTTGCGGCATCATTTTCCCGAACATCCGCTCCATGAAGTCTTTGTCCAAGCGCGGCGCATTCGCCTTGCGCAGCACATTCAGCCCCCAGAAGGTGAAAAACATCGTCACCTTTTTTCCCATCGCTGCAGCCCCGGTCGCAATGATGAAGGAAGCGATCGCTTTATCCAAATCTTGATTGAACACGACGAGCGTCGCGCCCTTCTCGCCCTTCGGTTCATTGCCGGAGGCCGCGGCCGGACTCGCGGCAGCTGCGCCCTTTCGCAGCCAGACGCGGATTTTGTCCTTCTCCGCTACCTGCTTTAGCAGCGCGTTCCCCGTTTTGCCGCACCAAGCCGCAATGTCCTGCGGAAACGCCGGATCGGTAACGGACACCTCGATTACGTCTCCGTCCTCCGCCTTCTGCATCAGCTGGTACACTTGGCTAATCGGGCCGGGGCACTGCAGCCCGCACACATCCAAGTGATAGCGGGCCTGCAGATCGTCGCTGAATGCAGACTGCGTCGGCTCCGTATCGGGCTCGCCCTGCGGCGCGGATGATCCGGACTCGTGCCGTCCCTGCGCCTCTTCCGGCGCCCGCTTCCCGAAGTACGCTGAATACGTCTTATATCCGCCGCTTACATTAATCGCTTTGAAGCCGTGCTGCTCCAACATCCGGGCAGCCAAGTAACCGCGCAGCCCGACTTGGCAGCTGACATAGATCGGCTCGCCGGCAGGCAGCTCGTGCAGGCGCGAGCGCAGTTCACCAAGCGGAATATTGATCGAGCCCGCAATGAAGCCGGACTCGCGTTCCACCGGCTCCCGGACATCAACCAGCGTTGCGCCGTTCCGAATCAGCTCGTCGATACGGTCGTAATGAACGACGTCCAGCACGCCGTCCGCCACATTGGAAGCGACATAGCCGAGCATGTTCACCGGATCCTTTGCCGAAGAATACGGCGGCGCGTAAGCAAGCTCCAGATCCGGCAGATCATGCACCGTCAGCTTGCCTTTAATGGCGGTCGCGATCACGTCAATCCGCTTCTCCACGCCGTTCATGCCAACGCCCTGCACACCGTAGATCTCCCCGGTCTCCTTGTCGAACGTCATTTTCAACGATACCGGAAATCCGCCCGGATAGTAGCTGGCATGGGAAGCCGGATGAATGTGCACCGCTTCGTATGCAGTTCCAAGCCGCTTCAGCGTCTTCTCGTTGTTGCCCGTGACTGCCACGGTCAAGTCGAACACTTTCGCGACAGACGTGCCCAATGTCCCCCGATACGGGCGCCCCTTGCCATAGATATGATCCGCCACAAGTCTTCCCTGCCGATTGGCCGGCCATGCGAGCGGGATCATCGCCGGCGTCTGTTGAATATAATCCTTCACTTCAATGGCATCGCCAATGGCCCAAATATGCGGATCTTCCGTACGCAGCTGCTCATTGACCACGATGCCGCCGCGGCTGCCCAGCGCCAGTCCCGCTGCTTTCGCCAACTCGTGTTCGGGACGCACGCCAATCGACAGGATCGTCATGTCTGTCTCCAAGATTCTGCCGCTCCCCAGCTTCACCTTGCGTCCTTCCTCCATGAAAGACGACAGCCCGTCGTTCAGGATGAGCCGAACTCCTTTATCCCGCAGATGGCTGTGCACCATCGCGGCCATTTCCGGGTCCAGCGGCGCCATTACTTGATTGGCCATCTCCACGATGGTTACTTGAATGCCGCGCAGGTGCAAATTCTCGGCCATCTCCAAGCCGATAAAGCCGCCGCCAACGATAAGCGCTTGCTTCGGTCCTGCTTCATCCACGAATTGCTTGATGCGATCGGTATCCGGGATATTGCGCAGCGTAAATACGTGTTTCGCCTCGTTGAAGCCTTCAATTGGCGGCACAATCGGCTTCGCCCCCGGAGATAGAATCAGCTCGTCATACGATTCCTCGTAATTCTCCCCTGTCTTCACGTTGCGCACAGCGACGACCTTGCGCTCCCAATCGATGCCCGTAACCTCGTTCAATGGCCGGATATCAAGATTGAACTTCTTCGACATTCCTTCCGCCGTCTGCACGAGCAGCGCTTCCCGCTTCGGAATGACGTTGCCGATATGGTAAGGCAGTCCGCAGTTCGCGAATGAAATATGCTCTCCCCGCTCGAACAGCACGATATGGGACCTTTCGTCCAAGCGCCGCAATCTTGCCGCAGCGGTCGCGCCTCCGGCGACACCGCCGACAATGACAATTTTTTTGTGGTTCGACATCATGATCATCCTCTCCATTATTATACCCATAGGGGTATAATATAACATCGTAGATGATCCGTCAAATCGCTGAACATAAACATTCCGTAATCGTCAAAAAAACACCGCCTTCCTGAGAAAGCGGTGCTGTTCCGTATGTATGCCGTAAGGCGGCCTATATATGAATAAGTGCAGCCTTATATATCGTTATGCTTTTTCCCTTGGCTCCATCAAGCTCACGGAGTCCACCGCCGGATCGAGCCAGTTCTCGATCAGCTGCCGCGCATACTGAAGATCTTCTTCATCAAGCATGTAGTACCATATTCCATTCATCATCGCCCCTTCTCCGTCCAGCATATAGGTGCTGAATGCAGGGAGGCTGTCTTTCGCAAACATCGCCTTCGCCAAGTCAATCATATCCTTGGGGAGCATATCGGTAGTGAAGTTATCGCCCGCAATTTCCATCAGCTCGGGAATGCGGCCGACTTTGTCCAGCTCGACAGCCCTCTCCATGATAGCCTGCAAGAAGATGCGATTCCGCATCGTGCGGTTCATATCCGAATCCTCGCGGTACCGTACATAGTTCAGGGCCTCCAGCCCGTTGTATATCGGCTTGTTCGCTTCGATTCTGAATTTATCGTGGCTCCAATGTTTATTGACGATGTCTTTTGTAATCGGCAATTTGACGCCGTCCAGCGCATCCACTACGTCCTTGAACCCCGTGAAGTTGATGGCCGCGTAATGATTCACCGGATGCTGAAGCAGCTTCTCCACGGTCTCCACGCTCATTTTCGCCTCTCCGAATGCATATGCATGTGCGATTTTATCCTGCATGTCCCTTCCGACGATCTCTGCATAGGCATCTCTCGGGATAGACAAGAGCAGAATCCGATTCTCTTTGGGCCGCATAATGGAATAAATCAATGAATCCGAACGGCCCGCCTCTTTGTCACGTTGGTCGATGCCCAGCAGCAGCATGGAGAACGGAGTATTCTCTTCGCGGATGACTTCTTTTTTTCCGATAATGGGTTTGTACGTTTGTTCCAGCGTCTTCTCAACCCGATCGGACAGGAACATATCAAATGCAAGAACCGCCAGCTGCTTGCGAAAGAGAAAACCTCCAGTTGCAAGGATGGCCAATGCCAGCAGTATGATTCCCCATATTTTATATTTTCTCATAGCCGCTCCTTCCTTCATTTTTAAAATCTCATTTCACTTTACTAGATGAAGGAACGATTTTCCACATCCTAAATGTAAACTATGGTATTTTATAGATCATTTTATCGTTGTTTTTCGACTCTTCCACAACTTTCTTCCATTATCTTCGTGCGAAGCTGCGTATTCGGCTAGCGATTCCGTCATCGTAATTTGCATGCTGCCAACATGACTTGGACTGGCTCATTTTCTTTTACCGAAATAGAAATCCGGGTCCATATAGACGTAAGGCTCCTTCGCTGGCGCAATGCTACCGATTTTTTCCGCTTCAATCTTCATAATTTCCGCGTCGTCGAAGGTCGTCGTCGATAAGGTGCCGTTCACTTCGATCCATGTATCATTCGCATAGCGGCTCGCCTGCGGAGTTTCCACCACGACACCGTACGGAAAAGCATCCGCCGCGCAGCACTCCACGGAGAAGCGCACCACCGCGAATTGGTTGCGGTTCATTCCTTCCCCCCGGTGAACGAAGCCGCGAATGTTTACCTTTTTCCCTGAAAACTGCTGCTTGTACAGATCGAGCGTCGTTATCGTCTCGATGAACAGCGCCTCGGGAATGTCGATAACGGCTTGCTTATCAAGCGACGAGGCGTGCTCCGCGTATACTTTCGAATAGGAGTCGTACTTGAACTTTCCATCGATCGTTCCCGACTTGTCGGGCCGTCCCTTATCTCGCTGGACGATGACGGTTTCGATCGGAATGGGCTTTCCGTCGGCTCCTAAGAAGAAGCTGTCATCGTCAGAGTCCGGCGCTGCATCAGCTGCATCAGTCCCATCCTTCGTTCCCGCGGCTAAAGGCGACGGGGCGGCTGGAGAGGAACGTTCGGAGGAAGCGGCGTACTGCACGCCTTTCTTCTCAGCCATCGCGCTTCCGAGGGACGTCGCGGGGAGCGCGTTAGCCACTGCGAGCGGCAACAGAAACAGCGCGCACAGCAATAGCGGCTTCTGCAGCGAATAGGACGCTTCGTGATGACTGTAGCAGCCGCAATCGTGCTGCTGCGCCGCAGACGGCTCAGACAGCGCCCGCATTCCGCGATACAGCTGGAACGCCGCCAAGCCGTACAGCGCAGCCGCCCCAAGCTTAACCCATATTTCCATACGCGGGGCGATATAGAGCTGCAGCTTATTTTGCCATAACAGAATGAATACGAATAACGACCATGCGAACATGACTAGCGATTGCAAAAGGTATATAGATCCCTGTTTCCACGGACGAGATGACAAGGTCATGGTCATGCTCCTTTCGAGTGGTGAATGGTGAAATCGGCGCATAATGTGACTCATTAACGCTGCGTGTTCTTTCTCTATTGCACAATCGCTACCATACAAACGTTTGCAGCAGCAGGGAACAACCTAATACGGCAACCGCAATCAGCAGACTAAGTCTGACGATGAACGACTTGCGGAACACGCCAGCCAGCATGAAGGACGTCTTCAGATCGAGCATCGGACCGAATACGAGGAAGGTCAGCAGCGGTCCTTTGGCGAACATTGTGCCGAACGAAGCGGCTATGAAGGCATCTGAGGTGGAACATAAGGAAATGATATATGCAAAAGCCATCATAAAGAGGTGCGCGCCCAGCCCCGTAGGGCCGACATCGGCGAACCATTCTCTGCCCGCCCATGTTTGAATCACCGCGGTAATGAAAGCGCCCATGAGCAAATATTTCCCCATATCCATGAACTCATCACCCATATGATATACACTCGACTGCATTCTCCGCAGCCAAGACAGCTTGTCCTTCAGCGCAATCGCTTGATGGCGCGACTTTTGATCATGCGGGGCTTGATGGTGGTTCACATGTTCATGCCCGGCCGCTCCGCTATTCCGCAGCGGATTGCGCTTCACCGTCTTGTACAGCACGAGCCCAATCAGGGTCGTTACGGCAAAAGCCAGCACCATCCGATACATCGCCATTTCCGGCTGGCTGCGAAACGCCATCGACGTAGAGGCAAAAACAATTGGATTAATAATCGGAGATGCCAATATGTACGTAATGCCGATATATACGGGCATGCCCTTCTGTATGAGACGGCGGACGACTGGTACCATCCCGCATTCACACAGTGGAAGCAGCACGCCGATAAGCGATGCCGCGATGACGCCTAACAGCGGATGCCGCGGGATGAATCGCCGCATGGCTCCTTCGGGCACGAACTCGTGCAGCACGGCGGACACGGCGACCCCGAGCATGAGGAACGGCAGTGCTTCCAGCATCAGGCTGATACCGACCGTCGTTGCGTTCGTCAAGGCGGTCTGATCGATGGAGAATTGCAGCTCGGTTATGGATTGGTTCGTAAAAATCAAATACAAAATGGCCATGCAAATAAAAGCCGTCGCATAGGTGCCTATTCGCAGCAGTCCATTCATGCGCGTTCTCCCTTTCCGATACAGAGTAGTACATAGATTTGTTTATATATCCGTAATAATTACGATTAATTCCATAGAGAGAATATCACATTATTTCTAATGGCGTCAATCGCTGCCATCGCATCCGGCCAATGTTCAATAGTCATGTCGCTTTATAGCTATAAGCTCGGACGTTCCACCTGTCTCATCCATTGGACCAATTACAGCCTGCATACCTTCTAGCCACCGGGTCCGTGAAAAAGAAAAAGCCAGCCATAGGGCATGCCCCACGACCGGTTTAATCTCCAGCGCTATCGAACACGTTCAGTTCATCTCGCTCAATAACCATTTTTAAATAAATAACATCCTACTAGTCATAACCAGCTTGCGATACTCCGCTTCAAGCGCTCGATCGGTTCCAGACCGGTATCGCCCAGATTGCTGAGTGCAATCAACACCGCATCTTTCTCCGTATTTCGATATAACGTAGAGCGGAATCCAGCCAAGCTGCCATTATGATAGACCGTATTCCGGCGTCCGGAATATATCATCCAGCCATATCCGTAGCCTCGCTCGTCATCAATGGCGACATGGGGCGTGAACATTTCGCGCAATGCATCGCTTCCAATCAACTGCGCGGCATAGCATGCTCTTTCCCACCGATACAAATCCCTTACCGTGGAATAGAGAATGCTCCCGGCGCTGTTATAGCTCGGAATATCCTGTTTCCAGGCCGGTTTCCCCTCCGCGTAACCGATTGCCCGGTTCCCTTCCGCAAGATAGGAAGCGAGATGCCCTCCCGTCCGTTCCATATGAAGGGAGAGGAAGAGCTCCTGTTGAATGAACTCCTCATATGTCCGGCCTGACACCCTTTCTACGATGAGTCCGAGCAAAGCGTAACCAAAATTGCTGTAATGAAAGCTGCCGACCTGATGGGCCGGAACAACCGTCTCCATCTCTTGGAGACGTAGAGGGGCCATATCTTCATCAACATTCCAATCTACAAGAATATCCTCGTCCAATCCAGCCGCATGCGTCAGAAGCTGATGAATCGTCAAATGCTTGAGTCCCGGCAATTCCGGCACGTATTGCGCCACCTTATCCTGAACGCCAAGCTGGCCCCGTTGCTGCAGGAGCATGATCGCTGTTGCCGTAAACTGTTTGCCGATCGAAGCAATTTTAAATACGGTATGCTCGTCGTTAAGCCGCTTCTGCTCCATATCAGCCCAACCGTAGCCTTTACATAGGCGAATAGTGCCTTCATAGGCAAATAAGAATGAGCCATTATAGCTTTGCTCGATTAGAAATTGATCGATATAAGCATGGATCTCCATTTTCAGGGCGCCTCACTTCCAAATGATAGATAACGAGTTGTTTGCACGCTAGACATTTCGCTTGCAGCCTGCGATATTCCTTCCACGCATCATCATGCGACATAGAAAAACGCCCCGAACGTAACCGTTTGCGTAGCGCCTTGAATTCGTAATCTTCTAATCATTGCACCATGCCTCAATCGTCTATGGGGTCAAGCTCAGCCAATATATGTTCCAGGATGCCTCCAAACGTTTCTTGAAGCGTACCGGTCCGCCCAACAGCATCTCCACGAGCACGCCATCGAGCAGGCACATGAATGACGCCGTAACCGTCCCCGCGTCCAGCGGCGTCACTTCGCCCCGTTGCATTCCGCGTTCGAACACCGTACCGAGCAACTGCTCCATCTTGTCCAAATAACCGTTGATATGCTCCATCACCAATGCTTGCAAAGACACGGGCGGGAAAAACATCATCCGCAGCAAAAATTTCACGCTATTGTCGTTATCATACCTATCTTTATATTGCGCAATGAGCTTATAGAGCTGAAGCTGGACCGTGTCTTCCTGATGCTGCCCGCAAAATTCCCGCAATAGCTTAAGCTCATCATGAATCGCTTGCTTGATGACACTTAGGAACAAATCATCCTTGCCCTTGAAATGGGCATAAATGGACGGTGTCTTAATGCCTACCTGCTCTGCGATGTGAGCCAATGAAGCGCCCTCATATCCATGCTCCGCAAAATGACCCAAAGCAACCTCGACAATCCGATTCGCGGTCATAAACTCTCCCCTCCCAGCAATTATGATACCAATTTCAAACCTATTGCCGCGCCAAGCACCATGCTAATGAACAAAATGCGTTTCCATTCCCGGGATTCCCCGTACAAAATCATGCCGAGAATGGCACCCCCGGAAGCGCCGATTCCGGTCCAAATCGCATATGCGGTTCCCATCGGCAGCGTCTCCATCGCGAAGGCGAGAAAGAAAAAGCTGGCGCCGAAGCCTGCCATCATATAGACAAGCGACTGCCATGTATGTTCCTTATGGAATTTATTTATCATGGAAACCCCTACCATCTCGAACACGCCAGCCAACAGCAAACTAATCCATGCCATCAGGATTCAGCCCCTTTCTCCGTCTTCTCCTTCGTGACCAGCTTCAAACCAATCACGCCGGCCAGCAGCAGCAGAATAAGGAGCACCTTGGTCATGTTGAACGGTTCGCCGAAGAAGGCGATATCCGCAAAAACGGTGCCTGCCGTCCCCAAGCCGACGAATACCGCATACACCGTTCCGACAGGGAGATTCCGCCCCGCCATAATCATGACGTAGAAGCTTATGACAATTGCAATGATCGTCCCAATCCAAGTCCATGCATCATACGCGTGCTTCAGACCGATAACCCAGAACACTTCAAAGAAGGCGGCAATAAACACTTTAATCCAATGAATATTCATGATTCCTTCATTCCTCTCCGAGGCCTTGTCTATCTAAACTTGCCGAACACATCCACCTTTAACATTGCGCGCCATAAAAAGGCGATATTATTCCTGTGTGCCTCCCCTTTCAACACTTACCTAACTAACATTAGTTAATTGAATTTTTTCACACTATGTGCCTACTGTCAAGGGTCTTCATCTCTTTTTCCAATAAAAAAATCTCTGCCAAGGCTCTTTGCTATTCGTCGCTTGCAATGCTCTTAGTGTTCCAAAAAGACCTTTGATCCACTAACCCCTTCATTCAGAAAAACGAGAAAACAATCAAATTTCAATTCACAGAGTCCAGTCACCTGCTTTGCCTCAATCTGAGTTACGGGGGGGAGAATGAACGAAGAGTACTTCGAACACTCTCGTTCTACTTCTAGCTGAGTTACGGGGAGAGTGAACAAAGAGCACTTTTTACACTCCAGTTTTACCGCAATCTGAGGCATTGAAGTTTACATCAATCGAGCCCTTTCCAAGCAAAAAAGCAGACCTCCTCTCCGATCTGCTTTCAGGCACATTTTATGTTTAGCTTGAACAAATGCGGCATCATGCCATATAACGATTTGAAACTATTCCGGGATATTGTTCACCGCCGGATCAGGCACATAGCTTTTTTTATAATCCAAATAATGCACGTCCGTGACCATTCCATCTGCCGCATGATGCAAATCATGGCAATGGAACATCCATTCGCCCGGGTTGTCGGCTTCGAAGGCGACGACGATCGTGTCTCCCGGCTCGACGTTTAACGTGTCCTTCATAATGGGTGCTCCTGCAATCGGCTTGCCATTCTTGCTCAGCACTTGGAAGAAGTGCCCATGCAAATGCATCGGATGATCTTCGCTCTTGGACAGATTCACGAATGTCACCTTCACCCGCTCCCCTTTCTTGACTTTGATCTTGTCCGTATCCGGGAACACTTTGCCGTTAATGGTGTATACGGTTTTGCCTGCGCGCACCTCGGTATTCAAGTCCATTTTGACATCTTGATCATGTGCTTCTTTCAAAGTGAACTTTGCATTTGCCATCTCTCCGTATTTCGCCAAATCCAATGTCGGGTGGCTCTTCAATAAGCCATTTGCCGGGGTTGTCCGCCACGAATTCCACATCATAACGCTCTCCTGGAGCAATGGACAGCAGTTGATTTTGAATGACGGCCGGACTGTTGATGTTGTAGATGGCATACCTGTTGAGCAATACACAATTTATACAACCTTTTGCGTTACAATAAGGAGGAGCGGATAAGGAGGTTGCTATGAAAGGCACACGGATTCTCGTCGTCGATGACGAGCGAAATATGCGTAACTTGATTCGAATTTATTTGAAAAAGCATGGTTATGACGTCATTGAAACCGATAATGGCATACAAGCGTTGGAGATTATGGAAAAAGAAGCGGCGGATCTCGTCATTTTGGATATCATGATGCCGGGCATGGACGGATGGAGTGTCTGTGAACGGATTCGCGAACGCTGGCCCATTCCGATCCTTATGCTTACGGCACGGACGGACACGAAGGATAAAGTGCAAGGGCTCAATATGGGGGCCGATGACTACGTCGTCAAGCCGTTTGATGGGGAGGAGCTCGTGGCGAGAGTCGGCGCATTGCTGCGCAGGGCGCAGGCGAGCCTTGCCGGCGCGTCAGCGGCCCCGGCCATTCATGTTCCCGGGATGGATATCTATCCGGACAGCCGGGAGATTCGCATCAATGGACAAGCCGTCGATTTCACGCCGAAGGAATTCGAGCTGCTGCTGCTGTTGGCTGCCAATGCGCAGCGTGTGTATTCCCGCGATCGGATCGTCGAACAACTGTGGGATTATGATTATGAAGGCGATATCCGATCGGTCGATAATCATGTGAAAAACATTCGGGATAAAGTTCATAGAGCGCAATTAAGCTACGACCCGATTCAAACGGTATGGGGCGTCGGTTATAAGTTCAATCAGAAAGGAACATCATGATGAACTGGAATCGCGTCGACATCAAGATTGGCGCTTCCATGATGTCGCTGTTCCTCGTCGTGCTCATTCCGCTCGGTATCGTAACGGATCGGATCTTCACTTCGTTCTATTATCAGAAGGCCCATCTAGAAGTGATGGAGCTGTCTGCTCATTTTGTTAAAATGGCCGAAGCGCAGCACGGCTTGACCTCGGATGCGGTCTCTACGATGGCGGAATTTTCAAAAGTCGGCATCCATATCTTCGATCGGAACGGCAACGCCACGGACAGCTCGAATCGCCATTCCCGGAACATGAACACGCTGCTGACGACGGAAGAATGGAATCGGCTCAAGGCAGGGCAGGTTATCGATAAGGAATTTGAATCGCCTGATCAAGAACCGTGCATCGTGTCGGGGCGAGCCTTTATGAGTAACGGGCAATTTATGGGCGGCGTCATTATTACATCGTCATTGGACAGTGTGCGCAGCTTTGTCGCCCAAGTGCGGCAAATGATTGCCATCTCTGGCGTTATCGGCGTCCTGATTGCGCTGGGCTTCTCGCTCGTCCTGTCTCGTCGCATGTCCAAGCCGCTGCGGCATATGGTTCAGGCGACCCGGCAGATTGCGGTCGGACAATTGGGAACGAGAGTCCCGGTTACGTCCCAAGACGAAATCGGCTCCCTTGCCCATGCCATTAACGATTTGGCCCGTGATTTGCAGCGGCTGCGCGAATCGCGCAATGAATTTTTCGCCAACATTTCGCATGAGCTGAAGACGCCGATCACTTATTTAGAGGGCTATGCGAAGGTCATTTCGGAGGAAATGTATGAATCGGAGGAAGAGAAGAACGCCTACTTGCAGATCATCTCGGCGGAAGCGGTGCGGCTGAATCGGTTAATCAACGATCTGTTCGACTTATCCAAGATGGAAGAAGGGCGCATGGAGCTGATCCCGGAAGCGGTCGATCTCATCCCGCTCGTTGCAAGCGCCGTGGCCAAAGTCGAACGCGCGGCCGCGCAAAAAGGGCTTGAATTGCAATTTCATGCCGAACTGCGGGAGGCAATCGTATGGGGGGACGGAATGAGACTGGAGCAAATCTGGCTCAACCTGCTCGACAATGCCATCCGCTACACGCAAGCAGGCTCCATTCAGGTGAGCATTGTCCCGTTGAAAGAGCAGTTTGCAGTACGCGTCCAAGATACGGGCATCGGCATCCCGGAAGCAGAACTCCCTTTTCTCTTTGAGCGATTATATCGAGTGGAGAAATCCCGTTCGCGCGATTATGGCGGAACCGGACTTGGGCTCGCTATCGTTTCCAAGCTGGTCGAACTTCACCACGGCCGCATCGATGTGCGGAGCGAGCCCGGCCAGGGCACGGTTTTCTCGGTCATGCTGGCGCAATATGAACCCACCAAAAAACACCAATAATTCCCACGCATAAACAGGAGATTCCAGTTCACAATAAAGCAGGGAATATGAACATATAAGAAAAGGTGGATTCAGCATGTACAATCAACAAATGTCTTCGCAGCTTCATCAGTGCGAACAAATCGTCCAACAAATGATGCAGCAAACACAGCGCGCATCCCAAATGTATCAGCAGCTGCTGCAGCAGGAGCAGCAAAACGTGTCGCGTCTCGAAGATCTGGCTCAGCGCGAACGCCAAGCAACGCAAATCATCCAATCTGCTCTGCAAGGACATCAAGTGGCCATGCAGCAAATGCAGCAAATTACACAAGTGTGCCGCGAGCTGGAGCATTCGATTCAAGCATCGGCCAATGTCGCATACGCGCAGCCGCAATACACGACGGCATCGTACACGAATCGGGTATAGAAGCAATAAGCGGTGCGGGCGGTTGCCGGAGATGTTGCGGCAACCGCCCGTCCTCGTTGCTCGCTATACCCGCTGCGGCGTCTTCATGCCGAGCAAATGAAGTCCGTGCTGCAAAATGCGCGATGCGGCTGCGACGAGCACAAGCTTGGTCGACTTCTCCGCCTCGTTCTCTACGAGAATCGCTTCATGATTGTAGAAGCGGTTGAACTGCTTGGCGACATCAAGCAAATATCTGGCGAGAATTGACGGCTCGTTGGATGCGATGGCTGACACGATAATCTGCTCGTATTGGCTCAACGTTTTGGTGCAGGCCCAAGCTTCCTTCCCGGCCACATACGGATTTGCGGCAGCCTTCGCCTGCTCCGCCGCGTATTGCTCCAAGCCGGATGCCCCCATCGTTTCCAAGCCTTTCTCCAGCAGGCGCGCCGTTCTTGCATAAGTATATTGCAAATAGGGCCCGGTCTCTCCTTCGAAGCGCAATGCCTCATCCAGACTGAAATCAACGGAGAGCGTGCGGCTGTTCTTCAAGTCGCCGAAGACAACGGAACCTGCCCCAATCGCTTCCGCAATCTGTTCTTTATCATGCAGCGACGGGCTTTTCTCTTCCACAATCGCTTTCGCTTTCCCCGCCGCTTCATCCAACACTTCATTCAGGAAGACCACCTTGCCCCGGCGGGTCGACATCTTTTTGCCGTCCACCGTCATGAGGCCGAACGCCACATGCTCGCAATCGCCGGCCCACTCATAGCCCATTTTTTTAAGGACGGTGAATACCTGCTGGAAATGCAAACGCTGCTCCGCACCGACGACATATAAAAGCTTATCCGCCTTCATCACTTCCTTGCGGTATATCGCGGTAGCGAGATCGCGAGTCGGATAAATCGTCGTGCCGTTCGATTTCAGGATAAGACATGGCGGCATCCCTTCCTCGTCCAAGCGGACGACCAGCGCGCCGTCGCTTTCCTCCAGCAGTCCTTTCTGCTGCAGTTGCTCCACGACCGCATCCATCTTGTCGTTATAGAAGCTTTCGCCCAATACATAATCAAATCCGACGCCAAGTCTTTCATAGACGCGTTCGAACTCCTTCATGCTGATGTCCACAAAATAAGTCCACAGGCGCACCGTCTCTTCATCGCCGTCCTCCAGCTTGCGGAACCACTCTCTCGCCTCGTCCTCGAGCTCCGGCTGACACTCTGCTTCTTCGTGGAACTGCACGTACAGCTTCAAGCTCTCCTCAATCGGCTGCTGCTGGAGCAACTCATCATTGCCCCAATGCTTGTAGGCCGCTATCAGCTTGCCGAACTGCGTTCCCCAATCCCCCAGGTGGTTGACGTTCATTACCTCGTAACCGGCGGTACGGTACAGGTTCATCAGCGCATTGCCAATCATCGTCGAACGCAAATGGCCGATCCCGAACGGCTTCGCAATATTCGGCGATGACATATCGATAACGATCCGCTTCCCGTGACCGAGCGCAGGCTGCCCATAGGCAGGCTGCAGCATGCTATGGAGCAAGGCTGCCGACAGCATGGCCGGATCGAAAAACAGATTTACATAGCCACCCGCCGCTTCTGCGCGGATGCCTTCTTCGCCATGCTGCTCATTTACGAGCTTGACAACGTCCGCGGCAATTTGCTGCGGGGCGCGCTTCCACGCTTTCGCCACAGGGAAGCAGGGAAACGCGAGATCGCCCATTTCCGCTTTGGGCGGCTCCTCTAGCGATTTGATGATGTCTGCCTGCGGCATGTTCAGCATCGGCGCTAGCGCCTTTGCCGCAAAATCTTTCAACATACATAACCCTCCAATGTGCTTGAAAATGCAAAAAGCCCCCGTCTGCAAGAGACGGAGGCTGAACCTTTCCGTGGTACCACTCTAATTGAATTCGATCCGCACATTCGCTGCATGCAGCACGCAATGATTCGAAATCCACTTCCTGTTCGTAACGGCTGTGCCGGATTCCCCTACTTCCATCCCGCAATCGGAACGAGTTCAAGCAATCAACTCCCGGGTCCGCTTCCTCCGCACACCGTGCCGGCTTCCACCATCCCGGCTCGCTGCTTCACGGCTTTATGCTGAGTACTCTCCCGTTCATCGTCATTGTGCAATTTGATTTTTACACATTATATCCTTAGTCGCCTGCAAAAATCAACCGTCCGTTTCAAGCCCGTTTCCGAATCAACGACTTGACGAACTCCACCTGCGTATCCTTGCCGGCTGCCCAATCATCTATCTGATCGGGTACGGACCAATCAGGATAACAAGCGTCTTCCCCATTGCGAGCCGAGTCTGGGCGTTCGAACAACTTGTGGGATAACTGAAAGTTAAGCCTCGAATGCGGCATCGTAAATGAAGCCATGCCGCCGTAATGATTCGGCTTGCCTCCTGTCGGCTCCCCGATGATGGCCCCGAGCCGATTGTCCTGAACAATCGCCGGAATCCACGTGGCGTAGCCCATCGTATACTTGGACGTCAACACATACAATTTGCCCTTGAACAGCAGCCCTTGGCGCTGCTTATTTTGAATCTTGTGTTCCGAAAACGAGGTGCTCCCGGCAGGCGGATGGCTCCCTCCCGGGACAGCTGTCTCTGGCGAATGGAACACCGTTTCGCCAAAACCGTTGTATTCGGCAATCGGCAAATACTCCAGCAGCATGCTGCCAGCCCGGAAATCTCCGCCGCCATTGCTCCGCAAATCAATAACGACATGCTCAATCCCTTTCCGCTTCACTTCGGTAAAAAAAGATTGCAGCGTCTGCATATAACTCTCATCAAGCACGAATGCGTGTACCGTTAAAATACCCAGCTTCTCCTTCGGCTCAAAACGATAGCTCCAGCGCTCCGGCAACGGCTTCGCGACATGCAGTGAATAATAACCCAGCTTCAGCGGAGCGGAATGGGACTGCCCGCCGCGTTCGACCGCAACCTCCACGACGCCATCCTGCACCGCTCCAAAAGAGGACAGGTATACCTCATTCACAAACATATCGCGGCGCTCCGCAACCGCTTTTACATAATAAGGATTTACGTCAGCCACAAGCTTCTTCACGTCTTCCAGCAAGTGCGGAATGGACTCGGTTCCGATCCGAACCAGCTTGTCATTGACTTGAATTCGCTCGTCCGCGCTATCCGCGACGTACAACTCGTCGCCGACCCACCGCACTCGTATTGGAAGCGCTTTCTTATTGTAGATCAACGGATATCCGACAATTGAATTACCGTCCTTCAATTCCGCCAGCAAGCGCAATGCGTACAAAAACGTATCGTAATTCGTAAGCAGCCGATCCGTCTGGCTCACTTGCGCGATAAGCTGATCATAGGTCCGTTGGACAGGCTCCGGCAGGCCATTGAATGACGCGGGATGCACATGTTTTATATTGCTCATCACGAACGCCAGATCTTCCTTGACCTTCTGCTTCTGCCTATCGATTTGCTCCAGCTGCTTCACATCGATCTTGACCGGCTCCGCAACCGGAGGCATGGGGGCCGGCCGCTCTTCGCCGACAACATACAGCACATAAATGAGAAGAGATATAACCGCGAGCCCAAGCCCATAAAACGTATATTTGACATATCGCATTCCCATAACCTCCGATAAATATCCATTATAGTTAATATTTTTATACTAGTATAAAGGAAATATTATCATAATGATATCCCTAATAGAGCCCCGACGATTTTTAAGAAATAGAAGCGCTGGCTTCGGCATTCTTATGACATCGTTTCTTGTTAGCACTTAATTATTTGCCGATTACTATTAAATCTCTAACTCACTCTTGTCAAAAACGTGGAGTGACCTTGTGCAGAATCCAACAGGCAAGAAAATGACTGCGCTCGACGAGAAACCCAGTCACTTAAAGTTTATTTTGATGCTTTATTTCATTAAAATGTTGATTCTCCGTCAGTTAATCCATACCATTTTAGTGTGTACCCGTCTCGATAACGCTGATAAGCTCTCTCAATCAGTGGGTCGTCTTCAAATTGAATATATCCCGCTAAATATAGTGCCTTCAGATAATCTTCGAACTTCTCATTTCCAAGCGCCATGTCTTCTTGTGAGATCCCACAGAAAATACTTGTCTCAAGACCTAGCAAGAATGACATCCCTTGCTCTGTAGCCCCTGACAAATATGTCTTATCCTCTGAGTTAAGAATGATGTTAATTCCATTAGGATGATAACATTCTAAATACTCGTCAGGGTTAAGCTTAAGAAGTTCCTTAATTCCTCGCTCATCTCGGAATATATAAGCTTTTACAACTGTATCAAAATTGGCATGCGGATCTTTTTCCAAATCAGAAAAATAGTGTATATCCACTTCCTCAGCGAAATAGCAGTTTTTAAATCTATTATTGATTTGCTCTAGAGTGAAAGGATTTGGAATATCCAAAGTCAAGTATTTTTTGAATAACTTGTTGATGTCGAGATTCAATGTTCTCCCTCTTTTCAATTTCATCTTATCGCTTTAAATTAAATTTAGTTGAGAAGGTACTAGAGCATTTTATTCTTGCTTGAACTATCGAAGATTATGATCTTTTATTTTTACCCAAAAAATTACTTGTTCCGTAAAAGATATGGCCTGTGTCTCCTCTGCTGCCACCATGATAATGATAATAATAGCGAGTATCGTTATATCCTGTCAGCCAGTGATTCTCAGGTCCTACAAATTTCCCTTGCCCTACTCTCATAGCAAGACCTTTCGCATCCTTATCGCTTACTGCCCATACTTCGTTATGAATACTCGCTTTTAACCATAATTCAGCTTCGCCTTCTCCTAATGGTTTTCCGACAAGCAAAGGTTCTTTGTTTCCATTTCGAGATTTGGCTACATAAAATCTAGGCTTGTCTTCTTTTTTACTTTTGCTGATTGCTTCCGCCATTTCATTTACAAAAGCATATGTTTCTCCAGCCAATTCAATCGTGACAATTGTGACAGCCGCTCCTGCTGTCAACCAACCTATTAATTGTCCAATTCCCCAACCTATCCATGGAAGAGCTGGAACAACAAACATACTATCATTTCCATGAGAATCTGGGTGTTCTGAAATATTCGTTCGTGATGAGTAATCGTCCCTTAATTCTATCTGACTATGATTAAATTGCAAATCGACTTGCGTATTTAATGCATATGTGTGCGTAGCAGTTAAGAAAAAGACAAGGAATGCAACAACCATTGCTGTATTGCAAATTAGAGATTGAAAGAAAGATTTTTTTCTCATCGTTTTACGCTCCTACGTTTTATTAACTCTAGTACCCTCTCAAACAATTTCAAAATTCAGCCTCCCTAACGCCTAACACAACGAGGTAAATTTATCTATTTATTGGGCAATATATATAATATAACCACAATTTGTTTATATGACAAAATATTTTTTCCATTTCTACACTTTCTAAAATATATCTTTATTCTCCTTTTACAGAAAATCTTTGATTTTATCCGTTGCAAAGATGGCTTGGTTCTCCTCACTTAAGTCCACTAAAGAAGCAATTTATTCGGAGTATCTGATTAATACAACAAAAAAAGACGACTCTTATTCATTTTTTGAATGAGAATCCTTTTTTGCGAACGGTAGGGATGCAGTCTACCGCAGATTAATTTTTTAGTTTCACTATTCTCTTTAGAGCTCGTTAATTTGCCACAACAAATTATTCTTCGGAACGACTATGTTAAGATCATCGTTTGTTGGTTTGAATCATCGGACTCACCCGCTAATTTTGATACCTTATCAGACAGAAAAAAGGTACAGCCTCCTCATAAATTGAGGAACTATACCTTTTTCTTTAAGTGGGCTTTTTCAAGGCCTCGTCGGGCACAGACGTCATTTTTTTGGATTAATGCGTTGCTTCAATATTGCCGCGTACCGACTTCCCCTTGTTGGTGATCAGGAAATAATACTTATTATTTTTTTCGACATTAAATGTTTTTACATACTCGTCTCTAGTGTTGCCATCTACAACGACAGAGCCATACGTTTCCCAACCGTCGTCGTTTACTTGAACTAAAGTATATTTGACTTCGGTGGCGCTGCTTCTGTCGCCTTTTTGCGTAACATATAATTTTACCTTATTGCTGGCTGCATAGAAAGTTCCGCTTTCATCCCTTTCATCTCTGCTTAGTTCGAATCCGTAGCTATAGGATGACTGCGTCTTAAATGCGCTTGCTTGATTTTGCGGAGCGGCACTTGCCTTGTGGGCGAATACCGGACTGGCCGAAACCAACATGCACAGTGCGGAAATGGTAAGAATCATCTTTTTCATCAGTTATCTTTCTCCTTTGTTGTTTGGAATTAGTGGAGTGTACACTTCCTTGTTCTATTGTAATAAATTAGGTCAATGATTTTAACTGGACTGTTATTACATTCCCCGGTTGTTTCATGACATATTTGGTTGTCATCGTCTATAATTTTCGATGCTTCTCTCCAACATCTCCATTTGTATTCGGCCAGTGTCCGCCTTCACTCGTTTTCGCTCATCTTAACTTTATGATGCGTCAATCCGTTCCTGAGCTGCATTGAAGCACTTTTTGCATACCTTTAGCGCCGTGCCGTTTCCTTTCGTCCGCGTGTAGAGCAGCTTGATGCGGGTGCTTCTGCAGACAGGGCATGTCCCTCGTCCGTGAGATGGCATATTCCACAAGGCTTTGCCGCGTTTGTTCTTCGCCATGAACTATTCTCTCCCTTTAGCGCAAGCTCGTAATACGAATGCAGTCCTGCATCCTTTCTCTACTTGTATGAGCGCAGCCCCCATAATATTCATGCGTTGATAAGCCCCTCCCGTCACTCCGCTCGGCAAGGTCAACGCGCCATCCTATCCGATGTACAATTGTTCATGGAAGTTGCGCCTACTCATGGTATGATAAAAGAAACAATCCGTATAAGGAGCGTAGATCAGATGACTATTCATATCCTTGCAGACAGCGCAATCGACATGCCCCGTGCCATCGCAGAACAGTTGGGCATTACGGTAATGCCGCTCGTCGTAACCATAGAGAGCGAGCAATACGAGGACGGCGTCACCATAATGCCGAAGCAGATGTTCGATGGGATGCGCAATGGCCGCGTGTATAAGACATCGCAAGTGCCGATGGAATTGTTCAGAGAAACATTCGAGGCGATTGCGAAGGCAGGGGATGAGGCGATCTACATCGCTTTTTCTTCCGAGCTGTCAGGCACGTATGCATCCTCGCGCATGATGCTTGAGATGGTGCAGGAAGATTATCCTTCTTTCGCTTGCGAGATTATCGACTCGAAATGCGCATCGCTAGGCTACGGCCTGGTCGTGCATCAAGCAGCGCTCTGGGCGCGCGAAGGTCTGTCCAGAGCAGACATCGCCTCTCAAGCCGAACGGCTCGCGAAGCAGATGGAGCACGTGTTCACCGTGGACGATCTGGAATACTTATACCGTGGCGGCCGGGTAAGCAAGTCGTCCGCTGTTATCGGCGGCTTGTTGAACATCAAGCCTGTATTGGATGTGGAGGACGGCAAGCTAATCCCCATCGATAAGGTGCGCGGCAGAAAAAAATCGATTATGCGCCTAGCCGATCTGCTCGGAAATCGCGCGAATCTGGAGGACAAGGAGCAGCTTATCGGGATCGCTCATGGCGATGACGAGGAAGCGTTGGAATCGTTGAAGCACATGATTCAAGAGCGCTTCGGGATGAACAATTTCATGACCAGCTCAATTGGATGCGCCATTGGCGCCCACTCCGGACCGGGTACGCTGGCGTTGTTTTTCAGAAACAAATCATACAACTAACCGGGGCGCGGATTGCTGCTTATCCAATACACGCCCCTGTACAAGAAGGAGCGGCCTCACTAGAAGCCGCTCCTTGCTATAGGAATTGCTCACTATCGTAATGAACTTCCCGGCACCGTCTCATCCGTGTAAATACGTACGGAATGCGGGCGATCATGCGCTTGGGCCCAATAATACGAGCCAGCGACGATTCGATCAGGCTTGAATCCCACCAATAGCCCGGGTGCCAATGCTTCGGACGTCGCGGTATAGAAGCCGGCGGCATCGGTCGCCCCCTGCTGGTACTTGCCGGAAGCGAATTCGAAGCGCCCGTACACCGCTGCGGTCACCGGCACGTTCGTCTCCGCATCGACCACTTGAAGCATCACTTTCACTTTTCCGTTGCCTGCCGCAGCCGTCATACTGCCGATAATCATCGGCTGCAAGTCCGTCTCTTCCGTCGTTGCGCAGCTCTCGCCGGACAGCGGGCCGACATTGCCTGCAAGATCGACGGCGGCAACCCGATAACAGTATGTCGTATTCGGGAGTAATCCGGCATCTGTGTGCGACAGCCCTCTCACTCGCGCCTCGTATCCATCTGGATCGGGGATGAAGCCGGCTTCCGTTCCGCGGTAAATCAAATACCCGCCTACTTCCTGATTGTCGTACGCTCGATCGTAGCGGAGCTCAATCCGCTCGTAATCAAGCGCCTCGGCTTGAAGGGCTCCCGGCTGGGTGGGCGGCTCCGAATCCGGCGGCGGGCTCCAGACATAGCGGGTTCGGCTCCAATCGGACGGCAGCTCCCTGTACGAGTCGTAATGATGGACAGCGACGCCTGCAAAGGAGGAATACGCCGCAAAAGCATCGTAGACCAGAGCCAGCTCTGTCTCCATCGCCACCCGCCCCTCCTCCCGGAACGTAATCGTTTCCGGGTCGCCGCTGCTGGCGATATCAAGCGTCTCGACTCCGATGACAACCGAATTCGCCTTCCCGATGGATTCCGCGTAATCCAGTTCGGTCTGCGCCCCCGCGATAATCCCTGCGCTGCCGGACGCTGTATCGCGGTAATCCATAATGCTGATATAATCGCTTATATCTTGGATATGCTCGGACAACGGCTTCACTATCCCCTTCCACTCCACCGCCTTCGTATTTACGTTCGTGTCATACCACCTGGGAATCGCCGGTCCGAAGGCGATATTCGTTCTGGATACATCGACCCTATTCTTCATCCTCTCCATGAGCCTTAAATATTGCTGCTGCAAAAAAGGGGCTCTGTCTGCGAAATCAGGCAATATATAAGGCTCGATATCAATATTGACGCCGTCGAACCGCGCGGTCTCATCCGCTGCCAGATTGTAATTGACGACGCTTTCAATTTCGCGGACCGCATCGTCATGATACTGCGGATAAACGGCAATATAAGGCGGCGAAGTCCCGCCGGCAATTAACGCATGAACCTGAAACCCATGCTCATGCGCCCACTTCACGAATTCCCCCACCCGCTCCGGCTCATCCTCAAGCATTGCCATATCCGCATATTTGCCGGTCGCGTAATAGAGCGTCGTCACGGGTTGAGATGCAAATGTTGTCGTGTCCTTCGCAAATTGCTCCAACACGTCACGGGAGCCCGGATTAAGCAGCAGGTTGTACGATGACGGCTCCCATATCCACATAGCGCGGTCTTGGCGCGGCAATACGGCATGCTCTTCGTCCCCGCCGCCGTCCTCCTCTTCGGACCCGGCCAACACGTACGTGCTTAAGCTCATTCCGACATTGCCTGCGCTATCCGTAGCCCTTGCCTGGATAGCGTAGGCGGAACGTTCGTCACTGGATGGACTCCAGTAAAACTTATATCCGTCCTCAGCCTGCTGCGCCTTCTGCCACGGCCGCCCCGTCACCCTCACTTCAACGCCCGCCACCGGGTTTTTGCTGTCTACCGACACCCTTATCTTCACCTGCCCGCTGACAGCCTCCCCATCCACAGGTCCGGTTATCCGCACCTTCGGCTTGCTGAGATGCGGATTATCTACGGAGACAGTCATGAACGGCGACCATACGCCATATCGGGTTGCAGTGTCATTGCCGCGGGCCACAAGCTCCATATCCCCGTCATAAGCGGAGGCATCCCATGTGGCCGTCCATGTTCCCGTATGCGGGCCAAGGGTCGGCATCATTCGCGTACCGACCGTCTCACGGCCGGCCACGGACAGCACGACGTTATACACACCGGTATAACTCCCGGTTATGATGAAGCGCTTGCCCTCCGTTTCCTGAACCTGATCGATGGTGATGAATGATTTCCCGGCAGTCAGACCCGCGCGGGGCAGCGCTGACGTCACCGTTGTCAACAATAGAACCGCACAGCACAATATCCGCACAACAATGTTGAGGCATTTTACGGCACTACGCTTCATCAGAATCACGCTCCACGTTATTGAGGTTGCTTGCCACTTCCCCATTGCATAACGAGGCAGGACGGGAGCATATTCAGCTGCTTTATTGAACTCATGCTTATAAATGAACGATCCTGCCTGTTTTGCGGCTCTCATTGGCCGCTTCAATAAAACGGATAATTTCCAAAGTTTCACTCAGATCCACGGGAATCGATCCCGTCCGGAACATGGCCATTACCTGCTCCAGCATGCTGGCATAGTACGGTTTCTCGTGCGCGTATACATCGACGTACATCGTCGCTTTCTTCGTATGCACGGTGCCGCCGAACTTGCGGTTGCCTACCCGATTGCCGCGCAGCGTGCCGAGGCGGCCGTCTCCCCATTCGCCAACGACCATGTCATGTCCTGCGCTGGATGCGGTGCGGACACTGCGGCACCCTTTGCCCAGCAAAGCATACAGCATATCCGCCGTATGAATGCCGTACCAGAACAGGCCCGGCTGCGTCGGCTCCAGATCCATCGGGCCGAAGCAATCCGCCCCGGCGATTCCGTCCGGAGCCGCATCCCGCAAGCACTGCGCAATGCCTTCCGCGAAGCGGACCGCCGAGCAGCTCATGACCGTCACGCCCGCCCGTTCGGCCGTCTCCGCAATCATCTCCGCATCCGCTCGGCATACGGCAAGCGGCTTGTCGATGAATACCGGTTTGCCGTAATCGGCAATGCGTGCGAACAGCTCGCTATGAACGCGTCCGTCGACGGCTTCCAACAGAATCGCGTCACAGCGCTCCGCCACCGCTTCGGGCGAGGACACAATCTCGACGCCGTACGATTCGGCCAGCTTCTCCGCAAATCCTCCGACCCGGTTGATGCTCATGCCGAAATCGGGGGAGCCGCCCGGATACGCGATATTCACCGCACCGCCCTGGATATGATGCGGATGCCCCTCATTATTCAATAGCTCCGTAAAGTCAATCGCGTGAGAAGTATCGGTGCCGATAATGCCGATGCGCAGCCATTCCCGGGAATGCACCGGCTTAAGCACCGACTTCTTATTCGCGCTGCTATCGTTCATCATGAGCAAAGCTCCTCCTGTTCCTATCAATTGGTCTATTTTCCATTACAGCTGCAACTCGGCAGCACGCGCATACGCCTGCTTATATATGTCGAGCAGCTTCTGCAATCCGAGGTTTTCCGTCTCCTTCACATATTGATCCCATTCTGACAGCGGACGTGTGCCCAAAATAAACTTGGCGATCGTTTCGCTCCGATGCTTCTTGACCGCTTCGCCGGTCAAAGCGATCACCTCCGTCTCCTGCTCGTTGAAGGCGGGCTTCGGCTGCAACTTCGCATCGAATTTGCGCGCTTGTTCATACGCCTTCTTCAAATCCTCTGATGCAAGGGCGAGCTGGGAATCATAATCGATCCACGTATAAGCGCCATTCGTCGCGATTCCTGTCTTCGCCCGCAATTCAACCGCATCGCCATACTCGGCCTTGAACTTGCGCGTGCCGCCCTCCGTCGTGAACGTTTCACCTTCCTTCCCCCAGCTCGCGATGTCGCGCGCTTCCCCGGAATAGAAGTAATCCATATATTTCATGACATCCTTGATGCGGGATGAGGTCGAGGCGACGGTCAATCCGGTCTCCAGCGTGTGCAAGTAAGGATTGACCCGCTGTGCGCCCGGCCATCCGGCAGGCGGATCCATGAAGGCCAGATTGAATGACGGATTATCCTTGCGCAGCGGGATATTGAAAAAATCAATCCGGCTGATATAATCAACCGTGATGAACGCCTTGTTCGTCGACACGATATCCTGCCACTGCTTCGTCTGAATGGACAGCCAATCCGGCGGAATGAGACCGTCTTTGTACATCCGGCGCATCGCTTCAACCAATTTTTTATAGTTGTCTTGCACCGGTCCGTATTCCCACTCGTTCGAGCTGTAATTGTAATAAATATCGCTGCCTGTCTCGAAGTTTTCCGCCAAGTTGATGAAAATGCCCAATTCTTCACCGAACCGGAAGCTAAACGGATAACTGTCCGGATATAGCGCTTTCAATTGTTTTGCCACTTCATACAGCTCATCGTACGTGCTCGGCGGCTTCAAACCGTGCTTCGCAAGCACGTCTTCCCGGTACATCCATATCATCCGGTTCGTCTCCCCGAAGCCTTCATTCGGGAACATGAACAGCTTGCCGTCCGCGGACAACGCCTGCCTCACCATTTCCGGATACTTCTCCATCCACTTCTTGAAATTCGGCATTTCATCCGTATATTCCAAAATGTTCGCGAGCGCCCCCTGCTGGCCGTACTTGTTGGCAGTGCGGCGATCGCTCATGAACATCAAATCCGGCAAATGGTTCGAGGCGATCACAAGATTTAAGGTATCAGCCAGCTTTCCCGATGGGAGCTGCACACGGAGCGTTACCCCGGTCTTCTCTTCAATCCATTTCCATATTGGCCAATCCTTCTTATACGGGAAGGTCGGATTCGAATCAATAAGCATCGTAAACGTCTTGTTATCAGATTGATCCCCGCCCTTCTGTGCGATATCCGTGCCGCTCTTCCCGCCTTCCTTCGCGCATCCTGCAAGCGCCAGGGCAAGCAGGCAACCCGCCAGCAGCACAGCCGTCCACTTCCGGATGCGTGTCGAACTCTTCTTCATCTGTCTCACCCTTTAACCGCGCCAATGAGCGCGCCCTTCACAAAATATTTTTGCAAGAACGGATACACGAGCAATATCGGCAGTGTCGATACCATAATCGTCGCGTACTTCAGCGACTCCTCCACAATGAGCTGATCACCCCCGATTTGCGTGACGTCCCCCGACATCACCTGCCCTGCCAGCACCAGATTGCGCAGCAGGACCTGCAGCGGAAACAGCCCCGGATCGCGCAAATATAACAGCGGAAAATAGAAATTGTTCCAGAGCGATACCGCATAAAACAAGCCGATCGTGGCGAACGAGGCTTTGGACAGCGGAACCGCGATGCGGAAGAACAAGCCGAGGTCATTCAGACCGTCCATCTTGCCGGACTCTTCAAGCTCCTTCGGTATATTGGCAAAAAAAGTGCGCATGATGATCAAATTCCACGTGCTTACCGCGCCAGGCAGCACCATCGCCCAGACCGTATCGATAATGCCAAGCTCCTTGACCACCAGAAAAGAGGGAATCATGCCGCCGCTGAAGAACAACGTAAAGATAACCATCAACGTAAATCCTTTGTTGAACACCATGTCGCTGCGGGATAGCGCATACGCCCCCGCCGACGTGATGGCCAGTGCGATGACCGTTCCGAGCACGGTGTATATAATCGTATTCAAGTAGGCCTGCAAAATAGACAAATCGCCTAGAACGAGACTGTACATTTTTAGGTTGAAGCCTTTGGGCCAGAGAAACACTTCGCCTCTCATGACATATATATCGCCGCTCACGGAGATGACAGCCATGTAAATAAACGGGTACAATGTGACAACGACGACGATTGTCAGGATGAGTGCATTCATGCATTGAAACAGACTGATTCTTTTGGGAAATCGTCTCATGACGCATACCACCTCCTTTTTTACCAGATACTTGTATTTCCGACCCTGCGGCTAATCGTATTGGCTGCCACGACGAATACAAGGCTAATCATGCCCATGAACAGATCAATCGCCGTTGCGTAGCTGTAATTTCCTTGCACGAGTCCGACCCGATATACATAGGTGCCGATAATGTCAGCGGTTTCATAAGTGGCTGGATTGTAGAGCAGAAACACCTTTTCGAATCCGATTTCAACCACCTTGCCAATATTCAAAATGAGCAGAATGATAATCGCCGGCCGAATCCCGGGCAAAGTGACATGCCACAGCTTGCGGAACCTTCCCGCTCCGTCCATGCCGGCCGCTTCGTACAGCACAGGGTCGATCGTCGTAAGCGCCGCCAAATAAATAATCGTTTCCCAACCGGCATGCTGCCAAATTTCCGAGGCGACATACACGGTACGGAACCATTCAGGCTCCATCATCACATTCGCATTGGATGCGCCGAACCATTTCAACAGCTCGTGGAGAATGCCCCCAGTCGGCGACAAGAACATGACTACCATCGATGCGACGACCACGTTGGAAATGAAGTGCGGCAAATAGCTTACCGTTTGCACGAAGCGCTTGAAAAACGAATGCTTCACCTCGTTCAGCAGCACGGCCAATGCAATCGGCGCCGGGAATCCGAACACCAAGTTGTACACGCCGAGCAGCAAGGTGTTGCGCATCAGCTTCATGAAATCGGGATTCTCAAAAAACATCCGGTAATATTTCCATCCGACCCAAGCGCTCTCTTGAATGCCTTTGAACAAATTGTAATCTTTAAACGAAATGATGATGCCGAACATAGGGGCGTACTTGAACACGGCGTAATACAGCAAACAAGGCAGAAACAGCAGCCATAAATATTTGGTCTGATTGAGCTTGCGCAGCAGGTTCTTCTCAGACCGGACGCGGATGTGTCTGATTTCGCATATCCTCCTCTCGTGACCATTTCGTGACAACGACATCGTATTCGAAAGCGGCGCCTCCTGGCTATCGGCAAAGTTTCCGCTCCATCTGCGAATTCGCTGAAATCCGAACATCGGCATATAAATAAGAAAAAAAGAATATTGTGGAGAACTGCGATCGCACCTACCATAATAGTGCAATTCATTCTTCATCATTTTGGAAAAGGAGGAACCCATGCCGCGCGCGCTATCGTTCAAATGGAGCAAGCCCCAGAGACGATCCCTGTTCATGCAATTGCTGGCAAGCTTTTTGGTCATCATTGTGCTGCTGCTGTCATTCCACATGCTGTCGTTTGCGTTCTTCCGTTCCCTCATGCAGGATGAAATCATCCGTTATAATAAAGCGGACCTGCAGCATGCCGTTGATAACTATGAGCGGCAGATCGGCATGTTGACGACATCGATGTTGAATTTATACATGGACGATGCCGTTTCCTCGTTTGCGCTGAACGTCGACCGCATCCGGTACGACATCGCCGACCACATCCGGATTCAACTCAAAAAAATGTCTGCCAGCTTCTATCCCTATGTAGACAACATTGCCATTACGTACCACGAACCGAAGCTCGTCATCGAGAAGGACGGAATCAACACACCGCAACAGATGTATGGAAAGTTCTACGCAAGCAGCGATTATTCCCCTTCCTTCTGGATGGCACAGTTCAACCGATCGGAGGCCACCCGGCTGTTCCCAGCGAGAGAATTCTCGGAGAACAACGTAAGTCAGACGCTGCGCAAAGGAAATCTCATGCCGCTCATCGTCAAGAACAAGCTGCAGCGGCATTTTTATGCAAGCGCCTTCCTTGACGCGGACGCGTTCCTTCGCGCCTATCAGCCGCCGGTCTCGGATGGCTTTGGCATTCTGTCCCCGGACGCAGGCTCCCTCTTGTTCGGCACCGCAGATCATTTCGATACGGAGCAAGTAATGGCGGCTTATCGGAAGAACCAAGGATACGTTACCAGTGGAGACTCGTTTTTCTTCTACTTAAAAGGAGCCGCCACCGGATCCATATATGTGAACGTTATCTCTGCGTCCAGCCTCTCAGCTCAACTCGCCAAGCTTAATTGGATGCTGGCCGGCATTCTCGCGCTCGTGCTCGTCATCGGATTGACGGCTTCCGTCTGGTTCAGCATGCGCATCCATCAACCGATTCGCAGTCTCCTGCGGACGATCCAATTGAAACGGGCGGACGCGCTCAAATATAAAGGGATCATGGAGTTGGAGGAAATCGGTTCAAACGTGCAGCAGCTGCTCGAGAGCAATCAAAGCCTGAATCGCGATCTGATACGGAAAAACTCCCTGTTGCGCCACTATTTTTACACGAACAAGTTAAAAATGATTCATACGCGAAACGCTGATTTCCAAGAACTGCTGCAGGAAGAACGCCCATACCGCCTGGCGCTGTTCAAGCTGCACCGGAAGCAGAGCCTCGACTGGACGTCCGAAGCTTCCACTGGACGCGCTGCCTATTTCGTGATGGAATTCATCCAATCGTCCTTATCGGCCAAATACGAGGAAGCGCTCGTCTTTCAGATGGAACGAGATCAGATTGTCGCCTTAATTATGCTGCGCGAAGGGGAAGAAGCGCCCGAAGAGGCTGCCCGCGCGCTCAAGCAGGTATTCGACCATGATAAACAATATTTGTTTTTTACAATCGCCATCAGCTCCGCATATGCCTCATCCGCCGAATTCAATACTGCCTATGAGGAAACGCTCTGCATGGCTCGGCAGCGCCTGTTTCATGAGGATACGGAGCTCATCCTCGCGTCGTTGCCGCAAGATAAGATATCCATGACAGGCCAGGAGGAGCAGCAGCTGAACGCCGTGCTGGTAAGCGGGAACGAAGATGCCGTGAAATCGTGGCTGGACAAAATATTGCGCCGGTTCCATGATAGGCGCGCGACGGCGGAAGACATCCAGCGTTTCACGGATGATTGCTGCCATGCCGCATACAAATGCCTCTCTGCCCACAACTTGCCGACGGAAGCGGTAAAGGCGAAGTTCACGGACTGGGACCCTATCAAAAGAGGATACCATGTGGACAGAATGCGTAACTACTTGCTCGCTTTCCTGTATGATGCCGCCGCTCAGATTGCCCAAAGCGTGCAAGAGGAAGATGCCGTGACGAAATTCGTGAAGCAATATATCGAAGAGCATTTCGGCGAGAATATTTCGCTTGACTCCATCGCCGATGAACTGAAGCTGACCAGCGGGTATGTATCCTCGTATTTTAAAGAAAAGACCGGCATGAAATTCAGCCAATATGTGAACGATGTGCGCATCAGGCAAGCGAAGCGCCTCCTGCGGCAGCCGGATCTGAAAATCCTTGACGTGGCGGCGCGTGTCGGTTATCACAATGTGAACTCCTTTATACGCATGTTCAAAAACACAACCGGCCTCAGCCCAGGAGAATACCGTAAAAAAATCGACGCCATGCCCGACTGACTGAACGCCAGCCTGTCACCGCCCGCCTTGCTTTTTCTACAACCGCTTCCCGCGGTTCTTTTTTTTCGCTTCACAGGTCGACCCATTTCATCTCACCAATTCCCCTTTTGCTCCATTCTCCTTTAGCCTCAGGCAGTATCGCCTACTCAGAACATTCGGTTTGCAACACACTTCCCACAGCAACTATCCCAATTCATCATCTTAGCACCCTTCACCTCAGAAATTACTGGTTCTGTATTTTGTACTTCGATGAGTCCATATGTCAGATCTACATTTTCATTGGTTTCTGAGCCGGAGGGAGATTGAACACAAGACATAGATAGACACCGTAGTTATCTTGTGACACAAAATTTGTTATGGGACAAAACGCTGGAAAAGCATCCAAAATGAAAAGGTTTGAGAGGAGGGTAAGCTATAAAGAGTTGAGTGCCTTTCGAGGTAACCTGTACCAACCTATCGCCCATTGGAAAATATACAGTGTTTACACCGCCTTAATATACACAACAACAGCCCGTCCTCCTCAGAGGTACGGGCTGTCTTCCATACATGTACCGGTATTAAGCCACGTGCGGCTTTTCATCATGGTGATCCTCCGCCTTGACTGACGGTTGCTTCAGGCCGTTGAACAGCACGTTCAAGAGGAGCGCCGTAAACGTGCCGGCCACGATGCCGTTGTCGGTCAGTATGCGAAGCGTATCCGGCAAGCTCTCGAATATTTCGGGAACGACCGTTACGCCGAGTCCCATACCGACCGAGCAAGCGATAATGATCAGGTTCTCGTGACGGTTCATATCGACCTGCGAACCGAGCATGCGCAGACCGCTCGATACGACCATACCGAACATGGCCACCATTGCCCCGCCCAATACAGAGTGCGGGATGAGCTGCGCCAACGCTGCAAACTTCGGCACGAAGCCGAGCAGGACGAGCAGGCCGCCAGCCACGACGATAACATCGCGCGTCTTCACGCGGCTCATCTGGATGAGGCCGACGTTCTGCGAATAGGTTGTGTATGGGAAGGCGTTGAACACGCCGCCGATCATAATCGCGAGCCCTTCCGCGCGATAGCCGCGCGCCAAATCCTTGCCATCCAGATCGCGGTTCAATATTTTGCCGAGCGCCATGAAGACACCGGTTGATTCAGCAATATTGACCATGGCGACAATAATCATCGTCAGCACGGCCGTGACATTGAATTTTGGAGTGCCGAAATAGAATGGCTGTACCGCATGGAACCAGCCCGCTTCCATTACCGGCGTAAAATCGACTTTTCCCATAAGCCCTGCAGCGATCGTTCCGACGACCAGTCCGACTAGAATCGAGATCGCGCGCAAGAACCCTGTCGAAAATTTATTCATAACGACGATGAAAATAAGCACTCCGAAGCCGAGCAGCAAATTTTCCGGGTTGCCGAAATCGGGACTCCCTTGTCCGCCCCCCAGATCATTGAAAGCGACCGGTATAAGCGTCACCCCGATAATCGTAACGACCGAGCCCGTGACTACAGGCGGGAACAAGCGAATCAGCTTGCCGAACAGTCCGCCGAAGAGGACGACGAACAGGCCCATCGCAATAATGGAGCCATATATATACGGAATGCCAAAATCACTGCCAATCGCAATCATCGGCGTAACCGCCTGGAACGCGCAGCCTAGCACGACGGGCATCCCTATACCGGTGAAGCGGTTCGTGAACACCTGCAGCAAGGTAGCGATGCCGCACATTAACAGGTCGATTCCAATAAGGTACGTTAATTGCTCTGAAGTAAAGCCAAGCGCGCTCCCGACAATAATCGGCACGATGACCGCGCCTGCGTACATCGCGAGCACGTGCTGCAGGCCGAGCGAGAACGTCTGCAGCGGATGGCGGTTGCGCTGGAAGACATGGTTGTCAACCTTGCTCATTGAGCCGGCACCTCCTGCTCCTCTTCCACAAAGCTTACTTTGCCGTCATGAAGAGAAGCGACACGAACGAGAGACTCCACACGATATCCGGCATCAAGCAGCATGCTGCGTCCCGGTTGGAACGACTTCTCGATCACGATGCCAAACCCGACTACGGCAGCGCCGACTTGTTCCACAATGCGCGCCAAGCCGGAGGCCGCCTCGCCGTTTGCCAGGAAATCGTCAATAATCAATACGCGATCGTCCGCAGACAAATATTTTTTCGATACGGTTACTTCATTGCTTTCTTGCTTCGTAAACGAATAGACCTTCTCAACCAGAATATCGTCACGCAAGGTCAACGATTTCTGCTTGCGGGCAAAGATGAGCGGCACATTGAGCTCCAATGCTGCCATGAGGCCAGGCGCAATGCCCGAGGATTCTATCGTAAGCACCTTCGTAATCTTTTCGCCTGCGTAACGGCGAACGAATTCTTTCCCTACTTCGTACATCAACACCGGATCCATCTGATGGTTCAAAAAAGAATCTACTTTCAATACTTGGTCGCTCAGAACTAATCCTTCTTGCATCACTTTCTCTTGAAGTCGTTTCACAGAAGGCTCCCCCTTATGTCTTATGTTGGACTCGCAAAATACACAAAAACCCGATCTATTGATTTCCTAAGCGGAAATAGCCAGACCGGGTTAAATGACGACGGAAGCTCCGTTATAAGGATGAGTCACCGACATCAGCGGCATGTCTCATCCAGAAGCATTCTCATTTCCATTATTAATGAACCATATCTCTTGCTTAGGAGAGCGAAGAGAAGGATCGTGAATGATGCCATATGACGCAGGCCTGTAAGCCGTCTCGTCAATGAGACATTCACGTTCAGGTTCCCCGTAGTCCAATCATTTCCGGTGATCGGGTAGAGACGCGCAAGCCTATTCCTGCACATATACGAGTAAAACATCGATATTGTACGCTGTTCAATAAGGGCAACAATCCCTCGATTAAACAATCGCCTTATTACATCTGTTGTTTGTGTAGTATACATCAAGATAGGATTGAAAGAAAGTAGAAATTTCTGAAAAAATCTAACCTTCTTTCATTTCCCATATCCTTACTGATTCATCGACCACTGCTCGACGTCCCATACCTTTGATACCCAGCCTTCATAGAAATCAGGCTCGTGGCATACGAGCAGAACGGTTCCTTTATATTCCTTCAGCGCGCGCTGCAATTCTACTTTCGCAACGACGTCCAAATGGTTCGTCGGTTCGTCGAAGACGATCCAATTGCTTTCATTCATCAGCAGCTTGCATAGACGCACCTTCGCCTGCTCTCCCCCGCTCAACATGCGGAGCTGACGGGTAATATGCTCGTTCTTCAGCCCGCAGCGCGCAAGCGCGGCCCGCACTTCGTGCTGGTTCATGTGCGGGAAGGCATTCCACACTTCATCTATGGGCGTGCCTGCCGGCGCTTTTACTTCTTGCTCAAAATAAGACGGGTACAAGAAATCTCCCAAGTACACCTCTCCGCCATACGGCTTAATGACGCCCAACATCGTCTTCAGAAGCGTCGATTTGCCGACTCCGTTGCAGCCGACGATCGCAATTTTGTCCCCGCGTTCAATCGTAAAGTTCAGTTCCGGCAGCAGCGCGCGATCGTAACCGACCTGCAACTTTTTCGATTCGACGATGAGACGGCCGCTGGCACGGGATTCCTTGAACACAAACGTCGGCTTGACCGCTTCCTCCGGCCGATCGATGCGCTCCAGCCGCTCCAGCTGCTTCTCGCGGCTCTTGGCACGACTGGATGTCGAATACCGCGCTTTGTTGCGCTGAATGAAATCTTCCTGCTTCTTGATATACTCTTGCTGCTTTTCATAAGCGCTAATATGTTGATTTTTATTAATTTCAGCCATTTCCAGGAATTTCTCATAGTTCGCCGTATAACGCGTCAATTTGGCAAATTCCAAATGATAAATCACGTTCACGATCTTATTCATAAATTCCGTATCGTGGGAAATCAGCACAAAGGCATACGGATAATTTTGCAAATAGTTCGTTAGCCAACCGATATGCTCCACATCCAAATAGTTGGTCGGCTCGTCCAAGAGCAACACATTCGGCTGCTCCAACAGCAGCTTGGCAAGCAAGACCTTCGTCCGCTGACCACCGCTTAAGCTCGCCACATCCCGATCGATGCCGATTGCGCCGAGGCCAAGACCGTTTGCCGTCTCTTCCACCTTCACATCAAGCATATAGAAGCCGCTATGATCCAATTCCTCTTGTATCTCACCCATCCGTTCGAGCAGCTGCTCAAGCGTATCCGGATCGGCCTCCGCCATCTGATCGGCGATGCCCATCATTTCTTTTTCCATTTCATACAACGGAAGGAACGCGTCCTGCAGCACTTCACGAATCGTCTTGCCCGGCGTCAGCTTCGTATGCTGATCCAAGTATCCGTAACGAACCTTCGGAGTCCACTCGACTTTGCCGTTATCCTTCAATACTTGTCCGGTCAAAATATTCATTAACGTCGATTTGCCTGCACCATTCGCGCCCACCAGACCGACATGCTCTCCCGGCAGAAGACGGAAGGATACATCATTAAACAGTTCGCGTCCGCCATAGCTGTGACCTAACTCTTCTACCGTCAATAAACTCATAACGTGTTCAGTTCTCCTATCACAATCATCTCATCTTATTCGTTCCCTGATGCGTACAACAGGCCGTCCGGAAACGAACATAACTTCTCCGATCTTCCTTTAGGATTAGCAACTTGTCAAGAAAAAGATTATAATCATATTATTGAATTTAATATAGTAACTTTCTTTATTATAGTTTATAATGTCAGTATCAATCCTTTAGTGTCTCGTTACACTAATTGAATATGGAGGGACGATAACAAATGAATATACATGCTACAGACACTCACATTGGTCACGTTCATTTATATGTTTCCGATCTGGCGCGCTCCTTGCCTTTTTATCGCGAAGTCATCGGGCTGCAATTGCTCCGCCAGCAAGATCGCGTCGCTGAGCTGACCGCCGACGGGAAGCAGGCCATATTAATCATCGAGCAGCAAGCACAGCCACAGCCTAAGCAGCCGCGCACCACCGGCTTGTATCATTTGGCCTTGTTAGTGCCGAGCCGCGCGGATTTAGCGCGTACACTCACCCATTTGCTGCATACGGGTTATCCGCTGCAAGGCGCGGCAGACCACCAATTCAGCGAAGCGCTCTATCTATCCGACCCTGATGGAAATGGAATCGAGCTTTATGCGGATCGTCCGCGATCGGAATGGGTATGGCGCGACGGCGAGCTGCCTTTCGTCAGCGATCCGCTTGATGGAGACGGGCTGTTGGCCGCGGCTGATGATACGCCATGGACCGGTCTTCCGTCCGGAACGATAATCGGTCATATCCATTTGCACGTCGCAGATTTACAGGCGGCGAAGACGTTCTACTGCGATGGACTGGGAATGGACATTACGATCCCGTTTCGCAATCGGGCACTGTTCGTCTCGGCCGGCGGATATCACCACCATATCGGGCTTAACACGTGGAACGGCGAAGGAGCTCCTGAGCCCGCTCCAGGCAGCATCGGGTTGAAATGGTTCTCCCTCGTATTGCCCGGTGACGCTGAACGCCAGCAAGTTCTGCAACGGTTAGCGGAGATCGGAGCGCCCGTGAAGACAGAGAACGAGCTTCTGTTCGCGATCGATCCTTCAGGCAATCGCATTCAATTGCTTGCATCCCGCTGACAAAACAGCCTTCCCAGCATAAATGGGAAGGCTGTCTAAGATGAGCAAAAGCCCGATCGTTATGACCGGGCTTTTGCTTACTTTACTTATTTTTCCCTTTATATCATTCAAATAGTGTCATCTGCTCCAGCGGCATCGGCGGAACATTCATATGCAGCATCTTCATAAGCTGCTTCGCATTGGAAGCTGCGTCACCGCCTGAATTGTTGTTGAAGATGACCCAGCATTGCTTGGTCGATTGCAGCAAGGTATGCAGATGCTGCTTCCATTCCGCCAGCTCTTGTTCCGAATACCGGTACAAATAACGGACTTCCCGCCAGTTCGGCTGGCCAGACGATTGCCAACCGGAAGCGTTGCGACCGTGCAAGCGCACCATCGTGGCTCCGTCATGCGTCGGTTCAAGCACGGTAGGCACAGAGCCTTCGCCCACCTGCGGTTCGTCGCACACGCTGTGAATCCAGCCTTCTTCCCGCATAAAAGCGAGTGTTCGCCCGCGCATGTCGGGAGTGAACCAGCTCTGATGGCGAAATTCCAATGCCAGCGGCAAGCCGTCCATCCACTCTCTCGTCCGGCGCAACGTGTCTACATGTTTGCGCACACAGTTGAACCATGGCGGGTATTGGAATAAGACTGCCTTCAGCTTGCCCTCTGCATGAAGCGTCTCCGCTGCTTCCCGGAACACCTGAAACATCGTCTTCGCATCATCGAACGGAATCTTTCCCCGTGAATGTCCGGTCATGCCTTGATAAGCCTTGACGATGAAGCCGAACCGCTCCGGCGTTTGTTCGCTCCAGCTTATCATGCGATCTGGCGTCGGCACCGCATAGAACGAGCTATCAAGCTCCACCAGCGGAAAATGCGATCCATACACGCCAAGCTTTTCGTTAGCTTTCGTTCCTTGCTCATATATGGCATCATGATCTCCCCATCCAGCCAGACCAATCTGAATTCGCTGCTCCGTATTTGCTTCATTTTCGTTATATGGCATACCTATCCTCTCCGCTGTCTTATTCGTTGCTCTTATCGACCTTAGCTGCGGCTTTGGACTCGCTGCATCGCAGGCAGGCCGTTACACATATTATCGACATTTGGCAAGCGCATTGCAATCAGCTATCCTCGCGGGCGGCGGCAAATCACTATTCTTCTTGGATATATGATTTGGCCTTAAGCATAACAATTTCACTGGCTTGGGAAGCTAACATTACGCACAGTGAATATTCAAATTGCGTATTGTAGCAGTAACATTAATCATGTTACTATTTATAAGTTAGTTATAATTTGAAGCATGCTTTTAAATAGCGTGCAGCACTCATTCAGCATGAACAAAGCGAAAGGATGATCCCTTCCTATGAACAATATACAGACATCAACATTAAATGAAACGATTCGTTCCCGCCATTCCGTCCGCAAATATGTGCCCAATGTCCGCATTCCCGAAGCCGAGTTGAACGAAATATTGGAGTTAGCCGGCACGGCGCCTTCTTCGTGGAACTTGCAGCATTGGCGCTTTCTCGTCATTCAAGAAGAAGAGAACAAGCAACGCATGCTTCCGATTGCCTATAACCAACAGCAGATCGTCGACAGCTCTGCCGTTATCGTCGTCCTTGGCGATACGCAAGCGGGCCTCGTGGCAGACGAAATCTATGGCGAAGCATTGAACTCCGGCGCGATTACGCAGCAGGTGTACGATACACTCATAGGCAACATTCAACGCGCTTACGCGTCCTCCGCGACGATTGGCGTCGAGGAGGCGATTCGCAACGGCTCCTTGGCGGCGATGCAGCTTATGCTTGCTGCCAAAGCAAAAGGCTATGACACATGTCCTATCGGCGGATTTAACCGCGATGAGCTCGTTAAGACATTCCAAGTCCCTGACCGCTACGTGCCAGTCATGCTGATTACGTTGGGACAGGCGGCTGCCCCGGCTCATGGTTCAGGACGCTTCCCGGTTGAACGCACCGTCATTCACGAGACATTTTAATTCGTCTGCAGCCGAATAGCAATCATACCCCAGCCTCAAAGCGTCTGATCTGTACAAGGTCAGGCGCTCTTTGTTATGCGCGCCGTGCAGTCTGCTCCAGTCGGGATCTTCATTGCAGCAGACGCAGCATGGCGTACACCTTGCGCTCATCGCCCCGTATGTATTGCTCATGCGCATATAACTGCGCCAAACCGTCGCCGTCCAGAAAGATACCGTCTCCACTAATCCTCTTCATGTTCATGTACTCACGTATTGCCTGCCTGAACTGCTCTGCGGTCACGCGATCCGGGGTTACAACCGCATATGCTTTTGCCGCTTCATCATGCAGGATGCCGGAACGCAAGCGGGCCTCATTCATAGCTGGCAGCGCTTCTTGCTCCGCCCGCTCCTTCCAGCGCGGATTGTTCAAGCTCATGCTAACACCGCCGACTGCCCAATACTGCGCCCGGTCCAAGACTTGAATGTCCGCTGCGCTTTGTACGACTTGAATCGAAGACTTCTTTGCCAGTTTGTCGAAAACGAAGGTCCCGCGTTCATATTTGACATTGCTCCCGCCGGAGCCATAGTCCGCGAGCCCCCCGTTTGCGGCGGCACCATTCACAATCGCGATACTGAGCAGCTTCCCTTCGTAAAAGAAGCCTGCGTTGATTCCCATATAACCGCTGTCCTTCAAGTTCGTCGCTATCGAGATCGGTTCGATATTGTCCGCTGCCGTTCTGATGATATGAAGCTGGATCCGCTCTTGGCTTGTAAATGTCTCGTATCGATACTTATAAGGACCGGGATCATGCCTGATATGAAACAAACCAAAGATGACGAGGATGAGCAGAGCTGCGATAATGGAGAGCGATACGCCTGTTCTGGTGTCTATCTGGCGCTTGAGCATTCAATTCCAGCGCATCTTCACGACGAGCTCACAGCAGCTCTCCGATGCTTCTTCTGTTCTAAAAATCAATTGAATGCCGTCGGGGGAAATTTTGACAGCCAACACGGAAGATGCGCCGGCACCGCGGATAAGCCGGATCACTTCCGTTTCATTGCCGCGCTGCGCGGCGTCCATAATGTTGCCTGCCAGCTCCTTGGACTGCCGAATCCGCTCCAGCACTTTGGCGGCCTGCTGCGCAAGCTGATGAGAGTTCGACGCGGACGTGACGAATAACGACGGGTTGACAGGCGGGTATTCATCCGGCCTAATCGGAGGCTGCGACACGGGACGCACAGGCTGCACGGGGCCGATGCGCTCAATCGAGCCGATGCGGTAAGCGGCTCCTGGCACATAAGGTGACATGACTTCACTCCTTTATTTATGGAAAAATCGGTAAAATCGTCGCCTTCCCTTACATACGTTATATGACAGCCTATGAATAGCAAGAAAAAGATGTGTCCCTTTTTAAAAAATACTCCAATCATAGCGTTCGGACAATGCTGCCAGCAGTTGTACGCCTGCGACGCTGTTCCCCTTCTCGTTCAACGAAGGGCCGACAAGCCCGATGCCCATTTGTCCCGGAATGAGCGCGAGAATTCCGCCGGATACTCCGCTCTTCGCCGGAATGCCGACTTGAATCGCAAATTCGCCGGAGGCATTGTACATGCCGCACGTTACCATGAACGAATTGACGATTTGCACGTAATGTCTCGGAATGAAGCATTTTCCCGTCACCGGGTCGCAGCCGCGATTGGCCAGCACGAGCGCCATCCGGGCCAGCTGCGTCGTATTCACTTCAATGGCGCATTGGCGAAAATAGACTTCAAGCGTAGGCTCCACATCATCCTCAAGAATTCCGTTATCCTTCAAAAAATAAGCAAGCGAGCGATTGCGATGCGCCGTCGCCTTCTCGGACTCGTACACGTGCTCATTCCATGTCAGCGTGTCATCGTCTGCCAACGTGCGCACAAATTCCAGCATCCGTTCCGCCTTCTCGCGCGGACTTTGACCTTCAATGAGCGAGGCGATCGCAATCGCGCCTGCATTGATGAACGGATTGAATGGCTTGCCAGGGTCCACCAGCTCAAGCTTCAAGATCGAATTGAAGTCATCGCCGGTAGGTTCCATGCCTACCTTCTCGAACACCTTAGCCTCTCCGCTATCCAATAGAGCGAGCAGCAGAGAGAACACCTTCGAGATGCTCTGCATCGTAAACATCAAGCCGCAATCGCCTGCGTGAGCCTGCTCGCCTTGCGTGCCAAGCAGTGAGATGCATAGCGCATCGCGCGGAGCATTGGCCAAACCTGGAATATACGTGGCGACTGCTCCTTTTTCCGCTGCCTTTCTGTTCTCCTCCAACCACTGGGGAAGCTCTTGTTCTAGCTGCTGCCAATAGGTAGACATATGTGCCGCGCTCCGTTCCTTCTGATAGTATGTTTCCTGGTTCTCAGGCAGTTCACTGCCGGAACATGCATTTATAGAGTGTCATTTGCGAAGTGGAACCATTCATCGGGCGCGATTCACCCGCCTGCGGCTGTCACTCGGTTTCCTGCTTCGTTTCTTTCTCGGCTAGCTTATTCCTAATACCTGCTTCATATTGCAGGAAAGCGGAACTTTGTGTCCAGCCGCGCTCTTCCATCAGCATTTGCAGCCGGATCCGGCGTTCGCTCAATTGCTTGCGGATGCTGTGCCGAGAATCGTCATTATGAGCGGCACAAGCTTGAAGCAATTGCTCCAATCGCACAATCTCTTGCTTCATTTGCAGCGGCTCCGGCAATATGCCAGCATTCCGCAGCACAATATAGCCCGCGCGGAGGTCTTCCGGTATATGCGACAAATCCTTAATCTGCAATGGCTTGCCGTGCCCTTCCAGGTTATCGAACTGTCCCTCCTTCTGCGCTTCTTGAATCTTCTGTTCTGCAATCCAGCCGATGATGTCCATGGCGCACCTCTTCTTTGCCTTGATCAAAAGAGACTTTTGAACAACCTCTATTAGCATATCATTTCTACGCGCAAAAAAGGACCCGAATCCCACTGGGGGAAAAGAGTCCTTCACCTATTACTGAGTCAGTTCGGAACGATGCCAATCCGGTTCATGCGTAAGCAGGAACTGCTCGGTCGTTAGATAAAGCGGGATAGGAGGCTTCTCCTTCAAATAATGCCGCTGCATTAACAAATCATAATGCACTTGCCGGTTCCGGGTACCGGTCATGACGGGCAGATCCGGATGCTCGTCCATATAATCGTCAACCGCGCTCTGAACCATATCCAAATAAAGAGGGATGAGCTTATCATTCTCTTCGAAAATTTCATACGTATAACGGGACATATAGAACTTCTGATCCGATACGCCGCCCAGGTATCGGCTGATACGCTTCAGATCAATGCTTTGATCCTCTGTCAGCAATGTCGTGCGTTGAATTTGTTCAGGCATGTCGTTCTCGAACTGGAGCACCGCTCTTTTTACGTCTTGCAAGGACACATGTATAGGAGCAATTTGTTGCTTCTGTTGTTGTTTCCGACGTTTAAACCAGCGCATGTCTGAACCCACCTCTCTGTTTTCCTATGTCATGCGGATGGAAACAGGAATAATGTATTCGTTTACATATCCATTATAACATAGATCATTGTTGCTCACACGATGTGCTGCAAACTGTGTGTTAAGGAAGGTTTAACCAAATCCGCAAGACGTGAATCACTGCCAACATGAATCATCAAACTATGTTGATAAAAAGAAAGGAGCCACGATATATGAATACGCAGCATTCCGCTGCCACACATCAGATGACAGGAACAGCCATCGTTACCGGAGCAGGCTCGGGCATCGGCCGGGCGGCCGCGATACGCTTGGCGGAGGCCGGCATGACTGTCGCGCTGTTCGATCTGAAGAACGAGCGCACACAGCAGACGGAAGAATACATTGCCAAGCGGTTTCCTGGACAAGCATATTCGTATGATGTGGATTTAAAAGATCCTAAGCGGGTAGAAGACGCCGTCAAACAGGTTGCAGAGCAATGCGGAGACATTAAGGCGGTATTTGCGAACGCGGGAATTAACGGCGTGCTCTCCTCCATCGAAGAGATGAAAGTCGAGGATTGGGAGGAGACGATCAAGGTCAACCTGACCGGAACCTTCGTCACCGTGAAATATGCCCTGCCTTATTTGAAAAAGCAAGGCGGCAGCATCATCATAACGAGCTCCATTAACGGGAGCACCAAATTCTCGGGATTCGGCATGAGCGCTTACAGTTCTTCCAAGGCGGGTCAGGTGGCATTTGCCAAAATGGCTGCGCTGGAGCTCGCCCGTTATAAAATCCGGGTCAACGCCATTTGTCCAGGGGCCATTGACACGCGCATTGAAGAGAATACGAACCGGAAACCTTCCGTGAAGGACATCGAAATACCGATGACGTACCCGGAAGGCAGCCAGCCGCTTGAGCATGGGCCGGGATCTCCCGAACAGGTTGCCGACCTGGTGGCCTTTTTGGCATCCGATGCGGCAAGCCACATCACCGGCGCTCAAATTGTGATTGACGGCGCGGAATCGCTGCTCTAACCGGATGCAACAACACGTCCATCCTTGTTACAGACACGGGATGCAACAATCCCGTGTCATATCATGCGGATGGACGTGTCTTGTTCACTTCACTTCTGCCTATATATTCAATGCTCCGCTTATCCGAGCGGCTGCTTCTCCGCAACTCCTCTTTGCTGGCGCACTTGTTTCGTTGCCTCTACCATGTGGCGAAGGGCCGCTACCGTTTCCGGCTCATGACGCGTCTTCAAGCCGCAATCCGGGTTAATCCAGAACGATTCGACAGGAAGCACGGCCAACGCCTGCTCAATCAGCTGCTTCATCTCTTCCACGGAAGGCACGCGCGGACTGTGAATATCATACACGCCAAGGCCGATTCCGAGCTCATAATGCTGCTTCTCCAGCGTGGCGATCATATCTCCGCCGCTGCGTGCGGTCTCAAGCGAGATGACGTCGGCGTCCATTTTACGAATCGTGTCCACCATATCAGAGAAATCGCAGTAACACATATGCGTATGAATTTGCGTCTGAGGCTTCGCGCCGCATGTAGCCAGACGGAACGCAAGCACTGCCCACTCCGTGTAATAGGAGGCATCCTCCGCCTTGAGCGGCATGCCTTCCTTCACCGCTGGTTCATCCACTTGAATCATTCCGATGCCAGCTTGCTCCAACGCGGCTATCTCTTGACGAAGCGCGTAAGCCAGCTGGAATGCCGCTTGTTCGCGCGGAACGTCATTGCGGACGAACGACCAGTTCAGAATCGTCACCGGACCGGTGAGCATGCCTTTAACCGGCTGTGCGGTCAACGACTGGGCGAACGCCGTCTCTTTTACGGTCATCGGCTCTTTGAACGCGACATCGCCGTAGAGAACCGGCGGCTTAACGCAGCGCGAGCCGTAAGATTGCACCCAGCCGAATTTCGTGAAGGCGAAGCCGTCCAATTTTTCGCCAAAGTATTCCACCATATCCGTACGCTCGAACTCGCCATGTACGAGCACGTCGATGCCGATGTCTTCCTGGATGCGAATCCAACGCGTCATCTCTTCTTCCAGGAAAGTTTCATACGTGTTGGCATCCCACTCGCCTTTCCGGTAACGCAGCCTTGCCCGGCGAATATCCGCCGTCTGCGGCATGCTGCCGATCGTCGTCGTCGGCAAGAGCGGAAGCTCCGGCCAGCGCTTAGCGTGCAGCACTCGGCGCTCTTCATAAGGCGTGCGCTTAATCCCTTTCGCCTTCTCCTCTGCCAGCAGCTCGTGCAATGCCTGCACGACTTCTGCGCGCTGGCGTGAAGGCTCGTTGCGCCATGAGAGGACACTCGCGGCACTGTCATCCAAGACGGCGCGGCTTGCCTCGCCAGGCTGTGCGATATGACGGGCCAATTGCACCGTCTCCTCCAGCTTCTCATCGGCGAATGCCAACGCATGGCGAATGGCTTCCGGAAGCTCCGTCTCGCGTGTCGCCGTCAGCGGCACATGCAGCAGGCTGCACGATGGCTGCACGATCCAACGCTGTTGCGGCACGATGCTCGCAACGGATTCCAGCCACACGGCCGCTTCCAGCAGATCAGTACGCCATATGTTTCGTCCGTCGATCACGCCGAGCGCCAGCGTTTTATCCTGAGGGAAGCCCGACTTGCGCAGCGCCGCTTCGTTCCGCGCCTTGCCATGGACGAAATCCAACCCCAGCGTATTGACGGGCAGTTGAACGAAAGCTTCATAATCCGAGACCGCATCGAAATAAGTTTGCACCCATAACGGAAGCGATGGAGCCGCCGTCCGCAGCTGTTCATACACGGATTGCACAGCCTGCCAATCTTCCGGTTTCATCTCCAACACGAACGCCGGCTCATCCAGCTGTACGCACGGAACGCCCTCCGCTTCAAGCTCGCGGAGAATGTCGCTGTATACGCTGATGAACTGCTTCAGCACCTGCAGGCGCTCTCCTGCGGGAACCCCTTTCAAGGAGCGCACATACGTGTAAGGGCCAATAATGACCGGCTTGCCTTCGATGCCAAGCTGGAGCTTCGCTTTGCGATAAGCCTGCAGCGGCCGGTTGGCCGTAAGCTGGGGCGCGCGCCCTTCCCATTCCGGCACAATATAGTGATAGTTCGTGTTGAACCATTTCGTCATCTCGCAAGCGAGTGCATCTTGAGTTCCACGCGCAAGGGCAAACATGAGATCGGGCGATACTTCCCCGCCCTCATACGAATAACGTGAAGGGATGAGTCCAAACATCGTCGTCATGTCGAGCACATGGTCGTACCAAGAATAGTCGTTTACAGGAATGTAATCGAGACCGGCTTTATGCATGTTGGCCAAGCGCTGCAGCTCGATCTTGTCTAATTCCTGCTCCAACTCCTGAGCCGAAATCTTTTTCGCCCAATACTGCTCCAACGCTTTCTTCCATTCGCGATCATAACCGATGCGCGGATATCCTGCCGCACTTGTCTTTACTGATGATGCTGTCATTATCCTTGCTCCTCTCCTTATGTGATTTCCCCGCGGGACAAACAGGTAGAATTTCTATCTGTTAACACGGAATTAGCGTACAACATGATTTCGCCAACGCACAAAAAGGACATCCTGCCAACTAACAGAGATGTCCCGTAAACGTCCATGACGGAATAATGAAGATCGCCCTCCTGTCGGGCCGTCCGGCTGCGCCGAACATCGACAAGCGATTTCCATGTTTACGAACACTTCCCTATCTCCCGTAGGTACAATCAGTGCTGCTAGAACAGGCAGGTCTCCTGGCTTCAGCGTCATCGGCGGTAGCGGCCTTCCCGGTTGCAAGAACCAGTGGCCTCAAGGCTACACCTCTTCTGTTACAGTGGCGGGACCGCGTCGGAATTGAACCGAACTTCCCTATTAAGCTTTGACATGTTCGCAAAGCACCTGTTCCCTGATATGCAATTAAGTTGGAACGTGATGGACACCCTTCCAATTGAGAACGATTATAAACTGTCTTGCAACAGATGACAAGTGCTTTTTCCAAACGGACGAGCAGATACTGCAAAAAGGCGAGCCAAGGGCTCGCCTCAGCTTGTCTAGAAGCGCCAAATCAGTGAAAAGGAACAAACTATATGGACATTCCTTCATTCAGGAACACGATGTCTTCCCCGTTCTCATCCAACGTCAGCTCACGATCGTCCAAAAACCACAGATCGTTCTGCTCCATGTAGAATGTAATGCCGTCTACGACCTCGGTTACGCCAGGATATTGCGGACTGTCTTTCATGATGCCGAAAGAGTAAGGTCCCTTAGCGCTGAATCCACTATAGCGCACGAATACGCGCACCGTATCTCCTGCCGCAAATCCCCAATCGCTCTGAAACCGTTGTGCTGCCTTTGGTGTCACTCGTAACTGCATCTACGGACCTCCTTTATTCATTCAGTTCCCTTCTATGTTCGATCATACCATGTGGAGAAATCGATGAAAACACCCAACTTTTCACCTCGAATCGTGATAGCGCGCTCACGGGGCGACGTCGAAGCCTTGATCCTCAATCGCTTCGCGAATCCGATCCGGCTTTACTGCTGTCTCGTCATAAGTGACGCTCACTTGCTTCGCCGCCAGATCCACCTGCGCTTGCCCACCGATATCGGCAACGGCCCGCTCGACCGACTGCTTGCAATGTCCGCAAGTCATCCCTTCCACTTTCAGCGTCAAAAGCGCCATTATTGCAGCCCCCTTCGAATTCATATCATTATCTGCATGATTTTATATCCATGATTTAAAGATAACTCCTTCATCCCGTTCCTGCAAATGGCGTTTTTGTTGCATTCGCCTCTTCCGCTGCCTCCGTGAAGCAGCCTTTCATGAAAATTTTCATTTTAGGTTGGCTATATATATGAATATTGGTTAAAATTTAATTGTCGCATATTTTGAATAAGTTGACTAATGCTTCAAAGAGCACAAAGGAGGCAATACTTACTATGACCCAAGTATCCAAAGTATCCCGCATCGCATTGATCGGTTCGGGATTCGTCGGATCCAGCTATGCATTCGCCTTGTTCAATCAAGGCTTAGCTTCCGAATTAGTTATTATTGACGCCAATCACAAAAAAGCGGAAGGCGACGCAATGGATTTGAACCATGGCCTTCCATTCGCATCCAATATGCGCATTTGGGCTGGTGACTACAGCGATTGTAAAGACGCCGATTTGGTCGTCATCACAGCCGGCGCGAACCAAGCTCCGGGTGAAACACGTCTCGATCTTATCGGAAAGAACGCGAAAATATTCAAGTCTATCGTTGAATCGGTCATGAGCAGCGGCTTCGACGGCCTGTTTCTGGTTGCCACGAACCCGGTTGACGTGCTTACATACGCGACATGGAAATATTCCGGCTTGCCAGCCAATCGCGTCATCGGTTCCGGTACGATTTTGGATACGGCGCGCCTTCGCTTTTTGCTCGGAGAGCAGATTGAGGTCGATCCTCGCAACGTCCACGCCTACATTATCGGCGAACATGGAGACACCGAGCTTCCGGCATGGAGCAACGTCAGCATCGGCGGCCAACCGCTCGAAGATTACCGGAAGACGCACGGCAAGCCAACGGACGGGGAACTGAACGATATTTTTATCAATGTGCGCGACGCCGCTTATCATATCATCGAACGCAAAGGCGCCACATATTATGGCATCGCGATGGGACTCGCGCGCCTGACCAAGGCGATTCTCCGCAATGAGAATTCCGTATTGTCGGTATCTACTTTGTTAACCGGACAATATGGGCTCGACGATGTCTATATCGGCGTCCCGGCTGTCGTCAACCGCCAAGGGATTCGCGATGTGTATGAGCTTCACCTCTCGGAAGATGAGAAGCAGAAGCTGCACCATTCGGCAAGCGTGCTGAAGCAAGCCGTCTCTTCGGTCTTCCCTGGCTAATATGCAGGTATAGCGGAGGAAATCGTGCTTTAAGTGGAATATACAATAATATAGTGTTGTCCAGGATCAAAAAAGCGCACCGGGAATCCATTCCCGTGCGCTTCTTCTTCATGAATGCGGCTGCCAATCGCGCCAAGCCGGAACGCCTCCGGCCGACTCCGCCGCAATGATCGCATTGTGAACTGCATAGCCGAGCACCTCCGCCGCCCATATGCCGACTACATCCACCGAAGCTGCGACGCCACCCGTCGTCATGGCGAAGACCGTATCCCCATCATACATCGTGTGGACCGGATAGATTGTGCGCGCAAGACCGTTATGCGCCATTTGCGCCACCTTGGTCATCTCCGTCTTCGTCAGATCACCGTTGCAGGCAAGCGCCGCAATCGTCGTATTCGTTCCTGGACGCGTATGTCCGAATGGGTTCGCCATATGTGTCAAGAAGCTCAACGGTTCAATGAAGCTGCCTGCGGCTTCCTGCCTTGCCCCCGCCAACGTCATTCCGGTCTTCGGATCCCGCACCTCGCCGATCGCATTGACCGCAACCGCCGCTCCGACCACAAGCCCCCCTGGCAGCTGGACCGAAGCGGTGCCGAAGCCGCCCTTCATCACCCGAGCGGGACCTGCATATTTTCCGACCGTAGCTCCCATGCCAGCTCCAATATTGCCTTGCGGGCACGCGGTATCAATGGCATCGCGCGCAGCGGCATAGCCCATCGCAGCATTCGGTGTAACATTCGGATCGCCTATGCCCAAGTCAAATAGGATAGCTGATGGCACGATAGGCACTTTGCCGACCCCGACATCCAGCCCAATCCCCTGCTCCTTCAAATAACGCATCACGCCATGCGATGCTTCCAGCCCAAACGCGCTGCCGCCGCTCAGGCACAAAGCGTGAATATGCTGTACGAGCGCAGTCGGATGAAGCAGCTCCGTTTCGCGGGTGCCTGGCGCGGAACCGCGCACATCGACGCCGCACACCGCTCCTTCCTCCGCAATGATGACCGTGCAGCCCGTTAAGGCGGCATCATCCTGTGCATTGCCCAGCTTGATGCCTGACACATCAGTTATACATCCCGGATAGAACTCCTTGCCGCCCGCATGATGCAAAGCGGTATCCGAATGCTTCACATTCTCACTCCCTTTACTATTATTATTATTAATATTCCATTCAGAAGCCCGCTTTCCTTTTTTCAGGTACAGCTTGCTCTGTCTTTATTTCTGCCTCATAATGGTAGAGGTTACTAAGCCATCATTTGGAGGTGTCGCAATGAAAATGCGCGTATCTGCCGTACAATACCATCTGCATACGATTAACAGCTTTGAACAATTCGCTCAGCAGGTCGAGCATTACGTGAAGACGGCCGCGGAATTCGAAGCCGAATTTGTGCTCTTTCCCGAGTTTATGACGACACAATTAATGTCCATCGGCGACGAACGGGGAGAAGCGCTGGCGATACAGGATCTGCCGCAGTTTACCGAAGCCTACCGCGCTTTGTTCACCGGGCTCGCGAAGCAATATAACATGCATCTTATCGGAGGCACGCATGTCATAACGCGCAACGATAAACTATATAACGTCGCTCATCTGTTCTACCCTGACGGCAAGGTGGAAGAGCAGGCGAAGCTGCATATTACTCCTTTCGAAGTGAAGGATTGGAACATGGCTGCCGGAGAAGGCGTACGCGTCTTTCATACCGAAAAAGGAACGATCGCCATTTTAACCTGCTACGATATTGAATTTCCAGAAATTGTGCGCATGGTGCGTGCGCAAGGCGCGGACGTCATCTTCTGTCCTTCCTGCACGGACGACCGCCAAGCCTTTTATCGCGTGCGTTATTGCTGCCATGCCCGCGCCATTGAGAATCAAGTGTACGTCGTGGCGACCGGCACGGTCGGATCGCTGCCTACCGTGGACTTGATGCGCTTGAATTACGGTCAGGCCGCCGTGATCACGCCGAACGATATCCCGTTTCCGCCGCGCGGCATCATGATTGAAGGTGAAATCAACAACGATATGATCGTAACGGCCGACTTGGATGTCTCTTTGCTGCAGCAAGTGCGTGAACGCGGTTCGGTCACGACTTGGCGTGATCGCCGCACCGATCTATATACGGATTGGTAAGGAGGGGGCGCATGTTCCGCCAATCGCTATATGTCATATTCGATGACAAGCCGCGGCTTGTCACGCTGCGCAACTATACCTTGGAGGATATGGAAGCGCTTATAGATATCCAGCGTGACTGCTTCCCACCACCGTTTCCATCGGAGTTATGGTGGAATACGGACCAGATTGCGAACCATGCGCGCATCTTTCCCGAAGGGGCATTATGTGCCGAAATGGACGGCGTGCTCATCGGTTCGATGACCGCCCTTATCATCCAGACAGAGGCGAATGAGAAGCACCTGCCTTGGTATAAGGCGACAGATAACGGTTACATCCGAACGCATCGTCCAGACGGCAATACGCTATACGTGGTCGATATTAGCGTGCGGCCCGATTATCGCAAGTGCGGCATCGGCAAGCTGATGATGCAGGCCATGTGCGCAACGGTCGTCCAGCTCGGATTGGAGCGCCTTCTCGGCGGTGCGCGCATGCCCGGCTACGGACGTGCCGCAGCCCGGTGTTCGATCGAACAATATGTGGAAGGCATCATGGAAGGAAGATGGCATGATCCCGTCGTAAGCTTTCTGCTGCGCTGCGGACGGACACCTGTCGCCATCGTCCCGGATTATCTTGAGGATGAAGAATCGTGCAATTTCGGGCTTCTCATGGAATGGCGCAATCCGTTCGGCGCGAGCTCCCGGCGATAACGGCACGAGTATGAACATCCTGGCTATGCAGTATGCAAATGCAATGATATACAATTACGTTCAAGGAAAGGATGTTATGCCATGACAGCATTGCGATATGTTCGCATTCAATCTATAGAAGATCCTTTGTTTGCCCAAATGCACACGTTAATGGGCCGCATTTTTCCGAAAGAGGAAGTGCTGGAATTCAATTTATGGAAAGAACCGCTGGAGGACCCGGATATTCGCGTATTCGTCGCTGTCCATGGCGAGGAAGTCGTCGGCGCGACCGAATATCGCTTCGTGGAATCGCTGAACGTAGCAATGACTGACTTTACCATTATCGGCCAACCCGGACTCGGCATCGGCCGCTTTTTGTACAAAGAGCGGGAACGCGATCTGCTGCAAGCCGCTAAAGAGGCGGGCACATCGCTGATCGGCATGTTTGCCGAAATCTACGACCCTTACCGCGTAGAAGATTTTTCGTTCGGAGGCGTGCGTCCGATGGATCCCGTCGTTCGGCGCGAGGTGCTGTCTCACCTCGGCTATGAAAGATTGGATTTCCCGTATGTGCATCCCTCATGGTCCAACGACGGCGAAGCGGTCAGCGGACTCGACTTCTGCTTCATGCCGATGCAGGATCATAGGCATGACGTGCCGGCAGAGCTTATCGTTGCGTTCCTGCAATGGTATTACGCCGTGCTGCCGAACAAGCCCGAGGCTTGGTATGGCATGATCGAGCAATTGAAGCAGCGGGATAACGTTGCTTTACTTCCGCTCTAATGGAATTGCCCATCGGCGATTCCCGGGAAATATGGCAGTTTCTGTCATTTTATTGCGAAACAGCAAATAAATAAGCAAGCATAATCGGCCATCGGGTGCATATCGGCGTCGACTTTTGTCACGGAAAGCAGGATACTGTAACATTGTGCGCTTTCCCGAGAAATAAATCTGTTCGTCGCGGTGGCAGCAAGGCGCGGTTAAACATGAAGGGGCTGTCCCACAAGGTCTGCGGACGGTTCCCGCTCGCGGGTTGCCTCAATTAAGCCAAGGGTGGATTTTTCAACCATAAGCGAAAATGGCGGAGCAGGAATAGCCTCTTCCCTGCCCCGCCATTTTTTTGCGTTCACGCTGCCGTTACAACATGCCGGACCTATCCTGCAACGCTGAGCTTCGCCTGTCATACAGTACAGCGAGGCCGCCGCAGATCATTCCGCTACACAAGGCCGAACAGTCTCCGGCACCGTCCCGGCCGCTCTGCCCGGAACGTCTCCACGTTGCCTTGATCCATCATCGTTACGTATACTGTTCGTCCGTCTTCCCCGCCAAACGTTACGTTCGTGCAATTGCTGCCATGCAGGCGCACTTCCTCGACAAGATTGCCTTCCGGCGAGAAGATAGCCACGGTCCCTTTGCCGAACCGGCTCACGTACAAATAGCCCTCCGTATCGCAGCGCATGCCGTCCAGCCCGTAATCCGGGAACTCGCGGAACAATCTTTTATTGGATATATTGCCTTGTTCATCCAGGTCGTAGGCCCATATCCGGCGCTGAACGGATTCGTTGACGTATAACGTTGCTTCATCGGGGCCGACCTCAATCCCGTTAGTCGTGCCCATCCCCGTCTCTAACAGCGTCATCTCGCCATTTGGAAGAATGCGCCACAATTGTCCGGTATCATGGCTCCAATTCGGATCGCTGGCGAAGACGATATCATTGGCCATAATGGCAATATCGTTCGGTTGATTCATGTCCGGGTTATGCGCCAGCACCTCAAGCCGCTTCGTATCGAACGCATACCGGTATATGTTGTGGCCTGCATAATCCGCGATCAGCATTTCGCCGTTGCGGTTAAAGCGAATTCCATTCCCGACGCTTCCTTCTGGAAGTTCGAGAAAGACGGAGCATTCGCCCTTGGGCGTAACTCGTCCAATCGTGCCTTCACGCTCATAATTGACCGCGTACAAATTGCCGTCCTTGTCGCACGCAGGTCCTTCTACGCCATTGGTAAAGCCATGCGGAGCTGTGAATACCTCGCTTGTGCGGCATCGCGCCGTAAGATCGACCTCGCTCATTTTTCCCGCTCCTCCCCATTAGACTCATCCTTATTCCATCATTCGGCACCCTGATAAGCAAGCTCAGCCACATGAATGAATATGCCGAATATAATGAATACCGTTAATTACACATGAAATGGACAATTGAGCGCCCAACATTCAGACGCCTTAGCGCGCACGTCCGTGGTCGTCCGCGTCGTCTTCTCCACCGTCGCCGTTATCCGACTGAAATACGCGCCGCGCTTCTGTTTCCTGCACATACGCTTCTATCATGTCACGCTTCAATTCCCAAGCCTTCGTGCTTATATCGACATGGTATCGCTCTGGATTCGTCTTGCGCAAATATTCGGGCCAGAATAGCTGCAGCTGCTGCTTGTGATAGTCCCGAATTTCATCCAGCGACGGTCGGTTGTATACCAGTTCACCATCGCGGTATACCGGATGCAGGAGTCGTTCCGCATCGTATTGATCTACATATTTGTGCATATACGGGTGAATTGGATCGAACAATTTAATTTTGGAACGGCGTTCCACGTCGTCTTCTTCCGATAAGCAGATGTAGTCGGCGATTGCCTTCTTCTTTTTCTTATGAATAATGCGGTATACATCCTTCTTGCCTGGTGTCGTCACCTTTTCGGGATTGGCCGATATTTTAATCGTCGGATGCATCTCTCCGTTGACTTCCCGGGACACCAGCTTGTATACCCCGCCTAATGAAGGCTGATCCGATGCCGTAATCAACTGCGTGCCGACGCCCCACATATCGACGCGCGCACCTTGCAGCTTCAAGTCAGAGATCGTATACTCGTCCAAATCGTTGGAAGCGCAAATCTGCACATCCGTCAGGCCGGCTTCATCCAGCATGTTCCGCGCCTGGATCGACAAATACGCGATGTCGCCGCTGTCCAGACGAATCGCTTGCAGTTCTTTGCCCCGTTTCTTCAGCTCGAGGCCAATTTGAATGGCGTTCGGAATGCCGCTGTGCAGCGTATCATACGTATCGACCAGCAGCGTTACTTGGTTAGGCAGCGCCTCGGAGAACACTTCGAATGCTTCCCGCTCGTCTTCGAAGCTCTGTACCCAAGCGTGCGCATGCGTGCCTTTTGTCGGAATGCCGAAGCGTCTGCCCGCCAGCATGTTCGAGGTCGCATGGAACCCTGCAAGGTAAGCCGCCCGCGCTCCCCACAACGCCGCATCCGCTTCCTGAGCCCGTCTTGTTCCGAACTCCATCAAAATATCGTTGTGCGCCACCTGCTTGATCCGCGATGCTTTGGTCGCAATCAACGTTTGGAAATTCATGAAGTTTAATAGTGCGGTTTCAATTAATTGTGTCTCAAAGACGCGTCCTTCTACACGGATAAGCGGCTCGTTCGCGAAGACGAGCGTGCCTTCGCGGACCGCGTCAATATGCCCGGTAAACCGGAAGTTCCGCAGCTCCTCCAGAAAATCGGCATCGTACTGCTCTTCCTGTTCACTTAAATACTCGATATCCTCATCCATAAAACGAAGCTGTTCGACATACTCCACAATCCGTTCAAGTCCGGCAAATACCGCGTATCCGTTGTGAAATGGCAGCTTGCGGAAGAAAGCTTCGAATACCGTATGCTGGTTATGCGTACCATGCTTCCAGTGCGCGTACATCATATTGATTTGATATTTATCCGTGTGTAACGCCATAGACGTATTCATCAGTTCATCCTTCTTTCTGAGGTCCCTACTGTCGGTGGTATCGTCTGTCGTTAATATCCGCTAACGATAGAAGCTCCTAATGTATTGCGGAAATGCTGCAGCGCCCATTCATGCGCTTGTCCATTAAATGTAGCGACAGCATCTTCGTGAATGACAATCTTGTAGCCCAAATTATAGGCTTCGATCGCCGTATGCAGCACGCAAATGTCCGTGCACACGCCTACCAAATGCACTTCTTGAATGCCTCGGGCACGCAAGCGCATGTCCAAGTCCGTACCGCAAAAAGAGTCGTAGCGCGTCTTATCCATCCAGTATATGCGAGCTTCGTTCTGCTTGTATATCTCTTGCACCCGTCCATACAAATGCCGTCCGTCCGTGCCTTTAATGTTGTGCGGCGGGAACAGCGCCGCTTCTGGATGATAAGGATCCTGCTCTTCATGAATGTCGACCGCCATCACGACATAGTCGCCCGCAGCCGTAAACTTCTCCACCAGATTCGCAATGCGCTCTTCAATATCAATAGCCGGCTGTCCGCACGGAAGCCGGCCGATAACGAAGTCATTCGTATAATCAATTACGACCAACGCCTTCATGGCAGATCGTCCTCCTTTTTCACCCTTGCCTAGTTATAGGCAGCTTAACGTCATTATGACAAAATGGCGGTAAAAGTCAACCGATAACCTATCCTTTGGCGACAAAGGTGCCTGTTCCCATCGTTCCCAAGCGGCCCTGATCGTCGGTAACCGTTCCATATAATGTAAGCATCCGGGTCGTGGCGCTCACAACATGGGCGCGTACCTCCAGCGTCCCGCCCTTGAGCGGATGCACGAAATGAACATTCAAATTGCTCGTCACGACGTTCGCGTTCGGCCGTGCCGCAGCAGCGGCAATTCCCATTGTATTGTCGAGCAAGGAACTCAACACGCCGCCATGGACGATGCCGATCATATTCAGGTGATGCGGCTCCACCTTCAGCTTTACGACAGTCTCATATTCATCCACACGGACTAGCTCGCAGCCCAAGTATCCCCAAAATGAAGCTTTGGCCTTTTCGGCCATCTCGTTCCAGCGGTTCATCTGATCATTGTTTGTTTCACTCATATGCCTCCACCTCACGATTGTTCAGCTATTTATAACAATTAACCGGAATGGTTTATGTACTCATTTCTATATATAGTATATACGACGCTCATCTACAGATCATCCCAAAGATTACAGCACCTGTTCTGTGAAACAATGCGGCCGATCGTCCATGCCAACGATCGGCCGTTGTATAGATGTATTTTACGATGTCCTATATAGATACCACTCTATTCAGAATGAGGCGGATTCGTTTCAATCTCCTGCTTTTTTTTCCTGCTGCCTGCGCAGCGTCTCCTCCTCTATCAATTTGCGCCGCAGAACTTTTCCGACCATCGTCTTCGGCAGTTCGTCGCGGAATTCATAAATGCGGGGCACCTTGAAGGCCGCCAGCCTTGCGCGGCACCATTCCTCCAACTTCTCCTCGCTTACGTTCAAGCCTTCTGACCGAACGATAAAGGCTTTGACCGTCTCGCCGCGATACGGATCGGGCACGCCGATGACGACGGCTTCCTTGACTGACGGATGCTCGAACAGCACCTCTTCCACGTCGCGCGGGTACACTTTGAACCCGCTGGCATTGATCATGTCTTTTTTCCGATCCACAATCGTAAAGAACCCGTCCTCATCCATCTTCGCCAGATCACCGGTCAGCAACCATCCCTCGTTGAGTACCGCTTGCGTCTCTTCCGGCCGGTTCCAGTACCCTTTCATCACCTGGGGTCCGCGTACGGCGAGCTCTCCGATCTCCCCTGCAGGCAGTGGCTCTCTCGTCTCAGAATGAACAATCTTCGTCTCCGTATCTGGAAACGGAATGCCTATCGTTCCGTTCTTGCGCAAGCCCTTCAGCGGATTCGCGTGCGTGACCGGCGAAGCCTCGGTCAACCCGTAACCTTCAATGAGCCTGCCTCCCGTGATGGATTCGAAGCGTTCCTGCACCTCCAATGGCAGCGGGGCGGATCCGCTTACGCACGCCTTGATCGAGGACAGGTCGTACTTATGAACCTCCTTATGGTGATTGATTGCGATATACATCGTCGGCGCTCCCGGAAAGACAGTCGGACGCATCTTCTGAATCGTCTCCAACACTTGCTTCGTATCAAAGCGCGGCAGCAGCACGAGCACGCCTGCCAGATGCATCGCATAGTTCAACAGCACCGTCAGACCGAACACATGGAAGCAGGGCAAGGCGGCCAGGAAGATTTCCTGTCCCCGGCGGGCTTCAAAAAACCAATTAGCGGTTTGAATCGCGTTGGACACCAGATTGTAATGCGTTAGCATGACGCCTTTTGCCGTGCCAGTCGTTCCGCCCGTATATTGCAGCATCGCGATATCATGCTCCGCATCGACCGGACAGCTGACCGGATCTGCAGAACAAGACTTCAGCCAAGACTTGAAGCGGAACACGCCCGGCACATCGGGTATGTCCAGCGATTGACCGTCTTTTTTCGCCTTCAGCGGGTAGAGCAAGCTTTTCGGAAAAGGCAAATATTCGCGGATGGACCCGACGATGAATTGCTGCAGCGGGGTGTTGCGCTTAATTAGGTGCACGCGCGGGAACAGAATGTCCAGCGTCACGATGACTTTTGCTCCGGAGTCATTTAATTGAAACGCCAGTTCCCCCTCCATATATAACGGGTTCGTCATTACGACGATGCCTCCGATGAGCAGCGTGCCGTAGTACGCAATCACCATGTGCGGACAATTCGGCATCATAATGGCAACGCGGTCACTTGTCTTTACGCCAAGCGAATGCAATCCATTCGCAAAGCGGTAAGCTGATTCAAGCAGCTCCCGGTACGTTAGCGACACTCCCATAAATTCAATAGCCGTCCGGTCCGGGTACTCTGCGGCTGCCTGAACCAACAACTGCGCGACGTTATGCTTCGGATAGTCGAAGGACGGAGCCACTTCTGCGGGATAATAGCGAATCCAAGATCGTTCGCCGAGCATGATTACCCTCTCCTTCCTCTCTCAGTATACGAATTGCAGTTATGGCAGTTCATCGTTCTCATCAACAGGTGGCATAGCGCTCAGCTCCAGCACCTCGAATCCCCCGGCCGCCCCCATTCCGCGTTCATGCGATTCCGATCCAGGCCGGGAAATCGCTTTCAGCTAATGACTCAGCGCTTCTGGACCGAGTGTGTACGGATGCAGCCTGCCCGACAGCCGTTGCTTGTGCAGCCGTTCCGCGTGATGAAATATTCGATAACGGATGTAGAACGCGCGTCTGCGGATCATTTCGACAAACATGCCGACGCCAATGGAAGCAACGATAATAAGGACAAGCCATTTAACATAAATTAGCATTCCATAACCCCTCCTCCCTCTGTCTGACGTGAATATATGCGTAACTATTGCCAAACAACAGCCGGGAGGATTGCCCTTGCTTGATGGATATGTAGACTGGTTAGAAAAAATGCAATTCATCTCCCAGGTTGTCCGGCGGTAAAATAGGAGATATCTTGCCCGTCCGGACATATCATGTATTAAGAAGTCATAACTCGAGGTGATTTCATGAGCATTTTTGTCCTCATCAAGCAAACCTTCGATACCGAAGAAAAGGTCGTCCTCATAGACGGAGCACCTTCGGAAGATGGAGTAAAGTGGGTCATTAATCCGTACGACGAATACGCAGTAGAAGAAGCATTGCGATGGAAGGAAGCGCATGGCGGCACCGTGACCGTGCTAACTGTAGGTCCAGAGCGCTCACAGGGAGCGTTGCGCACCGCCCTAGCCATGGGTGCCGACGAAGCGATCCATGTCGTTCCTCCAGAAGGAAGCGGGCCGGCGGAGGATGAATATGTCATCTCATCTTGGATTGCATCCATCCTGCAGGAGCAGCAGCCGGACATCATCTTTGGCGGTCATTTCAGCGTCGATCAGGGAAGCGCCCAGATTGCGGTTCGCGTTGCGACGATGCTTGATATGCCGCACGTATCCGCCATTACCGTACTAGAACGAACGGGAGACAACTTAGTCAAGGTGCATCGGGATGCCGAAGGAAATACAGAGCTGCTCGATGTAGCATTGCCTGCCCTATTTACGGCGCAGCAAGGATTGAACGATCCGCGCTATCCTTCTCTTCCGGGAATCATGAAAGCCAAACGAAAACCGATTCGCGTCGTCACCGCCGCTGAGCTCCCGCAAGTCCCCACGCTGGCTCCCCGTACGGAACGCCTGGCGTTGGAGCCGCCGCCGCCGCGTCAAGCGGGACTTCTGATCGCAGGCGATACCGCAGCTCAAGTACAAGAGCTGATTCGCTTGCTGCATGAAGAAGCAAAATGCATTTGATTATAAGAAAGGAGTGATGCGATATGAGCCGCACTTATGCTGTCATCGCCGAAATGCGGGGGAACCAACTGCGTCAGGTATCGTTCGAGGCGCTCGGCGCCGTTGCGCAGATGGCCTCAGCCGGCGACCGGATTATCGCGCTTGTCATTGGGCACGAATTGCAGGAAGCCGTACAAAGCTTGTCTATGCCTGGAATCGCCCAAATCTACTGCGCCGAGGATGAGCGATATAAATATTACGACTCGGAGGCGTACTTCTCTGCGTTGCGCGTTTTTGTAGAGCAAGAATCGCCGGAGGTCGTCCTTTTCGGACATACAGCGATGGGACGCGATCTTGCGCCAATGCTAGCCGCCCACCTTCACACCGGGCAAATTTCCGATGTCATCTCCATTTTGCCAGATTCGGACGGATTCGCCTTCCGGCGCCCTGTCTATGCAGGCAAGGCGTTCGAGACCCGGCGATTTACGACTCATTCGAACCCCTGGATCATTACGATTCGTCCAAATAATTTCCCGGCACTCACACCGGAAGCGGGTGCGCTGCCGACACAGGCGCCGGTATCCTCCCCTGCGGTCGTAGCTCTTCCCGCTCCCGCGCCTTCGCTGCGGACCGTAGTCCGCGATGTCGTTACGAAGATGAGCGGATCGATTGATTTGAGCGAAGCCAAAATTATCGTGTCCGGCGGGCGCGGCGTCAAAAGTTCGGAGGGCTTCAAGCCGCTTGAACAGCTGGCTCGCGTATTGAACGGAGCAGTCGGCGCATCACGCGGAGCTTGCGATGCCGGCTATTGCGACTACGCCTTGCAGATCGGCCAGACTGGCAAGGTCGTCACGCCGGAAATTTATTTTGCTTGCGGTATCAGCGGAGCGATTCAACATTTGGCGGGAATGAGCCAATCACGCGTCATCATTGCAATCAACATTGACCCGGAGGCTCCCATCTTCCAGATGGCGGATTACGGCATTGTCGGCGATTTGTTCGAAGTCGTGCCGCTCTTGACTACGGAATTCCGCAAGATGCTCGTTTAAAGCGCCGCCTTGATTTGGGCTTAATCCAGAACTTGCATCCTTACATCGTCTCTGGTCGCATCGGATCGGACGATGTAAGGCTTTTTGTCGTCATTGTAATCATATTTTCACAGAATCAACTGTAAAATTACGGAATAAGTGGTATAATGGTCTCACCTATCATTCTCAAGTCCTATCGGATCACTTCATAAAGGAAGGTGTTTCCGTATGTTTGCCCGCTTAATGTTAAAGCGCTTTTCTTTTAAGCTGTATCGCCGCGACGGCTTGACGCTGGTCGAGGTGTTGGCTGCTGTTGCTATATTTAGCATGCTGCTTATTGTTTTTATCACTCTGAGCGGCTTCGTTCAGCAGACGGACAAAGCGATGGGCCGCTCTCACGAGGCCGTCACGATCGCGGAATCGTTCCTCCATCAGTATCGATCCGAGCCGCAATCAATCGGCCCGACAGGAATCACCCGCGACGATGTGCGCGCCCATTCCGGCCAAGCCAACACATACCAAGTAACCATCCATCCGCTACAGCCATATGTAGACGGCGCAGCCCCCGCTTCCCTATCTGCTGATCATCAAGCTGTCGTGCAATCGATCGTCTACATGAACGAGTCACCCTATCATAATCGGCCGATGCTGCTGACGGTCTCGGTCACATGGGAGGAATCATGATGCGCATTCAGTCCTGCATCCGCAATGAACGCGGGTTGACGCTGCTGGAGCTCATGGCGGCCTTGCTCATCACTTCCGTCATTCTCGGCGGAGCCCTGTCCTTTTGGTGGAGCTTGCAGACGAACAGCAACATGATTGCTGCCGCGCAAATGCAAGAGACTTCCGTCCGCTGGACAAGCAAGCAGTTCCATCATCTTATCTCGGAGGCTTCTATCGCCGCCCTCGTATCTCCGCAGGAGATTCGGCTTCGAGTTGGCAATGACTACCGCGCCATCATCCATCATTCTTCCAAGGAGGAGTGGAACGTGTACTCATTCTCCGTTCCGCCCGGATTATCCGATGAAGCTGCAATCGCCCAGCTTGCCGCGGCTTCCGTCACTTTCGAATCGAATCCCGATCGCTATCGCTATCAGTATTCGCTTGCCCATGACATGCCGGCTGCTCCGCGCATTCGCATCGTTCAATTGCCGGATGGAACAGCAGTGAACACAGCAACGTTGCCCGCCATTGCTCAGGCGGGAAGTCTTCTGGAAGCCGAACTGGAATTCCAGAGCATCGGCAGGGACTCGATGGGGCGGCCTGAGCTAACGTCCGGCAATGCCAGCTCACGCTACACGCTTACGGCAAAATTGATGAAGGATCGGTAATGCAAGCTCGGCTGGACTTATTTGAAGAAAGGGACTGATACCGTGAACAAGTTGCATTTATGCATGCGAATTCTGCGCCGGGAACGCGGGAGCGCCATGATGATTGTATTTTTGTGCATGATTCTGTTATTTCTGACCGTCCCGCTCTTGCTCCAGATCGTCGGCACTGGGGTCGTGCAGCAGCATCTAAGCTCTGAACAGCGGATTGCGCAGGAAATGACGGTAGGCAATATGGAAGGCTATATTGCCTATTTAAACCAATTTCAACGCAAGATGGGCGGAATAGAAGTCACTGCTGATAACTATCGCAAAACCTACGCAGGATTGGGCAACAAAACCGTGCAAACGGGAAGCGGCTGGTCGACAATCGTAGGCATGAACGATATTACTAATAGTGGAGAGCTCCCTGCTGATATTCATAAAGATGCGGATCGCTTTTATATAAAGAGCGAGGCCTCCTTGCAGAAAGGCGAGAAAGAAATGATTTACTCCTTCTTGAAGTCGCCTCGCTTCGGAGACACAGTCGTATCGCCGAATCCGGATGATCGCGACTGCACGTTGGATAGGCTGCTGTTGCAGGGGAAATACATGGATCCGTATCAAGATAAATGGCAAGACCCGCCTATACATGTCAAGCAAAGCGGCGATGAAGAGGACGGACCGGAGGATGTTGTTATTCGACAGCATTCTGACTTGCAGTCGCCTATCGGCAAATTTTTAGCGGACAGGCAGAAGGACAGCTTGGCAATGACAGCTCCTTCCCACGATCGCAGCTGCGGGAGCAAGTGTCAACATGACTTGTCTGAGGTCGACAAGCCGGAAGCCTTGGCAGGAGAAACGATTAAACTCGATATCGACGTCGTCGATCGTAATGCGCCGCAAGCCTCGTACACAATCGGCGCCAAGGATCGGCGCGTACATATCGTTGGGCATAATCTTACATACGACTCCTACGTGAACGCGGAAATTTACGGGAACATGCATGTATCATCGTTAACGCTGCACAATGGCGGGCATTTAACGATTCATGGCGATCTCATTATTGACGGACCGCTTGCTGCAAGCGACTGGAAAAATGAGTACGGAGCCACGATCGAACCCACTGTTATCAAGGCCAATCGCATCATCGTAAAAAACAAGCTGGAGGTAAACGACAATGCTCAACTGCTGGCAACCGAGCTGCTTTACGCTGAAAGCATGACCTCCAGCGGGAATTCCACAGTGGGAGGCGACCGGATTGTCGTTCTTGGGCAGTTGACGGTCAATAATCGTATCTTTACGGATCCGGCTCTCACGCGGGACATTATAGCGGGAAGCATCATGCTCGGAGGCGAAAATACGATAAACGTGCGCGGAGATGTTTTAGTGAAGGACAATCTGACCGCGAACAACAATGTTATATTTGACTTTGGAGGCACGCTTGCTGTAGGCGGCGATATGGGGCTGCAAGGATTCCATAATCGGTTCCTGCTGCGGAACGTTAGCGACACGTCCATCATCATCGATGGAGGCATCTGCATCGGCATCCCCGATTGGGATCCGCGCCGCGAACAGTAAGAACCATAGGCCGGGATAAGGAATAACCGGAGGCTTGCCGCTTCCGGTTATTATAAATTGTCAACCCGATGCCAATGTGCCAGTTCCGGGAGATGCATACACATGAATGGTAAGCTGCACATTGAACGAGTCTGGACTTTCGCTGTCCGATCCAGGCTTATCTATACGGTACGAATGCTGCATAGTCCATTTCTCAATTCGATGCAGCCGCTCTTGCCGCTGTATATCAGACAGCCACGACAACCAGCTCTCGTAATCGGCCGTTCCTTCCAGCTCATATGTCCACTGTTCAAGCGCAGGCTTCGCTTGCTCTTCCTGTGTTCCATTCTCCGCTGCGGAAGATGTGCCCTCCTCGTTATATTCATTTTCAGCGTCTGGTGCCGATCCGCCAGCACCCGCATCCGCTTCACCCTGTCTCAGCTCAGTTGGAACAAGCAGCTGTCGGTCGACGAAGCGCAGCTTCTTCACGTTAATCCCCGTTCTGCGTGATAAATCCCGAACCTCCTGCAGCCATGCGCTCTCGTCATGCCTCGCGGGGACGGACCGATGCCACCTGTGCCAATCGGCTGCAGTGGCTTGGGCCGGATCAGGTTGACTGCGTATGCTTGCGAGCCGCTTTTCAAGCATTTCGATATCTTCCAATACGGTAAGCTGCTGGCGCGCTTCTTGGGCAGGCAGCCATCCGAATACCAAGATAGCAAGCAGAATCAGGCTCCCGCCTGCCCATACAAGAAGCAACCATAGCTTCTTACTCTTTATTGGGGACGGCGTGTGTCTGCTTCTCGTATCCGCCATGTTATTTCGCCGCCTCCCTCATGCCGCGCGGCCGCAGCGTGACGATATACTCCACTTCCAACAACGGTGGCTCCACATTCGTTCCTTGCTCGGTATTGCCTGACCATTGCTGAAATTGTACGGACTGCACTGCGTCCATTGACTGCAAAAGAGCCAGGTAAGCCGCGACAGCATCCGCATCGCGCGTGATGAGTGACATATTGATGATATCAGCCCCGCTATCTGCTATTGAATCCGCGTCAGCCCGCTTCCAAGTCATCGCATCAGGCATCGCATCAGTCCAACGGCTCCACATGTTTCCCCAGTCAAGCCTCTTTGCGATTAATTGATTGGATTGATCCGTTAATTGCGTGAACATGACAGTGACTGGGGTCGGTTCCTTCTGCAGCCGCGCCTCGGCAATCTGACTGCGCAGCCGGTTCATATCCGCCTCCATTCGTTCGGTACCTTGGCGATATTGAATAGTAACGAACGTCAATAACGCAGTAGCCATTATAACGATACCGATTCCGCTCCATAAATAGAGCCGAAAGCGCTGTTCGAGACGCGGACGGATCGGCAGCAAATTAATGAGCTCAGGCTGTGCCTGCGAGGTATTGCGCATTAAGTTCATACGCTCCCTCCTCTGCACGCCAAGCTAACCGGGACCGCGAATGGATAAAGAGGCTTTTCCAATTCGGTCGTAATCGTGTCCGTGTCCGCGAGCTTCCTGAGTGGCATATCCAGCTTCCGTTCCAGCACGGCATACATTTCGATTAAACCGTCCGTATCGCCGCAAATGAATACGAATTGAATCGGCTCGCTCTGCTGCTGGGACGAATAACGGTAAAATTCTATGAGCCGCTCCAATTCCATTGCCAACTCATCGCACACCGATTCATATGCCTCTGTCTCATTCATCGTCGCCCCGGACAAAGGCGTAACTCTGCTTCCGCTCATCGATGTGGAGGCGGATATGTTGATGGACAAGCTCCGCGTCAGACGCAGCTGGCCGCGATGGAACAGGAAAATGTCCGTATGCCTCGCATGTATGCTGGCCATAACATATGTACGGGCATAGTGCGCCTCTGGGAGGCGCGGCAACAATCGATGCACAGCCAATGGCTTAATGTCGAAGACCCGCGGCACCAGCTTGGCAGCTTCCATCGCATCGCGATACCGAATCATCTCCGATTGCGGCACAGCTACCAACAATACATCGCTGCGCGCCTTTGATACAACCTGAGGCTGATCGCGGTGCGTGGGCCTGCGCAGTCCGCTGCGAAGCCTGCTCCATAATGTCGTCATGCGCCATTCGGTTACGATTGTAGCGGCGGCTTCATCGTTCGCGTTGTTAACAGCCGGAACGGGCTCCGGCTCCAATTCTTCCTCTACTTCGTTCCGATCAAGCGGATCTTGCGGATAAGACACAATATCATAGATTGGATCGGAAAATGGAAGGCGCGTGCGCAGCTCAAGCTCCATATCAATCATTTTTTGCAGCTCCGCTTTCACGACCGATGGCAACTGATAATGCCGAATCAGCACAAAAGCGCTCGGAATGCCGAAATGTACCTCGCGCGACTGGAAACCAGCTTTCTCCCACAGATCGATAAGGGCTGCCGTCAAGAGATCCGGGCGAACCACGCGTCCTTCCTCGACGATCCCTGCGCCGAGCGGCAGCCGCTTGACCTGCACGACTTGGATTTCCATCGGTTGTTCTATAATTTCAGCAGCCTGCAGCCACGTATCGTTAATCTCCAAACCTACTCTTCTATTGTTATTCCTGCGCAGCTTCATTCGCACACCTCCTATGCAGCAACGATATATTGAAGCATCGCGTGCAGAACCCCTTCTCCGTACAAGTAGGCCCACCATGCGCCTGCGGCAATGAATGGCGCGAACGGCAAAGAGCGGTCTTTGCCGAAGGCAGGCTTGAAGCATAGCAGCACACAGCCGTACACTAGCCCCAGCACACTCGCTGTGAACAGCGACAACAGCGCTGAAGCTAGACCGAGCACCATGCCAATGAATAGATACAGCTTAATATCCCCTCCGCCCATTCCGCCATTGCTTGCGATCGCAAGCAATAGAAGCAGCCCCGAGCAGACAACGGCTGCGAGCGCATAATTCCACCATGGCAGCGGATGAATGAAACAGCGCATGAACAACCCGAGTCCCATCCCCCATGCAACAATGCGGTTCGGGATGATCCGCCAGTCAATGTCGATCACCGCCACTGCGATCAGGACCGAGCTAAGCAGCGCCCCCACGATCGCTTCCCCGTTCCATGGCATGTTCCAAGCAACGGCGGCGAAGGCGGCACTCGTCAGCAGCTCCACCAAGGGGTAGCGCGCCGCGATCGGCATACCGCAGGAGCGGCAGCGTCCCCGGAGGATTACATAGCTGATGAGCGGAATCAGATCATACGGCCGCACCTGCTCCCCGCAGTGGGTGCAACGCGAAGGCGGAGCCACGACGGACTCCCCGCGCGGCACCCGGTAAGCGACGACGTTAAGAAAGCTGCCGATGCAGAGCCCAAGCAGGGCGAAGCTGACAACCCACATTGCCAGTGCCATTTCCATCATCGTTCCCCCTAAGGAAAAGGTAACTCTCGCGAGTTACCTTTCTGAATGATAAACATGTGAGACTTATGGAGTAGTATCCTTCCAAGTTGGATAAATTATAAGAGTCTTATCAGTAGCGGAAGTATATTTAACATTAATAGATTGCAATGTTTTTCCCTCTGAGTTTTTAGGGGGCTCCTTAATGTATCCCCCTTTAACAAGAGCGTCCATCGTAATTTCCTTACCATTTTCGTCGATTTTTTCTTTTGGATTATCCAAGATATATCGTTGTGCTGCATCCGTCACTATTTTCATCGATGTTGCATCCGATGTATCCTTTGCCTTATCGAACTGACCAATAATAACTACCGCTGCAATTGCAATTATAATCCCCAGAATAACGATAACCGCCAGCAGTTCGATCAGCGTCATCCCCTTCTCGTTGCGAGCGGCCTTCACCCGCTCCTGTACCCATGCCATACTCATGATTTACCTTTCCCCTCTCTAGAAAAATGATATATGTTTTACTTCCGTAAAACCGTTTTGAATCGTGCAGCAGGTCCCCTGTTTGAACCCGCCCCTTCGAATACGGATTACCGCAGATTGTCCATCAGCTTGAACGACGGCAGCATTACAGCCAGCACGATAAAGCCAACGATTACGGCAAGCACGACAATCATGAGCGGCTCGAGCATCGCCTTCAAACGATCAGACATCGTTTCAACGTCGCGCTCGTAAAAATCAGCGACCTTCTCCATCATCTCATCCAAATTGCCGGTCCGTTCCCCGACTGCCATCATCTGCACCAGCATCGGCGGAAACCAAGCATGCTCAGTGAACGTTTCCGTCAACGACTGCCCGCTCTTGATATCTTCACGCGCATCGCGTATGATGCGTCCGTACACCTCATTGCCCGTGACGCGTGCCGCAATGGTCAGCGTGTCCACTATCGGTATCGCTGCGCCGAAGAGCGAAGCGAACGTTCGGGTGAACCGCGCCAGCGCTTGCTTCTGCTGCAGCGTCCCGAACACCGGCATCCGCAGCTTCGCCATGTCCCAAGGGTACCTCATCCGCGGCAGCTTCTTCAGGAACACCCATGCACACGGAAGCAGCGCCATAACCGGAATGACGATAAAGCTATAGATCTGCATGAACTCGCTCATGGCCATCACGATCCGGGTTGGCAGCGGCAGCTCGATGTCCATTGTCGTGAAGCTGTATACGAGCTTCGGAATAACGAAAATCATTAATACCGTGACGACGACAACGGTCATGATGAGCATAATAATCGGATATATCATGGCTGATTTTACTTTCTCGCGTGTTTGGTGCTCCTTCTCATAGAAGACGGCCAACCGCTCCAACATCTCGTCCAGCTTTCCCGATGCCTCGCCAGCCTTTACCATGTTGACGAACATTTGACTAAATACGCATGGATAGCGTTCGGCAGACTGTGACAGCGGCGTCCCCGATTCCAAGTCTTCAAGCACCTGCTGCAGCACCTCGCCGAATGACTTGTTGCCCGCCTGCTCTGCAAGGATGCGAATGGATTCCGCGAGCGGAATCCCGGCACGCACCATCGTGGCGAACTGCCGGCAAAATACGGTCATCTCCCCTACCTTCACACGCGGACCGCCGAGAGCAATATCGCGGTGCAGCCAATGACCTTTGCGATCCTCAAGCTTCGTAACCCACCAATTCCTTGCTTGCAGCTGCTCAGCCGCTTGTTTCTTCGTCGCCGTTTTCACGACGCCGCGCCGGGATACACCATATTCATCAATGGCCTGGAAATGAAAATCAGGCATTACTAACAACCTCATTTCACCCAAATATATAAGCGTTTTAATTTAGTGAGCGCTTCAATCCGCAGCTTCAAGTTCTCCGCCTCTGTCGATATCCGATTGAATCGTATCATAAGCTATGAGTCCGCTGGCCGCCGCCTCGGCAAACGCTTGGGAAAAGGTAATCATCCCGTTGGATCGGCTTGTCAGCATAATGCCCGGCAATTGATGTGTCCTGCCCGAGCGGATGCAGTGCGCTACTGCTGGAATATTGACCAGCAATTCAAATATCCCTATCATCCCCTTACCGAACTGCCTTCGGACCAAACGCTGCGCCACGACGCCAACCAGCACCGACGCCAATTGCGAACGGATATGCGGCTGCGTCTCGCCCGGGAAGCTGTCGATGAGCCTATCGATGGCCATGGCGGCATTGGACGTATGCAAAGTTCCAAATACAAGATGCCCCGTCTCAGCAGCGGTCAGCGCTGTCGAGATAGTGTCGTTGTCCCTCATTTCTCCGATGACGATGATGTCGGGGTCCTGCCTGAGAGCAGCACGCAAGCCATCATAAAACGTAGGCGTGTCAACTCCAATTTCCCGTTGATGAACAAGTCCTTGCTTTGAACGGTGCAACTTCTCTACCGGGTCCTCCAGTGTCACGATATGAAGCGGCTTCGTCCGGTTCAGCTCGTTCACGAATGCGCCCAACGTAGTCGACTTCCCGCTGCCCGTCGGACCGACGACAAGCACAAGTCCTTGCTTCTTGTGAATGAGCTGCCGCGTGGTCTCCGGCAACCCCAACGAATCGATGGATGCCGTCCTGCTATGCACGATCCGGGCCGCAATACACGGACATCCCTGCATACGGTATACATGCAGACGAATGCGAACGGCCACGCTGTGCTGGATTGCCGCATCCACATCCCCACGGATGACGAATTGCTGCCACTGCTGAGGCGACAATAACCCTTCGCACAGCTCCGTACAGTCCGCCTCTGTCAGAATGCGGTTACCCGTCGCCTGCAATTCGCCCATTACGCGCATCATCGGGGGCATATCAGGTGACAAATGCAAGTCTGAAGCTTCCTTGGCCACCGCAATTTCCAACCATTCAGACCAATGTTCTAAAATACTCATTTAGTTATGCATACCCCTTTCCAGACGTTCCTCATCAGCCGGGCTCGCCACGCGGAACACCTCGCTTATCGTCGTTAGACCATCCGCCGCTTTGCGCAGACCATCCTCGAACAGAGAGGCAAAGCGCTGCGCCGCCGCCGCCGCGCGGTATTCGCTATCCGGACGTTTTTTCATGGTAAGCATCCTCAGCTTGTCATCCATCGTCAGCACCTCATGAATGGCCAGTCTTCCCCGATATCCTGTTCGTGCGCATGCTTCGCAGCCTTCGCCACGGCGCAACCCATCGGCCGGCAACTTATATCGTCCCAACCACCCTCGCTCCTCCAACGTAGGCTGATAGGGCCGCGCACATTGCGGGCATACTTTCCGCACGAGCCTTTGTCCGGCGACACAGAGCAACGAAGAAGAGACGAGATACGGTTCTACTCCCATGTCCATCAAGCGTGTCATCGTATTAACGCCGCTATTCGTATGTAAAGTGCTCAGTACGAGATGTCCGGTCATCGCCGCGCGAATGGCGATTTCCGCGGTTTCCAAATCGCGAATTTCTCCGACCATAATAATATTCGGGTCTTGGCGCAGCATCGCCCTTAATCCGCGGGCAAAGGTCATCCCGATTGCCGCATTGACTTGCACCTGATTGATTCCCGGCAGCTGATATTCGACCGGATCCTCAATCGTCATGACATTGATGCCCTCGTGATGTAGCTGGGACAGGGCCGCATATAAAGTTGTCGATTTGCCGCTGCCGGTCGGTCCGGTCAGCAGCACAATGCCATATGTAGATTGTATTGCTTGTTGAAATTGGGTTAAATTGTGCGGGGTGAAACCGAGCTGTTCCAACCCGGTCAGGCCATGGTGCTGATTGAGCAGACGCATGACGACTTTCTCGCCATGGATAGTTGGAAGAGTGGAGACGCGAACGTCCCATTGAGCATGATCGTGGAGCCATTCGAACCGGCCGTCCTGGGGCAAACGGCGTTCAGTCAAGTTCAAGTTGGCCAAAATTTTGATTCGGGCAACAATGACATTCTGCATATGTTTGGGCAGCGTCCGCTCGGTACGCAGCACGCCATCCACACGATAACGAATCACCAGTTCATCATCTTGAGAATCGAGGTGAATATCGCTTGCCCGCATAATAACCGCTTGTGTAATCAATTGATTTACCGTTCTGACAACCGGGGATTGCTCGTCTTCAAGTTGGGCGGATAATGATTCTTCTTCGTGGAGCTGCAACTGCTGCAGCATCTCGTCCACCGATTCCTGCATTCCGTAATAACGGCGAATCGTGCGCGCAAGCTCCTCACGCGAGGCAATGGTCGGTTCAATCCGGTATCCGGTCGCAAGACGCAGCTCCTCGATAGCATAATAATCCAGTGGATCTTCCATGGCTACGATAAGCTTCGATCCGTCGATTCGGACAGGAAGGACCCGATATTGTTCGGCAAGGCGCTGTGATATAAGCTCGATGGCATGCTGATCGATCTGTTGACGGTATAGCTGGATGTGCGGAATCCCAAGTTGGAATTCCAACACCTCGATTAATTGCTGCTCATTAATGAAGCCTTCCGACAGCAAAATATCTCCCAGCCGGCCTTTCCGCTTGGCTTGTTCCGCCAAGGCATGCTGCAATTGGGATGGGGTGATGAGACCGACTTCGACCAATAATTCTCCGATTCGCTTGCGCTGTTTCATGAGTCACACCTCATACAGAGTAATTACGACTATTCCCCGCCTCAAACAATAATACTATATACCTATAATTATAAGCGCTTAAACTTTTTCTTAGTGCTATATAACCACACCTTATTCTTATTGTCAATATATCCCACATATATATTTTAAATTTCATTTACATTTCACAACTGTTATCCATAACAGTGTCGATATCGTTCGAAATATTGCCATTTCTCTAGTAAAACATCTAAAAATTGAGCTAAAGAAGGATCAAATTTCGAGCCAGCAATGCTACGCTGACCTGTACTTCCTTCCACTCTCCCTCACGTTCAGAAGAGGCCTGGTCCAGAATGTCTTTTCGACTGAAACGAGATCGGAGAGGAGCCTGCAAACAGCAAAAAAACCAGCACCGCCCTGGTGCTGGTTCGTACAACATGCAGCCGTTAATCGCTGCACGTCTCTGGATCCTCTGGTGTTGCCGCCTCCACATTAATTTTATCCGACACCGTATCCCGAATGACGGACATGATGAGCTGCAGCAAATAGTTGACATCGCTCTGACTCTGTTGAAATTCAACAACGAGCGGAATGTTGTCCAGTTCATCTTGGAGCGCTGTGATTTCCTTTTCAATCTTATCCACCATCTGCTCGTTCTTGAACGATTTGAAGGCGACGATTTCCTTCTGCTTCTTCTTGATGAGGGGGATGAGCTCCTGCACACGATTATGCTGTTGAATCAGCTTCTCTGCCTGCTGGTAATGCTGCACTTCGTCAGTGGTGCATATCAACTCGGCCATTTGCTTGGCCTTTGCCATAATATCTTCACGCACGAGCAGATCGCGCGTATTGAACGAGGGAATCCCGCAGCCCGTCTGATGGGCTTGTTGCGAATCCTGCGGCGAAGATTGTGATTGTTGCGACAATGAGAACCTCTCCCATCTGTTTCGAACTAGTGTATTGGAAAATGTATCAAGCACCCTTGTTCATTGTAACCTAAAAAGAGGAAAATTTTAAGAACTTATTTGCATCCGTTCTGTGACAAGCTCGCCTTTAATGTAGAATGACATGACATCATACACCTTGACATGGACGAACTGGCCGATCAATTCCTTCGATCCGGCAAAATGAACGAGCTTGTTCGTGCGCGTCCGACCGGATAAAATATCCGAATTGTTCTTGCTTTCGCCTTCCACGAGCACCTCTACTGTTTCGCCAAGCAGCTTTTCATTGCTCTTGCGGCTGAGCTGCGTCATCAACTCATTCAGACGCTGCAATCTGGCCTTCTTGACATCCATCGGAACGTTGTCTTCCATACCGGCTGCCGGCGTTCCTTCACGCGGCGAATAGATGAACGTATAGGCAAAATCAAACTCTACTTCCTTGACCAGCGACATCGTTTCTTCGAATTGCTCGTCACTTTCACCAGGGAAGCCTACAATAATATCAGTCGAGAGCACGACGTCGGGAATCGCCTTTTTAATTTTGCCGGCCAACTCCAGGAACCGTTCACGATCATACTTACGGCTCATTTTCTTCAATATTTCACTGCTTCCGGACTGTACCGGCAGATGGATATGCTCCACCAAATTGCCGCGCTTCGCCAGCACTTCGACCAGATGATCATCGAAATCACGCGGATGGGAAGTCGTAAATCGAATCCGTGGGATGTCGACCTTGCGAATGTCATCCATCAGATCCCCGAACGTGTATTTCATGTCTGTAAAATCTTTGCCGTACGCATTGACGTTCTGCCCTAGCAAAGTAATCTCTTTAAAGCCTTGACGGGCAAGCTCGCGCACTTCCGCGATCACGTCCTCAGGACGGCGGCTGCGCTCTTTGCCGCGGGTATAAGGAACGATGCAATAGGTGCAGAACTTATCGCATCCGTACATGATGTTCACCCAACCGCGCATGCCTTCGCGCTTCTTCGGAAGATTCTCGATGATGTCGCCTTCTTTCGACCACACTTCGACAACCATTTCCTTATTGAACAAGGCGTCGCGCACCAAATAAGGAAGACGGTGAATATTGTGGGTACCGAAAATAATATCGACAAAGTGGTGCTTTTGCATAATGCGGTTGACTACATTTTCTTCTTGCGACATACAGCCGCATACCCCGAGAACGAGACCGGGCTTTTCCAGCTTCAAGGTCTTTAAATGCCCCAGTTCACCGAAGACTTTGTCCTCCGCATTTTCCCGAATCGCACAGGTGTTCAGCAAAATGATATCCGCTTGCTTGCGTTCATCGGTCTTCTCATACCCCATCTGCTCGAGCAGCCCGCTCATCGTTTCCGAGTCGTGCTCGTTCATCTGACAGCCGAACGTATAGATTAGATATTTCTTGCCGTTCCCGAGACCTTGCAGCTCTTCCGCGACTGCATTGTCGTAATGCACTTGAATGTCTTGCTTGCCGCGCTGCTTCTCTTCACGCTGATTCGGCTCCGAAATAATGTTGATTTCACGACCATTTATTCGTATACGTTTACCGTGCTCATCCTCGGAAATAACTTTTGCGTTCGAGAAATCAAAATACTTGGAGTAATCCTTTGGCTTTTTGCTCATGTCGGCCACTCCCTTTTCTTGGTTTGTAATGGTATTTTCCTCTTATTCATTCTCTGTATAATCATCATGTTGTTAGGCAGTAGCTAAAAAAAGCATTACTTCAAATTATATCATTAGGGGAATTGAACATCAATTCTGTGATAGGCAAAATCTCTTTTTGACAGCAGTGTCGCTACTCATTGCAACGCTCCCGATATCATCATACAAAAAAATACAGCATGTCCAATCTCGACATGCTGCATTCTCTGTTATGACCTATTGAAATGTTATTCGCATATTAGGCAATGATTTCCGCAGTATCGCCGTTCTTGACGCCTGCAGCGTTAGCTTCATCCGTATCGATGTGCATATCAAGCGCGAAGTTCGGAGAGACGCGTGCGATTACATTCTCGAACACGACCCCGCGTTCGCCGCCAACAGAAACACGGAGCTTTTGCTTGTCTTGAATGCCGAATTTTTCAGCATCTGAAGTATGAAAGTGAATATGACGGGCAGCGACGATAACGCCATCTTGCAATTCAACTTCCCCTGCAGGCCCTTTAACCAAGATGCCTGGAGTTCCATTAATGTCGCCGGATTCGCGCACAGGAGCTTTCACACCGATCGCAAAGGAATCCGTACGGGAAATTTCCAATTGGGAAGCCGGGCGTGCCGGTCCCAAAATACGAACTTTATTAAAGGATCCTTTCGGTCCGATAACTTCAACGGTTTCATTCGCAGCAAATTGTCCCGGTTGAGACAACGGCTTAAATTCCGTCAATTGATACCCAGGTCCAAATAATGCTTCGATATGTTCTTGGGTTAAATGAATATGGCGAGCAGATACGCCGACAGGTACAGTTTTCATTTCTCATCCACCTCACGTATGTGTTTCTCTAGCTAGTACCAACTCATATTATACTACTTATACTAGAAAAATAAACAAGACATGCGTCAAATGACGCATGTCTTTTTCAACAATTATTTGAATTCTGCCACCAATTTCTCGAAATCCGCAGACGAAAGTTGCAAATCTTGCTTGGCAAGCGGTTCCGGACGGAAGCCCACCACTTGGTTCTCGTAGCTCTTTCTTGTCTTATCCTGATATATAAGTCCTGTAATCATCCCGCCGGATTCCATCAGCTTCGTCATGGCCATAATTCGGTTAGAAGGGTCATAGCTCTCTACCGTATTCAAGTTGACGATGTTCTCCTTGAACCAATCATATGTGTTAATCTTGTTGAAGGTAACACATGGGCTGAATACATTAATGAACGAGAAGCCTTCATGCTTGATTCCTTCCTCAATGAGCGACGTCAGTTGCTTCAAATCGCTGGAGAACGACTGGGCAACGAAGGTTGCACCGGATGCCATCGCAATTTCGAGAGGTGACAGCGTCGATTCGATGGCGCCTTCCGGCGTGCTCTTTGTCTTGAAGCCCACTGCGCTTCGCGGAGACGTCTGCCCCTTGGTCAACCCGTAGATCTGGTTGTCCATTACGATGTACGTAATGTTCACATTGCGGCGAATCGCATGCACCGTATGCCCCATCCCGATGGCGAAGCCGTCTCCGTCACCGCCGGAAGCGATAACCGTCAAGTCGCGGTTGGCCAGCTTCAAGCCTTGAGCTATCGGAAGCGCGCGGCCATGGATGCTGTGAAAGCCGTATGCGTTAATGTACCCGGATATGCGGCCGGAGCATCCTATTCCGGACACGACCGCTAATTGTTCAGGCTCTAAGCCGACGTTGGCCGCTGCGCGTTGAATGGCCGCTTGAATCGAGAAATCACCGCAGCCCGGGCACCAATTCGGCTTCACATTGTTGCGGAATTCTTTAAACGTTGCCATTCTATACCAACTCCTTGCTTTGGTTGTACAATTCCGAAGGCAGGAACGGTGTGCCATCGTATTTGTTAATTCGGCGCATCTTCTCGCCGAACCCAACATTCAGTTTGATTTGATCCGCCAATTGACCGGTCGCATTGTTCTCGATGACGACGATGGCTTGCGCTCGTTCTGCATGCGGAGCGAACAAATCCGATGGGAACGGGTAGATTTGCCGGACCGTAATATGATTCGTCTTGATGCCATCGGCTTCAAGCCTTGTCCGCGCTTCATCAATCGTTCCGCCTGTGGATCCCATGCCGACCAAGAGCAAATCCGGATTCTCATGAGGAGCGTCCGCATGAATCGCATTCGAAATGTGCAGCCCATTCAATTTATTTAGCCGTTTGTCCATCATATTTTTGCGGTTAACCGCGCTTTCCGACGGACGTCCCGTTTCGTCATGCTCAACGCCCGTTACGTGATGCAATCCGCCCTTCTCCCCCGGGATTACGCGAGGAGAGATGCCGTCTTCGGTGATCTCGTAACGCTTGAATTGCTTATGCTCTTCTAACGGCGGCAACTCGCTTACCAGCTTGCCGCGGTCAATGACGATTTGCTCGTAGTCCAGCATCTCGCAGGACTGCTTGCCGAGAGAGAGTTGAAGATCCGTCAAGACGATGACCGGAACTTGATATTTCTCTGTCAAATTAAACGCTTCAATCATATCGTAGAAACATTCTTCTATCGAACTTGGCGCTATAACAATCTTCGGAATTTCACCGTGCGTCGCATAGATCATGGCGTTCAAGTCGCTCTGCTCTTGCTTAGTCGGAAGACCCGTGCTCGGACCTCCACGCTGGGTGTTGACAATGACGATTGGCGTTTCCGTCATGCCGGCCAAGCCGATAGCTTCCGTCTTCAGCGATAACCCCGGTCCGGCAGACGCTGTCATCGCCCGCACACCGCCATAGTTCGCTCCGATTGCCATCGTTATGGCAGCAATCTCATCCTCGGTCTGGATAACCGTTCCGCCGAACTTCGGCAGACGCTTAATTAGATATTCCATGATTTCAGACGCAGGCGTAATCGGATAGGCCGCCATTATCCGGCAGCCGGCAGCCAGTGCGCCCAAACCAATCGCATCGTTGCCGATCATGAATAGCTTCTGCTTGCCGTCTGCGGGCCCCAATTGGAACTCAGTCAGCGGCCCGCCCGCTTGCTCCAGCACGAACTCTGCGCCGCGGCGCGCCGCTTCCACGTTTTTCTCCACGACAGCCGGGCCCTTCCGTCCGAATTCTTCTTCGAGCGCTTTGTTAAATACTTCGAGCGGCAATCCAAGCAGTGCCCACGAAGCGCCCGAAGCAACCATATTTTTCATCAGCGAAGCGCCCAGCTCTTCGGCGATCGCCGTAAATGGAACCGCGAACAGCCGTGCATCGTTGCCTTCCGGAACGACCGGGTTGAATTTCGCGTCTGCTACTATGACGCCGCCGGAACGCAGCTCTTGAACGTTCAGATCGATTGATTCCTGATCGAATGCGACCAAGATATCCAAATCATCCGAAATCGCTCTAATCGGCTTCGTGCTGATGCGGATTTTATTGTTCGTATGTCCACCCTTAATACGGGAAGAAAAATGACGATAGCCGTATAAATAATATCCAAGACGATTTAATGCCGTCGAGAATATACGGTCCGTACTTTCTACGCCTTCCCCTTGTTGACCCCCGATTTTCCAAGACAATTGACTAATCAAGCTCGCCCACTCCTTTTGAAAGGTGACTCGCGCTTGCACCCTCATGGATGCACACCAAAGTTCGATAAAATGTAACAAGTAAAAAAATAGTAATGGTTGAGTCACTCTCATTCTATGTCCGGGGGTATGAAAAAGCAAGCGTTTTCCCCGTTGTCCACGATAGCAACTTTCGATGGATATGATACCTTCGCGAGATGAATATTTGTCTCATTCATCTTTTGCAGGCAGATTTGTCTTTAAAAATTGCAAGGCATTAGTGTGAGCGATCTGCTTGACAAATGTCGACGAATATCTTTTGTCCAGTTGTTCCAGCAGATGAACGTATTGTCCCGCATGCTCCAGCTTGTCAATTTTGCGGTCAATGCCGTCAAAGTCAGAGCCGAACATCACATGGTGCTCACCGCCCAGCTCACAGATGCGATCAATGTGCCTAATCAAATCATCAATCGTTACCGTTTCCGCAGCCTTAATGAAATGAGGCACGAACGTTACACCGATACGCCCGTTACGTTCAATTATTGCTTGAATCTGCTTATCTTTCAAATTCCGAGGATGCTCGAACACATGAGCCGAATTGGAATGAGAGGCGAATATCGGCCGTTCCGTCAAATCGAGCAATTCCCAAAAGCCATTCTCATTCAAATGCGACACATCAATCATCAGCCCCAGCCGATCGCATTCGCGAATGAACTGCCGCCCTTTGCTCGTAAACCCGCCCTGACGCGGCTCCATTGTCCCGTCCACCGCCCAATTGGCATGATTCCATGTTAACCCGACAAAGCGCGCGCCCAGCTCATAAGCCGTGCGGACATAGACCATATCCCCTTCCAGGCCGTCCACGCCTTCCAGCGACAAGAGCGCTCCTATACAGTCAGCATTCTGTTCCCATCGTTCAACATCTTCCCGATAGCGTATGTATTCCACTCCAGGCAAAGCATTGATTCGTTCCCGCAACAAATCAATGCAGCGCAGCACCTGCGAAAAGCGAGGCGGACCGGATATAAGAGAATCTTCCAAAAACAGAGCAAACACCTGCATACCCACTCCGCCCTGGATCATCCGTGGCAATGTTACATCAAGTTCATCCTCGCGATCAAAATGAATGCTTCCTTCGTACAACATTTTATACAAAACATCGCAATGGAAATCTATAATTCGGTTATTCATTCTATTTCTCATCCTCTCTTGTTCTCATCCTCTCTTGCGCATGTGCCGCCCTATCGATGGCCAGTGACTCGCAATGCCTTACGCCTGTCCGATTAAGCGCCGAGTTTATAACAAGCTGGCTTGCCTGTTCAGTAAAATAGAAAACCTCTTATCGGGGCCATTCGCAGATGAGCGACCGCGCTTAGAGGTAATTTTCATCGTATAATGATAAAAAACCTGCTTACATCGTAAACAGGCCAAGAAAGTCCCTGGGTCATTTCCATGTCTGCGTACTATCTAGGCTCTACAATTAACTTGATTGCCGTCCGATCTTCACCATCAATGACAATATCCGTGAATGCAGGTATGCAAATCAAATCCACACCGCTTGGTGCGACGAATCCCCGTGCAATCGCGACCGCTTTAATCGCTTGATTCAAGGCCCCGGCACCGATTGCTTGCAGTTCGGCTGCTCCCCGTTCGCGCAAAACCCCTGCTAACGCTCCAGCTACCGAATTTGGATTGGATTTTGCTGAAACCTTTAATACTTCCATGGAAAGTACCTCCTCGGGAATGTTAGGGTTTGACTCCAATACTACAACATATTCGAGAAACGCCCAAAAATTCCTGCTATCTTGATCCTCCCCGGCTCCTCTGCCAACAAAAAAGACGTTCGTCAAACGAACGTCTAGCTCATAATCCAATCATCTTCGCGCACGCGCACCTTTTCCATCTTAACGGCTAGCCCCGTCGCTTCGTCGATGTCCACAACTACTGCATGGAACTGCCATTTACCTTCATCGACGACGAACCGGACCGGGAGCTGTGTCTTGAACTTGCGCAGCACCGCTTCGCGCTCCATTCCAAGCACGCCTTCCTTGGAGCCGACCATGCCGACATCCGTCAAGTATGCTGTGCCCTGAGGCAAAATCGTGTCGTCGTTCGTCTGCACGTGCGTATGCGTACCGACAACGAGCGATGCGCGTCCATCCAAATGCCAGCCCATCGCAATTTTTTCGGACGTAGCTTCCGCATGGAAATCTACAAGAACTGCTTTGCGCTTCTTGCCCAGCGACTCGAGGATCTCATCCGCTTTCCGGAAGGGACAATCGATGGCCGGCAGGAATGTGCGTCCTTGCAGGTTGACGATGACCAACTCTTTGCCGTTTACCTTGATGGATGCATACCCCAGCCCTGGCGTGCCCGGCGGGAAGTTGGCTGGCCGCACCAAGCGCTTCTCGTCATCGATCCATTCGAAAATATCCTTGTTGTCCCAAGTATGGTTGCCCATCGTAAAACCATGAATACCGAGATCGGCGAACTCTTTAATAATGGCAGCTGTTACTCCGCGTCCGCCTGCAGCATTTTCCGCATTGGCGATAATGATGTGGGGATTGTATTTCTGCTTGAGTGACGGAAGGAGCAGCTTGACCGCTTTACGCCCCGTATTCCCTACAATATCACCAATAAACATCACTTTCATGTTGAACAAGGTCCTCCTTAAAAGGGAGAAGTGGCCCTCAGGGCCACTTCTCCTAAATCCCATATATCCATGTTATTTCGCATATTCCACAGCGCGGGTTTCACGAATAACCGTTACTTTAATATGACCCGGATAGTCTAGCTCGCTCTCAATCTTCTTCGTAATATCTCGAGCGAGGCGGTAGGCTTCCGCATCATCGATCTTATCCGGTTGGACCATGACGCGAACTTCGCGACCGGCTTGGATTGCGTACGATTTCTCCACGCCTTCGAACGACTCTGAAATGTCTTCCAACTTCTCCAGCCGTTTGATGTACGTTTCGAGCGTCTCCCTGCGCGCTCCCGGTCTTGCTGCTGAGAGGGCATCCGCCGCTCCGACCAGCATGGCAATGACGGAAGTTGCTTCACAATCGCCGTGATGGGATGCGATACTGTTGATGACTACAGGATGTTCTTTATACTTTTTCGCCAACTCTACGCCGATTTCGACGTGAGATCCTTCCACTTCGTGATCCAACGCTTTTCCGATGTCATGCAACAATCCGGCACGTTTCGCCAATGTTACATCTTCGCCGAGCTCTCCTGCCATCAGGCCGGCAAGATAAGCCACTTCCATGGAATGCTTGAGCACGTTCTGACCGTAACTCGTACGGAATTTCAGACGGCCCAAAATCTTGATCAAGTCAGGATGCAAGCCGTGTACGCCAACTTCGAACGTCGCTTGTTCCCCATATTCGCGTATCCGTTCGTCCACTTCCTTGCGGGATTTTTCCACCATCTCTTCGATCCGCGCTGGATGAATACGCCCGTCGGCGACAAGCTTCTCGAGCGAAGTCCGTGCGATTTCACGACGGATTGGGTCAAACCCGGACAAAATGACTGCTTCCGGCGTATCGTCAATAATGAGATCGATACCCGTCAATGTTTCGAGCGCACGGATATTGCGTCCTTCCCGTCCGATGATGCGTCCCTTCATCTCTTCGTTCGGCAACGCAACAACGGAAACGGTCGTTTCTGCCACGTGATCCGCGGCACAGCGTTGAATAGCCATCGTAATAATCTCGCGTGAACGCTTGTCCGCTTCTTCTCGTGCTTGCTGCTCGATTTCTTTAATCATTTGTGCCGTTTCATGACGCACTTCCTGTTCCACGTTCGTCAAGATGATGCTTCTCGCATCTTCCATGCTCAGGTTCGAAATGCGTTCCAATTCAGAAACTTGCTGCTGACAAATGCGATCGATCTGCTCTTGTGTCTCTTCGATCCGCTTCTCTTTGTTAGCCACTTGTTCTTCTTTACGTTCCAGCGATTCTAACTTTTTATCCAACGACTCTTCTTTTTGCAGCAAGCGTCTTTCTAGACGTTGAATTTCGTTCCGGCGTTCGCGGATGTCTTTCTCCGCTTCGGTGCGAAGTTTATGGATATCGTCTTTTGCTTCGAGCACCGTTTCTTTCTTCAGTGCCTCAGCTTCTTTGCGCGCGCTATCCATAATTTGCTCCGCGGCGTGCTCGGCACTCGTTATTTTCGCTTCCGCAAGCGATTTGCGAATCAGGTATCCGATTCCAAACCCCAAGAACAATGCAGCCACAACGAGAACGATCGCGAGCCAAATGTTAATCTCCATTGCCTCACCTCCCCGTTGGTTGCTCCAAGCACTGCTTGGGTCAGGTTTCATTTTCGGTTGTTCACATGTTCCATATTCGAATTAAGCTTGTGACCGGCGTCTCTACGCCGGCGAAGGTGCATGCTTCGACATACACCGGCGCCGCCCAAAGGCGACAATCGGAAATCTTCAAATTGGCGAAATGAATCATTAGAAATCAATTTCTGGAAGGGGAAATTGATTTCGTGATAATAAAGATACATGTTCATTTTATTATTCATGAAAAGATATTGTCAAGCTAATGCCGCAAGCCGGCATTTTACTTCCCGTCTTCCCCGTCCCATTCACCATTCTCAGTTTCCTGCTCATCCGCCGCCTGGTAAGCGGCGCGGCGGGCTATATCCATTGGATACCCTCTTCTGGCCAAGAAAGCCGCCACCTTCTGCTTGCGAAGATGAGGTTCCCCCTTGGTTTGCCGCCATTTCTTATGGGCGGCCTGCATGGCGCTCTCCCATTCCTGTTCAGGCTCTATCGCATCGATGGCGGAACTGATATGCCGCTCGGGAATGCCCTTCTGCTTCAACTCGTGCTGTATCCAGCGGCGCCCCTTCATATGGCGGGTAACCCGCTGATTGGTCCATTGATGCGCATACGCCTGATCATCGACCAGCCACTCCCGCTCCAACCGATCCAGCACCTCCTGAATGATACCCTCTTCATAGCCCTTCTGAGCCAGGTTACGGGCCAGTTCCATCCGGGTTCTAGGTTTGCGCTGCAAATACTTGATCGATTGAACGTAGGCCCTATTCCCTTCGTCTGCGCGCAATATCTCGTCCAACGAGTCAAGCGATAGCTCCGTTCCTTTCAACAGGCGATATTTAATCATCACTTCCTCATGCACATTTAGCGGCGAAGCTTGATCCAAATGAATAATATATCGTCCTGCCTGCTTCTCATCACGCTCGACCCGGACGATGGATACGATACGTTCCTTCTCGCTCACGATGCTCTCCTCCATCCGTGTTCATTTCGCTCTCTCGGATGAGCAAAATATGTACAAAAACAAGCACCTTCAACAAACTTGAAGGTGCTTGTCCATAACAATGATGATTACTCGTCTACTTCCAGTTCAAATGCTTCCTCATCATCTTGTTCGGCAGAAGCGTTCTGCGGAATTGTCGTCGTTAAATTGCTGGCATCACGAATCTTCTTCTCAATAACTTCGGAGATGTCGCGATGCTCCTTCAGAAATTGCTTTGCATTCTCGCGGCCTTGACCCAAGCGTTCACTGTCGAAGGAGTACCATGCGCCGCTCTTCTGAATAATATCCAATTCTGTACCGATATCGACGATGCTGCCTTCGCGGGAAATTCCCTCACCATACATAATATCGATATCCGCTTGCTTGAACGGAGGCGCAACTTTATTCTTCACGACCTTGATGCGCGTTCGGTTACCGATCATGTCGTTCCCTTGCTTAATTGTCTCTACACGGCGCACATCGAGACGCACGCTGGAATAGAACTTCAACGCGCGACCGCCCGGAGTCGTCTCTGGGTTACCGAACATAACGCCGACCTTCTCGCGCAGCTGATTAATGAAAATAGCAATCGTCTTGGACTTGCTGATGGCGCCGGACAGCTTACGCAAAGCTTGAGACATCAAGCGCGCTTGCAAGCCGACATGGGAATCCCCCATCTCTCCTTCAATCTCTGCCTTCGGTACAAGGGCGGCAACGGAGTCGATAACGATAATATCGACGGCACCACTGCGCACGAGCGCTTCGGCAATTTCAAGTGCCTGCTCTCCTGTATCCGGCTGGGACAAAAGCAACTCATCGATGTTAACGCCCAGCTTGCTTGCATACAACGGGTCCAAGGCATGTTCCGCATCAATGAATGCAGCTTGTCCGCCTGTCTTCTGTACTTCAGCAATAGCATGCAGCGCAACCGTCGTCTTACCGGAAGATTCTGGTCCGTATACTTCAACGACACGGCCTCGCGGCAGTCCACCTATACCTAATGCTATATCTAATGCTAACGATCCGCTCGAAACGATCTCAACTTGCATATGATTGGATTCGCCGAGTTTCATAATCGAACCTTTACCGAATTGTTTCTCAATTTGACGCAATGCCATTTCTAATGCAGCGCGGCGATCTGACACAAACTCACTTCCTTCATTCGTTTGTTTGATACATACATCATACCGTGTTTCAGCCGGTTTGCCAAGCATTTTTTCGAACATACATTCGTTTATTTTGCGCAAAACCACCTTCCGGCTCCTGTTTTTCCATTTTTATTCAAATAAAATCTATGCAGTGCGCACAAAAAAACCGCAACAAAGTAATATCACTTTGTTACGGTTCCTCCGTTAACTGTTAATTCCATTATACGTTATGCGGCAGCAGAAGTAAAGTTTATCCATATCCTTGCAATTTGCGCCATAAGCGGTACATTACGGCATTCACCGTTCTAATCCTTATCGTGTCGCGATCCCCGCTCAGGCGAAGCTCTTCGACATGCGTGTCCTTGCCCTTTTCTCCGATAGCAATATAGACAAGCCCTACCGGCTTGCGCTCCGAATGGCCCGGCCCGGCAACCCCTGTAATCGCAATCGTGAAATCCGTGTCCGCAATGTCCAGCATACCCTCCACCATCGCTTTGGCCGTTTCAGAGCTGACCGCTCCCGGCGCGTTCTCCCCTTCCAACAGCTCATGGGGCACGCCGAGAATCCGTTCCTTCATTTCGTTGGAATACGTTACCGCTCCGCCAAGAAACACTTCCGAGCTTCCCGGCACCGACGTTATCATTTCCGCAAACAAGCCTCCCGTGCAGCTTTCAGCGGCAGACAACGTCATTTGGAGCTGGATGAGACGGTTGACGAGCACTTCGATCATTGATACGTCTTCTGTTGCGAACAGATGCCGTCCGAGACGAGTCGTGATTTCCGTTTCCACTTCGCCAAGCTTGCTTGCAGCCTGGGCCGCATCATCGCTCTTCGTCGCCAGACGGACGAGCACTTCCCCTTCTTTCGCGTATGTCGCAATCGTCGTATCCCCCTGCGCCTCGATTAAATCGCGGAGGGCATCCTCCAAGCTGGATTCGCCGATGCCTGCAAACTTCAGCATGCGCGTATATAGCATCGATGCATCAAGCAATCCATTGTCTTTCATCCAAGGAATGACCTGCTCCGCGAACATCGGCTTCATCTCGCGCGGAGGCCCGGGAAGAACGATATATGCCACACCTTCATGAACGATCGCGTTCCCGATCGCCAAGCCCGTCCTGTTGGGAAGCACGTCCGATCCTTCAATGACGAGCGCCTGGCGTTTATTGCTTTCCACCATTGGAGTGCCGCGCCCCGCAAACATTTGCTCCATCCGGTTCAATGCATCCTCGTCGTAATGCAGCTCGCATCCCAGCAATTCAGCCAATACATCCTTCGTTAAATCGTCCATGGTAGGCCCGAGTCCGCCCGTAAACAAAATGACATTGGAGCGGCTTCGCGCCACTTCGATTGTGTGGCGGAGCCGCTCGGCATTATCGCCAACTACCGTCTGATAATAGACATCAACTCCGAGAAGAGCCAATTGCTGCGATAAATATTGTGCGTTCGTGTTTACAATTTGCCCTAATAGAAGTTCCGTTCCGACAGCAATCATTTCGGCTTTCATATGAGACACCATCCTTCATCCATATCTGAATCACCCAAGCTTTCTTTGTATACAAATGCCAGGCCCTATCTGTTCAGCCGCCGCAATCTCATCAACACCTTGTCCGGGCCTGTCGCGCATAAGAAAAGAACTTTGCCCATGAAAAAACAATAGGCCTTCTTTCCTCGATCCACTCTACAGTCGACGTCATAGAAAAAAGCACCTATTGCCCTCTCTCGGTATGGAAAAGTTCACTTTTTAAACAGACGCTTTCATGCCGCTACGAAAAGTGAAGCACTTTTTTATTTTTCACAAAATAATCGATACCCGAATACACCGTAATCAATGCCGCCATCCAAGTTGCAATGACATCGAACGGAAAATTGATAAACGCGAACGGGAAATTATTCAGCAGCATTGCCACGATCGCGGTAATCTGGGTGGCTGTCTTCCATTTGCCCCATTTGCTGGCCGCTACCACGGTCCCTTCCAGCAAAGCGACTTGGCGCAAGCCAGTAACCGCAAACTCACGGCTAATAATGACGACGGCGATCCATGCGTCACATTTGCCCATTTCCACGAGCGAAATCAGGACGGCAGCTACCAAAAGTTTGTCCGCTAGCGGATCAAGCAGCTTGCCGAGATTCGTAACCATCTTGCGTTTGCGGGCAATATAGCCGTCTAATCCATCCGTGCTGGCTGCAATAATGAAGATTAACGCCGCAATTATCTGGTTGTATGTGATATAGAAGTCCTCGACTCGTATCGGTGGCAAGTAATCAAAGTTCACCAATAGAAAGAACATCATTATCGGCACAAGAAAAATGCGTGCTAACGTAATCTTGTTCGCCAGATTCACGAGACACCCTCCCCGGCTAAATCGAATTCAAGAGCATGCGTAATCCTTACTTGCGTAATATCACCAATGCTCAGCTTCGAATTGGAAATAAACACTTCACCGTCAATTTCAGGCGCGTCGAATTGCGAACGGCCGATATATACATCGTTGCGTCCGTCATAACGTTCCACGAGCACTTCCACGATCTCGCCAATTCGCTTCTCGCTCACCTGTTTTGACACTTCACGCTGGATTTCCATCAACGTGTTCGCGCGCCACTCCTTGACTTCATCCGGCACGTGATCCGGCAAGCGCGTCGCTGGCGTTGATTCCTCCGAAGAATAGGTAAACACGCCAAGACGGTCGAATTTCATTTCTCGCACGAAATTGCACAATCCTTCAAAATCCTCGTCGGTCTCCCCCGGGAACCCGACAATGATCGAGGTGCGCAGCGCGGCGCCTGGAATGCGCTCGCGGATTTTGCGAACCAATTCACGTGAATCCCGTTGACGGCCTGGGCGGCGCATCCGTTTCAAAATATTGTCTTCGCTATGCTGCAACGGCATATCGATGTATTTGCAAATCTTCGGATTGCTAGCAATCGCTTCGATCAATTCATCCGAGAAGAAGCCCGGGTAGGCATAATGCAGACGCACCCATTCCACCCCTGGAACCTCGCTCACTCTGTTCATGAGTTCAGGCAATTTAAATCCATCGTACAAATCTACGCCGTAGTTCGTTGAATCCTGGGCAATGAGACTGAACTCTTTGACGCCTTGATCGGCCAACAGCTTCACTTCGGCCAAGATTGAGTCCATCGTGCGGCTGCGGAATTTGCCGCGCATAATCGGAATGCTGCAAAATGTGCAGTTGTTGTCGCAGCCTTCCGCAATCTTCACGTAGGCGGTATATCTGGGCGTTGCCACTTTGCGGGGCAAAATCCGATCGTAATCGAATACCGGATTGCCGACTCGCACAGGCTTGCTTCCTTGGAGAGCTTCATCCACAATATCATTAATTTTATCGAAATCGCCCGTTCCGACGATTCCATCAATTTCCGGCATTTCTTCGAGCAGCTGCTCTTTATACCGCTGCGTCAAGCAGCCAGAAACGATAAGAGCCTTCAACGCAGCCGTTTCTTTCAAATCAGCCAAGCCTAGAATGGTATTGACCGATTCTTCCTTAGCGGCATCGATAAACCCGCACGTATTAACGATAATGACGGTAGCGTCCTCTGCCTTCTCCACTAGCTCATATCCACGTTCGTGAATCAAACCGGACATAATTTCCGAATCAACCAAGTTTTTGTCGCAGCCCAAAGTCACGATTTTAATCTTTTCTGTCATTTATACATCCCCCATAGAAAATTGCAGCTCATCCTGTTCGTTACGGCAACGAGTCGCTTTAAATGCATTGCTTCCCCATCCGATTGTTTATATTTCTAGTCTAGCAACAATCATGCTGCTTTAAACGCATTTCTATCTCATCAAGTATAATACAGGGCTGTCTTTCTAGTCAAAAACCAAAAAAAAGCCCAGCATCCTCTGATACTCTGCTTGAGAGGTGTGGGCTATAACTTTAACGGTAATTCGTAAATTGCAAGTCGAGCGGTAAATCCGCTCCTCTTAACAACTGCATTACCGCTTGCAGATCATCTTTGTTTTTGCCGGTTACCCGAATTTGGTCCCCCATAATTTGACTTTTCACTTTCAACTTCGAGTCCCGAATTAAAATATTGATTTTTTTCGCGATATCCTGTTCGATTCCCTGCTTCAGTCTGATGCGTTGCCGCACAGTTGCTCCCGCTGCGGGTTCCAATTTTCCATATTCGACATTTTTAAGAGAGATGCCGCGCTTTACCATTTTGGATTGTAAAATATCAATGACACTCTTAAGCTTATATTCATCATCGGAAATAATGACTAGTTCCTCTTTTTCTAAAGAAATGCTGCTCTTGCTTCCCTTAAAATCATATCGGGTTTCAATTTCACGTTCCGCCTGTTTAATGGAATTGCTTAATTCCTGCATATCCATATTGGATACAATATCGAATGAGTTGTCTGCCATCTCTTGCCTCTCCCTTCCGTTATGCCTATTAGAAGTTGGCCAAAAAGTCGCCTTTTTGATCAACCTCTAATGAAAACATTATGTAAAACAGCACAAAGGCATTCCTCTGCGGACCTGCGTCAGCAAAAGAATACCAGTGCGCTACACGACTTCTACAGGTTCCAAATGTTAGTACCGGCTGCGCTCTGGCGTACGGAACATATCCAGCACGCCAAGCACGACATGCGCTAAGCCGAATCCTAAAATACTGTAACCCCATGCGCTTGGCGACAAATAATAACCCAACAAGCTGACGACGACACCAACGCCTGTGACGACCCAACTAACTGCCATGCTCGACACCTCACTTGTGAAGAGATATAATAATCGCCGCAACGATTATTCTCCCCTGCCAAGATGACATTATGCCGTCGGCCCTGCTTGATCATTTATCCATAAACGGTTGGCATTATGGCGTGCTTGTTCCGTTCGTTCCCGAGTTGCCAGCACCTTCCGCCCCTCCGGTTTCCTCCTGGAGCTTCCGGGCTTCTTCATATGGAATCAGCTTCAAATTCATGTTTTTCAAGCCAGCCACATCACCGTCGGGTATTACTTCCCCAGCGATCTTCACAGTGATGACATCGGCCCGTCCCATCCGAATCGCCATTCCTTTTTCAGGCAGCTCGTATTTCACGGTTTTCCCATCTTCCAAGTTCTCATAATACAGACGCTCGCCCGAACGGTTGCCTACAAATACACCTAACCAACTGTATCCGCCCGCAGCCGTTATTTCGACCTCCAACTTCCCGTTGTCCGGAGCGGCAACCACAAAATAGTCCTCGCTTCGGCTTGACTTCTCAAGCACGACAATCGGCTTGGGTTCGGGCTCCGGCTCTTCCTGCGTTGCCGGCGGCTCTGTGCTTGTACCGGCTCCGTTACCGCCGGCAGCACCGCCTTTGTTGTCCTCGCCGGCTATTGGGGGCGTCGACTCCGTATCGGTAATCTTTGTATCCTCCGCAACTTGATTGTTCGGCGCATCCGATGTTTTTACTATGAAAAAGTACACGATTACAGCAATAAGAATAACGAACGCCCACATCAGCAGCGTCGTCGCCCATCTCCCGAATCGGTCCGAATGCTGAACACTCCGTTTCTTCCGAATGATCGGCTCGCTATTGGTCTCCGGCTCCGCAGCAGGAATATCATTGCGGTAATATTGCAATATTTCTTCCGGATTCAAGCCTACCGTCTCTGCGTACGTCTTCACGAAGGCGCGCACGTAGAACGAGCCCGGCAGCACTTTATAATCCCCTTCTTCAATCGCTTCCAAATAACGCTTCCGAATCTTAGTAGCTTCCTGGACATCGTCTAACGAGAGGCCCTTCTCAAGCCTGGCTTTCTTCAACAGCTGTCCTAATTCTGACACAACCTCACCTCCTGTCTGGAATATCATGTTGCTGAGTATGTTCACAAAGCCCCTTTTGATCATGAAGATCATCTAAGAAGCGATTCGACATCGAATCTATAGATCGTGATAATTGGTCGTAAACGTCTCATATGTAATTTCTTCTTCCGGCGTATTGCGCAATTCAATGATGTAATCGAAGAAATCGTAATTATATCGGGTCTCCTGGACAAAAATGTCCGGATGCTCAATTACTTTGGTGGAAGGCATGTTCATGATTTCGTGAAGAAGCGATTCATGCTTCTCGTTGGAACGTATCGTGCTGACGATGCCGTCAATAATGAAAATGTTGTTCGAGCTCATCTCTTCCTCGGACATTTGACTGCGCACAGTCTGACGCAGCAGCGTGGACGAAACGAAAGACCAACGTTTCATCGCACAGACACTGCCTGCGATAATCGACTCCGTCTTGCCGACACGGGGCATTCCGCGAAGGCCAATCACTTGATGCCCATCTCGTTTGAATATTTCCCCCAAGAAATCGACAAGCAAACCAAGCTCATCCCGGGTGAAGCGAAACGTCTTGCGATCATCGGAATCCCTTTCAATATATCTCCCGTGGCGAACTGCCAAAATATCGACTAATTTGGGCTGACGAAGAGCGGAAACCGTAATATTGCCGACCTTCTTCAACATTTGCCCCATAATCTCAATCTTCTCGTCGTCATCCGTCTGGAGAAGCATGCCGCGAGTCTTATCCTCGACACCATTAATGGTTAGAATATTCACTTCGAGCATACCTAGCAACGATGCGATATCTCCGAGAAGCCCAGGTCGGTTTTTATGTATTTTATATTCCATATACCATTGTTTATATTCCATAACACACACCTCATCCGCGGTAATCCGCCGTTTTTCATTCTACAATAACTGGCACGTAAATTCCACCGGGCAAGATAAAAAATGAAAGAAAAAAACGGCAAGCTTTAACCGTTAGGCGGACAGTATTATTATAGCAGATTGTGAGCATGTATTCATGTGACAACAATGAGATGAAGATGACAGAAAAGAAAGAAAGTTCTATACAGAACTCCCTTTCTTTTTGTTGCTTAGCCATGTTTCGATTAGCCGTTGCGATCGGCCAATTTCACCATCAAGCGGGCAATCGTCTTCCGCTCTTCGTCAGAGCCGACTTCCCACAATTCTTTCAACGTGCGCTCTTGCGGGTTTTGCGGATCCACCTTTTCATCCAAGAACGAGCCGATTTCAAAAGCTAATTTGGAAATGGTCTCTTCTGTCATGCCAATTCCTTTTGCCTGCTTGACGCGCTCGCCAAGAAATTTCTTCCACGTGTCGAAATTTTTGAGTACAGATGACATGAGAACGCCTCCTTGTCGCTTTAATTAATGCGTCAACAGTCGTAATATGTACGTTTGGAACCGGAATTATGCGTACTCATCATAGATAAAAACCTGCCTTGGCAGTAAGATTGACATGAAGCGATTGCGATTTACAGCGCTTACGTTTGCCATCCGCCATTTGGGCTGATGACCTGTCCCGTAATATAACTTGATTCCGGCAAAGCCAGGAAATAGACGAGCGATGCCACTTCTTCCGGAGTGCCGAGACGGCCTAACGGTATATCGTCCTGCAGGGCAACCCGCTCCTCTTTATCCAGATGCTTGACCATGTCCGTCTCGACTGCGCCTGGAGCAACGGCATTGACTGTCACTCCGGAGGGGGCCAGTTCTTTGGCCAATGCCTTCGTGAACGCGTTTACCCCGCCCTTAGCCGTGGAATACATCACTTCGCATGATGCCCCCGTAATTCCCCAAATCGACGACACGTTAATGATGCGACCGTATTTCTGTGAAATCATATGAGGCATAAATCGTTGGGCGCATAAAAACATCCCTTTTAAGTTAATGCTCATGCATTCGTCCCATTCTTCTTCCGTCACATCGCTAACCAAACCATAGTATGCAACACCCGCATTGTTAACAACTACATCCGGCGTGAACCCGAGTTCGTCCAGCTTCGTTTTCATCCGATCGATCTGTTCCCCCGACCGTAAATCGGCTGAAATTGTCATCACCTCGCCGCCATAAGCCAAGCATCGTCTTGCCACTTCGTTGGCGGATTCATGGGACTGCAAATAATGGATGACAACCTTCATCCCGACCGAAGCGAATCGCTCGGCGATGGCCGCGCCAATTCCCCTGCTTGCTCCTGTTATTAACACGGAAGTTTCCGCTAAAGCCTTCATACCTTGTTCTCCCCTTTACATAAATACGAAGAAGGCGTACCCGTTAGGCAGGCACGCCCTCATGTTCTACGGCTGTTCCACGATGGAAACGGCTAACTGGTTCCAATCGAAATGGTCTTGCAGCCGCTGATGAACCTGTTCTAACGTCAGCGCTTCGTATACGGAAATTATATCAAATAAATCCGTATCCCGGAACTTGAACTTTGTGAATTCATTAGCAATTGCTTCAGGCGAATTAAGCATTCGCAGATAGGAACCGATCGCTTTATTGCGAATGCGTTCGAACGACGCCGCTGCAAAGCCTTTCTGCTTCGCTTGCTCAACCAGTTCCTGCACACGTTGCACCAACCTATCCGGATCCTTCGTTTCTCCGCCCATTATCGAGAACGCGTAATCGGGACTGCAGTTGAACTCGCTTCCGAAGGAATCGGTGGTAAGCCCTTCCTCATATAGGGTCTGATTCAACTGCGAGCTGCTGCCCAGCAGCAAGTCCATCATGACTCGCGTTGCAATCTCATACTCCAGCAGCGCTCTGCCTTTCAGGCCCGGACGGGGTTCTTTGCATCCGAACAAGCAGCGGGGGATGGACACTGGCAGCTTCGAGACTCGCCGGGCTTCCTGTACCGCTTCGGGCTCCGATTCGAAAATACGGTCGATTGCTCCTTGGGGCTCGAACTCCTTCCGCGATTGATTGCGGCGCACTAAATCAAAAATGGCCTGTTCGTTCACACCGCCAACGACGAACAACAGCATGTTGGTCGGATGATAAAAGGTGTGGTAACACGTATATAGCGTCTCCTTCGTAATCGTGCCGATGGATTCGACCGTACCGGCAATATCGATGTGCACCGGATGAATCTGATACATAGCCTCGATAAGACCGAAGTAGGACCGCCATGCCGGATTGTCCCGATACATATTGATTTCCTGCGCGATGATCCCTTTTTCCTTCTCTACGTTCTCATCCGTAAAATATGGTCTTTGCACAAAATCAATCAATGTTTCCAGACTTTCCTCGACTTTGGCAGTGGATGAAAACAAATATACGGTACGGTCAAAGGTTGTGAATGCGTTTGCGGAAGCGCCCTGCTGGGCAAAGGTTGCAAAAATATCGCCCTCGGGCTCTTCAAACATTTTATGTTCGAGGAAATGCGCGATACCGTCAGGAACTTGAATCGCGTTCTGTCCGGCAACTTGAAAGTGATTGTCTATCGAGCCGTACTTCGTTGAAAATGTAGCATATGTCTTCTGAAACCCTGGCTTCGGCAAGACGTAGACATCCAGCCCATTATCCATCCGTTCATAATATAACGTTTCTTGCAGCTGGGAATATTGACGTTGTTCCATCGTTAAACCTCCTCCCGATCGCGCAAGAAGTATATCGTGTCCAAATGAAAGGTTTGTGCCGCTTCTTGAATGCGCGACTCATCCGTCTGTTCAATCTCATCGATTAATTGGGCTGTAGAGCGTTCGCGGCCGGATAATACACGGTTAAAATCAAAACCGATCATTTCAAAAGCCGAATCGTCAATTTCACGAAGCTGATTGGCTATCATCGCCTTCGTCTGACTTAGCTCCAAGGATTCTATCTGGCCGGCCTTCATCGCTTCCAGCTGTTCTTTGATGATGACCTGAGCTTTATCGAAGTTTTGGAACTCAATCCCCGATTGAAGCGTGCAAATTGCTTTATGGCCGTCGAAGCGCGATGATGCATAATAAGCGAGACTGTTCTTTTCCCGGACATGAATGAACAGCTTGGAATGCGGATAACCGCCAAGCACTCCGTTGAATAACAAAGCAGCCGGATATCCGTTGTCCGCATAGGTAATGGTGGAGCGAAGCCCCATGTTAAGCTTCCCTTGACTGACGTCCAGACGTTCGATTACGGTGTTCGGTTCTGTGGTCCGGGGAACGGGAATGGAACGCGCATAAGGCGTTTCGCCCGTCCGGTTCAAATCGAAGGAATCGTTGATGTATCGTTCTACTTCCTCAAGGGTCGTATCGCCTACGACATACACATCAATCGCGGCATGCTCGAGCCACCACCGGTATTTATCGTGCAGCGATTGAGCATCGATGCCGTCCAAATCTTGGCGATTGCCGAGCGCATGAAGCCGGTACGGCTCATCCTTGCACATTTCCTCAATGCAGCGCTCTGCCGCGTATCTTATCTTGTCGTTCACGATTGATTCAATGCGCTGGCGCAGCGTCTCTTTCTCCTCAGTCACATACTTGCTGCGGAAGACTCCTTCCTCGGTGACAGGCGCCGTCATGACATCGCCTATAAATTGAAACGCCTGACCGAGCAAGGAATCTGCAGAACGGACGAAGGTATCGTTAATCACGTCCATACGGAACTGTACGATTTGATAATCGCCTCGCTTGTATACATCGAAGCCAAATCCTGCGCCATACATTTCGTCCAGCCGCTCGCGAAAGCGAATCGTTTCCGGGTAAGAAGCCGTCCCCCGCCGGAGCACAAATGGCGTCAATGCAATCGGGGTAACCGTTTCTTCCGACAGCGGTATCCCTGCATATACGGAGATTGCGAACGTTTTGAAGCGATTCGTCGGCATAACGTGAACCCGTATGCCTTTGACATTGCCTCGTTCAAAAGTAGGTTTGCTCACGAGTGTTTACCTCTTTTCTTCCGTGTCCCCTGCACGGCTATTGTCATGCATCTTGCATCTTATATTCGATGTTTAACCATAGTATACCTGCTGTATCCCGAATAGCGAAATTGTGCTTTCATTTAAAAACAAAGAAGCGAACGGTCGAGCCATGACCATTGCTTCTTCGTTCCGAGCGCTACATACAGAATATGTGTTTCCCAATCGTTTTTACTTGAGTCCGCGTCCAAATCCACTTGGATGTGGCGGTTACCGGGTTGAAGTAATACAGGCAGCCGCCGCTCGGATCCCATCCTTCGATCGCATCCTGTACAGCTTGGCGCGCCCGTTCATTAGGCGTCAACCAGATTTGGCCATCTGCTACGGCCGTAAATGCGCCCGGTTGAAATATAACGCCCGATACCGTATTCGGAAAGCTGGGTGATTTTACTCGGTTAAGAATGACAGCGGCCACAGCCACCTGGCCTTCGTATGGTTCGCCGCGAGCCTCTCCAAAGACTGCATTGGCCATCAGCTTCAAATCATTTTCGGAAAATCCACGATTGTTGGAGCCGCTGACAGTGTTCTTTGGCTTTGAGGTGCCCGCCTTATTCTCTGCAGCTCCCGGCTTCCAATTTTTCGTTGCATTGTACAGCTTCACTTTCGTCTTCGAACCGACAACGCCGTCTGCTTTCATGCCGAATTTCCATTGGAACCATTTTACCGATTCGAGCGTGGCGCTTCCGAACACACCATCCACTTTACCGTCATAATAGCCTAAAAACTTCAACCGTCCTTGCAACTCATTTACGTCTTGCCCCGTTGATCCGTGCTTTATCGTTGCATTGCTGAAAGTGGCAGCGGAATCTGTCATATGCTTGTACTGATATGCGCCGAACAGCGCGAACACCATACAGATCGTAATCCAAATCATGCGTTTTCTCATGGCCTAACGTCTACCTCTCTCTTGTGATTTTGACAGGATTGGCAACTTTATTATGAGAAAACGAAGTAACTTCTATTCACATGGAACGAGATCTGAGTATTGCTATGCTTCATCTTGAACGTATAGTTCATATTAGGCTTGATGCGGCTGACGACGGGATTCGCGTCAGCCGTCCCTCTCCCCATTCTCCCTGAAACAAAAAAAGGACGCCGAAGCGTCCTTTTCAAACATTACGATGATATTTTGTTCTGTTGATATTGCTCTAGCGTCAAAAGCACTTCGCGCGGGCGGCTCCCTTCGTGAGGTCCGATGATGCCCTGCATATGCATATGATCAATCAACCGGCTTGCCCGATTGTATCCGATACGCATGCGGCGCTGAAGCAAAGACGCAGAAGCCTGCTGCGCTTCAAGCACCATTTGAATGGCCTGCTCGTACAGCTCATCGACCGGCTGGTCTGCCGCAAGTCCGTTTTCGTCAATCTCCGGAACCAAGTCATCGTTATATTCGGCTTGGCCTTGTCCGCTTACGAAGGAAACGACCGATTCCACCTCTTGGTCGGACAAGAACGCGCCTTGCACGCGAATCGGCTTGGAGGAGCCCATCGGCAGGAAGAGCATGTCGCCGCGGCCCAGCAGCTTCTCTGCCCCTGCCATATCGAGAATGGTGCGCGAGTCTACTTGAGAGGATACGCCAAATGCTATCCGTGACGGGATATTCGCCTTAATAACTCCCGTAATGACGTCAACCGAAGGACGTTGTGTCGCGATTATTAAATGAATGCCTGCTGCGCGGGCCATTTGCGCCAATCGGCATATCGCGTCTTCGACATCATTGGCGGCGACCATCATCAAGTCTGCCAGCTCATCGACGATAATGACGATGTACGGCAGAACTTTCTCCGGTTCTTCGGCGACAAGCTTGTTGTATCCTTCAATATTCCGTGTGCCCGACTTCGAGAACAACTCGTAACGCTTTTCCATCTCCACCACGATCTTCTTCAGCGCCAGCGATGCCCGCCGAGGATCCGTCACGACCGGTGCCAACAGATGGGGAATGCCGTTATACACATTTAACTCGACCATTTTCGGATCCACCATCAGAAACTTGACTTCGTCCGGCTTGGCCTTGTACAGAATACTCGTAATGATCCCGTTGATACATACCGATTTCCCTGAACCTGTAGCGCCAGCAACGAGCAAGTGAGGCATGCGGGCCAAGTTGCCGACGATCGGAGTGCCCGATATATCGCGGCCTAGAGCAATTGACAATCGCGAGGCAGCCTCAAGGAATGTTGGCGTCTCCATTACTTCACGCATCGTGACTGTAGAGACTTCATTGTTCGGCACCTCGATGCCGATGGCCGATTTCCCCGGTATCGGCGCCTCCATCCGAATATCCTTCGCAGCAAGCGCAAGTGCGATGTCATCGGACAAACTTACAATCCGACTTACCTTGACGCCGATATCAGGCTGAATCTCATAGCGCGTCACCGCAGGCCCGCGAACGACTTCCAATACTTTTGCCCTTACTCCGAAGCTCTCCAGTGTCGCCTCAAGCTTGCGGGCCGTCTGCATGAAATCGGCTTGATCCCCGCCTTTGGCACTGTTCGGCTGTTTGCTCAGCAAATTGAACGATGGCATTTTATACGGCTTAACTGGTGGAGGCGGAGGCTTAATCAATGCCGGTTCAGCCGCTATCCCTTCCGCTCCATCGGGAGCTTGGACCAATTCAGGGTCCAAGCCTGCATGAGCGGAGTCGCCGCCACCTTGATGAGCAAGAGCCCCAGGAACCGCTTCCTCCCAATCATCCTCGGTATCGTCGTGCTTCCAAGGCGCTTGGCCTGCAGCGGGAACATGCTCTGGCAGTTGGTCTTCCTGATCATCCCATCCCGGTTCGGCCGCTTGCGCCGTGAAATCTCGGAACCGGGGCGCTTCACTCACGGCCGCATCCAGATCGCCATGTCCATGTCCATTCTGCAGCTCACTTGAAGCCTTCGCGGCTGTAGCAGTCACTGCCGCATTTATAATCGGGCCGTCATCCTCATCATCGGCATCACTTAACCGTGCCGCTTTCGCTCTGCCTTTGAAGATTGCACTTTCACCGTATTCCTCATCCTCATCTGCATTTTCGGCTGCACGTTTGCGGCTGAACAATTGCATAAAGATTGGCATCTTGGGGATTCGGCGCGGAGGACCATCTTCATCCTCCTCGTCGTCAAGGGAATCCGGCAGCATATATTCCTTAACGGGATGCTTAGCCGCGGCCCGTTGTTGTTTGCCATCCTGCAGCTTGCGCTCATTCAAGCGCGCCTTACGCTTCTTCTTCATCACTGCGGCTAACTTCTTAATCTGGGACCGCAAGAGACGAACCAGTTCGACATAAGAAAGCTGCGTGGCCAGCATAAATCCGATAAACAGCAATACAATGGTGAGAAGCTTGCTGCCAAGGCTTCCGAACAGCATGAACAAAGCGCAATAGAGCACAGCGCCAACGTATCCGCCGCTTATGTCCTTTTGCAGCATCGTTCCTGCCGTTCCCGTCTCCTGGGCCTGCAGCAGTTCTGCTTTCAACGTCTTATGTATGTCTTGAAATATAAATCCCACCCCAACCTCATCGGCGACAGGCAAAATTCGCTGCTCGACAGCGTGAACGGTGCTGATCATCGTAAGTGCCAATATGATGCAGACCATCCCTGTCTTGCGCGGATTCCATCCCTTGGGCCAATTGCGTTTAATCATCACCGCCAAGCCGATATATATGAACGTAAGCGGAATAATGAAATACCACTTTCCTAATAGCAATCCCGAAATCTTGGATAATGATCGCCCGAAAGCAGCCCCGCCAGACAATGCTATGACGGAACACGTAATAAGCAAAATACCGTATATTTCGTATTTCAGGCTTTTGCTAAAGGATTGCTTCTTTTTTTTTCTGCGGGCCAAATACAGTCACCTCCATTTGTACATTATAGCACAGAACAACCGTTCTTCCTATTGCCATTCCAAAGAGAAAAAGCACGCTTCCCTCTTTAGAGGGGCGTGCTCTCATTCGCAAACAATAGGTTAGCGCAGCGATAAAACAGTGCCGGGGGCAAAACACGGAAGCAAAAAATCATGCAGTTCGCGGCCCTGCAGTAACCTTTCGATGCGGACGGTCGTCAAGTCGATTTGCTCCACCAGCAAAGTGCGCCCCTGCCATTCCATTTCCATGAATTTCGGCTCTTTATCATACCCATTCAACACTTGTTCCATTGGCATAACGGTATAGAGCATCATCCTTGGCCTCCTCCGATCGGCGGAGCACCCGGAGGCGCTTGAACTGGATTCGCACCGGGATTTACAACACTCCCGTTCCCATTGTTTGCATTCGGGTTTATGCTCGGATTGTTGCTCGGACTGGACCTTTTCTCGTCAATCATTCGATTCAACCGCTCCAATGCCAACCCAATCCCTCCCACCTCATCGATGAGTCCGTAACGAACCGCGTCAACTCCGATTACGGTCGTTCCGATATCGCGAGTGAGCTCGCCTGTCGTAAACATAAGCTCTTTAAATTTCTGCTCGGATACGCGTGAATGAGTCGTCACAAAGCGTACCACGCGCTCTTGCATCTTGTCTAAATATTCGAACGTTTGCGGCACGCCGATCACAAGCCCAGTCAGACGTATCGGGTGTATCGTCATCGTAGCCGTCTCTGCGATAAGACTGACATTGGATGATACGGCGATCGGCACGCCGATGCTGTGTCCGCCTCCAAGCACTAGCGTCACGGTAGGCTTAGACATCGATGAGACCATCTCCGCAATAGCCAGACCGGCTTCCACGTCGCCGCCGACCGTATTTAAAATGATGAGCACGCCCTCAATCTTCGAGTTCTGCTCAGCCGCAACCAGCTGGGGTATGACATGCTCATATTTCGTAGTCTTATTTTGCGGGGGAAGCACGATGTGCCCTTCGATTTGTCCGATAATATTTAAGCAATAAATGTTGGATTCCCCCGGAGTTGGAGTCGAAGCTGTCCCCAACTGCTGAATCGTCTCCACGGTAGGCGGGCCTTTCGGCGCTTGCGTTTCTGGGGGAACCTCATTTTGTTGTTGTGTAAACGAAAACGGAAGCCCGTTATGATCTGACATCACTATTCCCTCCGATCTAACTTTTGCGAATCTGTCATAGGTTGCACATTTGAGGGAATCGTTATGCTTTTCGGACATCATTAATGCAAAAAAACTGCCATTCCGTCCCCAAGGGCAGAAATGGCAGCCTTTTGTATTTCTTTCACGGTTCATGTGGGCAAGGACGAGAATGACTGGTGACTGGGATTCTCGCCCCACGCTCCTACACTTCCATGATAATTGGAAGAATCATTGGACGTCGGCGCGTCTGCTCGTACAAGAATCGGCCAAGCGCATCCTTCACGTTTGTTTTTAGCGATGCCCACTCATTCACTTTCTCGCTCATCAACTTGTGCAATGTCGATGTCACGATGCGATTGGCTTCATCAAGCAACCCTTCCGATTCACGAACATATACGAATCCGCGCGAAATGATATCCGGTCCTGACAGAATCGTGCCGTCTTGCTTGCTGAGCGTAACAACGACGACCAAAATCCCGTCCTGCGACAACAGCTTGCGGTCACGCAAGACGATGTTGCCGACATCTCCGACTCCAAGGCCGTCAATGAGGACATAACCGGATGGCACCTTGGAGCCTCGGCGTGCTACACCGTTCTGAATCTCAACCGTATCTCCGATATCGGTAATAAAAATATTTTCAGGTTCAATTCCGACCGCTTCGGCAAGCGCAGCATGTTGACGAAGCATGCGATATTCACCGTGGATTGGAATAAAGTATTTCGGGCGAATCAAGTTCAGCATCAGCTTCAGTTCTTCCTGACTGCCGTGTCCCGATACGTGAACACCCGATCTCATGCCACCGTAGATTACGTTTGCTCCTAGACGGGACAATTCATCTACTGTGCGACCCACATATTTCTCATTGCCTGGAATTGGCGTTGCTGCAATGACAACTGTATCTCCCGGTAAAATATCTACCTTGCGGTGCGTGGAACGAGCCATGCGCGTCAGCGCAGACATCGGTTCCCCCTGAGATCCGGTAGATAAAATAACGACACGGTCTGCCGCCATCTTATTCACTTCTTCCGGTTCAATCAACATGCCATCCGGGATATGTAAATATCCTAGTTCCGATGCGATAGTGACGACGTTCACCATGCTTCGGCCGATGACCGTCAGCTTGCGATTGGTTGCATGAGCCGCTTCAATGACTTGTTGTATGCGGTGAATGTTTGAAGCGAATGTGGCAACCACCACGCGCTGTTCCGCTTTTCTGAAAATATCTTCCAATGCAATGCCTACACTGCTTTCCGACGGTGTAAAGCCAGGGCGTTCCGCGTTCGTGCTGTCAGAGAGCAGAGCAAGTACGCCACGCTGTCCAATTTCCGCCATCCGATGCAAGTCCGCATATTGCGCATTTACTGGCGAGTGATCAAATTTAAAGTCTCCTGTATGAACCACGGCGCCTTCCGGCGTGTCTAAGCAGACGCCGACCGAATCCGGAATGGAGTGATTCGTCTTAAAGAAGCTGGCGCGGATGGATCCGAGCTGAACTTCCGAATCCGCCGTGATAAGAATGCGTTTCGTCTCACCAAGCAGATTGGCTTCACGTAGTTTGCTCTCTATCAATCCGAGCGTAAGTCGTGTTCCGTAAACAGGAACGTTCAAATGTTTCAATACATATGGCAAACCGCCAATGTGGTCTTCATGTCCGTGCGTAATCAGAATCCCTCTTACTTTATCTCGGTTCTCCGTCAGGTATGAAATATCCGGGATGACAATATCTATTCCGAGCATGTCTTCTTCTGGAAACTTCAACCCTGCGTCAATGACGACGATATCGTTACCATACTGAACGACGTACATATTTTTTCCGATTTCGCCTACGCCGCCCAATGCGAAGATGGACAATTTATCAACGTTGTTTTTCTTCGACAAGTGGATCTTAACCTCCTATATTCAGTTGGCCGTCGTACCAATGAATTTCTTTCTTTTTTGAATAAAAAATATACCGCACCCAGTCACTTGATTCTCATTATACATGAACAAAAGTAAAAAACACAAGTCGGCGTTTGTTACGTATATTGTTGCCGAAAACAAAGAAACCGATGCTTCGAAATCGCATCGGTCTCTAACTATGTTCGCTTGGACAGCCTGTTTAGCATAAAAATCCGTGTGCAGAACGGGAGCTGTTTGGTCTCTGCAACGCATTAATCAATAGACTCGACCAGTTGACGCACGAATGCCGCTTCGCTTTCAGTAGGCTCAACTAACGGCAAGCGTACGCCGCCAACGTCAAATCCTTTGAGCTGCAAAGCATATTTGACGGGAACCGGATTGGGAAATTCGAATAAGCCTTTAAATACGGGATACAGCTTTTGGTGAAGCCGCGCGGCTTCACCAGGCTGCCCAGCCAAATACAACTCGATCATTTTCTTCATCTGCGCGCCAATCAAATGACTAGCGACGCTAATAATTCCATAGCCGCCCACCGCAAGCAAAGGCAAGGTCATGGGATCATCGCCGCTGTACACCCGGAACGATTCCGGAGCGCATGCTGCAAGCTGTGACATCTGATCGACACTGGCGCACTCTTTCGTCGCCACGATATTCGGTATTTCGGCAAGACGAAGCGTCGTCTCCACCGACAAGCTTGCCACTGTGCGGCCCGGCACATTGTACACAATGACCGGAAGCGGCGTAGAGTCAGCAATCGCTTTGAAATGGCGGTATAATCCTTCTTGACTCGGTTTGTTGTAGTATGGCACGACCGCAAGTATTCCGTCGACGCCAGCCTCTTCGGCCAGCTTCGTCATATGAATGGAATGCGCAGTGTTGTTGCTTCCGGTGCCTGCAATGATACGGGCGCGTCCGTTCGCTTTTTCCACGGAATAACGAAACAGCGCCAGTTTCTCCTCGTCGGTTAACGTAGGTGATTCTCCAGTCGTGCCGCACACGACGAGGCTGTCGTTTTGTTGTTCTTCAATCAAATAATCGATTAATCGTTCTACTTCAGGCCAATGGATGCGGTCGTTCTCGTCGAACGGTGTCACCATGGCCGTAATCATTCTTCCGAAGTCCACAATTGACTCCTCCTCTGGCGGTTTAAATGCTGAAATTCATCGTGCAGAGCCAACTTATCGGTGAAGCTCAAATTTAGCATGCAGCGCACGCAATGCGCGAACCATATCTTCTTTCCGCACGAGCACCCATATCGTTGTATTGGAGTCAGCCGATTGCAGAATCTGAATCTCTTGTTCCGTCAAGGCTTCAACGATATGAGCCATAATACCCGGAACCCCATTGATGCCTCCTCCGATAATCGAAACCTTCGCACACCCTGACAATGACCTTGGAGCATACCCCATCTCATCCAACACGTGCAGGGCGCGTGGCGCATCGTTGTCGAATACCGTATAAACTGCTCCCGAAGGGGTAACATTAATAAAATCAACGCTAATTTGATTTTGAGCCATTGCTTTGAACACTTGAAGTTGTAAATCATAAGCCCCTTCCCGGGCTTCCACCGTAATTTGCGTTACGTTGCTTACGTATGCGATCCCAGTCACAAAGCGATCAACGATACCCGTCTCGATATCACGAAAGCCTTCCGGATGCGTAACAAGCGTTCCCTCGTCGTCACTGAAAGTGGAACGCACACGGACAGGCACTTGAGCTTGCATTGCAATCTCGACGGCGCGCGGGTGAATAACCTTCGCCCCATGATGCGCCATATTGCATATCTCGGCATAGCTAACGACCGTAAGCGGCTTTGCATCTTCCACCAGCCGGGGGTCTGCCGTTAAAATACCGTTCACATCGGTATAAATATCGACAATTTCCGCATGCAATGCCGCGCCCAGCGCCGTTGCGGAAGTATCGCTGCCGCCACGGCCAAGCGTTGTGAAGTCGCCGTCTTCCGTCTGTCCTTGAAAACCGGTCACGATAACAACCTCGGCCTCCTTCCACGCGTCAATGACGCGTTCCGGACGAACATCCACAATTCGAGCATTGCCGTAATGATTGTCGGTTTTAAATCCCGCTTGCGCCCCAGTAAGGACAGTCGCGGTAATTCCTGCATTTTGCAGCAAGCTGCAAAGCGTTGTCGCGGATATAATTTCACCACAGCACAGCAGTAAATCCTTCTCGCGAGCGGGCAAATTGTCTCCGTTTTGACCGATCCAATCTAGCAGCGTATCGGTTGCGTATGGTTCTCCCCGTCTCCCCATAGCCGACACGACAACCGCCAGACGGTATCCCTGAGCCAATTCACGACGTATATGGTGAATGACGCGGTCCCTGGCTTCTGCGGAAGACAAGGAAGTTCCGCCAAATTTTTGAACTAAAATGCGCATTGTAATTCCTCCAACTTATGAAGACTGAACGGCAGAAACATCGTTAGCTAAAGAAAACCTAGCTTGCCAGCTGGCATGAGAAAACCTCTATCGCAGCTTTACTAAAGTTAGAGGCCGCGTTTAGAGGTAGGTTTTATCGCCTTAAGGAATGTTGATTTTGCTTTAGCTGTTCACCGAAGTCAAACGTTCGTTAATGGTGAATAGCAAGAGCGGCTTGCTGTCTTACTGCCGCTCCGCAGCGATGTATTCTGCGATTTGAACCGCGTTCCATGCAGCGCCTTTCATTAAGTTGTCTGATACGACCCACATGTTAAGGGCGCGTGGCTCATACAAATCACGGCGTAAGCGTCCGACAAATACGTCTGGTTTACCGGCAGATTCTGTAGCCAACGGGTATTGCTGAGATTCAGGATCATCCACCAAAGTCAAGCCTGGGGCGTCCGCGAGCATTTGACGGACTTCATCCATTTGGAAATCTTCTTTCAATTCAACATATAGGGATTCAGAGTGTCCGCTAACGACTGGAATTCGAACGCAAGTAGCCGTTAGTTGAATGTCTTCATCGTCCAGAATCTTCTTCGTTTCACGGATCATTTTCATTTCTTCCAGCGTAAAGCCGTTATCCTGAAACTTATCGATTTGCGGAATGGCATTAAATGCGATCTGATGCTTCACCGGAAGCGAACCGACCGGCAAAATATCCGGATTCACATCCGTTCCTTCCAACGCCGCTTTCGTCTGACGAAGCAGTTCGTCAATCGCGCGGCTTCCCGCTCCGGATACCGCTTGATAAGTGGATACAATCACTTTGGAGATTCCATAACGATCATACAGCGGCTTCAAAGCTGCCACCATCTGAATGGTAGAGCAATTCGGGTTCGCGATAATACCTTGATGTTCTTTAACCTTCTCGATGTTCACTTCAGGAACGACAAGCGGCGTATCCGGATCCATACGGAAGGCGTTGGTATTATCTATGCAGACTGCACCTCGTTCGACTGCCGCCGCAGCTAACGCTTTACTGACGTCGCCGCCGGCGCTGAACAATGCGATATCGACTCCTTCAAAGCTTTCCGGCTTCGCTTCCTCAACGGCAAACTCTTGACCGTTAAACGAAAGCTTCGTGCCGGCGGAACGAGCCGATGACAACAATTTCAGTGTGTTGACCGGAAATTGGCGTTGTTCCAGCAGCTTGACAATCTGTCCCCCTACTGCGCCTGTTGCGCCCACTACAGCAACATTAAACCGCTTCTGATTCGTCATATGTGTTTCTCCCCTCTGTCCCATCAATCTAAGCCCCTTTTAATCACGCTTATCGGTGTTGAAAAGGGGCCTTTTTTGAAATAAGCATTTATATTATATTATGCGTAATTAGCTATGTTGTCTATTGAAATCGCTCAATAAGGAGCGGCTGGATCTGCCTTCCTTCCATAGCCGCAAGACACGCTTCCGGAACCAATTCCATGCGTGCCACGAGGGAATTCGGCTTCTGTGCCGGATTGTCTTGACCGAACGGCACGAAATAAATGTGCTTGGCGACTAACAATCTGGCGATATTGGCTGCGTTCAATCCAAGTCCGTCATTCGTCGAAATCGCCACAACTAACGGACGCTGATTGCGCATCTGCGCCTTGGCCGCCATCAAGACGGGACTGTCCGTCATCGCATTGGCGAGCTTGCTTGTCGTATTGCCGGTGCACGGCGCAATGACCATCACATCCAATAGCTTGGTCGGGCCAAGCGGCTCGGCTTCTACAATTGTGGAAATGATATCATTCCCCGTAATCTCTTTCAACTGCTGTTGCCAATTATCAGACGTTCCAAAGCGCGTATCCGTTGTCATCACCGTTTGCGATGCAATGGGAATGACGCGCGCTCCGGCGTCGACAAACCGCTGTATCTGCGGCATGACTTCCGCAAATGTGCAATGAGAACCCGTTAATGCATATCCGACCGTCTTCCCCTGAAAGTTCATTGCCCATTCCCCCGATTCCGCATAAACTCGAGAAGCAGCTTCGTTATGCAGTGCGCCAAGATGCGTCCCGCCGACTTCGGAGCAACGATGCCTGGCAAGCCGGGAGCTAACATCGCCTTGACGCCGCGCTTCTCCGCAAAGCGAAAATCAACGCCGCCAGGGAAGGAGGCCAAGTCAATAATAACCGCACGATTAGGTATTTGGGCAATGACCTGCGTTGTGACTATCATAGTCGGTATCGTATTAAAAAGCAAGTCGATATTTGACACCTGCCGGGCTAATTCGCTTAGAAAAAACGGCTTGAAACCCATCTCCGTCGCCCGGGCAAAATGCTCATCCCTGCGCACCCCGATACGAACATTCGCTCCTAATCCAAGCAAAGTGCGTGCCAGCGTAAATCCGGTCCGCCCCATGCCAAGAACGACCGACTCCGAGCCGTGCAGCGTAATATCGGTTTGCTGGATTGCCATCATTACCGCTCCTTCTGCGGTAGGGATGGAATTGTATATCGCTACGTCGTCCCGCTCGAACAATTCGACGAGCGCAATCCGGTATTTCGTGCATAGCTTGCTTAAGTACGGCTTTGCCATCCCCGTAAAAATGACGCAATGCTCCGGTAACGCCGCCATATGTTCTTCGGTTAGCGTCAATTCGTCCGAAGTAAATATCGCATGCACCTTGCCGTTATCGTCAGTGCCTACGGCCGGCAGCATGATGGCGTCGGCAACCTTCAACAGCTCCGGTGTCAAAGGCTGACGTTGGACGCCATGGAACGGGTTCTGGAGCTGGTCAAATCCGACTAGCGTAATGCTGGCGTCGAGTTCGATTAATTTATGGATAATTTCAAGCTGACGTGCGTCCCCACCGATGAACACGACTTGAACTCCGGTTAACATAGTCGCTGTTCACTCCTTTCTGAGCCCAAACGTATATAACATCTTATGCGTGAGCCCATAAAGGGGTGCAGACACAAGTTAATCTGCCTGCAACGAAATCTTCAAACAGGTGCTAGATCAACAAAAAACGCAGCCGCTCCCGGTTAAGAAGCAGACTGCGCTATGATGCCGATTATTTTGTGCCCGTATGTCCGAATCCGCCTTCACCGCGTACGGTATCAGACAATTCATCAACTTCGACTATTCGGATCTGCGGTACGAACTGGAATACCATCTGCGCAATCCGTTCTTTGCGTTCAATGGTGAAATGCTGCTGGCCCACATTCACGAGCAGCACCTTAACCTCGCCGCGGTAATCCGCATCGATCGTGCCGGGAGAATTCAAGCACGTGATGCCCTGCTTATAGGCAAGACCGCTGCGCGGCCGGATTTGCGCCTCCAAATGGGCGGGCATTGCCATCGAGAAGCCTGTCGGAATCAATGCGCGATGTCCCGGCGCCAATGTTATTGGCTCTTCCACAGCTGCATATAAATCAAAGCCAGCTGCTAAATCAGACATTTTCTGTGGCAAAGGAATATCTTCATTTCCGGGTAACCTTTTAATTTGTACTTGATGATCCTGCTGTAACAAGACAATCCCTCCTGAAAGCCGATATTGCACGGTCGCTGGAACCGACCATTGACACCGCGAACGGTTGCGACAGCATGCGCTGCAGCACAAATGAAACATCCTCCATTGTGATCGCTTCGATTCGTGCTATGATTTCATCTAATGTATAATGTTTGCCGAGCATCAATTCATTCTTCCCTAACCGGTTCATGCGGCTTCCGGTGCTTTCCAGGCCCAGAATCAAATTCCCCTTCAACTGTTCCTTACCCTTGCGCAGCTCCTCTTCGGACAAGCCTTGCACGGCTAAATCTCCTAATACCTGCAGCGTCAGATCAAGCACATCCTGCGTCTGCTTCGGAGCAGTTCCCGCGTAGATCGTGAACAGGCCGGTATCCGCATGAGAGGAATGATAAGAATAAACAGCGTATGCCAAACCGCGCTTCTCGCGAATTTCCTGGAACAGATGCGAGCTCATCCCGCCGCCGATAACATTGTTCAGCAATATCATCGCGTATAGCCGCGGGTCGGTCATGGAGCAGCCCGGCAAGCTCAAGCAGATGTGATTCTGCTCGGTCTTCTTCTTATGATAGAGCAATTCGCTGTGAAAGCCCGGAGGCGTAATCGATGAGGACCGATGCGTATTTTCGAAATGGCCGAAATGCTTCTCCAGCAGTTCGACAATCGAATCATCGAAGTTGCCGGCCACGGCGATGACCGTATTTTCGATCGTATAATGCTCCCGCATATATTGACGCAGGTGATCCGGTCCCATCGGGGACAGCCGCTCTTTTGTTCCAAGTATCGGGTAAGCAAGCGGATGTGCTCCGTAAGCCGCGCGCGTGACGAGATCGTGAACCGTATCGTCTGGCGTATCCTCATACATCGCGATCTCTTCCAAGATGACGTTTTTCTCTTTCATCAGTTCTTCTTCGTTCATCGTCGAGCGGAAAAACATATCCGAAAGCACGTCGACCGCGAGCGGCAAATGTTCATCAAGCACCTTCACGTAATAGCATGTATATTCCTTGGAGGTAAACGCATTAACGTTCCCGCCAATCGCATCGAACGAATCCGCTATCGATTTCGCATCGAATCGCTCTGTGCCTTTGAACATCATATGTTCAATAAAATGAGAAATACCGTTGGTCGTTTCATCCTCATGTCGTGAACCCGTCTTTACCCATATACCGAAAGAAACGGAACGGCAGGTCGGTATTTTTTCCATAACGACACGCAGACCGTTACGTAACTGCACTTTCTCCACCGGAAATCCTCCTCATCCGTAATTCTATCCATGCATGCCTATCTAATCCTACCAAAAAACTTATCTTCTCTCAACTGGAACAACAGGCAAGCGTTGTTCGGACAGTGTATCGCTCACCGTTCCAGGATGCAGTCCTTTGCTTTTGATGATGCGTATCATATCCTGCAATGCGCGGCTGGATGAAGAGGTTGGATGCATCAAAATGAGCGTGCCCGCTTCGACCTTCGACCTTACTTTCTGCAAAATGGCGGATGGAGCTGGTTTCTTCCAGTCCACCGTATCAAGCGTCCATAAGACGGTTGCCAGACCATGCGCATGCGCCGTCCTTACTGTCAACGCATTAAAGTCGCCTGACGGAGGAGCAAACCATTTGTTTTCGACGCCTAACGTCTCCTTCAGCAGCCGTTTCGTCTTCTCGATTTGCTGCGACTGCAGGCCTGCGCTAAGCTCGCTCATATTTGGATGCGTATACGCATGATTTTCCAATTCGTGTCCATCGGCTTGAATTTGCTTCGCTGCATCGGGATTTTTACTCAACCAGCTTCCATCCAGAAAAAAGGTTGCCTTTACCTTCTCCTCCTGCAGCACCGTTAACATCGGGGCAATAAACTCGTTCCCCCATGCGACGTTAATCATGAGCGCTACCATTTGCTTATTTGGATTTCCCCTGTATATCGGCTGCGGCTCCAAATCACGCAGCGATATTTCCGGCTTCACCTCGCGCAGCACCCATTTCAGTTCGCCCTGCTCCGGTTTCCCCTTGTTTGCTTCGTAGGTCTGTTCAATATCGACCCCGACTCCGTTGTACCCGGGAATTGCTTTCCACACTCGATCGATTCGGGCATTTACCGGCGCAATCTCATGCTGCTTCGCTTCCGCCACAATCCGCTGCATGAGCGGATCATGCTCCAATGCATCAATCGAGTCCGTCTGGAACGCTTCAGTCATGACAAGCTCTGATCTGCGTTCCTGAATATAGGTCCCCACATCGGTCGCGGAAGCGATAAACAGAACTCCGAATGCGCTCGCCGCAATTGCAATCCATTTCCATATGACAGGCCGCATGACGTCCATTCCCTTCCAAAGTTTGTCCTTTTGATTCTATGCCATTTCGGCTAAGCTTATGCGGACAAGGATGATTGGAACGGAGAATACGGAAAAAAAGACAAAAAAAAGAGCCAGAAACATTCTGCCTCTTTCCTTGAATCCTATAATCGCCAACAGGCGTTTGAAGCCACTTATGCTTGCGGCTTCGGCGGGCGCGGGCCTCGTGGCGGACGTTGTCCACCCTGATTGTGGCGGCTGCCATTATTCCGCGGGCGCTCTCCTCCAGCTGGCGCTTCGGATGCAGTTCCATCTGTTGATTGAGCTGGCTCCAGCAACACTTTGCGCGACAGATTGATGCGGCCTTGCTGGTCGATTTCGACGACCTTCACTTCAATCTTGTCCCCGATGGATACGACATCTTCTACTTTGCCCACACGCTCGGTCGACAATTGCGAAATATGCACCAGACCTTCTTTACCCGGAAGAATCTCTGCAAACGCGCCGAACTTCTCAATGCGCTTCACTGTAGCGGTATAGGTTTCACCGACGACCACTTCTTTCACGATGCCTTCGATCATTTCACGGGCGCGTTCGTTCGCTTCTTCGCTTGGAGATGCGATGAAGATGCGTCCATCCTGCTCGATATCCACCTTAACGCCGGTCTCATCAATAATTTTATTGACGACCTTGCCGCCGGCTCCGATAACATCGCGGATTTTATCCGGATTAATCTGCATGATAAGGATTTTCGGCGCATATGGAGACAGCGAAGCGCGCGGCTGCTGAATCACTTCCAGCATTTTGCCCAGAATGAACATACGGCCTTCGCGAGCTTGCGCAAGCGCCTGCGTCAAAATATCACGGTCAATGCCGTCAATTTTGATGTCCATTTGAATGGCTGTTACGCCTTCTGCCGTACCTGCCACTTTGAAGTCCATATCTCCGAGATGGTCCTCCATCCCTTGGATATCCGACAAAATGGAAAAATGCTCGCCGTCTTTAATCAGACCCATTGCAATTCCGGCAACCGGCGCTTTAATCGGAACGCCTGCGTCCATCATCGCCAATGTGCTTGCGCAAATGCTGGCTTGCGACGTAGAGCCGTTCGATTCCAACACTTCGGATACGAGACGAATCGTATACGGGAATTCCGTTTCCGGCGGAATGACTTTGGATAACGCACGCTCCCCGAGCGCACCATGACCGATTTCACGACGTCCTGGCGCGCGAAGCGGTCTTGCTTCGCCTACGGAGAACGGAGGGAAATTGTAATGATGCATGAAGCGTTTCGATTCTTCCAGACCGAGGCCATCCAAGATTTGCACGTCGCCCAGCGCGCCTAACGTACAAATACTGAGCGCTTGTGTCTGGCCGCGCGTGAACAGACCTGAACCGTGTGTGCGCGGAAGCAGTCCTGTGCCGCATTCGATAGGGCGGATTTCATCCAGATTACGTCCATCCGGGCGCACTTTGTCATGCGTAATCAGACGACGAACTTCTTCTTTTACAATGTCGTACAACGTTTCTTTGACATCATCCAGCTTCTCCGGCGCCTCCATGTAGATCTCTTCGAAATGGGCAACCGTTTCTTGGTTGATAACGTCAATAGCTTCTTGACGGGCGTGTTTTTCCGGAATGCGGATCGCTTCAACGAGACGTTCCTTGGCAAATGCGCGCACAGATTCATTTACGTCGGCTTCCACGGCGTGCAGCTTGACTTCCATCTTCGGCACGCCTGCCATTTCCGTAAATTTCTCAATGACAGCGACGATCTTTTTAATCTCTTCATGACCGAACATAATCGCTTCAAGCATTACCTGTTCCGGTACTTCGTCCGCTTCGGCTTCAACCATCATGATAGCTTCTTTCGTGCCGGCCACGGTAAGATGAATGTCGCTCTTCTCTTCTTGTTCTACAGTCGGATTAATAATGAACTGTCCGTCGATGCGCCCGACAATGACGCCGCCAATCGGTCCGTTAAACGGCACGTCCGATATGGTCAATGCAGCGGATGTACCGATCATCGCCGCGATTTCCGGAGGACAGTCTTGGTCTACGCTCATGACCAGGTCAACGATTTGCACGTCGTTGCGGAACCCTTCCGGGAACAGCGGACGAATCGGACGGTCAATCAGTCGGCTGGCAAGAATCGCTTTCTCGCTTGGCCGGCCTTCACGTTTGATGAATCCTCCAGGTATTTTGCCAACAGCATACAAACGTTCTTCATAGTTGACGGTTAACGGAAAGAAATCTAAATCCTTCGGTTCCTTCGACGCCGTAACGGTACATAGCACGACCGTGTCGCCATACTGAACCTTAACCGCCGCATTTGCTTGCTTGGCCAGAAGGCCTGTCTCCATTACGAGCGTTCTTCCGCCAAGTTCCATCTCGATGCGGTTCATCGGATCCCTCCTTAAGTTGTAAACATTAATCATTTCGGCACTACTCCCAGTATTTCCTGCATTCTGTTTGAAATACCGTCTCAATTCGATGTTCAAAAATACCTTTTGAACCTGCACTGCAAAGGAGCATGTCCCATATCATTATGTATGAGCTTTCTTAATCACTAAAAAGCAACCCGGTTGCATGCCGCACTATCAGGCGGCGGTGAACAACCAGGCTGCTTGGGGTCGTGCTATTAACGGCGAAGACCGAGTTTTTCGATCAATGCGCTGTAACGCTTAACGTCTTTCTGCTTCAAGTAAGCCAACAGCTTGCGGCGTTGACCAACCATTTTCAACAAACCACGACGGGAATGATGGTCTTTCTTGTGCGTGCGCAAATGCTCCGTCAAATTAATAATGTTCTGCGTAAGGATAGCGATTTGCACTTCCGGAGAACCCGTGTCCGATGCGTGCGTCTTGTGTTCTTCAATAAGCTGCTGTTTGCGCTCTTGAGTTAATGCCATCCTATTCACCTCCTAATATGTGTATGTTCATGTACGCCGTTAGCCTCGTTACCGTCGGTGAGATCGAGTAACCAAGCTAAGGACAAGTGCCGCCAATGCGACAACGTTACTAGTATAGCATCATCATTAGCAAAAGTAAAACGATGTTTTCGCTTCAGCGCTTATCGCTCTTGAGCCGCGCAGGAGAACATTTGTTTTGCATCCATCGCAGCCAATCGTCTCCGTGCTTCCACCGCATCCGCTGTAATTTGTGCAATCAAATCTTGTATCGAATTAAACTTCTGTTCGGAGCGGATGTAGTCCATAACGGCGATGGCAATCGTTTCCCCATAAATATCGGCATCGAAATCAAACAGATGCGCTTCAATGGTCGGAACAGTCTCGCCTGACTTGAACGTAGGCTTCAAACCGATGCTCAGCACGCTGTCATGCCATGTCTCGCCCACCTTCACCTTGGCGGCGTATACTCCGATCGCAGGAATAATATACGGCTCCTCAGGATTGACGTTGGCTGTCGGAAACCCGATAGTCCGGCCGCGTGCGTCTCCATGAACGACCTCGCCCTGAATCAAATAGGGCCGGCCCAACAGCTGGTTGGCCTTCGCAATGTCGCCTTGAGCCAAGCATTGACGAATACGCGTACTGCTTACTTTCGTACCGTCTTCGCTGTATGCAGGCACAATATCTACCGTGAAGCAATCATTTCCCCAGTCTTTCAACATTTCAGCCGTTCCCTCCCCGCGATGACCAAATCGATAGTCAAAGCCGATGACTACATGCTTCACCCCAAGCGCACATACGGCCTCGGCGAATTTCTGTGCCGATACTTGGGAGAACGACATGTCAAACTGAACAACGTACAAGCGATCCAGACCCATTCGGGACAAAATCCGTTCCTTTTCCATTAACGGCGTCACGAAGCGGTGGTATTCGGCTCTGCCGAATACACCTTTCGGATGCGGATGAAAGGTCATCAATCCAACCGGCAAGCCGTGTTCTGCTCCGTAGTCCAGCGCACGCTGGATCACTTGAGCATGTCCTGTATGAATTCCATCAAAATGACCTAGTACCAACACTTGCGGTTGTCGGCATGAAGTCCAGCTCGCATCATCGAGCGGTGCGTGTAAAGGTATCGTTTCCATCGTAATCAGAGCCCCTGCATTCTATCGTTTTGCGGTTGTAACAAACCGTTTATGTTACTATTAGAGGTTGTTCATCGTATTTCTAGTATGTTCTCCCTTTCACAATATAAGACAAAAGGGTTGCGCAAAAAGAGTACCAGATTACTCCATTTGCGCTGTCTCTCTCTTCGCTACGCGCTTGCAAGCAACAGCTTTCGTTAAGGCAGAAATACTTTGACAGGGCGCAGCTCCGCCTGCCCCTCGGGTATATGGAAGATTCCAAAAAAGGTTCCCTGTTCATCATACAACCGAACAGTGCTATTCGTCAAAGGTTGCGGAGTCAAAGCATGAAGCGGAATGCCTCGTCCTTGAGTGGCATACGGCGCATATCGCTCCGTTACGCGCAACTTCGGCATATAGGATATAGCTTCATCCACTGGAACAAGCATCGATGCGAAGGTGTCTTCGGCGATGGCCTGTTCAATCTGCTCGAACGTCACACATTGCTCTTCAGTGAAGTTGGCGGATTGCGTCCGCTTCAGATTGGACATCGCTGCCGGGACGCCCAGCTTGCGGCCGATATCCACACATAATGTGCGAATATAAGTCCCTTTGGAGCACAAGACGCGAAACCGTATTTCTGGCTCGGCTTGTCCAAGCTGCATTTCCTGTAGTTCAATCTTGTATATCGTCACCTGACGAGGAGCACGTTCAACAGATTTTCCTTCTCTCGCCAGCTCATATAATCGCTTGCCGTTCACCTTGACGGCCGAGAACATTGGCGGCACTTGCTCGATGTTGCCCACAAATGCTAGAATGGCCGCTCTTACCATGTCCTCAGTAAGATGAGAAGCATCGCTTCGTTCTATCACTTCTCCGCTCATATCTTCCGTATTCGTAGATACACCGCAGCGCAGCGTCGCTTCATATTCTTTGGGCAGCTCCTGTAAATATTCCACCAAGCGAGTCGCCTTTCCTACGCACAGCGGCAACACGCCTACCACTTGTGGATCCAATGTGCCTGTATGGCCGATTCGTTTCTCCCAAATCAGTCGGCGAACCTTCGCTACGACATCATGCGATGTCCAATCCGTCGGCTTCCATACCGGCAGCACGCCATGATACTTTGTCATAAAGACTGATTCACCCGTTCTACAACCATAGTAATGACATCATGCAATCGTCCGTTAATCCTGCATCCGGCAGCTACCACATGTCCTCCGCCACCGAAATGCTGAGCAATCTCAGCGACATTCACCGTTCCGGCAGAACGCATGCTGACCTTGACTGCGTTCTCATCCACCTGCTTGAACAACAGGCCGACTTCCACCCCTTCAATATTGCGGGGATAATTGACAAGCCCCTCCAAATCCTCGTTCAAAGCTCCTGTCTCAACCATATCTTCCGGTGAAATGTAGAGCCAGCCAATCTTCTGATCGGGAGTGAAGGACAGCCGCGAAAGCCCGCGCTTAATGAGCTGAACTTGCGCCATCGACATCTTCTCCAGCAGTCGATCAGCTATATCGTTGCCATCCACCCCATGCTTGAGCAGCTGTGACGCAATTGCCATTACATGCGGGGTCGTATTGCTGTAACGAAAGCCCCCAGTGTCGGTCAAAATGCCGGTATACAGCATCGTGGCCACTTCCGAATCGAGTTCTTCGCCAGACACTTGCAGCATATCGAACAGAATCTCGGCTGTTGCTGCAGCATCTTCCCGAATCAGCGCGACTTCGCCATAACGATCGTTAGTCGGATGATGGTCTATGTTCAAGATGCGGGCATCTTTGACTATCCACTGCGCAATTTTGCCGATGCGGGAGTAATCCGCGCAATCCACGCAGATGACTGTGTCATACGCAAGCTGCGCTTGTTGCTCCTCTTCATCGGCATAAGAGCGGATGCCTTCGGACATTGACAAATAGCGCAGCCGATGCGGCACTCCGTTCTCGTTCACCATCATGAACGTTTTGTTCCATGTACGGAGCAGCCAACCGATCGCGAGGGTCGAGCTTATCGCATCTCCGTCAGGCTGAACATGGGATACGACAAGCACATTGTTGCAAGCGCGAATAAAGTCGCAAGCTTTTTGCAATTCAGCAACGTAGGACGGTGACGGCTGCTCCGCCATGCAGTTCTCTGATGAGACAAGTGAATCGAGCCTTAAGCTCGATTCTACTTGTCCCTGCCTGCTGCGCTGCGTCATGGTGTATCGTTCCCCTCGCGAATATCGCCAAGCAGCTTTTCAATTCGGCTTCCATATTCAATGGAAGCATCTATCTTGAACGTCAGCTCTGGAGTATGGCGAAGACGGATTCGTTTTCCAACCTCGGAACGGAGAAATCCGCTTGCTTTATCCAACGCTTTAATCGTTTGTTCTTTCTGTTCTTCATCGCCCATGACACTGAGATAGACTCTCGCAAGCGACAAATCATTGGTCACGTCTACTCCCGTCACCGTAATAAAGCCGATGCGAGGATCTTTTAACTCCAGTTGTATAAGTTGACTCAATTCCTTTTTCATTTGTTCGCCAACCCGTCCAGCACGAATGTTCGCCATGGGAAACACCTCATTTCATTAGTTGCTGTGGAAGATGCCGCGATACAGGTGTGCTTACTTGCGTTCAACCGTCTCCATGACAAACGCCTCGATGACGTCGCCTTCTCGGAGATCGTTGTACTTATCCAGCATAATTCCACACTCATATCCTTGTGCGACTTCTTTTGCATCATCCTTGAAGCGCTTGAGCGAGTCGATTTTCCCTTCGAAAATGACGATGCCATCGCGAATCAAGCGAGCTTCTGCCGCACGGGAAATCTTGCCTTGCGTAACCATACAGCCCGCAATCGTGCCGATCTTGCTGATTTTGAACGTATTCCGGACTTCGGCATGACCGATAACAACTTCTTTGTATTCCGGATCCAGCATTCCTTTCATTGCCTGCTCGATCTCTTCCACGATTGTGTAGATGACGCGATGCAGACGAATGTCCACTTTCTCTTCATCCGCAGTTGCCTTCGCCTGCGCATCCGGACGGACGTTGAATCCGAGGACAATCGCGTTGGAAGCAGTCGCCAGAATGATATCGGATTCGGTAATGGCGCCGACACCGGAATGCAAAATCTTGACGCGCACGCCTTCGACGTCGATTTTTTGCAGCGAGCCGCGCAGCGCTTCGACGGAGCCTTGCACGTCCCCTTTGATAATGACGTTCAGCTCTTTCATTTCGCCTTCTTTGATATGCTTGAACAGATCGTCAAGCGTTACGCGCGTATTGGCGCCCAGTTGGCTTTGTCTGTATGTCGTTGCGCGTTTCTCTGCAATAGAGCGCGCTTTACGCTCGTCTTCGAACGCCATGAACGGATCGCCTGCTTGCGGAACATCAGTCAGACCCGTAATTTCTACCGGAGTAGACGGACCTGCTTCTTTCAACCGGCGGCCGCGATCATTCACCATCGCACGCACACGCCCGAAGCATGTGCCGGCTACGAAGGCGTCTCCGACTTTGAGCGTCCCGTGCTGCACGAGAATGCGCGCAACCGGTCCGCGGCCTTTGTCAAGCTCGGCTTCGATTACCGTGCCGCGGGCGCGTTTGTCCGGGTTCGCCTTGTACTCATTTACTTCCGCGACGAGCAGAATCATTTCGAGCAACTCATCAAGTCCCATGCGCTGCTTGGCAGACACGTTGACGAAGATGGTGTCTCCGCCCCATTCTTCCGGAACGAGCTCATATTCCGTCAATTCTTGCTTCACGCGATCCGGATTCGCTTCTGGCTTATCAATCTTGTTCACCGCAACGATAATTGGGCAATTGGCTGCTTTCGCATGGCTAATCGCTTCTACGGTTTGCGGCATGACGCCGTCATCCGCCGCTACGACGATAATCGTAATGTCGGTAACCTGCGCACCGCGTGAACGCATCAATGTAAATGCTTCGTGACCCGGTGTATCGAGGAACGTTACCTTCTTATTGTTGAATTCAACTTGGTAGGCTCCGATATGCTGCGTAATGCCGCCCGCTTCAGCGCTTGTTACATTCGTCTTGCGGATAGCATCAAGCAAAGTTGTCTTCCCGTGGTCGACGTGACCCATAATCGTAACGACAGCCGGACGCTCTTGCAGGTCGGCCTCATCGTCTTTTTCTTCTGTGTCTTCGAACGGATCCTCGGATACCGGCAGCTTCAAGTCCACTTCAACCTTGAACTCGTCGGCAATCAGTTGAATCGTTTCCAAATCGACCTCTTGGTTGATGGTCGCCATCACGCCAAGGAATAGGAGCTTCTTGATGACTTCGGAAGCATCCTTGTGGAGCAACTTCGCCAGTTCTCCGACTGTCATCTCTCCGCGCACAATAATCTTTTTCGGTGTATTGTCGATTTTTTCACGCTGCACTTGCTGCTGGTTGTTCCCTCTGCCGCGGTTTTTGCCGCCGCGTCCGCCGCGTCCGCCACGCATGTTCCCGCCAGTTCTGTTGTCATCAAAGCGCTTGGAACCGGAATTCGGCTTTCTGCTTTGATTTTTGTTGCCTGGCTTCTGAGATGCGTTATCGTTATTCGAATCGAAGCTGCGTGCCGGCTGCTGCTGGCGCTGCGACTGCTGCGGCGCAGGTCTCTGTTGCCCGCCACGATTCATATTATTGGATTGGCCGCCTTGCTGCGGTCTGCGTTGATCGCCTTGTCCGTTCGGTTTCCCTTGATTGTTGCCTTGTCTAGTATTCATAGATGTTTGTCTATCGCCCTGTCTCTGTTGTTCTCTTTGACCATCTCGGCTTCCGCCACGGTTAGCGTTGCGATCCGAAGAAGCCGCTGGGCTTGACGGACGTCCGTCACGCGAACCGCTGCGATTGCCATCACGCTGCTGGTCGCGACCATCGCGCTGCGGATGACGCTGTCCTTCACGTTGTCCTTGACGCTGCTTATTGTCATTGTTTTCTTTACTGCTGTTTTCCGTTCTTTTTGGCGTTTCGGCAGTTTTGCTGCTTACTTGACTGACTTGGGCTTGCGCTTGCGGCTTGGATTGCGGTCCGCCTTCACGTTTCGCTTGCGCATTTGCTTTTACGTCCTTGAAAAACTGTTCTACTTTTGCCACTGCATCATTCTCCATTACACTCATATGGTTATTTACTGGAATGTTAATACGCTTGAGAATCGTAATAATTTCTTTGCTGCTCATATTGAGCGATTTTGCATATTCATACACTCTCAATTTGTCCTTATTGTCCTTCTCTTGTTTAGTCAATATACTCCACCTCCGACATAGTTTTCAGTCCGTTCTGCATCATGTTCGCGAACCCATGATCCGTCACCGCCAACACTACCTGTTCCGCTTTGCCGAGGCTCCCCCCGAGCATCGTTCGGTCAAATCCGATGACAAGCGGCACGCTGTAGCTGTTGCATTTATCCCGAAACTTCTTCTTCGTGTTCTCCGATGCATCCCCCGCAACGAATACGAGCCGCGCTTGCTTGCTTCGAACCGCCTTCATCACATTCTCGTCCCCTGTAACGAGCTTGCCTGCCCGGCGCGCGAGACCAAGCTGCGGCATCAGCTTACTCATCATCGTCCTCCCGCTCCTGCAAGGCGCGGAATTCATCTTCCACCTTTACGAAATCGTTAGCAAGCTGCTCGTATATTTCGGATTGCACCTGATGCTTCAGCGCCCGATCCAAAGCGCGCGATTTATGAGCCAGCTTAAAGCAGGATAGCTTTCCGCACAAATAGGCGCCGCGACCTGACTTTTTCCCTGTTAAATCGATTAGCACTTCATCCTGGGGCGTCTTTACAACACGAATAAGTTCTTTCTTCGGCATCATTTCTTGACATGCGACACATTTGCGCAGCGGCACTTTTCTTTGTCTCATGACTCATACCCCCCTTACGATCCGATCGTACCATCCGGAGAAGGCTACGACCGTTTCATATGGCGTTGGTCGCGCCTTCGGTGTTATTCGCTTATTTCTACGTTTTCTTCTGGATCCGCAAACGATTCGGTTTCTTCGTCCGCCAGTTCTTGTTCCGCTTGCGATTCGCTCTTAATGTCTATTTTCCACCCGGTCAGTTTTGCTGCAAGACGCGCATTTTGACCTTTAATGCCGATAGCGAGCGACAATTGATAGTCAGGGACGATCACGCGAGCCATCTTCTCCGCTTCACGCACATCGACCTCAACAACCTTGGACGGGCTAAGCGCGTTCGCTACATACTCTTCCACATCCTCCGACCAACGGACGATATCAATCTTCTCCCCGCGCAATTCATTGACAATCGTCTGGACGCGCATTCCTTTCGGTCCGACACAGGAGCCGACCGGGTCCACTTCTTCGTTGCGGGAATATACGGCAATCTTCGAACGCTGCCCTGCTTCGCGAGCGACGGATTTAATCTCGACGACACCATCAAAAATTTCCGGAACTTCAAGTTCGAACAGACGCTTCAGAAGGCCTGGGTGCGTGCGGGACAAAATAATTTGCGGGCCCTTTGTCGTATTTTCCACTTTCGTAATGTATGCTTTCACGCGATCGCCGTGCTTGAATTTCTCGCTCGGCATGATTTCGTTCAAGGGAAGAACCGCTTCAACCTTGCCCAGATCCACGTACACATTGCGCATGTCTTGACGCTGCACGATACCCGTTACGATATCATCGGCTTTATCAATAAAAGCGTTGTAGATGAGCCCGCGCTCCGCTTCACGGATGCGCTGTGTGACAACCTGCTTCGCAGTCTGTGCCGCAATGCGCCCGAAATCTCGAGGCGTTACCTCGATCTCGCACACATCATCCAATTGATAATTTGGATTCAGCTCGCGTGAAGCATGGAGTGAGATCTCCATGCGCGGATCAAGCACCTCGTCCACAACCGTCTTGCGTGCAAATACTTTGATGACACCGGTTGCCCGGTTAATATCGACACGCACATTTTGCGCTGTATTAAAATTACGTTTGTAACTCGAAATGAGTGCCGCTTCGATCGCATCGATCAGCACATCCTTGCTAATCCCTTTTTCTCGTTCGATTTCCGACAAAGCTTCTATAAAATCCATACTCATTTGGTTAGTTCCCCCTTTCAGCCGATACCGGCTTGATTCAATTGAAAAATCATGGATTACCTTAGTAAAATCATGTTCAAAAAGTGGGCTTTTCAGCACCGGGAAGGTTGCAGGAACCCGAAGAAGGAGGAGCGGAGTGTAGGCAGAACCTACATGAGCACCGGACTTCAAGGGTGATTGCAAGATTCGATGTCGTATTCCCTCTTGGAATGCATCGTGATCAAAAGTTCACTTTTTGAATTCCTTTTTAAAAGACAATCGCAAGTCGTGCGGACGCTACTTTATCGTAAGGAAGCTCATGCTCTTTGTTGCCGACTTGAACCACCACGGTCTGTTCATCAAACGAAACGAGCTGACCCTCAAACTCCTTCAGCCCGCCAATCGGTTCGTATGTAGTCACATACACGTGTTTGCCCACCGCTTTGACGAAGTCTTGCGCTTTCTTCAGCGGACGCTCGGCACCCGGTGAGGATACCTCCAAGAAATATGCATCCGAAATCGGATCTTCCTCATCCAACTTCTGACTCAGATACTCGCTGACGCGGCCGCAATCCTCAATATCGATGCCGCCATCCTTGTCCACAAATACGCGCAAGAACCAGCTGCTGCCTTCCTTCACATACTCCACGTCGACAAGTTCGAAGCCGTTCTCATCCAAAAACGGCGTAACCATGTTCTCCACTACCGATTTGATATTCGGTGAACTCAATGCAAAGGACCTCCTACAATGTAAAGAATATAGACTGTATATGTCAGAATCCGTTAGCAAATATGAAAGAGTGGGTTTCCCCACTCTTTACGTTAAAACGGATTTATCCACATGATTACCAAAAAAATTATATCATAGCCATCTATGGAATGGCAAGGGTATTCCATCGTCACCTGCGGCCCCAACAGGCGCATCTTCATGGTGCGCTTAGAATAGCGACAGTTGGTTGCTTTCCGGCAATCCGCGGAAGCAGCCCATTTGATTGAGCAGTTCCACAATGGTCTTCGTCGCTTTCGAGCGCATCTGGAAATCTTCCACAGACAAATATTCTCCGCCCTCGCGCGAGGCAGCAATGTTGCGGGCGGCGTTCTCGCCGATGCCCTGAACGGCGGAGAACGGCGGAATGAGCGCATCTCCGTCCACCAGGAACTTCGTCGCATCCGACCGGTACAGGTCAATCGGTTTGAACGAGAAGCCGCGCGCTGTCATTTCAACCGCCATTTCCAATATCGCAATCATGCTTTTCTCCTTCGTTGTTGCTTGGAAACCTTTCGCTTCGATCTCGTCGATCTTCCGGTTAATGGCCTCATATCCTTGGCAGCAGAGCTCGATATCGAAATCTTCCGCGCGCACCGTGAAGTATGTGGCGTAAAATTCTATCGGGTGATACAGCTTGAAGTAAGCAGTTCGCACTGCGGAAATAACATAAGCAGCGGCGTGGGCTTTAGGGAACATGTATTGGATCTTAAGACACGAATCGATATACCACTGCGGCACATTGCACCGCTTCATCTCCTCGATCCATTCCGGCGTCAAGCCTCTCCCTTTCCGGACGCTTTCCGTAATTTTGAAGGCAAGCCCGGCATCCATGCCCGCTTTATAAATCAAGTAGAGCATAATCTCGTCCCGACAACCGATAACTGTCTTGATCGTGCAGATTCCGTTCTTGATTAGATCCTGCGCGTTGCCAAGCCACACACCCGTTCCGTGAGACAATCCCGAGATTTGGAGCAAATCGGCAAACGAGCTCGGCTGCGATTCCACGAGCATTTGCCGCACGAAGCGCGTTCCCATTTCAGGAATGCCGAATGTCGCAACCGGTGTCCTTATTTGCTGCGGCGTCACGCCGAGCGCATCAGTTGAGTTGAACATGCTCATTACTTTCTTATCGTTCATCGGAATCGTCGTAGGATCGACCCCGGTCAAGTCCTGCAGCATGCGCATCATGGTCGGATCATCGTGTCCCAGAATATCAAGCTTCAGCAAATTATCCTCAAAAGCATGGTAATCAAAGTGCGTCGTCTTCCATTCCGCACTCGTGTCGTCAGCCGGAAATTGGACCGGCGTAACGTCTTCCACATCGATATAATCAGGCACGACGACGATACCGCCCGGGTGCTGGCCCGTGCTGCGCTTGACGCCGGTGCATCCGGCCGCCAGCCGGTTCAGTTCTGCTCCGCGCCATTTTTTCCCATAATCCTCCTCGTACTTCTTGGCGAACCCATACGCCGTCTTCTCCGCAACCGTGCCAATCGTGCCGGCCCGGAAGACGCTCTTCTCGCCGAACAGCACCTTCGTATAGTTATGGGCAATCGGCTGATATTCACCTGAGAAGTTGAGATCGATATCGGGAACTTTGTCTCCCTTAAAGCCGAGGAACGTTTCGAACGGGATATCCTGGCCTTCGCCTTTCATCGGTTGTCCGCAATTCGGACAATTTTTATCTGGCAAATCAAAGCCGCTCGGCACGCTGCCATCCGTGAACCATTCACTGTGCTTGCATTCCGGATTGCGGCACACGTAATGGGGAGGAAGCGGATTGACTTCCGAGATGCCAAGGAACGTTGCGACGACAGAAGAGCCGACCGATCCCCGCGAGCCAACCAAATAGCCGTCCTCATTCGATTTTTTAACTAGCCGTTCCGAAATCAGATAGTTGGCCGAGAATCCATACTTGATAATCGGCTCCAACTCTTTTTCGAGACGCTGCACGACGATTTCCGGCACTGGTTCGCCGTATATCTGCTTCGCCGTATCGTAGCATTTGGTGCGCATCTCCTCGTCGGCGCCGTCAATAATCGGAGTGAACAGCTTATCGGGGAACAGCCTGAAGTCCTCAAACCGTTCCGCCAGCTCGTTCGTGTTCTTCACGACGACCTTGTAAGCAAGGTCTTTACCGAGGAATTCAAACTCCTGCAGCATTTCGTTCGTCGTACGGAAGTGCGCATCAGGCTTTCGAATATCCTTGAGCGGACTGAAACCTGTAATTCCATGAATGGTAATGTCGCGGAACAGCTTGTCGCGCGGGTTCAAATAATGAACGTTGCCGGTCGCCACGACCAGCTTGTTCAGCTTGTCTCCAATCTGGACCACCTTGCGCAGCGCATCATGGATTTGGGCGGTGGAGCCGACCAAGCCTTTCTCCACCAGATGCATGTACATCGTCAGCGGTTGAATCTCCAGCACATCATAGAACTCGGCAACCTGTTCCGCTTCTTCCAGCGATTTGTTTAAAACCGTCTCGAAAAATTCGCCCTTCTCGCAGCCGGACATAATGAGCAAACCCTCTCTCATTTCCACGAGCTTGCTCTTGGGAATGCAAGCGACACGCTTGAAATACTGGGTATGAGAGATTGATATAAGCTTGAACAGATTTTTCTTCCCTGCCGGATTCATCGCATAAATATTGCAATGGAACGGGCGGGCATTTTGCAGGTTTTGCCCTACATAATCGTTGAGCCGCTCCAGCATTTCGATACCTCGAATCTGATATGCGTCGTTCAAGAGCCCGATCAGAACACCTCCGAGCGCAATCGTATCGTCAATCGCGCGGTGGTGATTCTCCAGTGAAACTTTATATTTATCCGCGAGTGTGTTGAGGCGGTGATTTTTCATGCCAGGATGCAATAGCCGCGCTAGCTCCAGCGTATCCAGCACGGGATTCGTCAGCTCCGGCAAGCCGAGCTTCTTCAGATTGTTCTGTACGAAGCCCATATCGAAGCGCGCGTTGTGCGCCACCAATATCGCGTCACCTGCGAAGTCGACGAATTCGGGCAACACCTTATCGATTTCAGGCGCATCCTGAACCATTTCATCCGTAATATTCGTCAGTTGCTGAATATTGTATGGAATCCGTTCATGCGGATTAACGAACGAGGCATAACGGTCGATTTCTTTCCCGTCCTGCATTTTCACGCCTGCAATCTCGATGATTTTGTTGTTGCTGACGGACAATCCCGTCGTCTCGATATCGAATACGACATATGTCGCTTCCTTCAAATTACGCGAATCCGAGTTCATAACTACTTCCAAATCATCATTGACAACGTTCGCTTCCAAGCCATATATCATCTTGATGCCGTGCTTCTTTGCCGCCTTCGCAGCCTCTGGATAGCATTGCACATTTCCATGGTCCGTCACTGCAATCGCCGGGTGGCCCCACTTCGCCGCTTGCTTGATATAGTCGCTAATCGAAGCGACCGCATCCATTGCGCTCATCGCCGAGTGCAGATGGAATTCGACCCGCTTCTCCTCCGACGTATCCTTCCGTTCGGCGGGCGGCGTCACTTCGTTCACGTCTGACGGCATCATGACAAGCTCGGGCACCTGCATGAAGCGGTCGTATTCCACGCGCCCGCGCGCCTTAATCCATTTTCCGTCGGAGATGAGGCTCAGCATCTTCACGTCTTCCTTCGTTTTCGCGAACATTTTGAGCATGATGGAGTCAGAGAAATCAGTCAGGTTGAACGTAAAGAGCGTGCTGCCGTTGCGCAGTTCCTTTACCTCGAGGCCGAAGACAGCGCCTTGGACGGTCACCCGCTTCTCCTCATCCTGAATATCCATTATCGGGGTCGGGTTATCTTTAATGTCATAACCGACCTGCAGCCGTTCGGGAGCTTCGCCCTCAGCTTCTGCAACCTCGCGCTCCGCGCTCTCCATAATTTGCTGAATCGCATTCCGCTCTTCCTGCACCAGCTTCGCTTGAAACTCTTCATAAGCACCGGAATCGAAGCTGCCCGCCTGTATTGTTACGCGAAGCGCGCGCTTGAAATAAGTCTCGAAAAATTTGACTGCGTAATTGTCAATTTGCTTTTTCTTCGCAAGCTCAAGCGTAGTCGCTTCCGACAACGTCAATTTCACATGATCTTGTTCGGTTTCAACCTTCGCCCGATGGAGCCACCCGTTTACCGAGGCAACCTCGCGCTTCACCCATTCAACGAACAAGCCCCAATACGCCTCAACGATATCTTTGCTGGCAACTTGCTCGTCATAGTGAAAAATAATGCGGATCTTCGCAATATGAGACATCTTATCTTGAACCTTCAGACAGAAGGAACGATAGGCCTCCGCTGGGACAACGGATGATTTGCCGATGTGTATCGTCCATTCCCGATTGGAACGGCTGCACTCCACCTGTTCAATCCGGCCGTCCTGAAAAAAATCGTGCGCCAATTCCCCCGGAATATCCGCCTGTTTCATTAGCAGCTCAAATCGTTGTCTTTTGTCCGACACCGCTTCCTGCACCTCCTCTATTTCCTGCAGTCCCATGACTGCGTGCAGCCGGCGAGAAACAAAAATAAAAAAGGGAAGCCTCTCTCAGGCGAGTCATCTTCCGGTGTTCCGTTGGATGTTCACGTGATGGAAGCTTCCCTTCATCCTGTCTCAAGCAGGCTTATTCAGCAATAAAACGTATATCCATGGCGTTCTAGTACGCGCGAGCAAACACAACCGTATGCTTAGCCGCCTCTCCGCACACCAAGCAAGTTGTCTTCTTCTCCTGCGGATCGAACGGAATATTACGGCTCGTTGCGCCGGTTTCGTCCTTCACGTGCTTCTCGCACGCTTCTGAGCCGCACCATCCGGCAAGGGTAAAGCCGCGTTTCTCATCCATTTCCGCTTTCATCTCGTCAATCGTATCGACCGTGTAGAAATGCTCATCGCGGAATTTCTTGGCGCGGTCATACATTTCCTGATGGACATCCGCAAGCATTTTGCTTACTTCTTCCACCAAGTTCGCTTGTTCTACCACGCGCTTCTCGCCGCTAATGCGGGATACGAGGACACATACGCCGTTCTCCATATCACGCGGGCCAATCTCAAGACGCACCGGCACGCCGCGCATTTCGTATTCATTGAACTTCCAGCCCGGACTAATGTCTGAACGGTCGTCCATGCGGACACGCACGCCGGCACGCTTCAATTCACCGAACAGTTCGTTCGCACGGCCTACAACTTGATCGCGAAGCTTTGCCGGACCGATCGGGATCATAATAACTTGGGTCGGAGCCACCTTCGGCGGCAAGGCAAGACCGCGGTCATCCCCATGCACCATAATTAGGGACCCGATCAGGCGGGTGCTCACCCCCCAAGACGTCGTATGCACGAATTCCTGCTCGTTCTCGTGGCCCAAAAACTTAATATCGAACGCTACCGCAAAGTTAGTGCCCAAGTAATGGGATGTCCCGGCTTGAACAGCCCGTCCATCCTTCATCATCGCTTCGATGGAGAAGGTCTCGACAGCACCCGCAAATTTCTCCGAAGGCGTCTTCTGGCCTTCGATGACCGGAATGGCCAAATAATCTTCGACGAACTCGCGGTAAGTCTTCAGCATCAGCATCGTCTCTTGACGCGCTTCCTCTTCCGTTTCATGCGCAGTGTGACCTTCCTGCCACAAAAATTCGCTCGTGCGCAGGAACGGAAGCGTGCGTTTCTCCCAGCGAACGACGTTCGCCCACTGATTGATAAGCACCGGCAAGTCACGGTACGATTGGATCCATTTCGAATACATGTGTCCAATCATCGTCTCGGAAGTCGGGCGGATCGCCAGCTTCTCTTCAAGCACTTCACCGCCGGCTTCGGTTACCCATGGCAGCTCTGGATTGAAGCCCTCCACGTGCTCCTTCTCTTTTTGGAAGAAGCTCTCTGGAATGAACAACGGGAAATATGCATTGCGGTGCCCCGTCTCTTTGAAACGGCGGTCCAGCTCCTCGCGAATATGCTCCCAAATTTCGTAGCCGTCAGGACGGAAGACGATACAGCCGCGTACCGGCGAGTAGTCCATCAATTCCGCCTTCTTGATGACGTCAATGTACCAGCGCGAGAAATCCTCTTGCTGAGGTGTAATTTCCGTAACAAATTGTTTCTCTTTCGACATAACGGTTAAAATCCTCCCGAAGACACAATCCGCATCACCATTTGTTCCGTACAGCTGTGTCATATAAATGCTTGCTTAAAAGGCGTTCTTTGATAAGTTCTCCGCTTCTATTACCCTTTAACTAAACGAAGTATATCGTTGTAGGTCACAGCCAGCATCAACAGCATCAGCATGGCGAAGCCTACGAAATGAACCATGCTTTCCCGATTCGGATCAACCGGCTTGCCGCGAACTCCTTCGATTCCCAGGAAGACAAGGCGGCTCCCGTCCAGCGCCGGTATAGGCAACAGGTTGAAAATTCCCAAATACAAACTGAGGATCGCCGTCCAGAAAGTCAATTGCGCGATTCCCTGCTTGGCGAATTGTCCGGTTACTTCGAATGTTCTTACCGGTCCCCCAAGATCATCGAGGCTGAACTGTCCAAATATCAGCATGCGGAAGCCTTCAAAGATGCGTTCTGTCGTATCGACCATCGTGACACCCGCGAACTTGATCGTCTCTCCGAACGAAGCGGTCCGAGTCGGGAGCGTTGGCACAATTCCGACCTTCCCGCCCTCCTGACCTTCCACTTTTTGCGGAGTAAGCGTTACTTTGAAGACTTCATCGCCCCGTCGAATGACGAAATCCACCGGCTTCCCTTCAGACTTCGATATGAGCGCGATCATTTTCTCCCGATCTCCGCCTACTGCCATGCCATCGACCTTTTCAATGATGTCCCCTTTTTGCAAATTCGCTTGCGCAGCGGGCAAATCGGGCGTGACATCACCGATTTTGACATAGGTCGGATTTTCTACCGGCATCCCTGCGATTTGAACGTATGTGCCGAACAATAGGAAGGCAAGGATGAAATTCATCAGCGGTCCCGCAAAAATAGCCATTGCGCGCTGTCCGACCGTCTTGCTGCCGAATTGGCGGTTGTATGGAGCGATTTGGGTTTCATCGCCTTTCACGACCATCATCGCTTGCGGATGTATATCGTAAGTGAGCGTTTCACCGTCTACGTCCATCGTTACTTTCAATTCGCGCTCCAAATCGATCTTGCTCACTTCGCCGCGTATGACTTGTTTACGCATGTCCAATTGATCGAGATACAGCTTCGTCACTTGCTTGTCGGCAAGACGAATGGCAATGGTCTGCCCGGGCTGTATTTCTATGATTTCGGGATCTTCCCCCGCCATGCGCACATACCCGCCGACGGGAAGCAGCCGCAGCGTAAAACGCGTCTCCTCTCGAGTATAGGAGAATATTTTCGGTCCAAACCCGATTGCAAACTCTCGCACGAGAATGCCTGCGCGTTTTGCAAAAAAGTAGTGTCCCCACTCGTGGATCGTCACGATGACGAAAAAGACGAGTATAGTTAAAAATACGATCTGCACCATCTGCACTTCGTTGCATCCTCCTTCACGATTTCGGGTCGCCGTTTATCTATATAGATTATCATTATTCTCCGATGCCGCACAAGAGAGTCCGCTAAAGCCAATGGGTGCTATAAAATTGCAGCGGCTTCCGTTCTCGCAAGCCGATCCGCCTCTTGTATTTCCTCTAAGGATGGAACAGCGATAAGTTCATGCTTCGAAATCAACTGATACACAATTCGTTCAATATCCAGAAACCCAATCGCCCCCTGCAGAAAAAGGGCAACCGCAACTTCATTGGCTGCATTGAACACGGTCGTCGCCGTACCGCCTGCCTTGCCGCATTCGCGGGCGTACCGCACCATCGGATAACGCTCATAGTCCATTTCGCGGAAGTTCAGGTTCGCTACCTGCGCCAAATTCAATGAAGGGGCTTGGTTTTGAATCCGATTCGGATAAGTAAGCGCGTATTGAATGGGCACGCGCATATCCGGCACGCCCATTTGCGCGATAATGCTGCCATCCTGATATTCTACGAAGGAATGGATGATGCTTTCTGGATGAATAAGCACGTTAATGCGATCATACGGCATATCAAACAGCCAATGGGCTTCAATAATTTCAAGTCCTTTATTGGCCATTGTCGCCGAATCGATCGTGATTTTGGCGCCCATGGACCAATTTGGATGATTCAACGCTTGTTCTATCGTTACATGCGCTAATTCATCCCGCCTTTTGTCACGAAAGCTGCCTCCAGATCCAGTAAGCGTAATCGAACGAATCGCTTCGGGCGCTTCCCCGTTCAAACATTGAAAAATGGCGGAGTGCTCGCTGTCGATGGGCATCAGCATGACGCCTTTCTCCTTTGCGCGAGCCGTTACTAAATGTCCCGCTGTCACTAACGTCTCTTTATTCGCGAGCCCTATCGTCTTGCCCGCTTCAATGGCCGCCAAGGTCGATTGCAGCCCTACACTGCCTACTACCGCCGTAACGACAAGCTCCGCTTCCTGATTCGCCGCAACTTCGATCAAGCCTTCGTCGCCATAGAACAATTCTACATCGCCTGGAAGCTGGTGGCGGATGCGGTCTGCGACCTCTTTATCCTGTACGGATACTTTGCGCGGCCGGAACTCGTGTACTTGCTCTAAAAATAAAGCAGCATTTCGTCCTGCTGCCATTGCCTCGATCTTGAAATGATCCGGATGATGTCTGACAACGTCCAACGTTTGCGTGCCGATGGAGCCTGTCGAGCCTAATACAGCAATCCGTTTCATCCTTCCACCTCTTTTATTTGTATCTATTCGCTAATAACTTCAGAACTGAAGTTCGATTTACAACGTTAAAAGTCCGATCAGATGGACAAAAGGAAACACGATAAGCCAACTGTCGCACCGATCCAGCACGCCGCCGTGACCCGGAAGCAAAGTTCCGGAATCCTTCACTCCACGAACCCGTTTATATGCGGACTGAATCAAATCCCCGATTTGCCCAATGACGGCTGCCGAGAGTCCCAATCCAAAAGCCAATGCCAAGGTCATGAGATCCGGTCGAATGAAATGAAACATACAGGCGATGATGACAGAGGTTATGACGCCTCCCAGCGCTCCTTCAACTGTCTTGTTCGGACTGATGGCCGGCCACAGCTTGTGCTTCCCGACAGCTCGTCCAACGAAATAAGCGCCAATATCTGACGCCCAAATGGCAGCAAACAGCATCAAGGTCCAAAACAAACCTTCGTCTCCCATGGACGTGCGCGTCAACATCATATATTTAAAACCAATTCCGATATAAAATGCGCCAAGCCACAGTTGGGATACGTTCTCAATCGATACTTTATTTTTGGTAATGACCGTCATGCACAGCATCACGAACATGCTGAACCACACGACCGTCTCCATCGACACCGACCACGGCAGAGACCAACGCGCCCAAGGAATCACGATTATGGCCAAAATGACATAGCCTGCAATAGACGTCGCATCGAATGGCTTCACATGATGCATACGGGCAAACTCATAATACCCCGCAAAGGCTAACGCGAGGAGCAGCAATTCATAAGGCATACCGCCAATGACGCACAATACACCGAATAAGGAGCCGGCTATAAGTCCCGTAATGATGCGCTGTTTCATAAAGACTGTTCCTCCAACTTAATGTAATCCACCGTATCTGCGAGAACGGCGTTGATATTCCAGAACCGCCTCCATCAGATGCCGCTCCGTAAACTCAGGCCAATACACATCGGTGAACCACAATTCACTGTATGCAAGCTGCCATAACATAAAGTTACTTAACCGCATCTCTCCGCTCGTCCGTATGAGCAAATCCGGGTCCGGTAAATTGTGTGACAGCAAATGATTATGAATCGTGTCTTCATTAATATCATCAACATGAAGCGATCCTTCTTCAATCTTCCGCGTAATCTCGCGAAAGCCTTCAATCAGTTCACGCTGGCTGCCGTAGTTCATCGCAAAATTCAAAATGAGCCCTGTATTGTGTTTCGTTTTTTCGATTGCTTCCTCAAGCGCCTGCACCGTATGCTGCGGCAAGCGATCGCGGTATCCCATCATGCGAACTTGAACATTTTTTTCAATCAACTCGTCAAGCTCAATCGACAAAAACTCCTGCGGAAGCTTCATAAGGAAATCTACTTCATCTTTCGGGCGTTTCCAGTTTTCAGTGGAAAATGCATACATCGTCAGCACCTTGATGCCGATGTCATTTGCGGCGATGGTGACACGTTTCACAGCTTTCATTCCTGTATGATGGCCTGCGACGCGCGGCAATCCACGGTTCTTCGCCCAGCGCCCGTTGCCGTCCATAATAATCGCCACGTGCTGCGGGATATTTTCGGGCATCAGTTCCGGCGGTTTGCGGCTTCCCCTTTGCTGCAACCACGCTTGGAATCGCTTAATCATTCGGTCTCCTCCAACCCGGTGATGAAAAAAAAGACAATAAACCCCACCGTGCGGAGGGGCATGAAGAACATATCGCTAATCTCGTTCTCGTATGTTACACTTCCATAATTTCTTTTTCTTTTATCGCCAATACTTTATCGACTTCGGCAATATATTTGTCCGTCGATTTTTGAATGTCTTCCTGATGACGACGCGATTCATCTTCGGAAATTGTCGTTTTTTCCAACTTCTTAATATCATCGTTCGCATCGCGGCGAACGTTTCGAATGGCAACTTTTGCTTCTTCACCGTATTTTTTTGTTTGCTTTACAAGGTCAGAACGGCGTTCTTCCGTCAATGGCGGAATGGTCAAGCGGATAATCGTACCGTCATTCGCTGGCGTCAAGCCAAGATCCGATTTCATAATCGCTCTCTCGATTTCGGACATGGACGATTTGTCCCACGGCTGAATGATGAGCGTTCGTGAATCAGGCGTGCTGATGTTAGCCAGCTGATTCACTGGAGTCATCGCACCGTAGTATTCAACTTGCACACGATCAAGCAATGCAGGTGTAGCGCGTCCTGCACGCAGGGTAGCAAGTTCGCGTTTCAAGGCCGAAATAGCTTTTTCCATACGTTCTTCTGCGTTTTTTTTCACTGCTTGTGGCACTAGTTTACACTCCCTTTTACTATGGTTCCAATCTTCTCGCCGAGTACGACGCGTTTAATATTGCCTTGTTCCGTAATGGCAAAGACGATAAGCGGAATGTTGTTATCCATGCAAAGCGAGGATGCAGTAGAATCCATGACTCCCAGGTTGCGATTTAATACTTCCATGTAAGTCAACTGTTCGAATTTTTCGGCAGTCTCATCCTTGAATGGGTCGGCAGAGTAAACCCCGTCGACTTTGTTTTTTGCCATCAAGATGACATCCGCTTCGATTTCCGCAGCGCGCAATGCTGCCGTCGTGTCCGTCGAGAAGAACGGATTCCCTGTTCCTGCCGCGAAGATGACGACGCGTCCCTTCTCCAAGTGACGGATAGCGCGGCGGCGGATATATGGTTCAGCGATTTGCTGCATCGCAATCGAAGTTTGCACGCGTGTCGGCACGCCGATTTGTTCGAGCGCATCTTGTAATGCAAGCGAGTTCATTACGGTTGCAAGCATCCCCATATAATCGGCCGTACCGCGGTCGATGCCTTTCTCGCTGCCTGCAATACCGCGCCAGATGTTGCCGCCGCCGCATACAATCGCGACTTCAACACCAAGCTCCACGACCTCTTGGACTTGTTCGGCTATAGAATTGATGACTCCAGACTCGATGCCGTAGCCTGCTTGACCTGACAATGATTCCCCGCTCACTTTAAGTACGATGCGTTTATAAACCGGTTGTTTCAATGTTTACCCTCCACTTTTCCTAACGGCCGCTAAAAAAGAAGGAACACAATGTGTTCCAACTTTTTAGCGCGTCTGTTGATTACGTATCAGCCGCGTCACCATATGAAAACCTGTAAGGAAAGGTTAGTTCATATTTGCTTGGGCCATGACTTCTTCAACAAAATTATCTACTTTTTTCTCCAAGCCTTCACCCAGTTCGTAACGAACAAAGCGGCGAATCGAGATGTTTTCACCGATAGTTGCGATTTTTTCATTCAGCAACGTTTCGATTGTTTTGTCCGGATCTTTGATAAAGAATTGCTCCATCAAGCAGAACTCTTCATAGTATTTGCTGATGCGGCCTTCAACCATTTTTTCAACGATTTTCTCAGGCTTGCCTTCGTTCAGAGCTTGAGCCTTCAAGATTTCCTTCTCTTTTTCGAGTTCATCTTGAGGAACTTCTTCACGACGAACATATTTCGGAGAAGCTGCTGCAATTTGCATTGCGATATCGCGTGCAAAGTCTTTAAATTGGTCTGTTTTTGCTACGAAGTCGGTCTCACAGTTGATTTCAACCAATACGCCGATGCGTCCGCCAGCGTGAATGTAGGATTCAACAACGCCTTCCGTTGCTACGCGTCCTGCTTTCTTCGCTGCTGCTGCCAAACCTTTCTCGCGGAGAAGTTCAATCGCTTTTTCCAAATCACCGTTTGTTTCATCCAATGCTTTTTTGCAATCAAGCATCCCTGCGCCTGTTTTTTCGCGCAATTCTTTTACTGCACTCGCACTTACTGCCATGTCGTGTTCCCTCCATCAATGATTTGGCCGCCCCGCGTATGTATCACCGGAGGCATTCTGCCGGATAGTGTACGGTCTTTAAAAAAAGGGCGGTGAGAGGTGAACCACCTGCCAACCACCCTTTGTTCATCCAATTATAATTTCAAACTTAAGCTGTTGTTTCTTCGCCTTGATGAGCTTCAACGATTGCATCAGCCATCTTGGAAGTCAACAATTTCACTGCACGGATCGCATCGTCGTTACCAGGGATAACATAATCGATTTCATCCGGGTCGCAGTTCGTATCAACGATACCAACGATTGGGATACCCAATTTGCGAGCTTCTGCAACTGCAATGCGCTCTTTGCGAGGATCGATGACGAACAATGCGCTAGGCAGGCCCTTCATATTTTTAATACCGCCCAAGAACTTCTCAAGACGATCTTTCTCTTTGCGGAGCAAGATGACTTCTTTCTTAGGCAATACTTCGAATGTTCCGTCTTCTTCCATCGCTTCAAGCTGCTTCAAGCGATCGATACGCTTCTGAATCGTTTGGAAGTTAGTCAACGTACCACCCAACCAACGTTGGTTGATATAGTACATGCCACAACGCTCTGCTTCTTCCTTGACGGAATCTTGAGCTTGTTTTTTCGTACCAACGAACAATACCGTCCCGTTGTCTCCTGCGAGGGATTTTACGAAATTGTAAGCTTCCTCAACTTTTTTCACTGTCTTTTGCAAGTCAATGATGTAAATACCGTTACGTTCTGTGAAGATATATTTGTCCATCTTAGGGTTCCAACGACGTGTCTGGTGACCGAAGTGTACCCCAGCTTCCAACAGCTGTTTCATGGAGATAACTGCCATCTTCACTACACCTCCCAATATGGTTATTTATCCGCCGCCGATATCATCTTTCCCCAAGACTTCCCGCACTTGCCGCGACAGAAAGCACCCTTGCAGAAATTAATCGGCGTGTGTTCTTAACACCGTCAATTAATATACCATAACGCCATTCGAGTTGCAACCGTTTTGTCGCGCTTATGCCTGAATCATCATTGTTATTGGTTCAGTCATCAATGGCGAGCCACATTTTTCATCCTTCGCTTCACTCTCCGGCAGGTTCAGATACGGCAAAAACAGCTCACTTCTTATCCTTATTCGCCGGCTCCCGCTGTCCTTGTTCAGTAACCTCGTCCACTGGTTTATTCCGGGGCACCAGCTCTAGTCCAGCTCGTTCCGCCGCCCCACGCAGCTCTTGCTCCGTCAAAGGCACCTCATATTTTTGCCCAAGCAAGATCAATTGAAGCAGCAATCCGCCTATAATAATGCCTGCACCAAGTCCGATTAAAAAGCGACGATCTTTAAACACGGCGAACCTCCTGCTGTTCCAAGTGAATAATTAATTGCACTTCACCTCGCGGCATCGATAACCGCTGTGCTGCCTCTTCTTCCGAGCACCCTTGGTCCAGCAAGGCGAACAGCTCCGGATACCGGGAGCGCAGCGGCACGGCGGCCGGCGTTTCAGACAAGTCATCTGGGTATGTCTCCGCGAACCTGCCCGCTTCATTCGTCCCGATTATCGCTTCCTCACTGGCCGCCCGCGGCATTGAAAGAGACTCTGGCGCCGCCTGCTGCTCCTGCTCGCGGCTCTCGCCCCTGTCATTTTCCTTAGCGGACGCAAGCCGCTCTTCGAAGCTGCTCCAATTGCGCTCCAGCTTGTCCATTCTTCTTTTCAACGCGTCATCGCGCAAATCGCTTTCTTTCTTCATGCGCTCGATTACTGTAATGAGCTTCTCATTTTCCTCTTCCAACTCTCTCATGTAATGCTCCAGCGTTTCTTCCATGTTGCGGCGCAGTTCGGTTGTTCCGCCTTCCGGCACAACCTTCGGCCGCAGCATTCCGACGACCGCGACAGCTGCTCCGAGCAGCAATATGTACATCCATGGCTCCATCTCTGTCCTCCTCACGCGCAGACCGCAATCCATTGAAAATGGAAACGCCGCGAACCTCATTACCACGGGTACCCGGCGTTATTACTAACACATGAAATCGATATGCTTCCCTTTATAGGGATGTTCCGCAGGCTTGGAAATTATAAGCGCTTCGCTATTTTGCGCGGCCTCGTGCCGTTCTTCGGAATGTTCCCGTTCCGAATCCGGTCTGTCCTCTTTCTCCTGATCACGAATGCGGCTTTCCTGCGCTGATTGCACTTCTTCATTGCGCTGGCTTGATTTCTTAATCATCTTCTCCGCCTGTTCATTCAACAGCGATTGTTCTGTGAGCGGGCGCTGCTGCAGCTGTTGATGAATTGCCGAGGCATCCTGCGTGCGCGGAATGGCGATCTGCATTTCCACCGGCTTTACATTCATCCCATCACCTCATCTGATTCCATTGAATCATGCCGCATTAATAATAAGTCGACATCACAATCTCGCCTTCAGACATTCGGAGAGAGATACGCTGCACTGCATCCTTAATAAAGCGTGTGGTGCGGCCGATTACGATCTTCGAGCCGCCATATATCACATTTATCACATCGACCGAAGCCAACGCGGTTTCTTCCAACATCTTTTCAATTTCCAGCATGCGTTCCCGAATTTCATTTTGCTCTTGCGTCACTTGCTTCTTTGTCGAATTCAGCTTAATCCGCATTCCGAGCTTTTCTCCGGTCAATTGACCTGCTGCTGCCATCTGATCCAATAGGCGCAAGGCCTTCTCTGTCTTCTCCAAGCTGTCAATGCTGCCCCGCAGCTTCGCGCGCAGCTCTGTTAGTTCATTGCGCAAATCCGGCAAGACTCCGACCTCGATCGTCGTCGCCGTCGACATGGTATTGCCAATCGTGCGTGCCACGACACGATCTCCTGCCTGAATGATTCCCCCAACAATAAGCCCTTTTGTTCCTTTGCAAATTACTTGTCTGCTAGCGCGGATATTGGCATGCATAATACTTTGCGATACGATGACGTCCGTTGCAGCGATTACATTTGCCTCTTGAATGAATGTGCATTTTACATGCTGTCCTGCTTTGACGTATCCTTTGTTTCCCGCGATGATGCCGCCGCTAATCTCGACGCAGCCTGCGGCCTCAATCTCCGCGCCTTCGACGCCGCCATATACGCGGATATCGCCGGCGGCTTGAACGCGGAATCCTGTCAGCACGTTGCCGCGAATGACAATCGTGCCGATGAAATCGATATTTCCGGTCCGGTAATCAACATCCCCGTTCACTTCATAGACGGGGAATACATGTATGCGGTCCTTGTCCATCTTCGAGACCAGCCCGTCAATCGCGGCGTACATCGCCCGCTCTTCCGAATCGACGACGACGTTTTTGCCTGCCTTGAAGCGGGCCTCGCGCACTTTCCTCGGCGGAATCGCCTCGCCTGTAACTGCCATCCCGGGTATTCCCTCTTTACTCGGAATGCGTTCTGCAAGGATTTGGCCCTTTTTTACATTGTCCAGCTGCTTGACTTCTTTAAAGTTGACCGTGCCATTTTCCAGTTCAGCCGGTTTCGTCTCCCGATCTCTTTGCGGCAGCAACACATTGATTCGTCCGTCTTCACCCGCTATGGGTGCTTTTCCATGAGCAATCATCGTTGCACCACGTGCAAAAGCATTGGGATTAGATGCAATTTCTTGAAGCACTTTCGTCTGAATTCCGAATCGAACGCCATTGCTGTGGAGCATTGTTTCCAACTGTTCTGCCGTACATTGAAATGCTGCATCGAACTTAACAAACTGCACATAGGCATGAAGCTTGTCCTCAGAAACCGTCACTTCCAAATACTGTTCCAAGGCCAACGTCATACTCATGAAAAATCCCCCTTTCTGCCTTTTCATTTTTAAGCATCGCCAGCCAGTGCCTGATTACGCTTCCAGCAACATACTCTTATGTTTCTCCAGGGTCGTTCTGAGGCGCATAATCGCCTTGGAATGCAGCTGAGATATGCGGGATGGAGACAAGGACATGACTTCGGCGATTTCGCTTAACGATAAATCTTCATAATAGAACAGCGAGATGACAGTACGCTCTTTCTCTGTCAGCTTATCAATGCCATGCACCAAAGATTCTTTCAAGTAATGCTCGTTTACTTTGCTTTCCGGGTTTTTGGCCTTTTCATCGATTAACAAAGAAATGCGCGTCTCCGACTCATCTTCCCGAATCGGGTCCTCCAAAGAGCATACGGACATGATAGATACATCCTGTACCATGCTTTGAAATTCTTTCTCGCCTATATTTAAATACGTGCTCATCTCTTCATCGGTTACAGTTCGCAAATATTTTTGTTCCAAATGTTGATACGCTTCTTCGATTTTCTTTGCTTTCTCACGAACCGAGCGCGGTACCCAGTCACCTTGGCGGAGCCCGTCCAAGATGGCCCCGCGGACGCGCCAAGAAGCATACGTTTCGAACTGCAATCCTCTGCGATGATCGAATTTCTCTATAGCATCGATCAGGCCCATCGCCCCGTGACTGGCGAGATCATCTTTACTGACATTGCGGGGCAAACCGGCGGCAAGCCGATTTGAGACAAAGTCCACGATGGGCAAATGAATTTCGATTAATTGTTTTCTCGCGTCAAGGTCTCCATGTTCTTTCCAACGTTCCCATAGCTCAACATGGGAGCACGGGTTTAATTTCTGTACGCTCACCGACAGTCAGCCTCCTTACTTTTGTGTCAGGTGACGAACAGCTTGTGCCAATTGTTCCGCGTCCATCTGCGGCTTGGTCACGAGCTTGGGCGGGTTTAACGGCTGAAAGGCGCTTCCGTTATCGTCTTCCCGATCGGCTTGCTTCTCTTCGCTAGGCTTCGTCAGCAACAAATCATGCAGCATATCGCTTTCATCCGGCGTAGTCATATCCACCGTCTGTCCTTTGTCAGCCGTCTCTTGGACCGAGCTTTGCTCCTGCTGCGGCTGCTGCAATATACCGGCAATAAATCGAAGCGCGAATCCAAGCGCGAACCAGATGCAAAACGCAATGATTCCTCTTATGATGCTGGTCGTCCATACGTTGTTGCTCCAAGAAGAAAAAAATGTAATGACAAATCCGACGGCTCCAAAAATAAAATTCCAGCGTATAGTTCCTATCATGGCTTATATTTCCTTTACACCCATCTGCACACTGCGAATATTCAACATACCATCTCCGCAGCGCAATTCAATTGTACGACCGTAATTTCCGCCTGTATCCTCTGCCAATAAGGGTATACCGTGTGTTAGCAGCATCTGCTTGCATGATTCCACATTACGCGGTCCGATGCGCATCATGTCATTGTTCGATGCGAACGCAAACATTTGCGCGCCTCCCGCCATTTTTGCTTGCAATCGTGTTAATTTGGCTCCCTCCAGCGTCATACGTCGAATCAGTTCAGGAACAGCAGTGTCGGCATATTTCGCAATGTTGCGCACGCCATCGCGTGCAATGTCCGAAGATGGCAGCATGACATGCGCCATGCCGGCAATATGGGCAACGGGGTCATACAAAGTCAATCCGACACAAGAGCCTAAACCGGTCGTGCGTATGGAGCCTGTAAGGCACACATTCAAATCGGCCATGCCGACTTTAACAACCGTGGACTCTTCAATCATTCGAATGGCACTCCCAATGCAGCAAATATTTTTGAAAAAGAGTCCGGGTCAGGTATTAAGAAAAAGGTTCCTTGCACTTCATCGCAGCCTTCCAAAAACTTCGTATCGATTAATAGTGCACTGTCTCCCATCTCCCCATATTGCAAAATGCCATAGTTCAGCACGGCCCCTGCCATGTCTATCGCCAGTTGCGGCACGGTCGGCGACATCGACAGACGGGTGAAATCTGCCAGGGAAGACAAATACGACCCGGCTAAAATGTTGCCAATCTCGGATAGCGCGGATATTTCCATTTCCGAGAACGCTTGTTCCTCTCCCGCAGGGAAGAATTCCAAATTCGACAACAGCTTCTTTGCCGGTTCCAGTTCAAACATAAAAAAGAGATGACTTGATGCTTCGCCCTCCACACGAAAGTAGATGGCTATCACAATCTGTTCAGCGCCCCCTACTTCATCGGCAATGCACTCAAACGGGACCAGCCTTACTTTAGGAACCGCCATGTCGATCGGACGGTTAAGGAGATGGGAGAGGGCCGTTGCGGCGTTGCCGGCACCAATATTGCCCACTTCCTTTAACACATCCATCTTGAAATCTTCGAGGCGTTCGTACAAATGCACGGCTTTATGCCTCAAGCTGTTCTAGCTTAATAATTTCACTTTTATTTAAAACTTCGGCCAAGTTGAGCATAATCAATAAGCGATTATCCCCGAATTTGGCGACGCCGCGCAAATATTTCGCTTGAATGCCTCCGACGACTTCAGGAGCTGGCTCGATATCATCTGAGGTAATATCGATGACGTCACTCGCGCTGTCAACGATGAAGCCGACTTCCATTTCATCATGCGCGACGATAATGACTCGCGTCTGATCCGTATGCTCTGCTTCAGCCATCCCGAATCGGCCGCGCAGTTCAATGACAGGCACGACTACGCCGCGGAGATTGATAACGCCTTTAATGAAATCAAACGTCTTTGGAACGCGGGTAATCGGCATCATGCGCTCGATCGTCTTCACCTTTTCCACTTCAATACCGTACTCTTCCTGTCCCAACGTAAAGACAACGACTTTAATTTCCTCTGCCATGTCGTATCCTCCTTAAGCTTGATATGCAACAAGTAGACACTCTTATTTAAGCAACGCGTTCGTATCGATGATCAATGCGACTTGCCCATCTCCCATAATCGTCGCGCCCGAAATGCCCGGTGTGTTCTTTAAGTAGTTGCCAAGCGGCTTTAGCACAATTTCGCTTTGACCGACGAAGTCGTCGACGGCAAGCGCTGCTAAGCGCTCCCCTTTGCGAATGATAATAATCTCGATCTCATCTTCATCCATGTCGGAATAGCTGGTGCAATCGAACAGGCTGCTCAGCGATAAGAGCGGAATGACGCTATCGCGGTAATCAATCATGCGAATGCCGCCATGAAGCCGGCGAATATCGTCTTTCTGTACCAATCCTGTCTCCACAATAGAGGTTAACGGAATCGCATACTTTTCGCTGCCCAGCTGGAACAGCATCGCCGATAAGATTGAAAGCGTAAGCGGAAGCTGAACGATGAAGGTCGTGCCTTGCCCCAGCTTCGATTCGATAACGACATGGCCGCCGAGCGACGCAATTTTGGATTTCACCACGTCCAGGCCCACTCCGCGTCCGGAGACGTCGGATACTTTTTCCGCCGTGCTGAATCCGGAAGCGAACAGCAGCTGGTACACTTGCTCATCGCTAAGAGAATCCGCTTTGTCCGGGTTGACAATACCGTTCTTTATCGCCTTGCTCAAGATTTTGTCACGGTCAATGCCGTGGCCGTCTTCCTCAATTTCGATGAAGACATGGTTTCCGCTTTGGTACGCACGCAATTGCACCGTGCCGGTCTCCGGTTTGCCCTTCGCAATGCGCTCATCGATGGACTCGACGCCATGGTCGACTGCATTCCGCAGCAAATGCACAAGCGGGTCGCCAATTTCATCGATGACGGTCCGATCCAACTCCGTATCGGCGCCCGTAATAATGAAATCGACTTTTTTGTCAAGTGATTTCGCCAAGTCGCGGACCATGCGCGGGAAGCGGCTGAATACGACATCCACCGGAACCATCCGCATCTTCAAGACGATGTTTTGCAAGTCTGAGCTGACACGCACTAAATGCTCTACCGTTTCTGTCAGATCGTGCTCCTTCAGCTCGCCTGCCAGTTGCTCCAGACGCACGCGATCGATAAGCATCTCGCTTAATAAGTTCATCAGCACATCCAACCGCTCGATATCCACCCGAATCGTGCGATTCTGAACCGCCTTATTCGGTGCGGGCGACGCGGCTCCTTTTTTTGCGGCATCCCGCGTCGTGCTGGCTGGCGGTGCAGGCTTCGGCTTGTCTTGCTCTGCGGCTGGCTGCGCTGCAGCCGCCGTTTCTTTGGCTGACGCATGGACTTCATCCATACGCTGATTCCAGTGGCGCACATCTTCCAGTGTCATATCTTTGATGACCACTGACTCAAGCTCGGACACTTGCCCGATTTCTTGCTTAAGCTGCTTCTCCTCGGTCTGACTGACAAAAAAGATGGAGAAGCCGCTGTCGAACTTGTCCTGCTCGATATCCTGAGCCGGCGGTGCGGATTTTACCACTTCCCCGTGCTCGCTAAGCACTTGAAATACCATATAGGCCCGGGCGGCTTTCAGCACGCAGTCCTCTCTCAGCTCGACCCGGATATGATAGACGTGCATCCCCGCTTCAAGCGATTGTTCCAAAATGCTGCGCTGGAACTCGTCCAGGCTATCGCTTTCGCCTGGCTCCGCTTCCTCGGATGCGGAGCCGCCAGCAGCCTTTTCTTTCTTGTAATCCCCCGACACGATGGATTGCAGCGAAGCGACAATCGTAGTCACATCCGCCTTTCCCTCACCGCCGTTCGTAATGTCTCCAACCATCGCTTCCAGCGCGTCCAAGCTGCGGAAGAGCGTATCGAAGATGAATTCATCCATCGATAGCTGATGGTTGCGCACCATATCAAGCACATTTTCCATCTGATGGGTTAAGGATGCCAAGTCTTCAAAGCCCATCGTTGCCGACATCCCTTTTAATGTGTGAGCGGAACGGAAGATGACTTGAACAATGCTGACATCGTCCGGCTGATTCTCTAACTCTAGCATGTGCTCGTTCAACGCTTGCAAATGGTCGTTCGCTTCGTCAATAAACATGGATAGATACTGGTTTAAATCCATGCTCGAACACCCCCTTTAACGATTTGCACTACTTTGCGTCTTCATTTCACCGCGTTCATGATAGCGCCCGCCATGTCCTTCAATGGAAGGACATGCGACACACACCCGAGCTCGATGGCCGCACGCGGCATGCCGAATACGACACAGCTATCTTCACTCTCCACGAAGGTGGAAGTTACGCCATCATCGGCCAAGCGGCGCATCATTCGGGCACCGTCGCTTCCCATCCCGGTTAAGAGCACGATATGGCGCTCAAGCTGGCGCAGCGGCAACAGCGACTCGAATAATATGTCAACGGAAGGACGATGACCGGAGCGCGGTTCGGATTTATTTAATGAAATGGCATAGTTGCCATCGGTTTTTTTGGTGACCGTCATGTGCAAACCGCCAGGAGCGATATACGCAACGTCCGCTTGCAAGACGTCCCCATCTTGAGCTTCTCTGACCTCTAGTTCGCTGTATGTATTTAATCGCTCGGCCAGCGACTTGGTAAAATTCGGCGGCATATGCTGAACGATGAGAATCGGAGCCCCCAAACCCTGCGGCAGATCCGTCAGCAGCTGCTTTAACGCGCGCGGTCCGCCGGTCGACGTTCCAATCGCCACGATATGCTCGAAGGAAGCTGCTCGCCCTTTCGCCGCTCCGACTCCAGACTTCCCCACGCCGGTTCGGGATTCCGGCTTCGCCCCCGCAGCGGTATCCGCGACAGGCTTCATAGAGCGGTGCCGAGTATCCAGCCCTTCTCCCGCACGATACTCATGCAAGCTTGGAGGAACCGCCTTCCTTGCCTGCCTGCTCGGCATCGTGTCCTCGAGGTTGTGCGCAGCCGTACGGCTTCTAGCCGGTGGAGGCAACGGCTGCTTCTCACGCGGAATCGAGCGGGATGCCTCCTTGGCTTTGGCGGCGGTGAGGGACGACTCCCTCGCGAGCCTCTGCTGCCGCAGCTGCTCGAGCTGCCGTCTTCGCTCCTCGGAAGCAATCGCTGTATGCAGCTTCTCGATTAGCATTTCGCCTACCTTGTAAATATCTCCGGTGCCTCCTGCCGGACTAGGCTTGCATACGAAGTCAAATGCGCCATATTCCAAGGCGGATAACGTCTCCGAACGTCCTTCTTCGGTCAAGCTTGATAACATGATTACCGGCGTAGGCGACTCAGCCATAATATGACGCAGCGCCTCGAGTCCATTTTGGACGGGCATTTCCACATCAAGCGTTACCGCATCAGGCTTTAATTCCTTTACTTTCTCCACCGCTTCCAGTCCGTGACGGGCTGTGCCCGCAATCTCGAAAGCAGGATCCTGTACAATTAAATCCGAAATAATGGTTCGCATGAAGGCCGAGTCGTCCACGACAAGCACTCTCTTCTTCGTTGCCAATTCTCATCACGCTCCATTGCTAGGGGTTGTCCAATTCGATCTCTTTTTGAACACGCACTTATTGTGTGGGCATCTCTCTATGATGACCAGCGCCGCAGCCAATTTCGAATAAATTGCTTCACTCCGCCGTTCGGTTCCACCGGATCCGAGCCGTTGATATAGGATTTCGCAAGCTCGCGGATTTGTAGGGACGCCTTGCTCTGCGGATACAGCAAGCAGAATGGCGTTTGCTTCTTCACGGCTTGCATGACATGGGGATCATCATACAGAACGCCCAATGTCGGTATCGATTGCTGCAAGAACCGCCGGGCGACAGACGCTAGCCGTTCAGCGGTCTGGCTGCCTTCTTTCCAATCGGCCGCCCGATTGATGATTAGCCTGAAGCTGGTGCCGTGACCCATGCCGTTCACAATTTTGATTAAAGCATAAGCATCCGCGATTGCCGTCGGCTCAGGGGTCGTCACCACAAACGTTTCATCCGCTGCCAAAATAAAGCGAATCGTTTCTTTGCTCAGACCGGCTCCAGTATCAAACAAGATGATGTCATAACGTTCGGACCAGCTCTCCATCTCGATGAGCAACCGGTCAATTTGCTCGGAAGGCAGCTCCAGCAAATCTTGAAACCCTGAACCGCCTGGAATGTAATGCATGCCCAGAGGCCCAATCTGGATAATGTCCTGCAGCGACTTGCGCTGCTGCACGACATGCGCCAGATTCGCCGATGCGGGACTTCCGAGAAGGACATCGATGTTCGCCATGCCGATATCAGCGTCAAAGACGAGCGTGCGATACCCCGCTTCCTGCAGCGATAGAGCAAAATTCAAAGTAAAGTTGGATTTCCCTACACCGCCCTTTCCGCTCGTTACGGTAATGACCCGTGCTCCGCCTGACTTCGGATGCCCGGGCGGCGGCGAATCGTTCGCATCAGACCGCTTTCTTTGCACTAATTTTCGCAATGCCTGCGCCTGGTCGTTCATCATGCATTAATCTCCTACGATCCAGCGCGCGACCTCGTCCACTTGAAACGATTTGATATCATCAGGCACGTTTTGACCCGTAGTGACGTAACTGAACGGAATCGAGATCCGATCCGCCAAGTTAAGCATTGAACCGTAGGTGTCCGTCTCGTCGGCTTTCGTAAAAATGATTCGGTCGACACGCTGTCTTGAGAAACGATTCAAAATGGACAGCATGTCTTCCGTCTTCGACGTCAGGCTAAGCACTAAAAATGTTTCGCTGTCAGGCAGCGGCTTGAGCATCGTGTTCAATTCGTTCACGAACATGTCGTTGCGGAAATTGCGCCCCGCTGTATCCATCAGGATGAGATCGCAGCCATCGAGCGCTTGCAGCGCCCGTCCCGTATCGCCCGGCGAGGTGGCGACTTCAATCGGCACGTTCAAGATGGAAGCATACGTTCTCAGCTGTTCAACAGCCGCAATCCGGTAAGTATCCGATGTGATAAGGCCGACCCGCCGCTGATGATGGAACATCTGATCCGCGGCAAGCTTCGCAATGGTCGTGGTCTTGCCGACACCGGTAGGTCCCACCATGTACACGATCCGAGTCGCGGATGTCAAGCCGTTCACTTCATGAGGCTGGAGCTGTTCCTTTACAATGTCGCGCACATAGGACCTTAGCATCGTCTGTTCAGGCTGCTCAATCCGGTTGATTTGGCATTTCTCCCACGCTTCCTGCACGATTCGGTAAGCCAGCTCGCTCGCTACGCCCTGATCCAGCAAGTTCTGCTTCACTTCCTGCACGCTGTCTGGCCAACTGTCGTGATCGACACGCTGCATCACTTTGCGCATCATGAGCTTCATTTCATTGAATTCATCGTGCCAGCTGTCATCCGCAGGCAAGCTCGCAGTGGCGGCTTCCTGCAGACGAGCCTGCAATACCGCATCTTGAAATGCGTTCACATCCCGCCGCCGCTCTTCTTCTTCCCGGGAATGAGGCAACACGCCGACAGAACTGGAGCCTAGCGACGGTCGTTCCTCTGACGCCCGGTTCACCGGCTTAGCCGCATTGTGCCGAGGTCCGGCAGGCCGGGCAGCGGTAAGAGCTTCTCTCTTACCGCTGTATGCCGAGCGCGCCATGGAAGACGACACGTATGATGTTGCGCCTGCTGCATCCTGAAGGGAAGACACGCTCGAACGCGCGCGGTCCGCCTTCTCCTGTTCGTCGACGGCGGCGACGACCTCGATGCATCTTTTGCGAAACATCCCGAGAAATCCGCCCGCCCGTATTTCCTTCGTGCTGACGATGACCGCATCCTGCCCTAATTCATGGCGAATTTGGCTCATTGCCTCCGGCATGGTGTCCACGATGTATTTTTTTACTCTCATACATTCACCACTCCGACGCTTTGAATTTCAACATTCGGTTCGAGCTCATTGTAAGACAGCACCGGTATATCCTGCATCGCCCGCTCCATTAACTGGCGCAAATACATGCGAATCGTTGGCGATGCAAGCACGATCGGGGAGTGCCCCGATTGCAGCAGCCGCTGTACCTGCTCGCTCACGCGCTGATACACTTGCTGAGTCATGCTCGGATCCATGACAAGGTACGATCCGTGCTCGTTCTGCTGCACGCTCTCGGCAATTTTCTTTTCAAGCGAAGGCCCTACCGTAATGACACGCAGCGTTTCGCCAGGTACGGCATACTGGTGCGTAATCTGACGCGCCAGCGCCTGGCGGACGTATTCCGTAAGCACATCGGGATCTTTTGTATATGTGCCATAATCGGCCAGCGTCTCGAAGATGGTTACCAAATCGCGAATCGATATTTTCTCCCGCAGCAGCTTCGCCAACACTTTCTGCACGTCGCCCACTGTCAGAACGTTCGGGATAAGCTCGTCGACAAGGGCCGGATATTGCTCTTTGACCGTTTCGATAAGAGATTTCGTCTCCTGACGTCCAACCAACTCGTGAGCGTGCTTTTTAATAATCTCCGTCAGATGGGTAGCAACGACGGATGGCGGGTCCACCACCGTATAGCCGGCAAGCTCCGCCCGCTCCTTCATCGTCTCATCCACCCAGAGGGCCGGCAGGCCGAACGCCGGCTCCATCGTTTCGATTCCTGACACCGAATCGTCCTCGTATCCTGGATTCATGGCTAAATAATGATTCAATAAAAGCTCTCCGCGAGCAACGGCATTCCCTTTGATTTTGATGACATACTCATTCGGCTTCAACTGAATATTATCGCGAATGCGAATGACCGGAACGACCAGCCCAAGCTCCAATGCGCATTGGCGGCGTATCATGATGATGCGATCCAGCAGGTCCCCGCCTTGCTGGGCATCTGCCAGCGGAATGAGCCCGTAGCCGAACTCGAACTCAATCGGATCCACCTGCAGCAAATTAATGACACTTTCCGGACTGCGCACTTCCTCGATTTGCTGTTCTTCCTCGAGCTGCTCGACTTCCTGCTGGCGAACGTCCATATTTTTCTGCATCCGATACCCGGCAACCGCGATAATGACTGCAAACGGAAGCGTCGGGCCTGGACCGATTGGCGTAAGCAAACCAAGCAAACTTATCGTTCCGGCGACAATGTACAACAATTTCGGATAGGCAAGCATTTGCGTGCTCAGCTCATCCGCCAAATTACCGTTGGAAGCGGCCCGGGTCACGATGAGGCCTGAAGCCGTCGAAATCAGCAATGCCGGAATCTGGCTGACGAGCCCGTCCCCGATGGACAGAATCGAATATGTGGAAGCCGCATCCGCGAAGCCCTTGCCATGCATGGCCATCCCAATGATAAATCCGCCGATTAAGTTGATCAGGAGGATGACGATACTGGCAATGGCGTCCCCTTTGACGAACTTACTGGCACCGTCCATCGCGCCGTAAAAGTCTGCTTGTCTTTCAATTTTTTCGCGGCGTTCACGCGCCTGCTTCTCATTGATAAGTCCTGCATTCAAATCGGCATCAATCGCCATCTGCTTACCTGGCATCGCGTCGAGCGTAAACCGGGCTGCCACCTCGGCAACGCGCTCCGCCCCTTTGGTGATGACGATGAATTGCACGACGACTAGAATCAGGAATACAACCAATCCGACGGCTATATTTCCCTGCGCCACCCATTGCCCAAACGTAGCTACCACATCGCCGGCTTCGCCGTGCGCGAGTATAAGCTTCGTTGTGGAAATGTTGAGGGCGAGTCGGAATAACGTCGTAATCAACAGCAATGCCGGAAATATGGAGAATTGCAGTGTCTCTCTCGTATTCATGGCAATAAGCAGAATCATTAATGCTATGGAGATGTTGATTACGAGCAAGATGTCTAACAACCAAGTCGGTATAGGCAAGACCATCATGAGCACGATACCGATGATACCGACTAAGACGACTAAATCTCTCGTTTTCACGGAGTGCACCCTCCATCCTGTTGGCTCAATTGACTTTGCCCTTCAATTTGTATACGTAAGCCAGCACTTCTGCCACGGCTTGGAACAAATCGGCTGGAACTGCATCGCCAATCTCTGTCCGTTGAAATAAGGCCCGGGCGAGCGGCTTGTTTTCCATGGTCAGTACGCCATGTTCCTTGGCGATTTGTTTGATTCGAAGCGCGACATAATCCTGACCCTTGGCTACGATTTGCGGAGCCTCCATCGCATTGCCGTCATAGCGAAGTGCGACTGCAAAGTGCGTCGGGTTCGTAATGACGACATCCGCTTTCGGAATCTCCTGCATCATGCGCATTAAGGCCATTCTGCGCTGCCGCTCACGAATCTTTCCTTTAATGAGGGGATCGCCCTCTGACTTTTTATGCTCATCTTTAATGTCTTGCTTGGACATGCGCAAGCTCTTCGCGAATTCGAATCGCTGATACATGTAATCGAATACGGCTAGAACGCAGAGTGCCGCGCCAATCTTAATCCCCAGCATAACAGTCAAATGTGCGGTATAGCCCAATATTTCACTTAACGGCACATGAGACATCATGATGATGCGCTCCCGTTCTCCCCATATCGATAAATACACGACAATTCCGATGATTGTCATCTTTAAAATCGATTTTAAAAATTCCACAACCGAGCGAAGAGAAAATATTTTTTTAAATCCCTTTATCGGGTCAATCTTGGAAAGCTGCATCTTGAGCGGTTCGCCCGTAAACAAAAATCCAACCTGCATATAATTCACGACGAGCGCAATGACGACCGAGACGACAAATACGGGCGCCAAAATGATCAACGCCTTGACAAAAAGGCTTCCGAAATAGTCCGTAACGTTGTATATGGTTACATCCATAGCAAGCCTGTGCCGAAACGAATCGGCGAACAAATCGAAAATTCGTTCTTTATAAAATCCGCCAAGCATCAAAAAAGAGAAAAAGCTGACCAGCAAAATGAATGAGCTGGAAAGATCCGTACTTTTAGCGACTTGACCTTTTTTACGAGCTTCCTGCTTTTTTTTCGGCGTCGCTTTTTCCGTCTTCTCCTGCGAGAACATCTGCAGGGAAAGTTTGTGCCGCAGCGTATGAGCGGTACTGTCGCACGGCACAATCCATTCTTCTGATTCTGGTGTTGGCATCATCTCGCCCCCTGCATCATGCGCAGCAACTGCTCCATCGCCTCGAACATGGAAGCGAACAGTTGCTGCAATACATAAACGAGGCCAGGCACGACGAGGAACAGCATGACTAGACCTACGATGATTTTAATCGGAATTCCGACTACAAAAATGTTGAATTGCGGTGCTGTCCGCGCCAAAAATCCAAGCGCCACGTCGGTAAGAAACAACGCGACAATAAGCGGCGCAGAGATTTGAAAAGAGATAATGAATGCTTGCGTAAACGACTGAACCAGAAATTCCGCCACATTTCCGTTCGCAATCTGCTGGAAGAACGAATTGTCATCCAGAGGCAGCCACTCAAAACTTTTCATGATTCCGTCGATAAAGTAATGGTGGCCGTTCATTCCAAGAAACAACAGCACGACAAATATGTACTTGAAGTTACCCATGACAGGCGCGCTGGCCCCGGTTAACGGGTCGATGACATTCGCGATGCCGAAGCCCATCTGAATGTCGACGAACGACCCCGCCGTTTGCACTGCCGTAAAGAACAATTGCGCCAAGAAACCGATAAGCAGGCCGATTAATACCTCGCGCACGATAATAACGATATACGTACCGTCAGCCGGAACCGTTTTTCCAAGCCCGAACAACAAATATGCAATCACGCTGATAAAAAACGCTAATCCGATCTTGAAGCGAAACGGCACGCCTCGCGAAGAAAAGACAGGAACGGCGACAAAGAATGCCGAGATTCGACACAACGTGAGCAAAAAAACAGGGAAAGCTTGTACGAGCGTTTCCATGACCTCACAGCCTAACCGATATAAAGATGCAAATTATTTAAAATGTTATGCGTAAAATCGACGACCGTAGTCAATATCCATGGTCCGAATACCAATATGGCTACCATGACCGCAATAATCTTAGGCACAAAAGCCAGTGTTTGCTCTTGAATTTGGGTCGTTGCTTGAAATACACTGATGAGAAGACCGACAACCAAAGCAATGGCCAGCATCGGAGCACTCACTTTCAGCACTGTAAACACCGCCTGCCCTGCCAAGCCGATAATAAACTCAGCACTCATTCCATTCCCTCCCGTGCGTCAAATGAGGCCTCACGTGTTAAAGCTCGCGAGGAGTGATTTCACAACGAGATACCAGCCATCCACGAGTACAAACAGCAATATTTTGAACGGCAGCGATATCATGACCGGCGGCAGCATCATCATCCCCATCGCCATCAACGTGCTGGCGACAATCATGTCAATGACTAGAAAAGGAATGAATATCATGAAGCCCATTTGAAACGCCGTCTTCAATTCGCTGATTGCGTACGCGGGCACGAGCACGGTTAAAGGAATTTCCTCATAGGTTTTCGGTTTTTCCGTTTTGGTGTACTTCATGAATAAAAGCAAATCTTTCTCGCGCGTATGCGAGAACATGAACTTCTTAATAGGGACAGCCGCTTTTTCCAACGCCTGGGTCTGATTCAATTCGCCTTTGAGATAAGGCTGCAAGGCGACTTCATTGACAGTTCCAATCGTTGGGGACATCACAAACAATGTAAGAAAGAGCGCTAGACCAATCAACACTTGATTGGGCGGCATCTGCTGCGTACCGAGAGAGGTACGGACGAATCCGAGCACAACCACGATACGAGTGAACGATGTCATCAGGACAAGAATGGCCGGCGCCAAGCTCAGCACGGTAATCATGAGCAGGATAGACAATGATGCCGTTCCCGGTTGTCCGCCACCGCCGCCGACTTTGATGTCGATGTCCGGAATGACAGGAGATGCTACCGCCCAGTGAGCCGCAAAGCTGGATAACAACAGCGTGACAGTTACAGATAGTAGCAATTTTTTATTCATGAATCCATCTACCGATCTTCATTGGTATCATCTTTCAGCAATCGTTCTACTTGATCGCTGCGTTTCGGCAATTGATCAAGCTTGGCGTGAAACATTTCGTGAAACGATACGGAAGACGGTTCCGCATCCTCTTGCTTGGTGTTGTTGCTTGAGGCTTTACGCCCTGCTCGCATACGGTTCATCAGCTCTGACCAAGAGGTTGGCCATGCCGCTGTTCTGGATGACTGTGCGCCCTCAAGACTCGCAATCAGACGCTCTGCTTGTTCCGGGTCGCTTACTTTGTCGATAAGCGTAATATCTTCCCCGATCCCCAGCACATAGACGACATCGCCAACTTCTACGATTTGTAAAGACTTATTCGGTCCGAGCCCGGTGCCGCCCAAAGTACGGATACTTTGATTCATTTGCCATATACGGTTCTTACGACTTAACAGCTTAATCAAGAGCACGATAAGTACAATGATTACAGCAAGCGACAACAACACGGTCAATACGCTGGATATGTAGTCCCCGACACCGGATGTTTGCATCATTTGACCGTTGTCTTTCATAAACTTATCCTAATGTCTTGTTAATGGCTTCAATTACGCGATCAGCCTGGAACGGCTTGACGATGAAGTCCTTCGCGCCCGCTTGAATCGCGTCGATGACCATTGCCTGCTGGCCCATCGCGGAGCACATAATGACTTTTGCGCTCGGGTCCATTTTACGAATTTCCTTCAACGCCGCAATTCCGTCCATTTCCGGCATCGTAATGTCCATTGTAATAAGGTCTGGTTTATGTTCTTTGTACTTTTCGATCGCTTGTGCACCATCTGATGCTTCTCCTACGACATCGAAACCATTCTTTGTTAAAATGTCTCGAATCATCATTCGCATGAATGCTGCATCGTCTACGATCAAAATACGCTTTGCCATCGTTGAGAATCCTCCCTAAATCTTATTGTAGTTTCTGAATACGATCCCACTGATTGATGATATCTGTGACACGAACGCCGAAATTCTCATCTATAACGACAACTTCCCCTTTTGCAATCAGTTTGTTGTTCACGAGAATGTCGACAGGTTCACCTGCCAGCTTGTCCAGCTCGATAATGGAACCTTGCGAGAGCTCCAAAATGTCTTTAATCTGTTTGTGCGTCCTACCTAATTCTACTGTGACCTTGAGCGGGATGTCCAACAATAAATTTAGATTAGATTCATCATTTTGTACATACGGTGCCGGCTGGAAATTAGCAAATTGCACAGGCTGCACGTTCAAGTTGCGCTGATGTGTCGCACCAAAAGCCGATGCGTTGCCGCCGTGCGCCTCCATATTCCCTGAAGGCATCGGAGCCGCTCCATAAGGCTGCTGCATGACATGCCCTCCTCCCATCATTGGATGGTCATACCCTGCCATTTGCTGCGGCGCAGCCGCTTCTGGAGCGGCATGGCTGGCAGGGTGAGCCGGAGGAGCCATCGGCATATCCGGCTCGACCTGCGCAGCAGATGCCGCTGCATCCGCTGCCCCTGCAGTGGCTTCCGCTGCATCCCCCATCAACATGCGAACCATGTTCTGAGCAAATGGAACCGTTAATATTTGCATAATTGTTGAATCAATCAGATCGCTAATTGTTAAGCGGAACGATACTTTGACGAGAACATTGTCATCGGGCAGCGTTTCAACACCCTGTCCGTTCGACATATTCAAAATACCAATCCCAGGCGGCGATATGTTCACCATGCGATTGAAGATAGTCGACATCGAAGTGGCCGACGATCCCATCATTTGGTTCATCGCTTCCTGCACGGCGCTAATATGAATTTCATTCAATTCTTGGCTATGATTCGTTCCATCGCCGCCAAGCATCAAATCGGCGATAACTTGGGCATCCGACGTTTTGATGACTAAAGAATTGACGCCCTCAAAGCCCTCTACATATCGAACGTGCACAGCCACATGCGGCTTTGGAAACTCATTTTCCAAGTTTTCACGCTTCAAAAGCGTAATTCGCGGCGTTGTAATCTCTACCTTTTTCCCTAATAGAGTAGATAGCGCCGTTGCCGCGCTGCCGAACGTAATATTTCCAATCTCGCCAAGCGCATCGGTCTCGATCGGATTCAAATATTGTTCTATGGAAGGAGTCTCGGCTTCCTCAGCAGACGGTCCGTCACTCGATATTTTTAACAATGCGTCGATTTCTTCCTGCGACAAGTAATCCTTACTCGTCATGCTCTTCCACTCCCTCATCCACGACTTGCTCGATTTGTACAGCTACACGATCTTTTATCACGCCAGGAGAACCTATATATTTCACGCGGTCACCCACTCGAATCATTAAGCCGTTGTCAACCGGTTTGTTCAATGCGATGACATCTCCGATGGACAACTGCATCATCTCATGCACCGTAATTTGAGATGTGCCCAGTTCAACGGAAATAGGCAATTTTGCTTTCGTCACCCGTTGGCGCAATTTTTCGACTTCAATCGGTTCCCGCGTTTTTTTCTCTGATACGAACCAATGATGAACCGAAAGCTTCGGCATAATTGGCTCAATCACGACGTGCGGAATACATAAGTTAATCATCCCCGTCGTATCTCCGATTTTGGTGCTGAGAGAGATAAGTGCGATCGTCTCGTTCGGTGATACGATTTGCATAAATTGAGGATTGGTCTCAAGCGCTTCGAGTCTTGGTTGAATATCAAGCACATTCTTCCAAGCTTCCTGCAAGCTGTCGAACGCCCGGCTAAAAATGCGTTCCATCACCGTCGTCTCAATTTCAGTTAAAGCATTAATTTTGGAGGGTGCCGTGCCAGCACCGCCCAGCATGCGATCCAGCATCGCATATGCTACGTTTGGATTCACTTCCAATACCATCCGGCCTTTGAACGGCTCTGCCTCAAAAATGTTTAAAATCGTCATTTTCGGAATAGACCGGATAAATTCATCATACGGCAGTTGTTCGACTTGAACGACGTTGATTTGCACAAATGTACGAAGCTGCGCAGAAAAATAAGTCGTTAAGTATCTGGCAAAATTCTCATGGATGCGTGTCAAACTGCGAATGTGGTCCTTTGAAAAACGAACGGCACGCTTGAAATCGTACGAACGGATTTTGCGCTGGGTTTCCTCTTTTTTCAGTTCCTCCGCATCCATTTCACCAGAGGACAGCGCCGCAAGCAGGGCGTCAATCTCGTTCTGCGATAGCACGTCTACCAATCGTTTCACCCCCTTACAGGATTCAGCTGCAACATGTGTGTCAGACGCCTTTAAATGCGAGTCAAGATGAAATCGGTTAAATCGACTTGAATCACTTTGCCTTCAGGCAATTCTTTGTTAATTAGTTCGAGCAGCTTCGAGCACAACTGATCTTGCCCCTTCATTCCTTGCAGCTCTTCCGGTTTCATATCAGCCAAAGTTCTCAAAATCAATGGCTTGATACGCAGATCTTTAATCTTGTCGAATTGCTCTTTTGTCTTCTTGTTGTCAAGCTGGAACGCAAAGCCCGTCAATGCGACATAATCGCGGTCGGCCAGGTTTGTTTTGATGTCACTCATGATCGATGTCATCTCTACAATCTCATCGGCCGATAATCTTGCGATATGAACATTCCCCTGCTGTGCTTGTCCCGCTTGCTGCTTGCCGCCTGAACTCGTAACCATAATGACGACAAGAGCGATAAGCGTTAGGGCGAGCAGCAGCGTAATCATCCACGGCAACATTCGTTTCATGATTGTCCCTCCGATAAATCTGTCTTCTTCGTCCCGGCAATAATTCCGACGGAACGTATGTATTGTTCAATAAGGCTAATGACTTCTGGGCCTTTTTCCAGCACAATGATCTTCTTCCCTGTCGTTAACGTGATGTACGTATCCGGCGTTTCTTCGACAGATTCAATGAGCAGCGCGTTCACCCAGATGGGCGACCCGTTGAGCCGTGTAACGGATATCATCCTATTCCTCCCTTACTGAACCGTCCGTATCTCCCGATGACTTGCGGCATCGGGAGATGGGAACGATTAGTCTATAAGCCCGTGTTCAGGAACTTATCGCTTCAGATTGACAACCTCTTGAAGCACTTCATCGGACGTCGTAATGATGCGTGAGTTCGCTTGGAAGCCGCGCTGAGATACGATCATTTCCGTAAATTCCGACGTCAAGTCGACGTTGGACATTTCGAGCGCCCCGGCAATGATGGCGCCGGTTCCCGCTTCGGGATCGTTTGCTGCGACGATTTCAATCTCACCGTCTTCTGTCGCGTTTGGAGTTACGCGGTACAAATTGCCGCCAATCTTCTCCAGGCCCTCCGGGTTCACTACCTTAACGATCCCGATAGCGGCAACCGCTTCTATCGTTCCGTCGCCTTGCTTCGCCATAATCTCTCCGTTCTGCGCGATGGAGAACTCGACGACACCCTCATCCAGCTGAATCGGCGTGCCGCCGGAATCAAGCACTCTCAGACCATCGGCGGTCACAAGGTTGCGTGCCGCATCCAGATGGAAGTCGCCCGCGCGAGTCAGGAACGGCACTTCCTGATCCTCGCCAAGCGAGATAGCGAAGAAGCCGTCGCCGTCGATGCGCAGGTCAAGCGGACGGTTCGTCTGCATGGCGCTGCCCGGCGTATGAACGTTATCGATAGAGGATATCGCTACACCCAAGCCGACTTGCTTCGCGTTAACGCCGCCGTTGCCATCGTCACTTGGTGCTGTCGTCCCGCTTATCGTCTGGCTCATGATGTCCTTGAACATGACGCGGCCTTGCTTGAAGCCGATCGTGTTCACGTTCGCGATGTTGTTCCCGATAACGTCCAGCTTGGTTTGAAAACCACGCATGCCTGAAACGCCCGAATACATGGATCGAATCATTTATTTATACCTCCCCAAAATGTTGGCTCACTTCTGTCGTTCCATGAGCCCATGGCCTCCTGCTCGGTCCGGCCTTGTTCGTGCGCTGCTTGCTTATTTCATTAAAATCGCGCTGTCGATTTGCGTAAAAACATGGTTTTGCTGAGATGCTTGATCTAGAGCCGTAATGACGGTGCGCGATTTGACGTTCACGATAAACGCTTGATTATCGACAATAATAAGCGATTGCCGCGAGCCTTTGTCTTCCGCCTGCTTCACCGCCTGCTGCATCTTGCTCATCATATCAGCGGACATAACCATGCCGCGTTCCTGCATTCTTACCTTCGCATGCTGGCTGAACTGCACATCCCCCGTGCGTGTCAGCTCATGCTGCAGCAATCGCTGAAAGGAAGTGTCCTTGCCAACCTGCTGCTCCCGCTGCGGCGTCCGCTGGGCGCTCGTTCCCTGAATGGGACCCGCAATGCCTATATGCCCCATTGCACCGTGAATGTTCATGCGTTTCCTTCCGGCTGCTGCGGCTGCTCTGGCTGGTCCGGAGCAGGCGGCGCTTCATTGCCGCCATCGTCCGGCTCGGTCTCTGCTTCCGGTGTCCGGACTTCAGTGATTTTGGTCAAATCGACCTCGTCTTTTCCTACCTTGGCGTAAGGGATGCCTTCCCGGATTATGATCGATTCGACGATCCCCGTCTTCACGCTTTCCTTCGGCTTGTTCTGGTCGTTTTCGAGCTTGACGGTCATCGTTTCGTTCTCCGATGCAATCCATGTGATTTCTTTGCCTATCAGACTAGAAGACATTCCGAGCGCCTGCTGCATCGAGCCCAACTGCTTTTGAATGTTCATCAGCTGCTCGACCGAGCTGAACTGCGCCATCTGCGCAATGAAGTCCCGATCCTGCATCGGCTGCATCGGATCTTGGTTTTGGAGCTGTGCGATGAGTATTTTCAGGAACTCGTCTTTTCCCAGCGCGCTGTTGCCGTCCTTGTCTTTCTTTTGGGCCACTTTGGAGTTCTCCACGCTATAGTTCGGCCAAGTAACTTTATTGAATGCTACTTCAGAAGCCATCCTGCACCTCCTTCCCCGTTTTTTGAATGACAGCGCATGTGTTCATTTACACGCTGGCAGTGAACGTTGAGTTATTATGCAAATCTTGCTGGGCTTTAGCATCGAGCGCTTCGTTCAATTCGTCGATCTCCGAAGCTTTGCGCTGCTTGGAGCTTCGCTCAGAGGTTTGCTGGCGATGCGCGTTCGGCTGTCTCTGTTCCTGGAACATCGAGGATGACAGAGCCGAGGCTGGCTGCTGCGACACTTCAAGCTTGTCTACTTGAATGCCTTGGCTTTGCAGAGCGCCGCGCAAAAGCGACATTTGCTGCTCCAGCATATCTTTCGCGATGCCGTGCTCCGCCATAAAGCGTGCCGTCAATTGGCCGTTTTGCATCGTTAGACGGACATCAACCTGACCTAAATGCTCTGGATACAATGATATTTTCGCTTCCGATACATTGCCCAGCTTGCTGAAGCGAAGCTGCTTCACTACGAAGCCAGCCATTTCGTCGGCGAACTGATCTGCGTGCACGACCGGGATTTGCTTGGCAGTGTTAATCCCTTCCTGACGAAGCGCCCATTGGCCCGCTGTCGTGATCTGGTTAGGATGAACCTGAAGCTCCCCGTCTGCGTTGCTGTTCACGTTGTCGCCTGAATCAGCCGCCACTGCCTTGCTCTGAACAGCCTGCTCATTCATCATTGTGCCGAGCAAATTGTTCTGCGCGCCGTTGAGTTGAGCTGCAAAGGTCGCGCCTTGTGCAGGCGCGGCAGTATTGCTCCCTGCGGCTTGATTCAATAAGCTGGATAACTGCTCAATCAGCTTGGCCGCCTCGGCCGTGCGCCCTACATGCTCAGTGTGAGCGGAAGCCGCGTGTACGGGCTGCTCTAAGCCTTCACTACTCGCATGCTGCAGAGCAGACTGGAATTTGCGCTCGATTAGCCCCGCTGCTTGGTCGTTGTTCGCGATAGCTGCGGTCAACGGTCCATTCAACAACTGCTGTATGGATTGCCCGTCTTCGCCATCAGCTTGGACCATCAGCTCGGACAGCTGCTGCACCACATCGCGGACAGCAAGCGTAATCGTCTCCGGCTGCTCCGTCAGCGCTTGAATAGTGCCCGCTGCATCCGCTTCTGCGGATGGTTGGGCAGTCAGCAATTGCTGCGCTTGAAGCACCCATTGCTGCAGCGCCGCCAATAACTCCGGATTTGCTTCCAGCTGTTCGTCCGCCAGCTTCAATGGCTCGGCAAATAACTGGTCCAATGCAGCTGCCAGTTGGCCCGTCTCCTCTTGAAGCAGATTGCCCGCGCCTAGCGCGGTGAGTAACAGACCGTTCGGGTTGTTGGCGAAAGCAGCCTGCTCCCCTGTGCCATTCATACATTGCGACAGCGAGACCCAGAAATTGCCCGCGCCCGATCCCGTACTTGCGCCTTTGGCTTGCACCCCGCCCAGGAATGAAGCCGCGCTGCCGGCTGACACGTTGGATATTGCTCCTGACATATTTTTCACCTCCTTCCGTTAGTGCTTTACACTCGCGCTTTATTTGTTGGGCAACAGCTTGGACACCAATTTGGCCGTCGCTTCCTTGTCCGCATCGGTCATGGCATTAAGCAATCTGGAACGAGCCGCATCGTCTACGGCGTTCAGCACCGCCAATGCTTTATCCGGGCTGATCTTAGCCGTTTCCAACAAAATGCTGGCGCCGCTCTTCGGTGTCATATTGGCAAACGTTTGGCTGAGTTGAGTTCGGTCCAGCCCTGTGCTGGCTTGCTTCGTCGTCTCATTCTTATTCAGCCTTGCTTGCAGCGCCTTGATTTTCAGATCGTCGGCCGGCTTGACGTCCTTCAGCATAATGGAAGCTTCAGCAGCCACCTTCGGATTCATCTTCTCCAGCACTTTCACGCGGTCTTCCTGCTTCATCGCGTCAAGGACGAGAACGAGCTCCTCCTTCGACAAATTCTCTAATACCGGAGCGGCTTTGCTTGGCATCATTTTCGCATACATGTTCGCTAAATCTTTAATCTGCCGATCGTACTCTGCGGACGAAGCCGTTTCTTCCTGGCGTTTTTGCTTTACCTCTTGCAGTTGCTTGGACAAATCGCTCACTTTGCCCTCAAGCGACTTGCGCTCGTCTGCCAAGTTGCGCAAATCCGCGTCCTTCGAGGCCAGCAACGCTTTTAATTCCGTAATTTGTTCGGCTTGTTCCTTCTCCACGTCTTTCTTTTCTTTTTTCTCCTGCTTCCCATCCTTGTTGCCGGACTTGTCTTGATCAGAGGAGAACCACTGATTCACAACCGGAATTTGCTCGGCCAATGACAGCACATGGCTGCGCCAATTCGCATTAAACAGTGTAAGCAGCACGGCTATGAGCACAATCGTGAACACAATGGGGGTCGCAAAGAACAAAAACCGTTCAAAACCCGAATAATTGCTTTCCTTTTCTTCTGTCTTCATCTCTGACACCGTCATCCCTCCTGCTGAAGCGGCGGGGTCGAACCGTCTTCCGTCGTTGCTCTAGCGAGCGGCCATATGATAACGGACAGTAGCAAGTTCGTCCAGTTCGTTTTGTTCCCATAACGCCATTTGACGTTTAAAGTTTGTTTCCGCTTTTTCTCGGGCCTTTGTCCATACCTTTTCATCGGTCATACGTTCGGCAAGCTTGCTTTGCTTGTCGCGAACTTGTATTTCAGCCGAATTGACTCGCTTGCGAGCAAGATGAACTTGACCTTCCAGATGAGATATGTACTGCTGCCATGCTTGCATGTCCGCAGCCGGCGCACATGCGTCGATGCTTTGCTGCATTTTCTTTCTGACTGCCTCCATTTCCAGGAGGCAGTGCTGCAACTGCTTCTCTTCCGCTTGCAAGCGTCCCATCGCTTCTGACAAGATCCATTCCGCTTGCTTTTTTTCATTTGTTTTTAAATCAAGAACTTTTTGAAACGAATACTGAAAAGCCCGCACCGTCTAGTCAACTCCCCGGAAATTGCAGTAGTAGTCGTTCGATTGTTTCATCGTACGGAGCGCGCTCTTCAATGCGCTGCTTCGTAAAGGCCTGTATATCTTCGATATATTGCATGGCCTCGTCAATGGCCGGGTTGCTGCCCGGCTGATAAGCGCCGATATTGATTAAATCTTCCGATTCGCGGTAGACTGCCAATAGCCGCTTGAGCCGTTCAGCAGCAAGCTGATGTTCCTGCGGCACGATATCCTTCATGACCCGGCTAATGCTTGACAGCACATCGATCGCCGGGAAATGTCCCTTGTTCGCAATATTGCGGTTCAGCACGATATGACCATCCAAAATCCCGCGCACTGCGTCGGCAATCGGCTCGTTCATATCGTCTCCGTCCACCAATACGGTATAGAACGCCGTAATCGAACCGCTCGGACCCGTTCCGGATCGTTCCAGCAGCTTAGGCAAGCTTGCAAATACGGAAGGGGTATATCCCCGCGTTGCAGGCGGCTCGCCGACGGCAAGTCCGACTTCGCGCATCGCCATTGCGTACCGCGTAACCGAATCCATCATAAGCATTACATTCATGCCCCGATCCCGGAAATACTCGGCAATGGACGTTGCGATGAGCGCCCCTTTAATGCGCACGAGAGCCGGCTGGTCCGAAGTAGCGACGATGACGACCGAACGGGCCAGCCCTTCCGGGCCCAGATCCCGCTCGATGAACTCAAGCACCTCGCGGCCGCGTTCCCCAATGAGGGCGATGACGTTGACATCGGCTGCCGTATTGCGGGCAATCATGCCGAGCAGCGTGCTTTTTCCGACGCCGGATCCGGCAAAAATGCCTACGCGTTGACCATTGCCAATCGTCAACAGTCCGTCGATCGCTCTGACGCCTACACCGATAGGTTCGCGAACACGCGGGCGTTGCAGCGGATTCGACGGAATGTTCGTCGTCGAATAGTGCGGCATCCGTGTCGGCAAGAACGAACCGTCCAGCGGTTGGCCCAATCCGTCCAACACCTTGCCAAGCAGTTCGGAGCCAACCGAGACAGTAAGCGGCTTGCCGGTTCCGACTACGTCGCAGCCAGGCCCGATCGACTGCAGATCCCCAAGCGGCATCAGCAGCACTTTGTTATCCCGGAATCCGACCACCTCGGCCAGCAAAGGCTCGCTCCCCTTGCTCGGATAGATGTGACAAACTTCACCTACGCTGGCGTCTGGTCCCTCGGATTCCACCATCAAGCCGATTACTTGCGTGACCTTGCCATTAACGCGAACAGGGTCAACGCGCTGCAAATAATCTATGTACTTGTTTGAATTCCATTTGTAATCAAGACTCATCGCCGTCGCGCTCCTCGTGCTGCATTGCAACCTGCATTAACGCCTTTTTGATTTCGGAAAGCTGCGTATCGATTCGCGCATCGATACTGCCCAGCGCAGAACGGACGACACATCCGCTATCATGGACGCTGGAATCCGGAATAATTTGCAGTTCCGCTTGCGAATCCACAGCCAGACTCAACTCTTCACGCGCCGCATGGACATAAGCGAATTGTTGAGGCGAGACGCAGACTGTAATCGTTCCGCTCTCCCGTTTGCGGGCAAGCGTCTTGCGGGCCATCTCGACAACAAAATCGGGTTCCAATGTCAATTGCCGCCCAATCACCTTTTCCGCTACCGAACAGCTAAGCGACACTACAAACGGCTCCGCCTCTTGAATGATTTGTTCTTTTGCCTTATAGGCTTGCTCCAGTACAGCCTGCGCTTCGGTCAGCTTGCGCTCATAAGCCTGCTGAATCTCCTGCTCCGCTTGCTGCATTCCTTCCTGATACCCTTGCGCATAGCCTTCTTGCCGCTTCGATTCCGCTAACGCCTCGTCGCTCCCGCGCCGTTCTTCCCACCAAGCGTCAATCTCGGCGCGCGCCTCGTCCAACATGCGTTCGGCTTCTTCCGTAGAGCTCTTCAGATGCTCTTCGGCGAACGACCGCGCATCATCCAAAATCGATTGGCGCAGGTTGGCCAGCTCTTCATCTTGATTGAGGACGATTTCTTTCGTCAGAGGTTCTGGAGCGGGATCGGCATCCTCCACCTGCTGCTGCTGATGGCGGCGGACCGCTTCCAGCATTCTCATCTGTTCTACGGGGACATACTGAGATGATTTGATGACGTTAGACAACGATATCATCTCCTCCGCCACGCGCAATGATAATCTCGCCCGCTTCCTCTAAGCGGCGAATGGTAGACACGATCCGGGTCTGGGCTTCCTCCACATCACGCAGCCGCACAGGGCCCATAAATTCCATTTCTTCTTTGAAGGTATCCGCCATCCGTTTCGACATATTGCGGAAAATAACTTCGCGCACCTCTTCGCTTGCCACTTTGAGCGCCAATTGAAGGTCTGCATTGTCAATATCACGAATAATGCGCTGTATCGAACGATTGTCGATATTGACAATATCTTCGAATACGAACATTCTTTTCTTGATTTCTTCTGCCAGCTCCGGATCTTGGATTTCGAGAGAATCCAAAATCGTCCGTTCCGTACCGCGATCGACACCGTTCAAAATCTTGACGACAGACTCGATGCCGCCGGCGCTCGTATAATCTTGCGTCACTGTCGAAGAGAGCTTCTGCTCCAGCACGCGCTCGACCTGATTGATAACTTCTGGCGATGTGCTGTCCATCAGCGCCACCCGTCTGGCGACATCCGCTTGCTTCTCCGGCGATAGCGAAGATAGAATGGTCGAAGCCTGCTCCGTTTGCAAGTAAGACAGCACCAATGCAATCGTTTGAACATTTTCGTTCTGAATAAAGTTGAAGATTTGCGATGCATCCGCCTTACGGGCAAAGTCAAACGGCCTTACCTGCAGCGTTGCGGTCAGGCGATTGATAATGTCAACCGCTTTTTGCTGACCCAACGCCTTCTCCAATATTTCCTTCGCATAGTTGATGCCGCCTTGCGAAATGTATTCCTGCGCCAAGCAAATTTGATGGAATTCGCTCATGACCGATTCTTTTTCGGACGCGTCGACTTTACGCACATTTGCGATTTCCAGAGTCAGCTGCTCTATTTCTTCATCTCTTAAATGTTTAAATATTTGGGCTGATACTTCCGGCCCGAGCGTGATGAGCAAAATCGCCGCTTTCTGTCTGCCCGTTAAGCCGTAACTACTTTTGACCATTGTGCTCACCTCGATTCATCAACTAGCCATGTACGCAGCAATTTGACAAATTCGTCCGGCTTTTTCTTCGCCAAGCCTTCCAATTGTTTGCGCACTTGATGCTCGCCTGTCAGATTTTCCAAATCTATGGATGGAAGCTCTACATGCGTCGGCAGCGGCAGCTCTGACTCGTCGTAGACTTCTTCCTCCCGTCTGCGACGGCGTACGACCGCATAGGTAATTCCACCCACGACCGCTAGTAATGCAAGCGCACCCGCGCCATACCATACCCAGTTAGAGATACTCTTATTGTCCGATGCCGCTCCATCTTTAGCACCATTTTGAGTCATAACAGAAACTTTTTGCGTCAGATCAACGTCTGTATAAGTAGTGCCTGAATCTTTCAATTGAGCGCCAACGATGTTGCGCAGCACTTTTTCAATTGCTTGGATTTGCTCATCGCTCACATCGACTGAATCAACCGCGGCGTGAATGGTTAAATCTTTAACCGCGTATGGACTAGCTTGAATCGTGTTCTTGATTCGATTCACATCGTAATTAATAGTCCGCTGAGACTTTTCGGATGTTGAGTCGCCGCTTCCGGCAGCCGACGGATAATTCGTCACTTCTCCGTCACCGACACCGGCAACGCCGCTTTCTTGCGCGCCTTTGCCGCTGTAAGATTCTTGAAGCTCTTGAACGCTTATCTCGATGCCCTTCATCTCTTCTGTATTTACAGGACTGACAAGGTCTTCTTGCTTGACGACTTTGTCGAAGTTCAACTTCGCCGACACAAGCACGCTGATCTTGTCGGAAGGAATAAATCCGTTTAAGAAATCTTGCACTTTCATGCGGATATCATTCTCAAATTTACGTTGTATCTTTAGCTGCTCGTCTACTTCTCCGAAGATGCTCTTCGAACCGCCTCCGATTGTATCCGAGGCAAAGATAGGGCCTTCATCGCTAGAGATCGTAATATTATCAATGGCGAGATGCGGAACCGCAGTCTTTATGAGATTAAAATAGCCGTCTACGGCAGCTTGGTTCGGCTGGTATCCCGGTTTGAACTTCATCACAATCGAAGCGGAAGCTTGCTCTTGATCAGGTGTCGCAAACACGGTTTCTTTAGGCAGATTTACAATTGCCTTTGCGTCCTGAATCCCTTGCATTTGACGAAGCAAGCGCTCAATTTCACCGTTAAGGGCATTATTGTAACGAACATCGAATACGTTGTCCGTCATGCCGCCCATTAATCCATCGGCACCGAACGATTCGAAGCCAATCGATCCATTCTTCACAATCCCTTGCGCTCCGACATCTACTTTGACCTTCGCTGCTGAGGCGCTTGGAACGGAAATTTGCGAGCCGTCGGCACTCAACTGATACGGAATGCTGTTTCCGTTCAAATATTCAATAATGCCAGCCGCATCGTTAGAATTCAAATCTTTAAAGGCGAGCTCATACTCTGTCTTGGAAAATTGATAAGTTAAAACGATAATTGCCAAAAGCAGAATTCCAACGGCCGAAAACAGTAATATCTTTTGTTTCTTGCTAAATTGAGTCCAATATTGCGAGATTCGCTCTCGATATTGGTTCACTTTTTCACTCACTCCACGTCACCCCACCAAAACTATGTAAGACAAAACGCCGTTACATCTGCATGCGCATAATATCTTGATACGCTTCGATAACCTTGTTGCGTACCTGCGTTGTCAACTGCAAACTTAGAAGCGCACGCTCTGAGGCGATCATGAGTTGATCGACATCAACTTCACCTAGAATAAATTGGTCATTCATTGCATGTACTTGCTGTTCTTGAGTATCGACTTGCTGAAGAGCATCTGAAAGAAAACTTCCAAAGGACTTTGTCACTTCTGCAGGTGTGGCAGCTTTATTGGTCGATGGCGCTGCTGCAGAGGATGTAGTAGGTGTTATCATTTGCAATGGTAGCATCGTATTCTGTATCATTCTCTTCTCCTCCTATGGTGATGAACGGCTCTTTGCTTCGTTATTAGAGATAGTTAACTTACATACAGTCAATTATCCTTTGCCTATTTCCAAAGCCTTCATGATCATGGACTTGGACGCATTGAGCGCCGTCACATTCGCTTCATAAGAGCGTGTTGCCGCAATCATATCGACCATTTCTTTCGCCATGTCGACATTTGGCATTGAAACGTAGCCGTTCTCATCTGAATCAGGATGGGTCGGATTGTATACCAGTTTAAAATCTGATGCATCTGCTTTAATTTGTGTCACTTTGACACCTCTCGTTGCGGCTTGCCCTTCCATCGCAGATTGCAGAGATTGTTTGAATGACGATTCCGTTGGCGACATCACGACGACCTTGCGGCGATATGGCACGAACTTTCCGTCTACGAATTGCGCTCGCGTCGTTTCTGCATTGGCAATGTTTGAGGAGATTACGTCCATACGCAATCTTTGTGCGGTTAAACCGGACGCGCTAATTTGAAAGCTATTACTGATCTGCACGGCTTATGTCTACCTCCTTACGTCCATTGCAGTTCTCACCATATTAATCTGGTGGTTCAATTGCTTGACAAACGTGTAATATCTCAACTGATTCTCCGCTTGCGCCGCCATTTCCCGATCCATGTCGATATTATTCTTGTTATTGCCCATTATCGTCATCTGATCTTGAACGATCCGTGGAGACGGTGTCGAATCAACGGGACCGATATAAAAATGTCTTTCGTCGGTGCGGCGTCCCCGAAGACTGCCGCCGCTCATCTGATCACGCAAAAGAGATTCAAATTGAACGTCCGAACGCTTGAAATAAGGTGTATCGGCATTCGCAATGTTGTTAGCTGTCGCATTTTGCCTTGCTACGGAAGCTTGAATGGCTCCTTCTAACCGTTGCGTATGAACGCCATTCAACAAGTTCACGATGACCCCTCCTGATCTAATTAAAATTTAAAGCAATTAAAACTATTCCACTTTTTTGACGTTTCTCCTTCTTTTTCGACAAAATATTTATTTCTTTTACATGAGACTAAGGACCTTGTATGTGCGTAAAATCATATTCTGATAAAAATATTTAACATTCTTCACAATGCGACAGAAGAAGATAATTAACGCCATACCTATCATCTTAAACTTTGAGTTATAACACAATAAGAAAAAAGCCCTATCTTTCGGTCTGAAAGTTAGGGCTTTTTTTGAATAGTTTGTCGAACGACATGTCGACGACAATTTTCTATGATATTCGTCACGTTTTTCACGAAAAATTAAAGGATATACTGACTTAAATCGCGATTTTGAGCAATATCTGCCAGTTTTTCGCGAACATATTCTGGTGTAATTTGGAATTGTTCCAATGTGAGCTCGGGCGCTTCAAAAGACAGGTCCTCCAGCAGCTTCTCCATAATCGTGTGGAGACGGCGCGCACCTATGTTCTCCATATTTTGATTTACCGCCGCTGCCGTCCGGGCGATTTCCCGGATTGCTTCATCGGTAAATTCAATATTGAGGTTCTCGGTCCTGAGAAGCTCCACATACTGCTTCGTCAAAGCGTTCTGCGGTTCCGTCAAGATGGACACGAAATCATCCAAGGTCAAGCTGCTCAATTCGACACGAATCGGGAAGCGGCCCTGCAATTCGGGAATGAGATCGGACGGCTTCGCAATGTGGAAAGCTCCCGCGGACATGAACAGCACGTAGTCGGTCTTAATCGGCCCGTACTTGGTCATAATCGTGGAACCTTCAACTATCGGCAAAATGTCGCGCTGAACGCCTTCGCGGGATACATCTGGGCCTGAGCCGCGACCGTTGGAGGCGATTTTGTCGATTTCATCAATGAAAATAATCCCGGACTGCTCCGCGCGGTGAATCGACTCTTGAATGACGTCATCCATATCGATGAGTTTGGCCGCCTCTTCCTGGGTCAATACTTTGCGAGCCTCTTTGATGGTCAGCTTGCGCTTCTTCATCCGTTTCGGCAGAAGGTTGCCGAACATTTCCTGCATATTCATCCCCATCTGCTCATTACCTTGTCCAGAGAGGAAATCAAACATATTCGGAGCCGCTTCTTCGACATCGATTTCGATCGTGTCGTTCTCCAAATAACCCGCCAACAAATCAAAACGCACTTTACGGCGCTTCTCTTGCATGTTCGGATCCGGCTGTTTTTCCTGTTCTGGCGCTTGATTCTGATTATTCTGGCCGAACAGCATCTCGAACGGGTTGCGCCCGTTCTTGTTCGTGCTGGAGGATGGGACAAGCAAATCGACGATTCGCTCGTTGGCCATTTCTTCGGCCTTGTCCTTCACCTTCTCCGTGCGCTCCAGCTTCACCATACGGATAGCGGTCTCCACGAGATCGCGCACCATCGATTCCACATCTCGGCCTACATAGCCGACTTCGGTGAATTTGGTCGCTTCGACCTTCACGAAAGGAGCATTGACCAGCTTTGCAAGACGGCGGGCAAGCTCCGTCTTCCCGACCCCGGTTGGCCCAATCATCAAAATGTTTTTCGGCACAATCTCGTCTTGAATCGATTCATCCAGCAAGCTCCGGCGGTATCGGTTGCGGAGCGCGATGGCAACCGCACGCTTCGCTTTTTTCTGGCCGACGATATACTTATCCAATTCCGTGACAATTTCTCGTGGTGTCCATGCTCGTTGATTCATTGTTATCCCTCCGCTCGTCTCATCCTCACGGTATTATAGTTCCTCAATCACCAGATTGTCGTTCGTGTACACGCAGATCTCGCTCGCAATGTGCAATGAGGCCTCCGCCATTTCGCGCGCCGTCATCTGCGGCGAATGGCGCTTCAACGCCCGGGCTGCCGCCAATGCGAAGGAGCCTCCGGAGCCGATGGCGATGACGTCATCATCCGGTTCGATAATTTCGCCTCCGCCGGATACAAGCAGCATGTGGCTGCCGTCCATAACAATCATGAGCGCCTCCAGCTTGCGCAGCACGCGATCCTGACGCCAGTCCTTGGCTAGCTCTACAGCAGCCCGTTGCAGATTGCCATGGTGCTCCTCCAGCTTGCCTTCAAATTTCTCGAATAAGGTAATGGCATCGGCGACCGAGCCCGCAAATCCAGCTAACACTTGACCGCGGAACAATCGGCGAACCTTGCGCGCATGCTGCTTCATCACCATGTTATTCCCAAACGTCACTTGTCCGTCGCCTGCGATCGCAGCATGGCCGTTATGTCTTACAGCACAAATCGTTGTCGCATGAAATTGATATTCCATATGCTTCAACCTCCTGTCTTATGAAAATGGAAAGGAAACAGACGTGCACATCATTGGCCGCTGCTTCCTCACCTCGTCTAGCTGTTATTTCGACATGATGCCTTGCTCTTCTTGGAAAGCGCGCAGCGTATCAAGCGCGCGATGAGCGATAGCCTCATTCTTCTCTTTCTTATTGCGTATGCGCTTCTCGAGCGGGGGGAACAACCCGAAGTTCGCATTCATCGGCTGAAAATGCTTGAAATCAGCCGTCGTTATATAATGCGCCATGCTTCCGAGGGCAGTACCTTGCGGGAAGAGAAGTCCTTCACGCTGCAGCGCATAACGGGCTGAATTAACGCCGGCAATTAACCCCGATGCCGCCGATTCCACATACCCTTCCACCCCGGTCATTTGTCCGGCGAAGAAGAGGGATGGTTTGCCCTTGAATTGGTACGTCGGTTCCAATAGCTTAGGCGAGTTGATAAATGTATTGCGGTGCATGACTCCGTAGCGCACGAATTCGGCGTTCTCCAAGCCGGGAATCATCCGGAACACGCGCTTCTGCTCGCCCCACTTCAAATGCGTCTGGAAGCCAACCATGTTGTACAGCGTGCCTGCAGCATTATCTTGACGAAGCTGGACTACGGCAAACGGCGTTTTTCCCGTGTGGGGATCGACTAAACCTACGGGCTTCATCGGTCCGAACAGGGCGGTCTGTCTGCCGCGGCTCATCATCACTTCGATAGGCATGCAGCCTTCGAAATAGACCTCTTTCTCGAATTCCTTCAGTTCGGCCGTCTCGGCCGTGATGAGCGCTTCGTAGAATGCATTGAACTCCTCCTCATTCATGGGACAGTTCAAATAAGCTGCTTCACCTTTATCGTAACGCGAAGCCAAGTACACCTTGTTCATGTCAATCGTGTCTTTCTCGATGATCGGGGCAGCGGCATCGTAAAAGTAAAAATACTCTTCCCCCATCAGTTCTTTGATGCTTTCCGACAGTGAAGGCGAAGTTAATGGCCCGGTAGCGATGACCGTAATGCCTTCGCCCGGAATTTCCCCTACTTCCTCATGCCGCACATCCACGAGCGGGTGCTCCTTCAGCGTGCGCGTGATTTCGCCGGAAAACCCTTCCCGATCTACGGCCAATGCTCCGCCCGCTGGAACGGCATGCTTATCGGCCGCTCTCATAATAAGCGAGTTCATCATGCGCATTTCTTCCTTTAATACACCGACCGCGTTGGTCAAGCCGTTCGCACGTAAGGAGTTGCTGCACACCAGCTCTGCGAAGCGATCGGTGTGGTGAGCAGGTGTCTGCTTCACCGGCCGCATCTCGTACAGCGTTACCGCAACGCCCTGTTCTGCAATTTGCCATGCCGCTTCACTACCAGCTAAGCCGGCACCAATAACGGTTACCCTCGGCTTATCCATCTTTTATATTTCCCCCTCAGTTGCTTCAACCTGGATGCTCTTAACCATTATATTTGTATGCCCGTATTGCGTTATTCATCATCGGCATCTTGCACCATCTCCGAATGCTCGCACTGCGTACATTGCAGCTTCGTGCCTTGCTTGCTTCGCTTCTCAATCATCAAGCTGGCGCAAGCAGGACATGGCTTGGGCGAAGGTCTATCCCACATGACGTTGTCGCATTCCGGATAGCGGTCGCAGCCGTAGAAGATACGGCCCTTTTTGCTTCTGCGCTCCACGAGCTTTCCTTCATTGCATTTCGGGCACGCTACGCCCGTATCCTTCACAATCGGACGAGTATTGCGGCAATCCGGGAAACCGGAGCAAGCAAGAAACTTTCCGAACCGCCCCATTTTATATACAAAATGTCGTCCGCATTTCTCACAAATTTCGTCCGAAACCTCGTCTTCAATTTCAACTTCTTTCATTTCTTCTTCCGCGACGGTCAGCCGCTTCTCGAACGACTCATAGAACTCCGCAAGCACCTTTACCCAATCCTGCTGCCCTTCTCCTACATGGTCGAGATCTTCCTCCATATGAGCGGTAAATTCCACGTCCAATATCTCGGGGAAAAATTGTTCCATTTGCTGAATGACGAGTTCACCCAACTCGGTCGGAACGAATTTCTTCTCTTCAATGGCGACATAACCGCGCTTCTGAATCGTTTCTAGCGTCGGAGCATAGGTACTCGGACGGCCGATGCCGAGTTCCTCCAACGTCTTGACGAGGCGCGCTTCCGTATACCGCGGAGGCGGTTGAGTGAAATGCTGCTTCGGTTCAATCTGCTCCTGCTTCATCTTGTCGCCTGCAACAAGCGGCGGAAGAAACTTGTCATCTTCCACAGTCCCGTCATCACTGCCTTCGACATACACCTTCATAAAGCCGGGAAAACGAACTTTGGAGCCATTGGCGCGGAATATCGTCGTTCCGGCTTGGATATCCACTGTCATCGTATCCATTACGGCCGAAGTCATCTGGCTGGCAACGAATCGCTCCCAAACCAACTTGTACAGCCGAAGTTGGTCGCGGCTCAGAAAAGGTTTCATTTGCTCCGGACTGCGCTGTATTGAAGTTGGACGAATCGCTTCATGCGCATCCTGCGCATTCGCAGCCTTCTTTACATACTGTCTCGGTGTTTCAGGGACAAACGCATCGCCATACTGCTCCTTAATGTATTCGCCCGCTTCTTCCTGAGCGCTTGGAGCAATCCGGGTCGAGTCTGTACGCATATACGTAATCAGACCTACCGTGCCCTCTTTGCCGAGGTCTACCCCTTCGTATAGCTGCTGGGCGACGGACATTGTCTTAGCCGCGCGGAAGTTCAGCTTGCGAGCCGCCTCCTGCTGCAGGGAGCTCGTCGTGAACGGCGCGGAAGGATGCCGCAGCCGTTCTTTCTCCCTGACTTCGCTGACGACAAAGTCCTGGTCCTTTATCGCAGCCAGCACTTCGTTTACTTCAGACTCGTTTTTAAGTTCTTTCTTTTCTCCGTTCAAACCGTAGAATTTTGCTTCGAACGCCGATTTGCCGGCAGATAACTTTGAAGTAATCGTCCAGTACTCTTCCGGAATGAACGCATCGATTTCATTCTCGCGATCAATAATGAGCTTGACAGACACCGACTGCACGCGTCCTGCAGACAAGCCCTTTTTTACTTTTTTCCACAGCAGCGGACTAATCTTGTAGCCTACCAGCCGATCCAGGATACGTCTCGCTTGCTGCGCATGAACGAGGTCCATGTTAATTTGACGCGGAGTTTTGAACGCATCCTTCACCGCTTGCTTCGTAATTTCATTGAATACGACACGGCATGATTCCGACTCATCCAAATCAAGAGCATGAGCCAGATGCCACGCGATCGCTTCACCTTCGCGGTCAGGGTCAGCTGCAAGATAGACTTTTTTCACTTTCTTGCTTGCGTCCTTCAGTTCTTTCAGGACACTGCCCTTCCCTCTTATCGTAATGTACTTCGGGGCAAAATCTTGTTCTATTTCAACGCCGATTTGACTTTTCGGCAAATCGCGAACATGCCCCATCGACGCTTTTACGATATATTTGCTTCCTAAATATTTACCAATTGTCTTGGCCTTCGCAGGCGATTCGACAATGACTAGTGAATCCGCCATAGGCGCATCCTCCTCTCCAACACACCATTACATCCATACCGAACAATATACGGCCCCATGGGCCTCTCGGATTCGCTTTTTTAACTGTAAGGATAACAAAATATGATGCAGCTCTGCAAATGGCACTCCACTACGAAGCAACAGTTCATCAAAAGAAGCTTCTTGCTCGCTAATGAGTTCATACATTCGCTGCTCTTCTTCCGTAAGTGGTTCTGCCAATATAGACTCGACCGTTTCATTATTGTACGTTGAAGGGACCATTGTCAACCAGCCCGAATATTCTTCCACAATATCACTTGCCGTTGCAACCGGCTTGGCGCCTTGTTTCAATAGCCGAAACGTGCCCTTAGACTTGGGTGATGTTATAGGGCCGGGAACGGCAAATACGTCCCGTGATGCTTCAAGCGCGCTGTCTGCAGTAATTAGCGCTCCGCTTTTGTTGTCTGCCTCTACGACGACAGTGCCAAGCGTCAGGCCTGCAATGATTCGGTTGCGCCGCGGGAATAAGCCTGGATGAGATGGGGTATCGAGCGGATATTCCGATATGACTATGCCGTTCGCGGCTATCTTCTCTGCAAGCGCTCGATGCTCCGGAGGATAAATACGGGTAAATGGCGTGCCCATCACCGCAACTGTCCGCCCTCGCCTGAGAGCGCCTTCATGACTCGCTGCGTCGATTCCCTTCGCCATCCCGCTCACTACGGTGAATCCAGCTTGCGTTAACTGTTCAGCCAGCATCCCTGCTACTTTTTTGCCGTAGACGGTCGGATTGCGGGTTCCGACCATCGCGATTGAAGCTTCGGATAGTATGTCCCAATCTCCTTTTCCATAAATAACCCAAGGAGGCTGAGCCGTTTCCTTCAATAGATCGGGATACTTATCATCTAAAACGGTGATCCATTCGATTCCCTGCCGTTCTGTTACTATCAATCTGTGCTCCAAGCGTTCCGAGCGAAACTGGGCAGCCAAGCGTTCGGCAATGCTGGGCTTCAAACCCAAATCGAACCAATGCTGTACGGATCGGTCAAGCCAATGATGCAAGGCTATCATGCCTATTCTCTCGCGAAGCGAACGAATCGTATGCCATCCAATACCTTGCGCCTCGTGCAAAGCAAACAATAGTTGTTGTTCCGTCCAATCGCTCATCTTATTCTTCCCTTCCTTCTCGGGAAGCGCGAGTCCGCTTCCCTTATTTTGCTTGAGATGCTAGCAGATTGCAAGCGTCAAGTATAAAAACCATTGAATATATTCCCATTAATTACAATTAAAATAAAAAGCAACCTTTCAACACCTGCAGGTGTACGAAAGGTTGCTTACCTTGCGTTATTATTTATGAACGTGAGTGGTGCATTTCTCGAGCAAGCCGCGCTCTTCCAATACGGATACGAGCGTGCTGCCCATTTCTGCAGGAGTAGGCGCAACTTTGATGCCGCAGGATTCCAGCTTGGCCGTCTTCTCTGCCGCAGTTCCTTTGCCGCCGGAAATTATCGCCCCCGCATGACCCATACGTTTCCCAGGAGGCGCTGTTGCGCCTCCGATAAAGCCGACAACCGGCTTCTTCATATTGGCCTGCACCCACTCGGCAGCTTCTTCCTCTGCCGTACCGCCAATTTCGCCAATCATAATAACGGCATGCGTATCCGGATCTTCATTGAATAGATGCAATATATCGATAAATTCCGAACCTTTGACCGGATCGCCGCCAATGCCGACTGCCGTCGATTGGCCGATGCCGCGCGTCGTCAATTGATGCACGGCTTCATAAGTAAGCGTTCCGCTTCGGGATACGACTCCGACATGGCCAGGTGCATGTATATAGCCGGGCATAATGCCGATTTTGCATTCGTTAGGCGTAATTACGCCAGGACAGTTCGGACCGATAAGAATTGTGCGTTTCCCTTCCATATAACGTTTCACTTTGACCATATCGAGCACCGGAATTCCTTCCGTAATGCAGATGACAAGCTCTAAATCCGCATCCACCGCTTCCATGATGGCATCTGCCGCAAATGCAGGCGGCACATAGATAACGCTTGCCGTCGCGTCTGTCGCATTCTTTGCCTCAAGCACGGTATTATAGACCGGCAAAGTAACCACTTCGCCGTTATCCAGCGTGATATCAACGGTCGTTCCGCCTTTGCCCGGAACGGCTCCCGCTACCATTTGCGATCCATATTCCAGACCGCCTTTGGTGTGGAACATGCCTGTAGCGCCAGTCATATTTTGCGTAATGATTTTCGTATCTTTATTAATTAAGATGCTCATCGCACACTCATCCTCTCGTCAGCGAAATTATTGAACCAATGCGACAATTTTCTGCGCTCCGTCAGCCATTGAATCCGCAGCCACGATATTGAGGCCGGACTCATTCAGAATCTGTTTGCCGAGAACTACGTTCGTTCCTTCCAAACGCACGACAAGCGGACGGTCCAGCCCAATTTGCTTAGCGGCTTCGACTACGCCGTTCGCAATGACGTCGCAACGCATAATGCCGCCGAAGATGTTGACGAAGATACCTTTGACGTTCTCATCAGACAATATGATTTTAAAAGCTTCCGTTACTTTCTCCGTCGTCGCTCCGCCCCCTACGTCAAGGAAGTTCGCCGGTTCGCCGCCGTAATATTTGATAATATCCATCGTAGACATTGCCAATCCGGCGCCATTGACCATACAGCCGATGTTGCCATCCAGCGCGATGTAGCTCAGATCGAATTTGGAAGCTTGAATTTCCTTCTCGTCCTCTTCATCCAAATCGCGCAGCGCCTGAATGTCCTTGTGGCGGAACAGCGCATTCGAATCAAAGTTGAGCTTCGCGTCAAGCGCCATCACTTGACCGTCACCGGTAACGACGAGCGGGTTGATTTCTGCAATCGAGCAATCCTTGTCGACGAAGGCTTGATACAACGCAAGCATGAACTTGACCGCCTTGTTGACCAGTTCGGCCGGGATATTGATGGCATATGCCAGCTTGCGCGCTTGGAACACCTGAAGACCGACAGCCGGATCGACCACTTCTTTGAAAATTTTCTCCGGCGTTGCGGCGGCAACTTCTTCGATCTCTGTCCCGCCTTCTTCCGAAGCCATCATAACGACGCGTCCTGTTGCGCGATCAACAACTACACCGATGTAGTACTCTTTCTTGATGTCGCAGCCTTGTTCGATTAAGAGGCGTTTAATTTCTTTGCCTTCCGGACCTGTTTGATGCGTCACGAGCACTTTGCCCAGCAATTCCTGCGCATAGGAGCGCACTTCATCCAAGCTTTTGGCGATCTTGACACCGCCCGCCTTGCCGCGGCCGCCTGCATGAATCTGCGCCTTGACAACGACAACCGACGTCCCCAATTCCTCAGCCGCTTGAACGGCTTCCTCTACCGTAAAAGCAACCTTACCGTTCGGAACAACAACGCCATATTGCTTCAATACTTCTTTGCCTTGATACTCATGAATATTCATTGTGCATCCCCCTATCCGATTCTTTGCCTCATATGCCGTTTCCGACGTGAAGCATAGCGTGAAGGACGATTCGAAAGTCGCTTCAAATCCTCTTCTTGTCTTTGCGGCGCGTCCGTAAAGATGGGGAAGCGCTTACTCCGCTTCGGCACCACCCTGAACAACGGAAAATATATACAATCCGAATCCATTCTATCATGAATTTAAAACGCTTTCCTCACATTTTCGTCAAAAATGTACATTTTTTTGATATAATTATCATCTCTTTTTGAGATTAATAGGAAGCGGTGCTCGATTTTCAAGCTTTTCAACACTGAAAAATTGACTGATTCTCTCTATTTATCTATAATACGAGGTAATTCGCTTTGCGACGGTTGATAAGGAAGCACCTTTCCCTCGCATTCTGGCCATAAAGTCTGGAATGACGGAAGGAGAGGTGTTTATTTGTTATGTACGGCAGCTTGTGGAGCGCTTCTGTGTACGGCGTGGAAGGACGGCTCATTCATGTAGAAATCGATATTTCGCCCGGTTTGCCGCAAGTGACGATAGTCGGCTTGCCAGACGCGTCGGTGCGCGAATCCATAGAACGGGTCCGCGCGGCTATCCGCAACTGCGGCTGGACGTTTCCGCTGGAGCGAATCACCATCAATCTGGCTCCGGCCGATTTGCGCAAGGAAGGCACGTCATTTGACATGGCTATGGCGATCGGTTTGTTATGCACAAGCGGGCAAATTCCCAGCGAACCGTTCCAGAATATCGTGTTCATCGGCGAGCTGGCACTGGACGGATCAACAAGGGCGATTCCGGGAGTTCTGTCTTTGGTGGATGAGGCCAAACGGGGACATTTCAAGCAAGTGATGGTGCCTGCGGGCAATGCAAGCGAAGCGAGGCTCGTGGAAGGAGTCGACATTTTTCCGATGCGGCATCTGGAAGAGCTTCGAGATATCGGCACAGCGGCGGATTTGCCGCGTCTTCATACAGTTGATTCGGAAGCGGACGACCTGCGCCTGCAGAGCCTTTCGAATGAGGCACCTTCGTTCGTTGAGGATTACGCCGATGTCCACGGCCAGCTTCACGTCAAGCGAGCCATCATGATAGCAGCTGCAGGCATGCACAATATTTTGCTGAACGGGCCCCCTGGCACAGGGAAGACGATGTTAATCCGCCGACTTCCGACCATCCTTCCCCCTATGAACGACGAGGAGGCATTGGAAGTATCGAAAATATACAGCATTTCGGGAAAATGGACGCAAGCAAGCGAAGGACTGATGCGGCAAAGGCCGTTTCGCGCTCCGCATCACTCCATTTCAGCGGCTGGCCTCATCGGCGGAGGCTCCATTCCTAAGCCGGGGGACATAAGCTTGGCCCATCGCGGCGTGCTCTTTCTTGACGAGCTTCCCGAGTTTCCGCGCCAGGCTCTGGAGGCGCTCCGACAGCCGCTCGAGGAACGCAGCGTAACGATCGGCCGCGCGCGCGCCGTCTTCCGCTTCCCGGCTCATGTCATGCTGGCTGCCTCGATGAATCCTTGTCCTTGCGGTTTTGCCGGTTCCGCAACTGGCACATGCAGCTGCTCCCCTGCACGGTTCGCCCGATATCAAGGCAAAATTTCAGGACCGCTGCTCGATCGCATCGATCTGCAGGTGGACGTGCCCCGCGCGCCGCTAGCAGAGTGGACGGGCAGTTCTCTCAGTTCGGCTGACATGCGCGCGCTCGTGATGCATGCGCACGAGATACAGGCCGAGCGCTATGCCGGACTGCCACTTCGCTTCAATAGCGAGCTGTGCGGTTCGTACTTGAAGCGTTATTGCCCGATTACTCCCGAGGCCGCATCCACACTGCAGAAGGCCTATGACGGGCTTGGCTTAAGCATTCGTGCGCATGACCGTCTGCTTAGGCTGGCGCGCACGATCGCGGATGTGGAGAACAGCGGCGCCATCGAGCTGGCCCATATTGCCGAGGCGATACGTTACCGCACGCTGGATCGAAGGCGGGATGCGGACGCGTTATAATAATAGATGCACGAACAGCAGCCCCTTGCTTCAGCTCGCTCCTATGAGCGACCAAGCAAAGGGCTGCTTTCCACGCGCTTATATGTATCCGCTTCCATGCATGTATCAATCAAAACGCCGCCGGATAGACAACAATCTCCGGCTCGGAGCCATCATCCTTGCCAAAGGTAACCGCAACCGCGTCAAATCGAACTAAGGCGTCTAACTTTGCGTAACGATGCAGATAGACCTGCGCCGTAGCGCGAACTTGCTGCTGCTTCCGTCTGTCGAACGCTTCCGCCGCTGTTCCGAAGCGGCGGCTCTGCCGGCTTCGCACCTCGACAAACACCCAATACGCTCCATGGCGGGCCACAATGTCGATTTCTCCCGTCCTGCAGCGCCAATTCGTGTGAATGATGGTGTATCCCATTTCTTTAAGCCGTTCCCGTGCAAATCGTTCCGCCGTCGCCCCCCTTGCCCGCCGATTGGCTCGAGCGGGCGAACTAGGGGCGCCGGCGGATGGGGCCTCAGATTTTAAAGGCGGCCGCGAAGCTTTGCTTGCGCTTGGTTTGTTGGGTTCAGCTTCATTCATGCTTCAACCATCCCTTCTCGGCACGTTGATCCGTTCGGTATATGAATGTCAGCACCTCGGCCACCAAATGATACAGCTCCGCGGGGATCTGCTGGTCAATGTCCAGCTTGGACAATACTTCAACCAAAGAAGCGTCCTCTTGGACCGGGACTCCGCTTTCACGCGCTTTTTCGAGGATTCGTTCCGCTAATTGTCCCTGACCCTTCGCAACGATGACCGGCGCATCGCTTTGCTGCGGATCATAGGACAGCGCGACCGCCTTTTTCCGCTGATGCGGCCCTGTCTGTTGCGTCGATGCCGCAGGGTCTCTCATATCCGCATATCTACTCCTTTATAAGGCTTTGCTGCGTAATCGTCTATATCTACCTGTTCGTGCGCCGAATTCGTGTCCAGCGTCTCGCGCTCAGGCAGTGATAGCGTGCGGAAGGCAGACAGTTGGTAGCCGATTCCTTCCATTGCCGCCTCGAGCTCGGCGCGGAAGCCGCCAATCCATTCGCCCAGCCGTTCATCGGCATGATGAATATTGAGCGCGACCGCATTATCCACGACTTGGACATCGACGAGGGTCCGTCCGATGACTCGCATGTTCAAGTCGAACCAAAGGCGGCAGTTCTCCGCATCCAGCTCGCCGCGGCGGCTCTGCCGCGATTGGATATGGACGGCAGCCGTCTGCTTGCCGTCCGGTGTGAACAACGGCACGAACAAAGTGATGTGCGAGAACGGCGCCTGCCGATCTGAAGCGAGGAGCAGCTGCTGGCCCGTGACATGCTGCACGAGCTGCTGCGCCGCCTCGCGAACGGCTGGCGGCAAGCTGTCGTTCTGGAGCAGCTGAAGCAGCGCGCTCTTCAGCGACTCCGATGGGGCCGCCGGCTGGGCCGCGTCCTGATGCGAAGGCACGACCGCGGCGGGCTCTTGTCCGCCATGAGCGCCGGCTGCCCGGCTTGCCACATGGCCCTCTTGAGGCAAACGCTGCCCCTGATTCGCGCTCAGCGCCTCTGGCGCCTGCGCGCCGCGTGCACTTATTCCTGCCGCAGCATCGTCCGCAGCAGCTGGCGGCGAAGCTGCCGCGTTAGCCATAGGCGCCGCACCGGCCTGATTCACACTGCCCGCAGCCGTTGCAGACGCAGTCGTTTGGCCTGCGGCTGCGGATGCTCCATTGCCTGCCGTTGGCGCCTGGACAGGCGCGGCGTTCGCCCCAGCTTGCCCTTGGCTGCCCGTCGCTGAGCCAGCCGGATTGGAACCGCTATTGGCCTGATTCGCAGCAGCCGCTTGCGGTTCCTTGCCGCTCTGCGTCAAATCCATGATGGCGGCGCGATGCAACTGCTGCTCATGCGACACGCCAAGCAAGCTAAGCATGCGGCCAATCCAGGCACCGCCTGCAAGCGGTGCAGGCGCTGCTTGGGCCGAGCCGCTTGCGCCTTGCTCTGCCGCGCCAGCTATAACGCCCGCGGCATTGCCTGCCGCCGCCGGGCTGCCGTTCAGGCTGGCGCCCGTACCGGCGGCAGCGCTCGCATTCCCGCCGCCCGGGGCGTTCCCCACTGGGGCTCCCGCCGAGCCTGGGAGCCCCTCCGCGCGCGGCAGCTCCGCCAGAAGCGCCCGCACGAGCGCTTGCGCTTCACGCAGCGGTGCCGCCCATCCGGCGCCGCGTGCAGCTTCGGCCGCATAGCGGCCAAAAGATGAGGCGCTGCCAGTGCCAAGCGCGTCATCCCCCGCGCGCTCGAATAAAGCGAGCAGGTCGGTTAGCTGCTTCCCGAACAGGGCCTGCTGCAAGCCCCGCACCGATTCGGCAGTCAATGGCAATTGGCGCCGAATCGCCACCCCGGCCGCCTGCATCCACTCTTCCGCCGTAACGCTCGGCGGCTTTAGCGATAAAGCCTGCGCCAGCTTGGCGGTAAGCTCCTTCGTCATCGGAATGCCCGCCTTCTGTAGATCAGTCAGCATTCGTCGTGCCCATGCTTCATTCGGCAGCCCCGCTTGCTTGAGTGCTTCCTCGATCGAGGGAAGCGTGGATATCGCCGGTCCATCCGCCGGCTTCATAATAACCATGCCGTCGGTTTGCTGTCCTTGCACCTGCAGCCACGTCGTCTGTCCCGGCTGCATCGGGGTTTCCAAGACGGCGCGCACCGGCACTCCGTTAATATTCACGACCGCATCGCGCCCATTCTCGGATACGCTTGCGATCGTCCCCCTTACAACTTGTCCGGACTTCAGTTCCAACGTGCGCTTATCGCCGGGTCTCGCCTCCCCGACCAAGCCGCGCACCATTTGCGAAATATTCAATGGCCCACCCCCCCGTTCTTTCCAGCTGCTATACTACTATATCGGCACACGTACAATAGATTATGAACCAACGATTATGGATGCGCCTCGTTAGAACAGCGTCAACTGTTCCTCCTCGGGAAACAGCGAGCTCAGGAACGAACGTCGGTGCATCGGCGTCGGCCCGAGGGCAAGCAGCTGTTCACGGTGCAGCTTAGTCCCGTAACCTTTATGTACGGCCACACCGTAACCTGGATATAATGCATCCCAATCGTTGACACACAGCCGATCCCGCGTCACCTTCGCGACAATAGACGCTGCGGCTATCGACTGACTGTTCGCATCCCCCTTGATAATTGCTTCTTGCCGGATGGGACAATCCACCTTCTCCGCGTCGATAAGCAGCACTTCCGGCTGAACGCGGAGCTGTTCCACTGCCAGCTTCATCGCCAGCCGCGCCGCCTGCTTAATATTGATTCGGTCGATCGTATTCGCATCGACGCGGGCGGCCGACCACGCGACAGCCTGCTCGATAATCACATCATACAGCTCGTCACGTTTCTTCTCCGACAGCTTTTTCGAATCATTTATGCCTTCAATGATTAGCCCCTCCGGCAAAATGACGGCTGAGGCGACGACATCACCAAATAGACATCCGCGTCCAACCTCGTCTATCCCGGCAATATGGCAAATCCCCTCTCCCCAATACCGGCGCTCCCATGCGGTCAAATCGACAGACTCCGCCGACTTGTTGTCAACCTTTTTCTTCCCCACGACAAAATCCCCTCTCCGGCATGGCTTGCGCCATTCCGTCCTTACTCTTATTCATACCACACCTCTGCCCTCATGGAACAACAAAAATAGCGCCGCACGCCATAATGGCGTACGGCGCTACCCGATTCCCCAAAACATTATTCCACCATGAAAGAATACGGTTCTTCCAGCGTAATGCGGCCCATCTTCCCTGCTCTCAGTTCGCGCAAAATAACGCCCGAAGCCTTCTCCAGGTCAATCCTTCCGCCACCCATCAAGCAACCGCGTTTACGCCCGATATCCTCCATGATGCTCAGGATCTCATCCGGATTGTCAGTATCGGCAGGCCGCTGCCCCAAGCCATAGCGCTCCGCCAACCGCTCCCAGTAATGAGATGACAAATATTTAAGCGCGTAGAACGCGATATCTTCCACATTCAATATTTCTTCCCGAATCGCCCCCGTAGCGGCAAGACGGTAACCAACCTCTTGATCCTCGAACTTCGGCCACAAAATTCCCGGAGTATCCAAAAGCTCCATCTCCGTGCCCACTCGAATCCATTGCTGCCCTTTCGTGACACCAGGACGGTCTCCCGTCGCAGCGACAGTGCGTCCCGCAAGCTTGTTGATCAACGTTGATTTGCCTACATTCGGGATCCCCACAATAAGCGCCCGCACCGGTCTCGGCTTCATGCCCTTCGCAATTTGGCGTTGAATCTTCTCTTGCAGAAGCTTGCGAGCTTCCGCCGGAATCTGGGAGACGTTGCTGCCTGTCGACGCATCGACGGCAATCGCAGCATGCCCTTCGCCGCGGAATGACTTCAACCACCGCGCGTTCATATCAGGATCGGCGAGATCAGACTTGTTCATAACGATAAGCCGTGGCTTATTAAGCAAAATATCGTTAATCATTGGATTGCGGCTTGACATTGGCAGACGCGCATCCAATAGTTCGATAGCTACATCTATTAGCTTTAACTTTTCCTGGATTTGTCGACGAGCTTTCGTCATATGACCGGGAAACCATTGGATTGACATCGCTATCCACCTCCTATTTCAGCCTGGGCTCTTAATGATGTTTAATCAGCTTTGCGTGTGAGATCGGCCAGAATATAATATCAGCCCGGCCAATGACGTCGGATAACGGAATAAATCCGAGCATTCGGCTATCCGTACTATTGTTGCGGTGGTCGCCCATAACAAAGATGTGACCTTCCGGCACTTTATTCTTCTGTTCATTCGGAAAATCACGGTCATTGTATAATTCCCCGTTCTTATGAGCTTGATCCAGCGCGCCTTGTATGTAAGGCTCCTCCACCTTTTCCCCATTAACGAACAGATCGTCTCCGCGATACTCAATCGTATCTCCGGCCACGCCGATAACCCGTTTAATTAAATCCCGGTTCTCTTGCGGCACATGAAACACAACGACTTCTCCGCGTTCAGGTTCTCTAAATTCATACAATATTTTGTTAACTATAAGACGCTCGCCTGTCCAGAAGTTCGGCTCCATGGAAGGACCGTCAACGATAAACGGAGCAAACAGCAGCCATCGCACGATAACAACGAGGATAACGGCTATTGCAATCGCTTTGATCCATTCCAACAGTTCGCTCTTCGAGCGCACCATCTTCTCTTTGGGCTCTTCCGGCGCATTCGGTTGCATCATTTGATCGTTTTGATCCATCGACTGTGCCCCGCTTTCTCCTAGGATGCGTATCCGAAGTTCGCGTCATGCGAAATTCCGCATAATCGAACAGGGTACAAATAGCAAAAGGGGGCTTGCAGGTTAAGCAAGCCCCCGGTTGTTCCTTAACGGATTTCTTTAATTCTCGCTGCTTTACCGCGAAGACTGCGAAGATAATAAAGCTTCGCACGACGCACTTTACCACGGCGAGCCACTTCGATTTTATCGATTTTCGGAGTATGAAGCGGGAACGTACGCTCAACACCTACACCGTAGGATATTTTGCGAACCGTAAACGTTTCACTGATTCCGCCACCACGACGCTTAATAACAACACCTTCGAACAACTGGATACGCTCGCGAGATCCCTCGATAACTTTTACATATACTTTCAAAGTATCGCCGGGACGAAAGCTTGGAATATCCTTGCGAAGCTGTTCTTGCGTAATCGCTTGTACGATATTCATCTAGGACTCCCTCCTTCCACACAGGTGTTCATACATCTCAGGACGCGGATGCGCGTCAGCCTCATCGTATGTAGAGGACCACCGTATTCCAAACAACAAAAGTAATTTTAGCATATGCCCTGACAGATTACAAGCGAATTTCAACTTTATATGCCGCTTTTATTGTAACGCATCGTGCCAATAATCATATGCATGCACGGCGTTCCCTATATAGGATGGATGGTCCTGCAGCAGCTCAGGAAGTTTGGCTAACTGACTTAGCATTTCCTCCACGCCTAGCTCATGGAATGAGATATGCTTCCCTTCCAAATTTTCCTTCATTTCAACAGTGATGACAAGTTGCTTGCCGAGAAGGTCAGACATCTTCATCTCTTCCTTCACGACTGCGGCAATTCCGTTCGAGCCTTCTGCTGTGTTGCGGAATGCCATCAGAGACACATGATCCATCAGACCAATCATATACTCGCTAATCGACAGATCCGGCCGCTCAGGCACAGAAGTCCGATCGAGCCATACAGCCAAATCGATACTTGTCAACAAGTCTGAGTTCCGTTTCGTCTCTTTTACGAACTTGTCCATATTGGCGGTCCACTGCTTCAGCACATCATCCTTGCGACTCTGCCAATCTGGAAGCACATAAGGCTCCACATCCAAATGTATGCCATTGAAGCGCTCATCCGGCTCCACCGAGCGATTGTACTGCTTGACATAGTTCACTAGCCGCAGCATGCGCGGTTCGTTCTCGCTAAGCGCCCATATGGGATGTCCTCCCATCGCGTGCATTTCAATACCCGCTTCATGGGCTTTCTTCACAAACGAACGGTAAGCATCGTACGACTGCTCCAAGTCTAAGCGAACATACAGCAAATTGATTCCCTGCTCTCTTGCAAAGGAAATAATCTCGTCCGGCTGCTCGATAGCAAGCTCCGCTCGCCATACATAAGTGGCGACAACCGGCCCGGCACGCTCAATTGGCGGGGGGACAGGAACCCAATCCGGATCAGGTTCAGGTTGCGGCTGAGGATCCGGTCCCGGCGGCAAATCCGTCTCGCGCTCCTCCATGCTCCGCCAATACCGGTAATCGTGAATCGATGTCCCTGCAAAGGAAGGATGAGCTCCGAGCCTTTCCGTCAATTTTTGCAATGCCTCTTTCATTGCCGTTGTTCCTTTATTATAAAAAGTTGTATGTTTCTCCTCCATCGGCTTGGCATTCACCCCAACGAGCAACTTGGCATCGTGCTTGTCTCCCATTTCCATCTCGTGTTTGACCAGTTCCAGAATACCATTATCGCCTTCCAGCTCATGGCGGTATGCCATTAACGTAATGTGATCGAACCTTTTGATCATCCATTCTGCCAACGAATTCTCGGCCATGCCCGCGACGGCAATCGAATCGAACCACACCGGCATATCGGCGCTTATTTCAACGTTTACTTCATCTTTTGCAGACTGGAGAAAGTACTCCATATTTCCCATCCACGAAGTGACGAGAGCCTCCCGCTCCGTCTCCCACTCGGGCAGCACATAAGGCTCGATATCTAAATGAATTCCGCGAATCCGTTCCTCCGGAGATGCATTGTCGTTATACATCTTTACCCACTGGATCAGCTTCATCATTCTGTCCCGGTGCGTGTCAAGCGCCCATGCCGGATGCCCGGCCAACGCATGAACCTCGATGCCGGATTCGGCAGCCTCTCGTATAAATTCACGGTAAGAGGATTGCGGAATATCCATATCAACGTGCAAATATAGCAAATTAACCTCGTTCTGCTTCACAAAAGTCAATAATTGATCCGACTCGCTCTCAATTCGATCAGCTTGCCAAATCCAGATCGCTTTCCGATGCTCTTCCGGCTTGGAAAAACCAACCATGAATACGGCGGCGAGCGTCAGCAACAGAAGGCCGGCACGCGTAGCAAGTCTGTCCATCCTATCCCTCCGTTCTCTTCTGACAATCATGTAGTTTGAACCATGGACCGAATAATAAAACGACTGATTTTCTTGGCAGCAACAAGAAAATCACCTGCTCCCCTTCGACATAATTTCGACAGGAATGAACAGGTGACTTCATTATAATTGCGGTAGTTACGTAAATATATGTGAAAATGGACCTGTTTTAACTAGTCCCAAAACAAGCGGACATAATTGTCCCTTCCCATGACGATCCCCGATGCTCCTATTGCAAATGGAACACTCCAAGACTGTTGCGGCCGTGAATCATTTCCTCTATATAAGGATCGCTATTTCGCAAAGTCATCATTCCTGCCCCCCAGCAACAAGCCTATCTCTAAAAGCCCTTTGCATCACTCTCCCCGCAGCTCAGAGCGAACATGCAAGATACGCGCTGCGCTGAAAGGTCTTCTTTAATATGAAAGCGAATTGAAAAGGAGGACTAATAATGACGAATTGGCAATCGATCGATATCGATACATCGGAGAAGCTGCAGCGACCTGTCGCCTTCAAACCTCGCTTACCGTATGAATGAATATTCTTTCGTTATAATGCCGCTGCCCAGCACGTATTCATAGGAGTGGCTTGTCCGCATATGCATGCCTTTTTTCCTTGCTTTGGAATCTGGATGCGTCTTATATAACTTTTATCGCTTGCGCTTACTCTCCTCTGCATGGTGACCGAAAGTCTTACAATGATACAACCTGCCGTAAATGTTTTTTTAGTTCTTTTGTTGTGGTTTCTTATGCCTTATGTTTTGCATTTAATTTTGTACTTTATTTCACATAACACCTTGGTCTAATGTAGTTCCTTGTACCGAATTCTTCAGCTATATCTTTCTCTATCTCTATCTCTATCTCTATCTCTATGTCTAAGTCTATAACTGAGCCAAGGGGAGAGTGTCCCTAAGGTCTTACAAATATAACACCTCTCTCTCCCTCTGGATATCGATCATACTTAATTGAAGCTGCTTTTAAACAAGCCAATCGTGCAGCTTTACTCACCCTGCCATAAAAAAGCTTCCCGACAAAAGGAAGCTGTCATTGCTGCATAGCGTGATCAAGGGCGAACTCCTCAACTCGCTCATACATGGGAGTCTTGCCCATTCGCGTGCGGTACAGCACAAGGCGGTCCACCTTCCAATCATGCTCAGGCAGCGGCGCATGAGCGGCGTTCATCGACATGGGAGCCGTCCCCCGGTATTTGCGGGCCAGAGTTATGTGGGGCCGATAAGGCCGCTCCTCAGGCATGAACCCGAGCGGCGCAGTCGCGGCCACGACAAGATTATATAGACGATTGAGCTGCTCAATCTCTCCGCCCACCCCTGCCCATAAGACTCGAGGCGCTTCGCTTGCACCAAACGTCCCTGCCTGTTTCAATTCAAGCCGAAACGGCTCCGATGCTTGCGCCGCTTTCTGCAGTCCCTCTACAAGACGTTCCTTCACAACAGGAGATACCGCTCCCAGAAACTGTACCGTAATATGCAAATCGAGCGGATGAACCCATTTGTGAAACGCCCATTGCCGCTTTGCCCCTTCAGACCATTGGATGACGGTTTCCGCAGCAGACGTCGGCAATGGTATCGCCACGAACAAGCGCTGCTTGTCGTCCGGCTGGTTTTCGCGGTGATGAGATGGATGGGATTGCATTTCTATGTCCCCTCACTTCATTTCATTTTAATGTGTGGCTTTGAACGCCGTCGGGTTGAACCCGGTACTATTTTTGAACAAACGTGAGAAATAATATACATCCAGACCGACTGCCTCGGCTAACAGCTTGTCAACAGCAGCTTCTTCGCCCGCTCCATCTTCATCCGGTTCAAAACGGTTGACGGTGGAGGATTATGAAAAATATTTCAACGCCTTTAATCCCGAAAATTACGACCCGACCCATTAACTTAATTATTAAATATTCTTCAAAAAACTTTTTTCTCATAAATACGAATAGATAATAACCACGATCCAATATATAAAATACTGACCATCAGTATAGTTAAGAAATAAAATTGGGTTTCTTGCAAAGTCATGAACTCTTGTGTCAGTTCTCTTAATGTATCATTAAGAGTAGGGAATAAAAAATTAATTGTTACCATATAGATGCCAAATAAAGCAGCTGAAGCAATCAGTAAATGTTGCGTTTTAAATTTATAAGAGATCGGAAGCATGAATGAAATAGCGACCATAACAAGACCGATAATAAGCAGTATTTCTCTCCATGAAAACAATACCTCTTTTCCATTTAAGAGGAAATCGCCTACATAAGTAATGATTATAATTAGTGATGTAGATATCAATGAACCTATATATTTTGAACTAACAATTTCCTTTCTCGTATATGGAAGCGAATTAAGCAAAATATTAACGTTATCTTTTTCATCATAAGAATAAGCATTCATTATAAATACTACACTATATATAAATCCTATAAGCACTAGGGACGTATCTACCAATAAATAGAGTATTATAGTAGCAATGTAGAATATAATTATTTTCTTTTGTATTAAAATATCCTTAAGTATAAGGTTAAACATACAATTACCATCCTTTTTTCGTATAATACATAATATCTTCGAGCGTTGGTTTTTCCAAAATAACAGTATCTCCAAAAATATTTGACACACGATTTTTATCAGCTGTTAATGCTTCAAAACCACTGTTCGTTTTTCGGATTGAAACAAACTCTTGTTCCGTTTCACGATCCAATAATTCCAGTGTTCCTTTCACAACGGCATATTCTTCTTCTATTTTATAAAATTCCTTCGTAAAAATATGTTCACCATTATGAATAAAAGTAATGTAATCCGCTATACGATCTAAATCTGTTGTAATATGTGTCGAAAAGAAAATCGTCTTATCCTCCTCTTGCATTAATTCATGGAGAATATTTAGCAACTCTCTACGAAATATCGGATCAAGACCAGACGTTGGCTCATCCATAATAATTAATTCTGCATGATGAGCTAGTGCAATAGCTAGCGAGGCTTTCATCTTCATTCCCTTTGAGAATGTCTTCATTTTTTGGTTCAGTGGCAGTTCAAACTGGTCAACATAACGTTGAAAAGCGTTATGATCCCAGTTTTTATAGGCTGGTTTAATTATCCTTTTCATTTCCTTTAAAGTTAAATTTTCATAAAAAATATTTTCATCATAGACAAAACCAATACGTTCCTTTATATCTTTTTCATGTTTCTTATAGTTCATGCCGAAAACTGAAACAGATCCACTATCTTGCTGTAATAAATTCATAATCAATTTAATTGTTGTCGATTTACCTGCACCATTTCCCCCAATAAATCCAGTCACATACCCTTTTTTAACGGTAATAGAAAGGTCTTTCAACTGAAATCCATTAAATGTTTTATTAATATGCTGTAATTCAATGACATTTTCCATCATTCATCCTCCGTATACAATAATGTAAGCATTTCCTTCAGTTCTGCTAAGCTAATGCCTATTTCTTTGCCGTTTTGAATGGCAACTAATAGCTTTTCTTCGATTACTTTCATTTTTCTTTCCTTCATCATCTCCGTATTTTGTTCTGATATGAACGAACCTTTTCCAACAATGGAATAAATAAATCCGTTTTTCTCAAGTTCTTCATAGGCGCGTTTTGTTGTAATGACACTAATTTCTAGATCTTTTGCGAGTTGGCGCATAGAAGGAAGCAACTGACCTTCTTGTAATTCCCCTGTTAAGATAAGCTTTTTGATTTGAGCATAGATTTGCTCATAAATCGGCTCTTTTGAACTGTTTGAAATAATAATTTGCATGCAAATACCTCTTCATGAAATTTTGTATATATACTTTATATACAATATATATATTACACTTATTTTGCAAGCTAAATTATTATTGAACTCAAAAAAAAGAAAACATGAGATTGTTAAATCACAAATCTCATGCTTCCTGTATCTGAATAATTTAGTTGTCAACCATGCTTTTCACGCTCTTTAATAAGCCTGTCCTGTAATTCAATTACCGAATATCGAAACATTCTTTATTTTTATTATACATTAAATAGAAAGAGCAGATACTTCGTGAATTATCGTCTGCGGTTCTGAAGCGAGTGATTTACCGAAGCCAGGGTGGGGCCGTTCATCAACTTTCCGACTTCCCAGCTGCCGGATGAGAATGATACCGTAGCGGAATTTGAGCTGACTACAGACCAATAGATACACAAAATGGCTCCTGCACTGTACCCAAAGCACATTTTGCAGGAGCCCCATTATTTATATTACAACGGTTCACTTTTCAACCGCTGCAGCATCTTCTGCTCTTCTTCGCTCAACTCGATGCTATCGAGCAGATCAGGCCGCCGTTCCAGCGTTCGCTTTAACGCCTGCTCTCGGCGCCACACTTCGATGTTGGCATGATGACCGCTTATGAGCACATCCGGCACCTTCCAACCGCGAAATTCGGCAGGGCGCGTATAATGCGGATATTCAAGCAGCCCTGTACTGAATGAATCCGTCACTGCCGACGATTCATTGCCAAGCACGCCCGGCAGCAGCCGCACGACGGAATCGACGACGACCATGGCTGGCAGTTCTCCGCCTGTTAACACATAGTCCCCAATCGACAGCTCATCCGTTACGAGATGCTCGCGAATCCGCTCGTCATAGCCTTCGTAGTGGCCGCAAATAAAAATAAGATGCGATTCCTCAGCCAGTTCCTCAGCCTTCGTCTGCGAAAAGCGCTCCCCTTGCGGACACATCAAGATGACGCGCGGCGGCTTCCCTTCAGACGACTCGCTCTCTGTGCTGCCGACATTTTGCCCGCTTCTGACTAAACCTTCCGTCCCAGCCTTCGCGCTAACGTCTTCAACCGCCGCAAAAATAGGATCCGGCTTCAGAACCATACCGCCTCCGCCGCCGTATGGATAGTCATCTACGGTCGAATGCTTGTTGGTAGAATAGTCACGAAAATTGACCGTGTTCAGCGTTACGAGTCCTTTTTCCCGTGCTTTCCCCAATATGCTCGCGTTGAATACGCCTTCGCACATTTCCGGGAATAGCGTTAATACATCGATGCGCATTTAAATAAGTCCCTCCATGAGATGGACGGTGACAACTTTGCCTTCGACGTCAACGTTAAGCAGCACATCATCAATAACCGGAATAAGAATTGGCTTGCCTTTCGAAGGCTTCACGACCCAGACATCATTCGCGCCCGGAGCCAGAATCTCGTCGATAACGCCCAGTTCCCCGCCCTCGTCCGTCACAACGCGGCAGCCGATAATCTCGTGATAATAATATTCGTCTTCCGGCAGTTCTACGAGCTGCGCTTCCGACACCTTCAGCATCCAGCCCTTATATTTCTCTACATCGTTAATGTTGTCGAATTGTTTCAGCTTTACGATGTACATGTTCTTATGTAAACGCGACCGTTCTACCGTAACCGATAGAGTGCTTTGTGTCTCCGGATGCTGCAATAACAATTCACTTCCCTGGGCAAAGCGCACATCCGGAAAGTCGGTCTGCGGGAATACTTTCACTTCTCCGCGAATGCCGTGCGTATTCACGACTTTGCCGACATTAAATAACTTCTCAGCCATGTCGTATCGTATCCTCCTGCTAATTACGGGTATGCTTCCTATTGTAACACAAACGGCTATTCACATACGAAAAAGGGCTAGGATTTCATCCTAACCCGTTTCCTCATGTTAAGAAATAATGTCCACGGCAACTCGTTTTGGAACCTTAACGGCTGCCGACGTGACGACCGTGCGAAGCGCCTTGGCTATGCGACCTTGCTTTCCGATAACCTTCCCGACATCTTCGGGATGGACGTAAAGCTCATACACAATGATGTGGTCTTTCTCCACGACGTCCACACGGACCTCCTCCGGATGATCGACCAAAGCGCGTGCAATAACTAACACCAACTCTTCCATTCGCGACCCTCCGAACGGTTAGATTACTTCTGATATTTCAGCTCATGGAACTTCTTCATGACGCCTGCTTGACTAAGCAAGTTGCGAACCGTGTCAGAAGCTTGAGCACCTGTTTGCAGCCATTTCAACGCTTTTTCTTCGTCGATATTAACTACTGCAGGTTGAGCTACCGGATTGTAGTAACCGATTTCTTCGATGAAACGACCATCACGCGGAGAGCGGGAATCGGATACAACGACACGATAGAACGGTGCTTTATGAGCACCCATACGTTTCAAACGGATACGTACTGCCACGACATTCACCTCCTTAACGGAATTCGAGTAAAGCATTATGCATCAGCGGAAAGGAAATCTCATTCCCTTGCCGGCTTTGCTCTTCAAATTTTTCATCATTTTCGGACCTTTCGGTCCCATCATGTCAGAGAACTGCTTCATCACCCGGCGCATCTCGTCAAACTGCTTGATGAGGCGGTTCACGTCGGCCAGCGATGTTCCGCTGCCGGCTGCAATCCGCTTGCGGCGGCTATGATTGATGAGGTCCGGATCCTGGCGCTCTGCGTTCGTCATCGAACGGACAATCGCTTCGATGCGTCCCATCTGACGCTCATCGACCTTCAGATTGGCGGTCTGCTTCATCTTGTTCATTCCTGGAATCATGTCCAGAATCTGATCAATCGGACCAAGCTTCTTCACCTGCTGCATCTGCTCCAGAAAATCGTCGAACGTGAAGGCGGCATTCCGCATCTTCAGTTCCATTTCCTTGGCTTTATCCGCATCGATATTCGCTTGGGCCTTCTCGATAAGCGACAGCATGTCCCCCATCCCGAGAATACGGGACGCCATCCGTTCCGGATGGAACGGTTCAAGCGCATCCAACTTCTCGCCCAAGGTCGCGAACTTGATTGGGCAGCCGGTAACTGCTTTGACCGATAGCGCCGCGCCACCGCGCGTATCGCCATCGAGCTTCGTCAGCACGACACCCGTCAACGCGAGCTGCTGGTTGAAGCTTTCCGCTACGTTAACCGCATCTTGCCCTGTCATTGCATCGACAACGAGCAATACTTCATCCGGCTTAACCGTCTCGTGAATCTGCTTCAGCTCATCCATCAGCGCTTCATCGATATGTAGACGGCCGGCCGTATCGATGATCACATAATCAAGATTATTTTCCTTCGCATGCTCCATCGCCTGGCGTGCAATCTCAACCGGGCTGACCTGATCGCCCAAGGAAAATACGGGCACATTAATCTGCTTGCCGAGCACTTGCAGCTGCTGAATCGCAGCAGGACGATAAATGTCGGCAGCAACGAGCAGCGGCTTGTGGTTCTGCTTCTGCAGAAGCTTCGCCAGCTTGCCCGAAGTCGTCGTCTTACCAGCGCCCTGCAAACCCGCCATCATGATGACGGTCGGCGGTTTGTTCGCTTTCGCCAGCTTAGCGGCAGTGCCGCCCATCAACTCCGTCAGCTCTTTGTTAACGATGTCGATAATGACCATGCCTGGCGTAAAGCTCTTCATGACTTCTTGGCCGACTGACTTCTCTTTTACTTTGCTAATGAATTCTTTGACGACTTTGAAGTTGACGTCCGCCTCCAACAACGCAAGGCGCACCTCGCGCATCGCTTCGTTGACGTCTTCCTCCGCTACTTTGCCTTTGCCGCGCAGCTTGCTGAACACATTCTGCAATCGGCTTGTCAATCCTTCAAATGCCATTGTTATTCACCCCGTTCCCTTAATCCAACGCCTGCAGTTCACGGACAATCTTCTGCAGTTCCGCGCGCTGCGGGTCGGGTATGCCATTCATATCGTTCAATGCGTCTTGCAGCGATTCCATCAGCTTCGTGCGCTGTTCGAACTTCGCGAGCAGCCCGAGCTTGCTCTCGTACGTATCGAGCGTCTGCTCCGCCCGCTTAATATGTTCATACACCGCTTGACGGCTTATTCCGAATTCGGCTGCAATCTCGCCCAAGGAAAAATCATCTTGAAAGTAACATTTCAGGAACGTCTGCTGCTTCTCTGTCAGCAACGGCTCATAGAAGTCGAACAGCATGTTGACCCGATTCGTCTTCGCTAATACCTGTTCCTCGTTCATACGGGCCACTCCTTTCGTCAAGGAAAAACACTTTACAGCCCATCGACGTTCCTAATCATATCTAAATCCGTTCCCCATGTCAAGGGAAAAACCTTAACATCATTAAAATATTTTTATGCCAGCAAAAGATCTTATGCACACAACCATCATGCAGCGCTGCAGCGGCCTGCACAAACAAGTGCCATCCTGCGTGATGATACGGCAGGGCAACCGCGGCGAAGGCGCGCTTTGCGGCTTCCGACTGCGAAACCAAATAAAAACCTCTTCTGCCGGCGCTAACCGTCGAAGAGGATTAGAATCATCAATATAACTTGAATTCTATGAACGCTGTTCTTTAATAAACCGAATCGCTTCTCTTGTCTGATCCAAATATTGCACCGTACCGTCATATTGATGCGAAGCAACGCACATGAACAAGACATCGATAATATGCAGTTGGGCGAGGCGTGAAGATGTTGCCGCGCTGCGGAAAGTCGCTTCCTTCGTCGCCGAGATGTACAGATTAAGCTGGGCTTCCGAAGCGATAATGGAATTGCCGTAATGAGTCAAACTGACCGTACGGCAGCCCTTCGCATTGGCCAGCCTCAAAATATCGTACACCTCCAACGTCTCTCCCGAGTAGGAGATGCCGAACATGACATCGTCCGCAGCCATGTTGGCGATGTTCATCGCAACGACATGAACATCCGTAAATGCAGTAGCCGGCTTATTGATGCGCAGAAATTTCTGCTGAGCGTCCATCGCAATAATGGAAGAGGCCCCCACACCGAAGAAATGAATGTTCCGCGCGCGAATTAACGCATCCACCACTTTTGCCATGTACTCCAAGTTTACGATCTCCGACGTCTCTCTAAGCGCTTGAATGCTGTTATTGGTCATTTTCGCAAGCACCGCATCCACGGTTTCATTCGGTTTGATATCCCGGTAGCCTTTATTCTCCGACTTGTTCAGATCGCCTACGATGCGCAGCTTCAGCTCTTGAAATCCTTTTAATTTTAAAGATTTGCACAAGCGAATGACGGCGGCGCTGCTCGCATGGCATTTCACCCCTAATTCAGAAGCGGTAAGCGAGACTGCCTCTTGAGGATGCTCCAAAATATATTTGGCGATTTTCTTCTCGGATGGAGGCAGCTTGGCTACCATATCGGAGAGCATGACCAGTCCGCCTTTCGTCGGTGACACAATCATATGGACTCCCCCTTTCTATCTTTAGTCAAATTTCATTTCGCAGCATATCCTGTCAGCGCCGATCGGTTCAGGCATGCACCCGAACACGCATCGATGCCGAACGCCATCCGCATTCCACCGTCACCGAAGCTTCGCCGGCGGCACATCCGGCAACCACTCCATCAGGCGCTACCTGCACGGCTTCCGGATTCGAAGAATTCCATACGAAATGCAAAGGTTCGGCGATGCCTAGCTGCATATCCGGCAAACCATGCGTTACGAAGGTGCCTATTGCCCGAAGTCTCAGGCGCTCTCCTATGCGAAGATTCACGGTATCATCCGCATGCTCCCACGTAATCCTCTCCAAGAGCGGAATGACATTCCAATCAATCCGATCTCCATGCACGCGCATTTGAATATAGTGATAGAAGCCTCCCTGCCCGGGAGGAATGTGCGTCAGCTTCCCGCCGCCTCCGCTGACGATATAGCGCACCCCGCCTACCGTCTTGCTCATGTACGCGTGAAAATCTCCGCACAACACGATGATTTCTCCTGGCCTGCGTTGTGATTTGGCTGCTGTCAGCAATTCATACAGTCGATCCGCCTCTGTCTTATCCATAAAGCCATGTCCTGACAAATGATCATGTCCGTCCGCATCGACCTCATCCGGGGGAACGTGCATCAGCAGAATGAGATGCTGACCTTTTGCCGTCTCCAACATCTCCGCAAGCCACTGCCACTGCGAAGCATCGGACGACGTAATATGCCCCGAGGCTGTATCGAGGCCGATAACCGTCAGATTGCCAAAATCCAGCGCATAATTCGTTTCACCGAACGCCATCTGATAATGATCGCGCCGATTGGTGCCCGATATCTCGTGATTGCCGATGGCCATAACATACGGCATGGGAAAATCATTCATCCGCTCTACAGCCAGTCGATAATTGTCCTCCGTATCATGCTCCACGATATCGCCCGTATAGAGCATCAGCTTGGACGGCTCCTGTCGTATGCGCCGGATATTCTCTTGCAGCTGCAGGTCGCAATCATTGACCGCGGCGTCCGCATTGAGATATCCCCCGTCGCCGATAATCGTCACTTCATAAGGCTCACCCGGTGCAGGCTCTGCCATGGCGGAGCCCGTGCGGAAGCTCCATTTCAGTTCCTTGCTATTATTCGCCATATCGGATGCGCTTACCTTCACCGTGTGCAGGCTCTCCGTTGGAAGCGGGGCCTCAGGCGTGTAATATGCCGTGTCATGAACATATCGCACCGGGACGGAACTGCCGTTCAGCTCCATGCGAATGGACGATTCGTCGACGCCGGAATGCATATCCTTGATGCGTGCCGCGATGCGCGGCCGTAATGTGCGCGTCACAATTCCATTCATCGGCATCAGCACGGCCATATCCGGCGCAGAAGCATCCGGACTCAAGTCGGTCGTGAAGCTCCAGCGGGCGGACGGGTTAGCCGGATTGCCGGCCCGATCGGTTGCAGCAACGCATATGTGATGCACTCCCTGTTCGAGCTGCCAGGCATGTGCAGAAATGCATCCTGCAGCTTCATTATATTGATGCAGAACAGCTTGTTCATCGATCGACATCACGATAGATGCAGGATCTATTCCTGACTCCTCATCCATAATTCGCAATGATACGGTGGCATCCGCTTGGTATACTACCGCATCAGGCGGCGGTGAATAGTCAGACCATGCCGGCCCGGTCCAGTCTTCGTATTTCGGACCATATTCCGCACAGAGGTCCCGTACATCGATGCATCCGCGTCCTTTGCAAGCAGCATCCGTTTCCACCATATATATTTGCTGGAGCCGAAGCGGAAGCTTAAGTGAGCCGGGAAGATCGGCTGCGACAAATGTCCACCCCGACCAATTCATTCCTTTGGGCGCTGTCAAGTCGAGCGGCTTCTCTGCCCCGTCCCCGTCAATGATTACGGCGCGCATCCAATGTCCACACGGCCCGGCATGAATCCAGCAGCCAATTCTGGCTGGTCTTCCTTCGATGTTCCACTGCTCTGGAAGGTTCGGCTTAATATAAACGGCCGACGTTCCCGGCATACCTCGAAAATCGTAATGGAGGCGTATCGCCCGATAATGAGCGGTATGCTTCCATCTTTCCGGAAGCCGGGCATCGATTTCCAGAAGACGGACATCGCGCACCCGGACGCCGCTGCAGTGAACGCCAGTTACAGAGTGAAGGGTGTCCACTATTTTAATGATGGCTGCTCACCTGCCTATTCAAGATTACCTCCCAAAAATCACCTTCTAATCACGACTCGCTTGAAGTTAAGTGAATCGCCTGACGAACGGAGCCCCCGGTTCGGACAAGCCGTTCTCTCGCTTCTCGGGCGTCTAGTCCCGCTTCCAGCATGACGATGGCCGTCTTCACCTCTTGATCCGCCAGCGCAAGCGTCTGTTCGGCTGTTTTGTAGTCCGCTCCGGTCACAGTCATGACAATGCCGCGTGCACGCTCCTGCAATTTATAATTGCTTGCGTTGAGGTCGACCATTAAATTCTCATACACTTTTCCGAGCTTAATCATGACGGATGTAGAGATCATGTTCAAAATCATCTTGTGTCCGTCGCCGCTTTCATCCGCGTGGAGCCTGTTACGACTTCTGGCCCGACAAGAGCTTCAATCGCAATATCGGCTGCCCGGCTAATGGCCGCCCGCTCATTGCTTGATAACGCAATCGTCGCAGCTCCTATGCTGCGGGCGTAATTCAACGCTCCGATGACATAAGGCGTGCGTCCGCTTGCGGCAATACCGATAACGACATCCGAATGCGATAAGCTCCGCTGCCGCAGATCCTCCGCCCCCTGCTCTTCGTCATCCTCTGCGCCTTCCACCGCGGCATATACCGCTCCGTTGCCGCCCGCTATGACCGCTTGAATCCACTCAGGCGGCGTGCTGTATGTTGGAGGACATTCCGCGGCATCGACAAATCCCAGACGCCCGCTCGTCCCTGCGCCGACATAGAACAACCTTCCCTTGATCTTGAGCGAAGCGTACACGCTTTCGACCGCTTCTTCCACTTGAGGCAGCACACGATATACCGCCTCCATAACCGAACGATCCTCTTGATGAATGACGTTGACGATATCGCAGGTGCTCATCTGGTCGATGTTCATCGTACGCGGATTGCGCTGTTCTGTTAATAAAGCCGAAATGTTCGTATCCATTTCCTCACAACCTATCCGTTATTTTCTTATCCTAACGTTACTGCAAGCTGCTGGTCTACGCGCCCGGACAGCTCGCCGTCGAGCGAAGCTCCTAATTGCCGCAAGGCGGCGAAGAGGGCTCCCGCTATCGGCGGACTGTCCGGCAGGATGAATTGCGCTTGCAGCTGATGTTCGTGACAAGTCGATTCCAGTGCAGGCAGCAGCAAATCCGCCCGTTTAAAGATGCCGCCCGTCAGTACGACCGGCACCGCTCCATTGGGAGCGCACAACTTGCCGTCATAGAGCTTGCGGTGCAAGCCTGCTATCGCTTCCCCCATCGAATACGCAGCCGCATCCATAATGCCTTGTGCCGCGACGTCCCCTAGATCGGCAGCTTTCATGACGAGCGGAGCCAAAGCAGCGACTCGTTGACGCGTCTCTTGCGCATAGATGATGGGAATGAGTTCAGTTAAAGCGCTTAAATTATATGCGTCGATAATCAGCTCGGTAAGCGCGGTTGGCTTGCCCAATCCGTCCCATGCACGGAGAACGGCGATTAAAGCTTCCCTGCCAATCGAATACCCGCTGCCGGGGTCCCCTGCGATATAACCCCATCCCCCGACGCGTTCTCTGCGGCCGCTCGGATGGAGCCCGTAGGTAATCGAACCAGTGCCGGCAATTTGCACGATTCCTGGCTCCCCCTTCGTGCCGGAATAAAGAGCCGTAATGGCATCGTTATCGACTTGAACGGATGAGATATCGGGATAAAGGCGCCGCAAATGGGCAGCCGCCTGCTTGCGGTTATCGCCCTGCTCAATCCCGGCCAAGCCGGCAAACAGCGCTTCGATCGCTTCGCCGGATTGCTCCGCTTCCTCATAAAGACGGCGAACGACGCCAGTCAACTGGCGCAACGCCTCGTCGCGATTGCCATTCATATTCGATGGGCCGCCGTTGGCAGTAGACAGCACGGTTCCATCCGTTCTGGACAGAATGCCTACCGTCTTCGTTCCGCCACCGTCAATCGCAATGATTCCCATTGGTTCTTCCCCCTCATCAACACATACAGTGTTAATACAGCAAGTAACTGCATGCCATCTTGCGGAACGCGGATAAGACGGGTTGGCACTGCTCCACATAACTGCTAGTCGTGCCATTCTCGATATGCGGCTTCAATTGCTTCGTGCCGGCCAACTGGTCGAAAAAATCCGCTTCCTTGTAGCTGAACGATTCCGGATACATATCTGTTATCGTCTCCAGCAGCTGCAAACCGGCGGAGAATGACTGCAGAGCCGTACGATCCGTCACATGCAGCTGCACGCCCTCGCAGCGTTCACCGACATGCTTCTGATACGTCGGCACGAACGATACGGGCCTGGCAAGGATGCCTGGCATGCGCCGCTCATTGAGCGCCTTGGCTAACCGGTATCCATCGATAAAGGGCGCTCCCACCATCTCGAACGGCTTCGCCGTTCCTCGCCCTTCCGACAGGTTCGTCCCTTCCACAAGACAGGTTCCCGGATACAGCAAGCCCATATCGAGCCCGCTTGCATTTGGTGAAGGCGGCACCCATAGAAGCCCCGTTTCATCGAAATGCATCTTGCGCGACCATCCCTCCATCGGTATGACGGTCAGATCGCAGCGAACTCCGAACTGCTCCTTGAACAGCTGGGCCAGCTCGCCAATCGTCAAGCCATGACGGACCGGAATCGGATACAGGCCGACAAAGGATCGGCAATCCTCGTCCACCAGATTGCCTTCCAGCGTCATTCCGTTAATCGGGTTCGGCCGGTCGAGCACCACGAACGGAATTCCCTGTTCGCCGCAAGCCTCCATAACGTAAGCCATCGTATAAATGTACGTATAATAGCGAGTCCCAATATCCTGCAAATCGAACACCATCACGTCGACGTCCTGCAGCATATCCGGAGTGGGCTTGCGTGTCTCGCCATACAAGCTATAGACGGGAAGGCCCGTTTCCTTGTCCACGGAAGAGCCGACATGCTGCCCTTCCTTCGCATCGCCTCGAATGCCATGCTCCGGCCCGAATAATGCGGTCAAACCCAGATGTTCATGCTCGTGGAACAAATCAATCGTCGGAATCAACATATGGTTGACTCCCGTCAAGTTCGTAACCAATCCGATTCGTTGGCCGCGATAATCGTTCGCATGCTTCTCCAAAAGGACTTCCACGCCCAGCTTCATCGCTATTCCTCCTTAACCGCGTTCATTTATCCTTTCGAGCCCGATATTACAATACCGCGAATGAAATGCTTCTGCGCAAAGAAGAAAAGCAGAAGCGGCGGCGTAACCGCAATGACGGACGCTGCCATCAACAGCTGCCATGGCGTCGAGCCGTATGATGCCGTAAAGTTGGCCAGTCCCAACGACAACGGATAATGCTCGGAGCTATTCAAGTAAATGAGCGGCCCCATCAAATCATTCCAGCGGTACATAAATTCCAGGATGGCACCCGTCGCCATAGCAGGCAGCGACAGCGGCAATATGACGCGGAAGTACATCGTAAAATACCCGCCGCCGTCAATTTTCACAGCCTCGTCCAGCTCATGCGAGATACCCATATAAAATTGGCGCAGCAAGAAGATCAAGAAGGCGCTGGCCGCAAACGACGGAATGACAAGCGGCAAATAAGAATCGACCCAGCCCAGCTGGTTGAACAGCAAATATTGCGGAATCATGACCACTTGCGGCGGCAGCATCATCGTGCTGAGCACGAGACCGAACATCACTTTGCTGCCTCTGGCCCGCAGACGGGCAAAAGCAAAGGCGACAAGCGAAGAAGTCAAGACAGTCGCAAACACCGTAACCCCGGTATACCAGATCGTGTTCCACAAATAGGTGCCAAACGGCGACACCCGAAATACTTCGGCAAAATTGTCCCATTGCGGCGGATTCGGAATCCATATCATCGGAAGCTGGAATACTTGCCCCAATGTCTTCAGCGATGTCGATACCATCCAGAAGATCGGGAACAGAAACAAACCCAGAAATAAGAACAAGACGGCATAAATTGCGGTTTTTTGAATCACGGACAGCTCTCCGTGAACATAACGTTTCGGCTTCATTGGCTGCCCTCCTTATTTTCGACTCGTATATTCATAGTAGACATATCTTCTTGACACCATGAGCGACAGCATCGTCAACGCAAATATAATAATGAATAAAATCCATGCCTGCGCAGATGCGTACCCCATGCGGAATTGTGAAAAGGCGGTATCGAACAAATAATAGACATAGAAGTACGAGTTCCATTCCGGTCCGCCCTTGGTAATGACGTACGCTTGCGTAAAGATTTGAAACGACGAAATGATCGCCATAATCGTATTGAACAGAATAACAGGCGAAATAAGCGGCACCGTAATTTTGAAAAATTTACGGAAGCTGCCCGCACCGTCGATATCCGCAGCTTCATACAGATCCTTCGGCAGCGACTGCAAGCTCGCCAGGAAGATGACCATCGTGCCGCCGATACCGGTGATCTGCATGAGCACCATCGACGGAATGACGAGCTTCGCATCGGTAAACCAGCCCAAGCCTTCTACCCCGAAACATTCATGCAAAATGTTGTTTACAAAGCCAAAATCCGGGTTCAAAAGCCACGACCATAGGAATGCGATCGATACACCCGATACGATGGACGGCGCATAGAACAGCGTCCGGAACACAAGAAGCCCTTTAATCTTCTGATTGAGAAGTACGGCGAGCAGAAGCGATAACATGATAGTAAAGGGCACGGCCAGCACGACATAATACGTGGTCACACTCAGAGACTTGAAGAAAAGGGCATCTTGAAACAGCGAAATGAAATTGTCAAAACCCACGAATTGCGGCGCGCTGACTACATCATAAGATGTGAAGCTAAGCCATAAGGAAGCAATCATCGGCCCTCCCGTAAACAGGATGAATCCAATAATCCATGGCGAAGCAAATATCCAGAAGGCCCGCTCTTCCTTCTTTCTTTCCGGATGGAGCTTCATCTTTGTCTTGCGGTCTGCATTGACGCCAATGTCTTCCGAAACCGCTCGTTGTTGTGTATTCAAATGATTTCACCTCATTTTCGATAAGACGCCCCGGCCGGCGCGGAGTCCGAGCCGGGGAATCCACCATTTCTTCGAGGATCAGAGAGTGTTGAATTATTTCAGATTCAAAGATCGCAAATTGCTGTCGATATCTTTCAATCCGTCCTCCACACTCTTCGTTCCGTTGTAAATTGCACTCATCGTTTGATTCGTTGTCTTTAAAATGCTATCGAACTTTGCGATCAAGTGATTGTCCGACTCGCGGCCATACTTGATAACGCCTTCATTTAATTGCTTCACTTCTTCCGGCTTCATCTCCATCGCCTTGGCGATATCGACATACCAGTTATCGAGCAGCTCTTCATAGACCGGAGTAGCCCCTGTATTTTCGGCATATGTCTTCGCTGCGCCCTTCGGATCCATCAGAAATTTGACGAACGTCCATGCTTCATCCGGGTGCTTCGTATTTTTGTAAATGTTCCATGGGTCTACATACAGCGAGATTTGGCGCCCTTCCACGTTCGGAAGCGCCGCGGCGCCCCAACGGAATTCAGCTTGCTTGAAGTTCTGGAAGCCCCAGCCTCCGCCGATCATCATCGCGACTTTCCCCGTCATGAACGGGTTGCCAAGCTGGTTCATCGCTTCCGTCTGAGCCGGGTTCGGAGAAATTTTATGCTTCAGCACCAAATCCGCGTTTTTTTGAATTGCTTCCACAATTTTCGGATTGTTCAAAATTTGCGGCTCGCCCATGTTGCCGGTCTTATAGGCATCTTCGCTAAAGAAGTCGCCGCCGAACAGCCATGCGCGCTTGTTCGCCGTGTCATCATACAGCAGGCCATACTGCTGTTTGCTCTTATCTGTCAGCTTTGTGCCGTACTCGACCATCTTGTCCCAATTCCAGGATTGGTCTTCCCAGTCTGTCGTCGGATATGGCAGCCCTGCCGCGTCCAACAGATCTTTGTTATAGAACAAGAATGTGCCGTAGTTCAGCATCGGCAAGCCATACGTCTTTCCGTCCACTTTATAAATATCGAGCAGGCGAGGATCGATGCCCTTTACCACATCCGGCTCCTTCTCAAGGTATGGCGTCATATCCAGCAGAATGCCCAATTGATTGAACGTGGCGAAGCCGGCTTCACTCCAGTTGGAGGACCAGACGTCCGCCATATTTTTGCCGGAAATCATCGTTTGGATTTTTTGGTCGATTTGAGCGTAAGGGAACGTCATCAGCTTCACTTTAATGTTCGGATATTTCGCTTCGAAGTCCTTTACGGTCTGCTCATACCAAGGCTGCTTGGCCGGGTTGGAGGTGACCATCCAAGAAATTTCTACTTTCCCGTCTTTGCCGCCGCTGCCGGAGCTTGAGCCGCAGCCTGCAAGGATAACGGATAAGGATAAGACCAATGTCATCGTTAAAAGCAAGGTTTTTCGCAATGTTCGCATTATAATACCCCCTATGGAAATTAAAATAATATTTCACAAATTACGCAAATATTAGAAACATAATTTTGAAAAATGGGGATGCTTGACCTCTGCAGCAGCGAAGTACGTCCATGCTTCTCTGTGCAGTTGTGCCGTTCAGCTTGATTAGGCAAACGCTGCGTCAGCTTTTATCTATGTTGCCTGACGCAATGACTTTTTCATCAAATCGTAGCCCTTCCACGGTTGAAATCCTAATTTCGCATAAAAATCAACAAGCTCCGTCCAATCAATGACCAAATGCCTCATTCCGCGCGCTTTGAGCTCAGATACCCCGGCTTCAACGAGAGCAAGGCCATATCCCTTTCCGCGATAGCGGCTGTCTACGCCAAGAGGTCCGATTCCTCCAAGCGGCTCTTGGAAGAGTGGAGCCCAGTACGTATTTTGCGCAATCAAAGCCGACTTCTCATCGTTCACGCGGCAAAAGCCTATCATCTCCCGGCCTGCAAACAATCCGATAAACTCTCTGCCTGATCCGCCGCGTTCCCAATAACAGAGCGCTTCATAGCACCACCGTCCAGGAAAGCATCTACGGAAGAAACGCAGCATTTCCTCTTGATCCCCCGGTTCAAGCCCTTTGATGTAAGCGCCTTCGGAAAATGACGGAGCAACCGGCGGCGGACCTTCCTCTGCGGATGCCAGCAAATCATATACCTCATACAGAAACTCGTATCCTCTCCGCTCGAACCAATGACGAGACGATGAGAGCGCTTTCGGAACACCCGGAAAATAATGCCACGGATCGCGTCCCATATATACGAGCTCTACGCCTGCTTCCCGCAGCGCGCCTTCAGCCAGGGCAAGCAAGAGGCTGCCTATGCCTTCGCCCCTCCTGTCCGAACGCACGACAAGCGCTTGAATCCAACCTGCTCCTTCCCCCAGCTGCATCTCTCGCTCTAGCTCCTGCCATTTCTTCGCAATGACAAAGCCAAGCAGCGTACCGTCATCGTCCTGTGCCAGCCAAGAGCCCGGGTAGTAAACGTTTGCATCTTGAAAGCTATTCTGCCGCAGCAGCGCCTCTCGCATTGGAAAGAGGCCGCCGAGTTCCCTGTTCCATAACTCGCACATCGGAACGAGCCACTTGGCTTCCAATGGAATAACGTTCACGATCAACTCCCCCTCAATAGACTGAAAGTTTCATCCTTGCGCAGCAAAGATGTATCATCAAGTATTTATGAAATTTAATTACAGATTGATTATAGTTTATATAAAATATTATTTCAATATCTTTTCCGCAAAATAATCGACGACATGCATGACTTGAATACTTCTGCTCGCTTTTTCCCGCTCTGCGCCTATCTTCATCTGCAGCAGGCAGCCCGGATTGCTCGTTAAAACAATCGAAGCTCTCGTGTCCCGCACCGCTTTCATTCTCGAATCCACAATATCGTTCGCCATTTGCGGCTGCACCAAGTTATAGATTCCCGCTGAGCCGCAGCACACTTCAGCCCCCTCCAGCTCTACGAAGTTCGTGTCAGGGATGAGACGCAGCAATTGGCGCGGCCCCTCGCCGGCTCTCATCACGTTGCGCAGATGGCACGAGTCTTGGTAAGTCACCGTAACGGCGTTGTCGCGTGACGCATCCGATAGTGGCGCTGTTTCCGCTTGCGCAGCCGTCTCAGGAAGATGATTCCAGCGCTTTGAACGCAGCAGCAGATCGCTGATATCTTTCACTTGAGAGGCAAATGCGCGGGCGGGTTCAACCCAATCCGCTTCATCGGCCAGCAGATGATCATACTCGACCAGCATGGCCCCGCAGCCTCCGGCGTTGGAAGCTATGTAGTCCACCTTCGCGTCCCGGAACACCTTCACGTTTTGCTTGGCGAACTCTCGGGCCGTGTCCCGATCCCCGCTATGAGAGAACAGCGCGCCGCAGCAGGACTGCTCCTCCGGGATGACGACATCATAACCGGATTCAGTCAACAGACGGACGGTATTTACATTCGTTTCCGTAAAAAGAACGTCCATAATGCACCCGCGAAACATTCCGACGGTGCCGATCCGCTCGCCTTTGGCCGCAAAACGATGACCGCCGACCCGCTTCACGACACCGCGGCTGTCCGCACGCGGCATAATCCGCTCCATCGTCTGCATATGCGCCGGCAGCCAGCGCAGCAGCTTCCCTTTATCGGCAAGACGCTGCAGGCCGGAGCGCTGATAAGCTTGCAGTATCGTACTCATCAGCCGCAAACGGCGATGGCGCTTGAATATCGGCTTCGCGAGCTTATGAAGGCGCCGCACCGGAAGCGCCCCGGCAGATGGCTCGGCATGCTCGAATAGAGCACCCTTCGTCTGCTCCAGCAATTGGCCGTATTTGACATCGGATGGACATACCGGTTCGCATGCGCGGCACCCCAAGCATAGTTCCATTTGCTGCTTGAACGCCTCGTCCGGCTCCATCAGCCCATCCGCCACCGCCTTCATGAGAGCGATCCGGCCGCGCGGGGATGCCGCTTCGAGACCCGTCTGTTGGAACGTCGGGCAAGCAGGCTGGCAAAATCCACAGCGCATGCAGTTCATCAGCTGTTCGTAATCGAGCGTATGAACCAGCTGCTGCTGCAAGGCGCCTGTTCGTTGATCGCCATGCTCTTTGCTGTTCATCGGGTAATCACCAGCCTTTTCCGTGCGGATTTGGCAAATATTTTGCCGGGATTCATAATGCCATTCGGGTCGAATGCATGCTTGATGCCTTTCATCAATGCGATGCCGGCTTCACCGACCTTCCATTCCAAATAAGGGGCTTTGACCGTGCCGACGCCATGCTCTCCCGTTATCGTGCCGCCCAGCCGGATGGCTTCCTCGAAAATGTCGGCGAACGCTTGCTCGACCCGATGAAGCTCCTCTGCATTTCTCGCATCCGTCGTGCAGGTCGGGTGCAAATTCCCGTCCCCCGCGTGGCCGAACGTGCAAATGTTCAGCTCATACTGCGCCGCAATCCGGTTGATGGCCAGCACCATGTCCGCGATGCGGGAACGAGGCACCGTCGCATCCTCCAGAATCGTCGTCGGCCGAATGCGCGCCAATGTCGAGAGCGCGCTGCGCCTTGCCTTCATCAGCTGCTCCGCCTCGCGCTCATCCCGCGCCGTGTCAATGCGTGCCGCCCCTTCCTCCCTGCAGATCGACACGATGGCGTCCATGTCCTTCTGAATGCTGGCCTTCTCTTGTCCGTCCTGCTCGATGAGCAGCACCGCTTCCATATCTGTAGGGAGGCCAATATGATTGTATTCTTCCACGACGCGGATCGTGGACTGATCCATAAATTCGAGCGTCGCCGGAATGATGCCCGCTCCGACTATGCGCGAAACGGAACGCGCGGCCGCGTATATATCTTGAAAGGCAACCAGCATCGTCTGTCTCACCCGCGGCGCGGGAATAAGCTTCACCGTCGCTTCCGTAACGATTGCGAGCGTGCCCTCCGAACCGACAAGCAGCTTCGTCAGATCATAGCCGGCAACATCCTTATACAGCTTGCCGCCCGTTGTGATAACTTCACCGGAAGGCAGGACGGCCTCCAATCCGATAACATAATCTTTCGTCGTGCCGTATTTCAAGCCGCGGAGCCCGCCCGCTCCTTCCATAATGTTGCCGCCCAGCGTTGAAATGACCATGCTGCTCGGATCCGGCGGATAGAACAGCCCCCTTTTTTCCACTTCGCGATGGAATTGCTTCGTATTTAATCCAGGCTGGACGGTAGCTGTCAAATTATCGGCATCCAGTTCGAGCAGCTTGTTCATCCGGGTCATAGCCACGACGATTCCACCGGATACGGGCACTGTGCCGCCGCATAAGTTGCTGGCTGCCCCCCGCGGGACGATCGGAATGCGATGCTGATTCGCTAATCGCAAAATATGCTGGACTTCTCTCGTCGAGTCAGGATAAACCACCGCGTCCGGCAGCGATTGCAGCATAGGCGTCGCATCATACGAATGCGTGACAAGCGCCTCCTTATCGTCGCGGTAACGCTCCGGCCCAAGAAGCTGCAGCAGCTCTTGCCGCACTTCGGTCACTATCATCGATTTTCCCCTCCTGTTGTTTCTGTTCATGAATTTGTCAAACTGTTCAGGTGATCTGATGACTTTTGGCATATTATAACTTATGATGGAAGAGGATGTATACTGTTATTTAAAATTTTTTTTCAAAAACAAAACAAAGATTTCGATATATTATATCAGGAGGGCATCATGGATGAATGGAATTCAATATAAAAAGGGAGCGGAGCTCGTAACGGATCATCTGCTCGGGCAGTTGAAAAACGGCAGCTACTCGCCTGGAGATCGTCTGCCTTCCGTCGAAGCGCTCTCCAAGCAGTACCAAGTCGGACGTTCAACGATACGCGAAGCGCTTAGCGCGCTGAAAGCGATGGGCTGGCTCGACATTCGCCATGGCGGCGGCACGTTCGTGCGCGAGCAGCCGCAAGCTCCGTCCGACTTGCTTCAAAGCTGGCTAACCGATATCGACTCGTTGAAATCGCTGATCGAGGTGCGTAAAATAGTCGAGGTCGGCTCTGCGGGATTGGCCGCCAAACGGCGGACGGACACGGACTTGGCTGCGCTTGCAGATTGCCTTCAACAGATGGAGGCCCATCTGGAGGACGAAACGGCAAGCGAGCAGGACGATCTGATGTTCCACGTGCATTTGGCGCAAGCAAGCCACAATGACATTTTAATTCCGATGCTGCAGCTGTTTCACCAACAGTGCGCTCAGCATATGGGCAACACCAGGCGGATGTGGCTCTTCGGCGAACGTTCTTCCACGATGCAGCTGCTTCAAGAGCACAGACTCATCTACGATGCCATACTGCACCAGAATGAAGCGCTCGCTTCCCGGCGCATGCTGGAGCACTTAACCAAAGTAGAATTATTATTAGAAAAAAATGATTAGCTCTCCCCCTATTGCATGGTATAATGTGAAAATATTACTATGAGTGCGCGTTCAAAAATAGTCACTTTTCTGCTATTTGAACAACCTCTACGATGCAATGGGGTGTGTATTGCTTGAATCGTTCCTTTTACTCGTTATTGTCAAGCCGGTCATTCGCCAACCTTGCCGGCTCCTTGTACATGATGACCTTGATTGCCGCCGTATACCAACTGACGGGATCGGCCGCCTTTGCCGGAGCGGTCTCCTTTGTGCGCTCTTTGGCCGTGCTGTCCAGCAGCTTTTCGCTGCCTTTCTGGTACCGGAAGATGACGGTTGCCCATGTTACCCGTTTGTTCCTGTTTCTTCAGTGCGCGGCGTCTGCGCTTATCGCCTTCTCATTGACGCCGCTCTCTTCTGCGTTGCCAGCATCCGCATTTCTGGGTTATGCGTTCTGCGGCATCATGCTGATCGGCTATGTGGAGGGCTGCGCTTCCGCGGCGGCTAATGCGCTTTATCCCCGCTTGGTGGAAGAGAACCAGCGTGTGCAAGCGAACAGCCTCGTTTCTACCAGCATGCAGATGCTGTCGCTGCTCGGCTGGACGATGGGAGGCATTCTCGTCGCGAAGCTCGGTCATTCCCTCGTGCTGCAGTTGTCCGCGGGGCTCCTGCTATTAGGTTGTCTCTTCATCGTCCGCCTGTCCCATGATGAGCAGGGCGCGCATAAGGAGAAAGGTTCCCGATCCATGATGGCAGGCTGGGCCTTTCTATTTACCCATCCCAAGCTGCGCATCATCACTTGGATGGACATTATCGAAGGAATTGCTGGCGGGATCTGGATTGGAGGCGTCACGTTAGTGTTCGCCCAGGAAGTGCTGCAGAAGGATGAAGCATGGTGGGGCTATATCAATGCCGCATACTATGCGGGCACCATTATCGGCGGATTGATTACGCTCAAGCTGTCTGCTCTCATTCATCGCCATCTGGTTGGCACGATCATTGTCGGCTCATTCGGAGTGAGCCTGTTCGCCTACGGTTATGCGTTCAATACGCAAGCATTTGTCGCCTTGGCCATCGTGCTGCTCATGGGGCCGTTTTATCAGCTGCGCGACATCGCGCAGCGGACGTATGTCCAGCAGTACACTCCACTGGCCGAGCAGCCGAACGTATTTGCGGCGCAAAGCACGATCTCATACGTTCTGTTTGGCGTGTCGGTGCTGTTTGCCGGAACCGTGGCAGATATGTGGGGACCGCAATCCGTGTATATTGTGGGAGGAACGATGTATTTGCTTTCCGCTTTTACCGGATTCATTCTAAAGAAGAAGCACGCGGCGGCGCTGACTCAAGACAATGCTCCGGTTTCATCCTGAGGGGGGAGGCACGGGCCGTCAGAACTCATTTTGCCCCTCTTTTCCCCGGACGTCGGTTTTGTGGTACACTTATCTATATTCGATTCTTTCAATGAATAAGGGAGAATGCCATGTATCCGGACATCCAACAGTTTAAAGCCGAATTTTTCAAAGCGTTGGCACACCCTTTGAGAATAAAAATATTGGAGGTTCTGTGCGACGGCGATAAAACGGTGAACGAAATCCAGTCGCTACTCGGGATCGAGGGTTCTGCCGTCTCGCAGCAGTTGGCCGTCCTGCGCGGCAAGAACGTCGTGTTCGGCGTCAAGGACGGAACCTCGGTCATTTATTCTCTGCGCGATCCGATGATTAAGGATTTGCTCCAGGTGGCAAAGCGTATATTCGACAATCACCTTGTCAACTCAATCTCCATGCTGGAGAACATCAAAAAACAGGAATCTTCATAAAAGAGAGGGATTTGGGTAACGGACTCGAGTTTCCTCTCTTTTCCCTTTATGAGCGCCTTACACGACACTACAACCGCTTTGACAGAATAGCCAAATGAATATATGATTCTCTATATATTCAAATAATCAGATATTTAGAAATGGTGGGAGAAGTGCATGAAACCGTTGTTGCGCGGCCGTTATGCCGGGTATAACGCGCAGGCTTTGAAGAAAGATATCATTTCCGGAAGTATCGTCGGTATCGTCGCCATTCCATTAGGGATGGCGTTTGCCATTGCATCGGGCGTCAAGCCGGAATACGGGCTCTATACGACAATTGTCGCCGGCTTGCTCATTTCGCTGTTAGGCGGATCCCGCTTCCAGATCGGAGGGCCGACCGGAGCATTCATCCCTATCTTATTCGCGATCGTCTTACAGTACGGATACGACAATTTGCTGATCGCCGGCTTTATGGCCGGGGTCATGCTGGTTCTTATGGGCCTGTTCCGCTTGGGGGCCGTCATCCGTTTCATCCCCCGTCCGGTGACAATCGGCTTTACAGCCGGCATTGCCGTCATTATCTTTACAGGACAGATCGCCGATTTTCTCGGCTTGCACGTGGAAAAGCAGGATGGCTTCATCTCCGACATGCGCGAGCTCGCAGTGCACTTGCCGTCGTTGAACCTGTATAGCGTGCTGACCGCGGCGCTCTGCCTAGCCGTTCTGCTGCTCACGCCGAAATGGCTGCCCAAGATTCCCGGCTCACTCCTTGGCCTGCTCGTCTCCAGCCTGGCCGCAGCGTGGTTCTTCCCTGGCCAAGTAGCCACGATCGGATCGACGTTCGGCGCCATTCCGAGCGGACTGCCCGCATTCCGGATTCCGGAAATAAGCTGGGACCGCATCGTACAGCTGATTCAACCCGCCTTCGTCATCGCGATGCTCGGCGGCATTGAATCGCTGCTGTCCGCTGTCGTCGCCGACGGCATGACAGGGGATCGGCACCGGAGCAATCGAGAGCTCGTCGGGCAAGGCTTAGCCAACATGATCACTCCGCTGTTCGGAGGAATTCCCGCTACCGGAGCCATCGCCAGAACCGCAACCAACATCCGGAACGGGGCGGTATCTCCCGTATCCGGTGTCGTGCACGCTATCGTGGTGCTGCTTGTGCTGCTCTTTTTCGCTCCGTATGCTTCGAATATTCCGCTCTCCGCCATGGCGCCCATCTTGATGGTTGTCGCTTGGAACATGAGCGAGCGCAAAGCCTTTCTGCACATTTTGAAGACGCGGACCGCCGATTCGCTCATTCTGTCCGTTACTTTTCTGCTGACGGTGTTCGCCAATCTGACCGTGGCCGTTCAAGCCGGCCTCGTGCTGGCAGTCGTCCTGTTCGTTAAGCGGATGAGCGAAGGCGTCAAGGTAGCCAAGGTGCTGCCCGATCCGGCAGACCGGAAGGCAAAGGTGTCCTCCCGCATCGTCAAAGACGGGCGATATTGCCCGCAAATCAGCATGTTTTCTGTAGAGGGACCGCTGTTTTTCGGAGCCGCTCATTCATTCGAGCAGTCGCTGACAGACCAATTCGGGGACATGCCGCTTGTGTTGATTTTGCGCTTGGGGCGCGTGCCGTATATGGATACGACGGCCGAGTCGAATTTGTCGGCCCTCGTAAGCCGGGTCCATCGCCAAGGAGGGATGGTGCTCGTTACGGGCATCCATGATCAGCCGCGCATGGTGATGCAGAAGACGGGACTGGCGGCCCGTATCGGTTCTGAGCATTTCTTCGAACGGACGGGTGCCGCCATCGACTTCGCCTTGACCCGTATAAGCGCAGCCCGATGCCAAGGGTGCAAACACTTCGCGTTCCGGGAATGCGATGCGCTATCCGGTGTGCATGCCCTGCCCGAGCATAAGCTGGCCGCTCCTAAGCCGGACACGGTCCAGGCTTGAATCGAATGAATTGAAGGTCTGCTTCGCCGCAACGGCTAGGCAGACCTTTTTTTGAATTGCGGCTCAATAATTCCATTACTTTGTTCTCGGTTTTTTAAAGCTAATTCCCTTTCTCTCGTCCGGCCTTGACGCCGGTTTTCTCTCGATCAGCTCGAATGCGGAGCTGCCGCAGCCGGAGCAGCCCCGCCGCTTCAGTTGTTCAATTGTGCCGAAATCTCCGTCCTGGCCGACCAGCACCGCTTCTCCGCACTGCTTGCAGCGGTATACGCGCTGCGTGCGGTTCACTTCGCCGGTATAAAGCTCCCCTTCATAACCATCCGTCAGCCCTGGAGTCGTATGCTCCGTCGTCTTCAGCACGAGCATTTGCCCACGGTTGCCAATCATTTGCGCCCCTTCATACTCATTGAAATGAGGCGTGATCTCTTTCACCATCAAGCCCATGCGGACAAGCTCCTGCTGCATGTTCAACGTAAATCCGGGTGATTTGTGAGCGAACGACAAAAACACCGGCAAGCCTTTTCTCCGCTTGAGCGCGCCAATGCCTCTGGATAAGAACAAGCTCATCCCTTGCAGCGTATAGGGCGGATCCGTGAAAAAGCAATCGAAGCGTCCATGCAGCTGTGCCGGCAAAGGCTGCCGCAAATCAGCAGTATGACATGTAATGGGCAGATCTTCCCGCTCCGCAATATCACGTATATGCTGCAAAAACCGCTCGTCGACATCGACAACATGGATTCCCGTCTTCGGGCTGCTTCTCCCCGGGAACAGCCGCTTCAACAGCAAGCCAAGCGACACGCTGACCAGGTCATCATCACCGACGCACAGCACCTGCTTGCCGATAAGCGAATGCTCCCGCAAGCAGAGAACGGCCCGTTTCACACTTGTCTCCATCGTGCACTTGGATTGATCAATCTGTACGTTTACTTGAGGCCGCGCATGGAACACATCGTTCCATTCCAGAAGAAGCTCGGCCAGTTCAGATTTCCATGCCATGCCGTCCGCCATCAGCTTATGGTACAGCTCTTTATCCAGACCGATGTAACCCCACTCCCGCTCCACATAATCATTTCCGGCAAAAGTGCAGTGCACGCCCCGATCCTGCTTCAGAGCGCCTGCCTTGATGAGCTCCTTCTTAATCGCTGTCGCCACAGGCACCGGCAGCATCGTCTTCCGTGCCATTTCCTTCGTCGAAATGCCGGGACGTAAATAGCACTCGATCAACAATTGTTCGATGACGTGCGGCCCCTCTTCCAGACGCACATTTGCGCTTGCCGTTTCGATTATATTTCTCATTCGTATCACTCTTCTTTCATAAAGTAGACTTACCGACTTATCAACACAAAAAGGGCAGAAAATGAACGTTAACGTCCATCTTCTGCCCTGTTCAGGGATCGACTGTTTACCGTCTTGCAACCAGTACGGCGGGAGATAAGCTAAATAAGCCCGCACATGCCCGGCAACGATAATCGCAAGCAGAAACGGCGCCGCGATCCCTGGTCCGGGAACGCAGCGTATCATCTCTGCAAGATGAATAAAGCCCGTATACATACTGCCATATACTTGCTTATCCATAAAAAAGCCGTGCTTAAGAGCACGGCTGTTCGCAGTCGGTTGAATTCAAAAGGATGGCCATTGTTCTTAACGAATTGGAGCATTTCCATTCGCGCATGACAAATAAACCACCATATATGCGATGATTTTGCCAAAACGAAGGAATGCACTCTATCCAATTTGATTAGTTAAGAACAACTACCGACATCAAGAACTCCCCTATTAATCAAGTTAATGCCATTATACAAAGAACATGTCCCAATATCAAGCTCGACATGCAGGGTATCGATTCTTCATCGTTAATGAAATGTCTCATGCCTCCCCCACACCTTTGCTTCATTCTCCCTTTCCATCAGAAAATCGATATCGAGGCACTACGTTTTTTCATCTAAGAAAAAATATCACTACCGTTCATAATCTAATCCGGGAATTATTCCGCATATGCAAGGCAATCGGTTGCTGCCACTCTCTCTATCCGCCCCCCTGATTGAAGGGGAGAGTGAAGCAAAAGCTCGAACAGCCCCCCCATCTCCAAGATCAAAAAAAGGCGCCCCTCGAAGGGACGCCTCGCAAATGCCAACTGCTTTCTATAGCAGCTTATTCGGCATCCTTTTGCTCTTGTTCTTGAATGAGTCCGGCAAACAAAGCATGGACGAATTGCTCGGAATCGAATTCCTGCAAATCTTCCATCTTCTCCCCAAGACCGACGAGCTTCACCGGCAAATTCAGCTCTTGGCGAATCGCGATAACGATTCCGCCTTTTGCCGTGCCGTCCAGCTTCGTCAGCACCAACCCAGTGACGCCGCTCTTCTCGCCGAACAGCTTCGCCTGGCTGAGCGCGTTCTGGCCTGTCGTCGCATCGAGCACCATCAGCACTTCATGCGGCGCATCCGGAATTTCACGCTGAATGACGCGGAAGATCTTGTTCAGCTCTTCCATTAGATTCGACTTGTTTTGCAGACGTCCGGCCGTATCGCATAACAGCACATCGACACCGCGCTGCTTCGCCGCCTGCACAGCGTCGAACATGACAGCTGCCGGATCGGAACCGGCCTGCTGCTTAATGACATCCACGCCGACGCGTTGTCCCCATACCTCCAGCTGCTCGATGGCGCCTGCTCGGAACGTGTCACCGGCCGCAAGCAGAACCGATTTCCCCTGCTGCTTGAACCGATGGGCAAGCTTGCCGATCGTCGTTGTCTTGCCGACGCCGTTGACCCCGACGAACAAAATGACCGTCATGCCATCCGAGTTCATGTTCAGCTTATTAGATTCGTCGCCACGCAGCAGCCCTACCAGCTTCTCAGACAGGACCGGCTGCAGCTCGGCCGCATCTTCGATTTTCCGTTTCTTTACTTCGTCGCGAAGCTCGTCAATCAAGTTCATCACGGTCGTGACGCCGACGTCTGCGCCGATAAGTATTTCTTCCAGTTCTTCATAGAACTCTTCATCAATCTTTTTGCGGCGGGTAATAAGCTCAGCTACCTTTTCCACAAAGCCTTTGCGCGACTTTTCCAAGCCTTCCTTGAAAATATTCGTTACGGATTCGGTCTTTGCCGCAATGCTTTCTTTCAGTTTCTTAAAAAAACTCATGCGCTCCTCCGCTCCTTATGCAATAATTGCCTCATCATCTTCCAGTCTGACAGATACGAGTTTCGATACGCCGCCTTCCTCCATCGTAACACCGTACAACACGTCCGCTTCCTCCATTGTGCCTTTGCGGTGCGTTACGACGATAAACTGTGTCTGCTCGGAAAATTCCCGCAAATATTGTGCGAAACGAGTTACGTTGGCTTCGTCCAGAGCCGCTTCTACCTCGTCCAACACACAGAACGGCACAGGCTTGACGTGCAAAATGGCGAACAAGAGCGCCATGGCTGTAAGGGCGCGTTCCCCTCCCGACAGCAACTGCAGGTTCTGCAGCTTCTTGCCTGGCGGCTGCGCGACGATGTCGATGCCCGTCTCCAATATGTTGTCGGGTTCAATCAAGACGAGATCTGCCCGGCCGCCGCCGAACAGTTTCGCAAATACGACGACGAATTGCTTGCGTATCTCGTCAAATGTCGATTTGAACCGCTTCGACATCTCCTCGTCCATCTCGCGAATGACCTCGTACAGCGTCGTCTTCGCTTCGATCAGATCGTCCTTCTGCTTGCTCAAATATTGATAACGCTCGTTCACGCGTTCGAACTCTTCAATCGCGCCTAGGTTGACTTCGCCAAGAGCGGAAATTTGCCGCTTCAACTCGCGGACCTCTTGCTGCGCCTCTTCAATGTTGTCCGGCACCGCATAGCGATGCTTCGCCAGCTCGAAGCTGATTTCGTACTCGTCGCTCAGCTTGCGCAACAAATTGTCAAGCTCGACGTCCAGACGGTTCGCTTGAATCTCCGTCTGGCGCATAGCCTCTTCCACCTGCTTTAATTCCGTGCGCTGCTCTTTCGTATCGCTTTCCGCTAGCTCGAGCCGCTGTACGGATTGAGTCCGGTCAGCACGCTTGAACTCGATCTGCTTTCCGGTTTCCTGCTTCTTCACCCCGAAGTGGTTCAAGTCCTCGGTCTGCTTCATCGTTTCGCGCTCGACCGTTTCAAGATCGATTTGAACTTGAATGAGCCCTTGCGTCAGGTGCGTATATTCTTGCTCATACCCGGCCGCTTCCTGCTGTGCGCGCTTTAATTGCTCTTGCAAGGAGAACATTTCTTGGTCCAGCTTCCCTTGCCGAACCTTCATGTCCGTCAGCTGCGTCTGCAGCTCTTCCTTGACGGACTCGTTCGCCTTGCGGGCGGATTCCGCAGATTCAATGGAGACATGCAAACGGTCCTCTTCGATCTTTAGCTCGGCAAGGCGCATTTCCGCCGTCTGGCGTCCCGCATCGAGCACAGCCATCTCCTCTGCTGCATGTGTCAGCTCCTGGCCTTCCATCTCAAGCGTTTCCGCCAGCTGGCGTTCTTCCTTCTCCAGCTGCGCCAGATCGCTTGCCAGCTGCTGCTCGCTTAGACGTTTGCTCTCGCCTTGCTCGCGCAGGTCATCGAGGCGCTTTACTCCGCTTGTCGTGAGCTGCTTCAATTCCGTTATGGACTCGGTTAGCTTGGCGAGCTGCTTGTCCGTCTCTTTAATCTCGGCATCCAGCTGTTCAATCTGGCGTTTTCTGCCGAGCAGATTGGCGCTCTTCTTATTCAAGCTGCCGCCTGTCATCGAGCCGCCCGCATTCACCACGTCCCCTTCGCGGGTGACAACGCGGTAACGGTACTGCAGCTTCGCGGCAATGCGGTTCGCATCTTCGAGCGTCTCTGCAATGACGACGTTGCCCAGCAGGCTGCCTACAATGTTGGCGTAGGCCTTGTCCGTCTTGACCAAGTCCGCTGCCACGCCAATCATGCCGTCCAATCCCTCTACGATGCGACGATCCGAATCGTGTATCGTACGGCTGCGAATGACATCGAGCGGCAGGAACGTTGCCCGCCCCAATTGACGCTGCTTCAAGAACGTAATCGCGGCGCGGGACACCACTTCGTTCTCCATGACGATGTGCTGCAATGCCGCACCGAGCGCGGTCTCAATCGCCGTCTCCAGCTCTTCCGGCACGCGGATGAGCTCTGCCACGGCCCCGTGTACGCCCTGCAATCCATTCGGACGGCGTGCCGCCTTCAGCACCTCGCGCACGCCGAGCATAAAGCCGTCAAAGTCGTTTTGCAGCTCCTTCATCGTATCGCGGCGGGAAACTAAAGCGTCGGCTTTCTGCTGCCATTTCCGCGCGGCCAGCTGCGTCTCGTCAAGCAGCGCTTCATCTTTCTTCAACTGCTCGCTTTCCTGCATATAGCGGTTGCGGATATATGCCAAATCATCCGCCAGCGTCTCGCTTCGAAGCTTCGTATCGTCGATACGCTTGCTCAGGTCCTTCTGTTCCTGCTCGCGCTTGTTCCGCCCCTGCTTCATTTTATCGAGACGCTTCTGCAGCGCTTCCTTCTGTTGATCGTAGTAGCGGATATCGTTGCGCTGCTGCGCCATTTGATTCATGATTTCAAGCAGCTCGCCCTTAAGGCTTTCTTCCGCGTCTGAGCTTGTCCCGCCAACTACGCCGACCAGCTTCGCTTCCTCCGCATGAATATGGCGCCGGATCTCGGCGAGCTCCGTCTCTACCGCAGTCAGCTTCTCCTGCACGGCATGCACTTCCAACTGCTTGGCCCGCATCCGTTCGGACGTCGTCGCTAGCGTCGACTTCATCTGCTGCTCATTGGCCGTCAGGTTGCGCTTGCGTTCACGCAGCACTTCCCCTTGACCTTCGCATTTCTCGTACTCCTCACTATAGTGCAGCAAAGTCGTCTGCAGCCGTTCGAGCTCTTCTTCCAGCTTGCGCAGCTCGACACGGTGCACTTCCAGCTTCGCATCATGCTCGCTCACTACCGTCGACAGTGCCAGCTCCCGTTCCTTCAGCGAGGCCAGCTTATCGTTCGCCTGCTGCCATGACAGGTGCAGCTGCTCAATTTGGTGGACGTAGACGGCAATTTCTTTTGTCTTCAACCATTCCCGCAGCTGCTTATAATGACGCGCTTTCTCGGACTGCTCTTTCAACGGTCCAATCTGATCCTCAAGCTCGACGACCAGATCGTGAATGCGAAGTAAATTTTGCTCCGTTTCATCCAGCTTCTTCTTCGCATCCCGTTTGCGGGATTTGTATTTCACGATACCGGAAGCCTCTTCGAAAATGCCGCGGCGATCCTCTGAGCGCGTGCTCAAAATTTCTTCTATCCGTCCCTGTCCGATGATGGAGTACGCTTCTTTTCCTATCCCCGTATCCATGAACAGTTCCGTTATATCTTTCAACCGGCACGCCTGTTTGTTGATAAAATATTCACTGTCTCCACTGCGGTGAACACGCCGGGTAACCGTTACTTCATTAAAATCCAACGACAGTGCCTGGTCGCTGTTGTCCAGCGTCAATGACACTTCCCCTACGTTTACCGCTTTACGAGCATCGCTGCCCGCAAAGATGATGTCCTCCATCTTCCCGCCCCGGAGGGATTTGGCGCTCTGTTCGCCCAGCACCCAACGGATGGCGTCAGAGATGTTGCTCTTTCCGCTGCCGTTCGGACCAACGACACCGGTAATTCCCTGAACGAACTCCAATTCCGTCCGATCCGCGAACGATTTAAAGCCCGCCAGTTCTAACCGTTTTAAGAACATCGTCCTTCAATCACCTCAACGTTTATTGTACCATATCGCTATTCCGGTTCGACGCTCTCTTTTGCTGCCGCCCTTGTTGCTTGGAGTGTTCAAAAAAGGAACTTTTTGAACGACTTCTTAACGTAGCTTCGGACAAAGAAAGAGCAAAAACCAGCCTGTACACGGAATGTCCTCCGCTTCGTCCCGCGCGCTGTTCTTTGCTCTTTCTGCGAAACCGGCCGACGACGAAGCGCCGGCCTTTACAGTACGTTATGATTTCGGAATGACTAACTGCTCGAGTGCCTGCGCCGCCGCTTGCTGTTCGGCTTCTTTCTTCGAACGGCCGATACCGCGGCCCAGACATTCTTCTCCCATGAAAACTTCGGACACGAACTCCCGCTCATGTGCCGGCCCGCGTTCCTCCACAATACGATACTCAAGCGCGCCTAAATTGTGATGCTGCGTCAGTTCCTGCAGCTGCGTTTTGTAATCATTCGTCTGCAGCTTGCCGTCGAGCGTAATCTGAGGGAAGATGTGACGGCGCAGAAATTCACGAGCCGCCTCCAACCCTTGATCCAAATAAAGCGCGCCGATAAACGATTCAAAGACATCGGCCAACAACGCAGGCCGTGTTCGCCCGCCTGTCAGCTCTTCTCCCTTGCCTAGCAGCACATATTTGCCAAAGTTCAGCTGATTGGCAAACTTGACGAGAGAAGGCTCGCACACGATGGATGCCCGCATCTTGGTCAATTCTCCTTCGGGCCGTGTCGGACATTGATGAAACAAAAATTCAGACACCGTCAGCTCCAACACAGCATCGCCCAAAAACTCAAGGCGTTCATTGTCTTGGTGCTGACCGAAGCGATGTTCGTTTACATAGGAAGCATGGGTAAACGCCTGTTTTAACAGCTGCCTGTTACGAAAATGAATGTTCAGTTTCTGCTGTAACTGCTTCAATTCTACACTCAACAGTCTGACTCCTTATGCTTCGAATTTCTTCAAGACAAGCGTAGCGTTGTGTCCTCCGAATCCGAATGAGTTCGACATGGCTACCTTCACGTCCGCTTGGCGCGGCACATTCGGCACGTAGTCCAGGTCGCATTCAGGATCTTGATTCTCCAAGTTAATCGTTGGCGGAATGATGCCGCGCATCAAGGCCAAGCCACATATGACCGCTTCAACGCCGCCGGCCGCGCCAAGCAAATGTCCCGTCATCGATTTCGTCGAACTTACCGCTACCTTATATGCATGTTCCCCTAAAGCGTTTTTAATCGCCTTTGTTTCCGATTTGTCCCCGACTGGCGTGGACGTGCCATGCGCATTAATGTAATCAATCTGCTCCGGCTTCAATTCCGCATCGCGAATGGCGCGCGTCATGCATTGCGCCGCCCCTGTCGGATCCGGCTCGGTCATATGATGCGCATCGGCGCTCATCCCATAGCCTGCCACTTCCGCATAGATACGGGCACCGCGCTGCAATGCATGCTCCAGCGATTCGAGCACGAGGACGCCGGCGCCTTCGCCCATTACGAACCCGTCCCGATCGACATCGAAAGGACGGCTCGCGCGCTCAGGCTCGTCATTGCGCGTAGACATCGCCCGCATGGAACAGAATCCAGCCATTCCGATTGGACGAATCGTTGCTTCAGCGCCGCCGCAAATCATGACATCTGCGTCGCCGCGCTGAATAATCTTGAAAGCGTCTCCGATGGAATGCGTCCCTGTCGCACACGCGGACACTGCCGCCGTGTTCGGTCCGCGCGCGCCCACTGTCATGGACACTTGGCCGGAAGCCATGTTCGCGATCATCATCGGAATGAAGAAAGGACTGACGCGCTTTACGCCTTTTTCCATCAAAATCGTATGCTGCTCTTCCCAAGTTCCGAGACCCCCGATACCCGAGCCGACAATAACGCCGACACGATCCGGATCGGTCTGTTCTTTCACATTCAGCTTTGCATCCTCCAGAGCGTTCTTGCTGGCCGCCACGGCAAATTGGACAAAACGGTCCATTCTGCGCGCTTCCTTCTTGTCCATGTACGCTTCGGGATTAAAGTCTTTCACGGAAGCTGCAATTTGCGTCGGATAATCCGTCACATCAAATGCTTCGACTCGCGATACTCCTGACTTGCCTTCCAGCAAGCTGCTCCAAAACGTATCAAGGTCCGAACCGAGAGCGGTTACGACGCCCATGCCGGTCACCACAACCCTGTGTTTCAAAATGAACTCACCTCTATTATATACAGTACAGTACCATGATTCTATTTATCATACGCTCCGTAAGCGCATTAACATACATAATCTAATAATGAGGAGAAGTCCCGCTAGTGAAGAACGGGACTTGTACAAACTTACTTATGAGATTGTATGTAATTCACTACTTCTCCTACTGAAGTAATTTTCTCTGCGTCTTCATCAGAGATTTCCATATCAAACTCATCTTCTAATTCCATCACCAATTCCACAACATCGAGGGAATCAGCGCCGAGATCATCTTTAAAAGATGCTTCAAGCGTTACTTCCGCTTCATCTACACCAAGACGCTCAATGATGATGCGTTTTACACGCTCCAACACTTCTGCTGACATCCGGTTCACCTCCTCTTTGGTATTATACGAGAAATCGTTTTAAATTGCCATATTAAAACGGCTAACAAAAAAATGCTTAAAGTCTATGTTTTCATAGACTGGAAAGCCCTACATATACATGCCGCCATCGACATGAACCGTCTGTCCGGTCATATATTCGGCATCCTCCGAAGCGAGGAAGCGCACCGTCTTGGCAATATGCTCCGGCTGCCCCAGACGGGCGAGCGGAATTTGCGCAAGCAGCTGCTCCCTGTATTCCCCGGGCAGCGCGTCTGTCATATCGGTTTCAATGAAACCGGGTGCGACGCAATTGACCGTAATGCCGCGGGAAGCAAGTTCGCGCGCGGATGCCTTCGTCAGGCCGATGACGCCTGCTTTGGCCGCAACGTAGTTCGCTTGCCCTGGATTGCCGAGCACGCCTACGACGGAAGAGATATTAATGATGCGCCCCGAGCGTTGTTTCATCATCGGGCGAGTGACCGATTTAATGCAATTGAACACGCCTTTCAGGTTCGTTTCAATGACTTGGTCGAACTCTTCTTCTTTCATGCGCATAATTAAATTATCTCTTGTAATGCCGGCATTATTCACCAGAATGTCAATTCGCCCCATCTGTTCCAAGGCTGTCTTGACAAGCTGATCGGCTTCGTCCGCTTTGCCTACGTTCGCTTTGACCGTTATTGCTTTGCGCCCTAATGCCTCAATGGCCGCTGCCGTATCGTTAGCCGCAGCTTCGCTTCCGGCGTAATTCACGACGACGTCTGCCCCGGCGTCCGCCAGACTGAGCGCGATAGCTCGTCCGATACCGCGCGAAGCTCCTGTTACGACAGCAACTTTGCCTTCCAAGCTGGACATCGGTATTCCCCTCCCTTGACAGGTTCCGGGCGCACGCCGCAGCGGGCTGCGCCCGATTAGTTGTTATTGCTGGCTCCGAAGCTTTGTATCTATAATTCGCAAGTCTCGATTGCTTCCAAGCTATTAATCGAAATAACGCGCACGGAATTGTCAATTTTTTTCATGAGCCCTGCCAACACCGAACCCGCTCCGATTTCGACAAACGTATCCACGCCTTGTCCGATCATATAACGAACGCTGTCCTCCCATAGAACAGGCGAGAATACCTGTTCGACAAGCAATTGCCGGATGCGCTCTCCTTGCTCCTCGGAATGGGCTGACACATTGGCAACAACCGGGATCCGGGCATTGCGCATCGATACATCACGCAGCGCCTCTCCCAATCGCTCCGCAGCCGGCTTCATCAGCGTCGAATGGAACGGGCCGCTCACTTCGAGCTGGCGGACGCGCTTGGCGCCAGCCTCTTTCCCGCGTTCCGCCACCGCTTGAACTCCGGCATTCGAGCCGGATACAACGATCTGTCCCGGACAGTTGACGTTGGCCATTTCGACAAGCGCCGTCGCGGCGGTGATGTCTTCGCAGAGCGCGCCCAATCGTTCGCGATCGGCGCCTAACACGGCCGCCATCGCTCCCTCACCGCCCGGAACGGCCTCTTCCATGAATTGACCGCGTTGACGCACGATAGCAACGGCATCCTCGAAGCTGAGCACCCCGGCAATGACAAGTGCGCTGTATTCGCCCAGACTGTGTCCAGCGACATAATCCGGTTGAATTCCTCTGGCTTCGAACGCCTTGTATAGCGCATAGCTAGTCGTCAAAAGAGCCGGCTGCGTATTCGCCGTCTGCTTCAGCTCGCTGTCCGGACCATTGAACACCATCTCGCCGAGCGGGAAGCCAAGCATGCGTTCAGCCGTTTCGAACGCCTCGCGTGAAGCCGGTACAGCGTCATATACATCCTTGCCCATTCCAACTGCTTGCGACCCTTGTCCTGGAAAGATAAATGCTATTTTGCCCATGTTGTCCTCTCCTTTTTACCACTCAATGACCGAAGCGCTCCAAGTCAAGCCGCCGCCGAAGCCGACAAGAAGAATCGTGTCTCCCTCGCGGACTCGTCCTTCCTCTACCGCTTCTGCCAGCGCAAGCGGAATCGATGCCGCCGATGTGTTGGCATAACGCGGCAAATTGATCATGCACTTCTCTTCCGGCAAGTTCAAGCGATCAAGCGCAGCATGAATGATGCGCGTATTCGCCTGATGCGGAACGAGAAGATCGATATCTTCTTTGGTCTTGCCGGCTTTGGCAAGCGCCTCTTCCGCCGCGCTTCCCATAATGCGCACGGCAAACTTGAATACTTCACGACCGTTCATATAAATATAATGGCGTTTGTTCTGAACCGTTTCGCTCGAAGCCGGCATACGCGATCCGCCTGCTTCCAGCTTCAGCAGCTCGCCCCCGCCCCCATCCGCGCCAAGCACGAACGATTTGAACCCGCGTCCTTCCGGAACAGGCCCCAATACGGCTGCGCCCGCGCCGTCGCCGAATAGGATGCACGTATTGCGATCCGTGTAATCCGTAATCCGGGATAAGCATTCCGCTCCGATAACTAAAGCATATTTGTATATCCCCATCGCGATAAAGTTGCTCGCATTGGCCAGTCCATATACGAAGCCCGAGCAAGCCGCGGACAAATCAAAGGCAGCGGCGCGCTTCGCGCCGAGGCGTTCCTGGACAAGGCAGGCCGTCGACGGGAACGTCGTATCCGGCGTAACGGTAGTCACCACAATCAAATCTAACTGTTCAGCCGTAATGCCGGCTGCTGTGAGCGCCTGTTCAGCCGCATGAAACGCCAGATCCGACGTCGCTTCATGCTCCGCAGCAATGCGCCGCTCTTTGATTCCCGTACGGGACACAATCCATTCATCGCTCGTCTCGACCAATTTTTCCATATCGCTGTTGGTCAACACGCGTTCGGGTACATATTTCCCAGTACCGATAATGCCAACCGAACGCAAACTCATTACGCATCACTCACTTCCAGCTATTTAGTTCCTCCGACTCCCATTGAAATCGTGTGAATTAATTCGTTCTGCAGCGCCATCCGCGCCTGGCGAATGGCATTCTCGATCGCACGCGAATCCGAAGAGCCGTGCGCCTTAATGACCAGGCCGTTCAATCCGAGCAGCGGAGCCCCGCCATGCTCCTTGTAATCCATAATCTTGCGCAGACGCTTCAAGCCGGGCATCAAAATAGCCGCAGCAAGCTTCGTATACCAAGAACGGGTAAATTCCTTCTTAAGCACGCCGAATAGCGAACCTGCTGTTCCTTCCAGCGACTTCAGCATGACGTTGCCGACAAATCCGTCGCAGACGAGCACGTCACAGTTGCTCTCCAGCACGTCCCTCGCCTCGACGTTGCCGACAAAGTGAATCGGCAATTCAGCAAGCTGCGGGTACACAAGCTTCGTAAGTTCATTGCCCTTCATCGCTTCCGTTCCGACGTTAAGCAGCCCAACTCGCGGCTTCGCTATGCCGTGCACCTTCTCCCGGTAAATGCTCCCCATAAGCGCATATTGCACGAGATGCTCCGGCTTCGCATCCATATTGGCTCCTAAATCGAGCGCAAGCACTCCCCGGCCGTCCATCGTCGGAATCATCGGCGCCAAGGCCGGCCGTTCGACGCCGTTCATTCGTCCGACGACCAAGAGACCGGTCGTCATCAAAGCGCCTGTATTGCCGGCAGAAATCATGCAGTCCGCCTCGCCTTCACGCACCATTCGGCCGGCAACGACCATAGAGGCTTCCTTCTTGCGCCTTACCGCCTTCACGGGCTCGTCATCTGCGTCAATCGTATCCGGAGCGTGCACAATACGGACATTCGACGGCCGGGCCGCCATCAACGGCAACAGCTTCCCTTCGTCCCCAACCAGCAGCAATTCAATGTCAGACCACTCTTTCGCGGCCGCAAGCGCTCCTTCCACATTGCACTTCGGCGCATGATCTCCACCCATGGCATCAATGGCGATTCTCATGCTCGTCCCCTCCTTCGCTGCCGTTCATCGCACCGGCTGAGCGGTAAATGATAAAATGACCTTGGAATACCATTTCTTCGCCGACATAGCTGAACACTTCGACCTTCGCTTTGCTTCGTACCCCTGAGATGGAACGCACGTAAGCTTTGGCAATGCACTTCTCGCCCAGCTTGACCGACCGGACGAATCGAATGTCTGCCGATGCCGTGAGCGCAATCTCCTCATTGATGACAGCGACCGCAAGCGAATTGGCCTGCGCAAACAGATGATGTCCGCGGGCGATGTGCGTCCTTGAGAAGACATGCTCTTCCCTAATTTCGAAAATGGAAATCCCGCTCCTATCCAACTGCAGATCCACAATGTCGCCGATGACCTCGTGAAGCGGCAAGGAACGCACTTGATCGTAAGATCGTTCAGCCATCAACTTCAATCGTTCTCTCAGTTCAGGAATCCCCAATTCCATTCGATCCAGACGAATGGTTTGGATGCTTACCTTCAGCATGCGGGTTAATTCTTGATCTGTTACGAACGGGTTCTCTTCAATGATTTTGACCAACTGCTGTTGGCGTTGTCGTTTAGGTAAACGCTCGATGTCCCGCACCACCTTTGTTCCTTTGAACCTAAGCTTGGTCCGTCCGGCTGTCGCCGCATGGAACTCATTATGAGTTGTTCAAAAAGCACCTTTTTGAACACGCACGTTTATGTATATCGTAAATCATTTTGCATGATTTGAACAATCGCGTTGATGCACAGTTTAGAACCTGGTACTAAAAGTAGTATATATAAAAACGCCGTCAAAAGAAAGGACCAGTTTTTGATATAACAAAAAAAGTAGCACCTCACTTGTGATGAAGCACTACCTTTTCCCGTATGGATATACGATTACTGTTTGATAATCTCTCTTGCTTTGTATGTTCCGCACACTTTGCATACATGGTGCGCCAATTTCAATTCACCGCACTGCTCGCACTTTACCATGCCAGGTACGGACAATTTGAAGTGCGTACGGCGCTTGTCACGACGTGTTTTGGACGTTCTTCTTTGAGGTACTGCCATGTTTACACCTCCTTACCCAAGTTACGTGTTGCTTCTACTGTCAGCTGTTTATTTCTTAAAGAAATCTTGTAACCCCGCGAGTCTCGGGTCGATGCGCTCATTCCGGCAATCGCAAGATTGCTCGTTGCGGTTCGTGCCGCATGTCGGGCACAGCCCCTTGCACGTGTCGGCGCATAACGGCGCGAACGGCAAATTGACAAAGAGCGCCTCTTCCACATAAGGCTGTAAGTCGACAAGGTTCTCCGTCACCGAAATGACATCGTCCTCCTCGCCTTCCGCAGGAAGATCAGTAGAGTCCGTCAGCTTAAATTGCTCATCAAACGGAATGACATATGTGTCGGTAAACGACTTTAAGCAACGAGAGCATACAAGTTCCAGCGTAGCGGTCAGTTGACCATGCACGCCAACACTTCCGTCGCCTTCCGCTTTCACCGTCAAATCGACATCAACCGGCTTCGAGATGGAAACGTCATTGCGATTCCGCACAATGTCGTCAGCTGCAAACGCTGAATGAATCTGCGCTTCCTCTCCTTTTACGGCAACGTCACGATAATGAAATTCCATATATCATCACTCCAAACAAACAAAATTAATTATAGCGATTAACGTCATGCTTTGTCAACCAAATTCGTTTGACAGTTTCTCAGGGACAGGACAAGATCCGTTTCTATTGAAATTCATTAATCCATGGTATGATTTGATTGATACCGCGAACGAATTGCCGTGAAAATCATCCATTGACATACCATATTACCGCATTCCGCGCCTGAAAGGAAGAGACGTGAATGAGAACCGTCGGAATTATCGTGGAATACAACCCGATGCACAATGGTCATTTATATCATCTCCAACAATCCAAAAAATGTGCAGGCGCCGATGCGGCGGTCGCCGTCATGAGCGGTCATTTTCTGCAGCGCGGCGAACCGGCGCTGGCGGACAAATGGGCGCGCACGGACATGGCGCTCGCGGGCGGCGTCGATCTCGTGCTGGAGCTGCCGATCGCATACGCCGTTCAACCCGCCGAGTGGTTCGCCTATGGCTCTGTGGCGACGCTGCAGGCGACCGGGGTCGTCGATGCGCTCTGCTTCGGCAGCGAGCAAGGCGACTTGCGTCCGCTCGAGCAAGCGGCCGCCGCGCTTGTGAAGGAGCCGATAGGCTTTGCCCGCCGCTTGCGGGAGGAACTGAAGGCGGGACGCAGCTACCCGGCCGCTTACGCCTGCGCCGCAGGACACGCCCTGGAGGATGGCGGCGCAGAAGCCGCGGATACGGGCATATCCCTGCGTTCCGCCCACACCGCAACCGGAGGCGGCATGAATTGGCTCGCCGAGCCCAACAATTCGCTCGGCCTGCACTACATGCTTGCATTGCGCAGGCTGCGGAGCGACATCGAGCCCTTCACGATCGGGAGACGGCAGGCCGGATATCATGATGAGAACGTATCCAACCACCCGATTGCGAGCGCTACGGCGATTCGCCGCCTGTGGGCAGAGACGGGCAACGTGCAAGCATGCTCCCCTTATATTCCACAGCCCACGCTGAAAATATTGGAGCAGGAAATGGCAGGCGGCAGAGCCCCGATGGGGTGGGAGCGTTTTGTGCGCGAACTGTTGTATCAGCTCCATTTGCTATCACCCGAAGCGCTGGCTCAGCATCTCGAGGTGACGGAAGGGTTGGAGCACCGCATCAAGCAAGCGCTGCAGCGCTTGAAGGATCCTAGCGTCGAAGCGCTTTTGAATGAATTGAAGACGAAGCGGTATACACGCACGAAATTGCAGCGCACGCTCGCACACATTTTGCTTCATCACGACAAGTTTCACTTCGGACCGGATGCCATTGCGCAAGGCCCTTCATACATCCGGGTGCTTGGCTTTAGCGATCACGGCCGAATGCTGCTGAAGCGAATGAAGAAGACCGCCGAGCTTCCCGTCGTCTTGAGCGTCAGCCGGGAGAATGCCGGCCTCGGCGGGTTCTCGGGCATACCGGCCGACACGCGCGCAACCGCCTTGTACGCGAACGCCTTCACTCCATGGAATGCGCGCGCCGCCTTTCGGGACTACTATGAGGCGCCGCGCCGGATATAGCTGCGCTTCATGACGAAAGACAGGCGGTCGGCTTCTATGCCAACCGCCTGTCTCCCGCCTGCTTATCGGGCTTTCCCGGTCACCTGCGCTGTGACGCTGGCTTTGCTTGCGGTATTCCCCACCGCTACTTCGCCGGTCCGAGCTGCTCGATGGCCTGAAGCGCATCCTGCAGCGTCCGGACTGGAACGAGCTTCATCTTCGTATTCATGTTCTTCAGCTTCGCCTGCGCTTCCTCGTAGTTGCCTTCCGGCACCAGGAATAGCTCGGACCGTTCCCGATCGGCCGCTACAACTTTATGCCGAACCCCGCCGATCGGGCCGACATTGCCTTCCGGATCGATTGTTCCGGTTCCGGCAATGCGGTGGCCTTGGGTCAGATCGCCGGGGGACAACCGATTAATCAGCTCCAGCGTGAACATCAGCCCCGCAGAAGGACCTCCGATATCGCTTTCTTTAAAAGTTACAGTTTTATTGCGGTCTGCGGGAATGGCATCCTTTTTCTCCCCGTAATAAAGGCCAAATCCGACCCGCTTCTTGCTCGGGTCATTGCCATCCTGGATTTCAACCAGCGTAGCATTGACGGACTTCTCTTCTTGGCCGCGCTGCACCTTGAGCTGCAACGTTTCCCCTGCTTTGCGCCCCTGCAGCGCCTGCTGCAAATCAGCGAATTCATTGACCTTCACTCCGTCCACTTCCATAATGCGGTCGTTCGTCTGTAATTCATTATGGGCAAGCTTTGGGTCATTGGAGACGACATATATGCCTTGCGACTCCAACTTGTAGGGTATGTTTAGTTGGTTATAAGCGGCCAACACGGCGCCTAGCTGGGAATTACTCATATTGAACATTTGTTCTGTCGCATACTCCTGTTCGGTTCTTCCGCGGAGAGATTCCTCTTTTTTGCCGAATTCAGCATTCGGATCGAACGCTTTCCACACTAACAGGGCAATATTGGCATATGTCCGGCGCACCGTTGTCAACATGAACGTTCCTGCCTCGGTGTCGTCTCCCGCCTTCACGTTGACCATCGGCTTCACTTCCTCGGCGCTGCCCGGCGTAAATATGACATAAGGCGTTGGCATATATACCATGACATACATGAAGAGGAGTCCGGCGAAGAACCATTTCCAGCCATGCATCCGTGGCCGCGTCGGCTTGCGGCCATGCTGCATCGTCTCTTCTCGCATCGCTCCCTACCTCCCTTGCTGCTTTCATCTTTATTCCATACAAGCAAGACGCGGCTTTGTACAAACCTGGTCTAATGCCCGTCCCTGTCGCGTAAGTATGTTGAAGTAAACCGTATTTCCGATCTGTTTGAGGATCCGTTCTATTCACTTTTGACGCAACCGATTTCCTGAAGAGAGGTGAACATCATGTTCTCATCGCGCTCGTCCGTTACCCAGCACCCGCTGTTTACGCTTGTCATGGGAGGCATGGCAGTTCTGCTCGTGCTCTGCATCGTGTCTTATCCCGATCAAGCATTTCAAGCCTCTCTCCAAGGCCTAAAGGTATGGTGGGATATTATCTTTCCTGCTCTGCTTCCTTTTTTGGTGTTATCCGAAATGCTGCTTGCCTATGGCTTCGTCCATGGGCTGGGCGTTCTCCTCGATCCATTAATGCGTGTATTGTTCCGGCTTCCGGGTGTCGGCGGCTGGGCGTGGTCTGTCGGCTGGACCGCAGGTTATCCCGCCGGTGCGGAGGCCGTCATCCGGCTGCGCAAGCAACAAGCCATCACCCGCCGCGAAGCGGAGAGACTGTTAGGGTTATCTCATGCGAGCAGCCCGATTTTTATGATTGCCGTCGTCGGCGTCGGTTTCGTGCAGAAGGCTGAAGTAGGCCTCATTATTGCGATCGTCCATTGGGCATCCGCAATTGTTGCCATGTTTATATTGCGGTCTGCCGACGTTTTTCATTCCGAACCGGAATCGGTTAGCATCAGCGAACTCCAGCGGTCCAAGCATTTGCCCTTCTACCGCCGCATGTTCGATGCGATGGAGCTTGCTCACCGCCAGGATGGACGGCCCTTCGGCAAGCTGCTCGGTGACGCCGTCACCTCCGCCGTGCAGACGCTCATGATGATTGGCGGATATATCATGATTTTTTCGGTCATTATCCAAGTGCTGCGGATCGCAATTCCGCAGGAGCTCGGCAGCTTCATGCTGAACGGGCTGCTCGAGGTAAATTTGGGCGCCTACACGTTTGGCTCGGCAGCATTTCAATCGACGTTATTCCAGACCGCGCTGCTTGGCGCCGTTATCGCATGGAGCGGCGCAAGCGCTCATATGCAGGTGCACAGCCTGATGAAGGGGACCGATCTGCGTTACGTTCGCTTTTTGGCTTCCCGCATTGTCCATGCAGTTGCGGCTTTTCTGCTGACATATGTATTATGGTGGCCTTTGCAAGCCTTGTTCCACGATTCGGATGCAGCAGTATCGGTGTTTGAGACAGTGCCGGGCTTGTCCGCTCCCGCGATGCATGCGGGCGCTTCGCTCGAATCATCTCCGCTGCGCGACACGTTACTGTCTCTAGCCGCTTATACAGGCTGGTCACAGTCGCTTGTGCTCATACCGTGGCTTGGCTTGCTGCTGATTTGCTTCATCACGGTTTCACGCGTGCTGAGGCAGATCAGTAGACGTCGATAAGGCCCAGCGCCTTGACACTTGCTTATTTGAAATCTTTATATTTCAATCGCATCGCTGCTTCAACTTCCGAAGTTACCATTTCACTTACATCTCCGCTAAAGCGCGCGATCTCCTTGACCATGCTGGAGCTTAAATAAGAAAATTTCGGGTTTGTCATCATAAATATCGTTTCAACCTGTGGATTCAGCTTCTGATTCGTGGACGCCATCTGCAGCTCGTATTCAAAATCCGTCACAGAACGGATGCCGCGCACGATGACATGTCCCTGCTTGGCTTCCATATAGTTGACGAGCAGATCGCGAAAGCTGTCAATCTCCACATTCGGCATGCCGCGCGTCACTTGACGCAGCATTTCTGTTCTTTCCTCAACGCTGAATAACGGATTTTTGCTCAAATTGTTCAATACCGCGACAATAAGCTTGTCGAACTGCTTCGACGCGCGCTGAATAATATCTATATGCCCAAGCGTTACCGGATCGAAGCTTCCCGGATATACCGCAATTCGCGGTTGATGCGCTATCATGTCTGTCATATGCTCACCTGCTCCTTTCTAAAGGTCGTTCAAAAAGAACGCCGTTTGAACATGTACCCGCATTGCCCGTGTCGTTCATTGTTCCTTAATTCGGGGGGGAGCTTGGGGTGCATTCGGAATTTCGTCTGATACTTTGTACATCGTCAATGCGATTTCTCCGTAATCTGCCAGTTTCCATACATATAGCGGGCCGATTGACGAAGGATACTGGTGTCTGGCGTCATGTTCCACCACAATCGTTGCATCGCGCCCGATAAGACCGCCGTTCCACATGCTCATAAGCAATTCGTCCGCATCCTTTAATCGATAAGGAGGGTCCAGAAAAATCAATTGAAACTGCATGCCGCGCTTCGTTAACGCTTTGATCGCGCGCCGCGCATCGTTGCGGTACACTTCACACTGTTCCTTCATGCCGGCAGACTCCACATTGTGCTGCACGACTTCAACCGCTTTCGGATCTTTGTCGACGAAGATCGCCATTTCCGCTCCGCGGCTGACCGCTTCAATACCTAATCCGCCTGTACCGGCGAATAAGTCCAGCGCACGTCCGCCATCAAAATATGGGCCGATCATACTGAACAACGCCTCTTTCACTTTATCGGTTGTCGGACGCGTCCCCATGCCCGGCACCGGCTTCAACGAGCGGCCTCTTGCCGTTCCTGATATCACTCTCAACTGACTTCACCCGTTCTTTGCTGTGCATTTTGCTTGTTCACATCATATATGACATGTTTTCGACGTTTATCGTAACATATTTTCTAGCCTTTTGAAAAAGGAAAAGCAATTGAAATTGTTGCTTCCCGAATAAAAAACTCTTTCTGAATTTGATCCAGAAAGAGTGCAGGAGAGGTTTTTTCCTTATGCGTGTAATTCCTTGAGCAACTGCCGCGCCTCGCCCAGCATGCTTTTACGCGCGGCATCGTCCACCGTCGTCACGGATGCGGGGAATGAATGCGCCAACACCTTCATGCCGACAAATTCAAAAATACCGTAATCCGATGTCTTTTTCATCGCCTCGTACATCCCGCTCTGACGATAGTTTTCCTCTGAATTTCCGTGCGTGGAAACCAGCAGCGCCGCTTTCCCCTTCAGCAGCTGCTCGATATTGCCCTGTTCCCCGTATTTATACGCAAACCCATAACTGAATACCCTATCGATGTATCCCTTTAATATTGCAGGCATCCCGGCCCACCATACCGGATAGATAACGACGATATGTTCCGCCCAAGCAATATGCCGCTGCTCTTCTTCAATATCGGGCGGCAGTTTGTGTTGTTGAAATGCGGCAAAGTCATCCCCGGACAGCACCGGGTTGAATTTCAATTGATATAAATCCCGAACCCGCACTTCGTGGCCTTGGTTGGCAAGCTCGGATTGAACGGTCTCCAGAATAGCATGGTTGAAGCTGTTCGGGTTTGGATGGGCGTATACTATGAGATGGTTCATGGTCAGTCTCCTTTTGCAGTTAATTGAAATACGGCAAGCATGCCATAATCAAAGTTAGGATGTCAATTCAGACGCGGATTTATTGAAGCCGGCCGAAAAATAAAAGGAGTAATGTGAAAAGCATGTATATTTTTCGCCAGACGGGCAATCATTAAGGTATCGACATCATTGAATGTCGTAGACAACCGCGGAGAAGACTTACGTTTCCCCATAAGCTCTTCGTCCGGTTTCTCCTCTCCCATGAGGGCGTCCCGAAAGGGGCGCCCAATTTATTTTTGCAAAACCTCCTTTTATATCAATGTTTCAGGTCCATCACCTTCTTGCGAAAATACAAACCAGCATTCATTTCCCTAAATTTTTATGGTAAGGTAAAAAATGAATATTAGTTTGAAAAGGAGGAGATAAAATGGACATTAAAGCTGGTGATGTCTTTACTTGGGAAAGAACCTTTACTGAGGAAGAAACTTTGCAATTCGCGCATCTTTCAGGCGACCAAGGAAAGCATCATGTTGAACGCGATGATAAGGGGCGTTTAATGATTCACGGTTTATTTACTGCAAGCATTGGAACTAAAATTGGCGGGGATTTAAATTACATCGCAAGAGAAATGGTTAGTGAATTTGTAAGACCTGTCTTTACCGGAGATACGATTACCTGTGAGGTAACTCTCACAAGCGTTGAACAAATGGAAGGAATTAAAAAGGTAGCTCTAAAGTCAATTTATCGGAATCAACATGGCAAAGAAGTGCTGATAGGGACGAGTCACGGAATAATACGAGACGAATTAAAAGTTAATTCATGATCAGCAGGTATCGGCTCCCGGTAACCCTCAACTTGGCTGCAAATCACTTTCCACACATGGCCACGTGACCCGCGACCTTAACGTTTTCGACCAATCCGCCCAACTGTTTTCCCGTTCTCATCAACAATAAGGACATATAAATGCTTAAATGCTCCTCTGAGCTCGAACAATTGCTGGACCGCTTCTTCCTTCGTCAGCGGGCCCAAAATTCGTCTATTTTTGTAACAGACATAGTACTTCATTTTTCTTTCCTTGAAGGTTCATATCGATATGATCTCACTCCATTATTTCACATGGCGGCCCGTCATAGAAATGAAATACAAAAAAAGCCCCGGATCACTCCGGAGCTTTCTTTGCCTTCATAAGTCATTCAATTCTCTATTTCCGTTTTTTTCTCCTGCTGCTTGCCTTGCTTCTTCTTCCGCGGTACGGCCGATTTCCCTAAATGTATGCATTTGTGGCAGAAGTTATAAATCGTTTTTGACTCTTTAGTCATGAGCGGCCCTAAAATAGCGAGAATTAGAACATACATTACCGCAAAAGATTGCACGACCGGCAGCAGTCCTCCTGCCTTGCCGATATTCGCCATAATAATGGAGAATTCGCCGCGCGATGCAAGCGTGAATCCGATATTGGCAGATGCCCGGGGAGACATCCCCGCTGCGCGTCCTGCCAACATGCCGGAGATGACATTGCCTATAATCGTTAGAATGACGGCCACGACAGCCATTCCGATCGCCCCGCCTAAGGACAAAGGATCGATGGTCAAGCCGAAGCTGAAGAAAAACATGGCGCCAAAGAAATCGCGGAAGTTCATCACATGATGTTCAATCCGTTTCACATGCGCAGACTCTGCCAGCACGAGCCCGACCAATAGCGCCCCGATCGCTTCCGCCACGTGCAGCGTTTCCGAAAAGCCTGCAATGAGAAAAAGGGACGCCAACACAAGCAGCAGGAACAATTCAGAAGACTTGCCATTCAATACTTTGTCGATGGCAGGCACGATTTTTCTGCCCAAAATGATAAACAATAAAATGAAAGCAAGCGCGGACAAGGATGTCAACATCACGGCCGTGAACGAGGCTGCCCCGCTCAATACGAGCCCTGACAAGATGGACATATGAATGGCGATAAACAAATCATCAAACATAATCATGCCCATTATGATTTCGGTTTCCGGATTGGCAGTCCGCTTTAGATCAACCAGCACTTTGGCGACAATGGCCGTGGAAGAACTAGTCATAATGCCGCAGATGACAAGCGTTTCGGGAAGGGGCAAGCCCATGATCCAGCCGACCAGAAGCCCTGATACGAAGTTGATCGCGACATAAGTAATTCCGCCTACAACAATGGACTTGCCTGACTTGATCAGTCGCCCGACCGAAAATTCCAGCCCCAAATAAAAGAGCAGAAAGAGCACGCCCATCCGGCCCATAAAATCAATAAATACGGAACTTTCAATAAATCGGAAGTCAAAAATCCAAAAGTGAGGGGCATGCGGCCCCACAGCCATTCCAACAAGGATATAAAATGGGATAACCGAAAAGCGGAGCTTGGCAGCGATGACACCGACAAGTCCGATTAACGCGATCGCAAGTCCTACTTCAAATATAATTGTATCCATGTTTCCCCCTAATTCGAAGATTTAGACGCGAGTACTCTCGAGACGTTCGCCCCGAACCTTGATACACATGCAGGGAAAACTAAACCATGCAGCATGGCAGCTGCCTTACTAGCTCCCGAATGCTGTCCGTTTTTAATCGTGTCCGCTCAGCAGCAATTGCTTGAGCAACCTCAGATTTTGCCTCTCTCCAGCTACGACAAGCGTGGAATAAGCTGACAACGTATAATCCGGCCCAGGATTTATTTGTTTTGCTTGCTCTTTTTCAATAACGGCGATAATGGTAGCCCCGGTTGTTTCGCGGACCTTCAACTCCCCAATCGTTCTGCCGACGCATTTGGCATGGGATTCGATCTTGTACCATTCAATAATCAGATCATCCAATGCAACTTCAACGGTTTCCAGCGCCTTCGGCTTATACGTCATTCCGCCGATGATGCCCGCAATCTGTCTGGCCTCGTCATCCTCCAGCGAGACCATTGACACGCTTTCTTCCGCATCAAGTCGATCAAAATGGTATATTTCCCTGCGTCCGTCATCATGGATAATAATGACAAACATATCTCCGTTGCGGGATTCAATTTGGTATTTGCGGCCGATTCCAGGCAGATCAGACTCACGTATATTCAATGCAATTACCTCCAACATGTCGTGATTTACACAATGAGCTATTGTGAAATAAATAACTTTAATAAAATAAAGCATAAATGCAAAAACGCACGAAAATACTCGCATGGTAAAAAACGGGATTAGACCAAGCTGTCGAATTATCGGGAATAAGCCACGTACGTCGAGGTGAATTTGATAGGCATGAGAAATAAACGTTTCATGATGACTGAAAAACGGGTGTGAAAATGCAGGATAGGAAAGGAGACTTTCTTTATAATAAACATGGAGAAAATAACGAATATCAACGCCATTTTATGTATCCTAAGATGTTTTAAAGCGGTAATATGCCGGGCAGCACCCGTGAGTTGGTGATCGCTGAAATTTTTGACCCATTTCGAGGAGCCGTTCATGAATGCGCGGTCTTCTTCCGCGATAAACGGGGTGAAGATAGAGAACAACAGCAGGAGTATAATAAATAAAAAGCCGATATGGCTTCGCCTACTCTGGATCAAACGGGTTGTTGCCATATGCGCACCTCCTGAAGTCATGTAAAATCCGACAAATCGTAATTTTTCCTATAAGATATAGGTTAACATGTACAACCGCGCAGATCAAGGCAGAGAAGCGTACAGGATAGGCTGGTCCCCTACCGCTCCGAAATTGAACACGGCCGAAGCAACAAAAAAGCCGCTGAATAATCAGCGGCCGAATATTTTCATCACATGGTTACAACAAATAAGGTTCCGCAAGGCAGTATTCTTCTTCCATATGCCGGATCCACTCTTCCAGTTCTTCTGACTGCTCGAACTTCCTTACCATGATGGAAGGGCCATTCGGCACGTCTCTTTGTAAAAGAACGGAACCACCTTGGGAGATACGTTGTCTGGCACTTGAATAAATGGAGTCGACAAGCTTCCAATCGCCTTGTTGATAAGCGCCACCAATTTGCGTGAGATTGATAGTGAAATGACTCATTTTCTACCCCTCCCTTAGATTGGTATGCCTTTCTTCCCATAGTATAACCCAAAACCCTGAATTTCGTAACCGCATTTGTGACGGTTGTCAAGAAAAGGTACAATTTAGAGCGTTTGTCACGGACAGAACCGGAACCACAACAATTTATAGCGAAATGCAAGGGACAGTCCGGCCCGTTCCGCAGTCCGCTGCGAGGCTGTATTTTCCTCCATGCAATCCCACCAAGGCTGAATGCCGTGCCTGCGGTATTTTTGCAGCAGCAGTTGGACCAAGCCGCCGGATAAGCCTTGACGCCGATACGGCTCCAACGTCTCTACTCCGATATTGTGATAACCGCCATACTGAACCGTGCTGACTGCTATGCTGGCAATTTCTTGACGTTCCGTCAATGCTGCATATCCCCAGCCCTTGGCTAAATATTGTTCCATCGTCCCCCAAAACGGCAGCATATACCCGAGCAGAAAGTCTGCATTCCCTATCTTTCCTTCCGTTACGGTATGGATGAATTCCCGATTCATCTCCGCGACACGATATTGTGACGGAATCGCAAGCTTCCCTGTGCCCATCGTCTCTCCAGCTATGAAGGGCTGTTCCTTGTATACGAACTGCCAGTCCTGATGGAGCTCTCTGTTCCTAAGAGCTTGTTGCAGCGACGCATATAACTCTTCTCTGTCCGCGGATAGTTCAATCCAATGCACATCCTGTTTTTTAAGAAAAGGCATAATTTCACTTTCAAGAAAGGAGTTAAATGAGCGGGCAATAAAGCGGTCTTCATCCCTTCCCGTCATATAAAAGCTGCCAAGCCCGTAAGACCATACGAACGCCAGCTTCGGTTCTGACATGTCACCCATACTTCGCCCGGATGCTCGCCTGCCAGGATGCCGGCAAACATAACATCGCTATCCGGATGCACCATCCGCTCTGCCAAAGCCCTATCCCTTACTTGCAGGTGCTGCATATGTTCACTTCCTTTTCCACGCTAATATTTCGACGCTCGTCTGCGCCGCAAAACGTTTTCAAAGGGTATAATAGATTTACAACTACGCATAACCCAATACGTTGCAGAAAGAGGTTCGTTGCATATGCCATCCATTCCTAAAATATTGATCGGATTAGGCATCGCGCTCATCGTTATCGGCGTGCTCTGGGCGGCTGTAAGCCGGTTGATTCCTCTAGGCAGGCTGCCTGGAGACATTATTGTCAAAAAGCAAAACTCAACCTTCTACTTTCCGATCGTCACGTGCATCATTATTAGCGTCGTCGCATCTCTGTTGTTGTCTTTGTTCCGGAAATAACAGCACATAAGGTCATTTCTGGCATAACCGCGGAATGATCTTATGTTATGGAATAGCCAGTTCCGCACTCTCTAGCAGTCGGCTGTACAGCGTCCGCTAGGCCAAGTCTGCCGATGACGGCAGCCCTCTGTCTTCCCCGCATCTTCCCAAAGCGGCTTGCCGCTCCGTCATAATCCCTGTAATGACAGCGGCATACAGCTCGCCGATAACGGCGCTCGACTCGTTGAACGCCTCCAATCCGTCTATCGTGAGCGCCCCGAAAGATCCAAGCGGAATGCAGATTAAGGCGCGGTAAGGACTTTTGGAGTCGGGATTGCGCTCCCAATCCTCATCCCTCAGCACATCCGCGCTTTGCACGGTCATCTGCTTGCGGAAGGAGCGTCCGACAACCGAGCGATCGATATGCAGCCGCCGCGTCTCCACATAGTGTTTCGGAAATCCGGCGGAGGCCATATGAAGCATCACAAAAGGCTCCTCATATACCCAAATGCCGCAGCGGTGATGACCGCCGGGGAAGCATTTCATGTCCACTGCCAGCATATCGAGCATGCGCTGCAATAAGAAGGCCGATTCATGAAGCACGGTATACGGATCGTCCAATGCGCGCAGCCCATTTAACGACTCTACGAACGGCTTGATGCTCCTGAGCGCCGACAAGGTCTGCTGAGAAGCTTGCTCGGTCTTAAGGCCAACCGTTTGCAGTTCGTCCACCCTCGCCTGCAAGCTTTGGAGCCGATCCTCCCGGTGAAGCACTTCGTGAATAACCTCGGTGAACTTTTTATTGATATATAACGTTTTTATGAAATAAAACACCAAGCCTGCCGCAATAACGACTGCGAACAGCTGATACGACCACGGCGGCAGCTTGTCAAGCATCGCTTTCATCAGAGATTCCATACTGCGCCCCTCCTTCACTTGTCCTTGGAAGAAGCTTATGACAGATGGCGGGCGAACATTCATTCTGCTTTTATTTATTTTATCTTCTATATCTTTGGACACTGCTGATATATGACAAAGAACCGTCCGATTCCTCCCGGGGAAGCAATCGAACGGTTCTACTAATGGTCTTGCCTTCCAATTATCCATGTTGGTGCCCGACCGCTGGCCGCACAGGCACAGAGCGGCGGCGAGCCGTTCCAACCTGTACTGTCCATGTAATGATCTGCCCTGCAATGCTGACCGCCAAAATCGTATACAACGTGTCTGCAAGCGGCAGGTAGAACAAGGATACCAGCAATACCGCTATATCAAATAGAATAAACACCGTGCCAACGCTTAAGCTCGTCACGCGGCTCAAGAACAGCGCCAAAACATCGTCGCCGCCCGTTGCGCCTCCGTGGCGCAAAACGATCCCTGCGCCCAGACCGGTTAATATACCGGACACAACTGCCGCCAGCACCATGTTATCGCCAAAATTCATAACCAAAGGCGAATAGCGTTCGCAAAGCTCGTACGTTAACGAGAATACGCCAGTAGCAATCGCCGTGTTCATAATGAAGATCCGCCCTTTGAAAAACCAGGCGGCGATACAAACCGGAATATCAAGCAGCAATACGGTCAGCGCCGGAGACCAATCAAATGCGTACTTTCCAAGCAGCGCCAAACCGACGAATCCGCCTTCAGCCAAATGATTTTGAAAATTAATGTGATAATAGCTGAAAGCCAACAGTATCGAGCCAAACAACATCCAACTAATTTGACGTAATTGTTCGTTTCTCCTCATCTTCATTCCCTCTCGTCATCCGTAAAATAGTCCTTCGACCGACGGCGAGAAAACGGGATGAGGTATTCATCCTTCGCAGCATCATTTTTTCACGCTTCCTTCGCGGTCAGTCTTACCGTCAGGCGACTAGTTAACTATCGGCGAGAAGAAGCTAGATGTAAGAAAGATCATAACGTTTCCAGACTGTCCTTTGGGGAAGCATCCTTCGGGGACACATTGGTATCCTGATCCTTTCTTTTGTAATTTTTTGAATTCTTGTGTGCAGTTTGCACTTCTTGTTTGCATTATACCATAATGTATATTCCAGCTGAACCGGACATATGCTTCATATTCCGCCCCCGTTCACGTTCTGCCGCCGTAAATGTGAATCCTGTCGATTCTGCGCCACGTTTCTGCGCAACCCTCTGTGCTTTTCGTTGAAATGCTCCCTCATCGATGTCATTTGCGCCGATTGGAGATTCGTAAATGACTGCATGGCGCGTGTGCCCAATCTGCCTGTAATTGAATCATTATGCAAGCAGAAATAGAAGCCTCTCCTCCGCCGCACGCTGACGTTCTTCCCCTTCGTTCACATATATCTCATATTCACTGTGACCGAGATCACATTGTGATATATATCACATTCGTACAATGAAGGTGTACTTTACACATGTGAATATGAACGAGCAAAAATATCGAAGATAAAGAGATGTCGGTTCTGACACAAAGAGAGGATGAGTATTATGTTACGTCCACGTACGATTGAATTGGTCAAAGCGACGGTGCCCGTCTTGGCAGAACGAGGGCCCGATATTACGAAGCGCTTCTATGAATTAATGTTCGAGCGGCATCCCGAGCTCCTGAACATATTCAACCATGCCAACCAGCGTCAAGGCCGCCAATCGCAAGCGCTCGCGAATGCCGTCTATGCCGCGGCAGCGAACATTGACCGGCTGGAGACCATTATTCCCGTCGTGAAGCAAATCGGGCACAAGCATCGCGCCCTGAACATACGGCCGGAGCATTATCCCATCGTCGGCGAGCATTTGTTGCTGGCTATTAAAGACGTGCTGGGCGATGCCGCTACCGACGACATCATTCAAGCATGGGCGGAAGCATACGGCGTCATTGCGGACGCATTCATTTCGGTCGAGCAGGAGATGTATCAGGCGGCAGCCAACCAAGAAGGCGGCTGGGAAGGGTTCCGCAACTTCATCGTAGACCGCAAGGTGAAGGAGTCTGATGTCATTACTTCCTTCTACCTGAAGCCAGCTGACGGCGGTGCTCTGCCTGCTTACTTGCCGGGACAATACTTGACCGTGCGAGTGAAGCCGGCAGGGCAGGACAATTTTCACCTGCGCCATTACAGCTTGTCCCATGCATCCGGCCAAGACACGTACCGTATTAGCGTCAAACGCGAAGACGGATTGGACAGCGGCACTGCCGGCGTCGTATCCTCCTATTTACACGATGCCGTTCGGGAAGGCGATGCGCTGGAGGCTACCGCGCCAGCCGGCGATTTCACGCTGCGCACAGGAGCTTCGTCGCCGGTCATCCTGCTCAGCGGCGGCGTTGGGCTCACGCCGATGTTGAGCATGCTGCATACGCTGGCGAAGCACGAGCCAGCGCGCGACGTCTATTTCGTGCATGCAGCGCAAAATCGCCGCATGCACGCGCTGCGCGAAGAGGTCCGTACCGTAACGGAAGCGAACGAACGCATCCGCAGCTTCGTCTGCTATGAGCGCCCCGAGGCAGGCGACGCCTGCGACCATCAAGGATTTATCGATGAAGCGTGGCTCGCCGCGACTATGCCGGCAGATGTCTGGCAGCAAGCGGACGTATACTTCTGCGGGCCGGTCCCGTTCATGAAGGCCATCTACCGGGCCTTAAAAGAACTTGGCGTATCAGCCGACCGCATTCACTACGAGTTTTTCGGACCGGCAGGGGCCTTGGAAGAAGCTTAGAAGTGCCTTGACAACTGCACCTTTCCATTCATATAGAGCCTTGACTCAAATAAAAACCGAGAAAGTGGTCATACCCCTGTCAAGTAGACAGATGAAAAAAGCTATGCAGCCAGCGCGTGCCGATACTCAATTGGCGCGCGCTGTTTGAGTTTGGCTTGAAAGCGCTGATAATTATAAAAGTAGATATACTCTTCTACAGCTTGATGAATCTCAACTTCTGACGTACACTGGTGAAGATACAACTTCTCTGTTTTGAGATGCGAAAAGAAGGATTCGATGCAGGCGTTATCCAGGCAGGTTGCTTTGCGAGAGTGGCTGCCTTTGACGCTGAATGCTTCCAATCGTGAGTTGTAGGCCTGAGACGTGTACTGGAAGCCCTGATCCGAATGGAGCACGGCTTCCGAAACGTCTCTTTTTCGTGTCCACTGCTCAATCGTATCCAGCACCAGCTTTACGTCGTTTCGCTCGGATAATTGCCAAGCCACAATTTCATTGTTGAACAGATCTTGTATCGCCGACAGGTAATAAAAGCGTGTGCCGTCGGAGATATGCGTAATATCGGTGACTAGCTTCTGCTGCGGACCTACAGCATGGAATTGACGCTTCAATCGGTTAGGATACACGACGGAAGGCGTAGAACTAGAACGCTTTCGTTTCTTGCTAATGACGGACTGGATAGATAATTCCTTCATAAGCCGCCATACTTTTTTATGGTTAACACGATAACCAGCCTCCCATAAAGCTGTCATCATACGAGGATATCCAAAATAGGGGTGCGCAAAGTGAATAGCCATCATGTGCTCCTTGATCTCGTGATCCCTTGTTTGTCTTTCGGCCCTTAATGACCGTGTCGCTCGCCACTTGTAATAACTAGCCCTAGGTACCCCCGCAATGGCTAACAAACGCGTAACATCATAGAGATCACGCAGCTCTTCAATCACTTGGTAGTTATCCTGCGAACGGAGCGTGCCTCCTTTACCAGATTTGGATACCGCTTTTTTAAGTAATCGACCTGTGCTTTCAAATAATCCCGTTCTTGTTCTACAGTGTCAAAGGCTGTACGCGGACGTCCCTTAAGAGGATTCGATACCCCTTTACGGATATCGAACGCTTCTCCATGCTGCCACTTCCTTACCCATACTTTTAATTGGGTACAGTTTCTGATTTCTAACTTTTCCGCTACCGTTTTATAGCTGGCCTTCCCTTCTAAATACGCTTTGACTGCTGCTAGTTTGAATTCTTCGGTATACTGTTGAAACACTTGTCCCTTTCTAGCCATAGAAAAATCCCCTCCAAGTTCACTCTTGTTCCTCATGATAGCACAAGGTTTTTTTTGAGTGTCTACTTAAAGGGGATAATACCAAAGCAGCAAAGCTCTCTCGGTTTTTCCATTACATCTTTACTTTTTCTGACTGTCATTTCCGAAATCGATGTTCATCACTTGCGCAACCAAATGCGGTAAATCTGTATTGTTATGCAATCCCCGGAATAATTCCGAACCCGGACCGATAGCATACATTTGAACATCCACGCCGGTGTGCAAATAGGTAATCCAACCGACCAGGGCACGCTCGCTAATGACGCCATTAATGGCCTGCATCGCATCTTTGGCGCTCTTAATTTTGGCTTCTTCCGCAGCAGTCACATCGATGCTCGCATACGTCTTGAGCACTTCTTTGACATTGCTTCTATCAGCCTTCAGCTTGTCTGCCATATAGAGTCCGGATGCCTTTACACGATGCAGCACCTCAAGCTTGGCGTAGGTTTGATCGTACCCGCCAACCGATATTCCGCCCGTATCGTGGTCGCCGACGACGACGATTAGCGTGTTGCCGTCTTTTGTGGCGAAGTCGAATGCCAATGCGACCGCGTCTTCAAACGCTTGCGTGTCCTTCATAGCCCAAGCGGCATCATTGTAGTGCCCGGCCGAATCGATCTGGCTCCCCTCCACCAGCAGGAAAAAGCCGTCCTTGTTTTGGCGGAGAATATCGATCGCTTTGCCGGTCATTTCCTTCAAGCTTGGTTCATTCGTATGCTCCCGGTCGAGCTCGGGCGCCATGTCTCCGTCCGCGAACAAGCCGAGAATCTTGCTTCCGCTTGCGGATTGCAGTTGATTGCGGTCCTCCACGATGGTGTAACCGCTTCGCTTTGCTTCTTCCAGAAGATTGCGGTTCTTTTGCTTGCCCCCCATCGATTCAGGAAGAAAGAAGTTCTTGCCTCCCCCTAGAAGGACATCTGCATTTTCCAGTTGCTGCGGCGCAATTCCGCTTTCTTCGTCGCGGGAAAAAATATGCGCAGAAAAAGCGGCCGGAGTCGCATCGGTAATGCTCGACGTAGCTACCAGACCCGTTGTCTTGCCTTGTTCACGCGCCGCTTCGAGAATCGTCTTGCGTTGTATCCCGTCCGGAGTCGTCCCAATCATTCCGTTGTTCGTCTTGTGCCCCGTCGCCATCGCAGTCGCCGCAGCGGCGGAATCGGTTAACGCGGAATCGGCCGAGTATGTCCTTACCATGCCTACAAGCATGGGGTCCATCACGGATGGTTCGCCTTTGTACAAGCGGTAGTTGGCAGCATATGCGGGTGAAAAACCATCCGGAACCATAAAGATAACGTTTTTCGCCTTTATAGAAGAAGCGGCGGGAGCGGCCTCGGCCGACTGGTTGGTTTGAAAGATCGAAGTAGAGCATGCAAGCACGATTCCCAATACGACAGCGGCAAGCTTACTTTTCATGATTCATTTCCTCCTAAGCGCGTATATTCCGATGATCGGGACAGCAAAGGCCCGGGCAAATGCCGGCTTCCATTCATACGCCCTCGGCCGATGGGGTAACGGGCATGTCGTGCTCCGTAAGCAGCCGCTTCAGGACGTTGTCGCTAATGCGGGCGACATTATTGTCATAGTCGTTCCAAGCAAGGCTCCCGGCCCAGTTGATCGATCCGACGGAGAACACCGCTCCCCCGCCATGGATATCGAAATAGGTCATGTCCGCCCGCACGAGCGGATTGTCACAGCCGCCCTGACCAGGCGCGGTATGCAGTTGATCTTCATGCACGAACTGGTAATTATTATCATGCCCAGTCGACGTTGCAAGCCACAGCGTATGTGGAGGCGTCCCGAAATTGAGATCGTAGCGATCGATCTCATCGCCAGCCGCACCGCCGGCGGCATATCCAAAATCGCCAATGATCTCGTCATCGCCGATCCCGTCAAAAATAAACTGGGCCGACGGATGGAAGCTGTCTTTCAGACGGCGGTAGCCGCATGCCGACCCGCCGCCCAAGGCGGTGACGCCCACGCCGACAAGGCGCTGAGGCACATAACCAAAGTGGCGCCAAATGCCTCCCGGCTCGCCCGTGGTGCTGTGAAACAGCTCGCCTGGCGGGGTGTCCGAGGAGCGGGAACCGGAGTTGCCGCGCCGCACCTCCAACAGATGCGGCCGATCCGGATCCAGGCTTGTCACCCAGTAAAAGCCGTTACCTCCCAGATACATCAAGCGGCCGCCATCCGCCAAATACTGCTCCAGCGCCTTCATCATCGGGCGCGTCCAATATTCGGGATGGCTGCCGGTAATCAGCACCTTGTAAGGCCGCAGCAATTCAACGCCCTCATTGTGCAAATCTTCGTCCGTTGCGATATCATGGCTTTGCCCCCGCCGCTCCATCCAGCCGGTAATGTACAGATCGGCGGAGAAGTGCCGCACCGCCCGCCAGTTGCGGTAGTGAGGCCGGATATTCATGATCGGACGCAGCCGGGAAGAATATTGAACGCCGCTGCCGTCGTTGTGCAGGTCGTAAATGGAATTGCCCAGCTCGGGGTGCTCGTCTAAATAAACGTCCTGTGGCGGGAGGACATAGTCGTCGCCCAAATATTCCTTGGCCAGTTTGAACAGCCGCTCGTTGCCGTAAGCCAGGTAGGTATTGGTCGGCGCCAGAAACAGGACCGGTGCTGTTGCGGTTCCCTGAGCCGGCCTTACAAAGAACGGGATGTAGTCGATACTCCCTTCAGCCTCTAATTTGAGCGCGTATATGCCGCTGGGTAAATCCTCTGGGATCCGCCACGTAATATCGGTCTCCCAACCGGCATCCTCTATGTCGTTGTCATGAAAATGAACGGCCGCGTATTGTTCCGGAGCGAGCCGATAGTCCACCTGTTCTCCGGTCCAATTATGGCTGGTAACGGCACGGGTGCCGCCTTGACGCAAAGTGCCGTGGTGCGCGCCTGCCGACCGATCCGCAAGGCGCGTCGATGAAATATCGACGCCGAAATCATAATCGGCGACGAGGAGCACGCCATCCGTTCCCTTGTCCGTGCCAAGCGACAAGCCATGCAGCTGCCCCTCGGTAAAATACTCCCGGAAAAACCGCGGGTTGCCGATTTTTCCGTTGTAATGGCGAGTTGCGCGCCCTGGCGCATTGGAGTCCGAATCCGCAGCCAGCAGGACGCGGGAGATGACAACGTTCGTATAGTCCAGCTTAGCAGCCACAGTGCATACCTGCGTGCCGTCATCAGGCTTCCACCCGTCACGTTGGCTGACAAAGAGCGTCGCTGCCTCGTTGCGCGCGGAATATTGAACGGCGACGAAGTACCACTCATGTCCATTCAGCGGCGCTCCGGCGCGCACTGTAACAGATTTCCCGCAGCCGCCGGTCAAGGAAAACGTTACATGTCCGTCCTTTTCCAGCGTCAGATCGGCCCCAGATGCGCCGTCGGCAGAGCGTGCCGACCAGACCGTTTGCGCCTGGCAGTATACCGGGATTGTCGGGTACATCCACAGCTGCGCCGAGAACTCGCCGTCCTGCAGCCAATCCGCCGGCAGAGGCAGTTCGGCATAGGAGCCGGCAGCAGTTATCTGGCGTCGTCCCGGGTATTCGCCGGCACAATCTGCCGGCACCGGTTCTGTCGGCAAATCGGGCGAGTTGTCCGGATCGGGCATCCCGCCGCATAAGCGAACGACACTAGCTGTATAAACGGAACTCGCCGTGTCGATCATAAAGTTCAGTTCTTGACCAGGCTGTATGCTGAATTGATGCGAGTACCCAACTACGGTTACGGCGTCTTGCGCCATCTTATCTGTCACACTCGCTGTCCCATGTTCATTCGGCTTCATTGAAATTCCTCCATTGATTTAGAATTTTCTTGTGCGTCATGAATCTGTTTCAGTCGCGGCTGCATCGTTTTACGATTGGAACAACCTCTAACCCTTAAGCTCACCTCTCTTTCTCTCAAAAACCAACACATTTATGCATAAATTTTCACATGATGTCATATATTTCAACACGATTATAACATGCAGACTTTTACAATAATAGCTGTTTTTTCGCGTTCACTAATTGTTAAGCATCTGTTCAAAAAGACCGTAAAGATCAAAAAAACACCGCGCCCCGGCAGGAACAAATTCCTGCCGGGGCGCGGTGTCTGAGAATCATTATATTCCCAATAAAGCATTGCGACCCTCTAATGATTCGCCTGTTTGCTCTGAATCACCCATTCCGTCAGACGCTTGACGCTGCTTATGGAATCCAACGTCAAATCATCCTCGTCCAATGTAAAGTCAAACCGCTTCTCTATCTCCGCAAGCAGTCTCACTACCGTCATCGAATCCAGAACGCCTGTATGGCCGACTAAGACGGTATCCCCATCGACGAACGGCAAATTAAGCATTCCTTTGATTAAGTCCGCAATCTCTTGTTCAATCGCATCACGGTTCATCGCTTATTCTCCTATCTCGAGCCAATCGAATGCCTTGCGCGGGAGCGGCAGGTCAAGCATATAAGCGGATTGCTCGTCTTCCGTAGTGGTTTTCTTGAAGCCCAGCATCTCCAGCAACAGCCTTGCCGGCAAATTCCGTTGCTTGCGCACTAACTGGCAACGCACTGTCGTTGCCTTCGGCATCTGCCGCCCCAATCGTTCCAGGACCGTATACAAAAATGCAGCAGCGATGCCCCGGCCTTCAATCCGGCAGGAAATGCAAAACAGCTTGATATCGATTCTGTCGTGAGCAGCGGTCACAAAGCAGGTTCCGATCAGCCCGTGCTCGCCAAACCGGTCCTCTAGCTTGGCCACATATAAATAGTGGCTGTCCCGGCTGCAAAACGATTCAACGAAAGGGAAATCAATCCGTTCCAACAGACTATTCATCTGATTGGTGCGGTGGGACAATTCGACCACCCGCGGGTAATCTTCTTGCCGTGCCATTCGGATCTGCAGCTTCATCCGGCATTCCTTCAAAAATTGCTCACGGCTGCCCTTGTGCTCTTTTCTGGCTTCCTCCCGCAGTTGGCGCGCCTGCATATATTGCCGCCGGCTCGCCGTCTCATCGGTTGCATGGCCAACCTTAAATTCAGGATACTCGGGAAGCTCCCGGTATTGGTGCGCGGCATAGGTGCGCACCTGAGGCACATAATAGTTCACTTCAAATCGCTCGAATGGATCATTGTCGACAAACGCCAGCGTATCCAATCCGATGTTCAGTTCCTGGGCAATTCGCTCCATGCTCGCTGCTTTTGAATCGAAGTGACACTGCGGGTACAGGAAAAAATGGGCGATTCCCAGCTGATCCAGCTTGCTTTTCACTTGCTCCCAGCTGTTGCGGCTGGCAATGCTATGCAGAATTCCGCGCCGATCCAATGTATCGATGACAGCGGCGATCTCCGGCAGCAGCTTGATGCCCGCTTCGTCCTCTCTCAGCGTCCCTTCCCACAACGTATCGTCCAAGTCCCATACTACGCATTTAATCATCGGCTTCACCGGAGAATAATTCCATCGTCAAGTGTGTCGGCTTAAAGCCGTACTTCTTATAGAGCAGCCGCATCGGCAAATTGCTTACATGCACCTTGCCGATAATATGCACAGCTCCTTCCCCCTTGCAGTACGCCATTCCAGCTTCAAACAGTTCATCGACATGGTCGGTGCCGCGGTAGGATGCTTCGATATAGAAGCTTTTGAAATTCGCATACGTTTCTTTCGTCACTGAGTTTTCCCGTGGCGTAATCCACATCCACCCTGCGATATTCCCGTCGACTTCCATGACAAGCATCCCTTTTTTCTCGTAACGAAGCGCTTTTTCAAGCTTTTTGGCATGAAATTGAGGATCGGTAATCGCATCCTCTCCGAATGAAATGACAGAAATATCTGTTTCAAATTTTGCGATAGTCGCAACGTCATTCGGCTCCATTTCTCTGATCGGCATCTTGCTGTGACTCCATTCTGCGTTCTTATGCGTTCTTTTTTTGAATAAGCTCGAAGGTGTCATGGCGGCAGCTCGGGCAGCCCTCTTTCTTCAGCTGCTCGATCGTTTGCCATGTCATTTGAAATCCGACCTCGGTCACGAGGTTGCACCGTTTGCATTCGTAGGCGCGGATCGTGCGTCTTACTTCTCCTGTATAGAGTGCGTCCCGATAATCACGCGCAATGCTCTCCTTCGTCTCTTCCGTAGATTGTAACACAATCATCTGGCTCGTGTTACCTATAATTTCCGCTCCGATATATTCATTGAAGCGCGGCAAGACACTCGTCACAAGCAAGCCCATCCTCGAAAATTCACGCTGCATCTCCAAGGCAAAATCCGGTGATTTGTGGGCGAACGAGAGGAAGATGGGCAGCCCGATCTCCCGCTTCAGCAATTGGATTCCCCGCGATACGAATAACGACATGCCTTGCTGCGTATAAGGGGGATCCGTGAACACGCAATCAAAACGGCGCAAAAAGTCAGACGGGAGCTGTTCGCGAAAATCCATTTCGTAGCACACGATCGGCAAATCTTCGACTTCAGCAAGATAATTCACGTAGCTGATGATGCGTTTATCAATCTCAAACACATGAATGCGGGTGTTCGACTTATGGGCATCTTGCCGAAACAGCTGCTTCAGCAGAAACGCCAACGACACGCTGACGAGGTCATCATCCCCCAGACAGACGATATCCCTCCCGATAAGAGCCTCGTGCCGAAGCGCGAGAACGGCCCGCTTCAAGCTGGTTTCCAGGGTGCACCGGGACTGGTCGATGGTGACATCGACCTGAGGCCGTCCCTCAAAGACGCCTTCCAGCTTCGTCAGCATCTCATGCAGCTCGTCCCGCTGCCATTGATCATACTTCAAACGCTGGTACAAGGAGCGATCCAAATGTCCATAGCCCATCGTATGCTCGACCAGCCGCAAACCTTTCGTAGTACAATTGACTCCCCGATTTTGTTCGATAATCCCCGCCTTGACGAACTCCTTCTTAATGGCAGCCACGATCGGCAGCGGCAACAGCGTCTTCCTTGCGATATCCTTGGTAGAAATGCCGGGTTTGAAGTAAATATCCAAAAGAATGTTCTCGATTACTTTTTTTCCATCCTTAATGGATACTTGGGAATATATCGAATTCATTACTTCGTTATTCATATTTTTCTTACGTCTCCTTTATCATTTGTGAGAGCCATCAATATGTTCATATGTATGATTCTGGATGATAACAAACGCAATCATTATCCTATATTTCCCAAGCAAAAGCAAGACATCTGCCGTAAAGGATTCCCTTTATCGGCAGATGCCTTGAATACGATAAGAGCCGCTCCGAATCAATCCATGACGGAGACGCGTATGAACGGACTCAATTGATGTATCGTCCGATATTTGAATAATTGCTGCCCATCCGTGAAGAGACCTTGCTTCTCCATTTCAATCTCAACCCGGACCGCATGAAGGGAGCTGCCGCCCAAACGGAAAAAGTCATCGTCGATTCCGATGCTGCCGATTCCGAGCACCTGTTCCCAAATTTGCACCAGTGCCGCTTCCACCTCATTGGTGGGCGCACGGTATGCGGATCTCAGCGCCGCCCCCTCCTCGATTTCCTGCACGGGCAGTTGGAGCAGTCGGGACGCGTTATAATATTGCAGCGGGAGAAGCTGATGCCGGTGCGTCTGATTTTCCCGGCCCCTGACAACCGCCTCCCAGGCCGGCTGCTCGAAGCTTCGCTCTGCGGCAGTAACGATATTTGCTGTATGATGCCTTTCGTTCTCGGCGCGCTGCGGCTCTTCGTTTCCGGGAAGAGGCGCATTGCAGACACATTGGATATGGCCGATAGTGTCTGGAATATCCTCTACCGCATGCCGGAAGCGCACGGTTCGCTCCGTCTCCTCCATGACGATCCACTTTCCTGCTTTCAAAAAGGCCAGCATCGGTTCGTTCTTCCCGGTTAGCGTGCAGACAGCTTCGATATAGTCGGCCTGCCGTTCACGGCAGTACGGCTTCAAGGAGCTGAGCACGGCTGCTTCGATTCCTCTTCCGAGAATCCGGCAGCTCAGGAGGAAGGCGTCCAGATGCAAGATGCCGCGCTCGCATCTAGTAATGACCGCTCCAACCAGACCGTAGCGTCCGAATCGATCTGCGGCTTCGATCGCCCAGCACGCCGTATCAGGCTCCGCAAGAATGGCTGCCAAGCCGCTCTCCGTGCTGCGGTCCGCATGGAGCGTAAATTGATTGGTCCGCTGCATAAGCTGGGCGATGCGCGGAAGTTGCCCGGCCCTCGCCTCGTTGAGGCTCATCATCAGCTCCAATTCGTCGAGGAACGCCTGCAGCGATGAAGCCGACGCGCGAATTTCGCCGCGTTTGCGCTCCGTTGCATACATTTCGGTTCTTCGCTTGTCGTCTTCCGTCACCCGGATGCGGTCCAACGCCCACACATGCTGCAGGAATGCCGGCAGTTGCCGTTCGCCGGGCTGCTGCAGCGTGAGCACGTCCGGACAATTCGACTGAACCTCGGAGCATTCCAACGAGCTGTCATCAATGAAGACAAAGCTATCCAATCCCAACCGGAGTTCCTCCGCCAATGACTGCAAATTTTCGGACTTAGAGCTCCAATTGATGCGCCAGCCGGCGAGATGTTCTTTTTTCAACAGCATGTCAGGATGGTTGTCGAATACATTCCATACATCCGTGTCATTGTTCTTGCTGACGAGCACCAACAGCATGCCTTCCTGCTGCTTGGTCAGCAAATACCGTTGCAGCTCGCGGTAAGGCTCCCCGACGGTCACCCCTTCCGCTCCATCTTCGCCGCACACTCCATGCCACAGCGTATTGTCGCAATCCACTGCAATGACCTTGAACGGATGTCCTTGCCAAGCCAACAGGCGACGCGCCGTAAATGTCCCGATTGCCGCGTAGTATTCTGGCGTGAACGGCATGTGCGCAGCTTGATCGGCGGCTGCATCGTATATTTGCTCGACGCCAAACATCGCGCCAACCTCTCTGAAATCGATGACATGGACATGCTCCAGCCGTTCCAGCTCTCGCTTCCACCGATTCGTCAGCTCCTCCAAATAACTTGCCATGACCGGAGAGGCAGCCAGTGAAGCCGACACGGGAAACACCCCGGCAAACAGCGGCCGCGCGCTCCGCCCCGCAGACAGCGCCTGCACCAGATCGCCGAGCGCGCGTTCCAGCTTCTTGATTCTCTCAGCCTCCGGCGAGCGGTCATCCCGCAGCCAGTCTTCAAAGCGGACGAGCAGCAGTCCGGCATCGCCATCGGACGAGAGAGAGCTATCCGGGTTCAGAAGCTCTTGAAACACTTGGTGATACGGCGCAAAACGGACATCGATGCGCGTTCCGAATTGCTGGCCCCACCAGCTGACGTATGGGCGAATCGGATCCGCCGTAAAGGTGGAGGCGGCTGTCACGGCAAAGACACGTTCCGTTGCGGGATTGCGTCTCTTCGCGGCCAGTTCGCGCCGCTGCGCTTCGGTGAACAACTCGATTGACCCCAGCTCGCGATCCGGGTCGGCCAGCACAAAGTCAATGAGCTCGGTAAAGTGCCTCATCAGTCCCGCCATCGTCTCTTCGGCGAACAAAGCGGTGTTATACTGCATGACGCAGAGCAGCCCGCCGTTATCCGCGTAGCCGATATCAAGCTTAAAGTCGAGCTTGGAAATCCCCTTTGTAATGTCATAGTTCTCAAAGGTGAGCCCCTCGGCGGTCAGTACTGTATCTCCGTCAAACTCGTTGTGGAAAATCATCATCGTATCAAACAGCGGATTGCGGCCGCGCGGCAATTTCGCCGATAGCTTCTCGACCATCCGGTCAAACGGGAAATCCTGATTTTCATAGGCGTTCATCATCGTATCGTTCAAAGTTCGCAGCTGATCGAGAATGGTGCGGCGCTCCTCCAAGCAGACCCGAATCGGCAGGAAGTTGGTGAACATGCCGATCAATGGCTCCACATCGGCATGGCGCCTGCCTGCGACAAGCGATCCGACCGTCATATCGTGTTGGCCGGTATAGTTATGCAGCACAATGGTGTACAGGTGAAACAGCAGCACGTTGATCGTGACATTTTGTGATTTGGCCAAAGCGTTCAGCCGATCCGCAGTTTCCTTGGACAGGTTGAGCTTATGCGCTCTTCCGACGAAAGATTGGAATTCGGGCCGCTCGAAGTCGGTCGGCATATTCAGCACCGGGATGTCTTGCCGGAACTGGTTCATCCAATATTGCTCTTGCTTCCGAATGACATCCCCGCCCAGCAGACGGTGCTGCCATTCCGCATAATCCTTGTACTGAATCCGCAATGGCGGGATATCCTTCCCGGCATACAGATCGCTGAACTCTTTGATGAACACATTCATCGACGCCCCGTCCGATACGATATTATGCATATCCATGAGCAGCACATGCTTCTCCGGCGCAAGCTTGACGAAGGCGGCGCGAATAAGCGGAGCCTGGCCCAAATCGAACGGTTTGATGAACCGTCTTACGATTTTCTTCATGTCCTGCTCGTCTGCTTCGAGGCGTTCGATGGCAAACGCAAAGCTTTCGTGGATGCGCTGCATCGGCTCACCGTCCACCATATGGAACGAGGTGCGCATATTTTCATGACGTTGAATCAATTTGACAAATGCTTCCTCAAACCGTTCCGCGTCGGCTTTCCCGTGCACCAACAAGGCCATCGGCATGTTGTAGGTAGTCACTTCGCCGATTTGCTGATGGATGAGGAACGTTCGTTTCTGGGCCGATGAAAGCTGATAATACGGTTTGGGTTCCGCCGGCGCGATAGCCAAATATTCATTTTTCTCCATTTGTCGGATATGCCGGGCAAGCTCGCTAATCGTCGGCATGTTGAAAATATCCGACAATGCCAGCTCCGCATCGAGCTCCTTATGTATCTTGGTGATAAGGCTGGTCGCCTTCAAGGAATGGCCGCCCAATTCAAAGAAATCATCGTGAACCCCGATTTCCTCAATGCCGAACAGATTCCGCCAAATATGTAACAACGTCTCTTCCAGCGGATTCCGGGACGCGGCCAACCCGCTCGGCAGCTCCGGCCGCGCATGCAGCTCCATGCCGCCGGATTGCCCTGCGCTCTCCGTCGCCGAGCCAGAGTGGACGATGCGGATTCCCTCCTCGTCGATCCAGAAACGTCTGCGGTCAAACGGATACGTGGGCAAAGGAATGCGATTCCTTTTCTCCTCCCCGTAGAAGCGGGTCCAATCGATTTTCACGCCGGCATTCCACAACCGTCCGATTTGAAGGAGCAGATGCGCCACATCCGACGAGTTCTGCTGCGGATGCCGCATCAGGTTCGCAAAGACGCGCTCCTCCGTTGCGTCCGCATGCCACCTTGCAAATGCGGTCAGCGCATTGCCGCCGCCAATCTCGGCAAACGCAGCGTCGAGCTCGGTGAACAATGTCGTGAGTCCGTCGGCAAACCGCACCGTACTGCGCAGATGCCGCGCCCAGTAAGCCGGACTTACCGCTTCCTCATCCCGAATCCACGTCCCCGTCACGTTCGAAATGAACGGTTTGCACGGCGGATTCAGCACAAGCTTGCCCACCTCCCGCTCATATTCCTCCAGTATCGGTTCCATCATTGCAGAATGGAACGCGTGGGACGTATGAAGACGCCGGCAGCCGTGCCCTCTCTCCTCCAGCGAGGCAGCCAGCGCCTCAACCTCTTCGTGCGGACCCGATACGACGCACATGGAAGGCGCGTTCACCGCAGCCAGCGACAGGCCGCTGGGCAGCAGCGGCAGCAGCTCCTCCTCGGTCAGAGGGACGCTTAGCATGACACCGCCCGGAAGGCTCTGCATCAACTGGCCGCGAAGCGTGACGAGCCGAATGGCATCTTCAAGCGAAAAGACGCCGGCTATGCATGCGGCGACATATTCGCCGATGCTGTGCCCGATCATTGCCTGCGGGTCCAGCCCCCACTTCATCATCAGCTTGGCAAGCGCGTACTCGACCGTAAATATGACCGGCTGCGCAATGTCTGTCCGATTAATGAGAGCCCCGGCCGCTTCCGGATCTTCGGCAGACGGATACAGAACCCGCTTCACCTCCCGGCCGACTTCGTCCGGCATCTGTTCGAAGCAGCGGTTCGCCTCGTCGCGAAACAATGGTTCCCGTTCATACAGCTCCCTTCCCATCCCGACGTATTGCGATCCTTGGCCGGAGAACATGAATACGACCGGCTTGTCATCCGCAGCGGCAATTCCGCTCTGGACATCGGCGGAGCCGAGCTGAGCCAGCCGTGCGGCCGCTTCCTCCGCGCTGCCGCAGACGAACGTGCGGCGATGCGGGAACGACGCGCGACCCACCTGCAGCGTATACGCCATATCGGCCAAGGATATGTCCGGGCGCTCCTGTAAATGCCGGGCCATCCGCTCGGTCAGCCGGTCGAGCGAAGCTTCCGTCTTGGCGGACAAAGCGATCAGCTGCGCGGTTCTGCCCGGGGAGGAAGCGGGCGCTGGCGGCGCCTCCTCCAGAACGACGTGCGCATTAGTGCCGCCGATGCCGAATGAGCTGACGCCGGCCCGCAGCGGGTGACTGTCGTTAGTCCAGTCTCTCAATCGGTCGTTGACATAGAACGGGCTGTTCGCGAAATCGATCTTCGGATTCGGACGCTCGTAATGAAGCGTCGGCGGCAATTGTTTGTGGGCAAGCGCGAGCACGGTCTTTATGAATCCAGCCACTCCGGCGGCGTTGTTCAAATGTCCGATGTTGGATTTGGCCGATCCAATGCCGCAATACCGTTTCTTCTCCGTTTGAAATGCGGTTTTCAACGCTTCAATCTCGATCGGATCGCCCAGCGTCGTGCCCGTGCCGTGCGCTTCGATGTAGCTGATGCTTTCCGGCTCCACCTCTGACACGTGATGCGCGGCACGGATGACGGACACTTGCCCCGACGTGCTCGGTGCGGTATAGCCTACTTTCCGGTTGCCGTCATTGTTGATCGCCGAGCCTTTGATTACGGCGAATATATGGTCACCATCCGCAAGCGCATCCTCCAGCGGTTTCAGGACGACGATGCCCGCACCGTCTCCGAAGACGGTGCCGGCCGCCCGTTCGTCGAAGGCGCGGCAGTGCCCGTCAGGCGAATTAATCATGCCCTCTTGATAGAAATAGCCGTTTTTCTGCGGAAGTTGTATCGACACGCCTCCGGCAAGCGCCATGCCGCACTCTCCGCTAAGCAGTCCTTGGCAGGCCAGATGAACGGCCACAAGCGAAGTGGAGCAAGCCGTCTGCACCGTAAAGCTCGGTCCCTTCAAGTTCAATTTATACGACACGAGCGTTGCCATATAATCGCGCAGGTTCAGCATAGCCGTCTCCAGCGTGGCGGATTCCTCCGCCGTCCCCAGCCCCTTGAACGCCCGCATGAACCAGTGGGAATTGAAGGCTGCGCCGGTATATAGCCCAATGGCTCCTCTATACGTCTTCGGATCGTACCCCGCTTGTTCGAGCGCTTCCCAGGAGCATTCGTGGAGAAGGCGGAATTGCGGATCCATGACCTCCGCTTCGCGCGGAGTATAGTCGAAAAACTCGGGATCAAAGTACTCGATGTCATCGAGCATTCCTTTTGCTTTCACATAGTTCGGATGACGCACCACTTCTGGATCTATGCCCGCCTCCAACAGTTCCTCGTCGCTGAAAAAGGAAATGCTTTCCTTGCCATTGCGCAGGTTGTCCCAATATTCCCGCAAGTTTTTAGCCCCTGGGAACCTTCCCGACATGCCGATGACGGCGATTTCCGACCCGGTGTACTCCCTTCCGTTCGATCCGCTCATTGCAAGACCTCTCCTTTGCGTCTTTTTTCTTTTTGCTGCTGCTGCCGTTTTTTCCCTTTCGCCACGGAGTCGATCAGCAGGTTCTCCATTTCCGCTTCCTCCGCCTCGTCCTGTCCGTTCCGGGTAAGGCGCTGAGCGAGCGCATGAATGGTAGGATAGGTGAACATATCGACGACGGCGATACTTTCGTCCAACGCTTCGTTCAATTTGCCGGTCACTTGAATCATGTCGAGCGAGCTCGCTCCCAAATCAAAGAAATTATCGTGGATGCCTACTTGATCGATCCGGAAAAATCGTTTCCACACGTCAGCGATCGTCTTCTCGGCTTGGTTGCGCGGCGCGACATAAGGATTGGTCAGGTTCGGCCTGCCGAATGAGGCGCCGTCTCCCGCCGGCTCTTCCTTTTTCTTGCCCGCATGCCGAATCCATTGATCAATCCGCGTATGAAGATCTCCGGTGGACACGATAATCTGGTTGCTGCCGCACGGGTTGTAGACGTACCGGAACAGATCCGGCGCTTCGGCAGGCAATATCGCCAGTTCGACGAGCGACTCGCCGATCGTCGACTGGTGCTGCTCCCAGAACTCCCATGCATCCCAATTGACGCACAGCCACTTCGCCCCGCCTGCCCGATTCTGTCTGCGGGCAAAGGCGTCCATATACAGATTCGCGGCAGAATAGGCGCTGAAGCCAAGCCCTCCCAGCACGCTGGCGATAGACGAGAACAGGATGCACACATCCGCCTCTCTGTCGGCAAGCAGCCTTGCCAACGTCTGCAGGCCTTGGACTTTGGCCCGGAACTGTTCGTCGGCCTGGCCTCCGCCAATATTTTCTACCGCGCGGAAGGATTCGCCGCCGGGAAGTCCCGCCGCCTGCACGACCCCGTGCAAACTACCGTACGCGGCATCAATGAATCCGAAGACGCGGCCCATCTGTTCTTCGTCGGACAGATCGGCCTGCATATAGGTCACCTCGGCGCCCAGCTCCTCCAACTGCTGCACGCGCCTGATTTTGCGTGCGATCGGATGCTCCTCGCCATGTTCGGCTAGCCAGCGCTCATATTCGTCCCGGGCGGGAAAACCGGAACGCCCGGTAAGAATGAGCCGCGCCTGGAAATGCCGCGCCAAATACTCGGCCGTCAGCATCCCGATTCCGCCGAGGCCGCCGGTGATTAGATAAACGCCCCGCTCCCGGAATGGCTCTGCCGGAGTGTCCGCCTGGCGCAGAGCGATCGGTTTGTAGTTCTGCACCCAGCGGTAATGGCCGCGATAGGCGATGAGACGATCCGAAGCCGGAACCGACAATTCCGCCATGACGCAATCGGCGATCCGCCGCTGATGGCTTGCCCCTTCCGGCGCATCGATGTCGATGCTCACGCACGTAATTCCGCTGTACTCCTGTTGGATGACCATACACGGGCCGAGCAGCGTCATTTTGCCCGGAGACAGCCGCTCCAGCCCCGTTACCTCCTGCATGTCCGTCGACACGACGGCGATGCGGACGTCGGCGGCGTCCTTCTGCTTGCGCAGCGCTTGAGCCAGATAAATCAAGCTGTAATACCCGAGCTCTTGCTGGCGCTGTTCAACCGCTTCCGCTTCTGCTGCCGCTCCGAATAAATTCACATCTGGATTGGCTTCCTTCTCCGCGGAGGAGACATTCCAGAAATGGGCGACGCGGTCCGGTGCGAGATCCCGCTTCCGCAGCTCATCCAGCAGCAGCGCATAGTGCTCCGCCGAGCCAGGGGACAGCGTGAACGTTCCGTCATCGTGCGTGGCGAATGCGGCGCCCGCCTTCACGATTGCGACCCGATCCCCCTCATGCCGCACACGCGCGGCCAGTTCGTCCGCCACGCCGCAGCCATCCGCGAATACTAGCCAGCGATGCCCGTTCTGCTGCCGCTCTTCCGGGCGCTCCTGCAGCAATGCGCGTTCCCACGAAGGATAATAGAACCAGTCTGCCATGTTCGGGTTTTTGCCGCCGGAACGCGGCGCGGATGGCCGTCCCGCCGCCAGCGGCTGAGATTGCTCATCCAGCCAATATCGCTGCCGCTCCATCGGATAGGTGGGCAGCTCAATGCGTCTGCGCCGCTCGTGCGCGTTGAATCCCGTCCAATCCATGTCGACGCCTGCCAGCCAGAGGCGTCCGATTTTGTGGAGGAGATGGGCTGAATCCGAAGCGGCTTCCTGCGGATGCCGCAGCATATTGACGGCCACCCGTTCCCGCGAAGCGGCGAGATGCTTGCGCACGAACGTGCAGAGCGCATTGCCAGGACCCGCCTCGATGAACACGGCGCGCGGATTGCTCAACAGCTCGTCAAGCCCGTCCGCAAAGCGCACGGCCGACCGCAAATGTCTGACCCAATATTCTGCATCCGTTGCCTCTTCCGCCGTAATCCATGTGCCCGACACATTGGAAATGAAGGGCATCGTTGGCTCGGCCAGCCGGATCGCCCGCACTTTGTCCGCGTAAGCCGCCAATATCGGATCCATCATGTGTGAATGGAACGCATGGGACGTATGCAGACGCCGGCACGCAAAGCCCTTGCCGTCCAACAGCCGGGCAAATGCGTCAATCTCCGCGGACTCGCCCGCGACTACGCACAATGCCGAGCTGTTGACGGCCGCCAGCGCAAGCCGCTGCGGGAGCAGAGAGCGAAGCTCCGATTCGGGCAGCGCGACGCTGAGCATCGAGCCGGCAGGCAGCCCTTGCATGAGCCTGCCGCGAAGCGCGACGAGCTCCAGCGCCGCTTCCAGCGTGAATACGCCCGCCAGGCAGGCGGCAACATACTCGCCGATGCTGTGCCCCATCATCGCTTCCGGGCGGACGCCCCAGCGCATGAGCAGCTTGGCAAGCGCATATTCGACCATAAACAGCACAGGCTGTGCGATATCCGTCCGCAACAGGATCTCCTCCTGAGCGGTTTGGTCAATCTCGTGTGGAAACAGCACCGCCTTCAAGTCAACCGTCATATGCGGTTGCACGAGTTCGAGACAGCGATCGAGCTCATCCCGGAACACAGGCTCATCGCGGTATAGATCGCGGCCCATGTTGACGTACTGGGAGCCTTGCCCCGGGAACATGAATACGACGGAACGGGATTGCGTCCCCGTCTCGGCCACGGCTATCTTATCCGGCTCGGACGATGCCAGAATGGCGGCGGCTTCCCGCGTATTCCTGCACACGAACGCGGCTCTCCATTCGAAGGCCTTCCTGCCGGCTTGCAGCGTATACGCGACATCTGCCAGATTCACATCCGGGCGCTCCGTCAAAAAAGCGGCCAGGCGCGCTTTCGCCTCTGTCAGGGCCGTAGCCGTTCTGGCGGACAGCAGCAGCAATTTGTCGTCCCGGCCTGCGCCTGAAGCTCGCGCGACAGGGGCCTCCTCCAGAATGACGTGCGCATTCGTGCCCCCGATCCCGAATGAGCTGACCCCTGAGCGAAGCGGATAACGGCCGCTCTCCCAAGGCGTCAGTTCGGTGTTGACGACGAACGGGCTGTTCGCGAAACCGATCTTCGGATTTTCCCGTTCAAAATGCAGGCTCGGCGGAATTTGCTTTGCTTTCAGCGCGAGCACCGTCTTGATGAAACCGGCGGCACCGGCCGCACTGTTGAGATGCCCGACGTTCGTCTTGACGGACCCGATGCGGCAGAAGCCCGTTTTCTCGGTGCGAAATGCCTCTTTCAACGCCTCGATCTCGATCGGGTCCCCCATGTTGGTGCCGGTTCCGTGCGCTTCGACATAAGTGATGCTCTCCGGCTCCACTCCCGCCATCAGATGGGCCGCACGGATGACTTCGGCCTGTCCCTTCGTGCTCGGAGCGGTGAAGCCCACCTTGCGTGTTCCGTCATTGTTCAGGCCGAAGCCTTTGATGACGGCGTGGATCACGTCTCCGTCCGCGATGGCGTCGCGCAGCCGCTTCAGGATAACGACGCCGACGCCGTCGCCGAAGACGGTTCCCGCCGCCTGCTCGTCGAAGGCGCGGCAGTGCCCGTCCGGTGACTGAATCATGCCGTCTTCATACAGATAGCCGCTCCTATGAGGCACGCTGACGGTGGCCCCGCCTGCCAAAGCGATATCGCACGCGCCCGCCAATAACCCCTGCGAAGCGAGCACGATGTTGACCAAGGAGGTGGAGCAGGCGGTCTGCATGGAAATGCTCGGCCCGCGAAGATTGAGCTTATAGGACAGCTGCGTGCTGAAAAATTCACGGTCGTTCAGCAGCATGGCGCTGAATCGTTCCGTCCCGCCCAAAGCGGCGGCAAAGCGGGAGACCCATTCGAGATTCGGGGTTGCGCCCGCATATACGCCGATTAGACCCGGATAGGCGTCCGGATTATACCCGGCGGATTCGAGCGCCTCCCACGCGCATTCGTGAAACAGCCGCAGCTGCGGGTCCATAAGCTGCGCTTCCCGCGGCGAATAGCCGAAAAATGCGGCATCGAATTGGTCGAACCCGTTCAGAACGCCTTTGGCTTTGACATAAGACGGATGGGAGAGGAGCTGCGGATCGACACCTTCCTGCAGCAGCTCCTCGTCCGTGAAGAACGAAATCGACTCGACGCCGTCCCGCAAATTGCGCCAGAACTGGTCAAGGGTGTCCGCGCCTGGCAATCTGGCGGCCATGCCAATAACGGCGATCTCCAGTCCGTTCTCCCCGGAGGATTCATGCTCCCGTTGTTCACCATGCTCCTGATGCTCTCCCTGCTCTCGTTCCCGGGATGATTGCGCCCTCATCCGGTCGGCGCGCGCCAGCCCTTCTTCAATGGCACGCTGACGCGCTCCGTCCTGTTCCTCCGCCTCCTCTGCCGCCGTTCCCAGCCCTTCTTCCCGCAGGAACACCGCCAGCGTACGGACGGTAGGATACGAATACAGAGCGACCACCGGAATGTCCTTGCGCAGCGCTCCTGCCAGCTTATCAGCAAGCTGGGAAATATCGAGCGAGCTCGCCCCGATTTCAAAAAAGTTGTCGTTCATGCCAAGTTGCGCAAACCCAAAATGGCTCTGCACAATGTCCGCAATCGTCTGCTCGATGGCGGATGCCGGCACCATGCGGACGGATCCCGTCTCCCGTTGGCCGGCCCCGTTCCCAGGCCCCGCTTCCGCGCGGGAGACTTCCCGCAGAGCTGCTTCCCGGCGCATGCCGTCCAATGCCAGCCGCGTTCCGTCCACGGAATATCGCCGGCGCTCGAATGGATATGTCGGCAAAGCAATCCGGCGGCGGGATTCTGACGCGTAGTACCCCGCCCAATCGATCTGCACGCCCGCAATCCACATTTTGCAGAGCTTCTCCAGCAGAAAGGCATCATCCGCGGCCTGCTCCTGCGGATGACGGACGAGGTGAAGCACCTCATGCCCGCGCGCTGCGGCCTGTTCCTCCTGCTTGCGCATGAAGCTGCTGAGCACATTGCCGGGTCCTACCTCGATAAATACCGCCTGCTTCTCCTTGAGCAGCTCGGCCGCTCCGGCGGCAAACCGCACCGTTCCCCGCAAATGCCGGGTCCAGTAAGCCGGATCGGCGGCGTCCTCCGCCGTCATCCATGTTCCCGTTACATTGGACACGTACGGGATGGCTGGAGCGGACAGCGGAATCTGCTTGACCTTGTCTGCATATTGCGCCAATATCGGCTCCATCATCGCCGAATGAAACGCATGCGACGTATGAAGCTTCCGGTGCGCCACTTGCCGCTCTGCCAGCTTCGCTTCGAAGGAGGAGATCGCGGCATGCGGACCCGATACGACGCACAGCTCCGGCCCGTTGACCGCCGCCAGCGCCAATTCCGCCGGAAGCAGCGCACTAAGGCTTGCCTCGGACATCGAGACGCTCAGCATCTCTCCGGCCGGCAGGCCCTGCATCAGCTTGCCGCGCAGCGTGACCAACTCCAGCGCAGCCTTAAGCGAGAGCACGCCGGACAGGCATGCGGCCGTATATTCCCCGATGCTGTGGCCAATCATCGCGCGCGGCTGGATTCCCCACGACATCAGCAGCTTGGCAAGCGCATATTCGAAAGCGAACAAAGCCGGCTGCGCCGCTTCCGTCTGGTTGAGCCGCTCCGCCGCTGACAGGCTTGCCGCGCTGCCTTTCGCCAGATACAGCATCGCTCTTGGGTCTGCGCCTCCCGCCGCGGCAATGATATCGCAGCAGCGGTCCATTTCAGCGCGGAACAACGGTTCCTTCCGGTACAAATCCAGTCCCATGTTCACATATTGCGATCCTTGGCCAGGGAACAGGAAGATGACCCGGGCCTGATCGTGCTCCGACACTCCCGTATGCGCCTTGCCGTCAGCAGGCGCTTCCAATCGCGCAATCGCTGCTTGGACATCGGAGCAGACGAGCGCTCTGCGGAACCGGAATCGCTTGCGACCCGTCTGCAGCGTATATGCCGCGTCGGCCAGATCGACCTCGGGGCGGGTCCGCAGAAAATCGCCGAGATTGCGGGTCGCGCGCTCCAATCCTTCCTCCGTCTCGGCAGACAACACAAGCAGCTTCATGTCTCGCCCGGCCGATCCCGCCGCCATAGGCGGCGCCTCCTCCAATACGACGTGGGCGTTCGTGCCCCCGATGCCGAAAGAGCTGACTCCGGCTCGCAGCGGACCGCTCGTTCTTTCCCAGCGGGTCAGCTCCGTGTTAACGGCAAAAGGCGAACTTGCAAAATCGATTTTCGGGTTCGGGTTGTGAAAGTGAAGGCTTGGCGGGATCTGCTTATGCTCGAGGGCCAGCACGGCTTTGATGAACCCCGCAACCCCGGCAGCGGCATCCAGATGGCCGATGTTGGATTTGAGCGATCCGATCTTGCAAAAGCCCGCTTTCTCCGTGGCGAAGGCAAGCTGCAGCGCCTCCACTTCGATCGGATCGCCGAGCGCCGTCCCCGTGCCGTGCGCCTCGATATAGCCGATGCTCTCCGGTTGCACCTCAGCCATTTGGTGGGCCGCCCGAATGACCTCGACTTGGCCATTCGTGCTTGGTGCCGTGTATCCGACTTTCCGGCTGCCGTCATTATTGATCGCCGAGCCTTTGATGACGGCATGTATCGTGTCGCCATCCGCTATGGCGTCCGCCAGCCGCTTGAGCACGACAATCCCGATGCCGTCGCCGAACAAGGTTCCATTCGCCCCTTCGTCAAAAGGCCGGCAATGGCCGTCGGGCGATTGGATCATGCCTTCCTGATACAGATAGCCGGTTTTGCGCGGCAAATTAATCGAGACGCCGCCGGCCAGAGCGAGATCGCATTCGCCGCCAAGCAGCCCCTGACAAGCGAGATGAATGGATACGAGCGAGGTGGAGCAGGCCGTTTGCACGCTTACGCTCGGGCCTTTCAAATTCAATTTGTACGAAATCCGCGTCGTAAACGACGGATTGTTCAATTGCAATATTTGAAAATGATCGCTGGCATGGGAAGCACCCATAATCTGGCTTGCGACCCAATACGTATTGGGGGAAGCCCCCGCATACACCCCGATTAATTTACCTTCGGATTCGGGAGTGTACCCCGCATTCTCCAACGCCTCCCACGAACATTCGTGGAACAGGCGAAACTGCGGATCGACAAGCTCCGCCTCCCGCGGCGTATAGTCAAAAAACGGCGCATCGAATGATTCCACATCCTCCAGCATCGCCTTCGCTTTTACATACTGCGGATGACGCAGGACTTCGGGGTCGATCCCCGCCTCTTTCAGTTCTTCATCCGTAAAAAACGTGACCGATTCCACGCCATTTTGCAGGTTGTCCCAAAATTCCGCGATGTTCTTCGCTCCGGGAAATCGTCCCGCCATCCCGATGACGGCAATTTCCAAGCCGGTTCCTTCGTACATTCCGTTCACAGCACTCATCTTGCCACCCCCTTCACGTTCTATCGCGCTTCTGCAGCCGCTGCTTCAGCCTATGCTTTCCGTCGTGAATCCGTCCAGAGCGGTCTGCCGTCTCTTCAGGCAGCCCAGTCCCCGCTTGCGCCCGTCTAATCAATTCAGCCAGCGCATGGATTGTCGGATGGCTGAACATGTCAACGACCGACACTTCCTGCTGCAGCGCGCGCTGCACCTTCGTATTCATTTGAATGATATCGAGCGAAGTGGCGCCGAGCTCAAAGAAGTTATCGTGGAGGCCTACTTGATCGATGCCGAGATAGTCCCGCCACAGCTCCGCCAGCGTCTGTTCCAGATCGTCTTCCGGCGGCGCATATGCCGTGCTGACGTCGGGGCGGACCGCTGTCGAGCCGGTTCCTTCCAGCTCCCCGTCCACCAGCGATTGCAGAGACGTTGCGCGGGCGGCTTGCAGCCTCAGCCGCAAATCCGTCGTCGATACCGTTACCTGCGGCAGACGGCATCCCAGCGCATGCCGGAATACCGCGATTCCCTCTTCCGGCAGCAGCCGCGTCTGATTCTCCGGACCTTGAGCGCGCACTGCCGCGTGCGCGGAAGCCGTCGCGATCTCTTGTTCCGCCGCAGCGGCCATCCCGACGGTTTGCCAGCCGTCCCAATCGATTGCGATGACATGCGTGTCGTCTTGCGATCGTTTGTAGTAGGCGTAAGCATCGAGATACGCATTGGCCGCGCAGTACCCGGCTTGTCCCACAGCCCCCAGCACGCTTACCAGAGAGGAGCACAGCAGAAGGAAATCAAGCTGCACCCCCTCCAACACCCGTTCCAACACCCGCGTACCATTTACTTTGGCCGCCAAGGCGCGTTCTTCAATCTCCCGCGTGCGCCGTTGAATCAACGCTCCGTCTGCCGTTCCTGCCGCGTGAATGACGCCATGGATCGCCCCGAAGCGGGAGAGAGCCTGGGCTACGATCCGCTCCATCCGCGGCGCATCGCATACGTCTGCGTTGCAGACAAGCACCTCTGCTCCGTACTGTTCAAGATCCTCCAGCTTTTTCAGCTTGGCCGCCAAAGCTTCATCCTCCGCAAGTTCAGCAGCATGGCGCCGCCAGTCCGTTCCGCCGGGCACCCCCGAACGGCCGACCAGAATCAGCTTCGCCTGCACCGTCTTGGCCAAATGTTCCGCCAGCGTCAAACCGATGCCGCCGAGTCCCCCCGTTATTAGGTAAACGCCTTGCTCCCGCAAGCCGATATCGGCTGCGCCGACAGCGGGCGCCGGGACCGGGACGTATTTTTGCACCCAGCGGTACGCGCCGCGATACGCGACGATGATGTCAGCGGAAGAGGCCGTTATTTCCGCATACAATCTATTCGTGAGCGCTTGCTGCCGCTGTTTCTGTTCATCCTGCCGAAGCGAATCGGCGAGATCGACGCTGCGGCAGCGCACATTGCCATACTCCTGCGGAATGACGAGGCACGCGCCAAGCGCCGCCGCTTGTTCCGGCTGCAGGCGCTCGTCCCCGGTCACTTCCTGCATATTGGAGGTAACGACCGTAATGTGCAGCTCTTCTTGCAGACCACACTCTCCGATGGCCTGCGCCAGGGCAATGAGGCTGTAATATCCTCTTTCTAGCGCCCTCTCTCCATCGGAAGAACTCCATCCATCCGTTTCGCTGCCCTCCGCTGCCAGCCATGCGTGTACGATTCGGTCAGGCCGCGTGCCGTCGTCGGTCAAATTCCGCAGCAGCCGAGCATAATGCTCCGGTTCCCCGGGGGCGATCCGGTACGACGCATCGTCCAGCTGCATGAACGAATCAGATGGATAGACGGCGGCGACGTTGTGGCCGGCATGCTTTAGCCGGTCAACCAACTCCGATCCAATGCCATTCTCTGACGCGAAGACGAGCCAGCGGCTTCTTGCGCTCTGGCCGGCTTCCGGCTCTTCGCTTAAGAGGGATCGTTCCCAGACCGGGGTGTACAACCACTCCCGCACGGTTTCCTGTTTGACCAATCCGGCACTGTCGTGCCGCTTCGGATCCTGCGTCTGCTTGCGTGCAAGTCCCTGCTTCAGAACATCCGTCTCGAATGGCGGATCGACCCAATAACGGCGGCGTTCAAACGGATACGTCGGCAGAGCCGTCCGCTTGCGCCGCTCATTCGCATGGAATGCTTTCCAATCCGGCCGCGCTCCTTCCAGCCACAGGCGTCCCACCTGCTGCAGCAAATAATCGTCGTCGCGCGCTTGCTCCTTCGTATGCCGGACGAGATTGACGGCCGCGTGCCGCGCGGTCTTGCCAGGATGCCGGCGCACGAACGCGCTTAACGCGTTGCCCGGACCCACTTCCACAAACACGGCCTTGTCGTCCTGCAGCAGCTCGCGGAGTCCATCTGCAAAGCGGACGGTGCCGCGCAAATGCCGGACCCAATAATCGGCCGATACGGCTTCCTCCTCTGTAATCCAGCTTCCGCTTACATTCGAAATATAAGGAATAACCGGCGCGCGCAGCGTCATCCCGCTAACCTTCCGGCGAAACGGCTCCATAATCGGTTCCATCATCGCCGAATGGAAGGCATGGGACGTATGCAGCTTCGTGCAGGCCCGCCCCGTCTCCACCAGCTGCCGTTCCAGTCTGTCAATCGCGTCATGCGGCCCCGATACGACGCACAGCGCCGACCCGTTAACCGCCGCAAGCGATAAGCCTTCATCCAAGAGCGGCCCCAGCTCTTGCTCCGACAGCGGCACGCTGAGCATCGCTCCCGGCGGCACACTGTGCATGAGTCTCCCCCGCAGCACGACCAGTTCCAGCGCTTCTTCCAGCGTCATTACTCCCGCCAGACACGCAGCCACGTATTCGCCTGCGCTGTGGCCGATCATGGCGCTCGGCTTCAATCCCCATTTCATCAGCAGCTGCGCCAGCGCATAAGAGAAAATGAACATGACGGGCTGTGTCACGTCCGTCTGCTTCATGCGCTTACCGCTATCGCCGGCCGCGTCATCCCCGGCGGGATACAGTATTTCTTTCAAATTAACGTCCAGCAGCGGACGGACGATGTCAAAGCACCGGTCCGCCGCCTCGCGGAAGTCCGGCTCCCGGTTGTATAGATCCAGGCCCATGTTGACATACTGAGCGCCTTGACCGGGAAACATGAACACGAGCCGGGCTTGGTCGTTGTCGCAGATGCGGCTATGCACCCGCTCTGGAGGCATCGCCTCCATCAGCTCCCGCGCTTCCTCCGCGGAGGAACAGACAAGCATGCGCCGATGCCGGAACGCCCTGCGTCCGATTTGCAGCGTATAGGCCGCATCGGACAGCGCAATGCCGGAATGCGTCCGCAAATACTCGCGCATCCGGGCCGTAGCTTGCTCCAGCCCGGATTCCGTCTTGGCGGACAACAGAAGCAGCTGCGATGCTCTCCCTTCGTCTCCGTCCTCCTGCGGCGGCGCTTCCTCCAGCACGACATGCACATTGGTTCCGCCAATGCCGAACGAGCTGACGCCGGCCCGCAGCGGATGATGCTCATTCGTCCATGGCGTCAGCTCCGTGTTGACGACGAACGGGCTGTTGGCGAAATCGATTTTGGGATTGGGCGTCTCATAATGCAGGCTGGGCGGAAGCTGCTTGTGCTGCAGCGACAGCACCGTCTTGATGAACGCTGCGACACCGGCCGCGCTATTCAAATGGCCGATGTTCGTCTTGACAGAGCCGATGCGGCAGAATCCTGTTTTCTCGGTCTGAAAAGCCAGCTTCAACGCCTCGATCTCGACTGGGTCGCCCAGCGCGGTGCCCGTGCCGTGCGCTTCGACATAGCTGATGCTCTCCGGCGTAATCCGGCTCATCCGTTGCGCCGCCCGGATGACCTCCGCCTGGCCCTCGATGCTCGGAGCGGAATAGCCCATTTTGCGCGTGCCGTCATTGTTAGCCGCCGAGCCCTTGATGACCGCGTAAATGCGGTCGCCGTCGGCCATTGCCTGCTTCAACGGCTTCAGCACGACGATTCCTGCGCCTTCCCCGCCGACGGTCCCCTTCGCTCTGGCGTCAAAAGCCCGGCAATGCCCGTCAGGCGAACTGACCATACCCTCTTCATACAGATAGCCTTCCGTACGGGGAACCGTTACGGTAACTCCGCCGGCCAAAGCCATTCTGCATTCGCCCGTCAACAGCGCCCTGCAGGCCAGATGGATCGCCAGCAGCGAAGTGGAGCAAGCGGAGTCGACGTTGACGCTCGGACCTTTCAAATTCAGCTTGTGAGAAATTCGCGTGCTCAAAAAATCTTTGTCCGACAAAGCCAGCGCGGCGAATTGCTCGGCCGTGCTCTCGCTGCGCGAAAGCATGGCCACCAGCTGCCAGTAAATGCTCGCTGAAGCCCCTGCAAACAACCCGATGGCGCCATTCGTCTGCTCGGTATCATAGCCGGCTTGCTCCAGCGCCTCCCAGGCGCACTCGTGGAACATGCGCAGCTGCGGATCGATGACCTCCGCCTCGCGCGGCGAATAATCGAAAAAGTCAGAATCAAACCATTCCGCATCAGGCACGATCGCCTTCGCTTTCACATATCGCGGGTTCCGGATCAGTTCGGGATCTACCCCCGCCGCCTCAAGCTCTTCATCGGAAAAGAAGTGCACCGACTCTATCCCGTTTTTCAAGTTGTCCCAATATTCCTCTATATTCCGTGCTCCGGGAAATCGGCCCGCCATTCCGATAACGGCGATTTCCAGCCCGGTCGCCGCTTGCGTCTGTTGGCTTTTAGTCATCGTGCGCCCCCTCCAGTATGAGCAGCGTCTGCTCCATCGTTTCGAATCCTGCATCTATTTCCTCGTTGTCCGCCATGTCTTGGGACACATGGGCTTCCCCGCTCTCCAACCGTTGCAAATAATCGCCAAGCGCCGCAACCGTCGTGTACTGGAACAGGACGGGCACAGGGATATCGCGATCGAACGCTTCCTTCAGCTTGTTGACCACCTGCACGATCTGGAAAGAGTTCCCTCCCAGATCGAAAAACGTATCGAGCACCCCGACTTTGTCTTCGCTAATAGCCAATACGTCCGCCCAGATTCGGACCAGCGTGTTCTCGATGACGCCGCGCGGCGCAACGTATTGCTTCCCGGTATGAACGCGCTCTTTCGGATTGGGCAAAGCTTTCGTGTCCAACTTCCCGTTTGCCGTCACAGGCAGCTGCTCCAAGCGGACAAAATAAGCCGGAATCATATAGGCCGGCAGCCGCACGGCCAGATGGTCCCGCAGCTCGGCCGCAGACAAGCCGGCCGGACCGGTATAGTACGCGCACAGCATGTTCTGGCCGTTCTCATCCTCCCGTACCTGGATAACCGCTTCGCGGACTTCCTCGTGCCGGCGCAGCAGCATTTCGATTTCCCCGGGCTCGATGCGGTACCCCCGCACCTTCACCTGGTCATCCTGACGGCCCCAGTACTCCAGCGTGCCGTCCGGGAGCCAGCGGCCCAGATCGCCCGTCCGGTACAGACGCTCACCGGGAACGAACGGATGAGGAACGAACTTCTCGGCCGTCAGCTCCGGTCTGCCCAGATAGCCGCGGGCCAACCCGGCGCCCGCTACGCATATTTCGCCGGGCACTCCCGGCGGCAGCAGCTGAAGATGCCGATCGAGCACATACACTTTGGTGTTGTCGATCGGCCGTCCGATCGGGATGCCGCCCGCTTCCGTCTTGATTTCGGCGAACGTGGTCACCACTGTATTCTCGGTCGGCCCGTAATTGTTGAATAACCGGTAGCTCCCATGCGCGTATCGTTTTAAGCGGTCTCCGCCCGTTAACAATATCCGCAGCGGCGTCTGCTTCCGATCAGGCAAATCCATGAACTGCTCGCACATCATCGTCGGCAGGAAGGCGATTGTAATGCCGTGCTCTGCAAAAAAGTCGTCCAGCTTGTGCGCATCCAGCCGGATATCCGAAGGAACGATATGGATGGCCGCTCCCGCAAGCAGGTACGGAAACACTTCCCATACCGATGCGTCGAAACCGAAGCCGGCGTACTTGATGCTGCGATCGGATGCAGCTACGCCGAAGGCGCGATTGTGCCAGAACGCAAGATTGACGAGTGCTCGGTGCTCAATCATGACGCCTTTCGGCTGCCCGGTAGAGCCCGACGTATAGATGACGTAAGCCAGATCATCCGGGCGGTTGTCCCTCGCCGCGTTCTCTGTCCCCCCGGCGAACAGCCCGGCATCATCAAGGCACAACGCTTCTCGGCCGGCCGTCCTTTCGGCAAAAGGCCGCTGTGTCAGCACCACGCGCGCGCGGCTGTCCTTCAGCATGAATGCAATGCGTTCGTCTGGGTAATCCGGGTCTATAGGTAAAAAAGCCCCGCCGGCTTTGAGTGTGGCGATCATGCCGATCATCATGTCGGCGGATGGGGCAAGCAGTACGCCGACGATGTCGCCCGCCTCAATCCCTGCCCCCCGCAGCGTCCGCGCCAGTTGGTTGGCCTTTTCGTTCAACTCGCCATACGTCAGTTGCCCATCCCTGCTGACGACGGCCGCCGCATCCGGCGTGCGCGCCGCCTGTTCCTCGAACAATCGCTGCACGGATTGCTCCTGCGGATAATCGGACGAGCATCCGGCCAGCGGGCCGAGAAGCCGCTCCTTCTCCCCCGGAAGCAAGACATGGATGCTCTGCAGCGGCTGATCCGGATTCGCCAGCACCTCCCGCAGCAGAAGCGTATAACGGGAGACGAGGCTTGCAATCGTCTCGCTGCGGAAGAGCTGCGCATTATATTTGACCACACCGTCAATTCCATCCTCCGTCCTGCGGAAAGAGAACAATGTCGTCCACTTCACGTTCCGGAAATAGCGCTCATCGTGAATGTTGCTCAGCAGCAATGCCGTCTCGAACAATGGATGGGCAATCGGATCATCCGCCGGAAGAGCCAATTGCTCCGCCACCAGTTCCATCGGATAGCTCTGATGCTCCACTGCCGCCACAATCGTATCCTGCATCTGAAGCAGACATTGCCTGAACGAGAGCGAGACATCCACGTTGGCCCGCAGCGGAAGCACGGCATTGATGAATTCCGCTTCCTCCCGCTGCTTATAGATTGGGGTCCCTACTGCGATGTCGCTGCGATTCGTCATTTTTGCCAGCAAGGCAGAGAGCGCCGCGGATAACACCACATGAAGCTTCGAATCCGATCCGGCGCATACTTGCAGCAGGCGGGCCTTCAGCTCTTGCGGCAGGCAAAACGAAACTTCTTCAGCCGTCATCCCGGTTCCGCGCCCATAATCGCAAGGGAAGCCGCTCTTATCATATTCGCCCGACAATGCGGCCATCCAATATTCCCGCTCCTTGCTTTTTTGCGAAGCCGCTACCGCCAGCCGATCCAACCGATTTTCCGACCCCATTGCCATACCTCCCTTTTTTCCGTCGAATCCGCTCATAGTCCGAATTCCCCCTGGGCTCCGGCAAGAAATACGGGCTCCGGCTCGGCCAAATGGTGCGCTATCGCAATATCCTTCAACTTCTTCTCCGGATTCGCCAGCACGTCAGACACGATATCCTGCATGTAAGCGGCAAAGCGCTCGATCGTGTCACGTTGAAATAGGCGGGTGCTGTATTCGAACTTGAACGATAATCTTTCTCCGTCTTCTTCCGCGATTAGCGACAAATCGAAATGGGAGGCGTCATGAACGAACGGGAACGGTTTCATCGTCAAGCCGGGAATGCTCATTTCCGGGTTTTGCATGTTTTGCAGCGCGAACACGACATCGAAAATCGGATTGCGCCCCAAGTCGCGCTCCCTTCCCGCCTGCTGCACCATTTCTTCGAACTGATAATCCTGATGGGCAAATGCATCCAACGTCGTCGACCGCACCGCCTGAAGCAGATCGCTGAAGCTCATCTCTTCCTGCAGCCGGTTGCGCAGCGGAAGCATGTTGACGAACTTGCCGATAATAAGCTGCAGCGCTTGCTGTTTGCGGCCAACAATCGGCGTGCCGACCACGATGTCGTCCTGTACGCATACTTTGGCCAGCATCAGATTGAAGACGGCGAGCAGCGCCATGAACAATGTCACGTCTTCCCTCAGGCAGAGCGACTTCAAGGCTTGCGTCCGCTGCGCATCCAGCCCAAATGGAACGAGGCTGCCAGCGAAGCTTCTCGTCTCCGAACGGGGATAGTCCGTGCGCAAGGACAGTTGCGCAGCATCCTGCAGCTGATTCAGCCAGAACTCCCCCTGCCGCTTCATCGCGTCCGTGTTCATCATCCGATTTTGCCATTCGGAAAAATCTTTGTATTGCAGCGCAAGTTCGGGCACTTCCCGTCCGGCGTACAGCGCCATGAAGTCGTTGACGAAAATGTCCTGCGATAAACCGTCGGATACGATATGATGCAGATCCACCATCAAAACGTGCCGCTCTTCCCCAAGCTTGATGAGTCCGGCGCGCATCAACGGAGCTTGGGCCAAATCAAAGGGACGCACGAACCTCGCCACCGCCGCACGAATCCTTGCATCCGTCTCCGCTTCGCCTTCAGGCGGCGGCGCAGCGTCGGATCCAAGCCTGATGATGTCGGCGCTGAAGTCCTCATATTCTATCTCGAACGTTACGGTGTCGTTGATTCTCTGCATCGGTTTGCCATTGATCAGCTCAAACGACGTGCGCAAGCTTTCATGACGCTCCACCAGCTGCCGCAGCACCGCTTCCAGGCGCTCCCGGTCCAGCGGTCCTTCCAATACGCCTGCGACGATCTCGTTATACCCCGTATGTCCCTGCTCCATCTGTTGAATTAAGTATAGACGCTTCTGCGCGGAAGACAGCTCGTAATAGTCACGCCGCTCGGCCGGTTCGATTTCGAGATAGCTGCTCTGTTCCGCCGCATCGATATAAGCGGATAGCTGCTGTATATTCGGCATATTGAAAAAGGCAGGCAAGCCAATCTCGACTTGGAGTTCTTTATGAATCGCGGACACGACCGTAATCGCTTTGAGCGAGTCGCCGCCCAGCTCGAAAAAGTCGTCCTGCACGCCAATCCGCTCGATGCGGAAAAACTGTTCCCACATCCCGCACAGCTTGCGCTCCGTCTCTGTTGCAGGGGCAATATATTCGCTGGACAACGCGGGACGGGAGTAGAAGCCTCCATCTCCTTGACGATGGGTTGTCCGCTCTTCTTGCGCCTCTTCCCGTTTCACCCACTTGTCAATCCGTTCGTGCAAATTGCCGGTCGATACGACGATCTGATTCACTTCCCTTATAGACAACAAGCGCCGCAGCAGCTCGACTCCCTCGGCAGGCGCAATGAGCAGGTCGGATATCGAAGCTCCGGCTTGCCCGGGAATCGTCTGTTCCGCCTCCAGCTGCCAGCCGTCCCAATTGACGCTTCTCCATGGCACGCGCTGGCGGCGATTGCGATCATGCACATAGGCATCCATGAAATGGTTCGCTGCCGCATACGCGGAAAATCCCAAGCCGCCGAGCATCGGGGACAGCGACGAGGCGAGCAGGCAGAAATCAAGCTCCTTGCCTGAGAGCACCTCCTCCAAGACGAGCAGTCCGTACAGCTTCGCTTGAAAATGCTGCTCGCACAGTGTTTCGTCCGTCTCCTCCAACATCCGGAATGCCGCATCTCCCGTCATTCCGGCGGCGTGAATGACCCCGTTCAAGGGACCGAACTCCGCCTCGGCCTGCTGAATTGCCGCCTCCACTTGCCCTTGATTGGCAGCGTCGGCGGACAGCACGAGCACTTCCGCGCCATGGGCTTCGAGCTGGCGCAGCTTGCCGATTTGGACGCTGACGGCGTCTTCCGCGCCATTGGCAACAAGCCATGACTCCCATTGATCGCGGGACGGGAACGCGGAGCGGCTGGTGAGCACCAGCTTCGCCTGCACACTTCGGGCCAGATAACCGCTTAGCACCTGGCCAATGTACCCTAACCCGCCCGTAATCAAATAGACGCCGCCTTGACGCAGCCCCGGCGCCAAGGCCTCGGGCTCTTCCACCTTGACCGCCTCATATCCGAGCACCCACCGCGCGTTATCGCGATAGGCTACAGCCGATTCGAACCCGGAAGCATCGAATTCGTCCAGCAGGCGGCGGATCAGTCTTTCCCGTTGCCAACTCCCCGCTTCCGGCAATACAATATCGATGCTGCGGCACTGAATGTGAGGCAGCTCCTGCGGAATAACCCGGCATGGACCGAGTGCGGTCGCCTTCTCTGGATAGAGGACAGGCTCGCCGGCGATGGCTTGCATGTTGTCCGTCAATACCCATATGCGCACTTCTTCACCGGCGCTCAGCCGCTTTAACGCCTTAGCCATATACAGCAAGCTGTAGAATCCAAGCTCCTGTGTCGCTCGTATCCATGACGCGCCGCCGTCCGGGCTAGGTGGAGCGGATACGCCCCAGGCATGCACCATCCGGTCCGGCAGCATCCCGTACGATTGCAGGTCGGCAAACAGCTTCGTATAATGCTGTTCGTTCCGCGGATTCACCGTATACTGCCGGGATCCGTCTTGCTCAAATTGCTCGCCCGCCCGTACTGTAATGACTTGCCCGCCTCGCTCAGCGAGAAGCTTGGCAATGTCCGCGGCAAATCCGCCATCGTCGGCAAATACGAGCCAATTTCCCGGAGCGCCCGCGTTCAAGCTTGCGGCAGCAGCCGGATATTCCTCCTTTTTCCATGTGGGCACATAGAACCAGTCGGACATGTCGGGCTGCTTGCCCAGCCTTCCGCTTGCCTGCCGTCCCTTGCTCATGCCCGCTCCCGCCGGCAGCAGCGCGGCTTCAGATGGTTCAAGCCAATAGCGCTGCCGCGCAAACGGATAGGCAGGCAGGGAGACAATGGCGCGAGGTTCTCCATGGAACGCTTTCCAATTGGCGGATTGGCCGTGCAGCCATATCCTGCCGATCCGATTAACCAACAAGGCGCTGTCCGATACGCGGCGCTGCGCGGAACGGACAAGGTTGAGAGCCTGCTGTCCGCGGCTGCTGTCAAGGTGACGGCGTACGAGCAACGTTAGATCTTGGCCGGGACCGACTTCAACGAACAGCCTGTGCGGTTCCTGAGCAAGCCGTGCAATACCGTCGGCAAAGCGGACGGTGTCCGTCATATGCCGAATCCAATAATCCGGGTCAGCGGCTTCTTCCGCCGTTATCCATGACCCCGTCGTCGTGGAGACATAAGGTATGTCCGGGGGATGCAGCCGGACTTGGCGCACGGCGTCGGCAAACGGTTCCGTCACCGCGTGCAGCATCGAAGAATGCCCTGCTGTCGCTACCGGCAATCGGATGCACAAATATTTGTCCGCCTTCATTTTTTGCTCGAACGCAGCGATGTCTTCGAGCGATCCGGACACAATGCACGACGGTCCGTTCACGACGGCCAGCGACAAGGTGCCGCTAAGATGCGGCTTGATGTCCTCCTCGGCCATTGGCACGCTGAGCATGGCCCCTGCCGGTGCCTGCTGCATCAGTTCCCCGCGCAGTACGATGAGCCGCATCGCATCTTCCAAGGACATGACGCCCGCCAGGCAGGCGGCCGCATACTCGCCGAAGCTATAGCCTATCATCGCATCCGGCTTCACTCCCCACGCCATGAGAAGACGCGCGAGCGCATATTCAAACATGAACATGGCCGGTTGGATATGCCTCGTCTGATTCAGATGAAGGGCAGCCGCCTCCGCATCTGCGGACGGGTAGAGCAATTCCTTCATGTCACGGCCGGCTATATCGCGGTACAGATGGAAGCAGCGGTCCATCTCTGCGCGGAATATCGGTTCGTCCCGGTACAAGCCCGCTCCCATGTTGACGTATTGCGAGCCTTGTCCAGAGAACATGAACACGACCGATGTGCGCTCATCCTCCGGGGCGAAGGTCAATACTTTCCGTTCATCGAAGCTCTCCCTATCAGTTGACGGCATCAAAGCCTCAATCGCTTCCTCGGCCGTTTCGCACGCCAGCATGCGCCGATACTTGAAATGCCGGCGGCCGGTCTGCAATGTATACGCAATGTCCGCGAGGCTGACGCCGGGATGCTCCTGAAGATAAGCGCCCAAATTGGCCGTCATCGCATCGAGCGCAGCCGGCGTCTGGGCAGACAGCACCAGCAGCTGGCTGGACCGTCCCTCTCTTCCCTCCTGGAGCGCGGGAGCCTCCTCCATAATGACGTGCGCGTTCGTCCCGCCGATACCGAAGGAGCTGACCCCGGCCCGCAGCGGAAACGCATCGTTCCGCCACTCGGTCAGTCCGGTATTGACGACGAACGGGCTGTTAGCAAAATCAATATTCGGATTCGGCGTCTCAAAGTGAAGGCTGGGCGGAATCCGTTTATGATGAAGCGCCAGTGCCGTCTTAATCAATCCGGCCACTCCGGCTGCGGCATCCAGATGACCGATGTTCGTTTTTACGGAGCCGATGCGGCAAAAACCGGACGTGACCGACTGGAATGCCTTCGTCAATGCCTCGATCTCAATCGGATCGCCAAGCGTCGTTCCCGATCCGTGCGCCTCCACGTACGTGATGCTCTCCGCCGGAATTTGCGCGGCCTCCAGCGCTCGTGCAATGACGTTCGCCTGCCCCTGAACGCTTGGCGCCGTATAGCCGACCTTGCGGCTGCCGTCATTGTTAATGGCCGATCCTTTGATGACCGCATAGATCCGATCCCCGTCGGCCACGGCGGCATCCAGCGATTTGAGCGCGACGAAGCCGACGCCGTCCCCGCCTATCGTTCCTTTCGCCTTGGCATCGAAGGTCCGGCAATGTCCGTCAGGCGACTTGACCATGCCTTCCTGATAGAGATACCCCGATTTGTGAGGCAGCACGATGGACGCGCCGCCGGCCAGGGCCAGATCGCAATCGCCGCTGAGGATAGACTGGCACGCCAGATGGACAGCCACCAGCGAGGTGGAGCAAGCCGTTTGCAGACTGATCGCAGGACCTTTCAAATTCAGCTTGTGTGAAATACGGGTGCTGACTGTATATGCATCATTTAGCGAATCTACCTCAAACATGTCCGATAAGTTCCCATGCAATCGATCAGACAGCTGCGACAACCAATGAAAGTTGTTCGTAACGCCGGCAAACAGCCCAATGGAGCCGCCGTGACGTTCCGGATCGCAGCCCGCATCCTCCAAGGCATGCCAAGCGCATTCATGCAGCAGCCGGACTTGCGGATCCATAATCGCCGCCTGATCGGGGGTATAGCCGAAGAAGGCCGGATCGAAGTTATCCATCTCGTCCAGGACGCCCTTCGCTTTGACGAACTCCGGCCGCTTCATGAGACTGCGGTCAAAGCCATACTCAGCCAGCTCGTCATCCGTAAAGAACGAGATCGACTCCTTGCCCTGCTGCAGGTTGCTCCAAAATTCACCGATGTTCCGCGCGCCGGGAAATTTGCCGGCCATCCCTATAACCGCTATGTCCCGGACGCCTTCATTCCCTAGCTTGGCGGGGCTGTCTATAACCTTGGAAAAGGGATCGGCCTCATTGCTTGCCAATGCCCCATCGTCGGACCGGGCTCCTGTCCCGTCCGCTTCGCCCGCCAAATGCGCCGCCAGATCATGCACGGTTGGATACTGGAACAACGTGACGATAGACACTTCACGCCCCAGTTGTCTTTGCAGCTTGCTCTGCAGTTGAATGAGGTTGATCGAATTGCCGCCCACTTCGAAATATTTATCGTGTATGCCGATGCGATCCAGCTCGAGCACAGCTTTCCACGCTTCCGCGATCAGCCGCTCCAGCTCTGTCCTCGGCATCGCCGCATCCTGGACAAAGCGGGCAGGCTCTGCAGGCGCGGGCAGCGCCTTGCGGTCCAGCTTTCCATTCGGTGTAAGCGGAATTCGCTCCAGCTGGACAAAATGAGACGGAATCATGTAATCCGGCAAATTCGCGGCGAGATGAGCCCGCAGCTCGGACGCCGGCACCTGCTCGGAAGCGGCCACATACGCGCACAATTCGGTCTGAGCACCTCGGATTCGTGCTGTTACCGCCGCTTCCCGAATTGATTTGTGCTGCAGGAGCATCGTCTCGATTTCACCGATTTCAATGCGGTGCCCGCGAATTTTCACCTGTTGATCAATCCGCCCCATATATTCAATGCTTCCGTCCTCCTGCCAACGCGCCATATCACCTGTCCGGTACATGACGCCTCTTGAACGGAATAGATCAGGCACGAATTTCTCCGCCGTCAACTCCGGCTGATTCAAGTAGCCGAGCGCCACCCCGTCCCCGCCCACGATCAGCTCGCCGGGAACGCCTATCGGCAGGAGGTTATCGTAGCGGTCGATGATATAAGCCGTGGAATTGCTGATCGGAGGACCAATTGGAATATGGTCGGCATACTCGCGGTCGATACGGAAGCAGGTCGAAATGACCGTGTTTTCGGTAGGACCGTACGCGTTCCACATCGTCAGGCCGGGACATGCTTGCCGGACGGCTTGAATATGCTTCGGCGATAATACATCACCGCCGACGATAAGGTGCCGCATACGGGCAAACATCACCGGCCGCTGCTGCGCCAGCTGATTGAACAATGCCGGAGTCAGCAGCGCCACCGATATTGCGCGCGCGCGCAAAAAGGCGTCCAGTCTGGCGCTGTCAAGCAATGTATGCTTGTCCGCAATATGCAAGCTTGCCCCGTTCAACAGCGCCCCGAACACCTCGAACGTGAGGGCATCAAAGCCGATGGCCCCTGCCTGAAGCATGCAATCTGCCGCTTCCACCTGCACGTAGTTCGTATTCCGGACCAGCCGCACGACATTGCGGTGACCAACCATCACGCCCTTAGGCGTGCCAGTAGAGCCGGAGGTGTACATGACGTACGCCGGATGCTCCGGCCCGTTCACTGGTGTCATGTCAGCTGCCTCACCGCCATCGAGCAGAGCTTCGTCGAGCACCCGCACCTTCGCCTGCTTCGGCACGAGCGCCTCAAGACCGGAAGAAGCCAGCACTGTGCGTACCTGCCCATCCTTCAGCATGTAGGCGATCCGTTCGGCAGGATGAGCAGAGTCAAGCGGCAAATAGACGCCTCCCGCTTTAAGAATGCCGAAAATGCCAGCAATCATTTCTGTGGACCGATTCGCCATCAATCCGACAACTTGGCCGCGTTCCATCCCATCCGCCCGCAGCGCGCGGGCAATCCTATTCGCCTGTTCATTAAGCTCGCGGTATGTATGAGATCGCCGTTCATCCGTGACGGCCGTACTCTCAGGCGATAACAGGACCTGCTCCTCGAACAGCTCGTGAATGGTCTTCTCGCGCGGATAACTCGCAGTTGTCAGGTTGAAATGCCGAATTTGCTGCCGCTCTTCCGCGGTAAGGATGCCGATATCCTTCAGCCTCGTTTCGTGGTAAGCAGTAACTTGAGTAGAGGCCTGAATGATTTGTTCGATGATATATAAGTAATGAAAAGCCAGTTTTTCCACCGTGTCAGCACGATGCGCCTGTTCGTTATAAGCGAAGGCCAACTCCAATTCATCGGCCGCTGTAATGCGGACAGTCAAATCGAACTCGGTTTCTTCCACGATATGATGGGACTCAATCGCAAGCGGCCCATCGGCGCTTGTGACGGCCTTATCCAGCGGATAATTCTCCACCACCACCAGAGAATCGAACGGATTGCCTTCCGCCCGCAGCCGTCCGTATGCTTTAATGTCCGTCAAGGAAGTGCCTGCATGTTCCTCGCTTGCTTGAATGGAGCGATTCGCCTCGGCCAAGAGATCGGACAAGCCTTGTTCGGGCCCGGCCTTCATGCGAAACGGCAGCGTATTGATAAACAAGCCGACCATGTGCTCCATTCCAGAAATGCTCGTGTTGCGCCCAGATACAGTAGTACCAAACAATACGTCGTCACTATTCGTATAATGCTGCAGCAAAATGCCCCAAGCGGTATAGAAAAGCGCCGCTTGCGTCACTTGTTCTGAACGGACAAACCGGTGCAGATCCGCAGTAAATGTCCCGCTCCGTTTTTCCGTATGCACGGCCATAACCGCTTTTTCCGGGCTTGATCCGCCTCTCGATACCGGAACGGGCTTGTTTTGCACCTCATGCAAATAGCGGCTCCAATAACTCTCTTGCTTTTTCTTGTCCTGCTGCTGCAGCAACGAGACGAACTGCTTGAATCGCGGCTTTTGCGGCAGCTTCGGCTGCAGCCCTTCCGCCAGCATACGATAGGAGGTCAGCCACTCCTTCAACAGAATGCCGGTGCTCCAGCCGTCAAACAAAATATGGTGAAAGCTCATCAGCAGCGTATGCTTCCGCTCTGTCTGCTTGCATAGCGTCAGTCGGAACGGCACCTGATCCAGCTTGAACTTCTCCTTTTTGTCGGCTGCGATTCGCGCCGCAATCTGGCGCGCCCGGGTCTCCCCGTCCAAATTGGAGTAGTTCTCGTAACGAATGATGGGCCGGTGCTGCTTCAGCACGATTTGAACGGGCCGGTTCACCTCTTCCCACCGGAACAATACTCGCAGCGCCTCGTTAGCCTGCACGACGCATGCCCACGATTGTTCAAACAACGTTTTGTCGATCTCCCCATCTATGCCTAGTTCGATCAACTCTACATATTGCGTAGTATCGGGATCTTTCAAATATTGGAGCAGCATTCCCGCCTGCATCGGGGTTAATGCCAATATATCCTCAACGTTGCTTTTGTCCAGTTTTTGCGGTTCCTTCACCGTCACGCCTCCTTTTTCGTTTGAACTGCCTCCTGCTTCTTCACCGCATACTTCCGCAGTCCGTATTGGGCAATGACTTGCTGCTGAATTTGGCTGGTGCCTTCGATAATTTCAAGCACCTTGGCTTCACGGAACAGCCGCTCCGCAGGGTAGTCGTTGCGGCAACCGTTGCCTCCATGGATTTGCACGGTATCGTTGGTTACTTCCACCGCAACTTTCGATGTGAAATACTTGGCGATCGCCGTTTCGTGAATTGCATCCGCCGCTACGCTTCTGCGCATTTCCCCTGCGGCGAGACAGAGCGAGCGGGCGGCATGAACCTTGGTGACCGCATCCCCTATCATCCCTTTGATCAACTGGAAATGGTGCAGCTTCTCGCCGAATTGCGACCGCGACCGCGCATACGTTACCATCGCCTCCAGCGCTTCGGCCGCGATTGCCGCCCCTGCCCATGCAATGCTGTAACGACCGTGATCCAGTGCGGTAGACACGATATAGGTAAAGCCTCCCCCAACGTTGCCGAGCACGTTCTCAGCCGGAACCTCCACTTCATCGAGGCGAATCTCGGCAATGTGGACCGCGCGGTTGCCGAGCATGCCAGCCATCGGAAGCGTATGCACGCCCTCGCGTTCACGCTCGACGATGAACGACGTTATTTGCCCGCCCGAATCGGAAGCGGTGACGACGAAAAAATCGGCGATTGCCGCAAACGATATCCACTTCTTGCTGCCGTTCAATATGTACCGGCCGCCTTCTTTTCGATACGTGGTCTGCACACTTTTGGCATCCGAGCCCACATTCGGCTCAGACAGGGCAAATGCCCCCAGCTTTTCGGCGCGTGCCACCTGTGGCAGCCAGAGCCGCTTCTGTGCCTCAGTTCCGAACCGCAGCATGGTCTCCCCCAGCAACGAGGTTTGCACCGTCAGCAGCGCCCTCGTGTTGCTGCATGCTTTTCCGATCTGCTCCGTAAACAGTCCATATGCCACCGGGTCCAGCCCCAAGCCGCCGAACTCCGCCGGCCAGCTGGCCGCTAAATACCCCCGCTTGCCCATTTTGTCGATCAAGCTGCGGGGAAGCTCGCCCTTGGCATCGATTTCTCCGGCTAACGGCCGAATCTCTTGGGCGGCAAACTGCTTCGCCTCCTCCAATATTTGAGCGGCAGAAGCGCATGTATGAGCATTCATCGCTTATACCTCCTGCTTATGCTTTTCGATTAGCCTAACGATGTTGTTGAGCGTGCTGAAATTAGCGATATCCAAATCTTCGTTCCCGACCGTAATCCCGAACTCTTGCTCGATATAGCCAAGCAGCTTCATCGCGAACAAGGAATTGACGAAGCCCATTTGAAATATATGATCGTCGTCGGAAAACACTGCTTCATCCTCGAATACAACCAGATTGCTTTCAATAAAACCGCGAATTTTTTGTTTGATTTCCATCGCGTTTACCCCTTTCTCCCTGCAACCGTCACCTTCACCTCAATATAAGGCGGGAACGGTTGAATTTGATTCAAATCATTTTCAAACAGAATGTGCCCGTGGCCGTCGTTGGCGACTTCCACGAAATTGGCGAAACGATACGTGACGTACATCATCTTGTTGCGATCCGTCTGTTTGAAGTCGGCCCGCAGCGATTTTCCTTCCCTTTTCGCTTGCTGCATAATATAGGTGAGCATGACGGTGCCCACACCGCGGGACATCACCCTGCAGGACATGAGCAGCAATTTCAAATGCCAACAGTTCTCCTTCAATTCGATCAGAGCGAGCCCAATCTTGCCGTATGATCCGTATTTATCCGTCAACTCGCACACCAGCAGCATATAGTCCGGAGACTGTCTAATCCTGTCCAGCTCCTCATAGCTATATGTATAGCCCGTCGCATTCAATTGATTGGTGCGGACGGTAAGTTCCTCCGCCCGTTTCAAGTCCTCCTCCCTTGCCTCGCTTATGACGAAGCGCATGCCGAGCGAGCTTAGAAACGCTTCCTGAGGCCCTGCAAACGATTCTTCTTCCCTTTTGCGCTTCATGTCCTCTATATACATGGCGCGGCGGCGCTTCGAGTCTTCCGTAATGAACCGGGGATTGAGTCGCGGATGCTCAAGCAGTGTGTCGTATGCCGCCGCATCTATGCAGGCCACCTCCGGATGGACGCTCTGGACCTCATCGCGTTCAAAGGGCTGGTCGTCGATGAACAGAAGCGTGTCCTTGCCGATGTTCAAGTTGCCGCATATTTTTTCGATCGACACAGATTTGGCGTTCCAGTTGATTTCGGGATACAGAAAATACGAATCGATGCCGAGTTCCCGCAGTTTGTCCATCGCGTGCTCCGCATCATTTCTGCTCGCAATCGAATGCAGGATGCCGCGCGAGTCCAGTTCCGCAAGAATGTCCCGCATATGCGGCTTCAGCTCAACCTCGCCGGACTCCAGCAAAATACCGTTCCACATTGTATGGTCCAGATCCCAGACAACACACTTAATTTCCTTGGCCTTTTCCGTGGCCTTGTCCATCGCTCTTCCTCCTTTAGAAGCTGTACTCGAAAAATCCTTTTCCCGATTTTTTGCCCAAATATCCGGCATCCACCATTTTCACGAGCAGCGGGCAAGGCCGGAACTTCGGATCCTTATAGCTGTCATACAGCACTAGCAGCGAATTGAGGATTGTGTCCAAGCCAATCAGATCGCATGTAGCAAGCGGTCCCATCTTGTGTCCGAAGCCGAGCCGGAAAATTTTATCGACATCCTGAGGCTCGGCTACCCGATCCTGAACGGCCCAAACGCATTCGTTAATCGTCAGCATGAGGACACGGTTCGTAACGAAGCCGGGAAAATCATTGACGACCACGGGAACTTTATCGAACGATTTCAAAAACTGCTCCCCGCAAGCAACGGTTTCGTCGGACGTATGCTCTCCCCGGATGACTTCGACGAGCTCCTTCATCGGGACCGGGTTCATGAAATGCATGCCGATGACGTTGTCCGGTCTGGGCATCAATGCGGCTACCTTCGTAATGGAAATGCAGCTCGTATTGACAGCGTAGTACGTCTGCATGCCGCATACCTCTGCCAGCTCCGTGTACACCGTCTTCTTCTGCTCCCAATCCTCCGTAACGTTCTCGATGACGAACTGGACGCGCTCGAAGTCTTCATAGCTCGTAGTGAACGTAATCCGGTCGATAACGTCCTCCATGGTAAGCTGCTTGGCCCGCGGCTTGACCATTTTGAGCAGCCGGAAATCGGTTCGAATCTTCTCCTTCGCCCGCCGTACGGCGTCTTCGCTAATATCCTTCAGCACCACCTCGTATCCGTAGCAAGCGAGATCCAAGGCGACGTCGCTTCCCATTACACCTGCTCCGACTACTCCAACGGTTTGTATCATTGTTCACGGCTCCTTTTTTGTGGACATCTGCAGCATGGGACTGCATAATGCATCATTGATGAGCGAAACCACCTGAACGGTATGTTCATTAATGAAAAAGTGGCCGCCCTCAAAGTCATAAACATGACAAGCTTGACTGCCATATCTGGACCACTCCGAAAGATCGAAGCTTTCGGTGGCAATATCTTCTTTTCCGTTCAGCACGGAAATATCGCAGTGAATAAGGTCCTGCTTGTCCTCAAAGCGGTGCGTCTCCACCAGCTGCAAATCTCTGCGCAGCCCCGGTAAAAACAACCGCAGCAGGTCTTCCCGTTCAAAGACCTTTTCCTCGGTTCCTCCTAGCCGCATAATTTCCTGCTGCAGCCTGGCATCGGACAGCGTATGAAGCATATTGGTCTTGCGGGCATGAGGAGGATACGTTCCCGACACGAACAGATGGACGGGTTCCCGCGCCCTTCTCCGCTTGACGGCATGCGCCATCTCATAAGCGACGAGCGCTCCCATGCTATGGCCGAAAAAGGCAAAATCGGACTCGTCTAAATGCATATCCAGGCATGTCCATAAATCCTCAATCATTTCATCCATGCTGCCGTAATGGGGCTCCGACAGCCTTCTTCCCCGTCCGGCCGGTTCGATGGGGTGCAGTTCAATATTGTCGTGCAGATGGCGTTTCCACCGCGTGTAGATTGTGGCGGAACCGCCAGCGTAGGGCAGGCAGAACAGCTTGCATTTCATTTACTTCACCTCCTCGGCGGCAATGGGCGGGATCGGTTTGGACCGGCGCTTCCCTGCAGGAAACAGCCAACTTGCAACAAAGTACAGGAAGGCGATTCCGCCGACCGTGTAGAGCGCATATGCGAGCCAAATGACGGTGACGGGCGCCCATACCGCGACTACATCAAGCGGCAATCCCGCGAATGCCGTACCAAGCAGCCTCCCGACTCCCCAGAAGTAAGCTCCGGTCAGCAGGAGGGCGGCCCCGAGGCCGATGAGCCGCCTTCCCTGTGGCGGGGCAATAGCGCGCCGCTGACGGCGCAGCTGGCTCGGGATGCGAATCGCTGCGCTTGCCAGCACGATCGTGATGACGCCAATGATAATAAGCGCACCCATCGCAATCCGATCGAGCTGCGGGTAGAAATCCGCTTTAGGGGGCGTCGGCTCTTGCTCCCGCAAGAGGCTCATCAAGCCCTTCCCGATGTGAAACGTATAAGCCGAATTAATGTTGGCGAGCACTCCTATGCCAAGCCGTTCCTGCGGACGCGCGATAAAATAGGACGAAAAATTCGGATTGGAGCCTTGGTGCGACCATTCTTCCCCGTCCGCCGAAACAAACCATCCCGCGGCATAATAGGTCCCGTTCGCATCCGGACCCACTGTCGTATCGGGCCTATGAGAACGTTCGATGATCTCCCGATCGCCTGCGGACATGCCGTCCGTTCCTAGCTGAAGCAGGAGCCACCGTCCGATATCGTCCGCATTGGAGAGCAAGTAGCCGGCAGGCGTGTTCCCTCTGTAAGCGGGAGCCTCGAACAATCGCGGCGAACCGAATCCGATCTTGTATCCTCTGGCCAGCCCCTGCCGATCGCTCAGCTGCGCCATTGGTACGGTGTCATTCATTCCAAGGCGCTGCAGCATCCGGGACATATACGCTTCGTACGACATGCCGGACACCTCCTGGATGACCAACCCCAGGACGTCGTAATTGATGGTGGCATATTGATATCTGTCTCCCGGAAGATCATCCAGCTCGGTTCCTGACAAGGCTCTCACCGTCTGTTCCAACGCTTGTTCTCCCGAATCGATCGGAATGGAAGCGAGTGAAGCGAACGGCACCCCGCTCGTATGATGCAGCAGATGGGCAAGCGTCACGTTGGCTGCCTGTCCTTGATAAGTCAGCCGGAGCCACGGAACGTAGCGGGTGACCGGATCGTCAAGGCGCAGCGCGCCCTGTTGCTCCAGCTGCAGCAAGGCTAAGCCGGTAAATGCTTTGGAGGTCGAGCCTAATTCAAACAAGGTAGAGCTTGTCGCCGGAATCCCGGCTTCCCGATCGGCCAGCCCGAATCCCTTGGCATACACCACCCGGTTCCCGCTCACGACGACGACCGCGGCGCCGGGACTTTGCGCCTTCCCGAGCTGCGCCTGCACAAACCGGTCGATGGCGGTTGCGTCGACATTCGGCAGCCCTTGCGCGGGCTGGGCTCCCCCTTGGGCGGCAGCCGCTATCGGGCTGACAAGCAGCACCGCCATAAGCACATAGATAGCAAGCTTCTTTACCACGTTTCTTCGCCCCTTTATTTAGTTGAAGAGAACGTCCAACTCTTCTTGCTCCAGCTTCACCGTCTCGAAATCGGATGGCGTAAAGTCGGACTCTTTCCTGTCTGCGCAGAACTGAATTACCTCGTTCAGCCGCTGCATAAAGGCGTGCATCAGCGCTTCCATCGTGTCCCGGCTGAACTTGGCCGTGCTGTATGTCATGCGGACTTGGAGCGTCTTGTCGATGATTATGGCCACGACATCGGCCAAGCAAGTCAACTTGTTGCTCGGACACGTGTCGCTTCCCGTATCTTCCGCTGCAATTTCCAGCACCGGGCTCTGCAGATGATTGTCGATCTCTCCCATGTAGTTGAAGCGGAGCAAGTTCCTGCCGGTCTCCGCGACCCGGCCGGAGCAGTATGCCAAGATGCCGTAGTCAATCCCTTTGTTCGGAATCGAGCGGAGCTGCTCCTTTACGCTCTTGATGATGCCGGCAGGCTCTGTGTCAGACAGACGGAGATTGACCGGATACATCGAAGTGAACCACCCGACCGTTCTGGACACGTCCATGTTCTCGAACAGCTCCTCGCGCCCATGTCCCTCCAGCTCGAAAGTGACATTCTTCTTGCCTGTAAAGCCGCTCATTGCCATTGCCAGCGAAGCGACCAGCAAATCGCTCGTCTGTGTGTGAAACGCGGCGTTGGCATCCCCCAGCAGCTTCCGCGTCTCTTGCTCGGGCAGTTGCCCGACAAGCGTGTCGCATATGGCATGCCGGTCGTCAACTGAAGGGAAATCGGCGTTCAAGCTGTCCTCCGCGTTTGCCACGACAGACTCCCAATATTCGAGGTGTTCGAGCGCCCGCTCGCGGCTGTATGCTTCGATGGCGTCCGCCCAGGCTTGGACGGAATTCGTTTTGCCCAGCAGAGGCACGCTTGATCCAGACATTATCGATTGCAGCAGCCGATCAAGGTCTTCCAGCAAAATGCGCCAAGACACGCCGTCCACGACCAAATGATGCGCCGTCAGCAAAAGACTTTGTCCCTCTACGCCTTTATCAATTACAAGCGCTTTAATTAGCAAACCGTGTCCAAGACGGACACTCGCTTTGAACGACTCGGCGCGGCTCTTCAACACCCCGGCCCGTTCCTCCGCCGAATGGCAGGCAAGGTCGCAGCTGGCAAGCTCCACGTCTTTCCGCTCGGCTTGCCGGTATGCGAGACAGCCGGCCCTTTCGTCATACTGCAGCCTCAATGCATCATGGTGTTGTATTAATGCATATAGCGCCTCCTGCAGTTGTTCGGTCGTCGCCCTCTGCGTTAGGCGGAGCAGAACAGACTGGGCATAGTAATGCGGGTTGCTCCATTCTTTTCCGAAAAACCAGGACGTAATCGGCAGCGGCTTGACCGTCCCTGTGGACAAACCTTGCTCAAGCGGAGCAGACACGTTCATTTCAAGCAGCGCCGCCAGCTCGTGGATAACCGGGTAACTCAAAATATGTTGAACCTTCAGCCTGTAGCCTGCTGCGTTTACCTTGGAGGCAATTTGAATCGCCTTGATCGAGTCGCCGCCCATTCGATAAAAATTGTCATGGACACCTATCTCCTCCACCTGCAGCACTTCCCTGAAAATGTCCGTCAAAAATGTTGCAACGAGAGGGGATTCCCCTGCTACGGTCTCTTCTAGCGCTCGTTCCGGCGCAGGCAGAAGCCGTCGATCCACTTTTCCGTTCGGCGTCAGCGGCAGTTGATCGAGACGGACAAAGTAGGCCGGAATCATGTACGAAGGCAGCGCCTCGGCCAGCTTCATCCTCAGTTCAAGAGAAGCAAGCTGGCCCGCGGCAACGAAATAGGCGACAAGATGCTGCTGCCCGTCATCCCCGGCCCGATCAATGACGACCGCTTCTTCTATCGGGTCCAGCGCAAGCAATTGATGCTCGATTTCCCCCATTTCGATGCGGTAGCCTTTGATTTTGACTTGGTGATCGATTCGGCCAAGATATACGATGTCGCCGTTGTCGTGGCGTATGGCCAAGTCGCCGGTCCGATACATGCTCTTGCCCGGCAGGAACGGGTTGTCCAGAAAACGTTCCTGCGTCAGCTCCGGTCTGTGCAAGTAGCCCCGGGCCACACCGTCCCCGGAGATGAATATTTCGCCAATCGTCCCATTCGGAACCGGATCCAATCTCTGGTCCAGCAAATAAATTTGCACGTTGTCGATCGGCTGTCCTATCGGCACTGACGTCCCCTTGTCCCGCATCGGGTCGTACCGGTAAATCATGCAGCCGACCACCGTTTCGGTCGGTCCGTATTCGTTGTAGATGTCTATGCCGCCGCGGCTCCGTTCGTGAATGTGATGAGCGAGCGCGCACTTCAAATCCTCCCCGCCCACGATGAATGTCCGGACGGCAGAAGCGCTCGGATCAATGTCTTTGATAAGTGCAAGGTGCGCCGGTGTCAGCTTGATGACCGTAGCCTTCTTGTCGCGTAAAATGCGGTGGACAATGAAGTCGTTCCCATTATCCTCATAGATTTCGACGCGGTTGCCGCTAATTAACGGTGTAAAGATAGAGGTCACCGTCAAGTCAAATGCAATCGAGGAATAGAGCGCAAACACATCGTCGTTCGCGCGAATATACGTTTTGCTCGCCCACCAAATGTAGTTCACCAGGCCTTGATGTTCGATCATCGTCCCTTTCGGATTGCCTGTGGAACCCGAAGTATAAATGATATACACCAGATCTTCTGCCGTGCTCATTGGCGGCAAGTTGCTCTTGTTATTTTCGTACAGACGTTCGTCATCGAGCTTGATAACCGCGCCCCCATAAGACAGCTGCTCCCATTCCTTGCCGTGTGTCAATAGAAGCGCAGCTTCGCTGTCCCGCAAAATATATTCGATCCGTTCCTTCGGGTAATCGGGATCGATCGGAAGATACGCGGCCCCAGCCTTGATTACCGCCCATATCCCGACCACGATTGCCAGAGAGTGCCGCCCCATGATGGCTGCCGGGGTATGCGGGCCGATCCCGTTCTTCAGCAGCGTGCGGGCCAGCTGATTGGCGCGGCCGTTCAGCTCGTCATACGTAAGCGACTGCCCATTGCATGTAACGGCCACGCGGTCCGGTGTCCGTTCGACTTGTTCTTCGAAGAGCTGCAATATCGTTTTTTGCGCGGGATATTCACGTTCCGTCATGTTGCACGCGTACAGAAGCTCTGCACGCTCACCCGGCAGAAGCAGCTGCAAATCGCCAATTGCGGTATCGGGCCGACTTATGATTTGATCCGTCAAATGGTGCAGGCGGCAGTACATTTCGTCGATTTGCAGCTCCGTATAGTCGCCTGTTTTATAATCGAAGTACAGCTCCAGCCCCCCATTCGACGACCATTCGGTGACGATAAGCTGCAATGAATACAGTTGGTTGCCGTTATGCACTTCGATTTGCCGCATTTTCCATCCGGGGCCGAAGCTCCGATCGAATGCAGTATTGTAATAGTTCACGCATACTTGAAATAATTGATCCAACCCCCGCTTCTGAAGCTGGAGATCCTGCACGAGCAAGTTGTAAGGATATTTCTGATGAAAATAACATTGGATGAGTTCATGGTTGATGTTATGCACAAACGTAGAGAAGGACATCTCGTGTTCGATGTCAGCGAGAAATGGCATCGTGCTGGTAAACATCCCGAATGTGTTTTTTTCTTTGACTCCGGTACGGTTCAATACGGGTGTGCCTATCATGATGCGGTCTTGTTGGTTTGCTTTGTGGAGGTAAAGGAGCATCGTTGCTACGAAAAAGGTGTTCAACGAAATATGATGCGCTTGTGCGAAATCGCGAATGGCTTCTGAAGTGTGCGAGCTTATCAGGAACTTCTTGCGGTTGCCTGCTGTGCCGCTTGCCGTCGTATGCAGGGCAACGTCATGGACGTGCTCGAATTTTTTTTGCCAATAGTGTTTGTTTTTCATGAAGCGGGAAGACGATAAGTACTTATGCTCTTGTTCGATGTAATCTAAATAGGTGGGCCGGCCTCCCTGCTGAACTGCCTCCCCTTGCATCAGCTGCGTATAAATTTGGTTGATCTCCGTCGTCATCAATTGAAAAGACCAACCGTCAGAAATAATATGGTGGGCTTTCGTTAAATATGCGCTTTCCGTCTCGTTAATTTTGACCAATGCAAAATCGTACAGAAATTCCCCGTCCAGCGGCAGCGGGTTGGCAAACTCCGCACTCACCCAAGCATCAACATCGATATCCGATGAAATACCCGTAAAATCGATGAGCGGGAACGTCCTCCTTCGATACTCTGTCACGGCCTGCTGCACCGTCCCGTCACTTTCAACGAGCCGTATGCGGATGGCATCGTTATGCCGGATGAACTGGTTGATCGCTTCCTCCAGCAACTGAAAATCGACAGGGCCGTAAATTTTGATTAATCCTCCGATGTTGTGAATGCTCGTGCCCGGGTAGATGTTTTCCACATACCAAATGCGTTTTTGCGGATGTGTTAACGGGTACAGCTTGCACGCGTCCAGAGAAATGACCTCCAATCGGGTTAAGTTACGAATGTTGAGGAATAAGCTGAAGTTCCAGCGCTTCCGCTACCGTCCCCAATATCCGTTTTTCGCTTTCCATTATGCGAGTCACTTCATTGATACCTTGCTCCAGAACGGCATCGTCTCCGGTCAAAGCGTACTTCATCAGCAAATGCCGCAAAGCAAACGCTTGCTCCTCGATCGGTCGGAAGCTTCCTGTGAAATCCAGCGGAAGAAGTCCCTGCTCGCATAAATAATCGATTCGAAGCCCCATCGTTTTCTTGTGCTCCCATAAAATATGGATAGGCCTAATATCACGTCGCCGCACAAGCGCGGGTATGTTGCGAATGAGCGCGGAATACACATCTGTGCCGAATGCCGCCTCTAACGGATCAGCCGTCCCCCGGTTGCGCAAGGAAACATTGCTGGCAGCAACGTACTCTTCCAGCGATTCTTTGATGAACGCCACATCCAACCGGTAACTCCCCGCTTTATTGAATTTGTATAAATAGATTTGCTCTGCATAGTTGTCCGTCCATTCGAGATGCCGAAACCCTTGCTCCAATTCATGGAACGGCACGTGCGTCTTCCGGAACTGCATCTCCTCATCATAGCCGAGAACGAGGAACGTCCGCTTTGCATCATCGTATCCGTACACCAAAATATCGTGAGCGTAATGAGTCTGACGATAGACGCGTCTGCGAGGGATGTAGAACTCGTCCACGTTGAGAGAAATCGTATAACCTGAATTGATACCATTTACCAGAAATTCGACAATTCCCGGCGGTGAATCGAGCACGATTTCCCGCTCCAGTTTTTGCGTAATCAGCCACGGACAACGCATAAAATCTTCTCCATAAAAAGTGAGCGGCACAGAGCGCGAAGCACTTTCTCCGTCAAGGTCGTGGTGGCAATAAAGGTGGATGAAATTGCTGTAAAACCACGGCAGCGCCTCTTTGCGGGTGAGCACCGTACAAAGGGGATAGGCCACATACTGATAGCCGGCAATCGGAGGAATGACCAACTCTAGTTCCTTTACACCCAAAACTATATCCACCTCTTCCTTTCGACAGCGATATTATGTAAAAGTATGAAACATAATGTAATTTTCTTCGTTTAGTCATTATTCGTAATTAATGTAATCTACTCTAACAATATTCCCATAGGTGTATATTCTTGTCAATATATATTGAATGTTTTAACGTTTTTTTCACACGCCCCTTGCCATTCTTGTGACAAACAACAATTTTCTCTGGGCAGTCCAAAAGCCGGCGCCCTCATCGACGCCGGCCCTCACTCCAGCATTGTTAAAATACCTTTCTCGCTTCCCTCTCCTCCTTCAATATTTCGACGGCTTCCCGGAAGCGCAGCGAATGCACGATTTCCCGCTCCCGCAAAAATTTCAACCCGTCCTGCAAGTCGACGTCATCCGTCATATCGATGAGCCATTGATACGTGGCGCGCGCTTTCTCCTCTGCCGCAATATCCTCGTATAAGTCAGCAATCGGGTCTCCCTTCGCTTGAATGTAGGCGGCGGTCCAAGGCACGCCTGCTGCATTGCTGTAGAACAGCGCATTGTCATGGGCCACGTAATGATCTCCCAGACCAGCCGCCCTCAGCTGCTGCGGGGTAGCGTCTTTCGTCAGCTTATAGACCATTGTGGCAATCATTTCCAAGTGAGCGAATTCTTCCGTCCCGATATCGGTCAGCAGGCCGATGACCTTATCCGGTATCGAATAGCGCTGGTTCAAGTAACGGAGCGCCGCCGCCAGTTCTCCGTCCGCGCCGCCGTACTGCTCCAGCAAAAGCTTTGCCATGTACGGATCGCATTTGCTCACCCTGACGGGATATTGTAATTTCTTCTCATACACCCACAATCAAGCGTCCCCTCCTTCGGATGTTCTCCATGTTAGCCATTGCGGTTCATCGTTCATTGATTATTCAATAACGTTTTCGCAGTCTAACGTTCCCGTCAAGACGTCACAATCACACCTGCCACGGCCACGGCGTCTCTATCCATGACCAAGGACAGCCTGAATACGCACGCCCGTAGTTTTGCAGCGGGCCGTATTTTTCCTGAAACTGATTGGCCATCTTCATCCTCTCATGCGTATAATGATTAAATTGCCGAATGGCCTGCCCATCCCACGGATGTGTATCCAAGTACAAATTCAACTCCAGCAGCACAAAATCAACGATCTGGAGTTGCTCCAGCGCTTGCCTATACTCCTCGCTATGAAAAGGATGCGCGCTCATGTTGCCTCTCCCTCCCGTCCCCTTTTAGGCCGATATGGGCTGTATAGCGCCGGCCAGAGCGTGCCGCGGCGCAACGCTTGTTCAGGCGGAAACTGCGGCCAATTCGGCGGCTGAAAGACGATGAACTGGTTTGGCGGCACGATATACGTTTTAAATGGCAGCGGCGGACAAGGATCGCACGGACTTCGGTACGGCACATATATCCGTTCCTGTGATCTGCCTAACGGATGGGAACCTGCCCTGAACTCGGGCGGCATCCCCTCTTCTGGCAGACCTTGCGCTTCATATTCGTTCCCCATGACGCTTTATAACCTCCTTCGTATAACTGCACTGCACACCCGTCTTATTACACATATGAAGAGGGAAGAATGTCCCATGATAAACAAGAGAATAAGAAATACTTCTCAGCGGATTTTCTAGACGAAGCCCCCTGTTTAACGCTATGTTCTATCTTTCCTTTTCGCAGAAAAAAGCCAAGGCGCGGCATGCGTGCGCATATCCGTTGCCTTGGCTTCGAGCTTCTTCCTTGTCTTCTTCTGTCATGAACCGCCTTGCCGAATTAACCGGTTGACGGTCTCGCGGCGCACACCGATGAGCTGCCCAATCTCTTCTTGCGTCAGCAGTTCCGTTAATGGCGCCTCATTCGTATAACTGTCAAGCCACTTCTTCAAGAGCTGCAGACGTTCCCCCGGCGCGCCGATTGTCAAATGATCGATGCGCTGCTGCATGAATCTGAGCTTCTCCTGAAGCAGCTTGGCGATACTCAGCGCTTTGTCCGGATTGAGACGAAGCTCCTCATACCATGCGTCCGCCGGAATACGCTCCACCTCGCTCGTCACCATCGCGATAGACGTGCCGTGACAATCCTTGGGCGAAATAAGCGAATGGTGAGGCACGATCTCCCCCGGATATAAAATGTTAAACAGCACGATATTGCCGTTCTCATGCAGACGCGTAACCTTGAACAGGCCGCTGACGATGCGATATAAGTAAGTGCCTGGATCCCCTTGGCGAAACAGTATCTCCCCGCGGTGCAGTGTTATGCGCATTCCTGCCTCTCCTTTCCTGTGCCGACATCTTTGCGAATGACGGAGTATTGACGAGACTTTTCACTCTATTGTAATCTTTTTCATGTCTTTTGACCACGAATGCCTATTGAAATACGAATATTTGTTCGGTATTATGAATACAATAAGAACAAAGGTTCGTATTTTGATTTTTTTTGTTTGCTTTTAGCCCAAAAAAAATGAAGGAGGAAGAGATAGGAATGGGTTCTCTTTCCGCTGCGAATGGCTCTCCTCCACACGACGGGGAAGATGCCTTCATTGTTAAGCAATACGTCATCCAAACGCTTATTCTCGATGTGCTGGAGCGGGATATTAAACGTCTTGCCGCTTCCGGTCTGAAGTTGGCTGACATTTACGTTCAGCGGCTGCGTCAGGCACAAGACGACGCCTCAACCGACCTGTTCCGTCTCAGGCGGCAGTTCCGTCAGCGCGGCATCAAAGTATACGAGGAGGAACGCGAGCAGCATGGCGTGCGCGTCCAGTACGTCTGCCGTGGCTACCATCACTCGTTCTATATGCTTCGAGGGCTGATTCGTGCCGAGGTGAAAAGCTTGATGCAGAAGTATTTGCACATGTCTGCCACATAGCCGTGCTTTCCTTGCCCAGATCGCCGGCGCATCGGTGCCATGCCTGCATATAAGCGTCATGACCGGACGTTCTGCCGCTGATTCATTCCGTTCTTCGCGGGCCGCCCAGCGAATTAAGCCGGATCCTTCTAACGGGAACCGGCTTAGTTATGGATTATAGAGCAGAGCTGGCTCCTATAATATTGCAGAACTTGATCCATTCCCCCTCCTCTGTCCCCTGCAATTTAATTTGTTCCTGTTCCTTATCGAACCGGACGACTGTGCCGATTAACTCCCGATCTTCCCAGTCACCGTACACCGTTAACCTGATCGGCGTGCCGTTCCATATGGATTCGGCAATGGCACGGGCGATTTGCTCTACTTCTTGCGCATCTAACACCGGCCGCCGCTTGCGCTCCAAGCTCTGCTGGTGACGGACGTATGCCTCCTTATGCTCGGGTAGCATCATCCGTGAAGATTCGAATAAACCATTAGCTTGCAGCTTTTTACTCATTTGTAGTGCCCTCCAATTTTTTGGGAACGGTCTTTCGCTTGGCCGGCCTCCTTCAGAGAAGTCGCTCGCATTATCGCCGTATCTCCATATTTTTGTTTAATCCAATCTGTCGTGCGTTCCAATGCCATCTTCCGCTCGCGATCGTCGAACAGGGTCAGCTGGTATTCTTCGCTGCCGGTCAAGCCTGTCAGCGACACACCGATCTTGCGCACCGGGAGTCCGTTCCAGTGCCGGCGGAACAGCACGCACGCCGCTCGATACACCTCGTCCGTTATGTTCGTGGGATCTTCGATTTTCATTTCCCGGGAAAACCCCGTCGGGCGATCGAAGTCCGCTCCTTGGCAGCCAACATGAACGACCTGCCCCATATACCCCTTCGTCCGGCAGCGATGGCACACCAGCTCGCACAGTTCCAGAATGACGATCTCGATCTCTTCCTGCGTGACATAATCACGGGGGAGCGTCATCTGATGGCCGATTCCCTTCTGCCGATCGTGCGTGCCCGGCGTAACGGGCGACGAATCGATGCCGTTGGCAATCCGCCAGATGACCTCGCCGTTAATCCCCCACCGCTGCCTCAGCTTGGATAACGGCGTCTGCGCCAACTCTCCGATCGTACGGATGCCCATCCGGTGCAAATGCCCGGTCATCCGTGAGCCGATCATGAACATTTGATGCACGGGAAGCGGCCACAGCACATCAGGCAGCTTATCCCGCGAAAGGGTAAAGATGCCGCTTGCGTTCTTCTTCGCAAAGTTATCGCACGCCATCTTGCTGACAACCTTGTTGAAGCTGATGCCAATTCTTGTGTATACGCCGGTTTCCATTTGAACCTGTTGTTGAATGCGCTTCGCAATCATTTCCGGATCACCAAATAACGACAGGCTGCCTGTCACGTCCAGGTGCTGCTCGTCAATGCTGTACGGTTCCACCAAATCAGTATACGACTGCAATATTGCGGTAATGTGCAGCGATACCCGAATATATTCCTCCATATGGGGCCGAACGACAACGAGCTCCGGACATTTGCCCACAGCTTCGCCAAGGCGTTCTGCCGTCGTAATTCCGTGCCGCTTCGCAAGCGGGCATGCGGCAAGGACGATGCCTGACCGCCGCGCAGGATCCCCAGCTACGACGAGCGGTTTGTTCTTGTATTCAGGGTGAGACGCCTTCTCAACACTTGCATAAAAAGATTGACAGTCCGCCAACATAATAATCCGTTCGGCTGGTTTGCTCATATAGCTGCTCTTACGCCCCGCATTACATCCTGTATTACATCCCGCGCCACAACATCACCCCTAAAAAGAACATCTGTTCTTATATATACACAGAATACAGAACATATATTCCTGTTTCAACCGGGATATATTACATATGAATGCTGCTATATATGTACATATATTTTATTTAGCCAAGTGATAGAGCCTTTGGATTCCACGACAAACGGCAGTTTGTGATAAAATGGAGAGGAGCCTGTCCGGTAATCGTATTCGATACGATCCCGGCACGAGAAGAAAGGATGCGCAGCTGTCATGTGTGGAAGATTTACGTTAACAGTTACATTGGAACAGCTTATGGCTTATTATTCGATCGATCCGGGACCTGCCATCCCTTTTCATGCCCCCCGCTACAATATTGCGCCAAGCCAATCGGTGCCGGCCCTTATTCATGACGGAACGAAGCTTCGGCTCGGCCCGCTGAAGTGGGGCCTGGTTCCTGCATGGGCCAAGGACGATAAAACAGCGTGGCGCACCATCAACGCGCGGGCGGAGACGCTGCGAGAGAAGCCGGCGTTCCGTCTGCCGTTCGAGCGCAAACGCTGCATCATTCCGGCAGACGGCTTCTATGAGTGGAAGCGCGGCGCCGATGGCACGAAGCAGCCGATGCGTATCGTCCGCAAGGACGGACAATTGCTCAGCATGGCAGGACTATATGACACGTGGCTGAATGCCGAAGGGGAAAAGATAAGCACCTGCACCGTCATTACGACGGAGCCGAATGAACTAATGGCCTCCATCCATGATCGGATGCCCGTCATCGTTCCGGAAGAGCAGCTATCGTTCTGGCTTGATCGACGCATGACCGACACGGGCCAGCTCCAGTCCTTCCTTCGTCCTTATCCTGCGGCAGAGATGGAAGCCTATCCAGTGGATGCGAAGGTGGGCAATACGCAGATAGATGACCCTGCCTGCATCCAACGGCTGTAACAACCTCAAAAAATAACGGGATTGTCCCAAATGGTTTGAATGACCCGAGGCACGAGGGACAGTCCTCATGACTGACACCGCACATGACAGAGCAATGAAAATCGAGTGCTTTTCAAAGTCTGCCCCGCTATATGAACGCCGCCCCTTTACCTCATTTTAGATTAATCTGCTTCAGTTCATATGTAAATCGATTATGTAACATTAAATATATAATTCTTGCATTTAAAAATCATTCGAAGGCGTAACATCTACGGAAAAGCAGAATCAACGAAACTTTTCGCTTAGGCAGTGGCGCGTTCAGGCTAGCGATATACGAAGCTTTGCTTTCTTCTCCCCTTCCATCGGGAAGGCAGCGAACCAATGCGCCTATTGACGCTGCTAGGTCAGCCAGGTTATCTGGCATCATGAACGGTTGCTTTATGACATGACTGCTATACGAAACGTCTTGCAGTTCCCCCTTCATATTATCCTTTCTGACTGTATGGGAGAGTGAAGCAAAGGAGCAAACGGACAACATCTCCATTCAAGAAGGGGTAAGGCCAGCACTTGAACTTCCCTTCAGAATGCTCAAAAGCCCGGTTCTACATGAACCGGGCTTCCCTTCACTATCGTGCATTTACCGAAACATCCCCCACAGCTTAAGTAGATGAAACGTATTGTTCGGGTCTATCTTCTGCGCAATGACGAACTGAATGATTTGTTCTTCCTGCTGCGCATTCAATGATTCGTTCAACGCCTGCGTGATTTGACGCAGCAGGCGGCGCACTGCGGGGCGATTTTGCAAGTCCGCCTTCGTGACCCCATCCAAAAGGAGCTTAACGCGCTCTTTGGCCGCAGGATTTTTTAGCTTTTGCTTTATTCGTTCAACCAGCTGCGGACTAATACCGTATTTCACATAACTCATGCGGTGTAACACCTCCGGAACATAAGCCGCCGTTGTCCTTGGGACACTAGCTGCATTAGTTCCAATATATGCCTGCCCGCTTGTCTACTATCCGCCCGTTTTTGACATTTGCCGAAAACGGGCTTAATCGAGAAGCTCTCCCTGGAACAGCTGCTCCTGCTGCAGCACATCGCGCAGCAGCCCATACTCAGGGGAAGTCCAGAACGCTTCCGAACGGATAAACGCTGCCGCATCATCTCGCGCTTGCTCCAGCACGGCGAAATCGTTCGTCATGTCCGCCAACTTAAATTCAGGCAGACCGCTCTGCTTCGTACCGAAGAAATCGCCCGGTCCGCGCAGTTCCAGATCGCGCTGCGACAGTTCAAAGCCGTCGTCGGTCTCCGTCATGATGCGCATCCGCTCTTGCCCCACTTCAGATTTCGGATCGGCAATCAAAATACAGTACGATTGATGGCCGCCGCGTCCGACGCGCCCGCGCAGCTGATGCAGCTGCGACAGACCGAAGCGCTCTGCATCCATGACGATCATGAGCGTAGAGTTCGGCACATCGACGCCAACCTCGATGACGGTCGTCGATACGAGCACATTCGTCTCAGCGGAACTGAACGAGCGCATCACCTCATCCTTCTCCGCCGTGGGCATCCGTCCGTGAAGCAGGCCTACATGGAGGTCGGGAAGAGCTTGCTGCATCTGCACATGCACATCGATTGCATTTTGCACGTCCAGCTTGTCCGACTCTTCGATAAGCGGACAGATGACATAAGCCTGGCGGCCTGTGGACACTTCACGACGTATAAAGCCAAGCACCCGATCGAGCATATCATGCTTTACCCAATACGTCTTAATCGCTTTCCGCCCGGCCGGCCGCTCGCGAATGGAGGACACATCCATATCGCCAAATGCCGTAATCGCCAGTGTCCGCGGAATTGGCGTGGCCGTCATCGTCAGCACATCGGGATTCAATCCTTTACGACGCAAAATGCTGCGCTGGTTCACTCCGAAGCGATGCTGCTCGTCGGTGACGACAAGTCCGAGCTTGCGATAATGGACATCGTCCTGAATCAGCGCTTGGGTGCCGACGAGGATGTCAATCATCCCCATCTGCAGCGCGCCCAGCAGATCCCGCCGCTTGCGTTCGGTCAGGCTGCCCGTGAGCAGCCCCACTTCGATGTCATGCGGCTCGAACAGCTTCTTCAACGAGCGAAGGTGCTGCTCCGCCAAGATTTCGGTCGGCACCATCAGCGCGCCTTGGTATCCCGCCCGAACCGCAGCGTACAGAGCGACAGCCGCCACGACCGTCTTGCCGGAACCTACATCGCCCTGCAGCAACCGATTCATGCAGGATGGCGAGCGCATATCATGCAATATATCGGTAACCGCCTGCTTCTGGCCTTCGGTCAGCTCAAACGGCAGACTGCGCACAAACTGCCGGACGGTCGCATTGTCGACTTCGTGCGCCACGCCGTCTGCACGCTCGCGCGTTACCGCCCGAAAAGCGTGCAGCTTCAATTGGAACAAGAGCAGTTCCTCATATACCATTCGTCTGCGGGCCTGCTTGCCCTCTTCCACATTTTGCGGCACATGCATCGCCCGTACGGCCTGCTTGCGCGGCATCAGCCGGTAGCGACGCATGAGATCGGCCGGCAGCAGCTCTGGAACCGCCTCGCCGAATTGCTGCAGCGCCTGTGCAACCGTCTTGCGCATCCACGTCTGCGTAATCTTGCCGCCCACGGAATACACTGGCTGCAGCGTATCCTTGCGTCCGCCGCCACGGTCCGGGAACTCCGAAGCCGATACGGTAAGCTGCATGCGGCGCCCGTCCCACTTGCCTGTTAAGACGATGTCGCGCCCTTGCGTTAACTCCTCGCGCAAATAATGACGATTGAACCAAGTAGCCGTGACGAGCCATTCATCGATCAACACCTTGCACGACAAACGTGATTTACGGCCATATCGCTGCAGAACAGGGACGCTCATAATGCGTCCTTCAACGGTAACTTTGTCTCCATCCTTCACTTCGCTCAGATGGCGAAGGCTAAAATCTTCATATCGAAACGGGAAATAATCGAGCAAATCAGCAACAGTAAAGATGCCAAAGGCGTGAAGCTCTTGTTCTTTCGAAGCGCTCACGCCTTTAATCATCGTTACCGGACATTGTTGAAGATGAATCATAATGACATTCCGTTCACTTTCCTTAAGCGTGCCCTTCGTCTGCGGGCCACATGAACACAGCGCCGACGCCCGTTCCTACATGCGTTCCGATGACGGATCCAATGATCGCATAGTCCAAGGAACGCAAGTCAAACGCAGCCCTAACTGCTTCCTTCAATTCGTCTGTTGCTGATTTATCGCTCGTATACCCGATGACTGCATGCACCGGTTTCCCTGCGAAGTCGCGCCGCAAAAATTCCAGCACGCGCCCCAAGGCCTTTCTATGGCCACGCACCTTATCCAACGCGCATACTTCGCCTTCACTATCGACAGAAAGTATCGGTTTAATGTTAAGCAGGGTACCGAACAGAGCGGCGGCTTTCCCGATGCGTCCGCCCTTTTGCAAATATTCCAGCGTGTCCACCAGAAAATAAAGCTTGCGCTCCTGCTGATAACGTTCAATCATCGCCAATATTTCTTCTTTGGAATGGCCGGCTTGAGCCATGCGCGCCGCTTCGACAACAATGAGCCCGAAGCCGTAGGAGGCGGATTTGGAATCGACAATCGTAATGTCCGCTGCTTCCTCCATCATATTTTTGGCAAGTACGGCGGATTGGTACGTTCCGCTTAAGGCTGCTGAGAGATGAATCGAAATAATCTGAGTATCCGGCTGCTCGTCATTCAAACGCTTGAATACATCCATGAACTCAACTGGCGAAGGTTGGGACGTTGTCGGCAATTGCTTTGCTTTCGCCAACTTCTCATAGAACTCTTCCGCATTGATAGTTACCGCATCCTTATACATTTCATTGCCGAAATGCACTTTGAGAGGAACCATGTCAATTCCGTAACGCGCTCGCACTTCATGCGGAATATCCGCGGTGCTGTCCGTTACGATACGGATATGGGCCATACAGAAATCCCCCCTTCACATTGTCCTTATTCGACGGAAACAATATAGGAATAAATCGGCTGTCCGCCTTGATGCACTTCCACTTCGGCTTCCGGATATTCCTCATTCAGCCACGCGATCAAAGTTTCCGTATCTTCTTCGCGCGCTTCTTCCCCGGTAAGCAATGTAACGACTTCTCCGCCGTCAGCCAGCATCTTCGTCAACAACTGCTGCAGCGTATCGTTTACCGATTCGGTCGTCGCGATAATTTTGCCGTTTGCAATGCCCATATAGTGGCCTGCTTTAATGTCGAGGCCATCAAGCGTCGTATCCCGGACAGCATACGTCACTTGACCCGATATGATATGGCTGATGGCAGCTTCCATTGCCGTCGTGTTTACTTCCAAGCTCTCATCTTCCTGGAACGCAAAAGCCGCGGCAATGCCTTGCGGAATCGTCTTGCTTGGAATGACCGTCACACCGCGCTCCACAATCTCAGCCGCTTGCTTCGCTGCCATCACAATATTGGAATTGTTCGGCAAAATGTAAATATGCTGCGCCGAAATCGTCTCGATCGCATCGATGAAATCTTGCGTGCTCGGGTTCATCGTCTGTCCGCCCGACAACACGACGTCCACGCCCAGACTGTTGAATATATCACCAATGCCTTGACCCATCGCCACAGCAATAAAACCGTAAGGGGCAATCTCATCGGCCGGCGGTTCGACAGGCAATGTCTCCGCGGACATTGCAGGCGCAGGAATATCGGCAAATACCTCAGGCATAGCAGACACTTCCCCATGCTCGCCTTGAATGAGTTCCCGATGCTGCTCGCGCATATTTAAGATGCAAATTCGGATAAGTTCCCCGTATCCCATCGCCAGATCCAGGACTTCACCCGGCTTGCGGGAATGGACATGAACTTTAATAATGTCGTCATCCGGAATGACGATAATGGAATCCCCGTTTTTAGCAAGCGCTTTCCTGAAAAAATCCTCATTAAACGGCTTGGCATTAGAACCGTTGCGGGAACGGTCAATAAAAAATTCCATATCATATAAAAACTCGATGTCTTCCGTGTTCAGCTTGGCCTGCGCAGAAATTGGCGCTTCAAGGGCGGGCGCCGCAGGCTGCTTCGCCTGAGCGGGTGCCGCAGCAGGAACTGCCGTCTCGTGAAATACGCCGTCTTCGGATTCAAGCACGCTTAAAAAACCTTCATAAATATATACTAAGCCTTGTCCACCCGAGTCAACCACCCCGACTTGCTTCAAAACGGGCAGCATATCCTGTGTCTTCTTCAATGCTTCATTCGCTTTGGCTACCACTTCACGCATGAAATCGACCAAGTCCGGAGTCCGGCGGGCAATATGAACCGCATGCTTGGCCGTTTCTTTTGCGACGGTCAGAATCGTGCCTTCAACAGGCTTGACGACCGCCTTATATGCCGTCTCCACGCCGCTCTGCATCGCATGCGCGAATTGGACTGAATTCACTTCATCATGGCCTGCTACTCCCCGGCTGAACCCGCGGAATAATTGAGATAAGATAACACCCGAGTTCCCCCGAGCACCCATAAGCAGCCCTTTAGACAACACCTCCGCCGTTTTGGCGATAGATGTTGACATTTTTGCTTTCATTTCCGTAATGCCAGCAGTCATCGTCAAATTCATGTTCGTTCCCGTGTCCCCATCCGGTACCGGAAAAACATTCAATGTATTGACGTATTCGGCATGGCGATGGAGCGAATCTGCACCGCCCAGCACGATATTGGCAAATTGTGTTCCATTTAAAGAACGCTTGTTCAACGAATATTCCCCTTCCTAGCTTGATACACGCACGTCCTGCACAAAGATGTTCACTTCGTTAACGGTGAGACCGACTATTTCATTCAGCACGTATTTCACCTTCACTTGAATGTTGTGCGCCACTTCGGAAATCTTCGTCCCGTAACTAAGGATAATATATAAATCTATATGTAGCGCATCCTGTTCCTGGCGCACTTCGACACCACGCGACAAATTTTCACGTCCAAGCAGTTCGGCAATGCCGTCCTTTAATTGCTTGCGCGAAGCCATGCCCACAAGTCCATAACATTCCATTGCCGCAGATCCGGCGATGACTGCTACGACTTCTTCGGAAATACTCACTTTTCCATAATCGGTATCCAATTGGATGGTCATGGTTCGTTCCACTCCTTTTTTTGAGTATTATGGACTAATCAACATTGTACTATAATAGAAAACATAAATAAACAAAGTTTTTGATTCAGTTGACGGGAGATTTTAGAATATGATATCATATTTAAGTATTTAATTGCATGCAGTGTTGTTTTGGGATAAGGAGGTGTTAGGCATGGCTCGCAAATGTTTTGTAACGGGGAAGAAACGTGGCTCAGGTAACCACGTATCGCACGCGAACAACAAAAACCGCCGCTCTTGGGGTGTAAACGTGCAAAAAGTCCGTATTCTGGTAGACGGTAAACCAAAACGCGTCTACGTGAGCACGCGCGCATTGAAAGCAGGTAAAGTGACTCGCGTCTAATCCCATGGATTATATAGAAAGAGCACCTGAACGGTATCAGGTGCTTTTTTGATCGTGGGAGAAAGTACAGGTACTGCTCTGATGAGGAGTTGTCCTTTTCACCTCAGCTCACTTCGTGCAGACGCTGAGAATGAGAAGATGCTTGCGCTGATTCATCTTGCAGAAACGGTCCGTCCTTTCAACAAGGACGGCTGGGCCGTTTCTACTTGCGACCGGAACCCGTCATAAGCATTTCGTCTGCTAAGCTATGTCCCGCTCCCGCTCGGGTGCTATATCGTTAGGATGGATGATTACGGATTCAGCAGAATGGCCGCCGGGAGTGTCAGTTTTTTTGAAACGTATTTAATATCGCCTTGACGAATCCTCCTAAAAATTTCGGCAGCTTAAATGTATAAAACTTCATCTTCCACCCTCCTCGTCGATCTCATCCTACGCCGCCCGGAATCAATAGCCGGCCCTTTCTCGCGAACCATGGAAATAAAAAAGGTTACATGAGAGATCTGTGCTCATGTAACCATCATATGCCGCAGCCATATCATCTATGCAAGGCTGACAAGCCCGTTTCCGTCTTTACTTTATGCAGCAGGCGCAGGCATTTGCTGCATGTAAATAGCCATGGACATCACAAAGACAAAAACGAAGTAAAATAAAATCGCCAGCAAAATAAAACCGATACGCATCCCTTTCGTTTCATAGCGTTTGAAGAAACGAATACCTAAAAATAGAGCGCCCAACGAGCAAACCAAGTTAAGCGGCAGCTTCAAAAACGCATACATTCCGACCAATGACCCGCACACAAAGCTGTACAGCACGAGTATCAGTTTCGATCTCCACATCGTCCATCTCCCCTTTTCCGTCGGGTCCTGCCATGTTCTATGAGGATATCTATCTAGCTACTGCTGCTGACCGTATCGCTTGAATTGCGGCAGCGCGATCAGAAGCGCCATATACGGCGCTCCCGGCCACGAGCACATTGGCCCCTGCCTGCACGGCAAGCGGCGCGGTATCCGCCGTAATTCCCCCGTCCACTTCAATGTATACATCGTGGCGTCCCCGCTCGTGCAGTTGAGCCCGCAAGCGGCTAATCTTGTCCGTCATCGATGTGATGAAGCGCTGTCCTCCAAAGCCAGGATTGACCGTCATAATCAGGACAAGATCAACATCATCGAGAATTTCTTCGATGCAAGACAAAGATGTGGCCGGATTTAAAGCGACTCCCGCCTTGGCACCGCTTTCTTTAATCTGGTGCACGACCCGGTGCAAATGAGGACATGCCTCCGCATGCACCGTAATGAAGTCCGCACCCGCCTTGGCAAAGGCAGGCACGTATTTGTCCGGCTCCACAATCATGAGATGAACGTCTAGCGGCAGCTTCGTATGCGGGCGGATCGCTTCCACAACGATGGGCCCAAGCGTCAAATTCGGCACGAAGCGGCCGTCCATCGCATCGACATGAATCCAATCGGCGCCGCCTTGCTCCACATCGCGGACTTCTTCACCAAGCTTGGCAAAGTCGGCTGATAAAATGGAGGGGGCGATCTGAATGTTCTCAATCTGTTTCATGCTAGTACCTCCGTTTTTTTTCTTTCATTTCTTCAAAAAATAATACGTAATGCCCGTAGCGCGTCTTGTCAATCTCACCGTTCGCTACCGCTTCCTTCACCTGGCAGCCAGGTTCATGAATATGCGTGCAGCCGCGGAATTTGCAGATTTCCGCGTAAGATCGGAACTCACGGAAGCACATTCCCAGCTGTTCCACGCCAAGCTCTAAAAAATCGAGTTGGCTGAATCCCGGCGTATCGGCGATATAACCGCCGTGAGGCAGCTGCAGCAGCTCGACATGACGAGTCGTATGCTTGCCGCGCCCCAGGCGCTGGCTGATATGATTCGTTTCTAGCTGTATGCCCGGTATCATCGCATTCAACAAGGAAGATTTCCCTACGCCGGATTGGCCGGCAAAGACGCTAATATCTTCCGTTAGCTTGTCCGCTACCCGATCATAGCCGTAACCGCCTGCGGCGCTTGTCGGTATGACGTCGTAGCCAATACGGCCATACAGTTCCATTATATGATCCATTTCGCTGCGGACCGCAGCGCCCTTCGCTGGCGGAAGCTGCTCGATAATATCCCACTTCGTCAGCACGATAACGGCATCTAAACCGGCATGTTCAATATGTACGAGAAACTTATCCAGCAGTTGGCGGTTCAAGGCCGGTTCCACTACGGAGAACACGAGTGCGGCAAGCCCCACATTGGAGATTGGCGGACGAATCAACTCCGATACACGCGGCTCGATTTCGTCTACCGTCCCTTCCCCGTTCTCTGTCAAGGAAAAAATAACGCGGTCCCCAACGAGCGGGGACACGCCTTTCTTTTTAAATATTCCTCGGGCACGGCATTGGATCGTCTGTTCGATCGATCCTTCTTCCGGTTGAATGTAATAGTAACCGCTCAGCGCCTTTACGATTAAGCCTTTTGGCATGCAATATCCTCCACGGTTTTATCTACCCCAATCCGATTATTCATTGTCGTCATCTTCATTGTCCGGGTTCTGACGATTGTGTCTGTCCGTCCACGGATTCCTGCCCTTGTTCTTGTCCTTGTTCTTGTTCTTGCCCTTCCCCTTCGACTCGCCTGGCCGCGGGGTCGTTGATCTCGGGTATCGGTACAGTGCCCTGCTTCGCATCGATATAGGATATCGGATACGTATCAAGGAATGTGCCGTCACGGTACACGAGGACGACCCCATCTTTGTTCGGTGCCAAAACAAGATCTACGTTGAATAGTTGGGTGGATGTAATCTTCTCCGTCCCCCATTCCATGTTCTCTCCGCGCGCATCCGTATACACAATCCGTATCGTGCTGCTCTTTCCTTCTTCCTTCGGAGCTACCGGGAGAGGGAACGTATATTTCAGCGCTTCAGGAGGGAACCCGGAGCTTACATAAATCCTCACTTCGGCCCCTTTAGACACCGGATCGTTCGGTTCAAACGGTTTTTGCATGAAGACTTGCCCTTGCGGCTCGTAGCTTGGCTCTTCGACAATGCCGTCTTTGGCCAGCTTCAATTCGCTCGCTTCAATCTTCGCTACCGCCTCATCCTTCGTCAAACCAACCAAATTCGGCATGCCGAACGATTCTTTTCCTTTGCTGACCGTAAACTTAATCGAAGCTGTCTTCGGATCGACCTGGGAATTCGGCTGCGGCGTCATTCCGACGACGACACCCGGTTCAGCCTCATCGTGATATACTTCCTCCTTCGTTATGCGCGTGCTCTCGAATCCGAGCTCGACCAGCTGCTGCACGGCCGTCTCGAACGGCTTGCCCGAGTAATCCTGCAGCGACACGAGAGGAGTTCCTTCACTGACATACAGGCGTATGGCCGAGCCTTCTTTCACTCTAGTGCCTTCCGGCTTGCTTTGGTCGAAGACGATCCCTTTCTCGAATCCTTCTTTATGCTCGTAAACGATAGGGTCCTCCACCTCAAGCTTAAATTCCTTCAGCTTGTCTTTCGCGGCTTGCTCCGTCAAATTAATGAGCTTCGGCATGCTTACATCATTAACGACAAGCAAACTCTTCACGTATAATACGACACCGACCATAATGGCAAGAAAGAGCAGCGTCACGCCGGCCCACATGGCTGGCTTCACCCAGGACTTGCGCGCCTTCGCTTCTGCAACGGCGGGCGAAGGCGAGGATGAACCGGCAGCGCCGGAGTTCGAAGAAGCGGCATGGGCTCTATACTCCTTGGGCGCACTTTTCTCCATCGGGCGAATCGCAGGCATCACTCTCGTCTCCTGTTCATCGTCAAAAGGCGTGCGCGAAACAAAGGTAACCTTCTGCTCATGCACCCGTTCGGCGGACAAGCATGTTTCCAAGTCCCGCATCATTTCCGCGGCCGACTGATAGCGCTCAGCCGGATTTTTGCGCATCGACTTCAAAATAATATTCTCTACGCTTTGCGGAATATGCGGATTGACAAGCCGCGGCTCATCAAACGGTTCCTGCAAGTGCTTTAGCGCAACGCTAATCGGGCTTTCCCCCAGAAACGGAAGCTTGCCCGTAAGCATTTGATACAGCACGATGCCGAGAGAATATAAGTCGGACTTCTCCCCGGTCGATACCCCTTTGGCGTGCTCGGGTGAAAAATAATGCACCGAGCCTACGACCGAACCTGTCTGCGTAATCGTCGAAGAGGTAACCGCACGCGCGATTCCGAAATCCGTCACCTTCACGCGGCCATTTCTCCCGATAAGAATGTTATGGGGTTTAATGTCACGATGAATGATTCGGTTCTGGTGGGCATGATCCAGCGCATCGCAGATTTGAATAGAAATGCGCACTGCCTCTTCCGTCTGCAGCGGTGCCCGGTCCTGAATAATTTCATTCAAGTTATGTCCTTCGATATATTCCATAACGATAAAATGCGTATCTTCTTCCTGTCCCACATCATAAATACTGACCACATTCGGGTGGGACAAGGACGCGGCGGATTGGGCTTCACGCCGGAAGCGGCGAATGAATTCCTCGTCGTGCACGAATTGCTGACGCAACACTTTGACCGCTACATAACGGTTAAGCAAATTGTCGAGCGCTTTATAGACGAGCGCCATCCCGCCGCCGCCGACGCGTGCGATAATTTCATAGCGCCCAGCCAATGTTGTTCCAATCACGAGTTCCACCCCTCTCCCATGGTGCCGGACTCAAGCTGCTTCAACAGAATGATCGTGATATTGTCGTCTCCGCCAGCATCGAGCGACTGCCCCAGCAAACGGTCTGCTTTCGCTTCGAGCGGAAGGGAAGGATCGATGACAGTGCTCCATATTTGTTCGGAATTCATCATGCTGGTCAAGCCGTCGCTGCACAGCAGAAGATATTGTCCGTTGCCAAGCGTAATCGGCATCATATCCACCTCAACCTGCGCGTCGGTTCCAAGCGCGCGGATGAGCACATTCCGGCGTGGATGCCGCACCGCATCCTCCGGTTCAATCTGACCGTTCTTCACCAACTCGTTCACAAGCGTATGATCCTCTGTCAATTGAATGATGCCTTGGCGATCGACAGTATAGGCCCGGCTATCGCCGATATGTCCAATATAGCCTGCGGACTGCGACTGATCGAATAAAGCCGCAACGATGGTTGTTCCCATGTGATAATATTTTTCATCCTGGGACGCGATATGAAATATCGTCTGATTGGCTCGCAGAATAGCAGCTTCCAGCGCATGCGCCAGCTGGTTGTCCTGCAAATCTTGCGGCAGCGCCGAGAGCTCGGACACTACGGTCTCCACCGCCAAGCGGCTTGCTATGTCGCCTGCTTGATGACCGCCCATCCCATCGGCCACAATCGCCAAGTAATAGCCGTTATTAAGCGCGGCAACGTATGCGCGGTCCTCGTTCACTGCGCGTACACGTCCGACATCGGAACGATGCACAGCTTTCATTGTAACTCACCTCGTCTTAGACTCCATGTGCTTCGCACGCAGCTGGCCGCATGCTGCCGCAATATCATGTCCTTGCTCGCGGCGAATCGTAGCATTGATTCCCCGGTCCAGCAGCGCGCGGTAGAACTTGAAAATATCATTGCGCGGGGTGCGGACATAATTCCGCTCCGGCACATAGTTTACCGGAATGAGATTGACATGTGCCAGCATGTCCATCCGCTTCAGCACATCTGCCAACTCTTCCGCTTGTTCCACTTTGTCATTGACGCCGCCGATGAGCGCATACTCGAACGTAATGCGCCGGCCGGTCTTTTCCTGATAATACTTGAGCGATTTCATTACTTCCTCGAACGGGAAGCGGCGATTGACCGGCATCAGCTTCGAACGAAGCGCATCATTCGGCGCGTGGATCGAGATCGCCAAATTAATCTGGGTATTTTCATCAGCGAACTTGTAAATGCTCGGCACGATGCCGCTCGTCGACACCGTAATGTGCCGTTGGCCGATATTGAGTCCCTTCTCATGAATCATGGTGCGGAGGAAGGCCATCGTCGCATCGTAATTCTCGAAAGGCTCCCCCGTCCCCATGATAACGATACTGCTGACGCGCTCATCCGTTTCATCCAATATCTTCTGCGCCACGACCACTTGGGCCACAATCTCTCCGGCAGACAGATTCCGCTTCAGCCCGCCAAGCGTGGAGGCGCAGAACGTGCACCCGACGCGGCAGCCGACTTGTGTCGTCACGCAGATGCTGTTGCCGTAGTTGTGCTTCATAATTACGGTTTCGATAGCATGGTCGTCATGCAGGCCGAATAGAAATTTATACGTTCCATCCTGCGATTTCATGTGTGTAATTTCTTTCAGGGTCACAAATTGATAATGCTCCTCCAGCTTATCCCGCAGTGACTTGGACAGATTGGTCATTTCGTGAAAATCATTGATTCGCTTGACGTAGAGCCAATCGAATATTTGACCGGCGCGAAACGCAGGCTCGCCTTGCTCCTTCAGCCACTGCTGCAGCTGTTCAAAAGTTAAATCGTATATAAATGGTTTCATGTGTCTGTCCAACCTCTCAATTGTTAACTCGTCATGCAGTCGATCTATTTTACCACAAATGGCCGTCATGCTAAAAGCCACAGCTTGGAAGCCCGTCCCTGAGCGGATTCCCGCATGAAAAAAGCCGCAATCATTCAAGTGAATTCCCTTGAATATTGCGGCTTTGCAATTGAATCTGTTGCTCCAGCGTCAGCGTTAACGTTTCGTCAAGCAGGCAATGAAGAAGCCATCGGAGCCGGCGTCCTGCGGCAGCACCTGCAGCATGCCAGACGGGCTGCGCTCCAGCGCCGCGGCAAGCGCTGCGGCAGGCAGCGCGGCCTTCCACGTCTCGTCTAGCCCCCAGCCGTCGTGCGCCTGCTCCGCGAGGAACGCACGCACGACGGCTTCGTTCTCCACGTGCTCCACGGTGCACGTGGAGTAGACGAGGCGGCCGCCCGGCCGGACGAGCCGCGCAGCCTCGGCGAGCAGCCGCGCCTGCAGCGCCGCAATGGACGATACATCCTCTGGATGCTTCGTCCATTTGATGTCAGGCTTGCGGCGGATAACGCCGAAGCCAGTACACGGCGCATCGAGCAGCACGGCGTCGAAGCTGCCTTGCGGCAGCGCCTCGCTGAGCGCAGCCGCATCGGCGTTCATCGTGCGCAGCGACTTCAGCCCAAGGCGGGCGGCCTGCTCGGCGATAAGCGCCACCTTATGGGCGTGAACGTCGTTCGCGACGACCTCGCCCATATCGCCCATCGCTTCGGCGATATGGGTGGACTTGCCGCCCGGAGCGGCGCAGCAATCGAGCACCCGCATCCCCGCTTCCGGCCGCAGCGCTTGGACGACGAGCATCGAGCTCTCGTCCTGAACGGACAAGCGGCCGTCCTGGTACCAGACGCTGTGCGCCAGGTTGCCCGCCCCTGCGGCGACGATGCCATCCGGCGTAACTGCAGACGCCTTGACATTCAATCCGCTCGCCTGCATGTCGGCAAGGAGCCCATCCCGTTCGGCCCGCAGCCGATTCACGCGCGCGCTGCCGTGCGGCGGCCGGTTGTTGGCTGCGCACATGGCCGCCGTATCCGCTTCGCCATAGGCCTCCACCCAGCGGCTCACGAGCCACGCCGGGTGCGAATGCTCCCAAGCGATGCGGCTGACCGCATCAGCCGCAGCCGGAGCATTCCACAGCTCCGGCTCGCGCATGACGGCGCGCAGCACGCCGTTCACGAAGCCGCCCATCGCCTGCTGGCCGCGCCGCTTCGCGATTGCAACCGCTTCGTTCACCGCCGCATGGGGCGGCACGCGGTCCAAATACCGAAGCTGGTACAGGCTCATGCGAAGCAGATTGCGCATCCACGGCTTCAGCTTAGCCAGCCCGCGCTGCACCTTCTGCTCCAGAACGCCGTCAATCGTGTTCAGCCGCTGGATGGTGCCATACACAAGCTCTGTCGCGAGCGCCGCGTCGACCCGCTCCAGCTTGGCCGCCTGCAGCGCTTCGTTCAGCTTCAGATTGCTGTATGAATGCTCCTTCTCCACCTGAACGAGCACCTCAAGCGCGACGTCGCGCGACGTGCGCCGCTTGCCGCTTGATTGGGACCCCCGCTCGCTCACTTCAGCACCGTCCCTTTGCTCAGCTTACCGCCGCGCACGAATTCAGCAGCCGGCATCGCCTTTTTACCCGCAGGCTGCACCTGGGTCAGACACAGCGTGCCTGCGCCCGTCTGCACCTCAATCCCGCTCCCGTCCACGTTCAAAACGGTTCCCGGTTCACGCCCGCCGGCATCTGCAGATGAGTCGCCTGGAGCTTCGCACGCCCACACCTTGAACACTTCCCCGTTCCAAGTCGTATACGCGCCGGAGAACGGAACGAGTCCGCGCACTTGATTGAAGAGGTCACGCGCCGGACGAGTCCAATCAAGCTGCTCATCCTCGCGCTTCAAGTTCGGGGCATACGTCGCTTCATCATGATTTTGCGGCACGGCCTCCACTCGTCCCGCAATCAATTCCGGGAGCGTGCGGCAGAGCAGGTCAGAGCCCGCCGCGCTCAGCTTCTCGAACATCGTTCCCGCGTTATCGGCGTCCGTAATCGGCACCTCGACCCGGCTTATCATGTCGCCCGTATCCATGCCTTCCGCCATATACATAATCGTCACGCCGGTTACCGGCTCTCCGTTCATAATCGAACGCTGAATCGGCGCTCCGCCGCGGTATTTCGGGAGCAGCGAGCCGTGGACGTTGATGCAGCCTAGACGCGGAATGTCCAGCACCGATTTCGGCAAAATCTGCCCGTAAGCCGCCGTCACGATAAGATCCGGCTGCAGCGCGCGCATATCTTCAATGGCAGAGGAGACGCGCAGCTTCTCCGGCTGCCACACGGCAAGTCCATGCTCCAGCGCCGCCGCTTTGACCGGAGTCGGCGTCAATACCCGCTTGCGGCCGACCGGACGATCCGGCTGCGTAACGACGGCAGCCACTTCATAACCTTCTTGCAGCAGCATTTCCAAGGAAGGCACGGCAAACGCCGGCGTTCCCATAAACACAATTTTAGTCATCGCTCAGTCCCTACTTTCGCGGGGCACCTCATATACGCGTTCTGCAATTTCAGTAAAGAGCACCCCGTTTAAATGGTCAATCTCGTGTTGGAAGGCGCGCGCCAGGAAATCAGTCGCTTCCAGTGTAAACTCATTGCCGTTGCGATCCAATCCCTTCACCTTTACCTTCTGGTGCCGGCGGACGTCGCCGTTCAGCCCGGGAATGCTCAAGCAGCCCTCAGGTCCGAGCTGCTCGCCTTCCTTCTCCAAAATAACAGGGTTAATCATTTCGATTAATCCATGCTCGTCGCCGACGTCAACGACGATAACGCGTTTTAAAATGCCGATTTGCGGAGCGGCGAGCCCTACGCCTTCGGCATGGTACATCGTATCCGCCATATCGTTCAGCAGCTTATGAATATTGGGCGTAATTTTAGGTACTTCCTTCGCGATTTGATGAAGAACCGGATCCGGTTCATGTACAATGATGCGCAATGCCATCAGGCACACCTTCCTTTTTATCCTTTAATGCGTGTTCAAAAAAGAGTTATTGAACAACCTCTATTAAGTGCGTGTTCTAAATGGCCACTTTTCAGCACCGGGAAGTACAAGTTTTCGTAAGAAAACTACATCGGAAGCATCCCTCGAAGAAAGAGGAGCGGAATGCAGGCAAGACTACATGAGCACCTGAAATGTTTCCGCAGGAAACATGCTTCGAAATTCGAAATCACAAGCTCTTCGAGGGTGAATGCAAGATTCGATGCTGAATCACATCTTGAAATGATTCGTGATCAGAAAGGGGCTTTTTGAACAACCTCTCTATAAAATGCTTTTCCATAATTATATCCAATATCTGTTTGCATAACGAAATCCATTGCCATTGCCGCTACATCATCATCTGCGGATCAATGTCGACGCTGAACCAAATATCCTGCTCCTTCGCAATGGAATCGAATTCCGCCATCGCTTCCGCCATCAGGCCGGATAAATCCACGTTGCCCCTGCATTTGATGACGCATTGGAAGCGATAGCGGTTCTTGATCCGCGGAATCGGAGAAGCGACCGGGCCGAGAATGTCCACCGCGTCCTCGTGCGCGTCAAGCGGCTTAAGCCAGCCACGCCGTTCCGCCAGCTCCTTCAAGCGCATCGCCGCATTCTCCGCAACGCGAACGAGCAGCGGCAGCTGTTCATGCGTCATCGACAAAAGCGCCAAGCGGCAGAACGGGGGCACGATTTGATTGCGCCGATGGCGCAGCTCGTCCGAAGCAAACGCGGCATAATCGTGCCGCGACGCGTGAAGAACGGAATAATGCTCAGGCGCATACGTCTGCACGACAACTTCCCCCGGCAGATCGTGCCGTCCCGCGCGTCCGGCCACCTGGGTGAGCAATTGGAACGTCTTCTCCGCCGCCCGGAAATCAGGCATATGCAATGCCGAATCCGCCGCAATGACGCCAACCAGCGTAACATAAGGAAAGTCGAGTCCCTTTGCAACCATTTGCGTGCCTAGCAGCACATCGGCCTTCCGTTCCCGGAATTGCTGCAGCATGCGTTCATGCGATCCTTTTTCCGAGGTCGTGTCCACATCCATGCGGATGACGCGAATGCCCGGAAATCGTCTTGCAAGCTGCTCTTCCACCCGCTGCGTTCCCGTTCCAAAATAGCGGATATGCTCGCTCTCGCAGGCAGGACATACCGAAGGGGCCCGTTCCGCATGTCCGCAATAATGGCAGCGCATATGGCCGGTCTTCATATGGTACGTCAGCGAAATGTCGCACTCCGGACACTGGGCCACATACCCGCACGTCCGGCACATGACAAAGGTGGAGTATCCGCGCCGGTTCAGCAGAAGCACCGTCTGCTCATTCCGTTCCAAGCGTTCCTCCAGCGCCTTCTCCAGCGGTGCGCTGAACATAGAGCGGTTGCCGAGCTTAAGCTGTTCCCGCATATCTACAATCGTGACCGGCGGCAGGTCTCTCCCGCCGACACGGGTCGGCATGGCCACCGGCGCCAGGTTCCAGGCCGGCGGCTCCAAGCCGCGCGGCAACGGATCGCTGCCATGAAGCTTGGCCGCATAATACGTCTCCATCGACGGGGTTGCGGAACCGAGCACGACGACGGCCCCGTGCTGCCTGGCACGTTCTATCGCCACGTCCCGCGCATGATATTTTGGCGTTTCTTCCTGCTTATAGGACGTTTCGTGCTCTTCATCCATTATAATAAGCCCGATGCGGGCGAAAGGGGCAAACACGGCGGAACGCGCGCCGATGGCTACCTGCACGCGCCGTTCGCGAATCTTTCTCCATTCGTCATACCGTTCCCCTTGGGACAGGCGGCTGTGAAGCACCGCCACCTTGGATCCGAATCTGCCTTTGAAACGCTCTACCATCTGCGGTGTGAGCGAAATTTCCGGCACAAGCACGATCGCTTCTCTGCCTGACTGCAGGCAGCGGTCAATCGATTGCAGATACACTTCCGTCTTTCCGCTGCCGGTAACGCCATGCAACAGGAACGATTGATGCCGCTTAGCATCCAGAGCTTCAGCCAGGGAATCAAATACGCCTTGCTGCTCTTCCGTAAGCGGCAACGGCCGCGATGGCTTAAACTGGCGGTGCGCAAACGGATCGCGCATAACCTCCACTTCGTCTACAACGACGAAGCCTTTCGCCTGCAGCGCCTTAACGGCGGAAGCATTCAAATCTTTAAGCGGCAGCTCGCCTCCGAATTCCAGAAGCTGTGCAATCACCTCACGCTGGCGCTGCGCTCTGACGCCAAGCGCTTCGAGCAATTCATCGAGCTCCTCCTGCGGGACGGCCAACTGCACCCGCTTCAGCTTCTTCACGCCGATGCGGTCCTTAATGCGCTCCGTCTCTACGAGCCATCCGTGCTGCATTGCCTCTTTAATAAGCCGCGCCGCATGCGGATAAGCCTGCAGCAGCTTCGGCGCCGCTATCGGTTCGTGCCGCTTGACATAAGCCAACAATTCACGCGTCAGCGGGTGATCGAGAACAAATGCAGGCCGCAGCTCAAGTTCCCCGATCGGGGTGGCAGCGGACTGATGAGAATGCTGCAGGAAGACAACCGCGTCCTCCCCGAGCTGCACCGCCTTCTCACGCTTGCCTTTCATCGCTCCGGGAATCATCGCCTGCAGCGCCGCTGTCTGCGTGCACACATAGCGGGCGCTCATCCATTGCGCCAGCTCCACCAAATCTGGCGGCAGCGGCGGGACGACATCAAGCAATTGCTGCAACGGCTTCAATCGGTGGAGCGGCACATCGGTATGCTGCGACACTCCAATGACGAAGCCTTGTACCGTGCGTCCGCCGAACGGCACGCCAACCCGGCTGCCGACTTCCACCCAAGAGGCGATGTCATCGGGAACCGCGTAGTCAAACGGGCGGTTCGTCGCTTTGCTTGATACATCCACAATGACTTGAGCCACAAGACCGTGCCGTTCCTCTTCGGAGCCCGGCTCTGTCCCGAAGCTCATCGCCATCCCGATTCCCTCTCTATTCAAGCGAACGCACCTCTTCGGCAGTCGGCATGCGCTGACTGGAACCTGCCGGAAGCCGTTCGGCTACGATGTGCAGCAACCGCTTCGCGATTCCCGTCTTTGCCATGAGCGGAATGCGTTCCACCAAGCCTTGTCCATCATAGATCAACACTTCGTTGTTGTCCGAACGGAACCCTGCATCAGAACGCGACACATCATTCGCTACAATCAGATCAAGCCGTTTGCGCTGCAGCTTATCGAGGGCGTACTGCTCCACGTGCTCCGTCTCTGCCGCGAACCCGACGAGGAACTGATGCGTTTTCCGCTTGCCGAGCGCCTCCAAAATATCCGGATTGCGCTCCAGCTCAAGAACCAGCTTTTCACCGGTCTTTTTTAATTTCTGCGCCGCCCGGGCAACTGGCCGATAATCCGCCACGGCCGCCGTCTTAATGACAATATCGGCGTTATCGTACTGGGAGGTGACCGCGTCGAACATATCCTGCGTCGATTCGACCGCGATAACATCCATTCCTTCCGGCGGAGCAACCTGAGTCTGCCCCGCTATGAGGATGACCTTCGCTCCCATGCTGCGTGCCGCTTCCGCCACGGCGAACCCCATTTTCCCGGAAGAATCGTTCGTAATATAGCGAACCGGATCGATCCGCTCCATCGTGCCGCCTGCGGTGACCAGCACCGTCCGGCCTGACAGCAGGCATTCTTCCCCGCCGGCCAGCCCGGATGGAAGCTCGGCATCATGTCCCGGGTTGCTGTGCGCAATGCGGTCCTCACTGACCTCGAAGTCCTTCTCTGCGGCAAACCACTGCTTCACATGCTCTACGATATGCTCGGGTTCGGCCATGCGCCCTTTGCCCGTATATCCGCAGGCAAGCAGCCCCTCTTCCGGTTCGATGAACATGACGCCTCTCTGCCGAAGCACGTCCATGTTCTGCTGCACCGCAGGGTGAGCGTACATATGAACGTTCATGGCCGGGGCCACCAAGATGGGGGCCATCGTCGCCAGCACTGTCGTCGTAAGCATGTCATCGGCAAGTCCATGAGCCATCTTCCCAATTACATTGGCTGTCGCCGGCGCGATAAGCACCAAATCGGCATGGTCCGCCAAATGAATATGGGATACGACCGAGGCGTCCCGTTCATCAAACGTATCGGTATACACGTTCTGACGCGACAGCGTCTGGAACGTCAGTTCCGATATGAATTGAGTGGCGGACGCCGTCATGATGACGTGCACCTCCGCACCCTCCTGCTTTAATTTGCTGCATAGAGCCGCAGCCTTATAAGCCGCGATTCCACCAGTAACTCCGAGCACTATCGTTTTCCCTTGCAGCATACGCTCCCGCCTTTCCGTTACGTGTCATGCAAGCGTTTTTCATCTCATTAAAAATATACAACATTGAAAAAAATAACAACCTTTCGGTTGTTATTTGGATGCCAGACTCATTTAGGAGCATGCTTGGTTCGATGTTCACCGCACCAGCAGCCCGCATACGATGTTCACGTGTATCCGTTACAGAGGAAGCTCTGACAGCCCTCTGTTGAAACGCGCGCTTACAGGACCATTTTAGAACGTTCCTGCGTTTGTGAACCTTGCTCAATAAAAATATTATCGCCGTAAATTTCCTCAAGCGCCACACCAACCTGCTTGTGCGATTTCGGCTGGGTCACTTCCGTACGGTTTCCGTCACGCAGCTGACGCGCACGGCGCGAAGCGGCAACAACCAAAGAATATTTACTGTCTACCTTTTTCATCAATTCATCAATAGATGGATAAAGCATAGTTCAGCACTCCTTTTCTTCTTGCTTCTTGACTGGCTTACATAGCCCGAAGCGTTTATCGGCAATGAACCGTGACAAGGCACACTTCGTGGAAAGTGCGCCCTGCTCCAGCCTATTCAGTAGGCTCAATTTTACAATGTTCGGCAATAACGATGCTCTCTATACGTTCGCAAGCCAAGTCAATCTCGTCATTCACGACCGCATAGTCGTAGTTCGCCATGAGCGCGATCTCTTCAACCGCTACGTTCATGCGGTGATCGATGACATGGTCGTTCTCCGTTCCGCGACCGCGAATCCGATCCTTCAATTCATCCAGCGAAGGCGGAAGCAAGAATATAAAAATGCCGTCAGGAAACTTTTCCTTTACCTTCAGCGCGCCTTGGACTTCAATCTCCAAAATGATGTCGCGTCCTTCCTCGAGCGTCCGCTCTACGAAATCGCGCGGCGTGCCGTAATAATTCCCGACATACTCGGCATATTCAAGCAACTGATCCTCTTCGATCATCTGCATAAATTGTTCGCGTGATTTGAAAAAGTAATTCACGCCGTCCGTCTCGCCGATCCGCGGCTGGCGGGTCGTGGCGGACACGGAATAGATCAAATCAGGCATTTTTTTTAGAAGCGCCTTGCACACCGTGCCTTTGCCGACACCAGACGGGCCGGAAAGCACAAATAATAACCCCTTATTCATGTTCGTCTCCATCTTTATTCGTCGTTGTCGTCATCCTTGGTTGATAGGCGGTGCGCCACCGTCTCCGGTTGTACGGCGGACAAGATGACATGATCGCTGTCCGTAATGATAACCGCGCGTGTTCGACGGCCGTATGTAGCGTCAATAAGCATATGGCGGTCACGCGCTTCTTGAATGATTCGTTTGATTGGAGCCGATTCCGGGCTCACGATGGAAATAATTCGGTTGGCAGACACGATATTGCCGAAACCGATGTTAATCAGCTTGATCGCCATTACAGGTCCTCCCTCTAAATTCGAGCGCTCCTAGTTTATTCAATATTCGCGGCTTGTTCGCGAATTTTTTCCAGCTCGGCCTTCATATCGACGACCCGATTGACAAGTTCCAAATGGTTCGCCTTGGAGCCAATGGTGTTCGTTTCCCGATTCATTTCCTGGATAAGAAAGTCAAGCTTGCGTCCTATCGGTTCGCCGCTATGAAGCAGCTGTCCGAACTGTCCAAAATGGCTCTTCAACCGCGTCAATTCCTCGTCAATGTTGGAGCGCTCCGCGAACAGCGCTACTTCCATGCCGAACTTGTGATCGTCAAAGGAAGAATTCGCGTCCAACAGTTGCTCTATGCGCTGCTTAAGCTTAGCCCGGTACTCAGTCACGACAACCGGAGCCCACTCCATCATTTCTGCATGAAGCGATTGTAAGCGGCCCAGCCGTTCTGCCAAGTCCCGGTTGAGGTGGCTGCCTTCCATGGCGCGCATCCGGCATAATCCATCCATTGCTTCGGTCAATCCCGATTCCAAGCAAGAAGCAAGTTCTTCCTCGGACCATGATGTCTCTTCTCGGATCGTAATTATATCAGGCAAGCGAAGCCAATCATCAACGGACAATTCTCCCGATACCCCATATTTATCACGGAGCAATTGAGAGGCTTGCATGTAAGCTTCGAGCGTCTGATCGTTAATTTCCACCAGCGTCTTCGCTTCGCCTTCACGCTCTGTGTTAATAAACACATCAATTCGGCCGCGCTTCACGTGCTGCTGCACGATGCGGCGCAGCCGATCTTCGTGACTTGTCCATTCACGCGGCATGCGGAGCATGATTTCACAATATCGATGGTTTACGGACTTCACTTCAATGCTTATTTTATATCCGCCAATCTCGCGTGCGGACTGACCATATCCGGTCATGCTGTAAACCATGAGAACCACATCCATTATCCTATTTTAATTGATTATGTTAGTCGAAACAAGGGGTCTGTCTTCCGTTCCGCTTTTTCCCATACGTATTGCGTCAATTCGGCCGTCATTTCATAGAACATAAATGGAGTCATAAAATAAATGCCTTTGAAATGATTGACTGCAACGTCCAGCAGTTCTTTGGCAATCGCTACGCCCTCCCGGCGCCCTGCCTCGCCTTCGAGCCCCTTCATCCGGCTGCGGACTTCATCAGAAAGCTGAATGCCCGGGACCTCGTTATGCAAATATTCCGCGTTTCTTCCGCTCGCCAGCGGCATGATCCCGATGAAGACGGGCACATTCAGATGCTTTGTCCCTTCAGCAATCCGTTCGATAAGAGCAGCGTCGTATACCGGTTGCGTCATGATGTAGTCCGCTCCCGCTTCTATTTTCCGCTCCAGCCGCGTGATTGCTTTGTCCAGATGCTTCACATTCGGATTGAAAGCAGCGCCGACGACAAAGGTGGCCCGCTGCTTGAGCGGCTTGCCGGAGAACGCCAGCCCTGTGTTCAACTGCTTAATCATGCGTATGATTTCGAAGGAAGTCAAATCGTAAACCGAGCTGGAATCGGGCAAATCGCCGAATCGCGCCGGATCTCCCGTAACGGCGAGCACGTGGTCGATGCCAAGCGCATACAAGCCCATCATATGGGACTGGGTGCCGATAAGGTTGCGGTCGCGGCAAGCGATATGAACCAGCGGACGCATGCCGAGCTTATCCAAGACCAGGTAGCCGAGCGCCATATTGCTCATTCTCGTAACGGCAAGGGAGTTATCCGCCAGCGTAATCGCATCCGCCCCTGCTTTTTGCAGTGCCTCCGCTCCCTTCATGAACTTCGTAATGTCCAAATCGCGCGGCGGGTCCAGCTCTACAATAACAGTATGACGCGTGCGGACTGTCTCGACGATGGAACTCGCCGTCCGATCCCCGCCCACCGTCTCTTCTATATTATAGGGATATTGTTGAATCTCCAATCTATCGACATTCCCGGCAGCTGCATCCGATTCGGTCATAAGCGGCAATTCGGGAACGTCGATATCTTGCAACGCTGCGGCAATCGTCTGAATATGCTCAGGCGTCGTTCCGCAGCATCCTCCGATGAGCCGGGCGCCCATCTGGGCAAAATGCACGGCGCTCTCCGCCATATATTCGGCAGTCGCGACGAAATTATAGCGTCCGTCAACATAGTCGGGAAGCCCCGCATTCGGAAATGCGGACATCGGCAGCGCAATTTGGCCTTGGACGCTTTCCATCGCCCGGAGCAGCCCATTCGGACCCATGCGGCAGTTCAAGCCTACCACGTCGGCCCCGTCTTCACGCAAAATGTTGAAAGCATCCAGCAGGCTTACTCCGTCCTTGGTCCGGTGTGTCTCTTCCACGGCGAACTGGCAAATGATAGGAACCTGTTTATCCAAGCTGCGGACAATATGGAGCGCAAGCCGCATTTCCTCCAAATCATAGAACGTTTCGAACATGATGCCGTCCACGCCTTCATCCAATAAGGAAGACAGCTGCTCCATATAATCAAGCTTCACCTGATCGGTATGAATGTTCTCCCGCTTCCCTGCACGGATGGAGCCTAACGCTCCGACCACATACGCACGGTTCTGCGCCGCTTCTCGAGCCAGGCGGACCGCTGCGCGGTTAATATCCTTCACCTTGTCTTCCAAACCGTGCTTGGACAACTTCTCGCGATTGGCCGTAAATGTATTCGTTTCAAGCAAGCGGGCTCCCGCTGCTACATACCGCTGATGGATATCGCGAATCATATCTGGTTCGCTTACATTCAACGCTTCATATGAAATGCCAACAGGATATCCAAGCTGATATAAATAGGTTCCCATCGCACCATCGCCGACAATAATCTGCTCTTGTAACGCCTCGCGAAAGTCTCTCATCCCGTCTTGCACCCCATTCTCCCATGATTGTCGAAATTGATTTATCCTACATTCTATCAAGAAACGTTCATTCTTGAAACAAAAGACGCCCCATTGGAGCGCCCTTTTTTCATAAAACTGCATATATGTGCATTTCGTATCTACGCTTGTGCGTGTGCATCTGACAAATACGGCTGTCCGTCCCGGTGGGACGGACAGGATATCCGCGGACCAAAATTCCAATTACCCCCAGCGTCCTTCAAATACAACCTCGGCCGCTCCGGTCATGTACACATGATTATCAGCCGCATTCCATTCGATCCTTAGATCGCCGCCAGCAAGCGATACGGTCGTCTGGCGGTCCGTCAATCCGTTCAACACGCTTGCCACCAGAGTGGCGCATGCTCCCGTTCCGCAAGCGAGCGTCTGCCCCGCCCCTCGCTCCCATACGCGCATTTCAACTTCGCCCCGCGACTTGACGGTTGCGAATTCCACATTGATCTTGCGCGGAAACAGCGGATGGGTTTCGAGCTTCGGTCCCCATGCAGCGACGTTGAAGGATGCAGCGTCTTCCACGTAAATGACACAATGCGGGTTCCCCATCGATACCGCCGTGAATTGGAATAACCCTCCATCCACTTCTATAGGACAGTCGACAATCCGCTTCTCATCAATCGTCGTCGGCACCTTCAGTCCTTCCAAGACAGGTTCGCCCATATCGACCCGAACCGATTCGACTTTACCGTCAATCCGGTTCAACTGCACCCGCTGCACGCCAGCGCCTCTCGTCTCGATTGTCAGCTCGTCTGAGACGGCATGGCGGTTATCGGCGACATATTTGGCGACGCAGCGGATTGCATTGCCGCACTGCTCTGCTTCCGTGCCGTCAGAATTGATGATCCGCATCATAAAATCAGCTCGCTCTGAAGGCAAAATATACACTAACCCGTCTGCACCAACGCCAAAGTGCCGGTTACAGACGGCAATCGCCAACTCCGCCACCCGATCGGGCATTTCCTCTTCTCCATATACGATAACGAAATCATTGCCTAACCCATGCATTTTCGTAAAGATCATCTTATACCCAACTCCTCTTGCGGCCGGAACGGAGCAACCGCTGCCGTTCCTTGTCTAGTGTCCCTAGGATACCGCAATCCGGGCGGGAATGTGTATTCACGGAGTGCACCAATGTTTGTACTATTCCTCTATACGAGACGAGATTGTTCAAAAAGCCCCCCTTTTTGAACATGCGTTATAGGCATCGTGCGGTTCTGCAAGCAAGGCCATTATAGGCATAAAGCCAAACTACGCGGCGCGCCGATTCGAAGTATACGCAGGCTTTGCCCCTCCTGATTTGCCGGATCTCTGTCCGCTCAATACAGAGCCGATGCCCATTAAAAATGTCGGAATGCCCGCCATGACAAACGTTATCGCCCAATCTCTGAAATGAAGCGGAACCGTCTTAAATATTGGCTGCAGCGGCTCGACATATAAGACAGCGAGCAGAAGCAGGAGCGACGATGCGACGGACAGCACCAAATATCGATTTTGGAACATATTGCGGTGAAAAATGGAGCGCGAGCTGCGGCAATCGAAGACGTGAATCAACTGGGCCATGACGAGCGTGGCGAACGCTACCGATTGCGCCTTCGTCAGCTGCTCCGCGCTGTTCGGGTCAACGCTCCACGTAAGCCAGAACGCGATTAGCGTGCATACGCCGATGAGCAGTCCCCTGCTTATTATCTTCCATCCGAGACGCCGCGCGAATATATTCTCTTTCGCCGTACGCGGGCGATGCTCCATCAGATCCTTCTCCGGCTGGTCGACGCCGAGCGCCATGGCAGGCAGTCCGTCAGTCACCAGATTCACCCATAATATTTGAATCGGGACGAGCGGGAGCGGAAGTCCGAGCATCATCGCGAAAAACATGACCAATATTTCGCCGACGTTAGACGCCAGCAAATAGCGGATAAATTTGCGAATGTTCTCATATATGCCCCTGCCTTCCTCGATCGCGGCAACGATAGTGGCAAAGTTATCATCGCTCAAAATGAGCGCAGACGCCTCCTTCGACACATCCGTTCCCGTAATGCCCATCGCAATGCCGATATCAGCCGCTTTAATCGCCGGCGCATCATTCACCCCATCGCCGGTCATGGCGACGACATGCCCTTTCCGCTGCAGCGATTTTACGATGCGCAGCTTATGCTCCGGCGATACGCGCGCATACACGTATATATTATCGATGACCTTGTCGAGCGCATCGTCATCCATCTGTGCCAGCTGGACGCCGTTCACCGTCTGTCCACCGTGAGGAATGATGCCGAGCTGATGAGCAATCGCTTCCGCCGTCAGCTGGTGGTCGCCCGTAATCATGACCGTCTTAATGCCTGCCCGGCGGCAGACCGCAATCGCATCCCTCGCTTCGCGGCGCGGCGGATCTATCATCCCGGCCAAGCCCACGAAAATAAGCTGTGATTCAACCGCTGATTCTTGTGCCGCGGGTTCGCTTGCTTTTAATTCGCGGTAAGCAAGTCCCAATACCCGCAAGGCCTGCTTGGCCATTGCCTCGTTCGCGGCGAGAGCCTTCTGCTTCAAGCCCGCCGTGAGCGGAACTACCTTCCCGTCCCACAATATATAGCTGCAGCGGTTGAGCAGCACGTCAGGCGCTCCTTTGGTAAGCACGTTCCTACCGCCTTGATGCGTCACGATGACGGACATTCTCTTCCGCTCCGAGTCAAAAGGATATTCCTCCATGCGCGCGTACATACCGGCCAATGTATGCGGCGTCATCCCCAGCTTGGCGGCCAGCACAAGCAGTGCTCCTTCTGTCGGATCGCCTTTAATGTCCCATACCGGCTTTAACTCCTCGCTGCCCTGCTTCTTCACTTCTTTCGCCTTCTTCGCCTGCTTGCCGCTTCCCTTCGCCGAACGCAGCTCAGACGGATAAGATTCGGATAACACGGCATTGTTGCATAGCGCGCTAATCTGCAAAAATCGCCGCAGCGCTTGGTCATTCTTCAAGTCGAGCGGCTTGCCCTCCTCAGTGACCTGCCCTGTAGGCTCGAACCCTTCTCCGCTTACCTCCAGCGCTCTTCCGCCCATCCAAAGGCGGGTAACCGTCATCTTGTTCTGCGTAAGCGTCCCGGTTTTGTCCGAGCAAATGACTGAAGCGCAGCCTAGCGTTTCGACGGAAGGCAGCTTGCGCACGATCGCCTTGCGCTTAATCATTCGCTGAACGCCAAGCGCGAGCGCAATCGTCACAATCGCTGGCAGCCCTTCCGGAATAGCCGCCACCGCCAGACTGACGCCGGCCAAGAACATGCCCATCGCAGGCTGCCCGTGAAGTATGCCGGCAACGACGACCATCACGGTGAGCGCAAGCGCGACAATAATGAGAATTTTGCCGAGCTGCTCGAGACGATGCTGCAGTGGCGTATCCATGGATTCGGTATTTTCAATCATGTGGGCAATCTTGCCCATCTCCGTGTCCATCCCGGTCCGAATGACGACGCCTTTTCCCGTGCCCCGGGTCATCATCGTTCCCATAAAGCCGATATTTTTCAAATCCCCCAACGGCAATTCGTCCTGTTTAATCGCGTGATGGTGCTTGTTTACAGGAACCGATTCCCCTGTCAACGCCGATTCCTCGACATAGCAGCTGCTCGTCGAGATCCATCTGATGTCGGCTGGCAAACGGTCCCCGCTTTCCATGAGCACGACATCGCCCGGCACCAATTCGTGGGCGTTTATGTGGCACAGCTTGCCGGAACGCACCACCTTCGCCATCGGGGCAGAAAGCTGCTTCAGTGCGCGCAGCGAACGTTCCGCCCGGAATTCTTGCACGAAGCCGAGTATTCCGTTTAGGAGGATGATCGCGATGATCGTGATGGCGTCGAGATATTCCCCGAGCATTCCCGACACAAGCGTGGCCCCTGCAAGCACGAGCACCATGAAATCTTTAAATTGGTTGAAAAACAACGCCAATGGCGAAACGCGTTTCCCCTCCGACAGCTCATTGCGCCCGTAGCGTTCCTGACGCGCCGCCGCATCTTCTTCCGACAAGCCTTGTTCGGCGTGGACCCCCAGCGCATGAAGCAAGTCATTCGCCGTTAACTGGTGCCACTTGGTTTGATCCATGGTCCGTTCCCCTTTCCTATCCATAATGGCTATGCATTGGCGGCTGGACAGCGCGTCCAAGCAGACAGCCTTTAGGCTAAATCTATTCGGACGAGTCTAAAAATATCCCATCGTTCCTTCCGGCGCTTAAGTTTTGCGCAAAAATATGGCATCATAGGAGATAGTTCCGATGTTTCAGGATATAGTCCCATCCATATGTACGCGCTCGGGTTGCCCGTCAGCGCCTATGTGGGAGCTGTTCAAAAGGTTCCTTTTGAACACGCGGTTATACTGCATTTAAGCCATTGATCGCAGAAGCGATAGATAGGAGAACTATTATGTCTTTAGATGGAATCGTAACCCGCGCAATCGTTCATGAGCTGCAGCAGACGATCGGCGCACGCATTCATAAGATTTATCAACCGACCGAACACGACTTGTTGCTGCACATGCGGGTAGCGGGCAAAAATCGCAAGCTGCTGCTCTCCGCCAATCCGACCTATCCGCGCATTCACTTTACGGAGCAAACGTTCTCCAATCCGCCGGAACCGCCAATGTTCTGCATGCTGATGCGGAAAAATTGCGAAGGCGGCATTATCGAGCGCGTCGAACAAGTCGGCATGGAGCGCGTCGTCCATATGCAGATCCGCCAACGGGACGAGCTCGGTGACGAGTCCGTGAAGACGCTCGTCGTGGAGCTGACCGGACGGCACAGCAACGTCATTCTGCTCGATCCGTCGGCATCGACAATCATAGACGGCATACACCATGTCACGCCAGCCATCAGCAGTTATCGCATCGTCATGCCTGGATTTGCTTATACGGTGCCGCCCGAGCAGCATAAGTCCGATCCGCTGACGGTGAACGAGACGCAATTCCGTTCCCTGTGGAACAATGACAACGGCTCCGAACCGGCACGGGAGAGCATGATCGGCTCCAAATGGCTTGTCCAGCACATGTCTGGCATAAGCCCCCGCTTGGCTGAAGAGATTGTATTTCGCTCCGGCCTGAAGCGTGAAGCGAGCCTTGGGACCGCAGCGGAAATCAACTCGCTGTGGAATGCTTTTGCCGGGCTCATGAATGATATACGCGAGCATCGCTATCTGCCTACGCTGGTCGAAGACGAGCGCGGTAAAACCTATTTTTCGGCCGTATCGTTGACGCATATTACCGGCATCGCTTCGACATTCGAGACGATGAGCGACTGTATAGAAGCCTTCTACGGGGATAAAGCGGAACGGGATATGATCAAGCAGCGGGTCGGAGATTTAACCCGCTTCCTGAAGCAGGAGCATATGAAAAATGCCAAAAAGCTGGAGAAGCTTGCCGAGACGCTGCATGAAGCCCGGGACGCAGACCGTTACCGGATTATGGGCGAGCTGCTGTTCACTTCGCTCCACACCATTTCCAAGGGCGACAAAGAGGCGGAGCTTCTCAATTTCTACGATGAGAACGGCGCAACGATAACGATACCGCTCGACCCGCTGCTTTCGCCGTCCGATAACGCTCAACGGTATTTTAAAAAATACAACAAAGCGAAAAACAGCATTGCGGTCGTACAAGAGCAAATGGAAGCGGCGCAAGAGGAAAATCGTTATTTTGAGATGCTGCTGCTGCAGCTGAGTGAAGCGAATGTGCAGGACGCGCAGGAAATACGGGAAGAGCTTGTCGAGCAAGGATATTTGCGCGATCGCAATCGCAAGGGGAAGCGCAAAAAGAAGGACAGCCGTCCTACGTTGCATTGCTTTACCTCTTCAGAAGGCATCCCGATCTATGTAGGCAAAAACAATTTGCAAAATGAATATGTGACCAATCGGCTAGGAAAGCCAAACGATACGTGGCTGCATACGAAGGATATCCCGGGCTCGCACGTCGTTATCCGCAGCGAGCAGTATGGAGACGCTACGCTGGAGGAAGCGGCGCAGCTTGCCGCCTACTTCAGCCAAGCCAAAAATTCGAGTCAAGTCCCCGTTGATTACACGCTGATCCGGCACGTTCGCAAGCCAAATGGAGCAAAGCCCGGCTTCGTCATTTATGATCGGCAAAAGACGCTGTTCATTACGCCGGACAACAGGCGAATCGACCAAATGCCAGTCACGATGAAATCCGGGGGATAAAAAAGCAAAAGAGCTCGTCGAGGATAAATGCACGCTTCGAAAGCAACGTAAAAGATAAAAAGCCCGACTCCGGGTCAGGCTGAGGCAAGGCTGTCGAGATTCGTTTCTTCAGCCTTGTTTATCGATTATAAAACCTGCCGCCTTACGACTTGCGCAGCATCGGCCCTGCGCTACGGAATTGAAACCAAATTGCGGACTCGCTTGCCATCCGTCACTACTGCCTCTTGGTAGGATATCTCGCTGAAAGCGGCATTTACGGAATTCGTGAAGCGAGCTTCAGGATCCGGGAGACGAACCGTGACCGTAACTGCACTATGCCCGGGAGAAAAATCGACCGCACCAAGCGGAATATCCCTCAAAGCGGCAAGCTGGCCGTCCAGATCAGGCGCGCGGAGCGTCACATCAGCCTGCACCGTTCTAGAATGGTAATTGACAACCTTCAGGCTGCACTCCCCTTCCCAGAACGACTCCTTCTGCTGCAAGTCGCAGTTGCCCACGTTCCTTTCGAACTTAAGCGCGTATATCCCTTCGCCGAACCAAGCCTGATATAAGCCAACCGATTGGCCCGGCAGCCACCCTAACAACAGAATTGCCAAAAAGCCGATACGCGCCCGCATTCGATTCAAGGAGCGGGCAAGCATCCACAGCATCGCGATCATCCCGATAACGGCCACAATTCCGGTTATCAATAATTTCGAATTGTTCCCGAGCTGTATTACGGTGGGGATCCCGAGCCACCGCATCATTGCTTCCAACAGCGAATAATTGTGGGGGAACCGGATGCCGAGCACAGCTATCACGGCCAACAACACAGCCGCTGCTGCAAACAGGAACCGGTCACGTATCAGCCTTTCGTTCCAGAACTGTCTTTCACCCGCATGACTGGGATTAAAACGTTGTTGCTTTAACAATGCCTCCGTTCCCCTTCCTGCCGCTATTCTGCGTTAGCCTTATACGCGCCGCTTATGCTGCGAAGCCGCTCCACAGCCTCCATTCCGACCCGGCGGCCGCCCAGCGCTCCATGGAACACTTCGCCGCGCCGAGCGCCGTGGAAGTCCGATCCCGCCGTCATTACGAGCCCGCAACGCGCAGCCAATACGCCATAACGCTTGCTGTCCTCTAATGAATGATCCGAATGCCACACCTCTACGCCATCCCAAGGCGAAGCTTCCAAAATGCGTTCCACCAATTCATCAGATCCATACAAGCCTGGATGAGCGAGCACAGCGGCGCCCCCGGCCGCATGAATCCATGCCACCGCCTCATGCGGACGTATGCGCGGCGGGTTGACGTATGCTTTTCCGCCAGTGCCAAGATAGAGATCGAACGCTTCCTTCATATTCCGCACTACGCCGCGCCGCACGAGCGCATCGGCAATATGAGGGCGCCCCACCGTTTCGCCCGGGGACAATGGGCGTCCCAACTCGGCGATAACTTCGTCCATCGTCAACGGTATGCCCAGCTCCGTCAGCTTCGCCACGAGCATGTCATTGCGCCGATCGCGGATGGCGCGCAGGCTGGCCAAGCGATCCAAGAATAGCTCATCCTCTATATTAACGAAGTATCCGAGCACATGAATATCGATCCCGTCCTCCACTGTGCTTATCTCGACCCCGGGCACGATATGCACGCCCCATTCCCGTCCGGCTTCCAGCGCTTCCTTCACCCCGGCGACTGTATCGTGGTCCGTTACCGCAAGCGCCTCTAGTCCCGCCTTGCAGGCAAGACGGACATTGTCTGCCGGCGCCATCATCCCGTCAGAAGAGGTCGTATGGCTGTGCAGATCGGCGCCGCCAGCTGCGGCGGGAGACCCTTCAAGCCCTTCGATCGAGAATAGTGAAGCATCGCTTGTGCCCATGGACTCGCGTCCGTCGGATATTGGTGTCATTGCAGCAATTCCTTTCCTTGTCTATTTCGCAGAAATGTAAGAAATGTGGTCGCCGGCAGTGACAGCAATCCAGATTGCGCATGCACGGCATAGAATTGGCGCTTCATGCGAATATGCTGAATCCGGACGGCTTTCACCAAGCCTAGCGCTTGCTCATGCCTTACGACGGAAGGCGAGAGCATCGTCACGCCGATTCCGGCCTCCACTGCAGATTTGACCGCACCCGTACTGCCAAGCTCCATCACAACCTGCAATTGATCCGGAAGCACTCCCTGCTCGCGTAAAGCCTCTTCCATGACGCTTCGCGTCCCCGAGCCTTGCTCGCGCAGAACGAACGGATACGTCAACATGTCCTGCAGTTCCACCTCGTGCGCTTGCGCCAATGGGTGCTCGCGCGGCACGATAAGCAGCAGTTCATCTTCCATGACCGGCTCCACGCTAATATCGGCATCAGCTACCGGCGCCTCGACAAGACCGAGGTGGAGCTGCTGCGAACGGATTCCTTCGACGATCTGCGATGAATTCATAACACGAAGATGAATATCGAGCTGCGGATGCAGCTTCGCGAATGTGCCGAGCAAATGGGGGAGCACATATTCTCCAATCGTCAAGCTCGCGGCCAGCACAAGCTTCCCCTGCAAATCGAGCGTGTAGTTCGACATCATGTCCTCCGTCTCCCGAACAAGCTCGAGACAACGCTGCGCATAAGGAAAAAGCTTCTGTCCGGCTTCAGACAGCTGCAGCTTCTTCGTGGAACGATGCAGCAGCTTCGTGCCGAAATACTCTTCCAGCGCTTGAATCTGCATCGTCACCGCCGGCTGCGTCATGTGCAGCGCCTGGGCAGCAGCTGAGAAGCTCCCTCGCGTCGCTACGCTATAAAATATATGAAGCTGGTGAAAATTCAACCCCATCCGCCTTTCATCCTCTCTCAAGCCTTCTGTACATGTATTATAACGCATACAGGCAGTCAAATCGAAACGGCTTCCCCTTGTATCAACCAACGGTGCTCCATGTAAAGCAAGCCGAGTTTTATTTGAAAAATAAAATGCCGCTCCCTCTTGGAAAACGGCTCTGGCGTTATATCGTTATTTATGCTTGCGGCTGTTCTTGACCAGCGTCATGCGTCTCGTATGCCGCAACCAAGAGTAGTATGTCTTCAAATCGCGCAGCTCCATCGTCTCCGACATTTTGCCGAGGAATGTAACGACGATCATTTTGACCATTGGTTCGCCAACAAGGTCAAAATCCTGATCGGATTGGGCGAACTCGGCTACGACCACGATGTCTCCATCGATCAAATAAACATCTTGTTCATTGCGATAATATGACTCTATCCGTTCTTGCTTCAGACAATCCCACATAAACGCGGCGATCGATTCGGCATCCGCCTCTTCTTTCGCGATCCGGTCGCTCCAGCGGGACTTTGCGTGATTTGTAATGACGATATCCGCCACTTTCTTTTCGCCTAACAAGACATAGAAAGGTTCATATGTGCTCCATCGATTCATTACCTTGTCTCTCACTGGATACCTCCACTCTCCACCACGTTAGGTCTTTTTATCTATGTATATTTACCCATTATATTACATGAAGCGCAGTTCGTTCTCAAGTTTAGCCAATCATTTTAAACCAAATTTTAGCTAAACTTTAACTTCCAAGCAAAAAAACCGTCTTCTTTCATTATTGTTTGAAAGAAGACGGTTTGGTTTGTCCTTTACATTCCGTAAAAGCGGGTCTTATCTGGAACTTCGCTGCTATACTCCGTTTTGAGCTCATTGCGGTAGGATCGCTCTATTTTTTTCACATAATTGAGACGCCGCACATTTTTAATCGTGTCTTCCGCCCGGTCTGCGTTGACATAGAGCACGGCGTACATCATTTTACGCGAAACATAGTGAAGCGATCCATATTTTTCCAGATTTCTTGCCGCTTTCACGTCACTTACCCATATGATATAACCTGTGCGTTCAGGAAACATGCTTCTCCTCGCTTTCCCTAATAAGAGGTTGTTCAAAAATTCCCCTCTTGATCACGAAGCATCTCAAGGTGTGATTCCTTTACGAACAACTGCTGCAGTTGCCACTGCAACCATTGCCGCAGCCTCCGGATGGTTGAGGGTCATTGCCAGGAACTTTGATTGTATTTGATACCGCAAATGCGATTGTCTCTGACAAACGATGCAGCAGTTCATCCACCGCTTGCTCGGCTTGCTTGAAATAAGATACTTCTTCTATGGAATCCAACTGGCTCTGTACGGCGAGCACTTCATCCTTAGCCTTATGATAATCAGGGTGATAGTGCCCGAATCGTTCCGTTTCTTCAAACCGCTCCTTCTTGCGGGAAAATTCGCGCACAAGGTGTTTGACTGCCTCGCTGCTATCGACACGTTCTTTCCAGTACAAATATTCGGCAACTTCGGCCGACTGGTTAATCATGTCTCCCAATTCGTAAGCGTTGGTGAGCAGAACGGCCATATCGGCAGCGGGTTCAACATTTTCTACAGGCACGTTATCACGCTCAATTCTGTATATAGTTGCAGGGTTGGACGCTCAAATCGTCACATCGGGCAATATCAATCTCATTTGATCCCATTCGCTCGCTGACAGAAGCTGAAGCTGGGATGAAGACGGACCGGCAACAATGTGCGCCTCCACCTTCCACTCTCCCTCATCCGTCACCACCAGCGATACAGGCAGCACGAGGAAGGACTTCCCCGAACGCTCTATCTCCAACTGCAGTTGCCGCTTTATCGCGGTCGTCACCATATCCTTCTTCGTGGATTCATGGAAAGGCCGAAGCGCCTTCGTCCACAAACTAGGCACATCGTGAAACGACGATGAGATTTGGTCCCCGCCCAGCGATTCGGTTTCAATTTCATAATACTGCAATGAGGAAGGGCTGTAAACCATCCCTTTCGCTTCGTCCTCCTGTTCAAGCGCAATGGGCGTATGCTCGTCCTTCCATAACTGCGTCATAACTCCTGCCTCATCCTCCGCGCCTTCCCAGCGTTGCAGTGGAGAAAGACCGATTCGCTCTAAGGAGCGCGACAGCTCGGCAACACGATGGCGATCAACAGCAAAATCTTGTTCGCCAATGGCCTGAATCCACTTTCTATAAGGCTCAGCAGCCATCAATTCCTCTCTGATCAAGTCCGCCGCTTCCTTGTCGGCGCATCTCAGCAGGACGACCTCGGCGAATTGGACGCGCCCGTATTGCAGACTCCACAGTTCAAGCGCATCTTGCACATTTTCGGGCACGCCGGACCAGGCATGCTCTTCCAAAAATGACAGCACCGACTGCTTTGTCCGTCCTTGCTCGATGCCGCGTTCGAAAGATCTTCTCGTCAACCGGTAAATATCCATCTGATCCGAGCTTTGCGTTTCGGCGAACGCCTCCAGCTCCCAGCGCAGCGCGAACGGCGTATCGGACGGCAGCACAATCTCGAAATCCGGCTGCATGAAGAAGCCTCCTTCCCCCGCTTCCGTATCGCGCTCCACGATGCGAAACGCCCATTCCCCGCCGATCGCGCCAACATCGCACAGCCCGACTGCATGAGCTGCCCGAAGCCACGTCCGGATGAGTTCGCGATTACCGGCTTGCTTCGATTCATCATGTTCAAGCCAGCCGATCGCACGGAGCCGTTCTATCACTTCACTATCCGTATGCCACGCCGTTCCGCGCCCAACTTCAAGGACGGCATGAATCATATGCCGCACACGCGGTTGGGCCGGCATGTAATGCTCTATCAAATTTTGCGCGATTGCATCCAGCCATTGCTGAATGGTGCGCTGCAACCATATTCTCATTTCCGCTTCATTGACGACGTAACGGTTCGGCTCTTTGCGCAGCAGTCCGAATCGAAGCGCCATATCGATGACGATCGCGACGGCGAGCGGAAGCGTGTCTGCAAACGGATAATTCACCCCAAACCCGGAGAGAGCCGACTCATCCGTCCGGAATAACGCTGCAAGCCTTGTAATGACCCGCTTATGAAGCGTTCCTTTGGAAGTGAGGGGCAGCCCCTCCTTCATAGCGAACACAAGCAAGTGAAACATGTCAAGCGGAAGCCCCCTCGCCGATTCGATGGAAGATCCGGCGTCAATTGCCCCGCCGATCGGCTGCAGGAGCGTCTCATCAACCCATGCGGATGTTGGTTGCAGTTGCTGCTGCTCAAGCAAATAAACCAATAACCGCTCGTACACATCTGACGGAATAAACAGCATGCGTTCCCCCCATGTCTTGCGGACACTGGCAAGAAGACCGAGCTCCATCAGCGGATTGCACGCCAACTGCAGCACTGCTCCCGGCATTTCGGGACCGTGCCATCGTTTGAGCGTCTCGAATGTAAATGGAAGCGGCCCCGCTTCTCTGAGCATGATCGTAAAAGATGAGCGCAGCGCCGTGCCAAGTGCCGCAAACACACGTGCAATCTCTTCCGGACGTTCGGCATAACGCTGCCAATGCTGCCGGGGCGGGTAATCATCAACCGGTTCCGTCCGCTTGAATAGCTGCCACGTATTTATGTTGACCCTCCCCTTTCTCGATATGATAACGATACCCCTGTTCAACCAGAAACAGCTGACGCTTCATGGCATAGTCTCTTTCCTTCGTCTCTTCGCTTACGAGCGTATAGAAATAGGCCTTCCGACCATCCGATTTTGGCCGCAGCAGCCTGCCAAGCCGCTGTGCTTCTTCCTGTCTGGAGCCGAAGCTGCCGGACACTTGAATGGCCACGGTCGCATCAGGCAAATCAACGGCAAAATTCGCCACCTTGGAGACGACAAGCACTTGAATCTCCCCTTGTTTGAACTGCGAGTACAACCGTTCGCGTTCCTCCTGCGGAGTCTGCCCGGTCAGCACTGGCGCTTGCAGCGCCTCCGACAGCTCCTTTAATTGGGTCAAATATTGCCCGATGACTAATGTCGGCACATCGGGATGACGTTCAAGAATACGCTTCGACACTTCGGACTTCGTTTCATTTTCCCCCGCAATCCGCGCCTTCTCCCGTTCACCCGCCTGATTATAACGCTTGCGGCCTTGCTCTGTAAGCGGCACGCGGACCTCTGTGCAGACGACCTCCGCGATCCAGCCCGCCTCTTCCAGCTGCCGCCACGGCAACTCATATCGTTTCGGTCCGATTAACGAGAATACATCGCGTTCGCATCCGTCTTCCCGCACAAGCGTGGCCGTCAATCCCAGTCGGCGTGTCGCTTGAAGATCGGCCGTCGTGCGAAAGACGGGAGCAGGCAGCAAATGAACCTCGTCATATACGATCAATCCCCAATCCCGTTCATGAAACAAGCGCATGTGATGCCACTCGCTATCTTGTTGTTGGCGGTAGGTCATCATCTGGTAGGTTGAAATCGTTACGGGGCGCACTTTTTTCGACGCTCCCGTGTATTCGCCTATTTGATCTTCTTCCAATGTAGTGCATTTCAAAATTTCTTGCTTCCACTGCTTCACCGAAGTAGTATTGGACGTCAAGATAAGCGTTTCGCTTTGCAAGCTCGTCATGGCGCCGATGCCGACAATCGTCTTGCCCGCTCCACAAGGCAGCACGACGACCCCATCCCCGGCCGCACGCTCGCCGCTGCCGATGAAGGATTGCACCGCAGCCTCTTGATACGGCCGCAGCCGGAACCCGCCGTTGCCAGCCAAGCGAAAAGATAAAGGCTCCCCGTCATGGAAGCCTACCTTATCGATAACCGGATAGCCGGCTCTGGCGAGCGCCCGCTTCAATCTGCCCCGATGCTTCGCCTGAATCGCGACCCGGCCGCTCTGCGGCTTGCCGGAATAGAGAACTCCGACCTCGGGATCGGTCATGAACCGCTCCAGTACCCGCTCATCTGCAGAATGAAGCGTTAAATACGCTTCCCTGTCTTCGCCTTCCAGAATGAACAGACCGTAACGTCCCATCCACATAAATATTTCTTGCTTCGCTTTCATCGGAATCGGATAGGAACTGTAACGCTCCAGCAATTGCACGATGTCTTCCGCTGTTTTGCCGCTCGCCGCCGCATTCCATAATGAGATCGGCGTCATTTTGAACGTATGTATGCCCCCCGGATTTTTCACCAATTCCGCAAATCCTTGCAAAGCTGCCCGAATATATGCATAATCCGGACTTTGCTCATTTGCCAATATCGTCAAGTCCTGCTGAACAACCAATTTGAACGATACGTTTTTCACGCATGCCCCCCCCTTTGCCTTCTCAACGTCAGAACGAAAAAAAGTTCATCCCTCCCTAAAGGGACAGGATGAACTTGCACGCATTATCGTCCAAGTCTTCATGCGTTGTTCCTTCAAGTTCCGTTAAGGACCTTGAAGGAACATTCACTTAATGGGTATATGGCGACTCGGAAATCTCGCTTAACGCCTGACCCGCTTCATCTGAGAATGGAGTTCGCACGGCAAGATCGCCAAGCGACACAATGCCAAGCAGCTTGCCATTCTTGACGACCGGCAAGCGGCGCACCTGCTGCTCTGCCATCAGCTCCGCCGCATCGTCGATGGAAATATCGGGATCGACAGAGACAATCTTCTCTGTCATGACATGGCTGATCCGGGTTGAACCGGAATGTTTCTCGGCCACGCCGCGAATGACGAGATCTCGATCGGTGACGACGCCAAGCAGCCGCTCTCCGTCAACGACAGGAATAAATCCGGTATCATACTGTTTCATCAGCACGGCGGCTTCATAAATATTGTCTGCTACCGTGCAAGTCGCACATTGCGATGTCATTACATCTTTAACCGATGGCATAATCATCCTCCTATTCACGCATACGCATAGGATACCCCAAGCAGCCAAAGATATGCCCATCACCCTTTATATTGTATCCTGCAATGCATCCAATGCCAACGCAATAAGAAGCTCACCCGCTGTAAGCATGGAAGATTCAACGAGGTCGAACTTCGGATGATGGTGCGGAAAGCCGGCTTCTTCTCCGTTGCCGGCACCGACGAGCACGAAGCATCCAGGAACTTGCTTCATATAATAAGCGAAATCTTCAGCCGGCATAATCATGTCCGCCTCCTGCACCTTATCCGCGCCGAAGCACGCTTCCCCGACGCGCATGACCCGGGCGGCTTCCGCCGCGTCATTAACGAGGGCCGGATAGCCGACACGATATTCAAGCTCATAGTTCGCTTCGTGCATCGCGCACGTATGCTCTGTTATGTTCTCGAATCTCTCCCGCAGAAGCTGCCTGGTGGCCGAATCGAACGAGCGAATGGTCCCCTTCATTACCGCATGATCCGCAATGACGTTCTGGGCCGTTCCCGCTTGCAGCGATCCCACGGATACGACGGCTGGCTGCAGCGGAGACACGTTGCGGCTTACGATAGTCTGCAGCTGCTGCACCAGCGCTGCACCTGCAACAACCGCATCGACGCACGCATGCGGCATCCCGCCGTGTCCGCCCTTTCCGTAAATCGTCAAAAAGAAATCATCCACCGCCGCCATCATCGGACCGGGACGCGTTGCAATCACGCCAGCTTGCAGAGGCGTCCACAAATGTACGCCATACATTCTGTCCACGCCTTCAATCGCGCCGCCCCCGATCATCTCCCGCGCTCCGCCTGGACTGACTTCTTCAGCCGGCTGGAACAGGAATCTGATCTCTCCAGCCCAGCCGTCGCGGTGCTCCGCCAGCACCTTGGCGACAGACAACAGGACGGCAGTATGCCCGTCATGACCGCATGCATGCATCACTCCCGGCACTTTCGAGCGGTATGCGCACTGCTTCTCGTCCTGTATGTTCAAGGCATCCATATCCGCCCTCAGAGCGACGACTGGTCCCTCTCCGTTCCGAATGGCGCCCACCACGCCATGACCGCCGACATCGGTCTGGGTGTCGATGCCGAATGATCGCAAATGGCCGGCCACAAACCGGGCTGTCTCCCGTTCTTCATAGGAAGCTTCCGGATATTGATGCAAATGGCGCCGCCAAGCGACGGTCTGCTCATAGTTCGCTGCGAGCGCTTCCTTCCAATGAGATACGAAGGTATGTGTCACGCGTTCTCCCCCTAACTGGCCATTCGTGCGTTTGAGATTTTCTATATTGTACCATAGGCTTGCGCGTTGCGACGACGCATTTTCGTTCTGTCGTCAACGAGAAACAAATCATGCCATAAGGGGAGAAGGGATGTCTTGCACAAGACTTGGAAACATACTATCATGATAAGAGGTTCATGAGGAAGTATTATAGGTTACGCAACAATTTGAAGGAGGAAAAGGTGCATGATTATCGAAAATTCCGGCCTTATCGGGCTCGAATCTGACCTGGCTTATCTGGACGAAGTGACGGAAGATATTGGTTTTGTGCGTTGGCAATGGGAATATTACCGTGCTACATATGACTTGAAATTTGAAGCAAACGGTGAAGAATACTTTCTGCGCATCAACACTCGAGTCAAGGAAGGCAAGCTGGAGAAGCCTGACACGATACTGGCGGTAGAAGCGGTGTACATGGGTCGTGCTTCCTTCCCCCACGGATTGGATTACGATACGCCGATTCCGCAACCCATTCTCAATTCGGCTACACAGAAGCTGAACGAATTGAAACAAGCGCTTATTAGCGCGTAATGGTTCTCCATTGACTAGAACATATCGACCCATGAAACGAGAGAACCCGACTCCCATCAACAAAGGCACGCCTGATTTTCTATTGCTTGTGCTCACGTTGCTTCTCGTGGGGTTCGGTGTCGTCATGGTGGTTAGCGCGAGCTCAAGCTTAGCTGCCGTTTCAAAACTTTACAACCATGATGCACTATACTTCGGCAAACGTCAGCTAATGTGGGCCGTCCTCGGAGTTATCGCAATGTTCATTGCCATGAATATCCGATATACGGCTTATAAAAAATTGTTCGTACCTCTATTTATCGTTACCGTCATCATGCTCATGCTCGTCCCTTATATCGGTAAAGATCTTAACGGCGCACGAAGCTGGTTCGGTATCGGTTCCATCGGCGTCCAGCCGACAGAGCTGGCCAAGATTGCGACGGTTCTGTATCTTGCTGCATTGATCACGAAGAAGGGCGAGAAGTTCCGCGATTTCAAAAAAGGGCTCTTCCCTGTCATGATTATCGTCGGCTTCGTCGTCGGGCTTATTATGCTGCAGCCTGACATGGGGGGAGCGTTGATTTTGGCGGCCTGCGCGGGCGTCATCGTTATCGCGGGCGGAGCAAACCTGAAGCACATTATGAACTGCATGCTGGTCGGACTTACCGGCGTGCTCGTCGTCCTCGGCATAAGCATGCTCTTCTCGCCGGACAAGGTGACAGGCGGCTACAAGTTCGCCCGGATTCAGTCGTGGCTTGACCCTTTCCACGATACACAGGCGGCAAGCTACAATTTGCTGCACTCGCTCAAGGCGATTGCGCATGGCGGATGGACAGGAGCCGGCTTCGGACAGAGCATCCAGAAGCTGCTCTATCTGCCGTATCCATATAATGACTTTATTTTCGCCATCATTGCAGAAGAATGGGGTTTTATCGGAACAAGCATTTTTCTTCTTGTCTATTTGCTGTTTATTTGGCGAGGCATTCTTATCGCTGTCCGCTGCCCGGACATTTATGGCACGCTCGTAAGTGTAGGCATCGTCGGAATTATAGCAATTCAGGCATTCATTAACATCGGTGGGGTGACACGCACCATTCCGATTACGGGAGTTACGCTCCCTCTCATTAGTTATGGCGGCTCCTCATTATTTATTACTCTGGGAAGCATCGGCATATTGCTCAGCGTTTCGAGGGAATACAACAGGGTGCATCAGCCAAAAGAATCCACGTCCAAATCAACCACCCATTCACGCAAAAAAGACTACCGGCCGCTGCGGCCTGTGTAGTCTTTTTCTCTGTTCAGCAATCATAAGTGCTTATTTAATCCGTTGAATCTCTTCCAGCTCTTCATCTTTAAATGCAACGCCTTCCACTTTCACGTTAACTTCAATAACGGAAAGACCGGACATATTTTGAATCGCTTCACGAACATTTAATTGCAGCTGCCGGCATACTTCCTGAATCGGCATGCCATACATAACAATCACCCTTAAATCTACAGCGGCTTCTAATTGACCCACTTCTACAGATATGCCCTTCTGCACGTTCTTGCCGCTTAATCGTTTCGCCCAACCTTCGGATAGCCCACCGGACATGGCGGCAATTCCTGGAGTTTCCAGCGCAGCAAGACCTGCGATAGTGGCGACGACATCGTTGGAAATACGAATATTACCCTCTTGTGTGTTCAACTGTTTCTCTGTCATCGTCATCCTCCTTTCGATCTCCTCTTTATTGTAGCGGTCCCTGAACATGAAAGCAAACGTCGAATGCTTTCAAGCTTCTTCCATTGTTTACAAATGTCAAGCAGTTATATATATTTATTATCGGGAAGTTTTCAAAAAAATTCAAGATCACGTTAGGAGTGATCGATCTGGGCAACCGATTATTTTTCGTGCCTCTCATCGCAACCTTCGTTTTAAGTGAGCAGGGCACTATTTGCATTGGAATATGACGCTGCAGTTTGCCATATCCGCACTAGCGATCATTTTTGTGGCTGGATTCCTCGGACGGGCTACGGAGAGTGTGTTCCATTATGCCGGACAACGCTTGGGCGGATTTCTGAACGCTAGTTCGGCAACGCGGCGGAGCTCATCATTTCGATTTTTCTTGTGCGCGATGGTCTGTTCGATATGGTTAAAGCCAGCTTGACGGGGCAATCATCGGCAATCTGCTGCTCGTGCTCGGATTAAGCGTGTTCGTGGGCGGTCTGAAATTCAAGACGCAGCGCTTCAATACGGACTTGGCCGGGATGAATGGTTCCCTGATGCTGCTCGCCGTCTACATAATTTTGGGTGTGTCCTTCTACTTGGTATAAGAGGATGCAATAAAAAAAGCTTGGGGCTCATTGTCCCAAGCTTTCTTGTTCTGTTTATCCTCGCATTTTTCCGTCCGCTGCTCTCTATTATTCCGCCTTGTTCAAAGCTTCATATAGGATTGCGAGGTTACGCTCTAACTTGCTGACAAGCTGCCTGCCTACGTTCTCCTGAACTAAGCCAGCCCGAACGGCAAAGTCCACTTGCCGAGAAAAACCATACATCTGCGTATCCAGCACTTCCTCATAGAGAGGGCAGTAACGCGTCGCCAAGTTCTCCATTTGAACTTGAATGAGCTTCTCTATTTGATGCGCCTCATCTTCAAGCAAAGCGAGCGCTTTGTCATTAATCTGTTGTACCACATTCGACGAAGACATGCCTGATTTCCCCCCTATGACTTGAAGTCACGATTGTTCTATTTCTAATATTAGACGATCATGACTTGTAACACAAGATGCTCGGCAAACTTCTGTGATCATCCGCACAACTTGGATATACAAAAGAGCCGGAACGAGGTCGTTCCGGCTCTGCTTGTTATTCAGCTACCACTGTAACGTTCAATCCATGTTTAGCGAATACTTCAGCCATTGCCGCCTTCGCTTCATCAACATCAGGGCCATGTACGTGAAGCTCATACGCTTGGTTGCCTACGAGTGTCGTAAACAGGCCAAGAATGCTCTTTACATCAATGTATTTGTTGTCGGCTTGCAACACAATCGAAGATCTGAATTTGTTGGCTGTTTGCGAGATTTCCACAATTGCTGAGTTATTGGACATCGAAATCCCTCCGTCATCGAATGAATCTTGTCAATACTTCCATTCCATCATACCGTGAATAAGATGCTGGGCGCAAGCTATAATCCGCTTAAAACGCCCGTTAAATTTGTACTACTTCAAATGCTCGTGATTCAAGCACTCCAACTCAGAAATGACAAACCGACCATCCTTGCGCACGAGCACGTCATCAAAGTACATTTCGCCCCCGCCATACTCCGGCCGCTGGATAAGCACCAGATCCCAATGGATGGACGAGCGGTTGCCATTGTCCGCTGTTTCATACGCTTGTCCAGGAGTAAAATGAATGCTGCCGGCAATTTTTTCATCGAACAAAATATCTTTCATCGGATGCAAAATGTAAGGATTGACCCCAATCGCAAATTCCCCGATGTGGCGCGCGCCTTCATCCGAATCCAAAATATCGTTCAACCGTTTTGTATCGTTGCTCGTCGCTTCCACAATTTTTCCGTTTTCAAAGCGGAACTGGACATTTTCAAACGTAAAGCCATTATAAATGGACGGTGTATTGTAAGATAACGTCCCGCTCACCGAGTCACGCACCGGAGCGGTATATACTTCTCCATCCGGGATGTTGCATTGTCCGGAGCACTTGACGGAACCGATGCCTTTAATGGAGAACGTCAGATCCGTGCCCGGACCGGCCAAACGCACTTTGTCCGTTCGATCCATCAACGATTTCAGCGCGTCCATCGCCTTGTCCATCTTCGAATAGTCCAAGTTGCACACATCAAAATAGAAATCTTCAAATGCTTCCGTTGACGTGTTGGCCAATTGGGCCATCGATGCGTTCGGATAACGCAGCACCACCCATTTCGTGCGCTTCACGCGCTCTTCCATATGTACGGGATGGGAATAGATGGATTCGTATAGTTTCATTTTATCTTTAGGCACATCTGCCAACTCGTTAGCGTTTTCTCCTGCGCGAATTCCAATATAACCCTGCATATTTTGCATACGCAGCAAATCGTACTCCGCCCATGTTTCCATCTGCTCTTTCGTAGCGTTCATCAGCATGGACCGGAGCACGGCGCGATCTGTCAGCTGCACGAACGGACGGCCGCCGCGCTTCGCAATCTCATCCACTACCAATTTAACCAGTTCTCGCTCCGAGCCAATCATCTCAACCAATACGTTTTCTCCCGGTTGCACATCAATGGAATATCCAACCAAGTTTTTTGCCAATTGTTCCAATCGCGGGTCTTTCATGTTACGTTTCCTCCTCGGCCGGTATAAAATAAAACGAATCCTTCCCATTGTAACATGATGATACGGGGAAGTCAGCGCATTCGCGGCCACGAGTGCCCGCCAATCCTCATTTAAGGATAGATGAACCGTGATTTCACATGAATGGTTTCTTTTCTCGGCTGATTTTGTTCCGTATACAAAGCGGTAATCCACCCTTCCATATAAGCGGGCAACGATTGGCGCCGCTCTACCCAAATCCTGTATTTCGCTTGCACCTTCGCTTCATTCAGCCGTTGGCGCAGCTCTTTCCGCCCCTCATCAGCAATAGTTTTCAGCTTCGCCTGAAGGTCCTTGCGCTCACGCTGGCTAAGCGGCGTCTTCACTTGATTGAGTTGCACATTGGGAATGACCAAACGGTTGAAGTCTTCTTCAATTTGGGCGGTATAAATCCGTTTGGCGTCTTCGTCGGACAGGTATACTTCCAGCGCGATCAAGTCTTTCGCTTGCTTGCCGCCCAGAGCTTCCGGCACCTTCGATGCGCCGTTCTCCCGGGACGCTCCTTGCGTTGCCGCATGAGCCTGCTCCAGACGTTCGACCTTCTTCTGCGGAATTTTTTTCAACTCATCCAGCTGCTTCAGCGGATTCCACCTTTTCTCTGTCGTCGTGTGCTCCGCTTGCGGACTGAGACGCATGTGGATCCCTTTATGCTGCCGGACTTCTCCTTCATAACGGAATTGCTTCGTCACGATCATGTCTTCTCCAACCCGAAGTTCAGCCTCTCCATCGAAGCGAAGCTGGTCTTGACCGGCCATCCCGCTTAACGCTCTGTCCAGCAGCACGTTCGGCGGCGTCTTCGAGGCCGGGAGACACCCTGTACCCGCTGTCACCAGCAGGATGACGGCAAGCGGCAAGCTCACTGCTCGCTTCATCCGTCCATATCGGGGAAATTTCTGTAGCATGTGCCCCCACCCTTCATCATTCACAAAGCCGTAGTTCAATTCAGCTCTAAACATTTCACGATGTTATGCCGAAATAAGAAAGAGATGGGTCATGACCCATCTCTACTATCGTCTCACACGCGATTTGGCTTTATGCATATGAATTGCTGATGCGAATCTGGTTACGCCCGCTGTTCTTCGCTTGATAGAGGGCCATATCGGCACGATAGAACAGCGATTCGACGCTGATTTTCTCGTCTTGCCAATTCCACTCTGCTATGCCGCACGATACGGTAACTTGCGGGTTGGTTTCATTCGCGACACGCGAACGGATTCGTTCCGCTACGCGTATCGTCTGGCTGACATTGAGCTGGGGCAAATAGATCGCGATTTCTTCTCCGCCCCATCGCGCAGCGATATCCGTTTCACGAATGGAAGAGCGAATAATTTGGCTGACTTGATTTAATATTTTATCACCGGTTTGGTGTCCATACGTATCATTGATTTGCTTGAAATAATCAATATCTACAATAATGAGCGAACCGCAAAAATCGCTCTTCTGCTGCCGGTCAATTTGTTTGTCCAGATAATGGCGCGCATAAAGGCCAGTCAACTGATCCTTATTGGCCAAATGCTTCACACGGGCGTGCAGCGTCGCATTGGCGATCGCCAGCCCGATATGCGTGGCAAGCATTTGCAGCAATTTCAAATTATCATAAGTGAAAAATTGCGGCCGCTTGTCCGCCAACACAACAATGCCTACCATTTCACCGCTGCCGAACAGAGGGGCGGCAATTACGGAATGGAGGCCCAGCTTCTCAAAAAAATGCATGCGTGTCGGCGATTGCTCTCTGCTATCGGACACGATGACGGAATCACGCATCGAATGCATGTATCCGAATAATCCTTCATCTGACGGGAAATGCGCTCCGTCGAATTCGTCCAGATTGCACGAAACGACCTCAAAACGCTTCTTATCATCATTCAGCTGCAGCAGCACGCAAAATTCCGCCTTGAATACCCGCAGCAATTCGTGGGTCGCATCGCGGAACACATCTCGCAAGCGCAAGCTCTGGTTAATTCGTTTGGTCAAATCATTAATAAAACGCAATTCTTGAATCACTTCATTCGATTGTTCATGCAGCCGCGCATTCTCGAAGGCAGTGCCTGCCGTTTCGACGATGAGCTGAATCAGCTGAATGTCTGACGGATCGGGCGACTCCATCGGCAGACTTATCTTAAGCACTCCATATGAGCCTTGCTTGCCGCACAGGGCAAATGCCACTTCTGTACGTTCGCCTGTATCGGAACGGCGGTAGCATACTTCCCCCTTCATGAAGGCTTCCATGACAATCGGGTCGCTCCATGGCTTGAATAAGAGCGTCTTCACTTGCGGATTCACGCTGCTGTGATCCTGTGATAAATACACTTCAATACCAGCTTCCGGCACAAGAAGCTCTACACTCTCCATGATTTGCGACAAAACCGCGTCCACATCGATCCGATCATGCATGTGGCGTATAACATGATAGAGGACATCACGGCGTTTGGATTCGCGTTCCACTTCACGTTGCGTATAGATTAGCTCTTCAATAAACATATATTCAAATCTGCGGTAAAATTGAGTTCGCAATGTGTGCACCCATAATTCAAACAGCGCTTCTGCGCCATCCGCAGATGGCTTGTTCAGCCGGCATACGGCCACCGCAAAGCAGTCTTGTCCCAATCGTGACTTCAACGGGCAGGCTACATAGCATCTGCTCCCGCTTCCTTCACACATGACGATTCGCCGGTCGCGCAGGGAAAGCTCCGCCGCTTGCCGCGCGTCGTCATGATGCTGCAATTCGCCATCGCCGGCAATCCACTTGCCGGTATAGTCATAAAGCGCTATATCTCCCTGAACGGTGAACGAATCCGTGGGAGCGTCTTCACGCCAGTCTGCATATGCAGTCTGCAATAGCCGTTCAATATACGGGAAGTCGTGTACGGTTATATCACGCTGCAGCAACCAGCCGTCCAGCTCCGGGTGTCGATCACGACGCCCGAGCTCGAAGGGCTCGTTCGAGCCTATGACGGTAGGTTCTGATTCAATTTGCTGGTGGTGGAGTTGACGTTCCGTCATCCTCTTCTCCTTCTATAGAAAGGTTAGTCTCCAACTATCATACAATATTTTTCAATTAAAATGTACTAAATCAACATAACCTTTTAAACTTTTTTGGGTCATAAGAACCATGTCGAAAGATGCATTCTTTTGCTGAAGATATTTGTCGAACGATTGTTTTTGACCGGATTGGCAATTCAAACTTGACATACTACTGCTTCTTCTTATAATATTATGTGATGTATATGGGAGAAGCTGTTGTGTCACCCTCACGAATTTCATCGCCGGCCGGGCTGCGGCTGAACACCTCGCGCCGGAGCTGCGCTTTTTGCAGCATTGCATGAAATTCGGCGCAAAGAGACCCCACAATCTAAATTCGATTGAGAAGGAGTCAACTTTAATATGGCACGTTACACAGGTCCTAAATTTAAATTAAGCCGTCGTCTCGGAATCTCTCTGAGCGGCACAGGCAAAGAATTGAAACGCGCGTATCCTCCAGGACAACATGGTCCGGGACAACGCAAGAAATTGAGCGGTTACGGTGTTCAATTGCAAGAAAAGCAAAAGCTCCGCCACATGTATGGCTTGGGCGAGAAGCAATTCCGCAACTTGTTCAACCGCGCAACCAAAATGCCGGGTATCCCGGGTGAGAACTTCATGTTCTTGCTTGAGAGCCGCTTGGACAACTTGGTATACCGTCTTGGTTTCTCCAACTCCCGTGCCGGAGCGCGCCAATTGGTATCTCACGGTCACGTGACTGTGAACGGCAAGAAAGTCGATATCGCGTCCTACCTCGTATCTACTGGTGACGTTATCGGCTTGCGCGAAAGAAGCCGCGGTTTGAAAGTGATCAAAGAGGCGATCGAAGGCCGCCATCACTTGCCAAACTACTTGGAATTCAATGAAGCTGCTGTTGAAGGCAAATATGTTCGTTTGCCTGAGCGCGGCGAGTTGTCCCAAGACATCGATGAAAAACAAATCGTCGAGTTGTACAGCCGATAAGACTATCGCTTACCACGAGACAGTCGCCATCCTTTGCAGGGTGGCGACTTTTTTCATTTTACTGAACAAAACAGGTTCAGCAAACCAATAAAGCTATCTTGTTCGATGCATTTCCCCCGCAGCCCGCAAGGCAGAATCCGACCGGCACGCGACCTGAAGCATAGGCCGTTAGGCCTTGTCCCGCCGCCTGTTTAACGCTAACCATCCGCTAACAAAAGTGACATCTACCCAAACAAATTTTATGGTATAATGGAAAGCGCTGCAATTATTAAGGAGGAAAAAATGCATGGTTGAGGAGAAATTGACGGAGAATGACGACCAACCGACGAGGAAAAGGTCAATTGGTCGCCGAATTTGGTCCGTTATTAAGTGGCTCATGCTGTTCGGCCTGCTATGCGGCTTGTTCGTTGGTGGTGCAGGCGTCGGTTACGTCACATCCTTAGTCAAGGATGAACCGATTCGCCCGCGTGAATTGATTGAGCAGAAAATTCAAGAAAACGCCGTTACGGGCTTTGTCTATTTTAATGACGGCACTCAAATCGGACAGCTGCGTACCGAGGAAGACCGACGTCCCGTCTCCTTGAAAGAAATACCGCAATCCGTCATCGATGCTTTAATCGCAACCGAAGACAATCGTTTCTTCGAGCATATGGGCATTGATATTAGAGGTCTGTCTCGTGCCGTGCTGCAAAAGGTTTTGAAACAACCGGTGCAAACAGGAGGCAGTACGCTCACACAGCAATTGGCAAGACGAGTATTTCTCAATTTAGACCGCACCGATAGCCGTAAAGCCAAAGAAATTCTATTGTCCTTGCGCATGGAACGCGTCCTGTCCAAGGAAGAAATCATAACGGCCTACTTAAACAAAGTGCCGTTCGGCAACGGTTCGACAGGGTATAACCTGTATGGAATCAAGGCGGCAGCCAAAGGAATTTTCAACATTGATAATTTGGATCAACTCAATATTGCGCAGTCTGCTTATTTAGCTGGGCTTCCGCAGCTTCCTTCCGCTTATTCCGCCTTCAACGGGAAGGGCGAACCGAACGAGAAAGGGTTGACCCGCGCCATAGAACGCCAGAAATTAGTACTCAAGCGCATGCTTGAGGAACACAAAATTACGCAGCAGCAATATAACGAAGCCACGGCGTTCGACATTCGCGCTTCGATTGCGAAACCAAAAGAGAAAGCTTATGCTACATATCCTTATCTGATGCTGGAAGCAGAGCGCGCTGCGGCCGAAGTTCTTTTGCTCCAACAGAATCCGGGACTCACCAAAGCGGATCTGCGCAAGCGCGAGAACAACGAGTTAATACAAAACGCGCGCGAGCAGTTGCTTCGGGGCGGGTATTTGGTCTACACCACGATTGACAAAAACATATACAGCGCGATGAAGCGTGTATCGGACAACAAGGACAACTTCTCCCCCCGGAGCGATACGAAGGGCGAGGAGCAGGTCGCCGCGCTTATGCTCGATCACCGGTCCGGCGCCATTCTCGGCATGATTGAAGGCCGTGATTTCTATCTGGAGCAGATGAACTTCGCGACGCAGATGCTGCGTCAGCCGGGCTCCACCATGAAGCCGCTCGCCGCCTATTTGCCGGCGATTGAAGAAGGCAAGGTGCAGCCTGCCACGATACTGGACGATGCGCCGATGGTGCTGAAGGACGGTTCGAAGGGGTACCACATTCCGGGCAACGCCAACGGGCGCTATCAAGGCCTTGTGACTGCACGCGATGCGCTAAGCCAATCGCTTAACCTGCCAGCGCTCAATATTTACATTGAGAAGCTCGGAGTGAAGAAGGCGCTCGACTTCGTGCAGAAGCTGGGCATTACAACCATTCAGCCGGAAGACTATTATGCGCAAACCGGCGTAATCGGCGGTCTGCGCTACGGGGTAACGGTCGAGGAAATCACTAATGCGTTTGGAACCATAGCGAATGAAGGAGTATTCAATGACGCTTATTTGATTTCAAAAATCGTGGATTCCAAAGGGAATATCGTGTATCAGCACAAGGCGGATCCGCAAACGGTCGTGTCGAAGCAAAGCGCCTACTTGATGACCGATATGATGAAGTCAGTCATCTCCGGTCCGAGAGGTACGGGCCGGCGCGTCAAATCCGAGTTCAACCAATATGGCTCGGTCGAAGTCGCGGCCAAGACCGGTTCGACTCAGAACTATGCAGACACGTGGTTTGTCGGATATACGCCTGATGTCACGATGGGCGTCTGGGTCGGTTACGATCAGCCGATTCACGTCTTGAACCGCAGCGCCTACTCACGTTCAACCGAAATCTGGTCGAAAGTGATGAACGAAGTGACGAAGGCCAAGCCTGATTTGTTGGAGACGAAGGAATTCAAGCGTCCGGACGGCATCGTGAGCATGACGGTGTCTGGATATAGCGGCAAGCTGCCAGACGAATTGACCCGCCAAGCCGGCCGCTATGTGACTGATATTTTCAACCGCAAATATATACCGACGGAAAAAGAAGATGTGCTCGTACGGGCGAAATACATTACCTATGACGGAGTTAACTACATTCCGCAGGAAAGTACGCCCGATGATATGACGCGGGAGAAGGTCGTTATTAAGCGCGAGAAGCCGATTCAAGAGCTTGTCGAGGAACTGAAGAAGGCGCTCGCTCACCTGTCATCCAGCAGCCGCCGCCGTTCGTTATCAAGCTATTTGCCGGAAGATGCCACTTCGGATGCGCCAGCGAAGGTTGACCCGCGCAAAGATGACGGGAAAGCGCCCAACGCTCCGGGGAACGTTACTATCGAAGCGCTCGGAGACGGGACGGTTCGCATCAGCTTCTCCCCAAGCGGCAGTTCAGACGTCGTTGGCTATAGGCTGTACCGCTCGTTAAACGGCGGAGCGTTCCAGCGGGCTGACGGAACGGTGTTGACGGGCGATGAGCTGCGGTTCAAAAATTACGTATCCGCAGGCAAGCAATACGGGTACTACGTGACTGCTGTAGATGTCGGCGGTCATGAATCCGAGCCGTCAGCAACTGTTCAATGGGGGGACGGCGCTCCAATCGAACCAGCCAATCCACCCGAACAGACCGATACGGGAGAAGGTTCGCCTGATTCTGGGGATCCGACGCAGACCGATGGCGGAGAACAGCCTGATGACGGCGGGTCAGCAGCCAATAATAACGGCGGTTCCGCCGGTAACGAAGAACCGCCGGCAGCAGCCGGTCCTCCGGGCAAACCGAGTGGACTCAAATCCTCGCTTACGGACATGGGAGTAAAGCTGTCCTGGAAGGCTTCCTCCAACAATCCAAGCGAGTACCGTATTTATTTCAGCGCGAGCAGCAGCGGCTCATTTGAGCAGATCGGCTCTTCACCGACGCCAGGGTTCGAACTGATTACGATGACGCCGGCAGGCTGGTATCGAGTCTCCGCAGTGAACGATGCCGGAGAATCCGAATCAACCGCCGCGGTCAAAGTTCAGTAACGGGCATTCATTCCGTTACACATAGCAAGAGGACAGGATGCATGTAGCAGCCCTGTCCTCTTTTTTATGCAGCCATTCATGAAGTCCTTCTGAATACGCACCTTAGAGAACGAAGTTCTGACGTTGAACCAAGCGCTCCAGATGCATCGTTAGAAATCCGATTTCCTCCGCGGGCACGGGCTTCATCACTCCGTCAGCAATCGCTCCGGCCAGCACGATTGCTTTTTCGAACGTATCCTCATATTCTTGCCGAATCTGAACCAGCAGCGAATTATTCAAGGTCTTTCCTGCCTTCACTCTGTCAATCAGCCCTTTTACATGTCCGATAAACAGGACGGTCGACAGGGATTCATCAAAACGGATGCCTATCTTCTTGCCTTCTTCCAACACTTTGGAAATGATCTTGATTTCAGAAATGGCATGTCCTCCCTTCTCCCTCTGCCTTGCCCCATGAAAATGCATCGCCAAAAATGCAACTTCATCCGGCGGCAGCTCCACATCAAGCTGCTCGTTCAAATATTCAACCGCATGCTCCGCAACGCGGTACTCATCCCGGTATAAATGCTGAATTTCAAACATGAACGGATTGCGAATGAAAAGACCGCGCTGCGTGCGCTCAATAGCCAAATTAATATGATCCACTAACGACGCATGAATCGTTTCGGAGAAGTCGCCCTCCAAATGCCCTTGAGCAAAGGCGATCACTTCCTCCACGACTCCGATAATTTTGAAATCGACAGCATTCAAAATATGCTCATAATGTTCCAGAACCGCAGAGGTTTGCAGCAAAAATTCTTGTTTGATGTCCGTCTCATTGACGGGCATGCCCGGTTTTCTTTGAAACCCAATCCCCTTGCCGAAAACGATGGAGTTCTTACCCGTTGACAGCTTGGTCATGACAACGTTATGAGATAGGATATGAACAATTTTGCGTTCAATCATTTGACTTCCCCTCCATCTGATCCTGAAACGTCCACTCCGCTCTATGCCAATCCTATGCGCTACCCATTGATATATGCAGCTACGCCAAGTCTCTGCTCTATTTTTTCACGCAATATATCGGAATCGGTTCCCATAATAATATGAACATGTCCTGTCGCCATTCGCATGAAGCCAAAGGCCCCCAGCCTCAACAGTCCGGCTTCATCCACTTTCGCATCGTCCCACAGCTGCAGCCGCAGCCTCGTAATGCAGGCATCCGCAGAACGAATGTTGCCCATCCCGCCGACACATCCAATAATTTGCTCCAGCTTGCTTTCCAGCTCCTCAGACAGCAGTCCTGTCGGCTCAACCGCTTCATGGAACGTTGTCTCGCGCCTGCCCGGCGTCTGCAGATGAAATACTTTAATGGCAAGGGCAGCCACGGTGTAATACAATCCAAAGTAAATGAGTCCCAACAATAGGAGCAGCCACATATGGCGGCCATTCGTCCACGTAATGACCATATCGATAAACCCGGCGGAAAATCCAAAGCCAGCCCGTATATCAAGCCATGCCGCCAACATCATCGCAATCCCGGTTAACACCGCATGGATGGCATACAACAAGGGAACGGTCAGCAAAAAGGCAAACTCGAGCGGCTCCGTAATTCCCGTCAAAAAGCTCGTTAACGATGCGGTCAGCATAATCGAGGCGATGCGCTTGCGTTCCTCGCGGTGCGCGGCATGAACGATGGCCAAGGCATAGCCTGGAAGCCCGAACATCATGACGGGGAAAAAGCCTGTCATAAAGAGGCCGGCTGTCGGATCGCCTGCGTGGAATCTCCACATATCGCCGCGTATGATGCTGCCGGCCGAATTCGTGAATTCGCCGATTTGAAACCATGCGATATTATTCAAAATATGATGCAGCCCCGTAGGGATAAGCAGGCGGTTCAATATGCCGTAAACCCCCGCCCCCCATTCCCCGGACGTCATCGCTCCCGTGCCCACTTCCCGGATCAGTTGCTGCACTGCAGGCCAAATGAACCCCACTCCGACTCCGGCAACGACCATAACAAGCGAAGTAATAAGCGGCACAAACCGTTTTCCGCCGAAAAATCCTAATGCCTCCGGCAGTTTAATTTGATGAAACCGCTGATACAGCCACGCGGCAAGACCGCCGCAAATCATGCCCCCAAGCACGCCCGTATCGAGCTCGGCGCCGGCTCCTGCTTCAAAATGCTTCAACACATTCGTAAATACGAAATAGCCTACCGCCGCCGCCAGTGCGGCTACACCTTGGCCGGAAGTCAACCCAATCGCCACGCCGATGGCAAAAAAAACCGGCAGGTTCCCAAAAATGGCATCGCCCCCTAGCTTGCAGACACTGGCAAAAGCCGCAAGCCAAGGGGCCTCAAATTGAAATTGTCCGATTCGAACCAAGATTGACGCAGCGGGAAGCACTGCAATCGGAATCATGAGCGAACGCCCGATCTGCTGCATACAAGACATCAATCGCATGCTCCGCACCTACTTTAAGAGGTTGTTCAATGAGTCCCCTTTTGATCTCGCACTTCAGTTACCTTATTTCACGGCTCCCGCCATCATTCCGCTCGTGATCTGTCTTTGGAAGATCGTATATAAGATAAGAACCGGCACGATGGATAGCAGCAGTCCCGCAAACAAAGCTCCCCACTCGGTACGGTATTGCATTTCCGCCTGCATGACCGCAATACCGACAGGAATCGTATATTTGGCAGGATCGTTCACAAGCACCGTACCGATAATATATTCGTTCCAAATGTTCAATACGTTCATCATGCCTACCGAAATAATCCCGGGCTTGGCCAGCGGAAGCATGATGCGAAAGAACACGCCGTAATGGGAGCTGCCGTCGATTGAAGCCGCTTCATCCAGCTCTGTGGGCATCGATTTGAAAAATCCGACTAGCACAAATATGCCGAAGGGCAAATTAATAGCGGTATAAACAAGACTAAGACCGAACAGCGAATTATCGAGCCCTAGATCGGACAACAGGAAAAATAATGGAATCAATCCTAATATAAGCGGAATCATCATGCTGGCTAAGTAGAGGTTATACAAGGCAAGGCTGCCGCGGAACGGAAAACGCGCAATGATGTAAGAGGTCGTGGATGCCAGCAACAACGCCAAACCCGTACTCGCAATCGTCACCAGGAGGGAATTCATAAAATACGTTCCTAAATTGTAATTGTTCCAGACGTTCGCGAAGTTGTCCCAGCGAAACGGCCAATCCGGCAGGCTCCAGGGTGCATCGAGCATAAATTGCTGATTGCTCTTTAACGATCCGAGAACGGTCCAAATGAGCGGATAAATGACGCAGATGCTCCACACCGCCATGAATGTGTAGAGCAACCAGCGGATGACGGGGTTGTTATGCTTATGCTGCCGTGCAGGTTGCAAATCGATCGCCCCCTTCTGTATAAGAGTATTAGGCCAACTCCACCGCATCTCTGCGCATAAGGCGCTGCAACGCCAAAGTCGTAATTAACGACAGGATAAGAATAAGGACGCCGATAGCGGAAGCATAGCCGAAATGGTATTGCCGGAAGCCCATTTGATACAAGTAAGAGCCCATCACCTGCGTTGAGTTGTCCGGTCCCCCTTCCGTCATCATCCATACGATGACGAAGGAGCCATTCAGCGTCGTCATGACGACCCACAGAATGGAGACTTTAATCTGCTCCCATGCAAGCGGCATCGTAATCCGCCAAAATTGCTGCCACTCCTGCGCGCCATCGATGCTTGCCGCCTCGTACAAATCTTTTGGAATATTCAATATGGCCGCGATGACGAGAATCATGACAAATCCGATCCCTGCCCAAATCGAGGGCGGCAGAAGCATCCATATCGCGAGCTTTGTATCGCCGAGCCATGGTGTCTGCACCTTCCCGTCCGTAAACAAGGACAGAAAAGAATTCAAAAATCCGATGCTCGGATTGTAAATGTAATTCCACAGCACTCCGATGACAACCACGGATAATATGTTCGGAATAAAAAAGACGGACCGGAAAAATCCGGTTCCACGCAGCCGGAACCTTGTCAATACGACGGCGAACATTACACCTAGTCCGACAATGCCGATCACTTTCCAAAATACGAGGAAATAGTCGTTTGCAATCGCCGTGCTGATAATCGGATCCGTAAGCATTTCCTTATAGTTGTCGAATCCAATGAAGTTTTTCGTCTCCGAGCCTCCAGACCAATCGGTAAAGCTGAAATAGAGTCCGTGAAAAATCGGATATATCATAAATAAGCAAAAAAACAACAACGTCGGTACGGTGAACACGAGCATGAACATGTTTCGTTTCGTCTTCCAGGTGAAGCCGCGGGGCGCTTCCGGCTTACCCGGCATGCCTGCCCCAGGTGGCGCGCTGTTCACGCATGTCTCCCTCCATTTCACATTGTATTGGGAATGATGCATGCGGCGGACAGCCGCACACATCCGGTTCCTAGCGCATTCGCCTCGTCTTTGCCGTTATTTTCGCGCCTTCGCTGCCGCCTTCTCCATCCGATCCATCCATTCTTCAGGCGTGATGCTGCCGGTCATAAGCGCAAGCGTAGAATCTTGCTTCACCTTGTCTACATCCGCATTCAGTTGCACGTAAGGCGCTACGATCGTATTGTCAGACTCGTAAAATTTCATCGCCGACTTCACGAGGGCGCTTGCATTGGAATTGTCGAGATCTGCTTTCAGATTGCCCAGAGATCCAGTCTGTTCCGCCCATGTGACAGCCGACTGCTTCGTGAGCAAAAATTCCAAGAAAGCTTTTGCCGCGGCAGGGTTTTTCGCTTTCTTCGCAATGCCGACCGTTGCCGTAAACGGTATCGCGATGTATTTGCCCCCTGCCGACTGCGTAATGGAAGGGATGAAACCGAATTCAAAACCTTGCGGCACATCCTTCTGCATTTCATTTTCCAGCCAAAGACCGTTCGGAATAAATGCATTTTTATGCTGGAGGAACAGCATCTGCGAATCGATGTGGTTAATCGGTGCCGAGGCTGGATCAATGATGCCGGCATCCCTCATTCGCACCATTTGCGCCAACGCTTTCTTTACCGGTTCGCTCTTGAAGATACCCTCTTTCAGCGCTGCCATTTCGAGTAAGATCGACGTATCGTCATTGTTGTTCACGACAAACGCCGAATCCAGAATGCCGCTGGTGAAATAGTACGGGTATTTTCCTGTGTAAATAAGCGGCGCATTCACTTTTCCGGAGTCTGCAATCTTTTGGGACTCGCTCAAAAAGCTGTCGAAATCTTTCGGCTCGGCCCATCCATTATCGGCGAATAGCTTCTTATCATAGAACACGCCCCACGAGCCGAATACGAACGGAAGTGTGTAAATTTTGCCGTCATATTCAATCGGCTTCAACAACAGCTCATCCTTGATCATATTGCCATCGGCGTTTTTGGCATCCTTATAATAATCGGTCAAATCCATCAGCTGGTCATCAAGCACCATTTGCGTCGCATTCGATCCCGCACCGTCAATGTATACGAAGTCAGGCGGGTTCCCCTGAATCCAGCGCGGTTTCATCTGATCATTGATTTTGGAGCCTGCCGATTCTTTCAATTTCACATTCGGGTATTTCTTCTGAAATTCCGCCAAAATCATCTTCCAGCCCTGATCGCCGTAGCCGCCCACAAAATATTGGATTTCGAAGTCGCCCGACACTTCATCATTGCCTTTATCTGTATTCCCTTGCTTCGACTCCACTTTCCGCGTCGTCTCTGCGCCATTGCCGTTGCTGCCCGTCGTTTCATTCATCTTGCCGTCTGAATTACAGCCTGCCGCCATCATCGCGGCCAGCACGCATATGATGAGCAGCATCAGGGAATTGCCCCAAGCGGGACGCTTTGCGTTCATAACGGTTGCCCCTCTCCAAATTAGATGATAGTTCTATAAGCAAGCGAGAACTTGGAACGACAAAAAGGGCATACGTTAAGAAGGCAGTCATATTGCGACTGAACTTCCATAACGGATGCCCTTGCGGTAACATGTTATGTCCATTCTTCTATACTTGTCGTTGCGCGTTGCAAATTCGCTTCGCTATTGGGATAATATCCCACGATTATGGATTTGTCAACATTAATCCTCTATCGTTGACAGATCTCCAGTCGGAAGGTTCAATTCCCATGCCTTCAGCACGCGGCGCATGATTTTACCGGAACGCGTCTTTGGCAGTTTGTCCTTGAACTCGATTTCCCGCGGTGCTGAATGAGCGGACAGCCCTTGCTTGACGAATTGGGCAATCTCCGCTTTGAGCTCATCGGAAGGCGTATACCCTTCGCGCAAGGAAATGAACGCCTTGATGATCTCCCCGCGAATCGGGTCCGGCTTGCCGATGACACCGGCTTCCGCCACGGCCGGATGCTCGACCAGCTTGCTCTCGACATCGAATGGACCGACTCGTTCTCCGGACGTGTTGATGACGTCATCGACCCGTCCCTGGAACCAGAAGTAGCCTTCTTCATCCATATACGCGGAATCCCCGGAGATGTACCAGCCGGAGAAGCGAAAATATTCCTCGTATTTGGCCGGGTTGTTCCACACTTTGCGCATCATCGACGGCCACGGCGTGCGAATCGCCAGATTGCCCATGCGATACGGCGGCAGCACGTTGCCTTGATCATCGAGAATAGCCGCTTCGATGCCTGGCACCGGACGTCCCATCGATCCCGGCTTGATCGGCATTGCCGGATAATTGCATATCATATGCGCGCCCGTTTCCGTCATCCACCACGTATCGTGAATGCGATGGTTATACGCTTTCAGCCCCCAGCGCACGACCTCCGGATTCAGAGGTTCGCCTACGGACAGCACATGGCGCAGGCTGGATAAGTCAAAGTTCGCGATGACATCGTTGCCGGCGCCCATCAGCATGCGGAAAGCGGTAGGCGCGCTATACCACACCGTCACTTTATATTTTTCAATCGTGCCGTACCAGTCCTGCGGACTGAAGCGCCCGCCGCGAACGACATTGGTGACGCCGTTCAGCCATGGGGAGAAGATGCCGTAGGACGTCCCGGTGACCCAGCCCGGATCGCCCGTGCACCAGTATACGTCATCCTCCTTCAAATCCAACACGATCTTGCCTGTATAAGCTTGTTGAATCATCACATTTTGGACATGATAGACGCCCTTCGGCTTGCCAGTCGAACCGGACGTATAATGCATAATTAGACCATCTTCCCGCTCCAGCCATTCGATCTCCGCTTCTTCCAGCGCTTCGGCCATCTCGGCGTGATAATCAATCAATCCTTCGTCAGTCTTCACATCGCTGCCGACTACGATAATATGCTTCAATTCAGGCAGGTCGTCACGCTTCACGCGCTGAAGCAGCGTTGACGTCGTGACGATCGCTACTGCGCCGCTGTCCTCCAGCCGGTCTTTGACGGCCGTTTCCATAAATGCCTCAAATAGCGGCCCTACAACCGCCCCCACCTTCAGCACGCCCATAAAGCTGAAATACAGCTCTGGCGTGCGCGGCATAAAGATAAAAACGCGGTCGCCCTTCTGGATGCCGTGCTTGCGCAACACATTGGCAAATTGATTCGTCCTGCGGCGCATATCGTCGTATGTGTACGACTCCTCCCGCTCCGCGTCGATGTAGTGGAGCGCCACCTTGTCTCCGCGTCCATTCGCGACATGACGATCGATCGCTTCGTGCGCCATATTTACTTTTCCGGTGTCATACCAAGTAAATTGCTTCTCCACGTCTTCCCAATTGAAACTGTCCGCCCAATTTTCATAGCTCTGCATATTCGGGTTGCTCGCTGATGCAGCAATGATTTCTCCTTGCACGTTACTCATAGTCGTTTCATCCTCCTATTTCTTTCCCTTCTTTATTGGTCGCTTCAGCCATCGGGCGATTTCAGACGCTGCGATAAAACCGCTTTCAGAAAGCTGTAATTACAAGGACGATGATGTCGTTCGTGCTGTCAAGGGGAGATTCCATGAATTTTATGGCAGAATTATTATATCACACGAAACCCCTTTCGCCTATTCTTTTCCTTTTCAAAGCATCCTTTTTTTGCTATAACGATAGGATAGAGACGAAAGGAGCTGCTAGGTGTGGAACATCGTAAATGTTATCACGCGCAAATCATTCCTCATGAGGAACGTGTCGTTGTGGTTGAAGGACCGATCAAACCTGAGACGCTGCGCACCTTAAGCATGCATGCCGATTTGAACGCGTTTCGAAGGCCGCAAGAACAGCATCAGGCGCTCGTCGAAATTGCGGAACTGCCGGAAGGCCGCATCATCATCGCTCGTGAAGGACAAATGATCGTGGGCTATGTGACGTTTCATTATCCCGATGAGCTGGAACGTTGGTCCGAAGGAAATATGGAGGATTTAATCGAGCTCGGCGCCATCGAAGTGGCAAATGACTATCGTTCTCTGGGATTAGGCAAAAAGCTCATCATAACCGCGTTTGAAGATGATCAGATGGAAAGCTATATTGTGTTTACGACCGAATATTATTGGCATTGGGATATGGAAGGCACGGGACTCAGCGTATGGGACTACCGAAAAATGATGGAAAAGCTGATGCAGTCGGTCGGGATGATATGGTATGCGACGGACGATCCCGAGATTTGCGCCCACCCGGCCAACTGTTTGATGGTGCGCATCGGAAAGGATGTGCCGCTCGATTCAAAGGAACAGTTCGATCGCGTCCGTTTTAGACAACGGTTCATGTATTAGAGGTTGTTCAAAAATCTCCTTTTGATCACGAAGCATCCTTCTCGGTGCGGAAAAGCGGTCTTTTTGAACACTCGCTGCTCGTTTCCATTTATGCGTTTTTGCGCTTAGAACTGTCTTTATTAGTTTGTATGAGAGGGATGGATATCAGATGTCGGGAAATGCTTTATACTTCATGCACGATGATTCCCTCCGCTATCGCTTTCACGCCGATCATCCGTTCGATCAGCAGCGGGTCGTGATGACGAACGACCTTCTCCATCATGCCGGAGCTTTGCGCGAGTCGCAAATTGTCCGGCCCAAGGGAACTCTCGCTGAGTGGGAGCGATGGCTGGGATTAGTTCACCGTGATGATTATATTGAAGCGGTGAAGCGGCTCAGTGACCCTCTTCCCCATCCAGAGTGGACGTCACGGGCAGATACATACGGGCTGCATACGGAAGACACCCCATACTTTGCCGGAATGCATGACTCCGCCTGCGCCATTGTAGGAGGGTCTATCGCCGCATGTGATGCCGTCATGTCGGGACAAGCCGCGCATGCCCTTCATTTGGGCGGAGGACTTCACCATGCGTTCGGAGATAAGGGCTCCGGCTTCTGCGTTTATAACGACGCATCGGTTGCCATCGCTTGGCTGCGCAAGCATTACGGCGCGCGCATCTTATACATCGATACGGATGCTCATCACGGAGACGGTGTACAGTGGTCGTTCTATACGGACCCGGATGTCATGACTTACTCTATTCACGAAACGGGGAAATATTTATTTCCCGGAACCGGCTTCGTGCATGAGCGCGGGGCTGGGGAGGGATTCGGCGCCTGCGTCAACGTTCCGTTGGAACCGTATACAGAAGACGAATCATGGCTGCAGTGCTTCAGGGAGACGATTCAACAAGTCGCACGTTCGTTCAAGCCCAATATGATCGTCAGTCAGCACGGCTGCGACGCGCATGCGCTGGATCCGCTGTCACACATGCACTGCAGCATGCGGATCTATGCGGAGATGCCTCGACTCATTCACGAGTTGGCGCACGAGCATTGCGATGGAAGATGGGTTGCGCTTGGCGGCGGCGGCTATGAAATATGGCAGGTCGTGCCGCGAGCCTGGAGCCTGCTCTGGCTGGAAATGAACGAAGACCCGCTGCGGCTGCTGGTAGACAAGAACCCGCTGCACCGTTTGCCTGCCCAGTGGATTGCCCATTGGTCGCAGAAATCTTCCGCCCCCCTGCCGGACACTTGGCTTGACGACGTGGGGGGATGGACCCCAATGCCTAGACGCCGTCTCATTGAGGAGCGCAATGCTCACGTGAAGGAATTGGCGCTGGAATATGTGCGTTAAACAAATAATAACAGGCCGTTGACATGCGTCCGCTCCGTCCTTTGTTATGGGGACAGCGCGCAGCATCAACGGCCTGCTCATTATAAAGAAAAATATCGGCATTAAACGGCGATTTCCTTGACCATGCTCTCCACAATTCGATACGATCGCTCGGAAGCCTCTACCGTAAATTCTGCAAAATTCACATGCGCTGAGCCGTCTGCTTTATCCGACATGGAGCGAATAACGACAAACGGAATTTGGTTAATAAAGCATACCTGCGCCACAGCTGCGCCTTCCATTTCCGTGCAGACGGCGCCATCGAACGTCTCGTGCAGCTCCCGCACCTTATCCCTGCTTGCGATAAACTGATCGCCCGACAACACCAATCCCGTCCGGTAACGTCCTGGAAAATACTCCTCACAAACGCTTTCAGCCAATTGGATCAGCTTCGGGTCAGCCGCAAATTGCGATGTTTCCTGGAACGGTATGACTCCTGGCGCAAAGCCCAGCGCCGTCACATCCATATCATGATGCATGCATGCGGTCGAGATGACGATATCTCCGATATTCAGATCCGGATGAACCGCCCCGGCTACCCCGGTGAACAGCACTGTCTTCACTTGAAAGCGGTCTATCAGAATTTGCGTCGTAATGGCTGCGTTAACTTTCCCTACTCCCGATTTGCAAATGACGACACGCTTGCCGAATAAGCTGCCTTGAAAATACTTCAGCCCTGCCGCTTGAATTTCCTCAATCGGTTGAGCGGCCTTCAGCAGCAATTCAATTTCTTCATCCATGGCACCGATTATGCCAATGGCAGCTTCTTTTGCCATCTCCAAGCCTCCTTATGTATCAACATGCTCACACAAAAAGCCCCATCGTTCTGGGGCTTCTGTCCTGCCGTTAGGGCAGCGTGCTATTCGTTCACTTGGCTTACCGACAGACGAAGAATCGTCTCATGCGGCAAGATGACGCGCGAATTGTCTACGTTCTCTTTCTTCATCAATTTCGTTAATAAGCGCATGGCTACGGCACCAATGTCATACATTGGCTGTGCAACCGTCGTCAGTTGCGGACGAACCATGGAGGCCATACGAATATTATCGACGCTAATGACGGAGAAATCATCCGGCACTTTCAGACCGGCATCTTGAATGCAGTGGATCGCACCGATCGCCATCTCATCTGTTGCCGCAAAAATGGCCGTCGGGCGCTTCTTCAAGCCGAGGAAATATTTCATCGCTTCGACACCGGATTCATAACGATAGTTGCCGATTCGAACCAAATCTTCCTTGTACTCGATTCCTGCGCCTTCCAGTGCTTTCTTGTATCCTTGGAACCGGGCAAATCCGTTAGCCGGATCTTGGAGCGTGCCGCTTATCATCGCAATATCGCGATGGCCGTGGCGAATAAGTGTATTCACCGCGTCAAAAGCCGCCGCTTCATGATCGATATCGACTGACGGAATAATGCCATTCTCATCTGTCGTTGCACAGAGCACAATTGGCACGGATGCGGTCCGGAAAGCTTGAATGTGGTCTTCCGTAACAACGCCGCCCATAAATAAGAGCCCGTCCACTTGTTTCTCCAACAGCGTATTGATAACACGTATTTCCTTATCCTTCTTCTTATCCGCGTTGCACAAAATGATATTGTAATGGTACATATTCGCAATATCTTCAATACCGCGCGCGACTTCAGCAAAGATGGAATTGGAAATATCAGGAATGACGACCCCAACGGTCGTCGTCTTCTTGCTCGCAAGTCCGCGTGCGACCGCATTCGGGCGATAACCTAAACGTTCAATCGCTTCGTACACTTTTTTACGCGTTTGCGGCTTCACGTTCGGATTGTTGTTCACAACCCGGGAAACGGTGGCCATCGAGACGCCCGCTTCTCTCGCTACATCATAAATAGTTACCGTCACGATCCTTCTCTCCAATTACCGAAAAATTTAATGCGACCATACATATTACATTCAATGATACGATATTTTCAGAAAATTCGCAATGTCACGGCCAAAACCGCCTTAATTTACCAAAACTTGCCTTTACATTGTCAAAACAGACTCCAACTTGTCGTATCGGATCGCATAGTGCGAATCGTGCCAAGCAACTTTGCCATTCTTAAGCACAAGCACTTGCGGGGACTCATGCTTGATGCCGAGCTGCTCTGCGCAAGCCTGGGCAACGTCGCGATGTTCCACGACGAGAATGCGCCCGAACCCAACGCCCTTATGCTCATAGTCGTCCTCCACCTTCACCATTTCCTCATCCGCCTGCGCGCTTATCGGACAGCGCGTGCTATGCTTAAATAAGACTACCGTTTGCTGCGATGACAAATCGATGGCTTCCTGCAGATTTTCTATGGAATCGACAGCTTTCATGCCTTACCTCCTCCTGTAACGATTTATCCGCTTGCTTGAAAACGGCCAATCAATGCTCACACTGATATCTATGGAGCCTCTTAACTTATTTTAACCCTATATGGCTGTAAACTAAAACCTGTAACCTGTTTTAATCTGCGCTGAAGGTCCGACATCCAAAGCGCATCGTTGCAAGTCTTCGCGATTAGATACAAATCGAGCAGTTGGTTGACGCGTTCATCCACCCTGCGTTCGAACACCGGCAACATATCGTCGCAGCCCTCTACTTCTACACATTCTGCCAGAACGCTGGATAATTCATGGACTTCATCAAATGCCACCACGAGCGGACCATGCTGGGTGACATGCGGGTTGGCAGCGATTAGGCTCATACGATTTCGAATGAGTTCTGCAATGTCTTTCTTAACGAACGACAACAATTCGGAACGTTCACAACACGTACAAGTATACACGGGAACACGGTGAATGTGCACCGAACGCGCGTGTACAACGGTACGCAGCGTTAAATCCATATAATGACCACAGTTACAACGTTTATACATACGGTCCACCCCTAATTTTTGTTGTTGATGTTGTTAATGAAATTCGAACCCTAATGATATAGCCATTTGCGCATTTGATTAACGTATATTTCGACTCTGTCTCTCATTCTCCTTCTATGCAAAAAGATGTATTTATTTACACAACTAGAAACGGACTGGAATGAGAAGCCGTTTTTGACAATGATGCAAATCACATTTATGTCGCCGTTTTTAAATAATCATGTTAATTTTCATGACATTATGGTTAAATAGAAGGTAGAACGTACATCCCTTTCACATGCAATATAACCTATTGAAACTATCGTAGGTCATATATCGGAAACACTCAATGCACATCATTTGGGAACTGGAGGCTTATTGCACGGCAGAGTAATAAGCTGCTTTGTACAAGATACGAAGGAGGGACAACATTCATGCGTTTAAGCGGAAAGCGAATTATCTCTTTTGTGGATGAAGAATTCGAAGACTTGGAATTGTGGTACCCGGTATACCGCGCCCGGGAAGAAGGTGCTGAAGTTCATCTTGTCGGCAACGAACCCGGCAAAACGTATATCGGAAAATATGGCGTGCCCGCAACCTCTACTTACGCGTTTAAAGATGTCGATGCCAGCACCTACGACGGTCTGCTCGTTCCGGGAGGATGGGCTCCCGACAAGCTGCGCCGTTATGAGGATGCTTTGAATATCGTCAGACAGATGGACGAAGCCGGCAAGCCGATCGGACAAATTTGTCATGCAGGCTGGGTGCTTATTTCCGCTAAAATTTTGCAGGGGCGCACGGTTACGTCAACTCCCGGCATTCGGGATGATATGGAAAATGCAGGCGCGACGTGGCTCGATCAAGAGGTCGTCATCGACGGTAACCTGGTGTCTGCGCGCAGACCCCCGGATCTGGCGGCTTATGGCAAAGCGTTCTGTGACAAGTTGGCTGAAAAGTAACCTCGTTTTTTAACAAGCAAAAGGCATGACCCCCATATCCGGGTCATGCCTTTTATTTGTTTATTGCGGCTCCAGCAGCGCATCTAATTCGGCTTTGGAACCAGCCTTGTATATTTTATCGGTCACGCTTCTGCTATTCTCTTGCGATGCCCGGCGAATCGCCGCTTTGACACGTGGGATGGAGCGCGAGGACATGCTCAGCTTATTGATGCCGAGCGCAACCCATAACGGCACCGCACGCGGATCGCCTGCCATCTCTCCGCATACCCCGACCGCGATATTGCGCTTCTTCGCCGCTTCGATAGTATGGCGAATGAGGCGCAGCACCGCAGGATGAAATGGATCATACATATGCGCAATCTGCTCATTCATCCGATCGACCGCAAGCGTATATTGCACAAGATCGTTCGTACCTATGCTGAAGAAGTCCACTTCCTCGGCTAATTGATCGGCAATCATCGCCGCTGCGGGCACTTCAACCATGATTCCTATCGGCAGCTGCTCATCGAAAGGCAATGCTTCGGCACGCAGCTCCTGCTTGGCTTCCTCTAAGATTTCTTTCGCCGCCCTCACTTCTTCAACAGACGAAATCATCGGGAACATGAGGCTCACCGCGCCGAATGCGCTGGCCCGCAATATGGCCCGGAGCTGGGTCTTGAACAGGTCTCTCCGATCCAGACAGATGCGAATGGCGCGGTAGCCCAAGAACGGATTGTCTTCCTCGGGCAGATCCAAGTATTCCATCGGTTTGTCCCCGCCTATATCGAGAGTGCGGATGATGACCGTACTATCCTTGAAATACTCGGCGACATCCCTGTACACGGTCAACTGTTCCGCTTCCGAAGGCGGATAGGACCGATCCATGTACATGAATTCGGTGCGGAACAATCCTACGCCTTCCGCTCCGTTCTGCTCTGCGATTTCAAGCTCCCTCGTGGAGCTGATATTCGAGGCCAGATGTATCTCGTAGCCGTCATTCGTTACGGCGGGAAGGGACACGATTTTCTTCAACTCGTCTGCTTCTTGCGCATAGAAGTCACGCCGCGCCTCATACCAAGACAGGATATCCTCAGGGGGATCGATATACACGACACCGTGTTCCCCGTCAACGATAATGAAATCTCCCGTTTGAATCGGCTTTACGATCTTGCCTTCCAGCCCGAGCACGAGCGGTATGCCGAGCGCACGCGCCATAATGGCGGAGTGGGATGTTTTCCCGCCCATCAGCATGACGATGCCAAGCACGTTTTTCGGATTCAAATGCACGAGCTGCGAAGGAGACAACTCCTTCGCCACTAAGATATAAGGCTGCGTATCCGTCGGCAGCGTAATCTCGGGAGCGCCGAGCAAATGCTTCAAGAGGCGATTGCCGACGTCTTTAATGTCGAGCGCCCGCTCTTTCATATATTCATCATCCAGCAGATCGAACATCGTGACAAAATGATCGATTGCTTCTTTAACCGCCACTTCGGCCGCTTTATATTGTCGTTGAATGATGCCTTGAATTTCGTTCATGAAGATCGGATCTTCCAAAATGGCCAGATGCGCATCAAAGATGGTCGATTCTTCACTGCCGACCATTTCGCGAATCTCGCTCTTGATGAACTCGATCTCGTCTCTAGAGGAGCGGATGCCTTCGTACAAGCGTTCGAATTCACGCGCCAAATCGGTCGGGTCCATTTTCTCCTCCGGCACGTCCCATTCCCATGTCGGCAGCACGAACGCCTTGCCAATGGCAATTCCGCTAGATGCGCCGATTCCCTGCACTTTTTGCGTCATTGGTGCACACCTCCAAGCGCATGTTCGTGCAAGACGACGGACATTACGGACGTCTGTCCTTTCTTCACTGCAGCATAAGGCGCCATGCTCCATGAGGCGACTTTATCCGAGTTCGTAATGACCATCGGAGTCGCGAGCGACTTGCAACGCTTTTTCACTTCATTAATATCAAACTTGATGAGCAGCTGTCCCGGTTTCACTTCATCACCTTCCTGTACTACCGCTTGAAAACCGGCGCCATTCAGAGATGACGTCTCAATTCCGATATGAAGCAGCACTTCCAACCCTTCGGGCGTTTCAATACCTAACGCGTGCATTGTCGGATACACGTGACGGATGAAGCCTCTCAGCGGAGATACGAGCTCTCCTCTCTCAGGATAAAAGGCCACTCCTTTGCCTACCAGCTTCTTCGCAAAGATGGTATCCGGCACTTCTTCGATTGGGATCATGCGGCCCTGCACCGGAGCGACAAACCACACTTGCTTCGGATCGCGCTGCAGGCGCTTGACCATCTCCTCTTTGATTAGTTCGGAATACGTTCCGAAGACGACCTGCAAATGACCTCCGCCAAGCCGGATGACGCCAGCGGCGCCCATCATGCGGAGCGCATGCCGATCCACGAGCTTGTCGTTCTGCACTCGAAGCCGCAATCTTGTAATGCATGCCTGAGTATCGACAATGTTATCTTTTCCGCCCAATGCTTGAATGATGAGCGGAACGCGATGAAGCAGATCGCTTGCCATATCATCGAGCAGCGACACTTCCACTCGTCCCGGGGTCGGGATTTGAAATTTCTGTATCGCAAAACGAAATATGACATAATAAATCAACCCGAATGCAATCCCAATCGGGATAATCCAGAGCGCTTTGGTCGATAGGTGAAAATTCACGACATAATCAATGGCTCCTGCCGAAAAAGAAAAACCGTGCCGAATTCCCAATTCGGCTGTCAGCCACATCGCTGCGCCGGACAATAACGCGTGCACGATAAATAAATACGGCGCCGCAAATAAAAAAGCAAATTCTATCGGTTCCGTAATTCCCGTCAACAGCGAGACGAACGCAGCCGTGAAGTAAGTCTTGCGCACCTTCGGCCGCAAATCCTCGCGCGATTCATGCACGATGGCCAAGGCTACCGCAGGCAGAGCAAACATCATAATCGGATACAAACCTGCCATGAACACGCCTGCTGTCGGATCCCCCGCAAAAAAACGCGGCAAATCGCCGGTAAAGGTCATCCCTTCAGCATCGGTAAACGAGCCGACTTGAAACCAATACACGTTATTCAATAAATGATGAAGTCCAAATGCGACCAGCACCCGGTGCAGCACTCCATAGATGAATACGCCGAACCCGCCCATCGCCAATATTTCTTGTCCAAGAAAGGATACCCCTTGCTGCATGAACGGCGCAAGTACAATCATCACCCATGAGAGGAAAATGGAGCTTAGCGTCGTAAGCAAGACAGCAAATCGGGGACCGCCGAAAAATTGCAAATATTCTGGAAACTGGACATTTTTAAATCGCTCATGAATCATCCCTGCCAGCACGCCGAACAGTATACCGTTCAAAATGGTAGGCGTAAATGAAGCATGCCAATGGGTCAGGAGCTGCTTAAAAATAAACATTCCCAGCATCGAGGACATGGCGGCTACACCCGCATTGTTCGATAACCCAAGCGCCACCCCTGCCGCAAATAGGTAGGGAAGCACATAAAAAATCGTTTTTCCGGTCAACTCAAACAGCGTAGCGGCATCCTGCATCCCGGTGCTATGCAGGAAATGACCGATGGCCACAGCCAACGCTGCTGCGGGTAAAGCGATAAGCGGCTGCATCATAGCCCGCGACAGTTGCTGCAACAGCCCTAACTGATTCAAGGACATCCACTCCTTCTACCATGAATGGTAAGGGCATATCGTTCCTTTGTCAAAGGAAAACAGACAAAAAGCCGGGGCTCTCCATCCTCATTGCGAGAACACCCGGCATTTCTTTCCGCGCATCACGAAGTTGCTTTGCCGTGCGGCAGCAAAATGGAATCCAAAACTTTAATGCATAGATCCATAACTACGCCCAACCCGTTCTCCGATGCAATGCGCGCAGCTTCTTCATTGACAATGCCCTGCTGCAGCCAAATGGCCTTCGCCTTCACTTCAACGGCGTCGCGCGCAATGTCGGCACAATATTCACTGCGGCGAAACACATTCACAATGTCGATTGGTTCCGGCACGTCCTGAAGCTTGGAATAGCATGTCTCTCCCAGGATGCGTTCCGCCTTCGGATTGACCGGTATGATGCGGTATCCTTTCTTCTGCATCGCTTCGGCCACCATATAAGACACTCGCGTCGGATCGTCGGACAAGCCGACAACCGCGATGCTGGTGCTCTTCTCAAGCAATTTTTTGATGTCTTCTTGTGACGGCTGCGTATAACTCATAGCTCTTCGCCCCTTCCGTGACGTCGCTTTTATGCTTCCACCCATTCCACTTGAGCGCCCAGCGCCTGCAAGTGATCGAAATACTGAGGATATGACTTCGCTACATGATGAGCGTCCTTAATGCGAATCGGCTGCTGTGCGCGCAAGCCAACCACCGTTAACGCCATAATAACACGATGATCGTAATGAGCGTTAATTTCCACTCCGCCTGCAACGCCTTCCGGACGGCCGTGGACGATAATTTCCGCCTGCCGTTCTTCCACTTGAGCGCCCGCTTTGCGCAGTTCTGTCAAATAATCGGTGATGCGATCGCATTCCTTGTACCGCAAGTTTTCTACATTGTAGAAGCGCGAGCTTCCTTCTGCAAATACGGCAGCGGCTACCATGGCAAGTACCGCGTCGGTTGCCGCATCGCCGTCGAATTCAACCGGCTGCAAACGGCCGTCGCCCTTGATGCGGACGATGGAGTCCGTATGCTCAAGCGGCACCCCCATCATGCGCAGCACATCGACGATTGCCCGTTCCCCCTGCTTGCTGTCTTCCGTCAGCCCGCGCACCGTAATGTCGGACGGGATGACAGACGCCGCAGCCAACACGGCCGCCGAGCCTGGATAGTCGCCTTGGACGACATACGTCTTCGCTTCATAGTGTTGATTGCCTTGAACGCGATAATACATTAAATCTTCGCGTGCCTCGATATGAATTCCGGCTTGTGCCAGCACTTCCAGCGTCTGGCCGATGACGACTTTGGACTTCAAGTCGTCCGTCACTTCAATGATGCTGTCTTGCTCCAACAGCGGCGTCAGGAACAGAAGGGCGCTTAAATATTGCGAGCTGACATTGCCAGACACCTTAATGTGCCCGCCCTTCGGCTCTCCGCCCCGAATCGTTATCGGCAGCTTCCCTTCCCGATGCTCCACGAGCACGTCCATCTGTTCTAGCGCAGTAATAAGATCGTCGTGCGGGCGTTTCCCTAACGAATCCGGATACGTATTCACGAAGTTCACTTCGGGAAGCAAGGCCGCTATCCCCATTAGAAAGCGCAGCACCGCTCCCGCATTGCCGACATTCAGTTCTCGGTTAGGATTCGCAAGCCGAGGCGCTTTGCCAAAACCTGTTATAACAATTTTCTCTTCATCCTCTTCAAGCACGGCTCCCAGATCACGCAAGCAACGGCGCATCGCATCGCTGTCCTCGCTGTGGGCCGGATAGTAAATCGTGCTCTCCCCATCCGCCAATGCGGCTGCAAGCAAGTAACGTGTCGTGTAGTTTTTTGAAGATAATGCTTGGATTTCACCTTGCAGCTTTAATGTGGGCTTAACGATAACGTCCATGCGCTTTCACTCCTTTGCTATTACAAGTATAATAAGTACAATCAGCTAGTGATTACAAGTTGAATTTCAATCCAAGAGGTTGTTTTGAATCAACATTCCTAATGAGAGGATGCACAAAAATTATATGAATTCCATTGTTCAAATCGATGTATCCACCTTAAAAGAACGCCTGCAACGCGGCGAAGCATTAAATATGATTGATGTGCGGGAGGATGAGGAAGTTGCCTGCGGCATGATTGCTGGCGCCAAGCATATTCCAATGAACCAGATTCCCGGCCGGCTGCACGAAATCGAACAGAACGGCGAAATCATCTTTATTTGCCGCAGCGGCTACCGCAGTGAACGTGTATGCGAGTACTTGCAGCAAATCGGTATACAGGGCGCGGTCAATATGGAAGGCGGCATGATTGCCTGGTCCCAGCTGGAAGATTAAAGCCCGGGCAACCATCCGTACCCTGTATCAATACGTCTTGTCACTCACAAGATAGGCTTCAATGCATTCGTTAATTTGCTCCACCGTCAAGCGGTCGGTCGGAACGCTCAAATGGGCGAAGTCATACAGCCCTTGGCGCTCATGCAGCAGCTTGCGCACACGGCTGGCTGCGTCTCCTTGCAGCAGCGGACGATTGCGGTCCTGTGAGACGCGCTGCACTATGGTCTCCTCTTCCGCTGTAAGCTGGATGACTGAACCATGTTCCCGCATGAGCTTGCAGTTCGCTTCGCTTAGTACGACGCCGCCGCCGGTGGCGATGACAAGCTGCCGTGTTCGGTCGCGCAACAAGCGTGTAAGAATGCGGCTTTCTTGTTCCCGGAAGAACGCTTCCCCCTCTTGCGCAAATATGTCGGGTATCGAGCGTCCCGCTTGCTTTACGATTTCCGCATCCAAATCAACGAATGCGTAATTCAGGTTCCGGGCCAGTTGCGCCCCGACTGTTGATTTTCCTGTACCCATGAAGCCGATTAATAGTATATGCCGGGTTGTCATTGGGGCCTCCCTCGTCTTTCTTTGTCCACAGATGCTAAACTTCCCATAGGATACCATACGTTTCTTTCATTCGACAATGCTGACATGTATAAAAATGACGTTTTCAACGTAAAGATGAACTATAGTACGTTTTCAAAAAGTGGTCTTTTCAGCATCAAGATCATTTTGTAGATTTGGTTGTTTAGGAGTGAAGATGCATGTCAACCTCACCCGCCCCGGATTCACATCCCGTTCCAACTGCGGCAGCGCGGATGGCGCGGATTATGGACCCGAACCATCCCTTGTGCAGGGAGGATATTGTGTGGGTACTTAACGCAGTGAAGCAAAAGCTCACCGATCAAGACGAAATTTGGTCCAAGCTTGAGCCTGAGCGGCTTATCCGCAACTTCCGTTACTTTGCCGAAATATCGCTGCTGTTGATTCGGAACAGCAGCTACGGTCAGGAATCCGACCGCATTCGGCAATATTTGGCTGAAGCGGCACATGGCCTGTGGGACAAAGAGACAGCGCTTGAAAAAAATAACGCCGAGCCCTTGTAGGGTTCGGCGTTATTGCTGTTCATTACTCCGACATCCAGTTAAAGTGGAACGAGCCTTCTTTATCTACACGTTTGAACGTGTGCGCGCCGAAGTAGTCCCGCTGCGCTTGCAGCAGATTCGCCGGCAGACGCTCGGTGCGGTAGCTGTCGAAGTACGACAGTGCGCTCGCAAAGCCAGGAACAGGCACACCGTACGCAACAGCGATACTGATAACTTGACGCCATGCGTCTTGGTATGATTCCACGATATTTTTAAAGTATGGGTCCAACAACAGATTCTTCAATTCGGAATCACGGTCGTACGCATCCTTAATATTTTGCAAGAAACGGGAACGGATAATGCAGCCGCCGCGGAAAATCATCGCGATTTCGCCATAACGCAAGTTCCAGCCGGATTCTTCCGATGCCGCGCGCATTTGGGCAAAGCCCTGCGCATACGATACGATCTTGCTGGCGTAGAGCGCTTTGCGGATGCTTTCGATAAATGCCGCCTTATCACCGGCAAACGGCTTCACTGCCGGACCTTGCAGCACTTTGCTTGCCGCTACGCGTTCATCCTTCAGTGCGGACAAGAAGCGGGAAAATACGGATTCCGTAATCATCGACAACGGCACACCCAGGTCGAGCGCGCTTTGGCTCGTCCATTTTCCTGTTCCTTTTTGACCTGCCGCGTCTAGAATGACGTCAACCATAGGCTTGCCTGTTTCTTTATCGTACTTGGAGAAGATATCCGCCGTAATTTCAATCAGATAGCTGTCCAGCTCGCCTTTGTTCCATTCGCTGAAGATGGAATGCAGTTCTTCGGCGCTGACGCCAAGCACGGTTGTAAGGAGGTGATAAGCCTCGCAAATGAGCTGCATGTCGCCGTACTCAATACCGTTGTGAACCATCTTCACGTAGTGACCGGCACCATCAGGGCCAATATAAGTGCAGCATGGATCGCCGTTTACTTTGGCGGAAATGCTGGTCAGAATCGGCTCTACCAAGCGATATGCGCTTTCTTGTCCGCCAGGCATAATGGCAGGACCCTTCAGAGCGCCCTCTTCGCCGCCAGACACGCCGGCCCCAATGAAACGAATTCCTTTATCTTCTAAATATTTGCTGCGACGTTGAGTATCGGGAAAATGCGCGTTCCCGCCGTCGATAATAATATCACCTTCATCCAGATGCGGAAGCAATTGTTCAATTGTGGCATCTGTAGCTTGTCCGGCTTGAACCATAATCAACATTTTGCGCGGCGCCTCTAAAGACTGCACAAATTCTTCAATGGAGTATGTAGCCGTCAATTGCTTGCCTTGTGCTTCTTCAATAAGCGCGTCCGTCTTCTCGCGAGAACGGTTATATACCGAGACCGTGAACCCGCGGCTTTCAATATTGAGAGCCAAGTTCTTGCCCATGACCGCAAGTCCAATGACACCAATTTGATTTTTCGTCATATGGTTCTTCCATCCTTTATCCTAAAATTTTTTATATACTTTGCATTACGCTTATTGTACCCCACAGCAAAAAACCCTGCAACCATCTCGCAAACAGCATTTCATCCAACATGCGGCGGATGGGAGGGCGAAAAACAAACAGCATTTGTTACCATTCCAGCTGAAGCATTTCGGTCCGCATGGCATTCAGCCTTTCTTTGCAGCACTTCGTCTTGACCGAATCTTCTTCTGCAATCGCTTCATGCAGTTCAGCCAACGCATAATCGACTTCCATTCGCAGCACCTCAATGCGCTCCTCGGCCTGCGTAGACATAAAAGTTTCCATCATCTGCTCTGCCGTTACGGCCGGCCTTTTTTGATACAGCACCCTCTGATCCGGGCCGCAAATTTCAACCAGGCGAATACGTTCGCCAAACATTATATTTTCCACGAAAACATGTCTGTCTTTAAAACGTTTGACCACCGCATGCCCGCGTGAATCGCCGATCATCTTCTCCATGAACTCGGATAGCTTCTCGTCCCGTATCGTGTAATCGCCTACAATTTTATAGCGGTGATGGATGCGTTGAAAGCGCAGTTTGACCAGCTTCCGACCGGTTCGGATCGAAACAATAAACAGCGATTCATTCTCGCTCCAGTACAAGGAATAGCCCTCTTGTATAAGATCTCGGATGAGGTTCTGGATTTGCCGGCGGTCAAAACGAAGCTCCAAGTTGCAGTATTCTACCTCGTCGCTGCGATTCACGGCAATCCCTCCTTACCTTATCGTATACTCCATCTTATGATTCGGTAACTTGGATTATTGACTCGATTTGCAAAAGGTTGTTCAAAAAATCCCGCTCCACGACGATGCGTGAAGCGGGAATGATGTCATGCGCTGAACGCAGCCGCATTTTAGAGGTTGTTCAAAAAGCCTCCTTTTGAACACGCACTTACAGATTCGCTGTTGACGCCTGCTGCTTCTTGCGGCCAATCTGGATAATGAACAAGAACAATGTGGCCAGTACTCCGCTCGCCAGCAATAGCACGAAACCGCCGTTCCAGCCGGAAGCGTCCACAATAAGGCCAATGACTAGGTTAGCGATGGCGCTGCCCCCCAGATAACCGAACAGCCCCGTCAAGCCCACTGTCGTGCCTACCGCAAATTTGGGCACGACATCAATCGCGCTCAATCCGATTAAAAATTGCGGCACATAGATCAGACAGCCGATAACAGATACGGCGAGACTGACGACAAGCACATTCGTCGATTGCCAGTATACCAACGTGCCGATCACCACCCCGAACATGCTGATAATGCATAGCGGCATACGATTTCCTTTGAACAGCCGATCGCTCAACCAGCCGACAAGCAGCGAACTTGGAATCGCGGCCCATTCAAAGATCGCAAACGCCCAGTGCGACTGGCTTGCGGTGAAGCCTTTCACACTCGTTAAATAAAGCGGAACCCAGTTCAATACACCGAACCGGATCAGGTACACAAACGCGTTGGCCAAGCACAAATACCACACGAATTTGTTGTTGAGAACATGCTTGACCAAAATATCCTTAAGCGAAAGCTTGACCCCATCCGCACTCTCTTTCGCATCGTCATAATCGTTCCGGTATTCGTCAATTGGCGGCAAGCCTTCCGATTCCGGCGTGTCTTTGCCGCAGAACAGCACGAATACCGCAATGATGATCGCAAGTGCGGCCGGGAAGTAATAGACGCCTGCTTGCCAATAGTGGCTTCCGAATATCGCAAGGCCCACGCCGACGAGCGGAGCAATAATGCCGCCGCCGATATTATGGGAAATGTTCCAAATCCCCATCTTGGTGCCGCGTTCTTTTTTGGAGAACCATTTCGCCATGACAATGCTGCAAGGAGGCGCTCCCATCCCCTGAAAAATCCCATTAAAGATAAGCAGCATAATAATCATGCTGAACGATGAAGCGAGCCCATAACAAATATTCACGAGCGCCGACAGGAGCAAGCCGATTGCGATAAAACGCTGCGTATGTGCTTTGTCCGCTAAATTGCCCATAAAAAATTTACTCAATCCGTACGTAATCGAAAATGCCGTGCCGAATAAACCGATTTGCGCCGTGCTGAAACCGTATTCATTTACAAGATACGTTGTCGATAACGAAAAATTATTGCGTACAAAATAGTATCCCGCGTAGCCAATAAATATGGAGAGCAGTGTGCGGATGCGGAAAATGCTGTACATTCTCGCAATCATATGATCGGGCAGGCGCGGTACGGCCGGTGCCGCTTTGAGCCATTTGAACATGATGTTATCTTCCTTTTCTTGGTGTTGTCGAGCAGAGCTTGTCCCATATTTCAATGATCCGATCATGCCGCTCCGTTGATTCCTCTCGATGGATGACCGCCGTATCAAGGCGCTCCATCTTGTCCTGCCGCACCGTCGGAATCCCGTATGACATGCGTTCCAGAACGTCGGCCGCAGCTTCGGGCGAGAGGCAATAATCAATAAACGTATCCGCAATGTTCCCGTGGGGAGCGTGTTTCAGCTTGGAAACGGCATTGACGGATATTCCCGTATCCTCTGGCACGATGCTCGCGATTGGAAACCCAGCTTCACGCAGCTTGCGCTGATCGCCCAAAAAATTAATGCCGATCGTATATTCCCCGACACTCACGTACTGGGCAGGCATGTAGCCGTTTACGGTTAAGGCGCCGATATTTTGGTTAAGACGCCGCAAATAACCGGCCGCCCTGTCGTCACCCCATCTTTCAAACAGCGATAGCAAAAATGTATACGCCGTCCCTGAATACTTCGGATCGGACATCACGATGCCGCCTTGATACGCGGGATCCAGCAAATCTTCCCATGTCTGCGGGAGCGGAATACCTGACGGCTTCAGCTCCTCGCGCCAGCGCTCTTCATTAACGGCAATCGCTAACTGTTCGGCCTCGTAACCGTACCAGTACCCGTCTGCATCTTTCACATGCTCGGAAATGAAAGCGGCGTTGCGGCTGCGCGCAGGTGAAGACAACTGCTGCTGCTTCATCTGGATGTGCGCGTCAACCGTACCGCCAAGCACCAAATCCGCCTGCGGCTTGCCGTTCTCTGCGGTGACGCGCCGCAATATTTCCTCCGTTGACAGACGGATATATTCATACGTGCAGCCTCTCGTTTCGCAGAAAGAAGAGAGCAACGCATTGCCGACTTCCTCGCGCGCCGCAACATAGGCGACCAGATGGCGTCCTTTCAAATCGGGAAATTCGCCGGTTTGGAACGGATCGGTATGTTGATCTTTGGAACAACTGACAAGCATAAGCCCGCATATCCCTATCCACAAGAAAAAGAAAATTCGTTTCATTCGCTCTCTGCCTTTGCCTTGGTTTGTAACAGTTCAGTTAGACTGCCCTTCATATAGATGGAGTTGCCGTTGTCGTCTCCCATATATTGCACGATGTAGCTGTCACCGAACACAATAAGATGGACGAGAGAATCGCGGTCGTTCTTCGTTTTTTTTCCGTTTTTATACACGGTGATATAACCGAGGGGCTGCCGCTTCAGCATCAGAAGCCGTTTAATATCCGAGGCGCCCCTTATTTCGGACGATTGCCGCACTTTGCGCGCCAATAAACCCTTTTCATTTTCGTGCAGCTCTGTTGCGCTGCCGTTGCTCTTCGCAACCACGCTCTGCGCATTTTCGATAAAATCGGCAAAATAGTCAGCTTGGTAAAACAAACTTACCAAGTGCGTGCGAAATGCGGAAAGAAGGGGTTTGACCCGTTCGCTTCCATAATTGAAGCGATCGACGGATAGGGTGTCGCCTAGCGCAAACACCTGCTCGGCTCCGTTTAAATACCGGATGGTCCCGGAAAACAAGGAACGCGATTCTTGTTTCATCATTACAGGGTCGTTCTCTTTCTTTACGAGATCCGCATACGAGATGATCGAATGAAGCCGAACTTCATCAGTGACCTGAATGGCACCCCATTGGCGATGATGAATCGTCACTTCTACGGGAAGGGAATCGCTTACTTTTTTGAGCACCTCGTTCCGGTCCTCAATAACGATTACTTTGCCGTACAATCGTTCCGTCAGAGAGCGGCCTATCCCAAACACAAGCAGCAGCGAGACCAAACAAAGAAAGATTGCCAACGTAACTTTTTTCATTTTTCTTGTACTCCTTAACGATAAACAACGAATATTTCATAATTACATCCCAATTGTTTCGTAATTGTATTATTTCGTCTTTACGGACTTGTAATGTTTAACATCCAGGCTGGCCTGCGAAACTGAAGCCGTATCGCCGTTCCTTCATCATCCGCGGCAATGCTCATCTCTCCCCCTTGCTGCTTCATCAAATCCCTGCAAATGAGCAAACCGAAACCGTTCCCGTAACTCGAAGGAAGAGCGGCTCCTTGCGGAAGCTGCCTAAAACTGCTGAGCAATTCAGGACTCATGCCGATACCATCATCCTTCATTTCTACCGTTACATGGCTCTCCGTAACCTCAAGCTTACAGGCAATCATGGTCGCATCGCTGTATTTTATCGCGTTATCCAATAAATTGAGAAAGATTTGCTTTGTTTTGTCTGGATCGGCTGATACTTTTGCCGTACCTAATTCATCCCGCCATGAAATAGAGTATTTATCCAGCCGCGGCTGTACAATCCGCACCGCTTCACGGACAATATTTTGAATCTCGCAAATCGTGGGGGAAACGGTAAATTGGCTGTTTCCGTATTTGGAAGAGCTCAGCAGCTCTTCGACAAGCGCGAGCAACCGCTCGCTCTCGACTGAGATATGCCTGAGGCTGTCAGTGACGTCGCTGCGGCGCTGCAAGCGCGGAATTAAGTTCGCATATCCCATAATGGCGGTGAGCGGGGTTTTCAGTTCATGGGTAACGCGATCCAAGAAGTCTTTTTGCTTTACTTTTTCATCGTTCAACCGTTGGATATGAAGTTCAATCGCGTCTGCCATAATATTAAACGATTGGGCAAGCTGCATAATTTCTTTATAATCCCGGAGTTCTATCTTGCTTTGATACCGTCCATCCGCCAATTGCTGCGCCATATCCCGCAGTTTCTCAATCGGCCTGCTCAATGAAGTCGCATAACGGTTGACGAATAAAGCGACAGCAACGAATAAGAAGGCGCATGCAAGCAGAAACGACCAGTTCATCCGCTTGATTATCGCTCCTTCCCCTTCCAATAGCTGAATAAATCGGACGACGCCAATCACTTGCCCGTCCACATATACAGGACTTGAAAATAACAGCAGCGGAGCAGCGGCCGCTTTTTCCAAAACATACGCCTTATCGCCCGATAACGCATAAGCAATATCCTCGTTCAGGTGAGGCAGTTCCAAGCGATTCGTATCGGCTGCGATTTCATGCTGGCCGTTAATCACCTGCACACGAACTCCCATCCGCTTCGACAAATAGGATGCGAGTAAAGGCGCTCCGTTTTGCAAAGCCGACTTCGCATCTTTTTGCTCGCGTTCGACGTAATTAATGGTATAAATTTGGGCTTCTACGCTTAATTTCTGCAAGGAATCGATTGCATGCTGGTACATATTGTTTTGCAAGCCAACGATCATAATGACGTACAACAGCGCCATCACCGGAACGAACATAGCCAGAATCGCGATGTTTAAACTTTTCTTTACTGTCATACGCGCTCCTTATACATCGATTTTGTAGCCTACGCCATAGACTGTTTTGATTTTATCCCCGCAGCTCCCCAATTTTTTGCGCAAACGCTGGATCATGATATCGACAGCACGTGTATTTCCTGAATCATCAAACTTCCAGACTTTTGCAAGCAGCTCGTCCCGCGTAAAAATTCGTTGCTTATGCTGCAGCAGCAACACCAGCAAATCAAATTCACGGTATGTCAACGAAATTTCGCGGCTCTGGAGATATACCTTCCGTTCGTGGGGATATATCGTAAACTCATCGACTCGGAGCATTGCGGGTTGAGACTGATGTTTCGCCAACCGCCTCTGAATCGCCTTGATGCGCAGCAGCAATTCCGTGCTATGGAACGGTTTGGTCAAATAATCGTCCGCACCGAGCTGGAGGCCCAATAATTTGTCGTTCACTTGCCCTTTGGCGGTCAGCATTATAATCGGAATGTCAGGGTCCTGCTGCCTGAATGCGCGCAACAATTGATATCCATCGGTATCCGGCAGCATCACATCCAAAATAATCATATCCGGGCGTTCATCCCAATGCTGCTGCGCTTCCTCCCCGTTCGCCGCCACAACAACGTCATACCCCTCAATTTCAAGGTTTAACCGTATCAGATTCGAAATGCTCTGTTCGTCGTCCACAACCAATATTTTCATCATGCTCACCTCATGCTGTATGTCCAAGCCGCTTTTTTCCAAGCAGTCAGCGGATAGAAAAAAAGTCTCGCGCAACAAAATGCGACAAATTATTTTATTGTAGTTTTCACACAAACGCAATACTAAAAAGCTTTATCACTATACAGAGAGTTAATTCCAGCTTGAGAGCCGCTGCCAGCTTGTCATTGTTATAAACTGATAAACATTATCATTTATATATGTTACAATAAGCTTGTTCTACTTATGTACGGCTGATGACGACTTTAGACGAAGAAAGGAAGAACTTTATGAGTTTTGCCGGATTTACTCCCTCTGATTTCGCAACATTTACGATTGATGGCTTGGACGCTCGCATGGAAGCGATACGCGATCGTATTCAACCTAAATTCCGCGCCATTGGCGAACAGCTGGTCGGCGATGCCGCCGTATTGAGCGGTCAAGAAATGTTCCTGCATATCGCAAAGCACGCGCGCCGCACCGTCAACCCGCCGAAGGACTCTTGGCTGGCCATTGGGCCGAACAAGCGCGGCTACAAATCGTTGCCGCATTTCCAGGTCGGACTGTTCGATGATCATGTTTTTGTATGGCTCGCCTTCATATATGAGGTCTCAAACAAGCAAAATATTGCGCAAGCCATGCTGAGCGAAATGGACCGCGTCAGAGCGATCGTGCCGAAGGATTATGCCGTTTCTATGGACCATATGAAAAAGAATGCGGTGCGATTCGGAGATTTGGGCGCGGATGAGCTGGAAGCCAAATTGAACCGCTTCCGGGATGTAAAAGCAGCGGAGTGGCTGATCGGCCGCCATATTGCCGCAAATGATCCGATCCTGGCCAACGGAGCAGCGTTCATGAGCCTGGCGAGAGAAACGATGGAAACGCTGATGCCGTTGTACAAGCTGGCCGTCGAAGCGTAAGCGCAGCCGGGCGCAACCAAATACATAAAAAAAACAAAACGGTGATTCGCCGCTCTTGCAGCGGACGAATCACCGTTTATCATAAGACTCGCGCCTCATTCATACGGAAGTATTGGCCATCGATTGGGTACGATCCAGTGTTGAAAAGCGGACGAGCAATCCGATGGCGGCGAAGCACAGTGCACCGCCGATTATGTACGGCATGCTGGGAATCCAGTTGAATGCCGCTACCGCCAATATCGGGCCGGCAATACGTCCGAAGCTGTCCATCGAGGAGTTCAGCCCTGAAGCAATACCGTGACTGACGGTCGTCTTCTGCGTTATTAAAGAGGTGACGCAAGGACGGATAAGGGCGTTGCCAATTCCGAAGACGCACAGATATATCGTTGCATCTACGATATTGGAGGACAGCAGCAGCAGGAAGAATCCAAGCGCCGACACAGTCAGGCCGGCAGCAATGGCCTTTTTCTCCCCGCCTTTCTTTATGTACCGTCTGACGATTCCGCCTTGAACAAGAGCGCCGGCCAGACCGCAGAAGAAGAACATGAACCCGATCTGCGTGGCTGTAATGCCGGGAATCCGCTGCGCTTGAAAGTACAATAACGTCGATTCCAGTCCAGCAAGCGTAAACGTAACGAAAAACGAGAGCACATATAAATATTTCATGAGTCCCGTAAATGCGGTCCAGCGTGACGGGGATGCCTCATGACGGCTTGTCCGCTTCTCTGGCGGCAGCGACTCCTTCAATCGGCCAAATCCGAGTATGCATGTGATTAAAGTCAATGCGGAAGCGGCGAAAAATGGCGTATTATGCCCATAGGCGCTTAATATCCCGCCAAAAGCCGGACCGAACGTAAAGCCCAGACCGATCGACATGCCAACGAGCGCCATTCCTTTCGTTCGCTGCTCGTTCGTCGTAATATCCGCCACATAGGCTACGATAACTGCGGTAACGGCTCCGGAGAACAATCCGCCGAGTACGCGTGACACATACATAAGCCATAGCTGACCATCCGCCAAACCGAACAATAAATAGCTTATACTGAAGCCAAGCGTGCCGATAAGGATAATCGGACGGCGGCCCACCTTTTCAGACCATGCCCCCCATATTGGCGACACGATGAATGAGATAAGCGAATAAAGCGACAGCATTAGCCCCAAGTGAAATTCATTGGCACCGGCATCCGTAATCATTAGCGGAAGAACCGGAATGACAATGCCGAACCCGATAAATACCATCATCAGCATGAGCATGACGACGGTCATTTGCTTTTTCATCACACTTCCCTCCATTTATGTACATCCTATCACAGATGATAATGAATCGGAAATGAATAAAATTCGAACGTATGGTCCAAAAAGCAACTATAAAGAGCGTATTCAAAAAGGCGACTTTTCAGCATCGAGAAGGTTGCAAGAACCCTCTATAAATGTCGTTGGAAAAACTGCTTGCATTCCGAGGCGTTTTTGTTACACTTAACCTTGTTTGCTTGAGACGCAACATGCGCATCTAAGCTTATTCCCAGCATGAAAGGTTGTGATACGGCGATGAACCATCATCGGACGCCTCTATTTACCGCACTGACGGAACATGCCTCAAAAAATCCGGTGCAATTTCACATTCCAGGCCATAAAAAAGGCGTTGGCACCGATGAGGAATTTCGGAATTTTATTGGTGATCAAGCGCTTTCCATAGACTTGATTAACATTGCGCCGCTGGATGATTTACATCAGCCATCGAGCGTCATCGCCGAAGCGCAAGCCTTAGCGGCCGATGCCTTCGATGCGGACTATACCTATTTTAGCGTTCAGGGCACGAGCGGAGCGATCATGACGATGATTATGTCGGTCTGCTCCCCGGGAGACAAAATTATCGTCCCGCGCAATATCCATAAGTCGATTATGTCAGCCATCATTTTCGCCGGAGCAAAGCCGGTGTTCGTCTCTCCGGCCCGCGATGCCAATCTCGGCATCGATCACGGCATTACGACCCGCTCGGTGCGCCGTGCGCTGGAGAAGCATCCGGATACAAAAGCGGTGCTTGTCATTAACCCGACCTATTTCGGTATCTGCGCTAATTTAAAAGAAATTGTTGATCTTGCCCACTCACATGAGATTCCGGTCCTTGTGGATGAAGCTCACGGCGTGCTCATTCATTTCCATGAAAAATTGCCGATGTCCGCCATGGAAGCCGGAGCGGATATGGCTGCGACGAGCGTTCATAAGCTGGGCGGTTCCATGACTCAAAGCTCGGTGCTCAATGTCAATGTTAAAAACGGTCTGGTCAATCCCCAGCGGGTACAGACGATTTTCAGCATGCTGACAACGACATCGACATCGTATATTTTGCTTGCATCCCTTGACACGTCCCGCCGCAACATGGCGCTGCATGGGCATGACATGGCTGAACGCGCGATTGCGCTCGCCGAATACGCCCGCGGACAAATCAACGAGATGCCGGGACTGTACTGCTTCGGGGAAGACATCCTCGGCGGAGAAGCGACTTACAGCTACGATCCGACCAAGCTGACCATCCATGTGCGTCATTTGGGAATTACGGGCTACGAGACGGAAAATTGGCTGCGCGATCATTACAATATTGAGGTTGAACTAAGCGATATGTACAACATCCTGTGCTTGGTTACACCGGGAGATACGGAAGATACCGTGTCGATATTGCTGAAGGCCTTGCGTGAATTGTCGGAACTTCATTTTGAACGAAATGAAGTGAAGGATCTCGTCGTAAAAATTCCGGAAATTCCACAGTTGTCCCTCATCCCCCGCGATGCATTCTACGGGGATACGGAAATTGTGCCGTTCAAACAATCGGCGGGAAGAATTATTGCGGAATTCATCTACGTCTATCCGCCGGGAATTCCCATTCTTCTTCCAGGTGAAGTCATTTCGCAGGAGAACATCGATTATATCCGCGATCACGTCGACATCGGTCTGCCTGTGAAAGGCCCTGAAGACCGCTATATCGAATTCGTGAAGGTCATCAAAGAAGAAAAAGCGATATATGAATAGAACGAAAGGCTGCCCCGGATGAAGGAGCAGCCTTTCATTTTTACCTGGATTCCATTATTTCTATTGCTTTCAATATTGATCCTGCGCTTTCAGGGAAGGTATGCGGTTGCGAAGCAGTTGAGACGCTTCGGCAGCAGCTTCAAGATGTCCCAATTGAAACTTGTCTTTCAGAAGCTCGGGTCGCAAATCATCGGCGCACAATAAAGTTGAACGTCCTGTCTGCATGCAAACGACCAGTGTTTTACCGATAAAGTGATTCGAATAAATGAGCGCAAAATCAAACCGGCCTTCTTCTGTCGCCCATCCGACAAAGCTCACGTTTGCTTGTTCCGTTTCTTCGTACAATTGGTCAAACATCGCATCCCCTCCTTAGATTATCCTTTTCCAAACACGGCAACCATTTAATGGGCTGATTTCATTACTATATCATGAGATATCCGCTTCCTACAATCCGTCACACACACAAAATCATGTAAATATTGCCATGGATTATAGGCGATGATATGATAAATGTGATCCGATGGCGCATGGGAGGTGGAAGAGATGAGTCAAAGCGCAACGATTACGTTTGTCGACGGCTCGGCCGTGCCGTCCGCTACTTTGGATGAGCTGAAGGAGCAGTTGATCCATTATCGTCATCAAACGAGTCTAACCGGCGAGCAGTTAAGTTGGGATTATGCCGATGCCGCATTTCCCTACACGATTGAAACGAAGCCCGGTCAGGAACATCTGTGGTTCTATCTGAAAGGAACATCCCCAATGTATCGGCATATCGTATTTGGCGTAGGGACAACCCAGGAAGATGCACCGCGTCATTATGTGCAGGTCGTGCTGCCTGATGATGCCACACATGGAGACAAAGGAAAAGGCAATGAGCTGTGCAAATATTTAGCGAAGACATGGAAAGCCAAGCTCAAGCTGTTCAACGGCCGCACTATGTACTATAATCCTAGAAAATAATCCTCATTAGCATGGAATTATATATTGGAGCTGCCGTATAGACGGCATGAAGGAAACATGAATAAGCTCCGAGGAGTGTCCTCGGAGCGGCATGGTTCTGACGGTTAAATCCCTTAAGAGACGAGTCTTATTCCGGTTGCGCAGCGACAAGCTCTTCGTATGCTTGCTGCACGCGCTCCCATTCTTCATCATCTTCAATCGGATTAAGCACCATATCTTCATCTTCTTCGTCCACGCGCACAATGATGCCATCTGCTTCCGGATTGTTGCGTTCAAGCAACAACGCGTACAGTTGCTCACCTACATTGAACGTTTCGACGAGAGCCATATCGATTTCGTTGCCTTCGTCATCTACCAAAGTAACGACCATTTCTTGGTGTTCGTGGTCATGATCGTGGTCGTGTCCACATCCGCAGTCATGATTATGTTCGCTCATGCGTGAATCTCCTTTGTATTCAGGTAGTGGTCATACCACCGTATATTACCACTTTATGCGGACAAGGTCAATGAAGGGGCCGCTGCCTATGTATATAGCGACGAAGAGAGCCGAATTAAATCGCCGTTACGGTCTTTTGAGACATTAACGTAAAATCACCATTTTTCTGTCTCAAATAACACGAGATGGTGTAATCCCCTTTGGTCTTGAAATCGTATTTGAATTCCGGAGATTTGAACCAGAAATTATCCTCGTTCGTCTTGACTGCTTCTTCTTGAATTTGCGTCGCATTCCCCTTTGGATCGGTAATCGTCAGTTTTATCTTGTCAACAGTCGTTTTAAGGCTGTCCACTTGAGCAAGAACTGTAAAGGAAGTCTTTCCTGTCTCCACCTTGCCGAATGTGGTGTTATCTTTGAACAACATCAAGTCGACATTCGGTTTCTCGATGACGACTTTCTTGTTGGCTTCATCCCAAGTAACGAATGCCAGCAGGGCTTCAGAGAGCTGACGTACGGATAAATACGCTCGTCCCTCGAACATGACCCCTCCTTCTTGGACGGCGGCATCATTCAATATGACCTCAATCTTCTCAGCCGTTGCCGCGGCTGGCAGAGAGCCAGATGACGGGTCCGGCTGCGCCGCTGCGTAAGCTCCGCCCAAGATGCTTCCGAGAAGAACAAATGCGGCAATTCTCCTGCATTTCATCGCATAACCTCCAACTGCTTAGTTGTTAAGTTATACTCAAAATTTGCAGGAGAGTTGCGCTAGCACTATATGAGGTTATTCAAAAAGCCTCTTTTAATCACGCGCTATAATAATCCTTTGCGATCCAATACGTTCAACATCCGGTAAAAATCCAGCGAAGACGGTGTCGGCGTGTTTACTAAGCCTTGGGAGAACGCCTTGTCCACACTCGCTTTGGCCCATGCGGGAACCTCCTGCAATTGATGCTGCGATTCGAGGCCGGCCAGCCTGCTCTCCAGGTCTGCAACCGATCTTTGCAGCTGCCTCAATCGCTCTTCCATGCCATCCGTTCCCCCTTGTCCCTTTTCCGGCAGCGACAACGCGGCATATAAACGTTTCCACGGAAATTTAGGCCCCGGGCAGCCCGCTTTGCGGACAGGGTCGATTTGAAAATGACCGAGCACATGCTCGCGATCAAATGGAATCTTATGCCCCCAATGCTCTTTAACATAGGCCTGAATATAGCGATGCAGGGCGACGCTAGCAGCAAATTGCTGTTCCGTTAATTCCCCGTCCAGACCTTCATGCTCGATCGATACGGCATACAGATTAGGATTGATTCCTTTGCTGCGCACGATGGCTGCAGGCGCTGCAGCGATACGATCTGCGGTAATACCTTGCGCCCAGGCCATGCGTTCGATCTTTACATATTGATGAATGATTCCTTGCTTCGATACGCCAAAGTGAGCCGACGAAACTTTATTGTCCGGGCTCGTGAACCATGAATCCAAACGAGACATGCTTCCTGCTGATATATGATTGACGATGATAACGGGAGCTTGTCCTTTCCGATCACTTGAATTCGTAAATTCATTGCCTTTCCACGCAACATCAACCACCATCGTTACACACCTCTCCCTCTCAAGCGCATTCGCCAGACGGCGGCATGTGAAACGAAAGAGAGATGGCGAAGGCTGCGCTTAACAGGAAATGTTAGATATCCTCGTTCATCTTCCAGAATATCATCATGCTGGAAGACCATTCAATGTGCTAGCCTTCCTTTCGCCAATCCTTCTCCCTGCGTTTGATCGTTTCGCACGTATCGCCACAGCCGGCTTAACGTTTCACGCCATATTATATGAGGGCTGTAAGGGCTTTGCTTGTATATGTGCCCGACAGCGTGATACAGTAAAGTCAGATTTAACCGATGCCATGGTAGGAGGATGGAGATGAAGCTTCAGATACAAATGATTGGAACCGGCAGCGCATTTGCCAAACACTACTTTAACAATAACGCGCTCCTTTACACGGAACAGAACACTCTGCTCATCGATTGCGGTATTACTGCACCCATGGCGCTGCATAAGCTAGGCAAATCCTTCGGCGATATCGACGGTGCGCTCATTACTCATATTCATGCCGATCATGTGGGAGGCTTGGAAGAATACGCATTTCAGATGAAGTTCATTTACGGGCGCAAACCAAAATTGTATCTTGCTTCTCCGTTGGTTGAGCCGTTATGGAACAATACGCTGCAAGGCGGGTTAACTCAGGAAGGCATCTCATGTCTGGAGGATGTGTTTGACGTGCATGCGCTCGAGCCGAACCATACTTATTCTTTAGCAGCTGGCCTGGAGATACAGCTTATCGAAACTCCGCATATTGCGGGAAAGCGAAGCTTTTCGCTACTGGTCAACGGCTCCTTCTTCTATAGCGCAGATATGCGATTTCAACCTGACCTGCTGCATGCGTTAGTCCGGCAGCAAGGAATCAATCTTATTTTTCATGACTGCCAATTGACCGGCAAAGGAGAAGTTCATACTACACTCGCGGAGCTGTTGACGCTGCCGGAATGGATACAAGACAAAATTTATTTAATGCATTACGGCGATGAGCGTTCGCAGTATGAGGGCCGTACGGGACCGATGCCTTTTGTCGATCAGCATCAGATTATTACCATTATGGACTAACAGGAACAAAACACCGGCGGGATCTGCCGCATAACGGCAGCATCCTCGCCGGTGTTTTTTGAAATTTAGAACATAGGCAAGTTGTCTAAGTTATTCGTGGGGTCGCCATCCGCATCACCGCGAATATACATCCCGCCATCTTTGCCTTTGAAGACGTTAACTCCGGCAATTTGACCCGAGTGAACGGCTTGCAACGCTTCATCGTAAGCCATGACTCTGCCTGAATCGGTCTTGAACGCAGTCAGGTCCCCATCCCCATTTTTCTGCACGGCAACAAATGTTTCACGTGATTCCATGACATAACCTCCTGAAGGGTAAATTACAGGTTCTGCTTCGCGTCTAGGCGTATTACGCAAAAAACAGAACTATATGTTACTCTTCCCGGAAGATACTCCTTTTATGGCATCTATCAGAAGACTGTTCACCTATTGGCCTTTCATACCGCGCTTACAAATTACAGTTTTTTCTCCATGCGGACGTGCAAAATACCTGCGTCATAGAACGGCTCTTCCGAAATGGTGCGATAGCCGAGCGATTGATAGAACCCTTCCGCTTGGCACTGCCCGTCTAGAATACTGGATGTCGCGCCCATTGACCGAGCCAACTGCTCCAGAGCAAGCATGAGTGAACGCCCGATGCCATGCCCTCGATAATGCTTGCGCACGGCAATCCGCTGCATTTTGGCGGTCGTTTCATCCAACCATTTAATCCGGCCGGTGGCGGCAATCTCGCCCTTAACCTGAAGCAGGATATGATTCGCCTGCGCGTCAAGTGTATCTAAGTCATCAATTTCATCTTCCATCGGAACCTGCTGCTCTTCAACGAATACTTCAGTGCGGATATTCAAACATTGCTGCAATTGCTCGTCCGTCTTAACTTCAATCACTTCCGCTGCCATGTCGCACACCATCCTTAACCATATCAAAATACGTTACTCAACAACATAAAAAGTGTGATTTAAATAAAAGTATATTATACAGAAAAATCGTTTTCATGTATAGTTATTCATATACAGCTATTATAGCGCTTTAGTATCAACCAGGGAGGGATAATCCGTGGATCCGGTTATAGCTACCATTGTCGCGGTCGTCATTATGGTGATCGGAATGGTCTTCTTGTTGCTTTATGTCACCAGAAAAGCATATTCACGCAAATGGGAAAATGAACAGACCTTTCTTGATGCCGATGAAGAGAATGAGCACACAGGTAGCGCGTCATAGCAAAAATTGAAAAAAGGCCTTGTTCCCGCAGACGTTCTTACGTCAACAAACAGAACAAGGCCTTGCCCATTATAGCGGGTTTTAAGGCGCATACACTTCAGACGGCACCGGATTTCCATATACCTCGGTCTGTATACTAGGAAGAACGGGTTCAGGCAAGTCCGGGGATTCATATCGGGGCGCACCATGCGCAAGCGCAACGCAGCCTGCAACCACGACAACGACAGTGGCCACTGCAACCATATAAATGATGGAATGCCACGGTTTCATCTGACCAACCTCCGCTTCAACCACTCATTGGAAGACTACAATGCCATTGTCACCGTTTTCAAGAAAAATTAAACATCACTTTTCTTCTTGCCTAGCTTCAGCGTTCTGCTTGCTTTTCCACACAAACTGCTCGTCGTACCGGATGCTGTCCTTGCTGACCATATGAACAAGCGCCCAGATGACGAGAATCGTCATGCCGAACAGTCCGATCAGCCACACAAATAATATGCCGCCCATCTTTCTCCCTCCGTTCGTCGCCAGGTTCATCTCATCCGAGCAGCACGTATACGGCAGCTGTCAGATGATACATAAATACATATGTATGAACAATTGGTGAATTCTAGAAGAATGGGCTTGCAGTGGGGTTATAGTCATCATACAGACAGCTCTGTAATCCTTCAAAATACTCGTATGCAAAAAACCCTGAATCTTATGATTCAAGGGTTCTAATAGTTGTAGTATGGTGTTCTGAGACGGGCTCGAACCGCCGACCCCCACCCTGTCAAGATGGTGCTCTCCCGACTGAGCTATCAGAACATGTCGTTGGCAATTAATAATATATCAATAATTTGATTCTGAGTCAATCCCTATTTTGGCAAACGATTCTACGATTCAATAAAAAGGCCCTGTTTCCAAATAAGTTGAAATCGATGGAAACAGGGCTGCGCGGAAGCAGTTTTTAGGAAAAATTAAAATGATTGCTGACGTATTGATTCGAGCGGAGGAAGCTGCCACTCAATTTCAGTTTCGCCGAACTGCCGCAAGTACGCATTTACTTTTGAAAAGGGTTTGCTGCCGAAAAAACCGCGGTGCGCAGAGAGCGGGCTCGGATGCGGCCCTTTCACGATACCATGCCGCCTCGCATCGATCATACTGAGCTTCGCCTGTGCGTGTGAACCCCACAACACGAAGACTACCGGGCGTTCACGTTCATTCAGGAGCTGAATGACGCGGTCAGTGAACATTTCCCAGCCTTTGCCGCGGTGGGAAGCCGCCTGGCCTTGGTAGACAGTCAGCGCCGTGTTCAACATCATGACCCCTTGCTTGGCCCATGGGGCTAAATAGCCGTGATCAGGCATCGTCGTCCCAACGTCGGCTGCGCTCTCCTTCAACATATTTTGCAGCGAAGGCGGGATCTTAACGCCGGGCTGGACAGAGAAGCTCAGGCCGTGGGCTTGCCCTGGCCCATGATAAGGGTCTTGTCCGACAATGACTACCTTCGTGTCCTCATAAGACGTATATTGCAGCGCAGAAAAAATGTGTTCAAATGGAGGATACACGACATTCTGCTCATATTCCTGCTTCAACCATCCCCACAACTGCTTGAAATAAGGCTTTCTTACCTCATCATGAAGCAGATTCGCCCAATCGTTATGTACCAGCACACTCACGGTAATCTTCCTCTCCTTGACTGTATAATATAATAAGTCAAAGACTCCTTCATGCGCTGTTCGGAAACAGACCGTTGAAGGAGTCTCATTATCGACTAATAGTGCCGAGAACCGGGATCGAACTGGTACGGTAGTCACCTACCGCAGGATTTTAAGTCCTGTGCGTCTGCCAATTCCGCCACCCCGGCGTAAATGCATATATTAGCAACAATCAATATATCATCTTTCTTTCCGCATCGTCAACCGTTGCATCCGATAAAAGCTAAATCCATTATGTGGAACAACCATGACAGACCACCAATGTGATGCTTCGTTAAGCTTTCTAGGCGGGTGGCTCTTTCTTCTCTCTTTTTTCTAATACGTAGAGCACAATTCGAAAAATAGCAATAATAGAACATCCGGTCAAAATTACTGTCAATTTGAAGGTGTCATTATTAGAAAACCAACTCAGAAAAAGACATATGATAATGACTGTAAAGCGAGTTATATCCCAAATTTTTTTTATCATCAACTTTCAACTCCGCATTCATTAAATAAGGAACTGCGACATGATTAACCACTGTTTGAATCAAAGCTGCAAAATTGAATCACGGTAGCTGGGCATTACATCACAGTTCCTAAATTATACTTTACGTGCAATTTCCTATCATTGTACTAATATTGAAGAAGTCAAACAAAGCATCCTTTAAATCAGATTTTAAGCTTCCTCCTATTGACCTAATCGCTTTTTGTACTGCCGTCGTTGTCGAATAGCCGTAGGACTTGCAAAGTTTATAACTCTCATAAAATGCTTTTACAAATTTCGCCGTACCGCCAAGAGCATCAAGAGCTTTTTTTACTTTAAGAATTTTTGTGAAGGGAAGTCCGATGGAATTATCGCCAATCCAATGGCGCCTATACAGCCTGGAATGCTGAATGATGGAAGGAATTCAGGAGAAAATTTAATATTGCCTTCTTGGATAATTACATTCATCCCCGTGTATTGCGTTAGCCATTCAACCGTTTTTTCTTCCCCTTGGGCCACGACAGTATCGGGAATGTTTTCGATTGCTGACAGAACGGCCTCTACCTCACGAAACCCTTCACTTACAAAGAGGTGTTCTTTGGGTTGAGCGTCTGCAACAGAAACATTGATTCCCAGAGAAATAAATAGCAGTGTAAAAGACATGAACAGAATAAGCGACTTCCTCATTTTTCAACCATTGTCATTTCTCCTTTTCAATCATTTTTTTGAAAGAAGATTGCCCTCCTTTCAACATCTATATCGTAGCATCGAAACCCAAATTTTGAATATTAAAGAATATGGTGGATCTTTGACTTGCAGGGGGGAATTGGCTGAAGCTTATTTTATTTTTTTGACGCTACGCACAAGGGGCCATTTTCCTTCTTTTCATATCCTCCTTCCAATAGCTCTTGATATTTCCTTTTTTGTTGATGAGTTGCGGAATCTACATGTAACCAAAATAAGGATACGCATCTTTCAAAACCCGAATAATATTTCATCGTTTGCGCTAAGGAGAGGGCATATAACAATTCTTCGACTGCTTTTGGCTCCTCTCCTTTTCTAAAACTGTATTTTGATTTTTGATACCAAAAATGAAACATCTGCTTTGTGTCAATCTGCATGTGAATACTGCTTTCAGGAGGGGGACTGTGGGAGAAACGCTCTAATATGTCATCAACAGCAAAGTCGAACTTATTAGCTGAATCCAGGATGTGAATTAACATGGGAAGAATATCATTAGGATGTTTTTCAATCAATTCCGTAAATTCGGGAAGGATGGTGGCGTTCCCAATCATTAAGTTGAGCATAAACATATTCCTTCTATTCCAAACGAGAAACTTTTCAGTCTCTTTCTTTTTTGCATCTTCGAGAAAAGAAAACCAGCTAAATGCGGAGTACTCCTTCACATGCTTTTTCGCCATTTCAAACTTCTCTTGCTTAATTAAGGCAATTCCTTTCATGATGAATCCTTGTTCATAATATTCCACAAAATCACGTTCCATCCGTAATGGTTCGTCATATTTTAGAACATTGCGCCTTCTATTCTGAGCTTGATATATTGTGGTCGTCAATTTATGTAATTCATCTGCATATCTTTCAACTTTTCCCCAATCCTCCAATGCATAATAGACGTTTATCATTTGTACTAAAGCATCTAATTGAATATCTTCGGGTAACCGATTGTAATAAGCTTCAAAACGAATCACCGCTTCCTGGATATCCTCTGTAACCATTCCTATCAATGCCCGGAACAAACGATACTGGCTCATAATGAAGCGATCGTGAAAACTGTCTCTTTCGTTATCGATCACAAGACGATAAAATATAACGGATTCTTTTTGCTTCCCGGCTTCAAAAAGCCGTTCTGCCACAGAAAAGAAAATTCCTATATTTTTGGGAATGTCCAACAATCTTGAAGCAGCGAAATCTATGCAGTCACATTGCCTCACTTCTGCACATCGAACCAAATACGGAACCAGCCGCGGACGCGATAACTTATGTTCTGAACAACATTCTTCCGGGTATAGCCAGCCCGGGGCATGACCGAAAGCAGCAGCCATTGCGTCAAGGTGACCTATTGTGATTGAACGCGGGGGTTTTCCGTTCAAAATCTGACTCAAATGCCCGGAGCGAATTCCCGTCAAATGTCCTAATTTAGCCAGCGTGTACCCATGTAACTTCAATTGCTCTTCGATTTCTGATCTAAGACAACGTATAGCAGTTTGTCCCATCAAAAGAAAATCCTCCTTAATATACATCAATCACCCATCATTTTACAATAAAATTTAAAATAGTCCATCTGCTTTATTGCTTTACAAAAAATTAAACATTCGTTAACGACAACAAAAAAGCCCTTTCGTGGGCTTCTCCACGCAAGGACTTCTTATACACTTTAATTTAAAACACTCTCTTCAATTTCAGAGGTATCCATATGCCGAGGACCGGGATCGAACCGGTACGGTAGTCACCTACCGCAGGATTTTAAGTCCTGTGCGTCTGCCAATTCCGCCACCCCGGCGTATTAAGCTATGAATCTTTGAAAACAACGGGTTCTGGTGGGCCCTGAGGGACTCGAACCCACGACCAATCGGTTATGAGCCGACCGCTCTGACCAACTGAGCTAAGGGCCCGTACGCCATTGTTTATAAAAGTTATAAGTTGGTTGCGGGGGCAGGATTTGAACCTACGACCTTCGGGTTATGAGCCCGACGAGCTACCGGACTGCTCCACCCCGCGACATTGTTTAAAGTGTTGTTTCAGCAGCGACAAGTATTACTATACAACATTAATATATGAACAGTCAAGGGAAAACGAAAAAAAACTTGCGAATTCACCATTCCAAATTCAGGGAACGAAGCGAACGCCATACTTGCCTTTGCGGGAACGAAATACTTCAATCTCTTGAAGCGTATCATACCCATATATCCATGCATCATGCTCTAACCGCTCGAGCAAGCAGCGTGCTTGAAATTTCGTATCGTACAGCTTGCCCCAATACACCCAGTGCACCTAATGCTCCTCCATCCTGATTCGCCAATGTCATTTCTACTATTCCCAACAACCACAAAAAAGAATCGGCAAGCCCGCTAATCGCGATCCCTGCCGATTCTTTCCTTAGATCTGCTTGCTTGCAGCGGCGTCATTAATTACCGTATACGTTGCCTTGAACGGGGTCACCCGTTCCGTTCGGGTTCTTTTTAAGCTGCTGCAATATTTGATTTCCTTTGGTCTCCCATTCTTTTACCGCATCGGCAGATGTTTTTTTGCCGCTAACTACGTCCTTGAACAAGGTCTGTCCAGGCTCCTGCACCTGCCATGCATTCGGCATCTTGTTGAACACTTCGCTTAGATCCGCACTTGTCGGTGGAACTGGTTTGACCGAATAGAAGGCTGCAATGTTGAAGTTCGAGCCATCCTTCGCCGTAATGAATTTCTTGCGGGAAACCATCTCCCAGCTGCTCCGGGAACGAATCTTTGCCCAATCTTCGCTGTTTACAAATTTAATGAAGTCCCAAGCGTCATCCGGATTGGACGCTTGTTGGTTAATGGAGAAAATGTTGCTCAACGAGACGCCTCCGGCCACTCCGGGCGCTTCCGGATGAGAAGGCACCGTCACGACATCCCAATCGAATTTTTTGAAGCCTTTGATTTTTTCCGCATTTTTCATCGCATCTGCCAGGTCGGAATTGATATAGGAATACTCTCCAATGACCATCGCTACGTGTCCAGATAAGAAGTTGTCGTGGCTGAACGGATTATATTCTTCTCCGCTTCCAGCCATGTCCATGTCCTCATTATCACCCGGAATGACTTTCTCGTTCACTAATTTGGAAAACGTGGAAAATACCGTTTCCCACTTCGGCGAATTAACCGTCATCTTCTCGCCTTTTTCATCGATTAGCTGCAGGTTCAGCGGTGGAATATAGGTATGGATAATCTCCCAGAACGGTTCGGTGCCTCTGTAGCGGTTAAATGAAAATCCATATTGCCGATCCGCGCCTTCCCCTTTGGACACGCGCCGCGCCAAGTTGAACATATCTTCCCATGTCATGTTGTCAGTCGGCGGATTGACGCCTGCTTCTTGGAACATGGTCTTGTTATAGAACAGCGCCTGGGAATAAAAGGTCGGCGCCAAACCGTACAGGTTGTTGTTGCCCATCGCCTTGATGCCGTCTATGACAGTCGGAACATAATCGCTTGTATCGACCTTGTCTTGTTGAATGAGCGGGTCCAGCTGCTTCAGCATGCCGTCCTGCACAAGCTTGCGGAACTGGTTGGCATCCGTTACGACGATGTCGACTGGATTGGCTGATGTCATCATCTTCTTGTAAGCTTCGACACGGTCAGGCTCTTTTCTGGAACCATCCGTAGAATTGTCATAGCGCTGTTCGCTTGCATCTATGGCTGGAACAATCTCAATGCGAACGCCTTTGTTCGCATATTCATATACGTCGGTATATTGCTGGCGGAAGTACGTATCGTCACCGCCGTAACCTCCGTATTCAACGCCTATGCGCAGGACGCGCTCTTGACCGGGCTCCACCTCATTTTTGTTGCTGCACGCAGCGAGCAGCGGAAAAATCATGCTCAACGTCAACGTAACCATCAGCAACTTGCGTACCCATTTTTTTCGATTCATCGTTTACCCCTCCAACTCTTTCGGTGTGCGGATAATAATTTTGTCTCCGTCTAATTCCATAGAAGCCTTGTCTTGGATGTGAAGAGCTTCCAAATATTCCTTCGGCACCTGCAAACGACCTACGCGGTCGACTACGACATAAGCCTCATGCAGTTCCTGCAGCCCGTGTCCGCCGGATTGCTCCGCCTCACCGCCGTCCGCATTCAAGTTCGGATTGCGTTTAATGAATTCTGTACTGGTCAGACCGTCTCGAATCGCGACGACACGGTCCACCTTGCCTGCCAACGATAGATCATGCGTTACAATGACGACCGTGACCCCGAGCTCTGAGCTCATCCGCCGGAATATGTTCATAATCATGTCAGACGTCTGCGTATCCACGGAGCCTGTCGGTTCGTCGGCCAGCAGCAGCTGCGGCCGGTTCGAGAGCGAGATCGCGATGGCGACCCGCTGCTGCTCCCCTCCAGACAGCTGATGCAGCTTGTTGTTCATGCGATGCCCGAGTCCAACCCATTCAAGCAGCTCTTTTGCATATTTGCGATCCAGCTTGCCGGACAGCATCATTGGCACTTCCACATTTTCGAGCGCGGTCAAATAAGGAAGCAGGTTGCGGGCATTGTTCTGCCAGATGAACCCTACCGTATCGCGCTTATATTCAACCAACTGCTCTTCGGTAATCTTGAGCAGATCCCACTTCCCTACCCGGACTGCCCCGGCGGACGGACGATCCAATCCGCCAAGGATGTTGAGCAAGGTTGATTTCCCGCTGCCGCTGTTCCCGATGATGGCCATCAGTTCGCCTTGCTTCACGGATAAATTCAAGCCTTGCAGGGCCACTACTTCAATATCTTCGGTTTTATAAATTTTAACGAGGCCTTCACAATGTATCACGGCTTAACGCTCCTCTCCCATCTTCACGGCTTGATGGACGCGCAGGCGGCGAATATGCATCAGCAGGAGCGTCGCCCCCGTCACTACCATGACACCTACTACGATATACAGCTGAAGGGTGTCCTTCGCCTCAAAGACGATGCGGAACGGCGGAACTTGCTGCTTCGCGCTCTCCGCAGACTGCAGGAACGGCAGGAACAAGCGGCTGGCCAGCTTCCCTAGGACGATACCGAGCACAATCGACAGGCCGGCCGTGAACAATTGCTCCAACAGCAGCATCCCCGTAAGCTGCTTGCGTGACAATCCCATCGCTCGCAGTATGCCGAATTGAACGACACGCCTTGAGAGGTTGAAGAACCAATACAACAAATATCCGGTTAAAGAAATGGCTATAGAGACCAAGAATCCCATACTGAGTATGCCGAATACCCCGCCGCGCGTCGGATGCTTGCTTTGTGTCGCAAGCTCGCTGCGCACGTCCTGGATATCATAAATTTCAATGCCTTCCTTCTGCAATCCGGTCACGACCGGCGCCAGCAGCGCTTTATCCTGCATCTTGATCCAGACTTCATACGGAAAGATCGGAACCTGATCATAAATATAGTCCAAATTCGCAATAAAGAACGGCGCCTCGTCCGGGTACAGACTCGGCCAGTACGGCAAAATCGCCACGACGACGAATTCGACCATCTGATCCCGTATCGAAGCGGAGATAACATCCCCTTGCTTCAGTTGATATTTCTTCGCGACATTAGTCGGTATGATGACACCTGACTCGTAATATTTGCCGAGAGCATCCAAATACCGGTACGGATGCGCCGGAAAGAGATCGTTGCGGAACCAGGCAACCTTGGCGAAGTCGACATTGTCAATCCCCATGATGTTTCCCGTCCCGATAGATTTGCCGGACACGATGATATTGCCTTTCTCCTTCAATACACGCGTGGCAGTTTCCACGCCAGGCATCCGCTTGAATGGCTCGAACGGCGGTTCGTTATAAATATCGCGGCCTGGCTTCGGCCGTTGATTGCCGCCTCCCGGACCCGGTCCCGGCTTTCCGCCACCGCCGTTATTGTTATTATTATTGTTGTTATTGCTGTTAGCGCTGCGGTCCACTTCCTGCGTGCTGTCCCATACGGCTTTAATGATGACATCGGCGCCATGTTTGTAAAGCGTCCGTTCGGTTGAATTCGTATCAATCGTACGCGCGGCCGAAGCGTTATACACGCCTAAACCGAGCGTCAGTATGAGCAAAATCATGAGCGGATAGTACGATTTGGCAGAACGTGACAACTGCGTCAAGGTCAAATAAAGCGGCACTGGAAGCAGCTTCCCGCCAATCCATTGGACAAGCCGCAAAATGAGCGGAAACAGCCGCAAGAAGAACAGGCCGGCCGCAAATATCGCAAGCGCCGGAACGAAGAATAGAAACGGCTGCACTTGCAGTTGATCGGAACTCATCCCCGTCTTGAAGGACAGCAGCTGCTGTTGATTCAACATGTAATAGCCATAACCGGCGACTGCAAGCAACAGCACGTCAAGGAACCAGCGCTGCCATACGGGACGGCGATCCGAACGGGCCATCTTCTGTTTCAAATTAACAATGGACGAGCGGGCGAATATAATAGCCGGAATGACGCTTGCCATCAATGCGATAACGACCGCTGCGACTCCGAACATGACAGCATCGGTCGTGAAGCCGACCGGAATCGATTTCCGGTTGACGAACTCCAAGAACCCGTTCGCCGAGCCGATCGATTTGGCCATGAACCAACCAAAAAACGGCCCTATGGCCAAGGCGACCGCGCCTAGAAGCAAGCCCTCCAGCAAAAACAACCATATAATTTGCCGCGTGCTCGCGCCGCGGCTGCGCAGCACGGCAATGTCGCTTTGCTGCTTCTCCAGCGCTTGGCTCGCGTTCATCGCAATATAATAGAACACCATCGCAATCATCGGCGCAGCCAACGTAAACAGCATCATTTGCAGTTGTATGCTTTGACTGCGGAACTCATTCAACACTTTTGCAAAAGACAGCTCAAGTTGTGTGCCTTTCAGCTTCTGATACAGCTCGATGCCGAGCCTATCCAGCGTCCGCTCGAGCGGATTCAATTGACTCGTCTGAATCTGGCGCAAATCAAAAGCATAATACCAGCTCGACACCTGCAGCGGAGCGTTTTTTTGTTCCAACAGCACCTTGTTAAAAGTATCGGGAGTAACATAGAACGTGTTCATCATGCTTTCCAACCCTTGATACCAATAAGCGCTTGTCGGTTCTTTCGGCTGGAACGTGCCGACAATCTTCAATATGAGCGTCTGACGTGCTTCCCCGTGTACCGTGTATTCCAGTTCATCGCCGATGTGAAGGTCGTTGCGGTACATCGCTTCCTCAAGCATAACGACCTGCAGCATTCCGTTCGTCTCTCCATCCTCATACGGCTTGCCGAGCGACCATTCGACCCGCTCATCCAAGCCGGTCAACGAACTAAGCGTCATCGTGCGGACGCGGCTGGCATCCACCTTCGTCGGATCGACCGGATACACCTCCGTCGCTTTCAAGCTGCGCGTATTGACGAATACATCTGTCGGGAACCCGATCTCGGCCGTTACGTCATCTCGAATGTAGCGGTCCACTTCGTTGAGCGCATTCAGATCGGTCTTTCCTCCGCCCGCAGCTTGATAACGCATGAGCATGGAACCTGCCGGCAAGCCTCCTCCGTTCTCCTGCAGCGTTTTCGTGACAACGCGCTTCAACGCTCCGTCCGAGTACATCGGAATGCTGACCGTAAAGGACACTGCAACGATAAGGCCCGCCAGCGTGCTGAACGTAAGCCAGCGGGTATTCCACATTTTGCGGAACAGAAATCGCATCATAGGCATGCCCATTATCTACCCACTACTTTCTGCCCCGGTTCAAGCCCGGCTTTAATCTCAACCTCTGTCGACCCTTGCGCTCCCACCTCGACATCGACTTCCCGCTTGCCTTTCTCGTCAACGACTTGCACGTAGGTGCGCGAACCGATCGTGCGCAGGGCGGCCAGCGGAATGACGGTAACGTCTTTCCGGCGTTCCGTAATGACCGAAATGCTGAGCGGCGTTCCGCGCGTCACGCTCGCCGGCAGCTTTTCAAGCAGTTCGACGGTCAAATATTTGTCCAGGCTGTCTTGATCGGGTTCATTCCCTTGCCCGCCGCCACTATTCTCACTCGTCGCCACAGGTAGGGCCTTCACTTTCCCTTTCAACGATTTGCTGACCGTATTGATGCTGACTTCCACTTCCATGCCAGGCGCCACTTTCTTCAAGTCGTCCTTCGACAATTTGGCCGCCACCATCAGGCGGGACGTGTTCGCAATCGTCGCAACCGGATCGTATTTCTTCGAGTTCGCCCCCTTCTTCGCAGCAACAGACACAATCGTTCCTTCAAACGGAGCCGTTATCGTGCCTTTCGCAATATCGGCCTCCAAATCGGCAATCGCTTGGCGTTTCTCTTCATATAAAATTTGCGCCTCTTCGAATTGAACTGGATCCATTTCGTCCTTCTGGCGCAGCGTGCCCTTCAATTCGACTTCATCCTTGCGCAGCGCAAGACGCTTCTGGCGCAAATCCTTCTGCATATCATCCACATCGAGCAGAGCTATCGATTGACCGGCTTTTACCGCATCGCCGTTCTTGACAAGAATTTCCTTGATCGGCTTGCCATCCAAAGTAAAGAATAAGGTTTCTTCCTGTTCGGACATAATTTTGCCTGACCCGGCAGACTGATTGATCCAAGGTTTCTTAATGACCTCATACTCCGGCTTCTTCGAAATCGTGGGCGGCGTAATGCTCGGAAGCACTTCCTCTTCCGCCTCGTCCGGCAGCAGCGAGCATGCCGATGTGAGCAGCAGCGTGCCGCACATGAGCGCCAGCACGGCGCGGCGCCAGTTTCGTTTCCGTAATGCTCCTGTGTCAGGAGATGAATTTTCCGTCGACCATTTCATAAACATGATCAGCAACCTCCAAAATTGTAGGATCGTGGGTTGTCATGCAAATTGCAATGTTTTCAGTGCGTAAAATTTGTCGGAATACTCCCATGACCTGAGCACCCATCTGAGAATCCAGTTCCGCCGTCGGCTCGTCGGCCAACAGCAATAACGGCTTATGAGCAATAGCCTTCGCGATCGCAACGCGCTGTTGTTCCCCGCCGGACATCTCGTACGGACGGTGCTTCATCCGCTTGCCGAGACCGACCATTTCCAAGCAGTGCTGTACACGCGCTTTCCATAAATGGCGGGGAATGTTGGCCATGCGCAGCGAGAGCTCTACATTTTCGTATGCGGATAAGAGCGGCATTAAGGCAAAAGCCTGAAAAATAAACCCGATATCGTTGCGCCGGGTAACGGTGCGTTTATTGTCGCTCCATGACGATAATGAATCTCCACGGAACAAAATATCGCCTTTTGTAGGCAGATCAAGTCCGCCCAACATGTTCAAGAGCGTCGTCTTCCCTGAACCTGAGCGGCCTTTTAACATCACCAATTGACCCGGACGTACGGCCATGTCGATTCCCTTCAGCACATGCAACTTCTCGCTTCCGACTTGAAAAGTTCGTTCCACGCCGCGAACGTCCAGCAGAAGCTCATCTGTCACGACAGGAACTGCGCGCGCGGGCCAAACTGCAGATTGTCCGTTATCTTCTATGTATTCCGCCTCGTCTTGCGCATTTTGCTTCTTCTTTTGCTCGTTCGCCGCGAGAACCGGGGTCGCCTCTTCAGAAGCTGTTTGTTTCCGTTTGCGAAGCCACTTCATTGTCGTTTCCTTGCCCCTTTCTCTCGGACATGACGTCAAACTCTCCTAAAGTATAAACGATTGAATGATATGAAAAGTTACAAAGTTTGTAACGCTTTTTCCAGTTTTACTACAATAAATTTACCAAATTTCAGAAATCGAGCTTTATTTCATCTTGGCCTACGCAACATTTCCATGCAAAAAAACCTCTATGGAGGCCTTCAGCGATGATCGCTGGCGTGTAGAGGCCGTTTTTATACCATAAAAAAGGCTGATTTCGCTTTTGCGCTTCAAAAGCTTAAACTTTCCTTAATAATGACAAAAAGACCTGATCGCGTACTCGATCAGGTCTTTCCACGGTGTCAACCTAGTTGATCCAGCTGGCAGGATCACGGCGCCAAGCCTTCAACACATCCAAATCAGAGGCTTGGATGACGCCGAGCTCCAGCGCCGTATCGATCAGCGCCGAATAATTGGACAAGGTGCGAAGCGGTATGCCTGCTTCCGCAAAAGCCGATACGGCTTTGTCCAGCTGGTAGCTGAAGATGGCAAATACCGCAAGCGGTTCGGCTCCGGCTTCCTTGACCGCAAGCGCAGCCTTCAGCGAGCTGCCGCCCGTTGAAATCAAATCTTCGATGACGACGACTTTTTGTCCGGGGCGGATTATGCCTTCAATTTGATTTTGCTTCCCGTGTCCCTTCGCTTTGTCGCGAATGTATGCCATTGGCAATCCAAGCTTGTCTGCCACCCATGCCGCATGCGGTATGCCAGCCGTAGCCGTCCCCGCAATGACCTCTGCATCGGACGCGTATTCCTTGACCAAGGAGGCGAAGCCTTCCGCAATCGCGGCGCGAATGTCCGGATAGGACATCGTCAAGCGGTTGTCGCAGTAAATCGGCGATTTAATGCCGGAAGTCCAAGTGAACGGCTCTTGCGGACGCAATGCCACCGCTTGAATATTCAATAAATGGCTTGCAATCGTTCGTTCCAGGTTTGTCGTTGTCATGAGTTCAACAGCTCCTCTAAGATTGATTCCAATGCTGCGCGCGGGTTCGGCGCAGCCGTAATGGGACGCCCGACCACAATGTAATCCGTGCCGCAAGCGAACGCTTCGCGCGGAGTCATGACGCGGGATTGGTCGCCCTTCTCGCTTCCTGCGGGCCTGATGCCCGGCGTAACCGTCTTGAACCCGGCGCCGCAAGCCGCCTTGATGCGCGTCACTTCCTGCGGTGAAGCGACTACTCCAGCAAGCCCCGCTTCCTGCGTCAGCTTCGCATAGCGCACGACCGCTTCCTCCACCGCACCGGGGATGCCGATCTCATCGTTCATTACCAGCTGATTCGTGCTCGTCAGCTGGGTAACGGCAATGACGACGGGCCTCTGCAGCGATGCGTCTTCCGCCAAAGCCGCTTGCACGCCTTCCATTGCCGCTCTCATCATGCTCGCGCCGCCGGCGGCATGAACGTTGAACATGTCGGCGCCCAGCTTCGTCACGCTGTTTGCTCCCCCCTTGACCGTGTTCGGAATATCATGCATTTTGACGTCGAGAAACACTTTATAGCCGCAATCCTTCAATTCACGGACAAATGCCGGACCTGCCGCGTAAAAAAGCTGCATCCCCACCTTCATGTAGCATGGAATGCCTGCAAGCTCCTTGATTAGCTGCCTGGCTGCCTCCGCATGCGGGTAGTCGAGCGCTACCATTATCCGTCCGGCTGCGTCAGCCGCATTTATGTGTTGATTCATCGTTGATATCACTCTGCCTTTCCATTTGAAGCGGTTGTTCAAAGTCCGTTATTGAATACGCGATAGTAAGTAAACCGGTCCGTACTGCCGGATTGAGGCACATATTCACAATCCAGGGAGGCCGGAAGGCCTCCCCGCTTACCCTCTATGCGATTGTGCTATGCTTTATAGCTCCGCTTAACTATGGTTGTGGAAAGCAGGCATCGGACGGGAGGAGAAATTAATCTGCTCCAGCATGCCGAGCAGCGCGCGTACGGTATCAAGCGAAGTCATGCAGACGACGCCGTTCTCTACCGCTTCGCGGCGGATGCGGAAACCGTCGCGTTCCGGCGTCTTGCCCTTCGTGAGCGTATTGACGACAAAGTGAGCTTCGCCGTTGCGAATCAGGTCCAAAATATTCGGAGAACCCTCGGTCAGCTTTTTCACCCGCGTGACGATAAGGCCCGCGTCTTCCAGCGCCGTAGCCGTACCGCCCGTGGCAATGATTTTGTAGCCTAGATTGACGAAGCCGCGCATAAGCTCGGCCGCTTCTTCCTTGTCCTTATCCGCTACCGTGCATATAATGGCGCCCGTCGCCGGGATTTTCATGCCCGACCCGATAAGGCCTTTGTAGAGAGCTTTCGCATATTGAACGTCACGCCCCATGACTTCGCCCGTCGATTTCATCTCCGGTCCGAGCGTCGGCTCGACACGGCGCAGCTTCGCGAAGGAGAACACCGGCACTTTTACCGATACATGGTCATCTTCCGGCCACAAGCCTTCTTGATACCCCAGCTCAGACAGCTTGGCTCCCAAAATAAGCTTTGTTGCAACATTCGCCATCGGAATGTTCGTAACTTTGCTCAAGAACGGCACCGTACGGGAGGAACGCGGGTTCACCTCGATAACGTACACTTGTTCTTTATAGATGACGAACTGGATGTTTATAAGTCCGACCGTGTTCAATTCTTTCGCAATCCGAATCGTAATGTCGACGACCTGCTGCTTCAATTCAGCCGACAGATGCTGCGGCGGATAGACCGCAATCGAGTCGCCGGAGTGAACGCCAGCGCGTTCGACGTGTTCCATAATGCCTGGAATAAGCACCGTTTCGCCATCGCAAATCGCGTCGACTTCCACTTCTTTTCCCAGCATGTAGCGGTCAATCAGAACCGGATGCTCCGGATTGATTTTTACGGCCTGCTCCATATAATTCAAGAGCTCGTTATCCGAGTACACAATTTCCATCGCGCGCCCGCCGAGGACGTAGGATGGGCGTACGAGCACCGGATAGCCAAGACCTTGTGCGGTACCTACCGCTTCGTCGACCGAGGTAACCGTACTGCCCTTCGGCTGCGCGATGTCCAGACGGGACAGCAGCGCTTCGAACTTTTTGCGGTCTTCCGCCTCATCGATGCTTTCCAGGCTCGAGCCCAGAATGCGCACGCCCTCCTTGGCAAGCGGCGCTGCCAAGTTGATGGCCGTCTGTCCACCGAATTGCACGATGACGCCAATCGGCTTCTCCTGCTCGATAACGTTCATGACGTCTTCGAAGAAGAGCGGCTCGAAGTACAAGCGGTCGGAAGTATTGAAGTCGGTCGATACCGTTTCCGGGTTGTTGTTGATGATGACCGCTTCGTAACCGGCGTCCTGAATCGCCCATACCGCATGCACGGTGGAGTAATCGAATTCAATGCCTTGACCGATGCGGATTGGCCCGGAGCCAAGCACGATGACTTTTTCTTTGGCGGATTCAATCACTTCATTTTCGGTCTCGTAAGTCGAGTAGTAGTATGGCGTCGTCGCTTCGAATTCCGCCGCACATGTATCAACCATTTTATATACCGGATTAAAGCCTTGCTGTTTGCGGAAGCGGCGCACTTCTTCTTCCTTCGTGCACCCGCCGCCCGGATGCGCTTCACTGCGCAGCTCCGCAATGGCCCGGTCGGTGAAGCCCATGCGCTTGGCCTCATAGAGCGTCTCTGCCGGTAGAGTCTCGTCAGCGCGAATGACGTTTTCGAATTGGACCATAGCCTCAATCTTATCGAGGAACCACCAATCGATCTTCGTCAAGTCTTGCAGCTGCTGCAGCGTGTAGCCGCGGCGATACGCTTCGGCGAGCAGGAACAAGCGCTCGTCATCCGGCGCCTTCAAGCGCGCTTGCAGCGTATCTTCGTCAAGCAGCTCCGTGCCTTTCAAGTACAGGCGGTGCGTGCCGATTTCAAGCGAACGAATCGCTTTGTGCATGGATTCTTCAAACGTGCGTCCGATCGCCATCACTTCGCCGGTCGCTTTCATCTGCGTACCGAGCTTGCGGTTCGCTTGCGTAAATTTATCGAACGGCCAACGCGGTATCTTCGATACGATGTAGTCGAGCGTCGGCTCGAAGCAGGCATATGTTTGCCCCGTTACCGGGTTCACAATTTCGTCGAGCGTGTAGCCAATCGCAATTTTTGCCGCCATCTTCGCAATCGGATAGCCCGTCGCTTTCGATGCGAGAGCCGACGAACGGCTTACGCGCGGGTTCACTTCGATGACATAATATTGATAGCTGAACGGGTCAAGCGCGAACTGCACGTTACATCCGCCTTCAATATTCAAGGCGCGAATGATTTTAAGCGATGCCGAGCGCAGCATTTGGTACTCGCGGTCGGACAGCGTTTGGCTTGGCGCGACGACAATGCTGTCACCTGTATGGACACCAACCGGGTCGAAGTTTTCCATGTTGCACACGACGATGCAGTTGTCATTGGCATCGCGCATCACTTCGTATTCCACTTCTTTCATACCGGCGATACTCTTCTCAATCAAGCATTGTCCAATCGGGCTATAGCGGATACCGGACGCTACCGTCTCAAGCAGTTCCTCTTCATTGTCGCAAATCCCGCCGCCCGTACCGCCAAGCGTGTACGCCGGACGAACGATAATCGGATAGCCAATCTCATTCGCAAAATCAACGGCCTCCTGCACCGAATTCACAATCGTGCTCTCCGGTACCGGCTGCTCCAGCTCGCGCATAAGCTCACGGAACAAGTCGCGGTCTTCCGCACGCTCGATTGCATCAAGCTGCGTTCCGAGCAAGCGCACATTTTCCCGCTCCAACACGCCGGCGCGCGCTAATTCCACCGCCATGTTCAAGCCAGTCTGGCCGCCCAGAGTCGGCAACAAGCCGTCCGGACGCTCTTGACGGATAATTTGCGTGACGAAATCGAGCGTAATCGGTTCGATGTACACCTTATCCGCCATGTTCGTATCTGTCATAATCGTAGCGGGATTGCTGTTAATGAGAACAACTTCCATGCCTTCTTCTTTCAATGCTTCACAGGCTTGCGTTCCCGCATAGTCGAATTCCGCTGCCTGACCGATGACAATCGGACCCGAACCGATGACAAGAATTTTCTTGAGGTCTTTGTTTTTAGGCATATTATAGTTCCCCTTTCAGCTGTGCTACGAGTTCCGCTTGGCGCGAAATTTGCGGTTGATTGCGTTTGTGCTCGCGAATCATTTCTATAAAATCATCGAACAGATAGCTATTGTCATACGGCCCCGGAGCCGCCTCCGGATGGTATTGCACCGAGAACGCAGGCGCGTTCGCATGCTTCAAGCCTTCGATTGTCTTATCGTTGTTGTTGATGTGCGTGACGACCAAGTCCGTGCCTTGAATCGACTCTTCCACTACCGTATAGCCATGGTTCTGAGAAGTAATGTAGCAGCGGTTCGTGGCCAATTCTTTAACCGGATGGTTGCCGCCGCGGTGACCGAACTTCAGCTTGCCCGTATCCGCGCCGCAAGCGAGCGCGAAGAGCTGATGGCCCAAGCAGATGCCGAAGATGGGAATCTCTCCGAGCAGCTCCTGAATCATGTTCACGGCATGGGGCACATCTTTCGGATCCCCAGGCCCGTTCGACAATTGGATGCCATCCGGACGGAGGCGGCGAATCTCTTCTGCCGTCGTGTCGTGCGGCACGACGACAACATCGCAGCCGCGCTTCGTTAATTCGCGCAAAATGCCGCTCTTCGCTCCGAAGTCAACCAGTACAATCCGTTCTTTGTCGCCAGGACTGGAGAACAATTGGATCGTCGATGTGCGAGCCACCTGGTCACGCATCAGTTCAGTGACGCCAAGCATTTCTTTCAGCTCATCAACGGGCTGGCTGCCTGTGGTCAGAATCCCCTTCATCGTTCCGAAATGGCGCAGCTTGCGCGTCAACATGCGTGTGTCGATGCCGCTAATGCCGACGATGCCGTATTCTTTCAACAGGCGGTCCACCGTATACTCCGCGCGCCAGTTGCTGGGCGTCACTTCGTGACGGCGCACGACAAAGCCATGCACGTAAGGGCGAATCGCTTCGAAATCGTCGCGCGTAATGCCATAGTTGCCGATGAGCGGGTATGTCATCGTCACGATTTGACCGCAGTAAGACGGGTCGGACAGCACCTCTTGATAACCTGTAATTCCCGTATTGAATACGACCTCTCCGGCAGATTCACCATCCGCCCCGAATGCAGCGCCTGTAAATAGGGTTCCGTCTTCCAACATCAATCTTGCTTGCATGTTCGTCACTCCTCGCTCTCTCTGTCTCTTGTCCTTGCCGGACAATTCATTCAAGCTGTCCGGGCACATCTATGTCTGTTCCGTTCCATCCGTGCATGCTCCAGGTTACTTGCTCCAGACGACCCGACCGTCCACCAGCGTCATCACCGGCCAGCCTTTCAGCTTCCAACCGGTAAACGGCGTGTTGCGGCCCTTCGTTAGAAAGGCGCTCGGGTCCACTTCATGTTCGGTCTCCAAATCAATGACCGTTATGTCTGCCGGTGCGCCTTCCTCCAAGCGGCCTGTCGGTAACCCGAAGATATTGGCCGGGTCTGCCGTCATCCGCTTCACCAACAAGCCGAGCGGCCATTTGCCCGTAGCGACGAATTTCGTATACAACAGCGGGAACGCAGTCTCCAATCCTACGATGCCGAATGGAGCCAAGTCCATTCCTTTCGCCTTCTCTTCTTCACTGTGCGGAGCGTGGTCGGTTACGACTATATCGATAGTTCCGTCTTCGAGCGCTTCGATGCATGCCGCAACGTCCCGCGGTGTGCGCAGCGGCGGATTCATCTTCCAATTTGCGTCCATTCCCGGAATGTCTTCATCAGACAGAAGCAGATGGTGCGGGCATACCTCGGCTGTAACCCGAATGCCGAACTGCTTCGCTTGGCGGATAAGTCGAATGGACTGCTCCGTGCTGACGTGACACACATGGTAATGCACGCCTGTCGCTTCGGAGAGCAAAATATCGCGCCCCACATGAATCGCCTCAGACTCGTTCGGAATTCCCTTCAATCCGTGCTTGCGGGCGAACTCACCGTCTGTCACCGCCGCCCCTTTGACCAGCGAATCATCCTCGCAATGCGCAATGACCGGCATGTCGAGCTCTTTGGCCCACTTCATCGCATCCTTCATCATCTGGGCGTTTTGCACGCCGACACCGTCATCCGTGAAGCCGATTACACCGGCTTGCTTCAGCGCCACGAAATCCGTCAGTTCTCTTCCGAGCTCATTCTTCGTAATGGAACCGTAAGGCAGAACCTTTACGATACCTTCCTGTTCAGCCTTATCCAATATGAGCTGCACCGTTTCCGGAGTATCGGTAACCGGTCGCGTATTCGGCATGCAGGCGATAGTGGTGAATCCGCCCTTCGCCGCCGAACGCGTTCCCGTCGCAATCGTTTCTTTATGTTCAAATCCCGGCTCGCGCAGGTGGACGTGCATGTCGATAAATCCCGGCGATACGAAGTTTCCTGCTGCATCACGAACTTCAGCATGTGCGGGAATCGGCTCCTTCGTATCCGTCAACCTGCTGATGACCCCATCCTCTATCCAAATGTGCGCGGATTTCATTTCCCCTTCATTGGCAAGCACCGTTGCGTTTGTTATAACTAGCATCGATTATTTCTCCTCTCATCGTGCGTGCTGTTCCGTTCTCTATCGGATAATTAACTCTTTCTATAATTAAGCCATGGCCCGTTCCATAACCGCCATTCGCACCGGCACACCATTCGCCATTTGGTCGAAGATACGGGCCTGTTCACACTCGACGACACTGTCGTCAATTTCAACGTTGCGGTTAACCGGCGCGGGATGCATAATGATGGCGTGAGATTTCATTCGTGCAACGCGTTCAAGTGTTAGCCCGTAAGCGGCCCTGTATTGCTCCGCCGAGCTCAGCATATTCGATTCATGACGTTCCAATTGAACTCGCAGCATCATGACGACATCGGCTTGCAGCGCCTCATTCATGGTGACATATGGCACATCCACATCGTGTGTGCGCATATTGTCCGGAGCGCAGAAGCTTACCCGTGCCCCGAACTTGCGCAGCGCCCATAGATTGGAGCGTGCAACGCGGCTGTGCTCGACATCTCCGACTATCGCTACGTTAAGGCCGTTCAGCTGCCCGAATTGCTTTCTCATCGTATACATATCGAGTAAAGCCTGGGTCGGGTGCTCATTGATGCCGTCCCCTGCATTGACGAGTGGCATTTTGACGCGCTCCGCAATTTGTTCCAAGAGACCTACCGGCTTTAGGCGAATCACTCCTGCATCCATCCCCATCGATTCCAGCGTGCGAACCGTGTCATAGATGGATTCGCCCTTCTCTACGCTGGAAGCCGCAGCCGTGAAGTTAATCACTTCTGCACCAAGCCGCTTCTCGGCCACTTCGAACGAACAGCGGGTGCGAGTGCTGTTCTCGAAGAACATATTTGCAACGAATTTGTGCCGAAGAACATCGTTCACCTTGATGGGCTGCTGCTCCCAGTAAGCGGCGCGATCCAGAATCGATTCAATCTCCTGCATGCCAAGCTCCTTGAGTCCGAGCAAGCTGCGCTCCTTCACCGCACGTTCCATTTGTACCATTGTCATTGCTGCTGCCCCCTGTGGTGTACGATTTTCACTTCATCGATGCCATCGATTTCTGTAAGCGCCACTTCGATTTCTTCCGTACGCGAGGTCGGCACGTTCTTGCCTACATAATCCGGCCGTATCGGCAGTTCCCGATGTCCCCGGTCCGCCAGAACCGCCAGCTGTATCATTTGCGGCCGTCCTTGGTCCATGAGGGCGTCCATCGCCGCTCGAATCGTGCGGCCGGTGTACAGCACGTCATCGCATAAAATCACTTTTGTATCTTGTATCGGGAAAGGTTCGCTTATGGCTGCCATCTCCCGCTCCTCTTTTTTCTTGTCATCCCGATAACCCGTAATGTCAAGCTCTACGACCTGTATGCTCGTATTCTCGATGAGCTGGATTCGTTCCGCGATTCGCCGCGCAATGTAAATGCCTCTCGTTCGAATTCCGACCAGCACGCAATTGTCAATTCCTTTGTTGCGTTCAAGTATTTCGTGGGCAATCCGGGTAAGCGCACGCCGAATCCCCGCTTCATCCATAATAATGTTGAAGTCTGCCGTACTCATTTGGGTGATTACTCCTTCCGTTATCAGACCCATGTCAACCAAGGCCATTTTTTAAGCGCGTGATTCACTTCTTAGCAACCTCGTTAAGTGTTCTCGGTTACGCGCACAAAAAAACTCCTTGCCCGCAGGCAAGGAGTTGTATGCTTCATCAGTGAGCGCGAAAGGGCACAACGTGACTAGGGCATAAGAAGACCTTGCAGCAGTTCCAATCACTTTCCACTCTCTGGTAGTTAGTGATTGCACTAGAAGACCTTCACCCTTCACGAGTCCTTTCTCGCAATGAGCGTTACCTTGCCAGCCTCTCGGGACTGAATTAAAGGTTCAATATTCATTTAACAGAATTATCCCACTTCACCTGCATCCTGTCAAGCAGAGCCAATCAAAAAATATATTCCACATCTGTCAGTCTGCGCTTCAGCTCCGCAATGACACGGCGCTCGTCCGCTTCGCCATCGGCTTCAAACGTAACCGAGAACCGAATAAATTTGCCCGCGTCATCCCAAGGAACCGTGGAAATCAGCTTTTCCCGGATCAGGTACTGGGAGAAATCTTCTCCCGTTGCAAACTCGGGACCGTTCTTAATCGCTTTTGGCGCCTCCACGTATAAGAAGAAAGAGCCTTTTGGCTTCTCGGCACGGAATCCCGCTTCGTTCAATGCTGATACGAGCATGTCGTGACGGCGTGAATATTTGTTCGCAATCGCTTCGGTAATTTCCGGATGCGAAAGCCCATATGCCGCAGCTTTCTGAATGGCGATAAACTGCCCCGAATCGTTGTTGTCCTTCACATCGCCGAATGCTTTGACGATAAGCGGGTTACCCGCAATAAATCCAATGCGCCAGCCCGTCATGTTATAAGATTTCGACAGGGAGTGAAGCTCCACCCCCACATCTCTTGCGCCAGGAACGCTAAGGAAGCTGAAAGGCTTGGCCCCATCGAACGTTAATGCGGCATAGGGAGCATCATGAACGATAATGACTTCATGCTGTTTTGCCCACGCGATCGCTTTCTCGAAAAATTCAACCGTTGCCGCCGCACCAGTCGGATTGTTCGGATAGTTCAAATAAAGCAGCTTGGCACGGCGGCATATGTCTTGCGGAATCCGTTCTAAATCGGGCAGAAATTGTTGTTCCTTCGTCAGCGGAATGTTATACACTTCTCCACCTAAATACTTGGTATGCGTACCCATAACCGGATATCCCGGAACCGTCATAATGGTCACGTCTCCCGGATTGATGAAGCAGGACGGAAGCATAGCCAGCGCAGGCTTCGTCCCAATGGAGTGAAGCACTTCCGTGTCCGGATCAATGTCATGCACCCCGAATACTTGGCGCAAATAGTCGGCTGCCGCTCTTTTAAATTCAGCAATCCCGTTATCGGCATAGCCGCGATTCTCCGGCTTTGCCGCTTCTTCAGCCAGCTTCGCCACAATGCCGGCATCGGCCATCTCATCCGGCTCGCCTACCCCCATGTCAATTAGCTCCACATGAGGTTGTGCTTGCTTTGCAGCCGCTTTGGCACGTTTAATTTTCTCGAATTTATAAATATTCGTGTCTTTGCCATAATTCGCTCCGCCAATGCGTTCGGCAAAGTTCTGTTGAATGAATGTGTCCTGATAACGTTGTATTGTCACTGTAATGCAGCTCCTTCTCTCAATGAATCGTTCAAGCTTGTGCTTAATGCTATAAGCTGATGTTCAAAAGTCACCCAGCAGCGGGCTGAATTTGAACTTGCACTACTACTATGCTGGAATCGGTCATTGAAAGGAATGGATCATTCATTTAACAATTTGCATTAATTACACGACAGCTGTCCACATCATTCTAATATATACTGATTTAAGTGAAGGATGGTTTGCATGAATTTACCTATCTATTGCGAATGGATTGCAGCAGCAGCTCCATATCTTCCGGCAGCGGGGCTGAAAATTCAAGCGTCTCGCCGGATGTCGGATGCACAAATCCGAGCGTAGCCGCATGCAGTGCCTGACCATCCATCGATAAGCCCCGGGTACCTCGGCTGTACATCGGATCGCCTACGAGCGGATGCCCGATAAACTTCATATGGACGCGTATTTGATGCGTACGTCCCGTCTCTAGCTGAAGTTCAACCAATGTCGCATCTCCAAATCGCTCCAGCACTTTAAAGTGCGTCACCGCATGCTTGCTGTTGCGCTCCGTTACCGTGTACATTTTGCGATCATAAGAGTCACGTCCAATCGGAGCGTCGATTGTGCCTTGATCGTGCGGAACGTTGCCGTGCACCAATGCCATATATTTGCGCATGACCGAGTGCTCTTTCAATTGGGCCGCAAGATGAACATGCGCGCGATCGTTCTTCGCCGCCATCAGCAGACCTGAAGTATCTTTATCAATCCGGTGCACAATGCCCGGCCGCAGCTCGCCGTTAATGCCCGACAAGTCTTTGCAGTGGTACATAAGCGCATTGACGACCGTGCCTGAAGTGTGTCCCGGAGCGGGATGCACGACCATGCCGCGCGGTTTGTTAATGACGACGACATCGGCATCCTCATAATAAATATCGAGCGGAATCGGTTCCGCTATAATATCGACGGGAGCCGGATCAGGCATCTTCAGCTCAATCATATCGCCTTCGAGTACTTTATAATTCGGCTTTACCGCTTGCCCGTTCACTTGAATGGCCCGATCGCGGATCCACAGCTGCACTTGGGAGCGCGATACGTCTTCTTCTATGGAGTCGGTTATATATTTATCGATCCGTTCCTTAGCATGCTCAGCCTGAACCGTCCATATGAAAACCTCCCGCTCTTCACTGTCGGCCTGACCTGCGTCATGTTGTAAATGCTTGCTCATTGCAATTATCCTTCCTTATATAGCTGTTCAGAAATCTGTCCTTTTTGAACACGCATCGTAAATGTCTGCTTTATGGCTTTATTGATTGTTAGCCTCGGGGTTGTCTTGCCCCTTCGTCTTCTCCAGCTCCTTTTCATGCTTTACCGTCAGCAAAGCATCAAGCAGAACGAAGCCGACTCCGACACAAATCCCGGTATCCGCAATATTAAAGATTGGAAAGGTGTAGGAACCGAAGTTGAATTGCAGAAAATCGACAACCTCTCCCGTCAGAAGGCGGTCAAGGAAATTGCCGACTGCTCCCCCTAAGATGAGACTGAGTCCCAACGGCAAGATGACGCCTTGTTGATGTTTAATCTTTTGCATATACCAAATGATCCCTGATACGACGATTATCGTCACGATAACAAAAAACCACCGTTGATTTTCCAGAATGCTGAATGCGGCGCCTGTATTGCGATGAGAAGTAATGAGAAAGAAATTACCGATTACTGAAATTTGTTCATATAATTCCAACTTTGTAGCGATTATCCACTTTGTGCCCTGATCAATCAAAAAAACGATTAGAGCGATGATATAGTACCACACGGGCGATTGTCACCTCATTTTGTATGTATTTCTTGCTTAATTACTGCCCCGCTCATTGTATCACAGGTTGAAAAATGGCGTCCAATCCAACCCAGCCTCTGTTTCATTTACCACGAAGTTTTTTGCCTAAAACGCACAATCTATACGTAAGCGTTACGTCAACCCGAAAGGAGTCTTGCGAACGATGCCTCAATTGACTGCAGACCAATTAGCAAGCTTACGGCAAAACTTAATCGAGTCGAAGGCAAGCCTCGAACGGCGCTTGAAGCAAGGAGATCATTATGGCCTGTCCCAATCATTGCGCGAAAACACTGGCGAGCTCTCAACCAATGATAACCACCCCGCCGATATGGCGACGGAAATGTATGAGCGCGGCAAAGACATCGCGCTGAATGAACATGATGAAATATTGCTTGAACGAATTGACACCGCATTGGGCATGATGCAAAAAGGGACGTACGGCATTTGCGTCGTATGCGGTGAACATATTCCTTACGAGCGGCTTGAAGCGGTTCCTTCGACAATGTATTGCGCTCCGCATTGCCCGGAGACCTTTGTATCGGATCGGCGTCCGGTGGAAGAGGAATTTTTGGCTCCTCCCTTCGGCCGCACCAGCCTGGACGAGTTGGATACTCAGAATGGCTTCGACGGCGAAGATGCATGGCAGATCGTTGAAGCCTGGGGCACGTCGGATTCTCCAGCGCTGCACGAGGAACGCGATGCGGACGGCTATGATGACCTGGTAATCGAAGCATCCGAAGAATTGGATGGCGGCGTTGAAGCGTTCGAAAGCTTCGTCGCTACAGATATTACAGGCCGTCATGTATCTATCGTCCGCAATCGCCAGTATAGACAATACATGGAAAATGGTGAAGGAATTCCTTTGCTCGAAGAAGATGAGCATATCGATCTGACTGACTACGCAGACCCGGATTTGCACTAATCATGGCGCTTCAACCGCTTTAATAGAACTTCGTGTCCAGCTGACGCTGAACGATGCGCACAATATCTGCAATGAAATCACCGATGATAGGTAAATTCAGCGCCCCAAGATATTGCAATATATATACAATAATGGCCGTAAAAATGGAGAATCCAATTGCAATCCCAACCCCCCGCGCCATGCCTCCCATAAGGTTAACCCATATTAATCGGCGGGGATTCAACTGAAGTTCCGTATATTCGTAAATACGGGACTTCTCCATTTGTTGCGCCATGCGGAAGGTATAGTCATGTATCGTCTTCATCATTTTCCGTTCTTCTTCATCATTGCCGGGAATTGCAGCCGGGAATTCGATGGTGATGGTCTCTTTTTTTTGTTGTTCCTGTTCCTTCTTATCGTTATTTTGTCTTTGTCCTGACATTGTCATGCCTCCCTCACTAAGACCAAACGGTGAGTTTTTTATCGCCTTACAAAATGTTTTGGTTTACGCTTTATCGCTGCCTAGAACAGACTTCACTGTACCGTAATGGAAAAGAGCGCGACCTGATGCTGGATAAGTGTCCTGCAAGGTCAACGCTCTCCTTTCCTATTTATGTGCTGCAAGCGGCGTTTGCCATTATTGTTCCCTTGGAAGTAATGCTCATTCCCTTGCCGCAACGAAGTGTTTCTTTAAGCGATATGCACGCGGATTGTCTTCTGGCCCAGATCGATCGTCTCCATGGCATCGACCGCACCGAATGATAAGGTAGCGACAAGCACATTGTCGCGCAACGTCGATTCGAATGTTTGAATGGCCGCCTTCAACTCGTCATCGACATCCAATACGATGTCAACGCGTTTCTCAATTGGCAAATCAAGCTTTTTGCGCGTATCTTGGATACCACGGACGACTTCACGCACCCAGCCTTCCTGTTCAAGCTCCGGCGTAATGTCCGTATTGAGCGCAACCGTCATCTGATAACCGGACGCGGATGCAAAGCCAGCCTTCGCCTGCTTCTCAATGAGCAGCTCCTCACTTGTAACGACCAAAGTCTCGCCATCGGCGCTGGTGAAGCTCCATTCACCTCGCTCGACGATTTCGCGCGTCTCTGCGGCAGTCATTGCTTTCAAGCGGGCTTGCATCGGCCCGACATTCTTCCCGTATTTTTTCCCCGCCACTTTCAGGTTCAGCTTCAAGGCGAAATCAACAAAGCCATTATCGCTCGTCTCAATGCGGATATCCTTCACATTGATTTCGTCCTTAATCACCTCTTCATAGCCAGCCAGATCGAACTGGCGATCCATGGAAATAATGAGCTCGGACAGCGGTTGGCGTGTCTTGATGCTCGTTTCGTTGCGGACGTTGCGCGCAAGCTCAACGATTTGGCGCGCTGTCTCCATGTCACGCTCCAGCTCTGCATCCACCATAGCCGTATCGGCTTGGGGATATTCGGCTAAATGAACGCTTTGGCACTCGCCGCCCAGATTTGTGTAGATATCTTCGGCTACCATCGGAGCGTATGGCGCAATCATCTTCGCCAGGGTTATCAGCACCGTGCGGAGCGTCTGATACGCCGACAGTTTGTCTTCCGTCATCTCGCTGCCCCAGAAGCGATCGCGTGAGCGGCGGATATACCAGTTGCTCAACTCGTCTACGTATACTTCGATCGCCTTCGCCGGATTCAAGAAATCGTTCGCTTGCAGCCCTTTGCTTACCGTGGCCATTAACGTATGGAGGCGGGACAGAATCCACCGATCCAGCTTGTTGGCAGAGGGACGCTCCTCATACGCCTGCGGATCATACTGGTCGATAGTCGCGTACAACGCATAGAAAGCGTGCGTATTTACGAGCGTATCGATCACTTTGGATTTCGCCTCGGCTACAATCTGCTTCGAGAACCGCTTGGAGTTCCATGGCGCGCTGTCAGATAACAAAGCCCAACGGAAGGCGTCGGTGCCATACTCGTTGATGATTTCCCAAGGATCGATGACGTTGCCTTTGGATTTGGACATCTTTTGCCCGTTCTCATCCAAAATATGTCCGGTCGCAATGACCGCCTTATACGGCGCTTTGCCGTTGTACAATGTCGAGACAGCGAGCAAGCTGAAGAACCAGCCGCGAGTTTGGTCGATTCCCTCGCAAATGATATCTGCCGGATATTGCTCATTGAAGTTCTTCTCATCGCCGAATGGATGATGATGCTGCGCAAATGGCATCGATCCGCTGTCAAACCAGACGTCAATGACTTCTGAGGTGCGTTCCATCTCGCCGTGATCGCAATGAGGACAACGAAGCTTCACTTCGTCCACATATGGCTTATGGAGCTCCAAGTCTGGCGCAATCGGCACGGTCGAGCGCTCACGCAAATCTTGATGGCTGTGCGGCGCATACTCGCCTTTGCAGGAGCTGCACACCCACACGTTTAGCGGCGTCCCCCAGTAGCGATTGCGGCTGATGTTCCAATCGACGAGATCTTCCAAAAAGTTGCCGAAGCGCCCCTCGCGAATATGGGATGGATACCAGTCAACCTTGTTGTTGTTTTCAATTAATTGATCTTTAACCGCTGTCGTCTTAATGAACCACGATTCGGTCGCATAATAGAGAAGCGGTGTTTTGCAGCGCCAGCAGAATGGGTAGCTGTGCTCGTATTTTTCTTTGCTGTACAATGTTCCCCGCTCAGACAACGTCTTCACGATGTCGATGTCGCAATCTTTCACGAACCGGCCTGCGAAGTCGCTTACTTCATCCGTGTAGCGTCCTTGCGTGTTGACAACGCTGATAAAGCTAATTCCGTTCTCGCGGCAGCACTTATAGTCATCTTCCCCGTGAGCCGGGGCCATATGGACGATCCCCGTACCGCTTGAATCCGTTACGAAGCTTGCGGACACGATGAGATGTCCTTTCTCCGGCTTGATGAACATAAATGGCGCATCATACGTTTTGCCGATGAATTCGGAGCCTTTATGCTCGGACAGAATGGTATATGGTCCATTCATCACGTCTTCTGCCAAGTTCTTGGCAACAATATAGACGCCATCGTCCTGCTGCACTCGTACATAGTCCATATCCGGGTTCATCGCCAGCGCAGTGTGCGCCGGCAGCGTCCAAGGCGTGGTCGTCCAAGCCAGCACGTATTCACCGGTATCATGCAATTTGAACTTTACGGTTGCGGACAGATCCTTGACCGTTTCATATCCTTGGGCCACTTCATGCGAGCTCAGCGTCGTCTGGCAGCATGGGCAATACGGGCTGACCCGGTGGCCGCGATACAAGAGCCCTTTATTGTGGATCGTGGACAAAATGTGCCATACGCTCTCAATATAGTTGTTATCGAGCGTAATGTAAGGATCGTCAAGGTTCGTCCAATAGCCGATCGCTTCGGTCAGCTCGCGCCACTGCTTCTCATATTCGAAGACGCTGTTTTTACATTTCTTGACGAACGCTTCCACGCCATAGTTCTCGATTTCTTGCTTGCCGGAAATACCCAACTGCTTCTCCACGCCAAGCTCGACAGGCAGTCCGTGCGTATCCCAGCCAGCCTTGCGCACGACACGGTAGCCAGCCATCGTCTTATAGCGGCAAATGAAATCTTTAATTACGCGTCCAAGCACGTGTCCAATGTGAGGCGCACCGTTTGCCGTAGGCGGTCCTTCATAAAATACGAAGTTCGGTTTGCCATCGCGCTGTTCGATTGATTTCTTAAACGTATGCTCCTGATTCCATTTCGCTAACACGCGAAGCTCCCGCTCGCGGGCGCGTTCTTTGACATCCACTTTTCTCATGATATCTCTTCCTTTCTCCATATCGTAATCGGTTTGCAATAAAAAAACCCCATCCCATAAAGGGACGAGGTTATCTCGCGTTACCACCCTTGTTCCGCCCATCGACATAAGTTGTCCCTCATTCATTGCACGGCACTCTGATCGTGTATTCTATACACGCCCTCGATAACGGTAGGGTTCCGGTTAAGCCTCAGCTTAGAGCCTATGCGTGCGCTAGCTTCTGCCAAGGTTCAGCTTAACTTCTCTGGGATGATGTCCACTCACGGCTTGTTCATCGGTTCACAGCATCTCCGACTCTCTGGAGAACAAGGGACGTGACGGCGCGTTCCCGTCATAGAATTGCTGTTATGTTGCGATCAGGCTGCATCAGCGCGACATCATGGTGCTGACGCAGAACATGACCGTACGGTTACTTATCGAATAATACATAGTTATAGCGCGTTTTGGCATAAATGTCAAACACGGCTTGAGGAGGGTTAATACAATTCCTTTACTTCGGCACGTTCAAGCGCTTCCCAACCATCTTGGCTGAGAAGCTCCAACTGCGCTTCCACCAGCGTGCGGAAGCGGGCGCGGTAGATGGAAGCTTGCTTCTTCAGTTCTTCTACTTCCATCGCAATTTTGCGGGATTTCGTGAGCGCATCGTTAACGATGCGGTCCGCATTTTTCTCCGCTTCTTTAATGATGAGCTGCGCTTCTTTCTTCGCATTGCTCTTCACCTCGTCAGCCGCTTCTTGGGCAACGATGATCGTCTTGCTTAACGTTTCTTCCAAGTTCGCAAAGTGATTGAGCTTCTCCTGCAAGCTTGCGGCATGGCTTTGCATTTCCTTGTTCTCGCGAATGGCCGCCTCATAATCTTTAATGACTTGGTCTAGAAATTCGTTGACTTCGTCCTCATCGTAACCGCGCAGCTTGCGGCCAAATTCTTTGTTATGTATATCCAGTGGTGTCAATGGCATGATGTGCACCTCCTCAAAATTACGAACCCTAGAGCGTATCCTTTTGTTCGACAAATTCATGCAGAAATCCTGCAAGCTCCCGTTCCCAAATGTTCCTAACGGGCATACGTCCCCACCGTGATCCGCATGCGGCCTTTCTTTGTCATCCCTTCCATATCGATGACCTTAAAGCGTCCAAAGCCCTGCAGCGACACAACATCGCCTGCTCTGAGCAGAGCGGACGGATTGTCTTCAACTTTCCAGTTGACCTTGCAGCGCCCGGCTTTGATGGGAGCGACAATCTTCGCGCGGCTTAATCTGAATACATCGCTCACGATGCCATCCAGACGAAGCGACGCGACGCTGAGCTGCATCACGTTCAGCTCCACATCGGCGGTACGCAATTCGGAAAGCGGCAGCACGTCCGTAAACACATTGACCCGATGCACTTGCCGAAGATGTGTATCGAGGAAAGAGGCAATATCCTCGGTAATAAGCATATGGCAACGATCCTCGCTGATGTGAATGTCGCCTATTTTATCGCGTTTTATTCCTAAGCCAAGCACTGCGCCCAAAAAATCGCCATGCTCAAGCTCGTCCCATTTCCGATCAGACGACGTGATCTCCATGACGGCTATCCCCATCTCTTCACCTTCGGCGTAAACATAATCAGGAGCAATTAACGCCCGCTTGCGCTCAGCTTGCTCATAACCGCCTTCCAGCAGAAGCTGAACATCTGGTTCACGGTTGACAAGCGTTGATACGATAAAGGCTTGCCGCGGATCCATAAAATCGGTGCGCCGCACTTCATGCTGCTGTGCAGCGCGTATCACCCACTCCCATGCGCGATCGACAAACGCGCGTTCATCCGGATGGAAGTGAGCGTATATACGTTCGTTGGCTGTCATTGCTATTCGCCGCCCTTTACATGCTCTGCCCCCAGCTTGACCGGCATGTCCCGGTTCAAGGATACGCCGCAGCTGTGGAAAGGATAAGGCAAGAATACATCTGCAATATATTCTTCCTCATTCATTAGAAAATATATTGAACGACCGCAAACAAGCCCATATAAACGAAGTGGAGCGTGAACAAAGCTACGATCGGGGAGATGTCGAGCATGCCGCCAATCGGCGGGATAATGCGCCGGAACGGAGCTAAATAAGGTTCTACGATCTTGCCTAATATTTCACCCACGAAGCTTTCGCGTACGTTAGGCACCCAAGACATCAAAATATAAATAATAATGAGCCATCTGTATATCTGATATAAATAGCCCAAGTACGTTAACACCTGGTATTCCAAATTCAGGTCACCTCATTTGATTGTAGTCAAACTCTTCCGCGAACATCTCCGTAATGGAACCTTGAATTTCAATATGCTCCGGCGTGCATATAAATATATTACCGCCAATCTTCGATATATTGCCGCTCAAGGCGTAGACAGTTCCGCTTAGGAAGTCGATAATGCGCAGAGCTTGGTCGTTGCGCACGCGCTGCAAATTCACGACGACTGAGCGCCGCGAGCGCAAATGATCAGCGATCTCTTGCGCTTCATCGTAAGATCGGGGTTCATAGAGCACCACTTTAGCCGCTTTTTGTGAATGGATGCTCACAATGTTGGCTCCCTTCGATGAAGTCTTGCGTTGGTCGAATACCGGCGCATCCAGCTCATGCTCTTCGGCGTCCGCTATCTTTTCACGTTCGATGATCTCTTCTTCTTCCTGCAGTCCGAGAAAATTCATAAAACGGTTCATCACACCCATTACGCTTCCCCTTCCTTCCCTACCAGGATGGAACCAAGCCGAACCCATGTCGCTCCTTCTTCGATGGCAATCTCGAAATCATTGGACATTCCCATCGATAAATGCGGTAACGATACGGGCATAGCCGCCTCCAGCTCATCACGCAGCAGCCTTAAGCCGCGAAAGACGGGTCTTGTCGCATCCGGTTCCAGTTCGTAAGGGGCCATTGTCATTAATCCGACCGGCTCAAGATGAGGGAACGAGCGCAAATGTTCCAAGAACGACGGCACCTCCGCTGGAGGCAACCCTTGCTTCGTATCTTCACCCGAAATGTTCACCTGGATAAAGCAGCGCACGCGTTCTTCCAGTGAAGCCGCCCGTTTCTCGATGGCCTGTGCCAGAGAAAGGCGGTCCAAGGAATGAATATAGGCGAACTTGCCCACAACGTCCTTCGCTTTGTTGCTTTGCAATGAACCGATAAAATGCCAAGTCGCTTCCGCGCCGAAAGCTTTCCATTTCGCTTCCGCATCCTGCCAACGATTCTCGCCGATATGCGGCAAGCCGGCGCGAATCGCCTCTCCCGTTGCTTCAAGCGACACATATTTCGTCACAGCAATCACTTGAATTTCGTCTCGCTTGCGGCCGCTTCGATCGCATGCCGCTTGTATGCGTTGTTCTACAGCTTGTATTCGGTGCTGCAGCGTCATCATGTCATCCTCCAACCAATCCAACTCATCATGCGTCCGGTTGCACCCCCCTCCATGCGGTGGGAGAAGAACATATCCGTATGGCAACCGGTACACCAACTAGTACATTCGATATTTGTTGTCAAAATTCCTGCTTGGTTCAACAATTGTCGATTCAGTTCCCGCAAATCCAGCATGGCATGTCCCGGCGCCGTGGGACGAATGATCGTATCCGCATGCGCCCTCGCCTCCGGACAAGCCGCGAACACGTGATTCACCTCTGCCAGGACACGCTCGTCCACCTCATAGCAGCAAGGTCCGATGGATGGACCTATCGCTGCACGAATGTGTTCAGGTCGACAATCGTAATTCGCCATCATTGTATGTATCGTCGCCGGCCCGATTTTGCTTACCGTCCCTTTCCACCCTGCGTGAGCAAGTCCGACAACCCGCTGCACCGGGTCAAGGAACAAGAGCGGGACACAATCGGCATAGAACGATGTCAACATGACCCCTGTTACATCAGTAACCAGAGCATCCGCATTTTGAATCGCATCATCCCGATTCAATCTCCCTCTGCCGCGTTCGTCCGACGTTACAATATGCACATGGTTGCCATGCACTTGTTCCGCGCATGTCCATGCATCGAATGGCATACCGCTAGCCTCAGCGACACGCTGACGATTCACAATTACATGCTGTTCATCGTCTTGAACATGGAGCGCGCAGTTCAATGAACCGCAGCCACCTTCGCTGACCCCTCCACTGCGTGTCGTGAAGCCTGCGGTCAATGCCGGATATGCATCCGTCCACCCTTTCAGTTCTAGCAGCACAGGCCCGTCGTTATGTTTTTTTCGCTGAAGCACAAAAGGTTCCATCGTTGTTCACCTCAACGTACAGTGTACCATAAACAGCCCCTCTAAGCCTATGTTTTGTGCTGAAACGCCACGTCCTCATACTCCTCGGCACGAATCGTCTTCGTCTCCTCCATTTTGACGAGCACAACGTCCGCCCCGATTTTGACAATATTACGCCAGGGAATAACCAGTTCCGTGCCTCCGCCGAACACGCCTAGGAACTTGCTGTAATTGGGCACGACAATGGAATCAATGCGCCCCTGCTTTAAATCGAGTTCTACATCGCTAACTTGCCCTAGTTTTTTCCCGTCTACAATATTGATGACATCCTTCGTTTGGAAATCGGATATTTTCATAGCATTCACCACGACACATTGGATTTGACCTTGCTTTGTAAAGCTTGTTTAAAAAAACCTCTTTTGAACGTGCACTCCTATACTTAAGTATATGTATCGTTCGGGCAAAATGTCCTTATATCCGCGATTAACATTTCCGAGGCATAAAACCTCCTGTAGACACACATTGCTCAGCCGACGCATTTCCTCGCCCCGCCTCTACGCCCGGGCAGTGTCCCTAAACGTAAAAAAAAGCCGACGCTTCTAAGCGGTCGGCTGTAAGCATAACTTAACATAAAGGGTTAAGTTCGAACATGCTTCTGCATTTGATTAATAGCGGATTTTTCGAGTCGTGATACTTGAGCTTGCGAAATGCCAATCTCATCTGCAACTTCCATCTGAGTTTTTCCTTCAAAAAAACGCATTGATAAAATCATCTTCTCGCGCTCATTCAGTTTACGCATCGCCTCTCGAAGCACAATCTCTTCGATCCAAGACACGTCTTTGTTCTTATCGTCGCTAATCTGATCCATCACATAAATCGGATCGCCGCCATCATGATAAATCGGTTCAAACAGCGAGACGGGGTCTTGAATCGCGTCAAGCGCAAATACGACGTCTTCCTTGGGAACGTTTAAAGCCTCTGAGATTTCATTGATCGTCGGCTCCCGCGAATTCTGATTCGTCAAGGAATCACGAACTTGCAACGCCTTGTACGCGATATCCCGCAAGCTGCGTGACACCCGAATTGGGTTGTTGTCCCGCAGGTACCGGCGTATTTCGCCTATAATCATCGGGACCGCGTAGGTTGAGAATTTGACGTTCTGTCCCAGGTCAAAGTTGTCGATGGCTTTCATCAATCCGATGCAGCCGACTTGAAATAGATCATCGACGAACTCTCCGCGGTTATTAAAGCGTTGGATAACGCTAAGGACAAGGCGCAAGTTACCGTTGACCAGCTTTTCCCGAGCCGAACGGTCGTTTCGTTCCTGCAGAGACACGAACAATTCTCTCATTTCGGCGTTAGTGAGCACGGGTAACTTCGATGTATCGACACCGCAAATTTCGACTTTGTTTCGGGTCATTCGTGACTACCTCCCAGGGAGAAACATTAATGTACATTATCTCCCCGGGGATCATTTTTATTCCTGCATCCCATTCGCTTACTGACCCGAAATGACAAAAAACAGCGGTGCTCATAGACATATTCAGGCTACACCATTTTATTAAATTCTTTGCGTAAACGCTTTATAATCCGCTTTTCCAGCCGGGAAATATAAGACTGGGAAATGCCCAAGAGATCGGCAACATCCTTCTGGGTCTTCTCTTCCCCATCCGCCAAACCGAATCGCAGCTCCATGATCATGCGTTCTCTTTCACTCAGCTTGTCGAGCGCCTTGTGGAGCAATTTGCGATCCACCTGCTCTTCGATATTTTTGTAAATCGTATCATTTTCTGTGCCCAGCACGTCGGACAACAGCAGCTCGTTTCCGTCCCAGTCGATATTGAGCGGTTCGTCGAAGGATACTTCCGTTCTCGTCTTGTTATTGCGGCGCAAATACATCAAAATCTCGTTCTCGATGCATCGCGATGCATACGTGGCCAGCTTTATCTTTTTCTCCGGATCGAACGTATTGACCGCCTTAATCAACCCGATGGCGCCGATCGATACCAAATCTTCGATGTGAATGCCCGTGTTCTCGAACTTTCTTGCAATATACACGACTAGCCGCAAGTTGCGCTCAATCAGCATTGCCCGTATTGCCGCTTCTCCCGAAGATAGCTTGGAGAGCAAATATTCTTCCTCTTCTCGTGTCAGTGGCGGCGGAAGCGCCTCGCTCCCGCCAATATAATAGATTTCATCGCGCTTTAGTCCGACCCAGAACAACAGCCTATAATAATAGAGTTGCATCATTAGTTTCCATTTCAACCGCATCGACAATCCTCCTATAAACGTGTGATGAAAGGGCAGTCTAGACTGCAGCGCGTTCCTATGTAACGATGATTGCAGAGGTTGTTCAAAAAGCCCCCTTCTGAACACGCACTTGCAAACGTTCTATGCGCTGTCCTATTTGATTCGATATGCTACGAAGCTTGCGTGGCCGCTTCTGGAGTTCCGGAATGCGGCGGGCAGGTTTCAGCCGCTTCCATCACGCCCGGATGGATAATCGCCTGAAACGCGCCTTCGTGGGATAGCGTCCCTCCGTCCAGCCCGATAATCACTTTTGTGCAGACATAATTAGCTGTCTCGGAAATGACTTGAATGAAGTCTGGCTTCAACCCAATCATCCATTGCATTCCTTGGTTCACTCCTCGATAGGGGATAATGCGCAGCCTGGATTCATCAAGCGGCCACCTCCCATCTGAGTTGCCAATGGATTGCAGCATGTCGAGCGGCTCCTCTTGCTTTAGCCGCTCGAGCCATTCTTCCGGCAGGACTCCCTCCCATAGGCGCGACTCCGTAACAATGACTGGCGCGCCGCTTAAGGGATCATTCAGATGATTTCCCGTATCTACCAGGCCTGTGCAGCTCCGATTGATTTCACCGATTTGAATGTCCAGCCGAACCAATTGTCTCGCCACTTGCTGCTGACGCTTGCTCTGCTTCCACACGGTACGAAATAGTGCGTAGGAAGCCAGCAGCGCCACGATGAGGAAGCCAGCACCCATTTGCAGCTCTGTTCCGCCGCTCTTCCACATTTCCCGGGCCTCGCGAAAGAGCGACCATCCTCTAGCATCTTGAAATAAATATTGCAAGCCGACGGCACCGCCGGCCAATACAAATGCAGAAAAGTAAAAAGCGGCGATTGTTTTAACAAAAAAACCGACGTTGCGAAATCCAAACGCAATGAGCAGCATAACTATAGAGAAAATTATTTTGCCTACGTACGTATAAAGAATCGGGTATGACGGTATGAATAACACAGCAGCATAAGCCGTCCCTACACCCGTCGCGGCAGCAACCTTCCATTTTGAAAAGGAGAACCCCCGCATCCAGGCTGTCGTTCGGAGCAAGGTCCAATCCAATATGAAGTTCATACCGAATAAAAGATCAGCATAGATGACGGTCAATGTGCTTCCCCCCTTCATAAGCCGCCAACTATTGGGAAGTTATTAATTAGTATAAAGAGACCCGTATCCGAAGTCTGTCTAAAGGTGGGCGAAGAAAGGCACTTTTTTTGTCGAGGGTTACCAGATGATAGCTTTCATGGGTGAGGAACGACAAAAGCGTTTGCCTGATAGCAGGCAAACGCTTTTATTAATCAATTGATCATATTAATCGTTGTTCGTGTTACGGGGCCGGTTGCGCAGAAACGTTGGAATATCCAGCTGATCCCCGGATGACTGATTGCCGAATGGGCGAAGCGCAGATGCAGAGCGTGAATCAGCTGCTTCGTTGCCGCCAGCAGCAGACGATGGACGACGTCCAGGTATGGCTGGCGCAGGCTTATGCTCAAATCCGGTTGCGATGACCGTAACCTTAATGTCATCATTCATATTCTCGTCGATGATGGCACCGAAAATCATATTCACTTCCGGATCGGAAGCTTCTGTTACAATCTCGGCTGCTTCATTGACTTCATACAAAGAAAGGTTCGAACCGCCCGTGATGTTCATAATAACACCGCGTGCCCCATCGATCGACGTCTCCAGAAGCGGACTCATAATCGCCTTGCGTGCCGCTTCCGCTGCTCGATTCTCGCCATTGGCAATACCGATGCCCATCAACGCGGAGCCGCGTTCAGTCATAATCGTCTTCACATCAGCGAAGTCCAAGTTAATAAGACCCGGAACCGCAATTAAGTCGGAAATGCCTTGTACAGCCTGACGAAGCACGTTATCCGCCGCGCGGAATGCTTCCAGCATCGGCGTCTTCTTGTCTACAATTTCTAGCAATCGGTCATTTGGTATGACGATGAGCGTATCGACTTTCTCTTTCAGAGCTTCGATTCCCATCTCTGCTTGCGTAAGGCGCTTGCGGCCTTCGAATGTAAACGGGCGTGTGACGACGCCAACAGTCAAAGCGCCGCACTCTTTCGCGATTTCGGCAATGACCGGTGCAGCGCCGGTACCTGTCCCGCCGCCCATTCCGGCTGTAACGAACACCATATCGGCGCCCTTCAGCGTGTTGCTTATTAGCTCGCGCGATTCCTCAGCCGCTTTCTTCCCCACTTCCGGATTTGCTCCGGCACCCAAGCCTCGAGTCAGCTTGTCCCCGATCTGCAGCTTATGCTCGGACTTTGCAAAATGCAGCGCCTGCGCATCCGTATTAACCGTAATAAACTCAACACCCTGGACACCGTTATCAATCATGCGGTTAACCGCGTTACTGCCGCCGCCGCCGACGCCGATAACTTTAATTTGGGCTAGTTGTTCCATCTCAAATTCAAATTCCAACATCAGTTCTCCATCTCCCCTTCATTGTGCATGGATGGCATGAAGTCAACTTATTATTAAATATCCGTGTTCAAAAAGACCGCTTGTCAGCACGAGAAGTACAAATTTCGCATGAAAACGACTTCGAAAGCAATAACCTCTTATTGAGTGAATGCAAGATTCAATGCCGAAAACACATATTGGTATACTTCGCGATTAAAAGGGGGCTCTTTGAACAACCTCTAGATGAATTCACTAAACATATTTTTCAACCGTTCAATCAAGCCCGGCTTGTTCGATGATTCAACTGGAGCTTGCTTCCGTGCAGCCGCTTTCTTAGCGCCACCCGCACTGCGTGGACGAACGGAGCGCAATACATGATGCAATACCCCAACACCACTGACGAACCCGGGATCGCGCACTCCGATAAAATCAGGCACGGCAATGCGCACGGAGGTTTGCAGCTCGGCTTGCGCCGCATGCAACACCCCTGGCATCGAAACGGTGCCACCGGATAGAATGTAACCGCCAGGCAATTCCGTGAAACCTAGACGCTTCACTTCGTTTTTGACAAGATGGAATATTTCTTGTACGCGCGGTTCGATGATGTTGGCTAAAAAAACTTGATTGAATTCTTTTTCTACATTACTGCCGATACGGGTCACTTTGAAGACTTGGTCCTCCACTGCATCGTCAATCCATGCGCATCCATATTTCAGCTTCACTTTCTCCGCATGGTCTGACATTGTGCGCAAACCGTAAGCAATATCGTTCGTGACGAAGTCACCGCCTATAGGCAAAGTTGTCGTGGCTGTAAGCGTTCCGTCGCGGAAGATCGCAATCGTCGTCGCTCCGGCGCCTACGTCTACAAGCACCGATCCCATCATTTTTTCGTCTTTGGATAAAGCCAGCTGTCCGCCGGCCAGTGACATCAGCACAAGGTCTTTGACATGCAAGCCCGCTTTCTCCACACATCGCAGTAAATTATGTATTGCGGTCTTCGCACCCGTGATGATCGTTGCATCGACTTCCAGACGTACTCCAATCATGCCGCGCGGATCATGAATGTCTTCCAATCCGTCAACAACGTATTGCTTTGCGACCACGTCGATTATCTCGCGTTCTGGAGGCAAAGCGATAACTTCTGCCGCTTTGAGCACACGCTCAATATCCTCTTCGCCGATTTCACGGTCTTCGTTCGAGACCGCTACAACTCCATGGCTCGATTGCAAGCCGATATGATTGCCCGATATGCCTACGTATACTTCCGTAATTTCAATGCCGACCATTCGTTCCGCATGCTCTATTGCATTGCGGATCGATTGAACGGTCTGATCAATATCTACAATCGCACCTTTGCGAATACCTTCTGAGTCAGCAGATCCAACGCCGATGATTTGCAGCGTTCCGTTGTTTATTTCTCCGATGATAGCGCGCACTTTGGATGTACCGATGTCCAAACTCACAATGATGTCATTGCTGCTCAACCCGTGGCACCTCCCACTTCCAAGTCAATTGGTATGTTTGTATCCCCGGACACTTTGTATGTATTCAACAAAGTTTAGTCATTCCCTCTTTTTTCTACAAATTTTTTAGTGATAAGTCCTTCCATATGTAAAAGAAGCTATAGATGAAGGGGCTTAACTATACATAAAAACATAAAGAAAAAAGAAGGAGATCACGGGAAATACCATAAGCTTTATTCTAGCATTTTTTCCGTTTATTGAGTAGAGTTTTTTTCTTTCTCCAAATTTTACTCATCTTGACTGTTTTTCTCGGCATCAGGCTCCATCTGGTTCTCTGTCCCGCTATCGTTTGCTTCTTGACTATCTGTGCCTGAATCTGCTGCATCCTCGACCTCTGAACCTGGCTCGACCTCTTCTTCGGAAGCAGGCAGGCTGGAATACGGGATGTACGAGTCGGCCTTCAGCATCGTAATGCGGCCTGGCTCCTGCGTCTCCACGACTCCGCTCAAGTAGGCGATCTTATCATGCAAAAAAGCGACGCTCGTTACGACCTCGAATCCGGAACGGGTATACAGCTTAATGCGATCCGGGTAGGAGGATGACGGATAGAAGCGAATCTCGGAAATATCGGCCAGAAGCCCTTTCGGTATGTTAGCCAGCTCTTTGCTCAGCTTGGACTTCATCTCTTGCTGTCCATCCCACTGCGTGAGCATCGGCTTCTCGAGCACCGTCTTCAGCCGCTCGTCAAGCTTGACGACCGAGCCGTTCTCAAGGCATGCCTGCATCATTCCGTCAGCAGTCAATTCATAGGCAACTGCCGCATATTCATGGATATGCACTTCAACCGAACCGGGAAATTGCTTGTTGACCTGCACCGATTTCACAAACGGATACTTGGCTTGAATCCGCTCGGCAACGGCCTTGCTGCTTGTCCCAAAGAAAGGCTCCCCCGGTCTCAGGCCGCTCGTTTCGGTTAAATCCGCTTTCGTTACAAAATGCTCTCCAATCCAGCGTACTTGCGATATTTTGCTAATCGGGGAACGGAAGAACAGCACTCCGAGCAGGACGATGAATAAGACGAATAAAAGCCAAATCAGTTTTGTCGCTTTCCGCTTCTTCTTCTGCGGCTTGTCTGGCAGCGGGGGAATCGTTCTTGCTTGCAATGGGTTCATCCCCTTCTTCATCGACAGTAAAAAAACGTTCTCTTATCATATTCTCTTATCATATTCTCTTATCATACATAAAATCGCGATTGAAAGGAGGTTGCATAAACAACCTCTCCTACTAATATATACATTGGCGCAAATACTCGCAATCCCCTCCGCAGTAGGAGGGGACCCGGTAAATGCCTAATTGCCGTTTATCCATTTGCGAAATCCAACTTCGGAACCGGGGTAAAGCGTTCGATGCTTGCACCGAGCCGGCTAAATATATGCTCGATTCGATCGTAGCCCCGGTCGATATGATGCACCTGCTCCACGATGGTGCGCCCTTGCGCCGCCAATCCCGCGATAACGAGCGCGGCACCCGCACGCAGATCGGTTGCTTCCACCGTAGCGCCGTACAGCGACTGGACACCTCTCACAAAAGCGGAGCTCAAATCTACGCGAATATCAGCCCCCATGCGGGTCAGTTCATCCACATGCCTGAATCGGCCTTCGAATACGGTCTCCTTCATGACGCTGACGCCATCGGCAAGCGATAGAAGGACCATGAGCTGGGACTGTAAATCCGTAGGAAACGCCGGATACGGCGATGTAACCGTTCGTTCCACCGCTTTCGGCCTCCCGCTGCTGGTCACATTAATTATACCATTACTCGTTGCAATCTGAACACCGGCCCGGCGCAAGATATGGATTAATGCCGTTAAATGTTCTGCATAGGCATTGGTGAGCGTCACCGCACCGCGCGTCGCCGCTGCCGCAATCATCAGCGTGCCAGCGACGATGCGGTCAGGTATGATCTCGTATTGACATCCGCGGAGCTGCTTCACCCCGGTCACGATGATCGTATCTGAACCCGCACCGGTAATATTGGCGCCCATTCGGTTGAGGAAATGCTGCAGATCAACAATTTCCGGTTCCCGCGCGGTATTCGTAATTACCGTTGTTCCTTCGGCCAGCACCGCGGCCATCATAATATTTTCGGTAGCGCCCACGCTGGGAAAATCCAAATGAATTTCGGCGCCTTCCAATTGCTCCGCGCGGCATGTAATGCGGTTGCCGCATTGCTCCAATTCAGCGCCGAGCGCTTGCAGCCCGCGCAAATGCAAATCAATCTTGCGCTCGCCTATGGCGCAGCCGCCAGGCTGATAAATGTGAACCTCCTTGAAACGCGCAAGCAGCGGCCCCATTAAGAAGATAGAGGAGCGCATCTGGCGCATCAAATCTTCCGGCACATGGGCCGAGTGAGCACCTGCAGAATCCATAGTGACCGTGTAACCGTCCTGAACGGCTCGGCAACCTAGTCGGCGCAAAATGTTCAGCATTACTTCAATATCGAGTAATTGCGGGACATTATCGAGCTTCACGGTACCGTCGGCCAGGATCGCGGCTGCTAAAATCGGTAAAGCGGCATTTTTCGCTCCATGGATACGAATGGTTCCTGATAGAGGCTTTCCACCCTCAATCACCAATTTGTCCAATGTATCACCTCCGAGATTACCGCTCACCCACCACCAACACTTCCGGCACCAACTCGACACCATAACGGTCCTTTATCGTTAGTTGGATACGCTCCATCAGGGTGAGCACGTCTGACGCTGTTGCTTGCCCGGTGTTTACAATGAAATTGGCGTGTTGCGTGGAAACTTCGGCTCCGCCGATGCGCAATCCCTTCAACCCCGCTTCTTCGACGAGCCGGGCTGAATAATCTCCCGGGGGATTGCGGAATACGCTGCCCGCGCATGCCGATGTCAGCGGTTGCGTGCGCCGCCGGCGATCCTTGTACGATGCATTCAAGGCTTTGAGCTCTAGTCGATCTCCGGGCGTGAGCCGGAACGTCGCCTCCAATACGATGCCCCGTTTCTCATGCAGCACAGAATGGCGGTAGGCAAACTGCATCTCTTCCGCTCCGTAACGCACCAATTCCCCTGTGTCCAGTACAATCTCAGCAGATTCAAATATTCGTGACACGTCAGACCCATGTGCCCCCGCATTCATGTACACGGCCCCGCCGACCGATCCAGGAATGCCTCCCGCATATTCGAGCCCTGCCAGGCCCAAATTGCTTGTGGTTACCGACAATTTAATAAACGAATAACCTGCTCCGGCATGAATCAAGTGTTCTTCCTGACGGACATAATCAAGCGCCGATCCCGTATGAATGACGACTCCACGCACTCCTTTATCGGAAATAAGCATATTAGAGCCGCGGCCGATCGTCATCCAAGGCACTTGCAAGTCATGCAGAAGCTTGACAGTCTGAATCAATTGCTCCTTGCCGGCCGGTTCGGCGAGCACATCCGCCGGACCTCCGATCTTCCAGGTTGTATACGGCGCAAGCGGCTCATTACATTTGTATGTCCCTAAGTTCTGTTCGGCATATCGGGAAATAAATTGCTGCAGCATATGATGAACCTCCTTTACCTCTCCAACTGTCACACACATTGAATCATGCCGTCGTTCGTTCAAAGCAGCGGTGTAGGGAGACTGTCACGATGTATAGAGTATCTTATGTTAGTGTGACACGTTGTGTGACAGGAGCCCACGCTGGTGAACCATGGATCATTCTTCGTCGTTTCTCGCGATATATCGTAATCGAGCAAAAAAATCGGGCAAGCTTTACTTGCCCGTCAATCGCTCAAGTTCAGTTACGACTCGTGCCGCCGCATCTGGCTGTCCGGCCGACTTGGCGCACGAAGACATGTGACTGCGTTTCTTCTCGTCTGTCATCAAAGTCTTAATTTGGGCGAACAACGCTTCGGTTGTCAGCTGTTTCTCCGTTATCATGACGGCGGCTCCGACCTCCTGCAAGGAGCGCGCATTCGCTTCTTGATGGTTGTTCGTCACATTCGGTGACGGAATCAGTATGGACGGTATGCCAAGCGCCGTCAATTCCGCCAGCGACGATGCGCCTGCCCGGCTTACAGCGAGCGTGGTAGCGGCCAACACTTCCGGCATATTGCTGATGTAGGGAAGAACATGCAAATGATTGCGTACCGCTTCGCTTGCTTTCAACACCGCTGTGCGCGTCGATTCATAGTAATTCTGTCCGGTCACATAAACGAAATGAACATCGGGCAGCTGCTTGAGCAGCGGCACCATGCCGATCATCGCGTCATTGATCGCCCGCGCCCCACGGCTTCCTCCAACGACCAGCACGATTCGGCTGTCAATCGGCAGGCCAAGCGACGCGAAGCCGCGCTCCCGATTGGCTTCGACGACAGCCGTCGCGCGCGGATTGCCGCAGAACACCACGTTCTTCGCCTTGCCGAAATGCGGTGAGGATTGCTCATAACTGACGGCAACCGAATTAACATAACGGCTTAAAAATGAATTGGTCAACCCGGGAATGACGTTCTGCTCATGGACGACGGTTGGAATGCCAAGCTTGGACGCGGCATAGACCACCGGGCCGCATACGTAGCCTCCGGTGCCAATGACGACGTCGGGCTTGAATTCCTTCAGCATCGCCTTTGCTTTTGTAACGCCGCGGATAAACCGCATAACGGTCTTCACATTATCAATGGAAAGCTTGCGCTTAAAGCCGGTAATATCGATAGAAGCAAACGGAAGACCTTCTTCCGGCACAAGCCGGCTTTCCAAGCCTCTTTCTGTTCCAATATATAAAAAAGTGCAGTCGGGAAATCTCTTTTCGCATTCCCGTGCGATGGCGACAGCCGGATAAATATGTCCGCCCGTACCGCCGCCGCTAAGCACGACCCGCATGTCGTTCACCTCGCATAACGTGATATGTTGAGCAGGATGCCAAGCGCGGTTAGCATCAAGGTCAGAGAAGAACCGCCGTAGCTGATTAACGGCAGTGTAATGCCCGTGACCGGCATTAAGCCGATGACGACGCCGATATTAATAATGACCTGGACCGCGACAATGCCGACGATGCCTGCGGCCAGCAGACTGCCGAACGTATCGGGAGCGGTCATCGCCGCTCTCATGCCGCGCCAGACCAGTATCAGGAAAAGCAGCAATACGGCTACGCCGCCGATAAAGCCAAGCTCTTCTGCCAAAATGGAAAAAATAAAATCTGTCTGTGGCTCGGGCACGTAATTGTACTTCTGCCGGCTCGCTCCGAGACCAAGCCCGATAAGCCCTCCCGGCCCAATCGCATATAGAGATTGGATCGCCTGATAACCGGCTCCTAACGGATCCTGCCACGGATCGAGAAAGGCAGTGATGCGCTGCAGGCGGTACGGGGCTGCCAGCACAAGCCCAGCAAACCCGGCGGCGCCGACGAGCGCGAGCGACATCAGATGCTTGATTCTTGCTCCTGCAGTAAAAATAACGAGCAGGGAGGCGCCTACCATGACGGTGCCCGTTCCGAGATCCGGCTGCAGCATAATCATGGCGAAGGCCGCTCCCATAATGCCGAGCGGAGGCAGCAGTCCTCTGGCGAACAGCGTAATTTTCGACTGTTCCTCCGACAGCATCTTGGCGAGAAAAACAACCATGGCCAGCTTCATGAACTCGGACGGCTGAATGCCGAAGGAGCCGACGCCTAGCCAGCTTCGCGCTCCGCCCCGCACATTGCCGATTCCGGGAATGAGCACGATGGCAAGCAGAGCGAAGCAAATAATTAGTCCTATTTTAGCGTATCGCTTCCACACATGATAGTCCGTGTTCATCGTAAAGAACATGGCAACCAAACCGAGAACGGCAAACAGCAATTGCCGTTTGACAAAATAAAAAGAATCCCCGTAATCGTGATACGCCACAACGGCGCCTGCGCTATATACCATGACAATACCGATCGCTAGCAGCGACAGAACGGAAACGATGAGCCACAAATCGGGCGCAGTTCGTGCTTTGACCATGCGGGACACCTCATTGGACAATGTAGGGGCTTGAACACCCCCCTACTACAGACTATGCACCGCCGCTTTAAACATTCGTCCCCGTTCCTCATACGATGGGAACATATCCCAGCTTGCGCATGCAGGAGACAGCAGCACGATATCGCCCGCCTCCGCATAATGCTGCGCGAGCTGGACCGCCTTCGTGATAGCAGCGGATGCATTATCCATATTGTCGACGACCGCGATGTCGGATAAACCCGCTTCTGCCGCAACATGCTCCATAATTCGTCTTGTCTGTCCCATCGTGACGACGGCCTTGACGCGCTCTCGCATGACGGGAATCAATTCGTGAAAGTCTAGACCGCGATCAAGCCCGCCCGCAATGAGCACGATATTGCCGTCAAACGCCTCAAGCGCCATCAGTGTCGCTTTCGTGTTTGTCGCTTTGGAGTTGTTATAATAGACGACTCCATTGTCCTTGCGCACGAATTCAAGACGATGCTCAACCCCGTTGAACGCACGCAATGGCTCGGCCAATGAATCAGGAGATGCTCCCGCCGCAATCGCGATGGCGCATGCAGCCAGAGCGTTGTCGACGTTATATCTTCCCGGCAGGCCGATTTCCTGCACCCGCACGATTGGATGCGGCATTCCCTGCTCATCGACATACACCAGATGACGGGATTCGTCATTCCCCGCCGCGTCGCCGTACGGCGGATCGATAAATACGCCGCAATCGACGCGCTTATTTGAAGATACCCACCATTTGCGGGCTTGAATCCGCGAAGCGAGCGAGCGGCATGTTTCATCGTCCGCATTCAGCACGGCAACATCCTGCTCGGTCATATTTTCAAATAAACGCGCTTTCGAGCTCACATAATCCTCCATCGTTCCATGATAATCCAGGTGCGTTTCCGCCACATTAAGCAGGCAGGCGACACGCGGATGGAACTGATCGGTTCCTTTCAGTTGAAAGCTGCTTAATTCCACGACGAGGATATCGTCTTGCTCGACCTCCTCCGCCGCTTGGCAGAGCGGCGTTCCGATGTTGCCGGCAACCACCGGCTTCAGCCCCGCCGCTTCCAGCATGTTGCCGACCCAAGTCGTCGTTGTCGTCTTGCCGTTGCTCCCCGTAATTCCGACAATTGGCGCCGGACTTAGACGATAAGCGACCTCGACCTCGGTAACAACCTCGATGCCAAGCGAGATCGCCTTCATGACAGGCGGTGCAGAATACGGAATTCCCGGATTTTTGACGACCAGAGCGACTTGTTCGTCAATGAGTTCGTCCGGGTGATGCCCGCATACAACACAAATGCCCAAAGCTTCCAGTTCTGAAGCTTCGGGGCACATGTGGCGTTCCTTCTTATCATTTACGGTCACCTGCGCACCGCGGTCATGAAATATCTTTGCCACGCGTACGCCGCTCTTGGCCAAGCCAAGCACGACGACACGTTGTCCCTCATATGATTCTGGATGATTCATCCGTTACAACCCCTTGTTGATCCATAATCCGAGTCCGGCCAGCACGATGCCGGCAAGCCAGAATGTGATGACAACGCGCCATTCAGACCAGCCGCACAACTCGAAATGATGATGAATCGGACTCATTTTAAATACACGTTTGCCGCGCGTCTTGAACGACACGACCTGAATGATCACGGACAGCATCTCGATGACGAATATGCCGCCGATGACGATGATGAGCAATTCCGTCTTTGTCAAGATGGCAATGGCTGCGATAGCTCCCCCGATCCCCAGCGAACCGGTGTCCCCCATGAACACTTTGGCCGGATGCGCATTGAAGACGAGAAATCCGAGCACCGCCCCTACCATTGCAGCCGCGCTGACCGCAGCGGATATTTCCGACGCTTGCATCGCAATCAGCGCGAACGCGGAGAAAGCGATGGCGCTCGTTCCGGACAACAATCCGTCCAGCCCGTCCGTGAAATTCACCGCATTGCTGACGGCGAGCATCATTAACACAATGAACGGATAATAGAACCAGCCGAAATCAAGTCCGAGCGCGGTCCCCGGAATGGAAATAACCGTGCTGTGGCCTGATTGCCATAACAAAATACAAATAAGTACGGCGCAAAACAACTGACCGATTAGCTTCTGCCGCGCCGTTAAACCTAGAGAACGGCGAAAGACGATTTTTATATAGTCGTCAAGGAATCCGATCAGCCCAAAGCCTAACGTGGCGATAAGCAGCACATAGAAGTCGGTATCCATGACCGAAAATTTTAAAAATGCGAGCGTAAACGCCAGTAATATTATCGTTCCGCCCATCGTCGGTGTTCCCGCTTTTTTCAAATGGGCTTTCGGACCGTCGTCACGCACCTGTTGACCAAACTTCAGCCTGCGCAGAAGCGGAATCGTTAACGGGCCCAATATGACGGCTAGGAGAAAAGATACACCGATTGTCATTAACATCAATTTGAAGTCCAACCCTTACACCTCCCGTTACCACACCGACTAATGCTCGACATTTATCCATTCATTAACAACTTCTTCTAGTTTCATTCCTCGCGAGGCTTTGACGAGAACGATATCGCCCGCGGCTGCATGCTTCACGAGACATGCCTTCAGCGCTTCTTTCTCGTCAAATGAATAAACGGCCCCCGCAGGGAAATGTTGCAGGGCGCCCTTGGCGATTTCCTCTCCAAGCGCCCCGTATGTGAGCAATAGATCGATGCTCCCTGGCGCAATTGAAGCACCTACCTCGTAGTGAAGCCGCGCTTCCTCCGGCCCAAGTTCCAGCATATCGCCCAGAATGGCAATCCGCTTGCCTCCCTTGAGTTCAGCCAGCACGGACAGCGCAGCCAGCGTGGCTGTGGGACTTGCGTTATAAGCGTCGTTCAATAGGGTCCAGCCGTCCGCCGTTACGGTACGCTCAAAGCGCATTCCGCTAACTTGCGCCCGTGCCAAGCCATGCGCAATCTGCGCTTCATCCAGTCCAAAATGGCGGCCGATCGCAATGGCGGCCAACGCATTGATGACATTATGCCGTCCCAAGAGCGGAAGCTTGAATGACGTCATGTCATGTCCATCCGGAGCGGCGACGGCAAACAGCGAGCTGTCATGAAGCATCGTCACCTGTTCCGGCTGTATGTCGCAGCGGCTGTCCATGCCGAAGCGCTGAAGCCGCATCCGTTCGGGATGCTTCGTCTCCGGCTCGGACAGGACGAGGTCGATTAGCGGCTCGTCGCCATGACAGACGAGCAAGCCGTCCTCTCTCAGTCCGCTTAATACTTCCAGCTTTGCACGCGCGATTTCTTCACGCGAACCGAGCTGCAGCAGATGCGCTTCGCCAATATTCGTAATGACGGCCGCATCAGGCTGGGCAATATTCGAGAGCAGCTCGATCTCACCGCGGCCGCTCATGCCCATTTCTAGCACGGCAATGTCTGTATCATGCGGCATGGACAGAACAGTTAAAGGAAGTCCGATATGGTTGTTGAAGTTGCCATCGGTTTTATGCACTTTATATCGTTCCGATAAGACGGATGCGATTAAATCTTTCGTTGTCGTCTTGCCATTGCTGCCTGTCACAGCGACCACCTTCGCGTCCAGCTTCACTAGATAACCGGATGCGAGCCGCTGCAACGCAGTATACGTATCTTCTACGATAACGGCAGCCTTAGGCGGGTTCGGTTGATCGGCTTGCCACAGCGTAGCCGCGGCTCCGCCCTTGAGCGCTTGATCCGCGTAAAGGTGGCCGTCGAACCGTTCGCCCCGGAGCGGCACGAACAAGGCGCCTTGCGCGATGCTGCGTGAATTGGTGCTAACCCCTTTGATGATATATCCCCCGCAAGCAGGTACCGCCAAGGTTCCGCCGCACAGGGATGCCACTTCCTGCAATGTCGTTTCTATCACTGAAATTTTCCCCTTATCGCTTCTTTTGCCACCAAGCGATCATCAAAGTCAAACGTTTCTTTTCCGATGATTTGATACGTCTCGTGGCCTTTCCCCGCAATCAATACTACATCGTGCGGGCTTGCCATTTCAATAGCTTTAGCGATGGCCATGCGCCGATCCACGATACATTCATAACGGCTTGGGTCCACGCTCATTTCTTTCAATCCTGCCTCAATGTCACCCAAAATGAGGACAGGATCCTCCGTGCGCGGATTATCCGAAGTAACAAAGCAGTAATCGGCATATCTGGCAGCTATTTTCCCCATCAGCGGGCGCTTCGTCCGGTCCCGATCCCCGCCGCAGCCGAAAACGCACAAGATGCGGCCTTCTGCAAATTCCTTCACCGATTGCAGCACATTTTCCAGTCCGTCCGGCGAATGCGCATAGTCTACGATGACAGAGAAGGGCTGGCCCGCTTCGACAGACTCCACGCGTCCGTCTACGCCGGCTACTTCCTGCAGACTATCACGGATTGCGTCAAGCTCGATACCTTCGATGAGGCCGACCGCTATCGCCGCCAGCGCATTGTATACGTTGAATGTTCCCACCATGCGCAGCTGTACATCGGCCGAACCCCGGAATGTATGAACCTTGAAGCTCGTTCCCTTGGCGGTTATGCGAATCGCTTCCGCGCGCACATCGGCCCGCTCAGACAACCCGTACGTAATCGTCTCGGCTACGGTCAGCTCGGCAAAATGCGCTGAAGCCGCATCGTCTGCGTTCAAGACCGCGTAGGAGCGATCTTCTTCCTTATCTGCGAACGAGTTGCCTAGACGAGAGAACAAGAGACCTTTCGCATCGCGATACGCCTCCATCGTCTGGTGATAGTCCAAATGGTCCTGCGTCAGGTTGGTGAATACGGCCGTGCGAAAACGGCAGCCTTGAACACGTCCTTGCACGAGCGCGTGCGAGGACACCTCCATGGCAACCGCCTCCACACCCTCATTGGCCATGTCTCTGAGCGCATGCTGCAGTTCGAGCGCATTCGGTGTCGTGCCCGACATCGGCAGCACGCGATCCGCGTAGCGCATTTGAATCGTGCCGATGACGCCCGTCTTGCGCTTCGCATCCGTCAATATTTTTTCAATCAAATAAGTGATGGTCGTCTTCCCGTTCGTACCCGTAACACCTATCAAGTTCAACTGCCTGCTAGGCGACTGATAAAAAGCATCGGACAGAACGGCGAGCGCATGACGCGCATTTTTCACGATGAGCTGAGGCACCGGCAGATCGAGCTCCCGTTCGACGACGAGGGCGGACGCGCCCGCTGCCACCGCACGCTCCGCATAGCGGTGCCCGTCATCGACGGTTCCCGATATGCAGAAAAACAGGTCGCCCTGCTTCACGCGACGGGAATCCACTGCCAATCCTGTGAATACCGTTTCTTCGCCCCCTTTGCATTTCGCAGTCAGCATCCGTGCAGATGCTTCGGACAATCGCAACTGTTGCATGTTTATTCCTCCGTCTCTTGTCCCATGTAAATGCGAATCGTCGATCCGCGCTCTACCCGGGTTCCCGGCTTCGGCGCTTGATGAATGACCGTCGAGCCCGTGCCGGATTTCGCTAATTGAAAATTCATATTCATATCTTCGTAAATATCGGATAATGTCTTGCCTACCAGATTCGGCACCGCCACTATCGGCGTTTCATCGTATCTATATTTGCGCGACACCTGCTTTTCACGCGTCTGTACTCCCATATAATGGAGCGCATCCTCCATAATACGTTTGACGATTGGCGCTGCCACAAGTCCTCCGAATTGAATGCCTTGCGGATCATCGACCGCCGTATAAATGACGAGCTTCGGATCATCCGCCGGCGCAAATCCAATGAACGATACGATATGCTCGTTTGGCGAATATCTGCCATTCACGACCTTCTGCGCAGTACCGGTCTTCCCGCCCACTCGATAGCCATCGATGAAGGCGTTCCTGCCCGTGCCTTGCGCCACGACATGCTCCAGCGCGTCCCGAACCTTGGCTGACGTATCCGGCGACACGACTTGACGCACGAGCTCCGGCTTCACTTCATCGACAACCATCCCCGTTTCCGGGTGTTGAAAGGATTTGGCGATGTGGGGGCGGTATAATTTTCCCCCGTTTATTGCAGCCGATACAGCGGCAATTTGCTGGATCGGCGTAACAGATACACCTTGTCCGAAGGCTGTCGTAGCCAGTTCCACCGGTCCGACGCGATTTAATTTGAACAGAATCCCGCTTGCTTCCCCGCTCAAATCAATCCCCGTCTTCTGCCCGAACCCGAATTTGCGTATGTAGTCGAACAGCGTCTCTTTGCCCAAACGTTGGCCCAGCGTAACAAACCCGGGGTTGCAGGAGTTTTCCACCACTTCGAGAAAGGTCTGGCTGCCGTGCCCGCCCTTCTTCCAGCAGCGGAGCTTGGCTCCGCCCACTTCAATGCGGCCGGGATCGAAGAAATGCTCATTGTACAAATTCACCTTGCCTTCTTGAAGAGCGGCTGCGAGCGTAATTATTTTAAAGGTCGATCCAGGTTCATACGTCATCCAAATCGGCAAATTGCGGTTATACACTTCAGCGGGATACTCCTGGTATTTTCCCGGATCGTAATTTGGACGGCTCGCCATCGCCAATATCTCGCCCGAGTTCGGGTCCATCGCAATCGATACGATCTGCTTCGGCTTCAAATCAAGCATCGCCTGATCAAGTTCCCGCTCCATTATTGTCTGTATCTGCTTGTCAATCGTCAATTGCAAATTTAATCCATCTTGCGGTTGAACGTATTTTTCCGATGAATTCGGCATCTGTCTTCCTGCCGCATCCGCCAAGAACGACACGTTCCCCGCAATGCCGTTCAAAGCGGAGTCGTATCTCTGCTCAACGCCTGTCAAGCCTTGATTGTAGCCGCCCGTAAAACCCAGTATGTGAGACGCGAAATCGCCAAACGGATAGTACCTTTTATTATCCTCTGCAACAACGATGCCCGGCAAGTTAAGCTCACGCACTTTTTGTGCCGTTTCGAGCGATATTTTGCGGCCTCCCGGCTTGATATATACCGAAGATTGCCGTTTCGTAATGAATCGCTCCACATCTTCCGATTTCATGCCTAACACGTACGCCAACTGAGCTGCCGTGCTCTTCGCATCTTTAACCTGCGCCGGAACCGCCATAATCGTAGGGGAGCTGATATTATAAGCCAATCGCTCACCATTGCGATCCCATATTTCACCGCGCTTCGAGGTGACGGGAATATTTCTTCTCCACAGCTCCTCCGCCTGCGCTGACAGCTCTCCGCCTTCCCAGAGCTGAACATAGGCCAGACGCACGATGAGAGCGACAAAGCCAAGTGAAACCAATCCAATTCCGATAATCAGCCGCTTGCGGACCGTTACGCCTGATACTTTCACGGTTTCCCCTCCTTTGTCCGACATTGGTTCATAACCAACCTATTCGGGACAACCAGGGGTTAGAACAAGCTACGTTCTTTTCGGCGCCAATTTAATTTCAACGATGCGCTGGCCATTCTCCGTCAATGTCTTCTGTTCCGTTACGTAGCCTTCTCCGTCAACCCGCACCTTCCAATGCAACAGAGACGTGATTTCCATGACGTCACGCAAAGACTTGCCTTTCAGATTTGGCAGCGGAAGCTTCTCCGGCTCATCCGTGAGCAAATAAACGCGCTGCCCGGCAGCAATCGGTTCGCCTGCAGCTGGATATTGCCGCTTCACGACGCTTCCGGCTCCGACCGTTTCGAAAACAATCCCATTTTCTGCTAATTTTTGTTTTGCGTCATATGGCTTCATTCCTTGAATATTAGGCGCCTTAATAACAGGCACAGGACCTTTCTTGCCGTCATTGTCCTTCATCTCATAGGATGTCGGCACTCCCATATAACGTAGCGATTGGCTCGCTATCTTTTTGAACATGTACGGAGCTACAAAGCCGCCGCCTGCCCAGTAATCTTTCGGATCATCGACGACGACAAGGATGGCGATGCGCGGATCTTCCACCGGAGCAAAGCCGACGAACGATACGACCGCACGCTCATTGTCATACTCGCCATTGATAACCTTCAAGGCGGTACCGGTCTTTCCGGCTACGCGGTAGCCGTCGATATAGGCATTTTTACCTGTACCAATCTTCTGATCGGCAACGACCTGCTCCAAATATTCGCTTACCTGTTTCGCAACGTCCGGCTTGATGACTTGCCTCACGATCTCGGGCTCACGTTCCGTTACCTTGCCGGTAACCGGATCTTCCGTCTTGCGCACGAGATGCGGCTTCAACAGCTTGCCGCCGTTCGCGACGGCGGATACCGCCATAATCTGTTGAATCGGCGTCACCAATACTTTACCGTGGCCGTACGATGCGGCAGCAACGTCGGCAGGGTATTCGAATAGAATCTTTCCGCTGTTTTCCCATAGCAGTTCAATTCCCGTCGGTTGACCGAATCCAAACTTTTCAATATATGATTTCAGTCTTTCTTCTTGCAACTGCTCAAAGCCCAACTTGACGAAAGCGACATTACTCGAACGTTTCAACCCTTCCAAATAGGTAATCGTCCCCCAGTCAGTGCGAACGTCATGAATCGTTCGTCCGCCTGCGCGAATTTTCCCGGATTGGAAGTACGCATTCGGGTCGAATATGCCTTCCTGCACTGCGGCCGCCAACGTAACGATTTTGAAGGTCGAGCCCGGCTCGTAACGCGCTTGAATGGCTGGATTATAGAAGTTCCGGATGTCTTTCGCTTCCCAATACTTATTCGGATTGAAATCCGGCATATTCGCCATACCTAATATGTCGCCCGTCTTCGGATCGGCTGCGATGACGGTCATGCTGTTCGGGCTGTATCTGTTATATACCTCCCGCATTTCATCTTCGATATATTGCTGAATCGTGCGATCGATGGTCAGATAGATGTTCTGCCCATCCTTCGCGGGCTTATATACTTCCGAAGCAGTCGGCAGCTTGTTGCCGATCCGGTCTTTTTCATATTGAATGACGCCTGACGTCCCTTTTAATTGCTCGTCAAACATTTCCTCGATGCCGCCGACAGGCTCGCCTTGCTTATCCGTATAACCGAGCACGTGCGATGCCAAGTTGTTTTTGGCATAGAACCGCTTTACCTCCGGCATTAAATAAAGACCGACGTCCTTGTATCCGGTCTCCTTTTTCAGATCGCTCACAAATTGACGGAGCTGCTCCGCCGTCTCTTCTTCAACCTTCCAACCTTCGCTGCGAACCTCGCGATTGATATAATATTCACCGTTGTCTCTTTTGCTGCGCACCAAATCATACAACTCGTTTTCCGGCTTTTTCAGCACTTTATGCAGCTCATCCACTATTAGCCGCTCAACGTCAATGCTTTCCTCTATCAGCTCGCTCTTGGTCCTCAGCTCTTGAATGACTTTAGGACCGACCGCCACCGTATAAGCGGGCGCATCCATCACCAACACTTCACCCTTCTGATCATAGACTGTGCCGCGGGTCGGCGCCAGATCGCGTTTGACCGACCACGATGCCTTGGCCTCGTTCATCCAGAACTCGTGATTCCACACTTGATACCAGAACAATCGCCCTACGATGACAACAAAAAAGAGGGTGAATAAACCCCCGATCGCCAACGTGCGCAACTTAATTCGTTTGACCATCTTCATCCCTCGTTTATTCGTTCCCTACTTGTTTGTATACTTCTATTTCCAGAGGCTGCTCTGGTGTGACGAGTCCATTTTCTTTAGCAAATTGCTCGATTCGTTTCCATTCTGACAACTTCTCTATTTCTACACGCAATACCGATGCTTCGTTGTTAAGATCCACGGTCGCCCGCTTCATCTCTTGCACTTGCAAATTCGCGTTGTAGATATGTGCGTAGCGCGAGATGATAAAAAAAGCTACCGCCGCACAGAGCAGGACGGTGAATAAATAGAGCAGCTTCTCCCGTGTAGGAAGCGCAGCCTTGCGAGTTACCGTCTTTTTCGTCTGGCGGTACTTTGGTGTCCGTTGTTGCTGTCGTTCTGGTCGTACTGCCAAATTGCCACGCACATATGCCATTTTCTGCTTTCCCCCTTATATCATTTTTTCTGCAACGCGCAATTTTGCCGAACGCGAACGCGGATTGAGTGTCAATTCCTCATCACTAGGGACAATCGGCTTACGCTTTACCAACGTCAATATTTCGGTTTTGCCACATGCGCACATCGGCAAATCAGGCGGACATTGGCATTTGCCCACATAGCTGTTCATAATTCGCTTGCATATCCGATCTTCGAGCGAATGAAAAGTGATTACGGCAACTCTTCCCTCCCGCTTCAAGCAGCGAACCGCTTGATGCAGCGCATCCTCGAATGCGCCAAGTTCGTCATTCACCGCTATTCTGAGCGCCTGAAAGCTTCGTTTGGCAGGATGGCCTCCTGTACGTCTTGCCGCCGCTGGTATGCCTGCCTTCACCAGTTCTGCTAACTCTCCGGTGGTCTCGATCGGATGCTTCGCTCTTGCGGCGACCATTTCCCGGGCAATTCGCCGTGCGAATTTCTCTTCTCCGTATTCGAACAAAATGCGGGCAATGTCTGCTTCCGGCCAGTCGTTAACGATTTCGTGCGCGGTCAATTCCGCATTTTGATCCATCCGCATATCAAGCGGCGCATCATGATTATAACTGAATCCGCGCTCGCCTTCGTCAAGCTGCGGCGATGATACGCCCAAGTCGAACAAGATGCCATCCACAAGCGGAATCCCATCCGATTGCGGTACATCAGCTTCCAGCAAAGCCTCCTCTAAATGACGAAAGTTCTTCCTGATTAAAGTCACCCGATCCATATATGGAGCTAGGCGGGATTTGGCGTTCTCAAGCGCCCAATCATCTTGATCCAGCGCAATGAGCCGTCCTGACTCAGACAGCATGGAAGCGATTCGTTCGCTATGTCCCGCACCACCCAAAGTACAGTCGACATATATTCCGTCAGGACGAATACGCAGACCTTCGACTGACTCCTCTTTTAGCACGGTAATATGATGAAACAACGTAAATTCCTCCTAGTATATCGGTTTCCATCTATGCTGCAATAATTGACGCCACCATGATGGTGAACGTCTAAAAATTAAAGTCCACCAACGTTTCGGCAATTTCATTAAACGTAGATTCCGACTGCTGTACATATTGTTCCCAAGCGTCTTTACTCCAAATCTCCACTCGGTTCTGCACGCCGATTACCATGCATTCTTTATCAAGGTGCGCATATTGGCGCAAATGGTTGGGGATGTTGATGCGGCCTTGTTTGTCCCATTCACATTCGGTTGCTCCCGAAAAGAAAAAGCGAGTGAAGGCGCGTGCATCGGCCTTCATCAGAGGCAATGCCTTCAGCTTCTGCTCAAGCAAGCCCCATTCATCCATGGGATAAACAAATAAACATTGATCCAAGCCTCGTGTCAACACAAAGTTGGAGCCTAAGGAATCGCGCAGTTTGGCAGGAATGATCATGCGGCCTTTGTCATCGATGTTATGTTGATATTCGCCCATAAACATCCGCCACCACTCCTCCCCCTAAATCCACCACTGGGCTCCACTTTCCTCCACAACGTTTGTACTTCGCCATAAACACAAAAAATCCTGCTAATGAGCAGGATTTTTCTATTAGTTGATTATGGGTTATTTGGATCTCCTTTTGCCGCGGGATGATGCTCGTATGGGTGTATCGTATAGATGTTCTAGATGCATTATACTCTAAACCTGCTGACGGGGGCTGGAAATCATTTGTTGCACAGGAAATAAAAAAGCACGGTTTGCTCCAGCAAGCACGCGAATATCTAAAAAATAGCCGTCACCAGCTTCATGGCTGATGACGGCATTCTTCTATCGCGTATATTTTCAACCTCTTAGGATGCTTCGTCATAAAAAGGAATTATTGAACGACCTGCTGTATGCCCGACTAATGTTCTTGCCAACTGTCGAGGTAGGAAGCTTGCTCCGCAGTGAGCGTGTCAATCGAAATTCCAAGCGACTCCAGCTTAAAGCGAGCTACCTGCTCATCCAGCTCATAAGGCACATTGACTACCGCCTTGCCGATGCGCTCGTATTGCTCGTTCACATACTTCAACGACATCGCCTGCAGCGCAAATGTCATATCCATAATCTCTGCCGGATGGCCGTCGCCTGCTGCCAAATTGACCAAGCGGCCTTCCGCGAGCACGTAAATGCTGCGTCCGTCTTTCAGCTTGTATTCTTGGATGTTTTTGCGAACTGTGCGCACTCCTTGCGAACGTTCTTCCAATTCCGGCTTGTTCACCTCGATATCGAAGTGGCCGGCATTGGACAGAATCGCACCATTCTTCATCACATCGTAATGATCGCCCCGGATGACGTCGCGATTCCCCGTCACGGTGACGAAGATATCCCCGATACGGGCCGCTTCGCTCATCGGCAGCACCGTGAAGCCGTCCATGTAGGCTTCCACACCTTTAATCGCGTCGATTTCCGTTACGATGACGTTCGCGCCAAGGCCCTTCGCCCGCATCGCAACACCTTTGCCGCACCAGCCGTATCCGACTACTACGACGGTCTTTCCGGCAACGACCAAATTCGTCGTGCGGTTAATGCCATCCCATACGGATTGACCGGTTCCGTAGCGGTTATCGAACAAATATTTGCAAAATGCATCGTTTACCGCAACCATAGGGAATTGGAGCGTGCCGTCTTTCTCCATCGCTTTCAAACGCAGAATGCCTGTGGTCGTCTCCTCTGCACCGCCGCGGACCTGGTCTCTCAGATCAGGCCGTTCCGAGTGGAGGATCGAAATCAAATCGCCGCCGTCATCGATGATCAGATCCGGCTTCGTCTCCAGCGTCTGAATAAGCAATTGCTTATACTCTTCCGGTTCCGGATCATACTTTGCAAACACCGTAATTCCGTCTTCCACAAGCGCCGCACATACGTCATCTTGCGTTGACAGCGGATTGCTGCCAGTTATCGTCACCTGTGCGCCCCCGGCTTGAACCACTTTGGCAAGATAAGCCGTCTTGGCTTCCAAGTGCAGGGAAATGGCAACCTTCAAGCCTTTGAATGGCTGCTCGGCTTCAAATTGTTCGCGAATGCGGTTCAGTACGGGCATATGAGCCTGTACCCACTCAATTTTCAAATGGCCTTCCGGAGCTAAAGCGATATCACGGATAACACTGTTGTTTACAGCATTTGCGTTATTCATCGGTACGTTCATCCTCCCACATCATAATTTAGTTGGCATTACTGGCCTTGCTGACGTGATCTAAAGCGTAATCAGGCGATGCTCGCCTTTCCATACGACCGGCGCATCCATTGCCGGCTTGAACCAACCTTCTCCGTAACGACAGGCATACATGATCATATTCAAGACTCTTTCTTGCGGTTTATTATTCGGGTAAAACGCCACCTTCAGCCGTTCCCATTGCCGCAATCCAGATTCATGCTGCTTCTGCAAAGCATCCTTGGCCCGGTGATGGAGGAAATCAATCTGTTCCAGCACCTTGGTATGATTCGTCTCGCCGAGACGCCCTAAGGCCGGCAACGCATCGTTCAGGACATTCAGCATGTCGCGATAACGCGCATCCACATCATGGCGCAGCTCGCCGAAGCGTTCATCCAGATGAAGCTCATCCTGCGACTTCAGCCATAATTCCTTCTTCTCTTCATAATGATGGATGACATCCTCTACCGTCAAATCGTATTTGACAAGCAGCTTCTGGAGCGTGCCTTCCATACACGTGAAGCCCATTCTCGGCCATATAATCGGCATCCGCATGCCAAGCGTCCGAAAGGCTTGCTTCGTCTGCGCCCAATAAGCAATCTCCCCGGGGCCAAGCACCGTCGCCAAGACCGGAAATAAAAATTCTTGCATCAAAGGACGTGTCAAGACGTTGTTGCTCAGTTCCTCCGGGCTAGTCTCGGCTTTAATCAACAGCTCCGCTTTGCTCAACGAGAGCGTGCGGTGCCGATCGACAAAGCGGCTGTTTTCTTTGTGGAGCAGTTGACGCTCGCCTTCATGGATGACGAACAGGTTTGCGCCATGATCGGAACGCTCCGCTTGCGGTGAATAGCCCATTGCACTCAAGTCGTGCTCGCTCTTTGCATAAGCTTCCTCCAAACGTTCATTCTCCTCGACGATAACCTGGAACATCGGAGCTTCCAACTGCCGGATGGACGGATCGGCTGAATCGATCAGCACTAGTCCGTATTCGCCAAACAGACGCCCTATCATGGAGGCAAAGGCGTCTGAGAGCGTTGAAGACTTTGCCATCTGCCGCAGCTGATCCATCAGCGCCGGCTTGAATTCAGTCGATGGCATCAACTCCTCCACTTCCGCCAGCACGGCCTCCCATGCAGACGGTTCAAGCTTCACATGGCTGACCGGGGCCCGCAAGTCATGTGGCTTCCCAATGCGGACCCGTTGCACCGCCGGCTCCTGATTCAATACATAAGTATGATTGACTTCATCAAAATCATGATCCTCTCCGGCAATCCAAAAGACCGGAATGACCGGACGCCCTAGTCTGGCTTCTGCTTCCTGCGCCATACGAATGATGGATACCGCTTTATATATAACTAACAGCGGCCCTGTCAACAAGCCCCCCTGCTGGCCTCCCACGACGACAAGCGCCTCGCTCCGCACCAATCGATCAATCGCGTCCAGTACGGCCGGGTGATTGTTCACCTGCCGATTATATTTGCGCAGCACTTCTGCCAATTCGGTGCGATCCGCTCTCAGATGGTCCGCTCCGTCCAGCCACTCGGCCCGCTTCTCTACATCTTCCGGATGAAACTCATATAGTGATTGTATAACGGACGATCGATGTTCGATATAATGAGCTGCCAACGGTTGTTGAACCGGAATATGCAGCAATGGCAATGTCATGTAAGCCGCCTCCCTCTCTCTATCGTCTCGATTGTACACAATGCGGCTTCCATCCGTCAAAGCAGATTTGCAGCGAATGGCGTCAATATATGTATCATGCCGTGCTACACGCTTGCCCAATATACAATAATTCCAATAATGAGTAATACTATGTATAAAAAACTTAGAATGAAAAATGAAATTCTCCAAATCATGCGCGCAAGCCTGCGTATATCGATTTGTCCAGTCTTGCGGTGCTGCAGCCCCCCTAAGAGCCCTGCAGCAATTAATATGATAAACAATATCCAGTAGAACCCGGACTTCGAATTTAAAATGGTATTATAGAGTCCGCCAACCGAAGCAACGAGAAATGCGGTCGTAACATCCATCGCCAGCATAAATGCCTTTTTCTTCGGGCTAATCCATAATGAACCGATAAACCAAGCTATAATAAACGGAAAAAAGGGAAGAATCGAGAACAGGACAAAACCATCTGACAATAACTTCAACATTGTCGTCAAGGCTCACTCCTTTCGGGGTAATTGTGCGTGAACAATAAAGGCCGCCAAGGGAACTTTATGAACCGCCTCTAAATAAGTGCCTTAGCTGTCAATCTCGATTGCCTGGATGAGACGGTACACCATTGCATGCGCGGGCGTATCGACTTGATGCGCTGCTCCGAGCTTGATAATCGCTCCCGTGATGGCGTCGCATTCCGTCTGGCGGCCCTCTAGTATATCCTGCAGCATGGAAGAAGTATTGTTGGCGGTATTGCGGCAAATGGTTACGACCCGCTCCCAATCCGCCTCCACGTCTACTTTCAACTGCGCCGCTCTATAGACGGCAACCACCTCATGAAATAGATCCTTCATTAAAGAAATGCGCTCCCCTGTTGCGAGCAGTTGCCCATTTTTCACTCGCAGCAGCGCGGTCAACGGATTAACGACTGCGTTGACAAGCAGCTTTTGATAGATCATTTCTTCGATGTTGTTCGACACAAACGCCTGAAATCCTGCATTTTCTAGCAAGTTCTTTGTCGGTAAACTTAAAAAATCAAGTGGAAGATGTTTCTTATTGTTTGACGGCATGGCCGGACCGATCCATGTCGAGCCCATCCCCGTATGAACGACTTCATACCACGACTGCCTGCGAGCCGCCTCAGTCGTCACAGCGAGTCCCATCGCTTCGGCAGGCCACGCGCCGGACAAGGCCTCCACGTGACCTACACCGTTCTGAAAACAAATGAGCGCCGCGTCAGCCGCGCGCGGCAGCCTGCGCAAGGAGTCGAGCAGCATCGGCTGAATATGCGTTTGCTTTACAAACAGCCATATAAGACGAACCTTCTCTTCGGCTTCATGCAGAATAGAGCTCGCTTCTTCCAGCGGATAGGCCTCCACTCCGGAAACGTGCAGGGTTTGTCCTTGATGATCGGTATACCTGATGCCATTAGCTTGTATAACCCGGGCCTGCTCTGCCGTCCGGGTCCATAGGCGAACCCCGCCGAGGCGCTCATCACCCATGGACCGCTTGGAACGCCCGGCCTGGAAACGGGCCGCATACAACATCCCAAGTGACCCGGCGCCGATAATATCGATATGCATCCATTTCCCTCCTTGTGCTTTTTTTCTCTAATTCCTTAGTTATAACAGACAGATCCGAAAAAAACAAAAAAAGCGCCAAGTGAGAGATTCTTCTCTCGCCAGGTGCTTTCCTTGCCGCTGCCGTTTTCATATCCTTTATTCAATGCGCTCCAGGTTCCCGTTCGCATCCATGCGAAAACGCGTCTTCGTTTCTTCTTCTTCCTCGCTCAAGATCGCCAATCGACGGGCTCGGTCCATAATTTGTATAAGCGCTTTATAATCATCATTTACAGTACGATAGTCGGTCTGCACTGCATTCACTTGCCGCGACAACTGTTCGTTCTCTTGCCGCAGCCGATTGCACTGTTCCTCTTTGTCTTGCAATTCTTTCTCCATATGCTTCATATGGCGGGATATATCCTGATAGTTATTTCGCCATTGACGCAGATAACGAATGACCATATCCATAGAAAGGGAATCTTCTGTAATCATCTCTGATTTTAGCGCGACTTCTTCCCCTTCATTCAGCGTGATAGATGCGACCTGAGCACCTAAAGGCTGCTTTTTCAAAAAGTTTCGTTTTTGCCGCTGCGCCTTCGCCAATTGAATCGCGGCTTCATATTTTTTACGCACGCAACTGTTCCACCGGAATCCGCATGCTGCCGACGTGCGGCCAATCTTTTCTCCGACCTCCTCGAACGCGGCCAATTGCGTGCTGCCCTCTCGGATATGCCGTAATGTAACTTCCGCCAAAATTAAATCATCATCTGCTGTCCATGCATCTTGTCTAATTGCTGTCATGCTATAACCTCCTAACGACATCGCTCATCATATTCGTTGTATACAGCCCCCCCCCTTTCGACCAACAATAACAAAGTGTTGAACGAAGAAGGACTGACGGTAATAAAACCGCTTATTCCATCTCTATGCCCATGGTAGAGTTCATAGAATCTATCGGATATTAAAATGTATATCCATTTTTCCTAGGAAACATACGTGCTGGTGTCCATGCGTTATATCACATTTCAACGGCGCTGACATAAAAGATTTTCCAATTCGTCACGTTTAACAGTTTACACAAAGTACCATCAGGGCTATAATGTCATTAGAAAAAGTTGGACCGATCGTAACGAGAGGGGGATGAATCGTGGCACGGATGTATCGCGTACTCGGCTTCTGGACATTAGTCATCGGTCTGATGGCGTTTGCTGGAGATATGATTGAAATGGCATTGCTGTTCTTCATGCAGACCGCCTTCTTCGTACTGTTAGGTTATTTGAAATTGTCAGAGCGTACATACATACTCCTGTTCTGGGCGTACATGATTGTATGCTTTAGCGGTTTTTCGTACTGGACCGTCTTCATCATGGGCAAGCCATTCTAGGAATCCCTGCCCTGTTCTGACGAATTGACCTAATGACGCAAAAGCGTTACAGAAGCGATAACGAACAACAACGGCCGAAACCCTGAGGGTTTCGGCCGTTCTCTATTTTACAAATGATTGTGATCGCCATCAGGTGCCCCGGGACAAAAGCAAAACGTGAAACCGTTCGCTCATCTGATCGCTTAACAACAGCTGCCGTATCGCCCGATTGCGCCGAGATTCGGGGCTGAACGGATCGAGGCTGCCATGATCCTGCAATTCATTCAACAACCCTTGTTCCAACAAGAACGCTTTCTGGGTTGAATACCCTGTAATCCACGCTTTCGCTTGTGTGGCAACCCGTCGGCATACATCAAAATCAACCATCGACGTCATGTCCTGCTCGCCGATATGTATCCATGGATTATCGTGCGCTTGGTGGCGATGATAGCACATCAGCGTCCCTTCCATTCGGTGGGCCGCCGTTAATTCGTTCGTGCCGTCACCGTAATCAATGAACACGAACTCAGCCTCTTGCGCCTGACGCAGCACGGTGCTTAACCAACTGGACATGGCCATGCCCGCGTCGAAAATCAGATTATCCGACAATTCGACATGATGGCGTTCCATCCAGGCAATAACCTCGGGTGACGCCGCGAGCCACCGTGGCATGAATTGTTCTTTACCTGCATCCCATGTGACGAAGCACTGTTCATATCGTCCGTTACGGTGACGAACACGCTCTACGGGAAAGGCGTCAAGCAGTTCATTCGCGATAAAGAAAATGCGCCGCCGCGTCGCTTCCTGGCGGAACGTCTCCTCGTTCCACCATAATACGGGGATATGCTCGTTCTCCAAAAGCTGCCTTGACACCCGCTGATGATACGGACTCGTTTCGATAATCGCGTGCTGATAGCCTTCGAACCGATCGAGCCGCAACCGTTGATGGATTTGCGCTGCGAGGCGCCCCGTGCCCGCCCCCCACTCTACAATCGTAATCGAGCGGGGGTCCCAGCCTCGTTCCTTGGCGCGCCGCTGTATATAGACGGCCAGCATGTCACCCATTATCGTGCCGATATTCGAGCTTGTGTAGAAGTCTCCGTCCCGGCCAATCTTGGGGCGGTCTGACATATAATAGCCCTCCGTTGAGTGGTATAAACATATTTCCATAAAACTGGAAAAAGGGATGGCTTGACGGGAAGAAAGTTTAATTTGATGAATTAAGTATTGAATGAGAACGGAGTTAGGCTGATAATGAAACATGCAGTCCTTCCTTTCTGCTCAGTTAGAGGCAGTCATACATAGTCTTTGCATGACGATTATTGCGAGAGTGTGCAAACAGGTCATGTCCAACCGTATCCCAACATACGATAATGTTGTGCAAACCGTTTAAAAGGGGGTACCCTGATGCATCAAGTTAAGCGTGTGCACCGCGCATTCATTACGCTGCTAATCATTCTATTTATCGTCTCCTTGGTCCCCGGTGCGACACGCGCAGAACAGACAATGCCTGCGGCATGGAACAAGCAGCCAACCGCTGAGGAGAAGCAACTGCTCCAACAGAGCTTGTCTATTACAGAGCTTGACAAAGAAATTAACCGGATTTCGCAACGAGAATCCGAAGCTGCCGCCAGCCGCAAGCAGACAGAATCCGAAATTTTGAAGCAGGAGGCCGCTTTTGAGCACAAACGCGAGCAAGCGGGACGCGTTCTGCGCGCTTATTATATTGGCGAACGCGACATGATGCTGCAAGCTATCATGTCTGCGGATGAGCTTGATGATTTATTCTTGCTACTTGATTATTTTCAACTGCTTTTTTATTCGGACCAAGAAATATTGGAGCAATATTCCAGCCAATTGGCCACACTGAATCAGCTGCGGCGCAATTTGGCGCAAACCGAACAGGAACTCATTGCAGTGCGCAAGCGATTGGTCGATCAGCGCGATCGCTTGACGGCACTTCAGGAGACATTCGATACGAATCTGGCCGACAGCAGCGACCCGCAAGCCATGAGCCGTCTTATTCAAGAATTCACGACGTATTGGCAGAACGTCGGGCTCTTCGAAGTTAGGCACTATTTCCGCGCACTCGCCGGTGCTATGCAGAAGCTCCCGGATTTCGTGCAAAAAAACGGCGGAGTCAGCATGAACGGCAAAAACTATACGATAACGATACAAGAGGAAGAGCTAAATCGATTTCTGCGTGAGCAGGATCCGATGTTCGACCAATTCTTCTTCCGGTTCAAAGAAGACGTTATCGCGGCCGAAGGAGAACGTTCCGGCTTAAGCGTCCATATTGAAGGCCATTATACATTGGAAGCAGAACCCGAGAACAGGATTTTGTTTCACGTGGATCGCATGCTGTTCAACGGCCTGGAGCTCCCGGATACAACCCGTCAAGAATTAGAACAAGAATTTGATTTAGGCTTCTATCCGCAAAAGCTCGTTTCTTTCTTAGAAGCGACTGACGTCGCCATTTCCGATAAGCAAATTACGGTACAATTGACGGTCAATTGGTAGGTCACACAAAGAATCAGCAGATCATTCATCTACTGTCTGCTGATTCTTCTTTTCTATTTCCGTAGCCACGCCTGATTCAACTGGGCGATTGTCATATCCCCGTCCATCCATCTCCGAACGGATGCCATCCAGGTTTCCAACGGTTCTGCTTTCTTAATTAAATTGCTATCGTTGGCATCATAGGGCAGGAAGTGCTGCGGCAGCCACTCAAGGATGTCTTTCCACGGCTCTATGTACGCTTCTTCATGAACGGGAAGCACGGATAAAGTATCATACCAATCATGCTGGACGGTTACACGCGTCATGTAGTCAATCCAACGCCTTGCTTCAGCTTCGTTCGGCGAATGCGCAGCAATGACATAACAGCGGCTTGCCACCCATAGCCCCGCAGGCAGCTTGACTTCTCCCGGCGGCTCGATGGCGAGCGGATCGCTTACTTCTAGCACCGCTTCTGAATACGGGACGACTGCAAAGCCTATTTCTCCCGATTTCAGCAAATCCCATGTCTCGCCGCTGCTGGCTGACTTCTTCCATGCTTTAAAGTGGCTGCGGTACGGTTCCAGCTCTGACACGGTTTGGCTCCATGTTATATCTGCAGCTCCCGCCCCGTTTACCGTACGCGTGGTGACCCAGTCTTTCTGCCGGGCCGATGCTGGGCTGGACTCAGGCACGAGAAGGCCCAAACGCCACAGCATGGATAGCAGCGCATATTCATCCTGCTCATGCCAAGCAAACCACGTTGCCGGAAGTTGGGCGGCGGGAGGAATCTCAACCGGCGGCAATGCAGCCCGGTCCCCTCCCTTGGACTCTCCGCCGCGTGAAGCGGCGGGACCCTGCTGACCATTCGATGGCGGAGTGATGCTCTCTCTCGATGCAAACAGCCGCTCCCAGTCTTTCCATGTCGAGGGAAGTGAAGTTCCGGGCTTGAGCTTGTCTTTGTTCCATACCAGCACATACGGCTCCAGCTGTGCAGGCACTGCCCATGTATATCCGTTCCACTTGATTCGCTCATTCAACCAATCCGGAGATGCTTCACTCCCATTGGAAGCCGAATCCATAGGGAGCAGCCATCCTTTCTTGGCGTACCGTGTGACTGAGCTGCTATCCGTCAGCATGATATCGGCGCTTTCTTGCATTTGCAGTTCACGCGGCCATTGTTCTGCCGCTTGCTCATCATTTGTGTTCACCAGCTCAACGAAGATGCCCGTTTCATCTATAAACGACTGATTTAGTTTGCGCAGCTGAATGAAAGACATCGGCGATAGGTGAACGGCGACTTTCAATTGCTTCATTGTTTCATTCTTTTTCGACTGCGGAGGATGCTTCGCAACCTCGGCCTGTGAATGCTCTGATTCGGTAAACAATGGCACGCTGCCGCTAAACTGGGACAGTAAGAGTAACGAAATGACGATCATCAGTATGGTTACCAGCGTCTTTTTCAGGTTCGGCATCGCTCTCTCCTTCCCATGGATCAAGTTGATCAAATCGTCCAAATCATCATCCCTATTGTAGCACCCAAGTCCGACCCTTGTCCCGTAAGCGAAGCAATTCTTTTTAAGAAAAAAGAGCCTGTGGCACTATCCCAAAGGCCCATTTTATCGTTTTCCATACTCCTTACAGCAGATCGGCTGCCAGCTGCGCCAGACGGGAACGCTCCCCTTTTTCCAACGTGATATGGCCGCTAATGCTCTCCGGCTTGAATCGTTCCACCAAATAGGTCAGGCCATTGCTTGTAGAGTCTAAATACGGATGGTCAATCTGTGCCGGGTCGCCCATTAACACGATTTTGCTGCCTTCGCCGGCCCGGGAAACGATCGTCTTCACTTCATGCCTGGATAAGTTCTGCGCCTCGTCGATAATGATGAACTGACCGGGAATGGAGCGACCGCGAATATAAGTCAGCGCCTCCACTTGGATATTGCCCATGCCGAGCAATATTTTCTCGATATCCCCCGCTTTTTTCGTGTCGAACAAAAATTCAAGATTATCATAAATTGGCTGCATCCAAGGCCGCAGCTTCTCTTCCTTCTCTCCCGGCAAATAGCCGATATCCTTCCCCATCGGAACGACCGGCCGAGCGATGAGCAGCTTTTTGTATTTTCGATCATCCTCCACCTTGAGCAGCCCTGCCGCAAGCGCTAATAACGTCTTGCCGGTTCCCGCTTTCCCCGCCATCGTCACCAACGGAATATCATCATTCAGCAGCAGTTCCAACGCCATGCGCTGTTGGGCGTTGCGTGCGGCAATGCCCCAGACCGGGTCATTGCTCAGGAACAGCGGTTCGAGCCTGCTGGCATCGGCATTCACTTTTAACAAAGCTGATTTGCTCGTGCCCAAGCTATCCTTTAGAATGACGAATTGGTGAGGGTGCAGCGCCGACTTGAGCTGAAGATTCTTCACTTGCAAATACCGGTACGAATAGTACTCATCTATCACTCCGGGATGAACGAACAAGGTGACGCTTCCGCAATATAGATCATCACTGGATTGTACGGTGCGGTCAGACGTATAATCCTCGGTATGCAGCCCAAGCACGTCCGCTTTTATACGCACGAGAACATCCTTGCTAACCAGAATCACTTCGGCGGGAGCATCCGTTTCCTGCTGTTCCAAATGATAATTGAGAGCGACCGCCAATATGCGGTTATCGTTTGTGATTTCTCCGAACATTTCCTGTACCCTGACGAAGCTGCGATGATTCAGCTCCACAGTAAGCCTGCCTCCGTTATGAAGAGGCACGCCGCTGTGCAAGTGGCCTTCCTCTCTCAGTCTGTCTAACTGGCGGGATACAGTGCGGGCATTGCGGCCGATTTCATCGGCATTGCGCTTTTTAGAATCCATTTCCTCGAGCACAACGGCGGGAATAATCACTTCATTATCTCCAAAGGCAAACAACGCATTCGGATCATGCAGCAACACATTCGTATCCAATACAAAGATTTTATTCATACGATCTCCCTTTCGCACGGACAATATCATTTTCATGTATCGGCTTGCGGCCTCTTGCTGTGTTACATAAAAAATGCAGACGCCGTTCACACTATAACAGTAGCAATGCTGCAATTTTTAATTACAAACGTTGAAGAAAGGAACGATGAAATATGCGCAGTTTGCTTGTAGCCATGCTCATCATCGGCCTGCTTGCCGGATGCGGCAACGCCCAAAAACAAGCTTCACCACAAAGCAACTCGTACAACGCAAAGTCGAATACGGCGAATAACGCCAAGCAACCGATACGGGATGCTGAAACGGTCAAAGAACATTTATCCTCCTTGGCGTTAAACGTTCCCGGCGTGCGCGGAGTGAATTGTGTTGTATTCGGTAATACAGCTATCGTAGGCATTGATGTAGATGGGAAGTCAGAACGTTCCCGAGTCGGGACAATCAAATATTCTGTAGCAGAAGCATTAAGCAAAGACAAATACGGGGCGAATGCGATTGTAACGGCAGATATGGACATTAATGAACGATTGCGCGAAATTTCGGCCGATACGGCGCAAGGGCGTCCGATTTCCGGCTTCACGAATGAATTGGCCGACATTATCGGACGTATCGTCCCTCAAATGCCAAATGCCGTAAAGCAAAACCAACCACCGTCCCATACAGATAATCCTAAAATGAAGAAATCGATGTAGCTTGCAGCCGCATCTGCAAGTATGAAATGGACAAGCTCCAATAACGCACGAAAAGCCTAGTATATACACTAGGCTTTTCGCATGGCTTCGAATACTTGACCGTCCAGCTTATCCGCTGCACGCTTATTATACGTCTTCTCATATTGTGGAATCGCGTTGAGCTGCGCGCCATAAAACATGGCATCACGGACCGATGTAATCTCAATGTCAAAACAAGCTAGCTTCAAAGGAACATCCGGCAGCGGTTCCGCAATAACCGAAGCTTCGCCGTAAACGGCCGTTACCGTGTTGGCCCCGAAGATCGTGACGGCAACCGAACGATGCTGCTTCATGTTGTTCACTAACCGGGAGCGCATGTCAATTGCAATGCGAAGCTTGCGCTCATGAACGGCATGAACCCATGGTATGGCGCTCGTCGTCGGTCCGCCTGATTCGGCATCGGTCGTATGAAGCAGAATGAACGATTCTTGTTGCAATTGAGCAAATAGATCCTCGTGAAGTGCAGCGTTATTTTCGGACATCAATCAGACCTCCTAAACAAGTTCGCGGCTACAATTTATTGTATTATAACATAAGGGAAATATTGCATCTACTTACCCACTTGCCCAATGAAGGCAGTTCAACAAGTTACCTTTGAACGGTTACTGTGGTGTTGCCCTTATGCCGCAGGAGCTGTTGTCTTGTCGCTGTCGGTTCCTGACGTGCCGCTCTCGCTATCGGCAGGCTGCGGCGCTTTCAACGATCGCCCGGCGAGCACATCCTTTAATGCTTGCTTGCCTTGCTCCAGCTGCTCTTGATTGACGTAAATGTACGGACTCTTCCAGTCCCCATCCACCGGCATATAATGAATATCATTGCGATTAATGCCAATATATGTCGTCAGCGAGTTGCGAATTTGACTTGGCGTCATATCAATCTTGAAATTGTTAGCCATGGCGTCAATGATATCCGTAATTTTGGCGATTCCGCCCAACGTTTGCATTTTTCCAACGAGCTCCTGTAAAACGGCGTTCTGCCGCACGTTCCGATCCCCGTCTGTCGTTCCCTTCGTCATAGGACGGCAATTGGATTTCCGATATCGGACGAAGTCCAGCGTATTTTTCCCGTCGAGAGTTTGCAAGCCGGCGCTCAGGTTAATATTCGTTCCGTCCGCCCGGTCGCGGTAGCACATGTTCTGATCTACGTTTACATCAACCCCGCCGACTGCATCAACCACATCGACAAAGCCTTTGAAGTCAATGACCGCCGCATAGTCGATATTAATATCCAAGTACTGGCCGAGCATCGCTTTCATCTCATCCTCCGGAGAGGCGCTATCAAGCTTGCCCTGCTCTTTAAGCGTGAAAAATTTAGGATAATAATGATTCAGCTTATCAGGAGTATACCCCGTTAATTCGAAATAAGTATCGCGCGGCAATGACACGAGAACCGCTTCCTGTGTCTCGGGGTGCATGGCGCCGACCATGACGACATCGGTACGCCGTCCCGGCAACTCCGGCCGGTAGTCGATTCCGAGCAGGATGAACGAGAACGGCTCTTTCGTCGGCGACAATGTTTCTTGCACCGTGCCGCTTCCCTCGCCCTCTTTGCTGACCGTCGATATGTCCTCGAGCTTACTATTGGCATAGAACAGCAAATATCCCGCATAACTAAGGATGCCGATAGATACGACCAGCACAGAGATAAGCGTCACCTTCAACCATTTCGGTATCCCCCGCTTCTTGTCCGATGCCTTACGCCGCTGCGGTTTCTGTCTCGGTGGCAATGGTGTCGATGAATTCATATCTTCCCTCACTTACCCACTATATTTCGGATTGCTTTCGATATCTTTCCATAAACGTTCCGCTTCGTCGCGGTCGACCTCTTGCGTATAAAGCCCTCCGTTACACTGATACGTAATGACGTATTGTTCCCGTTCTTCCTCCAGGCTGGCCTGGAAGGAAGACAAGTGGTGATCCTCCCTCAATATATCCGTAAAAAAATGAAGCGTTTCCTTGGCGGCATGATCCTCCGGACGCGCTTCAGACACAATGTGGATTTGCAGCCAATTGAATAAGGCGACTTGCAGCTTCATCATCTGAACCGTTCTCCCTTTCTCTTATCTGTCCTGGAAAATCGGATAACAGCGGGCGGCTAGTTTTGTTGATCAGTCGTCTTCTTGCGCCGCGCTTCGACGAAATAACGAATGCGCACCATAAACATCAAAGCAACTGCCACAAAGAGGCACTGCACAATGGGCAGCTTGTCAATTTGAAAAATAAGCAGTACAAAAGCGCCCAGCGCCATAAACAAATAAATGATTATTTCTTTAAGGATAGGCAGCTTTTGCACTCGAAACACTTTGTTGAAAATATAAACAATAAACACAAAGATAAGCAAGTAGCTAACATAAGGATGAGATGCCAGCCATTGTTGCATGTGAACGGTCACTCCTTTGCCAAAGTTGTCCAAATCCCATTATACATGGGATTCAGACGTTTTGCGCATTTTTTCTGCTCGTTCACGTTCACCTTTGTTCAAAATTTTCTTGCGCAGCCGAACCGAAGACGGTGTAATTTCACAATATTCATCGTCGTTCAAATATTCCAGCGCATGCTCCAACGAGAATAAGCGCGGCGTCTTCATTTTCACTGTATCCTCTTTGGTGGCAGAGCGTACGTTCGTCAGGGCCTTCTCTTTGCAGATGTTAACGACAATATCATTATCGCGGTTATGTTCGCCGACAATCATGCCTTCGTATACTTCCGTTCCCGGATTTACAAACAGAATGCCGCGATCCTCTACCGACAGAATGCCGTAGAGCGTCGTAGAGCCTGTCTCTGTCGAGACAAGCACACCTTGATGGCGTCCGCCGACTTGACCGCCGACATAAGGACCGTAATGATCGAACGCATGGTTCATGATTCCGTATCCGCGCGTCAATGTCAGGAAGTTCGTGCTGTAGCCGATTAGGCCGCGAGCAGGAATCAAAAACTCAAGACGGATTTGTCCAGTGCCATGATTAATCATGTTAACCATTTCTGCTTTTCTAGTTCCCAAGCTTTCCATAACAGATCCCATGGAATCCTCAGGGATATCAATCAGCAAGCGCTCGATCGGCTCTTTCTTCTGCCCGTCGATCACTTTGATGATTACTTCCGGCTTCGACACTTGAAGCTCATAACCTTCACGGCGCATATTCTCGATCAGAATGCCAAGATGCAGCTCCCCGCGGCCGGATACGATGAAAGCATCCGGGCTGTCCGTATCTTCCACCCTAAGGCTGACGTCGGTTTCCAACTCTTTCATGAGGCGTTCGCGCAGCTTGCGTGAAGTGATCCATTTTCCTTCCCGTCCGGCGAATGGGCTGTTGTTGACCAGGAACGTCATTTGCAGCGTAGGCTCATCGATATGGAGAACAGGCAATGCTTCAGGTTTCGAAGCATCTGCAAGCGTTTCTCCGATGTTGATGTCTTTAATTCCGGCAATGGCCACAATATCGCCGGCGCCGGCTTCTTCCCGTTCGATGCGCTTCAAGCCTTGGAAGCCGAACAGCTTCTCGATGCGGGCCTGCTTCACTTGACCCTCGCGGTTAATTACAGCAATCGATTGGCCTTGCCGCACGCGTCCGCGATTGATGCGGCCGATGGCGATACGTCCCATATACTCATTATAATCGAGCAGCGTAACAAGAAATTGGAACGGTTCATCCGGATTTTCCTGAGGTGCGGGAATATGGGATACGATGGTCTCATACAACGCCTGCATGTTCTCATCCTGCTGCTCGGGATCGAGACTCGAAGTTCCGTTCAGAGCGGATGCGTATACGACAGGGAAATCAAGCTGCTCGTCATTCGCGTCCAGCTCAATGAACAGTTCGAGCACTTCGTCGATAACTTCAGTCGGCCGGGCATTTGGCCGATCGATTTTGTTGACGACGACGATCGGCGTCAATTGATGCTCTAACGCTTTGCGCAGCACGAATTTCGTTTGCGGCATACAGCCTTCGAATGCGTCTACGACAAGCAGCACGCCGTCGACCATTTTCATGATGCGTTCTACTTCTCCGCCGAAATCGGCGTGTCCCGGTGTATCGACAATGTTAATCAAGTAATCTTTGTACGTAATCGCCGTATTTTTCGCAAGGATCGTAATTCCGCGCTCACGCTCCAAATCATTGGAGTCCATGGCCCGTTCGTGCACGTGTTCATTCTCGCGGAATGTTCCGGATTGCTGCAGCAGCTTGTCGACGAGAGTCGTCTTCCCATGGTCGACGTGAGCGATAATAGCGATATTGCGAATTTGATTTCTTTCTTGCATAAAGTAAATCTTTCCCTTCTAGTTATGGATAAAATTTACATTCAGAAACGACCAAGAATAAAGACGCCGAAGGGCGGCGTCTCTTCTCCGTAGACGGTTGCCAAATGAACTGACTGAACTGTATTACCTGAAGCGGCTGCGTACACCGCCAAATACCAAACCTGCGCCAACACAAATGAGCGCGATAGCGATCATATACGTTCCAACCGCAAAGACTAACATAAGGGTAAGCATCGCTATGCCAACTCCTCCGAACAGAAGCGCCCCAAGCCAGGCTCCCCGCGGACGATGCGGATCGTACACATAGTATCCGTACAAACCCAGAGCAATGCCAAGCAGCAGCAGCGGCCATAACAGACCGAACAGCCGCCAATGAATCCAATGGCTCGCCATGAACAGCAGGCCATACACCGTCAGCATGCCGGCAGGCACAAGCGCAATTGGCGGAGCCAGACGAACCCGCACTAACCCATATACAGCCACTCCGATAACAAACAGAAGGAGAGGCCACAACGTTCCGCCGATAAAGGAGAATGCTCCCCATTTTCCCAACAAGATAATAAAACCCGCAACCAATATAACGATGCCGATTACTCGTTGATTTTTATCCATATGTCAACCTCCCATGTGTCCAAAGGCTCATTGTGGGTTGGACATAATACGACGCAATTCGCGTCTTTTTTACTTTTTCTAGTGTATATGAAAGTTCGCAAAAATACTACCTCATCCGAAAAAAAACCGTTTCTTCCATAACTGCAAAAAAACTCCCTGCCACGCTGGGCAGGAAGGGCAAGATCAATGAATCGCCGGCAGCTTATCCTGCCCGGACACGGTCCTGATGCCGGATCACCATGCCGATGATGATGACGATCACAACCATTGCCCACGGGAACCCATGGTGCAGGCCCATCCACAGTTTTGGCATCCATAGAGCCAACCTTTCATCCGATGCAATCATTTCTCCCGCAGTAAATCCAAGGATGCCAGAACCAACAAAAATTAATACAGGCATGCGCTGCAGCCATTTGCTAATAATGGTGCTGCCCCACACAATGATGGGGATGCTAAGCGCGATCCCAATAATAATATAGGACATTTGCCCCTTGGCTATCGCAGCGATGGCCAGCACATTATCCAAGCTCATCACGAAGTCTGCTATCAGTATGGTCTGAACCGCGCTCCATAATGAATAGGATACTCCGGTGCGTGAAGGGGCATGGCTCCGATCCGCCAGCAATTGAACTGCGATGACAAAGAGCAAAATCCCTCCCGCCGCCTTGAGCAGCGGGATTTGAAGCAGCCACATGGCTACCACGGTCAAGAGGCAGCGCAGCAGCACGGCACCGCCTACACCCCACCATACCGCCCGCTTCCGCTGCGTTTCCGGCAAATGTTGGCTCGACATGGCAATAACGACGGCATTGTCTCCGCTTAACACGAGATTAATGACCAGTATTTCTGCTAACAGCCACAATGATTCCAATGCCCGTCCCCTCCCCTGTTTAAGGTCTATGTCGGAGGAAGACGGGCTAGACCATTTTTTAGAACCAATCGCCGTGAACGGAATCGATTTCCTGCACGTCGTTGTTATGGTTTATTCCTTGTTGTTCCTTATATTCAGTCTTTCCTTTATTAGCATTAATGACGATGGCATCATCAGGACGTCCGCCAGCCCGTAAAACAATCGCTTCCGTTCCCTCTACCGCAGCTGCAATCAATTGTTCGAGCTCAGGAATCGACTGTTCTACCCGTTCCACAACCTTGAGATTCGGGTTCGTGGCCGGCGATTTCGGAACAAATAGCGTGCAGCAATCCTCATACGGCAAAATCGACAAGTCGTACGTGCCGATTTGCTCAGCATATCTTATAATTTGATCCTTGTCCATGGCCACGAGCGGCCGCAGCAAAGGAAGATCGCTTGCCCGCCCGATTACGTTCATGCTGCCGAGTGTCTGGCTTGCCACTTGCCCCAAGCTGTCCCCCGTGACGAGCGCCATCGCTTTGCGCTCCTCTGCGAGCTGCGTAGAGATGCGCAGCATCGCGCGGCGCATGAGCGTAATGAGCAAATTCTCGTGGCCGGCTTGGTGCAGCCGTGTCTGAATATCCGTGAACGGAACGAGATGAACACGAATGCGTCCGGCATAATTGGCGAGCACCTGCGCTAGGTCAAGCACCTTCTGCTTCGCACGTTCACTTGTGAACGGGTAGCTGTGAAAATGAATGGCTTCCACTTCCAAGCCTTTGCGCAGCGCTTGGTAACCGGCTACCGGACTGTCTATGCCGCCGGACAGAAGCAGCATCGCTTTGCCGTTCGACGCCAAGGGGAAGCCCCCTGCCGCCTTTATCACTTCACTGAATAAATATGTCCCCTCTTCCCGCACTTCCACTCGGAGCTCAATCTCGGGCTGGCGCACATCCACTTTCAGCTGCGGGAACTCTCGCAGCACCGGCGCGCCGACAAGATGCTGCAGTTCCTGCGAACCATGCGGAAACGCCTTCCATGCCCGGCGGGCGTTGACCTTGAACGTAGTGTTCGGTCCGGGGTTCATTTCTTGCATCAGCTTCTTGGCCGTTTCGATAATCGGCTCCAGCTCCGAAGGAGCCCGCTTGACCGGACTGAGCGAGACGATGCCAAAAATGTGCTTCAGCACTTGAATGACCTCTTGAAACGGTTCGCCGTACAGTTCCACATACAGTCTTCCGTACTCTTTAATGATCTTCGTGCGCGGAAATGGAGCCAACACGGCTTTGACGTGGTGGTAGGCAGCTTTTTCAAAGCGGCTGCGGTTCTTCCCTTTAATTGCAATTTCTCCGTATCGAAGAAGAATCATATCGTAATCCATAATAGCTTGTTTACCTGCCTCTCAGATCTATCTCTTCATTCATTTATTTCTTCATTAACGGACGCAATTGGTCGGTCACTTCCGTGAAGGCTGCATTCAAACGGGCGATATCTTGCTCGGAGCAACTTGCATCCAGACTGATTCTTATCCCGCTTGAAGCTATGGCCGCGTCGTGCGTCATAGCCAAGAGCACGCGGCTCGGCTTGTGCAGCTTAGAAGAGCATGCAGATTGCGTCGATACGATAATCCCCCGTTCCTCGAGCGCATGCACGACCACTTCGGACTTCATGCCAGGGAACGATATATTTATGATGTGCGGTGCGGCAAACGGAAGCTCCGGGCTGTTGACCACGAGCGGTCCAAGCAAGCGCAGATGAGTCACAGCCTGCTCGCGCAATGAAACAAGCTTCTCGTAGTTGCTCGGCTGGCCCTCCGCAGCCAAGCGAATCGCTTTGGCCAATCCGACGATGCCCGGCACATTTTCCGTGCCCGGCCGGAGCTCGTGCTCCTGCTTGCCGCCGTAAAAGAGCGGCTTGAGCAGCACTTCTCTGCGTCTAATTAATACGCCTGCTCCTTTAGGTCCGCCAATTTTATGTCCCGACAAGCTGTACAAGTCAACCCCCCACTGATTAATATCCACTGGAACTTTCCCAAGGCCTTGGACTCCGTCCACATGGAAGGCGATTTTCGGATATCGGTTCAATAAGCTGCCTATTTCCGCCAACGGCTGCAACGATCCCGTTTCATTGTTGACATGCATTACGCTCACCATAATCGTATGCGGACGTATTGCCGCTTCAATTTGTTCCGGTTGAACGCATCCATTCTTATCGACAGGGATATACGTAACTTCCATTCCTTCCCGTCCCAACTGCTTGTAACACTCATATACCGAAGCATGCTCCACTTCGGACACTATCATATGTCTAGGCTTGCCATCTGCCGCATGAGCGTGCGCACTGCCCAATATGGCAAGGTTATTGCTTTCTGTCGCGCCAGAAGTAAAAATAACCTCTCCAGCATGAACGTTCAAAGCACGCGCTACAACCTCTCTGGCTCGCCGGATGAGCTGTTCCGCTTGACCGCCGGCTTGATGAATCGACGACGGATTGGCATATACCTGCTCCATCACCTCGGCAATCGTCCGAATGACGTCTGGATGAGGAGGCGTCGACGCGCTATGGTCGCAGTACAACACTGGTAAGTTCAAGCGAATCCCTCCTTGTCACAACAAAAAAGATCAATACAGCGTTGGAGTTCCAACTTCTCACTCCCCCGTTGTTGATCCCCATATGCTTGATTCATATTCATTTATTTTACACGTTTTATATAAAAATCACCATCATTTTTCAGAATGGCGGTGACTGGGATATGCTGTTCGCGCTTTGCCTTCACCCGGCAAAAAAAAGGCCTGACGCCAGCACCTGCCAGGTCAAGCCATTTCTAAATTATCCGTAGAAAGAAAGAAGCACGAGTCGAACCATTGCCGAAAACAATCCAATAACAATCGCAAAAATTCCCGATGTGCGGCTGCCTTGTACATAAGCGAGGGCGCCTAAGCCTGCGCCGCTTAATCCCATTGGTACCGGAAACAGGATAAGGGAAATGATTGAAAAAATAACGGCAAATGCGCCTACCGCGGAAAATTGATCGATTTTTGTCCCCTCGACTGAATCGCTTCGCGCTTTCGCCAGCGGCAGCATACCTGCTTCAGCAGCAAATTCAACGCCGCGATTCTCATTTTGTGGCTTTCGTTCACGCTTGCGCTTTAAGCGGCGGGCCTGGCGTTTCTTATGACTTGCCATCGACTCTCACTCCCTGCTGATATCAGTGCAAACAGAGCTGTTGGCTGCCGCTAAGCGGCACACGTCTTACTTCTGCACAAATGTCTGACAACATGTCACGGACGACTTGGCGGCGATATCCTTGTGATCCGCGCCAAATTCATTCCCAAACTCTTCATTGTGTGACGAAGTGGCGTGCTTGTCGATATCGATCATGATTTCTTCCGCCTGACAACGATAATCGCCCCAGAACTTGCAATTGGAAACACTGCATTTAACTAAAGGTTTATCACTCACAGCCATCACCTCCGTTTACATCTTGTCCGGGGATGACGAGTGGTATCCTGCATTCAAGTGCCAACTTCTAACGCAATAGAAGCCCCATGGCAAACATGGGGCTTCTTCGTATTGCTGCATAATTTTCATGCGATCTATTTCTGGTTCTGCATCCGGCGCTGCGTCAAATAATCACTTTCATAATAGGCCAATTCGTCGCGCAGTTCCTCGAATCCTATTGTGATGTCCAATACGACATCTCTAACCGCCCGAGCCGGCTTCATGCGGAAACGAATGGCATCCTGACCGGTGTAAGCATAGCGTCCGTCTTCGGAGTAACACTCATTCTTCGGATAGAAGAAAGCGTTCACACACTGATGATACACATCGTACAGAACCCGTTCGGCAAACCTCTCGTCGAAATTGGCCCTCCGCAATGCTACGCCCAAACGCTCGTGGCAATCTTCGGAAAAAACGAGCGTATGACGCAAATCCGTTAAAAATCCTTTATAAAAGCTGACCGCTTCAATGTCTGCATACTCCGGGACTAGCTGCGGCAGCGTATACTCATTCAAAAATAATTCAAGCTTCTCAATTGCATATTTCAGTCTGTCTCTTGAAACTTCACACAGTTGCTTCACATTGGATGCTGGCATGAGAGCTCCTCCTTATTTGTTCAAAAAGGTCAGACAAGATTCGATGCCGAATGGCATCTTGGGATGCTCGTGATCAAAATGGGGTAAAATTGGTTCATATGACTGGAATGATTGGCTTATCTTCATCATCCTACCATAAAAACGGGTGAAAGGGTACTCCTTTCCAACCAATGTTTGGCTGCTTAACAGCACGGTATAAATTTGGTGCCGCCTTCTCAAGCTATAGCCAATAGTACCCGCCGTTTCTGCGGATAAAGATGAAATTGCAGCAGAAATGGACACGGCATGCTACAGGAGGAATTATGATGCAACGTCGATATATTGTAGGGGCTTTCGCATTAGGTGTCGCAGTGCTCGCGCTGCCGCTGTTATGGTCATCAGATCGCAATTCTCAATCGAACGGCATGGCGACGGCGTCGCAGGAAAAGAACGCCAAACATCAAATATTGCAACAGGATATGTTGTTTACAGGCCGATTGTTCGCTATGGACTCGAGACGGGACTTGGAAATTGCGCTAACAGAGTGGAAACAGCAATCACCTGAACAGATGCATGCCATGGCTGATGAATTCGTGCAATCACATCCTCATTTTGTATATATGAAATGGGTAGATATGGGCAAATCGACAGAATGGGTAAAGGGACAGCTGCCGAAAGATGAATCATGGCAAACCAATAAACGAATAAAAGAATACATTCAGTCTGCAAAGACCAATGTGATGAAACGCCAATCCTACACATCGCCCGATCTGATGATTAACGGCAAAAGCCATGTCGTGATGGGAATTCCATCTCCGCATTCCGATCATGGCATTATCGCCCTGATCAATCAGCACGTCGTGCAGACGGTGCGAAAGCATCAACAAAAAAACTTGCGCCTCGTTCCTTACCCCGCGGAATCCAAATATCGGGTCAAATCAGTTGATTCCTCTTCCATGCGGGATGTCAAGGTTCAGGATGGAGAAGACAACGCAGGCACGAGCCACTATTATCAGAATGAAATTGTCGTTCGCTTCCGGAAAGACCCGGAAACGAAGCAATTACAGCAAATGATAAAGGATACCGGATGCGAGCATCCGCGCAAGCTTGGCTACACCTACGTATTTCGCTCAAAGTGGATGTCGGCCGAGCGGATGGAGCAATATTTCTCGCAGTTCAATCCCGTCTATATCGAGCCCCATTTTCTGTATATGACGAACGAGAAGTCTTCCGGAGCTTCCGTGCCGACAAGCCAGCTTCCGCTGAGCACGGATACCGAGGGTATCGGCGTGGCTGTGGAAGAACCGAATGACGCGCTCTATAAAGCATATCAATGGAACTTGCCAAACATTCATACGAACCGCGGCTGGGCGATGACGAAAGGGCAAAAGGATGTCATTGTCGCAATCGTGGATACGGGCGTGGATTTAAAGCATCGTGATTTACAGGGCAAGCTCCTCGAGGGATACAACGTCTTTGATCCGAATATTCCCCCTCAGGACGACGTGGGCCACGGCACTCACGTTGCAGGCATCATCGGAGCGACGGTGAACAATGGCGAAGGAGTCGCAGGCATGACCTGGTATAACCCGCTCCTGCCCGTCAAAGCTCTCGACAGCAACGGTTCAGGAACGTCATATTCCGTTGCGGAAGGAATTATTTGGGCGACTGACAATGGGGCCAAGGTCATCAATCTTAGTCTCGGCAACTATGTAGACGGGGCGTTTTTGCATGACGCGGTGAAATACGCCTATGATCGCGATGTAGTGCTCATTGCCGCAACCGGCAACGATAACACGCAGCGGCCGGGATATCCTGCCGCTTATCCGGAAGTATTCGCCGTCTCCGCTACAGATGAGAACCAGAAACGGGCTTCTTTTTCTAACTACGGCAACTATGTCGATGTAGTCGCGCCAGGCGCATCGATTGCGAGCACCTATCCGAGCAATCAATATGCGGCGCTATCGGGAACATCTATGGCATGTCCGCACGTATCGGCTCTTGCTGCACTCATCCGCTCAGTCAACCCGGGTCTGAAAAATACCGAGGTATACGATATTATGCGCCAAAGTGTCGTCGATCTCGGGTCACCGGGCAAGGATCAATATTTCGGATACGGTCTCGTGGATGTGGCAAGAGCGTTAAGCATGGCCGAGCAAGGCAATACATCGCTATCGTTGTTCCCGCAAAATATTAATCGGCAGTTAAAGCTGGCCATTGAACAGTTCTTCAAATAGCAAGCGCTGAAAGGTGCCCATTCCACTAGACTGAATACAGCCAAACTGCCGGGTTAGCCGTGTAGTCTGCACATTCAGCTGTACATTTCTCAGGGAGTCGCCTTGCAGTGCTTTGATATTGTGGCTCGGAACGCAAAATGGTGGAGCAGAAATAATCTCTGCTCCACCATTTATTCGTTATCAGGAGCCTCCCGCAAGTGTATCTGTCTGCTTGAGGGATAGCTCATCTCTATGCGGTTCTAAAGTTCTTAATATCCGCTTGGAATCACAAGGATAACTTGTCGCATATCTCGTGATAGCGTCGGAAAGTTTGCCATAAGCCGGGTTCTGTACTCATCGTGGTATCGCGGGAGCTACCCTTCCACTAATAAGCGACAATCATCTATCTAGGCCGTACATTGCTGCACAGCTCCAGCGACCAACCCAGACGCTCCTCGGGCCGAGGTTGCCCTTGACGGGCTTGCGTCCCATTAGGTCTTGCTCCAGATGGGGTTTACCAGGAACGAAGTCACCAGCGTTCCTCGTGGTCTCTTACACCACGGTTCCACCCTTGCCTGTTCCGCATATGCGGCCATCGGCGGTCCATTTCTGTGGCACTATCCTTCAGCTTGCGCTGACTGGACGTTATCCAGCATCCTGCCCTACGGAGCCCGGACTTTCCTCTCGCGGCTTTCGCCACCAGCGATTGTCTGTCAAACTTTCCGTCAACATTCGTAAGTATACTAGGTTCGGGACTGAAACTCAACCAGCAAGTTTTACAAAAATTGAAACGGTTCGGTACAGACGGCAGAAGGATGGAAACGAGTCTGAGTTCCTCGCTCGTCCGCCAACGCTTGCAGACGGGCCGCCACATCCGCTTTCATCATTTTCTCGGCATTATGACCCGGGTCGATGATGGAAAGACCTGCAGCCAACGCATCATGCGCAGTATGATAATCGATGTCCCCCGTCACGAGCACGTCAGCTCCATGGAACAGCGCGTGCCGGACATAGCGGGAACCAGAACCGCCCAGCACGGCTACTTTGCGAATCGGCCGATCTAGGTCTCCGACTACCCGGACGTGAGGCACATCGAATTTTGACTTTACACGCTCTGCCAACTCTTGCAGCGCAATCGGTTCCACGAGCTTTCCAACCCGCCCTAACCCGTAAGCTGTTCCCTCCAGAGCCACCGGATACAAGTCATACGCCACTTCTTCGTACGGATGCGATTTGAACATAGCCTGGAGGACGCGGCTTTTTACCGATTTCGGCACGATCGTTTCGATGCGCGCTTCCTTAACCTCTTCCAGCTTCCCTGCATGGCCGATAAACGGGTTCGTACCGTCTTGCGGCTGAAACGTGCCTACTCCGCTTACATTGAAGCTGCAATGGCTGTAAGCCCCGATATGTCCCGCGCCTGCATCCAGAATGGCGGCGCGCACCTGCTCTGCATGCGTGTCCGGGACGAAAACGACCAGCTTCTGCAGCTGCTCATGCTGGAGCGTTTCCAGCACTTTGACATCCGTCAGCTGCAGCAGAGTCGCCATGAGGTCGTTCATTCCGCCTTCCGCAACATCATAATTCGTATGAGAAATATAGACGGCGATGTCATGCTTAATCAGCTTTTCATACAGCTTTCCCGCCGGAGTATCTGTTTGCAAATGGGCCAGCGGCCTGAAAATGATTGCATGATGCGCAATAATAAGCCCTGCATTCAAGCGTATTGCCTCGTCCACGACTTCATCCGTCACGTCCAGCGCAACAAGCACGTGTCCTACTTCCTTCCTAATCGAACCGAGCTGCAAGCCAATGCGGTCATTCTCTACCGCCATTGATTTGGGCGCAAGCTGTTCCATCCACTGCACTATCGTTTGAGCGTTTGCAAACATGCTACGATCCTCTCCATTTCCGCTTGTTTCTTTGCAAATGCTGTACGGCGTTCCTTGGCTTCTTCCGACTCCGCCTGTTCCATCGTTCTCAGCACGCGGTCCCATTTTCCAAGTTCATGTTTCCACTTCTGCACGAATACAGAAGAGGGATTGAGCGAGAGCAAAGGTCCCAACAGCAATAACCAATCTTCGGTCAAAGCAATGCCGCATGACAATTGCCGAGTCTCATACAATCGTTCATTATGCTCTTTCAGTGATTGGGCGTCTGTCAGACGTTCCGCAAGAAGCACCTCATATATTTTGCCGTCTTCTTCGAGAATATGTTCCTGCATTAACGCCCATCCCTGTTCTCGCAGCCAGCGGCGCACGATGTCTTCGCCAACGTTCGGCTGCAGGATAAGACGGGCAACCCCTTCCAGCTTCTTCGGATCAGCAGATAATATATTTACAATTAAGCTGCCGCCCATGCCGGCAATCGTAACGCAATCGACCTCGCCTTCCTTTACTACGGATAGGCCGTCGCCATGTCTCGCCTCTACAATCTGCTCCATGCGGGCACCCTTCACCTGGCGGCGGGCCGCTTCAAAAGGTCCTAGATTGACTTCGCCTGCAACTGCAAATGAAATACGCTTTTCCTTGGCCAGATAAACAGGCAGAAGCGCATGATCCGAACCGATATCCGCCAGACGGCTGCCCTCAGGCACCCACCCCGCGATCCATTGCAGTCTTTTTGACAGTTTGATGTTCACGTATCCAGTTCACCCACTGTTTTCTAAAGTAATAAGCAAAAAAGAAAAAAATGAAAAGCTTAACGAGTAAAACGCATAGCAGCTCAATATCAGGCATGACCTGTCTTGAGATGAGCCCGGCCGCCCAGCTCATCTCCGGCATAAACCATAAAATAATGGCTCCCAACAACATGCCGGCCGCGACGGGCTTCGAGAACCGGTGCACCGCCCATGCCAACCATATTATTAACACGCACTCCGGCAACCACAACCACTGGCTTTCCAATAACGTGACGTCGGTCATCGCGGTTCGCAATATTTGAGCATACGTTAACGCAAGCCCTAACCAGCCCGCTCCCTGCATCCAGCCGCTCCTCACAAGCCAGCCCGAGAAGAGCCAGAGAAGCCCCGCTGCCATACAGCCGATAAACACGATCCACCATTCGTTCCATCCTTGTAAATAAAGGATGAGCATCCCGCCTGCCGTGGCTGCCGCACAACCGGTAACCGCATATCCTTTCGCCCGGGCCGGCCCCCGCTTTCTAATCCGTACAGCAATAAAAATAAAGAGAATCGCGATCCCTAGTACAACGCTAATTTGCATTGAAGGAGCAAAAAAGGTAAAATAAAATCCAACAATACAAATCAAGGCAGAAATGAAAAATACAGTCAACCACCACTTGGCGGACATCGATACGATACGTTCCATCCATGACGCCTGCGATGTGGTGGTGGAAGCCGGATCAGGCGGTGTTTCCGGAAGCTCGTACAACCTATCCAGAAAATCGCAATACACCTCCGGCAACAAGCGGTTGCTTCGCCAGCGGGCGATTTCTTGGTTCATCCATTGACGTTGTTGCGGCTCCAATCTGCTACACACCCCCTGTCACTTTCGGATTTGCAGCTGTTGAGATCAACTGAGCTTATATATTCCTTAGTGGTAATCAAAAGACCCTCAGCGCGCACATGCGCGTCAGAAGGTCCGTCGAAAGTTTTATTCAAGGAAATCTTTTAAGCGTTTGCTGCGGCTTGGGTGGCGCAGCTTACGAAGAGCCTTCGCTTCAATTTGACGAATCCGCTCGCGCGTGACGCCGAACACTTTGCCAACCTCTTCGAGGGTGCGAGTACGGCCGTCATCCAGACCAAAGCGCAGACGAAGCACATTCTCCTCACGTTCCGTCAACGTATCCAATACGTCCTCAAGCTGTTCCTTCAACAGTTCGTAAGCGGCTGCGTCAGCCGGAGCCAGCGCCTCTTGATCCTCGATGAAATCCCCTAAGTGCGAATCATCTTCTTCCCCAATCGGTGTTTCCAAGGAGACCGGCTCTTGTGCAATTTTCATTATTTCGCGCACCTTCTCAACGCTGAGCTCCATCTCTTCCGCAATCTCTTCTGGTGTCGGCTCACGCCCCAGCTCTTGCAGCAATTGACGGGAGACACGGACCAACTTGTTGATCGTTTCGACCATGTGCACCGGAATTCGAATCGTACGCGCTTGATCTGCAATGGCCCGCGTAATTGCTTGACGAATCCACCATGTTGCATACGTGCTGAATTTGTAGCCTTTGCTATGATCGAATTTCTCTACCGCTTTAATAAGACCCATATTGCCCTCTTGAATCAAATCCAAGAACAGCATGCCGCGACCGACATAGCGTTTCGCGATGCTGACGACGAGCCGCAAGTTGGCTTCAGTCAAACGCTTTTTAGCTTCTTCGTCCCCTTGCTCGATTCGCTTGGCAAGTTCAATCTCTTCTTCTGCCGATAAGAGCGGAACACGGCCGATCTCTTTCAAGTACATCCGGACAGGGTCATTAATTTTGATGCCCGGGGGCAAAGACAAGTCATCATCAAAGTGAAAATCATCTTGTTCGTCGTGTTCACGTTCCCCGCTCGCGCGATTGCCCATCCCGTCATCCGTTTCGTTTACCACTTCAATCCCCAAATCAGAGAGCTGCTCATAGAACTCATCCATCTGCTCCGGGTCTTGCTCAAACGTCGACATTTTCTCGGCAATCTCTTTGTAGGTAAGCGTTCCACGCTTTTTACCGAGTTCAATCAACTGGTCCTTCACATGCTCCAAAGCTGTTTCCGTGTCTAGTCCAGTATGTTGATCATTCGCCATTTTCCGACTCCCTCCTCCCTAGAATCCTCCTCCTGCTAACGCTTCAGTTCTTGCTCTAGGGCTATAATTTCTTGTGCAATTTGTGCCGCGCGTAAGACTTGGCCGGAACGTTCCGCCTGCACCATCTCTTCTTTTTTACGCTCGATTTCACGCTGTCTGGGTACTTTAAGAATTTGATCGATATAATCATCTAACAGCTCTGTATCGTAACGAAGGGACACCTCTGCCATCGATATGGAAGCGGCTGCCTTCTCCAAGCGATCATCTTGCAATGTTGCCAAGTACCGACTGAAATCGGGTTCCTTGCCTTGCGCATAATAGGCATATAGATAAGCGGCAAGTGCCGCATGATCATCTACATTGAATTGTTCGCCGAGATTCCGCTCCACGTAATTAGAGACCTCTACATCTTGAAACATTAACGCCAACAAGCTGCGCTCTGCATATACATAAGCAGGTCTTAACGTAGGCGGGGCAATACTTCGATTATCATTCCTAACATTATTCCACCAATTGTCATGATTATCCCCGTGTCCGTTCTTTTTTTGCAGTTTCTGGCGAATGTTAGCACATTCTTGCTTTAACGAAACAAGCGCGGATTCTCCCGGCAAATCAAGCTGCAGCGCCAGCTCCTTCAGATGCATCTCCCGTTCGACAGGGGAAGCAACCCTGGCGATGACGTCCATCGCTTCATCTTTGAAGCGCCTTTTTCCATCATCTTCTAGCAGTATATGATTACGACGCAAAGATATAAGCTTGAATTTGGTGGGCGTGATAGCAGCGGCGATTATCGCATGCCTGAACCGTTCTGCTCCATGCGTTTTCAAATAATCATCCGGGTCCATCCGGTCGGGCAGCATTGCCACCGCCACATGCATACCGGCTTCTTCGAACAGCGGTATCGCCTTAAGGGCAGCGGCTTGACCGGCATCATCGCCGTCATAGCATAATGTTACGTTGTCGGCCATCCGTTTCATCAATGTGACCTGGTCTCCGGTAAGCGCCGTTCCCATCGTTGCAATGCCGTTGCATACTTCTGCGTCCCAAGCTTGAATTACATCCGCATACCCTTCGAACAAAATGATTTGTCCGGTGCGCTTAATGTGAGTTCTCGCTTGATGCATATTGTATAGCAGCTTCGATTTATTGAACAGCATCGTCTCCGGAGAGTTCAAATATTTGGGCTGTCCGTCGCCCATTATCCGGCCCGCAAATGCAACAGCATGTCCATTGCGGTCCCATATCGGGAACATAATGCGATCGCGAAAACGATCAACATACCCGCTGCCGTTATGTCTTGCGGACACCAAGCCGCCCTTCTCCATCAGGGAGAGATCGAATTCCCTTTTTTCCAACAGCTGCACGAGTGTATCCCACTGCGGAGGCGCATACCCGATTTGGAACTGTTCGATTAATTTGTCATTAATGCCTCGACCGCGCAGGTAAAGAAGCGCCTCTTGACCGTGGGAAGTGTTCATTAATATATAATGATACAGCTTGGCAGCCAACTCATGCGCCTTTATAAGAGAGTCCTTCGCTTCATTATGCGGATTGCGCTCAGTTACGGTTCCTGTACCCCATGTAATCGGAATATGTGATAATTCCGCCAAATGCTTCATCGCTTCGGGATAGGAGTAACCTTCAATCCCCATCATGAATTGAATGACCGTCCCGCTCTTGCCGCAACCGTAACAATGGAAGATTTGCTTCTCGGGAGTAACGGTAAACGAGGGAGTCTTCTCCGAGTGAAACGGGCACAGCCCTTTCAAATATTTACCGTGCTTCGATAAATGAACATATTGGCCGACGATATCCACAATATCGTTGCGCTTTAATACTTCATCCCTTACTTCATCAGGAATTAGTCCGTATCCGCTCATCGTCCAACCACCTTCATCTAAACACGTATACTACTTCGCTATGGTGACAGTTTCTCCTGCTCATACCGCAAAAGTTTTGTCAGTTTATGTTGGAAATTTTCTCGGTCGCTTTCACTCATGGCACGAGGCCCCTTCGTTCGAATCCCTGCACGGCGCGACTTGCTGGAGATGTGGCGTCTCGATAAATACTCATCCACGTTGTCGCTCGTCAATTCCCCGCCGCGCGGCGTAATAACATATGCCCCTCTCGGCAAACAGAGCGCGGCCAATCCGTAGTCATTCGTTACGACTACGTCTCCTGACCGCGCTGCGTTGGCAATATAAATGTCCGCCGCTTGAAACGCCTGATCCACAAATATGGTATGAATATCATGATTCGCAAGCTGCCAGTCCGGAGCGAAGGCCGCATATGAGGCGACAAACATGACCCCGGCCCCCATCTCCAAAGCGACGGCAATGATTTCGTTTTTAACGGGACAAGCATCAGCGTCAACTACAATTCGAAGTTTAGAAGTCAATGAAATTCACCATTTTCGTAAAAGCGTCAGAAAGCTAATTCATGCTCATTATTTCCACCGTTTATATTATATACGCTGCAACATTTAAAATTCCTGCTAGCCAGCGCATGATTTCATAAACATTCAATCGTTTCTTGTCGATTTATAGTCAAAAAGGAAGGAACATGTCGAAGAGAGTTGTCTTCTTCATGTTCCATCGTCTCTGGAATTGCGTCATATTCCATAGTCAGCGCCGCACTATGCTTGAATTTCCGAACTTATGCCCACACCAATTTAGAGAAATCCGCAAAGCGATGAATGTCACCCGCAATATTCTTCAATAGCGCCAATCGGTTCGCACGTACCGTGTCATCTTCGGCCATAACCATCACGTTATCGAAGAACGAATGAATGGCTTCCTTTAATTGTCCGAGCGCGGCTAACGCATCTGCCGGCTCTGAATAGTAATCATTAAAGGCTTGATGAACCTCCGTCCAGCGGACATAGAGCATACGTTCCTCTTCCTGCTGGAACTTCGACTCGTCAACAACGGTTGAAGCTGCTTTCGAGGCCAAATTGCATACCCGATTGAACGATTCGACGGTCAGCTTGAACGATTCGTCCGTTACGGCCTGCATCAAAGCTTCTCCACGGGCTACGGTCAATTTTACGTCATCGTAACCTGATGCCATAATCGCATCGACTACGTCATAACGTACGGACTCCGACAACACGTTCTTCACGCGCAAACCGAAGAAGTCATACAGATCTTTGCGAATGTCCTCACAGTCTCGTTTTAGAACCTGCACTCGATCATAGACGTCGAGCGCAATGTTGAACATCGTATGAAGCGTAAGCGGAAGCTCGCGCTCCAGCAATATTTGCACAATACCTGTCGCCTGGCGCCGAAGTCCGTAAGGATCTTGGGAACCGGTCGGAATAATGCCGATGCCGAAGCAGCCGACGAGCGTATCCAATTTATCAGCCATGCTTATAATGGAGCCGACCAGCGATTCCGGTGCCGGATCCCCTGCAAAGCGCGGCTTGTAGTGCTCGTTAATCGCATGCGCCACTTCATCCGGCTCACCTGCTTTGCGAGCATAATCTTCTCCCATAACGCCCTGAAGCTCAGGGAATTCATACACCATTTGGGTCACTAGATCGAACTTGCAAATATCTGCGGCGCGGCTTACCCACAATGCGGTTTGCCGATCGGACTGCACAGCCAGTGCCAACGCATCAGCGATAGCGTGAATCCGGCGCACTTTATCGCCGATCGTGCCAAGCTCCTCGTGAAACACGATGGAATCCAGCTTCTGCACACAATCGATAATTTTAAGCTTCTGATCTTCCTGATAGAAAAATTTCGCGTCGGACAAGCGGGCGCGCAAAACCTTCTCATTCCCTTTCGCCACCATATCGAGCCCTTTGCTGTCGCCATTGCGCACAGTGACGAAGTAAGGCATCAATTGTCCTTCTGCATTCAGTACCGGGAAGTAACGTTGATGCTCACGCATCGACGTAATAAGCACATCCTGCGGAATGCTCAAGAAAGACGGTTCGAACGCTCCGAACAGAACAGTCGGATATTCCACCAAGAAGAGAACCTCTTCCAACAGATCGTCCTTGACTGCGATATTCCAGTTTTTCTCCGCGGCAAGCGCTTCGATTTGACGCGTAATCTCCGTCTCGCGTTCACTAACATCAACGATAACGAATTGCTCGCGCAGACGTTCCACGTATTGCGCCGGCTCTTCAATGACGGCATCACCGCCCAAGAAGCGATGTCCACGGGATACCTTCTGCGCTTGTACGCCTTCGATTTCAAGCGGAATGATGTCGGTTCCGTGCAGAGCAACGATCCAACGGATCGGACGCACGAAGCGCATTTCATTCGCGCCCCAACGCATATTTTTCGGGAAGGTCATCGAATGAATGATCGATGTCAGCCCTTCCACGAGAACCGCGGCCGTATCGGTTCCGATACTGCTCTTGTTGGCGTAAATATATTCAACCCCGTTCAATTCCTTGAAAAAGAACTGTTCTGGCTCCACTCCTTGACCGCGCGCAAATCCCAATGCGGCTTTCGTCCAAGCGCCATTTTCATCGAGGGCGATCTTCTTCGCCGGCCCCTTCACTTCTTCATGAATATCCGTCTGTTTATCCGCTACATCATGAACGAGTACGGCTAGCCGTCTTGGCGTAGCGAACGCTTGAACCTCACCGTATGCAATACGGGAGTCCGTCAACCAGCGCTCTAGGCGCTCTCTCAGCTGGCCCATGGCGCCGCGCATAAAGCGAGCAGGCACTTCCTCCAGACCAAGCTCCAACAACAAATGCTTAGGCATTACGTTCCTCTCCTTTCTTCAAGAGCGGGAAACCGAGCTTCTCCCGTTCTTCCAAATACGTAGCCGCCACTTGACGCGCCAGGTTGCGCACGCGCGTAATATATCCGGTGCGCTCGGTGACGCTTATGGCACCGCGCGCATCAAGAAGGTTGAAAGCATGGGAACATTTCAGCACATAATCATATGCCGGGAACACCAAGTGCTGCTCCATGGCCCGATTCGCTTCCTGCTCGTACATATCGAACAGCTTGAACAGCATCGCCGTATCGCTTACCTCGAACGTATATTTCGAATGCTCATATTCAGGTTGATGGAACACGTCGCCATAAGTTACGCCGTCCACCCATTCCAAATCGAATACATTCTCTTTGTCTTGAATGTAAGAAGCTAACCGCTCCAGACCGTACGTAATTTCGACTGCAACGGGGTTCGCATCAATGCCGCCGACTTGTTGGAAATAAGTGAATTGCGTAATTTCCATTCCATCCAACCATACTTCCCATCCGAGCCCCCAAGCGCCAAGCGTAGGCGCTTCCCAGTTATCTTCCACGAAGCGGATATCATGCAGTAATGGGTCGATGCCAAGCCGTTTTAAGCTTTCCAGATACAATTCCTGAATATTATCCGGGGAAGGCTTCAAAATGACTTGAAATTGGTGATGCTGATACAGCCGGTTCGGGTTCTCGCCATAACGGCCGTCAGCCGGACGGCGGGACGGTTCCACATAAGCCACGTTCCATGGCTCTGGTCCGATTGAACGCAAGAACGTCATTGGATTCATCGTTCCCGCACCTTTTTCGACATCATACGGTTGGACGATGATGCAATTCTGTTCGGCCCAGAAATTTTGCAAAGTTAAAATCATTTGTTGAAAATTCATAGCCATATACACTCCCTTGCACATAATTCGTATTCAAAAAGCCCTTTTCAGCACCGAGAAGCATAAGTTTTCGCGAGAAAACTTCACATCTTGAGATGCTTCGTGATCAAAAGGGTGGAGAAGCAAAAAAACTCTCGTCCCTACGTCTGATACCAGACGTAGGGACGAGAGTTAAGTATCCCGCGGTTCCACCCTACTTGATCAAATCGTCTGCAGCCGAACAGGAACATTGCAAGCAATATCCATATTCATGTGCCGAGCTTAATCCGATCCACTTTCTCGATTCAAGCTTGCTCCAAAGTGCCGTTTCATTCGTCCGCTCGTTCGGGCTTGCACTATCCCCGAATCGCTTAGTTCGAAGCCATGGCGAATTACTTTCTTCTTCAACGCAAGCATATAAAGCTAACTTCATCAATTATATCAATAACGGAACTTACCCGTCAAGATCAGCCAAGTCGTACTTCTCCATCTGTTCCAAAAACTGCAGTGACTTCAACCGTACGCCGACATGAGTATCCATATACCCTCTCATGCATGCCCGCAGCTGCAGCTTGGTGTCCGGCTTCAATGTTACATTGCCGAGCCTGCGCAGGTCGGTCTGTTCAAAACGCTGCAGCAGTGCAAGGATACCGGGATTCGCAATAAAGTTGGCATGTTCTTTCGGCTTGCAGCGTTGACAGATGGCTCCGCCGAGCCTCCAGCCAAACCCTGCGATCCCGTCTTCCCGTCCGCACACGACGCAAGCATGCAGTTCGGGAGCGACTCCTGTACGCTGCAGCAACTTCATTTCGAACAAATGTGTCGTCACTTGCGCGTCCTTACCTTCGTCCAAGGCGCGCAAATAGGCGAGAAGCTGATCGAACATGACACCGCCGGCTTCCTCATCATGCAGCGCTTTATCTACCAGCTCCGCTACATAGGATGCATACGCTGCGAGATGCAATCGCTCCCGCAGCGTATGATGGCCTTCAATAATTTCACAAGCGTTAAGCGTTCCGATATGTCCCATCCCGCGAAAGAAGACATACTCCCCAAATGTAAACAATTGCGTCGCCGCAGCATGCCGGCTGCGCACCTTCTTCGCGCCGCGCACGAGCACGCCTGCTTTGCCATGAGATTTGGTGCACAGCGTAATAATTTTATTTCCTTCCCCATAGTCCATGCTGCGGATGACTATCCCCTCGACCCGATATAACACGCTCGGCCTCCCATGCGACTTTTAGCGTTTGTTCAAAAAGGGCCTCTTTTGATCACGAAGATGATTTCGCAGATTATCTCGTTGAATCTTGCATTCACTCTCAAGTATGTTTCCTGCGGAAACATTTCAGGCGTTCATGTAGTCTTGCCTACACTCCGCCTATTCTTCGAGCTCTCGCAATCTTCTCGGTGCTGAAAAGCCGCCTTTTTGAACTCTCACTTTTGCATAATCATAATTATTCCGCCGATTGCTCTGCAGACATTCCTGTTCCTATTTCTGCCGCAGTCTCCTCAACTTCGGTTACCATCCCCGCTTGCTTATAAAGTAAGTAAGCATCAACATCCCCTGTCATGGCAAATACGTTCCACGAAAAATCACGCATCCGTAAATCCCCTTTCGTCGGAAATGACTATGCGTCATCAATAGGTTGTGCTGTTGGCAAGGGAATATCCATTGCAAAATTTGGAGCGCGAACTTACGTATCCAATCACGAATCAATTCCTGCCATTAGCCTTACGAATCATGGCGGAATCCGAGATCGCGCAAAATCCGATCTTGATTGCGCCAGTCCTTTTTCACCTTAACCCATAGTTCCATATACGTCTTTGAACCGAGCAAATTTTCGATATCTTTTCTTGCCAGCTTCCCGATTTCTTTCAGCAGCGCTCCTTGCTTCCCGATTACAATTCCTTTTTGGGAATCGCGTTCCACAAAGATGACGGCGGAAATATAGACGACACCGTTCTCCTGCACACGCATATCTTCGATCGTTACCGCAATGGAATGCGGAATTTCTTCTCTTGTCAAATGAAGAATCTTTTCCCGGATTAATTCTGCAACCACAAATTGCTCGGGATGGTCCGTAATCTGATCATCCGGATAATATTGGGGCCCCTCCGGTATATATTGCTCCAGCACATCAAGCAGCCGATTGACGTTATTGCCAGCCAACGCGGAAATCGGCACAATCTCTGCAAATTCATGCAGCTCATTATACTCCAATATGAGCGGCGGAAGCGACTCTGGGTGTACCTGATCAATTTTGTTCATCACGAGTATGACAGGAGTTTTTACTTTTTTCAATTGCTCAATTACATATTTATCACCGCTGCCAAGCCCGGTTGATACATCGACCAAGAATAGAACGGCTTCTACTTCGTTCAACGTATTCAAGGCGACTTGATTCATATAATCGCCGAGCTTCGATTTTCGTTTATGAATTCCCGGCGTATCCAGAAATACGATCTGCGTGTTTTCTTTGGTGTACACGCCATGGATTTTATTGCGGGTCGTCTGCGGCTTATCGGACATAATGGCAATTTTCTGTCCGATGACATGATTCATGAGTGTTGACTTGCCCACGTTAGGCCGGCCTACAATTGCCACGAATCCTGAATGAAAAGCATTGGATTTGTTATGAAACGTCAACGTTATTTCTCCTCCTAGCAAATTCCCTTTTAATCTCAAACTATATATAAGCGGCGTCCTGCCGTTTCGAGTTCATCGAGAACGACCATGGACGCCGCTTGCTGTTTACTCGCTCTTATACGCGGCTCTTGACGGAGAACTGTCCAAGCTGCCTACGTCAAAGGCACCCGGGAGCAAAGCTGCCACTGTTGTCTCCGACCACGAACCATTCATCGATCCCATATATACGGGCATGGATGGCCCGCATAACTCAATCAGCACCTGCCTGCACACGCCGCAGGGGGTAATTGGCTGTTCCGTATCTCCGATGACAGCAATCGCCTTGAATGAGCGCGGAGCGCATCCATCTGCGATGGCACGGAATAAAGCAGTCCGTTCCGCACAGTTCGTCGGGCCGTAAGCTGCATTTTCTACGTTGCACCCATAATGTATGCGATCATGCTCATCCAACAATGCCGCACCCACTTTAAAGTGGGAATAAGGCGTATACGCCCGTTCACGAGCCCGCTGCGCTTCGCGCAACAATTGTTCTCCATTCATCGACTGACAACCTCCTGTATCTACCAGAACAAATTGACAACAGGATAAAAAAAGATAACCGCACCGACGATAACGGCAAAAACCGCCGTTACGAACACTGCTCCTGCGGCGGTATCTTTCGCGATTTTGGCGATAGGATGCTTGCTTGGCATGCTTAAGTCAACAGCTGCTTCCACGGCTGTGTTCAACAACTCGGCCGTAAAAACCAGCGTAATGGCCAACCCGATCCACAGCCAATCGGAAACCGAAATGCCGAATCCTATCCCCATGGCGATTACGAGTATCGTCACCGCACCGTGCACACGCATATTACGCTCCGTGCGGAAAGCATGAAGTATGCCTGAAATCGCCACCCGGAACGTATCGCTCCATGGGCGCTTCATCAGCGGCTCAGCCCGATTCGAGCCAATACGGCTTCCTGCTTGTCCATCATGACGCGCTCGCTTGCTTCATCTTGATGATCGTAGCCTAGCAGGTGCAAAAAACCGTGCACGAACAGAAATCCGATCTCACGCTCAAGCGAATGGCCGTAATCGTCAGCTTGCGCACGCGCGCGTTCCGTGGAAATGATAATATCTCCAAGCAAATCACTCATCGATTCCAGTTCGCCTTCATCTTCCACTTCGTATAGAATGTCCAGTTCTTCATCCGTCGATTCATGGAGCGCAAAGGACAAAACATCTGTCGGACGGTCTATGCCGCGGTATTCGCGATTCAACTCGTGAATTTGTTGGTCGTCGACAAATGTCAATGCCACTTCCCCTTCCGTAACGTCCTCCATCTGAGCCGCTTCTTGCAAAATACGTTCAAGCAGCTCGATTAACGAAGTCGCTATCGGATAAACTTCCTGATCATCATTCCATTCAAGCTTCATACTCATGGCTTCGGGTCGCTCCTTATACAACAATTAAGACTCGGATTTTGACTTGGAATCGGCTGTGGAGGAAGTCGCTCCGCTATCATTGTAGCCCGCTTCCGCAACCTGCTTTTTGTCTTCCGCGGATTGCTCTTCCTTCTGCTTCAGCTTTGCATCATCCGGATATTCAATCCGCGAATGGAAGATTCCCATCACCGTTTCTTTAAGCGACTGCCCGACGATGTCAAGTTCGCGCAGCGTCAAATCGCATTCATTGAATTGGTTATCGTCAAGCCGATCTTTAATAATCTTCTGTATCATTGATTCAATCTGTTCAACCGTCGGATGGCGAAGCGATCGCACCGCCGCTTCCACACAGTCGGCGATACCGACGACCGCAGCTTCTTTGGATTGCGCCTTGGGTCCCGGATAACGGAAATCATCTTCCGTGAAATCCGGCTCTATCCCTTGCTCTTCCGCAAGCTTCAAAGCTTTGTAATAGAAGAATTTAAGGAACGTCGTGCCGTGATGCTGCTCGGCAATATCACGGATCGGCTTCGGCAGCTTATAATCCTTCAACATTTCCGCGCCGTCTCGCGCATGCGCCACGATTATGGAGGTGCTCAGCTTCGGATCGATAAAGTCATGCGGATTGTCCATATTGGTCTGATTTTCAATAAAATAGCTCGGCCGCTTCGTCTTGCCGATGTCATGATAGAAAGCACCGACGCGGCAGAGCAGGCCGTTTGCTCCTATCGCTTCTGCCGCCTGCTCGGCCAAGTTCCCGACCATCACGCTGTGATGATACGTTCCCGGCGTCTCCGTCAATAGCTTGCGCAAGAGCGGATGGTTCGGGTTTGAGAGCTCCACGAGCTTAAGGGCGGACAAAATGCCAAACGTCACTTCAAAGAACGGCATCAAACCGAGCACCAAAACGGCCGTCAGCAGACCGCTTGCAAAAGCGAATGCAACTGCAAGCATCAGGTCGCGATTATTGAACGGATCTCCACCGAGCATCCCGAGCACGAGCACCGTCAAGCTGCCAAAGATGCACACCATAATTCCCGCCTTCAAAATCGTCGAACGTTGGCTGGCACGATGTGTCGCAAAAATAGCCGCATATGATGTGACCAAGGCAAAAAATCCAAAGTGGAAGTCGAAAACAGTGCCTTGCTGCGTATTTAAAATAATGCTCGTTAATATGCTTAGTACAACGGCGCACATATAAGCAAGCGGCAAATCAATCAATAGCGTAATAAGGATTACGCCCATTGCAACCGGAGCGACAAAGCCGATATAGGCGGCATCCTCCGTCTGGGCATAGCCGATAATAAGGATCGCAATGATGCTAATCGCAAAGATAAGCACCAGCATCAGCAGCTGCACGTTGTTGAATTTGAAATGCGTGTGGCTGCCCTGGCGCATAAACATGAACAGAACGAGCGAGAACAACGCCGACAGCAGGAGCAGTCCGAACTGCGGCCAATAATTGACCTCTGACTTCAGCAAATCGTTCTCCTTCAACAGCTCGTACATTTCTTGGGTAATGACTTCACCCTTTTTGACGAAAATATCCCCCTGCTTGATAAACACCGGAGGCGTATTTTCCCGGGCCTGAACCTTTGCTTCCTTCGTCGCGTCGTCATCATAGAACTTGTTCGGCGTCAGGGACAGACGAACGAGCTCCTGCACCACTTCACGCGCCGATCGCTTGTTCAGCGAACTGGCATTGACGTATTCCGGAACCTTCGCTCTCCCAATGGCGGCCTCCGGCACCGGATCGATCATCAGCTTCGAGACCAATTCGCGGGCTACCGGCTTCATTTCCGTAATATCTTCCTTCGACAGCCGGGCCATCTTGATGAAGGTTTCTTCCGGGATAGGGTACTTCTGTTCCTCGATACGTTTGCTCATCTCATCGAGCATAACATTCGTATAGGTGCTGGCATTGCGGCTCATCGTTATGAACTGGCGGATATGCTCGTTCACCATCTCAGGAACGACGCTGCGATAGAGCTCCACCTTCTGTGAATACGAAATCAGATCATCCGAGTTCAATTGCTCGATGCGGTCAAATATTTTATCCACGAGCCGTTCATTCTTGAGAGAAATAATCTGATATATGGGCTGGACACGTTCGGCCGCTTGCTCCTGCGCCTTCAATGTCGCTTTCTTATCCGGAATCTGAATCGGAGCGACAATATCCTTCTCGCTCTTCACATTCACTTCTATATCGAATTTCTCAGGCAAAATGCTTGGCGCCAAACTAAAATAAAACAGTAACGTTAAAAACAAAAACAGAAGAAAGCGCACGCCGACGCTGTACTTCCAACCTGCCATATTCACTTGGCGCGAATTGCTTCCGTTGCCGGAACGAATTGTCTTTAGCATAGAGAACAACCCTCTCTATCCTTGGTTTTCGCTTTCCTTCTGGTAAGCCGTAATAATCTTCTGTACTAAGGAATGACGAACGACATCCTGCTCGGCAAAATGCACGAATCCGATTTCCTCAATATCCCGCAAAATTTGACCGGCTTCCACTAATCCTGAGCGTTTGCCCCGCGGCAAATCAATCTGTGTGATGTCTCCCGTTATGACCATCTTCGATCCGAATCCGAGTCGTGTCAAAAACATCTTCATCTGCTCTGGCGTCGTATTTTGCGCTTCGTCCAAAATAATGAACGCATCATCAAGTGTGCGTCCGCGCATATAAGCGAGCGGCGCAATCTCAATGAGGCCGCGTTCAAGCGCCTTCCCCACTTGCTCAAGTCCCATGACGTCATAGAGCGCATCGTATAGCGGACGTAAATAAGGGTCAACCTTTTCTTGCAGGTCCCCTGGAAGGAACCCCAAATTCTCGCCTGCCTCGACTGCAGGCCGTGTTAGCACGATTCGCTTGACGGAACCTTCCTTCAGTGCGGAGACGGCTAATACGACAGCCAAATACGTCTTCCCTGTGCCGGCGGGTCCCACGCCGAACACAATATCTCTTTTTTTAATGGTCGATACATAATGCCGTTGTCCAATGGTCTTGACACGGATCGGCTTGCCCCGATACGTGACGGCGATTTCACCTTTAAATAAATCGAGCAGTTCTTCAACCTTCCACTCTTGAGCCAAGTCGAGCGCATACAATATATCGCGCTCTGATAGTATGATATTGCCGCGAATCAATTGCAGCAGCACATTAAAGAGCTGTTGCAGTCTCTCTACCTCGACCGATTCGCCGGCAATGACGAGCTCCGCTTCCCGAGACATGACACGCGCATCTGTACGGTCCAGGATAAGTCTCAAATGCCTATCCTGAGGTCCAAAAAGAGCAAGTCCTTCAGCGGCGTTTTGCAGTGATATTTTGACAGTCTGTTGTTGCGACAAAAACCTCAGTCTCCTTAACATTCAGTGTCCTTGTGATTTTGGTTCAACATTCATTCCGAGTTCGATTCAGAATGGGGTTCAAACTGGTGAACAAGCGGAAGTTCTTCCGCTATAGATTGTTCCACTTCAAAAAGCACCTTCAAGTCCACTTTACCATTGTCCGCCTTCCGATGCAAAATTTTTTCCGTTTGAATGCGCGCTTCCGGTCCGTTTTTTGCGATTACGTCAGCGCGCGCCTGCATCAGTCCGGCTTCATATGCTTCCTCGGCGCTGCGTTCTTCCGACACATATTGAACTTCCATTACAGTCTCTTTTAACCAGCCGATTGGGAATGTTAATTCTCTCCATTTCATTCTGCTGACATCCTGAATCGTCTCAAAGTGCGCATAAGGAATGTCCCCGTATCCAGCAACTTTGAGTCTGCGGTCTCCGGCGACAAAATATGTAATTTCTTTCTGCTCTCCGGTATATACCTTCTGCTTGCTGACGAGCGGCGATACGATGTGATACTCATGCCAGACGAGACCGCGCACGTCCCCTCTGGCCGCCACCGTCAACGGCGCATCCGGAGTTCCGAGGCTTCCCGAAATGAGCACGGCGCCTTTCTTCACCCGCATGTTCTGCTTCACGACCGGCCGGCCCTGATCCGCTATAATATGCGTGATGACGGCATCCGTTTTCGCGACAAGATGTCTTGGATTGACAAGCTGCCTTGTATCTGGAGTAATCGATTCGACCACTTCGATGGATACCTTCGTCCCTTCCCGATGAACCCCGATCCAAGAAACCCCCTTCAACTGGGAAGTCATACCTTTCGACATCATATCGGGATCGCGAAGGCGGAACGTCCATTGAAACGGATAAATTCCTTGCTGTCTGGCGGCGGAGAGCACATCCTCGGTTGGAATGCGCTCATTGCCTTTGACATCAATCGTCCATACGAGGGAGGAGAGCATGTACAATCCGAACAGAAAAAGAAACGCGCCGAGCACAAAAAACTTGCGGCGCCTTATCCGTTTCATCGCAAACGGGATCCCGAAGCGTTCCTTTACATGAACGCGACAGCCTGTCTGTTTTAAAAGCGGACGCAGGCGGAAAAAATCAGCGATAAGCACGTGAAACTCCATGACTCCAGGCGTGGTCACTTTTACATCCCACACCCTTAATTGTTTAGACGCGGCAGCATTTATGAAGGTTTCAATATTTTTGCCGCGCGCACGAACTCGAACATATCCGCGCACTCGCGCTAAAGATGGTGCTTTCACGTCAATTCCCCCGTTCCATGATATTTAATATCGCGAACGAACCCTTCGATGCGGATTTCCTCCGTCCAAATGGTCCGAATGACAAGCTCGCTTCCGTATATCTCCAACTCACCGGTCACTAAGGCCAGCCGAATATGATCATTGGAAAAATGAAGAATTCCGCGATGATTTTCAACCACAAGATGCCGATTGCCGATCATCGATAATCGGGGCGTATCCATTACAATATCTTGCGGCAAATCGAACCAGTTCGCCGACCATTGGCGCAGTTTGCGGGCAATGCGACTCATTTTGCGATAGGCCCCCTTCCCGTACTGTACAATTTATGCTCACAGGCTCGTGATTATGAAGCAGGAAGATCCGAATGACCCAAACAAAAAAGAGCCTCGGCTCGCAATAGACGCACTGTGGACAGTGTTCTATCGCAAGAGCCAAAGCTCTATTTTTCAACACGATTGATTATGCTTCAGGAACGTCCCCCGTATGGACGCTTCGCGCGTGGAGGGCCGAGTATTTCTGCCCATGCCACGCCTTTCAGCGCATCTTCCGGGTTAATGAAGTCGGACGAGCCGCCAATCTCATTGTCTGTAATTGACGAGGAGGCTGCCGAGCGGGAATTGCTTCGTCCATGCAGCGAAGCAGATGTCCCGGCGGACATTTGCCGCGTCGTGCGCTCAATGGCGGCAAGCTGGTGCTCCATCTCCGCCATCCGATCGTCTGCCCATGCGCCGGCATCTTCCCTATCCGCGCCCTCGCGTGAATGATCCGTGCGTCCCTTGCTATCCATATATACCGGGGCTTCCACTTCGTCGTCCTCATCATCGTAACGGCGGGATTCCGCTTGCCCGGCAGTCCCCACCTGACCGCTGCCGCCGAAATCCGGCATGCGGTTGGTCCCGTCTTTCTTTTGGCCCTTCCCCATAGCAGAGAACAGAGCTCCGATAATGACGATGGCAATCAACGGATTACTCATGACAAAATCAATGAGTTTCTCAATGATATTCATGGCTTATCGCCTAGCTTTCCGATTTGTTATTATCGCGTCCGCCGTCGGACATCTTGCCGAGCGACCCGCGCATATGCGTATCCGCTTCGATATTTTTCAGATTCATGTAATCCATGACGCCAAGCTTGCCATTGCTTAGCGCTTCTGCCATGGCGAGCGGCACCTGCGATTCGGATTCCACAACGCGCGCTCTCATCTCGACGACGCGGGCTTTCATCTCTTGTTCCTGAGCGACAGCCATTGCGCGGCGTTCCTCTGCCTTCGCTTGCGCAATGCGCTTGTCGGCTTCCGCTTGCTCGGTTTGCAGGTGCGCCCCGATGTTCTTGCCTACATCTACGTCAGCAATATCAATAGACAGAATTTCAAATGCAGTTCCTGCGTCAAGCCCTTTGCCCAATACAGTACGAGAAATAAGATCAGGGTTCTCCAAAACGTCCTTGTGCGAGGCGCTGGAGCCGACGGTCGTTACGATACCTTCCCCGACGCGGGCGATGATCGTTTCTTCACCGGCACCCCCGACCAAGCGCTCGATATTCGCGCGAACGGTTACGCGCGCGCGAACCTTCACTTCGATGCCATCCTTCGCCATTGCCGCAACAATCGGCGTTTCGATGACACGCGGGTTAACACTCATCTGAACGGCTTGCAGCACGTCACGACCAGCAAGATCAATCGCTGCCGCACGCTCGAACTCCAAGTGAATGTTTGCACGTTGAGCTGCGATGAGAGCATTGACGACACGGTCGACATTACCCCCAGCCAAGAAGTGACTTTCCAATTGGTTAATTGACAGGCCTAATCCTGCTTTCGTCGCCTTGATCATCGGGTTGACGATACGGCTCGGCGTTACCCGGCGCAAACGCATCGCCACGAGCGTAATGATGCTGATGCGGACTCCGGAAGCGATTGCTGATATCCAGAGCATGACTGGGAAAAAGCTGAAGAATACGCTTAGAACAATCAAAATGACCGCCCCGATAAGCAGCGTAGTTATCAATCCTGGTTCCATACGTGGCACAACCTCCATTTATTAATCTATGTGACTTACAGTATTACCTCTTATTTAAAAAATTTCTTATTGCACTCGCTATTAAAACGATAATATGAAACATCGCAATGGTCAATCAATTCCCATTGTGAGGCCGAACAACAATGCGCGATCCTTCCACTTGAATGACTTCGACCAGCTCATCGCGGCTGACGAAGGTGCCGTCGGTAACGACATCGAATTTGTTGTCGTCGATGAGTATCGTGCCTGCCGGCCGCAGCGGAGTCAGCGCACGCCCTATTTTGCCGAGTATCGCCGTCTGGTTGGCATTGGATACATATCCTTCTTCTGTGGTGAGAGCATCTTTCAGGATGAATCGATTCCATATTCCGCGATGCTTAAACACTCTTATCACGATAATAATGACAATGAGTGCAGCCGTGAAAGCGATGCCAAGCGACAAGAACGCATTCGACGTATCGTATGCGGCACGGACAACACCGGCAATCATGCTGATTGAGCCTAATATCCCCAATATGCCGAAGCTAGGAATGAACAGTTCCAGAGCGAGCAACACTAGACCTGCAATGAATAATACGATGGTTTCCACCCCCGCAAGGCCTGAAATATAATGGCCAAAGAAGTACAATCCGAAACCTAAAATCCCCAATATGCCTGGAACGCCAAAGCCAGGAACGAACAACTCAATCGCCACCCCGGCAATGCCGAGGAACAAGAGCAGTGTCGCTACCGCCGGATGAACGAGATATGCCGCTATCCGTTCGGCTGTCGTCTGATCAATCCGCTCGATGTGAGCATCAGACAGCTTCAATTTGGAAATTAAATCCTGAACAGAGTTAGCTTCATATTCCGCATATCCTGCTTTCTTTGCCTCAGCCACGCTGAGCGATAACACCTCTCCCGGATTTTTCGTCCGGCCAAGCTCGGGAAGTTCAATCTTAGCTTGCAGATCCGCCATCGCTCTTGCAATATTGGCGTCACGCCCATTTTTGTCCGCTACCGATACCATTTCGCTTATCCATAATGCCACCAGCTTCGGATCGTCGACATACTTATGGGTGCCGTCGACTAGCGCGGCTGAACCAATGGCGCTTCCCGGCGTCATCGCAATCTCGTTAGCGCTCATCGCCAGGAAGCTGCCTGCCGACGCCGCTTTCCCCCGCACCAGCACGACCGTGCGGGCCGGACTTCCGATGATGCGTTGACTCAACTCCTGCGCAATATCGACTCTTCCGCCAGGAGTGTCCATCTCGATGATAATCGCAGCGGGATTCAACGCTTCCGCTTCGTCCAACGCGCGAAACATAAATGACTTCATCACCGGATCCACATTCCCGATTAACGGAATAACTGCAACATTGCGCGAAGAATTGGCCGAATCGCTAGTCTCCGCATGGGATAGCGGAACGAACGCAAACATTAAGCTGAAGAAAAGACCTAACGATAACATCCATGCGGTGCATTTCAACCCTCTTGCGAGCATCTCTTTCTTTCGCATAAGATTTTACGTCCCCCCTTCCTATTCACTTGTTGGTATATGCTATTATACGTAATTTTAGTCGTTTGCGTTTCACAACTTCGGAACAATAGAAAAAGCACTCCTTGTAATCAAGGAGTGCTTTTACGTTTTAAGTCGATAGGTTGTCAAGAGATCCTTATTGCAGATACTGTTGAACTATCGTATTGACTAGTTTGCCGTCGGCGCGCCCCTTCACCTTAGGCATGAGGGCACCCATCAATTTCCCCATGTCGGCTTTCGAAGAAGCACCGGTCTCTTGGATGGTCTCTTGAACGATCACTTTTATCTCTTCTTCGGAAAGCTGAGCAGGAAGGTAATGCGTCAAAATGTCAATTTCCGTTCTTAGTTTATCCGCTAAATCGCCTCGACCTGCTTTCTCGAACTCTTGGAGGGCATCTTTCCGCTGTTTGATCTCACGACCTAGAATCTCAAGCACTTCATCGTCATTCAAAGTTCTCTTTTCATCTATCTCAACATTCTTGATCGCCGAACGTACCATTCGGATGGTGGAGAGTTTGAACTTGTCTTGACTCTTCATCGCTTGCTTCATATCTTCGTTCAATCTTTGGCTAAGATCCATTGGTGCGTAATCCTCCTAAAACTTTCTCTTGCGGGCAGCCTCGGACTTTTTCTTGCGCTTGACGCTTGGCTTTTCATAGTGCTTACGCTTTTTAACTTCAGCCAATACGCCATCTTTCGCGATGGAGCGCTTAAAGCGACGAAGTGCAGCATCGATTGTCTCGTTTTTGCGAACTTTCGTTTCAGACACCAGTTTTCCCTCCCTCCGACCAGACCGTCCAAGAACAACAAACACGGTTCATCAAACTACATTATATGTGATTGCAAAAGTCAGTGTCAACCTTGAGGGAGCATTCTGTCAACATTTACGCTTTGAACGCACCTTCCGAATAACTCCTTCCGCAGGTGAGCAGTAACTGCTATGCTTTTCGTCCCACCAAAGCTCCTAGCGGTTCACCGCCAAGCAGATGGTAATGAATGTGAAACACTTCCTGTCCGCTGTCTTTTCCGCAATTGTTGATAAGGCGGTATCCCGTATCCGCAATGCCGAGCTCACGCGCCACCTGTTGGGCCGCACGGTGCATCTCGCCGATCAGGGCAAAGTCTTCGCTCTCGGCATCATTCATAGTTGCAATATGTTTCTTGGGAATGATAAGAATATGTACAGGAGCCTGTGGAGTGATGTCGTGGAAAGCGACTACGGATTCATTCTCGTACACTTTTTTGGAAGGAATGGTTCCTTCGATAATTTTGCAAAAAATACAGTCCATTGGACTTTCCTCCTTTAACTTTATCATAATCAGTATACATTTCTGTTCGTATACCGTTATCATATCAAAAAGAAGAGGCTCGTCCAATACGAAGGAGGGCATAGAAGTGTCATCTGCGAAAGAATTGCGCACGCCACGAAAGAATAGAAGATGGATATTATGGGCCGTCATCGCGCTTGCCATTGCGGTTGCCGCCGGCATATACGGATTTCTTCGCCCCTATCCCGCCGGATCCAAAGCGGAGCAAGCATCGATTTCGAACGAGAATGTTAAAGTATATTCGGAAAATGGCGTGTTCGCGTTCGAGACTGCCGGGACACCGCTCGCTAACTTCATCCTATATCCTGGCGGACTTGTCGAGCCCAACAGCTATGCCGTACTGGCGCGCGGGTTGGCCGAGCGCAAAATCAACACATACATTTTGAAGATGCCGCTCAATCTGGCCGTCTTGGACAGCGACGGGGCAGAACGAGTCCTCCCGAAGATAGATACGCTTGCCCGGCAAGTGAGAACGATCATCGGAGGACATTCCTTAGGAGGCACAGCCGGGGTGGAGTTTGCGAAAAAACACCCGGATTCCGTGCATGGCATCATCTTATTAGCGTCATATGCAAACAGCGATATTTCCAATTCCAATATTCCGGTACTATCTGTTTATGGTTCGAAGGACGGCGTGTTAGATTTGGAGCGGTACATCAGAAATAAAAAGTATCTTCCGGAAAATCTAACCGAGCACGTCATTCAGGGAGCTAACCATGCCCAGTTCGGGGATTACGGCAATCAAAAACACGACTATGCGGCCAGCATTTCCGACGATAGCCAAATTCGTGAAACGGTTGACATCATCTCGTCTTGGCTCACTTCATTGCCGCCGCACTGATATGTAAGCTCCGCCCTCCGGATTAAGCGGAAGCGCAGAGCTGCGGGCACCTTAATAATAAGGAATTAACGCCAAGGCGGTTAGCGCCGCCAATGGCAGCAGCAATCGATGGAAGCGGCGGCCGTAGCCGTATGGATAGTAATAGCCCGGATAATACCCCGGATATGCCGGATCGATATACGGCGGCAGCGCGTAAGGAGTGCCTGCATAAGGATAGTACCCGTAAGGCGTTACTGAACGGGCCATATTAGGCACAGGCCAGCAACCCATCGGAACGGCCAAATACAGATGATCGCCGTCCACGCATTCGATAATTCCTTGATATACGCACCCTTCCACCGTCTGCACTTTCACATAACGATGCATATGCTTGCGACACAGCTCGTGCATCGATTCCTTTTGAACGGTCGCGCCAGCCGTAGGCGGGGTTGAAGTTCCGACAGGGATGGGCACCGCTGTCGTTGGTGCCGGCTTAACGCCGGTTTTCTTCTTCTCCATAGACGTCTCCCACTTTCTGCAATCGCTTGAGATACAGTCATGATATTCGCCTATGGGCGAAAGCGTGCATGAAGGACATAAGATTTGATATAAGAATCGCCGCAGTTCCAATGCATGCTTCGCATATAAACGGGCAAAAAAAAGAACACCTCGTACCCCGCTAAAAAGCGGGCAGCGCATTATACGCTGTGAACGTACTGCGCCTGCAAGCAGTCAACTGCCTGGCTGCATGCCTGCAGATGCTTGCAGAAGCAATACGGTCACCGAGGTGTTTATAAAAGATTGATGTCGGCTATCTGTATTATAACAGCGCATTGAAACTGTAACTGTGATATATTTCACACCACATCAATTCACTTCAATACGATTCGGGATCCTCTTCCGGCCTGCTCGGCAGGCATAACCTCCAATTTGCGCGGCAATCGCGCGCGCAGCTCCGGAACGTGACTGATGACACCTACCGACAAGCGGTCCGTATGAAGCTTCTCCAAGGAGGTCACGACCGTATCGAGAAGTTCCGGATCCAGAGTTCCGAAGCCTTCATCCAAGAAGAAGAACTCCAATGGATACATCCCACGCAGTTGAATTTGCGCAGACAAGGCCAATGCGAGCGCAAGCGAAGTCAAAAATGTCTCCCCGCCTGACAAGGTAGATACCGGCCGGCGAATGCCGCCGTTGCCGTCGTCGCGAATAACGAAACCTCCGCCTGAGTCGACTTCCAGGGCATAGCGCTGCTTGGTCAAGCTTTTCAATCGCTCTGAAGCGGTGCGGCTTACTTGCATAAGCTGCTCCTCAGCTACGAACTCGACAAATGCATTGCCTCGAAATACGCTTTGCAGCTGGTGCAGGCGGCCCAAATACGTCTCGCCCCGCACGCGCTCGGCTTCAAGCGCGGCCCAGCGCTCATGTTTGCTGCGCAGCTCCTCTGCGTCGCGTTCCGCTCTTGCACGGGCTGCCAAGGCAGCTTCGTCACTCTCTGCAGTCTGCTGCCACCTTGCAGCGCAAGCCTGCCATTCTTCCTCTGTAACGGACGTGCCGCCAAGCCGTTCCTCCAACCGCTTCAGTTGCGCGCCCAGATCACGCAGCTCTTCGTGATAACGCTCCAAGTCTGCCTCGATGCGCTTGCGCTCTTCGGAAGAGTGTCTTGATGCCAGCACATCATCGGTATGGATGAAGGAAGATTGGCTCAATTGAGCCTGCAATCGTTCTTCGGCCATGACGGCCCGCTCGCATAAGCCGTTCCAAGCCTGAGCCGCCAAAGCCGCGCGTTGCTGTGCCGCTTCGTTCGCATTGCGGGCGGCATTCGCCTCCTGCCTCGTCCGTTCCGCTCGCTGCCGTATATCGGTCAAACGGGCAGAAGTCTCGACCGCCAACTGCTCGATCGGCGGTCCGCCCAACCAGGGACGAAGCCTAGTCTCATAATCGGCGATCATTCGCACGATGCCATTCCACTCCGCCTTCGCTTTCACCCGCTCCATATCTGCAGCTTGCTTCAGCTGCTCATGGCGGCGAATATGTCGCTGCGTCTCCTCGATGTAAGCTACGCTCTTCTCCAAGCGAACGCGGCAGTCGGCAACAATCGCTTCCCGTTCACGCCACTGTTCTTTTGCTCGTTCCATCTCCCCTTGGAGCCATCCAAATCGTTGATACTGCTTGTCCCAGTTCGCATGCTGCTCACGCAGGGACTGCTCTGCCTCATCCCAGAGCAATTCCGCTTCACGGAAAGCGCTGGCTGAAGTCTTATGCGAGGCCAACGCCTGCTGCAGCTCCCATTGCTTGTCCGATACTTGCTGCATGATGCGTTCCATCCGTTGCCCCATGGCTCGAGTGTCCCGCGTCAGCGTTCGCAGCCTATCATTGAACCGGTCAAATCCTTCATTACGCGAAGCAGCGGCCATCTCGTCATGCTTCCGCTGCACGATTGAATGCGGGCCGAAGGCGGAAGCGTCAGCTTGCACATCGGCTGAGTGTCCCCTGATGCTCGCCATTCCGATTTCCGCGCCTTCATCCGCTGCCGTATGCTCTTGATAGACAATAATGCCGAGGGCGGCCGCAAGCTCATCCCCGCCTCCTACTCCGTCATCCGCTCCAGATGCGCCGGATCGCTCTTGTATCATGCTGCGGACGCGTACAGACAGGTCTTGGAGCCGCTCAATCCACTGCTTCAGGTCTGTTCTGCTTCGTTCCCATTCATGCTCGGTAGTAAGCAGCATCGCTTTCAGTCCGTCCTTCACTTGTTCCCAGCGTGACCAGCGTTCATTCCAGCCCTGCTCGGAACCCGCTTGGTCATCAACCGGGACGCGGGCGGGCGCCGGATGGCTTGCAGAACCGCAGACCGGACACGGTGCGTTCGGTTGCAGGTGAACGGCTAGCCGCGCGGCAATCTCTTGCTCCTCCTGCTCCCGCTGTGCTTGCCGCGTCTGTTCCATCATCTGCTCGACTCGCTCCAGCTCGTCTTGCAATTCAATCCGCAGTCTTTGCCAAGCTCTGGACTGTTCCGTTCCGGAATCCACTTGCTTGCGCACCTCTTGCGCGCTCATGACGATATGCTCAAGCGATTGGTTCCAAGCCGCCGCCCCTTGAGCCGCAAGCTCCGCTTGCTTCTTTTTGTTTTCTTCCAGTTCCTTGCACCGCTCTTCCAGCATGCTCAGTCTTTGCCAATCCGTTACCGCTTGCTGGAATAGTTCTCGTTCCTCGCTCGGCTTCTCGTGCGAGGAGAGCAGGCCGCGCAGCTCCGCTTGGCGCTCCAGCGCTTTCTTGAGCTGCTGCTCCGCCCGTTCCGCTTCGGCTGCGGCACGGGTATAGCGTTCACTCGCTTCCTCCATCCGCTCATTCCAGCCCTCCGCCTCCTTGCGAAGACGTTCGCTCTCCCCGTGAAGACGAGCCGCTTCCTGCAACTGCTCAGAGCGGAGAACCAATTCAGGCTCCTCCGCTTCCTTGCGGCGAATTGCCGCATCTGCCGCGAGTTGGGCGCGCTCCGCCTCGCTTATCGCATGGCGTGCCGCTTCATCGGCCGCACGATGTTCCGCTTCCGCAGTCTGGCGCTTCGATTCAAGCTCTCGGACTTCAAGCAGGAAGGGAGCGAGCATTTCGGCTTCCTTCGCTTTCAGCAACTGTTCTTGCTCCAGCACGCGCCGTGGCGCCTCCAATTCCAACTGAGCCATGCGGCTGCCAAGTCGGTTCTTTTCTTCCATCCAGCCCCGCTTCTCGGCTAAGTCCCGGTATTCGCGTTCGGCCGCGATCTTCGCTTCACGGGCTCGTTCCGCGAGCACAGACGCTTCCCGCAGCGCCTCTTCCGCCAGCTTCACCGCTTCCTCCGAAGCATCGCCGAGTCCCTGCTGCTCCGCGCTGCAGGCTCGCACTTCTCCTTCTGTCTCCTTCACCTTGCGCGACAGCTTAATCGCAAGTTCATCCCCGTATTTCTCCAACGAGAACAGGCGCTGCAGCATTTGCCTCCTGTCACTGCCTTTCAAAGACAGAAATTCGGCGAATTTGCCCTGGGGCAGCACGACGGCCCGCGTGAAATCATCCATCTTCAACCCGATATGATGTTCAACGCAGCGGGTCACTTCGGCGAGCTTGTCCGCAAGGACGACCTCTCCTTCGGGAAGCACCTCGATAAAGCGGCTGACGGTATTGCCAATCGTCACCTCGCCTGTTCGTTTAAATCGCCGTTCCACCCGGAATGTCCGGCTGTCCCCCGCCCCGTTCAACGAGAAGCTGAACGATACGGATAAGGTGTCCTCCGCTTGGTTCATAATGCCCTGCGTGCCGTTCGCCGCCCGCTCCACCTTGCCGTACAGCGCCAGCGTCATCGCGTCCAGAAGCGAGGATTTTCCGCTACCCGTCGGACCAAATATGCCGAACAGCCCCGTTTCGCAAAGCGCTTGGAAGTCTATTCGCTGTTCTTCGCGGTAGCTTTGCAGTCCAGACAGCTTCAACTCAATAGGCTTCATGCGCTTTCGTCCTCCTCTCCCCGGTCGCCGATTAATTCCAAAAAGCATTCCACCAAGGCATCATCAGGCTGGGCCCCGCCCGTCTGGCGCTCATAGAAGCGCCGGAACAGCTCCTGCACAGGCATCTCGCTCCTCCGGCCTTCCTCCGCCTCAATCCGCTCCATTTCCGGATATACCGGCCGGATATGGACAATGCCTTCATGCGCGCGGCGCAGCTTCTGTATTTGCTCCATCGTTAACGCATCCGTCAAAGAAATGCTTACGTCAAGCCACGCCTTCGCATCGCGTCCTTCCTCGATCCATCGCAGCACTTCCTCATAGCCCCCACGCGCGTTCCACTCCACCAGGGGCTTCCCCGACGCAAGATAACGCTCTTCAGGTACAGCCCCTTGCCCCGGGGCAATATCAAGCAGGGTGACCGATTTGGTCTGACCCGCTTCGGAGAAGCTGTAGGCTAACGGGGAACCGCTGTAACGGATCGTGCCCGGTCCTTTGACGGCTTGGGGGCGATGCAGATGACCGAGCGCGACGTATTGGACGTTGCCTGGAGCTTCCTGACAAGCAAACACGCTTGGATCAACCGTATAGGCGCCTCCGACTTGTATCGGACGTTCTGAATCGGTTTCGACTCCGCCCAGCACATATAGATGGCTCATGATGAGGTTAATGGCAGACGGACGAAAATGCTGCGCCTGCAAAGACAGGAGTTGGCCGACTCTGGCGCTGTACGCGCTTCTCAGCACCTGTTCCTCGTTGCAGGCGGACAGCAGCTCCCCGAGACGGGACTCGGAAGGATACGGAAGCGCTGCAATAACGGCTTCTTCGCCGGTTCGTTGACACGGAACAAGGACGGGAACAATTCCCGGTTGCCCGACAAGTGCAATTCCATGACTGCTTACGAGCGGTGCCGAAGCTGATACGCGCTCCGGATGATCGTGATTTCCCGAGATGATGACCACAGGCCGTTCTCCTCCCTGCGATAATCTGGCCACCGCCTCGTAAAATAACAGTTCCGCCGCAGCCGGCGGATTGACTGAATCATACACATCTCCGGCAATCAACACGAGGTCCGCTTGCTCTTCGTCAGTCAGACGGACCAGCTCGTCAACGAAGGCGGCCTGTTCCTCCAAGCGGCTCCTTCCCTCCAACGCACGCCCGAAGTGCCAATCCGCCGTGTGCAGAATACGCATGGGATATCAGCTCCTCTCTCCCATCATTTTTGTAGAGTTCATCCATTTGTTGCGGCACGATATATGCAAGCACCATGTGCAGCGGACACCGGCCTCGTAAGAAAAATTCCTTCGAACGCTGCGCTACAGCTCGCAAGCTTGGCGCGCGTCAAAGAAATACAACACCTTGCGGTCAATGGGGCGTTTCCAAATATGTTCAATTGCCCGTGCATACACATTCAATTGGAAACGGTAATGCTCGCTTAGCGCCGGCAGTCCGCCCCGATGGGCCAGCACCTTATCTGTCTTGAAATCAAGCAGCACGAGCTGCCCATTCCATTCGAACAGACAGTCGATAACCCCCTGCACGAGCACCGTCTCATGATCCAACAGACCGGAATCGTCGCGTGCAGCGAACGTAGAGGTGGCAACGAACCGTTCCCGGGAAGCGGATTCGGCTGCGCCGGACGCGCCGAGTACCGTCTCTTCTGCCGTAAGCTTCTCCTGCCACTGCCTTTTCATCTCAACCGTATATGCTTCAGCGGCTGTCAAGCCATAGCTGAACGGCAGTTCCCGCTGCACCCAGTCAGCCTTCAGCAGCTGCTGCCCGACTTCACTCTCGAAGAAGGCAAGCACCGCATCCATTTGTACCGCCTTCGCTTGCTTCTCTGTCATGAGCTGCCGGCCAACCATGTGAGCCAGCGTCTGTTGAATGATCTCGATCGTCATCTGCTCCTGCAGCGGCAAATGCTGCATTAAATTATGATAAACAGTGCCCCGTTCCGCCGGAGTCACCCGCTGCTCTTCCATAAAGCGCGGACGCTGCAAATGCAGCGTGAACCCGTTCCCATACCCAAGCCGGTCCGAATCCCCGTGCCTGACGGGCTGAGTGGCAACAGCCGCTTCCGATTGATAGAGGGCCTCCATTGCCGCATCCCCAAGCGCAGCCGCGTCTGCAGCGGCTTCTTCGCCTGATGCGGGCTGTTCGACCCACTCGACCGACGGCCATTCCTCCGCAGCGGCGAGCCGCTTCATTTCCGTAACGGATGTCTTGGCCGGCAGCATGGACGCAATCCGGTGCGGGTCGCGCCAGGCGAGCCGTTCCTCAATCCATGCCTGCCATGGTGACTGCGGCTTGTCCTGAAGCAGCTCCAGCTTGCTGATAGCTTCAAGCAGCGCCGCTCTCTCCTCGTCAACATCGGGTGACTCAAGCGGAAGTCCCGCGGCCAGCACAGATGCCGGCATGAAGGACAACTGCCATTCCGCCCGTTCCTCCAGCAAGCATTCACCGTTCCGATTCGGCAAACCTGCATATCGGCGCCATTCCGCCGCAGACGGGTGACGAATGACCGCCGGTCCGATCCAATCAAGATAAGACCGGGCCCGCGCCACCATATAATCCGGCAGCAGCAGCGGGTCAACATCCAATGCTTCGCCCCACTGTTGAATTGCCTTCTCGGCGTCATTCACCGTTCCGATGAGAATCATTTTTTCTTTCGGGCGCGTCAAGGCCACATACAATACCCGCATTTCTTCTGCCAGCAATTCCATGCGCATCTGGCGTTTGATCGCCAAATTCGGCAGGGTCGGATACGTTACGCGCAAAGCCTCATCCACATATCTCGGGCCGAAGCCGAGCTGCTTATGCATCAAAAACGGCGCCGTCAGATCCTGTTGGTTGAAGCGCTTGGACAAGCCGGCTAGAATGACGACCGGGAACTCAAGCCCCTTGCTCTTGTGGATCGTCATGATGCGCACGACATCCTCCTGTTCACCGAGCGTGCGGGCCGTTCCCAAGTCTCCCCCCGTATCCCGCATCCGATCGATGAAGCGCAGGAACCGGAACAGGCCGCGTATGGACGATGACTCATATTGACGGGCACGGTCATACAATGCCCGCAGATTGGCCTGGCGCTGCATTCCTCCAGCCAAACCGCCTGCCCATTCGTAATAGCCGGTCTCCCGGTATACCTGCCATATTAATTCGGACAAGCTGCCCTGCCGCGCGGCGTTGCGCCATTGCTCCAGCCGGCTCATGAAGCGGCGGATCTTGCTTGTCCAGTCGCGGCCAGCCGCAGTCGCGACAGATAGCGGCAGTACGGGCAGCTCCGCTTCCGCAGATAGCGCGGCGCCAGCTTGAGGGGCATCCGCTTCCGCTTGCAGCGCAAGACAGACCGCGTCATAGAAAGAGCCTTTTCCCATTAATCGGATTTTAGCCAGTTCCTCCGCCGTCAATCCGACAATCGGCGAGCGAAGCACGGCCGCCAACGGGATGTCCTGCTGCGGATTATCAATGACCCGCAGCAGCGACAGCACGACCTCGACCTCGGTTGCGCGGAAATACCCCGTGTTGAATTCCGCATAAGCCGGAATTCCTTCCAGCCGCAGCTCTTCCACCATCAGGGGCGCCCAAGCTTGCGTAGCTCTGAGCAGAATTACGATATCACGATACGTAACCGGGCGCATACGCTTCTGTTTCTTGTCAAAGACAAGGAACGGCGGCTCCCCTTCGTCCCCCAGCAGACGCCGGATACGGGAAGCAATGGCCCGCGCCTCCAAACGCGCGGTCTCTATCTCGGCAGGATCAAGTCCGGCTTGCGCTTCCGCCCCGCTCTCCACGTCAGCGGCTGCGTCCGCTTCCTCATCGTCCTCCGCTCCCGCAGCATCAGATCCGGCTTGTCCTCCTTTCTCGATAATCATCAGCTCTGCCGCGTACTGTTGCCGCTTCTCAAGCTCGGCCGCGCTGACGTTCAAATCCTCCGCCATTTGCTCCACCGTCGGATAAGATGCCCCGCACACAAGCTCGGCCGCTTCGTCATACGACAATTCGGCCACATTGGCGCTCATGACTTGGCGGAATAGCATATTGACTGCATCAACGACTCCTTGACGGCTGCGGAAGTTGCGGGCCAAATCGATACGGATGCCACGTCCGCTCCCGTCAGCGGCATAGGATTGATATTTATGCAAAAAAAGTCCCGGTTCCGCCAGCCGGAAACGATAAATGCTCTGCTTCACGTCGCCGACCATAAAGCGGTTGCCTTTGCCGGGACGCGTAATCAAATTCACGATGGCCTCCTGGACCATATTCGTATCCTGATATTCGTCCAACAAAATTTCAACGAATTGCTGTTGATATTCCAGAGCCGCTTCAGAGGGCATAGCCTGCTCAGGCGTCGAGTTTTGGCCACGCAATATGCGCAAGCAGTAATGCTCCAGATCAGAAAAATCAAGCCAGCCCTTCTTCCGCTTCGCTTCTTCGAACCGCTCGCCGAAAGCGCGCACGGCATCCGCTATCGCCTGCATAATGGGAACGAGGTCGTTCAGTTCCTTCAAGAACTCCTCGGGCGTGCGCCGGAACAATTCATCCCGCAACTGCTGCAGCCGTGCTTTCGCTTGATCGCGCAGCCGCTTCACCTGCTCCTGCAAGGACTTGTCATATTGGTCTCCGCGGCAAGCCGCCAATCGTCCGAAAGTCAGCAAGTCAAAAGAGGCATGCAGCTGTTCCCATGGTTCACGGCGAGCGGCCTCTGCCAGAGCCAACGCTCCTGCAAGCTCTTGCTCCAGTGTCTGGCGGTATGGCTCCGGTCCTCCCGGCGCGTCCAGCAGCCGATTCGCTTGCCGCAGCAGTTGGGCGATGCCGTTCAGCGTAAGCCGTGCATCCGCCATGACGCTCTCTGCCCAGGACGACTGCCCGAGCTGAGCGATGCTCTTCACTTCAAATGCGGCCGCCATTCCGTTCAACCACGCATCAGGCCACGGATGGCTGCGCGAGAAGTCATACAGACGCTGCACCAAGCGAAACGCGGCTTCATCGCTGCGCTCCCCGCTGAACCAATCTACCATTCTTCTAAATTCAGGCCCCTCGGCGGCATAACGCTCTTCGAACAGTTCCTCGAGCACATCTTGGCGCATCAGTTCCGTCTCGGTCTCATTGGCAATGCGAAATGCCGGGTCAAGCGACACCGTCTGAAAATGCCGCTGAATGACTTCCAAGCAGAAGGAATGCAGCGTCGTAATCGATGCGCGGTTCAATAAAGCCAGTTGGCGGCGGAGATGCTCCGACTCAGGCTTCTCCTCAAGCTCGCGTTCAAGCGCGAGCCGGATGCGCTCTCTCATCTCGGAAGCTGCCGCTTTCGTAAAGGTCGCTACAAGAAGCTGATCGACGTGAACCGGATCGGACTCGTCACTAATTTTGCGGATGATGCGCTCGACGAGCACCGCGGTCTTACCCGAGCCGGCAGCTGCCGCAACGAGCACATTTTGTCCGCCGTCGACGATGGCCCGCCACTGTTCGTCCGTCCATGTGCTGTCGGCAGGCTTGGGCGGCAGTTCGCGGACGGCGATCTCGCCGTTGTCCGGACCTTCCTCGGCGACCTCTGTCCCGGGATCGGGATGGGTCATGAATTGTTCGAGCTCCCCGTCCGCGTTCGCGGTCTGTCCAGATTGCGTGCGGCTGTCAACGTCCATTTCACTGTTCTTATTGCTCGGCTGTGCCATTCTCCGGCTCCCCTCCTTCCAGCTTCATCCACGCTTCCTCTTTCGATAACCGAGGGAGTAAATGATATCGATTGCCATCCACCAGTTCGTCAAATTGGCATACCGGTTTAAATATACAAAAATCGCAAGCCTTCTTCGTCCCCAGCCGGTACGGCTCAATCTGCACGTCTCCATCCGTGATGCGCGTGCCTATATGTTGGATAACCGACCGTACGGTGCGGCGCAGCACGTCCCACTGCTCTGTCGTCGCGACGGAAGCGTTGCTGTAGAACGATCCGTCGGCTTTGACTGCTACCGGGAGAATGTCCGAGTAGCCTTTCTCCAACGGCTCATCCATCAAGGCCACGACGTCGCGATCAGCTGTGACGAGGCCGCGCAATTTGAATTTTTTCAGCAATTGATCGTACGCTTGCTCCATAGTTAAGCCGTTCGACGCTTGCAACAGCGGATTATGAACGTGGAAATACAAGGTGCCGGCCGGCAGCGCCGCCGTCCCGAGCCATTGCTCTGCATACGTAATCAACACGTCCAGGTACGTCAGCATTTGCAAGGACAATCCATAATACACTTCATGCAGCTTCAAGTCCGTTGCGCTTGATTTATAGTCAATCACCCGCAGCAGGACCCCTTGGTCATTAACCGCTTTGTCTACACGATCGATCCGGCCGATAATTTCCATCGAGCATCCGTTTTCGAGCTTAAAGCGGAGCGGTGGCAGCGGCTTGTCCGGCCCGAAGTCCAGTTCGAGCGCAACCGGCTCGAACTGACCGCGCTTCGCATGTTCACCCAGAACCGAAGCGGCACGGCTGACGATATGTTTCAGCTTCCCGGATATATGCTCGTAACGCTTCGAGCTCAACAAAATTTCTCCTTGAAGGCGGGGAGCCAGCAGGTCCACGATCCGATCGGCCTCGGCGCGGCACTCCTCAGGGGTCAAGCCGGCCCATGTTCGGTTGCCCGCCTGCAGATCCATGGCAAAGCGGCTTAACGCAGCATGGAACAGCTGGCCGATGTCAGGCGCATCCAAACGGTATAAGCGGCGTTCTTTCAGCTTCAGGCCATGGGATGCAAAATGAGAAAACGGGCATGCGACGAAACGCTCCATCCGGGACACACTCGTGCGCAGCTCCTTTCCATACAGCTTCCGGCTTGTGCTGGAAGCAAGCGGCTCGACTTGATTGCGATAGATGAGCGAGCTTATCAAGGAGCCCATCCGATCATGCCATGCCGGCTGCGAGGCAAACCAGCGGTACACTTCCCACCACATTGCAGCGATAGGCCGGCCTTGCCGCCATTCTCTCAATTGGGCGACCAGATGCTTCAACGCGGCTTCCGGGTGCGATACGAAGAAGACTTGTTCTTCTTCGCTCATGAATTCGTTCGGCTCCGCAAGAATGAGCTGCTCCTGCACTTGCGGGAACAAGCTGCGGACATGGCGCACGATTTCGGACGGAAGCAGCGACTTGCCCTCTTCATCGGCAAGCGCATAGCTCATCCATAAGCTTTCGCTGGGCGAAGTCAGCGCCCGATAGATAACGAACCGCTCATCCAGCAGCTTGCGGCGAATGCCGGGAGCGAGCTCCATCCCAATCTGCAGCAGCACGTCGCGTTCGTGTTCTGTCAATACCCCGTCTTCAATCGGGCGGGCAGGAATGATGCCGTCATTGACGCCCAGCACATATACATGCCGAATCTGGCCCGAGCGCGTCCGATCCATTGATCCGATGAGCACCTGATCCAGCGCCGGAGGAACCAATGCCATCTTTACGCTTTCAAATCCGGTCTCAAGCATTCCGGCGAACAGCTCGACAGACATCTCTTCTTCCCCAACCATTTCCACCATCTGATCCAGTATGTTCAGCATCGCCCCCCATAGTTGGCGGTGTTCGCGCGCACGCTGCACTTTACCGTCCAGCAAAGCCTCTTGGCTCATGCGCTCCAGCTTCTGCGGCACGTTCAAGTTCATCCAAAAGGCGTATATCGCTTCGCACATGCCGCGGACGTTCTTGCTGCGAGTCAGGGAGCGGGCAAAGGCCGACACTGGCTCCACGATGGCTTGACGGCACCGCTCCGCCCACTCGGGCGCTTCGCCTCTTGCCTGCTGCTGCTCCCGTTCCGCCTCGCCCGGCACATCAGGCGCATCTGGATCCAGCGACAGGCTCGGTTCGGCCGGCCATGGCCGGCCGTTCGTCCATCTAGATCCCTCTATTCCGCATGCGAGCACGTAATTTTCCAGTCTGTCGAAATGCTCCCGCGTCATGCTCCCGTCTTCAGGCAGCAAAAAATCCGTCTTCACAAAGCGGAACACGGCATCGTAACGCCAATGCCCGATTAAAATATCAAGCGCCGCACGTGTCATCTCCACAAACGGATGATGCAGCACGGTCTGCTTCTGATCCGTAAAAAAGGGGATGTTCGCATCGGCGAAAATGGTCTCGATCAGTTCTCCGTATTCTGCTATGTTGCGCACTGTGACGGACATTTCGCGCCATCGGACGCCTTCGAACTGAGCGCGGCGCAATATATCGCGGGCAACCGCTTCGACTTCCACGCGGCGGTTCACGGCGGCATGAACGGTGACGGCGCCATTCGCAGACGCCGTGTTCCCTTCTTTGTTCGCAGCGCTGGCCGCTTCCCTGAACGGCGCTCTCCGTTCAAAATGCCGTTCCAAGTGGGAAAGCATCGCCGAGGCTGCAAATCGCGGCAGCCGTGTTCCTTCTGTGCCGCCGAGTGTTGTTACGCTGCCGATATCCACCCCGAGCGTGTCCGCGATATCTCTCATTTTCAAAAACGTCGTGGCCGTCGGGTGGAACAAATTCAATTCATGCGGCGTATCCCCCGGCTCGTAGACCCGATCCAGGCATAGCGTTATGGTCACGTTCGGCGCATGCAGCATCAAGGATGCCAGCACGGCATATTCTTGCGGTGTGAACCCGTTAAATCCATCTATCCATATCGATGCCTCGCACACATAGCTGGAATGAGGTATCCCCTCAGACAGCCGGGCAAGCACATCCTCTCCATCCAAATAATGCTCGGCCAACTCCGCTTCGAACTCATGCATGACCCCTGCAATGTCGCGCAGCTTCGCCGATAACAGCGGCTGGCCGTTCACATGGTTCTCCACGAACGCCAAATGCTCGTCTACCTCTCCAGCCTGAATCCGATACCGCTTCATCTCATCGAACAGCTCATTAAGCTTCTCGATGAATCCGAACTGCTCCGCCGCGCCTGCAAACAGGGGCAAATCGGATTTGCGCCGCTGCAATATTTTGTAGAGCAGCATCTTTTTTCCCTCTTCGCTTATCGGCGTCAGAGCCGTTCCGCCCGTTTCCTGCATGACGCGGTAGGCGAGCCGGAGGAAGCTGAGCACCTGCGCGCGCAGCATACCCGGGATGTCCCCGGCGGAGATTAGCGCATGCTCCGCTTGAAATGTCCCCTGCTCCGGCACAAGCAATATAACGGGCGGTCCGTACGGCTTCTCGCTCAGCTCCTGCCGGATACGGCTCAATACGCGCGTTGTCTTCCCGCTGCCAGAGCGCCCGATAACAAAATGTAACGGCAATGTTTATCCCCCGTTTCGAATCGTAACGACCAATCGCGTCTGTTGATCACGCAAGGTCTGTGTTACACTGTCGCTAACGATATTTATTAGTGCATGAACAGCCTCTAAGCCGGTAAGAGTTTGTTCGACAAGTGACATTTTTGAACGTACACTTTCATTCTCAAGTTGGATCCATTATAGCATATTGCAATCTTGCATTAGAACACATGTTTGGAAGCGGTGCCAGTTATTTGCTGTGAAGCTGAGGCTTGACTTGGTTTCGTTTTAGAACTTAGGTAAAGGAGGCTTATACCCATGATCCATATCGTAAACGGAGATTGTGCCGCAGAACGTCTGCGTCCGCTCGCCAAAGAGCATTGGAACGAAAACGTATGGGTATATTCGGAATTGCTGACGGAAGGGCCTGTGTACTCGAAATTCGAACGTTATTTGGCATACCGCGCCCTGCAATTGGAACGAATGTGCGCACTTCCGGCAGCCATCTACTTGCAGAAGAGCAATGAACAAGAAAGGGCATGGAAATCGGAAATACAATCCGCCACCCGCGTTGCGCTATGGTTCGAGCATGATTTATTCGACATCACGATGCTGCTTCGTCTGGCCGATCGGCTCGTTAGGGAAAACCCGGACGCCAAGCTGTACTGGATCGACATCGCCTCGGATCCGGAACACGATCGGTATCGAGGGTTTGGCGCGCTGCAAGGGGAACAACTGCTTCCTTACCGCGATCAGGCCATCCTGTTGACACCTGAAGCGAAGGAATGGCTTCAAGGCGCTTGGCTCGCCTATACATGTCCGAATCCGCTGAAGCTGGTGCGGTGGGTGCACGATTCTCAGGATGTGCCCGCTCCATATCGCGCGATCATGGAGGGACTCCGCTTTCATCTGTCCCGCTACCCAGACGCACGCGATGGACTCGGAGCCGCCGAGCGGCTCACCTTGGAAGCAGTATCTCAAGGATATTCCTCCTTTATGGATTGCTTTCGCTATGTCGAAGAGCGATTGCCTGCATACGGACTTGGAGATTTGCAATATTGGGGTTACTTAAGACGAATGACGGACGGCACGCATCCGCTGCTCTGCCTTGCCCCTGATTCCGCCCCGCTTCCCGAACCGTTCCAGCCTCCACTTGGCGGCGCCGGACGGCTGGAGCTGACTTCTTGGGGAGAGCAGACGTTGGCGGGACAGATGAACTGGGCCCTTGTAGGCGGATATGGCCGCTGGCTTGGCGGCGCTTTTATTACAGAACCGCTCGAATCCGCACAGCAATAATAGCAAAGAGCACCTCGTCCACACTACAATCTTAACGGTGCGGACAAGGTGCTCTTTTCATCATTATTTTTTGGAACGCACTTCAAATATAGCGAACTTTAAATAGTGCCCTTCGTCTACTCCCGCGATCTGCGGATGATCTTTGCCTGCCGGCCGCCACTCGATGAGCCGCAGCACTTTGCCCGCATCCTGCGCCGCATCGAGAATGGCCTGCATGAACTTATCCGGGCGCATATGGTAGGAGCAGCTGGCGGTCACGAGATAACCGCCTTCGTTGACCAGCTTCATGCCGTGGAGATTGATGTCTTTGTATCCGCGATAAGCCCCTTCGACGGCACTGCGTGTCTTGGCGAAGGCCGGCGGGTCCAGGATGACCACATCCCAAGTCCGGCCGCCTCCTGCGGTCATCGGTTTCGACGTATCCGTCTTTTTTTGCCCATCCGCTCGTTCCGCCCGCTCTTCGACGCCGCGCACTTGCCCACGCAAATAGTCAAACGCATCGGCCACGACGAATTCCACCCGGTCCATGAACCCGTTCAATTCGACATTCCGCCGCGCGCTCTCCATCGCATGCTCAGAAATATCGAGACAAGTCACCTTCTTGGCTCCATATTTGCAAGCATGAAGCGTAAAGCTTCCCGTGTGGGCAAAGCACTCCAGCACTGTCGCTCCATCCCACCAAGGGTATGTCACCACTTTGCCGCTCGCGTTGACAGGAAGCAGCTCGATCCCATTCTCGCTTTCCATTTCCCGTCTTACGATGCCGCTGCGTCTGCCCCAGCCGGTCATGAGCGGCGCAATGGATGCCCGGTTCTCCCTCTGATCGAAGAAATAGCCTGTCTTCTGTCCTTCCACGATGTCGACTTCAATGATGAGCTCATTCTCCTTGACGGTGACATGGCGCGGACATTCGCCATACAACACGCCTGTCTTTTGTTCCAGCCCTTCCCGTTCTCTAATCGGCACATCGCTTCGTTCGTAAATGCCGCGCGGCTGCATCACGTCAACCAAAGCGCCCGCGATATCTTCCCGATGAACATCCATGCCGAGCGTCAAAATCTGAACGACCAGCACGTCATCAAATCGGTCTACGACAAGTCCAGGCAGGAAATCCGCTTCCCCATATATGAGGCGATAAGCAGATGCGTTCGGCAGAAAACGGTCACGGTGTGCCAGACACTGCTCGATGCGCGACCGAAACCATTCCCGGTCCATGCTTTCAATAGGCGCATAAGCAACGATACGAACGACGATTTGAGAGGCCGGGTTATAATAGCCTGTCGCTATATACTTCCCTTGCGCACTCAGCACATCGACTAGCGCCCCTGGCTCGGGCATTCCTTCCACGCGCTCCACTTCCGATTGGAATACCCATGGGTGGGAACGCTCGATCCGTTTTTTCCGCGAACGGTGTAATATGATGCTTGGTCTTAACAATTGCTTTTCCCCTTCCGGCTCATAGCTTGTCATCGTTGTCCCGTCAGCGGCATAAATTGAACCAAGGACAACATAATCGGCTGGTTTAAAAAGGACCCTTTTCAGCACCAGAAGGTTGCAGGAACCCGACTTGTTAAACAACCTTTAAATGACAAAGGAGCATTCTATGTTTAAAGAAATTTGGTACCCGCTCGTCGGAGGCCTTGCCGTCTTTCTGTTCGGCATGAAGACGATGGAGCTGGCCCTGCACGCATGGGCGGGACCTTATTTGAATCGGTTTCTTCATACATCGACCCGCACGCCGCTGCGGGGCATGCTGTTCAGCACCGGAATGACCGCGCTGCTGCAGAGCAGCACCGCCATAACCGTCATTGCGATCGGTCTTGTCAACGCAGGGCTGATGAGCTTCGCACGAACGCTCGGCATCATTTTGGGCACGAATATCGGCACCTGCTTGACGACCGAGCTCATCGGGCTCGACATTAATCGTTATGCGTTCCCGCTGCTAATCACGGCGGCCGGCTGCTGGATAGCCGCCGTGCTGGGCGATGAATACCGTCCAGCTGCGCTGAGCCGCCTGCAAGCTTGGTGCAGGCCACTGCAGTACGGCTCGATTGCGGCCGCAGGCTTTGCGCTCATCCTGCTCGGCATCGAATGGATGAAGCAGATCGGCGAGCCGCTGCAGCAGCGGGGCTTGTTCGGGTGGTTTCTCGAACGATCCGGCGACAGTCTGCTCTGGGCAGTAGCCGCCGGCATGGTCATTACCGCGCTCGTGCACAGCAGTGCGGCCATCATCGCCATGGCGATGGGGTTATCCGCCACAGGCGCGCTGCCTGTCGAGGTCGGCATCGCCATCGTGATCGGCTCGAACGTCGGCACTTGCTTTACGGCGCTCATCGCCTCCCTCGGCGGCAGCCGCAGCGGTCAATTCGTCGCCTGGAGCCACGTCGCGCTGAACGTCGGCGGCGCGCTGCTCTTCTACCCGTTCATCGGCCAGCTGCACGCGCTGTCCACATGGCTGACCGGCGATGCGGCGGGACAGATTGCCCGCGCGCAGACGATCTTCAATATTGGGAGCTCTCTCCTGGCGCTGCCACTCTGTTATTTGCCGCTGTGGAACCGGCTCCGTTAACGATCGCAATGCCGGAGCTCGTTCCGATGCGGTTCGCCCCGGCTTGAATCATGGCGCATGCAGTCGCTGTATCTCGCACAGCTCCGGACGCCTTCACGCCAATATGAGGCGGCACATGCGCCCGCAAAAGGCGAATGTCCTCCGTTGTAGCGCCGCCTTTGCCGAATCCGGTTGACGTTTTGACAAAATGGGCGCCCGCCGCTTCCGCCGCCTTGCAAGCGGCAATCTTCTGCGCGGTATTCAACATGCCTGTTTCGAAAATAACTTTGACGATCGCTTTGCCTTCCACCATGCGAACCACCTGCGCGATATCTTGTTCAACCGCCTCGTAGTCTCCCGCAAGCAGCTGCCCGATTTGCAGCACCATATCGATTTCCGCTGCTCCGTCCTCCACCGCGCGCGCCGCTTCGAACGCTTTCGCCTGCGAAGCGTTCGCTCCCAGCGGGAAGCCGCATACGGCCGCAATCCGAACCTCGGAGCCCGAGAGCAGTTCCCGGCATGCCGATACCCAAATTCCATTCACGCACACACTGAAAAACCGGTGCTGCTTCGCTTCTGCACACAGCCTTTCAATATCGTTGCGGCTTGCCTCCGGCTTAAGGAGCGTATGGTCGATCAGACCCGCCAATTGAGCAGGATCCATCATGTTGCAATCCCCCTTATCGAATTTGCTTATGAATTGGAATCGATTCAGATTGCTCTCCCGGGCTCGCTGCGCCGGCTATTGCTGATCCGGCTGAATGCCCAGCTCCTCACACGCTTTGAGCAATATATGATCATTATTATCATAGCCGGATCCCTTTTGTTTCACCCACGCTTCCTGTGGACTGAACCAGTCCACACTGCGAATTTCCTCGATCTGAGCCTGCAAATCCCCTGTTTCCGCCTCTACGAGGTAATAGTGAACTTCCTTATCGACGGTGCCCGTTTGCGGCAGCGCATATTGATAATGAATCGTATCGAGCTTGGAAACGATGCGTCCCCGAATTCCCGTCTCTTCCCAAATTTCGCGCAGCGCCGTCTCTTCGATCGTTTCCCCTGGCTCCATTTTTCCTTTGGCCAACGATATTTTGCCGTAACGATCTTGAATCAATTGGAGCTCCAGCTTCCCTTCACGTTTGCGATATACGACACCACCGGCTGATATCTCTTTCATAAGGCATTCCTCCAACATTGATAACTTAAGTATTATTATTATCCTAACTGAAAAGAAGGAGGATTTCACCTCCCCCTTATAAAGCGGAAGCTGAAATCCTCCTCGTTGCTCAATTACATGTTAGCCGCTTGCGAAGTGATGTTGACGCCTTGTCCCAAGACGCGAGTCAACACACCCTGGCATTCATTGACACCCGCTTCCGTAATCTTGACGCGGCATATTTGTCCGATAAGGGATTCGTCGCCTTCAAAGATTACTTGGATGTAGTTGTCCGAATAGCCCATCAGATTGCCAGCTCCTGGAGCGCCGTTGGAATAGCGTTCCGGAATAACGTCCACCACATCGCCAACGAACCGCTCCGCATATGCAAGCTGCATCTGCTCGGACAGATCAATCAGTTCATGCACCCGGGCGTGCTTCACTTCTTCATCCACTTGGTCTTCCATGCGCGCAGCCGGCGTGCCGGTACGCTTGGAGTACGGGAATACGTGCATTTCAGAGAAGCCCACTTGCTTCATGAATTCATAGCCTTGGCGGAAATGCTCGTCAGTCTCTCCCGGAAACCCGACGATGACATCCGTCGTAATAGCTACGTTCGGCATCGCTTCCCGAATGCGCGCAATTTTAGTGGCGAATTCCTCCACCGTATATTTGCGGCGCATGCGTTTAAGGACCTCATCGTTGCCCGCTTGCAGCGGGATGTGCAGATGGCGGCACATTTTCTCTGATTTGTTGAGCACCTCAATCATGCGATCATCGATTTGGCTTGCTTCAATCGAACTGATGCGCACACGCTCCAAGCCATCGATCTTGTCCAAGTCCCATAGCAGATCGGTCAGATCATAATTTTCCATATCATCGCCATAACCGCCCGTATGAATGCCTGTCAGCACAATTTCCTTATAGCCCGCTGCGATAAGCTGGCGCGCCTGCTTCAGCACGCTCTCTGCTGCGCGGCTGCGCGACAGGCCGCGGGACCATGGGATGATGCAGAAGGTGCAGAAGTTGTTGCAGCCTTCCTGTATCTTCAAGAAAGCGCGCGTCCGTTCTGCGAAATCCGGCACGTCCAGCTCTTCGAACGCGCGTGTCTTCATAATGTTGCGGACCGCATTAATCGGCTTGCGTTCCGCGTGCAGCTCCTGCACATAATCCATCAATTTGTCGCGATCCTGCGTACCGATAACAAGATCGACGCCGGGAATGTCGAGAATTTCCGCCGGCGAAGTCTGAGCGTAGCAGCCGGTAACCGCAATAATCGCGTCGGGATTGCGGCGCACGGCGCGGCGAATAATTTGGCGGCTCTTCTTATCTCCCGTATTCGTAACCGTACACGTATTGATCAAGTAAACGTCTGCCGTTTGTTCGAAATCAACTTGTTCATAGCCTTCATTTTTAAACAGCTGCCAGATCGCTTCCGTATCGTAGAAGTTCACTTTGCAGCCCAGTGTATAAAATGCAACCGATGGCATCGTTCACACTCCTCCCAGCTCTCCGAATTGATACATGATGCAGGCGCATGCCGCCATCCCTGCTGTTTCTGCCCGCAGTATACGCCGGCCCAAGCTGACGCAACGAGCACCGGCCGCTACCGCAGCTTCCACTTCACGCGCTGAAAACCCGCCCTCCGGCCCGATAATGACCAGAATGCGAGCTGCTTGCTGCGGCTGCGCCGTCTCGCTGTGAAACGTCTTATAAAAAGGTTCAAGCACATCGCGCAGCAGCGTTCCGGCTTCATCCTCATAACATAGCAGCACAAGATCGTGTCCGCTGAAATGCTCCGCGAGCGCCTTCCATGACACGGCCGAATCGATGGCGGGCACGCGGTTGCGGTGCGACTGCTCCGCCGCTTCTTTTGCGATTTTGCCCCACCGTTCCAGACGCTTCGCTTCCTTCTTCTGATCGTATTGAACGATCGTGCGCTCCGATACGAAGGGGATGAAGCGCCCTGCGCCGATTTCCGTGCATTTCTGAATGATAAGCTCCATCTTGTCGCCTTTTGGCAAGCTCTGGGCAATCGATACGAGCACGGCCGGCTCCCGGTCCGCGTCCAGCAGCTCTACGATTCGCGCTTCCACGGTGCCGTTCTCGCAGCGTTCGATCGCCGCCTTCGCCTCGCGGCTGGCGCCGTCGCTCACAAGTACGATGGCGCCGGGCTTCGCTCTCATTACATTCATAATATGGTGCGCGTCATTGCCTGTAATCTGTATGTGTTGTTCCCCGAACTGCTCCGGGGCAATAAAGTATTTTTGCATTGTAATCAACATTCCTCATCATACATGTTTTGCGCGAGATGCGCTACCGCCTGACAACATTTTTCAAGGCGCAGCTATCCTCGGGATTATCTTCCAACAAGGAACAACGCGGCTTTCGAAAACTCGAACACAATCGGCTCAATGAGACTGAACAACGGCTGAATCGTTACATTGCGCAGTCCCGGAATGAACACGATTAACAAAAAGATAAAAATAGACCATTGCTCGAATTGCTGCAGCCGAATCCGAATTTGGCGCGGCGCCAAATCCTCGATGATGCGATAACCGTCAAGGGGCGGCAGCGGAATGAGATTGAACAGAAATAGCAATACATTGAATGTAATGAAATAATTCAAGAAATAATATACCGCCGCATGCCAACGCTCAGACGATTCCAAGTTAACAAAGCCGTATTTCAAGCCGAGATGGAACAGAAGCGTGCCGATAAAGGCCAACAGCAGGTTGCTGAGCGGCCCCGCCGCGGAGACGACGATGCTCATTAGACGCGGATGCTTGAAATTGTCGCGGTTGACCGGTACCGGCTTCGCCCATCCAAAGCCTGCGATGACGAAGAACAGCAAGCCGAGAAAGTCGATGTGCTTCGTCGGGTTCAAGCTGACCCTGCCGAGCATTTTCGCTGTCGGATCCCCGAACTTCCACGCGAAAAACGCGTGGGCGAATTCGTGCACGGTAAAGGCAACCAAGAGCACAAGCACGAGAAATGGGAGCAGCTCCAACTCAACAAAAAATATTTTATTTAAAAAATCCATATCGTTTCCGCCCCTCTAGGAAGGTTTGCGCGCAACGATTGCGACCCAATCCGCTTCCCGATGCTTCGCTTCGATTGTAAATCCGCCAGCCTTCAGCGCCTCTTCCACTGCCTCTTCCTTATTCTTATATATACCGGAAGCGATGTATATACCGCCAGGCTGAAGCGCCGCAAGCGCGTCATCGATAAAGAGCAGAATGATTTCAGCCAAAATGTTCGCCACCACAATCTGGACCGGAAGCGTAACGCCGAAGCCGGTTCCTTCCTCCTGCCCGTTCGTCTTGATGACGTGCAGCAAATCGCCCTCGCGAACCGTAATCTCGGATTCCAGGCCGTTAAGGCGGCTATTCTCGTATGCGCTTGAGACGGCTACAGGATCCAAGTCAATTGCGAGCACATGCTTCGCGCCCAATTTGCATGCGCCGATAGCCAGAATGCCGGAGCCCGTTCCGACGTCGATCACATCTTCCCCGCCCTGAATGACGCTTTCCAGCGTGCGAAGGCATAAGGAAGTGGTCGGGTGCGTTCCCGTGCCAAAAGCCATTCCAGGATCAAGCTCAATAATTCGCTCCCCTTCAGTAGGGCTGTAGGATTCCCAAGTCGGCTTGATCGTCAACCGGTCCGTTACACGAATCGGCTTGAAATATTTTTTCCACGCATTGGCCCAATCATCTTCATGAACGGTGCGCCACGACATAGCTGCCTCTCCCGGATCGATGTCGTACGTGCGAAGCTCCTCGATACGAGCTTTCACCTCCGCTTCAATGGAGCGCAGATCGGTCCCGTCGGCAAAATACCCTTGCACAATAGCTTGTCCTTCCGGAATATCGTTCAACGGCAGCTCATACCACTGTCCGAACGAAGTATCCCGCTCCTTGTTCAGCGTTCCCGATTCTTCAATCGTCACGCCGCCTGCTCCCGCTTCATGCAGGAAATTCGATATCATTTCAATGGCTTCTTCTGTCGTATGTATCGTTAATTCATGCCAATGCACGATCGTACATCCCCCTATGCCTCATTCTATTTTCATCATGTCTACACATTCTATTTATTGTACACAAAAATAAAACTCCATACAACGAGAGCTCATTAAGAGTCATTCGAATGCAGGAGTTTTAATCCGGTAGCCATCGGGTCGTACGCTCATTCTACTCGTTCAGCGGAGTGCCGTCATGTTCGCGCAGAACGGCGTATACTTGGTCCAATGTTGAGTCGGTAACGTCGGCGCTTACGATGTAGCCTTCATCAGCCTGGGTAACTCGAATATCATGGGCCCGCAATGCGCTCAGCTTTCGTTCGCACATATCGGCCGCAGCCCCGGCGGCAAACCGCGCCTCGACATAAGTCATGACTGCTCAGCCCGTTCATCCGCCTGACGCGCGCGCTCCAACGCCTTCATATCTGCGGCATCCGCTTGGTCCATCGAGAACTCGACGTCTTCATTTTTGCCAAGGGGCGCGTTGGAGCGGCTGACGACCGCATCGGCCTGTTCTGTGTAGCTGCTCGCATTGCGTCTGTTATTGTCCCGGTACGTGCTCATCAATACATCCTCCTCATGCTGTCAAGTCAAGCTTGGCATAACATGAGTAGCATTTCACAATTCAGGCCAAACCATGCGCTGTTCCGGGTTGCTCGTTGAGTAACTCTGCCACGTTCCGTGCATGCCCGGCAATTCGCATTTTATAGGAGTGACACCTGGTGCTATGCCTTGACACGGTCGGCGCCGTGATCCGCATAATGCTTCCACAGCTCTTTGCTGGATGTGGTGACCGCTACGGCCCCTGCGCCAAGCGCTTCATCCACATCCGCGGTCGTGCGGATGAATCCGCCGGCAAGAAGCGGGATGTCAGGGCCCTGCTTGCTATTGTTCATGACGTGCAGCATCGGACTCGGCAGCACTTCGATAAAATCGGGATTTGTTTTTTCAAGCAAGGAACAGCTCTTCTCGAAGGAACTGTTGTCGATCAAAAAAATACGCTGGATCGCAATGACACCTTTCTGCTTGGCGCGTATAATGACGTTCGCCTTCGTGGACAGCAATCCATAAGGATTGAATTCCTGACATAGAAACTCTGCCGCGTAACTGTCGCTTTGCAGCCCTTGAATCAGATCGACGTGCAGCAGCAATTTTTTATGATACGGCTGGGCCATCTGAAAGATAGGCTTTAATTGCGCAATATGAACATCGAGCAAGACCAAGTATTCGAACGGACTAGTAAGCAGCTTTTCAAAGTCTTTCATCTGCCGGACGGCTGGCAGGATTGGCTGATTGGCGAAGTACATCGTCTGGGCCTCCCCTATTTAGAGGTTTATTCAGTGTAAATCTACGAATATCGTACTTCCAGCCTCCGATTGAGTCAATTGATATTTTGTCAAGCGTTATCCTTGTATTTTCCAAGTTAAATTTATGTTGATTTTTAATATTTTGTGAATTATACTTGGTGCAAGTTAATATTCCGGTTTCGTGAAGCGGAGAAGACCATCAATGATTCAGGTAGCCTTAACGGCTATTTGGCAGCCTTGTGGTCTTCTTTTTTTCTGAAGAGACATAACGATGACTTATCCTAAGGGGGATGCGACCACATGAGCCATTCCGGCAGGAACGTGGCTAGGAACAAAGATTCGGGGCTTCGATTGCTCGCAGCCGGTCTGCTGTATCTGAGTCCTGTGCTTATTATTATGATTGTATTTACGTTCTATCCGATGTTGAAAACGCTTTATTACAGTTTCTTCACGACCAATGCCCGCGGTATTCCGGTACTGTTTGTAGGTCTGGACAATTACGTGCAATTGTTTCAATCCGACAGCTTTCTGACCAGCTTGCGCGGCACCTTTCTCTACGTCCTGTACACCGTGCCGCTCGGCGTTGCCATCGCTTTCTTTCTAGCCGTCATTTCAAGCGAGCGGCTGCGCGGCATCCAGTTCTTTCGCATTGTTTTCTCCTCCACCGTCGGGGTGTCGGTCGCCGCCGGGTCGATGATCTTTTTGTTTTTGTTCCATCCGAGCATCGGGTTTCTGAACCATGCGCTCGATTGGATCGGCATCGCCCCGATTCAGTGGCTGACCGATCCGAAATGGGCGCTCATTTCCGTTGCCGCCACAAGCGTATGGATGGGTATCGGTTTCAACTACATCATTTTGCTTGGCGGACTGCAAGGTATACCGGAAGATATGTATGAAAGCGCTAAAATCGACGGTGCCGGCTACTGGGTCCGCTTGTTCCGCATCACGCTGCCGATGGTATCGCCGACTCTGTTCTTCGTCATCATTGTCACCGTCATCCATTCGTTCCAGTCGTTCGGCCAGATCGATATTCTCACCAAGGGCGGACCTGCTGAATCGACGAATCTCATTGTTTACTCCATCTATCAGAATGCATTCATCCACTACAAATTCGGCATCGCGAGCGCCCAAGCCATCATCCTGTTCCTCATCGTCCTGATTGCCACCATCATTCAATTCAAAGTCGGGGAAAAGAAGGTGCACTATCAATGAGAATGTCACTTTGCCAGAAAGGCATATTCTACTTTCTGCTTATCGCGGCATCCATCCTCATGTTCTTTCCGATCGTGTATGCCGTGCTTGCTAGCTTGATGACATCAGAGGAAATTATGACGGGGAAGCTGTTTCCCGCCAGCTTCATGTTCGAAAATTTCACGCTTGCGCTAAAGAGCGTTCCGTTGATGAAATTTATGCTGAACAGCCTAATCGTGTCACTGACCGTCATGATAGGGCAAATCATCGTCTGTTGTCTTGCTGCCTACGCTATCGTGTTCATCCCTTTCAGAGGGCGCAACTTCATTTTCTTTCTGCTCATCTCTACGATGATGATTCCATGGGAAGCGACGATGATTCCGAACTATTTGACAATTGTCGGCCTGAATTGGGTGAATACATATCAAGGGCTGTCTTTGCCTTTCTTCGCGCTTGCGTTCGGCGTCTTTCTGCTGCGCCAGCATTTCCTGACCTTGCCGCACGAACTATATGAATCCGCTCAGCTCGAGGGATGCGGACGTGCGCGGTATCTCGTGTCGTTCGTCGTTCCGCTCTCCATGCCGATGCTGAGCGCACTGGGCGTATATGGATTCCTTACGACCTGGAACATGTATTTATGGCCGCTGTTGACGACGACGAACAACAATGTCCGCACCGTACAGATTGGACTCAAAATGATGCAGGCGCAAGAAACGAATACGAACTGGCCGGTTGTCATGGCCGGAGTCGTTATCGTGCTTGTCCCGACGCTGCTTTTCTTGTTCCTGAGCCTTAAGCAGCTTAGACGCGGCTTGATGTCAGGAGCATTGAAAGGATAAAAGAAATTGCTCCTCATTGGACAAAAAATGATAATAGGGGGATTCATTGCATGAAAAAAACATGGCTGGCGCTGCTGCTGTCTGCGGCGCTTGTGCTGGCGGCGGCAGGCTGCAGCAATTCGTCAAGCTCGGAAGCGAGAAAATCGGAAGATGGCCGCATCAAGGTGACATTTTGGCATGCCATGAGCGGAGAGAGCGGGGAGCTTATCAGCAAGATGGCGGACGATTACAATAAGAAGCAGGACAAATATGCGGTTGACGCGATCTTCCAAGGCTCCTATGAAGAATCGTTAACGAAGCTGAAGACCGTAGGCGGAACGCCCGAAGCGCCGACATTGATGCAGGTGCAGGAGATAGGCACGAAATACATGGTTAACAGCGGCTACATTCAGCCTGTGCAGGATTTTATCGATAAAGACAACTTCGACCTCTCTCAATGGGAGGACAATATATTAAGCTACTATCAAGTGGAGGGCAAGCTGTACTCCTTTCCATTTAACACCTCCAACGCCATTTTGATTTACAATAAAACTAAGTTCAAGGAAGCGGGACTCGATCCGGAGAACCCGCCCGGCACGTTTGGCGAAATTCGCGCGGCCGCTAAGAAGCTGACGAACGGCGCCAACAATGAAAAAGGCTTCGCCCTGCTCGTATACGGCTGGTTCATCGAGCAGCTGCTTGCCAACCAAGGCGCCGACTTCGTCGACAACGGCAACGGGCGTGACGGGCTTGCGACTAAATCTTTGCTCGCTTCTCCCGAAAGCCTTGGCATCTTTGAGTGGTTGAATGATATGAATAAAGAAGGGACTCTGGGAAATTACGGCCGTAAATGGGATGACATTCGCGCGGCGTTCAGCGCCGGCAAAGTCGCCATGTATATGGATTCGACCGCAGGACTCGCAGGGGTCATGAAAGCGTCGCCGTTCGAGGTCGGCACTGGTTTCCTCCCGACGCCGGACGGCAAGGAGCCGAATGGAGTCATTGTCGGCGGGGCGTCGCTATGGCTTTTGAACAGCGTGGCAGAGGAAGAGAAGGAAGGCGCTTGGGATTTCATGAAATACGTCACCGAGCCTTCCGTACAGGCGGAATGGGCGGCTGGCACCGGATATTTTCCGATTACGAAAGCGGCGCATGAAGAACAGCTGCTCAAAGACAAGTATGCAGAGGCCCCTCCGTTCCTGACGACGGTTAAGCAATTGCAGCTTACCAAGCCCGGCACGGCCACACGCGGCGCCCTCATCTCCGTCTTCCCGGAAACGCGCAACGAGGTAGCGACCTCTATCGAGAAGCTGTACCAAGGAGACGAGCCGAAGAAGGTCGTCGAGGAATTAACCGCAAAAGTCAACAAGCTGATCGAGGAGGACAACAAAATTAACGCGCCAAAATAAGGCAGCGTGCGATGCCGGCATGACAGAGCGGTGCAGCGATCCGTCTGGCTTGCCGGCATTCAAAATTTGAATCAGGAAAGGTCGGTGGTGATGTTGTTCGTATTTGCACACCGCGGGGCATCGGGGTATGCGCCCGAGAATACGATGGCCGCATTTCGCAAGGCGGTCGACATGGGCTGTGAAGGCATCGAGCTCGACATTCAGCAGACGAAGGATGGGCGGCTCATCATTATTCACGATGAGAACGTGAAGCGAACTACGAACGGCAGCGGATATGTTGCAGATTGTACATATGAAGAGCTGTCCCAGCTGGATGCGGGAAGTTGGTTCCATTCCGACTACGCGAAGGAACGCCTGCCTTTGCTGGACGATTATTTGGACGCTGTGGCGGATACCGGGGTAATAACGAACATTGAAATTAAAAACGTGCCGTTTTTCTACAAAGGAATCGAGCAAAAGCTTATTCAAGCGTTGTCCGCACGCGGCATGATCGATCGCGTCATCGTCTCTTCTTTCGACCACTATTCTTTGGCTGCCATCGCCGAGCTGGAGCCCAGAATTAAGCTTGGCGTCCTGTTCGGCGATCGGCTGTATCAGCCCGAAAACTACATTCGCTCGCTGCCATTTCCGGTATACAGCGTCCATCCACACTTCTCCTTCGCGAACGAAGCGTTTATTTCCGCGTGCCATGCCATCGGCAGCAAAGTATACGCCTATACGGTTGACCGTCCGGAATGGGCCGTAGCGCTGCGTTCCGCAGGCATTGACGGAATCTTCTCGAACGTCCCGAATTACGTGAAAGTGGGGATTTGAGGCGGGTTACAGAGCAGCTATAGCTCTTCCCAAGACCAGCCGAAGCCTGCATTGCGCAAGCTTCGGCTTTGTCATGCCAGCTTATCGGAGCGGACCGTATCCAGCCTTATTCCACGGGTATCTCCGCATATTCGATTTCTTCCTCTGCTTGCCGCACATAGCGTTCCTCAGTCACGGCATCCCATCCGAATATTTCCGCCATAAAGCGCGCAACCGGCTTCAGCCACTCCTTCGCTGTCGAGATGCGAAAGTTCACGGCACCTGTACGACGCGCGATAAAGTCAACCGGGCGCGTTACCATCTCTGCCTCCACTCCATAGACGAGCGCGGCCATGACATCCGCAGGCAATTCGCATGGATTGCCTGCTTGCCGGTCATGTTCCATACGGGAAAACACATGCTGCACGTTCATTCCGTATAACATCACCATTTCCTTGGCGCGCGCTTCACTCAAGCCGAGCGCCTGGCCGCGGCGCGTCCACTCCGAGCAAAAGTCGGCAAATTGCCCCGGTACATCCCCTCCCGACAATACAACGCGGTCTGTCGAGCAGCTCGGATAGGCTTTCCCTCTGGCAGTCCCCAATTGATTCGTCACGAGATTGACGACGCGCTCCGCCATCTTGCGGTATCCCGTCAGCTTGCCTCCGGCAATCGTAATCAAGCCGGACGGAGACAGAAAGATTTCATCCTTGCGCGACAGCTCGGAAGGTGATTTCCCGTCCTCGTGGATAAGCGGTCGAAGCCCTGCCCACGATGATTCCACATCGTTCTCTGTTAACGCTATCGTGGGGAACATGTAATTGGCCGCCCGCAGCAAATAGAGCAAGTCTTCACGCGTCATGCGGGGATGCTCCAACTCGCCCTCGTAATTCGTGTCCGTCGTGCCGATATACGTCTTGCCGTCCCGCGGAATGGCAAACACCATCCGGCCGTCTGGCGTATCGAAATAGATTGCCTGCCGCAGCGGGAAGCGAGACTGATCGATAACGATATGAATGCCTTTCGTCAAGTGCAGCCGTTTGCCCGTCTTGGAGCGATCGAGCTCGCGCAGCGTGTCCACCCAAGGGCCAGCTGCGTTTACCACTTTGGCGGCGGAAATCGCAATGGTCGTGCCGTCATTCATATCCCTGGCCGTAACGCCGGCTACGTGTCCGTTATCATCGTAGACGAACGACTCCGCCTTGATATAGTTAAGCGCCGTAACCCCCCGGGCTGCTGCGCTTTTCATAATTTCTATCGTCAACCGCGCATCATCCGTCCGGTACTCAACATAGTAACCGCCGGCCTTCAGCTTATCGCTGCGCAGAAGCGGCTCCTTTTTAAGCGTTTGCTCTTTGCTCAACATCGTCCTGCGCTCCGCTCTCTTTACCCCTGCCAGCCAATCGTATACATATAAGCCGATCGAGGTAGCCCACCTCCCATAAGTGCCTCCTTCAATGATAGGCATCAGCATCCGTTCCGGGACGACAACATGAGGGGCATTGTCGTATACAATCGCCCGCTCGCGTCCAACTTCGCGCACGAGATTGATTTCCCCCTGCTTCAAATAACGCAAACCCCCATGTACCAGCTTCGTGGAACGGCTGCTCGTGCCAGCGGCAAAATCCTGCATTTCAATAATAGCCGTATTCAAGCCTCGAACCGCCGCATCCAGCGCGATGCCGGCTCCTGTAATGCCTCCTCCGATAATGAGCACATCATAGCTTGTAGATTGAAGCCGCTCCCGAATTTGACGTCTGTTCAAGCTGGAAAATGATGATTGAGTCATGGCGGATGTCCTTTCCTGTACGGAGAAAAAAGAAAAGGACCACAACAATCGCATTGACATTCAATGCGTAGTTGTGGTCCCATCCATATCTCCGACCAAATTAATGAACTTATACATGTATGATAAATGATATTGACAATTATATCAATAGACGAATAGACCGAATTGAAGATTGCACAAACATATTATAGGGGAGAATGAAGCACATATAGAAAAAACCACGTCTCTATCTTCATGATAGAGTCACGTGGTTGAGTTGAACTATATTACTCGGCTAATCGCCGCGGAAGGCTCTCTTCATGCGGTCGAAAAACGATTCTTCATGGCCGCCGTTAGGCTGCTCTCCGCCAAGCTCAGCGAACTGGCGCAGCATATCCTTCTGTTCGTCGGACATTTTCGTTGGCGTCACAATGACGACCTTCACATGCTGATCGCCTTGTCCGTGACCGCGCAGACGCGGAACGCCTTTGCCGCGCAGGCGGAAGAAGGTGCCCGTTTGCGTGCCGGCAGGAATTTTCAGCTTTACTTTTTCCGTCAGCGTCGGAATTTCGATCTCATCGCCCAATGCCGCTTGAGCGAATGTGAGTGGAACTTCGCAGTATATATCGTCACCGTCACGTTCGAAGAATTCGTGCGATTTGACGCGAATGACGATATATAAATCTCCGTTCGGACCGCCGCGCAGTCCGCTTTCCCCTTCGCCGCTCATGCGCAGCTGCGCGCCGTCATCCACGCCGGCAGGGATTCGCACGTGAATTTTGCGCTGATTTTTTACGGAGCCCGCGCCTTGGCATTTTCCGCACTTCTCGCGGATAATCTTGCCTTTCCCTTGGCAAACGGAACAGGCACGGCGGTTCACCATGCGGCCGAACGGCGTGTTCTGTACCACTTCTTGTTGCCCCGTACCGTGGCAGGCAGTACAATTATCCGGCTTCGTGCCGGGCTTTGCTCCTGTACCGAAGCAGGTATCGCATTGCTCCGTGCGCGGAATCGTAATGTCCATTTCTTTGCCGAACACCGCTTCCTTGAACTCGATTTGCATCGTGTACTGCAGGTCGCTGCCACGCTGCGGCGCATTCGGATCTTTGCGGCCGCCGCCGCCAAAGAACATATCAAAGATATCGCCGAACCCGCCGAAATCCCCGGAAAATCCGCCGCCGCCCATACCTTGGTTCGGATCAACGTGCCCGTATTGATCGTACATCGCCCGCTTTTGGTCATCACTAAGCACATCGTACGCTTCTTTAACTTCTTTGAACTTATCCTCCGCGTCCGTTTCTTTGTTGACGTCCGGGTGATATTGACGCGCAAGCTTGCGATACGCCTTTTTAATTTCGTCTTCGCTAGCCCCTTTGCCTAAGCCGAGCACCTCATAATAATCTCGTTTCGCCACCATTCCACCCCCATACACTTGTAGCACGAATTACAAAAGGAAAGTCAAAGCCGAGTCGCCCCCGGCTTTGACTTGACCGTCGAATGCTTATTTCTTGTCTTCGTCCACGACTTCGTAATCTGCATCAACGACGTTGTCTTTCTTCGCTGCGCCGTCTTGCGCGCCTTGCGCTTGCTCTGCCTGCTGCGCTTGTGCAGCTTGCTCATACAGCTTGACGGACAACTGCTGGACAATTTCCGTCAGTTCTTCTGTAGCCGCCTTGATTTGGTCTGCATCGTTGCTTTCAAGTGCCGTTTTCACTTTTTCTTTCGCTGCGTTCGCTTTATCGATCTCAGCTTGCTCGACCTTGTCTCCCAAATCTTTCAGCGTCTTCTCGGTTGTATATACCAATTGGTCTGCCGTGTTCTTCACTTCGACCATTTCTTTGCGTTTCTTGTCTTCTTCAGCATGCAATTCTGCTTCCTTCATCATACGATCGATTTCTTCGTCGTTCAAGCCGCTAGAAGACGTGATTGTAATATTTTGGCTCTTGCCTGTGCCTTTATCAAGCGCAGACACTTTTACGATACCGTTCGCATCGATATCAAATGTAACTTCGATTTGCGGTACGCCGCGCGGCGCCGGAGGAATGTCCGCCAGCATGAAGCGGCCCAGCGTCTTATTGTCCGCCGCCATGGAGCGCTCCCCTTGCAGAACGTGAATTTCTACGCTCGTTTGGCTGTCGGCATACGTGGAGAAGATTTGTGATTTGCTCGTCGGGATCGTCGTATTACGCTCGATCATCTTCGTAAACACGCCGCCTGCCGTTTCGATACCGAGGGAGAGCGGAGTCACGTCGAGCAATACGACATCCTTCACGTCCCCTGTCAATACGCCCGCTTGCACAGCCGCGCCCAACGCTACAACCTCATCCGGATTGACGCCTTTATGAGGCTCTTTGCCTGTCAGCTTCTTAATCGCTTCCTGAACGGCAGGAATACGAGTGGAACCGCCGACGAGAACGATTTTGTCGATGTCGGCAGGCGTCATGCCCGCATCTTGCATCGCTTGGCGAGTCGGTCCGAGCGTGCGCTCTACCAGATGCGCAGACAATTCTTCGAATTTGGCCCGTGTCATGCTCACTTCCAAGTGCTGAGGCACGCCGTCAACAACCGTGATGAACGGCAAGCTGATCGTCGAAGTCAATACGCCGGACAATTCTTTTTTCGCTTTTTCGGCAGCATCTTTGAGACGTTGCACTGCTGCTTTGTCTTTTCTCAAGTCAATGCCGTGTTCTTTGTTGAACTCAGCCGCAAGATAGTCGATGATGACTTGGTCGAAATCGTCACCGCCCAATTTATTGTCGCCGCTCGTCGCTTTTACTTCGAAGAAGCCGTCGCCGAGCTCAAGGATCGATACGTCGAACGTGCCGCCGCCCAAGTCATAGACCAGAATCGTATGGTCGCCTTCTTTGTCTGCACCGTATGCCAAAGCCGCAGCTGTCGGCTCGTTCACGATACGAAGCACTTCCAAGCCAGCGACTTTGCCGGCATCCTTCGTTGCTTGGCGCTGAGAGTCATTGAAGTAAGCAGGCACCGTAATAACCGCTTGCGTTACCGGTTGGCCCAAGTAAGCTTCTGCGTCAGATTTCAGCTTTTGCAAGATCATTGCGGAAATTTCTTGCGGCGTGTAGTCTTTGCCATCAATCGATGTCTTATGGGTCGAGCCCATGTGGCGCTTAATCGACATAATCGTGCGATCCGGGTTCGTAATCGCTTGGCGTTTCGCTGTTTCACCGACGATGCGCTCGCCGTCTTTTTTGAAGCCGACAACGGATGGAGTCGTGCGCGCGCCTTCCGGATTCGGGATGACGACCGCTTCGCCGCCCTCCATCACTGCAACGCAAGAGTTTGTTGTTCCCAAGTCAATACCAATTACTTTGCTCATAAAATAAATACCCTCCTCAACTAGCTAACTCGCTTATCATGAAAATATATTAAACTTAACGGTTACGGCATAATCGAAGCTAGGCCCCGTCTCTGCAGCTAGCCGCTAACTTTCACCATTGCCGGACGAAGCACTTTGTCTTTGAGCATATAGCCCTTCTGCACTTCTTCCACTACGATGCCTTCTTCATACTCATCCGATTCCACCTGCATAATCGCTTGATGGTATTCCGGATTGAATGGCTCGCCTACCGCGTTCATCGGCTGCACGCCTTCCTGCTCCATCACTTGCTGGATTTGGCGGAAGATCATGTCCACGCCTTTGACGAACGAATCGGTCTCGCTGGCCTCTTGGCCTGTCGCGAGGGCGCGCTCGAAGTTGTCAAGCACCGGCAGCAGCTCGGTGACGACCTTCGCGGAAGCGTACTTCGCAAGGTCTTCCTTCTCCTTCATCGTGCGGCGGCGGAAGTTGTCAAAGTCCGCCTGCGTGCGCAAGTAACGCTGGTAATGCTCTTCTGCCTGTTCTTTCGCTTGCTGCAGCTCCGTGTGGAGCGGATTGCTCTCATCTGCCCTATTGCCTTCCCCTGCTGTTTGCGTGCCGGAGCAGGCTTCAGAAGCCGAGGCGTCATTATCTGCTTCATTGCTATGTTCATCATGGACAGCCGTAGCCTGCATGTCTTCTTCTGTAACTTTCATCTCTTCTTGTTCTGGGTTCAACCCCTTCACCTCCCCTTCGTAATTAATCCGGACCGGATTCTAATCTTCTTTCATTTCAACATGTTCAAGCCGACGTCGGTGCATCGGGCTTCATTTTTATCACGGTGTGAATGCGGAGCACGGCTGCGGCCACTTCTCCCGCCGCATGCAAGGCGTGCAGCTTCACCGTCGCCGGATCGAATATGCCGGCGCGGGAATAGTCCATCAGCGCTCCGCTGTCGCAATCGATGCCGATGGCATCGCTGCCTTCCGTCATCTGCGCGGCTCTGGCTTCTTCCAGCTTCTCCAGCGGGTTGAAGCCTGCGTTCAGCACAATTTGCGCCATCGGCTTGCGGAGCGCCTGTGCGACTGCGGCGATGCCGAAGGCTTCCATGCCGCGCACCGTCTCGCGATAGCGCTCGAGCCGGTAGGAGAGCGCCAGCTCCGTCGTGCCGCCGCCCGGCAGCACGCCGCCCTGCACGGCAGCCTGCAGCGCCGCGGCCGCGTCCTGGGCGATGCGCGCCCGCTCGCCCACGACCTCGCGCGTGCTGGCGCCCACGATAAGCGTCACCTGCGCGCGCCGCGGCGCAGCCGGCTCCGTGCCGGAGACGGCTGCGTCTGCAGTGCCTGTATGTCCCGGCGAGTCCGGGGCATACAGGCGCACGCGCTCGAGGCGCTCATCGTAGCGCACGCAGGCGGTGCGGCCGAGCAGCGGCTCCAGCACCGCGGCGTCCTTCGCGAGCGCCGCGCGCTTGAGGGGCTTGCCGCCCGTCAAGCGGCAGACGCGCGCAATATCCGCGCGGCTAACGCGCTGCACGACCATCATATCGTGGTCCAAGCAGAATTGTTCCGCTTCCGGATGGATGCCGCGTTCCAGCACGATGAAGCCGACGCCCAGCTCGTGCAGCTGCGCAAGCCGCTGCATAAATACGCCGCGATGCGTCATATACTGCTGGAAGCCGGCCTCCGTCGTCAGCAGCTGCTCATCGAGCGCATCAGGCTCCAAGCTGTCCTGCAGCACCAGCACGCGGCAGCAATTGCGCTCGGGAAGCCAATCCCGCTGCAGCGGCTTCTGCTTCAGGATGACGCCGTGGAACCATTCGTTCTTCGCCTTCTCATGCGCTACTATCGTCTCGGCGAAGCGGTAATACGGATCCTGCAGCTGTTCCCAGCCCACCGCCTGTCCGGCCTCAAGCACCAGCCGGACAATGTCCTCCTGCTCTCGCCCTGCTATATGTACGGCGCGGCGCAGACGTTCGTCATCCCAGCCTTCCAGACGAACCGCACGCTTCCTGAGCGCTTCCGTGGCGGCGGCAATGCCCTGCATTAAGCCAGTGACCACTTTCGCGGCCGGAACGCCCTTCGTCACTTGGGCCACGCCCTCCTGCACGAGCGCGCCAGCGAGCACCGTCGCCGTCGTCGTGCCGTCTCCGACTTCGTTCTGCTGCGCGCGCGCGACTTGAATGAGCAGCTTCGCCGCCGGGTGGGACACGTCCATCTTCTCCAAGATGGTCACTCCGTCATTCGTAATGATGACGTCCCCGTTCCCGCCGACAAGCATCACGTCCAAGCCTTTCGGACCCAAGGTGCCTTCTACGGCCGCGCACAGCGCACGCACGGCACCGGCATTGTTCAGGAGCGTCGCGTAGCGCTCCTCGGTCTCTTGCACTTGTCCGTTTCCTTGAGTCATCCTCGGGCGCCCCTTCCCTTATCATCATGCATTGGCGTCATCTATACCAACGCCGCATGAACAGAGCCAATTGCCCTGATAAATGATTCATCATATTAATGACCTTCCCGTACTCCATTCGCGTCGGCCCCAATACGCCAATCGTTCCAAGGGTCTGCCCGTCAATCGTATAGGTTGCCGTAATCATGCTGCAATTCGAGATCGCTTCATGCAAATTTTCTTGCCCGATGCGGACTTGAATTCCCGTTGGCGCAGAGCCGACAACTTTAATCAAAGCCGGCGTCTCTTCAAGCAGCTCCCAAATCGTCTTGATTTTGTCAACGTCCTGGAACTCCGGCTGTGCAAGTATATTGGTCGTCCCGCTCAAGTACACTTCCCGGTGCGAGCTGTCGTCGGCGAGAATGCTCTCGACCATCGTCATCATCTCTTGCACGTGAGACACATATTTGCTCAATTCTTGCCCGATTTCACTATATAACTGAGCGCGCAGCTTAAAGAGCGGCACGCCGACAAGCTTCGCATTCAGCACATTGACGACCTTCTCCAGCTCGGACGCGGAAATGCCCGGCGGAATAGGCACTGTCTTGTTCTCGACATGGCCGGTATTCGTTACAACGATGGCCACTGCCGTCTCTTCATTGAGCGGCAGCAATTGAAAATGGCGAAGCGATGCGTTGAACACCTCGGGCCCAAGCGCAATCGACGTGTAGTTCGTAAGCTGTGACAGAATGGAAGCTGTATGCTGCACAATTTCTTCCATAGCTGTAATTTTTTCGGCAAATACCGATTTCAACCGCCCGACCTCATCGGTCGATAAATTATCCAAGCGGACGAGATGGTCCACATAATAACGATAGCCTTTATGGGATGGAATGCGCCCTGCAGACGTGTGCGGCTGCTCAAGAAACCCGAGTTCTTCCAAATCGGCCATTTCATTTCGAATCGTAGCCGGGCTATAGCCGACATCGCCCCGTTTCGAAATGCTGCGTGAACCGACAGGTTCCGCGGAACGAATATAATCATCTACGATGGCGTTCAATATCATGCGTTGGCGTTCCGTCAACATGCGCATCCCTCCTCATTTTCTTGTTGTCCCAGGTCGTTAGCACTCATCATAGTCGAGTGCTAACCGATATAACAAAAATACCAAACGGACAAGACGATTGTCAAGTCAGTTCAGTACTTTGAGCACTGCGATTTCATCGCAGCAATCCCGTTTTTTGCAATGAACGCAATCGGTCCATACTTTCTCCGGGAATATTTCCTTTTGCACGATGTCAAAGCCGTTCTTCTGAAAAAATTTGGCCTCGTACGTCAATGCCATCACCTTCGGTATTGCCCTTTCTTTTGCCGCGGCCATAAGCTCGTCAACAAGCAGAGAACCGATTCCCTTGCCTTTATGTTCCGGTGTAATGCCGAGCGAGCGAATTTCGACAAGGTCGCTGCCAAGTTGGCACAGCGAGCCGCAGCCAACCAGTTGTCCGCTTAACTCGGCGACGACAAAATGCTCCAGCTGCTTCTCAAGAATGTGCCGCGAACGCGGAAGCATGATTCCTTGCTCTGCATAATGCTGTATAAGTTCAAATAACTTATCAATATCGTCTGGCGTCGCCTTTCTTACCATGGCCGTCATCGTGCTTTCCCTCCGCGCGTGATGTAACTCACATAACGTTTATGTATGAATATACATCAGCATGCATAGATTATCAAGGATTATTTTACCTGGAAAGCACTTGACGCCTTGATCGTTCCGAGTACATGCCTGCCTTCGTTCTGGACATACTAAGCATGCTCATTTACATCGATAAGGTAAGGTGATTTTTCTTATGAAAAAACGAATTGGGATCTTAACTATTTTTTTTACGGTTATCAGCACAATGTTGGTTATTCCTCAAATATATCATGCGACTCCAGGCATAGTCATCGTCACCTTTCTCGGCCTTTTGTTCGGGTCGTTCTGCATGGCTTTAGCTGTTTCGTTGTTCGTGCGCATGGTAATGAAGCGTTAATCGATCGATTATAGCGAGATAGGATTGAGGATATAAAAATGCCGCCGCACGATATTGCCTGCCCTTGCGGCACAGCACTACTATCGTGACAGCGACATTTTGTTGTTAGAAGGTTATTGTGAGCGCAAGTACAGCCTCCGCTTCAAGCTATGGACCAAGGTTGCTCTCACGTTCACTCCCCATTGCTCAGCAAGCCCACAAAGGAGCCGAATACATCATTCCCGAACAGCAACCCTTGCTCGGTCAACCGGTAGCCTGTCGGTGTCACTTCAATCAATCCTTGCTTCAACAGCCGTTTGAGCGGAGCCGCGAACACTTTATCAAGCAGCGCCCCTCCGAACTGCTCCGCAAAGCGATCGCTGCTTACTCCTTCGAGCAAGCGCAGGCCGACCATCATGAAATCCTCCATCGCCTCGGCCTCGTCTATGCGAAAAGTATCCAGGCGCGGCAACCCGCTGCGGCAGGCCTCCACATAAGGCGTAACCCCTTTGATGTTCAAATGCCGCTCTCTTTTTGCATAGCCGTGCGCACCCGCCCCGATACCATAATAATCTTCATTGCGCCAATACGTCGTGTTATGGCGGCTCTCATAGCCGGGCTTCGCAAAATTGCTGATTTCGTATTGGATGTAACCAGCCGCTTTCATGCGCTCCATAATAATCATGTACATTTCAAGCTCGTCTTCTTCGCTTGGAAGCGGCAGCTCATTGCGATGGTACATCGCATGAAAGAGCGTATTTTCCTCCACCTTCAAGCTGTATATGGACAAATGCGGCAAATCGAGCTCCAGCGCTTTCTCTACGCTGTGCTCCAGCATCTCCACCGTCTGATTCGGCAGCCCGAACATCAGATCGATGGACATGTTGTCAAAGCCAGCCGCCTTCGCATTCTCAATACTGCGGTACACATCGTCCGTGTTATGAATCCGTCCGATTTCGTGCAGCAGATTATTGTTGAATGACTGCACGCCGAAGCTTATCCGATTCACGCCGCCTGCATGCATGACGCGCAGCTTCTCGATATCCGTCGTGCCTGGATTGGCTTCCATGCTGAATTCAATCTGCTCACTCCAGCTCGGGAACGCGTTCCGCACCGAATCGAGAAAATAAGCCATTTGATCCGGCTTCAATACGGTAGGTGTTCCGCCGCCGACAAAGATCGTGTCAATTTCAGCTGGAGGACATTGCTCTGCCGTATGCTTCATTTCAAGCTCCATCGCCCGCAAGTAATCCATTACCGGCTGGCCTTTCAACACATACGAATTAAAGTCGCAATAAAAGCATTTGTTCGTGCAAAATGGAATATGAATATACAGCGCACGTGGAGCATGAGCTGGAAAAGCTTGTAGTTGTGATGAAGGTTGATTCGCCGACATGGCGAGAACCCTCCTTTCGTATCGCTAAATCAATTCACGATCTATAGGACAATTTTGGATCCGCATCTATTAAAAAGAGGAGGCGACCGCCTCCTCCCCTTCACTTACTTGTCATCAATTTTCAAAACAGCCATGAATGCTTCTTGCGGCACCTCGACGCTGCCGACCTGCTTCATGCGCTTCTTCCCTTCTTTCTGCTTCTCCAGCAGCTTGCGCTTACGGGAAATGTCACCGCCGTAACATTTCGCAAGCACGTTCTTGCGCATCGCCTTAACCGTTTCGCGGGCCATAATCTTCGTTCCTACGGCTGCTTGCACCGGCACCTCGAACATTTGGCGCGGAATCAACTCACGCAGCTTCTCGCAAATGAGCTTGCCCCGATTGTGCGCACGGTCGCGGTGCACGATGACGGACAAAGCATCGACCTGCTCGCCGTTCAGCAATATATCCATCTTCACCAGATTGGACTTCCGGTATCCCGACAGCTCATAATCGAACGAAGCATAGCCTTTCGTATTCGACTTGAGTTGGTCAAAGAAATCGTAAACGATCTCTGCGAGCGGAATCTGATACGTAATGGTAACACGCGTCGTGTCCAAATATTGCATGTCGACGAATTCGCCGCGTTTGCCTTGGCAGAGCTCCATTACAGCTCCGACAAAATCGTTCGGCACGATAATGGAAGCTTTGACAAATGGCTCTTCGACATACTCGAGCTTGCCCTGCTCCGGATAATTGGACGGGTTGTCAATATCGAGCGTTGTGCCATTCGTCAATGTGACGCGGTAAATTACGCTTGGCGCCGTCGTAATGAGCGGAATGTTGAATTCGCGCTCGATGCGCTCTTGGATAATCTCCATGTGCAGCAAACCCAAAAATCCGCAACGGAAACCAAAGCCAAGCGCTGAAGACGTTTCCGGCTCGAACGTAAGCGAAGCGTCGTTCAATTGCAGCTTCTCGAGCGCTTCCCGCAAATCATTGTAGTCCGAGGTCTCGATCGGATACAGACCGCAGAATACCATCGGATTGATGCGGCGATAGCCCGGCAGCGGTTCCAGCGTCGGCTTCTTCGCATCCGTCACCGTATCCCCGACGCGGGTGTCGCCCACGTTCTTAATCCCCGCAACGATAAAGCCGACATCCCCGACGTTCAATTCGTCCACAATCGTCATACTCGGCTTGAAGGCGCCGACCTCGATAACCTCGAAGGTCTTGCCCGTCGCCATCATCTTAATCTTGCTGCCGGAGCGAATGGCTCCATCCACGACACGCACGTAGACAATGACGCCCTTGTAAGGATCGTAGTGCGAGTCGAAGATGAGCGCCTTCAACGGCTCCTCCGGATTGCCCGTCGGCGATGGCACCTTCTGGACGACCTGTTCCAGTATTTCCTTGATGCCGATGCCCGCTTTGGCAGATGCATGGACCGCTTCCGAGCAATCGAGTCCGATTACATCCTCGATTTCCTGCTTGACGCGATCAGGCTCTGCGCTCGGCAGATCAATCTTGTTGATAACCGGCAATATTTCGAGATCGTTATCCAGCGCAAGATAGACGTTCGCCAATGTCTGCGCCTCGATGCCCTGTGCGGCGTCGACGACAAGCAAAGCGCCTTCGCACGCGGCCAAGCTGCGGGATACCTCATACGTAAAGTCGACGTGTCCCGGCGTGTCAATCAGGTTCAAAATATATTCCTCGCCGTCGTCCGCTTTATAGCTCAAGCGAACCGCCTGCAGCTTAATCGTAATGCCCCGTTCACGTTCCAAGTCCATTTTGTCGAGCACTTGGGCCTGCATTTCGCGGGACGTCAACGCCCCGGTGTATTCCAAAATCCGATCGGCAAGTGTAGACTTCCCGTGATCAATATGCGCAATAATACAAAAATTGCGAATTTTCTTTTGTCGTGACAGCAGTTCCGTCATTCGATTTCCATACCCCCACCACTGAGCCAAGTTTCAATTTATATATTATACCGAAATGAAGAGGCCACAGCAATGGGAACGACATGATCCTCAATTTCCGCCGCAAAAGAGCACAACCATTTAAGCTTTAAAACAGTCCGCTGAACAACCCCACGACCGCCCGTATGCCTGCCTGAGATAAATGCTGCAGCAGTCCCGCCGTTTTATCTGCCAGCTTGTTGACCGGGGCGTCCTCCACTGGCGGAAGCCATGGGGAATCGGGCATACCGCCGCCCTCGTATGCAGCCGTGTCCCGCTTCGCTTCGATTGTATCGCGTTGATTCGCGTGCGCGCCGCTCCACGGCTCCATCCCGCTGCGCTGCGGCTGCGAACCCGACTGTCGAGCGGCCCCTTCATCGCCAATCTCGTCTGCACGCCATGACACAGCCGGATTCAATGCCTCACGGCCCGCATCGATAGGTCCATACACCCGATCCATTCCTACCGTAGCAACTTCCATTCCGATGAACACGCCAAGCGCCAGCAGTACAATCATGCCGATAAGCCGTTTCATGTAACGCGACATTGGTATGCGGCCTCCCCGTTATCCATTTGCCCCAACGGGCGTTTGCTGCGGTTTCTTGAGGACGGTCTTGCTCTCGACGGCTCTGTTCTCTGCTGGCTTCGGCACCGGCTTGTTTACTGGCTTCGCTTCGGTGCGCTCACGCACGATCTCCGCGATTAAATCGGCAAGAACATCCGCTGTGCGATAATTCTCTTCCAATGTATTATCGATGCCGCCGACTTCGATAACTACGCTATTAGGCGACAAAGATTGATTATATTCCCCGTTGCCCTGAGCGGCTGTCTTGCCCCATATTCCACGGGAAATTCCGGGATAGCGCTCTTCCAGCTTCTCATGGATTTCACTGGCGAAGCTCTCGTTCTCTTTCCAATTCGGGTTGCGATGACCGATAATAAAATACACCTGCGCATATGATTTCCCTTTGATGTCAACCGTCGAATCTTTCCGGCGCAACGCATCGCGATGAATGTCGAAGAAAAATTGCAGTTCTTTATTTTGAGCCATCGCTTCTTTTACCGTTTGTTTAGAGTATTTGTAAGACATGTTCCAGTTATACCCTTTGATCGTGGAGGAGTAATCTTCGTTGGAATGAACGGCTCCGATGCCCCGCTGCTCCAGTTGCTCCTGCAGCCGCTTGCCGACTAGTGTAATATTCGTGTTCGCATCATTCGGGTTGTTGCTTTGCTTTTTCAGCTCAGGATTCCAAGATTCCCGATTGTGCGAGTGATAGATGAAGACGTAATTGTTCAAATTGGACTTGGGCTTCCCAGAATTGCCCCGTCCTTTATTGTGGCCCGGCCTCGCCGGTGGCCGCACCGTTTCTGGATTTGGTTCATTGCCAGCGTCCCCCGGCGTTTGGCCCTCTTGATCCGGTCCGTTCGCCGGCTCCCCTCCGTGTTCATCTGGTTGCATATCACCCAAGTCAACGGGCAACGGATAATCTACCGGTCCCTTCACCGCTTGATTGCCGACGCCGAGCCGGAGCGGAATCGCCGCATCCCGGTCAAGCCCCGGAACCTCGCCGGCGAGTAAGCTTTTCGGGTCGAACGGATTGACATTCGTCGCCAGTTGGACGAGAAATTGAGCAACCTGATTGCGGGAGATCGTTGCTTCGCCTTCTCCTTTGGGCAGATTAGGCAATTCCATTGCCATCATGTCTACAAAAAAACGGGTGGAAAGCTGTGCCGCTACCCCCTTCATGGACGACAGCGGGGAGGTTTCCAGCTTCTGCTCCACCAATCCGCCCAGACCGAGCACAATGAAAAAAACAGCCGAACCGATAGACAATAACACAAACGTTCGTCCCATCACGAGCGCCTGCATCCATTTTTGCTTCAGTTTCCCTACATTGAATATCCCAAACATGCGATGTCCTCCTCCGCCTGCTGTCCCTCTCTTCCTGCAGTTCAAACGCTCTTCTGCCGTATTGCCGTATTTAAGAGAGTGCATTTAGTAGAATCTATGAGGACAATCTATGAAGTAGAACTAGTACCTGTGCGAGTCTAGCAAAAAATGAAAAGCGATGACCGTTCCCCTGCCTAACGCGCTTCGAGCTTCAACCGAGCCGCCGTGCGCTTGGGCGAGCTGCTTCGTAATCGCCAAGCCAAGCCCGCTCCCCTTCGCAGTCTCGTCTGTCGTCGTGCCGCGGTAGTACCGGGTGAACAACCGCTTCAATGTGTTAGCGTCCATTCCTTTTCCATTATCTATAAAGCTGAGCGTCAGCTTATTATCCGACTTCGTTAATTCCACCTTCAGCTTCGTTCCAGGCGGATTATGCAAGAAGGCGTTCATGCATACATTGTCTACCATGCGGCGGAAATAACGCGCATCAATCGAAAAGAGAACCTCCTCATCGGGGAAGGACGTATCGCAGTCCGCTGCGGATAATTGCGGAGGCACAAATAGGTCCCGGAGCGTATCTGACAGCCAATGACGCAAATCTATCAATTCCCGCTGCATGGGCAGACTCCCGCTCTGAAGCTGATATGTCAAATTGAGATCCTGTATCAAATCGTCCATCGTTTCGGCTTTTTGCTTCATGATGTTCACAAATTCTGACGTTTCTTCCGGTTCCCATACGTATTCTTTTGCGCTTAGCAAATGCGCATAACCGATAATGGATGCAAGTGGCGTCTTCAAGTCATGTGATAGTCCCGCCAGCCACTCCTCCCTATGCGTTTCGTGCCTTATCCGCTCTTCATCGGCGCTCTTTAAGCGTAAGGCCATCTGCTGCAGAGACTGCATAATATCCCCATATATGCGGTAATTCCGCTTCAACTTCCCGTTTCTGCGTTCCGAATGGGGGATTCCGCGCGCATTGACCGGCTCCTCATAATGTCCCGTTGATATGCTCTCGGTCCATTTCATGACATGCTGCAACGGCCTCGCAAGACGTGAGCTTTGCCACCACGCCATCATAATAAATACGAACAGCATAAATGCCACCGTGCCGGCAATCGCTATCGCAAACAGCTGATCATAGGATTCAATCGCGAATCCCGCCGCCTTCACTCCCGGAACCGAAGGTGTATATGGCATGTGCAGCAGCCATGTTTCGCGCGATGCCGTATCATAGCGGTATGCCACGCGCTGTCCGTAGCGCTCTTCATACATCGTCTGCAAGACGATATCCTGCAACGAGTACCGATTAGGCGCATCTTCCGGCTTGTTCCACGAAGCAAGCTCGATACCGTCTGCATCCAGCCTCTGCACCCACGCCTGGTGCTTCGCCAGCAGGGCCGTGGAAGCGGAAGATCCATCCTTGATAGCGCCGCTCCGAGATGCCAACCACGTGTCAAGCAGCCTGTCAGACTCTGGATTCACGCCGTACAGCAAGGTGACGGCACGGTTATCGAACGGCATGATATAAATATATAAATGATATGGAAACGGGCTCTTCCCCTGAGCGTATGCGGCAACCTCGCCTGCCGCGTAATGAGCAGGAACATCGGATGGCGTCTCTAAGGACTTGATCACATTCCCTTCCTCGTCGATAATCTGCATCCAACCGCCGCTCGCCTTCACTTGACGCTCTAGCTCTTCGTCCCAGCGTATGTTGCCATGCAGGTCCAAGGACAAAGAGTCGGTGAATTGATTCGGACCGTGCCTAGCGAAGCTGCGGTTCAGATCGAGCGCTGTCATGCGGTCCGCAACCCATAAGAAAGCGGCGAACACGGTACAGAGCAACACTGCCCCGACAACAAGCCACTGCCAGCCGTAATGCCAGGCCAGTCTTCTGCTCGTCTTCATCTTCCTTCACCTTCAGCAGCCGGTGAAATCGGTCGTGCCGCGCTCGATGTGGCTGGCGGAACAAGCTTATAGCCCATACCGCGCACGGTAAGCAGAACTTCAGGCTGGCTCGGACTGGCTTCGATACGCTCCCGAATGCGATGGATGTGCACCATCACCGTATTATCATCGCTTACCGCATCATGTCCCCATACGCTTTCATACAGTTCGCTTTTAGAGAAAATCCGGTTCGGATGCTTGCATAAAAACAAGAGCAGCTGAAATACCATCGCCGGACACTCAACCGGTCTTCCCTCCACCCGTAATTCTCCAGCTGCTTCATCCAGTTGAAACCGCCCATATTGATATACGGTTAGTTCCGGTTCACGCCGCTTGTCCGCTTGGCTGCTCGCAACGGCCATATAACGTTTCAACTGCGCCTTGATGCGCGCGACGAGCTCCAGCGGGTTGAAGGGCTTCGTCATATAGTCGTCACCCCCTAAGGCGAAACCTGTCAGCTTATCCAAATCCGTCGTTCGAGCCGTGACGAATATAATCGGGGCATCCGTCTGCTCCCGAATGAATGGAGCAAGGTCGAACCCGCTTTTTCCCGGCAGCATAACATCCAGCACAACCAGATCAACAGGCTGGCTGCGGCAGCAGTGAACGGCCTCCTCTCCCGTCGACAGGCAAGTTATATGAGTAAAGCCTTCCTTTTGCAGGACGGTATGCACCATTTTGCTTAAGGCCGCCTCATCTTCCACAATCAAGATATGCGCCGTTTGCAAACTTTTATCCATCAGAGCTCTCCCTCTCTCTTTCTTCCTGCCTGCGCGGCAAGAAATTTGGCAACGATTCCGTTTCTATTCTATCATGCTCACCTTTCACGCCACGCAACGCCATCTTAACGGAACCTTAACAGAATTGTATTTGAGGGCTGTTCCCCCATGAGAAGTTAAGAAAAAAATGAGCATCAGTTACGGTTCTGTTTAAGCTGGCCCGTTATGATAATGGCAGCGCAGTATTGCCTTGATTTGAGGCGATGGCACAAAAAAGAAAGGATGATGGAAGTGAATTACCGTCTTACTAAGTGCATGCTCGCACTATGGATTTGTACTGGCCTTCTGACGGCAGGCTGTTCATTTCAAGCCGAAAAGAAAGGGGAAACTGCGATGAAGGGGACACAAGCACCAGCGGAACCGTCTGCGCCTGTGGTCGGCATTTCAGCGGAACAGATTGAGAACTGGATTAGAGACCATGATTCGGCCATGCTGCATCAAAGCTTATCCCCGAGTTTTCAACAACAAGTCTCTCAACAAGAAGTGGGACAACTGCTGGAAACGTTTTGGCAGAAAGGGGAAGCTCCGAAACGATTGTCAAGCATGCAACTGGATGGAGCAGATAGATATGTATGGACGGACGCTGCCGCTCAGAAGGGGGTGATGGCGATGTTAGCTGATAACCAAATCATCTCTATGCAATTTGTCCCGCTCGCCTCGTCTGACAAGAAACCGACCGTCAACACCTATCGTATGCCGTTTCAGGATGACTGGCTGGTATTCTGGGGAGGCCGCAACGTGCTCGTCAACTATCACTACGCTTACCCGAATCAAAGCTATGCCTACGATCTGGTTATTGCTCGCGACGGTGTCAGTTACAAGGGCGATCCGGCAAAAAACGAAAGCTACTACGCATTCGGTCAGCCTGTCGTCGCTCCGCTCGGGGGAAAAGTTGTGGCCGTCGCCAACGATATTCCCGACAACTCCCCAGTCGGACAAATGAATGAACAGCAGCCGGAAGGAAATTATGTCATCCTCGATCACGGAAATGGCGAGTACAGTTTGCTTGCCCATTTCAAGCAAGGCACGATAAAGGTCGAACGAGGCGATACGGTGAAGACAGGTCAGCTGCTCGGCGAGTGCGGCAACTCCGGCAATTCAAGTCAAGCCCACATACATTTTCAAGTGTCCGACGCGCCGTCTCTAACGAAGGGCATATCGTTACCGATTGAATTCGAGAATAACGCCGATCCTATTCAAGGGGATATCATCCGGGGACAATCTTAAAAATGGTTCCGTAAAATCAAACTCCTCCCTACATATCGGACTATTCGCCGTATGTAATAGAAGTTAGGTTATTGTGTTAAAGATTAAACACGAACCAAGCAGGGCGGGGCCGCAGGCTCCCGCCTTGCTTGGTTCTTTTCCAATCACAGTCAATGCGTATATGCCGCCACATTATCCGTATCAACCGCTTCGTGCAGGGAAGCATTGAGACCGCTGGCTATAATGTTCGCCATATCCTCCATAAATTCATCGACTTCCTTCGGCGTGACGACAAGATCATGACCAAGCGGCTCCAGCACTTCCTTGACAAGCATCAGCCGCTCCTGCTCTCCGATATCGTCCAGCATGCCGAGAATTTCCCGTGTATTGCTCGTTTCCTGCTTAAAATGCTCCTTCATCATATCAATGGCGTTGTTCACGATCGTGGAAGCATAGCATACGGTCGGCACCCCGATCGCAATGCACGGGATACCGAGAATGTCCTTGGTCAGGCCGCGCCTCTTGTTGCCAATGCCCGAGCCGGGGTGGATCCCGATGTCGGCAATCTGAATCGTCGTATTGACACGTTCCAGCGCCTTCGAGGCAAGCGCATCGATCGCAATGATGACGTCAGGCTTTGTCCGTTCCACAATCCCCTGGACAATTTCGCTGGACTCGATGCCTGTTACACCCAATACACCCGGCGCGACAGCACTGACTTCCCGGTATCCCGGGCTCACTTGGTCAGGCATAATTTCGAAGTAGTGGCGCGTTACCAACACATTCTCCACGACTAATGGGCCGAGGGCATCCGGCGTGACGTTCCAGTTGCCCAAGCCGACGATAAGCGCTTTGTCGCCCTTCTTCACCCCTACTTCCTCGAGGAATGCTTCAAAAAGCTGCGCAAATTTCGTCGCGACGCGATCCTGCAAATCAGTATCTTTGCGCCGTAATCCCGGCACTTCAATCGTAATATAGCGCCCAGGCATTCGTCCGATGGCACGAGAGCCTTCCTCCGTTTGGACGTGTATTCTCGTCACCTTCACCCCGCGAACGTCTTCTACATCCTCCTGAACCCCTGGAATGGGTACGGCTGCATCCGGTTGCGCCAGTTCTCTTGCTTCCAGCGCCAAGTCCGTCCGGACCGAATAAGCTCTTAAATCCGCAGTCATTGGCCATTTTCCTCCCATTTGAACACATCTTGTTTTGTATTGTGCGCAAGGAACGAAATCTTATGCGATTCTTCTCATGTAAACGACTTCATATTCATATAGATGCAAATGCGATCGAGGTAAATGTATTGCATTTTACCGCTTGTCGTGATAGAATACTTTAAGTTGTGAATCTATTTCTTTACACATCCTATGGAAATTGATTCTGTTGTCGCACTACGATGCAACGGAGGTGAAAGCAATGCCAAACATTAAATCCGCTGTTAAACGCGTAAAAACGAACGACAAGCGTCGTCTGTTGAACGCTTCCCAAAAATCTGCACTTCGCACAGCTGTGAAAGCAGCTGACATCTCTTTGGCGAACAACGAAGCTGAAACAGCTCAAGCAGCTGTCGCTTTGGCTTCTAAGAAATTGGATAAGGCTGTGACTAAAGGCTTAATCCACAAAAATGCGGCTGCCCGCAAAAAGTCTCGCTTGGCACAAAAATTGAACGCTCTGCTTGCACAAGCGTAAGCCCGAGCCTTTCATACTTAGCTTAAAGCGAAGAAGCCCGAGGATAAACGCATCTGCGTCTATCTTCGGGCTTCTTTCATCTGGCCGGTTACTCCGGCGGTTATCCGCATAATGAACAACTCCAAGCCAAGCGCCTTCTCCACGCGTCCCGACTTCATCTCATAGTCAAGCTCAGCCGCTTCCGCAATCCAATTCGATAACACCGATATATCATATTGCCGGGCTTGTTCTGCGGCCATCTTGACCGCGTACGGGTGCAACCCAAGTTGGGAAGCCGCCTGCTGCTGGCTGAAGCTCTGATTCGTCAATTCTTTGACCTGCATCATCATTCGCAACTGGCGCACAATCAGCGCCATAATTTTAATCGGCTCTTCCTTCTGCTTCAGCAGCTCATATAAGGTGGCAAGCGCGCGATCGGCACGCCGCCGCACAATATCCTCCACGAGCTGAAACACATTTTGCTCCGTATTTTTAGCAATGAGGCGATCCACGGTTGGCACGTCGATCATGCCGCCCGTCCCGGCAAACAGACAACACTTTTCTATTTCTGCGGATAGCGACTGCAAATTAGTGCCGGCACTGTTAATCAGAGCTTCGACCGCATCGTCTGCTATTGAGCATTGATTGTTCTCGATTTGCTTTTTTACCCACCGCACCAATTCTTCCGCGCTTAAAGGCAGAAACGGGAGGACGGCCCCCTCGGCCTTCGCTTTTTTGACCGTCTTTTTCCGTTCGTCGAGTTTGTCCGCCTGCACGAGGAACACCATGATGCTCGTTTCCATCGGTTGATCCATATATTCGAGCAGCCGGTCTGTGCGATGATCGATTTTACCGTCCTTGCCCGACGCGAAAATACTCTGATCCTTTACTAGAATACATTTGCGCGATACTAGAAACGGAAGCGTCTCCGCTTCTTCAATCACCAACTCAATCGGAGATTCTCCGGTGTCCATTTTCGTCACGGCCAATTCGCGGTTCTCTTCTTCTACCGTATGTTGGACAAGGAATTGAACAAACTCCTGCATTCGATATTTCTCCGTCCCGTACAGCACATATATAGAACGCGGGTTGCCCCGCTGAATTTCCTTCATGGCAGCCTTTATATCCACCGCGATGCCTCCCCTCACATTTCCGAACCTCATCATAGCAAATTTTGCCGCAAAAACAAAGGGACTTGCGCAATCTTGAACAAGATTACGAAGTCCCTCTGTCCCCTAACATCTATGATAAACGTCCGCAGAAGAGCTCTAGAAACTCCCTGCAACACGGTCATACGACGTACGGGAACGCCATTGCTTTTGGCAATTGTACAATACTATACGTAAGCAGCATGAATTGTGTGCATGATTTGAAACATTTTCGTAGATCAAGGCGCCTCTTGGACTGTACCCTGAATCACATCCGGCTCTGATTCCGATTTTGCCCCTACCTCAGAAGCAGGCACCAAACTATCCTGCTGCACGGCGTATTTGCTCTCTTGAGCGGTGCCGTCTTCTGCCACCGTTTTGACTCCAATGCTCTTGCTGTCGGAGGACCATAATATTTCGGTTGGCGTGTCGGCAAAAGCAAGCGTATGGACTTTACTCTGTTGCTGATCCGCTACTTTGTACAGAACCAGTTGTCCGTTCTCCCACAGCACCATCCATTTGCCATCCGGCGACGTTGCTTCCATCGACTCCTTCATCATGAAGTTCATGGAGTTACCGTCACGCTCTTTCGTTATATGATTCGGATCGGGACTCGTCGTCTCTCCGACTCCTTTAACCTCTTGTTCCTCATCAGCCGGTATGTGCTTATCCTGCGGCAGATTGCCTGCAATCCCTTTATGCGCATCTTGCCCGGCCGAGTTGCTGAACGGGGATGGTTCATTTGGAGCTTCGGGCTGTTTTTTGGACGGTTCTTCCTTCAAGGGAGTCTTCGCGGGCTTGTCGTTGCCGATGTTCTTTCTGTCTTTCTTCGGAGCGGTCACTTCCTTCTTCTCAGCGGCGACGCTGTCATCGGGCGTCTGCCCCCCCGCGACCGCTCTATCCTCCGGCTCGCGCGGCTCCTGCATCTTCGGCTCCGGCGTCGCGCGCTCATTCGTCGGACTGGCCGTCATATTTGTAGAATCAGCGGAATCGCTGGAAGAGGGCGCTTGTTGTTGAGAATTCATCTCCGGGAAATCTCCAGCTTGCTCCGACATCGGCGGTTTAAATGTAATCACAAATAGACCGAACACAACTCCCGCAGCGATTACTGCGCTTGCCGCACGCCAATTCATCCGTCCGAACCAACGCTTGCGCTCTGGCGCAGCACCAGGTTCCCCATGTACTTGCTTCTCCCGAACGGCTGGATCATGCCCCTGTTCTGCCGTGGAAGCGGGTTGTTCATATCGGGCCAGCGGAGCGACAGCGACCGCAGCCACCTGCTGCAGCTCCATATCAATCTGATCCAACTTCGGCATAATCGCATCGACCAGGCTAAATCGTGGAGTGACCTTAGGAAGTTGGGCCAGTTCTTCGTGCAGTTGTTGCAATCGTTGGGTCATTTCAGCGCAGGCGGGGCAACGGCTTACATGATCTGCCAGCAGGTTTTTTTCCGATGCATCCAGATCATGATCCAATTTGCGTTGTATCAGCTCCATCACCTCTGAACAGTTCATCCTCGCACACCACCTTTCTCATAATCTTGCAGCATCGTCTGCAGCTGTTGTCGGGCACGGAATAAATAAGATTTCACCGTGTTAAGCGGCAAATTCATACTTTCCGCTATTTCATTGTAGGAGAAATCTTGCAGATACCGCAGGACGACGACAGCTCGATGATGTTCAGGCAGCCGGTCAATCGCAGCACGTATATCTTGAGCCGCATATGCGGATAAAACTTCTCTCTCTACACTCTGATCCCCAAGAAATACGAGGTTATGCTCATCGATGGATACAGTTGGCCGGGTTCGGCGAAATTTGTCAATGCAAATATTCGTGACGATCCGTTGTACCCATGTCTTGAATTGGGCCTTTTCCTCATAAGATTGAATTTTCGTATAAATCCGGATTAAAGCTTCTTGGGACGCGTCCAGTGCATCCTGCTCATTATTCAGAACATAATAAGCGGTACGATACACGTATTGCTCGATTTCGCGCAAAAGAGTGATTAGAGCGTCGCGATCGCCGGATTGGGCGGCTCGTATGAGTTCTGGCTCTACCACCTTGATCCCCCTCTCTTGCATATCCATTGACGTGTTGACGACGCAAATGGTTGCAGTTCATCCGATTCCAGTTTGTAGAATAATCTATCATCCTCGTATAAACAGCAGAAAGTCATTCCTAGCATAGCAAAAATTCAACTCGATTTCATTGTAAGATGCTTCAATTCAGGCGGATCCAAAAATTGAATGAAGAAAAGCACGCCAGACGACGTGCTTTATAAAAATACTATGGAAATATCCTATCATGCTTTTTGCGTACCTTCAATCCGCTGCGCGTCAACTTAAACTGAACTTCGCCGTTCCAATCCGTGCGCAGCACCGGAACCTCCGCACGCGACAGCGTCTCCAGCACGAGCGGATGCGGATGACCGTAACGATTGTTGCGGCCTGCGGAAATTACGGCAAGTCGAGGCCGCCACGCTTGCAGCCACTCGGGAGTCGTCGAAGTTTTGCTCCCATGATGCGCAACCTTCAATATATCGACCGGCAGGAATTCCTGCATCTCCGCACTCATAAGCATCATCCGCTCTCCATCTGCCTCCAGATCTCCGGTCAACAGAATAGACGTCTGTTTCTTGCTGCGCGGATGCGTTAAAGTCACATGCAAAACGATAGACGAATCGTTCTGCCGGTCCGATAACGAGATATGGTTCTGTGCGGGCGACGCTTCGGGATACAGTACCTTGATTTGCGTCCATGCATCAAGCAGCCAGGAATCTCCTCGGCTCCACTTTATGATTGGTATTTGTTTCTGCAGCGCCGTGCGGTAGAGCGATTCCATCGAAGCGGACGGCTTCCATGTGCCATTCATGATGAACCGCTTCGTCGGTATATGCTCCAGCACCGCCTGCAGGCCCCCTGCATGGTCCTGATCGGCATGCGTCAGCACGACGGCATCCAAGCTTCTTATGCCACGCTGCTTCAACAAGGGCACGACGACCTTCTCCCCCACCTCAAACGGTACCCGGCGCTCCCGCCAGCGGTCCGCCGGCTTGCGGAAATTTACGGTTCCCCCGCCGTCAATCAAGATGTGGCGTCCGGTTGCCGTCGTAATGAGAATACTGTCGCCTTGGCCCACATCAATTATACTGATCACGGCATCCGAAGAACGTTCCTTATGATATCCCGCATAAATAAGCGAACCGAACAGACACGCGGCGCCAATCAGGCCGGATACCGCGAATCGCGATACATCCGTACGCAGTATAATAAACGAATCTAATGGCTGTGTATCTTCTGAAGCGGTGCGGATATGGCCGTGGAGGCGGCGTTGGAGCCGATAGGTGTTAACCCAGCGGCTCAGAGACAAGATAAGCAAGCTCAGGCTGGCGTAATAGGCAACAATCCACCATATATGCGGCGACGGCCATATGACCGTCGTCCCTTCGATTTGGCTCAAGCGATGGACGACGGTAAATGTCAGCTCGTTCATCCGCTTCACAATCCAGGCGATTGGCCGGGCTAACGGTTCATAGATGGCGCCTGCAAGCAATGAAATCGTCCCAAGCGGAAGCACGCCCATGCTTATGAATGGCACGAGCATGAAGTTGGCGCCGAAGGATAACAGCGAGAATTGGTTGAAATAATAAACCGTTATCGGAAATGATACAGCTTGTGCCACGAGCGTCACGGATATAGATGAAGCAAGCCAGCCCGGCCAAGCCGGAAACAGACGCGCCACGCGCGGGACGAATATGATAAGACCTGCTGTTACAATGAAGGACAGCTGAAAGCCGGCTTGGAGGGCATAGTGCGGCTGCCATAGAAGCATGAGCAGCAGGGCTGCCGACAAGATGTGCAGGCCATCCTTGAGCCATCCCTTGCGCAGTCCATATAGCGCCGTCATAGACATGATTCCCGCCCTCACTGCTGAAGCCGCTGCTCCGGTAAGCAGCACGTAGACTGGAATGAGCCATAGCACCGCTGCAATGCTTGTCTCCTTGGTCATTCTCATCAGACGGAATAAACCGAGCAGCGCGCCTACGAACACACCGACATGCAGCCCGGAAATGGCAAGCACATGGGTCAATCCCAGTTCTGAGAACTGCTGATACGTATTCGGGTCCAGTTCGCTGCGGCTGCCCAGAATCAATCCTTGCACATATCCGCTATGGGGCTGTTCATACAGCCGGTGCAATAGTCCGGATAATGCAGCTCTGATGCCGTCTATGTGCGCCAACATTTTCTGGACCGCCCACTGACTATCCCAGGAGGAGATCGTTGCCGTGGAAGCTGCATCAGTTACTTGTCCCGCGCCGTTTACTTTAACGATCCAGTGAATGCGTGCCGTCCGCAAATAATCGCGATAGTTGAAGGCGCCAAAATTCTCCGCTTCGCCAGGCATGCTCATTGTGCCGGCAATTTGCAGCCTTTGGCCTCTTTTCCATTGCGCGGCGGCTTCGATCTCCTCTTTCACGGTTAACCGCACTTGAACGAGAAGCTTCTCTCGCACAGGCGCAGGCTCACTTATTTCCGCCGCTTTCCAATCTGTGGACATGAAATGAAATTGTACGCGATCACCGTCCCGTTCGACCGGTGAAGAGATGAAGCCGTTCCATACAGCGGCTTGGTCTTCCATAGGGGCGTCTTCGCCTTGGGGCACTGGCCAATAGCTGCGGTCAAGCTGTACGAACCAAATGAAATAGGTGACGGCCAGCAGCAGCGTCAGCGCATAGAGCACAGCATGTCTGCAGCCACACCACTGCAATCGGCAGCATAACGGCAGCAGCAGCACCAAGCCAAGCGCTGCGGTGAGCGCCGCACCTGCATGTAACGCAGCGCCGAAGTGAATGCCGATTACGAAGCAGCATGCCATGACCACGATTGGTCGTCGTTGCAGCATTTCAAGCCTCCTGTTCTTTTTACAAAAAAAAAGAACCTCCATGCCGATGTCTTACCGCTCCGTCAACCATAGTCAACGAACCGATGTTCATCGCAGCATAGAGGTTCTTCCTCCATCATCAATGCTATTGCTGATTGTTCAAAAGTCCTTTTTGAACGACCACTATCATTAATTTATCGTTTCCATCTCCGTCTCGCGCGGCGGCTGATAATGGTCCAATTGCCGGAATATGATTCCCTTCTGAGCCATCATTGCCTTCACCTTGTCGCTGTCCTTCGGATATGGACGGTGAAACACAATTTCAGTTACGCCGCTGTTGGCCAGCATATTGGCGCATGTCCAGCACGGTTGATCGGTCACGTATACGGTAGAGCCTTCTCTATCAATCCGATCTGTGAACAGCAGCAAATTCTGTTCTGCGTGAATCGTGCGGATACAGCGCTGCTTTTTCACCATTTGCTCCTGGCCGTCTACGATGACCTTTTCATATTGCTCCGCAATCATACAGCCCGCTTCACTGCAATCTGGAACGCCCATAGGCGCCCCGTTGTAAGCTGTGCCGAGCAGCTTCTTTCCTTGCACAAGCACTGCGCCGACATGCCGTCTCGGACAGCGCGAACGTGTAGAAACCATATACGCAATGTCCATGAAGTAAGTGTCCCAATCTTTGCGCGTTGTCGTTGTCATGTCATCACAATCCCCTGTCTCGTTCTGCCTTGGTTCTCATGTGTTTGTACCCTATATTGTAAGCAGGCCTGCCCGGATATGCAACTGCCGCTCCTTACTCGACACTTATTTTGCCGCGCAGCTTGGCAAACATTTTGGGGCCGATGCCTTTTACTTTTGTTACGTCGCTCACTTTGTTAAAAGGTCCATGCTGCTCGCGGTAAGCGATAATCGCCTTCGCCTTGCTCGGTCCAATCCCCGGCAGCTCTGTCAGCAGATTAGCATCGGCTTGATTGATATTTATTAAGTTCCCCGAACCGGCTCTATGGGAATCCGTGAGTTCGGAAGATCTTGCGTCAGTCTGCTGCGTTGAGTGGATAGCCCGCGGGCTGGATGAAGCAGCCGGATCTGCCGATCGTGCGGATGCGTTGAGCTCAGGCTTGGCAGACTGTGGCGAAGATGAGGGCTCGTCCGGCCCTTCCTTGCCAGCCTTCGTACGGACCGGCACCGATTTATCCGCTTCATTCGGCTCTGTCTCTTGGGACGGGCCCAGCAACTGGGCAATTTCATCATTAACAGGTTGCCATATCCCAGTCTCTTGTTCCCATTGCGGTCTAAGCCATAGGCACATACATACGGCTAACCCGATAATTGCGATGCCGGTTCCCATGAACCAGCGCGACAGAAAAGAAGAACACAGCATTTTGAAATCTTTCATGCTACTACTCCTTTCGACATGACGATAAGGGTATAATGGTCAACCAATCCATCATATAATTTGAAGAAGTTGCTCAAAAAGCTTTCCTTTTGTCGGTCCCGATGTAGTTTTCTCGCGAAGAATTGTACTTCTCGGCGTCAAAAAGTGACCTTTTTGTACATGCACGTAAAGAAACATAAGCTAATGGTATGATGTGGATTTACAGCGTTAAACAAATAGTGTGTAGCAAAGGAGGGAACATCCGTGAAGGTCGGATTTATCGGTACGGGCAGTATGGGTTCAACGCTCATTGAAGCACTCATTCAATCGGGCGCCTTGGAACCGGAGCAGATTATCGCCAGCAACCGTACGATACAAAAAGTGCACAACCTTGCTTCTCAATACCCCGGACTTCAAGTGGCACTCAGCAATACGGAGACGGTGGAACAGAGCGACATCGTCTTCCTGTGCGTGAAGCCATCGGAATTCAAGCATGTGCTGGACGAAATCGCTGAGACAGCGGATGCTGCGCTCATTCTTGTATCCATCACAAGCCCGGTTCTGATCAAGCATTTGGAAAGCAGCTTAAAATGTAAAATCGCAAAAATTATTCCGAGCATTACGAATTATGTATGGAGCGGGGCATCGCTATGTATGTATGGGAGCCGCATTCAGACCGAGGATCGGCTGCTGCTGGAGCAATTGATGATGGCCATCAGTCGCCCGCTGCAAGTATCGGAGCAGTTCACCCGCATCACTTCAGATTTGGCAAGTTGCGGACCGGCATTTCTTGCATTTTTCTTACAGAAATGGGTGGGCGCCGCCGTCGAGGAAACTGGCATTGATCGGGAAGAAGCTTCGCGTCTGGCGTGCGAAATGTTGCTTGGAACAGGCAAGCTGTTAACGGAGGGCGGCTTTACGCTGGAGCAGCTGCAGCAGCGCGTAGCGGTCCCCGGCGGCATTACCGCCGAGGCGCTGCGGCTGTTAAATGATGAGCTGGAAGGTGTGTTCCAGAAGCTCATTGGAGTTACCCATGCGAAATATGAGGAGGACCTGGAGAAGGTCCACGCTCAACTCTTCGACCATGAAATTAACCGACCACAATATTGACGAGACGGCCTTTTACTGCGATGACTTTGCGAACGGTCTTGCCAGCAATGGCATTTTGAACGCTCTGCAGAGACATCGCTTTTTCTTGCATTGCAGCTTCGTCAGCATCGGCAGCTACTTTCATGCGCTCCGCTATTTTGCCGTTCACTTGAATGACGATTTCCACCTCGGCATCCACCGTCAATGCTTCGTCATAAGTCGGCCATGACACGTACGTAATCGATTCCTTATGGCCAAGACGCTGCCACAGCTCTTCGGCAATATGCGGCGCCAGCGGCGACAGCATTTGCACGAAATTCTCCATCGCCTGCCGCGGCAGAACATCGGTCTTATACGCTTCGTTGATGAAAATCATCAGTTGGCTAATCGCCGTGTTGAAGCGCAAGTTCTCCATGTCTTCCGTCACTTTCTTCACGGTCTTGTGCCATGTGCGCAAAAATGCATCGTTCGCGTTCCCGTCAACGATTTTGCTGTTCAATTGATCCTCTTCATTTACAAACAAGCGCCAGATCCGGTTCAGGAAGCGGAACATGCCTTCCACGCCGTTCGTGTTCCAAGGCTTGGTCACTTCCAGCGGCCCCATGAACATTTCATACATGCGGAGCGTGTCGCCGCCGAACTCGTTCACAATATCGTCCGGGTTGATCACGTTGCCGCGGGATTTAGACATTTTCTCGCCGTTTGTGCCGAGAATCATCCCTTGGTTGACCAGCTTATAGAATGGTTCTTTCGTTTCCACGACACCGAGATCGTAGAGCACCTTGTGCCAGAAACGGGCATAGAGCAAATGAAGCACCGCATGCTCCACTCCTCCGATATACAAGTCCACCGGCAGCCATTTCGCAAGCTTTTCCTTCGAACAGATCTCGTTCTCGTTCTTCGGATCGATGAAGCGCAGGTAATACCAGCAGCTTCCCGCCCATTGCGGCATCGTGTTCGTCTCGCGGCGCGCCTTGAGCCCCGTCTCGGAATCGACCGTATTCACCCACTCGGTCACGTTCGCAAGCGGCGATTCTCCCGTCCCGGAAGGACGGATCTGGTCGATATCCGGCAGCAGGACCGGCAGTTCCGATTCCGGTACCGGCTTCATCGTGCCGTCTTCCAGATGAAGAATCGGAATCGGCTCGCCCCAGTAGCGCTGACGGCTGAACAGCCAGTCGCGCAAACGGTACGTGACTTTGCCTTTCCCTTTGCCTTCCGCTTCCAGCCATTCAATCATGCGAGCCATCGCCTGCTCGTTCGACAAGCCGTTCAAGAAGCCGGAATTGACGTGAGCGCCGTCACCGGAATAAACTTCCTTCGTGATGTCGCCGCCTGCGACGACCTCCACAATCGGAAGCTCGAACTGCTTCGCGAATTCCCAGTCCCGTTGGTCGTGGCCTGGAACGGCCATAATCGCTCCCGTACCGTAACCGGCAAGCACATAGTCTGCGATCCAGATAGGCAGCTTAGCTCCATTGGCCGGATTCACCGCATATGTGCCCGTGAACACGCCGGTCTTGTCTTTCGCCAAGTCCGTGCGCTCCAGGTCGCTCTTGCGCGCAGCTTGCTCTTGGTAAGCCTTCACGGCAGCTTGCTGTTCCGGAGTCGTAATTCGCTCTACGAGCTCGTGCTCCGGCGCCAGCACGCAATAGGTCGCGCCGAACAGCGTATCGGGACGTGTCGTGAAGACGACGAGTTCATCCTCGAATCCGTCAATCGCAAAGCGCGCTTCCGCGCCTTTCGATTTGCCGATCCAATTGCGCTGCATGTCTTTGATGCTTTCCGGCCAATCAAGCTCTTCCAAATCTTCCAGCAGCCGTTCCGCGTATTCCGTAATTCGCAGCACCCATTGACGCATCGGCTTGCGGATGACCGGATGGCCGCCGCGTTCGGACTTGCCGTCGATAACCTCTTCATTCGCCAGCACCGTGCCGAGTGCAGGACACCAGTTCACCGGAAGCTCCGAGACGTATGCAAGCCCCTTCTTGTACAGCTGGATGAAAATCCATTGCGTCCATTTGTAATAATCGGGATCAGTCGTGCTGAATTCGCGGTCCCAATCGTACGAGAAGCCGAGCGATTTGATTTGGCGGCGGAAGGTGTTGATATTCTTCACCGTAATGTCGCGCGGATGCTCTCCCGTATCGAGCGCATGCTGCTCGGCAGGCAGTCCGAAGGCGTCCCATGCCATCGGATGAAGCACATTATATCCTTGCATCCGCTTATAACGGGAGACGATATCGGTTGCTGTATACCCTTCCGGATGACCTACATGCAGGCCCGCGCCGGATGGATACGGGAACATATCGAGCGCGTAGAACTTCGGTTTATCTTCATCTTCAAGCGTCGCAAACGTCTTCTGCTCATCCCAGTACGCTTGCCACTTCGGCTCGATGGATTGCGGCTGATAGCCGTGCGGTTGTTTCACTTCTTGACTCATACTTAGCCTCCTCATGATGCACCATGTGGCTGCACGCGCAAACCACATTGAAGTGCCTAAGCAATAATGCAGGTTCGAACTTGAACAGTCCCTTAATGGTAAAAAAGCCCCTCGTCCGTAGCGTTAATCGCTAGGGACGAGAGGCATAATTCCCGTGGTACCACCCTAGTTAGCGAAAGGCATGCTTTGCCCTTCACTCCCTCTACACCTGTAACGCAGGTGACGCGTCGCAGCATAAGCCCTTCCGCTTCCGCTGCGCGACTCTAAGGCGAGTTCACCTTCTTCCACCACCGATTCCCACCAAACACCGGCTCTCTGACAGATGGTCGATAAGCTACTAATCCTCTTCGTTGTCTTTGCTACACTTATTCGAATATTACGCATGTGCCTGCGATCAGTCGCAAGTAGCTATATCATAAAGAAAAAAACGCATATTGTCAACGTTTGTCGCATCAGGATACTATGCTTCTTACAGCAGTCTCGCCATTCTCAGATAACGTCCTTCAGTCTCAGCATTCTCAATAACGAATGGAAGTGTATCACATCAAGAGCTCGCTGCTTCTTCTTTCACCGCAACGAAGAAAATCCGCTGCGCGTCCGCACTCGGCTGTTCCCAAGTAAAATCGGCAAACGTCTCAACCTGATTGAAGCCCGCATCTCTAAGACACTGTGCAAGCCACGTAATATCATAGGCGCGCTGCACGTGGGCTTCATCCACACGTTCAAACAACCCGCCATTCTCTTGGCGAACGAACAGCGTCAACTGATGTTCAATCTCTTTGCGGCCCTCATCAAAATCGGAGAACCAAATATAGGCGATATCTTCCTCATCATAGGCAAAGGGCTGCGTATTTGCATACTCTTCGAATAGGCGGACAGACAGCACATCGAACAAAAACATTCCGCCTGGCCGCAATTGATCGTATGTCGATTGGAGCACCTGCATGACTTCCTTTTGCTCCGTAATATAGTTCAAGCAATCGCAAAAGGACACGACCGCATCTACGGAGTCAGGGACCGACCAGCGGCGCATGTCTTGGCACACCCATTGCACGTTCCCCTTCAGCGGAGGATGAGCAACCGTCTTGTTCTGGGCAATGGCCAGCATCGTCTCCGACAGATCAATCCCGGTAACCTCGTAGCCTTGGGCCGCCAACGGCAACGAGATATTGCCTGTTCCGCAGCCGAGATCGACAACGCGTTCCAGCTTCCCGCCTCCGTATCGACGCCATGCCTCTTCGGCGAATGCAGTCCACTCTTCATATGGCATATCCGCCATTAAGCGGTCATATACCTCGGCAAATCGGCCGTACGATTCCATAACTCTCGTCCTTCCTCATCCGTTCCCATTTGAGCGCGAAGCATTCCCAAGTGATCATTCATTCCCACATCGAATCCTGCATTTAAACTTGAACAGCCTCCATTAGCGGCTTGGCTTGCGCGGCGCCGATTGCGCCTGCTGCAGCACGCCCGCCAATTCGTCCATGGCCAGATCCTTCCCTGCTTGGGTCAGCTCCGTCCAGCTTCCGTTCTGGCTAATCAATCCCGCTTTCATCAAACGCCCGATCGATCTCTTAAATGCGGATTTGCTCATGCTAAAGCGCTGCTTCACGATATCGGCCGGCGTCTCGTCCGAGTATGGCATCGTTCCGTTCGGACGATCCTTCAGGAAGCGGAACAACCGATCCGCATCCTTATCCATCCCGACTTCCTTGCGTTCCGCGGTCGTGACGTTGACACGCCCGTCCTCGCGCACGTGCGTAATTCGCACACGAATCCGTTCGCCAAGCCGAAGCGGCCGCAGGCGCTCAGACTCGTGCAGCAGGCCGATGACGCCGAAGCCAATCGGAGCGCCGTCGACCACGAAGAACGTCCCCATCTTCAGCGGACGGTACACAATCGCCTCATGCCAAGTATTGAGCCATGCTTCCGGCGCATGAAAGACGAGCGGGAGCACATCATCCTCCCGCGCAGGCAGGGCGACAAGGCGGCCAAACTTGTCATGAGCCATTTTGACATACACATCATCACCCAGCTGCGGATGCAGGGGTTCGTAATCCGGCAGCTCGCCCATCGGCAGCAGCAGCTGGCGGCCAATGCCCATTTCCAAGAAGCAGCCGTATTTCGGATGGATGTCAGCCACCTTCAGACAAGCGACTTCGCCAAGCGTCAAATAAGGGCGCTTCATCGTGGCAGCCAGCCGGTCTTCCGTATCGAAAAACAGAAATACCTCCACTTGTTCGCCCGGCTTTACCGATCCGGTCATTTCCGAATAATGCAGCAGCACATCCAGCTCGCCGTCGGTCAAAAAATAACCGTACGGAGAAACTTCACGCGCAACCGTTAATTGTTGAATCTTGCCCGCAATCAAGGTCATGCCATTTCCACAACTTTCGCATCGGACCACAGCTTCTCGATGCTGTAGTACTCCCGTTCGTCGCGATGGAACACATGCACGATAACATCGCCTAAGTCCAAAAGAACCCAACGGGCGGAATCAAAGCCTTCCGTGCCGCGAATGTGAGCGCCCGCTTCATGCACGCGCTTGCGGATTTCATTCGTAATGGCTTGAACCTGAGTGTCCGAATTCCCGTGACATACGACAAAGTAGTCCGCTATAAGAGAGATGCCTTGCAAATCAAGGACGACCAGATTCATCGCTTTTTTATCTTCAGCCGCGTCCACGGCGATTTCAAGTAATTGTTTTGCACTGATTGCCATTGTTCAACCTCCATTTCATTGGGAAAGCTCTTGTTCCAGTTCTTCAATCAAACTGTTTCTTGCCAATATCGTGAGGGGAAAGACGCGCCGGCGCTTGGCAAGCAAGAAGCTCACCGTCGAATCAAACCCCGCTACGAGCGCCGTGTTCACATCACGCTCTGCCAGCTCGCGTATGCGATCGACGCCTGGAAAGTCGCGTCCGGGCTCTATGTAATCCGCCAAGCACACGATCTTGTCCAGCAGCGTCATGTGAACGCGTCCTGATGTGTGATACCGTATGGCATCCAGTATTTCTTCGTCTTCGATCCCGTATTCATGCTGAGCGACATATGCTCCTACTGGAGCGTGCCATAACTGCTTGTCATGCAGCAGCAGCTCCGGCGGCATATGCTGCTTGCGGATGATCTCTTCCAGTCGAGCCGTCGGCCAATATTTGGCTACATCATGCAAAATGGCTGCGAGTTCCGCCTTGAGCGGATCTGCTCCGTACTTGTTCGCGAGCCGGATCGCCGTATTCATTACTCCTTGGGTATGCTGCCAGCGTTGTTCCGGCATTTGGGCTTGGACGGATTCAATCATTTTTTCCCGTGCTTGATTCATAAAGACCCCACCTTGCAATATAATGTTCAACCGCATCCGGCACCAAGTAACGAATGGATCTGCCCTCGGCAAGGCGTTGTCTAATCATCGTGGATGAAATATCCATCTGCGGCATGTCCGCAGGGGTAATGCGTTCTTGCCACACAGAGGGCAGCATATCCAATTGCCATGGCGTTCCCGGGCGACGGAGACCGACAAAAGAAATGCTGGCCATCAACTCATCGATCCGATGCCATTGCGGCAAATAAGCGACCATGTCGCCTCCGATGATCCACGACCATTCCACACCCGGGTGCGTCTCCCGCAAGCCGGATACCGTATCGGCTGTATACGATACTCCCCCGCGCGCATACTCCCAATCACTTACACGAAAGCACGGATTCCCCTGTACCGCAAGCTTCGTCATCTCAAACCGCTGCTCAATGGCTGCCACCGGTTGGCGGGATTTATGCGGGGGAACGCTTGCCGGCATGAACCACACTTCATCCAGCAATGCCGCTTCCCGCGCACACTCCGCAGCGATCAGATGCCCCAGATGTATCGGGTCGAACGTACCGCCCATGATGCCAATATGTTTCATGGGTAGGCCTCCTGTGCCGATTAAGGCAGTTCAATCTGTTTTTTCTCTTCAGACTCTTTGTACAGGACAATCGTCTTGCCGATAACCTGCACGAGCTCTGCACCCGAACGCGAAGACAATTGTTCCGCCACTTCATAACGATCGTCCAAGCAATTGTTCAGGATCGATACTTTAATCAATTCGCGCACTTCCAATGCTTCTTGAATGTGGCGAATGAGTTGATCGTTCGTGCCGCCCTTGCCTACTTGAAAAATAGGCTGTATATGATGAGCGAGAGATCGCAAATAACGTTTCTGTTTACCCGTTAGCATATGTTTACCTGCCTTATCTGTATCTTATTAGTATGAAATTCATGAAGATGATCTTGTTTGAAAAGGGACCATTTGAACTCGCACTTGAAGCAACCTGCCGCCTCGTTATCTTCCAATCCGGCATTGACATGCCGAACGAGCCATCCACAGGTTATTATAGCGTGCGCAGCACTTCCCGTCTCATCAGCTCCGCCGGAGCCTGCTTGCCTGTCCACATTTCAAATGCGATCGCGCCCTGATAGACGAACATTCCTAGTCCGCTATGCGTTCGGCAGCCTGTCCGCCGCGCGGCTTGCAAGAGCGCGGTGTCGAGCGGATTGTAGACGATATCGCTCACGATCAAATGCGCCTGCAGCCAATCCGGGTTGAGAGGAATGGCTTCGACATCCGGATGCATGCCGACAGATGTCGTGTTGATGACGATATCGGCCTGCTCCGCATCGATGTCCGGAGCTTCCAGCAACGGCACGACCCGTATCTGACCGTATGGGGACAAATCGTCGGCTAACGCTTGCGCTCTTTCGACCGTCCGGTTAGCAATGCTCAGCTCCTGACAGCCTTCCTTCAACAACGCGTAAGCAATTCCGCGCGCCGCCCCTCCGGAACCGATTAACAGAATCCGGGCCGCAGAAAGATCCGGCATCATCTCTTCCTTCAAGGAACGCACATAGCCGAGACCATCCGTATTATATCCGATAAGCTTCCCGCCCCGGCGGACGATCGTGTTGACCGCTCCAATGACTTGCGCGCTTTCGTCGATATCATCCAAATATGCCATGACCCGTTCTTTATGCGGAATCGTCACATTAACTCCGCCGATGCCCAGCGCGCGAATTCCTTGCACGGCCTGCTCCAGCTCATGCGGCAGCACATGAAATGCGGCATAGATCCCGTTCACATTCATGCTTCTCAAAGCCGCGTTATGCATGAGCGGCGATTTGGAATGCTTAATCGGATCGCCGATGACCGCATACAACGCCGTTGAACTGTCCAGCGCCCGCACCTGCTTGCCCACTGCATCTGCCGCTTCCGCTTCCATCGTTCTCCGCTCCTCTGCCCAAGTTCTATTATAAAATGCCGTTTATAGCAACGAACGGCGTGTAAGCACCTTGACTCCCTTTGGAGCATGGACTTCCACAAGCGCCCCGGCTGTTCCGTTGCAGGTTATCCATCCGAGACCCGAAATAAAGACGTCGGTCTCGCCCCCCCGCGCAATTCGGAATTGATGCTTCGTCCAGGCAGGAAGCTCGTCCGCACGCTCACGCGTAGGCGGAGCAAGCAGCTCGCCCCGGTGGTCACGATACAATTCATCGGCCCGTTCCAGCTTTGTCCGATGGATAGGAAGCCCGTTCGAGACGTAGCAAGTAAAGGATTGGCGTTCCCCTTCCAAGAAGTCGAAACGCGCAAAAGCGCCAAAGAACAACGTCTGCCCTGCATTCAGCTGATATACTGCAGGCTTCAGCGGCTTGTCGGGCAGCAGCGCGCCCAAATCTTCACGATGCGCCAGCTCAGTCATGCGGCTCGGGTATACAATTCCCGGCGTATCGATAATATGCTTGCCGTCATCAAGCGGAATATGCACGACATCGAGTGTCGTGCCCGGATAGCGCGACGTCGTCAATTCTTGCTCCATGTCGCTGTAATCGTTGATAAGACGGTTTATGAGAGTCGATTTTCCGACATTGGTTGCCCCGACGACATAGACATCGCGTCCTTGACGCCACTCCCCGACCTGGTCAACCAGGCGTTCAAACCCTTGGTTGCGCTTCGCGCTGACGAGAATGACGTCTACGATGCGCAAGCCGTGCTCCTTCGCCTGACGCTGCACCCAGTTGGTAATGCGGTTCCAGTTCGTCGCTTTCGGCAGCAAATCGATTTTGTTCACGACCAGCAGCACCGGGTTGTTGCCAACGAAGCGCTGCAGCCCCGAGATGACGCTCCCGTCAAAATCGAACAAGTCAACGATATGAATGACGAGTGCGTCCTCCTCGCCGATGCGTCCCAGCATACGCAAAAATTCATCCTGGTCTATTGCGACAGAAGCCGCTTCGTTATAATGTTTAATCCGGAAGCAGCGCTGACATATAATCGGCGTCCGTTCCAAAGCTTTGCCCGGCACGTAACCCGGTTGTTCCGAGCGCTCCGTCTGCAGCGTCACGCCACAGCCGCTGCAAGCTCGTGCCTCTTTCATTTCACTCAATGTCGTTCCTCCTCGTGCCACAATCCTTTTTTACGCAGTCGAGCCGTAACGATGCGCTCGATGCGTCGATTGACGCGTGTCATCCAGCCTTCATCCTGAATGGCTATCGGCTGGACCAATATTGTAAACATACCGATGCGATTGCCCCCGAGAACATCCGTAAGCATCTGGTCGCCGACGACGACCGTTTGATCAGGTGTAAGCCCCATTAGCTGAAGCGCTTTATGAAAGGCTCGTTGCGCTGGCTTGCGTGCCGCGTGAACAAATTGAATATCAAGCGGCGTTGCGAAGCGGGATACGCGTGTATGATCATTGTTCGATACAATGACCACCTTAAATTTTTGGCGTTTCACTTCCTCTAGCCATGCGGCCAGTTGCGGTGTCGCCAGAGGGTCTTTCGCACCTACAAGGGTATTGTCCAAGTCTGTAATAATCCCTTGAATCCCTTTCTCCTTCAGCATGGCCAGATCGATGTCATAGACCGTGCTCACCCGAAGACGGGGAATAAGCCCTTCCAACAAAGCAGTCACCTCGTTTTCATACGAAAAACTATACCATATTCTTTGTTTTTCGTGCAAAAAAATGCCGTTCCTGTACGGAACGGCATGCAATCGTCACATTCACGCGCCCATTCTCTAGCTTTCCCGCTTTCATTCCGTCTCTTTTGCCGTTAACTTTCGGAAACCTTCCATACTCATCCCGCCTGCTTAAATTGGCGCACGGCGACTTTCAATCGTTCTACGTCCGCTTCCTGAGCAACATCGTGACCATATTTGGCTTGTTCAAACAACGGAACGATCGTATTGACGGAGGCATAACGTTCGTCATTGCCCTTGCACCAACGGTAAGCCGCTTCCCGCACCGTTTCGTGCGGCGCTTTGCGCATCCCCTTCAGGCGGCAATAACTGATCCACATTTCGGTCTCCAGAACAATTTTTTCATTCGGCGTTAAATTGCGTCTCCATTTGCGAATCCACCGAAGCGAGAAACCTACCGCCCGCCATCTCCACAAGAAAAACGCCAGCGCACCAATAAGGATGGCCAAAACAATCATACGAGCCGCTGTCGTCACCCAAGCCGGCAAAGACGATTGCGTCTGTTCCTGCTTGCTGAGCGTCTCTTTGTCCTGCACTTTTTCTTTCGTTTTTTCTTGTTCGATAGCTGGCTCCGTCTTCTCTTCTTCCTTCGGTTCCCATCGAGGCATGCTGAATCCAGGCGTTGGCTCAAACGCAATCCAGCCGTAATCGCCCATATACACTTCCACCCATGAATGGGCATCTGCGTTCGTGACACGGAAAGTGCCACCGGAATCAGGATCGAATTGGCCCAGCATCATATGATCGCTCATGCCTTCACGAACTCCGGGGGCGTATCCTTTGACCCAACGGGTCGGCACATTGACCGAACGCAGCATCACGGCCATCGCCGTTGAGAAATAATCACAATACCCTTCCTTCACTTCAAACAAGAACCCGTCCACGAAATCTTCACTGGCGCGCAATGAGATGTCGGGCGTATTCGTATATTTGAACTGGCTGCGCAAATAGTTCTCGATTTGCTTCGCTTTATCGTAATCGTTCGTCGCATTCGCCGTCAACTGCTCGGCAAGATCGCGCACGCGCGGGGGCAGCTTCTCTGGAAGCTGCACATACTTGCTGAAGCCGAAACGTTCTGCGGCGTTGCCATCTCCTGCCGAGGCTTGGCGCAGCTTCTCCTCAGACACGACAGGAACCCGCGAGACGACGGTATAGCTATCCGGATACGGTGAGCTTGGCGAACCCAAATAATGAATTTCGCTATCTCTTCCATTCCACCAGAGCTCGCCAATATTTTCGCTCTTGATGTCGTTAATGGATTCAATTGCCTGCATGCCAAACAGCACCGGATACGCTTGCCCGCTCGCCATATGGAACGTCTGCTTGATTTCACGGGTCGGTATTCCGCTTGATGGCGCGCCTTCCGCTTCAATGCGCGTATCCGTTCGCACTTGCTCCTGAGCGTCGGTCCGGTTCAAATCCCGCCACCCTTGCCCGGTGTATAGCTCCTTCGCCTCGCCCCGCCAGTATCCTCTCGCATCTGATTCCACGGTCATAACCGGCATATAGTCCATTTGAAATCCATTTCCGAGCTGGCTATCCTGCTGACTATACCCCGATGTGCTCGTACGCGCAGAATCGCCGGATCCCGTGACGTCCGCCATAATGCGTTCGACGATGTTGCCGCCGTCGCCGTACCGGTTATTCCATGCCGTATATGGATCCGTTAATATCGGTTCGAACTCCGGCACACTGACTCCGATAGACATAATAACGGCAATGATAAAGAAGGCGCTCATCGCCATTTGGAGCGGATAACGCAATGAATTGCGCCATATATGAGGATACTGCTGCTTCATTTGTCCAAAATGCAAGGTAATGAGCCACACCAATGAAGCGCCGACAATCCAAGCCACCTGCTGCCAGAGCATCGTTTCCGTAAAGGAGTCCAGTATTCCAAATACAATAATTTGCACAAGAAGCCAAATAATGACCCTGCCGCATCCTCTCACAATTTGCCCGATTGCCTCATAGACCAGCCACAAGCCGAGCACAAACCAAATATAAGGATGAAAAGAAGCAAACGATTCCGATAGTTTGCTGCCGGAAGCCCAGAGATCGTATTGAATGAGTTCTCTATAGACAACCCACAAAATAAGAGGCAGGCCGATTAAGAGTCTCCCGGCAAAATGCATGGGAAAGATGACGGAAGCGCCCCAGAGCACAATTAAGGCAGCTTTGGACATAACAATCGTCTCGTCGAACCAGTACGGCTCAAGCATGACGATCCACTGCCAGGACATTGCGATAAGGCATGTCCATATCAACCTTTCATTCCAGTGAGAAAACAGAAACCGCTGTAATCGCTTCGTTGACGAAGGCGGCTTCTGTGACAGCGGACGCTTTGCCGCGTTCGAACGCCTCGCGAGATTCAACGCGCTTCACCTCCCAGCAGCTGAGGCAACTGTTGGAGCTGGCCAAGCGGAATATATTGAAATCGATGCTTGCCAAGCATTCGAATCCGGGCATTGTCTGCCGGTGCGTCTCCGCCGCCCTGAACCTGGACGTAAGTGCCATATCCCCCTGCCTTGGACAAAGAGCTGGCAACGGATGCGTCCTCGTCTGTCAAGCGGCCGCTAATCCAAGCAATCGCAGCACCGTTTAAGCGCAAGCCACGCTCTATAAGCTGCTTGTAAAGACGGCCTTCTTCTTGCTCTGGCCGCTCCTGATGTACGGCTGACAGCCATTGCTTGAAGGCTAGCGGCTGCGTGCGTACTGTATCTGCATCCCACCATTTCAGGCCGTTGCCAATAGCAGCGATGTAAGCCGGCCGCTCATTCATTCTGGCATAATCAGCCAATGAAGCGGACGCGCTTATGGCTGTCTCAAAGGTGTGCGCCTCCTCATATACTTCAGCTCTCACATCCATCACGATGAGAATAGGCGAAGAGGATTCGCGATCGAACTGCTTCGACTTCAATACCCCCGTCTTTGCTGTCGCATTCCAATGAATGCGCGAGAGCCGATCGCCATGGACGTATTCACGCACTCCGTTTAATTGTGTGGATTCCCTTCTGCTCATTTGACGGCTCTGCGCCAGATGGCCTTGACCGTCCTGCCGCTCCGCCTGATTCCACCTCGGAATCGACACGGTTGCCGGCATCACATAGAAGGTTGCGGGAGCTTCGAACTTGCCGTGATGCTCGAACACACCGAATAAATCCCTCGAGCAGCAAGAAGTCGCCTCATAACGATACCAGCCCCGCTGTAAAAACGGCGTGCGATAGGACAACACGGCACTACGCTTCGCATCCAAGCTGACGACGGTTTCTTCATCGTAATAACGCTCTCCGAAGCGCCACAATTGTTCCCGCACAATGAGATATGGCAGCGGAAACCAGCCTGGAACGGCAATCCGCACGGATACGTTGATTCTGGACCGTGCAGGGACGAACTTGCTCATCCCGGTTCCTAGCGTTCGTTCCCCGCGTACTCTGCGAATGCCTCCCGCCAGTCCGGACAACCAGTAGACCGCAAGCAGCGTCGCCATCGACAGAAGCATGAACGAGGTCTTGCCGCCTTGAAACAGAAAATAGAACAGACACGAGACATAGATTCCAACCGCGATAACAATCGGCCGCTTGCGCGAACGACCTTGGCGTGGAATAAGTTCCATGTTATTCATGCTCATATCTCCATTCGAATCGGCACCGGTATGTTCTGCACCACTTCCCGCAAAATATGATTGCCGCTTATCCCGTCCATCTTCGCTTCCATGCCGAGCACAAGGCGGTGGTTCAGCGCATAAGGAAGCAAAATTTTCACATCATCCGGCGTAACGAAGCTTCGCTCGCGAATCCAGGCCCTGGCTTTGGCAGCTTGCATCAAAGCTACCGAAGCGCGCGGGCTTGCGCCCAAGACGATATGAGGGTGCTCGCGAGTCGCGCGCACAATGTCAATAATATAAGCTGCAACAGCGTCATCAATATGCACGCAGCGAGCAGCTTCCTGCATTTCTTTGATCGCGGCTATGTCCGTCACCGGTTCTACTCTCTCCGAAGGCAGCCCTTCCATGTGACGGGCCAGCATCGTCCGTTCGGTCGTTTCGTCCGGATACCCGAGATGGACCTTGAACATGAAGCGATCAAGCTGCGCTTCCGGCAGCATGAAGGTTCCTTCGAATTCAATCGGATTCTGCGTCGCGAAGAGCACAAACGGCGAAGGCAAGTCGAACGTCTCGCCGTCTACTGTGATGTGGTGCTCCTCCATCGCTTCAAGCAGCGCCGACTGCGTCTTCGTCGTCGCCCGGTTAATCTCGTCGACGAGCAGCACGTTCGTCATCACCGGACCCGGCCGATACACGAACTCCTGCTCTTTCGGATGAAAAATAAAAACTCCGGTAATATCGGTAGGCAGTATGTCCGGGTTGCATTGAACCCGGCGGAATTGTCCATTCATCGTACGGGCGAGTGACTTCACAAGTTGAGTCTTGCCTGTGCCCGGCACATCTTCAATAAGGACGTGGCCGCCGGCCAGCAAGGCGGTTAACAGCAATTCAATTTCAAATGCCTTTCCCAAAATACATCGTTCCAATGTCGATTGCATCTGCTTCATGACGGAATGCAGCGAATGATAGGTTGGCATGGCAACGACCTCCCCTTCCATATAAAAATTTGGCGGATTCACAACACGTCTGATGAGCTTAATCAGATGCGTTTCGCTTACATTTTTTCATTTTACACCATTCGAGGAATAAGGTACATGTACGGATCATCCGAATAGATTTGGAAGCTTTGGCAAAAAAATAAGCCCCGCTGCCAGTGGCTCGGAGCTTATCATTATGGGTATTGAAGGAGAAGGACTAGCCTTTGGGACGCACGACCAGGGCTGCCAGAAAGGAAAAGACGATGGCTGCCGATATCCCTGCGCTCGTTGTCTTGAAAATTCCGCTCACGGCTCCGACCCAGCCATCTGACTTCAGGTCCGTCAACGCACCGTGGACAAGCGAGTTCCCGAAGCTGGTAATCGGCACGGTAACGCCTGCGCCGGCAAAGTCGATAAGCGGCTCATACCAACCCAAGCCATCGACTATCGCGCCTGTCACAACGAGAATGCTCATCGTATGCGCCGGAGTCAGCTTTGCCACATCAAACATAAGCTGGCCAATTACGCAAATGAGTCCCCCGATAATGAAGGCCCATAAATAAGTCATCATTACATATCATCCTTCCATTTCAATCGTGACGGCATGCGCAATGCAGGGAATGGTCTCCCCTTGTTGGTAAGACAACGGAGACAGCAGCGCCCCCGTTGCTGCAACAAGCACGCGCCGCAGTTCTCCTTTTTGCATGCGCTTCAAAATATGTCCGTACGTCACCACGGCGGAGCAGGCGCATCCGCTGCCGCCGGCTTGCACGGATTGTTTCTCTACGTCAAACATCATGAGTCCGCAATCTTGAAAATTGGCTTCATCCATCGGCACGCCGTGCTTTTTGAATAAGTCCCTTGCAATCGGATGCCCGACGCTGGCCAAGTCGCCCGTCGCGATGAGATCGTAGTCCTGAGGAGAGCGGTTCAAGTCTTTCAGATGCGTCAATATGGTATCTACTGCCGCAGGCGCCATCGCCGCTCCCATATTAAAGGGATCCGTTATGCCAAGATCGACAATCTTCCCGATTGTCGCTGCAGTCACTCGCGGACCCACTCCTTTTTTGGCCACTACCGCCGCTCCTGATCCTGTTACTGTATATTGGGCGGTCGGCGGTTTTTGGGAGCCATATTCCGTCGGATAGCGGAACTGCTTCTCGGCTGTGCAGTTATGGCTGCACGTCCCCGCCATCGCATAGTTCGCATTGCCGGAGTCAACGAGCAGCGAGGCTATCGCGAGCGTCTCCATCGAAGTGGAACACGCGCCGAAGACGCCGATATAAGGGACACCGAGCGTCCGGGCGGCAAATGAATTGCTTATAATCTGATTCATCAAGTCGCCGCCGACAAAAAAGTTCAATTGATCCTGCGTAATATTGGCGTTCACAACGGCTAACTGGGTGGCCTGTTCCAATAGCTTGCGCTCGGCCTTCTCCCAGCTTTTCTCCTGCATATCCAAATCATCGTGAATGAAATCAAAATCGGCTGCGAGAGGCCCCTCTCCCTCATCCGGCCCGACGACGGTTGCGGTGCCGATAATGACAGGTCGGTTCGCAAACTGCCATGTGCGACCTACTTGCATCGGAATGCCTCCTCCTTCCTCTTGTCGGAATGTCCGTCCTCGCCTTAATGCTGAAGACCGAACAGATAATAGACGAGCGCCACAATAAAGGCAGCCACCGTCCCGAACACGACAACGGAACCAGCGAGCTTGAACATGTTGCCCCCAACGCCAAGCACCAGCCCCTCTGCGCGATGCTCCAAGGCCGCCGAGCACATCGAGTTGGCAAATCCGGTAACGGGAACAGCCGAGCCCGCTCCGGCCCACTGCGCAATTTTGTCGTACACTCCGAAGCATGTCAGAATGACAGAGATCAGAATCAATGTCACTACGGTCGGATTGGTTGCCTGCTTCTCGCTCATATGGAAGAACGTCATGTACATCTGTTGTAAGGCTTGTCCGATTAGACAGATCGTGCCGCCGACCAAAAAAGCCCGTATGCAATTTTTGAATACGGACCGGGACGGCTCACGCTGTTTGGCGATTTTTTTGTACTCCTGCTCCGACAGGGTCCAATTCCCCAGCTTCCATTTTGCGGACTGGGATTTGCTAGATGCTGCCATGCCCCCACCTCCTGCGTCAAACTATGGTTCTATTTCTATTCCATCACAGTATTTGTCTTTTCGATTCGGAATATGTCTAGGCATGGCAATCGTTAAAATGTAACATTTTGTATATGAAACAACAGCAGGCAGCACAGGGCAAGCAGCACAAACAGCACAAGGGCGAGACAGTCAAATGACACATTGCTCCGCTTCATCGTAATCCATCCTCTCGAATTTTTCGCCTCCATCAGCATCAAAATGCATGGGCATAGGTTAGTGTATGCATGCGGGAAGAAAGCGTTCATTCGTTCCTCATCTTCAACAAGATGTATAGTGGTTAGAGCGGAGGATTTCATCTGCTGAATTGGTGTACAATGCAATCAAGCGCAGGTTTATTCAACTGAGAATATTACGGAAAGAAGGAATGCGGCATGCTGCAACGTCAACGGCCCGGCGAAAAGACGGTCTTTCAAGAAATAGCTCCATATGAAGCTGCGATCAACCTGCAGACAGATATGGCGCTTGTATACGGTATTGACGACACGATGGAGGAACGAATTCGAAGCTGGACGGACGAAGGGTACCGCGTCGGCTTGATGACCGGCACGGCATGGGGGGAATATCAGCCCTATTTGACCGGTCAAATCGACGGCAAGCCGCATTGGGACGAGGCACAGACAAGAGCCAACGGCACCCGGCTTATTCATGAAACCGATGATGTGCCGTACATGGTGCCGACCGTATCGTTTTCCGACTTCGTGGCAGGCCGTCTGAAGAAAGCCGTCGATGCCGGTGTAGAGGCCTTCTATATGGAAGAGCCCGAGTTCTGGGTGGAAGCTGGCTATTCCCCCGCCTTTCAACGCGAGTGGGAATTATTCTATAACGAGCCGTGGATGCCTCCGCATCAATCGCCCGATGCCCAGTACCGCGCGTCGAAGCTCAAGGCGGAGCTGTACAAAAAGGCGCTTGAGCGCATTTGCTCCTCGTTGAAGTCTTACGCCAAGCATACATACGGACGCCAAATCCGCTTCTTCGTGCCGACGCACAGCCTGATCAATTACTGTCAATGGCGCATCGTAAGCCCGGAATCGAAGCTGATGGACGTAAGCGGCATCGACGGTTACATTGCGCAGGTGTGGACCGGCACGTCACGGGTGCCGAATGTGTACGCGGGCGTGCGCAAGGAACGCACCTTTGAGACCGCTTATTTGGAGTACGGCGTTATGCAGGAGCTCGTTCGCGGCAGTGATCGGCGCATGTGGCTGCTGCATGATCCGATCGAAGATCACCTGGGACGATTACCGGATGAACTACAAGAAAACGGTCGTCGCTTCCCTGCTGCATCCACATATTGATCATTATGAGGTAACGCCTTGGCCGCACCGGATATATATGGGAGAATATCTTGGCTCCGATCGCAGCAAGAAGGTCCCCCTTCCGGAGGATTACGGCACGACGCTGCTCACCGTCATCGATTCGCTGCACCATATGCCACTTGGCGGCACGGTCAGCGCTCCTGTCGGCCCACTGCTCAACACGCGCGGCAACGCAGCTGGCGGTACGCAGCTGGAGGAGTCAAGCCAGCCGCGCATGGGTGTGCTCGTCGCCGATTCCTGCATGTACCAACGGCTCGATCTAGCGCTTGACTGGCACAATATTAAGGAGGATGAGCGCTTTGCTTCCGAGATGGAGCATATTACGTGGGATGCCTTCTTCGGCCTTGCGCTGCCGCTCTTGAAGCACGGCGCTCCTGTTCGTCCGGTACAGCTGGACAATATCCGCCGCATCCCGCATTATTTATCCTCTTACGACATCCTGCTACTAAGCTATGAATTCATGAAGCCCGAGCATATGGATGTCCATTATGCGCTGACGCAATGGGTACAAGCTGGAGGCGTATTGCTGTATGTCGGCGACGGCAGCGATCCATATCATGGCGTGCGCGAATGGTGGAACGAAGGCGCGCGGGTGTATGCCAATCCGGCGCATCACTTGTTCGAGACGCTAGGCGTATCATCGGAAGCGCCGCCTGATAATGAAGCCCGGATTACGCAAGTCGGCAAGGGAGCGTTCGCCTGCCTGCATGAGCATCCGGCGGCATTCGCCGCCTCGGAAGCCGGGGCGGATCGGCTGCGCGAGGCAGTGCTGGCGGCGCTGCAGTCCGTTCACGGCGCAGAGGCGCGGTGGGATCGCAGCCATGCGCTCATCGCCTATCGCGGGCCTTACGTGGCGGCCGCCCTACTAGACGAAAGCGTCAGCAACGAGCCCGTCCGGTTAGAGGGGCCGTTCGTCGACCTGTTCGACGGCCGACTCGCCGTACGCGCTCACGTGGTGATCCAGCCGGGGGATCAAGCGCTGCTGGTCGACCTCAATCATGCGTACGCGGCCATGAACGATCGGCCTGTGCTGGTAGCGGCCGCGGGACGGGTGACGGAACTGCCTGCGGTAGACAGCAGCGGCAATGAAGGGGCGTGCAGCATGTGCCGTTATTCCATACGCGGGCCAGAGGGGGTGCGCGCCATGCTGCGCTTCGCTGCAGCAGCCGCTCCAGGCCGGGTGACGGTCGAACGGGACGGGAAGCCGTATCCACACGAGTGGGAGTGGGAGGCTGCATCCTCCACCTTTGCCGTATCGTTCTTGCACCCTGCAGGCGGTGTTCGTTTGACGATGGAAATGGGCTAGAACTCGTTAACGCTTCATGTGACAACACCTCAAGGAATGACTCGGGGTGTTGTCATGTTCTGTTTTGGCCTCTTTGTGTCACTCTCCCCTTCGATCAGTAACAACGATTCCGGCATCACCGATCCGCTCTGCGGCGTGGTCGAGCAGTTGATGTAAGAGGGAGAGGGCGCTTCTCCAACTGCAATTCTACATTTGAGAGTTCCCTTTTTACGTCTTTCATGACACTAAACTGCAATCGTGCAGTTCATTTTTGCATAATCGCATAAATAATGGGAACACCCACGATTTAAACTGCATATTTGCAGTTCAAATGCCGAAAAGGGCGTTAATTCGCGAATACAAATGCACATTTACAGTTCGTGAGCTTCACTCCTGTCTTCCCCACCTCAGTCGAAAAGCCATTTCCCCCAACAGGTTGCACGTCTCTCAAAAGGTCGATAGATCGAACGGATTAGCGCTAGGCCGCGTGATTTAACGGTCATGTTGCATCGTCTGAGAATCAATTGACATGAGACATATACGCCAAAGACAGCCTCCCCATCCCTTCCTGAACGATAGGAAGAGTGAGGGAAGTGCCTGTTAGCGCTCACCGCACTCGAATGAAGTCACATTAGCATAAGCATCCCTGATCAAAAAGAAGTGCCTCGTTCCCGCTGACATGAGCGAGAGGACGAGACACTCCGTTCCTACTCCTTCGTAAACCGAAATGTGCCGAACCGTTCCGGAACGTGAAAGTTGACCGCGCCGGTCGGGGACCAAGCGGTATATTCACGCGTTCCCAGCTCATCCTCGTCGATGCGGAACAAGTTAATACGCCATTCTGTCTCCGTATTCGGCGTAGCCTGCAGATCAGAAAATGCGATGGCATACTCGTAAATGACCTGGCGCTTAGGCTGTGATGCATAAACAACGGATGTGACCAACTGTTGTGCATCCCACTCGGGATGGAATGCTATCGGCTCGCCCGGATTGTTCGTTATGTATGAATCGAATACGACGTTATGCGGGCTGAGATTGAATTCGTAATAAGCCCGGCCCATTCCGGCCGTGTCGATGAAGCATTCCACCACATCCGCTTCATAGAGCGGATCGTCGCGTTTCGTATACGGGCTAACCACGCAATCATCCTCGCATTCGAAGCGGATATACAGTGTCGTGTCCGACCAGCACGAGCGGGCGGCGGTGCGCATTCGCGGTCTCGTTCCGGCCGCCACATCCGCGAGCTCTATCGCTGCAATCCCGGCCCAATCGGGAGCGTCTCCGCTAATGTGCCTGCACCGGTATTCCGGAAGCGGCGGCAGTGCCGCCGTGCCTTCTTGCTTTACATCGCTATGTTCATCCTGGCTTGCATTCATGTTGTTGTTCTCCCCTCGTTGCAGCAAAGTGGATTGTTACGATTTATTGCCCCATTATAGCAAATTTCGATTCTTAAGCAATATGTGAATCAGGCAGCCGCCGGGAAGCGCCAGTTTGAGAAATGGAAAGCCCCGCTCTGACGCCGCCACCTGGTATCAGGCAGGGGATTCCGGTCAAATTTGGCCTTTATTTTTATAAAATTCATGATACAGCTTCATAAGCGCCCTCTTCTCAATCCGTGACACATAGCTGCGGGAAATGCCCAGTTCCTTCGCAATCTCCCGCTGGGTGCGTTCGTCCCCGCCCCCGTCCAGACCGAAGCGGCCCCGGATAACCTCCTGCTCGCGTTCGTCCAATATGTCCAGATTGCGGTATATTTTACTCTTTTCGATTTTCAACTGCACCTTTTCAACCACTTCATCGCTTTCGGTTCCAAGAATATCGATTAGCGTAATTTCATTTCCCTCTTTATCGGTCCCGATTGGGTCGTGGAGCGACACGTCTTTGCGTGTCTTTTTCAAGGAACGCAGATGCATCAGAATCTCATTTTCGATACAGCGCGCGGCAAACGTCGCAAGCTTCGTCCCTTTATTCGGTTGAAAGCTTTCAATCGCTTTGATCAATCCGATCGTGCCGATGGAAATCAAATCTTCCAAATCTTCGCCAGTGTTGTCAAATTTCTTCACAATGTGTGCCACAAGCCGGAGGTTGTGTTCGATGAGCGTGTTGCGCGACTGAGCGTTGCCTGCTGCCATGAGCTGCAAATGCTTCATTTCATCCTCTTCGGCCAGTGGTTGCGGGAAGGCGTTGTTCTTTACGTAGGACACAAGGAGCGACAATTGCTTGATGAACAAGACAATCGTCGCAAACAATCCGGTCATGCCATGCCACCTCCAGAAGTCTGACGACGTTCGGTATTTATCCCAACACAGTTATACATTGTATGTGGGCGGCGGCCTAGAAGTGCATGTACAAAATGAATCGCTTTAAAAGTCCGGTGATTTAAGTCAAGTTCATCTCTTAATCGTTCTATATACGGTGTTAGTCTCGTTTTGGAGACACGCTGGAGAATACGATTCATTAAGGTTCCAAAATAAACCAACGGGAGAATATGTACCAATTGAAGAAATTGTTTTTGTCTGCATTGTTAGGTGCCTCCGTTGTGTTAGGTCCCGCTCCTGCTTCTGCTCCCGAAGAAGTAACTATTCCAAACACTTTTCCAGCAAAATATGCACTACTGTTCATGCAAACTGATCAACTCCAACTTTCTTATAGTGGGTATGCTGAGACTGCAGTTGAACAGGGCACGATTGAGACAGCTGAGGTTAATTGGGAGCTTTGGAAAGTTGGATTTAATGCAAGCGATACAGTCTCTCCAAACTAATTTGAAAAGTATTTTTCAATTTGAAGATGTTTGCAGTAGAGTCTGAAAGATATCTCATGTACGGGGATAATATGAGATTAAACGGAGTGTATTCAATAACATCATTATGTATAATTATCTAATTGCGGCATCATCGAATCAACAATTTTATGGTGATAACATCGGCTTCCTATTTAAACAAACTGGGCAGCCCCTCCAAGCTTTCAGCTTAGAAGGGCTGTCCTATGTTTTAATAAGTATCAGATGTTAAATACTCAAATGTGCCCTCAAAGTCGAGCCTGCATATTCGCTTCTGAACAAGCCTCTTTCAACCAGCTGCGGCATCAGTTTTTCAAAAAATATTTCCATCGATTGTTCTGAGCCGCCTGGAAGAGCTATAAATCCGTCAATCGCTCCAGCCTCAAATCGCTCAATAATATCGTTCGACACGTCTTCAACCGTTCCAACAGAAACCCAGTGAGCAGATCCGACGACCTCCGGCCTTGCCAATACCTCTTCCACTGTAGGCTGATAGTTTGTAATATACCGGCGCAACAGCTCAGCATGTGTCCGGCTGCGGACTGGCTGATTCGGATCGGGGAGCATATCGGCAGTTACGCGATGATCCAAAGCAAAGCTGCTTAAATCAAGGCCCAGCACTGATTGGAGCGATGCATGTCTGCGCTCCATACTCAAATGTGCGTGTGCAGCCCTATGTAATTCATGCGCTTCCTCGCGAGTTTCAGCCAAGAAAAAATATAATCCAGGCAAAACTTTGATGGCGTCCGGATTGCGTCCATGTTCCTTGGCTCTTCTTCTCAAATCATTTCGCAATTCCACTCCGGACTCAAGGTCTGGCATCGCCGCAAAAATAGCATCCGCTACTGAAGAGGCAAAATTTCGTCCTGTATCTGACGCGCCTGCTTGAAATAAAGGAATGGATCCCGATTTATGGGCAGGCAAAGTAAGCGGTCCCCGGACACTGAAAAACTCACCTGAATGATTAATGGAGGAAACCTTATCCGTATCAGAAAAGATACCTGACTCACGGTCAATCACAATTGCTTCATTCGGGAAGCTTTCCCAGAGCTTGCGTACGACATCCGTAAATTCCATTGCTTTCGCATATCTTTCTTGCGGTGAAGGCATAGGTGAATCACCGAAATTTTCTGCGCCTTCTATTGAAGTTACGATATTCCAGCCAGCACGTCCGTTGCTGAGCCAATGCAACGACTGAAGCTGCCTTGCAACAATATACGGTGGATTAAAAGTGGTGGAAACAGTTGTAACCAGTCCAATCCGCTCGGTTTCACGAGCAATCGCCGCAAACATCATTGTAGGGTCTGGGCTGCCAAAATTAGCGGAATCGCCCAGCATCTGCGGGCTAACATAAAGATAATCCGCCTTGAAAAGAAAATCGAGCTTTGCCTTCTCCGCCATTTTTGCCAAATCAATGTAATAGTCAATTGACTCCATTTTTTCCACATCGCTGTCTGGGCGCCGCCAGCCCACTCCTTTCATCCAAGTCGCGGATAAGGATAATCCAATACATAATTGTCTATTTGTAGTCAATTCTATCAACCTTTCTATATATAATAATAATTTTGCGCCTAGGAGATACTCCGATCCGTGCATGTTCAAGAAGACGAAGCAGACCGATTGGTCATCAATAACTCACGCCTCTCCACGGCATCAAACGCCCCAGTGATCATAATGCGTTCCTAGAAATATTAGTAATGATTCTCATTATCAATATATAGTGTAGCAAGGACGAATATAAATGCAAATACACAAATCGCGAATGCTATATGTATGATTATCTAATCTAGGCTTGCTGTGTGGTTATTTATGATTATCTATTTTATGTGTGTATGCGGAGGGAGACACACCGAATTTCTTTTTAAATACTCTACTGAAATATAGCTGATTGGCATAACCGACACTGACAGCAATATCGCGGATCGGAAACTGGCCTGCTTTAAGTAATTCACTCGCTCTTTCCATACGATAATTAATGACATAGTCGATGGGACGGAACCCCGTATATTTGTGAAAGAAGTATGAGAAGCGTTTGGGACTCATTGCATGCAACTCAGCTAACACGTCGAGTGTCAACGGATTCATATAATGCCCGTTAATGTATGCAATGGCCTCCTCTATCACCCTTTTACTTGGAAAACTGCCACTCTCCCGATACCTGCAACCCACCAGAACTTGATACACGATGCTTAAGAATAATTCCTTGACACGAAGTTTCGCTATCCCTCCAAGTGTATGGGCATTCTGATGGAGCATGATCAGTAATTCTATCACTCTCGGATTTGCTCCAGGTTCAAGCTTGAAATGAGAGTCGCATTCATGACCTCTATTTTCATCACCTAACTTGTCCAATCGATAAAAAAGTGAATAGTACTCGAACTCTGATTGTCCTATAACTTGGGAGTCCAGTTGCATGCCTGGAGCCGCATGAAATACGGATCCTGGAAGTAATTCGTAGACAGTTCCGTTCACACACATTTTAGCTTCTCCACGAATGGTAAAAAGAAATCCATGCCTTACGGTCCTAAAGTCACGCAATATACTTTTCGGCTGGATGACTAAACGGTAGGCATCTTCTATATCACAGGAACCACTAGCAAATATCTCGGCTAATTTATCCAAATCTATCATTGTACTACACCTGCTTCCTATCTGGGTTACTTTCAATAATGCCAAAAGATACATCTATTCCTCGAGGTGTCAGCCTGGCCGCTATTTGTTCGGGATCGGCCGGGCTATACCAATTGCGAGACGAAATCGGTGACAAAGGTGATGAACACTCTTCTTGCTTTCATAAAAGTCCATCTAAATTACATTTTATCCCATTTATTATACGCGAAACTTACACGATAAGTTGCGTTATCCTGCCCGTTAGGTTAATAAAAATAAGCAGGCTTCAGAGCCTGCTCACAATGTGTGTTATTCAACTATCGTATCGAGGGAGCGTAATAAAGAATACGATCTATTTTAACCTCATTTGGTCGAACGAGGAAGCGTTGCGCCTGGAGCTAGCGCCGAATATGTACTCCCTGTTCGGCCAGGTGATTGCGGCGAACATCTTCAGAAACGGGAACAATGTTTTCGTTGCTGTAATCTTTTACGATGCCTCACCATCCTACAACCAAGTGTCGATATTTGAATAGACCACTTTGAAACCAATACAATATTCAACTTCTTTGACTACGGTAAGTCCAGATAACCCCGCCACTTCGCGAGGTGAGGCTATTGTTTAGCACCTTACATATTTGCGTTTAAAACCAAGTTGCCCTTTATCTACTGCCTTTTGAATATTTTCGGAAGCGAGTAGGAACCTGCTTTTTGTCTTGTCCCGTTTGACTTCTACTGGCCCTACTGTCTTTGCGGTCTCGACCGCCTTATCATGGAGCGGCAAATAGGATACCCCCACTGTGTAAATAAAATTATTCATAGCGTATTTAGTTCGTTCGGGAGAATCGTGAATCGTATTTTCCACAATTTCAAGCATATTAGCAATTTTGCTTTCGGAAAATTCACCGTCCGGTCGATTACCCAAAAGCCAGCAGTAACAACTCCAGCCCGCTGACATTCTCAGCTCCTCGCCGCTTGCAATCCATTTATCGGCAACTTCTTGTGCGATATCTGTTTCTGCCAAGGTTACTGCAACCACATAATCGGATAGCATATAAAAATAAGCCGCATCCATCCAACGCTCAAAATCCGCTTCAGTCATTGCTTTTGGGTCTGCAATTATGCCGGCAAAGTACATTGCATCGTAGTTCCCTGTGTTGTAAAGCTGCTCAGCCAAAGGTTGATTTTTTTTAATTTTCTTGAAGATGGGCTTCATATCGCCTGTAGCCACGCCAAAAAGCGGTTCGTGCGCGCCATTGGATCCGTAAATTTTCTTGGTTCGTTCCTTGCCAAGAGCTTCAAGCTCCTGCATAACCATTTCTAAATTCATTGTTTAACACTTCCTTCTTTTTGGAGGTTTTGCCCTTAAGATTTAAGCCATCAAACACTAGCCAAATATCCCCACAGCCGATGGTTTCTGTTGAAGTTTACATCAATTATACATTAATGCTGTTGACATCGCTTGCTAGCTGCCAGAAGGACCGAACTTTACTTACTAAAATGCGGAAACTTTTCAGACGCTTTTCGAATTTCCTTGGCTAGACGCTCCTATGCTTCAATCAATTTTATAGATCGAACTCTCATTGCCAGAATCGCCCTGGTGACTAAACACCTTACTGCCGAATGAATGTTCGTATTCACCTTCATTCTCTAAATATCTCAAGGTTGACTCAACATCGCTAAAAACTCCTGGCTCAATCCTAGATAACGGAGTTGTGCTAGTTGGAAGGCAAAGCTTATTCCCAAATGAAGTTGCAAGAGTGTGCAGTAAGTAGCAAGCCCCCATTCGTCAGTGATAGGACACTCATCCATTCGTAGCGGCTCTTTTCCGAGCAAATGTTATCCGTTACCTTCCTTACAATAGGTCCACTTTTTTTCAACATTACTTTATCCGGATTTGTGTAAATCGCATGGGAAACCAGCCTAACACTTTTTCCCTCATGTGCTGGCTGGCCTTCTTTTCTCTCACTATTAAATCCTGTTAGATGAGTTTTTTATTTCAATTTATCGTACCTTCAATAATTCCATTCCAACAGATCTTGTAATAACTCTCTGGAAAAAGCCAACTGCTCGGGTGTATACTTGTCAAGAAAAACCATAAACCGCTGTTCAATCTCCTGATGAAGACGGTTATGGATTTTGTGCAGTTTCTCTCCTTTTCCTGTTAATCGAAAATATACTTCCTTTTTATTATCAATAAGCTGCTGCCGTTTAATAAGATCTAATTTCAACAGTTTTTTGCTTATTCTAGTGACAGACCCCTTGGTCAAATTAGTCTTCTCAGAAATCATTGTGACGTTAATCGGTCCATATTCACCAATACATGCGATTAAATGAATCTCAGATAAAATGAGATCTAACTTTACATTCAATTCAGCTTCGATTATTCTCAACTGCTCTTCGAATCTGACCATGAATTTACTTTCTCTCATATCTTGTTGTGTGATGAGCTGAAGGAAAAGCTTTAAAATCCACTGTTTGGAAATATCTGTATTTTGCATCAGTTATTTTCTACTCCTCTTTGTACGTATCTCCTCCTATTATACAACAATTGTTTTACGCAAAACAATTCGATTGGAAATATCAGTTCCTCCTTGCTTCGACATCGTGTTTTTATGAAAAATCGTCCCCCCCGCACCAGCGACGAATTCCCTGCTTAATGACTTCCAAATGCTCCGTCGCCAGTTGGGAAACCGCCCATGCGATATACCCATCCGGGCGAATCAACGCCGTATGGACATCGTCCCATTCTGATGCTTCTCCGGTAAGCGATGCGCAGACAAACTGAAGATGAGGGTATTGTGACCATTCAATGGAAGCGTTTAGTAGACGTTCATCCGAAGCAAGGTGAAGTAACAGAAATGAACCGGAGTGAAGCAACTCGTATGCATTCTTTGTGGTGTGGTTCTCCAGGCTCAACTTTAAATCGGTTAAGCGACTACCGTTTAACACGTGTTGTGGTGAATACGCATCCGGCGTATAACGAACATCTAATGCTGAGATTTGGGCTGAAATAAGGTGATTAGCCTTGGGTATCTGAAGCAGTTCAGACATCATGCTGCGAAGTGCTAGCACTCTTGGTGAGAATTCGGTCATCAGCAACGCTTGAATCTCTGTATTTCGGAGCAAAGCCGTATTAATGGGAAACCGTTCCTGATGATAACTATCCAGTAGCCAATCCGGAGCCCTGCCCTTCAGCTTAGCTGCCAGCTTCCACCCTATATTCATAGCTTCCTGTAAACCAACGTTCAGACCCTGTCCACCAGCAGGAAGATGAATGTGTGCCGCATCCCCCGCGAGAAAAATCCTCCCCTCCCGATAGCTCTCCGCTTGCCGAGTCGCATTTCCAAAGCGGGATAGCCAGTATGATTCAGAAATGCCTAGATCGCTTCCTAGAATACGAATTAATCCAGACCGCAACTCCTCTATCGTAACTGGTTCTTCTTTTGGCACTGCCATCCTCTCCCGGTCTATCATGATTATCCGATGCATTTGGGACGTAAAGGGAACAATCATAACAAGACCCTGCTCACTGAAATGAGAAACCACATTCGATTCTGTAGGATTTGACAACACGACGTCTCCAAGCATTGCAGTGAAAGTCTCGTTAGTTCCCGTGAATGGGATACCGGCCTGTTTTCTGACCGTGCTTCTTGCACCGTCTGCTCCAACAACATATTCTGCCGTCAGTCTGGATTCACCTTTGGGACCAACTGCAACTATCTCGACCTCTTTCTCATCTTGCCGGACGGATATAACCTCTTCTTCTCGTCGTAACTCCACACCAAGATTTTTGGCCCATTCTTCCAGTACTTTCTCCGTGTCATATTGAGGAATAACAAGTGTGTAATTGGAGGATGAGTCCAATTCCGAGAAATTAAGACGGCAATCCAGTGCCGCAAAATGTCCAGTAGGGAGCGGTTTCCCTTTGCTCAATAATTTTTGTTTCAATCCTCGCATATCCATAATTTCCAATGTTCGAGGATGAAGAGTGAGGGCACGAGAATATGGAGTGGTATCTTTCAAACGCTCCAGGATGCACACTTTCACTTCAGCCAAAGCCAGTTCCGATGCCAACATCATGCCTACCGGTCCTCCGCCTACTACAATAACATCGTAATTCATTCTTATCCGCTCCTTTACTTTTTAAATAGTCATGGGCGCTTGAACTCCATAATCACCCGCACCAGTTAGCTCCCCTTCTCATCCAACGCTGCTCAGTCCAAAGCGTTTGGTTGGACAAACTTGATTTGCAAGACGCCTGAGTCACGATACCGTCGAAGTATTTGAAACAATTTTTCTGATTTTGTTTCACACAAAACAAAATCAGATTGTTTTGTGCGAAACAATTTAACAGTACCATATCAGTTGTTTTTTTACAATACCGTTGTTGATCCTGAATGGCTGCTCAGTAAAGCGGAGGATGACCGGTTCTGGGGTCTACGACACGCTCTTTTGTATTGACCTATGGGTTAATGCTAATTCCCCTAATTGCTTGCCCTTGTGCATTGGTGATTTCTACACCTGAAAGGCAGTGGCAGCTTTCAAAAATTGGTTCACGATACGGACCTTACTCCTTCCGCCGATTTAATGATCCAGAAAAGCCCACGAGGAACTTCAAAAGCAAAACGGTAAATCGATCAAAGAAAAGGTTGTTTACTTTGAAACCGGAATCGAAAAGTTCCGGAAGGCGCGCCGCTGAATTTCGTTTCAAACCGCTGGCAAAAAGCACGTTTACGACGATGACGGAACTATCAACCTGCATTACTACGAAATGGCCGTTCTGACAGAGCTGCGGAATTACGTTCGTTCCGGGGACGTATCCATTGTCGGGAGCCGTCAGCATAAAGATTTCGAAGAGTACCTTGTACCGAAAGCGGATTGGAATGGCATCGATACTAACGCTACACAGCTTGCCGTCAGCTTGTCCGCAAAAGAATATCTTGAAGAACGGACTGAATCACTTCTTCAAAGATTAAACTGGGTTTCGGACCATATTGACGAGCTGGACCCAACGTGGAAATTTTCGGCTCGACGGCAGTCTAGTATTCATAACAAGCACTTCCGAGGTAATACAGTCTCGTATGGCATGATAGAGCGCGAGACGCTTGGATGGATACTTGTCGGTGTACAATGGTAAGGGATATGAAATTGCATACTGGGCCCCCGCCGGACTTCATCCATGCGGAGAAAAGAATTTGAAGTGATGGATACTGCGGAAACCGAACAATTTTTACAGGAGATGAGCTTTGGCATTCTGGGAACCATCTTCATGTACCTGTTAAACCACCGGAAATTATCATTTACATCTGCGACTCGATGGCCAGCCAAATTTCCCGCATTTTGTTGACCCCATAAACCATTGCCTCTTCTGACAGACGAGGAAAATAAAAATAAGCTCCGTAACGGATTGAACCATGGGCCATTTCTTGGACGCTTGTGTCTGACCAACGAATCCCCGCCTCAAAGCAACGGGAGCGAAACTTGATATATTGCTCAGCCGAGCCCCTCCACCATCCGAACATACTCAGCCCCGCATCCCCCTCGATCCACATAAACAATGACGATAGACGCGAGGTCAACAGCTCGCGCAGCAGCTTGAACTTTCTGCCATACACTCTTTTCATTCTCCGCAGATGGCGCTCATATTGTCCACTTTGCATCCAGGCAGCCAACGTGCGCTGCTCCAGCAAGTTGCTTGGATATGGCTCAAACAATGTCTTGGCACTGGAAAATAACTGAATCAGGGACGCAGGCAGAACGGCATAGCCGATGCGGACATGGGGAAGCAGCGTACTGCTGAAGCTCCCTACATAAATGACACGCCCTTCTCGATCCAATACTTTCAACGGCTCCAACGATTTGCCGCGATGACGGAATACACTGTCATAATCATCTTCCAGGATAAGCGAGTTGTTCTCGGAAGCCCATGCCAGCAGTTGCTGCCGACGCTCCATTGTCAGTACAGCGCCTGTAGGAAACTGACGGTTAGGAGTGACAAGAAGCAGTTTAGCCTCCCAGTTGTCCGGAATAATCCCCTGTGCATCTACTGGAGCATGCACACAGATTCCGCCTAAAGCCTGGAATGCTTTAACCGCCCCTGTATAACCGGGATTCTCCACGACAACTCGGTCTCCAGGATTGATAATCAACTGAGCAGTAAGGGCGAGCGCCTGTTTTGAGCCATTGAAGACAGCAATCTGGTCCGCATCAGCTGCGATTCCTCGGGCTCGCCTTACATATTGCGCAATGCTCTCTCTGAGGCTTTCGTCCCCCAAGGTCGAAATATCGGTATGCTTCTGTTCATTATTGGCCAGCAATCTGGCCTGGGCATACAAGCAGCGATTCCACTCTTTATCCGGAAACCATTGCGAATCGGGGCCAAACGCCTGAAAGTCGACAATCCTCAACCCTTCACAATGATGATCCCATATATTTTCTGTCCTCCAGCCCTTTAACTCATCCAGTCGATTGCCCCAGTCGGATAATAAATATACTCCTAGATGGGGGAATTCATGAGACCTCTGCTTAGGTGACTGGAAAGATACAAAGGTGCCACGCCCCACCCCGCTCGTAATATACCCCTCAGAGGACAACATATCGTATACTTGGCTGACTGTCCCGCGAGAGACGCCATATAACGCGGCCAATTCCCGGCTCGACGGAAGTCTAGTATTCATAACAAGCACTTCCGAGGTAATACAGTCTCGTATGGCATGGTAGAGCGCGAGACGCTTGGATGGATACTTGTCGGTGTACACATGGTAAGGAATATGAAATTGCATACTGGGCCCCCGCCTCAAATGGTCTAATAAAATTAATCTAAATTGGATCTTTTTAATTGTCAATAAGTGCAGTAAGCTGGGTTCTAAATAATGATTTACTGTCATTGTCGGAGGAGGACTTCATCCATGCGGAGAAAAGAATTTGAAGTGATGGATACTACGGAAACCGAACAATTTTTACAGGAGATGAGCTTTGGCATTCTGGGAACCATCAACCAGGATGGCTGGCCGGAGCTTACCCCGCTTAATTTTGTCTATCATGATAACTATCTTTATTTCCACGGCAGCGTAGCCGGACAAAAAATGAAAAATCTTAAAGCTGATCAGAAGGTTACTTTTGCCGTGGCAAAAGAATATGCAATCATTCCATCCTACTTTAAGGATCCGAAGCTGGCCTGCCCGGCTACAGCTTTCTTTAAATCGGTGCTTATCAAGGGCTATGCAGAAATATTGTCGGACCTTACGGAAAAAGCCAAGGCGCTATCCGCGTTTATGCACAAGCTTCAGCCAGAGGGAGGCTATGACCCGATCGATCCGGCGGACCCTGATTATACCGGACAGATTAAAAGTACCTCCGTTGTCCGTGTTACCGTTCACGATCTTTCTGCTAAGTACAAATTTGGTCAAAATATGAATTCGTCTGACTTTGAAAAAGTCACGGATGGATTGCTGAAGCGGAATAAGGAGATGGACAGAGAGACCGTTGCCATGATGCAAGCCTTTTGTCCGCATCATCAAAAAAACGGCGATGCTCTGACATAAGCAGGGCGAAGGAATAAAGATGGCGCTATATTAGGAGTCATACCCGGTAGAGAGATCTGATTCAGATAGACTTTTCCTGCCGGGTACGTGCGCATGACAGCAACCCATATCCATAAAAGCCACATTTTTAATTACGTGGTCGGAGAGCACGTTCAACAATTCTCAGTGTAAATGAATACGAGAAAAATATTTCAATCCACACATCCGCGTAGGATGCGACGTTTTTGTGTCCATGTCCGAGAGCACAAACGCCTTATTTCAATCCACGCATCCGCGTAGGATGCGACTATATAGCCGACCACTTGTCGTAGCCGATCTTGAGATTTCAATCCACGCATCCGCGTAGGATGCGACTCAATCATGCTCCCTTCACCTTCTTGATGATTGCATTTCAATCCACGCATCCGCGTAGGATGCGACAATATCTTCGCCGCAAACCTGACAGGTCCATATAATTTCAATCCACGCATCCGCGTAGGATGCGACTCGAGATGTCGCCTTGTACACGGTATTGTCTTGGATATTTCAATCCACGCATCCGCGTAGGATGCGACGACATTCAAGGCGTCATTACAGGCGACCTATACCGATTTCAATCCACGCATCCGCGTAGGATGCGACGTTATAATGATTCTGTTCTCGCCGAATATATATGAGATTTCAATCCACGCATCCGCGTAGGATGCGACGGGATATCCATCGATACTACTACTGACAAACAAACGAATTTCAATCCACGCATCCGCGTAGGATGCGACGCTGAAGATGTTAGTAAAAATCATAGAGTCTGGAATTTCAATCCACGCATCCGCGTAGGATGCGACAACGCTTACCATCTAAACAGTTGGACTAGCTATATTTCAATCCACGCATCCGCGTAGGATGCGACTTAGCTCCTCGAATTCCTTGGAATAGACGTTATTATTTCAATCCACGCATCCGCGTAGGATGCGACCCATAAAAGGCCCTTAATTGTGCGAAAGAAACCGAATTTCAATCCACGCATCCGCGTAGGATGCGACCAAATCGATAGGGAATTCTTTACCGAATTTAAAATTTCAATCCACGCATCCGCGTAGGATGCGACCGGCGCATTTGATGTTATCGCTGGCGGCATCCAATTTCAATCCACGCATCCGCGTAGGATGCGACCTCGATGTCGCGCAGCAGCCGTCATCAATCATCTATTTCAATCCACGCATCCGCGTAGGATGCGACCTGGTTAAATCTTTAAGGGCTTTGTTAAGCTCACCAATTTCAATCCACGCATCCGCGTAGGATGCGACTTTAAAAAATATCAGGGTTCAATGCAAGTCCAAGGTATTTCAATCCACGCATCCGCGTAGGATGCGACGGCGAATGACTTCTGTACGGCGATTCTTATTTGTATTTCAATCCACGCATCCGCGTAGGATGCGACGTATACGCTCTGGATCATCGTTATTTACTACAGGATTTCAATCCACGCATCCGCGTAGGATGCGACAGTTAATAATCTTCCGCATTATGGTATACTATATATTGATTTCAATCCACGCATCCGCGTAGGATGCGACTTTGACCCCGAATGACAAATAGCTGATCCAGTTGCTATTTCAATCCACGCATCCGCGTAGGATGCGACGAGCATTGGTTTGCTGAATGAGCATATTGTATTACAATTTCAATCCACGCATCCGCGTAGGATGCGACTGGACGGATATGACAGACTCTGAGCAAGTGAAAATTTCAATCCACGCATCCGCGTAGGATGCGACAGCGAAAAATGATTGTGAAAATCACATTTCGTTCTTAATATGATGTAACTAATCAAAAGAGCTATAGAATCAAGCTAAAAATAGGTCTTTTTCATTTTGCAACAAACCATAAAATGGACTTTACCTATAATTATAGAAAAAACGTGGTGCGAATCCCCCGGGGATTTCATGTGCACTATACATTCGCACTAGATAATTAGTGGCCCTTCCATATCAATAGATTCTTTCACGCCGATATGCTCAACCTTGTTTTTATAGTTGTTCCCAAATTGATAGAAGCGCAGGCTGTCTTCCTTTTGATCTATAATATCCGTCAATTGAATCTTCAGGCTGGCGAATTGAGCAGCGTCTACATTACATTCAAAGACGGAGTTTTGAACTCTCTGGCCGTAGTTCTGGCACAGTTTTGAGACTCTGCGCAGCCTTCGTTGGCCCGCACTGGTCGTTGTCTTTACATCATATGTGATTAACACTAGCAATCTAAACACCTACTTCCATAGAAATGGAGGGTATTCATCCAGATCATTGCGCAAATAACGCGCCAGCAACAATGCTTGGGCATGTGGCACTAAGCCCCAGCTTATTTTCTCGCCTAAATACGGATGCATGATTTTCTCTTGTTTTTTATTTTGCCATGCCGTCAAAAATTTCTTTCTGGCCTCATCTGTCATAAGAACAGCGCCATTTTCCTTTTTATAAAAATCATCTTTGTTCACGATTTTCTTATTGATCATAGTTAGAACAAATTTATCTGCATAGATTCCCCGCAATTCTTCCATAACATCCAACGCCAGTGAAGCCCGTCCCGGACGATCCCGATGCAGGAACCCAACATATGCATCCAGACCAACCGCTTCCAGGGCTGCTGCCATATCATTCGCTAATAACGTATATGCAAGGGACAGCATCGCATTCACATTATCCAGCGGTGGTCTGCGCGAACGGGAACGAAAATAAAAATCGTCTGTCTGCTGCAGAATCATTTGACCCAACGCCTTATTGTAACTGACCGCAGCCTGTCCTTCCAAGCCTCTTAACCGCTCCAGCTCCTCACACTCTCTCACTTCCAGCATAAGGGATGATAACTGCCCGGAAATCTCCTTGAACTGAGCGACATCTATCCTTAGCGGGTAGTCTCTCGTCATTCGTTCAATCATCCATTTATGATTGAAAATTTTGGCCACTATAAAGTTGCGTGCAATTTGGGCTGACGAAGTCTCATTCTCGGAGACAAGATATTGTTTTTTTCGCAGAACAACGTTCCCTTTGCTCTGTCCAATGACACGCGCCAAAAACCGCCCACTCATCGTCATAAAGGTGATCGCTATATTCCGATCCGCACAATACCCCATCAACGCAGGACTTGCTCCTGTATAACCAAAAGCGACGATAGCTTCCAGATTGTGCAACGGAAGACGGCCCAGCTTCTCTTCTCCCTTCAGCAGCACAATATTGTCCCCGTCCAATGCCATATAAACGTCCGGCTGGTTTACATATAACGTGTTAAGAAGACGCTTCATCCCTGATCTTCCCCTCAATATAACTTTTTACCGTCCGTTTATTCATCAGAGCTGGGAGACAGATGGATTGCAGCGAGCAGTTTTTGCAATATGGCCCGCCTTTTACTTTGGGTGTATGGTTGCGCTTGTAATAATCATGCATCTCCGCTGCGACAACTCTGACCCTCTGCTTCACATCATCCGTAAGCGGAACTTCAATTCGATGCTTCAACTCTTGATAAAAAATATATCCGGTCTGTACATCGCACAACAGCATCTCTTCCAGACAGAGCGCTTGCGCAGCCAGTTGCAATACATCTGATTCATCCGTCTTCGGCTTGCCGCGCTTGTACTCAACAGGATAAGCGATATATTTGCCTTCAGCCCCACGAATCTCTACTCCGCAGCTGTCTTGTACGAACTCGACCACATCGCAGATACCTGCCAATTTCAATTCATGCGACTTGACAGACATAGCGCGAACGACAAGCTTGTCGCCGCGTTTTTCCCTCGTGAACGGTTGATCTGCATTGCGATGAAGATGTTGCCCTTCGATCGTCTTCACATTTTCTTCCCATTGCTGTTCTATGTGAATCAACGCCCATTGCCGCTTGCAGAATTGAAAATGCTGGATGCCCGATAGCATTAAATAGCTATCCTCAGCCTCATCATTATAGGCCATCGATGATCTCTACCTTCAAGCCTTCCAACTCGTCCAACGCAATATCATAATCTTCTTGGAACGATTTCGCTTCTTCCTTATTTTTGCTAACATGCAATGAGCGGTGCACTTTCGCAGATGAATATTGACCCAACTTGGAGCTGTGCTCCCACCAATACACTTTGTGCACTTCCATACTTCCTTCCGGTCTGGCAGAAGAAGCATCATTTTCGAACAGTGTAACAAGCGTCTGCTTGATTTTCTCCGCATCTTCCGTAGTGAAGCCTGTCTTTTCCGCCAACTGCGTATTGATGCTGCCGTAAAATACGTACACGCCGAAGTCTACGCGGTGCTTCATCCCCATCGTATCCGACCCTCTCTCCTTGCCTGGCTCCGAGTTGACGCTCTTTGTAATTTGCATACTCGTAATATCAATCGGATCAACGCTCGTTGCCGTATGTATCGACACCGGACCGCGCACACCAACAGAGACCCCTTTATCTCCACTGCCCTTGAAGGCAAATACCTGGCCGAAGCTGCGGACATCGATCCACTGCTCGCAAGCGATTTTCGCAAACTCTTCGCCGGAACCGTCTTTTTGTTTTAATATTTTCGCCAGTGCCTCGTTTCCTTCTGCGCGCTCGCGCAAGCTTTTGAGTTGATCATCGCTTCTATCATTAGATTGGACAAAAATAGACTCACCGATATCTTGCAGCCGGTTTCTAATTTTCCGCTTTAGCGCCACATCCGATACTTCGCCGTGCCCGTCATAGTTTTGACGCGGGCGGTTGCCGTTTAACGGATCGCCGTTCGGATTGGCTTTGGTCACAGAAAATACAACAGCAAAATCAATTTTATGATCGAGAATTGTCATTGTTCGTTCACTCCTTCGTTGGATTGTTTGGTTTGATTTTCTTCTTTCTTCTTCCCTTGGAAAAAGTCATGTCTTTGGCTGGAGAGTCCCAGCAAAAACTTTCCGGATAATGGCTTGTCATTAAAGTCTTCATATTTAAATTTGGATAGAATCTCATCCATCAATTTCGTCAGATCAGTACATTTCGCGCCCAAGCGCGCCTGATACGGGTGCAACCCCGCTTGAATCACCCTCCACGTCCGCTCCGGATGTTGCGCGAACGAGTTCATATAGCGAATCGCGTTCGTTGCGCGCGTTTCTTCCGAACCTAGTGCACGCCGCTCCAAAATATCGGCCACTGCCAACAATCTTCCAAACAAATAGCTGCGGTCATCATTTTCTTTATCCAACGCCACCTTATACCCCTCCTTCTGGTAGAACTTATTTACTAAAGCGCATGCGATGCTAAGCGTCTTCTCCCATTCCCATTTTTCCATCGCTACCGGGTTGGATGCGCGGCGAACGACGCTGCTAACAATATCGGCCGGAATTTTGACGCCGTCTAACATGCACGGCAGCATGCGTTCCATCAGCCCTTTCACGACTTTATCACTTGCCGTAGATCCATAAGCGGCATAGGCAATATCTTTCGTCGCCGGTGTGCCGAAAAATTGAACATAGTCGCCTTGCTCATCTTTGCGGTAACGGTGCAGCCATACACAAGTGGAATGCCATTCCACCAGCTTTTCAAAGTAATGCTTCTTGTCCAGATTGCGATAATATAGCACAGCCATACGCCCGGTCGTGGCAGAATCAAGGATAAGCAGATTTACAGCGGGATTCGTAAGCGAAAGCTTCTGTTCCGTTCCATATCCAGCCAAAGCACTGACAATGTCTCGCGCCAGCCCTTCGTTCGTGAAAGACTCCCTTTTGTGCGCAGCGGATTGTTCCGGAAAGAGAGCGAAGGTATCTTCTCCGGGAGCCGGCACGTCTACCGCATCGTTCGACCAAATGAGAAATACGCGCCCATCAATGATTTTCCCTTGGCGGTTAATCAGCCATTTCAGCGCATTATGGGCTTTTTGCGATACCTCATAGCTAATGCCCGCCGCTTCCTGGCTGCTGCTGAACCGGCCGCGGAACGTAAAGCCGCTTGTATCGCTGGCCGAGATCAACTTCGCTTTGTCTGCCGGATTTCGTATTTTGTTCGCATGCTTGTCCGTACCTGGCACCAATTGCCCCGTCACATAACACAGTTTGTTATTGCCCAGCTTACTGTTATAGTAGCGGATGAACGAATCATAGACCTCCGGATCTTTCCACACTTCCTTAAGCGGCCGAACCGGGGAGTAGACCGTAAACCGAATGAATGCGCTTTCTTGTTCGCCATTGAGCACGCCAAACAGCGGTGGTTTCTCGTCACCGTATTTTTTATCCCATTTGCCAAGCAGACAACCGTTCCCATCTAGGGACAACAGGTTCTCTTTTTCAACCAGATCGCGAACGAGCCTTTTTTTATTCAGGTACTTAAAGATACTGGCGACATGAGGATGGCGAAATGGCGATAAAGCCCATTCTTCCAACTTTTCGATATAGGCTTTGAACTGATCCGCTTTCTTGGCTTGTCCGCCATAGTCAATGTAGTCTCCAGCCACATAGCTTAACTTATCATGCAGCGGATAAGGAAATACGGCAGTCCCCGAACGGCTGGAGGAGTCCTCTGTGCAAGGAATCAAAGTACTGGCATCGCTCTTGTCAACGACGATGGCTGAATGGAATTCCCCGTCTTCCGTAACACGAACTTCAATATGTGCCGTCTGTGTCGTATGAGAAATCGGAAGCAGCGTAAATTCCTGCCCGTTATGCCTCTTCTCGACAACCCCGACCCGATCCAGGTTCGACTCATACGTCTCATATAATTGCTGCAACCAACTCATCGGCTTCCCTCCGCTTCCAGCCGGACCTCCAGTTCCTCAACCGACTCGATCTCCCCGGTCGCGAATCGTTTTGGTTCCATCTGCGCCACAGGGCGAACAAGCTTACATTGTTCCGGCGTGATAAACTCAATGATGCCATCCTTCATGACCGGGTTCCATAACCTCGTCTCCATCTGCTGCCTTCCTGTCTCGTCGCGATAATTAATGCCGTGCACCATCGTTCCGAGATGAAGTTCGCCATAATTGTCATAGAAGCCCTCTCCTGTGTTAAAGTTACATGGTTCTACGTAACCTTGACATTCTCTTGCTCCCAGGAAAATGTCCCGGCGTCCTCCCGCCCGCAACGCGCGCTTCAAAATATTGTGGTGCTTATTTTCGTCGCGATCATACTCCAAATCCGGCCGATTCGGGTTGAACACGAAATGAGCCCGGCATTGGTAACGAACATCTTTCAAATAGGAGTAGTATGCAAGCGTATTGCCGCCGCCATAGTCAAGCGGGCGAACCCCTTTGGACTCCATCCGAATCGGATTCATAACGCGAACGGCATCCACAACAAACAATATCGTCGGTTTCCAGTAGATCGATTCGACGATTCCCTTTAACGCTTGATAGGTTGGGACAGGATAAGACATCTTTTCCCCGCCCAGCTTCGTTAACGGGTCTGTAAACAGCGCATAATTCCCGAACACCTCGAACTCAATGCTGTTCCGAATCAAACGCGTCGCCCCCTTTCCACAATTTCCCTACAACTTCATTCTATCTTCTCCAACAAGAAATAACAATCTTATCTAATAAAATATTATATGAACATTTTGTTTCAGACCTGAGGGTAAAACCAAAAAATCTACGCATCATCATATACCTTAATTGTGCTATAATGGCTTAAGTTGTCGCTGGAATAGCGCGGATTGAAAAATATAGTATTTTATTAGAAGCCTATCGCTAAAAGATAGGCTTCACTCCTCTAGAAACAACCCAAAAATCCCATAGCGCTGTCGCTGTTCAGATCAACTCCAAAATGCTCGCTGTAAGCCCCATCCTTCAACACGAGCACCTTTCCGTCCAGACGGCTCTCCAATCCGCCGCTGCGATCCAACTGATGCAGTTCGTGTTCATACAAATTGACCGTGAACTGCTGTGCCCGCTTCAGCAGACGCGTCAAATCATCGATCGTGCCGCTTCCGTTCAGGTCGGCAATCACTTCTGTGCCTCCTCCATAGGGAACAATAACAGCGCGGGTATAATCGTCAATAACATGAAAATATTTCGCGGCGGTGCCATAGCTATTAGCGAGACCTAGCGGCAGCCATGTGTCCTTCGCCTTCTCCTCTTCCTTCTTCTTGTGATAGGCCTGGAAATAGCTGTCCGTTTCATACCGTCCAGCATATAGCAAGTCCGTCATATTTTTGCGCAGCTTAGGCACAAAATTATTCAAATCCGCTTCCAGCCTCATATAGAACTTCTGGAAATAAAATTCCATCGCCTGCCGCGACAGCAGGTGGCCGCCATGAACTGCCGGATCGCGCTTTCTATCGACGAGCATCGCGCGCGTCAGTTCCTTCCCTACTTGAATCTCTTTCAAGTGCTTCAGATTCTCTTCCGCATGATCGATAATGTAGACATTCCGCATCTCATCCTTCCCATGCCGGTTGCACCGTCCCGCCGCCTGCGCAATCGAATCCAATCCGGCCAGGGACCGTACGACACAATTGAAGCTGACATCAACGCCTGCTTCAATCAACTGTGTGCTGACGCAAATCACTTTTTCCTTCTGCTGAAGATGCACCCTGACCTTGTCCAAAATCGCAAACCGGTGAGCGGGACACATCGACGTGCTTAAATGATACAAATGTATATTCCCATCCGAGCCGAACTGACGTTGTTCCTGTATCGCTTGCAATCGTTCATACAGCGCCTTGACGACTGATTTCGTATTCAAGATAACAAGCATATTTCCCGCTTCCTGAACGGTATCCCGGACAAAGTCTGCCAAGTCTTCCGTACCCCAAGCCTTGTCGGTAGCTTGATCAATTAACTCGACGCGCTTAAACGCATCGATTACGCGATTAATATCCTGTATCATCTCTGCGTCCGTCCCGATGTCAAGCTTCTGCTCCACGAACTGCAGCGCCGGCTGCGTCGCCGTGCACAGCACGACACTGGAGCCGCCATACTCCTTCAAAAAGTTCAGCGCCTGGTTGAACAGCGAAATGCAATGCGTAGGCACCTTCTGCACTTCGTCAAATATAATGACTGCATCACACAAGTTATGGAGCCTGCGTATGTTCCGGCTCCCGTGGGCAAAAAACACGTTCAGAAATTGCACCATCGTCGTAAAAATAATCGGCGCATCCCAATTGTCCTTAGCCAGGTTCGCCTTTTGCCGCGCAGTCAGCGCCAGCCCGTCCTGCTCCTCGTCGTCTTCCTCCACCTCCACTTCTATGACGTTGGAATGATGCTCCAGAATATTCGCATCATCCTGCAATATTGTGCGCACCGTGGCTGCATTCTGCTCAATAATTGTCGTAAACGGGACGACATAGATAATCCGCTGTTTGCCAAAGGTTAACGCATGCTTCAAAGCATATCTCAAGCTAGCCAGCGTCTTGCCGCCACCGGTTGGAATCGACAAAGTATAAATAGAAGACGGCTTCGCGGCAAAACGTTCGCATAGCTCGGACATTTCGCTGCGCAACAGCGCAATTGGCGTATCAGCGTCTTTATTTTCTTCGAAAGAACGAAGTTGCGCCATCAACTTGTCATAGTAACCTTCAAACAATGCCATCACGTTCTGTTCCGGCTCGTCCGGCTCTCCCATCTCAAACCAGAGCGTGTTCGTCCGGTCGGCATCAATCAAGGCACTGAACACGAACTTGGTCAGGAACATCAGCTTCAGTTCCATACTTTTTGCAGGTTCTCTGGCAAGAAATTGCTCTACTTCAGTGGCTGCCTGCTTCACATATTGTTGAAAATCCTGCTCGCTCATGACATGTGTAAAAAAGGCTTCGACGCTCTGATCAAACTCCTCCAACTTTTTGCAAGCAACCCGTCTCAAGTAAGGAGATTCCAAATCCGGATCCAGAAAATCATGCAAATAGGAATGATGCGAAATAATCGCATTGCCTACAACCTCAGCCAAAATCGTTTTATAAGGCGCTTTCGCATCCGCATGAAAACGATCATAAAGCAACCGTCCTCCGGCCGTAGAATGATCAACATCCCCCCGGCGCAGCCGATCCTCGGCTCCGTTCACAGCCGCCAATATGTATGTCCTGAACTTCTCCGTATATTTCCCCATATCATGCAGCATGCCCGCCAGCCCGGTGACATGAGGAATATTCAATTTCTTACCGTACTCTTCCGCCAGCGTCTTCACTTCCAGCAAATGCCGTTCCACGGTTTGCACCTTCATATCACTCACCCGAATATGAGCAATTGATTGCATTTCAGCACTCCTTTCTACACCGCTCGTATTTACTGTACCGCGCACAGGTAACAACTAAATGTCAGGGAACTTAAATATTCCAGATGATGCATTAGTTATACATCTCCATCCAACGCTGTAACCGCTCGATGAACTGCTTCCTTATTGATAGCGGTTCCAGAATTTCGGCAGACGGGCCATACTGGGCGAGCCAATTCAGGAAGCCTTGCTCATGGTTGACTGTCGCCTCGAACAATAAGCTTCCATCGGGCAAGTCCGTCATTTTGGGGCGCACGAACATTTCCTCTTCCTTGATATATCTGGCCACATCGGGCTGAAATTTGACCTTGAACGTAATAAGCGATTCGCCCCGATGTACCGACCAAGTATGCTTCATATAGTGGTGGATGTCGAAGTCGCCTTTGTCGAAGTTATTAGTCGTTATTTCGACGCGATGAAACCGGCTCATGCGGAACATCAAAATGTCCTGCTTCCGATGACAATACCCGATTAAGTAGAAGCGTTGCTCGCGAGGCACAAGACAGTACGGATCGATCTCGCGCTCTGTAACTGTATTGCGGCTTTGGGTATGGTATACTGCACGGAGTGTCTTCTCGGCTATAATCGCTTCCATCACAGGGAGTAGGTAATTTGGACTATCATCATCTGCCTTGTAAGCAGGCGTCCCCACCTGAATTAGATTCGTGAAGTTCTCCATTGCTTCCCTGCGTTTTTGCTTCTCCTTGACATGCGTCGCCATGACTTTGTCGTAAACCGAGTCGAACAGAGGCGAAAGCTTGCTTTTATCCAACATGGAAGGGAGGACAGAGAAGACCATCTCCTCTTCTTCTGTAAAATTAAGCGGTTACATCGCGAAGTTGCCTATAAAGCGATATCCTGTTCCGTATCCATCATTCGTTATAGGCACGACAAGATCTAGTGTTCGCAGATCCCGGTATATGGTTCGCTCCGAAGCTTCACATTTGTCGGCCAGTTCCTGCGCCGATATGCCAGGGTTCGCCTGTATGGCTATGACCATTTTCATGAGCCGAATCATTCTATCCGACATCGTTGTACTCTCCTCCAGATGCTCTCATAATATCCTATAAATATTGGATATTCGACACCATCTATAGGTCTACCTGCCTACTCCTTCAAAAAAATCGGACTAAATAACCTCTTCCTTGTTCACAGTGTATGGGCACTTGGAATTGTCTGTATTTTTATACCATTTTAATAACTGCTGTACATCCTCTTGGGATGCGCCGATAAATACGTATTCCTTCGCTTTCGATGGCGAATCTATCAAGAGTTCAATCTGGAAAATGCCAAATAGGCATTGGATCCAGGTTTGACGACAGGTTATCGATTGGATCGCTTGGCGCTGTACATAGACTGTAGTTCGCGTAAGACCCGGCTTCGCGATCACAGATTGATTGCCATGAACTTCCCATAGCGTTCCCGAAATATTTTCGGCTCCCCCGCCAATATAACGCTGCCGCGAAACGGGAGCGTCAACCATGCCCACGGGGACAAAATTGCGGAGACTAATATGACAAGGTTTACAGCAATGACGGGAAGCCACACAAAATACATCGCCTTTCCGGCTGGTAAATGACGCTGCGGGTTCACGATTGTAAATTCGGGCAACAGCATCTCCAATGCAGCATGCATCTCTGACCTGTGGATCGCGGGCAGCAGCAGTTTCACCTTCTTCTCCCCTGCATACCCAACGCAATCCATCCAGATGGACACATAACCAAAATAACGGCTGAACAACTGCTCCTTGACCCGGATCGACTGAATCTTCACAGTATGGAGGGAGGTTGATTTCCTCTCATACCATCCGTACTGGATATGAATATAGGCACTGTCTCGGATAACGGACCATTTATGATAGCGAATTTGCATCATGACCAGAGACAACAACCAGGACGTTAATACGCACAAGGCAATAATGCCAAGAAGCGCAAGCAGAACGGGTATAAGCTCCGTCGTCAATAATTCTTTCCATCTTTCATCTTGAAAAAAACGGACCACGCTTACTTCTTCTTCCGTGCTTGGTTCAACCCAATCCCATACATACGTTACGATAGTGAGGCACAAGGGAACTCCCAGCCAGAATGAATTCGAACTAATCGCCCTCATCAAAAGATCCTTAGGTTGAAGTACCCAATTCGGCTTTGCTTGGTTCAAGACACGCGACACGGGTCGATTCATTCTGGCAAGGAGCATGTCTGCGTTGCCTTGCGTTAACACGAACCTGGCATCAGCCTCTTCGTTCGAATCTGAAGTGTGCAATTCGGCAGTCGCCGAACCTACTAGTCGATCGGTCCAAGTCTGTTCTATCGATATATTCGTTATTCGCTCCAGCGGAATTGTTCGTTGGGTAGTGATAAGCACTCCTCTTTGAATGACGATCTCTGACTCCCCGATCTGATAAGTGTCTTTCCACCAGGAAATAATAGACCACAGCAAGATAGATAGACCAATGATGACAGCCACCCCATATACCCAATAAGGCTGTTGACCTGTGCCGGCCTTGATCTCCCTGAATAGCAAGAGAGTATAGGGGATGATCATATAGCGGATCGTTCGATACAAATGTACGGCAATCTTGATCGGATGCTGTCTATGGATTGTACGCATCAGTCTCACCTATTTTCGCCAGTTCAATGACCTGCCGCCGCAGTTTATTCGCATCATCTTCCAATAAACCGACGATGCCAGTCGCATCACCTGCCGTTACGATAACGACTTCCGATATGCCCAGCTTTTTCTGGATGACGTCCTGGTCAATATCTACATGCTGAACACGGCTAAGCGGAATAACCGATGAATTGCCGGACCATATGCTGCCCCACCGAATCACAATCTCATCCGTTGTCAGGACGTAACTTCTTCGGGCATAGCTGAAGCGAACTCCATATATGATATAGAATACGTCTTTGCTCCAATGAAACAAGAGATAGGCGGCAGCAACATATAGGATCCACTTCCATTGGGGCAACCACATCAAATAAACGATGATCGGGATGCTTGCCAGCGCAGTCCGCTTCAATGCAGAGAAAAGCCGATAAATTCGCCAATATGGCACCACATTTGGATGCAATTGTTGCTGCTCGCTAACTGTCGTATTCATAGCTGCGTACATCCTACCTTCCTTCGTACTGATACTATAAATTCTATTATGGTTGAAGAAAGTGACAACAGCCTGTCAGGGAACATATGTTCTACAAAAAAAGACAAGAATCCTGCCCCCGCGTCATCTTTTGACACGGGGGTAGATGCTTTTTTGGTTTCATAATGTTTTCTACGCGTCCGTGCAAGATGCGACGCTCAATGTGCGCTTGAGCGGTCCACGAATGCGAGTTGGATGCGACTTTTGCTTGATTTTGTTCACCTTTTTGGGCTAGCAATTTCAATCCACGCATCCGCGTAGGATGCGACCTGACACATTGAAACGAAACGCTTCAGCGATTCAATATTTCAATCCACGCATCCGCGTAGGATGCGACTTTAATCCCATTTATCAAATGCTCCCATTTCACGATTTCAATCCACGCATCCGCGTAGGATGCGACTAAAACGCAAACGAATCCTTTCGGGGAGATAACGATTTCAATCCACGCATCCGCGTAGGATGCGACCCCTCCGCTATGGTGTAACCGGGTGTGCCTGCAATGATTTCAATCCACGCATCCGCGTAGGATGCGACGTAACCGAGTGGGAAAAGAGTATCCAGACATCAAATTTCAATCCACGCATCCGCGTAGGATGCGACGACTCCCCTGCCTTAGGTATTTCTCTGAAAATGCTATTTCAATCCACGCATCCGCGTAGGATGCGACTACGGTTGGGATTACGTTGGTTGGGCATTACTCATTTCAATCCACGCATCCGCGTAGGATGCGACCTCAAATCATAAAAACTCGCCCCACTAACCTGCTGAATTTCAATCCACGCATCCGCGTAGGATGCGACTGAGGGCAATTACTTTACCTTCAATCCACGCATCCGCGTAGGATGCGACAGCGAATTTTGATAAATAAAGTCAAATTTCTACATAAAAATGATCGACGGGTTCATAAAAACAATGTTTCCAATCACCCAATGATAAAACGTTAACTACCAACACTTTAAAATTACACATATTGGCATTAATTTGGTGCGAATCCCCCGGGAAATTCATGTGCACTATACATTCGCACCGGAGAATGAATGGATGATTTTCTCATCAACATTCGAACATAAGCAAGTATCATTCAGATACAATCAGTTTTCCATCTTTTACTTACACGATAATACATACTTGATATAAAATCAATTTCACCGCGAGCCAAAGTAGATTGCTTCGTTTGCTTCCTATGACGCTAACTCTCCTGAGATAAGTTCTAAAATATGGCTAACTCCGGATCGTTGCCACAATCTCTTCCTAACCGTTTGACTCTTTCATTAAATAATTGCTCTTGGTGCAAATTTATCACTAATTTCCTCCCCTCTCTTGATCTCAATTTTAGGAAAATCTACAAAATAAAACTTTTTTCAACAATAAAAAAAGAGCCCTGCCATAAGGATCCTCTTGGTTTTCTCAAATTCTATGCTCTCCTTAACGCTTTACAAAGATGTAGCTAAATCGAACGCATGATCCGGGTCGTCCGTATCATGCATTTCCAACCATTTGTCAATATTCCCTTCGTAGCGGATTTTTCCTTTATGAAGAAGGATCATGTGGCAATCAAGATGCAACAGTTCGTTCAATTGGTGCGTGGAAATCACCACTGTCTTTTTCCGTGCTACTAAGTGATTAACTAGATTGAAAATCCTTTTTCTTGACGTCGGATCGACTCCGCTCGTCGGTTCATCCAACAAATATAATTCCCTCTCGATTTGTGTAAGCATCATAATAAACAACCATTTCCTCTCGCCAACCGACATTTTACCAATTTTCAGATCCCACAGCTTCAGTAATAATTCCTTCTCCCTTTCATCGTCAGATTTCAGGTAATCCAAGGGTTGGGAGCTTGCCGGCTGATTGCCGATCCGCTTTATAAACTTCAGGAAATCCTTCCCTTTCAATTCCGGTGAGAAAAAAACGGATTGTGTAACGTATAAAATATCGTCCATCCCAGGAAAAACCATATTGCCAGCTTGTGGATGCAAAATGCCTGAGATACAGTCGAACAATGTTGTTTTCCCCGCCCCATTCGGACCGACTAACACATTAATTTTGTCCGGATGCAGACGAAAACTGACATCCTCAAACAAAACTTTTTTTGCTTGCTTGTATGTAAAGGTAATATGTTCTGCCTTCATTTCATCCCTCCCGCCTACCTTATCTTTGTACATACGAGATAAGGTTCATTTTTTTGAACGATAGCGCACCAACGAGTAAATAGACAAGACCAACTACTATTAGCGAAAACTGAACCGTTCCAAAGCTAATAGCCTTATTCATTTGATATATAAAGCTAAACGGGTTTAATAGGTTCCAAATCGAGGATAAATGCTCGTCTTTAAATGCCAAAATAAATAATGGGTATAGAATGATGTTAATTACGGTACCAAGATTGCCTATTTTGAGCGGAAGTACGGTAAGTAAAAGAGTAAAAAGCCCGAAAGGAATGCTTAAGCATATTAATAGAAAGGATTGGACGATGAGATCAATGGAAAATACATGGAAATAAAGTCCCACAATTAAATTATAAAGCGAAAGACTAAGCAAACTAAATATGATCTGAGTCAGAAAAGTAGCGATAACAAATGGAGATTTACTCCCGGAGATTAAGACGTACGTCTTCAATAGCCCATATTCTCGCATTCGGGCAAGCTGTAATCCAATTCCATTTACAAACGACGCAATGATAATATAGCACCAAAACCATTTCATATACCAAATCTTGCTATCATGAATCGATAGGCTGTCCGTCGTACTTTTTTGAAAAAAAAGCGTTATAATTACAGGAAGTGCCACCGTCCACAGGAAAACAACCTTCTCTGACAGGAGGATTTTTAAATTCAAGACCGTAAATCCATAAATTTTTTTGAACATGATTTCACTTCCTTCTCTTCAGTTCGATAGGAGTATTGAGTAAGAAGGCTCATCGTGGAGTTGGTTACTTGCAAAAGTATTCAGGTTTTCGACCGTTAATTCTTCAAATAATGCGAAGGATTTTTCAAAATCAAATACATCAAAATGTTTCTCTGTTTCTATGCCTAGTAGTAAACGCTTACCCGATTCTAGCATTCGGTACTGATTATTTTCCGAACTGAATATCAAATGACTCTTTATTGTATTGATTGCTCTCAAAAAATCATCGTCAGATATACCTTTCTGAACCACATGGTATACCGTACTTTTAAAAACGCTTAGGATTCTATCCATGCCATTCTTTGATGGGCTTGAAAGTTTAAACAGTAATCCCCCCCCTTCTCTATATAGAACAGGGCTCGTTAGTAATGAGTATACTAATCCCTCTTCGCCGCGCATTTTTTTGCTAGTATGGATCTCGATCCAATCCCAAGTATTTGGACAAGCGTCAATAATTTCACGATGTCCTTATGTATATAAGAAATTGTTGGGTATTATGACTCTTATCCTCTTTTCCATAAACGACTTCCATTTCTTTCCACCTCCCTCATTGCATACTTTGTATAAGAACTATCATTCCAAAACTATGTTCCAAACTCAATAGATTGGATTTTTGAGTTTATACACTATAAAAAATTTTCTCTAACTGCCTTACAGTTTGAATTCAAACAAATTTCTTCTGAAATTTCTTCTGTTTTGTTGTTATATATCAATGCATAGGCGATTTACAATTCGCATAGGATTTTTACTTATTTCTTCAATGCAGCCTTTGACTGTAGTACGAATCTCACCTATGATACACGTAACCTGTTAAATAAACGTCCAAATTCTGCCCATATGTTCTTTTAAAGAAGACTTTTCTTCACATGTACTCCCCTACATTAACTTGTCAGTTTCCTTCTCTTCTGATATTCCACAAGGTAAATATGAGCCCATCTCAACTTTAGATGGCCTCATCGATGAGCAGCTTCTTATCTGCCGCCACTTGCATCATTTGCTGCCGCCGCTCAGTCGGATTCGTCTCTCCAAAAAAAGACACCTTTCTACGCTATATGTATAACGTTGGGTGTCCGCCCCTACCGATTCTACACTCTTCCCATTTCAATCCACGCATCCGCGTAGGATGCGACGAGGTTCGCCGAAAGCTGGAGCGCTTCCCCGTTGCGATTTCAATCCACGCATCCGCGTAGGATGCGACTTCGCTTCTGATAGCTCGTTGTATTTATCTTTCGATTTCAATCCACGCATCCGCGTAGGATGCGACAGCGAAATTTGATAGTAACTCTCAATTTATGCTATATAATCGAGCAAAATAATCAATTAAACGATTGAAAAAGTCAAATCTTAAATTAATTACAAATAAAGCAAGAGGAAACACCTGTATTTTGGAAGAATGTTGGTGCGAATCCCCCCGTAAATTCATGTGCACTATCCATTCGCACTAGAGAATGAATGAACCAATGCTGCATCTATATCATCTATATTTACCTCCTACTATCTTCAAATTACAAATTACCACATTTTAAAGGTTCATAATAGTACCCTTTATACGCGCGGGACACGCCTTCCTTTTTCATACCTGAGTTGTCAAATGGTGAGACATCGATGTCCAGAGGAACATACTCCTGTTCTCCGGTTAAGTCCTGCATGGGTCGTACAATTAATTCTTTAGATTGTCCAAATTGAATGTTCATAAAATCACCCCTCAGGTGATAAATAGAAACGAAACTTTTTCTTCAGATCTCTCTGCCTATGGGAGGGTTTCCTCCATTTTTCTATGTTTTTAGTATTTATTTGTCACGGATTCATGTTAATCTTATACCTTCCTTCATTTTACTATGGTAAAATGAGTAAAATGATCACAAAGGAAAGCGCTTACATAAAGGAGAGAGATTATGAAACAATTGGCTTTATCAGCTTGGCGCAGCCTGTGGGCACAGCATAAGCGAACGAAAGACGTATTATATGTTTTCTCTTATCGGAAGCAAGCAAAAACCGGATTTATAAAAGCATCAGACAAGGGAGCCGTTCATCACAACGAAAAGCCTATAAAACCGTATTCAAACGCTCAGCTAGTTGGACTTATACTGGGACCTGTATTGTTTATCTTAACGATGCTATTTTTCCAACCAGACGGACTTTCTACAGAAGGGAAAGCTGTGCTCGCCGTTACGTTATGGATTGCCACATGGTGGATTACAGAGGCGATTCCTATACCGGCTACATCACTGCTGCCACTCATACTGCTTCCTATCACAGGAGCGATGCAAGGCAATGTGGTCGCATCATCATACGGCAACGATATTATTTTTCTATTCCTGGGCGGTTTTTTCATCGCCACAGCGATGGAAAAGTGGAATTTGCATAAGAGAATGGCTCTTTTTATTATCTCCATGATCGGTACTAGCACACAGCGCATCTTGCTTGGTTTTATGGCCGCAACTGGATTTTTGTCGATGTGGGTGTCCAATACAGCAGCTGTGATGATGATGGTCCCGATGGGACTGGCGATTACGGCTCAGATTGCCAGTGCATTGAAAGGAAAGCCTGAAGAAGAGGATCTGCCGAAATTTGAGAAGTCCCTTATTTTTGGTATCGGCTATGCAGGTACGATCGGTGGACTCGGAACATTAATAGGTACTCCGCCCAATATTATTCTTGTGGCCCAAATGAATGAGTTATTTGGCATTACCATTTCATTTGCCCAGTGGATGCTGTTTGCCGTCCCCGTCGTCATTTTAATGCTTTTCTTCACCTGGTTTTATTTGGGGAGACTGAAGTTCAATACATCGATCAAACAACTTCCAGGTGGACGAGATTTGATTCAAAGCGAGCGCAGAAAGCTTGGCAAGATATCCTTTGAAGAAGGTATGGTTGGTGCGGTGTTTGTATTCGCTGCTTTTATGTGGATCACGCGTGAGTTTTTATGGGTAGAAGATGGTTTGATTATACAAATCCCAGGAATCTCAGATGGGATGATTGCTATTATGGCAACAGCCCTTTTGTTTATGATTCCAGCTAAAGCAAAAACAAGCTCTCGTATATTAAATTGGAATGATTCAAAGCAAATTCCGTGGGGAGTGCTCCTGCTTTTTGGAGGAGGCCTGGCGATCGCGGCCGGGTTCCGTTCCAGCGGCCTCTCTGCCTGGATGGGAGAACAGTTGACCATGCTCGATGGCTTTCATCTCATTGTCATTATTTCATGCGCTACACTTCTCATTATGATGTTGACAGAAATTACGTCGAATACAGCAACGGCAACGATGATATTGCCTGTTGTGGCAGCGTTGGCGATGGCCCTCGGCATTCATCCGTTCGCTCTTATGATACCCTGTGCCATGGCGGCAAACTGTGCCTTCATGCTGCCTGTCGGCACACCGCCAAATGCGATCATATTCGGTACGGGGAAACTAAAGATTATTGAAATGGTCCGAGCCGGTTTTTCCATTAACGTATTTGCCACAATAATTATTATCCTTGCCGTTTATTATTTGCTCCCCATCGTCTTTGGGATTGATCTAAACGTTGTACCTAAAAGTTTATTGAATAAGGCACAAGGCTAAGTTTCTACCACCTTCAAATCGTTTTTCTGAACGATGTTCATGCAACGATTTGAAGGTGATTTTAGTTTCTGTAAACCCACGGGCTCTTGACCATTATTTTTAAATCCAATCCATAGTTCTTCGAAATCATCCAATAGTGGTCCTCTTAAGCTTGATGGTGAATGCTTTGTCTCACAATATTGTAAGAAATCTTCATTTGACGGCGACCCGCTTCAAGCTGTTTCGCATCCTCCCGGACATGTTACGGAACAGAAAATCCTGATTCACTGAAAACCATATTACTCCTTCACATGGTCTTCATTGGATTGCGTATAGCGATTTACAGGCAAGGCAAGACCGAGATGGTCACGAAGGCCCTTCTACTAAAAAATACTCTCCTACATGATTGAGTGCATGCAGCTTATCCTTGCGAAAATACTCGCCTGTTTCCTTATTTCTGATGAATGCCCATCTTCCCAGGAATCCCACAGTCCTTTCACCACTGTTAGATGCTCATCAGCCATCTTGTAGCGCAAGCCATGCTCCGGATGCTTCTGACCCGCTTTGCCATGATTGAGCGCACTGCCTTCATAGGCAGAGGTAACAATGTTCCATCCAGCCCGTCCGCCGCTTATTTTGTCCAGTGTGCCGAACTGCCGGGCAACGGTGTAAGGCTCACTGTACGTGGTTGAAACGGTCCCCATCAGACCGATATGCTCCGTAATCGCAGCAAGCGCGCTTAACAGCGACAATGGCTCCAACTGGTCCAAATACTGCGGAGGCGTCTTGTCGGTAATATACAGCACATCTGCAATAAAAACCAAATCCAGCTTGCCAGCTTCCGCTTGCCGCGTCCATTCCTTGAATCTTCCAAACTCGGCACCGCCCTCTGTACCTGCATCTGGATGTCTCCAGCCAGAGGCACTGCCGCCTTCTGCCAGAAGCAGCGACCCCAGTTTCATTTGCTTTTGTTAAGCCATCTCCATTCCTCCCGCGATATATTAAATAAGCTCGCTGACAATAAAGCCATCGCGATCGGCAGATAGATCCGCACCCTGCAGCAGATAATGGCAGGCAACTGCATGCATTAAATCTGCCCGCTTATTAAAGATGCTGCCGAGCGCTTATCTTTTTCCAAAAGTATACTGCGGACACCAACAGGGCTCCATACCCGATTCGTCGTTTCATGTACCCAAAAAGAATTATTTTTAACATCTAACATTGTGCATCATTTGGGACGTCCTTTTCGCGTTCAACAGCAAAGCGACTCTGTCTCTACAAATGATGATTGAACATCCATCCTGTGAGACTTATACTGGGCTTAACCTAAAATAGGAAATACATGGGATAATCAGAACAAAAATAGATAACCCGAGGAGGAAATGTCATGCTTGCTGCCCAGCACCGTTTGCCCCGTAGCAATCCGGAAGAGCAAGGTATATCGTCGAAGGCCATCCATTCATTCATCGAACATATAGAACAACGGCAATTGGAACTGCATAGCTTCATGTTCCTGTGCCGTGGTCATGTCGTGGCGGAAGGTTGGTGGGCGCCTTACGCCGCGAATCAGCCGCACGCCTTGTTCTCGTTGAGCAAAAGCTTTACTTCAACGGCAGTTGGCTTCGCGGTGGAGGAAGGTCTGTTCTCTGTGGAGGAACCGGTTATTTCGTTTTTTCCGGAAGAAGTAACTCCTAAGGTGGAGGAACATTTCCGAAAGCTGCAGGTGCGTCATTTGTTGACGATGTCCACGGGCCATGACGCGAATAATGCGCCCAATATAAGGAGCTCTAAAGACGGAAACTGGGTCAAAGCATATTTTGACAGCACGTTATCTCATACGCCGGGCACTCAGTTCCTATATAGCAGCGATGCTACTTACATGTTATCTGCCATCATGCAGAAACGCACGGGTCAGACGTTGGTCGACTATTTGCAGCCCCGCTTATTCGAACCGCTCGGGATTGCCGGCGTTGCGTGGGAGACTTGTCCGCTCGGCATCAACACAGGCGGCTGGGGCTTGAGCCTGACCACGGAGGACGTTGCCAAGTTCGGTCAATTGTATTTGCGGCAAGGGCTATGGAACGGGCGTCCAATCATTCCGGCAGCTTGGATTCAACAAGCCACTTCCCGCCACATTTCGAACGGTCAAAGCGCAGACAGTGACTGGACGCAAGGATACGGGTATCAATTCTGGCGCTGCAGGCATGATGCATATCGCGGGGATGGCGCATACGGACAGTTCGTCATCGTCATGCCCGAGCAAGATGCCGTAATTGCCATTACAAGCGGTCTAAGTGATATGCAAGCCGTCTTGAATCAAGTCTGGGACCACCTGCTTCCCGCATGCAGAGAAGGAGCGATGCAGGCTGACGTTAAGGAGCGGCAGGCATTGTCTGTCAAGCTATCGACGCTCGCCATTCCTCCGCATGCGCCGAGCCGCAGGTCCGAACTGTCAGCAGCTGTATCCGGCGCTCTCTATGTTTTCGAGGATAACGAAATGCTGTTGGATTCGATTCAGTTCGATTTTTCTGAAGAGAATACAGCCGTTATTGCCTGGCATCAAAATGGCGTGAAGAACCAGTTGAATTGCGGACTCGGCACTTGGTTGGAAGGCCCAATGACGGAGCAAGGCACTCGGCATTACGTGGCTGCCAGCGGCGCGTGGCAAGATGGCGCGACCTTTGTATTCACCTTCAGATTGCTGGCGGCTCCGTTCTGTCAACAACTTGTTTGTCAATTTCATGAAAACACGTTAACGCTGGACTTGTCAGGAGGCATACATTCCGATCTGCAGCCATCCCTGTCGCTGAAAGCAACCAAGAGCCAGCAGAACACACCCGTTTAGCACCAAGAGACAGGGGGAATGGTTGCAGCTGAGCGAAGGGTAGAGTGTTCGAAAAGTCAAATTGATAAGGGCAGCGTATCCAATAGATTTCAGTCTCTGATGCCACATGCTGACTGACTGCTTTTCAGATGAGGGACCGACGAACTGCAAACTGCGAACTGCAAATGTGCAGTAGTTTTGCGAAATCCAGCCCTTTTCGGCGTTTTAACTGCAATTGTACAGTTCAAAACGAGCCAATTGCCATTTTCTGTGCGATCCCAGAAAAATGAAATACACTTTTGCAGTCTAACGTAACGAAAGACACAAAAAGAGGCATCGGGAAATGTATATTTGCAGTTGGGGACGCTCCATCAAGCAACGAGAACATGTGCGGACAGGACAACCTAAGGTAATTATCAAAAGGAGGACCAAGTGCGATTTTACAGGCTGGTTTTAAATAGAAGGAATTTCCACATTGGATTTAGAATAGGATATGCTAACTAGGCGTATTTCATTGGGAGATGAATATTATACTCTTGTTGAAAGGAGCGATGGAACCAGCGATGAGCGAGGAACCGAAGCCTTCGGTATGGCAATGGTTGAACACACTTGCACCTTATCTGTACGGGATCGGAATCGCATTCATATTGGGATGGGCGTTCGTTTCGTTCGTCCGGCTCGGGTTCCACAGTCCTCAACAAGACAGCAAACCGTCCATTTCCGCCTCCGAACCGCCGCGGACTGGCACAGCATCTGCCGGAAAGTCCCCTTCCCCGCAGCCCGCGGCAGCAGCGGGTAATGAAACCTGGCTGAACATCGTCGTCAAACCAATCGTATCCTCCGGCATCAATCAGATCATATTCCGGACGGTCTTTTATTTAATGGTATGGATGCTGCTCTTTCTTATCGTTCCCGTAGCTTTTTTAAGACTGAAGAAATTTAAGCTGTTCCAGCTCGAATTCGAAGTCGATCGGAAGGAAAACGCCGCGGTCGATTTGGCCGTTATCAACGCAACCAAAGCGAACCTGATGTCCTACCTTTGCAGCGATGACGCGAAAGCAAAAACATGGGGCTTTTTGCACAACAACACGATCAACTACTACGAGGTGCTCACTTATTTTCTTGAGGAAATTCAAGCGGGATATCTGAAAGTGTTCAACACCGGGTTTTCGTTCCAACTATATGTGCAGGACCTTCCTCATGAAATGAAAGAATTGGCGGAGCAATCCGCAGAGGAGAGGCAGGCCGTTATCCGCAACAAAACAGACAATGACAATTTACTCCGGAAAAACTACTTGGTATACTCCTATCCGTACAGGCAAGATCGCCTCGTCACCGTTATCAGCAGTCATTCCACCCAGTTTGATATTTTCGATCGGCATCTGCTCCAGCTTTTGCACAGCACGATCGATACATACGTGGAAAGCATCGAATTCATGGTGTTGGTAACGACACCCGCATCCCAGCCTCCGCAAGCGCATTGACCAGATTTTGTCATCTGATTATAATGGAGGTAAGGAGTGATGGAAGATGATTCAACGAACAGCTTCTCCTATTAATAGACAGGATGTCTACAAGCGAGCATTAGAGAACTTGAATAAGGCCAAAGCGAACGCTGGAAACCATTCCGTAAGCGGCAATATCGTCCGCATGGTCGAAGTCCCGAAGGATGATCCGAGCGTGATTCGTATTTTAAAAGCCATTAGATAAGCAACCCGCCATTATTGGCGGGTTTTGTTCGCTTCTTTGCTGCCGGTCATTTGAACTCGGTTCCACTGTTTGGCGATCACTTGCTGCATAACCGGCGAATTTGCGGCCAATTCGGCAGGATTTTTAATGTTCAGACGAGCGAAGTCTAGATCCGATATCGTTTTAAACGTTTCGCCGCGCCGTATTTTTTTGTACACCTCCGCCATGCTCAACTCCAACACATCCCATATCTGTCGTGAATGTCAAATATACAAGTTGTTCTTTTCTATTGTATTCCCCTAATTATCCAAAATCTACACGGTACGCTCCCTCGACGAGCCCGTTCTGATCTCATCTGATGAATTTGCCCTCCAATATATTTGTGTCATTTTGCGAAAAACAGGAACTTTCATTCGACGATATCCGTAAATTCGTTAAACTGGTATCATACTGCATTCCATTTTGCACGATATAACTGGATAACTGGAGGGTTGATTGTGAAACATGCGCAACGCCTATTCCTGCTTATGATTGTGATGTGTCTCGCCTTTCCAAGCATCATCGCGGCAGCCAACATCCCTGCCAAAAAGGGGCTCATACAGGATACGGCCAAAATGCTTTCCAAAGAAGCGCTACCCCAAATTGAAAAGGCGGCCCAAGGCAAGCTGTACACCTTCTATGTGCTGACAATTGCCAATCTGGGCGGAGCGGATCCCGCTTCATATGCGACAGATGTCTACACGAAATGGGGCCTTGGCACGGACGACATACTGCTTCTCTTGTCCAAGGAAGACCGCCGCATTGAAATGAACTTCAACAACGCCATGCTGCAAGAAAAGATCGATGCGCTTCCGAATGACTTGAATGGCGACGGAAAGACGGATCAGAAGCTGACAGAATTTGTCGATGCGAACTTCATCCCTCATGCCAAAGAAGGCAATTTCGCAAAAGCATCAATTCAACTGATGAAGGCAACCCACGCGTTGAAGCCTGTGGAACCCGTTGCGAGCGAAACAGGAACAGAGGCCAAGCCAAGCGCGAACGACAAGGCGCCGGCGGTACAGGATGAATCTTCGGTGCAGCAGCATTCAACGGAGCATGCGTCGCCTTCATCAGATAAACAAGTGAAGCCCGAACTTGCCGTTAACGCCAAAATCAATTGGAGCTTGGTCATTGCAGTTGCCGTCACCCTGCTTCTGCTAGCGGCTCTGGCTGAAATCGGATTTCAGGCGCTGCGCCTGCGCGGGATACGCAAGAAGCTTCCGAAGCTAATGGTTCAAGCCAATCATGGAATGGAAGGCATTCAGCCTTTTGTCGGCCTGTCTCAAGGTGAAACGCTGCAAACAGCCAAGTCCATCGATCATCAACTGTCGAATATGCTGGTTCGGCTCAATGGATTGGAGCAATCGTTCCTGCGCATCCAAATGAGGGAATGGCTGCTGCCGCGCCTGCGCAAGCGGCTTAAGTGCGCTCTGACCGAGATTGCCGAAATGTCAGGGCAGGCAACGGAGCTCGCGCAGCAGGTCGCTCACATCGAAGAGGTGGATCGCACGTTGAAGCAGACGATTGCCGATGCGGACAGCCGCTTGGACACGCTAAAGACGGCGTTGGCCGCAGAACAAGCGAACCGCGGCTGGCCGCTCGTGGGGCTTGCAATCCGTCAGGATGCGATCGAAGCCGAGCTTGGAAAAAGCAAGCAGCTGGAAATCTTCGATCCGCTCGGCGCCGAGCATCGGGTCAACCATGCCAATGAAACGCTGCTGCGGCTGGAACAGGATGTCACCTCCATTTCTTCGTTTGCCGATTTATACCGGAGCTTTCCGAACGAAATGGGAGCATGCAGGCAACACTTCGAACAAATTATACAGGAACATCGCCTCAAGCTCGTTCGAATCGATCCGTACGGCCATGTCGAGCAGGCGCGCCAAGCAAATGAACAAATGCTCGCCTGCCTGCAGCAGGGGGAAATGCCTGAAGTCGCGCGACAGGTGGAACTCATGCGCCAGCTTCTAATCGAAGCCGTCCAAATGACGCAACGGCAGGCGGATTTGAAAATCAAAAATGCGAGCGATATCGCTTTAATCGTATCGAAGCTTGCCGGCTATCCCCAGCAGGACGAACAGCTTCAAGGTCTGACCGAACAGGTCCGGCGGATGTACCGGACGAAGCATTGGGAACAGGCATGGCATGACTATCGGGATCAGGTGCCGTACACAGCAGATATCGCAGAGTCGCTGCGTCAAGTACAGCACTGGTGCGATGAGGAAGTTCAAGAATATGAAATGGCGCGGAAAGATCTTGACCAGATGCTTCATACGCTAGCGGAACTGGATGAACGGGCCGAGCATTACGCTCAGCTGGTACGCAAGCTCGATAGCATGCTGGAGGAAGCAAGACGGAAGCAGGCTGCGGCTGAAACCGCATATGCCAAAGGGCGGCAGGCGATATCCCGGCACAGACTTGTGCATGTGTGGAGCCGTCAGGAAAACAGCTTGGCGAAATTGCAATCCGGCTTGCAGCAGCTGTTCGCCGACGAGCCATACGATCTTGTTCTCTTGGCCGAAGTCAGCAATCAGTTCGTGGCCGAGGCGGAGCAATATTTAGGGGAAATCGAACGGGCAGCCGTTCAAAAGCGGAACGCCGAGCGCGAAATCGATAGATTGGAAAGCCGCTACCATTCCGTCCATTCGCGGGTCAGACGCAAAATAAACGTGTCTCCGTATCAGTCGCAATATTCCAGCGTGAACAACGAAATCAGTCATCTTATGCGGCTAGGCGCCTACGATCAAGCTGCCCGGAGCGCCGCCACATTGGCTGGCATCATCACGGCGATGGACCGGGCATACGATGAGGTCATCCGCGAGGAACGCCGACAGGAAGAGAGGCGCCGCGAAGCCGAACGACGGGAACGAGAACGGGAACGTCAAGCGCAACAACGCAACAACCAGTCTTCAAGCGGCTCCAGTTGGATCGGTGGCAGCAATTCTTCCGGCGGCTCCAGCTGGGGCGATAGCAGCAACTCTTCCAGCGGCTCCAATTGGAGCAACAAGAACAACAATTCATCCGGCGGTTCGAACTGGTAGCATTGCTCCAAATCGGAATGACACCCACCAGCCTTCACCCAAGCATTGAGCTTGGGTGGAGGCTGCTTCTTTTCGGCCGGTCAGCACACAGAATTACAATGTGCCTGCCGCAATTCCCCCTCGGAACAGCACCGCCTTCCGGGCCGCCCTTCGGGCCACCGCTTCAGCCGCGCAGCTTGCTTCTGCCAATACAAAGGTTGCTTCATCTCCCACTGCGGGCCACACACGTTTCCCTTCCTTATCAAGCGGGGTAATCCCTCCCGTAATGAATCCTAGGGTGGCCGCGAGCTTCTGCTCCGTCACTCTGCCGAATCGTTCCGCCAGCCGTCCGGCGCGTTCCAGAATGTCCCCGGTTCCCAATGGCCAGGTTTAACATTGTTCATATGCACGTTATGTCGATGACATGACATAGTTGAATCGAACTACCTCTATCTCACCGGAATATAAATCCAAATTACGGATTGCTCGTTCTCTGTCCCGCAGAAGTCGTCGCCATACCTCTCAAAATCATCACGGTCATCAAGCTCGTATGACGTGCTGCACAACCATGTTCCCCATATGTACTCATAACTTTCCCTAAGCAAGGCAGTCGGGCCTTGATGCCGAAATACCGCATATTTTCCACATGGAATGGTGTGCGTCAACATGCCGGAAGGAATATCGCCGTATCCAGCGGTTTCAAAGCCGACGAATTGCGTGAACTCCGTATCTTCCGTCAAATCGTGCACTGGCATCCCGCCCATTGTATGACATACGCCATAAGCGGTGCCGCCTGCGCCTGTGGCCGCCAACTCCTGCCGGCGCTGAATCAGCTCGGACCACATCAGCGGAATGCGGTTATCGCGCAAATTCGTTCGCCCCTGCAAACCGATGAGGAAAATCGCGCTTGTCAGCTCTGTAATATCCGGTTCGATGCTGATGCTGTCGAAGCGGTGCTGCAGCCGGCGGCCGACAAGCGCCCCCTTCTCGTTGACGACAGGACGGGCGCTTTTGCGGCGGAAGCCGTTCGGGGTGAGTCCGAACACTTTTTTGAATGCCCTGCCGAACGCCTCTTGCGATTCGAATTGATAGTCAAGCGCGATGTCCAGAATCGGCCGCTGCCCGGCCAATAGCTCCAGCGCCGCTTCGGTCAGCCGCCGCCTGCGAATATAGTCCCCGATCGTCTCTCCGGTCATCGCATGAAAGATGCGATGAAAATGATAATAAGAAACATGTACGGATCGGGACACGTCTTCCGCAAGCAGCGGCTGCTTCAAATGGGTCTCTATATGCTGAACGGCGCTTTCTATCAAGGTCAGATCCATTCCGGCGCCTCCTTTTATTCGTTATAGTAGCTTCCAGAAGTCAGGACCCGCCTCACGATGCTCCACCCGCACATTCACTTCGGCAAAAGGAAGGCATTCTCCCATCCGTAAAGTATACCACGGGTTCATAAGCGGCGAACCGAAACAAATGTCCATCGAGCGCTCCTTCAGATCGAAGAGGACCGAATGCAGCGTGCCGAACCATTGGCGATAATTGTGCACGGTCAGCCCGTGCGGATACTCCGTCTCCACCATCGCTTTCAATTCTTGCTTGCCGATCAGCTCCTGCTTCCCGAGCATATCATTCAACAGTCTGTGGCGGATTACCGAATGGTTCAGCTTGCACGGCTCGATCCGTTCCATCTCCGCAAACAAAGGATGATTCGTCGCGGTGACATACGGCTGACTGGAGGCCCCGTCCGCGCCATGCACCGCCAGCTTGCCGTCGAACGTCTCGATGAGCGCGGCCGCGCCTGACGGATCTGCGATAATCAGGTTCATGTTCGAGGCAATCGGCATGTCCCGAATCGCATCCACCGCTTCCGCCGTGTTCCGGCACCGCTCCAGGACCGTCCGCACCACTGCCCAGAACTGCAATCCGCGCACCTTCGCCGGCCGCATGCCCGGAACTTCACCGACCGGCTGTCCGCAAGCCGAGAACGTGACGCACAGGCCATGCTCGTTCATACCTTCGGTGCGCCCGAACAACGATGCGGAGAAGCCCGTATGTCGATATAGGCCTGCAATGTCCGTATAGCAAAGCCGCATATCCGTAAGCTCCGGCGACAAATCGTAATTGCGCAGCACATAAGTCCGGCCGTCCGCCGCTTTGCCCGGCAGCACGGCGCAGTGGCTGCAGCCTGCCTGAATGTCCGTCCCTGCATAATAGGCCATCCGCCCGGGATCCAGGCCTATCGCCTCGGCCGCGCCGTGAATCTCGTCATTGATGCCAGGGCAATACTGGTCCAGTAGCTTAATCGTCTCACGCAGCCGCGGCTCCGGCAGGCGCTCCTGCAATGCTATCATGGGCATAAAAGCCGGATGTTCCACGGCAAACATGCCTTGCTGCTTGCCTGCTTCCTTGCTTGTTCCATTCAACTGTGCGAAATAACCTGTGACCTCTTGCATTTTGTATCCTCCTCTTTCCTGTTCAACAGGATATCTTCATTGTATAAAAGCAGGCTGCGGCCGTTTGGACCGTTTTTGCTGTTTTGCCGCTGCGCGTTGATATATAGGAAAAACATATATTATATTAAAAAGACGCAATGAAGAGGATATGAAAGGACAAGTACATGAAACAGGTTAGCATGGCGCGCTTCATGCGCCAGAGGAGGCATCAGCACAATGGACATTAGACAATTGCGCTATTTTATTGCGATTGCCGAGGAGCGGCAGATTACGGCTGCGGCGAACCGGCTTCATATAGCCCAGCCCCCGCTCAGCCAGCAGCTGAAGCAAATGGAAACCGAGCTCGGCGTCACACTCGTCCTGCGAAACGGAAGGACTCTGGAGTTGACGGAAGCGGGGCGGTCACTGTATCGTCATGCGCTGCACATTACGAAACGGATGGATGAATCCGCGGCAGAAGTGAAGGAAATCGGCAACGGTCTGCGCGGTCAGCTGACGATTGGCGTAAATACGCTGTCGAATGTCCGGCTGCCGGCGCTCCTGCGCGCCTTCAGGGCAACCTGCCCAAACATCACGTACTCGATCAGGCAGAACGAATCGGCCCAGTTGTGCAGCATGGTCAAGGATCGGACGCTCGAGCTTGCCATCGTCTGGCTCCCGCTTGAGCTGAGCGATTTCACCGTCCTGCACTTGCCGGCCGAGCGGTTCTATTATATTGCTTCGACACCGCCCGCATCCGGCTCTGCATCGGTGACGTTCGAGGATATCGCGCGCCAGCCGCTTATTCTGCCGAGCACGCAAGGGCTCGGCGTATATTACGCGATATTGGAACAGTTCGCGCGCCGGCAGTTGACACCGGACATTGTCTGCGAATGCTCCGATATCGCGATGTTAATGAAGTTGGTGTCGTCCGGCTTCGGAGCAGCTGTCGTCCCCGAATCCGTATTGCGCCTCCAGCCCTTCCCCGGCATTTGTGCGCTGGAGATCGAAGGAGCGCAGCCCGCCTCATCCGCGCTCATCTGGCTTAAGGATCACTATGTTTCGAAGAGCGCGCGCAGCTTCATCGAACTGCTGAAGAACGAGAAATCTTAATCCGAAACATCGAGATCCGGAACATCTCGCGAACCGCGACTGTGTTTATTTGTGATTCGGGACAAAATCGGCAACGACGAGCACATCCATATGTCGGGCCGAACGAAGAATCGCACCCACTACGGATCCATGCAGCAGCGCATGCAGCCATCCGCGTTTCGATTGGCCGATAATGATTTGCGTGCTCTTTTTTTCGTTGGCCTTGTTCAGCAGCAGCTGCGGAATGTCCCGCGGAGAATGAGCCGCATGCGCTTCGAATGTTCCGCCCAGACGCTCAGTCAATGCTCTCAAGCTCTCTAAGCGCGCATCCAAGGATGCGGGAATGCTCATCTCATCATGCACGTACGTGACAATCCATTCCGCCTTCAAGCGGTAAGCGATGCGGAACCCCCTCCGGATAAGCCGCTCTGCATTCGGGCTGGCCGTCACGCCGACGAAGATGACCTCTCGTCTTCGCCATGGACCGCGCAAGGAGTCGTTGCGATCCCAAGACTCCAGCTTCTCATCGACGTCGTCTGCGATTTCCCGCAGCGCCAGCTCGCGCAGTGCGATGAGATTGCCGATCTTGAAAAAATGATTCAACGCTTGATCCACCTTGTTCAGCGCGTAAATCTTGCCTTCCCGCATGCGCTGCTGCAATGATGCCGGCGCCACGTCAATCAGCTCCACCTCGTCCGCCATACGCAACATGCTATCCGGCACCGTTTCCCTGACCCGAACCCCCGTAATTTGTTCGACCGCATCGTTCAAGCTTTCCAAATGCTGCACGTTGACCGTGGAAATGACGGAAATGCCCGCGTCCAAAATGGCTGACACGTCTTCGTACCGTTTTTTTCGTTTGCTTCCCGGCACATTCGTATGAGCCAGCTCATCGACCAGCACGACTTCGGGATTGCGCTGGATTATCGCTTCCGTATCCATCTCTTCGAGCTCAAATTCGCGATAGCGCACCTGTTGGCGCGGAATTACGCACAGTTCTCCCACCTGCTCCATCGTCTCTTGACGTCCATGCGTCTCTAAAAGCCCGATAACGGCATCTATCCCTTTTTTTAGCAAATCGTTGCCTTCGCGCAGCATTGTATACGTCTTTCCGACTCCAGGGGCCGCGCCGATATATACTTTAAATGTCCCCCGTTTTATATGTTGAATTTTTTGCTCCATTTCTTTATTGCTCAGCCTGCGGTATCCATCGCGTTCCTTCTGGCCGGTATGCTTGGCAGGAAGAATTCGCTCTCCTTCCTTGTCCGATCGATCGGCTACGAAAAAAACATCGATGTTGTGAATTCGCGTCAAGAGATTGTTGACGATCGACCCCCGCCAGAACTCTTGCCAAGGCGTCTGCTTCGAATGTCCGATAACGATGCGCGTGACGCTATGCTCCATTGCGTAGCGGACCAGCACTTTGGGAATGGCTCTGCGCGAAGGGACATGCAGCTCTTCGAACGAGGCCCCGATTTTGTCGGTCAGCTTCAATATAGAGCGCTTGAATGCTGCCGCATCCTTCGTGAGCTGCCGCTGCGCATGCGCAAGGGATACGACCCAGAGGTCGCCGTTCAACCGCTTGGCAATCTGTTGTCCGCGGCGGACATGTATCGAGCCGTTCCAATAGTACTGGGCGGACACCAAAATTCGTTCGGCTGCGCCGGAAGGCCCCGCCAAGCCCAGCTCCTCCCGGTGCTTCAGCAGCGACTCATTCACATCCTCGGCTACAAGTCTGAGTGCCAATTCCCGCAATTTGCCCAAGTTTCCGCGCTGGAACAACGAGGTATCGGAATGATGGCCCAAATGTCCTTCCGACAATCTCGTCAATATCGTCTCCGGCGTGACGTCAATCAATCTCACTTCGTCCGCGAGATCGAGCACATCAGCCGACACCGTCTCCTCCACCGCAATGCCTGTCAAGCGGCGGGCAATCTCTGTCGCCCCTTCCAACTCATACACGTTGACTGTCGTGATGACGCTAATTCCATGCTGCAGCAAACAGCGAATATCTTCCTCGCGAGTCGCAAACGGGGCACCCTTGCGGTTGCGGTGAGCAAGGCCATCGGTCAACACAACTTCGGGATTCCGTGCAATAAGCGATTCGACGTTCAAATCCTTGCGTTCTGCGCCGCTTTTGTGCCAGTGTATGCTCGGTATCCGTTCCAAATCGCCAAGCTGCCCGATCGTTTCCGGACTTTGATTCGTAGAGACAGCGCAAATGACGACATCAATGCCTTGCTTCTTCAACATCTGGCCTTCGCGCAGCATATGATAGGTCTTCCCCGAGCCGCTGACCGGACCGATATATACTTTTAATTTCCCGCGCCGGATGTCGGAGATGGATGCAAGGATCTCTTCCGGAGTGCGGCGGCGAAAGCTGTCCATTGATTTTCTCCTTTCCAGTAATTGTTTACTTCATACTGCCACAACTTATTATCATCATACACCCCCGCTGCGGTACCGGCCGCTTATTGCAGCAACCCCGCTCCACAGACGTGAAGCGGGGCGGCACGCAAGCAAGGCGGCAGCTTTATTTTTTCATCAGCTCGTCCAGATCCAGGTTCAGCTTCAGCACATTGACCCGCGGTTCGCCAAAGAGACCTAGCGAGCGCCCTTCGGTGTGCAGCGCAACGAGCTTATCTAGCTCAGCTGCCGCAATTCCTGTCAGTTTGCTTATTCTCGGAATTTGGACTTCCGCTGAATCCGGAGTGATATGAGGATCGAGCCCTGACCCCGAGTTCGTAACCAAGGCTCCCGGCAGCTTGCTTACCGGCACATCGGGATTGCTCTTTTGCCAATCAGCCACGGATTGCTGCACCCGCTTCACCAGTTCAGGATTAGACGGAGCGTAGTTGTTCGAGCCCGATGCATCCGCCGCATATTCAATGCTGGACACGCGTCCTTGGAAATAACGGGGCTCCGTAAATTTCTGTCCGATTAATTCCGATCCAATAATGCCGCCTGCCGCATTCTTAATCAAGCTTCCTTCCGCATGGCCCGGCATGAGCAGCTGCGCCAGACCGGTGCATGCTAATGGATACATAATTCCGCATATGATAATAAACAATATACCGATTCTGGCAATCGAAAATAGATAAGAGCCTCCGGAAACAGCCGCTGCCGTTTGATTTGTCATTGGTTTCATCCTTGTTCATTCCTCTCTATATCCATATATTCACGGCCATGTCGATCAGCTTGATGCCGATGAACGGAACGATAATTCCGCCCAGGCCGTAAATGATGATGTTGCGGCTGAGCAGCTGCGACGAGCTCATCGGTTTGTACGTCACGCCTTTCATCGCCAGCGGAATGAGCAGCGGTATAATGATCGCATTGAAAATGAGCGCCGACAAAATAGCCGAGGACGGCGAACCGAGCCCCATTATGTTCAATGCTTCCATCTGCGGAATGGCAAGCGTAAACATCGCCGGGATAATGGCAAAATATTTCGCCACGTCGTTCGCGATACTGAAAGTGGTCAGTGCGCCGCGCGTCATCAATAACTGCTTGCCAATAGCGACCACTTCGATGATTTTGGAAGGGTCTGAGTCGAGGTCGACCATGTTCGCCGCTTCCTTCGCCGCCACCGTGCCGCTATTCATCGCGAGTCCCACATCGGCCTGCGCCAGCGCCGGCGCATCATTCGTCCCGTCACCGGTCATTGCGACCAGCTTCCCTTCGGCTTGCTCGCGGCGTATGACCGCGATCTTGTCCTCTGGCTTGCTCTCCGCAATGAAATCATCCACGCCGGCTTCCCGCGCAATCGTGGCGGCGGTAAGCGGATTGTCGCCCGTGCACATGATCGTCTTGATGCCCATTTTGCGGAGTTGGTCAAACCGTTCCTTCATGCCCGGCTTTACCGTATCCTTCAAATAAATGATGCCGCACATGACATTGTCAACAGCGACCGCCAGCGGCGTGCCGCCCTCTCGCGCAACCGCGTTCGCTTTCTCATCCAAGTCGGCCGGGATGACGCCGCCTTGCGCAGACACCCAGGTCTTCACGGCGTCCACTGCCCCTTTGCGCACCCTGCGCCCATCCGGCAAATCGATGCCGCTCATCCGGGTTTCGGCTTTGAATTCGATGAATTCGCCGCCTTGCGCAAGAGACGCTTCATACGGCAGCTGCCGCTTCTTCATCAGCTCGATGATCGAGCGGCCTTCCGGCGTGTCGTCCTTGACCGAGCTGATCGCCGCCCATTCGGCCACTGCAGCGAGCGATTGATCACTGACCGGAATGAACTCGCTTGCCATCCGGTTCCCGAACGTAATCGTACCGGTTTTATCGAGAATCATCGTATTAATATCACCGGCCGCTTCCACCGCTTTACCGGACATCGCGAGCACGTTGAACTGGGTTACGCGATCCATCCCGGCGATTCCGATAGCGGACAACAGCCCGCCAATCGTCGTCGGTATGAGGCAGACGAGCAAAGAAATAAGCACGGGTATCTCCAAATCGATTCCTGCATATTTCGCTATCGGCGCAAGCGTCACGACGACGATGAGAAAAATGAGCGTCAAGCTGATTAGCAGCGTATTCAAGGCGATTTCGTTCGGCGTTTTCTGACGCTTCGCTCCTTCGACGAGCGATATCATCCGATCCATGAACGATTCTCCCGGATCGCTCGTAATCCTCACCGTTATCTGGTCGCTGACGACACGGGTGCCGCCAGTGACGGAACTGAAGTCTCCGCCCGCTTCCTTGATGACCGGAGCGGATTCACCGGTAATGGCGGATTCATCAACCGAGGCCAGACCTCTGATAACTTCGCCGTCACCCGGAATCATTTCACCTTGCGACACGATGACCGTATCTCCTTTTCGCAGGTCGGCCGAAGAGACAACCTTAATCCCGCCAGCGACCACTTTATTCGCGGCCATATCTTTTTTCGCCTTCTTCAACGAGTCTGCCTGCGCCTTGCCCCGCCCTTCGGCGAGCGCTTCTGCGAAGTTGGCGAACAGCACGGTAAACAACAGAATGAAGAACACGGTCACGTTAAAGCCGACACGCTCCTCCACACCGAATACACCGGGCAGAAGCGTCATCAGAAGAACGACGATCGTCCCCAATTCAACCACGAACATGACCGGATTTTTCATCATGATAACGGGATTGAGCTTCTTTATGCTATCTTTCACGGCTTGCTTTATCAGTCCGCCGGTTAACAACGATTTATTGTTTGCTGCGTTCATTTCCGTTTCACCTCATCTACTTGTTCGCTAGCCTCTGCTACCGGAGTGTCAAATGTTCTGCAATCGGCCCCAATACAAGCACCGGCAAGAAAGTCAGCGCTCCGATAATGAACACCGTTCCGACGAGGATAGCCATGTACAATCCATTGTCCGTGCGGAACGTGCCAATCGTCTCTGGTATCCATTGCTTCTTCACCATTGAGCCTGCCACGCCGAGCAGCGCAATAATCGAGATGTACCGCCCGAACAGCATGACCAGACCGGTAGAAATATTCCAGAATGGCGTATTGTCTGCCAATCCTTCGAAGCCGGAGCCGTTATTCGCTGCCGATGACGTAAACTCATAGAGCACTTGAGAGATGCCGTGATATCCCGGATTGGAGATGGACCCGCTGCCCAAATCAGTCAAGAAGGCGATGGCTGATGGAACCAAAATGATGAACGGATGGGCAAGAATAGCTATCGCCACCAGCTTCATTTCCCGGGCTTCGATCTTGCGCCCCAGGAATTCCGGCGTTCTCCCGACCATAAGGCCGCACAAGAACACGCCCAATATGGCATACATCAGCATATTGACCAAGCCGACACCGTCTCCGCCGAACACGCAGTTCAGCATCATTTGCGCCAGCGGCACCAAGCCGCCAAGCGGCGTCAATGTATCGTGCATATTATTGACCGTGCCGGTCGTGGCTGCCGTCGTTACAGCCGTGAACAAGGCGGATTGAGCGATGCCGAAGCGCACTTCCTTCCCTTCCATGCTCCCCTGCGCGGCATCGATGCCAAGCGCGTTAATCGCCGGATTGCCTTGACTCTCCGCATAGTAGGCCAGCGACAAAAACATGAGGAACAGCACGCTCATGGCGCCGAAGATGACCCAGCCTTGCTTTTGATTGCGGGCAAATTTGCCGAAGGTGTAAGTGAGCGCAGCCGGGATGCACCACATCGACAATATCTCGATCACATTCGTAAGCGGGTTCGGGTTCTCAAACGGATGAGAAGAGTTCACCCCGAAAAATCCGCCTCCGTTCGTGCCCAAATGCTTAATCGAAACAAGCGAGGCAACCGGTCCCCGCGCAATCGCTTGCGCGTCCCCTTGCAGCGTTGTCGCTTGCACCGTAGCTCCGAAGGTTTGCGGAACTTGCAATGCGACAAGAACAAGCGTCACGGCAACGGCGAGCGGCAGCAGCAAGCGCGTATGCGCTTTGACAAAGTCAACGAAAAAGTTGCCGATCGTATCTCCCTTGGACGTAATCCCGCGAATAAAGGCGATGGCCACGACGATACCGGTGGCAGCCGACGTGAACATCATCATCATAATGACCGCCATTTGCGAGAAGTAGCTCAGTCCGGATTCGCCGCTGTAGTGCTGCAAATTCGTGTTTGTCATAAAGCTGATGATCGTGTTGAACGAGAGCGTCGGCTCCATATTGTCGATGCCGCTCGGATTGAACGGCAGCAGCTTCTGCATACGCAAGATAATATATCCGAGCCCAACCAGCACAATATTGGTCAAAATCAAGCTGAGCGCATATTTCTTCCACGACATGCCAGCGCGGTTCTTCACCCCCGCAATGCCGTATATGACCTTTTCGATCGGCGCAAACAGCTTGTCGCTCCGGTTCGGTTGATTAGAGAATACATGGTACATGTAGCTCCCTAATGGCTTGACAAGTAAAAGCAGCAGAACAAGAACCGCCGCAATTTGCAAAATCCCCATGGAATAGCTCCCCCTTGAATGTTATAAATCGAGCGTCCGGTTAAAATTTTTCTGGATGAATGAGCGCGTAAATTAAGTATAAAAACAGAAATACGATACAAATGGAGAGAATAATCATCGTTCGTCTCCTCCCGTTCCTTCCACAACTTTGCCGCACCAGGCCAGAAATCCGCAGAACATGGCAAACACCAGGGCCAGCGCAGCAATCATATATAGATCAGACATATGACAACCTCTCTTCATCAACAGTGTTTTTACGTGCACTCGGGCTGCTGCGCCCAAAAAAGACAATGAGTAAACCTTTATTGAGGCCTTTCAAAGATGAGCGACCGCTTTGGAGGCAGGTTTTATCGCCATAAGGAATGATTCGTTTTGCTTTATCGCTTTACACAATTAAAATCCCTTAATGGAAAAAAAGAAACCTGCGAGAAAAGGAACTTTCTCGTGGTTTCCGGGCACAGTCAAGCAAACCGTGTCGCACACGACGATCGTTGCCTCTCTCCATACGCTTGCGAGGTTAGCTGACGGATTCGGGCGCGAGAGTCGCCCTACCGGCAGCGAACTGCCGGATTCACCCCGTGAGCTTGGTCAACTATGCGCCCAAGCCCGTTGGTTCCCCCGCTTTCTGCATTGCAGAAATTAAGCGGTAAACTTGAAAAGGTACAAGCTATGATTTTCATTATTTTCATCAAAAGACAATAAAAAGCCACAGAGGCATAAACCCTGTGGCCGATTAATCGATCACGAGTCCTCATCCTCTCTCCTACGCCTACGAGGTTAGCTGACGGATTCGGGCAGTGAGAGTTGCCCTACCCCGGAATTAGACCCATGGAATCCAATTCCGCAGGATTCACCCCATGATCGCCCCCCGACTCTCACATCGGAATTCGATCACCTGTTGGTTCCCCCGCTTTCTGCTGTGCAGAAATTAAGCGATTCAGAATGCTGAACGAATAATTTAATTCATGAACGTATATTACGTCTCGGCTGTTGCTTTGTAAAGCAGACAAATGGCCAAAAATGACTAGAAAAAGGCAGCTTTCGGTCTGCAAAAATCGGTTTACATCTCTAAATCCACTTATCCCATTCATTATCTCGTTATTGCTCGGCATTGCAGATTGCTGCATATATAGGGCGCATCACAAAAAAAACGGTCTTGGCCTATCTTACGCAAGTAAATTGACATGATTTTATTCATTTACAGAAAACAGAAGCTTTTCAGAGAAACAACCGCAAAATCGTGAAATAAATAGACTCTGTATGTAACAAAATCCAATTTCCCAGCCGATTTAATGAAAATATACGGATTTTTCAATTTTTTTCATATTGTACAACGCACAAGGGAAAGGAGTAAGATACGTTTCGTACACCATCATTCTTTCGATCGCTGAATTCTTGAAGCAAGAAGCGGGGGACCCATCGGAACCATATTTGACTGGATTGGATTTGGTTCATCGGGGTGAATCCGATTGGCAAGCTTGCCGTCGGTAGGGCGACTCCTGCGTCCGAATCCGTCAGCTAACCTCGTAAGCGTAAGGGAGAGGCATTGAATTTACCGTGCAGCCGGCTTTTCTGTATGGCAGAGCATGGATAACTATGTGCGGAGGGAATGAAAATGGAAATGCATTCAGAGTCGACACCAACGATTACGAAATTGGAGCTATATCAAATCGCCGTATCGGATGGATGCGGCACGGAGCGTTGTTCTAGGCCGTTAATGATTGTTTTGAAAATTGCCAGCCGGGGCGCAATGGGCTGGGGCAAGCTGATCTTGCCTCAAGCTGCGCCCAATTTCGATCTGATTCACTGGTCACGCCAGCTTGAGCAGTTGAAAGGGAAGAGTCCCGCCGCAGCTAACGAGCTGCTTTTGAAAATGCAAGGAACATGGAATGACGATAAAATAAGGTTGGCCCAGCTAGCCTTGACGGACCTCGTCGCCTTGCCGGATCGGCGATTCTGTCCTCAGGAGCTGGCATTAATATTGGAGTCGCAAGCCTATTACGGCTCCGTATAATCGCAGAACCCCCCCCGGTTGGGGGTTTTCTGCGATCTTGAGCAATCAGCGCCCGCTTCGGAGCGAACGGCTGTTATTGCCTGTGCAGACGACTGACATCACAATGGACAACTCCGCCGCCACGCCCAGCGACTGAGCAAGCGCACCGATCGCGCCGTTCCATCCGGGCGTCAACCCGACACATAGGATGAGCGTCGCAATCGTAAGAACGACATTTCCCATTTGCGATCTCATCATCATGTTCGTCTGGCCGCGCATCATGATGATTCCGTTGCCATAATCGATCCACGGAAATATAAAGCTGTACAGCATGAGGATCCGCAAAGTGTCCAAGCTCGCGCGCATCAACTCCTCGTTCGCCCCCATCACCTGCGTCAATATCCATGGTCCAATCGGCGTAAAGCTAATCAGAGCCGTCAGCAAGCCAGGCAAAAAGGCGAGAGTAAACGCAAAGCGTTTGACTTTCCTGCTATCCTTCGCATAGAAATTGAGCACGATCTGATGCAAATATGTAAAAAAACTGAGCACTAACAGGTTAATGCTGCTTGCCAGCGCATAAGAAGCGACAGCAAGCTGCTGTTCCGCCGTTTTTCCCAGCATGGCATTGATGGAAGGACCAATCAGAACGGCAATAAAGGATGAATATAATAGCGGTTTGTAAAATTTAAAAATATGGGCACGGTTCGTAACGGCGTGGCCTTCCACTTTGTCGGGAATGCTGTGTCTCAACAAATTCCGTCCCTCGAGCCAAGCAACCAAGCATTCAATGGCCATCCCCGACAAGAATATGACAGCTCCGGCCTTGCCGCTGTTTACGCCGGTCTGAATGAAATATAGCGAGAGACCGTACATGGCAGCCAAGCGGATGATCATCCCTATAGTGAGCCACTTCGTCCTCATATTATAAATGATGATGCCGTGATATAAACAGCGGATTCCTGAAAATATACTGACGAACATTAATATCCGGTATACTGCGAGCGTCGGCTCCAAGGCCGCATCCTCCACGCCGAAGAAATGGCGGAACACTGCCGCGCCGAGCGGTGTGTACGCAATAATCGTGTTGAGCAGCATGATGCTGGCCAGCACGTAGTTGCTGATTGAGGTCATCGCCCGGAATGAATTTCGATCCCGAACCAAGGTGGAGCAGGTCTGCCTGAGCAAAATACCTGGGCGCTCTGTCAAGCTGTATAAGCTCAATGCAATGGCATAGGTGGATATAATAAATTCCGGATTCGGCGACCTTGCGAGCGTGCTGTTAATAATAACGTGAGATACCGTAACGAGAGTGGAAGAGAAGCCCAAAGGCAGGAAAAAAGCAAGCATCTGCCTATACGTTACGGGATGATCAGATATCGAGCTGTCGTTCATGTTGTGTCCTCATCCAAATATGATTGATTTATAAAGCCCGAGTTCCAGTATACTGAACACGGCGTAAAGAACCAATGAGCAATTTCCCTTCAATTCGCGAAAAAAGCCCCTGCTCGCCAATGGAGCAGGAACTTTCATCGCTACAAAGTAAACTTGCGCAGCTCTTCTTGCAATTCCTTCATTTTCCGGTTCAACACGACTGCAGAGTCCGAAATTTCTTCGACGATTGCCAATTGTTCTTCGGACGAGGCAGCCACGCTTTGCGAGTTCTCAGATGAGCTTCTTGCAATTTCCGCCAGATTGTCAAGAGTTGCCGCCACTTCTTCACTGCCGGCGGACATTTCTTGGGCTGCCGCTGATACTTCCTGCACCTGTTCCGTAACATCTTGCACGGAAGTCTGCAGCAGTTGAAAGTTATCGCCTGCGACCTGAACGATTTTCGCCCCTTCCTGCACCTCCACTGCGCTGTTCTCCATAGCTTCCGCCAATTGTCTCGTATACTTCACGACAGAGTGAAGCATTTCGGCGATTTGCTCTGTCGAAGCTTTCGTTTGTTCGGCCAGCTGCCGCACTTCTTGCGCTACCACTCCGAAGCCCCGCCCGTGCTCGCCTGCTCGCGCCGCCTCGATGGAAGCATTCAGCGCCAACAGATTCGTCTGCGTCGCTACATTGCCGATAATGCCTACAACCTGTTCAATCTGCTTCGATTGTTCGGTCAGCGACTTCGTGATCGCCACGGAACGATTGACAGAAGTATGGATATGATTCATCTGCTTCATCGTCTGCTGCACGACTTCATTACCTTGCTGCACCGCGCCTGCCGCCTCAAGGCTGAGCTCCGATACCGTCGCGGACGACTCGGCGATCCGTTGAATGCCGATCGCGATTTCCGACATCGCTGCTTTGCTTTCTTCCGCGCCCTGCAGCTGCGTCTCCGATCCGGAGGCGACTTCCTGAATGGCGCCGGATATTTCATGACTGGATTGGGCTGTTTGCTCCGCGATAATCGTTAGTTGATCGGACGATTCGGTTACATGGTCGGCCGTTGCCCTGACATTCGCAACAAGCTGCTTAATGTGGGACATCATCACGTTGAAGTTATCTGACAGCACGCCAATCTCGTCTTTCGACTTTACTGGTATCGACACGGTCAAATCACCGTTCGCCGCCCGCTTCGACATCTCGGACAACTGCTTCAACGGCACGATGAGACGGCGGATCAACCCGACAATGATAGCGATAAACACGGCGCCGGTGGCAGCTCCGATTCCAACCGTTTTCCACAGCATCACGCTCAGATCGTCATTGATTTTTTCATTATTGAAGTCGACAGCAAAAATGGCTACGATTTGATTTTGTTTGTTATAGATTGGCTTGAAGGCGGTAATCCATTCCCCATCCTCATCGACGTACATGTCGCTAAGTGCAGCGCCCGTCTCCCTCATGTCTTGTACCGCCTCAATAAGTTCAGGCGGAAGCTCGTAGTTGTCGCCAGGCTTCATGCCCGTGTCTAGTAAAGACTGGCTCCCCTCCAGCAATTTCAAATACGATTTCCCGTCCTGTTCAATCATCTCGGGAAAGAGCAGATAAGTATTGCTGATGAAATTATCACGAATCATGCCATTCAAACTATTATGTATCCATGCAATATCCTGATCCTTGACATATTGCGCTGCATCTAATGATTTGAGCTTTTCGGCCGCTCCGGCGATGCCCTCCCATTCGAGCTCGATTTGCTTGGTAAGCGTCGTGTGAAGTGAAGACAGCTCTTCATTGTAAATGCTCCGCTCCATCATGTAGGAGAAGGTCGTGAACACACCCGACATGATAGCGAGAAGCACCGTCATGGCGACGACAGACTTGAATACCAGACTTTTGTTTCTCATAGGTTAGCCCCCTTTTGACTGATGAGCAGGTTGAATACGGGCTGTTCCTTGCGTTGTCGCCGGTGTACACATGCCGTATGTCTGCTGTAATAGCAATTTTACCAGCTATATATCGTCAATATTCGACAAAAATGAATAGATAAACTTTAAATTTTAGATAAACTTTATGTAAAATTTTCATTAACAAAAAAAAAGCGCGCCTCTCTTTCGAGAATGACGCGCTTTTCTATACTTTATGTTGGCAGCCAGTTCGTGTCTGCCGAGATTCGTGAAAGAATTCCACGTCTGGATTGATGTGTTTGATGTGCCCCGTCTTTTCGTCATGGGGCCGAGCTTGCCTGGTTCGTTCAATTGTTACTGAATTTGCACGATATAGTGAACATCCTCATCGGCATACTTGTAGACATACAGATGATATCGGCCCGGTTCCGCTTCGACTCCGGCGCTCATCCGCTTGCCGTCCATCTCGGTTGGATACAGGATCTGGCGATCAGTATCGCCTTCCCGGTACAGCACCCAGTTCACGCTTTCGCCAAGCTGCTTCTCCAGCTCGATGCGCAGCGCCGTTGGCTTGTCCACGTCGATGACAAATACATCCTGCTTATCGCTTCCTTCGAGCGTTCCCATGATCGTCCGTCCCAATGGAACCGGCCCGTTGGCCATATCGGGCGCATCGTTCGGCTCGATCTCTGCGAACGGAGGATGCTCCGGTTCTTGCTCAGGACGTGTTTCCGGCTGGACGACCAAGCGATAGGACTGATCCCCATGCGACGTCGCGTATACGTACACGTAATAGGTCCCCGGCACAGCCGATACGGAACCGGCTAAGCTCGTTCCCTCAACTTGAGTCGGATATGCGGCATAGTCATTCAGGTCAGCCTCGTGGTAGAGCACCCAGTTGGCTCCTTGCGCCCGTTCCGTCTCCAATTCGATCGTCCATTCTTCCGCCTTCCCGGCATCAAAACGATAGATATCGATCCGATCCGCGTCGCTCAGCTTGCCGGATACCGGCTTGCCCGCACCATCCAGGCGAACGGCCTGTTCCCAAGTATCGTTCGGCTCATGGTCTGCATCCGGTTGTCCGCCATCATGACCGCCATCCGCGTTCCCCCCGCTGCCATCGTTACCGGAGCCTCCGCCCGGCAATTTTCCGCCGTCACCGTTATCGTTCGGGTTCTCGCCAATATCCCCGCCTGCGGGAAGCTTGCCATGGAACACGACATCATAGACGAATCGTCCTTCGCCGTTCACGCGGTAATTGGTAAAGTATGCGGTGACCGTCTTATAACCGTTCCATTGTTGCTCCGTTAAAGCTTGCAAGAAGCCGTCCGTCAAGCTGTTCATCGACTGCCAATCCCGTTCTTCCCCCGCAGAGGCGCCGCCGGTGTAAGTGCCGCGAAGCTCAAACGACCGGAAGAAGCGCGATTCACGTTCCTGGGCGCTTGTGTCGCTCAATCCAGCCACAGCCGCTATCTCGCTATAAATATCGCGTATCTGCTTCGGCTCCAGCGTTTGCAAATAGTCGTCGGACACAAGCGGAACCGTCAAGCTGTCATAACGGGTTACCTGCTCCTCTATGGAGCGTTGGTACGACTCATTCATGTTAGCATTCCCGCTCATGGATGCAAGCTGTTGATCGTAAGCGCCCGCATCATTGAGCCGGATGGCATTATGAATCCGGTCCAGCGTCATAAAATCTTGATGGTACAAATAATCGTACAATGCAAAGGAATAATCATAAAATTTCCATGTGCCGTACTTCGAATTCACCGTATCCGCCACGGTGAAGCGCTGCTCCGGCCCGTCATGAAGCAGATTGCCGACGACCGACTTGCGGGGCTGGATGCCCTCCGTCCGCGTGGCTCCGGCGAAGAACTCGGCGCCGCCTTCATCAAACCATTGCATGCGGCCGCCGTTATAAAGCGGTCCCCGGCCCCACATGCCCGGCACTTCGTATCGGCCTTGGAGGTAATGGGTAAATTCATGCCGGAACAGCTCTTCCAGACTATAAATGCTCTGTTGGCTTGTCCGATCATACGTAAAGAACGTACCGTCGCCTTCGATGTAAATGCCTCCGTTGTCTGTCTCGTACCCGTACAAATATCGGTTCATCCGGTATTCATCCGGATTGTTGTAAATGACGACCGTCAGCACGTCGTCCACATTTCCCGACTCCAACGGCTTGTCGTTGCCGATGACGCGGTGGAATTGGGCTTGAACTTCCTTCGCCGCCCAATACAAGCGTTGAAGCTGCTCCTCGCTCAACTGGCCGCCCGTCTGGAACACGAACCGGCCGTCATCGAACTCGGTCCGTTGCGGCAAATAGCGTTGCTTCCCGCGCTGCTTCAAGTCGTCCATATCCACCCGGCTGCCGTTGGCATCCGTCCCTGCGTAATGCTGCGAGATTTGATCGGCAGCCACGAAATACAGTTCGCCAAGCGCCGGCTCCGTCTGCATGACGTCCGTCAGCACCCGGTTCGCCTGCTGCGGCTCACTGTAATACCGCCCGAGCGAACCTGTATAGTAAATGGCATTGTTCGTCAGCCATAGCTTGTCCGCCGCCTTCGGGCCCTGCTGTGCCATCCGGAACAACTGCTCCAAATAAGCGTCGATGGTTCCTTTGAAAGCGGCTTCCCGGACCGGCTCGTCCATACGCCACATCAGAACATAACCGACGCCTTGCAGAACGCCGTGGAACGCGTTGGCAGCCTCGAAATCATCGGCCAACTCATCCGCGCGATCAACGAAACTCTCAACGAGCCCTGTCAATCGGTTGACGGTGTCCGGATCGGCCGTGGTGTTGGATATCATTTTGCCGGTCGCCCCGATAACCTCGTTCTGCACTTTGGTCCCCCAAGCAAAAGCCGGGTTTTCCATAATCGCCTTTACAGCAGGCAGCATCTTCTCCCGGTATGCCAACTCCTCAAGCCGGGCCAGTTCCTTATTGTAATATCCCAAGTAATAACCGGAACGGAGCACCTCGACCAACGTCGGAATGCCTTGATCGTCCTCGGCTGTAAACCGTCTGCCGCTTTCCTGCAGCCGATCTATAATCGCTTGAACACGATCTTCGTCCGCATAAAAACGGCGGGTGTCGTCGTTGTATTGGAACAGTTCGGGAATTTTCCGCCATTCAATGCTCACCAGCAGATCCGTAAGCTCCTCATACGACAGCGAATTCAAATCCGCCATGCTGTACGTCGACCGGTCGTCTGTGCGTGACGCGCTCTTCAGTGGCCTAGGCTGTGGCTCCGCGATGCCGGCATCTGCAGACTCTGCTGCCGCGCTCGGCAGTTCCCCTTCTGCTCCCAACGGCGCAGCGCCCTGCGCAAGCTCCTGCTTTACCAGTACGTTGGCGATTCCCGGCTGCGCCACTCCTTCTTCGGGCAGCATTCCCTTCGTCTTGGCCGCGGCGAAGCCCGCCGGACTTCCCGCAGCGACGGCCACCGCCAGCAAAATCGAAGTCCATCTCAACCATGCTTGTTGTCTCATTTTTTGCAACATCCCCCTTGTGCATGTTCGTTCACGTTCTCTATTTATGAACGACAAACCTAATATCGGCGGTAAGCGGGAGGATAGACATGCAGCTAAATTCCTGTTTTTATCAGCGTATAGTACTTTCGTTCCGACAAAACGCTCCCGAAATCGGGATACAGACACGGCAAAAAGACGGACGCCTTTCGGCCGTCCGCCTGCAATCCACTTTCCATTTTCAAATCCTTAGCCCTTATTTGCGGCTTCATATAAAGTATCCGCAGGCTATCCGGTAAAGACAGGCATTGCTGTCGAATTTTGCGTTCGAGAATTTTGAACTTATTTCGAAAAAATAACCAAAAAAGGACCCTCTACCGCAAGCAAGAGGCAAAAAAACGCACACCGCATCACCCGCAGTTGACGGGTGAGAGGGCCTGTGCGTTCGTTTGCAAAAGCTTACAATTCAAAACATAAATAACTGAGCGTGCCTACATCGTAGCTGCGATGCAGCACTTTGGCCTTGCTATCCGGATTCGAACTTCCGAGTGCGATCAGCAGCGGGACGAAATGCTCGGCTCTCGGAACTGCCAATGAAGCGTGCGGCGCCAGCTCTTGATAAGCATACAGGTCGTTCATTTGCTTATTCTCCACCTTATCGATGAGCCAATCATCGAATTGCAGCGCCCATGTCTCCGCCGTCTTCTGTCCCCATTTCAGCGTGCGCAAATTGTGTACGGAAGCTCCGCTGCCGATGATAAGCACGTTTTCATGCTGGAGTTCACGTAGAGCCGCTCCAATCTTCACCTGCTCCTCCGCTGGCAAATATGCATTGACCGACACTTGGACGACCGGTACATTCGCTTGCGGATACATGTGCTTCAACAGCGACCATGAGCCATGGTCCAACCCTCGCGACGTATCCCTCCGCACCTGTATCCCGCTGGCGTCAAATAACTCCGCCAACCGGGCAGACGCCTGTTCGGAACCGCGGGCTGGATATTGAACGCGATACAGCTCATCCGGGAATCCGTAGAAATCATATATCGTCTCGTATGTTTCATTCGTATAAGAGATCGTCAAATCATCGCTTTCCCAGTGGGCGCTGAATATAACGATGAATTCAGGCGTCCAGTTCGCCCCCAAGTCCGCCAGAAACCGGGTATATTCATTATTTTCCAACGCAATCATCGGTGAACCATGGCTTAGAAAAATCGATTTGCCCATTGTTATTCTCTCCTTTTCGCAAATGTACCCTTTCTGATGTAACTGAATTGATTACAACTACATTAAAAAAATTATCATTTTTTCTCGTCTATTTTATGCTTTAGCTCGGTCGAAAGCTGGTCGAGCGTTATGTCCTTCAAGACCTGCTCCATCGCAGTCTGCGCACGCAGCATGACGAGCTGCAGCACCGATTCAATATTGGCGCCAACCGGACATTGCGGATTCGGATGCTCATGGAAGCCGAACAATTCGCCTTCCTCCACCGCTTCCACCGCCCGATAAACGTCAAGGAGCGAGATCTGATCTGCCGGCTTCACCAGCGTGGCGCCGCCTGTTCCCGACCGGACTGCCACCAAGCCCGCCTTCTTCAGCTGGCTCGTGACGCGCCGGATAATTACCGGATTGGTGTTCACGCTGCCCGCCATCCATTCCGACGTATGATGCGCGTTCGGCTCGAGTGCCAGCAGCGACAAAATGTGAACGGCTACACTAAAACGGCTGCTAATTTTCATGCTGCTCACCCTTTCTTGTAACAATTATAGTTACAGCAATTGCGGATGTCAAGATATGTGTCGAATCGTTGGGGCGGTTCGGGACAAACAAAAAAAAGCGGCAGCCTGCTTGAATATTCAAGCAAGGCTGCCTCCTCGGACTTTATCAATACTCATATGAAGACTTGCGCCGATACAGCAGCACAATGCCGGCCACAATCAACAGCAAGGCCATTGTTCCGCTGCCGGCGCCGGCACTTGTAAATACACCAAAGGAAAAGATGGCGAAAAACAGCAAGGACATGCTTCCTAAAATGTAAACCGGAATAAGCAGCCACTTGTTGCGTATGCCGAGCAAATAAAATTCGAATAGGCCAAATGCGACAGCCAGAGGAAATCCAGGCCACATATACTCCCACGCGTCGAACAGCATTGAAATTTGACACACGACACCGCTGACGAGCAAGATGCCTCCAGGAATTAACAACCCCGGTGCCCGTCTATGCAAAAAGATAAAATGCATAACATGAAACAAAATTCCCAGCGGAATCACAAATAGTATCGGCCAGAAATAACCGAAAATAAATCCCGGGTCGCTCAGCCGCAGGTTCCCCCATCCGCTCCATGAAAATAAGACGAGCAGCAGTCCGAGTCCGATGAACACGCTTGCCTCCGCATTTCTTCTTGTTATCATACAACTCCCCCCTTTTCTGCATCATTCGCGTCTGTGCAAGGTAAGACGTTTTAAGTCATGGGCGTTCCTTCAATTTATAATGAAAAAAGATGACATTTCTATTGAACGAACGTAACTTCCTGCTCCAGCCACGGCGCTGCTTGATACGCTTTGTCTATCCCTTGCGCCTGAATATTCACTTTAGCGACTCTCTTGTATTTCAACACCGTTGTGAACGGCACCGTGAACGGAAATGGCGCAACTCGGATTTCCTTTTGGTTCACCCACTTCGCAACGAGAGGCTTGCCTGTATCCGGGTTAAACGGTTCCGTCCGTTCGAAGCCCTCCTGATACCACGGGAACTCATCTTCCTTGCTCGCCCCCGGCTCGTTAAGACATACGAACAGCGACAAATCATCGCAAAATTGCAGCAGACGGAAGTGACTCTGAATGAGCTCTTCCGGCAGTTCGCCGATCTGTTCCCGCAACCGCTTCTGCCGTTCGCGTTCCTTGCGCAGGAACCCAACCACTTCCTGCTGCTCTTCCAGATGGAAGAAAGACGCAAAGTGCATGCTGCACAGCAGGCTTGCATACGGATTCATCGCTTCAATCTCATCGAGCCCGCTCCGATAGAAGGCCAGCTTCAGCGCAAGCGGAAAATCCATGAATGTATAAGGCACCTGCTCCGCATCGTGCCAGATCGGAGTTTTGTCGAGTCCAATCCAACTGCGATCATGCTCATACGCCGCTAATACAGCATCTTCAAAGCGCACCGTGCTTGCAAATAGATGTGGACTAAAGTGGCGCGCCATTTCACCGGAAAGAAAACCATGGTCGTGCTGCTTAATTAAAATAAACTCTTGCTCATGTGTGCGGATGATCATATTTTTATCCTCCTTATGTTTGCCGATAAGAGAATCGGTTCCTATGCCTGCTACAACAACTGAAACAACCGCTTTATTACTATATTAACCGAATCCGGGCCAGATGGCCTTGATTTATTCCACATTCTAATTTACGCTGTTAATGGAATAAGAAATAGGGGGAATGCCGTATGAGCAAACCGAAACGAGCGCGCCAGAAGGCCGAACGTGCCGGACATATGAATCCGGAATTAATCCGCAATTGCTGGATGCGCAAGCCGCGCACCCAAGTCGTACCGAATAAGAAAGCCGAGCAGCGCCGGAAGCTATGCCGCAAAGGGATAGACGACGGTGCTGTTTTTATTTTTCCTGCTCCGCTTCCCCTCCTTTATATGTTCAACTCCGCTCATTTGCAGGACACTGTATACTCCTATAAAATAAAGCTAAAGAATGGCTCGGATAGAAAGGAAGAACGCAATGGCCAACACGCATACCTATTCTCGCGGTGAAGAAATCGCGAACGCGATCACCCATGGCGTCGGCGTCGTGCTCAGTGTCGCTGCGCTGACGCTGCTAATCGTATTTGCAGCGCTATATGGCAACCCCATTCATGTCGTCAGCTTTATCATTTACGGGATTTCCATGCTGCTCCTCTACACGTCCTCAACGCTAGTGCACAGCTTTCCGGAAGGCAAAGTCAAGGATTTGTTCGAAACGTTCGATCACGCGTCCATCTATTTATTTATAGCGGGAACGTACACGCCGCTCGTTCTCATTGCATTGCCCAAGACGCTTGGCTGGACGCTCTTTGCCATCGTATGGGCGCTCGCCGCCGGCGGGGTCGTGTTCAAGGCGTTCTTTACGAAGCGCTTTCTCTTTATATCAACGCTGCTCTATATCGGTATGGGCTGGCTCATCGTATGGGCATGGGAACCGCTCTCGGCGGCAATGCCGCCAGCCGGGCTGACGCTGCTGGTGACGGGAGGCATACTGTATACGGTAGGTACGATATTTTATGTGTGGCGCGGCTTCCCGTTTCATCATATGATTTGGCATCTATTCGTGTTGGGTGGTTCAGCAGCTCACTTCTTCGCGGTGCTGTCGCTAGTGCAGATTAAATAACGATGATATGAAATCGCCAATCTCCGCTCCGGCAGAGGTTGGCGATTGTTATATAGAACTGAAGGGGCTATGCATCTTGAAATGTTGCCGTAGAGCGGTGGACGACCAGTTCCGGCTCAAGCACCACCTTCTGATAAGCCGAGTCGCGGCTCCCATCCTCTTGGCTGCCCTGTTCCATAATGTCGGCCAGAATCGTGGCGGCGCGGCGCCCGATTTCCGCTTCATTCTGGTATACATGGGTGAAGAACGTCTCCCGTTCTTCGAAATGCTCCGGATCGTCAAACGTTACAATCGAAATATCTTCCGGCACTCGAAGTCCCATGCGTGCGGCAATCTGGGTCATGCGCATGCCAAGTTTGCCGTGCAGGGCAATATATGCGCTCGCCATCCGGCTCCGCATATTGCGGGCAAGCACCGATTCATCCGCCTCTGTCCCGACCGGAATCGAGAAGTCAGTCAATATTAGCGCCGGATTAATCATCGCCCCGCGGCGTTCGAATTCGTTCATATATCCGGTAATGCGATCCTGCACGCTCACGCATTCCCGATACGCGTCCGTACATATCGCAATATCGCGATGTCCAAGCTCCCATAAGTGCTCCACCGCCATCTGCGCGCCCTTCCGATTGTTCGAGCAGACATAATTCGTTTCCACCCCGGGTAAATACCTATCGATAAGCACAAACGGAAAACCGCTCACCTTCAGAGAAAGAATTTCTTCGTTATAAGTGTCCTCATCGACCGGGAAGAGAAGCAAACCGTTGACGCCCATTCGAATAAACTCGCGTATTTGCTGCTCCTCCCGGCTTTTAGACCCGCCACTGAACGCGACGATAACCGAATATCCCCGTTCTTGCAATGTGTTCTGAATGGAATTAATTAAACGAATGGCAAAATAATCGTCAAGCGTCGGCATCAAAAAACCGACCAGCCGCCTGTCTGCTGCCTCTTTTGGCGCGATACCCGCTGCCGTACGTGCAGATGATGGCATCACCGAAGCCGACTGCTCCTCTTCTTCATGGGGATCCAGACCATGCGGGAGATTGGTCGCCACGAAGCTGCCACGCCCCGGAACACGATAAATCCACCCTTCCTTTACAAGAGCGGCAAGGGCATTCACTACGGTAATGCGGCTGACTTGGAACTGCTCCATGAGCTCCTTTTCCGTTGGGATACGGTCGTTGCTTTGCAGCTTTCCGTTTTGAATCATCTCTTCAATATAGCGATGAACCTGCATATAGAGCGGGGAACGAGAATCATAACTCATCCGAATCATCCTTAATTATAATTTAATATATATAACATATCATTTACTCTGGACAAGATACAATATTTAAGCGGTTAAAACATAAGAAAATCTTTAGCGGAGCCTCTAGTTGAGTGATGCGCTCACGGGAAAGGGGGAATAAAGCCTTTAATGCCTTCTGACAAAATATAAAAAAAGAGCGGAATTATCCGCTCTGTCAAGTTTCTTTATTCCACTGTTTCCGCAGCACTCTTCGGTACAAAGTCAAAAATTCGTCCGGTTTCAAACGTCTCGATAAGCCGATCCAACCAATGATAATAAGCTTCCGCCTCGTTCATCTTCGTCAAATCGCGTCTGACGATAACAGCCAGCGTCTCATCATCCGGATGTTCATTCATCAGCCCTTCAAGCTCTCTCATCGAGCGGCGTATCGCCAGCAGATTCATTTCAATCGCTTTTCTCCACTCTAAACTGAAATAATCGGCAAATGTTTGATACCAATCCGCTTCCACTTCATACAAATCTTTTCGTTTGCCCTTTTCCCATACCTTGTGTACCATTTTCATATCGACAAGCGTGCGAACGCCGGTGCTCATGCTTGTCTTGCTCATTTCCATTTCTTTTCCCATCTCATCCAATGTCATGGGATGGTCGCTAAAAAACAGCAAACCGTATAAATGACCTGTCGAATGCGTCATGCCGTACAGATCCATATTTTGTCCGATCGCTTCAATGACACGATTGCGAGCCTTCTCCACCAGATTCTGCTGGTACTCCGTCAACTGTGCGAACGTTGCCATATGCCAATCCTCCTGTGCCGAATCATAAAGGATGCAACCTGCTCCTGCAGATCCGAAACCGCTGTCTGTTCACTTGCTATATTTGTTGCCCATTTCCTTTGTATATCTTGAGAGAAAAACAGTACCCCAAGGTTCCATCAAACATTGTATGGGAGGCCGAACAAAATGTAAAGCACCAAATGAGGTAGGAATATTCAGGATACGGGAGGATATGGACGGATAAGTTTGTACAGTTTTTTCTGAACGTATTATACAAACTGTTTCAAAGGTTGTTCTCTAAAATTTCCAAAGGATACAATAGTAGCAGTGATTACTCTCACAATTCAAACACGCAAGAGAGGTGAAGCGAGTGTCCATCATTAACGTCAATGGAGTGACGAAAATATTTGGCACACAAGAACAAAGAGCGTTCACTCTGCTGCAGCAAGGGTGGTCAAGGGAACGGCTTGCGAAAGAAAAACAAGCGACCGTAGCTGTCAATCAAGTGTCCTTCTCGGTAGAAGAGGGCGAGATATTCGTCATTATGGGACTCTCGGGCAGCGGAAAGTCCACGCTCGTACGCATGCTGAATCGTCTAATTGAGCCTACGTCGGGTGAAATTTGGTTGAAGGATCGCGATATTTCCAAGCTGAACGATGTCGATTTACGGCAGGTCCGCCGCAAAACGATTGGAATGGTGTTTCAAAAGTTTGCCCTCTTCCCGCATCGCACCGTGCTCGAAAACGCGGCCTACGGCTTGGAGATTCAAGGCATGCCGAAGAATGATCGGCACAAGAAGGCAAGCGAAGCGCTTGGTCTCGTCGGTCTGAACGGATGGGAAGACAAATATCCCGACGAATTGAGCGGCGGGATGCAGCAGCGGGTCGGACTGGCAAGAGCACTGGCCAACGATCCGGACGTATTGCTCATGGACGAGGCATTCAGCGCGCTCGATCCGCTTATACGCCGCGACATGCAGGATGAGTTGATTGCCCTGCAGCAGAAGATGCATAAGACAATTGTTTTTATTACGCATGATTTGGATGAAGCGCTTCGCATCGGAGACCGCATTGCCTTATTGAAGGATGGCAATCTCGTGCAAATCGGAACGCCGGAACAAATGCTCATGGAGCCGGCGGACGAATATGTGGAGCGATTCGTTGAAGGAGTGGACTTATCTAAAGTGTTAACGGCTGCTCACATTATGCGCAGACCGGAGACGGTATCCCTCGACCGCGGACCGCGCGTCGCGCTGCAATTGATGCGGGATATCGGAATTTCCACGTTGTTCGTCGTTGGAAAGGATAAGTCTCTTCAAGGAGTCGTTACGGCCGAGCAGGCGAGCGAAGCGGCGCGCAGCGGACAATCGCTGCGCGATGTCATGACGACTGATATTCCGGTAGTTTCTCCTGACATTGTACTGAATGATTTGTTTGCTTTGTCTGGGGAAGTTAAGCTGCCGATTGCAGTGGTCGACCCGGATGGAAAGCTGCTTGGAGCGATTGTGCGCGGCGCAATACTGGGCGCGCTGGCTGGTAATGTGCCGAATGGCGTCAACGTGGAAGAGACGGAAGGAGTGAAGCCTGATGCGGCTCAACATCGGTGAATGGGTCGAGCAGGGCGTCGATTGGCTGGCAACGTATGCGGACGGTTTTTTCCAGGTGCTGTCGACCGGAATTGAAGGCAGCGTAAACGGAATAACCGCCTTATTTTTATGGCCTCCTGCTTATGTATTTATTATCATATTAACCTTATTGGCGTTCTGGGTGGGACGATGGTCCCTATCCTTGCTGACGCTCATCGGTCTCATTATTATTGAAGCGCTAGGTTACTGGGAGCCTACGATGAACACGCTAGCGCTCGTTATTATATCGACGCTGCTGTCCGTCATTATCGGCATCCCGCTAGGAATCGTATGCGGCAAAATGGATCGGTTGTCGAGCATCGTCCGCCCGCTGCTTGACTTTATGCAGACGATGCCGGCATTTGTATATTTGCTGCCTGCGGTAACCTTCTTCGGTTTAGGTATTGTACCCGGTGTCATTGCCTCTGTAATCTTTGCAGTTCCTCCTACGATTCGACTGACCGAGCTAGGGATTAGGCAGGTTCCCCATGACATGATGGAAGCCGCTTCCGCCTTTGGCTCCACTTCGATGCAGACGCTGTGGAAAGTCCAACTGCCCGTAGCGCTGCCAACCTTGATGGCCGGTGTCAATCAGACAATTATGCTGTCATTATCCATGGTTGTCATTGCATCGATGATCGGCGCTCAAGGCATGGGGGCCGAAGTATACCGGGCCGTGACGCAGCTCAAGATCGGCCAAGGCTTTGAAGCCGGGCTCGCTGTTGTATTGCTGGCCATTATTATTGACCGTTTCTCCCAACATAGCTTGAAGAAGCGCAATACTCAAAAACAAGGAGCGTGATGGTGCATGAAGCATAACTCAATGAAACGTTGGATGGTATTGGGACTTATCGTCGTCATCGGATGGACATTGGCTGCCTGTTCATCGGGTTCGTCAGACTCCACCAAGAATGATGAAGCGAAGACGGGCAGCGTAGGCGCTCAAGTCGATTATAAAATTATCGGCATTGATGCAGGCGCAGGCATTATGCAGACAACCGAACAAGCCATCAAGGAATACGGCTTGAAGGATTGGAAGCTTATTGAAGGCTCCGGAGCAGCGATGACCGCCGCCTTGGCTAAAGCGATCAAGAAAGAGGAGCCGATCATTATAACCGGTTGGACGCCCCACTGGAAATTTGCCAAGTACGATTTGAAATATTTAGAGGATCCGAAAGGCGTATACGGCGGAGACGAGCAAATCCATACGATCGCCCGCGCCGGTTTGAAGGAAGAGCAGCCAGAGGGCTATAAGGTGCTGGACCAATTCGAATGGACCCCGGACGACATGGCGCAAGTGATGGTCGCCGTTCATGACGGACAGGATCCGAAAGAAGCGGCCAAGGAATGGGTTAGCGCCAACGGCGACAAAGTCGAAGCATGGGTATCCGGCGCACAGCCTGCCGAAGGCCAGAAGCTGAAGCTTGGATATGTGGCATGGGATTCGGAGATCGCCAGCACGCACGTTATCGCGCATGTGCTGGAAGAGAAGCTCGGGTATAAGGTGGATCTCGTGCAGGTGGAAGCCGGACCGATGTGGACCGGCGTCGCCAATGGCGATGTAGACGCGATCGTCGCGGCATGGCTCCCGACCACGCATAAAGATTACTATGACAAATTTAAAGATAAGATCGACGACTTGGGACCGAATCTGAACGGGACGAAGATTGGTCTCGTCGTGCCGAAATATATGGATATCAACTCGATTGAGGACTTATTAAAATAAATATCAACGCATCGGGGGCGCGACGCCCCCGATTTTTCATGTTGTGCTAGGCTTTCATCCATGCACAAATGCGGAACAGGGCATATGCTATCCATGTCATAATCCCATTTCAAAGGAGCGATTTCCACCGATGACACGCTATGTCCGTTCGTCCCACTATGAACCCCAAGCCGTGAGCGGCTACCCTTATCCTGATTATGGTTGTTGTCCCAAGCCGATGCCCATGACCATGCCGATGGTGAAGCCTGCTGCCATGAAAAAACCGAAGCCATGCCTTCCTCCGATGCCATCTGCCAACGTCACGAAAGTAAGACCGAAATTCATGGAGCACCTCATGGATCAACTGGATGAGCACATAACGGTAGTGACTAAATGCGGGAAACTCGAAGGTGTGCTGTGCGACGTCTGCATCGATCATCTGGTTCTCCTGATGCACGGTTCGCATGGTTCGCATGGGTCTCATTGCAAGAAAGTGCACGTGCTGTACGATCAGATCTGCTATTTCATGTAAAGCAATCCAGGGGCGTTGCTGAAAGCAAGCCGGATTCCCCTGCTGCCATCCTGCAACCTCTCGCCTGAATAGGAAAAGCGCCTGTCAACATGGGCTGAATTTACGTTGACGAGGCGCTTCTTATCATTTTATATACTCTCCCCCATTGTTCAGGAACGGGGTCGGTTGACCGACCGCGAGGAACGTCAGCCGGTGCAATGCGCGCGTACATACCGTATAGAACAGCTTCCGATCCGATTCGTGGCCATAGGTCTGTTCTTCTGCATCAAAGACGATGACGGCGTCAAATTCAAGGCCTTTCGCCAAGTAAGACGGCACTACCCATTGCCCGGACACGAACTGCTTCGTATGCTTCGACACACGCTTCAGCTGCGGATGGAGAGCTTGCAGCTGTGCATGCACTCGCTCTGCCGCCGCTTCGTCTTTCGTAATTATCGCAGTCGATTGCAGCTTGTCCGACTTCATCCTTTGCAAGCAGGAATCCAAGAATTGCAGCCGTTCCGCCTCATCGGCCAGCATATGAAGCTCGGGCTTGTCGCCTGTGCGATTGAACGGCTCCGCCTCCTCCCCGTACGGAAGCACGGTCCGGGCCAATTCCATGATTTCAAGCGTAGAACGATAGCTCTTCGTCAGGCGGATGACGCCAACCCGCTTGTCCGCAAACATCTCCTCCACCGAAGCGATCGAGCTCATGCGGTTCGCTTCATAGATCGCTTGGTTCCAATCCCCCAATATCGTAAAGCGGCTGCGCGGGAACAACCGCTTCAGCAGCGCATATTGGAACGGAGAATAGTCCTGCGCTTCGTCCATGACCACATGGCGGATATGATTGAACGTATCGAAGCCCTCCACGCTTTCTATTAAATATAAGAGCGGCGAAGCATCTTCAAACGGAATCACTCCTGCCTCGAAGCGTTCCACCGTGCGTGTGCCGATCCCATCTGCATAGCGCCCGGCTGACGCAGGTTCCATTGGCGCTCCCGGATCAAGAACCGTTACGCCGGCTTGCTCTATCCAGGCAGACAGCCCTCGCATCAGATCCAAGTACATTTCTTCCCATTCGACAAATCGCAGCTTTTTCGCTTGCATGCGCATAAGCTTAAGCCATTTGTTGACCTGCTTCCTGCTCATGCTCCGCAGCTCATCGTCCGTTCCCATATAATTAGGCTGAGCTGCCAGCTTGCGGTATACGCGTTTTACCTCGCGTTCCGCCCAAGCCTTCAACTCGGTCAGCACCCAATCCTTTAGCTTATCCATGCGCGCCGGCAAGGACCAATCCGCAAGCGGCCCGTAAAATTGTTCCGCCAGCCGCTCCGCCGGGATAATCGTCCGTTTCGGTGTGCCGAACCTGACGAACCGCATTCCCTCCCGCTTAAGCGAATCGATGTATGCGTCCAGCACCAGCTTATAAGAGGCTGACGCTTTCCAGCGCGCGGCTGACGCTTCAATCGCGGCGCCGTCTTCGCCGGCTGACGGTTCAGCATGCTCAGCGGCAGCGCCCATGAGCCTTTCCTTCTGGTCATAAATATCTTCAATGCGTCGTTCCGTCACAAGGCGATGCTCGATATAGGACTGATAAGTCGTCTGAGTCATATTCGATTCGCCCAGCTCCGGCAAAATGTTGGATACATAGTCGTTGAACAAATCATTGGGCGAGAAGAGCACGATTTGCTCCGACCGCATGCTGTCGCGATATTTGTAGAGCAAATAAGCGATGCGCTGCATGGCGGCCGACGTCTTCCCGCTGCCTGCCGCCCCCTGTACGATGAGCACGTCGTGGGCATCATCGCGAATGATCGCATTTTGCTCGCGCTGAATCGTGCTGACGATGCTTTTCATCTTCGTATCGGCGCTTCGCTTGAGCATTTCCTGCAGCATATCGTCACCGATCTGAATACCGGTATCGAATACCGCCTCCAAGCGACCGCCTCGTATCAAATATTGGCGCTTCAGCTTCATTTCGCCTTCAATCAGGCCCGCTGGGGTCCGATAGCGGACCGGGCCCGGAGCATAATCATAGAAGAGGCTCGCAATTGGCGTGCGCCAATCGTACACGAGATGCTCCCCGATCGCTTCATCCGTTACGGACATCAAACCGATATAGACCGGCAGCACTTCCGTGTCTGTCGTTTCCACAAAGTCGACACGTCCGAAATACGGACTATCAATATGCTTGCGCAGTTTATTCATCCACTTGGCAGCGTGCGCTTGAACGCGCTCATGACTCGCCAAGTCCTTCGCCTGCTGCATGATGCTGACATACGTTTCGAACATCTCGTCCTTATCGACGGTCACCTCATCCCAGAAATGGCGTTTCATGTCCACGATTTCGGCTTGACGGTCGTCGACGGTCGCCTCCAATTCGGCGATCTGCCGGTCCATCAACTGCAGCACGCGCGTTAAATAAAGCTGTTCGTCATCTATGTTGGAAGGTTTACCGTGCACGTCGGCACTCCTTTCTGCCCGCTGGGCTACACAAAATCATTTTTCAAAATTCATAGAAAATTAGAGAACATTCAAAAATTCCTTTTTGAACATGCATTATTATAGCCTAAATCAGGACCCATGTAACGTTCCGGCGCTGCAGCCGGTTTGTTCAACGTCATCCACATGCAAAATGATCGTCTCCAAGCCATGGGTGATGGAGCTTAATGACATGCTTGCGGCATTGGAATGGACGGCAGCTTGTTCAGGCAAATACGGAATATGGACGAAGCCCCCCCGCTTGCCCGTTCGATTAGAATCCATATGAAGCTCATGCATTAACGTATAAAAGATCGCGTTGCAGACAAACGTACCCGCAGTATAGGAAATCGAGCAGGGTATGCCGGCCTCTTGCAAGGCTTGGCGCAGCGCCTTTACCGGGAGGAGCGACCAATAAGCGGCAGGTCCGCCCGGAATAACCTCGTCATCTGTCGGCTGCGCCCCGTCGTTATCCGCTATGCGCGCATCCATCAGATTGATGGCCACGCGCTCCAGTGTGATGTCTGGTCTTCCTCCCGCTTGCCCGATGCAGAGCACGGTATCCGGAGCGTACGCGCCCATCGCCTCGCGAAGCGCAGCTCCCGCGCGCGCGAATGAAGTCGGCAGCTGCACCGCGTGCACATGGTATTTCCCGATGGTCCGTCCGTGAAGGGAGCGCACCGCCTCCCATGAAGGGTTGATACTGTCTGCTCCGAATGGGTCGAAGCCCGTTAGCAATAAGTTGTTGCTCATATTGATGCACCTCGTATGTATAGTATGGTATGGTTCATTTCCATCTGACGGAAAATATGATATCCTTGTCAACGTGTGTGAAAGGAGTAAAGGACTATGGCACAGCTTGACATCTCATCACTTATATTGCTCGGAATGGCGGGCTTGGGCATCATTAGCGGCAACTCCACCATTACGATCGCCATGATCGTGCTGCTGCTGCTGCGGGTAACCAACCTGAACAGCCTGTTCCCTTGGATAGAAAAATACGGGTTGACCGTTGGAATTATCATTTTAACGATTGGTGTCATGTCCCCGATCGCAAGCGGAAAAATGTCCGTGGAGACGATTCTGGCGTCCTTTGTCAACTGGAAATCACTCTTAGCCGTCGCCATCGGAATGCTCGTCGCTTATTTGGGCGGGCGCGGAGCCCATCTGATGGGCCAATCCCCGACGATCGTCGCCGGATTATTGGTCGGCACCGTCCTCGGCGTCGCCTTGTTCCGCGGCGTACCGGTCGGACCGCTCATTGCCGCCGGGATTCTCTCGTTATTTATTGGTAAATCGTGATCTTGGAAAATAGTAAAACAGTCGCCTAAGTCGCTTCGGACGTTTCGCCCGGGGCGTCTTTTTTGCCATGAACCGTTTTTCCCCTCACACATCATACGACGAATCGGGTTTGTCAGCAAATCGAGGGAAGCGTTACAATCGGGATAGACAATCGGATTGCAAAGGAGCGGAAAATTCAATGCACACCACCTATCCAATCGTTACGGCAGAACAAATGCGGCGCATGGATCGCTGTACGATCGACGAAATTGGCATTCCGGCGCTTGTTTTGATGGAAAATGCGGGACGCGCGGTGGCGGAGGAAGCGCTGCGGCTGCACCCGCATGGGCAAGGACATTGGGCCGTACTCGTCGGCAAAGGCAACAATGGCGGCGACGGCCTTGCCGCGGCACGGCATCTCGCAGCCAGGGGTCAGGACGTCACCATCATTTATGCGGTGCGGCCAGAGGAGCTTGGCGGCGATGCCGCCGTGGAACGCGATATCGCGCAGAGGGTCGGGCTGCCCGCGCTCGTCTACGGCGAAGCGCCCGTGCCGTGGGACAGCTGCTCCGGCATCATCGACGCGCTGCTCGGCACGGGAACAAGCGGCCCGCCACGCGAGCCGTATGGGGCGCTAATCCGCGAAGCGAACGCCAGCGGCAAGCCGATCGTAGCGGCCGACCTGCCGAGCGGCGTCCACGCCGACACCGGCGAAGCGTTCGAGCCGCATATCCGGGCAGCGCGCACTGTGGCGCTCGCGTTCCTGAAGCGCGGCCTGACGCAGCAGCCCGCCAAAGCGGCTTGCGGCACAGTGGCCGTGCGCGATATCGGCATCCCGGCCATGGTGGCCTCCCGCGCAGGCGTGTCGGCGTTCCGCTTGACCGAAGCCGCGCTCCGCGACCGCCTTGGCATCGATCCGCAGGCCGCCCGGGCGGAGAACGCGCACAAAGGCATCTATGGCCATGTGCTCGTCGCGGCCGGGTCGGGCACGATGAGCGGCGCTGGCCTGCTGTGCGCCAAGGCGGCGCTGCGCGCAGGCTGCGGCCTCGTCACATGGGCGCTGCCGGCTGCCTTGGCCCCGTCCGTCATCGGCCATCTGCCGGAAGCGATGCTAGCGCCGATGCCCGATGACGGCACGGGCGAATGGCAGCCGGCAGCCGTGCGCGCCCTCCTGAAGGCGGCCGCAGGATGCGGCGCGCTCGCGGCAGGTCCGGGCGTCGGGCGCTTCGCGGGCGAGACCGCGTGGCTGGAAGCGCTCTGGCGCACTTCCCTGCCGCTCGTGCTGGACGCGGATGCGCTCAACATGCTGGCCGATGCGATGCATGGCCAGCACGCGAGCGCCTTCAGCGCGGCCGTCTGGCCCCGCCGGGAAGCGCCGGCCGTCATCACGCCGCATCCCGGCGAGATGGCCCGCTTGACCGGCAAGTCCATCGCCGAGGTGCAGCGGGACCGGATCGGAACTGCGCTGCGCTATGCGGCGCAGTGGGGCGTGACGGTCGTCCTGAAGGGAGCGGACACCGTCATCGCTTCGCCGGAAGGGGCCGCCTTCGTCAATGCGAACGGCAATCCGGGCATGGCAACCGCCGGTGCCGGCGACGTGCTGACTGGAGTCATTGCCGCCCAGCTCGCGGCCGGATGGCAAGCGCTTCCCGCCGCCGCATATGGCGCCTATTTGCACGGGGCAGCCGGCGATCGCGCGGCCGCGGCGCGATCGCGGACGGCCAGTCTCATCGCTGGCGATATCATCGAATTTTTATAGAGCTGCGACTTTTTTATCGGGTATGGAATGAGCCTGGATACGCCGTCATATGTTTAGCTAGATTTAGCTAGAGCCGTCCCCACCACGCTTCCATGCGAGGCGGACAAAGACGGGATTGCACGGAAAATAGCGCACAAAGTGTAAAAAAGATGCAAAAAATAAGTTGACAATACTCAAACAACGATGCTAGAATCAACAAACAGAAGCGACTTTTTCGTACAATATATTGAGCGGAAACATCGTCGCAATCCACATTACTTCAGAAAGGCGGGTGAACTCCATGCGCAAATTATTTGATATCAACCAACGTAATCTAGGATTACGCCAACTAATTGCATATGTTTGGAGCCCTGCCGGAAGAAACGATCAGTCGTAAGCCATTCACCGCTTCGAACCGGATCGTGATTTCTCATGAAGTGCACCGTTGCGCGCAGCCTATGCCAGCGCGTCTCGCAAGCCATGTTACACGGACGCCAGTTCTTGGCGAAGCGATGCGGACACTTTATTCGAACAGTCGGGCGCTGCTTTCGCTCGAACATACACCTTGCGTAACCCAGAGGTATATCGTTTACGAACGATATGCCTTTTTTATTTTTACATATTACCCTAAAGAGACAAAGGAAGTGAATTGACATGCTATCCGTATTAGGCAAGCTCGGTTGGTTCTTTAAAGAACATAAGGCGAGATACATCATTGGAGTGACGCTGCTTATCGTGGTAGGCGTAATTGAACTGATCCCCCCTCGGCTGCTGGGGCAAGCCATTGACGATATCGTATATGGTGAGATCACGGCGGAATCGCTGCTGCGTTACCTATCCTACATCCTCATCTCCATGGTCGTTATTTATGGAATCACCTACGGTTGGATGTATCAAATTTTCGGAGGCGCAAACTTGGTCGAGCGCAAGCTCCGTTCCAAGCTGATGCATCATCTGCTCAAGATGACTCCTCCGTTTTTCGAAAAACACCGTACTGGCGACTTGATGGCACGCGCGACGAACGATCTGCGCTCGGTCTCGCAAACTGCGGGATTTGGCATGCTTACTTTGACGGACTCGACCGTATTTTTGGTCGTCGTGCTGTTCGCCATGTTCATGCTCCAATGGAAGCTGACGCTCGCGGCCCTGCTGCCGCTTCCGTTCATCGCCGTCGCGATGAAGGTATTCGGCAAAAAGATTCATGAACGCTATACGATTGCTCAGGATGCGTTCGGAGACATGAATGATCAGGTGCTCGAATCCGTCGGCGGCGTGCGGGTGCTCCGCGCATATGTGCAGGAGAAATCCGACGAGTCACGCTTCCGCGGCATTACTCAAGACGTATATGAAAAAAATATAGACGTCGCTAAAGTCGACGCCTTGTTCGATCCGACGATTCGGCTGTGCATCGGCTTGAGCTACATGATTGGGTTGGGTTACGGAGCTTATCTCATCATTCATAACGAGCTGTCGCTCGGAGAGCTGCTCGCGTTCAATATGTATCTCGGGATGATGATATGGCCGATGTTCGCTATCGGTAATTTGATTAACGTCATGCAGCGCGGCAACGCCTCGCTCGACCGGGTCAATGAAGTGCTGTTCTATAAGCCCGATGTTCAAGATGCTGCACAGACCCAAGACGTCACCGTTCCGGAAATGCTCGCCTGGAGCAATTACCGGTTCCGTTATCCGTCTTCGGCGGCAGACAACTTGGATCGCGTATCATTGACTCTGCGCAAAGGACAGACGCTAGGCATCGTCGGCCGGACCGGCAGCGGGAAGTCCACCTTCGTCAAGCAGCTGCTGCGCGAATATCCAATCGGCGACGGCGAGTTTCGCATCAACGGCGTTCCTGCCGCACAGATCCCGATCGATCGGATTCATAGCTGGATCGGCTATGTGCCGCAGGAACAGATATTATTTTCCAAGACAGTCAAGCAAAATATATTATACGGCCGCTCTGGCGGCAGCGATGACGATGTCATGAATGCCATCGACACCGCCTCCTTCACGCATGACGTCCCAACGCTCCTGAATGGAGTGGAGACCCTTGTCGGAGAGAGAGGCGTCGCATTATCCGGAGGCCAGAAGCAGCGTGTTTCACTGGCGCGCGCCTTCATTAAGGACCCTGAGATTTTGATTCTCGATGATGCGCTCTCGGCGGTAGATGCCCGCACGGAAGCCAATATTATCGCCAACATTCGCAAGCAGCGCGCAGGCAAGACGACGCTCATTACGACGCATCGGTTGTCCGCAGTAGAGCATGCCGATTGGATAATCGTGCTCGATGACGGCAAGATCATCGAAGAAGGCACGCATGAAGAGCTGCTGAAGCATGACGGTTGGTATAAAGAACAATACGAACGCCAGCAGCTGGAATCCGGATTATAAGTATAGGAGGACTTCGTATATGGAAGTGGAACAACAGACGACAGATCCGAAGCATGTCGGCAAGCGCCTGTGGCAATATGCTTTACAGTACAAAACGAGCTTTATCATCGCTTTGCTCATGTTGATTTTAACCGTAGCCGCAGAGCTGTCCGGTCCGTTCATTGCAAGAAATATAATTGATAAACATATCCTGGGCATCGAGCAGCCTTACTATGAAACATCTGCGGAGGCGAAGGGCGCGATCCCTTATGCAGAACGTCATTTCAAGCGTCAGGATCGCTTTGCGGAAGCGGAGCCAAAAGGCAAAGAGGTGCGCATTTTACAAATTGGCAGGCAATTCATTTTCGTGGATGGCTCAGTCCCCGATCTTGCCGGCGAGCGCCGCTACGACGCAGGAACATTGACAATCGGCACGGGTGAGACCTCCTGGTCGTCCCCCGCAACGGCAATGAGCTTGCAGCAGCTTTTAACGTTTTATCAACCTGAAATTATCGGCATCATTCAAAATATGGCTTTATATGCCGGGCTCCTGCTCGTCAGCGTCACGATGAGCTACGGCCAGATACTGGGGCTGCAGACGGCGGCGAACCGGGTCATCCGCAAGCTGCGGGGCGATGTATATGCCCACGTGCAGCGGCTGCCAATCCCGTATTTCGATAATTTGCCCGCAGGCAAAGTCGTCTCGCGGGTAACCAATGACACAGAGGCGGTGAAAGAGCTGTTCGTCTCAGTGCTGGAAAGCTTCACCTCGGGTATCATTACGATTGCGGGCATTTATGTAGCGCTGTTCATTCTTGATGTAAAGTTGGCATTTATTTGTATGTTTATACTGCCGCTCATTGTTCTCTGGGTGGTGCTTTATCGTAAATTTGCAACAAAGTATAACAAAATCATACGCTCGCGACTGAGCTCCATCAATGCGATGATTAATGAATCCATTCAAGGGATTCCGGTCATTCGCTCGTTTCGCCGGCAGAAGGAAACGATGGAGGAGTTCGAAAGTTGGAATGAAGAATATTTGGCGAACCAGAACAAAATGCTGAATTTGAACGCATTGACGTCTCACAATCTGGTCACCGTCTTGCGCAATATTGCGTTTGCGGTAGTGCTGTGGTATTTCGGAGGGGCATCGTTAAGCGGCTCCGGGATTATTACAATCGGTGTGCTGTACGCATTTTCCGACCTGTTGAACCGCTTGTTCCAACCGATTACAGGTATGGTCAACCAGTTGGCCAACTTGGATTCCTCCATCGTGTCGGCAGGCCGCGTGTTCGCGCTCATGGACGAACCGGGAGAAGCGCTCTCCGAAGGCTCCATGCCTCGGTATAAGGGCCATGTCGAGTTCGATCAAGTATCTTTCGCCTATAAAGAAGAATTTGTGCTGAAGCAGATTTCGTTCGAAGCGAAGCCTGGCCAGACGGTCGCGTTGGTCGGGCATACCGGATCAGGAAAAAGCTCGATTATGAACCTGCTGTTCCGCTTCTACGATCCGCAAAAAGGCGAAGTCCGCATTGACGGCACACCCATTACGAGCGTGCCGAAGCAGTGGATACGCGAGCATATGGGCATCGTGCTGCAGGACCCTTACTTGTTCACCGGGACGATCGCGAGCAACGTCAGCTTGGATGACCCGCGCATTTCGCGTCAGCAAGTCGAGGAAGCATTGCGGGCCGTCGGAGCCGATCGCGTATTGAAGGGTCTGCCGAACGGAATTGATGAACCCGTCGTCGAGAAAGGGAGCACCTTGTCTGCCGGCCAGCGGCAGTTGATCTCGTTCGCACGGGCGCTCGCTTTCCAGCCAGCCATTCTCATTCTGGACGAAGCGACGGCCAATATCGATACGGAGACGGAATCCATCATTCAAGAGGCGCTCGACGTGTTGAAGCGCGGACGCACTACCTTCATCATTGCGCACCGTCTCTCCACGATTCGCAGCGCTGACGTCATTCTCGTCCTGCATCGGGGCGAAATCGTCGAACGCGGATCTCACGATGAGCTGATGGCGCTGCAAGGCCGTTATTACAAAATGTATCAACTGCAGCAAGGCGCGGGCACTCCGGATGGGACTGCTGATGTGCCGGGTGCGCAGCCGAGTGCTGCCGCTCAGTCTGCCGCCGTCATCGTGCCTTCCATGTAATGCTAGACGGAACTATTCAGTTATTTATATCTCTCTAAAATGAAAAAATGGCGGACCTGGAATCCTTCAGGTCCGCCATCTTGCTGCAATGCAGCGAACAAGATCTATCTCTCAAGTAAATTGATATTACTTGTGGGGATAGTTCCTTGCCGCTATTTATTTTTTGTTTTTTCCTTTTGCGTTGTTGGCGTCCGAAGTGCGCGTCGTCGTGTTTTGTCTGGAATGACCTTGTTGTTTATGTGCCATTGTCAAACACATCCTTTGTTATGATTTGGTATGCTGCGAATGAATACATTCAAATAAATTCCCCTCAACTAACTTTCCTGCTTCGGAATGCGGTTAAGGCTCGGCGGCCGGGCGCCCGCTTTCGCGGGTTTAAGCGTGATGCTCTCTTCTTTTTGGCTTGATTTATTCTGCTGTTGATGAATGCGTTCCGCTTTATTGTGCGGCATGCCGCTCACCTCCACCCTTATCCTTCCCGCAGCACGCTCTTTTATGACGAATGGCACGATGCAATTACTGCTTATTGCTTACATCAGAGTTGACTTTGAACTGTGTCAGCATTGACTCCATATCCCGGCTCAATGATAACAAGCTATCGGCAGAGGCGGCAATCTGTTCCGTAAGCGCCGATTGTTGCTCCGTCGTAGCGGCAACGCGGGACGTATGGTCATGGGAGCTCTCGGCAACACTGGACAACTGCTCGACGAGCCGGGAGACCTCTTCGCAGGACTGCGCAATTTGCTTGGCGATCGTCCGATACTGCTCCACCTGGTCGTTCGTCTGGGCGATCGCTGCGGAGATGCTGCTGAAGGCGTCATCTGCCTCCTGAACCGCGGTCAGGCCATGAAGGACCGCATCCTGCTGCCGCAGCGCCGCTTGCTCGGTCATCGCTTGCTTTGCATGAACTTCACGAATCAATTCCATAATAGTATGTAGAGAATGCTTCGAATGCTCTGCCAATTGGCGCACTTCCGACGCAACTACTTGGAAGCCGCGTCCGTGTTCGCCGGCGCGCGCCGCTTCGATCGAAGCATTCAGCGCAAGCAGTTCCGTTTGCTTGACACTGTTCTGAATGAAGCTGGCGGCCCCGTTAATTTGATTGACCACTTCAGACAAGCTGGAAAACGCGTCGTTCGTCTCTTCGGATGCGGATTGGATGACGTTCATCTGCTCGACCGCGCGCTCCACGACATTGCGCCCTGTATCCGCCTGCGCAGAAGATTGCTGCATCCATGACGCTACTTGATCCGATGAAGCCGCGATTTGTTGGACGCCTGTCGCGATTTCCCCCATCGCCGCTTTCGTCTCTCTCGCATTATGCTGCTGTTCCAGCGCTCCGCTTGTCACTTCCATCATCGCGCTTGCCGCTTCCTGCGCCGCGATGGCTGTTTCTTCCGCGCCGCGCTTCAGCTCTTGCGACGAGATCGATACATTGTTCGAAGCCTGCTGAACACTTTGCAGCAAGTGTCCCAGCCGTTCAATCATATGATTGAACACGGTTGACAGCCGCCCGATTTCATCCTCCGTCTTCACATCCAGCTTCACGGTCAGATCGCCCTCTGCCGCCTGCTCGCTTAGGCGGTGTATGACGTTAAGCGGCTTTATTTTGCGGTAAATATACCAAGTCAGAATGAACATGCCTACTAATCCCAACGCCATACCGGTAATGAGCGCCTGCGTCAAATAGTTCATGAACTCTTGCTTGACCGGTGTGTAGTCAAAATCCAGCACAAAGTAAGCAAGCGTCTTGCCGCGATCATCCTTGACCGGTGCGATTGCGCTAATCAGCGTATCATCACCGATAAGAAACTCATCGGACAAGGCTTGTCCCTTCTTTGTCATCTCTTTATATGCCTCTTCAATGGATGGCGGCATGTCGTAGGTTTTGTTCACGGTAAACCCCTGTTGTTCAAGGCCGCTATTCGCTTGCAGCATACGAAATGCGGTGCGTTCCGCCCCCGCTTGCTTCCTCTCCGGCACAAAAAGGAAGGCATTTACGATGTCATCCTTGGCAATGACATTGAGACGTCCGCGTATGAGCCGGAAAATCGAATCGTCTATCGGCGCATTGGCTTCTTTGCTCTGCATCATGTCGGATGCTTGCCGGATCGCGCCCTTCACATCGGTTAATTCCATCTTCACGAGCAATTCATGCTTTTGCTGCAGAAAGTCCAGGTATAACGCTTTCTCGCGGGAATACTCCCGCATAATGAAAAAGCCGCTAATCGCCATCACGATGATGTACGAAACTAGAATAAGTTTCGGAATGATGCTGCGCTTGAACCAATCCATGAGCGTCCCCCTTTTCACTCTTGCTTACATTAAGCACCCCCATGGATTTTATCATATTTTTTCCAGCCCGTATGCATCTTTTTACATCATTTATCCCCCTAATACGACACGATCATCGACTAATTTCTCTCCGCGAACCCGTTCGAACTCGCGCAGCAGCTTTTTCGTTCTAGCGGTGATTCTGCCCGTAATGATGCTATCCACTGCAGCATGCGGCGGCGGATCAGTCAGGCCAACAGTGACGATTTGATTTCATAATTGGCGTTCCCCTTTCTTCTCCCTTGATATGAACTTTCATTAAGTTGAACGATTGAATGTCTTGAGTCTGATGCAGCTTCGTTATCTCAAGACTTGTAACTGTGATCTTTCTTTAGTTCCATTTCTGCCGATTATTATTGCACTAATGCAATGCTCCGATGGTCCATTACCGTTTTTTATAAAAGCATAAAACCAGTAACGTTTCATAGAATTAATCGTATAGGTTTATGCTGCATCGTCAATATTAACTTTTGATATTTATGTCATTATTATGTCATTATTTGGTTTATTATGTGTGTTTTCATGCTTTTTCCACCCCATATATAATTAAAGCCATCTTTCTTCATTGCTGTCGAAAGATGGCTTTGGTTAATGCATGATTCAGTTGCATGTGAATTTTACTTTATTGCGTTGTATAAAGAGGACGGCTGCCGTCCTGCTTTCTGCTCTCGATTTCGATGCGCAGCAGCTCCAGGAAAGAAGGCTCCAGCTCCATGCGGAGCGCTTCTTGATAAGCTTCTAACAAGGATTCGTCTTTTAATAGCGCAAACATGATCGCTTTCTCTATACTCCTTTGTTCGTGCCGTCTCGATAATCGCGCCGCCGCGCCACACCGTCCGCATACGCGGCATCCACCACCGCGTCGCGAACCTTGGACACGACCTGCGTGTTGAAGACACTCGGAATAATATATAGTTCGCTTAATTCTTCAGGCGACACCACTTCCGCAATGGCGTGAGCCGCCGCCAGCTTCATGCGCTCGGTCACTTTGGAGGCGCGGCAGTCCAGCACGCCGCGGAACAGCCCCGGGAAGCAGAGCACATTGTTAATCTGATTCGGATAATCTGATCGGCCAGTCGCAATAATGCGGGCGATGCCTTCGATTTCATCCGGATCGATTTCCGGTGTCGGGTTCGCCATCGCAAAAATAATCGGATCTTGAGCCATCGCCGATACGTCTTCCTTCTTCAATACACCTGGACCCGATACGCCGATGAACACGTCCGCGCCTTGAATGACATCAGACAGCTTGCCGCGTTCGCCATGCGGATTCGTCTTTGCCGCAAACCGGTTCCACGCCTCGTTCGCGTAAGATTCATCACGGGTAAGCGCCCCTTGCCGGTCGACGCCGATAACGTTGACCGCTCCGGCAGATATAAGCATTTCCGTACATGCCATTCCGGCTGCGCCGATGCCGCACAATACGATTTTGCAATCTTCAATCCGCTTGCCGACGATACGCAGCGAGTTCAATATGCCGGCAAGCAGGACGACAGCCGTTCCGTGCTGATCGTCGTGGAACACCGGGATATCGATCAGCTCGTTCAGCCGCTGCTCAATCTCGAAGCAGCGCGGCGCGGAAATATCCTCAAGGTTGATGCCGCCAAAAGCTGGTGCAATTGCCTGGATCGTACGGATAATCTCTTCCGTATCCTGCGTATCGAGACAGATTGGGAACGCGTCGACATTGGCGAATTGCTTGAACAGCATCGCCTTCCCTTCCATGACCGGCATCGCGGCCATCGCACCGATGTCACCCAATCCGAGCACGGCCGTCCCGTCGGAGACGACTGCGACCGTATCCCGCTTAATCGTCAACGTATAGGCGCGGGACGGGTCCTCGTGTATAGCCATACATACGCGTGCTACGCCTGGGGTATAGACGCGCGATAAATCATCGCGGTTCCGGATGGGAACCTTCGGCTGCATTTCAATCTTGCCGCCCAAATGAAGCAGGAATGTCTGATCAGATACGTTGACGATTTTGACGCCTTCCACTTGTTTCAGGAGCTGGACAATCCGATCGCCCACGCTGCCGTCATACACATTTACCGTAATATCCCGTACCGTTGAAGTCGCTGTTCCGCGAATGACGTCAATCGCAACGATGTCACCGCCGCCTTCACCGATAGCTGCTGCAACTTGTGCAAATGAGCATTGACTTTTATCAATCTCCATACGAATAATAATGTTCGTGCTTGACCCTAGCGACTTGGCCATTGTTGTCACTCTCCCTTGGCGAGTTGCTTTATAAACGTTCTAAGATGCCAGCCAACAGTGCGGCTCTGCGCGGAAGTTCTGTAAGCCATATGTATTCTGACGGTGAATGTGCTCCGTCTCCGCGCACTCCAAGCCCGTCCAATGTCGGCGTTCCGCATGCTGCAATAAAATTTCCATCACTGACTCCGCCCGTGCTTGTTTCTCCGAGCCCCATATTCAATTGATCCCAGGCTGCGGCGCGGGCGATCTCGAACAATCGTCCGATTTGCCTCGTTCTTTCCATCGGCGGGCGATTCATATCCCCTGTCATGCTCATGCGCACTTCGGGATGGAAGGGCGTCAGATGGTTCATTCTCGTTGCAAAATGCCGAAAATCGTCCATCGTCTGCACGCGAACATCAATTTCCGCCGTCGCTCGATCTGCAATGACATTCGCACCGATGCCCCCGTTGACGACACCTACGTTGACATAAATGCCGCGGCTTGGTTCGGACCATGCGTGCAATCTTATAATCTGCCGCGCCATCTCCTCGACTGCGGACACGCCCGCTTCCGGGTTGACTCCGGCGTGGGCCGACCGTCCTTCTAAGGACAGCAGGAAGCGACCGCTGCCTTTGCGGGCGGTCTTTACCGCTCCATGCGGTTCCATGGGAGGCTCGAGCACGAAGGCGGCCTCGCTCTTGCGCGCATAAGATTCGATCCATTGCCGGGAGGTGGGACTCCCAATTTCTTCATCACTATTAATTAATAACACAATTGATAGCTGTTGGGGAAGTCTATTTGTCATTTGCAGCAATTTTAATGCAAATAATGCTTGAATAAGGCTTGCTTTCATATCATAAACGCCAGGACCGAAGGCGCGATCCCCATCTATCCGGAATGGCCTGAGCTTCGCCTCGCCAGCAGGCCACACCGTATCCGCATGGCCGACCAGCAGAACTTGCCGCGGACCGTTGCCTACGCGAACAGCCAGCCGGTCTCCATACTGCCGGTTCGGAACACGCTCCACCCGCGCTTGGAGGGCTTCGCTGCAGCGTGCGGCATACCAGCCGATCATCCGGTCCGTCAATGCTTTGTCCGTGGACGGTGAATCCATATTGACGCTTTCCTCCAAGAGTGCGACCATGTCCGGCAACCACCGTTCGAGCTGCGGTACAAAATTCATAGGTTCTCGACCTGCCTTAATGGGAATGCGAATTGGAACCGAACAAGCGGTCTAATCCGTATACCCGTTCTAAGATGAAAATAAAAATCAGACTGAGCAAAATCATGATGGATGAAATCGAAGCGACAAGCGGAGTCAACGACTCCTGCATGTAGTTGAATATCGCCATCGGCAATGTGGTCGTCGACGGCGAGACAAGAAAGAGCGATACCGTCACGTTATCGAATGAAGTCAAGAAGGCGAACACCATGCCCGAGAAGATGGCCGGCCGGATGACCGGGAGCGTAATATCCCAAAAGGTGCGTATCGGATGAGCGCCCAATATGGCGGCGGCTCGTTCCAGCGTATAATCGAAGGAGCTGAGTCCTGTCAATACCAGCCGCACGACGTACGGCACCGAGATGAGAATATGAGACAAGAGCAGTCCCGTGAACGTCCCGGCGAGTCCGATCCGTGTAAAAAACAAAAGCGCTGAAATTCCGATAATGAGTGAGGGCACCGTTAGCGGCGACAGCAAGAGCGCGTTAATCGCCCCGCTGCCAGGCGGCTTGTATTTATGCAGGGCCAGCGCAGCCAGCGTGCCGATGAGCGTTGCAATGACGGCGGCCAGCACCGCCAGCTTCAAGCTGAACCAGAAGGAATCGACGAACTCGGGACGATCGAATATTTTGACATACCATTGCATTGAAAAGCCTTCCGGCGGAAATCTCAATACACCTGTCGACGTGAACGAGGTGGGAACGATAATAAGCAGCGGTGAAATAACCATCAGCACGACAAAGAACGTAATTAGGCCAAGCGGCGTGAGGCGGAAACGTCCCGATTCTCTCATCATGATGAGAACACCTCCTTATAGCGCTTCGTCTCGACCAGCTTGGTGAAGAGCGCAACCAGCCCCAGCGTTGAGCCGAGCAGCAAGAAAGCAAGCGCCGCTCCGAGCGACCAATCATAAGCGGCCATCATCTTCTCATACGCGATGACCGGCATAACCTTTACAGATGTGCCTCCCATAAGCGCGGGCGTCACGAACGCGCTCATTGCCAGGCTGAATACGAGCGTCGTGCCCGCGAAGATGCCGGGCATGCTGAGCGGCAATGTCAAGCTGAAGAACATGCGTGCCTTGGAAGCCCCAAGGATTCCGGCCGCTTTATATAATGAGGCATCTACCGCATACAGGCTCGCGGCCACCGCCAGCACCATATAGACTATGAGGGAATCCGTTAACCCGATAACGACGCCGAGCTCATTGTACAGCAAACGCAGCGGCTTATCGATAAGGCCTAGCTTCAATAACGCACTATTAATAAATCCGTTATCGCTTAAAATGACGACCCAGCCGAAGTTGCGTATGACGACACTGATTAAATGCGGCGATATAATTAGAAAGGTAATGAAGCCGCGCATCTTGGGCGTTGCTCTCGCCATATACATCGCCACAGGGTAACCAAGAATAAGGCATGCCAGCACTGTCCATAAGCTTAGCTTGACCGTGCGCCATAACACTTCAATATAATAAGGATCTTGAAAAAAGAGCTTGTACTGGGCAAACGTCCACGTTCCCGTTCCTCCGTCCTCACGAACGCTAATCACGAGCATGTAAAGCATCGGCAGCACGAACACGCCGAGGATAATAATGAAGCTCGGGACGAGCAGCAGCAGCGCTGCCCACACTTTGTTGCGCGCAAGCTTGGACATCGCTTACTCCTCCTTCCACGGAAAGACGCTTACGTCGTGGGCATCCCACATGAGCTTAATGCGCTCTCCTTCTCCGAATCCCGTTTGGCGCCGGAGCGTATGCGTGCGAACGGTCACCGGCACCCCCTCCACGTCGACGACAAGCTCGCCATAGGACCCGAGGAAAGACATGAGGCGCACCGTGCCGTAGACTGTATTGTCTGCACCAAGACCAGCCGCAGCATCGCGGCCCTCGTGAGCAGCAGCCATTCGAATATGCTCGGGGCGGACATAGGCCGATACCCGCTCCCCTTCCTGGAACGGATACGTACGATGCTCTGCCTTCAAAGCGAGGCCGTTTGTCGTCATAAGTGTCCCGCTCCCGTCTGACTGAGAGGTGACGGCCGCCTCGAATCGGTTCGATTTCCCGATGAACTCGTGCACGAACGCGGACGCGGGGCAATGATAGATATCCTCTGGCGCGCCGATTTGCTCCACCTTGCCGTGATCCAAGACGACGATTCGGTCGGATAAGTACATCGCTTCTTCTTGATCATGCGTCACGAAAATTGTCGTTACCCCGATCTCCTGCTGCAGCCGCTTCAGCTCCTCGCGCAATTCTTCCCGCAGCTTCGCATCCAAGTTGCTGAGCGGCTCGTCAAGCAAGAGCAGGGACGGCTCCGTCACCAGCGCCCGCGCAATTGCAATGCGCTGACGCTGCCCGCCGGATAACTGCTTCGGATAACGATCCGCCGCATGCGGCAGCTTTACTAATTCGAGCACCTTGCGCACACGCGCCCGCATATCGCTCTTGGACGTCTTTCTTAGCTTCAGGCCATAAGCGACATTCTCTTCCACAGTCATATGCGGGAACAGCGAGTAGGTCTGGAACACCATGCCGAGATCGCGCTTGTTCGCAGGGACCCCATTCATCGGCTTGCCTTTAATGCGCAATTCTCCTCCATCCGGTTCCAAGAAGCCGGCGATCATATTTAATGTCGTCGTCTTCCCGCAGCCTGAAGGACCGAGAAACGTGACGCACTCTCCCCGCTCAACCTGCAAGTTGAAATTGTCAACGACGGCCGTTCCTCCAAAGCGCTTGTGGACGCCCTGCAGTTCTACGTCATATTGTGTCATGAACATGCCTCCGCTCCGATAAGTATTCGCCATGAACCCGAATTATTGCTTGCCGACCTGAGGTGCTACTTCCTTATTAAACGTATCTAGCCAATCCTTCGTATTTTGGCTGATGACCCCGTAATCGAGCGCCACGATTTTGCTCTTGTCAAAATCAAGCAGCCTGCCCGTGTCCTCCGGTAATTTCACATCGACGGCCGTATTGTAATACAGCTTGGTCGCGTACAGTATCTGGACATCCTCGGTCAACAGGAAATCAATAAACGCTTTTGCAGCCTCCGGATGCTTGGCGCCTTTCACCAAAGAGGCAACGTTAGGCACGATATTCGCCCCTTCCTTCGGAATAACGAATTCAAGCTCCACGCCTTGATCCTTCTGCACGATGCTGCGCGCCATCGTCCAGGCCGTATACACGGATGTGTGATTTTGTAAATTTTGCTGCAGCTGGGCGGCCGTCTTCGCGAAGGTAGGCATGTACGCGGCAATCGTTTTCAGTTTTTCGAATCCTGCGGTCATGTCTTTTTCGGATCCGCCATTGGCATAAGCAAGCATAATCGTAGCGGAGCGCCCGAAGTTGCTGGACATTTCCGTCAGCGTGATATTTCCCTTCATCTCCGGACGGGCCAGGTCATTCCATGAGTCAGGAACAGGCAGCCCTTTCTCCTGCGCAAGCTTGACATTGTACGAAATGCCCATCGGTGTGAAGTTGACGGTTGCTCCGCTGTTTTCATTCACCTTTAATGTTTCATCGACTTTGGACATATTCGGAATCTGACTCGGCTCAAGCGTTTCCCACAGGCCTTTTGCGCGTCCCGCCTCATGTTCGCCGCCCTCGATGACAGCGACGTCTATCTGCGGCGATCCTTGCTGGGCAGCGACCTTCGCTACGATATCGGTCGACACGCCCGACACATAGGACAGCTTGACCTCCGGGTATTTTTCATTAAACTTTTTGAAAATTTCATCCTTCATCAAGGCTTCGACCGTCGCACCGTTACCGGCAACAATCAGTTCGCCTGCAAGCGCAGTTGAAGAATTGGAATCGCTTCCATTACTTTGGGTCGAAGCCGATTCTCCGCAAGCTGCCAACAAAGAGCCTGCCAACGTCAAAACCAATATCAACGAACCCCAGCGATGTGCCTTCATTATTTCCCTCCCCAATTTGTTCACATATAGTGAACATTGTTTATGAATGGTGAATATTGGTTTGATTTTAGCACAGCAATTTGGTATGTTCAATATAGATACCATGAATTTTGTCACATTTTAATCACTTTTTTGGAAAAATGTTGATTCGTGTTGAGATGCAGGGTTGGGAGAGAGTGGATATGGAACATTATCTGACTTCCGTACAGAAATGCTGTACGCTGCTTAAAGTATTTCTTGACGGCGACAAAGAATGGGGCGTCACCGACCTAAGCAAGGAACTGCAGTGGTCCAAAGGGGCTGTGCATAAAATGCTGTCCACGCTTGAAAGCGAGGGATTCATCAAGCAGAATTCACGCACGAAGCTGTACTCGCTCGGTTATACTCTTCTGGAGCTGGGCAACAAAGTAAAGCATGACGACGATTGGGTCAGCTTCTCCAGATCTTATTTGCAGCAGTTGGCTGAATTGACGAAAGAATCCGTCTGTCTGTGCATTCGGGACCATCGTGATGCCATCTATGTGGACAAGCTGGATTCTCCATTGCCTATCCGCTTCATCATCGATGCATACCGCCGTTTCCCCCTGTACGCGACGAGCGCATCGCGCGTTATTCTCGCTTTCAGTCCCGGGGAAATGCGGGAGGCCGTGCTCAGCGACCCGATTGCCGCGTTTACGGAACAGTCGCTCACCGATCCCGAGGAAATCCGCCATCGTCTCGAACTCATACGCAGCCGCGGCTATGAGATTAGCTCCAACATGCGCAATGTCGGCGTTACGGGTATCGCCGCTCCGATCTATCAAGCGGATGGCAGTGTAAATGCCTCGATCAGTCTCATCGGACCGAGTGACCGGATGGAGCCGAATGTAGAACGCTGGCTCAGCGCGCTGCTGCAAATGACGCAGGAAATGTCCCGCTTGGTCGGTTATAAATGACGCCTGTTAGGCGCTCTTCATATCCGGCCTTCTTCACATGCAAAAAGCCAAAGCCCGAACCATCCGGTTCAAGCTTTGGCTTCCTTGGTGCCGCATCTATTTACTTGCGCTCTAGCGTAATCCAGCTGCCATACTCCGTCTCTTCGAACTTAATCGTAAAGTGGAGCATGTCTCCGAGAGAACGAAGCGGAGCGTATAGCTTGCCGTCCTTAATTTCCGGCGCGACCGGCAACGTCATTGCCTGTCCGCCGACTGTCGCTTCCTTGCTGCCAAGCTTCATTTCAATGCGATTGCCAGTTATATCATCAATGATAGCGATTTGCTTCGTGCTGCTGTCGAACTTCAACACTGCATCAAACTGCTGCGTGACGCCACTAAGAGGAGCCATCATGCTGCCGTTCTTGTTGTACGGAAGCGGCTCGTCATAGAACCAATCGTCGAAGTCGCCGCTCTTCATCGGCAGCATTGCGATTTTGTGCGTAATGCCCGTCGTCTGCAGCCAGCTGTATACAACCGACTTGGAATCGAAATGGTTAAGCCACTTTCCTGGCGTCATGCTCGGATCGTCCACCTTGACGGCATTCGCCGTATCCATAACATCCGCCTTCACGTTGCCATTGATGTTGCTAAGTTCCGACGTGATCGCGTATGTAATGCCTTTTAGCGGAATGTCTTGGCCAGCCGGCAGTGCCACGCTGAGCTGCACGGAAGATTTGCGAACATTAGACTGCCCGTCTACATAGTAGTCCAGCGACAGCTTCGTATTCGGACCCAGCACCGTTGCCAGTTCCGGCGTTTCTTTGACCAGTCCGGCAAATGCCGCATCGAGTTCGTTCACCAGCTTCGGCGCATTTTCCATTACCCACTTGTATGCCGTCAAACCGAGCACTTCGCCGTCTTTCAAGAAATCCATCTGCGTCGATTCATCGCCGAACGACTGAACCATGCCTGCCACGAAGATTGGACCATACAGTTTGCCCATCTCTTGGAACCATGCCTTCAATCCCTCTTCATCCTTCAGAACCGATTGCAGCGTTTCTTTAATCCAAGGAATCAGTTCCTCGCCGGTAAATTCCATGTGCAGCTTCTTGAGCGGCAAAGATTCACCTGCAATCTGTTCGTTCACAGACGATACGTCGGCTTTCTTAGGATTCGGAGCATGTTTGACGAACAAATCCACTGTTGATTTCATGAAGGATCGCGCTTGCTTCGTTGTTTCATCCGTCGGCAGCGCGACTATACCGGCTGCCAAGCCTTGGTTGCCGATGAGAAGCGGCGATTTCGCGCCTTCCACCCATAATGCCACTTGAGTATCTTGCATGCCTAGCTTAAACGGCACTTCCTGACCGGCCGCCTTCAGCTTGCCTTCCATCGAAACATGAGTGCTGTCTTGCGCTTTGGCATCGATGGTAATCTGCGCATCATTCAACCATTGAATGACTTGCTTGTTTTCATCGCTCAATTTCGCATGGTCTGCCAGATCAAGCTTTAATGATACGGTGCTCTTGGATTCAGCCGATGTGACATCAAGCTGCTGCTTCAGCACCTTCGCTACATCAAGCCCGCCGATCGATTGACAGCCCGCCACCACGACGAGCATGGCGGCTAGTCCGAGCGCCAGCCATTTACGAATACGCATAATATCTCTCCCTTCATTATGGAGGCTATGATTCCCACGGATTCATTATGACCGTCTTTCCATCCGATTGTAAAGACCCTTTCGTATCAATTATGCGAATTCAAGACAGATGCCCTCTCCGCCTGCATTTACTTCGCATTCAAGCGGATTTAATGCTATCGGGAGGAGAGGGCGCCGCAAATCACTCCGGCTTATCGGGCTGCCGATCTGAGACGTAAATAGTGTTCTGCATCTTGGCAAGCGGTCAGACGCCAATACTCCGTGTGGCTCGCCGTCTGTTCCGGCTGGATTGTGACCAGCGGCCCCAATGTTTCAAGCTCTAGCATGTGAGCGTTCGTATATAGTTCGAACGAGCTGCCGAAATCCGGGTACTGGACATCCTGCTGCGGCTCGTAACGCTTTTCAAACGCAACGCCGTTCCGGATATACGCCGCCCAGCCTTCCTCATTGTGCATCCCGAATTTAAATGCCTGTTGAAATTCAGAGGATTGACGAACGGCTATCGACTCCTCGCCCCAAGTGACGCGCTCATCGTTCATCTTCGCAGATGGCCATAGCGCGATCGAACGGTTCGGCAACAAGCCTGTTTCACGTGTGGCGTGCGGAACGACCGCGGTGCCGCCCGGCGCCATGACCGATAACGCCCAAGGCGCCAGCTCGATTGGCCATGGCCCCTTGTTCGTTATAACGTGAAGCACCGTAATCTCTTCATCAGTAAAAATAAGTTCGATCTCTTTGCTGATATGCGTCCAAGGCTCGACCGGCGAGATGAATTTGACTCCCGATTCGGTCAACACATACTCAATGGGCTTATCGTCCGGCGCGTATGTGCGCGGATATGCTTCCGGGCTTGCCCATAGACGGTGTCCCCCGCGCAGCAGCCAGCCATCACTGCCCAATGCATGGAACTCCGGTCCCGCTTGGCGGATGCTTCCTTCCGTATCCTCAAAAAATACATTTTCGCCTTCCTTTAAGCTCAGGTGCATAATTCGAATGCCATAGACAAGCGGCACGATAATACGATAAGTTTCGTTCTCCAGCTTCAGACTTGCACCAAAACGCTCATGTTGTATCTTATCAATGCTTAGTTGATTCAAGCATTTCGCCCCCCATCATTCAACTCTGGAACCCGGCAGCGGCTGCGAAACGCCGGAACGCTTCCTGCCCCTGACTGTCCCGCTTGAACACACCCGCAGTCCCCAAAATCTCAACGAATTTCGTTCCGATTTCACTGCGGATGATGTCCATCGCTTCCGCTGGTGAATTCGTCGTGCCCGCACGCTCCAGCATCGCGTCAATCCATGCGGCATGCGGATATAGTGCGTCCTTCTCATCCAGCCGCAGCGTCTGCCAATCATCCCGGCCTGTCAGCAAGGACGCGATTCGTCCGGTTTCCTGCTGCAGACGGCCTGGGAGTATCGCCAGCCCCATCACTTCAATGAGACCGATATTCTCTTTTTTGATATGGTGCAGATGGCGGTGCGGATGGAAGATGCCTTCCGGATGCTGCTCGCTGGTCCGGTTGTTCCGCAGCACAAGATCCATCTCGTACAGCGCTCCGTGGCGCCGCACGATCGGCGTCACCGTATTATGTCTAATCTCCCCGTCAGCTCCGGATGTCGAAGCGAGCACCTCTACGCTTGGATCGCTGTAGCCCTTCCACTGCTCATATACCTCATCCGCACATTGCAGCAGCATATCTTTAATATCGGAACGCAAGCGCAGCACTGACATCGGCCACTGCACGATGCCCCCCGTCACTCCCGGATAAGCAGAATGCGTAAATTCCGTGTCCATCGGCGCCCTTTCAATCGGAAACGTATGCCTGCCTGCCTGAAAATGATCGTGACTCAGTATAGAGCCGCCTACGATCGGCAGATCCGCATTCGAGCCGATGAAGTAATGCGGAAATTGCTCCGTGAACGCCAGCAGACGGCTGAAGGTGCTGCGAGTCAACGTCATCGGAACATGTTCCTTGCGGAATATGATGCTGTGCTCATTGTAATACACATACGGCGAGTATTGGAAGAACCACGTCTCCTCATTCAATTGCAGCGGAATGACGCGCAAATTTTGACGAGCCGGATGATTGAGCCGCCCCGCATATCCGACATTGTCGACGCAGAGCAGACATTGCGGATAGTCCGATATGGACGCTTGCCCTGCCTGAGCAATCTCCTGCGGGCTTTTTTCCGGCTTGGACAGATTGATAGTCATTTCCATTACGCCGAATTCGCTGTGGTGAAGCCAGTATTCATTTTTCCGAACGCGATCCATCCGGATGTAATTGCAGTTTTTGCTTAACTCATAAAAGTCATCTGTCGCCCGCTCAATCCCCTTTTCTGCCCGCAGCCGCTCGAAACGCGCATTCGTCTCCGAGGGACGCGGCATAAGCAGACCCATAATTTTCGCATCAAGCAAGTCGCGCCGGGTGATCGTGTTGTCCGGTATCATCCCGATGACATGCGCGTAATCAAGCAGGTCTTCAAGCATCGATTGGGGTTCGTCCGGGACATCGTTCCAAGCGTCGTTTCCGTACCCCGCGCAAGGCTCGGCAATATGGAACAGATCGAGCAATTGATTGCGGACATAAGGCAGATCGGATGTGCCGACCATCTCTTTGTGTAACGCGTAGCGAACCAGCCTTTCAATCTGCCAGGCAGCACGATCGGTTGAGACTGAATCTCGCGCTTCTTTCATCATGTCATGCGCCATCGTCCTTCTCCTCCCCTATTCCGCGTATCCATTGGGATGCGCTTGATGCCAGCGCCATGCGCTCTGGATAATCGTCTCCATGTTTTCCCGCTTCGGTTCCCAGCCCAATACCGATTTCGCCTTGTCAGCCGAGGCGATGAGCACGGCAGGGTCGCCGGCGCGGCGCTCGCGAATGACCGTCGGAATCGGCAGCCCCGTCACGCGTTCGGCCGTTTGAATCACTTCCAAGACGGAGAACCCGTTGCCGCTGCCCAAATTGAACACGTCGCTCTTCCCGTTCTGCCGCAAGTAATCTACCGCCAACAAGTGGGCATCCGCCAAATCGCTTACGTGAATGTAATCCCGTATGCATGTGCCGTCCGCGGTCGGATAATCGTTGCCGAATACGGCCATTTCTTTCCGTTTGCCAAGCGCGGTCTGCAGCACGAGCGGCACCAGATGCGTTTCAGGCCGGTGATCTTCTCCGATAAGCCCGCTCTCGTGCGCGCCCGCCGCATTAAAGTATCTTAACGACACGTACTTCAAGCCGTGCGTCTCGCCGAACCAACGCATCATCCGCTCCATCGTCAGCTTTGTCTCGCCGTATACGTTCGTCGGGTTCGTCTTGGCCGTCTCTTCAATCGGCGTCCGTTCCGGTTCGCCATACGTCGCGGCCGTCGAAGAGAAGACGATGCGCTTTACCCCGAATTGCTGCATCGCTTGCAGCAGCACGAGCGTGCCATGCACATTGTTGTCATAATATTTGGCCGGGTTCTGCATGCTTTCTCCTACTAAAGAATAAGCCGCAAAGTGAACGACCGCATCGATATCATGCTGCCCGAACACGTCTTCCAAGAAGGCTTTGTCACGGATATCTCCGACATGAAGCGTGCCCCCCAGCACCGAGGCCCCATGCCCGGTCTCCAACGAATCAACGATAACAACCTCTTCCCCGCGCGCCAGCAATCCCGCTGCCGTATGCGATCCGATATAACCTGCGCCGCCTGTTACTAACACAGCCATTTCTTATGCCTCCCCCTCCATTGTTGCACTCTATTTCGTTATCTCATGCACGCCGTCACCGACATTGCATACATAGAACTCTGCTTTCAATCCGGTGCGCCGCTCATATTCTGCTGCGACCTGTGCAATAAACCGTTCAACCGCCGCCTCGCGCACGAGGGATACGGTGCAGCCGCCGAATCCGGCGCCTGTCATGCGCGAGCCAAGCGTCCCTTCCACCCGGAGCGCCTCCTCCACCATCACGTCCAGCTCGGCGCAACTGACCTCATACAGGTCGCGCAACGATACATGCGAAGCAATCATCAGCTCGCCGAATCGTTCCAGATCGCTCGCTTTGAGCGCTTCCACCGATTGCAGCACACGGCCGTTCTCGGCAATGACATGCTCCGCCCGTCTGCGTACGGTCTCGTCGGCAATGACATGCTGATTCGCTTGATACTGCACTTCGCTGAGCTGGGCCAGCAGTTCAAGCTCGGGCCACACGCTTCGCAGCGCCTGCACTGCTTGATCGCACTGGGAACGGCGCTCGTTATATTTGGAATCAACCAGTCCGCGGCGCTTGTTCGTGTTGCCAATAACCAGCTTATAGCCGTCCGTATGGAACGGCACATGCGCGTATTCCAGCGTATCGCACATAAGCAAAATGGCGTGCCCTTCTTTGCCATTCGCCACGGCAAACTGATCCATAATACCGCAATTGACGCCAACGAATCGATTCTCTGCCCGTTGGGACAAGACGGCGATATCCGTGCGATCAATCGCGCGCCCTTCCAAGACTAACAAGGCATAAGCGGTCACGACCTCCAAAGAAGCAGATGAGGACAGCCCGGCTCCGTTCGGGATTTCCCCATGATACAGCAAGTCATACCCGGTCGCGATACCGCGTCCGGATTCCTGAAGCTCGATCATGACGCCGATCGGGTAATCCGTCCACTCCCCGCTCTTCGCATGCTTGATATCGCCTATATTTACACTGCGCTGAACATCGAAATTGGTCGTTGCCAAATGAATGATCCCGTCCCCGCGTGGTCGAATCAGCAATGTCGTCCCGAACTCCAATGCAGCCGGAAGAACGTAGCCTCCGTTATAATCGATATGCTCACCGATCAGATTCACCCGGCCTGGGGCATGGAAAAAACGAACCGGTATTTGACTTGTCCCAAATTCCTGCTCGAATCGCGAGAGCAATGCGTTTGCTTCCATGACACTTTACCTCCTAATAAGTCCGTGTTCAAAAAGACCGCTTTTCAGCATTGGAAATGCTTCTCAGGCAACCTGCTTTGAAAGTATATATTATTCCGGAGTGATGCGAGATTCGATGTCGAAGAGCATCTCGCAACTTCGCGATCAAAGGGGGTTTTTGAACGACTCTGAAAATTCAACATATTATTTTGGTTCTTACGTTCATCATACTGTAATACGCAGGATGCTGTAATATAGTGATGTGCACATCATATAGACAAATGTGACCCCGGTTTATTTTCATGATACAATAGACATGAATAGAACGGTTAGCGCAAGGGGGTGAGAGCATGACACGCTCCATAGATGATCTGAACCTGAACAACAGCAAGCCGGATGCTGTCGATGAACCGGCGCGGATTGCCTTGCCCAAGGACGAGACGTATTCCGTAGCCTCCAACCCGATGTTGATCGAGCGGGAAGGGATTCATGTCCTGTTCTCCGGCGAGAGTCAGACTCCTCCGTTCCACAAGCTCGGTCCCAAGCTGTACGATTACTATTTGCTGCACCATATTATGGACGGTCACGGCACGTTTATAACCGAGACGCAGTCCTATCCGCTAGGACCGGGGGACGCTTTTCTCATTGCGCCGAATGAACTGGTCAGTTACGCATCCGATGCGCATGCCCCATGGGAATACCGCTGGATCGCCTTCAAGGGGGAACGCGCCGAGCCGCTAGTGCGCGCTGCCGGCTTTACGCCACAGCGGCCGGTCGTCAGCGCAGGCTTGCAATGTGAAGCTCCGCAATGGATGGACCGGATTCGGCATGCTTTTCACGAGCGGCGCGCGGCTGCCGATTTAGTTGCGCACGGCTGCCTCCATCTCATTATGGCAGAGTATGCGGATCATCAGCGCAGCGCCGGTGAGGATGTCCGGCTCAGACCGGAATCCGAAATTCAACAGACGGTAAGACAAATGATTCAGATGATGTCAACGCAATATGCGCACCCGTTATCCATCGAGCAGATCGCAGACAGCTTAGGTTACAGCAGAGCGTATTTATCTCGTATATTTAAACGCGTCACCGAAATGACGCCGGTCACCTTTCTCTTGAAGCTGCGCATCGACAAAGGAAGGCAGCTGCTGCGGGAGCGTCCGAATTTGACCATCGAGCAAATCGCCGCCTCTGTCGGCATACCTGACGCGCTGTATTTCTCGCGGCAATTCCGGCGCTTCTACGGGCAGTCGCCCACCTTCTACCGGAGCAGCACGCTGCAACCGGATCAGGCGGATGCTCGCAGTAAATAGCAATCTGATTGCCGCGCCGCGGAGTGAGAAGCTGTCGTCCATATTGAAAAAAAAGTAATAAAATCATAAGCCGCCTGCAGCGTTAACCTGATGCAGGCGGCTTTTTAATCTTTATGAATCCGTCAAGACAAACCTCTTAAATGCGCCGCCATCGGGACGTATCGCTCCTCGAATGCTTGACGGTAACGTTCATGGCGCCCCGCATCCGGCGCATACTCCACGACACCGCGGCTCTGCATCGCCACGCGCACCTCTTCGGCATTGCCGTAAAATCCAGCGCCAAGCGCGGCCGCGCAAGCCGCCCCCAGCATCGTCGCTTCTTCAATCGGCGGCACGACGAGCGTAATGTTGGATATGTCGGCCTTCATCTGCAGCCATGCCGGCAGCCTCGTGCCGCCCCCAACCGCCCGCATGAAGCGAATGGCATGCTCCGAGTTCCGTTCCGCGCTTCGCCGGATCATTTCAAGCTGATAGGCGGTCCCTTCAAACACGGCGCGCAGTAATTCCTTCTTGCCATGGGATTGAGCCAGCCCGATCAATGCCGCTCGCGTGCGTGAATTCGGGAATGGCGCGCCGCTGCCCGATAAATACGGGAAGAACATCGCTTCGCCAGGCCCTTCGTTCACCCCAAGCATCAGCTCTTTAATCTGATCGTAGGATAAGGCCTCGTCTGCGAGCTGCCGCCGAATCCATTCCACGGCGCCGCCGGAGGAAGCGTTGCCTCCCATCCAGAAATGATATCCCGGAACGACATGAAAGCCGTAGGATAATCCCGTTTCAAATTCAGCCTGGCCCAATGCCCGCTTCTCGATTGTCCCCACGAGCGTCTCCGCCGTCCCCATCGACACATATACGTCGCCGGGATCTACGGCTCCGACCGCGAGAGCGGCACATACATGATCGTGCCCGCCGATACCTACCGCAGCCCCTTCCGGAAGACGCAGCGCCGCGGCCGTGGCCGCAGTGACGGGACCAAGCGGCACGCCGCTCGGACGAACCTCCGGAAATAGGTCCTCGTTCAAGCCAAAATGACGGATCCATTCCTTGTCCCACGCCTGCTTCGGTATGCTGTAAGCATAGGTGCGCGTCGCAAGGGTCGGGTCGCACGCCATCACGCCGGTCAAGCGGTAGGCAATATAACCGGACACGGACAGCCAGACAGCATCATCGAACATGGCCGGATCGCGTTCCTTCAGCCAGAGCAGCTTCGCTAAGCCATGCTTGAAGGATAAATGCAGCCCAGTGCGTTGGAACAGCTCAAGCGGTGTGCCTTCACGGCGAATCCGCTCGGCCTGCGGGGCCGAGCATGTCTCGAACCAAGGCAGGAACGGGGATTGCACCGCTCCGGTGCTGCGGTTCACGAGCAATCCGCTCTCCGCCATGCTGGTAATGCCAATATAGGCGACAGGCTCTGTCCCGAATGCCGCCATCAGCTCGCGAATCATCGCGGCCACGTCATTCCACAGCGCTTCCGGGTCATATGCGACAAAGCCTTCTTTCGAATCTACCGTTTCCGTCGGACGGCTCACTTGACCAATCAGCTGTCCCGTCTCATCAAACAGGCCGACTTTACGATTTGTCGTGCCTAAGTCAATCCCCATCATCCGCATGCTCTTATTCCCCTTTTCCTCGTAGCTGCTTATAGGCTGCCTCGAAGAGCGCCCCCATCGGTTCGCGATAGACCGCGTCCGCGTATGCGTCAACGCTCGTTGCCGTCCGGTTCATCAGTATAAGCTTAGCTTTGGCCGCCAGCCGGACAAAGCTGGCCGCCGGCTGCACCGTGAGCGAAGTCCCGCCCACGATGAGCAAGTCTGCCTCGCGAATCCGCGAGACGGCATGCGCAATGACGTCATCATTCAGCTGCTCTTCGTACAGCACGACGTCCGGCTTCAACATGCCGCCGCACTTGGGGCATGCCGGAATCGCGCTCTCGCTGTGCAGAACGCTGTCCAGTCCATATTTCGCCCGGCATGCCATGCATTCGTTGCGATGGATGGAGCCGTGCAGTTCCCATACCTCTTCGCTTCCTGCCGCTTGATGCAAGCCGTCGATGTTCTGCGTAACAACGGCCTTGACGATGCCATCTTGCTCCAGCTGGGCGAGCACGCGGTGGGCCGCGTTAGGCTCTGCCGCTGGATGAATCATTTTCGCCCGGTAAAAACGATAAAACGTGTCCGGATCGTGCGCAAAAAAGGAACGGCTTAATATAACCTCCGGCGGGTGGCGGAATGTCTCGTCATCCGCAAAAATACCGTCATTGGAACGAAAGTCGGGAATGCCGCTCTCCGTAGAAGTGCCGGCGCCGCCGAAGAAGACGACGGAACGGCTGCGGCTCAGCCAGTCTGCCAGCTGATTGGCATGGGCTTGGAGCATTGAATCGGAATGTCCGTTTGGCATCATGTTCGCTTTCCTCCCTTTTTTATTTAAATTATTATGTAATTAAGTATAGCGCACAGTGCCGCAATGGGAAAACCTCGGCCAGCGATTCCAGTATCGCCCGGGAGTTCAACTCAATCTCAATCGGCTGGTGCTTGCAACCGTCTGAAGCACGGGCCTTTGTTCACCCTTTCTGACACATTGGGAGAATGGAACTTGATCACCACCTTGTCATCCCCTATTTTCCTTTTTCCGCATATCCACGGACACAAAAAAACCTGCGGAGCATCATTCCGGAATTGAAGATGCCTCGCAGGTTTGCCTTTTTACTCTGTTCCTTATAAATCCGGATGCTCGTGCTTCGCTTTCAACACGCTCCATCGGCGTTCTACTTCTTGTTCGAATTGATTGAGCGTGTCCGCATTTTCCGGCTTCGCCATATGCCGGGTCTTGCCCATCATATTGAGCCAATCCAAGAGCGGGATTTTCTTGTTCTTCTCTTCCGGATTGTACGTAATATTCGTAACGCCGCGTTCCACCTCATAGAGCGGGAAGAAGCAGGATTCTACAGCCGCATTTACGATTTGCGTCCCCATCTTATCCTCGGACAGCCAGTTCAGCGGACAAGTGATGAGTATTTTGCCGTACACCAATCCTTCGTTCTGGGCATACCACTGCGCCTTGGCCGCCTTTTTGAGCAGATCCTGGGGATACGCTTCGCTGCCCGTAAATACGTAAGGAATGTTCGTCGCAGCCATAATCTGCGCCGTATCCTTATGATGGAACATCTTGCCCGCCTGCACGCTGCCTACGTTGGACGTCGAGGTGCGGTGCCCGAGCGGCGTCGAATAGGACAATTGGGCCCCGGTATTCATATACCCTTCATTGTCGTATTCCAAAATAATCATTTTATGATTGCGCAAAGCGGCCCCAATGGCCGGCCCCATGCCGATATCCATGCCGCCGTCGCCCGTCACCATGACGAACGTGAAGTCATCCGGCAAGTTCAGTTGGTCCAGCTCGCCTCTCCGCTTGCGCTCCCAGAACATTTCGACGACACCAGACAATGTTGCCGCCCCGTTCTGGAACAAGTTGTGAATATAGGTCGCTTTATGTGCGGAGTATGGATAGCCCGTCGTCACTACCATCGCGCAGCCCGTATGGAAGAGAGCCACGATATCGCCCTCAATCCCTTTGAAGAACAGCTCCAAGCCCGAAAAAATGCCGCAGCCCGGACATGCGCCGTGCCCCGGGGCAATGCGCTTCGGCTTCTTCGTCAATTGGCGCAGCGGCGGAATGCGGACATTGAGCTTGCCTGTCTCTTCATCCTGCTTGACCGTAATGAGCCCGGTTTTCAAATCCTCATATTTCATCGGCTCCAGTACCCGTTGCGGCGCTTTGACCGCATCTCCCGGCGTGTGGCCGTAATAATCGAACGGCTTCTCGACGCGCCCCTTCTGCACCGCTTCCAAGGCGAATTCGAACAAAGCATGCCCGTCCTCGGAGTAGAAGTCTTTGCCGCCCAACCCGTAAATTCGGCTAATGACCATCGTGTCGCGATTGCCGTGCGTCAAGAGCGCCGCTTTCACTTCATTCACCATGTTGCCGCCGTGTCCGCCGTAGGAATCCGCACGATCGCCGATCGTAACGGCTTTCACATGCGCCAACGCCTCGGCGATCTCCTTCGCCGGGAACGGACGGATGATGTTCGGCGATAGGGCCCCTGCTTTAATCCCCATTGCCCGCAGCTGATCGACGACGTCCTTTATAATCTCTCCCGCCGAATTCAGCAAAAATACGGCGACCTCGGCATCTTCCATCCGATATAGATCCAAAATCGGATAATCGCGCCCGGTCAGAACAGCATATTCTTGGCGGATGCGGTCGAACACCTCGCCGGCTTTATACATGGCCATGGACTGCTGATAGCAGTTGTTAATGTAATCCGGCTCATTCATGTAAGGTCCGACCGTAATCGGATTGTGCCGATCAAGCGTGTCGGCGAAGCCGCGCACCGGCTGCTCCCCGATGAACTGGTGGACGTCTTCCCGGTGGGCGAACGTGTGCACGCGGCGCTTCTGATGCGATGTAAAATAGCCGTCGAACGCGACGAGCACCGGCAGGCGCACCTCTGCATCCTCTGCCAGCTTAATCGCCATGATATTCATATCATAGACCGCTTGCGGATCCCGGCACAGCAAAATGGGCCAGCCCGTATTGAGCGCAAAATACAAATCCGAATGATCGCCATGAATGTTGAGCGGTCCCGATACCGAGCGGCATACCAAGTTCATGACCATCGGGAAGCGCGTGCCCGATTGCACCGGCATCTGCTCCAGCATATACATATATCCGTTGGCGCTCGTCGCATTGAATACGCGTCCGCCCGCCGTCGATGCGCCGTAGCAAATTCCTGCCGAGCCATGCTCTCCGTCCGCCGGTATGAGCTTGACATCGTGCTGTCCGTTCGCTTTCATCAAGTCGAGAAATTGCGCCACTTCCGTCGACGGCGAAATCGGATAGTAGCCCATAATATGATAATTAATTTGGTGAGCGGCGTAAGCGGCCATTTCGTTCCCGGATTCGTACACCATGCGCTGCTCTGCTGTCCCGCTCTTCATTTCTTTTTCATACTCGATTGCCACAAGTCCTCATCCCCCTTAACCTCACTCTATTTACTGGCGCACAGCTAAATCGAACAGATGCGGAACGCGGTGCTCATCCGCATACCCGTCCTCTTCCCTCTCGCTGGACAACGCGTCAGTCGGACAAGCATAGACGCACTTCAAGCAGCCTTTGCAATATTGGTAATCAATGCCTTGCAGGAACATCTGCGGGCGCCCCTTCTTATCCGGCTTCTCTTCCCATACGAAGCAGTAATCGGGACATACATTATCGCATGCCGCGCAATGAATGCACTTGTCAGATAAAAAGTGCGGCATCATTCCCGCACGCGAAATGCTCAAATCCTTGAGGATCGAATTGCCCGGATTTATGACCACCCCGCCGATAGGCTGTGTATCATAGCCAAGCATCGGCGTGTCCCAGCGCACAGGCTCAGGCAGATCAATGCCTTCCGGGAAGGCGAACGTCCGGAACTTCACTTCATCGTACCCGCGCTGGAACGTGTTCAGCGCCGGCTGCACCGCGTTCGGATATTTCTTCTCCAGCGATTTGCGGATGACGCTCTTCATCTGTTCCGCGTCCAAAAAATCGCACAGCCGGAACAAGGCGCCCAGCATTGCCATATTGACGCGGTTCTTCTCCTCCAAAGCGATGCCGGTTGCGTCTACGACTGCAATTTTCCCTCCGGAGAGACGCAGCTTCTCCTTCAACTCCTCCGGCGTTTTTGTCGAGTTCACGAGCACGAGGCTGTCTTCGTATATACCGCTTGTGACATGCGTTGTCTTATGAAGCGACTCATGGAATATACCTACGATATGTGGACGTTCGACCGGCGTCGTATCGCGGATAAGCGTCTCTGGCATGCAGAATCGGATATGCGCCTTCACCGGCGATCCTTTCTTCTCCGAACCGTACGAAGAGAAGCTGACGCCGTTCAATCCGCTTCCGTTTACTCCGGCTTCCGCCAGCATTTTCCCAGCCAAATTCGCGCCAAGCCCTCCGATGGATTCCAGCCGGATCTCAAAGAAACCAAGTGCGTTTACTTTGGGCAAAGTGACCATAAAGTTGCTCCTTTCCTAACTCCTGATACGAAAATGATGATGTGCACCGCGAGGCAGGACGATTGTCGTTATGATAAGCTGTCATGAAAACAGGTCGAGCCAAATTGTGATGTTATGACAAAATGGTAAACCCGGAGCAGGCTATCCTGTATGATAAATGTCACTTGAATGCGTTTGTATCATGGCCAACGTGTGAAATTTGAACTTTTCAAGTTTAAAAGAAAGGGTAATCGTGATGGGCGGAATGACACGTTTCATATCAATATAGGAAGGGTTACGCATGAGTTTGGGATGCCGCATGATGCTGCATGATGTCGAAGCATGGAAGGAAGGGCATGTATCGGAAGACTTGCCCTTCTTCCGCTAAAGCAGAGTCTGAATGGAGGTGTAGTATATGTATGCCGTAAATGACAAAAGTATACCGCTTACATGAATTTCAATACGTGAACGCTTTTACATGCGTCGCTATATTATTCGACGGAGACGATGGAATTCCTGCTCATTTTCTCCTTAAAATGCGATGGACTTTCACCGAACGTCTTGCGAAACAGCCCGTTGAAGTAGAACGGATCCTCGATGCCGACGATGGCCGCCACCTCTTTCACCTTCGCTTGCGGGTCCTTCAGCAGATCCTTGGCTTTTTCCATCCGGATATCCGTCAAGTATTGCATCATATTGAGGCCGGTTTCCTGCTTGAACAAGCGTGATAAATAGCTTTCGTTCATTTTCACTTCGCTCGGGATCATGCCCAAAGTAATTTTGTGCTGGTAATTGCGCTTCATGAATAGAATGGCATCCCGTATTTCCTGACGATGTCTGGCCAGATCGTTATTGCGCGCCTCGGCGAGGGCGGAGATAGCCCGGTACCAGCAGTCGCGCAGCTGATAACAGGATTCGGACTGCTGCATCCGCGCCAGAAGCTGTTCGTTCTCCAGGCTCGTGTCCAGCTTCATCTCCCTCATCACGTCTACCGCCAGACGCTTTAACTCATGGGGCGGCATGCGGTTTGTTTTTGCTTCATCCAGTACATAATCAACGGAAGCCATCAATATCGCCCAATCTCCATCGCATCCGCACGCTGCCATTTTGGCAGAGAGCATCGCCTTGCTTTCGCTCGTTTCACGCCGCATGGCTTCCATCTCTTCCGCCTGCAGACACGGGATATCTTCCAGCGATTCCGTATCGTCCATATAGAACACGAGCTCTCCGGTATGGCGGCAGCGATGCCATTCCCCGCGCCAACTCTGTAAGGGGGAGAATGCGTCCGTGTATACGACCGTTACATTTACATTTAAATACATATGAAGCGTCTTTTGAATATGGCGGGCCAATGTGGGGATAAGCGCGCGCGTATACCCGTCTTCGGCAAGCAGCACCACGAAGTCTTTATTATTCAGCTCTATCCATTCGAAATGCTTATATTCATTCAGCACGTCGCTTACGAAATTTTGGATAGAAAAGCGAAGCAAATGCTTGTCCTTAATCTTGCCTGCCGTAATCGCCTGCTCATACCGATCAACGGTGATGTGCAGCATGGCGCATTGCTTAAGATGCTGCCCGATGCCGGCCCGTTCGGCTTTTTTCACCCAAGCCGCTTCATTCCGGGCCGCGTCCGTGTCCGTAAGCCACTCCTTCCACAGCTCATTGCGCGTTCTCGTTTCCTTCTCCTTCAAGGCAACACGCAGTTGAAGGCGAATGCGTTCCAGCACGTTATGAACGCCGATATTCGCAAGACGCTGGTTTGATTTTGGCTGCTTTGTGAAAAAGGAGCACAATGTGTCTTCATCCATGCCCTTACCGTTATCGCTCACTTGGATTTGCAGCACCGGCCAATCCTTCATTGCCTTCGAGCCTGCAGCCGTGTCAAGCGTTCCCTGTGCATTCTTGCATTCGGACACAGTCACCTGGCGAACGGTTATCTGAATGACCCGTTCCGCCTTCCCGGTGTCAAGCCCGTGAATGATGGCGTTCTCCACGATCGGCTGCAGCAGAAATTTGATGACGCACATATCGTGCAGCGCGGGATCGACATCGAAAATGACGTCGAATTCCCCGTACCTCATTTTTTGAATCGTCACGTAATTGCGCAGCTGGCGGAATTCATCGCGGAGTGTGACAAGCTCCTTCTTGTCCACTATCGTATGGCGAAGCAGGTCGGCCAAGGCGCCCAATCCCTTGCTGACGCTTTCCGCCTGGCTCAAAGCCGCCGTCCATTTTAACGAGTTCAACGTGTTGAATAAAAAGTGCGGGTTGATTTGCGCTTGCAGCATTTGCAATTCTATTTCCCGCTTCAGCCGCTGTTCTTCCTCCGTCCGCACGATAAGGTCCTTGATTTGAATGACCATATCATTAAATTTGTGCGTGAGAAAGCCGAGCTCGTCATTTCCTTGGCCCACAATCCGATTGTCCAAGCGTCCCATCGATACCCGCTTGGTCTCATCCGTCAGACGCTTCAAGGGCCACGTAATGCTCGTGGAGATGACGAGCGTAATGACAAGCGACAGCGCAAGCAGCACGGCGCTAATCATGATGAAGTCGCGCTGCGCCTTCCACGCTTCCTCGTTCAAATAGTTATAAGGTATGGAGCCGACCAAAAACCAATCATTGAATACGCTGTACGTATACACAAATAAATAGGGATCCTCGGAGCCATCAATCGTCCGGTTCATCGTGAAGACGCCGTTCAAGCGTTCCGAATCCACTTGCAGTCGGTCCTTGAAATGCGGTTCGGGATAGAACTGTCCCACCTTCAGCCTATAATCGCTTGCCGACATCACCTTGCCCGCCGTATTGACGATGAACAGGCTGGAGCCTTGCCCCATCGTGACATCGCCATACGTGTAGGTCGAATATAAATATTCATCCACCGCTACGACAATATAGCCAATCCGCTGGCTCCAGTCGTTCATGTTGTTGATGGGGCGGGCGTATACCAAGCAATTATCCCCGTTTACCATCTTCACGTGCGTCCATAATTCCCGGGGGCGGTTCGATGCCGTATGCGCTTCGATTTGGCGGTACAGCGCCTGAATATCGGATTCTCGGAACCGGTTGTAGCCGATATCATAGAACACACATGGTGTCATACATAATGTAATCAGACAGCGATTCGAAGCGTTGATTGACGTAATAAATATTTTTCGCCACTTGATTGAGCAATTGGATAGATGCATAACTGACCTTATCGCGGACATCCTTCGTCGTCTGTGTGAACGTGAATCCCCCCATGATCAAAACAGGGACAATCGCCAAAATGACGAGTGTCGTCGTAAGTCTGCGGCGTATCGTAACCTGCCTGAGACATTGATGGATGAACGAAATCAACCGCTTCCACAGCAAGCGGCTTCGCTTGCTCAAGCGTGGCGCCGGCTCCGGATAGGGCATGATGGTCACCGCCTCTTGAAAACGCCTTCTTTTTTCTTCACTTCACCACGGCCCTGTCTGTTCCTACAAGCAAACGTTCCCGAAAATAGACAACCTCCCCGCTCCATAATAAATTGCTGCGCGATGCGCGGCTTCATGGAAATGAGGAGGTTGTATGAGTCATAAGAGCTGGTTGCTGCTATTGCGGCTGCAGCGACAGATTGGTTTTGGCCCGATGGTACGCCTCCATATACTGCTCCGCCTTCTTGCGCACCAAGGTCATATCGCCGGATGCGATCGCTTCCTTCGTCAAATCGGAACCGATGCCTACGGCAACGGCTCCGGCTTTGATCCAATCGCCGAGATTCGCCACGTTGACCCCGCCGGTCGGCATGATGTTCGCTTGCGGCATTGGGCCTTTAATCGTTCCAATAATCGACGGCTCATACAGATTGCCCGGGAACAGCTTGATAATGTCCGCCCCCAGTTCAAGCGCTTCCTGCACTTCGCCAATCGTCATTACGCCAGGCATGACCGGAATGCGGTACAGATTGCACATCTTGATTGTATCCGCATTCAACGACGGGCCGACGATGAACTCGGATCCGGCCAAAATGCAGGCGCGCGCGGTGGCGGGCTCAAGCACGGTGCCGGCACCAATAATCGCAAAGCGGTCTACATTGGAAGATTGCGAAGAGTACATCCGTCTTAATTGTTCGATCGCTTGCAGCGCATTCGGCACCGTCATCGTCACTTCAATGACGCAAATGCCGCCGGCAATGGCCTGCGCCGCCATTTCAACGACCTCTTCAGGCGAATTCCCGCGCAGTACGGCAACGACACCTTGTTCGTGTATTTGTTGGATAACGCGAATTTTTTCCATGTTGACTCTCCTCCCCATACTTGCACCTTACTTTTAATCTTCTGTGCGGCAGCCAAGCGCGGAACACCGCAACGAACTGAAAATCGGGCGGTCTGAATTGCAAATCAAGCTTGCGGAACCTAATCAGCGATCAGCGCTCGATATGAACCGCATTCGTAAGCGATGCTTGCACCTGCTCCCAAGTCGGCATCGCCTCCCAATCACCGAACGCCTGCACGACCATCGCCCCCATCACATTGCCGAATGAAACGGCTTCGGCCGGAGTGCTGCCGCGCAATATTCCGGACAGAAAGCCGGCGCAAAAGGCATCGCCCGCACCGACCGTATCTACGGCATGCTCGACCAGCTCATAGGAGATTTCCTCGATATGCGAACCTTCGACGACGTAGTTCATGCCTTGTCCGCCCTTGACGATGCTGATGCCCGGCAGCTCAGATAGACGCTTGAAGATCGCCGTTTCATCCTCTGTATCGTACAACAGCTTCAACTCGTCGAGCCCCGGCATAAAATAATCCGCTTCGAGAGACAACGGAAGCAGACGCGCCCGCGCCTCTTCAATCGTCCACAGCTTAAGCCGCAAATTCGGGTCGAAGCACACCTTCACACCCGCCGCCTTCGCCGTCCGAACCGCAGCCGCCACCGTATCCGCACTACTGTCGCTCAAGGCGCATGTAATGCCGGTAACGTGCAGCATGCGTGCGGAACTTATATATTGCATATCCAAATGTTCCGTCTCCATACGGCTTGCGGCCGACCCCTTACGATAGTAGTATACGGACGATTTGCCCGCCACAAGCTCTCTCATCATCAGGCCGGTCGGCGCATCGCCGACAAGCGCGGCCCGGGAGACGTCAACGCCTTCCCCGCGAATCGCTTTCCAGATATGACGGCCCAGCGGGTCTTTCCCCAACCGGCCGCACCAACCGACACGGTGGCCTAAGCGCGCCAAGCCGATAGCCACATTGCTCTCGGCGCCACCGAACGATTTTCCTACCGTCTGCGCGTACTCCAGCCCCCGTGTGTCGGCAGAACTAAAGAGCGCCATCGACTCGCCAAAAGTTACTACTTCTGGTTCGTTCCCCCTTGACAACGCTTGCATGATGCTGCAACCTCCTTCGCTCCACAACCCATTGGTTCTATCTTTCATGCCATTAATCATAATCCTATATTTGCCACACCGTCAATCGATAAAAAGGCAAGGCTCTCCCCAATTCAGGCAGAACAGCCTTGCCAGTTTAGAGAACCGCAATGAGCGAGCAAGCGGTGACGGCGCTAAAACCGATCTCCGCAATGCCGACCTGCTTCACCGTTACGGCTTGCTTCGGCATCCACACCGCGCGGATGAACAAGAGCGCGAACGGCACTGCAATCCACGCTGGAAACAACAGTCCAACGGCAGAAGCCGCAATCAGGTGCACGATGACCGATAACGCATAATATACGGGATTTCCTTTTTCGCGTATCATCGTCTTCACGTAAAATACAGTCCCGACAAAGTACAGCACACAAGCGGCAAACAAGCGCCAAGCCAGGCTCCAATCCGTGCCGCCGCCGATCTCGAACGAGATGACGAGCATCCAGCAAAATTGCAACACGGCAACGAAATCGTTCAACAAATGCCGCTCGTTCTTCTGCTTGGCAAACATCAGGTTAACGGCGAACAACGGCAGCATCACCGCGCCCATCCGCCAAATATCGGGGCGCAGCGCAACCACGACAATGGCCGATACGGCAAATGTTGCTCCGTATGCCAGCATAGGACCCCGGTACACCGTTGTCCGCCTCGTTTTTAACCATTGCATGCATGCGAAGGAACCGCAATACACAGCAAGCCAAGCCACAAACAGCCACACATGCGTCATGTTGGGCCGGCTCGCCAACATGCCGATTGCGAAAGGCACGATCAGCATGGCCCATGCTCCATGCTGATTCGGTATATATGCTCGCACACGCTGGAGCCGGCGGCTGCGGCTATCAGCAGACACGGCAGACATATTCTGCATCCCCTTTCAATTTCCCTATGCGGATATGTTACTTCAAGAAGGAGCTTGTGTCTAAGGAGTCAGGGCAACGTTCGCAATTCTGTCAAAAGTGCGCAGCGCTTTCGTCTCCGTCTTTGTGATGTTAATCACAATATACGCCAACCAGCTATGATAATTTTAAATTGTAAATAATAAGAAATTTCGGCCAACAGAGCGGGCTCAAAGGTAAACGGACTTTTTGAATCACGTCTCACATATAAAGAAAGGCCGATTGGTTGATGTCGTAGGGAGGGACTTATACCATGAGGGAGCGCTGGTTGACACGGACCGCCCCCGAGAAAGCATTGGCAACGTTGCATGGGAGTGGAGAAACATTTGCATTAAACTTGCGTTTTTTATTAATCGTATGCGTATTTGTCGGCAATGCCATCGAACCTCTGATTGGCGGCATGCCGGAAATCAAAGCTCTATTTCTGTGGATTTATGCGTTTCATATGCCTCTGTTCGTTTTTGTGACCGGTTATTTCGCTCGTCATAACCTGAACGGTCAAGCAGGTATCCGCGTATTGAAGCAGATTGCCCTGCAGTATGTCATTTTCCAATCGATATATTCCTTGCTCGATGTGCTCCTGTTCCGGGTTCCGGGCATTACGCACTCGTTCTTTATGCCGTATCTATTGCTATGGTTCCTTGTCGGGCACATGTTCTGGCGGCTTATGATGATGCTCTTCACTCGCTGTCAAGTCCGCCATCCGATCATACTGTCGATCATGCTCGGCGTGCTCGTCGGATTTCTTCCGGTGGAAGGCGCATGGCTCGGCATCTCGCGGTCCGTCGTATATTTGCCGTTCTTCGTCATCGGCTATGCCTTCAACTTCGATGCGTTCCGCGCCCGCATTACGCCGGCGCTCCGCCTGCTGGCGGCAGCCTTATCCGCAGCAATTCTCGTTGCGCTGTACATGACCGCGAATCGAATTAATCCGGTCTGGCTGATGAACAACATGACATTCCGCGAGCTGGGATGGACGGGCGGCTTCTTGACGGCATCCGTTCTGCGGCTTGGCATTTATGGATTGGAGCTCGTCGCCTCCATCGCTTTTCTGGCATGGGTGCCCCAGCGGAACAACGGCATTACCGCTCTCGGTCAACGCACGCTGTACGTCTTTTTGATTCACGGCATCGTCATCCGCTTTGTCGTGTATTCCGGGATTTACAATCATATTTCCGCCGGGTTTGAAACGGCGCTGCTGATTGCCGCTTCGGTTGCGGGCGCGATCATGCTGGCGCAGCCTCAGGTTCGGGAATGCTGCCATCCAATCATTGAACCGAAATGGGACAAAATCGCGGCGTGGACGCGCCGGTCCGTGCTGCACCGCGGAATGACAAGAATGAGCCGGCAAGCGCAAAGAAAATAAAATCCATGTCGTCATGGAGACATGATAGGTAATATAAGAACCGCCCTCCTGAGCTGACGGGCGGTTCGTTGTGCGCCCCCGAAGTCACTCCCCTAATAACCGCCTGACGTAGCCATTCATCAAGATGCCGGCCGGATCGCATTGCTCGCGGATTGCCATCGCATGGCCCCATTTCGGATAAAGAGGGCGCAATTGTTCCGCCGCCAGCGAATGCCACTTCCCCCAATGCGGCCTGCCGCCGTGATGCAGCAAGATACGCTCCATCTCCTCAAAATACGCCTGAAACGGCATCCCTTTATACATATGCACCGCAATATAAGCCGAATCGCGGCCATAAGCCGGAGACAGCCATATATCGTCTCCCCGCACATATCGGCACTCCACCGGAAAGTGAACGGCGAAACGGCGCTTTTGCACCGCGCGCTGAATGTCGAGGAGAGCCCCGCGCATCGCTTCCGCCGGGACACTGTATTCCATCTCGTTAAACTTCACATGTCTTGGCGTGACGAAAAGCCTGTGACCGTAACCCACTTCATCGAACACGGGCACGAAGCGCGCGGATGCCCGGCTGACATGCCTGCTTAAAGACGGCATGAGACGGCATGCTTCCGACATGCCCCAGAACAGCCCGTTCTCCACCACATATTTGCTCCACTCATTCCAGCGCCTGTTCGGCCTCGCCTCGACTGCAGTCGTATTCATCGTCTTCACCTGTGTGCCAGCCGTATGGGGAAACCAGAAAAATTCAAAGTGCTCGTGCTGAACCCGCCACTCGTCAAGCCGGGCCAGCGTCTCCTCGAGCGTCGTGCGGAAGCTGATCAGGCGCTTGCGCTTGGCGGGCACAATGCGCAGCGTCACTTCCGTAATGATGCCGAAGGCGCCGAGCGACACTTGCATTGCTTTGAACCAATCAGGACGGCCGGCATCGACGTTCACGACGCTTCCATCCCCGAGCACGGTCCTGAACCGCACGGCTTGAGTCGCCAAGCTGCCGTATCCGGCCCCGGTACCGTGCGTGCCCGTGCCGATTGCGCCGCCAATCGTTTGACGGTTGATGTCGCCCAGATTCTCCTGCGCCCATCCATTCGCAAAGAGCAGATCGCCCAGATCCTTCAGCCTCGTGCCCGCGTAGACGGTGGCGGTGCCCTCCGCTTCGTTCAGCTCGCGGATGCCCTGGATCCGGTCCAATTGCACCATCCATTCCGCTGTCTCGCCAAGCGGGGTGAACGAATGGCCCGCGCCGATAATGCGCACTGTTTTTCCTAGGCGCGCTGCCGCTTGAACAAGCTCGGATACCCGGTCTTCCGTGTCTGGGCGCAATATTCGCTCCGGTTCGCACTGCACGGTTCCCGACCAGTTGCTCCAACGCAGCCGCTCTGAAGCCGATCTCATCCGAAGCACCACCCTTCTCCCCGATAAGTTGCCCACGTTCCAAGTCTGACGCCGCCTTGCACAACGTGCAGCTCCCGGAATCGTTCGCATAGTTCGCCTGCCTTGGCATGCCTGAACCATATCCAATCCCCGCTCTGAAGCGATACGGCGCTGCCCCCTGCCGGATATTTCACCGGCGTCTGCACCTCGCCTGCTCCTTCGCTCGGGAGCAGCACTCCGCCTTCCGGCCATATCGGTCGTGGATATTTATCCTTGCCCGCCGCCCCCGAAGCTACGTATCCGCCTCCGAAGCATGTATAGATGCATTGCTTCGGAACGCGGACGACAGGCAGCGCGAACGAAGCGGCGGGGTACAGCTTCAAGCCTGCATAATGGTCGAACAAAGCAGGGTTGAAGAAGGCAGACCCGGCCGTTACTTCCGTTACGCTGGCATCCGCAGCGGTAAAGCCCAGACTCCCCGTGCCGCCGCCATTCACGAAGGCAAGCTCGTGCCCTTCGGCAGATAGCGCCTGCACGATACGGGAGCGGCGAGCCTGAATGTCCTTGCCCGATCGCCGCTTCAAATGGCGGACGAAGGCGTTCATCATGGCGGCGCCCGGTACGGAATCCGCTACCCCCGCCATCTGCGCTTCATAACCCATGACGCCCCTGAGCGTCAACGAAGGGGAGCGGCGGACGTACTCCGCCAGCCGCAGTGTCTCTTCAACGGTGCGGAGCGGCGAACGTCGGACACCGAAATGGATGCCGTATAAGGAGGAGGACATGTCGATGTCGAGACATACCGCGAAGCATGCGCCCTTCTCCCGCCCGATCGCCTCAGCCAATTGGAGCTGCTCTAGGCAGTCCGCCATCAGAGTGATGTCATTCGTCCAGTGCGCTCTCGATGAGAATCTGGCTATTTCCGCCAATGCCGCGGCATCCATCGTAGGATATCCCAAGAGAACATCGGCGAATCCGGCCTGCGCCAGAGCAGCCGCCTCCCATGGCGAATAACACATGATCCCTTCAAACCTTGGACTCAGCGTCAGGACGTACCGCAGCACCTCAAGCGAGCGGATCGATTTCGTGGCGATGCGCACCGGTTTGGCGCCAGCGCGTCTCAGCACTTCCTGCGCATTTTGCTCCAACAGATCCAGGTTTAGACAAGCGAGCGGCGCTTGCAGCTCTGCGAACTGTTCTGTATATTGCTCATACGGATGGGGTGATTTCATCATCGCCATGCCTCCATACAGAATGAGAATAATGTCGTAGTATGTATACGTTTTCAGCGATAAAAACATGCTGGATTTTCCGGTTTTTCCCTGTTGGAATGCGGCCTAAAGCTTGTTTAAAGTTGGTAGAAAAAGCAGAGCAGTTATGATAGACTCTAAGAAATACCCATTGGCGTACTTTGAAAAAAGCAAGCTAACATTCCATTCATCCCGCATAACGGGGAGCAAGAGAGACGGAGGTTCACCATTTATGACAGCCAAAAAGATGCGCTCAGACATGATTAAAAAAGGCTTTGATCGTGCGCCTCACCGCAGCTTGCTGCGTGCTGCAGGCGTCAAAGAAGAGGATTTCGACAAGCCGTTTATTGCGGTGTGCAACTCTTATATCGATATCATTCCGGGTCATGTTCATTTGCAAGAGTTCGGCAAGCTTGTTAAGGAAGCGATACGCGAAGCGGGCGGCGTGCCGTTCGAGTTCAACACGATCGGCGTCGATGACGGCATCGCGATGGGACACATCGGCATGCGCTACTCCTTGCCGAGCCGCGAGATTATTGCGGATTCGCTGGAAACCGTCGTATCCGCGCACTGGTTCGACGGCATGGTCTGCATCCCGAACTGTGACAAGATTACACCCGGCATGATCATGGGCGCGCTTCGCGTCAATATACCGACCGTATTCGTCAGCGGCGGGCCGATGAAGGCCGGCAAAGATTCGTCCGGACGCTCCATCTCCTTATCCAGCGTATTTGAAGGGGTCGGCGCTTATCAGGCCGGCAAGCTCGATGAAGAAGGCTTGCAGGAGCTGGAACAATTCGGCTGTCCGACATGCGGTTCCTGCTCCGGCATGTTCACGGCGAACTCGATGAACTGCTTGGCGGAAGCGCTCGGCATCGCCCTCCCGGGCAATGGAACCATTCTCGCCGTGTCACCGGAACGCCGCGAATTCGTCAAGCGCTCTGCCAAGCAATTGATGAACCTTATTAAAGACGACATTAAGCCGCGCGATATCGTCACCGAGCTGGCGATCGACAACGCCTTCGCGCTTGATATGGCTTTGGGCGGTTCGACCAATACGGTTCTGCATACGCTGGCCATTGCAAGAGAAGCTGGCTTTGAATATCCGATCGAGCGCATTAACGAGGTGGCCGCGCGCGTGCCGCACTTGGCGAAGATCGCTCCGGCGTCGGATTATCACATCGAAGATGTGCACAATGCCGGGGGCGTGAGCGCAGTCTTGAACGAGCTGTTCAAGAAGGAAGGCGCTCTGCATGGCGAGTGCATTACAGTTACGGGCAAGACGCTGCGCGAGAATGTAGCTGGCTGTGACATTCAGAATGCCGAAGTCATTCACACGCTTGATCATCCGCACAGCGAGCGCGGCGGACTCGCGGTCCTGTTCGGCAACTTGGCTCCGGAAGGCGCCATCGTGAAGGTCGGCGCGGTTGATCCATCCGTCGGCGGCCGTCACATCGGTCCTGCCATCTGCTTCGATTCGCAAGACGAGGCGCTCGCCGGCATCGCGAACGGCAAAGTGAAGGAGGGCCATGTTGTCGTCATCCGTTACGAGGGTCCGAAGGGCGGACCGGGCATGCCTGAAATGTTAGCGCCAACTTCGCAAATTGTCGGCATGGGCTTGGGAGCGAAGGTCGGTCTCATTACGGACGGACGTTTCTCGGGCGCATCCCGCGGCATCAGCATCGGCCACATCTCCCCGGAAGCGGCCGAAGGCGGACCGATTGCATTCGTGGAAGACGGAGATATTATCGAATTGGATCTGAACAATCGCAAAATTGAGCTGCAGGTGTCCGATGAAGAGCTCGAACGCCGCCGCTCCACTTGGAAGGACTTTGAACCAAAAGTGAAAACGGGTTACTTGGCTCGTTACTCCAAGCTGGTCACCAACGCCAGCCAAGGCGGTATCCTCAAGATTTAAGCGGTGCAGCGCCTCACCGGTACATGAAAGCCAGTTCTGCTGCGGTGCGGAACTGGCTTTCTTCTTTATGTTGTTTTCATGTAGATAGGGCCATGTGCGTCACAGTAGTTGAATTGCGAATCCACAACAACAAATTGCCGGCCCCCCCACTTTGACACGAACCGATTGCGGTTCATTTCGAACAAGTCCCAGTCTGTCAACCCTTTCTTGCCGAGCCATGCCGCATATTCAGGCTGTGAAGCAGTCCGGCTCCCGAGGTGATGGATCGGGACGCCAATCGTGAGCACTTTATACCCCCGGTAAATGGCTTCCAGACAAATATCCATATCGTAATAATGATGGATCGAAAAATGATTGACTAAGCCGCCGAGCCGTTGTATCAGCTCTTTTCTTACGATCAAGCACATCCCGTCCAGCACGACCGAAGGAGCGTAGTCTTCGAGCAGTCTCGTTCCATGGCTCTCGGCATCAACCAAGTTGCTTGTGAATGAAGTTCTCACTCCGACGCAATTGACAGAGTGTGCTCCCCCAAAACCGGCTACCCCAACAAAAGGAACTTCCGTCAGTATCCGGTTCACCCGCACATCAAACTCCGGTTCCAAAATGAACAAATCGTTATGCAGGTACATGATATAAGGGGTGTCGAGCACCTGCCACGCTTGATCCATGGCTGGAATCACGCCGATATTCTCTTCATTTCGAATATAGTAATCACTAAGCGAGCGAAGCTCATCCATATATTCGGCGCGGGAGCCGTTATCAACAATCAATATCGGCAGCTGCCCGCAGGAATGGCTGCGAATGTGAGCGATACATTCTCTGGTCACTTCCATTTGATTCATGACAGGAATGACGATCCCGAATAGAGACGCACTCATTAGTCCTTCCCACCTCCATAAGAACGCATCATCCGGTTTGCTCTGCGCTATTATAATTGCGAGGCAGACAGAATCGTCTTGATTTGTTCATCGGAATACCTGTTTTTAGTCGTGATGATTCCAAGCCCATTGTGGGAATGAAGCTGATGGAAGCTGAGATGCAGCCGGGTATGCTGCAAAAAGTCCTCGATCGCGGTCAGCACGCCGTTCCGTTCCCTATTTTCATAAATCGCATTGTTCAGCATCCAGTTGACCCCGCCCGATTCCAACAATTCGGAACGGCCATGCTCCATCCCTTTTTGCGCATACGGAATCGTGAAGGCAGGCGGTATCGATTCCGGAAAATAGTACATGTCCCTTCTCCCATACGGCCACTCCGTATCGTGCAGCAGAACGACAGGGAATTTTCCTGTCTTCATAGCCATCGTTTCAATGATCTTCAATTCGTTGAACACGGTGTACCAATTGTGATCTCCGTCAATGAGCACAAAATCGTACCCGTTCAGATGCGGCAATATCTCCAAGCTGTAATCCATCATCATATGGAATTGTTTGTGAAACATCCGCTTGTATTCATGCACATCATATTGTGGCGCAGGATCGATGGCAAATAATTGACCGTTTGTGGCACCGCAATAATTGAGCAACTTGTAAGTGTTCCCGCCGAATTCGGACCCGATCTCGACGATTTTTTTTGCTCCGGCCCAATTCAACAAGGGCAAAATCACTTTTTCCCAAAAAACAAGCATCCCGCTTCCACCTCCATATATCACTCTATTCCATCAAGGCATATCGGTATAAACATTTATCCAGCAACGGAAAAAGAGGCGGTTCATTACCCGGAAAAACCACTCGTTCACTGCTTTATTGTTGCTTAAACACCGAGGGCTGTCGAATTGAGCCATTGACGACTCCTCATGCCTGCGCTATAGTAATAAATGTTTCCTATGTGCAACTTATTTGCATATATCAAATTTTTTTAGGTTTGGGAAGGAGGTCAACATGAACTTCACGATGAAGCCGGCTCAAGAACATCAGGAATCCGTCATCCGGCACACAATGACCTCCCATCGGCTGCGTATCACCGCTTTGACTGTCACAGGGATATTGATGCTGCTGTTGTCTGTCATCGCCGGCTGCTCCATCGGTCCTGTCTCCATCCCCTTTGCGGATACATTCGCAGCAATGCTTCATGCAGCAGGTTGGCTGGATCCTGCCGATGTCTCGGAGCGCAATCTGACGATTGTCACCGATATCCGCCTGCCCCGTGTTCTTGCCGGCGTATTTGTTGGAGCCGGATTGTCGATGGCTGGTGCGGCCATGCAAGGGGTATTCCGCAATCCCCTGGTTGAGCCGGGATATCTCGGCGTGTCATCCGGAGCTGCGGCAGGTGCCGTATTGTGCATTGCATTCGGCTTCGCCCGGCACTCTCCACTCGCGCTGCCTCTGGCTGCCTTTGCGGGCGCATTGGGTGCAGTTGTGCTTATCCTCGCCATATGGCGGGCGAGCGGCAAGCCGAACGTGACGACGCTGCTCCTGCTCGGCATCGGCATGAATGCGCTCTTGTCGGCCGTCATCAACGTCATTATCGCCAGCGCGCCCCATGAGCAACAGCTGCGCAGCATCGTATTTTGGCTTCAGGGCGGGCTGGAAGCGAGAACTTGGGAGCATGTACATATCATTGCCCTTCCGATTGCGATCGCAGGCGCACTCTTATATATGTTCAGCCGTACGCTTAACTTGCTGCTGCTTGGTGACGAGCATGCGCAAGCATCCGGCGTCCCCGTGCAAGGATCGCGCTATGCAATCCTTCTCTTGGCATCGTTCTTGACCGGGACGGCGGTATCCGTTAGCGGCATTATCGGCTTCGTCGGCTTGGTCATCCCGCATCTCGTCCGTTTGATCGCCGGCGCCGATCATCGGTATTTGCTTCCGTTCAGCGCGATATTCGGAGCATCATTTCTTGTCCTTGCCGATCTCGCGTCAAGAATGGTGCTGCAGCCGATTACGCTTCAAGTCGGTGTCGTCTGTGCTTGCATTGGCGCCCCTCTGTTCATGATGATGCTGCTGCGCAAACGAAAGGAGGTCTCGCCATGAGTACGGATAGGAGATCGGACATCAGCCCTGACGCGTTGTTGGAAGCCGAGCGGTTAACCTGCTCTATCGGCGGACGGCCGATTATTAACGGCGTGTCGTTGCAACTGCATCCCGGCTCATTTCTCGGCATTATCGGTCCGAACGGCAGCGGCAAGTCTACCTTGCTCCGCATGTTGTGCGGTCTGCTGCAGCCGGAACAAGGACGGCTCATGCTCGCGGGACGCCCGTACTCCGCCTATTCCGCCAAGGAGCGCGCGCGAATTATCGGCTATGTCCCGCAAGACTGCTCGCTCGAGGCCGATTTCACGTTTGAGCAGATCGTTGCGATGGGACGTCACCCCTATCGTTCGCTATTCCGCAGCCTATCCGCAGCAGACATCAAGTCCGCGGAATGGGCCATGCGCCAGTGCGGAGTCGACGCGCTGCGTGGCCGCTACATCCATGCTTGCTCGGGCGGACAGCGTCAGTTGGCGTTCATCGCCAAGGCGCTGGCGCAAGAGCCGCGGCTGCTGCTGCTGGATGAGCCAATATCCGCACTCGACATCCGCCATCAGCTGCGGACGCTGTCCCTGCTGCGGCAACTTGCCGGGAAAGGCTTTACCGTGGCCGCTTCCTTGCACGATTTGTCACTTGCTTCCAGGTACTGTGATCGGCTGCTGCTCTTGCGCGATGGACGCATACAGGCTAGCGGCCGGCCGGAAGAAGTGCTGACGCCAGCGGCTTTGCATGCCGTATATGGGATTCATGCCATCATACGCAAGGAGCCGGATACGTCAGGATTGTCTGTCATCGCCTTAGATTAAAAAGAATCGCTTGCCGATTATAACTTTACGAACTAGATGCAACTTGGAGGAATCAACGAATGAATGCAAAGACACGAAGAACACGAAAACTTTATCTTTTATTGGCTGGACTCATCATCATCATCGGTGCGGCAGCACTGATAACTAACATTTTATCCAGCGAGTCGCGCACGGCCGCATCCGAACCTGCTCTGCCAGATGCCGCTCCGGTCCAGACAGAAGCTGCAGCGGGAGAAGCCTTGAAAGTCGCTTCCGTGTCTCTGGATACCGCCGACGCAGTGCTGGAGCTCGTCGCGCCCGAACAGGTCGTCACTGTGCCAAAAAGCATCGCCAACCCTTACTTGGCTTCCAACCACGAGAAGGGCCGGCAAGTTGCCGGACAAGTTGGCGGAGCCGCTGGTCTCGATCCGGAAGGCATCCTCTCCTTCAACCCGGATATCGTGCTTATTACGAAGCTGCATAATAGCGAGAGCGATGCTGAGCAATTGCTGCGGCAAGCCGGCGTTAAGGTGGTTACTTTTGAGCAATGGGGGACTTTTGATGAGCTGATCGCAAATTTCCATACGATTGGCGAAGCGGTAGGGGCGCCCGAGAAGGCCAACATCATCGGGAACGAAATAAAAGAGAAATTAAATGAAGTGTACAAACGCACAGCGACGCTCACCACCAAGCCAACCGTGCTTGTATTATCGCCGGTCGGCCCGAATACCGGGCCATATGTCATCGGTCCGGGCAACATTGCCGATGAAATGATTCGACTTGCCGGTGCGGAGCCGGCAGCCAATACCCTTGGAATCAAAAAATCGACCAAAGCGTCGATTGAAGATTTGATTAACCTCGATCCCGAATATATCGTGCTTGGAGATTGGGACGGCACGGGAGAAGAGTGGCTGTCGGATTTGAAATCCCAACCATCATGGAATGCGCTGAGAGCAGTGAAGAACGGCCGTATTACCACGATGAAAGCCAAACATCTGCTGGCACCTAACCGTTATACAGTGGACGGACTGATGGAAATGTCAGCATGGCTTCATCCTGACTTATGGGAGGGAGGCGAGAAGAGCGATGAATGAGCATTTTCCACGCCCCCGTCAAATGGATCCTTCCCCGCAGCCACCCATGGAACAAAGAGCTGCAATGACGGGAACAGAACAGCCGCAACAAGCCGTTCTGTTGACAGCTTATGGCGCATCATCGTCCATTGACGATGTGCCGGCGCTGTACGAGCATATTCTTTATGGACATAGGCCTTCAGCGGACACGGTAATTAAGGGAGTCGAGCGCTACAGGCGGACTGGGGTATGCGATCCGCTATATGCGGTGACCAAGAGGCAAGCGGAGGCCATATCACAGATAAGCGGCATGAAATGCGGAACAATGATCCCCGTCTATATCGGCTGTAAGCATTCGAAGCCGTTCGTGTCCGATGCGGTACGCCAAGCCGCGCATGATGGCATCACTCAGTTGGCTATACTGCATCTTACACCGTTCAGCACGCCGACTGGCACGGGAATGTATGTGCGGGAAGCCAAAAAAGCAATTGCCGCCGCAGGCGCCTCCCTCCAGATTAGCGTCGTGTCGGACTGGCAGGAGCATCCGGCCTTCATCAAGCTGATGGCCCGCCGTTTACGGGATGCCTATCAATGGCTGCCCTCGGCAAGCTTGGCGACAGCCCGGGTCATATTTACGGTTCACAGCAAGCCCGGCTTGCCTACGGCACATCAAGCCTTTATTGCGCAATATTGCCGTTTATCCCGCCTGATTGCGGAGCAAGCAGAGATCGGCCGCTGGGATATGGCCTACCGGAGCGGCATGCCTGCACCACAACGATGGCTCGGTCCTGATATTAAGGATGTTATTCAGCAGGCAGCAGCCGAGGGCTGTCAAGCGGTCGTAGTCTGCGAATTGACGTCGATGACGGATAATATCGAAGTGTATCATGACCTTGGCGAAGAAGCGAAGCAAGTGGCGGAGCAATGCGGCATGCAGTTCGTACGGACGGAATATGCAAATGATGCATATGATTTTATGGGCTTCATGGCCGATATCGTCGCTGCTCATTTGCTAAGAGGAGATTATTGTTCACAGTGACCAAGGATATACACCTAAAAAAGACTGCAATGGCTCCGGCCATTGCAGTCTTTCTTCTAGTCTGTCATATAAATGATTATACCAAATGGCAAGCAACGTAATGATTGCTGCCCACATCGCGGTATTCCGGCACCGCTTGTTTGCAAATATCTGTGGCAAACGGACAGCGGGTATGGAACTTGCAGCCAGACGGCGGATTAGCCGGGCTCGGAATATCTCCCTGCAGCACGATTCGTTCCGGCTTCTTCGTTGGGTCCGGCACCGGAATCGCCGACAACAGCGCTTTGGTGTACGGATGAAGCGGCTGCCTGAACAGCTCGTCGCGCGGCGCCATCTCTACGAGCGATCCCAAGTACATGACGCCGATCCGGTTGCAAAGATGCTCAACCACAGACAGATCGTGCGAAATGAATAGATAAGTCAATTCCTTTTGCTCCTGCAGATCGCTCAGCAGGTTGATGATCTGTGCTTGAATCGAAACGTCCAATGCGGATACCGGTTCGTCCGCCACGATAAATTCCGGGTTCATAATGAGTGCGCGCGCAATCCCGATACGCTGGCGCTGACCGCCTGAGAATTCGTGCGGGTAACGGTCAATATGGTATGGCGCAAGGCCGCAAATCGTCAAAATCTCTTTCACCCGGTCGCGGATATCGTTCTTCGATGCCATGCCGTGGTCCAGCAACGCTTCTCCGATAGCATCGCCGATCTTAATCCGCGGGTTCAACGAGCTGTATGGATCTTGGAACACGAGCTGCATCTTCGGACGCATGCTGCGCAGCTCTTTACGGGATAAGTCATGAATCTCCGTCCCTTTGAAGAGCACTTTACCGTCCGTTTTATCAAGCAGCCGCAAAATGGTCCGTCCGGTCGTCGATTTGCCGCAGCCGGACTCTCCGACGAGTCCGAGCGCCTCCCCTTTATTCAAGCTGAAGGTAACACCGTCCACTGCGCGAACATGTCCTACTGTACGTGAAAATATACCGCCCTGGATGGGGAAATATTTCTTTAGGTTCTCTACTTCAAGTAACGGTTGTTGACTCATTGAGCTCCCCCCTCCTTCTCATACAGCCAGCATGCCGTCTTGTGCACCTTCTCGTAAGTTTGAAGAGTTGGCTGCTTCTCCGTGCAGATCGCCATGCAATGCTCGCAACGGTCATTGAAATAGCAGTTGTTGCCCAGTTCTACTGGATTTGGCACTTGTCCTGGTATCGTATACAAGCGATTCATGCGCTGGTTGATAACAGGTTTTGCCCGCAACAGCCCTTGCGTGTACGGATGCTTTGGATTTTTGAACAATTCTATAACCGGCGCTTCTTCAATGACCTTGCCGGCATACATAACGACAACGTGATCCGCCATTTCCGCCACGACTCCAAGGTCGTGCGTAATCAGCATAATCGCCGTATTGAATTCGCTCTTAATATTGCGCATCAAATCCAGAATTTGTGCTTGAATCGTTACATCCAGCGCCGTAGTCGGCTCATCGGCAATAAGCAGCTTCGGATCGCAGGTCAACGCCATCGCGATCATGATCCGTTGCCGCATCCCGCCGCTTAGCTCGTGCGGATACGCGTCGAAGATTTGCGCTGCCCGCGGAATGCCTACGAGCTCGATTAGATCAATCGCGCGCTTCTTCGCTTCTTTCTTCGTTACGCCGCGATGAAGCAAAATGGGTTCGGTCAGCTGCTCGCCGATCGTAAAGACTGGGTTCAAGGATGTCATCGGCTCTTGGAAAATCATTGCGATCTCGTTCCCGCGAATTTCACGCATTTCGCGTTCTTTGAGATCAAGCAAGTTTTTCCCTTTATATAAAATTTGCCCGCCTTCGATTTTCCCCGGAGCTGCGACAAGGCGCATCAGCGACATTGCGGTAACGCTCTTGCCGCAGCCGGATTCACCGACGACGCACAGCGTTTCGCCTTCTTTAATCGCGAAGCTGACATCATTGACCGCTTTCACGACGCCGCCACTGGTATAGAAATTCGTCCGCAGATTGCGAAATTCGATCAAATTGTTTGCCATATCGTATCTCCTACCTCTTCATTTTCGGATCGAGCACGTCGCGTAAACCATCACCAATTACGTTAATCGCAATTACTGTGAAGAAGATACAGACTCCAGGCGGAACCCACAGCCATGGACGCTTCTGAAAGTCGATTAAGTTATTCGCCGCCGTAATCATGTTCCCCCAAGACGGCGTCGGCGGGACGACCCCGAGACCTAAATAACTCAAAACGGATTCTTGCAAAATAGCACCAGCTACCATCAATGTAGCCACGACAATAATAATTGGAATCGTATTCGGCAGCAAATGACGGAATATTTTGCGCCGATCGCGCAAACCGAGCACTTCTGCCGCCTGCATAAATTCTTGCTCGCGAAGCATCAATATTTGGCCCCGCACAAGACGGGCCAAGCTTGGCCAGGACATAAATCCGAGCAGGAACATGACGACATATATGCGTTTATCAGGCGGAACCTTCATATCGGACAGCACCGCGCCGAGAATAATAAGCAATGGCAAGCTCGGAATCGACATCATAATATCCGCGAGGCGCATAATGACGGAATCGACCCAACCGCGATAGTAACCGGCCAAAGCGCCGAGTGTGCTCCCGATGGCCACCGAGATCATCATCGCTACGAGACCGACAAGCAGAGACACCCGTCCTGCCAGCATGACGCGCAGCAGAATGTCACGGCCCAGGTTGTCCGTTCCAAGCCAATGTGCGGCACTCGGCGCCTTATTGCCGTTGCGGATATTCATTGTTTCCAAAGAATAAGGCGAGAATAACGGCCCGAGAAAGCAAATGAGAAACATAAGTACGATAACGACCAGTCCACCGACCGCGAATTTGTTTTTAAGCAGTTGTTTGAATGCCAACCTCCACGGGGAAGCCGGTTTGAGCTTTTGCACTTTAATATCTTGTGCTGTAGATTCAGCTACCGTTTGAGACACAACTAACTCCCCTTTCTATTTCATCCGTACACGTGGGTCGGCGACTCGATACAGTAAATCGGCCAACAAGTTACCCAACATCGTCAACAATGCCAAAAACATCGTAAAGCCCATCAACAAGAAGTAATCACGGGCGTTAATCGCATCCAGGTTAATGCGTCCGATACCCGGCCAGTTGAATATTTTTTCGGTAATCATCGCACCGGAGAACAATCCCGGCAATTCGATCCCAAGCAGCGTAATCGCAGGCAACAGAGCATTGCGCAGCGCATGCTTGAATATGACGGTCCGTTCCTTCAATCCTTTGGCGCGTGCCGTGCGAATGAAGTCCTGGCGCACGACGTCGAGCATGCTCGTCCGGAAATAGCGGGTCAGACCTCCGACGCTAAGCGATGTAAGCACGATGACCGGCAGCGCCAAGTGTTCCAACAGATCCCATATACGGGCCAGCCCGGTAGCATTGCTTCCTGACGTATACATACCGCCGACAGGGGTCCACTGCAAATCGATTGCGAACAGCTTGATCGCATACAGTCCGACGAAGAAGGACGGCAAGGACATTAATGCAAAAACGAGAAAGGTTATGAGCGCATCATAAATAGAGTGCTGCCTGATCGCAGAAAAGACGCCGACCAAAATCGCGATTGTCCAACTTAAGACAAGCACGATGGCAGCAATCAAAAATGAATTCCACATGTAACGGTTAAGAACCGTCGTGACCGGCTGCTTATGCTGCAACGACATCCCCAAGTCGCCTTTAATCGTATTTTCCGCCCAAGTAAAATAACGCTCGACAAGAGGTTTGTCCAACCCGTGAATGGCCTTCAATTCAGCCGCGCGCTCTTTGGAGATCGTCGGGTTCGAATCGATGAAGTTCCCCGGCGCCATCGCAAACACGATAAAGAGCAGGACAGACACGCCGATTATGGTCGGAATCATTTGCAACAGCCGCCGAATGGCGTATTGTTTCATAAATATTCCTCCTAGCTTTAGATAAGCCCAAATGCTCAGCCTGTCGGCTGAGCATTTGGTATGCAGCACATTTCCGTATTATTTAATTTCGATTTGGCTCAAATCATTCGTAAATTTACGGTAAGGCGACATATCGAAACCTTGAATACGCGCGTTCGTTGCCCACATATCGCGGCGTTGGTACATGTAGATGTAAGGCAAGTCTTCGTTCAGCTCTTGATAGATTTCTTTGAAGATTGGCTTGCGCTTCTCGATGTCTACTTCCTTGCCGGCCTGCGTGAACAATTCATCCAATTTGGCATTCGAATATCCGATATCGTTCTGGGAACCGCCTGTTTTAAAGACGTTCTCGGAAGATTGCGGGTCTGGCGTCAAGCTCCATGCCAAGAACATCATGTCGAAATCGCCCTTTTTGCGTTTCTCGACAGCGGCGTTGAAATCCATTTGCTCTGCAACGAACTCGATGCCTAGTTCTTTATAATTGGCTTGCGCTACCGGAATGATGGCGTCATTGACCGGGTTAGGCGTTGTAGCCGTGAAAATGATTTTGAATTTCTTGCCGTCTTTCTCGCGCATGCCGTCAGCGCCGACTGTCCAGCCTGCTTCATCCAACAATTGCTTCGCTTTTTCCAGATCGAAGTTGTATTTTGTCACTTCGTCTGTATAGGACCAAGACTCTTTGGATTGCGGAATATCGATTACGTCCGCATATCCTTGGTATACCGCGTCAACGATTTGTTGACGGTCAAGCCCGAAAGTAAGCGCCTGACGAACACGCTTGTCCTTGAATTGGTCGCGGTTGTGGTTAAATGCGATATAGCCGTAACCATTCGTCGGGAACAAATTTACATCCAAGAAGCCCATTTCTTTCAACTGCTCGACTTGGTCTTTGGACACTGTAACCATGTCCATATCCGTTTCGCCTGTTTGCAGCAATTGAACGTTCGTCTCGTCCGTTGTAAATTTGAAGATCAAGTTAGGAATTTTCGGTTTTCCTTTGTAGTAGTTTTCGTTGGCAGTCAATACAGCTTCTTGGCCTGCTACGAACTTCTCAAGCTTGTACGAACCGGAACCAAGCGGCTTCGTAAACAAATCTTTCATATAGCCCAAGTCGCCTTGCTTGTAATCTTTGCCGTAGTAAGCTTTTGGCATAATGCCAGTCCCGCCGATTGCGGAAAATGCAAGCGCGCTCGGCTCGGTAGTCGTTACTTCAATCGTTCTAGGGTCGACAACTTTAATGCCTTCGATTGTAGTTGCTTTGCCGTCTTTATATTCTTGCCCGCCTTTAATGTGGGCGTCTTTGATAATGTCGGACGGTCCGTCGTATGACTTGTCATGGAGCACAGTCAACGTGAACGCTACGTCTTCCGCCGTCAATGCAGAGCCATCGCTGAACTTCAAGCCGTCCTTCAACTTGAACGTATAGGTTAATTTGTCATCCGAAATGGAGTAACTTTCTGCAAGCGCTTCGGAATACGTGCCATCCTTGTTCACTTGCAGCATCATATCGAACAATGCTTCAGTTACATATGTGTCATATGCTGATTCACTATACACTGGGTTGAAGATACCGCTTGGAGCTGAGAAGCCGATAATTACCATATCCTTACGGTTAGTTGCCGCTGCCGGAGATTTCGACGGGTCTGTTGCCTTGATGAGACCGTCTGCTACCAATTCTCCTTCGCCGCTATTCTCACCGGATTGCTCTGATGTTTGACCCGCAGATGATGTGTCTCCGCTGCCCTCTTTGGAACCGCCGCATGCCGATAAGACAAGCGTCAGGGACAAAAGCAGGCACATGATGATGCTAAATCTCTTTTTCACTTCATTCTCCCCCTACAATGATGTCATATTATATTTAATTATAAAGTTGTATACATACTCATCGCGATGAAAATAAAAAACGTTCGTTAATGCTTTATAGAACAATGGTCAAATAATTTGTTAAGCAGGCCCGTTCCATGAGCAGGAAACGAATATTTTTTCATAATACTACTTTATAATTTCGGATTTGTAAATCCCTATGTCAGCTTTAGATTAAAACTTTTTCATTTTTCCACGATAAGATTTTTTTATCGATACTTGCGGAAAAGTAGCGATATATGAAAGATTTCAGACTAAAAAATTGGATTCGACATCCTTTCTTGTCGTTTTGTCCACCTCTAGAAATACATCCGCGCAAAAATTCCACCTCTCATGTGCAATATTCAATAATTTCATAACCATGCATAAAACATGCATAATTCGTTTATTCCAGTTCCGTATAGAAAAAGCCCCAGAGATGTTAAACATTCACACTCTGGGGCTTTTTATCTTATTTCGTATGGACAGGCAATATATTACAATGGGTGCGGCATATTTTCCACACCTTGATCAAGCAAAATCATGCGATCTGCAGTTCTTGATTCGAATGTATAATTTCTAGTTTTTCCGTATCGCTCAATTAACGTCTCTACCGACATGGTCATAACCTTTGGAATCATCTGTTCCGCATGTTGACGCAGGCGGCGCTTGCCTTGCGGATGAATGACGCTCATCAGAAGCCGCAAATACTTTTTGGTCATCCACGAGAAGAGGCCATTGGACATGTCGCGAACTGTGAAGCCGAATTGTTCGGGTCCGCGGTTAATCATGCTTACCCCGTATAAAGCCTTGACATTCACTCTAAGCTCTGGATGATCCAACACGTATTCCGCCAGCTCCGGCAGCGTCTTTTCGACTGAACGTATCATCTGGATGGCGAGCTGCATCGAAGTGCGCGATCGCCGTCCGATATCATATAATCGCCTATTATCAAAATGAAGTTCTAAAATAAGGTCGTCATGCTTCAGTTCTATACCGTCATCAAGCATCATTGATTTCCCGTGATAAGGACGCACCCGGAAATGAAACACCGGATCTTCGCAATTCGTCGTCTTTAATCCAAATGCAAGATGGAACGCTCGCTCATAAAGAAACCACATGCGGACGATGCCACGTCTTAACCATGAAGGATTGCTCGCCCGTTCCTGATCGGTTTCCCGAATCAGCTCGTCAATGCGGATACATTGCAAATCCCGGGCTTTGGCTTGCAGCAGAAACCGTTCCAAAGCGGCCAGCATGTTCGCCGGCGCTTCGCGGTCTGCCCCAAAGGTTAGTCCGCAGTCATGGAGCAACAGCACTTCCCCGCCGCGGCAGCGTTTCATCATGCGCTTATACAGTCTGTCTACACCGACTTTCTTGCGCCAATCACCAAATAGAACAGACCATAATATAATTTGCAAGTGACCCAGATTGCCGTAATCAAACAGATTGACAATTCCCCATGGCGGACGATAATAAGTCGCCCGCTTGCCTGTGACCGATTCAATAATATCCGACGTCTTGCTGATTTGTCGTTTCACCGTCTTAGGGCGCATGAGCCAATTGGATTTATGAACATAGTTGTGAATGCCGATCAAATGACCTTCCTCATGCATGCGCGTAAGCAATTCCGGATATTTCTCCGCATGAATTCCAACGACAAAAAAGGTTGCCTTGGCATTGTATTTCTTCAATAGATCCAAGAGCTGCGGCGTATACACAGGATCCGGACCGTCATCAAACGTCAGGGCAAGGTTGCGGTCAGATCGTCCTTTCTGAAACACTCTAAATCCGAACAGTCGGCTGATGATGCCTGGGAGAAACGCATAAAACGTCAGGATGTAAAAGCCCCATAACAAAATGAATTCCATCCCGTTTTCCCCGTTTCTTTCTTTATATCTTACTCATACGTGCAACTGTCAATATTGTAACATATTGCGTAAAGAAATAGGCACTGGAATTCATTTTCGTGTACAATGATAACTAGATATTTAAGGAAGAAAAGGAGTCGGATTCATGATCTCATTTTATCAAAAATATTGGAGGACCGCATTTGACATCGCCCTCTTGGCATTGACGGTCTATCTCGTCATGTACACGTTCAGTTTCCTGTATTCCATAGCCGCGCCTATATTTTTAGCGTTCATCGTGTTCATGCTGATCGAGCCGTTCGCTGCCTTTCTGAACCGGTGCGGTGTCAAGAAGGCTATCGCTTCGGCTATCTCCGTGCTCCTATTCATCCTCATCATATTGGGCGCACTCTTCGGTCTTGGATTCATATTTCTGAAGCAAGCGGCGGAATTGCAGGAGAGGCTTCCTCAATACGTAGGCGCCATTCAGCGGGAGTTCGTGAACATTACAACATTCCTTACTCATAAATATGAAACGCTGCCGCCTGAGGTGACAAGTCGCCTGAATGAATATGTCGGCATCATTACCAAATCAGGCTCAAAGATGATAGCCGATTTTTTAGGCTGGCTCATCAATAATATTTCATCATTTTCCGCATTTACGCTCAACTTCGGCATTGCGATTATTCTTGCCTATTTCCTTAGCATCGAGATCGATACATGGCGCCGGATTGCCCGTGACAAGACGCCGCGGACGTTTCAAAACGCGTATCACTTCCTTAAAGAGAACGTGTTGCGTGGCATTGGAGTCTATCTGAAAGCCCAACTGAAGCTCATTTCCGTTACATTTTCGATTATTTTCGTATCGTTATTGCTCTTGGGCGTTAAAAATGCATTTTTTATTGGACTGCTGTCCGCCCTTTTTGATTTGCTGCCTTTACTCGGCATACCGTTTATTTTCATACCTTGGATCATCTACCTGTTCATTATCGGGAACAGCACGCTAGCTATTTGGCTTACGGTCGTCCTAGGGCTTACGCTCCTCGTCCGTCAAATTCTCGACCCGAAGATTACGGGGAATACACTCGGCGTATCCGGATTTACCATGTTAGCCTTCATGATCTTGTCGCTATCGATGTTCGGCGTTATCGGCGTAGTATTGTCTCCGATTTTGCTTATCTTAGTGAAAGCCCTATACGATCAAGGTTATTTGAAACAATGGATTCGTATGCCTAAAGAAGAATTCCCCTCCAATCCGCTTGATGCTTCGCCAGATGAGGTAAAAGAATCTTAAGACCTGCACATCCCGCTGAATAAGCAAAAACGCCGCTTCCCTCCAAACCCGGAGAGGCGGCGTTATTTATTGTGAGGAGAATGCTCTGCCAACACATTCATCACTTCACCAAAGACGAGGGTAGCTCGATGGGATGAGCCTGCTGCTTCCTCTTCGCTGACTACCGCAACGGCAAATTCCGGCTTCTGAACCGGCCCGTATCCGACAAACCATGTATGGAGCCGATTCGTTCCGTAAGCATCGGCTTGCGCGGTCCCGCTCTTGCCGGCCAGCCGCCATTTCGCATAACGCAGCGACTGCCCTGTTCCATACAGTACGGTATCTTCCATCCAACGCCGGATTTTCCGAGCCGTTGCCGCCTTTATTGCCTGCTCCATCTTAGGCCGCGCGGCAAAGTGAACAAGCGGCAGACCATGCGCATACCGAACCTCTTGCACAAGCCTGGGTTCTCCATTCGCACCATCCTGCAATAATGTAACGACGAAATTCACGGCCGCAAGCGGTGTGAGCCGGACATCCCGTTGCCCGATGCCCAGCTGCGCCTTAACGCCGCCGTCGATAGCATGCGTATCAGCTGACGAATGAAAGACGCGGCTGTCTTCTTCCCCATCGAAATGGCGCAACGCGGAATGGCCGATCCCATCGTTTGATACCATCCCTACCTTGCCGCTAACCCCAAGCTTGGAGGCGTAGCTTGCAATCGTTCGCGCATCGAGCCGCTCACCTAGTTCCGCGAAGACCACATTGCATGATTTTGCAAGCGCCTCCCGCAAAGTTAATGCCCCATGCCCTTCAGGAAGCCAACAAGACAATCCGTACTTTCCATACTTCCCGTCGCAATGGAACAGTTCTTCCGGATCCGTCACCTTGGAATCCAGCGCTGCGGCAGCAATGAATAATTTGTAAATGGACCCGGGAGGCAACGCTTTAAGCGCTCGATTGTTCCAATCTTCCTTATCCGGATCGACATGATTCGGATCAAAAGCCGGCCGGGATACCATGGCAATCACATCCCTTGTTTGCGCATCCAATACGGTGACCGATCCTTTTTTTATGCCGTTCCGATCCATCACTTGTTCGATCTTCCGTTGCAGCTCCATGCTGGTTGTAGTCAGCAGCTGCAACGGATAATACCGATTATCGGGCCGTCTTATTCGGACATCCAGCCCGTAGAGCGGTCGATGCAGCGCATCGGTATAATGTATGAAGGTCGTCGGACCAATTCCTGCAAGCAGCGGTTGAAAGGCGCGTTCCAAGCCGGACACTCCCTCGACAGAACGTTCTGAAGGCTTGTCTGCGTCAGCTCGCTCCGCCACCGCGCCAACCCACTGTGGCGTCTGCCCCTTCAACGGATAACGGGTTGTGACGGGAAGCGCACGCACGCCATCCCAAGCCAGTGCCTGCAGCCGGTCCACCTGCTCCTTCGTCAACGGGTGAGGAAGCTTCGCATCGTCTTGGGCCGGCCAAATGTAAGGCTCTTGCGCATTCTTCCACCGGTTCAGCACCTCCTGTTCCGTCACATGGAGCCATAGTGCCAATGTCCGCGTCACCTCGGCAAGCATCGCCTGCTCGTGGACCGGAAACAGAACGAGAGCATACTCCGCCTGTCCCGTGTATGAACGTCCGGAACGGTCCAGAATGCGCCCCCTTCCATCGTCCAATATAATGCCTCGTTCGCGCTGGATGACGGAACGCTGGAGCAGAGTATGACTGCTTGCCTGAACAGCCCGATACGTTTCGATGAATTGCAGCCAGCCAAGCCGTATTACATATGCAATGATAATGAAGGTAAAGAGAACGACGAGAACTGCGAGCCGTTTCATCAGCACAGCTCTGCCCCATTGACGCATTCTTTCCACAGACGGATTCCCCCCTTTTTCTAGCGCAGTATCGTCCTTATAATATCCATTATCGACGATAATGCAGGCTATAATCCGTCTGTTATAACATCCTCTCATTTAGAGGGTGTTCTAAAATACTCTTTTTAATGACGCATCATTATTTAGGCTTCATGGTCCAAATCAAAGCGGGACAGACATTCCGACAGATGCCGCGATACCCGTTCGAGCTCGGAGGACAAGCCGACAAGCTGGTCAGATACCGACACCTGCTCGTTGCTTAACGATGCGACCTCTTCCGAAGTGGCAGCGGCCTCTTCAGCTACCGTGCTAACGCTCGTCATTGTCTCTGTCATCACCTTCTGCGTCTCATCCAATTCGTTCAACGCCTCTGTTGCCCGGTCCAGCTTATTCATGAACAGGCCCATCTGGCGCTTGACGTCATGGAAAATCATATCCGTATCTTGCACGGCCTGCATTTGCTCTTGAAATACCGGATAAACCTGCTCAAGCATAGATACCGTTTCGGCTACATCCTGTCCAATCTTCTCGGTCATTTCTCCTACCACCTCAATCGAGCGCTTGGTTTCATCGGCCAAGCCGCGGATTTCATCCGCCACGACACGGAAGCCCCTGCCAGACGCCCCCGCACGCACCGCTTCAATGGCCGCATTCAGCGACAAAATGTTCGTTTGCTTCGCAAGCTGGGTCAGCAGTTCAAGGATATGGCGTACCGATGCCGTACTGCTTCTCAATGCATCCACCTTCGACACGAGCGCCCGCACCATGCTTTCCGACAGCTCGGTCTTGCGGTTCAGCTCAATCATGTACCCCGTGCCGCGCTGGCTCGCCTTTTCCACTTCGCCGGCAGCGTCATACATATCTACATTCAAATCGATGACTTGCTGCATCTTCGCCGAGGTAAGCCCCATCCATTCATTGCCGCGCTCCGCTTCCGCCGCAAGTGTAGTCGAGCCGTGCGCAATCTCTTCGGTAGCCATGACGATTTCCTTTGCTGAAAAAGCCGTATGCTCCGAGGCTCCGCTCAGCCTATTCGCCGTCTGCAGAACTGAATCCGACGCTTCACCTGTCTGCTTCACCAATTCGCCAATACGCATCATCATCGTATTGAAGCTGGAAGCCACTTGTCCGATTTCATCAAGCGATCGCTCGTTCATCCGTACGCCGAGGTGGCCATGCGCCCCTTCTTTCATCAGATCTCGCATGCGTTGAAGCGGCCGTCCGATTCTGCGCATAACATACCAACCGATAAACAGTGCTACAACGAGCGCAATCGCGATCGCCGTCCATGAAGCGTCCCTTATTTTCAACGTATCCTGCAGCAAGACATGTACAGGCGTGAATCCGTTCAACGTCCAATTCGTTACAGCTGAACGATAATACACGCCGAGCAGTTCATTTCCTTCAGGATCCACCACCATATCCCGACCGCTATCCGCTGATGGTTCGGCTGTCAACCGTACCGGAGGAAGCTGATCGATCAGCGTCGTATCCTCGGCATATACGACCTTGCCCTCGGAGCTTACCATCTGAACCAACGATCCGTCTGCATCATTCCAGACCAACTGCTCCTTCAGACTGGACGCCTTGATTTCCATGACCATTACATACATCGCGCTGCCGCGATTCATACCTTTCACCGTTGTGGCGAGAGCAAAGGTTTCATTCGGACTTTGCCCAGAGACACCGCTGGGCTTCGTCGGCAGCCAGAGCTTGCTGGCGGATTGTTGCAGCAGCTCTTTGAACCAAGACTCGTGGCGCAGCTCCCGCAATCGTTCGGCGGACAATCCCGATGTGAACAGCATTGCGCCGTCATCCTCCACAGGAATCAAGTACATGCCGTACAGCGCATCATTGCCGAATACGTACGCTTTTAATTTTTTTTCAATCGTTTTGGCTGCTTGCAGCTTGTCATAGTCGGTGATCCGCTGTCCTTGTGCCGCTGCTGACAAAGCGGACTGTATATCCTGATCGAACAAGATTTGCTGCGAGAGTTCGGCATATTTGCTGAAGAATAGATCCAGCTTTTCTCCGGCCTGAATAACCGTCTGCTCTAGGGAATAAGAAATTTGCTGTTCAATGATTTGGCGAGCTTGACTGTAAGAAAAAAGACAAACGGAACCAACGAGCAGTGTAATACTTGCAAAGAAAATAAGAAATAGCTTCATTCCGACGGAACGCAGCGGTCTGAATAGTCGATTCGTGGAGTGGTTGCTTTGTTCGGTTACGGACGGTGAAGCCTTAGTGACATGGCGTTTTCCGGTATACATATGCTGCACCTCACCCATAAGAATGTATATTGTCCTAAGACATATGTCCTAGTTATAACATTCGACGCCATACACTTTATTCCTGTATTCAATTTCAATAATCTCCCATTGATTCAAAATCCAAGTTTCTAACATAGCGGCAACCTTGCCGAACCTAGCAGCATCCCCTTAGCATGCCGCTCTGAATGAAGGGGAGAGTGAGACAAGAGCTGAAACAGGCATATCTTCTGCCGACAGGAGAATAGACGGCATCGAGAATAAAAAAAGGCAGTGCCATCCGCTGCATCATGCAGGGTGCACTGCCGTTGTTATTACGCTTTCGCGTTTTTTTTGCGCATCATATCGAAATACGTGACCGGCTGTTCCACCTTCATCCGAACGAGCTGCAAAGGATGCCGCGCAGCATCGAGCTCATTGCCTTCGGCATCCCACAGACGCTCTACCTTCTGTTTGAAAAATGTTCCGTTCGGTCCGAAAAACTCGATTTCCGCGCCCACTTTAAAGTGGTTGCGCTGTTGAATGGTTGCCATCCCGGTCTCGGCGTCATAATCCATGACCAGACCCGCAAAATCATATGGCGCCGGCTTGTCTTCCGGCTCGTAGATATGATCTTCATGGTCAGGCTCCTCATAGAAAAAGCCTGTATTGATCGGACGGTTCGCCGCTTTATAAATTTCATCCAGCCACTCCTGCTTCAGAACATAGTTGTCCGGATCCGCCATATAGCTGTCGATAACTTGGCGGTACACATTCACTACGGTAGCGACATAATGAATCGATTTCATCCGTCCTTCAATCTTGAAGCTGTCTACGCCGGCTTCAATCAGATCGGGAAGATGCTCAATCATGCATAGATCTTTCGCGCTCATCGCGAAGGCATTGTCCTCTTCATCGAACAGCGCCAATTGATTCACGCCGAGACGGAATTGTTCGAGCACCGGGGATTGCGCTGCTTCTTGTGTGCTGATCAGCCCATCTGCATCCGGGCGATCGTCCTCGAACAAATCGTACTTCCAGCGGCATGATTGACAGCATCCGCCGCGGTTGGAGTCTCTATCCGTGAAATGGTTGGACAATACGCAGCGGCCGGAATACGAAGAGCACATGGCGCCATGTATGAACGCTTCGATTTCGATATCGACGTGCCGTTTCATCTCGGCGATTTCTTCCAAGCTGGTCTCACGCGCCAGCACGACACGCGGAGCACCTTCTTCCTTCCAGAATTGCACGGTCTGCCAATTCGCAATCGATTGCTGCGTGCTTACGTGCACTTCCAGGCCTGGAGCAACGCGCTGCGCCGTTTCAATAATGAACGGATCTGCCGCAATGATCGCACTGATGCCGACGTCCTGCAGGTTGCGAAGATAATCTTCCAATCCCTCGATATCTTCATTGTGGGCGTAAATGTTCGTCGCGACGAACACCTTCGCGCCATATTTTTTTGCGAACTCCACGCCTTCGCGCATTTCTTCGAAGCTGAAATTGTCCGCATTCGAACGCAGACCGTATTTTTGTCCGCCGATGTAGACGGCGTCCGCGCCGTAATGGACGGCGAATTTCAGCTTCTCCAAGTTGCCGGCGGGAGCGAGCAATTCCGGCTTGTCGAGACGATATCGTTTGCCTTTATATTGCGGCTTCACTTGTGTTGTCATTACTATTCGCTCCCTTTTTAGTACATTTGCTCTTTATAGAAAAATCCAAACGACAGCTCGCGCTCCGGGTCCTGAACGGCGCGAATGCGTTCCATCCATTCTTCTTTGAAACGATAACTGTCTGGATCGGCGATATAAGCGTCAATCGCTTCGCGGTATACCCGCACGACGGTCTCATTATACGCGGCAGATTTCAATAGTCCTTCCACTTTAAAGCTGTCAATGCGCGCATCGAGCAATTGCTTCAAATCCTCAAGGATGCATACGTCATCCGAGCTCATTATATGCGTGCCATTCGAATCCTCATATAACGGGAATTTTTCGTCCTGGCGTTCCCGTTCAATCAGGAAGAGCTTGCGCTCCATGCCAACCTCGTTCACTTGCTCTTCTTTATCGATATGGCGCAAGTAATGCTGCAGCAGATGACGCTTGGAGTGATAAATATTCGTCATGCCGTGCACCTGAATTTGAACCTCCATGTCTGGAAGCTTATGCTTCATTTCTACAACCTGATCCATATTAAGCTCGCGCGCAACGACGAACCGGCTAGAACCGCGCTTTTGCCAATATTGAGCCGTTATATAGTTGGTTGACGTCATTTCCGCATTCCAATGCAGCTTCAGATGAGGAGCAGCTGTTCTTGCCGTCATCAACACGGCTGGATCGCCGAATGCGATGGCGTCTACACCGATCTGTTCCAATCGCTGCAAGTAAGTGGAGAGCCCATCCAAACGTTCGTTATGAAATATATTATTGACCGCCACATACAGCTTTGCTTGATGATCGCGGACCGCTCTCATGCTTTCCTTGATGCGTTCCAGCGTCATTTCGCCCGGAAGGCGCATGCCATATTGCTGCTCGCCTACAAATACGGCGTTGGCGCCTGCTTGGAGCATGAGCTCCACCTCGGCCACGCTGCCGGCTGTAACGAGCAATTCCGGTTCATAGGTCATCATCTGTCACCACTTTCTATTCCCCTGCAGTTTGCTTGCTTTTCTCAATGTTGCGTTGGTGCTCGGCAAACGTCTTCGCAAACAAATGCGAGCCTGTGCCGTCTTTCTTCGTCACATAGTAAAAATAATCCGATTGTTGCGGATGAAGCGCGGCTTCAATCGAAGCTACGCTCGGGCCTGCTATTGGTCCTGGCGGCAGCCCCTCTATTTTGTACGTATTGTACGGACTGTCAATTTCCAAATCTTTAAAATACAAACGTTCCTTAGGTTTGTCCAGCGCATATTGAACCGTGGCATCGATTTGCAGTTTCATCCCTTCTTCGATGCGGTTATAGATGACTCCCGCAACAAGCGCCCGCTCGCTGTCCACGACAACTTCTCGTTCAATCAATGAAGCGACCGTCATTAACTCATGAAGCGTCAGCCCCTGCTTCTTCATGTCCGCTTCCCAGCTTGACGAAGCTTCCGTCAATCTTTTCTCGGTCTCTTGAATCATGCGCGCAATTATATCTTTGGCAGAGCTGCCTTTTTTGAGCTCGTAAGTTTCTGGAAATAAATAACCTTCCAGCTTATGCCTCAGCTTGCCGTTATCTGGAATGGCCTGCACGACGGAAGATGTGCCGGTTAACCAAGCCGTGTCATCGGCAAACTGCATGAATTCGGCTTTGTCCACTAAGCCGTCTTTGCTTAAAGTATCCGCTACTTGTTCAAGCGTGAACCCTTCCGGAATGGTAAACCGAATCATTTCTTCAGGAACGACTTCACCTTGGTTAAGCTTCGCGATAACTTCATCATACGTGACGCCTGGCTGGAACGCATACGTGCCTGCCTGGAATCGCGCTCCTTCCTTGTACCATTTCAAATAACCTTTAAATATAAGTGCATTGCGAATGACGCCTTCAGCTTGAAGCTGAGACGCAATCTTCGCCGTACCGCTTCCCTGTTCAATCGTAACGGTAATATTCCGTTCTTCTGTGGGAAGCGGCTGTATTCCGCTCCAAATATACCATGTCCCCCCGCCGGCCGCGATGGCCGCAACCAGGAGAATGGCAATCAGCACTTTGGAACCTGTTCTCATCCATTCACTCTCCTACATGGAAAAAGAGCGGTTTTCCGCTCTTTTCGCCGAGATCGTGCTTACGTGCTTCTATAACGCGGGATCGCAATGTCAGAATTCGTCGCGATAAGCAACTTCATCATAACGTTCCATTACTTCTTCCCACTCGTCGTCATCGTCAATGCTCTCGAGCTGCCATTGATCCGCATCGCCCCGTACGATTCGGAACAAATCCGGCTCCGCTTCGCGCCCGCCTTCCGGCAAGAGCACCGCATACGCGCGCTTGCGGTATTCAAATTCTGCTGTCAAAGACAGCACGCGGCTTACGCCGCGCTCGTCGGTTATCTCAATGCTATCGCCGTATACGCTCTTCAGATGGTCGATGAATTGAATGTCAAGCGGTTGGTTCACCCTTCAGTCTCCTCATCCATGCTTACAAGCGTATTGAATGTTTCTTCAACGATGTTCCATTCCTCTTCATCTTCGATGACATACAGCTTCAGATCATCGCCTTCTTCTTCATAGCGGAACGCGTACACTTCATCTGCTTCATCGTCTTCAGCATCCATAGGAACGACCATCATATATTTCTTATCCGAGCCATCCACTTCGAATTTCATGATGACCTCGAACTCTTCCTCGTTCCCTTCGTCGTCCGGAATATAAATGATCTCAGGTTCCTCTTGCAAATGGTTGTCTTGTGCCATGTTAACCCCTCACCTTCTTGATTGATAGTCAAGATATGTTTGTAAAATAATGGTTGCCGCCATCTTGTCGACGACTTGTCTACGCTTCTTGCGGCTGACGTCAGCTTCGAGCAAAGTGCGCTCCGCCGACACCGTACTCAAGCGTTCATCCCACAGGTGAACGGGTAATCCGAACGACTGCTGTAATTGTTCAGCAAAGGACTTGCTTAATTCGCCACGCGGTCCAATCGTGCCGTTCATGTTCTTCGGCAAGCCAAGAACAATTTCCTCGACGCCGTGCTCGCGCACGATCTCTCCGATTCGGCGCATCACGTCTTCCGGCTTGCGCTGCACAATGACTTCAAGCCCTTGCGCCGTCCATCCGAAAGCATCGCTAACCGCGACGCCAATCTTGCGGTCTCCGTAATCCAAACCAAGTATCTTCATCCAATGTCTCCTACACGCACTTCTGGAGGCTGTTTAACAAGTCCGAGCGACCTGTATAAACGCGCCGTTTAAGTTGCGAACTCCGTTAATCAAGACGGCTTAACGGTGATGATTCAAGTAGAAGCGGACCAATTCTTCAATCAGTTCGTCCCGCTCCTTCTTGCGCACTAAGCTTCGAGCATTGTTATGCCGCGGGATATAAGCGGGATCCCCGGATAGCAGATAACCGACGATTTGGTTAATAGGGTTATATTCCTTCTCCAGAAGCGCATCATAGACAGACAGAAGTATGTCTTGATTGGATGCTTCCTGCTCTTCCGACTTCACGCTGAACTTCATCGTCTTATCCATGGAATTCATCGCCGTCACCTCGCTTTACTCTTATCATAACACATACCCGAACAAACTAGAAAATATTCCGCTTCATTGCACAATCAATTCACAAAATTGACGAGAATGCCATGAAGCGGACCTTCTGTTCCCACCTTGCTTTACTGAATCGGGAATCCCGGCACTTAGGCGCCAGCTTGTTGGGACACCAATTGCTCCACCAGGCCAAGCGCCTTATCCAGCTTGCTGGCATCCTTGCCGCCTGCTTGGGCCATGTCCGGACGGCCGCCGCCGCCGCCGCCGCATACGGCTGCCAGTTCTTTAATCAGCTTGCCTGCATGCAATCCCTGCTTCACGAGAGCAGGCGCTACAGCCACGACGAAGTTAACCTTATCTTCATTCACAGCACCAAGCGCAATGACCGCTTCCGGCAGCTTCGCCTTCAGTTCGTCCGCCGTCGTGCGCAGCGCGTCCATACCTCCGGCATTCACTTTTGCAGCGAGCACCTGGATACCGGCTACCGTGCGGACTTGGTCAGTCAGTTGACCGGCTTCGATGCTGCTAAGCTTCGCCTTCAATGATTCATTCTCGCGGGATAGTTCCTTCTCGCGGATGAACATCCCGTCGATGCGCTTGGGCACATCTGTGACATTGCATTTCAATAAGCCCGCCGCTTGCTTCAGAAGTTCCAATTGCTCCTCCATATATTGATACGCATGGCGGCCAGAAACAGCTTCAATTCGTCGTGTGCCCGATCCGATTCCGCTCTCGCTTACAATTTTGAACAATCCGATTTCAGAGGTATTGCCAACGTGGCATCCGCCGCACAACTCAATGCTGTAGTCGCCTACTTGAACGACGCGGACGATATCGCCATATTTTTCGCCGAACAATGCCATCGCGCCCATCGCTTTCGCTTCGTCGATCGACTTCGATTGAATGACTACATCCGTGCCCATCCAAATTTGCTCGTTGACGCGGCGTTCGATATCCTGCAGCTCCTCTTGGCTGATACTGCCCAGATGCGTAAAGTCAAAGCGCATGCGCTCCGTCTCCACCAGAGATCCTGCTTGATTCGCGTGTTCGCCGAGCACTTGCTTGAGCGCCTTATGAAGCAGGTGAGTCGCCGTATGATTTTTAACGATGTCTTCACGTGCGGAACGTGTTACCGCCGCCTGTACAGTCATGCCGACGCGCAGCGTTCCGCCGTCCACTTGCACGAGATGGACATGCTGGCCATGAGGCGCCTTCATCACATCTTCAACGCGCGCCTTCAAGCCGGAATCCACATCGCTTAACAGACCGGAGTCGCTTACTTGCCCCCCGCTTTCCGCATAGAAAGGCGTGCGATCAAGCACGACTTGGCAAGTCATGCCGGCTGACGCTTCCTCCACAGTCTGATCATCTGCGATAATTGCCAACACTTTGGCGTCAGTTACCAATTCATTATAACCAACGAATTCGCTTTTAGTCGTGTAATCAGCAAGCGGTCCGCCTTGCACCTTCATGCTTCCCGAATCTTGGCGTGCGGCGCGGGCGCGATCACGCTGTTCCTGCATCGCTTGGTCGAAGCCGTCACGATCTACCGTCAAACCATGCTCAGCCGCATAATCTTCCGTCAAATCGAACGGGAAGCCATACGTATCGTACAGCTTGAACGCTTCGGATCCGGAAATCTGAGAACGGCCCTCGCTGTTGGCCGCGGAAGCCATATCCGCCAAAATGGCGAGACCTTCCACCAATGTTTCATGGAAGCGTTCCTCTTCGCCCTTAATCACTTTTTCAATAAACTCGCGCTTCTCGAGCACCTCATTATAGTACACGCCCATGACATCGCCGACGATCTTAACGAGATCGACCAAGAACGGACGGTCGATGCCAAGCACTTTGCCATATCGCACAGCGCGGCGCAGCAGGCGGCGAATGACATACCCTCTGCCCTCATTGGACGGCAGCACCCCGTCTCCTACGGCGAACGTTACTGTCCGGACATGGTCTGCGATAACCTTGAGTGCCACATCATATTCTGGATTTTCGTTGTACTTCACGCCGGCAATCCGGCAGGTGGCTTGAATCATCGGCTGGAACAGGTCGGTATCGAAGTTCGAATCCACGTCCTGCAATATGGATGCAAAACGTTCCAAGCCGGCGCCGGTATCAATGTTCTTGTTCGGAAGCGGCGTATAGCTGCCATCCTTGTTATGATTGAATTGAGAGAACACCAGGTTCCATACTTCAAGATAGCGCTCATTCTCACCGCTCGGATAGCACTCTGGATCCGTCTCGGGATTCCCGTACTTCACGCCGCGGTCATAGAAAATTTCCGTACATGGACCGCACGGCCCTTCACCGATATCCCAGAAGTTATCGTCGCCGGTCTTAATGATATGTTCGGGGGAAAGGCCGATTTTCTCATTCCACAGTTTGTATGCCTCTTCATCTTCGTTATATACGGTAACATAGAGCCGATTCGGATCGAAGCCAATCCACTTCTTGTCCGTCAAAAACTCCCATGCCCACGTAATCGTTTCTTCCTTGAAGTAGTCTCCAATCGAGAAGTTGCCCAGCATTTCAAAAAACGTATGGTGGCGCCGCGTCTTGCCGACGTTCTCGATATCATTGGTGCGAATGCATTTCTGCGAATTGGCGATACGCGGATTGTCCGGCTTCTCCCGTCCGTCAAAATACGGCTTGAGCGGGGCCATGCCCGCGTTAATCCACAACAACGATGGATCGTTATGCGGTACGAGCGATGCGCTCGGTTCGATATGATGTCCTTTGCTTTCAAAAAATTGCAGCCACTTTGCACGAATTTCACTTGCTTTCATGAATGGAAGCCCCCAGTTCAATAGGTTTGGTATCATACTGATTTGTTCTGAAAATAAAAAAATCGCCTCCTGTAGAACAGGGACGATTGTAAGTATCGCGGTACCACCCTGGTTATCGCTTATGCAGCGCACATCGTATCCCACCCCCGTTCATGGGAGCAGCCTACCTGTCGTGCCGCGTCTGCGATCGCCTCGTCGTTGATAACGGGAACGTCCCGGTGAAGTTCATTCACACTCAGAAACTAGCCTTCAGCCGCTCTTCATGGTAAAGATTCTTCCAGCCTGGCGACGGAAGTCGCGCGGAATCTTCTCTCTGGTCCAAGGACTGCAGCTTACTCGGTTTCATCTTCGCTTTGCAATAAGATATTTATCAAAGAGTATAAATAAATGTCGAACGCTTGTCAATCCGGCCTATCCCAAATATTCAATCTGCTCCAGCATGCGCTTAAGCCGCACCATTTGGCTTCAAGGCGTTTTGCGCCAAATGTAATAGGTGAACACGTGGCTCAGCACCACTTTTAGGGCCGCAAAGAAAGGGACCGCCAAAATTAAACCAATCACTCCAGCCAATTCGCCGCCCACCAACAGCGCGAATATGATGACGAGCGGATGCATGTGCAGCGTCCGGCCCACCACCTGCGGCGAAATGATGTTCCCCTCTAGAATTTGGCAAATGGTATTGACTACCGCTACAAAAATGAGCATTTTGAGCGAAATCGTTGAAGCGACGATCAGCGCCGGTGCCGCGCCGAAGTAAGGCCCAAGATACGGGATGATATTAAAAATCGCCACGCACAATGCCAACAGCAACGCATAAGGCATCCCGATAATCATATAGCCGATATACGCCAATACGCCGATAATGATGCAGACGAGGAATTGGCCGCGAATGTAGTTGCCAAGCGCCGCATCGATTTCTTTGAGCATCATCACCATATGCTTGCGGTGCGATTTCGGCACATAGGCGATAATCGTCCGTTCGAACACATCGAAATCCTTCAGAATGTAAAAAATCAAAAACGGCACGATTAAGGCAATAAACAGCATATTGATCGTACTGCCGATATTGTCCATAAAGTTAGAAATGCCTTTGCCGAGCCGTTCCTCGAACGCATACAGCCAATCGTTCAGCCCGGCTCGAACGGAAGGCGGCATAATAGACGACTGGCTCAAACCGTCCATCAGCTTCTCCGCCTTCGCGTTAAGATGCGGCATTTGTTCGTTAAGCTCCTCCAGCTGCTTCAGCAGCATTGGAATCATATTGATGAGAATGACGGTAAGAGAAGCAATGAATACGACGTAGATGAGCAGCACCGCCATCGTGCGGGGCACCTTGCGCTCGTTCAGGAGCGTAACGACGGGATTGAGCACATATGCGATTACCATCGCAACGAAGAACGGCGCCAGCACGGCCTTCAAAAACCCGTATACATGCCCAATAAGCGGCTTCAATAAGAGCAGAATGTAGACGATAATGAGACCAAGCAATAGATAGACTCCGTAAACGAACAACCGATTTTTCCAAAAACGTTCCACTGCACTCCACACTCCGTTCGGACGAGCATCATACAGTAGAGTATATGTAACTCAAGGAAAAATTAACCCGTCGGGTCGACCGTAATTCATTCGCCAAATGCGCTGGTTGTCGCTCCCGCAAAAACGAAGGCCTGGACGGCGCCGTTCCATCAGAAACGGACCGTCCACGAGCACATCGACATATTGCAGCAGCTCGCGCTGATCATCCGTGCCGTGCTGCAATAAATGCTCCACGGTATAGCCGGTATACGACCAGATATGGCGGCCGGCCTCCTTAAGCTTGCGCGCAAGCCGTTTCACTTCCTTGGCTTGCATGAACGGCTCTCCTCCGGACAAAGTGACATCTGTCAGCGGGTTGGACAAGATCTCTGCCGCAACCTCATCCACGGTCATCTCCGCACCGTTCACCATATTCCATGATTCAGGATTGTGGCAGCCGGGGCATTGATGCGGACATCCGCTGAAGAAGACGACCGTGCGCAGCCCTTCGCCATCAACGACGCTGTCATGAAGGATCGAAAGCACCCGCAAGCTCATCCGTGCTTCACCCGCTCCGATTCTTCGGAACGCTTCGCCGAGTTCCATTTATTCATATCTCCGACCAAGTAGCCCGTAATGCGGCGGATGCGTTCAATCTGATCGCCGGAACTGCCGCATGCCGGACAAGCCTCTTCAATCGTATCGTGATGGCCGCATGCCCGGCAGCGATCCACCGGGTGATTGATGGAGCCATAGCCTATGCCGTTCGCCGCCATGGCGCGAACAAGCTGGTTTAGCGCTTGCGGATTGGCTTTGGCGCTTCCGTCCAGCTCAACATACGTAATGTGTCCGGCATTGCACAGCTCATGGAATGGTCCCTCAATCACAATTTTGTCGTACGCTTTAACGTCGTAGTAAACCGGTACATGAAAAGAATTCGTGTAATAATTCCGATCCGTTATTCCTTCCCTGCAGCCGAACTCGGCCCGATCCTTATACGTAAATTTTCCAGACAAGCCTTCTGCCGGCGTAGCAATCAGCGTCATGTTCATGCCGGTGGCTTCGGTAGCTTCGTCCATCCGCTTACGCATATGCGCGACGATGCGGAGGCCGAGCTTCCATGCTTCTTCCGATTGGCCATGGTGAGCTCCGGTCAGGGCGACAAGCGCCTCCGCGAGCCCGATAAAGCCGACGCTGAGCGTCCCTTCCTTCAACACCTCGCGCAGTTCATCCTCCGCCTGCAGCGCTTCGCTGCCTCGCCATACTCCCTGCTTCATCAAAAACGCAAAATCCTGAACCTGCTTCTTCGCCTGATACTCATAGCGCTCCAGCAATTGCTTCACCGACAGCGACAACAGCTGGTCGAGCCGAAGGAAGAAATCAGGCACATCGGCAGACAAAAGGGCAAGCCGCACGAGATTGAGCGAGGTAAATGATAAGTTCCCTCTGCCAATCGCCGTCTCTTTCCCGTTCACATTGCCCATGACGCGCGTACGGCACCCCATGTAGCATGCTTCGCTCTCAGGCGTCCCATCATAATATTGAGCGTTGAAAGCCGCATCCAGAAACGCAAAATTAGGAAAAAGACGCTGTGCCGTCGTCTCCAACGCAAGCAAATATAAATCGTAGTTTGGATCTCCGGGCTCGAAGTTGACACCTGTTTTCACCTTGAAAATTTGAATGGGAAATATCGGCGTCTCTCCTTTGCCGAGTCCTGCTTGCGTCGCAAGCAGCAGCTGCTTCATCAGCATGCGCCCTTCAATAGAAGTATCCGTCCCATAGTTAATCGAGATAAACGGAACTTGGCCGCCTCCGCGCGAATGCATCGAGTTCGCATTATGAATGAACGCTTCGCAGGCCTGATATACGTCCCGCTCTGCCAGACGCCATGCCTCCGCTTCCGGATCGAAGCTTGGATCAAGCGGCAAAGTCGATAAGTAACGCATATGACGCTCATATGTCTTGCGCACATATGGAGCAAGATCATAGTCAAACATCGGATACGCTTGCCCGCCATGCTGCTGATTTTGGTTCGCCTGCAGAATGATGGACGCTAGCGCCAGCGCGCTCTTGATGTCCTGCGGCTCGCGCATGTGGCCATGCCCGGTATTGAACCCGAGCCGAAGCAGCTTGCCGAGCGGTATTTGACAGCAGGTCGTCGTGCCGGAAGCATAGAAGTCCAAGTCGTGCGGATACATCAAATTTTCCTCCACCGCTTGGCGCACGTCCGGCGAGAGCAGATGCTCAACAGCGTACCAACGGGCGCTCTCGCTTGCCATCTTCCCCATCATGCCCATCGGGGAGCGGCCATCCACATTGGCATTTTCCTGCATTAAATCTTTGTTGCCGCCGTCGATAATTTCATGCAGCGAGTCAGCCAGCCTATCCGAAGCGGATGCTATATCTAAAGATGCATTTATCTTCATTTCTCTTGTTCGGGGAAGCTGACTGTCCCAGCCTGCCGCCACAGCGGTACCTTCTTGATTGTTGTGCAGTTCCCAAGCCGTGTTGCGGCGTTTCATCGGTATCATCGTCATCTTCGTCCAGTCCTTCCAGTGCTATATTCCAGGAAAATCACTATATGTAGTGTAATTTTATGAACCAAAACACAATATGTATTATGCCTCAATCGTTATAAACACAATATGCGCTTTGTCACAGCCAACGCAAAAAGCGCCCGTTCCCGTGTCAACGACCGGGTTCGAGCGCTTTCGCATTATTTGATCCGTTCCTGTTCGCGTCCTCTAGGATGAAGCATGCGCTTCCGGATACGGAGGCGTCACAAATTCATCACCGAAAAATAAATCGTCCAACGAGCTTAATGTACCGTCTTCTTCCACTTGAAATACAGACATCTTGTCGCCGTTCACCGTCAGCTCTATAAAACATCCCCAGCAATAAAATTGGTGGGAGCCAATTTTCCCGATATCTTTGGAATTGCAATTCGGGCAGCGCATCATTTTCACCATTCCGTCCATTGACTAATTTGTTCGTACTCATTGCTTCAGCTTTCTTCAACGACGATAACATCAGCGCCCCATCTCAAGCCGCTCATCTCATCTATCTGCCGTCTCCCTTCCAAAAGGTCAGAAAGCAAACCGTCTGATATTTCCAGACCTGTTATTTGGTTACCCATATTTGGCTGAAAATAAACATCGGCAACCCATCCCAATTGTGATCCTTCCGTTGTGACGACAGGCAAATCTTTCATTGCTGCCTTGCCCGTAAGAAACGATCGCTCTATATGGATAGCCTCCGTCTGCCGGATGGCTTTATCGTTCGCTATCATGATGGCATCCTCGCCGCAAGCCGTTACGTCCTCCCATTTCACGACAGATATAACGCTTGCTTTACGGCTTTTTCCTTCAAGCTCAATATGTGTAATACACCATTGATCCGTGATGCGGAAATCCTTCACTCTGGATACTTGCTTTCCTGTTTCAATTTCATATACAGGCAGACCTATCAATTCCAACAACTTCAAATCGGGGCCTCCTCAGCTTACGGCATAATCACTTTCTTGCACACATCCGCAACTTCGCCCGATGCTTGTCCAAGAAGTCCGAGAACTCGCTTACCGCCGTATCTGTGCCGCCCCTCCCTTCACGCCGCGGAATCACCCTTTACTGTCTAGTACGAACACGTGAAACGATGGTTGCAATTTGTTGAACGGTGAAAGCTGCCTCTTCCCTAGTATTGCCCAATCCGCAGCTGAAACGTACAGCGGTGCGCTTGCGTTCTTCCGACAGCTCCATCGCTTCCAGCACATGGGACACTTCCAATGATCCCGATGTGCAGGCAGAGCCGCTTGCTGCCATAATGCCGGCAAGATCTAAATTCATAAGCATCGTTTCGGTTGGAACGTCAAGTATGCTCACATTCAAAATATGGGGCAGCTGCCGGGATGGATGACCGTTACGCACCACCCGATCCCCCAAAGAATCCTTCAACCCGGTCCATAACGCATCCCTGATGCCGCTTGCTTCTTGAATCTTCTCATCTAACGAACCGGCCGCCCGCTCCACCGCTTCGGCAAATCCGGCTATTCCCGCAATATTTTCCGTGCCCGCTCTGCGCTTGCGTTCTTGATTGCCTCCGTAAAGAAACGGATCCCATAGAGCGCCTGTACGAATATACAGCGCTCCTACGCCCTTCGGACCATTCACCTTATGGGCGGAGAAGCTTGCAAAGTCTACAGGCAGTTCGTTCAATTGGAGCGGTATCATGCCTAAGGCTTGGACGGCATCCGTATGCATCAAAATGCCATGTTCACGCGCGATTTCGCCAATTTCCCGTATAGGCTGCAACGTGCCAACCTCATTATTGCCGTACATGACACTGACAAGACACGTATTCGGCCGCAAAGCGGACTCAATCTTATCCGCGCTGATGAAGCCTGTCTCGTCAGGCGCCACATAAGTCACATCGAAGCCAAGAGACTCCAATCGTTCGCAAGCATGAAGAACAGCATGATGTTCGACTTGAGTCGTCACAATATGAGGCTTCATGCGATGCTTGTCCTGCTGCGGAGACTGCCCGGATTGCAGCCATGCCGCCCAGGCGGCCCCGAACAAAGCAGCATTATCGCTTTCCGTGCCTCCGCTCGTAAATACTAGCTCTTGAGGACGGCAGCCAAGCCGTGCGGCGATGCGATCGCGTGATTGATTGACGGCGGATTTCGCCTCGCGTCCATATGCATGAACGCTTGATGCGTTGCCGAATACGTTATGCATGCTTGCCGTCATTGCTTGTAGCACGTCCGGATGAAGCGGCGTCGTTGCTGCATGATCAAAATAGATGCGTTTCATCGCATTTTTCCCCCAACTGCTAAATATGCCTAACCTCTAAACACAAACCTAAACCTAAATATAAAACATGTAACTGTCTTGGCCGCCCTCTTCTTTATAGTTGATTAAATCGGCGAGTGTGGTCGAATCAAGCACTTGCGCGATGCTGTCGCGTATGCGCAGCCACAAATCGCGCTTCGCGGGATCGTCTTCTTCCGTGAAATCGACCGGTGAAATCGGACCTTCCAGCACGCGAATCACTTCTCCAGCCGTAACCTGCTCCGCATTGTGGGATAAAATATAACCGCCATAGGCTCCGCGGATGCTCTTCACGAGTCCCGCATTGCGCAGCGGCGCGATGAGCTGCTCCAAGTAATGCTCGGACAATTGATTCTTCTCCGCTATGCTCTTCAAAGAAGTCGGACCTTCGCCGGTGCTCCTCGCAAGCTCCATCATAATCGTTAATCCGTAACGGCCTTTCGTAGATATCTTCATATAATACACCCCGTATTCATTATCTTATCAATTCAATGTATTCCGATTAAGGCACCCCGTATATCGTATCATAACTATCCTCGTTATAGTCAATAATCTGGTTGCGTATTCATGAAATGATGGCAATCTCTTGACAAGCAACCTTATTTTCGATATAAAAGCGCCATGTGTTACAATATATAATGAATAGTGAATCCAAGATCCATCATTCAACAGATCACAGTAAAGACGGTGATAATATGACAAAATCCAATGCACAAACACGCGTCGTCGTTGGGATGTCAGGCGGCGTCGATTCGTCAGTAACCGCACTGCTCTTAAAGCAGCAGGGGTATGATGTTATCGGTATTTTCATGAAGAACTGGGATGACACGGATGAATTCGGGCACTGCACAGCCGAGGAAGATGCGGAAGACGTGCGCCGCGTGTGTGAACAAATCGGCATTCCTTATTATACGGTTAACTTTGAAGAGCAATATTTCGACAAAGTATTCTCTTACTTTCTCGATGAATATCGCCGCGGGCGTACGCCTAATCCAGACGTTATGTGCAACCGCGAAATTAAATTCGGCGAATTTCTCCAGAAGGCGCTTGACCTGGGTGCGGATTATTTGGCTACCGGCCATTATGCGCGCGTCGTGCACGAAGACAGTGGCCACACTCTGCTGCGCGGGATTGACGGCAACAAGGATCAGACGTATTTCTTGAATGCGCTCAACCAAGAGCAGCTGGCGAAGGCGATGTTCCCCATTGGCCATTTGCCGAAGCCTGAGGTGCGCCGCATTGCGGAAGAAGCCGGTCTTGCAACGGCGAAGAAGAAGGACAGCACCGGCGTATGCTTTATCGGAGAACGCAATTTCAAGCAGTTCCTTAGTCAATACTTGCCCGCACAGCCAGGTGAAATGGTCGATATCCGCACCAAGGATGTGATGGGACGCCATGACGGGCTCATGTATTATACACTTGGCCAACGCCAAGGCTTGGGCATAGGCGGATCCGGGACAGGCGAGCCATGGTTCGTAGCGGAAAAGGATTTACAGCATAACATTTTATATGTCGTACAGGGCGATCATTCTAGCCTCTACTCTACTGGCCTGCTTGCTTCCCAAGTGAACTGGATTGCGGGGAACATGCCGGAAGGACCGATTCGCTGCACGGCCAAGTTCCGCTATCGTCAGCCGGATCAAGGCGTGACTCTCGTCAAGAATGGCGATGGGACCGTAGAAGTGACGTTCGATATACATCAACGCGCCGTTACACCGGGGCAAGCCGTCGTCTTCTATGACGGCGAAGTGTGTCTCGGCGGGGGCACGATCGATGCCATTCGCAAGCTTGAAGCGTAACAACTCCCACCCAATTCCCTTTTTAGGGGGTTGGGTGGTTTTTCCACCAATATTATTTCATTTTTATTTTGAAAGCGCTAACAAATAGATGATTGCTTGCCGATATATATAGTACAAGGAACAGTACAGTTTCTTGGCAAACGTATTAGGGAGTGATTTATATGTCGATGTTCATAGCGGTATTAGGATTCCTGGGTGCAGTCATACCTCCGTTGATTGAACTGCTAAATCACATCGTAGTACTGTACGGATAACCGTACTAACCTCTTACACCTAAGCCCATGATTCTCGGCATGTTCGCCTTGGTTCATGGGCTTTCCTTGTGCTCTAACAAGCCTGCGGATCCGCTCCCTAAAAAAAGCTGCTTCACAAAGTCATTTTGTCCACACCCTTAGATTCAGAAAAAACCTAATACGCAATCAGATGCGGCCGCCTCCCGTTCCAAGAAGAGCATGGATTCAGCCCGCATCTTCCCCTCAAGCCTTAAGGGGGCGTCTCCAACTGCAAATATACATTAGAAAGTCTCATTTTCACGTCTTTCGTCACGCTGAACTTCAATCGTGCAGCTCATTTTCGCAAAGTCGCACATATAATGGTAACCCCCTTGACTTACACTGCATGTTTGCAGTTCAAACGCCGAAAAAGGCGGCATTTCACCAAAATAACTGCACACTCCAGACTGTTGAAAAATCGGTTTAAGCGGCAGAATTTAGAGCTAAAGATTTCGAGAAGTTCCTTAATTTGGTTAAAAGAACAGGTGGGGTCTTTTGCTTCTGCCCACGTCCGACCTTTTGGGCCAGGTACCTGGCAATCTTTTTTACATTCTGGGCTATTGCGGTCATGAAAGCTTGTTCCTGCGTTTTAGCTCTCCCGCGGAACTTGCAGCGACGATATCCATGAAGCTCTTTTGCATCTGCAAAGCTTCGTTCTATCGTTTGAGGACGCAACTTATAGGCCGCCTCTCCGGAATGGGTTTTCCGGTACTGAGCGACCTTCTCTTTACTCTCTTCCCATATATGTCGTTCGATCTTACGTTGGTGGTTGGCCGATTTCGTACACTGATTGAGCAAGGGGCAGTTTGCACACTCCTCGGCATTTGACGTGTATTCCCGATACCCTTGTCGATTGGTAGTCGTATACATTAGCATTTTTCCCGCGGGACACAGGTAGCCATTTTCTTCTGCATGGTAGATAAACTGTTTCTTCGGAAAAATGTCAGGGGGCGTTGGAGCATTGCGTTCCGCGATAGCCGCAGCGATCTCTAGCTTTAGCGTCTGATCGCATATGTAAGGAGTCATGTACCCCGAATCCAGCGCCACGGCTTCCAGCGTCGATTGAAATGCAAAGGTTTGGATTTGTCGCTTGAGGCGTTCCACGTAGACGGCAGCGTCATTAACATGGCCAGGTGTCACATGGACATCGGTGATAATGTTATATTTATGGTCGACGGTGCGATGGTCGAGATAACAGAATGCCTCCGGCTTACCGCTTCGTTTCATCAGTCCGCACTCGGGATCGGTTTGACTTACTTTACGTGGTTTTTCCTCCCCGGAAGGCTTCCGGGGAGGAAGGGGCTTTTTTCCGTGGCTCTCTCGATCCTCGTTGATGGCCTTCTCTAATTCTTTTAGATAGTCATGAGGGGTCTCTTCGAGAACCTGCATCGTGTAGCGATTATTGTTAGCGTTGGCTCGAATATGAGTCGAATCGGTCACCAAGAGACGACCATCCACCATCTTATGGTTGATCGCTAGATGTACCATTTCATCAAAAATCTCTTGAAAGAGATTCGTATCTTTAAACCGATTATTCCGGTTCCAACTGATCGTCGAGTGATCGGGGACGCGATCGGAGAGACGCAGGCCAAGGAACCAGCGATAAGCAGCATTCGGAATGATTTCTTGCTCCAATTGACGTTCAGAGCGTATGCCGTACAAATATCCGATGAGCATCATTTTAAATAAGACAACGGGGTCTAAGGCCGGTCGTCCCTTGGTTTCGCTATAGTAAGGCCGAACTTTCTCCCTGATAAAAGAGAAATCCACATGTTTGTCGATAAGGCGTAGCAGGTGATCTTGAGGTACCAATAAATCCATACAAATAAGTTCCATTTCATTATGAGCTTTGTTTTCGGACTGCTTGCTATTCAACAAGATCACCACACGCCTCTCATCAAATTAATTACTGATATTGTATCATATTGATGCATTATGCACCGAAAAACACGGCTTTTTTCAACAGTCTGACACTCGCAGTTCGTCGTCGCCTCTCCTTTCTGGTCTCAGCGAACAAGCAATGCTGGCTGCTTGAGACATGTGCGCCGAATGTTACCTTCCCCATACAGAGGGGATAATGCCCTTACTGAACGAGAGGGAGAGTGATGAGAAAAACGATCAGGGCCTGAATTATGAGGAGAACGAGCAAAAGAACGATCCGGCATCGTGCATACCGCTCCCCCTGAGTCCCCTGTCTTGCCCACTCTTCAGTCACGAGGGCAAGTTGAAGTAAGCAATCCCACTCAATTCCCTTTTTAGGAGGTTGGGTGGGTTTTCCACCAGCATTTTAAATTTTTCTTTATGAAAGCGCTAACAAAATAAGAGCTGCATGCCGATATATATAGTACAAGGAACATTACAGTTTCTTGGCTATCGTTTCAGGGAGTGATTGATATGACAATCTTCATAGCGGTATTGGAATTCATTGGCAAAGTTATACCTCCGTTGATTGACCTGCTAAATCACATCGCAGTACTGTACGGATAATAGTACTAACCTCCACACCTACGCCCATGGATCGACGGTATCTTCTTCCCGGTTCATGGGCTTTCCTTGCACTCCGACAAATCTTCCCATTCCAAATTAACGTGGATCGCGATATGGGAGAGGCGATTCTCTCTATTCGGCGTTACCGCCAACTCTTCCCTGCGGTCCGTAACAACGATTGTGGATCGAGCAGACGCTCCACGGTGTGCGAAATTTGACCGTCTCCAATTGCAATTATACCTTTAAAAGTTCTCTTTTTCGGTCTTTCGTCACGCTGGAATGCAATTTTTCATTTCGTTTTTGCGTAATCTTACAAATAATGTCAGCCCCTCGTTATAAACTGCATATTTGCTGTTCAAATGGCTAAAAGGGCGATATATCGTAAAAGCAACTGTACATTTGCAATTAACCACTGTCTCTTCCGCTTCCGCCTTGCCCGTCGAAAAACATAGTTTCTAACAGGTTGTACTCTTGCAATAAATGGATTGGATTGAGCAGCCACTTCCGGTATATACGGTGAGGGATGTCCTTCTAAACGAGAGGGAGAATGAATAAAAGAACATTCCGCATCATGCGCCTCTGTCACTTCTAGCCGGAACTGCTCCCCCTTCATTCCCGAGAGTCTTCAATTAAAAACCCTTTCCGGCATGTGAACCGAAAAGGGTTGGGTATTATACTATGGTTATGATGTTGCCTCATTGATGTTCAAATCTAACTCGGGCCGGGTTAACCTTCTGACATGCAACCGGGAAATCCGGAGATGATCGGTTTCTTCCACGATAAATTCCAAATGCTGTTCCACCGTAATCCGCTGCCCTTTGCGAGGCGGAACCTCGACCTTGGAATAGATCCACCCGCCGATCGTATCATAATCGTCAGACACGATATCCGTGCCAAAATAGGCATTCACTTCTTCGATCAGCAAGCGGCCGTCGATAGAAAAGTTCATATCGTCCTTTTTCTCGATTTGGGGCCGTTCTTCATCGAATTCGTCTTGAATTTCCCCGACGATTTCCTCCATAATATCTTCTAACGTGACCAAACCGGCCGTACCGCCGAATTCGTCGATAAGCAGCGCGATTTGCACCTTGTTTTTCTGCATCATTTTGAGAAGCGCGCTGATGGACATCGATTCCGGCACACTCATCATCGGCCGAATGATGTCACGGATGTCCTCTAGATCGGCTGGCGCCTTCACCAAGTCTTTAATGTGAACGAAACCGATGATATTATCCTTATCGTTGTCGCATACCGGGTAACGGGTATGCATTTCGGTTATTGCTTTTTGTTTATTATCCTCAAATAAATCCTGTGCGTACAAGCAAACCATATCCGTGCGCGGAATCATGATCTCACGGGCATGCGTTTCCGTAAAGTCAAAAATATTATCCATTAACGTAAGTTCCGTATTATCGATCAAACCGCTCTTATGGCTTTCCTTCATAAGAATACGAATCTCTTCCTCCGTATGCGCCGATTCATGCTCAGATGCCGGTTCAATGCCGAACAGCTTCAGCACCAGATTGGCCGTTCCATTTAACAGCCAGATGAACGGATACATAATCTTGTAGAAAAAACGCAGCGGGCCGGCCGTCCACAGCGCAACTCCTTCCGCTTTGCGGATAGCCAATGTCTTAGGTGCCAGCTCACCCAATACGATATGCAGCACCGTAATGATGATAAACGCAATCACCGTAGCTATGGAATGCACCACTGCGGGTCCTGCGCCCAAGGCCGTCAGCGGGTCATGCAGCAATTCGGCCACCGTTTTTTCCCCAATCCATCCTAATCCAAGTGAAGCTAACGTAATGCCCAGCTGACATGCCGACAAATAAGCGTCCAAGTGGTCTGTTACATGTCTTGCGAATTTGGCTTTCGCATTCCCTTCCTGCACCAGCGTGTCAATCCGGCTGCCGCGCACCTTCACCATCGCGAATTCCGCGGCTACGAAAAACCCATTTAAAAACACAAGAAACAAGACAAATAACAAACCCCAGCCTATCGGTAACGGATCATCCAATCGATTCCCCATCCTCCTCTACAAAGAAGCGGACAGGTGCACCTCCCCATCGTCAAAAAATAAAATCATATAAATATATTATATAAGAAAATACATACAATTCAAACCGACGCGCGGCTGAATTATAATAATAATATGCACCTCCCTGCCATGCGTTGATTGACTTTATATATATTCTGTCTCTACGCCGTCCTATCACCTGATTCAGGCTGCTGTTTGCATATTATTGCTGTTCGGTCGCGTATCGGATGGCTTCTTCAAGCAAACCGATGATATAGGCATCATCGCAAACGTATAAAATGTTCTGTCCTTCGCGGCGGTACCTTACAAAACGATATGCACGCAGTGTCTTCAATTGGTGTGATACGGCAGATTGAGATAACTGCAGCGCATCGGCAACCTGATTTACGGCGCACTCCTCACGGGCAAGCAGCGTTAAAATACGAATTCGCGTCGGGTCACCGAGCGCTTTAAACGTTTGCGAGACGCGTTCAAGCACCTCTGCGTCCAAATCTTTTCCCAGGAAATAATCCATGTTTTTCGTCTCCTTTAATAAGCTCATTCATCCAAGTATCAGCGGTGTCCCATCGAAATGAACATATCCACATATGTACCGCACGCTAATGCCTGTAGGTTGTGACAAAGGAAAACAAAATAAACATGTCGACACTAGGAAACGATTTCAAGTCCCGATCATACATATAATTGTTGCGTGTTCAAAACTCGCTAAAGTCACGTTTCAACTTAAACTTTTGGCTTAGGAGTAGGTGTCGGTTCTGCATAGTCTTCCTTATATTTCTCATCAATCGTGTGCCGAATATCGGGCACCGATTTGCCCTCCCGCTGCATTTGGGATGCTTCGACCGCGATTTCAAGGCAGACGCCGCACCGCGTTCCGTGATCATCCCACAGCACAGCTCCGTTCTCTTCCATTTGCGCGACAAAGCAGTTCAGATTGCTTTCATGTCCTGCGCTCTCCCCGCAGCCGCAATAACAAGGAATATGCTGCAGCAGGTCGTGATTTTGCGCGGCTAATGTATAAATGAGCCTCATCTCATCCTTTTTATCGTCTAAAAAGGGCGGAAGCTCATTCCGTGATGCCGTCGTTTGCTGCAGATCGCCATTCGGAAGCAGACGTTCATGCTCCTCACCGGCATGGGCAGCAGTAGGTTGACTATCTGTGTCGCCCGAGCCGCAGCCGGCGGCAATTAATGACAAGCTCATTATTGCGGACGCGATCAAGAGACGATACAACAAACGCTTTTTACGTTTAGGTTGAATCTTCGCGGACAACCCGTTCCCTCCTCTGTTCCCTCGCTTTTTTGAATGAATGAACTGTATTACCCATTCGTTCAGCCAATGAAACGCGTCACCCCATAACCGATCGCTGCTGCAAGCAAGCCGGTTGCCGCGCTCATCATAATATAAAATAACGCCTGCCTCCGTTTGTCCGACATCATGAGTGATATCGCTTCGTAACTAAACGTCGAAAAAGTGGTGAATGCGCCGCAAAACCCTGCCGCTCCCCCTAAATACAGCAAGGGCGGCAAGCTCGTTTTACATCCGTAAAGCAAGCCGAGCAGCAAGCTGCCCGCTGCGTTAATTACGAATGTCCCCCACGGAAAATCACTTCCCGAGCGCTTACTGACGTAAGCGCCGAGGCGGAAGCGGCACCACGCCCCGCAAGCTCCGCCGACAGCAACCAATAGCCAGCTCATCGTGATACTCCCCCTGTTGCGCCGCAGCTCCGCTTTGCCAGCAGCAGACCGCCCCAAGCGAGCAGCAGTCCGCAGAGCATGCTGCTCAGCTGATAGATGGCAGCGCACATGAGCTTGCCTGCTTCCAGCAGCTGCACCGTCTCAAGTGAAAAGGTGGAAAACGTCGTCAATGCGCCAGTCAATCCCGTACCCAGCAGCGGCTTCCATAATGCGGAGACCCGTGGCCTGACAACTAGATAGGTAAACAGCCAGCCGAGAAAAAAGCAGCCGAACATATTTACCGACCACGTTGCCCATGGAAACCCCGCTTCAAATGGCAGCAGCCGGCTTATGCCGTAACGCAAGCAGGCGCCGATGCATCCGCCGGCTGCAACGGCAGTCCCTGGTGACACTCTGACCGGCAGCAGCCGATGATTATAGGTTTGATTCTCCATACCGTTCCGATCTCCTGCCGGGATTAGCCTCCCGAGTGAATTTATTCGTGACCATCATTCGGATTGCGGCGGCGTTCCTGATTGATCCGCATCTTTGCTTCCGTCCCCTGTTCGCTTGCCATGAAAAATACGCGATTTTTAATCGAATCAGGTAAATACTGCTGCTCCACGTAGTGCCCCGGATAGTCGTGCGGATATTGATATCCTTTGTGTCCGAGCTTATCCGCGCCTTTATAATGCGTATCCCGCAAATGCAAGGGCACATCCGCAGATTTGATATCGTCGAATGCCTGCATGACACGCGCAATGGCCAGCGGAATAGAGTTCGATTTCGGGCTTTCCGCCGCAAACAAAATCGCTTGGGAAATAATATACTTCGATTCCGGCCATCCGATGCGATGGTAAGCCTCAAGGGCGCTTACCGCCTGCACCATCGCTTGGGGATTGGCCAGACCGATATCCTCGCTGCACGCTACGGTCAAGCGGCGGATAAACGTCATCGGGTCCATTCCAAGCTTCTCTACGGCGTAGAGGAACCAGAATAAGGCCGCATCGCTCGATCCGCGTATGCTCTTATGAAAGGCGGACAGGACGTCATACTGCACCGACTCATCCGCTTGGACCGACGGACGCCGAACCGATTCTTCCGCTACCGGAACCGTAATATGGACGGTGCCGTCCGCTTCGGGCGTCGTCGTCATGGCAGCAAGCTCCAGCGCGTTCAACGCGCGTCGAATGTCCCCGTTGGCCATAGAGGCAATATGTTGAAGCGCCCCGGAATCCGCCTTAATCGGCATGAACCCTAATCCCTGCTCCTTATCAGTCAGCGCCCGCTTCATCGCGGCAAGCGAATGCTCCTTCGTGAGCGCCTTAAGCTGGAATAGCGTCGAACGGCTCATCAACGCCCCGTTGACATGATGGAACGGGTTCTCCGTCGTTGCTCCGATAAAAATAATGGTGCCCTTCTCAACGGCCGGCAGCAGCGCATCCTGCTGCGAACGATTGAAGCGATGCACTTCATCCAGGAACAAGATCGTCTTCGTATTGTACATATGTTTGTTCGTCTCCGCTTGCTCAATGACCGCCCGCACGTCTTTTACCGAAGCGTCCACCGCGTTCAAGCGGACGAACTCGCCCTGTGTCTGCTCGGAAATAATGTTCGCGAGCGTTGTCTTTCCGCAGCCTGGCGGACCATACAAAATGATAGACGAGACACGATCCGCCTCAATGGCTCTGCGAAGCAGCCGTCCCTGGCCGACGATATGCTCCTGTCCAATATACTGATCGAGCGTCCGGGGACGCATGCGGTCGGCTAACAGCCGCATGCCCGGTTCCCGGTCTTCCTGATACGAGAATAAATCCATATTCATCACCGTTATTCTATCGTTTTAAGGAGGTCACGCACGACGACGCTTACCATGATGAGCCCGGCAACCGGCGGAACAAAGGAATTGCTTGCCGGCGGCTGCTTTGCTTTGCGGATATCAGGCGCCGTCTCCGGCACAATCTTCTCCGTTACATCGCTTCGCGGCTTCATCGGCTCTTCTGTCGAGAAGACGACCTTCACGCCTTTCTTAATGCCTTCTTTGCGCAGCTTCTGACGGACGACGCGTGCGATTGGATCGACCGTCGTCTTCGAGATGTCGGCCACCTGGAAGCGTGTCGGGTCCATCTTGTTCGCGGCGCCCATGCAGGATATGATCGGGAGCTTGCGCCGCAAGCATTCCTTAATGAGGTGAATCTTGTATGAAATCGTGTCCGAGGCGTCGACGACATAGTCCAATTCGTATTTGAACAGTTCCTCGCACGTTTCCTCCGTGTAGAACATATTTAACGCAATGGCGTCACAATCTGGATTGATGAGCTTTATCCGCTCTTGCATCAGCTCCGCCTTCTTCTGCCCTACCGTCGTCGTAAGGGCATGAATTTGGCGGTTCAGATTCGTAATGTCGACAACATCCTTGTCGATTAAAATAATGCGACCGACGCCGGTTCTGGCCAGCGCTTCCGCTGCAATCGAGCCTACGCCGCCAATGCCGAGCACGGCGACCGTGCTGTTCTTCAGCTTCTCCAGCCCTTCCGGGCCGATCGCTAATTCAGTACGCGAAAATTGATGTAACATCGTCTATTTACTCCTCCTGCCACATAAGCGGCACATAGTCGGAACGCCCCTTGCCGCCGGATCCAGCAGTTGGTCTCCGGGCGAGGGGCGTCATATCAAGCTGTCGTCAAACAGCCGCGTGGCTTATTGCTCTTCTTTCTTTTCTTTCTTCTTATATGTCGATTTGATTTGCAGCAGCTCCAATTGGCCCGAATCCACTTCATTCGGCGCATCCATCATGAGATCCACCGCGCTTGCCGTCTTCGGAAACGCGATCGTCTCGCGCAAGTTGCTGCGGCCTGCAAGCAGCATGATAAGCCGATCAAGACCGAAGGCGATACCGCCGTGCGGAGGCGTGCCATACTCGAATGCGTTCAGCAGGAAGCCGAATTTCTCCTGCGCTTCCTCTGGAGAATGGCCCAGCGCGCTGAACATTTTCTCCTGCACTTCGCGCTTGTATATCCGCATCGATCCGCCGCCGACCTCGTATCCATTCAAGACAAGGTCATATGCTTGAGCGCGGATTTGTCCTGGATCCGTGTCGAACAGCTCCAGATCTTCATCCTTCGGACGAGTGAACGGATGGTGTTCCGCCACATAACGCTTCGCTTCTTCATCATAGCCGAGAAGCGGGAAGTCCACAACCCAAGCGAATTTGTACACACTGTCGTCGATCAGGTTCAGTCTGCGTCCGATCAGAAGGCGCAGGTTGCCGAGCACGTCGTAGACGACCTTGCGGTTATCCGCGGAGAAGAGCAGCAAGTCTCCTTCTTCGGCACCTGTCCGTTCACGAAGCGCGGCAATTTCTTCTTCGCTCATGAACTTCACGATTGGTCCGCGGAATTCGCCGTCCTTCACTTGAATCCAAGCCAAGCCTTTAGCTCCGTAGCGCGCCGCATACGGTGCGAGATCGTCGATATCCTTGCGGCTCCATGTGCCGCAGCCTTTTGCGTTCAGCACCTTCACGACGCCGCCCTTCTCGATGACGGAACCGAACACTTTGACACCGCTGTTCGCTACGATGTCGCAGACGTCAACCAGTTCGAGGCCAAAACGAAGGTCCGGCTTGTCAGAGCCGTATTTCTCCATCGCTTCTTGGTAAGTGATGCGTTGGAACGGTGTCGGGATGTCCACGCCTATCGTCGTCTTGAACAGGCGAACCATCAGCTGCTCCATCATATCGTGCAATTGATCTTGGGAGACAAAGGACGTCTCGATGTCGACCTGAGTGAATTCAGGCTGACGGTCCGCACGCAAGTCCTCGTCACGGAAGCAGCGCGCGATTTGATAATAGCGTTCCATTCCGGACACCATCAACAGCTGCTTGAACAGCTGCGGCGATTGCGGCAAGGCGAAAAATTCACCCGGGTGCACCCGGCTCGGCACAAGATAATCACGTGCGCCTTCCGGCGTGCTCTTGGTCAAGATTGGCGTTTCGACCTCTACGAACTCGTTCTCATCCAAGAAATCGCGGAACACCTTCGTCGCTTTCGAACGAAGCGCCAACGTCTTCTGCATTTCTGGACGGCGAAGGTCCAAATAACGGTACTTCAAGCGAAGCGATTCATCGATTTCAATGCCGTCTTCGATAAAGAACGGCGGGTTCTTCGCACCGTTCAACACTTCGATTTCGGTTACGCGAACTTCCACCTCGCCGGTAGGCATGTTCGGATTAACCGTTTCTGCGTCGCGCAGAACCACTTGTCCGCGAACGGCAAGCACATATTCATTACGCGCACGGTCCGCAATGTCATGCGCCTCTTGGGAGAATTCCGGATTAAAGACAATTTGCACCAACCCGCTCCGGTCGCGCAGATCGATGAACAATACGCCGCCTAAGTCACGCCGGCGCTGCACCCAACCGTTTAACGTAACTGTTTCTCCAATTTGAGCTTTTGTAATTTTTCCGCAATGATGCGTCTTGTACATCATGTGATGCACGCTCCTCACTTATATAATGTCATGGCTGCGCCATGTAGAGATTCGCCATTAAGATGACGTTATCTGCAATGTAAGTCTCTGCCCGGCGTTACCCTTGCTTCAATACGCCTGTCAGTTCATTCAGCTTGACGAAACGCTGCTCGCCGGTAGAGAGCTCTTTCACGGCAATTTCACCCCGCGCGAGCTCGTCATCGCCCAGAATACCCGCATAGCGCGCTTGCATCCGGTCTGCTGATTTCATCTGCGCCTTCATCTTGCGGCTCTGATAATCCTTCTCCGCCGCAATCCCTGCCTTGCGCAGTTCATACAGAAGCTTCGTCACCTCATCTTCCGCCTGCTCGCCGAGTCCGACCAGATAGATGTCTAACGGAGGAACATCACTGCATACAATGCCTTGCTTCTCAAGCAAAAGCGCAATCCGCTCCATTCCAATCCCAAAGCCGATGCCCGGTTGGTCCGGTCCGCCGATATCGGCCACAAGGCCGTTGTAACGTCCGCCGCCCCCAACCGTATCAATGGCGCCGATCCCCTGCGCCTTATATTCGAACGCCGTATGCGTGTAATAATCGAGGCCGCGCACAAGGCGGTGATTCACCTCGTAATCGACGCCCATCGCCGTTAAATATTCCTTCACCTTGGCGAAGTGCGTCGCACACTCTTCGTCAAGGCTGTCAAGGATGGATGGAGCTTCCTTGAATTTGTCCTGATCCACCTTGCAGTCCAGCACGCGCAGCGGATTCCGCTCCATTCGGGATTGGCAATCCTTGCACAGCGTTTCTTTCATCGGTATCAAGAAATCAAGGAGCCGCTGGCGGTAAGCCGCCCGGCTCGGCGCATTGCCGACCGAATTAATCTCTACGCGCACACCGCTTAATCCGACATCCTTCATGAATTGATAACCGAGCGCGATAATTTCCGCATCCAAGCTCGGAGCGGCGGAACCGAATGCTTCCACCCCGAATTGATGGAATTGGCGGTAACGGCCTGCCTGCGGCCGTTCATAGCGGAACATCGGCCCCATATAATACAGCTTCGTAACATCCGGTTCGCCATACAGCTTGTTTTCAACATAAGAGCGAACGACCCCTGCCGTATTCTCAGGACGAAGCGTCATGCTGCGATCGCCTTTGTCCTTGAACGTATACATTTCTTTTTCCACGATATCGGTCGTCTCGCCGACACCGCGCTCGAACAGCTCGGTCTGCTCGAATATCGGCGTCCGAATTTCTTTATAGTTGAATCGTTGACACAAGTCGCGCGCTTTCCGCTCGATCGTCTGCCACGTCTCAACCGTGCCCGGCAGCAAATCCTGAGTGCCCGTCGGTTTCTGATAAGCCATACCCATGGTTTCAACCTCCTATATAAATAAAAAATCTCCCGTCCCGCAAAAATCAATTTGCAAAGGGACGAGAGATGGTAGTTTTCCATTCACCCGTGGTGCCACCCACATTCCGCAAGACAGACGAGTTCATTCCTCACACGAATGCAAAGCATCGTCTGACTGCGCTTCATTTACGTGTAACGTGCGTATCACGCCGAACGGCTACTTCATGCAGTGGACAGCCTGCATACAAAGCCAGCTGTCTGTTTCGCCGTTGGTTCTCGGGGATGTCATTCATTCATCCATCATATAAGGTTCTTCCAGCCTAGGAACCTCTCTCTGTATATAAGGGGGTTGAACTACTTGTTCCCGTCATCAAATCAATATGAAAAGATTATTCAATCCAAATTATATTGCGATTGTCGGAATATAAAGAACATTGTAAGGATGCAGCACGCTAAAGTCAAGAAAAAAACCTACATCGAATGTAGGTTTATCAAAAGTATATTTTTAAAAGGGGGTCATGCTTGTTATTATAGGTTGTCAATGTTAAAGGAAGATGAAACGAATATTACAAAACGATTACAAAAAATAAAGCGTTTTATTTTCATCTACTGGAACAACTCTGACATCATTTCAATTTTTTTACGAGTCACTTCCATATAGTTGTCATTATATACCTTCGGCTCCTTCGGATTGGCAAAGCGGCTTATAACACCCGTCTTCGGGTGCACCCACTTCGAGCTCGCCCCGCAGCCGAGTCCGAGTATCGTTTGAATCTCTTCAATGATTAAAATGTTGTATAAGCTTTCCGCTCCAGGCAAACAATATCCTACATTTTCCAAGTTGCCCAAAATATTTTTTTGGCGGTATAAATAATAGGGCACGTAACCGTGCTCAGTGGTCCAATTTCCGGCCAATTCCATCATGCGGCCAATTTCTGCGCGGTCCGCCACCTTGAACTTCTCTTCGCCCCGGTGCTTGGTCATCTCCGATGCCCGCTTAAACGACAGCGTATGGACCGTAACCGATTCCGGCATCAGCTCCTTCGTCTTCGCAAGCGTATGCTCGAACTCTGGAACCCCTTCTCCCGGCAGGCCGATGATAAGGTCCATGTTGATGTTGCCCATGCCCATTTCACGCGCCAGCTTATATTTTTCCACCGTTTCCTCTACACTGTGATGGCGGCCGATAATATCAAGCGTCTCCTGGATATATGACTGGGGATTGATACTGATACGGTCGATGTTCCACTTGTTCAGCACGGCCAATTTGTCCGGCGTAATCGTATCTGGCCGCCCCGCTTCCACCGTGATTTCGCGCACGCGATCCACATCAGGGAACGACGTCGCCATCTCTTCGTACAGCATATCCATCTCTTCAGCCGTAATGCTTGTCGGCGTGCCGCCTCCGTAATAGATCGTCGTAATGCGAATGCCGCGTTCCTTCAAGAAACGGCCGGTTTCCCGCATCTCGTAATGAAGGCCGCCCAGGAACGAATTCACCGAGCCTTGCCGCCCGTTTATGTCATAGGCCGGGAACGTGCAGTACGCGCATTTGGTCGGACAGAAGGGGATGCCGATATAAATGCTAATCTCCTCCTGCAAACGATCCAAATCCGGCAATGCCGTCAATTGCCGATCGACGATCCGCTCCATCAGGCCAATTTTATCATCCGTAATCAAATATTCCTCTTTCAGCATACGCTTCGCTTCAACCTGGGACAATCCTTTGCGGCGGGCGTCATGCATCAGCTTCGTCGGACGGATACCGGTCAAAATACCCCACGGCTGCTCGATTCCGGTCCACTCCGTCAATACCTGCAAGAGCGCATGGGCAAACGCGCTCTTCACCTGCTTCCGATATTGCTCATATGTCGCCTTCGCCGGAAACGGGCGTTCATTGCGGGCTTCCAGTGTCTTGCCTTCGTCCGGCAGACGAAGGGTGGCCTTTACATGCACCAACCCCGCTTCCGTTCGCGGAAATGATTCGGGCGTCAATTGCTCTGAACCGGATTGCATCAGCCCGATGACGGCATCTTCCCCGTCGGGCGGCACGGAATCGGGATCGAAGCTCACCTGATACGTTACTTCAGGCTGCTCGACAAACAATTGGACAATATGGACAAGCGAGCGTTCAAACGCCGCCTCGTTAGCAATTAATGTAATGCGCATCGTTCCAAAATTCCTCCCAAGCAAGCAAAAAAGGCTGGCAACGCCGCCTTTTCTATGCGTAAAAAAGCGCTCATATCCATGAGCGCATTAACGATATCCTAGCATATCTCAGACAGAAAATAAAGCATTCGCGGTCAATCGAATGTTTCGACGTACCCGCCATGTTCACGAATGAGCAGCACGGCTTCGTCATAACGTGAGTGTTCAACCTTGGCCGCCACCACATAACGCAGATCGTCCGGAGCCGAGGTTGGCTCGGAAATCGATACCTGCTCCGGACTGAAATCCGCCTCCTCGCCGATGGAATCCGTCGTCGGCGGGGCGGATGCGGCAATGTTGTCGTCATCGCGCGCAAACATTACGCCTGCCGGAGCAAAGCTGTCCACGCCGCCTACATAGGTCGAGCCATTTAAATTACTGGTCGCTAACGGGGCAAACAAGAGCGCTCTCCCGTCAACTGACTCCTCTAATTCGCCTACTTCAATATTCGACGCCTCTACGGTAACGAGCCTTGTACGCAAGGATTCCGCTTCATCTTCTGTTCGTGTATAGGCTTGAATCCGTTTCATGTGTATCACCTCATTATCCCTATTGTGCGCTTTGCGATTCATTTCATGCGGGAAGCTTCCTTGTTGTCCATATACCCTGACGATTACCGGGGTGAAACAATGACGCCCGGACCTCCATCTTATACAAGACAGAGCACCCGGGCGTCATCTTCTCAATATGCTAACGTTTCATATGCGCTCCGCTGCGGCGAAGCGCTTCTTGATGTTCCGCTTCTCCGCGGAGAAGCTTGGCTGATTCCTTCAATGATTGCGCCGATGTCCATGAACTGTACTGGATCGCCAATTGAATCAAAGACTGCCGCACGAGATAACTCCCTTTTAATACCAAGACTTATTTAACGCACTATTAGTATGAGCGGTTCTTCGGTTCATTAATCATGGGCGTGCTCCTGCAGCAGGACGCTCAGCCTCGGCTGTCGATAATGAGGGTAACCGGTCCCCAGTTAGTGAAGCTGACATCCATCATTGCGCCAAAGCGGCCAGTCTCCACCGTCAGTCCTAGAGAACGCAGCCGTTCGTTAAACAGATTGTACAGCCGTTCCGCTTGATCCGGTCTGGCCGCAGACATGAAATTCGGCCGTCTCCCTTTGCGGCAATCACCATATAACGTAAATTGAGAAACGGAAAGGATGGCGCCGTTCACATCTTGCACAGAGAAATTCATCTTCTCCGTTTCATCTTCAAAAATACGCAGGCCGGCCACTTTGTCCGCCATCCAGCTCACATCCTGTTCCGTATCCTCATGCGTAACGCCTACGAGCAGCATCAGCCCCTGCGCAATCTGACCTGCCGTTTCTCCACCTACTGTGACACGGGCTTCTTTGCACCGCTGCACAACGACTTTCATCTTTGTTCCTCCTGATTTTCTTATGAAAAAAAGCAGCGAATTATTGCATGATTCGCTGCACCGTATATACATCCTTCACTCGTTTAATCTTCTCGACGACAGCTTGGAGATGGTCCGTGTTGCGTATGAGAATCGTCATATGGATCATCGCGAGCTTGTTGCGATCGGAGCGGCCGGATACCGCGGCGATATTCGTCTTGCTTTCTGATACGGCCTGCAGCACCTCATTGAGAAATCCGCGCCGATCCATGCCGGTAATCTCGATATCGACGCTGTAATTCGCCTCGACCGATTCGCCCCAGGCAACGTCAATGATTCGTTCCGCTTCCTCCCCGTCCGCTGCCGTAGGAATATTCAAACAGTCAGCACGGTGAACCGATACCCCGCGTCCCCGGGTCACATACCCGACAATATCGTCGCCGGGAACAGGATTGCAGCAACGGGCAAAGCGGACCAGCAAATTATCGATGCCTTTGACGCTGATGCCATGAGTCGGCCGTGACTTGCGTTCCGGCTCTTTCTTGACTTCCTTCACTTCGTGCGTCAGTTCAATCTGGCTCGCTTCTTCGGCTTCCTTCCGCAGCTTCTCCGTCAAGCGCGTGCAAATTTGCGCTGCCGTAATGCCGCCGAAGCCGATGGCTGACATCATATCTTCAATATCGTTAAACGAGAATTTTTTCGCCGCTTCAATCAATTTGTCATCGGACATCCATGCCTGCGGCTCCAAGCCGAGCCGTTTTAACTCGCGCTCGATCATGTCGCGGCCTTTTTGCACATTTTCTTCACGCTTCTCTTTTTTGAACCATTGCTTGATCTTCGAGCGCGCATGCGAAGATTGTGCAATTTTGACCCAATCCGAGCTTGGCCCGTACGAATGCTTCGACGTCAAAATTTCAATGATATCTCCCGTTTTCAGCTTATGATCAAGCGGCACGATTCGGCCGTTCACCTTGGCGCCAATCGTGCGGTTCCCTACTTCGGTATGAATGCGGTAGGCGAAATCAAGCGGCACCGACCCGGTCGGAAGCTCGATGACCTCTCCCTTCGGCGTGAAGACGAATACCGAGTCCGAAAAGAAATCCATTTTGAGCGATTCGACGAATTCCTGTGCATCCTTCGTCTCCTGCTGCAAATCCAAGATTTCGCGCAGAAACGTCATCTTTTCTTCGAAGCTGCCCCCTGTGGAATTATTTCCTTCTTTGTAGGCCCAGTGGGCCGCAATCCCGTATTCAGCCGTGCGATGCATTTCCCATGTGCGAATCTGCACCTCCGTCGGCTCGCCTGTCGGGCCAATGACGGTCGTATGAAGCGACTGGTACATATTCGCCTTCGGCATTGCAATATAGTCCTTGAAGCGGCCAGGCATCGGCTTCCACAGCGTATGGATGATGCCTAGCGTCGCATAACAGTCCTTAATATTATCGACTATAATCCGAATCGCCAATAGATCGTAAATCTCGTTGAATTGCTTGTTCTTTGCCGTCATTTTCTTATATACGCTATAAATATGCTTCGGCCTGCCGGACAAATCAGCCGTAATTCCCATCTCATCCAGCTTCTCTTTGATGCGGGCGATAACGTCAGAAATGTACTGCTCGCGTTCAGCTCGCTTCTTATGCATTAAATTCGCAATGCGGTAATACTGCTGCGGATTCAAGTATCGAAGCGCAATATCTTCCATCTCCCACTTGATCGCCGATATCCCGAGACGGTGAGCGATAGGACAGAAGATTTCCAATGTCTCATAAGCGATGCGGCGTTGGCTCTCTTCTGACTGATACTTCAACGTGCGCATATTGTGCAGCCGATCCGCCAGCTTGATCACAATTACGCGGATATCGTTAGCCATGGCGATGAACATTTTGCGATAGTTCTCGTTCTGTTGTTCCTCTTTGGATCGGAACTGGATGCGTTCCAGCTTCGTCAAACCATCGACAAGCATCGCGCACGTGTCCCCGAACTTCGCATGCACTTCCTCCAGCGACACAGATGTATCCTCGACGACATCATGCAATAGCGCAGCCACGACGGAGGTCGGATCCATCTGCATGTTCACAACAATATCTGCGACCGCCAGCGGATGCAATATATAAGGTTCACCAGACTTCCGAATCTGTCCGGAATGCGCTCTGTCGGCAAATTCATAAGCTTCGCGAATACGCTGCAGGTCCGGTTCTTTCATATAGGTCGAAGCCTTCATTAATAATTGCTCGATGCCCATTGGAGTCGTTTCGATTCCTTTCTACATCCGGGGCAGTACCCCTAGACTACAGATTATCCTATAATTATGCCTTTATTCGGTGTCTCCCGTCAATGGTCTCGAAACGGCTTTGTCAATGTCCAATGTCCGGAGCTGTCAAACTTTAGTACATAACCGTAAATTTATGATATTGATGTCGTTTTTTGTCGTCTCGTATAATTTGTTGTTGAAATGAAACCCCAACAACATGTAAATTATATAGTTGGGTCTGAAACTTCACTGTACGGCCACTTTTTACAATTACATATTAAAGGAGTGCATTCGCCTTGCAACGCGAAATTCAAGTGCATGAGAAACCGGGTCTCGCCCCGGGACTGCTGCTTAGCATTCAACATCTGTTCGCCATGTTCGGCTCAACCGTTCTCGTACCCAACTTATTCCACATCGATCCGGGTATCGTATTGCTTATGAACGGGCTTGGCACCCTATTCTATCTCGTCTTGTGCCGCGGTCTCATCCCAGCTTATCTGGGGTCGAGCTTCGCCTTCATCTCCCCGGTAACCGTCGTTCTGGCCGGGAAGACAGAGAACTATGCCCAAGCGCTCGGCGGTTTTATCGTATCCGGGATCATTTTCATACTCGTAGCGTTAATCGTCAAATGGGTAGGCACGCGCTGGCTGGATATTCTATTTCCTCCCGCAGCCATGGGCGCAATTGTCGCCGTTATCGGTCTGGAACTTGTGCCGGTCGCTGCCAGTATGTCGGGACTGATTCCTGCCACCGCGGATGCGCCGCTGGATTCGACCGCTATCACGCTCGCGCTGATTACGCTCGGGACAACGATAATCGGGAATGTCATGTTCCGCGGGTTCTTTAAAATCATACCTGTTCTGATTGGAATTGTGACCGGATATATCGTGGCGTACGTTATGGGCGCTGTTGATATGGCCCCGGTAAGCGATGCAAGCTTCTTCTCCACACCGACATTTACGTTCCCTGAGTGGAACTGGACAGCCATTGCCATCATCGTGCCTGCCGCGCTCGTCGTCGTCGTCGAGCATATCGGCCACTTGATGGTAACTAGCAATATCGTAGGCAATGACTTGTCGAAGGATCCGGGACTGCACCGCTCCTTGCTCGGGAACGGGGTCTCTACCGTAATTTCCGGCTTCCTCGGCTCCACGCCGAATACGACGTATGGAGAGAACATCGGCGTTATGGCACTGACACGCGTCTACTCGGTTTGGGTTATCGGCGGAGCGGCCGTGTTTGCCGTGCTGATGTCGTTCTTCGGCAAGGTGTCTGCGCTTATCGCCAACATACCGGTTCCGGTCATGGGCGGCGTGTCGCTCTTGCTGTTCGGGGTCATCGCCGCTTCAGGTCTGCGCGTGCTGGTCGATTCCAAAGTCGACTTCAGCAAGCCGAAAAACCTCCTTTTGACGACGCTCGTTATCGTCATCGGCATTAGCGGCGCGAAGCTGCAGCTCGGCGCCGTCGAATTGAAGGGAATGGCGCTTGCGACCGTGCTCGCCATCTTCCTGAACTTGTTCTTCATTATCATCGACAAGCTCCGCCTGTCGAATGAATAGCAATAAAGAGTGAACGGTTATTGTATAGAAAATCCCCTTGGAACAGGTGTTCCAAGGGGATTTTTTTGAGTTGGGTTAATACGTGAGAAGCGAGAACACATCGATATCCTTCAGCTTGTCCCGACCGTTCAAGTAGCTGAGCTCGATCAAGAACAATGCGCCTACGACTTCGCCGCCCAATTGGCGCACCAAGTCGATGGAAGTGGAAATCGTACCGCCGGTAGCGAGCAAATCATCGGCGATAAGCACTTTTTGCCCCGGTTGAATGGCATCTCTGTGCATCGCCAGCTTGTCTTTGCCGTATTCCAGATTGTATCCGGCTTCAATCGTGTCGCCTGGCAGCTTCCCGCTCTTGCGGATAGGCACGAAGCCAGCGCCGATGGACAAGGCGAGCGGCGCGCCTACAACGAACCCGCGCGCTTCCGGACCAGCGATCAGATCGATTTGCTTGTCCTTGACCAAGTCTTTCATCGCTGCGATCGAAGCTTGATAAGCTTGACCATCCTTGAGCAGCGTAGTAATGTCCTTGAAGCTGATTCCCGGCTGCGGGAAGTCAGGGATGACACGAATGTACGATTTAAAATCCATACGAATTCCTCCTAAATTGGTTATACACCGCGCGCACGGTCCCAGCATGACCAGAACCAAGCCGCAAAAGCCTCTGTCGCCAGATCATGCCACTGACTTTCCCAGGCGGAGGCAATCATCCAATCCTGATAGCGCTGCGATTGTTCAAGCGATGTCTTCTGAGGCTGCTCGACGATGCGATAGGTTGTTTTTTCTTGAGATAATGTACAAGTTATAAAGTCCAAATCTTGAAATACGGCGAACAGGAGCAACAGTTCTCTATCGCTCATGTTCAAGCGGGCGGCAAGCGGCTGAAGAAAAGCCGGTTCGGTGTCCCAGGTTGCCAATCTCCTCAATTCACTATAAGCGCGAGCGATCCGTTCCCGTCCAGGCGAATGCAGCCGTCCTCCCTCCGGTTGCCGCGGCAGGATGACATATATTCTTTCGACGTCCGGCAGCTGCCGGGCCATTCGATCGAATTCTTCCTCGCTTGGCGGCATGCCGCAGATGACGAGTTCCCGCACATGGCTTGACAGGCCGGCCACGAATGCATCGTCCGCTTTCCAGCCCCAGGCGCCCGGAACCAGGACAGGCCCCTTCTCTTCATCGCTGTATAGCCATACATACGGCTCGGCTGAATATACACCCGCCTGCTCCCGCGTCAAGACAAGCGCGCATGATTGCGGCGCGTCCTGCTCTAATATTCTGGCCAGCTCCACCGCCTTCTCCACGGGATTGGAGGTGGCCCTCATATCGAACAATTGCCGTTCAGCAATGCGAATATCCTGCATCATGAGTTGAGGCTTGCGCTGCCCGTTCCATTCATTGACCGATAGCTCGCCAAGCACATCCGCCCTTGCATCGGACGCGATGCGATGGGATAAGCTCCCGCGATGAAAAGCTACCGCATCCAATGTAGCACGGTCTTTCGCCAACATCAACTTCAAATGTTGACCCTCTTTGCCCATCGTCCGCTTATCGCGCACGATTGCATTGCGAATGACGACACGCGGGCTTGGATTGCCCATTCCAAATGGAGCTAGTCGCCCCATCTGTTCAATTTCGGATAACGGAACGTCTGACACTTCACATTCCGCGTCCACTTCCACGCAAGGCACGAAATGTTCTTCGTTTAGTTTCGCTCGGGCTGATTCATTCAAGCATCGTTCCAGCTCCTCCAGCTTATCCCGGTGGAGCGTCATGCCCGCTGCGGCCTGATGGCCGCCGTAATGATCGAACAGTCCGGCGCACTCGGTCATCGCTTCATACAGGTCAAATCCAGGAATGGAACGTGCCGAGCCTTTGCACATGCCGTTCTCTGAATCAATGCCCAGCACGAACGTAGGCCGATAATACCGCTCTAGAATTTTCGAAGCGACAATGCCGATGACACCGACATTCCATCCTTCAGCTGCAAGCACGATGACGTGGGGAACGCCTTCTTGCCGTTCGATCTTCTGTTCCAGTTGGGCTTCCGCTTCCTTCACAATGCCTTCCACGATTTTTTGCCGTTCCCGATTCAGCCGATCGAGCTCTTCCGCGCACGCTTGAGCGGTCTCGTCATCAGCCGCCGTCAGAAGCTGCACCGCCGTATCCGCATGATCGAGCCGTCCGCTGGCATTGATCCGGGGCGCCATCGAGAAGGCGATATCCGTTGAAGTTATGTGGCTCGGTTCAATGCCGCCGATTCTCATTAAAGCTCGTATCCCCGCGTAATCGGAACGGCTCATTCGTTTTAGCGCTTTCTGGACGATGATCCGGTTCTCATCGACAAGCGGCATCAGATCGGCAACCGTGCCGATGGCAGCCAGCTCCAGCCATTCCTCGGGCAAGCGCCCCAGCAGCGCGTGGGCGACTTTGAAGGCAACCCCTACGCCTGCCAGCCCTTTGAATGGATACGCGCAGTACGGCAGCTTCGGATTGACGAGGACGTATGCGTCGGGAAGTTGTTCCGGCGGCTCATGATGGTCCGTGACAACGACATCTATGCCCAGTTCCTTGGCATACGCCACTTCTTCGAGAGCGCTTATTCCCGTATCGACCGTGACGATAAGTGTGCACCCTGCCGCTTTTGCGTTATCAAGCGCCGCCTTGTTCAGACCATAGCCTTCTTGGGCCCGATGCGGAATGTAGTAATCGTAGTTGGCCTGCAAATGGCGCATCGTATAAATCATCAATGAGGTGCTGGACACCCCGTCTGCATCGTAATCCCCATAAATGCGAATTCGTTCATTATTGGCAATCGCTTGCCGAATCCGTTCCACAGCCTGCTCCATGCCGGCCATAAGGAACGGATCATGCATAAGTTCAACATCAGCATTCAGAAAACGATGAATCTGCTCCGCATCTTCTACCCCGCGCACCATGAACATACGCGCCAGCAGCTTCGAAATATTGGCTTCGTGCGCCAGCTGTTCGACGCGGGCTTCCGATGTTTCCGCACAGATCCATCGCGAGCGTGGATGAAGCATCCTTCCTCTCCTTTAGCAACATCTATTGCAATAAATTTGTCGAGTCCTCCCTGACTTGATCCTGCATTCGGTAAGGGTATCCGGGATCGAACGGATTTACGTGGACAAAGACATCGGCAACATGCAAAAAACGCTGCAGCAAATGATTTTTGACCCGCTTGGCAATCATGTGCCCTTCGGCAACCGTCATGCGCGGATTTACGCTTATTTTAACATCCACGATGACGTAATGACCATGCTCTCTCGCGCGCAGCTCGTCGACGGTAATGACACCATCGACCGTTTGCACCGCACGGATAAGCGGATTTGCGTCTTCATCGTGAAGGACGTGATCCATCGTCGAATGGATGGAATCCATGACAAGTTTGTAGCCCATATGCAGCACCAGGAGCGCAACAGCGGCACCGGCAGCCGGGTCCATGTACAGCAGCCAGCCAATGCCCAGCTGCCCCCCAATCATCGCTGCGCCGACTCCGATTAACGCCGCAATGGACGAATACACGTCCGAGCGATGCTCCCATGCGTTTGCGATAAGCGCTTGGGAAGAGAGTCTTTTGCCCAAGCGGTATTTATACTGGAACATTCCTTCCTTGACTACGATGGAAAGCATAATCGCCGCGAGCGCATACCATTTCGGTATTTCCACATGTCCGTTCCATATCGATTTGACCGCAGACACCGCCAGCTCAAGTCCAACGACTAGAAGCAGTACCGAGACGATAATAGCCGCAATCGATTCCGCTTTCCCGTGACCGTAGGGATGATCCCTATCCGGCGGACGCTTGGCAGCCTTCAAGCCAACGAGTACGGCGCAGGAGCCCGCTACATCGGAGGCAGAGTGGAATGCATCAGCGATTAGCGCCTGGCTTCCGGACAGAAAGCCGGCAACGCCTTTCACTGCGGCAAGAACGACATTTCCGACGATCCCTATCCATGCACCCCTCTCAGCTTTGGCAAAACGATCGGTAGACATTTACATCCCTCGTTTGTATACACATTTATGTCTGTGCTGGCGGCCTATCCTCAACTTTGAGGCACGCTGCCGCACAACGCCAAAACCGCGTCACATACGGACGCGGCTTTATCGCATGTTTCATTTTTCCCAAAAATGAGAAAAAACGAAATTTTTACAATGTCACGCAAGTTTCTGCAATGAGACAACGCCAGTTCGACCTTATTGCGCTTGCTGAGTCTTGGCAGTTGCCTTCGGCTTCTTCTTCTCCTTGCTCTTGAGCACTACCCAGAGCGGGCTCGCGATGAAGATGGAGGAGTATGCGCCGAATCCAAGACCGAACAGAATCGCCAGCGAGAACATGCGAATGGATTCGCTGCCGAAGATGAACAAGCAGAGCGCAGCCACCAGCACGGTCAATACCGTATTAATGGATCGGGTCAGCGTCTGATAGATGCTGTCGTTGACCAAGTGTGCCAGGTCATGAATATTTTTAACCTTGGCAAAACGCAAATTTTCCCGGATACGGTCAAAAATAACGATCGTATCGTTAATGGAATAACCGATAATCGTCAAAATCGCAATGATGAACGGCAGGTTAACCTCCAGCCTGAAAATCGAGAACAAGCTGATGACCATGAACGCGTCATGCAGCAAGGCGATAACAGCCGAGACAGCAAAGCGCCATTCAAAACGAATGCTGACGTAAATAATAATGCCCAAGCTGGCAATCCCGACGGCAAGCAGGGCGTTGCGCTGCAGCTCGCGCGCGATTTCAACGTCGACTGTATTGATTTCGAAGGATGCCCCGAAATCAATCTTGCTGAAGTCCGCTTTGAACTGCTTCTCTTGCGGCTCGGTCAATACCTCGCTGAACCGAATCGTCATCCGTTCCGCCCCCGTCGTAATGACGGGTTCTTTTTTGAAATCATACGATTTCAGCAAATCTTCTACTTGTTTCTTTTCTATCTGCTTCGTCAAGGTGACGTCCACATTCGTCCCTGAGCTAAAGTCAACGCCATAGTTCAGACCGAATATACCGAGCGATGCCGCACCTAGAATCGTAATAATGATGGAAAAGATAAAGAAATACTTGCTGGAATGAACAAAGTTGAATGTTCCTTTAAAGCGCACGGATTTCACTCTCCTTTACGCCAAAATACCCCGGTTTGGTCAGCACGCGCGCTTTTACAAGCATGTGCAGGAAAATACGGGAAAGGAACACGTTCGTAAAGATACTGACGACAACGGTCATCATCAATATAAGCGCAAAGCCCTTAACTTGGCTCTCTCCCAGAACATACATAACGACGCCGGCAATAATCGTCGTAATGTTCGCGTCCATAATCGTACGGAAGGAGTTCTTGGATCCGGCCTTCATGGAAGAACTAATCGATTTGCCGCTGCGAAGCTCTTCCTTAATCCGTTCATACGTAATAATATTGGCATCCACAGCCATCCCGAGCCCCAAAATAAACGCCGCAATCCCCGGCAGCGTGAGCGTAATCTCGGACAGCCAGAACACGATGAGCAGCAGCCATGTGAACAGGATAAGCGAGAAGCTTGCGATAACGCCAGGCAAGCGATACACGATCAGCATGAACAGCAGGATAAGAGCCGTGCCGATTAAACCGGCTTTTACGGTCTGATCGAGCGATAGCTTGCCGAGTGTGGCGGCTACGCTCTGCGAGTATTTCTCGGTAAGCTTCAGCGGCAACGACCCTAAATTAATCGTATCTCTGAGCTCATTCGCTTCCTCGTTCGTGCGTTGACCCGTGATGGTCGCTTCCCCGCCCGGAATTTCGTAGCTCACTCTCGGATCGGAAATCATGTGCTCGTCCATGAAAATAGCAAGACGGTTGCGATCTTCCTGTGCCAAAGAGGCCAATCGTTTCGTAATTTCAGAAAACTTGCCGGCATCCTTCAGCTTAATCGCTACGATCGGCTGGTGGAGCTCATTGAACACAACGCTTGCTCCGCCTTCTACAAAGTCCGTTCCTTGCAGTTCCACCTTGCAGTAATCCGTCGCCTCTTTACAGCCGTCGGAGCTGCGGAATGTCAGCACGGATGGTTCTTTCAATTTTTTGCGTACTTCCTCTTCGTTTTTTACGTCGGCAATCTTAACGCGAATACGATCCGAACCTTCAATCGTAATTTCCGGTTCGCTTGTTCCTGTCGCGTTAATCCGCTTGTCTAAGCTTCTTGCCGTTTGTTTCAGCGCCTCAGATGTAATCTTCCCGCCCGGTTCAAGTGGCGATGCTTGATATAAAATTTCAAATCCGCCCTTTAAATCGAGCCCGAGACGTATGCTGTTGACGATCGAAGGGCTAGTCCAAACAATAACGCCTAGCGATACAACAACGATGAGCAGGAATGCGAGCACCCTTTTCATATCGTCCCAAGTCCCCTTTCATATTCAATATTCCTATTATATCGGCGGTCATTTTTCGAGTCAATTTTACGGATCATGGCGTTGACCGGAATCACTGTGCTCTTGTGACGTTACACATGCTGTTTCCACTGGATATATAAGCGAATTTCATGGAAAAAATTATTATTTTTATTTCCATGAAAAAAGCTCCTCTCGGAGCATGACGAGCTGCATTACAATGTTGAATGTGAGCCTTGGCTTCAATCAAAGCGTATGTTCCTCAAGGCCCCCTTGCCTCTATTAGATGGGCTCCCCCCGGAAAGCCGCCATGGTCATATAATTCATGAATTGCGTTGATTTGAGCGACAGGATATCATTTACGACGCGATGCAGGGCTGGCGTGTCAGTATTCTTTTTATACTTTGCACTGACGCATTCCCATACATCTTCTCCCGTTACATGCTCATAACCGAGCAACTGCAGTTCCTCCGCCTTGCTGCTGCAGCACAGCTCGATAGCCTCAATGCGCTCTTGTTCGGTATACAGCTCAGACATGCCGCACATCCCCTTTCTAACTTATGACAACATTCGACCTCACGGTGCCGAATTCCTGCTCGGCATCATCCCAGCGCAAGAAAAACTTGCCGTTCTCCTTGATTCATTGGAACGAATCGGCATGGAATGGGGACAACCGCATATCTATGGATATAACGGGTAGACAAGTCCGCTTTGGAAGAGGGATGAACGTGAAAAAGCAATCGTTTATACAAGGAACGCTAATCTTATTGGCCGCAGGCATCATTAATCGGATTCTTGGGTTTATACCTCGAATTACCCTTCCGCGCATTATCGGGGCAGAAGGGGTAGGCATCTACCAGCTAGGTTATCCATTTCTTATCGTCATCATTACACTGATTACAGGCGGAGTTCCGCTGGCAGTGGCCAAGCTTATCGCCGAGGCGGATGCTACGGGGGACAAGCAGCGGATTCGGAAAATCGTGGTGTCCGCCATGCAGCTCACCGTTAGTGCCGGTATCGTCTTCTCTGCCATTTACGTCGTGCTGGCACCATGGATTACGTCCAAGCTGCTGACGGACAGCCGGGTTTATTATACATTTCTCGTGATGACTCCAATCATTGTGTTCGTGGCCATTTCCTCCGTGCTGCGCGGTTATTTCCAAGGCATGCAAAATATGGTACCTACCGCAATGTCGCAAGTAACGGAGACGCTTATCCGCATTGTCGCGGTGATCGGATTTGCATATATGTTCCTGCCCTACGGCCTCGAATGGGCGGCCGCAGGCGCCATGGCAGGCGTTGTTGTCGGCGAATTAGGGGGACTGCTCGTATTACTGTTTCTAATGCGTTCTCACCGCAGACAATCCGTATCGGACGATGAAGGCAAAACAGAGATGCCTTCGACCGGCAAGCGCAACGACACGTCACGCCTGCTTCGGATTGCGTTGCCCGTAACCGGAGGAAGACTAATCGGTTCCTTATCCTACTTATTGGAATCCATTACGATTGCGAGGAGCTTAGCGATGGCAGGCGTCGTTACCGCAGTCGCAACTGCTCAATATGGAGCTCTGCAGGGCATGATTATCCCGATTCTCACATTGCCGGGCGCATTGACCTATTCGCTCGCTGTCTCCTTGGTCCCTTCCTTGTCTGAGGCATTGGGACGCAACGACATGGAGACGATTCATAAGCGGATCCAACAAGCGCTGCGGCTCGCACTGGTCAGCGGAGCTCCGTTTGCTGTCGCCATGTTCGTATTGGCGATCCCGTTATGCGCGCTGCTCTATAATGACGTGAGCGTCGCACCCATGTTGAAATGGATGGCCCCCATCGCCGTCTTCATTTACTTGCAGGCTCCGCTTCAGGCCGCCCTGCAAGCGCTTGAGCGTCCCGGCACGGCATTGGTGAACACATTTATCGGAGCTGCGCTCAAGATCATTCTCATCGTCCAGCTTGCTTCGAATCCGAGTCTCGGCATCTATGGCGCCGTCATTGCCATATGCATCAATACTGTTGTCGTCACTATGCTTCATGGGATAGGAGTCATTCGTCATATACAGCTGAAGATGCCTTGGATAGACTTTTTGAAGGTGGGTGCCGCCATGATTATCACTGCGGGGTGCATGCAGGCCATATACATTCACTTCCCTGCAGCTTCAGGGCAATTTTTAGCAAAGTTTATCGCGTCCTGTCTGGCCGGGGTGGCCGTATATCTCCTATTGCTTGTGCTGATGCGTCTTATTGATCGCGAAGATTTGGCGCGGCTCCCTTTGTTCCGCCAATGGTTCGCCCCGAAGCCGCACCATAAATAACTTATGGTTGTTTCCGATCGATGAACATATGGCCTTTATGATCAATCGAACAGAAAAATACCTGTTTAAATTCAGTAACTCCTTTTGACTGAAGTTGATTTTTCAACCAAAATCGCGTTTTGTTAATGCTTTGCAGATTATCGTCCTGCACCTTCCCGTCCATAATAAGGGGAAGAGGCAATGCGGCAAACCGAATGCGATCTGGCTTGCGCAGGGCTGGTTTATTCTGATTATTATTATTATTATTCGTATCGATTGAAGCAGACCCTTCCGAACCGTGAGCGCTTGATGGGGAGGACCCGCTGGATTTGTCCGTTACATCCGGATAATCCGAATCACTGGAGATTCCGCCGCATGACTCGCTGGAATTGCTGGCATCCTCCTTAAGGATCACGGTCAGCTTGCCTGTTGACTCCAAAATCGCATACTTCACGTCCTCGAAATTATCGACGCCATGTTCGCGCAACTGCTGCATCAAATCATCCAGATTATAACGCAGTTTGCTCATTTCCTTGCGATTTAAATGTCCATCCGCTATTAAAATGCTTGGCGCTCCGTCAAAAAAAAGGCGCAGCCTTCTGCTTTTCAATGACACAAAGGACAGGCCGATTTGGATGACGATTAGCACGCCTATGGGCACAAATCCTTCCCAGTAGGGCCGATTCTTATCCTCAATGACAAATACCGCAACATCAGCAATCATAATGGAAATGACGAGGTCAAATACGGACAGCTTGCCGATTTCTCTCTTTCCCATCAAACGAAGCACGATGAACACCGTAAAATACATGACGACCGTACGAATAACGACGGTCCAGATTTCCATATGTAACACCCTCCTCGCTACCGATATTGGCCGGATTGCGAAAGCCGCATTCATTGGTATTCTGACCGCCGTTTCCACAAGGCATTCAGCATTTGATTATTGAATTATTCCCATCCGCTTTCTTCCTGTTGCACACATAATTAATAGCTCTTGCTCTAAGCTACTTTGACGCGGCCAACCGTTACAGGATGAATACTAAAATATATACGGTGGAAATGAGCAGTGACACGATCGTAATCGGCGCTCCGATTTTCAGGAAATCCATATAACTGAAACCTTTGCCTTCGCGCTGTGCCATCCCTGCCACAATCACGTTCGCAGAAGCGCCGATTAGCGTCCCGTTCCCTCCTAAGCAGGCTCCCAGCGCCAAGGACCACCAGAGCGGATTCAGCTGGTTCGGGTCCGTAATCCCCATTTGCGAGCCCACATCCTGCAGCAGCGGTATCATCGTGGCGACAAACGGGATATTATCAATCGTTGCCGAAGCGATACCGGACACCCACAGCACAAGCATGGATGTGCTCGTCATATCTCCGTTTGTTATACTGAGCGTCATTTGGGCCAACTGATTGATAATGCCTGCTTCAATCAATCCGCCAACGAGAATGAATAAACCGATAAAGAACAGGATGGTGACCCATTCCACTTTATGCAATGCTTCCTCGAGCTCTTCTTCGTTTTTCAGGCCAATCAGCATTAAAATCGTAGCACCTGCCATGGCGACAACGGCTGCTTCTACATGAATGACCGAGTGCAAGGCAAAACCCGCGATCGTAATAAGCAGAACGGTCACAGATTTACGAACCAACCGTTTATCGGTAATGTATGACGCCGCTGACAGTTCCATCAGAGCATGCCGCTGGCTATCCGATACTGTTAGTTGCTTTCGATAAAATAGGATAAGCATTCCGATGACGGCGATAACGATGACCGCGATAACCGGCGCCAAATTCATCAAGAACATATTAAACGTCAGGTGCTTGTTGGCTGATCCGATCATGATGTTCGGAGGATCTCCGATAAGCGTTGCCGTTCCCCCAACGTTTGAAGCGATAACTTCAGATATAAGAAACGGCACCGGATTGATGTTCAGCATGCGGGTAATGGAAAACGTAATCGGCACCATCAATAAAACAGTCGTAACATTATCGAGAAAAGCCGAACCAATGGAAGTGAGCAAAAACAAAATAATCAAAATGCGAATCGGTTTCCCTTTCGCTTTCTGCGCCGCCTTCACGGCTGCATATTGAAAAATGCCGCTCTTGTTCGTAATGCCGACGAGTATCATCATTCCGACAAGCAGAAAGATGGTATTCCACTCAATATGGGTCGTGAATGCCGTATGCACATCCACAATTTGAAGAATCAGCATAGCCACCGCACCAAGCAGAGCGATTATTGCCCGGTTTATTTTTTCCGAAATAATGATGGCATACGAAATCAAAAAAATGATGACCGCTGCGGTCACCTGCCAATTTGCTACATCTTGTCCCACGAATTCCATCCCTCTCTAATGAATTGCTTTGGTTGTACAAGTATTTATACCCATTATGACTTATCAATCACACATTATAACACCTGGCTTTTTTTTTCGTCTATGCCTTGTACTATTTCATACGGCTTGCCCATACGATGAATACTAGACAGTTCCAATTTGGAAAGGGGTTATTGAGCATGAATGCGATTCAGCGCGTTTCCCACTGGAAAGTCAGTCATCCGTTGCTGGCCGGCGTCGTCTATGCTTTTGTGTGGATGGCCTTAGGTGCCTTAGCTTTATCTGTCATGTTATATTCCAGTTCGACCAGTGAAGATGATATGACGAGCTATATTTATTTTGTCCACGCCATTGCTCTTTTTATTGGAGGATGGATTTCTGGTCGGCGAAGCGGCAAAAAGGGCTGGTATTATGGCGGAATAACGGGGTTCTGCTATGCCCTCCTCGTCCTGCTTATCGGCTTTCTTGCTATGGACGCAGGGCTGAGCGGGGCTAAGCTCCTGCTTGTGCTTTTCGCTTTTTGCATCGGTGCACTGGGCGGGATTATCGGCGTCAACATGAGCAGAACGGGAAAATAATCCTTTTCATTAGTGCGTGTTCAAGAGGCCGCTTTTCAGAACTGAAAAGGTCACAAGCCCCAAATCGTATGCTGCCGAAGGTTGTTGAACAACCTCTTGATGAGCAGGTACATTCGATTCATGTAAATCCCCCGAAAATGTGATATACTACTAAGGTTTAACATTGCAATGTGCTAATACTTAGGGGGATTATCGTGGTCTTATTCCAATCCATGCAGTCCGTCACGCTCTGGACCGTCGCAACCGTTATCTTGCTTATCTGGTTCGGTTCCGGCCGACAGCCGCTGGCTGTCGTTAGCGCTTTTGTAAAAGCGCTGTGGACTTCTCGTTCGTTCTTGTTTGCCGTCGTTGCGCTCATTCTTATTCTGATGGTGAATGGATGGGAGCTTACGATCGAAAGCTGGCTTAACATCAATTGGGACTTTACAGCCAATATTCATCGCCTGGAAGGACAATTCGTATATAGCGTACAACAAATATTCAATCATCCGCTTATTACGCAAATCGTGTCTTTTTTCTATATTGTGGTATTCCAGGCGTTAATTGTAGGTTCGCTCGCCATCTATACAGCCAACGGCAATATGCGTATGGCTCATGCCGTCTGTTATGCAGTTATGATTAATTATATTGTAGCCATCCCTTTTTACTTGTTCTTTCCAGTTAACGAGGTATGGTCTTATCCGCCCGCAGGTGTCAAGTTCCGTATGTTGGATGTATTCCCTGGCTTTGAAGAGAGTTATCGCTCCTTCTCTGGACTCGATAACTGTTTCCCTAGCTTGCACACTTCCATCTCCGTGACCGTGGCCTTGCTCGCTTCACAGTCCCGTAATCGTCGTTGGGCCATCTTTACGGGGATCAGCGCGATTATTATCGTGTTCTCCATCTTTTACCTCGGCATTCATTGGCTGACCGACATGGCGGCGGGAACACTGCTTGCTGTCTTTGCTTCTTGGATGGGCATGAAGTGGGCCGGTGTTCAAATGTCTTGGAAAGCGATGCTCCCGGCACGGCAGAAGTCTTATGCCAAGTCGTATACTGAATCCGAGGAATTGCTGTAGAATATCCAAGCTGGAATTCGGCATCGAACCGCTATTTCTTTACAGCAGCATATAGTTACAAAAGAAGCGATGCTCCTATTCAATGGAGTATCGCTTCTTTGTTGATTGCTGCTAATTACCTTATTATGACGCGCTTGATGTTTCCTCGCTTGTAACAATGTTGCTAATCGCACTGCGGTCAAAAGTCATCTTCGTTACGTCATTGACGCGAAGGACCACGATGTCGTCTGTAATTTCAACAATCGTACCATGAAGTCCGCCGATCGTGACGATTTTGTCTCCCTTTTTCAATGCGCTGAGCATCGAATTCCGCTGCTTCTGTTTCTTTTGCTGCGGACGGATCAATAAGAAGTAAAATACGGCAAACATAGCGATAAAAGGCAATAACATCGCCATAATTCCGCCGCCTCCTGCTGCATCTGCTCCAGCCAAAAGCATATGTAATCCCCCTTTCCCTAAAATATAAAATTATGTATAGACTCGCTGCTCCGTTATGCAGCATCAATCATGCTGCATAATAGGAGCAGTCACGCCCATTAGAAGCCGCTCTCGTTGCGATCCATCCCATAAGCCTCGAAAAACTCATCCCGGAAGTCACGGAGACGATCTTCCCGAATGGCTTCACGCACTTGCCGCATCAAATCCAGCAAAAAGTGTAAATTGTGATACGTTGTCAAGCGAAGTCCAAATGTTTCGTCCGCTTTGATGAGATGGCGTAAATACGCACGCGAGTAGTTGCGGCAGGTATAACAATTGCACTTCGGATCAAGCGGCCCGAAGTCCCGTGCGAACTTGGCATTGCGTACGACGAGACGCCCTTGGCTTGTCATCGTGGTTCCGTTGCGGGCGATCCGTGTCGGCAAGACGCAATCGAACATGTCCACTCCGCGCATTGCGCCTTCGACAAGCGCATCCGGGGAACCGACGCCCATCAAATAGCGGGGTTTGAGAGTAGGCAATAGCGGCACCGTGTAATCGAGCACATCATACATGAGATGTTTTGGCTCTCCTACGCTCAATCCACCAATAGCATACCCCGGGAAATCCATTGAAGTCAAATCCAACGCGCTCTGACGGCGCAAATCTTCAAACATGCCGCCCTGCACAATGGCGAACAATGCTTGATCATGCGGGCGGGAATGACTGTTCAGGCATCTTTCCGCCCAACGAGTCGTGCGCTCCAATGATTGCTTCACATAGGCATGCTCGGCAGGATAAGGCGCACACTCATCAAAAGCCATCATAATATCTGAACCGAGCGCATTTTGAATTTCCATCGCTTTCTCCGGTGAAATAAACAGCTTGTCCCCGCTTAGATGAGAACGAAAATGCACACCCTCTTCTTCAATCTTACGCATGTCACTCAAGCTAAATACTTGAAACCCGCCACTGTCGGTCAAAATGGCACGGTCCCAGTTCATGAACGAATGGAGACCGCCCGCTTCCTTAACGATGTCGTGTCCCGGACGAAGAAACAGATGGTATGTATTGCTCAAAATAATTTTCGCATCCATCTCCTTCAATTCTTCCGGACTCATCGTCTTTACGGTTGCCTGCGTCCCTACCGGCATGAAGATTGGGGTCTCGAACGACCCGTGCGGCGTATGAACGCGACCGAGGCGCGCCCCGGTCTGTTTGCATGTCTTAATTAACTCATACGTTACTGCTGCCATGTAATTATCTCATCCTTGTATATGATTTAACGATCGTCATAAATGAACATGGCGTCGCCAAAGCTAAAGAATCGGTATTCCCGTTCGATAGCTTCTTGATAAGCCGCCATAATTCGCTCGCGTCCTGCCATCGCGCTTACCAGCATGACAAGTGTTGACTTCGGCAAGTGAAAGTTAGTAAGCAGCCCATCGACGAGCCGAAATGTATAACCCGGATACATGAAAATATCCGTCCAGCCCGAGCATGCTGCTACAGCTGCGCCATCATACCGCCCGGCCACCGTCTCCAGCGTACGCGCGGATGTGGTGCCTACTGCCACAATTCGTCCGCCTTGACGCTTTGTATCATTGATAAGCGCGGCTGTCTCTTCGCTTAGTTCATAATACTCCGAGTGCATCACATGCTCTTCCACGGTATCAGCAGACATGGGGCGGAACGTTCCCAGCCCAACATGGAGCGTAATATACGCGATGCGGACACCCATCTGTTTGATATCGTTCAATATTTCCTTCGTAAAATGCAAGCCTGCTGTCGGTGCAGCCGCCGATCCTTCATGCTTCGCATAGACCGTCTGGTATCGCTCCCGGTCTTCTAATTGCTCTTTGATATAAGGCGGCAGTGGCATTTGACCGAGCTCGTCCAAGATTTCGTTGAAGATGCCCTCATAAGAGAAACGGAGAACTCTTCCCCCCATCTCGCGCTCCTCGATGACCTCAGCCTGCAGCTTATCGCCGAAATGGACGATGGCCCCTTCCTTCAACCGCTTCGCAGGCTTAACTAATGCTTCCCAGCAATCATCCCGCTCCTGCTTTAACAGGAGTACCTCTACCTTGGCGCCGGTATCCGGCTTTACGCCGAACAGCCGGGCGGGAATTACCCGGGTATCATTCAAGACGAGCAAATCCCCGGCGCGCAAAAATTGCAAAATGTCTGAAAATATATGATGTCCAACAGCTCCGGTGCGACGGTTCAACGTCAAGAGACGAGAAGCTGTCCGCTCCTGCAAAGGAGTCTGTGCAATTAGATGTTCAGGTAAATGAAAATCAAATAAGTCCACATTCATTGGTTGTCCGTCCTAACGCTTCACAAGCTCTACATTTTTGTAATAGTATTGCAAAATTTTCTTGTAGTCATACCCCTGATCGGCTAGTCCTTTGGCCCCCCATTGCGACATTCCTACACCGTGGCCGTTGCCCTTGCCGACGAACAGGAAGGTTGGTTCCGAACTGGCGTCGCCGCTTTTTCCATTCTCGTCAAGCATAACTCCATTCTCCGGCACTTTCTCGCCGGATTGCTTCGTGCCGCTGGCGGCCTGTTCTTCGCCGGCTCCGTTCACTTCCTTGTTGCCATCCGTGCCTGCAGCCGCATTTGCGCCGGTGGACACAATATCGAACAGCGTGCTCGGAAGTCCCCCGAACGCATACCGGAAGTTATCAGGATAGCTGACGCTCACTTGAACGCCGTTTGCTTCAATCTTGACGGCGCGGCCGGATGGGCCTCGTTCCGTAATCTTCAAGCTGGTAACCGGGCCATTCAACTCGGTCTTCGTTCGGCTCTTCAACCAGCTGGTGATTTGCTCGGACGTATACGGGCCGCGCATCCAATTCATTTCCGTCGACTCCGCAACGGTCTCGATGACAGCCAGCGATGTGCCCTTGTTCATTTTGGCGATCGGCTTCACATCGGATTGAATGGCCGGGGTCGGGCGGATATTCGTGCCATCCTCGCTCACGATGACGAGCTCAGATCCAGCATCGTCATGGCGTCCGGTCTTGTCGACCACATCTTCCCGGACGTAACCCGATTTGCCGTCAGGCATAATAACGCGATACCATGATTTCTTGCCTTCCTCCACGGCATCATCAGGGCTGTCCACCACTTGGAAATAATCATAGGACCCGCCCCAAATTTCACTTGGATCCGCTGTCTTGCCCCCGGCGTTGGAGCTGAAGATCGCTTCGATTATTTTTCCGTTCTGCATCAATACTTGTCCAGCTGTGTCCTCGACGGCCTGCTTAATGTTCGGATGTTCCTTCTCCACGCCATAATATGCTTGGCTTAACGTCGTATCCACCACATTGGCGATTTCGAATTTCGTGCCTTGATACAGAGCGAACGTGCGGGCCGCCACCGCTTGCGCTTTCAGCGCTTCCTGCGGCCAGCTCGAATACACCTCTCCGCCGACTACCGAGATTAAATATTGCTCAAGCGGCACTTCATTCACCAACGCAAGCGCCTCATTATGCAGGCTAACTTCCATCTCGCCGCGATAGGCTCGTCCATGTCGTTCCGCGATTTTAATAGTATTCTTCTGATCGGCTGGCTTCACCAGCCATTTGACGGTTCCGTTGACGCGCAAATGGGGCAAGCTTCCGCTTGCTGTCTCTTCTATCGTATGTATAAGAGCTCCTTGCGCTTGAGCAGGACGCACAGATACAGACAGGTTCTTATGTTCAATGGAGGCCTTGATGCGTTCAAGCTGCGCTTCAGATTCCGCCTGTCCGGCCCATACGGAGGTCTGCAGCTGTCCGTTCGCGATCATGGTGACGACAAAAGCGTCCACGTCCGCATCCAGCAGCATTGCCTGAACCGTTTGCGCCTCTTTGGATGAAGCGTAGGTCCCCGTCTGCACATAATGCGGGCCCGCTACGGCCGGTTCGTAGCCTTTCAGCAAAGCGGCTACGCCGTCATCGTTTGTCAGTCGGTTCAAAGCTTGATTCGCCGCTTTGCCTGTCGGATAGCTCCCGGCATATACCGCATAGAAGGTTGCCCCCCGGCGCGGCATCTCGATCATGACTGCATCATTGCCCGCTTGCGCCTTTTTCAGCACCGCGGTTGCGGCCGCTTTATCTTTCGTCTCGATTAGCTTCACCTTATAATCGTCAGCGCTGAACCTGACCTGCCCGGCACCGGCATCAACGCTGCCCGCGCTCTCCGCGTTATGACGCGCTTCAATCTTAAGCTGCGAGGTGGAAGACATCGTAATGTGCGATGTCTCCCCTGGCGAGCCCTTCGGCAGATTCGCAAATAATGCGACACGGATGTCCTCGCTCTTGGCGTTCTGCGTAGGCACTGCCTCTTTGTCAGCTGCAGCTCCCGCCGCATGGGCAATGAGCTGCGACTCTCCGCCTGGCAGCGGCGCAAGCGACGCCCCGCTCATAAGCAAAGCTCCCGCCATCATCCCCACTGCCGTTCTTCGGATAACGTTCCGGTTGTTTTTTTCCATGTTCCCCATGCCCCTTCCTGCACGTCTCTCCGTTTGAAAACTATTTAATTTTTTTGAACAGCACTATGATTTCAGTTATTTATTTTCTGGAATTGGCAATCCTAAATGAGTATACGCCTGTGGCGTCACCACACGTCCGCGCGGTGTACGTTGAAGAAAGCCGATCTGCAGCAAATATGGCTCGTATACGTCTTCAATCGTCTGGCTCTCTTCGCCGATTGTCGCTGCGATCGTATCCAGTCCAACGGGGCCGCCGCGAAAATGCGAGATCATCGAATGCAGCATCTTATGGTCAATCTGGTCCAAGCCAATTGGATCGACTTGAATGCTCTGCAGCGCTTCCTTGGCAATCTCTGGCGTAATAATGCCGTCTCCGCGGACTTGCGCAAAGTCGCGAACCCGCTTCAAAAGCCTGTTCGCAATCCGCGGTGTCCCACGGGAACGGACGGCAATCTCATCGGAAGATTCGCCTATGACCTGAACATCCAGAATATCGGCGGCCCGCGTCACAATATAGCTGAGCTCGTCCTTATTGTAGTATTCTAGCCGGCTCATGACGCCGAATCGGTCGCGGAGCGGCGCAGACAGCAAGCCTGCGCGCGTAGTCGCCCCGATCAGCGTGAACTTGGGCAGATCGAGACGGACCGACCGCGCGCTCGGACCTTTGCCGATAATAATGTCCAGCGCAAAGTCCTCCATTGCGGGATAGAGCACTTCCTCCACCGTGCGGTGAAGGCGGTGAATCTCGTCGATGAACAGCACGTCGCCCTCCTGCAGGTTCGTCAGTATCGCCGCCAAATCTCCCGGGCGCTCGATCGCAGGGCCGGAAGTAGTGCGGATATTGACGCCGAGTTCGTTCGCGATAATATTGGATAGCGTCGTCTTTCCCAGTCCTGGCGGTCCATACAACAGAACATGATCCAACGCTTCCTTTCGCATTTTCGCCGCCTCGATAAACACCTTCAAATTGTCTTTCACCTGCGACTGCCCGATATATTCAGACAGATACCGCGGACGGAGGCTCAATTCGACGACTTGGTCTTCCATCATGTAATTGGCTGATATGATGCGCTCTTCCATCTTAACCGCCTTTCTTAACCTTTAAACAACGATTGCAGCGCCTTCTTCATTAAAGAGTCGACGCTCTCGTCAGCATGAACACGATGCTGCAAGTCATGCCATACCCGGTCCAGCTCCGCGTCCGTGTATCCTAGCGCCATCAAGGCTTCCCTTGCCTCTCCCCATGCGCTGTCCGATGCGTCGTCTCTTGGTACCGCAATATCCATAAACAGCGCGCCGGCGCCCAAATTCAAACCAATGCCGTCGAGCTTGTCCTTCAAATCAAGAATAATCCGCTGCGCCGTCTTCTTGCCGATGCCTGGCAGCTTCGTCAAGAAAGCCAGGTTCTCTTGCTGAATCGCCATCACAACGCTCTCCGGCTTCCCGCCGGCCAGTATGCCCAGGGCGACTTTAGGGCCGACGCCATTCACATCGATCAAGCGGCGGAACAGCTTCTGCTCCTCCCGCGAACCGAAGCCGAACAACAGCATGGCATCCTCCCGCACATGATGATGCGTGTATACGGTAACAGGATTATCGCTCTTGGCAAAAGCATATGGGTTCGGCGTATATACTTGATAGCCGACACCTTGTACATCCACAACAATATAATCCGTTTCCAAATGGGCTACCTGCCCGCGCAAAAAATCGATCATATCCGCGATACCCCGTTCAATTTGTCGTTAAGTCCGCTGGAGTGCGCGTGGCATATGGCCACGGCAAGCGCATCCGCCACATCATCCGGCTTGGGGACTTCCTTCAGCTTCAAAAATATGCGCACCATCTCCTGCACTTGCTTCTTCTCGGCCTTCCCGTATCCGACGACGGCCTGCTTTACCTGCATCGGAGTATATTCTGCAATCGAGATGCCGCGCTTAGCCGCAGCCAATATAATGACTCCACGGGCTTGTCCCACGGAGAATGCTGTCGTGACATTGCGATTGAAGAACAGTTTCTCTACCGCCATGGCATCCGGCTTGTATTTGTCCAGCAGCTGTTCGGCTGCTTCGAACACCTGCAGGAGCCGGATCTCGGGCGCTGTCGTCGCTTCCGTCTGAATCGAGCCGTACTGTACCGGAACGACCTTGCTGCCTTGTTTGTCAACGAACCCGAACCCGACAATGGCAATGCCGGGATCAATTCCTAAAATACGCAAAAAAAATCTCTCCCTCACCGATGTCCCTATAACCGTAAGCGAACATATGTGTTCACCCCATTATAACACAGATCGATAGGAAGAGAATGAATCAATAGATACATGTTTTCGCTCTGAAAGCTACGTTATTTTCGTGCCGCTATTGCTTTGCTTCCGCTTTAGGCTGGCGGAATGCAGCCTTCAGCATCGGAGGCGTGACCAATGTGGTCAAAATGATGACGATGACAATCGGCGTGAAATACACCTTGTCAAAAAGCGCTCCCTCCAGACCGGTTGTGGCAATAATTAACGCAACCTCTCCACGGGATACCATTCCTGCGCCGATCCCAAAGGCGCTTCTGCGATCGAAGCCGGTTATGCGGGCTCCGAAGCCACAACCGAACAGCTTCGTAACAATGGCGATGACCGTAAATATAATAATGAAGACAATATGCTCCCCAATCCCCTCGAACGTTACGTTAATTCCGACGCTTACAAAAAATATCGGAACGAATATGCCGTACGCAATCGGTTCGAGCCGGTGCTCCACTTCGTGTTTGAACTTCGTCTGCGAGATGGCGATTCCGGCGGCAAAGGCGCCGATGATTCCCGCCACGCCAAGGTAATCGGCAAACCAGGAAAACGCAAAGCATATAATCAGCGCTGCGCTAATAACCGCTTCGGTCACCCGCAGCGGCGCCAGCCATTTCATGAGACGGGGAACCGCATAAATGCCCGCAACAATCGCAACTGCGAAGAACAGCACCTTTTTGCCGATTATAAGTCCAAGCGATGCTTCTCCGCCCGCTCCTAGCAAGCTCAGCATGAAAGCGAGCAATATGACCACAAGGACATCATCGACGACGGCGGCTCCCAATATAGTCGTGCCTTCTCTCGTGCTTAGCTGTCCCAGATCCTTCAACGTTTGCACCGAAATGCTTACGGATGTAGCACAAAGCAACAAGCCAAGGAACATCGCTTGATTGTTATCGAGTCCGAACAGCAAGCCGCCGCTGTAGCCTCCGACGAACGGCAGGATGACGCCGCCAATCGCCACGGCGAACGCCGCTTTCCAGTTCTTTTTCAATTGATCCAGATCGGTTTCCAGACCAGCGATGAACATAAGCAAAATAACGCCGACTTCCGCCATTTCTTTAATAATCTCACCATCTGTAATCCACCCGAGCACGGCAGGTCCGATAATAATACCGACGAGCAGTTTGCCAAGTACGGCTGGCTGCCCCAATCGTACAGTAAGATCCCCCGCTATCTTCGTCGACGCCAAAATAATGAGCAATATGAGAATTAGATCCATTGGCATTCCCCTTTCAGCATAGCTATATTATGACCGTAAACCGCTTTTTCTTTTAAAGCTGAACGGGGCAATCCATTCCATTTCCACCCTCTCTTTTTAATCCGGTACCCCTTCAGAAAAAAAAAGAAGGACGTCGGTTTACGGCGTCCTACCTTCTTTGTTTTTTAATATTACGTCAATCGACTGGCGTTGGTTTCATCACTTTTTCAGTTTCTTCCACGGCATAGTCGCTGAACGTGGATAATACACTATGATATTCATCCATGTCCGTAATGCGGATGCCCTGATACAGCTGTTTGAGCACTTTAGGCGGAAGCGCGCTCTCCATGGACTCTACATCCAGTTGAAAAAAAGTCCTTATCGCTTTCTGTTTCTGCGGCGGACCGTCATACAAAGTTAAGTTTCCGTCTTTATCCAGCCCAATGTGCGCTTGCTCCTTGCAAGTTTCCGACATATCGTCAACCTGCTCCTCCAAAATAACGCGGCCTTCACTGTCTACCGAAGTTAGCCAATCCGGATGATTCAGCATCGTTTGAATAATGTCGCGCGAGTTCTGCTTGCCTAGCGCTTTATCGCTTTTTCCGCAAATGTATTGCTTCCGGTGGACGACCTCTCGCTTCTCATCCTTGTTCATCAGTTGATTCAGGACAAGCTGTGCTGACTTATCCAACTGTGTGAATTCATCACCCTGTAACATTGCAAATGTCTCCAGCGATGCCGTATTATCTTTACCTTCCACCAGATTGCGTATGTTATCCGACAATTGAATACCGATTGTTAACATCGTTAGAAACAATAGAATGGCTGCCAATGACCAGAGCGGACGCTTCCATCGCCGCAGACGCTTTTTCCATTGCTTCAATCGAAAATAGAACCTTGTATAGGTCCGGGGTTCCCGAGCCATAACAATCCCCTCTTACTCTTTTTTCTTAGTTTGGCCAAATGAAGGGGAAGTCTATACTTGCTTGTCTCATTTCATTTATTAGTGCGACGCCGGCAGCCACGTGCCGCGCCGGGCGTTGCGAATAACAGCTGTGACCATAAAGGCTGCTATAAGAAACAGAGTTGTCATAGCCGCAATTGGCCATGGGAATGGCAGTTCACTATTCATCAGCATCAGTTGGGCTCCCTGCAGCAGCTTGGAAGGCATCCATCCGCTTGACGCCGGAAGCAGGCCCGCTAGAATACTCGTCAACATAGCGGCAGCAAGCGCTGTAAAGGCTGAACCGCCCGCATTATTAATCAGCGCGCTCATAGCTACGGTTAAGCTGGAGATCCAGATGAACCAACCTAGTGCAAGGCAGGCTGCTGCCGCGCCATTTAATATATCCACATGTCCGATCAGCTGTTCCGTGTAATACCATGAGCATAAATAACCAAGCAGGACTGATGGAATCGTTAAGGAGATGGCTCCTGCCCATTTGGCCATCATATAGCTGACATGGGAGATCGGCTTGGCCAACAGTGCGGCAGCCGCTCCCGACTTCACTTCTCCCGATACACAACCCATCAATGCAAGCACAAGTACAAGTACTCCAACCGTGTTAAATTGATTCAGGGTCTGGCCGAGCACCTCTCCTGCCACAGGTGTCGGGATCTGCAGAATCGTGCCTTCCGGCAAGCTTCCTGCCATCGATAGTATATCGGGCATAAACTTCATCGTGACTGGCTGAGCAATACCTAAGACAGCAAATACTAGCGGCACCCAAATCCATTTATAATTACGCAGCATCTCCGTGCATTCTTTCCGGTAAAGGACGGACCATGCCTTCATCACTTCACCGCCTTCATAAATAGCTGTTCTAAGGTTGTCACGCCGGCCTCGAATCGCACAAGCGGTATTCTGCGTTCGCGAATCTGCTTCAACAGAAATTCCCTTGCGGCATCGTGATCGCTCACGACTAGCTCCGCTCGTGCGGAGCGTACATTCGCTTCCTTTACGAGCGGCATATCGGCTAACTCTCGCAGCCAAGCAAGAGCTGCCGCCGTATGCTCCACCTCAATCGTAAATAACGGTGATTCCGATTGTTTACGAAGCTCATCCCATTTGCCCTGCATCAATACTTTACCTTGCTTCATAATAATCAGCTCATCACATAAGTCCTCGGCATCGTGTAGCACATGAGTGGAGAATAGAATCGTCGTTCGCCGCTTCAACGATTCCAGCAATGCCATGACCTCACGCCTGCCGATCGGGTCGAGCGCAGACACCGGTTCGTCAAGCACGAGCAGCTCCGGTCGCGCGATCATAGCTTGCGCCAAGCCGAGTCGCTGTTTCATACCTCCGGAATATCCGCCAATGCTGCGCTGCCCCGCATGCTCCAGACCGACAGTCTTCATCCATTCATCCGCCGTTGCACGAGCTTGACGCTTGCTGCTGCCTGTTAATTCAGCCATCATTTGCAGCCACTCCCGGCCTGTCATCCAATAATGAAAGCTGGGCGACTGCGGCATAAATCCGATCCAGCGTCTCAGATCCCCGCGATGTTCCCGTCCCGCCCCATCGATCATCGCGACTGTCCCGGAGCTTGGCTTGGTCACTCCTGTCAGCATGTGCAGCGTCGTCGTCTTTCCCGCCCCGTTCGGACCGAGAAGGGCCGTGCAGCTTCCGCTTTGTATCGTAAAGTTAACGGCATCCACCGCCTTATGATTGCCATACTGCTTGCTCAATTGTGTAATAACGAATTGGCTCATCTTCTCTCCTTTCTACCTATTAAGAAATAAGCGATGCAACCCGGAATATTTAACACGATAATAATGATAAGCCACAGCCATTTCGGCCCGTTGGTCCATTCTGTCTTGTTCAGCGATACCAGAGCAACTACCATCAAGATGAGCTGCACAACGATAAGCGGCATAATGATATTCCAAGGAATATCCGCCCAAGCCATCTCCATTCGTTATCCCCTCTATTCCATAAAGTAAGTTATTCGCCATCACGCGTATGTCTGTTCTTAGGTATTGTCCTTCTCCATGGCTGAGCTACAAAGAGCACGTACACTAGGGATGGCAGCGGAAAGCTAAGGAAGCCCCACAAGGCCCATAACCACGGATAATAGCCGTGCTTGCGGGCATGCAGAAAAAGCCACGTCCCCTGCGTCACCAATATAGCTCCCAACAGGAACAATCCCCACAACGGAATTGAATTCAGATTATTCATGACGCGCACCTCTTCTGCGTCTTTTCATCACATATCCTCGCATGAGCAATCCCCCTAGGATGCCGACAAATAACACGAGCTGCATCATTACATACACGGAGATATCGGTCACTGCCAATGTAAATCCGCCAAGCAGCATAGCTGCAGCTGCCAGCCACAGGACACTTAATTCGCGCCATAACGCGCGCTTCTGCCTTTGCTTGTGTTCCGTTAACATTCCGATAAGAAACGTCTGACTTGGCACGGGCTTCTGTTCGCTATACACATCCAGCTTGGTCCATTGTTCCTTGAGCATAGCGGACCATTCTTCTTCGGTCTCCGGCAATTTCTTATGCTCCATGTTTATCTCAGCTCCTTTCGAATGTGCTCAATGCCGTAAAATACGCGGGATTTTGCAGTGCCTTCGCTACAATTGAGCATTTCCGCTATTTCCGGATAGGTATAGCCGTAATAATGCTTTAATAAGATTGCGGCGCGCTGCTCCGGCGGAAGCTTGCCTAATGAATCAATCATATCCGTCCATTCTTCGTTATGAGCCTCCATCTGGTATCGGAGAGATCGTGTCGCCTGTTCTTGCCAGCGCTTCTCCACCTTCTGTCGCCTCGTTAGATCCACATAGATTCGAGTGGCGATCGTAATAAGCCAAGACGAAAACTTGGAAGCGCCGTTATACAAATGCAACTTTTCCATGCTTTTCAACATCGTGTCCTGCACAATATCATCCGTCAATGTTGGATTCATAGTTAGCTTCAGCACATAGCTGCGCACAAATGTGTAATGCTTCTGCAAAAGGAGCGCGAGCGCAGCCGTATCACCCGCTTGAGCACGATCAATGGTATCCTGTTCGGTCAATTACTCTCACGCTCCTTGTAATTTATGTTCTAATGACTGCAGTCGCAAGTAATACGAACAAGGCGGTTCAATCGTTCAACGCAGCACAAAAAAATATGAAACCCCAGTGACCACACTGGAAGATGTATAGGAAAAAAGGAATGTAAACGAACTGAAAAGACGGATATGAATAGAGGATGCAACCTAGTCAAGAAGTAGTCTATGCCAAATTATGCGAAGAGTAATCGAATGCACAAAATAAAATGCAAAAACCGCCGGCATATAACCGACGGTTCTTCATGTTAGTGGTCGGGACGACACGATTTGAACATGCGACCCCTTGGTCCCAAACCAAGTGCTCTACCAAGCTGAGCTACGTCCCGAACATCTTATGGTGCCGGTGAGAGGACTCGAACCTCCACGGTTTCCCTCACGATTTTGAGTCGCGCGCGTCTGCCAATTCCGCCACACCGGCTTAGTAGAATATGCTGTAGAAAAGCATATATGGCGTGCCCTGAGAGATTCGAACTCCCGACCTTTTGATTCGTAGTCAAACGCTCTATCCAGCTGAGCTAAGGGCACATATTTATCTGGAGCGGACAACGGGATTCGAACCCGCGACCCTCGCCTTGGCAAGGCGATACTCTACCACTGAGCTATGTCCGCATCTCTTGAATGATTAGCTTTGTCCTTGTTTCACATGTCGTTTTAGCGAGGACATTTATTAATATATCAGACTGAATATCGAATTGCAAATCTTTTTTTATGAAATTTTGTGGTATTTTTTTCTTATCCTTTATACTTAAATTAACACCAAATAGTTAAAAAAAGCCTGCTTAGAAGCTGACTGGCAGTTTCCAAAGCAGGCTCTCCGATACTTTTCTCTTATTTCTTACTCCATTGCAAATGAAACTTAGGCTCGCGATATCCGACGATTCTATCGTTGTCGTTCTTCGTTTCCGCCGGACTCAATCGCTTCAAACGCTCGATGGTCTCTACATTCGGATACTCAATTTCTTTCAATATATGAGCGACAATGAGCGGCCATTGATCCTCCGAACCGTCCATTACCTTGAATGCGACTCCCATTCTTTGTTTGCGCAGTCCGAAGCAATAGATTCCCTTGGCTCCGCCTTTGGCGACGATATTGGCATCCTGCAGGAGCGTTGGGCAGATTAACTCTGTGCCCGATACGTAGAACGGATGCTTGTTCATCAGTGTCGTCAGCCGGACAACGGCTTTGCGCACCTCTTCATCCGCAATCAAGTCCGGACAAGCCAGGCGCAAATATAATAGTGCGATGTTGCGGATTGGTATGGCATATACGGGAAATCCGCAGCCGTCCGTGCCGAGCTTGATTCTATCCGCCGGCATATCCGACAATTGCGACATCAATTTTAACACGTGCTGCTGTACGGGATGATCCGGCTCTGCATAATTATGCGTCGGCCAGCCCATCATTTTGCACAAAGCCAGCACGCCCAAATGCTTGCCTGAACAATTGTGATACAAAGAGCGCGGCGGCTCGCCATGCGCGATCCGCTCGTCCTTGGCGGCGCTGTTCAGCGGATAAGTAGGCTTGCACACGAACTTATCCTCCGTAATTCCCGTTTTCTTCATAAAAGACTCAAGTGCTTCCACATGGAACTTCTGAGCGCGGTGAGAGGCTGTCATCAGCACGATTTCTTCATCGCTTAAGCCGTAATGCTCCGGAACTTCAGCCAATAACGCAGGCAAAGCCTGCACCGGCTTGGACGAAGAGCGCATGAAGCTCACATAGCCTTCGTCGCCGACATGAAACAGCGTTTCCCCATGTTCATTGACGCCTGCCACATGGCCCGTATACGCGCATTCAAGCCAGTCTCCCCGAAACTCTTCCACTAACACTTTTCCTAAGTCAACCACGTTCGTTCCTCCCTCGCCATTCCCAAGGTGTCTTTTAATGCTAATGTCACATGCTCCCCCTCAATACGGCCGCTTGCCTCCTATGAAAGGTACGAGTTAATTATACTCCAGAACGACCATTTGATGGCATTCCAATTGAGGAACAACATAGCGGATACCGCGCCCAGTCGCTTCATAACCGATCTCCGTCATCTGTGGCGCCAAATAGACCCGCTTCACCTGCTGCTCTGGAAGCCGAACCTCCACTTCAATATTGAAAAGCGGAATAATGTCTTCGATAATTTCAACCCGCTCCCCGCGTTTCACTGGCGAAGCATACAAGAGATGATTGATGAACCGCTTCTCTTGTGATTGATGCTGCAGCGTCGTGATACCCTGAGCCGGCAATGTCGTCTTCAAGGAAATTTGTTCGCCCAGCAAGCGGCGAAGAGCATAGACTACCATTTCTCTTAATACAAGGCTGCCCTTTGTCGCATAATCCTCAAATACATTCCATGCTATATAGATTCCGTGCTTCGACTCCACCATTCCAGGACCGCCGTATTGTGCAGAAGTCGGGGTATGCTGATGAGAGCAGAAACGGAAAGCTTGTCTGTTAAAATACGGATCTTCACGGCGGCCAAGCTCCGTGCCGTCCGTCAGTTCAATGCGGCGGCCTTCGCCATACATAATGTAAGCAGCGTCCCCAAGGTTCGGCAACGCGAACGCCGGACGGAAATAATCCGGACGGAACGGATTGGCTCCGACGTCTTTAAAGCCTAACGGCAGCAGGTTGTTCGTGAGTTCCTCGTTCAGGCCGGAGCGTCCTGTTGCAAGCACTTTGCCGCCTGCTGCAATAAACGCTTCCACTTTGTCGCGCACCTGCGCCGTCATGACGATCGCGTCCGGCAAAATGAGCACGCGGTAAGGGCTCCAGTCCGATTTCAAATCAACCACATCGAACAGGATTTTGCCTTCCAGCAACATTCGTCCTGCTCCCATATCGATTTTTCCGGAGTACATCGCCCCGCTATCTTGCTGAACGCCTGCCGCCTCAACCGTAAGCAGCGCTACGTCTGCATGGTTCACCGTGCCTGCGCACCATGCTTCTTTCCGTTGTACTTCCGCATAGGCTTTGCCAATAAGTTCATACGTTGCCTTATCCATCTCACCTTCCGGATGAAGCTGATCGCCAATAGAGCAGCGGGCGCCGTGAGCCAGATTCAGCGACGTTTCGTAACGCAGCGCATTCGGATGCTTGTATCCGCCGAATTCGCCCCAGAATGTATGGAATTTACCGGTCATCCCAAGAAAGTCCATTCCGATAGGCTGAGCGTAACGTGCCGATAATGGGAAGTGATCGTATCCCCAACCCCCGGTAGGAAGCGATTCCAATTCAAGATGCGTATTCATATTCATTAAATCGCGGCGTCCTTGATGTATGTGCCCTGCATTGTGAAACACGGGCAGGCCCGGTTTGATTTCGTCGATGGCATCGCGCACGCTCTTCGTATAGTTTGCGTATATGCGGCGCCCATTTTCGATAACATGCTCCTTATTGTGCGGATCCAAGCCGTCTTCCTGCATTTGCTTCAAGCAGGTTGGGCAATAGCACGTCCGTTCGCCGACAATATCCAAGAAAATGCCGTCCGCATCATATTTGCGCGCAACTTCTTGAATTTGTTTGATAACGATATCCAAATACGGCGTGTTCAAGCAAAATTGATGATAGCCCGGCTTCATGAAGGAGTCGACCCAATTCGTCCGATCTTCCTCACTGCGAATGAGCCATTGGGAGTATTGCCAAGCCAATCTTTCATCCAAGCCAACCGATAAGTAGACTGGCACATTTACGCCGATTTCATGTGCAGCTTCAATTTGCTCCCCTAGCAGGTCATAGTCAAGCTCTGGGTGCATTTCGTTCGTTGCAGATGGGAAATAAGCCCACCCGTGGTGGCATTTAGCGAAGACCGTAATCGAATCGACATGACCGACACGGAGCATCTCCTGAAAATTACTTTTAGAAAATTTTCTCCCGATATGGGGAACATGCTCCGAAGTGTGAAAATCGAGATGCACTTGTCTAAAACGCATGATATTCCTCCTACTACATGACATTTTTATGGAATCATTGTATCATTTACGTAACGTTTCGTATTTAAGATAGCTTCCTTTCATTTATACAATATTCCGATCATGTTGGAGGTAAAATGATGAAATCACTGGCGGACACGCTTCCTCATATCCGAGCGGCTCATATGTATAATTATCGCGGAGCCCCGGAAGAACAGCGGCGCAGAGGCTACAGTTATGCGTTTCACCTATTCACGGAGGGACACGGACATATGCTGGTGAATGACCAGCGCTATGCCGTATCCAGCGGCACTTTAATCTTCGTCCGACCTGGAGAGTGGCATTACTTCGAACATACCCCGAGCGAGACAATGGATGCATGCAATATATACTGTGATTTATGGAGTGTGCCACAGCCGAAACAACCGACCTTTGCCTATGAATGGGATGATTATAATCCTCGGTGGCTAACGGCGATTGAGCCTTGCCCCGAATTGGACTCAATACCGACGTGCATGTCGCTGCGTCCGTATCCGCACCTAATCGAGCTTATCAAGCATACTCTCGCGGCCTATAATCGCAGCGGCAAATATACGTCCAAAGCCGTATCGGCCTGCTTCTATGCTTGGCTGCTGCAATGGAGCGACGTTACTTCAGCGGATTATCCCATGGATTATCGAATCGCAAGAGTGCTGCAGCAGATGGACGAGCATCCCGAACGCCGATATACACATGGCCGCTGGTGCGAGCAGTGCGGGCTGGAAAAGTCCCAATTCTACCGTTTGTTCAAGCAAGAAACCGGCATGTCGCCCAAGGCATACGTTCTTCGCTCACGCATGAAGAAGGCGGCCGTCCTTTTGATGGAAAGCCGTCAATCCATAACGGAAATCGCTCTCTTGCTCGGTTACGACTCTATTCATTATTTTTCGAATCAATTCGCTTCGGTGTACGGAGTGAGTCCGTCGGCCTATCGCATGGGGAAAGGGCATAACGATGTGGAACGGTGGTGAGGAAGGAAAGAACGAAGAGACATGGCTTAAGATTACACGGTTCTTTAGATGATAGAGTAAAGCAAAAAGTGTTTGAAGAATTAGCAAATGCTATTCTGAATAGAGGGGAGAGTGATAAGAAGGGAACAAATAAGTATATTTCCATCTTGAATTTTGAAAATAAAAAAAAGCCAGCGTCAACACGCAGACTTCGTTTGTATATTCTGGTGAGCCATGAAGGACTCGAACCTTCGACACCCTGATTAAAAGTCAGGTGCTCTACCAACTGAGCTAATGGCTCTCATGAATTGAGAATATGGTGACCCGTAGGGGATTCGAACCCCTGTTACCTCCGTGAAAGGGAGGTGTCTTAACCCCTTGACCAACGGGCCATAGGCAAGTGCCTATAAAAATGAATGGCGGAGCTGACGGGATTCGAACCCGCGTTCTCCTGCGTGACAGGCAGGCATGTTAGGCCTCTACACCACAGCTCCATTTGGTTGCGGGGGCAGGATTTGAACCTACGACCTTCGGGTTATGAGCCCGACGAGCTACCGGACTGCTCCACCCCGCGACGTTGAAAAAATTATGGTGGACACTAACGGGTTCGAACCGCTGACCCCCACCCTGTCAAGATGGTGCTCTCCCAGCTGAGCTAAGTGTCCTTATGTATATTCTATGGTGACCCGTAGGGGATTCGAACCCCTGTTACCTCCGTGAAAGGGAGGTGTCTTAACCCCTTGACCAACGGGCCTCAGTAAAGTCCAAACTGGCGGAGAGAGAGGGATTCGAACCCTCGAGACGCTTGTGACGCCTACACGATTTCCAATCGTGCTCCTTCGACCAGCTCGGACATCTCTCCAGATGGCTCCCCGAACAGGACTCGAACCTGTGACAACTCGGTTAACAGCCGAGTGCTCTACCAACTGAGCTATCAGGGAATATTGCGGACTATTACTTGACTAAATAGAATAGTCATAACAATCTGCTTGGCAACGTCCTACTCTCCCAGGACCCTGCGGTCCAAGTACCATTGGCGCTGGAGGGCTTAACGGTCGTGTTCGGGATGGGTACGCGTGGAACCCCTCCGCTATCGCCACCAAACAGATATTCAAGGATTGCGCCTTGAAAACTGAACGCGAAAGTTTCATTTGCTCTAGAATCATTGTAGTTAGGATAAGCCCTCGACCGATTAGTATTCGTCAGCTCCACACATTGCTGTGCTTCCACCCCGAACCTATCTACCTCGTCGTCTTCAAGGGGTCTTACTAATTGGGAAATCTCATCTTGAGGGGGGCTTCACGCTTAGATGCTTTCAGCGCTTATCCCTTCCGTACGTAGCTACCCAGCCATGCCTCTGGCGAGACAACTGGTACACCAGCGGTACGTCCATCCCGGTCCTCTCGTACTAAGGACAGCTCCTCTCAAATTTCCTGCGCCCGCGACAGATAGGGACCGAACTGTCTCACGACGTTCTGAACCCAGCTCGCGTACCGCTTTAATGGGCGAACAGCCCAACCCTTGGGACCTACTTCAGCCCCAGGATGCGATGAGCCGACATCGAGGTGCCAAACCTCCCCGTCGATGTGGACTCTTGGGGGAGATAAGCCTGTTATCCCCAGGGTAGCTTTTATCCGTTGAGCGATGGCCCTTCCATGCGGTACCACCGGATCACTAAGCCCGACTTTCGTCCCTGCTCGACTTGTAGGTCTCGCAGTCAAGCTCCCTTCTGCCTTTGCACTCTTCGAATGATTTCCAACCATTCTGAGGGAACCTTGGGGCGCCTCCGTTACTCTTTAGGAGGCGACCGCCCCAGTCAAACTGCCCACCTGACACTGTCCCCGAACCGGATTACGGTCCTAGGTTAGAACTCCGATACGATCAGGGTGGTATCCCAACGATGCCTCCACCGATGC
>NZ_JAFFHZ010000001.1:3700000-4025000 GCF_017052585.1 Paenibacillus apiarius | reverse complement strand
AAGCATCGATGCATTCAGCTTGCGGATAATGCATCGGCATCGTTGCGTATGGCACACAGTCGGGATACGCATGTTGCATCGGCATCGGAGGCATCGGAGACATCGCTTCGGTAGCAGGCATGGCGTATTGCGCGAACAAATCATGATGAGGCTTTTCGCATTCACATGGCTTCATCTCAGGATATGGCAGCATCGGGACATACGGCTTAGGCGGAGCCGGCATTTGATAAATTGGCGGTGGAAGTACAGGTATTGGCGGGAAGCTCGGCTGTTGGACTTGGGTCGAAGGAGCAACGTAAGTGGGAATAGGAGGTGCTACAGGCGGAGCCGGCACTTCAGTTTTGGGTGGAACATGCGGTGCTGGTGGCTTAACGACTTCGACCTTTTCAATTTCGTAAATGCACTCTGCTTCCTTCTCCGGAACTGCAATCGGCTTCGTAAGTTCAGCTTTAGGCTTGGTGATTTCCGCTTTTGGTTTGGTAAGCTCGGCTTTAGGTTTGGTCAAATCCGCTTTGCCGTCAGGGTGCGCAGCCCCGGCAGAAGGCATTGTCATTCCGGCATGAACTTTAGGAATATTGATGACTTGACCGATGACTAAAACATTCGGATTCTTAAGCTGCGGATTGGCGTCTATCATGGTCTGCAGTGGGATGCCCCAAGCTTTAGACAATTTCCACAGCGTATCCCCATCCTTGACAACATGTTTATGAATAATTTCATGCCCGCTCTGCGGATACTTTGAAGACGGAACTTTAATCTTCATGCCGACATCCAATTCATTAGGGTCCTTCAATTGGGGATTCATTTCAATCAGCTTCTCGAGGGATACATCGTACTTTTTGGACAATGAGTACAATGAATCGCCTTTTTTCACGATGTGAATTTTCACGTGTTGTAACCTCCCAAACGTTCATCATCCTCTTCATCTCGGGACAATCGCCCGGAAAATCAATTAATACATCCTATGCAGGGATTGGGCATTTGACATCCCTTAACGCAAAAAAATCCTCCCTAAATTAGGGAGGACTGGCCATTTGAATATAAAACAGCCGCTATTCGTATACTTTAACGCCGTCTTCCGTCACGATTTTACGGAAATTATCCAACAGGCTCAGCGTTACCGGTCCGGCTTGACCAGAACCGATCGTTCGGCCGTCCACTTCGCGTACGGCAATAACCTCAGCTGCCGTGCCCGTAAAGAACACTTCGTCAGCAACATAAATGTCATGCAGCGAAAACGGTTCTTCTTTCAAGGTCAGCCCAAGCTTCTGGCACAGCTCGATAATAGCTCCCCGTGTAATGCCTTCCAGTGCGCCCAAGTAGCACGGAGGCGTGTAGACAACTCCTTTTTTCACCAGAAAAATGTTGTCGCCCGATCCTTCCGTTACATACCCTTGCGCGTTCAGCATAATTGCTTCGCCGACTTCAGCCAAGTTTGCTTTAATTTTGACCAAAATGTTGTTCAAATAGTTGAGCGACTTAATCTTCGGATTCAAAGCGTCCGGGATATTGCGGCGTTCCGCTACCGACACCGTGCGCAAACCGTTGCGGTACGCTTCTTCCGAATAGATAGCCAATTGCTCCACTATAATGATGACGCTCGCTTTAGGGCAGCGGAGCGGGTCCAATCCCAAATTGCCGGGACCACGGGAGACGATCAGACGGATATAGCCATCCTGCAGCTCGTTTTTGCGAATGGTTTCGACCAATACTTCCTGCATCTCACCAATGGACAACGGAATATTCAGCATAATCGACTTTGCCGAATCATATAGGCGCTCCAGATGCTCCTTACACTTAAAAATGTTGCCGCCGTAAATGCGAATTCCCTCAAAAATACCGTCACCATACAAAAAGCCGTGATCGTACACCGAAACCTTCGCATTTTCTTTCGTTACAAACTCACCGTCTAAATAAATGCATTGCGTCATCGTACAGCACCTCCAAATGGTAGCGTTATTCTGTCACAGCATGGTGAAAAGTATAACTCGGATAAGAGCCTAATATTCGAACTTGACAGCCGATCGCTTCAATCTCCTCCAATGCCGCGGGCAGAAGCACCGTGTCCATCGCCATTTCGATATCGATATAAAAATAATAGTTCCCAAGCCGGCGCTTCGTCGGCCGAGATTCAATCCGGGAAAGGTTGATTCGGCGCCACGCGAACGCTGAAAGCACCTGATGGAGCGCTCCTGGATAATCTTCCGGCAACGTTACGAGAATCGTTGTCTTCGAGGAGGAAGATTGGGGCAACGCAATCGGTTCTTTTCCGATAAGAACAAATCGAGTGAAATTGTTCTGATGATCCGTTACTTGCGGAGCCAATACATCCAATCCGTGCGTGCGTGCGCCCAGCGCCGTCCCGATGGCGACCCACCCTTGGCCCGGATTCTCCTTCACACGGTGAACCGCCTCGGACGTGCTGTTGACGTGTTCCAATTCCGCATGAGGAAGGTTGGCTCGAATGAACTGCATGCATTGCGCCATCGCTACGGGATGCGACATCACTTTGCATACCCGGGACCAGTCACCTTGCACTTCATCACGACGGCCGATCACATTTTGTATCGATGGATATACCCATTCCACCTGAAAAGGGAGATCTATCTCATGAACAATCCAGTCCATATGTAAATTGACAGATCCTTCGATCGTGTTCTCGATCGGGATGACACTGTAATCCGAATCCCCGCGCACCGTCGATAAAAACACATCCGATATTAGCTTATGGTGCATAAAACAGTTCTCTTCACCGACTAAATATACCGCAGCTTCATGTGACACCGATCCTTCAGGCAATAATGCTATTCGCGCCATGAGCGTTTAACTCCTTCTGTTGACTATAAATTTATACGTGCAGCCAGAACGGAAGAAATCCCGTCCCACGTTCCACAGCACACGGCACCCTCGCGGCTAATCTCAATCTCCATGACCGTTGCCTCCACACCGTGTGCAAGAAACGTTTCTTTCATATAAGAAACAAGCGAAGCGTTCGAACGGCGCTTGTCCGTAAACGCAAGCAATGTAGGTCCGGCGCCGCTAAGCGCAACGCCAAGCGCACCGTGCCCCGGCGCCTCATCCAATATACGAGGCATGCCTGGAATCAATGATGCTCGATAGGGCTGATGCAGGCGATCACGCATCGCCGTCGCAATTACATGCAATTGACCGCTGCACAGCGCGGCGACCAACAAGGACGAACGGCTAATATTAAACACCGCATCTGCCAAACTCACATGAGCAGGCAAAACGTTGCGCGCCATCTTCGTTTCCAATTGGAACTGCGGAATGGCCACCACCGTGCTTAAGTCACCATGAGGCTCAATCCGGATATGTTCCGTTTGTTCCCCATCCCAAGCCGCTGCAATGATGCCGCCGAATAGCGAAGCTCCGACATTGTCCGGGTGGCGTTCAATTAAGGTTGCCATGTTGAACAGCTGCTCTTGGGACAATGGATGGCCAATCAGCGCGTTCGCGGCATAGAGTCCGCCGATTATGGCGGATGCGCTGCTGCCAAGACCGCGCGTCAGAGGGATTTCGCTATATACATCCATTTCTAGCGGGCGGCCTTCGACGCCGGCTGCGCGGAATACCGAATGAGCAATCCGATAGATTAGATTGCTCTCATCGGTTGGTATCCCCGCCAGCTCGCTGCCATGAAGCCGGATGACCGTTGTCTCTGCCGGCTTCATCGCAATCCATAAATGCAAATGAAGTGCCATGCCGAGCGTATCAAAGCCTGGACCGAGATTGGCGGTACTGGCAGGCACACGCACGAGCACGCCGTCTTGTTGCCACATTATTGCTCACCCTCTAGCTGTCGAATCGCTTCCATAACCGCCTCTTCCGAATCATTGACAACGAGCGGCTCGGTTGCTGCCGTGTTGATGGCGATATTCGGATCCTTCAATCCGTGCCCCGTCAGCACGCATACGACCGCTTCCCCACCAGAAAAATAGCCTTCACGTTGAAGCTTGATGACACCCGCAACCGAAGCGGCCGAAGCCGGTTCGCAAAATACGCCTTCATTCGCCGCCAACAGCTGGTATGCCTCAAGAATCTGTTCGTCGGTAACATAGTTGATCTGGCCGTTCGATTGATCAGCCGCTTCTACCGCCGTCTTCCAGCTTGCCGGATTGCCGATCCGAATTGCCGTTGCGATCGTTTCGGGTTCGCGAATCGGTTCGCCTTTGACGATAGCCATCGCGCCTTCCGCTTCGAAGCCGATCATCTTCGGCAGCTGGTTGCTCTTGCCCGCGGCATGGTACTCTTTGAAGCCTTTCCAATACGCCGAAATATTCCCTGCATTGCCGACCGGAATCGCAAGCACATCCGGAGCCTTGCCCAATTGGTCACATACTTCGAAGGCAGCTGTCTTCTGCCCTTCAATACGGTACGGATTAACCGAGTTCACAAGCGTAATCGGATGCTTCGCCGTAATCTCCCGCACGATTTCAAGCGCGCGATCGAAGTTGCCTTCGATGGCAATGACTTTCGCGCCGTAAATCATCGCCTGCGCAAGCTTGCCAAGCGCGATATTGTTGTTCGGAATCAGCACGATGCAGTTCAATCCGCCGCGCGCAGCATACGCTGCCGCTGCCGCCGACGTATTGCCCGTCGAAGCGCACATAATCGTGCGGCTGCCTTCTTCCATCGCTTTCGCGACAGCCATTACCATGCCCCGATCCTTGAACGAGCCCGTCGGGTTCAAACCTTCATATTTCAAATATAAATCCAAGCCGAGCTCTTTGGACAGTCGCTCTGCCCGAACAAGCGGCGTGTTGCCTTCGTGCAGCGTGAGCAGCGGCGTATTATCGTTCACCGGCAAATATGATTTGTACGTTTCAAGCAGTCCCATGTATCTCATCCACATATCCCCTCTTCAGATGTAAAATAACTAACGTTTTGCCGAAGCCTGCCTTGTGGCTCAGCCTAGCCTTCCACTCGATAAGCGCTCTTGATCGATTTGATGACATCAAGATTGTCGAAATGCTTATACACTTTCTTCATGCTCGCCTGGCTCGCTTGATGTGTAACAATGATAATTTCTGCATCCGGGTTGTGCGGATTCGGCTGCTGAACGACAGAATCCAAGCTCACTTCATATTCCGCAAACACTTGCGTAATCTGCGCAAGCACGCCTGCTTTATCTTCAACATGCAGCAAGATGAAATTTTTATATGCGATTTGATCGTCGGTTTTCAGCTTTTTCTCTTTATATGGCGTAAGCGCACGCTGACCGTTAACACCCAGCTTCATATTTTTGATGACAGCGACTAAGTCGGCAACGACCGATGTCGCGGTTGGCATTTCGCCGGCGCCCGGTCCGTAGAACATCGTCTCGCCTACAGCCTCTCCGTATACATACACGGCATTGAACACGCCGTTCACCGCAGCGAGCGGATGCGAAGTGCTAACCATCGTCGGCTGCACAACGACGCTGATCTGGTCATCTTGGCGTTCTGCAATGCCGATGAGCTTCATTTCATAGCCAAGACGCTTCGCAAATGCAATATCCTCCTTCTTAATCTGGGAAATGCCGCGCACATCCACATCTTCCAAAGCAACATCCGAATGGAAGCCGAGCGTTGCCAATATCGCCATCTTGCGTGCCGCGTCGAGACCTTCCACATCTGAGGTCGGATCAGACTCCGCATAGCCAAGAGCTTGCGCTTCCTTCAATACCTCTCCGTAGCCTGCCCCCTCTTGGCTCATCTTGGTCAGTATAAAATTTGTCGTTCCGTTCACGATACCCATTATTTTCTTAATACGGTCGGAAGAGAAACCTTCCATCAACGTGCGAATGATAGGGATGCCTCCGGCAACACTTGCCTCATAAAATACATCGCAGCGCTTCTCCTTCGCCTTCGCCATAATCTCGCGGCCATGGACCGCCATCAAGTCTTTGTTGGCCGTGACGACATGCTTGCCTTGTTCCAACGCGTCCATTATATATTGCTTGGTCGGCTCGATGCCGCCCATCACTTCAACGACTACATCGATATCTGGGTTGTGAATAATGTCACCGGCCTCTTCGGTCAGCATCTCTTCCGGAATAGCAACATTGCGCGCCTTCTGCAAATCTTTGACGAGCACCTTTTCAATTCGAATCGGCGATCCCACCTGGCTCGACAGATCGTCTTGGTGCCCCTCCACAATACGTACAACCCCGGTTCCTACCGTTCCCAAACCCAATAATCCGACTTTAATTGGCTTCATCACTGTTTCTCCCCTTCTTTTCAACGGAATCTATATCTGAAAAGCTTAAACACTACCCTTGTCCAATAACCGAAACCCGCTTCACGCCGGGAATGTCGCGCAGCGAGTCCAGCATTTCGCCGAATGGCTCTGCGATAAGCGACGTTTCTACGGAAATGACAACATTCGCCATTCCCTGCAGCGGAATCGTCTGATTGATGGTCAGCACGTTGCCTTCAAATGACGCCACAGCACCAAGCACCTTGGACAAAATTCCCGAACGATGCTCCAAATCCATAGATATCGTTACGATTCGTTCACGCTCCAGCTGATTTAAAGGAAAGATGCCGTCCTTATACTTATAAAAAGCGCTGCGGCTTAGCTCAACGCGCTCAGCCGCTTCATGCACTGTCTTCACTTCACCCGTAGCGAGCAATTGCTTTGCCTTCACAGTCTTGACAACCGCTTCCGGTAAAATGTCCTCTCGTACCAAGTAGTATCGTTCTGACATTTGATAGTCCTCCATAAAAAGACTTTTGTTTTCTTATAGAGGACATTATAGCGGATTTGTATGCGTATTGGCAATAGGCAATCCGCCAAAAGTGTTTGTACAAAAGCGGGCTTTTGCACAACCTCTACAAGTGTAAGTTCTAGGCGAGAGTCTCTCGGCACTATGTAAGTAGTTAAATTGGATCTATTATACACGATCGTGGACGCAACCCAAGCATTTTCCAAACAAGTTGTCTAAATAAATGTGTGAACCATTCAACGAGGGCGTGTTCCCGAACTAAAGCCGAGCTTCAAATTGAATTGAAAATGTACGGTCAATTGCCCTTCCCACCTGAAATGAATCGTTCTGTTGGAAAGTGTCCATGAATCAAGGCTTTTTAGGGGCAGCAGTCGCATGTGCGATGCATGAAGCAACTTCCAGCAGATGGAACTTTCCCGATTAAGCCGCGTACAATGGAATAACGCCAGGATAAAGCAGGACCGTTTCATTTCCTTCTGTTGAATTCATTCATAATTTTAGAAAGGGGATGCTATATTATGCAAATGAAACCCTTGGGGTCCACTTCGCTGCTTGTGTCTGCCCTCGGATTCGGCGGCGCTCCGCTGTCCGTTCAAGGAAGGCCCGAGCGTTCACAAGCGGAAGCTGCGATCCGGGCCGCTCTGGAAAGCGGGATAACGTTCTTCGATACCGCAAATACATACAGCTTGGACGAACATGACCTTGGGCATAACGAGCGCTTGTTCCTGGATGCCATTCCAGCCGATCGGAATTGCATCATCGCGACGAAGGGAGGGCTGGCAAGGCCTGGCGGAGATTGGACTTATTCCGGCCGCCCGCAAGCGCTGCGGGAAGCATGCGAGCGCAGCTTAACCGTATTGCAAAGAGAAGTTCATCCGTTATATTACCTGCATGCTCCCGATCCTGAAGTCCCCTTTGAAGAATCTTTCGGAGAGTTGACCAGACTGCAAGCGGAAGGCAAAATTGAACATCTTGGCTTGTCCAACGTCTCAGCGGCTCAGTGCGGCATTGCACTCCAAATGGCAGGCGTCGCCGCCGTTCAGAATCGGTTCCATTTCTTTGACCGGCGTTCGATGGATGTGCTGGACTATTGCGCCGCTCACCATATCAGCTTTGTCGCTTACAGTCCGAACGGCGGTCCTGGCCAAGCAGCCAGACTGAAGGAGCAGCCGCTGCTGCAAGAGCTCTCCCGGCAATATGAAGCAAGCGTCCTCCAGATCGCGCTTGCGTGGATGATGGCCCTGTCGCCGCAGCTCATACCGATACCGGGAGCAACAAGACCGGAGTCGGTCCGCGACAGTGCCGCAGCCGCTCAGCTTACGCTTGCGGCGGACGACCTGGCGAAGCTGAACGCCTGCGTCGCCTCCGACGCAATTCAGTCATAATAGACAAAAGACCGCATGCCCATAACTGGTCATGCGGTCTTCCGCTTTGCTGCGTTTATATTAATAGTAGCTGCTGCCTTCTACGAATTCAAATTCGAACTCGCCTATGCGGATAATCGTTCCATCCGTTGCCCCGCGTTTGCGAAGTTCTTCGTCCACGCCCATCTTGCGCAGCGTGCGAGCAAACTTCAAAATGGCATCGTGCGAATTCATTTGCAATCGTTTCAGCATCCCTTCAATCGCTTCACTCTCAACGACAAACATCTCGTTCTCGCGGCGAATGGTGAATTCCGACTGTGATTGTGCTTTTTTGTCGAACCGATAAATTTTCCGCTCCTCAACCTCAGCCACTTCTTCGACTTCAGGCGTTTCCGGAAGCTGCTCCAGCATGTCCATCGCTTTATACAACAGCTCTTGCACACCCATTTTGGTCAAGGAAGATATCGGGACGACATCGATGTCCCGGCTGGTCTTGTCACGTACTTTCTCCTTGAAGATGGCCAGTTGCTCTTCCGCCTCCGGCATATCCATCTTGTTCGCCGCTACAATCTGCGGTCGTTCCGCCAGCTTCTCGTTGTACAGCTCCAGCTCTTCGTTAATCTTCACCCAGTCTTCGAACGGATCTCGGCCTTCCGTCCCGGCCATGTCCACGACATGGACAATGATTCGGGTGCGTTCCACGTGACGCAGGAACTCATGTCCAAGCCCGATGCCGGTATGAGCGCCTTCGATAAGACCCGGCAGATCAGCCATGACGAAGCTGCGGCCGTCTCCAACCTCCACGACGCCAAGATTCGGAGTAATCGTCGTGAAGTGGTAAGCGCCAATCTTCGGCTTGGCGGAAGATACGACAGACAGCAGCGTTGATTTGCCGACGCTCGGAAAGCCGACAAGCCCTACATCCGCCATTACTTTCAGCTCAAGCACGACCCAGCGCTCTTCGCCTTCTTCCCCATGCTCCGCCAGCTCAGGAGCCGGGTTGGCAGCTGTCGCAAAGCGGATATTCCCGCGTCCGCCCCGGCCTCCCTTCGCAATGATGACTTCCTGACCTTGCCGCGTCAAATCGGCAACGATCTCCTGCGTATCGTCATCAACTACGACCGTCCCCGGCGGCACACGGACGATCATATCTTCCGCATTCGCTCCGTGCTGGCTCTTGTTGCGGCCTTTGTCTCCCCGCGGAGCTTTAAAATGCTTCTGATAACGGAAGTCCACCAACGTGCGCAAGCCTTCGTCAACACGAAAAATGACGTTGCCGCCCCGGCCGCCATCGCCGCCGGCCGGACCTCCCATCGGCACATATTTCTCACGGCGAAACGAGACAATACCGTCACCGCCGTCGCCGCCTTTCACATAAATCTTCGTTTTATCTACAAACATGCTGTCACCTCATTACGCGCTGCATGGCACGATGATATGGAATGCATCGTGCTCATTGTTTTGTTTACCCGACAACTGCTCCAGCCGCACGCCGCGTTCCGAAGCAATCCGACTAAGCTGTGCGGCCACTTCGCCCGGCCGAAGCAGTTTCCCCTCGTATCGATAACGGATAACTAGACAGTTCGGTTCTCGCACGAATGCAAGCTGCAGCGGACTGAAGGCGTCCATCTGCGCCTTCGGCGCGAAACGGATCGTCTGCACCGTCTCCATGACCACATCCGCCAAGCGGGTCGTGTCTACTTCCAAGTTCAATCGGTCGAGTTCCACGGGCTCGGGAATGATCACGTCAAGCGGCATCGTACCTCCTGAAGTGCGTTGCTGCATGAGAAACATGACCAGTTCCGGTATGCCCAATTTCGAAATCCGGCTTTCCTCTGACATCCTTGCTTTTATTGTTTCCACGCATTCCGGTAATTTATCGTATTTCTTCAAACGGACATAACCGTACAACAGCTGAAGATCATTCATCCAGTCGTGACGCTGGTGATTCATCAGTTCTATCGCCGACCATTGTTGCGATTGCAGCATACGCCGCCGCTGTCTTGACTGCTCCTGCACAAGAATAGCGGCTCCGGAAATGAAGCTGACGGTTAAAAAGATGAGACACACCGCACGCCATCCCCAGGTGAGATCCCTGACAATGATGAGCGTGGCACTACCCAACGCTACTGCCGCACAACATCCCAATCCTAAGCGTATCCTCTTCATGGTTTCGCTCCCCGTTAACGTTTCCATGTTTCCAAATTATGTGCAAACATCCCAAAGTTCAGTATATCATGGAGATGATTCGCACGTCCAAGAAAAGTGAAACGATTCTGGTCCCGTCGAGGCCGTGTTATCAAAAATCGAGCGTTATAGTTAAAAAAAACCCTCGGCTCAAGCCGAGGGTTCCTCATGTCGTCTTACTTCTCCACAGCTGCTGCAACTGGTGCAACATCAGCCGGGTAGACGCTCACTTTTTTGCGGTCGCGACCCCAACGTTCGAACTTCACGACGCCTTCCACTTTCGCAAACAGCGTGTCATCTTTACCGATGCCAACGTTGTTGCCCGGATGAACTTTCGTGCCGCGTTGACGCACCAGGATGCTGCCAGCCGTTACCGTTTGGCCGTCGGCACGTTTCACACCAAGACGTTTCGAGATACTATCACGACCGTTCTTAGTGGAACCTACCCCTTTTTTCGATGCGAACAACTGAAGGTTCAGTTTTAACATATGGTCTACCTCCTTTGCTCAATCATTTGTTCTTTTATTTGAAGATACGAACCGTATGAAGCTTCGATCGTACGCAAACTGACGATCATCGACTCCAATAGCAGTTGAACTTTCGTTTCAATGTCTTGCTGCTCAATAAGCGGCACGAATCCGCTTAAGAAGCCATCCTTCATCTTGCACTTCAGTTCAATGCCGGTCAATGCTTCTATGGCGTTCACCGCGCCCACCGACACAGCGGAGACACCCGCACATACGGTGTCTTCCCCGTAGGGAGCGTAATTCGCATGCCCTTCAATCGAGAAGCTCTCGATTGAGCGGTCTGACTTCCGTCGAATGCTAATGCGAATCATCACGGCACCTCTTACGCCTTAATGCTTTCGATCGTCACTTTTGTATATGGTTGACGATGACCTTGTTTACGACGATAGTTCTTTTTCGCTTTGTACTTATAGACGACAACTTTCTCGCCTTTTCCATGCTTTTCTACTTTCGCCGTTACGGCAGCGCCGGATACAACCGGAGTACCTGTGACCAAACCGTTGTCATTGGATACAGCCAATACACGGTCGAACGTCACGCTCTCGCCTTCAGCAGCGTTCAGCTTCTCGATGTACAATACATCGCCTGCTTGAACTTTGTACTGCTTGCCACCCGTCTCGATAATTGCGAACATTGTGTGCACCTCCTCATGTCTCAGACTCGCCTAAATCAGGTGGTAACGCTTCATAAAGCATTACGCTTGCCAACCCGTTCGGTGCGGTTACAGCATGTGTGCAGCGACTAGACTAGACACATACCTGTAGATTCTAACACATCCCTTACAATAAATCAACGCATAATTTCCGTTTCACGATGTGGGACGACTGCCGACACCAAGCCGGCTCCATTACAAGTGGGACAAGTCTGAAATAGTCGATTCATTACTTGCTCACGCACTTTTTTGCGAGTCAATTCCAGCAAACCGAGCTTCGTCCATCCGACGACCAAACATTTCGTTCGATCCTTCTTCATCATTTGCTCTAGCCGCTCGACTACACGCTCACGATGCTCTTCCGTGTCCATGTCAATAAAATCGACAATGACGATGCCTCCGATATCCCGTAGACGGATAAGACGCGCAATTTCTTCCGCCGCTTCCATATTGGTTAAGTATACCGTCTCTTCAAGATCGCTTGTCCCCGTATATTTGCCCGTATTCACATCGATAACCGTCAACGCTTCCGTCTGATCCCAGACTAGATAGCCGCCGCTCTCCAGCCAAGTCTTGCGCTGCATCGCTTTGTCCAAATGTTCGTCGATCCGGTATCGTTTGAACAACGGTTCGGCATCCTTATAGATGTGAACCCGATGCTCCAAATCCGGTGCGAATGAACGAATAAACGTAAGTACTCGCTTCGCTTGCCGTACATCGTCAATAAGAAGCTGGCCAATATCACGGGAAAACGCATCTCGAACCAACCGTTCCACCATGTTCAAATCGTGGTGCAGAAGAGCAGGCGCTTCCACCTGTTCCGCACGGCGTTCAATCTGCCTCCATGCTTCTCGCAAAGATTGAATATCGGATTCCATCGTATCCAACGTTTCTCCTTGAGCGACTGTGCGAATGATCATACCTTCCTCATTCGTGCGAAGCTCGTCCGCCAACTGCTTCAGACGGGTGCGTTCCGCTTCCTGCTCAATCTTCTTGGACACTCCGATATAATCGGCGAAAGGCATATATACCGAGTATCGACCGGGCAAAGAATAATGCGTCGTAACGCGAGCTCCTTTGCCGCCTAACGGCTCTTTCATGACTTGCACGATAAGCTCTTGTCCGACGCGAAGCAAACTCGTAATCGGAGGTTTCTGTTTTGGTTGTTTCTCCAAATGCGGGTGCAAACAATCATCGACATAAAGAAATGCGTTCTTCTTCTGACCGATGTCCACAAATGCAGCCTGCATCCCCGGAAGTACATTCACAACACGGCCTTTGTAAAAGCTGCCTACAAGCGTTGTGCCAGTGGCGCGTTCGACTGCAAATTCGACGAGCCGACCATGTTCCAATAACGCCATTTGCGTTACTTGTTCCTCACAGTGAACAATCATTTGATTCATGGCTTCACCTCTACTACAGCGCGTCATCTTCCATTGTAACATGAAGCAGGATGCGGTGAACATGTCGGTTTATGGAACGAGCAAAAAAATTAGTTCCGTCCGATATTCGCGTCGCCCGGCGTCGGGTCGTCGAAGAACGCATCGATTAGCTGCTGCTCCGGGATGACGCGTTGAATACGGCCGCTCTCACCCATCACATAAATAATATGATACGAATCCCGCCTGAAAAGACGCACGACCATCGACAAAGGACGGCCGGATTGAGTGACGATAGGCCGTCCCAAGGACACACGCCGCTCCCATTGCCTCAACCGGACTGGCCGGTGCATCAGAAAGCGCACAAAGCGGTAGGGAAGGTTCCTCTGCTCTATCCAATTGCTCCACATCAGGAACAGGGAGAGAGCAAACACGTTCAAATTCATTCGTTCTCCCATCAGTAAAGGATAGATGCTGAATATTGCCATCAGCACGCTGCATCCAAGGCTTATCCACGCGCCCAGCAGAAGCGTCCGATGATAGCTGAGCCAGAACGAGCATGCCGCTTGCAACATCCGTCCCCCATCCAACGGCAAGATCGGAAGCAAATTAAATAAACCGATGAATGCGTTCGCTCGTATGAAGTCTTCCGTCCACGTATCATTCCACCATCCCGCATGCTGAAAAAAAAGGGCAGCGGCGATCATGATCCCATTTTGGAGCGGACCCGCCATGGCCACGATCCATTCCTGCCAAGCCGGAGCAAGCGATCCATCCTCCGTTTCGGCCACTCCCCCGAACGGAAGCAGCTTTACTTCCGTAATAGACCAGCCGAACATTCGGGCGGCTACCACATGTCCGAGCTCATGAATGAGCACAATCGAGAATAACGTTAACAATTCCAATATATGACCGGTCAGAGCTGCCATACCCAACATAAGTATGAATAGCGGATGCAGACTGTAGACGGTGCCCCTCCAATTAATCAAACGAAATCACATCCGACGGATCGATATACTGACCCTCTTTTTTAATAGAAAAATAAAGGGTATTCGGCTGTTCGGCTGAGGAGGAGGAATCTGCCAGCACGCCTATCGCCTCCCCTGCCTCCACCCAATCGTTCACCTGCACCGAGCTCGAAGCGAGCCCGCCATACACCGTCTCCAAACCTTCCGCATGCTGGACAATGACGGTTATCCCTTTTTCCGGATGACGTGTAATGTCCCTTACCCGGCCGATCGCAGCGCTATGCACCTCGATTTCTCCGCCCAGCGACGAGTCGGAGGCGATATGCACTCCTTTCAGACTCATGGCGAAAGGCTGCACCATCTGTCCTTTCAATGGGGGAATAAGCGAGATTCGGCCCTGCGCCGGCTTCGTCGTGTCAGTGCCCTGCGCGAACCGCGGAATGAACGATGGCGCGCCGGAGAACGTGCGATTATACCACGCAGCAATCGGCTTCATATCCATTTCCTCTGTCAAGGCCTGCACGATCCACGCCCGGGCGGGAGCATTCCAATCGGCGGGATACCGCATCAGCCCATAGACAGCCGCTGTCAACAGCACCGACAACACCAGCCTTATCCGGAGAGAACGCCATAATCCTCCATTTGGCTCGCGATCCCAGCCATAGCGTTCGTGCCATTGGCCCCGTGAAGACTTCCACATCCGTTCCGGATCGGCGGAATATGCCGCAATGGATTCCACCGTATCATTCCATGGTCCTTCTTCTCTGCTGTCCGCTGCGGGCGGAAATGCATGATCAGATGCAACAATATGCTTATCGTCTGTGGCATCCTGCGGTTCCATCGCCATCATTGCGTTAGCCCGGGGGCTATTCTGGTTTATAATTGCTCGTATGCGCTCCTGCCTGCGCCGACGAATGTCCTCTGTCATGCTTGTCTCATCCCTTCATTACCGATTTCAACATGCAGCCGTGTTGAACTTGTGTATATCTCATGTGTATGACAAGCCCCAATCGGTTATGAACAAGCTATCCTATATTCAAGTTGTTCATAAGTATCATTTTTGGACAGGCACCATGAGCGCGCACGAGTCGCGCTCTACAAAAAAAGGCCCCGCATCAGACCTTCCCGAAGAGGGTCAAAATGCGGAACCTTTGGCAGCCTGGCAATTAAGGCTCAAGCTGATATTTTTCTTGATAAATGCGTATGCTCATAACAAGACCGATGCAAAACATATTCAAGATGAGCGACGTACCGCCGTAACTAATGAATGGCAGCGTAATCCCGGTAATCGGCATAATGCCTATCATCATTCCGATGTTCTCGAAGATTTGGAATACGAACATGGAGACAATCCCGATTATCATGTATGAACCTCTCAAGTCATAACACTGGAAGGCGATAAGTATCATCCTGTATATTAACAAAAAATAGAACAGAAGCAGCACCGAGGAGCCTTGGAACCCGAACTCTTCTCCAATGACGACGAAAATGGCATCGGAATAAGTATACGGAATAAAGCTGCGCCGTTTCAATTCCCCTTGCATGTAACCATCCCCGCTCAAACCTCCAGAGCCGATGGCGATCATCGCATAATTCGACTGGTGCTTGGCATCGTTGGTCGCATCTTTCGGATTAATCAACGTATCGATGCGCGTAAACCAATGCTCTTGCTGAATGACGTCTTTAAAAAAGCCTCTCACCTCGTCCCGAAAGGTGGTAAAGGCAAAAAAGACGGCAACGAACATAACGGCGGCCAACAAGCTTGCCAACAGGACATGACGATATTTCATGCCGCCTATCCATAGCATCCCGATCAAGATTACAATGTAAATAACGGCGTTCCCCAAATCGGGCTGCTTGACGACAAGCAGAAACGGAACCAAGGTCACGGCGATAATCGGCAGCAGATCTTTCGTAAAGGTTAGCGGATCGCCGTCTCTTCTGCCGAGCAGCTGCGCCAGCGCAAAGATAAGCGTAATTTTGGCAAGCTCCGCAGGCTGGAATGACATCCCCCCGGGAAGCTTATACCAGCCGATTGCCCCGTTCAAATTTTGTCCGAAAAAGAATACCCCTATAAGCAAAACTACCGTAATCCCCATCGTAATCGGCCAGCTTTTGAGCAGCCAGCGGTAATCGAACAAAGCGACAGCGAACATCAGCACAAAGCCGATAATGAAATAAAATACCGTCTTCATCGCCGTTCCTTCAAAGGTCGGATCACCATGCGTCGCACTAAGAATTACAAGCGGGCTGAACACGGAAAAAACAAGCAAAATGCCAACAATAACCCAGTCAATTCTTTTAAATTTGTTCAGCACTGCTCACTCATCCCATTCCCAAAAACTTCTTCATCCGGGTGAACACGCCCTTTTTCTGTTCAAGCGGCATGAGCGGCACCGTGTCTCCCAATATGCGGCGGGCAATATTGCGGTAAGCCATTGCAGCGCGGGAATCCGGGTTCATGACCGTTGGTTCGCCTGCATTCGCCGCCTTGATTACCATTTCATCATCAGGCACAAGCCCTAACAAATCAATATTCAACACTTGTAAAATATCGTCTAAATCAAGCATTTCCCCGCTCTTCATCATATTGGCGCGAATGCGGTTCACCACGAGCTTAGGCGAGCCGATGCTTGCATTTTCAAGCAGGCCGATAATCCGGTCCGCATCCCGTACCGCCGCGTTCTCCGGCGTCGTCACGACAATGGCGTGATCCGCCCCCGCGATTGCGTTCTTGAAGCCCTGCTCAATGCCTGCCGGGCAATCGATAATGATATATTCGAATTCTTTCTTCAGCTCTAATATAATGTCTTTGACTTGCTCCGGCGACACGGCAAGCTTGTCTTTGGTTTGCGCCGCAGGCAGCATGTACAGTTCGTCAAATCGCTTGTCCTTGACGAGCGCTTGATTCAATCGGCAACGACCGTCTGCCACATCGCAAATATCATAGATGATGCGATTCTCAAGCCCCATCACGACGTCCAGGTTACGCAGGCCGATATCCGTATCGACCATGCACACTTTTTTGCCGAGCAAAGCAAGCGCTGTACCTAAATTGGCCGACGTCGTCGTCTTGCCAACGCCGCCTTTACCCGAAGTGACGACGATTGCCTCTCCCATTCTTCTACACTCCTTTGAACAAATTGATGTCCTTGCGAACACGATGAAGCTGCGAAATTTTATCGATCTGCATGATGCCGTCATGCACGTAAGCAAACTCCATATGCGCTTGTGCGACACCCCATTCATCCGGAGGACGACTGATGACATCCGCAATGCGGAGCTGCGTCGGAGCGAACAATGACGCTGCAATGACGGAGGACGAATCCCCCTCCACTCCTGCATGCGCTGTGCCCCGAAGAGCGCCGAACACGAAAATGTCTCCGCTGCTTATAATCATTCCGCCCGGATTGACATCGCCTAAAAATAATAAATGCTCATCATGGCGCAATATTTGTCCGGAGCGCACAATTCCAGTCATCGTATGAACGCGGTATCCTTGCGCTTCTGTCTTCACGTCGGCATCGGATTCCAACGATCGAATGAGCAAATTTCCCCGTTGTCTTAAAATGTCCAGTACTTCTGTCTTCTGCTCGTCCGTGACGGAACGGGCCCCTAACTTGACATCGACATATACAATCGGTCCGTCGAAAAAATGCGGTGTATGCTCAAGCTTGTCACGCAATTCGCGCAACAAGTCCGTAAATTCACACTCATCGTCAAGCAGGAACACAAGGCCGTCCTTCATGCCTTTAATGGTTACCAATGGCTTGGCCGTCATGAATGTTCCCTCCCCAAGGTTATCTTTTTCGTGACGGAAGAGGAAAGTTCCTGCTAGAAAGTAACGAAACATTTAAAAATGGCATCAGCCGCCCGGAATTGAAGCTTCCAAGACGGCTGTTAGCCTTGTTCATCTTCGGCAGATGCCTTTCCCGACAGACGGTCAAACCATGTCCGCATCGGAACATAAATCGCTAACGCGAACACTAACTGCACGAACAAGCTCGGTATCATAAAATCAAACAAAGCATACTCGTACGTCATGTGATTGATGCCGAACAGCGAATAAACAGCGAACAGAATCGTCTGGTGCGCAAAGCTTCCGAATACCGCAATCGCCATCATCGTAAATAAAGTGGCATTGCGGGACGTGAACAGAAGTCCGACCAAATATCCCAATAGTCCCATACTAAAAGCATGCGGGCCAATCATGTGGCCATAATATACGATATCTTGCAGAAACCCGAATCCCAATCCCATCAGCAGCGAGGTGTGCCGATGTTGATATACTGCGTGATAAAGTATAACCATGAATACGAACTGCGGCACGATGCGCCCCTGCCATGCATCCGGAATCAATACGGGCATCACCGTCCCCTCCAGCAGGAAGAGAATGAACATGAATCCGATCATCCAGTTACGGTTCATCACTTGGCCTCTTTTCCCGTCTCGTTCAGATCCGGCGTAATGACGATGAACAGTTCGCGCCAATCACGGTATGTCGCCGCCGGCTGCACCGTCGCCGTCCGAGTGAGACCGAATTCCCCGATATTGATGGAAATGACCGTCCCGAGAATAAGCCCCTTCGGAAAGATGCCGCCTTCTCCTGATGAGACGACCGTATCCCCTTCGGCGATTTCGTCATCTTCTTCGATGCGTGTCATGGAAAAAGTGCCGCTGCTGTGATCGTATGATTCAATCATGCCGAAAGATTTCTTCTCTTTGCCCATAATCGTCGCCGAAATGGGCCGGGAGCTCGGATCCTTGTCATCCAGATTGGTCAGCAGCTGTACGGTCGAAGAGAATTCGTACACGCGGCTAATCATACCGACGACCCCTTCCACCGAGATAACGGGCATTCCTTGACGAACGCCATTCTTGGACCCAAGATTGACGTTGATCGTCTGGTTGAACGGATCCGCCACGTTAATGGACGTCACCTGAGCAATCCGGTATTCATAAGGAAGGTTCAGCTTCTTCTGCCGTTCGGTGAACTTCAAGGCCTCCATCAGCGATTCGTTCTGCGCCTGGATGGCATTGTAGTGAGCTTTGTCGCGCGTATATTGAGCCACGGCGATCTTGAGGCGCTCGTTCTCCTCATGCACATCTTTTAGATTGGATACATCTTCAATAAATTCAGAAACATAGGCTGCAGGTTTATAAAAAATCTGCTGCACGAAGGTGACGGTATCATGCACAAATTTCTCCGGCCATGACAGGTTCAAGCGTCCCCCGAGAGTAAAGCCCATCAGCGCAATAAATAATATAAGTCCGAACAACATAATAAATAATCGCTTGTTCCCCAACAGCTTAAACAGTGTCAACACCTTCTCATCGTAAAGCGGTACTTGTTCCCCCATAAATCAGAGCCCGCGCCGTTGGAACAAACCGGCGCGGGAATCCGCAACGCCATTATGACGCCGTATTATCGTCTGGAACGAAGAGCAGAGCTGCTGCGCCCCTTAAATAAATGAATATTATCCAACGCGCGGCCTGTACCGATGGCAACGCAATCAAGCGGATTCTCCGCCACGATGACCGGCATTCCCGTTTCGCTTGCAAGCAGTTTGTCCAAGTTGCGCAGCAGAGCGCCCCCGCCCGTCAGTACGATCCCCCGGTCCATAATATCCGCCGCAAGCTCCGGCGGGCATTTTTCCAGCGTCACTTTTACGGCTTCTACGATCGAACTTACGGTATCCATCAACGCTTCCGTAATTTCATTGGAAGAAATCGTGAGCGTCTTCGGAAGACCCGTCAAAAGGTCACGACCGCGAATCTCCATTTTCTCCACTTCATCCAGTTCCATTGCCGATCCGACGTCCATCTTCAACTGTTCCGACGTGCGCTCGCCAATCATCAGATTGTATTGGCGCTTGATGTATTGGGTGATGGCCTCATCCATCTCATCACCCGCTACGCGAACCGAGCGGCACGTTACAATGCCTCCGAGCGAGATGACAGCCACTTCCGTCGTGCCGCCGCCGATATCGACAACCATGCTTCCTGTCGGCTCCCATACGGGCAGGTCAGCGCCGATTGCAGCTGCGAATGGCTCTTCAATCGTGTACGCTTCGCGGGCGCCCGCTTGCTTCGTCGCATCCTCCACCGCGCGCTGCTCGACCGCCGTAATGCCGGAAGGCACGCATACCATCACGTTCGGATGGCGCGGGAACAGCGAACGCTGCTTCTGCGCTTGCCGAATAAAGTACTTAATCATCGTCGCGGTCGTATCGAAATCCGCTATGACGCCGTCCTTCATCGGACGAATGGCACGGATGTTGCCCGGCGTGCGGCCGATCATCTTCTTCGCGGCTTCGCCCACCGCTTCAATTGTCTTCGTATCAGTGCGAATGGCAACGACAGACGGCTCGCGCACGACGATGCCTTTTCCGCGGATATAAACTAATGTATTTGCAGTTCCCAAATCGATTCCTAAATCTTTAGTAAAGCCACCCAACATGATGTCAATCTCCTTTTTATAACCTTCAATCTCAATCATTATATTACATGAGCCCGCGTTCCTTCAAACTCACATAGTGGTTATCTCCGATAACCAGATGGTCAAGCACTTCGATTCCGACAATTTCCCCTGCTTCCATTAACCGTCTTGTCAGAGCCACATCTTCCGGACTCGGTGTCGGATCGCCGCTTGGATGATTATGGGCACAGATGATGGATGCGGTTCCGTGCTTCATTGCTGCGCGGAATACTTCGCGCGGATGGACAAGGGTAGCATCCAAAATGCCTATCGTAATCGTCTCCCGTGCCATAATTCGATTTTTCGTATTCAAGAAGAGGCAAACGAAGTGTTCCTTCTGGTAGTAACGCATCGATTCCATTAACAGATCTGCCGCATCCTGCGGACGTCGAATTGTGACGGCGTCTTCCCGACGCGAACGCGCCATGCGCCGTCCGAGCTCTAAGCCTGCTTTCAGCTGAATCGCTTTCGCAAGTCCGATTCCGCGGATATTCGTCAGCTCGGTAATCGATAAGTCCTGCAGATGCCGCAAATGTCCCACCCGATTCAAGATGCGCTGCGCCAGCATGATTGCGGATTCGTCCCGCGTTCCTGTGCGCAGCAGAATGGCTAGCAATTCAGAATGGCTTAACGCTTCCGCCCCATACTGCATCATGCGCTCTCTCGGACGTTCATCATGGGGAAGGTCGCGAAGAAGTGGACTTTGCGCCATTTCAACAACCTCCTTAATGACAGGGAATTACGGCGTCTGTCAAAACGTTTGATTGCCTTACCGATTACGGGATGATAATGTCGAACATCTTAAGCATATCCGTCAATAACGATAACGGCAAGCCAACCACATTGAAGTAGCAGCCTTCAATGCCAGTGACCAACGTGGCGCCAACGCCTTGAATGGCATAGGATCCCGCTTTGTCCATCGGCTCCCCCGTAGCGATATAGCGACCGATCTGTTCTTGCGTCCATGCGGTCATATGAACGGTCGTGACCCTGTGGGACACTTCTTGACGGCCGTCTTCGGCACGGACGAGGGCGACCCCGGTGTATACTTCATGCGAGCGCCCCTGCAGCGAGGTTAACATTCGTTCCGCATCCGCTTCATCTCGAGGCTTGCCCAATACTGTTCCATCAAGCACCACGATCGTATCAGAGCCGATGACGATGCCGCCTTCTCCGGACGCGTGCCGTTCACGGGCTACCGCTTGCGCCTTGCGCAGGGCGAGCTCCTCCACGATTCGGGAAGGGGCCCAGCCGGCCGGTACGGTCTCATCCGCATCGCTTGGCTGTACCACATGGGGCAGTCCTAACGACTTGATTAGATCTTGCCTCCGCGGTGAAGAAGACGCCAAGACGATAAGAGAGCGGTCGAATTGTTGAAAGTTCATATTCAATGTTCTCATTCGCTCCTCGCCATTTTTTGACACCTTTTTCTATTATACGCGGAAATTTCTTCTGAAACAAACGATTCCTTTCATGATACCGCCAATAAAGAGAAGGGAATTAGTGGAAAATTATAAAACTGTTATCCATATTGGTTAGACGTCAATGACCTGCCTAAAGTTACGGAGGGAAATTCTGAAACTTCTTGCGCCGATTATCGTGAAGAATGCAGATGATATGGATGCAGCACTTTCCAAATGGCAGGCCGTCTTTTACAATTGAGAAGGGAACCTGGCACGCAGTCCGCCCTGCGGGCAGCGATGTCAAATTGAACGATTCAGGAGGCAACGAAGATGCAATATCGGAGATTGGGCAAGAGCGGCGTGAAGGTAAGTGAAATCAGCCTGGGAAGCTGGCTCACATACGGCGGTTATGTCGAACGCGAAAATGCCGTGCAAGCGATACGAACCGCCTACGATATAGGCATTAACTTCTTTGACACGGCCAACGTGTATGAGAGAGGGGAAGCAGAGAAAGTGGTCGGCGAGACGCTTAAATCCTACCCTCGCGAATCTTACGTCCTGGCAACCAAAGTGTTCGGCGACATGGGAGACGGCCCGAATGATCGCGGTCTGTCCCGCAAGCACATTGTGGAGCAGTGCAACGCCAGCTTGAAGCGATTGGGCCATGATTATATCGATATTTATTATTGTCACCGCTTTGATCCACAAGTGCGCATGGAAGAAACGCTGCGCGCGTTGGACGACCTCATTCGTCAGGGGAAAGTGCTCTATGTGGGCGTCAGCATGTGGACGGCCTCGCAAATGGCAGACGCGCTTGCAATCGCGGATCGTTATTTGCTGGATCGCATCGTGGTCAACCAACCGGTGTATAACATGTTCCAACGCAGCATCGAGCAAGAAGTCATTCCATACGGGGAACAGCACGGCATCGGCCAGGTCGTGTATTCTCCGCTCGCGCAAGGGCTTCTTACGGGCAAGTACAACTCGGCAACGGACTTCCCGGCAGACAGCCGGGCGGCGAGGCTTGAGGGGATTCGCAAAGGCATTACGGAAGAACGCATCGAGCGGGTGAAGCAGCTCACCGCCATTGCGCAGGAGCTTCAGTTGTCGGTTGGACAGTTGGCCATTGCATGGATTCTGCGGCAAGCGTGCGTCTCCAGCGCGCTAGTCGGCGCAAGCCGCCCGGAACAAATCAAGGAAAATGCCATGGCTTCCGGCGTACAGCTGTCCGACGAAGTGGTGGCGCGCATCGAGTCCGTGCTGAACGCAGACACATAAGGTTCAATGGACAAAAAAACTTCTGCAAGCCCTTCGCTCTCTGAATGGCTTGCAGAAGGACCGTTTGCCGGACCTGACACCTGCTTAAGAATCGCTTGATGCCTTGAACACTGTCCCGAAGCTTCCTCACGCAACCGCAATATCACGCCTTCATCGTATCAAGCCAGTTGTTCTCTGCCGTGCGATAGATCATGACAGCCTCTTGAACGCTCCACAAGTGCGAGGCAGAAGGCTGCTTATTGTATTCATTTACCGCGCTTATCGCCGTATTCATCGCTTGTACGAGCTGCGTCCAACCCTTGAGGGACTGCTCGGGCTGGCCCTTTTGCACCCCGTTCATCTGCTGCGTCCACTTTAAATGCTCCTGCCGCAGCTGCTCGGTCGCAGCGCCATCGAACGCTTTTAGCTCATTTTTCTCCAAATAAGCGATGGATTGCGACATCAGCCAGTCATTCACCTTATCGCTCTGGGCAATGAACTGCTCAACAGTAGCCGCATCCCCCTGGAAAGCCAGCTTTGCCAATGCGGGACGCTTCATTTCGCGGACATATAAATCGACCTGATTGTTTTTCATCAGCTGGCTCAATCCCATGGCATCCTCCTTCGCCTGTGCAATGGCCGCATAGACGCGATGCTGGTTCGATTGCTCCTCCATGGCTGCCAGCCCGAGCTCACGCAGCTCCGCGGCCGCCTTCTTCGCGCCCTCCGGCTGATCGAACACGCCATATTGCAGCATATAGAATGCTTTCTCCGGGATATTCACTTCGGTTACATATACCCCGCCTGCCGTTGCCGCTGCACGCTCTGCAGTCTTCTTATCATCTGCAGTCTGCTCCGCTGCGGCAACCGTATGCTTCTGCCCTCCACTCCCATCCGCAGGCACGGACCCGGCCTTTACCGCGGAGCCTTGCCCGCTTGTCCCATTCGAAAGCGTCGGAATGGACGCTTCTGGATTCGGCATCGTCACTTCGCCTCTGAATAGTGAGAGAGCCAAAAAGCCAAACACGGCTCCGGTCGCTACGGCCCCTGAGACAGAGGCGATTACTTTCCATAAAGAAGGTCTTCTCGTGCGCGTATGCACGCTCTGCCATAGCAGTTCTCCCTGATCGCTCAACGTTGCTCCGGCCGGATCCTCTATAGACGAGTCGAAGGAATAAGACAGCGGCTTATGATCCGCTTCACGTATCCACCGCTCAATTTGGTCGGCCTCCGACATATCCCCGTCTTGTTTTGCGATGCCGGCCGCATCATGGAGACGTTCTCGCCCTGTCTCTTCTGATTGCTTGGATAAACGCGGCTCCACGATCGCATTGTCGTTCATCGGCTCCGTTTCGACAGAGCTGTCAATGTATGGTGTAAAAGGGCTGCCGCTTTCTTCAACCGCATCCATTGGCTGTATGTGCTCATCGATCGGTTCAGGCTTCGGAAACCGAAACGTCATCTTAGGATTTATTCCGCTCATCTTTTATACACCTCACCTTGTCCTCTTGATTACTATCAGTTATATGATAGATTGCAAGACGCTAGAACAGTGCCACGCCATTTTTCGCAAATCATGCGAATGACTTCATGCAAACGTCGCTTCCGAATCTCGCAGCTCATCATAAATTAATGATAGAACGGAGTAAAGGAGGAGACGACATGGGTGTCAGCAACAATATGAGCGCGCGTGAAGTGCGGCGCTTCGTCGAGCGGAACATTGGACGGCGGGTCGATGTTGAATTAGTCGGAGGTTTGGATCTGGAAGGGGTTATCCTGTCGGCAGGAGTGACCACGTTCCGCTTGCGCATTCGCCGCAGGGGGCGTAACATCATCCGTCGGATAGCTTATGCCAGCGTCAGAGAAATCAGCTTGGACAGAGACTAACCGTGCAGGAATTACCATAGCGGATCATCGGCTCGACGTTGGTCCATAACGAAAGGGACAAGCATACAATTGACAGTGCCTGCTCTGGCTAATAGCAAAAAGACCAATCCGCTTTTTACGGAATGGTCTTTTTGTTATTGCTATATATCAGCTTGCGCTTGTTCTTTCAACGCTTTTGTCAAACCGTACGCCGTCTTCCAGATGTCGCCCGCACCCATCGTAATGACGATGTCTCCCGGCCGTACGAGTGATTTGAGGCGCTCCAGCGCATCATCCTTGCTCGCGAAGTATTGCGCGTTCTGATTGCTGTTCTCGCGAATGCGCTCGACCAGCTTCGAAGAGTGCACGCCTTCTATCGGCATTTCACCGGCTGGAGAGTAGATATCGGTAAGTATCAGCTCATCGGCATTACGAAACGCACGGCTAAATTGGTCAAACAAAAAGTACGTGCGTGAATATCTCTGTGGCTGAAACACGGCAATGATACGCCGATTTGTAGCTTTGGCAGCTATCAAGGTTGCTTCGATCTCTGTCGGATGATGCGCATAATCATCGACGATTAGCACATCCTGAACTTCGCCAATGACTTGAAAACGGCGTTTCGCTCCGATGAAATCGTAAATGGCCTCTGCCGCCTCGGCAAACGGCACGCCAGCCTGCATGCAGACGATAAGCGTAGCCATCGCGTTCAACACATTGTGTTTCCCCGGAATAGATAATCGAACCGTGCCTAACGGTTTATCCTGGTGTTTCATCGTAAAAGCCATCCCGCGATCTTCGGCCACAATGTCCGTAGCAATATACTCGGCCGGCGCTTCAATGCCATACGTGAGAACACCTTCGCCTAATTGAGGCAGCATGGCGCTTACGATAGCATCGTCCGCGCAAAGCACGGCGCATCCATTCGGATCGCGCTGTGACAGGAACTGCACGTAGGCTGCTTTCAAGCGTTCAAAGTTCCCATCGTAATTTTCCAAGTGATCGGCTTCAATGTTCGTCACTACGGCGATATGCGGATGGTACGCCAAGAATGAACCGTCGCTCTCATCCGCTTCCGCCACTACGAACTCGCCGCTGCCTGCCTGCGCATTCGTTCCCAGGTTCGTAACTTCCCCGCCGATAATATAGGTCGGGTTCACGCCGCAGCGTTCCAGCACCAATGCGATCATGGAAGAGGTTGTCGTCTTCCCGTGCGCGCCGGCAACTGCGATTCCCTTCTTCGCATTGAGCAGGCGCGCCAGCATCTGCGAGCGGTGCAGCACGGGGACGCCGCGTTCCTCAGCGGCGACCCGCTCTACGTTCTCTTTGGGACAAGCTGTAGAATACACGACGATATCGGCATTCTGCACATATGCCGGATCATGTCCGATATGCACCGTCGCGCCTTTCGCTCTTAATTTTTCCGTCAAATCCTGTTCGGCCACATCGGACCCCGTGACGGTGTACCCCATTTCCAGCATGACACGAGCGATGGCGCTCATTCCATAGCCCCCGATGCCGATAAAATGAATATGTTCCGTCGTCTTCAATACGAACTCACCAACCTTTTTCAGATTCGGTCCGATGCAAGACGTACGAGCGGACGTCCGCAATCAGATATAATGTGCCGGTGACCACCGCCAAATCGCCCGGTTCAGTCATCGCCTTGAGCCGTTCTAGAGACTCGCGCCAATTCGGCTCTACGATAATCTGTGGTCTGCGCGAGGCTGTTTCCAGCAATTGTTCTGCAATATGACTCAAGTTCTCCGCACTCATCTTCTTGCGGAAATCAGGTTCGGTAAAAATAATAGTATCCGCTAAAGGTAGTATATGACGCAGAACATCCTGATGATGCTTTGTTGACAGCATCCCCATCATGAAATGCAAACGTTCATAACGGTACGTGTCCCGCAAGGCTTGGGCAAGCGTCTCTGCTCCCTCCGGATTATGCGCCCCATCGAGCAGCATACGCGGCTGCCCGCTTACCATCTCAAGGCGCCCCGGCCATGCCGCACGGCGCATGCCGGCACGCGTTTCCTCGTAATCAAGCAGGAAAGCCATATATTGACGCAAAACTTCCAACGCCATTAAAGCTGCGGCAGCATTCTTCAACTGATGGGCCCCGTTTAACGTCAGGGCCATTTGCTCCATGCTGCGGAACGGCCCGGAGAACGTGAAGATCTGCTCATTTTCAACCGCATGCTGCAGCTCGACCGTGAATTGCTCGTTCAATGCATACAGTGTCGACTTCCGCTCACTTGCGGTCTTGCGGATAATCTCGAGCGCCTCTGGCTGCTCGACCGTAGTGACAATAGGAACTCCCGGCTTAATGATACCCGCTTTTTCCGCCGCGATCTGCTCTATGGAATCACCCAAGATGTCCATATGATCATGACCGATGTTCGTGATGATGGACACGATAGGCGTGACGATGTTCGTGACATCGAGTCTTCCTCCTAAGCCGGTCTCCCATACGACGACATCTGGATAAGCCACATTTGCATAATACAAAATAGCGAGAGCCGTGGACACTTCAAACATCGTCGGCGAACCGAGCGGCGTATTCGCGATGTCGTCGACCAGCGGTTTGAGCTCATTCGCAAGGCGCAGCAGCGTCTCTTCCGGTATATCCTCATTGTTATATTTAAAACGGTTCGTAAATTTTTCGATATAAGGCGAAGTGAACGTGCCAACATCATATCCGTTCGCAAGCAGCACGCTCGTCAGCAAAGCGCAGGTCGATCCCTTGCCGTTCGTGCCTGCAACGTGGATAAATTTCAAGCGCCGGTGAGGAGAGCCCAGCTTGTCCATAAGCGCTTCGATGCGTTCCAGACCCGGGCGTATGCCAAAAGGAATCAATGAATTAATCCAATCAATCGCTGCTTCTACACGTGTAAAGGGAACCTCGGTTATATCCGTTTCGTTCGGATCGTTTATTTCCGACATGGCTTCTCATCCTTTGTATGATGTCATCAAACGACCGAACCGTCATGAGAACAGCATCCCATCAGGTTCGGCCGCATATCTACATAAATTGATTAAGCTTCTTTCAATTCGGCAATGCGGGCTATTACTTTATCGCGCTTATCGCTGTAATCACGCTGCTTCGCACGTTCTTCTTCCACGACCTTCTCGGGCGCCTTCGCCATAAAGCCTTCGTTGGACAGCTTTTTGTCAACGCGTTCCACTTCTTTGTTCAAATGCTCCACTTCTTTTTCCAAGCGGGCGATTTCTTGAGCGATGTCGATAAGCCCTGCAAGCGGCAGATACAGTTCGGCACCGGTTACTATGGCGGACATCGCCTTGTTCGGAGCAGATATCTGCTGGCTCACTTCCAGCTTGGAAGTGCCGCAGAAGCGTTCTATATACTCTACGTTGCTCATAATATTCGTCTCGGTTCCGGCATCCACCGGCTTCACGAGCAGTTCGATTTTTTTGCTCATCGGTACATTCACTTCAGCGCGAATATTGCGCACCGCACGAATCATATCCATAAGAAGCGTCATCTCGCGAACCGCATCCGGCGATTCGAACTTAGCGTCATATGTCGGCCAAGCGGCCAGCGTAATCGTCTCGCCGTCATGCGGCAGATGCTGCCAAATTTCTTCCGATATGAACGGCATGAACGGATGAATCATGCGCAGCGTGCGATCCAGCACATATGCAAGCACAGACTGCGTCTTCTTTTTCGCTTGTTCATCGGCACCGTACAGACTGAGCTTCGCGAATTCGATGTACCAGTCGCACAGATCGTCCCAAATAAAGTTGTTCAGCACGCGTCCCGTTTCGCCAAATTCGTACGAATCCATCAAGCGCGTAATGTCGCGGGCCGTTTCATTCATTCGGTGCAATATCCAGCGATCCGCCGTTCCGAGCTCCCCGGAAATGTCAATATCTTCGTAGGTAATCCCTTCGAGGTTCATGAGCGCGAATCGCGACGCATTCCATATCTTGTTGGCGAAGTTGCGGGCCTGCTCTACACGTTCCCAACGGAAGCGCAAGTCTTGACCAGGCGTGCTGCTCGTTGAGATCATAAAGCGCATTGCGTCCGCTCCGTATTTTTCAATCACATCAAGCGGATCAACACCGTTGCCAAGCGACTTCGACATCTTTTTGCCTTCGGAGTCGCGTACCAAGCCATGCATAAGAACGTCTTTGAACGGAATATTATCGGTGAACTCAAGTGCCGTAAAGATCATGCGCGCAACCCAGAAGTATATGATATCATATCCGGTTACGAGCACGCTTGTCGGATAATGCCGCTGCAGGTCATCCGCCTGTTCAGGCCATCCAAGCGTAGAGAACGGCCACAGCGCGGAACTGAACCACGTATCGAGCACATCTTCATCCTGCTTCAAATTTGCGCTGCCGCAGGAAGAGCATGCCGTTACGTCTTCGCTGGCTACATGGAGATGGCCGCAGTCTTCGCAGTACCATGCCGGAATGCGATGGCCCCACCAGAGCTGGCGGGAAATGCACCAGTCGCGCACGTTCTCGATCCAGTTCAAATAAACTTTTTCAAAGCGATCAGGTACGAAGTGGACGCCTGCTCCGGTCTTCTGCGCTTCAATCGCGCGCTCCGCCAGCGGCTTCATCTTGACGAACCACTGTGTCGATAGGTACGGCTCGACGACAGCACCGCTGCGTTCGCTATGGCCGACCTGATGCACGTGATCTTCAATCTGAATGAGCACGCCTTGCTCCTGCAAATCTTTGACGATCTGCTTCCGGCAATCCGCACGGTCCAAGCCTTGATATTGCGCTGCTTGTTCGTTCATCTTGCCGGATTCGTCCATCACCGTAATTTGCGGCAGCTGGTGGCGCAATCCGACTTCAAAGTCATTCGGATCGTGTGCCGGTGTAATCTTGACGGCCCCGCTGCCGAATTCTTTGTCAACGTATTCGTCGGCAATAATCGGAATTTCGCGGCCGACGATTGGAAGCACCAACATCTTGCCGATCATGTGCTTATAACGTTCGTCCTCTGGATGAACCGCTACCGCTGTATCGCCAAGCATCGTCTCTGGACGGGTCGTGGCCACCGTAATGGAGCCGCTTCCGTCTTGCAGAGGATATTGCAAATGATAAAGGTGGCCTTGCACCTCTTTATACTCAACCTCAATGTCGGACAGTGCCGTACGGGCAGCCGGGTCCCAGTTAATAATGTATTTTCCGCGGTAAATTAAACCCTTCTCGTACAGCTGGACGAATACATGGCGAACGGCCTTGGACAGCCCTTCATCAAGCGTGAACCGCTCACGGGAATAGTCTAGCGACAAGCCCATCTTCGCCCATTGCCCGCGGATCGTATCTGCATAATGCTCCTTCCAATCCCACACTTGCTCCAAAAATTTCTCCCGGCCCAAATCGTAGCGGGAAATGCCATCTTCACGCAGCTTCTGTTCCACCTTCGTCTGCGTCGCGATACCCGCATGGTCAGATCCTGGCACCCACAGCGCATCGAAACCTTGCATCCGCTTCAAGCGAATGATGATATCTTGCAGCGTAAAGTCAAGCGCATGCCCGATATGGAGCATCCCGGTAACGTTCGGTGGCGGAATGACGATCGTGAAAGGCTGTGCGTCCTTGTTGTTGCCCGCTTTGAAATACCCGCCCTTCAACCAGTATTCATACCACTTTTGTTCCGCTGCCTTCGGGTCGTACGTTGTCGGCATGGACATTTGTTCATGATTTTCTGACAATGGAATCCCTCCGTTTATCGTCGTGCACGTCATCATATAATGTGTTGCTTTAACGCAAGCAGAAACGACTGTCTGTCCTATGTGCAAGGACAATTCGCTTCTATGCGGCAAAATAAAAAACCTTACGTCGCAAAGGACGAAAGGTTTAGCTTCCGTGGTACCACCTTTATTCCGCCATTCAAATAAAGGGCATGTATTGCCCGATTAACCGTGGCGGCTCTTCAACTGCAAGGTAACGGTTGCGACCGTCCCATCCTAGCGCAAATGCGGAACATGATGAACGTAACGCTCATACACTACCGTGATGCGTTCAAACGGGCGACTCCCAGATGACTTCAGCGCGGGTCTTCCTGCAGGCGTTGCACCTTATCGCTCTGCTCTCTGTAAGGGCCTTGGCGCTTACTCCTCCTGATCAACGTCTTTGCTTACATGTATCCATCGTTTACTGAAACTTAAAAGGTTGAGACTTTTACGATATATTTTACCTTTGCGCCTTGCATGAGTCAATAGACGAGTTCCAATTCGTTTAAGAGGTTGAGAAAACCATAAAAAGCGTTTTTTCTAACACCCTCTATTGGCGCTTGATTAAAAGAGGACTTTTTCAACAACCTCTTCTTAGATTAGTCATATCCCGAATTTCCATTTTCATAACATGTACTATGGGAGGTGGTCCATGAATGGAACGTTGGTGGGTGCGCATTCGCTATTCGGTGAAAGGTGTCATTTTCCCTCTCATCTGCTTGCAATTCGTTCGAACCTTGCTTCTGCCAAGCGGACTGGATGTATTTTTGCTATTTGCGCTATTTCTGATTTACCTCGGCTTTTTGTTAGACGTCTATTAATCCATACCGTGGCAGCAAGAAACCCGTCCGCTGAGAAGCCGGACGGGTCTATTGTTGATGGAGAGCTATACATCCTCAGTGAAATCGGATTACGAGGAGATCGGAATATACAAGACTTGGCCTTCCGTAACGCTAGGCTCGGCTAGCCGATTGTACAGTGCTATTTCTCGCGAGTTCATACGGTAACGGTCTGCGATTGTCTCAAGAGTATCCTCCCGCTGAACAATGCATAACCGCACCTTTTTAAATGCAGTATCATGGTTGACCCGCTGCAAAAAGAGCGACTGCCACTTCACGCCGTCCCCTGCCGTATTTTGCTGCGCCTCATTCAAGGCAGCCTCTTCCTCTGCCGCCTCTCGAGCTTCCCGTTCCTTCTCCTTCGTCTGATAGCTCGATTGCAGCAGGGAACTGAAGCCAAGCTGCTGTGCGGCTTCCGGCTCTGCCGGCTTCGTGCTGCCGATGGCAACCTTCATCTCCGGCTTCGGCTGAACGGCTGCAGCAACGGACTCTTCTTCAATTGCAACAGCATCGGCTTGCTCTACCGCTTGCTCGCGGCCTGCATCTTCGTCTTGTGCCGATTCCGCATGATGCGATTCGGCTTCTGCCGCAGGAGATGGATTCGAACCCGGGCTCGAAGCTGCTGCCGATTCGCGTTGCTTCGACAATGATGAGCCGGGGCCTGGAGCTGCTGCCGGTTCGCGTTGCTGTGGCACTGGCGCTTCGACAGCCGATTCCGCATTAGCCTCATCGCTGTGGCTGCCTGCGACTGCGGAATCAAGCGCGGCGCCACTGTCCGCTGCCTCATCCTCCGCTTGCCTCGTCTCCGATGCATCCGGGAATCTCTCTGTATCCGGTTCCTGCTTATGCTGTACGGCAGGGGATTCTTCGTTAGCGACTGCGCTCAACCAAGGGGACTGGCTCCAAGTCCATGACACGGGCTCCTGCTCCACAGTTTCGGTTCGCGGTATCTCTGCGGGTTCATCCTCTGCTGGCGGCGGCACCGAATCTGGCTCTGCCTCCTCCGCATTGTGCTGCGCGGAAGCTTGTTCTACTTCACTCTGCCGTTCATTCTCCGGCGAGAAGGAAGAAATCTCCCCCTTCTCCTCCATGGCAGGCGATGTCTGAAAAGGTTGGCCGTAATCCCGCAGCCACGACGGTTCTTCCTTTTCCCGCTCGGCATCTGTCTGATGCACGACCGTGAATTGTTCAGGCTCCCATGCCGGCGGTTCGGCAGTCTCCATGGCAATCCCGTTTAAAGACAAGATGCCTGTAATGTTCAACGTTCGAGTCGACAGCAAATCGACATCAAAATGTTCAATGTCTACCGAAATGTCGTCCAAGCTTCGGATACGGTTCAGTGGAAGGGTAATCTCGACAGGAATCCAATGTTCAAGTGTCTGGCTAGTCTCATCTCCTGCCGTCCCTACATACGCACCCGCAAGCAGCAAGCTGCCACGCACCGTTACTTGGTCACCGGCTGGAATGACTTGAATATGCGGTGTCAATTCAACCTCTTCCAATTGGTCAATGCCGACGACATCGTCAGACAAATGCACGCGTTCATAAATATCAAATCTTAAACCATAAGATTCATCATACACAGACTGCTCCTCCTCCCGCAGTTCATCGGTCATCCGCCCTTGTTCCCAGCCTTCACACGGTACAATGTGCATATCTTGCTGGCTGTTGCAAAGTCAGACTCGGTTCACTACTTCATCTATATGGGGGTAAAGAGAGGAGCATGACTATATTTTTTGCCGCAGTCGATTCATATCTTCGGGCCAAGGAGCATCGACCTCCATCCACTCTCCCGAGAGCGGATGCAAGAATCGCAGACTTTCTCCGTGCAGGGCTTGGCGTTGAAAGCCGCTGTCGTCTCCGCCATATAACGCATCTCCAATCAACGGATGCCCTTTATAGCTCATATGAACGCGAATTTGATGCGTTCTTCCCGTTTCGAGAGAAAGTCGGACCAATGACATCTGCGAACCCGTTTCCGCAACCTCGTAATGAGTGACCGCATAATCTCCACCCGGGCTGACCCGCCTTTTTGACGAATGGTGCCGATCCTTGCCGATAGGAGCATCGATTGTGCCGCGCTTAGGACTGGGTTGCCCTTGGACAATTGCAGCATAATGACGCTGAATTTCTTTTCTGCGCATCGCTTCATCCAGCACGGCATGTGTAAAGGCTTGCTTCGCATACAACACCGGCCCTGACGTATCGACATCCAAACGGTGAATATGCCGAACCCGCACTTCCTGACCCGTCCAAATATAATGGCAGGCGACCGCATGGGCCAAGCTGTTCTTCTGTCTATCCTGCTCGGGTGTCGTTGCATGCACGGGCATTCCGGCTGGCTTGTACGCAACGAGACACGCATCGTCCTCATACAATATATCTGCCGACGCATCGGATGGTTCTAACGTGTCGGCATCCGGCGCAAATATTTTAAGCCGGAGACGATCGCCCGCCGTGCGTATCTCTTCACGCTGCAGCATTGTTCTCAGCATCTTCGGAGGCATGCGAAGTGTATCCGTAAGCCACGCGCTCACGGCTTGTTCCGATTCAACCACGCTGCGACCCGGTGTAAATTCCACCCACTCGCCCTGCCGTCTCCAATGTCGGCGCACGCTTCACTCCTCCTCTTCTATTCTGCATGTTGGCAAGCGCCTCTCATTTCCCTCAGCTTCCCCTAATCCATTGTATAAAATCCAATGGATTGCACAGGTTTCCTCCCGTCGCAACGGAAAGCCCGGCCGCCGCATATCCCATGCAGCCCGCCGGGCCAGCCGCGCCATCACGATGAGATGCACGCGAAATTTCCGTTGCTACTTATAGTTGCTTCAACGCTTTATAATGCGCCTGAATCGTATATTCCAAATCGTCATCCGTATGCGCGGCTGACACGAACATGCCCTCGAATTGAGACGGCGCCACGCTTACGCCTTCATCCAGCATACGCTTGAAATAGCTGCGGAATCGTTCCAAATCCGACGTGCGGGCTGAATCGAAATTGGTAATCTTCTGCTCCGTAAAGAACGGGCAGACCATCGAGCCAATGCGGTTAATCGTACATGGCACCCCGAGCTCGCGCGCATTGCGCGCAAAGCCTTCCTCGAGCTTCGCCCCTTTGCGTTCAAGCTCCTCATATACGGGAGGCGTTAGGAGGGACAAGGTCGTATAGCCCGCTGCCATAGCAAGCGGATTGCCGCTTAACGTACCCGCCTGGTAAATCGGACCGCTCGGTGCGATTTGCTCCATATACTCTCGTTTCCCGCCGTACGCACCGACTGGCAGACCGCCGCCGATCACTTTGCCGAAGCATGTAATATCCGGCGTTACCCCGAACCTGCCCTGCGCACAGTTATAATGCACACGGAACCCCGTCATTACTTCGTCAAAAATAAGCAGTGTGCCGTATTGCTCCGTAACCGCGCGCAGCCCTTCCAGGAATCCCGGCAATGGAGGCACCACGCCCATGTTGCCCGCAATCGGCTCAACGATGACGCAGGCCAGTTCCTCTCCATACCGTTCAAACGCAAGCTTGACGGATTCCAAATCATTATACGGAACCGTTATCGTATTGCTTGCAACGCCTTCCGGAACTCCCGGGCTGTCCGGGAGACCTAGCGTGGCAACACCGGATCCCGCTTTAATGAGCAAGCTGTCAGCATGCCCGTGATAGGACCCTTCGAATTTCAAAATTTTGCTGCGCTTCGTAATGCCCCGGGCGAGCCGCAATGCGCTCATCGTCGCTTCCGTGCCGGAATTGACCATCCGGACGATATCTACCGATGGCACTCGTTCGCATACTGTCTTCGCCATCAACGTTTCAATTTCTGTCGGCGCGCCGAAGCTGGTTCCCTTGGCTGCCGTTTCCTGCACGGCCTGAATGACCGCGGGATGCGCATGCCCGAGAATGAGCGGCCCCCATGACCCCACATAGTCAATGAACACATTGCCATCGATGTCATAAATGCGCGAGCCTTCGCCTCGTTCAACATAGACCGGTGTAAGACCAACGGACTTAAATGCGCGTACCGGGCTGTTCACTCCGCCGGGTATGTATTTTTTTGCCTCTGCAAACGCTGCTTGGGAACGGCTGTCGCGGCGGATTGATTTTTTTTCCATCATGTTTAATCGCTCCTTCTATGTTTAATCGTCGTATCTATGATAAACTATTAAAAAATTGGAATGGACAAAAGAGGGAAAAGTCATGATTAATTTACTTAAACGTGTACCTTTGTTCGCTGATTTGACCGACGCGCAACTAGAGATCGTATCTTCCATCACGTCCCGCCGCGAATATGATCCTCATACCATTTTGTTTCAACAAGGGGATCCGGGTCAAACCTTTTGCATCGTCGTTCGCGGCGCAGTGAAAGTGTATACTTCCAATAAGCAGGGCCAGCAGAAAATATTAGCCGTCTTCCAGGCTGGGGACAGCTTCGGCGAACTGGCGCTCATCGACGGTAAGCCGCGCTCCGCTACAGCCGAAACGTTGGAAGAGGATACGGTGCTGCTGACCGTTACGTCGGAGAGCTTCCATCTCTTGCTTCGGGCGCATTACGATATCGCGAAGCAAGTCATGGTTCAGCTCTGCAGCCGCCTTCGCGCAACGAACGGCCATGTATACGACTTGACATTTCTTGACGCGCCCAGCCGTGTCGTGAAATATATTGTCCGCATCGCTCAACAGCAGGGCGAACGGCGCGGTGACAAGATCATTATCAGCTCGGCCTTCGACCCGGATGCCATGTCCGGCTTGGCAGGCGTTCACCGCAACGTGCTCGAGCATGTCATTCGTGATTTGGAGCATCAACGCATTTTGTTCCTGGGAGCGTCCGAGTACTCTCTCGATATCTCCAAGCTGTTCCAGAGTCCGTACATAAGTTAAAGTCAATTCATTTAACGCAATTGGACAGCCTTCCTGTCCCGAAGCATCTTCATTCGGGACAGGAAGGCTGTTATTTAATGATTATCTGACAGCCAACGCGCTGCGTCCTTCGCAAAATACGTAATCAATATGTCCGCCCCGGCTCGCTTCAACCCGACCAGAAGCTCCATCGTTACGGCTTTCTCATCGATCCAACCAAGCTTGCTGGCCGCCTTGATCATGGAATATTCACCGCTTACGTTGTACGCCACGACAGGCAGATCAAACTGATCCTTTAATACCCGGATAACGTCCATGTATGCCATCGCAGGCTTCACCATCAGCATATCCGCACCTTCGATTACATCGGCCTCCGCTTCGCGCAGCGCTTCTCTCGCATTGGCCGGATCCATCTGATACGTCTTGCGATCGCCGAATTGAGGCGTCGAATTCGCGGCATCCCGGAACGGCCCGTAGAAAGCGGAAGCGTATTTGACCGAATAAGACATAATCGGAATATCAGTGAAGCCTGCCTCGTCAAGGCCTGAACGAATGGCCTGCACGAAGCCGTCCATCATGTTCGAAGGCGCGATGATATCTGCTCCTGCCTTGGCTTGGGATACAGCGGTTTGCACCAAATAGTGAAGCGACTCATCGTTGTCCACAACGCCCGCCTGCTGGCCGTTTGCTTCGCGGACGTGAACCATGCCGCAATGGCCGTGGTCCGTATATTGGCATAGGCAAGTGTCTGCGATAACAAGCAAATCAGGATATTTCGCTTTAATTTGACGGGTCGCCTGCTGAACGATGCCATTCTCGTCGAAGGCCGAGCTGCCGACGGCGTCCTTCGTCGCCGGCACGCCGAATAGAACGACCGCCGGAATGCCAAGCGCCACGATCTCATCCACCTCGGCATCAAGACGGTCAAGCGAGAAATGGTAAACCCCGGGCATCGAAGCGATCTCTTCCTTCATGTCGGTTCCGGCCGTTACGAATATTGGCATAATCAAATCATGAACGGTTAATATTGTCTCCCGCACCATATTGCGCATTCCCGCCGAATTGCGCAAGCGGCGCAAGCGTGTTGTTGGAAATTCCATAGATGTGCCCTCCTATAATGAATGAATGTCTATTACAGAGCTTTCGCTCGTCTGTACTCGTATTGCAGGAAATGTATGACTATGACCTCTTCCTATGCTCGACATACTCAACGATAATACCGTCAATATGCCTGATTCGCATATTTTTGCCTGTCGGCACCTCTTTCGGTTCTTCCAATATTCCGGCGCCCTGTGCAACCAAAAAATTTCTCGCGTCGCTCAGGGAATCGACCGTAATGGTCAACGATGTGGATGTAAATCGCTCCACTGCATTTTCTTCGCCGGAAATAATTAGAAATGAATCCACTTGGGCTAGCTCCAAGCCAGCTTCATCATATTTGAACGCAAATGGCATTTTTGATTGGCCAATTGTTCATAGAAGAAAATCGTTTTCTCGAATGTTTCGGAAGGAACAAATATGCGATTAATGATTTTTAATATTTTCATTGTTTAGACCTCTCAGTTCACACCCTAACTCACACATCGCTTCAACCAAGCCGTCTATTGTTGAATGTCCAGCTACCGCATCCACCCGCAAGCCCGCTTCGCGAGCCGTCCGTGCGGTCACATCGCCAATGCAGGCCACAAGGGCATGATTCAGCAGGGCAGCCGGATTCCGGACCCCCATCTGCCGCAGCGCAGCAAGCAGATTGGTTACGGTAGAGGAGCTTGTAAACGTAATAATGTGAATGGATTGCTCCTCGAGCATTTCCAGCAAATCAGGATCGTCCTGCTCGGGCAGCACCGTGACATACAGGTCGACCTCGTCCACATGAAGCCCGGCCTCGTGCAGCGTGTCCTTCAACCAAGAACGTGACCGATCTCCCCGGGCGAGCAGCACGTGCTCTCCCGGATGCACAAGCGGCTTCAGCGCTTCCCATATGCCTTCCTGGCTGTACTGGGAGGCGGCAACATCCGGTTGAATGCCATATCCCCGCAGCGCCTCGGTCGTCTGCGGACCGACGGACACAATGCGCGTGCGGGCCCATTGGCGGATATCAGCCTGCAGCTCCTGCAGATGCTTGAACCAGTAATGAACGCCGTTCACGCTCGTCAATACGAGCCAGTCATACGTGTCTGGCTCCGCCATCGCACGGCGCAATGCTTGCCGCTGCGCCTCTGTGCCGGGCGGGCGCGTCTCGATGACGGGGAATTCATATGGCTCCCCACCCAAATCTTCGATGCGCCGCACGAGCTCGCTAGCTTGCGACCGGGCCCGCGTCACAAGCACGCGGCGGCCGAACAGCGGACGCGATTCCGCCCATTGCAGCTGTGCGCGTTCCCGCACAACGTCGCCAACCACGATGACCGCGGGAGCCTTGAAGCCCGTCCGCTCCACCTCATCAGCAATCGTCGCCAGCGTCCCCACTATCGTCTCCTGTTCCGCCCTGGTCCCCCAGCGTACCAGCGCTACCGGTGTATCCGGAGAGCGGCCATAACGCAGCAGTTGTTCCGTAATATATCGCAGCTTCGCAACGCCCATCAAAAAGAGAAGCGTCCCCGCAGCCAGCGTCAATTTATCCCACTCGATGAGCTCATCCAGCTTATTCGGATTTTCATGTCCCGTTACGACACAGAACGACGAAGCCCAATCCCGATGGGTTACGGGAATGCCGGCATAAGCCGGGACAGCGACGGCTGAAGTGACTCCCGGAATAATCTCGAACAATATGCCGTGCGCTCGAAGCAGCGAGGCTTCTTCACCAACCCGCCCGAATACACACGGGTCCCCGCCTTTCAACCGCGTAACGGTATGCCCTTCCAATGCCAAGTCAACGAGCAGCTGATTGATGTCTTCCTGCTTCATCGCATGGCGATCCGGCAGCTTGCCGACGTATATCTTGCGGGCGCCCGCTTTTATAAATTGCAGCAGACGCGGTCCGGCGAGGCGATCATATACGATGACATCCGCCTCTTGCAAGCAGCGCATGCCCTTCACGGTAATGAGGCCTGCATCGCCTGGGCCTGCACCTACCAAATATACCTTGCCCGTTTGACGAGGATGCTGCTCCACGGTCATCAACCTCTCTATAGGGATAACATCCGGTCTGCTCCCCGATCAAGCAGCCGCTGCGCAACGGCCGTTCCGAGGGCTTCGGGATGGTCCCCCTCCATCGTTTCTTTTATAATCTCGCCATTCTCTGCGGAACCGACCAGTCCCGTCAGTTGTATCGCGCCGCACCTGCCTACGTTCGTCGCATAGGCGCCGATCGGCACTTGGCAGCCGCCGTTCAACCGGCCGAGAAAGGCCCGTTCCGCGCGCACGGTGCGGTCAGTGTCCGCATCATGATATCGCTCAAGCAGCGCGCGCACCTCTTCGTCGCTTTGGCGGCATTCAATGCCGAGAGCACCCTGACCAACCGCCGGGACACTTCGTTCCTCTGGCAAATAAGAGGTAATGCGATCCTGCCAGCCCATACGGTGAAGGCCTGCCGCAGCCAGAACAATTGCGTCGAATCCCTCCGTCTCCAGCTTTTTCAACCGCGTATCGATATTGCCGCGCAGCGGTTCAATCCGCAAATCGGGGCGATAGGCTTGAAGCTGGCATGAACGCCGCAGGCTGCTCGTTCCCACCTTCGCTCCCGGCGGCAAATCATCCAGCGTCTGGCCCGATTTCATGATTAAGCAATCCCGCGGATCTTCCCGCTTCGGAATCGCCCCTACCATCAATCCCTCCGGCTGTTCCCACGGCATATCTTTCATGCTGTGTACGGCCATGTCAATTTCTTTGTCTAATAACGCCTGCTCGATTTCCTTGACGAACAAGCCTTTGCCTCCCACTTTGGACAAGGTAACATCCAAAATCCGGTCGCCTTTGGTCACAATCTTGCGTATTTCAAAGCGTAACGGCAAGTTCTCCTTCGCGCATATGTCTTCCAAAGCGGCAATGACGTGCCCTGTTTGTGTCAAAGCAAGCGCGCTCTGCCTCGTTCCAACGATAATCGTGCGCATCTCCACTTCCTCCTCGCTTACCTATGTGAACTGTTGAATTGTTGTATCCAAGCGCTCCACTCCGGCAAAGGCTCCCCTAATTCATGAGCATGCCAACAATGATCGGCATACTGCCGCAGCACTTGATGGCGGGCCTTGTCATCGCTTAATGACGCCTGTGCTTCGTGCCTTGCTTGCAGCAAATGTTCAGCAAGCTCTGCAAGACCTTCATCCATCAGGACGGACAGCTTCTGCATCAAAAGCCGGGTCAACGTCGGACTGGCGCCGCCGGTCGACACGGCAACCTGCACCGTTCCCTGTTGAAGTACGCCGGGATTGGCAAAATCGCTCTGTTCCGGCGCGTCAGTCAAGTTCACGAGCGCTCCATCCCGGCGCGCGTCTGCCGCTGCCCGCTCGTTCACGTCAGCGCAGTCGGTAAGCGCAAATACGAGCAATGCTCCTTCCGTATCCCCGCAGGCATATTCCCGCTCCAGATGGACAATGGTCCCTTCCTGCACCAAATGCCGAAGCTCGGGAGTCAACGTCGGACTGACTACCGTCACTTCGGCGCCGCTTGCAATCAAATAGCGTATTTTCCGAGTCGCCACATTTCCGCCGCCGACGATAACGCACCGCCTGCCGGCTATCGCGAGCATCATCGGGTAGTAAGGCATATGCGTCATGGCTTACACTCCCATCCAACGATGGAACGTCGATAAGGAATTTAAGCTGAAGTTCAGCACCATGGCGGCATAACATCCTAAATTCCACAACGCCAGCCGAAATCCTGTCGACGATTCGCGCGAACGTGTAACAAAATAAAAGCTGTATAGTATCAATGCAAACAGTGTAAGCCATATTTTCAAATCGAAAAGCAATTCGGTCCGGTTGCCGAGCAGCACGGCTCCTATCGCCACAGACAAAGACATCAAAAACAGCGGAATGCCAATGACGGCGGCGCTGTACGATAGCCGTTCCATTTTCTCAAGGCTCGGCAGCCGGCGGACCGCATCGGACCATTGCTTCGCCTTCAGCTTACGATGCAAAAACAAGTACATGCCTGCAAAAACCGCGCCGACCGTCAGTGCGGCGAAGCCGCATGCCGCAAGCGCAATGTGGAACGAGAGAAGATTGCGCATCATCTCCCATTCCTTCATGGCTGTCGGCGTTGTCGGATCATTCAGCATATTGACGAGAAGCAGGGCGAACCCGACTAAGTTTACGAAAAATACTATGAATTCAATATGAAAAAAACGGCTTATGATCAATGAAACCGTGACAAGCAGCCATGAAAACAAGAGCATGAATTCAAAGCTGCTAAATACGGGGATATCCTGATGCCGTACCATGCGCACGGCCATAAAAGCAGTTTGCAACAACCAAACAAAAACAAGAAACCCTGTGCCCATCCGCTTCGCTTTCCGATTCATGCCTACGACATCGGAAAAATAAAACAGAAGGCTCAGGGCATATGTGTAAATAATCGCATCGTAAATCCAACTATTCGTCACCATGTGAGCCTGCCGCCTCCCGTCGTCCTCCGCTTACCATGTGACGGCTGCCCAAGATAGCGCAGGCTTGGCCCGCTCCGGGTCAGATTCCGTCTCGCGCGATGCTTTGCCGGTAGTATGCTTCGCTTCGCGCTCCTCCGCGCTGGAAGTTGCCGCTTCCGGCTCTTCCAATGCGAATATTTGGGAGAAGAAACGCAGCGCATCTTCCCCGTCCTTCTCTGCGGCCAGCTCTTTAATTTGTAATATCGGATCATGCATCATCTGATTCAACATGCTCTTGGTCAAACGGCGGATAAGCTTCGCTTCGCGCTCGGACATATCTGGCAGCTTGTTGAACAAGCTCTCGATCGTATCTTGATGAATGCGCTCGGCCTTGCTCTGCAGCGCTCGAATTACCGGTGTGACGCCGAGCATTTTGAGCCATTGGTGAAAAGCCTCCAGTTCATCCGCAATAAACGCCTCAATCTTAGCGGCTTCCTTGCGCCGGATCGCCAGATTGCTCTCGACAATCCCTTCCAAATCGTCAATGTCGTAAAGAAAGACATTGGACACGTCCCCGATATGCGGATCCAAATCGCGCGGCACCGCAATATCGATAAGAAAGAGCGGACGCGATCTGCGGTTCTTCATCGCTTGCTCCACTTCGGCGGCTGATAAAATATAGTCCTTGGCCCCGGTAGAACTGATGACGATATCCGCATCGCGCAGCAGATGGCTTGCGTTGTCAAGTGTTCCTGCTCGTCCATTGAATTGCTTGGCCAGCTGTTCTGCGCGCTCCAGCGTGCGATTCGCTACCATAACTTCAGCCGCTCCGTTGGCATACAGATGCTTAACCGTCAATTCACTCATTTTCCCGGCGCCCAAAATGAGCACCTTCTTGCCATGAAACGATCCGAAGATTCGCTTGCCGAGCTCTACCGCGGCATAGCTGACCGATACAGCGTTGTCGTTAATGTTCGTCTCGGCATGGGCGCGCTTCGCAAGCGTGATCGCTTGCTTGAACAAGGTATTGAACCACGTTCCCGTAGTGCCTTGCTTCTGTGCGAACAGGAAAGCGCTTCTGATCTGGCCGAGAATTTGCGTTTCTCCAATAACCATGGAATCCAAGCCGGACGTGACCCGGAACAGATGCTCGACGGCTTGATCATCTTCATATATATAGAGGTAAGGCGTAAATTGCTGTCTAGGAATGTCAAACCACTGTTCCATAAAGCTGCGGATGAAGTAACCGCACATATGCAGCCGATCCACTACGACATAGAGCTCCGTTCGGTTGCATGTAGACACCATGACGCACTCAAGCACGCTCTTCGTCTGTCTCAGTTGTAAAAGCGCCTCTTGCCAATCGCTTTCGGGAAGAGCGAACTTCTCCCGAATCTCCACAGGCGCCGTACGATAATTCATGCCGACGACGACGATGTGCATTCGTTTCACCTGCTTTATCGAAATTTAGTACATTATCAGTTGATAATCATTATAACATGAATCGACACGATCATTCGTTCGTTATTTGAAAATATTATGAAATGCATGTCAAAATTTAGTCTGTGCTTGAATAACGCACCTTATACTACCATTCCTATTCTTCAAAGTCACCTTAATTTTATAAGAACAGCGTGTGCCAATTACGGATTCAAATATCGATCCAAGGCAGCGTGTAGCTGCTGCTCCGCCTCATGCAGCTCGTCATTTTTCGATGATATGATTTGTCCGCTTGAATTGACCAGATGACCATAGCTCTCATACATCGTTGCAATATGGTCCGCGGCATTCCCCAATATTTCTTGTTCGGTATCCGTCAACTGCCGTTCTCCGCTCATTTGCAGCACTGTCACGAATTCAACGAACCGGTTCAAGCCGGACAACGACGCCAGCTTCTTCGCTCCCACCGCCTTCACCAGCCTTTCATGGGTATACACGGTCGAGTAAGCAATCAGCTTCACTTTATTCAAGGGGGTCGCCGTATCGTATCGTTTCGCTTCCTGCATCGCTCCATTCAGCAGGTTCATTTGAAAATGGGCAACTTCATACAGCATGATCATCGGATTTTCTTTGCCGGCATGCGGATGCAGCAGGCCATACAACTGATAGGCGGGCCATATTAACAGAATAAACAGCAGCACAGGCAGAACGGCTCCCGCACGGAATCGCTTCGTTTTCATCATATCCTCCCAATCTAGAGGTTTTTTTGAGACAAACACGCATTTATATATGCTATGGGGGAGCTGACGGACAAATAACCATGGATACGAGTATCCATGGTTATTACATCGTGATTGGACAATTTTGTGTCAGCCGTACAATGGTGGCAGAAAATAAAAAAGCCCGCTCAACTGCTGCTTACAGCGGGTTGAGCGGGCTGGGCTGCCATTTATACCAACTCGGATACTTTCACATCCGGAGTAACTACTTGCAATTCACCTAATCCGCGCACTAATTTCTTAGCGAACGTTCTCTCCGGTTTCAATACAGAGACCAGGTAATCAATGGCCAGTTGCGGGTCTACTGTTTCTCCGCAAGTATAACAATCGATTGCTGCAAACCCACGTTCAGGATATGTGTGGATTGAAAGATGACTTTCAGACAACATGACAAGAACCGTTGCTCCTTGTGGTTCAAACTGTTTGGATTGAACGGACAAGACGGTCGCGCCACACGCTTCAGCGGCTTCTACTAATTGCGTTTGAAGAAATTCAGCATTGTTCAACAAATCGAAGTCGACTCCCCACGTATCAACAGCAACGTGTCTTCCGAAAGTTGAGTATTCCATCTTTCGGTTCCCCCTTCCTAGGAATAAAATGTTGGAAAAAAATTTCATCCGCTAGGACCTACGTCATTCACTTCTCGAGGGAATAATCTCTCGCAACAGGCAATGTCCTGAGTGAATCCTGGTTCCTATATTGTTTTCAACGAGATTAAAAATAACATCTTACACACATAAATGCAACCCTTTTTTTAAAATCGTTTTTCTGGGATGCAGTCCTCTTTCATTTTAATCCTCATTACAATATGGCCCATAAGCTTGTTAGGTGCACGCTGCGGCGGAAGCCGCTATGCAACCGGTGTTGTGCGCTGGTAACAAAAAAAGGCGCCCAAAGCTAAAGCTTCGGGCGCCTCTGTCCATGCTTATGAATTAACGTTCAGGCTTCCAGTATAAACAATTGGTGAGCCATGCGGCTAAGTTCTGCGTCGATATGATGGATCGCTTCCAAGTCGCGCGACCGATTCCGTTCATCCAGCAATGCGTTGATCTGGCTTTGGACGGAAGCAATACGCTGTTCTATGCTGTCATTGCGATACAGCTTCTGCAAGCTGCGAACCGTATCCTTATGTTCAAACACAACACGAGACTGGCCTTGCTTCTGCTCAATAATCTTACGTACAGCCCCGTCTTCATAATAATAAGTCATCGTAAATCCATAAAAAATCCGATTGACTACCGCTTCGCCACGGAAAGTGGCCACAAGTTTATGCATCACTTGCGTCAATTTCGGATGAACCAAGCGGCAAGACGTTACACAGACATACCGATTGCCTTGTTTCTCGAACAGGAAAGTAATCTCATCACCCTGACCGTCCTCAAGAACCACCTCTTGATTACCGTTTTCCAATACTTTTACCCGCCATAACGTGCATTGTAGTGCGAGCGACTGCAAAAATCGGGTCAACTGAGCTTCTGTTAACTGTAAACTGGCTTTCACATATTCTGTGGCTAACCGCCGAGCCATAAAAAATCTCCTCAATTCTTTTTTCATACCTGAATTCTTACTCATATTATACTACATGCAAAAAATGAATTCCTGTTTACCAGCAGCCAAATTATTGAGGATTTCTTAAAAAAACGGATTGAGGCCGAAGCAAGCTCATATTTTGCAACGGATCCTCACTAAATAGCCATTACATCCCCGTCTCGCGTTAACATCTAACATTTTCTATAAAATTACAAATCATCTGAAATGAATAATTATGCTTTTTTCTCCGCTTCTCAATCTTCAATTTCATCCGGACCTTCGTTATCGTGGAGACGAGCATGCTTCACAATCATGTCCCACAATTCCTCTCTGCCTTGCCCCGTCTCTGCCGAGAACAACACGCACGGAATGTCTGGTCTGAGACCCAGCGTGCTTCGCACTTGCTTGACATGCTTCGGCCAATGATTTTTCGAGATCTTATCTGCCTTCGTCGCGACTACGCACACCGGAACGCCATAGTGCGTCAGCCAGTCGTACATCATGCAATCGTCAGCCGTCGGCGGGTGGCGCAGATCAATGACGAGCAGGACAAGGCGGAGCGTGTCCCGATCCTGGAAGTACGCTTCAATCATGCGCCCCCAAGCTGCGCGCTGTTGCTTCGATACACGGGCATATCCGTACCCAGGCACGTCGACAAAATAAATATCTTCATTAATGCGATAATAATTGAGCTGCTGCGTTTTCCCCGGCTGCGAACTGGTGCGCGCCAGATTTTTCCGCATAATCAACCGATTGATTAACGATGATTTCCCCACGTTGGACCGTCCGGCCAGACCGATCTCCGGGAGTCCATCATCCGGATATTGCGCAGGACCAACAGCGCTGATAATAAATTCTGCGTTCGTAATTTTCATGTTATCGCAACCTCACCTTTACCCTCTTAACATCCATTGTACACGAAAACGGCGCCGAGAAGAAACCGGGAGCGCCGCGCTCTATCCGATCCGTCATCCAAGCTTGATGAGCTTCGCTCCCTCGGCACCTTCTGGCTGCTTGCTCCTCGAACCGTCATGGTCGCATCCGTTTGACGGGCTGCCATCGCATATCCGGATCTGCGTCCATTTACAGCTGATTGTATTGGATTATTTCCAACAACCCCCATGCCCGCGGTCATAACATGATGCTTCATTGGACAATATCCAATGGACAACCCGCTTGTCAGCTTATACTCAGCCCTCAAGCCAAGCAAAAAAAGCGGACGCATTGCAACCCGCGCCCGCTTCCGTGACATCCATATGCTTATTGCAGCGGCGGCTGCACCAAAAGAGCATGCTGCAGCACTTCATCCATATGCGATACCGGTATAAAGCTCATTTCTTCGCGAACGCTTTCCGGTACCTCATCCAGATCGCGCGCATTGTCTTGAGGGAAAATGACCGTCTTGATGCCTGCGCGCAGCGCAGCCAGCGACTTCTCCTTCAATCCGCCGATTGGCAGCACGCGGCCGCGCAGCGTAATCTCCCCGGTCATGGCCACATCCTTCGAGACATAACGGTTCGTCAAAGCAGAGACGAGCGCCGTAGCCATCGTAATGCCCGCAGAAGGACCGTCCTTCGGAATTGCGCCTTCCGGCACGTGCACGTGAATGTCTGACTTCTCGTGAAATCCCGGCTCCAGCTGCCACTGCTCCGCCTTCGAGCGAATATAGCTGAATGCCGCCTGCGCCGACTCCTTCATGACATCGCCAAGCTTGCCAGTCAACAGCAGCTTCCCGGATCCGGGCACGACGGTCACTTCGATATTCAGCGTGTCGCCGCCAACCTCCGTCCACGCAAGACCGGTAACCGTGCCGACTTGATTGTCGGTTTCCGCGAGACCGTAGCGGTATCTTGGCACCCCTAAATAATCGGATAACTCATCAGAATGAATGATGACTTGTTCCAGCTCGCCCGACACGATACGCTTCGCCGCCTTGCGGCACAAGGCAGCCAGTTGCTGCTCCAGCTGACGAACGCCAGCTTCGCGGGTATATTCGCGAATGACTCGCTCCACGCAAGCTTCGTCCACCGACACCTGCTCCTCCGCAAGGCCGTGCTCCCGCTTCTGCTTCGGGAGCAAATGGCGCTTGGCTATTTCCAGCTTCTCCAGCTCCGTATATCCCGATATGGATAGCAGCTCCATCCGGTCCAGGAGCGGACGCGGTATGTTATGCACCGCATTGGCAGTCGTCACAAACATGACACGGGACAGATCGACAGGCAGCTCAACGAAATGATCGCTGAACGTGTTGTTCTGCTCCGGGTCAAGCACCTCCAAGAGAGCGGAGGACGGATCCCCGCGAAAATCGGCTGCCATCTTGTCAATCTCATCAAGCAGCATAACCGGATTCAACGTGCCGGCCGTCTTCAATGCTTGAACGATTCGTCCTGGCAGCGCACCGACGTACGTGCGGCGATGACCGCGAATTTCCGCTTCGTCCCGCACTCCGCCAAGCGAAATGCGCACAAATTGGCGCCCCAATGATTTGGCTATGGAACGGGCGAGCGACGTCTTCCCGACACCCGGCGGCCCGACCAAACAAAGAATCGGCCCTTTCATCCGTTTCACCAGCTGCTGTACGGCCAAGTACTCAAGCACCCGTTCCTTCGGCTTCTCCAATCCATAATGGTCCGCTTCCAATATAGATTCCGCCTTATTCAAGTCCAAGTCGTCTTCCGTCAGCTTGGACCACGGAATCATAAAGAGCCAATCGATATAGTTGCGAATGACTGCCCCCTCCGCCGAAGTAGGCGGCATCTTCTCCAGGCGATCGATTTCTTTTTTGATTCTTTCGCGGACTTTATCCGGAGCCTCCAGCTCTTCAAGCTGCGTCCGCAGTTCGTCCACTTCACCCTGGCGCCCTTCTTTATCGCCGAGCTCCTTCTGGATTGCTTTCATCTGCTCACGCAAATAGTATTCCTTCTGCGTTTTCTCCATCTGCTTCTTAACACGCTGATTAATCTGCTTCTCCAGCTCGAGCACTTCGCTCTCGTTATTCAGCATCAGCAGAAGCTTATTCATGCGTTCGGCCGTATTAACGGTCTCAAGCAGCTCTTGCTTGTCTTTCATCTTGAGCGGAAGATGGCTCGCGATGACATCCGTGAACCGTCCCGGTTCCGTAATATCGGATACGGAAGCGAGCGTTTCAGGCGTTACTTTTTTGGACATATGCACGTAATTCTCAAACTGAGACAGTACCGTCCGCATTAACGCTTCGGTCTCCGAAGACGTCGTGCCGTCTTCTTCCTCCAGCACACGCGCGTTGACCTCATAAAATTCGTCATTCGGCACATAATCGATAGTCTCTGCCCGCTCCACACCCTCCACCAGCACGCGAATCGTGCTGTTCGGCAGGCGGAGCATCTGGCGGACCTTAGCTACCGTCCCGATGCGAAATATATCCTCTTGCGAAGGCTCCTCAATGCTTACCTCCGATTGCGTACACAAGAGCAGCATTTGGTCCCCCATCATCGCATGCTCGAGCGCTTTTACAGATTTGTCGCGCCCGACATCGAGATGAAGCACCATGCTCGGGTACACGAGCAATCCTCTAAGCGGAAGAAGAGGCAGTCGGCGTCCCTTCGTATGTTTAAGCCCCATCGTTCGGCACCCCCATGGTCTACCTTATCTTATACACATGTAAGCAACATTTTATCAAATGTTCACTTAAAACACCAATGTGCCGGACTCAAGCGAAGCCATTTGGTTCGGAATGCTTCGTATTGTCCGAGGCTTCCGCATGCATAAGCGGCATCGCTGCGCCGGAAGCCCGTTCAAACGGCTTCGACATGTGCAGCGGGTCTTCCTGCATGTGGCTGCCGAAGGAATGCGCGAAAGCTTCACTCACATGCTCGATAGGAATTACTTGCAGACCACCCAAATCAGCGAAGATTTCCTGCCAGTTCTCCTTCGGAATAAGCACCCGCGTTGCGCCAGCTTGAAATGCGGCTTCCACCTTGGCCAGCACGCCGCCTACCGGCTTAATGCGGCCGTGAATGCTCATCTCTCCAGTCATCGCCACCTTGTTGTCTACAGGCCATTGATTGATCGCCGAAGCGATGGCAACCGCCATGGCCACCCCGGCCGAAGGCCCGTCTACAGGCGAACCGCCCGGGAAGTTGATGTGCAGATCGTAATTGGCGGTCTCATAACCCAGACTGCGCAGCACGGTAAGAACGTTCTCCACCGAGCCTTTCGCCATGCTCTTCCGGCGCAAGGTCCGGCTTCCGCCGCCAAGCTCCTCTTCATCCACCGCGCCGGTAACTGTATATTTGCCGTGCCCATTTTTCACCCGGATCGCGCTCACTTCAATTTCAAGCAGCGCCCCCATGCTCGGGCCGTATACGGCAAGTCCGTTCACAAGGCCCACCTGCGGCTCGGCAGGCACTTTGCGGTCCGGGCGCGGAGCAATCTGACTGCAATTCGCTACCCATTCCACGTCCGCAGCCTCGATGGCGGAGCGCCCTTCCGACATGGCAAGCCCTGCGGACAACTGTACGATATTGACGGCTTCCCGGCCATTCGTAGCATATTTTTTGACCATGTCGACCGCTTCCTTCGAAGGCGGAAACCCAATTTTGCGCACGGCATGCTCCGCAATGGATTCAATCTCTTCCGGCAGGAGCGGACGGAAATAAATCTCCATGCAGCGCGAACGAAGCGCCGGAGGAAGATCCTGCGGAGACCTCGTCGTAGCTCCCACCAAGCGAAAGTCGGCAGGCAGGCCATTTTGAAAAATATCGTGAATATACGTCGGAATATTCGAATCCTCGGAATTGTAATAAGCGCTCTCGAGAAACACCTTCCGATCCTCGAGCACTTTCAGCAGCTTATTCATCTGGATCGGATGAAGTTCGCCGATCTCATCAATGAAGAGCATTCCGCCATGAGCCTTGGTCACGGCTCCCGGCTTCGGCTGCGGGATGCCAGCAACTCCCATTGCGCCGGCCCCTTGATAGATCGGGTCATGCACCGAGCCAATTAACGGATCGGCAATGCCGCGTTCATCGAAGCGGGCGGTCGTCGCGTCAATTTCGGTAAATTTCGACTCCATCGTAAAGGGAGAGCTCGGATTTTTCTTCGCTTCCTCCAATACAACACGCGCCGCCGCTGTTTTGCCCACCCCCGGAGGCCCGTACACGATGACATGCTGCGGATTCGAGCTGCAGAGCGCGGCCTTCAACGCCTTCAGCCCGTCGCGCTGTCCGACAATATCGTCCATTGTCGTCGGTCTCGTCTTCTCGGCTAGCGGCTTCGTTAATGAAATGGAGCGCAGCCTGCGCAATTTGTCCATTTCCTTCTTCGATTCGCGATCGACCGCCGAGCGGTTGCCCTTCTGACTGCGCAGCAAATTCCAGAAATAAATGCCGATGACAACGGCAAAAAACGCGTTGATCAGCATCAAGATTACACTTAAATTCATCGTTCCATCCTCCCGTGACGCCTATTTCAGGCACAAAAAAATCCGGCAAAGTTTAATACTTGGTAGTATTGCCCTTTGCCGGATGCATTATAAGTTAGTTTTGGCCGGAGTTTGAATTTCGTTCCCAACATTCGGCATGCTTTAAGCCAGGGACCGAATCCGCGTAAAATACGGGCTCTTCGCCAAGCTTGCGCTGCCGCATATAATCCTTCAATGCTCCAAACGCCACTTTTCCCAGAAGCATGATGACAATCAAGTTGATGAACGCCATGAAACCCATGAACAGGTCCGCCAAGTTCCATACGAGCGTAATCTTGGCGACGGAGCCGAACAACACCATGCCTACAACCCCAAGGCGATAAGCGAGCAGCCAGCCCTTTTTCTTCGTAATGAACTCGATATTGCTCTGCCCGTAATAATAATTTCCGATAAGCGAAGTGAACGCAAACAAAAAGATAGCGAAGCCAACGAACATATGCGCCCAATCCCCGACCTGCGAAGCAAGCGCATATTGCGTCAATCTGATTCCATCCAGTTCCCCATTCGTGGAGACGCCTGAAAACAGAATGATGAATGCCGTCGCCGAACAGACGAGCAGCGTATCGACGAACACGCCGAACGATTGAACCAAGCCTTGCTTAACCGGATGCGTGACATGAGCGGTCGCCGCCGCATTCGGAGCGCTCCCCATCCCGGCCTCGTTCGAGAACAAGCCGCGTTTGATCCCGTTCATAACGGCGGCTCCGATTCCCCCTGCTGCCGCTTCCTGAAATCCGAATGCACTCTTCACAATGGAAGCGAACACCCCCGGAATGGCGTCAAAATTCATGACCATGACGAACAATGCGATCGCAATATAAGCAAGCGCCATAATCGGCACGATTGTAGCCGATACTTTCGCGATTCGCTGCACGCCGCCGAATATCGTCGGAACGACAAGCACCGCAAGAATGATCCCCATATATAGAGGATCCAGGCTGAACATATCCTGAAACGCAGCACTTACGGTATTCGCCTGTACGGAGTTAAACACAAATCCGAAGCTGAACGTGATAAGAATGGCGAACACGATGCCAAGCCAGCGCGCATTGAGCGCTTTTTCCATATAGTAAGCCGGACCTCCGCGGAAATGCTTGCCGTCGCGCACCTTGTATACCTGTGCCAGCGTCGATTCCACGAATCCGGAGGCGGCTCCGATGAGCGCAATGGCCCACATCCAGAATACAGCCCCCGGCCCCCCGAGCGAGATGGCGAGGGCTACCCCTGCCAAATTGCCCGTACCTACACGGGAAGCCGTGCTCATCGCAAACGCTTGGAAAGAGGATACGCCCTTCTCATGGCCACTCGTCTTTTTGGTATCGCGTCCCAACATGATGCGGAATGTTTCTTTTATCGCCGAAAGCTGAACGAATCTCGTTCGCAACGAAAAATAAAGTCCTGCGGCAATTAATATAAAAATGAGCATTAAGTACCATAGATCATTAAAGTATCCAATCGAGTCTTGGATTTTTTCAATCATATACCGCACCCTTTCTTGTTGAATATCTTCGAGCCGATTCTCAGTATGTTAAGTTTACTAACACGCAACAAGAATGATTGTAACTTAAATTAACGCTAATGGCAAAATGTTTTTTATCATATTACTATTAGTGATAAATTTTACCTTTTAACAGCCGACACATCTTGATTTATTCCATCAAATATTGACTAATTCGCTTCCAATTTTCTGTAGATCATGTACAATAGGAGTGTTGTATGTATGTATGAAGATCTATTCAAACCCGCCATATTAAAGGGAGGATGCAACGATGGCCAGGTCTGACGACCGCAGCTGGACATGGATGCTAATTCGAGGCGCCAATCGACCGGCGATTCAATATAGATTGCCTAAGACAATAGTTATGCTTGTCACCTTTGTTATCATTCTAATTTTTCAAACCCTGCTTATATCGTTCGTTATTCAGCGCGTTACCATTCATCACGCCCTCACACAAGTCGAACAGCTTGAGTCGAATCTCACGCAAAAGGAACGCCAGCTTGCCGAAATGAACCGGCAATTAGCCGTTATCACTGAAGCCTCCGCTCAAATGAAGATACGGATGGACAAAGTGTCGCAATGGGAACGCCAGCTTCGCTCTTATCTTCATGTGTCAAGCAAGGCCGACACGCCGGCGGCACAGAAGCCGCCGGCGCCGTTATCCGGAGAGCGGCCTTTTGCGCAGCTGCCCGGCCTAATACCCGTGGGCGGAGAATTCATTGAATCTGCCTTGCCGCCGCAGCGGGTATCATTCACAGAGCAGACGAAGTCGTTGGTTGACGCGCATCCCGCATTATCCATGTGGCACGAATCGCGCAGACAGCTGGAGCAAATGGAACGAACTTGGAACGAATGGGAAACAGAGATTCCGCTCTTGCTTGAGCAAGCGGATTCATTCAAGAAAAAACTGGATGCGACGCCAACTCTATGGCCTACAAACAGCACGCGCATCACCTCCGCATTCGGAGACCGGGACGATCCATTCCACCGCAGCAATGCGTTTCACTCAGGCTTGGATATTGCAGGAAATACCGGAGACAGCGTCTATGCCGCCGCAGTAGGTGAAGTAATCGCATCAGATGTTGATGCATTGAAAGGCAACTATATTATTATCAAACATCATAACGGCCTCTCTACCCGGTATTTGCATATGAGCAAACGCTTGGCCAAAGCAGGAGACAAGGTAGCAAAAGGGCAAATCATCGGAGAAGTAGGTTCGACCGGCAGGAGCACCGGACCTCACCTGCATTTTGAAATCAGGCAAGGCGATGAAGCTATCGACCCGGAGGGCTATATCAGTCCGCCGTAATCGCTAACAACGTTATTATACGAAAGAGGGGATTCAGTTTGTTTTCCAAAGCATCGAATGCTAAAAAACCACCCGGTACCGATACGCTAATCGGACAGGCGACCAAGCTGGAAGGACAGTTGGACTGCGAAACCGATTTGCGTATTGAGGGGACCGTTAAAGGAGACGTCACTTGCAGCCGTGATGTCACCATCGGAGAAACCGGCGTCGTGGAATCCAATATGCGGGCGGCTAACGCCATCATTGCAGGCACAATGAACGGAGACGTGGATGCAACAGGAATGATTGTCATCGAGCAAACCGGCCGATTAAATGGCAATACATGCTGCAGCGCTTTTATTATCAAAGAAGGCGGGCATTTCAACGGGACAAGCCGTATGTCAGTCGAAGCCCTTGACAAGCAATCGGGAAAGGCTGGCAAAGCGGCAAAGCAGCATGCGGCCGAGGCAGCAATGGAATCATAATTACATAGCAGCCAAAAAAAACACACGAACGTTGCGGCAACGTTCGTGTGTTTGCGTATGTGACCGTTAATGCTTGCGGCCCGGAATCTTGCCGGTGCGTTCATATTCAGTCACGATATAATCAATTTCCTTCTTCAGCTCGGAGACAAGCTCCTGCTCCGGCACTTTGCGAATCATCTCTCCGTAACGGAACAGCAATCCCTCACCGCGGGCGCCAGCAATGCCGATGTCTGCCTCGCGGGCTTCGCCCGGTCCGTTGACGGCACAGCCGAGCACCGATACTTTAATCGGCACTTTCAGCTTCGAAATATACTCTTCGACCTCGTTCGCAATCGAGAACAGGTCAATATCGAGCCGACCGCAAGTCGGGCAGGATACGAGCGTTGCCGCATTCGTAATCAAGCCGAACGACTTCAACAGCTCGCGAGCCACCTTCACTTCTTCGACCGGGTCAGCGCTTATGCTGACACGAACCGTCGACCCAATCCCCATCGCCAGTAGCGCACCAAGGCCGGCAGCGCTCTTCACCGTCCCGGAGAACAGCGTTCCTGCTTCGGTAATACCTAAATGGAGGGGATATGGAATAACCTCGGCAGCTTTCGTATAAGCCGCTATCGCCATCGGCACATCGGACGCTTTCAATGACACGATAATATCGTGGAAATCAAGCTCCTCCAAAATTCCGATATGGAACAAAGCGCTCTCCACCATCGCTTCCGGTGTAGGGTAGCCATATTTTTCAAGCAAATGGTTTTCAAGCGAACCCGCGTTCACTCCGATGCGAATCGGAATCCCGTGTTCTTTGCACGCTTTCACCACAGCTTCGACCTTCTCGCGGCGTCCGATATTGCCTGGATTAATACGCACTTTGTCGATGCCGTTCTCGATCGCCTTCAGCGCCAAGCGGTAGTCAAAATGAATATCTGCGACGAGAGGTATGGAAATTTGCTTTTTGATGTCTTTAATCGCTTCCGCCGCTTCTTGATTGTTGACGGTAACACGGACTATCTGACATCCCGCTTCCTCCAGACGATGAATCTCGGCAACGGTTGCCTGCACATCCGCCGTCTTCGTCGTGCACATGCTCTGGATGATAACGTCGTTGCTCCCGCCAATCGTTACATTGCCTACTTGAACAGGTCTAGTCTGATGTCGCAAATACATGATTCACTCTCTCCCATGCCGGAAACGGACGGAAAAGCGCCGGTTAGGCGCTTTCCTCTTGCTTCTTATCCGTCGTTAGTTCCGGAATCATTCGTTCACGGACCACTTGTTCCGTTATGACACATGTCGTAATATCGTCACGCGACGGCACTTCATACATCACATCGAGCATGATGCCCTCGATGATCGCCCGCAGTCCGCGCGCACCTGTGCTTCGTTTGATGGCTTCGCGCGCGATAGCCTCCAATGCGCCCGCTTCAAATTCGAGCTTCACATTGTCCATCTCAAGCAGCTTCTGATACTGCTTCGTGAGCGCGTTCTTCGGCTCGCTCAGGATACGGACAAGCGTATGCTCATCAAGCGGCTCCAATGTGGAGATGACCGGCAAGCGGCCTACGAATTCTGGAATCAGGCCGAACTTAAGCAAGTCTTCCGGAAGCGTCATGGACAAATATTCACCCGGTTTGAGATCCTTCTGTCCTCCGTCCGCGTTAAAGCCGATAATCTTCTTCCCGACACGACGCTTAATGATTTGCTCCAGGCCGTCAAACGCCCCGCCGCAAATAAACAAGATGTTCGTTGTATCGATTTGAATAAATTCTTGATGCGGGTGCTTGCGTCCGCCTTGAGGCGGTACCGAAGCAACCGTCCCCTCCAAAATTTTGAGCAGCGCCTGCTGCACGCCTTCGCCCGACACGTCGCGCGTAATGGAAGGATTCTCGGATTTGCGCGCCACTTTATCGATTTCGTCAATATATATAATGCCGCGCTCCGCTTTCTCCACATCATAATCTGCCGCTTGGATCAGCTTAAGCAAAATATTCTCAACGTCTTCACCGACATAACCCGCTTCCGTCAAGGAAGTCGCATCCGCAATCGCAAACGGAACATTCAAAATTTTTGCCATCGTCTGCGCCAAGAGCGTCTTGCCCGAACCAGTAGGTCCGACCAGCAAAATATTGCTCTTTTGCAGTTCTACGTCTTCAATCTTGTTCTGCGTATTAATACGCTTGTAGTGATTGTATACAGCTACGGACAGCGATTTCTTCGCTTGCTCCTGACCGATGACGTATTGATCCAAAATAGAGCGGATTTCCTTCGGCTTCGGAATATCCTTCAGATCGATTTCTTCCTCGTGACCGAGCTCTTCCTCAACAATCTCGTTGCATAACTCGATGCATTCGTCACATATATAAACGCCAGGTCCAGCCACTAATTTCCGTACTTGTTCCTGGGACTTGCCGCAGAACGAGCACTTCAATTGGCCTTTCTCATCATTAAATTTAAACACTCGGTATCCCCCCTTACTTCAGCTCCGGACTGCCCGGATGCAGAACGTGGTCGACGAGGCCATATGCCTTCGCGTCATCCGCGCTCATGAAGTTGTCACGGTCTGTGTCGCGTTCAATCTTCTCCAGCGGTTGTCCCGTGCGTTCTACATAAATTTGGTTAAGCTTCTGTCTTGTCTTGATAATCCAGTCCGCATGAATCTTAATATCGGACGCCTGCCCTCGCACTCCGCCAAGGGGTTGATGAATCATAATCTCGCTGTTCGGCAGCGCGATGCGCTTGCCTGGCGCTCCCGCCGTCAACAGGAGAGAACCCATGCTGGCCGCCAAGCCGACGCAAATGGTGGAAACGTCCGGCTTGATATGCTGCATCGTATCGAAGATGGCCATACCGGCCGTAACCGATCCGCCTGGAGAGTTAATGTACAAGTGAATATCCTTTTCCGGATCATCCGCCTGCAAAAACAACAATTGCGCAATGACGCTGTTGGCTACGTCATCATCGATTGCGCTGCCTAGGAAAATGATGCGGTCCTTAAGCAAGCGCGAGTAAATATCATAAGAGCGTTCGCCGCGATTTGTCTGTTCGATGACCATCGGGATTAAGTTCATGGTACCGACCTCTTTTCTTTACAAAGCTATACATTTGTATTTTATCATTTTCTGTACTCGATGTCATTTTTACACCGATTACCAATAGTGTATGTACGGCAAATTGGCCTATTCCCTTGAAGCGATCAAGATCCTGATTTGAATTGCGCACGTGTATGGTATGGTACCCTAACCAGCAACAGTCTACTTATACAATATGTACACCCTTGGCTCGGGTGGTGAAACGTTATGTGTGTGAGTTGTGATAGGCGTAAATGGCTGGGCTTATGAAAAAATAAGGCACGCCTTCTTAGAGTAACGTGCCTTATCCTGTTACGCCGCAGGTGATCTCTGCAGCTGATATGTGATTAGTTTTTACTGTTGTCCACGAGGAATTTAATCGTTTTGCGAATTGCAGCTTCTTCACGCAAGTTGTCGATCGTACCATTATTTTCTAAAATAGTGCGAATTTCCTCAGCGGAACGCTGATATGCTTTCGCCATTTTCTCAAGCTCTTCTTGCAATTCTTCATCCGAAATGGACACATTCTCTTCTTTCGCGATTTGCTCCAACACGAGGTTGTTCTTCACGCGAGTGTTTGCTTCTTTTTGCATTTGTTCGCGTAAATCAGCAATCGTCTGACCGGACAACGTCAAGAACATGTCGATGTTCATGCCTTGCATGCGCAGGCGGTTGTCAAGGTCTTTGACCATATGTTGAATTTCGGACTCGATCATCGCGTGTGGAATTTCCACTTCCGCGTTTTGAGCCGCTTTTTCAACAACTGCCGCTTCGCGAGCCGATTCGGCTTCGCGCTCTTTGCGTTCTTGAAGCTGCTTCTGCAAGTCTGCTTTGTATTCGTCCAACGTTTCGAATTCGCTTACGTCTTTCGCAAACTCATCATCAAGCTTAGGCAATTGCTTGCGCTTGATTTCGTGAACTTTTACTTTGAAGACAGCCGGCTTGCCAGCCAAGTTCTCTGCATGATAATGCTCAGGGAACGTTACTTCAACGTCTTTGAAGTCGCCTGTGCCAAGACCGACCAACTGTTCTTCGAAGCCTGGGATGAACGAGTTGGATCCGAGTTCCAGCGTATAGCGTTCTGCTTTGCCGCCTTCAAATGCTTCACCGTCAACGAATCCTTCGAAGTCGATAACGACGCTGTCGCCTGTCGCTGCCGTATCTTCGTCAACGATAACAAGCTCGGCATGGCGCTCTTGCATGCGTGTCAGTTCAGCACTCAGCTCTTCGTCCGTTACTTCAACCTCTTGCTTCTCAACTTCGAGGCCTTTGTAATCACCAAGCTTCACTTCAGGTTTAACCGTAACTTTTGCTTTGAACTTGAATGTTTGGCCTTTGCCAATCTGTTCAACTTCAATTTCCGGTTGATCTACCGGTTTAATTTCAGTTTCCTTGACCGCTTGGGTATATGCCTCTGGAAGCATAATGTCAATAGCTTCTTGGTACAAGCTTTCCACGCCATATTTTGCTTCAAAAATCGGGCGAGGCACTCGTCCTTTACGGAAACCAGGAACGTTCGCACGCTTGGACACTTTCTTAAATGCTTGGTCCAGTGCTTCCGTTACGCGATCCGCATTGACCTCCACTTCCAAAACCCCAACGTTATTCTCTATTTTTTCCCAAGTAGCTTTCATTTTATGCCTTCCCCTCCAAAAAAAATCACATGGCTAGAGTGTACCATAACACGTCCAGAATAACCATTATAGTATAGCCGACTACGAAAACTTTTTCAAGATGGGCGTATTTGCCACTTCAAAGCATGCATCGCCGCAATCCAATATGCTATATTTATAGAGTTTGTTCAAAATGATATTGCGGTTAAGCCGCTTCTTCCCCTTACTCACCGCTTAATGATCGAGTAAGCGAACGGAGAGCACGCTCATATACGATTCGCAGCTCATCGGTAATTCCGTATATGGATTTTACTTCGAACTCTTCCTCTTCCAAGTGCAAAAGACGCGCCACGATGCGATGCAAAGCCGCGGCCCAAGCATTCGCTTCCAACTTCCCCCCCTCGCACAGCGTGCGATAAAGCTCCGTACCATAGATGAGCTTCAAATATTGATGCCACATCTCTTGAGCAAAGTAAGCCAGCGACGGTTCACGCACCGAGGCGGCATCGTTGACTCTCTCTGCCGGCGCGATGGCGGCGGAAGGAAACGAGGCAAGCTCGAGCGGCGTCGCTTCCACATCGGCAACGATAATCTCTTGCCCGCGCATGAAGCGGATCTCACCTTCGACGCCTCTGCGCTTCAATGTTTGCAATATGCTGAATTGCAGAAGCGGGTGAAGCTCCCGCTCCTCCAGCAGAAGCATGAGCGCCTCGTCTACGCGCGCATCTTCCGCTGCCGCAAGCTGCTCAAGCACCAATAGCTTGCGATCATCCATATCGCCTTCCGTAAGCGAAGCAAGCAGACGCTCCGTATATTGCTCATCCGCATGCACCTTTTCTTGAAATTGACGCCGGAGCATATCCCGTTCCGTTTCTTCTTCGGCAGATGAAGTCTCGCCGGGATCGCCGGCTCCGAGTTGCCAACCGTCCTCAGGCCGTTCTGCTTCCGGAAACGCCGAAGTCAGCCATTGCAGCAATGCGTGCCATTCTGCGCGAATGCGGGAATCCTCCCCGTCGCACTGCAGCAGAAAACGCAGCAAAGAGATTGCCTCGCCGTACCGTTCAGTTTCCAACATTCGGGTTAGTTCAATTTGATAGTAATCATGCGTTTTCGGAAATAGAACGACTTTATTTTTTGTCGATGGGGAATGTTCTTCCGTCATACGAGCACCTTCTTTCTTTACAAACCAACTGCTTTGAACTTACACGTATTCTTCTATTTAGTATCCTATGTATTTGCATCAAACCGTTGCCGGGAGCGGTTACAATCGCATTATAACATACCGCGCTACCTCCTGTTCAATAGCCATCCATTGCATGGGTGCGCTGCGGATAATAAACGTGATGCAATGGCGGATCAAGAGGGATGCAAAAAATAATAATGATCTATTTCTGATTTAACTGTTGCATGAAACGAATTTTTTTGTTAAAATCATAAATGTTCTAATTTTTCTTCTTTACCTGTCCCAGTAGCTCAGCTGGATAGAGCAACGGCCTTCTAAGCCGTCGGTCGGGGGTTCGAATCCCTCCTGGGACGCCATTTGCGAATACATAATGCCGCCTGCACAGGCGGCTTTTTTTGTGTTCAGCAATTGATGCGGGAAGTAGATGACTGCATCAATTGCAAGCTCCTGATAATGGCTGGCGCACATCGGGTAGTTGCCGGTAATGGAATTCCAAATAATCTGATATACTGTTCTTACTATGGACGAGAGGAGAATAACATGTCGACTCGACACATATTGTCTTCGCTAAGCTATTTCAGCATATTCTTTGCCGGGTTTATTTTACCGCTTGTAATTTGGCTCGTGGCCAGTGATCCATATATTAAGCATCATGCCGGCCGCGCATTGTTTTCGCACATTCTTCCCTATGCGTTTATCGTTATGGCGTTGATCAGCTTCTTTACAGCCCAGTTTTTGTTAAGTATCGGTCTCGTCATTATTATGGGGATCGCTTCTTTGTTCATCGTCATCTGGAACGTCATTATGGGCGTGCGCGTATTGCGAGAAGGCGGAGCGTTTTAATGTCTCCGATACAGCTCGAAGGCCCTGCCCTCCTTGGCAGGGCCTTCGTTGTTCCTCCAAGATGCGTACAGGCATCCGATCCGCTATTTGTTTATGAATTCCCACGGGTTTTTCTCCGCAGGATGCTTATGATTGCCGGCTAGGACCGCATTGGCATGCTTCTTCTGATGAACGTATTTGTTGCCTTTGTTCTGTTTGAATTGTTCTGTCACTTCTTTTCACCTCCTTTCCCAAGGAGTTCGCCGGAACCCGCTGCATGCATCAATCCATCTGGAACAAGTCATCGACCGCATATCGAACTTCAGTCGAACCTAACACGGCATCCAAAAATTGCGATTTGGCATTGAAATCCACTCCGTAATCATTCGTGATAAAGGTTTCCGCCGCTACTTCTTCAAATGCGGTATGCATATTGTTGTCATACCAATCGTTAGCCATGCTTGCATCATTGCGCACGACGCGGACCAATTCATAACCGCCGTTACGGACGGGGGCAATATATGCAAGCAGCGGAATTTCTTTGTCATCTGCCGGAATGATGCCGACCTCGGCGCATAAGCGCCCGTCAATCTCCACGGGCCGCCGGAATTTGGTTGCTTTAATCTCGATCATGTCTGCTCTCCTCCGATTACATTGTGCCTTTCCCAAGGCTACGATTGCCGATCGAACATTTGCTCCACGAAGCGCTTCGTATCAGCGTTACCGAGCTTATGAATGTACATATATACCGCATGCACTCTTTGCTGGTAGGACATGTTTATTTCTTCATTCGATTGACGCATGATAAGCGTGAAGTAGTTACGGAACGCATCGGTCTCCGCATCCCCCAAATCATCAATCAACGCCTGCAAATGCTCACGCTCCGCTCCGGTCGCTTCAACAATAAATTCATACCTCCCGGACGTAGGATCCGTTACGACTGTCCGCTGTTGAACAGACACATAGTAAGGTTGGCGCTTCATTGCACACCTCCTTTTTTCTGCCGCGCGCAAGCGATGGGCTTCGCCAAAAAAACATCATGAATGACCTGTATGTCTCCAGCAGCATCACAGCGTATGCCTCACGCGGCCGCTCCTCAATAACTTCATAAGGAGTTTTTCTTATCATCTCCCGATGGACATACATCTTATGCTGTTTTGCGCATACCCATGGTATTATCTCAATCTTCCAGCTGCCCGGTGTGTTCGGTCTTCCGGGGGACAGATTGATGCGGAGAGGATGAACGTAACATGTGTGGAATAACTGGTTGGATTGACTGGCACCGGGACTTGACCCAATGCTCCGGCATTTTAGAGCAAATGACCGAAACATTATCAGCTCGCGGCCCGGATGCCAAAGGAACGTGGATCTCCGGACCCTGTGCATTAGGGCATCGGCGCTTGTCCGTCATTGACCCGGTAAACGGCGCACAACCGATGATTCGCCAGACAGAACGCGGCGCCTTCGCCATCGCCTATAACGGTGAATTGTACAATACAAAGGAATTGAGATCCGAGCTGCAAAGCCGCGGACATCAATTTCTCACACAATGTGATACCGAAGTGCTGCTCGTCGCTTATCTGGAGTGGAAGGATGCCTGCGTAGAGCGGCTGAACGGTATTTTTGCATTTGCGATCTGGGATGAAGCCGAGCAGCGGCTGTTCATGGCCCGCGATCGGCTGGGGGTCAAACCGTTGTTCTATGCGCGCGGCGAAGGATGGTTCGTATTCGGTTCGGAGCCGAAGGCGCTCCTCGCACACCCCGATATCGAGCCTGTCATTGGTCTGGAAGGCATGGCAGAGATTTGGATGGTCAGCCCAGCGCGGACACCGGGACATGGGGTTTACGATGCCCTGCGCGAGCTTCGTCCCGGACGCACGCTTCGCTATGATCACAACGGTCTCGCGATAAGCACATATTGGAAGCTCGAAAGCGCTCCACATGAAGAAGATGCGGAAGAAACCGCCGCGCACGTGCGCATGCTGCTGGAGGATACGGTCGAGCGGCAGCTTGTGTCTGACGTGCCTGTGTGCAGCTTGCTGTCAGGAGGGTTGGACTCAAGCGCCTTAACCGCTTTATCCGTTCGTCATTACGAGCGGCATGGATTGGGCCGAGTGCATACGTACTCCGTAGACTATGTGGATAATGATAAGCACTTCAAAGCACACGCTTTCCAGCCGAATGCGGATGAACCTTGGATACAACGTATGGTTGAAGCGCTCGGCACAGAGCATCACTGGATTAAATTCGATACACCGGAGCTGGTCGCTTCCTTGGAAGACGCTGTGCGTGTCCGGGATATGCCCGGCATGACAGATGTGGATGGATCTTTACTGCGGTTCTGCCGCGAAATTAAACACGGAGCGACCGTCGCTTTGTCAGGGGAAGCCGCAGATGAGGTGTTCGGCGGTTATCCTTGGTTCCACCGGGAAGAGGCGCTCAATGCCAACACTTTTCCCTGGGCGCTCTCAACTACGCTCCGGGCGAGCCTGCTCAAGCCCGAAGTGAGGGAGCGCATCCGTGCGGAGGAATACGTGGCTGACCGCTACGCGCAAGCGGTCAACGAAGTGCCTCCCTTGCCTGGAGAAGACGCCCAATCGACGCGAATGCGGGTGATGTCGTATTTGAACATCACTCGCTTCATGCCGACTTTGCTCGATCGCAAAGACCGGATGAGCATGGGCGTCGGCTTGGAGGTCCGCGTGCCATACACCGATCATCGCTTGGTCCAGTACGTCTTCAACATTCCTTGGGATATCAAAACTTATGGCGGACGGGAAAAGGGCCTGCTTCGCAAAGCTCTCGAGGGCGTCCTGCCCGATGATGTGCTGTACCGCAAGAAAAGCCCCTATCCGAAAACACATAACCCGAATTACTTGAATAGCGTGCGTCGAAAAGCATTGGAACGCCTCGATGATTCAACCTCACCGCTGCATCAGTTCATCGATGCGGAGCGGATTCGCGGCATTGCCGCCTCCGATGAGGCCAGCTCTCATCTGCCGTGGTTCGGCCAATTGATGTCCGGCCCGCAGTTGTTCGCTTACTTACTCCAGGTCGACGTATGGCTTAGAGAATATAACATACGTGTGGCTTGGTAGCGGTTAAATTCAACCCCCGCCCCGTACCGGCAGGACGTTCTGGCGTCTGCCGCTGCGGGGCTTTTATATAACTGAAACTGTCGCTTCACCAGATGGCAACGTTCAATCGCTTCTCGCACAGCCTCATCCCATATTGAAAAAACGCAGCCTCGCGGCTGCGCTGAATGAATGATGCGATGAGTTCATCTTATTACGAACGTTATCCGGGCGAAATTCTCCTCTCAGCCACACCCAACCGATAATCCAGGCAGGCTGTCAGTTGCGCCATTTATAATTGGCTTGCCGCAATGGCTTGCTCGAGGTCATGCAAAATATCGTCAATCGATTCGGTGCCGATGGATAAACGGATAATTCCGGGACCTACGCCTGCCCCAATTTGCTCTTCTTCGCTCAATTGCTGGTGGGTCGTGCTTGCAGGATGTATAATGAGCGACTTCGAATCGCCGACGTTGGCCAGATGGGAGAACAATTTGACATGTTCGATAATCTTCCGCCCCGCATCGATGCCGCCTTTAATTTCAAAGGTCACAATTGCGCCTTGGCCTTTAGGCAAATACTTTTGCGCCAGATCATAGGAAGGGTGGCTTGACAACCCGCAATAGCTGACCGATTGAACAGCTTCGTGATTCTCCAAAAATTGAGCTACCTTCAAGGCATTCTCGCTGTGCCGCTCCATGCGAAGATGCAGCGTCTCGAGTCCTTGCAGGAGCATGAAGGCATTGAACGGAGACATTGTTGCCCCCATATCGCGCATCAACTGCACCCGAGCTTTGATAATATAAGCGATTGGGCCAACGGCTTCCGTATAGACCAGACCGTGATAGCTTGGATCAGGAGTGGTTAAGCCAGGGAATTTGTCATTGGATGCCCAATTGAACGTGCCGCCGTCTACGATAACGCCTCCGATGGAGGTGCCGTGCCCGCCAATGAACTTCGTAGCGGAATGAACGACGATATCGGCGCCGTGTTCAAGCGGCCGAAGGAGGAATGGACTCGGGAATGTATTATCGACAATGAGCGGAATGCCGTTCTCATGGGCGATCTTGGCGACGGCTTCAATATGCAACACGTCGCCTCGAGGATTGCCGATAACCTCCGCGTAGAGCGCCTTGGTCTTATCTGTAATCGCTTTGCGGAAGTTCTCCGGTTCGCTCGAATCAACGAAACGGACCTTAATGCCCAGCTTATTGAGCGTGGTGGAGAAAAGATTGTGCGTTCCTCCGTATAAGCTGGTGGCAGATACGATCTCGTCGCCTGCGCCGGCAATGTTCAGGATGGCGTATGTAATCGCCGCTTGTCCCGATGCCGTCGCGAGCGCGCCCGCTCCGCCTTCCAATGCAGCAACCCGCTTCTCGAACACGTCGGTAGTCGGATTCATCAAGCGCGTGTAGATGTTGCCGAATTCCTTCAAAGCGAATAAATTCGCCGCATGATCTGTATCTTTAAATGCATAAGACGTTGTCTGATACAATGGAACCGCGCGCGATAAGGTTGTAGGATCCACCTCTTGGCCGGCATGAACCGCCAGCGTTTCTAATCCAAATGTCCGTGTTGCCTCACTCATAATCATCCATCCTCCTTTTGCCTTGTTGGAAAATATTCTCTCACATTTTCTCGCGCTTGGGAAGGACTAAATCTGAGTAACCTTATAGAAAAAGACACCTAAACATGCATAATGCAGCCAGGTGTCTCATATATAGCTGTTTTCAATCGGTTTTAACGCAGCTGCTGCCGAAGCTGCCGGATGGCATCTCCGCGATGGCTGATGCTTTGCTTCTCCTCTGGCGACAGCTCAGCCATCGTGCGGCCGAACTCGGGCAGATAGAATAAAGGATCATAGCCGAAGCCGTTCGTGCCGCGCGCTTCGTTGATAATATAACCATCAGCCGTGCCCCGTATTTCCAAGGCTTGACCTGAAGCCGGATCGAACAGCGCCAGCACGCATACAAATTGCGCCTGGCTCAGTATCGGGGCTCCCGCCTCAAGCGGCAGGCCTGCTCCCCTATCCATCTGCGGCAGCTTCGCCAGCTCTGCCAGCAGCTTCGCATTGTTGGCCTGGTCATTGCCGTGATCGCCTGCATAGCGTGCGGAATAGACGCCTGGCGCCCCGCCTAGGCGTTCTACGCACAGCCCCGAATCATCGGCCAACACCGGAAGCGATAAAGCTTCCGCCATCGTCTTCGCCTTCTTCAGCGCATTCTCGGCGAAGGTCTCGCCGTCTTCTTCGATGTCCGGAATATGCGGGAAGTCCGCCATGCTCAACACCTGCTTGCCCAGAGGAGAGAAGGCAAGCTGAAATTCCTTCAGCTTGCCTTTGTTCTGAGTCGCAATAATAATCGTATTACTTGCGATTTCCATGTCCGTCAGCCCCCCCTGCAGCAGCCATCGCCTGTACGGCAATTTTGTCCGCGATCGGGCCAAGCGCTTCCTTCTGCAGTTCCACGATACTCATGATGCCCTTCTCTGCGCTGGCGAGCAGTTCATTCAATTCTTCACGCGAAAACGGGCTGTCTTCGCCTGTTCCTTGAACTTCAACGAATTTGCCGTTACCCGTCATAACGACGTTCATATCCACTTTAGCGGTAGAGTCTTCGCTATAATTTAAATCAAGCAGCGTTTCACCCTGAATAATCCCTACGCTAACAGAAGCCAAAAAGTCGGTGATCGGGAATTTCGGGAGCGAGTGCTGGTTGGCAATCTTGTTGACGGCCATGGCCATGGCGACAAATGCTCCCGTAATCGAAGTCGTGCGCGTCCCCCCGTCTGCCTGAAGAACGTCGCAATCGAGCGTAATCGTCCGTTCGCCGAGCGCATGCAGATCCACGACAGAGCGCAGCGCGCGTCCGATTAGGCGTTGAATTTCCATCGTTCTCCCATTTACCTTGCCGCGTGCCGATTCGCGCTGGTTGCGAACTTGCGTCGCGCGCGGAAGCATGGAATACTCCGCCGTTATCCACCCTTTGCCTTGACCTTTCATAAACGGGGGAACTTTCTCATCGACCGAAGCCGTACACATAACGACTGTGTCGCCTACTTCGATCATAACGGATCCTTCCGCATATTTATTCGTGTTCGTCCGAATCGTAATTGGGCGGAGATCATCCGCCTTTCGTCCGTTGCTTCTCATGTAAGTGCCTCCTACAATTCCACTGTCATCCGTAAAGTAACATCCCCTATTCTACCAAAGACCTTGGCGAAAATCATCAACCTTTCCAAGCCAAATTCACTACGGGACGTGCAACCGGCACAGAATAGTCTTTCTTATCAGTGCCTTGAATATCCGTTATTCCGTTTATTTTGACCTGCACCTTGGCAATGCCTTTCTGCTCTGTTAACGACAGCACGACGGATTTAAGCAGCTCCGCGGGAATCGGATCTCCTTCAGCGAACATGCTGTCTGCCAAGTCGACCGTCAGCGTATCGCCCGCGCGGGAGATACCGTTAATTTTCGTTTCCTTCGTAGCGGCCATCGCCATCGCTTTCTTATCCAGCGGACCTTCGATCATTTGCTCAAGCGTTGCCTGGACAGGCTCGTCATAAGGTTCGATCAGGCGCGTAACCGGAACAAAATATGATTTCCCGTCCTCGTTGTAGCTGGAAAAATAGAGCGTGACCGGCATCGAGCGCAAATAGCTGACCGTGTCCGACTTCTCCACGTTAATTCCGAACTGGCGGTTTAGCGGCACATCGAGCGGCGTGCCATCCACTGGCATTTCATTCAACTTCTGCGAATCCATCCACAGCTGGACATTCTCGATTTCAGGCAAAGAGGTCAGCGTCCATGTGATCGACTCCAATATTTTACGCTCCTCTGCCGGTTCATAGTTAGCAAACTGCTTCGACAGCTCGACGATAGCGAGCTTCTGATCCGGCTTAAGCGTCAAGTTCGTTACGGTTGTCCCTTTGGGGAGCGTCGCTGTAAATCCGGACGGCAACTTCTCTTTATGCGTGCCTCCGTCTACAAGCAGTTCCAAGGACGCTTGCGCCAGCGACTTCGTATTGTCCGCATCCCATTGATATGAGATCGGGGCCAAATAACCGTGGCGGTCCTGCACGAACACCGTCATATTGGCATTCATGTGCGCTTCATCCTGCAAAGACGGGCTTGTCCCGAGCGAGCTGGTCTTCCCCTCCGCGGCAGTCAACATTTGCGCCTCCACATCGGCAGGCGGCTGATCTATCGCTCCGTCGCTTCCTCCGCATGCGCTAAGCAATAAAGGCAGTGTCAGCATGACCGCGAGCGCCCCTTGTCGTAATCCTCGTGTCCGCAACATATGCGAAACAACCTCCTTAATGGCGATTTCGTCAGGGGTGAGTGTGATGCGTTCCCCTCCCGTTTGTCCTATATATACGAGCAGGCTGCCCAAAACATGACGGTTTTAGGGATTTTTTGAACAACCTCCACTTGAGAATGAAGGTATTGAGTATATCTTTGTCGTATACATAAGAGTACCCATCTGAAGAAATAATATGGAAGTGAAAGAAAAAGAGGTGACTGCCATGACTCAACCGATCGAACCAATTGCTCGCGAAGCGACTAAACCGTACAGCTTGGACAGTGAAAAAGTGGAAAGGGCTACGCGCGAATGGCTGCTGAAACGAGGCGTGACCGTTGATAAAATCGCGGAGCTCGTTATGTTTCTGCAACAGCAGTATTTTCCGGAACTGACGATGGAGTATTGCATATACAATGTGGAGCAGGTGCTGGAGAAGCGTGAAGTTCAGAACGCTGTATTGACGGGTATCCAGCTCGATATTATGGCTGAAGAAGGCAAGCTGTTTCCCGCCCTTCAGGAAATGGTTGAGAATGACGAAGGCTTGTACGGCGTGGATGAAGTGCTCGCGTTCTCGATTGTCAATGTATACGGAAGCATCGGATTTACGAACTTCGGGTATGTGGATAAAGTAAAGCCGGGCATTCTGGAGAAGCTGAACGACAAGCGCGACGGTGAAATTCACACGTTCCTCGATGATATCGTCGGTGCCATCGCGGCTGCGGCCAGCAGCAGAATCGCCCACAGGAAGCAGGCCGAACGCGAACAGGAAATGGAGAAATTGCGAGAAAATGAATAGCTACGATAAATAAAGCTGATGAAAACCGGTTGCGGTGATCATCGGCTTTTTTTGTGCGGATGCATAACAATACGCAATCCAAGTTTCAGATTTTGTATAGATGGATCATTTAATATACCGTAGGAAAGCACCTTGGGAAATGGGTGGAACCAATCGTTTTCATGGACAAGAAGCGAAAGCCATGATGCAGGGCGACTTGTCCCTATTTCAAGGAGGTGTGCTTCAATAATTGGCCTTAGTTTCGAGATTCAGCGCGTTACCAAGTTCATAAATGAAAATCAAGGAAAGGAGGAACCATCCGTATGAAGACAATCCAGAAGTTGCAGGCGATTGTATGGGCGTTAGTGCTTGTATTGAATGTCGTGCTGACCCCTGCAGCGGCACATGCCAATGATGCATCAGGCGATGGCAGCATCATCAGGTTGAGCGTGAACGAACAAGAGGTGCTTTCTGGAAAGAAGTTTACTTATACGATCGATTACAGTCTTTCCAGTAGAACGGGAGAAACGCAGCCCTGACAGCACGCCTGTCGAGTTCAATACCGCTGCCGTCACGGCAGTCGCTTCCGCAGAATGAACGCTCGTAAAGGAGCGGGTCGTTCCCGTAGAGGGAATTCAACCTCGGCCCGGGACTAATGTCACCTACCAAATAACGCTCAAAAATATATAGGGAAAAAACAGTTCAGAAAAATACGGAAATCTTAACGTAAGCCATGTGACCATTGCCGACGTTCTGCCGGGTGTTTGCGCAGCAATCTGCTTTAAAACCTGGAGAAACGAAAGTTCTGGAATGGACAATGAGGTCGCCTGTTGGGGCACCGGTCGGAGATGAGGATTCGCATGGAATTCTTTCGGCTTCACGGCTACACGGACCGACACCAATACCGACCTGTTGCCAGCCGAGCCGCTCAAGGTAGGAATTAAAATCAAGAATAGTCCGAAGGCTGAGATCGGCAATTATGTTTGGTTTGACAAAGATGGCACCGGAATTCAGACGAATGATTCCAATTTAGCCGGGTTCACTAAACAAGGCGCAGGCGATGACAGGAACCTTGATTCCGACGCCAAGCCAGAAGGCAATACGGACATCATTGAGCTCAATAGAGGCGATAAGCGCCATGACATCGATGCCGGATTAGTAAAGAAAAAACTCCCGCCCAACCCTGAACCGAAAAAGGGAGCAATCGGAAAATATGTCTGGTTTGATACGAACGGCAATGGAATTCAGGACGATGGGGATACTGGCATCAACGGTGTTAGGGTGGAGTTGTACAACAATGAAGCGAGCAAGAAACTCGCTTCCACAGTGACCCGCTCCGTATACTACAGTTCAGGTACTATAAGGTGAAATTCTTTGCACCGGACGGTTATACCTTTACTCTGAAAGACGCAGGCGGCAATAGGGCACTTGATTCCAACGCTTATAAGGACGGGTGGACTGATATCATAGCTCTTGCCCAAGGCGAGCATAACATGACAATCGATGCGGGACTCATTCGCAAACCGGCGGAACCCGGCCCAGATCCCGATCCTGATCGGCCAGGCGGGTCAGATCGTTCGGGCAATTCCGGAGGAGGTTCATCTTCAACGAATCCAACGACGGAGCCGGGCAGACCGTCTGAGCCATCTAATCCGGGTTCAGAACACGATGAACCTTCCGATGTCAACTATCCGGAAGACAACACTGAAGGAGAGCAAGATGAAAACAACGACGACGCCAATGATACCGAGGTAGATGGCGGTACCGACTCCGAGCCGAACAAGGAGGAACAGCCAAAATCCAGTCCGAAACATACGGATACGCTGCCTCAAACAGGCGAAGACGCTCCTGTCGCGCCTGTGATAGGTGCCATATTATGTACATTAGCACTCGTCGTATGGTTAGCACGAAAAAAAATATTCGCGCAAAACTAACCAATTAGCCTTCAAGGAAACGAGGCCTTTCGGGTTGTAATTTCGCAAGTTAGTATGTACAACCTTTTCTGACTCATATATAGTGGAGATAGTTACATTGATATGAAGAAATGGGTAACGGCAAACTCTAGCGAAAGCAGAGGACGCAAAGCCACGGGTCTAATGCGTGTGTATACATGCGATGATAGCCGGGTTGCCCTAATTGCGACATTTGTCGTTGCGCTTTTTGCCGTCGCCCTAACATACCGTTATTCCTTCTCATTCAAACATACATCATTAATAAATGGGAGTTGGTATTATGTCGAAACATGTTGTTTCAACATTAGGCACCAACGCTGCGGTACATAGACGGCAGCAGTTTAGACAACGAGAAAAGAGGTATGCATCCTTATTCATCGCCATTATGATTTTGGCCTTGTTCTATTCCTCCCAACCAGCACAGGCAGCCAATGAGCATCATGCGACGGCATCAAGCGGCTCATCTGACCGTCATACCCAGACAATTGCGAAGCCAAGTTGGAAGAACCAAACTGATTTTATAGTGCAAGGCGTATCCATTGGCATAAGCGAACAGGCTTTGTTTGAACTATTAGGAGAACCTGCCCGCAAGGATATAAGCGAATACGGCTTTGAATGGTATGTCTACAATCACAATTATAAGCGGTACTTGCAGGTTGGCGTGAATAACGGCAAAGTAGTAGCTCTCTACACGAACTCCCAAGATTGGACAGCCGCGAGCGGCATTCATTTCGGCTCGACGAGATCAGAGGTGGAAGCAGCACTCGGTCCCGCACTGACCAAGATTAAAAAAGGAAACACCATCTATAACTACAAAGACAACGGCCGCAAGCTGACCATTCATCGAGTCGGCGACTTATATGCAATCCTATTTTACGATTTGAGCCAGCAGGATACGGTTACGGCGATACAGCTTATCGCTGCGGAGACGGAATTAGCGTTTAAAGGATATTACGGTACGCCGAGTGAGCGCTTGCGTGAAAGCTTTGAACGGGAAGTATTCGATCTGACCAATGCTATACGCGTGCGTTATGGGAAGGAACCATACGAGTGGGACGACGTTATTGCCGATACTGCGCGCAAGCATAGCACAGACATGAAAAGCAGAAATTTTTTCAACCATAACAATCCTGACGGAAAAACACCCTTCGATCGGATCAAAAAGGACGGGATCACTTACATAGCCGCTGGAGAAAATATTGCAGCCGGCCAGACAAGCGCCATCTTTGTCCATGAGGACTGGATGAACTCTAGCAAGCACCGCAAAAATATAATGGGCGATTATGAACGACTGGGCGTCGGGGTATCCTTCGACGGCAAATCAAACGTGTTTTACACGCAAAACTTTTACACTCCAAAGCCTTGATCCACGCCCCGGACAAGCCTGTTTTGGACAAGCATAAAAGCCGCCGCATGTATAAGATGCGGCGGCTTTCATTGGAGCTTCCTGCTCCATCTTCAACCCGTAATCAATTCCCTGATATGCCTCGTGATCAAAAGGGATCTCTTTGAACCTCCTCTTCAAGTATCTCTGCCTTAATAATGAGCCGATGTGTCGGATTATCCATCGGTTCGCAAGTAATCAGCGTCAATTCCTTGTCATCCTTATTTTGATCAAGCACGGACAAGTCTTCCGGTTCAACTACAAACTTCGTATTCACCTTATATACATAAGTGTTGTTCGTCGTTTCGATTTTAATTTCATCGCCGGCTTCGAGTTCGTCAAGCCGGTTGAAGTGCCGCCCGCTAGAACGAAGTTCCCGTTGCGCCTGGATCGCGATCCGGCACTACGACTCCACTGCCATGTTTTAACGCAGTTGCGAACGAAACACGCTACATGCCGGATGTCATTGTCCATTGCCATGTACACTGCGGGCGAAGCTTCCGCGCCAGACCACGGCGTTCAAGCTCAATCAAATGAGCGAGCGTCTCACCCAGCGCGAACCGGAACTGATGTACCGTCAGCCGTTCAAGCGAGCCGAACCAGGTGCAGCACAGCTCATAAGCCGTTCGCGGTTCGGTCAAGGAAGCGGCGAGCCCTGCAAGACGCTCCTCGTGATGGCGGAGCAGCTCCTCGATGCGGGAGGAGTAGTGGCTGAACGGATGGCGGTGACCCGGCAGCGCCAGATCGACTTTAAGTTGCAATAGCCGCTCAAGTCCCGTCATATAAGAATGAAGCGGCTCCGGATCGCTTCCCGGCATAAAGCTTACATTGGGCGAAATCTGCGGCAGCACATGATCCCCGGCGATCAGAACGCGGCTTGCTTCGTCATAGAAGCTCATATGCCCAGGAGCATGGCCGTGCGTCTCAATCGTGTTCCAGTTGCGGCCGCCAAAGGCCACTTGTTGGCTGTCCCGGATAAAGCTCACCTGCGGAAGCGGAGACACAAGCGGAATGAAACTGTCCATATGAACACCTATGGCCTGCACAACCTCATCCGGCGCGCCATGCTCTTCAAATAGCCGTTGCATGGCGGCCGCCATCGCCTGGGAAGATTCCCATAACATTTGCGCATGCCGCCACCCCGTCTCCGACAGCCATACCGGCACGTCGAACTGCAGTTGCAGCTCGCCCGCTATGCCGAGATGATCCGGATGATAATGGGTAAGGACGATTTGCGCCACATCGCCGCTGTTGATATGCAGCTGGGCAAAGACCTCTACCCATGTGCGTGCTGCCTGCTCCGTCCGCAACCCCGGATCGACGATCGTCCATCCATCCTCCCCGTTCAGCAAATAAGCATTGACCCATCGCAGGGAGAACGGCAGCGGAACTTTGACTTGAATGATATGCTCGGCTATGTAATCCAGCTTTACAGTCATGTCTTGGCCTCCGTCCGTTTATTGATGTTCCGGCCGATCAGGGTCTATGCCCGACCATAATCATCCGCGCCGCCTGCTGTTCAGCATAAGGCATGCCATCATAACCTCCGTATACGGCGTCCAATTGAAGCCCTGCTTCGCTCATCATGACTTCGAAATCCGGAAGCTCATACAGACGGACGCGCTCTTCATATTGCCGTTTGTCGTTCATCACCATATCGGTTAACGTAATATCCTTCTTAACGAATCCGTCTTCAATCCTGCGGCGTTCCTGAATAAGAGTCCCTTCGGATGCACGCTCCGACTGCGGCACCAAGTGCTGCTTGACATAGGCAGGGTTCAGGAAATCTACAATATATCGTCCCTGCGGCTTCAAAACGCGGAATATTTGCTGAAACACCCGTGCATTGTCAACATTATCGGTAAAATATCCGAATGAAGTGAATAAGTTCACCACTGCATCGTAAGGACCGTCCACCGGGAGTTCCCGCATATCGCCGCGGATGAACGTCACCTTTCCTTCCGCATCATGCTTCACGGCCTCGTGCAGCAGCACCTCCGATAAGTCTATGCCTGTCACCTGATAGCCGGCATCGGCAAGCGCAAGCGCGTGCCTGCCCATTCCGCAGCATAAATCCAACACGGTCGCAGAGGACGACAGCTTAAGCCAATCCATCATACGGTGGACCTCCTCGGTTGCCCCTTGAAAGTCCCGATGCTTATACACAAGTAAATAGTCACGACCGAAGCTTCGCTCGTACCATTCTGCCATCATTATCACCTCAACTTGTCTATTATTATATTGTAACGGTTGCCACCAGGTTTGCATAGCGAAAAAGCTGACTGCCGTTGATTGCCCACAGTCTGCTTTTTTAATGGATGAACAGCATTTCAGTTTCCATACGCTGCAATATAAATGGAACCTGTCATGCATCCAATCGCTCCCATGGCACGATCCATTCCATCATTAAAGTCAGCAAAATGCCCATCAGCAATCCGTTCGATATAAGCGGCCGGACCAGCGCCGGCATCTGCACCCATGCTTCATTCGGAATCGTCATCCAGGCAAGGCCGACGAAAATAGGCAGGGCCACCCGGTAAATGGTGCGGGCGCTGAATCGGACCCCTTCCAGATGGCGCAGTGCAGAGCCAAGCATGCTCAAGTAGGCTACGAACAGCACCGCATTGCCAATTGTCAACGGCATGGAAGCAAACCATTGCGCCACGGGAGGACACACGCCGAACAGCGCAAAGGCGCAAGCTCCTATCATAAAAGGTCGGCGTTCGGTAATGCGCGTTGACTGGAGAAAACCGATAGAAGACGCATAGGTTGCAAAGGGAACCAAGCTGAATATGCCGCTCAACATATACATTAAGCCTGTCACGGTCAAAGAGCCTTTATATTGACGCACGGTCGTCGGCCGGCCGTATAATTCCTCTGCCGCTTTCAGCGTCGCCACCGTATTGGACAGGCTGAGCAGTCCCGTGATGAAGGACATCAAAACGATGCCTGCATTCAATTGATAAAAATCAGGCTTCCCCCAGACGAAAGGGCGCCATGCAAATCCGGAAGCAGCCAGTTCCGTTTCCGCTGCGGGAAAGAGTACCGCATAAGCGGCCCATCCGGCCACAATCCCGATAAGAATGGAGAAATTGCTAACGAACCCCCGGCCCCGAATGTTAAGCCATAACGTTAGCGCGACAATTGCAATGGATAGACCGGCAACAGCAGGGTCAATACTCTCGCTGTCATTAAGCCCCAACATCCCTTTAGCAAAGATGAATACTAATTGAGCGCCAAGCAGCGTCAGCACGACGAACATGACGAATGAATTGAACCAACGCTGCAGGACGCTTCCAAATCCGAGCAGGCCGAGCACAATGACAGCAGCGCCAGACAGCATGACGCCGACAGCTAGCGAACCGCCCAGTTCAGGCAGAGACAACCCCATCGAGGGCGCCGAAGCGCACAGGCTGATGATAACGCCCCACCATAAGCCAGCCTGACCTTCCATAAGCGCCAAGCGGTGCCCCAGCCAGCCCTGCAGCAAGCAAGCCGCTCCCGTCAGAAGAAACGCGCGCTGCATCGTAAAGGCAATCTCCTCCGGCGGAAGCTGGAACGCATGGCCGATCGTCAATGGAATGACGATCGTGTTCGTAAACATAAAAAAGAGCCATTGCACAGCGGCCAATCCCGTGCGCGCTCCTTTCAACGAAGATATCATCTCTCTTCTCCCCCCCGATGAATTTCATTATCATCTATCCTAGTGCTGTCCGCCGCAATGATCAATCTTTATATTCTCTTTGCTTCGTTCTCCCTTCCCATAAGGAGATGACAGTGACAGGCAGCTCTCTGATTTCCTGCCATCCTATGCGCGCAGCATAGATGGAATACGGAAGTAGTCTGCCTTAGCTGCGGCGATATACTTTGATTCATACGAATCTGTATCTGTTTTATTCTCAACTAATCCCGACTGAGTATATGGGAGAATGGAGCAAAAGATGAGACGGACGTACCTTCTCCATGAAGGATACGGTGTCGAAACCATAAAAAACCGACATACGTCATCGCTGACGCATATCGGTCCATAGGATTTATATTTTTGAAGGCTTTTGAGCTTTAGCCTTTAAGTCCGCCCATGCTGATGCCTGCCGTCATTTGGCGCTGCAAGAGCGAGTAGGCGACGATCGTCGGCACCATGACGATGACGAGGCCGGCAAAATAGCGCACCCCAGTCGGTGGAGAACCGCTGCACTTCCATCAAATAGACAAGACCCAACTGGAGTGTCCGCTTCGTCTCTGACGTAATGAACGACAACTCCATTCGTTCCACGCCGCCCCCATGAAATTGAAGATGATGACGGTAACGAGCGAAGACTTGGCCATCGGGCCGATGATCTGGAACAATATTTTCGTATTCGAGCATCCGTCAATCGAATCGGCTTCCTCATATTCTCTCGGTATGCTGGACATAAATCCGATCAAGAGAAAAATCGTATACGGAATATGAACCGATACATAGACGATGGCCAGGCCCCACAAGCTGTCCAGCAAGTGAATTTTGCCGAGTAGCAGGAACAATGACACAATCATGAATGCGGATGGGATGAACAACGACGACATATAGACGTTGCGCAGCCAGCGCATCGCTTTTGATTTGGCACGCGCAATCGCGTAGGCGCCCATGAAGGACACAAGCACGCATAGCGTAACCGGCACGACCGGCACGAACACGGAGTTCATGAAGTAGTGACCGATGCTCGCTTTTTCAAAGGCGCTCACATAGTTCGTAAAGGAGATGGTGCTCGGCAGCGACCACGGATTTTCGTAGAATTCCTCTGTCGTCTTGAACGAAGTCGTTATCGTCCAGAACAACGGGTACAGCACGACCACGCTATACAACAGCAGCAGAATACGGATGGGAAGATTGCCCATGAATTTACGGAATGAAAACTTTTGCATCGCTGCATCCCTCCTAATATTCCACTGCGTCGCGCCCCATCAGCCTGTCGCTAATGAAGAAGAATATGATCGTAATCCGCAGGATGCCCCAAATGAGCGGAACGGTCATATGGGTAAATTGCTTTCATTCGCCAGCGCCGTCGATGACGGCCGCTTCGTAAATATCGTTCGGAATCCCTTGAATGGCCGCGATATAAATAATCATATAATAACCGACTGCTTGCCATACCATCGGTAAGATAAGCGCCCACAGCACGGTAGATTTCTCACCTAGCCAAGCATGAATCCATGAATTGAGTCCAGCGGCATCCAGGAACGAGTTAAGTATGCCGAATGTCGGATGGTAGATGAAAGACCATAAGATCGAGATGACGACAATCGCCAATACGTTCGGGAAAAAGAAGATCGTACGGTAGAACGTCGTTTCACGCAGCTTGCGCCGCGTCAGCAGCACGGCGAACAAGAGTGACAAGCCCATCGTTATCGCCGGTACGAAAATGAGCAAAAACAAGTTGTTCGTCAAAGACTGCCATACTTTCGGATCATGAATCAGCGTTTCAAAGTTTCTCAAGCCGACGAACGTAATTTCGTCTGACATACCGCTCCAATCATAGAAAGCCATCACGATTGCCTGAAGGAATGGATACAAGGCAAATTTCGAGAACAAGATCAGCGCGGGCAGGGTACAGAACACGAGGAACCATTGTCTAGATTTCGTATTCATTCGCTCCACATCCCCCAGTGTTAGTGGTTGCGGGAGCCGAGCGGCCCCCGCAATAACCTATCACGCCTTCTTCGAACACTTTGATCGAGTTGTAAACCGATTCAGGCACGAAATCCTTGACGAGACCGGGAGCGTTCTTCACGGCAACGATACCCGTTGTCTTTTCTGCGTTCAATTTAATGCTGTCGTCACGATATTGGAATTTGATGAACTCCTTCGCCAATTCTGGATTTTTCGCTTTCTTCGGCTTCAACATAGAGCAATTTTGGAACTACCTAGATTATTTTTACTTTGAAAAAATTCCTTCTGATCTCGCACTTGCGGACCAATAGACGCAAAAAAGGCGCCTTTGCAGGCGCCAAGTTTGTTATCGATATTAGGTTAATGGTTCAAGCGGCTTCGCGTTGCCATATGCCGGATAAGAGCGAGTGGCAGGCTTAGCCCAATTGACCGCATTATAAATGACGCGGCGAACCTGTTCATTATAATAGGTCGGATACGTTTCATGACCTGGCCGGAAGTAGAAGACTTTGCCCATTCCCCGGTGGTAGCAGCATCCGCTGCGGAATACTTCTCCGCCGGTGAACCAGCTTACGAACACCAGCTCATCCGGCTCGGGAATGTCAAAGTGTTCACCGTACATCTCTTCTTGCTCCAGCTCAATATATTCTCCGATGCCTTCTGCTATAAGATGCCCTGGAGAAACGACCCATAAACGCTCTTTGTCATTCGCTTCGCGCCATTTCAAGTCGCAGCTCGTACCCATAAGCTTCTTGAAGATTTTGGAGAAGTGGCCGGAGTGCAGCACGATAAGTCCCATTCCCTGCAGCACACGTCGATACACGCGTTCCACAATTTCCTCTTCAACCTCGTTGTGCGCCATATGGCCCCACCAGAGCAATACGTCCGTTGCGTTCAACACCTCTTCGCTCAAGCCATGCTCCGGCATATCCAACGTGGCGTAGCGAACGTGAAATTCCGATTCCAGACCTTCTCCAATTGCGCCGTGAATGCCCTTCGGATAGATCTCGGCGACCTTCGGATTGTTATGTTCATGGCGATATTCGTTCCAAATCGTGACATGGAGTTGTTTTGTCATTATACCCACCACATCTCGCCAAGCGGTTCCTTCATCAATATCGGCTGCAGGTTCTGCACTGCCTTCGTGAAGCCTTCGCCGATCGACATCAAGCCGTCTTCATGCTCAATGCTTACAACATAATCATAACCTATCAGACGAAGCGCGCTAATAATGTCAGCCCATGTCTTGATATCATGTCCATAGCCAACCGTGCGGAACTGCCATGCGCGGTCTAGCATCATCGAATACGACTGCATATCTGTAATGCCGTGTTTGTTCACATTGATCGGATCGAGCGTCGTGTCCTTGGCATGGAAGTGATAGATTGCGTTCTCTTGTCCGAGAATGCGAATGGCCTGCACCGGATCGATTCCTTGCCACCACATATGGCTCGGATCGAGGTTGGCGCCGACTGCTTCCCCAACCGCCTCGCGCAGGCGCAGCATCGTGCCAGGGGAATGGACGGAGAATCCTCCATGCAGCTCAAGAGCAATCTTGAGTCCGCGCTCAGTGGCATACGAGCCGACCTCTGTCCAATATGGAATCACTTTTTCTTTCCATTGCCAATCCAATATTTCTTGATAATCGTTCGGCCAAGGCGCCACTGGCCAGTTCGGATACTTCGCTCCCTCATGATCCCCCGGACAGCCGGAGAAGCCATTTACAATCGGCACTTCCAGCTTCGCCGCCAAATCCAACGTAGCCATGAAGTCGTCATGGAACTGCTTGGCAATCTCCTTCTGCGGATGAAGCGGGTTGCCGTGACAGCTTAGCGCGCTAATCATCAAGCCGCGGGATTCCACCGCTTGCTTGAACGCTTTTATTTTGCCCTCGTCAGCGAGCAGCTCGTGCGGATTGCAATGTTTGTTGCCGGGATAACCTCCGGTGCCAATCTCGACCGCCTCCACCCCTTTGGCTGCGATCGTATCCAGCGCTTCCTCCAGCGGTAGTTGTCCGTACAATACAGCAAATACGCCTAATTTCATTGCTAGTCCTCCTTCGGTAAAATCAGCCCTGTGCGGGATGATGTCTTGCTGTCTTCCTCTTTTTAGAGGTGTTCAAAGGCTCCCTCTTTGAACACGTCTTTTATTCGAAATAGATCGCTTTGCCCGTGCGGGACGACTCATAAATTGCCTCTAAAATTTCAGAGACGACGCATGCTTGCTCTGCTGTCACAACCGGTGTCTTATCATGCTCAATCGCGTCGATCCAGAGACGCATCTCCAAATCCGGAGCACTTTCCGTCGCACCGTCATAGAAGTCAACGCCGCCCGAGTCAAGTTCGATTTTCTGCTGATACAGACGGCTATGTTTTTCACCATTAATATTCAGCCCGTTGACCATATCCGCTCCGCCTTCGGTTCCGCACAGCGTGCACTTCGCTTCGCTGACCTGCGTCGTGTTGAGCGCCCAGCTGGATTCCAGCATAATGGTCGCGCCGTTCTTCATTACGACCATGCCGAACGCCGAATCTTCGACCGTAAATTTCTCCGGATCCCACGGCCCCCATGCATTGGCTGCTTGCTCGCGGCTGCTGAGCTTATGATAGGATGTGCCAAGAACGACCTTCGGCTCGTAATTATCCATCATCCACAGCGTCAGATCAAGCGCGTGCGTTCCGATATCGATCAGCGGGCCCCCGCCTTGCTTCTCCTCATCCAAGAACACGCCCCAAGTCGGAACGGCACGGCGGCGAATCGCGTGAGCCTTCGCATAGTAGATTTCTCCGAAGGTATCATCTTCGCACAGCTGCTTCAAATACTGGCTATCGGAGCGGAAACGGTTGTTGTAGCCAACGGTTAATTTCTTGCCTGTACGCTTCGCGGCTTCCACCATGCGGCGCGCGTCTGCCGCCGTCTTCGCCATCGGCTTCTCGCTCATGACGTGCTTATCGCTTTCCAGGGCGGCAATGGAGATTTCCGCGTGAGTATCGTTCGGCGTACATACGTGCACAATATCAATGCTGCTGTCTTGCAGCAATTCTTTATAGTCACTGTATACTTTGGAATTTTCGTTGCCATACTTGGCTTTCGCTTCTTCGGCGCGTTCCACCACAATATCGCAAAACGCAACCATCTCGATATTATCCAATTTGGACAAGCTAGGCATATGCTTGCCGTTGGCAATGCCGCCGCAGCCGATAATCGCAATTTTATAAACCTTAGACATTGTTGTTTTCCTCCTCAAAATCGATACTATTTATAGTAAATCCTTAACTTTACAGGTATAGTTCTAACTTGGCGGTCAGGATCGAATGAAGATGAGCCAATTATTTGCCTAAATTGTTCTTAATCCATTGACGGCTGTTCTTGACGCTATCCAAGCTCGGGCGTTGGCATTCGTCCTGCTCGACGATTAGCCATTCCGCTCCGGCATCCCGCGACGCTTGCGCGATGGCCATCAAGTCAAGTTCACCGAGACCCAGCTCTACGGTCAACGGCTTACCCTCTTCGGTACGCTTCAAATCCTTGAAATGAACAAGCGGAATGCGGCCCGTATATTGGGCGATTACGCTGAGCGGGTCATAGCCGCCATACTGCACCCAGCATACGTCAAGCTCTGTAAAGAGCTTCTCCGCAGGAAGCTGCTGGAACAGCGTGTCGAACATCGTCTGCTCGCCCAGCTTGGTCGTAAATTCAAAATCGTGGTTGTGGTAGCCCAGCTTGATGCCATGCTCCGCAAGGCGCTCTGCCGCACGCGCGAAATGCGCCGCTGTCTCTTGAAGGGCAGCCAGCGTATTGTAGCGCGACTCTCCCAATCCAGGGCAGATTACGTGACGATTGCCGATTGCCGCGTTCATCTCAATCTGCTCATCCAAATGATCGATCAGCTGCTCGATGCTGACGTGGGAGCCGGCGGCTTGCAAATTCAACCGCTCCAGCGTCGCAGCCAATTCCTGCGGCTGCAATCCGCCGTAGCCAGCGAATTCAACTCCGTCATACCCCATTGCCGCTACTTTTTCCAACGTGCCTGCAAAATCCTTCGCTGTCTCGTCCCTTACGGTATATAACTGTAATCCAATCTTCACCTTGTTCCACCTCATTTGTGTATGAAAAATAACGAATAAACAACATATTCCAGCCTGGTTGAAAAGGTTTTCAATGAACTGCCTTCATTGTGCCACATCGCCACCCCAGTGTGAATGAAGGATATCCTTTTTATATGAACAATCTTGCTGCTTTTGCTATAATTACTGTAAATCAAAACCGATTGCGGCAGGAGGAAACAATGTCCCCATCGATTGAAACCGATAAAGACTTTACATTAATGTTCTCCGGGTACGCCCGGCATAGCAAGCCGATGAGCATGATCATCCCGGAGCTGAAACACTATCTTGTCCGAATCCAGCTTGAGGGCAGTGCGCACGTATGGCTTCATGATCGCTTCGAGGCGTTCAAACCCGGAGACATGCTGCTGCTAGCCCCCGGACAGTACTATGATTTACAAATCGGCTACCGCGATCCGGGCACGTTGGATCCGCTCCCTAAGGTGCACAGCCTTGACTATTATTTCATAATCAACGGTCCTTGGATCGCGGCTTGGTGGAACAAGCGCGCGCGTCCCGGCAAAGCGGTCCTCGGCATCGACGACCGGCTGTTGTCCTTATGGCGGGATATTATGCAGGAGCAGCGGCTGTTCGGCAGCCACAACATGAACGATATTGTCAGACATCTGACATTCGCCTTCTATCACATGTTGGACCGCACGCTGACGGAGCGCTCCCATCCCTCGTTCCAAAATATGAAACGCAGCACGCAGCTTGCGCACCAAATGAAGCATTATATCGAGATAAACGCAACCGAGGCGTTTACGCTGCAAGAAGTGGCTGAAGCGGTGCAGTTAAGCGTCTCACGAGCGTCCCATATATTTAAAGAGACATTCCATCAGTCCGTGATGGATTATGCGATCCACGTCCGGTTGAACATGGCTTGCGAACGCATACTGCATGGATATATGCCGCTAGAGCAGATCGCCGAAATGTGCGGCTTTCAAAGCTATTCTTATTTTCATCGCACGTTCAAAAATCGGTTAGGCCTGTCCCCGCGCCAATTTCGCGAGCAGCGCCAATTAGAGCAGCAATAATTCATCTTGCTAGCCTGCGATGCGGCAAGTGTGATGAAATTGTGGTGTTTTTCACTTTCGGCTTGTAATGCGGCCGCTTATTTACTATGATTAGAGTGGTATTGAAAAAATTTTCATCATTAGAAGAAAAATAATTAAAATTATTTTCATAAAATCCAACCGTAAGAGGATGATTTTTTTGTCCAGTATATTGCAAGCGATTCGGCAGCAAGCACACGAATTTCATCCCCAGGAACGCAAGGTGGCCGATTACATTTTGCAATTTCCGGGCAATGTAGTGTCGATGGGCATCACGGAGCTGGCCGAGCAATCGGGAACGTCCGCCGCAACGGTGACCAGATTTTGCAAATCGCTTCATTTTCGCGGATATCCCGATTTCAAGACAAAGCTTGCAGCTGATTTGGCTCAACAAACAACGCCGCTCTCCTATCAGGATATTATTGCAGGGAATCCCCTGCGGGATATTATTTCAGCTATTGAGTCCAATCATATCCGGTCTATATCAGATACGACACGGCTACTGGATATTGTCACTTTGGAACGCACTCTGCTTGCCTTCCAGCAGGCAAGGCAGATCGATCTGTACGGTATGGCGACTTCAGGCATCGTAGCGATGGATTTCTATCAGAAGCTCATTCGCATCGGGAAGCGGGCCACTTGTTTTCCCGACCCTCATATGCAAATCACTTCCGCTGCGAACCTTACCGCAGAAGATGTTGCCTTTGCCATTTCCTATTCCGGGGAAACACCGGAAACAATTGAAGCTCTGCAGTGCGCCAAAGAACGCGGCGCCACAACCATTTCCTTGACGAAGGTCGGCGTCAATCGTCTCGCTTCTCTAGCAGATATATCGATTTGCGCTTCTTCCTTGGAAGAAGGCATCCGGCGCGGCGACATGGCATCGCGCATCGCGCAGCTTCACATAATCGACATTTTGTTTGCGGGCATCGTCAGCGAGCAGTTCGACGAGCACATCCCCAAGCTGGAGCAATCGTATCGTATGGTACGCAAGTACCGTAAAGATAAAGGGAGGTAACTTTTACATGAATCTGTTGACTTTTCAAACGAATGAAGAATTGAACCAAATCGGAGCAAGCATTATCGCAAGTCTGGTGCAGACGAAACCGAACGCGGTTCTCGGCCTCGCGACCGGCAGCAGTCCGATCGGCATTTATCAAGAATTGATTCGTTTGAACGAAAAAGGCTATGTCAGCTTCAAGAACGTTCGCTCTTTCAATCTGGATGAGTATGTGGGGCTGCCTGCAGGACATCCGGAAACGTACTTATCCTTTATGAATAAGCAATTGTTCGATCATATCGACATTAATAAGGAAAACACGCGCGTGCCGAACGGCAACGCAGAGAACCTCGAGCAAGAATGCAAGCAATACGACGAAATGCTGGCAGACGCCTCCATTGATTTGCAGGTGCTGGGCATCGGTCATAACGGTCATATCGGGTTCAACGAGCCCGATCAGAACTTGCACGGCGGCACCCATATTGTTACCCTTAAAGAAGAGACCCGCCAAGCGAACGCGCGCTTCTTCGATTCCATTGACGAAGTGCCGAAGCAAGCGGTTACGATGGGTGTCGGTTCTATTTTGAAAGCAAAAATGATTATGCTCGTCGTTCGCGGCGCAGATAAAGCAGACATCGTTCACCGTGCCTTGACTGGTCCGATTACAACTGAAGTTCCGGCGTCGCTCTTGCAAATGCACCCAAACGTCGTCGTATTGCTCGACAAGGAGGCGGCTAAATATTTCCATGGCTAATTCAACATTCACCCTCACCAATGCGTGTGTCGTGACACCGAACGGCACATTGTGCGACGGTATTGTCCGTGTCGAAAACGGACGCATCGCCTTTATCGGCAAACGGTCCGAGTTGACGGAAGCCCAGCAGCTTGGCTGGGCGCCTGATGCGATTGACGCCCATGGCGGCTGGGTACTTCCTGGATTTATTGATTTGCATGTGCACGGCGGCTTCGGATCGGACTTTATGGACGCGACTAGCGATGCGTACAATGCGATCACGAAGTTTCATATGGAGCACGGCACGACGGCCATGCTGGCGACCTCAATGACGCAATCCCGCGAAGCGCTTGATCGTGTCATGGTTGCGGTAGACGACTATATGAAGCAAGGCATGAAATATACGCAGCTGGCTGGCGTCCATTTGGAAGGACCGTTCGTGAATCCGAAATATAAAGGGGCCCAGAACGCCGAATTCATGATTGACCCGCAAATCGGCTGGTTCGAAGATTGGCATGCACGTTTCCCAGGACTCATGAAGCAGGTCAGTCTTGCGCCTGAGCGCAACAATGCGCTCGAAGCCATCCGCTGGCTGCGCGCGCACGCCGTGAACGCAGCGGCCGCACATACAGCAGCCACATATGATGAAGTAACTCGTGCGGCGAACGCCGGCTTGAATCAGGCAGTGCACACGTTCAACGCGATGACGCCGATTCACCATCGCGATCCGGGCGTTGCCGGCGCTGTGCTGACCGATGATCGCATTACGGCAGAGATCATTGCCGACGGCATCCACGTGCATCCCGCTTGCATCAAGATGCTGACCCGCTCTAAGGCGCCTGGCAAGCTCGTCATCATTACCGATGCGATGTCCGCAGCGGGCATGCCGGACGGTCAATATGACTTGGGCGGCTTGGCTGTAACCATGCGGCACGGCGTATGCCGGCTGACCGAGGGCGACTCGCTGGCAGGCAGCACGCTGACCATGATTCAAGCGTTCAAAAATATGGTGAACTTCGTAGGACTGACTGTCCCTGAAGTATCCCAGCTCGCAAGCTTGAACCCGGCCCAACAGATTGGCATCGCTGACGTAACCGGCAGCATTGAAATCGGCAAGCAAGCGGACCTGGTTTGGACCGACCCAGAGTTGAACATTCAACGCGTATGGGTTAAGGGCAGCACCCATATGTAAGCAGATAGACTGAAGCGCTTCTCCTTGAGAGAGGCGCTTTTTTGAGCAATAAAAAATAAAGCGTAATTCCAACAACATACTGCTGTTAGTCCTACGCTTGAATTTATTCGGTGCAAGTCGTCCGAACTTGCTCATCAAAGAACCTCCTATCGCATAACCTGCTGGATATGCTCAAGAAGGCTAAATTGTCAGGGCGATGGGCTAATTGTTAGATTTTTAACTCCCCAAGCTTGATTAGCTCGACAACCGCTTGCGAACGACCCTTCACGTTCAATTTTTGCATTACGTTCGAAATGTGATTTCGGACCGTTTTTTCGCTAATAAATAATTGTTGTGCAATGTCACGGGTCGTTTTGTCCTGAACAAGTAATTCAAAGACTTCGCGTTCACGATTGGTCAGCAGGAACTTGCTTTTGTGATCGCTACCCTTCAAGTGTCACCCCTCCTTGCCCAAATTTTTGTAATATAACAAGGTTAAGGGATACAGTCAAAGTTATACTATGAAGGGCGATTACACTTGGTGCGGTAGTTCGCAAAAATGGGCTTCGCCTTCCCGAGCACACAAGGATAAATACATAAAACCATCCCGGTTGAAGCAAGTTAACATAGACTTTAGCCTTTATGTAAAGACAGGGCTTGTCTCTGCACGCATATTCTTTGCGTTAGAGAGCAAGTCCTGCATCATGGCCATGGCGATATTATCTCCCTGGAGCCATATTGTTTAACCGATTCGGTCCTGTCGTGTTAGCGCCGGCATTCGTCGGGAACACGCGGTAAATCATTTCTTGAATTTCATTGGCAAGTCCTGTAAGCGGTTGTCCATTTCCCGCTTGGTTCATATACCGGTTCATCCGATCTACGAAATCCGGATTTGCCGACACGTATACGTTATTGCAGTTTGGAGCTTCTTTTTTGACCGTCTTGGCGATTTTGTTTTTCAAGTCACGGTCAACATCATTTGCACCTATTCCATTATTGTAGGTGTTCGTACGGTTAGAATATGTGCCCATATTCGTGCGTTTCGTAGTTGTCCCAAAAGAACGCGCATTGGAACGATTGCCGTTCATTCCGGACAATCCTCTCGTCCCTGCCGTATCGTCGGTCTGTACCGCAACGTAAGCGTTGTTATTAGTCAACAATACATTGGCGGACTTCACGCCTTTAATCGCTGCAACCTTGTTGGCGATTTTTTGGCTCATTTCCATTTTGCCATTCATGGACTGCATGCCGTAGCGTCCGCCATTCATGTCGTAATTGCGGCCGTACATTCCACCATTATTGTTGCCAAACATGCCACCATTATTGTTGCCAAACATTCCACCATTATTGTTGCCAAACATGCCACCATTATTGTTGCCAAACATTCCACCATTATTGTTGCCAAACATGCCATCATTATTGTTGCCGCGCGTTCCTAACGTTCCACCATAATTGTTATCTAGAGTGTTCGTACGGTAACCGTTTCCGTTAAAATTCGTATTATAGCGGTTGGCGTTAAAGCGGTAATCCCCGTCAAGCGGTCGAACACCATCTGTGGACCGGTACATGTTATTCGGACGGGCATTCTTGGTGGTTACATTATCACGATTCATACAACCTGTCATACCCATCGTCATCACGAGCGCAGCCGTCATCGTCAGCAAAGCCACCTTCAATCGCATCGAACTTCCTCCTTATATAGATGAATGGGGGGTGTCACAACACTTAGCATGCGCTGAGGCGCGGATGTTATGCCGATAGGTTTTTCCCGCGCTTCCACTCCTTGCAGCGGAATAAATTATGAAAATAGCCGCAGCTGCATCCTTATTTGAGTCTTTGTTGACAAATTGTAGCGGCCAATATAATATTAGAGCAACACAATTTTAGTACCTGGTCCTAATAAAATGGTTTTCGGTCTCATATTCATTTTTCCATTCGTTCTAAAGGAGGATTTTTCATCTTGCAAACCGTGAAGCTGCATACTAAAGCACTAATTACCGCATTCGGCACTTATGTACCGGAGCGACGTTTGACCAATGAAGATCTGGCTGCGATGGTGGATACAAATCATGAATGGATCGTGCAGCGCACAGGTATGATTGAACGGAGAATTGCCGGTCCCGATACATATGCCAGCGATTTAGCATATCATGCGGTGCTTGATTTGGCAGAGCGTCATGGGGTGGATGTGCAGACTATAGATGCGTTGCTTGTTGCGACCTCGACTCCTGACGCATTCTTCCCGAGCACTGCGGCGCTTGTTCAAGCGCGTCTCGGCATTTCCAATGCGATGGCATTAGATATATCCAACGCATGCGCGGGCTTTGTAAGCGCAATGCAATTGGCCATCGGCCTGATTGATTCCGGGATGCACCGCAAGGTTTTGGTCATCGGCTCGGAAGTGTTAACACACGCGATTGATTATCAAGATCGCAGCACTTGCATTTTGTTTGGCGACGGAGCCGGAGCGATTCTTCTTGAAGCCGGAACGGAGCCAGCGTGCTTTGTTGCCTCCGGCTCGTTGACGATGGGAGATACAGGGGGCATATTGCATCGTCGCGCGGTAGCCGATCGCATCGGAGAGATCGAGATGAGGGCTGACGGCACGTTGTTCCAGAACGGGAGAGAAGTATATAAATGGGCGCTGCAGCAAGTGCCTGCCGGGATCAAGCGTTTATTGGACGAGGCGGGATACTCGGCTGACCAAGTGGATCGGTTTGTTCCTCATAGCGCTAATTTGCGCATGATTGAGTCAATATGCGAACGCTCCGGCATCCCATTGGAGCGCACACTGACAAGCGTACAATATTATGGCAACACTTCGGCCGCGAGCATTCCATTGGCCATTGCCGAAGGGCTGAAGGATGGAAGATTGCAGCCTGGGCACCTGACGCTTCTTTATGGCTTCGGCGGCGGCTTCTCGCAAGCGATGCTGCTTTTGCGTTGGCCCACTTTTTGACCAAGCGGAAAGCGGAGGACAACGCCGGAATATACGCCTCCGGCGTCCTCTTTTAATTCCAGGTTTTCCTCCGGGCCTTCTATCTTATTTTTCATTTGCTTGTTTATCTTCGTTATCGCCCATCTTCTCGTTCCAGAGGTTCTGAACATCCAGAAGCTCCTGCTTATGAATGGCATATGCCCACTGGCCATCTGGCGGAACAATCCACAGTTCTTCGCCCTGCACATATCCTTTATACTGTCGCGTCTCTGCTTTTCCTTTCTCTTCTTGTGCCGTCACATCCTGATCCGGCTTCAGCGACAGTTCCAACGTCCAATCCGGTTCATGATTGGCTATAAGAGACAAGGATGCAGTCCGTTTTGGCTCTTGCTCCGTCATCCAATACCTTATCTTGTTCATCAGCGTTGTAGCGTCGTTTTCAGATATAGACTTATCGTTAAGCCGCCAATCCTTTGTTTCACTTTTTTCCTTATTGGCATCCGTTGGCGTCTCCGCTTTGTCCACATGGTGCAAACGATAGGACTGCCCCGACCAGTTCCACTCGAACCGTTTCACCAGTTCGAGCGGAAACGTCAGCGGTTCCTTTAGGGCGAAGTCGAAGGCCGTACGCCTCAGGCTCGACAGCTCGGATTGCGCTACTTGATATACCGTCCGCTCCTCATCTGCCATCGCATAGACGAAGCCGGAGATGGGAGACTCGGCACCTACAGCGATACGGTGCATATTGCCGTCACTCAGGGCTACCGTAAATGATTCGGTGGGCTTAGCCAAGCCATATTTGTCCAAATCAGCTGCCTGTTCCTCTACTGTCGACTCCACGCTCACGTTCGATATCGTCGACAGCCAATCGTCTACTGGATAGGTATTCAACGGATAGGATGCCGGCTTCTCCATCACCCAGTTCCCTTCCTTTTTCACCAGTTCCACATGCTCCTCCTGCGTCTGAACCGTCAAGGCGGTTATTTGCTTCGGATCCACCCGCAAAAGCGATTCTTTCGCCTGCTCTTGGTTCGTGCGGAAGAAATTGTTGGCTGATGCATACCATAATCCGGCTGCCAATATAACCAGCAGAACAACTGTTGGCAATGCCTTTTTCATTATGCATGTCTCCTTCTCCACCATAGTCCGGCCCCGATGAGGAGCAATAGGAGCGGGAAGCCGATCACGGTCGTCCATAATACGGTTTGCGCTTGCCCTGGAGTGAGATATGCAATCTGGTAGGCTGCGTGCTCCCGCGGTCTGATTGTGACTTGATCGTCGTTGCCTTGCAGCCAGTTCACGCTGTTCAATGCAAAATCGCGGTTTCCTTGCGTATAAATGTTTCTGTCTTCCAAATAACTGGAACCTCCGATGACGACAGCCTTAGGGTTGCCGTCTGGCGTCGTCACCGCCAGGCCGAGTGTCAGCGGACCATTGATGTCTTCTTCCCCATGTTCGCTTCCTTCCTTAATAAGCCTTGCCAGATCCGTTTCTCCATAAGCTTCGGCCGACGTGCGAAGAATTGGCTCGGCTTCCAGCTCGCCACTTTCTTTCGCCTCGAGCGGCAGGCCCAGAGTGAGCATCGTAAGCAAATTGTATTGCGACAGCTTGGCCGTCAAATCATGCGTGCCGTACTCAGGTATAATGGTGAATGGATCGTAAAGAATGCTCTCCTTCGGTTCTACCGCTACCGCATGCTTGTTCTCCACTCCGAGCTGCTGCAGCAGTCCATCGAGATTTTTCCATGACTGCTTCATCTCGGGATTGAACCCCAACGCGATGTAGAGCTTCCCGTCCCCCTCGGCATATTTTTTTAACAGCTGCGCTTCCTTGTCGGACAGGTCCTTGCTGCCTCCAAGCAGCATGACGAGGTCCGCATCCTTCGGAATCTCGCCTTCGCGGTACAGGTTTAATTCTTGTAATTCAATATTGTCTTCTCCCAGACTGGATGCCAGCGCCGTCAATTGAGCAAGCGGCAGTTCTTCATGACCGGACAATACGTAAGCCTTTGACTTCTTATCAGAAGACAAGCTGCGCAGCGCCTGCGTCATTTTCTCCTCGCCGCTGAACTTGTAAGCTCCGTTACCGTCACCGGCGGTGAACATTTCATATAATCCGACCGTCTTTCGTTTCGTTCCCTGCTCGAACACAATCGAGCTTCCCGCCAAGTCGTATTGCTGCGCCAATGACGGCTCTTTCAACAGGTCATATTGCTGAAACGTAATGTGACTGTTGCGCTTCGCGAATTCCTGCCCCATATCCGCAACCTGCCGCGTCAGCAGCGGATCGTCGTTCGTAGTTAAGAACAGCTTCATCTCGACTTTATTTTGAATCGACGACAATGTACCGGTCGTCTGGTCCGACAATGTATATGATTTGTCTTGGGTCAAATCCCATTGGAATCCCGTTAGCGACTGTAAAAAATACGTCAACAACACAAAGATGCCGATGACGGCGGCCGACAGCAGAGCCGCGTTCGTTCCTCGCAGCCATTTCTTCATATTCGTTACCTCCACCGTTTTCTTTCAAGCACTTGGATGCTCAACACGACGAATACGACCGTCAATGTAATGAAAAAGAGTACGTCCGCCCCGTTTAGCACCCCTTTCATGAACGAGTCCAACCGCGTGTTCATCGCAAACGGCATCAGCCATTCGCCGAGCGTGCCGGAGGACGAGGCGGCCCAGTCCAGCATCGTCCAGAATGTGAGCAGCATGACAAAGGATGCGATCGCCGTCACCATCTGATGCTGCGACAAGGCGGATGCGAACAGCCCTACCGCCGCCATCGCGGACGTCAGCAGCAGCAGGCCGATAACGGAAGTCATCATCATCTTCAGATCCAATGTGCCGTAAAATGACATCACGATGGGATAAATAAGAGTAAACCCGACCAGCACCACCATCAACACAAGGGCAGCGGCATATTTGCCCAGCACGATTTCGGAGATGCGCGCCGGAGAAGTCAGCAGCAGCTCATCCGTCCCTTGCCGGAATTCATCCGCAAAGAGCCGCATAGTCAGTAATGGAATGACGAATACGTACATAAATGTCGCATTTCCCGACACTAGCCTAAAATCGATGATGCTAGGCTGAAACATCACAAAATTCATGTAAAATAATATGCTGGAAATAAGCACATACACCGCGAAAGCGACATATGATGTCGGCGATGTAAAATAAGCATGCATTTCTTTGCGAAAAATCGCATTGAATCTACGCATCACCCGAATCCTCCTCCGTCGTTAAGCGAGTGAACACATCCTCAAGACTCGTCATTTCCCGCTTCATTTCAAGCAGAGGGAGCCCCGCGGCCGCCAATGCATAAAATATGGATTCACGCACATCGGACTGATCCCGCGACACGACGCGCAGCTTTACCGTCTCCTCCGCTTCCGGCAAAGGCACGCCCGGCTGCTCGCAGCGCTGCCCATCATCCTCACCGCATCTCTGCGCTGCAGCTTCCATCTCCTGCCCAGCCCCGACTTGGAGCGTATCGGATTGCTCTTCTGCAGCTTCGGCCGGAGCCTCATTATGTTCTTCCATCTGGAGGTACGATTTTAATTCGGAGCCGACAATTTGAATTTCGGCTACGAGCGGCAAGGCAGAGACCGCTTGCATAACGGATTCTGCCGGGCCTTTCACTTCCAAGTGCACGCTGCACTCTTGTCCCATAGCCGCGCCTAATCTGTCGGGACGCTCGTCCAGCACAATTCGTCCTTGATGAATAATAAGCACACGGTTGCATAGCATATTCACTTCGGGGAGAATATGGGTGCTGAGCAGCACGGTATGCTGCTCCCCAAGCTCGCGGATCAACTGCCGAATCTCAATAATTTGATTCGGATCAAGTCCTGATGTAGGCTCATCAAGCACAAGCAGATCGGGCTTGTGAATAATGGCCTGGGCCAATCCAAGCCTTTGCTTGTATCCTTTTGACAGACTGCGAATCAATTGCCGCTCTCTGCCATGCAATCCAAGCTTGTCCAACATTTCATCAATGCGCTTCTTCTGCTCCCGTGCCGGAACGTTCCGCAAATCGGCCACAAAACGCAAATACGCCATCACGGTCATTTCCGGATATAGCGGTGGCGTCTCAGGCAAATAGCCAATTTTGCCGCGGGCTTTGGCACCGTGTTCCGACATCGATAGTCCGTCAATCGCAATGCTCCCGCTTGTCGGGTTCAGATACCCCGTAATCATGCGCATGGTAGTCGTCTTCCCCGCGCCGTTCGGACCCAGGAAGCCGACGATTTCCCCGCGCTCCATCGTGAAGTTAACGTGCTGCACGCCACGGCGTTCATCGAACATCTTACTGACGTCCTTCACTTCTAACATAATGACCCTCCCTGTCCTAACTTTCCGTGGACGGCGCCCGCACACAGCATGCGGCGCGCCCCTCACAAAATGCTCCAACAAGCATCATATCCAATGAACTCTAATGCCACATTAAATGAAACTGAAATCATACTTAAAAATTTATGTCTGATTTGTGAACAATCGGAGCCGTCACACTCAGCTCCCATTATCCTGACACGCGCGGTAAGTACGCTCCAACCCATCAAGCAGAGAAAATTTCGGAGTCCACCCCATGTCTTGTCGCAGACGCTCGTAGCTAAGGCAGCTGTGACGTATGTCCCCTAGCCTTGGAGGATGCTTTTCCAGCTGTACAGGCTTTCCGCAAATGTGCCGCAAATGGTGAACCAGCTCATTAATGGTAGTCGGCTTCCCGGTCCCGACTTGCCATAAGCCGTCCTTTCGGCATTCGGCTGCACATAGACACGCTTCTACAACATCCCCTACAAAAATAAAGTCTCTCGTCTGCTCGCCGTCCCCATGAATAAAGAGAGGAGCGTTGGCATGCAGACGGTTTACGAATAAGGCGATCACGCCGCCTTCACCTTTTGGCGTTTGTCTCGGTCCGTATACATTCGCAAAACGCAGTATCGTCCCTTTCAGTCCATGTAAACGGGTAAACAGTTCGAGATAGCGTTCTGCCGTAAGCTTGGATAATCCATAACAGGAGAGCGGTGCCGGAAAATGCATCTGCTCCTCATACGTATCGGCGGTAAGGTTCCCGTATACGGCCGAAGTAGAGGCGAACACCATATGCTGCACCTGTGCTCTCAAGCATGCGGCAAGCGTAACCAAGGTGCCCTGAATGTTGGTCCGCATATCTTCTGCCGGTTGCGCAATGGAACGCTTGACATCGGCCTGCGCGGCTAGATGGAACACGATTTCCGGCTGGAGAAGCTCTATCTTCCGCCCTGCTGCTTCCTCTGCGATATCCACTTCATGAAGCACCGCCTGCGGTGCAATGTGCGCTTTTCTTCCCGTACTAAGGTTGTCAAGGACATGTACCTCGTGTCCCTGACTGACGAGGGCATCCACGAGATGAGACCCAATGAAGCCCGCTCCGCCCGTTACGATGATACGCATATTGTTCGCCCCATTTCCATCCAATCTCCCGTTCCGTTTACTTGCCATAGGAACGGACGCTATTTCAACACATCAACCTCCGTGAACGTCTCCATTCCTATCGTACGAACGATAGATTGCTTGTTGTCTTTCATTTGCACTGACAGCTGCAACGGATGATGACCCGTAATGGTCGTAAACACTTGAAAACCATAAGGTCCAGTCGAAAGCCGCAGGTCCGATATTTTAACCACATCGCCTGAATTTCCTTGCTGCTTTATTCTGTGAATATGCTCCGAAATGATGGTGCCGTTGCATATAAGTCGTATCAACACATTCGCCGATTGTGAATGCTGGTTTTCTATTTGAATATCGGCATATTTCACTAATGGCTCGTCATTAATGATCGGATTATCCAATACATCGGAATAGTAGACTCCCAATTCACACTGCCCCTTTCTCTGATCGCTGCCCGCGAGCATCGGTAACAACATATGCGGAATGCTCCATTGCGGTAAGGGTAAGTGCCTAGCGGGAGACGCCCAAAGCATCCCGCACTTCAAAGAGGGTGCACCCAAATGATTCAACGGCCGAATACTTGGGTGCCCCGGCCGCGCCTTACACGGACATCCACTGCAAAAACTTGGCAAGACGCGGTTGATAGCGGCTGTTCGTCTCTGCAGCCTCCTCGGATATGGCGGCTCCATGCTTCATCGTTCCCATGCCCCCATGCCAGCGGTATGCCGTCAACGGCTCATCGACGAAGTGAAAGTCAATTCCATTCAATATGGCCCGGTACCAAAGATCCAAATCATGCGTAAAGGGGAGAGCCTCGTTAAAGGTACCGATAAATTGAAACAGCTCGCGTTTCATCATGACCGTACATCCGTTCACCGGATTGAACTGGAAGAAGCTCTCATAAAATTGTTCCGTAGATTGGAACGTTACGGCGGCACGATGCTGCGTCACTTGACTGTATGCATTGATGTAGTCGAAATTCGTGTGGCAGATGAGGGCGTTATGCGTTATCATATACTCCAGCTGTCTGGCTAGTTTATCAGGATAAAACATGTCGTCGGAGCTAAGCCAAGCAATATATTCTCCCGAGGCGTACTTAATGCCATGATTAAGCGCGGATGCCGTTCCTCCGTTCGCTTTGCCTAAGTAATGGACGCGATCCATGTAAGGCCGAATGCGATCGGCATATCGAGTGGAGCCGTCATCGACGACTATGATTTCGAAATGGGGGTACGTTTGTTGAAGCGCGCTGTTAAGAGCTTGACCCACGAATGGATCGTTATAAAAAGGGATGACAATCGTCACAAATGGGAACGTATAATCCTTCAATGGAGTTCCCCCTCCTTCCGATAATAGTGAAGAATATCTGCCACGGACTGTTCAAATGCGCGCAGCGGTTTCCAGCCCCGTTCCTCCAGAAAGGAAATGTCATTGGGTTTGACCTTGGGGCATGGCCGCGCGGCATCGCCGTATTGAAATTCTACCGGTACGTGCGCACAACTAGCGAACGTGTCCACCACACTCCCCAAGCTGAGTAACCGTCCGCTTTCAACCGGATAAATGTGTCCTTGCATGCCATGCTTGAGAATGATTTCATACGCTGCTACCGCATCCCGCACATCAAGGAAATCCCGTTGCTCATATCGATTCGATATGTTGAAGCGCGGCGGCCCCTCCCCATTTTCCGTCTGCACAATATAGCGTCCCAGCAAGCCGCATATGCCTGTAGAGGAACCGGGGCCGATCAGATTGGTCGGCTCTGCCAGCAGAACGTTCTGATTAAACAGATGAGCCCATCCAAGGGCGGCCAATTCTTGCAGCGTCTTGCTTAGCGAGTAGGGATGATGGGGAGAAAAGACAGGGGCCACAGATGCTTTAAGCTTCGATGTGACGATTAGAATGCGGCAGCTCGGAGTAAGGCGAAGCGCATTCAACAAATGCAGCGTGGACATCACATTTACATCCTGCGTGAGCAACGGATCCGTCCAAGAATCCCGTACGGAATTCATCCCGGCCAGATGAAGCGCATAGTCGGGCCGAACCTGCGCCACCACCTCGGCCACCCGCTCACGATCCCGCAAGTCGCATATGGCCGCCTCCGCGCCCATTGCCGACAAATCGGCGTTCGCACGCCGCGTGAGTGCAACGACACGCATCCCGGAATCCAGAAAATGACGACACGCATGGCGACCCGTAAATCCGGAAGCTCCAGTAACAAGCAGCGTGCAGAGCCCGTTCATCGCCAATGCATCCTTTCCGCTAATTCCGCGATCATATCGGGATATGAAGGGAGCGTATAATCCGCATCGGTTCGAGTGTTGGCCAACGTGCGGTTCAGGACCGGCTCATCCGTAGACGCAATGTCCACATTGACTTTCGAGAATACATTCTTGAACAACGTCAGCAGTTCATGTTTATGAATCGGTTGCGGGTGCCCCAGATGGATTAAGCCGCTTATTCCGCGCTGGAGGTAATGGTGAATCGCTCGCGCCAATTCCCATGTCGTGACTCCGTTCCACCACACTTGGCGGTAGCCCTGGATCGTTCCTTCTTGACGCAGGAACCAATGCAGCAGTCCAATGCCTTGCGGCCGGATTTCAGGCCCGATAATCGAGGTGCGGACCGTAAGGTGCGGTTCTTCTGCGGTTAACTCCCCCAACTTCTTGGTGACCGCGTATATAGAGGTTCCATCCGGTTTGTCGTCTTCCCGATACTGCCCCTTATGCCCGGAAAATACACAGTCGGTGCTAATATGAACGACACGCGCCCCTAGCCTGTCGGCAATCTGCCGCAGCCGGTGCGGCAGCAGTCCATTCACTTGATAAGCTTCGATCGGTCTCTGTGCTGCCGCTTCATTCAGCACGCCGACGGCATTGATGATGACATGAGGACGCACCGCAGTTATAATCCGTTCCACTTGCTCCGTATCGGTCACATCCAACAGTAAAGCATGTTCATCTGTAATATCGCGGCATGTATAGAACAAGGCGACGTTCTTTTGTTCCCGGAAATAACGGACCAGAATATGGCCCGCCATTCCGTTGCCCCCGATGACGAGAATTTTCATTGCAAGAAGCCTCCCCGCTTCAACAGCGCTTGGATAGCGTCTTTATTCATCAGATCGTGCTCTGAGCTGAAGCTCGAGAAGCCGACCAGAGAGTAGTGGCTATACTGCTCCTTTAACCCCGGTATATCAAGAGTCGGCAAAATAACTAAATAGGTGTCGTCATACACGATAGTCGTCAAGCTTTCATATTCGCTCATCAATATTTCATGGATTTTCTCACCGGGACGGATGCCTGTCTCGACAATGCGCACATTATCTTGACCCGACTTGTCAATCAGCACTTCCGCCAAGTCGATAATGCGGCAGGTCGGCATCATCATGACGAAAATTTCACCGCCAAAGCTCTCTTTTGTCGCTTTAAACAAAAGCGTAACCGCATCTTGCAAAGTAAGAAAAAAACGTGTCATTTTCTTATCGGTAATCCCGATCTGGCACTTTGTCTTGATTTGATTCATGAACAGGTGGATGACGCTGCCGTTTGTGCCAAGCACATTGCCGCCGCGCACGCAGACGAATTTTGTAGGGGAACGCAACAGATTGGCGTACACAATCAACTTTTCTCCGATCGCTTTGGTCATGCCATAAAAATTTGACGGGTTGGCCGCTTTATCCGTGGAGATGTAAACGACCTTTTTCACTTTATTTTCAATGGCTGCTTCAATAACGTTCTGTGTTCCAATGATGTTTGTCTTTAACGCCTCATACGGCTGCTCTTCACATACAGGTACGTGCTTGAGTGCGGCTAGATGAAAGATGTAGTCCACTTCCTGGCACGCGTGCATGATCGCATCCTTGTCCCGTATGTCGCCAACGCAGAAGCTTAACCGATCATCCTCAAACTCCCGGCTCATCGCCACCTGACTTGATTCATTGCGAGAATATATCGTCACTTCTCTCGGATTTTGCGGCAACAGTTGACGAACCAGCTCATGTCCCCATGATCCGGTGCCGCCGGTCACGAGAATGCGCTTGTCATTAAACATGGATGTTCCCTCCAAGCAAAAATTTAACTACTTTATCCGATACATCCTTCGTTACGTATCCGTCCGGACAGCTCCAGCCGGTTGACAAAGCCATCATAATGGACACCGCTTCAACGATGTTGCCGGCTCGTAATCCGGATATGACGTTGCTTCCGCAATCAACAGTTTCGGGACGCTCGGTCGAATTGCGTATCGTTACGGTCGGCACTTGAAAGATGCAGCACTCCTCCTGTACGGTGCCGCTATCTGTAATGGCGCAGCGCGCATGCTGCTCCAGTCTGACAAAGTCAAAAAAACCGAACGGCTCATAACACTCGACAAGCGGATGCAGCTTGATATGATGGTGGGTCAATTTTGAGCGGGTCCGTGGATGAATGCTGAAGATTAAGCGGAGATGATGCGTCTTCGCAATGGTGTTCAAGCTGTGAACGATTTGGCTTAAATGATCGGGATTATCCACGTTCTCTGCGCGATGGGCGGTCACGATGAAATATTGCTGCGGCTGTAGTTGGAGCTGTTCGAGGATGGGACTAGCATTAATTTGCGCTTGATAATGAAGAAGAACTTCGTAAATCGGGTTCCCCGTCACCACGATCCGCTGGCTGGGAATGCCTTCGCGAATTAGATTCCGCTTGCTCTGATCGGTATACGGCATGTTAATAGAAGAAATCGCGTCAATGACGCGACGGTTCTTCTCTTCCGGCACTGCCAGATCAAAGCAGCGGTTGCCCGCTTCCATATGCACGACGGGAATACCCATGCGCTCGGCCATAATGGCCGATAAGGCGCTGTTCGTGTCCCCGAGCAGCAGCACTTTGTCTGGCCGCTCTTTCTCCAAAATGATTTCAACCTGCTCAAACATGGAGGCAAGCTGTCCGCCGAAACTTTGCTGCTTATGGTTTATCACATAATCAGGCTGCCTTAATTGCATCTCTTCAAAAAAGATGTCGCTCAATGTATGGGTAAAGTTCTGTCCCGTATGCACGATGACGTGACGCCCGGCCAGTCGGTCCAGCTTCTTCATCATCACACTGAGACGAATGATCTCGGGGCGTGTTCCAAGAATCGTCATGACACGCATCGCACTTCTCCCCTCGTTTCAAAAAATAATTGGTCTGCTTCGCGAAGGCAAGCTGGAAAGGTTCAAGAGCGTTTGCGGCGCTGCACGCGCTGGCGACCTTGCCGCGCTCTCCTGTTCCCGCCTCTGCGAACGGCCCGGATGCGCCGCTTTGGCGAGATGCGCAATCGCCGCAGCACACGCCGACTTCTTCTCACTGAACGGGCTCGGTGCTTGCGCTTTCTACGGCGGGGCTTTTCTTTCCGCGCCCCCGCTGCCAGAGCGGGCAGCGCTGCCTCGGGAACTTCGACTGCTGCTCCTTTTGGCAATGCGGCGAGCACCGCATCTGGCACTCGGCGGACTTGTGCCGGATCCGCATACTTGAACCGATAAGCGGCGGGAATAGGTCGATACAGACCATAATCCAACACGTACACGATAGGCTGTGAGCCTTGAATGAGACGATACATAGCAGGATGATGAATGACATGGTGGACAAGGATTTGGATTAATCTCTCCCGGTACGTTCCCGCTCCGAACTCTCGCTCGGCCGCTTCGCGATTGCGTCTGCCGAGCGCTTCGGCTTTATCGGGATGCAACGCCAAGTCTAACACCCTGTGCGTTAATTGATTCACGTTGCCCGGTTCGGCCATTGATTCCTCATTTCCGGTAATCCGCATAATTTCCGCCAATCCACCCGAACCGTATGCGACCACCGGTTTGCCGAACACAAGACCCTCCATCGCAGTCAACCCGAAGCCTTCCGGGCTGAGACTTGGTATGACGACGATGTCCATTGCAGGGTAAATGGACTGAACGGAAGACACGAAATGAATAAAATGAAATCGATTAGCGGGCGCCGATTTTATCATATCTTTGCATGCTTCAAAATACGCTTCATCCGCCGGGGCGCCTACCACCACGAAACGCACATCCTTGACACGTTCGCTTATTTGAAGGGCCATGAGCAGAAAGTGTTCCAAACCTTTGTTGACATATATGGCTGAGGATATATAACCGATGAGGCAGTGAGCGGGAGATAGATTAAGCTCATACCGCTTCCTTAACCTGAACTCGTGCCATCGTTCCGGTTCCAACGAGTCCATATGCCAAGAAGGAGGCAGCACGTATATGGGAACATGCGATTCGGAAACATAACGGCGAAATGGCGCAAGGGTAGTCTCTGAGACTCCGATGATTCCATCGCTGAACATTCGAATGAGCGAGACGGCATTGGAGGTGAATGCATTATCCGCAATCGTTTCATTAATCTGCCACAGCACCGGTATGCCTAATGACTTGGCGGCAAGCGCCGGCAGCGCATGCACCGAGGTGTTGGTCAATACAATATCCGGCCGCAATTCGGCCAGAAGCCGGACGATCGCATCCCACTCCGAATGCTGCCGTACATGCTCAAGCTCGGCGCACAAATTCGCCGATGGCGACACCGTCGAATAGAACAACCGGCATGGCTGGACGATAAACGGAATCTGATAGGCTGATGCTTGTGCAGATAGCTGTCCCTCTTCAGGTACAACAAGCACGCAATCGTAATATGCCTGCAATTCACGCGTTAGAAAGAGAAGCAGTTTTTCAGCGCCGGTAATGTAAGTCTTGTTGCATAAATGGGAGAATAAGAGCATTTTTGGTTTCATCAGGTTATGCCCGTTCTGCCGTGTTACGGGGAACAGGTATCATTCCACCTCCTTTGCCAAGGTACTACAATATATTAGTCCACGACGGGTATCGGCACGACATTTGAACCTGATACAAGCGTACAATTTACGAGAAATATCCACTTGTCCGTCTCCAGATCATATTTGCTCTGGCAGTCGCCTTGTAATTCCCGTACATATCAGACTCTATTAACCGCTATTAACTGATAGAAGACATAAAAACTCGCCCTTGCAAGGACGAGTCTGTCATACGATTCCATAAACAACACGATTGCTCAGCCTCGTTACGCGGTAGGCGACTGCGCGCGAGATCCCGTTAGGACAAATTGCGATAACAAAAAAGAGACCTGATCCGATTGCGTATAAATGACGTAATCCGCGCCTAGAAGCCGGTAAATGGAACGCGGATGATGGCGCTTCGTTACAAGCGTAATCGGCTCGCACGACCATTGCCGGCATACTTGAAGCAGGCGGCACGACAAAGCAAAGCTTTGTTCGAACAAAAAGAGGCTCCCTATCGGCACTTCAGGCACATTCCATTCTTTAGGATCGGTTGTGTTGACTCGGCATACATGCGCGACACCCAGCTTCTCCATTTGCTTAGCAAGCCGACCGTTATTGGCGATGGCCGCTACGGGAAGACCTGCTCCTCGCAACTGGCGAATGAAATCGACGCCCATGGCATTCGGTGCGAACACGGTGATCATTCGATCCGTGTCATACATATTCAATTCCCTCCTGTCGTGTCCGATGCCCTGCTTGAAGAAAGAGGTGCGTCGACAGACAACAGTCGGGCGCGCCTCTCCCCGTACGCTTACGAGGTTAGCTGACGGATTCGGAGGCGAAGAGTCCCCCTACCGGACCAGACGGAATGTCTGTTTCCGGATTCACCCCTTGCGAACGGCCTCACCGGCACCACCTGCCAGTCAGCTCTGTCCGCTTCATATGGTTCCCCCGTTCCCGCCATTCAGGCGGGATTCAGCGAATAAGACGCAACGGATTCTCTTTGATACTGCTGAACTGAATCTTACGCCTTTCCCTCGCGTGGTGTAAACGGAAATGAAAGCTTATTACAAGCAACCCAGCGCAAATGCGGATATAAAACCGCTCTTTCTCTTCATCAATGGAATCATTTTCTCGTTAACGCTCACGGAAGCTTGTCCTCTCATGATAGGAAGAGATAAATAAAGCTTTCTCATGAAAAAGAAGTTTGTAAGCGATTTAATTGCTGTTCCGCTCCGAAAAGATCCTTTGGCTGCCCGCCAAGATAAGTTGATTCAATGGATGCGACACAAGGGAGGGACGATTAAAGCCCGGGCGGCTTGCCGACCGGGCGCTTCATCATCCGAAGATGATGCCTAACATCTGATTAAGACGATTCGCATAAGTATGATCGCGTAATGTCCTGGCCAGAGCACGAAGTGCAATCTCGCGGCGTTCCTGCTCATGTTTCAAATAGTAATCGATTTTATCTATCAGTTCTTCTGGGGAGCTATACGTTTCGATTTCCTCTCCCGGCGTATAGAACCGGGCTAAATCATCGCGTACGTCGGTTAATTGCAACGTGCCGCAGCTGCATATTTCAAAGGTGCGCGGATTCGGGGAAGCTGCAGCGATGTTGGCGGAGTTCTGATTGACCGATTCGTCATCATGTGCGCGGTGCATGTTGATAACGATTTTCGTGCCATTATACGACGCAGCGGTCTCATGCGGATCCATCCAACGGCCGAGCTGAATTTGATGCGCGTATTTTCTGAATTCGGACAGGCGGTCCCACCAGAGACCGGAAATGACGATGTTGCGCTTCATCAGCTGGGGCAGAATCGGTTCAATCGTCCTTACCCGATTCCAATATGCCGAGCCGATAAAGGAAAGATCTTGCCGGATCGGAGATCGTGTCTTGATGGGACGGAATTGACCCGGAAAGGCGGCGAACGGCAAATAATGCGCATTAGCGCCAATCCCCTGATAGAACGGAACGCTGTTCGCTTCAAGTGTGAACACATAATCGTAATGCGTGACGATATCGGCCATCGCACTCGTATAGTACGGATCGTCCGTAATCCAAAGTGCCGTGCGTATGCCATGAGCGCGGATTTCATCCACTTGCTCGACCGGGAATTCCATTCCGTCCAAGGCGACAACAACGTCAGGGCGAAGCTGTACTGCCGTTGCGGCGACCGGATCGTGCGGTCCTGCCAAGGACACCTGGCCCACCATCCCCTGGAACGTCGAGATGATCCCTTCATCCAACGGCGAGTAAGGGTATCCTTTTCCCGTCGAAACATATAAGATATGCAAGGGGCGAAACGTCACCTGCGCTTGTGTCGTATTTACAATATAATCCGCTCGTCCTCGTAAATACCCTTCTTGGTAGCCCCCTTCAAAACCGGCTTTGCGTCCTTGGCGGCGAGAACGCTCCAACGGATGAACCAATCCTGCACGGAGCCGTCTGCTTCGCCGAATACGAAATGTTCGCATGAAATCTCTCCTTTTCGTCATCAGTCGTGTATGGGTTAACAAATCGCTTCCAGCAACCGTTGTATGCGATGCTCGAACGTGTGCTTTAGCAATGTCGCATATAATCCTTGCACTGCGATTCGCCGCCGTATCGTTTCATGCTGCAAATAATAATCGATCTTGCTCATGAGCTCCTCGGGACTGGTGAAGGTCTCGATATCCACGCCTGGCGTATACATTTCTGCAAGCTCACTGCGAACATCAGTCATTTGCAGTGTACCGCATGCTGATATTTCGTAGGTTCTTGGATTGATGGATTCCCCGCCCAACTGGTAACTGTTGCGGTTGTCTGATCCTTGCTCAACAGGCCGATGCACATTAATTACGATTTTGGCGCCGTTATAGTACATTGCCGTCTCTTCAATCGGTACCCAGCCTTGACGGATATGCGGATGGAGAACCGCATACCGGCTCAATCGCTCCCAATGTCCGCCTGCAATGATTACCTTCTTGTCAGCGAGAAAGGACGCCATGCGGTCAAACAGATTCACGCGATTCCAAAATGCGTTGCCTATAAAGCAGATATCATGCGAATAAGCAGGTGCGGCACGCAAGGGGCGAAAGGTGGAGCTCCCCGCTCCAAGCGGAAGATGAAATACACGATTGCATCCTAATTGCGTATAAAACGGAACGCAGCTGCGTTCATGGGTAAAGATGAAGTCGTAGTAAGGAGCGGCAGCTGCCGTATCCTCTGAAAAGTAGGGGTCATCCACAAACCAAACCGCCGTCTTCATCCCCATCTGGCGAAGCCGGCCAATATGCTCAAGATGTTCCGGGGGATATACATGCAAGCCGTTCATCACAAGCACGAGATCAGGCTTCATCCTCTCTGCTGCTTCCGCCATCTGAGCGGGCTCCACCTGTGCGCATTCTCGAGTAAGCTTCGTCAACGCCTCACATACGCCCCGGTCTATTGCGTCAAATCCTTGCGGTACGTAAAGGACGCGTAAATCGAACGGAGACAGCTGCGGCTTAGGTGTACGCTGAACCGTTGCTTCGCACAACCCCATTCGATACCCTTCTGAAAATCCGCTCTGAAAGGCATGCGTCTTGATTCTCGTCCTTGTGGTGTTCCGATCTTTTCTCATGCTTAGTTCACCCTGCTCCTGGCGCAAGCGGCACAGAACGCCATGAAATTTGTTTCTAACACGCTTCATCATATGCCGCCCCAGCAAGTGCATCATGGACGCTTATCCTTACGATTCAAAAAAGGCGGTTACCCAAACCCCATTTCACGATCAACAAAAAAGCAGACCAACCACCGCGTAAAGAACGCAGGCGTCAGACTGCCCAATATTGCGTGTATAAACAACCTCCTATTACTTATGCTTGACCGGAATATGCCATCTGATGCCCATCTTCAAACCCCTTGGCAAATCCAGCATTGAACCCATCATTATACGCCTCGTTAAATCCTTGGTTATACGCTCCGTTGGAGGCTTCGGATTTAGGCAATCCCCTCCTGCGGCGCGCCGTAAGCTTCTTATGTCGCCGCTGAGATCGCAGCGTCCGGCGAAGACGCGACCGGCGCGAGAGACGGCGGCCTTTTCCGCCCCGCCGCAATGCTCTTCTTGCCCGCAGTGCTGTCTTCCGACGTCTGACCGCGCTCCGGGTCCGTCGTACTCGTTTGACCTTTCTCAATCGATTCATCCTCCTGTGCTCCTCGGGTTATGGTGCGCTGCAGCTTGCAAGCCGGATGCAGCCATGGCGATGTAGGAGTTCCTAAGGTTAGCTGGCGCGAACGCCAACCCGTAATCATTCCGCACAAGGCAAGCTGATAATCGGATAATAGGCGGATATTGTCTTTCAATCGCTTTACAGATGCTTCGGAATGGTCCGCAACATCCGCAATTTGCTCCAACATGCGAGCTAAAGCCGTTTGGCTGCGCACGATAGCTTGAATCATATCAATTCTTGCCCGTTGCTCCTGTTCCCTCTGCATCATTACAGCTTATCTCCCAAATCAAATTCTCCGCTGAAAGATCCGTCCGCAATACCGTCTCCGAATCCACCCGAGCCACCGCGATCCAGCACCGCCTTCATATTGTTTGAGAGACCGATCTGTAATTTCGTCAACCCGTCGATGACCTCTACGATTTGCTCGTGAACTTCCAAGGGATCACTCAGTTGATCTTTATGAGAGACAAAGGCGTTATCCGTCAAATGATTCAACAGCCAATTGCGCGTTTTTTCGGCTTCCAGCGCTTTCGCTTCAAGTATCATGGACACGTTCCACTGCATTTTAGCCATAGCGTCAAGTATTAAATGGTAGGACCGCTCTCTGCTCACCTGACACCATCCTCCTTACATTGTGCTTTATTCCTCAGCATCATCGTTCAATTCTTTCATAATGTGCTGCAATTGTTCTGCCATCGCTTCTTCCAGCTCCGCTATGCCGTTCAAATAAGCAACAATGCTTTTGGTCACTGCAGCCGATTGCTCCCTAAGACCGCTAATGCCCTCGAATTCAGGATGGACATCCGGCAGTGCATGAATGATTTGAGCCATGCGGACCGCGACTTGGCGCTTAGCGTCCAATACTCGAGCCATATGCTGCTGTGAATTCGACATGTGCACGATGATTTCGCTAACGATATGCTGCATGGTCAGACCTCCCAAATCCTATACACGAATGGCCGGTCGTGTGCGGACGTATTCAGCCATTACCTTCTACAACATATGCTTCGCCTAAGGAGACGTAAACGGGCGAATCGCCCAAAACGCGTTCCGGATGAATAAAAAAGAAGAGCATGCGTGCGGCGGTCGGCGCTTTTCGCATACTCCAGCGATTACAAATGGTACGCTTGGATGACGGGAGCGGCCATAATGGGCAGCCCTTCTTTTAAAGATTGCCGTTCCTTCTCCGTTCGCACGGTCATTTTCCCATTAAGCTGCCAACGATCAACCGCATGCTCGCTCATCAGCTCCCGATACGAATCCCCTTGACGTTGGTACCATCTCCCCGTTTCTGTCGTGAACACGCCACCATCCGGTATCGTTCCGTCCGCAGCCGATCGCTCGTTCCATTTGTGAATGACCGTGGCCGCATTCATGGCCGGACCCGTAGCCCATCCCCTTAAATCGAGCTGGGATACTCTGACGACGGGAATATTCAGCTTGCCCTGAATTGGATATTTCGTTCCATGCTCAATCCAATACACCGTTTCCGTCAAGCCTGTGACTGCAACGTGCGTCGGATAATAGGCGTGATTCCGCTCGGCTGGAGCGCCGTTGTTCCGTTCGCGAACCCGATGAATCCAATCGTACGGATTGCCCCACTTCTTGCTGAAGAAGGCCGCATTCCGGTTATTTACCTCTTGGAACTTATCTCCTAACGCCTTCATGCTGGCGCTGCCGAAATGATGAATGAATGTATCGCGGGCAATGACCAGCTTGCGCCTGTTCAATCGAACGCGGACGATATAATCTTCATCTTCGAAGTTGCCGATTTCGAAGCCCTCGTCGAAAAACCCCGTTGCCTCGAACAATTCGCGCCGGAACAAGAGACAGAAGCCAACAAGGCGATCGATTCCCTGCCATTTCCCAGCATTGGGAACATTATGCTTCGCGCCGAAAGTGTACATATCTTCTATCTTTTCATATGGGACCGGGATTTGCTGTTCTCCGCTTATATAGTTCGTAACCGGACCGACCATTCCAATACTTGTATCGCTATCCAAGCAGTTCAGCAGATTGGATAACCAATTCGGGGTCACGAGAATATCGTTGTTCAGCAGACAGATCGTGCGGCCCTTCGCCATCATCAGCCCGGTATTGATTGCCCCGGAAAATCCGCGGTTGATTTCATGGATGTGAAACCGGATCTGACCGGTATGACGATACAAATATTGCGGAGTGGAATCCGTCGAAGCATTGTCTACTACGATAATTTCATACGGGACTTTCGTATGCTTTTGAATGCTCGCTATGCACTGCTCTAACAGTTCAGCCTTGTTATAGGTCGGAATGATGATGCTCGTGCCCTCGAAGGGAACGCCGTACTGCTCTTGACCGGCACGCAGGCCTTCTGCATATCCGACTGAATATCCCTGCTCATGCCGCTCGTGTTTGCTCTGTTGTTCAGACATTTGTTCCGGATACGATTCAGAACGCCGCCGGCGCAGTTGCATCCTCCGTACAGACCGCCGTTTACGGGCCATAAGGCCTCACCTCCTTAGCTGTGTGTGCTATCCCCGTTCCAACTGGGATTACAATGAAGCCTGGCCGCGGGCAATTTTGTTGGCCAGATGTCCGAAATCGAGTGTCACTTTACCGAATTGCTCGGCAATGCGCTGCGATAAGATAACCGCAGGAATGCCGGCAGCAACGAGTGCCAAATCATAGTCATGCCGCGACACCTCCCGCAAGATGCGAGGAACATCTCGGACGCCCATGACCGGATTAACGACTCCGGCAACAGTAATACCGCGCTGGCGCAGCACCTCCGCCAGTTCCAGTCCTGTATTCCCGACAATGAGCACCCTTCGTCCTTGCATCAGTTGAAGCAGACGCCCATCCTGCGCCAACAAATAGTTCACTGTGGAGTAAGTAAGACGCATTTGACGGGCTTGCAAGCCGTATGCTCGCAAGGTCGGATACAGCAGTCCCTGGAAATTCGGCGTGCGGGAGGTCGGCACACCTACGAAGGTGGCTTTTCGTACGGATTCAGCCAATTGCTCACGGTACTCATGGTCAGGGACATCTATCCCGGCATACCCTAAGAAAGGCCCTTCTTTCCGAACCAATTCAGACGACAGCACTTTATCGTGCGCCAGAGCGAGCAATTCACCGTCTCCCAGCCGGACGACCGATAATGGTTCTCGCTGTTCGAGCGCTTGCTGCATTTCGATAAATATGGTTAACGGGGCGATGAGCGGCTGCAGCAAATGCCTGACTTGTTCGAATCCAAGCGCAATGACGTGTTCTACCGGAATGTCCGGAAGTATCATATCTTCGGGAATAAGACGGGTCAGAAAACCTTCGCCGCCTTCAAATTTGCCTTTGCGAAATCCGTCTTCATAGGTGGTCCGCTTCACCGCTTCCACATCAATCGATGGCGCAGGAGGTTCAGCAGGAGCTTCAATAAGCGGAAGCGGCTGCTTTTTCCGCATCCACTTCTTGCCCCGTTTGCTTAACCGTTTCTTTCGCCGCGTGCTCAGACGATCCGGCATTGTTCCGCGCTTGGAGCGTAATGCAGCCGCTGATTTAGTGCGACGCTTCGCAGGCAGAGTACTCGGAGCCGGCCCCGCTTGCGCCTTCCGCGTCGTGGTCGTTAACATGCGTTCACCGTCCTTTTCAACCTCACGGCCCATTGATGCCGTTCAGGCAAAGATGCCGGTTCAGCGTCCCTCGAGGTAAGCGCCGGAACGGACGCGTTCCCACCAGCTCCGATTCGTTACATACCACCTAATCGTTTCCTTCATTCCTTGCTCCAACTCTTTGCTCGGACGCCAGCCAAGTTCTCGTTCCGTCTTCTCCGGGTCAATGGCGTACCGTTTATCATGGCCTAACCGGTCCGCCACAAACGTAATCAAGGACTCGGGCTTCCCCAACTCCTGCAGCACCATGCGCGCCACCTCAAGGTTCGTGCGTTCATGATGTCCGCCGATATTGTATACTTCACCCGCTTTCCCCCGCCTTAATGCCGCGTCTATCGCGGCACAATGATCCATTACATACAGCCAATCCCGCACATGCGTACCGTCTCCGTATATCGGAATCGGTTCGTCATGAAGCGCGCGCAAGATAATGGTGGGTATCAATTTCTCGGGAAACTGTCTTGGTCCGTAGTTGTTCGAGCAGCGAGTAATTATGACCGGCAATCCATAGGTTTGCGCGTAAGATCGCGCCATTAGGTCGGAGCCTGCCTTGCTTGCCGAATAGGGGCTGTTCGGCATAAGCGGCGATTGTTCCGTAAAGTAGCCGGTATCACCCAATGTCCCGTATACTTCATCTGTCGATACATGGATGAATTTCGGTATCTTATGCCGTTTCGCCGCTTCCAGAAGATGGAATGTTCCCAGCACATTGGCACGAATGAATGCTTCCGGTTGGGCAATGCTGCGATCGACATGAGATTCTGCAGCAAAATGAACGACTGCATCGAACCTCTCCCCGGCAAATATACGCTCTACATGCTCTGCGTCCGTAATATCTGCCCGAACAAAGCGATGCGCGCCCGAATGGGCGATGTCTGACACATTGTCGGGATTGCCAGCGTAGGTGAGCGCATCGATGTTCGTAACGTGCAGATCATCATAGCGGGACAGCATGTGCAGGATGAAGTTGCTGCCGATAAACCCCATCCCGCCTGTGACAAGCAGCTTTTTCACAGTTGCACCCCCCGAAGCTGAATGGCCGCCTCATGCAGCGATTCGAATGTCCCGGCGTCAATCCACCAACTTTGCATAATGTCATATTGAAGCCTTCCGGCTTGAGCATAGCAATTGTTCACGTCCGTAATTTCTAGTTCTCCGCGCGCAGACGGAACAATCGAATGAATATGGTTGAATACGTCGGTGTCATACATATATATCCCGGTAACGCAATACGAGGATTGCGGATGCTTCGGCTTTTCTTCGATTCGCTTGATGCGTTCCTTGTCTGCAGCATCAAATACAGGAACACCGTATCGGCACGGATCATGGACGTGCTTCAACAGCACGCGGGCTTCCCCTGCAGGCTGCTCATGGAATGCCTTTACATAAGGGCTCAAATCATCTTGAAACAGATTGTCTCCGAGCAGCACGACGAATTTCTCTCCGGGAGCAAGATAGGGTTCTGCCAAAGACAAAGCTTGCGCTATGCCTCCCGCTTCCTCCTGAATGGCGTAAGTGATTCGGACGCCATGTGAGCTCCCGCTCCCGAAGTAATCGGTATATAATGCAGCGGAAGATTTGCCAATAACCATAAATATGTCAGCGATGCCCGCCGTCCGAAGCCGCTCAATGCCGTAGCTTACCATGGGATGCTTCCCTACCGGCAGCAAATGCTTGTTCATAAGCTTAGTCAATGGATATAGACGGGTGCCAGTGCCTCCCGCCAGAATGATTCCCTTCAATCCTTCTCCCTCCTCACATAAATAAATGCGGATCCAGGCTCCACTTTTCTACAAAAATGTTATAATTGCGTTCGATAAGCTCTTTCAACGCTTGCTCCCCATGCTCGAGAAAGCTCACGCTGCCGTAATGATGCACGAAAACATCGCCGCATAACGTCAACTCGTAGCCTTGCAGACGAGCGCGATAGCAATAATCGTCATCCTCGTAATGGCCGGGGCTGAAGCGTTCATCCAACAATCCTACGCTGTTCAGCACCTGGCGCTTGAACAGAAAGCAGAGGCCGACAATTCGCTGCACGCGCTGTCGTTTGAGCGGATCAGGCGCGTTCACGGAGCGGGTTAATTGATGGAATTGCTGTATATCATCATATGGGTAATTGACCTGTTGTTTTCCGCTTGCATAATTTGTAGTCGGACCGACGATCCCTATCGTATCCGTTTCGTACAATGCATCCAACAGATTATCCAACCATCGATAAGACACGACGACGTCATTATTCAACAATAACAACTGCTCTCCGGAAGCAACCTGAAGCCCCCTGTTGCACGCGGCAGGGAAACCGCGATTGTCCGGCAGTGAGACGAATGTCATCCCCTGTTGCAGGCAGAAGTCGATTGTTCCGTCAGTGGAACCATTGTCGACGATAATGATTTCATAAGGAACGGCAGTATGTTCTTGAATCGCTTCAATGCACTCGCGCAGGAGCGCCAGACGGTTATGCGTAGGAATGATGATACTCGTCATCTGAGAGCGATACGGTGCCGTCATATGCTATTCCTCCTTAGCGCAATGCGTTCGCGTTGCTGGTCGCTGCGCAACATGGACGCCCCTTCGTCCATTAAAACCCGAAGCGCCTCCAGATGATCCCCCAATATGAGCTCTGCCACCGGATTGTCTGATCCTATATTCGTAGCGCGAACGCGGTTCTTGTTAATGACATCCACCGCATGGACCGACCGCACATGAAGACCGCGAGCTATGGCGAGCGCTTGCGCCTTTGGAGGCACGCTCAGCGCTTGAATGCCGATTATATCAAGAGCCTTGCGGCTTAAAGCATGTGGAATGGCTGTCATGGAATTGGCATACAGGTCGTCTCTTCCCAGGCAACGGTTCAACCACTGCTTGCAATGCGTAATTCCGTCCTGCTTATCGAAGTTGTGCAGGAACGGGCCGATATCATTCAATGCCACGTCCACCCCGTTATGAACCGACCATACAAAAGCACCCATCTCTTCCGCTGGTATCGAAAAATCTCCATCGACAAACAGCACGATATCAGCCCGCGATAGTTTTGCGCCGATCGAACGTCCGACATCATGACCGAGTGCTTCCGGATAATGAACGACCGTCGCCTCGTCGGAAGACTGCCGGACCGCATGCAAGGTGTTGTCTGTTGAGCCGTTAACAATCACAATCGTTTCATCTAGCGGCAAGCGGGATAGTTCCTTCATGACGGTCGCGATGCTGTTCTCTTCATTGCATGCGGTGAGCACTGCACCCATCGTCCTCGTTGTCGGGAGAAGAACGGCATCATTCGCCTGCGGGAAGAAGGGAACGGCAAAGCCTTTGCGATATGCTGCCGCTAATTCCTTTATCTGAAAATACGCTAAGGCATTAGGTAAATTCCGCTCGGCAAAATGAGTGAAATGCGTCTGCATGCGGCGAATGATCTCGGCTCGCCGCGCGCAAGACGGCGTCCCGCAAGCGCCAGCATATTCCCTTCCATCGGTTTGCCCTGCCTCAGCTGCGGCACGAAGCCATTCCGCCGGAATCACTACCCGGTGATCCGCTGCCGTCTGACCGGAGGATTGGTGGGGATATGGCCGCGTATCCCGATAGGCTCGAGCGAACCTCCGTCTAGTATTCGAGAGCCTCCTTCCGCCGCTTCGTTTCATTTTTATATGGCCGCGCCAGGAACGTGTGCTGTTGAATCTTCTGGCGGTCTTGATCATTCGTTTAGCCGGAGAACGCTTGTGACTGAATCCATGCACGCGACCTGCCGCTTTCCGCTTCATTTGCTTCATCGCGTCATTTCACCCGCTCTCGTTGTCTTGTTAAATCGGAATGTCCTCCGCGAGCTCCCGTCTGTTCGATAATCCAGCGTACGGCTAGCATATGGTCATATTGGATCATATGCTCAAGCGGATCCGAACCTTGAATTCGAATCGGGTTCAGCTTGCCTACGTCGACAGCGTGCACGGCTTTGACGTTAAGCCCTCGCTGAATGGACATGGCATGCGCGAGCGGCGGAACGGATAACGCTTCCGACCCGATAGTATCCAGGGCGCGGCGGCTAATGGCATGAGGGACCGCAGTAAGCGATGTCCCCTTCAGATCAGGCCTTGATAGCAACGCATTCAGAGCATGCTTGGCCAAGACGACCCGATGCACCTCGCGCTTGTTGGTAGGACCCGAATAGTTGTTCAAGGCGACGTCAATCCCGTTTGCCACCGCTTCAATAAAAGGCTGCAGTTGCGAAGCACGAATAATCATGTCCCCATCAATAAACAGTAATATGTCCCCTCCAGCCGCTTGAGCTCCGACAGTACGGCCCACATCATGACCAAGCGGTGCTGGGAAGCGGAGCAAGCGAACGCCGAAGGCTTCGGCAATTCGATCCGATCCGTCCGTCGTTCCGTTGCACACGACGATGACCTCGGTCTGCGGGTGCACCCTTGCTGCCTCTTGAATGACGCGGGAGATCGTGCGTCGTTCGTTCATGACAGGAATAATGACTGAGACGACAGGATGAGGATGAGTACCTATGAACCGCATGCGAGCGCGCCGTTTACGCCCTCGCGTTAACCGCGGTCGAAGCCGTTTCGCCTGACGCAATTCATTTCACCTCCTGTTTACGGTTCCGCCTCTGTATACATCACATTGTATGAATGAACATGAATGTTGCAACGGCATCTGTACATATGCCGTCCTACATTTGCGGAAATTCACTGCGAGTGGGCAGGCGCTTTACCGCAATCCAACTTTTTCAAAAAAAGAGAAGCCGTCAACGAATGCCGACGGCTTCTTCTCTTATTGAACTGATTTATTGATGAAATCTTATTCAGCCAAGCGCAATCCAAGATACAAATCCAGTTGGCTGCGGGCTAATTCTCATACGAATGATTTCAATTACGGCATGATCCGGCGCCTGTGATTTGAGGACAGCATAGCAAGCGGAGTGGTTGGTCATTGCCACGACTGTATAATTACAGCCCGCGTAGGCTTCCTCAAAGGGAATGATCAGCTCTATTTTTTCATCATGATCGCTAAACGTAAATGCTGTCATTCCGAATTGCTGCAATGCGGCTGGCTTTCCATGCCCGGTACGGACCGGACTGAAAGAACAAGCTTCCATCGTTACGGCGCCCTGCTGCAATTGGCCGGATCCGACGCTGCCTGCTTGCAAATGCTGTTCGGAAATCAAATCGAGGGACAAATGCTCCTGCTGTATGGATTGTGGGCTTAGATGCTTTGCAGCCACGCTCTGATCCGCCAGCTTCATGCCGGAAACGCTCCCGTCAGCAATTGCTTCTGCCCGCACGGCTCCATTTCGGATATGTTCCGCATCGACGCTTTGAACCCGCAAGTGGCTAGATTGCACGCTGCCGTCGCCGATATGGACCGATTGTACAGAATTAGGCGCAAGATGACCGGCTTCAATCGCTTCGGCGGCAATATGCGTGCCATATATTTCTCCTGCCGCCAGATGAGAACTGTGAATGGCTCCATAGGAAATGTGCTTCGCCAGTATCGTATTCGGGGCAACATGGTCGCTATGAACGGCATTCATATCCAGTTGCTCCGAGCCAACCGAATTTGGCTTCAGATGAGCAGCACTAACGCTCTGCTCCTGCAAGTGGATGGATCCTACCGCTTGAGTCGCCAGCTTCGCTCCAGTAATGGCGCCGTCTTGCATATGCCGGGCTTCGATAATGCCGCTGCCAAGACCGTCTCCCGCAATCGTGTCCGGCGTTGCCCGGGTTGAATGTGCCTGATGCCCGGCACCTGCCAGCAGCGTCAAGGTGTGTTCGTTCAAGTGCGATATGCCGATGGAACCTGCGGCAATCTGTTCGCCTCCAATCGAACCCGATACCAGCTTCACTCCGCTTATACTGCCGTCTGCAAGGGCCGAGTCTCCCACCGCTCCGTCTTGCAGGTGCTCCGCACCGATTGCGGACGCCCTCACATGCGCGCTGCCTATGGCTCCCAATTGAACATGTGTCGCATTGACCGCTCCGCTTCTGAGCTGCATACTGCCTACAGCTCCCGGCTGCAAATGCTCCGCTCCCACTGAGCCGCTTGCCAGATGCTCGCCCGCTACGGCGTCCGGTGCCAGCTTCGTTCCATTTACACTGCCATCTGCTAACGCTGCTTCGCTTATAGCTCCGTCCTGCAGATGCTCCGCACCGATCGCATTCGGCTGCACATGCGCGCTGCCTATGGCTCCCAATTGAACATGTGTCGCATTGACCGCTCCGCTCCTGAGCTGCACACTGCCTACAGCTCCCGGCTGCAAATGCTCCGTTCCCACTGAGCCGCTTGCCAAGTGCTCACCATCTACGGCGTCCGGTGCCAGCTTCGTTCCATTTACACTGCCATCTGCTAACGCTGCTTCGCTTATAGCTCCGTCCTGCAGATGCTCCGCACCGATCGCATTCGGCTGCACATGCGCGCTGCCTATGGCTCCCAATTGAACATGTGTCGCATTGACCGCTCCGCTCCTGAGCTGCACACTGCCTACAGCTCCCGGCTGCAAATGCTCCGATCCCACTGAGCCGCTTACCAGGTGTTCACCATCTACGGCGTCCGGCTCCAGCTTCGCTCCGTTTACGCTGCCGTCTGCAAGGGCTGCTTTGCTTACCGATCCGTCCTGCAGATGCTCCGCGCCAATCGCATTCGGCTGCACATGCGCGCTGCCTATGGCACCCAATTGAACATGCGCCGCGCTTACCGCTCCGCTTCTGAGCTGCTCGCTGCCCACCGCGCCCGACTGCACATGCTCCGCTCCCACTGAGCCGCTCATCAGATGCTTACCATCTACGGCGTCCGGCGCGAGCTTCGCTCCGCTTACGCTGCCATCTGCAAGGGCTGCTTCCGTTACGGCCGCAGGCTGCAAATGCCGGGATCCGATCGTGCTTGGCTGCACATGCGCGCTGCCTATGGAACCAAATTGCATGTGCTCTGCATGAACGGCTCCGCTTCCGAGCTGCTCGCTCCCTACCGCTCCCGACTGCATATGCTCCGTTCCCACTGAACCGCTTGCCAGGTGCTCACTCTCCACGACGCCAGGCGCCAGCTTCGCTCTGCTTACGCTGCCGTCTGCAAGGGCTGCTTCCGTTACGGCCGCAGGCTGCAGATGCCCGGTTCCGATCGCATTTGGCTGCACATGCGCGCTGCCTATGGCTCCCAATTGCACATGCGTCGCAGTTACCGCTCCGCTTCCGAGCTGCTCGCTCCCTACCGCTCCCGGCTGCATATGCTCCGTTCCCACTGAACTGCTCGCCAGATGCTCGCCTTCCACCACTCCCGGCGTCAGCTTCGCTCCGCTTACGCTGCCGTCTGCAAGGGCTGCTTCCGTTACGGCCGCAGGCTGCAGATGCTCGGCTCCGATCGCATTCGGCTGCACATGCGCGCTGCCTATGGCCCCCAATTGCACATGCGTCGCAGTTACCGCTCCGCTTCCGAGCTGCTCGCTCCCTACCGCTCCCGGCTGCATATGCTCCGTTCCCACTGAACCGCTTGCCAGGTGCTCACTCCCCATGACGCCAGGCGCCAGCTTCGCTCCGCTTACGCTGCCGTCTGCAAGGGCTGCTTCCGTTACGGCCGCAGGCTGCAGATGCTCGGCTCCGATCGCATTCGGCTGCACATGCGCGCTGCCTATGGCTCCCAATTGCACATGCGTCGCAGTTACCACTCCACTTCTAAGCTGCTCGCTGCCAACTGCGCCCGGCTGCACATGCTCCGTTCCCACTGAGCCGCGTACCAAGTGCTCGCCAGCTACCGATCCCGGCGCCAGCTTCGCTCCGCTAACGCTGCCGTCCGCAAGAGCTGCTTCCGTTACGGCCGCAGGCTGCAGATGCTCGGCTCCGATCGCATTCGGCTGCACATGCGCGCTGCCTATGGCCCCCAATTGCACATGCGTCGCAGTTACCGCTCCGCCTCTAAGCTGCTCGCTGCCTACCGCGCCCGGCTGCACATGCTCCGTTCCCACTGAGCCGCGTACCAAGTGCTCGCCAGCTACCGATCCCGGCGCCAGCTTCGCTCCGCTTACGCTGCCGTCCGCAAGAGCCGCTTCGCTTATCGCCCCATCCTGCAGATGCTGGGATCCGATTGCATCCGGCTGTACATGTGCACTTCTTATGGCTTCCAATTGCACATGCGTCGCAGTTACCGCTCCGCTTCTAAGCTGCTCGCTGCCAACTGCGCCCGGCTGCACATGCTCCGGTCCCACTGAGCCGCGTACCAAGTGCTCGCCAGCTACCGATCCCGGCGCCAGCTTCGCTCCGCTTACGCTGCCGTCCGCAAGAGCTGCTTCGCTTACCGACCCTTCCTGCAGATGCTCGGATCCGATTGCGGACGCCTGCACATGCGCGCTCCCGATGGCTCCCAATTGCACATGCGCGGACTGAACCGCTCCGCTTCTGAGCTGCCCGCTCCCTACCACGCCGCTCTGCAAATGCTCCGATCCCACCGAACCATTCAACAGATGCTCACTTGCTACCGCTCCCGGCGCCAGCTTCGCCCCGTTTACGCTGCCGTCCGCAAGAGCTGCTTCGCTTACCGACCCTTCCTGCAGATGCTCGGATCCGATCGCACTCGGCTGCACATGCGCGCTGCCGATGGCTCCCAATTGCATATGCGCGGACTGAACCGCTCCGCTTCTGAGCTGCTCGCTCCCTACCACGCCGCTCTGCAAATGCTCTGCTCCCACCGAACCATTCGCCAGGTGCTCACTTGCTACCGCTCCCGGCTCCAGCTTCGCTCCGTTTATGCTGCCGTCTGCAAGGGCTGCTTTGCTTACCGATCCGTCCTGCAGATGCTGCGCACCAATCGCATTCGGCTGCACATGCGCGCTCCCGATGGCTCCCAATTGCACATGCGCGGACTGAACCGCTCCGCTTTTAAGCTGCACGCTGCCTACCGCACCCGCTTGTATATGCTCCGCTTCAACAGATCCGCTAATGAGATGCTCGCCATCTACCGCATCCGGCGCCAGCTTCGCTCCGCTTACACTGCCGTCTGCCAGCGCCGCTTCTGTTACGGCGGCAGGCTGCAAATGCTCGGAGCGGATCGCGCTCGGCTGCACGTGCGCGCTGCCGATAGCTCCCAATTCCACATGCGTAGACTGAACCGCCCCGCTTCCAATCTGCTCACTGCCCACTGCGCCCGACTGCAAATGCTCCGCTCGCACAGAGCCGCTCGCCAAATGCTCCCCAGCCACCGCATCCGGCGCCAGCTTCGCTCCGCTTACGCTGCCATCCGCCAGCGCCGCTTCCGTTACGGCCGCTGGCTGCAGATGGGACGATGCAACGCTCTGCTCCATCAATTTAGCTCCACCAATGGACGCATCAGCGATATGCTCTCCGTTCAATCCATCCATCGCCAAATGATTGAGCTGGAAAGCTCCCGGAAGTATATGCTCCGCTCGGATAGACATCGGCTGCAAATGTTCCGAAGAAATTTCGCCTGCCTGAATGTGCCTTCCCTTCACTGCGCCGTAGCTAATCTGCTCTTCGCCTACTGCATTTGCCGCCACATGCTTGCGCTGAATCGATTCCGCCTGCAATTTGTGCGCCGATACACTGCCATCGGCCAAATGTTCGGCCGTCACCGCGCCATTGGCCAGCTTCCCCTTCGTGACGCTGCCATCCGCCAGGCTCCGCTCTTTCACGGCGCCTGCTTCAATATGATCAGCCTGAACGGCTCCCAGTGCCAGCTTCGTGTTCGAGACCGCGCGTTCCGCCAGCTTCGCGCCATGAATCGATTCATCCTGGATATGCTCCGTCTGCACGCTGTTCATTTGCAAATGCTGCGGCCCGACCGCTTGCCGCAACAGATGTTCGCCGCCTACCGAACCATGTGCCAGCTTCCCATTCGTGACGCTGCCTGCCTGAAGCATATCAGTCGTAATGGCATCTTCCTGGATATGATCGCCAGATACTGCCTTTTGCGCAATGGATTTCCCGGTTACAGATCGTTCTTGCAGCTTCTCTGCAGTTATTGCTCCATCTGCGATATGCTCTGCCCGAACAGAATCGCCCTTCAGTTGTTCAGATCCGATAATATGAGCCTGAAGATGAGAAGAGGTGATTTCGCCGGAGCCGAGATGATGTCCCCGGACCGCTTGCGCAGCGATCTGACGCGAACTGATAGCGCCGGTCTGTAGATGTTCTCCCTTGACCGCTTCGAGCGCCAATTGCGCGGAACCTACAGCATGGGCACTCAATTTTTCCGAAGTGATGCTGTCATCCGCAATCTTGTCGACCGTTACGCAGCCGTCCTTCAGAACCGCATTCGTAATGGACTGCAATTGCAAATGCTCGCTGCTTACCGTTCCGCGCCCCAGCTTGCTCTCCGTTACTGCGCCGTCCGTCAATTTATCGCTCGAAATCGAACCATCGGCCAGATGATCGCTGCGAATCGAGGCTTGCCGCAAATGCTGTCCGAAGATGGACGCCTCGGCAATATGCGTGCCATCCACTTCGCCAGGCCCGATATGATGTGCCCGTACGGCACGCTCTGCCATATGGCGCGCTTCGACCGCTTCATTTCCGATATGATCGGACTGCACGGATTGAGAGTTGAGATGTGCGGAATTCACCGTTCGCTTCGCAAGCTTGTTGCTCGTGACGCTGCCATCCGCCAGCTTCTCATTAATGATGCTTGCATCCTGCAGCATGTAAGGCGCAATGGCACGAGGTTCAATATGCTCGCTGCGCACCGCTTTCGGCGCTATTTTTTCAGAAGTGACCGCTTCGTTGTCCACGTTGTTCGTCTGCACGACCCCAGGCGACAGATGATTTCTCTGGATGCTGTTCTCTGCCAAATGACGGCTCATAATCGACATCGGCACGATGTGCTCCGCGCCAACCTCGCATCTGGCCAGATGACGGCCCTCAACTGCGCCTTCTGCCAAATGTCGGCTTTGAACAGCCTCGTCTGTCAAATGACGGGACTGAACAGCTTGATCAGCCAACTGCCTGCTTTGCACGGATCCCTCGGCCATTTTGCCTGTTTGAACGGCGCCGTCTTGCAGCGTCTCCGTCCGCACGATGCCCGATTGCAGATGCGATTCGTTAATAATCTGTTCCCGCAAATGATGAGGCAGCACGACTCCCTCGGTCAAATGCTCCGACAAGATGATGCCTGACTTCAAGTGTTTCGACTCGATTGCATCCGGCTGCATGTGGTGCGAACCGATCGAGGAGCTTCGCAAATGGTCGCTGGAGACGGAATCCTTTTGCAAATGCTCCGCAGCTACCGAGCCTTCGGCCAAATGCTCTTCAGCAACCGCATGCTTCGCGATATGCTGACTTCTGATTTCACCTTCCGCGATTGCTTCGGAGCGAATTGCATCGGCAGCCATATGCAAGCTGGATATTACGCCTTCTTGAAGATGCAATCCCGATATGCTGTCTTCGGCAATGTGCCGCTCCCTCACGGCTCCTTCCTGAAGATGGCTGCCCGTCACGGCATGCTTTGCAATATGTCCGCCAGTTACAGCTCCTGCTTCCAGATGCCCGCTTGTTATTGCTTCCGGAGCGATTTTGTATGAGGTAATTGCTCCCGTGTCTACATGCCGCTCACGTATGACAGAGTCGCCCAAATGCGTGCTTTGAATCGTTTCCGATTGCAACTTGCGCCCTGATAAGCCGTTATCCGGAAGGAATTCGCCCGAGAGCACATCCGGGCCGAGATGCAGCAAGGAAACCGAGCTCTTTTTCAAATGATAGCCTTGAATGGATTCGACCCGCAGATGCTTGCTTGAGATCGTTTCAAGCGCAATATGTTTGCTCGTTATGGCTTGTGGTGCCAGCTTATCATTCGTAATGCTGTTATCCTGCAGCATATCGGTCGTAATCGCTTGCGATTGGATATGGTTTTCATTGACCGATCGCGGGGCGAGGTGCTGCTCTTGGATTGAGCCTTCAGATAGATGCTCGGATTGCACCGCATCCTGAGCCAGCTTGCGGGAAGTAATGACCCCGTCCTGAATATGCGTCTCGGTAATGCTGGCCGCTTGGATATGCTCGGAAGTTACGCTGTCTCCCGCCAGCTTCTCCTCTGTGACCGCACCGTCCTGCAAATGTGCTAGCTCGATGCTGTGCTGACGCAAATGAGTGCTGCCGATCGTGTTTTCGGCGATATGAACCGCTTGAACGCTGCCGGGCGCTAATTTCCGGGAGGTGATGCTGTCAGGCGCCACATGCTCCGTATTTATCGCTTCGCTCTGAATCGCTTGGCTGTTGACCGAATCGGGCTGCAAATGCTCGCTTCCGATGGCTGCAGCCGCAATGTGCCGGGGCTGGATTGAAGCGTCCCTTATCGCTTCAGAAGTGACGGAACCTTCGCTCAAGTGCATGGCCTCTACGCTGTCTATCGCCAATTTGTCTGTGGTCACGCTCATATTCGCCAACTTGATGGAGGTGACCGAATTGTCGCTCAGCTTATCGGTAGACACGCTTTCCGGGGACAGCTTCAGCGAAGTGACGACATGATCAGCCAGGTGATGGGAATGAACCACCCCCGCTCCGATATGCCGATCCCGTATCGAGTGGGGAGCAATCTTATCGCTCGTAACCGCTTCTTGCTTCAGCATGGCGGATTCGATCGTCTGCGAACGGATATGCTCGCTTCCGATCGCTCCCGGTGCAATGTGTCCTTCAAGCACGGCGTTCTGTTCAATGGCTGGCGAGCTGACGGCACCGTCGCTGAGGTGTCGTGCCAAGACGCTGTCGTCTGCCAATTTATCCGAAGTGACGCTCCATTCCGCCAGCTTCTGGCGCGTAATGGATTCGTCAGCGACGCGCTCCGTCGTAATGCTTTGCAGAGCCAGCTTCTCCGTCGTCACCGTGCCGTCTTCAAGGTGAGTCGTGTTAATCGCCCGCACATCCAAGTGTTGGCCTTGAATCGCTCCGGGCGCAATATTATATGCCTTTACCGCTCCGTCCTTGATGTGCTTATCCCCGATGGAATCCTGTTCAATATGTTCTCCGCCAATCGCATCCGGATGAATATGCTGTCCGCTCACGGACAACGGAGCAATATGCTGTGCGCCAACAGATTGTTTTGCAATATGCCGGGACTGGATAATTTCATCGGCTACTTTCGTGGAGACGATGCTCTGATCGGCAATCTTGGAGGCCGTCACGGCATGATCGACAAGCTTCATCGTCGTAATCGACTGATCGGCCAGCTTCTCCGCGGTAACGGATTGCTCGCTGAGGTGCCAGCTTTGAATTTCGTTCTGTCCGATATGCTCCTGCCGCACAGCTTCTTCATGAAGATGTTTGCACTCTATGGAACCTGAAGCGATGTGGCTGCCAAGGACGGATCCAGCCTGCAGCTGAGAGCCGATTAAGGACCCAGGAGCAATATGTGTGCCATGAATTTGGCCATGACCGATATGACGGCTTTCTACAGCTTGATCGGCTATTACCCTGCCAGACACGCTGCCATCTGACAGATGCTGGCCTCCTACGCTGTCCGCAGCCAACTTGTCACCCGTCACGGCGCCGTTTCGTATTTTTGAAGTCGTTATCGCGTCCTCACCCAGCTTAAATGCATCGACAACCTCATTGGCCAAGTTTTCGGTTTGAATGGCGCCGCTCCGGATTTTGTCCGAGGTAATCGCTTGATCCTGAATTAATTCGGAAGTAATAATAAATCCACTTAAATGTTTTGTTTGAATGGAGCCCTCGGCTATTTTGTCGGAGTCGATCGTTTTGTCTGCCAGCTTCTCCGAGGTAATGCTTCCGTCTTTTATTTTCCCGCCCGTAATGGAACGGTCCCTAATTTTGCTTCCGGATATTGCATTGCGTATTAAATGCTCTCCGGATATTGATTCCGGCGCGAGCTTGGAGCCCGTTACGGCGTTATCTGCTATCTTAATGGCGGAAACAGCGTAGTCGCACAAGGCGTCCGTATCCACGCTTTCCCGCTTGAGTTTTGAACCGCTAATGGTGTACGCAGCCAGCTTCTCGTCCGTGACAGCTTCATCCGCGATGTCATCGGTGTATACAAACGCTTTGGCACGTGCTTGGCTTCGTTTTTCCGCCAACCACTTCGCCTTTTCCGCTTCCTTCTGCTTCAGCTTCTCATCCCGGGTTACCGGCTTCGTGACCGGTGATAATGTGCCTTCAGCCGTTCGCCCATCCCCTGCTTTGCCTTCCGCCTTCGGACTCTTGGAGGCTGCAGGATCGGATCCGGACTGCCCGGGTTGCTGGCTGTTGTCAGGGACATCTGTAGAAAAATTCGTTGTCGGGATCTCTGGAGATGATGTTGCGGGAGGAAGCGGAGATTTCGAGCGAATGGCTGCATTCGTCTTTGGCTGCGGAACAGGCTCTGAAACGTTGTTTTTGGAATCTTTGGAATCTTTGGAATCGGCAGGTGCCTGCAAGCTCTGAAGATCCCGGTCTTCCGTGACGTGGTCATGACTAGATACCGCCGCATCGGACGGAGATATATCCGCTTGAACCCGTTCTGCAGCAGAAGCGGTGACCGTCTCGGCAGGCTTCGCTTCGGATGTGACGAATAATTCCTCCTGCAAGAGGTTGGAATGCGTTTCGGGCGCATCTTGATTCGTTTGCGCTGCCGGCGCGATTATCTCGGCAGGCGGCTCTGCCAGCGCATTGATGCTGGCTTTTTTTTGCTGTGCTTCTTTGCTCTTTTTCAACTTGGACATGCGATCCAGCATTTGCAATTCCGACGTGTTCGGATTATCCACATAATACAGCGGCCTCTTCCCCTTAGCTGGTCGGTTATCTTTCTTTTTTTTCATGTGCTCTCTCCTTTCCGACGGGCTACAGTCTAAACCTAAAACATTATATGCACCCGAGTGCCATCCCGTCACTCGCCTATGCCACTCATTGCAGAACATTTAGAAGCATGCGGTTTTTTCGGATATGGAGTTCTACTCGATGTGGCAGCCGCATACCTCATCCGCCCAGCGTTCCGCCGTTTGTTTCCAAGTAAATTGGGTCTGCACATGCCGTACAGCGGCCTCTCCCATACGGCGCCTCATATCGCTGTCCCCCAACATACGAAGCAACGCTCCGGTCAAATGCTCCTTCAAGCGGAATGGCGGGACGAGCAACCCAGTCACCCCGTCTTTTACAACTTCTTGAATGCCGCCTACTCTGGTCGCCACGACGGGAACCCCCGAAGCCATCGCTTCGAGATTAACGAGACCGAATGCTTCCCGTGCCACGGACGGAACCACGGCCATATCCGCCAGCGCATACCACTTGGGGACTTCCTCATGCGGGACGTAAGGGACGAAGCGGACATGATGCGGATATTTTCTGCCGATTCGCTCCAGCCTGCGCACATAGGCTGTCTTGCGCAGGGAACCGTAAAATGCGCTCCCGACGATGACGAACAGCGCCTGTGGGTGCTTCTCGATGACTTGGGGCACAGCCCGCAGCAAACAGTGCACCCCTTTCAAGGGGATAATCCGCCCTACGTACATGATGATGTCGCGATGCTCCCATCCCTGCATCTGCTTGCCCGCTTGCACTCTCCGTTCACCGTCCCCCGTCCAGCGTGATATGAACCGTTCTCCATCCACTCCGAGCGGATTGATGATGATGCGGCTTGCGCATTCAGGGCATGCCGTCGCTACTTGATTGAACAAATAGCGGCTATTAACAAAGATTCGATCAGCGGAACGCAGCGCCAGCCGCAGCATTCTCCGCGCAATGTGCTTCGGATTAATAAATGTCGTGGAATGGAGACTGAGCCATACCCTGGAATCCGGAAAGGAGCGGATGAGAGGCAGAACGAAGCGCGGGCGATTCTCTACCTGAATGATGTCTGGAGCAAACGCGCGCAGCTGCTGCATTACTCCTTGCAAATACATTCGTGAACTGCCCGCACTGACACGTTCGCACGGCACGCCGCGAACCGTTCCATACCGTTCTTGTCCGAACCACTGCTTCGAATAAATGCGCGCTTCCATCCGGTCAGAAGCCAAGCTAGCCACATATTCAACCACACGTTCCACGGAACTGCTGGAACCAGAAGGAATCGGGAACGTTCCTGGAGTAATGACTGCCACCTTAGGTAGTCGCATAGCGTTCCTCCTTTCGTTAATCCTGTCGTTCACCCTATTACAGCTAAATTAGACATTCGGCCTTCTGCACTCGTCCATACCCTTGACAGGAGACATACATACGATGCATTAACGCCGCTGGCAAAGCGTACATGGCGCTTTGAACCTGGAGGAGGTACGTCCATGTCCGATAACCGAATCGGCATCTTGTTCAATGCAAATCTATTGCGCGGGCTGATCCGTGGAAAAACAAAGCACGAAGCGATTGCGTTCTATGAAGAAGCTGCGCGGAAGCTCGGAGTTATTCCATGTTACTTCCGCATCGAAGACGTAGATATTCGCCACATGGAGGTCACCGCCTATGTGAGAGGACGCGGAGGCTATGTAAAGCGCCGCATGCCTCTTCCCCGCGTCATCCATAATAGGGCCATTTATTTTCGTTCGGCAGCGCATGCCCGCGTTCGCGCTTTGGTTGAGCGTGAAGTCGCTCTGTTTAATCAAGTAAACCGGTACGGGAAAATGACGATTCATGATCTGTTGAGCACGGATCGCAGTATTGCTCCCCACCTGCCTGATACGGCCATCGCGCACCAAGCGTCCATCACTGCAATGATGGATCGATACGACGCGCTCATACTAAAGCCGGATAACAGCAGCATCGGACGCGGCGTCATGAAGCTGGAACGCAAGCGTTCCGGATGGCGGACCACGTACATGGTTCGCACCGCCAATCGTGTTCGCCACTGGAAAATAGCGGAGACGGAGCAAGGCAGCCTGCCTTGGGGTGTCATGTCTAAGCTTGCCAATGAAACCTACCTTGTGCAGCAGCTGCTTCCTTTAGCAACGTACCAACAGCGCCCGTTCGATTTACGGGTATCGGTGCAGCGTGACGGCACGGAAGAATGGCAAATAACAGGCATCGTCGGCAAAGTCGCTCCGCCTCACACCTTCTTAACGAATGTCGCGCAAGGCGGTACGGTCCAACGGTTCGAGGATCTGGCGGCTGCCGCGTGTCCCCATCTGCCCTATGCCGCGCTTCATCAGCGCGTATCCGAATTCTCCCTGCGGGTCGCTTGCCGACTGTCTGAAGTTCTTCCCAGATTGGCAGACATCGGGCTCGATATAGGAGTTTCTCCGGACGGAATGCCGTTGTTTATCGAATGCAACGGACGGGACCAACGTTACAGCTTTCGCGAGGCAAATCAGATCGAAACGTGGAAGGCCACATATGCCAACCCCATCGCTTACGGAGTTTCGTTACTTCATCAATATCAACACCGGTAATTGGCTAGCGCCGTTATGTACTATTGTATTGAAAAAAGGGGCGTTCTGTGTCAAGATAGTCCACAGGAAGCACGGGCAACGTGGTTCTGTGTGATGACAAAATACAGAGCGTCCCATGAAGGCGCTACATAAACCAGGTGATTGTAAACGATGACGAAACGATTGTTACGGCTATTAACCGAATTGTCCTCTCGCAAATGGGTGTCGCGCATAGCCGGAAACTTTGCCAATTCGGGATTTAGCCGGAAATTGATCCCCACTTTTGCGAAGACTTACAAAATAAAGGTGGAGGAAGCGGAGAAGCCGCTCCTTGAATACCGCACGTTGAACGACTTCTTCACGCGGCGGTTAAAGCCGGGAATGCGGCCGCTCACCGAAGGGGAGCAAACCCTGCTCAGTCCTGTCGACGCGCTCATTACCGGGATGGGGCCGATTGAAGAGGGGCTCATCTTTAACGTTAAGGGGCAAGACTATACGCTCGATGAGCTGCTGCACCGATCGCCGCATCGGCAAAAGTACAAGCGGGGCTATTGCTTTGTGCTCTATTTGAGCCCTACCGATTATCATCGTATTCACTCCCCTGTAAAAGGTACCACCGTCGAGAGCGAGCATGTGCCGGGACGGGTATATCCGGTCAATGATTTCGGGCTGCAGCATATGCCGAGAGTACTTAGCCGCAACGAACGTTTAATTACGTATATTCGGCATGCTTCAGGTGAAGTGGCGGTTGTCAAAGTAGGAGCGCTCAACGTGAGCAGTATCCGCTATACGAATGATACTGTCTTGCCGTCTTATGAACGCGGACAGGATCTTGCCTACTTTGAATTCGGTTCAACTGTCGTGCTGCTGACGGAGAGCGGAACGTTCGAACCGCGCAGCGATTTGCAGCTCGGCGCGAAGGTAAAGATGGGAGAAGGCTTGGGGCAGCTGCATGCGCGGCCGGAGCGCCAGTTGAAGCAACAGCCTTAATCGTGGCGCGGCCGCTCATTCGCTTAACTCAATAGATGAATGTCAAGGCCGCTTCCGTTTCTTTTCCATTGTGTGGGAAGAGAACCGAGAGCGGCCTTGTTCATGTTCATATCCGATTCCGCGCCTGCCCGCATCCTTAACGAATTTCGGATGGACTGCGTCCGGTATACTGCTTGAATTGGCGGCTGAAGAAGAAAATATCCCGATAGCCGAGCGCATCCGCCACCTCCGTGACGTTCATGCCCGCGTGATGCAGCAGATGCTCTGCCCGCTCGATGCGGGAACGAATAATATAGGTTTGTACCGACATGCCAATCAGCTCTTTGAACTTCACGGAAAAGTAACGCGGCGACAGCTGCGCCCGTTTAGCCAAATCTTGTATACGATGATTGGCTCCCGGATTTTGGCGGATGTAATTTGCAATTTCTTGAATGGACTCGGCTAATTGATGGCTTGTCTTTCGCTCGCCAGGCTCTTCCTTGTCTACGCGCAGCAGATGGATCATCAGCTGCTTTAAGACGAGCTGCGCTTCAATCTCGGCCCCATAAGTATCCGCCAGGAACAAACGGACATAACGCGCCAGCAAATGTTCGAAGTCGACCGTCTCCTCCAGCTTCCGATAAGGCGCGGGAATTTCGGTGACCTCCGTATTGACATCAAAATGGATATACGTCAGTGTCAACGGCTTCTGCGGATTATGCGTAGCGGACGTATGGTCTCCTGGGCGAAACAGAAAACAGCTCCCCTTGCCGATTTCATGCGGCTCATCATTGAGGAACAGTTCCCCTTCCCCTCCCCAGACATAGAACAAGTCGTAATTCGGCATCGCCTTCTCCCGCTTCAGCCATTTCCAATTCGGTTCGCACGTAATCTTGGCACAAGCCGGCTTTAACTCATACAAAGTCGGCGCAGCATTTAACACGGTGAGTGCCTCCTTCTCTATCGCTCTTGCAAGCAAAATAAATTTATTGGGGTGAGCAGAGAAAATTTCCTGCATCTTTATTCGAAAAGTTTGCACTATTTTACTATACTACCACCTGAAGTCACAATTTGTACATGGTTTTGCAACAGAGCCCCTCAATCCATTCTTTCGTGACGAATGTGGAAAAATGATGATATAATAGGAAAAAGTTATGTAAGCTTCTAAGGCGCCTGTTGTCGAATTTGCTTCAAGGCATTCATCGTGATCAAAAGGGAGCCCTTTTCAGCACCGAGAAGGTTGCAAGAAGCCGAAGAAGGAGGAGCGGAGTGTAGGACGAGACTACATGAGCACCGGACTTCGAGGGTGATTGCAAGATTCGATGTCGAATTTGCTTCAAGGCATTCATCGTGATCAAAAGGGAGCCCTTTTCAGCACCGAGAAGGTTGCAAGAAGCCGAAGAAGGAGGAGCGGAGTGTAGACGAGACTACATGAGCACCGGACTTCGAGGGTGATTGCAAGATTCGATGTCGAATTTGCTTCAAGATATTCATCGTGATCAAAAGGGCCTTAAAGAATGATGTTGGAAGGATGGACGATATGAACCCACTGTCTCAACAATTGAATGAAACGATTCGCCAAGACAATCCGAACATCTATGCCATGCTCTCCCGCCTCGCTCAGCAGATTTACTTCCCTAAGGAAGGCATTCTGAGCCAATCCGCGGAAGCAGCAAGCAAAGCGAAAGCTTTCAACGCAACGATCGGAATCGCCACTGAAGGCGGAACACCGATGCACCTTCGTGTCATTCAGGATTCGCTTTCCGCCTATAACCCGAAAGATATTTATCCATATGCACCGCCGGCAGGCAAGCCGGAGCTGCGCAAATTGTGGCGCGAGAAGATGCTGAAGGAGAACCCTTCGCTTGAAGGCAAGCAAATAAGCAACCCGATTGTAACCAATGCGCTGACGCATGGTTTAAGTATCGTAGCCGACTTGTTCGCTGATGAGGGCGACGTCGTCATCATGCCGGATAAAAATTGGGAAAACTATGAACTGACATTCGGCATCCGCCGCGGGGCGGAGATGGTATACTATCCGCTCTACAATGAGGAATGGAAATTCAACAGCGAGGGATTGCGCGATGCGCTGCTTGCCAATCGGGACAAAGGCAAAGCCATCGTCCTGCTGAACTTCCCGAACAACCCTACGGGATATACGCCGGGCCGGGAAGAGGGACAAGCGATCGTCGCTGCGATTCAAGAAGCGGCTGAAGCCGGAATGCGGCTTGTCGTCGTGACGGACGATGCCTACTTCGGCTTGTTCTTTGAAGATTCCATGCATGAATCGTTGTTCGGCAATCTGGCATCCCTTCATTCGAATGTGCTGCCTGTTAAGGTAGACGGCGCAACGAAAGAGGAATACGTCTGGGGCTTCCGTGTAGGGTTCATCACGTATGCCGCCGAGTCCGAAGCACTGCTGTCCGCACTTGAGCAGAAGACGCTCGGCATCATTCGCGCAACGATTTCCAGCGGGCCGCATCCTTCGCAGACGTTCGTGCTTCACGCGCTCCAGTCTCCGGACTTCGATGCGCAGAAGCAAGAGAAGTTCAACATCATGAAATCCCGCGCCAACAAAGTGAAATCTCTGCTCGACAGCGGGAAATACGGAGACGTATGGAGCTATTACCCCTTCAACTCCGGTTACTTCATGTGCTTGAAGTTGAATACCGTGCAAGCCGAGACGCTTCGCACCCATCTTTTGAACCAGTATGGCGTAGGCACCATCGCGCTTGGCGAGACCGATCTGCGCATTGCCTTCTCCTGCATCGAAGAGGAGCATCTGGAACAATTGTTTGACACGATCTACCGGGGAGTCATTGACCTGACCCAATAAGTTGAGCCTGTGTTTATATAGCAAGAAGCCGGCAGCAACTCGCTGCCGGCCCAAGCGATTATTCTGATCGGCGAAGGCTGGCGTTCCTCTCCTTGGAGGTTCGCCAGCCTTTTGTTTACGATAGCAGCAACCGGACTATAATGTTGGCTGTTTCTTCTATAGCTTTATCCGACACATCCAGCACATGGCACTTCCATGCATCCGCCAGCACGCTTCCATAATGCAGTTCTTCTTGAATCCGCTCCGTGGACACGTAACTGGAGCCGTTCGGAAGCCCCAATGACTTGAGCCGTTCTTCCCTGATACGCAGCAGCTGCTCGGCGCTCATCGTCAGCATGAAGATGCGGTCGCCGGAAATCTGGTACATTTCCTGCGGCGGTTTCACTTCTGGAACGAGCGGCACATTTGCCACTTTGTAGCCTTTATGGCTCAGGAAAATGCTTAAAGGCGTCTTTGAAGTGCGGGACACGCCGACAAGCACGATGTCGGCTTCCAGAATTGCCGTCGTATCCCGGCCATCATCGCATTTGACGGTGAATTCAATCGCTTCCATTCTCCGGAAATAATCGTCGTCCATCTGATGGAGCAAGCCCGGCTGTCGGCGGGGCGCATCATTGAACGTATCGATAAACGCTTGCATCATCGGACCCATAATATCGACGGCGCGCACTCCTAGCCGGATGGCTTCTTCCTTCATCATCTCGCGCAGTTCCGGCTGCACGAGCGTGTATACGACAAAGCCGCCCTCACTGCTCGCTTGTTCCATTACAGTCCGAATTTCATCCTCATGCTTTATATGACTGACCCGCTTGATCTTTACCTCTTGACCTTGAAATTGACGTACGGTGGCCCGTACGACGCTTTCCGCAGTTTCCCCTACCGAATCGGAACATACGGTAATGACATATGGAGATTGCTGGCTGAGTCCATCCATTTAAAGGTTCCCCTTCCTTTACCATCCCTTCATATGGCGAAGGAACACTTTCAATATCGTGGTCTTCGATACGCGTCCCACCACTTCCCATTTCTCCGTTGTGGCGTCTCCTTGCTGGGGGACGACGACGGGCAGTGTATCAATATCATGCTCGTCCAATTTTTTAGCGGCATCCAGGATGGAATCTTGCGGCTGCGCCGTTATAAGCGGTGTACGGGTCATGACAAAGCTAACCGGCATCGTCCCTGCCATCGTATTGCCCAGCGTCACCTTCAACAGATCTTTCCGCGATACGACGCCGAGCAGCATCCCTTCTTCGTCTGCAACGATAAGACTGCCTACATTCTCCAAAAACAAGGCGACGACCGCATCGTGTACCGAAGAAGTCTCTCTGACAATGACAGGCATGGACTGCACATCCTGCACGCGGATATCGATCGGCTGCAGAGAGGCGCTTTGCGTGATGTTTCCCGGGAAATAACCGACTTTGGGCTTGGCGTCCAAATACCCTAGCATAACAAGCACAGACAAGTCGGAACGTATGGTCGGTCGGCTTACGCCAAGCTGCTCGGCGATTAGGTCCCCGGTAATCGGCGCGAGGCGTTTAACCAGTTGCACAATTTCGGATTGACGCGGTGTGAGTTGTATGGCGCAAACCTCCTTTAATTTCATCAATTTGCTTATGCAGCTTCATTAGTTCTATCTTACTTCAATCCCCTCGCTTCGTACAATAGTTTCACGCGCGATAAGAAACGCTCTCCTCGCAACGACGAAGAGCATTTCTTGCGCGCGCCTTTTTTCGGAGTCACCCATAACTGATTTTATCTGAACACGCCCACACGATATCCGCCTCGGTCAAATCCCGCAGCAATCCGCTATCCTCATATTGAGAAATACAGGAATTGAGCCATACGCCAACAAGCGGCGCGTTTCGTTTTGCATCATGGCATCGAATTTGTTCAGCGGCGGTGCGCACGAACTGCGCGTGCTGCTTCCACTCACCGCCGGCAAAAGGAAGGATAACGGATAGGCTCACGTCCCGACCGCGGTCATGCGCGCGCTGCTCCGCACGGAATAACGCCTCCGCCTGCATATCTATCCATTCCGGAATGACCGTGGAAATATTCACCGGTTCATGATACGCATCGTGAAGCCATTGCTTCCATTGCCTGAGCTTCAGCCACTGCTGGTTCAGGCGCTGCTGTTCGCATGAATCGTCGCTCTCAGCAGCCAATCGCTGCAGCACCTCCATGCGCTGTTCCAGGTCGGATAGAGCTGGAAGCACTTCTTTAAGCGGAGCATCGGCAAGCATTACATGCATGTGTATACCTGTATGTTCACCAGCCGTCATCAGAAGTTGTTCATATTCCGCTGTCATGAACGGCACTAATTTATGAAGCGCGCCCCCCCGCTCCGATGCAGTTCCAGAGAGCAGCGCCTCCCGTACAAGCCGTTGTCTCTCGGTACTCATGAAGGGCTGGCGGCCCGGTATAACGAGCAGGGTGGAGCAACCAGACGCAATAGCAGCTTGCATTTCGAGCATATGCGCGCAACGGGCAACCGTACGCACGCCTTGCCGCTCCTGCACTTCACGGGTCTCCTCCCATACATAGCCTACATTGCGCACGACTCGCTGACGTAATGAAATGAGCCTAAAGCTGTTCTCATCAAATGTGGCCTGAACGGAATTCGCAGCTTCCGAGGGGGCAAACCACCGCTCTGCGTGATTCATATTAGAATTCAAGATGCTGTACCTCTCTCTCCGCACTAGTCTGCTCCTGACAGTCATGCGAACCGCATTCCACATAGTACATCATGACTCTTTCCGTATCCTGTTCCGCAATGATTCGCTCGCAACGTTTACATAAGATAATGCCCAACATTTGATGCTGCCCGTGTTCCATCGGACATCCACCTCTCCCTTAAGTTTGTGAAGGGTATCTTGCACTGTTAGAGGTTGTTCACAAAATCCCCTTTTGAACTCGCGCTGTGAGATTATGCTGTCATATTTCATTCTTGTGAGCGAATTCATTAGTGAGATACCCTATAAATATGACGCCTTAAAGTATCGTATTCATGCAACAATTTTTCAGTATGTGTGAATTAACCAATTGCTTTTCCATATTTTATATCATATTATCTAATAAGACGCAATATATAATCCATTTAGTACGTCATATTTAAAAACTGGAGGGAGATCAGCATGGATAGACAATTAAGCTTGGAATGTATTCGCGTTACTGAAGCAGCGGCACTAGCAGCTTCGCGGTGGATAGGCCGGGGAAATACGGATGAAGCGGACGGCGCTGCGACCAGCATCATGCGGAACATGTTCGAAACCGTTCCGATACGGGGACAAGTCGTCATCGGCGAAGGGGAAATGGATGAAGCGCCGATGCTTTATATAGGTGAAACAGTCGGTTCCGGGGCAGGTTCACACGCGGATGTCGCCGTCGATCCGGTGGAGGGGACCGAATTAGTGGCGAAAGGGCTGAACGGCGCACTGTCCGTGCTTGCCATTGCAGACTCGGGGCAGCTCCTCCATGCCCCTGACATGTATATGCAGAAGCTCGCATGCGGGCCACAGCTGCGCGGCCATCTCCATCTGGATGATCCGCTCGATGTAACGGTGAAGAAAGCAGCGGCTGTACTTAAGCGCGACCTGTCGGAAATGACGGTTTCTATTCTCGATCGAGAACGGCATGCGAAGCAGATTGAATGCCTGCGGGCAACGGGCGTGCGCTTGAAGCTGCTGAATGCAGGAGATGTCGCCGGCGCAATGGCCACCGCCTTTTCAGAATCCGGTGTTGATCTGTATGTCGGATCAGGAGGCGCTCCCGAAGGCGTGCTGGCCGCAGCAGCGCTGCGCTGCCTTGGCGGCGAGCTGCAAGCCCGTCTGCTGCCTGCCAATGATCATGAAGTGAGACGCTGCTTGCAGATGGGCATATCGCAGCCAGATCGGCTCCTGATGACGGAGGACTTATCCGGGCATGGCGATGTGCTGTTCGCCGCAACGGGAATTACGCCGGGCGATGTGCTGCAAGGCGTTCGCATGACGCAGGAGCATTACGCGGAAACGCATTCCCTTGTGCTGCGCTCCAAGACCGGAACCGTGCGATTCGTCCGGACCCTGCACCGTCTCCTGCCTTGTGACGTCGCCCCATTGCGCTCAGAGCAGCCTCCCCACAGCTATACGGGAAATGCCCTAGAGTCCAATGTGATATAGCGCAGCATAAAAATGGAGGCTGACGTTGTCTGCCTCCATCTTTATTGCCCCGTTACTTGCCGTTGTCCGTCTTCTTCCTCGGCTTCCCCTTCAAGCCAAAGTGTTCATCATACGCATCGAATATGTGCCTCGCTATCGGAGCGGCACCCCAGGCTCCATATCCGCCTTCAGGCACGACGACGGCGACAGCGAGCACCGGTTCTTCGGCTGGCGCATACGCGATGAAGACCGCATTCTCCACCAGCTCCTTCCGGCCAGGTATCGCCTGCTCCGACGTCCCCGTCTTGCGCACGAATTTGTATGGAAAGCCGTCGAAGCCCCGCACCCCGACACCGAGCATTCCTCTTTCCACGGTATCCCAATATTCTTGCTTGAACTTGATTTCTCCTATAATCTCCGGTTTCATCTCCTTTATCGTCTTCCCGCTCGCATCGGTAATTTTCGAGACGAACTGAGGCTTCAACCGCTTCCCGTGATTGGCAAGCGTCGCCGCGTACTGTGCTAGCTGCAGCGTCGTATATTTCCCTTGCTGTCCGAACGACGCATAGGCAAGCGAAGCCTGCCCCGTCTGATCCGCTTGCATGTAGTCGCGAATCCCTTCCGACTCTGCGGGGAAGCCGCTTCCCGTAAGGGTGCCGAGACCGAACGCCTTCATATACCTATCCCATATTTCAAGTCCTTTTTCTTTCCCGTATTGCAAATATAAAGGGTTTCCGATCATGTCGACCATAAAGGCGTTCGACGATGACGACAGGGAGCGTGCAGGATCCATCAAGCCAAGAGCATGCTTTGAAGCATTATGCACTCTGGCCTCTTTCCCTTTGCGTCCGAACTCTGCATAGCCAATGTCGCGATACGTCGTAGACGGATGAATCAAGCCCTCTTGCAATCCAATTAGCACCGTCAGCGGCTTCATCGTGGATCCGAGATAGACGAGTGACGATGGATGAAGGTTGTTTTCTTTTTTGCTGCCGTAATCTTGGAACACCTCGCGCACAGTGCCGTTATATTGATTGGAGCCGATTTGCTTTAATGCCTCTGTGCCAATCCTCCCAGTACGCCAAACATTCGTGTCATAGTCAGGCACGTTCGCCATTGCGATAATATTGCCTGTCTTTATCTCCATGGCAACCGCATACCCCGTAATGGCGTTCGGCGCCCGCTCCGCCTTTATATTGGAATTGCGCAGCTTGACAAGATGGTTCTCGATTGCCGTTCGCGTCTTTAATTGCACGTCCTTGTGCAGTGTGAGATGAATATCCAAGCCTCTTTCCGGCTTGGTCAGCTCCATCGGTCCGATAATTTTATTGTTCGAATTGACGGGATACGTTTTGCTCCCGTTTGCTCCCCGCAGCTCCTCTTGGTACATCAGCTCAATGCCGTCGAAGCCGACAAACTCGTTTTCTAAATATTTGCGCTCAGGAGCGCGCTTCTCATTATCAATGTGCTTATAGGCGTTCAAATGCTGTTTTGCCGTATTGTATCTGCGCAAATAACCAATAATTTGCGGAGCGACCTTGTCCTCATCATACTGCCTGATGCCTTCCTCAAGTATATCGATATACGGGTACTTATCCCTGTTCTCCAAAAAAACAGCGATTTCCTTCTCGGTCAAATCAATTTTGATTCTGCGCGGGACATAGCCATAATTGACCCGGGAGCGGATGTCCATCTGCTCGTATATCATTTCCTTCGTCATCGGCTTATTTGGATCGCCGTACCGCTCAATCACCGATTCAATCTGAGCCGCGATAAGCAGCGCTTCCTCCGGTGTATAATTTTTCTCCATTTTAAAATATAGCGAATGGGTCGGAACCGAGTATGCCAGTTTATTGCCTGCAGCCTCAAAAATACTGCCCCGGATCGGGGACATTTCAATGCTCTTCGTGCCGATTTTCAGCATTTGGCTCCTTAATTCGGGGCCCTGAACAAATTGCAGCAGAGCGATTCGCACGATCAACACGGTAAAGACGAGAAATGTGACAAAGAAAAAAATACTCATTCGCAAATGCAAATGACGCCGGTTTCGTCCGGTTCGCCGCTCTTTCTCTTCATCCGTTTGGATCTGCATGAATGGAATATCCTCCCACAACCATTGATACCTAAATGGTATCTTATGCCCCATAACTTGTAAATTCTTTTTTATGTCCCGAACTTCTCTATTCGAGGCGGCCCCGCTTTCGCATCGCCTGTTCGAATACGGACACATACTGCATCAGTACTGGCTCCATATACGGCTTCCCCAGAAACGTAACATTATAAGGTCTGCCATTATGTTTCATTACCAGCCGGAACCGTCACGGAAGGATAACCCGCCCGGCCAACTTGTTCACTTCTATACTTGAGTACTTTCCATACTTGATTACGATTCGCATGCAGGGCAAAGTGATGCAGCCTGAATGAAGGGGAGAGTGGCCAAAAGAGATTCGTAAGGACATACCTTCTCCGGACAGAATAGAGTGCACTAGATACATGAGCAAAGTAAATCGATATCGGATGTCTGCGCAATTTTCAACCTTGTTCCTTTCTCAGCGTGAAAAAAAACCGCCTTCCGGCAATCACATCACCTGATTGTCGAAAGGAGCGGTTTCATCAAAAAAACTCATTTGCCGTTTATCCATTTGTAATGCAGCCGCCAAAAGCTCTTGTCCGCGTTCGGTGAAGCAAGCAACGATTTTCCCTTTCTCACAGGTCAGCTTGAAGCCAGCATTACTCCTCATCCTCTGTATGTGCGCGGGCTCGCTTCATGCGAGATAGGAGCGCGATGACCGCGCCGCCAGCCAACACTGTCAGCTTAAAGCTCCACGACGTCGTTCCGAACCATAACGGTAATGTTAACACCACGGCCGATGCCAAGTGAACGCGGGTGCTCATATCGAGCGCCGCTTTATGGCGCGCATTCAACGGTATCGGATATATCGTGCGCCATACATCATGACGGTGATACGTGAACAGAGTCTTAAGCTGTGCGCCGATAACAAATACGAATAAACCATATAAGAGCGCGCTCCATTCAGAGTCGCTTGTCCAGATTAACAGCAGCAGTCCCAATCCGTTCAATCGAAGCATAATGCCCAGCAGCTCGCTTCTGGCGAATGTTTTGGCCAGCAGATAACGGTAGGCAGCCTGCGGTGTGAACGCAAAGCGGTCTCCGTACCGCTTGAGCCACGGTCTTGCATAGCGGCGTTCTTCCGCAGCCGGCATATCGACGAAGCCGCTTAAGAACAAATAGACGCGTCCCTCGTGGACCTTCTCTGCTGCAATGTGCGCTTCCCACGGGAAATGCAGTGTACGCCGCGTAAGCAGCCACGCAATATAGACAATTCCGGCGATCCCGGAGGACAGTGCGGCCAATGGAAAGCTGAGCCATAACCAGCATGCCACCGCACCCCAAGCCCATATATAGCGAAACAGCCGACTGCTGAGACGCCACTTCGGATCAACGATGTGACGTTCTTTCCAAGCGCCGAAGGCGGCAACCGCTTTAAAGAGCAGCAGCACCGCCAACGAGAGGACAAAACCCTTTGGCTCCGCGTCTGCACGGTTGTACAGCGGCCACAGCACACACCAGCTCGCAACCAAGAGCAGCATACGCGGCCAGAGGCTGTAGCGTACGCTCCTCTTCATATATGCTCCCAGCTGATGCTCCATGCGCAGCAGGAACACTAGATCCGCTGGCTCCAAGAAGGTGCGGTACGTCGTATATGCGACCGCAGGCGCCAAGAGCACCAACGCCAATTCCCGCACAGGGAAAGAAGGCGGAATCTGATCCAGAAACGAGGCATATAGCGCCACCCCTGTCACGAATCCAAAGACGATGACCAGTCCCAGCCCGCTCTGAATGACGTAACGCAGGTACGGCAACACTTTTCCCCAGAACCGCCGCACCCGTTGCTGCCATAACGCTTCCGCCTCCATGATCGGCAGCTTGGCCGCACGCAGCTCCCGCTCTACTCGTTCCATGTCAGTCCACCGTCCGATGCATCGTCTCCTCCGACCCAAGCGTAAAAGAGGTCTTCCAAGCGTTGGGTAGCCGCCTCAGCCGAACGGGACGCCAACTGCTCCTGCAGCGCGTGAACGTTTCCCGCTCCCATGACTCGGCCATGATGGAGAAGCACGAATTGATCGCAATAATGCTCGATCGTCGATAAAATATGAGAGCTGACCAAGAGTGAAGCCCCTTCCTCCTTCACACCCTTCATATATTGCAGGAGCGACCGGATACCTAGCGGATCCAGCCCGAGAAATGGCTCATCAATAATATACAAGGGCGGACGAACGGCAAATGCGCACATCAGCATCGTCTTCTGCTTCATCCCCTTCGACAAGTGCTGCGCCGCCTTTTCCAGATGCGGCTTCATCTGGAATAGGTCGGCCAGCTCCGCCACCCGCTTCTCGAATAATATCTGCTCTACGCCATAAGCGGTTGCTGTCCAGACGAGATGCTCGCGCACAGTTAGCGCATCATACAATATCGGAGATTCCGGCACGTAAGCAAGTGCAGCCCGGTAAGCTTCCGGAGCTTCAGAGAGCGCACGCCCCTGCAGACGCACCTTGCCCGAATGCGGCTCCAGCAAACCGAGAATATGCTTCATTGTCGTGCTCTTCCCTGCACCATTCAATCCGATAAGTCCGACCATTTCACCTGCGTTTACATTAAAAGTTATATCGTGCAGCACCGGTCTGCCGATGCTATACCCGCCAGTCAGGCGATCAATTTGCAATAAAGGTTCCATTTGTTTCACCTCAAGGATTATTATACCGGACAGCGAAGAAGGAAGCGAATGCCAACGCTCGACGGCCATCGCCTGCGTGTCCCTTCGGTCGCCTCGCCAGACGCTTTATCGCTTGATCAACCGGATTTGGCTTGCTCCGCCGCCTTGCGCGCTTTCTCTTCTTCCCGCGCTTTAATCAATACGACCTCCCCTTTTTGCTGCAGCTCGGCTACCGCCTCATCGACCGTCTTCTTGTTGTCAATAACCGCTTGCAGCGCTTCCGTCTCCAGCTTGCGGAATGGCTGGTAGAACTCCATCGGCACTTTATCATTGCCCCAGGACGTGTTACTATCTTTAGGCTTCAGCATATAGAAGGCTTCCATGCTCTTGCCGTCCATTTCCTTGAAGAATTGATTGCGCGTCGGAATCCGGCCGCCGTCTAACGTTCGCGAAGCGGCCTTCGCCACTTCCGGGCCATTGACGAATTTAATGAATTCCCATGCCGCCCGCTTATTGGCGGAGTCGGCGGAAATCGCGTAAATTTCGTTCAAATAGACAGTCGCGGAAGTATCCGGCGAAGCCGGATCGATCGGAACCGTTACAATGCCCACCGGCTTTTCCCCGAAGCAACCGCTAATGAGAGCGATTACGGTTAACATCAGTATTGAGATTTTCCATTTTCCAGACAAAATTTCATCTCCCTTTCTCCATCCTCCACGCATAAGTATATCAGCGCCTTGCCACATTCAACAATTGTGATAAAAACTTAAACTTATTGAGATAAAACTTAAGCTTATTCGACGTAATCCCACAAAAAAAGCCGCCGCACCCCAAGCTCATATATAGCGAAACAACCGGCTCCATGCGCAGCAGAAACACTAGATCCGTTGGCTCCAAGAAGGTGCGGTATGCCGTATATGCGACTGCAGACGCCTAGAGTACCAACGCCAATTCCTGCACGGGGAAAGAAGGCCGAATCTTACGAAGCAGCCGACGGCTTCCTTCAGAACAAACGAAAGCCCGCCGGCAGCAATTCATGCTGCGGCAGGCTTCATACCATCTCTGGCTTGAATCATCCGGCTAGCGGATCGGTTAATTCCCTGTCGTTTATTTCGTATCGGTTCCTTCGGTCGCCTCGCCGGACGCTTTCTCGCTTGTTGAGCCGGATTTGGCTTGCTCCGCCGCCTTGCGCGCCTTCTCTTCCTCTCGCGCTTTAATCAACGCGGCCTCCCCTTTTTGCTGCAGCTCCGCTACCGCCTCATCGACCGTCTTCTTGTTGTCGATAATGGCTTGCAGCGCCTCCGTCTGCAGTTGGCCGAATGGTTCGTAGAACTCCATCGGGACTTTATCATCCCAATATGATTTGTCGTTGTCTTTCGGCTTCAGCATATAGAAGGCTTCCATGCTCTTGCCGTCCACTTCCTTGAAGAATTGATTGCGCGTCGGAATCCGGCCGTCTAACGTTCGCGAAGCGGCCTTGGCCACTTCCGGGCCATTGACAAACTTAATGAATTCCCATGCCGCCCGCTTATTGGCGGAGTCGGCGGAAATCGCGTAAATTTCGTTCAAATAGACATCCGCGGAAGTGTCCGGCGAAGCCGGATCCACCGGAAGCGTCACAATGCCCCAATCGAAATCCTTGGCATTCTGGGTGTACATCTTCCGGTTCTTCAGCTGGTTCATATACCACGGTCCCTGCATAATCATTGCGGCCTTGCCTGACATGAATTTATTATCGTCGTTCGGCATATAGACAGGCCCGTCCCCTCTATTGCGCGGCGGGTTAACATAGATGGCTTTGCTCCGTATTGCATCCGCCGCCGTCTTAATGGCGTTTTTCCAGCCGTCGGAGTCGATGAGCAGTTTCTCCCCCTTCGCATCGAACAGCTGCAGCGAAGAAGTGGATGCAATTTTTCTTAGCACTTGATCCGCCTGACCGTATTCCTCATACATCCCGTAGATTTGGTCCTCTCCGGAGCCGATATTTGCGAACCGGCTAGATAAATCAATGACTTCCTGCCATGACATCTTGTTGCGCGGCGGCTCGATGCCATGCTCCTTGAACAAATCGGCATTATAGAACATCACATTCGTATAGAAAGAAGGCGTTAGCCCGTATATAGAACCGTTTCCCTTCTCCCGAATCAAATCGATGATGCCCGGCATATATCCTTCCAAATCGAACTTCTCCTGCGCAATTACCGCATCAAGATTGTAGAGCTTGCCTGCTTGCGCATATTCTCCGAACACTTCCTTATCCAAAAACATGACGTCGGGCTTATGCTTGTCGAGGAACTTCTTCATCTCCGCCTTGTAATCGACTGGACCTTCCTGATTCGCATACATCTCGCTCGTGCTGATTACTTCAAATTCGATTTCCGGAAACTTCACATTGAAATAATTGCCGTATTCCCGATAAAAATTGCTTTCGTCGTAATACAGGACTTTAATTTTCCCTTTGCCGTCTTCCCCTAACTCCTCCAGCACCGGCTTTTCCCCGAGACAGCCGCTGATAAGGGCGAGTACGGTCAACATCAGCACCGCTATTTTCCATTTCCTAGACAAAATTTCATCTCCCTTTCTCCATCTTCCACCCATAAGTATATCGGCGTCTTTACCAGTATTCAACAATTCTGAACGAAACTTAAGCTGATTCGACGTAATTCTACAAAAAAAAGCCGCCACACTCTGCAGTGCAGCGGCTCTACTCCGATTGTTCCTGTTATTTCTTCGTTTGGCGCTTCTCCTTCAACCACTTAGGAGCCCCTTTGTTTTTCCGGTCGTGATGGCGCTCCCCTTTCGATCGCGGCTCGCTGTCATTGGCAGAGACGCGCGGGCGGGAGCGTGTCGGCTTCGCCACGCGTTTGTCGTTCGGATCATAGATGCGTCCGTCATAATAAGCGCGCTCTTGAATGACGATGCCGAGCTCGCGCTCGAATTTGCGCATGATGAACCGCTCCCGCGATGTAATGATGTTCACCGATGTCCCTCGCCGTCCCATTCGTCCCGTGCGGCCCGCCCGGTGCACATAATGTTCGGCATCAAGCGCAGGCTGCACGCTGAACACATAGGGAAGCTCCGGTATGTCCAGGCCGCGGGCGGCAATGTCGGTGGCCACCAGCAGCTGGAATTGCCCCTCGCGGAAGCGGCGAATGACATTGACCCGCTCCTGCTTCGGCGCATCTCCGTACAAGGAAGCGACCGATAGTCCGACGTAAGCCAGCTTCGCTTCCCATTCTCCAATCTGGTGCATATCGTTCACAAAGACGATCGCCTGCTTCGGGTTCCAATGGCGCACGAGGCGGCGCAATGTATCGATTTTGTCGCGCTCCTCGCTAACGAACACAAGATGCTGAATCGTATCCGCAATCCGCTTCTCGGGCTCGATGCCGATATGCTGCGGCTCGCGCATCCACCGCTCGGCAAGCGTCTTCACTTCCGTCGGCAGCGTAGCGGAGAAGAAGAGCAGCTGGCGGTCCCGCAAAGCGCTTTGCATAATCGACTCCGTATCGCGAGCACCGCCTTTTTGCAGGACATGATCGACCTCATCCACGACGATCGTGCGGACCTCATGCATTTTCAGCTTGCGCATTTCAATGAGCTCGCGTATCCGCCCCGGCGTTCCGATTACGAGCTGAGGCCGCTCCTTCAATTTCTCCACTTGGCGTTTCAAGGCGGCGCCGCCGATAAGCGCCGCCGTCTGAATGCCGCTGCCCTCACAGTAGTATTCCGCTTCCCGCGCAATTTGCATGGCTAGCTCTTGCGTAGGAGCGACGACGACAGCTTGCGTTGTACGCTGATCCTTATCTATATTCATAAGGAGCGGAAGCAAATAGGCAAGCGTCTTTCCCGTTCCCGTCTGCGACCCGGCCAACACGTCCCGCCCTGCGAGAGCGGCAGGTATCGCCTCGGCTTGGATCGGGGTCGGCGTGACGATCTCCTTCGCCTGCAACCGTCCCAGCAGCTCCTCTTTAATTTGCAATGAAGCAAAGGTTGTACTCAACATGCATCGTTCCTCTCTATGGAAGTATTTCCACGTGTGCCTTCATTATATCGAAAAGAGACGGCTCCTCCAACTTTCTTTCCCGTCAAAGTTATGTTAGCCTGATCATACATCAATTTCGAATCGTAAAGGAGGCCGCTATATGAATGACACGAATAACAGCTGGACAGCTTCATTCGATGCGCTTATCGTAAAATATGCCGAGCTTCTTACCGGACATTCTGATGAAGCCACGGTAGAGAAGGTCAAGTTATGGGCGCTGTACAACCATATGCACAAGACGATGCCGAACCTGACCCGCCACTGGAATGATTCGCATCCAGAGGGCAAAGCAGCCATTCGCTCATTATTCGAAGAGATTAAGCAAATGAACGAAGCTCATCGTCAAAGCGGTTCCGAAGCATAACCGCTCCTCAATGATGAATTCAAAAAAATCCGCTCATTCTGTGTCGCGTCCATACGCAACATAGCATGAGCGGACCTTCTACGGCCTATTCAGCTGATTATTCAATCAAGCGTAAACTGCGCTTCACTTATTTCTTGTTCAGGAATTTGGCGGCCACGCGATTCGACAAACGGGGAAAAAGAGAATAGAGGCGCGCCCCTAACGCTCCCAGCCACGGCAGGTCCACTTCCTGCCGGCGCGTTTCCATGATGCGCACAAGATGGCGAACTACCTTCTCCGGCGGCATCATGAACCAGCGCACATTATTCACGTAATAACCCGACGGATCGGCCAACTCGAAGAAGGGCGTGTCGATAGGTCCAGGATTGACGGCAGACACCGCGACTCCGGTACCTGCCAATTCCATGCGCAGCGCATTGGTGAAGCCAAGCACGGCGTGCTTCGTTGCGCTGTATCCGGTAGATTTGGGGGAGCCGATCTTGCCTGACATTGAGGCCACGTTCACGATATGCCCGTCACGACGTGCCAGCATATGCGGTAGCACCGCCTTCGTGCAGCGCACGATACCCATGTAGTTGACGTCCATCATGGCCGCAAACTGCGCCACAGTCATGTCTACCGCACGTTCAAATTGTCCGAAGCCCGCATTGTTAAGCAAAATATCGATATGGCCGTAACGCTCCAGCACATCGGCTACGACACGCTCAACATCGCCATCGTTCGTGACGTCCATCGTATACACGGCATGCTCCGATGCAATGCCCAAGACGGAAGCCTCCAGCTTCTGCAGGGAACGGCCCGTGAACACCGGGATTGCCCCTTTTGCAGCTACGGCACGCGCGGTCAATGCGCCGATACCGCTCGATGCGCCCGTAATCAGCACGATTTTTCCCTTCAAATCCATTTTTCATGCTCCTTTAGTCCTGCCGCGGGCTGCGGCCTGCCGCACTCCCGCTTCCGAATCGCCGCAGCCCTTGCATCATGCGTTAGGATACGATACTAACCTTATCACTATAGCCGAAATGCATGAGCACATCAAACCGTCCGATGCCTCCCACAATAAGCGGTACGGCCATCGCCTGATTAATCGGACCCAAGTGATCAGAGGACACCAGCAATTGAGGCGGCGTAATATCGACACTCAAGCCTTGGTTATACATCAACGTCGTAGCGTTTCCGCTTATCATATTCCCTAACTCCGAAATCGCGCTTTCCCCAATGGTGTCAAGCGCTTCCAGCGGAAAGCCTCCCATCATCGCTGATGCCATCTTGATCGCCACGTCTTCATTCAGTCCAAATGCCACATGTCCCGATAACTGTCCCGTCAGACCTACCTGGATGCGGAAATCGTGAGCTCCGCTCCAAGATAACATCTCAAGCTCTCCCCGTTCCGGACGGACTTGCACGACTTGTTCAATGACCGTGCACGCCGATTGCAAAAAAGGATGAATCCATTCGGCTCTCATCTTTGTATCTTTCGCCCCTTTCCGACAATGAGGAAGTAATGTTCGATATCATTCGAACGTCCTATACGCCCACTTCTATATGACTATTATACTGAAAACAATGGAGCCGATCACTAGATGATTTGTCTGTTTTTCAATAAAAATGTGCATTTCTATGTATTTTGAGCACAAAGAACTACTTCCAAAGCTTTATCTTCCCGTTTGACGCCTTCAAAGCTTGTTCCCGAATCCATTATTTTTTCTCTTTTCTCTTATTTCTTCAAATAAAATCGGCGGCAGAGCGATCCAAATATTAAGAATGATGCTTATTTTGGCGATAAATAGTTATGTCGAATTTATTCATATAATGTCGAATTTCTTTCGAATGCATCTTAAGGGAGGGCACCTATGTTGAAAAGTATTAAAACGAAACTGATTCTTTCCTTTCTAGCCACGATTCTGATTCCCATTTCGTTGATTGGCGTCATTGTGCAACGCAGTATGGTGAATGAGATGACCGCCAATTTCGTAACGGCGACAACGAACGAAATTTCACAGGTCGATGGAAGAATCGCCCTTTTTTTCAAAACGGTTAATGAGAATGTGCAGTTCTTGGCAAACAGTCCGATCGTAACCAAAGCAGATGACACGATCACCACTTACATGAAGCAAACGAAAAATACAAATTCAACGTTTGCTCAAAACGGCGGCATCGAAAGTGACATTTATAACGAATTCGAACGCTTTGCCGCATCGCATTCGAACACCTCTGCCGTGTTCTTAGCCACCACTCAAGGGGGCTATGTCCAGTGGCCGGAAAAAGAAATGGCGGCCAAATATGATCCGCGCACCCGTCCTTGGTACTCAGAGGCGCTGGCGAATCCAGACAAGGTTATTATGACCGATCCGTATGTGGATTCAGTTAGCGGTGTATTGAATATGAGCAGCGTAGCCGTCGTCAAAAACGCCAGCGGCAACCCGGTAGGCGTAGTCGGGAGCGATACAAGCCTGGGCAGTCTGACCCAGATACTCAAAAACATTAAAATCCGGTCGACAGGCTATGTCATCCTGCTCTCCAAAGACGGAACCATTCTTGCCCATCCGCGGGATGCTCAGCTTATCTCTAAAAACATCTCTGAAATAGGCGTGCCCGAATTTGCGAACATCAAAGAAAAAACAACGGAGCATTTCGAGGTTCAAATGGACGGAACGAACTATATGACGAATCTATATACATCGGATCAAACAGGTTGGAAATACTTGTCCGTCGTTGAAAAAAGCGAATTGACCCAGGAAGCTGACAAAATCGGGATGGTCAATCTCATTACCAGCTCGGTATGTGCCATTTTGGCCGTACTGCTGGCGCTGGCGGTTGCCTCGAACATTTCCAAACCGATCCAGACGGTCGTTGCGAACCTGAAGGAGATTAGTTCAGGCGACTTTACAAGGGAAGTTCCGGCCCATATCCAACGAAAAAAAGATGAAGTCGGCGCACTCGGCCAGTCATTGCAAGTGATGCAATCGTCTATACGTAACTTGGTCATGGAAATACGCAGCGCCGCAAATACATTAGCCGTATCATCAGAACAGCTATCTGCCCATACAGCAGAGAGCACGAATCAGATAAAAGAAGTCGATTCAATCGTGAAAACCGTCGCTTCCGGCGCGGAGACACAGATGCGCGGGACGGAAGAGAGCTCCAAAGCGATGGAAGAAATGGCTATCGGCATTCAGCGCATCGCCGAAAGCACGACCAGCATATCCGAAACGTCGCTCGATACGACCGACCAGGCGAAACATGGCAACATGCTGCTGCAGGAAGCGGTGCAGCAAATGAACACGATTGATGAATCCGTTCGGAACTCGGGAGTACTGGTACAAAATTTAGGCGACCGCTCGGAGCAAATGGCCCATATTGTCGATATCATCACCCAAATTGCGTCACAGACGAATCTGCTGGCCCTGAACGCCTCGATTGAAGCTTCCCGTGCCGGCGAACATGGCCAAGGCTTTGCCGTCGTCGCCCATGAAGTGAGAAAATTGGCGGAACGCTCGGCGGCTTCTGCCCGCGAAATTGCGGAGCTGATTGAAGAAACGAGAGATGATGCCCGTAAAGCGGTGCAGTCTATGGATAACGTTCGTTCAAGCGTCGGCGACGGAATACATAAAGTGCAAAATTCGGGCGATATGTTCCAACGCATTCTATTGGAAATAACAGATATTGCGAACCAGATCCAAGACACTTCTGCGGTTACGGAAGAGATGTCGGCAGGATCGGAGGAAGTTCTCGCTTCCGTGAATGAAATCTCGCATATCGCTGAGAAGAACGCGGAGCATTCGTCCACGCTGGTAGAATTCACGGATCAACAGCTGCAGGATATGTCCACTTTGATGAACAACGCGGAGCAGCTGAACCAAATGGCGCAAACATTGAGCCAGATGATAAGCCGGTACAAAATATAATTCCATTGGCCAAAATACAGTCAGCATACCGTTGCTCCAAAAATGCAAAAAAAGTGGTGCGGGAATGATTCCTGCACCACTACTTTTTTCACGCCAGCTTCGGCTTGTTATTATTTATCCAATAGGCCGCGCTGCATCGCTTTCCATACCAATTGCGAGAACAGGCTGTTCGACCACGCGAACCAAGCGCGGGTGAATACGTTCGGATCATCTGCGAGGAAGCCTTCATGCATAAAGCCGGTATCCGCATCGGTAGCTTCAAGCATGTTGATCATGGCAAGCATTTCATCGTCGCTATCAGCCGTCAAGCCTTGCATGGACAACGCCATGTGCCATACGTATCCGTCCGGTGTATGCGGGCTGCCGATGCCTTTTGCCGCTTTCCCTTCGAAATAGAACGGATTTTCTTTGCTCAAAATAAACTTGCGCGTATTTTGATAGATCGGGTCCTCTACCGTTGTATATCCGATATACGGAATCGACATCAAGCTTGGCGTACCCGCATCGTCGATCAGGCAATGGTTGCCGAATCCGTCCGTCTCGAAAGCATAAATCTTGCCGAATGTCGGATGATTGTATACCCCGTACAGTTGAATGCCGTGGTTGATTTCTTCCTCGAGCTTCGCCATTTCACTGACAAGCGCTTCGTCACGGAAGCCGTACTTCGCAATCTCCTGCATGTGACGCAAGCTGACGACCGCGAACATGTTCGACGGAATGTTGTAATGGAAGTCGCATGCATCGTCGCTCGGACGGAAGCCGGACCAAGTCATGCCTGTATAGTTCACCGGCATTCCAAGGCCGTCATTGCGCAGCGTGTCGATAATCGGACAGTTCTCGCGCATGAAGCGGTACGTCGATTTCTCGAAATGGTGCTGTTCTGTTTTCCATACGTCGACGATTTTGCGCATTGCCATTTTGAAGTTCGTATCGAAAATATCGGTGCGTCCCGTCTCTTTCCAATACATATAAGCAAGGCGAATCGAGAAGCACATGGAATCCAGCTCATATTTGCGTTCCCATACCCACGGGGACATTTCCGTCTGGTCATTGGCATCCCAGTGCCAATCATTAGCCGTTTCATTGAACGCGTTTGCATACGGGTCAATGTTGATATAGTACATATGGCGTTTGATCAAGCCGCCGATAATACGCTGCAGATCCTCGTCCTCTTTTGCGAAAGGCACATAATGAATGACCTGCTCGACGGAGTCGCGCAGCCACATGGCCGGTATATCTCCAGTCAAGACGAAGGTAGTTCCATCGTCAAGCAATTTCGTCGTCGTTTCCAGTGTATTCGGGAAGCAGTTTTTGAACAGCTTCAGCAATTTAGGGCGATGAGCGAGCTTCTGCTCCGCTTCTTCCATGACGCGATGCACCGCCTTGGGCAGTTCAAACTTAGGCACATCGATTTTCGGCAATCGGAATTGTTCCATGATAATATCCTCCACCTGTTCTCCACATGATGTTGTCTCTATCGATCACGCTGCGCGTCCGAAAAGAACGGCTTGTCCGTCGTGACTTCCTCCAGTTTACATGGAAACGTTTCAGCTTGCTAGATGAAAGCTCGAACTTTATCAGGTTGCACAAAAATGTTCGACAAAAGGATCGCCCACGCGGCGCATCCACTGTTCCATCTCTTGCTGCAAACGCTCCAGATGCTGCTCCATCCCTGGCTCATGCGCAAGGTTGCGCGTTTCGGCAGGATCATTAGTCAAATCAAAAAGTTGAAGCGTATCCGTTCCTTCATGGCTCCAAGCGGAGCGGCGGTAGCGTATCAGCTTCCAATGCCCGTCCTTCACCATGCGCTGCGTATCTTTGTATAACGAATAGACCGTCTCCCGTCCTTCGCCTTCATTTCCATTCATGAGCGGCTTCATGCTGCGGCCTTCGACCGAAGCAGGAATGTCAATGCCCGCAACATCGCACAGCGTAGGCATAATATCCATCTGGAACACCTGCCCGCCAACCGATTCTCGTTCCGGCACGCCCGGTCCCGCCATCAGCCACGGAATGCGAATACTATGCTCGTACAGATTCTGCTTGCCCATCAGGCCATGCTGCCCGACGGCAAGCCCGTGATCAGACGTATAGACGATAATCGTATCCTGCAGACGCCCGCTGTCATCAAGCGCTTGCACAATACGTCCCATCTGCGCATCCTGATGCGTTATCATCGCATAGTAGTCGGCGATATGCTGGCGAACCTCTCCCGGATCACGAGGCAGTGCGGCAAGCCCTTCGTCGCGAACATGCATTTCGCCGTTATCGAATGGATGTTCTGCCGCATAGTTGGCCGGAAGCTGCAGCGCATTCGCATCATACTGCGATGCGTACGGCTCTGGCGCAGTCCGCGGATCGTGCGGGGAAGTGAACGCCACATAGAGGAAGAAAGGCTCCTCCCTCTCATAGGATCGGATAAATGATGCGGCTTCATTCGCGAACAGCTCGGTCGAGAAGGTCGTTTCAATCTTGCGCATATCGGCAGCGTATGCTCCGGCCGGATCGTATGAATAGACAGGAACTTGACGGTGATCGCTCATGCCGCCGAAGAAAATCTGATTCCCGCCACAGAAGCTGCGGTTGAAGCTGGCTTTGTCATTGTGCCACTTTCCGACGGCATACGAGTAATATCCGTTTTGCCGGAACGCTTCCGCCATCGTTACCTTCCGGGGAGCGATAGTAAGCTTCTCCATCGTATCTCCCAAATCTTGCTTCACCGTAGCGCCGAAGATGGAAGAGCCCGTATTCAGACAGGCGCGGCACGGGGCGCAGACCGCCCCATCCATCCCGCCGATAATATTGGTGCTCTGGAAGCTTACGCCGCGCTTGGACAGCTTGTCCAGCGTCGGCGTCTCTACTTCCTTATTGCCATGAGCGCGAATCGATTCATAACGATGATCATCAGCTACCATAAAGACAATGTTCGGTTTGCGTGCCGAGTCTTTGAGCATTGCGCCTGCCCCCAATTCGTTATGAGTGAGTTGCGGATTATCCTTTAACGGCCCCCGCAGTCATCCCTTGCATTATTTTCTTATAAAATGCGAGATAGGTCAAAATGACAGGCAACACAACGATAACCATCGCCGCCATCATCTGCGGATAGTTGACCGTAAATTGCCCGTTGAAATTGGTCAAGCCGACCGGCAGCGTGCGAAGCTCCGGACTCTTAATCAGCACGAGCGCAAACGGGAATTCGTTCCACGCGCCGAGGAAGTACAGAATAATCGCCGTCGAGATAACCGGCAGACACATCGGAAGCACAATCGTCAGCACGCGGCGCGTCGTCGAGCTGCCATCGATCGCAGCGGCTTCCTCTACCTCAAGCGGCACGGATTTGATGAAGTTCTCGAATAAAAAGATACCCATCGACAAGTTAAAAGCAACGTAAGGCAACACGAGCGTTATCCGTTGATCCAACAATCCGAGCGATTTGAACTCGACGAACACCGGGATAAGCAGGCCGTGCACCGGAATAAGCATACCCGCGAGGAACATGAAATAAATCGCGCCGCGTCCCGGGAAGTTGAAGCGGGCCAATATATAGGCTGCCAAGAAACTGATGACGACAGTCAGAACGACGGTCAGCACAGTTACGATAACACTGTTTACGAAGTACGTATCCATCTTGCCGATTCGGAACGCATCAATATAGTTCTGGAAATTCAATCGCGTCGGCAAAGAAATGATGTTCGTGTTAAACTCCTGCTGTGTCTTGAGCGAAGAGTAAATCATCCATATGATCGGGAATATGCATGACAACGACATGATCCACAAAAAGAGATTGATAAGAGTACGCGGTATGAGCGTCTTCAACTTAGTCATTGTTCTTCCCTCCAATCAAACGGCTGATCATGATAAGCCCGACGCTAAGCACCATAATGCCGATGGAAATGGCACTGCCGTACCCGAGCTTGAACGCTTTGAACGACGTATCATAAGCGTATTGCGCCATAACGGTCGAGGAGTTGCCCGGGCCGCCGCCTGTCATAACGAAGATACTGTCGAACGCCTTCATGTTCCCCGCAATACAGAGCATCACAGCAATTTTGAGCGTATCTTTCATCAACGGCAATGTAATGTAAAGCGTCTTCTTCATGCCTGTGGCGCCATCAATCTCCGCCATTTCATACACTTCACCGTTAATGCTTTGCATGGAAGCCATGAAAATAATCAAATAGAACCCGATATATTGCCACACGATCGGTGCTGTTACGGAATACATGACGACGTTCGGGTCATCGAGCCACGGTTTAATCCAAGATTCCAGCCCCAAATTCGTCAAGAGCCAGTTCAGAAGTCCCGCATCGTTGTTGTAAATCATCGACCACAGGAAGCCGATAACGACGGACGATAATACGACCGGAATAAAAATAACGGTACGGTGGAACTCACGCCATTTTACCCACTTGTTCATTAAGAATATGGCTATGATGAAAGCTATCCCAATCTGGCCGACAACGCTAAAGCCAACAATCAGCAAGTTATTGATGAAGGCTCCCCAAAACTTGTCATCCTGCAGGAGGATTTGATAGTTCTTCAAGCCGATCCATTCCATCTTCGGACCGCCGGACCATTTATAGAAGCTGTACCGCAAAGCGAGCACTAACGGGACAAGCACCATAAATGCATAAATGACAACGCCTGGAATCAAATATGCAAAGAACGTCCAGCGTTTGGGACGGATAGCGGTGTTATTCATCACGGTTCTCTCCTCTCTCTGTTTCGATTTCATCGGGATAACGATTCTCCCGGGCATGCGCCCGGGAGAATTCATCTCAATCCTATCCACGTTTCTCTCTCTATCTAACTATCTATCTTGCTAATCTCTACATTTCGTTATCGAATTCTTTTTGCATCACTTCTGCTGCTTTTTCTGGCGTAATTTGACCGATAAGCATATCTTGCATCGCTGCGTTCATCGCTTCAGTCAAGCCAGGAGACAAGCGGGAATCGTAAATTGGCACATACTTCGTTGTTTCAAGCATTTTCACCATTTTTTTCGTCATTGGAGACAGATTCAATTCATCCATGTTTTCCACTTTGCTGGAAGGAATGTCGCCGTACTTCAGAATGACTTTCGCCGCATCTTTGTCAGACAAGAACTTCAGCATTTTCGCAACATCGTCCAATTTGGCTTTGTCGATATTTACGTTAACGGCATAAGCCCAACCGCCGCCGCCGGATACGCCGTTCTGTTCACCTTTGGCACCGTTGATAGCCGGGAAGATAGCCAGCTCGGTCTTATCGAGAATTTCTTTCGGACCGCCTGTTTCAACCGCGTTGCTGGCCCAAGCGCCTTCGATGAACATCGCTGCTTTACCGTTGTAGTACAATGTTTTCATTTGGTTGTTATCGATCGAGTTCATGTCGCTGTTGAACGCGCCGCGCTTCGCCAAGTCTTGGAACAGAGTGAGCGCTTGTACGAATTCAGGGTCTGTAAATTTAGAGCCTTGCTTGTTGACAAGCTTATTGAACCATTCCGTGCCGGTGAAGCGATCACCAAGCGTGGACATATAGCTGGAGTTAGCAAGCCATTTTCCTTTGTTCCCGAAAGCGATTGGAGTGATGTCCTTCGCTTTCAAGTTATCGATAAGCTTCAGGAAATCATCCCATGTCTTTGGAAATTCATTGAAGCCTGCTTGCGCTACGAGATCTTTGTTGTAATAAATAGCGTGCGTCGGACCGCCGGAAAATTGAATCCCGTACGTCTTGCCGTCTACTTGATACGTATCGAGCGCGCCGTCCACGAAGCCGTTTTTCCAATCCGGATCTTTATCAAGCATTTCGTCGACCGGCATTACCAGTCCGTTCTCGACGAACGTCGTTACCATCGAGCTCTTAATAAGGAAGATGTCTGGCAGCTCGTTCGCTGCAGCCAATGTCTTGATTTTCGTTTCGTAGTTATCGTGAGACTGAACTTCCTGATCCAATTTGATGTCAGGATTGTCAGCAATGAATTTGTCCAGCAATTCCGCTTGGTGAAGGCCGCCGCCTTCTGCGTTTTTGTCGAACATATGCATGAATTTAATCGGTTCTTTCTTGCCTTCTGCCTGCTCGCCTGAGCCGGAAGAGGATTGGGACGAGCCGCAGCCTGCAACCATCAAAGCCATGCAGGAAATCAGCAGCATGGACGTCCAGCGTTTTAACCCTTTTTTCATGTTGTGTACACCCCTCGTGTCATCATTAGACTTGCTAACGTTTACATCTTAAGTATAGGAAATTCATGCAAGTAAATAAGTAGAGAGAATTATTAAAATGTCCGTTTTTTTAACCTTTTCGAGTAAATCTGATATTTATGGCACAATTTCAGCCCCTGTTCTCTCCTCTGTCTCCCCCTTAGCCCCGCTCTCCCCATGAGTCAGTAATCCCATTTGCAAGACCGTTCACAACTGACCAGTTGATTATTTTCCGAAAAAAAAGACAGGATAGCCCGCAAGCCATCCTTGTCCTCTCGTCCATACTGCTCGATTGCCGTACCAAATGTCAGCAAATCAACATTCGTCCCGTTATAACTGATTGCGATACTCCTTCGGAGTAGTGCCCGTATACTTTTTGAAAATATGAGCGAAATATTTGTAGTCGTTATATCCAACCTGTTCCGCGACCTCGTATACTTTGAGGCTGACATCCCGCAGGAGCGGCTTCGCCTTCTCCACCCGGAATTTATTCAGCCATTCCGTAAAGTGTTCGCCCGTCTCCTGCTTGAACACGCGGCTGAAATAATTGGGCGTAACATAGACGTGCCCCGCAATATCCTCAAGCTTCAGTTCTTCCGCATAATGCTCCTGAACGTATTGAATGGCGACGGAGACGATATTCCGGTAACGGCTTGTCTTATATTGCGAAATGGTTAGGATGAACGAGTCGAACATTTCCAGAAGCCACTGCTTCATATCGTGCGCGGTCTCGTACTTCTTCACCTCGTCATACGGGTTAAGAAGCACCGGGTCCAGATCGGCGCGTTTCACGCCCATCTGCTCCACATGGGTTGTCGCCAGCACCACTAGCTTTACGCAGAGCGTCTGAACATGCTGGTATGATACGCCCTCCTCCGCACAGTGGCGAAACCATTTGTCCAGCCGTTCCCGAATGCCTGCAAAGTCCATCGTCGCAAGCCTTTGCAAGAGCTCAAGTTCTTCTTCGGTAGGGATGAGCATCGGCGATTTCATTTGGGCATGCTCTTTCGCATCGAACACGATGATTTGCCCCTTGCCGCGATACACCTTGCTTCGAATCGCAGACATCGCCTCCTCCATGCTCGCCTGCACGTTGGCGAGTGACGAGATAATGCTGCCGATGCCAAGCGTTACCGATAGCTTGACATAACGGCGCACACATTGCTGCATTTCCTCGCAGCATGCCGTAATAAGATGCTTATTGCTCATGTTCACACTTAAGAGCACTGCCAGCGTATCTTCCTCCGTGCGGCATACCGCGGTCGTGAACTTCTCTCCGAACAGCTCCTCTGCAATATTTTGAATGGCGAATTGTATAAGTTCCTTCTCCCGATCTGTAGACTGCTCCATAATGAGCCTGTAATCGTCAATATCGATGACGACTACGGCATATTCGGGTCCATCCAGCGCAATATGGAGCTGCCTCGCCCGGTTGCGAATCATCTCTTCGTCTTGGTGTTCGCCCTTTAGAAGCCGGTTCAGCCATTTTCCCTGAATGTACGGCATACTTTCCCGCAACAGCATGCCGTTGTGCCATTCTTCACTGTGCCGCTCCCGTTCCGCACGGATTTGATCGCTAAGCTTCGACATTAGCTTCGTCATTTCCCCAGCCCCAACCGGCTTGGTCAAATACTCGCTGACACCGATTTTGAGAGCTTGCCTTGCATAATCGAAATCGTCATAGCCGGACACAATTACGAGCTTAATGTGCGGCTTCTGCTCCTTCAGCTTGGCCGCAAGCGCCAGCCCGTCCATCAGCGGCATGCGGATGTCGGTCATGACGATATCTGGCTGCAGCGATTCCGCCAGTTCCAACGCTTCTTGCCCGTTCCTCGCCTCGCCGACGATCTCGATGCCAAGCGGCTCCCAATCGATAGAGGTGCGAATGCCTTTTCGAATGATGACTTCATCATCTGCAATCAATACTTTTATCGCACTCATGTCATATCCTCTCCCGTCTTCCAAGGCTGTATGATTTCGACGGTCGTTCCGCCAGCCTCGTTATTTTTAAAGGTCACTCCGTAGTCATCGCCGAAGTAAAGCTGAATCCGGTCATTTACATTTTTAATCGCAAAGCCGCGGTTATTAGCCCCGCTTTCCTGCATGAGCCGCTCCATCTCCGCCACGTCGACTCCGGTGCCCGTATCGGAGATGCGATAGATTAGCGTGTCCTCTCGCCGGAACACATCCACTCGAATACAGCCTGGCTCGCCCAGCTTTTCGATGCCGTGAACAATTGCGTTTTCCACGAACGGCTGCAGGATGAGCTTCGCGGTTCGTCCATGAAGCGTATCTTCATTATCGGTTTCCAAATGAAAATCTATCATATCCTCGTAGCGTTTTTGTTGAATAATCATATAATTTTTCAAATGATTGACCTCGTCGTTAACCGTTGTCAGCTCTTTGCCGCTGTTCAGGCTGAGACGGAACAGCTTGGATAGCGCCTCGACCAATTGAGCCGTCTCATATGCTTTCTCCATCCGGCTCATCCAATAAATCGTATCAAGCGTATTATATAAGAAATGCGGATTGATCTGGGCTTGGAATGCTTTAAGCTCCGCCTCCTTCTTTTTCAATTCCGCTTCATACACCTGATTGACCAGCTCATGAAGCCGCTCGTTCATCCGGTTGAAGCTGCGCCCGAGCTGGGCTATCTCGTCATTGCTCTGAACTTGCACACGTCCTTGGAACTGCCCCCGTTCCATCCGCAGCATCAAGCTGCGCAAATGTTGAATCGGGCGGATAATCCGCTTCGAGAACAAGATGGCGGTGACAACGCACACGACGAGCGACGCGATCATGGCGATAAGCATCATTTTCGTGATGACGGCATTCTCTGCCAGCATCTCCTGAAGCGGAACGGCATGCGCGATCCTCCAGCCGGTCTTGGCAATGCCCGCATACGTGATCAGATACCGTTCCTTATCCATAGCTACTGTATAGTACCCGTGGTCCCCATGGGCCTGATCGGAAAATTCAAAGCTGGTCGGAAGCTGGGAGTAGTTGCTGGCATTTCCCGTTGACGTCAGCACAAGCCCCTCTTCATTCAGCAAATAGAAGCTATCGCGGGTGCCGATGCGCTGCTGGTTCAATAATTGGCGCACATAGTTCAGATCGATATTGACTTGAACCATCCCAAGGCGGCGCCCGACATTGTTCACATCCCGGATTTCCCGGACGAAGGACAACGTGTCATAATTGTTATGCTTCTGTATAAACCACATCGGCTTGCCGCGCAGACGCTTCACTTCTTCCAGCATCATGCCGTTCAAGCTGACGGCCTCTGGGTGCGTGCTGAACGTCACCCCGTTCTCGCCCTGCAAGTAGATGGAATGAATGAATTCCTTCATATTAGTGAGATGAAGAAAGAAGCGTTCCATGGATGAAATTTCACGCTCGAGGCTTTCGTTCGATCCGGAATTGCTTAACAGGAACCGCCGGACCTCATCCGATTGAATGAGGAACAGCGACGTATCGTGAACATAATCTGTCATGAACTGCACATTCAGACCAACCTGCGTAACCGTGTTGAGATCCGACACCGATACTTTTTGTTGCAAAATATCTGCCGATCTCCAATAGGAAATGGAACCAATGAGCAATATCGGAATGCATACGAGCAGAACGGTAAACTTAAAAATTTTGTGCTGCAGGCTGACAAATGTTCGCGCGCGTATCATGGAGTCGTCTCCTTCGCTGTAGTTATCGTCTTTCGAACATGTTCCTCCGTACCATATTAGAGGTTGTCCAACGTTACTCATTATACAAAAAGGTTGACATTTTTGCCTACAACCCGTCATCTTGTTTATAGAGGCTGTGTGATCACAAGGGATACGAAGAAATAAATTCTCATTGAATAGTTACTATCAAAAAGGAGGGCAATCATGCCCAACATATGGACGCATTTGCTGTTCGGCCAAGAAGCGCTGGCTGAGGCGGGACTCGCCGAATGGATTGAGGATGAGAACCGGAAACGGTTGTTCAATATGGGATGTCAGGGGCCCGACTTCCTGTTCTATCATCAGTTTTTTCCTTGGCAGCGCATCACCGTCATGAATGAAATCGGGGCAGCGATGCATAACGAGCATTGCGGTCCGTTTCTGCTCGATCTGCTCTCTTCCGTGCCGTCCCGGCAGCCGGAGAACCGCGTATACGCCTTGGGATTTCTGCTCCATCATATCCTTGATCGCCATATGCACCCTTATGTATTCGTCCGATCGGGATTCCGGAAATGGGACCATCAGCGGTTCGAGGTGCTCATGGACACCCATATCGTCCGCAGGAAGACAAGTATGGAGACATGGAAGACGCCGGTGTGGAAGGAAATTAATACAGGCGGACAATTTCCGCAGGAGATCGTGCGTTTATTCATGGAGCTGTCTGACAAATATTATCCGGAGCTTGCCCACAAGGCCAAACCCGAATATTGGAACGACGCGAACCGCGATATGCTGCGGGCGCAGCGACTATTCCATGACCCATACGGCTTGAAGACAGCGTTAACCTTCAGGCAAATCGAGCCATTTGTCTATAAACGAAATATTCCGCCATACGATGTATTGAACGAAACCCGCACAGCGTGGCCCGATCCGACGGGAACGGACGAAACATATACGTCAAGCATATGGGATATGTGGGAAACGGCGCGAGAGGATGCGGCATGCGTGCTGGCGGCGGCAATCGATTATTGGAAGGTCCGAGACAACGCTCAGGCAGCGAACGGCCCAGATGCAGAACAGGACATCGAACATGCCTATGTCACGCTGCAAGAAGCGATCGGCAATCGCTCTTATGAGACAGGGCTGGAGTTAGAACATAATCGCCCCATTACGGTTGAAGATCCAATATGGCGCATAGGGTGAACAACACGGACTCTCTTCGCACATTAACCGTGTGAGGAGAGTCCGTGCTTTGATTATACGGAAGTTCTCATTTCATTATGAAGCTCAAGCACCAGCGCCTCGAATGGCCGCAGCGATGCATCCGCGAACACTTCGAACGGCACGTCTTCGTAATTGCCAATGATGCGCGCATAGCCACGTCCTTGCCATTCTGGAGGACAGTGAAACGCCGCGTCACGACCCGCGAAATTCATCAGGACGACCCATTCCTTGCCTTTCCAGCTTCGTGTATAAGCATAAATGCATTCATCCTCTTCCAGCCATAGGCGGTAATCGCCGTATACCATAATCGGATTCTGCTTCCGCAACCGGATGAGCGCTTGATAATAGAAGAAAATCGAATCTGGATCCGAGAGCGCCTGCTCCGCATTGATGTCCGTGTAATTCGGATTGGCTTGCAACCAAGGCGTACCCGACGTGAAACCGCCATGCGGGGAGGCATCCCACTGTAGCGGCGTGCGCGCATTGTCGCGCCCTTTGGCGTAAATCGACTTCATCACGTCGGCCGGATCTTTCCCGTATTGCTCCGTATGCTCGCGATACATATTGAGGGTTTCAATGTCTTTGTACTGCTCGATGGAATCGAAGCGGACATTCGTCATTCCGATCTCTTCCCCTTGATAAATATACGGCGTTCCTTTCAACGTATGCAGCAGCGTCGCCAGCATCTTGGCGGATTCCACCCGGTATGCGCCGTCATCGCCAAAGCGGGATACCATGCGCGGCTGGTCATGGTTATTCAAGTAAAGACTGTTCCAGCCGCTGTCTGCCAGTCCTGTCTGCCATTTGTGCAAAATGGAGCGCAAATCATGCAGCTTCCACGGCGTCACATCCCACTTGCCGCCGGCTCCTGAATCGACCTCCATATGCTCGAATTGGAACACCATGTTAAGAGCGCCATGCCGCTCATCTGTAATGTCGCGCGCCTGTTCCACCGTGACGCCCGGCATTTCGCCGACCGTCATGACGTTGTAACGGTCAAGCACCTCTCGCTTCATTTCTTGCAAATGCTCCATCAAATGCGGCCCGTTCATGAAATGCTCTCCGCCCCACGCATACCGCTCCTCACCGACACTTGGAAGTCCCGGCGTCTTCGATATGAAGTTGATGACGTCCATGCGGAAGCCGTCGACGCCTTTATCAAGCCACCACCGCATCATATCGTAGATTTCATCGCGCACGCGCGGACTTTCCCAATTCAGATCAGGCTGTTTCGTGGAGAATAAATGCAAATAATATTCGCCCGAACGATCGTCATACTGCCACGCAGAACCGCTGAATACCGACGTCCAGTTGTTCGGCTCGTGGTCGCCGCGTCCCGGACGCCAATGATAGTAATCCCGATACGGACTATTGACCGACTCGCGCGAAGCGGCGAACCAAGCATGCTCATCAGATGTATGATTGACGACCAAATCCATGACGAGCTTCATTCCGCGCGCATGCATCCCGTCTATTAGCGCTTCCCAATCGGCAATCGTGCCGAACTCTTCGTGAATGGCCCGATAATCGCTAATGTCATAGCCGTTGTCGTCGTTAGGCGATTCATATACCGGCGACAGCCAAATGACATCGATGCCTAACGTTTTCAAATAATCCAGCTTGGAAATAATGCCCTGCAAATCGCCAATTCCATCTCCGTTGCTGTCTTTAAAGCTGCGCGGATAAATTTGATAGACAACAGCTTCCTTCCAGAACGCGCGCTTCGTCCCATCCGCTTCGTTCGTGCCATTCGTTTCGTTCGTTGGAATCACTCGATCATTCTCGTTCATGTGAATGCCTCTCCTTCAATCTAGTCGATGTTGCCTTTGGCCTGACGCCCAACTCTTTCGCTATCTCTCCCCAATGATACACGATTCAAACTGGACTTACAGCGTTAATATAAGGATAAATGCTCATACTTGCGCGTATACATAACTTTTCACTTAAACCGTCACACTATATAAATGGAATGAAAGAACAGATTTCCAGCCAACAACGGTTCGCGGTCAAGGACTTCTCCCGATACTCCCTCTCGTTCAGACGGGGCATCCCTCTGGTGAGATTAATTTTGGTGTACTTGTCTCTAGAACCATTGCTTCTAAGACGATGCAGCAGCAGCACAGATTACACCGCAGTTCAAGTTATATAGAATGGATAGGAGATGGGCTCTCATGGAGAAGAGCGATTCAAAAAAACCTGTCGATCCGTTACATACGTTAACGGCCGAACAGGTCATTGCTCATTTGCAAACGAACAAAGATGGCTTGGCTGCCGCAGAAGCGGAGGAACGGCTGCGGCGTTACGGCAAAAATGCGCTGCAGGAAGCCGCGAGAAAATCTGTCTTCGCGAAGCTGCTGGAGCAATTCAAAGATGTGATGATTATCATCCTGCTAATCGCGGCGCTGATCTCCGGCTTATTGGGCGAGTGGACGGATTCGATCATCATCCTGGTTGTCGTCATATTGAACGCGGTGCTCGGCGTTATTCAAGAGAACAAAGCCGAGCAGGCGCTGACGGCGCTGAAGCAAATGTCGTCCCCTAATGCCCAGGTCATGCGGGGCGGCAAAGCGATGAACATTAAAGCCGAAGACCTCGTACCGGGCGACATCGTCGTGCTGGAAGCAGGCAACGTTGTGCCGGCGGATCTGCGGATTATCACATCCGCGTCGCTTAAAATTGAAGAAGCGGCGTTAACGGGGGAATCCGTTCCGGTAGAGAAAGGGATCGAAGCGTTAGATAAGGCCGATCTCGTTATCGGTGATCGTAAAAACATGGCATATATGAGCAGCAATGTGTCCTATGGACGGGGCATCGGCGTCGTAACGGCGACCGGAGCCGAGACCGAAGTCGGCAAAATTGCCGGTTACATATCGCAAGAGGAGGATGAGGCGACCCCGCTCCAGACCAAGCTGAACGAACTGGGGAAATATTTTACGTTTATTATTATCGGCGTTGCCATCGTCATCTTCGTCGTCGGATTGGTCGAGGGCCGGGAAATTTTCGAAATGCTTCTCACTTCCATATCGCTGGCGGTAGCCGCCATCCCGGAAGGCTTGCCAGCGATTGTTACGATCATTCTGGCGTTGGGCGTTCAGAAGATGGCAAAACGCAAGGCGATCATCCGCAAGCTCCCGGCGGTGGAAACGCTCGGCAGCACCGAAATTATATGCTCGGACAAGACAGGTACGCTGACGCAGAACAAGATGACCGTCAAGCAGATCTATTTGGACGGCGCTCTGCACCCGGCGGAAGAACCATTGCAGCAACTCAAGGGATATGAAGCGTTCCTGGAAGTGATGACGCTCTGCAACGATTCGAAGATTACGGAAGAAGCGAATGGCGCGGCCGGATCGCAAAATGACATATCGCTCATCGGGGACCCGACGGAAACGGCGCTTGTCGGCTTCGCCTTGGCAAAAGGAATGGACAAGCGCGACGGCGAACGGCTGTATCCGCGGGCAGCCGAAATTCCCTTCGACTCCGATCGCAAGCTAATGACGACGATTCATGATATGTCGAACCGGAGTGGCGAAACGGCCAACTCCTACCGTATCATGACGAAGGGCGCACCTGATGTACTGCTCGATCGCTGCAGCCATATATTCATGCATGGCGCCGTTGTGCCCATGACGAATGAACACCGCCACGACATTGCCGCAGCGAATAAAGAAATGGCCAGCAAGGCGTTGCGCGTATTGGCGCTTGCTTATCAGGATGCGGAGCGGCTCCCTGAAAAGCTGACCGCCGAAGCTGTGGAGCAGGGGCTCGTCTTCAGCGGCCTAGTCGGGATGATCGATCCGCCGCGGGAAGAAGTGAAGGAAGCGGTGCGCATCTGTAAAATGGCGGGCATCCGCCCCGTTATGATTACCGGCGACCACCGGGATACAGCCGCAGCCATCGCGAAGGAATTGGACATTATCCAAGATGAAAGCGGCGTATTGACCGGCACCGAGCTGAATCAGATAAGCGACGAGGACTTCGCTGACAAAGTGACGGAGTATTCCGTCTATGCGCGGGTATCGCCTGAACATAAGGTCCGGATCGTGAAGGCTTGGAAGAAGAAGGGCAAGATTGTCGCCATGACCGGCGACGGCGTGAATGACGCGCCGGCGCTGAAGGCATCCGATATCGGGGTCGGCATGGGCATTACCGGTACGGACGTGTCCAAGGGAGTGTCCGATATGGTGCTGGCCGACGATAACTTCTCCACCATCGTCGTTGCCGTGGAAGAGGGCCGGAAAGTGTACACCAATATTCGCAAGACGATACAATATTTGCTGTCGGCGAACTTAGGCGAGGTCGTAACGCTCTTCATCGCTACGTTGTTGAATTGGAAAATATTATTCCCGATTCATATCTTGTGGATTAACCTAGTAACCGACACGCTGCCTGCGCTCGCGCTCGGGTTGGAGCGAGCGGAAGCCGACATGATGAAGCGTCCGCCGCGCAAAGCCTCGACAAGCGTATTTGCGGATGGGGTAGGCAGCGGCATCATATACCAAGGGTTGCTGGAAGCGGCTCTTACGCTGTTCGCCTATTACTGGGGACATACGCATTATTCCGAGAACGTCGCGATAACGATGGCATTCGCCACTTTAGGCTTAATCCAGCTTACCCATGCGTTCAACGTGCGCTCCAACAAGCATTCGTTGTTCAAGATCGGATTTTTCTCGAACAAGCAGATGAACTATGCGGCGCTTATTTCCGCACTGCTCGTCATCTTGGTCATCGTCATCCCGGGCTTGAACGATTTATTCAATGTTGTCATGCTGAACACGGAGCAATGGATCATCGTCATCGCGGCAGCGCTCTCGATTATTCCGATTGTGGAGATCGTCAAGCTGGCGAACCGGTCGCTGAACAAACAAGCCTGACCCTGCTTCAATCGCCCTGCAGCAATGCTTATAGAGCACCGCCTTATTGTTGTTGACAGCGTTCAATATCCAATAAAGCGGTGTTTCTATTTCCTATTTCCGCCCTAATTCAAAGGCACCATGGACGATGCTGAAGTCGCGCACAGTATTTCATCTTCCCGATCCGCCTCCATGCGCCCCTTCTCGATATTTACGAAAATAAGCAGCAGGATTCCAACAATAAAGAAGAGCAATATGGACAGAATGGCAAGCCGCGTTGAACCGGTCAACAAACCGACGGCCCCGAATACGGCCGGGCCGATGGAAGCCGATACTTTGCTCGACAGGCTTAAGAAACCAAAAAATTCGGACGCGCGGCTGCGCGGCACCATTTGACTGTACACCGAACGGGACACGGCCTGGCTTCCGCCCTGAACCATCCCGACCATGAACGCCAAAATGTAGAAGTGATGCGCCGTCGTCATGAAGTAACCGAGAAACACGATGACGATATAGGTGCTCAGCGAAATATAGAGCGAACGTTTTGAACCGAGCCGGTTGGCGAACTTGGCGAACAGGAACGTAAACGGAATGCCGACGAACTGGGTAATCAGCAACGCGATAATGAGATGGCTCGTCTGAATTCCGATTTCGGCCCCGTAAATAGCTGACATGCCAATGATGGTGGAAATGCCGTCATTGAAAAACCAAAAGGCGAAAATGTATTTAACCAGTTCCGGATAATGCTTGATTCTCCTCATGGTGTGAAAAATACGCCCGAAGCCGTGCTTCGCATAATACGCGGCCGGCCGGCGTTCGATTCGTACCGGATCGCGCAAATTTTTGAACAGCGGCATGGAGAACAAAAGCCACCATATTCCGACGGTCAGGAACACGGCTTGCGTCGCGGCTATCTTGCTTGCAAACCCGAGCGGCTCCCACATTTCCAGCATGACAATATTGATTGCGAGCAGCACGCCCCCGCCGATATACCCGTACATGTAGCCTTTGGCGGATACCTCGTCCCGCTCATGCGGCGCCGCAATGTCAGGCAGCAGCGAATCATAGAACGTGTTTCCTCCCGAGAAGCCCAACGTAGCAATGATGAACAATGCCGATACGTAAATCCAATCTCCTTCGCCCGCAAATGCCATCAGCGCGCAGCCTATGGCGCCCGCCCAAGCAAATACGCGTAAAAAGGCCATTTTTCGCTGCGACAAATCAGCGATGGCGCCGAGAATCGGCGACAGCAGCGCTACGAGAATCATGCCAATTGTCTGCGTAAACGCCCAGTAACTCGTTGCTTGATGGGCCGGCAAATTCGATGCGGCCACGGTCTGATAAAAGATGGGCAGAACCGCCGCCAGCATCGTGGTGGCGAACGCGGAGTTGGCCCAATCGTACATCATCCAGCTGCGAACTTCCTTCGTGCGCATCGCACTCCCCCTGCCTTCGATATGAGCGTTCTCATGAGAACGTCTTCAATCATTGTGCGTGATCGCGCGGCAATGGGTCAACTGTTTCAAATATTAAGTTTTGGCAAGTCTTCGCCAACACTGCTTCCGGAGCTATCGTGCCAAGTATAATCTTCCTTGAAATAGCGCACTAATAAATTGGCAAACATTTGCTCAAGCCGTCCGCTTCCTCTATAATCAGATGTATAGTGACAAAACAATTTTATTGCTACGATAAAAATGATAAATTCTTTTAAAACAATCGCCAAAGCAACAAAGATCATTGCATGGGAAAGGAGGAGCCCTCATGAATTTAAGTCAATTAGAAACGCTCACCACCATCTCTAAGACGATGAGCTTCCGTAAGGCGGGGGAATTGCTTAATTTGACGCAGCCTGCAGTGTCCGCACAGATTAAGAGCTTGGAGGATGAGTTCAAGACGGTGCTCATCGACCGCAATCAGCCGGTCACCTTAACGGATAGCGGTCAAGTATTTCTTGAACATGCAGCGCGCATCCTACATATTGTCGATGATTTGAAGCAAAAGCTCGCCGATTTGAATCAAATTCCGCAAGGACACATTGTGTTGGGCACAACGACATCGATTGCAATTCAGATTCTTCCGCGGGTGCTTTCCTATTTTCAAGACCAATTTCCGTTGATTAAGACGAAGATTCTGTCGATGTCCTCCTCACAGGTTATGGCCCATATCGAAAATGGTGCGGTCGATATCGGCATCGGTTATCTAAATGAAAAGAACCCGAATTTAGTCTCTTCCGCACTCTATTACGATACGTTCGAGTTAGTCGTAAGCCCTGATCATCCGCTGGCCGCACATAAGCACGGCACGGTGGAAATGCTGCGGGAAATCCCTCTCATCGTGCTGTCTCCCGACACGTTGGGACGCAAATTCGCGGACGAGGTCTTCCGCAAATACGACATTCAGCCGCACATCGTCATGGAGCTGTCGAGCAGCGAAGAGGTGAAGCGGATGGTGGAGCTCAATCTTGGCGCAGCCATCATCTCGAAGCTGTCTGTCAGCAATGAGCTGCGTCGCGGAACGCTGCAAATCGTGCATATTCATGAGCTGGAGACGACCCACCCGGTTGGCGTCATGTACCGAACGGGCCGATATTTAAACTCGGCGATGCAGCAATTTCTAAGTGACTTGAAGGGCATGCCGGAAACTCAATTCATCGGTTCAGAGTAGGAGGTTTTGTATGAAATTTGATTTGCATACGCATCATTTTCGCTGCGGCCATGCCGACGGCAACATTCGCGATTATATCGAAGCCGGAATCAAGCATGGGTTGGACGTTATCGGCATTTCGGATCATACTCCATATTTCGGGAGCGACAAGGAGCATCCGTTCCCCAATATTACCATGGCGAAAGGCGAGTTCAGCAATTATGTGGAGGAAGTGCTGCAGCTGAAGCAGGAATATGCGGGACGCATCGATGTGCTGCTCGGCATCGAATCTGATTTCTTCCCGGAGTACGCGGAGCTGTATCGCGAAGCGCTGTCCCGCTACCCGTTCGACTACATCATCGGTTCGGTGCATAGTACGGGCGGCGTCAGCATATTCAATAAAAACCGGTGGAAGAACCTGTCCACAGAGCGGAAGGTTGCCGAAAAGCGCGTCTATTACGAGCTCATCCGCGATTCTGCGCGGTCCGGCATGTTCCAGATTCTCGGCCACATCGATGCGATGAAGGGCAATTATCCGGCGTTCTCCGAGATCGAGGCCTGGGATGTCATCGACGACACGCTAAAAGTCATCGCCGAATGCAAGGTCGCCATTGAAATTAACACGTCCGGCAAGACGAAGCTGAGCGGCGGTTGGTACCCGTCGGATGAAATATTGGAGCGTGCGCTTCATTTTGGGGTCGATGTGACATTCGGCTCTGATGCGCATATCCCTTCCCGCGTCGGCGACGAATGGGAACAGGTCCGTGCGCGCTTGAAGGAAATCGGCTTTGCGCGCTGGGTATATTACAAAGAGAAGCATAAGCATGAGGTGCCGCTCGATTAGAGCGGCTTTTTGTGTTATGCGGAAGAACGGCAAAAAAAGAGGACCTGAAGCGTTCAGGTCCGACTCAAGGGATATATATATTCATCAAAAGGGGGTCTTGTTACCAATATACCCTCTCAATATTAACCGACGTTAACAGGAATATTACCGTTGTGTAACAAATCGTTAAAATGATGTTAAGAGGCTTTGCGAATCGTCGCCTCGCGCTGCTCCGCAACCGCCGATCGGTTGACGACGAGAATTCCTGCCACCACAAGTCCAAGCGATACGAGTGTCCACTCATTCCATGCTTCCCCGAGCAGCCACGCGGACAGCAAAACGCCAAATACCGGAATAAGGAACAAGAACATCGATACTTTGCCCACGCTATTATATTTCATGACCATGTTCCATAGACTGAATCCCGCTGCCGATAGGAAGGCCAAGTACAACAGCAGCATAACCGAAGCGGTGTCCCAATGGAAAGGCGACCAGCCGGCCCGCCATGCTCCGATGACGATTAGTCCGAATCCGCCGAGCGCCATCTGACGTCCGGTTAGCCATAATACGGGAAGATCTCTGGCTTCATGGCGGGCCAGCACATTGCCCCATCCGCCAAACAATGCGGACAAAATAAGACATACATCTCCGATGCCAAGCGATATCGCCATTCCGCCCTGATTCAGCGTGACGATAATAACGCCCGCAAATCCAAGACACAATCCTAACGTCTTACCGGGCGTAAAGCTTTCATTGCGATCCATGAGACGAGCCACGACCATTTGGAAGAAGCAGGTTGCTCCCGTAATGATAGCTCCCTTCATGCCCGTACTTAAACTTAAGCCGATATAAAAACATAGATACTGCAGAAAAGTCTGAATGAAGGCAAGGCGTGTCACACGCCATCCTGTGCGCCGCGGCTTGGCCTGAATCGCCGGCTTCCCCGCACGGGCGGCACGGTTGACACATGCCGCGAACAGCATGAGCATGAGTCCAGCCAGAAGGAAACGGTACCCCGCGAACACCCATTGCTGATGCGTCGCCTGCGATGCGATGCCAAGCTCTTCATACCCGATCTTGATGGCTGGCATGGCGCTTCCCCACAATAATGCGGCGACTACGGCGCTGACCGTCATCCCGACAGGATGGGTGAACCAATGCTGCGCTTTCACTTGATGTCTCCACCTTTCCGTTCGCTTATTACATAATGAAGTCGCTCCGTTATGAAAGCAACGGATACTATCGTATCACCATGATAAGCGCTTGGGAAGAGGAAAAGTAACTTTCGCGCGCAATCAAAAGGGGCGCTGTTTGCACAACCATTTTCAGATTACTCCTCAGCCTTCTGCAATCCTCGGTATACGCCGGTTCGCAGCTCGCGCACATATGGCTTAAGACCGGGCATGCCCGCTTCTTCCGCCGCACGCACGGCACGTTCGATATCATATGGAACGCGGTGAAAATGAATGGAGAATTCGCTCGCATGCACTTGCCCGCAATGACCCTGGAGCATAATATAGGATGCTTGCGTCAGATCCAGCGGATTGCCTACGCTGCCGCAATTGACTAACGTCCGGCCCTGCAGGTGCTGTAAATAAGCGTTATGGATGTCTCCGTACACGACGACATCCGGTGGTTGGCATGGATGCAGCGGCTCGGTTAAAGAAGATGTAAATTCGAACATCTCAAGGCGCTTCTCCAGCTCATCCCACGGCTGAACGCGATGATAGACGCTCTGCGGCGAAGCGTGAACGAGCCGAATGTGGCGGCCGCTCATAATGAAATCATGCGAGAACGGCAGCTTGCCGAGCATCTCCAATCGCTTGCTTCCAAGCTGCTTCGCATGCCAGCGGAATTGATCATCGTCCTCGATTTGCAGGACGAGATCGTCCCAATTCCCCCGCACGATCACATCGCAATGCTCGAACAGGAGGTCGACCGCTTCTGCCGGATTCGGTCCTTTGCCGACAAGGTCTCCTAAGCAATATATCCGATCAGCGCCCTGACGCTTAATGTCGGTGATCACCGCTTCCAGCGCCTGCAAGTTTCCATGTATATCTGAAATAATGGCAATGGACTGCATTTCGCATCGTCTCCTCTCTATGTAGCAATCATTTGCAGCTTCTCTGCAATGTAAATTGGTGAAACATGTCCTAACGAGTTGATGGCTATCGATCCATATTTTCTTTGCTATGCTTCATCGACAAGATTTATGCTAATCCTATATTAATTGAACTATTGAATTCCATGGTTAAATTTTGATTACAGCTTCAAATTACTTGTCTCAAGATAGTAAGAGAGGCAGGAGAAACTCTCCGTTTGCCCTTTCCAGTTACTCTCCCCTTCGGTCAGTACAAACGAATTTCGCCAACGCCCAAGCGCTCTATAGTGTTGGCGAACGGTTGATGAACGTCTCCAACTGCAATTATACATTTGGAAGTTCCCTTTTCACGTCTTTCGTCACGCTGGACTGCAATCGTGAGCTTGTTGAGAAACCCAAAATGTAAAAAGAAACAAGTATGGTGGGGTATCCGCTTCCGTCGCTGTTGAATCCAAGTCATTAGGGATGAGACGGTGCGGGGATGACTCGGATTCAAAGGCGATCGCCAGGTCTCTCCAGCGGACACCCTCCACCCTTTTTTGTTTCATGCGGGGTTTCTCAACAACCTGAATCGTACCGTTCATTTTCGCATAATCGCATAAATAATGGTAACCCCTTCGCTTCGAACTGTACATTTGCAGTTCAAACGCCGAAAAGGGCGCTAATTCGCAAAAACAACTGCACTTTTGCAGTTGTCGACTCCACTCCTGTCGGCTCCCAGTCGATTACTTTATTGCTTTTATTATGAATCAGCGGGGAAAGCAATGCAAATGCCCGCATAATATGGTTTAATGATCTCATCATGCGTGCTTAAAAGGTAACCCTTTACCGAGAAGCACTAGTTTTCGCAGAAATACGCAACCCTATTGCGGACAGGAGGCTGACGTTCATGTCTATACAGGAAGATATACTTGCTTCTCAGCGCTCGTACTTCAATGAAGGCAACACCCGTGACATTGCCTTGCGCCGGCGCGCACTGACAGCGCTGCACAATGCCGTCTCCCGAATGGAGGGCGACATCGTCCGTGCGCTTCACCTGGACCTGGGCAAGAGCGAAGCCGAAGCTTATATGACCGAAATCGGCATCGTCCTGGAGGAAGCCAGGCTCGCGGCCAAGCGGGCGCAGCGCTGGGCGAAGCCGCGCAAGGTCAAGGCGGCACTGACGCATATAGGAAGCCGCGGCAAGATCGTGCCGGAGCCGTACGGCTGCACGCTGATTATCGCGCCCTGGAACTATCCGTTCCAATTGGCGCTGGCACCGCTCGTCGGAGCTCTGGCAGCCGGCAACACGGCAGTGGTGAAGCCATCCGAGCTGACGCCGCATACGAGCGCTTGCATCGCGCGGTTGATTAAGGATACGTTCGATTCGCGCCATGTGGCCGTGTTGGAAGGCGGAGTTGAGATGAGCGCGCAACTGCTCGATTTGCCGTTTGATTTCATATTCTTCACCGGCAGCGTCCATGTCGGCAAGATCGTTATGAGTGCGGCGGCGAAGCGGCTAACTCCGGTGACGCTGGAGCTCGGCGGCAAAAGTCCGTGTATTGTCCACGAAGATGCCGATATTGCGCTTGCAGCACGGCGCATCGCCTTCGGTAAATGGACCAACGCCGGCCAGACATGCGTCGCGCCGGACTATGTCTACGTCCATCGCTCACGGCACGACGAGTTCGTACGCGAGTTGAAACAAGCAGTACGGCGATTTTACGGAAATGATCCGCTCATGAGTCCGGAGTACGCGTCCATTGTGAGCGAGCGGCATACAGAACGGCTTCAATCGTTCCTGAAGGATGGCCGCATTGCCTTCGGCGGCGAGATCAGCAAGGATCGGCGCCGCATGTCCCCTGCCGTTCTGACTGAAGTGACATGGGAGATGCCGGTGATGCAAGAAGAAATCTTCGGCCCGATACTGCCAGTCCTTGCTTACGAATCGTATGAAGAAGCAGAGCGGGCCATTCTGGCGCGTCCGAAGCCGCTCGCGCTCTATCTCTTCACAACAGACCGCAGGCTGGAGGAACGGGTGGTCGGACGCATTTCTTTCGGAGGCGGATGCATCAATGACACGCTCATGCATATCGCGACACCTTACCTCCCGTTCGGCGGCGTCGGCGAGAGCGGCATGGGCAGCTATCATGGAAAATACAGCTTTGATGCGTTCAGCCACGAGAAGAGCGTGCTGTATCAGCCTACTTGGTTCGATATTTCCTTCCGCTATCCCGGTGCCAAGAACCGGAAGGGCATTATGAAGCGCTTGATGCGCTAGTGCGCCTGAGACAAAGTGTTATGACTTGATTATGAATAAAAGCGGGCTCTACTCCCCTGAGCCCGCTTTCGCCTTTATTTGCAACATCGATCATGAACGACAAAATGAGCCGGAACATACCCTAAGGACAAGAGTACATTACCAGCTCAAAGATAAACGCATTAACCTTTCCGCTGAGATTCATTGATTCTCAGCCAGGCTCTGTCGCTCCCATTCTAAGCGCTTACAAAAAGAATCGATTCCTTCCCGCCATACCTGCGATCGTTCAAGCCCCATCATGCTCGGCCCAATCCCGAAATGATCTTCCATGCACTGCTCCAATCGCTCCGCCATTTCCAGCATATCTAACTGACTTTCATACAATTCGACCATATGTATGGTCAAGCAGTCGTATTCATCGTCCGGCGCGCCCAGCGCCAATAAGCCTAGTGGGTCCCATTCATCGACAATCGCCTTCAACCGTCTAAACAGACAATTCTGCTTCCATCTGTGTTTGTCCTTCTCAGACAAATGGATAATTATGAATAACACCCCCTGTTTTTGGGCTTTCATCGCAGTTGCCGGAATGCGATTCGCTTCAAGGATGCGGGAGACATTTTTGACAGTAATATATTTACTTTTTACTATAAGGCAAAACGGAGCTTTCGAATACTAAAAATTTCACTAAATATTCATAATTTCTTTTTCCCTTTAACATCTATCGTCGATTTCTTTATTTAATACATACTTCCCTCTATAATGAGACGGCGATATCCCGACGCTCACATTGATGCCGCTTCCCAACCGTTAAAGCAAGAGCTGCTGCTGAAATATATATGGGCCGAACTTGGCAAAGAATCGATGCGGATGCCGCGCAATTGGGGCGCTTAAAGGCTGTGCTGAGTCCCCGCTTATTGTCACGGCTAAGGCCGGAATCGCTCCATTCACCATTGTTATTAAAAGAAATGGCGCCCCGCAATCGAGGCGCCATTATTATATCGTACTGGTCATTTCTAATTATTGCTATATCGTTCATCACAAGCGAAGCGCTACATCTTAAACCAACGCTTGAACATGAGCTTCGTCGTATCCTTGTTCATTTCCGCAATGGATGTCGTGAGCGGAATCTCTTTCGGGCAGGAACGAACGCAGTTCTGCGAGTTCCCGCAGCCTTCGATGCCGCCGTCATCAAGCAGCGCCTCCAAGCGCTCATCCTTATTCATTTCGCCCGTCGGATGCGCATTGAACAGCCGTACCTGGGAGATTGGAGCCGGTCCGATAAAGCTCGTCTTGTCGTTAACGTTCGGGCAAGCCTCCAGACATACACCGCACGTCATGCACTTGGAGAGCTCATACGCCCACTGGCGTTTCGTCTCTGCCATGCGCGGTCCGGGACCGAGATCATACGTGCCGTCGATCGGAATCCAAGCCTTAACGCGTTTCAAAGCATCGAACATGCGCTCACGGCTAATGACGAGGTCGCGCACGATGGGGAACGTCTTCATCGGCGCCAGAGAAATCGGCTGCTCCAGCTTATCGACGAGCGCGGTGCAAGCTTGTCTTGGCTTCCCGTTGATGACCATGGAGCATGCGCCGCACACTTCCTCCAAACAGTTCGATTCCCAACACACCGGAGATGTATGCTTGCCGCCGGCATTGACCGGATTGCGTTGAATTTCCATAAGCGCGCTAATGACGTTCATGTTCGGACGATACGGAACTTCGAACTCCTCGGTATACGGCTGCGCGTCCGGAGCGTCCTGACGCGTTACAATGAACTTGATCTTTTTAGATTGAGCCACAGCTTCCGCCATCGTTATTCTCCTTTCTTCTTATCCGTTTTCTTATCCGTCTTCTTATCCGTCGTGTAGTCACGCTTGCGCGGCTTGATCAACGATACGTCTATATCTTCATAGCTGATTTTCGGTCCATCCGGCGTCCATGCCGCAATCGACGACTTCATGAACTGCTCGTCGTTCCGCTCAGGGAAATCCGGTTTGTAGTGCGCCCCGCGGCTTTCGTCGCGCAGCAGCGCGCCCAGTGTCATCGCCTCCGCCAATTCGAGCATGTTCCATAACTGGCGCGTAAAGGTTACGCCTTGGTTGCTCCAGCGGGCGGTATCCGTCATATTGATGTTGTTGTAGCGCTGCTTCAGCTCTTTAATCTTCAGAATCGTCTCTTCCAGCTTATGATTATAACGGACGACGGTCATGTTGTTCGTCATCCAATCGCCAAGCTCTTTATGAAGCACGTACGCATTCTCCGTCCCGTTCATGCTTAACAGGCTTTCATATTTAGTCGTTCTGAGCTTAGACTCCCGTTCGAATACGCTGGCAGCGACATCTTCGGCTGATTTGTCGAGACCGCGAATATACTCCACCGCTTTCGGGCCGGCCACCATGCCGCCAAAGATAGCCGACAGCAAGGAATTCGCGCCAAGCCGGTTCGCGCCGTGGTATTGATATTCGCATTCTCCTGCGGCGAACAGGCCTTTAATGTTTGTCATTTGATTATAATCGACCCACATTCCGCCCATCGAGTAGTGAACGGCAGGGAATATTTTCATTGGAATTTTGCGCGGGTCGTCACCCATGAATTTCTCGTAAATTTCTATGATGCCGCCAAGCTTCACATCCAGTTCCTTCGGATCTTTATGGGATAGATCAAGGTACACCATGTTCTCCCCGTTAATGCCCAGCTTCAAGTCTACGCAGACGTGGAAAATTTCACGGGTCGCGATGTCACGCGGAACCAAGTTCCCGTATGCCGGATATTTCTCTTCGAGAAAATACCATGGCTTGCCGTCTTTATAAGTCCAGATGCGTCCGCCTTCTCCACGCGCCGACTCGGACATCAGGCGCAGCTTGTCATCTCCCGGAATCGCCGTCGGGTGAATCTGAATGAATTCCCCGTTCGCATAACGAACCCCTTGTTGATATACCGCGCTCGCCGCCGTTCCTGTGTTAATGACGGAGTTCGTCGTTTTCCCGAAAATAATGCCCGGGCCGCCAGTCGCCAAAATGACCGCATCCGCCGCGAATGACTTAATATCCATCGTGCGCAGATCCTGAGCTGTAATGCCCCGGCAAATCTCCTCATCATCAATGACAGCGGACATGAATTCCCAATGTTCATACTTCTTCACGAGTCCTGCCGCTTCCCAACGCCGGACCTGCTCGTCAAGCGCATACAACAGCTGTTGGCCTGTTGTCGCGCCCGCGAATGCCGTCCGGTGATATTGCGTCCCCCCGAAACGGCGGAAATCAAGCAAACCTTCCGATGTCCGGCTGAACATAACCCCCATGCGATCCATCAAGTGGATAATGCCCGGCGCCGCTTCGCACATTGCTTTGACCGGAGGCTGGTTCGCCAAGAAGTCACCGCCATACACGGTATCGTCAAAATGCTCCCAAGGCGAATCCCCTTCCCCCTTCGTGTTCACCGCACCGTTAATGCCGCCCTGTGCGCAGACAGAGTGAGAACGTTTCACTGGAACTAAAGAAAAAAGGTCGACGTGAACGCCTGCTTCCGCTGCTTTAACTGCTGCCATCAGACCTGCCAAGCCCCCGCCGACAACGATAATGTTCTGTTTAGCCACTTTGCGCCACTCTCCCTCAACCGATGATAGTTAATACTGAATTTATTACTGCCGTAGATGCTGCAAACTCTGCCCCGCGGAAGGCAAACAATGCCAATATGAACAGCGCGGACATAATCACGAACAGCCCCATGCAAATTTTAGCAGAAATCGCTTGTGAGCGCGGACCAACCGTAATTCCCCAACTGACCAAAAAAGCCCACATGCCGTTGGCGAAGTGATAGGTTGCCGCTACAACACCAACCAAATAGATTATAAACATGACTGGCTGCGTAACGATGCTGTTCATATGAGAGCCAAGCTCTTCATGCGTAATGTTGCCAAGCGCTACTTGCACTCTCGTTTCGTAGACATGCCAAGTCACGAATATAAACGTGATGACCCCGGTAATACGCTGCATCAGAAAAGCTATATTCCGGCCATAATTGTAATTCCCTACATTGTTGCGGGCCGTGTAGGCGATATATAGGCCGTATACGCCATGATACAGAAGAGGAAGCCAGATGAAAAACATTTCCATGAAAAACACCAATGGCAACCCGTTGATCAATGCGACTTTTTCTTGGAACGCTTCCTTGCCGCCCTCATACGCGGAATAATTGGATACCATGTGAGTAATGAGAAAGAATCCAAGCGGGATAACCCCAAGAAGCGAGTGCAACTTTCGCGAGTAAAAATAACCTCGTTTCATAAGCGTGCCGTTTCCCCTTTCCATTTGCTTCCCAGTAGATTTTGGTAATTAAACATCCTCATTTTACCTGTGCCTGTCGAAAGCGTCAACATTTTGTCACTTTCTTGTCAAGGCCGGAAAACCTTGAAGCCGCTTCCTACGACAGTGCTCATGCGTTTCTCTTGTAACCGCTTCCTATGTGAACAACTTGTGACACTTCCATGTTACTCCTTTTTTTCTTATAATGGAATTGCAATATTATTATAATTTTTATAACTTTAAGGTATAAGCATGAGATCATTGACATTTGACGTTTTCATATTACCAATGAAACGAGGAGGTCTCACAATATGCTGGATCTGCTGGAGTCCTTTGCATCGGTCGTCGAGTTGACCAGTCTAAACCAAGCATCCAAACGGCTAAACATATCTCAACCCGCTCTATCCCGCCAAATCGCGAAGCTGGAAGCGGAGCTGGGAGTTGAATTGTTCATCCGGCACGGCAAGCGGCTGGAACTGACCCGTGTCGGTCAGCTTACATATGAGTTCGCGCTTGACATCCGCAACCGTCAGCTCGATTTCTTGAAGTCTATCGCCGACTACAAGGCGGAAGGACATGCAACCGTCACGATCGGCGCCAGCTTAACGACGCTGCAGACGACGCTGCCGTTATTTGTGTCTCTTTATGTGAAAAAGCATCCGGAGGCGAACTTGAAGGCCGTAACAGGCAAAACCCACGAAATCGTATCTCGAGTGCGCGAGCAATCGGTCGATCTTGGGCTTGTAGCCGATGCCATACGCGAACCGGGGCTCATATGCATTCCGCTATTCGCAGACCATTTGCAGCTGGTGCTGCCGCAAAATCATGAATTGGCCGGCTGCCGCGATTGGTCCATGGCCCGCTTGAACGGGCTGCCGATGCTGCTGTTCTCCAAAGGCACCTGGTACCGCAAGCTCATCGACGATCTGTTCCGCCGCTACCGCATTATGCCGGACATCCGGATGGAGATTGACTCCTTCGAGGCGATCGTGCGGCTGCTGTCGACGAGCCATGCCGCTGCGCTGCTGCCGAAGTCTTATCTGCGCCCGGAATGGCTGCAGGACAACAAATTGGTCGCCATTCATTTAAAAGAGCTGAAGCAAACCGAACGCATCACTTCCATTGTATACTCCGAGCAAGCCGCCTTAAGCCACGCGGCTAAGCGGTTCATTGAAGAAACGGCGCAGGCGGCAACGACATGGAATCACATTTTCAAGAAGGAATAAAGTCGCTTGTTGTCGAAATTGAAGTAGAAAAAGAAAAAAGTAAAATTTGCTAATCTAGGGGCTTTTCAGGAGGATGATGTTAGATGGATGTATGCAACCTTTGCGGGGAGAAATTGAACGGGCACGAGCCCCACACCTGCTCCAAGGAGACAGCGCTAAGCGGCACTTCCGATCAGAAGGAATCGGCGGTCCGCCAAGAGATCGCGAGTCATCGGGAAACTGCTGCCGCTGCTGAAGCGATGGACGCTTCGGCACCTTATGCGGCTCCGGGCCAAGTGCCTAACCAACCATTGAACGCCAATGGTTCCGATTTGTACGGTGGAGCTTCATTCGGCGCCAAGCGCGAATCGGCTTTTGACATGAAGCGCGCCGTTCAATTGATGAAGCATCCGACGGAAGCCTCTGCTCTTCAGCCAGCCTCCGACTGGCTGTACGGCGTCATAGCAGTGGCGGCTTCGGCAATTGGCTTTGCCTTATTTGCTTTTAGCATATTCGGCGGTCTCATGTCCATGATGATTCCTTTCGGCGTTTATCCGAGTGCAGGTGAGTCTATCGGTTTGTTTATCAAGCTCGTCTTGCTTCACATTATTACGCTCGCCGCCTTGTTTGGCGCGCTCTGGCTCGTCAGCCGCTGGAAGGGCGTGCAGCGTTCGGACGTGAAGACGTTCTTCGTGCGCTTGGCTGCGATGCAGATGCCATACGGTCCGGCCTATTTGGTCGCCTTCCTCATGATGCTCATCAGCTTCACTTCCTTGTCGCTCGCGATTGCCGGCATCGTCTGGTTCACCTCCGTCATCATGACGGTATCCGAGACGATGGAGCAGGCGGAAGTGACGCGCGCCAACCGGTTTTTGTACGTCGCAAGCAGCATCGCCCTTTACTTCGTGCTGCTGCTCATTTTAACGAAGATTTTTCTGTAACAGCTGGCTTGCCGGCAGAAGCAGATAAAACCGCCGCCCGCTTCGCTCCGTCAATAGACGGGCAACGCAGGCGGCGGTTTCCTTATTTTTTCAGCATAATGGACTCTTCGAATTCTTCAATCTGATGGTTGGTTCCGATCATGACCATAATATCCCGCTCATTCAGGACATCCTCGGCCGACGGGGCAATAATAATGCCTTCCGGCTTGTTGAGCGCGACGATGCTGCAGCCGAATCTTGCCCGCGGATTCAATTCCTTCAAGGACATCCCCTGCATGCAGCCGGGCACACTGAGCTCGGCAATCGTATATTCCTTCGACAGCTCGATATAATCGAGCAAATTCGGTGACACAAGCTGATGGGCAACGCGAATTCCCATGTCGCGCTCGGGATAAATAACCCGGTCGACGTCCAGCCGCTCCAGCACGCGGCCGTGCAGCTCAGACAGCGCCTTCGCGACTACCTTCTTTACGCCCAGCTCCTTCATCTGAATACTGACCAGAATGCTCGTCTGGATGTCATCGCCAATCGCGACAATCGCGCAATCAAAGTTGCGAATGCCGAGCGAGCGAAGCACATCTTCATCCGTCGCATCCGCCACGACGGCGTGCGTTACCGCGCCCGTCATTTCCGCAACGACTTCTTCATCCTTATCGATGCCCAGCACTTGATGTCCCAACCTGACCAGTTCCTTGGCGAGGCCCGAACCGAATCGTCCCATCCCGACTACTGCAAACTGCTGCAACTCCATAATAGCTATTAACTCCTTCGTCCATTACTATTGTCTATTTATCCTATCGTAATCTTGCCTTCCGGATGGCGATACAATTCCCGTTCGCTCTTCGGTCCGAGCGCATACGCCAATGTAATTGGCCCGAGCCGGCCGGCGAACATCGTCAGGCACAGCAGCACCTTGCCGACATCGGTCAAATCTGTCGTCAAGCCCATCGTCAAGCCGACCGTGCCGAACGCAGACGTCGTCTCGAACAAAATCATGAGGAACGGGTGATCCTCTGTCATCGATAATATCATCGAGACCATAATGACGAGGAACAATGCCAACAAAGTCAACGTAACAGCTTTGAATATTCTGTCCTTCGCCAAGCGATAACGATAGATGACGATATCCTCTTTTCCCCGAATCATCGTGATGACCGCTCCAACAAGGATGGCGAACGTCGTTGTCTTAATCCCTCCCCCGGTTGAACCGGGCGAAGCCCCGATAAACATCAGGACGATCATGAAAAACTGGGACGCTTGGCGCATGGCGCCGATATCGATCGTATTCGCGCCGGCCGTGCGCGGGCTGACAGACTGAAACAGGGAAGCCCAGAATTGCTCCCACCCGCTGAGACCAGCAAGCGTTCGTGTATTTGTGAATTCGAAAATAAATATAACGACTGTGCCGATAACGATTAGAAGCCCGGTCATCGTCAACACAATTTTCGTATGCAGCGACAATTTGCGGGTGCGCCGATAATCCACCACATCGGACAACACGATAAAACCGATTCCCCCGAGCACGATAAGCAGCATAGCCACCGTATTGATGACCGGATCTCCTACGTAGCTCGTCAAGCTGGAGAACGGTCCGGATACCGAACCGAATAGATCGAATCCGGCATTGTTGAACAGGGACACCGCATGGAATATCCCGAAATAAACGGCTTGTCCCAGCGGCAGGTCGAACGCCCAACGGGTTGCAAACAGAATTGCGGCGGTCCCCTCGATACAGAAGGCAAACAGCAGCACCTTGCGGATAAGCCGGACAATCCCCTCCATACTGCCCTGATTAAGCGCTTCTTGCAAAATGAGGCGTTCCTTTAACGAAATTCTTTTTTTAAAGGCAAGCGCAAACAGTGTCGCCATCGTCATAAAGCCGAGCCCGCCGACTTGAATGAGCAGCATGAGGACCACTTGCCCAAACACCGTAAAGTGGGTGCCTGTATCGACCACAACTAGCCCAGTCACGCAGGTTGCCGATGTTGCCGTGAACAACGCATCAACAAAAGGCAGCGGTTCCCCGTCGGCATTGGAGATTGGCAGCATAAGCAGAAACGTGCCTAATAAAATAATTAATGCAAATCCAACGACAAGTATGCGTGACGGCGTTAAATGCAAAAATCTGCTTTTCCTTGAAAGTTTCAAGGGGTGTCACCTCTTTTTGTCCACGAAAAAAAGCACTGGAAATCCAATGCTATCGCTGGTATCCTGACGCACTTGCCTACGAGGTTAGCTGACGGATTCGGGCACGTTCAGGCTGCCCTATTCGCAGACGGATCTCTATGACCGTCATTAAGCGAAATTCACCCCATTAATCGGTTCCCCCGCTTTCGTCCGTGGACGAAACTCGGCATGTATGCAATTCATAACGAGATTATATACGTTTCCCTACTCGCACACAAAGTCAAAGAACGAACAAATTCAGTTGAATAGGCTGAAAAATAACGTTAAATAGCGCTTACAAAACCCCATTTTCTTGAATTGTATCGGGAACTCTTCAATTATCAAAGCGTAGCTTCATTCCTCTGCTGGACTTTACACAAATGAAGTGGATACAATAATAAAGGAAGTTGTACATACGACTAAATGGAGGAAAAAAGATGCCCTTGACTCATCAAGCACACCGTGATGCTCATAATAAGTCCGCACCTTCCTATCACATAACCAAGCCTTTGCTTATTGCTTCCATTGTTGGGTTTATAGTGTTTCTCGCCGTGCAGGTTATTATTCCCTTGCTGCATGTTGAGAGCCGGCAGGATAGGGCTCAGCTCTCGATAATTACGAAGGGGGAGGCGGCTGACAAGGCGGTGCAATTCATGAAGCAGCAGTCTTGGCGAACAGACGTGTCGCTCCGGAGCGTTGACCCGACCGTCGTGTACCAGACGGATTCTACGCTGGCCGGATATATCAGCAAGGAACGCTTGGCGGAAGCCTTCCAGCCCTGGAGCCGCAAGGCCCCATATGACAAGTATCAAGTGCTGCTATCAGTCATGCGCGGGGACCGACCCGCTGTGTTGAGCGTCGATGTCAATATGATGAACGGCCAGATTATCGGCTTCCATTTCACCGGAAGCCCGGCAGCTGCCGCAGATGACTCCGTCTCCGCACGTACGGTTGACTATCGCGCGGCTGCGGAACAGACTATAGCCCAATTGGGCTGGTCAGCCTCCGAATTGACATTACGTGAGGAAAGATTGAACAACAAGGAGGTAATGCACTTTACGGTGCCCAAAGCCAAAGTCGGGGACGCAGCGCTTGACTTCGTCGTGCACTTTCATAACAACGACGTTGTCACAGCCACACCCGTATGGGAAGTCCCGCTAAGCTATAAGACCGAGGAGCTGCGGCAGACAGCCACCGCTTCGTCCATTTACAAGTTCGGTTATACGTGGATGTCATTTCTGCTCAGCATTTTCGCGCTCGTCGCGTGCATTCGTTATCGCAAGCTTGTCCGCTTCCGCTCCGGTACGATAATCGCGTTGTCCATCGTCTCGTGCGGTATTTCCCTGCTTCATATTTGGAACCTGCTGCCTGGCCTCATCTCGCTTCAATTCGAGGTGCCTGCCGCACAGATCCGTATGGAATACGCTTTGATTGTTCAGGGCGGAATTACAGTGATACAGGGAATCGTGCTTTATTTTTCCTTACTGGGAGGCAAACGTTTCTGGGATCAGACTGTGCATCGGCGCTTGATGCCGACCTGGAGCAGTCCGGAATTCGGTGCGGTGCTGCCCCGAGCCTTCTGGCTCGGCACGGTATATGCGGGGCTCTTGCTTGGAGTGCAGACGTTTATCTTCACCGCCTTGGAGACCGGATTCGGCGCATGGTCGACGACGGATGCGTCTCAATCTCCGCTTAACTTGAGGTTGCCGGCGTTATATCCTTTGCTTGCTTGGATGGCTGCTATCTCGGAAGAAGGCGTCTATCGCTGGTTCGGCACGGGATTATTGAAGCGCTGGGTGAGCAGTCCATGGATTGCCGGCCTTATCCCTACGCTCATCTGGGCCTTCGGACATGTCACTTATCCGATATTCCCGTTCTACTCCCGGCCGGTCGAGCTGTTGATTATGGGCATGATGTTCTTGTACATCATGCTGAGGCACGGATTCTGGACGGCGCTGTTCGCTCACCTCATGCTGGATAATTTACTGATGAGCATGTCTTATTTGTTGGAGGGAACCGTCTCCGGTTTGACGCTTGGCGCGGTATATTTGACCCTGCCTGCCGTCATCGTATATGGAATCCGCTATCTTCACCAGAGCAAAAACGCCATGTCCTCCGTGCAGTAAAAAGAATAAATCGAAGACGTGTGCGGTTAATCAAACCAAGCAAGAGCGATGTCCGCACACGCAGCAATAATTATTTCGGCTCTTTTTTTATGATAAAGGAAAAGACTATTAAAACCAGAGCTAGAGTTAATTCACTATAGAACAGAATCCAGAAATTCTCGTTTATATTGCTAAAAGTATGTTCTATTGCATTTCCCTTCACCTTAAGCTTCTCTACAAACATATAGTCATCCCAAAACATAGCCAGCAAAAGATGAGTCAAGGCTCCATAAAGCAAGCCAATTCCGCACTTAAAAATACAATTACCCCCCTTATTTGAGATTCCTTGCAAAAAGTATAGCATATTATTCCAAATTATGATAGAGTTGAGACATTACATTTATTAGGAGGTATTGAATATGTTTAAAAAAATGGTATTACTATCTATTTCAACCACTCTTCTTTTTAGCATGAGCACTGTTTTTTCAAACAACAACGCTTACGCTAGCGAAGTGACAGAGAGTTTCATTCAACCAGATAAGATCGAATACATTACCAGTGAACAAGGCAGAACAATCCCTGTAATTTATATTAGCGATCCTGTTAAAGCACAAAAATACATGGAACAAAACGGCATGAGAAAAACAAATGATATACAAAATTTTGCATTCGCTTCAGATTATACATACGTTGGATATCAGGGTACATTCAATTACGACTATAAGGTTAATTATACTGAGAATAGATCTAATAAAACTTTTAAATGGGATCGTAAAATTACAAGATCTTCTACCGGTAAAACATCAATATCAGTCGGCGCTGATTTCAACAAGTTTTTTAAAGCGTCCGTCAACAAAGAATGGGGAGAGACTGTGACTTACGAAGATACCTTTAAAGTAGAAATCCCTCCTAACAAACAAGGAGAAATTTGGACATGGAATGTTGCCGAAAATTACCTTTTCAAATCAGGAAAAGCACAGTTTAGTGCAATAAGACCTACTGAAAACTTTGGCAACAGCATATTGATTACTGACTTCAGAGATCCAGTTAATGGATAAGTTTTCTTTATTCGTGGTTCAATGATATACAAGGGAAGATCACTAAAAAAGCAGCTTTGCAGGAAGATCTCCTCAAAGCTGCTTTGCTCTATCTAGCAGGGATTCTACGATTTTAATTTAACATGTTTGAATGCTTCTGCTTGCTGTCTAATACCAACCTCTGCGGCAAATCGTTCAATGCTTGAAGCGCCGAAGAATCCATCCACGCCAGTTGTGTTTTCGAAAATATATTGAGCATCTTCCGGATCCGCAATCGGACCGCCATGACAAATGACCATAATATGTGGATTTACAGATTTGCCCGCATCGGTAATGGCTTGTATGCGCTTAGCGCAATCCTCAAGCGTCAATGCGGTTTTCGCGCCAATTGTCCCTTTTGTTGTCAAGCCCATGTGCGCTACCAAAATATCCGCACCCGCTTTAGCCATTTTAATAGCTTGCTCTTCGTCAAATACATATGGGGTAGTAAGCAAATCAAGCTCGTGTGCTTTCCGAATCATATCAACCTCTAAATCATAGCCCATCCCGGTTTCTTCAAGGTTCGCTCTAAATACACCATCAATCAAGCCAACGGTCGGGAAATTTTGCACGCCTGCAAACCCTTGTTCTTTTAACTGCTTCAAGAAAACATCCATCATTCTGAAGGGGTCTGTACCGCATACGCCGGCAAGCACTGGAGTATGCTTCACAACCGGCAATACTTCCGCTCCCATGTCTACAACGATTTGGTTGGCATCCCCATAAGGCAATAATCCTGCAAGCGATCCTCGGCCAGCCATTCTATATCTTCCCGAGTTGTAAATAATAATTAAATCCACTCCGCCCGCTTCACCGCTTTTTGCAGAAATCCCCGTACCTGCTCCGGCTCCTAAAATCATTTCGCCTTTAGCTACTTGTTCTTTCAATTGGTTTATGATTTCTTGACGAGTTTGTTTCATTTTGCTTCCTCCTCAATTCTCTATTTCTGCATCAATTCAATAAGCTTTTTAGCTGCTGCTAAAGCAAAATGTTTATCATTGATGTCATAGTCCAGTTCGATGAGCTCTACGGCGTTTCGGTCAATATTATTTCTGAGCGTATCAAATAAGGCGCGATCCTCTTCTGCTCCATAGAAAGGCTGTCCTTCCACATCCAGCCCGGAAACGCCCTTTAAAGGCAGCATTAATGCGGTTGGAGAGGTCGTTTTATTTAGTTTTTCGGATATAATCTTGCCTAACTCTTTGTTTTCTTGAACCGTCGTTCTCATTAACGTCACGGTCGGGTTATGCTTGTAAAAAGTTCTGTCCTTGAATTTCTCCGGCACCGTGTCAAACGGCCCGAAGTTGACCATATCCAATGCCCCTGTCGATACAACTTGAGGCACACCAGAGCGCCCGGCTGCTTCGAGCCGATGCGGTCCTGCATTCAACACACCGCCTGCCAGTTCGTCACACCATTCTGTTGTGGTTAGATCCAACACGCCATCGAAGTAATTGGACTCAATTAATCTTTCCATCGTTTTGCCGCCAGTGCCTGTGGCATGGAACACGATCACTTCATACCCATGCTCCTCCAAGTACTCCCTGGCCTGGTTGACGCAAGGTGTTGTAAGTCCAAACATTGTAGCGGCTATCAGCGGTTTTTTTTCAACTTTATGATCGACCTCATATTTCACCATGCCTGCAATGGCAAGGGCCGCATTCGTAAAGATTTTCGTTGAAATCGAGTTTAACCCTGATACATCAACGATAGATGGATACATCATAATATCGCTAGTCCCTACATACTGCGAGACGTTCCCGGAAGCGACGGTAGATACCATAACTTTCGGCACGCCTATTGGCAGCGCTCTCATTCCTGGCGTGACAATGGATGTGCCGCCGCTGCCGCCAAACGAGATGATTCCATCAAATTTTCCTTCTGCATAAAGTCTCGGAATTAGTTTTTCCATACCTTTTGCAAGAATTTCCGTTGCTAAAGATCTGTCTTTTTTGGAGGCGATTTCACGAATATCTGCATGTGCCTCCTTGGCTACTTCCTCATTCGAAATATCCGGGACAAACATGGGCTCAAATACTCCGCTGTGGATGGTAAGCGTATTCAGCCCAAGACCTTGCAGAATATCCTTCACAAAAGAAAATTCTTTTCCTTTGGAGTCAAATGTTCCGACTATCGCAACTGTTTTCAATATAACGACCTCCTCGTAAAAGTGGGAGTATGAAGGACTACTAAGCCGGCTTACAATTCAAGTATAGAGATTTAGGTGTAATGATTCATGTAGATTTGTATGGTGTTTATGTGTTTTTGTACTGTCGTTGATACTCTCGCGGGGAAAGCCCCGTTTGTTTCTTGAACGTTTTACTAAAATGAGCGTAGTCGTTATATCCCACAAGTGCGGAAACTTCAGATAACTCGATATGATTCTGCTTCATTAACTCCGTTGCTTGATTGATTCGAAACCTCGTTACATATTCAGGAAACGTACATCCAACTTCTTTTTTGAACAAATAACTTAAATACGTCCTTGAAATATGAGCTACCAGAGCCAGTTCTGCAAAAGAAATCTCATTCATGTAATTCGCAGCTACATACTCTTTGACGAATTGAACATAATCATAGTGCTTGGTCACACCCTCAAGCATTTTATGAAGGAGCTTGTCTTGTTCAGTAAGTCCAACCTCCTTGAAATCGATAGCCGTTTTCGTAATCGCTGCTTCGGAAGGGATTCGTTCAAATGAAGAACCGCCCAAATACCCTACAGCTTTTGTATTATCATACATATACTTCACATCAGAAGGTGTATTTACCGGACCGCCGTAGATCATTTTCATGACATCGGGGTTCATTTCATCACAGGCAGCAAAAATATCTCTCGCCATTTCTGCAGCTGCTTTTAGGGATAAAACTTTTTTCGCCCCTAAAATTCCGCCCTTTGTAAATCCTAAATGGGCGCAAATGATATCCGCTCCGGCAGCAACCATATTACGCGCCTGGTCTTGGTCAAACACGAAAGCAATCGAAAACAGGCCTTTCTCATTCGCCATTCTGATCGCGTCAACTTCTCTCTCAAAGCAATTCCCCTCTTCCTTCAAAGCCTCACCAAATTGTCCGCTCATTAATCCTACGGTTGGATAGTTATTTATTCCAGAGAAGCCCTTTTCACGAATGGAATCTATATATTCTTCTAAGTTAATGGTTGGATCGGTCGCACAGAGTCCAAAGATGACCGGAACGTCTCTTACGATAGGAATAATCTCTCTGGAGCCAAATTCCATAACCAGTTCGTTGCTGTTAGCAAATGGTAGCAATCCTCCAAGCGAGCTCAATCCCATCTGTCTAAAACGACCTGAATTTAAGGCTAAAATGAAATCCGCTCCGCCCTTTACCGCATATTTTGCCGTAATGCCCGCTCCAGACGCTACGCCAATAAGATGTCCATTTGTTTTTATTTGCGATTGTAGCTTATTCCTTATTGTCTCGCGATCAAAATACACGAAAACACACCCTTTTTTTGGTTCAAAACCAGTTCCTGACGAAGTGATTTTGGGCTGACACACTTTTGTGAACATCATATCATTCTCCATATTGCCGGTCTATATTCCTAATCTTTCATTGTCTATCCATCAGAACCTTCTCCCGAATCAGAAATCCATCCAAATCAAAAAGCAGCTTTGCAGGAAGACCCGTCAAAGCTGCTTTGTTCACTTATTCACTGCTCTGTTGTTGGTACGTGTCATCGTCCGTGGCAGATTGTGCCGATTGCGCCGCCTCATCCCGCAGAGAGACCAGTATGGTCCGCGCCAGCTTCTCGCCGATCCCGACCTGACGGAAATCCTCGACCGCAGCCTCCCGTATTTTCTTCAAGGAGCCAAAATGCTTGAGCAGCATCTTCCGTCGTTTCTCGCCGATGCCTGGAATGGAATCAAGCGCAGAGGTGACCATCGATTTCGCCCTGCGTTCACGGTGGAACGTTATGGCAAAGCGGTGCACTTCTTCCTGGATGCGCTGCAGCAAATAAAATTCTTGGCTGTCGCGTCCAAGCGGCACCACCTCCGGCGGATCGCCCGCCATCAATTGCGCCGTCTTATGCTTGTTGTCCTTCACCAAGCCGCATACCGGAATGGCCAAGCCCAGCTCGTTCTCAAGCACGTCCAACGCGGCTGACATCTGTCCTCTGCCTCCGTCCACCACGATCATATCAGGCATTTCGAGCTGCTCCTTCAACACCCGTTCATATCGTCTCCGAATGACTTCACGCATCGTCTCGTAGTCGTCCGGGCCCTGAACCGTACGCACCTTATACTTGCGGTATTCCTTTTTGGCCGGCTTGCCGTCGATAAAGACAACCATCGCGGACACCGGATCCGCCCCTTGAATGTTCGAGTTGTCGAACGCTTCGATTCGGCTTGCCGAGCCAATGCCGAGCGCAGCGCCGAGACGTTCGGCTGCCCGCAGCGTCCGTTCCTCGCTGCGTTCAAGCAGCTTGAATTTCTCATCCAGCGTGACGCGGGCATTTTCCATCGCCATTGCGATCATTTGCTTCTTCAATCCCCGCTTCGGAATGTGAACCTTTACCTTCAACCATTCCTGCAAAGCTTCGGCGCCCGCTTTATTTTCCTCCGACTCTTGGGCGTCAGACGCCGACAACGGGGCTTCCGCCGGCCCCGCTTCATCCACGGACTCCTCCAGCCGGATCGCTTCGGGATCTTGAAGCAGTATTTCTCTTGGGAGCGCCGGGTTTTCGCTGTAATACTGCGTAACGAAGGACATGAAATCGTCGTACGCTTCGCCGTAAAATGGAAATTTAGTCGCATGTCGCTCAATCATTTTGCCTTGGCGGACGTATAAAATCTGAACGCACATCCAGCCTTTGTCTACGGCAAAACCGAACACGTCCCGATCCAGTTGATCAGCCGTGTTAATATTTTGCTTCTCCATTATGGCTTCAATGGACATCAATTGATCACGGAACTCTTTTGCGCGCTCGAACTGCAGCTCCTCTGCAGCTTCTTCCATTTTGCGGCGCAACTCCTTCTTGATTTCTTCATGCCCGCCTCCCAGAAACTTGGAGATCTCCTGCACCATATTCTCGTACTCGGATTCGGTCACCTCGTACTCACACGGCGCCAAGCATTGGCCAATATGGTAATACAAGCACACCCGGTCCGGCATTGTGCCGCATTTGCGCAGCGGATACAAGCGGTCAAGCAGCTTCTTCGTTTGTTGGGCGGCGAAGCCGTTCGGATAAGGTCCGAAATATTTGGCCTTGTCCTTCAACACGCGCCGAGTCACTTCAAGCCGGGGATGGCGCTCATTCGTAATTTTTATATATGGAAACGTCTTGTCGTCTTTCAGCAACACATTGTAACGCGGATGATGCTTCTTAATCAGGTTGCATTCCAATATGAGAGCTTCCATGTTGCTGGAAGTGACGATATATTCAAAGTCGCGTATTTCAGATACCAAGCGCTGCGTCTTGCCGTCATGGCTGCCGGAGAAATAGGACCGGACCCGGTTCTTCAACACCTTCGCCTTGCCGACGTAAATGATCGTGCCTTCCCGGTTCTTCATCAAATAACAACCCGGCTGATCCGGCAGCAGCGCAAGCTTGTTGTGAATGCGCTCTAACGATTGTCCCCGTTCGGCAAGCTCTTCCGGTGTCATTTCCATCTCCTCTTCCGGAGCATAGCGTTCATTCCAGCGTTCTTTCCAGCGCTCGGCACGCCAATTGGAGTGATTCATATCATCGTCGTTCATCGTCCTCCCCCCCTCTATCGTTATTTTCCTTCTCTATTGTATACGAGCTGACGCAGAAGAAAAAGCCCTCCCGAATGGGAAGGCTTGACAGCATAAGGCTGGCTAGCGCCAGTGCTTTGCAATTATGTACGGAAACCAACCGCACGGGCTGTCCTTCCGTATTGCCGTTCATTATTGATGCTTGCCAACCAAGTTCTTCAGCGCATCCTTGGAGTTTACGCCAACCACTTTATCTACAGCCTCGCCATCTTTGAATACGATGATGGTAGGGATGCTCATAACGCCAAAGCGGGATGCGGATTCTGGATTCTCATCCACGTTTACTTTTGCAATTGTCGCTTGGCCGCTGATTTCGCCGTCCAATTCGTCCAAGATAGGAGCCAACATTTTACAAGGACCGCACCAAGGCGCCCAGAAATCGACCAATACAACGCCTTGTTGACCTTCAACTTCAGTCTTGAACGTCTGGTCGGATACATTAACGATAGCCATAATAAGGTTCCTCCTTTATGGTGAAAAGCTTTGCAATCTGAGTCAACATGTAAAGTATACCACAGTTCGCTGTTTTATGTGAAATTGACCGGGATTTTTGTTTCCACTTTGTCACACGATAAGAAAGGCCCGCTCTTTACAGTCCTGCTGCAGTTCGATATACTATAAGCGGATAATTGGGTTAAAATACCTGTCTATGCTGTGACGTAAATCATGGCATTGAGACACGACAGATGGGAGGACCCGCAATGGAAGCAAGAAGCATCGACCCGCGCCAGCATGTGAATGAAGAGCCACGCAACGATTTTTCAGATTTGATTTTCGGGTTCGGCGCCATGACCGGATTTATGTTCGTCGTCTTTTTTGGTATGGTGATTGTAAAGTTCATTATCTCGTAACGCTCATTCACCGTTCCGTAAGCCCGAAGGGCGGCTTGTCTTCGCTGACATAAGCCCAACGCGAACAAAGTCCGGTCCGCTATATAGCGGCCGGACTTTTATTCGTATAGCTTGCCGATACTGCATGGCACTTTATTTCTCTACAGACGAATCCACACGTACCCGAGCCACGTATGCACTTGGCCCCACTTCTGCCCCTTCGCGTCCGTTTCTGTCCGTTCTACGTATACCGTCTGTGCTCCCAGCGACCCGATAGACTCTTGGCCGATACCACGGTAAAAGACGGTTTTTGCAGTCAGATCCAGACGGATTTCCGGCTCCTTCACAACGTCCGGTTGGTCCGTAACTGTTGGCACCTCGATGTCGGCAGTCGCTTGCTCCTCTTCCGCCGTCCCGTTAACCTCGCTCGTAACGGCTGTGCCTGCCGCATCGGAAGCTGCCGCTGTCTGAGCGGAAGCGGGCAACGCCCACGCGCCGACCATCAGCGCAGCCATCAAGCCGCAAATCATTTGCTTGCGTAAAAATTTTGAATTCACAATTATTCCTCCCTGTGCAAAAAACATACTGCCTTTACATTATACATGAGGAATGTAATTTTTTTGCAACAAAGTGAGTATGCAAATATTGTCATTACGTATCCATACTGCCCCGCTTATTCCTGCCATCCACTTGAACTACGTTTACGAACGGACGGATGCGATTCATCAACCGCTCGGCTTTGTGAATATCCTCGCCCTCGCGCGTATAGCTGAAATGCTTCAATAACGCGTCCAGATCGTAGTTTGACGTATAGAAGGTCGGCTTGCGGTTCATCCGGTAATTCAAGATGGAACCAAGAACGTGATCGCGGACCCACGGCGTGATGTTCTCCGCCCCGATATCGTCAAAAACGAGCAAATCCGTCTCCTTCATCATCTCGATCGTGTCGCGCAATCTCTGCGGCTCCTGGAACATCGATTTCAGCTCTTCCACGAACTCCGGCATATATACAATAACACCTGTACAATCGGCGCGCGCCAGTTCATATAAGACGTAGCTCATCAGAAACGTCTTGCCCGTGCCGAATGGACCGACCAAATAGAGCCCCTGCGGGTGCAAGCCTTGTTTCTTCGTATGCTCGATATATTCGATAATGGTTAAGACTGCGTCGCTGCGCTCAATATCGTTCTCCAAAATTTCCGACGCTGAATATCCCTGCTTCAACGCCGTTTCATCCACATAGAAGGAACGTACGCGATTCTGAATGGATTGCTGCCGCTCAAAGGAAATAAGCTTCTTGCACGGCACTTTGCGATCATAGACGAGCGCATGGCCGTTCACCGTCTCGGCACTCAGCTTCGTATAATGTCCGCGGAAGTCATTCGGGCAGTTCTCTAAGCCCGGACATTGCATGCAGCGCCGATATTCCGTAACGTACTGGTACAATTTATTCAAATTGATGCGAAGGCTGCGGTCATCCAGCTCGGGATATTTCGTTCGGAATTGAACGATGAGCGGGTCATTCAACAGCTCCGTCATTTTCTGTTCTGCTTGCGCTCTCCGGCTGCTAACCGGAAGCTGCTTCAATATGTCCCCGATAGATTCCATTCGCTGCACCTCCACACTCTTATATCCATGCATCTGCTCGATCTATACTCGTCCTTCATCCAACCGCCGCGCCAAGTCCCGTGCGCGCTGCAGCTCCTCGGGCGTTAACTTGGCGCCGCCGCTTCCCGTGCGCTGAACGACCGGAATCGCCGGCTTGGCCGTCTTATTGTACCGGCTGCGCGAACGCGGCGATTTCGCGGCTTCAGAACCGCCTGTCCTGGATCGGTCTCCGTCATTCACTTGAGCTTGCTGGCGAATATACATAACCGCCTGCTCGTAAGTGCCGACTTGCTTCACGAGCATGTTCGACACGATCGCCTCGACAAAATTCCGGTTCAACCGCTGTTCCGCTCCTTGAACGAGCATCGTCATCAAGTAATGAATAAGGACATTAATCACTTCGTCCGGCATCTTATAATTCAAGTCCATTTTGGTAAACATATCAAGGAATGAATCCGGCACGGCGCCCGGGAAGAATTTCTCAAGCAGTCCCGTATACGGCGTATTGCGAAGCATCATATTGTATTGGTGGACATCGCACTTATCGCGGAATTGAGGCGGAACCTCGACATAGAACTCCATCTGCACCGCCACTTCCTGTTCGTTCGCTTCCTCAGGCTGCGAGCTCTGTTCAATCCGGCTCTGTTCCCGCTCCCGCCATTCACTGCGCCGCTTATTTTGGCGGAAATGCAGGTGGGCGCGATGCTGCATCTCTTCGAGCGCAATGGAACCTTCCGCGGTGAATACCCCATCCTCATCCAACAGACGGCACGTCTCCTGGAGCGTAAGATCGAATTTGCGCACGACGTAATTGATCATGCCCATTCCTTCCTTATCATAGCGCAGTTGCTCAACGAACTTGCGGTTCAACGACTGCTTCGGGAACCGGATAATAATGTCTGCATAATTCAAGTCCTGCGCATCCGTCTTCTGGGCGAACCGGGAGGACTGCGCGGAACGGCTCGGTGCAACTTCCTGCAGCGCTTGTTCCAGCTCAAAATCAATCACTTGCGTATTTAAACGAAACAACTCGTAAAAAGGTACGGATATATCTTCCCTATGCGCATCCCATGCGGCGAGATCGAACGGCTCGCTTGTGCAGAACTGCTCCCTTAACGAAAGAACGGCATACTTCCCCACCTTATCCCGCAACAGCAGCGTCAAATGCTGCGTCTCAAAAAACTCATTGGGCGACAGAGGAGGCTGCAGCTCATACTCGTACATGCATTCGTCCATATCCGGCAGCATGACGCGCGAGGTCTGCAGCAGTCCGACCGCTTCCAGCTTCGAGGTCTGCTCTACAAAATACGTTCTTCCCTTCTCGCTCGGCTCCAATCCGAGCAGCATAAACAGACGCCGCTGCGCGTCGATGCCAGAGTACCCGGTCCGATCGGCAGCAACGTGCTGATTCAGAAGATGATACATCCCGATTGCGAATGCTCCGACCATCGGCTGATACACATGGGAAAGCATCTTCAGATCCAACTCGCTCAAGCTGAATTCCCGGTAAGTCACATACCGATGGTGTTCCGTAAAATGGTGCATATTTGACATCCGCATCGTATTCTCTCCTTGTCCTCCCGAACTGATCATGTTTTCCTATTGTATCATAAAAAGAGCCGGCCCGTCCGACAAAATCGTGGTAACTGCGGACGGTTCCGGCTCTTGAATTGGCTATCTGCACGGCAAAGAAACAGGCCATGGTACCTGATCAGATTGCGTTATAACCGGCGTCGCAGCTCCAGCAGCTCCGCATATCGCCGCTCCAGCTCTTCGGCCTTGTCATTCTTGCGCGGAGACGACAATCGGGCTAACAGATCCGCCCATTCCAGATCCAGCTTCATGCGCTCTTCCGCACACAATGACGGGGCGCTGTCCGCTGGAACGTCCCCTGTGGAAGCAGACGCCGGACTGCGTGCGCCGTCCGCATTCAGCCGCAACCTCTCGCGCAGCGCTTCGATCGTCAGCCAGTCCATTTGACCATTGTTGAACACGATGGCATGCGTGGCCGTCCGATCCATCAACGCGCGGTCATGCGTGGCAAAGATAAGCGTGCCTGGATACGCCTGCAGCACCCGCTCCAGCTCCTCGCGTGTGTCGATATCCAAATAGTTCGTCGGCTCATCCAATAACAGCACGTTCGCTTCGCTCATGAACATTTTGGCCAGCTGTGTCTTTACCTTCTCGCCGCCGCTCAATTGCCATACCGGCTTTAAGGCGTCGTCCCGGCGCAGCCGAAGCCGGGCCAGCACCGTGCGCACAGAGGTTTGATCATATGCGCTCGACTTCAGGACATTATCAAGCACGCTCTCTTGCAAGTTCAAAGCATACAGCTTCTGATCAAAATAGGCGATGCGGGCGCTTGGCGCGTAACGGATTACCCCGGCTTCCGTCTCCGTTTGCGGCTCCGTTCCGTGCCCGCGGGCTTCGTACGCTTCCATCAAGCGGCGAAGCAGCGTGGTCTTGCCCGCTCCATTCGGCCCGACAAGCGCTACGCGCATTTGCGGCCGTACGCGAAAGGCCCCGTCCCGCACCAATTCACGCTCCTCAACGCGAAGCTGAAGCTGCTGCGCTTCAACCGCGCTTTTGCTGCGCAGCGGAGCATGGCAATTCGCATCGAACAGCACCGGCGCAAGCTCGAACGGCTGCTCGACGACCTTCAGCTGCTCCAACCGTTTCTCCATCGCTTTGACCGTCTTCTCGACCTTCGATTGTTTGCGGTTAAAATGCGGACGGGCCGAGCGAATCTCTTTGCTTGTCAGTCCTTTCTTGGACCTGGGCTTTCCGACTTTCCGGGCGTGTGCCTTCTTCTCCGCAATCGCCTCTTGAAGCCGCTGCCGCTCCGCCACATAATTCTCGTAAGCGCGCTGCCGCTCGGTCCGCAGCCGCTCCTTCTCTCTGCGGTAATCCTCATAGCCGCCGCTATACATATGAACCGCTCCATTTTCCATTTCCCATATTCGCGTAGCGACCCGGTTCAGAAGCGTCCGATCGTGGGAAATGAAGAGCAGCGTCCCGTTCCGCGTATAGTCGATGAGGCGTTCCTCCAGCCACTCCAAGCCCTCGACATCCAGATGGCTTGTCGGCTCGTCAAGCAGCAACAGCTCCGCTCCGCCATTCATCGCTTCGTTCAGGCGGCGCTTCGTCTGTTCGCCGCCGCTGAGCGTCGCTTCTTCCGCCTCTTCTTCCCGCACGTCGTCGAGCTGCGGCACGAAGGAAGACGATACATTGCTTTTCACATAGCCTGCGTCCGGCTCGATCATCCCGGCCATTATTCGCAGGAGCGTAGTCTTTCCGACTCCGTTTGCTCCAATTAGCCCGATACGCTCCCCCGCATAAATGCGCAGCGGGTCCTGCAATTGGAACAAGCGGCGATCGCCGACATAGGCGGCAAGCTGGCAGGCCTCCATTACAAGACGGCCGGATACCTCCAGCGTCTTCGTTGCATAGCTTTCATTCATAAAAAAACCTCCCTGGTTGACCCAGAGAGGATAGCGTTCACGGCAGCAAGCTTGCAGAAACAGCACAATAGAGGCGTGGAAACACCTCATTGCCGGACGCCGAAGCGAGCATCTTCCGCTGACGCGCAGGATGCCGATAGGCAGCTCGGTCCCTATCCATCGTCCATGAATGAATAATGGGGCGCCGGCGGCTTCAAGTCCCCCTGAAGGTGTGCCATTCGTCTTCTCAATGGTTCTGCATGCTTATATAACGGCCGATACAACCTGCTAAATGGGCAGATCTATCCTCTCTGAACGTACATTTTGAATTTCATAATGCTGTCAAAATGATTCGCTGCAGTTCGGATTAATTGTCCATCGCGTTGTGTACCTTGCCCTTTCATTCAGATTCGCATTGCACCTGATTGATGCAATCATGTTCATTTTATGCGATCGCAATCCTCTTTGTCAAAATGCATCTGCTTCCGCTTGCGCTCACTCTGTTATTCAGAACATCTGATATCCGCTCTTACGCAAGAAATGAATCGTCTTCCCGCTAATATACGCTCCGGCCAACCCGGCCGCCGCCGTTAAATAATCAACCACTCCGAAGCTCGCGATATTTCCGAAAAAGGTATAATCCTGCTTCCACAACATAATAACGGTAGCCGGCAGCACAATCACAATATAGAAGCCGATCGGAAACCATGTCGTCTTCATCAGCATATTGAGAATGAAACCGATACCGAACATCATGACAAAGAAGAGCACCATCAAAATGATGACCATAATCCAGCCCATCATGTCTGCAATCATCCCCCTGTACCCATCTGCAAATCTATTTTTTCATCACTTCATTATCCATAATTCGCTAATTCCCTGAATAGTCTTAGTGTACTTGCACACTTGTGAAAAATCAACGAACATTCAGTGACATTTGTCACGCCAAAGTTGCTCATATGATAACAAATAAGCTACAATGGCTTTGAGTATGGCTAATAATTCCGGTTGTGATTACAATCTTTTTTAAACACACACTTCAAATAACGGAGGATAACGACATGAATGAAGCGGCATTAACGCTAGACGGTTGGTATGCGCTCCACGATTTCCGCACGATCAACTGGACGCAGTGGAAGAAGGCTGACGATGAAGAGCGCGCTCATGCGCTTGAAGAATTGCAGGCGCTGTGGTCCAATTGGACTCAGACAGAGAACGACAAAAAAGGCAGCACGGCCGTATACAGCATCGTCGGCCAAAAAGCCGACTTCGTCATTTTCCATCTGCGTGAAACGTTGGAAGAACTGGTCGAGTTGGAAAATGAATTGAACAAAACGTCCTTTGCCCAGTACACGACCCCTGCCTATTCTTATGTTAGCATTGTCGAACTGAGCAATTACTTGGCGAAGCCGGGATCCACGGAAGATCCGATGGACAATCCGGAAGTCATCGCCCGGCTTAAGCCGATTTTGCCGAAGAGCAGGCACATTTGCTTCTACCCGATGAACAAGAAGCGGGATTTAACGGATAATTGGTACATGCTGTCGATGGAGGATCGCCGCGCGATGATGCGCAGCCACGGCATGATTGGCCGCAGCTACGCGGGCAAAGTGAAGCAGATCATTTCCGGCTCCGTAGGCTTGGACGATTGGGAATGGGGCGTAACCCTCTTCAGCGATGATGCGCTGCAGTTCAAAAAGCTGATCTATGAAATGCGCTTCGATGAAGTCAGCGCGCGTTACGGTGAATTCGGATCCTTCTACGTCGGGAATCTGCTCACACCGGACAAGCTGAACGACATGATGAAATTGTAGCTCTTTTTCGTACCGCACGGCGCGGCGAGAGCAGAGACCGGGAAGCCCGCAAGGGCGGCCCGGTTTTTTTGCGCCATTTTCCGTTCTCTCGTCCGGCATGCCCATCAGACATCCAGCCATGCAGCCATCGCAAAAAGGCCGCTCAGCAATGAGCTTCCAGCACCGACGCCGGAATATATGCATCTCCTTCCATTAATCTTCTGGCGGTTCTGCCGCAAGCCGCACGGGTCACATGCCAATCCGTTTCTCTCCTTGCGACGGCAGCCTCCGCATACATCGTGCCTGAGGGATGTCCTATGCGCACAGCGGAGCCTGAGGACAATGTCAATCGATTGGGAATCGTCCCCGGTATTTGGCAAGCGGCTGCCAATGCCATAGCTCCGCCGACGGCGTGCGCTTTGTGCAGCGCCCCCATGGAGATATAGCGCGAAAAAATATCGATGTCCTCCGATCGAACCGTTTGATTCGCCACCGTGACATAATCGGCCGGCTGCGCAAGAATGACGATTTTGGGGAGTGAATGCGTCGCCGGTCCGACCTGTTCTTCCGGCTGGATCAGTCCAGACAGAATTCCGCCCTCGACGCGAATCTGCTCCAAAGTATCCAACAGCTCCGCATTGCTGTTAATGGCTGACTGAAGCTCCGTACCTATTACACCCACATCTTGCGCTCTTACAAATACAATGGTATTGACGCAGTCAACTATACTGATCTCAAAACGTCTGCCATCTTTAATTTGCACCGTATCGACGGTATTGCCTGACGGCAGCGTCCTTTTCGTAAATGTGCCGCCCGAATCGAGAAAGTCCAGCATGATTTTGGATGATACGCCGGGAACGCCGGCAATCGAAAAATTGCCTTCATATTTAATTGCGCCATTCTCTACCGGAATTTCGGCGATAATGATTTTATCGATGTTGGTATTGTTAATGCGCACTTCCGTTATCGGCTCAATTAACGGTACATAACCTTCCTCCGCAGCATAAAGTCCGACCGCCGCTGTCAAATTTCCGCAAGTTACTTTATAATCAATCACATTTTTTTCGAGACTGACTTGACCGAAGGTGTAATCGATGTGCGCATCCGGTGTTGTAGGGGGCCCGATGAGCGCAAGCTTGCTTGTGAGGCTGGTCCCCCCGCCCAACCCATCGATCTGGCTGCTGTCCGGGCTTCCAAACATGCGCAAAATGATTTGATCCCGCAGCACGGTATCTGACGGGAGGTCGCACTTGCGCAGGATGAGCCCTTTGCTTGTCCCCCCTCGCATCATCACAGCTGGTATTTTTGCCACTTGTCCGAATCCATACATTGACATTCACTCCTTGTCTGTAACCACAGTGAATAATTGACTTTTTAGTTTCAGTGTATTACTGTATTTGGAATAAATAAAATATTTATCTTTTATAGTTTCCCATAATTTTTTTCAATATCTAAAGAGAGGGCTATAAGATGGAGGATAAAGATTGGATCATCCTGGAGACTCTGCACAACGAACAGAACATTACCAAGGCGGCGGAGCGGCTCTACATTTCTCAACCTGCATTAACTTATCGGGTACAGCAGTTGGAAAAAGAATTCGGGATAAAAATTGTAAACCGTGGAAGAAGAGGAATTCAATTTACGGCTCAGGGCGAGCATCTGGTCAAATACGCGAAAGAAATGCGGCTGCAATTGCGGCAAACCAAAGAATACCTGAGAAATATGGATAACAAGGTTACGGGGATCCTTCGGTTGGGGGTAGCCAGCAATATTGCGACTTATATCCTTCCTGCCATTCTGAAACGATTTCTTGAACAGTATCCAGACGTGGAAGTGAGGGTCATGACGGACTGGAGCTCGGATCTCGTTCCCTCCGTGTATAGCCAACATGTGCATATTGGAATGATTCGGGGAGATTATGATTGGCCGGACGATAAACACTTAATGATGGAAGAGAACATATGCATCGTCTCCAAACACGAAATTCATCTTCAAGACCTGCCCAACCTGCCAAGAATCAACTATAAAACAGAGCCTTCCCTGCAAAATACGATAGATCTGTGGTGGAAAGAACGGTATTCGCTGCCCCCTAACGTAGCCATGGAAGTCGACAAAATGGAGACGGGAAAAGAAATGGTGTTGAACGGACTCGGATATGCCATATTGCCGACCATCGTGCTCGGCGGTCAAGAGGATTTGTACAAAATTAATTTGACTTCCAAGCATGGTGAGCCATTAAAGCGGAAATCGTGGATGATCTATAGGAAGGAGTCGCTTTATTTAAATCTAATTAAGGAATTTGTGGATTTCATCAAACATATTGACTTGGAAACGCCAAGAAGAAGATAAAGTGACAAGCGCGCAGGCTCTCCTTATATCTTCTTCTTGCGTTCTTGCTCAATCGTTCTTAGCAATCGCGGGTATCGGTTGGGTTAACTCTAACGGCCTGCCGCTATCCTCGTCGTTCTCTAATTCATCCAAGCTGCGCCTGTTCGTGTTGGGACCAAAGCTCAATGCGACAGCCGACCCGATCCAGCAGAGGGAAATTAAGGCGAATACGCTGAAGCTTCCAAACTCAAGCAGCATAAAGCTGATGAGCATCGGGCCAAGCACATTGGAGAATCTCCCCAATCCGTACGTAAGTCCATAACCTGATCCGCGAATATGTGTAGGATACAATTCAGACGTATATGTGTATAAATTGGAGGAATACGTTCTCTCGATCATGTTCACTAAAAATCCGAACGCGATAAGGAACACCGGATTTACAGTCATGCCATACAAAAACACGGCAATGGCTATAAAGAGCGATGAGGCAATCAAATTCCACTTCCGTTCGTAGCGGTCGGAGATAAGAGCTCCCAGCAATGCGCCGAGCGGAGCCCCAATCGTAATAAGAGTGCTGTACAGCAGCGATTTATCGAGCACAATCCCGTTCTGCACGAGCAGCGTGGGAACCCAAGACCCGAAGCCGTAAAAGCCCAGCGTTTGAAAAATCCAGGCGAAGGTCAAAATTGCCGTTCTGCCGCGATATTTCCCTTTGAACAACTCGCTGTAGGCCTTTGTTTTCATCTCGGTTTTCGGTCTTATCGCAGTGTCCGCGATTGGGGGCAGTTGTCCTTTTTCGCGGCGCACCTCTTCCTCGACCCGCTGAATGATTTCCTCGGCTTTTTTACTCTCCCCCCGAGATAAATACCAGCGTGGTATTTCATGGATATTGCGCAGAAACCAAAGTCCGAGTATCCCCATACCGCCCCATACGAAAACATATCTCCACCCGTGGGGTCCTAGAGAAATGAAGCAAGTCGAAATCCATCCGGTCACCGGAATGCCCAATAATCCGATAACAAGCGCGATACCCTGGAATTTGCCGCGGGAAGCGGAGGGAAAAAACTCGCTGATATAGGTGCTCGAATTGATTAGCGCTGCCGATACTCCCACACCTGTAAAAAAACGGAGTATTCCGAGGATGACAGGATTCCATGCCAGAGCCGTACTCATAGAAAATATCGAAAAAAATAACGTCATGATGATGATGGCCCGTTTTCTTCCGAATTTATCCGCGAACCATCCGCCAAATACCGAACCAATGAACATCCCGAGAAAGGAACTCGATGTAATCCAACCAATCTCAGTGACGGACATCCCCCATTCTTTTTTCAATACAGGAGCTACGAAAGAGAACGTATTCAAATCCGCATACTCAAAAAAATAAATAATCGCAAGCGCCATTAACGTCTTTCGATGAATCGAACCAATCGGCAGGCGATCCAATCGGCCAGATATATTGATATCGCTTTCATTTGGCGTGATACGCAAAAGCTTCCACCTCCGAATTGTATTTCCTACCTGATTTCTAATCGAACAATGATGGTTTGAGCTCGTGTATCAGCTGATTGGTACACTATAGCACGAATTATGATATAGAAAAAATAAATGTTTTAAATCATTATTAATAATTATTTTTTATTTCAAATTTCCTTTACAATAAAAAAAACCGTCGCCGCAATAAGCTGCGGCGACGGCTTGACCGTCTTGATTAATCCTCTTCATCATCTAAGGAAGCTAAATATTCCGCCGTCATGCGATCCCGCATGCGGCCTTTTTCCTTCAACCGTTCGATCGCCGGCTGAATGAGCAGATCGACTTCTGTTTGCACCGTATAGGCCAGATCGTGCCGATTCTGCTGCTCCAAATAGCCGCCCACATCCATCAGGGCATTGTAGCGATCCAATTCGCCGCGCGTCAATAGCCCTCGTACCTGCACGCTGCAGTGGCGCATGACTTAGAAGAATTTCCCTTTGCGAAGCGCGAGCGAGACGCCTCCGATGATGAACAGCCAACGGATGTCGATCACTTTCTTAAGCTGGGCTGCCCAGAAGCCTTTCAGCTTCTTCTTGCCGACCACGCCGATCGCTTCGCCTTTGCCCAAGGAAGCTACCGTACCTTTGTTGTGGTATTCGAACTTTTTCAACGGTTGGTTGCGAATCGAAGCCACGATGTTGCTTGCGCACACCGGACCTTGCTGCATCGCCATTTGCGCCGTCGGCGGGAACGGACGCTCGTTCTCCGGATTAATCATCAGCGAGTTATCGCCGATAATAAAGATATTGTCATGTCCCGGAGCGCGCAAATGCTCATCAACCTTGACACGCCCGCGCATCGCTTCAAAGCCTGCTTGTTCAATCAGACGGTTGCCGCGGATACCGCCGGTCCATACGACCGTAGCCGCTTTGATTTCTTCGCCTGTCGCAAGCATAACGCCTTCTGGAGTGCACTCTTTAATCGCAGTGGCAAGCTTGAAGTCTACGCCTTTCTTCTTCAACACATCCATGCCGTACTCTACCAATTCCGGATCGAATCCTGGAAGGGCGGTCGGCGCCGCTTCGACATTGTAAATGTTGACCAGCTGCGGATCCACATCGAACTGCTTGCACAGCAGCGGAATACGGTCGGATAGTTCGCCTACGAATTCAATTCCCGTAAAGCCCGCGCCGCCAACGACGAAGTTCAGACGATCCTTGCGGGATTCGTCTTGCTTGTAAAGGGCGAATTGATGCTCGATATGCTCACGGATTACGCGAACGGAGTTGATGCTGCGAATGCTGAACGCATACTCGCCAAGCCCTGGAATACCGAACGTCTCCGGCTCTCCGCCAAGGCCGATAACCAGATAGTCAAACGACAGCGTTCCGTCTTCAAGAATGACCTTCTTGTCTTGAATTCGGATTTCTTTAACGGTCGATTTGACGAAATCAATTTTGAACTCATCGATTAGCTTCGAGATGGACACTCTAGCGTTGTCGTAAGAGTCCGTTCCGGCAGCCGGCATATGCAAATGAGTCGTAAAGTAATGATAGTCATGCTTGTTGACTAACGTTACGTCCGCTTCATTATAGTTCAATTCTTTTTGCAAACGTTGCGCTGCCATGATGCCACCGTAACCTGCGCCCAGAATTACGATTTTAGGTATGTTGCTCATCGTATATGCTCCTTCCAATCGGGTAACTCATTTTGTGTCGGTACTTATCCTCTCGGTTAAGTAACTAGTTAGTTCCTCATACTCCGTTTATCCCCATCAATCATTGCGCAGTTGTGAAAAACTCCACAAAAAAAAGTATAGCTTGCCTATATCTCTCTATGTGATGTTATACAAATCATCAACCAAACACAACGTTATTATGAACGATTTACCTTAAAACAACCCGCTTACGCTAAGATAAAGCGTGTATGGTCACCCATTTGTCCAACATCGACAAATTCTCGACAATTTGTATACAATTCACATGCAATGATATCGAGTTTCCAGCTAAATTACAAGCACCTTTTTAGCCACTCCCCATAATGTAAGCGGTTTAACTTAAATTTTTTTCTAGCTTGCACATTCTGGGAATTTTTCGAAAAGGATAGTTTCCTTCTTGCTCCACTAGGTTTATAATGATAGATGTGCCTAATTACACAATGACCATAATCACATGGTCGACATCGCCATTGGAGGTGCTCTGTTTTGAATTCTCAACTTGCATCGCAACAAGATGTAGTAGATATTTTAATTATCGGGGGCGGCCCTGCCGGAATGTTTGCCGCATTTTACGGCGGCATGCGCCAAGCTTCCGTTCGACTAATCGAAAGCATGCCGCAGCTTGGCGGACAACTGGCTGCGCTTTACCCGGAGAAATACATTTACGACGTTGCCGGTTTCCCCAAAGTAACGGCGCAAGAGCTCGTAAATCAATTAAAACAGCAGATGGACCATTTCCATCCCGATGTGCGCTTGGAAGAGAAGGTGCTGCGGGTAGAGAAACGTGACGAGCGACTGTTCGAAGTAACTACAGATAAAGAAGTGCATCAAGCGAAGGCGGTCATTATTACAGCCGGAGTGGGCGCTTTCGAGCCTCGCCGCTTGGATTTGCCGAATGCGGGGCAGTACGAGAAGTCGAATCTTCATTATTTTGTCAGCGACCTGCAGCAATTCAAAGGCCAGCGCGTACTCATCAGCGGCGGCGGCGACTCTGCGGTAGACTGGGCGCTTATGCTTGAACCGATTGCGGAGCAAGTGACGCTCATTCACCGTCGCGACAAATTCCGTGCGCACGAGCACAGCGTAGAGCAATTGATGAACTCCAAGGTTCAAATCTTGACACCAAAAGAGATTACGCACCTTCACGGCGAGGCCGGCCGTATCGAACGCGTTACGATTGCGGATACGAAGACGAAAGAATCGCTTGACATCGATATCGATGCCGTCATTGTTAACTTTGGTTTCGTATCATCCCTTGGCCCGATCTCTGAGTGGGGCCTTACGATTGAGGGCGGATCCATTGTAGTCGATTCCCGTATGGAAACGAATATTACAGGCATCTTCGCAGCCGGTGACGTGACGACCTATCCCGGCAAGCTGAAGCTTATCGCCGTAGGTTTCGGTGAAGCGCCGACGGCAATCAATAACGCGAAAGTGTACATTGATCCGACAGCGAAGCTGTCTCCGGGACACAGCAGCAACATGAAGATGTAACAAAGGATGCAGACGAGCATTCCAATTTCATGATAGAACGAAAGAAAGGGTATCCTACTCCTACATCTTTATTTAATGGAGGCGGATACCCTTGTTTCATGTTTGTCCACTATGCAACGGCATAATCAGTCCTGCGTTTCAATGTTCGAACTGTTTGAACCCAGCCATCGACAGGGGCAAACTGGAAGATTATTTGGGACCTTACGCTCCCTATCAACCGGATGACCGATCCGATGCTCAATTCACATTGCAGGCAGACGGTTCTACAAACGACACATGCTTGCATATCGTGTACTGTGAGCATTGCCATACCATGATGCATATCAATGGAATGGCTTGGGAGTAAAGTCACGGCAAAGCTCCGGCCATTCTATCTGCGTACCGGCTTCTGGAAGAGGGTCGGATGAAGGCGGCGTCTTCGAATTTCCTTAAGCAGCAAAGCGATGAATTCATCGTCCAATTGGAGCTGGATTGCTTGCTCATAGGAATCCATAAGCAGCTCGTCGGAAAGCAAAGCCATCTCAATCACAACCTTTCCTAAATGTTTCCTGTCCGTTCTCATCATAGCACGGGTGCAAAAAATAGAACAAGCGTTTCCATTATCCACAGGCGACTGTGGAAAAATTGTGGTTAAATTGTTGATAACCGTCGAAAATCGTTTTATACCAATGGGGATGATGTGGATATGCTTATGCACACCCTTTTTTGGCGTGTCTATAATAAAAATCTTTAATCAATTAGCCTAGCACAACAAATGGAATCTATCATATAGTAATAGCAAACTAGATTTGCCTGACAACACCGCTATTGTGGACGCGTATTCACTTCAAATATCCAAATTCGGCCCGAGCGATCGATGCCGTAATCAAACCCGAGCTGTCCGATTCCCGGATACTTGCCTTCCAAAATACTTGTGCACAACCGGGTCAACTGCCGCATTTCGCTTTTTTTCGAGCGCACTTGACGTCCGGATAGCGAACGCCCGATGCCCTGGGCCGCAGTAAGCATCGAGCCGCCTTTGCACAAGTTCGTCACAAATAGCCCCTTCCGCGCCACTCTTCCTACCATGGAGCGAAATACCCATTGTCCGTTCGTCTTGACAACTTTGACGCGATAATCGATAGGGCGGCCGCCGACTGCCGCCAACTGAATGCCGCGTTGAATCAAATACGTTCGCTTTCTCTTTACGGAAGCTAACGAGCGCATCAAGGCGTCAAAGTCGTTAAAAGACTTGGTACGCGACATGTATGTGTGCCGGTAGGTCGCTCCTTCCTTTGTCACTTTAATGACACCCGCCCCGCCGCCGCCCACGACCGGCTTGATGACGACAAAGCCGTACTGATTCAGCATTTGGTGCAGGTTGGATGAATTATATATGCGTGTCGCCGGAATATGGGCGGCCGCGCGGGCATCCGACAATAGCGCCTCGGTCTTCAGCCACTTGCTGGCCAGTTGTCTGCTTTCCATGCGCACATCCCCTTTCGTCATTATACTTATACATACTCACAGGACTTTCGCTATTCTTGTATGATTGTCCACGGCTTCAGCCTTATTTCAATAGACTAGAGTAGAATGAGAAGCTTTGATGCTTGTCTTTTCCAAGTTTCGGATGGTATCGTATAAGATGAATGAAGAAATGATGAGTTACGCATTTATGAAGATGGGAGCGACCGTCATGACTACCGCAGCTGTATTTCAAGTATTATATTGGATAGCCATCGTATCCATGTCCGTTGTGTTAGTGCTCGTGAATGTGGGGATATTGGCGATCGGATTTCAATTTTGGAAGAAGCAGAAACGAGTTTTGGGGATAGGTTGCTGGCTCTTCTCCTTATTTTGCTTCTATCTTATCTCCATCATGATTAATAAGACGTTTATGTAGCTACGTCCCGAAATCCTTGGTATCCGCTTGTGGATAGCAAGGATTTCATTCGTTATAACCGCAGTTGGCGGCGGATATCATAAGATTGTATTCTCCAGGAGGTTGTAATATATGAAAATCAATGTGCTAGCAGCAGACGACGATCCGAATATCCGTGCCCTGCTGCGCCTCGTTCTTGAATCGGAACAGTATCATGTGCTCGAAGCAGCCGATGGACAGGCGGCTGCGGACATCTTGCAGCGGGAGACCGTCCATATCGCGATCGTCGATGTGATGATGCCGGTTAAAGACGGCTGGGCGCTCTGCTCTGAAATTAGGACGTCCTACGATATTCCCGTCATTCTCCTGACCGCCTTGGGCGAGCTGGAAGATAAAGAAACGGGATTTGCGGCAGGAACCGATGACTATATGGTCAAGCCATTTGAACCGAAAGAACTGCTTTTCCGCATGAAAGCCTTGTTGCGAAGATATCAGATTGTGTCGGATTCGATGATACGATTTCCGCATACCGTAATCGACAGACTGAGTTATACCGTAATGGTAAACGGGCAGGAGCACGTGCTGCCGCGCAAAGAATTTGAGCTGCTCGCCCAAATGGCCGCCTACCCTGGCCGTATCTTTACGCGGGATCAATTGCTCGATTGGATATGGGGCAGCAACTACGAGGGCGATGCCCGCACGATTGACGTACATATCAAGCGGCTGCGCGAACGGTTTCACGACAGCGGCAGCGACTTTCACATCGTCACCATCCGGGGATTAGGATACAAATTGGAGGTACGCGATGCATGAACACGTTATATACGCGCATTGTCCTGTTTTCCGCCGTCATCGTGATCGTCAGCTTTACCGCCGCCTTTTTCGCAGCTAATTTTGCATATAGCCACACCCTAACCGATAATTACGAACAAAAAATGGAAAAAGTCGGTTCTGCGCTTTCCGAACTAGGCGAACAGATGACCGGCAGCCCCTCTTCTGTCGACGAACTGCTCGGTTCATTGTCGAAGCTCGGGTATCAGCTCTATGTCATCGACGAGGCCGGACACATCAAGACGTATGGAAGAGCATTCGATAACGTATCTTTGTCGCCCGCAATTATCGACACCGTGTTGCAAGGCGGCACCTATCAAGGCATGCGTATCCACAAGCAAAGCTGGTTTGTTCCAACCGTATTCGAGAACCGTCTCGAGCTAAGCTATGGAACTCCGGTCGAGCTCGCTGGCGCAAGACATGCCTTGTTCGTGCGGCCTGATATGGTGCAGCAGACCGAAGAAGTGCGCATACTAGTCGCTGTCCTGCTCATCGGCACCTTCGTCATCAGCCTTGTGCTGATCGCCATCAAAACGCGATATCTCGTGCGTCCCCTCCATCGGCTCACCGACGCGACGATGAAGCTGGAAAATGGAAACTATGACGTCCGGCTCGACATTACACGCAAAGATGAAATCGGCGTGCTGGCGCGCAGATTTACCCGCATGGCAGCCGTACTGGGACAAGTGGACGCCATGCAGAAGCAATTCGTGGCGAACGTGTCACATGAAATCCAATCTCCGCTCACTTCCATTCGAGGCTTGGCCCGACAGCTGTTGGATCATCCGCTCCCGCCGGAGCAAGAGCGGAAGTATTTGCAGATTATCGACGATGAGAGCTCGCGGCTGTCCGGTCTGGGACGTCAGCTTTTGACGCTTGCTGCGCTGGAGCGGGGAAAAGAATCGTTGAAGCGCGCCCCCTTTCGCTTGGATGAGCAGCTGAGACAGATCATAATCGTTCAGGAGCCATTATGGAGCGAGAAAGATTTACAGCTGGACTTGGAGCTTGAAGAAGTCATCATTCCAGGTGATGCGGGCCTGCTTCATCAAGTCTGGAGCAATCTGCTCAGCAATGGGATCAAATTCACTGCACCCGGAGGACAGCTCCATATAAAATGTAGAAAACTGCTGCATGAAGTAGAGGTGATATTTTCGGATACGGGCGAAGGAATTCCCGCTGAGGCGCTTCCCTATTTATTTGACCGTTTTTACAAGTACGACAAACGAAAGGGAAATACCCACGGAACCGGACTCGGATTGTCTATCGTGAAACGAATCGTTGAATTGCACGAAGGAACCGTTAGTGCGACTAACAATGCCGGTGCGGGCGCGGCATTTACAGTCAGGCTTCCGGATTTGTAACCGTCCATTCATCTTCAGTTCACAGTTCTCGACTATACTCCATACAAGCGATACATAATCGCATGAAATTGAAAAGGAGAGCATCACGTTGAAAAAACTATATGTAACTTCTTTTGTCTATGCCATTCTCGGATTAGTGGCAGGTATCTTTTTTCGCGAGTTTACTAAAATAAACGATTTCACGGCATACACGACACTCAAACCGTTGCATACTCACATTTTGGTGTTGGGATTCATTTTCTTTCTTATCCTCACGCTGCTCGCCAAAAGCTTCCGCGTCCATGAAACTCGTTCATTCGGTCCGTGGTATCTCGTATATAATGGCGGTCTCATGATTACTTTAATCGCCATGACGGTCCGCGGCATCCTGCAAGTAAACGGAACGGATATGAACGGATTGAGCCACATCGCGGGCTTGGGGCACGCTATACTAGGCGCTTCTATCATTTGGTTTATGGTGCTGCTTGGCAAAAAAATAAAAGAATAGCAGGTTTTCACTAACGGGTTTCCTCTTTCGCAAGCATTATAATGTAAGCTTTCAGCGTTATCTGAATCTATGACAAAGATTTCACTGGACTCGCAGCAGGCTGCTCGGCAATAAAGCGGCAGAACAACCGAAGATGCTGGGCAAGCAAGCAGAGACGCAAGTTAACAAGCCGACGAACTGCTAATGTGCAGTTGTTTTGGCGAAATACCGCCTTTTTCGGCGTTTGAACTGCAAATGTGCATTGCAAAGCGAGGAGACTACCACTATCTATGCAATTATATGAAAATGAACTGCACGATTGCAGTCCAGCTTGACGAACGGCGTGAGTAAGGTACTCTCAAATGCATAATTGCAGTTGGAGACCCTCCCTCCCGCTATTATAACAACCATTCGACCACACCATAGAGCGTCCTGGCGATGCTGAATCGTTGTTACTGACCGAAGGGGAAAACTTTAATCAAGAAATTCAATAGTTCAACTTATTATAGAACACGAGACCATATGCTATTCAAATTAAAAAACCTCTCTAATGATTAATATCAACATTAACCATTAGAGAGGTCTGCCATTAACTGTCCCGCGCTTAATCGTCGCATTTCTCCGCTTTGCCCTCGTCCTTCGCCGTACGGAAGCTTGAGCCGCACCCGCATGTTGCAATGGCGTTCGGATTGTCGATCGTAAATCCGCCCGACATGCCGGATTCTTTAAAGTCAATAACGAGGCCATTCAAATATGGCATGCTTTCTTTATCAATGACGATTTTCATGCCGCTCACTTCCATATGAACGTCCGCTTCGCTCTCTTCGTCATCAAAGCCCATTCCGTAGGAGAAGCCGCTGCAACCGCCCGGGCGCACGCCCAGACGAAGGAACAGTCCCTCATTTTCTTCTTGAGCCAGCATTTCTTGTATTTTTTCAACCGCAGTATCGCTGATTGTAATCATTCTAATCCCTCCTCGTATTTCTAAGTATAACCATCCGGCTTGGCAGATACAAGAGAACGAAGTTTATGGAAAATACACCCTACCAGATCCTCTCATGTATTGCCCCATCTGAGAGGCAAGAGTATAATGGAAATGACTAGCTAATGTGATACGTTTCACTGCAATCTCCGACGGAACGTCTCCGCCGCGGAGTTTTTATTTTGTTTGGAGACCAAAGACGAATACCGGACATGCTTCATAGTGCCATTCGCAAATTTGCCATCACCTATGCAAGGCATGAATAACAAAGGAGGCCTGTGTATGACCACAGTCATGACACGACATGCGGATGCCCGCATGGCTGCAATCGCGGATAAAGTCGAACGCGGTGAACGTTTGACGCTGGAAGACGGCGTCTATTTATACGAGACAGACGATTTGTTAACCTTAGGTCAATTGGCCAACCTTGCGAATCTGCGCAAAAACGGTAAAAAAGTGTACTTTATAGAAAATATGTCGCTCTACTTCACGAATGTCTGCGAAGCGCACTGCGCATTTTGCAATTTCCGCCGTGATCAAGGCGAAGACGGATCGTACACGCTGTCCGGACAGGAAATGATCAACTATGTGGATCAGCATATTCATCCTGACGTGCGCGAATTCCACATCGTAGGCGGACACAACCCGCACGTTCCGTTCCAATACTATGTGGACTCCTTGCGCATTCTCAATCAGACCTATCCGAATGTGACGCTCAAGGCATATACTGCGGCGGAAATTGATTTCTATACACGCATTAGCGGCTTGAGCATCGAGGAAGTGCTGCGCCAATTGATGGATGCGGGGCTCCAATCCTTGACAGGCGGCGGCGCTGAAATTTTGTCGGACGAGTACCGCAAGAAGATGCGTGTCGAGAAAGCGGGCGTAGACCGTTACTTGGAGGTGCATCGCACTGCGCACAAGCTCGGCATGAAGACGCACACGACGATGCTGTACGGCGCCATCGAATCGCATGAAGATCGCGTAAGCCACATGATTAAGATTCGTGAGCTGCAGGACGAGACGAACGGATTCCTCGTGTTCATCCCGCTCTCCATGCAGCCGAAGAGTCCGAAGGCTAGCATCAAACGCCGCAATTCGGCGTACGAGGATTTGAAAACGATCGCGATTAGCCGTCTGATGCTGGATAACATTCAGCACATTAAAGCGTACTTCATCAATATCGGGACACAGCTTACACAAGTGGCGCTCACTTTCGGCGCTTCGGATGTGCACGGCACGATCGTGAAGGAGCGAATCAGCCATGCGGCAGGCGCGCTAACTCCAGAAGGCCTGACACGCGATGAGTTGATTTGGCTTGTCAAAGGGGCCGGCCGCATTCCGATAGAGCGGGATACGTTCTATAACGAAGTGAAAGTGTACGAGTAATTACGGTTTTTTGGTATGCTGACTTAGGATATATAGATAAGAACCTAATGTTATTTTTGGATAGACAGCGTAAGAATCGGCAACCTAGACAGACGAGTGGAGCCATACGACGTACTCGCCGCTAGCGGCGACACAACATCTTTCTAACATATTCGGCATCATGGGGGGAAGTCGAAAGGATGAAACGATACGTCATTTTAGGAGGCGGCTACGGAGGTTTGGCCATCATCGGGCGTTTGCTTGAGGGCGAACTGCCTGCTGATGTGCAGCTTGAATTGGTTGACCGTATGCCCTATCAAGGTTTAAAGACAGAATACTATGCGCTGGCTGCCGGTGCGGTGTCGGACGTGGAGATTCGCGTTCAATTTCCCAACGATCCGCGCGTGCATATCCACTATGGCAACGTGCAAGCGATTGACTTGGATGCGCAGCTTCTTCATTTCAGCAACGGCGAGCCGCTCAGCTATGATCATCTGGTCATAGGGCTCGGCTGCACCGACAAATACCACAACATCGAGGGGGCCGAGCAGTTCGGCAACAGCATACAATCGCTCGCGAGCACAAGACGCACCTACCAGCTGCTGAATGACATTAAGCCTTACGGGCAAGTCAATATTGTCGGCGGCGGCCTGAGCGGGGTCGAGCTGGCGGCGGAGCTGCGCGAGAGCCGGGCTGACTTGAACATTCGCATTTTGGACCGCGGCGGCCGCGTCCTGTCCTCCTTCCCGGAGAAGCTATCGCGCTTCGTGTCCGGCTGGTTCGAAGAGCACGGGGTTGAGCTTCGCTCCCATGTCAACGTCAGCCGCCTGGAAGACGGCGTTATTTACAATCGCACGGATGACGGGGAAGAGGAAATTCATTCCCATGTAACCGTATGGACCGCAGGCATTCAACCGGTAGCAGCGGTACAGAAGCTGCTCGTGCCGAAGGATCCGCAGGGACGCGTCATTATTAACCCGTATCACCAAATTCCGGATTATCCGAACGTGTTCGTCGTCGGAGACTGTGCAAGTTTGCCCTTCTCTCCCAGCGCGCAAGCGGCGGGAGCCCAAGGCGAGCAGATTGCCGACGTCATACGGGCGATGTGGCAAGGAGAAACGCCGAAACTGGGCAAAATCAAGCTGAAGGGCGTCCTGGGCGCGCTCGGCAAAAAATCCGGGTTCGGCGTCGTCGGCAAACGTGCCGTCGTTGGCTATGTGCCTCGCGTCATCAAGAGCGGAGTATTATGGATGTCCAAGCATCATAAAGGATAAACAAACAAGGGAGCAGCGTGTCAATCGACGTCCAACTGCTCCCATGCTTTCAGTTCTTCTATTTTTGCCATAATCTTATCATAGAGCTCCTCAGCGGCTTCCGCTGCTACGATCTCTCCGTTGACATAAGCGAACGGAAACATATAACATTCTCCGCACTGACCGAGACACCCATACTCCAGCACATCATATTCTGGATTCTGTTCGAAGCGCTTCATAACGCTATCTGTCCCATGGTGCATATTGTTGACGCAGAATTCTATGATCGGCCGCATTGACTTTATCCCTTCCTTCATCTTGCGCCTTTGAATTCAGTTAGCTTTATAATATAATAAAAGCAGCATGGATGAAAGGAGTTGGCAAAAATGAGCGAAAATACACAAGTCGGCATGTACGACGAAGTGCTGGAAGTGTTGGATAAACTGCGCCCGTTTCTGCAACGCGACGGCGGCGACGTCGAATTGGTCGACGTTGAGGACGGCATCGTAAAGCTGCGCTTAATGGGCGCTTGCGGCAGCTGCCCTAGCTCCACCATTACATTAAAAGCGGGTATCGAACGCGCTTTGGTGGAAGAAGTGGAAGGCGTTAAGGAAGTTGTTCAAGTATTTTAATGAAAAAGAGGCTGTGTGCAGGCGGTATGTTGCCGCTTGCTGCAGCCTCTTTGTTTGTGCCGGCGTAATTAGGAAATATGCGTCCCGGCTGTTCCGTTGAGAGCCAAAGCGGCCTCTTCGAGCGAACATATAATGGCATGCTTGCCTTGTTCCGCAAACGACACGGCCGCCTCCATCTTCGGCCCCATACTGCCGGTGGAGAAATGCCCCTCCCGGACATAGCGTTTGGCTTCCCCCGTACTGATTTGGCCCAGCGCCTGCTGCTCCGGTGTTCCGTAATGAATGTACACATTCTTCACATCGGTCACCATCATGAAGATATCGGCGTTTGCTTCCTGGGCTAATTTGCGTCCGCTGCGATCCTTGTCGATGACCGCTTCGACGCCTTTAATCGTTCCGTCCTCCTGTTGGACAACCGGAATGCCGCCGCCTCCGGAAGCAATGACAATCGCTCCGCTCTCGACAAGCTTCATAATGGTCTCTGACTCCAAAATGGATTGCGGCTGCGGAGAAGGAACGACGCGACGCCACCCCCGGCCCGCATCTTCCCGCATGTTCCAGCCCTTCTTCTGTATCATCTGCTTGGCTTCCTCTTCGCTGTAGAAGGTGCCGATAGGTTTAGTCGGATGCCGGAAGGCTTCGTCTTCCTGAGACACCTGCGTTTGTGTCAGCACACTGACGACCTGCTGCGTCAATCCCCGCTTCCGCAGCTCATTCTTCAAGCATTGATCGAGCATGTAACCGATCAATCCTTGAGACTTCGCATTGCACACGTCTAGCGGAAATGGAGGGACGACCTCTTTCGCTTCTTCATTTTGCTGCAAAATCAATCCTACCTGCGGACCATTGCCGTGCGTAATGACCACTTCGTAGCCCTTTTGTACGATATCGGCAATAATTTCGCTGCTGCTCCGTACATTTTCAAGCTGGTTCTCATAGGTTGCTTCTTGATGAGGCTGCAAAATGGCGTTGCCCCCCAATGCAATCACAACTCGTTCTGACATGTTCATACCTCCTTAGGGCCATGATGGCATTGGCGATCCCGAATGCCGTATCGATTCCGGAGCTGTGTCCGGTGTGCAGCAATTGTGCAAGCTTGGCTTGAAAACGAGATGTATCTTCCGTAAACATCGCGTTCAATACATGGGTTACTTTGTCGCTGAAACGGCCATGCAGCGCATGGAGCAAATAAGCCTTGCTCACGTCCGTCGTGATGTCTTCTCTTTCTACAATATGACGCAAGGTGGTTAAAAAAGACGGATGAAAAGCTTGTGTCATCGTATGGACGGCCAACAATCCGATAAGAAAGTCGTCTCCCGATGGCGTCAGCCCTTTCCCGCGGCCAAGAAAATAGCGCAAATGCGATTCGATGACACGGACTTCGCCAGACAACAAGGCATCAAGCAGTTGTTCCGCATGCTGTACCGTGACGTACTGCGGGTCATCCGGCATATAATTATTCGCGAGAAAGCGGTCCCATTCCACATCGAGTCCGGTCGGCACGCCCCAAGAAAGACATATCTTCATAAATGTGTTCACGTGAAATATATCACGAAAAGTGCGGTAACGATCGGCACAGATTCCATAATGGAATGGCGCGGCTTGCGAAAGATCAAGCATAAACGGATATGCGGGATGATGGAATTGAATCATGTCTGGCGTCCCTGCAACTACTGCGTCATAACGTCTGACATAGAAGCGCAGCCTTCTCACGCTCTCTTGTCCCATATGAATCCCGAACGGAAGTCTGCCGTTCTTCGTTGTCCCGACAAATACCAGCGCGTCTCCCATAGCCAAGTTGATTCCGTTCTCGAAGATGCTGTGGACGCGTCCGATCGGCCTCCGGGAGAGGAGTGCCGCAAGTTGAGCGTGAACCTCCTCCCCCATGATACACGACGTATATAGCGGTGCGTTACAAGAGTCCGAGCTTGGACGCATAAGCTTCAAGCGCTTTCTCAAAGCATTCCACAGGCGGACGAACCGTACCGGCGCCAATCTGCCCCACTCCCGGTTCCTTGTGGGCGATACCGGTATTAATGACAGGCGTAATTCCTGTTTCCACTACCTTCCTCGCATCAATACCGAGACAAATGCCGCGGAAGTTCCAGGTCGGGACCGTAAAGTTCGGGTTCTGGTCGATAGAAATCTCGACCATTTCGTTACTCGTTGCCAAGGCATCTTGAAATCCTCCGGCGCCGACAAACCGCGTAACGCCCGGCGCGGCAATCATTGCCATCCCTCCGACGCCGAACGTTTCCGTAATGGCGCTGTCGCCGATATCCGGATTGGCGTCTGCTTGCGAATATCCGGTGAAGAAGAGCCCCTGCGGCGTGTTTACGGGTGCGGTAAACCATTCGTCTCCCATGCCGCTGATGCGGATTCCGAAGTCTCTTCCGTTCCGGCACATGGCGGTGACGACCGTGCCTGCTTCGATCGTGCGGGCTCCATCCATCACGGCCTTGGTCGCTGCCATCATGATGTTCAAGAAGAACTGATCGGTGTCCGCCAAAAATTTGATGACGTTCCGCATCTCTTGCTTATCCATATCGAGATTGACGATATAAGGACTGATTTCTTTCAAAAAGACGAGCGAAGCGGCAATGTTGCGTTGATGGAATTCATCTCCCATCGTAACCGCCTTCGCGATCATGACGTTCAGGTTAAGTCCTTCCTTCGTCGCCTTGAGCGCTCGGGAAAGCACCGGACCAAGCACGTCCTTCATCCATGTCAATCGGGTGACGACCTCTTCCGAATAAGCGCCGAAGCGAAGCACCTTGCCGATGCCTTCATTCATGATGCAGTAAGCCTCATTGCCTTCGGAACGGTTATTGACTACGAATACCGGCATATTGCCGGACGTGATTCCTCCCATAGGGCCGACTGCCTTGACATGGTGGCACGGGATGAAATGGATGTCGCCCCGTTCAAGCATGGCGCGGGCCTCCGTTTCATCCTTCGCCCAGCCCTCGAATAAAGCGGCGCCTACGCATGAGCCTTGCATCGGGCCCGTCATGTCCTTGTATGCTATCGGCGGCCCCGCATGCAGCAGCGTCTTCCCTTCCAACTCCGGAATGACGGTGCGTGCCGGCACCACATCGACGAGAAACGGCGTTCCGCCGGCAATTTTATCAATAACCGCCTGATTGGCTTCATCAATAGTCTGATATTTCATATGAGATTTCCTCCCAGCTGTTCATCTGCGGCGTCGATTATTCATCATTGACGCGGTTATTAAGTTAATTCGTGAACCGGTAATCGTTCAATTGGCTTAATATGCGCTGCATCTTCACGCTGCCTCCTGCAACCGGCCGCCAATCGTACTGGAGCGCCGTGGCACCGCTTGCAGTAATGGCTTCCGTAAACTTCTGCAAACCCACATTAATGACGGATGGCTTCCCGCCAAGCAGCGCTTCGACAGCAGCAGAGGCGGAGAACGCTTCGGGAACAGCCGTTGCCGCCGGACGATGCGCCTTCGGCACGTCTTCAAGGCCGAGCTTCATCATGGCCAGCACAGTGCGCACCGCTTGATTGTTGCTCTCTTTGACAATTACGCCTGCCTGTTCGAACCTACGCTTCTGCTCCGCATAAGACTGCGGATCTTGATGAGTGCCGCACAGTGCCGCCACAAAATAGAGGTTGCGCCCTTCCGCCTTCGCCTTGGCTGCCGCCTTCTCGATAGCCGGCGCCAGCACGCCCGCCATGTCGTTATGGCCGCCGTACCCCAGCACGACATCGAACAAAATGACCGCCGTGGCTGGATCTTGCGCCGCCTTCTCGATATGCTGAATCCGAGTAGCCGGATCGATCATCGGATGCGGCTTGCCTTGCGTATACATATCGTCGCCCAAATCAACTATGGCATGACCGCTCGATTTGAGGACATAACCGGCCTCATGAATAAGCCCGTCCTTCAGCTTAAGCGCATCCGCGATGAGCATCGCCGCTTCGGCAGCCAATGTGCCGCCGGCATACAAGCCCTGAATCGAGGTCTGGCCCGGATTCAATACTGTCTCCGGCACATCGAGCGGCAAGCTATACAGCGGCTCCACTGCGGCGCCTTTGGCCAGGTCGATCGCAATCATCGCCGCTTCCTCCAACGTATAGGCTTGATAGACATTCCCTTCGTGTACGGCGGGCTTCTCTCCGAGGAAAAGGGTGACCACCGGCTTCGCGAGTCCTTGCAGCTCGCGCACCACCTTATCGCGCACCGCCTTGGCAGGCGGCTTGGACACGATGACGATCACCTCGGTCTGGTCATTGTGCGCCAGCCCGCGGATGCCGTCCAACATTGTAATCGCGCCGACGGTCTCCGAGAGGTCACGTCCTCCGGTGCCAATCGCGTGACTGATGCCGCCGCCCATACGGTCGATCAGCGTCGTCACCTCTTGAATGCCTGTGCCTGAGGCGCCGACGATGCCGATATTGCCCGCTTTCACCCGATTCGCGAAGGCAATCGGAACGCCTGACAAAATACCCGTGCCGCAATCAGGACCCATCACAAGCAGCCCTTTGTCATGAGCCTTCCGTTTCAGGCTCAACTCTTCTTCCACCGGCACATTGTCGCTAAAAATGAAGGCGTGCAGGCCATAATCGAGCGCTTTGTCCGCTTCTGCCGCCGCGTATTGACCGGGTACCGAAATAATGGCCAGATTGGCATTCGGGTTCTCCTTCAGCGCGCGCTCCCACGAGCGTACGCTCTCGATGGAAGACTGGCTGCTGCTGACCGATTGGTCGCTTAAGAAGCTGTCAACGGCAGCGAGAATATCATCCAGCTTGCTGTGCGCCTCGGCATCGATAACAATGCACATATCGTTGGCTCCAGCCTGCTCCAACTCATCCGTATACAATCCGGAATTGCGCATAATGTCCTTGTTGGCCGGCGTCCCCATCATGATAGACGCTTGCGTCACGCCTTCAAGCGCAGAAATATGATTGGTCAGAAGCATCAAATTGACTGAATCTTGATACGAATTTTTTTTAATGATCGTATGCAGCATTTTGGTTCACCTCTGGTTGTCCGTTTTGATTGTATTGACATTTCCTATCATGCAACTGTTACGTGGCGAACGGATCTTTATGATCGTAAGTGTTGTTATGAACGACATCCGACACGAGATAGTCATATACCTCATCTACAATCTCAATGCCGTTAGCTTCGTTCTCCTGCTCGATTAGGTCATAATTCTGACCCGGATAGAGAACGCGCTCGAAGCCCGGGGCCGGATTAATGCCGTTCAAATCACGCATCGTCTTCGAGATGTTGCGCCGGAACGTCTCCAGATCGGTAAAAAAGGACGGGTCAAGCACAATATGAAGCTGGCCCAGATTCCGGCCTTCGGTCAGGTCGTGGTACATCGAGCTGACCTGGTTGCCGAATGGCAGACCCAGCAAAATGCCGGACAGCACATCGACCATCATCATCAAACCGTATCCTTTCGGACCTGCAATCGGAAGCAGCGCGTGTACTTGAAACGGATCATTCGTCCTCACGCCCCGTTCATCCACCGCCCATGTATCCGGAATCGGCTCGTGCTTCGAACGGGCATGCAAAATCTTCCCCCAAGCTTGGACAGTCGTCGCCATATCGAAGGTCATGAGCGCGCTGCCTTCGCCGGGCGCGGCGAAGGCAATCGGATTCGTGCCATAATAAGGCTCGGCCCCGCCGAAAGGCACGACCATCGGATCGGATTGGCAGACGGAGAGGCCAATTAACCCTTCCCGCGCCGCTTGCTGCACATAATAGGACAGGGAGCCGCTGTGCCCGATTTGTCTTACCCCAACCACGGCAACGCCGTGTTCCTTGGCTATATTCACTGCCTCTTCCATCGCCTGCTTGGCCGCCACATGCCCGGCGCCGTTATCCCCGTCGAACACGGCGGAGCATGGCCCTGTCTTGTTGAACGTAAAGCGAGGGTTCACGTTCGTTCCGCCTTTCGCAATGCGCTCCGCATAATATTCGACCCGCATGGCGCCATGCGAATGGACGCCGCGGACATCGGCATGAACGAGCACGTCCGCCACCACATCCGCATGGCCGGCAGACAATCCGGCACGGGACAATTTTGTTTGGATAAGCTCATGCAGTTTCCGTTTGGTTACTCTCATGTCAATTCCCTCTTTGCATGTATTCCGCCTCCGCCTGCTGCCGGTTCGGCCGGCAACAGGTAGCGGTTGATCCATATCGCTTACAGGGACGCATCCCGGTTACAATCTTTGGAATACAAGTAGGCGAACGGTTCTCTGCCTACGGCGTAAGTCGCTTGCGGCACATAAGGCCCCATATACAGGTAATCCCCTTTTTTAATCGGTATCCATTCATTGTCCAGATTATAGACGCCCTCACCGGACAGCATAATCGCCCCATGCTCTTGATAATGCGTCTCCACGAACGGATGACAGCCGCCTGGCTCAAACGACAAAATATGAAAATTCATATCGAACGCAAGATCAGTTGGAAGCAAGTCCTTCAGCTTCACATTCATCATGCCGTCGTAATCGATTTCCTCAATATCGTGCACGTTCCCCGCAACAACCCATGGAGTAGAGGCATTCCCTTCCAGCGGCGTATATTTCTGCTTGTACAAAAACAATCGCGTATCCTCAGCCTGCTCGTTCTCCAAGTACAGCTTAACGCCCGGCGGACAATACAAGTAACCGCCTTCCTGCAGCGAGAATGACTCTTCATCCGCGGAAGCCTTCACCCGGCCTTCCATACAGTACACGAATGTTTCCACGCCAGCTTCGCCGAAGCCTTGCACGTTCTTGCCCCCCTCGTGCATCGTCACCACATAATCGACGAATTTGGCGCCGAGACGCGGGGAAGCCAAAATCGTCAAATCACATTGTTCAAAGCCAGGCACAATATTTTTAACCAAGCCTTCCGGCGGAATTAAAGCAAAGTTGCCACGCTTGATAATGGAGCGGCTCGATAACAAATCTTGCGGATAACCCATGTTACACACTCTCCTTTTTCTAATGAACCCATTGGAATATCGAATGTCAAAAAGTCGGAGTTTATCGCGTCTGAGGCGTCTTCTTCACATTAGCCAGCAGCATAACCGCCGCCCCGACGACAATGATGATCGTCGCCAGATAGAAGCCCAATACCTTGCTGCCCGTCGCATCGGATATGAGTCCGGTGACGAACGGAGCCACGACTGATGACATCATGCCGAAAAAGTTGAAGAAACCGAACGTCGCCCCGACCCCTTGCTTCGGCGCAATATCCGCCACATACGAGATTAAGAGAGGCTCGACGGCCAGCTTGCCGAGGAAGCCATACAAGATAAGACAAACGATTAGCAGGGTGTTCGTGCCGACAGAAACGGTCAAATATAACATGACCGCAGCCAGCAGTTCCAAAATGATGATGAACGTAATTTTCTTGTGCATGAACTTGTCGGACAGCCGGCTGAAGAGCAAGGCGCCGGGCACGGCGCTGAATGCCACCAAAGCGGCTGCGAAGCCGATAGCTGTCCCATGAAAGCCCCGTTCTTCCTGCAAATAAGACGGAAGCCAGGTCACGATCATGTAATACCCGTAGCAGGTCGCAAAATAAAGCACATAGGAAGCAATCATTTTCGGATTGGCTAACAACCGCTTCAATGTTGCCTTATCCTGACCATCTTCTTCGATGCCTTCCGCTGCCGTGTTGGACGGCGCCGCGGTCTTCTTGATATTTTTGGCGAACACGAGCATTAAGCTGAACGCCAAGCCTGCCGTAATAAAGAGGAGCACCCGCCAATTCCAGCCGGCATCCTTCACGAGGAAGCTCGATCCGATGAGACCTATGGCCATGCCAATGGCGGAACCGCTGTTAATAATAGCCGTGGAAATGCCCCGCTTCTCCTTCGGGATCGTCTCCGACGAGATGGAATAGGCCGGACCGTAATAAGTGCCTTGTCCCAATCCCGTAATGAAGCTCGCTACCAATATGAACATGAGCGAGGTGGAGAATCCGACGAGGACAGCCCCGACGGTAAACAGGATAAATCCCGGAATGATTATCGCCTTCCGTCCGAACTTGTCCGCCAGCAGCCCCGACGGAATTTGCATCATCGTGTAGGCAAAGAAAAACACACTGAAGATGAGGCCCATGCTCGCATCTGATGTTACATTCAAATCTCGTTGAATTTCGGGAAGAATCGGGTTCAAGATGGTGCGGTAGATCCAAATGACCGTCCATCCGAGACAAAGCATAACGATGACTTTTTTCCAATATTCCCACTTTCCCTGTTGGCTTGCGTCCCTCACAATTCCCACTCTCCTCAGCGCAAATCGATTTGTGCCTGTCTGCTTGCCCTGTCTTCGTTGCCGATCATGCTTGGTACGCCAGCTCATACAGCGCATGGGTCAAAGCTTGAACGCCGTCTGCAAGATGCTCTGGACTGGTATATTCTTCCGGATTGTGGCTAATCCCCTTGCGGCTTGGCACGAACAGCATAGCCGTAGGCACAAATTTCGCCATAATCTGAGAATCGTGACCTGCTCCGCTATGCATCAGCTTGAACGGGATGTTATGTTCCCTGCACTGCCGTTCCAATACATCAAGAATTCGGTTGTTCATCGGGACGGGATCCTCATCCATCCACATGTCTATCTTCAACTCCACCCCGCTTGTTCTGGCGGTGTGCTGCATCAACTCCGTCACCTCGCCTGTGAATCGGATCAGCTCCTCTTTGTCCGTATGGCGGATATCCAAGGTGAATAACGCTTTGCCCGGCACGACATTCACCACGTTCGGCTTCACTTCGAGCTTGCCAACTGTCGTCACAAGCGGATCCCCATACGCTTGCGCCCGATCCAGAATTTGCTGAATCATCCGGCCTGCCGCATGAACCGCGTCTTTGCGGTATCCCATCGGCGTCGTTCCGGCATGGTTGGCTTCTCCGGCAATCTCGATGGTAAAGCGCCGCTGGCCTACGATGCTGTGGACGACGCCTACCGACAGGCCTTCATGTTCCAATACGCTGCCCTGCTCAATATGCAGTTCGACAAACGCTTTAATATCGGGGCGCGGTTCCGCCGATTCATCGCGGAAGCGGAATCCCGCTTGTGCCATCGCTTCCGTGAAAGGCACGCCATTGAAATCGGCGATTTCCAGGACATCCTCCTTTTTTGCCACGCCCGTAAGATTTTTGCTTCCCCAGAATGTATAAGGAAAGCGGCTGCCCTCTTCTTCCGCGAACGACACCACTTCCAATGTGCGCAGCGGTTGGCCATACTGCCGCTTCAAGTCCCGCATCGCCATCAAGGCCGCGATAATGCCGTATTGCCCGTCATACTTTCCGCCATTGCGCACCGTGTCCACATGGGAACCGCTCATAATCGTTTCATCGGGGTGCTGGCTTCCTTCCAACCGTCCGTACAAATTGCCAATCTCATCGTAATAAGTGGTGAACCCTTCTTCTTGCATGTACTGCTCCAATGCTTTCTGTGCAGCCGTCCACTCCTTGGAATACAGCAGGCGCGAGACGCCTCCATCCGGGTCATTGCCGAATTGGCTCAGCCACTCGACAAGGCGGATGGTTTCCGTTTGGATATTTTCCATGATCGTATCTGTCCTTTCTGCAAGATGTGTGCATTATCCAAGCGGGATAAATGGCATTCCGCTTATCCGTGGCGCAACCTTTTAGAGGTTAGCTTGGCGCTGCCCCTTACAAGTTTTGCGGAGCACAACTCGTAAGAAGCGCATACGCTTCGAGTTCATGCAACCTTCTCGGTGCTGAAAACTGACCTTTTTGAACTCGCATTTTCAAGGCCGTTTTTGCTTGCATCTTGATTGTAAACGCTTTAAAAATGAATAACATCGAGGCATCTCGATAAAAAACACCCCGTTTTTTTATCCAGATCGGATAAATAAGATCCAATTATAAAAAAACTCCGTTCCATGAGAGCGGTTCTACCCTCATGAAGCGGAGCCTGAATGCCAAAACCCATATTATACCTTGATCACACGCCTGCTTGCTCTGTTTGTAAAGAGAGATTTTTATCCCCAAGCAGGACGAGAATTTTCAAACCGACTTGCACAGACAGCATCTCATCCGGATCTTCCATATCAATACCGGTAATTTCCTTGATGCGTTCAATCCGGTACGTCACGGTCTTATAATGGACGTACAGATCTTCGGCTGTTTTCGCGGCGTTTTGATGATGCTGTAAAAACGTTTGCAACGTTTTGATCAAATCTTCCCGGTTCGGCTGCTTGTAGGCGAGCAATTTTTTTAACGAAGGCGGAATGAAATTAGCAAGTTCGTCAGCGTCTTCGATTTGACAGAGCAATCGATATATGCCCAAATCCGAAAAGGCTGCGATCGCGGATTTCCCTCTAATCATCGTCCCGAGTTGTAAAGCATCCTGAGCTTCCTTATAGCTGCGGGGCAGCTCCGATATAGCATGAGCCGCGTTCCCGATGCCCACCTGCAAATCGAGATGTTGTATACGTTTGCAAAATATTTGCTGGATGCTCTTAGCTGCCTCCTTAATCGTGCGCAAGCAGGCTGTTTTATCTCCTTGGGCGCTGTCAACATTCCACAATACAACGAGCTGATCGCTCCGGTTCCGGATGGTGCCTTCCGGAACCTGCTGCTGAATTAATTCATACAGCATGTGTTGATATGGATTATGAAGACCATACAAGTCCGCCTCCTGCTCATCGCAAGCATCCACACTCCGCAGGCGGAACAGCACAACGACGTACGTCTTGTTCAAATCCCAGCCGATCAAATTGGCTCGCTGATATACGCTCTGCAGCGATTCAATCTTGGCGTGCAGCAGATCATCGATTAAGTCATCTTTGAACTTCATTTCCACTTCAGCTACGGCATATTGCTTGACGAGTTCGAGCGACAAGGAGGTGGCTGCGTTTTCAATCGCAACGAAATCAAGCGCTTCCACAGTTTTGCACATCTCATGGATAACGAGATGTATCTTTATATGATTCACCGTTTCAACCGGAATGACAAAATGATCGCACGTTCCTCCGCTCCAATCCGGATAGATTACCCGCTGCCGGTAACAAGGAAATTCCGTACCCGTCCGGGCAGCATCCGCTTCCTCCTGTTCCAATACCTCAAACTGCACCAAATGCGGATCGGTTGCCGATATGGGGCAGAAGTTCCGGTCATACAGGGTAACGGGATTGCCAATCAGCTTTTTCAAGGAAGCGATAATATTGTCCGAGCCTTTATTGGCAAGCGTAAGCGCAATAAATCTATCATGGACTTCCTTAAAATATTTGAGCTTGATCACTTGGTTGTTAAAGAGAGATTCCATCACCGGATACATGATTTCACGGTAAGGGACTTGTTTCGGAATTTGAATGACGGGCAGATGGTGCGTCTCCGACGCTTCAATTATGCCGGAAGGGATGTCATGGACAAACCGCCCCGTCTTTATAACTAAAGCGCTTACTTTTTTCTCGGACAACTGCGCCATGAAGGCTTGCTGCTCGCTATGGTTGTAAGATTGCAGCGGATATAGACTGCTCAGCAGCAATTCTCCCCCGCTAATCCATTCCGCAATATCCGGCGCCTCTATGATTGTCACTCCGCGAATCGGGTTATTCAGGCCCTGCTTGCCGCTGACGACGAACGCTTGCTTTAGTGTATCGATTTGAAACAAATCCTTTACCCTGAATTCCATTATTTCCGGCTCCCATCGATGTAGAGGTAGATTAGTCGAGCAAAGAAATAGGCAACTTACACATTTACTTGTTATCTATTAAGAGTAACGCAAGTCAGCATGAAATTCATCATATTCGGCAATAGCCCCATGAAAATTTTGTGACCGTCATCAATCGGCTAGCTCCTAAAGCAATAGATAGTGGTTAAAAAGAGGCGGGTGCCTTCCAGAAAGGAAGCATCCGCCTCATAGCGCCATCGTATTATGCCAGGTTGCTGCCGCACTTTAACGCCATCGCAATGTTGCGCGCCGTCCGCTCCATATTGGGTGCTGCTCTATGCAACGCATCTTCAAGTGTGCATACTCCGGGCACGATCGGGAACACCATATCGATGCCATGCTCATGCACGACTTCATGCCTATCCGCCAGCGAGCCCGCGATGCCAATGACAGGCACCCCGTATCGCTTGGCCGTCTTGGCCACTCCCATTGGCGTTTTGCCAAAAATCGTCTGACTATCGATTCGGCCTTCACCCGTAATGACGAGATCCGCATCCTTCACATGCGAAGCAAGTCCAGTCGCTTCGATGACGATGTCAACGCCCCGCTTCAGCTCAGCGTCCAAGAAAGCGAGCACGCCCGCGCCAAGCCCGCCGGCAGCTCCTGCGCCGGGCATCCGTTCCACGTCGCTGCCCAAGCACTCCTTAATCATGGCCGCATAATGCACGAGATTGCCGTCGAGCTGACGCACCATGTCCGGCCCGGCCCCTTTCTGGGGGCCGAATACAGCCGAGGCGCCCCTCTCTCCGGTCAGCGGGTTATCCACATCGCACGCTGCCACGAATGTAACCCGCTTAAGCCGCGGATCGGCCTCGGTCATCTCGATGCGGGCAATGCGATGCAGTTCTCCGCCGCCATGTCCAATCTCCGAGCCGTCTGCGTCAAGCAGCCGCACCCCGAGCGCCTGTGCCATGCCTGCGCCGCCATCATTCGTGGCGCTGCCGCCAAGCCCGAGAATAATCGTGCTGACGCCTTCGTTCAGCGCCGATACAATGAGCTCGCCCGTGCCGCGCGTCGTCGTCACGAGCGGATTGCGCAGGTCTTGCGGCACCAGCGCCAGACCCGATGCCGCCGCCATCTCGATAATCGCCGTCTTCCCGTCGCCAAGCATGCCGTAGAACGCTTTCACAGGCGTGCCGAGCGGTCCCGTCACTTCACAGTGAATCAATCGCCCGCCTGTCGCATCCACCAAGGACTGTACCGTGCCTTCCCCGCCGTCAGCCATCGGCACGTTTACCATTTCCGCATCGGGAAACACCTTGCGCCATCCCTTCTCTATGGCATGACATGCCTCTAATGCGGATAAGCTCTCTTTAAATGAGTCTGGAGCAATAACAACCTTCATTCTCTCCACTCCCTCTCTATCAACCTTTATAGACACATGGCCGAATCTTGTTACAAGAACCAACCGAACACGCCGAACACCAATGTCGATACAATGGCCAAGACAAAACCGATTAATGTTTCATACGGAATAAGGCGCAACCGCTCCTTCATCGCCATATTGACGCTTCCGCCCGTTGCGTGGAAGAAGCTGCCGTGCGGCATATGGTCGAAGACGGTCGCCCCGGCGTGAATCATCGCCGCAGCGCCCAAGGAAGCGACGCCAAGCTCCATAATCGTTGAGCCGAACACCGAGCTCGCTACCGCAGTTCCTGCCGTCGTCGAAGCCGTGGCCAAGGACATTAACGCACCGCTTATCGGCGCAAGCAAGTAAGCCGGCAAGCCGGAAGAAGCCAGACTGTCGATAATAACGTTTTTCAATTGGGAATTGGAAATAATTCCTGCGAGCGTGCCCGTACCGAGCAGCATAACAGCCACGCCAGTCATTTTGCCTAAGCCCGATATCGCATATTGGTTAATCTGTTTGATACGGCCCATGCACAAGGCGCCAACGAAGCCGCCTACCGGCAAAGCGATAATCGGGTCGATGACCACACCCGCCAACGGACGGAGCGCCAATAGCGCAATCGCCGTTATCGGAGCCATCATCGCTGCCAGGAAGCTTGGAAGCTGCTGTTCTCCATCGTCCACGCTTTCCTGTGCCATAATCTTCGTGCCCTTATTGGCCAACCGTTTCGCAATCATATAAGTGACAAAAAGGCCCAGCAGCGCCGGTATAATCCCTGCCATCATCATCGATGTCAGCGGAATGTTGAACGCTTCCGCCGCCGAAATCGCGTTCGGATTCGGCGACATAATGTTCCCGGCTTTCCCGCCGCCAATCATGGCGAGCAGTATCGCCATACGGGACAAGTCAGCGCGCTGCGCAATCGCCAGCGCTATCGGCGCCACCGTTATGACCGCGACGTCGATGAATACGCCGACCGCCGTCAGCACCATCGTCGCAAACGCCAATGCGAACAGAGCGCGCGTCTCGCCAACCTTCCGGACTAATGTTTCGGCAATCGTCTTCGCCCCGCCCGACTCAATCAGTACGCCGGCAAGCACGCCGGCTGCCAAGATGCGCAGCACGGCCGGAATCATGCCCTTCGCGCCATCCATCATCAAGTTTACGGAATCAACCAGTCCGATTCCGCCGACAACCCCGCCAGCCAGCGCGCCAATCATCATGCCATAGGCCGGAGGGACCTTACGCAATATGAGCACAATAGCTACGACCAATGCCGTCAAAGCACCGAGTACAGATACAGATACGTCCATAGTTCAAACCCCCTAAGGTGTTGTAGCAATTCGTTGTACTATTACTGTACCTGTAATTTGAAAGCGCTTCATCATGCATAAAAATGAAATACAGCGCTTTAATGAACGTGTTTTTTGTTCAAATGCACAATTCAAATATGTTTCTTCCATACGTTATCCGTTTCCGGGTCCTTCTCTGCCAGAGCGCTCAACCAGCGGGCCGTCATCAGCGTATATAAGTCGCGAAAATGCTTTGGATCCTTGCCTGTCACATCGTGAATGCGCTGCAGGCGGTAGCGAAGCGTATTGCGGTGAATCGCCAACCGCTCTGCTACACGCTGCTGCTCGCCGTTCTCCTCATAATAAGCCTGCAGCGTCTGCTGCAGCTCCCCGCTCTTATCCTCCTGCGCAAACCGCCGCCACAGCCAATGCAGCTCTTCCGCCACCCAAGATGGCTTCACATTGGCAGCTACCGTCTCGTTCGGCATATCTTCACCATAATATACGGTCTGCTCCGGGAGAATCGCTTGTCCTGCCCGCATCGTATCTTGCGCGGATCGGTATGACGCAATTAATCCGTCGATGCCGGAATAAGCTTTGCCAACGGCGATGCAAAGCGGCGCGATCTGCTTCTCCTCCAGCAGCCTGCGAATGTGCCGGATGCCTTCGCATATATCCGTGTTCGGCTCTCGCGGATGGAGATGGGGCTTGAACACCACGATTTGACGCGTATTGCGAATGGCAATTAAGTCGATGGTTGGCCGCCCCTCCAGTAATTCGACCACCCGCTTGAGCGTAGGCAACGAATCGGCGTTTTGCGTGCCTGTCAGCTCCATTAGGCACGCGACCCGCGCCTTATCCGGATTGAAGCCAATCCGTTCCGCTTGGAGGCGCAGCGTGGCAATATCCTTTCCGTCCGCATGAATGACAGAGAGAAGAAAATCTTCCTTCATCCGCTTGTCCCATTGGGCTTTTTCCAACAGATCGGCTTGCTCTAAATACATTTCCGCCGTCATTTTCACCAGCTCGCCGTACTTGGTCACCTCGTTCGGATCGCCTGTAATGCCAATGACCCCGACGACTTCGCCTTGAAATTTGATAGCCAAATTCGTGCCGGGCAGCACCCCTTGAAGCTTGCGTGCGCTTTCCTCGTCAATTTCGAAGCGTCCCTTCCGCTCAATCGCGATGAGTGCCCCTTCATGCTTCTGATATAAGCGCGAGCGGTCGCCGGAACCGATAATTCGCCCTCTTTCATCCATGACGTTCACGTTATAATGAATAACCTGCATGGTCCGAGTTACAATTTCCTGCGCCAATTCTTTCGTCAGTCGGCTCATCCTTGTCTACCACCTGTCTATATCGATAACGATATGAAAAAAACGCCCTCCATCCGATAAGCTCGACGACTCGCGTCCTTACCAAGATAGGGGCATTAAGCTTCAGATTACATTATATACACCCTTATTAGAGGTTGTTCAAAAAGTCATCTTTTAAACACGCACGAAAAGAAGTTGTCATTCCGGCTTACATCATCTGCCTATATTGGCCCGTATCGGGTCGAGTCCGCCAGATACATTCATAATGTTGCCGGTTATAAAATCCGATCGCTGCTCGCACAGAAATCGAATCACCCGGGTTACATCCTCACCGGTGCCCGGACGGCCACGCGGCGTTTCCTCGTCCTTAACGTCCTGCACTTCATCGATGCGCCGTTCTTTGTTGTCACCGCGGATATCTCCAGGACAAATCATATTTACCGTAATGCCATGCGGGGCTTCCTCCACGGCAAGCGTCTTCGTAAAGGAGACGAGCCCGACCTTGGCCGCAGCATATACGGCGCGATGCGGCCACGAGCGCGCTTCTCCGGCATGGCCAAAACCGTAATGAATGATTCGTCCCCAGCCTTTGCGCCGCATCGAATCAAGCAGCAGATGATCGAGCAGCATAACGCCCGTCAAGTTCCCGTTTAACAAATACAAAATCTCTTCTTCCGTATAATCGGCAAACAAACGACGCTCCCGAACGAACGGCCCGGCATTGTTCACGACAATGTCGGCGGGTCCCATCTCTTCCTTCATCGTCTGCACCAACCGTTTAATATCGTCCATTTGCGAAATATCGGCTTGAATGGCAGCGCACCGGACACCCTTCGCTTCAATATCCCGCTTCAGCTCCGCCGCTTCCTGCGCACTATGCACGTAGTTCAAGACGATATCGTGTCCGGCATCGGCTAACGTCATGGCCGCCATCTTGCCTAGGCCCTTGGCGCTCCCCGTAACCAGAGCAATCTTACGCTGTTGTTCCAACGTCGCAATCCTCCTCCCGGCGCTTCAAAGAACATCCATGTCCAGTATAGATGATTTGCAAGGGGAGAACAACAGAACGAATTCTCCCTTTCCATCAGAAGATGCCATTCTGAATGAGGGGGAGAGTGTGGCCAAGGATGGAACGGGCATCCATTAACTTAATAGTAAAAAAGCCTTGGCGTTAAGGCTTCTCATCTTCCAATGAATATGCCATAAAACGCCAAGGCTATATAGATCTGTTCCATTGAACTGCAATCATTAGAACGCTGGAACGATCGCTCCTTTGTATTTGTCCTCGATGAATTTCTTCACATCGTCGGATTGCAGCGCGGCAACCAGCTTCTTAATTGCGTCGCTGTCTTTGTTATCTTCGCGGGCGGTCAAAATATTTGCATACGGAGAATCTTTATCTTCAATGAAGAGCGCATCCTTCGTCGGATTCAATTCAGCTTGCAGCGCATAGTTCGTGTTAATGAGCGCCATATCGACTTCATCCAAGGCGCGCGGCAGCATCGCGGCTTCCAGCTCTTTGAACTTCAGATTTTTGGGATTGTCTGCAATGTCGCGAGCCGTTGCTTCGAGACCTGTGCCCTCTTTTAGCTTAATGATGCCTTGTTTCTCTAACAGAAGCAAGGAGCGTCCGCCGTTCGTCGCATCGTTAGGAATGGCAACTGTCGCACCATCCTGCAATTCATCGATGGATTTTATTTTTTTGGAATACGCGCCGAATGGCTCCACATGCACGTTGCCAACGCTCACCAGCTTGTAGCCCTTCGTATTCACTTCGTTGTCCATGTATGGCTTATGCTGGAAGAAGTTCGCATCAAGCTGCTTCTCATGCACCTGCACGTTCGGTTGAACATAATCGGTAAACTCTTTAATTTCCAGATCAATGCCCTGATCCTTCAACAGCGGCTTAATATGATTCAAAATTTCTGCGTGCGGAACCGGAGTTGCGCCGACGACCAGCTTCGTCGTTTCACCGCTTGCATTGCCTGAGGCATTTGTTCCATCGTTGTCTGCCGCCGGCTTGCTACCGCATGCGGCCAGCACCAATACTAACGTTAAGAGAGTCAATACATAAGTCCACTTTTTCATGCCAACATCTTCTCCTTCCAAACTGCCCCAATTGAATTTTTTTATATGTCGAAGCTCCGAAGAGCGGGCTTCCTAACCACTCAAGACCGCATTATTTACGGGTATACTTGCGTACCAACGCGTCGCCAATCCACTGCAGCACCTGCACAAGCAGCACCATTACGACAATCGATACAATCATCACTTCGAACTCGTACCGGTGATAACCATAGCGAATGGCCAGATCACCCAGACCGCCGCCGCCGATAAGCCCGGACATCGCCGTATAAGTGACCAGTGTAACCGCCGTAATCGTCGTGCCCGCGATAAGTCCAGGCATCGCTTCAGGAAGCAATACCTTGCGCACAATCTGCCATGTGGACGCCCCCATCGCTTGCGCTGCCTCGATAACGCCGCGATCCACTTCTCGCAGCGACGTTTCGACCAGACGGGCGAAAAACGGAGCTGCCGCGATGACAAGCGGCGGTATCGTACCTTCCACACCGATAGAGGTTCCCATAATCACCCGGGTGAGCGGAATGATGGCAATCATCAAAATAACAAACGGTACCGATCGCAAAATATTGACGATAAAGGACAACATCGCGTACACCGTTTTGGCCGCCGCCCCACTGGATTTGCCCGTCAAGTAAAGCAGTACGCCGAGCGGAAGACCGATAATGAAGGTGAACAATACGGAAAAGAGCATCATCAGGAACGTATCGGTCGTGGCCGTGCTCACTTCTTCCCAGTTCACTGTAGAGAAATCAAGCTTCATTATGCAATCACCTCCACTTCCAATCCTTTATCGCGCAATGACAGGAGCGACTGTTCCACAGCCGTCTTTTCTCCATCAAGTCTTACGACCAGTTGGCCATACGGAACATCCTTCATGCGAGAGATCGTCCCTTGCAAAATGGCGAAGCTGACACCGGCAGCGGTCAATACTTGATGAAGCACCGGCGCATATGTCACGTCTCCCAAATAATCGATCTTCACCACGCGGGAATGTTCGGTCGCCTGCGTTTTGAAGGCTGCCCAAGGCTGCAGATCCGCATCGTTGCGCTCTTCCAATATGAACTCGCGCGTCACCGGATGCTGCGGCTTCAGAAATACGTCGATAACCTTGCCCTGTTCCGCAATTTCACCGGCATGAATGACGGCAACACGGTCGCATATGGCTTGGATGACGTGCATTTCATGCGTAATAAGCACAATCGTAATACCGAACTTGCGGTTAATATCGAGCAGCAGATCAAGAATCGCGTTCGTCGTCTGCGGATCGAGCGCCGATGTCGCTTCATCGCAGAGCAGTACCTTCGGATCGTTAGCCAAAGCTCGCGCGATGCCGACCCGCTGCTTCTGTCCGCCGGATAATTGCGCCGGGTATTTATTGCGGTGCTCCTCCAATCCGACGAGACGGATTAGATCGTCCACCTTTGCCTTCACTTTTTCTTTCGGTGTATGTGCAAGCTGCAGCGGAAAGGCGATGTTGTCAAATACCGTCGCAGACGACAGTAGATTAAAATGCTGAAAAATCATGCCAATCTTGCGGCGCTGCTGCTGCAGCCCTCCCTGGGTCAGCTTTGTCAGCTCGACGCCGTCAACGGTTACGGTGCCGGATGTCGGCTGTTCCAGCAGGTTAATGCTGCGCAGCAAAGTACTCTTGCCTGCCCCGGAGTGGCCGATAATGCCGAAAATCTCGCCCTCTGCCACCGTCAGGCTCACATCGTTCAGCGCCAGCGGTCCGCTTGCTTTGCCCTTCGCATTATATTGTTTGCTTATATGTTCCAAACGAATCAATGGAATCGTCACCTTCCTTTATGCATCGCGTATGCAAATGGCATACGAGTTATTTGGCTCCCGCTTATTTATAATCGGATAGCCCATGAATGTATTATACAGAATAATATAATATAAAAAGCCCCCTCTTGGCAGATGCCAAAAGGGGGCTACGTCGATTCGCTGTCTCTGCGGTTGAAACTGGCGGTTGTTCGCAACTCTCCCTTTTCTTATCTGCCAGAACCGTCACGTTCTGAAGGAATTAGCACCATTGACATCTTGCAAACATATAACGCGCGAGCGTCATATTGACCGGGTTGCAAGATCGGTTGCCGGGCTTCACAGGGCCTGTCCCTCCGCCACTCTTGATAAGAAAACGGTTATGAAATTTAAATTGAGTATAATTCAGCATTTGAAAGTTGTCAATTAACTTTTTTTCCCTTACGTTTCATTTTTCCAGCTTGCACAGTTCTTCAAACACGATCAGCAGCGTCTCGCATGCCATATGGAATCCATCCTGCAAGTCCTGCAGATTCGCATGGATATCCTCCAGCTTGATTTTATCGCTTAGGCTGCGATGCCGCTGCCATAAATCATCCTGCATTTCCGCATTCATATGGTGAATCTCCGTATTGCGCCGCTTGCGGAGACGCTGGAGAGCATCTCCATGCTGCTCCTTCAGGGCGGTTAACCGTTCGGCCAAGCGCGGATGGCTGTTTTTGAACCGGATTTGCCGCAGAACCGTGAAATAAGAGAAGCGTTGCTTCACCTTCTCGGTCTCCAATCGCAGCACCGTGTTCACAAGTGTGCCGAGCTTGTCCAAGATGGAGAAGACCCGAATAAAGCCGTTTTTGTAAAAATAGACGTGCCGATAGTAATCATCCAGCTCCTCATCGTCCATCTCGGCTTGATATCGCTTCGTTACGCGATCCGCAAACTTATCGGAAGCATAAACGCTCTGTTCCAGCTCATCCAAGGATGTCTTCAACCCGACGGTCCAGATTTCAATTTTGCGCCAATAGTGCTCCGGATCGCCATGCTTGTCCATATGCTTGCGCACAACGTTCAAGTAGCGCTCCAGCACCGCCATGGCTTCCTTCAATTCTCCTTCGTCCTGACGGGGCGGGTCTCCGAACAGAATCCGCAGCATGGAACTCCTCCTTGTCGATACTAGCACTTGAATGGATCCGCGATTATAAGAGGCCTCTTCACCAACCGCTTATAATCCGTTCGGGAAATAGTCTTTCCAACGTTGGTCAACCTGTTGCACGATATCTTCACGCGGGAACAATTCGTCCGGATAGCCCGGCTTCATGCGCGCATCGATAACAATCGGTAATTTATAGGAAAGATGGTGATTACGGACTTCCATTCCGGCGTATATATCAGATGCAGGGTTAAAACGCGTAAATACCGTCCACAAAAACGAAAGCTGCCCATTCGCGACTTGGGCGTCATCCACCAAAAAGACAAGCGGCCATTTCGTCTCTTTCTCCGTAAGGCGCGCCAATACGCGTTCCGCCAGTCGCGGCTCTTCTTCATATGAAGCGCCGGCTGCCGTCAAGCAGCCGCGGCAAAAGACGGCGACATCATGAATCTCGGCAATCTCGCCCTCCTCATACGTATGCGGCAGTTCCCGCACCGGATCGCCTACGCCGAGCATAATGCCCTTGCTGCCGTGATTCAGCTTATGCCCGGTATAATCGAGCGTGTCATGCGACGTATTATTTATCACATATAGATCGGTCTCTGGCTTGAACCGCTCCAGCACCGCTTCCGTCAGCTCCGCAAAGTTCTCCAAGTCCACGGGCTGATCCGTCAGCAGGAGGAACTTCGTCAAGCTGAGCTGGCCTTCGCCGAGAATGCGGAAGCCGGACAGAAGCGCTTCACGCGAATAGCTTTCGCGCACGACGGCGGCGGCCAAGGAATGGACGCCCGTTTCCGGATACGGATGCACTTTGCGCACAGTCGGCATGACGAGCGGGAACGCCGGGGACAGGAGCCTTACCAAATACTCGCCCAAGTAATAGTCCTCTTGACGCGGCTTGCCCACGACCGTCGCCGGATAGATTGCATCCTTGCGGTGATACATCTGCTTCACGTTGAGCACCGGGAACTCGTGCGCCCATGAATAATAGCCGTAATGGTCCCCGAACGGCCCCTCCATGCGGCGGACGTGCGGCGGCACGTAGCCTTGAATGACGAATTCCGCTTCTGCCGGTATACGGTGCCCTTCAAAGCCGCTGTCTACAACCGGGAGCCGTTCGCCCATCACGAACGAGGCCATCAGCAGCTCGGGCAGCTTCTCCGGGAGCGGCGCAATAGCTGCCGCAATGAGTGCCGGCGGGCCGCCGACAAGCACCGAGACTGGAAGCGCTTCATTGCGCAATTCCGCTTCATGATGATGAAAACCGCCGCCCTTTTGAATTTGCCAGTGCATGCCGGTCGTCTCTTCATCGTATATTTGAATCCGATACATGCCGAGGTTATGATCGCTTCCTTTATGTAAAGGATGCTCGGTATAGACGAGCGGAAGCGTAATGAACGGGCCGCCGTCCAACTGCCAGCTCGTCAAGGCCGGAAGACCTTGCATCGGCTTATCCGTGCGCTTCACTTCCATAATAGGAGCTTGCGTCGGCGCAACGTCCTTCATGCCCACCTTCGCCAAGCCCAGCAGGTCCTTCACCAAGCCGCGTTCTTCCCATAGCTTCTTCGGCGACGGCGGCATCAAGCGGTGAATCGCCTCGATACATTTGTTCGCAAATTGTTCGGGACGAGGTCCGAACGCAAGATCGACCCGTCGCATCGTTCCGAACAGATTGGTCGCGACCGCAAAAGGGCTGCCCTTCACATTTGTAAATAAAAGGGCAGGACCGCCTTCTGCGATAACGCGTCTGTGAATTTCGGCAATCTCTAAATACGGATCGACTTCCGTTTCGATCACCGCCAAGTCGTTCTCTCGCTTTAGCGTGTGGATGAAATCACGAATATTAGAAAAAGACAATACAAGCCCTCCTTGAAAGTTCCATCATCGTTTGAGTTGACGTTCTTACAAAATGATTACATGTTTCCTCTATAAGTATATCTGTTTTTCATCCGAACCTAAAGCATGCCGGATAGACAACTTACGACATTGTAAGCTAGACGTAAGTTGATTCCATGGTACCTGTCGTCCGTCTCCGATACAATAAAGACATCAAATGAAATGCGAAACCCAATTGAGGAGGTAGATGTTCATGAAAAACAATCAAATGGCATTACGCAAGCCTTGGAATGTACGTTGGCTAGCCGCAGCCAAAGCCGCTGCTTCGGTGGTCCTGTTCGGCACGCATGCCAATGATGCCCGCAAAATCCAAGAAGGAGCGTAAACACGAAATGACTGAAGCATCACATAACGATTCATTTTCCAACAAAAGAAGCAGCTCGCTTGAACCGCGCTAACCGGAAAAACTTCCGACCAACGTCAAGTGAACTGCTTCTTTTTCATATTATAATTCGTGAACCTTGCGATCGTGGATGTATGTAAGACTTCTACTTCTAAGCTGCCAGACGCGAATGCTCATGTGGCACAGGACACTGAACAGACCGCTGATAAGCGTCGTATGCAGCAGGCTTGCCACCAGGAACAGGTTGGCATCCAGCATGGCAAGGACCACAAATGCCCCGCTGATGATTTGCGCCGCACAGAGCGCAACAGCCCAAATGCCGCACAGTTGAATCTCCCGGTTATCCTTATGATTATGGTAGGCAAAATGAGCCATTACCGCAACGACAATAAGCAGCAGCGCCGCCGCTACACGATGCCAAAACGCAATCGCCGTGCCCCCTGTCAAATCAGGTATCCATTCCCCGTTGCAGAGCGGCCAGCCCATGCAGCCCCCCGACGAATCGGTATGCCGTACGAATGCGCCTACATAGATGACGATATAGGTATAAAGCAAAGTAAACCAGACCCCATATCGAAATTCCGCACGAATCGGGCGGCCCTGAGCCGCTTGCACTGCTCTTCCCCGTTCGTATCGCCGCAGCACGACGCAAAGCAGGAAGGAAGAAGCAAAGGCAAGCAAAGAAATTCCGAAATGAAGCGCCATTACTGGCGGAGATTGGGTAAACACAACGGCCAGGGCGCCCATAATCGCTTGAATAACAGTAAATAATAGCGTAAGGAATGCGTAGCTTAATGCATCGCGCTTGTCCCTCGCTGCGCGCAGAACGAAGATGAACGAGGCCAAGACGAGCAGACCGACAATTCCGGTTACGAAACGGTGAGAATATTCAATCATGGATTCAATCGTGTAAGCGGGAACAAATTTGCCGTTGCAGAGCGGCCAATCCGAACCGCATCCCATTCCGGATCCCGTCTTCGTTACCAACGCTCCGTTCAGCACGACAATAAACATTCCGATGCACGTAGCATAAGCCAACTGTTTCATTCTACGGTAGATGTTCGAATTCACTAGTTTCACCTGACCCGTTGTTCATAATTGAAGTGGTTGTTCAAAAAGTCCCAATGAGTTCTGCAACCTTCTTGGTGCTGAAAAGTTGTCTTTTTGAACACATAAAAAAAGTCGTTCTTTGCAAAAAAAAAAGAAAAGTGTTCCAGTCCGTCTCCCATTATACAAGATTTTCTAAATGAATGTACGGCTAAATTGTGACAAATATTACACTCAGCAGGGTTCAATCGCCTTCTAGCTTCTGCAAACAAAAAAATCCGCCCCAAATGGGACGGATACGCTTTCCTATCCTGTTATATCGCTTCGGACACCGCAATGGCCCGATCTGCGAACTGCTCGATTTCCGGTCGTGTCTTGCGCAGCTTGTTGACGAATCGAATCGTTTCCTTCCCGTCTTTAAAAGCAACGAAGCTCGGAATGCCCAAAATATGATATTCCTGCGCTACATCGAGGAGCTGCTCTGCATCAACCTCGACGAAAGTCGCTTTGCCATCATATTGCGCTTCGAGCTCTGGCATGAACGGATCGATGAAATGGCAATCCGGGCACCAAGAGGTCTTAAATACTGCAATGACTGTCTGAGGTTGAGCGATTACTTCCTGAAACCGTTCGACCGCTTGTATTTTTTCCATAGCGCTTCACTCCCTACTTTTTTCTGTTCAACATATAACAAATGGCCTGTGAAAAGTCAAATACGATAATGTACGGCCTCGCTTGAATTTGGACATACTGAGAAGGAAATGCATTAAAACTGTAATTTTTCAGCAGCTTTAGCACTTGCCCACTTTACCAAAAGGAGGCTTCCCGATGCTTTCCAATCTGTCCAAACGGTGGCGGTACGCGGTTCAGCTGATGCGTCAAGCAGTCGGCACGGCTTACGATGCCATGCGTACACAATGGGCTGAACTGCATAATCGGGTGAGGCACATGCGGGAGAGCCAGACGATGATATGGAATCGTGCCGCGGCAAAGCGCACGGAGGAGCATGCGAACCGCATTCTGCTGGAACGTCAGCGGCAACAGTTCGTCAGCGGCAACAGAACAGCGGCTTCTTCTTTATCCGCTGAGGACACGATGCTGCTGCGCCACATCCGGAACTCCGTTCGCATGGCGAACCGGAATAACGTTACCCGTACGGCAGCTTATGGGCGCATCTATCAGGCATATCCGGAATTGCATTGGGCCTTCCTTGCCCATATGGTATCGCGCAACAGCGGTTGGAACATGACCGATCTGCAGGGCGAGTGGCTGCCTCGAATTATGAGCGCGAAGCACCGCCAGTGGACGTACCGCTTCCTTGAGCGAGCCAATGCGCTTATTTTTCACGATGCGTATCCGCAGCTCTTGCTGTATGCAGCAAGCCGCCGCGAAGGCAAAAGCCTGTTTCACTTGCTGCCTGCATTTGGCGTATCCGCCTTCATGACACCATTCTGGGATAGCTTCTGGGTTCAGCCGAACAGCTCGCTTTTAACGACAGCCCTTATCATCAATGAACAAAATGTTATCGAAGGCAGAGTCGTGCAGCATTCGGATTATCGGGAACACGTTATTGATAAATGGGACTTCCGTTTACATGGATGGATGCAGATGAATCAAGTCATCTATCCTCTCGGCATCCCGTCGTCGCAAGAACGCGAGGCCGTGCCGCTAGTCGGCTTGAACCTTGAAAATTTCTCTGATTTGAATGAGCGGATTGCTTTCGGCCGCAAGCTGTACGCCTTGTTATTCCATACTCCTGAAATTTACGGAGGCGCCTTGCGCTATATGCGTGCTGTGCCGCATACCGGATCACGCTCCGATTACTGGCCGCATATATTTTCGATAAAAGCATCGGTGCCGGAACATGCCACGCTGCCGATCGCTCACCGCGCGTATAGCCCCAGCCTTACCGATGTATGGCAGGACGAGCCCTATGCTCCAATCGAACCCGGCGATTGGTTCGTCGATGATCGGATGCTGAAGCATCTGCAGCCGGCACGCCCTCCTCTGAACGCGGATATGAGCTTGCCGCATGATCGGATGTGGAAGGAAACGGCCTCGCTGGCCGGATTCATTCAGCCAAGCTAAGAAGCTCTGCATTCGTGACTTTCACGAAAGAAACACCTTATCCTTATTGCCCTTGTTAATCCGAGCAAGGGCTTTGTACGGCAATGCCGTCAAGTCCTGCCAAAAGCGCGTGAGCAACATGATCCAACTGCAAAAGTACATTTCACTTTTGCACAATCCCATAAATAATGGTAAATCATTTAATTTAACTGTACAATTCAGACTGTTGAAAAATCGGTTTAAGCGGCAGAATTTAGAGCTAAAGGTTTCGATAAGTTCCTTAATTTGGTTAAAACAACAGGTGGAGTCTTTTGCTTCTGCCCACCTCCGACCTTTTGGGCCAGGTACCTGGCAATCTTTTTTACATTCTGGGCTATTGCGGTCATGAAAGCTTGTTCCTGCGTTTTAGCTCTCCCGCGGAACTTGCAGCGACGATATCCATGAAGCTCTTTTGCATCTGCAAAGCTTCGTTCTATCGTTTGAGGACGCAACTTATAGGCCGCCTCTCCGGAATGGGTTTTCCGGTACTGAGCGACCTTCTCTTTACTCTCTTCCCATATATGTCGTTCGATCTTACGTTGGTGGTTGGCCGATTTCGTACACTGATTGAGCAGGGGGCAGTTTGCACACTCCTGGGCATTTGACGTGTATTCCCGATACCCTTGTCGATTGGTAGTCGTATACATTAGCATTTTTCCTGCAGGACACAGGTAGCCATTTTCTTCCGCATGGTAGATAAACTGTTTCTTCGGAAAAATGTCAGGGGGCGTTGGAGCATTGCGTTCCGCGATAGCCGCAGCGATCTCTAGCTTTAGCGTCTGATCGCATATGTAAGGCGTCATGTACCCCGAATCCAGCGCGACGGCTTCCAGCGTCGATTGAAATGCAAAGGTTTGGATTTGTCGCTTGAGGCGTTCCACGTAGACGGCAGCGTCATTAACATGGCCAGGTGTCACATGGACATCGGTGATAATGTTATATTTATGGTCGACGGTGCGATGGTCGAGATAACAGAATGCCTCCGGTTTACCGCTTCGTTTCATCAGTCCGCACTCGGGATCGGTTTGACTTACTTTACGTGGTTTTTCCTCCCCGGAAGGCTTCCGGGGAGGAAGGGGCTTTTTTCCGTGGCTCTCTCGATCCTCGTTGATGGCCTTCTCTAATTCTTTTAGATAGTCATGAGGGGTCTCTTCGAGAACCTGCATCGTGTAGCGATTATTGTTAGCGTTGGCTCGAATATGAGTCGAATCGGTCACCAAGAGACGACCATCCACCATCTTATGGTTGATCGCCAGATGTACCATTTCATCAAAAATCTCTTGAAAGAGATTCGTATCTTTAAACCGATTATTCCGGTTCCAACTGATCGTCGAGTGATCGGGGACGCGATCGGAGAAACGCAGGCCAAGGAACCAGCGATAAGCAGCATTCGGAATGATTTCTTGCTCCAATTGACGTTCAGAGCGTATGCCGTACAAATATCCGATGAGCATCATTTTAAATAATACAACGGGGTCTAAGGCCGGTCGTCCCTTGGTTTCGCTATAGTAAGGCCGAACTTTTTCCCTGATAAAAGAGAAATCCACATATTTATCGATAAGGCGTAGCAGATGATCTTGAGGTACCAATAAATCCATGCAAATAAGTTCCATTTCATTATGAGCTTTGTTTTCGGACTGCTTGCTATTCAACAAGATCACCACACGCCTCTCATCCAAATTAATTACTGATATTGTATCATACTAATGCGTTAGTGCACCGAAAAACACGGCTTTTTTCAACAGTCTGACAATTGCAGTTCGCCCCCTCTTTTCTTTCCTGTTTCTTAGGTTGAGCCTTATATTATTTTAATAACTAATAGTAAGTCCTAATATATATTTAAATTGCTTACTATAAGTATGTATTCTAAAAGACCACATGTAAGCACTGTGAAGTTTGCAAGCACCCGAAGAAGGAGGAATGGCTTAATTGGCTCAAATCAAGATCGTTTCCGACTTTGTATGCCCGTTTTGTTTTCTGGGAGAGAAGACAGTCGAAGAAACCTTCCAGCCTAATGAAATCGAGTGGATTCCATTTGAACTGCGGCCGGAAGGCAGCGTGCCGCTTGATCCGAACAGCGCGTATGTGCAGCAATCAATGAAGCAAAGCGTTTTGCCTATTGCCGAGCGATTGGGGATAGAGATCCGTCTGCCGGACATTTCACCTATTCCTCGCACCCGTTTGGCCCACATCGGCTTCTACTATGCTAAGGAGCACGGCAAGGGCAATGACTACTTCATCGCTGTCTTTAAAGCGTACTGGCAACAGGGACGCGATATTTCCCAGTCTGGCGTGCTTGCCCAAGTGGCGGAGCACATCGGTCTGGATACCCAAGCATTCCTGTCGGCGCTGCAAGACGAGCGCTACGCCAAGCTGCACGAAGAAGGACTCCGCCAGACAGACAGCGTAAGAGCGGTTCCGACGTTCTTCGTCGGTGACCGGGTGCTGCAAGGAATCCAATCCAAAGAATCCTTGGAGCTCGCACGGGACGAGGATGCACGGAAGGTTGCGTCTGATCCGGATGCTTCCGGGGCCGCCTCCTGCTCGATTGACGGCTGCGGTTGCTAACAATGGCTTGACATGAGAAAAAGGATCTTGCGCCGACGCTTCACGAACGGGTCAAGGTCCTTTTCTCATTCCTGTCGATATGCTGCGCCTTACCTGAACAATTCTGCTGCCATCGTCGTCAGTTGAGGATCGATACGGGGCTGAACGTCCATTTGCGCGATAATATGCTCTTCTATATCAATGCCTTGCGCTACTTCGATGAGCTCCAATTCTCCGCGGCTTAACCGGAATACGGCGCGCTCCGTCACATACAGAACCTCAATGCCGCGCGACGCCGCATATGCGGCATTGAACGTCAGGTGCTCCACCTGCCGCACGAACTTGCGGTGCCGGCCTTCGCGAACAATGCGCAAGCCGCCGTCTGCGAATTCCACCTGCATGCCGCCGGCCGTAAATGTCGAGCAGAACACCAGCTTCTTCGCGTTCTGGCTTATGTTGATGAAGCCGCCGCAGCCAGTTAGCTTGCCGCCATAGCGGCTCACGTTCACGTTGCCCTGCGCGTCTGCCTCCGCCATGCCGAGGCAAGCCACGTCCAGGCCGCCGCCGTCGAAGAAGTCGAACTGCGACGGCTGGTCAATGATGGCTTCGGGGTGCGCGGATGCGCCGAAGCTGAGGCCCCGCGCCGGAGTGCCGCCGATGGGTCCAGATTCGAGCAGCAGCGTCAGATCGCCGCGTCCGGCCTCCCAAGCGGCGTAACCGACGCCTTCGGGAAGGCCGATGCCAAGATTCACCACGCTATGCGGGGGAATCTCTTGCAAGGCGCGGCGGGCAATGACGAGGCGCTCGTCCCTGTCCATAGGAGGCAGCTCTGCCCGGGATGCACTGTCACCGCCCGCATATGCCGGGTTATAGTGTTCGGCGAACGTCATCGCATGCTCTTCAGGCTCCGCCAGCACGACGGCATCCACGAACACCCCCGGAATGATGACCCGCTTCGGATCAAGCGAGCCGGCCGGCACTTTGCGCTCGACCTGGGCGATGACCAGCCCGCCGCTGTTGCGTGCCGCTTGGGCGAGCGCCAGCATTTCCAGCGTTACGGCTTCTCGTTCCATCGAGATATTGCCGCGCTCGTCCGCCGTCGTGCCGCGCAGCAAGGCCGTGTGAATCGGGAAGGCCCGGTACAGTAGCTGTTCACGTCCGCCGAGCTGAACAAGCTCGACCAACTCTTCCCTTGTCACTTCATTCAGCTTGCCTCCTTCCGCGCGCGGATCGACGAACGTGTGCAGGCCGACATGCGTGACCGTTCCGCAGCGTCCGGCAGCGATATCGCGATACAAATGCACGATTACGCCTTGGGGGATATTATAAGCCTCAATCCGGTTGGCAAGCGCTAAAACGCCAAGGCGCGGAGCCAAGCCCCAATGGCCGCCGATAACGCGCTTCACCAGCCCCTCATAGGCCAGATGGTTCGCGCCGCGCGCCACCCCGTCGCCTTGACCTGCCGCGTAGACGATCGTCAGTGCAGATGGCGCTGCATCCGTCAAGTAACGCCGCTCCAGCGCCGCCGTTAGCGCTTCTGGATTCGCACAGCCGGCGAATCCCCCTATCCCGACCGTCGTCCCGTCGGCGATGAGGCGCACCGCTTCGTGCGCGTTCATAAAGCGGACGCCTTGCCACGGCGCCCGTGTCTTCGGCATAATAGGAACACCGTTCAAATAGATAGCCCTCCGTTCACTTCAATGACGGCGCCGTTAATATAATTCGCCGCGTCGGATGCCAGGAACAGATAGGCCTGAGCCACATCCTCCGGCCGTCCCAGACGTCGCAAAGGCACTTTGTCCCGCATGCCGCCGACGATCTTCTCCGGCATCTTCGCCACCATCTCCGTCGCAATAAATCCCGGCGCGACCGCATTGACGCAGATGCCTTTATATCCGAGCTCACGCGCCCACGTCTTCGTCATTCCGATGACGCCCGCCTTGGTCGCGGCATAATTGGTCTGCCCGATGTTGCCCTGCACGCCGACGATGGAGGACGTGTTAATGATCTTGCCCCGCCCTCGGTCCGCCATGTAGGGCGCGGCATGGCGGGTGCAGTAGAACACTCCGTTCAGATTCACATCGATCACATCTTGCCATTGTTCCGGCGACATCTTCATCAGCATCGCATCGCGGGTAATGCCCGCGTTATTGATCAGCACATCAATCGCACCGAAGCGCTCCATCGTCTTCTCCATGAGCTGCTGTGCGCTCATCGGCTCCGCTACATTGCATGTAACGAAGATCGCACGCTCCGCCGCAGACGGTCCAAGCCCATTGAGCACCCGCAGCCCTGCCTCTTCATTGAAATCCGCAATGACGACATTCGCTTCTGCCTCCATGAACAGCCGTACAGCGGCTTCACCAATGCCATTTGCTCCGCCCGTAATAATTACCGTCTTTCCGGTAAGCTTCATGATAATCCTCCTATCTGCTTGTCTGGCTATCTGCCGTCAACCTGCATTCGTCAGGAAGGCATTAATGGCGCTGAATCGATACCTCCGACGACAAGAACGCTTCCACCGCTTGCAGCAGCTGCGGCAAATCATCGACGAGCGGGGAATGCCCGCAATCCTGCAGCGAGATGAACTGCGCGATAGCTCCCAAGTCTGCCAGCGTCTCCGCCGCCATCGCTTCGCTGATGACCATGTCCCGTTCTCCGCGCAGCACAAGCGTTGGCGCTGCAATGCGTTGTACCGCGCCGCTCCCCGCTGCTGCCTCATTGTCGAACACACTGATATTGAATGCATTCAGCGCATAATACACATCCATCAAGTTGCGCTGGGTCAGGATGTCATCGATATACGCTTCATAGCGGGCTTCATCCGGGCGGTTCCGGTCATAGATGACCGCCTCGTACAGCTGCTTCATGAAGGCTCGGTCTTCCCGGGCATTCGCCTCCCGTACCGCTTGATTGCGCGGCAACGCTTCAATGCCTTCATAGGTCGCAATCCGCTTAGTCACGTCTGGCAGCCCGTTCTCGCCATTATCATAGAATGGATACCCGCGCGTGGATACCGAAGCCAGCAAAATCAGCTTCGTGACCGCCTCAGGCCAGTCCGCAGCCAGTTCCATCGCGACGCCGCCGCCCGTGGACCATCCCATGACGGCGAACTGTTTCAGTCCGATCGCCTGGGCAAAAAGCTTCACATCTTCGGAAAATTGGCGCAAAGCACGGATCGGCTGATGATACGTCGAGATGCCGAATCCCCGCAAATCAATCGCATACACCTTATAACGCGCATCCAGATGCTCCAGGACCACATCCCAATGATAAGAAGAATTCATGTTGCCATGAATGAGCAGGATAACCTCGTCCCCGCCTTCGCGTTCGCGATACCCGAGCGTTTCCCCGTTCGGCAGCAGCACCGATTTCAACTCTGCCTTCATTAGACTCCTCCCCATTTCAAAGTGAGCGCCCCCCATGCGTAGCCGATGCCTGCCGCGGCCAGCACCACTATGCTTCCCGGACGAATCAGCCCTTGCTTCACACCTAACTCTATGCAAATCATCGGGTCAAATTGACCGATATGTCCGAATTCATCCAAATATACCGACCTTCGGCCTGGAATGCCTAACGCCCGGAGTACCGCTTCATGCGCGGAGCGCTTCATATGAAGCAGGCCGATAAAGTCAATCTGGTCCAGACTATAGCCGCTGTCCCGTACCGAGCGTTCCACCACTTCGGCGAAGCGGTCCATCGATACGGCGTCCAACCGGCTTTTCATGCGTTCGGGGTCGGGCACGCGGAATCGCGGCTCCCCTTGCGCGATAAGATCCGCCGTTAGCGGCTGCTTGGTCCCGCCCGCCGCGATGATGACATCCTCGGCGAACGATCCGTCCGTTATAATCGACGTCTCCAACACTTTAGGATAAGCGGCGCCCGCCTCGCTCCCCCGGCGCAATATCATCGCCCCGCCGCCGGCGCCGAGATTGACCATGAAGCGCGTATGCGGATCGGACATATCAATCAGATCGCCATTGCGGTACCCGCCCGCGAGCAGAACGGTCGAAATGCGCGCATCGCCCAGCATCATCGCCTTCGCCGTCTTCACGGCCATCAGTGTCGTGCAGCAGCGGGACGCCAGATCGAAGCCCCAAGCATTGACGGCTCCGATATCGTGCTGGAGCTTAAGAGCAGCCGTCCACACCGGATACTCTTTATGCTCTTCACCGATATAAATGACGAGATCGATCTCGCCGGGATCGATGCCCGCCCGTTCCAGCGCTTGCCGTGCCGCGCGCGCTCCCATCGCGCACGGATGATCGTCCGGTCCGGGAACCGGTTTTTCCTTAATGCCAAGCTTCGTCTCAACGATCTCCCGCGGTATGCCTGAAGCCTGTGCAATATCCGCGCTCGTCATCCGTCCTTCCGGCACGCAGATCCCTGTTGACAGCAGACGAACAGCAGCCTCCGCTGCATTTGCGTTAACGTTCATGTGACTCTATCCCCCGTTTCATCCGCTGCTGCATGAAGACCACCGCATCCTCCCATGAAGCGACCGTCATCTCTTCCTGGCCTTGAACATAAGTGACGCGTATGCGCCAAGCGTCGCACACGGCTTCATCGTGGTGCGCCTGGCAGCGGATGACGAACGAACCGACAGTCGTTCCGCATTCCAATACGCCACCTGGCCCTCCGTGGAGACTGCATGCGTTCTCCTGCTCATGCTGGCCGTATGCTTCCTTCCTGCCGCCCGCCGTCATCCCGTTTCCTCCTTTCGCAGCGCATTGGATTCAGCCTCCGGCTGCCGCTCAAGCCGGCGTCCTCTGCGCTTCAGCCACCAGAGTCGCAGCGTGCCGACAATCCCGGCTGGGAACAGCAGCACGACCACAATGTACAATAAGCCAAAAAAGATAATCCATCGTTCAAAAATCGGATGGAACTTGGCCAATTCCGATAATCCATGATGCGCCCATTCAATGATGGAAGCCCCGAGAATTGCGCCATATAGTGTCCCCACCCCGCCAATAATCGTCATTAACAAAGCATTCAGCGTCATATCCATCCCAAAGACGGTCGTATTGACAAAACGCAATGTCAGCACATAGAGAGAACCGCTTATACTGGCCGCCATACCCGCAACGATGGTGGCAAACACTTTATAGTGCACGATTTCATAACCGAGCGACTCCGTCCGCTGCTCATTTTCGCGAATGGCCAGCAGCACCCGGCCGACCGGAGAGTGCGTAAATCGGCGCAACAGCAAGAACATGGCAACCATGACCGCCAGCGCGGTGAAATACAGGACGGTCCGATCCTTCATGACGGACGGTATCGGAAACGTAAAGCCGTCATTGCCGTTCGTCAGCGAACGCCATTTTTCCGCCAGCACTAACAGCAGTCCCGAGAACGCGAGTGTCAGCATCGCATAAAAGTGACTTTTCAGCCGCAAGGTGAGCATGCCTACAATATAACTGAGCAACGCGGATAACAGCACGCCTGCCAAAGCGGACAAGAGAAGCGTTCCGATGGAAGCGCCGAGGCGTTCGAGCATAATCCCGCTCGTATAGGCCCCGATTCCGAAAAACATGCAATGTCCGAACGATACGATGCCGGTAAATCCGAGCAAGATGTCATAGCTCATCGCAAAGACAGCGAAAATGCATATTTGCGTCATCAAAATAAGAAAGCTGCGCGAATCATTTACAAATGGCAGCGCCGCCAGACCAGCAACAAAGACAACGAACCATATCGTTCCGATTTTTGACGTTCCCATCCCGCTCACCCCTTTGCCCCGAACAAACCGGACGGCTTAATGAGCAGCACGATGACCATAAGCAGCATGTTCGCGGCAAGCGACAACTCCGGCACGTAATAAGCCATAAACGCTCCTGACAAACCAACGAGCAGCGCCGCAAACGCGGAGCCCTGAATGCTTCCCATGCCGCCGATGACGACGACGATAAAGGCCAGAATGGCGAACTGCATGCCCATTTCTGCGAAAATAACACCCGAATACGGTGCGAGAAGCGCGCCGCCAAGCGCTGCCAAGCCGGCACCCGCCATGAATACCAGCGTAAAAATTCGGCTGATCGGAATGCCCAGCGCCTGCACCATCTCGGGATTCATGACGCCGGCACGCACGATGAGACCGATTTTCGTCCGTTTTAACACAAACAGCAATCCGCCAAATACAAACGCTCCAATACAAATGATGAACAACCGATATTTAATTAAAATGACGCCGCCCACCTCCCAGCTGCCATTCAATAACGGAGGAACGTCTGCCTTGAGAGGGTTCGGGCCGAACGCTACCTTCAGCAGTTCGCTTAAGACGAGCATCGCGCCTAACGTCACGAGAATTTGCGGGATGTGATTGCCGTATACAGGCCGAATGATGAGCCGCTCCATCACGAGACCGAGCAGCATGCCGATGGCGACGGCCCCTATAATGGCAACGAAGAATGAACCCGTCGCAGCATACAGCCACACCCCTCCATAAGCTCCCCAAGCGAACAATCCGCCATGGGCGAAATTCAGCACGCTCATCAGCCCGAAGATGAGCGTAAGTCCCGACGCCAGCAGGAAGATGAGCATCCCCGTCGCCAGCCCGTTTACGAGCAAGTTGATGATGCCATTCAATATTTGTGTCCCTCCGTTCCACGGGCCAGCTATGCGATGCCCAAATATTTGCGTCTTGTCGCTTCATCCTGCCGCAATTCCGCCATCGTCCCTTCGGAAACGATGCGTCCTTCATCCATCATGTAGTACCGATGTCCGATGCGGCTTGCCATCATGAAATTCTGTTCCACCAAGAGCACGGTCGTCTTCGCTTTCATCTGCTCAATGGCCAGCATCAGCTTCTCCACCATAATCGGAGCCAGCCCCTTGCTCGGCTCATCGATGAGCAGCAGCCGATTATCGTTCACATAAGCCCGGGAAATGGCCAGCATCTGCTTTTGCCCCCCGCTTAACAGCCCGCTCTTGCGCCCCCAGAACTTGCGCAAATCCGGAAACAGCTCCAGCACCCATTCCAGCCGCGCCTTCGTGTCGTCGTCGTTTTTCCTCATCGCAATGCGCATCGTTTCCCCTACGGTCAAATCTGGAAAGATCCCTTGGTCCTCTGGAACATATCCGATACCTTGACGTGATATCCGATGTGTCGGAAGCGTTTCCACCCGTTCGCCTTGAAAGCGGATTTCTCCCTTGGATACCGGATTCAGCCCCATGATGGAGCGGAGGGTCGTCGTCTTGCCCGCGCCGTTCCGTCCAAGCAGCACCGTAATTTCCCCTGGCTCCACCTCGAAGGTAACGCCTTGTAAAATATGAAATTGTCCAATATGCGTCTCAATCCCCTGCACTTGCAACATCGTACAGCCCTCCCAAATAAGCCGCTTGAACCGTCTCGTTGTTCATAATGACTTCTGGGCGTCCGTCCGCCAGCAGCTTGCCATTGAATAGCACTGCGATGGAATCGGATAAATCCAGCACCATATCCATCTTGTGTTCAATCAGCACGATCGTGCGATTTCCTTCTTCCTTCATCTTGCGGATGACTTCAAGAATGGCTGGCACTTCTTCAATGGAAATTCCGGCCGTCGGCTCGTCAAGCAGCAGCAGATCCGGCTGCAGCGCAAGCAGCATCGCCAGCTCCAGCTTGCGCTTCTCCCCATGAGCGAGGTAAGTAGCCAATACGCCGCTCCGGTTGCCAAGCAGCACCGTATCAAGCCAATGCTTCGCTTCCTCTTCGAACCTGCGGTACGCTTTCGCCGAAGCATGCCAGTTCAAGCGGACACCCTGCTGCGACTGAACGGCTAAGCGCACATTTTCGAGCACGGTCAAGTTGGGGAATACATTCGTAATCTGAAAGGAACGCCCCATTCCCAAACGCGTGCGCTGAAACGGAGCAAGCGGCGTAACGTCCTGACCTTTGAAACGCACGTATCCGGCCGTCGGTCGCAGCTGCCCGCTGAGCAGATTGAATAGAGTCGTCTTGCCTGCGCCGTTCGGTCCGATAATGGACTTGAAGCGGTTGCGCTCTACCTTCAAGCTTACTTCTTGAACGGCCACATGACCGCCGAATGCAATCGTGAGCCCTTCGGTTTCCAATATCATGTCATCTGCTTGATCCGTTGCCGTCCCACTCATGATCCCACCTCCTGACTAGCGTTTGTTGCGTACAGGCGGAGCCGTTTCCTCCGGCGACAGCTCGCGAATGAGCACCGGTACCGGATAATCGATGCCGTCCCGTTTTTCTAACTTAACCGCATACAGTGTCTGCAGCGCTTGATGATCCTCTGCCCGGAACGTCATTTTTCCTTTTGGCGACTCGAAGCTCATTCCTTCCATCGTCGCAATCAAGTTCTCCGTGTCCATCTCGCCATCGGTTTTCTTAATCGCCTCGATAATCGCGATCGCGGCAGACATCCCTCCCGGCGTAAACAGATCCGGCAAATCGCCGTTGAACCGTTTCTTATGCTCTTCCACCAGCCATTTGTTCACGTCATTGTCCGGCAGCGTGTGGTAGTAGACCGAAAACCCTTCCATGTCCTCCAGCTCCTGCATCGTCTTGAGCGCTGCGATATCCGGCGCGCCGGTCGATATCTTAATGCCCTGTTCCCGTACCTTCATGTCCTGCAGTTGCTTCCATGGCGTGTTCGCTCCGGCCCAGACGATGAACAAATAGTCCGGCTTGGCGCTCACGATTTTCTGAATGTTCGCAGTAAAGTCGGTTGCCGCCGCGTCCGCATACTGCTCTTCCACAATTTCCGCTCCAAGCTTGACCGCCGCGTCCGTAAACGCTGTAATGCCATCACGGCCGAATGCGCCGTCGGGAGCAAACGTGGCGATCTTCACGCCCTGCTTCGCAATCGCCGCGGCACCCGCCACCGCATCCTGCGAAGAGTTGCGTGCGGTGCGGAACACATATTTATTCCACAGCTCGCCGGTGATGCTGTCGGCAACCGCCGGTTCAACGACCATCACCTTCTCATACTCCTCCGCAAGCGGAAGCACGGCAAGCGTGTCGCCTGAGCTGGAGGATCCAACGAGGAAATCAACTTTGTCGGTCTCGAGCAGCTTCGTTGCTTTCTTCACCGCCACATCAGGCTTTGTCTCCGTATCTTCGATGATGAATTCGATTTTACGGCCAGCAGCCGTCTGCGTTCCCTGAGTGGCATAATCAATGCCGAGCTCGAATCCGCGTGTGCTCTGCTTGCCGTAGCTTTCCAGCGCGCCCGTCATTGAAGCCAGGACACCAATTTTAATAGGCGGTTTATCGGCTGTTTCCGTGCTTTTGTCCTCGCCTTCCTTATCCTTGCTCTCTCCGGAATTACTGCCGGAGCTGCCGCCCGCTGCTTTGCCGGACTCGCCGCCATTGCCCGCGCCTCCCCCTGTTCCGCCGTTGCTTCCGCAAGCGGCAGCGAAGAGAAGGATGAAGGCAAGCAGCCCGAACATGCAGACGCGAGACAGCCGAGGAGTGATACCGTTATTCATGGACACGCAAAAACCCCCTTACGATTCAATTCCCGTTCATCATAAGAGGGTTTGGTTGCAAATGAGTTGCACATCGCATCCTGTCTTCATTCTGTTATAGATGCCTTCAATTCCCGAATGCTTGCCATCGGCTCGATGCCAAGTTCATCCTGCAGGGCTTTGGCGCACTTGCGGTACCATCTCAGCGCCTGGTTGCGGTTGTTAAGCCTTAGATGACACGAAATCATGATTCGGTACGCCTCTTCCCAGCAGCGATCCTTGACTGTCATCGCCTCTGCCCAGCGTATCGCCTTGTCGTAGGCCTCGACCTCGATATAATAATGGGACAGCCGTTCCGCTCCGCGCATAAACAGCACCTGCAGCCGCTCTCTCTCCTCGATGCACCAATCTTCATAACGCCGTTCCGGCAAATAATCCCCTTGATACAGATGGAGCCCCTCTTCCAAAAAGGGGATTGCCTCTTCCGCTTCGTTCGCTTCCAGCCCGCGCACGATCAATTGCTCGAATCGATTCGCGTCGAGCACCCAGCCTGCAGCCGGATTCAATTGATAGGCCGCTCCCCGGCGAATGATGAAGTAAGGCGTAGAGCGGGCCCGGCGATGAGGCTCCAAAGCGGTATTCAATGCGTTGAGCGCAACCTTGAAATCACGATTGGCCGCTTTCTCTTCCGCTGCAGGAAACAGCTGGGCGAGCAGCTCCTCCTTCGTCAAGGGGCGATGACGGCGGGTAACGAGCAGTTGAAACAGCTCCTTCGCTTTGCCGCGCTGCCAATCTTTATCCTCCAGCTCCACATCCCCGAGACGAACGCGGCATTCACCCAGCGTATCCACATATAGTGTGTAGCCGGGATGATAAGTCAAGCGGTCCATGCCAAGCTCCGTGAGCAGAGTAGCGGCATAGGCGCGGCACAGGCCCAGCCGGACCGCTTCAATGAGCAGCGGAATGAGCTGCTGCGTGTCGCTTGGACCGAACAAGGAGCGCCGTGTAAAAAGAAATGCGTACCCTTCCCGCTCGACAAGCGTCAAGAAGCGTTCCATGGAGACCGCAAAGCAGCCGTCCCGTTCCAAGCGATAGGCGGTCAGCGCCTGCCACATTTCCGTGGACGCGCATCCGAATTTGTCTCCGCAGGCCACGAAGCGCTCGCCGCATTCACGGAACACCTGCTCCGCTTCCTCGCAGCGATTGGCGTAGAACAGCGCTATCCCCATGCTCAATCTGATGAGCGCGGTCAGCCAGCCATCGTTCGCGCTTTGCGTCTCAGCCCACGCGGTCTGGCCGTAACGAAGCGCCGTTTCCGCCGATCGGGCTTTGCCGTACACCAGGCATAAGCCCATATAAGGCTCTGCGTTTCCCCGCTTTACCTCCAAGCGCTCCATGATGGTCAGTGCCGTATGATAGCAATCGGATGCCACCTCGGCATCGTAGGTGCCCATCAATTGCGCGGCATTCCCCATTCTCATCCAGCCGCACGCTTCCACGAACGGCGCCTTTAAGCGAATGCCGTGCATCATGCCGGCTTCGGCTGCCCGCTTAGCCGAGCTTGGTTCGCCGCACATGCTGTCGATAAACGACAGCAGCAGATCGATTTCACGATGGGACCGCGACAGCGTCTTCGGATGATAGCTGAGGCCTCGGTAGAGCGTCCCTTCTTCCCGTTCCAAATGCTGCGCCCGCATCAGCTTCGCCTTCGCTTCGCGCAGCCTACCCGTTCGCAGACACAGCCTCGCCTCCAAAAGCCAGTCACGGCTATCCCGATCCACGCGGATCGCCCGATCATACCAGATCTGCGCTTCCATTCCCCTGCCCGCGTTCAGCATATTTTCCGCCATCATCGCATACAGCCGCGCCAGCCGCTGCCGCTCTCCCGTATGATCGTGCCACGTGGAGTAATAAGTGGCGATCGGGGCTTGAGCTTGTTCGTGCGTTTGGTTGCCAGACGGACCCGGCCCTAACGGATCCGTTCCAGCCTCTTGCTCTAACGGCGGGTAGTATCCGCACAACGATTCTGCCAGCGCAATGGCCCGTTCAAGCAGCGTCTCCGCCATTCCCGGCCGAATCGTATCCAAATATAAGAGCGACTGTCCTTCGAGGGCCAGCATCTGCACCATCCGATTGCCAACGCTTCCGGCTCCGTACTCTGCCAGCCGATACTGCTCACACGCCGCTTCATATTGACATTGATAACGGAAAATATCGCCTTGAAGGACAAGCAGATAAGGATGACGATGCTTTGTGCGCTCCGGCAGCTTCATTAACGAGGTGTAGACAAGCTCCAGATGGCCGTTCTGTATCAGCTCGCTGCCTCCGTCCTGCAGCAACAACGCCATTTCATCCGGATCTTGCAGCGCAACGGCTTGCGTCATCGCAAGGTCGTATCGTTTGCGGGCCGCAAAAACGTGCACCGCCTGCCTCAACAAAGATTCATGCCACTCCGGCTGTCTCCTGAGCTGTTCCGCCAAAAATTCCCGAAATAAAGCATGATAACGAAATTGCCGATCGTCAACCGCCGTTAAAATACCGCCACCGCACAACTGAAGCAGCAAGGCATGAGAGCCGCTCCTTCCGCATACCGCGTCGCACCACTCTCCGGTCAGCTCGTCAAAGATGCTCGTCTCCAGCATGAACGTGCGGATGGAAGACGGCTGCTTCTGGAACAGCTCCAATGCTAGAAATTGGAATAGGTCCTCCATCGTTTCCCGAGGAGCCTCAAGCACCTCTTCCAACGATCCATTCGATGAAAGTAAGCGCTGCCAAATAAGCTGGACCGCAATGATCCATCCTTCCGTCTGCTCGTACACCTGGTGGATTTGCCGCTTCGTCAGCGGGTAATCATAGTAATCGCTGAACAGAACATCGATTTCTTCTTCATTAAAGGTGAGATCTTCTTTGGTGAGTTCAAGTAAATGGCCACGGATTCGCATGGAGGCTAACCTGTCCCATTGCGGTCGCGAACGGGAGGAGATGACGAACCGCAGCTTGTCGCAATCGGGCAAATAAGCGAGCACATATTGCATCCACTGCTCGATGCTGTCGGCTGCTTCCACTAGATGATAATCGTCGATAATGAGCACCGTCAGCTGTGGAAGTCCGGTTAGTTCATTCAGAAACAAATCTGCCAACGCATAGATGTCCTCGCTGCCGCTCCGGTTCCCGCTTCTCAGCTCGGCAAGCATCGTCTCTCCGAATTCGGGAACCGCTTGCCTAAGCGTATAGACGATATGAGATACAAAAGGAATGAAGTCATTGTCCTGGGGAGATACGCCGTACCATGCATACGTCATGTCAGAGGAACGAAGAAATGCGGAGAGCGCCGTCGTCTTGCCGAAACCCGGACCTGATGTCAGCACAGTGAGCGGGTAGTCCGGTATGCGGGAGAGCCGCTTGGCTATCTGAGGGCGGTGAAGCAGCTGCTTTTTCAAAGGGGGCGGCATCAACTTCATTTTAAGCACGCGTCCTTCTTTCATGCAGAACCTCTCTTTTCCAACATTCTCCTGTTTATTGTAGCATACTTGATTCGATTCCCCATGCCCTTTGCAAAAAAATGAGCGGCTGACTGCGTCAACCGCCGAACCACTGCTTCATTCGTTTCTTGTCCAATTTGCCTACCGCCGTCTTCGGCAGCTCTGCCACGAACAGGAACCGCTTCGGCACTTTATATTTGCCGATACGCGCAGCGCAGTAAGCCACGAGGTCGGCCTCCGTAGCAGGGGCGTCGGCATCTGCTGCAATAACCGCCGCGACGACCTCTCCCCACTTAACGTCCGCCAGGCCGACAACCGCCGCCTCCTTGACTCCCGGATGGCTTTCCAGCGCCTGCTCCACCTCCAGCGGATACACGTTCTCTCCGCCGGTAATAATCATATCTTTTTTGCGTCCGACGATATAAAAATAACCGTCCTTGTCTTGTTTCGCCAGATCACCCGTCAAAAACCAACCTTCGCGCATCGCGCCCGATGTCGCCTCCGGATTATTCCAATAGCGCGAGAATAAATGCCCGCCCCGAAGCGCGAGCTCCCCTACCTGATCAGATTGCGAATTTAAAGCATCTCCTTCGGCCGTGACGAGCTTCACCTCGCTGAACAGCATCGGAAGCCCGACAGATCCTGGCTTCTGTGCCGCGATGAGCGGGTCAATCACGAAGTTGTTCGGTCCCGATTCGGTCGCTCCGTATCCTTCTTTGAATGGAAGACCCTTCGCCTTGAAGGCTTGATATACCGATAACGGGCAGGGCGCCCCTCCAGACAGAAACGCCCGCATCGTCGGAAATTCCGAGCGGGCAAACGCGTCGGATTGAATAAGCATATGGTACATGGTCGGCACCATGAGCGCTATCGTGCACCGCTCTTCGTTCAACAGGCGCACCATCTCCTCGCATTGAAACGATCGAACCACGACGACTGTTCCTCCGGCCATCAGCATCGGCATCGTCAGCGCGTTCATCCCGCCGGTATGAAACATCGGCAATATGGTCGGCGTCACGTCGGCTTCCGTCAACTGCCAGCTGACGACCGTGTTGGCCGCATTCCAAAATACCGAGCCGTGGGTCAGCACAACCCCCTTCGGCTTGCCAGTCGTGCCGCCGGTATAGATCATCATCCACGCATCGTCGAGTGCCAGAGCCGCCCGCTGCACCACCGCACGTTCACCGGCTGAACTCGCAGGGCGCGCCCCATCCGATTTTTTGTCCGCTTCCTCTTCCGGTCCCTTGTCGGAATCCCCACATAATTGTTTATCCGATTCAAGAGCCATTACAGTCAGCAGAGCGCAGGATAATAGCTGCAGCCCCGTTACGAGCCGGGTCAACTCCGCCTCATCACTGTCATACAACAGCAGCTTCGGATCGCAGTCCAGTATAATTTCGCTCAGCTCCGGAATCGACAGCCGCCAATTCAATGGCACCGCAATCGCTCCAATCATGCCGCAGGCAAGCATAGCCTCCAACATTTCGGCCTGATTGTGCAGCAGGATGGCGACGCGATCGCCCAGCTTAATGCCTGCCGACTGCAATGCGCCAGCCAAGCGCTCCGCGCGACTATGAAGGCTGCGGTAGGTGAGACGGCGTCCCTTTTGCCAATCCACCACTGCAATCCGCTCCGGTGTAGACTGACACCGCTTATCGAACCAGCGAACCGCACTGTCATGCACTGCCTGATTCCTCCATTCGTGCTCAGCCTCGTTCGACAACAACAGCGACACCATGACCGCCTCCTACGCACAGAGCCGCTGCGCCGTATCGAACTTGTCTGCGCTGCATCTCGTGAAGCAAGGTGATCAGCACCCGCGTGCCGCTTGCCCCGATTGGATGGCCGAGCGCAATGGCGCCGCCGTTCACGTTCACCCGCTCCGGTTCAAGCTCCAGCTCGCGCATGACGGCCAGCGACTGGGCCGCGAACGCTTCGTTGATTTCGAACAGGCCGATATCCTGCAGCCGCAAGCCTGCTTTGCGGAGCGCCTGCTTGACGGCGGGAACCGGGCCAAGCCCCATCCACTCCGGTTCAAGCCCGACCGCGGCATACCCGCGAATGGCAGCCATGGGCGCGAGGCTATGCGCGGCAGCCGCCTCTTGGCTGCACAGCACGACGGCAGCCGCGCCGTCATTGATGCCGGACGAATTGCCGGCCGTCACCGTGCCTTGGGCACTGAAGGCCGGCTTCAGCTTGGCAAGCGCCTCCATCGTCATTCCCCGCCGCGGATGCTCATCCGCGGCGATCAGCCGCGCGCTGCCCTTGCGGTCCGCAATGGATATCGCGACCGTCTCCTCCTGGAACCGCCCGTCCCCCATCGCCGCTTCCGCGCGTTGCTGGCTTTGCAGCGCAAAGGCGTCCTGCTGCTCGCGTGTCAGACCGTAACGCTCGGCAAGGCGTTCCGCCGTCATTCCCATTGGCTGATGGTCGATTGCGCACGTCAATCCGTCAAACAGCACCGAGTCAATCAGTTCTCCATGTCCATACCGGTAACCTTGACGAGCCTGCTTCAGCAGATAAGGGGACTGCGTCATATTTTCCATGCCGCCCGCCACGATTACGCCCGCATCTCCAGAGCGTATGCATTGCGCTCCCAGCATCACCGTCTGCATGCCCGACCCGCATACAAGATTCACGCTCGTCGCCGGAACATGCACCGGAATTCCCGCCTTCAATGCTGCCTGTCTCGCGCCATTCATCCCAATTCCGGCCTGCAGCACCTGTCCCATGTAGACATGATCTACCCGCTCATTTGCAATTTTTGCGCGTTTACAGGCTTCTTCCATGACAGATGCGCCCAGATCCACAGCCGCCATATCCCGGAAATTGCCCTGAAACGCTCCGATTGGAGTACGCACGGCACTCGCAATGAACACTTCATTCAAGTCGTCCACCTCATTGTTCGTTCTAGAGTCGCTTCCAGTAAACAGGATGACGGTTGCAAATCAGTTGCACCTGCCGGAAAAGCTATAAACAGTCCCCCTTGAAAAGCATCCCGTGTTGCATACTGATTTCCGCAGAAGCATTGTCGCCGTTGAACGAAACTGAACAGATCCAGTGGACAGAATCCTGTCATTTGCGACAGCAAAAAGAGCGTCCTGCCCTTTTCGGGCGCAGACGCTCTTTTACAACTGCATTTATGACTTGAAGCGCGCGGATAGCTGCTGCAAATCATCGGCGATGCTTGCCAAATGATTCGCATATGAGGCCATTTCTTGCATTGCCGCATTTTGCTGCTCACTCGCTGCCGCGACGGTCTCCATCTCCATTAGCGTGCCGTTCGTCATTTCGCTTGCTGCATCGAATGATTCGATCATCTCAGCGTTCGAAGACGCCAGTTGGGCCCCCAATTCCGTTACGTGACTCAACTGAGCGTTCATTTCATCGATCGCTTGAAAAATATCCGTAAAGCTGTTCGTTACCGATTCTGTCAACTGTTGGCCCATGGCCACGGACTCGACTCCATTCTGCATGGCGGTCCACACCGAGTCAGAACGCTCTCTAATCTGCTGCACCATGCCCGTAATCTTCCCGGCGGCCTCCTTCGTCTCCTCTGCCAGCTTGCGGACCTCATCCGCTACGACTGCGAAGCCGCGCCCGTGTTCACCAGCATGCGCCGCTTCAATGGCTGCGTTCAGCGCAAGCAGCTCCGTCTGGGCAGCCACCTCTTGGATAAAGGCAACGATACGATGAATGTGATGCGACTGTTCATTCAATCGCTCCGTCTCCGCTTTGGCCTGTTCCGTGTTCTGCGTAATAGCATCCATCTGCATGCGCACCTTGTCCAGCGCCGTTCCTCCGCTCACTGCCCATTCGCTCATCTCGTGGGCCGCATGGGAGGAGCTGCCGACCAGCGTGACGACACGATTGAGATGTGCCGAGGATTGATGCGCTTGGTCCGTTACCGTATTCAAGCGCTCGTTCAACTGTGCCGATTGTGCCGACACTTGCTGGTAGGAGGCTGCTACCTCTTGCAAGGAGCTTACGTTCTCCTCCGAATTAGCGGACAGCTCCTCAGCAGAAGCCGCAACCGCTTCGGATACTTCGCGTATTTGCGTCATAATGTCGGATAAGGATTGCGTCATGGCATTGAAATTCTTTTCCAGACGGCCGATTTCATCCAACCTTGCACCCGCCGGAACGCGAACCGAGAAATCACCGTCGGCAATCCGCTCCGTCATTTGTTGAATCCGCACGACAGGGCGTATGATTTTACGAATGAACATCCACAGAAATAAGGAAATAAGACCAATTATTATGACGAGAAACACGGAAGCGATAATGACGATTTCATTCGCTTGCGCCTCGATTTCGCTTAGGCTCAGGACCGATACGATATTGATGCCCAGCTTATTCCGTTTGTCGTAGCTGATGAATTCATGTCTGCCGTCAACGTCCGACTTAAACTCGCCGTTTTCGCCTGACAGCAGCTCTTTATATTGTTCTTTGTTCAGCTGGGAGCCTTGCTTGTATACGGGATGGGATAATACGTTATTATCCTTGTCAACAAGGCTGATGTAGCCGCTGTCTCCCACTTTGAATTGGCTTACCGATTGATTTAAGTTATCGATTGAGACGTCGAGGCCTACAACCCCGTCACCATTAGCTAACGAACGCGAGAACGTCACGATCATTTGCCCCGTAATCATGTCTTGATAAGGCTTGGAGACGATAACTTCGCCCGCACGCTCTTTAGCCACTTGATACCACTCGCGTTTTTTCGCATCATCGATATCAATCTTGCTGCCGCTGTTGTCGATATATTGATCTCCCAGCAACACATAGGCAAATAATATGTTATCGATGTCTCCTGCCAGATCCGTGACCCGATTTTTAATCCGCGCCACATCCTGCGAGTTCTTGCTAATGCCATCCGCCAAGCTGCTTATCATATGCGCATTTGCCTCGTACGTCTGATTCAACAGCCGCGAAATGGATTGCGTCGCTTCATTGACCTCGTCATACATCATATCTTTCGTGTTGTTGGATGCCGTGATGGTTAAGATAACAATGAGGACAATCGTCGGAACGATAATAAAGCTGGTAAGCAGGAGAATAATCTTTCTATGTAGAGAACGTCGAATCGATTGAGCCCAATTTCTATAGTATTTCAATGTAAAATCCCCTTTGCCAGTCTTGAAGTCAAGTCAAACCCTGTTCGTATATCGGAAATATTTATCATTTTTTTATACTTTTTCAGAAAAAAGGTGGGAGGTAATTAAAGGTAATGATTGATTCGCGCCTGCCTGATTGCTTCTAAACTATACGTTATATTAAAATTGAACACGTTTTTTAATTGCTCAACTTCTATCATTTAAAAAATTAAAAATGGCTTAGATCCCTATTAATAATACGGGAGCTAAGCCATTTTTAATATTCAGTCCTATTTTTAGGGAAAGAAACTGCGCCTCTAAGCTCTCTTAGGCACAGTCTTGTTTTTTGCAGTTCTATCTCCGCGAACGCCCCCGTGTCGAGCCGCCTTGCAGGCGCATTAACGGGCGCAGCGCCTTCTGAACGAGACGCGGATAGCTTCCCAGCTCATCCTGGCGCACGACGCGGAAAGCGACCAATCCAACCACGAACAATACTACGACAACCAGAGCTACAATACCGGCCGTAAACATATATACAAGCTTGGCCGGCAATATTCCTACCAACTGCTCCCCCAGCTTCTCGACACCGAAGCCTAAGCCGCCGGCCAGTGCTATGGTCAGCAGGAAGCCCGGCCAACGATTGCCGAGCACCTCGAACGGAACTACCTTTTTCATGACGCGAAGATTGAGCCATGTAATGATCAGGAAGCTTATCGCCGTACCGCCAATGATGCCGTAAATGCTGAAGAAATGAACAAGTCCAAAACTTGCGAGCAATTTTATAATAATGCCAAGTGTTACGCTAATCATAGCGATATAAGGCTTGCCTAGACCGATCAGAATCGAGCTTGACGTCATCATCGTAATTTGGAAAATGGTTCCAAATGTAAGCATGGCAATAATCCCGGCACCATCCAGCGTACTGAACAAGAAGCCGTTGACAGAATAAGCTCCGACTGCAAGCGCCAATACGATCGGCATGCCGCTCAAGACAGAAATACGCATTGCCAAAGAGGTCTGGCGTTTCAAGTGATTCATGTCGCGCTTGGCAAATGCCGCCGAAATGACCGGGATAAGCGAAGTGCTGAGCGCAATGGCCAAAATCGGCGGTATGCCCGCAATCGATTGTGCCCTTTGCCCGAGAATCCCGTATAAATGCGCGGCTTCCACTTGTCCAAGATCCGGAGCGAGCAGGGGTATCGTAATGGAAGTGTCGATGAAGTTGACCGCAGGTACGGCCAATGATGACAGTACGATAGGCACGGACAAAGCAAAGATCGAACGGAAAATATCACTCAAAGGAACCTTTTTAACCCCGGTGCGGCGCGCACGGATGCCCGCCTTGCGATCTGCCTGGCGCAGCTTGCCGAGATAATATACCATAATGATGAAGGCGCCGATGCTTCCCAGCACGCCGCCGAAGGAAGCCGCAGCCGCCGTCCATTCCTGGGACGCTCCGTTCTGCACGAGCACGAAGGCTAGTCCGATCGCAGTCACGACGCGGAGAACCTGCTCCACGATCTGAGACACCCCGCTCGCTTGCATCATGTTGCGGCCTTGTGTGTAGCCGCGCATCATGGCGATAACCGGGAACAACAGCAGTGCCGGAGCCAGCGCACGAATGGCAAGCGCCGCTTGCGGCAGCTGGATCATATCTGCATAGAGCGGTGCGAATATGAACAGCAGAGCCGTCGTTACGACGCCAGAGATTAATCCGAACAAGAGCGCCGCATAATAGACCCGCTCCGCTTCGCGCACTTGGTTCAGCGCATAGCGTTCGGAGACCATTTTGCTCAGTGTGCTTGGAATACCCGCCGTCGCAACGGCAAGAATCATGAGATATACCGTCTGCGAAGCCGCGAACGAAGCGTTCCCGACGGACCCCAGCATATGCTCGAGCGGCACGCGCTGGAATAAGCCGAGCACACGCGCCACCAACGTCGCGGCGGCAATGATGAGCGTTCCTTTTATAAATGATTCCTTTGCCAAACGTTTCCCTTCTTTCTTTATGCTAGCCCGTGCCTCAATAGGTCATACAAGCAGGAAGAGCCTCTGTCGAAGCTCTTCTACATTAGAACATGAACACCCAAATGAAGAACAGGATAATCATCACGATTTGCAAAGCAAATTTTACCACGATACTTGAAAACAAACCGACGACCGCTCCAATAGCCGACTTCGCTGATGTCTCAACATTAGCCCCGGCAATAATCTCCCCGACAAACGCGCCGAGAAGCGGTCCCAGTATAATACCGAACGCCGGTATAACGAATGGGCCGATCAGAATTCCAATCGTACTGCCGATAATCGAAGCGCGTGATCCGCCGAACCGTTTTACGCCCCATGCATTGACGACGTAATCGGCTATGAACAATACGGCTACGATCATTGTCTGTATCGCCCAGAACCAGAATCCGAACGGTTCGAAGCTGATAAACAAGCCATATGCAAAGAAAGCTGCATAGATCGCGAGCGCTCCCGGCAGGATCGGGTAGATCGCACCGGCCATGCCAATAACAAATAATGCGATCACACATAACCAAGCAAGGATGGTCATAGATAGACGCCTCCAAAAGAGGTTGCTCAAAAAGTCACTTTTTGAACACTCACCATAAGTTTTCTACAATAAATATTCCTGGATTACTTGGGCCACGCCATGTTCATTGTTCGAACGTACGACGACATCCGCCGCGTTCTTTACTTCATCCTGCGCATTGCCCATAGCAACGCCAAGTCCTGCCGCCCGGATTACCGCCAGATCATTCAAGCTGTCTCCTACAGCAACTACTTGCGACATCGTAAATCCAAGCAGATCGCACACGGTCTGAATGCCCGATGCTTTACTTATTCCGATCGGATTGATCTCTATATTATGAGGCGATGAATTAGTCAATTCCAGTCCGCCCATCGCGCGCAGTTCTTTCCACAGCTGTTCCCGAACGTTGTCATCCTCCGTAAAGTAGCCGAATTTCAGCCATTCCTCCGCGTCAATATCAGCATCCCAGTTCTCTCGATTATATTGTCGCTCTGTGGAGTAAGCCCAGAACCAAGCGTCGTGCTTTTCTGACAGCTCCACCATTTTTCTAACCGTATCGCGGTCAAGCAGGTGGCGTACAAGCAATTCATGCGGATTTTTCCATACTTCACTGCCATTTACCGTTACCATCGGCGACTCCAATCCAAGCTCCTCCGCATAAGGCTGCGCGTTCTGAAACGCCCGCCCCGTAGAGAACATGACAATGACGCCCGCATCGCGCGCGGCGCGAATTGCATCCGCCGTTTCACTGCTGATGTTCTGATCTTCGTCCAACACCGTTCCATCCATATCAAGGGCCAATAATGTATATTTACTCATTTCAGCATTCACTCCCAGCTCTGGCTGTCCAGCTTCAGACTCGTTGCCGTCGTTATTGTCGAAGCTTGTATACTTGTATATTTGAATATGTTGAAGTTTGTCATACGTAAATTTGCATAACGACATTGTATCATAACGATGCGGCTACAACAAAGACTTCCTTCCTAGTTTAACTGTCTGTTATCGCATCATACGACAAAAACGCCCCATTGCCCGAATATACCGAGCAAGGAGCGTTCCCTCATCTCCATTATGCAGTTCCTTCCGCCATCCGGCGGCGCTTCAGCACACGAACGAGCAAGCCATGCGAAGGCGAGAGGATGAGCGCCAGCACGAACAAAGCCCCTGCTACCGTCACCATCATTCCCGCAATGGACGCATCCAGCAGGGCGGACAGATAATATCCCGCAACCGCGCATGTAATGCCGATGGCAACACTATACACAATCATGACGCTCAACCGTTCGGTAAGCAAATATGCTGTCGATGCCGGCACGATGAGCATGCCAACGACGAGAATGGCGCCGACGCTTTCGAAGGAGGCCACCGTCGTCATCGAGACGAGCCCCATGAGCAAATAGTGGAACAGCGCCACCGGTATGCCGCAGGCGAGCGCCATGGCCGGATCGAACGCGCATATTTTGAATTGCTTGTAGAACAATCCGACGACCAGCAAAATGACAAGCAGCGTAAATCCGAGGATCCAGACGGCCTTCGGCACGATATCGATCCCGGAGATGGATATCGTATTCCAGTGCACATAGGCTATTTCGCCGAACAGCACGCAGTCTAGGTCAAGGTCTACGTTACGCGCATTCAAGCTCACGAGCACAACGCCCACCGCGAACAGAGCCGTAAAAACGACGCCGATCGCTGCGTCAGACTGGACGCCGCTTTGTTGGAACATCTGAATGAGAAACACCGTAATGAGACCGACGATCGAAGCGCCGAGCAGCATGACGAACGAATCGCGCGAACCGCTCACCATAAAAGCGATTACGATACCCGGCAGCACGGAATGGCTGATAGCATCGCCTATCATGGACATTTTCCGCAACACGAGGAAACAGCCCAAAATTCCGCATGTTGCAGCAACGAGCGCGCCGGTCAGTATAATCCACAAGTCGGTCATAAGGACGCCTCCTTCCGCAGCCGCGGGCTCGCTTGCGCTTGGCGGGAACGCTCATTCTCGCGAATGGAACGGTTGTTGCGAAGACGGCGGATCCACTTCGCAAGCATGCCCCGGCGTGGCGCAAACACCACGGAACAAAGGAATACGAATGTGACGGCCAGCACGCTGAGCGGTCCCGTCGGCAAATTGCTCGTCGCCGTGCTTGCGAGCGTGCCAATGACGCCGCCTGCTGCGCCGAATACACCGCTTAACGTGACCATAAGCCCCAAGCGGTCCGTCCAATAACGCGCTGACACGGCCGGAGTAATCAGCAACGCGGCGACAAGCACTACGCCAACGGCTTGGATGCCGACGACGACGGCCATAACCGTAAACAGCATCAGCAATTGCTCCAACATCGCTACCGGAAAGCCTAGGCCGCGGGCAAAGCCCGGATCGAAGCTCAGCATCTTGAATTCCTTGAAGAGCAGACTGCATGCCGCAATGATAAGCACAGATACACCGGCCATGGTATAAACATCGCTCTGAATCATGGATGCCGCTTGACCGAACAAAAATTTATCCAGTCCGCTCTGATTTCCATAGTTGGAATGTTGAATGTGCGTCAGCAGGACGATTCCGGCCCCGAAAAACACCGAGAGCATAATTCCCATGGCAGCATCCGCTTTTATGCGCGTATAGCGCGTCAAGATCGAGATGCCTGCTGTCGCCAGCATGCCGGAAAGAAATGCGCCGAGAAAGAATAACGGCAAAGACTTGACGCCCGTCAGCATGAAAGCTATGCAGATGCCGGGCAGAGCGGCATGAGCGAGTGTATCCCCGACCAAGCTCTGCTTCCGCAAATAGGCGAAGCTGCCCACAATTCCGCTCATCAGCCCGAGCAGCAAGCAACCGATAAGAATCCACTGCGTATTAGGGTCACTCAGCACGCTCCATGAAATACCGAACATACCGTTCACCTCGATTCTGCCAGAACGGCGCCTGGCTGCTGATCCAGCACGGCAAGGCGGCCGCCGTATGTGAATTGTAACAGCGTCGTCGTGAAGATATCTTCCGTCGGCCCAAATGCGACCAATTCAACATTAAGCAGAAGAACCCAATCAAAATATTCCTTGACGGTAGCCAAGTCATGGTGAACGACCAGCACCGTCTTGCCTTGTCGCTTCAATTCATTCAAGAGCGTAATGATGGCTTTCTCCGTCATTGCGTCTACACCGGCGAACGGCTCATCCATAAAGTACAAATCCGCATTTTGGGCGAGAGCCCGGGCTAGAAAAACGCGCTGCTGCTGTCCTCCTGACAATTGACTGATTTGCCGTTCTGCGAAATCGGCCATGCCGACCTTGGCGAGACAATCGAGCGCCATTTCTTTCTCCTTCGCGCCTGGACGCTTGAACCACCCAAGATGACCGTACCGCCCCATCATGACCACATCGAGCGCGTTCGTCGGGAAATCCCAGTCTACCGACTCCCGTTGGGGCACATACCCTACCCGCTTGCGCGTCTCTACGTACGGCTTGCCATATATGCTCACCTCTCCGCTCACCTTCGGAATGAGCCCGAGCACGGCCTTGATTAAAGTTGATTTTCCGGCGCCGTTCGGGCCGATAATGCCGATAAGATTCCCTTCGGGAATCGTAAAGCCAACATTGCGCAGCACTGGCTTCTTCTGATAGGCCACTGTCAAGCCTTTGACCTGCAGAGGCGTCTTCTCCGTATTTTGCAAGCTGCTCGCTCCTCTCTCCACGGGGGTCGATCGTGCCAACCAACCACTGTAAATAAGTTCTATTATTTCCGTTTATTTCAATGCTTCCACAATCGTATTTACGTTATGGCGGACCATACCGATGTAAGTGCCTTCTGCTGTTCCGGGTTCGCCCATTGCGTCAGAGAACAGCTCTCCGCCGATGACCACCTCGTGGCCCTTTTTCCTTGCCCCTTCGATAACCGCTTCAATCGCCTTTTGCGGCACGCTTGACTCGATGAAGACCGCTTTGATTTTGTTCTCAATGAGGTAATCGCGCAGATCCGATACATCCTTGCTTCCGTACTCGGAGGCGGTGCTAATCCCTTGCAGTCCCATCACCTTCATTCCATACGCTTCACCGAAGTATCCGAACGCGTCATGCGCCGTGACGAGCACCCGGCTTGCTTCCGGGATTTCCGCAACGCGCGCTCTTACAAGCGAATCCAGCTCCGTTAATTTGCTTAAATAGGCCTCTGCCCGCTGCTTATATTCGTCCGCATTTACGACATCTTCATTTATCAACGTGTCACGTATGACCTCGGTCGCCTTCATCCAATTTTTCACGTTAAACCAAATGTGCGGGTCATGTGATTCTTTCAATGCCGGGTCAGCCAGCAGCTCCGGTTCCGGAATGGTTTTCGAGACGGGAACCGTTGTCTTGCTCTCGCTCATCTTCTCCAAAATATCGACCATTTTGCCTTCAAGGTGAAGTCCGTTGTAGAACACAATATCCGCATCGTCAAGCTTCTTGATATCCCCTTGCGACGCTTTATACAGATGCGGATCGACGCCCGGTCCCATTAAGCCGATAACATCCACATGATCGCCGCCTACTTCTTTGACGACGTCCGCAATCATGCCGATCGTCGCGGTCACCTTCAGCTTGCTGTCAGCCTTCACACCTCCATCTGCCGGTTTCTCCTCGGTCGCCTTGCCGCAGGCTGCAAGAGCAAGCGCTACACTCAGGAATAGCACCGTCATCAGCAACCTCTTTATCGCCGAATTCCATTTCACTTTACTTGCCGCTTTCCCCAATTTCCTAATCATTCAACCTGCACTCTCCTATCTTTCCGCTTCCCCTGATTCCATTTTTTGATAGATTCAAAAATTTTGTTACACACCTTCTTTTTTCAATATATGCAAAAATGTTTCTTCAATACAACATTTGTGGTAAAAAAAAGAAAAGACTTTGTCATTATTCTATGCGGACACCCCATTTCTGGTGCGCTTTCCGGACAGTGGACAAAGTCTTTTTCTTGTTGTTGTCATCTCAATTTCTTGGCCTTACGGCAATCTTTATTCTTCCGCTTCTGTCTCTGACTTCACGGTATCTGTCTTCGCCTTCTTCTTCGGCACGCCATCCAAGCCGTATTCTTCGTCATACGCATCGAAGATTTCACGTGCGATCGGGCCAGCCCCGTATGAACCGTAGCCGCCTTCCGGCACGACGACGGCCACCGCCAGCTTCGGCTTATCCGCAGGCGCATATGCGATAAATACCGCGTTCTCAACGCGCTTACCGCCGCCAACATCCTGCTCGGACGTACCCGTCTTGCGGTAGAACTGATAAGGGAAGCCATCGAACCCTTGAACGCCGACCTTCAGCATCCCTTGCTCGACGACATCCCAGTATTGTTGATTGAATGAGGTTTCGTTCAACACCTCGCGGCCGAATGTTTTGACTACTTTACCTTCCCCATCCACAATTTTGCTGACGAACTGCGGCTTGACGCGCTGGCCGTGGTTGGCGAGCGTTGTCGCATACTGCGCAAGCTGAAGCGTCGTATATTTCCCTAATTGGCCAAATGAAGCAAATGCCAAGGCAGATTGGGCATTATTTCTTTCCGCTTCCGCCATGTAATCCTTCAAGCCAAGGAACTCGCCCGGGAGGCCGCTGCCGGTCTTGACGCCGAGACCGAATGCTTCCATGTATTCATCCCAAATTTGCAGACCGTTCTTGCCATTCTTCTCCGGCATGCTGTACAATCGTTTCCCGATCATATCTACCATAAATGCGTTGGACGATTTCTCTAATGCATACGGAATATTCATACGTCCATATGAACGGCGGCTCGAGTTCCATATCTTACGTTCGTAGCCTTTACGACCAATTTCTGCATACCCATTGTCATAGTATTCATAGTAAGGGCCATAAAATCCCTCCTGCAAGCCTATGAGTACGGACAACGGCTTCATCGTCGAGCCGAGATAGACGAGCGAGCTCGGATGCTTCATCCGCTCCTTGTCATCCTCATAAGGCGCCTGCACTTCACGGATTGCCCCGTTGCCCATGAAATACTGATTATTTCGATAGTTTTCAGGACTTATCGCTCCGTTCTTCCACACGTTCGTATCGTAGTCAGGCATGCTCGCAATAGATACTACATTGCCTGTGTCCACTTCCATTGCGACGGCAAAGCCTGTACGGGCGTTCGGAGCCGATTCGAACCGGTTGGACGAATTGCGGAGCTTCTTCAGATGCTCCATAATCGCGGTTTCCGTTCGTTCCTGAATATCTTTGTTAATCGTCAAATAGAGATCATTGCCCCTCTGCGGCCTCGTCAATTCCATCGGACCGATAATGCGTCCGGCAACGTTGACCGGGAACTTCTTGACGCCGTTCAAGCCTCGCAGCTCATCCTGGTACATGAGCTCTATGCCGTCGAAGCCGACATCCTCGTATTCCAAATACTGCTCTTCAGTGGACAACTCATTGCGGTTTTCATATTTTTCTTTGTAATAGGAAGAGTCCTCGCGCACCCCTTTGAACTTCTTCAAGTAGCCCACCGTCTGCACGGCTACCGAATCGGGATCATAGTTGCGCACGCTGTCTTCGACAATGTCGATGCCTTTGAATTCCGGCTTATGCTCGAGAAAATACGCGATTTCCTTCTGTGTCAGCCCGGTCTTGATGAGGCGCGGCACATAGACGAAATTTCTCTTTCCTTCTAAATCCATCAGCTCATTATATATGACATCTTGCGTTAACGGCTTCTCGCTCGGAGTCCCTAGCGTATTGAACACTTCGGCTAGCCGGTTCGCCAGAAGCTTGGCCTCTTCACGGTTCTTCTCCTGAGTCTCCGTCAGCTTGGCTTTCTTCGGATCTCCGTAGTTCTTCTCCACGTTGAAATAGAGCGACTGGGTCGCCGTCGAATATGCCACCCTCGTCTTGCCGGAAGCATCCCAAATCGTGCCCCGCAGCGGCGGAATCGCCGTCTCCCGGAACCCGAGCTGCGACTCCTTCTCCTTCAGGCTGGGGCCTTCTACGAATTGCAATATCGCCAGCCGCACGATAAGCACGGTAAATACGACAAAGGTTATAAAAAAGAATAAGTTCAACCGGAACGAGAAATTCCGGCGGTTCTGGAGTTCACGCTTCTGCGGATCATCCGCATGTGGATGACTCAAGCCTCATCATCCTTTCTTGCTTTACTTTACAATCCTGTCTATTTTACCATATCCGTTCCTCTACATTCAAAGAGGTTGTTCAGAATATTAAGGCGAGGAAAAATTGCTGGCAGAAAGCAGCTTGTCCGGGATATGCGTCGCATCGAACTTCGGCGGGTTGAACCAGTCGCCGGAGCTTGCCCATGTTGCATCGAGCGGAATCCACCGCTTGTCCTCGCGCAGCCATACTTCGTTCCATGCATGCGGGCCATAGCCGCCTGTTCCGTTATATCCGAGCCCTGTCACCACCTTCGCGTCGAGCTCAACCACGCGCGCCATAACCGCGTATAGACGCGCGTAATCAATGCATACGCCCTGTTTGGACGCAAATGTCTCTTCGGGCCCCTGCTCCTTCCAAATGCGCTTCGTCTCATACTGTCGCGCTTTGTCCCAATCATACTGCACCCGGCTGCCGATCCAGTCGTATAACCGGCGCGCTTTATCCTCATCCGTCTTCGCGCCGCGCGTAATTTCAAGCGCAGCCTGCTCGATATCGGGCGGGATTTGATTATCGATTACCTCGTACTTCCGCTGCATCAGCGCGCTTAATTCCTTCTCCACCTGCGAAGTAAACACAGGAAGCTGATCCGCGATAAAGTTGCCGGCTACCGGCTCGATGACCCGGCTTGCCACGGTGCGATAAGCAGACGAAGCTTGTATCATATCACTTGCTTTCGTATTAGGCTGCAGTGTGACATAGGCAAATAACACCAAGATGACGAAAAAGGCGCGCGCAACTCCGACAGCACCGCCCAGCACGGCACCGACAAGCCAATTGACTGTCCCCTGGAGCACGCGCATCATCCCCGATTGCCGACCCTCTCCACGGCTGCTCTGCGCGGACGCACCGCCTCCGCGCATTACGGTATGCGCCCCGATCCATGCCAGCACCATCCGCACGATCAGATAGAGGGGCATGAACAGAATCGCAAAGCGCAGCAGAGCGAAATCGCGTATTCCGGTAATAAACGTGTAATACATTTGCTCCCACCAAGCCAAAGAATGCGGCGGAATCGCAATGTTCCAAGCGGCGAATTGACGTTGAACGTATGGAGAAAGCCATAGCGACATATGAAAGGTGATGAACAAGGACATGAACGTAAACAACGAGTCCATAATAAAGAAGAAGAGGTGACGCATAGACCCCGTAGCGCCTCTCATCACCCCTTGCAGAACGGAAAGAAGGACGATGACGAGGAGCAAGATCGTCACGGCATTCCATTCCCATACTATCCCCGAATTCATTTATTTTGTTTCGCCGTTTGAATGAATTGGCGGATCGAATCGTTCATGTCCCATTCACCGAGCGATACGCCGCGGAAGGACACGTTTACCTTCCCGCTGTTCGGCGTTCCTTTCAATTCGAGATTCGTCGTTTTGATTGTATACGTCCCGTCTTCATTGGCGGTAAAGTCAGCCTGCTTCGCTTCGTCCATCATCGCCTGGACCGCTTGATCCTTCAGCTTGACTACCGCCTCGTCCGTGACCGTCGTCACGACATGGTTCACATCGTCCCATGTAATGCCGCTATATACGGCCACCGCCGCCACAATGACGACGACAAGCGCCCATTTGACCATCGTCTTCACGAAACTTACGATAACGAACAACACGATGAGTGCGATCAGGAAGACAAGCCAATTTTGCTTTATGAATTCGAACCACATTTCCAATTGATTCACTAGTCAATCATCCTTTCCATTGCGTCTTTGCGTATTATACATCATTCCCTATAGTTGCAACAGCAAGACCGGATCAAAAGAGTACTTTTGTGAACTGTCTCTTAAAAGTAATAAGTTCGTCCATTCCGACGTACAAGTATACCATAGCGATCTGGAGGTGACTGATTTGCGCTCTGTGCTTTGGCTCTACTTGTTCTTATTCGTTGCTTTTTTTGATCTTCATGCGCAGTATCCGATATTGACCCCGTTTGCCATTTCTTTAGGTGCGGCCCCGTCCTTTATCGGATTGATGATGGGCATGTACTCCTTTACCCATCTGCCAGGCAATGTTATGGCCGGTTACGGAGTCGACCGATTCGGTAGCCGGATTTTTATTGTGCTGAGCCTTATCGGCGCCGGTATTATCATGATTCTGCAGGCCCATGTCGTCAATCCGTGGCAATTGCTCGTGCTGCGCTCGATTAGCGGATTCGTGCTTGCCTTTCTGTCTCCGGCCTGCTTGACGCTGCTTGCCCGCATGGCGCGGGATCATGTGCAGCAAGGCAAGCTTATGGCGGGCAACGGCCTTGTGCATACGCTCGCGTCCGTCGTCTCTCCGGCAGCCGGGGCCTACCTCGTCGCCAAAATAGGCTTCTCAATGGCATTTCAGGCGCTTGGCATCGCGCTCGTCTTCGTCGGTGCGTTGGCTTGGTTTTTTATACATGATATTAAAGAAAGCGACATGCATAAGACGCCTGCACAGAGCGAAAGTACGTCAACTCCCGTTACCGCCAAAGACAAAGCGCCTGCAGTGCCGTGGCGCTTCTACTTTATGCCGTTAGCCATTGCCTGCTCGCAGGGCATCTTGTTCTTCGAGCTTCCGCTTATGGCCGACGCGCTTGAATCCATAATGAAGACAGGCATTTTATTTTCCGCTGTCAGCCTAGGCGCCCTATTCACGCTTAGCCTGCTGTTCTTGAACCAATACCCTGCCTTTACGCGCACGTGGATGGGCGCCTTCGGCTTATCGCTGCTGTTCTTCGGGCTCGCTATCCATTGGCCCATACCGTTAATGGCAACCTTGTTTCTTATCGGAATGACCAAGGGAATCATACTTCCCGCCCTATCAGCTCATCTGATACAGCTTAGCGGCGGAGTCCGCTATGGACGCATATTTTCCATCTTGTCCATCGCTTCTTCCATCGGTTCGTTTCTTGGTCCGATGATTGCCGGACAACTGCGGGATACGATTTCCCCTTATTTTATCGCTTTTCTGTTTCTTATGCTGGCAGTCACGTTGCTTCCAGCCAGACAACCGTTTATACCGCATGGCAGGCTGCGCGCGCAGCAGCCCCATGCAACCTCCCCGCGTACGTAAAGGCATTGGCTGACTAACGGGCGCTAATCTAAATTGGGTCGATCTGGGTAGAAGCACAGAACAACCCCTGACATCTGACATAGTATAGCATTGTGTCAACAGACTATCGACGAAAGCGGGGTGAAACGAGATGGGAAATTGTTATGATCCATGCGGTCCTGGTCCGGCCCCCGTTGCGCCAATCGCCGCTGGATGCGGGATAGGCTTTTGGACGGCAACAAGCACAATCCTCGTTCTTTACATCTTGCTTGTCATCATTCTCCGCGCTCCATTGCTTTAAACTCCTCTCGCTCTCTCCTCATGCGGCTTGTCTCAAGGCAAGCCGTTTTTTCATCTGCTGCTTAACGCCGTTATCATCTTTGAATTGTTCGTTGGAGCCTTTCCCGCATAGGTACGGAAGTAGCGGCCGGAACGTTGCAAGACAGTGCGGGGTTTGTGTTACACTAGGAAATCACAACCGATTCATTTAACAAAAATGAACTTTACATATTAGTAGGTGAACGCCATGGAAATCGCAATCATTGTAGAAGGAAAAAACGACCGCAGCCGCTTGCGCAGCCTCTTGAACGATGATGTCTGCATTTTGTGTACAAATGGCACATTGAATACGGAACGGACCGAAGCGCTGCGCAAAAAAGCGGGGGACAAGCCGGTCTATCTGTTTATGGATAACGATGCCTCTGGCAAGCGTATACGAGGCGTGCTGCGGGATACGTTTCCCGATGCCGAGCATATATATACCCGTCGCGGCTATGCGGGCGTGGAAGGCACCCCTGACGAATATTTAATCCAGCAGCTAGAAAAAGCGGGGCTGGACGAATACATCGTGTATCCGGACCCAGCCCCGTTCGCCTGATTGTTTATTTACTATTTCGCTAAACTCATAACGTCATTCACAATGATCTCAGGTGATGCGGTTTCACGATCATTGGCGTTGTAGTATTTGCGGATGTTTCCATCCTTATCGACCAACGTAATGACATTCAAATGAGTAAAGTTGCCATCCTCGTCTTTGATGACACTCGAACCGAGGGCTGGCATCATCTTGGCCACGTCTGCCTCGTCACCGCGCAGGAAGTACCATCCGCTATAATCGGCATTGTATTTCTTTGACCATTCTTGAATCGCTTCCGGCGTGTCCCGCTCCGGATCGAACGATATGGACACAATGCTTGCATCTTTGCCAAATACGCCTTTGTCCTTCAACAATTGCTGAACTTCGGACAGCATGTATGTCGTTGGCGGACATACATCCGGACAATTGGTAAAGTAGAAATAGAACAAACGCGCCTTGCCGTTCGTATCTGCCAAGCTAACCGTGTTGCCGTCTACGTTCTGCATCGTAAAATCCGGCGCCGACTTCCCCGTAAGGGGAAGCTCCGGCCCGCGGGGCCAGTACAGAATGGCCGCCACGACAGCAAATACAAGGACTAATGCCATCAGAAAAATTTGAAAAGAATATTTCTTCGCCCATTGTGACATCGTTCGATCCCCCGTTACTCTCCCATGTTCTATAATTCTTAACCTATACTTCAGGCTTTACCCATTGTATCCAAGATAAGAATAATCAGATGCAGCATCAGGGCGTTGATCGAGAGAATGAAGTTGCGCTTGGCCCACACCTCGTCGTTGCTGCTGCGAAGTCCTGCAACACACACATACAACCAAATTAAGTTAATAACCGTTCCCGCAATGCCGTAAATAAGACTGACGTATCCATAGGTGTAAAACAACCATGAAACAGGCAAAAGCAACGCGACATAAGGAGTCATCTGCCACTTTGTCCGTTTGATGCCCTTGACGACCGGCAGCAGAGGGTAGCCTGCCGCGCGGTAGTCTTCCACGCGGAGAATGCCGAGCGCCCAGAAATGAGGCGGCTGCCATAAGAACAGCAAGGCAAAGAGCAGAACCGCTCCGATGTCCACATTCCCCGTAACGGCCACATAACCGATAACCGGCGGCATCGCTCCCGAGATCCCGCCCACCGATGTGCTCCAAGTGGATGTTCGTTTCAGCCAGAGCGTATAAATAACGACATAGGCAAACATCCCTGCGATGCCGCACAAACCTGCCAACGGATTGACGAGCAAAAATAAACATGACAATCCGGCGACTCCCAATCCAATCGCATACCAAAGTACGACCCGGGGCTGCAATCGACCCATTGGCAGCGCCCGGTTGCGCGTGCGTTCCATCTTCATATCGAAATCACGGTCGAAATAGTTGTTAAACACACATGAGGATGCCATAACGAGAGTTGTTCCCGCCAGCACCCACAGCAAGGTCATCCAAGGAATGTCCCATTTCGCTGCCACCCAGAAGCCCGCAAACGTTGCCAATAAATTGGAGCGTATAATGCCCGGCTTCGTTAACAGAATAAACTCTCTCCATAATCCGGCCCGCATCGGTTCCGGCGATAGCATAACGGCATCGGAAGGAGCCTGATAAGTCATTTGTTTATCCACGTGACCCTATCCTCCTTGTATTGTTCAGAGAAGAGCAGAAAATTGGTGCATTCCGCTGTAATTTTTATCATAGCAAAAGTGTCCAGCACATGACAATGTCGTTCAATAATTTGACAAAGCATTGACCTTTTATTCACAATGTTTGTTCATTTCTTCAAATTCCCAAATATGCAATTTTTCTCTTCCTCCTGGAATGCAGGCCGTAATTGCGTCCCATTCACTGCTCTCTTCAAGCCGCAAAGTTTTCATCCGAACATAATCCTCGTGAGAAGTGCGCAACCATTGTTCGACAAACACATTAGGTTGATCCGTCCCCTCATACAGCACCGCATTCGCGTGGCGCTGCAGCTGTTTCTTCACGAGAGACAGATATGTTTCCCGCAGCTTCGGATCAATCCGATATTCGACAAATATGATTCGATTCACCTTTACCACCCTCTCTCTAATCTCTTATGAACCCATGAGTCATATTTTGGAACAAAGTTGTGCACAATACAAGAGGGTGATTAATGATGGATACAAGCACACATGCCATAATCGGACTCGGATTGGCCGGGCTGGCCCAATGCGACGCTCTCGTAGCCTTGGAGCCGGCAACCTCGACTGCCGTCTTCTTCGGCGTGCTGATTGGTTCTCAAGCTCCAGATTTCGATACGGTGTTAAAATGGAAAAGCAATATGCTTTATATTCGCCAGCATCGCGGGTATTCCCATTCGCTGCCTATGATTGCAGTATGGTCGTTTCTTATATCCGGTGTGCTGACATGGCTCAATAAAGGGGCTTCCTTCACGCACGTATTGGTGTGGACAGGCTTGGCCGTATGCCTTCATGTCCTAACGGACGTCTTCAATGCTTATGGCACTCAAGCGGGCTGGCCATTTACAAAACGATGGATATCATGGAATATCATTTCTTTGTTCGATCCGATTATTTTTTCCACTCATCTCATTGCGATTGTGCTCTGGGGATTCGGCATCCTCTCACCACGCGTGCTGTTTCCAGCTCTATATTTGCTGCTTATTGCTTACTATGTATGGCGAACCCGTGTTCACCGGCAAGTTGAGCGGCATTTGCCCCTTCTCGACACGGACTATGAAAAAGGAGAAACGTACACGATTATTCCGACCGTTGCTCTGTCGAGATGGAATGTAGTCAAGCGGAAGCCAAACGGCTCTTTTATGATTGGCCACTGGAAACGGGGCATCCTTTATTGGACGGAAAGAGCGGTATGTCACGATCATCCCGCCGTTGAAGCATCCAAGTCGCACCCTGCCGTGCAGGCCCTGCTTTATTTCTCCAACTACGCTTGCGCCACCGTGGAGCAGACGGGATACGGCTACGCCGTTCGTTGGGTGGACGTAAGGTATCGTCACCGCAAGCAGTATCCATTAGTGGCCATCGTCATGATGAACTTAAAGTACGAAACACTGGACTACTTTATCGGTTGGTTAAGTCATACTCGCACCGTCAAACGGTACGGCTTGGAATAGCGGCGCGTTAAGGATAAAGACGCATCTTTGGCTTCCATACACGTTGCGCTGCCCGTAATAAAAACCTGTTCGACGACGGTATGTGATATACTAAAATCACCATAAAAGGTATTTGGTTACGCCTAGCCTCACCATAACGATAAAAGACTACTCCGCGCGCAGGAGTAGCCTCAAAACTTCAATGCATGCTATTAACGATTTCCGCCGGACAATTGTTGCTCAGCCATTTGCACAAGACGCTTTGTAATAAATCCACCGATGGAACCCATGTCACGGGAAGTGTAGTTTCCATAGTAGCCGTCTTGAGCGATCGGAATGCCCAATTCTTGAGCGATTTCGTATTTCATTTGTTGCAGTGCTGCAGTGGCTTGAGGAACGACCAAATTGTTGGAACGGGATTGATTAGACATAGGGTGAATCTCCTTTCACATTGGCGGTTCTAGTTGTGCAAGCTTGCAAGCTTATTTTATCCGCTCTGCGGAATGTTATACTTGTTGTCGACTCAATTTCTATCCAAAAGGAGCGATCTCCATGAGTAAAGGCCTGGCGCTATGGTTCGCCTGCTCATCTATCGGCCTCTTGACGGCCACCGCCATCTCCTTAAGCTACAGTGCATGGCTTGTCGCCTTGTTTGCAGTCTTGGCCGTATGCAATATTGGATTCGGCTTCGTGACGAAAGCAAGACTGCGTCGCCAATCCGCTTCCTCCGTGAATAAATGAACAAAAGCAAGAGACCTCCCGCGAAGTGAATCGCTCTTGGAGAGGCCTCTTGCTTTTTTGTTGGCGGCCGGACGGCCATCGCATTCATACCGGCAGGCTAACCTTATCGAGGAAGCACAAATCCCATGCGGCGCTTCACTTCATCAAGCGTCTTCTGTGCCACTTCGCAGGCCCGTTCGGCACCCCGGCTAAGAGCATCGTGATGTTCCCCCGTGCGGCGGACTTCATGATAACGGGCTTGCAGCGGTTCGATAAGCGCAGCGACTTGTTCCGCCAAATCCTTCTTGAACGGCCCATACATCTGGCCTTCGTATTTCGCTTCAATCTCCGCAATCGACATTCCTGCAGCGTGAGAATAGATACTAAGCAGGTTGCTGACTTCCGGCTTATTGGCCGGATCGTATTTGACGACAGCTTCGGAGTCGGTCTTGGCCCGGCTAATTTTCTTCCGAATGACAGCAGGGTCATCCAACAGCGCAATGTAGCTTCCCGCATTCGGATTGCTCTTGCTCATTTTCTTCGACGCATCGTCCAACGACATGATTCGTGCGCCCACTTCGGGAGTGTAGGTCGCAGGTACGGTAAAGTAATCGCCAAATCGGTGATTGAACCGGTTCGCAATATCGCGAGTCAGCTCCAAATGCTGCTTCTGATCGTCGCCTACGGGAACCAAATCCGCATTGTAGAGCAAAATATCTGCCGCCATTAGTGACGGGTAGACAAACAACCCGGCACCGACCGATTCCTTGCCTTCCGATTTGTCTTTGAACTGCGTCATTCGCTCCAATTCGCCCATATACGTCAACGTCGTTAATAACCATCCGAGCTCCGCATGCTGCGGCACCTGCGATTGCAGGAAAATCGCCGCTTTAACTGGATCGATGCCTGCCGCAATATACAGGGCGGCGACGGATTCCGTCTGCTCTCTCAGCGCTTCAGGATCTTGAGGGACCGTAATCGCGTGCAGGTCGACGACCATGAAGAAGCATTCATGCTCATGCTGCAGCTTCACGAAATTTTGAATCGCTCCGATGTAATTGCCCATCGTTAATTGACCGCTTGGTTGGATGCCCGATAATACACGTTTCATCCTGTTCACACTCCTTTTACTTTCTGCATTATCATGCTTAGAAAAATACAAAAAGGCCTTTCGTCAAGGGACGAAAGACCGTGGTGCCACCCTCTTTTATTCGCCTCAACCAGCATGTACTTAGCATGTACTGAAGTCGCGGTTGCGCGAATCTCTGCCCGATAACGCCGGGATGCGGCCAAGCCTACTGGCGATGCTCGGATCGCACCGGTTCGGCTCAGCGCTCAAAGGTCCATTCAGCTGATGCGCCAGCACCGGTTCACAGCATCCACCGGCTCTCTGAAGCCCAACGTATCGCATACTTGTCCTTATCATCGCTTTCAATTAGATGCCTCCGCCTTGCCACAGGCAACGCGTACTTGATTAGCCACTAGAATAGCGAAGAACTCCCCTTTTGTCAATCGCCCTCGCGTACATCAAGTCATATGACTTTACGGAGCGGATTTGATATCATAAATCGTAACGCAGAAGCGCTCAAAATTCATTGTATAAAGGAGCAATTACATATGTATCAGATTACAAAAGGCCAATGGAACGGTTATGAGACGCTCATCATGGACAGCGGCGCCCTGGAAGCGACTCTGCTTCCCGGACTTGGATGCAATGTCATCCGGCTGTGGGATAAATCCGCCCAGCGCGACATCCTGCGTGCACCAGCGGAGAGCGACCTCGATTATTATATGACGAAGCCATATCATTTCGGCATTCCGATGCTGATGCCGCCCGGACGGATTCGCCGGGGACATTTCGAATATGCGGGCGTGTCCTACCAGTTCGACCAAAATACGGCGAACGATAACCACATTCATGGCCTGCATCGCTTGCAGCCATGGTCTGTCATTCGCGCGGAAGCGGAAGCCGATCAGGCTGTGGTTACGGCACAATTCCATACAGCTGACGATGACAATTGGATGCGCCAATACCCGACTCCGCTGGAGTTTCAATTAACGTTCGTCCTGCAAGGAAGCACGCTATCCCAGCACTTGACGGTGACGAACGTTGGCGGGCAGGCGGCACCGTTCGGCTTTGGAACGCATACTTGGTTCCTCATCGACGGCGAACCGAATCGCTGGACGCTTCAGGTTCCGGTAAGCGGTATTTATGAATTGGATGAGGAACTGATAACTACAGGCAATACTTTGCCGTTAGGCGAGAACGAACAGCTTCTTAAGGGAATGAATTTGCAAGGCACGAACTTCGATACGGTATTCAGCATCGGTTTGGACAAGCCTGAGGCATGGTTGACACGGGATGACGGCTATCGCATCCGTTATGCAGGCAACCGTCCGTTCTTTAAGCATTGGGTGCTCTACACCCGCGGTGTTGCGGATGAAATCGTCTGTGTGGAACCGTATACCTGGTTGACCGATGCCCCTAATCTGCCATTTGATAACGACACGACCGGTTTAATCGACTTACAGCCGAATGAGCCGATCACGCTCGTGCTCGATCTAGAAATCCAACATCCATAAATGTTCGTTTTACCAATGCCAAGTCGGCCCTCTGACTTGGCATTATTTACATGAACGGCTTAGCAAGGTTCATCGCATATTTCCACTCTAGCTTTCCATACTAACAAACACAAGGAGGTGAACAACATGCCAGCAAATCAATCAGGAAGCCGCTCTAACAACTTGGTGGTACCTCAAGCTACAGCAGCTCTTCAACAAATGAAGTATGAGATTGCTCAAGAATTGGGTATTCCAATCGCACAAGATGGCTACTATGGAAACTACACTTCCCGTGACATGGGTTCCATCGGTGGATTTATTACAAAGCGTCTTGTTCAAATGGCTGAACAACAATTGGCGGGCCGCACTCGCTAATAGCTACCGTGCAGCAAGGCCAATGCATCGTCCATACTTAAGCAGCACAAGCAGCTTCGGCTTATTCGGCCTCTTCCTTCGGCCACTACCGTTCCTGCGTGGCGGGCAGAATCATTTGCTCGCCAATGTTAAAGAAGCTCTCTTTTCTAAGATAGAGAGCTTCTTTGCTTTTGTCCTCGGCTCAGGAAGCGCGCTTATATGTTTGGGATTCCTGCTTATCAAGCATATGTACCAAATTATAATTCGATTCGAACCATGTGCTGATATGCAATGTATCCTGCTTGACAGCAAAGTCAAATACGATTTCACCGTGTGTCCATTGCTTCTTGTGCTTCAAAGAATCGATGGCAGTCTGGCGGAACGAGGCCACATGACGCAGCGTCAAGCCCTGTCTGATGGGCTTGTTGATACCATTGCTGCTCTCCAGCGCATCGTGCTTCACGCCGAACTTCCCTACCACGTCATTGCGAATGCAGACAATGACCGTCCCCCCAGTTAGTCCGATCAATTCAGACTCCAATTGCTCAAACACTAGGCTTAATTGCCTAGCCAAAGGCATTCCGTTAGTCTTCATTTTACAAAGTCCCTCCTTATATAAAATAACCGCACCATCCTGAAAATGGTTCTCAAGACTCATTATAAGGGAACTTTTTCCTATTTTCAACACATATATACATATTTAGATTTTTCTTGACTTCAAACGACAAAACTATAATAAATGTTTGTTTTTTTGCTAACATTTGCATAGACCCTGTATAGGGGCGATGCTATAATGATGCTAGCATGCTATATTATGGATCTCTTGGGACATATAAAGGAGCGGTCATATGAATTGGTTCAATACGCTAAACTTGAAGCATAAGCTGTTAATCGGCTGCTATGGCATCGTGGGCTTGTTCGCATTGACAACGATTGTGCTGCTTACAAGCGGCGCTTCGCTCATACCAGGACTAATTACCCTTGTCATCCTTATCGGAATCAGTTATCCGTTCATCAACATGTTGGAGAAATCCCTGACTGAGCCTATTATGGAGATGTCCCGATCCGCATTGCAGATTGCGAAGGGAGACTTCTCCCAGACCGTTCAGGTGTCGGCAAATGATGCCTTGGGAGAGCTCGGTCATTCGTTTAACTCAATGGTCATCAAGCTGCGTGAAATATTGCAGCAAACGACCGATATATCCCGCCACGTTTCCGACTCCGGCCGGGATATGTATCATAAGAACCAGAACATGAAAATGGTCATGGAGCAGGTGGCTGCATCGTCGAACGAGCTGGCTATCGGCGCTGCCGAAATTTCAGAAGATATATCCGCCATGTCGGATTCCATCAAGCAAATCGAGCATAAAGTCGAATCCTATACTCATTCCACAAAAGAAATGAACGATCGATCCGCCCTGACCTTGCGTTTGGTGGATAAGGGCCGGACGGCCGTAGACACGCAAAGTGCGGGCATGCAGCGGAATATTGAAGCGACTGAGCATGTAGCGACTGCGATTAACCAGCTGGCACGCCAGACCGAAGGAATCTCCAAAATCACCCGCACCATTTCAGAGATTGCCGAACAGACGAACCTTCTATCCTTGAACGCTTCCATTGAAGCGGCGCGCGCCGGCGAGCATGGCAGAGGCTTTGCCGTAGTCGCCCAGGAAGTAAGGAATCTCGCTGAGGAATCAACCGCTTCCACCAAGGAAGTATTCACGCTTGTCAAAGGAATCGAGCAAGGCATCAAGCAAGCGATTACAAATATTCATATCAATGAAGAAGTTGTACATACTCAAACAGAAATGATTCGGGAAACCGAACGCATCTTTAATGAGATTGTAGAAAGCATCCGGTTCATAACGGGGCAAATTGCGGCCTTTGCCCAAGAGAGCGACAGTATGCTGGACGGAGCCAAGACGATTTCCAGCTCCATTGAGAACATTTCTGCGATTACGCAGCAATCCGCCGCCGGAACCGAGCAGGTATCCGCTTCCATGAACGAACAGATTGCTTCCGTTCAAGCTATGGTGGAGACTACCGAGGAACTGCAGCTGAAAGTAGTACAGTTGCAGCGTACCTTTCAAGTATTCAAATTGTGAAACAAATAGCTTGCATCGTGACAACAGTTCATCTTCCCCCGAGTCAAAAAGGGCTGCAGATCATCAAGATCTGCAGCCCTTCGCCCTTTCACGGCCGATCAGCCTATCCTATGCTTTCCGGTACGAGCGGAACGCCTGCGCTCTCTACTCAGCCACAGCATGAATCCAACTGTGCCTGTCAACCCGCAGACGAAGCCGTATAAGTACATGGCCTGACCACCGTACGCCTCCTGCAGCGCTCCACCGCTCATACCTCCAGCAATGCCGGCGAGTCCGAGGAACACCATGCCGAGCAACGCTTGCCCCGTCGCTGCCAATTGCTTCGGCAGAAGCTGCACGACAAATTCGATTGCAAGCACCCATAGCGCCGCATACGTAATCGCATGCGCTCCCTGAAGCGCGACAACTACCCATGGCTCCTTCACAAGGGCATATATGAGCCATCTTATCGCATATAGGGCGCTGACCAGTGTTAGAAGCTTCAGCATTCGGCTGCGCCGCATCAGTCTGGTCATCATGGCAAAGCCGATTACCTCACTTAATCCGGCGACGGCCCAGGCCCATGACACCTGTACCGATGAGGCTCCCAAGTCGTTCATATGCAGCGACAACAACGCATCATTCATGCGGTGCGGCATGGCAATGATAAAGATAAGCGTCAAAAAGAGGAGCAGAGAGGGCACGGAAAGCGCTTTTTTCAGCACGGCTGCATTTACTGCAGCTTCCGCGCCCGCCGCTTCCTGCGGCGGTTCTTGCAGCAAGAACATGCTCACGAACAGGCTGCCCCATATCGGCACGTACATCCAGAACAGCGAGTCGACCCCGCCCCATAAGTCGAACATCTGCCCCATCACGATGGCGGTTAACGTGAATCCGACCGAGCCCCACATTCGAATCGAGCTGTAAGACTGGCCGACCGCCGTCGCCGACTTGACCGTCAGCGTATCAAGCAAGGAAACAGCCGGCAGAAAGCAAATATACAGCACAAGCAGACTGACTGCAGCCGTAATGCGGTCTGTAGACAAAAACAAGCAGGCAGCGGCAATTCCTTTTCCGAGCCATAAACCGAGCAGGAGCGGTCTAATCGCCTTTATACGGTCGCTCAAGAGCCCGGCGACTGGTTGAGCGAACATTGCAAGGAAAGGCCCCAGCATTAGCAACGTTCCGACTTCAAAGGATTGAAACCCCCGCTCCCGCAACAGGAGCGGCAAATAAGGGATGAGCAGCGCATTGATGGAATAGAACAAAGCATGAAACATCTTTAACAAGCGATTCGATGTCACAATGAGGTCTTTCCTTTCCAGATTGCTCTACTTGCGCTCCTGCGCCTAAGAGGAAATGCCGCCGCGCTTCTGGCTTATTCCGTCATTTGCAGGAACAATTCAACATCCTTGAGCGTAACGTCAATTGCGGTTTGCCAAAAATCCGGTTTCGTCAGATCGACGCCAAGGTGCTTCTCGGCCAACGCTTCGACTGTCATGACACCTGTATCGCGCAGCAGCGCATCGTATTTGGCAGCGAAGGATTCGCCTTCCTGCAATGCGCGCGCATACAGTCCGGTGCTGAATAGATAACCGAACGTGTACGGGAAGTTATAGAACGGAACATCCGTGAAATAGAAGTGCATTTTGGAAACCCAAAAATGCGGATGCAGCGAGTCAAGAGCCCCGCAGAACGCTTCGTTTTGCGCCTCTTCCATTAGAGCACACAACTGCTCGGAGGACAGGAGTCCTTCTTTGCGCTTCTCGAAGAAACGCGTCTCGAACAGGAAGCGAGCATGTATATTCATGTAAAAAGCAATGGAACGCTGAATCTTGTCCTCCAGCAAGGCCAGCTTCTCCTGCTCGTCTTTCGCCTGCTTCACAGCAGAATCAGATACGATCATCTCTGCAAAAGTCGATGCGGTCTCTGCGACGTTCATCGCATATTGCTGCGCAAATGCAGGCAATCCGTCCATGACGTATTGATGATAGCCATGACCCAGCTCATGCGCCAGCGTAGACACGTTGGAAGGCGTACCTGCATATGTCATGAATATCCGTGTTTGATTCACGACCGGAAGCGAGGTGCAGAATCCGCCCGGACGCTTGCCAGGACGATCTTCCGCTTCAATCCAACGGTTCTCGAAAGCCTGCACGGCGAAGTCAGACATGCGCGGGCTGAATTTGCCGAACTGCTCAACGATAGTATTTGCGCCCTCATCATACGAAATCGTCGCTTGCGTCCCGCCCAGCGGCGCTTCCACATCGCACCACGTCAATTTTTCTACGCCCAGCAGCTTGGCTTTGCGCTCCAGATATGCGACGAACTTCGGCTTATTGCGTACAATCGTATTCCACATGGCGTCCAACGTCTCTTCAGACATGCGGTTCATGGCAAGCGGCTCTTTCAAGACACTGTCCCATCCGCGATGCTCATACAACTTCAGCCGGAACCCGGCAATACGATTCAGCGCGTCTGCGCAGAAGTCCGCCTTCTCGCTCCATGCTTCTTCCCATAGCTTGAACATTTGTTCACGGACTTCGCGGTTGGGATGCGACAGCTTATTGTGCGCTTGACCGGCGGATAGCTGTACCTTTGTACCCTCTTCTTCATAGTCGATCCGGAAATGCGAAATGACCGTGTTGTACATTTCCGACCAGCCGTGATAGCCGTCTGTAGCCAGATCGCCGACGAGCGCTTCTTTTTCGGGGGACATCTTCTCCTGAGCCCATTCACGGCGCTCATTCAAGTTGAAGGCGATGCCATCATTTTCCGGAAGCTTCACGAAAGCTGCCCAGACTTCGTCCGGCATGCTGCGCAGCAATTCATCATACAGCGTATCGACTGTAAGCAGCTGCGCGCCCAGCGTTTGAATGCGGCCGGACAATTGAACCGCTTTCTTGTCTTTAATGTTTTGTGCTGTAAGGCAACCGACATAAGCCCCCGCTTCATGGAGGCGTTTATTTACATCCTGCAGTTGTTCAGTTATATGTACAAGTTCCTTCGTATCCTCCAACGTCTGCGGAGCAGACATTTCTTTAAGCTTGCCGGTCAGTGCCGCGATATCCTGTTCTGCGGCTGCAAGCGATTGTCGCAATGCTTCAGACTCCGCGCCTCCGGAGAAAATGACATCCAAATCCCACGTTTGGCTTAACGGTTGTTTCATGCCACACACACCTTTCTGCGAATATTATTGGTAACGGAAGGCATAATAGGTTGTTCAAAAAGCTCTTTTTGAACACGCAACTATTTGAGTTTTGCACCTTGACCGTGTATAACTAAACTATACCAAAATTAAACTTACTCGCACAGGGAGGATTATAGCGCATGAGACCTTTGCAAATCTCAGCGGATACCGCGTTGAAGTTATCGAAAGCGCTCGGCGTCCCCGTGGAGCAGCTTATGCATATGCCGCAGCATATTTTATTGAAGCAGCTTGCCGAGCTGGCCCAAGCCGATGCTGACTCTTCCGCTGCCAAAAATCACACTTCGGCGGAGAATTCGAAATGATACCATTAGAGAATACGCTGCCTTACGATCACATCATGGGAGATATTTATGTTTCGAGCTGCCCGTTCTGTCATAAAGACAACGTCTTGCTCCCCTTGAAACCGCAAGAACTGCCGGATATCCGCGACGGCAAGAAACGGCTGCTCGTGTTCCCATGCTGCCGGAACCGCATCGTTCTCATCGACGCGGATAGCGATTACTTGTTGGCTGACCGCCAGATTCGTTAATCTTCGACGGACACCCCTCTCTCTGCACATTGATGCAGCACCTTGTAGTAACAACTTCAATGTGCTGAGGGGGTTTTTCTTTTTTCAACACTGAATATTACCCAAAAAACCGACCTGTATGAAATGATGATTGACTGTCCCATCCATCTGCAGCATCTTGCCCGCCTCTACTTAATACGAGCTTGCCTTGCAACGCCCGGAACTGGCTAACTGGCCCTTGCCAGTCTCATGGTTCACATTTCAATGGCACTGAACTGCAATAGTACACTTATTTAAATCTAATAACTCGCCATCACTGGTCTTTAACTGCAAATGTGCATTTCATTTTCGTGAAAATCGCTGATATAGAGGGAATTTTTTATTTTAACTGCACTTTTGCATTTGAAATGCTGAAGAAGGAATTTTTCAGCAAAATAAACTGCCTTTTGCAGTTCACTTCCCCCCTTATCCACCTAGTCATCAATCCTCAAAATAAAAAAGCTGACTCTTCATACCCAATCACGGCAACAACAAGCAAGCTGGCTCCCTTATATTCTCAGGAACCAGCTTGCCAGTGAACATTATTGTGTGAATCCCCCGCTGATGCTAACGGCAGGCGGCGCATCTCCTTCCTCCGCCATCTGTTCCCGAAGGACGGCCCATTGCTCGCGTGCCGCACGAATCATCGCGGCATCCATAATGCGCTTGTCGTGAATAATCCGGGCGAAGCACTTGGCAGCTTCATTCAGATCGCCCAGCCGGCGGTATAGCTCACCGATAATATAAATGAGGCGGGCATCGTTCTGATCGCGCCATTCGTGCTCGAATACGATAATATACGAATCCAGGGCAAAACGCAGATAGCGCAGCTCGTTGTTCGTATCGTTCCGGTAGCGGTAGAGCCACGCAATGTGGTGCAGCAGACCGGCAACGACGCGTTTGCTTTCCCCGATCGTCTGGGCTGTCAACAAGGCGAGTTTATAGGTTTCTAGCGCTTGGTCCCATGTACGCTCGCCAGCGTATTCCCGCGATGTCCATTGGGAAGCGATGACTTCTTCAAAAGCTTCCCGGTTGGCAGGCAGCCAATTCTTCAGCGAATTCTCTGTCGAGGCGCAGCCGCATTCCGGACAGACCCGCACAACGTAAAAGTCGGGATTCACTTTATCCTCACCGAAATGCGGACAAAAATCGCTGTCAATGCGAATCGGCTTTTTAAAACGCGATCGTACGCGTGACGATTGGAATGTATTCTTGCAATATGGGCATTCCACTTGTAGCAGGTAAAGTGGTTCAACCTCCATTATAGTGTCCCTTCCTTCTTGCTGATTGATAAGCATAAGTGATGAGGGAACTTTACCACATTATCGGAACTTATGCTGTGAACTAATTGGTGTTAACAAAATGATAGGCCGGTCCCGATAATCGTTCCAACACCATGTCTCGCAGCGAAGGCTCCAAGCCGATCTCTGTCAACGCCTCGCGCATGCAGCCCAGCCATGCATCCGCACGCTCGCGGGTAATCGGGAACGGCATGTGGCGCGCCCGCATCATCGGATGGCCGTATTCATCGGAGAAGAGTGACGGTCCTCCGAAAAATTGCGTCAGAAACATGAACTGCTTTTCCATGACAGGCATAATATTTTCCGGAAACAGCGGCCCGATTAGAGGGTCAGCTTGCACCCTCGGATAAAATGCCTCTACAATCCGCCGAACGGTCGCTTCCCCCCCGATCGCTTCATATATCGTCTGGCTATATCTTTCCATACGCACTCCTGTCTTTGGCGCAAGTAGGGTAAGCACATCAGACTCCCCTCCTTCAGCCCTATAATAATAGTACTCTCTGCTCAACTTTATTACAAAAGCACCCTGTTTTCAATTCATTTCAGGAAGATGCTGGCTGCTGCATACGTATATCTGCACAAAAAAACGCTGAATGAATTCAGCGCCGTGACTTAATTATAATACCTTTCCCAATCCTCTTCCTGCGGTCCCATCAACGACTCTCGAATGACATAGACGAAAGCGCACACAAGGATGCCAGCAATTATACCCATCCTCATCACCCCTAACGAACTACTACGCGTTTCATCGTTCTCTACATTTATTTTATCACAACGATACCCAAAAATATACGTTCTTCTGCAAGCGTTTACTTTACATTTTGATTACAAAATTCGATTGGAGACGTACGATAAGCTGGTGCTTGGCATGTTTGCCTTTATCTCATCATATGTTTGAAGGGAGTAATGCGTGCAGGCCTTGTGAAAGGAGAGTGCCCATGAAACACAGGACAAGCCGTTCTTATTTGGCGCTATTGCTCATCGCAGGCATATGCGGCCTATTTCTCATGCTAATGGCAGCGCACCCCTCCACTGTCTTGGACGCAGCCACGCGCGGCGTGTCCATTTGGTGGGACGTGCTGTTTCCTTCGCTGCTGCCTTTTTTCATTATTTCCGAAGCGCTGCTAGGCTTTGGCATTGTGCACTTTATCGGGATGCTGCTTGACCCTGTCATGCGCCCTATGTTCCGTATTCCTGGCATCGGGGGCTTCGTAGTGGCGATGGGCTATGCTTCCGGATACCCGGTAGGCGCCAAGTTGACGACACGGCTGCGCACACAAAATTTAATTACGCGAGAAGAAGGCGAACGGCTCGTTGCGTTCACTACCTCGTCCGATCCTATCTTTCTCATCGGAGCCGTGGCGGTCAGCTTCTTCGGAGATGCCCGCCTTGCCTTAACCCTCGCGCTCGCTCATTATGGCTCCGGGCTTGTCGTCGGGATAATCATGCGATTTTACGCGCCGCATGCGCCGCTGACGCCGCTTGATGAGCCATCGCCTGCAGATGGTTCGGGGAAAGTCCAGAAGGCGTCCATTTTCCGGAGAGCTTTTCGAGCGATGCACGAAGCGAGGAAACAGGATGGCCGGCCGTTGGGCACCCTGCTCAAAGAAGCAATCGATTCCTCATTGAAACTCATGATCGTGGTCGGCGGTCTTGTCGTCTTCTTTTCCGTTGTCATGGATTTGCTTGCCGTCATCGGAGTTATGCAGTTCTGGGAACATTTGTTTCAGCTGCTGCTGAAGACCTTTCATTTATCCCCGAATCTTGCTCCCGCTTTCACGGGAGGCTTATTTGAAGTGACCTTAGGGGCGAAAAGCGCAGGCGCCGCCGTCACTGCCGGCACCCATGCACAGGTGGTGGCAGCCGCCTGGGTGCTGTCATGGGCCGGATTGTCGGTCCATGCACAAATTGCCAGTATCATGAACCAAAGCGATCTGAGGTACATGCCGTTTCTATTGGCCAGGCTTATCCATAGTGTGGGAGCTGCTGTGGCCGCATACTGGCTGTATCCGTTCCTCATGCGATTGGAGCCGCAGCTCCCTGCTTGGCTTCCATTCCTCGGGGACTCCGCTGCATGGATGTCTCCTTGGGAGACCGCTTGGAGTTCAACGCGAGTCGGACTTGTGCTGGCAGCGCTCTTTTTTATCTTGATGTGCCTCCTCTCCTTCTTTATCGAGACAGTGCGCTTGAATCGCAAATAACTTGCATTGTCAGCCATCTTTACCCGAAATGGCGATTGTATTCCTGTGGCGGAACGTATAATATGTAGTTGATATGTTCGATAAAGAAGATTATACATTAACGCATAACAAAGGAGTCAGCGCCTTGAAATACGCAATATTAAACCGAGGAGACGAGATCTCTGTCACTTTGACCGAGACGTTTCACCGTTTAGCCCACGGCCAAGGTCTCATTTGTGACGATGAAGAGCCCGAGATTGTTCTGTCGATCGGTGGCGACGGAACGATGCTTCAAGCCTTTCACCGCTATGTCGGCCAACTTGATAGAATCGCGTTCGTCGGGATTCATACCGGCCATCTTGGCTTCTACGCTGATTGGAAGCCTGATGAAATCGAACTGCTCGTTCAGTTGATGGCCGAGAACCGTTCGAAGGACCAGATTTATCCGCGCATCGTGAAGTATCCGCTCATTGAGCTGCAAGTGGACGGAGAGGATACTGGCAAGAGGATGTATATTGCCTTGAATGAATTTACGTTGAAGGGCGTAGAGAATACGCTCGTCGCTCAAATCGATATTAATGACGAACTGTTCGAAATGTTTCGCGGCGACGGGATATGCGTATCTACGCCATCCGGCAGCACGGCTTATAACAAGAGCCTTGGCGGGGCCATGGTGCACCCTTCCATCCCGTCCATTCAGCTTGCCGAGATCGCATCCATCAACAACCGTGTGTACCGCACGCTGGGGTCGTCGCTTATTTTGCCCCAACATCACCATTTCGACATTCATCCGCGCAAGAAGCAGAAGCTGCTGCTGACGGTGGATCATGTGAACATTCCCATTGACCATTTGCGTTCGATTCGCTGCCGGGTTGCCGATCAGTCCGTGACGTTCATCCGCTACCGGCCGTTTCCGTTTTGGAATCGCGTGCGCGAAGCATTTCTCGGCTAAGACGAGCCTGTGCCCTGCAATGTCTCATTTACAGCGAAAAAAGGTGCGTCCCTTTCAATGGGCGCACCTTTTCTATAAGCCATAACCGCATCAGGCACAGGGAATGTTCACGCTATGATCGAACTTCCTTCGCTTCACGCGACTCTTTCGATTCCGCCGGGCCACGCTGCTGTGCGTGCGCATTCGGCGCTCCATTACCTTTACCGCCATGCTTATGGCGATTGCGGTGCTGACGCGGTTTGCGCTCCGACGAGGCTGGTTTTGGAGTCTGCTCGGCAGAAGCATCGTTAGCGGCTGTCTTCGGCTGCAATGATATGCCTTGCTGCGCTTGCGGCACGGCTTCTGCACCGGCATCTTCCACTGCTGCCGCCCCTTCCCGCTCTGCTTCATCCCCTTGATCAGTGCCCGAGCGCAGGCGCGCATCTTTGTTGCTGACCTTCTCAAGGATGAAATAAGCACAGCCGAAGTTGCAATATTCATTAATATAGTCCATCATACTTGATACGGCCGACTCTTTGGTGGACTTCGGATGATTATCCCGGAAGAAGCCTTTTAAGCGTAGCTGGCTGTAGCCCCAATCGCCCAGTATGTAATCATACCGTTCCAGCACTTCACTGTATCGGCTTCGGAACGCTTCCGGATTCCATGCATTTTTGTGCTCTTGAATAACTTCGTACGTTCTGCCTCCAACATGAATCATGTCCGTGATTCCCCCTTCCCCGTCGATGACAGGCTCAAGCACGAACGGATGAGCACGCTGCTTCATGCCCCCCGGTCTGCATACCGCGGCTGATGAGCAGCCTAAGCATTCGAGGAAGCCATCGTCTGATGAGCGGATTTCACTTGTTCATGCGCATGGTAGGAACTGCGCACAAGCGGTCCTGATTCGACATGGCTGAACCCGCGCTTCAATCCTTCGTCCTTCAACTCTGCAAATTGCTCCGGACGATAATATTTTTCAACATTCAAATGTTTCTTAGTTGGCTGCAAATACTGCCCAAGGGTCAAAATATCACAATCTACAGCACGCAAGTCATCCATCGTTTGCAGGATTTCATCCCACTCTTCACCGACACCAAGCATAATGCTGGATTTCGTTGGAATTTGCGGCTGCATTTCCTTCGCCCGCTTCAGCAATTCCAAAGTGCGATCATACTTCGCCTTAGCCCGCACACGATCAGACATCCGTTCTACTGTTTCCACATTGTGGTTCAAAATATCCGGTTTGGCGTCCATCACGATACGGAGCGCATCCCAATTCCCCATAAAGTCGGGGATGAGCACTTCTACCGTGCAGAATGGCATCCGGCGGCGAACCGCTCGAATCGTCTCCGCAAAGATAGAAGCTCCGCCGTCCTGCAAATCGTCTCTGGCGACGGAAGTTACGACACAATGCCGCAAGCCCATGCGTTCAGCTGCTTCAGCCACGCGTTCCGGCTCTTGCAAGTCCAATTCGGTTGGCATACCAGTATTCACTGCACAGAAGCGGCAAGCACGCGTACAAATATCACCCAAAATCATGAACGTTGCCGTGCGGTTGGCCCAGCACTCGTATATGTTCGGACAACGCGCCTCTTCGCATACCGTATGCAGCGTTTTGGAGCGCATCATATCTTTAATTTCGGTGTAATTCTCTCCTGTGGTCAGTTTGATGCGTATCCAGTCTGGTTTCTGCTCTCTCGTTTTCATGGAGTGTACCCTTCCTTCTCTGTTCGCTTAACCTTGACCTAATTCAGTATTATACCATGAACCCTCAAAAATCCATACCTGTGTGTCCATTGCTTGGATAAAAAGGCCACCAACGCACATTCTAACATTAAACCATCCCTTTCGGATATGGAATAAGGAGGAAACTGCCGCATGAGACAAGTTGCATCTGTATTGGTTGCAAGTCTTGCCTTATCGATTACCTTTGGCTCGCCGCTTGACGCATCGCCTGCGCATTCCTTGGGCCGCAACGAAATTTCAGAGCGCGCCTTTTCGGATGAGTTGGCTGCAACAGCCGATTCGGATGGCGAGGTATGGAGAGAACGGCGAGACTTATATGAAAAAATGAGTGTAGTGACCGGAATTCCATGGTATCGTCTGGCAGCCATCGATCAATATGAACGAACATTGACGAAGGCGAATCCTAAAAAACGCGAACATCCAAAACGGTTAACCAGTGTATACGTCGAACCCCCGAAATGGGTCGGTCTCATGAACCCGGATATTGAAGATAAAAATCCGCAATCGATTTCTTTGTTCAAGGGGATCGGGCGCGACGGTTCGGGTGATCAACGTGCCGACGCCAACAACGATACCGACCTGCTATACAGCGTCGCCTCGTTCATAGGCTCCTACGGTCCGAACGAAGACGACTTCGGCGCGGGGCTCTGGAATTACTATTCCAATCCCAGATCCGTGCAGCGGGTGAAGCAGTTCGCCCGCATCTATGAGCACTTTGACCAACTCCAGCTGTTCGAGCACGCCTTTCCATTGCCGGTGAAGTCCACCTATTCCTACCGCAGCACCTGGGGCATGGGGCGGCATTACGGCGGGTTCCGAATTCACGAGGGGACCGATATATTTGCCGGATACGGAGTGCCCGTGCGCAGCACCTGCTACGGCATAGTGGAAGTGAAGGGCTGGAACCGTTACGGCGGGTGGCGCATCGGAATCCGCGATTTGAACAACCTTTACCACTATTACGCTCACTTATCCGGTTATGAGAAAAGCATCAAAATCGGCGATATTGTCAAACCCGGTCAAACGATCGGCTGGGTGGGCAGCTCAGGGTACGGCAAACCGGGCACATCCGGCAAGTTCCCTCCGCATCTGCATTACGGCGTGTACCGGGATCGGGGGCTGGTGGAGTATGCGTTCGATCCGTACCCCCTGCTGCATCAATGGGAGCAGTCTGAAAAGCGGAAACTCAAACAGCCGAAAAAAACGAAGCAGAATTCCGCCAAGCCTGCCAAAGAAACAAAAAAATAGCGCAGCATGCATCCATAAATGCGCTGAAGCACAAGAAACGCAAGAAGCGGCCTCTCCCCGGACGCTTCTTGCGTGTTACTCATGCCCTTGTCCTTGCACAGGCACAGATGATTCCGTGCTGCCTTCAACCGGCTGAGCAGGCTCCGTATGCGTCTCTGTCTGTGCAGGAACGCTGATGCCGTCCTGCGGCGTGGATGCGCCTATCGAGCCCCCTGGCAAAGACTGCATCGGCAATGATAACGCTGGCGCCTTATCACTATTCGTGCCGACCGGTTGCCCTTTGCCGTCATAATAATACATTGGCACATCGCCTACGACGAGCAGATAGGAAATCGGAATTTCCGTTTCCACCACTTCTGGCTCCAAATCGAATGGAATGACAATCGCCACTTCTTCCACTACTTTTATGTATACTTCAATGATTACCATATTAATTCCAACGTCCCTAGGGCGGGTGTTCAGCTCGACCTTGGCTGCTCCCTGCGGCTCCATCCGCACCGGAATGCGCGGACCGAACGATGCGATCAACGGACTGCCCAATGCTTGGCCGACCGGGATATGATCCTTGAGCTCATCCGCTTGATTCAGCGTCGATTGAACGACCTCGACCGTATCCGCCGTAATTCGCATTTGTTCATTATAGTTCAAGGCGACGCTGGTGACCTTGCCGCGTGAATCTGTCTTCCATTCGATTAGTTTATTAAGTTCTCTGCCCCGCATCACTTGCTCGGTTATCGCTTTGTTAATCGCCTGAGTCGCAATTTGCTTTACCCTTATTTTCGCAAGGTGCATTAACGGTCCCCGCACATTTTTATCCACATAGGCGAACATCTGTACCGACAGCAGCGTAAATATAACGAGCGCAATAAAGAACAGCCTCCGCTTGCGTCGCGGCTTAACCGGCCGATTCTGCCATTGCGAGGCAGTATTAGCGCTTCCGCTGCCCAACGGGCGAACGCTTTTGCGCCAGCCTGCTGCACGCCATCCGGAAGCGCGCCTTTTGCTGAACGATATAGTGGGCAGTTGCCATCTGCGCGGTCGAAATCCCGAGCGCCAGCCTGGCCGCCATCTGCTCAACTCACATCCCCCCTTCCGGCTCGGCTTGACAGGAGCAGCCTGTACGTTCCCAGTGTATGCGGACGGCCGCAAAAAAAGAAGAACGGACATGGCAAGGAGCGTTGTCTTGACAGGTCAGCAAACGACTGCGTATACTTGCTGATGTATAACTATAAATTTCTAATGAGGTGGAAAGGAAATGATGATTTTATCGACTGTTCTGAAACGGTATTTGGCTTAACACGGGAGAGATCTGCCCATTTTTCATCTAAGCCAACCGAAGAACAGTTGATAAAGAACGATTCCTTTCTTACAAATTCGTTTTGTAATGGGTAAGGCGTATGTTCGCCTTACCCATTTTTTGTTAACTTCACCAATGCTGCAAATTGAATGCGATCTTTAAGCTGCTGTTCTCTCGGCTTGGCTTTGAATGCAAAGCGAAAAGGAGAGAATGAAATGAGTATATTAACCGTTGAACGACTTACCCATATGTACGGAGATAAAAAAATATTTAAAGATATAAGCTTGCGTTTGCTGCCAGGAGAGCACGCCGGACTCGTCGGAAGCAACGGAGCGGGCAAATCGACGCTGCTCCGCATTTTGGCTGGAGAAATGCTGCCTGACGAAGGCACGATGGCATGGTATCCTCATGTCAATATCGGCTTTCTGCAGCAGCACATTGATTTGGTACCGGGAACAACCATTATGGAATATTTACGCAGCTCATTTGCCCATTTGTATGAGATCGAGCGCAGCATGCTGCAAATCGCAGAGAAAATGGCTGCGGCAGATCATGATCTGGACCGATGGTTGGCACAATATGGCGAGCTGCAAAATAAGCTGGAGCATTCTGATTTTTATCAGATTGATGCGAAAATCGAAGAAGTTGCTGCCGGATTGGGCATTTTAGAGCTAGGCAAAGACCGCGATGTAGAGAAACTAAGCGGCGGCCAGCGAACGAAGCTGTTGTTAGGCAAGCTGTTATTGGAAGAACCGCATGTGTTGCTGCTTGATGAACCGACAAACTATTTGGACGACTCGCACATTGATTGGCTTATCGGATATTTAAAAAGCTATAAGCATGCTTACCTTGTCGTATCGCATGACGAACGTTTTTTAAATGAGATTGCAAATACGATCTTCCATCTAGAGCATCAAACGCTCAAGCGGTATACAGGTAATTATAAAGCCTTTCTCAACAGCTACGAACAAAGCAAGCAGCAGCTGCAAGCTGCATATGACAGACAGCAAAGAGAAATCGGCAGGCTGGAAAGCTTTATCCAAAAAAATCGAAACCGGAAAGCAAAGCAAGCGAAGAGCCGGGAAAAGGCGCTTGAAAAAATGAGCCGCATCGATAGACCTGCGTCCGGACCACGGCCCCGCTTTGCGTTCCAAGTGAACACGGACCCCGTAAACAAAATTATCGAGGCGAACAATCTACAAATTGGCTATACAGAGCCGCTATTCGGACCGATTGATTTGCTGATCAAGCGCGGTGAAAAAATTGCAATTGTCGGGCATAACGGTGTCGGCAAATCCACCATGCTCAAAACATTATTGGGGCATTTGCAACCAATAAGCGGCACGGTGCAAGTAGGCGAGCAAGTAAAGGCAGCCTACTTTGCGCAAGAGGATTTTGCTTCAACCCGCACAGCGCTCGAACTATTGTGGTCATTCCGGCCTGATTTGACGCAGAAAGAAATTAGGCAAACGCTGGCAATGTCTGGACTGACAGACAACCATATTCGGCAGCCGCTCAGCTCCTTGAGCGGCGGAGAGCAGGCCAAGGTCCGATTATGCGAGCTCATGCTGACAACAAGCAATGTGCTTGTCTTGGATGAGCCGACGAATCATTTGGATAGCCGGGCCAAGGATGCACTTAAAGAGGCTCTGCAACTATATAAAGGCACGCTTCTGCTTGTTTCACACGAGCCGGACTTCTATGAAGGCTGGGTGACGCAAGTATGGGAAGTGCAAGGTTGGTGCAACCATTAAGAAAAAGAGGTATCGACGGAGTTGTGTTTTCAACTCTGTTGATACCTATTTCATTTATCTTTTTACTCAACGATAGAGCGTTTTACGTAAAATATCTGTTATAAATTTTGTCTTTGCATCGACATATTTATCAATATCATAACGATACATTTGCGCCAGTTTCAATTTTAATGATTGATATTCGTTGCGGGCGGCTTCATTGGCGCGAAGATAATCGCGCAATGCAATATGTTCCAAGTATCCTTTGCCGTCTTGGGGACATACGTAAAGGTGATACTTCATATGCCCATCGGCAAACGTTCTTTGAAAAGCTTCCCGACCTTCCACTCCCAAATTTCCTTGATGTTCAAATCCTTCCTTAGCTAATCGAGCAATAATTGCTGGCAGCACGCTGTAGCTCTCAATGACTACATCTATATCAATTATTGGCTTAGCCGATAATCCTTCTACTGCGGTGCTGCCAACATGCTCTACTTTCAAGATCAAATCACCGATGTAACTCGTAATCATTTCTTTCATGTTATAAAATTGCGTTTTCCAGTCCGCATTGTATGGAACAACCTCGATAACCCTGGTTCTTTCTGCCATTGTTCATATGCGCTCCCTTCTTATAGTTTAGTAGAGGAATAGATGTACCAAAAAAGAACGGGAGCAAGAGCATTGATTCCCCTCGCTCCTGTCCCCGTTTTTTTATCATGAAAGTAAGTTTTTGCAGACAGCTTGCTGCATGAGATTTAGTTAGAATAATGACGCTGACGCATCGCTTCGTACAATAGCACGGTCGTCGCCATCGCGACGTTCAGCGATTCTGCTTGACCGCGCATCGGAATAATAATCGTGTCATCCACCAGCGCCTGCACCGCCTCGGACACGCCTTGCCCTTCATTACCCACGACAATCCAGGTCGCAGCGCAATAATTGTAGCCATAGCACGAGTGCGACGCCTGTAGACTTGTGCTCACAACCCGCGCCCCGCATTCTTTCGCTTCCGGCAGCAGTTCCGTTAAATTCCCTTCCACAATGGGCAGATGAAATAAAGACCCCATAGTGGAACGCACTGTTTTGGCATTGTATAGGTCGACTGTCCCTTTACCTATGACCACGCCGTCAGCACCGACCGCATCCGCCGTTCGAATAATCGTTCCCAGGTTGCCGGGATCCTGCACACCATCGACGACGACGACTAGCGCAGAGTTTGCGCGAAGCAAAGCTTGCAGCCCATCTGCCTTCCGCTTTCGCACTACAGCAAATACAGGCTGCGGCGTATCTGTGTCACAACACTTGCGAATAATTGCATCGGTAGCAGCTATCCATTCTACGCCCGCTTGCGCAGTTCCGTCGCCTTGAGACATGCTTGAGACGATGTCTGGACCATATGAGGTCAATTCCCGCGGAATACCCGCTTCCATATCGTACACTACTGTCTCAACGTCTGCCTTGGAACGCAGCGCTTCAAGCACTAGATGGATTCCCTCTACAAGGAACCGGCCTTCCTTATTGCGATGCTTGCGCTCTTTTAACTGGGCCCATTGCTTCACTCTTATATTTTGCAGGGATGTTATTCTCTGTTCTCTCATGATTCGGAGAATGCCAACTCCAGATTGTGCAGATGATCGTTAAGGCCGACAATGACCAAAATATCGCCTTCTTTGATACGATCCTCCGCATATGGAGAAATGTTCGTCTTTCCGTTATTTTTAATCGCCATAACGTTACAACCGTATTTGGCGCGAATGTCCAATTCCTTCAGGTTCTTGCCAACCATTAGCGAAGATGCGCGCACTTCAATGATGCTGTGATCCTCAGACAGCTCGATGTAATCCAAAATATTAGGAGAAATCAGATTATGCGCGACCCGTGTGCCCATGTCTCGTTCCGGGAACACGACCTTGTCGGCTCCAATCTTGCTCAATACCTTGCCATGCAGCTCATTTTGCGCTTTCGCCACAATTTTCGGCACCCCGAGATCCTTTAATATTAACGTCGTTAAAATACTAGCTTGAATATCTTGTCCGATGGCAACCACGACAACGTCGAAGTTACGGACGCCAAGTGCCTTAAGCGCATCCTCATCTGTACAGTCTGCAGATACGGCATGCGTCACCATATTCACGACTTCTTGTATTTTCTGTTGGCTTGAATCGATCGCAAGCACTTCGAAGCCCATCTTGCTCAAGCTTTGTGCGATGCTAGAACCGAACCGTCCCATCCCAATGATTGCAAATTGCTTTTTCGCAGCCATAGACTCACCTTCCCCATATACCGGCACTTATCAATGCAATTATTATACCATGGTCATCCCGTTTGTTGAAATTTGTCTGTCTGACAATCGATGCATGAGGACGAAAACCTTAGGGAACGTTATACGCGAAGCCGCAAGGTGAACCTTCTGCTATGTAGTGTAACCGTGTCTTGCGTACATATTGTGCGCCTCTTACTCCCACTTTTTGAGAAAGGGATAAACAGGACTAAGGCTATACGAATAGACAGCTCGGCGAACATGCGGAACGTGAAAGAAGGAGGAGTACCCAATGGCCGTCACTCTTAATTTGCGTCAAGCCATCGTTCAAAAAGTAACGAATAAGTCGGATGAGGACATTGTCGGCATGATCGAGGGCTCTATCGATTTTGACGAACGCGCGCTTCCTGGGCTTGGCGTGTTGTTCGAAATGATCTGGAAAGAAAGCGACGATGATATGCGTCAACAATTGGTCGATACTTTGCAGCATAAGCTGCACGAAGGACAAGGACCGCAATAACAGGCAAGCTGGTATGAATATGCGCGTCAAAGAACGGGCAGCGGCGGCATGACGGTAAGCGAAACAGCCGCCCTCCCCTGTTCCCGATGCCGGATAACCCTTCCCCTTTTGGTTTCTTCTTCCGCAATCTTGTCCAATCCCCAACCTAATTCATCCGTGCTTCATACGAACGCGAGCCATCACGTGCAAATTAGATACCCGTAATCATATCGGTTAAGCAACCTATTAGCCAAACCCATGCGGCTATGTTAATTCAGCATTCTAGCGAAATTGCTTTACATTGACGCAGCGTCAAACGTTACAATGATTGCAAAAGGAGTTGAATGCATGAAAATACAAGAAGCGGCAGAGCGGTTAGGCATGACGGCCCGCGCCATCCGGTTCTATGAACAGAAGGGATTGCTATCCCCTGCGAAGCAAGAGGATAATGGCTACCGCGTGTTTCGTGAAGCGGACATTGACCGTCTGCGCACTATCGGCGCTTTGCGGGAGCTGAATTTGTCCTTGGAGCACATCCGCAGCTGCATCGACGAGGCGGAGGCCGGTGAAATGATGGCCTTGCGTCCTTATTTATTGGAGAAGCGGCAAGAGCTGGCTTTGCAATATGCAGAGCTCAAACGCTTGCTCGGGCTGCTGGATAATCTGCTTGACATGGATCATAACCAACAGGGAGAGGTTGTCGTGAAACAATTGCATCATATCGGCGAACAGTCACGCCGTTATCAAAAGCTGCGCAGCGATTGGTCCGATCGCTGGAATTTCGATGCGCAAGCTACTCGATACGATGACGCGGTGTATATGAATACTGATTCGCTCAGAGTACATGCCGATTACGAGCAGATCTTGGACCGGGTATGCCGGGAAGCCGACCCGAAGCCGGGAGATCGCGGGCTGGAGGTGGGTATAGGAACAGGCAATTTGGCGGGTCGCTGCCTGCGCCTTGAAGCCGAGATGACAGGGGTGGACCAATCCGCGGCCATGCTTGAACGCTGTCAGGAGAAGTGGCCGGCCATCCGGCTCCTTCAGGGCAATATGATGGCCTTGCCGCTTGCAGACGAGCGGTTCGATTTTATTGTGACAAGTTATGCGCTCCATCATTTGACGGATGAGCAGAAAGAAATCGCCCTTGAAGAGATGGGACGTGTGCTCGCTTCAGAGGGGCGCCTCGTCATTGCCGATCTGATGTTCATTGATAAAGCGCACCGGACAGCATTTATTGCTGAATTGGAAGCGAAGGGAGATACGCACTCCATCGCGGCGATTCACGACGAATATTATGCGGATCGCTCCCGCTTAATATCCTGGTTGGAACGGCATCATTATGACGTAACTGCCGATCAACTGACTCACTTGATGCATTTGCTCGTTGTGCGAAAAAAGAAAGGAGTCTGAACGATGGCATCTGAGCATTCAGCGAATCATATTGCCGTTCCCGATCATGACTTCATCTATGAGCATCAAGCAGATAAATATGATCGGCTTATCGGGTGTGAGGACGACAGGCTGGAATTGAGACAAGCGCTAAGCGCGCTGCTGCAAGCGGAATCACATGGCCGGGTCACAGAGCTTGGAGCGGGCACAGGGCGCTTGGCGCGTCTCGTGCTCCAATATGCTCCTCAGTTAATCGAATACACCGCCTGTGACGCCTCTGCTTCCATGCTGCGCCAATTGGAAGCGAATGTGCGGCGTGACGTCGAGGCTGGGCATTATGACAGCGTACAGGCCAATAGGGTTCGTACCGTGACGGCATCGCATCATCGTCTGCCTCTGGCAGATGCTTCCGCCGACTTGGTGCTGGCTGGCTGGACCATATGCTACGCCTGCAGCGATGAGGAGCAGAACGACATGCTGCCCACCATCATGGAAGAGGCGTGCCGCATCCTGCGGCCGGGCGGTCGCATGGTCATCTGGGAAACGCTCGGAACCGGTGTGGAGGCCCCTGAAGTTCTTCCCTTATTACGCGGATACATTGAAGCTATCGAACAACGCCATCATTTTCGCCGCACCATACTTCAGACCGACTTTCGCTTTCCGAATCTTTGTGAGGCAGAATCGCTCTCAGCCTGGTTCTTTGGCACCGAGGCGCTTCGCATGCTCCGTCAAGAGGCTGATGGAACTGTCTTGCTGCCATCCTTCACGGGCATGTGGGTGAAAGAATGGTAAACAGACCCGCCGATATATCGGCGGGTCTCAGCTTGTCGAGAAACCCTGTCTTTTTCAAGACGAGGGTTTCTCTTTGTTTTCATCCAGCTACATGAGTAAAGAAAAGAGGGGGAATTACCCTCTTTCCAGGCGATCCAGGTGGATCGCTATCTTCTTCATATTCTGCACGGCCGCCGTCATCAAGGCTTGTTCCCTGACGTTTTGCAGTCCGCGTAAACGGCAATAGCGAAACCCATGGAGCTCTTTAGCATCCGCGAAGCTTCGCTCAATTGTTTCTTTTCGTTTGCGGTACAACCATTTGCCTGACTTCTGACTTGCTAAGCCGGTTGTTCCGTACCCACTCTTTGCTGTCCTCCCATACATGCCGGGCAATCACCTTTCGGTGATTTCGAGAGCGTGTACATTCGTTCAGTAAAGGGCAGCTCTTGCAATGTTCTGGATCAGAGGCATATTGCCGGTAACCCTCTCGGTTGGTTGTCCGGTAAGAAAGCTCCTGCTTAGCTGGACAGACGTAAATATTCCGCTCAGCATCATAAGTGAATTTCCATTTTGGAAATAATCCTTGCGTAGGATGAAATCTTCGGTGAGCAATCACAGCAAAAATCCCTCGTTTTTGCAGACCTTTACAAATAGGCGTAGTCAAATAACCTGAATCTAAGGCGACAGCTTCTACTTCAAAACCGAATCGTTCACTTTGGCGATCTAAGCGTGACAAATACGGCACAGAATCATGGACATTTCCGGGCGTGACATGTACATCCGTAATCAGATTGTATTTTACATCTACGGTGCGGTGATCTAAATAAAAGAATCCTTCCGGCTTACCGTCTCGAATCATATATCCACTGTCGGGATCCGTCTTGCTCACTTTTATCTCTTTTTCTACTCTCACGTCCTCTCTGGTTTTCAGGGCTTTTTTCCGTTTGCCTTCCGGTCTACTTCAACCGCAGCGTTGAGCTCGCCAATGTAATCTTTGGTGTTTTGCAGCACTTGTTGCTTGGTATACTGGTGTTTATTAGCGTTCGCTTTGACATGTGTGGAGTCGGAAATCAGTACACGTCCTCCGACCATCCGGTGTTGAATCGCTTGCAGTACAATTTCATCAAAGACCTCTTGAAAAATATCCGTATTTTTAAAACGGGTACGTCGATTCCAGCTAATCGTTGTATGGTCAGGAACTCTATCGGTAAGCCCTAGCCCTAAGAACCAGCGATAGGCCAGGTTGGTTTGAATTTCACGTTCAAGTTGGCGTTCGGAGCGAATGCCATAGAAATAACCGAGAAAGATCATCTTGAAGAGGACTGCAGGATCAATTGCAGGCCGACCATTGTCCTCGCAGTACAAGGGACGAACCTTCTTATCTATAAACGAGAAGTCAATGTATCTGTCCACCTTACGCAGCAAATGATCTTGGGGAACCAAATCCTCAATTGAAACGAATTCGTAAGATTGTTGTCTTTCCCGATTGGAACGCAACATAACCAAGCACCTTCCGTCATGAGTATTGTTACCTATATTATACAATATTAACGCGGTGTCGTGTTGAATTAAGTCAAATAAAAATAGCTGTCGAGAACTTTCTCGACAGCCTGAGACCCGCCGATATATCGGCGGGTCTGTTTGATCCAGCTTCTCGCTTTGTAATTCTCCGCTTATGGCGCAGTCTCCGAAAAGGTCACATCCGGCATTTTGTCCATAGCCGTACGCATTGCATATTCGTTCTCGAACAGCGCCACATAATTCCCATTCTTATCTGTGACCAATTGCGAATTGATACGGAACTTCGATGGATCCAGCGATGCCCCCGACACCCAACGCGCAAACTGGTACGTAAGGCGCTGAAGCATCACTTCCACTCCATACTCCGCCTTCATGCGGTATTCGAACACCTCGAATTGGAGTTGCCCGACGACGCCCAGAATCGTCTCGTCGAATACGCCTGTCGCATGGAACACTTGAATAGTGCCTTCTTCCGTCAGTTGGTCTACGCCTTTTTGATACTGTTTATGCTTCAATGCATTTTTGACCGTTACCCGTGCAAAAATCTCGGGAGAGAACGTCGGCATCTCGTCGAACGTTACCTCCGAACCTTGGCTCAAGCTGTCTCCGATACGGAAGATGCCCGGATCGAACAAACCGATAATATCTCCCGGGAACGCTTCCTGAACGATATCCCGGTCTTGAGCCAAAAATTGCTGCGGCTGCGCCAGCTTAATCTCTTTGCCTGCACGAACGTGCTTCACGCTCATTCCGCGTTCGAATTTGCCTGAGCAAATGCGCAAAAAGGCGATACGGTCACGATGCGCGGGGTTCATATTCGCTTGAATTTTAAAAATATAGCCTGTAAATTTCTCATCGGTCGGATCAACCGGCCCTTCCGTCGACTGACGGATTTCCGGCTTCGGCGCCAATTGCAGGAAGTTCTCCAGAAATGTCTGTACACCGAAGTTATTGATCGCGCTGCCGAAAAAGACCGGAGTCAATTCACCGCGCTTGACTTTCTCGTAATCGAATTCATCGCCCGCCACATCGAGCAGCTCGAGCTCTTCGCACAATTGATCATGCAAATAATCGCCCGCCATGTCCCGAATGACCGGATCGCGGTAATCCTCGACTTTTTCTACCTTAATGACAGAATGGTCGTCCCCCTGGAACAATTCCACCTGTTTCTTCATCCGATCATAGACGCCGCACAACCCGCGTCCCATGCCGATCGGCCAGTTCATCGGAACCGAACGGATGCCGAGCACCTGCTCAATTTCTTCCATCAGCTCGAACGGACTGCGTCCTTCCCGGTCCAGCTTGTTAATAAACGTAAAGATCGGGATGCCCCGCTTCGCGCACACCTGGAACAGCTTAATCGTTTGCGCCTCGACCCCTTTGGCCACGTCAATCAGCATGACGGCGCTGTCCGCAGCGGTAAGCGTGCGGTATGTGTCCTCGCTGAAGTCTTGGTGACCCGGCGTATCGAGAATGTTGATCCGGTGTCCTTTATAATCGAATTGCATAACCGAAGAAGTGACGGAAATTCCCCGCTGCTTCTCGATTTCCATCCAGTCGCTCGTCGCGTGCTTGCTCGCTTTGCGCGCTTTTACCGTTCCTGCCAGGCGAATAGCTCCCCCAAACAGCAACAGCTTCTCTGTTAACGTCGTCTTCCCGGCGTCAGGGTGGGAAATGATCGCAAATGTGCGGCGTTTCTCCACTTCTTGCTTCAATTGTTCGGATAACGATTTGCTCATATTTTTTAGCCCTCTCATCACAAAATCACGTATCTGTTATTGTATCACAAAATAGGGAAGGCCATAAATGGGGAAAGCGAACAACATGAGCGTTAACATAAAAATATTTTGTGTCGGCGAATCGTATAAAGAAATATTTTGAGCTGATTACATCTAAACTAGGAGTTGCTTGATACGACTCTTTGCTTCATTTTCCCCTTCCATCAGGCTGCTTCATGACTTATATCTATAGAAAGCGCTCCGTCTGCTTCTTCTCAACGTTTTGAATCCTGACTGCTTGGGAGATTGAAACTAAGGTTATTCTGATTATCTCGGAGAGTGATGCTAAAAATAAGCGCCTGATTCTCCCCCTAGAAGAGAAACAGGCGCCTTACAGTCCTCAATTATTCAAGCTTATTGCCCAACCAAGGCGCGCACCGCGAGCGTCACCGTTCGTTCTTGACCATGAGCAGCCGTTTCTTCCTCGATAACGGTCCAGTTCGCCGCAAGTGTCGCTCGAAGCACATCCAGGTCGGCTTCGGACAGCTTCAACCCGCTGTATTGTCCCTCTCCCCGGGTGAAATCTGCGCCTTCCTCCACACCGAACCGTTCATGGAGCCAAATTTTCAATCCGTTCATCGTATTGAAAGTGATGCGGTAGCCTTCCAGAACGGCTTCCTCCAACGATTCGCCATGCTCTTTCGCATAGGACAAAAATTCATCATATGTGTACCATTCTTCATTAATCCGAAGAAGCTGGCTAATATCTTCAGTGCGGATGATGTGCAGCAACTGCTCGTCCGTCAAGCCTTTGCGGCGCGCCCGCTCCAACATGATTGCTGTATTTTGCGACAACAAAATTCCGTTTGCCATCTAGACACCTTCCATTTCCCTGTCCACAAGACAGTTATTGTTGAGTTGAGAGCCTCAGCCGTCGCTGATCACCATTAAATCACGAAGCAGACCTCTGTATCCGCCTTGCTCTAATCCCGGGTGCACCTCATCCTAATCATGCTCATTCCCCGGCATGCAGATGGCAGGCTGCATAGTGGCCCGGAGCAATCTCCCGCCACTCCGGCTCTTGTTCACGGCACCGCTCGGTAGCAAACGGACAGCGCGAAGCGAACTTGCACCCGTGAATCTCATCCAACGGACTTGGCAGATCCCCCTGCAGCATCGCGGATGAAGCTCCGCCTACCGCCTTCGGATCAGGCACGGGAATAGCCGATAGCAGAGCTTGCGTGTAAGGATGCGCGGGACGACGGTACAGCTCATCGCTTTCCGCAACCTCCACCAGCTTGCCGAGATACATGACGCCGATTCGATTCGAAATGTGCCGTACCATCGATAAATCATGGGCTATGAATAAATAGGTCAATCCATACTCCGCCTGCAAATCCTCAAGCATATTTACAACCTGCGCTTGGACAGACACATCCAATGCCGATATCGGCTCATCACACAATATAAATTCAGGTCTCACCGACAACGCGCGCGCAATGCTGATGCGTTGCCGCTGCCCGCCACTGAACTCGTGCGGATAACGCTCGGCATGCTCCGGCTTTAATCCGACTTTGTCCAACAGCTCCAACACGATCTGGCGGCGCTCCTGCGGGCTTCCGAACCCGTGAATTTCCATTGGCTCGCTAATGATTTGCGTAACGTTCATTCCGGGATTCAGCGATGAATACGGATCTTGGAATATCGTCTGCATCCGTTTGCGGAACGGCTTCAGCTCCGTTTCATGCATGCCGGCTACATTGCTTCCATCGAACCATATCTCACCGCCTGTCACATCATATAAGCGGACGATGGAACGCCCTGTCGTCGATTTGCCGCAGCCTGATTCGCCTACAAGACCGAATGTTTCGCCACGGTTGATTTGGAAGCTTACATTGTCCACCGCTTTTAACACTTCGCGGTTGCGGCCAAATAAACCTTTGGAAGCAGGAAAATATTTCTTCAAACCGCGGACGTCCAGCAGCACATCTTCCTTCTTGCTCATTCGGCATCCTCCTCCCGCTTCTGATTGCTGCCTTCTTGATGCTGTTCATCCAGCAGCCAACAAAGCGAACGGTGCCCCGGCTCCGTCGTCACGTAAGGCGGCATCTGGCGGCACTGCTCGGTCGCGTAGGCGCAGCGTTCCATGAATGGACAGCCTTCGGGCGGATGGAGCAAATTAGGCGGTGTGCCTTCTATCGTAGCCAATCTTTCACGCTGACCATCCGTGACTTTTGGAATGGAACGCAGCAGCCCTTGCGTGTATGGATGCTGCGGTCTTTCAAAGATATCTTCTACCGCTCCCTCTTCCATAATGAGTCCGCCGTACATGACGACTACACGGGTGCATACTTGCGCTACAACGCCCAAGTCATGCGTAATTAGCAAGATGGCAGTGCGGGTCGTATCCCGCAGCTGCTTCATCAATCCGAGAATTTGCGCCTGAATCGTAACGTCCAAAGCGGTAGTCGGCTCGTCCGCAATTAACAATTCCGGCTGGCAGGACAACGCCATGGCGATCATCGCGCGTTGACGCATGCCGCCGCTGAACTCATGCGGATATTGGTCGATGCGTGTCTCCGGAGAGGGGATCCCCACCTGCCGGAGCAGTTCGATAGCCCGGGCGCGGGCTTCCGTTTTGCCGAGCTTCTTGTGCCGCTGCAGCACCTCGATGATTTGCGCGCCGACCTTGATTACCGGATTGAGCGAGGTCATCGGGTCTTGAAAAATCATAGCGATACGGTTGCCGCGGATGCGGCGCAGTTCTTTATCGGACATGGCCAACATATTTTCGCCGCGAAACCATACCTCTCCGCTTTTTATTTGTCCTGGCGGGGGAATAAGACCGATGAGCGACTTAGCGGTAACACTTTTGCCGCTGCCCGACTCGCCAACGATGCCGATTACTTCCCCCTCGCGCACATCAAAGCTGACGCCCCGGACAGACTGCACTTCCCCACCCCGTGTCATGAACGAAGTTCTCAGTTGTTGAACGGATAGCAATTCAGTCATAAGTCTCACTCCGTTGTATATAATCATTCGCCAGTTCCCATCGTATCGTCGGGCTGTATCCTGTGCGATTCATGCGAGTTGAATGAAAGCGTCCGCGCAATCTTTTATCTTCGATTCGCTCTCGGTTCGAACGCTACACGGAATACATCGCCCAAGAAATTGAAGGACAGAACAGTCAACAAGATGAACATTCCAGGGAATAACGCCAAATATGGAGCCTCCCCGATATAACCTTGCGCGTTATTCAGCATGCTGCCCCATGATGAATTCGGCTGCTGCACGCCAAGGCCGAGAAAGCTGAGCGACGATTCCATCAAAATGGCCGATGCGATGTTAATCGTGGCCGCGACGATAATGGTCGGCATAATGTTCGGTACGATATGTTTCAAAATAATAGCAAGCCTGCTCTGTCCAGAGACACGAGCATAGAGCACATATTCCCTCTCCTTGACAGACAATGTCTCCGCACGCACAATTCTCGCTATATTCATCCAACTGAGCATGCCGATAATAATAATAATCGTGCTGATTCCCGGCTTTAAATACGCATTTAAAATCAACATTAAGAAGAACGACGGAATGGACATCAATACGTCGACCGTGCGCATCAGCACATTATCGACCCATCCTCCGAAATATCCGCTCACCGTCCCCACGGCCGTTCCGACCAAGACGGCGATCGCCATGGACAAGAAACCGACGGAGAGCGATACGCGTCCGCCATACAGCGCGCGGGCGAAATAATCACGCCCGTAATCATCCGTTCCGAACCAATGGGTTGCGCTCGGTGCCTGCAGCTTGTCCATAGGCATAATCTTGTTCGGATCATACGGCGACAGAAAGGCCAAGACGGACATGAGGACAAATACGGCGAGTATGATAAGCGCGGCGAGCGCCGCCTTCTGTTCTTTCAACTGTGTCAGTACGTTGCGCCATTTCATTTGGTTCATTTCTCCATCACCCCATCGTCTTTATTCGCGGATCAACCACGCCGTACAGTACGTCTGCCACCAAATTCCCGATGACAAGCATCACCGACGATATCATGGTAATCCCCATGATGACGGGATAATCGAGAGAGAAGACTGAATTAATGCCGAGCAGCCCCATTCCTGGCCATGAGAATACCGATTCCGTAATGAACGCCCCTGCTATCAGCTCAGGAAAGGACATCCCCAATATCGTAATAATCGGCAGCAGCACATTTTTCAGCACATGGCGACGCAGCACGGTGCCTTGAGTCGCCCCATAAGCATACTGGATCTGGACATAATCCTCCTCCAATTGACTGATCGTGTGCGATCGGATGTAGCGCATATAGACCGACACGTTCATGAAAGCGAGCACCGTACACGGCAAGATGCCGTGCTTGACAATATCCCACACCGAATCAACGCCGATCGTGCGCATCCCCATGCTCGGCAGCCAATTCAGCTTCAACGAGAACAAATAGATGAGCATAATGCCGAACCAGAAGCTGGGAATGGAAATGCCGATATAGGAAATCAACCCCAGCACGCGGTCAGCCGGACGATTTTGTCTCGATGCGGCATACATGCTGAGCGGAATGGAAATGATAAGCGACAACAAGAGGGCTGACCCCATTAACCCAATGGTAGCCGGCAGGCGCTCCACAATGAGCGTCAACACCGGCCGATGATTGGATACAGAGTAGCCCAAGTTGCCCATAAATACATTTTTGAGCCAAATCCAATATTGAATATAGATCGGCTGATCCAGCCCCAAGCTTTGGCGAACTCTCTCTACGGCTTCCGCGTCCATGTCCGGCGTGACGAACGAAAGCACCGGATCACCCGGTGCAAGCTTAATGAGCGCGAACGATACGATTGAGATGAACCACAGAAGCGGAATCGCCTGCAGGACTCGTCGCAAGATGTATTTCTGCAAAGGGGTTCCCTCCGAACAAGCGCCGGTGACATCACCGGCGCTTTTTTTCTAGTTGTATAGTTCAGTGCCTTGCAGGCCTATTAATTCAAATAAAGCTTGGACAAATCTTCGAACATGAAGACCGGCTTCGGACGGGCTTCGTCCAGTCCGCCGTAGCGTTTGTCCACTGCAATAATTGCCTTGTCGAACGCAATCGGATAGACGACCATTTCATCGGCAATGGTTTGCTGGATTTGCTTGTACTGCTCGGCCCGTTTGGCCGTATCCATTTCCACCGCCGCTTGATCCCACAGCTTGTCGAGGTCCGCATTTTTATAATGCGAGTAATTGTAAGCCGCATCGCTCAAGTACAGCGATTTATAAGCATCCGGCTCGACACCCATAATGTAGCCATTGAACGACAGGTCGAACTTCGTGTTATTCGGATCCAGTGACATATTGCTGTACGCCGTGGAATCCAGCGGCATCAATTCTACTTCGATGCTGACTTCTTTCAGCTTCTGCTGAATGACAAGAGCTTGAGCCTCTTGGATTTTGTTTGAATTCGCATATGCGAGGCGAAGCTTCAAGTTCTCGGCGCCCGCCGCCTTGAGCAGTTCCTTCGCTTGGTCTGCATTGTAATTGTATTGTTCATGGTCTGCCGATTGATATTGCGTATCCGGCGTGAAGATGGATGTTCCCGGCTCAGCAAACTCAGATGAACCATATGCGGTCGCAATCAATTCGTTCTTGTCGAGCGCGTATCCAATCGCTTGACGGACTTCTTTCTTTTTCAGCGCCTCGGTATTGAAGTTGAATACCATGTAGTTCAGACGGCCTTCCGGATAAATAACCATATTGAATTTGCCGGTGCCATTCAGCTTGTTGTAATCCGCTGGGTCAATTTTGCGCATATTCAATTCGCCATTTTGCAGCGCCAGGTTGGCTGCATTCGGATCTTTCGCAATCCGGTATGTGACGGAATCCAAACGGGCTTTACCGCCAAAATAATTGTCGAAGCGCTCAAGCGTCACATATTCACCAGGACGGTATTCTTTGAATTTGAATGGTCCCGAACCGATTGGATTGCTGTTCTTGCCGCTTTTCTCCAAGTCGGTTTCCCCTTTGAATACATGCTCCGGAATCGGCTTCAACGTCGCCAGCATCGCTTCAAAGGATGCAGATGGCTGCGGAAGCACGAAATCTACGGTGCGATCGTCCACCTTCTTCGCGGTCAATGGCTTGCCGTTGAATACGAAGGATCCGCGCTGAGAGCTGTTCTGCTTCTCATCCAAAATGCTGTTCATTGTATACACGATATCGTCAGCCGTCAGCGACTGGCCATCATGCCATGTCAGCCCTTCGCGCAGCTTCAGCGTATACGTCAGAAAATCTTCCGAAGACGTCAGGCTTTCTGCGAGCACGAATTTCTTTTCGCCTCCGTCTTCAATTGTATATAATGGAGCGAACAACGATTGGTTAATCGTTAACGTCACCCGGTCGTTCGAATATAACGGATTCAATACGCGGGGATCCTCATGCACAGCGATGATAATATTGCCGCCGTCCTTCGGCTGGCCTGTCCCTTCCGCCGCTGTCGACGATGTTGAATTAGGATCCTGTGCTGGAGTCGAGCTGTTACCGCATGCGCTCATGAACAGAACGAGAAGAGATAACAGACCTGTAATCCAGATGTTCTTGCGTTTCATGTCGATTCCCCCTGAATGATGTAAACTAGAGTATGATATTAGTATAACGATCTTTCATCAGATAGCAATCTTTTTCCCGAGTTTCTTTATAGGAATTAAACATTTTAGTGAGGAACAGTACGAATAAAACGCTTATGCAGCAGCAAAAAGGCTGCGCTCTTTCCTAGAGCACAGCCTGTCCACCAATATTAACCACTACTAAAAACCCGGGCAGACTCAGCTCGAATTCTGGTTATTTCGTCCACACCACTTGGCTTTCTTCTTGTCCGTTAACCGGCCACCAATGGAATCCGTCTTGTGCCAACATCTCGTCCGCTTGCGCCGGTCCCCAAGACCCAGCTGGATACAAGAACAAATCGTCATTGCCTTCCTTCCATGCGTTAGCAATGCGATCAACGAATGTCCACGCCGAAGCGACTTCGTCCCAACGCGTGAAATAGGTGGAATCCCCGCGTGCCGCATCAAAGATCAAACGCTCATACGCCTCTGGCGTATTAATGCCGATCATGCAGCTTTGGCAAAAGTCCATGGCAAGCGGTTGAACGCCGCCTTCAGCGCCAGGCTTTTTCCCGTTAATCTTAATATAGATGCCTTCCATCGGATTGACGCGAATGACGAGCAGGTTCGGCTCAAGCGTGTGCTTCTGTCCAAGATATACATTGGTCGGCATGTTTTTAAATTCCACTACGACTTCGGTCGTCTTCACCGGAAGCCGCTTGCCGGTACGAATGTAGAACGGTACTCCGGCCCAGCGGAAGTTATCGACATATACGCGTGCGGCAAAATACGTCTCCGTGACGGATGCCGGATTAACCTTGTCCTCTTCGCGGTATCCCGGAAGCTCCTTGTTGTTCAACGTCCCGGCGGAGTATTGTCCGCGCACGACATTGCGCCGCACTTCTTCCCCTGTATGGTATTGACGAAGAGAGCGCAGCACCTTCACCTTCTCGTCGCGGATATCTTCCGGATGAAGACGGCTAGGCGGTTCCATGGCAATCATCGTCAGCATTTGCAGCATATGATTCTGCGCCATGTCTCTCAGTGCGCCCGCATGATCATAATAGCCGCCGCGTTCTTCTACACCCACCGTTTCGGATAAGGAGATTTGAATGTTCGCAATATGCTTGTTGTTCCACAATGGTTCAAAGAAAGCATTCGCGAAGCGAATCATTTCAATGTTCTGAACCATCTCTTTGCCGAGATAGTGGTCGATGCGATAAATTTCTTCCTCTTTGAACACTTGGCGAATTTCTTCATTCAGCTTCTGCGCTGATCGAAGATCATAGCCAAATGGCTTCTCGATGACAAGACGATGCCAGCCAGCGCTGTCAAGCATCCCGCCTTCGCGCAAGTTATGGGATACGCTGCCGAACAGCTCAGGTGCGAGAGCCAAATAGAACAGGCGATTGCCCGGAATATTATATTCCCGTTCAATATGTTCCGTCTGGACCAGCAGTTCGCGGAAGCCTTCCACATTATTGATGTCGAGCGGTTTGTACTCAAAATGCTTGGCAAAGCCGCTCCATTCTTCCTCGTTCTGAATCGGGTAACGACAAAATTCGTCAATTGATGCTCGCACATCTTCACGGAATTGATCGTTTGTGCGTTCGCGGCGCGCCAGTCCAATGACAGCGAAGCGTTCGCCTAGCTTGCCTTCGCGGTATAGACTGTATATAGCCGGGAACAGTTTGCGGCGTGCCAGGTCGCCGGTTGCACCGAATATGTAAAAGACGGCGCCCTCAGCCAATTGGGATTCTTGATTCTGCATCACAGTCATCTCTCTCCATCATCCTTACACTCGTTTATCGATCTAAATATATCACATTTCGAATGTGATGCCATTTTAGCATACTTAAAGCACAGATGCTATGCCTTCCCGTCAAGTAGAAAAGTCATTGAGGGGATAAAACTCTAATCATGCGCGTTCAAAAAGGCATATTTTCCCGAACCGAGAAGGTTGCAATAACTCGAACTTCTAATATTCCCCGGCAATAAGCGGCGTGCCGAATGAAATTCGGGTCTCCCCTTTCTCCCGGTTATCATGGACGGCAAGCTGCAAGTTCGCATGGCCCTGCTTCATTTGTACGCCTTGTCCCATATAGTCGGTCTCATAGGATACGCTTATGGTTCGCTCATCCTCGTACCGGTCAAGCGGTTCCGCTTGTCCCCATTCCCGCAGCGCATTCTCTGCCTTGTCGAAGCTTTGCTGAAGAGAGGCAGCAGTGACCGTTCGTACCGTTGCGTTCCAATCCGGCTTGAAATTGTTGCCCGCCAGCGCATAAATCAGCCGTTCCCCCTCCTGCGCAGTTGCCAACATCCCGCCTTTGGCGGAGCCTTGAATTTTTACAGTATAGTATATCCTTCCATCCGCTTCTTGGAACAACAGCATATCCCCAATATACGAAGACGTCGCATAGCTCCCGCGATACACTTCCCTGCCCCGCTCCTGAACCGGTGCCAAAGCTTCTCTCATGCCCACTGCTATCCGCCAGCGGTTTACTTCGTCATCCGTGTCTTCCTCCGCAATAAAGCTGCCATGAACCGCGACGACTGTGTTGAATTGCCGCTCGCCACTTAGCTCGGCCAGTACCCACAGCATTTTCACCCGCTTCATCATGTCAACGGGCTCCTTCTCTTGGGAAGAGGCAAGACGCCACTCCGCGCCGTTCCACACCGCCAACAAAGCGCCGCAGAGCGCAAGCACCACTAATCCGATAGCTGCCGAACCCGTACGGCGGACTGCTTTCGACATTCGATCACCTTGCCTTTGCAGAAATTGTGAATCGAAATTTTATCGCCATAAGAAATGTTGATTCCGCTTTATCGCTCCACGGAACGTAAGTATTCCTTAATGGTAAAATAGGCACTTTTCTTCTGGGTGAATGACCATACGCTTGTATCCTCTATGGAATAGACTGTTGTCATAAACGTCTCGGAAGGAAGAAGGAGGCATAGTAACATGGTTCCGGTTCCACTGGATGAACGAACCATCCAACATTATTGCGGTCGGACGGTTTATGTCGAGACGCAAGACGGACGACGGTATATCGGCCGGCTGAGCTCATGCCAAGGGGGAAAGCTCGTGCTGAACGCCGATGCGCCTTCTGTCTCCAAGCAGCACTCGCTCACTCCTGCAAAAAAAAGAAAAAAGGCAAAAAAACAAAATGAACCAAGCACTGCAGCGTCCGCGAAAAAAGCCCGGAAGGCACGCACCAACGCCATTTTTCCCTATGGCCCGTATTATCCTTATCCGTACGCCCCTTACAACTACGGTCCCCGCGTTGATTTGGATTTAGGTCTGGTAACTTTATTGCTTCTGCTTTTCATCTGAAAAATCCTGCTTACCTATTCCGCCCTTCTGTTCGTGAACAAAGAACCCGACCGCTTTCTCCTGAAAGTGTCGGGTTCTTTGTTATTCAGCCAAACCATTCTTATAGGCGTAAATAGCCGCCTGCGTGCGGTCCTCTACTCCTAGCTTCGCTAATATGTTCGTGACATGGAACTTCACGGTCTTAATACCGATAAAAAGATCGTTGGCAATATCCTGATTCGATTTTCCTTGTGCGAGCAAGCGCAGAACGTCCATTTCTCGTTCTGTCAGCTGCTCATGCGCAGCCAATGATTGTTTCGGTTGCCGGAACCTGTTCATCATCTTGGATGCCACTTGGGATTCCAGAACGGATTGTCCTCTTGCCGCGGCCCGAATCGCTTCTGCGATTTCGGTTGCGCGCGATGTCTTCAGCAAATAGCTGAACGCGCCCGCCTCAATAACTGGATACATCTTCTCATCATCCAAATAACTGGTGAGCACGATGACTTTGCATTCCGGGTATAACTGCAGCAGCTTGCGCGTCGTCTCGATGCCGTCCATGCCGTCCATAACCAGGTCCATCAGCACGACATCCGGCTTATACTCCTGCGCAAGGCGAATGCCATCCTCGCCGTTGCTTGCCTCACCTACAACTTCGATGCCGTCTTCGGTGCTTAACACGGCTGCCAGGCCGATTCGAACCATTTCATGATCATCGACCAGCAATACTTTAACGGTTGTCTCCATCATGGATGCTTCCATCTCCATCGCTACCTTCTTCCTCTCTCAAGCCACTTTCCTCTTTCACGACAGGTACGCGTATCTCGATGCGGGTCCCTTTTTCCGGAGCAGTAATGAACTGAATGGAACCTCCCACTTCATGAATACGCTCTTGCATCGTTCGAAGTCCGTAGCTCGCTTGCTTTTTATCATCCCAGTCAAAGCCCACGCCGTTGTCCCGAATGAACAGACGAACGAAATCATCCCGATTCTGCAGCTTAATCTCCATGCGGGTTGCCTTCGAGTGCCGCAGTGTATTCGACAGCGCTTCTTGCACAATGCGGAACAGATGATTTTCTACGCCTTTGACAAGCTCGATATGCTCATCCATTTCACATAGAATTTCAATCGGTATCTTGCTTTGCAACTCCCGTATCAATTCCGCAATCCCTTGGGCCAACCCTTTGCCTTCCAAATGAACCGGCCGCAAATGCAGCAGCAGTGCGCGCATCTCGGATTGAGCCACGGAAGCCATCTCTTCAATGAGCTCCACCTGCCGTTCGGCGCGGTCGAAGTCTTTATCCAATGTGCGTCTGACGGCCGTTGCCGTCATCGAAATGGCGAACAGCTGCTGACTTACCGCATCATGCAGCTCCCGCGCCAAGCGTTGCCGCTCTTCAATAATAGCCGAAATCCGGGCTTGCTCGGCCAACTGGGCGTTGTTCGTCGACAGCCTTTGCAAGGATGTGACCTGCTCTTCCCAACGCTTGCTGACCCTCCCCAATTGATCGGCCAATTGACCGATTTCATCTTCGCCCAAGTCGGGCATCGGCCGGGACAAGTTCCCCTTCTCCAAGAGCAGCATCGATTCGCGCAGCAGCTCAATGCGGCGCTTCATGCGGTATCCTTGAAAGAAACCGTAGCTGGTCGCAATGATGGCAACCACGATTAAGGCCGACAACGTCGCCTTCACGCCGTCAAGCCAGGTTTCAAACGGCTTTACGTAGCCGTAGGACTGCATTAAATATACGATGATAAAAAATAAAATACATGAAAGGAGAAGCGTTTCGCCCACTAAACGCACAACCATGTTCGCATTTTTCTTCGGTTCCATCGCCGGCTATTGCATCTCCTTTCCACATTCCATTCGCTAAAATTCGTGTTCAAAAGGGGCTTTTTGAACAACCTCTATACGTGCAATTTGATATCTATATCTCCTACGATATAAGAGATGTATAGTTTCACTCGTTGTTCGGCCCAATCATAATTGGGGGAACGCCAAGTCCACTTGTTGAACAATCCCGTCTCTTTATCCCGCCCGATATCGATCTGTCCGAATAAAACGGTAGCTTCGATCTCTACGCCTACATCGTCCGGAATGGTAATATCCATATCGCCCATCACGCCCTGGAACAGCAGCTTCGTTTCTGGCTCCTCCAATATGGCAAGCGATAAGTCGATATCGCACTCTCCGATTACGTGCCACATGCTCTGGCTATGCAAAATATAGGGCTCCCGATCCCATTTCAAGCTTGCGGTCAAATTTTGGCGTTTCTCGACCCGCTCTTGCTTTTCATCCTGTCGGGTCCGCGAATAAAAAATGCCTAACGATATAAGGATAATTCCCATAAAGAGCATCAAATGCTCCAACAACAGCAGCGCTCCCCCGACACCGAGCAAAATATAACCGACACGCAATTCCGCAGCACGAACTTTACGGACGCCTAAATATAGCATTACGAGGGCGACAAACGTACCGAAACTAAGCCACTTGCCTATCAGAATAAGCAATCCAACAACAATGAGCACATATGCAAGTAAACGGTTGTTTGTCTTCATGTCGCACCTCCTGTCGCAAAGAATCGTGTGAAGCCAATAACGGCGATGCAAATGCATCGCCGCAGAGCTCCTTTGTTAGCATATCATAACCTGAGGCCTACCCCAAGGGGTTATTCGTTTTGGCCTAATTTTTGTTTCAACGCAGCCAACTGCTCGTCGACTTTGATTTGCTTCTCGACATCAACCGGTTGTTGGTACGAAGCCGGTGTAGAATAGCCTCCGTAAGGGGCACGCATCACTTCTGCTTCCGCCTCCAACTGCATAATCTTCTCTTCCATGCGGTGGAAGCCGCGGGAAGCATTGCCCGCTTCAATGGAATGGACGCTTGTGATGGAAGCCATTTGCTTGCGGGCCTTCGCCATTTGTGCGCGGGCAGCCAATTCATTGCGCTTGTTGCGCAGCTTGTAGAATTCATCCTTCATGGAATGCAATTGCTGCATCAATTCGTCTGCTTGCGATTTGGCTTGTGTATGCAAGTCACTGTATTCCGCTACTTTTTGATCATAGTACAGCTTCTCTTCCAGGCATTTGCGGGCCAATTCTTCTTGTCCTGAAGTCAGCGCGCGCTCGGCTTGCGCTTCACGGTCGGCAGACATCCGAATCGCTTCATCGAAGCGGTGCTTAATGCGGCGCTCGTTTGCCATTTGCTTCGCTACCGTCACTTCCGCTTCATGAATTTCCTGCTCCATGTCGCGCAGATACTGATTTAACATTACTACCGGGTCTTCTACTTTATCCAATACCTCGTGAACCGACGCCTTTGTCATATCTTTAATTCGTTTGAATACTCCCATTTTACTTATCCCCTTTCTCATACTTTGCGACTTTATTGCGCAATTCTTGTAATTCTTTCATCATTGCTTTTCTTTCGATATCTTCCATCATGGAATCAATGGAGGAATTATCCTTTTGCTTCATGCTTCCATAGCTGGAAGAGTTGTAAGAGCCGTAATTGTCGTACGCTCCGCCTTGACGGGTGTTGTTGTAACATCCTTGGTCATTCGCCGTATAGCCGCCATTATAGCTATTGTAGCCGTTTGGGTTATTGTACGGGCCCGAGCCGTATCCTTGCGGACCATACGGAGAATAAGGTTCTTTTGGCACTACAAGCGCCACGATGAAATAGACGAACAGTAACGTGAAGCCGGAAAAGAAACACCCAATCACAAATAGGATACGCAGCAGAGTTACATCAAAGCCGAGCCATTCGCCCAGGCCGCCGATGAGGCCGCACAGCTTCCGGTCACGAACCGAACGATATAATTTTCTGTTCATGACTCATGTCACTCCTTTGTCGAATCTAATTTCTGTCTTAAACGTTCCATCTCGCGCTGCAGCGCCGATTCTTGCCCCAGGCTGCCCGCCTGTCCGCCCATCCGGCGAACTTGTTGGATACTCTCTGTTTCCCACTCCATATCGGTGACGCGGTCTTCCAGGCGCCGGAACATGCCGTCGACTTGCCCGCCGCCATATTGTCCGAAGCGTTGATTCATCTGCTGCTGCAGTCGAATATTTTGCATACGGGCGAAATAATATTGGCGCTTGTCATACACCGTTTGATATTCACTCTTGAGCAGGTTCAACTGTTCTTCCAGATCAAGAATGGCTTGCTTGCTCTTATCATATAAATCAGCGTACTGTATTGCTTTTTCTTCATGCATCAGCTTCTCTTGCAAAGCGATCTTTGCGGCGAATTCCTCGCCCGCCTTCAATGCCAGCATCGCTTGCTGTTCTCTGCGGTCACGCATTTCCTGCGCTTGATTCATTTGATGTCTCATTTGATTCGCGTGCATCACATATTGCTGATAAAGGCGGTCTGCTTCCGCAATATCGTGCCGTGTGCGCATTAGAAACTGGTCAATCAAGCGCACAGGGTCTTCCACTTTATCCAATCGCTCGTTGAGCGTAGCGAGTGTGATGTCGCGAACCCTTTTAAAAATGTTGCTCATACCGCTCTTTCCCTCCTTGACTCGTCATTTTGCTGCATCGTTTTTGTTTTGTTTAGTAAGGATGTCTATTGCGCTTACTGGACAACATCGATATCCCGAATCCAACCATTGCTACGGCAACGATAATACCGATGAGCCAAGATAACTTACCGATTAAGCTAATCGAGCCGATAATGATGAAAATCCATCCGAAGGTCGAATTTCCCGCCTTCACACCATAGTAACCCAGTCCAATCAGGAGAATCGGAAGCAAATAGCCGAACCAGCTACCCAAGTGAATCCCGAACTTGCTGAGAAGGATGAAGCCACCCAGTGCGATAAGTATAAAAGCGAAGGTATTTCCTTTGTTCATTTGCATTCGGTTCGTCACCACCTTTCGTTGTGCCTTGCTTATGTCTTTATTTTAGGTGGAATCGCATTTATTCAAAACAGGCTGGGGGCGGTTTTTGAACCTAGACTGAAGTCGGGGGCCGGGATCGACCCCAGTTTGAGCCGATGCTAGACAGATTAGATGCAGGAGTGAAACTACCGCGCAGTATCGCACGTATATATTTCCATAAGGATCCAAACACCTGATCCTCACCACACGAACCTGCTGCTAAGGAGAGATGCTATGGAAGCTTTATATTGGAGCTTGCTCGTATTCGGCGCTTTATATGCCGTCATTACCTTCATCTTCGGAGAAGTGCTAAGCCACGCCTTTGACGCCTTAGTAGGCGACGGACACCTCTCCTTCCTGCAACCTACCGCATTAGTAAGCGGCTTGACTGCGCTTGGTGCTACCGGGATACTGCTTACCCGCTACACGGCCTTCCAGTCGGCCAGCATCCTGCTTATCGCCATCGCTTGCGCCCTTCTCGTCTCCGTTATGATGTATTTCTTCTATATAAAACCGATGGAGCAAGGAGAGAATTCTATCGGCTTCTCTATCCAGGATCTGACCGGGAAGGTAGGCGAAGTAATCGTGCCGATTCCGGCAACAGGCTTCGGCGAAGTGACCGTGCGCATCGGAGCGGGCTTGACGAATCAGATTGCGGCTTCTTTCGATAAGGAGAACATTCCTTCTGGAATGACCATTGTCGTAGTCGAAGTGAAGGAAGATACGCTATATGTTGCTCCTCTCACCGAAGATTTGCTCCGTCCAAGCCGCTAACATTGGTGTTTCCACAAATTTATATATAAAAGGGAGCTGTATGCCATGGATTTAAATGATGTAATTGTGATTCCAGCCATCGTCATCGGAGTCATCGTTCTGCTCGGACTCGCCTTCTGGGCCCGTTACAAGACGGTCCGGCCAGACGAAGCGATGATTGTCACCGGTTCTTATCTTGGCACGAAAAATGTAAACGCAGATGAATCTGGACGCAAGATGAAGATTGTCCGCGGCGGCGGCGCATTCATATTGCCTATTTTCCAGCAGTCGCGTAATCTGTCCTTGCTCTCGCACAAACTGGACGTCATGACGCCAGAGGTATATACCGAGCAAGGGGTTCCCGTCATGACGGACGCGGTCGCCATCATCAAGATTGGCGGTACCGTGGAAGACATCGCGACGGCAGCCGAACAATTCTTGGGCAAGCCGACGGAAGCGTTAAAAAGTGAGGCGCAGGAAGTGCTGGAAGGCCATCTGCGCGCTATCCTTGGCTCGATGACCGTCGAGGAAGTGTACCGCAACCGTGATCGTTTCGCTCAGGAGGTGCAGTCGGTTGCTGCGCGAGACTTGAAGAAGATGGGCCTGCAAATCGTATCGTTCACCATTAAAGACGTGCGTGACAAGCACGGATACTTGGATGCGCTCGGGAAGCCGCGTATTGCTGCTGTTAAGCGCGACGCCGATATTGCTGAAGCGGAAGCCGTTCGTGATTCCCGCATTCAGAAGGCGAAGGCGGAAGAAGAAGGAATGAAGGCAGAGCTCATTCGCGACACCAACGTCGCCGAAGCGTCGAAGGAGAAGGAATTGAAGATCGCGGCGTTCAAGAAAGACCAGGATCTGGCGCGCGCCGAAGCCGACCAGGCCTACTTCATTCAAGAAGCGCGCTCGAAGCAAAGCGTTGTGGAAGAGCAAATGCGCGTTGAGCTCGTTCGGAAGGAACGGGAAATTGACCTCGAGGCTAAAGAGATTTTGCGGCGCGAGAAGCAGTACGATGCGGAAGTAAAGAAAAAAGCGGACGCTGATCGCTATTCGGTCGTTCAAGCGGCGGAAGCGGAGAAGTCGCGCAAAGTGCTTGAAGCGGATGCGATGCAATACCGCATCGAGGCTGAGGCGAAGGCGCAAGCGGAGCAGAAGCGCCTCGCAGGGCTTGCCGAAGCGGATGCGGAGCGTGCGCGCGGTACCGCGGAAGCAGAAGTCATTCGGCTGCGCGGTCTTGCGGAAGCGGATGCGAAGCAGAAGCTTGCCGAAGCGTTCGAGAAGTTCGGCGAAGCAGCGGTGCTCGACATTGTCGTGAAGATGCTGCCTGAGCTGGCTGGTAAAGTGGCTGAGCCGATTAAATCCATCGACAAGCTGACAGTCGTCGATACGGGTAATGGCGAAGGAGCGGCACGTGTGAGCAATTATGTCACACAGCTGATGGCAACCGCGCCGCAAATGCTGAAAGATGTATCGGGTCTCGATATCGAACGCATGATTAAGCGGCTGACAGAAGGCGCCGGCATTGATAATCAAGCTCCAGCCTCTGCTGTATCTAACGTTGCAGCGACGGCCGAGAAGCTGCCTGCAATTAAAGCAACGGATGCGCCGGAAGCCTAACGTTAGCATGCCCTAATTGATTTCTATCTATTTATGACCTGTTTATGACGAAAGCCTTGCGGGCAGCACCTGATCTCAGCTGCGCCCGCAAGGCTTTCTTTATTATGGCTTCATTGCGATAACCAATAGGCCGCACACCATGTCCCCCTCGTCAATTCAGGCGACAGCTCTTCTCGCGATCGGCATCAGGCCGCTGTCATCAATCACGTACGGATGGATGGTGTAAGGCCGTGTTCAATTATTTACAAAACACAGCGTGCGCTTCAGCATTGCAACTATAAAGGGGGATTGTTATATAAACAAAAAAAGCCCCATATTTATGGTAGCTTATCTGTAATAGTGGTGCCGGTGAGAGGACTCGAACCTCCACGGTTTCCCTCACGATTTTGAGTCGCGCGCGTCTGCCAATTCCGCCACACCGGCATATGAAGCTAATTATCTTAAATGGCGTGCCCTAAGAGATTCGAACTCCTGACCTTTTGATTCGTAGTCAAACGCTCTATCCAGCTGAGCTAAGGGCACATATTGCAAGTTGGAGGCGCCACCCAGATTCGAACTGGGGAATAAAGCTTTTGCAGAGCTTTGCCTTACCACTTGGCTATGGCGCCATCTGGAGCGGACAACGGGATTCGAACCCGCGACCCTCGCCTTGGCAAGGCGATACTCTACCACTGAGCTATGTCCGCAAATGGCTGGGGATATAGGATTCGAACCTATGCATGACGGAGTCAAAGTCCGTTGCCTTACCGCTTGGCTAATCCCCATTGTGGTAATATGGGGCGATCGAGGGGAATCGAACCCCCGAATGTCGGAGCCACAATCCGATGCGTTAACCACTTCGCCACGACCGCCATATTCACAATTTTCTCTTGGCAGGGGCAGCAGGAATTGAACCCACACTAACGGTTTTGGAGACCGCTGTTCTACCTTTAAACTATGCCCCTATATAAGTGGTGGAGGATGATGGATTCGAACCACCGAACCCGTCCGGGAACAGATTTACAGTCTGCTGCGTTTGGCCACTTCGCTAATCCTCCACAGTATCAGTGCCGGCGAAAGGAGTCGAACCCTCGACCTACTGATTACAAGTCAGCCGCTCTACCAACTGAGCTACACCGGCTCAAGCCTTGTATGGTGGCTCGGGACGGAATCGAACCGCCGACACGAGGATTTTCAGTCCTCTGCTCTACCGACTGAGCTACCGAGCCAAAATGGCGGAGCTGACGGGATTCGAACCCGCGTTCTCCTGCGTGACAGGCAGGCATGTTAGGCCTCTACACCACAGCTCCATATTTGGTTGCGGGGGCAGGATTTGAACCTACGACCTTCGGGTTATGAGCCCGACGAGCTACCAGACTGCTCCACCCCGCGATAATGGTGGACGCTGACGGGATCGAACCGCCGACCCTCTGCTTGTAAGGCAGATGCTCTCCCAGCTGAGCTAAGCGTCCATTTTTTTGCGATGACTATTATAGTCTATCATCATCACTCACTCTTTTCAACCCTCAATTTCTTCCAGTTGAATGATGTAAGTGGTGACCCGTAGGGGATTCGAACCCCTGTTACCTCCGTGAAAGGGAGGTGTCTTAACCCCTTGACCAACGGGCCACAGCTGGCGGAGAGAGAGGGATTCGAACCCTCGAGACGCTTTTGGCGCCTACACGATTTCCAATCGTGCTCCTTCGACCAAACTCGGACATCTCTCCATGGCTCCCCGAACAGGACTCGAACCTGTGACAACTCGGTTAACAGCCGAGTGCTCTACCAACTGAGCTATCAGGGAATATGAATCTGTAACAAGGCATTGCGCCTTGAAAACTGAACGCGAAAGTTTCATTTGCTCTAGAATCAATTGTGTTAGTAGGATAAGCCCTCGACCGATTAGTATTCGTCAGCTCCACACATTGCTGTGCTTCCACCCCGAACCTATCTACCTCGTCGTCTTCAAGGGGTCTTACTAAATTGGGAAATCTCATCTTGAGGGGGGCTTCACGCTTAGATGCTTTCAGCGCTTATCCCTTCCGTACGTAGCTACCCAGCCATGCCTCTGGCGAGACAACTGGTACACCAGCGGTACGTCCATCCCGGTCCTCTCGTACTAAGGACAGCTCCTCTCAAATTTCCTGCGCCCGCGACAGATAGGGACCGAACTGTCTCACGACGTTCTGAACCCAGCTCGCGTACCGCTTTAATGGGCGAACAGCCCAACCCTTGGGACCTACTTCAGCCCCAGGATGCGATGAGCCGACATCGAGGTGCCAAACCTCCCCGTCGATGTGGACTCTTGGGGGAGATAAGCCTGTTATCCCCAGGGTAGCTTTTATCCGTTGAGCGATGGCCCTTCCATGCGGTACCACCGGATCACTAAGCCCGACTTTCGTCCCTGCTCGACTTGTAGGTCTCGCAGTCAAGCTCCCTTCTGCCTTTGCACTCTTCGAATGATTTCCAACCATTCTGAGGGAACCTTGGGGCGCCTCCGTTACTCTTTAGGAGGCGACCGCCCCAGTCAAACTGCCCACCTGACACTGTCCCCGAACCGGATCACGGTCCTAGGTTAGAACTCCGATACGATCAGGGTGGTATCCCAACGATGCCTCCACCGATGCTGGCGCACCGGCTTCGCAGGCTCCCACCTATCCTGTACAGACCGTACCAAAGTCCAATATCAAGCTGCAGTAAAGCTCCATGGGGTCTTTCCGTCTTGTCGCGGGTAACCTGCATCTTCACAGGTATTAAAATTTCACCGGATCTCTCGTTGAGACAGCGCCCAAGTCGTTACGCCATTCGTGCGGGTCAGAATTTACCTGACAAGGAATTTCGCTACCTTAGGACCGTTATAGTTACGGCCGCCGTTTACTGGGGCTTCGGTTCATAGCTTCGCCTTGCGGCTAACCACTCCCCTTAACCTTCCAGCACCGGGCAGGCGTCAGCCCGTATACTTCGCCTTGCGGCTTCGCACAGACCTGTGTTTTTGCTAAACAGTCGCTTGGGCCTTTTCACTGCGGCCCCCTCGGGCTATTCACCCTACCGAGGCACCCCTTCTCCCGAAGTTACGGGGTCATTTTGCCGAGTTCCTTAACGAGAGTTCTTCCGCGCGCCTTAGAATTCTCTTCTCGCCTACCTGTGTCGGTTTGCGGTACGGGCACCTTCACCTGGCTAGAGGCTTTTCTTGGCAGCATGAAATCAAGACCTTCGGTACTATAAATTTCCCTCCCCATCACAGCCCAGCCTTATGGTCAGCGGATTTGCCTACTGACCGGCCTCACTGCTTGGACGAGCATCCATCAGCTCGCGTCCCTATCCTTCTGCGTCCCCCCATTGCTCATAACGGCTTACGGTGGTACAGGAATTTCAACCTGTTGTCCTTCGACTACGCCTTTCGGCCTCGCCTTAGGTCCCGACTTACCCTGGGCGGACGAGCCTTCCCCAGGAACCCTTAGGCTTTCGGCGGACATGATTCTCACATGTCTTTTCGTTACTCATACCGGCATTCTCACTTGTGTATAGTCCAGCAGTCCTTCCGGTCTACCTTCAACCCGATACACAACGCTCCCCTACCCATGCATCATAGATGCAAGCCATAGCTTCGGCGATACGTTTAGCCCCGTTACATTTTCGGCGCAGAGTCACTCGACCAGTGAGCTATTACGCACTCTTTAAATGATGGCTGCTTCTAAGCCAACATCCTGGTTGTCTGGGCAACTCCACATCCTTTCCCACTTAACGTATACTTAGGGGCCTTAGCTGATGGTCTGGGCTGTTTCCCTCTTGACAATGGACCTTAGCACCCACTGTCTGACTCCCGGATATAAGTCGATGGCATTCGGAGTTTGACTGAACTTGGTAACCCTTGGCGGGCCCCGCATCCAATCAGTGCTCTACCTCCACGACTCTTGACTCCGAGGCTAGCCCTAAAGCTATTTCGGGGAGAACCAGCTATCTCCGAGTTCGATTGGAATTTCTCCGCTACCCCCACCTCATCCCCGCACTTTTCAACGTACGTGGGTTCGGGCCTCCAGTGCGTGTTACCGCACCTTCACCCTGGACAGGGGTAGATCACACGGTTTCGGGTCTACGACTACGTACTCATTCGCCCTATTCAGACTCGCTTTCGCTGCGGCTGCGGCTTTTCACCTTAACCTTGCACGTAAACGTAACTCGCCGGTTCATTCTACAAAAGGCACGCCATCACCCAGTTAACGGGCTCTGACTTCTTGTAAGCACACGGTTTCAGGTTCTATTTCACTCCCCTTCCGGGGTGCTTTTCACCTTTCCCTCACGGTACTGCTTCACTATCGGTCACCAGGGAGTATTTAGCCTTAGCAGATGGTCCTGCCAGATTCCCACGGGGTTTCACGTGTCCCGCGGTACTCGGGATCCGTCTCGGAGGGCATTCACTTTCGAATACAGGGCTGTTA
>NZ_JAFFHZ010000001.1:3215000-3697500 GCF_017052585.1 Paenibacillus apiarius | reverse complement strand
CTCTGCATTTATCCAACCCATTCATAAGCTTGCACGCTTCCCAAATTTCCATATGGCGTCTGATGCTCCATCAACTTCTCATGAAGATATCCGCGGTGAACAAGCTTCTTTAACAGTGTGGGCAAGTATTTCCCCAGCCATTTGAACTCCGTATGCTGCATAATGCTAGCCATCGGCACAGGGCCCTGTGCTTGCTTCATCCATTCCAACAACGGCGCACAGCTCTCCGTAATCTTCGATGACAATGAAAACTCGCAAGCCAGCAATGCGAGTTGAATCCGCTGTGACATGGATTCAGAACTCATCATAAACTCTTCATACATTTTATAGACGCCTAAATTAAAACATTTGACTTGCTGCCATAATGCGGCCCGCGGCATTTCCCCTTGGTCCATAATAGCGAGACGCGCCCAGTAATAAAACGCTTGATCCATGTAACGGCAAGCATCCAGCAAGTAGTCCATCTGCAAAAAATGCTTCGCCTGAGTGTAGCAATCCAGAAAACAAGCGTACGTCTTCATGTACTCCAGATGTGACGCCGCCTTCTCGCTCTCTTTAAGGCGCTTCTGCCATGCAGTTAACGCACCGCTGCGGTCGACTACAATATCCGCTCGTCCCAAGGAAGATATAAGCGGCTGAACTTCTATGGATGTAATCCAATCTTCCCACTCATCGGGGTGAACGCAGGTCCAACGTGTAACGGACCGATCCTCGTTCGATACTTGAATCGCATGATAAGGATGAGACGGACACTCTTCGTCGATAACCAGTATGTAACGGTCCCATTCGGTATGCTCGTGCATTTCTCCGTCAAGCTGATTGTGCTCAAGGACAAGAATACCGCTTACGCTTGCCGCACCGGATAATTGGCCAATTGAGTCATCCATTACTTGTTTCATTCTCTATCCCACGCTTTTTGGCTTTCTTTTACATCGAATGATAGTTTATAATTCTACATAGAAGCTCTCTTTCCTTCTAATTCGAAAACATTTTCATACACGATTGGGGAGGCTGCAATGAAACATCGTATTTTTAGAACAAGTAAAATTAACGAGTTCCGTCTTTGGGGTCTCGTCCTTACATTGGCCGGTATGGGGATGATGGTGCTTGGCACTGCTGGAATTCTGATGTGGGGCTTGCAAGGCAGAGCTTTTGCGGGAGTTTTTATGGTCCTCGGCATGATTGTGCTTCTGGGAAGCGTAGCCATCTACTTCTGGGCAGGAATGCTCTCCACCAGCTCCGTCGTGCTGCAATGTCCGGAATGCGGACGCCAGACCAAGATGCTCGGCAAGACGGATCGGTGCATGTTCTGCCGAACCATCCTGACGCTGGACCCTGACAAAGCGACTGCCGAACCGGAAGTCAAAGACAATGACGTTCAAGCTGCACAGTTGGAAGAGAGCAAATAACAATAAGTGCGTGCACATAACCGACATACATAACTCAACTCAACGCGCACAGACCGTACAACGCGCCACATTCGGTGAATGGTTGGGCAATACGAACGAAGCCGCCTGCTATAGCAGACGGCTTTCTTATTTAATATATATGATTATGATGCCGGGTAATGAATCACGTTCCATATATCCGAATCCGCAAAGCTGCGCGCCCAGACTGCGATACCGCCCAATCCAAGCCGCTGCGCAAGCTCAATCCGCGCCTGAACAGAGCGCTCATCTTCAATCCATATTTTTTTCACGGCGCCGTCCTCTTTGTACTCGACATAGTTTTGACCCGTTTGCTCCGAGAATACCGGCTTCAGCTCTTGCTCCTGCATCAGTTCTTGAATCGTTCGCATGCCCACCGACTTGGAGCTTACCTTCGTTTCACCGTCCTTCACTTCTTCCGTCCATATTCTCGTGTACAAAGGCATTCCGAGCACCAGCTTGTGCGCCGGCACTTTATCTTCATCCATTATTCGTGCCACGGATTGTTCCACCCACGGCAAAGAGGCGACGGAGCCTGCGACGGGGCTTGCTGCCCAATGCTCGTCGTAAGCCATGACCATCATGAAATCCACGGCTTCACCAAGCTTTTCCCTGTCTAAAAACTGCGACCACCGGCCGCTGCTTGACTTGGCGGTAACATCTATGGAGATGACCAAACCTTGAGCATGCATTCGAGGCGCCAGTTCCCGCACGAACTGCGTTAATTGATCCCGATCTTCCACATTCACATTCTCATAATCAAGGTTAATACCATCGACCTGATATTGCTCTGCCAATTTCAGCAATTGCTCAATCGTACGGCTTCGTCTTTCAAATGTAGACAATGCTTCCGTCGTACGCTCCGGCTCGAAGCTGTTGCTGTACAGCGCCCACACCTGTTTGCCTTTGCGGTGAGCCCAATTGCTTAAGCTCAGATCGCCCTTGCTCGTCACGTTCCCCTCATTATCGGCTAAGCTGAACCATGTGGGGCTAATTACATTCGTCCCTGGCATGGACGGAAGCTTCGATGGATCCGGATTACGGGAATATACAGCTTCCCATGCGAGACTGACAGGTTTCTTCTCCTCTACAAACCGCGGCTTCGGTGGCGGCGCCGTATCTGGAATGACACGCTTGTCGGTGTACTTTACATCCTCCTTCGGCAGATAGCCGAGAGCCCCGCCGTCCGCTTCAACATACACCCAATCGTCACGTTCTTTCCATATTGTCAGCTCCGTCGCGCCCGCTAACTTCTGTACAATGGCCGAGCGATTATCCGCTTCTTGGCGCATCGCAACCGTATCATCATCGTTCTTCTGCTCTGCGATTACACCTGCCTGCAGGCTCTGTCCGGGAAAGCCAAGCTGAACGCCACCATTGGACGAATATTGCCTCGCATGCAACCCGTACATCTCCTCAAGTACGCCAATCGGAATATACACGTCTCCATCTATATTTTCCGCAGCCGCATCCCAACGTTTCGCCTTCCCATTCCATGTTCCCTTTGCTTGTCCGAGCTGAAGTGATGCCACATCCTTCGCACTGGTCAATATAACCGTGTTCGATTTTGCCTCAAAGGCAATCGGAAGCTTTTTCTGCAGCGCTTCCAGCGGTATCAGCAGCTCTTCCCCGCGTCCCTTCGTGCCATAACCGCTCCATGCCCCATTCCAAGTCAGCGGCTGCTCGACCTTGGACATGTCCGATTCTGCAATCTCATTGTTCGGCCACCAGTCAAATCCCTTCCATATACTGATGATAAGTATGCCGATCCCAATCAAAATAAACAGACATCCACCGCAACCCCGTTTCTTCTTATTAGATCGCGCCGTCCTGCCGCGCGGTTGCTCATAACGATTGTGCGGAGCGTTTGGCCGCCCTCCTCTGTTTCCCATTATCCGTCACTCCTACTCCCTGATTGTCTTAATAATGCATGTGGTAGACAAAATAAAAGCGCGCAAGCAAATAAATGCTGCGCGCATGGTTCATTTCTACATAATCATAGCGGAAGGCTCCTCTACTTGCTGGAAGCTGATTCCGCACAAGCTTGACATACACCGTATACTTCCATACGGTGGCCTCGTACAACAAAGCCAGTCCGTTCCGCCGCCGTCTGCTCCACTGATTCCAAAGAAGGTATGGAGAAATCGACGATCTTGCCGCATTGCTCACAGATGGCATGGTAATGGTCCGACACATCCGCATCAAAGCGACTGGAACTATCCCCATAAGTCAATTCACGAACGAGCCCGGCCTCGATAAACAACTTCAAGTTGTTATATACCGTAGCAACGCTCATGCTCGGAAATCTAGGTTCGAGCGCTCGATATATTTCATCCGCTGTTGGATGAGTCATGGCATCCATCAAATAGGCTAAAATTGCATGTCTCTGTGGCGTGATGCGTACTCCGGACAATTTTAATTGCTCCAATGCATGTTGAACCCGCGTTTTCATCCTGTCCACCGCCTTCTACGCTCACATTATAATAGATTCGGGGATTCAAATCGCACATTGTAACGATTATCAAAAAATAATTTCTATATGTCCATTGTACGGGGAAGGTGTTTTTGTTGTCAATGCTAATATATGACGCACAGTTAACGTTTTAATATGCTGATATCACCGTTTGTCTCCAAAGATAACCGAAAAGCTCCGTGTCCTAATGAACCCTCGGCCTTATTATTTATTATATCAAGCGGAAAATCCGTAACGATCTCACCAAATAGGTTGGTTGCTTCGATGAAGACATCTGCATCCTCCGGAATTCGAATCATGGCGTCTCCCGCCAAGGTTTGCAGCTTCCAGCCACCTGCAATGATATCCGACTCAACGATTAAGTCGCCGCTCAATGTCTCGGCCTGAATGCCGCGCTCAGCTTGGTTTATTTCGATATCGCCATTTTTCGTCTCCGTCGTGACGTTCCCGCCAACATCGTTCATATAGATATTGCCGTGCAATGTAGTGGCCTGCACATCTCCTTGGATTTGCTTTACGAACACATCCCCATTCAACGTATCCGTTAACACGGAGCCCGCGATATCTCGAAGCTGAACAACACCATTCTTCGTCTTGGCTTCGACCGCACCACTCAATTGTTCAATGCGAATGTCCCCGTTATCGGATAGAACATGCGTCCTCCAACTTAATGTATCCGGAACCGTAACGATAATATCCATGCGCACTCGCTGTTGATTATTTACATTTCGGGCGGGCTTGCCTTCAATATGCAGCTTCTTGTCCGAGATGAGTTCCTTTATTTGTGTACGTGATTGATCGGCTAGAAGTTGCGCATTTTCACGGGTTGCGCCATCCACGATTACGGTCGTCTCCACTTCTATCTTCGAGACGTCCGCAGAACGAAGGATAACATTGCCATCATGGTTGCGTACGGCCAGCTGTTCAACTTCAGTGGAAACGGGATGAGTCTGCTTCGGCTGCTTGAATGGGATGCCTTCGCCTACCGCCATTTCCTTCATCATGGAGAAATCAAACTGAATGCTTCTGACCCAATCACGGAATAAAGACGGCTGTGACACGGTGAACACCGATATCGCAATGAAGACGGCGACAAACATGCCCAGCCAATCCAGCTTCCATTGCCGTTTGCCGTCCTTATCCTTATGGCGCATTCCAAACCATATATATTCAACACCCCACAGCACAAAGATAAGGGGCCACCACACAAGCAGTTGGTTCATGCTGTGAAATCCGAATAATTGGTCCATCAGCAGCATGCAACCTACCGTTACAAGCAAAAGCGATGCGGTAAATCGACCCACCTTTAACACTGCAGTCCAACTCCTTACGTTCTGCTAGAGGTTATTCAAAAAACTTGTGCTTTCCGATACAGAAAGGCGTACTTTTTGAACACGTTCATTTAGCGTCTTTTTCTCGACTCTTTAATCAATAAGAAGATCCCTCCGCCTATGAGCGCCGCCGCCCCGGCATAGGAACCCGCATAAGTAAAGAACCACCGCAGCCATACCGGATCAACCGTGAACAGCAGCATGATGAATCCTCCGAACAGTAGGAGCAGACCGAGCCAAGGTCCTTGACGCACATGTTCTGCCGTTCCGTACATCGCCTGATGATTGACCCGTTCTGTGCTTTGCAGCGCATCAAATAAATTAAAGAAATAAATGACGGGCAGCATTAAGGCAAGCAGTACGATAAGGGGCACATTGACCTTCGCGTCAACGGCAGAAAAATAGACGATTGCTACAATATCAAGCGCCAACAGCATAATGATAATTAACCCCCGCTGCATTAACCCTAAATAGAAGTGCCCTACCCCGGGAAAAATAAAAGAGAGCAACACCGCGATGAATTTGCTCTTCTTGGGAGGCATCGTCCCGTACATTGGCGGCACCGGAGGCATCTCGTTATAGCGGGGAACATCTCCGGGCCCTTGATGAGAGCGCCGCATCCGCTCCAAATAGGCCATTCGTCGGCGAAGAAACTGTTCTTCCTGCTCATTGCCATACCTGTTATCTTGATCGTTATCGTTCTGCGGGTTGCTGAATCCTTTGCGTTCTGTATCTTCCATCTTCATTCCTCCTTACAACACCCCTGCTCCCACGTTTTCCGTCCACTTGCGCTTAAAAAGCATCTTGGCACGGTACAGTCGGGTTTCTACCGTTCTTATTGGCATTTTCAGCATTTCGGCTATTTCGGCATACGTGCGCTCCCGCATATGATAAAGTTCCATAACCATCCGATATTTATCAGGCAACGAGCGGAGCGTACGGCGCACTTCTTCGCAGCATTCCCGCTTCATTACTTGCTCTTCCGGCAGTTCCGACACATCATGGAATTGCAGCGACACGATATGATACGGCTCCATCCGTTCCACCTGTCCTCCCTTATGCTGCCTGCGAATTGAATCAATGAGTTGATTTTTCGTTAATCGGTATAGCCATGTCGTAAATTTAGAATCACCCCGAAAAGTGTGCAAATGGCGATAAGCTTTCACAAACACCTCTTGAGCAATATCTTCCGCTAAATAACGATCTTGAATCGTTTGACAAATACACGTTAACACAAAGGAACGATGTCTTTCCACCATTATGCTCATTGCTTCTTCATTGCCTTCCAATATATGCTGCACCAGCAGCTCATCCGATTGTTTCATCAGCTCGCGATACACGTTATGTCGACTTCCTTTCCTCCACTGCCAATGGTAGGCTTTTTAACATTCGCCAACCGTATTAATTTGCTTAGCTCTATTTTACGTTGGAGTAAGAAATGAAAGAAACCTTCCTGAGTCTAGGAAGGTTTCACCGACTTTAGTCTAGGCTGAAGTGTGCTGACGACGGGGGAGAGACTTGAAACGGATTATTATAAAGGCTTTACCATCTCAAGATGACGAAGCCATACGCCTGATACTATTTCTTCATCGCGCACCGCCCGAAAGCCTTCGCGCTCGTACAGCTTCAACGCAGCCACATTACGCACACCCGTCGCAATCCAATAAGTCGACGCCTGTGGCAGCTGAAGCGCATGTTTTAACAACTCTGTACCAATCCCTTGCCTGAAATGATCGGGATGCACCATTAGACGGCAAATATCCATAATGGCGGGCGCAGCCATTTCATACGATAAGGCGCCGACTAATTCCACATCAGCCCACCAACCATAGAACGTTTCGGATGTTTGCCGCAAGTCCGCGATCGTGTCCATAAGCGGCGGAATCCGCTCAAAGCCGAGAATATCCGCTTCGATGCGGTAAGCCAACCGCTGCAGATACCATAGTTGTTCCAGCGTCTCATCATCATTCATATCCAACAGCTTGATCATCATCATGCCCCCGTCTTCGCTCCATTGAATAGTTGATCAAAAAGCGGAACCTCCGCGTGTCCTTCCATCTGAAAAATGAATGAACACAGTCAGTTGTTCCGCTCTGAGGGATGCTTCCCCCGCCTGACGGCTAGCCAAGCAGTGTCAGGACTGCTTCAAGCAATCGACAAGAAGCTGATTGACAAGCCCCGGATTGGCTTTCCCCTTGGTCTCCTTCATCACTTGACCGACGAGGAATCCGATTGCTTTTTCTTTGCCCGCACGATAGTCTTCAACCGATTGCGGGTTCTTCGCAATCATTTGTTCCACGATCGCTTTAATCGCGCCTTCATCGCTAATTTGAACGAGGCCTTTTTCTTCCACAATGACTTGCGGAGATTTGCCGGACTCCAGCATTTCCTTGAATACCGTCTTGGCGATCTTGCTGCTGATCGTCCCTTTCTCGATTAACCCGATCATTTCGCCCAAGCCTTGACCGCTCAGCTTCACGGCATCGATTTCAATCCCGTTTCCATTTAAATATCCGAGCAGATCGCCCATAATCCAATTCGCCACCGCTTTGGCATCCTTCGTATATTGAAGGCTTTCTTCAAAGAGATCGGCAAGCTTCTTGGAGGACGTAATGCCTTCCGCATCATATCCGGACAAGCCATATTCGGCTGTGTACCGCGCTTTGCGAGCATCCGGCAGCTCCGGAATAGAGGCGCGCACACGCTCCTTCCATTCGTCATCGATATGGAGCGTTACCAGATCCGGATCCGGGAAGTAGCGATAGTCGTGCGCTTCTTCCTTGCTGCGCATGGACAGCGTGCGTCCCTGCGCTTCATCCCAGCGGCGCGTTTCTTGAACGACGGCCCCGCCATCGTCCAAAATATCCGCCTGGCGTTCTTCCTCATATTCCAATCCCCGCTGCACGCCACGGAACGAGTTCATATTCTTCAGCTCCGCCTTCGTGCCAAGCTCCTTCTGTCCATGAGGACGCAGGCTGATGTTGGCGTCACAACGCAGCGAACCTTCCTCCATCTTCACATCGGATACGTCGCAGTACTGCATAATCGCTTTCAGCTTTTCCAAATATGCTTTTGCTTCTTCGGGGGAACTCAGCTCCGGCTCCGACACGATCTCGACAAGCGGCGTGCCGACGCGGTTAAAGTCGACCAACGAAGCGTACCCGCCGTCAACGTGGGTCAGCTTCCCTGCGTCTTCCTCCAGATGCAGGCGGTTGATGCCGATACGCTTAGTCTCGCCGTTCACTTCGATATCAATCCAGCCGTTCTCTCCGATTGGCTTGTCATACTGGGAAATCTGGTATGCTTTCGGTGAATCGGGGTAGAAATAGTTTTTACGGTCGAACTTGCTGACCGAAGCAATCTCGCAATTAAGCGCCATCGCGGCTTTCATCGCGAATTCAACCGCTTGGCGGTTCAATACCGGCAGGACGCCGGGATGTCCCAAGCATATCGGGCAAGTATGCGTGTTCGGCGGTGCTCCGAATTCAGTGGAGCAGCCGCAAAAAATTTTCGAGTTGGTATGCAGCTCGACGTGCACTTCCAAGCCGACAACCGTTTCATATTTTGCACTCGGCATGTCTCAAACCTCCTCAATTACAGCTGCGGACGCAGCTTATGGTACTCGGTGTGCTGCTCGAACGCATGGGCTGCGCGAAGCACCGTCGTCTCCTGGAACGCCTTGCCGATGAGCTGCAAGCCGACCGGCAAGCCATCTGCCAGACCACACGGAATGCTTATCGCCGGTACGCCTGCCAAGCTGACTGGAATCGTCAAAATATCGTTCAAGTACATGGCAAGCGGATCGTCAATCTGCTCGCCCAAGCGGAACGCTGTCGTCGGCGCGGCAGGTCCGAGCAAAATATCGTATCGGTTAAACGCCTCATCAAAATCCTGCTTGATGAGCGTGCGCACTTTTTGGGCTTTCAAATAATACGCATCATAGTATCCGGAGCTGAGCGCATACGTTCCAAGCATGATGCGGCGCTTCACTTCCGGACCGAAGCCTTGGCTGCGTGACTCATGATACAACTGCAGCAGATTGTCCGGATTGTCCGCGCGCACGCCGTAGCGAACGCCATCGAAGCGCGCCAAGTTGGACGAGGCTTCGGAAGAAGCCAACAGGTAATACGTCGCAACCGCGTAATCGGTATGCGGCATGGATACCTCTTCCCATGTCGCTCCCATGCCCTCGAATACGTTCAGAGCGGCAAGCACGGCTTCTTTCACCTTCGGGTCGACACCTTGTCCAATGTATTCCTTCGGCACGCCGATGCGCAAGCCTTTCACATCGCCAGTGAGCGCCTCCGCGTAATTCGGAACCGGGACATCAGCCGAAGTTGAGTCCATCTTGTCGTAACCCGCGATCGCTTGCAGCACATGAGCGGCATCCTCCACATTCCTCGTCAACGGTCCAATCTGGTCGAGCGAGGACGCAAACGCCACCAGGCCAAAGCGCGATACGAGGCCATATGTTGGCTTAAGCCCGACGACCCCGCAATAGGAGGCCGGCTGCCGAATGGATCCGCCCGTATCCGAACCAAGCGCAAAGCTCACTTGTCCTGCGGCAACCGCTGCAGCCGAACCGCCGCTAGATCCCCCCGGCACACGATCCAAGTCCCAAGGATTGCGCGTGCTCTTGAAGGCGGAGTTCTCATTCGAACCGCCCATGGCGAATTCGTCCATATTCAGCTTGCCGATCGTGACGACTTTCGCCTCTTTCAGCTTGCGGGAGACGGTTCCGTCATAGATAGGGTTATAGTTGTCGAGGAAGCGGCTCGCGCAAGTCGTGCGCAGCCCCTCGGTCATGATGTTGTCTTTAATGCCGGCCGGAACACCAGCCAAAATATTGACGGCTTCTCCTTGCGCGATGCGGCCGTCAGTATCGCTTGCCTGCTCACGGGCGCCTTCCTCATTTAAAGTAAGAAACGCTTGCACGCGCTCATCCGTCTCGGCAATGCGCCGATACGACGCGTCCGCCAATTCGGAGGCGGACAGCTTGCGATCCGTTAAAGCTTGTTTTATTTCCGATATAGACATCTCAAGTGGCGTCAATGCGGATACCCTCCTTTATCGCTTAGTCCAATACGGCCGGAACTTTAAATTGCCCGTCTTCTTCCTCCGGCGCGTTAGCCATTACTTTCTCTATCGGTAACGATGGACGAACTTCATCCTCACGCATCACGTTCCTAATCGGCAGAACATGCGTTGTCGGCGAGACGTCATCCGTATTTAACTCGTTCAACTTCTCCGCATATTTCAATATGGCGTTCAGTTGTTCCGTATAGCGTTCTTTCTCTTCGTCGCTCAAATTGAGTCTTGCCAGCTTGGCGACGTGTTCAACGTCCTGTACGTGGATGCTCATCGGCAACATGCTCCTCCTTGCGCCATCATGGCCAAATTCATCCCTTTATTATAGCTTAGAAGAGCATTCAACTCAACGCGCGATTCCGTTAATGCGGCGCAGATACGAGGGCGCTTGCGATCGCCATATGGCCAAGCGCCGCCAATCCACAAAAAAACACCGATGCACCGGATGAATTCCGGTGCTCGGTGTTCGGCTCTTCATTAAATCCAAGCGCGTAAATTCACTTGGCGCACAAACTCTTCTTGAGACAATGCTTCTTGCGCCTTCTCTTCTTCCTCTTCCGCATTATCGCCATTCATGATGCGGCGGAACAGAGACTCATTGCGGGTCGCAAGGGCATAATCGATAAGTGCTTCCCGTTCGATGCGGTCCGCTTCCTGCTGCAGCAGCAGATCTTCCTGTTCGACATCAGATGCCGGTACGAAGAAGTTGCGGTTTGCTTTCGGAACCCGGATGACGTAATCGAATGCGTTATCCGCATTGCGGTCATGGGCAATGATATAGCCATATTCCCCGATAGGCAAATGTTGTTCGAAACGGTCGGCTACAATGACTACCTTCTCTCCCAAATGCAGCATTGTCCGTGCCTCCCATCCGTTTGCTGTTTTTACTATGGTACTAAAATTTATGGTTCCTGTAAATGTATACGCCCTGCTCCGGCAATTAGACACTGCACATTCCGGGATGCTTCGTGATCAAAAGAGCGCTTATTGAACTAACTCTACTATACTACGATAAATGATACGAAAAGTTTCCGCGCCTATTGCGGCACTGGAATGGAAATCAATCCTTCCGGAGCCGTGGTCAACCGCTCATATCCGGTCTCTGTAATGAGATACGTGTTTTCGATTCCGACTACGCCGCGGCCCGGAAAAGTGAATTTGGGTTCAATCGCGATAACCATTCCCGCTTGGAGCGGATGCTTGAAGCCACGGGCCAGAACAGGCCATTCATCGATTTCCATCCCAATGCCGTGGCCGAGAAATCTCACTTGATCTGCCCCGAAGCCCATAAAATGATCGGACAAGCCGTAATTCTTCGCCATTTCCAGCGCGTCTGCGTACAATGACTCACAGACGACACCGGGCTTCAGGCGCTCTTCCGTCGCCCGCAAAATCGCTTCGGAGGCCTCATACGCCTGCTGAAGATCGTGATCGAGCTGCCCGATGACAACCGTGCGGGTCTGGTCGATGACGTATCCGTCAATGCAGCAGCCAATATCGACCAGAATCGGCTCATTGACTGCGATCACTTTGCGGCTCGATCCTTGCGGACTGGCTGGAGTCAACCCACGCCCGCCCGCGGGACCATCGAAATAGGTCGGCTCCGCTCCCGCTTCGCCGGATGCTACCATGCCTGTCACCAGCTCTTGATTGTAGCCGCGCATGCGAATCATGCCGATATGCCCCTGCATGCGGAAGGCATACTCAATATGGGCGATAAGCTCCAGTTCCATCATGCCCGGCCGCACGTAAGCGGCCGCCTGCTCCATGGCGTGATGCGCCGCTCGTGCCGCTGTCATGATGCGCTCGACTTCCCATGGCGACTTCACCATGCGCAGCTCGCGCAGCAGGACCGAGCCGTCGGTCCACGTCACATTCGCGGGCAGCACCGCCCGGAGCCGTTCATACTGTTGCACGGGCAGCACATCATATTCCGTGGCGACAACAGCCGGCGCAACGCTGCCTCCAGCGCTTGAGGGCGGCCACACGGCAGGAAACTGTGCCGCGAGCGTCTCTGCGAACTGCCGGAACGAGCCAAGCGGCTGCACGGGGACCGAAGCCTCCTCAATGGCGCGCGCGACACTTCGTTTTACGAAAAATACCGGCTCCTCGCTCTGCGGGATAAATAAATACCCCGTCTGCATTGACCCGGTAAAATAGTAGATATCTATATTTTGCGTGACAAGATAGGCATCGATGGATTGTTCCTTCATGATCGATTGCAGCCGGGATATCCGGCTTTCACATTCCTGCTTCATCATCGAAATCATAGGGTTCCCCTTCCTAACAATCATCAACAATTATATTAATCATACCACGAACGCCTATCCACGCCAACGGCCGGACGCCTCCGTTCATCGAGCTCGGGAACATAGGGAAAACACGGCCCGTTCGAACCCGAAGGTTCGGCAAGCCGTGCCAGGATAGGTATTCCTATTTACACAAATGGATTATGTTGCTTCTCGTAACCGATGGTAGTGACAGGTCCATGACCCGAATATACGGTGACGTCGTCAGCTAACGGAAACAGCTTTCCATGGATAGACTGCAGCAGCTGCCCCATATCGCCGTCCCGCAAGTCAGTGCGCCCCACGGACGTGCGGAAGAGCACGTCTCCCGAGAAGAGATGCTTCTCATGCAGGAAGCTGACGCTGCCCGGGGAATGACCCGGCGTATGCATGACCTGGAAGTCATGTCCGATTAGTTCCAACGTCTGGCCGTCCCGGAGCAAATGCTCGGCAGGCTTCATTGACATCGGAGGCGACACCTGCGGCCACATCGTGGAGCCGTTCAACTCCGGGGTCGTCAGCCAATCCGCTTCCCGTTCATGGATATACACCGGACAATCGCCATGCGCTTCCCGCACACGATCTACGCCCCCGATATGATCGAAGTGGGCATGCGTCAGCAGTATGGCCTTGACATCGACACCCTTCAGCGCTTCGAGCAGCGATTCCGGGTTCATGCCCGGATCGATGACGATCGCTTCATTCGCCGTTTCATTCGTGAGCACATAAGCGTTTGTCTGCACGGGACCCAATGTATAACTTTGAATACGAAACATGTATATACCTCCGCCTTAAATCATTACATGCCGGACAGCAGTTCTCTCAGTTCGGAAACAATGCGCGCATGATAAGCAGCGCCTTCGCCGTATTGCTTCATCATCTGCTGTCTGACCAGTTGAAGTTTGTCCTGATAGTCCGCCGCTTCACGATCCGGATTCTGTTGCTTGAATGCAACCATATGCGCCTGGACGTCACTTGGACGAGGTCCCCATTGCCCCAATACGTGCCCTCCGGTATCCGCAAAGATAACGATGGGAACCGAACGTCCGCCCATCGTAAGAAAGTCATCCATTACTTCAGGGAACTGCTCCATAATGAGCACTTCGGTCTGCATCTGCGCCGTCTCCAGCGCCCGGAACACGACCGGGACGTTGCGAACGACGTCTCCGCACCAGTCCGCAGCCAAGATAAGGCAGCGAATATCATCACGGAATCGGAGCGATTCGAAATGCGCTTTATCCTCTTCATTCGTCCATTCGAACTGCTCGTACCATGAGAGAAACGCTTCTTTATTTTTTTGCATGCTATCGATGAATGCTTGCGGTGATATGCCCTTGCCTAGAACGGCAGCAACGTTTTTGCTCATTTCCGCTTCCCCGCCTTCTTCTTGGATTTAGTATATTTAATGACAACATACACGATAAGGATGGCTAACGCAACCAAAATGAACGGCTTTACATAGGGAGCCGCCGCTTCATTTATCGTCTCCCATTTGTCGCCGAGCACAAATCCCAAATAGACGAAAAATATCGTCCACGGGATGACGGCCAATGTCGTAAGCATCGTAAAGCGCCATACCGGCATTCTGGCAATTCCGGCCGGAATCGAGATCGCATGCCGGACGACTGGAACGAACCGCGCGCTAAAGATGACCCCCGCTCCGTATTTTTGAAACCATTCCTCCGATTTGTCGATATGATGTTTGTTAATCAGTATGTACTTCCCGAAACGCTCCAGAAACGGTCTGCCTCCGTATCTCCCAATCCAATACACAAATAGCTGCGCAAGCACGCCGCCGATAACGCCGAAAATAACAGCTTCAATAAAACTTATCTGCTGAGCCGAGACTAGAAATCCCCCGTACGCCAGCACAATCTCGCTAGGGATGACTTCGATCATGAGTCCCAGCATAATTCCCCATTCCCCAAGCTGCTGCACCCAACTCAGCAGCGAACTGACTATCTGATGGATCATTTCCACAGCACGCTTCTCTCCTCTGTTTTTGTACCAGTTTATTCTATCATAGGAGTGGACATGACTCCAACACTGGCATGACGCGCACAGAAGCGGCATACATATGGACTAGCAATACTTGTACAAGAAATTATCGAGTTCATCCGCATTTCATATGTTACTAGCTTATTGGATTAGAGGAGGTTGCGCAGTATGTCCCGTTTTTGGGTAGTGTCCCGCAAGCAATGGCGGCTCGGCGCCATTGCCGTCGTTGCCGTTATGGTTGCGGCCGCATTCTGGCGCTACGAGACGTTGCGAACGGAACGCGAGACGCAAGCCGCGGTGCAGGCCGTTCGCGTCATTCACATGGTTACCGGAGAATTCAAGACAAAGCTGGAAAACGGCCGGGAGATGGAAGTATACCGCTTCGACCCAGGCACCGTTTTTGCCAATGACGGCGAGCGCGTAGAGCTGCGCATTCGCGGCGTGAACGGCAATCAGCACGATTTCGTCATCGAAGGGCTGAACCTGCGCGGAAAGGTGGAAAAAAATAAAGAAACGGTCGTATCCTTTACTGCGAAGGAGGGGATATACCGTATCGTCTGCCTGACTCATTCCGATGCAAGCCACGAAGGTCCGATGATCGGCTATATCGTCGTCGATTAGCATAAAGGTGCCTAAATTGCAACAAGTCAACAAGGGGGCTAAAGCGACCGCAGCCCGTTATCCTGCATATGCTGTAGCATATCCGCAGGAAAGGAGCTAGTCACGCTGTGAAAGCACCCAAAGAACGCCACGCCATGTCCCTCCCGTCCGCGAGAAAAATACGCCGCGCCTGCAACAATGAGTTGTACCGCACGGTCAAACGAATGAACGTCTGGATATCCGGCGAGCTGATGAAACAAGGGGAAGATTTGTATTACAAAAGGGTCATTGCCAATCTAATCTGGGTACACGAGAACGCGAATAACCGCAAGAAGCTTGCCGATTGGTTCGATGAAGCCGTTAGCGGCGATCTCGCAGAACTATGGAATGTGGATCGGACGAAGCTGTCCGCATGCTTCCGTCAATCCTTCGGCGGATGAAAGACTTGAATGGCAAGGCTGCCGCGCATTATTGTCCTGGCGGCCTTTTTTGCGTGCGCTGGGCGATGGTCCTTGACGCGCAGACTTTAGTTTAGGCGCACCAGATTATAAGAATTATATTTATTTCGTTTATTATGTTGCCGTTTAACAGGAATTTTATAGGTTGATGAGGAATTTGAAAACGATGCACGTGTTCAAAAGACCGCTTTTCAGCAACGGGAAGCACAAGTTTTTTTCAAAAAACGGCATCGAAACATTCTCATTGAAGGAGGGAGTCATGTGCGCAAGATGATATGCCTGCACGGATTGACGCCAGAACAAGAAGAACGCATCCGCGCGGCGGCACCGGATTGGAATATCGTCTTCGGGCAGCCGAATGAGTTGGACCGCAGTGTCTATCGCGAGGCGGAAATCATTCTGGGCTGGTGCGGCACGGCCGCGGAGGAATGTCTTCGGCAGGATTCCAAGCTGCGCTGGGTGCAGCTATGGTCTTCGGGCGCTGACTACATGCCGTTTGCGGCGCTGCGGGACAAAGGCGTCACGCTCACCGATGCCGGGGGCGTTCACCCTATCCCGATGGCCGAGACGGTGTTCGCCATGCTGCTTGCCTTCACCCGCGGGCTCCCGCAGGCTATCCGCAATCAGCAGCGCCGCTCGTGGAGTAAAGAGGGGCATTTCACCGAGCTGGCTGGGAAGACGATAGGCATTATCGGAGTCGGCCACATCGGTTCCGAAATTGCCCGTCTGGCCCAAGCGTTCGGCATGCGCGTTATCGGCGTGCGCCGTTCGAAGCAACCGGCGCCGTATGTCGAGGCTATTTATTCGCTGGCAGAGCTGGACAAGGTGTTGGCAGAGAGCGACGTTGTCGTCAACGTGCTGCCGAAGACGGACCGGACGAACCGGCTGTTCGACGCAGGACGCTTTGCGGCAATGAAATCCGGTGCCCTGTTCATCAACGCCGGCCGCGGCACGACAGTCGAGACAGACGCGCTCGTGCGCTCCCTGCGGGAAGGCCGTTTGGGAGGCGCCGGATTGGACGTGTTCGATATCGAGCCTCTGCCCGAGGAGCATCCGCTATGGTCGATGGACAACGTCATCATCACGCCGCATATCGGCGGCAATACCGATCAGCTGAAGGAGCGGGTGACGGCATTGTTCATCGAGAACTTGCAAGCGTACTTCGCGCTAGGCAAGCCTGCTCGCAACGTGGTCAATTACGATGAGCAATATTAATGAAGACGCGAAGAATGAAGGCCCCATGTCCGTTCGCATGGGATCCTGCATTCCTCGCGCCTTGGCGGTCGTCAGACCGTTTACCGCGTCTTCTCGGCAAGCCTGATCCGGCCGTAATCATTGCGCAGCGGCTCAGCTGCATCCTTTACCCGCTCCCCGATCCATCCATATGTATCAGCCCCGCCGTCTGAATCCATTGGCATATATACCTGACCTGTAGTCCCAAGACAAATGAATCGCAGCACTCATGAAAAACGACCGATCCCCATGGCCAGGAGATCGGTCGTTGGCGCCGTGATTAGCCGATGACTGCGAACGCTTCGACGCCGGCAGGTACTCGGCGCGTACGGAACAATATACCGTTGCTGTTGAAAATCCGAATCGTCAGCGCCACGTTGGTCAGCGTGCCGATGTTATTGAAGCGCACCACTCCGAAACGGTCGAAGGATCGGGTGGAGATCAGGCGGTTGCCCACAAAGACGCGCGCAAAAAATCCCGGCGTTCTGAACGGCACCCCGTTCGGCTGTACCCAGACGACGGTAAACCGGTTCAGGATGGGGCCCAGCACTTGCTTCTTGTGAACCGTCTTGAGAACGCGGCTCTTCGTTGCTTTCCCCTTAAGGTTAGGGTCTTTTAAAGGGGGAACTCCTGTGACCATGCTCATGCGGATATCTCCTTCCGTTCATATGCTACACAGTATGAAGGAATGGTCTCACGCGTGTGGGTGCTTATCCCTCCGCTTTCCGCCTAGTTCGCAGGCGGCCCGGACAACAGCGGATAGATGGAGGCGAACGCCCGCTGCGCGTCCTCGGTCATCGCGAAGCGCTTGCCGTTCGCCGGATGCGGCATCGCCTCCACGCGGCGCACGTCCGCTTCATAGCTGCGGAACCGCTCCGCCGCCGCGTTCGCGAGCAGGCCCGCCGCCTGGAGGTCGCCCTGAAGCGATGACGTGCGCGCCGCCGCCGCCAGACGCTCGACCGCTTCCGTCTGCAGGACGCGGTCGAAGCGGTCGCTATCCGCCGCCGCCCTCCAGTACGCGGCGGCGTCCTCGGCGCAGCCGCGGCGCTCGCTTGCCAGCGCGAGCTCGCGGTAGAGCGTCTTGCCGTCCCGCTCATAGCGCAGCCCCTCCGCAAGCAGGGCTGCCGCTTCCTGCGGCGGCAAGCGCCGCGACACGGCGATGCGCAGCGCCGTATCCGCAGGCGTCAGGCGCAGCGCCGCGTGCAGCTGCGCCTTGGCGCCGGAGGCCGCGAGGTGTTGTGCCGCCAAGTGGCACGACACGAGCATGGCCACGGCCGCTAGCGGCGCGGCCAGCGCGAGCGCCGCCAGCCGTCGGCGCGGCTTGTCCCTTGGTACGGTGACGGCATGCCGATCCGTGCCCAGGGTAAGAAAGAGCAGGAGCAACAGCGCGACGAAGCCATAGGCTAGATCGAAGTCAATCGCGCTGTGCAGCATAAGCAAGGCGCCAGCCATCCCGAGGCCGGCATGCCTTCGCCAAGCAAGGACAAGCGCCAAGGCCGCTAGCCCCAGCACGGGCAGCGTGCCGGCAACTCCGATGTCGAGCAGCAAATCGAAGACGCTGCTGTGCACCTCCTTGCCGACGTAAGGCTCGCTCTGCATGCTCGCGAACTGCTGCCGCCATGCATCACCGCCTGCGCCGAACCAAGGGTTGCGCTGCCATAGCGCCAAGGCATCCTTATAAAATAAAGTGCGGGCGCCAGCCGTCTCATAATGATCCGTCACCCGGTTCGCCGCGCCGGAAGGCATCATCATGCTTCCCAAGACGAGTAGCGCCGCCATGCAAATAACACAACCGGACATATACGACCGGCGGCGATCGCGAAGCTTCTCCAGCAGCATGTACAGCCCAATCGAGCCTGCCCACGCAGCAATGAAGGGGAGCGGCACGAGCCCGCTCTCGTTCAGCCATAGCGTGGCCGTACCCGCCACGGCGGCCACGGCCCAGCACGCAAACCATGCGGAGTGCAGCAAATAAGCGGCGCGGCGGCCGCGTACGGACCAATAACCCGCCGCCCACACCACGGCAAAAGCAAGCCATGCCCCGCGCGATTCAGTTAGCCCGAACACGGTTAGATGCGGCAGCAGGGGAACCGCGGCCAGGATGCGTTCCCGCAGTGATGCGCCGGCAGCGGCACCATGCAAATGCAGGAGCGCAAACGCCCCCGCAATGGCACCGAGCGTGTTCGGATATTGAACGAACCCCGCCAGCCGGAATCCAAGAGCTGACAATTCCGCATCCTGACTCGTCATGACACCTGAGCTGTAAGGAAAATATCCGTATAGCATGGCCAGCGCGCATACACTGCCAATGAGACCGACTGCGGCCGTTCCCGCCAGCACCACTCGAAATCCGCGTCCACCGCGCTCCCCATCTATTATAGCGGTAAGGAGAATAACCCACCCGCCGTACATTGACCAACGTATCAGGTGCATCTCAGTTCCATATGTACTTGCCGGATGAAGCATAAGCGCACTCCCATAACAGACGCTTACAATTGCCGTGATAAGCAGCGGCAGCGTCATTCTCACTTTTCGCGTATATGCAATAACAATGAAAGAGACAAGAAATAAAAATAACGACAGCATGTGCGTATCCCGATCGTAAAATAGACCTTTTTGCCAGAGCGAGAGCAGCAATACCGCGAATACCGCGCCCGCGCCTGCGCTTACCCGCCAATTCAATTTTACCGTTTCCGTGTCCACCTGCCGTTCTCCTTTCAGCTCAACTTTCGCAGCTATCAGTGCGCTCGTAACAATAAGAGGCCAACCCCGGGTTGACCTCTGCACGATTTATTGTATTAATGATAATACCACTTTGGTATAAAAATAAGTATTGTTATGCTCAAAAAGCCATCTTCTCGCATCCATAATATCAACCCCGTTATTTTCATGACGCGCGTCGATATCTTTTAGTTGCTGCCAGATAACGTCTTTGCTAAGCGTGTGTATAACTTGCTCCAAAGAGACAATGGAGCCGTCCAGCCGGTATAATCCATAATCTCCTGCCGCCAATTCAGGGACACCGTTAACAGTATCAACCGAGACGCTGACTTCGCTGCCGTCCGTCACTTCAACGAGGCGCGCCTTTCCATTCGAGACCAATTGATTCAACTCCGCCTCCGCAGGCACTTTCACTTGCATAGGAGCGAGAATGTATGACCCTGGCGTTACGTTTGTCAGGACGATGCTATTGTCTGTTTCCGGATAAGTCCCCGCTACCCCTGATTCTTCTGAAGCCCACGATGTGACGGTTAATTCCGCAATTGCGCTCCCTCTTCGCCCGTCAGAAGCTCCTATATAGAGCGTAGTTTCTCCGGTTGAGTCGGTCTGAATGATCAATGCGTCTTGTTCGATCCGGGCTTGAAAAGCAGGTTGGACCAGCAATGAAAAACTTAATTTGTCATCGTCTGCATCCGTGAACAATCCTAACTCTTCCAAAGAAATGGTTACTGGGTGCTGTGCTAACACATGGACGTGCTGGGGATGCGGCACAGGTTCCCAGTTAGTTGCGATGTCGAGATAATAAACGGCTTTCTTTCCGGCTATGTCGGTTAACGTTATCGTTACTCTGGTATCACCAGAGCGATCGCTGTTTTTTAATACGATATCTTTAGAATTGACAAGGTTCTTCTCAATAACGAATAAGTTCATATCATCCATAACTTGCAGTGACGATGGATTCCCCCAATTTATAGGTTGAGAAAAGGTAAATAATCGATCAAGCGAAATCGTCATATTGTTATTTCCACTTTCGTTAAGCAAAAAATAACAGTTTAAATTTCTTTCTTGATCAATGTTTATTCTGGGAGGCATTAGATTCCCGTCCGTAACGGTTACCGTAAATTTATGCACGATGATGCGGTCATCGGGAAATTTCCACTCATATTGAACCGTAGTCGTTCCGACTTGCTTCGGATGTATCGTATACATCCCATTGCCCTGAGTCAAATCCACATTTATTTCAGCGATGTCCGGGCTCGCATTAAAGAGATTCTGATAGGTAGCTCCCGTTACTGTGGGTGGAATGGGTTCATTTTTGTCTTCATTAACATCGACCTCATAGACACTGAAGATTTTCTCAGGAAACACCTTTCCGCCAGCCTCTGCCTTTGACGGCAAGAATGGAACGGCCGCAAGCACGATAAGTGCTCCCAGGAACCAAATAAGAAGCGTACGAGCACGTCTGGAAGCGTTTGTCACGTCGAATCTTCTCCTCTCACTCCTATTAATGCTGTTGAATCTGCTGCTGCGTTCTGCCCGTTACGACACGTTTATCCCCGTATCTCCCGCTTCGCCTTGCGATCGATATGCGCCTTTATCTGCTCTCGCAGAATGAACGCCCGCAAGGAGCGCATTGATTCGTCATCGTTCAGTATGAGCTTCGCGCCGCAAAACATCTCTTCTTCGCGCGGATAGTGGCGGACGACATGAAGGCGGCACGGCAGAACAAACCCGAGCTGCAGCTCTGCATCTGCCTGCATCCCTTCTCTTAAAGCGCTGCCCGTGCTCATCGTAAACCCCAAACCATTCAAGCTGATATCCTGAATATGTATCTGAGCCGGTGTTGACAGCACATTTATTTCGCCCTGCATCGTCTGCCTTGAAGTAATAACCCCTTCCTTGTTCACATCGACTCGGGGGTATTCGCGTTTGTCAGCGAACTTCCGCTGCTGCTGAGGAGGATGAATGATTAACAACGAGCCTTGATGGCGCGCCACGACTTTCGTAGTAAAATTGAAAATTCCCACTGGAGAATAGATGGTGACTTTAATCGCCTCTCCCAGTTCAAACCGTTCGAATTCCGGCAATCCTACTTCCATGAGATCGCCTTCCATATAGGATAACACACCTGTCGCCACACAGCTATCACCCTCCAGCACGGTTCGGCTGTGAAGCAATGCAACCAATAAATGCTCGGGAGTATCGGTAACATACGTATCTTTCATATTCAATTAAGCCCTCCTATCATCTCTTTAGGTCCGCTGGCCCACTGCCCAAGGACCGATCCCTTGTACGTTAGCTTTGGTCCTGTGCTAACCTGCCTGCGTCTAGCACAGCAAGGGAAAACGCCCGTTCCGGCACATGCAGCCGCATCTCTGATGCCTGATTGATCATAGGCACGACTACCCATGTTTCTATATCGTCCAAAATTGACGATCTTTGAAGAGTTCAGCTTTTTACTATCAGGGAACGGTTAAGGCATACCCTCTCCGGAAAGGAACGGGGCTCCGGGAAGGACACGTCTCAAAAAAAAGAGGACCCCTCGCTGTGAAGGTCCTCCTGCGTCTTACTTCATCCGATGATATCCTCGGTCCGACAGTATATCGCCAAGCGCCCGTTCCAAGTACGGATCAGCATGTAAAAACTGCCGAAACGCCTCATATTGTTGCCACGCCTGGGCATCTGCCGGCGTTGGAAGTTCCCCTGAGCGAACGGCCCGGATTAAAATATTTTTCGGCGTATGCTCCATATCGATAAATTCAAGCAGTTGCGTGCGGTATCCGACGCAATCGAGCAGCTTGGCCCGAATCGCATCGGTAGCAAGCGATGCAAACCGCTCCTTCAATATACCGTGAGACAACAGCGGCGCCAGCACCTCCTGCTCTACTTGCCTGTTCAACTCATGCTGACAGCATGGAACCGACAGGATAACGCGCGCTCCCCAGCGTACCGCTTTATTCAGCGCCGCATCGGTAGCCGTATCGCATGCGTGCAGCGTAACGACCATATCCACCTCGTCAGCCCCTTCATACTGGGCGATATCTCCCATGAGGAAAGACAATCCATCATAGTCGAGACGGCGCGCCAGCGCTTCACAGCGCTCGATTACGTCCTTTTTCAGATCCAGTCCGACAATATGAACCGGCAGCTGGGACTGAACGTGAAGAAAATGGTACAACGCAAACGTCAAATACGATTTGCCGCAGCCAAAATCAATAATCCGCACCATGCGCTCTTGAGGCAAGTAGGGAAGAATGTCTGCGACCATTTCGAGAAAACGGTTGATTTGTTTGAATTTATCATACTTGGCGGCCAGCACTTTGCCTTCTTGATTCATAATGCCTAGTTCAACTAGGAAAGGCACGGGGTCGCCTTCCGTCAATATATACCGCTTCTTGCGGTTATGAGACACGTCCACCTGCTTCACGACAGCGGCTTGCTTGCGAATGGCCACCTTATATTTTTTGCTGATGAGCACCTGGTAGTCCGCTTCCGTCGTTCGCAGGAGCGCTTGCTTGAAGGTCGTCTCCAGCAGAGACATCAGCCGAGCCGCAGCCTCCTCAGCCGGCACGTTATCGTGCGTGACCTTGTTGTCGTAATGATATTCGAACTGCAGCTGCAGTTGTCCGCGGACATGGACAGGCTTAACTGTCACCTTGGTATATCCTTCAACCGGCTTGCTGCGCAATTGACTAAGGACGGCGCTGCTCAACTTTTCTTGCTGAATGACTTGATTCACTAGTTGTCGTAATTGTTCCATTGTCTGCTCCTACATTCTCAATCTAGAGGGATGACACGTCTTCCATCCCCTGTTTAATTTCATCACGCGGCAGGCTTCCTTGCTCAAGCTGTTCGTCCGGCAAAGCTTCCATCCGTTCGTAAAAGCCATATGCCTGCTTCTTGCGCAGCTGCAGCTCTTCCGGCCGCTCTGCTGCACTCTGCAGCCAGTGAAACAGCGCATCCTCCGCCTCGGCGTAACGTCCTTCCTGTTCGAACCACCGCCATAAACGAGCAAGCGCGCTATCCTCCAGCTTGTACGGCTTCAACTCGTGAAGAAGCTGCTCCACACTCGGCATAACCGGAATCATTGTCCGATCGCTGCCATGCAGCATCGCTTCGAGCAGCAAATTCAAGGCTTTCATGGAGCGTCGTATGTACATGGCTTCCGTCTGCCCAGGCACTCCGCCTTCAAGACTCGAATCGAAATGTCTTTCCTCTTCTTCATGCAGCCCCTTCTCTTTCTCCAGCTTCGCCCGCTCGAAGAGAAGAAATGCGAACGCCTGCAGCTCATCGACATGCAGCCGCCCATTGGTCATGAAGAGGCGCGCCATATCATCGGATGACAGCTTATCGGACAGTTCTCCGTTTATGCGGAAGCGCCGCTGCATGAGTTCATCCCATTCGAATAGCAGCTCCGTCCGTTTCTTCTGTTCGCGGAGCCCCATCGCTTTGCCAATCATTTGTGTCATTTCCTGTATTAGACGCAGCAAATAATCTCTCCGATACATCCTCTTCTCCCCCGATCCGATTTGGAATGTATATGAATACTGCTTGCTTATCCCGTGACTGCACATGCAGCTGAATCAAGCAGTATTGCTTTAGATGACGCTCTTAAAAGATCAGCTACAGTATAACGAAAAAGGACGCCACCCACAAGGGAGGCGCCGTTGTCATTGCATGTGAATGATATAAGCAGCTCTGTTACTCATTAATCTGTTCCATGTATGAAGCAACCGCATCCGCAAGACGCCGGGGCGTTTCCATCATGCTCATGTGCCCGGCGTCCTTCAAAGTCACTTGGGTCACATTGGGGCCATCTGCCGTAAACGTCTTGTCCGGGGTCACGATTCCATCCTGCTCTCCAGCGATCAGAAGCAGCGGCAGCGCCGTGGCGGCAAGCACCCCGGTCCGATCAGGGCGTTCCCGCATCGCCAGCGCAGCGCCAGCAGCGCCGTGTGGAGGCGTAAGATAGCCAATTTCCTTCGCTTTGCTCACCTGTATGGCATGTTCGTCAATATGGTCTGCAGCGAACAGCTTCGGAATAAGCTCGTCCACCATCGGAACGATGCCTCCGGCTTGCAGCGACTGCACCGTGGCCAATCGCTTCTGCTTGCCTTCTTCCGTATCCGGATACCCGGTCGAATGAATCAAGCCGAATCCATTCAAGCGATCGGCATACCGCTCTGCGAACGACAATGTGATGTATCCGCCGAGCGAATGACCAAGCAGAACAAACTTGGGAAGTTCCAACGCGTGTGCCAAGTCCAATATGTCATCCGCCATTTGATCAATCGTATAGGCGCCGACTGGCGCGTCGCTCTTGCCGTGTCCCCGCAGGTCCGGAGCAATCACCCGGAATTGTTCGGATAACAGCGGAATAAGGGAAGACCAATATTTCGAGCTTCCGCAAAAGCCGTGAAGCAATATGATAACTGGGCCTTGCCCTTGTTCCTCGACATACACGTTGAAATTTGTGTTTACTCGGATACGTGTCATCCATCATTCCCTCTTTCCGTATAAACTGTAATGATATGCAAGACTTCTGCCTGTTATGTATCCTTTACAAATATTACAAAATAAATTTATGATTTCATGTCCAAAGATTCTAGCAAGCCCAAATCGTCCATAGGTATAGAGTATATTACACAAACTGTAAATAACTGAATCAGCACCTTCTATGGCGCAGGAACTGTTCCAGTTCTCTTTATTCGCTACAGGAAAGGAGGTGACGATCATGGAAGGGTTCGAAATGTTCTTTGCCACGAGCGCGTTTATTCTTGGCCTGGTTCAGCTCATTATTAAGCTGACGGACCGGCACGATAAAAAATGACCCGTTCCCCACGAACGGATCGGAGCGCAGTTGTTCTCTTTTTTCACTTGGTTAACGTTATGTGTGTGGAGGCGGAATGCATGTTCCGGCTCCTTTTTCTATTACCGGGCCCGGTTGTAACATTTTCTGTATTGGCCCACGAGATCATTTGTATGGGGGAGTCTGATTATTTATGCATGTCGCTTTTAAAGCAATGAACGAATGATAGCATTGGAGAGTTCGTCAGCCATGTTCATTACAACGCGCAACGATGTGGTCTGAAGTGTCCAGTATGGCTTCGGTCCATGCACGTTCACTACGGCCGCGACGCTATATTGCCCGACCGCAGGCAGCGGCTTGCCGACCGATTCCGCAGGCTGCAGCGGTTGATCGCCCGCCAAGAAATGCCCGACCGTGGACGGATGCCCCAAGCACGCGTCAATCGCCACCGTTACCATTCCTTCCGGAATCGCACCCAGCCGTTCTTCCAGATTGGAGGCATCGCATGGATTATCCAGCGTGCCGATGACATGGCGTAATCCGCTTGCTGCAAGACGCGACCCGACCAGCGGCCCAAGCGCGTCTCCCGTGGACCGATCCGTGCCGATACAGACAAACGTCATGCGATCGAGCGAATGCTTTATATCCAGCTGTTGAAAAAAAGCATCCAACTGCTTCCCAGACAGTTTATGCCTCTGTCCCGTAAACGGAACTTCCAAATTTGAAATGAAGTTGCCTTGCATCGGGCAAGTTCTCCTTTTTTCTCCACATGATGCCTTATTGTACTTTACAATCCACGCTCTGCCAAGTGTAGAAGCATGAAGTCCCGAATGGAAAAACGATGCCAATCGCATCGTCGCCGATCGGCGTTTAGTTTCCGGTGCATTCGTGATACAATACGAGCATGTTGGAAGAAGGAAGTCAAGGAGGAACGAATGATGAGTGTACAGGATCGAACGCAAGCTAGCGTGGAACAGATGATTAATACGATTAAAGACAGATTGAAAATGGCAACCGCTGCCGCTATGCAGTCATCCGCATTTTCCGTGGAGCAATACGATGATATTAAGGATATCTATGATATCGTGGTCAGCAAGCCCTCATTCAGCATTAGCGAAGTCGAAGCGCTCGTATCAGAATTGGGACGGTTGCGCCGATCTTAATGAGGAGTTGATTAATCTCCCTTAATCTGCCGCCAGACGGCAAGATAAGGGAGATGCAGTTGTCTATAACGAACGAATCGTTGCCTTTAAGTTGCGGAGGCGCTCCGGGTCGATGGGAGACAAGGCTTGTCCGTTCACCCGCACATTCGAGCCGAAGTGAACTTGCTGCACGCCCGTATCGCGCACGAACCGTGACACCGCATCCTGCTTCAAGCCGCTTCCCGCCAATATGGCCAGCTTAGAGCCTTCCGCTTGCCGAACCATCGCCGCAATTTCCGCACGCGCATCGAGCGCACTCGGTTTGCCGCCAGAAGTAAGAACCGTCGTAATCTGCGGATAGGCCAGAAGCGCGTCTAATGCCGCGTAAATATCCTTCGCTTCATCAATGGCGCGGTGAAACGTCATCTGCATGCCGTCAGCGGCTGCCAGCACATGTTCCAACGCGGGAACATCAACTCTCCCTCCCGGCGTCAAGACGCCGAATACGATCGCATTGGCCCCGGTCTGGCGAATACGACGCACATCCGCCACGATCGTGCGCATGTCGTCCGCATCGTAGACGAAGGAGCGGCTATGCGGGCGCACCATCACGTTAACAGGTATGTCCACGGCAGCGACTGCTTCCTCGACGAGCCCGATGCTTGGCGTAAGCCCGCCTTCCGTTATGGCCGTAATCAATTCGATTCGGTCGGCTCCGTGCTGTGCCGCCGTCTTAACCTCCTGCAGCGTCGTTCCGATAACTTCGAGTACGATAGAATTCATAAGGTCACCTCATTCAACGTGATGTAAAGTTATGATGCAAATCAATTGAACGCAAACACAGCCTTTTGCTCGCCTACCGTCTTTCCGTTATCATTGGTCAGCGTTGCCGGGAACTGGCGGCGAATGCTCTCTATCGTCTGGGTGCGCTCATATCCGATCTGATCCAATATCGACGCGACGATAAGAGCCCACTCTTCGTCCGAACCGTCCGCCACCTTGAAGGCGAAGCCCAAACCTTCGCGGCGCAGGGCAAAAGCGAATATGCCCTTGAATCCGCCCTTTGCGATAATATTGTCATCTTCCATTAAAATGGAGTCGATCCGCTTCGTGCCGCCGACGAGCAGGGGATAACGCTGCATCGCCTTTCTTATCCGCGTCACCGCTTGCCGGGTACTTGCATCTTCAATCAGATCGGGACAGGCGAGCTTCAAATAAGCGGCAGCAATGCCCTGCAGCGGCAGCGCATAGACGGGGAATCCGCAGCCATCGGTACCCGCCCTCATCTGCTCGCACGACATGTTCGACATCTCCGACAACGTGCGCGCGATCTCGACCTGTGCCGGATGATCGGGCTCGGTATACGCAGCCAAATCCCAATCCATCATCTTGCTCCAGGCGAGCACGCCGAAATGCTTGCCTGCGCAGTTATGATACGCTCTTCGCCGCTGTCCGCCCGCACGAAGAAGCAGCTCCTTCGCCTCTTCGTTCAACGGGTAAGACGGGTTGCAAATGAGCCGGTCCTCTTCAAGCCCGCTCTGTTCCATGATGTGCTCCATCGTCTCAAGATGATACGGCTCCCCGCGATGAGATGCGGTCATAAGCGCTAATTCCTTGTCGCCAAGCCCGTAGTGCTCCAGCACGCCACTCCGCACGACAGGGATCGCCTGCAGCGGTTTGCCCGCCGAACGCAAGAACATCGGAGACTGAATATCTCCGAGCGCATATGAAATATGTAAATTCCGATCGATACCGCAAATGGAGCCCCTATGCTCGCATTCAAGCCAGCCGTTGCGAGTCTCTACTACTAACCGTTCATGCATGTCGACTTTCTCCTTTTTTGCCATCTATGGTAATATGGTATGCATATATATATTTACCAAAATTTCATGCCGTACTTCCATGCGCTTCTTGAATTGCGAATCTTCATTTCTACCATACACCTAAAGGAGAAGCAATGACAATATCTAAAAATCAATTTCAGTCCTCTTCTTCTGCTGCCGCACCAGCAGCAAAATTCAACTTGAATTTGCTATGGGGAGCAGTTACTGTGCCTGCTTTGGCCATCATCCTCTTCATCCTTACAAGAGGCGTAATGAGCGACAGCTTCCATAAGTTCGACCTGGCTGTCACCGACACGGTGCGTTCCGCAGCTTCGCCTTCCCTTACGAAGCTCGTTACGCTCATTACACATTTGGCTTCCAGTCATATTATTATACCGATTGCGCTCTTATTGGCAGCGGTATTGGCCTTCGTGTTCAAGCGGCGCTGGGATGCGATAAGGCTGGCCATTGCACTTATCGGCAGTTCGTTATTTAATGAAGTAATGAAGCATTTGATTCAACGAGCGCGGCCGGCATGGGAGCATTGGGTGCACGCGAGCGGCTACAGCTTCCCAAGCGGCCATTCGATGGTCAGCATGTCTTTCTATGGCATGCTTGGCTACATTATATGGCTGCACTTGAAGGAGCAAGGCAAGCCTGCGGCTTACGTGCTTGTGCTGACTCTGCTGCTCATCATCTGCATCGGATTGAGCCGCATTTATTTGGGCGTGCATTTCGTGACGGATGTATTAGCCGGTTACGCTGCAGGAGCTGTCTGGTTGCTTGCTTGCATTTATGCAATGCAATGGCTTAAAGGCAGGGGAAGAAATCCGATTACATCTTAACAATGATTGCAGCATGAAGCTCGGAATTCGACACCATGCTGTTTCAAATTGCATAAATAAGTGTAATCCTCCTTAAAGCAAAATTTAGAACTAGATTAAAAGGAGAGATGGTCATGAGTCAAAATACAGAAAACCATAACAATTGCGCAGGTGGAACATTCGTAAAAGGTCTTGTCGTCGGCGGTCTTCTCGGCGCGGCGGCCGCTTTGCTGCTTGCTCCCAAATCAGGTCGTGAATTGCGTTCGGAGTTGAACGATAAAGCCCAGATCGTAGGCGGCAAAACAAAAGAAATCGCTTGCGACCTCGGAACTCGCACATCAGAAGTCGTGAAAACGGTCGGAGCAAAAGCTGAAGCCGTCGTAAGCGGCGTGAAGGACGCATCTCAGCAGCTGGCTGCCAGCGTTAAAGATTCAGTAGCCAGCACCGCGAATGAATTGAAAGAAGCATCCGCCGATGTTGCAGAAGAAGTAGCAGCCCAGTTGAAAGAAGAATAACGGGAGGGATTCTATGACATCCATACCCCCTGTTTCCGCTCAGGCTGAAGCCGTGCGCAAAGTGTTTTTGCAGCACGGCTTTACCGGTATACAGTGCAGTGAACAAGTCGTATTCGTGTTGGGACTCGTCAACGAACAGTTGGATAAAGACCGAGCCAGCCACATGTTTACAGTCCCGGCCCACAAGCTCCCCAACGGGGATTTGCGTATCGATACGGTTAACGCCGGCTTTTCAGGTCTTCATCCCGTACCTTCATTTATGGAGCGCAAGGCGGCCGACATTTTGCAAGCGCTGTGCGCCAAGTTAGCGAGCGAGCTTGGCATCGGATGTCAAGAAGCGGCAGCAGCGGCAGAGAGTCCTGGCCGCCGCGCTGAACACGATGGCGTCGAATGAACAGGCAGTCAAGCATCTCGACGAAGACCGGAAGCAGATACAGACGAATGCCCCGTTAATAAAAGACGGGATGCTTCCCGATCCGCTGCAGTAACATGCAATGAGCCTGACATGAATCTGGATGTCAGGCTCTTTTCATTGCTTATGGTCTTGTGAAGTGAGAATCTGCTTTAATTTATCAGTCGCCCGCCGCTGTATGCGGGACACGCTCATTTGCGATACACCCAGAAGATCCGCTGCGGCACGCTGCGACAAACCTTCATCAAAAACCAATGACAGCACCTGCTGTTCCTCCCGCTTCAACGCTTTCATGGCTTCGGCCAAGTCCATCTTGCGCTCCACCGCTTTATAATCATCCGTATCCGAACTGATGAGTTCACCTAACGTTGCCGCGCTCTCGTCTTGAGACAACGGCGTATCCAAAGAAACATAGTGATAGCATTCGCGTCCAGCCAACACTTCGACCGTTTCTTCTACGGAGAGCTCGAGCTTCGCCGCGATTTCTTCGACGTTCGGTGAACGTTCCAACCTGACGGTCAACTCATCGATCGTTTGCTGGACGAGCGCTCCTTTTTCCTTAATCCGGCGCGGCACTTGAATATACCATGATTTATCCCGCAGGAAATTTTTCATATGGCCGATCATGCTTTTCATCGCATACGCTTCGAACGGCACACCCAAAGAGCTGTCAAATTGCTGCAGCAAGCGGATCAGCGCCATATTGCCGACCTGCATCAAATCCTCGAACAAGTCGGGGCGGTTACGTGAAATCTTGCCGGCTGCCATTTTGATCATGGGCTCGTACTTCTTGATTAGGATGGTGGCGATATCGTTGTCTTTCGTTGCTTGATATTGATGAATGAGTTCATTGGCATGTTCCATTGCGCCATGAGATTCAGCCCTCATACAAGCTCTCCGCTTGATTGCAATCGTTTTTTCATCTTGACAACGGTACCGCGTCCTTCCATGCTCTTGACTTCCACCTCATCCATCAAGGCTTGCATTAAATAAAACCCCAGCCCGCCTGCTTGAACTTCATCAAGAGTCTTCTCGTGCCAGCCAGCCAATCCGCTCGTCTTGCGTTCTGCGTCAAAGCTGCTGCCTTCATCCTGAATGACGATTCCGATTTCATCCCCGCTCACTTCAAATATGATTTCGACCATTCCGCCCGGAGAATCATAAGCATACAGCACCGCGTTATTGCACGCCTCTGAAATGGCGACCTTCATATCTTCAATCTCTTCATAAGAAAATCCGATGCGGCTCGCAATGCCATACAATGCAAGACGGGCCAATTCAACGTATTCGGCTTGGGCAGGCAATGCTAGTTTAACACGTTTCAGCGCTCTTTCCTTATCCATGATTCATTCCCTTTCGTAAATGTGTTAGATTTAAACGTTCGGAGTCAAAAACTTCGAAATTCCCGTCATGTCGAACAGCTTCTGCACATGCGGCGGCACGTTCGCAATCGCAAACGAGGCCTGCTGTTCATGACGCATCTTCAAAATCGATATCAAAATGCCGATCCCTGTGCTGTCAATATAGGTAAGCCGCTCTAAATCAAGCTCCAAATCAATGGCTGCATCTTCAACGATAGGCCCCATCAATGCGCGGAATTCTTTAGCTGCCGCCAGATCCAAATCACCATGCAAGTGTACAACCACTTTATCGTTATCTTGTTGTGTCATTACTGAAAATTTATTTCCGCTCATATTTTCCTCTCCTATTTGTAGGTATGATGCTTATAGGTAAATAACCTTAAACGATTCGCGCGAAACACCTATTTATACGTTTGTAACGCGCACTCTCGCTAATTTTGATTATTGCAGTCCCGCAGCCAGACATCAAAAACAAACAATGCGCCTTCCTCTATCGGCAAGGTGCGGATGTCGCCATCCATTAACTGAACAAGCGATTTGCAAATCGCAAGCCCCAACCCGCTGCCGCCATATTTCCGGTTCATGGAGGAATCCAGCTGTGCGAAGGGCTGAAATAACCCGCCCATTTTATCAATTGGAATGCCGATCCCCGTATCTTTTACCTCGAACTGAATCTGATGCAGCTCGTCGTTGCCATTCCGCAGCGATTGCAAGACAGAAATATGAATGTTTACTTTACCCGCATCCGTAAATTTCACGGCATTCCCCACAAGATTAATGAGAACCTGCCGCAAACGCAGCATATCGCCATACAGGCAGTTTGGCACATCCGGATCCAACGAATAAGCAAGCTTCAAATCCCGTTTTCCCGCTTCGGCTGTAAATAATTCATATACTTCCGTTACCAAGGCAGAGCAATCGAACGGGAATTCCTCCAGCTCCAGCTTGCCGGACTCCATCTTGGTGAAATCCAAAATATTATTGATCGTTCTTATGAGCGAGTCTGCGCTTTTGCGAATCAATTCAGCGTAATTGGCTTGATCCGGCGACAATTCCGTATCAAGCAGCAGGTCCACCATGCCCAAAACCCCATTCATCGGCGTGCGGATTTCATGGCTCATTATGGCCAGAAATTGAGTGCGCGCCAAGGCGGCCCGTTCCGCCGCTTCTTTGGCAGCCGCCAGTTCCCGGTTCATGCGCTCCAGCTCATGCGTCTTCTGATGAAGCAGCATCTTTTGGGCCTGCAGCCTTTTTTGCGCCTGAAACATGCCGACAAAGCTATGAATCTTCGATTTCAGAATATGCGGGACAAAAGGCTTGACCATATAATCCACGCCGCCGGCAGAATAACCAGCGAACAGATGCTCCGTTTCCTTATAGTTGGCGGACACGAAAATAATCGGAATATTTTTTGTTTTGTCGCGCGCCTTAATCCACTTTGCCGTTTCAATTCCGTCCATCCCTGGCATTTGAACGTCAAGCACGATGACTGCGAACTCTTCTTTCATCAGATGCCGCAGAGCCTCTTCACCGGAGGTTGCTTTCACTAAACGGTAGCTCTCCTCGGATAATACAGCTTCGAGCGCTAACAAGTTCTCTGGTCGGTCATCGACGAGCAGGATATTTATCGGCTCCAAAGTAGCCATGACAATACCTCCTACCGTATTTTGCGATAAATCTTCTCGTTCCGGTCCACTTCCTCATACTGAGCTTCACGTTCGGTGAAGTGCAGGGATTCCTTCGAACCGACAATGAGCACGCCAAGCGGAGCCAGGCTTTCGTAGAATAGTTGATGCACGCGATTGCGTAACGGTTCATTAAAGTAAATCATGACATTCCGGCACAGAATCACGTTAAATTCATTAAAAGAACGATCTGTCGCCAAGTTATGCTCGGCAAAAATGATGTTTTTGCGCAAGTAAGGATGGATAACCACTCCATCGCCGGAAGCGGTGTAGTACTCCGAGAACGAGCTCGTTCCTCCCGCTTCCATATAGTTTTTCGTGTACAGCTTCATTTTGTCCAACGGGCAGATGCCTTCTTTTGCCTGGTGCAGCGAGCGCGAATTCATATCTGTCGCATATAGTCTGGCTTTTTCATACAAGCCCTCTTCATGCAGCAAAATCGCCATCGAATACACTTCTTCCCCGGTCGAGCATCCCGCGTGCCAAATCCGAATGTACGGATACGTGCGCAGCAACGGGACAACCTGCTCGCGGAAAGCCTTAAACATAGATGGATCACGGAACATTTCCGTCACCGGAATCGATAAGCTGTGGACGAGCCGCTGCAAGCAGTCCCGTTCGTGCAAGACGCGGCTTTGCAGCTCCGATATCGTCTCTACTTGCTCGAAGAACACTTGATGCCAAATTCGTCTTTTGAGCGAAGGATAAGCATAATCTCGGAAGTCATAACCATATACCCGAAAAACCCCTTCAAGTAACAGTTCGATTTCAATTCGTTCTCGGTCGGTGTCTTGGGGCCGTCTCTTGTCATCGTGCAAACCGAGGCCGTGTCCGTTCATGTCAATCCCTTGCTCCTTCATCTCAATTAGTAATCAAGCGTTTTATTTATACAGCCAGACGCGCATGAGCGAAAGCAGCTGCTCCGTTTGGAACGGTTTGCTTACGTAATCTGATGCTCCGGCTTCAATGCATTTGTTGCGGTCTTCCTTCATCGCCTTCGCCGTAAGCGCGATAATCGGCAGCTTCTCATGCTGCGGCATTTCCCGAATCCGGCGCATTGCCTCATAGCCGTCCATTTCCGGCATCATCATATCCATCAAAATAAGATCAAAATCGGTATGCTTGTCCAACGCTTCGAGTGCTTCGCGCCCATTTTCCGCATACACGATATCCATATCGTATTGCTCTAGCGCGCTTGACAGCGCAAATACGTTGCGGACATCATCATCGACCAGCAGCACGCGTTTGCCCGCCAACAGCTCGTCAGTGGACGAATGTCCAGATCTGTCCGCTTCTTCATCGGCGTCGTTCGCATCGATTCGGTTCAACAGCAGCATCGTCTCTTGCAGCAGACGCTCTGCCGACTTGACGTCTTTAATGATGATGCTCTGAGCGCGTTTCTTCAGCTCCGTCTCTTCCTTCTCATCCAGCGACTTGCCCGTATAAATAATGATAGGAACACGTCTATGCTGCGGATTGCGGCTAATGCGATCCATAAGCTCGAAGCCGGTCATATCCGGAAGAAGCAAATCAAGCACCATGCCGTCAAATTTGCGCTCCGATAATTGCTTCAGCGCCTCGCTCCCCGTCGATACGGCGGTCACTGACACGTCGACACCTTCAATCAAGGCAATGAGCGATTGCCGCTGCGGACCGTCATCCTCCACGATGAGCAATCTCCGCATGCGTTCAAATGGCCAGGATCGGATCGATTCACTCTCAATGGCGGCAGCAGCTTCCTGCTTCATCGCTTCATCCCATGCCTTGCGAAGCTCCTGCGAATCGCCGCCATGACGGGAAACGCGCTTCTTGGCTGATTTGCCCTGCGCGGCCTCCTGCTCATCCGCATGCTGCCCCTGCGGCAGTGCCAACGGCCCATCCGGGCCCTGCTTCGCTGCCGGGTCCGCCAGAGGCGGGGCACCGGCTTCGGCGGCTGCTTGATTCGCATGCTTGAGCGGAATATAGAAGGTGAATGTGCTGCCCTCGTCCTCGCGGCTTTCGACATGCAGCCTGCCGCCCAGCAGCCGCGCAAGCTCGCGACTGATAGACAAGCCCAAGCCGGCACCGCCGTATTTCCGGCTTGTCGTGCCGTCCAGTTGCTGGAATGCCTCGAAGATGAGCGCCTGCTTATCCTTCGCAATGCCAATGCCGGTATCCGTTACGCGCAAGGCGAGATAGTCTCCGCCTGCCACCCTGAAATGAGCAGCCAGTTCCTCTGCCGGCGCCGCCGCAATGTCCAGCTTCACCTTGCCTTCGTTCGTAAACTTAAAGGCGTTCCCCAGCAAGTTACGCACGACTTGCTTCACGCGGTGCCCATCCGTTATGAAGCTGTCCGGCAAGCCGTCCTCGATGCTCACTTCAAAGCGGAGCCCCTTCTGGGCCGCTATCGTGGCAAAGCTGTCGTGCATAAAGGAGGCCAACTCACCCAAATAGACCTCTTCAAAATTCAGTTTCATTTTGCCGGCATCGATTTTGGACAGATCCAATATTTCATCGATCATTTTCAGCAGATCCGAACCTGACATGTGAATGGTGCGCGCGTATTCCACCTGTTTCTCCTGCAAGTTGCCCTCTTTGTTTTCGGATAAGAGCTGTGACAGCACCAGCAGGCTGTTGAGCGGCGTGCGCAGCTCATGCGACATATTGGCCAAAAACTCGGACTTGTACTTCGATGCCAGAGCCAGCTGCAGCGTTTGACGCTCCAGTGTCGTGCGCGTGCGTTCGAGTTCTTCATTCTTCTCTTGGGTCGCCAGCATCTGTTCTTCCAGCGCGCGCGTCTTGGCAATGAGCTCTGTATTATAATGCTCCAATTCCTCCTGCTGGCGCTGCAGCACTTCCTCCGAACGCTTCAACGCTTCTTTCTGTGATTCCAGATGCTCGTTCGAACGGCGCATCTCTTCTTGCTGCGTCATGAGCTCTTCCGATTGGCATTGCAGTTCTTCGGTTAGCGCTTGCGATTCGCGCAGCAGCTCCTCGACACGCAAGCGGCCGTTAATCGTATGGATAATGACACCCAGATTCGTCGCCAACTGTTCCAACAATCGATATTGCAGGTCAGTCATCGACTGCAGGGAGGCAAGCTCCAGCACCCCGATAACACGGCGTTCGAACTTAATTGGATATAGAATCAGCTCAATCGGTTGCGATTGGCATATTCCCGATTGTATCCGTATCGAGCAATCCTTCATATCGCGAACGATAATCGGATTCTCATCGGCTGCGCACTGCCCGTTCAGGCCTTCCCCGATCAGGAATTGCCGTTCCGCATCCAAGTCGTCGCTCGCGGCATAAGTGCCGAACAATTGGAATCGCTTCGGATTCTTCAACTCATCGCGAATGAACAAAGTCCCGTATTGCGCTCCGAGCGTCGGCACGAATTCGCTGACGAAGGTCTGGCCGGCTTGACTGAGCGTCGTGGCGCCGTTGAGCAGCTCAGTGACGCGGGCAATATTGCCGTCGACCCACGCTTCCTCCTCTTGCGATTTCCGGTATTGCTCTTCGCTAAGCTTTCGCGCTTCGATGTCTTCCGCCATCTGTTTGAACACGTGAATGACTGCTCCGATTTCGTCATTCGTGTGCGGTTCGAGCTTGCGAATGACCCGCAATCTGCCGCGGGCCAGACTGCGCACCATAAGCGACATCGTGTTCAAATTCCGCATCACGCCCGGAATAACCCACAGCATGACGCCGCAAGTAATAATGAGTCCGAGCACCATGATGCCGAGCGTCCAACTGACGGCATTTTCATAGTTTTCGGTTGCGCTCAATACTTGCTCATTGATTGTCGTTTCATGGTAATTAGCTAATTCGTTCAAGCTATTCTGCAAGTTTTCCTGATAGTCCAAGCCAACCTTGTTGCGGAGCTTGTTCGCTTCCTCATAACGGTTGACTTCACTTAAATTCACCGCTTGGACCACATACTCGTCGAATCGTTTCCAATCTCCTTTGGCCTTATCCATCAATTGACGCTCTTGCGGGCTCACTATTTTCTCGTCCAATTCCTCGAGCGAATTCATAATCTTCTCGCGGGTTTTCTTTTCCTCATCGATTTTATCCAGCCCGTCAGGAGCGCCATAATCCGGATTCAACAGCTCAGTGACGAGCCCGCGGGCGATGTTGTTCGCATCGTCCCGCACGTTGAAAGCCAGTTCGACCTTGCGGAAATTGTCCGAATAGAAGCGATCCAGATCTTGCTTCAAGCTGCTCATTCGTACATACGACACCGAACCCAATGAAGAAATGATGACCATGAACAAGACGAATCCGAGTATTAGCTTCGTTCGTATCTTCAACGTCCGTTCCTCCCTCTATTAATCAATGAACGTCGACCCAGATGAGACATTTGTCATCATTGCTGTCGATGTCAGACGATGGATGAAACAACTCATTCCACGCTTTGGACTGAAACTCAGACTCTTGCTGCAGCAGCTGCGCAATCCGTTTCATCGCTGATTCCACGCTGTGTCCTGCCGCTTCCATCAGCCCGTCCGTGTACAGCGCCATGCGCGCACGCGATTTGCACGGCACCTCATGCGTCTCTACTTCCAGCTCAGGGAACATGCCGACCGGATACCCTGTCGATTCAAGCAGGATCATGTGGCCGTCCTCCATCATGACGATTCCCGGCGGATGGCCCGCATTGGCATATTGAATGCATTGCTTGTTCATATCGATGACCACATATAGCGCCGTCATATAATAGAGCATTAAATTCCCATTCATATGAAGCTGATGGAATTTCGTATTCAACCGTTTCAGGACAAGATCCGGCTGCTCGATCTGCATCACCGCATCTCGAAGGACGGAAGCAATGAACATGCACAGCAGCGCCGAAGAGACGCCATGTCCCATCATATCGATAATGATGATGCCATAACGGCCCTGACCGAGCGGGAACCATGCATATAGATCGCCCGCAAGCTCTTCAGAGGGCTGGTAGAGCGCATCTATCGTAATGCGATCGTCATGGAACGGCTCTGTCAGTACCGATGTCTGCACTTTCGCGGCAAGCCGGAGCTCCTCGCGAATGTGCCGATCGCGCTCTTTATGCCAATCCTTCTCGCGCTTCAAACGCAAGGCCAACCGGATGCGCGCCAACAGCTCGATGCGGTTGATCGGCTTCGTCACATAATCAACCGCTCCGGCATCGAGCGCGTCAGCCAGCATATGAGAATCACCGATCGCGGTGACGATAATAATGGGAATATCTTTTAACTCCGAATACTGCTGAATCGTGCGGCAGGCTTCCAAGCCGTCTATTTCGGGCATCATCATATCTAATAGAATCAAGTCGATATCAGGGACCTTTAAGGGACCGAGCGGACCCTCCATACCTAAGACATTATACATTTCACGAGCAGAGGCAGCGGTCTGAATCCCGTTATAACCTGCTTTGCGCAGGATTTCGCGAATGAGCATGACATTCGTTTGATTGTCGTCGACAACAAGAACATTCATCATACTCTCCTCCCTTCACCAAATTATTTGACGCAGCGCATCGTAACCGTACATAAAAAACCCCAACTTCCACTATACCGGAAAAAAACAAGAACTCGCATTAATATTTAAGATTTTAACAAAAAATGGCCCTATTTAGGGAAAAACGAAAGCCGGCTAACGATATCGCTTAACCGGCTCATTGTCTAGTTTCCTTGTCTCCACAGCTGCCATGCCTTCGTGCCAAGGTCTACCCATGCGCGCCAATCCCGGTTGGCTTCCGCTCCTTGCGCTTGATTGCCCTGAGATCCCGCTTGCTGACCGGCTGCCGCAGGCGTCTCGGAGTGCCCCGGACGATCGGGTGCGGGAGGATGCTGAGGCAACGCATCACTCAGAGGCAAGCCGGGGGTCAGAGCCGGAATGGGCGGCTTGTTCGCAGGCACAGCCTCATGCCTGCTTGGCGGAGCAGGCTCGGGCTTCGATTGATGCTGTTCGGCAGGTGCTGCAGCACCATTTGGTTTGCGTTCGAATCGGACAGCGGCCTTGCGCACGCCGTTCACCAATCCGACAGAGATTTGCTTCGCGGCCAACGTAATCTCGTTCAGCGCCTCGCCTGCATGCTGGACCGAATCAACGACCGGCTCTATTTTTTTCATTTGTTCGGACAGCTCTGATGTGACATGATTCGCGTTTTTCGTTATCGCCTGCAGATCGCCGCTAAGCAGCTCTACCGTATGCTGCACTTCTTCCAGCGTCTTGGCTGCCCGATCGAGCGACAGCTTTGCGGACTGCAGCGTTTGAATGAGGAATACGACCAATACGACAAAAGCGATGGCCGCTATTAATGAGCTTATCCCTACTAACATGAAAATCTCCGCCCTTCTCAAAATGTTATATCTACTTACATTCATTTCTTATCGGATAATTGCTTGCAGATGTTAAAAGAATCATCTATAAGTACCCGTTGCCGGTTCGCGCGAAACAAGCCGCGATAATTGTTTCATGCTGCACATGGCTGGTTATGTATCCGATTCCCCTTATTACCGGTCGTAAAGTATCATAGCAGATGAATCGAGACGATACTATGATTTCCGTCCATATACAACAAAAAAACGATTCGTCTCCCGTTAGGATAGCGAATCGTTTTTTGTCGTTACACGATATCGTCATGAATACTAGCTTCTTGATGAAGGAACCGTTCCTTATCCCACTGGCCCAGCCAACGGGACGACAATAACCCTGCCGTCATTGAACCATTTACATTCAGAGCAGTGCGCCCCATATCAATTAACGGCTCTACGGAGATGAGCAATCCAGCCAGCGCAACGGGCAAGTTCATGGAGGACAGCACGATAAGCGCGGCGAAGGTCGCACCGCCGCCCACACCGGCCACACCGAAGGAACTGACGGCGACAACGGCGACAAGCTGCAGCAGAAATCCGGGGGTGGCCGGATCGATTCCGACGGTCGGCGCAATCATAACGGCAAGCATGGCCGGATAAATGCCGGCGCACCCGTTCTGTCCCATGGACGCGCCGAAGGAAGCGCTGAAATTGGCAAAGCTTTCGGGTACGCCGAGCCGTCCTGTCTGCGTATCCACATTTATCGGGATCGAGCCTGCGCTAGTCCGCGACGTAAATGCGAATACCAAGGCCGGCAGCGCACCCTTCACATAGCGAATCGGGGATACTCCTGAGAGTGCCATCAACAGCAAATGGATAACGAACATAACGAGCAGCGCGACATAAGAAGCCAGCACGAATTCTCCCAATTTTATAATTTCACCCGGAGTCGTCGTAGATACGACCCGTGTCATTAAGGCAAGCACCCCGTATGGAGTGAGACGGAGCACGATCGTAACCATCCGCATCACAATGGCATGAAGCGCATCTATCATCGATTTGAACATGGCTCCATGCTCCGGCTTCTTCCGGGCTACGCCCAATGCGGCAATACCTGCAAATGCAGAAAAAATCACGACCGCAATCGTCGATGTCTGTCTGGCTCCGGTCATATCGAGGAACGGATTGGCAGGAATGAATTCAAGCACTTGCTTCGGAATTGTCATCTCGCTGACTTCGTCCAATTTGCTGTCCAGAAAATTGCCGCGCTCCAGCTCCTGCTTCCCCGCTTCGATATCAAGGGCCGATAAATCAAATGCCAAGGCCGATGCAATACCGACCGCTGCGGCAATCGCAGTAGTCCCGATTAATAACCCTATAATGACGGCGCTCATTTTGCCTACGCCCGCTTTGGCCGTAACGTTCAGAATAGCAGAGATGATGGATACGATAATAAGGGGAATAACGACCATCTGGAGCAAACGCACATATCCGCCGCCGACGATGTCGAACCAATCGTTTATCGTGTGGACTACCGGATGATCGACACCGTGCAGCCACTGCAAGACAGCGCCGTAACCGATACCGAGTCCTAAGCCGGCAAATACCCGCTTCGTAAAGGAAGCATGCTTTCTCTGCATGAGGTACAGCACGATAATGAAGGCTATAATAATCACAAGATGAAGCATTATCCACCATCCATCCGTCATGGCGTTTCACTCCTTCGTCCGTCGATGTTCTGTTTGCGATGGTCGGTTCAGTTACATAGCGTTATTATTACTGCCCATTCTGCTTACATTCATCCAGATTTTGATTTACTTGTTTGCAGACATTCATGAAATGACGGAGCTCCTCATCCGGAATGCCTTCAAAGAAGCGGACAAACAGCCGTTCGCGCTGGGCAGACACTTCGATTACCCGTTCACGCCCTTCTTCCGTCAGCTCCAAATAATTGATGCGTCTGTCCATCCGATCTCCTTTGCGGACGACATAATTCATTTCCATCAATTTATATGTTATTCCGGTCACCGCTCCAGGCGTTAAGCTGAGCTCATTCGCCACTTCGGTCACTTTCAAGGCTCCATGTCGGTATAGCCGTTCGAGGACGGCGAATTGAGTCGGATTCAAAGTCGAATCCAAATGCTGATCCCACTGCATGCGCATGCGGCGCAGCATGGAGCGGAAGTTCGTCTGCAGCTGCAGCAGTTCCTCCCGATTTGGCATGGATAAGTCACTCTCCTACATCATTAAATATGATTACAGCTTTAACCCTAATGTCAGCCACCAGCCGTCTGCAGTGAACTCGACACGCTTAATTTTAACCCAAGCCGGAAGCTGGGATGCGAGCGGAAACTCCAGCGGCTTGAGCTTAAGCCACGACTGGGGAACGGTCAGTTCTTTGACATGCGTTCCTTCGGGGATGGCCCGAATCGTCTGCGTGCTTTCATTCCACTCAAGCTTGTAAGAGACCCGCACTCCGGCTTGAACACCGGCAAATGCTTCCGCCTGAACGTCAATGTTCACGGCATCATTATCCAGCCGCATGCGCATCCCGGTAATATTCCATTGTTGTTTGTAGGTCCGATATGGCTCCGTCTTCTCCATAAATTCGGCCCCCAACGCATTGATCTCATCTTCCTTCAGCTGCAAGCGCAGCGAGCGGTTGTGCACCATTTGCTCCAATCGTTCCATTAAGCTAACTTCGACCTTCGGCGGCCACCCTATCGGCTCGCCCGGACGAATATAGAAATATGCTGCAATCACAATAATAATGATTAAAATAAGGAGGAAGGCCAGCACTCTAAGCAACCACTTTCCTAGCTTTCTCATTCTCCCCATCCTTTCCCCAAAAATTTCTAAACGCTGTTTCATCCTGATTGAGCGCGGTTACATAGTGTACAAGCAAGTGAACGAAAGAGATGCGCGCAATTCCGGACACACTTGCCAATTGTAAACTATACCATTGTATAACCATGAGAGAGGAGAATTCAATAATGAAGAAATTGGCTGCAGTGATGGCATTGACGTTGGCATTCAGTGCGGTATCCGCAACCGCGGCTTTTGCCGCGGAAACCGGAAATACGACGGGGGCCGTAAGCGCACAGACAGATACGATGGATTTAAAACAAAAGACGGCGTTCTATGAGGCCGTTGGCGGCCAAAGAATCGGTTATCTCGCGCCGCAAAAAGTCGGGATTGAAGAAGCGACGACGGACAACAGCAACATCACTTGGTATAAAATACATACATGGGTTGGCTACACGTGGATGAAGGATCCGAACGCTTCGACTAAAACCGTCGTCATCCCGAATGAGACGGCCTTCTATAAATCACCGAACGGCGATCGCCTCGGCCTGCTCGGTTCGCAGACTGCCAATATTATTAGCGAGCGTATGGACGATTCCGGGTTCATATGGTTCCAAATCAATACGTACAAGGGGAAACATTGGATTATCGATCCTGCCCAACAAGTGGAGCAGGTTACTTTGAAGAAAGCAACGACCTTATATAATGCGATAAACGGGAAAAAGGTCGGCTCCTTGTCCCCGCAAACCGTCAAGATTAAAAACGAGAAAAAGGACGGTAAAGGCCAGCTGTGGGCACAAGTCGTGACATGGAAAGGCGACCTCTGGATCAAGCGGTAGGAACGAAAATAGATTTCTCAGGAAAGGCGATGCCGCATGGCATCGCCTTTCCTATGTTTATCGAGCGGCTTTGTTCACGATAAGAGAGTCGCGCAGCATTGCTTGAATTTGCGCCCGCTGCCGCACAAGCAAGGCTCATTGCGGCCGGGAAGCTTGCCGCCTGCCGCTTGATAACGGACCAGCTCGCGCGCGCGAATCACGCGGCCCAGATGGCGAATTTGTTCGGCCGCATGAGCATATAGCATCCGATAGCTCGCACAGAAATAATCGGTATGCTCGTTCATTTCCCAACCTTGGCCGATGCGGTTGCGCGGGCAGCCGCCATGGCAAAAGCGCTCATACTCACACTTCCGGCATGCTGCAGGCATATCCTGCTTCATCTGGAGGAACTGCTTCCAGCCGGGATGGTTCAAAATATGCTGCAGCTCATCCGTGGCGACATTGCCTAGCTTGTACCGCTCATGGATAAAGAAATCACACGGATAAGCGTCCCCGTTCTGTTCCAAAATGAGCGTCTGCGGGCAGGAAGAGCGGTGGATGCACATCTCCGGCTCCATGCCGATCTCCGCTTGCAGCACATTATCGAACATGCGCACAGAAAATAACGGATTCCCTTCGTTATACCAAATATCAAAAGCTTCGCACAAAAATTCCCCATATTGTTCCGGCGTAATCACATAGCGTCCGGGAGCATCCACATCCTGCGAACGGAAGTCCATGCACGGAATGAACTGCACATGCGTAAATTGCTGCTCCGCATAGAATTGCATGCCCGCTGCGGCCTCCTGCACGTTGTCCTCATGCACGACCGTTAAAATGTTGAAATCCACCCCGGCCTGGCGCAAATGATCGATGCCGCGCATGACTGCCGTATAGGATCCGGCCCCTGAGCCGGTTACCCGCCGCTTGTCATGAATCGCTTGCGGGCCGTCCAAGCTCACGCCAAGCAAAAAGGAATACTTGCGGAAAAAGTCTGCCCATTCCGCGTCGATTAACGTTCCGTTCGTCTGCACGGAATTGCTTATTATCGTATGCGGAGGCGCATACGACGCTTGCAACGCGACGACGCGCTCGAAGAAGCCCTTGCCTGCCAGCAGCGGCTCGCCCCCTTGCCATGCGAAGGAAGCCGCACCAGTCACGGCAGCCATATACTTTTGAATAAACGTTTCCAATACTCGATCATCTATCCGGCGGATCGCAGAACCAGGCTTCCCTTGGCATGAACTATAATAACAATAGTCGCAAGCCAGATTGCAATCCTCCGATACTGTCTTCCACATGACACCTTGGGGTGAACGTATGTCCATGCATGCGTGAGCCATCGCGCGAATCTCTCCCTCTTGTAAGTTAGTTCGCTCCAGCAACAGTCTCTATCCTTCATTTCTTTCACCGTAAACGCATGATTATCGTTTGACAAGGACCAATGTCACAGTCTCAACTTACTCCAGCTCCGGCGAACGGTCGAACAGCCGGCGGACCTGAGCGATCAGCCAGACGACAGATGCCACAATCATGATGTCGAAGCTGACATTGAACAAAAACAAATGCTTTCCCAGATCGGCTTCCCCATCGCCTACGAGCGGAACCGCCACCGAGAAAATGGCGACGCTGCTGACGAGCAGCAGGACGTCGAGCACATGTCTGCGCGATTTATTGCGCATATATTCTTTGGCAATGATTGCGAAATATACTAGGAAGAAGCTAAGAAAAAAAACAAAATGCTGCGGAATGATTTTCTTTTTGCCTTCACTCCAGCGGCTGTATGTATAGGAGAGTGCGCCCCGCGGCTTGCCCAACTCCTTCTCATAGTTTCCCAAGTAATAAGGCCGTATCATCGTCGCCTGGCTAGAGGCGGCTTCCAGCTTGTCAATAATGCGCCCAGGATGACGCAAGTAGTAGCCTAACACATCAAAATGGCCAAGCCGGGAATAGACATGCTCCCTCAATTCGGGCGCATCCTGCTTTATCGGCACATCGGTCTGAAAATAATTTGTTCCGGCCAGCACCGCATATTTCTGCGGAATGCCCAGATCCTCCAAATCTTGCGCCACATGCGGCGAATCTTTTAAAATACCGAAAAAAATCGTTTGATATAAATTGATTTGCTTCAGCTCCTGCGGTGCAAAAACATACATCAGACCCGTCGTTGCTATCATGAAAGCGGAACCGCCTATAATAAGCCATCTCCATGAGCGGTCCGGGCGCTTTCGATACAAGCGGAAGGCGTAGAGCGCAAACGCGAGTCCGACCGGAGCATTCTGAATTTTTGAAGCCGCCAAAATAACGGCGCAGCCAAAGAGCAGCGCAAGCCAATAGGCAGACGGCTTGTTCTGCACCGCCAACACGATCGAAATCGCGGTGGACAGCAGCAAAAAAATAAGCGATACCGGTTCGCCGAAAAAGGATTGAAAATAAGCGACATAGCCAATATCGAAAAAAATGAACAAGACGCATGCCGCAATTGTAATTTGCAGCCAACGCTTGCCGGCGCATGCATAACGCACAATGATGAACAAAGTCAGCAATAGCAGCACCGAATATACGATGCCCATCGCTTCCAACGGAAATTGATCCGGATTGAGCAATCTTCCCAGCAAGCCTGCTGTAAAGACGAACAGAATTTGCGATGAGACGTATCCGATCGAGAAAGGCCCGTATTCATAACTGGAGTGGCTGTAGCCGAAATATTTGTCCGCATACGAATAAGTATCATTTAATGGAGATATGCCTCCGCTCCCCAAAATACGGGCAAAATCCCCATTGTCGGCAACCCCGATGAACGGAGGGGCAAACAGGATGCAAAAAAGCAGGGCGGCACCGATCCCGATGGCGCTCCACGTGACCCAATCCATTCTATTCATTTCTAATTCCACTCTCCCCTAAGTAATGCTTCTCTTTGTTATGACAAGCTTTACACAACAATCAATGAAAAGCTCGAGTGCAGCTCTGAGAACTCCATGCAGTTCTTCAATGCTCGGCATTGCGCTGCTTCCCATAGTCATCCGCAGCATGAGGCTCTAATGGCGATGAGGCGGCGGGAAGAGAACGCTTGTCGGCAAACGTAACATAACGGTGCAGCAGAAACGAAGCGGCGGTGTATACGCCGGACTCAGCCAATACGACAGCCGAATCCCGCCAGACTGCCGCAAGGAATGGCACTGCTCCTTCGATCGTGTTTGCGATGAACGAATGCAGCAGCATGTAGGCGAATCCATAGCACAGCATGGAAATGGCGGCAAACCGGACAAAACTGCGAAGCATCGCTCCTTCATACCGGAACGTATAGAAGCGGTTCAACACGTAACTGCACAGCACTCCTGCCGTGTTCCCCGTAAAGGTAGACGCTAAATGATCCCAGCCCGCCGCATGCATGAGCACATAAATGACACCAAGCCCAACGAATGTATTGACGACCCCTACCAGGGCATACCGGCTGAACAACCGGGCCAACTTCAGCAATACCGGCCTCATAGCATCCCCTCGGACCATCCTCTGGTGGCCATCCAAGCCGGTTGTTCGGACGCAGGCTTGTCAGCCAGCACGAGATCGATAATATATGGCGGTCTGCGTTTCACTTCATTATAGATTTTGCCGATATATTCCCCGATGACACCAAGCGCCAGCAGCTGTATGCTGCCGATAAACCACAACGACAGCATGATGGACGTCCAGCCCGATACGGTCTGACCCGCTATCTTGGAAACAAGCGAGTACGTTCCCGCCACTGCGCACGCCCCCAAACTAATGAAGCCAAGCGTCGTTACGATCCTTATCGGCTTAATGCTGAACGATGTAACGCCATTCCACGCGAACGACAGCATCTTGCGCAATGGATATTTGGATTCGCCAGCGGCCCGCTCTTGCCGCCGGTAGGAAACCTCGGTCTGGCGCAAACCGATCATCGGCACAATACCGCGCAGGAACAGATTGGCTTCCTGGAACTCACCCAGATGTTCCACGGCGCGCCGGCTTAACAAGCGGTAGTCGGCATGGTTGAATACGAGCGGAATCCCCATTCGGCGCATCAGCTTATAGAACGACTCCGCACTCCAACGTTTGAACCATGTGTCCGAATCCCGGCTTTCGCGAACGCCATAGACGACTTCGTACCCTTCATGAAATTTTTGAACGAACGCCTTCACCGCCGCAACATCATCCTGCAAATCGGCATCCAATGTAATGATGCAATCCGCAAAATTTTTCGCATACATCAAACCTGCCAATAGCGCTTTCTGATGGCCGGCATTGCGGGCCAGCTTCAATCCGCCAACCCACGGATTTCGCTCTCGCGCTTCGACGATACGCATCCAAGTGGCGTCACGGCTGCCGTCATCGACACACAGCAGTCGACTCTCGCACGACACTAATTGTTCCTGAACAAGCACAGTCAGCACATCAGTCAGCTTTCGTATGGAAAGCGGCAGCACTTCCTCCTCGTTATAACAAGGAACGACCATATATAGAATAGGCAAAGTCATACCTGAGCTCCTTTATAGAGGCCTAAAAAAAGAGGGAACCATGATAGATTACCGGAACCGCACTTTCTAAACGTGCCAGAGTGCAGGGAAACAAACGATTCCCTTAATTATACAAATATATTCCATAATATTCTATGGCTAAGCAAGCGACTTTCATACATGTCCCGCCTTCTTCCGATTCTACTGAGTCGCTCCATCTTGTAAAAAAGGAGCTTCGCTTCTTCAACGCCTTTGCTTCGTTCTCCCCTTCCTTCAGAGGGCTGCGCATTGTTCGCGGCTGAGAGGGGAGATTGGCCTTCTTCTACAATCTTCGCTCCATTCTCCCCTTTCGTCAGATGATGGCACGTTTACGTGCTAGGGCACCGATTCAGTCTCTTAGCAACCTTTGCTTCATTCTCCCTTTCCTTCAGAAGATGTCACTGTAATGCTGATGCTAAACGCTATCAAGTAAAAATGCTGTCATAGTTAGCCGAATCTACCGAATGATGTCTGCTGCAAGCCTTAAGCGCCTTGGCCCCAATGCTGTCCTTTCTGACTTAAAGGGAGAATGGATCTAAGGGCTATGGGAAAAGGAAGCCCGATCTCATGTTCTGTGTTATGTCTAAAAATCAAGGTCTGAATAACGCTCATTGCAGCGATTGGAAACACTGCACCGGCAGAAAAGAAGAATTGGAGTCCACTTTCAAATTCACTTTAAAATGAACATGTAGAAATTAGGATATGAAAAAAAATGGAGAGATTTAAGAACAAATAAATAGAGGGTTATTTGACGCGGAAAACAACGTTACATTCCAAATAGAGCCTGAATGAGGACCCACTAAAAGCCCAAGCAATCCAGAACTACTAATGGCATAACCGGAAAGTGGCTCAAGGTTGTTCCATTGGGCTTTTGGGGCCGCTAACTACCCGGATGGCGTGGAAAAAGAAGCATTGGGGATAATTTAATAATCCGAACACGCTCACGCATTGCCGGAAGATTTTGTCGGGTTGGATTCATTTTTACACATTACCAAAATGAACATGCTTGAGAATGATTAGACGAATTCAGATATGTATGTTTTTCTGGCACTACTCCATTGCCTAGGCGCTTATTTTTGATATTTCTGCCATTAAAATAAACATTAGAGCAAAGAGTACTAACAACCAAATCGCCACGTTTAAATTTTTCCTAATTTCCATCATCCCTATAATCCAAAGCACTGCTGTTATGGATATCATAACTCTAAAATGGGAGCTTTGTGTGTTTGTAATCAATCCTTCTATGGCTGGCAAAAGAACAACTAATAATAAAATATGATACCAAAGTGGCTTTTTACTCATATTATCCCTCCATTTAATCATAGTTGCTCCCCTTATATGTGAGGTTATTAATATTATTCTACCCATTTTCTATCCATCCACCAACATCAATATCATCACATTGAATATATAATCTATGTGTAGTTGAGATTGCTCCGCCAGAAAGTGTGAGAGATACTTTAAATTTACCTACAGCACATGCCAATGTGCCGGAAACCCAGTGTTCGTTACCTTGATCGTCCACGAGAGTTGAAGGGTTAATATTCCAATGGGACTCATTGGCTCTTAATGTCTCACTTACAACATGGTTTGAAGGGTCATATCTAAACCACACTTGAACAAGAACAAAAGACTGCCTTCCATTGATCAATGGAAAGTGGGTGCTTTCAATTCTCTGAATGGAGGGGAGAGTGAGGCAAAGGATGGAACGGCAGGCTATCTCCCAGAAGAATAAAGTGGCAACATGACAGGGGCACTTCAAAATAAAATACCGCCCGCTGCTTGCTCCCGGCAAACAACAGGCGGTATTCGACTCTTATAGATTTAAAGCTCGCATAGCTCAGTCAACAGTTTGAACAGCAAGCTGCTCGACAGCAGCACGAAGCATCCGCTCGCCTCTCTGGCGATATATTGGTGTTCTAACGTGTATCCCATGCAATCGAGCACGATAATTCCGGCGCCCGCAGCTCTCAATTCCTGTGCCGCCGCCGCGATCTGCCCGCTCGTTGCCGTATAGGGGGAAGCCGCGGCTGTCGTAATCGCCGCGTCGAAGGCTCCCCATTTCCGGCGCATCTCCTCTGCCTGCTCCGCAAGCGGAATAATAAGCCCAAGCGGAGTCCTGCCCGCCAGCTTCGCAATAGCAGGAGTCAGCACACGTTCAGGTTCAATCAACAAGGCCCGTTCAGTGCCGAGATTGCGGAACGCTCCGGTGCAGAGCAGGACGATCACTTGACAGCCGTTCCGTTCACATTCGTCGATCAAGCGCTGCATGGCTTCTTCCGTTTTCGCCGCGGACAAGACGACAGCTTCACCGTCGGCCAGCCGCGTCGTCAGCACGAACTCGCCTCGCTGCGGGCCAAGCTCGCGTTCAATCTGCGCCAGCGTCATACCGTCTAAGACGCCGACTTGCAGCACATCTGCGCAAGGGGCCAACCAACGCTCGATTAGCGGCTGCACATCCGTTCGTGGCGCTTGACCTATCGTAATGAGCCCTATTTTCACGCCTTGCCAACTATCGCTTCGTTCCATCCGAATCTCTCCTTTCCCCATCATGAGCCTATATGAGACGACTTAGCGCTTGGGCCGAATGCCGACTGTAGAATGCAGAATGCCGATGCCGAACTCCAATTGCCGATCGTTGAACGGCCGCTTTGTCCTAGACCTCCGCTAACGGTCTGCCCAGCGTCTGCAGGGCATTCATCGGTCCATATAAATTCAACATGTGCTCGAACTCGTCTTTATTATAGAAGGAACAGACTTCATTCGTGAATTCCTTGGCTACCTCCACCGCGAAGCGAGCAGCCAAGGCAATATCCACTTCATGGCTGGCTCCCGTACCACAGCCCGGTACAGTAGACTGTGCCGTAATCGCGACGCCTACAACCGGGGCGGCGGTCGTCACGCAAGGCTGCAAGATGCTGTTAATGTGATACAGCCCGTTGCCGTATGGAGTAATGTCTTGCATCGTAATCGGGAACGTGACCGGATGCTGTCCGGTCGTCATCTCCATAATCCGAAGTAAATCATCGCTAATGCGCATGATGTAGCCCTCTTTCACCGTCGGGGAAATGGCAATCCCTTTATGGTTGATGACACGGTTGCCTTTTGTCGTATCGATGGACAAAATGGCTTCCATCTCTTCCAGCACCTCGTATTCGTTCATCGTCGCAATATCGACGGGCGAATCCATGAAATCAACCGGTTCATGCGGCAAGGTCGGTGCGTCCGGGCATACATGGGTCGTAATATACACATCCCCTTTCAACCGGTCACCCTTCCCGCTCATGTCGGCAAGCTTCAACGCAGCCGCCAACGCCGCAATTGCGCCGTCGCCATCGGAGACGAGTCCGATGCGCTGCGGCCGCGCACCCAGTCCGCCCAGCCGTCCGACAATACCGAAGCTCGGCGTTTGTCCGCCCTGACTCTTGCCTTCCGTTCCCGGGATGAAGATGCGGATGAAATCTGTAAATCCCTTTTCCCCATGAACGCGCTGCACACTTACGTCAGCAAGCGGGTAAGGCTTGAACAGCTCCTTCACCGCTTCGCCGGATGTAAATGCATTGTCTACCGCTTCATATATTTGCAACGTTTGCAGTAAAGCCATGATTTTCTCTCCCTTTCAGCTCGATATCATAGATGTCCGTATTGGCCTTGCACGGGGCCACCGTGCAGGCATTATAAATTGTGGCAAGCCACCCAATGTTCTTCATCAGCCTCCCGCCACTCCGGCTGCACGCTCCGGCAATGCTCCGTCGCTATCGGGCAACGGAGATGAAAGGCGCAGCCTTGGGGAGGGTTCTTGGCGCTTGGCACCTCGCCCGTCAGCACGATGCGCTCCTTCTTCGCCTTCGGATTCGGCACAGGCACGGCCGACATGAGCGCCTTCGTATATGGATGCAACGGATTGGCATACAGCTTGCGCTTCGGCGCCAGCTCCACCATTTTTCCAAGATACATGACGCCGACGCGGGTGCACAAAAACTTGACGACCGATAAGTCGTGAGAAATAAACATATAGGTCAGCTTCGATTGCTCCTGCAGATCCTGCATCAAGTTCAGCACCTGTGACTGAATCGATACGTCTAGCGCCGAGACCGGCTCGTCGCAGACAATGAACTTCGGATTCAGCGCCAAGGCACGGGCGATGCCGACGCGCTGACGCTGGCCTCCGGAAAATTCGTGCGGGAAGCGGTTCGCTTGAAATGCGGACAGCCCCACCCGCTCCATCAGCTCCTGCACGCGCTGCTTGCGCTCCGCCGTTCGCATCGATTGATGCGTCTGAAGCGGCTCCTCCAAGATGCGCTGAACGGTCCAGCGCGGATTCAGCGATGCATAAGGATCTTGAAAGATCATGCTCATCTCGGGACGCAACAGGCGCAGCTCCTTCGGACCAAGCTGCATAATGTTGCGTCCTTGAAACCATACTTCGCCTTCCGTCGGTTCAATCAAGCGCAAGACCGAGCGGCCGGTCGTCGATTTGCCGCAGCCCGATTCGCCGACGATGCCGAACGTCTCTCCTTCATATATGTCGAAGTTCAAGCCATCCACCGACTTCACGGAACCGACCTGTTTATTAAGCAGTCCTTGGCGAATCGGATAATGCTTTTTTAGATTGCGCACTTGCAGCAACGCAGTCATCGCGCCACCCCCTTCTCAACGAGCAGACAACGGCAACGGTGCCCATCTCCCAAATCCGTCAGCCCGGGCTGCACTTGTTCGCACGCTTCCACGCGATATTTGCAGCGCGGCGCGAAGCGGCAGCCTGGCGGCATATTAAGCGGGCTCGGCACCGTGCCGGGTATCGATTCCAGCCGCTCCTGCTCTCCGGCAAGCTGCGGCAGCGATGACAGCAGCCCCTGCGTATATGGATGCTGAGGCGATTCGAACAGCGTGTCCACATCCGCCTCCTCTACGACCTGCCCCGCGTACATGACAACCACGCGGTGGCACATCTCCGCGACGACCCCGAGGTCGTGGGTAATGAGCAGGATTGACGTCTTCTCTTCTTCCTGCAGCTGGCGCATCAAATCCAAAATTTGCGCTTGAATCGTCACGTCAAGCGCCGTCGTCGGCTCATCGGCGATCAGCACCTCGGGATTGCAGGACATCGCCATCGCTATCATGACCCGCTGCCGCATTCCGCCCGAGAGCTGGTGCGGATATTCCTGCGCCACCGACTCGGGATGAGGGATGCCGACCTTGCGCAGCATGTCGACGGCATGCCTCATCGCCTCCTTGCGCTTCAGCTGCATGTGAAGCTGGATGGCCTCCGCCAATTGATCGCCGATACGGAATACCGGATTGAGCGAAGTCATCGGCTCCTGAAAAATCATAGCGATGCGATTGCCGCGAATGGACCTCATCTGCTTCTCCGGGACATTCAGCAGGTCGCTTCCATGAAATTGAATGCGCCCTCCCTTCACCCGCCCGATCTTCTTCGGCAGGAGTCCCATGATGGACAACGAGGTTACACTCTTGCCGCAGCCCGATTCGCCGACAACGCCGAGCGTTTCTCCTTGGTGCACATGGAAGCTTACGCCGTCCACCGCCTTGAAGACGCCCCCGTTCGTAACAAACTCTGTTTCCAGCTGTTCGACTTGCAGCACCGGTTCCATTTTACTCACCACCCAAGTAGCTGAGCGCGGTCAACGCATACACCTTGGCTGCATCCACCACATCCTGCACCGGAGCTTTTTCGTTGAAGCCGTGTATCGTGGACAGCTCTGCCGGACCGTATTGCAGCACCGGAATGCCGGCGCGGCGGAAATGCCGCGCATCGCTGGAAGCCCATTGCAATACTCCGTATCCTTCTTCCTGCTTCACGTCGCATATATGCTGCACAAGCTCCTCCACGATCGGATCGGTCGGCGGCGTCCAGTTGGCCAATCCTTGGAAGCCTTCAGGGTGAAGCTCCGTCTCAATGCCGATCTCGGAGAGCAGCCGCTTCGCCTCGGCCAGCACTTGGCTTGGTTCGACTCCGAACGGCAGGCGCGTATCGACACTGACCGTACAGCGGTCAGGCACGACGTTCGTCTTCGTTCCGCCTTCGATGAGGCCTACATTGACCGACACGCGGTCGATGATGGCGGAGAAATCTGCATTTTCTTTTTCCGCGATATAGCGCTTCGTCACTTCGATAATGTCCTTCACTTCATTCGGCAGCTCCACCGGATAGTGATGCAGCTGCTGCAGCGCCTGAACGGCTGCGGCCGCCTTCATAATCGCATTGTCTCCGAGCAGCGGAGACAAGCTGCCGTGTCCCGGCGTTCCCGTCACCGTGAAGTTGAACCAGCAGCTGCCCTTCTGCCCGATTGTCGGATGCAGCGGATGCGACGGCTCGGCAATGACCGCCGCCGTGCCATGAATGAGCTTCCGTTCGAATACCCACGGCACGCCGAGGTGGCCGCCGGTTTCCTCATCCGGCACGATAAGCAGCGACAGTCTGCCTTGAAGCGGAACTTGCAGTTCCTTCAGCAGCTTTACGCTGAAAATAAGTCCCGCCAAACCGCATTTCATATCGCTCGCCCCGCGTCCAAGCACATATCCGTCCCGCACCTCGCCACAGAACGGGTCGAAATTCCAGCGGGAACGGTCGCCTGCCGGCACGACATCTGTATGGCCGCAATAGATTAGATGGCGATCCGAAGCGGCTTCATCGCCGATCGTCGCAATTAGATTCAGCATATTATCGCCTGCGTCATGCACCTTCGTCTCTATGCCGACCTCTGCCAAGTAGTCGATAATGAATTGACTGATTTCACGCGAGTCCCCGGGAGGATTCTCTGTTGGGAATTGAATGAGCTTCGAGCACAAGCCCAGCAATTCGTCTCTGCGTTGTTCCACTTCGTCTAACCAGCGTTGCTTCCATTCGTTCACCGCAATCCCCTCCTGTTTATCCATATCCGTTGCAATCTCTATCTCTTATTTTGAAATCGGGTAAAAACGCAAGCATTCATCCGGGAAGAAAATATAACCTTTCACGTTGTTCTTAAATGCCACGAGGCGGTTATATTCGTACATGTACACGTAAGGCATGTCCGTATTAATAAAGCTTTGGATCTCTTCGTACATTCCGTTGCGCTTCGTCATGTCCGTCTCGACGGCTGCTTCCTTCAGCAGCTCATTCACCTTCGCATTGTTGTAATGCACATAGTTGGACGAGCTTTCGCTATCCACCAAGAACCCAAGATGATATTCCGGATCATTGACGAACGAGGTCCATTTCGACATGAATGCCTGCACGTTGCCGGTGCGAAGCTGTTCCAGGAACTGCGCGCGCGCCAACTTGTTGATGTTCATCGTGACGCCGATCTTCTTCAACTCTGCTTGAATGACCGTAGCGGCGTCTTCCCAGTCTTTAAAGCCGGAGCCCAGCGTGAAATCGAACTGGAAGCCATCCTCGTAGCCTGCTTCCTTCAGCAGTTGTTTCGCTTTGTCCAAGTTATATTCATACACATAGCCCTTATCGGAGAAACCAGGCGTATTGCTTGCCACGATGCTCTTCATTTGCTTGGCTTGTCCGTACATGACGTCCTTCAAGAGCAATTCATGCGGAATCGCATATCCGATCGCTTGACGCACCTTCGGATTGTCGAACGGCTTCACATTATTGTTCAGACCCATATACAAAATGCGGTTGCTCGCATCCGAACGTACAGTCAGCCCGCTGTTCTGCTTCAGCGTATCGACATCCTTCGGCGGAATTTCCATGGCCAGATCAATGTCGCCTTTGTTCAGCAGCATCGTGCGGGACGATGCTTCCTTCATGAACTTCATGACAACTTTGTCCAGCTTGGCCCGCTCCTGCCAGTAATTGTCGTTCGCTACGAACACAGCTTCGGAGGAAGGATCCCATTTTTCAAGCTTGAACGGACCGGAACCGGCCGTCTTCGTCTTCAAGAACTCATTCGCATCCCCTTCTATCGCTTGCGGATCGATGACCGAGAAGGAGTACATCGCCAAGATTTGCAAAAACATATGGTTCGGACGCTCCAGCTTCACTTCCACCGTATTATCATCCACCTTGCGGAACGACTCGATAGAAGCCTGCTGATACAAAAATCCGCCCGAGTTCGAGTTTTTGATATGATCGAGCGAGAACACGACCGCATCGGCATTCAGCGGATTGCCGCTATGGAACTTCACGTCCTTGCGCAGCTTGAACGTATACGTCTTCTGGTCATCGGATACGTCCCACGACTCGGCCAGCATCGGCTTGATTTCTTCCGTGGCAGCGATATCCGCGCCATCTACATTTTTGACGCCATACGTTACGAGCTGATCATAGGTGGACAGCACCAATGTATCAGAAGTCAGATCGTTCGCTTCCGCCGGATCGAGCGTCTGCCCGCCTTCGGAATATGCGACGGTCAGCGTCTTGCCGCCGGCGCCATTCGCAGGCGCATTCGTTTGTTCTCCCGTTGCGCCGGCAGAGCTCTCTCCTCCGGCTTGATTCGCCTTTGGCGCGCAGCCCGCAACCAAAGTCAAAATGAGCGTCAATGCAATGGCCATCATCAAGTTGCTTCGTTTCATCATTTTTTCCTCCCCCTGGATGTTCAAACTGGAATCATTGCTTATTTGCGGCTCGTGCGAAGCCGCGGGTCAAGCACGTCGCGCAGCCCGTCGCCGAGCAGGTTGAAACCGAGTATTGTCGTTGCTATGGCAAGCCCCGGGAACGTAACGAGCCACCATTCGCCGGTAATAATGTACTCGCGTCCTTCGGATATCATCGCCCCCCATTCCGCAAGCGGCGGTCGAACGCCAAGGCCGAGAAAGCTCAAGCTCGCTGCCGTCAAAATGGCAAAGCCCATCCCGAGCGTAATGCGGACAAGCAGCGGAGCCAGCGCGTTCGGGAAAATATGCCTGACAAGAATGGCGCTATCCTTCACCCCGATGGAACGGCTCGCCTCCACGAATTCGCGTTCCTTCAAGTAGATTGTCTGGCTATACATGAGACGGGCGAACTCCGGAATGCCGACGATCCCTACCGCCATCATCGCGCTAATGAGGCCAGGACCCATGGCGGCTGCGATAGCCATCGCCAGAATAAGCGAAGGAAACGCAAGAAAAATGTCCATTACGCGCATGATGAGATTCCCGATCCAGCCGCCATAATAAGCGGCGATGCCGCCGAGCGGAACGCCGATGAAGAAGGAAATTCCGACGGCGATAAGCCCGGTCCAAATCGATATGCGCGCTGCGTATACGACACGGCTGAAAATGTCCCGGCCGAACTGGTCCGTTCCGAACCAATGCGTTCCGCTCGGACCCTGCAGCTTCGCTTCCAGCTGCGTAGCATCCGGCGCATAAGGCGCGACAAGCGGCGCGGCAATGGCAAAGAGCGTCCATAACACGATCAGGAAGAGGCCGAGCGCGGCAAGCTTGTTGCGGAGGAACAGCTTGCTCCACTGCCGCAGCGCAAACCAAGCCTCCTGCAGCATGGACGGTTCGCTCGCCGCAGCTATTGCAGCGGACGATGAGGTTGATGCTTTCATCACAGTTGCACCTCCTAAGATGTCATGACATGAGAGATTGATTATTCATAGCGAATGCGCGGGTCGATTAAGCCATACACCATATCGACAAGCAAATTGATACAGCTATACACGACGGCGCTTAGCAGCGTAAACGCCTGAATCGGGGCGTAATCCGTCGCCAAAATGGATTCCGTAACATAGCTTCCGACGCCGGGCCAAGCAAAGATGGTCTCCGTGATGACCGCGCCTCCGAGCAGATAGCCGATTTGCAAACCGATCATCGTAACCGTCGGTATCGAAGCATTGACCAAAGCGTGCTTGTAGACGACGGAACGCTCATTCAAGCCTTTTGCTCTGGCAGTCCGGATATAATCCTGACCGATAACCTCCAGCATGCTGGAGCGCATCATGCGGGCGATAATGGCCATCGTGCCGGCGCTAAGGCAAATCGCCGGGAGAAGAAGATGAGATAATGATTGCTTGAACGCCACCCAATCGGCAGTAAGCAAGCTGTCTACAAGATATAATCCGGTAATATGCGTTGGCGGGAGGATGTCTCCGCCGATACGGCCCATTGGAGCAGGCGCAATGCCAAGCTTGGAGTAGAAAAACAAGATGAGAAGCAGTCCGAGCCAAAAGACCGGCATGCAGGCGCCGATAAGCGAAAAAATGCGGGAGATATGATCCACTATCGATTCTTTCTTAGTAGCGGCCACGATGCCTACCGGGATGGCTACCAATAACGCGATAAGCAGACTGACAAAGCCAAGCTCGATCGTGGCAGGCAGACGGACGGCGAAATCCTCCAGCACCGTATGCCCTGTGTGCCAAGCCACGCCAAGATCCCCTTGCGACAGCTGCTTTATATAAGCGCCAAACTGCACATACAGCGGATCGTTCAACCCAAGCTGAGCACGAATATTTTCCACCACGTGCTGCGGCGCTTGTTCTCCGGCTATCATCAAGGCAGGATCGCCCGGCAGCACTCTTGACAGGATAAACGTGATGAGCACGATGCCGAGCAAGCTTGGTATGAGGTATAACAGACGTCGAGTAATGAATTGTAGCAATGCAACCCCTCCCTCTTTAAAGCGGTATCTCGTTAGTTAAATAAAGTATTGCTGTGTAAAAATGTGAAGCCTGGCTACCACATATGCGATATAATATTGCAGCTTTGCCGTATTAAAGGGACTTGGTTGAGCAAGAGGCGCAAATAGGATTCGCACCGCGCTTCGTCAATCCGGTATCCCGGTCCTGCAATCGTAATGGAGCCCAGTATACGTCTATGACTATCCAGCATCGGTACGGAAATGCCTACCACGTCTTCCGTATATTCACCGACAGAGATGCACCAGCCTTCCTCTTTGATCTGCGCCAATTGGGCCCGCAAGCGCAGCGGATCGGTAATCGTTCGGGAAGTGACGGACGTCAACCCCTCCTGAATAATTTCTTCCTGAAGCTCCGCAGATACATACGCCATCATGACCTTCTGGGAAGCTCCGGCATACAGCGGCGAACGGTCGCCAACCGGAATCAAATATTGAATGTCCTTCGAGCTGAGGACGATGGATACGCAGACGCCCTCCTTCCCTTCCAGCATATTCAGGTAGACCGACTCCCCGGTTGAATTCGCAATCTCCTTCAATATTGGCTGAAAATACTGCTGAATGTTGAGCTGATCGGTGATGACTTTCCCGTATTCCAGCAGCTTCAAGCCGAGATGGTACTTCTGCGTGTCTTTGTTCTGAACTAGAATGCCGTGCTGTTCAAACGTCGATACGATGCGATGCGCGACCGAATGGTGCATTCCCAGCTTCTTCGCTAAATCACGCACCCCCCATATCGGATGATCCGATGTAAAGCAATCGAGCAATTCGAGCGATTTGGCCAGCGTCTTGAGTGACACATCCTCACCTCTTCCCCTAGTTTCTTTGAGCAAGGCTTCTGTACCGATTATAGATACACTGTTTCTATAAATAATTTTTCATCATTATAAACGATGCCGAAGAAAGATCAACAACTTTTTTTCCTCGTTTTTACCATGTGGACATGTCAAGTTTTATGTCTCCCCAAAAAGAACATATGTATATTATGGATGTACAAACCTGACATGTAATGTAATGGCGCATGGGTGCGAAGCCGGACTACGCGACGAAGGAATCAGGCGGATATAAACCGAGAAAAGCGAATTAATTGGAGATTGAATACGATGGAAAGTGCTGGTATAGTCCGTAGGCGGAGGAGTATTCTTATATGGAAGTTCTTAACAAAGAAACCGGGGGCTCTGCCCCCGGTTCATTATTTTTTGGAGACGTATTTGCGCATATCGAATGCGACGGCCAATACAATGATAAGCCCTTTAATAATAAGCTGCCAATACGGATTGACACCGATGAAGGTCAGACCGTAATTAATGACTCCAAAGATGAGCACGCCCGCCATAATGCCGGGCACGGTACCGATGCCGCCCGAGGTCGATACGCCTCCCACGACGCAGGCTGCAATGGCGTCAAGTTCATACATATTCCCGTAGTTGTTCGTCGCTCCGCCCGTGCGCGCCGCTTCCAGCACCCCGGCCAAGCCGTATAGCGCGCCGGCAATGGCATAGATCGCGATTAAATTGCGGCTGACGTTAATGCCGGACACCTTCGCCGCCTGTATGTTGCCGCCGATGGCGTACATGTTCTTGCCGAGCCGCGTCTTGTTGAATACAATCCAGACGAGCAGCGCGACCGCAATCGCGATGATGACGATATACGGCACGGAGTACGGCCCGTTCGGTCCGATGTAGCCGGTTCCGAGGCGGCTGAAGTCCTCGCGCAATCCGCCGATAGGCTGCGATTGATTCGGCTCCATATCGAAATAAATTGAGTTGAGCCCATACACCGCAACCATCGTGCCAAGCGTGGCGATAAACGGCGGCACACTGAACTTCGACACGATAAAACCATTGATTAGCCCGACGATAAGCCCTGCCGCAATGGCCAACAGGACCGGAACCCAAAGCGGAAGCTGCTGCAAATCGGGGAAAAATTTGCGGGGATACTCGGACAATTGCAGCATTGAGGCCGACAGAACCGCCGTCAAGCCGACGACGCGCCCTGCGGACAGGTCGACTCCGCCGGTAATGAGAATAAAAGCCGCTCCCAGCGCAATAATCGCCCGCGTAGACGATTGCAGGAATATATCGCGAATTGTCGTTACGGACAGAAATCTCGGGTCCCAGAAAGCAATGCCCACAACTAACAGGAGCAGTACGATGTATATCGCATGTTGTGACGCGAACTGCTGTGCATTTTTGATGCGGGTCATAATATGTCCTCCTTCAGTGTGCGGCATGCTGGGCAGCAAGACGCATAATCTCTTCTTCGGTAGCCTGCTTCCCATCGATAATTCCGGAACATCTTCCCTCGCACATGACCATGATGCGATCGGACATGCCCAGCAGCTCGGGCATTTCGGAAGAGATCATAATAATGCTCTTGCCCTGCTGCGCCAGTTCGGCAATGATGGAATAGATTTCGTATTTTGCGCCGACATCGATCCCGCGGGTTGGTTCATCCAGCAGCAAAATTTCAGGATCGGTGAGCAGCCACCTCGCCAACAGCACCTTCTGCTGATTACCCCCAGACAAGTTCTGAATGAGCGTGCCTATCGATGGGGTCTTTACGCGCAGCATTTCGACGCTCCGCGCTACGTCCGCTCTTCGCTTCTTGTCATTCAATAACCCATACGGAGCAACATATTGGGCTTGATTCGCGATAACCGTGTTTTCCATGACGGACAGCACCGGAAAAATCCCTGTCACCCTCCGCTCCTCCGTCAGCAAGGCCATGCGGTGCTTCTTGGCATCGAATGGCGAGCGGATGCGCACAGGCTTGCCGTGAAGGGCGAGTGTGCCGGATTGCACGGGGCGCAAGCCGAACAGCGCTTCAAGCAACTCGGTCCGCTGCGCGCCGACGAGCCCGCCCACCCCCAATATTTCTCCTCGCCTCAGCTCGAAGCTGACATGCTGGAATGATTTTGGAAGCGGTGATGTCAATCCGTCGACGCGCAGAATGACTTCGCCCGGCACATTGCTCCGCTCCGGGAACCGCTCCGTCAACTCCCGTCCGACCATCCTTGAAATAATGAGATCGGTCGTCATTTCATGCGCCGGCCAAGTGCCGATATGCCTGCCGTCCCGCATAATCGTAACCTCATCGGAAATGCGTAAAATTTCTTCCATTTTATGAGAAATATAAATAATGGCCACGCCCTGCCGCTTAAGCTGCTCGATAATCGTAAACAACTGCTCCACCTCATTGCCCGTTAACGATGAGGTCGGTTCATCCATGACAATGATTTTAGACTGAAAGGAGACTGCCTTCGCAATTTCAAGCGCTTGAATTTTGGATACGGACAAGCTTCCGACTCGAACTAACGGCGCGATGTTCATGCCAAGATCAGCCATCAGCCGCTCTGTATCCTGCAGCATCGTCTTCTCGTCAACGATTTTGAACGGACCGATCCCCTTCATCGGAAATCGCCCGAGCCAAATATTCTCCATTACATTGCGATGCGGAACTGGATGCAGCTCCTGATGAATCATCGAGATGCCGAGCTTGAGCGCATTTTTCGAATCCATAATGCTTACCTTTTGCCCCTGCAAGACGATGTCTCCTTCATCAGGCTGATAAATGCCGAACAAACATTTCATGAGTGTCGACTTGCCCGCTCCATTCTCCCCCATAAGCGCATGTACCGTTCCCGCGCGCACCTTGAGCGTAACTTGGTCAAGCGCTCTGATCCCCGGAAATTGCTTCGAGATGCTGTTCATTTCCAACAAATAGGGTTCGTTATTCAATGATGTGCCTCCGTTCGCGGGGAAAGGTCTATTGGGCGTCATCGATGTTGTCCTTTGTAATCTTTTTATACGGAATCCAGACAAACTTGCCGTCCGTCAGATCATATCCGCTGCTGTCTTTGTTCGGGACTTCCCCCTTCGCCAATACAGCGGCCAGATTCAGCGCCGCCTTCCCTTGGTTCTTGGCGTCGTTCAACACCGTGCCAAGCATCGTGCCGTCCTTGAGCGCTTGGAGAGCCGGAGCGGTCGCATCGACCCCGACGACCGGCATCTTCTTCTTGCCGCCCGTAAAATATCCCGCTGCCTTCAGCGCCTCAACAGCGCCAAGCGCCATGTCATCGTTGTTCGCAAGCACCGCTTCAATTTTGTCGCCGTGAGCGGCAAGGAACGCCGCCATTTTCTCTTGGCCTTTCACGCGATCCCACATGCCGGTGTCTTCCGCCACCTTCTCCACCTTAATGCCCGCATCCTCAAGCGCCTGAACGGAGTACTTCGTGCGCAGCTCCGCATCTTGGTGGCCCGGCTCCCCCTTAAGCATGACGTATTGAAGCACGCCGTCCTTGTTCTTATCCGCGTCTGGATTGGCCTTCCAATAATCGACGATGAGCTGGCCTGAAATAGTGCCGGATTCTTCCGCCTTGGCACCGACATAATACACTTTATCCCACTTCTTCATATCTTCCGGCAGCGGTTCACGGTTCAGAAATACGACCGGAATGTCGGCCGCCTTCGCCTTGTCGATCATGACTCCAGCCGCGGTTCGATCGACCGGATTGATCACAAGCGCATCCACTTTTTTCGTAATGAACAAATCGATCTTGTCATTCTGAGTCGGTTGTGAATTTTGGCTGTCTACGATATCGACCTTCGCCTTGCCGTTTGCCGCTTCCGTAATTGCATTGCGCACACCGGTCATGAACGTATCGTCGAACTTATAAATCGCAACCCCGATATTTGGCTCGGTGCCGGCTCCGCCCGAATCGCCCCCTTCCGCGCCGGACGAACCGGAGGAGCAGCCCACAACCGTCAGCATGGCGCCGATAAGCAGCGTTGCCGTCCATTTCTTCATTCCTAACAACCTCCCTTTTGTTGTAAAGCATATACGGCTATGAATTTATTATGACGAAGACATCGTTCATAAAGAACAGAAAATCCTCATCATTTCTATTGAAATCCTCACATCATTATTGATTAAAACTCCTTGAGCCGAATCATCTGTTACATAATCACGCGTCGACTCTTGGGCATTCTTGAAATATGGCGTTCGTAACAGCCGCGCTCAGACTGAGATCAGACCCATCATCAGATCCTGAATAAGGGGGAGAGTGAGACAAAGGATGGAACAGCCATATCTGCTCTCCGGCAAAGCCCAAGTGACAGCATCCAGGCGCAAAAAAATCCTTGATACACCTGTCAGGCGCATCAAGGATAAACTACTAATCTCCAATCGGTATTCGGTTCCTGCCGTCTGCTCTCCTTAATTTCCGGGCGCTACGGGCCATTAGCCCTTGCCCTTCACATCGTGAATGATGGCACGGCTCTTCTCCAAATAGGTGACTGAGTTGTCGTAATTGCGGCTCGCCACCCCCAGATAGAGAATATCGATAATATTGAGCTGGGTAATGCGGGATGCCATCGCTCCGCTGCGGATCTCGTTCTCCGTCGAGGAAATATAGAGCGGAATATCGGCAATGCCGCTTAGCGTAGAGTGTCCGTACTTCGTAATGCTAATCGTGGTCGCGCCTGCTTCGCGAGCTGCTTTAAGACTGGCAATGGCGTATTCCGTCTCCCCCGAATACGAGATGCCGATAGCCGCGTCCCGCGACGTGAGCATCACCGATGAGGTCAATTGCAAATGCGGATCGGTAAAAGAAAAGCTTGTCTTGTTAATCCGCAAAAATTTGTGCTGCGCATCCTGCGCTATCAGGTTCGAGGCCCCCAAGCCGAAAAAGTACAGCCGATCCGCCTTGTGCATCGCCTCTACCGCCAGCGCCACCATGGGCGCATCCAATATTTTGACCGTATCGCGAATCGATTGAATGTTATTGTTCGATACGTTCTGAATAATCGTCTCCACCGAATCGTGAGGCCGGATCTCTTGGTAGCCCTGGGGCTCCTTGCCTTCCTGCAAGTCGCCGGCCACCTTCAGCATGAGCTCCTGGTATCCTTTGAATCCCATCGACTTGCACAGCCGGATGACCGCCGCTTGACTTCCCCCGCTCTGGCGAGCGAGCTCCGCAATGGACAGCCCAATCATATCCGCTGGATGCTGTAAGATGAATTCGGCGACTTTGCGTTCGGATGGCGTAATATCGTCCAATATTTCCCGCAGCCGCACCAATCCTCCGTTCATTCGCCATCCCTCCTTCACCTTCTTATTGTAGTGCATCGGCGGCATCGGCGCCATCACTTCAAGTACTGTACCCGCTGAGTCAAGGCTCCCCGCGGAACGGCAAACGCCTGCGCCCGTTTGAAGCCGGCCGGGGCGCCGCGGACAATCGTCAGCGCTTGGTAATATTCAATAAACGGAAAGCCGTACGTTTCGCCGCGCGCATAGGTATACACATTCATCGCCTTGACCCACGTGTTGTAGGCGTCCTCCGGAATATCAACGAACACCTCAGGGTGAAAGTCATATGGGTCCTCCCAATTGTCGGCATAATACAGCTTCGCGGCGTAGTGTGCCGGCTGCGCCCGTTCAATTGTCTTAAGCCCGGCATAGAAGCGCGCGTCCTCCACGATATAGTGCGTATTCGCATGATCCTTGTGAATGCTGCCATGCCAGTGCGTAATCAAAATGTCCGGTTTCACTTCCCGTATCACGTCAGCGACTTCATACTTGACCTCTTCGTCGACCGGCAATTCCGCATCCTTATACGCTAGGAAGCGTACATCGGCACCTACGATTTCGGCGAAGCGATGCGCCTCTTCCACCTTCTGCTTCCCATAATCCTCCGGCGTCAGGCGCGGATGTCCCTTCTCCCCCGGGGTCAGGTGAAGGAAGGTGGCGCGGTGTCCAGCTTGCGTATACTTAGCGATGACGGCCCCTGCCGTCAAGTCCATATCTCCAGCATGGCCGCCTATGGCCAAAATATGCGATGTTGCTTCGCTTGTCATCGTCTGTTCCTCCGTTTCCGTTCAGGCTTCACGCTTGGCCGGCCGCTGTCTGTCCCGGCGCGGGCGCCTTCTCTTCCGGCTTCAGGGCATTGGCCGCTGCCAAGTTCATATAAATTCCCATTATCCCGACAAATAGACCGGCAAAACCGACAATTGTGAACAGCAAGCAAATACCGATGCATGCTGCCTGAAACAGAGCGCCGATCGTATAGCCCGGCCTTGCCACGAACATTTTCGCGCTCTTCGCCATCGCCGCCATAATCCCCATGTCATGCTGCACGACAAGCGGGATCGTATACAGCTGCGAGGCAAAGAACATGGCGGCGAAATACGTCTGGAACACCGCCAGCGCAAAGTAAAGCGCACCGTCCCGGCTCCCGTAATACCACCAGGACGAGATGACGATAAGCGCAAACAGCACGCAAAAAAGGGCGAACACGACCCCGCGACCATAGAAGCGAACCGCTCCGGCCCACACGTGCGCTACTTTTGGCTTCTCCCCCTTGAGCAGCCGGTGAGCGGCATGCAGCGCTCCGACGCATAGCGGAGCGTACAGCAGCACCACAGCTATGGCCGCCCAAGCAACGGGCAGCAGGAAGACTGCCGGCAGCAGCAAGGCCGAGGTCGCGAGGCTGAAGACCACGACCGCCACGATATCCCGATATACTTTCACTCCAGACTGGACGAGGATTTCGCTTAGTTTACGCATATCATTCATCATCCTTTCTCGTTGATTGGCTTAGCCGGTCGCGATGCGCTGCTCGCTCGACGGATCGAAGAAATGAAGCTTGTTCCGCTCGATGACGAACGTCTTCATCTGCCCGATGCGCGCTTCGGTCTCGGGGTTGACTTTCGCAGTCACGATGCGGTTGCCGATACGGAAATAGATTAGAGTTTCGGCCCCGAGATTTTCGATGACATGAATTGGAGCGGTTAATGCATGCTCCTTCGACACGTTCATCGTCAAGTCCTCGCCATAAATATGCTCCGGGCGAATGCCGACGACGACAGCGCTGCCGTCGTAGCTCTGCAGCATTTTCGCCTGCTCCTCGCCGAGGGAGATCGACTGGCCTTCCAATCGGATCGAGCCGCCTTCCACGCGCCCATCCATGAAATTCATGGCTGGCGAACCGATAAATCCGGCCACGAACATGTTGTCCGGCCGGTTGTACAGCTCCGTCGGGGAGGCGACCTGTTGAATGCGGCCTTGATTCATGACGACGATGCGATCGCCTAGCGTCATCGCCTCCACCTGATCGTGCGTGACGTAGACGATCGTCGCGCCAAGCCGCTTGTGCAGCTCCGCCAGCTCCACGCGCATCTGGACGCGCAGCTTCGCGTCCAGGTTCGAGAGCGGCTCGTCGAACAGGAACACCTGCGGATCGCGCACGATGGCGCGTCCGACCGCGACGCGCTGCCGCTGGCCGCCGCTCAGCTCGCGCGGCTTGCGATCCAGCATCTCATCCAAGCCGAGAATGGACGCCGCATCCTTCACCTTGGCCGCAATCTCCTCTTTCGGACGCTTCAAATTTTTCAAACCGAACGACAAATTCTCCTCTACCGTCATATGCGGATACAGCGCGTAATCTTGAAACACCATCGCGATGTCCCGATCCTTCGGATGCAGATGATTGACGATCCGATCGCCAATCAGAATATCTCCGCCAGACTGCCGTTCAAGTCCGGCAATCATGCGCAGCGACGTCGTCTTGCCACATCCCGACGGTCCGACGAACACGACGAATTCCTTATCCTCGACAACGAAGCTGGAATCGGATACGGCGGTGAAGTTCCCCCGCTTCTCGTCGTGAAATTCCTTAACGACATTTTTGAATTCAACTCGAGCCATATCGTTCCTCCTGAGCAGTTTCTAGCCTTTGACGGCGCCGATCGTAATTCCCTGCAGGAAATATTTCTGCAGCGAGAAGAACAGCACGATCATCGGCAATGCGGCCACTGTAGCCCCGGCCATCATGCCGCCATAATCGGTCGATTCCGCGAAGCGGAAGCTGGCCAAGCCGACCTGAATCGTCTGCATGTCCGAGCTCTGCGTGACGAGAAATGGCCAGAAGAAGTCGTTCCAGCTCGCCACGAAGGTGAAGATAGCAAGCACTGCCAAGCCTGGCTTCGCCATCGGCAAAATAATGTGCGTAAAGATGCGGAATTCGCTGCAGGCATCGATGCGGGCCGCGTGAATAAGCGATGTCGGCAGCGTCGACATGTACTGCTTCATCAAAAAGATATTACCGACTGTAGCGACCGACGGCAAAATGATGGCGGTATACGTATTCGCCATGTCGAACACGTTGATGACGAGCACATACAACGGAATCAGCGTTACCTGCGCGGGAATCATCATCGTGCTGAGCAGCACCCAAAAGACCGAATTGCTGCCGGGAAACTTCAGCTTCGCGAACGCGTAACCGGCAAGCGAAGCGACACGTTCGTCACCGTCAGCACGCCGGACACGAGCATGGAGTTGAACAGCCACTTCCAGGCATTCGTCTTCTGAAAAAAGCGTTCATAAGGGACAAACGACCAGAGGTCGGGAAACATCTTCGGCTTGTATACAGCCGCAGCGAGCGAATCTTGGAACGAGCCGATGAACATCCAATACAGCGGAACGATCGACAGCACGGCCCAGAAGATGATGACGATGGCGGCGACGGCGATAAACAGCGGGTACGATCTTGTTCTCACATGCTCTCCCCCTAGTACTCGACGTCCGACGAGAAAAATTTGAATTGAACGATCGATACGACGATGATGACGGCGGCCAGCACGAACGATTGCGCGGACGCGAGGCCGAAATCGTAGAATACAAAAGCGGTCTGGTACACCAAGTAAGCAATCGTCGTCGTGGCGAAGTTCGGTCCGCCCTGAGTCATCAAGTAGACGCTAATGAAGACCTGGAACGACGTGATGACGCCGGTCACGAGCAAATAGAGCGTCGTCGGCTTCAAAAGCGGCCACGTAATGTTGCGGAACTTCGACCAGCCGCTGGCATGATCGATGTCTGCCGCTTCATACAGCGATTTCGGAATTCCGCCCATCGCGGCCATATACAATATGATGCCGGCTCCATGCGAGCTGAAATAGGTTACCAGCATGAGCGTGAACAGCGCTGTGTTCGACTTGCCGAGCCATATGATCGGTTCGATGCCGAACAGGCCCAGCAGCATATTGAAAATGCCGTTCGGGGAAGGATCGAAAATCGCCAGCCATACAAGCGAGATGGTGACGCCGGAAGCGACGCCCGGCAAGTAGAGCACCGCCTTGAAGAACGTCTGCCAGGAACGCTTCATCTGAAAGATGAGATACGCCAGCCCGAATGTGATGATGATGTTGACCGGAACGGTGCCGGCAGTGAAAATGACGGTATTTTTCATCGACTTCCAGAAGACATCATCCCGAACCATCGTGTTGTAGTTGTCGAGTCCAATCCACGTCGAGTTCAACACCGTATACTTCTGAAAGCTCATAAGAAATGCCGAGACGACCGGATACAACGTAAAAACGAGAAATAGCAGCACCGGCGGCAGGATGAACACGTAAGCCCACCCGTAGTCCCGGAGAAAACGTCTCATTGCTGAGCCAGTTCTGGTGGGTGTTCCGGGCTTCATCGGACCGGTCGGGCGGCTCGGGAGCGCATTGTCGGCATGTTGCTGCATCACAATCCTCCTGTCCGATATCATATTTGTTGCATCAAAATGACGGGAAGAAGGAAGGGCCCCATACGACTGACATAGAGGGCCTCTTCCCGTCACTCACACTCTACTCGGCGTTACCCGCCAAACATTTGCTCGCCCTTGGCTTTGAATTCCTCCGCAATTTGCTGCGGAGTCTTCTCGCCGGCGAAGAGTGCTTGGAACGCTGGTTTTTGCACCTGCTCGCGGAACTGCTTCATCTTGGAGGAAACGTCCAAGCCGACCTTGTTCTCGACCGAAGGCGCTGGATTTTGGGCAAACTTCACCGCCGCATCCCAGTTATGCTGAGTTGCTTTGCCCTTGTCTTCGAACGCTTTCGCCTGCGACTTGCGCGTGAACGGCAGGCACAGCTCGTTCGAGGAGTTGCCCCCTTGCGCGCCCGTCAAGAAGTCGAGCACGAGGAACACGTTTTTCAAATGCTGTTCGTCTTTGCCGTTTTTCTGTTGGAACATCATGTAGCCTTCGCTGGTGGTGTAGGTTTTGGCCGGGTGTTTGTCGTGGTGAGGAACCGGAAGCAGGATGAATTCAATCTTTTCCCCGTTTGCTTTGCCTGCGTCGATATCTCTGTTGCGATTCGCGATCATCGTGTCGTAGTATGGAATCGCCTTGGAGATAATGGCGGCCTTGCCGTCGTAGAACATTTGCGTCCGCTGCTGCGGCGTCAGAGCGCCTGTTTCCTTCGGCATAATGCCATCCTTCATCAAGGAATCGACGAAGTTGAGCGAATCGAGAATGCGGTCGTCGTTCCAGATGAACTTGCCGCTCTCGTCCACCAAATCGACGAGGCCGGCATTTTTCGTAATGAGCTGGCTGAAATCAAGGCTCGTGCCATCGGTAACCACTCCGTACTGCATGGAATTGTCAGGCAGCTTTTTCGTCATTTTTTTGGCCAATTCCGTGAACTCGGTCCATGACCAGCCATTCTGCTGGATGCTCTTCCAATCGATGCCCGCTTCTTCCAGTATGCGCTTGTTGCCGCCCCATTCCCATTGGCCGGATGTCAGCGGCAGCATATATTGCTTGCCTTGAATTTGTCCGAATTCGAGTATACCAGGCTCGTAGTCGTCCTTAATCTCTTGCGTGAGGTAGCCGTCGAGCGGAACGACCATGCCGGTATTCACATAAGCGCCGGACAGGCCGCCGTAATAAATGTCCGGCGGGTTGCCGGCGTTCAAGGCGACGTCAAACTTCTTCGGCCCTTCCGCCCAGGAGAGCACTTCGAATTCGACTTTGATATTCGGATGCTGCTTCATGAACTCCGGAATGAGCTGCTTCAATTCGTCTTCATACGCTTGATGGACCGGATAAGTCCATACTTTCACCGTATCGGACGCCGCTGCATCTCCCCCGGCGCCTCCCGGCGTTTCCTTCGTGGCACTATTGCCCCTGCTGCACGCTGCCGCCACAACCATCATGGCGAGTGCGAGGAAGAGAACCAACATTTTTTTCCATGTATTCATTCGCAACCTATCCCCCTATTCGATATTGAATTCCGGATTGGCGATGGAACGCCGCATCACGTCAAACTTCCGGGTAATCGCAAAGCCCGACCGCGCGTACAGGACGCCGGCCGGCGTCGTTTCCCCCGTCCATAGAAACCAGGCTCCGTGCAGGCCGATGGCGCGCATGCCAAATAGCACGTCATAGAGCAATATTTTTCCTAACCCTCTGCCCTGCTGCGCGGGATCGACCCCGAACGGTCCGAATCGCTCCCGGATGCCTTCATAACCGCCGTGCATGCAGAACCCGACCAGTCGTTCCTTCTCCCGGGCAACTATAATCTGCGACAAAGGCAGGCCTTGCAAAATGCCTTCGCGTATGGCGCGCCCCCAATCGGGATTGAACACCCGTGTCGCGAATCCGATTAGCTCCACCAAATCGCGATCCTGTGCTGATTCGAACGAATATCCTTCCGCCAATCGCTGCCGCTTCAGATCTTGCACCTCCGCGGGAATTTCGAACCCGGCAAGCGGGATATCCATCGCAACCGCCCGCGCTTGCCGTACAAAGCCATGCCGCTGCAAGAAGGCCCGGCCCTCTGGATATGCCTTGGCATCAATTCCCGGCACGATGTAGTTCGGCGCGTAGGAGGCAAAGAAGACGGTCTGTCTGCCCTGCTTCCGCAGGAAGCCAAACGCATCGTGCAGAAGCCGGGAGCCGATTCCTTGGCGCCGATGCGAAGCAGCGGTAAAAAAGAACGGAATCCAGCCGTTCTCCGGCTCCACGTCTGTTCCATGCATAGGCAGACGGCGGCGGACGGCATAGACGCAGCCGACCAGATCCGTGCCTTCGAACGCGAGGCGCATCCCCTGCGGATCGAAGTTCGCGTCGAGCAGCACCAAGTTGCGGAATCGCTTGGCGGTAATCGGATCGGAGATGAGGGTGCGATTCCAGAGCGGGACGATGTGCGCTTCGTCACCCGGTTCATAGTAACGGTAGTTCAGGTCTGCCACAGGCGGCCCCCCTTTTTTGAGCTCATTTCATTCATGAAGCTGTGCGGCATTATGCTGCTTCTGCTTCGTGTTCAATCTCTTTTGGAAATATATTCACCCCCATTCAAAATCAATGCTTCGTAATCGTTTTATATACTGAGCACGGATGAGCACGGACATTTGCGGGTGGCGTTCTAAGCTCGCAGTGCCGCTGCGACTGCTTGATGGAAATCATGACGCAGCTTCGCAATGGATGCGTTGCGTCCGAAATGCACCCGATTCGTCAACAGGACAACGGCAAGATCGTGCTCGGGATCGATCCAGAGGCTCGTGCCCGTGAAGCCGGTATGCCCGTAGCTGCTCGGCGAAAATCCGCTGCCCGTCACATCTGCCGGGTCGTTTTTCAGCACCCAGCCCAGCCCCCTATGGGCCCCGGGGATATGGCGCGTATGGCTGCTGAGGGCTTGCCGGACCGCAGACGGCGAGAGGAGCGCGATGGCTTGCGCCGCATGGGTGTTGAATGCAGTGCCGGGCGGCGAATACGCGCAATGGTGTGCGGCTGCGCCGGCTTCGTCTACGCTGCCGCCTGCGTTGGCGCTGGCGAGCCACATCTGCGCGTATCGCGCCAGATCGCCCGCGGTGGCGAACAGCCCTGCATTGCCGCAGGCCCCGCCGAACGCGTCCGCATTCTCGTCATGCACGCGGCCCCAGCGGAACCCGTCCAGCGCTGGATCATACTCGGTCGCGGCGATGCGCGGGCGCCATTCGCACGGCGGGTTGTAGCGGCTGGCCGCCATTCCGAGCGGCCGGAATAGCAAGCGTTCGGCGGCCTGAGCGAGCGGCTCGCCCAGAAGCCGCTCCGCAATGCGGCCGAGTACGATATAGCCCAAGCAGCTGTATACGCAGCGGGTGCCAGGAACGTATACCGGCTTCATCCGGCAAATGTGCATGAACATTTCATCCGGCGTCCATCCGTGAGAGTACAAGTCACAGTGCGCGGCCAATCCCGAAGTATGCGCAAGCAGCTGGCAGATGGTAGCCGCGTCCTTGCCGGACTCCCCGAATTCCGGCACATAGGCGGCCGCCGGATCGTTCAGCTGGAGCTTCCCTTGATCCGACAGCAGCAAAATCAGCGGCAGCGTGACGACAACCTTAGTCAGCGAAGCGCAATCATAGAGGGTGTGGGCAGAGGCAGGTATCTTAGCATCGCTGCCCAACACGGCATGGCCTGCCGCATAAGTGGCGAAATGCCCATGCCGTGCGACAAGCGCGACGCCGCCGGGGATGTCCTGCTGCGCGACCGCATGATCGAGGAGCGCCCAAGCCGCTTGCAAATCGGTATTACTTAGGTCCAACCTCTCCGCTTCACCCGGTTGAACAGGCCTCTTCAAGACAAGCAACCGCTTTCATTTTGTTTTAAATCAAAGTAATCAAGCCACCGCGTCACTCGTTGCCTCCCCTTGTTCATCTCTGAATCTCCTCTCCAATCGGCAATTATGGCAGCGCCAGCTTCCCCATGACGGTCGAGCTTGCCGCACCGGTCACGGCAGGCAGGTTGTTGGGAACGCCATGCACAAAATCATTGGCCAGCAACGCGAAGGCAACCGCCTCTTTCGCATCGCCCGATAGGCCCCACTCGTCGGATGCCATCACCTTCTGCTCCGGCAGTTCCGCTGCCAGCCAGCGCATGAGCGTCGAATTGTTGGCCCCGCCGCCACTGACGATTACTTCGTGAACGGAATGCAGTCCGAAGACAAATTCGCGGTAAGCGCATGCAATCGAGCGTACGGTCAGCGCCGTGAATGTGGCGGCGATATCTTCGGCAGTCAACTGCCGATTGAGACCTTCCGCGATCCACACCGCGGCATATTCACGGCCGAACATCTCTCTCCCGGTCGTCTTGGCCGGTTCCAGCCGAAAATAAGGGTGAGCCAGCATCTCCAAGAGCAGCTCTTCATTCACCTTCCCTTGCGCGGCCCACTCCCCATTCCGATCATAGTGGAGCGCTCCGTCGGACAATTGGTATATCGCTTCATCGATCAGCATGTTGCCGGGTCCGGTATCAAAAGCGGTAACTGCATCAGACGACGCTCCCGCCGGAAGTATGGTACAATTCCCGATCCCCCCGATGTTCTGCACGATTCTGCCGATGTCGTCATGCCGGAAAAAAATATAATCCGCATACGGCGTCAAAGGGGCTCCTTGACCGCCCACGGCCATATCGGCCGGACGATAATCTCCAATAACGGGTTTGCCGGTCAGCTTGGCGATTACGGACAAGTCGCCGATTTGCAGCGTCGATGGCATAAAATAGGGTTCCTCTCCTATCACTGTCGGCTGGTGCCAGACGGTCTGGCCGTGCGAGCTGATGAAGTCGATGTCATCCAGCGGGAGCCCGGCCGATTCAGCCGCTTCCTGCGCGGCTTCGGCAAATCGCCGTCCTAAGTAGGCATTCATCACGCATAGGTCTGCGACGCGGGAATGTCCGTTGCTGCACAGCGCCTTTAATCGTTCCCGCAGCTCCGATTCATATTCCATGCAATGGAAAGCGAGCAATTCGGCCTTCGCATCCATTCCGCATCCATGCACTTGAACGACGGCAGCGTCAATTCCGTCCAATGACGTGCCGGACATTAAGCCGATAATGGTGTGAACCGGCTTGCCTGCCAATGGCACCCGCATTGTATCTCTCCCCCTTCTAGGATGACAGAATATATCGAAATAGCATGTGCATGTTCGCTATGGAACGCCAATCGCCTCTCCGGCAACATAAAAAGCCGGAGCGCATACGGCATACGGCAGAAGCCAGAAGCACACCTATTCGCAAACAACGCGCACAAAGCTTGGCGATGCAATTGCATTCATTTCGTCATATAAAATTTCAGGAGTATGTCTTGTTCGATAATTGCGGAAGTCGTTGCTGAGAACGATTGCAGAAGTGTTCAATAATGATGATTTCTAGGATATCCAACAAATCCGGGAGTTCTGTGAAGGGTGCAAGGGATGCTGGCATGATGCTCAAATGATATGACAGGTTCTTAGGCGGTTTAGCTTTATTATACGAAAACGAAATATTTTTTCAATTCCTATTTTAAAATATAATTTTTTATTTTACATTTATCCTCCCATTCGTTTATACTCATCTCGAAGGCTGGCTCTGTTAGTCAGGTTACCGGCTTCGGGCGTATTAGAAAGCATATTTATGATCCGATACACGAGCTTCAGCCATTCTCCCCTTCTTCGACATTCCAATGCACCCCACTTTACATCATGTCTATGCCTATCACTTTTCTGCAAAGCGTAACGTTTCAACTTTCTGTCCTGCATCATTTTCAACATGACCGTTTAAATTCAAAACCGGAGGTTTATTTGAAATGTTGGACATTAGTTCCTTGATTACGGAGCAAGTTAACGAAGCTACTCTGCATATCGATGCAATGTCGACCGAACAGATGATGCGGGTAATCAACGCGGAGGATCGCCAAGTGGCAGCGTCCGTGGAGCAAGCTATCCCGCAGATTGCCGACGCGGCCGATCGGATCGTGCACGGATTTCGGCGCGGCGGACGCCTGTTCTATTTTGGCGCGGGCACGAGCGGCAGGCTTGGTATTCTGGATGCGTCTGAATGTCCGCCGACCTATGGCACCGATCCGCAGCTGGTACGGGGCATCATTGCAGGCGGGCCGCAAGCGATTCAAGAATCGGTGGAAGGCGCGGAGGACAGCCTTATCCTCGGCCAAACCGATGTGATTATGCATGGGGTCCGTGCGGACGACGTCGTCGTCGGCATCGCCGCCAGCGGACGCACCCCTTACGTGCTCGGAGCCATGCAGCGTGCCCGCGAGCTCGGAGCGACCGTCATCGGGGTGTGCAACAATGAACATACGCCGATGCGCACCCATGCCCATGTCATGATCGAAGTGGTCGTCGGGCCTGAAGTGGTGATGGGATCGACCCGGATGAAGGCCGGCACGGCACAGAAGCTCGTGCTGAACATGCTGACGACCGCCTCCATGATCCGGATGGGTAAAGTATATGGCAATCTCATGGTGGACGTGCAGCCTTCCAACGAGAAGCTGATCGCCCGGGCGAAGCGAATCATCAAGCTCGCCACCAATGCCTCGGACGAACAAGCGGAAGCGGCGTTTGCCGCTGCGGAGGGCCACGTCAAGACGGCAATTATCATGATTGCCGCCAAGGTCGATGCCGATGAGGCCCGCGCACGGCTGAAGGAAGCGGACGGCTTCGTCAGCCGGGCCATCAGCGGCGGAATGCGCATGGAATAGCCATGTAAATGAACAAAAGGGACATCCCTTGCAGCAGCCTCATCTGCATCGGGATATCCCTCATTTTTTTGCCGGACAACCTGCCGGGAAGCATTATTTGACAAAGGGGAACAACAGCTTCTGATTTTCCGGCCAGAACATATTATGTAAATCAATCACCTTCGCTTCCGTCTCCACCCGTTCCGGTATATCTGAGCCCTGCAGCGCTTCCGCCGCATATTTTACGCCGAGATACCCCATCGTGAACGGATTCTGCACGACGGCGGCCCCAATGACCTCATCCTGCAGGTACCCCATAAGCTCAGGCGTGCTGTCGATGGTAACCACTCTTATCGCCCGGCCCGCATCCGCATCCTTAACGGCTCGAGCCACGCCGAGGGAGGAGATCGAATTGAGCGACACGATTCCTTGCAGATCCGGATGCTTCGCGAGCATGCGGATCGTCAACTCATATGCGAGCTCCGAATCCGAGTAGCAATACGCCGTCTCTGCTACCTCAATTCCGTCATAGCGGGAGAACAAGTCCATCAAGCCCTCCTCGCGCTGCTCCGCATTACGCGCGCCTTGGACAAAGCTCATCACGCCGACCTTGCCCTTGCCATTCATCAGCTTGACCAGTTCCTGTCCGGCTGTCCGCCCCATTTGATAGGAGTTCGTGCCGATATAGCTTTGTACCTTTGTGGAACCGACCTCGGAATCAATGGAGATTACGGGGATATGATAGTAGCTCGCTTGATCCACCACCTGCCCGAGCGCCATGTAATCGCTGGCTGCGAGAATGATCGCGTCCACGCCCAGCTTTAACGCTTGATCCGTATACTCCACCTGCTGCTGGACATCCTTCTCATGCTCGGGCGCGAGAAACGTAATTTTAACGTTGAATTCCTTGGCTGCCGCCTCTGCCCCCATGCGAACCGTATTCCAATAATCATCGTTCATCGTCTTGACGACAAGCGCGAAATTGCGTTGCTCCGGTTCAGATATTTCAATAATGCCGCTGCCGGAGCAAGCCGTAAGGAGTGAAAGAGACATGCTGATGAGCAGCAGTAAGATGGCGCGCTTCACCTTCGCCTTTAACCCGCGATCCGGTCTGGCATATGGACAATGAATAAGCATCTCCTCTTCTCCTTCCTCATGACTCGTTTTCGCGCTCCAGCGGCAGCCATATCGTCACCGTCGTCCCTTCATCCGGTTGGCTGTCAATCACCAGACCGTACGCCATGCCGTAATACAGCTGCAACCGCTCCTGAACGTTGCGCAGCCCGACGCCCGAGCCCTGCCGGCTCTCGGCTCGTCCCGCTTTGACAGCTTCAAGGCGCTGCGGCGGGATACCCGCTCCGTTGTCGTTAACTTCAAAACGCAGCTTCCCGTCATACTCCTGCGCCTTAATGCGAATGCAGCCTTCGCCGGCGCTGCCTTCAATGCCATGCTGAATGGCGTTTTCCACAATAGGCTGCAGCACGAGCTTTAGGGTGCGATTGTTCAGTATGCGCTCCTCCGCTTCTATTGCATATGTAAATTGATGCTTAAAGCGAATATTTTGAATAATCAAATAATGCTTCACATGCTCGAGCTCTTCCTGCACCGAAATAATATGCTGGCCCTTGCTCAAGCTGATGCGAAAAAATTTCGACAACGACGAAATCATCGTCACGACATCGTCCGTGCGGCCGCTTCCCGCCAAGCGAACGACAGAATTAAGCGTATTATATAAAAAGTGCGGATGAATCTGAGCCTGCAAAATGTCCAGCTCATTTTTGCGCTTCGTCTCCTGTTCCTCAATAATCTGGTCCATAAGCTGATGAATGCGGGCCACCATCAGGTTGAACCGGCTTGTCAGCCGCTTGACCTCTTCGGCGCCGCTCATTTCCATATGCACGGTGAAAACGCCCTTTTCCACCATTCTCATCGTTCGCTCCAATCGCTTAATCGGATGGGAAATGCGGGCGGACAGCGCGAAGGAGACGATAAGCACGAAGCCGAGCACGGCGGCAAGCAGCCAAAATAAAAAACCGCCGATTTCCTGCTGTGTCGTTACCAGCTCGTCCATATAGGATACGCCGACAACCTTCCAGCCGAGCGGAGTAACGGTCTTGACCGTAATAAGCCGTTCCACCCCGCCCGAGTGATCGATATAGCTGCCATACGTATATTTGAGCACCTGCTCCACATTTTCATACTTGAGCCCGTTATAGATTAACTGCTGCTGCGGATGATAGACCAAATTCCCCATCGAGTCGATCAAATAAACATATCCTTTGCCCCCTAGCGTAACCCGCTGGCACAGATCGTCAATCGTCTTGAAGTTGACGTCGATCAGCAGGATTCCCCGCTCCTCTGTGCCAGAGCTGCGATACGTCATTCCTTTGCTCAATGAGACGACCCATTTATACGCGCCTTCGAACAAATTCTGAATGTGGGGCGGCGAATAGGACAACTGGTCCGGCGCTTTCACGGCCGCCGTGAACCAGCTCTGTTCCGTCAGTCCGGTATTGCGGCGCCGCATCTGTGGCGGGATGCTCTGAATGAGCTGTCCATCGAGTGTAAAAATGGCCATGCTTACCACATCGTCACGCGTCATCCTTATCGTGTCGAGCTGTTCCTGCAGCTCCTTCATAGGCACTCCGCCGGTTTGATTCAGGCGATTATCAATGATTTCGAAAAAGGCCCCGATTCCGCTCACGTATGATTCCAAATTGAACTTCACCTGATCAATGATTTGCTGATTGTTCAGCACGGCGTTCTGTTCGGCTGTATTGGCGAATTTGCCATAGACGACAACGCTCACGAACAGCATTACAATGACGGTAATTAGTGTAAATGAAGCCGCGATGATAAACTGAATGCTCCGCACTTGTCTCCACTTCATGCCATCCTCCATCTTTCCTGCGCGAAGAATCCGGGATCAGCCTTCATCCGCTTGGCTGCGATATTGTTTGGGCGATATCCCCGCGTATTTTTTAAAGGAGTAGCTGAAATAATTCGGATCGCTATACCCTACTTGTTCCGCAATTTCGAACGTCTTCCAATCGGTCGACCGCAAATACTGTTTCGCCTTCTCCATGCGCAGCTGCAACAAATAGTTGACGAACGTCATCTTCGTCTCCTTTTTGAAAATACTGCTGAAATACCCGGCGCTAATATGAAGATGCCCGCACATCATCGTGATGGACAGCTCGCTGTTCTGATAGTTGGCTTCGACAAACGCCGCCGCTGCCTGCACAAGCTTCTTGTACGAGGTCTGCCGATCCGCGGCAATATGACGCATGAGCCGGGCGCACAGCCGGAGCATCCACTGCTTGGCCTCTTCCATGTGGCGGAATTCCCGAATGCGTCCGAACGAGGCCAGCTCGTCGCCGACGGCGGCATCCGCCGCTTGACCCGCATCCCGCGCAACCTTCATCAGAGCGATTAACATCTCCATCACATAAATCTGAAAATCCTTGACAGAAATATGAGCCTCCGTCAGCCCTTGAAAAAGAGAATCGAGCATCTCCCTCAATTCCTCCGCCGTCCCCACCTTCAAGCAGCGGGTGAGCGCCTCTTCCTTCCAATGATCGAAGCATAGCTTCTCCTTCATGCGCATCTCCACATCATCAATGCAGATGATTCGGTTACTCCCGAGAATGACGCGGTAATCAAGCGCTGCGATTGCATCTTTGTACGCGTACGGCGCTTCTTCCAACGAATGAATGACGGTGCCGGCTCCCGCTGTTACCGTAAATCGCAAATATCGTTCCACACTTTGCCGAACTTCCTCCAGAGCAAGTAGCGTCCGCCTGCGGATTGGTTCCGTATCCGGCGATCCATCGCAGCTTATGAGCACGACTTCTTCGTTATGAATGATCACTAACCCAAGCTGGCGCTTATAAGCGATTTCTTCGGCGATGTTATATACCGCGAACAGCTGCAACCGGGAATCCCCCGTATCCTTAAGCGACAGCGACTGCTGCGGCACCTCAGCGTCCCTCTGCAGAGACTGCCGTATAGCCGGCTCTTCCTCCTTGAGGTTCGATCGGAATGTGCACGGGGTGTCAAGACTGATGACCGACAGCATGAACTGACTGCCGAAGAGCGGCAAATCATAAAGCTTGGATTTCTCCTCAATCTCCTTGCGGCTCACTTTGCGCGCGAAAAGCGATGCGAGGAACACTTCCTTCAAGACAGGCAGACTGCTGCGATAGTGCTCCTGCAGAAGGTGTACGTTTTCCCGCTGAGCCTGCTCCTCGTCCATGCTCCCCTTGACCTTGACCAGCACATTAACCAGCTCTTGGGAAGAAAACGGCTTCAGCACATATTCGTCGATATGCAGCTTGACCGCCTTTTGCGCATATTCGAACTCGTCATAGCCCGTCAAAATGATGATTTTAATTGTAGGGAACTGCTCACGTATCCCTTCCGACAACTGCAGGCCGTTCAGAAACGGCATTTGGATGTCGGTTACCACGACGTCCGGCTGCAGCTTATCCACCGCTTCGAGCGCTTCCCGTCCGTTCTCGGCGGTGCCTATTATCTCGTAGCCGCAGCCGTTCCAATCGATTTCACGCAGCAGCCCTTCGCGCACATCTTCCTCGTCATCCACAAGCAGCAGCTTATACATCTCGCAGCCCTCCCCATAAACATCGATCCCTGACCACAAGCAAGCGTTTTCATTTCATTGCGTTGTAGTGCAGCATTGAAGTTTTCAGCCTCATTTTAAAATAACTTCCAACACCTGTCCACCTGAATCTGTCCGTCAGCAATGCGAAAAAACTCTTTCGAGGCCTTGCGAAGCTGAGCATCCAAGAGGCGGAAGTACCGCTATTCTGACTAAAGGGGAGAATGAAGCAAAGGATGGATCAGCCATGCTTTGCTCCGGGAACATCTTCTTCAAAAGTCAAAAAGGCTGCCGATCCCGCATCGGAACCGCAGCCATGTACTTGTTCTCTTTCCTTTTCCCCGCTCTAGCGCATTGAAGGATCAGTATTCCTCGCCGGCTCTCCAAGCTTGACCGTCCGGCCGTTCGTTACAGATCAAGCGCCTGAAAAGAACGGCTCATGTCCCCGATCAGCAGGTTCGGATCCTCCAATCCGACATACAAGCGGACCAGCACGAACGGTTCGTTCTCTTCCGCTGTTTGCGGACGCACAACCTGCACCAAGCTCTCATAACCGCCCCAGCTGACGCCAATGCGGAAAAACTCCAGCCGGTCCGCCCACGCCTGCAATTGCTCGACCGGGAGCTCCGCCTCGAAAGAAAACAAGCTGCCGCACCCGCTCATCTGCCGCTGCGCGAGCTCGTACTGCGGGTAGCTTGGCAGTCCTGGATGATTGACACGCTTTACGAATGGAAGCTGCTCCAAATACGCAGCGACCTGAAGTCCATTCTGCCCGAGCCGCTCCATGCGCAATGGCAGCGTGCGCAACCCGCGCATGGCCAAGCAGGCGGTCTGCGGCGTCATGATGCCGCCGAACAGCAGAAATTCCTCTTGCCCAATCCGTTCAAGCCGCTCCTTGGAGCCGATGATGACGCCCCCCATAATATCACTGTGCCCGCCTACATACTTGGTCAAGGAATGCACGACCAAGTCGATACCGAGCGCCAGCGGATTCTGATGGATCGGCGTTGCCCAGGTATTGTCGATAATCGTAGTCGCGCCAATCCGCTGCGCGAGTTCCCCGCAAGCGCGCAGGTCCTGCAGACGAATCGTCATGCTCGTCGGACTTTCCAGAAACAGAAGCGTCGTGTTCGGACGCACAGCCGCTTCGATGCTCGCCATGCACTCCCCGTTCACGAACGTCGTTTCAATCCCGAAGCGCAGCAAATAGCTGCTTAGAAATTGCCGTGTCGGTCCGTACACGCTCTCCACGCAAATGACGTGGTCGCCCGCTTTGACCGCCGACATGATGGATGCGGAGATCGCCGCCATTCCCGAAGCGAAGCAGCGTGCCGCTTCCCCGCCTTCAAGCAGCGCGAGCCGCCGTTCCAGCTCATTGACGCTCGGATTGTTCCCTCGCGAGTATAGATGGTAATGAAGCGGAGAATCAAGCGCCTCATAAAATTCTTCATGACACGGAAATGTGAATAAGCTGTTCTGATACAGCGGCATCGTCACCGCGCCGTAATGACGTTCATCATGGCAATCGTGCACGACGATCGTCTGTTTGTCCCACGTCTTGCAGGGCGAGGAAGGCTGTTTCTCTATTGACATTGTCCATTCGATCCTTTCGCTGTCGTTCGTTCCGGCTGCATGCGGCCCGTCGTTACTTCCTTCAACAGGTGGAACGAGCCGGAAGAACCCGATCCATAGAATTTAGAATTGCAGAATTTGGGATTGTGTATACCGAGTCCATCATAACAAAGGGTAGCGCGTTTATTCAAACCCTCCGCCATTGTCAAGATAGACGCCGTTTCTTCCCGTTTCTGCGGTAGAAGCGATACCCTTTGCGGCACCACTCCAATAATCTGGCGGGCACGGGCAGATTCCACCTCAACAACACCGGCTTATACAGCCAATGATAGGCGCGTTTAAAATCCTCCCATATCCCGTCGCTGCCCCGCAGCAGAAAGTCGGACACATCCACGACATATCCTTTGCCGTTATCATTCATGACGTTCTTCCCATGGATATCGCGCGGAGACATGCCTTTCTTGATCGCGTAAGCGAGAGCCTCATCCACATCGCGGATGACGGAGGGCGGTATCGGGATTCCTTCCAGCAAGCAATCGTATAATGTATAGCCTGGCATCCGCTTCATGATTAGGTAAGCTGCGCCCACATAGTAGCATTCCGAAAAAGAAGGGTGGCGGCCCAAGCGCCGATACACTTCCGCCTCATCCTCCAAACCCGGGCGACCGTCTGCGTATACCTTCACAACCATATTGGGAAAATCAGCATGCGCAAACACAACGGCATAATTCCCGTTCCCCATTACTGCCCAGCCGTCTGGCACAGCTTTCACCTCGACGGGATCGTTCCCGTTATGGCTGCGGATATCAAGCTCCGGAAGGAGCGTAAGCTCAACTTGTGCGATGAGCGCCTCAACCCTACTGGATTTCAAACGAATTTCCCCTTACTTGTCACAAAGCCTCTTTACTTAATATACCACAACCGCCATGCCGTGAAATATTAGCTGTTCGTTGATACTTTCTCTATATCCCGCTCCCTGCTGGCGTACTCCTCTACTCCTTGCAAGGGTTGTAAATCTTCTGGCTTAACCTTGCCGTCTCCCGCAGCAAAAAGGAGAGCAGCAGCAGCATGTAAGCGTGGCCTCCCGTCCGCACACAGGCAAGCCCTCTGCAGATCCGTCTGCAAAGGGCTTGGCACTTGTATCGCTATTCAGTTATATCGTTATCGGTCAAGCTTCGCGGTAGATGCTGCCAGTCCCGGCATATTCATATCGTTTGGACAGGCCGTCATCGTCCAATTCGCGTACAATCTCGTTCTTGACGAAATATTTCAAGCTGCAATAGACGGTAGAAAGGGAGATGCGTGTCATATCCGACTTCAGATCAATATAAATTTCCATTGCGGTCTTTGGGGACACGGCTTGATTGATGCAAGACAAAACCGCTTCTCTCTGCTGTGTCATATGCACTGGCCTACTTTCACGCTTCTTTTTCATAAACGTTATCATGTGCCGACTATTCAAGGGCCCCATTCCTTTCCTGTGGAAATGTTATTCACGAAATCAAAAATGCCATCGTAATCATGCGCCGCATGGCCGTTCCTTCCCGAAGCACACTCTTTTATGATAATAAGAATCATTCATGTGGTATCAATTTAACATAGTAATTGTATTTAATCAATAATAATTCTAATTTAACATTTAGTTTCGTCAAATCCGCCAAAAAAAATCCTCCCCGAACGCGATTGACGCAGATGCATCATCTCGTTCGAAGGAGGATTTAGAAGCTTGTATTGAAATCAATCGCTCACATGCCGGGCGGCGGACTGGTCGACAGCATGCCGGCCGCAATGAATACCGCGATTCCGATCGCGATTTCGACCTGCACTCCAATCAGGAATTGACGCAGCAGGCGAGCATCACCATTATGCTTTGCGAACCGGGGCAGCCAGTAATAGCGGTGAAACGCCGCAATGATGAGGATGAAGAGAAAGAGTCCGCTCTTGACGAGCAAAATTTGCCCATACGATGATGCAATGAAAGCGGACCATGTCCCTAACCGCATCGCGGCGAGCAGGATTCCTGTCGCTGTCGTAAGGATGGTAAGCGGCAAGGCTGCCCGTGAAAATCGTCCCCATTGCCCGTTGATCTCATGAACATGTTCCGCGCCAAGCTTGCTTCGCCGCCAGCCTGCCGTTAGCATACCCATGCCCAGCAGTCCCCCGAACCAGACGGATGCCGTAATGATATGAAGCGTATGAGAGATAACCGTCACGAAGGACAATAGCCCAGAATCGGAGGCTATCGCATGTCCCGTGAGCGGAAAGGTTAGGGCGATTCCAAGCAGGATGAGCCACTGCGCTGGTTTACAGAGCGCAGCTGCGCGGTTTTTGAACAGCAGCGTAAGGACGAGCAATGATGCAAGCATTACGCGCGCGCCATCCGCCAAGCCTACTCGGGTTGATACGGCAAGAGTTAGAGCGGTTGACGCAGCTGATGTATCCGCCCTGCCGCCGCTCAGCTGCTGCGCAATAAGCAGCATATGCGCCGCATAAGCAACCGCGAATATGAGAACCGCGCCAAGCGTTATGCTTCCGCACAGGCGCTTCAGCGCGCGATGGAATGTTGGAAAGCGAGCGTTCACTCCGTCCGCCAACATCATGCGATAATACAATATGGCGAATAACAATACGGTCACAACGATATTGACGATGCGGATCAACGCGTTCCAACCATCAAGCTTGCCATCCCCATGATTATGGTTCGTATGATTGGCTGCGGCCGCATGTGCTGACGCGGCTTCTTCAGCTTCATGGCCATGATGGCGGCTATGATCAGCTTCCCCTTCTTCGGAAGCTGCTTCGCTGCCTGCATCCGCCGGCACCTTCTCTGCTTGAACCGGGGATGCTGAATCAATGGCGCCTTGCCCTTCCTCTCCATCCCCCGCCCGGGACGATGCGTCCGGTGCGGCTGGTGCGGCTGGTACGGCCTCTTTCTCCTTCCCGGACTGTTCCGCCGCGCTATCCGTATCATTCGTATCGTCCCGTTTCTCTTGACGCTGCGCATCGTTCGGCTTCCGCTCCGCTGTGGATTGCGGTTCAGTCGATGGATTTGGAGGCTCCTTCCGCCCGGCAACGTCTGCAGCCGTGTTGTCCCCTGATGTTGCGCCGCCAGACTTGGATGGTTCCGGCTGCGAAGCAGGCTGCCCCTTTCCGGAATCCTTGTTCGCCGGCTTATTGGCGGATCCGCCGGCGTTCTTTGCTCCGTTCGTCTCAGGCTTGACTGGGGCCGGCGTCTTATCCTCTGTCGCGGACGCCGGCTCATCGTCATCCAACGATTTCGTAGCTGCAGGTCCTGCTTGGTTCAGCTTCACGCCGACGGCAAATTCGAACGAGCCCTCCGTCACATGGGTGTCTACCGAGAGCACTTGCCACTTTACTTTATAAACCCCGTTCGGCAAGGACGAAATTGATTTCACCAGCGTCTTGTCTCCGTCGCTCTTGACCTCGCCGGCGATCTCTGCGCCATCCGCGTTCCATAGGGTCATCGAGCTCAGCTTCGCATCGATGCCTTCCGTGTACGTAATCCGGATTTCCGTCGGCGCATCAGCCAATTCCGAATTCGAGAGCGGCGAGGATGATGCCATGTTGGCATGAGCGGAAACAGGCTGCGGCAAGAGTATAAACGGAACAAGAAAAACCATAAATATTAGCGCAAGCTTTGCCGCTCTGTTCAGCGTTGTCATTGTGTCATTCTTCCTCCTTTCACACCAAGGTTGATTTACTCTTGGAATGCAAAAGCCGTTGGAGCTCCAACGGCCTCTGCGGATTGAATTCTCATTGTCTTACTTCGTATAGAGAAGGACGGCTGCCCGATTCGCTCCGACTGCAGGCAAAAATTCCAGCACCGCCCCTGTCTTCTCTGCCGCATCGCGCAAGGAGACGAAACCTGTCCCTGTCACATCGCCGAGCGTTGATTTGACCCATGCGGCATCTGCCTTCAAGGTTCCATCAACGAATCTGAACGATTGATCAGCCGCTGCTTTTCCGTTCACGAATACTTGCGGCTGTGCCGCAGCCGGTTGGCCAAGAAGCTGGTTCGAGCCGTTCTGTACAATGAAAGTCATCGTCGCTTCATAGCTTACCGAATCGTATTGGCCTTCGACCTGTTCGTTCATAGTCGGCTTGGCGCGCAGCAAATAATAGTCGGCAGGACCTGTCTTGAATGAGATGGTGCCTTTAGCGTCCGTCTTCAGCGTCTTCGCTTCCGAATTGCTGCGGCGAATGAGAGATACCTCCGTGTCGGCCAGCGGCTTGCCTTTCAGCATCAGCTGTGCCGATATTTCTTGATTCGGTCTGACCGCCGCCGGACTGAAGAGCGGAACCAGCTCCGCCCGATCTGGGCTCACTAGCCGTTCGAAGCCCTTCAGAAGCGAGGCCCGTTTCAACACGGGAATATCCATCACCGCGACGAACGATTTGGCGCTGCGAAGCGTGCGGCTTGCCTTTCCGTCATGCTTGAAGATGCTGTCGCCTTCGACCGATACGATATAGGCTCCCGGCTTCGACGCCGAGAAAGAAGAGACGAAGTAATTGTTGACCGCTGGCTCTTCCTCGGTTGCCGCTTCACCCGTGTAAAATCTCGTGTCTGTAATATCCGTCTTCTTCCCTGACGGATTCAGGACGTACACTTTAGACGAGTCAGTGCTCCACTGTCCGGCGATGCGGTAGCTGCGATGCTCGTTAGAGTGATTGCCCAGCATCATTTCAACATAGGAGACTTCACCTTCGCCAATAATCGGACTGTTCGTCTGTGACCAACCGTCATGCGCAAACGCCGGAATGGCGATGGACAATGACAATAAGGTGCTTATCGCAATGCTCGCTAACTTTTTCATATAACCCGCCCCTTTTCAACACAAATGTGATTAATGTCATAGAAAATTGTAAAGCAATGCGGTTATATGCACATGACTCAACCTAGCTATAAAATGTCACAAATAAATGAACAATCTGATTAGACCGTTCATTACTACTGGGGGCGAGAAGCATATATTTCAAAGCTTCGGCATCTTTTGTTGGGAATTTGTAACACATTTCAATTGAAGAGCAATGATTCTTAAACTAACCTGAACATGAGACCGAAGCTGTTCATGAGGAGGGATAAGATGAAGCTTGAGAATGAGAAAGGATCGGAGACGCAGCAAGAGCGCAATGAATCCGACAAAAGCAAAATGAGCCGCAGAGAGTTGTTGAAGCTAAGCGCCGCTGCGGGGACAGGAATGTTTGTCGGCATGGGCGGCATGGGCGCCTTTATGTCCTTTAGCGGTATCCTTAAGGGTTCAGGACCAAGCCAAGAGCCTGGCATGGCAACGAAGGAGCATCAAACAGGCCAAACCGGCGCTGTCGGCTCCATTCCCTTCCACGGGACGAAGCAAGCGGGCATTGCAACACCTCCGCAAAAATATATATGCTTTGCCGCCTTCGACATCACGCAAGCGGACAGAATGAAATTAGAGCAATTATGCAAAACGTGGACCGATTATAGCGCACACATGACGGCCGGCCAACCGGTTGGAGAAGCTGGCCAAAATGGACTTGCGCCGCCGTCTGACTCCGGGGAAGCGCAAGAGTTGTCCCCCGCAAAGCTTACGATCACGTATGGCTTCGGCCCCACTTTATTTCGCAAAGACGGTGTTGACCGCTTCGGATTGGCCGCAAAACAACCGGATGAGCTCGTTGACATTCCGGCTATGCCTGGCGACGCATTGAACGGACAGCAATCGGGCGGCGATATTTGTATCCAAGCTTGCTCAGATGATCCGGTCGTCAGCTTCCATGCGATACGCAGCTTGGCCAGAGTTGCCCAAGGAACTGCGAAGATTCGTTGGGTGCAGGAAGGTTACTTGAGTGCTCCTGAGGGACAAACACCTCGGAACCTGTTTGGATTTAAAGACGGTACGGCAAACCACGAGCTTGAAAATGATCAAGCCATGGATCGCTATGTATGGGCTTCACCGTCAAATAATCCGCCGTGGATGGCTGGGGGCACCTATTTAGCCGTCCGGAAAATTCGCATGTTTATCGATGCCTGGGATCATACAGCATTGCAAAAGCAAGAAGCAACGTTCGGCCGTCTCAAAGAAAGTGGCGCCCCGTTCGGCAAACTAAACGAAGCGGATGCCGTGTCCATGCGCCATATGCCGACAGATTCGCACGTGTGGCTTGCCCGCGGCACAGGAACGAAAATGTGGCGGCGATCTTACTCTTACTCCAGCGGCCTGGATGCAAATACTGGCGAATTGGACGCCGGTCTTCTTTTTATCAGTTTTCAGCAGAGCATCAAAAACCAGTTCATCCCCATGCTCTCCATTCTCGCGCAGCATGATGCCTTGAATAAATATACGTCCCATCTCTCCAGCGCCGTGTTTGCCTGTCCGCCTGGCGCACAGGCAGGAAGCTTTATCGGGGAGGCGCTGTTTCATTAATCCCCGCAAGCAGGCAGGGTTTATGACGCAACAACCTCCGGCAGTAACATGGTGTCTGGCGGAGGTTGTTATTCTGCTTATCTTACGGTCACATATGCTGCGCATGGAGCTTCATCGGACGCGAATGATGAACCAACTCCGCGTAGAATCCGTCCTGGGCAATCAGCGTCTCATGCGTGCCTTGTTCGGCGACGCGTCCATGACGCATGACGATAATGCGATCCGCATGTTGAATCGTGGACAGTCTGTGCGCAATGACAAGAGTCGTTCTTCCTTCCGACACGACGCTCAGCGCTTGCTGAATCAACCGCTCGGTATGGGAATCGAGATGCGCAGTCGCCTCATCCAGAATAAGGATGCGAGGCTGGAACACGAGAATGCGGGCAAAGGAAATCAGCTGCCGCTCCCCGGCGGATAACCCGCTGCCGCGCTCAGACAGCCGCGTATCATACCCATGCTTCAAGCGTTTAATCATGCCATGCGCCCCAACCGACTTGCAGGCCCATATCACTTCTTCCCGTGAGACGTCATCTTGGAACAGCCGCACATTGTCCAGTATCGTGCCCGAGTACAGATACGGATCCTGCTGGACAAGCCCGACGATGCGATGCAATGTCTCTTGAGGCACACTCCGGATGTCAACGCCGTCGATCTCCACACTGCCCCGCTTCACATCATAGAAGCGCGCCAGCAGGTTGACGAGCGAGCTCTTGCCTGCCCCCGTCGTGCCCACGATGCCGACGAATTCCCCCGGCGAGATGTGCAAATCCAAATCATGCAGCACATCCCGATCATCAACGTAGGCGAAGCGGATGCGGTTGAAATCGACCTGTCCCTGCACATCGGACGCATCGATTTCCTGTGCCTGCTCCGGCTCCGGATCGCGAACCTCCGGCTGTACGCGGAAGATGCGCCACAAGCGGTCCATGGATACGATCGTTGATTGGAGCGTATTCCATTGCTGTGTAATTTGGTTAATCGGCTGGAAAAATTGCCGGATATAGTTAATGAAGGCATACAGCACGCCGAATTCTAACGCGGTATCCAGCACGGCGAAGCCGCCGATCCAGACGATGAAGGCGACTGATACGTTGCCGAGAATATCGAATGAGCGGTTGAACATGATGCTCGTGCGCACCTCACGCAGATTTTCGCGCAAATATTTCTGGTTCTGCTCCGTAAATCGCTCGGTCTGCTCCTTTTCCTGATGGAACGCTTGGATAAGGCTCATGCCAGATAAGTTTTCCGCCAGAAACGCAATCAACCGGGAAAGCTCGGCCCGCGTCCGCTGATAAGCGGATCGCAGCCTCGAGCGGAAAGCAATCGCGATGGCGAATATAATCGGGAACAGGATAAGACAGAATAAAGCCAGCTTCGCATCAAGCGAGAACATGAATGCCACGATCAATATAAGCGACAGTCCGTCCCGCACGATGCTCAACAGCACTTGCGTGAAAAATTGGTTAATCGTCTCCGTATCGCTCGATACATTCGTAACGAGGCTGCCTATCGGATTGCGGTCGAAGAATGACATCGACTGCTTCGAAATGTGCCGGAACAAATCCTTCCGCAGCTGCCCGACGATGCTCTGACCGACCCTCTGCAGCAGATTCGCCTGCACGTACGAAAATATCATGCTTATCGCCGCGAGCAGCAAATAACACCCGCCGAGCAGCAAGAGTGTCCTGACGCCGTGCTGACCCGTCAACACATTATCATCGATGGCGATCTTCACCAGATAAGGCTGCAGCAAATCCGCGCCGATGGCGAAAAATGTGCATACAAACACGGTAAGAAACGTAAAGCGGTGCGGCTTCGCATAGGAGAGCATCGCCTTGAACGACTGCTTGCGATCCTCGGGAGACACGTCATAGGCGCTCCGCGCTTCATTGCCTTTCGGTTCATGCATCGAGCATCCCCTCCTCTTGAATGGCATAGAGCGAGGAATAATAACCGCCCTGCTTGAGCAGCTCTGCATGCGTTCCGCGTTCCTTGACGGCGCCGTCTTCCAGCACGATGATCTCATCAGCATATCGGACGGCACTGATGCGATGGGCAATAATAATATTGGTCTTGCATTGGCGCGCTTCGCGCAAGTTGCGCAGTATATTCGTCTCCGTGACGACATCGACTGCGCTGACGCTGTCGTCCAGAATGAGAATCGGCGCATTCTTGATGAGTCCACGGGCCAGGCTGGTCCGCTGGCGCTGCCCGCCCGACAAGGTCAATCCCCGTTCACCGAGCTTTGTGCCGAACTGATCCGGAAGGTCCGCAATATTGTCATACACATCTGCCAGCCTGGACGCTTCCTCAACGGGCTCATCATCTACACCGCGGTCGTAAAACGCAATGTTGTCCCGTATTGTCGTGCTGAACAAGAAGCCGTCCTGCGGCACATACGCCACCTGCGTGCGCAAGCTTTCCAACGTCAGTCCGCAGATGTCCTGCCCGCCAATGAAGATCGTTCCCTGCGGCGGATCGTATACTCTCAGCAGCAGCTTGACTAAAGTCGTCTTGCCGCTCCCTGTCTTGCCGACAATGCCTAGAGTCTTGCCTGCCGGCACCTGGATATTCAAGTTTTTGAGCGATGTGGTATCGGTATCTGGATAAGCGAAAGACAACTGCCGGATGTCAATCCCCGTCTTGTCTGGATTGATCGGAACGGCATGTTCCGCCTCGCGGATGTCCGGTTCTTCCCCAAGCAGCCGGTTCAACCGATCAAGCGACGCCCGCGAACGCAACATGACGTTGATGACGTTGCCGATCTGCTGGAGCGGTGTAATAATCATCCGCAAATAAAGCGTCAATGTAACGAAATTACCGAGAGAAAGCTGACCGTGAATGGACAAAATGCCTCCGTACGTTATCGCGATAACTAATGAAAGCGATCCGGCGAAAGGAATCAGCGCTTGAAACAGCGATGTCATGCGGACGAGACTCAGTTGATTGTCGCGGATGCGGTCCACCGTTTCCCCGAACCGTTCCCGGGCGATATGCTCGACTGCGAACGTCTTCGTCACCTTAATGCCGCCGAACTGCTCCTCTGCCGATTCGGTCATCGATGCCAAGGAATCCTGCACCGCCCGCGAACGCAACCGAATCCGGGGACCGAAGTAGACGACAAACAGCGGGATGAAGAGCAAAGGCAGCACACAGACGAACACCAGATAAAGCGGGATGTTGCTCATGCTCATCATGACGATAACAGAAATTAATAGAATCGTCGCATTCGTCATCTGGTTGAGGCCATTGGCAATCGTTTCTCTTACAGAGGTTACGTCATTCATGAAGTAACTAAGGAGCTTGCCAACCCCGTTGTTGGAAAAGTAATGCTCGCTAAGACGCGTAAACTGCTGAAACAACCGTTGCCGGGTATTGAATTCGAACCAGCGGCCAAGCCGGTGATTCAAATATTGACCCATGCCGAACAGTGTTCCATAACCGACTCCGATAGCGAGCAGCCACAAGCTGTAGCGGACGATGGACGGCTTCGTCAATCCGTTCTGCTGCAGCTCATCCGTAAATTGTCCGAGCAAACTTGGAAAATAAGCATAAATGACGTTGGCTGCCGCCATAAACAATACCGCTGTCACATAAAGAGGCAAATGAGACCGAACATGGCCGAATAACAACGTCTTTTCTTTCATGAATTCACTTCCCGTACCAGTTTTCGAGTCCGGTGCCGGAGGGATCTGGAGACAGAAGTCGGCTGCGGTGGCCGCCCGCTTCATAAGACGATCGATTCCATGCTCCCGTTCGGCTAAGTCGCCTCCTTTCGGGACCAAATATGTTTTCAGATAGATATAATAGATCAATTATAGCGCGGCTTCAATCCATTTGTTAACATCTTGTCAACAAATTTAATGAAGAAGAATCTCGATCAAGACCTCGATATTTTGGCTAATTACACGAAATGCTCCTTTCGTCTTGAGTACGCTCGAACTGACGGAGATCCGCTTCATTCGCCTCTTTGCTCCGCCCTCCCCTTCCATCAGATGGCGGCACTGCCTATAATGGAGTACAGTCTCGGCGATATCATCGTCGGTGCCTGATTGCAATGATAACGAAACAGTGTTACGATAATTTCGTAACATTGTTACATTAGAGGACGATGAAGGAGGCTTCCGCATGTTATGGATGAACAACTTATCTCAAAAAAAGAATTGCTTGAGATGACCGGCATCTCTTACGGCCAGTTGTATCGGTGGAAGCGCAAAGATCTGATTCCAGAAGAATGGTTCATTCGCAAGTCGACGTTTACCGGTCAGGAGACCTTTTTTCCGAAAGATAAAATATTGGCGCGTATCGATAAAATCATCGACATGAAAGACAATTTGTCCCTTGACGAGCTGGCAGACATGTTCTCGCCCAACTTGGCTGAGACGGCACTCCATAAATCAGACATTGTAAACCGCGGCATTGTGTCACCGTTGACGCTGCAATATTTCACGGACCAGACGGGCGATGCCGATGCTTTTACATTTGAGAAACTGATTCATATGTACGTGCTTGATCGAATGCTACAGACCGGAGAAATGAGCCTGGCGGAAGGCACAAGCCTGCTCCAGGTGCTTCGCGATCACTACAAGCGATTCGATGGGAGAAGCTGCGAGCTGATGCTCGTGCGGAAGATGGGCGTCTCGTTCTTCTTGCTCACCTCCAGTCCGGGCGAAGTATATTTCGATAGCGGAACCAAGCTTGTGTCTCATATCTCGCTCGCGAGCTGCTTGGAAGAATTAAAGGTCAAACTTACTTGATTGGGGGAAGCTCTCATGAGTCAGCATTTGAGAGATATCAGCATATCTGGATTCGGAAACTCATCTGGGGGGACGTTCCAGCGCGTTCGCATTGATGGAATGGGAGAAATAAACGGTGATGTTGCTTGCGCTTCGTTCGTGAGCAACGGCAAAGGCAAAATAACAGGGAGCATTCAAGCCGATAAGTTCGAAGTCCGCGGCATGTGTACGGTTAAAGGTAGCATGCAGGCCGACCATAGCCGCATTGACGGGACGATCAGCATCGGCGGCCGCCTTACTGGGGAAACGATTGAGATAAACGGAACGGCATCGGTAGCATTCGACTGTGAAGCAGAACGCTTCAAATCCCATGGAAGCTTCGACATCGGCGGATTGCTCAATGCCGGGGCCATAGATATCAAGCTGCTTCACAGCTGCCGCGCGCGGGAAATTGGCGGCGAGCACATCTCCGTTATGCAAGGCAAACCGTTGTCCGTTTTCAGCAAGCTATTCTCTACCTTGTTCAGCAGCCCGCATCTGGAGACAGATACGATCGAAGGCGACAAAGTTGTTCTGGAATACACCAAAGCTCGCGTCGTACGCGGGACGCAGGTTATTATCGGCCCTGGCTGCGAGATTGATTTGGTTGAATATAAGCAGTCCGTGCAGCTGCATGAAAGTGCGCGAGTAAACAACCATATTAGGCTATAATCCGCATATGGTTATTCGGGAGGTACGCGAATGGAACAGCGTCAGCATTTAAAAATAATGGGATCGTCCTGCGCTGAAGGAGGCACATACGACAAAGTCAGCATTTTGGGTGACGGAGAGGTGAACGGAAATGTGGAATGCCGCCTGTTTACCTGTGCGGGCACGGCGAGGGTGCATGGCCACGTAAAGTCCGAGGAGATGAAGATTCGCGGCACCTCACATATGGAAGGAAGCCTGCTTGCGCGCAAGCTTGCCGTTCAGGGGCAAAGCGACTTTACGGGTAGCGTGAAGGCGCAGGAAGCTAACATCAGCGGCATGGTGAATATCGGCGGCAGCCTGCAAGGCGAACGCTTGAAATTGAGGGGCTCGGTCGAGGTACAAGGCGATTGTGAAATCGAGACCATATCCGCAGTCGGCTCCTTTGCAGTGCACGGTCTGCTCAATGTGGGCAGCTTGGATTTACGCATCAATTGGCACTGTCAAGCGAAGGAAATCGGCGGCGAAAGCATCATGGTCCGCAAGGGAGGCGGACTCACCAATATGCTCAAATTTATTCCGGGCATCTTCCAAGCCATGCCCGATGCGCGGCTGACCGCCGATATCATTGAGGGCGACCATATCGAACTTGAGCATACGACCGCAGGCATCGTGCGCGGCAATCACGTCAAGATTGGCCCCGGCTGCGAGATCGGGCGCGTCGAGTATCGCCATCACTTCGATCAGGCTCAGGATAGCGCCGTCAACTCAGTCGTTCAAATGTAACCATTTTCTGCGTGAGATAAGCAGAGAACCGATACCCGCCATAGGTACCGGTTCTCGTGCTCCAATATAAAGCTGAATCTAAAGTCTCTAGAACTTGAACTTGCCAAGAGCCGCTTGCAGGCCATGGGACATCCGCTTGAATTCTTCAGCCGAGCTCGCCAGCTCTTCCATTACCGCATTCTGTTCTTCGGTCGCAGCCGCGATCGATTGAACGCTCGCCGCCGATTCTTCGGAAATCTGGACGACACCCTGCACTCGCTCAAGCATCTCTTGCGAACTGGTATTCACTTCTTGGACAATGGCCTCCACCATGCTGGCCAGATTGGATATTTCCTTCATCATGGCGACCATCGCGTGAAATACGTCGCCAGTCTCGTTTACGCTGCCAATCCCCGATTTGACGAATTGATAGCCTTTGTCCATCGCTTCGACCGCTTTTCCCGTTTCGGATTGGACTTCCGATATAATTTCGTGAATTTCCATTGCGGCCTTGTTCGATTGATCCGCCAACACGCGCACCTCGTCGGCCACTACGGCAAACCCTCTTCCATGTTCCCCGGCGCGCGCCGCTTCGATCGCAGCATTAAGCGCAAGTAAATTCGTCTGACCGGCAATATCGGTAATAATTTTCAGAATTTCACCGACCTTACCGGATTTCTGCTCCAGATTGTTCATAATCTTGGAGCTCGATTCAACATTTTCAGACAGTTGATTCATCTGGTTGACCGTTTCATTTACGATGTCATTTCCAAGCACAACCTTGTCATTCGCTTTCGCAAATTCATCGGTTATCGTCTTGACTACTTGATCAACCTCTCCAATCGCCATCGTGACGTCCTCAATCATTTGGCTGACCTCCGCCAGCTTCTTGGAGCCTTCATCGACGCCCATCGAAATATCTTGCAGCGATATCGTAATCTGTTCAGACGATTTACTCGTTTCTTGGGAGCTAATCGCGAACTCATTCGACGTCAGCGTAATCTTCTCACTCGTGTCTACAACATGATCCACTAAGCTCTTCAGATTAGTCCTCATGCCCGAGAAGCTGCGTGCAACGGCTCCCCAAACATCTTTGCGATCTGTAGCTAAAGCAACACGCTTCGTAAAGTCGCCTTCGCCAATATGTTCTATCGTGTGTGACACGCTCCGAATCGGAGTCACAAATAATCTTCGGACAAGCAGCCAAGTTACCCCTGCTATGACTATCAATGCTCCGACCGTGACGCCAAACATAATCCAATTATAACTATTGAGTCCGTTATCAAAGTCGTCGAAGTCGGCCACGGAAATGACGGTGTAATCGCCGGCTTTGGCAGCAAAAGCGTAACCCCCTAACCCGGTATCAAGAAACAACTCATGCTGTCCTCCCGAATAGAGCGGACTTAAATCATCTTTCCCGTTTGACAGCCCCATGCCTGCCCGTGCGATAACTTTGCCGTCTTTAACTAGTAAAGCATAGCTGTGATCTTTGTAGGCTATCGAGTTCAAAATGACCTTCGGATTTTCTCCTTTATGCTCCACTATGAGCTTGCCGATTTGCCGCACTACCGTCTGCGCATCTTCTACCATGAGATCGTTGACGATATTCTTCATATAACTTAAATTTACCCAGCATGTCGCCTGAATGACAAGGAAGGTCAACAGGCTGATTGGCAATAAAATGCGTGCCAAAAGAGATTGAAAACAGCGGCTCCATACTGCTCGAAATCGTTCGTTGATAGACTGAAGTTTCATTAGGATCTCACCTTCTTTGTAATAGAGTGCCATGCCGGCACGTAGCGATGTTCATGTGATGAGAAAATCTCCCCATCGGGCCTTTCAAAGATGAGCGGCCGCGTTTAGAGGCTAGTGATAAAAAAGACTCCCCGTCCGAAAACGGGCAAGTCTTTTTAGCCAATATGCTTTCTATGAAACGTTAATTTATGAGTGCTTCCTAGAGAGTGTCCAAATAACGCTCCGCTTCTTCATAGCTTTGCACCACGCCGTACGCGCCGCCAAGATCTTTCACCAAGCGGGACAGTTGAAGCTTCGTCAAGGCGGAGCTCACGATCATCGCGGAACCTTTCGTGTTTTTGCGCGCCATGTACTCACGCAATCCTGCCAAATAATCGTTTACTTCCGCGGGTGCCGGCTGGGCATTCGCCATATCGATGCAGAACGTGTATCCTTCCTTGGCTTTATCAACTTGACCGCGAACGGCTTTATCGTAATCTTTTGCCTCGTCCATTGCCATCATGCCTTCAAGTTTTACATATACACGGTTCTTTGCTGCGTCAAAATTTGTTTCAAACATCGTATCGTTCCTCCTCAGATGTTGTGGTTCCATAACCACGTCTATTGTGTAAATCGCTGTTGCTGCTTGTTACCTTTCACAGTGCTTCCATTATTGCCCCTATTCTCGATGCCATCCCTCCCATATGTAGTCTCGAAACCGATTTATTTACCCGGTTACGACAGGAAGCCAACTTCGCGGCAATGCTTCAGCATGCTCGTAATTTGCGCATCTCCCGGTTCTGTCCAAGAGAATCCGAGATAGCCCAGCACGGCCGTCGTCCGCTCGGCGGAATGAACGAATGAAGTCTGTGCCGTCCCTTCATCCATCCAACCGCTGTGCAGCATGACATTCTCTACCGCTTCTCTGTCCGCTTTCTGCTCGTAGCGCTCGAACAAATAATCCAAAAAGCGATCCATCGGCAGCGGCACCACGGAACATTCATCCCGCTCCGCAAGCATGTCTGACATGCCGATGCGGTTCGGATTATAAATGTGGAACGTTTCGTTGCGCAGCTCAGGCTTGTCAAACAGCGTAATGATCGCTTGACTCACCTGATCTACGTAAGACAAATCCGTATCTTGCCCGGTCTCTGGGACAGCACCCAACCGGATGAAGGCTTTCACTGTGTTATAGAAGCCATTGTCCTGGATATTTTCTTGGAAATGACCGGTCTCGGAATTGAACACGATGTTGCCGATTCGATAAATGTTGGCATTCACGCCATTCTCCCGGGCCTTCTCCACCTGCTTCTCTGCCGCAAACTTCGTCTGCACGTAATAGTTGTCATGCCGCTGACCGATGTCCAGCGCGTCTTCGGTAAAGAGCACCTCTGCCTTCCCTTCGATCGTTCCCATTCCAACGGACATCGTAGATACATGATGGAACTCTTTCTTGTTCCCGGCAGCGGCTAATTCCAACAAACGCTCCGTTGCGGTCACATTGTTCAGCACGAATTCGGAATAATGCCCGTAATGCTTCACATTGGCGGCCGCATGAATGATGCAGTCAACTTCGTCCGCCAGCTTGGCGTATACGTCCTCTTCCAGTCCAAGACGCTCTTCGCTCAAATTGCCGTTGATAACCTCAATTCGCTGCCCATGCTGCTGCGCCAAGGAAGCTCCGAAATAATAAGCAAGCTTATCGTATAATCTTTGCCGCGACTGTTCGGGCGATTCCCCGCGGACAATGGCAATAATCGCGCTATCCGTGCCGACGAGCAGATCACGAAGCAAGTAAGCGCCCAAATATCCTGTCGCTCCGGTCAGCAGAACATTGCGGTATTGTGCCCGTTCCGATAAATCCATCTGGCCATACCGTTCATTTCGATTCCGGTAACGGGTCCAGCCTTCACTTACCATCCGATCTTCTTCACCGGATGCTGCTTGCAGATAAGCTTCCCGAATCTGTTCGAGCTTGTCTTTCATATGATTCGGACGGTACTTCATATGCTGTGCCAGCTCCCGAATTGTCGGATACGCAAATATATCGCTGACATCGACTTCGAACTCCTGCTTTAATTGGGCCACGAGCGTGATGGCCTTCAAAGAATGGCCGCCCAATTCAAAGAAGTTGTCGCATACTCCGACCGACGCAATCCCTAACAGCTCCTGCCACATATCCGCCAGCTTCATTTCGGTGTCATTGGCTGGAGGCACATAGTTCGCCGCGGTCCATTCCTGCTTCGAAGGCGCCGGCAGCTTCGGCCGATCGATTTTCCCGTTCGTCGTTAGCGGCATTTGCTCCAAAAACGCATAGTAGGTCGGTATCATATAATCCGGCAAGTGTGAGAGCAGATGCTGTCTGATGTCGGCAGCTGTCAATGTGCCCTCGGCCACAATATAGGCGCACAGCGCCTTTTGCCCCGGAGACTCCTCGATATCCGTAACAAGCGTTTCCTTCACCAGCTCATGGGTGCGGATTTGCGCTTCAATCTCACCCAATTCCATCCGGTAACCGCGAATTTTGACCTGATGGTCTTTCCGTCCAAGAAACTCGATGGTGCCGTCTGGCAGCCACCGCACGAGGTCCCCCGTCTTGTACAGCTTCTCGCCGGAAATGAACGGGCTGTCGATGAATTTTTCCTGCGTCAGATCATCCCGGTTCAAATAACCGCGCGCCACGCCGTCGCCGCCAACCCACAGCTCGCCTGCCACGCCAATCGGCTGTAGCTTGCCATATCCGTTCACCACGTAAGCAGCCGAGTTCGCAATGGGCTTCCCAATCGGGATCGAGCCGTCCCGTTCCGCCGTAATGTGGTGGCAGCACGAGAAGGTGGTATTCTCTGTAGGGCCGTAGCCGTTCACAATCGATATCGGCGCACACGCATGCAGCACGCGATAAATATGCTTCGGCGACAAGACATCACCGCCGACGAGCAGCGTCCGCACCGGTTCGAAGAGACGCTCATTTTTCTCCACCAGTTGGGTAAACAGCGGCGATGTGAGCCACATCATCGTGATGCCATGCCGAGCGATGGCTCGCTCCAACTGCTCAGCATCCAAGATCGTCGTCTTGTCCACCAACACAAGCCGGAGTCCGTTCAGCAGCGCTCCCCAGATTTCAAACGTCGAGGCATCGAATACGAGCGATCCCGTCTGCAAAATGCAGTCATCCGGTTGAAACGTCACGAAATTCGTATTCTTCACCAAGCGAACCACGTTGCGATGCGTGACCATAACTCCTTTTGGCTTGCCCGTTGAGCCGGACGTGTACATCAAATAAATCAAATGGTCTTGACGGTTCACATGCTCCAGGTTATCCGACGACTCACGGGACAGCTCCGGATCGGAGAAGCCGAGGCGCTTCAAGCCTTCAGGCAGCCGATCGGCCAAATGCCCGCTTGTGAGCACGATTGCCGCGCCGCTGTCTTCCAGCAAATACTGAATCCGTTCCTGCGGGTAATCCGGATCGATCGGAACATAAGCTCCGCCCGCCTTCATGATTGCAAGCACGCCGATAATCATGTCTGCTGTCCGTTCCGTGAACAGACCTACCGGTTGTTCGGGTTTCGTCCCTTGCTGCCGCAAATATCGGGCCAACCGGTTCGCCTCCGCGTTAAGATCCCCGTACGTTAGTTCCCGTTCGCCCGCCACTAGAGCGATGCGATCCGGCGTGAGACGCGCCTGTTCCTCGAACAGAGCGTGCACTGTGGAATTACGCGGATAATCTGCCGCCGTCTGATTGAACTCGTGAATCAGTTGCTGCTGTTCTTGCGCGGTGATCATCTCCAGCTCGCCGATTTTGCGATCCGGCTGCTCTGACGCTTGTTCGGCCAGCTGCACGAAGTGCTCGGCCATCCGTTCCACCGTAGCCCGCTTGAACAGCTTCGAGCAAAATTCGAAGTTAAGCGATAAAACCTCTCCGTTCTCCACCGCTTCCAGCGTTAAATCAAACTTCGACGTGCCGTTGTGATAGGGCACTGACGTGAAGGCGGCGTCCCCGGCATGGAGCGACGTATCCCCCATGTTCTGCATGACGAACACCGTATCGAACAGCGGATTGCGGCTTACATCCCGCTTCAGCTGCAGACGATCAATCAGGCTGTCGAGAGGATAATCCTGGTGCTCATATGCCGACAGAAGAGTATCCTTCATTTCTTCCAAATAAGCGGCGAACGTTTTCTCGCCCTCTGGATAGCTCCGAATCGGCAGCGTATTGACGAACATGCCCATCATCCGGTTCAAATCGGCATGCGTCCGTGCGGCAATCGCACAGCCGACGATGACATCTTCTTTATCCGCATATTTGGACAACAGCACATTATAAACGGACAACAACGTCATATATAGCGTCGTTCCCTGATCAAGAGCCATCTGCTTCAAGCCTGCCGCCGCTTCAGCAGGCAGCGTTACACGCACGATATCCCCCTCGAACGATTGCACGTTCGGACGGGGGAAATCGGCCGGAAGCTCCAGTACCGGAAGCTCTCCCTCTAACACACGCAGCCAATGCCGTTCATGGCCATCTATATCTTGCTTCCGCTGCGACTGCCATTCGGCGTAGTCTTTATACTGCAGTCGTATTGGCTCAAGCTGCTTGCCCTCGTACAACGCTGATAGCTCTTCGGCGAAAATGCTGAGCGACGTACCGTCAAAGACAATATGGTGGATGTCCAGCAGAAGCACATAATCATCTTCCCCAAGCTTAGCCAATGCTGCCCGGAGCAAAGGCGCCTCCTCCAATTGGAACGGCTGGACAAATTCGTTGGCAAGGTCCGCTGCGCTGCGGCCTTCCGCCTCAATGAACTGCAGCTGGAAGCCGGCATGGGCATGCACCTTCTGGATTATTTCATCCTGCTCCCAATGAAAGGAGGTCCGGAATGCCTCGTGCCGTTCCACCAGTTGGTCCAACGCCTGCTCAAGCCGTCCTGCGTCCAGCTTGCCACTTATTTGATACACGAGCGGTATGTGGTAAGCCATGCCGACTCCGCCCCGCTGTTGCAGCGCGAACATTCGTGTCTGCGCCGGAGCCAGCCGGTAATGCGGCTTCGCCTCCGCCGGTTCAATCGCCTCGAACCGCCCTTCTTCGCCCCCATCGATGAGCGCGGCCAGCTTGCCGATGTATGGATTCGCGAACAGCTCTTTGAAGGACAGCGTGACATGGAATGCAGCCGCTATCTTCGCCTGCAGCTGAGCCATCTTCAACGAGTGGCCTCCCAGTTCGAAGAAATGGTCCTCCGTTCCGATGGGCGCTATGCCAAGCAGTTCCGCCCACATGTCCGCTAGCTTCATTTCCGTCTCGCTGACGGGAGCCGTGTAACCAGCGGCAGCCCGCTCCCGCTTCTCTGGCTGCGGCAGCTTCGCCCGGTCGATCTTGCCGTTAATCGTAAGCGGCATCCGATCCAAAAACATGAAATAGGCAGGCACCATATATTCCGGCAAATGCTGTGACAAATACTCCCGGATCTCGGCCGCCGCCATGCCTCCTTCTGCCACGATGTAGGCACAGAGCGCCTTTTGCCCCGGAGTTTCTTCGAAATCGATGACAATCGCTTCCGTCACCTGCTCGTGAGCATGAATTTGCGCTTCAATCTCGCCGAGCTCCATTCGGTAGCCGCGAATCTTCACTTGGTGATCCTTGCGGCCTACGAATTCAATACTGCCATTCGGCAGCATCCGCACTAGGTCGCCCGTCTTATAAATCCGCTCCCCTGGCACGAACGGGCTATCGATGAACTTTTCCTGCGTCAGCTCTTCCTGATTCAGATAACCGCGCGCAACGCCCTCGCCGCCGACCCACAGTTCGCCTACCGCCCCTATTGGCTGCAGCATGCCGTACTCGTTCACCACATAAGCGGTCGAGTTCGTTATCGGCGTACCGATGGGTATCGTGCCGTCCACCTCATGCTTTAGCTCGAAGGAGGTGGAAAATGTCGTATTCTCGGTCGGACCGTAAATATTCGATATCGCGATTGGCGCACAATCTTTCGCCGCGCGGTAAAAGTGCTTCGGCGACATCAGTTCTCCACCGACGAGCAATTGGCGAAGCGGAGCGAATATGCGCGGGTTGCGGTCCACCAATTGGATGAACAACGCCGTCGTCAGAAACATAATCGTCACGCCGTGACGGACAATGGCTTGTTCCAACTGCTCCGCATCCAAGATCGTCGTCTTGTCAACCAGCACCAAGCCCAATCCGTTCAAGAGCGAGCCCCAGATTTCAAAGGTCGATGCATCGAACACCAGCGATCCCGTCTGCAGGATGCGATCGTCTTGGCCGAACTTCACATAGTTCGTTTGTTTGACGAGTCTAATGACGTTGCGGTGCGTGACCATCACGCCTTTCGGCCGCCCCGTCGAGCCCGACGTGTAAATGATATAGATGAGATCCTCAGGCTGATTGACAGAAGGCAGATTGTCCTCCGGCTCAGCGGCCATATCCGGATCGTCGATGATGATGCGTTCGATGTCGCCCGGTAAATAATCGGCCGCTAATCGGCTTGTCAGTACCAAGCGCGTGGCACTATCCTCCAACACATATTGAATGCGGTCTTGCGGATGATCCGGATCAAGCGGGACATAAGTTCCTCCAGCTTTCAGAATCGCCAAAATGCCGATGACCATTTCCGCGGTTCGCTCTGCCATAATCCCGACGGTTTTCTCGCGGGTCACCCCCTGCTTCCGCAGACGGCGGGCTAATTGATTCGCCTTTTTATTCACTTCCCGGTATGTAAGCTCCCGCCCTTCTTCCACAACGGCAACTCGGTCTGGCGCTTGAAGCACCTGCTGTTCGAACAGCGCCTGTACGGTAAAAGTTTTTGGATAATCCGCCTGCGTCCGGTTCATATCGCGAATCAGCTGAAGTTTATCTTGCTCGGTCAGCATCTCCAGCTCGCCGATTTTTTTCTGCGGGTGCCGTGCAGCTTCTTGGAGGAGCTGCAGGAAATAGACTGCCAACCGTTCTATCGTCGTTTGCTGAAAATGATTTTGTTCATAATAAATCGTAAATACCGGTAAAGTCGCGCCATCTGCGCCAGCATACTGAAATCTGCCATGCAGTCCGCTTACGTGTTGAGTTTCAGGAAGCTCAGGGCAAATTCCGGTGCCGCACCAGCAATATGATGCAACGCCGCCTTCCTCCAATGCTGCTGAGCAAGACTCGCCATCTGCGTCATCAGAGGACGACAGACTGGCATGAATGCTCTGGATGCCGGTTAACGTTACGTCGTTCTGGCTGACTACCGTATGGATGCAGTTGCCGTTCTCTGCTCCAACTATGTGAAGAGCCACTTGTTCCGAATTGTAAAACCGGGAAAGCAGAGCAGCCCAAGCTCCGCATATAACGGATTCCAGCTTGACGGAATGCTCGCCTGAACGCTCGGTCAGGAGACGTGCCGTCTCCGCTGGCATCTCGATAGGATAGGCGTCATGTCCGGCCAATTTTTCTACTGTCAATTGAATTGAAGCCACTCTATGTCCACTCCTTTATCTCTTTCAACGATAATTCATAAATCGATGAGCCAATTGTTCCAATGTTATGTATTCCACTTGTTCGGCAAACTCCGAATGCCGTGCACAAACAGCCATGCAGTAGCCTGCTTCAAGCCCGGAGTACTGTTTCACATAGTAATCATCAACGCTCCAGACGGGATTGCAGCCATTCGGTTCAGCAGCAGTTTCCGTCACGATTTCAAGCAAGCTCGGAGACATGCCAAACCCCGTGCCGATCGCCTTGAGACAGCTTTTTTTCGCCGTCCAAATGGTGAAGAACTGTTCCTGGCGCGCGCGATCGCCATCTGCACATAGGAGCATGTCCCACTCGCGCGGCGCGCATATAAGACGGGCCACGTCCATGTCCCACTCTCTCAATCGTTCAATATCAATGCCTACTGGCGCATCATCAAGCGCCGCTGCTACGATATCGCCCGAATGGGATACGTTGAAATATACCGGATTCCCTTTAAGATAGGGTTTGCCGTATCTATTGGTGCGGAAGACAAGCTCGTCGTTGCGTTGGCCCAATTTGCGACAAAGCAGACTGCGGACTATAATGTCCGCGGCCACCAAGCGCTGTCGCTCTTTATGCTTACGGAGCCTGTCCAGTCTTTTGTATTTTTCAGGAGTAATATACGGGATTAGTCTGTCAATCAGCCGATCCATCTCATCGCGAGGAGAACCGCCCTCCAATTTCAACAAGACAATATTCATAATCCGATTCGCCCTCTAAACGCAAAAAAAAGACTATTGTCCCCAATAGCCTCGTCACCAAATAAATGTTGTTGTATTTCAACATAGAATGGCAACCCGGCCGCCATAATCCAATGGATGTTAGGCCCGAGGCTTTGCGTCCTTACCTTTCGATAAGTTTGCCTTTATCAAGTTATATTTTGGTTTTCATACGTATTTGTTTGCACATCACCCACTGGAAATGAATACCTTCATTCATGAAGACCAATACTAGAATAAAACCCCAAGAGTGAGTGATCATGATGAAAAAGCTATCTATCTCCAATAATCATGGGTGGGACGAGAACTCGCTAGAAAAACTGGCAGCCAGCTTGGACGATGTTCAACTCGCCAATCGAGTACGGGCTATTCGCCTCATCATGTCCGGCGCTTTCGCCAAAGAGGCAGCCGCGCAGTTGGGCATCCATCGCCAATCCGTCTCCGGTTATGTCAAGGAGTTCAACGAAGGCGGCATGGAGCAATTAATCGCCCGCAGACTTGCTCCAGGCAAAGCCAGGTACCTGTCTCCGGAGCAGGAGCGAGAATTGATTCGTCGGATCGTCTCCACTCCTTCGCCTTCCGCTCATGGCGCTTCCCTTTGGAGCATGCGCGACATTCGTGCCTTGCTGCAGTCGGAATTTCATCTTGAAATGTCACGTACCGGCATTCGCGACATGCTGCGCCGATTAGGACTAAAGTATACAAAACATGGTTATACGCTTGAGAAAACAGAGAAAGAATCGAACTCAAGACCCATATGATACATCGGATCGTTAAGATGAAAACTTAAACGCCTCTCTTACATATTACTTTCGATTTTTCGACAATGCAAATCAAGTTTTGTCAAAAAATGATGAATTATCGGGTATTTTGGGCTTTTTTGTGCGATAAAACGTTTAATTGAAGCAGTACAATTATCCAGTTCCATGATATTATCGTGAGCGAAAACGATAATGTGATAAAAATGTGAACACTAACAGTTGTCGCCCTTTTCCAGAACAGAAGCAGCCCCTCTCATGGAGACAGAAACTGATCTCGTTTATCTGTCCTACTATTTACCTATTTCATTTAGCGTGATGCCTATTCATATGGCGCGGCCCCCTCCCCTCTCGAACTCTATGAGGGAAATAGTGCAAACCTTTCGGTGCTACGATCATAGTGCTCATAGCAGGTCTCTATTTCAGTTCTTAGCTCCATTATCCCCTTCATTCAGAAACCAAAAAAAGTTGATATCGAACAATACCCGTGCATGATGATTGTTTTCTTTAAGACAAGAAAAAACAACAAATTACATGGGATGAATATTTCATAAAAAGGTTTTCAACGTAAAGATTGACAACGGAAGTTATTACTGAATGAAGTAAAATATGTTAGTCTAACTTTTCGATTGGCCTCAGGTGAGACAGAGTAAGATTTATCGTTAAAAACGAATCATAGCGAGGATAGAGCAAAATGTACAAGTAAAACGACAAACAGACTCAACAGGAGAAGAGCAAAGTACATATTCTTTACAAGCAAATAGTCACAGCACATACAGTTCGAGATCTACAACTAAAATAAACAAACGAATCACAGCAAGAATAGAGCAAAATGTACAAGCAAAACGACAAACAGACTCAACAGGAGAAAAGCAAAGTACATATTCTTTACAAGCAAATAGTCACAGCACATACAGTTCGAGATCTACAACTAAAATAAACAAACGAATCACAGCGGAAACGGAGCTATTTCTTGAGGTCTAATACGTTTCGGAACAACGTTCCGTACAAGAAACAACTCAATCAAATTTGGTCATGCTGCAGTTGGTGTGCTTGAAACGAAGGACTCGTCATATCGGGTGCAAGAGGCAGCCGAGGCAGGAGAAAACACCGCCATGCATAAGCACACTAGTTGCTCCCAAGCAGACGTATGATGGCGTGATGTATTGAATCGAAAGCAGAATTCATCTAGGTAGGTCTGAAGATATTTGGCACCTATCCCGTGAAAGGTGTCGTTCATCCACTGCCATGCCCTTTTGAAGGATTGATATAAGGGGCTATTGCGGCGAATCCGACAATTGTGTCGGATGATAGATGTCTCGGTTGCAGTCTTGGCAAGATGCAATTCGGCGAAGTGTTCACAGTCGGAACGAAACAGCAAATTGTCGGAGAGATGGGTCGGATCCACAAGCTTCATCTTGAGTTCACCCGTTTGTCCGTCTGATGTGACAGATTCGGCAACGATTAGAGGGCATTCCCGCGGGTTGAATTGTCTTGAAGAATGGCGGCCATAGAAGGCTACAAAGCCATGAACCAGCCCCGCGAGCGGCCGTTCAATATCGGCACGACTAATCGCAGTCCGGATCTTATGCAGCATCAACCAGGCAGTCTTATATGTCACCTCAATTATCGAGCTGAGCCGGACGGCATTGATGCCGATATCGGAACGGGAGACAAGCCAGAATGCAGTCAGCCACTTCTGCAAGGACGTCCGACTGCCTTCCATGACCGTACCGGCTATAAGCGATGTCTGATGGCGGCAAACGCGGCACTCGTACAGTGGAAGCCTTCGTGTCCGTATGACATAGGTATGCGTGTGCTGACAGCGTGGACAGACAAAGCCTTCAGGCCACTTCAACTTATATAGAAAAGGAACGCAAGCCGATTCAGTGTGAAAGTGACGCTGTAACTCTTCCAATGTGACGATAGATTGCAAGACTTCCATTAAGACATCCTCCTCGCCAACGGGATTTTCCGGATTCAGAACAAATGTTCTTATATACATTATAAGGAACACACGTTCTCATTTCAAGCTAATTTCCTAAAGATTATGAAATTTATTTATTTGCAAGGGCAAGCCTGCTGGGCTGAATAGAAGGGAGAATGATGCAAAGGAGCGGACAGAGAGTCTTCTCTCGGAAGGGAAGGGAAGGGAAGTGTGGTTCAGGTCATTTTAAAGCTCCTGATGCTTGGACAGAGTGGCACAAAGGTCTAAAGACAATACCTTACCGGTGGGAAGTACTCTGAGGTCTGCTCATTTTGAAGCTCCTGATGCTTGGACAGAGTGGCACAAAGGTCTAAAGACAATACCTTACCGGGTGGGAAGTCTCTGAGGTCTGCTCATTTTGAAGCTCCTGATGCTTGGACAGAGTGGCACAAAGGTCTAAAGACAATACCTTACCGGGTGGGAAGTCTCTGAGGTCTGCTCATTTTGAAGCTCCTGATGCTCGGACAGAGTGGCACAAAGGTCTAAAGGCAATACCTTACCGGTGGGAAGTACTCTGAGGTCTGCTCATTTTGAAGCTCCTGATGCTCGGACAGAGTGGCACAAAGGTCTAAAGACAATACCTTACCGGGTGGGAAGTCTCTGAGGTCTGCTCATTTTGAAGCTCCTGATGCTCGGACAGAGTGGCACAAAGGCGTAATGGCGGAGTCCCTCTCTCGGATTATCGCAAGCCTGCTCGGACTATGAATTATTACCTATTTTCCTACTTAGTGGTTGCATGCTTTCGACATTCATTTCTTTGTTTTCGAATCCAATGGCTGTTTAATGCAAACAAAGGACCGGATATCATTATCCCGTCCCTTGTTACTGTTTCGTTAGGATGTTTACCCAGTCTACGGTGCAATCCCATACCGGCGACGAAGCAAGCCCATCGTCTCCCGCACCTGCTCCGGATCCGGAAGCCACAGCTTGGCTGCAGCTTCGTTCAAACCTTGCGCCGTCTGCCGAGCGCGAATGACGCGCTTGACCGCTTCCGTGAACACCTCAGCCGCCCCAGAGCCAAGTCCAGCCGATTCCGCCAGGCTTGCCGTGCTCTCCTCGGTGACGACGGGGTGATCCAGCCTCTCCGCTCCAGCGGCCGCTCGTTCGTAAAACGCGCGCACCAGCTGCGTGCTCTCCCGTCCCGAGCCAGCAGCGATGACGAACGCCTGCACGATATACGCGTGCGCTTGGCGCCGCTGGGCGATTCCGCAGAACTTGCGGCCGCCAATGCTCAGATCGAAGTCACCCGGGCAGTAGGCGCCTTCGACTTCGCCCTTGTCCACCTGGCAGCCGGTCTCGTGGAGCGCAAGCTGAATCAGGCGGTACATCCGCTCGAAGTCGGTGTGAAAATGCTTGTCTCCCCGCTCATGCTTTGGCAATATGAGCGAAATGTTGACCACACCCAGGTCGAGCGGCACAGCTGCGCCGCCGGTATTGCGCACAAGGGTCGAATACCCGAGCGACTGCAGCCAGCGCTGCGCATCCGCGGCTCCGGGCAGGCGGCTGTCGCGCTGCCCCATGACAAAGGCACGGGGATGGCGCCATAGATGGCACAACGGGGAGCCGCCCTTGCCGACATGCCTGCAAAGCAGTTCATCAAGCGCAAACGGATAGAGCGCATCCGCTTCCGCAAGATCATTCGTCCGATCCAGCAGTAGCAGATTGTCTAGCCCGCCGTTGACATCGCCATCTTGCTCTTGGTTTTCCATGCCGATCTCAGTCAATCGATCCAATTCATCCTTCATGTCGAGCCTCCCGAGCAGGAGCGGTTTCTTTACTTCGCACCTTTGGCTGCTTGAGTTTTCGATTCTTGAGTCTTAAATGCTTAGAGCTTTCGTTGCATACCGCCGAATATTCCTAGATTTTCCACTCACGCAGGTTGAGCTCTCTTACGCCTTCCACTACGTACGGATCGTTCTCCGCAATCTGCCGCGCTTCCTCCATCGAATCGGCGATGTATACAACCATGCCGCCCGAGCCGTCGCCGAACGGACCTTTAGCGAACAGCTTGCCTTGCTCCTTCAGCTTGTCCAAATAATCTAAATGCTGTTGGCGAAACGTCTGGTTTTTGGATGCGTCCTTCATTTCCAATATTGCTGCAAAGTGTGCCATGGTTGATCTCGTCTCCTTTTTCATAGAAATAGTATCCGATGACGCTTTCTGCTTGATCAGCCCATACAGTCAGAGCATGTGATGCGTCTGTCGTCAAAATAGACAATATGCTCGGAGCAATCAAGCGGAGCATACAGTTTTCTTCCTTAAGAGTACACCACATCACCTTGTCTGAAAAGCCGAGGATGCCTCCGACCGCCGCACAGTTCATTCGTTCCTATCGTTTTGGCAATAGTTGAACGTATTCGTCCGATAATTTCATCAGCGCCATAATATAATCATAGTCTTTGCGATATGAGTTCTGAACCTGGACAGGTTCGAGCGTCTTTAAAGAGATTGCCGTTCCATCATCAAAGCCTTTACCCGGAACAAACAACACGTCATTATTGAAAAATGAGCCCGTAGGCAAATAATAGCGCATGCCGATAACGTTGTTATCCGTGTTCAACAGATCGCGTCCAAACGCAGTAAACTGTTGCTCCTCGAGCGATATTCCCATCAGATTGGCTACAGTCGGCAATATATCAATCTGTCCGCCTATCCGTTCAACGACCTTGCCTTCGCCCTGACCCGGAACGTGAATCAAGAGCGGAATGTTGAAGCGACTGACCTGATTATCATAGGGAATGCCCAGCCGCTCCGTAATTTCCTTCCCGTCCGTCTCTTTCGGGTTGACTCCGGAGTGATCGCCGTAGACAACAAGCATCGTATGATCCCAGAGCCCTTTTTGTTTTAATTGTTCAATGAATTGCCCAAGCGCGTAATCGGTATAGTTGATAGCTTCCAAATAATTGCCCAGCTGTGTTCCTTTCATATCTGCCGGGACCTTCAATCTCCGGCGATCTTCCGGAATGACAAACGGGGCATGACTGGACGTCGTAACAAACTGCGCATAGAACGGCTTGCCGTCGCTGGACATCTCGCTCAATTTCTCTATGCCGACCCGGTACATTTCTTCATCCGAAGCGCCAAAATCATTAAAATAGTCATTTTTATAAAAAGGCTTATCATAATAACGATCAAAGGCAAGTCCAGGGTACAATAAATCACGGCTCCAAAACTGAACATCATTGATATGAAATGTTGCCGCGTGATAGTCATGCTCATGCAGGAGTCGCGGCAGACTCGGCAGCTGTCTGTTTCCAAAACCCGTTGACATGGCGACCTTCCCGGTCGGGTAGATAGAAGTGTTGGACAAGAACTCCGCATCCGATGTATTGCCTTGGCCGATTTGCTGATAAAAGAACGGGAAATAATAACTTTCTTTAGCAAGGGTGTTCAGTACAGGTGTAATTTCCCGCTGCTCTAATTTTAAATGAATAGGGAAGTTCTGAAATGCTTCCATTTGTACAATAATTAGGTTCATGTTTTTGGCTGAACCAAAATAGGCAGGCTTGGCTGCATTGAATCCGTCTTCCTGATAAGGGTAGGTCGATTGCAGCGACTTCGCTTGCGCTTTCGTCAGCTGCAGATTTCCATTGGCAATCAAGTCATTCTCTCTTTTATTTTTAATAGCGGCAGCTACCTGGAAATTCAAAAAGCCGAGATTTTCGGCCTTCACAAGTTCATTGTCAATGGCTTCTCCATTATGAATGAAAAGTATTGAAAAACCGATGCTGAGCACCAACATGAAGGCAGCAGCAACCTTCCATCTGTATGCAACGCTTCGAGAGGAACCAAATGAGATGCCCGAAGCCCGATTACGCATGGCCCGGCGGCTGCCGAAAAAGCGAATTCCCCCAATGATTGCGGCAATTGCAAAATCTCCGAAAAACAGAAAATGTGAAGGCTTGATCAGCGGGCGAATGCTGGAATGAATTTGAGGCACCTGCCCCAATTCTCCAAGGGCCGTATACGTCGGCACCGAATTAAAATGAATCTGATACAAAGTAGCCGCAAACAGAGTGAGCGAAAAAACAACATTAAACGCCCAAAACATGGTGCTCTTTACTCTGCGGGGCAGCGTGAGCTCCAGCAAGCTCATAATAACCAGCAAGGATACCGCATCCTTCAGCAATCCGCTTGCACTGATTTCGCCAAAAAAGAATAAACGAAGAATTGATAGTTTGGCCAGTAACAGGAATGACATAACCGTCACTGTTGGCAGCAGGGAGCGTCTTGATTCCAAATTGATTTCATGCATTTTATTCACTTGCCGTACTTCCTTTACAATAATATTACATTCCGTTCACTATCTTATCATAATGTGGGCCATTTACTCTACAAATTCACTAGAATATTCCACTTGATGATAGATTTGCTTCACGCTATCCAACGCTTTCATGTGACCGGCAATATTGCCCGTGAACGTAATTATCGTACAGATGACGATGATCCCTGTGAGAATGCTGCGGGCTTTGCCCCTCAGGCTGTGAATGAACCACGCGCTCAGCAGAAAAAGGGCAAACAGATAATGGCCTGCGTACAAATACATATCATATTCAAATGCGCCCAGCCCAAAGCCGACGACAATGTGCAGCAGCAGTGCAAAGAGAGGAAATACAGCAAGCGATTGAACTTCTTTGTCAGCATATCCTCTCGCCAGCGCCAGCAGTGTCAATCCGATGACAATCGCTCCGATAAGATGGCCATGCAACGCAAATGGATTGGTCATATTCGTGACAAACGCCATAATAGATTCGTTAATCATAGTCAGATGTGGCGTGATAATGGGGCTCTCAATCATCGTGTATACCGCTTTCCAATGATGCTGCAACGAAAACGGAGCAACGTAGCTAAAACCGCCGGCATGTATATTTTGCTTCCACGTCGTAATCCAAGAGTTGCCCGAAAAAATAAAGAATTGCAGCATCGTAAAGAGAGCGACAAGCAGCAAGGATACGATCGCTATCTTTATCCATCTGAACCAAAACTGCTTGCCCTTGCCGAGCGTGCCGAAGAATAATGCTCCTGCTGCTGTGACCACATTGGTAACCGTAATGCCGAAGTTAAGAAATAGCAGCAATGCAGCCGGCAATATATCAAGCCTATCATTCAGCCTGCAATATTGGCAGTATAATACCGTTAGCAGAAGGAGGAACATGGCATAAGGGTAGGAATCCGGAATCAGGGCTGTAAAAAGGCTATAAGAGCTGGTTCCATAGAATGCCGCCGTTCCCGCAGCCAATACATTGCCGCATTTATTTTTGCGCAAATAGTAATACATGATGGCTACGCCTGCCGCATTAATCAAGCTTTGAATACCGAGAAAGAGGGCATTGCCAAAGGTTAGAGCGGCAAGCTGCTTCAGCGGTGTTGACAAGTAATTAAGCAGCGGGTGGATCACAGAAGATTGCGGCGCATAATAAAGAGAAGGATCGAAATTGAATAAATTCAGCGTAAAAGGCGCTCCATAAAAAGGACTGAGCGGATTTAAAACGGCTTTATTTTGTTCCATATACGTCAAAAAAGGAATATTCACCGTTATGTAAAATATGAAAAAAAACAAAAGCAGCAGCAGCGCTTTCCGGTTGTCTTGCCTTTCGGAAAACACTGATTTCCAAAACCCCATTATCTCTTCCTCCATTTAAATCAGTTGGTCCTATCCCGATATCCCGATTACAACACGAGCAGCAGCAATCCGGCAAAAATAAAAGCAATGCCGGCCATCTTATAAAATCCGATCGTTTCTTTGAATAAAACTTTCGCCAAATACATCGTCCAAATATAGGTTAACGCGTTAGCCGGAAGAACAACCGTGTATGGAAGAAAACGCAGCAGATATATATTGAGCAGTGCTCCAATCCCATAGAGCAGAAATCCGGCGAGCAGAATCCACTTTTTTTTGCGCAGGGAAAACATTTTGAAGCACGCGCTTCCGAACGAGCCGAACAACGTCATCAATATAAGCAGACCCCATAACCATTCACTTCTCATAGCTTATCAACACCACTCCGATCATCAATAGCAGAACGGCGATCCCCTTTTGCAGATTGACGGTTTCGTTCAAGAGCAGCCCCCCATAGATGAGCGCAAAAATATAACTGCTGGACATGAGCGGGTAAGCGACGGACAGCTTCTCCAGAGAGAGGGACTTAATCATGAGCAGTGCGCCGACGCCGTAGAACACAAATCCTACTCCGAGATAAATCAGCTGGTGCACTCCCCATTTCCAGAACAGCTGTCCCGTCGCTGTGCAAAAAGCCGAAATGATCATCAGCACCTTCCCCGTGTGCCGGGCAGTCATGAGTTCCATCTTATTTCCTCCAGCCCTTCACTTTGACCTTGATTGCTGTGGATTAAGTAGCCATTTTTGACTAGCTTGAACATGGGCAGATCGCTCATGCAGTCTGAATAAGCGCATGACGCCTCATAATCAATGGCAAGTTGGTGCAGATTCAAATATTCTTGAATCCGCACCGCCTTTTCTTCCCCTTTGCAGTTCACTCCCTGAATGTTTCGGGTGTAGCGTCCGCCCCGCATTTCAAGCCGGGTTGCGATGACTTCGTCCACACAGCCCAGCTTAGTGAAGTATTTCATATAGGCATGGGGTGAAGCCGTGACGAGTAAAACACGGAAGCCTTGCGCTTTCTTGCTCTTCAATTCGGCCACGGCGTCCTGGTACATATCTTTCACAAGAACATCATCATAAAAAGCTTCTAAATCAGCCTCGTCCATGTAAGCAATCGCATGAAAAAACGCCTGCTTTGCTTTATCGGCAGGTATCCTTCTCAGCTTGTAAAGCAATAGATTCCAAGCAATCGAGAACAAATGGATTGCAGCCCTCGGTTTCTTCGCAATGCCGTACTTGACGAACAAAAGCATGGAATCATGCCGGGTAATCGTTTTATCTATATCAAAAAAAGCTATTTTTGTCGGCATATGTATGTATCAACCCCTTACTGCTCCTTACTCAAACAGGAGCAAGATAGCCAAAACGCTGATCACGTATAAAACAACGGTTGCTAGGATGTGTTTGTCCTCCAGCAGCATCCGGTCTGGCGCCCCGCCTTTATTCTCCATATGAACGAGGTACAAATATCTGAAAATGCCATAGATGACGAGCGGTATTGTCCACATGAGATAGATCGTTCGTCCGGCTGTAAAAGTAAAAAGCGAGTAGCTTATAATCGTCGCCGTAGCGACAATGCCAGTCAGCTGATCCAGCAGCGCAAAGGAATATTTTTCGAGCACTTTCCGGTGAGTGCCTTTTTGATCCTCAAGCAAAAACAACTCATGCCGCCGTTTTCCGATAGCGAGAAATAGCGACAGCAGCATCGTACACAACAAAAACCACGGCGTTAAATGGACGTGAATGGCCAGCCCGCCCGCAATAGCGCGCAGGACAAAGCCAGAAGCGATGACCATGATGTCCAGAATGACCATATGTTTCAACTTGAAAGAATAGGATACATTCAAGGCAAAGTATACAACCAGCAGGACTGTCAGAAGCGGGTTGATAAAATACGATGCAACCAGCGAAGCCGCCAGCAGCACCCCGCCAAACCATAATGCCAATACCGGATTCAAAGCTCCGGAAGCCATAGGCCGATTTTTTTTGATCGGATGTATACGATCGGCTTCCCTGTCTGCGTAGTCATTAATGATATAGACGCACCCCGACACAAAACTGAACAGAAAAAAAACGGCTAGCGATCGGATGAACGCCGATAGATCGACCGCTTTCAAAGAAAATAGAAGGGCCGCGAACACAAGCAAATTTTTGGTCCACTGCTTCGGCCTCAACTGTGTGAACAGCAGCGTCAGCACATTGCTGCTCTTCGCCGAGGAAGTAATCAACGATCGATTGGTAGGTTCTAAATTCACGTTCAATGCTTTTTAAACCCCTTTGCAAACATTACTATATCTACCTTCACACAAACATATCGACATATTATATTATAAATCCCGATGAAATTATATGGTCGAGAAGGCACTATTTCGGTAAAACCTTATATCTATATGGAATAGAAAACAGAAAAATAGGGGCACAAGCGCCCCCTATTTCACAATGTATGGAATCAATTTGTCATCCACGATGACCTGATTGATGTTCGCGAGCGTAAGCTGCTCCCCCAATGGAACGACGACTTGATATAACGGATCGCCCGATGGTTGAGCAGCCGGCTGAGCCGCATCCATCTCCGGTGCGGAATTGCTGCCAGCTGCATTGTCAGCGCCGTTGGCTGCTTCGGTATCGCCGCTATCCTGCGAGGCCGGGGATGAGGCATCTGCCGCGCTTCCCATTGCACCGCCGGCAGCATCGGCTGGCGGCGTCTCTGCAGCCCCTGCAGCGGACGCGCAAGCATGCTGCAGCCGCTTATCCGTGAACGCCCGTTCCGTGCCGTCATCCAGCTTCACGATAATCGTCTTGGCCTGAAATGCCGTACACTCAGCTGCCGTACCGAAGTCGAACACCAGCTCCGTCGCCGTCTTTTTCACGCCGTCAACGTCTTCCTCCGTGTCGCGCGCGAATACCGCCGGCTGCTTGTCCGCAGTTGTCTGCGCATCCCCTTGCGTCTTGGCATCATCTGCAGGCTTGTCCGCCAACACCGGCTTGTCCTTCTCAAATCCCCCTGCGGCAAGCAGACCGATTAGCGTCCCGCCAATAACGACGACAGCCGCTAGCGAAAATAAACTTGCCTTTCGGTTCCGTCTTATCAGCTTCATGAACGGAGAGGACAGCTCCAGCCGCGCCTTGTCATATACAGCTTGAAGCGCAGCGCCTGCCTGGGCGAAATAGTGGCGATTCGTCCGCTTCTTGAACGCATCGCGATCATATTTTTTGAAGTACGCCACAATCGCCGTTGCATAGGCTGGAATAAGCTTTCTCGAACCGGCAAAGAGCGGATGCTTCTCAGACCAGTTCATGAACTGGTACACCGTCTCCTTATCCGGAGCATGCTGGCTCAAATAATGAAGCAGCGCCCCGTATTCGACCAACCCCTTATCCGCTTCGCGATAGAAGGCAAGCACCAGCCTGCCGAATTGGGATGGCTCAATCTCCTTCTGCAGCCATCTGCGGCCTAACTGTTGGACACGATCCATTTCCGTCAGCGACAGATCGTCGAACACCGCCGGGTCCGGGTCCCGTTCGCTGAACCAGCGATAAGCAGACAGCATTACCGCCGCCTGGTTCTGCACCTGCTGATTGAAGCGCGCTACCCACTGCTTCACCTCATGCGGATGCTGCAAAAATTGAATTTGCAGAAACGGCTCCTTCCGCACCTGCTCCAAGTTCAAATCGGTCAGCAGGAACACGTTCGCCGCATAAGACAGGCGCTCCATAAACACCGCATGGCTCGCCCCCGAAGAACGGCTGTCATCGATCGGCAGCCGCGCAATCCGTTCCAGCACCTCGTTCACCGCCGCGACTGGCTCTGCTTCCCGGCGCAGCTTCTCCACCAGTTGTGTCGCAGCCAGCTCCACGAAAGAATCATCCCGCAGCACGAGCGGGTGCGTGCTTGACCAATGATGCGCCAGCTGCACGACGTCAATCGCCTTCTGCGCGGCATGGAATTTGTGTTGAATGTAGGGCTCGAACAGCTCTTTGGCTTTTCCGCCCCGCAATACCGTATCAAAGAACGCCCGGCTCAATTCCGGCTCGCTCTCAATCAGGCCATAGAACGCTTCGCCCCGTTCCTTGCCCTTCTCCATCACGGCATTATAAATGGCGCAGATCAAGTAGCCAATCAAATTATTGCCCATATCGGCGCCGTCCAGCTCATTGTACTCCTTGAAGCACTTCACAATGGACAGATCCGCCACCTGCCGCTGCTTCGCCAGCCCGAATTCGCGGTTGAATCGGCCTAGAAACAGTTCGTTCAGACGCTCCTTGGCCGCAAGCGCCCCCTCGGGAGACAAATATTCGAGCATCGACCGCAGCACCATGCTTCGATTCGCATCATACAACGCCTCGTTGCCTTCTTCGATCTGAAAAAACACGGCAAGCTCATGATAGCTAGCGATCGCGGTATGCCGCTTCGGATCCATATCCGCCAACATTCGCTCGGCAAATTGATAGAAGCTGTCCGCGCGCTCCGGACGCCCCACATTGGCCCAGGCAAAGTTCAAAAAAGGCTGCTTCGCAAAGTCGATGTCCACATTCGTGACGCGCTGCGAAGCGAGATCGAACGTATAATCTTTGTCGACATTGCGGTCGTTCGGACGCAAGCTTCCTTGCTCGACAAAGGTAAGATGAATGCCCTTCTTGCTCTGCGGCTCCATCGCATAGGTGATGAATCCAAGCACGCTGCGGAACGCATAAGGCAGGCTGGCATAAAGTACGCCAAGCAGTTGCCTTGCGTTCTCCGATATGGATTCCACGGGGACATCCAGCGCAACGTACACCTTCCGCTTCGTTGCAACCGAAGACATAATCGCGAACAGCAGCTGCTTGAACAGCTTCTCATCGATGCCGAGGCTGGCGAGCAGCTCGGCGGGCGAATCCGGAGGAGACGGCTCTGCTGAGGCGGGCAAGCGATCCAATTCCGGAAGCGACATGCCTGTCTCGATATCGTAGCTTTCGGCAAACGATGCATTCAGCAGAGAGGCATAGTCTTTGGCCGCTTCTGCCGCGCGCTCCGCAGGAATGACATAGTTATGGGAGAAGAAGGCGCTGCGCAGCCCTGTAAAATCAGCAGCTAGGTAGGCGCTGCAGCCGAGCACCATCTGCCCCGTGTCCGTATGGAACAGATGCACCGCCTTTGGATAAACGGCTTCGTCCTTCTCGCCGCGAGCGGTTAGCTCCGCGGGGGCATCATAGACACAGAACGGATGCAGCACTTTTTTAACAAAGTTAGGGTCTAGCCCGTCAGATTTGGCAATTGTGTCATAGCCTTCCGTCGAGCGGAATATCCCGTGCCGCTCTCGCGTATACATCTGCTGCTGGATCGGTGTGGGAGTCTTAGGCGTCACAGCTGTTCTCTCCCCTCGATGTAATTCAATTTATACAAGAGCCAAATGAACGGCTCGTCTACACGAATCGGGCTGACGACGCCCTGCAGCTTCTGATTGACCGGATTGCTGCCGAGCGCGGACACGGCGAAGTAGGCGGTATCGGAGAAATATACATCCATCGTTCCTTTGAACGGACGGTCTACCTTCTCGATAAAACGCCGGATTTCCCCGTCGATATTCTCGAATTCGGTCAAATCCAAATGCTTGCGGTGAACCATGTTGTTAAAAATATTGCTGTTTGATTTAATGTATTCGCCGTCCTCGTCTTTCAACGAATGCAGCATATCGCTCTTCGTCAGCACGACCGCGGTAGGAATGTCTGTCTTGTTCTTGTCCTCATAGGCGATGAAGTCACCAAACATCGTCAGCACCACGTCGCGGGGCTCGTCATATTGCGGCACCCATTCGCCCGACGTGTCCCCGTATTTAATCCGGATCTTCTCGCGAATCGAACGGATCTGGAGCGGATCCACCATGAATAGAATGCCGGCGGAATTTTTAATATGCTGGCCGTGCAGGCCCAAGTAGTCCTGATCAACCATACCTTCGCCCGCGACGTCGAAAAACACCAGCGTCAGCGGAGGCTTCGCTTCATCCTTGAACACGAATTGGAAAATAAACGGCTCCTGCATCTTCTCCTTCTGCGTCGAAGCGAGCAGATCCCCGCGTTCGAACAGCGGCTCCTCGTACATCGTGCGGAACTTGCGGCTAATCTCCGCGTTCAGCGGCATGCAGGCGGCATCGAAATGATCGGCCGTCATATGCTGCAGCGTATGAATCAAAGAAGTCATGTACACGGATTTGCCTACCTGGGATGCGCCGATAATCGAAATGATGTTGCTCGGCACTTTGCCTGCCGTCACCGGCAGCTCATTGTGGCAATGCGGGCACAGTCTTCTCCGCGTTACGACACCGTAGCGGTCGTTCAGACCGATCAGCACATGATCCGAATGAATATGATGCTCCTCCGGGATCTCGCGCGGATCGATGACCGCCTCCATGTCATATACCGTGTCCAGACCGAATCGTTCCCGGTATTTATTCAGCTTCTCGTCTTCCTGCAGCGCGTAGTTCTCGTCATCTTCCCGATGATGGGCCGCACGGAATACGACGTCCTCCGGCGAGAACTTGCTGAAGCAGTACGGACATACGATATCGTAGAACAGCGGTTTGGGCGCCGCCTGCGGCTTTTTCTTAAAAATATCAAAAATCCCCATGTTCTTGTCCTCCTTATTCCGGTATCAACTCATACAATTGACCGTATAGGCGGCCGTCGGTGAAAAATAAGCGGATGTAGTCGTCCTTGCCGATCTCAATGACAGGCAGCACATTCCGCCCCGGGGCAAATGGCTCGACGAATGGATATACCGTCCCATCCTCCTTGTTGGCGGGGTATCCGCCTTGTTTTTTCACGTAGCACAGCACGTCCTGGTCAACCGGAACCTCTGCCCTCACTTGGATTTGAACCGTCTTGTACTTTTTGAACAACCCGCTTTTTTGACGGATCGAAACATAAATTTTGGCCTTGCCCGTGCTCAGCACGATGCGGTTCGCGCCATCCGGCTGCAAGATGAGCCGCGTCTCGCCGCCCGTCATGATACAGGCGTATACCGTATATACGAGCCGCCCTATTCCTTCAATCCGATCGTAATAGCCGTTGTTGGCTTTATATTCATCTTTGGTATACAGCTTCAAGCCGGCGGCCGGCGGCTGTCCGTCCAGCCCTTCATCCGCGCCGGCCTTGTGAATGTAGACGGCCTGAACGCCGTCCGGCCACAGCCACCGCAGCGTGCAGCGGTCTTCATCAACGCCGTGAGTTAATCCGCGGATGACTGGAGCCGTTGAATCCGCTTCGATATACTGCATCTGTAATCGGCCTCCCCGAGACTAGAATCCTCTGCTGCTGCGGCTGTCCTGCTTCCGTTCCGCCACTCCGTCCGCGGCACGTCCAGCCGAGATCCGCCGGTGACGCTCTTCACGCGGCACATAACTCTCCTTGACCGGCACGATCAAGGTGAACAACGAGGTAACGCCCGCGAGCACCAGATCGGCGAGCAGGCGGCACAGACCGTCCGTGAACGGACGCCCGGTCAACCCCGCCTCCAGCAGCGCGCCGGCTATGAGACCGGCCACCGCTCCGCCGATGGCGAAGCTTCGCGCCAAGTAGCGGTTGTCGAACACCAAGCCGAGCGCCAGGCCGAGAGCCGCCCCGATAAGGGTGAGCGCCACGAGGCGCAGCGCCATGTAGTAACCGCTGTCCTGCACCGTTCCTGTGCGTTCCGTAACCAATGTACGGTCTCCGATGGTGCTGTAAATCGTATTGAAGACGAACGACAATTCGTCTGCTTTTGCAACATCATAGTACTGCCCGCCGGTAAGGCTTGCAATCTCCTTCAGCAGGATCGCTCCGTCTCCGTTGACAAGATTGAGTCCAATCGTGTTCACCGCAATGCTCCGCTGCCGGTACTCCGCCAGCGCTTGGCTTGTATTCAAGTCGCTGACGCCGTCCGACAGCAGCACAACCATCGTGCCTCGTCCCGCGTCCTCGTTGTCCTGAATCTGCTTCATCGCTTCGGAGAGAGCCAGTCCGATATCCGTCCCGCCTCCCAATGAATCGATTGCATCCATCTTGGCGTATATCGCGTCTTTCTCCGCTTGGCCTTTCACTTGCGTGAACGGCTGCAGCAGCTCGGCTCTATCGTCAAAAGCGATAACCGCAACGCGCTTGTCACTGTCCATCTCGGCAATCATGCGCTTTGCGGCTTCATATCTTTGATTGTGCGGATCGTTCTGCTGCATGCTTCCGGAATGATCAATGACGAGCGCAATGTCTTTGATCGGCTTAGATCCGCCGACGTCCAGTTGATACACGAATTCCAGCGCCAGTCCCGCCACGAACAGCATGACCAAGGTTGCCGGAACGAGCAGCTTCCAAGAAGCGCCTGCGTACCGCTGCCGCCAGGACGAACCGTTCAAGCGGGGAGATATCAGCTCGGCGATTAAGCAGAATAATCCGATAAAAAACGCGATGATGCCAAAGTAAAGGCCGACGACGACGATATTCGGCCACTCCCCGAGCAGGCTGTGCAGCAGCCATTCACCGCAGGCAAAGCCGACCGCGCCCCCGATTAAGCTGAACAGCAGCATGAGCATGTTCACTTTGCGATTCATATGGTCTGCCTCCTTTCATATGGAATTTAGAAGTTACAGTTCCGTCCGCTAGCCTTGTTCAGTCTGATGCCGCGTTGGCCCGGCCTTGATTTAGCCCGGCCTAGCCCGATGCAGCCCGATCACCGAAGCTCCGGCAGCAGCCCTGGATCAATGCCATGGAACTCATATCCGTTCTCAAGGTAGCTTTCGTAGTACACTTTGCCGTTCCGGTAATACATAATATCTTCGATATGGAATCCGCCCATAATGTTCAGCTTCTCGACGCCGCTGCTCCGTTGCTCATGCACGCAGCCAAGCTTGTATATGCGGGACGTATCGTCGGCGCTCAGCGCATAACCGATAAACTCGCTCGCAGCGTCTCCGAAAAAGTATTTCTCCTCATAGCGGTGTTCGTGCGTATAGTCCAACAGGCGGATGTTAATCCCTGCATGGTCCTCCAACGTTCGATACAGCTTCTTGAACAGCTCGTCCTTCGACAGCACCTCGCGGTTGCTGTAATCGATCGTCACGTTCGCCCGGCGCAGCAGTTCCTCCTCGAATGTCTGCTTGAACGGCTCAGCTGTCAAAATATGCTGTCTGCACACGGCAATCAGCCTCGCGGTGAAAGCTTCGATTCCTGACTCCAGGAGCTGCGCAATGCCGCCCATGTACCGCTCTTCGAAGAAGACGCCTTGGCCTCGCTTGGCTTCGATGTCCTGCATAATCGTTGCCGTGACACGCTCGTAATACTCCATTATGTTTTGGCCAATATAATCGTCGGCATGGCGAATGCTATCCAGCGCGGCTTCCCGCAGCGCATGCTCCAGCTTATTCAGCTGCTGCACCTGCTGCTTATAAACCGCGTGCAGCCGCTCCAGCTCGGCTTCATGACGCCGGTACAGCTGAAGCTCCGTCTCCATCCGCAAGAGCTCCAGCTTCCTGCGGTATACCGTATCGAAGAAGCTGCGCACGAAGCTGCGCACATTGTGCTTGTCCATCAATGGCAGGCGCTGGAACGATTGTTCCTCCACCCGCTCCTGATACACCTGTTCCAGTTCGGCCCGCGCCGAATCGAGCGCCCGCGCAAGATCGCGCATGCGGGCATGCAGATCCTTCCATACGCTCCCCGACTCGTTGGCTTCATTCGTCCATTCGCACACTTGATGAAATCCGACCTGGGCTTGCTCGGACATCCGCCTTTGAATCGTGCGGCTCAGCTCTTCCGCCGCATTTAGCTGCATCATATATTTCTCGGCTTCCTTGGCATAGTTGTCCTGGAAATAAACATGGCAGCCGCTTCCGAACAAGGCAGACTCCGCCTCCCGCAGCGTCATCCGCTTCAATTGGCCGAAGCTCACATCGTGAGTCATGATGCCGTTCATATCGCTGATTCTGCTGTCATCAGGCAAGGCATGAGCCACGCGGGCAGCCATCGCATTCGGATCCAGCCCGAAGAAGGCCAGCTTCTCCGCAGCGCTCCAGTCCGGTCCGCCTTCCATCCGCAAGACCAGCTCTCTGCAGAAATGGTACAGCACGGCAAGCGCAATAGATTGATTCGGGCGTTTTACTCTGGAGAAGCCAGCCGATACATAGCCTTGACGGCCCGTTTCGGTCATGATGTTATTTTTGAAGGACGTGTTGTTATAGCCGCTACTATTGAAGTCTTGACTCGAATCTTTTAGCTTGCGGTTTTTCAGCAAATTCATATGGCATATAATGTCGTAATTGTCGTCCATGTCATGGAAAGACGATATGCCGCGTTCATTTTTGTCCGACAGCACGTACACGAGATCGAACAAAGGCGAGGCGGAGTGCGTGACCGGAATCGAGATGCCGTCCTCCGTCACGTGCAAGCGGGCTGAAAATGCGTAATCCGCGCTCTGCATGTAGTCCAGCTCGCGCAGGAACGCGACGCCCACGGAGCTGGCATATCCGAATACCTCAACCTGTTCGCGTTCGCTAATCAGCGCATACAGATCCTTCTGCACCGACTTGAACGATTGGCTGAAGATGGCTTCGGCAAGCAGCGCGATTTCTGCAATGAACACATTAAGCGGGTCATCAACCCGCGTAATGACAGCCAGATGGATCCGATCGAAAGAAGCGTACAAACGGCCATACTCGGCAATATTGTGACTGACTTGGCGCAGGGCGCGGTTCAGCTCGAACAGGCTGCCTTCATTCTGGTACAGCTGCTGATATAGCTCTTTACGCATCGTCTTTCCTTTTTCTTTCCCTTGCTCTGCGCTGACAGGGAGCACAAGCCGGGTCACCTGCGGATGATTCGGATTGTGCTGCCGAGAACCGCCGGAGCGCGCGTCCGACCCGTCCCCCGCCGTGCCGGAGCCGGCTGCAGCCAGCGCGCCAGGCGCAGCGCCGTCACGCGCTACTGCGTGCACGTACATGACACCGGCGCTATTATCCCACTTGCGTTCATTAATCCGAATCATCGGTTCAATCGCATCCGCCGTCTTGTCTCCGACGAACAAGAACACGGTCGGATAATGGATGCTGCTCTGGCCGTCCCCTTGTCCAGTCAACCTTTCTTCTGCCATCGCATATTCGGATGCGAACCGTTCCACATATTCGTTCATCCGCTTACTTCAACTTTCTGCGAATCGCGTTAAGCTTCGTGGTCAGCTGCTTATAGAATTGATACGCATCTTCGCCATTCGTCAATTCGATCTTCTCATACTCCAAGCGTTCGCGCGCTTCCAGGAACGCCTCGTACAATTCATCCAGCTTCGTCAAGAGGGGAGTCACATCCTCCGAAGCGGTCAATTCCGCCGAACGGCGGGCCGCCTTGCGCAGCAGCGTGCTGCGCTGCTTCTCATTCAGCTTGCGGAAGCTCTCGAATACCTCGAATTCTACATAATCGCGGCTCTTCACCAGATTGGCGAACGGTTCCCAAGCTTCCTCCTCTGCGTCGCGGTCATAGACATAGAGCGCGCCCTTCTTGCAAATCGTTCCGGTGTAAAGCGCTTCGATGAACTGGTCCTGCCATTTCTCTTCATCTTGATGCTGCCCGATCAGCTCCTCGAATTCGGATGCCTTCGCGCGGATAGCGTCGTATTTGGCGAGCTCCTCGCGCATGCGCAAAATAAGCTCCGGCGAGCGAATGAGATTCTCCTTCGCCAGCTCTTCGCTAATGCTGCCGAATATATCCTTGGCTCCCTCTTGTTCCAATCCATCCTCGAGCATGCGCTTCAGATCAAGATAAGCCCGCTTCACCTCGCCCAGGTTCGGCTTGGCTGCCTGAAGCTGCAGATCATACGCATTCAGAACGCCATTCAAGTCAAACGGCTTCGTGAAGATGGCGGCATAGCGATTGCTCGTATTCTCATCCATGCCTTTTTCGATGATGACCTTGGACTGCAGCGCCTTGTCGAACTCCGCACGCACGCGGGAATTATACTTCTGCACGCGCGCGTTCATATAGGTATCGCCCCAAGACTTCTCCGGAATCGGAGACGGCAAGTACGTCCAGTTCACTTTGTCGGTCTGCACAAGATGGCGGCCGATGCCCTCTTTGTCGAGAATCGTCCGTTCATAGCTCTCCTCATATACCTTCAGCGGCGTATACACGAAGAGCGGCACCCCGTTGTGCGTGTTCAGCCAGAAGATGCGATTCTTCACTTCGCTCTCCTTCACCGTGAAGTTGGACTTGCCGACCGCATTGTTCTGGTAGTTGCGAATGCCTTTCAAAATGCTCGGGGCTTTCACCGGAACAGACACGAAGCCCCAGCGCGGGAAATGCAGGTTGCCGGAGCTGTTGCTCAGGTGGAACACGGGCACCGCTTCTCCATCCAGCTTGCTTGCGATGCTGCGTTCAACGAACTTGTCGATCGACTCGTCGTTGCCGAATTTCATCACAAGGAACTCTTCCATCGATTGCGTAATCAAGTCTCCGAACTTGTCCGACAGGAAGTCGGAAATCGAGCTGACGATATCAAGCTCCTGCTCCTTAATCCACTGGTTCGAGCGGTTTAACAGCTCCATGGAGAAATCGCGGATCAGATCGTCCACTTCCTTCTGCTCCATGATGTTGCTAATGACCTTCGAGATGTCCGGCACGCTGACGATATTCCAGTAGTAAGTGCGGTTGCCTTTATGATCGGCCTGCTCCTCGCCATTGATCAGGATGTCGCCGTTCTTCTCGAAAATAGCGTTCAACGCGTTCAAAATTTCGGTAAATACGCTATAAATGCGGTTGTTCTCCCGGTTCAGCAGCTCATGCAGATCCTCATAAAATTCGATCATCTGCTCCGTGCGCTCGACGTCGGCATGCAGCCAATATTCGTTGATTTTGGCCTCGATGTAGTTGTTCTTCTTCTTATCCTTGGAAATAAACGCGCTCTTCGCGTCGCCGAGCCTATCGTTCGCCTGCTCCTGCGCCGACTCAATGTCGCGCGGAATCCGGTGCAGATTCTCGCGCAGCGTCTCGATATAGGAGAGCAGCATCTTCAGGAGACAGAAGCCCTTCTCCGTGTAGATGAGGCGCGATACATAGAATGGCCCCTGCTCCGGATGAAGGAACATTCTGCGGATCTGGTCCGTGAATTGCCCGACGATCTCGCCCGGCAGTTGCTTCTTCGCCTTGATATATTCTTCGCGGGCCCGTGCCAGGAAGCTCTGCTCCAGCTCGGTATCCATGTTCACGACCTGCATTTTGATGACATTGTGATAGCTTAAGCGTTCGCTGTTCTCATAACCCGGCAGCGGCTCGGGAACACGCGATTCGAACGTCTTCACCATCGTGTCGAGATCGATGCCCAGCTTGCGCGCGAACTTCTCGACATCCTCCTGGCTTGGCGCCTTCTCGAACATTTTCTCCATCTTGTTGAACAAGCGATAGCCCAGATACGTTGTCATCTCTTCAATCGGCAGCACCGCCGAAGAGGCTCCGATAATGTTGTACTCGTAGTTGGCCGGATACGCCTTGTTCATCTGTGCGATGTTCGTCCGGATGTTGCTGATATAGTCGTGAATCGCGAATTCCTCGCCGGACTGCTTCTCCTCGCTCGCCATGAAGTTCGTAATGTTCTCCGCCGTGACGTTCATGCAATAATCATAAGCGTTCTCGAGCAGCTTGCCTTCCGTATTCGTCGCCGAGATGAGATGGCATAGATTGAACGGCGGCAGCGGCGAATTAACCGTCAAAATGTTGCCGTACTTCTGCCGGAACCGTTCGCCGCGGCTGTCGACATTCATCCAATAGTCGAGCTCTTTAAGCGCGGCATAGCCGTTCTTCTTGACATATTCGCGCGTATGCTCGCTCAAGCTTTTGTTCGCCAAGTTCACATCCGGCGTGAACAAATAGCCGAGCGTATTGACGCGATCGATGCCTGCAGAGCCGTGATCGCGCTCGATGATGCCCCGCACGATGTACGAGATGTCGAGGAAGCAGCCGCTCCCCGTGCCGCCGGACAAGCCAGACAGCAGGAACACCATCAGCTTTTTGTTCGTGCCGACGGACAGCGTCTTGATTTTTTTGTCAATCGATTGCACGACTTGGTTGATCTTCGTGAACAGCAGCAGCCGTCCCGCCTGGCGGACGCCGGCCGCGCCGTTCATCCCGTCGGTGATGCTCAGCTCGGGCGACAGCCATTCGGTAATGTACGGCTCCAGAATGCTGCGGTTCTGCAGCAATCCGCCGATTTCCGCATTCGACAGCAGCACGAATTCATTGAGCGGATCGAGTCCGATTCCTTTATATTTTTTGTTGCGATCCTGTTCGTTCGTCTCGAACGCCAGGAACTCCACATTGTCCGGCTTCTCGCGCTTCTTCTTCGAAATCGGGTCCTCAGGCAGCTTGAAGCGGCGGTTAATCTGATATTTCAAGCGCAGCAGCGCGTCAATCCCGGTGCCGCCGAGCCCGATAATGAGAATCGGATTGTCGATCGTTTCAACCCGAATCTTATCGCTGACGATTCCTCCGCCGAGCGACACGTCCAACTGCTGAATATGTTCTCTTACTATCGGTTTCATTATGGTTCCCCCTATACGAGATATTCGATCAATACCGTTTTGTCGACGCTGCTTAACGGTACGGCAATCCGGTCGCCGGTCTTCAATTCCAGGCCGCTGCTCGCGTCCACTGCTCGTCCGGATTTCTCAATCGTGACTGCCGATCCGTTTTTCAGCAGGACGCGGTCGCCCTTGCTCGGCACAAACACGATCGTTTCGGTTTCCTTCAGCTCAGGCGCCAGCTGCAGCAGCTGATGGAGCGTGAATTTGCCCTTAAAGGCCGTCAGCTTTTTATACTGCGGGTATGTCTTCTCCCCCGTGTTCTCGTCGCGTACTTCAAGCACCATCTGGCCAACGAAGCCGCGCGTCGCCTTCTTCACGGCCGCCATAATGAAATAGGCCGCGGCGGCAATCGCCGCCAGCACGATAGCTCCGATGACTACGGGCCATACCGGGAAAGGCTTCTTCTCTTCAGCCGAGCCTGCCGCAGTGGTGCCGCCCGCTCCACCGGGCTTCGCGCTCACATTGACCGGCTTCGTCTCCCGGTAGAAGCTTTTCTCTTCCGCCCGCACCTTCAACTCATATTCATGCTTATCCTCAATCTCATAAGCGCCCTTGAAGCGATCCCCAAGATTGTCAAGCGGAATTTCCTTCGTAGCCCCTGTGTCGAGATCCTTCACGGTCAATACGGCATTCATATTTTGATAGAGCGCATTGTTCTGCAGCTTCTGGCCGTTGCTCGTCAGGTACGAGCTGATTTCGATTTTGTCGCCCTTCTTGTAGGCTTGCGCCGGCAGCGGATCCATCGCCAGCTCCAGATCATAGTTAAAGACGAGATTGATATCGATTTTGTCTTTGGCTACCCCTTTGACTTGCAGCTTCCAGTCGCCCTGAACCGGCTGGATCAGCTTGATGAGCGAATAGCTCTTGGAGCGGGACAACTGCGCGTCATCCGCGGGAATGGCTGCTTCCTTGCCTGACGGATCGAATAATTTTACATCAATCGGCTTGGACGACATAAGGGAGATGTTCGCCTCCATGACGTTGGCGTTCGGCACATTCACGATGACATCTTGATAGCTGCCGTTGGCCGTAATCGATTGGATCGGCACGATCTTCAGCTTCAAATGACTGGCGAAGATTTCACTTAAGATTTGCGGCAGCTCGTCCGCCGACGCCGTCACGAATGATTTGCCGCCCGTCTGCTTCGACAGCTCCGCCAGCGCGTCCTTGTTCAGCTGTCCATCGGCATTCAGCCCGATCGTATAGATCGGAATGCCTTTCTTTTGGGCATCGGCTACGGCCTCGTTGAGCTCTTGGTCAGACTGCTCCTGCGTCCGGCTTCCGTTTTTATTCAAATAATTGTTGCCGTCAGCGAGCAGCACAATCATCGGTTCATGCGCCGGATCGGCACCGTGCTGCAGCACCTTGACCGCTTCCTTCACGCCTACGGCAATGTCCGTGTAAGGGCCGCGGTTCAACTGATCGATGAACTGCTTCAAATCCTGCTTGTCCGCATCGGATTGAATTTCCAGCAAGGCTTTCTCGCGTTCTATTTTATCGGTATAAGCGACAATCCCGACTTTGTCGCCCGCTGCCGACAACATGTCGATGAACATCTTCATCGCCTCATTGCCGATCTTGTCCTTATCGCTTGTATCCATCGAGTTGCTCACGTCCACGACGAGGACGGAGTCGATTTTGGACGATTGCTGAGCCGCATGCGCTGCGGGAGGTTGCCCTGTCAACGGCAGCAATAATATAGATAGAGTCAACAACATAATAAAAGCGAAATGATTTCTACGAAGCATAGTTGCACTCCTTTATGAAAAAATGTGTAATGATAGGTATAAAGTCTAATAGACGGATCGGTACTATATGTTTATACCTCATAATTCTTAATATTATATGAAGATTTTCTGAATAAAAAATTTCCTTCCCCGTCATAAGTCTCCCTGATATGACAATTTATTTACTAATTCTACCACGATTCGCCCGTTATGATATAATCATTGTCTATAAGTGCATGTTCAAAAAGTGAATTTTTCCATACCCTCTATAGCAAAAGGAAGGATTTTCATATGTTAGCTTACGGATGTTTGGGTATTTTGTTTCTATTTGTCGCCGTCAAATCGATACTGTACTGGGTCCGCCGCAAGTCGACGCCCTCCCATGCCGATATCGATCAGACCTTGTTGACGATACTAAATGGCGAAAGCGGTCCATCATGATGAAAAAGATACCCGTGTTTTTTAGACCCTATCATACAACGAGATACGCCTATCAAAAGTTAAGGGTGTGCAAACATTGTCAAACCTTTACGGTGTTAGCGGAGGAGGAATGCCCGTCATGCGGGAAATCCTCCATCATCCCGGTCGAACGGCAGGCGGAGGCGGAAGTGAGCCGAGCGGGCATCGCCACGCTGCTCATCTCCGCGCTCATTGCGCTTGCAGGCGTGCTGCTGGGCGATGGCCCCTTGCAGATGGCGCTCTGCGGAGCCGCCGGACTTCTGTTCGTATCGCTCCTCTGGCTCATGCAGCGGCGGATGAAGCCGTTCGCAGTGAACCGGGCGCTCGATAAGCTGCTGCAGCGCGAGCGGGAACGAATCGGGCAGGATGTGTACCGCGACTGGGAAACCGCCTTTTCCAACTGGGATACGGACAAGCAGCTAACCTATGAGCTGCTGCGCGAGCTCGGCACGCTGCTTCATAATGATACGATTCGGCTGCAGCAGGTCGCGCTGCTCCATTTTTTCGCGCTGCGCAAAGATATGGACTTAGTGCTGGAGCCGCTGCTCATCAGCCAGTATGATCCGCTGCTGGCAGATTACATCGGCGAAATAGCGAAAATTAAACGCGATTTGATTAAAGACAAAACGTTTCAATATGTCATCAATCATGAAGTTGAAATTCTCGGACTCGATAACGGGCAAGACATTCTCGCCGGGGCGGCCGGAGCGGCCGTGCGCATGAAGCGCTACGTGCAGGCTTATCCAGGATTGGTGCGGCGTTACGCGCATCGGCTGCCCAAAGATCGGTTCCTCCGCCTGTACCGGATGATTCAACAGTATCCGAACGAAGACTGGAGCCGCTTGGCCGCAGAAGTGAACCGCATCTATCATGAAAAGTATGAATGGGATCCCGTTTTTCAGACAACGGCCGCAAGAAGCTCAACCATATGACGTTGCAATGAACCTCGAACCCGTGAAAATTGTTCTTTATTTTGCGCGCTGCGGCGTGGTAATGATTGGGTTCAGCATTCGGGACGGATTTATGGCCCAGACATCGATGTCAAAGCAGTCCACAGGGCTGCTTTGACGCCATCTGTTTTACATCCGGCACAAAGCCCGTTTTTTCCCCGGTCATGGACCCTGGTTTTTATTTGTTGAAGCTCGATGAGCAAAATTTTGAAAAGAAATTTATTTCTGCCCATGTGCCGCGGCGCGCCACACCTCCTCGCCTCCCCGCTTATTCCAGCATTCGACTTTCGAGCGAAACTTTTCCGGCAAACAAGCGTTAAATATATATTCACATGTCCCATATGTTAAAAATCGACTATAATGAAGGAGTGGAAACATGAATGCATACATCTCAAAAAGCTTTAAAGCAATCGCGATAGGAACGGCGCTGTCTTGGCAGCTATTTGCCTTCGGACCGACCGCGGACGCAGCAGGCAGTTCCAGCCACAGTCTCAACTTAACGGAAAATAGCAGCAGCATGAACTACAATGGCCAGACGATCAAAGCCGATCAGCCAGTTACCCAAAAAAAGGACAGAGCCTATGTCCCTCTGAAGAGCATCGCGCAGGTGTACGGCTTCTCGCTCTCCTATGATGCAGAGACAAAAGATGCAATAGTTACGAAAGATGACGTGTCTATCCGCTTCACACCGAATACGAAGAACATCGACGTCAACGGCTCTGCCGTCACTTCGGCGGGCGTTCTATACATTCAGAAAGGCAGCCTGATGGTTCCGCTGCGCACATGGGCCGATCTGACGGACAGCAAGCTGAGCGCATCCGAAGCAGGCTATAGCTTGTCCTGGAGCTCGGGCCCCGAGACCCATTCCGCGCCCGTGGCCGATTTCTCGACGGATAAGACCGTCTACAAGATGGGCGAGAACATTCGTTACGAGGACCACAGTCATGACGAGGACGGCGAGATTGTGAAGAGAACGTGGACCGGCAAGGCGTCTGCCTTCTTCGAACCGCGCGATCACGAGATCACGCTGGAAGTGGAGAACAAGCATGGCTTGACCCACTCGGTCACCAAGACGGTGTCGGTAACGGATGAAATCTTGTACACACCTGAGGAGCACGGCCTGCTCTTCACGCCGCCGGGAAGCAAAATCTCGGTGGAAAACTATGGCGTGCTGGGCTATGAGCAGGTTACATACAACGCCATTTCCAATCCGATGACGTTCGTGCGCAGCAACAGCCCCGAGCATCTGTACGGAGAGGAAGGCATCGGCTACCAGGATAAGCTGACCGGCGACTTCCGGATTAACATTCACAACCAGAACCGGTCGCAGAAGGAGCTGTCGGTATATTTGCTGGCGACGAACCACGGCACGGCAGATGCAAATGTCACCTTGAAATCGTTCGGGATGGGCGGACCGACGAAATACGTATCTACGAGCGGAAAAACAGCCGTATCGCGATTTCTCGGATCCTTGACCGTGTCCGAGCCTGTGAATGCATTCAAGGTGCCGGCAGGCGAGACGGCCATCGTGCTGCCCGATATTAGCAAGGTGACCCTCAAGCCGGGCTTGACCATGACGTCATATTCGGAGTTTCATACCGATCAGGAGATTGAATTTTCCGTTGTCATTCTCGATCCAGAGAAGGACCCTATCGCCTCTCTGCCGCAGCTGAGCCACTTGGAACGGGACGGCAGGCATGTGCGGGGCACGTTCCCGCAAGGCAACCGGTCGCTGGAGATAAGCGGCACGCTTGGAGAGAAGCCGCAGCGGATTATTATCGGAGACGATAACAACGATGATTTCGTAATCGGTGAAGACCGCATTACAGGGCAGGAAGAACGAAACATCGGCAATACGGGCGTACTGTACAGTACGCAAATCAAAGTCGCCCCCCGGACCGTCATCGCCTTGAATGCGCGCGGCGGACACTATGCCGGAGCCTTTCTGGTTAACGGCAAGGTGGTCAATATGACGGAGGAAAGCATCTTGATCAATCCGGAAGAAGCCGGCGTGCTGTACCGCACCGGCAACAAGGAAGAAACGGTCCAAATTTCATTCGTTCTCGCCTCTGGCAGCAATCTGCCGATCCATATGGTGTTTTTGCCGATGCCGGATGCGAAGGAATAAGTCAGTGATGACAAGAAGAATCGGATGAACGATATGTCAAGACGCTTCCTGTGACAAGGGGCGTCTTGTCGGCGTTTACCCGATAAGGAAAATGGCAGCATATGTCGAAAAGGAGTCTGTCCGATGACTAGAGAGACGATATTATTGGTAGACGACGAGAAAGAAATTGCAGAACTCATCGAAATTTATTTAAAAAACGAAGGGTATCAACTCTTGAAAGCAAGCAACGGATTGGTGGCTCTGGAGCTGTTGCAGAACCATTCGGTCGATTTGATTATTTTGGACGTCATGATGCCGCACATGGACGGCATTCAGGCATGCATGAAAATACGCGAGCAAAACACCATCCCGATCATTATGTTGTCCGCCAAAAGCCAAGACATCGATAAGATCGCGGGACTCAGCATCGGAGCGGATGACTATGTGGCGAAGCCGTTCAACCCGCTCGTCCTGATGGCGCGGGTGAAATCCCAGCTGCGCAGGTACAAGCAATTCAACACCAGACGTCTCCCGAACGAGAACGAGATTCAAATCGACGACCTGGTTATCAATATCGCCACCCATTCCGTAACGGTGGACGATACCCCCGTGAAGCTGACGCCGCGGGAATTCTCCATCCTGAAGCTATTGGCAATGAACCGCGGCATCGTGCTCAGCATGGAGAAAATTTATCAGGAAGTATGGAACGAACCGTTCATGGAATCGAAAAATACCGTCATGGTCCATATTCGCAAAATCCGTGAAAAAATCGAAAAGGACAACCAGAGTCCGAAATATATTAAGACGGTATGGGGCATCGGCTATAAGATGGATTCTTAACTAGCGCGTGATCATAAGAGGACTATTTGAACAACTTCTGAACAGGGAGGTGCCGGAATGGAAAAAAACAAACTGATTTATACGGTCCGGTGGAAGTTCCTGCTCGTGTTCGTCGCAAGTCTGGCCGGCACGGCTCTCTTTCTATTGCTTGGCCGCTTGTTGTCTACGTATATGCTCGCTTTCAGGCCTTTCAACATTCCGATTAAGTGGGTCGTGAACAACATCGGCTCTACCCCGGTCTTCATCGTGACCGGCATCGTATTGTTCCTTTTCTTTTATTTTGTGTTGAGCCGTTCCATTATCGCTTACATCGAGCAGATCAACCACGGATTGCGGGAAATTTCCAACGGACATTTCGATTATACCATTCCAATCAAAACTTCGGATGAGCTTGGCATGATCGCCGGCCAAGTCAATGTGATGGCAGAGGAGTTGAACAGCTATTTGCAGGAAATTACGTTTGGCCTGCAAGAAATAGCGAAGGGACAGTTCGTGCATGCCATACCGGTCAAGCCCGATCACGATCTAGGCTTGGTCGCGGACAGCATCAATCAAATGAGCGCCCAGTTAAGCCATTCCATCCAGGAAGAACGAAATGCCGAAAAGACGAAAAATGATCTCATTACCGGCGTATCGCACGATTTACGGACGCCGCTGACCTCCATCCTCGGCTTCTTGGAGCTCATTGAAAACGATCGCTATAAGGATGAGATCGAGCTGCGCTATTACGTCAACATCGCTTACGAGAAAGCGTTGAGCTTGAAAAAATTGATAGACGATCTGTTCGAGTATACACGCATCAACAACGGCTTTCCGCTTGAAATTGCCGAATTGGACATGGAGGGCTTCATCAGGCAGTTAATCGAAGAGTTCGTGCCCAGCTTGGAACGCGCAGAGATGACCTGCCGCATTCATGCGGCGGATCAGCCTTTCAAGATCGCCGCCGACGGAGACAGACTCGTTCGCGCCTACGAGAATCTGATATCTAATGCAATAAAATATGGCAACAAAAGCAAATACATCGACATTTTTATCGGTGAAGAAAGAGATGAGACGTTTGTCAAAATTACAAATTACGGAGAGCCGATTTCGGAGAGAGACCTGCCATTCATATTTGACCGCTTCTACCGGGTAGAACAATCCCGCTCGAAGGAAACAGGCGGCACCGGTCTCGGGCTCGCGATTACGAAAAGCATTATCGAGGTGCATGGCGGTAAAATATCCGTATATAGCGACGAACGACAGACAACGTTCGAAACGAGGTTCCCTCTTCCCGGAGCTCACGCTGTTTGAAGGTGATTCATACACCTTTAAGGGCGTGAGCTCTTTTTTAATCTTTTGCTAAGCAAATGCTAAGAATTGCTGTACGGATTCGTTAAGATCACTCCCTTATACTTCGCTAAATAGCAAACAAAGAGGGAGTAGTGAAGTCTTGTGAGAGAAAAGCTGTCCGAAGTGCAACTCGTCCGAGCCATGGCGATTCTCGGGGTTCTGTGCGTGCACTCAACATCGTTCGCAACGCTTGCCATGAAGGAATCCAACTTTTATTTCCTGTATAACTTTTTCAACATTTTCACAAAGATAGGGACACCGACATTTCTGTTTCTGAGCAGCTTCGTTCTGTTCTACAATTATGCTTCGCGTCCGTTGGACAAACGCCTTATCGCCAATTTCTACAAAAAAAGATTGAAGTACATTATCGTTCCGTACTGCCTATTTTCCGTGTTTTATTTCGTTCTGCTGCACGTTATTCATTATCGTGATCGCTCCTTGGAAGAATCGATGATGAAGTTCATTATGCAGCTGGCGACGGGGAAAGCATATACGCATTTGTATTTCGTCTTTATCAGTATCCAGTTCTATCTGCTGTTTCCATTGTTCCTGTGGCTGTTCCAGCGCAAGCCTGTCATCGCCAAGTGGAGCGTTCCGCTCGGGTTGGCCTTGCAGTGGACGTTCATTCTGCTGAACAAATACGCTCTCCAAGTACCCAATAAGGGAAGCTGGTCATTATCCTACATGTCTTACTTCATGCTAGGCGCATTTATAGGCATCTACTATCCGAAGCTGAAAGCCTGGCTCATCGTTAGCCGGGAGAACGCGAACACCGCCCGCGTGGCGTCATGGATAGCGCTATGGTCTATCGGATTGGCAGCCGGTCTGGGACATGTATATATTTGGCATAGCACCCGTTTGCTCGGCATTCAATATAATTCGCTCTTGTACGAGCTGTTGTGGAATGTGCATACGTATGCGTTTGCCTTAATCGCGTTTCAAGCGGCGCATCTGCTGCACCGGCATGGATGGGCCTGGCTTACTCAGTGGATGAACCGGCTCGGAGAACTCTCGTTCGGCATCTATCTCATTCATCCGTTCTTTTTGCTCGTGTACCGAATGTTTCCACCGCACACTTCCATATCGCAACTCCATCATCTGTGGTACGCAGGAGGCTTCCTGTTTGCGCTCGTGTGCTCGTGGATTATCGTTGCCTTGACTGTACGGGTATTGCCCCACTCCTGGCTCCTGTTCGGGAATGTTCCCGCGCGGAAGCCGCAGCGGCCCATTACGGTTGCCGCAAGCGGTCATTAATCCGGCATTGGATTCGTATCATTCAATTTATTCCGATCCCCCTTCCAGGGATTACATAGCTCCGGCTCGCCATTCAATGGGAGGCCGGAGTTTTTGCCGGGGGAGGGGAATATATTAACAATATCTTAACAACATTTGGATTTATTTCGAAATTGATAAGCTATCTTTAAGTTTTGGGACACGAATTTATTAAGATCTCCCTTCTACACTTGCTAACAGTAAGGAATATGTAAAGGAGCTTATCCGATGTCCAGAGAAACCATATTGTTGGTAGATGACGAGAATGAAATTGTGGAGTTGATCGAGATTTATTTGAAGAACGAGGGGTACGAGCTGCTGAAAACGAACAATGGATTGGCCGCATTGGAGCTGCTTCAAAAACATCCGATCGATCTCATTATTTTGGACGTCATGATGCCGCAGATGGATGGCATTCAGACATGCATGAAAATACGGGAGCAAAACACGACCCCGATCATTATGCTGTCCGCCAAAAGCCGGGATATCGATAAAATTGCCGGACTCAGCGTTGGAGCGGACGATTATGTAACTAAGCCGTTCAATCCGCTCGTCCTGATGGCGAAGGTGAAATCCCAACTGCGCAGGCACAATCAGTTCAATCCAAGACGTCTTCCGGATGAGAACGAGATCCAAATCGGCGGTTTGAACATCAATATATCCACCCACTCCGTAACCGTGGACGGCAACCCCGTAAGGCTGACGCCGCGCGAGTTCGCCATCCTGAAGATATTGGCGCAGAATCACGGCATCGTGATGAGCATGGAGAAAATTTATCAAGAAGTGTGGAACGAGCCGTTTATGGAGTCAAAAAATACCGTTATGGTCCACATTCGCAAGCTCCGTGAAAAAATCGAAAAGGACAGCCAAAGCCCAAAATATATTAAGACGGTATGGGGTATCGGCTACAAGTTGGAATAAAGGATTGCATAACTCCGTTCCGCCTAGTGCGGATGAGGAGTTTTTTATTGCCGCATTCATTAACAAATTCTTAAGATAAACACGATTTATTTGTCTAATGATAAGCAATCGTTAAGGAATGAGGTACGTATTCGTTAAGATCCTCCTTTTACACTCCTATATAGAAGTTGTTCAAAAAGTCCTCTTTTGATCACGAAGCATCTCAAGAGGTAAGTCGACATCGAATCTTGCACTCACCCTTGAAGTCCGGTGCTCGTGTAGTCTCGCCTACACTCCGCTCCTCCTTCTTCGGGTTCTTACAACCTTCTCGGTGCTGAAAAGTGTCCTTTTTGAACACGCGTCATATAGAAGAAACACTAGAGGAGGATTCATCCATGAAGGTTCACCTTCCCCGTTCATTCAAAGCTATACTTGTATGTCTGCCGTTATTGTATCTGCTGACTGGTTGTGTGCAGAACGATACCGTCCAAGCCATCTCCGTTGTGGTAGATGGGAAAGAAATAAAAGATTCCGCGGCCGTCACGATGGATAATGGACAATTGATGGCCTCGGCTTCCTTCATTAAGAATGCGCTTGGCATGAGCGTGGATGCCGCTAGTCCAACCGCCTCCACGGCAACCTATTATTCGGATCAGGTAGCAGTGCTCATGTATCATGATATCGTAGATAAGCCGGAAAAGCCTCATATGCTGCCCGTGCAGCAATTCGAGAGCCAGATGGAGCTGTTCAAGACGAACGGCTTCAACGTCATCAGCATGGACGACTATGTCAACTTCATGACGAAAGGGGCAGCGATTCCGGATAACGCCATCTTGCTTACGTTCGACGACGGGTATGAGAGCTTTTATACTCACGCCTTTCCTATTTTGAAAAAATACAACTATACCGCCACCAATTTTGTCATCGTATCCTTCATCGACAACCGTGAAGGACGCCCTAAATTGACCTGGGATCAGATGCGGGAAATGAAAAAAGAGGGCATGAGCTTCTACAGCCATACGTATAATTCCCACAAATACGGTCCGATCAATGCCAATGGGAAAACAAAGCCGATGCTGACTCGCCATCTGTACTTGACTGATAAAAAACGGTTGGAGAGCGATGAAGAATATATCGGCCGCATTACGGGCGATTTGGCGACAGCGGAGAAACGACTGCACCAAGAGCTCGGCAACACGCAGGGCATCATCGCATTTCCTTACGGCGCTTTCAACAAGGATGTGATGGGCGTCATGAAATCCCTTAAGATCGATCTCTCCTTTACCATCAAGAAGGGGATGACGACGCGGAAGGACAAAAATGCGTTCCGCTTCGATGCGGGAAACAGCAAGCAGTCGCCGGAGGACTTGATTAAGCTGCTCAAAAAACAAGGAAAAGGGCAGGACGCCGGCAATCGTTCGAACGTTCCTCTGAACGTTACGATCGACGGCAAGGAGGTCATCTTCACGAAGAAGACACCAAGCATGAAAGGGAACGAGGTTATGGTTCCATTGCGTGAATTCTGCACGTTATACGATATTCGAATTGAATGGAACAACAAGCAAAAAAGGGTTACGCTTTCGACTTCCCCGGCTCCGAATGCCTAGCGGATACCCTCGTCCCAATTTGGGTCATAGTCAATCTTAACCGGGTTTCTCGCCAGCATGACGCAGCCATCCAAGGCTGCGTCTTTTTTGGCATAATAAACGGAGAACAGGAGCCTCGAAGCGATCCGAAGCATCACCGTTCTCCGTTCAACCTGCCAATCGCTATACCTTAAAACGCGCCACATGCGCCTGCAGATCTTCCGCCATCTGGGCAAGCGCCGTGGACGAGGAGCTGACCTGCTCCATTGCGGCAAGCTGTTCTTCGGTTGCGGCAGACACATTTTGCGTCCCTTCCGCCGATTGCTCAGCTACCGCCGTAATTTGCTGTACCCGGTTGACCGCTTGGTCCGTATCCTGGGACATCTGATGCGCATAGACACTTACGTTCTGAATTTGATCTGCGACCTGACGGATCGCCTGCAAAATCTGTTCGAAATAATCCCCAGCCTGTTGAACCACATCGATTCCGACCGCCACTTCCTTCGTTCCCTGCTCCATCGATTGCACGGCTTGATTCGTCTCCGATTGAATCGCATCAATCAAGGTTGCGATTTGCTGCGCGGATTGCGCCGTCTGTTCGGACAGATTCTTCACTTCGCCGGCAACGACAGCGAATCCGCGGCCTTGTTCGCCAGCCCGTGCCGCTTCGATCGACGCGTTGAGCGCGAGCAGGTTCGTTTGCGAGGCAACGCCGTGAATGACCTGTGCGATGTTGTCAATCTCGGCGGATCGATGCCCGAGGCGTTTCACGATTTCCGCCAGTTGCTGCACCGTATCATGAATGGCGCCCATCTGCTTCGTCATCGATTCCATCGATTGATGGCCTTCTTGCGCGCTATCGGAGGCATTCCCCGCTGAATCGGCGACCTGACGGGCGTTCAAGGCTATTTGCTGCACGCCTACCGACACATCGTGAATGGACTGCACACTATTTTCAACGTTGCGCACTTGCTGCTCCGTGCCATCTGCAACTTCCTGAATCGTAACGGCAATATGCTCGGTCGCCTTGCTCGTATGCTCCGCATTGGCGGAGAGCTCTTCGGCGGACACAGCCACCTGCTGCGCCGTGGCGTTAATTTCCATTATAAAGTTGCGCAATTGCTCTACCATCTTGTTGACCGCCTGAGACAACATCCCTACCTCATCCTTGGAACGGACAGCCAGCGGTTCAACGGTTAATTCGCCAATCGATACCTGCTCCGCTACAACGGCCACTTTAGCAATAGGTCTTGTAATGCTGCGGGAAAGGATGATTGCGATGATCATGACCAATATAGTGACGAAGAGCATGATGACCGTCACATTGATCTTCATTGAAGATACTGCCGAGGTTATAGAGCTTTCCGGGATATGCAGATAAAGGCCATAGCCTGTAGCCTGAATCGGAGAATAGGCCACTACGTAGGATTCGCCGCTATCTGCATAATGGTAAGATGCAGCCTCTTTCTCCTGCTTCTGCAAAATGCCGCCCAAATCCGAAGCAAGCTCAAGTTCGCTCACTTTTTTGCCGATCCATTCCTTGTTCGGATGCAGCTGAATCTGTCCGCGATTGTCGACTACAATCGGATACACCGCTCCGTTATCGATGTACAGATCCTTCAGAAAGCGATCGGTGAACGCCTCGAAGTTAATGAGCCCGGTCAGCACTCCGATCACGTTCTCTTCCTTCCCTTTGACCGGCGAGGCGACAATAATCGAGCGCTTGCCCGTAGTCTTCGCCAAGATAACGTCCGTATAGCTTGATTTGCCTTTCAATCCGTCCTGGAAAAAAGGACGCTCGGACAAGTCGATGCCGACACTGTCCGGGAACGTATCCGCAACGACGATGCCGTCCGGACCGATATACGTGTTGCCGTCAAACACATTCGCACTCTTCGTAAATTGCCCAATAAACTCAGCCTTCGCCGCTTGATCAGTAGAGCGAATGTCTGTAGTAAGGGACAAAATATCCATTTGCGACATTCGCTCCGTTAACCATTGGTTCATAATAAGCGACGTGCTCGAAACTAATTTGACGTATGATTCTGTTTGTTTGTCTACCAACTGCTTCGAGCTGAACTGAAATAAATAAAGGGAGGTCAGCAACAGCGGAATTAATGCGACAATGAGAAACCACGCCGCCAGCTTGTTCCCCAGCTTCCCTGTAAACCGTGATACCAACCCGTTTCTATACATCGCTTTATTGAGAAACGGCTCCAACTTTCCCATCGGTGTCATCTCCATTCCTTACCTCTAGCGCCTGCCATTACGCAACGACGGCAGCAGACTGCCGGTGCTCGCCCGGCAGTCTTCCGTCTCTTGCGTCAATCTATTAATAGCCCAACGCCGCTCCTTCTCCCCGCGGATCGGCGCCGCCGAATTTGACGTTGGTGTCCGGATTAATCATAATAATGCCCGATTGGCCAACCGTATCCGTATAGTCGGCAACCGGCTGCACCGGATGGCCGCGTTTTACAAGTTCGTCCCGCACCGCCTGCGGCACGCGCCCTTCCATCTTCAGATCGTTCGACGATGATCCCCAATTGCGGCCGTGCAGCCATCGCGGCGCTTCGATCGCATCCTGTACCGTAAATCCGAAGTCTACAACCCGAGTGACAAGCGCCGTCTGCGTCTGCGGCTGCCCTTCGCCGCCCTGCGTGCCATACAGCATGTAAGGCTTGTTCCCTTTTAAGAGCATCGCCGGATTCAGCGTATGGAAGGTGCGTTTTTTAGGTTCCAGCTTGTTAATGTGAGTCGGGTCCAAGGAGAAGAAGCTGCCCCGATTCTGCAAAATAACGCCGGTATCCTTGGCAACGACGCCTGCACCGTAGTCAAAGTAATGGCTCTGAATCAAAGATACGGCGTTGCCGTCCTTATCCACGAAGCCGAGCCATACCGTATCCCCTTTTGGATCAAGCGGCTTGACGGATTCTGCTGCTTTTTTCATATCAATACGGGCAGCCATGTCTTTGCCGTGCTGCTTAGACAGCAGCTGGTCAAGCGGAATGTCGACGAAATCAGGGTCTGTCAGCCATTTGTCCCGATCGGCAAACGCCTGCTTCGTCGCCTCTACGATGACATGATAGTAATCTGCTGTCCCTTCGCCCATGCTTTTCAAGTCAAAATGATTCAAAATGTTGAGGATGGACAAAGAAGCCATGCCCTGTGAGTTCGGTGGGACGTTGTAAGCTGTATACCCGCGATAATCGACAGAAATCGGCTTGACCCAATCCGCTTTGTGCCCGGCAAAATCCTTTTTCGTCAAGACGCCGCCATTCGCCTGAATGTCCTTCACGATTTTGTCGGCGATTTCACCTTTGTAGAAGGCGTCCGCCCCTTTGTCCGCAATCGTCTGCAATGTATTGGCCAGGTCCTTCTGCACCATGACTTCCCCCGGTTTATACGCCTCTCCGTTCGGCTTCAGGAAGATGTTGCGGAAGCTTTCGAACCGCTGCAGATTTTTCAATTCCTTGTCGCTCGTATCCAGATTCAGCTTCGTCCAGTACTCCTGGTTCGGCGTTACCGGATACCCATGCTCCGCATATCCAATGGCCCGCTCCAGCACTTTGTCCCATGGCAAATGGCGGTCCATCGACTTTTTGGCGTACTCATAGGCTTCTCCCCAGCCGGATACCGCTCCGGGAACGGTATTGGCCGCAAGATATCCGCGCGATGGAATTTTGTCATACCCTTTATTTTTATAAAAATCGATGGTGACGTTCTCCCCCGAACGCCCGCTCGCGTTCAGCGCCTTCACTTCTTTCGTCTTGGCGTTGTAGATTAGCCAGAAGCTGTCCCCGCCGATGCTCGTATAGTGCGGATAGACGACGGCGAGCGTAGATGCGGCCGCAATGGCGGCGTCCACGGCGTTGCCCCCATCCTCAAGCGCCTGCAGAGCCGCCGCAGATGCCAAATAGTGAGGCGTAGTTACCATTCCGTTCTGGGCCATCGTCGTCGGACGGTTTGCCGCGCCGGCTGCTGAGAAGGAAGTTACGAAGAGCAGACAAGACATTAGCAACATAGACCACTTTTTAAAGGTAAACCGCATGATAACGTCGTTCCCCTTCCATCGTGCGCATATTGTGGAATCAAAAAATAAAAAAGACGACCTAGACATTGAATCATATAGATCTGTTCATATATTCATATACATAATATTGAAAATTACCGTCTTGCACGAAATTTATCATTCAGAAGCGGCCGCTCCTTCACTTTCTTTTATCGGTCGTTGCAGTGAAATTATGTATATTGCATGCCTCACATTTCCAAGATTGTCATATATCTCGGGTAAAGGATGTCATGAATGTTCCCTGTGTGCAGCGGCATTGCATGTTCAGACTGACGATGGGGGCTTCATCCGGCACTTTGCTTCATTATCCCCTTTCATCAGAAGGAGGCGCCGGCCTGTCATTGGAAAGCATCCATTGGTAATTCGCATGTTAAGCAGAAAGCGTACAATCCACTGTAAAAATTCCAGTCAAATCAGCCCTGCGCCAGTGAAGCAGCCGAGTGTAAGGTCATTTGACTGTGCAGTTTCCAATGGAAGCTTCCTTTCGAGGCTCAACCTCACCAATCTAATGTACGAAATCCAACAGATAAGGCGCAGCAGCATAACACGCGCAAAAGCATGAGGCATTCGTCTACAAATGATCATTAGATGTTTTCTTTCCTGATTGTAGGGGAGAATGCACATAAGCGCATGAAACATAACCCTCTCACCGAGCGCCGCCACATCACATTTTCGTTTGAAGAGAAAGAAAGGCGCCATCTGAATGATGGGGAGAGTGAAGCCATACAAAAAAGAGGCCTTGCGGGCCCCTTCCTCCATTTATGTATTCATTCTGCGGTCAAATGTCTCGAGCATATCTTTGGCAATGCGATGGACAAGCTTCACGTCGTCCGGTTCCCTGCCCCTAAGCAGCTTGACATGCAGTTCAAGTGTGCCGGCGATGCCGAGACGCTCCGCGTTTACGTTAGCTGTATCGAACGCGAAGAAATCCTCAATGCTTACGTCAAGCGCCCGAATCATCCGCTCCAGCGAGTCCAACGAAATATTAATGCTGCCGCGCTCAGCGCCTCCAATGTAGGAAGCCTTCATTCCGCATTTGTCTCCGAGATCGGCTTGGGTATATCCTTTCAACTTGCGCAGCTGTCGAATCCGATGCCCTAAAAATATTTTCAAGTCCGCCATTCCGTTCACCTCATCCTAAGCATATAAGAAAGCTATCGCGATCAAAATACCATTATGAATGCCATTATTACATTTAATATATATAAGTTCCATTATTTCCGTATAGAAGTAATATATGTCTTCGAGGCGACTTAAAACGCACTAAAGCATGAATCATTGCTCTACAATTGAGCACATAGCGCTTCTGCGCAGATTTCGCCGTACGCATGCCCCAAGCCCAGCTGCACGCCAATACCAAAAAGAGGCCTTGCGCGGGCCTCTTACCTCTATCTAATGTTTCATTCTGCGGTCAAATGTCTCGAGCATATCTTTGGCAATGCGATGGACAAGCTTCACGTCGCCCGGTTCCCTGCCTTTGAGCAGCTTCACATGCAGCTCAAGTGTGCCGGCGATACCGAGACGTCCGGCATCTACATTGGCTGTATCGAACGCGAAGAAATCCTCGATGCTTACGTCAAGCGCCCGAATCATCCGTTCTAGCGAATCTAGCGAAATATTAATGCTGCCGCGCTCGGCACCTCCGATGTAGGAAGCCTTCATTCCGCATTTGTCTCCAAGCTCCGCTTGGGTATATCCTTTCAGCTTGCGCAGCTGTCGAATCCGATACCCTAAAAATACTTTCAAGTCCGCCATTCCGTTCACCTCATCCTTAGCATATAAGAAAGCTATCGCGATCAAAACACCATTATGAATGCTATTATTGTGTTTAAAATATATAAATGTTATTATGGCAATATAGAAGTAATATAAGTCTTCGAGGTGATCGTGTGATACCCAAAATTCATAACGTTCAGGACGTCGTGCTGTGTAATGGACGGGATGAACACCTATGGTACCAATTCAAAGCGATGTATATGCTTGGGAATGAACATATCGTTGTGCTTCATAAAGGGGACTTCAATTACGGATTCGAAATTATTGAACAAGACAACAGCAGTTATTTACAGCAGCTGTCCTATCATCGAATCTGCCTATTAAAAAAGAAGCATCCCACCGTGTTCCACGACCTCCAAGAATCGACCATCACACATACGGCCCCGCTCAGGCTGATTGCCTTTACGTACAACGAATTCAAGACGGATAGCAATTATCGCATATGCATCTCATTCGCATCGGACGAGCACCCGCTCGATGCATACTCCTTTTTCCTGCAAACGGGTGCGGATTATGTGCATTTTCTGAAAGAACCCAGGCCTCCAGACGAACAAAATGACGACTAACCGCCGCACCAAGTTATAGACCGCCCTTTCCCAAGGGAGCGGTCTATTTCGATACTTTCACTTAAGCATACTCTGCTATCCAACCGCAAGAGAAGAAAAATAGATTTATCGTCTTGTCTCGCCGGCATCGCTCATACAATGATCTTGTACACTGCACGTTCATTTATTTCCAAGGAGGGATATTCATGTCTTGCACACAGCCTGACAAACAAAAGATTGAATTAAGCGCCGTGCCGGTACCGTCGGATATTTCAGGCGCGCGAGGAAGCGGCAACAGACGGTTGTTTCTGAGTGATAATCCCGAATCAATTAATGACAACGTGCCGTTCGTCAACCATATGGCCACGGTATGGCATGATACGGTGAAGCATAGCGGGAGCGTATCGTACCGCATGTTTGTATGGCATTATAATCAGTTGGACATTCCCTTGCGGGCGGCAGTCACGGTCAGCAATGATGGCGCTTCCGATGCTTCTAACCCGATTCAAATTTCCAAAGTAAGCGTGCAGGAAGTGCTTCACACGGAAGACTTTCTTGCGGCAGGATTGTGCATGGCCAAAGCGCTCATCGGCGGAACATGGAATATTCGCCCTCCCTTGGACAAGTCAGTTCAAGACGGGGACATTGGCATCGTGTACGAAATGCCGATGAAGCCCAATACATTGAGCGGTGCTGTTGTGGAATTTACATTGAAGCAAAAGAAGAAAAAGAAGAGATCGTTGCAGTTTATGGTGCGTTCGGTATTGGCGAACCACGAGTGCGCAGAGCTCAGAACGCACCGCGAGCCGCCCGTAACGCCGAACTCCACTCACCCGCGGGGATCATGGGGTTTTGCGGATATTCGGGGCAATCCCATTTCCTTCGATGTAAGGCAGGGGGAGCAGAGTGTAAGCATCATGAGCAAAGGGAATGATTTTCTGTACAAAGCTGCCGCAAGCTATGACCCGGAGCGCGCCTTTGATAATAAAGGGCAATATGGAGCCAAATATATAGTGCCCGTGCGTCTCGTCAACCGCACGCACAAAGCGAGGCAAGTGGCGGTCTACCTTAACCCGCGCGGCGGGACATTTGCAGGGGCCGTCAAAATAAAGGGCGTGACATACGGCGTTCCTGTCATCAAAGCCCCGCATGAAGCGTGTGAACTCTTGAATGTAACGGTAAGGGCCCGTAGCGAGCTTACCATCCCGCTAGAAATAGCCATTGCCGGCGCTGCTTCCTCGCCCGTCGCTATCTTGTGCAGAACCTTGTGCTAGACGGGCAAGGAGGGGAACCTTGTGCTAGGTGGCATTCGGCCGGCGGCGGGTGCTTCTCAACGGCGATAGCCCGCATCCCCAGAAGGAATGCGGGTTATCTTGTTCAAAGCGGGCGCGCGAGCCGTATGCTACCCGCCTTTGACCGTCGCCAAAGGCTTGCATCTTGCCACAACGCCGGCAAGTCCGGCCCCAACGACGCTCTCTATAATTTGCTCCACATCTTTGTAGGCCTGCGGCGATTCGTCGATAATCGACTCCAGCGTGCGCTGGTTCACGACCACCTCGTCCTCCGTGCCGACCCGCAGCGAAGCCGCGAACTCGTCAACCGTCACCAGCTGCTTCGTGGCGCTGCGAGACCGGACGCGCCCCGCGCCATGGCAGATCGAATAATAGTTCGCTGCCCCCGCCTCACGGCCAACCATAAGGTAGGACGCACTGCCCATCGAGCCCGGGATGAGCGCCGGATGCCCCGTTGCCGCATACGGCTTCGGATTGTCCGGATGCTGCGGCGGCAGCGCGCGGGTCGCCCCCTTGCGGTGCACGAACATGCGGCGTCCGCCATGGCTTTCTTCCCACGCATAGTTATGCATTAAGTCGTACAGCGTGCTCATCTCCACCTTCGTGCCGAACACTTCGCGGAACGCCTCGCGGATGCCGTAAGCCATCAGGTGCCGGTTCACCACGGCATAATTGAGCGCCGAATACATCAAATTAACATAGCGTTCTGCCACCGGCTCGGCAAGCGGCGCGAACACAAGCTTCGGATCGGCCGTGCCGCTCCCGATCGAACGCATCCACTGCGCCATTTCCTTGCTGCATAGCTGGCTGACGGCACCGCCCCAAGCTCGAGAACCTGAATGAATCATGACGATGACTTGGCCATCGAACAATCCCCAAGCTTCCGCGACCTCCCGGTTCGACTCGTCGATTTCAACCGCTTGGATCTCCGCAAAGTGATTGCCGCTGCCGAGTGTTCCCAGCTGGCGGTGAGAGCGGTGCCACGCCGCTGCCGGCATCGCATCCAGCACGTCCTCGTCAAACGCAAACTTGCTATGCTCCACATGGGTCAGGGACGTCGCCTTTTTCGGCGTATAGGCGTCTGGCACGTATTTCTTGGGCAAGCCGTGAAGCCCCTTCACAAGCACATGCTCCAAGCGGATGTCAGAAAAATGACCGCGCGCATGGGAGTCGATAGGAATCAGCTTTTCTATCGCCTTCACAAGCTTGCGCCGCAGCTTCACATCCTGCATGGTGTCGCGGTGCAAATTCGTTAGATGAACACGCATGCCGCAACCGATATCGCTCCCGACGATGGAGGGCGATACATACCCGTCGCTCGCGTTCCAAACCGCCGTTGTGCCGATGCAGGTGCCGACGCCGACATGAACGTCCGGGGTATAGCTCATATAGACCCGATTCGGAATTTGCAAATTATTGTTTGCCATTTCAAATACTTTGGCCCCCAAATCATGGTAGAGGGCATTATTGGCATAGACGTGCAGCGTCCCGGCAGGCAGCTCCATTGTTCGATAATAGCACTCCGGCTCTTGCTCCTGCCAATTATATAAAGAATCGTTTTTATACATATATTTTAAAATTCCCTTCCCGTTTCCGTTCTGTCTGTTTTGTTTTGCTCCAAACAAAGAATGCAAAAAAAGGCCGCAGACTCTCGTCATGCGGCATTCCAGCATATAGCATACAAAAAAGCCACAGACTTCATCGTCCGTGGCCAAGCAACCGATTAAGCCTCCCCCGAGGGGGATCACTCGATTATCTTGTTCTCACTCCGTAGAGGCCGACGAGAGACCGTTCACTAACATTATGCAGTTGCAGCGTCACATATTGATTCCATGTCATCTTCATCAGCCTCCTTTTCCAAAATGTATATTCATCATAAAATGGTAAAGCCGTTCATGTCAACCCTTATTTTAGCAAAAAAAGAAAGCATGCCGCGCTAGGAGTAAGAAGAACTCGCCACGCTCCGCCGGTTTCGGGCCCCCTCTGCCGATCTTGCTTTCCTGCGCTTCGCCCCGATAAATACCGCTGCGAACGGAGAGCGCTGCAGCCATCTGGCGATAACTAACGATAACGCGGCGACCACCACAAACGTCAATACGGTTGCGATTAGGTGCAAGCCTTCCAGAGGCAGCTTGCGGGTAAATTGGGACACAAGCGCCAACACGAGCGCATGCGCCAAATATCCGCCGAATGAGTACGTTCCCACCATCTGCAGGAACCGCTGCATGATGCCGCCGCGCTTCTGGATGTGCAGCGCAATCGCATAGATGAGCAGCATCTGCGCTACGATAAGCACGAAAACAGTCGGCTTCAAATAGGTCGAAATATTCAAATTAATCGGTTGCACTCCCACGGACAGCAGATCGTAACCGATGAGAATATAGCACACGGCAAAAATCCACAAGTTCCAAGAAGCTGCCTGCTGCACCCAATGCCGCCAGCGCTGCAGATGAAGCGCGCACACGATGCCAAGCGCAATGTAGAAAAAGTAAAACACGACGATCATCGTCCGGTGCCCGGCCAATACTTGTCCGATTCCGCCGACGGATTCTGCCCACCCTGCGGCCTTATAATATGACCAGTACATGAGACCTGCATAAGCCGCTCCGAGCCCGAGCAATATCCCCGTCACATGGCGTACGGATATGACTCCGAACCACTTGACCAGCCGCTCATGCATAGTCTGTACAAACCGAACTAGTAATGGGTAGAGGAGATACAACTGGAATATCATCGGAATAAACCACAATTGATAGCCGTAAGTCGGCACGAGGAACTGCTTGCTCAGCAGCACCCAGCCATCCTTGGTCAGCAATTGCCCTTGCAGCGAGAATACGCCGTATACCAAGGTCCACACCGCGAAAGGCACGAGCACGGACTGCGCGCGCCGCTTGACGAACCGCCCGTAATCAAGAGAAGCATCGTAATTATGGAACAAGATGACGGTCGACAAGAAGACGAAAGTCAAAGTTCCGTATCGCGTAAAGTGATACAGCATCCCCAACATGATAGCATCCTCAGGCAAAATATCGGCACGATAGATGTACTCGCCAATGCTATGCTGCAGAACGATAGCAAAGAAGGCAAGCGCCCGCATAATCGTAAGTTCATCAATGCGTTCTTTTTTGCCTGATGGGATAGGTGATTTCGTTGTCATTGCCCCAATCCTCTCATTTTCATAGTTGAAGGTAAGGCCCCATTGTAATCCATTAACCTGAAAATGAGATGAAATAGCAGTAAAAATATTTTGTCAACATATTAAAGGCTTGACTCCAATTCCCGCAACCGCGCTTTAACCGCCCGCTTGCGGTACATGTGCTGCGCCGTCTCGGCCATATCGTGAATCATGGAACGGTTCATGAAGGATCCGAGTACCATGCCAAGCACGGGAATCGTCTGAAACAGCTTCTTCCACCCGAAGCTGTCGGTGAACGAGGCCATCGTCTCCCGCCAGCCCTGCACTTCGGAGATAGCGTCCCGATCCCGGTCCGGATTATCATAATCAGCCAGATCCTTCAAGATCGCCCGCTTCCCGACGACGTCCGACGTGGCGAGCTGCATGCACTTGACGATAAAGACGCGCTCCCTCACATCGTTCGGATGATAGCCGTAGCAAATCGCCGTCTCCTGCAGCACCTTCAGCGCCAACCCGAGCACGGCGGGAATATCGATCGCAAGCGTAAAGATGCCGCCGAACCCGGTTGTCGCCCCTTGGGCGAACGCCATCGTCTTGTTCGCTTCCCGCACCTGTTCCGCCACACGATCGCACACGGCGAGCGGCATGGCCTGAACGAGCGCAATGTCCGGCTCCGCATACTGCCCAGCCGTTGCCGGGGCGGCTGCTTGCCAATTCGCATGCAGCTTCTTGAGCACGCTCTTCTCCTGTACCAAGTAATTGCCGCCGGTATGCAAATAGCTGCCCAATTCATCCAGCAGCTCCGCAATCTTCTGCTGGATCCCTTTCGGCGTAAATCGATCCAGCAGCGTGAACGGCATCCGCCCGATTTTTTCGAAAAACGACAAATCGCGCTGTTCCCGCTCCCACGTTTCGATTTCCTTTAGCGCTTGCTCCAGCTCTGCACGTTGTTCCTGTATCATCCTTGGCTCCAACCTCCACGATGTGCGCACACATACCCATATGTTTGATTAACAATTGTACGCTGCATGAAGGATATCGTTTCGTATGTTTTACACGTGCCCGCCGTAAATTAATTCCTTCAACGATTGGGCCTCTGCCTTTTCCCGATCGTCCAGCAAGCCATCGCACTCACATTGCTGCGCCGCGCGATACCGCTCCATGATCTGTCTCCGACCCCTGTGATCGCAATTGACAGCTCCAGAAATCCGGTTTATATTAAAACAATAATTAAGTTAAGTTAACTAAACAATTTGTTGCAACGAGGCGGAAGGAGGTTGTTCGTCCATGTATGACGAGTATCGCCGCGTCATGGATCGGATCAATGAGCAATTCGAACGTTTCAAAATGAACATTACGTCCGGCTCTCCGGAAGTGGAACGGTTGAATGACTTCAAATTGACGCCGCAGCAAGAGCTCATTATGTTCCACATCATTCGGTCTCAGCCTATTACCGCACACATGATCGCAGCTTACATGAACGTGACGAAGAGCGCGGTCAGCCAGACGATGGCGAAGCTGGAGAGCCGGGATATGATTGTCCGCGATCCCAATCCGCGCAACCGAAGGGAAGCGCTCATCCGTCTCGGCAAGCGCGGCGAGGAATATCGGGCGGTGCTGGAAGACATTGACGAGATGCTGGTCCGCAAATATTATTCCAAGGTCGAACTGAGGGAATTACAGCAAGTGCTTGACACCCTTACGAAGCTGAATGGCCTTCTCGGCGACGAATCCGGAAAAACACGGTCTAAGGAGGAAGACAAATGAAGCATGAACGAATTTTGAAACAATTAACGGATCATATCGTGTTCTTGCCTCCAGAGGAGGAGACCGACCGTCCAATTATCGCGGCGATACGCGGTACAGAGCGGACGCTTGTCGTAGATGCGGGGAATTCGCCCGCACACGCTGCTCTCTTCCTTTCTCTGTTGACTGAACGTCAATGGCCACAACCGTATGCAGCCGTACTTACCCACTGGCATTGGGATCATATTTTCGGAAGCCACCGCATGGGTATCCCTCTCATCGCCCACGAGGCGACGAAGCAGGCGATTGAGCAGCTCGTGCCGCTGTCTTGGACCGACGACGCTTTGGATGAAAGAGTTCGCAATGGAACGGAAATTCCTTTTTGCGCAGATATGATAAAAAAAGAGCTCGGCCCCAATCGCGACGTTGCGATCGAGGTCCCTGCGATGACGTTCCAAGATTCGTTGGAGCTTGATTTGGGCGGCTTGCATTGCAGCATCGAGCACGTCGGCGGCGATCACGCCCATGACTCCTCCATCATTTATGTCCAAGAAGAGCGCGTCCTGCTGCTTGGAGATTGCCTGTATCAGGACTTGTACAGCAATCCGGTTCAGTATACCGTCCCCGGCACTCGCGCGCTGCTGGCGCGGATACAGAAATATGAGGCCGACATCTATGTCCTGTCGCACGAGCTGCCGCTGTCCAAAGCCGAATTTCAACAATTTGCCGGACAGCTGCAACTGCTCTGTGATCTGACGGAACAACATGACGGCAATAAAGATGCCGTAACTGCATCGATTACGCAGCTGTTGGGCCGAGTGCCCGAAGAATTCGAACAAACGGCGGTTGAATGGTTTGCCAACGGCTATCGAAAATAACGCCTATTCCTAATTGCTGTCGATTCCGCTCTCATGAATCGACGGCATTTTTATTTTCCTGATATTGCCTTCCACTCGCCCTGTAATCTATACTGAATATGACTTTCATCCCAGCAAATGTTGAGGAGGGCTTACAATGACGCCGCAAATCGACATCATCGACATCTTCGACGACATGCTTGAGTTGACCGCGGACCTCTTGTTCGACACGGAGAAGCTGCTGTATTTCCGCGATTCCGCACCCGGAAGCGTGCTTGATGTGGGCTGCGGGAACGGCGCCTATCTGAATCGGCTCAAAGCAGCCTTCCCCGAATCGGCATGCACGGGCATCGACCTCAATGATGCCATTTTGCACAGAGCCCATGCTCAGCCGAACCAGCCAATCGCCTGCTATCACGGCAGCTACGAAGAGTTGCCCGCGAGCGGCACCTTCGACACCATCATCGCCAGGCTCGTCATCGATCACATTCCCGACAGGGCGCATTTCTTCCGCTGGCTGCAAGAGCGCACAGATGATGGAGCCCGCATCATCATTATCGATATTGAAGAAGCCGGCATTTTGCATGCAGATGGGCTTCCATTGTTCGCCAGCATGTATGAAGCAGCTCGCCGCCGCATTCGCAGGCCCTCGCTTCTGGCCCTCAAAGACATACTCAAAATGGAGCTGGCACATTTTCAATTTCACCCCATCAACATCACATCTTACGACATCTCAACCGACAACATGCAGATGAGAAGGAAGGTTCTTCGTTACCTGCAGCTCGTATCTCAACTGTTCACCGGAACCGTTCTATCTCAAGAAAGGGCACGGGAGCTGGACGAGTGGTACCATTCGGACCTGAACCTGAACATTCGCATGTTCGGCTTGGAAGCCATTCGGGCGAGTTCCCAACCTCTAAGCAAAGGAGAATGATTCGCATGATATGGTTCGATGAATACAAAGCGGAATTGCACGAAGTCTTCGCGGAGGCGGAACGGAGAATAGAAGTCTTTCCTGCTCCCATGAACGTGTCGGGGCAACGATATATGGAGAAATTCAACCCATTGATACGGGATAGCACAACCAACTACATATGCTACTTGCTTCCTTACTGGGTGCAAGCAACGGCAGGCTTGACGCGGGAGCAATGCCGCCAGTTGTCCATAGCCAACGTATTCGTCATGCTATACTTTTTCCTTCAGGACGACTTAATGGATACGGTGCCGGAAAACCGGAATGAACAGCTTATTCTCGGGAACTTGTTCTATTTGGAATTTTTGCAAATATACCGTCAGATCTATCCTCCTCATTCTCCCTTCTGGGCATCGTTCCATCAATATATTACCGAATGGGCGGAAGCCGTGGCAAAGGAGCGGGAGGAAGATATTTTCCTGACGCATCGCGTCATGGTTGCGAGAAAAGCAGCCCCCGTCAAATTTGCCAGCACTGGAGCTCTACAGCTTGCCGGGCGGACTCATCTGATCGACGCGATGACGAATGCGGTTGACACCGTGCTCGTGACGCTGCAAATGGCCGATGACTGGGAAGATTGGGAGGAGGATTTGCGGGAAGGGAGCTACAATTGCCTCTTGTCGTGGATCCGCTTCGAGCTGAATCTGCCGGCTATGGAACCGTTGTCGCCAGATACGGTGAAGACAGCAATAGCCGTGCACGACTGCATGGGCGGCTACGCAGAACAGGCGCAAGAACATCACCACCGGTTGCAGGCGTTCAACCTCGACATCGCGCACCTGTATCAATTTCATCAATTTCTCGTTGATGGTCTCGTCGGTGAAGCCAGCCGCGTTCGGCAAGAGCGGGAGACTTTAATGCTAGGCGGATTGAATCATTGGCTGTCGAAAAACGGTAAAAAAGTAGTGGATTCTACAAATTAAGCATGATAAACTAGAAATCAAGAAAATTCCAATTTATGGAGGGATGAGTATCATGAGCACCGAACAACTGGTCAGAAATCAAATTGTACAGAAGGCTTGGGAGGATCCGTCATTCAAGCAGAAGCTGCTATCTGATCCGAAGTCCGCTATCAAGGAAGTGCTGGGCATCTCCATTCCCGAACATATTAACATGAAAGCCGTAGAAGAAACCGCGGACAGTTTCGTTTTGGTTATCCCTCCGAATCCGACAGATGTCATCACAGCAGGGCGTGTGCGGATGGGATATTGGTAAACTAACCATATATCCATGCTTTAAGAAGAGGGACGCGCCCTCTTCTTTTTAATTGCCCCGCTTCACATCGCTTTCTCATAGACGGAGGGGAAGCGAACAACCACTTCGGTGCCGACGCCTTTCTTGCTGGTGAATTTGATTTCCCCCTGCATGACCTCGATAATCCGCAACGTCACCATGAGACCGAGTCCGGTACCTTTCGTTTTATTCGAAAAATAAGGTTCTCCCAACCGGCTCAGCTCCTGTTCGTCCATGCCGACGCCATTATCCTGAATATGAATGGTGACTGCGCCTTCCTGCTCATATCCCCATATGCGGATCCATCCTTTATCGGTTAAAGCCTCGATGCTGTTTTTAATCAGGTTGATGAACGCTTGCTTGAACTTGGAGGAGTTCCCGTTAATGCACAGGTGCGGCGGAACATTCAACGTTATGACGCCGCCCTGCATGTTGGCGAGAGGAATGAGAATGCCTTCGATATGGCTCAGTTCTTCGCCCACATTCAGCACCGTGATGTCCTCCAGCTCCGGCTTGGCAAAGGTAAGGAAATCGGTAATAATGGCGGAAGCCCGATCCAGCTCGGTCAGCGCCAGCTTCAAATATTCCTTCTCCTTCGTCACCGCCTTGCTGTCCAGCAGCTGCAGGAAACCGCGCGTCACCTGGAGCGGATTGCGCACTTCATGGGCCACCGAAGCGGCAAGTTCGCTTAATATTTCCATCTTCTCCGAATGTTGCAGCTTACCGTTATACATTTCGAGTTCTTTCGAATACTGGATGACCCGCTCATGATTCAAAGCAATCCGTCTTCCCAAAATAAGGATGAGCGAAAGAACGAAACACACCATCCCCCACTTCCACAATGACAATTCATATTGAGCGTACCGTACGAGAAACCATATCAATTCTGCGATGGATGTCATTGCGAATATGGTGAAACCAACCGCAAATAGAACGACATCTTTATTTTTCCGCAGCACATACAAAACAGAAAAGCTAAGCAGCACGATAAGTTGAATGACAATGATAAAAGCCAGAACCGTTACCGTCACAAAAAAATAAACGCTATAAATGGCATTATCCGAAATCAGATTGGCAACAAGCAGCAAGAGAATAAATGTTGCATAGCCCACTTGAAATTTGCGGAATTTTGTAATAATACCACGGGGTCCGGGACCTGTTATTATCTCGAAGTAGTAGCTTAAAGCAGGAAATAATATCATTAAACCCAGGTCGAACAGAATAGCAAAAATCTTTCCATACTCACTGAAGAAGGTGTACGTAAATCTGGAATACGTGATCATCAGAACACCGGAGGATAAAATGACCAGACTAAGCGACAGCCAGCTCGGCACATCGATATTTCGCAAGAACAAAGTGCAGCTTAACATGACGGCGGCGGCAAATACCAGGGCGCCGCCCAAGATGATATCCAGCAGCCCCTTATTCACATATAATGGAATCATGTCTTGATAATTTCCGATCGTGATTTCACTGTGAATGCCAAATCTATCGCTTGATGTCGAAGCATGAATAAATATATCCTGCCCTGCGGGATTGGCAACGAGAGGCACAAGAATGTGGTACACATCATAGGTATAGTCACGTGAAGCTTCGAATACCTTCCGTCCGTCCTCGGTATAAACCTCCAGATCAAACGCATACAGCTTGTCGATGAATAGTCCGGGCTCATCCCAAGGCGTAGCCGGCAGCGCAATGCGGAACCAAGCCGAATGGATTTGTTCCGGCTTCGATGGAATGCCCCGGGCGAGATCCACCTCTCTCCACCCTTCCTCCATGTTCGCCACCTCCTCCCATTGCAGAGGGCTTGCTTCCCACAGCACGTCCCACTTCGACAGCTTCAACTGTTCTGAATCTGACGATGCCGCCCAGAAGCAAGATGACTGAATCAAAATACCTATAATAAGAAAGAGCACCCCTAATGCGATACCTTTGCGAAGGATTTCCATACAGCACCTCTATCACATTTTGTATGATCGAGACCTAAAGGGTCATTCGCAGTATTTCAACAAATTTTTGTAAATTCCTTCTCACTATTTGGAAAATTTTCCGATATTGTCGAAGATCTTCTAAATTGCTCTGTTTTAGTCTGCGGCAGCGCTCCTGAAACAAGAACAAGACCGCCCCACTATTGTGGAGCGGTCTTCAGGCTGTCGAGAAAGTTCTCGACAGCTATTTTTATTTGACTTAATTCAACACGACACCGCGTTAATATTGTATAATATAGGTAACAATACTCATGACGGAAGGTGCTTGGTTATGTTGCGTTCCAATCGGGAAAGACAACAATCTTACGAATTCGTTTCAATTGAGGATTTGGTTCCCCAAGATCATTTGCTGCGTAAGGTGGACAGATACATTGACTTCTCGTTTATAGATAAGAAGGTTCGTCCCTTGTACTGCGAGGACAATGGTCGGCCTGCAATTGATCCTGCAGTCCTCTTCAAGATGATCTTTCTCGGTTATTTCTATGGCATTCGCTCCGAACGCCAACTTGAACGTGAAATTCAAACCAACCTGGCCTATCGCTGGTTCTTAGGGCTAGGGCTTACCGATAGAGTTCCTGACCATACAACGATTAGCTGGAATCGACGTACCCGTTTTAAAAATACGGATATTTTTCAAGAGGTCTTTGATGAAATTGTACTGCAAGCGATTCAACACCGGATGGTCGGAGGACGTGTGCTGATTTCCGACTCCACACATGTCAAAGCGAACGCTAATAAACACCAGTATACCAAGCAACAAGTGCTGCAAAACACCAAAGATTACATTGGCGAGCTCAACGCTGCGGTTGAAGTAGACCGGAAGGCAAACGGAAAAAAGCCCTGAAAACCAGAGAGGACGTGAGAGTAGAAAAAGAGATAAAAGTGAGCAAGACGGATCCCGACAGTGGATATATGATTCGAGACGGTAAACCGGAAGGATTCTTTTATTTAGATCACCGCACCGTAGATGTGAAATACAATCTGATTACGGATGTACATGTCACGCCCGGAAATGTCCATGATTCTGTGCCGTATTTGTCACGCTTAGATCGCCAAAGTGAACGATTCGGTTTTGAAGTAGAAGCTGTCGCCTTAGATTCAGGTTATTTGACTACGCCTATTTGTAAAGGTCTGCAAAAACGAGGGATTTTTGCTGTGATTGCTCACCGAAGATTTCATCCTACGCAAGGATTATTTCCAAAATGGAAATTCACTTATGATGCTGAGCGGAATATTTACGTCTGTCCAGCTAAGCAGGAGCTTTCTTACCGGACAACCAACCGAGAGGGTTACCGGCAATATGCCTCTGATCCAGAACATTGCAAGAGCTGCCCTTTACTGAACGAATGTACACGCTCTCGAAATCACCGAAAGGTGATTGCCCGGCATGTATGGGAGGACAGCAAAGAGTGGGTACGGAACAACCGGCTTAGCAAGTCAGGCAAATGGTTGTACCGCAAACGAAAAGAAACAATTGAGCGAAGCTTCGCGGATGCTAAAGAGCTCCATGGGTTTCGCTATTGCCGTTTACGCGGACTGCAAAACGTCAGGGAACAAGCCTTGATGACGGCGGCCGTGCAGAATATGAAGAAGATAGCGATCCACCTGGATCGCCTGGAAAGAGGGTAATTCCCCCTCTTTTCTTTACTCATGTAGCTGGATGAAAACAAAGAGAAACCCTCGTCTTGTAAAAGACAGGGTTTCTCGACAAGCTGAAGACCGCCCCACTATTGTGGAGCGGTCTTGCACAAAACGAAATTAAGCACTGACATCATCTTCATATGCCTTTAAAACGATAACGGCATTATGTCCGCCGAATCCGAAAGAATTCGACATTCCGATGCGGACAGTAGCGGAACGAGCCTTGTTCGGCACGTAGTCCAGGTCACATTCGGCATCTGGCTCCTCCAAATTGATGGTCGGCGGAATGATGCCTTCCTGCAATGTTTTGATGAGCGCGATCGCCTCGGCCCCGCCGGCAGCACCCAACATATGGCCGAGCATTGATTTGTTGGCGGTGACTGGTATTCGGTAAGCCTGTTCGGCGAACAGCCGCTTAATTGCCGTCGTCTCCGACAGGTCGCCGATTCCGGTGCTCGTCGCGTGCGCGCTGATGACGTCCACTTGCGCGGGCTCGATGCCCGCCTCTCGGAGCGCCAGCCGCATCGCTTGCGTCGCCCCGCGCCCCTCCGGATGGGTCGCGACCATGTGATACGCATCCGAGCTAGCTCCATAGCCAATCACTTCCGCGTAAATGCGGGCATTTCTGCGCAAGGCGTGCGGCAGTGACTCCATAATCATGATGCCTGCACCCTCGGCCATCACGAACCCGTCCCGATCCTTATCAAAAGGCCGGCTCGCCCGGGAAGGCTCGTCATTCCGCGCCGATAAGGCGGTGGCGTTGCTGAAGCTGGAGAGCGACAATTGCGTAATCGCCGCTTCCGTGCCCCCGGCAAATACGACGTCCGCTCCGCCGTACCGAATGAGCCGGAACGCTTCGCCGATAGCCGTGTTGCCGATTGAACAGGCTGTCACGGGCGATAAGCTCGGGCCCAGCGCGCCATATTTAATGCTAATCTGGGCGGCAGCCATATTCGCAATCATCATCGGCACCAATGTCGGACTGACCCGTTCAGGGCCGCGGCTATTCAAGATGGATTGCTGCTCCATCATCGTGTGAATGCCGCCGATGCCCGAGCCCACGTATACGCCCATCCGCTCCCGATCGAGCTGTTCCCAGGCGGAGAGCCCGGCATCTTCATAAGCTTGCTCCGCCGCCGCCAAGGCGAACTGGCAGAAGCGATCCAAGCGCCGCGCCTCCTTGCGGCCGAAGCGCGCGTCCGCATCGAAGTCCCGGACTTGGCCCGCTATTTTTGTTTTATAGTTTGCTGTATCAAATGCATCGATAAGAGAAATTCCCGATTCCCCATGGCTGAGCCGCTTCCAAAATACGTCTACCTCATTGCCAAGCGGCGAGATAATCCCCATTCCCGTAATGACGACTCTGTTCATCTTATTTCCCTCCTGCACAATCTAAATGATAATAATACTATCGTTGCATAGTCATTATCATATTACAAGTTGTTGTTTATCCTAGTATAATATGTACTATCATAAAGCAGATGAAAGACTGGAAAGGGATGATCCGATGAATCACCAATCAAGGCTGCAAATGCTGTCCGACTTTCTCAAATCCCAACGCGCCAAAATTCTCCCCCAATCCGTTGGCCTGCCAGAGGGAACCCGCCGCCGAACCCCAGGGCTGCGCAGAGAGGAAGTCGCGCAATTAGCGGGGGTGAGCACGACTTGGTACACGTGGCTGGAGCAAGGACGCGACATCAAAGTGTCCTCATCCGTGCTGGACAATGTGGCGGCGGCGCTGCAGTTGACCGTGGATGAGCGCAAATACTTGTACGCCTTGGCGTTGGAGGGCGGTGCCGGAGCCAATGCAAGGCAGGAAGAAGAGGCTCAGATTAGTCCGGCTCTGCAGCGGATTGTGCAGGAGCTTCAGCATTGTCCGACCATTATATCCGACAGGCGCTGTCATATCGTCGGCTGGAATCAGGCGGCTTCCCATGTCTTCTTGGACTTTACCCTCATCCCGCCGGAAGAACGGAATATGATTCGATTATTGTTCACACGCAAGGAATTCAAGAGCCTGGCTGTGAATTGGGAGCATTTCGTCAAAGGATTTTTGTCGATCTTTCGCGCGTACTATGGCCAATATGTGGAGGATGGATGGTATGACCGGTTTCTCGAAGAAATGAAGGAAGCCCATCCCGACTTCCACCATCTCTGGAACCAGAGTCAAGTCAGCTCGGCGCCCGAGGTCGTCATCGAATTCCGGCATGCCAAGGCGGGCAAAATGCTGTTCCATCTGACCTCGCTGCAGGTGCAGGGCAGCGCCGACCTGCGCTGCAGCATCTATACGCCGGCCCCGGAATCTTCGACCGAATTCAAGCTGAGGAAGCTGATGAATCTGAGCGCGGCTGGTGCCGACGAGACAAATGGACACTGATGGCCGCCGCGAATTGGGGCGGCCACCCCGGGATCATTCTTCCCGAAAGGCCATGCCATACATAAGAGCGGCGATACTTTATCACATGCTCCTAGGGTGACGGTGGCAAACGGGATATAGAGTAACTCAGGCGTAGATAAACTCGCTTCAATTGCCCCTTTGCTTCATTCTCCCCTTCGATCAGGAGGCAGCGCGCCAAGGGGTTGCTCTTGTCCAATATCCCTCCGCCGCCAGCAGACGGCGCTTCCTCTGACATCTCTGCTATCCGCCATTAGCAGACAGCGCTCCTCTGACCTCGCTTGCATAACTGCCATTGGAATTGCTCACTCTAGTGCAACGTGATGTTAAATGCATGTATCTGAATCATCGACGTCGTTCCCGTTCCCCTGACTATAGGGGATATTGGACAAAAGAAAAAAAAGACCATAGACCGTATCGCATGGAGCGTTAAAACATAATTTCCATTTCGAAAGGAAAGGGGAAATTCTGAAGAACACTAACCTTCACCGCATTCGCAGCATGCGCCTATCTCAATATGGAGCCGAACGGGACTGATTCATCCATCCCGTTCGTCCAACATGATAAAGATTGGCTCTACTTAGCGGCCGCTTTAATGGCGAACAGCTTGCTTCCGCCGATATAAATCGTCCCATCCTTGCCGATAACCGGAGGCGAAGACAACGATTGATAGAGCGGCAGCTTCCAATTGACCTTTTTCGTTGCGGAATTAGCCGATATGAGGCCTCCCCCCTTGCCCTTCACGCTGTTATACCCGTACAGCACATTGTATTTGCTGTCGATCGCCACCGTATTCACCGGCTGCTCATTGCTGAACGGGATATCGAGCGGACTGAAGGACCACAGCGTGTTGCCGGAAGGCGCGATCATCCGCTGTCCGTAATAGAAGTTGCCGTTCTTGCCGATAGACGGCCCTATCCAATTGCTAATGGCGCCTTCTATTTCGATCTTTTGCTTGCGCTTGCCGTTCCGATCATATAGATACAGATGCTTGCCTGCCGGGACATACAACGTATTCTCGGCGTACACCGGCGAAGCGTGATGATATCCATGATAAAATCTGGACCAGACAACGTTGCCTTCTTTATCCAGTCTAAGCAAGCGTCCATCGTTGTATTGGATGGCAGAAGCGCCCTTGCCGCTTGATTCCGATGCGTCCTTGGATACGGTAAGATAAATCCCGTCCTTAATGACGATCGGCGATGAAGCTGCCGTATGCGGCGACTTAAGTTGATGCGTTTTGCTCCATAACGTTCCGCCTAAAGTGTTCACAGCGACAATCACGATATCCTGATTGCCGTCCTCGCCCGCTTGCAAGCCAGACATCACAAACATACCGTCATCGTCTACACCTATGCTCCCCTGTCCGGTATTATCCATGCCTGGAAAGGTGCTCTCCCATTGCAACTGCCCATCCGTCGAATAGGCGGACAAGGTGGAGAAGACGCCTTCTTCAGCGCTATTGTATCCGCTCACGATAAGCATGTTGTCGCGGAATAGAACCAAATCCTTGCCTTTTGAGTCCAGCTCCGCTTTCCATTGGATCTTGCCTTGGGGAGATACTGCGGTCAACCGGCTTTTTGAGTGGCTGGAAGTGGAAGATACCGTGTATATTGTTCCTTTTGAATCAATGACCATGTTCGTTATGCTATCATCAATGGGAACAGCCCACGCAATTTTCGGTTTGGTGACGGGTGATGAGTAATCCGAATGTCTGGACCATTGATTATTGTTCGGATGTGCGGAGGACGGCTGCGCTGATGCAGGCATACAGAACGCCAGCAGCAGGATAGCTGCAAGAATAGTATGTACTTTCTTGTTAAAGCGTAACAAAATAATCCCTCTTTCTCGTGATAGTATACTTTAAATATGATGTTATCCTACTATATCATAAGATAGCGTAACTCTGCCGCTACCCTACTTTTACCTATTCACGTGTCCCGTTGCTATTAGAGATGGACACTTGCTAGTATGGAATATATGTAGAGGAGGTTGACTCATTGTATCAGTATTCGGATCAGCAATATGAGGAAATTGACTTCAACCAAGCCGACTTGAGAGAAGGCGAATTGCGCAATTGTATTTTTACACGCTGCCGTTTTCGCTCGGCCCGGCTGGAGGAGGCGTGGACGACGAGCTGCCAATTCATTGATTGCGATTTCGCAGGGGCTGCCTTGAACGGATCGGTGCATACGCGCAGCGCCTTTACGAACTGCCGCTTTACCTCTGTCAATCTATTCTCCGCCAAGTTCGAGGAGTGCAAAATGGTCGGAACTGACTTTTCAAATGCGAACTGGGACGGAATGACGATTGTGGGCGGGGATTGGTCGTATACGAACATGCGCCATGCGAATCTCGTGAAGCAAAATTTACGCCATGTCCGGTTGGTCGAAGCGGATCTATCCAACAGCAATTTAATGAAAGCAGATTTGAGAGATGCCGATTTGACCCATGCGATTCTGTCCAAGGTGTCGTGGAATGGAGCGGACTTGAGAGGTGCCAAGCTGGACGGCATGGATTGGAAAGCGTTGGAGCTCAAGGGCGTACGCATCGATATGGGACAGGCCGTCGCCTTTGCGCGCGCTCACGGCGCTAAAGTGGATTAAGGGAAATCATCTGCATGGCCATTGCCGGCCCCGGAACGATAACGGCAGCCGGGCCATCTCCATCCGCCCGGCTGCCGTTCAAGGGCGCCGTATGGCTGTCTTTCTACTGCTCTTTGAGACTGCTGGCGTTGTAGGCATCATATGCTTTTTTCACCCAATCGAACAGGTAGGCGCTGCCTCCGTGATCCGGATGCAGCAGCTTCAACAGCTTCTTCGACTGCTTCCGAACCTGCGCGGCATCAGCTTCTTCCGGAACACCGATCAAAGCGCAAAAGGAAACGCTCGCGCGTTCTTCCCGATGCTCCCACGAATGAGAAGAACTGTCGCCGTAAGAGCCGTTGTATGCCGTCTTCTCCCGGCGTGGGGCCTGCTCTGCCAATGCGGCCAGCTTGTTATGCATTTCTTCCAAGACGCTCTCCAGCCTGTCTTCCTCCCGAGGAAGATTGCCTTCCCAAAAATCGAATTCAAACTGCCTCGTCTCATGCTCCAGCCGCTCCATCAGATCGTTAAACATAATAAGGGCGGCCTTCGTGCGCTCTGCCAGCCTGTAGATGCGCAATATGTGCCGAATCGACCATTCCGGCATTTCCAACGCGCAGGCATGCAGCACTTTGCCCATATCCTTCTCCGGCACTGGCGTCTCTTGGATGAACTCCATGAACCGCTCCTGCTGGTACGGATCAAGCTTGGAACCAATCTGAACGGCAAGCTGCAGCTTGATGCCGCCGCCCTTCACTTTATCCTTCCAAGCCGTGGTCAGATTCATCAGGGATTGGACAATATCCATGAAATAGGGATCGTCAACGATAAGGCGGTTCGTATCGTCCATATTGGCGAATAGAGCTCCCTCCACTCCGTTATGCTCCTTTCCGTTATTTAGGATCGGCAGACCGGAAAGCGCAGCGGGGCGTCATCCGCCAGAATCCCCGTCTGCCTGCTTGGCAAGAGGCGTGCACGCTTGCTTCTCTGTAATGCGGTACATACACTTTCTGCCTCCTTGGGCCATACATTCCGTGCGCTCCACTTCGGCTTCAAGCAAATCTGCAAACAGCGCCAACTCGCACTGGCAAGGAGGGGAGTACTTGGCGGCGACATATGAGATCGGACAGTTGGCCTCTTCGAGCCAGAACGAGCCATTCACGTTTCTTCCCCATTTGACCATGTATCCTTCCCTGTCTTGAATATCCGCCAATACCTGCACCCGCTGCTCGAGCTTCAACCCCTTCAGCTTGCGCGCATATTTTTGCTCCAGCTTCAGCTTGCGCCGTTCGAACAACTGCTCCACGAATGCATGGCCAGCCATGGCTTGCATCTCTTCAATCATGTCCAGCGCGAGCGCGTCGTACTTGTTCACGAACAACGAGTTCGCCTTGTCCGACAAGCTGTATTCATAGTTCGGCCTGCCGACGCTTTGGCGGACCAGCTGGATATGGACATAGCCGCCCTTCTGCAGCTCGTATAAATGCCTGCGGACGGCCATACCCGTAATATGCAGCTGCTCCGCCATCAGCTGAACAGTAATTGGCCCTTGCTGCTTCAGTATCATCAGGATGTCTCTGCGCGTTGATTGTTTCAGAAGACGGGCTTCATGCGCAATCATCATCTACACCCCTTCCTGCCGGGGATTATCCCGGCAATCGGCTTTAACTCGAATCCTCCGCTGCTCCACTCAAGCTAAGAGTCAAACGCTTCATTATAGCGGCGATTGACTTCCTCCCAGTTCACCACATTCCACCATGCCGACACAAAGTCGGGACGCTTGTTCTGATACTGCAAATAATAAGCATGCTCCCATACATCGACGACCAGGATCGGAGTCTTGTTCTCCATAAATGGGGTATCCTGATTCGACGTGCTCATCACTTCCAGCTTATCTCCGTTCACGACAAGCCAGCCCCAGCCCGAACCGAAGCGGCTGACGGCAGCTTTGCTCAAATCATCCTTGAACTGCTCAAAGCTTCCGAAATGCTTCTCGATTCCTTTGCTGATATCACCAAACGGCTTGCCGCCTCCATTAGGGCTCATGATGGACCAGAACACGCTGTGGCCATAGTGTCCGCCGCCGTGATTGCGCACCGTCGTGCGAATGTCCTCCGACACATCGTTCAAGTTCGAGATCAATTCCTCGACGGAAGCATTTTGATATGGAGACTTCCCATCCAAAGCTTGATTCAAGGTGGCGACATAGGCGGCATGATGTTTTCCATGATGTATTTCCAGCGTTCTCGCATCCAAGTAAGGTTCCAGTTCATCGTATGCATATGGCAGTTCCGGGAGTGTGAATTGTCCCATTTCGTTCATCTCCTTTTTCATCAATCAACTTAACATTTAATGGGTTGCTTATGCCCATTGTATCTCATTGAAAAAGTTTTGTACATGGTAAACTTTTTTTACTCAGGTAAAGTTAAATAGTAAAAAAAGTATTTCTTATCGCTTTTAGGCGAGCGAAAAGGCCGGCCTGGGTAAACCAGACCGGCCTAATTAGAGTTTTTTTATTTTCCTCTATAATACGAGCAGCGCATTGCTGATCTCCCTGCCCGGAGATGTTAAATATTTGCCGTTATAGTATAATCCGCTGGATGCGCCGCCGTCCAAATTCATCGCATCATAAGCGCCGGCCTGCTTCATGGCATTGGCCAATTGGGGAATCGTCGCGCTGGACGTTGTCATCAGAATCAGCTTGTGGTCCTTCGTAACGCCAACCGCGCTGCGGGCTCCGCCATTGGTCAAAATCTTCGGATCCTTGAAGCCTTCCTTCACGGGATGGACCGTTACTTTGCCGTTCGTCACGAGGCGCGGGCCTGCTTGCAATCCGCCATATACGCCGCCTTCTTCGAAGCGCTCCGGGAACGCTTCTCCAGATATAATCTCCACTTGATTGTCCTCCGTGAAGATGAGCGCGCTCCGCTTATCTCCCGAGCTTTTATGCACCATCTTGCCTTTGTTTACGATGTATCCGTATGGAACCTTCACGCTTGATTTCGTATATGCATCGAAAAACGTGCCGTTCATCGCCACTTTCGCACCGTTGACCTTCGCCATATGCTTCAGGCTGTCGACCGATCCGGTTTTGCCATTAGCAATGCCGATGCCGAGCTGGATATTAGGGTGCAGCAGGTCTATTTCCACAATCGTGGCGGAGATCCGTCTGGAGCCTACGGCAAAGGTTTGATGCTTCTGTTTAATCGGAGTGCTCGCGGATATCTTCCGCTCCGTCGAAATGACGGGAAGCTTCTGTGCAGCTTCGGCTTGCCCGTTCCGGAATATAAGGGCTGATCCAGACTTGTCCCACTCCAGCTGCAGCTTCAGCGCATCGCTGACGAAGCGGATCGGCACGTAAGTCGTTCCGCCTTCCCTGAATGGCACGGCATCCATCTCCTTGACGGTGTCGTTGACCTTCGCTTTTTTCTGTCCAAGCGTAAAGGATACCTTATCTTCGCCTTTGCTTACCTCAATCCCCTTCGTATTCGGATCCCACTTTACATCGTACTTCAATTGCTCGCTCAGGTAACGGATCGGCACGAACGCGCGATTCGACTTCAGATCCATATATCCGTAGCTTCTTGCCCCCGCTTCAGCTTGCCCGCTCTGCAGCAATGTCCCCGCAATCAAGGTGATTCCCAATGCGGCAATGATTGTTCTCTTCATTTCTCTCTGCTCCCAAGTATGTATAGTATCGTAGTACTCGTTGCTCCTTGTTCAGCGGCTGTGTATTGTTCGAGAGCACAGGTCCTCTATCCAAAGTCGCTATATATCAGTGCAAACATAGAACAGGTTACCATATGCTGGTCTTTTAGAACAATGGTTTTCTTTTGTAAATTTTCCATCACAATCAGCCGGACGACGCTGCCCTTGGTCCGGCTGGTTGTGGCTATGTTCGGGCGAAGCATAAGTGAGCTTGCTTGCGCTAACGGAGAACGACACAAGCATCGAAGAAGCGGCTGCCCTCAGCAGACGTTCCGCAGATGAAGCAGCTGGCTCCGTTCTCACCGGAACGCAGCACGGTCATCTCGTCACCCGGTGCGACCTCTCGGTGATAAGTGATATGAAAGCGCGCGATGCCGCGATCCAGTTGTTCCTGCGTCAGGGCGTCCAGACAAATATCGGCAAAACGCGCATTGTTCAAGTGTCCGTTCATATCGATGCTGCTTAGCCGCACCTTCAAGTCGTAAGCATGCTCCAGCACGGTGTCGGCCGGAATGTCCGTTTTGCGCGGCGCCTCGCCGGCGGAATCCTCGGCATTCACCGGAATTTCATAAGGCAAGGCTGACGCGCGGAGAATCCGGCGCTTGTTCAAGTCGACCAGCACCCATATCGTTCTGGCCTCGGCAAGCAGCTTGCGTTCGGGTCCGTAAATTTGGTAATCCCGCTGCCACTGGACGCCCTTGGCCCCTCTGTTCCATGTCTCGATATCAATCGTCTCGCCATAACGGGGCAACCGTTCCAGTTCCAGATCGACCGTCACCAGCATCCAAGCCATCCCTTGCCGTATCATTTCGTCCAGCGAGACGCCGAACGACGCAATCTGGGCATCGGCCGCCCGCTGCATCCATTCGAGCAGTGTCGACAGCCTGCAATCTCTTTTATAATCGGCATTGTCCGATTGTATATCATGTGTTTCGCGCCAACGTGTTCCCATGTCCATCCCTCTCCTGTTCAGGATTTCTGTGTCTCAACTCAGCAACACCTTCTTGCCCTGCAGCCGCTTTGCTTGTTCATTCCAGTTACTGGTGCTGGTGCTTATCGAAGAGTAAGCTGGGTTACTCATCTATATTCTCTATACTCACCTATATCATAAACCATTTGCTTCCTCTATGTCGTCGAAAGAAAAAGCCGCTCGTTTCCCGACAAGAAAACGAAGCGGCAACACCATAATATGAATAAAGCTATCTCTATTTGACTGCAACTAGAACGAGTCCGGGTGCTTCTGAATTATAAGGAGACTTTGCATAATCACCATATGCTGTGATGGAATGAAAGCCGCACTCTTGCAGTTCGCTCTGCAGCTGATTTTTGGTAACGGGATAAAGGAGAAGGGTGTTCGAATAGATGTCCGAATGGTCTTCCAGGGTGGCAGTGAATCGAATTTTGCCATTCTGAAGCTTATACTGACGAGTAAATCTAAAGGTTTCCTTTTCTATCACAGGAAAGGAATAAGCATGCCGGAGCAGAACTTTTTCAAAATTCACAGTTTGAATGACCAGCTTTCCATTCTCCTTAATCCGATGATATGCATCTTGAAGAAATACGCGCACTTCCTGCAAATTATCCAGATGAGGCAGAGTATTGCCGATGCAGTAGATACCGTCAAACCTTTCGTTCACACGGGAGACCTGCTGCATGCTATGCGGTAACACTCTTATAGGCAGCCTGTCCCGAGCTGCCTTTTCAATGATTTTGGGAAGCATGCCTTGTTCAGGTTCCGTGGCCGTAAGATGATAGCCAGCCGCTGCCAGGGCAATGGCTGTATTGCCCGTTCCTGCACCCACATCAAGCAAAGTGGAGGCAGCCGGAAAGCAGGAGGACAGAAAGCTGATCTGCTTGTCGTTTGCAGGAAAGATCTCATCGTAAAATGGGAGCAGAACTTCATAAAATGTGCTCATTTTGTATGCCCCACAGGCAATAACTCAGCTACAATGCTGATCCCTTGCAGATGTGCCGCGTGCTTTACAAACTGCTTGCGCATCGTCAGCACTCTGTCTCTTGCTTGCCGGTTTTTCACGATATTTCCTGCAATCTTTAGAACACCTTTTAATCCTTCATCCTGGATCAGCCGGCGGAGATGCAGCAAATGCATAGGTGCAGTATGCACGGATATGATTTTGAATCCCTGCTGAATAAGCAGTTGCTGCCATTCTGCTTCCGTCAATGGAGCAACATTTACCCGGATTGATTTAGCCAAATGCTGACGGATTTCCTTTCTGGCAGACTCCTCCAGATCAACCGGTGTCATATTCATTTCGTGGATACCGTACCTGCCGCCTGGTTTCAGAAGACGTTTGGCTTCCGCAATAATTCGTGATTTCTGTGCCGGAGTCTGCATCGTCAGCATGGCTTCGCCATAAATAATCGTAGCGGAGGCATCGGGAAGAGGCACATGCTCGGCATTGGCGATAAGGACATCACGGTTATTGCCGTTTACATAGGATCGAACGATACCAGCTGCTTCCTCATTCTGCTCAATGGCAACGTATTTAAGGGGATTCTTGCGCAATGTGATCTGCGCGGTTACGCCAAGACCGGGAGCGAATTCAATAACCTCGTCCTGTTCGTCGATATTGAGATCGGCGAGCATTTGACGTGTCATTTGCAGACCTCCCGGACGCAGCACCTTCTTGCCCAGACTGGCCAGTACCCAGTGCCCGGGCATGTTTTTATAATCAGCTTGGAGATTCATTCATATCCCCTCCGTTAATGATAGTGATAATCAATATCATATTATTACACTGATAATGGCAACACCAGTGATTCAAATCACATGAGTGAAAGATAAAGAGCCTTTATACTGTAACTAATGATAATGATAATTATTATCAATCAAAATGAAAGAGGTGCCCTATCCATGAGTAACACCGCCAACGAAAAGGCTGCGCATTTATTTTTGGCTTCACTGGGGAAAACCAGATTGCGTCCGGGAGGAAAAACGGCGACTGAAAGAATTTTGGGAGCCTGTCAAATCACTTCCGATACCAAGCTGCTTGAGGTAGCTCCCAATATGGGCACGACTGCCATTCATATAGCACAAACCTATGGCTGTGACGTGACTGGAGTTGACCTTCATGAACCTAGCGTGCAGAAGGCTCGTGAAAATATCAGGAGCCATGGCCTGGAGAATTCCGTCCGGATCGAGTTGGGCAATGCGCTTTCTCTTCCTTTTGCCGATGAATCATTTGACGTTGTTATTAATGAAGCTATGTTATCGATGCTTCCACTGGAGCATAAGCGGCAAGCTCTTAAAGAATATAGGAGGGTGCTGAAGCCTGGAGGACGGTTGGCAACGCATGATTTGCTGCTGCGGCTTGATCCGGAGGCAGAAGGAAACCGTACCCGGCTGAGTGATCTCCGCAAGGTGTTGTTTGTGAATGCTCAGCCTCTTACGGAATCGGCCTGGAGTGCGCTGTTCAACGAGGCAGGATTCAGCAGTATCGATGCTCATACCGGACCAATGACGCTGCTTTCGTTAAAAGGGCTCATTGTCGATGAAGGCTGGGAGGGAACCCTTCAGCTTCTGAGCAAGGCCGTTCAAGACGAGCATAGCAAGCAGCGGTTGTTTGACCTTATAAGCCTCTTTGACGACAATGCCGATTTGTACGGCCATATTACATTTGTCGCGGTCAAATAGGCCGATGCGGCAGGAACATGCCCAAAATCATCTTCTGTTGGAATTTATCGCGGTCAGCAAGATGTTTGACGGAAATACGGTTCTGTCTGACTTCTCCTGTAAGCTCCACAGTGGAGAAGTTATCGGCTTGCTGGGGCCTTCCGGTTGTGGCAAGACAACCCTTTTGAATATGGCGGCCGGGCTCGCAGACCCTACCTCAGGCACTATTGAAATGTATTCCGACAGCATCGGTTATATTTTTCAGGAGCCCCGCCTTATCCCGTGGAAATCCGTCCTGGATAATGTGCAATACGTCATGAACAAGGCAAACGATAAATCCAAGATGAACAAGGCAGCCGATATACTTCGGAAGGTCGGCCTCGCACATGTGCAGAACAGCTATCCGCGGCAATTATCCGGAGGAATGAAGCAGCGTGCAGCCATAGCAAGGGCATTAGCAACCGATCCGGAAATCATTCTGATGGATGAGCCTTTCTCCGCACTCGATGTTTCACTCAAGCGGGAGCTGCAGGAGGAGCTTATTACCTTAATTGAAGACCGGGAAACCGGAGTTGTCTATGTATCCCATGATCCTGAAGAAATCGCGCGGCTGGCGGATCGCATTCTCCGCTTTTCACCCTCCAGGGCAGCTTTTATTCCGGAGGACGATTTAAGGATTCCCCGTGCTCTGCGTACGGAGGCTTACATCCAGGAAGTGAAGCAAGTGCTTCTTACTCATATTAATCAAGATTGGTGAATGGAAGGATACATGAACCTATGTCATATTCATTAAAAATCAAACGGTTTCCCATCATTGTTACAGCCATTTCCTTATGTGCCATGTTAATCTCTGGCTGCGGGGCAGACGCAGAGAAGCCGGCTTCCTCATTGGAACATCAGCAGGTACAGCAGACTTCTTCCCCTGAAGCGTCTGCTGCTGAATCTGCTTCTCCTGCCGCAACAGAGGCAGCCAAGCTGGCTAAGCTGACGATTCAGGCTCCGCTTGGCATCTCCATCTCTTCACCTGTTTATCATATTTTGGAGCAGCATCTGTTGGAGCCGTATGCGGACACCATTGAATACACGCCATGGAAATCTCCCGATGAGCTGCGGGCGAGAATAACGAGCGGACAAGCGGATATATCTGCGGTTCCCTCGTATGTTGGCGCCAACCTCTACAACAGAGGGATGGACGTGAAGCTGTTGAACGTGCTCATATGGGGTATTCTCTATGTCGTCGGTCCCGAAGGTGAGCCTGTCGATTGGGAAACACTGCGCGGACAGACCGTATATGTGCCGCTGAAAGGCGATATGCCTGATCTCGTATTCCGTTATTTATTGAAAAAGAACGGGCTTGATGCCTCTAAAGATTTGAAGCTGGAATATGTCAGTGCTCCCCAGGAACTGGTTGCGATGCTTGCTACAGGCAAGGCGAAGTATGCCGTTATTCCGGAGCACTTGGCTACGATGGCTACGAAAAAGGTTAAGGGAACCTTCAAGGCGATGAACCTCCAGGAAGAATGGGCCAAGGTCACCGGACTGCCGGCGCGGATTCCACAGGCGGGTATTCTTGTCTCAGGCAAGCTGGTCAAGGAACATCCGGAGACCGTTGCCGCTCTGCAGCAGGCATTTGAGCAATCTGTCAGTTATTTGAATAAGCAGCCGCAGGAAGCGGCAAAGGGAATCATCAAATATCAGGACGGCCTGACACCGGAACTGATTGCCAATCTGCTCCCTTCCATTAACCTGCAATTTGTACCGGCTCAAGATGCCAAAGAGGAGCTTGAATTCTTCTATACGGAGCTGTCCGTTCTTTCGCCCGAAATTATCGGAGGGAAGTTGCCGGATGAAGACTTCTATTATAAGCCGTAACCGGCGGCTGTGGATTCAGGGTGCAAGCATTGCCGTTCTCATTCTGCTCTGGCAGCTTTTGTCTATGTCTCTGCCTGACATCTTGTTTGCCTCACCGTTGGAGACGCTGGCATCTTTCGGAAACATTCTCCGCAGCGGGGAGTTTGGTGCACAGCTTCTCATCTCCGGTTCACGGATGTTGTATGGCCTGTCACTGGGTGTAGGATCGGGTATGCTCTGTGGACTTCTGGCAGGAGGGCTTCCGGTCGTCTATGAAGCAATGCGCCCTGTCCTGTCTTTACTCATGGGAGTACCTCCGATTATTCTTGTTGTCCTGGCTATGGTCTGGTTCGGAACCGGCTCCGGGGTCCCCCTATTTGTCGTGGCCTTGCTTATCTTTCCGGCAATGTATCTTAATACGGCAGACGGGATGCGGAGTATTGATCACGGCCTGCTTGAAATGTCTCAGGTCTACCGTGTCCCGTTCATACACAGACTTGTGCATATTATTATTCCGGGCCTTGCTGTTCCGGTGTTTACGGGAATTACCCTGGCTGTCGGTTCAGCCGTGCGAATTACGATTATGGCCGAACTGATGGGCAGTGACAAGGGGATAGGTTATTCCCTCGCGCTGGCAAGAGTCAATATGGATACGGCTAAGGTATTTGCTTGGTCAGCGGTAAGCATTGCCCTGATTGTCGTTATCGAGCAAATGATTATACGGCCTTTGCGTAAATATATCATGCGCTGGAACACTGGAGAGTAGGCTTGCGGTAACAATTACGAGTTAGGGCCGTGAACGCATCTATCGGAGTAACAATGCAGGGAAGGAGCAGACATTCAGAGTGACCGTGGGAGAGCGGCCACTCTGATTTTTTATTGCTGCTGCGTAAAGTCATGGACCATTCAACGAATCTCTATAGAGAGACATACACGTGCAGCAATTTGGAGGACTTTTTGAGTTGTTTTGGCCGGAGCATTTTGATGTTTCTGTGGGCTACGCCCAAACTGGAAATTCAATAAAGTTTACCTCTGAGTACATAGGTCATGTTATATGTTAGAATAAACATATATTTGCAGTGCGCACCAAAGGCTTCCGTTTTCATTGATTCAGCCTAACCCGCTCGGGCACTTTACACGGAGCCGCAGATCGGGATAATTTGGAGTAAGGAATATAAGAAATCCATAACGAATCCTATTAAAGGAGAATATAAGCATGAATCAAGATATACCGAAAGATTCGACCCCGCGCGTGCTTATCATGACCTCGGTTCCCGCCGAGCGGGATGCGGTGCTGCGCGGACTGAAGGGCGACGCCCGTTGCGACGTCGCGATCGGCGGCGTCGGCACCGCCGCGGCAGCCGCGAGTACGGCACGGGCACTGGCGGCCGCGGAGTATAGGCTGGTCGTCTGTGCCGGCATCGCAGGCGGCTTCGCCGGTCAGGCCGACCTGGGCTCGCTCGTCGTAGCGAGCGAGATCGTGGCCGCCGACCTGGGCGCTGAAACGCCGGAAGGCTTCTGCAGCGTGGACGAGCTCGGATTCGGCTCCGCCCGCGTTCCGGTCGACGCCGGCTTGACGGCGCGCTTGACGGAGGCGCTGCGGGCGGCCGGATTGCCGGCCGCTTCCGGTCCGGTGCTCACGCTGGCGACCGTGACCGGCACTGCCGCGACGGCGGCCGAATTGGCCGCGCGAGTACCGGGCGCAGCCGCCGAAGCGATGGAGGGCTACGGCGTGGCCGTGGCCGCTCAAGCGTGCGGCGTACCCGTGCTTGAGCTCCGCTCCGTCTCCAACGCCGTCGGACCGCGCAATCGAGACGCATGGCGTATCCCGGAGGCATTGAAAGCATTGGAAGCGGCAAGCGCCGTATTAATGGAGGTGTTATAATGAACATTGCTTTTTCACCATGTCCGAATGATACATTCGTCTTTCACGCTTGGGTGCACGGCCTCATCCCGGATGCGCCGCAGCTTGCCGTCATGTACGCGGATATTGATATTACGAACGGGCTGGCAGCCAGCGGCAATGGCCCCGAGGTGCTCAAGATCTCTTACGCGGCGTTGCCGTGGGTCCTGTCAGAATACGCGCTGCTGCCATGCGGCGGAGCATTGGGCAGAGGCTGCGGACCGCTCGTGCTGACGAAAAGCGGCTCCAATGATCCGGCTGCGCTGTCTGGCCGGCAGGTGGCAGTGCCTAGCGAGCGCTCGACCGCCTATCTGCTGTTCCGTCTGTGGGCGGCACAGCATGTGCCGGGAGGTGTTGGCGACATCGTAGTCATGCCATTTAACGAAATTATGCCGGCAGTGCAGAGCGGTGACGTTGATGCTGGACTCGTCATCCATGAGGCACGCTTCACCTACCAGAATTATGGCCTGACCCTGCTGGCTGATATGGGCAACTGGTGGGAAGCCGACACTGGATTGCCGATTCCGCTCGGGGCGATTATCGCCCGCCGCGGCATGGACCTCGCGGCCATCACTAACTGGACCCGCGCCTCGGTCGAATACGCGTGGGCTCATCCTGAAGCATCGCGGGATTACATCCTGAGCCATGCGCAAGAGATGGACCCGGAGGTCGCGCAGGCACACATCAACCTGTACGTCAACGAATTCACGAGAAATCTCGGCGAGGACGGCTATGGCGCCATTACAGCCCTGCTCGGCCGTGCAGCGGAAGAGGGGCTCGTGCCACAGTTCGATCTCGACGCGTTGCGCTTATAATAATAAAGCTACCAGAGAGAACCCGGGGTTGCTGCCTCGGGTTCTTTTTAAGCGTTGAACAGCGGCTGCGGCTGTCCTCCTTATCCTTACTTGAGGATTGAAGGCTTCCGGTTCAATAGTAGAACGGTTCTCCATTGCGAGCACTAAAGGGAACTGCAAACCTTGGTTAAACAGTTTCTGAGCAAATGGGAGAGTGCGCATAAGGGTCAGAACAAGAATACATTCGCTCAAGTCACTCAAGCAAGCATCCTTCCTCCCGTTTGCAGGTCGCACATGGTTCGCTAGTTATCGTTAACTGTACATAGTCCGTTAGTAGGTGTGGCGGACCGCATTGCTTCCGACATGTTCCAGATAGATGCCAGCGCTGAAAAAAGGCACTCCCGAACGATTCGTTCAGAAGTGCCTTTGCTGTTACTATTGACTCCATACAGAGCCGCGCATTGCTCCGCACATCATAGTCGATGAAGCATCTCCAACACTCGGTGCAGGATAGTTGCAACCTGTGCGCGAGATGTCGGCGCGTCACCCGCAAATCGATTGTTCCCGATTCCCTTCACGAGTCCATTGCGGTAAGCATACTCCACAGCAGCGCGGGCTTCCGGGGAAACGTTGTCTTGAACGAGCCATCCGTCATCCACTTGCCCGCTTGGCAATTCTGCCTCCAGCGCTGTTACAAGCATGACGATCATCTCCTCACGCCGCAAGATGTCGTGCGCTCCCGGTTCGCTTGCCCGTTTCGCCCAATTCGCTTCCTTGCCCAGAACGCGGTCCAACAAAGTCATGAACTCTGCCCGGGTGACCTGATCGTTCGGAGCGAATTGGTACTCATTCCGGCCAACGGCAATATGCTGGGCAGCCAACACTTCAATTTCTTTTCTGCCCCAATGATTGGCGATATCCGCAAACGTCTTCCCGTACTCCAATGCGGCATAGGAGCCGAGCTGCTGAATCGTAACGAGAAGCTCTGCTTGGCCGTCCTGCTGCCCGCTGCGGGCAGCCAATCCGACAAACTCCCACTGAATGCGATCTTTCGTCTCATTGCGATAATATATCCCGGCCTTGCGCACATCTCGGCCAGCTTTGTCATCCAGCTTCATCGCAAGGTGAAGCGGCTTGCTTAACGTCTCACGCTCCGCCCCAATCGTGACGATATCCGACACGACAGACGCTTTGTCTCCTTGAGCTATGCTGTCGTTCTGTCCTGCCATGCCCCGATTCACAGCGATCGTCATCCCCAGCCCGCTCTGACCAATAAAGTCCGGCAACGCTTCAGCAGGTATGGTCAATGCGAACCGTGCGCCCATAATTTTGACAGTCTTGCGCGGCGCGCTTAGCTGCTTGGCTAACGATGAAGCCAGTTCAAGCTTGACAGCGCCATAATCCTCAAATGCCACGGACGACAAGTCGAGTGTAAGAGTATCGTATCCTTCTTGCTTCGCCTTGGCAAGCTCATCGTCCAGCCACGCTTGAGCGATGACAGCACGCGCGTTCTTGACTCCCTCTTTTAACTCCTCTTTCAAGCTGCCGATCGTTTTGCCATTTACAATGATCGGAGTCCCTTTGCCCGGAACGGGAGCGGACACAGCTCCGGCGCCGGTGCCAGAAGATGAAGCAGGAGCAGCCGTACCAGGCCGTGGCGCAGGCGGTACGGATGTATCCGGCTTGTTCACCGTCACTGCCGCGGACGTTCGCAACGTTCCATATTCCACATTGATACGAGCTTGTCCAGAACGATGAGCGCTGACCCGGCCCGTGCCGCCGACCTTGGCCACCTCCGGATTCGAGGAGGAGAACCTCAGCCCTTCCGTAACCGGTACGGTCTTCAACTCGCCATTGGCATATACGGACGCCGTAACGCTCAATTGTGCAGATTCTCCTGCCGTCAATGCAAGCGCGGACGGTTGAACCGAGATTGATCTTACTTCTTCCCGAGGCGGTTCCGCATTCTCTTCTACCGTAACATGCACGGCATCCTGCAGTTCCCCATACCGGGCGGTGATTGTTGCGTGGCCAGCTTGACGGGCAGTGACCCATCCTGCATCGTTCACCGCAGCAATATCGGAATCGGAAGAAACGAATGTCAACCCTTGCACAAGCGGAACGCTCTTCAGTTCCCCATCGGCATACACCACCGCAGTAACGCTCAACTGTGCCGATTTTCCTTCGCTTAGCGTCAAGCTCGACGGCTGTACCGCAATGGATCGAACTTCTCCATCCGGAATATCCGGCGCTTTCTCTACCGTCACGCGAACCGTGTCCTGCAGCCCGTTATAGGTAACGGTGACAATCGCTTCGCCTTCAGCAAGCGCAGTAATTATCCCAACGCTGTCTGCTACGGCCACGTGATCTGCTTCGATATGGTAAGACGCCAGATGCGTCACTTCTCGTTCGTAGCCCGCTTGATTGCGCGCCTTCACAGTCAATTGCGTCTGTTGTCCCGCGAACAGCGTTATATCCCGCGGCTCCACTGTGATCTCCGCAGCCGCTGAATCGCCGCCGATCTTCGTAATCCGGGCCCGAATCATATAATTGCCTTGCGAGGCAGGCGCCTGCTTCCATAATCCACTTTCAAGCTTCCAGGAACGATTGTGGTTGATTCCTGTCTGATCGACAGCAAGGCCTGGAACATCGGGATAAACTCCCGGTTGAATGTAGGCAATATAGAAATCCCCATTAACGACTGGCGTATTGGGGAAATCCACCTCGGTCCACGTTCCGTCCAACCGGGCCGTCCCCGTATGCGGGCCGGCAATCATGGCTCCCGGCAAGCCGTCTGGACCTTCCGCATCGTACATCGCATATTGGAACTCCGTCCCGCCCGGCAGCGGCCAGCCTTCATCCCAGAAGAACAGACGGGCTCCCGTCACTTGGGCCGGACCTTCCGTTGTCATTCGTACGGCGTAACCATTTCCCGGGCTATAATATGCGAGCGCATTATCTCCCTTGCCGCTGTCATAGACGAGCTCGCCAGCCGTTCCCATAAAGGACTTCAACGCGATATTCTTCGTAACGTTCCGCTCTCCTGTTACGCTTACTTGCTGTTCAGAGGATAAGTAGCCCAATGAAGATACGAGAAGCCGATAGTTTCCTTCATATGCTTCGATCGTATAATTCCCATTGGCATCGGTCATGACGGAAGGCACATGGGCATCCTCCATAACCCGCACGCTGGCATCGGCAATCGGCGTGCCCGTCTCCTCATCTGTAACGGTGCCCGTAAGCGTTCCCTTAGGCAGCGGCTGCAGATGAATATCAACTACCGTCGGCTGCTTGTCCGCAATGGTTACGTCTTGATTGACGGTCCGATATCCGTAAGCTTCCACTCTCATCTGGTAATCCCCAGGCGGGTGTTGAAGCTTGTAGCGTCCCGTGCCCAAGTCCGTCTTCGCGGAACGGTCGGTCTCTACAATCGTGACCGTCGCCGCTGCCGGCAGACGAGATTGGCCGGCGCCTTGCGTTTGCGCTGTTTGCGCAGCCTGCTTCGCTGCTTTCCATGCAGAGATGATCTGGCTTGGCGTCGCCGCTCCTTCTTGATCGTCCGGACCATTCAGCACATCCGCCATATGCAGGCGATTCGGCCCGGTTGGAGATGTTTTCAGCATGTCTGCCGTTTTCGGATCATCCGTTATATCCGGCATAGGCGGTCCATCCCCCGGCGATGCTTCCTCTGCAGCGTTCAACGGGGATATGACCGTCTTCACCGGCGGTGTATCCCTAACTTGGAAGTCATCGATATACCAGCCTTTGCCGAGAGTCGTGTTGCCACTCTTCAAACGGAAGCGGATTTTCACTTTTTTGCCTGCGTAATCGTCAATCCCGAGTTCCTCCAAATACCAGAACATGCGCGGGTGATTGCTGTCATACGACGGCTTAGGATAAGAACTCAGCTGGCGCCACGTCACTCCGCCATCTGAACTTATTTCCACCATTCCCTTGTCAGGCGCGTCGATATCGTACCACTGCTGAAAATAGATGGAAGCATGCTGCGCGCCCGTCAAGTCAATTTCCGGGGAAATAAGACTTTGATCCGTGTTTTTTGCATAGTAACCAGACAAATTCGTTCCCCAGGCCTTGCTGCCGGACACCGCCTTCTCCGGACCATACTTCGGATTAGGCTCGCCGTGCTCCCACTGGTTGTTCTCTCCTTCCAACGTCCAGCCTTTATCTTCTCCCTCGAAGTTGTCGCTAAAAATCGGCGTGCCGCCCGTAAATGTCCATGACACTTCATTCGAGGCCTCGCTCAGCACCTGGCTGTACGTTCTCGCCTTAACGATATAGTAGTACGTGCCTTCCTGCACCGGATAGTCGCCGTAATTCCGGCCTTTGCTTGAGCCGATTTCTTCATATCCTCCTCCTGATGTCGTGGAGCGGTAGATGACATAGTCCATCACATCGCCCTGAGGGTCCTTGTCCCATTCCACAATAACACGGCCGGGAGCATTGCTTCTTGCTTTCACCTTTGGCGCAGATGGCTGGGTTTGGTCCGGCTCAATGAGTTCAATGTCATCGACATACCAGCCTTCGTCACTGCCGTTTTCGCCCCGCAAGTTGAAGATGACGTAGATTTTATCGCCCTTGTACGGTGATAAATCGATGTACTCCGTTTGCCAGCCTCTGCTGCTCATTCTGAAATCTTTCACCAATTCATATTGAAAACCGTTCGATTCACGTCCGATGAACACCTCCGCTTTGTCGAACAAGGCGAAAAACCAATCGCCAAGCTTGTGCCAATGCTTGAACGACAATATGGCATGCTCGCCGTCTCTCAAGTCGATTAACGGCAGCACGAAGAATGTCTCCTTCACGCCTTCCGGATAATTGCCATGCAGCCGCGTAGCCATAAGCTTGCTGCCGGAATAAGCCTTGCCGGGACCTGTTGTCGGCTCGCCCCATTCCCAAATGCCTAGCTCTCCGCCAAAGTCGAATCCATCAATATCGCGTTCGAAATCCTGCTTGTATCCCCGCTTAACCCCTTCTGATACCTTCACCGGATAAATATCCGTCTCGACGTCGTTGCCGCTGAAATCAACCGCGCGAATCCGATATTCAATGCCCTCCTTCACAAGCGAAGACACTGGGATGTTCCCTTCATACTTCCCATCTTGATGATTGCCCGAGATGCGGCGCATCGGAAGCGCAGTCCAGTCCTTGTCACCAATCGTGCGCACCATAAGCTCAACGCCGACGACACTGTTATCGTCCATGACACGAGCAAAGATATCCAGCTCCATCGCATTGAAGGTCAGTGTAATCGGCGTATGCTCGATGACAGGCTTGCCGTCATCCTCTCCATCGATCGTGATCGTCCCTTCCACCGAGCCGAGTCCGCCCTTGAGCGTGGATACCGCATTGAAAGCATTGACGATGCCCCAGCCAAAGCCGTTGTTCGGCGTCTGAGGGAATTCATCGTCTGTTAGCGGTACAGCTGTATTCTTTAAAATGGTCTCTAATTTTTCCACCGTCAACGAATGATTGGCCTGCAGCAGCAAAGCGGCAACCCCTGCCGTATGCGGACTGGCCATTGACGTCCCGTTCATGAGCCCGTACTTCCCATCCGGCATCGACGAACGGATATGAACGCCCGGGGCAGACACTTCCGGCTTCATCTGTCCATACGGAGTCGGTCCTTGCAGCGAGAAGCTGGCCAGTCTGTTATCGATATCAATGGCTCCGGTCGCGAACGATTCCGGGTAGTTCCCCGGAGGCGTGATCGAGCCTGGTCCGCCATTGTTCTCCGGAGGCTTCGTATTTCCCGCAGAAAAGGCCGGGAAAATGCCGGCTGACCGCCATGCTCTCACAATATCCTGAAAGAACTCATTCTTCCCGGCCTGCACGTTGCCCCATGAATTGTTGACAACGTCCGGCGCCAGCTCAGGATAGGAGCGCCCGCTCTTGTCGGTAGGCGCCATCAGCCATTCGCCGGCAGCCAAAATGCCGGCGTCGGTCGCCGCTCCCGCCGAGTCAAAGATGCGCACCGCAATCCACTTCGCCTGCGGGGCAACGCCAATCGGGTTGTTGCCATCCGCTTCGGAACCGACCATCGTGCCCATAACATGGGTGCCATGTCCGACGCCATCATAAGGCAGCTTTTTCTGTTCGAGCGTAGCATCGTACCAATGCAGCTCAGGCTTGTCCAATTCGCCTTGAGCGTTATATCCTCTCCACTTGCGCTGCAGCGCAGGATGGGTCCAGTCAACGCCAGAGTCCATATTCGCGACGACGATGCCTGTGCCGTCAATCCCCATCTCCCACACTTGAGGCGCGTTAATGTTCCGTAAATTCCAAGGAATGTTCGGCTTGCCCTCAGCGCCACTCACACCATTCATGCCATTCGCTTGGAAGGATTGCGGCTGCACCGGCTCCTCCTCAGGACTCTTAAGCGTGTCCAACGTATATGTATGGTTAGGAGAAATAGCCTCCACATCAGAACGGGCGGACAGTCGCTCCATCACGTCCCGCGTGCTGGTAACGGCCACCGCATTAACGATGTAATAGGGCCGGAAGTCCTGTACCGTTCCGGAACGCTCTCCTGCTTCCAATTCATCGAGCAACGGAGATTGTGCGCGGTCGGCCGTCTCCATCAAGGAATTAAGGACGAAGCTGCGCACCGTCTGCTTCCGCTTCGCCGAGGTCTCTCCGGAGAAAACGGAATATGTCGCCGCAAGAGACGATGCCGCCTCCACATTTACCTGCTCTTTCAGCTTCACGATATACGTAACGTATCGCTGGTTCGCAAATTGTTCATAGAGCGCGGCATCTACCTTGCCGCCTGGTGTGTCCGCTTGAGCTTGCCGGGATTCCGACATCATCAGCATCGCGGAATCGTTCGGCTCTCCGCTCATGGCGAACGCCCCCGGAGCGGACGTTACGAACAGGATGATAGTTAACGCAAGCGCCAACCATCGATGAAGCACAGATTTGTAAAACACGATGAATTCCTCCTTATCCAACAAATCTATCAAATTTTTATAGCAGATGAATGCTTGTTCACCCTCCTGTTTCCAGATTCCTCATTCCCTCTTGGAAACTGATAGAATTGTACTAAATAAAATTTGTTGTGTAAACACAATACTTTTGTCCTAATGCAAAAATAAAGTCATAATTTGGTTTCCTATGTCAAAAAAAGCGACCTCTTCCCGATTCAAATTCGGGAAAAAATCGCTAGATTCGAAGCATTTTTACAATACAATACCTATATTCACACCGTAATACATTATTGCGATCAAATTAACGGCGTGTAATACATTTGTATTACATCGTTTCGAAAGAAAATAGTGCAAATCCTCATGCAGTGTACAGATCAACGAATTTCATGCTATGATAGATACTCCATCAGCATCTCCGTTGGTCTGCACAACCACGGGGATTTTTTAAATGCGGATTTTAAACCGTACTGTACGAAATTTGAACGACATTCGACGTATTTACGTGACTTTGTACGGATTTGCGCATTTTCCCTCAGAATGGTATATTAAAGATAGGATTTCCTATCATATGTCACGTGGATATATGATACAAAATTTGGACTACTTGATCCGATTACTGGATACAATAAAAAGAGACTACGATCCTGCCAGATCGTAGCCCCTTTAACAAAAGAGCCGGTGGGCAACCACGGCGAGCATATTCACTCTAAAGCGAAAAGCCACCGATCAGGAGACCAACCTAATCTCGGTGGTTTTTTCGCTTGTTGTACGCCGCTTGAATCGCTTGATACAAAGCATACACGCCAGCTGCGATGCTGACGGTCTTCTCAACCGCATCAGGACACCTAACAAGAATGTCACGGCTATCACCTCCCTTGCGAAAGGCTTCGCCGCGACCCCACCGAACTCACTTGTCTATTCTATAGTACCATCTACTAGCCTAAAAATCGTCATTAACAGTCCAAAAATCGTTGAAAATTTCTCCAAACAATAAAAAGAGCTACGATCTAACAGATCGTAACCCACAATTGGAGCCAAACCAAGGCTTAATATTCTACTAAACGCAGCCTGGAATTGATGTAGTAGTCCATTCCTTTGTTGTATTAACTGTTGTTGTCGTTACCTTAACAAGTCCTATGTTTCCAACTGATATCCACGAATCTACTTTAACTTTAGCTTTCAGTTCAACTTTTTTGCCGTCATCAATAACTTTAGCTCCAACATCTTTACTAGCTATTGTGAAAGATGTTAATAAATTATCATCGTTATCTATTACTGAAACGGTCGCATTATTTGCAGCAGTAAATTTGTTCCACGAGTAATTTGCACTTACTTCATAAGATAATTCAAACGATCCACCAAGATTAGTTGTATAATATAACATTTGTAATCCAGTACAAAAATCAGACGAAGCTAGAGGAGCTATTGCATTAGGGTTTTCTGTTGATGTAACTTCTTTAGGAAGTTGTTTTAATTGATTAAGGGCTTGTTCCAATTCCCCGACAGTAACAGTAACGGAATCATCTGAAAAAGCATCAGCTTCAGCTTTTTTTAGATCTCTAGGATCTAATCCTAGATATTCAATAACTTGGTTTACATTCTCTTCAGTTACAATTGTGTCCGTTGATAGTGCTCCACTTGCGCTCGCCAGTCCACCAACCGGTAAAAATAGAGCGATAGATAGACATAAAGCGATACATAAACTAATAGATTTTCTTACCATTGGACTACCATCCTCCTTTTTTTACCACACTATCACAATATGCACATATTTTCTAGTATATTTTTACAAATTGTAAATAGACGTAATTCTGGCTGACCTATTAATACGAAAGTGTAAATTTCACTTGAAGTGGATGTTATGTGTATAATCATAAAATAGACGCTCGGAATTAAGTGGTAGTTCCGAGCATGGATGAGGGGAATCAGAGGCAGCAACGTCAATGAAATGGCCTAAATGAAAGCTGTTTACAAAAATGTGTATGCCAAAGAACCCTAATGAAGGGTGTTTTAAAAAAATCGCTATGTAATCCAAATGCATCATGCTGTAACTTCATTCAACCAATCCAGTACGGACATTTGCTGTTGATGCTTCTTTGCTTCTTCCCGCCATGCGTCGGCATGCTGGCACATGGCGATCAAGTACACGCGAATGTTCCAGTGGCGGGAACTGCGCCCGCGTGAAGCTTCCAGTTTGTAGTCGACTTTTTGGCGCTTGATGCAACGTTCGACCCCGGTTCGGAGCGCATAACGCTTTCTCCACTCCTTGCTGTCGCGGCGGATGCGCGGAAATAATCGCGGGTTATCCGCAGTGGATGTGTAGAATGTCCTTCTGTACTCGGAAGGCGAACACGGAGTCGGGCATTCCCATTTACCGACTTTGGCGGGACAGCGCCACTTGATGGCTGCCGGCCCGGACACTTGCCCCAGCAGACCATTTTGCGTCCGATCGGGCAGACGGGCACGCCGTCGGCGCCAATTTTCATCTCATTGTATACCGTATGCCCGGAACGCCTGAGATTCAGGTCGATGATACTGCTAACATCATCGTGTTCCAGCATGGTATAGATCGGGAGGATGTCGTGGGCGGAATCCAAGATCGCCTCTCCCACTTTCCAATCCCGGTACCAATGACGCAGTTCCCGGTAGCCGCACGGAGTCATGCTGGCTGGCGCGGAACAGTCGCGCGTACACAGGCAGATTGTACGGACTGTCCGCTGCCGTGAACATGTAGAGCGTACGGCCGTAGTAATATTTCTCACGATAGCTGTCCCAGCCCCAATCGGCATCGGGATCCGAAAACTGCCGTTTGCAAGAGCATTTCCAATTGCCCGACTTTCGGCAATCGCAAAGGAACTTGCCATAGGAACGCGCTCCGGTTTCAACCGGGGAACCGTCGCCGATGACGCGAAAGGCGTTCATATCGCCAAGCAAACCTTTTGCGGCAGAAGGCAGGAGAAACATGTGTTGGAACAGCTGCTGCAACAGGTCGTGTTCCTTGGGGGAGTAGTGAATCTTCCCCTGGCGCAGGGCGCGGGAGACGAGTTTCTCTGTAATTTTTGGATTTTTCGGTTCTTGCTTTTCGTTCTTTTTGCCTTTCTTTCGGGGCTTCTTCAAACGGCGTTTGATGCGTCCGGTTTTATGCGGGGTGAATGCCCGCCAAAGCCGCGCAAAGAAGTCGTAGAAGGTCCCGACCCCCGGCGTCTTGCCAGGCTGAAAGCCGCAGAGAATGGCATAGACGGGCGTCGTGCGCAGCGCAACGACTCCGTCATCCACGCTCAGCCCGAGCTTGGTAATAAGGAGCAAGCAGCGGAGCATGTCGGCGGGATCATGAGGCTTGCGGCCTCTGGGATTGGCGGAGTAAGCCGAACGCATCAAGGAAGCGGTGGCGGACAGATAAATCGCCGTAATCCAAAAGAGTAAGTCGCTGTAGAAGTGCTCCAAAAACAGCAGGGCTTCCGGTGCATCATACTCCTTTCTCAGTTGTTCGCCTACAAAGGCCAAGTAGTCCTGATGAGAGCGAGAAACAAGCTTCATAACGATCACCCAATGCTCAAGAGATAGGCAAAAAAATGCCTTCTCAGCGATTATTGGGGCGATCCGGAAAAGTCAAGAGGAAAGTTTGTTCGCACTCCCGTTCTGGGGGTGAAACAATAAAAGACCCTGGCCGAAGGCCAGAGCCGATGCGGAATTATAAATTCCGAGAGGCTTAATAAATGAAAAGGAGGTGCTGTATCTAAATGGAATTTATAGAAATAGGACTAAAACTATTTGTGTTTATAATAGGTATTTCACTATTCTTTGCTCTGGTAGGTTTTCTAGTCAAAAAATATCTAAGTGACTTCTTTGATAAAATGTTTTCTTTAATTAAAAATATTTTCAGAAAAAGGGACTGACCATATTGTGGGAATTACGACGGTATTCGTATCGGGACTATTTCACAAAATTCGGGATTTTGTGAAATAGTCCAGCCCCTCGATCGCCGTATTCGGGCAAATTCAGCCGTGAGCGGCGATTTTGCTTCCGTGGAACATCACAAAATAACGGGCGAATCGCAACATTTACGATCTCCCGTTATCTTTGATTTTCTTCGATTTTCTGCATGTATTTTTCTGTAAATTGATTAATATCAAATTGGTAATGATAAATTAGCCCATGATCAAATTGATCCGGATCTATTTGCCTCGGCGATAGGTCGTGAAGCTCATATTTCCACTTCAAAAAAGACTTAGGTATCTGCTTGTCGATCCATCTTGCAACATCATCGATAAATATTTCTCGATCGGGGACCTGGGCGATTTCAACTAACCAGTTAGGATGTTGGCCATTATAGAAATCATAAGCAAGTTCCTCTCTGTTTAGCTTGTTTAATGTTTCTTCATCTTTGTAATTTCATTGAGACTGATGCCGAAATAAGACCGCAGCGCTTCCTCATACTCCGCCTCCGTCTGTGGAATAAAGGTGCTCACCTGATCGGAGGCATAGATACGAAATTCCCGTCCGGCAACCGTACTGCGCCCCTCGCGGGTACGGATCGCCACCATCGCATCCTGAATAAAAATCGAGTCCGGCGCATTCTCGCACCAATACGTGGCCATAATGAAATCTTTGGCAAGCTGTGGCTCCTCCGTAAAGGAATAAAGCTGACACCATTCGCCGCGTTTGAGCTCGCACAGCATCCAGCCATATTGGGGATCGCGAACCAAGCGGTAGCATTCTTCGCCCTGGTGGTGCTTCAGTCCTTCGGTCATTTGAATCGGCCGGCGCGGCACAATGCCGCCCACTCCGACATCACATAGGTAAAAAGCCCCTCCCGCTTCCACTTTCAGCACATGATGACGGCGTTTCGGCGGCGGATTCGGTTCATCGCGCCAAAAGCGGGACATAAGGTCGGTCACCGGATAGCCAAGCTCTCGCAGCAGCCAGCCAAATAGGGCATTAAGCTCAAAGCAGTAGCCTCCGCGGCGGCGAACGACAATTTTATCGAATAGATCGGGAATATGTAACGACAGCGGAACACGGCGCAAAATATCGAGATTTTCGTACGGAACCGCATGCAAATGGCACTCCTGCAAGTCAGCCAACGCGGCAGAGCTGACGTCCACCGCTCCTTCATATCCGATCCGCTCTAAATAGGCTCGCACTTCTGGTTTCATTTTATTGCGGCACTCGTTCATAATATCTTATCGACTCCTTCCCTGCTCATCAGGACGGTTGCCTCGAATGATGAAATAGATTGGGTAATAATACCACCATCATATCAACATCCCCATGTTCCTACAAGACAGCGCGCTTGTGCCGAAGTCCCCATTTCTCCTTACGCTCGCCCCGCTGCCGCTGCATCATTTTGATGCACTTCCGCTTGCAGTGGAACCGTTTTCACCCCGTTTAAAAATAATCAAAAATAGCTATAGCATAAGCGGTTAAACTTTAGTATAATCTGTGTTGAAATAACTGGATTACGACCCAACTATTATGAACAGCTTCTTTTTCGCAGCACTATCCCATCCAACAATCTCGCTAATTATCCGCAATTGACATGCGTTTTTTTCAGAAATGGTTATTCTTCACTTGCCGCACTCACTGCAAACGCTTACTTAATTACACCAAGTTGCTTATCGTTATTGTTATTGTCTCCCGCCTTAGAACGGCCAAGTGTTATGCAACACGAACATAAACGCTTTAATTTTATGAAGGAGGTGATGCAGCAGAGTATTCATAGAGAACAGTCACCCTGTTTCTTGTGTTTCTTAATCCACCCAAAACAAGGAGGTAAATGAAATGACTGATTCACGCGTTTGGAACCACATGTTATCCAAAGTATCGCCATTATTCGTCGCTTTTGCCGCTATGCTGCTCGGTATAGCCTGTACGCTCGCGTTCGCAGACACCGCATCAGCACATGGATATATCGAATCGCCTGCCAGCCGCGCTCTTCAATGCAAGCAAGGGCTGAACACGAACTGCGGTCAAGTGCAATATGAACCGCAAAGCGTAGAAGGGCCGGGCTCGTTCCCATTGGGCGGCCCTGCTGACGGACACATCGCCGGCGGCGGCGTATTCCCGGAGCTTGACGCGCAAACTGCGACGCGTTGGAACAAAGTCACCTTGAATGGCGGCACCAACACATTCAAATGGCATTTGACCGCGCCGCACGCTACGAGAGAATGGAAATATTACATTACAAAAAAAGATTGGAATCCGAATCAGCCGCTCGCCCGCGCCAATCTGGAGCTGTTCTGTTCCTTCAATGATGGCGGCGCAAAACCGTCGAATAAGGTCACGCATCAATGCAGCGTGCCTACCGACCGCAGCGGCTACCATGTTATTCTTGGCGTCTGGGAGATCGCCGATACTGTCAATGCCTTCTACCAAGTCATCGACGTTAACTTGGTTAACGACGGCTCCGGCGGACAATTGCCGACAGTACCGGTAAATGTCGCATCCCCATCTCACACGACGACAAGCGTCACACTCAATTGGACCGCCTCTTCTTCACCGAACGGGATTAAGGAATATGAAGTGTACCGCAACGGGCAACTCGTCGGCAAGGCAACCGGAACCTCCTATACCGATTCTGGGCTAACCGCGAATACGTCATATACGTATACCGTCCTCGCCGTGGACACAAGCGGGAACAAGTCGGCCCCATCCGCTGGGCTGACGGTCAAGACGTCGAACGATAGCAGTGTCTATCCAGCCTGGGAAGCTGGCAAAGTGTATGTCACCGGCAACCGGGTGACGCACAAGGGCGTCTCCTATGAAGCGCGCTGGTGGACACAGGGCGAAGAGCCAGGCAAGTCTGACGTATGGCTCGCCGTAAATTAACGCCAACGTATATATCCATAACGATTAAGACTAACGATGGGCTTCCGTCGTTAGTCTTTTTTCATGTGCAGCGGATGAGAAATGCGGTCATGCATGAGAGTTGAAACAAGCGCGGGCAGCAACGAATTAGGACGCGCTGATGCCGCTCTTTTGTGGTCAGGGGACAACCGAACAAGGTAAAGCGGTCATTGCCATGATTTACTGGGATTTGGTTACATATTCCACTTAAATTGCATCTTTTATCTTCCGATTACTCTATTTAGCTCCCTTTATTTCTATATAAACTATTATGATCTATAAAGGGAATCTGCCAAACTCATAGGAGAAAGGATGATTCAAATGAACTAACCAAATTTCAGACAAAAATAACGAGGGGAGAAATATGAACACATGAGCAGGAGATCAAGTAAAATCGCCGCAGCTGTCCTCACGATTTTTCTGCTGCTGTTTCACGCAGGATTCGCGCATGCAAGGGACCGGCAAGCAGGAACGGAACAAAAAGTAATTGTCATGTATAAAAATGAAGCGGGCAAGTCCGCCATAATTAAGGAAAGCGTAAATATCAACCATGCGTTCGATTTGATTCCAGCCATATCCGCTACGGTTACAAGCGCGAACATTAAAGCGTTGGCATCCGATCCCAACATTTCGTATATAGAGCGAAATGCCCCCATTCAACTCGCTGAAGATGATGTTGCATCTGCAAGCGTAACAACGCCTATTCCACAGGAGCTGTTCAAATGGAACTTCCAAGCTGTCCAACCTACAAAAATGTGGGATAGAGGATATAAGGGAGCAGGCGTCAAAGTTGCCGTAATCGACTCTGGTATTGCCGCACATGACGAATTAACGATTGCAGGCGGTATTTCGACCGTAAGCTATACGTCCTCTTACGACGATGATAATGGTCATGGAACCCATGTTGCAGGCATTATCGCCTCCAAGCATAACGGCAGGGGGATAGCAGGAATCGCGCCAGACATCGAACTATATGCCGTAAAATCAGTAAAACAAGACGGTAAAGGAAGCCTTTCCGATGTTATGAAGGGAATTGAATGGTCCATTCAAAACAAGATGGACATTATCAACCTGTCGTTTGAAATCGACAAGGATGTTCAGCTTTTTCGCGATCTGCTTGAGCAGGCTTATGCCCAAGGAATCATTATTGTTGCTGCGGCAGGAAACACAGGTACAACCCCCGTGCAATATCCGGCAAAATACGATAGCGTAATTGCAGTCGGGTCTATCGACGAAAACAATATTCAATCCGCCTCTTCATCCAGAGGATCAGAGCTTGAGTTTGCGGCTCCAGGCGATGACATCCTTTCAACATATCTCAATAATCGCTACGGGATTACTTCCGGAACGTCACAGGCCGCCCCTCACGTTACAGGCATGCTGGCTCTGCTGAAGCAGGAGTATCCTTTCATGACAAACGTTCAATTGCGTGAAGAATTGAAGAAGCATGCCATTGATCTGGGGGCGCCGGGCCGGGATGATGATTACGGATATGGTTTGGCTACGTTTGCGCACATCGGCGAAGTCCCGCCAGCAGAAGTCACCAACTTGCAAGTGACGGGTAACACGGAAACTACACTATCTCTCTCATGGACGAATCCGCTTCATGCAAAATACGACAAAGTGCATCTCTACATGAATGGGGAGTTCGTTCATTCCGTTACCGGAACTGTATACGAAGTAAGGGGACTTGCTCCTTCTACCACCTATAACTTCCGGTTAACAACCGTTGATGCTTCAGGAACAGAATCCTTCGGTCAATTCATTGCCGGAACGACGAGTGATAGTATATCTTCCAAGACGCCAGTGGATATTACAGCTCCTGCAACCGGCCCAAACGTGCCACAAGCGCCAGTTACAACGGCACCTGTACCGCTTCCCTACAAAGAAGCTATGCCGATGAACCGCACAACTCCTCCATCGGGTGGCAGTTCCCCTGCTGCTGCTGGCGGTGATTCCGTTGCCTCGCAGCCAAAAAAAATACAGTCGCATGCAGGAACCACCAAGACTGAGCAAGCGGAAAAGGAGCCAACCATTGCTGACTTCATGGAAGCCAAGTTTGCGTTTAAAGCTCTATTCAATAAGGAAAAACGCAAGGAATACCAAGAGAAATTGGAGACAATCAAGCAGAAGCTGGGCGTGAAAGATATTCCGGCAAAAAGTCAGGTTCATCCACACACTCCGATCAGTGTCAGTCTTCAAGTTGCCATGAAGAGCCCGAACTACAAATATATCGATCCGTCATCCATTAAACCGGGCGAAAATGTCTTTGTTGTAAATGGAAAAGGCGAAGTGGTGAAAGATATCAACATCTATGTCCTGTGGAATCGCATTTTCGTCACGCCAGGAAGCGGAACGTTTCCTTCGCAAGAAACATTCACCCTTGTCATAGACAAGACGGTACAAGGCAAACCAAGCTTAAATTCGAATGTTGCCTACGACTTGAAAAATCCTCTGACTTTAGAGTTTACCACTCGATAAAATCTAAAGAGAGCTGATGCGATCCAGCTCTCTTGTAAGGAATTCATGAATATTTTATGCACCAGGACAGGAGATTTCACCATGAAAACGACAGCATTCTCTAAGGCAGCCGCTGCAGCACTTATTATATCTCTTATTGGAGCTGCTGCTCCTCAAGCCCTTCATGCAGCAGGCGCCGTCTCATTTGCCGATGGCACGCAAGGGGCATGGTATGAAGCTGCAGTACAATGGGGGTTATCGCAAGGCGTAGTCACCGGTTATGCGGATGGCTCATTCAAACCCAACAAAACGGTTACGGAAGCTGAATTCCTTGCCATGCTGCTCCGCACTTTCGAGCCAAACCTGACAACCGGACAAAATCAGATTTGGTCAGATGCTTACTATGAAAAAGCAAAAGAAATGAATTATCCTGTAAAAAGCTATGCCGATGTTGAGCCGAGAAACAAGACGATTCTCCGCCAACAAGTGGCTGAGTTGCTTGCTGCTGCCGAAGGCGTTAACTTCAAGGGTGATGATGCCATTCATTATACGCTTGCATTCGGCCTTGCAAACGGCAGTGATCCGAATCAAATGTCGCTCACAAGCTTCAATGGCGATAAAGAATTGACTCGTGCAGAAGCATTGCAGTTCGTGAAGAACCTATATGAATACGGGATTGGCGGATTGCTGGAAAGACCGCAAGAGCCGACTAATCCGGCCAGTCTTCCTGCGATTTAAGCAATAAGAAAAAAAACTGAGGTTGTTTGCCTCCTGGTCATACCCCTGTCAAGTAGACAGATGAAAAAAGCTATGCAGCCAGCGCGTGCCGATACTCAATTGGCGCGCGCTGTTTGAGTTTGGCTTGAAAGCGCTGATAATTATAAAAGTAGATATACTCTTCTACAGCTTGAAGAATCTCAGCTTCTGACGTACACTGGTGAAGATACAACTTCTCTGTTTTGAGATGCGAAAAGAAGGATTCGATGCAGGCGTTATCCAGGCAGGTTGCTTTGCGAGAGTGGCTGCCTTTGACGCTGAATGCTTCCAATCGTGAGTTGTAGGCCTGAGACGTGTACTGGAAGCCCTGATCCGAATGGAGCACGGCTTCCGAAACGTCTCTTTTTCGTGTCCACTGCTCAATCGTATCCAGCACCAGCTTTACGTCGTTTCGCTCGGATAATTGCCAAGCCACAATTTCATTGTTGAACAGATCTTGTATCGCCGACAGGTAATAAAAGCGTGTGCCGTCGGAGATATACGTAATATCGGTGACTAGCTTCTGCTGCGGACCTACAGCATGGAATTGACGCTTCAATCGGTTAGGATACACGACGGAAGGCGTAGAACTAGAACGCTTTCGTTTCTTGCGAATGACGGACTGGATAGATAATTCCTTCATAAGCCGCCATACTTTTTTATGGTTAATACGATAACCAGCCTCCCATAAAGCTGTCATCATACGAGGATATCCAAAATAGGGGTGCGCAAAGTGAATAGCCATCATGTGCTCCTTGATCTCGTGATCCCTTGTTTGTCTTTCGGCCCTTAATGACCGTGTCGCTCGCCACTTGTAATAACTAGCCCTAGGTACCCCCGCAATGGCTAACAAACGCGTAACATCATAGAGATCACGCAGCTCTTCAATCACTTGGTAGTTATCCTGCGAACGGAGCGTGCCTCCTTTACCAGATTTGGATACCGCTTTTTTAAGTAATCGACCTGTGCTTTCAAATAATCCCGTTCTTGTTCCACAGTGTCAAAGGCTGTACGCGGACGTCCCTTAAGAGGATTCGATACCCCTTTACGGATATCGAACGCTTCTCCATGCTGCCACTTCCTTACCCATACTTTTAATTGGGTACAGTTTCTGATTTCTAACTTTTCCGCTACCGTTTTATAGCTGGACTTCCCTTCTAAATACGCTTTGACTGCTGCTAGTTTGAATTCTTCGGTATACTGTTGAAACACTTGTCCCTTTCTAGCCATAGAAAAATCCCCTCCAAGTTCACTCTTGTTCCTCATGATAGCACAAGGTTTTTTTTGAGTGTCTACTTAAAGGGGATAATACCACTCCTCAGTTTTTTTCTTACCGGCGCATTCCGCAATGCAATGAGCCCTTGTCCCGCCCAAGTGGCCGCTTCAAAGGCTCATATTAATCCTTGTACGGATCGAACTCGTCAGCCCCGGCCATGCAGACGCCAATCGGCTTCAGCACGTGCAGCACTTCGATCGTGTTCTGATGGGCGTCCAGCACATCCTGCAGCTTGCGGTACACGAACGGGCTCTCGTCAGTGCCCGCTCCGCGCAGCTCGACGCCGAAGCTCCGAACGGCCGCGCGCATTTGCTCTGGCGCAATCTGTCCGCCCGTTCGGGTCCGCGTCTTCCAGTTCATTTTGCCGGCTGCTTGGGTGCGGCTCATGATGCGGCCCGCTCCATGCACGGTGCTATAATAGGAATCCCGGTTCTCGTCCGTATCCTTCCCGCGGATAATGACCGAGATGTCGCCCATGCTGCCGCCGATGAAGCCGAGCTGGCCTGGCGCCGACGGAGTGGCTCCTTTGCGCACGACAATCGTGCCGCGGCCGCCATGCTGCTCTTTCCACGCGTAGTTGTGATGGTTGTGCACTTCAAAATCAGCCTCCGCACCGAGGAGAGACAGCACCTGACGGATGACATAGTCCCGTCCCGCGTATGCGTAACGTCCTGCCAGCTTCATTGCCCGATAGTACATATCGCCAAGCTCGCTCTCCAGCTCAAGCAGCACCGGCGGCTGATCCATGCTTTCGCCGGGCGCCTTGCCCAGAAAGTCCCGCCCCGCAGCCAAATTCAAGAATCCGCTGGCCGTCTTGTGCCCGAAGCCGCGGCTCCCGAAGTGATTCCCGATCCATAGCGCGCCCGTTCCGTATTCCTCGAACAGATCGACATAGTGGTTGCCGCTGCCGACCGTTCCCAGCTGGCCGCGGGCCAGCGCCTTCAGCTTGTCATGCTCTTGACGCCCGATGGACATATAGACGTTCCAATCCGGGTCGTCGAACAGCTCGTGGTCCACCTTCTCATCGTTGTGCCGGCCAACGCCGAACGATATCTTCTTCGCTATCTCGTCCATGATGGCGCCGATGCGCGGCTTGATGTCGGCAGCGGACAAGTTCGTCCGCACCGCCTTGTTGCCGCATCCGATATCGTAGCCGACGCCGGAAGGGGAGATTTGGCCGTCATAGACGACGACGCCCCCAATCGGTTGGCTGTAGCCCTTATGATGGTCTGCCATTAAGAGCGCCTGCACGACGCGGCCGTTACGCGCGCACGTCTTCGCTTGGGCGACTGCGCTCTCCTCCGGCTTGCCCCATACCCGCACGCCTGCAATTGTTTCATATGCCATTTGCTTCACTCTCCTAACCTGTCTGCCGTGGCTATCCCTTCTGCTGCGCCCACACTTCCCGGAGCGCCGCCCGAAACAGCTCATCCAAAGCCCGATCCTGCCGTTGCCGCCCCTCCATAGATTTCAGGTTAACGGCCGCACGCCCATAATAATCGATGCGCTCTTCAATAAACTCATTAATGGATTGTATTCTCGATTCGCAGTCAAGTTCCTCCCCGGACATTTTCCGTGCCAGCAATTGATCCACTGCTTCCCGCAGATCGCTGCCATCCGGCAGCAGCTCGCGCACCAAAACGCCGAATTCCATCGGGGGCATTGCGTTGTGCTTTTCAATCCAGCCGCACGCCAATATCGGACGGAGCACGTAGAAATATTTCTTAATCTTCACCTGTTCCCCTTGCAAATACTCCCGGTAGTTTCCCTTCGCCATGTTGAGATAATGGTACATGCACGATCGGGGCGAAAAGGCGAGCGGAGACAGGCTGCGGATCTGTTCCGCGACCGAATGCGTTTCTTCATATTGTATCGGCGACTGCAGCCATTCCAGCAAGGGGGGATTGGACTTGCGGAACAGCCGCAGCGCTTTGAGCAAGTCCCAGCCGTTGATATCAAGCTGGTTGCTGATGGGCCGTTCGATGACGTCTCTGCGCTCGAAGATGGACAAGTACCAGTCCACCGGCCGGACATACAGGAAGCGGACATCGTAATCGCTATCCTGCGACGGGAACCCCCATGCCCGGCTGCCGGATTCGCAGGCGTATACGATGCATACGTCCTCCTGCCGTTCAATTTGCCGCAGCTCCTGCCATATCGTTTGCTTTATATCGGACATGGTCTTCCCTCCTTCTTATTGCCCTTATTCGCGGCCATCCGCCGACTCATCCCGGGCCTCTTCCACAGTTATTGATTCCACGCGCTCCACAAGCGTCTTATAACCTTGCATGGTCTGGGCAATGTACGTGAGCACGTTATCGCTCCATCCATAGATGTAGTGCGTTTTCGTGTCCTGCGGCGGCACCATCGCAGTCCGGTAAGGCGCAATGTCCACGATGAACGCCTTTACCTCTGGATTCACCTGCGCACGGTAGGCAGACAAGGCCTCATAGAACGGGCTGCCGCTGTTCTGCTGCTCATCCGTAATGATGATGAGCTGGTCGACCTTCTTCCCCTGCCGGAGAAGCTCCCGCACCGGCGCTCCGGTGTCGGTTCCCCCGCGGACTCGAATGCGCTCCGCCTGGCTCAGGATGCTGTCATGCCGTGACGGCTTGGCGTCCAGCACTTTCGTGTCGAACAGCCAGAATAGCGAGTTGCCCTGCGTTTTCTTGTATAGCGCCAGCGCTAACACCGACCCGATGCGCAAATATTCACCGCTCATCGAGCCTGAGATGTCCAGAAAAATCGCGGTTTGCTCGCCCAGCTCCGGCAAATTCCCGAATGTCAGCTCCACCGCCTCCCGCAGCGCGTCGCGCAGTACGGGATGGTCGACCTGCTCATACGCTAGAACGAAGCGGAACGGCAATATTTTAGCCTTGGCCAGCGCTTCGCGATCGGTCAGCCGCTGCACGGCATACTGCAAGTTCGCCTCGTTCTCGAACACGCCCGCACGGAGCAGCGCATTCAGGTGGCGCAGCAGCGCAAACGCAGGCATCTGGCACAGCAAAGCCTCCCATATCGCCTTCGTAGGCTTGATGGCTCCCGTCACGGTCGAATAGGGAAGCTTCCCCTGCGTAATCCAGCGGAGCTGCTTCTTCTCCGTGTTCGCGCGTTTCAGGTTCTCCAGCGCCTCCACCTGCGGCAGCAAGGCCAGATTCGCCTCGCGACCGCGCAAATACCGGAACAGCGCCTGCTGCTTCAGGTCGGCCGGCTTCGGATGAGCCGTAGCAATCGCATCGCCCAGGCTGTATCCGCGGCCGCGGCCATTGTACTTGAGCGCCCAATATTCCGAGACGCCCGCCAGGAATCGGTTCACCTGCCGCTTCACGGCGCGGCCGCCCTCACCGCGTCCCAGGCCCTGCAGGATAGTAAGGAAGTCGGACAGATCGGAAGGGATGAGGACTACCTTCAGAAATACCTTCGCAAACAGATCCGAGCGGTAACATGACAGCACGGCCAGCCCATACAGCGGCTGCAGGCGCATATAGCCTTCATTGCGCGCATAGACAAGCGCCTTCGCCATGAACTGCGGATTGCGCTCTGCCATCTCCATATGCATGAGACTGGCGTCTTCCAGAAGCTCGTTCCGATCCGCGTAAAATGTATTGCCCATTGTATTCGTCAAAAGCGTCTGCAAATATTGCTCCTCCGCAGAACGCGCATATGCTGGATAACCGTCGCAATTTCTCGTCGTCGGCTTCGCGGCCGAAAACAATTTCCGCGCAAAACTCATGATTGTTCAGCCTCCCGGTTCATAGAAATAAGCGGCGAGGAAAGGAGGGGAAGGTCGTGCAGGCTCGAACCTGCCTCAAAGCGCTGGATGCGAAGGAACCCTCCCCGGCGCCTCGCCGGATTCATTCATTTACATGCAAGTTTCATAACAGAAGCGAGGAAAAGAGTGAAAAGGCCACATGATGCTCCGGACGAACCGGTGAACACCGTCATTACTTTTCCCATAAAAGTCGAAGGATCCCTTTCAAGCGCCTCGCTTTGCGAGATTGTTTTTTTGAAGACGGTCCATGAGGAAGTTGGGCGGACAGGAACATAACTGCTCTACCACCTGAGCTATCCCGCCATACGTGGCGGGAGTTGGACTCGAACCAACGACCTGTCGCTTAAAAGGCGAAGTAACCCGTCCATGCGCCTCATGGAGCGCCGTGCCGCCTTCACTCGGGGTGCCCGGCAACACATCCTTATCTTCGCTCATTTTTGCAGGCGCGAACATGGCGGAAGTATTACGACATGAAAAAAAGTTTCCCATTTTCCCCATATGTCTCCCCTGCTAAAATGGAATATAGACCCCTCTGGGACCGGAAAGGAGGCTCCTCCCATGGCGAAAGAAAGCTTCGATAAAGAAATTCAATTTCTCCGCATGCTTGTGCTGACCAGCGGCGCTTACAGCCGGCAGCAATTTGCGCAGCGCTTGGGCATTTCGGTGCATACGTTCGACAAGACGATTCGGCGCCTGAAGGAAATCGTACATACAATCTCCCGGCAGCTCCCCCAAGATGAGGGCCGGGAGTTCGCAGACACGCTCCGTTTCAATTACTATGAATCGGCAGATCCGATGCTCCTGTTCTTGTTCCGGGCCAAATCGTTGAAGGAATCAGAAAGCTATCGCTTATCGGTCATCTTGGCGGCTTTGCAGGAGCAGGCGATGACCGCGATGGAGCTGATTGACGCTTGCAGCTGCCAGTTGCCTGAAGAGTACCCGCTTCCGGACGAGAAGACAATTCGTTCCGATCTGAAATATTTGGAGGACGTCGGCGTCATCCGTAAAATGAAAGGCGGCCGGCCTTACCGGTACTCGATGCATCATGACATCGTCAACGAGCTGACGGACGACGAATTGATCGACCTCTACGACTTCGTCGATGTCATGGCGAATACGCAGGTGCCTTCCGTTCAAGGCTATATCCTCAGAGATAATTTGAAGCAGGCGTTAAAGCGGAAGGAAATGGACGCCGGCACGGCGGAACTCTTTCTATACAAATATCATTATTACTCTCGCATTTTGGATGAGGCGCATCTGTATCCGCTGCTGCAGGCGATACGGGAGCGCCGCAAGCTGTCATTCCTCTATTTCTCGCCCAAGGCGCGGAAGAAGTACGCCTCACAGAACACGAATCCGCTCTTCCAGCGCGACACGCAAGGAAAGCAGGAAAGCGTGCTGCCATTGAAGGTGGTCTACGACCATCAATACGGCAGATGGTATTTGCTCGGCCACACCTCCCGGCTAGGGCTCATGAAATACCGGATGGAGGGGCTGACTCAAGTTCAAGCAGGCGAAGCCGTGCCCGAGGAACTGTTCAACCGCAAGCTGCAGGAGCTGGAGGAGCGGACGCGTCACAGCTGGCTTGTGGACACCGGCCATCCAATGACGGTGGTGGCGCGGTTCTATAACCCCGAAGGCGCGCGCGCGAATTTCATCAAGGAGCGCGTGCTGCTGCAGGGCCAGTGGGGGCGCGTCATCGAGGAGAATAACGATTCGTTCTTGTATGAAATCACGGTAAACGGGATTACGGAAATTAAACCATGGCTGCGCAGCTTCGGCTCCAGCTGCGAAGTGTTGAAGCCGCAGAAGCTCCGGCAGGAGCTGATCGACGAGTGGAAGGAGATTCAATCATACTATGGCGATGAACCTGTTCGAGAAGATTTTTAACTATCAGATTATGTCGCGGCTGGAGGAATCCGGCACGTTCGCCGTCACTTCACACGAACGGTCATGGTTAAAAGCGATGCTGGACCATCCTGCCGAAGCCGCAGCGTTCACGCCGGAGACGATGGCTAAGCTGGCGTCCGTGCTGCAATCCGAGGCGGACATTGATATTGCCGAGCATGTCGCCGAAAAGGCAGCCAGTGTCGAGCGCCAAGTGTACCACCCGCTCCTGCGCCCCTTGCGCCGAATTATCGCAGAGCGCCAGGGCATCCGCATTTCCTATCGGCTCAAGCACGGAGGCATGCAGCCGGCGCAATCCGGATTCCCTTATAAGCTGGAATATTCCATGGTCAAACGGGAGTGGTACCTGTTATGGCACCATCCACGCCGTCATATGTTCATGTCCACTAGACTGCGGAATATTACGGACGTGCGGGCAGAGCCCATTTCCGCTCCCAGAGCGGAGGAATTGCTCATTAAGATCGCCGCTATCCTTGATTCCCGCAAAGAGCACGCAGTCATCGAAGTGATGCGGATGTACAATCGGGAGCTGTCCCGCATTATGTACGCTTTCTCCTGCTTCGAGAAGGAAGTGGAATATTTGGATGACACGGATACATACCTGATCCGGCTTGCATTTATGGGAGACGAATGCGAATATATTTTGTCCAAAATCCGTTTTCTCGGCAAACGGGTGCGCATCATCGAAGGCGAAAAGCTGCAGCGGCGCATGCGTGAAAGTGCGGATAAGGCGCTCGCGCGATACCGGATCGGCGATGAGCTTGAAAGTCAGCAAAGTCAGCGCAAGGAGGAGCAGAGCGTGTAATTTGTACAGCTAGGAATAGTGAAGCCAATAACGAGGCTTTCTTCCGACATTAGGGAAGGAGCCTTTTTTCTATTCATTTTGCTTGCAACGACAGGCATTTGAAAGGGAGAGTGACACTCTGCAACAGCGTCAGAGGAGAAAAAGGAGGAATATTGCTGTATAATAGTTTAGGTCTAAAGTGTTCGGTCTGAGGAATTTGAGTTAGCAATGGATTCCCGTTAGAAAGACACTCCAACGGAATCGCACTACTAAAAAGGAATAGGGGGAGTGAAGCTCTAATGGAAACGTGGAAGAAAAATTTATGGATTCTATGGGTCGGCTCATTCATCGTATCCTCCAGCTTCTCGATGGTCATTCCGTTCCTGCCGCTGTTCCTGATCCAGATCGGCGTCAATGACCATGTCGAGCTGTGGTCCGGGATTTTGTTCAGCAGCGCCTTTCTGGCCGGGGCCATCGCATCGCCTTTCTGGGGCGCCATCGGCGACAAATACGGCCGCAAGCCGATGATTATCCGGGCAGGGCTGGCACTCTGCGTCATTTATGTTCTAACCGCATTCGTCACCAGTCCGTATCAGCTGCTCGCGCTGCGGCTGCTGCAGGGCCTGCTGTCCGGCTTCATTCCTGGATCCATAGCGCTTGTCGGCACGAATACTCCGGAGAAAAAGGTCGGCTACGCGCTGTCGATGATATCTACGGCTACCGCAACCGGCAGCATTATGGGACCGTTGCTGGGCGGCGTGTTGTCAAAAATTTTCGATAACCGGATCGCTTTCGGCAGCGCAGGGGTGCTCTGCTTCATTGCGACGCTGCTCATTATGTTCTGGGTCAAGGAGGAATCCTTCGTTCCCAGCAAGGACAGCGGCTCGATCGTCCATACGATCAGTCTCGCGGCTCATAACAAGCCGTTCATGATCGTGCTCATCCTGACACTCTGCACCCAATTCTCCGTCATGACGATTGAACCGGTGCTGCCGCTGTACATTGTCGAGCTCGGCATTACGGCGAAGGACGCCTCGCTGGCTGCAGGCTTCGTCTTTTCCCTTGTCGGGATTGCCGGCATTCTGTTCGCCCCCCGCTGGGGGAAACTGGCCGACCGGATCGGCTTTCACAAAATATTGTTAATCGGCCTGCTGGCCGGAGGCATTGGGACGCTGCTCCAAATTCCGTTCCACAACATATGGTGGTTCTCCATCATCCGGTTCATGTACGGCATCTTCTTCTGCGCCGTGTTCCCGGCGTTGAACGGTCTTGTCGTCCGCACGACGGAAAGCGAGTTCCGCGGCCGCGCCTTCAGCTTGAACCAGACCGCAAGCCAGCTCGGCGGCATGCTGGGACCGCTCGTGGGCGGCGCCATAAGCGGCGTGTTCTCGATTCACGCCGTCTTCTGGGTGACCGGTATCCTATTGCTCGCCACGATGAGCCTTGGATACTGGTCGCAGCGCCATGCGAAGCAGCAGCACGCTGCAGTCAACCGCGGCATGTAATGACGGTGTGGCTTAGAGGTGTATGCACGTGAAAAACCCGGGGATATCCCCGGGTTTTGCTATGCCGTTACAGCGGGCGAGGTGACAACGATGGGCGGTGCCGCCGTTGGCTGGCATGATAGACCCCCTGTCAAAACAATGCTTGATTCATTCTCCCTATGAGTCAGGAGTACTGCATGCCGGAGATGCAGGAGGCCGGGAAATGTCTGGGAGCACCTTGCTGTATGATGCTGGAACCGCCTTGAATGCCATTAGCGCTTGATCGCAAAAACATTCCGGCACAGCTCTATATCACCGCTGCTCTTCCATTTATACTCCAGCTGCTGCAAAGCGCGGCACATTCGAATGATGGCCTTGCAGTCTGCGCGCCCGCTATGGACGGCCATCAGGAAGACATTCTTCAACGTGTCCGCCTTGCGCGCAATGTCCCGCAGCAAACGCGACCGTTCGCTTGCGCCCTCGACCGCTTCCACGAAAGCGGAAAATACATAGCGTGAACCCGCAATGAACTTGAAGGCGTGCGCATGACAATCGTACAGCTCCGTCAGGTCAGCGAATGGTCCGGGGCCGCCGCTCTCCGCGTATGCGCACACCTTATCATAGAAAGACAAATCATCCTCCAGCACGCTATTCCTATCGGCATACCTCTCCATAATCCGTTCTGCGTCTGCGGGTTCCGCCTGTTCCTGTTTCCAGAGGATGAACGCCTTCCTGTCTTCCTCCTTGATGTGCGGAACCTCGCACATTCTGCGTATATCCTCCTCCGACACCATCCCTTCGTACTCGGGATACGTGTCACGTACGCAATAGCCTGCGGGTATGCCCGGACGCTCCTCCGCAGCCCACCCGCGTATCCATATGGAATGCTCCGCTTCCGGGGTACCGAATACCCCTGGCTTCGCATATGGCACTTCCCCGCAGGCGATCCAGAGAAAGACGGCGCGAGCGGCATAATCCGTCTCCTTCAGGAGCGGTGCTATATCGTCATAGCACGTGTACGGCACGAGATCGAACGGAACTCCGACAAGCTCCAGCTCCGCCGGTTCAAGACATGGGGAAGCGTAAGACCACGGCATCGACTTTTTCACATATAAATGCTCGTAAATGTCACTCGTGCTCTCCCATGCATTGTAATAGAGCAGCTCGACTGGAACCCCCCAGTCCTGCAGCGCCAGGGACACTTGAATGTTCCGGCAGTCGAAAAAGCTGAGCTCATAGCGCAGTCTCTCTTCTGTTTTATTCATCATGCCGATCTCCTTCCTCCATATCCAAGTCCGCACCAGCTAGCTGCCGGCGCTGCTGTAACCCCGGGCGGCCCGCTTCCAGCACCATCTCACAAGCGCGAACAGCAAGACGGGCGCAGCAGCAGCCCAGATGATATCCCACATGGCGAGCTCATTCAAGACGAACTTCGGCGCATAGTTGCTAATGAGAAACACGGGAATGATGTACACGCCAATGCGCTGCAGCCATTGCGGAAAGATGTCGAGCGGCATATTGTTCGCATCCCAGATGGAATGCGAGATTTCCGTTACCGCACCGGTCTGCACGAAGCGAAAGGCCAGCAAGGCCGGCAGCAGCATAATCCCGTATGTGACGGCCAGCGCCGCCAGCAGCAAACCGGCAAAGCCTGCAATATTGCCGTTAAGCGGCAGTCCGGCGCGATGCCAGCCGACGGCGATCATCATCGCCCCGGCAAGCACATTCGGCACGGGCAAGCCAATGTCGACATAGCGCAGCGAGACGAGAAATTGCAGCGAGATTGGCTTCGTCATGAGCAGATCGAGCGTGCCGTCCCGGATATATTGCTGCAGCCGGATAAAATTAACGTAAAACAGTCCCATGTAGAGACCCGTCATCATCGTATAGGTGCCAATGAACAGCAGGATATGATCCGGAGTCAGCTTGCCGATATGCAGATCGGTCTGATATACGATAAGAATGTACAACGCCTTGGCGCATAAAAAAGCGATCTCGACCGCAATGCCCATCCAGAAGTTAAAGCGGTATTCCATGCCGGCAGCAAGGCAGTTTTTGACGAATACGCCATATAACCGCACATATTCGATCCCTGTTCCCAGTGCGGCGCGGCATTGTGCCAGCAATCCCAATCCGGTGCTCATCGAACGTCACCCTCCCAACCCGACGTACCGTTTCAAGCCAAGCCGCCACGCCAGATGCGCAGCTCCGGCCAGCAGCACGATCCAACCGCATTGGATGAGGATGCCTGTCAGCGCTTCGCCTTCGGCCAGCCGGCCGTTAAGCACATTGACCGGGAAATAAATCGTATATTTGAACGGCAGAAAATGGAACCATCCATTCAGCGTCTCACCAAACACTTCGAGCGGCACCATCCCTCCGCTTAACATTTGCACGACGAGTCCGGTAATGACGAAAAAGTACGAAATCTCCGCCAGCCGGAACGCCAGCGCGCATATGGCGTACGACAGCAAGAACTGCACCGCCGCCGCCAGCACAAGGGCTGCGGCGAACAGCCCGATCCGAACCGGAGACAACGACGCATGCCCATAGCGGATTGCGGTCAGCAGCACCGCCGTCACCAAGGCGATCAGCACGCCGTCGGACACGACACGGCTCCCCGCATAGGCGCACAGCCGATAGCCGAAATAGCTGACGGGGCGCACCAGATATGCGTTCAGTCCGCCGCTCTTAATATCCTCCGCAATCGTGTGCTCCAGTTGGGTCATGACGAACTTCGCCACGATGCCCGACAGAATGGTATACAGTATCATTTGGCCGTAATCGTATCCGTACAATACATCTTGGGCAGACGAGCGGTATACCGCTGTCCAGATTAGAGACTGAATGCCGACCGGGAACACAAGGCTGACAAGTCCGATGACGAACTGGAGCCTGTATTCGACCGATGCCTGCAGACCGATCTTGAACGCGGCGGCGTACTTGCCACTGCGTGCCTGCTCGACGCGCGCACCGCCATCTTCAGGCTGCAGGCTGCCAGGCCCGCCGCTATCCCTCTGACGTTTGCCGCGGCCTCGTTCCGGGTGCTTCCCCATCGTCTCCTTCTCCTTCATCCGCAGACTTCGCTTCATACAGCCGCTCGATCACTTCCTCCATGGGAACCTCCTCGACCGTCCAATCCTCGACAAGGTCGTGATCGAGCAACAGACGCGCCAGCGGCTTCACCTCATCCGACGCCACCTCCAGCTCGGCCGTCAAGCCGTCGTGGGTACGGACATCCGCCAACAGACGCACGAGCTCGTGCAGCTCTTCCGGCGCAATGAATGCGGCGAACCGCACCTTCATCCGCTTGCGGCGCCCGAACGACTCGCTCATCCGGGAGAGCTCCCCGTCATAAGCGATCCGCCCGTTATGAATAACGAGCGCCCGGGCGCAGACGTGCTCGATATCGCGCATGTAGTGACTCGTCAACAGGATGGTCGCGTTCTTTTCTTCCTTGTATGCTTTGAGGAATTGTCGCACGTTTTGCTGGGCGGCGAAGTCCAGCCCTAACGTCGGTTCGTCCAGAAACAGCAGCTTCGGCCGGTGGATGAGGGCAGCGATGATCTCCATCTTCATGCGCTCGCCGAGCGACAGACGGCGCACCTGCACGCCAAGCAGATGCTTCACGTCGAGCATGTCGGCCAGTTCATCCAGCGTTATCCGATACTCGCGGTCATCGATTCCATAGATGCATTTATTCAAATAAATCGATTCGTTCGCCGGCAGATCCCACCAGAGCTGGCTCTTCTGGCCCATGACGATCGCGAAGCGGCGCTTGAACTCCCGGCGGCGCTCCCACGGCACATAGCCGAGCACCCGCGCTTCCCCTTCCGACGGATGAAGGATGCCTGACAGCATCTTGAGCGTCGTCGTCTTGCCGGCTCCATTCGGCCCGATGAATCCGACCGCTTCGCCCTGGGCGATATCGAACGAAACATTGGCGACGGCATGGCGGTACAGCTGCTCGCGGCGGAACAAGCTCCGCAGCGAGTGTCTGAGGCCGCTCTGCTTGCGGTAATAGGCGAACGTCTTGCTCAAATCCCGCACCGTAATGGCGCTCATCGCAGCTTCCCCCTCCCGGCGCAGCGGCTAAGCCCCATTATTGTACAGCAGCACGCATTTCGAGCAGACGGGCGTCAAGCCGCAGGCCAGCGCTTCGCGCTGCCTGGTGTAGGCGTCGCCGTGAAATACGTCCTTCAAGCTGGCTTGGCGCAGGTCGGCGATCGTGAACTCGGGGAAAAACTTGCACGGATTCACCTTGCCGTTCGGCAGCACATCCATGCGCGTCGAGAGCGCCAGGCATTCCGTACGCCTCATGCCGGGGCGATCCGTCCCAAGCACGAAGCCGCGCACCTCGTCCGCCTCCAGCGCAGGCTGGAAGCGGATGCGGTTCTTCCAGACGCGCGAGCGCAGCTTCCCCATCTCGGCGAGCAGCGGCTCGACGTTCTCCGGCGACAAGTGGTACGTGAACGAATGCCAGCTCTTCTTGCCTGGATCCTGCGCCGCTTCGAGCCAGCCGAAGCGTTCGGCGAAATACGTGTCCATCCGCTCCGCAACTTCATTCGGGATATACCACGGAAAGACGAAGTAGACGGAATTGACCCCGACCGATTCGAAATATTCCATAAACTCGTACAGCCGGGTCACCATCGCGTCGTTAATCGTCAGGCTGACCGACACGTCCCCTTTGAATTCGCCCGCACGCTTCCGTTCCAGCAGCAGTTCGATGGCCGACATTACGGTGCGGAAGATGCCGCGGCCGCGAATCGCATCGTTCTCCGCTTCGAAGCCTTCCAGACTGGCAAGCAGGGTTACGCCTTCAGGCAGCTTCAGGAGCGACTCCAGCTTCTTTTCGACCAGCACCGCATTCGAGCAAATGGTGGAGATGCGCGGATCGGAGGCGAGCAGCTCGCACAGCTCATCGAGCTTGGAGTACATGAGCGGTTCTCCGCCCCACAAAAACATGCGTGAGCGATACGGCCTTGTCTCCGCGAAGATCTGCTCGATCAAGGAGAAATCAATCTCCCGCCGCGCCTCCTGACGCTCGAATTCATGATGGTACCCGTCCGGATTCCATTCGAAGCAGTGCTTGCAGCGTAAATTGCAGCCATTATTCAGCTTAATGCCGATATCTCGCGGCAGATCGAACGCGTAGGACGGCTCTTGCTTCAAGCCGCGGCTCGCGGCGCTCATGTTGTGCAGCGTCTGCTTCAAGGAACGGAACTCTGCCGGTGTCAATGTGGCGCTTGTCTTCGGTTGCGTCATGGATACATCCCCCCGTAATCAGATAATGAAAGCGCATGTCTTTTCAGATTGTCGTGAAGCTGGTTCAATATGCCGATAGCAAAGCCCGACCGAGCCCAACGATCATAGGCGATGCCGAAGCCGAGCCGCTCCCATAGCAAAGCGTTGGCGCGCTCATGGTCGCCGAACGGCTCAAGGTATACGAGGGGCGTCGCCGCCGAGAGCGAATCGACAAGCGTGCCGCCGCCCGGCTTGCTCACGATGGCGAGGCTGCGGCGAATGGCGCCATACAAACGCGGGCCATCCGTGCCCCGCTCGTAGACGGGCGGCTCGTTCGGCTTCCATTCCGCCGTCGGCGGGTAGGCGGCCTCATCGCGCAGCTCCGGTTCGTCCGACCACGGATGCCAATCCGGATCGGTCATGTAGATGCGGTCGCAGGGGCGCGCCCCGCCCGCTTCTTCCGGTTCATAGGCCACGAGGTCAAGCGCAAACCGCTCCTGCAGAGCGGTGATCGCGCTGCGATAGGTGCCGATGCCCCAGCCGCCGCCATGGACGACGATCCGTTCGTCCCGTTCGGCGTATGGCACGATCGGCTCATCCGACATCGCCAGCCGATATTGGAGGACGGGATGCTCCCCCTCCAGCCGGAACAGCCAATGGTGGCGGTAGCACTGATACGCATCGCGATAGGCCCGATATGACGGCGTGTCGATTGCATCGAGCCGGAGGAATTCCGCGCGTACGGGATCTGGGCGCATGCGCCGGACATATTGATCCAGAACGGGGAGCCAGAAGCCCGTCATGGCCAGAAACGTGCGCCGGCCCTCTGCCTGCCAGCGCTCGAGCAGCGCATCGACCGACTCCGTGTCGAATGCGTGCCTAATGTCGCGCGCGAGGCGGGTTCCCATCAAGGCTGCGCCGAAGCTGTTGTGGAACGCCTGCTTGGTGCGGACAAGCTTCCGCCGCGTCTCTTCCGGGAACAGGCGCTCCAGCACCTCGGCTTCCGCTGGAATGCCGCGCCGCCTGAGCCGCTCCTGCAGCCGAATGCCAGGCACATAAGCGCCGAGCGAGTTCCCTGACGTCAGTATCGTAACGGGTGAAGCGGATTGCATGAAAGACACCTTCTTACTCTTATTCAAGATGCGCTCTTGTTGAATTCTCAATAGAGCCGGAATCCGAGCTCTGATAACATATGATGAAGCTGCTTGCTTAAGGCTTCGCTTTCACGGAGGCTGTCTGCCACAAGCGATACATACCAGCGCCCGGACGTATTGCCGCCCGTCGGCGTGAACAGCGTATTGGCGGACAGCGGAACAATGCCTGTACGGTGCTCCGGCTTGAACAACAGCCCGGCCTGATCCAGCTGATCCAGCAGCCGTGCGAACATTTCCGCTGCCGCTGTGCGGACAATGTCTGCCGAACCGGATGCGATCACTGGTTCTGCTCGTTCCGCTCGGTGCAGCGCCCATTCCGGCAGTCCCAGCTGGAGACATGTTAAAAAGCTCTGCCGGCCGTCCCCTTCAAAATGAGTATCAAGACAATGATTCAGCATTCCCATCGAATGCCGGGCATTGATCTCTACGACGGGATACACGTCACCATTCTCCAGCAGCATCGAATCAACGCATACGGGACCGAAGTAACCTTCCTGATAGAGTCGGACAGCCAGCCGCTCCATCGCCGCGAAATACCCGGCTTCCGCCAGCCGCTCCGTCAGTTCGGCTTCCGCCGCGCGCGATCCAGCGTAATTAAGCTGACGGTTCACCATGCGCTGCACGCCGAGCAGCGTAATGCGCCCGTCCGCAGCGATAAATAGCTGGCAGGAGAAGTCTGCCTGCTTCGCAAGCCAAGGTTCAAGCAGCAGCATGACTCGCTTGCCGGCCTTCTGCTGCACGCGGAGATAGCTGGCCAGCCGCCCGAGGAGCGCAGAGGAATCGACGGCCAGATTACCGCTTCCCGACACGCCGTAAGGGTCCTTCATCACCAGCCTGCCGCTCTGCCGCAGCAGCTCCGTACCGATACGCTCCACTTCGGCGGCATCCACCGCAAGGCGTCCTTGCGGCTTCAATTCCAATTCTTCCGCTAGCCGAAGGGAATACGCCTTGGAGTTAACTTTGGCGACGACGTCCGCTGCAGGAATCATTCCGGCCAAGTTATAACGGCGCGCCAATTCAGCCGCGGAGGGGATAACCGCATAAGGCGCGCACGGAAGCTCCCGCAGCAGGTTGCGCCATTCCGCCTGTGCCGGATGTCCGGCAATCGCCTGAAAGATGTCATCCCGGCGGTCGGCTCCACGTGAAGCGGTCTTGCCTATGGATAGCGAGCGGAAACGGAACCCTATGTCCCGCAAATAAGCCTTATGGGCCTCATTCATCGCGTGCCGCGTCACCAGCACGCCGCCCTCGCCGCTGAGCGGAAACAACAGCTCGTCCATGAATCCGGCGGCGGAGTGCCTTTGCGCGGCCCGGATGGCAGGCAGCGCCGCCAGCTCAGCCGGACGCCAATACGCCTCGGCGTCGAACGTCCCGAGCGCGATGCGCGGCCCGTCATAGAGCGGCTTAGGCGCTGGCGATACTCCCGCTGCTTCCGGCAGCGGGTTACGCATGCAGCCCCACCTCGGCGCCCAATGCTTGCAGGAAGCCGAGGAACGCCCGCACCGACTGCAAATGCTCATAATCGAACCGTTCGAAATCCATCTGCACTTTAAATTGCTCCTCCACCTTCAGCATGAACTGAATAAGCTGGAGCGAATCCAAACCGACCTCCTCGATAAGGTTCGTCTTCGGGGTAAGCCGCAGCTCCCAAGAAGGGTCCTCCTTCGCTTCGCTCACCAAACGGGCCAACGTGTCGATTGCGTGCATCATATCACCACTCCTATTCTCTATGAGTCGGATATCGAACATCCTTAACCAACATATGACCGCATGATGAAAATATGACAATCTTCTTTCATGATATCGATATTATTTTTCAATAATTTTCATATGAGAGCATCATCAAGGCAGGCCCTGCCCGTCGCTTCCGTTCTCAGTCAGCTGAGCATTATATGCTATAATGGGGAACTATCTACAAGGAAAAGGAGGGTGAAAACGAGATGGATCAACCATTTCACTCGTTCTTCGAACAGATCGACGGGACGAGGCTGCTCATCGCCATCGGTATCCTGCTTCTGTTTCTGTTCTTTCGCAACTGGGTCGCCGGCTATCTGTTCCGCTTCATCGTTCGCATGGCGGACAAAACGCGAAGCACCAATATCGCCAGCTTCATGCATTCCTTCGAACAGCCGGTCCGCATGCTGCTTATTTTGGGAGGCGTGAACGCGGCCTTTCATTTCTACTTTCCCGATCAATGGCCCTATTGGCCGCTATTCAAACAGTTGAGCCGGAGTTCCTTCATTGCCATCGTCGGGTGGGGCTTATACAATTTTTCCGGACGCTCCTCCAACCTGTTTACCGGATTTACCACGCGCTTGGGAGTCGAGCAGTCGAGCATGCTGATCCCGTTTCTGTCGCGCATTCTGCGCATCGTTATCGTGGCCATAGCCATTACGATGATTTCCTCCGAATGGGGATACAGCATCAACGGCCTGGTGGCGGGACTCGGACTTGGCAGTCTGGCGGTCGCTATGGCGGCCAAGGATACGTTCAGCAATTTCATTGCCGGGGTCATCATCATAACGGAAAAGCCGTTCGCGCGGGGCGACTGGATCCAGACGTCTACCGTAGAAGGCGTGGTCGAGGACATCTCGTTCCGGAGCTCAAGAATCCGCACGTTCGCGGATACGCTCGTCATCGTCCCGAACGCTACGCTGGCCGACCAGGCGATTACGAATTTCAGCCGGATGGGCAAGCGCCGCATCACGTTTACGCTAGGCGTCGCGGTGGACACGGGGCGGGCAAGCCTGCTTCGTGCGGTAGAACGGATTCGGGAGCATATTACTGCCCATCCCGAGGTCGCTCCGGGAACGATTATGATTCGGTTCACCGAGTTTCATGCGGACCAGCTCGGCATTATGTGTTACTTTTTTACACAGTCGACGGTGTGGGCGGAGCATTTGCGTGTGCGGGAGGAAATTAACTTCGCGATTATGGACATTTTGGAGCAAGAAGGAGTCCGTCTCGCCATGCCGGCGCAGCGGGTATTTCTCGAAGCGAAGGAGCAGGAATTCTCAAAATCGTCCTTCAGCTGCGACTCTTGATTTATGCTCTCTGCTCTAAGGAGAGGGAGGGCTCTAAAAAAGTCCTTTTGTCCGCTATCCCCTTGATTCAGAAAAACGCGAACCCTATCGAATCACTTGGTAAGGCTCAATCGCTTTTCACAATGAACAAAAGAGCATTTCGACGGCTCTCGCCTTGCCTCACCTGAATAATGGGGAGAGTGAATCAAAAAGTTTTTCGACAGCTCATGCACGGCGCTGCATTCAGATACATTATACTTTTCCAAAAAAAGAAACGGCTATGCCGTACTTGGTACGACATGCCGTTTCCCTATAACATTAATGATTCATATGTGGTTATTGCTCATAAATTTGGTACATCGTTGTGTCATCGTCCGTGGCTCGGGCGATATGGCAAGCATCCCGAATGCTCTTTTTATGCTGGATGAGCTCATAGCAAAAGCGCAGGGCGAACATAAGCGCCGCATTGCCATCTGGATAGTCGTTCGGCCCGATATAGGTCTTGCAGCCACATTCCAGAAAGGCCTGAGCCAGCTCGGCATTTCCCAGATCGCAACCGTTAGCCAATATGGTCCGGCCATCCAGGTTCGCAAAACGCCGAATCTCGGCAGGGCCAAAGTCATCCCGCGGTTCCCCCTCTTCATAGACCGATTCTCCCAGCTCCGGCATGACGAACTTCCCCTCGTCGCCATGGAAATTGAGGATAATCAGATCCGTGCCGGGGTAGATGTCTTCGCCAGACAACACCGACATAAAATCACTCGGTCTCCCGACCCAATACATAAACACTCGCGCGCCAAAATATTCCAACGCAGCGCGTATCGCTTGCGTATCCATATCACAATCTGGACCGCATACCAAAGCAACATTCATTTCAGGCTTACTCATTTTTTTCATCCTCCATATGCATATAGGCGTTATTTTGATTCAATCATGGTCTAATTGCCTGTCATATGGAGGCGGTCGGGCCCGCCACGGAATAAAGCCGCGTTACAATATAGTTATTTTCATAGCTGTATACTCCTCTCCATATCTATCAAAAATCATTGTTAATACTATACCATCCTGCAAAAAAATTTCCAAATATTAAAATATTATTAAAATTCCCTTACCAAACGTATCGATTTTCAACCGATAAGCAGACCTATATTTCCAAATTGCTCCCCCTGCTTCATGCGATGGAAGGCTTGCACCGTGTCTTGCAAAGGATACATCCGGTCAATAATTGGTTTAAGCGCATGCTGCTCCATAAAATCAAGCATTTGCTGAAATTCTTCAAGACTTCCCATTGATGTGCCTATAATACTGAGTTGAGGAAAAAAGAGCGCGCGCAAAGGGAGTTCAATCCGATCGCCTGAGCTGGCGCCAAAGCTTACAATCCGGCCATTGGGCTTCAGCACATCCAAATAGTTGGAAAAGGTCGCGGGCCCGATGCTGTCGAGAATAAGGTCTGCTTTCTCGCCGTGCAGGCCTTCGTTCCAATCGCCGTGACTATCGAAGGCGCTATCGGCTCCATATGTGCGCGCCGCTTCTCTCTTCTGTTCGCTGCGAGACGTCACCGTTACTGTGGCCCCTGCCGCTTTGGCCATCATCATCGCATAAGTGGCCACGCCGCTCCCAATGCCAGGTATGATGATGTGTTCGCCTTTCTTTAACCGGCCTTTCGTGAACAAGGCCCGATAAGCGGTCAATGCGGCTAAGGGCAGCACTCCCGCTTCCGCCCATGATAGGCAGGCCGGTTTTTCCACCGCATTTTTAGCAGGAATAATGACCGATTCGGCAAATGTGCCATCCGCGGGACTGCCCAAAATTTGCAGATTGTGCGGCACATCATCAACCGCTTCCCAGTTCAGGCTCGGGTGAATAATCACCTCTTGGTTTACGGTCAAGTCCGCAACGCCTTCTCCAACAGCTTCGATAACACCGGCTCCGTCGGAACCCAGAATCAAGGGCTGATCATTTTCCGTTCTAGCCCTCATAATAAACAGATCACGATGGTTCAGCCCTGCTGCTTTCAATCTCACCTTCACTTCCCCATAACCGGGGCTTTTAGACGATACGTCCTTATATTGCAGTCCCTCTATGCCGCTCTTGCCCACATGCACGATCGCTTTCACGATGTTCCCTCCCATGTTTCATATCTTTTTATTTGTGATTTGCATTTGATTTTACACAGAGGTTATCATCAAGTAAAATGAACAAAATCGAATGCGGATATCAGTAAAAACAATACCAAGAAAGGAACATGGAGATGGAAAGCGGAGATCTGAGAATATTTCAAGCCGTTGCGCGCGAAGGGAGCATTACAAAAGCCGCTCAAGCCTTGAATTATGTGCAGTCCAATGTCACAAACCGTGTGCAGCAGTTAGAAGCGGAGTTAGAGATACAGCTATTTTATCGCACCAACCGCGGCATGAAGTTAACCGCCTCCGGGCAAAACTTATTGGAGTATGCGGATAAAATTTTATATTTGCTGGACGAGGCCGTAAAATCAACGCAACATGCGGAACATCCGGCAGGCCCGCTGCGGCTGGGAGCGCTGGAAACGACGTCAGCCATTCATCTTCCCCAACTGATGGCGGGATACCATAAGAAATTTCCCGAGGTCAAGCTGTCGCTCATTACGGGCGACACGCACGCTTTGTTGCAGAAGGTGCTCCATTATGAACTGGACGGCGCTTTCATATACGGGCCGCTGGCCCATCCTGATATTGAACAGTTTACCGCGTTCGAGGAGGAATTGGTGTTGGTTTCCGAACCGTGCGAATCCAATCTGAAGGAGCTGCTGGCCAGACCTTTGCTTTTCTTTGGCGCAGGCTGCTCTCATCGGGCAAGGACGGAACGCTTGCTGCTGGAAGAAGGCATCACCCCCAATCATATTATGGAGTTCGGCACGTTGGAGTCGATATTAGGGGGAGTATCCGCCGGATTGGGAGTTTCCTTATTGCCCAAATCGCTTGTTGCCGGCCGTGAAAGCACAGGAGAGATTTGTTCTTACCGCTTGCCGGAGCCCTATCGGGAGGTCAATGTTTTATTCGTGTACCGGCGGGATTTGTTCATGACGAATGCCTTTCGAACATTTATTGATTTTATGAAAGCCCCCGGGTCTAGCACATAGGTTGATAGCAGACCGATAGCTGATCGAAAAAAATTAGACTGATAAAAGAGCGGCAGTTAAGCTATCCTCCTGTTATCAGTCTATTATTCACCCAAAAAGGGAATACGTTGCCCACAACAAAGTATACAATCCCATTTCTAATGCTGTCTTGCTTCCACTAACCTCGCGTTTTTTTAATCCTTATCACCTGGCTCTGCGGGATGGAAGCATCGTGGTACACGACGAATGTCTTGTCGAAATGCTGCAAGTAGTCCGCATTCTGCGACTTCGGCGAAAGAATGATCATCTTCCGGGCAAGCTCCTGCTCGTACAGTTCGAACACTCTGGCCTTGCGGCTCTCGTCTAGGGCGCTGTCGAATTCGTCGAGGACGATATAGCCGGGGTTCGTCTCAATCGTCTTCAATAGCGCGAGTGCGAACAATAGCGAGCTTAGTGATTCTTCGCCGCCAGAGACGCCTTTGCCTACTTTGTTTCCGCGTCCTTTCAAGCTGACTTCTTCCAAAGGTCCACGATGTCCTTGCTTGCGTGCCCGGACATTCAAGAAGTATTTAATCTCTCCATGCTTAGATTCTTGGTGATGCCAATCGACCTCGCCAGCGAAGCCGAACATGTCCATATAGGCAATGAATTTGGCATTGACGCGATGCACTTGATATTTTATGGAGCTGAACAGCTTGTCTTCTAAGTCTTGAAGCTGCTCTTCCAACTGGTTCATGAGTATTTTTGAATTTTGCACATCCTGAGCGCCGCGTTCGTATGCTTCCAATGTCCGCTCATAGTTTTCAATCGCATACTCATTTACCTGCTCACTGCAAGCAACCTGCAATTGAATAAGAGCCTGTTCGCGTTCAGAGCGCCAAGCGGTATCGGTTTTAGGTTCTACATCGTCCTCTGTTACAGCTTGCTCCACTTCCAGATCGTCCCACAAAAATGAAAGCCGTCCATGCCATTGCTGCATTTCCAACTCCATTTTTGCCCAGTTCTGCTGGCTGACATCCCGCTCTTCCGCGCGACTGCGATGCTGGCGCACTGCCTGTTCTATCGAGCCTTCGGTATCCTGGAGCGAGCTGCGTTTCTCCCGCAGCCTGCGCTTGCAGCTTTCGATCGAGGTATCAAGACGTTCCAACCGGTTCCCAATGTCTCTTCCTGCGCGGGTTAACTCTGCTTCTTCCTGCTCTAATTCATCCAGCTCCCGTCCTAACTGTTGAAGCCGCTCAATCTGCTCCCGCTCATGATCGTATTGTTCATAGATTTCTGCGTATTGTTGCAGCTGCCGGCATTGATGATCAAATGCTGCTTGCCTGCCGTTCAATTCCGCCATCCCCGTATCCACAGCGCTTCGGCGTTCCTTGCATACATCGCGTTCGGCAACATATTGCGCCAGTTGCTTCGCTCTGAGCTCCCGTTCGGCGGAATCGGCCAGGAAGGTCTCCGCCTGCTGCACCTGCAGCAGCACGGAACGAAATAACGCCAGTTGCTCCTTGACCCGATCCCACTCACTCTCTTTATTCTCATACGCAAGCAGTTGCTTCGCTATATTCTCTTGCAGCTTCTGCAAGCGGATCCGTACTCCTTTCGTATTGAGCAGCCATTGTTGCGTTTCCTGAGGGCCTCGACGCGCATACCGTTCAACGAGCACCCCCTCCTGCAGCTTCGTATCGCTCACCCCTTGCGTTAATTCATGCAGCCACCACAGCGCCTTCATCGCAGCCGCATACATTTCGTCGCTTAATCCGTTCTTCACTTGAATGCCGTACCCTTCGAGACGTTCCAGCGAGCGTTCCGGCACGACAGAAGGCAGCTCGATATGAATCAGGTCGTTGGGCGGCACAAACAATTTACTCTCGACAAATACGCTGTATTTAACCGCTTCCAGCTTAAATTCCTGGTTCAGGGGAGCTTGCTCGTCCATTTCCAGCAGCTGCTGCATTGTATATACATGTATCCCTATCTGCTTAAAGGCGCGAATGGACTGCTCTTGTCGCTTCGATAGCACCTGTTCCGCTTGCAACGAAGACGCTTCCTGCTTAAGCTGCTCCATATGCTGAGCCATCAGCCGCGTCTCGTCTTGCAGCATGAGATATTGAGCGTCCAAGCTTTCAATCTGCAGTTGAACGAAATGGCTGTCGCCGAACTCCCGCAGCACATCCCGCGATTTCTTCTCGCCTTCCCGATCCTGTTCAATACGTGCCGACAAGCCGCCGATTTCTTCTTGCAGCTTATCCAATCTCTGCTGCAGAGAATCACGTTCCTCGTTCAATTGCCGGATGTCAGACTGAATCCGCTCTGACTGGTTCCGGGTATCCGCCAACAGCAACTTCACTTCCTCTGCCGTATGCGCTATCATCTTGACTTGGTCGGCCAGCTCTCGTAATCGCTCATTAAGTTCCCTCTGCTCCCGCTCGCGCTCTTCAATGTCTGACTTCAACTGTATAAGCCGCAGCTCTGTCGTCTGCAGCTTCAGAGCCCATTCCTGCTTCTCCGTCTGCCGATCCGCCTGCTCCGATTCCAGCCGTTCCATATCCACGAGCAGCAGCGCCTTGCGATCGCGGAGCTCCACGATATCGATAGCCAGCTGTTCCATCTGGCCTTCCAATGCGCACTGTTCTTGTTGATAACGGCCCATGAGCACCGTAGAGGCATGCGCGAATACTTGCAAGCTCTCCAGCCTTCTCTGATTGCGATCCAGCAACCGATTGCGTTCCTTCTGCCATTGGTCCAGTTCAAACTTATGATGGAACTGGTTATGCTCCGCCTCTTGCAGCGATTTGGCTCCCTCCTGCAATTGCTCCTTGGCGGCTTCCCAGTTGCGCTGTGATCGGTCGATTTGCGTCATCTCGCTGAAGATACGGAATCTTTCTTCCGGTCTCATCGTAGCGAACTGATTCACATCCTGCTGGTACCAGATGAGATAGAAAGAATCAGGATCGACGACATACTTGTGCTGCAGCTGATACCGATATTCCCGCAAGCTGTTCACACTGTCCCCCGACGTAAATCGGGCTTCCCGCTCCCATTCCCCTTGCAGATCCCCTTCGCGAATCCAATATTCTTTTTTGAGAGGGTCGCCAGGCTTCTGTTCCAGATACAAGGAGAACTGAATAAAGCTCGCTGCATCAATCGGCTGTGGACCGACATTAGCGAATGTGAGTTGGATTTTGGCATGCCATGCTTCATTCGGTTGAATATTTTTCGAGCGCAAGCCCTCCAATTCCACTTTTGCCGATCCAAGCACCGCTCCCAGGCAGAACGTCAGCGTGGATTTGCCCGATCCATTGGGCCCCGTAATGAGAATATGTTCCATGATGCCTGACAAATCCAAGCGTGTCGCCGGATAGTCTCGCACTCCGGAAATGCTGAGTTCCCAAGGAATCATAACGTATCGGCGCCTCCCAGATTGTATCGTTTGAAAAATTTGAGCACTTCGTCCATATGCAGCTGCTGCGACTGGCTGAATTCAGCGAAACGCTTCAAGTACGAGTTGCCGAACATCCGGCTTCCGATAGCCGTTAGCTCGTATGCCTCTTCTTCGGACACGCTCTCGAACTTCGTTATTGCCCCGATACGAATGAGCGCGCTAAGATTGACTTGCATTTTCCGGCGAATATCCAATGTCTCATGCCCGAACGCCTCGAGCAGTTGGGTGAACAGCGTGAATTCATTCTGCAATACGTCTTGATGATAAAAGATAAACATTAACAATGCCAAGCTCTCCGCAGACAACATATCCTTCGCCTGCCGCGCTGGCACGCGCATCAGCACGATTGTCTGATCCCGCCGTTCATCGTATACGAGCTGAAAATATCGCGTCACCGACTGGTTGACGCGCTCGATAAACTGATGAAAAGCTTCGACGTCTTCCGGCTTCAACTGCAATAGTCGCATTACCTCGCGGCGCGGCAGCCCGAAGTTGTCATTCCGCACAGTCGCCGAGGAGGAGAATAGTATCTGCATGAACGCATGCTCTTCGTCCGGATTCAGCACCGCCGCCAGTTGAGCCATCGCGGATAATGGCCGGTGGTTGTCCACATAGCTGTCATTCACTTCGGGTTGTTCGAATAACATATTGCCTGTCTGATTCATCAGCCCACTCCCACTCCTTCTTCTGCGTCATTTGTTCTGCGTCACGTCCATCTTCTTCATCGGCGTCACGCGACATCACGGCATGCCGGTTCGATACGACCGCCGATACAGCCAGCAAGGCATTGATCGCATCCGCCCATTGCTCCGAGCCCGCTTCCAGCACAAGCGGCTCAATCCCGACCTGCCGCTTCTCGGCCAATACTCGCTCCACGTCTTCCGTGCGAATCATCGCCTTCGTCAGTTGCCACTCAATATCGTCCAGATGCGTCTTCAATTCAGCCTCCGTCCACTCCTTCGCATCCTCGAAGGTTCCTTCATCGTACTCATTCATCGGCTCTGTGGACGGCGTGTAATTTTCTAAATACCGGATCGCGGACATGACTTGCGATTCTGGTATCGGCGACGCAAATTTGACCGGCACCCACAGTCCATCCAGCCGCTCGCCTTCATCGCGATTTTGTTCCATAAAGCTTAAAATTTCCGTACCACTCGGCAAGGCTGACTCCGGCCTTTTATGGAATGAATCGATCACATATTGCTTGAAGGCTTTCGGGTCAATTTGGACGCCAACCTCTGTCTGCTGGATATGAGCGAATTTCAATATTTTCTGCAAAGTAGACAGGCTGATTTGCGTCCCTTCGAGCATGACGTCGGTCCCTTTTTTGAACAACCGATTCCATTGCAAGCCTTCTTCAAACGTTTTCAGCTTATCCATCCGTTCATTGACGCGTTGATCCAATTGCCTCATCAGTTCGACAATGATCTGAACTTGGGGAAGAGCATGCCGATCTGCCAAAAATTCCAGCTGCCGCTCCTTCAGCTTGTCCACCGCTTCCTCCACATTACGAATCATGCTGGCCAGACGGTTGCCGCCCGAAATGCCTTTGTCGTCGTATGCTTCGCTCAAATCGGCATCCCGTGACGCCTGAAATAGCGATCTCGCAATTTCATCCCGCATATAATACGCCAATGAGTCGTTCGCAAGACGAATCAGGGTATCCATGAGGCGTTTGCCCACATCCATCATCAAAATGCGCCGCTTCGTGCGCACGATCCAGTTGTACTTTTCCAATATATTCAACAAACGTTCGACCGACAGCGGGGGTTCTATCCCATAACGGTTCCGGTAGCGGTAATAAAGAGCATTGGCATCTTCAAGCGGCTGTTCAAGACCGAGCGCTTCTTCATGAATTAAGTTGAGTAATTGCAGCATATGCAGCACTTTCAACGGCTCTTCAAAATATTCGCGCAGTTCATTCAACACACCTGACAGCTTAATGATGTCGCGAAGCGATTCTTTCAGCAGGGGCGCATCATGATCGATATCAAATATCGAGATTAACCGATGATCCAACTCTTCCACAGCTCCACCCCTCCAAGCAATTCCTCTTGTTCCATTAGCCTCTCGTTGTTTAGCACATCCTGCAGTTCCCGTTCATAATCCTCCCATGCTTTAAAAGCTTCCACCCGCTGCGTCAACGGATGCGAAAGAATCCATTTTACCGGAATTTGGGAATGAATCCGAAGAAGCTCTCGCACATGTGCGGATATAATCCCGCCTGCGCGATCCGTGTCGCACCAGACAAGCACCTGAACAATGGAGGACGAGCTTGTCATGACATCCTTGATGAGCTTGCGATGTCCGCTTCGCACCTGACCATCCAGTCCAATAACCAAGCTGTCCGTATCAGACAGAAAAGCCGGTTCCGCACACATTCGGGTCAATAGCGCACGATTTTCCACAAGCCATACATTCCGGCAGGACGTGGAAAATGTCATATCAAACAGGGTTAAATCGGTGGTCGCATGTATAAATCCTTGAGGATATGAAACGCCCAAGTTGCTCTGCATTTTACCCGCAAACAGGATCGGCGTCACGGCACCGAGACTGACTAGGCCTATACAATGGAGCGGAAGCTCCAGATCGCTTTCTAGCTTGTTCAGAAAGTCATCCTTGTCACTATCGAATGCTTTCGAGCCGCCTATGTGGCCATAGTAAGCCGCTCCGATCTGCTTCCAATCAAAGGCAGGCTGCTCCGTTCGCGCCATGGCGACCGCAAGCACGAATTCCATGTATCTTCTTAGCTTGCCATCTCTCCAACGGACGCCAAAAGCCTCCGCAACTAAGGTCATAGAATGCAGCTTCCGTGCATCGGAAAGAGCAGCATGCAATCTTTGGATGTACGCCTGCAGGCTTGCCAAAACTTCATCATGACACACCTGATTCTGTCCGCTTCCTTCTTTTATTCCTGCCAGCTTGCTCAAGAGAAATTCGGATTGGCCAATCCAGATCTCAATCTGCTCAAGCATCGTCGCTTGCTCTAGCTGCTCTAGTTGTTGACGGATATGGTAGAGAGCTAGTCCCATCACATAGAACACCCGCTTCGCCGTCTTTCCGTCGGCATAATACTCTGTCTTTCGGTAGATCAAGCCCTCTTCCAGCAAATCATTCAACCGTTCCTGATCAATGCTCGAAGCAGAGGCTAGCAGGTCCCGCTCGTTTTTTTTCACATGGGTGCTATGAAATATCGCCAGCAGCGGCTGAATGCGCCCGTGTTCCACCGAGTCCAGTGGTTTGTCCGGAATAATTCCCGTAAACATGCCCACCCGTTTATACGTCCTTGCCGAATGCTTCATCACATCGATGTCGAACGAGCTGTCGGTTTGCCGTACAAGTTGAAGCTCTTCGCTTTTCTTGACATAGTGATTATTAATAAATGCGATCATTTGAGATAGCTGAGTCGATGCATCGTTCATTATAACCGCCCGTCCATTTTGGTAAGTGTTATTACGGTCATTGTAACATATGCATCAAAAGAGGTCGCTAAAGATGCTCTCCTGTTACTCACAGCGGCACAAAGCAGAAGACCTGAATGGCAAGTTGATGCCACATAATCAACCATAGCACGTCAATAAGGCAATTTCATGAATTCACCACAAAACTAAGAGGTATTTTTCCTTTTTTACCGTATATATACATATAGTTGTGATCATATCCAGACAATACAGACGGAAAAGGAATGAGACGGGTGACACGCGCGCTTTACATGAAATTGATGGTGGTGAGCTGTACGTTGGCGCTCTTGGGCGCATGTGCTCCGGCACGCAAGCCAAGTGATGCGCCAGAGCCTTCAACCGGATCACGCTCCCCTGACAAGGAAAAAGAGCCCGTAATCGGGACTGTTCCACAAAGCTAGACGCATCTTGGTGACATCTGGCCGGGAAACCCAAACTTCAATGGACGGAATCATACGGCGGAGTTCAGGGTTTCTCGACAGATCGCATCGCTGGCAGCGGCGAGTTCCGTATTTCTCGAAAAAAATGTTGACAGACTCGGCTGTATTCATTACATTAAATGCATGAGCATGCATATATAGTGATCATTCGAACATTTTGTTCAGCATATATGATCATGCCAAATACAGTTAGCATATGAAGAGGAGATAAGTCATGAAGGATTTATTTACCCCCTACGAAATGATGGATCTGAAACTGAAAAACCGTGTAGTTATGCCTCCGATGTGTCAATATTCAGTCACCGACAAAGATGGGATCGCTACGGATTGGCATTATATGCATTATGTGAGCCGGGCTATCGGTGGAGCCGGGTTAATTATTATTGAAATGACCGATGTTGAGCCTGATGGCCGCATTTCTGATTTTGATCTTGGGATCTGGTCCGATGAACAAATTCCTGCATTAGCTAGAATCGTTGAGGGTTGTCATGCTTATGGCGCCAAGGTGGGCATTCAAATTGCTCACGCAGGACGCAAGGCCGAAGATGCGGCGGTTCCTGTAGCGCCATCGGCAATTCCGTTTGACGCTGAGTCTAAAACGCCGAGAGAACTAACGACTGCAGAAGTAAAAGCAATGATCGAGAAATTCCGTCAAGGCGTAGCGCGAGCTGTCAAAGCGGGAGTTGATGTTATTGAGCTTCACGGTGCGCACGGTTATCTCATTCATCAGTTTCATTCACCTTTAACCAATCACAGAACGGATGAGTATGGACAAGATTTAACTCGGTTCGGTCGGGAAGTCATTCGCGCTGCCAAAAGCGAAATGCCGGCAGGGATGCCTCTAATTCTGCGTATTTCTGCCAAGGAATATGTGGAGGGCGGATACGGAATTAACGAGAGTCTGGAGTTCAGCCAGGCCTATAAAGAAGCGGGAGCAGATATTTTCCATGTTAGTACAGGCGGTGAAGGGCCTATTGGGGTTGGACCCATCGCCACTAGCGAAAAACCGGGTTCCCATGCAGCTTATCAAGTGCCGTTAGCCAGAGCAATCAAGCAGAGCCTGGATGTTCCGGTTATAGCGGTTGGAAGGTTGGATGAACCGGCGCTTGCCGATACGGTAATAGGCAATGGAGAGGCTGACCTTGTTGCGGTAGGACGGGGGATGTTGAGAAATCCTTACTGGGCGTTGGAGGCTGCCGTTCAACTTAATAAAGAGGCAGATATTCCTAAACAATATAAATTTGGATTTCCTAGAACGAAAAAATAAAGACTACATATGATGATTCCTTTTAGGAGACCAGCAGAATTAGCTTGAGCTGGTCTCTTTTTTACACCCAACCGGTGTTGAGCTGGCAAAAGCTTGAATTCAGACAGCTGCGCTCATTAATGTTATAATTCTGAAAGGATAATTAAGATTCATTAGTATCAGTAACTTACAGCTCAGGAGAGGAATTGTGAGATGGAGAATGCTCTTAACCATGACCTTATAACGAATTGGTTGACTTTGACTCATATACAAATGAACGTAGCCAATGAATTGGAAGCGAATTTGCAAGAGAAGTATCAGTTGTCTTTAAAAGAATTTTATTTGCTTTTGTTTTTGTCAGAGGCTCCAGAGAAAAAATTGAAATTACAACAGTTGGAGTCCATGGTTGGTTTAAGCCAGAGCGCCGTATCCAGACTTGTTAGCCGATTTGAAGCAAAGGGCTGCGGAGCTTTAAAAAGACTTGCCTGCGATGATGATCGCAGAAGTATCTATACTTCGTTGACACCAATAGGCCAAGACAAGGTCGACAGGGCACAAGAGACTTTTGAAGAAGTATTATTAGCGGTCTTTCCTGAGAAACAAATAAAGCAGCTGCTGCAACACATGCTTCATGTCAAACAGGCCAAATCCGAGTAAAGCCCTTAGCTGCCGTGCACCCCTTAGGCTCACCAACACAAGAATCCAAACCACTTTATACGAAGTGGTTTTTCTGTTTTGATGGAGCCTAATCGTGACATTGTCTTCTATGTGGTCTCGGAACGGGAAGAAACGGTCACAATTATCCACGAAGTATAGATTAGGAATGTTGATGTCTTCTATCGTTCCAAAGTATAAAAAAATTGCCTGGATTTCCATTGAGACGCTGGCTCCATACCCATATATCCCATCTGCCTGTCCCGTGTAACCAGATTACAGCCTGATCTGATTGTGACGCAAAATGAACACCAATACGAGATGCTCGAACAAATCCGCACCCACGCTTTTGATCCCTTATCAAAGTGCCAGTCCATTGGAGAAGCTTCGACTGATAGGCGGCGCTCTCAACAAAAGTAATCCATATCGATTCGCCCTTGAAGATCCTTACTCACTTGATGAGCAGCTTCAAGTTATTGCAGCCAGTTTGCTCAAGGGATACTAACGTCTTGAATTTTACAAGCGTAGGCTGCTATACGAGCAGCAAGCTGTTGCGAGGACGGCGATTCGGGGTGCTCCTGTATCCCTTTAAACACATCAGCCATGCCATAGCGAGAGGAACAGCAGGAGCATTCGACCGCAGCGCTTATCTCTACAACTGTAAAAATGCATCTATTCAACTCATTCACAAAAAGAAGTATACCTATTATCCGGCAGCCGTTAGCAGCACGAAAATGGTGTTCGTTAGCCCGTGCACGATCATGCCGGGAATGACTGATTTCGTGTTCTCATAAGTCCAAGCGAAAATCAGGCCTGCGACAAAATTGATTGCGAGTGTGTTGTAGGTCGGAATATGAGCCGCCATGAAGATGGCCGAACTTAAGAATGAAGCCCATCCCCTGCCGCAGCGCGTGCGCAACCAGCGGTACAGAAAGCCGCGGTAGAAAATTTCCTCATAGACGGGCGATACGATGCCTGCTGACACAACGGCAATCAGGACGGTGAACAGGGATATCTGGCTCTGAATACTCTCTGTTTTGCTATTTTCATAGCTGCCTCCCAAAAGGGACATCAGGTATAATATCAGCACGCTCGCCGCGAGCAGAACGAAAGACCAAATGGCGATGGAGATCAGGTATTTGCGGGGAAAGGAGCGTATGCCTACCTCAGCCCATCCCATCTTTTTGGGGAGCAAGGCAATAATATAGACTCCATTGGTAAAAGTAATTCCCATCACAAGTCCCGTCAAGGTTCCCGAGTACAGCGAGTTATGAAAAATATGTTCAAATAGAGCCTGCAGCCGGCTTTCAATGAGCCATGGCACCAGAACAAACGTTAGCAGCAGCAGAGCGATCAGCTCCTTGACGGACCAAGGATCTTTGTCGCTCCACTCTTTGCTTTTTTTGGTTATCATAGATTCTGTTACACTTACAGTAGTCATTCAGCTTCCCCCTCTGTTTTCTTTAGGGCCAGTTTAAAAGATGACGTTACGTCACCTGCAAGCATTATTTTTGATAACAAATAAAGTTCGATCAGGAGGATACCATGACGATGAACCAGTGGACCACCGGACAAGTGGCAGCCAAACTCGGCCTGTCCGTTCGCACCATCCGATATTACGATCAGATTAAGCTGGTCAGTCCGGGGAACAAGGAGGCAGGAGGCAAACGCCTCTATTCAGAAGAAGATTTGCTCAGACTCGAGAAAATCATGCTGCTGAAGTCATTATCTCTGCCTCTTGGCGACATTCAGAAACTGCTGGACGAGCTGTCGATCCGGCAAATTCTAGAAGCGCATCAGAAACTGTTGGAGAATCAGTTAGCTCAGCTTCAAGAGAGCTTGAATAATACGACATCCTTGCTTCATTTCCATGAGCTTGAAGGAGAGTTCCGCTGGGATACGCTGCTTCCGCTCGTGCAAAGCTCCCAGCCGGGTCCAAAGCCATGGCAGGCTTATTTTAATGATGAGGAGTTGCAGGTGCTTAAAGCCCGCCTCCCCAAGCTGGAAAATAACGACGAGATAACTCGGCAGTGGATTGGGCTCATCGTCCGCATTGAAAGATGCATTCAAGAGGGCGCCAAGCCGCAATCGGCAGAGGGCGCAGCGATTGCAGTCGAGATCGATCGGCTCTCGGAGCTGACCTTTGCGGGAGACACGGCGCTGATGAATAAATTTTGGGAGCTGCGGAAGGACCCCGCCTCGACGGATCAGGGCTTGGTTCCTATTCGTCAAGAGGTCATTCAATTTATCGAGGATTGTCTGACTCATTCATGAATTCGGGTGATTCAAGAGAGAGATAAACGTAAACAGGTTAGCCGTTTCGCCTTTTCCCCGCGTTACGCTGTAACCCGTCGAATCAATGCCAAACACTTCTAAATAAAGATCCAACCGAAGCCGAGGATATAAAGTAACTTGTTGGCGTACCCGTTTCTCCATCAATCCCTATCTGAATGTTTTCATTATTTTTGCCTTGGGCAGTAAAGCCCCAAGAAGATTTATTCTTGATAAAGGTCAAATTATCTGCCGTTATTTTGAAGGATTTACTTGCATTCAACAACTGTAACAGCTTCTCAGCACCTTTTTATTTCTTAATGCTGTGAGTGTCTCCCCATCTTTATAATAGGAGCGTTGCGCTGCATCAAAAGAAGCCGTTTGTGATGGATCCAGCTCCTGAACGGCCTTTAAAGCCGCCTTCCTCAATGGACTTCCAGCCAATCACGATACGCTGACAATCGCTTTTCTCCACTCTCCCACTCGTTCAGAATGGGTATCCCGCCGATAGGTGAGGTTAACTTTGAGTCATATGTACCCGTTGCTTCCCAGATGATGCAGCAACATCACCGTAAGATAACATCGTCTAGCGACTGAGACATGCGGAAATCGCTAGATGCTGAGCGAAGGGGAGAGTGGGCATAAGCGCGGAATGGATAAGAAGAACATCTCGACAGTGGTATATTGTTCGATGACTTCTCCCATGTCAACGATTAACAGGCGCACAATCTGGGAACTGCGGGGCTATGCTTGCCATACAACGCTCTCCTCACCGTACTGAACCATTGGGAGAGTGGGCCTAAGGAGGAAAGAGAACTTCCTGTTGGATGAATGCAGACAAACAGCATAATGTTACTTTTTCATTCCAATCACCATTCGATCCATTGGAAAATATACAGTTTACTGCCGAGTTTGGAGCGAAAGCTCGCCTTTCTATTGGAAATCGTCCAGTTAAAGGCATAAAAGCAAGACCTCAGTTCAGATTAACTGAACCAAGGTCTGGAAAGTATTCTTACATATTTGGCCAGCGAGATGCCTGTTAACACAAGGACCGTTATCCTTCAGCTTGAACAGGCCTTTCCTCCGCCGGCTTGACCGGGGCCCGCTTGCGGATGGTGGCAGCGGCATCGCTATTACGGATTCGAAGCGCAACGCACAGACCTGCAAGCAGGAAGCTTGCGGCGCCGAGCAGGGCCGCGCGGTAAGCCAGCAGATTGGGCTCCATGCCTCCTGCGGCATTCACCGTACTGGTGCCTGCAGCGGCTAGAATGCCGGACAGAATCGCCAAGCCTATTGCCGGCCCGAGCCTGTTCTGTACGGTGAACCAAGTCGAGGCGCGCCCCATCGATGAAGGGGGAATGTTGGCGAAGGCCGCGATCTGCACTGCTCCGACCGTATGCCCCAGGAAGATGCCGACACCGAACAGCAAGCTCCGAATAAACCATGGATTCGTCTCGGAGCCTACCATGCTCAGCAGCACAAATATGGAAGCCGTACACAATAGCCCTATGATGATGACGCGTTTCGGTCCAAGCCTCGGATAAGTCCAAGGCACAAGCTGGGAAGCAAGCATGAGGCCCAGCGCCTCCGGGAAGGTGGTCAGGCCGGTGTCAAGCGCCGAGGCCTGCAGGGCATTCTGGTACATCAACGGGAATACATAAAGCATGCCCAGCAAGCCCGCTGCAGCGAACATGGCGACAAGACCCGTCGTGCGGAACAGGCGGTCGCCTAACAGACGCAGATCAAGCAGCGGCTGCTTCACGCGCAGCTCGACGGCGACAAGGGCGGCTATCAAGATAAGGCCCGTCACCCCCATGGTTAAGATCACAGGGGAATTCCACCCCTGCATAGGGCCTTGGCTAAGCGCATACATCAACATAGCCAAGCCAGGAGCCGATAAGAGGAGGCCTGGAATATCCAAGCGTCCCGCCTCCGGCTCCTTATGCTCTTTCAAATACATAAAGCCAAACAGCAAAGCCGGAATCCCGATCGGCAGATTGATATAAAATATCCAGCGCCAAGAGAAATGCTCGACAAGAAATCCGCTCACAATCGGCCCTACCGCAGGGGCAAGGGCAATCGGGAGAACGAGGGCCCGTGAAACCTTGGCCCGCTCCTGCGGAGGAAACGTGCGGAACAGCATCGCCATTCCTACGGGAGTAAGCAAGCCGCCGCCGATGCCTTGAACAACTCGATACACGGTCAGAGTTGTCAAATTATCGGCTAAGCCGCACAATGCCGAGGCTCCTGTGAACAGGGCCAGCGCAAGCAAAAAAGTGCGCTTCGTCCCCCATTTGTCGCCAAGCCAGCCCGCCACCGGGAGAACGATGGCGAGGCTCACTAAGTAGCCGACATTAAGCGCTCCCGATGCGGCTGGCGGAACTTGAAGCTCTTGGCTGATCGTCTGCAGCGCAACGTTCAAAACGGTGGCGTCCATGGCAACCACGAACATGGCTGCCACGTATACGATGCACACTACCTTTTTCGGATTCAGCCAAGCCTTCATTGCCTCTCTCCATAAACAAGCTCTGAAGAGCCGTATAGGCTGCGGGGCCGCAGGTCGACCCAATGCAAGTTGATGTAGTCCACACACTCTTGGCGCGTCTCCGGCCCCAGAACAGGGCTCCAGCCGTCCGGCACCGCGGCGAAGGCAGGCCAAAGCGAATATTGCCCCTCGTCATTCATCAGCACCAGATAAGCGCCGTCCGCTTGCTCAAAAGGATTAGTCATAGATTAGCTCCCTCCCTTCAAGTCTAGTCGCCGCGCCATGCGCAGCCTGCAGCTTGACCAAGATGCGCCCGCCGATCTCGGCGAGCGGTCCAGGCTGACACAGATCCTTATGCCGGCATGCGATATCGTGCCGTTCGATCTGTCCGCCTATATAGGGAACCCACATGTCCGGTTCGATCGGATCGAACCAGTCCGGTATGATAGTCGAACGGAAGAACAGCAGATCTCCCTCGAACCGCCGCGGAACATAAGCGCCCAGCAGGCGAACCGAGTTCTCATACGTTGTTTTCAAATTCATGATGGTGGCTTCATCCAGAGTAGCCAAAGCACTGCTGTCGCTGCGCAAAATCTGAATCGCGCTTGCAATATTGAGCGGAACGTCCCCAATGCTGTCCCTATCGTAGCCGCCCAAAGCAAGCAGCGCGGTCAGCGCCTCCTCCTCATCCGGTTCTCCGCGAATAGGCAAGTAGTGGCTCGGATATGCGTCGAGCATGGCGAGAAAAGCGACCTCTTCTCCCTCTGCTTGCAGCTGCACGGCCATGGCGTGAGCCACATTGCCCCCCAGGGACCAGCCCAACAGCCGATACGGACCAGCAGGCTGAACCGATCGGATATGCCGAATATAATCTGCCGTCATCTCTTCGAGTGTATTCGGCAGCTCCTCGGCCTCGGCAATGCCGCGGGCTTGCAGGCCATAGATCGGATAATCCATGCCAAGATGCTTCATCAGTCCTGCATAGCACCAGCTGAGTCCGCCTGCGGGATGGACGCAGAACAGCGGCAGCTGAGCTCCGTGCGTTCTAAGCGGCAGCAGCACCTGCAGCGCGCTGTGCCCGCCGCCCATATCGAGCCTTTCGGCAAGCCCGGCTGCGGTAGGAGCCTCGAAGAGAACGGCGATGCTCAATTCCCTGCCCATAGCTTCGCGAATCCGGCTGATGAGGCGGACCGCCAGCAGCGAATGGCCGCCCAGCTCGAAGAAGCTGTCATCAATCCCCACGCGCCGCATCCCGAGCACTTCGGCGAACAAATCACACAAAACTTCCTCCTGTGGCGTTCTTGGGTTACGGCCGTCAAGCGCCAAGGAGATGTCAGGCGCCGGCAGCGCCTTGCGATCCAGCTTGCCGTTCGGAGTGAGCGGCAAAGCATCCATGCCTATAATCGCAGCCGGGACCATGTAATCAGGCAGAATGGAAGCAGCATGGCGGCGCAAATCAGCCGGTTCAAGGTTCGCGCCCAAGGCGAACACCACATAAGCTGCCAGACGTTTGTCTCCCGGCTGATCCTCGCGCACCACGACTGCCGCCTGGGCCACCCCGGGATGCCGGGCAATTACGGCTTCGATCTCGCCCGGTTCGATACGGAAGCCCCGAATCTTCACCTGATGGTCGGCCCGGCCCAGATAATCTAGAGAACCGTCGGCGAGCCGCTTCGCCAAATCTCCGGTGCGGTACATTCGGGTGCCTGGCGGACCGAACGGATCGGCGACGAACCGCTCAGCCGTGAGCCCCGGGCGACCCCAATAACCGCGGGCCAGACCTGCGCCGGCAACATACATCTCCCCCGTCACTCCGGGCGGAGCAGGCTGCAGCGCATCATCCAGCACATATACCCGAAGATCCGGTATAGGCCCGCCAATTAGGCTGTTGGCACCCAGGGCGGCGCTGTTCCGGTCAAGCTCATTGTAGCTGACATGCACGGTTGTCTCGGTAATGCCGTACATGTTAATCAGCCGCGGAGCATGATCCGGATGGCGCTCATACCAGTCCTCCAGCCGGCCAAGCTCCAGCGCCTCTCCGCCGAAAATGACGTACCGCAAGGAGAGCGTCTGCCCTAGCTCTGGATGTTCACGGTCGGCTTGCATCAATTGATAGAAGGCGGACGGCGTCTGATTCAGGACGGTCACGCCCTCTTGTGAGAGCAACTGCAGGAATTCGCCCGGCGACCTGCTGATCGTATGAGGCACCACTACGAGACGGCCGCCATGCAGGAGCGGGCCCCATATTTCCCACACCGAAAAATCAAAGGCATACGAATGAAACAAGGTCCATACATCATCAGAGTCAAATTGGAACCAGTGCTCTGTAGCTGCAAACAAGCGCACCACGTTCTGGTGCGGGATGAGCACCCCTTTCGGCTTGCCCGTAGACCCTGACGTGTAGATGATATAAGCCGGACTAAGCGGAGACAAGCGCCCCCTGCGTTCATGATCGCTTGGGTTGGCAGGGGAATACTGCCGCAGCCGCTCCCCGATGCCGGCCTCATCCAGCACAATCCGCGGAAGGCTTCCCGTATCAGGCAGCTTGCCGCATACGTGAGTGTTGGTTATCATACAGACCGGATCGGCGTCCTCCAGCATATAAGCGAGCCGCTCGACAGGATAATCCGGATCGAGTGGCAGGTAGGCAGCCCCAGCCTTCAGAACGGCCAGCACGCCGACAACCATCTCCACAGACCGCGGCAGCGCCAAAGCTACAATTTGCTCGGGTCCTACACCCTCTGCGATGAGCAGATGCGCGAGCCGGTTCGCCCGGATGTTCAATTCCTCATAGCTCAAGGAGTCTCTTTCATAGACGACAGATACAGCCTCTGGCGAACGGGCGGCCTGCGCCTCGAACAGCTCTGGAAGAGTGCCTTGCCGCGTTGCGGTTACAGGCGCGCTCCATTCCTGCAGGATGCTGTGCCGCTCTTCCAGCGTCAAAATATCAAGCTCTCCGATATGCTTACTTGGTTCGGCGGCAGCAGTGTCCAGCACGCGCAAATAACGGGCTGCCAATGCTTCGGCCGTACTGCGCTTGAACAAATCGGCGCTGTATTCCACAATTCCATCCAACCCGTCAGGTTCCCCATTCACATCGCGGCGCTCATTCAGTTCCACCGTCAAGTCGAACTTCGCCGTGCCCGCGCTTTGAATGTGAAGGCTGGATGTCACACCCGGCAGCTCCAGCGCTGCATCCGGCGTATTTTGCAGCACCAGCATAATCTGGAAGAGCGGATGTCTGGCCCGGGAGCGGACAGGGTTAAGCACCTCGACCAGACGCTCGAACGGCAAATCCTGATGCTCGTACGCAGCCAAGCTGACCTCGCGGACTCTGGCCAGCAGCTCGCGGAAGCTCGGTTCGCCTGAAGTATCGGTGCGCAGCACCAATGTGTTGATGAACAAACCGACAAGGCCGTCAAGCGCATCGTCGCTCCGTCCGGTGATCGGGCTGCCGATCGGAATATCGTTGCCCGCGCCAAGCCGCGTAAGCAGAACGGCCAGTGCGGCTTGCAGCACCATGAACAGGCTCGCCTTGCTGTCACGTGCAAGCTCTAATAGCTGGCCGTGCAGCTGCCTGTTAATATGGAAATGAACGGTGCCGCCTTGGTAGCTTGCTGCTGCCGGCCGCGGATAATCGGTTGGCAGCTCCAACTGCTCCGGCAGGTCCTTAAGCGTCCGCGTCCAGAAATCGAGCTGGCGGGCAATCAGACTGCCGGGATCGCCAACGCTTCCCAAAAGGCGCTCCTGCCAGATCGCATAGTCCGCATACTGTACGGGCAACGGCTGCCATTCGGGAAGTTCGCCCCGGCAGCGTGCCGCATATGCAGCGGACAGATCGCGGGTTAACGGAGTCAGCGACCAGCCATCCCCGGCAATATGGTGCAACAGCAGCAGCAGCACATACTCGTTCGGAGCAAGCACGAACAGTTGGGCCCGCAGCGAAGACTCAGCCGATAGCTGGAAGCTGTACCTCACGGCTTCCGCAAGCAGTTCAGGCAGCTCAGCCTCGCTCGTTTCCGTCAGGATCAGCTCAGGCCGTGCCTCTCCGGCATCCAGAATAAGCTGACGCGAGGTCCCTAGCGTATCGGGAAACACCGTGCGCAGCGTCTCGTGCCGGTTCACCACATCACCAAGGGCCGCCTCCAGAGCCTTCAGGTCCAATTCTCCGGACAAACGGGCTACAAGCGGAATATTATAGGTTGGGTTGGGTCCTTCCAGACGATACAGGAACCATAAACGCCGTTGGGCGAAGGACAGCGGAACGCTCTCCGGCCGCACGGCCGGCCGTATGGCCGGTCTGGCCTCCTGCGCATAATCGATCCGTTTGACGAGACCCGCAACCGTAGGCGACTCGAAGAGGCTGCCGATGTTCAGTTCGACGCCAAATGCCTCGCGTATGCGGACCATCACCCGCCCGGCAAGCAAGGAATGGCCGCCCAGAGCGAAGAAATCGTCATCGATGCCGACACGGGACAGACTTAGCACCTCGGAGAATAAAGCGCATAGAATCTCCTCCTGCGGTGTCCGCGGTCCGCGTCCCGCAGCCGTCATGCCGAGATCAGGCGCGGGCAATGCCTTGCGATCGATCTTTTTGTTCGGCGTCAAAGGCATGGCGTCAAGCGTGACGACAGCGGCTGGGACCATATAATCGGGCAGCTTGTCAGCCGCATAACGGCGCAGCTCGGCCGGATCGATTCCAGACGCAGAGGCTGGAACCACATAAGCGATCAAGCGCCGCTCCCCGGGTTGATCCTCCCGGACCATCACCGTCACTTGAGCAACGTCAACGTGCTGCGCAATCTGAGCTTCGATTTCGCCCGTTTCAATCCGAAAACCGCGCAGCTTAATCTGGTGATCGGCACGCCCCAAGTAGTCGATGGAGCCGTCCTCCAGCCATCTCACGAGATCGCCCGTACGGTACATCCGCGTGCCAGACGGACCGAATGGATCCGCAACGAAACGCTCCGCTGTCAGGTCAGGGCGGCCCAAGTAGCCGCGTGCCAATCCGGAGCCGGCAATATACAGCTCCCCCGCCACTCCCGGCGGAACAGGCTCCAGCGCTGCATCCAGCACGTATAGCCTCGTATTCCAGATTGGACCTCCAATGGACGGCTTGCCCGTGCGTGAATCGTCCAGCAGCGCGGCAGTTGAATAAATGGTCGTTTCCGTCGGGCCATATTGGTTGTTGACTTGGCAATTCAGGTCTTGCAGGGCGAGCTTAAGTCCGATTGGCAACGCCTCGCCCCCGGTTATGATCGTAAGGCCGTCGAACCTGTCAGGCTTGCTTGCAGCAAGCGATTGCCACAGTGTCGGGGTTGCCTGCATAATGGTGGCCCCCGTGTCCCTGATCCTTTGCGCCAGCGCAGACGGATCCAGAATCGTATCCTTCCGGGCGATATCTATGCTGGCTCCGCTCACGAGAGGGAGCAGCACCTCCATGACGGAAATATCAAATGAAATCGTAGTTACGGACAGCAGCCGCTCCTGACCGTCAAGCTGAAAGCGGGCCCGCATCGCAACAAGCAGGTTGGTTAGACCTTCAAATGTAAGCAGCACCCCCTTAGGTCTTCCAGTCGAGCCGGAGGTGTATATCACATAAGAAGGGTGGAGGGGCAATAAACGGTCCGTTCGGTCTGCGTCATCAGGATTATGCCCGGCCTGCTGCTCCAGTCTGCCGATGGTTGCGGGATCATCCAGCACGATCGTGGCAGCGGCACCGCAGTCCGGTAGCTTGGAGGCAACCTCCATTGCCGTTATGAGGCACATCGGCTTCGCGTCTTCCAGCATATAAGCAAGCCGCTCGGACGGATAATCCGGGTCCAGCGGCAAATACGCCGCTCCCGTCTTATGCACAGCCAGTATGGCGGCGACCATCTCTGCCGAACGCAGCAGCGCCAGAGCCACGATCCGATCCGGCCCGGCACCGCAGGCAATCAGCAAATGCGCAAGCCGGTTAGCCCGGGTATTCAACTCGTCATAACGCAGGGTGGCATCATCAAAGACGACCGCAACCGCATCAGGGGTGCGGGCAACCTGCTCCTCGAACAATCCCGGCACGCTCGTCTGCGGCAGCTCATGCGCGGTGTCATTCCAGTCGCTCAACACCTGACGGCGTTCTTCGGGCAGGAGCAGCTCCAGCTGCCCGATCGGTTGGCCGGGAGCAGCAGCCGCAATCTTGTCCAGCAAATGCAGACAGCGCCGCTGATGCAGCATCAACTCGCTTGCGCTGTAAATCGCAGGGTTCGCATCAAAGTCGATACGCAGTCCGCTGCCGTCGGAGTTGCAGTACACGTTAATCGTCAGGTCATCCACAGGCCCCGCCGACAGGTTGCGTATCCTTCCCCGATATCCGGCAAAGCTCAGTTCCTCGACGAACGGCATCACATTAATGAGAGGGCCGAACAATCTCCGGTTATCCCCCAGCACTTTCAGGTCGCGCCGCAGGTCCTGATGACGATAGTCCTGGTGCCGTCTTATCTCGCGAATTTCCCGTGAGACCTGCTGCAGCAGTTCGCTCAGACTCATGTCCGGCCGGACCGCCACACGCAGCGGCAGCAAATTCATGACCATGCCGGGAACGCGCAGCGCTGCAGAGCCCAGCCGGCACATCACGGGCAAGCCGAGTATGACGTCGTCTGCGCCAGTCATCCGATGCACGTAGACGGCGGCAGCCGCAATCAAGACATCGGGCCAACTTGTCCCCGACCCGCTTGCGGCCGCCTGCCAACCGCTCATGACGGATGACGGCAGCTGCGCGGATCGGCGCAAAAAGCTGCGCGATGTCCGCTGGGCACGATCGCCTAGACTGACCGCTTCGGGTTCATCGGCGAAGCGCGCCAACCAGAACTGCCGATCCTCCTCCATCCGATCTGATGCCCGATAAGCCGCATCCTCCTGCAGAATGGAGCGCACAGAACCAAAGGCTCCCTCGCTGGACGGAAGATCATAGGCAAGCGCCGTATAAATTTGAGCTACCCTCCGCGCTAAAAGCGCGAAGCCGAAGCCATCGATTGCAATATGATGAATGCGTTGGTACCAGTAGAAACGATCGGAAGCGAGCTTGAACAGCGCTTCCGTAAACAGCGGGCCGGAGAGCAGGTCGACAGGCTGAGCCAAATCATGCTTCATCCATGCTTCTGCCGCTTCGTGCGGATCCTCCTGCCCGCTGACATCGATGAGATGAAGCGGCCAGCCTGAAGACGGGGCTATCGTCTGCCAAGGTCCGTCCCGGTCCTCTCCGAAACGGACATGCAGCGCTTCCGCCTCCGTCACGGCCTGGCGCAAAGCGGTCTCGAAGCGTGCTGGATCAACAGGTCCATGGATTTCTATACATTCACCGGTATTGAAAATCGGGTTGTCCGGATCAAGCTGTTGAGCAAACCAAATACCGGACTGCGCCCCCGACAGAGACCAGCGGACCCTCTCATGGTCAGGCATGATGATGACCTCCTTCTATACAGTAAAATAATCATAGTTGGGCAAGGTTTTACTCAGCCTGGACGACAACAGCTTCCACCAATCGGCCAATGTAGGCTGCTCGGCCAATTCCACGAAGCTAACCGCAACTCCGATGCGGCGCCACCGCTCCACCAGACTCATAATCCGGATGGAATCCAGTCCCCACAACATAATCAGGTTGTCGTTATCCGCAATTTTGGACGGCTGTTCCTGCAGAAGCTCTGCCACTTCTTCACGCACGGATTGCTGCGTCAATGGCCAGCTTCCGGCCTCAGACTCCGCTTGAGATGCGTCCTCCATTTCAGCTGCAGGCGCTGCGGCCTGCGAATGACTCAGTTCAGCAACGAGACGCTGCGTCGTTATCGTGACCGCGCACCGCTCGGCCGCATAAGTGAGTGCCATCCGATGCTTCTCCTCCGAAAAGTCCGCGACCGCATCGGCGATGAAGAAGGGCTGCACCTCCTGCATGAATGCTTCGCACGAGGTCAGCAAGCAGCCTATGTGGGCATAAATGCCGCACACCATCAGCTGATCCCGGCCGCGCTGGCGCAGCATATCCAGCAAATTGGTCTTTTGAAATGCGCTGTAGCGCCACTTGGTCATCACGATATCGTGCTCGCACGGAGCAACCTCGTCCACGAACTTTTTCTGATAAGGCCCATCGTCAATGCCCGAGCCCCAGAAATCCTGCAGCAGTCCGCGCTCTTCAGCCGTCTGGCCGCCAGGCTGCGCCGAATACACAACGGGTATCCCGAGATCGGCGCAATGAGCACGGAGCTTACGGATGTTCGCCAGCAGCTCCGTGACAGGCGATTCATTGACGTCGAAGGCGTCAATGAAGTATTGCTGCATATCATGTATAAGAAGAACGGCACGCCTTGGATCAGGCGTCCAAGCCACCTTGTTCACCGGCAGCTCGGACTCCACAGGCATCGTATAAGGCAATATAGAAGGAAGAGCCATATTATCTCCTCTTTTCAGCGTTATTTTGGAACGTGTGCTAAGGATTCCTGCTTCTTGGCAATCAGCTCGCGCAGTATCTTTTTACTCACCTTGCCCACCCCTGTCTGGGGGAACGAATCCACGAACTCCACCCGGTCAGGAATTTTGTAAGCCGCCAGCCCGCGTCCTCTAAGAAAGGCCTTGAGTTCGGCTGCTGTCAGCGAAGGGTGCGAAGAGTCATAAAGGATAACGAATGCGCATGTGCGCTCGCCGAGGAACTCGTCCGGCATCGAGACGACCGACGCATCATGCACGCCGGGATGAGCCAGGAGGTGATTCTCTACCTCCTCTGCCGCCACCTTGTCTCCGCCGCGGTTAATTTGGTCTTTGTCCCGTCCCTCAATGACCAAATAACCGGATGAGGTCAACCTGGCAAGGTCGCCCGTACGGTAAAATCCGTCCGTTGTGAATGCCTTGGCGTTATGCTTCTCGGCCTTGTAATATCCGCGAATGGTATAAGGCCCGCGCGTCAGCAAATGTCCTGCCTCTCCCGGGGCGACTTCGCAATCATCATCGTCCAGCAGCCGGATTTCATCATAAGGCGACATCGGTCTGCCCTGCGTGTTGACGATAATCTCTTCCGGATCATCCAATCTGGTATAATTCACCAGACCTTCCGCCATCCCGAAGACTTGCTGCAGCGTGCAGCCCATCGTCCCGCTAACCCGCTTGGCCGCCTCCGCGCTGAATTTGGCCCCGCCGACCTGCAGCACCTGAAGATTGGACAGGTCGTAACGGCCTGATGCCGCCGCGTCAAGCCAGATTAATGCCAGCGGGGGCACTACGGCCGTAATCGTGACACGCTCCTTCGCAATGAGAGGGAATGCCTCGTCCGGGCTTCCTCCGCGCGCAAGAACTACTCTGCCGCCGGCGTATAGCGTCCCAAGCACGCCGGGCGAGCTAAGCGGGTAATTGTGAGCGACAGGGAGCACAGCTAAATATGCGCTATTCTCATTCAAGGAGCAGATCTCCGCGCTCACCCGCAAGCTGTACATGTAGTCATCATGCGTGCGGGGAATCAGCTTCGGCAGCCCGGTCGTTCCGCCGGACAGCTGGAGAAAAGCGACATCATCAGGGCTTGGCCCCTCCATGCCTTCCGCAGGATCGGCATACAAATCACCCAGCGGCGTAAACTTCCCCGGGTCTCCTGCCACAATGATGTGGCGCAAGGCCGGAGCCGCCTCCTTCACCTGTTCGGCAAGCTCCCGGTAATCAAATCCCGCATCTGTGTCAGGAATGATGTAAGCCACCGCCTCGGTGAAGTCGCATAAATAGGTAATCTCGCTCTTGCGGTGCACCGGCAAGGAGAAGACAGGCAGCGCGCCTAAGCGGAACAGCGCAAAGATCACTTCAAAGAATTGCGGGATATTGGGCAACTGGACGATAACCCGATCCTGCGGCTGAATCCCCAATTTGCGGAATCCGGCAGCAAGACGTTCTGCCTTGGCGTCAAGCTCTGCATAGCTTATCCGTTGTTCGCCGCTGACGATGGCAACGCGCTCCCCGTGAGCTGCGGCGCGCTGCCGCAGCATGCCGCCGAATGTCTCTCCCCGCCAGCATCCTTCCTTACGGTAGTGATCGGCATACTCCTTGGGCCATGTTGGGCATCCTGGAAGCATCAATTATCCCTCCCGAGCCATCGATAATTGTTGTTGATTATTCAGCCCCATCGCAAGCAGCAAGGTGCGGAACTTGGCTGAAGTCTCCGCAAGCTCGGCTTCCGCATGTGAACCGGCAACGATCCCCGCTCCCGCGAATAGACGCAGCGACCGTCCTTCCGCCTCTGCACAGCGGATCGTGACCGCCCATTCTCCGTCGCCATTCGCATCGCACCAGCCGACCGCTCCCGTATAGAACCCCCTATCAAAGGGCTCAGTCTCGTAAATAACGTCCCGGGCCAAATCCGTAGGCGTTCCGCAGATGGCAGGCGTCGGATGCAGCGCCATTGCCAGCTCTATCGAAGAGGTAGAAGCATCGGCAAGCTCCCCGTTTATTTCGGTGGAGAGGTGCCACATCGTCTTCGTTTGAACAAGCGATGGTCCAGCAGGAACATCTAATTTTTTGCAATAGGGACGCAGCGCGGCCACGACAGCATCAATGACCACTTTATGCTCATGTCTGTCCTTGACGGAGGCCAGCAGTGCAGCCGCCCGCCGCTCATCCTCGACAGGATCGTCGCTGCGCGCCGCAGAACCTGCCAATGGGTTGGCCTTGAGCTGCATTCCCGTCTTTGTGACGAGCAGTTCCGGGCTGGCTCCAATCAGCGTTCTGGGAGCTTCGCACGAATCCGCTGCACAGTCATTTTCGCCTAGATTGACTGCGAAGGTATATCCATGGGCATTTTGACAGGCCAAATTAAGCAGCAGCTGATGAATATCGACTGCTTGCGGCAATGTAATGTGCAGCGTTCTTGATAGCACCACCTTCTCAAGCGCGCCCTGATTCAAACGCTCTAAAACCTGGTCCACACCTTCCTTAAATTGTTCCGGCTCGGGAATCTCTCGCATCTCATAAGCTGACGCCAGGGACCTTTCCATTTGATTCTCTGAATCGAAGCGCAAAGGCCCGGCCCATTGAGCCGTGTTCGGCACAATAAGCTGTGCAGGCTTCGTAACATCAAAAGGAATCGCTCCTGCAACAACCGGCACCTCATGCCCGGCTTGTCTGGCCGCGGCCAGAAGGTCGGCAACGCGGCGCGTCAGGCTATTCCCTTCATCCTGCTCTTGAGCGTGCCACCGCGCCCATTCTCCCTGTGCCAGCAAGGTCCGGCGCGGTGAAGAGAAAAAGAAGGACGAACCCGCCCGGTATTGTTCCAGCAGCTCTGCAGCAGACGCCACAGGAGCCGCATCACATTTCAACATGTCTACCCTCTCCTTCCATGTATAGATCAGCACCCCAAAGTCGCACCGCCGTCGATACACAAGTCATGCATCGTAATATGCCGCGCCCGATCGGATACGAGAAAGGCCACTGCATCGGCAATATCCGAGGGCAAGGCCAGCTTCCCCAGCGGTATTCCCAAGCGGAACGCCTCCGGCGAACCGGCGATGATTGCCTGAGCCCCGCCGTCATCGCTCCATAAAGATCGCTGCATCGCCGTGTCCGTGGAACCAGGAGACACGACATTGCAGCGAATATTGTGCCGGGCATATTCCAGCCCGAGACATTTGGTGAACATGGTTGCCGCAGCCTTCGAAGCCGCATAAGCCGACATCTGCGCGCGCGGCACCCCGGAAGCATTCGATCCCACTGTCACGATAGAGCCCGAACTGCGGGGCGCCATGCGCCTTACTGCAGAACGGGACATATAGAACACGCCGTTGACATTGACGGCGAAGGTCGCCTTCCAATCCTCATCGCTGAGCGACTCGATCGGCCCTGTCCGCAGCAGCCCTGCCACATTAACGAGAATTTCAATGGGGCCCAGCTCACGTTCGATCCGATCCGCCGTCTCTTCAACGGCTGAGCTATCACCCACGTCTGTCTGGTATGCCGCAGCATGGAGACCGCTGGCACTTAGATCAGCCGCAAGGCCGTTAATTCCATCGGCATTCCGATCCACTGCCGCAACGATGGCCCCAAGCCCGGCAAGGGCCCGTGCCACCGCTTCTCCAATGCCCTGAGCAGCGCCAGTGACTATGGCAACTTTTCCCCTTATCCCTGCACTCTCCACTTCTTCAACCCCTCTTTATTTCTCTGGACTTAAAGCAAAACGCAAAGCCCGGCTGATCAAAATCGGCAGCACCGATACATGGCCTTCATCTTCAAACTCTCGGTACACTGCTCCCACTCCGTGGCTTGAGAGAGCGGATAACCGTTCCGAGAGCTCCCTCGCGCTGTCGCAATTGCCGGAGACATGACTTTTCTCCAGCTCGCCCACACCGAGCAGCAGTTGGACGTTGACAGGCTCCTCCTTCACACGGGCCGTGAATATCCGCTCCTGTTCAAGCAAATATTGCTTGTTCCAATGGATGGATGGACTACCCGCTATATAGCACTGGAATGCGCCCGGCTTAGTAAACAGCGCATACAGCGCGAAAAGGCCTCCAAGAGAATGACCGAAAATCGTCTGTCGATTGCGGTCGATCTTGAACTCGCTTTCTATCTGCGGCTTCAGCTCCTCCTCGATGAATTGCAGGAAAGCCGCGGCTCCGCCTTGTTCAGGCAGAGCCGTGCCATCGGACTTGTGGCGGTATTCGTTAGTTGGAACCGGCGTGAAATCATAAAAGCGATCCGGCACATACGGTCCATCCGTCTCATAGCCGATACCTACAATTATCGCAGGCAACACTCCAGTCTTATCCGGCCGGCGGCACTGCAGACGCACCGCCTCCGCCATCGTCCCGAATACGGAATTTCCATCCAGCAAATAGATAACTGGAAATCCTGAGGGAGGAGGCGCTCCCTCAGGTTGCGCCACGATAAGCCGATATGTCCGGTTCTCTGCGCGCGAGCGCATCATCCATTGTTCCGCACGGGGAATATCGACCTTGCGGCGCGCGATATCGTTGAGCGTGGTTGTCTGTTTCATCTAATCCCTCCGCTTATTGGGCCAGCAGCCGAACTGTATCGTCAATAATTTTCTCGTAAGCGATCAGGCCGCTGCCAAGCCAATATTTATTGCTCACCTCGTACACATGTCCTTGCTTGGTGGCAGGCATGTTTTTCCAGATAGGACTTTCCATCATCTCTTTCATGCGCTCAGTCCCTTGATCATAGGCATTAATGACAAAAATATAGTCTGCGTCCAGTTCCGGGAGTATCTCCATGGATACATTGGCGCTGTTCTCATTCTCCACCAGCTTGGACATGCCGAGCCCCAGATCCTGATGCACAACATAACCGCACAAATATTTGCCGCCCATCAGGCTGACGCCTCTGGCCGCAAAACGGATAATCGCCACCTTTTTTTCTCCAACCGCTGTATTCAGCTTTTCCTTGGCATCGTTCACTTTTTGTTGATAAGCCTGCAGCGCATTGCCGGCTTCGGCAGATTTGCCGAGCAGCTCTCCAATCGCAGCGAGAGACTTCTCAATATTTCCGGAAGCGTTTTTGAACACATAGGTTGGGGCAATTTTGGAATAGTTCTCATAGTTTCCATTTTGAGCATAGGTCTCGGTGTGCAGGATAATCAGATCGGGATTGTAGGTCATTAGCACCTCCGGCGATGGCAGCCCGCCCGAAAGGTCAAGCTTCGGCACATCCTTCAATTCCTCTTGCAAATAGTCGTGTCCCATATTGCCGTTGGACCATTGAGCTACCGGCTTAACGCCGAGCTTGAGCAGAGAGTCCTCCAGATTGGGAGCGAAAATGTTCTTCGGTTCTGCCGGAAGCTTAATCTCATGGCCAAGCTCGTCAGTTACGGTCCGCTCACCGGCTGGTTCCGCGCTTTTCTCCCCTGCTGCGGACACTTCAGAGGTTGTTGCAATTGAGCCTTGCTGTCCGGTCGGTGTAGCGCTGCTCTCCACCTTGGAGCCGCAGGCCGTCAGCAAGCTTCCTATAAGCACACAGCACATCAATGCCGAAATTCGGGCTGTAAAACCAGACTTTACATTAACGAGACGTTCCAACACGGTATATCTCCTCCTGTGATAATAATTCTCAATTGGCTTGAGTATAAATCATGTGGCGAACGATTCACCATAGCCATTATCCAGAAATCCATTTGGACAATTTCCTGTAAACAGGAGCAGTGCTTCATCCAGCATCCTCATGATCGCAACCGCCGAATACTCGAACCACGGATCGGATGTGATGGGGTACACGTGTCTGCTTTTTACCGCTTTCAGCTGACGCCACCCGGCTGAATGCTGCAGCGCCAGCCAGTATGCCCGGGATGCTGCCTCGGGACACACCAAGACCAGAATCCTGTCCGGGTTCAGCTCAGACACTTGCTCCAGCGTCAGCTGCATGCTGCAGGACGTAGCTCTCCGGCAAGCTGCTTCAAGCTTGAGGTCTTGGTAGAGAACGTCCTCCAACCCGCGGTTCCCATAGACATGGATGCTTTGCCCATAGATGCGCAAGGCTAACATTTTGTCCTGTCCCAGCACTCTGTCAATCTGCGGCCGAGCAGACTGGACTCTCTGTTCATATCGTTGTATCCATTGCTCCGCCTTATCTTCCCTATCCAAAAATCGGGCAATCATCCGCAGCTGGTCCCGCCAACCGGCGTCTGCCGGAACAATGAGAGACGGCGCGATGTCCATCAGTTTTGTCTTCTCGAAGGGGTACAGCTGGTCGGTTCCGATAATGGCATCGGGACGCCCCTGAACGAGCTTGTTCAGATTCACCTCGAATGTCCAATTGGTGTAGGGATCAGTAAGCTTCAGGTGGGACTTAATCTGCGTACGATAGGCGTTATAGTAATAGGGGGTCCACTTCGGATCAAGCGGCGCTGCTGCCGGCATGACATCCAGAGCAAGCAGTTGTCCTGTAACCGAAGAGGAGCACGCAGCTATCGATCGCCTGGAGTTTTTCACAAAGTCAGACGGAGACACGCCAACCTCCTTCTTGAATTTGCGGCTAAAGTAAAATTCGTCCTTATATCCCACCTTCAAGGCGATATCCCGCAGGCGCTCGCCCGATTCGGCCAAATAACGCTTTGCGCGATTGATGCGCAGATCCGTCAAATAGTCCATGGCGCTTTGCCCATATGTTTTCTTGAAGAGATCAACAAAATATTTGGGACTGATGTTCGCCATCTGTGCCAGTTGTCCAATCGAAAGCGGTTCATTATAGTGCTGATCCATGAATTCCCTGATCTCCATCAGATTCGTTTTGCGATTCCGGCCCGGCGTGAACAAGCTTTTGTCTGTCTGCAGCTCTTTTTTTGAAAGCACGAGGAACCTCCTTTTGGTTATAAACCATGAGCAGCTTATGAAATTGATGTTGCTATTGTATGAAAATGATAATCATTATCAATTATTAAACTAGCATAAGCATTCCTTCCAGTCAATCAATTTTTGGAAATTCGGCGGCTTAAAAAGCAGGCTCCGCAACCTTTTTAGCGGTTCACAGCGCTTAAAATAAATAAAGGCCCCCAACGTCAGCTGAAGGCCTTCTCACATATAATTATACATTCGTTCTTCCCCTTTTAATGAGTTCGATTAATCCGGTTATCATGGCCTGCAGCGCATCTTCCTTCGGCATTTTAATGTAGCGGCTAAGATCGATCATCTCCTGTTCGTAGAGCTCGATAATTTGTAACATGGCCTCCTTGTCATCGCCCTGCGCTCTCTGAATCAACTCCAGGAATTCAGTTTCTGTGATAACGTTTTGAGGGAATTCCTTTTCCATTTATTCACCCCCTGCTGGGTTAATTGCATGTCTAGCGCCACTTCCTTTTCGCTTTTGTCGTGAATATATATTTCGCTTATAATATGCCTGGCCTTGTCGGATGTAAGGGAGCTTAGCAGCTCATGAATAAATAGCTTGGAATCCGATTGTTCCGTGAAATTTGAGCCCATGACAATTTCAATTTTCAAAGCCATTTCCCTTGTGTGCTTCACTCTGGCACGATACTGAAGTCTCCATGCGATCCTCCTTAACTCCTGCTGATAATGACGATAAGTAGGCACAGAAGACATCCTAATCACCTCCATAAATATCATCCTCTCATAAATTAAGGGAATATATAGAATGTTTTTACAACCTCATATATGTTCATACTTCAAAACTCGCGGATGGTTGTAGATCGGTCTGACTCATCTCCTATATGTGTACATCCTACTGATAAGGGAGGTTTGAAGTATGGAGAGTGTATTGGAATGCATGGCGGCAATTATGGGCGGCGGCATCAGCATTTTATACGGCGAATGGAACTCATTGTTGCAGGTACTCACAGTTATCGTTGTCATCGACTCGATTGCGGGGATCGTCATATCGAAAGTAAGAGGTGAATTGCATAGCAAGTCAGCCCTGATCGGCATTGCAAGAAAAATCTTTATGTATTTGTTGATTGCGATTGCGCATCACATTGATTTGGTACTGGGCCAGACGCATTACTTTCAGGACGCGGCCACTTATTTCTATATTGCTAACGGTCTGATCAGCATCTTAGAGAACGGAATCAAGCTGGGAGTGCCTGTCCCGGGCGCATTCCGCAGAGCCATACTGAAATTCAAGGAGTTAAGTGAGGAGGACGAAAGGAGCGCCAAGGAATGACGGCTTGTCGTTAGAGCGGCAAAAATAATTTACTTATATTCCATAATAACACTTTTCGTTCCATTTTGCTTCATTATTTTGTGGACGCAGGAAAAACAACATGCCCTGCTTGCAAAGCTAGGGCATGTTGGGTATCAGTTCATGATCTCGAAGATAATCAGCATTGAAATGATGAATATTAAAGCTCCCACTAGAAACGAAGTGACTTCCTGTACTCTATTTTGCTTCCTTATATGCAAATCGAACGCCTGAGAGAAAACATGCAGAGACATGCACAGTGTCATTAAGCCCAAGTATATGACTTTATCTCCTTTTATAAAGACAGCCAATGCTCCAAAGATGATTACACCTAAAGCGGTTAGGTATTTGCATGTTTTAATAAGTCTATTCATTAGAACTAATTAGATGGTTGGTATCCATCCGCTCTTTCTAAAAGATTATAAGCAATTTTAATTACTTCGTTACTGCTGTGTCCCAAAGGATAAGTATGGTTGGTCACTTTTTTTGCAACTCCATCTTCATAAGTTCATTCCCTTGGTCCTCTATTCGTTTTACAGCCTCTTCTGTACTAGCCTTTCCCTCTAACAATTGAGCGATTTCTAACTCTGCCATCTCTCTAAACTTTTTCCAAAACTCAGGAGGAATTTTACTGTATCCAGTCGAAATCGGGTTCCATTTTAATTTATAAAAAGCTTCCATGTGATGCCCTTCATCAATTGGAATGTATTTCGTTCTAACGTGCAGCACATTTTTAGATGCTTTAGAGATTGCTTTTGCAAATTCATCACTATGAATATACTGTATAAATTTCCATGCTGCCTTTATGTTTGAAGCTTTACTATTAATAGAAAATATAATGCCGGGATTTGCGGAGCTCGTGGTACCGGGCGAGGTCATGTCCACAGGAAAGGTAACCACGTCCCAATTTGGGAACGTTTCGCTCTTTGAACGCTGCTTCGCCTCTTTTAATTGATGTACAAAAGAATAATAATCTATGGTCATTGCTACTTTACCAGCTATGAATGGCTGACTGAACAAAGACTCTTCATATGATTGAACTTCCGATGGCTGGCTTGGTCCAGTGTAAATAGCTCCATTTTTAACACTTTGTATCGTACGATCAACAAACTTTGTCCAGGCTTCTGTGTTGAAGGTCACTTTCTGTTCTTTCCTATCTACTAATCTTAACCCCAAGGAGTTTCCGTATAATTCGATAAATCTAAAAAAGTTGTTATTAAACACGTTATCTGTACCGTAAATCTGGACTTCATCAGAATATTGATTCCCAAATAGATGAGTGATTTCAAAAAAACGGTCTATGCTCATCTGATCTTCCGGATACGGAATATGAAACTGATCGAATAAATCTTTGTTATAAAAAACGGCCATACTGTTAAAGAACGGCGCTAATCCGAATAGCTCCCCATTACTAAGTCCTTTTATTAACTCAATAGATTGCGGCAATATACCGTCTATGTCAAAGTTATCCTGTTTTATCAGTGCATCCAAATTATACAAAATGCCTTCGTTCGCAAATTGCTCGTATGTAATTGGACTTAACATAAGAACATCAGGACTCTTTTCCTGAATTAGTTTGCGCATTTCACTAACAAGATCATTTTCTTGGTTCAACACACCGTTTGTTGGAATTACTTCAACTTGTAAATTTGGAAATTTTGAAGAAAACAGCATCCCGTAATCCTTATAAAAAGACTTTTCGTCATGGTACATAACCTTAAGAGTTTCACTAGCAGCATCCATATCTTCTGATTCTTTTTGGGTGCATCCTAGTATAAGTAATGATCCTATCAGCAGCATAATGATGATTCTTTTCATGCTTCCTCCCTCATCTTGTTTTCCTTCCTTAGGTGAAAAAAGAAAATATGCGCAGCACCTGACTACGCACTTCGAAAATCATGTAAACTTCGGACATTAATCTATGGTCTCGGATTGGCCATACCATCATTCATGTCAATGATTCGTGCACATTGTCCGGCAATATCCGTATCATGCGTAACCATAACAATTGTTTTTCCTTGTTTATGAAGCGAATGGAAGAGCTCCATTATGGAACTTTCTGTGTTCTCATCCAAAGCTCCCGTAGGCTCGTCGGCCAACAAAACATCCGCATCATTAACAATGGCTCTCGCGATGGCAGTCCGCTGGCATTGTCCTCCTGAACACTCAGAAGGATACCGATTTCTCAAGTCATAAATCCCTACATCTTTAAGAACCTTCGATACGCTGGCAGTAATATCAGTCTTTGAACGTTTATTGTATTTAAGAGGCAGTGCGACATTGTCAAACACCGTTCGATCATATATAAGCGCATAATGTTGTACTATAAATCCAATATGATTGCGCCGAAAACGGCTGAGTTGATTGGGCCGCTCAAAGTTAATCTTTTCTCCATCAAAATAATATTCTCCTTGATCCAGCGAAGTCAGCCCGCCCAGTATATTCAGTAAAGTAGATTTACCTGAACCACTCCGTCCCATTATCGCAACCATCTCTCCACTCTCAATTTCTAGATTTACATCAACTAATGCACTCACAGCTGCATCACCGTGCCCGTATGTTTTTGCTGCATGTTCTAATACGATTTTCGACATCAATCCTTCCTCCTTAGCATCGTGTCAATATTCAATTTCGACAAATATACCAGCGGTTGTACACAGCTTCCGATAACGATAATACTGCTGAACAAAATCCAATAAAGACTGTAACCAACAGCTTTGCTAAATAGCATAGCCGTAATGGAATATGCGAGAATATGAGATACGATAAAGATTAGGAAGCATTCTGTAAATACATAAGACATCATATTGCGGATGGTTCCGCCACACATCAAATGAATGCCATAATTAAGCTTGTTTCGCTGCAGTTTGGTCGTCATGATTACGGATAAGCTGATGGTAGCGAATCCAATCATAATCCAACCAATCAACATCATTAAATGTATGCTTTTACCGGCTGTTAATTTCAGTAATTTTACTTCCCAATTCGATACATCCCAAACAGAAAAATCAAACATATCATATTTTTGCCGTAGCTGTTCAAACGCCGCAATGAAGCTGCCCAAAGAATACCCTTCTGCCATTTGAATGGTGCCGTTTACTTTACTGAGATAATTAATCATTTGGAACGATCGATCTTCTTCCGAGACAGGCTCATTCGGATCTATGACAGCAGGAAGGAGCACATACCGATCCAGATACATCAGACTCCCGTCCCTGCGTCTCATGACTGAATCTTGCTCCAGAAAACCGACCACTTCCATCGTAAGTTTCTTGGTATAATGAATGATACTCAACCGCTCTCCCAACTTATAATCAGAAGCGTATTCGTAACCTAAAATAACGGGAAGGGAAAAATCATGAGGGGGTAAAATATATTCATCTGAGGAAAATGTTTTGCCTTGACCCACTCGCAGCTTGAACTCATCCCATGCATTTTCGTTGAGCATCACGGCCTTTATAAATGCATATGTAATCCCTTCATTCTCGTAGTTATAACTGTCTAAATCATCGCCATTTTCATATCCTTCACGAAACATATCTGCACCCGTATAATTGGCAACATAGATGGGCTGAATTATCGTTTCTAAAAATGTATATCCTTCACCCTGGTTTAGTTCAGAATAAAAACCTTTGAGGTGACTCAATCCATAGTCACTCTTAAAAAATTGATTAAGCTGACTTCCTTCTAAATTATCCGATATTTGATACCTTGTTTTCTCTGTCAACTTTCCGTCATACTTCTGTTTTGAATTTTGCATGCTTTCAATGTTGTAAAACACTGTATTAACTACAATAAATGATATAGTAAATTGCAATATGATCAGACTAGTAAATACTTTAGTATTCTTTATACTTTTTAGTGCTTCTGAAAACATCATCTGGAAACGCTCCTAACTGCCCGATCGGTCCATCTGCTCATGAAATATGCCAAAGGTAACATGCAAAACGCCATCCCTGTTAAGATTGTAGTCACATACGCAGGAATCAACTCAGAAATAAACGTTAAATTCGCCGATAAAGCGAATATACCAAGCAGAATGCCAATGGTATAACTTATTATAGAGATAAAGAAATATGTCTTGAAAGAATCCCAAAATATCAGAAATGAACTATAGCCGCACAATTTCTGAATCGCGATGATATGTTTTCTTCTTTCCACCCAATAGGCGGTAATGACCGCTGCACAAGTGATAAAACTAAAAAAAACAGCAAAATAAATAAACTGATAGATGTTTTCATTGCGAAAGAAACGCCTTGTTCCCTCTATAGATGAATCAATTTCCTTTATCGTCCAGCCTTGCTTCATAGCATAACCCTTCAGCTTTTCAAAAGTAGTATTTATGTCCCCTTTTCCACTTCCATCCAATGACCACACTCCGTTGTTATCCAAATTTTGGATTCCATCAATATTCACCATAATCATGTCATCCAATTTACTAAGTGTATCCATCCCTATAATCCCAATAACCTCATAGGTTTGCCCTTCGTATTTATATAATGGAACTCCCCCCTTGGTGAATATTTGAGTTCTTTTCGCTTGCCCCAATAAGGCCAAGCTTTGTCCAGAGAAAAAGTCTTGCTTCGTAAAAAACCTCCCCTGGATTAGAGGCATTCGACTCGTGGTCTCTTTAAAAAATACCGCTTTGAAATTCTCACTAATAGATTTATATAGAATATCACCCGGATTCAAGTAATCCACAAAGTCCTTAACTTCTGCTGAATCAGCATTTTGAAGCGAAAAAGAAATAGCTGAATTGCTTACATAACCTTGGCTAATCTTCTCTAATAGCTGATACTCAAATAAAGTCGAAGCCACCCAGTTCGTACAAAAACCTACGGCAGTAAATACAATAATAAGTAAAATCGAGGGTAATTTAGCTCTTATTTCCATATTCTCATCCTTAGTATAAATGTTCCACAGTAACGTACATTACTGTGGAACACTTTAATAAACTATCTATTCCTTACTCTTTGAACCCCCAGTTTGTTCTCATAGAAAATAGAGGTTCACTTGCCTTTACGTAATCGGTTTGTGCTGTAGTTTTAGAATATCCCCATTTTCTTTCCGAATCGTAAATGGTGTTTCCAAAAATCGCATGAACTACTCTTGCACGAGTATAATGATATTGGTGAACGTCATTCTTAATTGCAGTCGTCCATGCTTTAGCCCTCCATTTTCCACCATTATGATCATAATCTCTCCAGCCACAATGTGTTACAGTTATACCATCTGTAACCGTTTCGACTGGAGTACAATCTTCCGAAATGGTGTTGAACAACTGCAGATTTTCTTGTCCGTTACCATTAATAACAAACTTTCTATTCAATTCATCAATATAAATTCCACCAGTCGAATTATTTCCTTCGTCTGTTGTAGCAAAACTGTTGGAACTAATAACATACAACTGATTGCAACGAGTAATAATCGGGTATAGATACTTTTCTTCATTTTCCTACATCCTCCTTTATTATTCTTAAATGAGTCATAGAAGTAAAATCTGATTCGCTAGGTGCTCTAATACTTGGCATAGAATATCCTCCCATTATTTTAAAATATTACATGGTATGATATATATTCCTCTTGATAGTCTGGTTATAAACACCAAAGTGATAAAAGTAAAAATATACATTTATACCATACCACACCTAAAAAAATACCTAGTTTCACATTGTAAATCAAGATATTTTATTCCATTTAATATAAAGTTTCACTAAATTTAGTTGTAAGTCAGTAGAAGCGTTTTTTTGAGGCAAGATGATAAGCTTTAAAGTAAGCTTGTATAAAACGACAACTTATGAGGGCTACCATTACAATCAAGAGGCACCAATTGATACGATATAAAGTGAGAAAATTAAGGAAGATTCATGGTACTTGATTATTAGCTGTTTATTAGTTGAAGAAAAGAGAATTTTTATATACAGATTATCCCATGAAAATGTAAAAGACACCTCTATTATTAAGGTGTCTTTTTTACGTTCTTACTCGCATTCTATTTGTTGCACCACCTGCATAACCCGTGTAGCCAAGTCCGCAGGCTCTTGATCCAGCTTGACCTTCGCTTTGCCATGACGGCGTGCCTCGCGCCATACCCGTATGTCAGCCTCACTCTCCAACCGGAGTTCCGCCACTTCGCGGGCCCGGTCAAAGAGTGGCTTCGCCGTAAATAGCGTGTGATACACGTAATGGCCACCCGGCACAATCGGCTGCTCTCGCTTCTGCCATGCCTCGACCGTGAAGAGCACATATAGCTCATCCGCAGCCCCGCGGCTGGACTCGATATATGTAATCTCGTGACGTGGCAGCACCTTCCATTCCTGCACGCGGCCGTAATACCGGATTCCCGCTTCACTCCCAAATTGCTTCATCGATTGATATAACGCCACATATTCAATTTGGGTAAGCTGGCGGTGATCAGTAATCTGCTGCAGAGGAACATGGTAATAACGCTTCGCTAACGCTGCCTCTAGCTGCTTCTCAGCCGCCCTGCCCAAGGCGCCGACGAGCACGTTGTTGCCTGCCAGCTTCTCCGCATAGTAATGCTCTGTCCCTCTTGGCCGCGTGGAACGTTCGTAGGCTTTTTCCGGACTATCTTCGATAATCTCATCCAGGAACTGCTCCATCAGCTTCGTCGCGTTCGGCAAGAACGGCAATGCCCCGATGTTAATCAACTCAATACTCTTATAGAAGCGATGCTGTTGGAACTTCTCCTCGTCCGCATAAGGGAACAATACATACGCCCCGAACATACTGCGCTCATACGTCTGGTTAGCAGTGTCCTCATACACAATCGCGTCCCGATACCGATGCATCGTATTGATGTCCTCTTCCTCCGGTCCGGGTTGCTTATACTTCGACCAATAGGGTGTGCTCTCATAGGCGGGATTTAAGCGGTATTTCGCATCAAAAATATATTTGTACTCCGTTGCCGACTCATTTTCTTCAAGGTTAGCACTGTATCCGGGCGTTGCGACAGTGTCTTGCTCACCTCACCCGCAGGCAGGGCATTGTAATAGAGCGTAAATTCCTCTCCATTCCGAGGATTGCGGTATTTCACCTTCGCCTTCCTTGACTGGTCCAGCGTCACGAATAGTCCGCCCCGATTCACCTTAATAATATCCTGCTGGATGAGCTCATATTTTTCGCCTAACAGTTGGTGAATTTTCAGAAAGCACCAATACTCATACAGCTGCGCCAAATCCTTCATCGACAGCCGGAACAGGTCCGTCTGAATGGACAAGCCTTTCATCAGCATGAGATAGTAACGGTACACCTCACGATATCCCGGTGCCATTTGCAGCACGAGCGAGATCGACATCTGTCTCATTTCGCCGACCTGAAGAAAATCCTGCTGCAGCACTCGCCGAATCTGGTTGTTCATCTGATCGAGACGACGAAGTAGATGCTCATCTCGCGTTCGTTGCATGTTCAGCAAGCTCGCTCTAATGCGCTTCAGCTTCTGCTCAATCCGCAGGAACACCCACCGCACAAAACGGTTCTCGGCTGTATCGAACGACACCTGCCGCCGCTGCTCCAGCAAGTGTGAGGCGGTATAACGTTTACCATGAATAGAGATGATTCCGTTAGCCCCAGCTTCTTGAAGCAAATGAGGTCGCTTCGTTAAATAAGTCGCATTGCCCTTGTCCGCCCTTCTTACTCGAGCCGCCTCCACCTTGCGGTACTCGCTCTGCAGCTTCGTATGTGGAGCAGCCTGAATGCGTTCTACGGCCTGTACCAGCTGTGTAAACAGATGCTGAAGGATAACGAAAAATTCCGTTAAGCTCTGATGCTTCGTCTCCTTGAGACCGCTGAGATGAAACGTTTTGCGCAAGAAATCAAACGCTAAGTTCGAAATTTGTGCATTCACATCATTCAAGATGAGGAGGTAATCGCGTTTATAATCCATTTTGGACGGAAAAATCTCGAGTTGGATGCGCAGCACCGTTTCTCCGTGCAATTGAAGCTCCAGCTCCGTCAACCCGATTTCATTCGTAAACCGCAATATACCGGATAGAATTCGGCTCCCTAACGGCCTGACCGCATTCCGAAGTTGAACATGCTCGTGGTAGAACGCAAGCGGCAGATCTTCCTTTTTTTCCACAACTAGCTCATAAGCTTGTGTCTCATAGAACAGCGGCGCCAAAGCATCGCCTTCTTGCCAGAGTCGCATCTTGCCATCAACAGGGGAATATAGATAAATCCCTTCCACTTGAACACGCGAAGCAGCAGCAACATGGACATGCGCATCCACCCACGCTTGCTGAGTATCACGGTGCAACTGGAGCGTCTCTACCGTAGGATGAAATGGTTTTCCCTGAATGTACAAAGTAAACAAGTTCGTATCGATCCGAAGGAGCTCCACCACTTCCTTAAGAGAGCCAGTATGAAGTGAAGCCATCCTCCTCCAACCTCCCTAGCATGAAGCCAAGCTTCCGTGCACTCCGTGGATAACGTGCTTCGGATCCATTTTGTACCAAATATAATGGAGACGCATCCTCCATATGTTCATCGATTGAGAAATTTCTCCCCAATGCTTCCTGCATCAGTAACAAGAGCACCCGTTTGATCGCCATATTACTACCCTGAATTCGGGGAAGAAGCTTCTGCAACAGCTGATGGTCGAAGGCCTCGTCTTCGCTCATTAATCCGAACTGCTCGTTATAGATCATATAAAAGCACACGGCATCCCGAATCCGGAACCCGATATGCGCATGAATGGGCTCAAGAATTTGGTTGATTCGGACCAACTTTTCCGTAACCTTTTCGACCAACTGACGCTGCTCATGGTAAACATCGACTAACTGCAAATATTCACAGCGCAGAAATCCATTGGACACAGGATACATCGAAGGCCGCTCGTCCGCTTCCTCAAGGCTAGAGGATACTGATTGAGTTCAATATAGTTGAACTCGATGGTGTTGGCTCGGTCCAATACCTTTTTGCTAAAAGGATGCGTCGTCTCATCCATGTTCACCGTTCCGACCAGATAAACGTTGTCCGGGATATGTAAATCACCGAAGCGAGCACGGTCTTCCTCCTGTGACAGCATCTCCGGCTGAAGTAGCCGCGTTGTTACAATACGCTCTCCTTGCCACTCCTGCGTCTCCAACACGCTAAGCACATCACTGAAATAATGCTCCACCCGTGCCAAGTTCATTTCATCTAAGCACACAAAGTAGGGCTTACGCCGATTTTCTGGCTTCATCGCTTCCTCTAGCACCAAGGCAAGCGGTCCCGGTCGAAACGCACCGGACAAGTCCTTATAGCCTAACAAATCAGATGGATCGCTCCAGTCTGGCCGCACCGGAATCAGCGTAAACTGCTGATTGCCCGCTGTTGCCCCTAGCGCCTCTGCGAACAGCTTTACCAGCTTCGTTTTCCCTGTACCTGATACCCCTGCCAAAATGACAAACGGCTTCGTCTTCAGAGATAAGTAGAAGTTCTCAATAAGATGCTCAGGGTAAGAGAAGCCTTTGTGGCGAATATATGCCTGAATACGTTGAAGCTCATCTGCTACAACGAGAGGTGCTTCGATATGTTCCTGATCGGGTTCTGTGTCATCGTGAGGTATTTGCTCTTCGTTCATTTGCCCCTCCACGTATTGCTTGTAGTTAGCAACGACATTATGCAAGTCGGCTATTAGTTGCTCGTCGTCTGGCAGTTGATCCCGGTCGTAACGATAGTAGGCGACAGTTGATACTTGATAGTCGTAGCCGAGACCGCCTGATGTTAAATGAATATTGTCGTCTTTATTCATCCCAGTTAGTGGTAGCTGTCCTCGTAATTGCTCAACCTTCTCACGAAGATACTTATAACCTTCTACCTTCCCGTAATCTCGCAATGGAATCGTAACACCCTGCATCAATGTTAAATAGACCGTACTCATATCCTCCGCAAAAAGGTACACGATGTACTCCCCACGTTGTGTAGTCGTCGTCACACGGTTATCCATAATGGCAATCCAAGGTACGGTCGCCCAATTTCCTTGTCCGACTGAACCTTGAACCTTTAATTGGTCGTGAATAAAGGAAAAACCTGATATCTCATTTGGAATCGTTCTACGTACCATGTTGCCTAATTGATGACCCTTAAACTGCTCTGTCTTGGCTTGTAGATAATTATCCATGACATGTTGGAGCTCTTCTCTTAAGGACCAAGAAAAGTGTGGTTCTTGATAGTATGCTGCTAATTCACGTTCGGCATATTGTTGGAGCTCATCGTGAACCTGCTCACTCCACTGACTTAACAAAGTAGGCTTAAAACCAATAGTTTGATCTGCTATGTCACGCCCAATGATATGAAACAACGCATTAATGGGGTTATCGATAATCGTATGTATTTGACTAACCTTAATGTCTCGCCAATTGGACCCGACACTCGACGGTGGAGCATCTACACGTCTTCCGTTTCGTTCACGTTCCTGTAACGCACTTAAGAAGCGTTCTCTAACTTTTGAAAAGAGTACCTTTTCTTGCCCTAACTCCTTCATTTCCGCTAACAACGCAAGAATAAGAACCATCTTGTACGATTTTTGCTTAGTTTTGAAAATGTTCTGTAGTTCAGCTGGTAAATTCATGGCGTTCACCCGAATGTAAGTATTGTGGTTATACAAGAAAAACGGTAGTACCCTCCATCGAAGCACTTCACCCTCGTTAGGAATGTACGACTACTTCTACAGACTTATATATGTATGTTTCGAGATTATGGAAGAAGATCCTCTTTCATTGTCGATATAGGACATATAACGGCGAAAAAAAGCCCAACAGTCATGACCATTGAGCGTCAAAGCTTGATTTGACTAAACACCTTGCTACTGTTCTTCGTATGTGTTCAATTCTTGCTCTGATTTTTGCAAAAAAATCATCATCTTTATACCATCTTGTACGCCCTTTGCATAAAGCCAGCCCTTTTGAAGAGATACAATCTGTTCATGTAAAGCCAACCATTCACGATGCAACTTTTTCTCGCCCGTTTTCTCTAATTTGTGCATGAATAGATGCTCTAACCGATTTAACTTGTTCTTTAGTAGAAGGACATCATGTAACATTTCGGCGTTCCCTGTAAGCATATCTAGACGCTGGCAAAACGTTTCTTTCACCCAATCTGGCATGATATTTCCCCCAAATTTTATTTTGCACCCTTGTTATACGCATATGCGTACCAGGTCAAAAATTATTATATGGTACGTTGATGCGTATAGTCAAACGTTGTCAGATCTGGAGGATACAGAAATGGGCAAAAAAGTCGTTGTAAAAATTGGTGAACTAACCAAGAAACACGGAATTTCTCTTCGGGAATTATCCCGCTTAGCTGATGTTCGCCATGCTGCATTAAGTGAGCTTTCGAATGGAAAGCGCTCAAACATCAATTTCGCCCACATCGAAAAAATCGCCAACGCACTGGGCATCGACGATATTAGGGAGATTATTGATTTAGTTGATAATAAATAATTTCATTACCTTAGAAAACTTCACTAGAATCTAATACTCCATATTAAGCGGAGCAAAGACATTAAGTATTTTTTCCACCGACACTTCCATACTAGGAGCGACCCCGCGCGGCGCCGGAATAGTGGAACTCTTTTGTGTTTCAACTCACGCTCCTGCGTAAGGAGCGACAGGGGTTGTTAGCATTCCTTTTATTGGATATGCGCTTAAACACCTCCGCTCCATAAAAAAAGCCTGCGACAATCGCAAGCCTTTAATACCATTTTTACATTTTCGAATTTATACTTTGCAAAAGACTAATAATCCTTGCAAATCCAATAAGTAATGAACTTGAAACCAGTGAAGAAAGTGCTGTAGCTAAACCAACAAAGCCCCACTCTTAACGATACGTATACGTATAATCTTCACCATTACAAGAAATAATGACTTTGATAGGTTTCTTATCTTTCGCTACCTCAGCCGGAACTTCGGCCAAGAAATGCAATGTCCCTGCTTTTAACGGTTCAATCCGTGTAATATTGGTATACGTAAAGTTACCGCCGCCATCCTCCTCGATTACAGAAAAAGCTTTATACTCATACTTGTCGTCGTATACTACTTTGACCGATGCAAAATCATCTGCCGATTTCCCTACAGTCAGCAAGCTCTTTACTTTGATCACCACGTCAAAGTAGGTATTGGCGGCGTCTTTCACTTCATAGTAAGAGTAAAAGCTGTTTGGTTTGGGCGGCTCTATTTTGGTTGCGAACTTTGCGCCTTTAATGGTAAGCTCGGCGAAATCCGCGATTTCCTTCGCTTTGTTTACTTCAATTACTTTGTTATCTGCTTCTGGCGCCTTGGCAGGCGGGGCTTCTTCTTTAACAGCCTCTTCTTTTGTCTTATCTTCTGCATTCGACTTCTGACCGTCGGCATTTTTGACTGAATTTGCCTTAAGCTCTGCATTTTCCTTTTCCAAAGCCGCTATTTTCTGTTCCAATGCCTCTGTTGACGTGTTGCTGCTGCATCCGGCTATGGATAGCGCTAACAACAATGATGCTAAAAGGATAGCTGCTTTTTTTTTCTCATTGTCTCTCCCCCTTTTTTATTATTTAAATATATCATTATATGAACATATATGACTATGAAATTGATCAATAATTTATGACAATTGTCCTACTTAGTGCTATATAATCATTCAAAAAGAGAAATATAAAGAGTGTATAAGAATAAGAAACGGCACTAAGGCAAGTGCAAGTCTGTGCCAGGCCGTATTCGAGAATGCCTAGCACAGACTAAAAATACAATGTAACTACTTGGGACAAATCTATAGCACAGGCTCCAAAGGTATTGTCTATAATCCGAATTCTCATCTGTTATATAATGCTACAACGCAGGCTTCTCCATTACAGATTGCACTTCATTCTGTATCGCTTCCAGTGCCTCAGCTACCGCCAGCTTACCAACTAATACCTCACCTAGATATTTGCTCGCGCTTTGATCTAGCTGGCTGATAATCTCTGGAGGAAGCTGCCGCAGGTATTCCACAATGTTATTGTTCGTTTGCTCCAACTTATAGAAAGATTCAATGCCGAGGTTATCTTCTTTCTCTGACAAAGACTTGCGTGCGGGCAATTCTTCTCCATTTGTACGCATCGCTATTTTTCCATATGATTCACCCGATATATATTTAATGAATTCCCATGCTGCCTCTCTATTTGAAGAACCGCTGCGGATTGAAAACACTTCGTTCATGCTAATGCCGTTTCCCATATCCGGATTTTCCGGATGCACAGGCATGGACACTACACCCCATTCGAACTCGCCGAACGATTTCTGGCTCGATATCATCGTTCTTAGCATACTGGATTGTTCTACAGCCATTGCGATATTGCCTTCCAAGAAGGGATAGCTTCTTTTAAGAATACTGTATTCATCCATTTTGTCTGGTTCATTTGCTTCCGAAGCTTGATAGCAAGCCCCTGACTTTATGCACCTTATAATCGTTTCAAACACCTTGTTCCAAGCATCTGTATGGATCGTAAATTGCTTATTCGCCGGGTTGTAAATAGAGAGCCCGCCGCCCTCACCTATATTTAAAGCCATCATAAAAGGGCTCAAGCTGTATTTATGATAAAATCCGAACAGAGGTTTCTCCGAACTCATAATCTGTTTCGGAAATCGTTCTGCGAGTTGAAATACTTCATCCCAGGTCATACGATCCTTTGGCAGCGGGACTCCATGAGACTCAAATAAATCCTTATTATAATAGAGTCCCAGTCCGTTAAAGGTAGCCGACAACCCGTACAATTCCCCGCTCTCCTTACCCTTAAGTGCATTGAGCACCGAAGGAACATAATCATCAAGGCTATAGCCTTCTTGGTTCATGAACTCATCTAACGACAACAGTAGGTTTTGTTTAACCAGTATCTTATAAGCATCCAAATCCGTCTGAATAATATCAGGTTGTTTATTCTGGATCATTTTCTTGATAACTTCAATCGGGTCTTTGCCTGGCTCAAGCTCGCCTTTTAAAGGAATAACTTCAATTTTATAATCAGGATGCGTGGCAATAAACATGTTCCCATATTTGTTCAAGAAGCTTGCTTCATCCCAATATAATATCCGAAGCTGGGGATTTTCGATCTCTTGTTTCTCAGCTTGGCATGCTGCCAGAAAAAACACAAATACGAGCAGTAATATGGTCTTTAACTGTTTTTGAATCATATTTACCTCCACAAGTGACATACTTTGATAATATTTTGCAAGTCAATTCCATCATACAGAATCTGTCATAATTAGTCTTGTACAAACCTGTTATCCGCTTGACTAAGGCATTTTTTCCTAAGCCCTTTTCTCCAACAATAGCTGCTTTTTCACCTGAACGTATTTGAAAAGCAATCTTTTTTGAATGCATATTGCGTTGGGATATTTAAAAGATAGGCCTTCCACCAAAATTCCAGATTTAAAGGAAGCGATATTGAGAGCGAATGTTCAGGCCCTAATTCCTCTTTAATTTCTTTGAGACATTGCAACATGATCACCAACGGTTAGCAGGTAAGATAACCGTAAAATCAAAAATCACGTCGAACGTCGAGAAACAAAAAACATCCTTTACCAAGGCCCCCGCCCCAGTAAAGGATGTTCCCGCTCTCCTCTATTCATTTCTACGCCAACCGATACACCCGTGCCTCATACGGCTTCAACTGCAGCTCGCCTGCATCCGATTCCACCGCATAATTCCCAATAAGCAGTTCTGCTCCCGCTAATGAGACAGAAGCAGGCGGCTCGCACGCCACCGTTTGCTCAGAAATGTTCAGCACAATCAGCCATTTCTCCCCATCCAACGCACGGGTGTAAGCGTAGATCTGCTCGTGCTCTTCCAACAGCGGCTCATAGCTGCCGTATACCATCACCGGATGCTGCTTCCGCAGCTGGATGAGCGTCTTGTAGTAATAAAAGACGGAGTTCGGATCGGACAGTGCCGCGCTTACGTTGATATCCCGGTAGTTCGGGTTCACCTTCATCCATGGAGTGCCGGCGGTGAAGCCGCCATTCGCTGAATCGTCCCACTGCATCGGCGTGCGGGAATTGTCCCGCGCCAGATGAAGCATGCTCGTGAACACTGCCTGCGGATCGCGGCCCTTGCCGACTTCTTCCTTATATTTGTTTTTCATCGCGATGTCGTTGTAGTCGTCAATGGAATCGAAGCGGACGCCGGTCATCCCAATCTCTTCCCCTTGATAGATGTACGGCATGCCGGGCAGCGTATGCAGCAGCGTGGCGAAGCACTTCGCCGACTCCACGCGGTACGCCGTATCGTTGCCGAACCGGGTGACGACGCGTGTGTGGTCATGATTGTTCAGGAATTGGGAATTCCAGCCCTTGCCCCACATGCCCTCATACCACCGCTTCTGAATCTCTTTGAAGCGCTGCATGTCCCAATGCGCCATATAGTCGCACACCTCGAAGTGGAATAACGTATGCAGCTCGCCGCGCTCCTCGCCCACATACAGCACGCCGTCTTCGGGCGTGACGAACGGGATTTCCCCGACCGTGAAAATGTCGTAATGCCGCAGCACCTTGTCATGCATCTCTTGCAGGTATTCATGAATGCCGGGGTTGTTGCCCAAGTATGAAATATCGTCCGGGTTCGCCGCATCCGGGAATCCCGCCTGCTTCGCAAGCAGGTTGACGACGTCCATGCGGAAGCCGTCGATGCCTTTATCCAGCCAGAAGCGCATCATATCATATATTTCTTCGCGCACGCGCGGGTTGTCCCAATTCAGGTCAGGCTGCTGCACGGCGAAGGAATGGAAGTAATACTCTCCCGTCGTTTCGTCATACTCCCAGGTGGAAGGGGTGAAGTACGAGCGCCAGTTGTTTGGCTCTTTCCGCCAGATGTAATAGTCCCGCTTCGTATGGTCCTTCGCCGAGCGCGACTCCGTGAACCACGGATGCTGATCGGAGGTATGGTTCACGACCAGATCCATGATGAGCTTCATGCCGCGCGCATGCGTTTCTTGCAGCAAGCGCTCGAAGGTGTCCATCGTGCCCGCCTTCGGCATAATCGAGCGGTAATCGGCAATATCGTAGCCGTTATCCACATCCGGCGATCCATAGCACGGATTGAGCCAGATGACGTCAACGCCGAGATCGCGGATATAGTCAAGTTTCTGGATGACCCCCTCCAAATCTCCGTATCCATCCCCATTCGTATCATTGAAGCTTCTCCAATATACCTGATACACAACAGCCTCTTTCCACCATGTTCGCTTCATCTGCCTGCTCCTTCCTGCGTCTTCTGCCGCTATCCTTCTCATCTATTGTGGTTATTGCGAGAAGCGGCCGTCACGAAGACGGCCGTTGTCTATTACTCTATTTATACTACTTCCATATATACTAACGCTACTCTACCGCACCGGATTGCACAATGGCTAGACCCGTCGTGTTGCCAAGCACCTCGACGCCAACCTCGTCCGCGCCTTCCCGCAAGCGTGTGACCTTCAAGGACAGCTCGCCCGCGCCAATGCGCAGCCGCTCGACCGTCAGCTCGCCAATCCCTTCCGGCAGCATCGGGTTGATGCGAATCTCGCCTCCCGGCACGTTCGGATCAAGGCCCAGGATCGCCTGCACAAAGGCGACCGCCGTGCCTGCCGACCAGGCCTGCGGGGAGCATGTCGAAGGATACGGCACCGGCTCGCCCAACTCCGCGCCGTGTCCGCAATACAATTCAGGCAGCCGCTGATATTCGAAATGCCGGGACGCCGCAAGCAATCCCGAGATGACCTTTACGGGTCTATTGTCGAGGTGCATCTAAGCACACATTTCGCCTACATGGACAACTCAACTACATGAGGGCTTGTGGCTCCTTCAGTAATTGGAATCTAACTTAATAAGATGCATACTTCTAGGAACGATGGCATAAAAAATGCCCTGCGGGTCTGTCAAGAAATATGTGTAAACTCATTTATAAGAAACTCCCCTTCGGAGGGGGGATTAACTCCTTAGCGTAAATGTTGACCGACCCGATCTGGAAAGAATACAGAGAACTGGAGCAGCATTTGCCCCCAATTCTGTACACGCCCCGTCCATTTGCGAACAACATCCATCGTCGAGAGATAGAGCATTTTGAGCAAGGCTTCGTCCGACGGAAAAATACTCTTGCCCTTTGTTACTTTGCGCAGCTGACGATGATAGCTTTCGATCATATTCGTGGTATAGATAAGCTTTCGAATTTCCGGAGGATACTTGAAGAAGGTTGCTAACTCCGCCCAATTGTTACGCCAGGAACGAACGATGAGTGGATACTTTGTTCCCCAGATTTCTTCGAAGCGATCGAGCTCAACAAGAGCAGTTTCTTCCGTTGTGGCCTTGTAGATCGGTTTAAGATCCGCCGTTACCTTCTTGAGGTCTTTATAGGAAACGTAGCGCGTGGAATTACGGATTTGGTGGATGATGCACTTCTGAATTTCGGTCTGTGGATAGCAAGCCGTGATGGCCTGAGAGAAGCCGGTCAGGTTGTCCACACAGGTGATCAGAATGTCTTGTACACCACGATTCTTCAACTCATTGAGTACGCTGAGCCAAAACTTGGCGGACTCATTCTCGCCGATCCACATGCCCAGCACGTCCTTGTTACCGTCAAGATCGATGCCGATGACCATGTACGCAGCCTTGTTGACAATAGCGCCTTCTTGCTTCACCTTAAAGTGAATGGCATCAAGAAAGACAACGGCATACACGCTCTGAAGCGGCCGATTCTGCCACTCCTTAATGAGTGGCATGATTTTGTTAGTCACGCTGGAAATGAGCGTCGGTGAGACGTCGATTCCGTACAGGTTGTTTAGGTGGTCTTGGATATCTCGCGTACTTACTCCTTTGGCGTAGAGCGCAATAATCTGTTCTTCAATCCCCGTCACGTTGGATTGGTGCTTCTTGACAACGAGCGGATCGAAATCGCTATGACGATCGCGTGGAACGGTGATTTCCTGCTCACCGTATTCGCTCGTGATGGTTTTACGGCTTTTGCCATTCCGGCTATTTGTCGTTGCCTTATTCTTGGTCTGATGCTTTTCGTATCCCAGATGCGTGTCCATCTCAGCCTCCAGCATTTCCTGGATCGTTTCGGCAAAGAGGTCTTTCAGGGCATTTTGCGCATCCTGAGCGGTGACCAGATTATTCTCTTTGATAAATGCTCGCAGTTGCTCTTTCGTCCACAGTCCCATGTGTTCTCCACAACTTTTCTTCTACTTCCATTTTAGTAGGTTTTGGAGTTTACACAATCTATTTTACAGACTCTGCCCTGCTTACAAAAGCAGGGTATTTTAAGAAACTTTTTTATCTCAATGAACACAAGAAGACTTTTTCCATGAAGGCGCCTCTTTTTAAAACATTATTTTCGCATATCATACTCAATTATAATTTTCCCGTTATTACCTTTAGCAGTAACCGATAGAGGTTTTATGTTACGACCAATCTCAACATCTAAATATGTTTTTTGACCCTCATCTATTTTCAATAAATTTATTATATTTGATGGATATTCAATATATATCTCTTTAATCCTATTATCAACTACATTTCCTAACACAGCATCAAAATTTCTATCCTGATCAATCAACTTTCCTGATACTTTTACCACACTAAGGGCTTTAGTGTCGTCTGTGGAGAATACATCCATATAACCAGGGATCCATTTTTTTGTTTCTTCATTTAATTGAGCGTAGATGAGTCCAGTATACGCCCGTCCTTCTGTTTTAAATTCAAATGTAGCAAATACCATTTTGTTTTCATAGTATGTACTGCTCACGGATAATTCTAATATTTCGGATTTCACTTTTTCTTTAACTTGTATTAGTATTAGTTTTTCAAGAGATTTGTTTTCGTTTTGTTTGTCCTTTTTAGTCGAAGTTTCAACTTTAAAAGGATTATTTTCATTTACATCTTTATTATTGTTCTCTATATTTGCTCCGGAACTACATCCTGTAATAAACATGATTGAAACAAACATTATTATTTTTTTTAAGTAGACATTATTGAACATAATTTTCACTCCTCACTTAACTTGATATATTTAATTATTTCCACATTTTTTTTTGATATTTCCAGAAGCTTTGAAGGTCTGCGCGGATGTAGGAAAAACAACATGACCTGCTTATAAGTCTAGGGCATGTTCGGTATTCATTTCATATTTTTTCGAACCGGTCAGTTTTTCCAGATCAAACGTCACCAGTTCATGATATCAAAAATAATAAACAATGAAATGACGAATATTAAAGCTCCCACTATAAACGAAGTGACTGCCTGTACTCAATTTTGCTTCCTTACCTGCAAATCGAAGGCCTGAGAGAAAACATGCAGAGACATGCACAGTGTCATTAAGCCCAAGTATATGACTTTATCTCCTTTTATAGAGACAGCCAATGCTCCAAACATGATTACACCTAAAGCGGATAGATATTTACATAGTTTAATAAGTCTATTCATTAGAACTAATTAGATGGTTGGTATCCATCTGCCCTTTCGCATGAAGTGAAGTTTTTATTTTGTTGATTTTGCAATAGACTCAAGTTCATTAGGGCTAAAGAAACTATTCTCATTTGCTATTGATTCGTACTTCTTATTTAAATCTCCCTTTTCACCAATAAGTGTATAGGACACTCCTGCCTCGTTCCAATAAAAAATTTGAGCATTTCCGTTATTCAAATATTTAATATCACTCAAATCATCGGATGAATAGGATTGAAGTAAATGATTACTATCAAGCGGCTCAACCTTCGAGTTAATTGCTCTTAATGTGAGAACATCTCCTGATTGGTCATTGATATAATAGATTTGAATCATTTGTTTACTATTCATGTTTGAAACCGAAGCAAAACTACTCGAAACTTCAAATGGTATATTTAAAGGTTGCTTTACATTGAATGATATTTTTTTAATGCTTCTTCAATACTTAATGTTTGAGTACCCTTTTCTGCTTGAGCATACACTTTGTTGGAATTGAAATGATTATAGCCTATTGCAAAAAAAACACCAAGAATCAAACTAAAAATCGTTCCGACTGCTAATATTTTATATTCCTTTTTCATTTTTTTCACCTCAGTCCTGATTCTTTTCATACTTTCTCCCACTTGACTACGCACAATGGAACTTTCTGTGTTCTCATCCAAAGCTCCCGTAGGCTCGTCAGGCAACAGAACATCGGAATCATTTGTTTATTGCATACTAAAAGTGCCTAAAATTGCAGCGTAAAAGTGCTCAAGTCAGATGCAAAAAAGGCACTTGCCAGCCCCTTAAATTCCTCCTATCGTTAGGTTTGCTACGAACTTAACGAAGGGGACTGGAAGGATGCTGAAAATGCCTCAACAACACTATATCAGATTTTTACGTGAAGCAGAAGGGTGTTCGGTCAGAGGCATCGCTAGACAGATGGGCATCCACTGGCGGACAGCGAAGAAGTATGCAGATCAGTCCAACTGGAACGAATCTATGGGAAAAAGAAAAAGCCGGAGTCCAGTCATGGGACCATACATGGAGATGGTGGATACATGGCTGGAAGAAGATCGGCTCCTTCCCCGTAAGCAACGGCACACGGGCATACGTATCTATCAACGACTGAGAGATGAACATCAGTTCGCTGGCGGACAGCGGACCGTGCTGGCGTATTTACAAAAACGAAAAAGCGAGATGGAACTGGAACGCGCCAAAACCTACGAACGACTGGAGCATCCGCCGGGAGAAGCACAGGTGGATTTTACCACCATCCAGGTTAGTCAAGTGCAGCAGTTGCTCACCTACAAGCTGCTGGTGGTATCTTTCCCCTACAGCAATGCTGCGTTTGTCTATCCGACACCAGCTGAGAATCAGGAATGTTTTCTGGAAGCGCTGAAGCAATGCTTCGAACAAATGGAAGGTGTCCCACAGCGGATCTGGTTCGACAATCTGTCGGCCGCGGTGGTTCACATCGAAAAGAAAGGCGAGCGGCAGCTCACGGAAGGATTTCAGCGCTTCTGTGCCCACTACCGGTTTGAAGCCGTGTTTTGTAATCCATACAGCGGACATGAAAAAGGGCATGTGGAGAACAAATGCGGATATGCCAAGCGTAATTGGGCCGTACCCATTCCAGTCTATGAAAGCCATGAACAGCTTGCGTTTTCTTTCGCAGAGCAGGCTCGGCAGGATCGGGAGCGTGTACATTACGCCAAAAAGACTCGTATCGCGGATCTGTGGGAGGCAGATCGAAGGCATTTGCTAACCCTGCCGGAAACCGGCTTACAAGCCTTCCGCATGAGTACCGCGGTGGTCAACAAGTACGGGGAGATTCGGGCCGACGAGACGACGATTCCACTGCTGGGCCTGGTTCCAACCGGGCAGCGAAGTGCTGATCCAAACGTTTTGGGATCGCCTGGTAATCCTAAGCAGCCAACACCAGCGAATACGGGAAGTGCCACGTCCGTATACGGGACAAACGGCACAGATTCCTTGGCCGCAGGTATTTACGAACCTGCTGAGAAAGCCGCGCAGCGTCACGCATTCCCAGTTTATTCGCATGTTGCCGGATGCAATGCAACAGTATGTCTTGGTGAAGGAACTGGAGGTGCGCAAGGAGCGCCTGCAAGCGCTAGCTCACTGGTGCGATGTGTAACACGGTGGAACAGATTCAAGAAGCCCTCGAGCAGGAAAGCAGTGAAGCAACGGTTGCCCGCCTCACAGCGGCGCTAGGCGTGAAGCAAGGGAGCCGGGAAATCCCTGTCGTTTGGCAAGAAACGCTGTCTCCTCCGGGAACTCAAAACAGCGGATCGCTCCAGCGCTATGACCGACTCATGGGGGTGAACTGAAATGCGGGCAGATCTCACGGATTTATGCCGGCAGCTTCGGCTGGCACATGTGGTGGAGTACGTGGTGCTACAGCAGGACGAGCAGGTGAGCGGATGGGTGGAACAACTTTTAACGGCCGAACTCGATGGCCGACGTCGCGCCAAACTGGGGAAGCTCGTCCAGCAGGCTGGTTTTCCTCACATTAAGACGTTTGAAGGATATGTCTACGACCACATCTCGTTTCCGAGCGAAAGCAGTCCGGACATGCTCCGAGAGCTGGAATGGTTGGAAAGAAAAGAAAACTTATTGCTGATGGGTGCTGTGGGAACCGGGAAGACGCACATGGCGATCGCCTTAGGGATAGAAGCCTGCAGACAAGGTAAAGCGGTGCAATTTTACCGGGCTTCGGACCTAGTGGCGGTGCTGCAGGAAAAATTCGCGGCAGGCACAGTTAGTCGGTTCCGAGAGAAGCTGAAAAAGGTGGAACTGTTTATCCTGGATGAAGTCGGATACGTGCCGTTCAGCCAAACGGGGTCTGAATTGCTGTTTAACGTGATTGCCGATTGCTACGAAAGGCAGAGTGTCATTGTGACGTCCAACCTGGAGTTTGGCCAGTGGACCTCGATTTTTGGGGACACCAAGCTAACGTCTGCGCTGGTGGACCGTTTGGTGCACCATGCTCATATTCTCTCCTTCACGGGTGAGAGTTTCCGCTTCAAGCAAGCGATGGAACGGATTCCTTTGTAGCTTTGGGGCTGGCAAGTGCCCTTGACACTTTTGGCTGCAAAATTGAGCATTTTTCACTTGCAAAAAACAATCATTAACAATGGCTCTCGCGATGGCAGTCTGCTGGTTGTCCACCTGAACACTTAGACCGATTTCTCTAAGAATTATTGATACTCTGTCAGTGATATCAGCCTTTGAACGTTTATTGTATTTTAGGGGCAACTCGACATTGTCATACACCGTTCGATCATATATAAGCGCATAATGTTGTACTATAAATCCAATATGATTGCGCAGAAAACGGCTGAGCTGATTTGGGCCGCTTAAAGTTAAACTTTTCACCCTCAAAATAATAACTGCCATTACCAAGCAAGGTCAGCCCGCCCAGTATATTTAGTAAGCCACAAGTAAAATTGAGGGTAACTTAGCTTTTATCTTCTTATTCTCTTTGTCCCACCATTTTATTCATACATATAAATTATCCCATAAATAAAAAAGACAGATCTACTTTTCTCGTGTCTTTTACGTTCGTTGGTCAAAATTTTAGTTATTGGACCACTTCGTCAACCTTGTAGCGAGGTCAGCAGGCTCATGCTCTAGCTTCACCTCGCTTTTCCCCGTAAACTGAAGGGGCAAAAATCTATTTCATTTTTTTTCGTTTTGTTATGAACATCTTTTCTGTCTGGCCTTATTGGATTACAATGAGTTTAGGAGTTCATGGATAAATAACTTGGAATCAGATTGCTCTGAGAAGCTCAAACAAATGACAATTAATTTTAGCAAAAAAAAGTACGCAATACCTTCACTGCGCACTTTTTTATATAAAATTATTCAGTAGATTCTTCAAGTGGATATGAAATGTGCTTAGTGATTCTAGGACGATAAATGAGTGAACCCTTGTATATATCAGCAGATGTTTCTATGTCAGTACCATGCAGGAATGTTCTAGAATTTCCTTCGGCACCATGTGATTCAGTGACAGCGTACCATTGATTTTCTATAGGAAGTGATGTCCAACTTACCTTATTTTCTTTCTTTTCAAGAGCTGGAGGATAAGAGATTGAAATAGTGGTTCCACTAAATGTATAACTATATGATACAACTATTTTATCGGCGTTACCTGAACCCATATAATGAGTATTTATAATGCCATCGTGAATTTTCATCTTATTTGTTGTTATAGGATAAAGATAAGCTTCTTCATTATAGCCGCTTATTTTCCAATTTATCCTTGAGTCAGTAGATGACCCCTTTAAGTTGTGGGACCAATTACGCACAGTGCCTAAAGGTACTATTTTCTCTTCAGTATTATTTTTGATAATTTCATCTGCATAACCTGCTACCGCCTGTTTGTTTTTTACTTTTGTAGGAATGGTATGAATCAAATTCCCTTTATCATCTTTCCAAGTAATTAATTCAAATTTTTCTCCTAGTATTTCGTGCTGAGTCGTATTCACTTTTTCAAGAGACATCTTTTTAAAATCATCTTCTGCTGCAAAACCAGAACTTGAAATTGATAAAAACGCAAAACAACTTAATACTAATAAAAATGTCTTTTTCATTGATAAATTACCTCCTTAGGAAAGAGTTTTTATATCAATTAACATTGATATCAGAAGATACTTTCTCCCTGTATTTTCATTAAATACTCTAGTAGACTATGTTTATTAGGAATACTAATATTTAATTCTCTCGATATGTTAACTACTAAATATGTAGTGAGTACATCAGATTCAGCAATCACACCATATAATGGGAAAGAGCCGTTTTCCAACTGAATAGAATTAAAGTAATAACTAACAACATCCTTATCCATTTCAAAGTGCGACTTCTTGAACAAACTATTTAACTTAAGTGCAGTATCATATTTTTCAACGCTTTCCTCTTCCTTTTCGTATAATTCTTTTAATATTTCCATAAATGATTCAATTATTCTTTGAGGCAGGAAAAAGCTATTATCACTGTTTTCCACAATATATTTTTCCATCACTTTCATTAAATAAACATAACTCCCAATAGTTACAAAATCATCCTTTTCCCCCAAATCATAAATCACTTTATTCAACCATTCTTTGATATATTTCACATTAGGAATTGGATGATTATAATATCGATAAATGTCTAGAGCCATTTTTGTGCTTAAAATATAATTGTTTTCTTTTCCATTTTTATACTCTTTTTTATAAGATAAAAAAAAACCCTCTTCAGCTTGAAGTTCATTAAGAAAATTTATAATAAATGAGATTTGTTCAACTTTAACATCAGTTGCATCAAGAGAATGAGTATACAACCATATATCATATAAACTTCCTTTATTATTATCATGAGCAAACTGCTTTATGTCTAAGTTTCCTAAGTTCTTCCTTTCTGAGTTGGTAACACTAATTGTATTATTTATTTTGTCAATAGCTTTTGTTGAATAATGATAAGTATACAGATCTATCTGGGGGATTTCTTCTTGATTACCTTCATCAATTATTGAATAACTTTCAAAATCAATATTTTTTTTATTTAAAACCAAAAGGGATATGATACTAGCTAAGATTACTATATATAGGGATATTTTTTTGTGCATAATCTAGACCTCATTTTCTATATATAACCTGTCCACTACTGTTATAGAGATCAATGTTAAGGTTCTGAACCATGCGCTTTCCTTTCAAAGGATTTTCATGTACTATGATATAATTTCCATTCTGGGGACTCACTTCTTTAGAATATGACACATTATCACCAAACGTAACCGTTAATTTTTCTGCGTTTTTTAAAATATCTTTGTCATTTATGGATACCATGATATAAGCAAATTCACCTTGTGCACCTATAAATTGTACTGGCATTTCATTTCTTTTTTCTACTGTGATAGCCTTCAGATAGTGAATGTTACCATTTTTATTTGTTACATCATATGCTCCAATCAGATTATCTTTTTCATAGAACAACAGAGCGATAGGCTTACTACGATGATTTAATCGCTCCTCTGCTAGAAGAGTTATCTTTTCTTCAGCAACCACATTACCTATCTGACTATCTGTTATTACTCCGTATCTATCCTTTGAAATGAAATTAACAACTAAAAAAATACATAAGCACATTCCCACTAATATCAAAATTCTCATCTTTTTCGATGGATTCATTTGTAAAAACACCCCATACGATACATTTATACCTTATGTTACCAGAGAGTGTTTCATATGACAAGCATTAATATGTAAAAAGAAGATAAAGAAACGACTTTTCTCCATCATTTTGTACGTGAGGTTCTTTCTCATAAAAAAGGAGAGTAAAGAAATTCAGACGGATAATGCACTTAACTATAATTAGCGTAGAATGCCTCATCGAGGAGATAGTCGGCCACGAATCTCTTAAGCCTTAAATGCGTTAAAAAACTTGTATTCCAGCTTTAGTCCGAAATAGCTTACATAGATTGATATAACACTACATATTCAATTTGGGTAAGCTGGCGGTGTTCAGTAATCTGCTGTATCGGAACATGGTAATAACGATTCGTTAACGATGCTTCTAGCTTTACTTCGTTTCGTTCTGTCCAAGACGCCGACGAGCACGTTTTTACCTACCTGCTAGCTTCTCCGCTTAGTAATGATCCGTCCCTCTTGGCCGCGTGGAAACGTTCGCATCATCCAGAAACTGCTCCACCACCTTCGTCGCGTTCGGCAAGAACGGCAATACCCCCAATCGATACTTTTATGGAAGCGATGCTGTTGGAGCTTCTTCTCGTATACATTCGTGTCCCGAGACCGATACATGTATTGATGTCCTATTCACCCGGGATATTTTTTTGTTCATATGTCCAACGCCTCTTTCAAGCGTTCCGTGTGAACCCACAAAGATTTTCGCAGGCCCTCCTTATCCATAATGCCTTCCGCAGCAAAGGTGCTTAGCAATTCCGTCACCGTTTCACGAATGCTTCCGGTAATGCTGGCCAACTCTTGATGGGTAAGCTTCAGAACCCATTGGGGATCTTGGCCTTCGATTGCCGATTGAGGAGCGCCAAACTTCAAAGAAAGCTTATACAGCAAGTAAAGCAGCCGCTTTTAGCGCTTCCATAGGCCATGAGCTCGAGCATCTCTTCCACTTTTTTTAACCGCGCAGATAAAATTTCGATAAATTTCAGGGCAAGTTCGGGCCTTTCACGGATTAGCTTCTCGAATTGAGCTTTATCGTGAGTGTCCCTTTTTTAAGCAACATCGATAGGCGTCACTGGTTTCAGCTGCTGTAATTGCTCCCTATTCATATCATGCAAGAGATTGATTCTCGACAAATATTTGACCTTATCCAAGCATCTCCATCCTTTCCTATTCCACATTGTAGTCTGGACTACAAAACATAAGAATTCACCAAATTATACTGTAATGCAAGTGCCGATTACTGTTCAAATAGAGGAGAGTACAGTATTTGAGTGCCGTTATCATTCAAATCATATTATCATGCATGTTTGCCTTCTCGGCGTCTATTAAGTTACTGCGTACGAAATCCATGGTTCAGCATTGGAACGACTATCAATACCCGATGTGGATCATGAACATAACGGCTCTCTTAGAGGTAGCCGGGGTAATTGGAATAATTGCTGCCTTGTGGATACCAGGAATTTTGAAATATGCTGCTGCCCTTTTGTCGTCCTGATGATCGGAGCCATATACGCTCATTTATTCCGCGCGAAGCATAAGCCTGTCATGGCGATTAACGCTTCTTGTCATGCTCTTGCTCTCCATTACGCTCATGGTTGTATAGTTTCCTATTAAATCAAAAAGGGTGGCCTAAGTTATCTAAGATGATTACTTAAGGCCAACCCTTTATACGTTAATACTATAAAAGCTTTACTTAGCTCTATCCTGCCTCATTCAATACTCAAGCTCAATCTTCCTGTACCACCTGCGTCACCCGTGTAGCCAAGTCCGCAGGCTCTTGATCCAGCTTTACCTTCGCTTTACCTTGACGGCGTGCCTCACGCCATACCCGAGTGTTCGCCTCACTCTCTAACCGGAGCTCCGCCACTTCATGGGCCCGGTCAAAGAGCGACTTCGCCGTAAACAACGCGTGGTATACGTAATGGCCGCCCGCACTTTTCTCAAGTTATTCTGTATATAACAAAAACAATTGCCCTATAAGTTGAGGGACAATTGTTTTTCAACTTTATCTGTTAACATGAACCCGACATGTTTTGCAATTTGCTCTGCCATAAGTGGAGGAACTGCATTTCCTATTTGAGTGAATACAGAAGTTCTTGGACCTTCAAAAAAGAAATTGTCCGGAAATGATTGCAATCTGGCCGCTTCCCTTACTGATAAAGATCTCCTTTGAGAAATGTCCGGATGAATATAATAATGACCGTCTTTTGCTATATGAGCGACAACAGTATGTGAAAATGGAAGATCTTCACTGACCACTTTAAAACGATCCAAAAAGGATTTCAGATTCTTGTGAGTACGATTGATTTCTGGAAGATCTGTATATTTCAATCGCTGTTTATGATTATTCCACATAGCTATAGCAGTTTCATATATCTGTCTGTCATTTTCATTGTGAATTCTCGCCATGTGTTGTGTGAGAATATCATCTTTACCCCTGATGTCAAATTTGCTTAAATAGTTGCTCGGCTCTTTGGTGTAAAAAAAGTTTTTTTCCGTTCCTGGCTGCAAGGATGGCACATCCTCAAGCAGATCACGCACTATATAATTATGATTTACTTTTTTGAATTCCGGATACTCATAATCCAATTCTTCTTTCCAACCAATTAGAATGACACGTTTTCTTTGTTGCAATACACCAAAATCTGCTGCATTGAGTGTTTTGGCAGTAATATTGTACCCCGCGTCTCTCATAATTGATTGAACGTCTTCAAAGAGCTTACCTTTAGCCGCATTCAAGATACCCGGAACATTTTCAAATACAAAGATGCTTGGCTTATATCTATCAAGAAATTTCACATATTGTTTGTACAGATAATTGCGGGGATCCTTCTCCTTTCCATAAGGATCTCTAGCCCTTCCAACCAAGGAATATGCTTGACAAGGCGGTCCTCCTATCAAAACATCCACAGTACTTTTCTGACCCGTCATGCTCACCAATCTATGATCAATCTCCCGAAAGAGATAGTCTATGGTCTCATCAGAAATTTCCAAATTGATAACTGCATCTGCCTCGCTCTTAGGTATTTGCTCATACAAATCCTCACGAGACATTTTTTTTAGCAAATAGTCATGATAAATAGCCAACCGATCATTATTTTTCAAATTATGATATGCAGCTCTCGTTTTTAGCGTTAGCGCAGCGTATCGATCCATTTCGATATGGGCGATCGGTTTGTATCCTTGACGCATGAAACCTTCCGACAGCCCGCCTGCTCCTGCAAACAAATCAATGAAATACATAATCATTGCTCCTAAAATAGACGTCTTGTTCCAATTATAACAAAGGAAAAAGCCCTCTCCAAACCATTAATTATAACTCAAGAAAAGTTTCAATATCCATATCTCTGAAACTTGTCCAACACTCTTCTTTCTTGCACCACTCAGTCGGATTCTCACCATTTGGTGGATTGGAAATATGCGAAAAAGCAGCCTTGATAACAATCTTTATGGTTTCAATCATGGATGCCGGTACGGATTGCATTCTCCAGATTTCTTCAAGATCTATTTTCTGCTGTGTTTTATATGACAACCATGCCATCGTGTATGTAACAATATTTGCACGAAATTGGGTTTTTACCATTCCATAGATCGTGTTGAAAATAATTGCCTTTGCGATGGTATCACAATAATAGCTTTTATCAAGTTGCTCAACATCAAGATCATCCAAAGATTTCGAGAACTCTGAAAAGTTTTTTTGATTGCCGCGGCTAACAATATGAGGAAGCCGCTCCCATGAATTAACATACTTTGCCAAGTCAGTTTTTGTGAAAACTTGCGATTTGGGGTGATCCTCATCGAAAAGCCGTTTTTTTGCTTTTGTTTCCTGTTTGTTTTTCAAATCCAAATATTGTCCCCTTGCACGTTCATAAAACCATTTGGATTGTCGGTGACTTCCTGCTTTCGCTGGTGCCCACTCGTTTCGAGAGAAGTGTTCCACCTTTCGATGATAAGGACTATTCGAAAAGAAATCAGCGGTTTGTATTTTGTTTTGACTGTTTGCACAAAGAGAAATGATGGGTACCATCTCATCCATTTTCTCAGTATCCTTAATGACAGTCAGCTTCATTTGTACATAAATCTTTGAAATATCGGCATTTTTGTCATTTTTAGCTGCATGATAAATCGCTGCCGTAGTTTGTCCACCATTTACAATTTGCAAATCTTTAATGGACTTGATTACAGGTAAACCACTTTGTGTACTTTGACCGAAATCCACCTGTTCTGCAGTCGCAGCAATCCCATTGTTGTACGCCAAAAACATATGTGGTTCTTTCAAAACAGTTTTCCTGATCTCTTTGTTTACACCCCTAAATTGTAAAAAGGACCGCACATTCCTCTCTATTAATCGTTCTCCATATTCCTCATAGATCCGTGCCAAAAGCTGACCAGGAATAAAGGCCAGAAAAGATTCATAATCTTCATTAGTTTCCGGCATTGGTAAACAAGGCAACTCCAATCCATACTTTTGTTCCAAATTAAGGAATATAGGCTCTTTCTTTCTTCCAGAGCTTTTCATTCTAAACAATCTTTCCAGATCCCATACATGAAAGCTTATCGGTATACCCTCTACTTCCACATCGTCCAAAGCGATTGTTTTGGTGATACCATCAGTAAAGAAAAAGATACGCGCTAGTTTAATTTTTTCTTTGTTATCATGAATCATTTTTGAAATCCCATAAACCTCCGATTCCCTAACAAGCGAATAATGCAAACCTGACAGGCATTTTCTCAGGAATCCAATTCCTCTTTTAATGACGGGTTCCCATTCGTTTTTGTGTATGGAGATAGGAGGTATTATTCTGGTATGTAAACAAACGAACAAGTCGACGGCTAGTCTTTCCTCGTCCTCGTGAATTGCATAACCGTTCAATTGAATACCAATTCTCTTGAACTGTTCAATTACCTCAAATCCATCCAGTTCACCGGATTCTTGCATGTAACCGCACATGGCATCAGTGAAAGACTCTATGCTTTTATTTTCACTTTTTGCCGCAGCAATTCCTTCTATATGTTGTTTAAAAGATTCCGCAAAATCGTGCAGTGGTTTGTTCATTGATTCCACTCTCTCAGGGGCAATTTGCCTTGATATTCTTAATATGCATTTTCATCATATTTATTGTACCATAATTATCAGTCTTAAGGTCGTGTTCCCAAATCCTAAGAATGTTCCAACGTCAATCAAAATAATAGTCCGTTAGTACCAATGTTCTCCCATCAGACCAATACTTTTCACCAGCAAACTGGACACTTGAAAATCTGATGTTTGATGCCGGTTTACCAAACAGTCTTGGAATTTTCTAATTCACTTTTTTTAAGAGTTAGACTACTGAATACATTTTGTCTGCTGCGCATGAACCGATTCACAATATCCAGATAGGATTGTTCCCGGTGTTTGAAAACCCGTCATTTCATCCTTTTAAAAAGACATGAAGAGCCGGATCTACCCAACGATTGTCATCAGCAGTCGGTGTTCGGTTACAATGGATAGCCAAATATTGCACAATCTCGTAAAATGGTAGAGACTTTACTGGACTCCAATTGCAAGGCAGGTTTGATCATGCTGAAATTGATAGATACCGATCACTAATTTGAAATATTTATCATTTATTCTTATAGCTTCCTGTAAACCAATGTTGCGTATTCAGTTCCTTAATCAGAGCTGACGGGCCCTTTCCGTAATAAAGAACCATCAATCCTCTCATCGCTCTTGTCATACCAACATACAACGTACGTCTTGCCACCTTCATTAATTCCGCTATTTCTGCCTCTTCTACTGGATCCGACAATCTGGGAAACGACTTTTTATTCAATCCGGCGATGCACACCATGGGAAATTCGAGGCCTTTCGAGGATGCGAGCGTCAATACTTTCACCTCATCACTCTGAAGATCCAACTGAGTTCCTCTCATGAACTTGCAAGGAAGCCCCTCATTGGAAACAGCCATAGCTAGATCTTTTCCGATCGCTGAAGAAGGTACCAGTACGGCTGCTGAAGAAGCCTTCAATCGTAAATGTCTGCTCATCTGTTTAATGAATTTCACTATGAGTTGTGCTTGCTCCCCTTCAGAGTCGTAAGAAAACAATAAAGGTTGAGGACCACTTTGTATGGAACGCAGTGCCAAGGATTCGGGGTCACCCTCTGAAGAAAAACTCATAAACTGAGCAGCGGCTTCAGAAATTTCACGCGTCGTCCTGTAATTTCTGCGCAGATTGATGGCTCTTCCCCGAAACAATAAACGTTCATGGACCTCATTCCATGAAAATCCGCTATAATAAATTGACTGGGATGCATCCGCAGTCAAATAAATGCCCTTGCTTGTTTGGGAGAGTTCGGCCAGCAATGCCAAGCTTGCCGGAGTAAGATCCTGGGCTTCATCAATGATAACGGCATCATAACGCTGCTCATATATCCCAGCTTTTACGAGCTCCAAAGCTTTGCATCGCATACCGGATAAAGAGAAGAATCCTTGGTCTTGCAGAGCTTCTGAAAAAATCTGATAGCACTCCCAGACTTCCGTTCTGACTTGTCCGGTCAAAGCAATCCCCCTGCCGCTTCGATTCGCCGACAAGTAGTCATCCAATTGTTTCAGGTTTTGCCCTTCAATAACCCATTCGAATTCATCCAACAAGTAATCCGCACGTAGTTTTTTGAGTACGGAGCCCTTCCCGGCTGCATTTATTGAGCGTTCTAAAATATTCTTTAACATATTGCGTTCAGCAAAGTTTGGCTTTTCTGAATGGGGTACCGCAATTTTTAGAACCAATTCATCAGCAGTTGCAACTTCCACTTGGTGCAATCGATTTTTAAGCAATTGCTCCAGCAATTGTTTAGAGAAACGGGACAATGCTTCAGAAAACGTGGCAAACAGAATTTTGGGATTCGACTTTCCCTGCTTTGAAAAATTATCCAATAATGAGCGAACACGATACAATGCTATTGTCGATTTGCCCGTCCCCGGTCCACCTTTAATTAAAGCTGGCCCTTGCAATGCCCAATCCACCAACCGTTCTTGATCGGAATCAAGACGCAATAAGAATCCAAACAAATCCCCTTCCTTGTAGCGAATAAGATCATTGGTGTCAAAAACAATAAAATCCGGCTGCTGCAAAATTTCCTGAACGGGTCTGGGAAAGAGATTATCAATTACCCTTTCAATCAGATAATCGGGAACATTTGATAGCAACAAATCATCTTCCGTTTTACAGTTTATCAATCGACCATGGTATTCATCCGGAATACGTAATTGTTCCAACCAATCCTCCGTGATGATGTCCGGCAATCGCTGAGGTAAGGACAGATTATTATTTCCAGTCCAAGCGTGCTCCACTCCCGCCGCCAGTTCTTCATCATCAGCTATATCTGCATCCATCCCCAAATCCAAGGGTTCTTCATAGTTCACGTTTTTCAAATACGCATTCTTGCGAGGGCGAATGCTTAACAGGCGAATCCAATTCCCTCCAAAAGAATAAAACAATCTGAAATCACCAATTCTCAATCGATAAATATTGTCCCATTTGTTTAATTTCTTTTTAAGACGACCATCAGGTATCGGATTTTGGGCTAGAAAATTGATTTTTTCCCATACCTGATCTCCCATTTGGGAAGGAAGGGCGTGCAGTTCCCTCATAAAAGATGGCTTAATATTGATATCCCTTGACAGACTCATACGCTATTAACTCCCTTCGATACGCTGGAGAATGCCAGCTCTCTCAAGTGAAATAAAGTGATTTTCCATTTGGTTTGCTATGCTTCCTTTAATCCGAACACCCACTTCAATATTCGAGCTTAATCCATGTTGGGTCAAGTTTGCAGATGTAACCAGAAACTCTTTCCGATCAACCAATAGCATTTTGCATGCAGACTAGCCCTCATCAATCAAAGTAGGCCAAGCTATGTTCGGATACTGTGGGAACCAAAAATGCACGATCCAAGAAACGGTTGGACTTTTCACAGGAGGTTTCAGCAGCCAATTGGCAAGCATGGCATGCGGCACCATTCAGATCACCAATCGCATCCGGTTTGTGTTCTGAGCAAAGAGGATCTCCGGAACAAAACCGGGCATCTTCTAAAGCGTGAAACAGAACCTCTTCAAATTTCTCGGTTTTCCCTAGTTCAACCAGTCCACCCAAACTTCCTTCGGAATCGGGTGTTGCTGTGTATATGAGTATTCCTGCCATTTTTTGAGCGTTTGCAGTTCGGGAATATATCCTTTCTCTCAATGAAGAAGATGAATAGCCCGAACCAAGACATAATTGCCGCATTAGCGCATGAGACAATGTGTGCAATAATACATAGCGAGTACCTGGAAATTCCGGTTCACCCTCAACATTGCGATCCATGCAATACTTGATAAATTCCTGTTTCATGGGTGCCACGGCGGATTCAACTTGTTGTTCCCATCTGTTCAACTCTTCTTCATTCAGCGTTATAAAGATCCCCTCTCCACGCGTAATGAGGCCTGGCCTCCAAGAAATTCTTTTCTCACTTAACGAAGCTTTGAAGGATTCTTTAACCGTTTCATCCTCTTCCCCCAAGGAAGTCATGTCAGGCAATGGTTCAATTCGGCTGAAGCCATCCAAGACACGAACTTCAGTCAAACGCCTGACCATCATCAGTTTTGCAATTTTGTGTACATATCTTTCCGGCACTTGCTGCTCCTCTGTCTCGAATTCAGATTCGAAGTGTTCTACACCGCCACGATGAAGAACTTCCCATTCAGGAAATAACAAATCCTGTTCCTCTCCACTTCCAAGTCCACGTTGATGTAAAATGGCTTGCCAGAGCTCGTCCAGATCAAAATCCTTAAATGTTGGAAATACATCGTCCTCTATATACACCTTCAGTTTCTCTTTTGCATCCATTTTCCCAAGACGTTCCATTTCTTCGGCAGCAGCCTGATGAACGGGATTCGTATATGGGGGGATCGATAGGGCGCTAGCCACAATCGGAAAATAAAGATTAGAAGCCCCCCTCAGCAGTGCTCTAGATTTTTCCGTACACTCTTCTCTGCTCCAAGCTCCCATCCAGTGTCTGTGTCCTCTACATGAAGGAAGACCTGATCCCGAAAAAGCATCTTCCAGTGTTCTTTTCTCTTTGCATTCTTTACATTCCACTTCCACATCGGAAATGGAACCTGTAACTCCCTTGTCATTCAAAACCAATTCTCCCTTGCAGTCCAAATTTCCGCTTTTGGAATGTACATAAAAACTCCAAGGGAAGTCTTCAATATGCCCCTTCGAACAGGCAACAATAAAACGAGCCGGAAACACTTTCACTTCTTCTTCGCATTGGCAGTACACGATCTGGCTTTTTTCTTCAATAAAAAACTTATGATAGGGTGCCAACTTCCTGCATTTAGGACAAACCATGTATTTCGGGAATCGAAAAGCCGGGAGTGTTCCCAACCGATTGTCCGGATCCCACTCCAATGCAGGAGGGGCATAAATCTTGTTGATTTTGAGTTTTTTCTGCAACCGGGGCTCCTTGATCACTTCACACTGCTTTTTATTCCAATGGTCCAAACTTGCAATAATGACCGAAAAGTCGGGCAAATCCATGATCGCTCCGGGTCCAAAAATTGAAATTAAGTGGCTATTTCGAACTTCACCCACTTTGTCACGCATGGCTTCTACTCCTTTAAATAAATTCCGATTGTTTTTTCAACGTCACGCATGGAACTGGGTACACCAAATACGGCTCCTTTCGACTTTTCTCCCAAAGGAAACATCAAATTCGGCTTTTTGGTGGCATTACTATAGACCAATGACTTTTCCATCGTTTTCAGTTGCCATTGTTCAATGTGAGAATCAAGATGTTTGGCAACTTCTTTTGCTTTCAAGGGCTCAATACTCTCTACTCTTTTCCTGACATGATCCTTTAGACGAGCAACAAGAGGATGCGCCGGCTTGAATTTTTTTGCATCGTCCTTTTTGGACAATCCTGGAATATTAAGTCTGGACATCATGACAAGCGTGGCGGAAAGCGCTCTGTCCCTAGCTCTTGACGAAAATGGAGTGACACTTATGGCCTCGACATAACGATATAAAGCATCATGATAAGAATCGAATCGTTCATAGTGGGATACATCTCTCGGGCGCGCCCAGTTATAAACAGTAAAAACAAGACCCGGATTCGAACGTCCAACACGGCTCGTGGCTTGAATGTATTCCGCAGTCGTTTTGGGTTGTCCGGTCACTACCATAAGCCCCAATCTGCTGACATCAACTCCAACTGATATCATATTGCTGGCAAGTACCACATCCACGGGAGCAATTTTGTCGTCTTTTACATAAAAAGGTTGCTCCAGTCTTTGCAATAAAGAAGGGATTGCGCTGGAGTCAACACGACTGGTCAATTCCGGAACATTTTCTTTGATAACTCTCGTCTTGTAACCGTAAATTTGTCCCTTTGTTCTCTTGGATAACACTTTGATGCGCGCTTTTACGTCATCCTCGATCAGTCGGACCGCGCCACCAAGCTCCCTTAGACTGTTAAAATAGCCGACCAAAGTACGGTAAGAGTCCAAATCCTCCATGTCTTTTTCCATGGCTTCGGTAGCGGAGAGCAGAGCTGCATATACACGGACTAACGCAGTTTTCATGCTTCGTCCAGGAGCAAAAATGCCGACATACGACCTTCCCGGAACATTCTCCAATGGTTGTTCTTCAGAAAAAAATGAATTGCCGGCCAAAAGCCCAGGACTTGGAAAAATAGCAACACGTCTTGCAAACAGAGAAAGAATTTGCTCCTTTGCCCTGCGAATCGTGGCCGTGGAAGCAACAACCTTTGGACCGATTCTTTTGTCGCCAATCTCACGCCCTGCCAAATAATCGATGGCCGTTTCATATACTCCGACCATCGTACCCAATGGTCCCGAAATCAGATGAAGTTCATCCTGAATAATCAAATCGGGTGGCAATAAAGGCCTTCCATCCACAATCTCTCCAGTTGATGAATTCGATTGAAAAACAGCCTTCATCCAACCCCCTGTTTCATTATCCAAGCCCTCGCTCACAAATCCCCAATGGCATGCTTGTCCTTTGACATTGCCCATTAAGGATTGCGTATTTCCAACCCATGGCATCCTAGCAAATTTATCTACTGTTCCAATGATAAGCGTCGGCAACAAGCGGTAAATTTCTTCATCGGATACCACGGCCGGAATGCCTTCCGGATTTTTTGAACGGTGAAATTCACAATCGGCACGCGAACATCCAATCAGTACCCTACGCTTTTTTCTATAGGCAAAGTAATTTTTTCTTGTCAGTTCAGCACCGCACCAAGGACAAGAAACCAATTGTACCGGTGTTGAAGCTGAAGGATTATAGGTCTTAGATTCCAAAACTTCCTCGCATTCATCAAAATCATTCGGAGTATTTTTCTGACCCACCCACAGACCAATTCGAAATGGTTCTCCCCCCCATTTGTTAGGATTTTCTTTTCGTATATTTTCACACGCGCATATTAACGTGGCAGCCCTTTGAAACTGTTGAATCGTCAACAACCGAAGCGTGTATCTCATTAATACTGCAACCCCGGCGTCCCCCCTCAATCCATCCACTTCGCCGTTCAATCTTCGCAATGCCATTACAAAAGCTGCAAGGCCCAAATATGCTTCCGTCTTCCCTCCGCCCGTTGGAAACCAAATCAAGTCGGCAATCTGACGTTCACCATGAGACGGTTCCACGATGCCCGTCAAGGATTGTAAAATGAAGCCGATTTGAAATGGCCTCCATTCCGTTTTGATCTTTTGAGGACCACCAGACCAATCTTTATTCTTGCCAGCAACTCTTGCCCATTCACTATATGTTCTTTGCAAGGCCATCGCACGATTGGCAAAACAGAAAGCATCCAGAACCTTTCCGTTTTCGCCGTCTGCACGTATCATGTCCAAACCCTTTTTCATACGATTGAGGGACTCTCTGCACGAATCAGTATGTTCTTTTGCAGTGGTTTTAAATTCTCCGTCCAAAAATTCGATTTCATCTTCCCTATCCCATATCCACTGATCATATGCCTCAAGAAGCGGGTTCAAGTATTCGTAAACTTCCTCCCCATCGGAAGCGTTCGCGAGCTTTGTCATATCCAGAGATCCATCCCCCTTCCAGTCGGGAGGGACAACACGCGGAATTTCATGTATCGGCATGATTATCGTTTTCAATTTCCCCGCGGTTTTTCTGTTCTCTGAAACGTCTTCCCATCCCACCGCCACCCCGTGACCAACAGCAAACACCGTTTGGTTGCGATAGAGCAACTCATCTGCCGCTACATCGGGGTACTTTGTTTTTTGCTTGATCGACATTTTTCGAATAGAAAATGGGCGCTCCCCCTCTGCTCCGTTCACGCTGATTTCTGGTTGAAATAGGCAAAACACATCTTTGGCTCGCTTCTCCTGTTTGGGTTTTCTGTTTACGAGAAATAAACTGATTGCATGTCGCCCAAATCCGTCGTTTAGCGGACGTGACATCCACTCGATGAATACCTCCGGATCATCGGTAGGCATGGCTCGTCTTTTCTCATCGGCGGGAAGAATGGCAATTGGGGACTCAAATTGAATAGACTTTCTGTGCCAAGCAGGGTTTTTCCTATCCCCTTTTTGTTCATACTGACCCCAGCTTACTTTCAGGTTCAAAGATTCCACTCCTTCGTCCAGCACGAAGGACAGACCAATGGCAGAAGGCTTCATGGCCTGCATGAGAGGTGCAGCACGATCGGCCAATCCCGACTCCTCCCCATCTTCTTCCGTGGCATGCTCCTCGTCATCCTCTTTTTCGATTTCAGAACCGATCGGCCAGAGAATTCCTGTCAGATAGCGCTGTGTTGGGGATTCGTTCAACTCTTCCGTTACCAAATTAGGCCCAATCAATTCAAGCTTCATTCTATTAATCAATTCATTCCTTATCTCCAATTTATTCGATAAAGCCATAATTTCATCCCCCATTATTCATGGTTTTCGACAAAATGATCCCCGATTTCTCCTATATAATTAATTCGACAGGCAGGACAAAAGTCCCTTCCTGTCGAACAAAATACCACATAAAGATTTCCAACCACATATTACGGAGATAACACAATGACAGACTATAATGAAAACCAAAACCGGGCGATAACTGCCCCTTTGGCCCATATGGCGATCAACGCCGCGGCGGGCACTGGAAAAACCAGCACACTTGCAGCTCGCATTCAATACCTGCAAGCGGAATTGGATCTTCTTCCAAACTCGATCATGGCGATTTCATTTTCACGAACGGCTCGTTCCCGCTTGATTGAGAAACTGAAAGAATTATGCAAGAAAACCAAGTTCGGGAGCCCTGTTCCCACTTATACATTCCATGGTCTTTCTTTCAGAATCCTTCGAATTGCAGCCGGCATGGGCGAAACTTGGTTAAAACCAGGCTTTGAAATAATAGAGTCTTTATCCCGTGGCAATAACCCAATTTTCAGACGGCATAGCTCACTTCTTAATGGAGTGTTCAAGCAACTTGACAGTGAGATTGCTTGGGAGGCTTGCATGAAAGCCATAGACAGTTTGCGGCAAGGATCAGATGAAATGGAACCCTGTTTTGCTCCTGAAGACCTAGATAGTAACGTACTTGTTGAAGTGGACATAGGACAAAACACCTTGATAAGACTGAAATCTGCGGAAGTACTTACTGTGTGGCGAAGATACGAAAACATGCTCAAACAGTACAACATCATCGATTACTGGGGACTGATTGTTGAAGCTGTCAATATTCTTTCACAACCTGAAACTGAAACAAGAAAAAGAGTCAGGGAAAACCTCAGGGCGATCGTGGTTGATGAATACCAAGATACCTCCCGGGCTCAGGAAAAGCTTCTATTTGCATTAGCAGGTAATGACATCCCAGTAAACGTTGTAGGCGATATCGATCAAACCATTTATACATTTAATGGATCAAGTGCATCAAATATGGCCAACTTCCTTTCAATGGCCGCCCAAACGGATATAAGCGTTTTAACATCCATTAGTATGACTGAGAACTATCGTTCTGCTACACCGATTTTGGAATTGGCAAATCGGATTCGAAAGGAGTTGACTGATGATCGCAAACTTTTGCCTGCTTCCGACTTATCTGATAAAAACATTGCACTTTACCGCAAACGAAATTTTCCCGTTCGGCTTGTCTATGCTCCCAAACTCGAACTAGCAGCAGATTTTGTTGCAAAAGAAATTGATAGACTTGTAAATGATGAGGAAATTGATAGTATAGCTGTTTTGGTCAGAAAAGATTCCGAATATTCCCCGCAAGCTCGTGCAGTCAGGGAAGCACTGGATCTTTTTGAGATAAAAAACGATGTGATGTCGACACAAACACAAAAGGATCGTCATGATCACTTCCAATTTCTGTATTCCCTCTTTCAAGATCCAGAACATTACGGAAAATCATTGAGCGATCTTATATCGACTGATTTGAAAATAACCTTACCATCGAGCATGACAAACGAACAATTTCATTCCTATATCCATGAAGCTCTCGATTCCGGTGCCTCGTATTGTTATGAAGCGGCAGACTTTTTGTTCGATAACATGACCACGGAAGATTCGGACGAACAAGGGAATTGCCACATAAAAATTGGAACGGTACACTCGGCAAAGGGCGAAGAATTTCGGGTTGTCTTTCTTCTTTACCTTGGCGACCGTTCATTTCCTCATGGAAGTCAACCGGATTTGGATGAAGAAAGACGGCTTCTCTACGTCGGCATTACAAGAGCACAAGAAAGACTATATGTCATTGGGAGGCCGGGTATTCATTCCGAAAGTTTCTTTGATAATTGCAAAGGTCCGAATACTTCCTACTTGGAATATTCGGTCCTAGGAGGCAAGGCGAACGACGAAAAGGAAACACGTTTTGATACGGAAATTGCAGCTTCCATAGAACAGGCTCGGTCCGTCCAACAAGCAAGAGAAAAAGAAGAACGGGAAAATCTTTGGAAATTGTTCGAAGAAGAGTACTAGTCATAAACGGAGAGTGAAAAATCGTGGCAGTGAAAATTATCAAGCTAACCCCTGAACAAGAAAGTTGCGTCAATTTCCGTCCGGATGGCGAATTGTTGGTACGCGGAATTCCCGGAGCAGGCAAAACTACTGTTATCATTGAAAGGGCTTTATTTCTTCAAAAAAAAGGCGTTCAAATAACTACCGGTCCAAAGGTTTTACTCTTGACATATAATAAGGCATTGGCCACTTACATTACACAGATGGCGCGTTCTTCGAAAGAGGAGCCTGTCGGAGCACTCACATTTCATGGATGGGGCTCCTCCTTGCTACGGGAATCGGGAATTTCCAATTATCGTACAACAGATGAAAAGCCACGTTTTGTAAAATGGGCGAAAAACACGATAAATAAATATGGAAATCCAGACTTGCCACGTGTCCAGGCTGCCAAACTGAGTGAAGATCGTGCTTTGCTCCGTTTTCTTTCCGAGGAAATTACTTGGATCAAAAGCAATAATATCAAAAGCCGCTCTGAATATTTAGAAATTCAAAGAACAGGTCGTGGCACTCAGATTCAAATCACCAAGAGTCATCGTGAATCCATTTACGATATCTATGAAAAGTATCAAGAGCTTTTGAAAAGTGAACGATGTATCGATTTTGATGATGTTGCTTTGTTGATTATTAAAAACGCGACTCGCATACCAAAAGACAAAATGGCAAGCCACATTCTTATAGATGAAGCTCAAGATCTTTCACCAGCGCAATTTCGTGCAATCAAACTAATGACTGCCAAAAGCCTTACCATTGCCGCTGATAAAGGACAACAAATATATCGGAGACACTTTACATGGAAAAGTGTGGGTATTGAGATTCGAGGAGCAAGAAGTAAGCTACTAGGAATAACACATCGGTCTACCAAGGAGATTATACAGTTGGCCAGGAGTCTACAATCTCATGACAAGCAACTTTTGGCGGATGAAGATTTCTTGCCTTCACAGGATCCAGAAGGTAGCGGGCCAAAACCGGAGCTTATTATTTCTGACAATTTGGAAAATGAAAAGAACTTTGTTCTGAGAAAAGTAAGGCAATTGAAGGACCTATATCCAAACGATACAATTGCCATCATCGCGTATTCGCAAGACAGGTTGAATGAATATGAAAACTTCCTTTCCCAGAACAAGATCGGAAGTATACACATTAAATCCGAAGAAGCAAATTTTCTTGTTCCTGGCGTAAAGTTGGTCACCTTCCATTCCTCCAAAGGCTTGGAGTTTGAACATGTAATTGTAACCGGGCTTCAGGATGGAAAAATACCGTTTGGAATAATGGATCCGGGTGATGATCCGGAAGCATTTAAAGCAACTGAGCGAAAAAAACTGTATGTTGCCATGACACGAGCACGATTGACACTCACTCTTTTGGCTGTAGCTCCCATATCACCATTTGTAAATGAGCTGAATCCAGATTTGTATGGATAAAATTTGGTAGTATAAAAAAGAAAAAGTCCCTGTGAATTCACCATGGGATTTTTTAGCGGGTGCTTTTCGACTAATTGAAATATATCACACTTGGTAATATTATGAAATGTTGTCTCTTTCACAGATATTCCCATCTTACCAGGAGGTTATAAATGAATACCACTGAACTTCAACTGTCTCTTAGCAACATATCAAACCAGGCGTCATTCCTATTAAGAGAGTCCCTGGATATCAGCCCCCCCCTTTACAAAGAGTATTCCACTGTTCCTAAACTGGTTCAGTTTGTTGTGTCAAACCTGTTTACTTCCTGCTATTCAACCAGTGAAAGTGTCCTATTTCTGATAAGTAGATACAGATTATGGGACGCCCATATTCTTTACAGATCGCTGCTCGAAGGAACGGTTAAGCTAATGTTTGTTGCTCATGACAGTGACGAAATGATTCTTGATAAATGTCACGAGTTTTGGCATGTAATTCCTGAATTGAAGTTAATCAGCCGACACAAAAAAGCGCTGGATTCCTTGTCAATAGATAAAAATTCATCAGACTTTGACATGCAGAAACCAATGAAAGACATTATCCTGACTGAAGAAGAGTTAGCAGCATTGGAAAATAAATACCCAAAGAAAATCCGAAAACAAATGGAGCAGAAGTGGTCATTTAGCGAAATTGTCAGAACTTTATCTGCGAGTGGCGAACCCGCATATGACACTCTTGTCTCAACTTATCATGATTATGCTATAGGAAGCCATCTGGTCCATATGGATGGCGATGCAATCGGAGTTATCTGGGACAGGAACAAGCGAGAGCAGGAGCGCAGAATCGCGCTGGAATTGGCACATGGCGTTAGAATGGCTACGGCCATCCTTTCCTATGCCGCGATAAGAACTGAAATTTATTATAAGTTGTACAACCTGGATGTAACGTCAATGCACAACTTAAAAAGAAAAACCATTGCATTCTCTCAAGAGGTCGAGGAACATTATAGAAACTGGATCAATATTGAATACTATGAGAACGGTAGTAAAACTGTATCCGAATTGAATAAATCAAGGGAAGCATCATCAACGAACAAAGAATGAATTTATATTTGTAATAATATTAAGTCCCATTAGCATTCCTGTAGATGGATTAATTTCGTCTTTGAAAAAAGAAAAGCGCCTCGGTACGATGGGAGTACGCAACGGGTCATAGCCATTAAAATCCCATCATCTAGGAGGACGCTCTACTATGAAGTTTAAATCGCAGGACAAACAAAATCAACTCATTGAAAAAATTACTGCTCAGCATCTCGTCGTCGGGATCGACATCGCTCAGCAAATGCATATCGCACGTGCTGTTAACTTTCGTGGAATTGTTGTCGGTAATCCTTTATCCTTCTCAAATGATGAAGAAGGCTTTCACAGCCTTCTCCAGTGGATCCTTTCGCTGCAAGCCGCGCATGGACTAACGGCAGCCATTGTTGGCATGGAACCTACCAGGCATTACTGGCTCAATCTCTCCAGGTGGCTCTCCGAGCGCCAGTTTGAAGTCGTTCTTGTTAATCCACACCTGGTTAAGAAAAATAAAGAAAACCGCGACAATACACCATCCAAAAGCGACAAGAAAGATGCGCTAGTCATAGCCGACATGGTTAAGAATGGCTACTACTCATTCACTCGTAACACGCCCGAAGCCTTTGAAGAGCTTCGAGTCTTTCTCTCAAATCGGGACTCTGTCGTAACGAGACTCGTTAGTGCCAAAAACCAAATCCATCGTTGGGTAGACATTGTTTTCCCGGAGCTGCGTCAGGTCTTTAAGAGCCTGATGTGCACCGGTTCGTTGGCCACCCTTCGTCTTTTCCCTACGCCTGAAGAAATTCGTAAACTACAGCCTAAAGATATCATTGAAGGGTGGAAATCGCTGATGAAGCGTCATTCTGGTGAGCGAAAAGCTCGTGCTCTCATCGCGCTTGCTAGCTGTTCCGTTGGTTCTAAACAAGCCACGAATGCCTACAAGCTTCACTTAAAGCAATTATTCGATGAGTACGACCTTGCTTGCCTGCAGCTCAAAACGGTTGAAATGGAGATCATCGCCGTGTTGGATCGTATTCCCTTTGCCAAGTCTATGCTTGCTGTCAAAGGGATTAGCGCCATTTCACTGGCCGGTATTCTTGGTGAGGCAGGAGATTTAAGCGGCTTTGTTCACGGCAATGCACTTTTGCGACATGCTGGCCTCAACCTTGCGGAAGCAAGCTCAGGAAAATGGACTGGACAGATGAAAATTAGTAAACGAGGACGATCTCGCCTCCGCCGTTTCATCTTCATGATGACCATGAGTTTAGTGGCGAACAATCCGGAATTCAAAGCCATGCACGCGTACAATGTACAGGGAAAAAAGATGAAGAAAATGAGGTCTCTTATGAAGCTATGTGGTAAATTAGCTCGAATACTCATTGGAATGGCTCGGAGCCGTGAAGCCTACAAACCTCATAAAACAATACCAATTCAACTAGCAGCTTAAGCAATATCCTACCATTTCGTCGTACGAATTTTGACTTATTCGCGGGATTTCAAAAAGAAAGCACAGAGTACCGGATGTATTCAACCAAAGGGCACCGACCCGTACCGTTAGCTAGACCAGCCTCCACCCCTTGGACAGGTGTAACGAAGGAATGAGAGGGCATAGACCCGTTGAGACATGGGAGTGATAACCTCTAGGGGCGGCGTGGAGAATGCGTGCAGTATATGGAAGGATATGGGGTTTCGACCTCCCCCTCTATTTCCTCGCGCCTTCATGTTATCCTGGTCTTCTATGGTCTTCCATTTACTATCTTTCTGGATTTCTGGCAAGGGTGAAATCCTGCGAATAAGCGAGCATTCGTGAGAAAATTAAATCGTACCGAGGGAGTTGTGTAGTTCACTCTTGGGACTTTATACATCGGCTGCTTTTCGTTAGTTTTCAATAATTCATTTCTACGTGTGATTAAAACTTTAAGTTGCCGACCTCAAGTATCCACACTCTACACATTTCACTGTACATTTTAGTGTATAATTTAATTTTCAATTGAATTTAGAGTCTCAGGGTATACCCCATTAATGTGTTACTGCTGATACATAATATCAGGAAGTTGACAATGTTAGTTGTCTCCTGATAACAGCTCCTTCGCCTCGGTGAAGAGCCTGCTTGCTACGTTGGGCAAAGGGTAAATGATCTCATAAATATTTAAAATACAACCTTGGAATATAGTGATCATTTTCGCGCCTGTCAGCAATAACATACATTAGACTATGAGGATATGCAAGCCTTTCAACGGGTGCTTTTCGATGGATGGTTAGAAAACATAGGGAGAATGGATCCCATCAATTGATGCATAATTTGTACATTTTAATCAAACTCATCTCAAAAAAAACATCCCCTACCAAGGCCCCCGCCCCAGTAAAGGATGTTCCCGCTTTACTCTATTCACTTCTACGCCAACCGATACACCCGCGCCTCATACGGCTTCAATCGCAGCTCGCCTGCATCCGATTCCACCGCATAATTCCCAATAAGCAGTTCTGCTCCCGCTAATGAGACAGAAGCAGGCGGCTCGCACGCCACCGTTTGCTCCGAAATGTTCAGCACAATCAGCCATTTCTCCCCATCCAACGAACGGGTGTAAGTATAGATCTGCTCGTGCTCCTCCAACAGCGGCTCGTAGCTGCCGTATACCATCACCGGATGCTGCTTCCGCAGCTGGATAAGCGTCTTGTAGTAATAAAAGACGGAGTTCGGATCGGACAGTGCCGCGCTTACGTTGATATCCCGGTAGTTCGGATTCACCTTCATCCATGGAGTGCCGGCGGTGAAGCCGCCATTCGCTGAATCGTCCCACTGCATCGGCGTGCGGGAATTGTCCCGCGCCAAGTGAAGCAGGCTCGCGAACACTTCCTGCGGATCGCGGCCCTTGCCAACTTCTTCCTTATATTTGTTTTTCATCGCGATGTCGTTGTAGTCGTCGATGGAATCGAAGCGGACGCCGGTCATCCCAATCTCTTCGCCTTGAAAGATGTAGGGCATGCCGGGCAGCGTATGCAGCAGTGTCGCGAAGCACTTCGCCGACTCCACGCGGTACGCCGTATCGTTGCCGAACCGGGTGACGACACGGGTATGGTCATGGTTGTTCAGGAATTGGGAATTCCAGCCCTTGCCCCACATGCCCTCATACCACCGCTTCTGAATTTCTTTGAAGCGCTGCATGTCCCAATGCGCCATATAGTCGCACACCTCGAAGTGGAAGAGCGTATGCAGCTCGCCGCGCTCCTCGCCCACATACAGCACGCCGTCTTCCGGCGTGACGAACGGGATTTCCCCGACCGTGAAAATGTCGTAATGCCGCAGCACCTTGTCGTGCATCTCTTGCAGGTATTCATGAATGCCGGGGTTGTTGCCCAAGTATGAAATATCGTCCGGGTTTGCCGCATCCGGGAATCCGGCTTGCTTCGCAAGCAGGTTGATGACATCCATGCGGAAGCCGTCGATGCCTTTATCCAGCCAGAAGCGCATCATATCATATATTTCTTCGCGCACGCGCGGGTTGTCCCAATTCAGGTCAGGCTGCTGCACGGCGAAGGAATGGAAGTAATACTCTCCCGTCGCTTCGTCATACTCCCAGGTGGAAGGGGTGAAGTACGAGCGCCAGTTATTCGGCTCTTTCCGCCAGATGTAATAGTCCCGCTTCGGATGGTCCTTCGCCGAGCGCGACTCCGTGAACCACGGATGCTGATCAGAGGTATGGTTCACGACCAAATCCATGATGAGCTTCATGCCGCGCGCATGCGTTTCTTGCAGCAAGCGCTCGAAGGTGTCCATCGTGCCCGCCTTCGGCATAATCGAGCGGTAATCGGCAATATCGTAGCCGTTATCCACATCTGGCGATCCATAGCACGGATTGAGCCAGATGACGTCAACGCCGAGATCGCGGATATAGTCAAGTTTCTGGATGACCCCCTCCAAATCTCCGTATCCATCCCCATTCGTATCATTGAAGCTTCTCCAATATACCTGATACACAACAGCCTCTTTCCACCATGTTCGCTTCATCTGCCTGCTCCTTCCTGCATCTTCTGCCGCTATCCTTCTCATCTATTGTGATTATTGCGAGAAGCGGCCGTCACGAAGACGGCCGTTGTCTATTACTCTATATACACTACTCTATATACACTAACACTACTATTCTACACCGAATTGCACAATGGCTAAGCCTGTAGTATTGCCAAGCACCTCGACGCCAACCTCGTCCGCGCCTTCCCGCAAGCGTGTGACCTTCAAGGACAGCTCGCCCGCGCCAATGCGCAGCCGCTCGACCGTCAGCTCGCCAATCCCTTCCGGCAGCATCGGGTTGATGCGAATCTCGCCTGCCGGCACGTTCGGATCGAGGCCCAGCATCGCCTGCACAAAGGCGACCGCCGTGCCTGCCGACCAGGCCTGCGGGGAGCATGTCGAAGGATACGGCACCGGCTCGCCCAGTTCCGCGCCGTGTCCGCAATACAATTCAGGCAGCCTTTGATACTCAAAATGCCGGGACGCCGCAAGCAACCCCGAAATCACCTTGCCTGCTTCCCGCTTGAAGCCCAAGCGGCTCAAGCCGAGCAGAATCAAGGCATTGTCATGCGGCCAGACGCTGCCGTTGTGGTAGCTCATCGGATAATATCCGGCCGCCTCTGTGCTCATCGTACGGATGCCATAGCCGCTGAACATGTCTACGGCGAGCAGCCGCGCGGCGACCTGCTCGGCACGTTCCCAATCCGGCAGGCCGGACAGGAGCAGATGCCCCGGATTGGAGGTAACGGACTCTACTTGACGCTGCTCCTTGTCGAGCGCGATCGCATAGAAGCCTTCCCGCTCCATCCAGAATTCCCGCTCGAATCTGGCTCTCAGTTCCTGCGCCTCCCGTTCCAGCCTTTCGGCCAGCACCGCTTCGCCCATGGCTGCGAATACGGGAGCCAGGCTCTTTTTCGCCTGATACACATACCCTTGCACCTCGGACAAAGCAATCGGCGAAGCGGCGTATTCTCCCGAAGCGTGGACGATCGAATTGCTTGAATCCTTCCAGCCCTGGTTCGGGAATCCCTTCTCCGCCTCCTGATGATACGTCACGAACCCTGCGCCTGCCAAGACGGCACGGTCGATCCACTCGAGCGCGCGCAGCATGTTCGGCTTGAGCTCTTCAGCAAGCGTCAGATCGCCCGTCCAGCGCACATATTCGCCGATGAGCGCGAGGAACAGCGGCGTGGAATCGACGGTTCCATAGTAAGGGGAGAACGGCGACTGCTTCGTCGTCACCAGCTCGCCGAAGCGGATCTCGTGCATAATCTTGCCGGGCTGTTCATCGCGCCATTTATCCCAGGCCTTCCCTTGGTAAGCGGCCAACGTACGCAGCGTGCCCTTCACCTTCTCGGGCTGCAGCGGCAGCATGAACAAGGATGTGATCAGGCTGTCGCGGCCGAACGGAACGGCGAACCATGGCAGTCCGGCCACCGGCGTATCGCCGTAACCGACATCGGTCATCAGCATGCGCAGATCCTGCACCCCGCGACGATACAGGCCGTTGAACAGCTCGGAATCGGTCGTGACGCTGGCCGTCTCCTCCTCCCATGCCGCATAGGACTCTTCCAAGCGGCGCAGGCCTTCCTCGAACGGCAGCACAGCCGCCTGCTGCCCTGCCAATACCGGCATGATGGCGAAGCAGATGCGCGCCGCTTCCTTCGGGGCCAGCTCCAGCGCGAAGCTTACCGCACTATCTTCCTCCACGCGGCCCGCTTCCCGGTCCCATTGCACCACGGTTTCCCGCATCATGCCATCTGCGCCCGCATAACGGATTGCCGCATGCCGCTCCCCCGCCTCGCGGCCGCTAATCCGGCCCACTTCACCCGTCCGGTATTTGCGGACGAGGAACATGTCCTGGAAGTCGGCATCGAACGCAACCGCCAGCTCACAAGCAGCCGCCTGCGGGAAATAGTTCGTTACCGTCATCCGCTCGTACAACACGCCGTCGAAGATGAACCGCTCCCGCTGGAGCTCGATCGCCCCTTCGTCCTTGCGTTCCTTCATCGCCCGGATGGACGCGAAGTAGCTTTTATCCGACGACGAGGACAGCAGCGCAGGCTTCTCGCCGTCAATATATACTTCCATCCGGCTCAAGAACCGCGTATCCTTCGTATACAGCCCATATCCGCCGTCGTGCTCCGCGGCGATATCGCCATTTTTATCCGTCAAGTAGAACAGATCGCCTTCTTTAATCACACAATAGTCCATGTTCCCGCCTCATTCCCTTGTCATTTTGCAGCCATGACCGCAAGTCATCTATGCAATCCAGCAATCCGCTTCCATGCCGTCAGTCTCCGCGCATCTGTCCCAACCATTTCATCTTACTGCTGAATACCTGATACAGAAGCAAAGAAGCAGACTCCATGCAGCATCTGTCCATTCCTCTCCACTTCTGCTGGCGCTTCATCCCTTATCCCTTAATGCCGGAGCTGGATATCCCCTCGACATACTGCTTCTGGAACAGGAAGAAGAAGATAAGAATCGGCAAGGTGGACAGCACAACCCCGGCCATAATGAGCGGAGTATTCTCGAAAAACATATCCTTGACACTGTTGAGACCCACGACCAGCACATATTGATCGGGACTGTTGGCCAGCGTGCTCGGAATGAGGTAGCTGTTCCATGTGCCCGCAAATGCGAGTATCGACATCGTAATGAGCGGCGACTTCGCGAGCGGATAGACGATGCGCCAGAACGAGCCCATCTTCGTCAAGCCGTCCAGCCGCGCCGCTTCGATGAATTCATTCGGCACGCCGATGAAAAATTGCCTCATCATGAAGATGTACAGGCACTGATACAGAAACGGAACGGTCAACGCCGCGAACGTATTCAGCCAGCCAATCTGCGCCATATTGACGTAGACCGGAATCAAAATCATCTGATACGGCACCATCATCGTCGCCACGACGATCCAGAAGATGATCCGCTTGCCCGGGAACTCCAGCTTCGCAAGCGCGAAGCCCGCCATCGGGTTAATTATCAGGTTGCCGATAATGACGAGCCCCGTCATAATGACTGTGTTCAGGAACCATTTCGGCACGTTGTACGCTTCATTCGTGAAGAACAGCTTATAGTTGTCCAGCGTCCAATGCGGCATCCCCGCCAGCTTGTTCACATCCTGCATCGTCACGAACGACGTATACAGCGTATAGGCGAAGGGAAGGAGGAACACCAGTCCGAGCAAGAGGACGACGGCATAATGAAGCAATCCGGTAAAGCGTTTGTTAGCCTGCATCGTTGTCACTCCTTATCGCCCAGCCATTTTTTTTGCAGGAACGTAATCAACAGAATAATGAGGAAAAATAGTACGACGGCCGCGCTTCCGTACCCGATATTCATATACCGGATGCCGTGCTGATAGAAATAAGTGACGACCGTACTCGTCGCCCCGGCCGGAGAGCCCAAAGCGCCGTAACGCGAGATCGCGGCAATCTGATCGTAGATCTGGAAGCCGAGCAGCGTCGCGACCGAGACGACGAAGAACGTGACCGGCTTCAGGGAAGGGAGCGTAATATAGCGGAACTGCGCCCATTTGGACGCTCCGTCCATCTGCCCCGCTTCGTACAGATCGCGCGGAATCTCCTGCAGCCCGGACAAGTATACGATCATGCTGAACCCGCACTGCTGGAAAATGAACAGAATGCTGACGAACAAAAGCGCATAGCGCGTATCTGCGAACCACGTCGTATCCGCGAACCCGAACAGCGTGAAAAATTTCGTCACGAAGGTTCCCTTCTTGAACAGCATCATGAACACCGTCGTTACCGCGATCTGCGACGTAATATACGGAATGAAGAACACGGTGCGGAATATTCCCCGGCCCTTCATCTTCTGATTGACGAGCACCGCCATCAGCAAGCCGAGCAGCGTCTGCACCGGAACGGCGATAACGACGATCTGCAAGGAATGAAGCACCGCCTGATAGAACTCGGGGTCCTGCAAAATATGGATATAGTTCTGCAGCCCGATGAAGGACGCATCACCTAGCGCCGTGAAGCTGACTTCCTGAAAGCTGCGCAGGAAGGATTGCGCGAACGGGTACAAAAACCACCATACCCACAGCACCAGAAACGGCAGCGTGAACAGCCAGCCGACCGCGGTATCCGAATCCGCGAGCGAACGGAACCGCGACGGGCGTTTGTTCAAGCGGCTGTAATCCGCCGTTGCATGTTTATTGTCATAGGCAGCCATAAGCAAGCCTCCTGAATGTTCAAATTAATTTGGAAGTTGTTCCGCTATTAAGTCCTCATATCAACGAATAAAGCTGTTCCCGCTTCACAAGACGGAAACGGGAACCCGATTACCTACTGAAATTGTTGCTGAATGCCGTCGAGCAATTGCTGCGGCGTCTGGCTCGTGCCGCCCAAGATGGTCGCTTCAAGCTGTTTCACCAATTCATCAATGAACTTCTTCGTTTCTGCCGGATAAGCGAAGTCAGTGCTATAGTCAAGCGCCTTCTCGACCGCTTTGAATTCCGGATTCTCTTCGAAATATTTGGCTGACAAGCTCGTTACCGCCGAATTGAAGCCAAGCTTCAGGAACTCGGTCTGTGTCTTGTCATTTGTCAAATAATACGCAGCCTTGAGCGCCGCTTCCTTGTTCTTCGCGTCCTTCAATACGACATAAGCGTCGGAAATCATCGTGCCGCCGTTGACCGTTCCCTTAGGCACCGGAAGCGCGACATAGTTCAGGTTCGGATTGGCATCCTTCAAATAACCTTTGTACCAGTATCCGCCCGTCGTCATCGCCGCTTTGCCATTCGCAAATACTTCGCCGTCCCAGCCATAGCCAAGCGCTTTCGGCGTCACGGCAACGCCCTCTTTGTACATATCGAAAATTTTCTGCAGCCCCTGCACGTTCTCGGCCGAGTTGATCGTCTTCCCGTTGCCCCAGCCGCCGCCGTAGCTCTTCACATAGTTCGTAATGTGATACGCATCGATGTTGATCGTAATGCCGTACACGTCATCCTTCGTCAATTTCTTGGCGGCCGCTTCCACTTCGTCCCATGTCTGCGGATACTCGCCAAGACCCGCTTCCTTCCACATGTCGGCGTTGATGAAGAACATCGACGGCATCGTCAAGTTCGGAATGCCATACAGCTTATCATCGACCTTCCAGATATCCGCCGACGAAGCCGCGAAGCGGTTCATATCCACATCTGACGAGGCGATGAGCTCGTCCAACGAAGTGAACAGGCCTTTGTTAATATACTCGTACGCCCCTTCGTTGGAAATCTTTATGAAGTCGGGCGCTACACCCGCCGCAATTTCGCCCGGCAGCACATTCCAGAACTGCTCGCTGCTCGGATACTGCTTGATTTTCAATTCCAAGTTCGGATACTGGTCGCTAATGGAAGCCGCCGCATCCTGATAAATTTTCAAATCCTGCGCCGTGCCCCAGAACCCCATCGTCACTGTCGCTTTTTCCTGTGACTCGTCCTTGCCCGCCGCCGGAGTGCCATTCCCGCTATCCTTGCCGCAAGCCGTGACCAACAGCAGCAGCGACACCAGCAGCAATACGGTAAGCCTTTTCATTTTGTTCATGACCTCTCCTCCCAATCTCTTCGGTTGTGAACCTCTGACTACAATGGTACCGTTTTCAGCCGGCTGGCGACATTATTGAAATGATGATTCATTTATCAGGATTGACTTTGTTCCTGGAGCTTAACAGCAGCACCTCCTAGAAGAACCTTTTTATTTAACGCGATTGACATTTCTTTAACGAAATCGAACTATTAAACACAAACAACCCCCAGAGGAATACTTAGTGCCCTAATTCCCCTCTGAGGGTTGCCGCTCTTCATGCTTATTTGTCTGTTTTAGACAGCCCGCATTGCCGTTTATTGCGACTTTGTGTATTTATTTTCTGACCATCGTTTCAGCAAGCTTGATGAGCTTCTCCTTCGTCAAGGGGTTCTCTGGATTCGTTGTGATTGTAAATTGCTTGCCCTTCTCGAACCAAATAAGGGTGTTTTTCAGGTCTTCTTTCTCTAGATGTGGATATTTCTTCTTCATTTCCTCAGCGGATTCATAGGAATACCCTTTTTGATCGACAGATTCCTTCGGATCAAGACGCTTATATTCCAAGAACAATTGATTTTCTCCATTCGCATACTCTAGAACGATTCCGTTCGCTCGCGTCCAGTTAATCTTTTTGGAATAAATCTTCTTCCCAAGCTTCTTCGCCTCGGCCTCCAGTTCTTTTGTATAATCAGTGCTGTATGGACCGGCGATTCCTGCCGTCACGAATTGATAACCTTCCGGCAGGTCAGCAGGTTGTTGCAGCACCGTATCTTTCAAGGTTGATGCCTTTTTTTGGTAATCTTCATATGTATCGAACTTTGGAAAAGGGTTCCCCATGGAATAAACTTTAGCGTTTTTTCTTTTCGATACTTCATTGCTGACGTATACCATATACGTATCATCTGGATTTTTTTCAAGCAATTCGGCTATTCTCGCCTGCTCTTCTTTCTCTAGCTTCTCCCCTTCATTTGCAGCCTTCGGCTTAGCAGCCGCCGTCTTCACCGCTCTGTCGCTTACGGACTGGGGGGAAGCTGCCTCCACAGCGAGATTCATGGAACTGAACAGCAGCATACTGCTGAGAGTGGCAATTGCCAATTTCATCGTCGTTTTCATTTGTTATTGCTCCTCTCTTCTTACAGAACTAATTGGATTCATCTATATAACAATCTCAAGTCGCTTATTTGTGACATGAATCGCGGCAATGTTCAAAAAAGTACAAATAACCACAGAGGAACTCATATTGCTATAAGTCCCCGCTGAGGGTTGCCGCTTTACATATGACCCGAAGAAGGAGAAGCGGAATGTAGGCCAGACTACATGAGCATCTGAAATGTTTCCGCAGGAAACATGCTTCGGAAACATAAGCTTTACGAGGGTGAATGCAAGATTCGATGCCGAGACCGCTTACAGTTATACTTCGTGATGAGAAAACCTCTATCGAGGCCCTTCGAGGATGAGCGACCGCGTTTAAAGGTTGGTTTTATCGCCATAAGGAATGTTTCCTTCTGCTTTAGTCTTCACAGAGATTGAGCATTCCTTAATGGTCAAAAGGGATCCCTTTTCAGCACCGAGAAGGTTGCAAGAACCCGAAGAAGGAGAAGCGGAATGTAGGCCAGACTACATGAGCATCGGACTTCGAGGGTGAATGCAAGATTCGATGCCGAGACCGCTTACAGTTATACTTCGTGATCAAAAGGGATTCAGACCGTTTCTTTGCGGTACTCCTTGGGCGACATACCGACATACTTATGAAACACAATCGCAAAATGGACTTGGCTGTTGAAGCCCGTCATATCCGCCACCTCGTAAATTTTGTAGCGGTAATCCAGCAGCAGCTCCTTCGCCTTCTCGATGCGCACCTCATTGAGATAATCGAACAGGCCCCGGTTCACCTCCTGCTTGAACAGCCGGCTAATATAGTTCGGACTGACATGGAACTGCTCCCCCAAGCTTTTGAGCGAGATGTCTTCCCGGTAATTCGTGTCGATATATTGCAAAATGCCGCGGATGAGCGGACTGTATTCCTTATGCTGCTGCGCCAGCTTCTCCGCCAGCCGCTCATTGAACAGCGAATGATAGACAACCGACAGCTCGCTGAAATCCTCAATCTCTTCCAGCCGGTTCGCATCGCCCCAATATTCCTCGCCGTCCTTCAGCATGAACAAGAGTCCCTGATAAATTTTGCGGACATCCTTCTCGTCCATGCATTCGCTCTGCTGCAGGAACTGCTCCCACGCGGACAGGCTGCGGGCGAATTCATCGTATTTCTCGTCCTTCAGCCCGTTCTTCATCGCCGCGATATGAGCGTTAACCTGCTCCAGCGCTTGCTCGGCATCCCCGTTCCGGTGCGCCTCGGCATAAAAGATCGGGTCGTTCGGATGATAGAACTTCCTTGCCAGCGCCTGCCGCGCCTGCATGGCCGCCTGGCCGCACTCCTGATAGACTTGTGCAGGCCCGCTTATTCCGAACACGGTGTCGATGTTGACGAACCTTTTCAGCGCAGCGCTAATGAGATAGACGAGCTCATTCACATGCGCGAACGAGGCTTGCACGCTCTTCGTGCCGCTATGGCTCACCAATACGGCGTACAGGTTGTCCTCCAGCTGCACATATTCCGCCTCTGGCTCTTTTGACAGCAGCTCGGAGACGATGTTGCCGATCGTATTGGGCAGGATGGACGCATTGTCCTTTGTGTACCGCTTGGCGACGTGCGTGTAATTTTTAATCGTGAACAGCAGCGCATACAAGTTGCCCTCCTGCAGCTTCGTCTGCCGGACGCCATCCATGCTGCCGCGAAGCAGGTGGCGCACAACATCCTCCTTGCCCCGAACAGATCCGCCGCTCTGGCTGGGCGCTCCTTCGGAACCGGACTCGGCTTCTTCCTTTAATTTGGCCAGCACCGCTTCGATCTCTTGCACATTCATGCTCGGCTTATGAAAATAATCCGCGGCCCCCAGCTTCATCGCCTTTTTGACCAGATTGAAATCGTCAAAGCTGCTCAGAATGATAACCTTGGCCGGAACATGCAGCGCTTTCATTTCCTGCAACACTTCCAGACCGTCCTTCTTCGGCATCTTAATATCAAGCATGACGACATCCGGCTGCCGCTCCAATATGAGCTTTATCGCCTCCTCGCCATCGGCGGCTTCGCCCGCGATTTCGAGGCCGGCCGCTTCCCAGCGGATGGCCGATTTGAGTCCGATACGAACCAAGGGCTCGTCATCCACGATTAATACTCTCATTGCCAATCCCCCGTTCTCCCTCTGTAATGGCCGGAATGATGATGGTAGCGGTCGTTCCGGCGTTCTCTGCGCTCGTCATCCACAGCCCGCACTCTGTCCCATAGTTCAGTTCGATGCGCGAGCGTATATTTTTCACCCCGATTCCGTTCATCGGATCCGAACCCGGACCAGGCTGCAATTCTTCCAGCTCCGGACCTGACATGCCTCTGCCGTTGTCAGCGACAATCATAACGACATGCTCGCCATCCCGGTAGATGCGAATGCTGAGCTTCCCTTTGTAAGGAATGCCGTCGAAGCCATGAAAAACCGCATTTTCCACCAGCGGCTGCAGCAGAAATTTCAATGTCTTGTAAGGAAGCACCTCCGGGTCAATGTCATACTCCACCTCGAATTTGTTGAAATAACGGAAATCCAATATGTTCGTATAATTCTTGATGAACTCGACTTCCTCCTGAATCGTCACCACATCGCTCTCTGTCTTCGCCGTGAACTTGATGACCGAGGAAAAAGCGGTCAATGCCTCTTCGATTCCCGTCGCGCCTTGAATTTTGGCCATCCACTTGATGACGTTGAGCGTATTGTACATAAAATGAGGCCGAATCTGCGATTGCAGCGCCAGCAGCTCCATGTGCCGCTTCTCCTGCTCTTCGTCATAGATGCGCTGAATGAGCCGCCGGATTTCCTGCAGCATATGATCGATCGTGATGCTGATTCGGCCCACTTCCCCATGCTGAATATCAATGTTGACGTCCAGCTTGCCTTGGGCGACCAGCTTCATCTTCGCGTTCAAGGCCGAAAGCGGTTTCGTAATGCTCGTCGCGATATATATTGAAGCAAGAATGGACAAGCCGAGCAGAACGAGCAGCGAAATGAAAATCGTCCGCACGATAACGTTCACGAACGAGAACAACTCCTGCTTCGGTATAATCGTCACCGCTTGCCAATTCGTTACCTCGGAAGCAGACGTGATGATGTAGTTAGCGGCATCTTCCTTCGTTCCGAGCTCCCCGCCGCCATTCCTATGTTCCAACACGCTTGCTGCCTTCGCCCCGATATCGTCCGGATTTTTGCTATATACGATGTTTTTCTGCTCATCAAGTAAATAGAATTGCGTATGCTCCGTGAAGTGGATGCTGCTCCACAAGCCTGCCAGCTTGTCGATGCCGATGTTAAGCAGAATCAAGCCGAGGTTCTCCTTCGTATACGGGTCGACAATGGCGCGGCCAATCGACACGACCGGAGTGTCATGGAACGACATCAGCTTCTCGGGATGGATGCCGACCGGAACGACAAGCCCTTTTTGCTGCAAAATCGTTTGGATATACGGCTCGTAGTAAAATTCATGTTCCAAATAATTGTGATCCATATAACCATTATTGCTTCGCCCCACTACGACATGATTGGCGCTCTGGTAGATGACGGCCGAGTCCAGCAGATCCGTATAGAGCATCATGCTGTTCCGGATAATCCCGTTCACCGTATCGAAGTCCCGGCCTCGCTCGTATAACGGATAAGGCAGCGAATCGTAGTTTTTGCGCATAATTTGAAATATCGTCTGATCCCGCTCGGGGTACATCGCCAGCCGCAGCAAGGGCTGCAGGGACGTGTCGATGTTTTTGACGATCTGATTGTTATTGTCCACCGCTGCGTCCAAAATCATATTCCGGTTCGAATCCATATACAGCCACGATAACGTGCCGCCGATGATGACGAATGGAATAATGAGAAAGCATGAAAACACGATAATGAGCTTCTGCTTCAAGCTTACATTGCGCAGCCGGTTCCTGATGTTCCGCATTCAATCCTCTCCCCGCTGAAGCGCCATTAATGCGCTTACATGGAAACAAAAGCAAAAAGCCCATCGCAAGCTGGTTGGCTTCGGTGCATAATCTGAGGTGAGCAGCGTGTGGATGAACTTCTAATCTTAGTGTAACGCATGAGTCAATATACTCAAGCAACACATAATTCCATGTGCTGCGCTTCTGGCAACTGATCGGCGAACAGATCGATTGAGGCAGCCTATCTATTGCGCGGTAACAGCAGTCCCCGAACAGTCCAGCCCTTGAAAGCGGAACCAATCTTTCCCCGCCTCCACTGCTTCGCACGCCTTCCATTCCCGCCATTTCATAAACTCTAACATTTACATATTCATAAGTTGACAACTCCCCGGTTCTGTCCTATTATTCATACTATTCCAATAAGATTTAACTATTTTAATTTAGTTAACATCTCATCCTTTTAATGGAATATCTCTTTTTTTAAGCTATATACTTACTATTCGGATAATATTACTTAGAATTATAAAGACAGGAGAATAAACGAATATGTATGTGCTAAAACGGCTGTTCACCATGCTGGTTACCCTGTGGATCATCGTCACCTTAACCTTTGTGATCATGCATATCATCCCGGGCGATCCTTTTGCTTCCGATTCCAAGACAATCCCTGAATCCGTACTGGAAAATATGCGGGCCAGGTACAACCTGGATAAGCCATTGCCCACTCAATATATATTTTATTTGAAAAGCTTGCTCACCTTGGACTTGGGGCCTTCCATCCAATCCAAAACAACGGATGTGAACACGCTAATTGCCAGAGGCTTTCTCCCATCCGCCATATTGGGCATACAGTCCATGCTCTGCGCGCTTGTCGCCGGAATCGCCTTGGGCACTGTCGCGGCGCTAAACCATAATCGCACACTTGACTATATATCCATGTTCATCGCCATGCTCGGCATTTCCATTCCGAGCTTCATCCTGGCCCCGCTGCTGATTAAGTATATGGCCGTGAAATGGGGGCTTCTCCCCGTCGCATCCTGGGGAACATGGAAGCATACGATTTTGCCGTCGTTGGCGTTAGCCGTCACTCCCGTAGCAATCATCGCCCGCTTCGTGAGGACCAGCATGCTGGAGGTGCTGCATCAGGACTACATACAGACGGCCGAAGCCAAGGGCTTATCCGCCTGGAAGATAGTCGTTCGGCACGGGCTGCGGAATTCACTGATTCCCGTGCTGTCCTTTATGGGACCGCTGTTCGCCTCGGTCGTCACCGGCACCTTCGTAGTCGAGAAGATTTTCGCCATTCCGGGCATCGGCAAATATTTTGTAGACAGTATTTTCAACCGGGATTATCCCGTCATTATGGGCACGACGATTTTTTACAGCGCCGTCCTGGTGGTCACTTTATTCCTGATAGATATGTCCTATCGGTTCGTCGATCCGAGAATCAAACTAGCCAGCAAAGGAGATTAGCATGAAAGCATCATCAGCCGAATTGGATCATCTGTTTCATCCCATAGACCGGAGCAGCATGGCAGACCAGGTCCTAACCCGGCCAAGCGTTCCCTTATGGAGAGATATGGTCCGGAAATTATTGAAAAACAAGTTGTCAGTGCTGGGTCTTGCCCTGCTGTTATTGATTATATTGCTTGCGGTGATTGGCCCGTCCTTGCTCCCCCATTCGCCAAGCGCCCAATCATTGACGCGGACGAACCTGCCCCCTTCAGCCGAGCATTGGTTCGGCACCGATGATCTGGGACGGGATGTATGGGCGCGTACCTGGGCAGGCGCTCGAATCTCGCTTACGATCGGCTTTGCCGCGGCGGCCATCGACTTGGTGGCGGGAATTCTGGTGGGCGGCGTATCCGGTTATATGGCGGGACGGGGACGCCTCGGCGATCGGGTGGACGGCATTCTGATGCGCATCGTTGAGATTTTGTACAGCATTCCTTACTTGCTCGTCATCATTTTGCTCCTTGTCATTATGAAGCCGGGAATCGTCACGATGATTATCGCGTTGTCCATTACGGGCTGGGTGGGCATGGCGCGGGTGGTCCGCGGCCAGATTCTGCAGTTGAAGCAGCAAGAATACGTACTGGCGGCACAAAAGCTGGGCACGTCGCATGCCCGCATTATTTTTAAACATCTGCTTCCGAATGCGGCAGGCATCATTATTGTCAATTTGACCTTTACGATACCGGCGGCCATCTTTTCCGAATCGTTCCTCAGCTTTCTCGGTCTGGGCGTTCAGGCCCCTGCGGCCAGTTGGGGAACGATGGCTAACGATTCGCTCGGTGTCATCCTGAGCGGGCAATGGTGGCGGCTGTTTTTCCCCGGATTGATGATTTCGCTCACTATGTTTGCGTTTAATGCATTTGGCGACGGGCTGCAGGATGTTCTGGATCCCCGGTCGGACAACTAAGGAGGTGCGCACATGAAGCATTTGCTGGAGGTTCATCATCTGAATGTCGCTTTCCGCTCCCGTGAGCGGGAACTTCAAGCCGTGCGTGACGTGTCCTTCCATGTAGGCGAACAGGAAACACTCGCCATCGTAGGCGAGAGCGGCAGCGGGAAGAGCGTGACGGCCCGGGCTATCATGGGCATGCTGCCCTCTCCGTACGGCATGATTAAGGGTGGAGAGATACGTTTTCAAGGCCGGGACATTACCCGGTTAAAAAAAAGCGCGCTGCGGAAATTGAGGGGCTCCGAGATAGGCATGGTCTTTCAGGATCCGATGTCTTCGCTCAATCCGACCATGAAGGTCGGCACGCAGATTGGCGAGGGACTGCTGCAGCATCAGAAGCTTACCCGGTCCGAGGCGCGGCACAGAACCATCGAATTGCTGCAGCTTGTTGGCATTCCCGACGCGGCCAGCCGGTATCACCAATATCCGCACGAGTTCAGCGGAGGAATGCGGCAGCGTGTCTCCATTGCGATTGCGCTTGCCTGCAACCCCAAGCTACTCATTGCAGACGAGCCGACTACCGCGCTGGATGTGACGATACAAGCGCAAATTATGGATATGCTGACCGGCTTGCAGGAACGCATGGGCAGCTCCATCCTTCTCATCACCCATGATTTGGGTGTCGTGGCCGAAGTGGCCCACCGCGTTGCCGTGATGTATGCCGGAATCATTGTGGAGACGGGTACGGTGGAAGATATTTTCGACCGCCCCAAGCACCCTTATACATGGGGACTGCTGCAATCAACGCCGAAGCTGGACGCGCCGGAGCAGGAGCGCCTCATTCCGATTGAAGGCTCGCCGCCCGATCTGTATTCGCCGCCGCAAGGATGTCCGTTTGCGCAGCGATGTCCTTACGCGATGGAGGTGTGCGTTCAACATCTGCCTGAAGCCATGTCATTCACTGATAACCATAGCGCGCGGTGCTGGCTGAACGATCCCCGTTCCCCTGTCGAGCACACGCCTATCGCAGCAAGGAGGTACGAATATGCCGGAGCCCATTCTTGAAATTCACGAGCTGCGCAAGCATTTCCGCATCGCTTCCGATCGGGTCGTGAAATCGGTTGACGGAATCAGCTTGACCATCCAACCCGGAGAGACGCTCGGGCTCGTAGGGGAAAGCGGCAGCGGAAAATCAACACTTGGAAAAACAGTTACGGGGCTGCTCGGCGCTACATCCGGAAAGGTGGTGTTTAACGGCAAAGACATAGCTCTGGCTCGGGCCAAAGAGAAACGGGAACTGAATCGCAATATGCAGATGATCTTCCAAGACCCGCACGCCTCGCTCAATCCCCGGCTGAGAGTCGGAGATATTATCGCGGAAGGGATTGACGCCCATAGGCTGGCGAGGGGGAAAGCAAGAAAAGAGCGCATCGCCGAGCTCCTGGAAAGAGTCGGATTGCACCCGGATCACGCCTTGCGGTTCCCCCATGAATTCAGCGGGGGACAGCGTCAAAGGATCGGCATCGCGCGCGCCTTGGCGGTAAAGCCGCAGTTCATCGTCGCAGATGAACCGATATCGGCGCTCGACGTGTCGATTCAAGCCCAAATCGTCAACCTGCTCAAGGACTTGCAGGCGGAAGAAGGGCTGAGCTACTTGTTTATTGCGCACGATCTGGCCATGGTCAAGCATATTAGCGACCGAATCGGCGTGATGTACCTAGGCAAAATGATGGAGCTCGCCGACCGCAGCTCGCTGTTCCGTGAACCGCTCCATCCTTATACGCAGGCGCTGCTCTCGGCAATACCGGCTTCGAACCCTTCGGAGAGAAGGCTGCGCGAAAGAATCGTGCTGCAAGGAGATCCGCCAAGCCCGCTCTCGCCGCCAACCGGCTGTCCGTTTCACGCCAGATGTCCCGCCGCCTCGGATGTCTGCGCGCAGCGCATGCCGGAAGGCAAGGAGGCGCGCCCCAACCATTGGGTCGCATGCCATTTATATTAGTTTTTAGAGGTTATTCCAAGTGGCCCCTTTTGATCACTTACTTATATTAACGGAGGAAAGACAATGAGAAAATGGAACGTAATGTTGGCTATTCTACTACTCGCGGCAGCCGCCTTGGCTGGATGTGCAAGCAAGGATAACAATGCCGCCAATCCGTCCGGCGCAGCGCAAGGAGCTGCCGAGAACGCTGCGGAGCAGATTCCGCAGGTGCTGACAACGAATCTGTCCGGCGGGGAACCGTATACGCTCGATCCCGCCTTCGCATCGGATACGACTTCGTATTTTATTATCGACAATCTATACGAAGGCCTGTATACCTATGACAAATCCGGAAAGATCGTAGAGGGCGCGGCCAGCAAAGTGGACGTGTCGGCAGACGCCAAGACATACACCTTCACCATCCGCGATGGAGCCAAATGGTCCAATGGCGACCCGGTAACGGCCCAAGACTTCGAGTACTCCTGGAAGCGTGTATTGAATCCGAAGACGGCCGCTTATGACCCGTCCTCACTCTACTACATCAAGGGCGCCGAGGAATATAACACCGGCAAAGGGAGCGCGGAAGACGTTGGCGTAACGGCCAAGGATGACCACACGTTAGTCGTGGAATTAAAAGCGCCGCTCAGCATCTTCCCTATTATTGCGGTGGGGCATGCCTATCTCCCCGTCCGTTCGACGGTCGTTGACAAGGACGAGAAATGGGCAGCCGAGTCCAATACGATTGTCGGCAACGGGCCTTACGTTCCGCAGGAATGGAAGCATAACGAACAGATTACACTTGCCAAGAACGATCACTATTGGAACAAGGATGCCATCTCGATGGAGACGATTCATTTCAAGATGGTGCAGGACGCGACGACCTACTACCAAATGTACAAAACAGGCGATCTCGACATGATCCTGTCCTTGCCGCTCGATACGATCGATCAGGAAAAGGAAAATAAAGAATATTTGTCTCATCCTTCTTTTAGCGTTTATACGTATTCGTTCAACGTGAAGGAAAAGCCGTTCACCAACCAAAAAATCAGACAGGCCTTCTCGTACGCCATCGACCGTGAGTCCCTCACGAAAAATGTGACGAAAGGCGGAGAAACGCCTGCTACCGGATATGTGCCTTATGGGTTGACCAATCCGTCGGGCAAAGACTTCCGCGACGATGCTCCGGAGAAATATTATGAGTTCAATGCTCAAAAAGCGAAAGAACTGCTTGCGGAAGGCTTGAAGGAAGAGGGCTTGACTCAGCTTCCGCCGGTGACGTTCAAGTACAACACGGCTGATAACCACAAGAAAGTGGCAGAAGCCTTGCAGGAAATGCTCAAAGAAAATCTGGGCGTGGAAATCAAGCTGGAGAACCAGGAGTGGAAGACCTACATCGATACGTTCAAGCAGAAAAATTTCCAAGCTGCCCGCATGGGATGGGAAGGCAACTATTTGGATCCGCTTGGCGTGCTGGGCCATTATACGTCCAGCAACTCCAACAACTTCACGAACTGGAGCAACAAGGAGTACGATAATCTGATCGAAAAGTCCACGTACGAATTGGACCCGAACAAACGGGTGGAACTGCTGCAACAAGCGGAGAAGGTGCTGATGGAAGACCTTCCGATTATCCCGATCCTGTTCTCGGCAGACACAGCCTTGGTAAGTCCTAAGGTAACAGGCATCATATTCGATGCTCGTTCCAACCCGGATCTGCGCTTTGCCACACGGGTCGAACAATAAATGCTCAAGCGTTATATTGCTGTTACCTTCATGGTGGCGCTCTTCATCACGTGCTCGCCATCTGCCTTCGGCACAGCCGCGGACATTGCCATCGTCAATCAGCTATTTCTGTATGGCTTGATCGCGCTCGTCATCGGCGCAAGCAGCTATGTTCTGCACAGCGGATTTTTGGCGCCTTTGTTGCGGGGGTTCGCGGGTCTCGGGTCATTATTCGTTCACAAATCAAAAGCGCTGCGGAAAGAAGACGAACTCATTCGGGCCGATCCCTCCCTGCTCGCTTGGAAGGCCTCTCTTGGCCGCAAGCTGGGAGCTTATGCCCTGGGCGGAGGCTCCGGCATGCTGCTCGGCTCTATAAGTCTCATGCATTTCTATTTTTGAAGCTGCTTCATCGTATGATCGCACAAACAGGCCGTCCCTTGCGCAGATTTTGTTCTGCAGCGGGGATAGCCTGCTTATTTGTATAGCGGCGTGAGGATACGGCATATATGCAATTCATTGCCTTCCTCGCACTCTCCCCTTTCTTCAGTAATAACGATTTGTTTATCACTCAGCCCCTCATGTTTATGGCCCAACGTTGCGTCTCCAACTGCAAATATACATTTGATAATTCTCTTTTTGCGTCTTTCGCCACGCTGGACTGCAATCGTACAGTTAACTTTCACACTATCGTACAAATAATGGAAGAAACATCGCTTTAAGCTGCATATTTGCAGTTCAAACGCCGAAAAAGGCTCTATTTCACAAAAATAACTGTACAAATACATTTCGCCACACTCCAACCTCTACCGAGGCCTTTTGAAATACATGGTTCTCATTCAGACTGAGAGGAGATCTGCTTCATTCGCCCCTTTGCTTCACTCTCCCAATCATTCAGAAAGCGGCACGTCCAATGATCACCCTCCGGGCAGCTGCAACTGGCACATCATCAGTCGCTTTATTCCTCGTTAGCGATACGAATCGGCATATACCATCCAGATCGTCATCCTTTCTGACGCTATGGGAGAGTGAGCCAAAGATAAAAAAGGCCGCACCGTGTTAGGTGCGACCTGAATGATGGGGAGACTCCGTTTGCTCCAATAATGAACGGCAGTTCCGCAACGCACTCCGCGGCCTCGAACTGCTGCCATTGCAAAAATCCCGCAAGCCATTTGCGGGATTCGAAAGGTAGTTATTTGCACCGACCGAACTCGTTACTTGAACCAGCCCTTTTCCTTGAACCGCGTAATCGCTTCGATCCGGTTGCTGACATTGAGCTTATCCAAGATAACGGAAATGTAATTGCGGACGGTCCCCGTCGTAATATAGAGCTGCTCGGCGATTTCCTTCGTATTTTTACCGTCGGCGATAAGCCCCAGCACTTCCTTTTCCCGCTCGGTCAACGGATTTTCTTCGCCGTACGCCTCATCCACCAGTTCCGATGCATAGATGCGCCGCCCGGCCATAATGCTGCGTATCGAGTCAGCCAGCTCCTCGCTGGGGCTGTCCTTCAACAAATAGCCGTTCGCGCCCGCCTTCAAAGCCCGCTCGAAATATCCGGCTCTGGCAAAAGTGGTCAATATCATCACCTTGCAGCCGGAGCCCTTTAGCTCCTCGGCCGCATCCAACCCGCTTTTCCCCGGCATTTCAATATCCATGATGCAAATATCCGGCTTATGCAGATGAACGAGCTGCACGGCTTCCTCGCCATTGCGCGCTCTGCCGACGACACTCATATCCTCTTCCAGATCCAGCAGGGAAGCGAGCGCGCCCAGCAGCATCCGCTGGTCCTCGGCGATTACGATGCGAATCATATCCCCACCTCCTTTTCCGGTTGCTTGAATACGTTCGGCACTTTAATTATGATCATTGTTCCATTATCTGATACGATGTCCATGCTTCCATTCACAAACTCAAGCCGCTCCCTCATGCCCCGCAGCCCATTGCCCCGCGCAGAGGCAGCATCCCCTGCGATGCCGATCCCGTTGTCCTTCACCTTCACGCACAGCTCGGTGTTCGAGGGCTCCATGACGATCGAGCAAGCCGACGCATTGCTATGCTTCACGATGTTGGTCACCGCTTCCTTCAGGCACATGCCGAGCACATTTTCGTTCAACAGCGAGGTATTGGAGAGCTTCAGATCGCCTTCCAAGGTGAATTCAATCTGCGCCGCCTTCAAAATTTGCTTGATGCGGAACATCTCATCCTCTAACCTCGTCCCCCGCATTTGGGTAACCATTTCCCGCACTTCCTTCAAGGCGCTTCTGGCCGTTTGCCGGACATCGTTGATTTCCGATTGGGCTTGGGCAGGGTTTTTGCTTATTAACTTGCCGGCCAGGTCGCTCTTCAGACCGATTAACGACAGCTTCTGACCCAGTGTATCATGGAGGTCACGGGCGATTCGCTGGCGCTCCTCCAGCTTGACCAGCTCGGAAATCCGCTTGTTCGCATCCTCCAATTGCCCCTCTAATTTTTCACGTTTGTTGCGGTTGTAGGTGGTGACCGGAAGGAGAATTACGCCAATGAGGCTGACAAGGACAAACGGAAGCTGGGAAATCAATACCGGATTTTTCGTGACAAAGCCAAAGTTGATCGTTGCGATCGTGCTGACGAGATGAATCGAGTATAACGTAAAAAATCCGATCCGGTGTTGGATATTGCCGATAAAAAACGCTAAAAAGAGAGCGAAATAGACATAGCCGAACAGCAGGGTCATCGTAATGGAGATCAATATTTGCAAGGACGTCCAAAAGTACACCAGCCATCCTTTCGCAACAAAGGACAGCACGTAGCAAATAAAGAACATCAAAATCATAACGATGCCGATTACAACTTGGTACGTCGAAGAGGAACGAAATATGAAATAGAACGGGAGGATGTAAAAGACTACCCATACGTATGGACTGAGCCCCGTGCTTCTGTGAAAAATTTGATACCACTTCTGCATGGCCGTCCTCCCTGCTCTGAGTTGAAATAGATGTAATTGTATCATAACACAAACGCTGCTGAACGCGATTATTTTCCCTGCATGCTTGGGGCGCTTCTCTTCATGCGTTCGGCCGCGCGGTTGGGCTTGCCCAGCATATGCTTAATGTCCTTGAACCCGACAAACGTTTTATTTTGTTCATCCCATAACCGGAAACGGAGCGACTTCAGGCTCGTCCTGATATTAATCGTCGTTGCCTTTTGGAGGGGAGGAGTCGCATTATGCGCCTTCTCCAAGTTATAGTTGGGCACCTTGGGACTCAAATGATGAACGTGATGAAACCCAATATTGCCGGTTATCCATTGCAGCACCTTAGGCAGCTTGTAATAAGAGCTTCCTTCCACGGCCGCCTTCACATAGCTCCACTCATCCTCGTTCTCGAAGTAAGAATCCTCGAACTGATGCTGGACATAGAACAGCCAGATTCCGAGCATGCCGGATACGAAAAAGATCGGACCTTGAATCATCACAAACGCCTGCCATCCAATGGCCCAGCACAACAGCGCGTACAGAGCGGCGATGGACACATTCGTCACGTAAGTGTTGATGCGCTCCTTGCGTCTCGCCCCTTTGCTGTTAAAGCGGTACGCAATCAGGAAAATAAAAATAGGCCCGAGTCCCAGCATAACAAATGGATTGCGATATATGCGATAAGCAATTCGCTTCAATAACGGAGCCGCGGCATATTCTTCTACAGTGAGAACCCACATATCTCCGGTTCCCCGTTTGTCGAGATTGCTGCTCGTTGCATGATGGATCGAATGACTGTTCTTCCACTGCTGGTATGGCACGAGTGTCAGAACGCCCGTAATGGTGCCGAGTATATCATTGGCTTTGCGGCTTTTGAAGAACGATTGGTGGCAGCAGTCATGAAAAATGATAAACGTCCGGATAACAAATCCAGAGGTGACGATCGCGATAGGAAGGGTAAGCCAATACGATACGGAAAGGCTTAAATACGCAGCATACCAGAGCAGCAATAAAGGTCCCAAGGTGTTAATAATTTGCCGAATGCTGGACTTTGGATCGTTTTTTTCATATGGCGCAACGTTTTTCTTTAGAGTGGATAGCTTGGATTGAGTCATCGTATGTTTTTCCTCCTAGGTTGACGCTTGGGGAACATATCCGAACAACAACGGCAGATTCCTATCTTCAGTATAGATAATACGGCCAGCTCACAGTAGTCATAAACGTCAAGTCGAGGGTATGACAAATGTCATATAGGGAGAAAAAATATACGCGCCGCATCCGTTTTTCATTTTCATGCCAAAAGAGCCATAGGACCAGCCCATGGCTCTCTCATTCTCCTGCTTGCCCTGCTAAAATGTTCAAACGCTGCCAAGCGCGCTTCCTCCATCTGCGCAGCATCACGAGCGCCCGCACCCATTCATCGATGGCGAACGCCAACCAGATCCCTGTCAGCCCCAGCTCGAATATAATCCCGAACAGATAGGCCAGCGGAACGCTGAGCCCCCACATGGACACCAAGCCGATGAGCACCGGAAACTTGACGTCGCCTGCCGCATTCAAGGAGCTGATGAGCACCATATTGCAGGCACGGGCCGGCTCCAGCAGAATGGACAAGAGCATGAGCTGCTTCCCAAGCTGCAAGATGTCCGAATCGGATGTGAAGAGGCCGATCATTGGATCGGACAGGCTGTACAGGATGATGCCGATGCCCAGCGACACAAGAACCGCCAGCTTCAGATGGCGGATGCCGGATTGATAGGCATCATCCTTGCGCATGGCTCCAATCAAGTGGCCAACCATAATTTGCGTGCCTTGGCCGATCGCCATCGAAAAGACGAAGACGAAAGCCGTAATGCTCTGCGTATAAATTTTGGTCGTCAATGCCGCCGCTCCCAAGAGCGCTACCAGATACGTGATGACCACCTGGGACAGGTTATAGGACACATGTTCACCCGCCGAAGGAATGCCCAGCTTGAAAATCAGGCGAAGGTTCCCTTTCCTCATATGAAGAGGATTCATCAAGCGTACCGGCTGCTCCAGCCGCCGATTGCACACGGCCCAATAAGCAGCCAAAGCGATAGCCCGGCTGATCCAAGTGGATACAGCCACGCCGTCCACGCCCAGAACCGGCAGCCCGAAGGGCTCCATCAGAACCAAATAGTTGCCTAAGATATGCAGCAGATTGACGCCGAACGAGATGACCATCATGTCCTTCACCATTCCCCGGCAGCGCAGCATCGTGCCTAGCGTCATACTCATGGCGACCATGAACACGGAGCTGCCGACGATGGACAAATAGGCGCTGCCTTCCGCCAGCAGATCCGGGGGCAGCTTGAACAGGAGCAGGAACAGATCCGCATGCGTCCCCAATCCCGCGCTGAACAGAAGTCCGATCATCACGTTCAACGTGAGGGCGGTTCTCCCGATTAGATCCGCATCGCGCAGCTTGCCCGCTCCCAGCCATTGATTGAGCACGACACTCGTGCCTACGGTAACGAATCCGAACATGAGGCCGACTACCGTCAGTATCTGATTGGCGACGCCAACGGCCGCCACAGCCCCGTCGGAATAGCTGCTCAGCATCATCGTATCCGCGGTGCCGAGCAGCATTCCGAACAGGGACTCCATGAAGATCGGCCATGTCAAGGACAGGATGCCGGAGCGAGACCTATTCGACGTGCTCATATCCGGCAACACTCCCGTCATCCAACCGGATCCATGTCCGGAAACGAGGCTGCCCCTCGAACAGGCGAATCACGCGCGCTCCCCGCCGCAGTGCGCCGTAACCGCCGTAGCCCGTCACTCTTCCGTACCCGATCCGAATGCCGTGCAAGACACCCGCATAATCGTTATCGTGATCATGGCCGGCGAAGGCGCCCATAACATCTCCGCTCTCCACCATCGCCGTGAACAGCCCGCTGTTCAGACGGGGGCAGCATACGGCTTCATGCCGAATGCCGGAGGCTTGTCCGGCTTCCCACGCCTCCTTGAATTCCGGTATCGGAATATGGAAGAAGGCTAAACCGGGCAAGGAGCCGTTGTTCTGCTGACGATAACGAAGCGACTCCCGGCGGTACCAGTCCACTTGATCCGGATGAATCCATGCGTATCCTCCTACGGATGCGGGAGCCATGTCACCCGAATCGAACAAATACAGCAGGGCTGCATCGGATGAATCTGCTGACGACTTCACCGTAAGGCTGTAGTTGCCTATCCCGTGAATATCCATCGGTCCCGATTGAGACAGTGAGAGCCGATAAGCCGCTATTCCCTCCAGCAGCTGCTCCCGGGTCGCGCTGCTCTCCGCATCATGATTGCCGAAGATGACGGCAAACGGCACCTGCCTCCGCTCCGGGACCGCCGCGATCCGGCGCAGCGCGGCGATGGGCTGCTCCACTTCCCGTCCGTACAGCATATCGCCGGAATAGACGATCAGATCGGGCTGCTCCGCGTCGATGATGCGCTCGGTCAAGGCTAAGGTGCGGGCGTCCTCTTCCTCCTTGCCGCCTCCGACATGCAGGTCGGTTAACTGAACGATTGTAAATGTGCCGTCTGGGCGAAATTTCAACGGAATGCTCATCTCCATAAGTCACCCCCGTTCCAGGAACAGCGGCTGCGAGAACGCTCCGAAGCCGCCCTCCAAATAGACAGCCAGACGCACATACCCTTCGTCCCCTCTGCAGTCGTACACAATCTGCTTGAACCTGCCTGTCTCCTCGTGCAGCACTTTTCCGTCACGGCCGATCAGCGTCGCGTACTTGTACATCCCGTCCAGATGAACGTCGGACAGCAGCTCCGCCACGATAGTGGAGCCCTCCACCCGGATGGAGTCGAAACCGTATCCGGTTGACACGTAGAAGCTGCCTTGGCGAATTGCGCTTAGCACCGCTTCTCTGGTGTTATCGCGGGCATACACCATATTCCAAGCTCTGCGCTCTTGTCCGTACGCATGGAAGTCGTCGTTGCCGAAGCCCCACACCTTCCGTCCTGAGGACAGCAGGGCATCCCACTTGTCGAATGCAATGTCATATTGCGGATGACCGTCGCCATTGATCACCTCGATGCCTGTATAAGACGACAGCTTGAGCATATCTGTGAACTTCCAGTACTGGGAGAAATACCGGTTCGGATGAACGAGCACGGATATCCCTCCGTTATCCAGACACATGGCGGACAGACGCTCGTAATTGCCAATCGTGAACTCGTTCGTATAATCGTCCATCAGCGCAGCCGGCGGCTGCACCAGCAGCATGTGCGCCTGCGGGCTGCTTACCTCGATCGCTTCGAACAGGGTCGGAATTGGGCTCTCGTCCGTATGCGGCGTAATCTGATCGTGATCGGAAATACCCAGAAAATCATAATCATTGTACATCCGGTATACCGTTGCCAAAGGATGATGCCCGTCGCTGTTCGTCGTATGGTTGTGGAAGCTTCCCCGCAGCCACAGTCCTTCTTGCGCATATGGATTTCTAATGTTCATGCAGCCAGCCTCCTGTCAAAATCTTCTATTCCTTCATCGAGCCGATCATCACGCCCTTGGCAAAATACTTCTGCAAAAACGGATATACGAGGACAATCGGCGTAATGACGATAATGATGGTCGCCATTTTCAGAGATGTTCCGGTAACCTGCATCTTGTCCAGCATCTGCATTTGCAGCGAACCTGCCGAGCTCATCAGCGTCTCGGTCAGCGCCTGCTGCTTCGTGAGCATCTCCTGCAGCACCGTCGACAACGGCTTCAGGTTCGGATCGCGCACATAGAAGGTGCCCGTGAACCAATCATTCCAATGCCCTACCGCGTTGAACAAAGAGATGGCGGCAATGACGGGCTTGCTCGTAGGCAGAATGACACGGGTAAATATCCCGATATCGCTGCATCCGTCGATCCGTGCCGCCTCCTCCAGCCCTTCCGGCATTTGTTGAAAGAACGAGCGCATAATCATCATGTTCCACACACTGTACAGAGCCGGTATGACATACACCCATATGCTGTTCGTCAGATGCAGCTCCTTCAGCACGATGTAGTAAGGGATGAGCCCGCCGCTGAACAGCATCGTAAAGAACACGAAGAAGGTAAGCTGCTTCTGTCCGGGCATTGTCTTGCTCTTGAGCGCGTATGCGGCCATCGCCGTCAGCAGCACGCTGAGAAAGGTGCCTACGACCGTGCGGAATACCGAGATGAAGAAGCCGTTTACGATATTGGATTGGCTGAACACTTCCTTGAAATTGTCCAGCGTGAACTCCCGCGGCCAGAAGTAAATGCCGCCCTTGGCCGCGTCCGTCCCCGCGTTTAACGATAGCGCCAGCACGTTCAATGTCGGCAAAATAATGGACAAGCACAACAAGACAAGCAAGCCGTAATTCAGAAACGTCATGAGCCCGCCGAACGTTGCCGCCAGCGGCGCAGCCGTCTTTCTCATCATCGTCCCTCCAATCATTCATGGATGGGGAGCCTTCCCTCCGCAGCAAGGGAAAGGCTCTCCTTGTGCCCGCTTCCTTCCGGTTAGAATAGAAGCTTCGTCTTCGGATCTTTGTCCTTTTCTTCGAGCAGCTTGATGTAATCTTCAAGTCCCGCCGTCTTCAGCTGCGCCGCCGCGCTGTCCAGAATCGCTTTCGCTTCATTCATGTCCTTCGCGTAGTACGCGCGGATTAAGCTTTCCTTGTACTTGTCGAGCGCCATGTTCAGCTGAGTGCCCTTGCCGAACTCGCCGATGAATGCCAATGCCGCATAGCCGTCCTTAATGTTCGCCTGCTGCTTTTTCTCGTCGTAATGCCAATACTGCGCGATGTCGAGCGGCCCTTTGTTCATATCCGGGTTCGCAGACTCGCCGTAGCCCGCTTCGCCGAAGTCGGCCAGGTCGTTCAAGTCCGTGCCGCCAAGGTACCAGCCCCAATCGTTGCCTACGCCGGCGAAGCCGAGCTCCTTCGCCTTGACCGGATCCTTATCCAGCAGATCGAGCACCTCTTGCTTCGGCACCGGGTTGCCCTTCGCATCCAAGCCGTAGTCGCGGCCCTCCAGCCCATACTTCCAGAGCAGCTTGCCTTCGCGGCTCGCCAGGAAGTCGGCCAGCTTGACGATATCTTCCGGGTTGTTCGTTGTCTTCGGAATGGACCAAGCGCCGTAACCGCCCTTGTACGTCAAGTTCATCTGGTAAGGGCCGTCCGCCGAAGCGAGCGGTCCGATCGGAATGTAGCGGTTGTCCTTGTTCTCGATGACATAGTTGTGCATGTCGCCGACGATGGCGAAGGAATCGTTCAGCACGCCTTCTTTAGCGCGATTCTCTTCCATCGAGAAATATTCGGGATGCATCAGCTTCTCGCGGATGAGCTTCTGCACGAACTCAACACGCTTCAACCCGTACTCCGTCTGGCTTTCATGCAGTATCCCGCCGTTTCCGTCCCGCTTGAAGCCTTCGCCATTGAAGCCTGTCCATACCAAATCGTTGTACAGGACAGCCCGGTCCATGCCTCCCCATACCGTCGGCCCGATAGGATACACTTCTTTGCCGTTCTTGTCCTTGAAGTTCCCGTCCTTAATCTTCTTGGCCAATTCATAGAGCTGTTCCGAAGTCGTAACGGAGCGCGGCTCTACGCCGAGCGAATCGGCAATATCCTTGCGGATGTAAGGACCCGGCACGTACTTGCGCACCTCGTACCCGCCTTCGCGGGGAATATTCAAATGCACGGTATAGGCTGCTCCGTTGAATTCCGGACGGAACAGCACGCCGTATTTCGTATCAAGCGGCAAATAGCCGTCTTCTGTATATTTCTTGTATATGCTCGTATTCTTCAAGAGAGGCGCCACATCATGGAACATCTCCTCGCGGGCCGCCTTGTTCACCATCTCCATCTCCGGCCGCCCGCTATGATTCAAATAATAGGCGATGAAGTCCGGCAAATCGCCTGCGGCCAGGCCCGCAGCCAACGCTTTCTGCGATCCGTCATGCCCGACCGCCTGCAATTCCAGCTCGATCCCGGTCATTTCCTTCAGTTTCTTGGCAATATCCGGGTTCATGGCTTCGGTCACATCGCTGCCCATGAAGATAAGACCTTTGATTTTGCGATCGGCAATCCACGTGGAAGGCTTTCCTGCGGCTGCCTCCTTATCCGTGCCGGACTCCTGCGCGGCCTTAGGTCCGCCGGACCCGCCGCATGCCGTCAGCAGCAGGGAAAATACAAGCGTCAGTGCCGTCAATTTGGAGCAAAGCAGCATTCGATTTGTTCGATTCATTGTTATTTCTACTCCCTCTCCTCTGAATTGAATAGGTGTATAGCTGCTGGTAATGGGAGAATGGCTCCATCTCCAGGCTTACCACAACGATGATTGGAACCATTTCCTGGCCACCCGGTTCACGGTCAGCACGAGAATCAAGCCGATGACGCCCTGCATCATGCCAATCGCCGTCCCGAAGCCGAATTGCCCGCTCTCCAATCCCATGTAGATGATGTACGTATCCAATATTTCCGAGACATTCATATTGCCCGGTGTCTTAAGCAGATAGATCTGGTCGAATCCCGCGGACAATATATTTCCCAGCGACAAGATGAACAGCACGATAATCGTCGGCCGGATTCCGGGCAATGTAATATGCCAGATCTGGCGCCACTTGTTCGCTCCATCCATCTTCGCCGCTTCGTATAGCGCTGGGTTGATGCCCACGATTGCCGCGTAGTAAATGATTGAGCTCCACCCGACATCCTTCCAGATATAGCTCCAGAACATGGTCGGATAGAAGGAGCTCTCTTCCATCAGGAAGAAGGTGCTCCCATCCCCGCCCAGCCAAGAGATGACCTGGTTGACGAGCCCGTTATCCGGCGCCAAAATGCGCTGGAGCATCCCGACGACGATGACCCACGAGAAGAAATGAGGCAAATACGCGATGCCTTGGAACAGATTCCTCAGCTTGGAGTTCTTGACCTCATTGAACATAAGCGCCAGCGCTATCGGGAACGGCATGGCCAGAAATACCTTCATGGCGCTGATAATGAGCGTGTTCCGGATAAGCTGGATGCTCTGCGGATCTTGAAAAAACATTTCAAAATAAGTCAAGCCAATCCACGGGCTGCCGAATATCCCTTTGTTGAACTGATATTCCTTGAAGGCAAGCACAAGCCCGGCCATTGGAATATAGGAAAAGACAATGAAGAACGCGATGCAGGGCAGCAGCAGCAAATAGAGCTGATAATGGCGGCCCATCCTCTTCCATAACCGCGACCGTCCGCTTGTCTGTTCAAACCCGCTTGCCGCCGCCGCATTTACAACGGATGTATGCCGTGCCATATCTCCGGCACCTCCCTCACGCCAATCCAACTGCTTACGCTTCATGCCGCTCGTCCACCCTTCTCAGCCGCAGCAGTTGTTCCGGCATCATCGTCGTAATGCTGTCTACCTCCATCTCCATCAAGCTCCGCATCGTGACAGCCTCGTCCACCGTGTATACCGATACCATCAAATCAAGCGAATGGGCGCATTTGACGAAAGCTGGGCTGCACATCTCATAATGAAGATTGATGCCGCGATAGCCTTGCTGCTTCGCCCGCTCGCAGAAGCGGACAATGAAAGCCCCGTCTGACGCCGCATCCGCAGTCTCTGGAGCATTCAGCAGCAGCGATATTCCCTCCGTGTCGACCTCGATGCCTTCCGTGCAGCCCGTAACGAATACGAGCCGTTCGGCCTGGAGCTTCTTGACGAGCCGGAGTGTCGGATTGACGCTATCCCCGTTTTTAATGTCCAGATTCAGCTTCATGCCGCGGCGCTTCGCCTCTTCAACGACATCTGCAAGCAGCACCAGCCCATGCTCGCGGTGCGGCGGCCCGAGTCTCGCTCTGGCCGGCATGCGATTCAGCCGCCGGGCATCATATAGCTCAAGCAAGAGCGAATGATCATGCAAGAGAATGGGCTCCTCCTTGCAGGTGATACGGATATCCAGCTCGGCGACATCCGCTCCCATGGCCGCCACTTCCATGAATGACGCCCACGTATTGGCGGGCGCTTCGCCACAGCCGGTATGGGCGGTGACAAGCAAGCGTTTCTCTCTGTTCGACAACATGCTCACCTCGATTATGAATAACTGCCGCTAATAAGTGCGGACTGTTGATTACACTTGGATGCCGCTCTTGGCTGCATCTATTTCAGCCGATTAGACTGATTAGCTCCATGCTGCGCTTGACTGCAACCTGCAACGCTTTGCTGTACGTTTCTTTTGTTTGTCTTCTGATCTTGTGATATCTACACTATAATTAATGAATGTTTTCGTGATATGAACGGGATATTAACGTTTTTTTAAGCCCGATTTCATTTGTTTTGAACAAGCTGACAGATTATAAGGTATGAATGGGCTGATCTGTTCAGAACCGAATGTGGTTTGTTGTGTTATTTTTCCAATCAAAATAAAAAGAACCGGAATTAAGTCCGGTTCCTCGTATACACCATGCAATTGGCATCGATCCAAGTTATCGCTTTAATCTCCAACTCTTGCGTCCATGACGCCGGATGCGCTTGATCGCACACGATAACGTCGATCTTGTCCAGCGGCGCAATATGGCAGAAGGCCTGTATGCCGATCTTGCTGTAATCGGCCAGAACAATGACCTCCTTCGCGTTCGACGTCACGATTCTGGAGATAACGGAATCGTTCATATCATAGTCGCTGATTCCCGTCATAATCGACAGCCCGCCCACCGAAATGAACGCTTTGTCTACATAGAAGTTGCCCAGCATTTCCTGACATAGATGTCCGCTTACAGACTGCTGCTCGGGCGAGATCTCGCCGCCCAGTATGATGACCCTTCCGCTGAACAGGCCTTGGGATAACGACTCCCGCAGCAGGCTGGCCACCGTCAACGAATTGGTTATGACCGTTACGCGCTTCTTCCCCTTCAGCGCCCGGGCCAATTCATGTATCGTCGTGCCCGTATCCATGTATACAGTGTTCCCATCCTGAACAAGCTCCGCAGCCCGCCGGCCGATCGCTTGCTTGGCCTCATGGTTGAGAACTTGCCGCTGCTGGTACGGAGGCTCGCCCTCTTCATACTGCACCTTGACAGCTCCGCCGTATACGCGCCGCAGCCTTCCCTCTTCCTCCAGCACCGCGAGATCGCGGCGAATCGTCTCATTGGAGACATGAAGCTGCTCGGCCAGCGAGACGACGCGCACCTTGCCGCCCGCATCGAGCTGCTCTATAATGTGCCGCTTGCGTTCTTCCGCTAAGAGAGACATCGACATCACTACCTCATTTCATTATGAAAATATGAAAAATATCCTATTCGAGCCGCTTAAAGCGCTCTTCAAATGGAAACGGAAGCTGAAAGCAATCATAAGGCCCTGTTAAATAGCTAAAGTCCGGATAGGCGGCAACCGCGCGTTCGGCCAAGCGCTCCACCCACGGCGAGAAGGTGCGGAACGTGATCTGGTTCGCCCGCTCGTCGAATTCGGCCAGCCTCATCCAGCCGTTGCCGCCACGGTAACTGTCCTGATAATTGATCAGCAGCTGAATGACTTCCCGCCCCTGCGCGTTGTGCCGAACCCGGTGCGCCGTCCCGTCATAGTGCCCGTTCACCGTCATAAAGACCTGATTGCAGGGAGCGACCAGCTCTTCCCAGATGATTGTGCCATTCTCGGAGTGTTGGGGAATTCGCCGCCCGCCGCCGTCACGGTCCGCATACAGGATATCATGCGACACTAGAATGGTGGGCAGATGCCGATGCTTGCTCAGCACCCCCTTGCACCAGTCCATATCATGCAAGAGATGCTTCATATCCGCCATCAGCCACATGTAACAATAGCTTCCCGCCTGTATAATGCCGTACGAGCTGTAGCGGGACGGGGAGAAGCCTTTTACATAGTCCTTGTGCTTGAACCGCTCGGGGCCGAAGTAACGCAAGTACGTATCGGCAGCGTCATAATCGTGGTTTCCCGCAGTCATCATATACGGGATATGGCATTGATCCATGACGGCAATCGCATTCGCCGCCCGCTCCCATTCGTCCCGTGCCTCGCTGTGATCGACAATGTCACCCAGAAAGGCGGTCATGGCGATACGGGTTCCGGCATGCTGCTGCGCGAGCCACTCTGTTTGCGCCTCGAACATCTCGGGATTCAGATAGACCAGCTTCTGCGGATCCGGAATAAAGGCAAAATTATAATTGTCCGCCCGATTCAGCAGAACGATGCGCTCATTGGTGCCTTGCAGCACCTGCTGTGGCTTCGAATCCATGAGCCAGTTCGCCTTGTCAAGAGGCTCGCCCGTTATGCGTATCTCCCGAATGGTTCCGGAGAACAGCTTGTCCAGACGTCCGCCCCATTCGGAAGCTCCGAGATTCCAGCCTTTTCCCTCAATTGCGGCTATGCCTGCAATATCTCGCGCCGGGCTGTTGTAGTCGCATATTCCGTTCACATACAGAAGCGTCTGTTCCGTATCATTGACGATGACGACATGATGCCACTCATCCGCATACAGAAGCGTCTGTTCCGTATCATTGACGATGACGACATGATGCCACTCATCCGCCTTCAGATAGCGCGACCAATTCGTCGCCGGTGTATCCCGATTCATTGAATGGCACACCCATTGATACTCCATGCAGTTCGATACGGATAATGTGGCAAGCAGCTCATTTTCTCCCTTGCGGCCCATATCCGCTCCCCGCCCCTGTCTCGTCAACACGCCCATCCAGCTGTGCTTGTCTTCCTGGAACGGCCGGGGAAGCCGAACGATCGCTTCGATCGTATAGCCCTGCTCGAATCGTTCCCGGTTGATGGGGGCGTTCTTCACCGTTTGAAAATAACAGCCTCTGCCTGACAGATTGCGATCATTATAAAAGCTAAGCCCTTCTGTCCCCTCAGCGCTGTCTGTCCACGATAGCGGAAGGCTGGTCTTGGTCTGCCCTTGGGATTCGTGTTGCAGGTGCAGCACTGCGACGGATTCGATCAGATTCCCGTTGCCGCTCATATCGTCCATGACCAGTGCTCCTGCTTGAATGGAACCCGACTTGACCATCTCGGCCGCGAACCTCCAATGTGCCAGAGCTCGAACGGGCCGTTGAAGCTCCCGGCTCTGCATCATGCGTTCACGATGCATCGCATGCCACCATCCTGTGCAGCGTCAGTCTTGCCGTCTCCGCCTAGCCGTGCGCGGTCCAGGAACCATGCTCTTGCTTGCAGCCAGTTATTCACCCGCGCATACCCCGTTTCCCTCACATTATGCGGAGCGGTAAAGAGAATGCCCTGCCCTTGGAAGCGCCGGAGCTGCTTCACGTTGTCATCAATCATATACTCGGCGCGAACGATGCTCTTGTCTCCGCAGAAAACAAAGTTCATGTCGGACAGAAAGCCGAAGTTCTCTTTCAACCAGTCATATTTGGCCCGAAAAGAAGCCGGAACCTCCATTGCCGCCGTGGTGATATAGATATCGTAATGCTCACTGAGCTCACGAATCACCTCTTGGCTATACTCCATCACCTTCAATTGGCGAAAAAAATCCTCGCGGCCGTAATAGCTCTCGATTTCTTGTCTGCGTCCGGGCCGGGCCTGCACCAATGTCATACCTTGCAGTTCCATACTAGTAAGGTTATCGTGGTAGTCCCTGTTATACCACTCCATATGCGTAGCCGCCGTATCTGCCATCACTTCATCCATATCGATTGCGATGCGTTCCACAGGTATTCCTCCTTATGACTGTCATACAACCAAGCAACAATTCAAACAAAACGTAAACAAACAACCACATACCACAATCATAGAAGGAATATGTTTTCATCATTTTAATCCCTTGTAAAAATATTGTAAAAAAAGACCATGCAACGCAAATACCCGAACGAGTTGTATCGTTCGGGCAAAGAAACATCAGTCACGCCAAAGACCGTGTATGGCACTGCATGATCAGCGCAATCCTCCATTCGTGAATGGGGGGGCGCTCGGAGTGACAGCGAAGCTGCGAAGCTCATCATCCACTCCTTTGCTCCATTATCCCCTTCCGTCATGAAAACTGGAATGGGAATTAGCATTGAGCCTTGCCCCGGGCCAGCTCCACTTCCGGGTATTTACCCCCTCCTCCGCCGGGGAACAAGGACGACGGCTTGCCATTTATATAGTGGTCGAAGAAGTCGAGCGCAAAGTGATGAATAATCGCATGCAAGCGGCGGGCCGCAAGGGCTTCGGCCGAATCATGGGCGCTCAGGGCCAGCGTGAAATCGGTGAAGCTCATGTGATTCGCGGATTTGAATTTGAGCGAATAATGACCGTTGGCTACAACGTGATCATGACGATCGAAAATGACGGATAATTCCTTCAGTGCTTCTTCTCTGCTTATTCCGAGCTTCTCATACTCCTTAATGAGGGCTTCCAAGTTGTCGCGCGTGAACGTCGTCCCGTCATACATGTACAAGAACGGACGCTTCAAGCCAGCTGCCGGAATCGGATGACCATAGAAGGTGCCATCCATATTAAGCCCCGCCTTGAGCCTTGGGTCCTGCATAATCGCTTGCGCTGCCGTCGCCCCGCCGAAAGAATGGCCTAATATGCCGATGCGTCTCGTATCGATTCTGCCGGCAAAACGGCCGGCATCGTGTCGGGCGAGCCCCTCCAGCCGATCGATAATGAAGCGGACATCCCGTGCCCATACGTCGGCCGCTAATTTGTTCATGAACTTTGCTCCTTGGCTGCCTGTGTCTTTGAACTTCGCAATTCTGCCATCCGGAAACACCGTAATGGAGCAGTTATACGTGTGATTGATGCCCAACACGATATACCCTCGGCTCACCAGCTGTTCCACCAGGAAGGTGGATGAATTGGCGAGCGCGCCGAAGCCATGCGAATAGATGAGGACGGGATATTTCCGCTTGCCCTTGGCCAGCGGCGCATCGAACACGGAATTCGTCAATACGGCGCCGAGCTGGAGCGCCAAATGCAAAGGAAGCTCCAAACTGCTATGGAGCGCTCGGGCATACAGGTAACGGTCCGGGAAATAAGGCAGCCGCTCGCCGCACATCTCTTCGTCTGCCGGATACCATATTTGCACCATCAGCTCGCGCTTGTCGCCGGGCCTCTCTGTCAGCGTCTCCTTACGGGTGCCATCGACCCAATGATAGGAGACCGTTCCTATCTTATAAGGACCTGCCGGCTCTTGAAAGTCAAAATCCGTCTGATCAGCAGCGCCGCTCTGAATCCGATACTCCTTGGGCGGCTCGACACCTAACAAGTGCTGCACGAAATAGTCCCATTTGCGCCGCATGAAATATGGATTTGCGTCGATGCTATGGTCAACGTTCGGCATGACGAGCAGGTCGAAATCCTTGTTGGCGTTAATAAGGGCGTCTACAAGCCGCAGCGTATGGGCCGGATGAACGTTGTCATCCATATCCCCGTGGGCGAGCAGCAGCTTGCCCTTCAGATTGCCGGCCAGCTGCGCGTTGTCTTGGCTGGCATAGCGTTCAGGGTGAGCGGGGTCAACCAGGCCCTGAAAGCGTTCGCCCCACATCGAGATGTAGGTGAGCTGGTCGTGATTCCCGGCTGCGGAGACAGCCACTTTGTACACGCCGGGGTGCTGCAGTATGGCTCGGGCCGAGCCATAACCGCCTCCGGAGACGCCCCAGATGCCGACCCGCTCCGGGTCGATGAACGGGTAACGCTCAGCCAACTGGCGGATCGCCGCGACGTGGTCCAGTAATCCGGCCGCTTCCTCCAGCTTGCCGTCCGATGCGTCATGGAACGCTTTCGAACGGAACGGGGTGCCCATGCCGTCCATGACGATCGTGACAAAGCCCAACTGGGCGAACGATTGAGCGCCGCCGGAGAAGTCGAATCCCAGCTCGGCCGCGTCCCAGATGAACGATTTGGGCGTATTGAGGAGCTGCGGCCCGCCATAGAAATAGTCGATTAGCGGATAGGTTTGCTTCGGGTCAAAAGAGGCAGGCCGCACCAAAATCCCGTACAAATCGGTGACGCCGTCGCGCGCCTTGACCGTAAAGCGCTCCGGTATCTGATAGCCCTGCTGCAGCAGCTGCTCGATGTCCGCCTGCTCCAATTCCCTTACGATGCCGCCATCTTCCTCGCACAAGACGGAGACGGGCGGCCGATCGACCCGCGAATACGTATCGACGAAATAGCGGCGGTCCGGCGAGAACTCGATTGTATGATCTGCGTCCTCCGGCGTCAGCAAGCTCAAGCACGTCCCGTCGATACGAATTCGATAGAGGTGCCGATAATACGGATCGCGTCCTTTCTCGCGTCCTCCAGCCGTAAAATAGATCCATCCTTGACGCTCGTCGACCGAGATCAGGCGTCTTACGGTCCATGCGCCTGACGTGATCTGGCGCACAAGCCGTCCCGTTAAGCTGTCGAACAGATAGAGATGGGCCCAGCCGTCGCGTTCGGACAACCAGATGACGGTATTGTCCTGCAGAAGTTGAAAATTGGGCGTCAGGCGGATATGAGCATCCAGATTGCCGAAGTGGTACAGGTCAAAAAATAAAAATGTGCCGCTGCGTTCTTCAACCGCCGTGCGGACCGCCCCCGTCTTCGCGTCTGCTACGATCAGCTTGGCTGAACGGTGGTCGCGCGCCATGTCCACATAATATGCCTGCTTGCTGTCCAAGCTCCATGCCGCTTGGGGAGCAACTGTGGTGAATATGGAATTGTTGCCCACCGTCATGCGCGGAGCATCTGCGGTGATGCATATCTGCCGTTCGATGTCGCAGATGACGATATCGGCGTGCGCCACATGCTCGTCACCAGGGAAAGGATACCGCTGGGAATGAAGGATAGGCTCTTTATCCTTCTTATTCGCCGGCACGTTCTGCACAAGGTGCAGCTCGCGCACAAGTCGCTGGTCAACCCGCAGTGTCAACAGCTTCTTCGAGTCCGGTGACCATAGGGCGGCCGGTGGAAGCTTCCGCGTTCCTCCAGCTATCTTGTGCGATGCTTCAGGCTCGGAAGCATAGTCATAGTGCGGTTCTCCGTCATGCGTCAACTGACGGATTTCTCCCGTCTCCATATGACGGATATACAAGTTATTTTCCTCCGTATAGGCTGCCCATCGACCATCCGGTGACAGCAGCTCGTGCGCAGCCGGCTTCGGCAGCGGCGGCATCTTCGCACACTGATAGCTGCACAAATCACACTCCCACCGTTCGCCTTCCGCTTGGAATCGGATGACATTCCCGTCTTCCGGGAATTCCAGTTTATCGATCTGAATATGGTACGGGGTCACCGCCTTGTAGAGTACAGCGCTCAAGGACGCTGCCAGCCGTTCGTGGTCGAAGGCTGGCTTGGCCTTGCCGTTGACCGGGCTCACGACGATGAATTCAGTGCCTTTCTCCTTCTCCTTGCCGATCCGCACGTCGCGGCGATACCAGAACCGATTCGCGCCGCCTATCCAGCGGGGCACGACACGTCCGTTGAACACATGCTTCATCCAATGCGTGTACAACATCTGCTCGGCACGCTCATACTGCTCACGGGGCATCCCTTTGCTCATCATCATTACACTCCTTGCCTTATATTGGTTTATATTACATATTGATGATAAAGAGGAAATGTGAACGGAATATGAATTCCTGGGATGTGAGGGAATGTCATACTAAGCTGACAGATATGCTTTGGCTCCTCCTCTATTGTGTATTTCTCGTGAATTAAATCTATTATTTGTAACATTATGGAATATATAGGTTATAATGAATGCACATCTATGCACCGTACCTGCAGCGGGCGTCCTTGTCGGCAGCCGGGTTATCTTTAACATGGAACAAGTCGTCGCCCCTTTCTTATTAAGAAGAGAAGACTGGGGGGAATTGTATATGGGACAGTGGCTGTACCTGCTGCAGCGAAACGTCATGAACGCTGACGCCGATACGCAGGAATTGGTCTATCATTCATTTCACGAACTCGTATACCGGGATATTTATGCAATATTGCGGGATCACGGTTTAACCGAGGATGTCATTCAGGACTCCTTTATGAAAGCAGTAGCACACGGTCCAAAGGTGAGGCATGCTCCCGGCATGAGAACATGGCTCAAACGCGTCGCCTGCAATACGGCGCTGGATGCCATCCGGAAAAACCGCAAATACCGCCAAATGGTAACCTTAGATTTTTTCCGCGATCCAGCTGTCTCCATCCTCCTTCCCGACACCGGACCAAGCATCGCCCATCTTGTTGAAGACAGATTCAGAGACAAGCTGCTGCATCAATCCATTCGCGAATTGCAATCCGACTATCAAGTGCTGCTGCTGCTCCATTATTTCGAAGAGAAATCCTACAAAGAGATGTCCCAAGAGCTTCATCTCTCTGAACAAGTAATCAGCCAGCGGCTGGCTAGAGCGCGCAAGAAGCTGCGGCACAAATTGATGAGAAAATGGTGTTAAGGAACTTCTATATGGGAATCGCTTATTTTGTCCGTTAGATTGTTGGGCGCGGATACGTCGTATATAGTGAGACCGCATCAAGTTGTGGTTGGGAGCTGTCTCTATTATGACGAGAGGGGTACATATTGATGAAGAAGAGGATGTCCATCGTAACCATTGTGAGCCTCGTCTTGCTGCTCGTATTTCAGGCCAGCGCATTCGCGGCCGACGGCAGCAGCCTTAGCACCGGGCCGGATATGACGGCGGAGCAGACACACGTCACGACCGACACCGTTCGCGTCTTGCACGCCGAGGAGGAGATTATCGACCAGCTGACGAAGGCCGGACCTGTTGGCGGCATCGAGTACGCCGAAGGGCACACCGTCACGGCGCCCGTCAGCTTGCATGATGCCGCTGCCTTGCAAGAAGCAAGCCTCCCCGATTCACTGCGCGCGCTGGCCCAGCCTTCGAACGCGACTGTAACAACCGCCACCTATTCGGGTGTCATTCCGAAGGAGGGAGAGGCCGTCCACCTATACCCGATCTATGTGAAGCCGGGCGATATTTTGCAAGTGCAGCTCGATCCGCCGCTGTCGCAACAGCTTAACTACGATTTATATTTGTATGAATTCGATATGGCGACCGGGAATCTGATTACGACACCAATCGATTACTCCGTATACGGAACGTACTTCAACCAATACCCGAACGGCATGCGGACGTTATCGGAGAATGTAGGCGCGAAGAATATGACATCGTCAGATAAAGCATACCTGGTCGAGGTGCATGCCAAGCAGGGCGGCAGCATTAACGATCCGTTCTACGTCACGCTTGCGACAAGCACAGACTATGACGCATTCGAGACCGACGAGAACGCCTTCCGCGCCTACAGCTTTACGGTAGCGCCGGGCGGTTCCTCGCTGAACAACCGCTCCATCAGTTCTCCCATCGACAATGACTGGTATGTCATTACGGTGCCGGAGAACCGCAATTATGATGTCATGAACTTCTCCTTGGACAGCGCTTCTGCAGCCAAAGGATATAAGGTGGAAGTGTATGGGGTGTTAGCCAACAACCAGATGAAGCTGCTCTCCACAACGGACAACAATGTGCCGCTCGGAACAGGCAGCTACTACGTCCGCGTCTATACGACCGGGCAATATGACACGTCTAACTATACATTGTCAATCAAACCAGTGCTGCGGGCGGACAAAATCGTCATTAAGGGATATAACTCCGGCGGCGGCCCGAACGACTATCCGTCCTACCGGTATGGGCGCTATTTTAGAATTATCAACAACACGCTCACCGTCAATGGCGTGGTTGCCACCTCAGACAATTATGCCGTAGCCAACGCGAAAGTAGACGTCCTCTGGCTGAATGAAAACTGGACGGAAGGAAGCGGCAACCGCACCCGAACCGGAACCGTCTATACAAACAACAGCGGAGAGTTCTCCGTGACGCTCAGTCTTCCGTCCTCGACGGCAAGCATTAGCGAGTTTTTGCCGGGAGCGATCAACTTTACGCATTACTACGATTTGAGCGGAGTAGTGGTTAAAGTGGCCGACCGGCCGCATGTGAGCGCAACGGATATACTCTACCATTTTGCTTATAGCCTGTACGGAGGAAGAGGATAATATCGCCCTATACCATGTGCGCACTCTGCTTTACGCGCGCATGGTATATTTTTTTACTATTTTGGGACATTCGTGTAAAAGCAGCCGGAATATTGGTCGATATAGTAAACATCATCCTGAATGTGGAAATTACGACTATCATGATACGGTCCACAACTCTCGAATTCATCGCAACGAGGAGGCATTACATGAAAATCAATAGCAGCGCAACACTTGATCCGAAGCTGTACAGCCTCAATGAGCAAGGACATGTCAACAAACAGCCGAAGATGGAAACGGGAACGATTCCCGGCTTGAAGCACGATACGGTTGATATCAGCCCGGCGGGACGCCAGTTGGCGGCGGGCGCGATTGAACATCACGCGGCGGCCCACTATGGCAATGCTCCCTACAACACCCCTTCCCAGAAGCCGCAAGGCGCACCCGATGACTATGTGAACATTGCCGACTTGATGAAAAGGTTTGAGCCCGAGAGCCACCGCCAGCTGCAGGAAGCAATCGTGAACGGCGGCGACTGGTCCGGTGTTCTGATGAAGTTCGCGCACAAAATACCGGAGAACAAAGACTGGCTGAACACCTATCGCGAGGAAACTTCCAAGACACGGACAGAGGCGCCCGCTCCAAACATAGACAGCCATTTTAACAGTGCGAATACGGCGGACATGGCCGCATTTGTGAAGGACATTCAGACCATGCTTCAGACATCCAAGTTGGCCAATTCAGACTTGCTGAGCAGAAACCTCGATTATTTCGCCCGCGTGCTGGGCACGGAGTTGCATACGATCGGTTAAGTTAAGCAGTAGCACAATTCAAGCCGTGGCTCCGGATTGGCAGGAGTTACGGCTTGCGTTGTTGAAGCATTCAGCAGCGGATATACGCCTTGACCTTGGGATATTGAGGAAGGAGATGAGTTTGTGAGCATCGTATGGGAAAACATCGTCTTTCTGCTCTTGCTTGCTATTGTTCTTCTGGCGGCAGCTGCAGGAGCGGTATATTTCGTCATCAAACGGTTGAACAAAAATAAATAGGCTGAGCGGGCCGCCCTCTTTACAATTTCATCATAAAAATTTGGGTGCTGCCATTCTGAAGGATGGGGAGAGTGGATCAAGGGACGAAAGAGACATACTTTCTCCAGAGGGGATAATGAAAATAACTAGATTTTCTGTAGCGCGCTATGAACGTAACCATTCTTTAAGTCAAAAAGACACTTGCCGTTTAAGCAAGTGCCTGATCATTCATAAGAATTAATAAGTTGAGTTCCTGAAAAAGCAAAGTAACTTATGTTCAGCTTATTCCAGGATAATTTCGTTTAAGACCAGATTAACCGGATTATTGATCGTGTCTCCTACAGGACATGTGCGCTCAATGAACTGGACGAATTCTTCCACTTGTTCGCGCGAAGCATCAGATTTAATGTGGATGTTATATCGAATATCGGAGTAGCCGCGGCGCACATCGGATTTATTCATGAAGCCGTCCGTATCCAGATCCCCTTCAACCTCAACCCAAAATTCCTCTAATTTAATTTTAAATTTAGGAGCATACGCTCTGGCTACGATGGATTGGCAAGCGCCCAAGGCGCAGAGCACCAATTCAACCGGATTCATCGCTGTATCGGTACCGCCTAGATTTTTTGGCTCGTCAACCGTAATCTCGAAATTTCTGGACTTTGCCTTTACAACCATTCCTTTTTGCAAGTGTGCAGTTGCTTTAAATGTTTCAAGTGGCATGTTCGGTCCTCTTTTCTTCGATAGTGTGGAATGTAGAACGGATAGAAATATGATTATACCTTACCATAATTCCGCATTTTTTGTATGACATTTCCAAAAAATTGACTGGCCACGTTCAATACTTAGAACTAGATAACTGGTACATACACACCGTCAATTGAATGAATTCTGCTCCCTTATTATAAATCCATAGCGAAATAGGGGGCATCATCTGCCCCCTTCCTGTTCTTCAATATGATGAACTCCGCATGAATCGAGTCTTCCGAATCGTTCTCTGCCTATTTCATTCCCACTCGCTTCGCCAGGTCTGCCAGATCAAGCCCTTTCAACGCGCCTTCCACTAACTCAGGCAATAAGGCAGGCGTACACGCAAAGCAAGGGGTTCCATCCCGCGACAGAACCTTAGCCAGATTCTCGTCATAAAACGGCTGGCCTTGATCGGACAACGCGAGCAGGCACATCGTTCTGACACCCGCTTCCCGCAGCTCGCGCATGCGGCGGATAAGCGCCCCCCGGTTGCCGCCCTCGTATAGATCGGACACGATAATAAAGATCGTCTTCTTCGGTTCTTCGATAAACTGCTCGCAATAAGCAACCGACTTGTTAATATCCGTGCCGCCGCCAAGCTGAATGCCAAACAGCATATCGACGGGATCGTTCGCGCATTGCTCGGTCAGATCGACGACTTCCGTATCGAACACCACCACTCTTGTTTTCAGCGACGGAATGCTGGCAAAAATGGAACCGATAACCGAAGCCCAGATGACCGAATCCGCCATCGAACCGCTCTGATCGATATCGACGATAATCGTCCATTCCTTGCTCCGCTGCGCTCGATCGAAGAAATAGAATTTCTCGGGAATAATCTGACGCCGTTCCACATTATAATGCTTCAAGTTGCGCTGAATGGTCCGCTTCCAATCGATCCCGCTCACGGACGGAAGCGGCGAGTGCTGCCTGCGATTCAACGCCCCGGTTACGGCGCGGCGAATATCGTTCTCCAGCAGCTTCACCAGGTCATCGACGACTGCCTGCACGAGCATGCGGGCGGTGTCTTTTGTTTTCTCGGGAATTTTTCCTTTCAAAGCAAGCAGCGTGCCGACGAGCTGAATGTCCGGCTTTACCTGGGCCAGCACCTCCGGCTCGAACAGCAGCTGCTTCCACCCTTTGCGTTCCATCGCATCGTTCTGAATGATCGAGACGACATCATCCGGAAAATAGGTGCGCACATCTCCGAGCCATTTCGATAAGCGCGGCGCCGACTTGCCCAGTCCGGCCCCTCTGCCGCCCGACGAAGAGTCGCCGCTGCTGCCATCCGTTCCTTCGCTTGTATCATCATATATTTCGGCAAGCGCTTGATCCATAACCAGCTCTTCCTCTGTCAAGTCAATTCCTCCACTGGCACAACAGCTTGCCAGCTGTTGTTCGGCAGGTTGACCGAGAATAAGCCGCCAACGTGAGACTACACTTGCTTCCACAGGCGCACTCATGTCAAAAGTCCTCGAAATCAAAATCATTCAACTCGTCAATCATCTTCGCTTCGTCCTCCTTCAACTCTCCCGCCAGCATCTCCTCCGCTTGCTCGGCATGCACGCCCCATAATTCGCCAAGCAGCTCGGCGATCATTGTCTTCTCACGGGGAGCGAATGAGCTGAAAGCACGCCGCAAAAAGACGAGCGCACGCACAAATTCATCGTGCTCAAGGGAAACGATATAGTCGTTCAGCTGCTCCCACAAGCTCATCCGCGACAGCAGGGCATACCGATTGCGCAGCGACAGCCCTTCGAACCAGCCTGCGCCGAGGTCGGCAGGTATGCCTGGAGAGAGGCGCCGCGATACTTCTTCCGCGCATTGCTGCGCAGAAATCGCGTTGCGTTCCATCAATATCGCGCAGGCAAAGCCGGAAAGCCGCGGATTGCGGTCATCCCGTTCCGCCAAATGCAGCAGCTCTTGCAGCCATAGCTGTTCATCGACCTGCTCGCTATGGTCCAAAGCGACGCTGTTCATCTCATTCATCGCCGTAATCATCGCATGGGCTGCTTCATCGTTGCAGCCGCTTGCATCCAACAGGAACAGACAGGCGCGCATGAACAGCTGCTCCAGCAGCGGCAAGAGCGGCGCCGTATCGATCCGCCTGATGTCGCCATAGCTTATAATGGTCGACAGTTCCCGTGCCGCCGCGGCAATCTGTACGACATCGCGGCTATCGACGGCCAGACGCTGCAGCGTCCGGCGCGCCGCTTCCATCTGCGCCAGCATTCCGCACTCACAGGCGATGCGGATTAACTTGGAGGCTTCGGCAATCGTGCCGCAGCCATCAAGCTTCTGCTGCAGCACATAAGCAGATGCGACTTCAACCGTCTCGCCCAGCAGCGTTGACTCCACAACCTCGATTTCCACTTCCGGCGACCATTGGATGACCCAATGCTCTGCCCAGGTTGCGCGATCTTGTCCGCTCGGTCTCGCCTTCGCCAGCGTGATGCCGAGCAGCGTTAACCGATGGAATAGAAAGGAGCGGTTCAAATCGAGAAAGGCGGCCTCTTCAGATGCGACCCGGCGGTTCTCGCGCAGATCCAACGCCAGATCGGCCGCAACCGCCGTTTTGTATTTATCCAGCTTCAACCGCTTCAGCAGCCGGTTCAAATCCTCTTGAATCGGCGTCTGGCTAACGCCGTCCGCCAGCATCCCGATAGCCGTCCCCACATCCGTCCGCGCCAGCGCTTCGGCTATAACGGCCAGGTCGCCGCGCCCCAGCAAGGTTTGCGCCGCATCACGCAGGTCGCGCAAGGTCGGCGCGCTGCCGCCGTGCAATGCGGCCAGCGACTCGGCCAATCGCACCGCCTCGATCACCTCGGCCGTCGAACGATGGGTGCCCGAATCCCGAAGCAAGCGGGCAATGGCCGATAAATAGTGCTCCGGCAGCTCATCAAGCGTGCCGTTCACCATTCGCTCCCACATCATTTCATAATAGTTGGGCGCATTATTGCCTGCTCCATAGCCAGACATCGAGGACAGCTTGTAGTAAGAGTACGGCATAAGCGTCAGCTTCGTGCTGCGGGATGGCAGTCCCGCCAGTTCCTCATCCGTCATCGCTGCCGTTAGATCAACGAGCGCTGCCGCATGGTATGCCCCGCAGACGACAACGATTTTGTCCGGTTCGTGGCCGGACGCGATTGTCTCCCGGATTTTCCGCCGCATATGGGCTTCTCTTACCGCATTATAAGCATACTCGGCGCGTTCATCACGCCGCTCCTTCTCCTCGGACAGCTCCCGCATCTGTGTGGAGAAGGCAATAATCGCTTCTTGATACGAACCGGGATTCAAGTTGTGCTCGTAATTCCGCTCCCAATACATGTCATAATCATGTTCTCCGGCAAGCTCGGCAATGCGGCTATAGATGGAACGCTCTCCACGGGCCTCTTCCAATGGCCGCTCCAGTGAATTAGAACTGCCTTCCTCTTCTTCGGCGCCCTTATTCATCCGAACGTCCTGCAGAGCAAGCGTCGCGGAAGCAGGAAGATCGATAAAGGCGGCCATGGCCCCATTCTCTTCCGCCCACTTCATCGCTTGATACTCAGGAGAATAAGCAGCGAACGGCCACAGCACGGTACGCACAGGCAAATCATCCGTAAATGCCAGTATCGCGACAGGAGGCTTCGTCACCCGATTCGTCAGATGGCGAATTTCCGGCGTAGCATCAGCCGGACCTTCAATTAGAACCGCAGTCGGCTGGATGTCGCGAAGAAACTCCAGCAGATGCTTCGCGCCGCCGGGAGAAAGATGCCGCACCCCGAAAATATGTACAGCCGCAGCCGCAGCAGCAGTCGCGCTCACTCGTTCATCTCCCTGCAAGCCGTATACAAGCCGCGCCATTCCTCCCCGCGCTTCTTCATCACGTTGTCGAGATATTCCTTCCATACGAGCTTGTCTTTGACGTCATCCTTCACGATCGCGCCCTGCAGGCCTGCAGCCAGATCTTCATCGGTCAGCTCTCCGCTGCCGAAGCTGGCGGCCAGCGCCATGCTGTTCGTTAGCAGCGAGATCGCTTCCGCGGTCGAAATGACGCCCGCAGGCGATTTTACCTTCTCCTTCTTGTCGATCGTCATCCCGCTTCGCAGCTCGCGGAAAATGGTGACGACCTTGAGCAGCGCCTCATCCGCAGGAACGGCAGCCTGCAAATCGTAGGCTGACGCAATCTCTTGCACCCGCTTCTTCACAATCTCGATCTCGGTATCCATATCAGATGGGGTAGGCAGCACAATGATATTGAACCGCCGCTTCAATGCGGCCGACATTTCGTTCACGCCGCGATCCCTTGTATTGGCCGTAGCTATAATAGAGAACCCTTTGCGGGCGTTCACTTCCTTGCCCAGCTCAGGCACCGATATGGTCTTCTCGGACAGTATCGAGATGAGCGCATCCTGAACTTCGGACGCACAGCGCGATATTTCCTCGAAACGCGCGATACCCCCCGCTTCCATCGCCCGCATAATCGGGCTTTGCACCAGCGCTTCCGGGGTAGGGCCATTGGCCAGCAGCATCGCATAGTTCCAGGAGTAGCGCACATGCTCCTCGCTCGTTCCGGCCGTCCCTTGGACGACGAGCCCGGAATGTCCGTATATCGCTGCGGATAAATTTTCAGACAGCCATGATTTGGCGGTGCCCGGCTCCCCGATCAGCAAGAGCGCCCGATCCGTCACCAAGGTCGCGATCGCCATTTCAACCAGTCTTTTGTTGCCGATATATTTGGGCGTTATGACGGTTTTTCCCGCTTTCCCGCCTGTGATGAACGTGAGCACCGATTGCGGCGACATTTGCCAGCCTGCCGGAATTTTCCCTTTATCCGCTTTGCGAAGCGCCTCTAATTCTTTTTCATACAGCTGCTCAGCCGGCAGCCGCATCATATCTTGCAGTTGTTCTTGGCTAGTGGCCATTCTGCTCATCTCCTTCAAGGTATATCGCACGCTCTATCGTTCTGATTATCGTGTTGTATGTCATGCTTATAGGAAAGTCTATACAGACTCCGCCGCGCTCGCCACGCTTCCGCCAGCCTGCATCGTCTCCACTACATGCCGCAGCTGTTCGCCAGCCGTATATTTGAACTTCGGCAATACAGCCTCCAAGCGGTCGCAATATGCCGGAGGAAGCTGATACAGCTGTTCCAGCACGTGGCCTTCGAATACGTAGCAATTGGTATTCCGTTTATCTTCCAGCGCTGTCACTAGCGCTTCCCAGCGAACGTCATCGCTGGCTCCCGCGCGTTCCAGGCCGCTCAATAGCATCCCTGCAAAAGCATTGCGCAACTCCGGATTGCTTTCTAATTTACCAATCATGAACTGCTCGGCAGCCGCATGTCCGGGCTGCGCGAATGCGCACACAAGCTCAAGCGCATTCTGCTCGATAAACCAATCCAACCAGCGCTGATCCCACTGCGCTGCAATCTGTTCCGGCGGCAGCATCACAACCGTGGAAAGCGGTACGGTCTCATTGGGATTGCTCCACAATATCGGATAAGGTCTATACTCGCGAGAGATGACTTTCTGTTCGATAGACGAGAGCAACTGCTTCTTCCGCTTAGCCAGATCCCTGTTCGTCTGCAGCTTCCATTTGTTGCGCATCGACTCGACGTATCGTTCAAATAGCTGCGCTGGAGAGAGCAAACGGAACGAAGCGCGAAACGCATGCGGCATATAGCGCACATGCTGCTGCTCCAACTCGTGCAGCAACGCCAAGGCTTCCTCGGAATCTGCCCGCTCCAAGTAACAGGCGGCGTGATCACACAGATCCAGCCAACCCAAAGAGGAATAAAGTGAATAATGGCTCATTACATATACAAATAGTTCATAAAGCTCTTCGCTCCGTTTGCCTTCCAATGCCCTGAGGAAGTGTTGAATCCTCGTCCATAAGGCTTCTATTTTCTTCTTGTCTTCCTGTTCCTTCACCTCGGGAGCCCGCTTTAGTTCAAAGCTCAAGTCCCGCACTAATCTTGCGGCAAGCCCGCTCGATTGGCACTTGAACGAAGCCTCCGCCGCCAGTTCTATATCCTTGCCGGAAAAAGCTTCATACAGCCGTTCCACCGCACGCTCCGATCCGCCTGCGGCCAAGGCATGATAAGCAGCCTCGCGTATCGCCTTCTTCTTATCCTTCGTCCAGCCTACCAGCGCTTCTTCATATTGCTCATGGCCAGCCAACAGCTCAATTGCCGTCGCCCGCACATCGTCCGAACCGGAATCTGCGGCCTGGTACACCAGATCGGCGACTTCTTCTCCGCCCACTTGTCCGATCACGCGCAGCTTTCTCGTTTCCAGCTTGCCGCCGGCAGGATTGAACACTTCGATAAGGTGGGGAACGATCTGCATTCCATAAGAAGGCAGTATGTGCGTCATCGCATACTCAGCGATATCGATATACGGATCGTTCAGCGCAGCGATTGCGTGCTGCAGCAAGCGGAGATCTTGGAACATCCCCGTTTCGAATGCTTGCACGATCACCTCGTAGCGGCCGCTTCCGGTAGTGGTCAATGCCTCTTGAACCGCCGCCAGCTTACGATACGACAGCTTGGTGGACAAGGAGTTCGGGCGGCTCTCCACAGCCCCCAGCTCCCCCTCTGGCGAAGTGGCTCCTTGTGTGCGAAGCACCGAGCTTAGCAGCAGGCCCAGATCCTGCAGCGTCTCCGCCGAAGTCTGCGTCTGTGGAGCGGATGGATCCACTAGAGCGGCAATCCCTTCTCCCAGCCGTTTAAATACCGGCGCCCGTTCCCCGAGCTGCTGGAATTGGGGCAAGAGGCGCTTCAAGCGAAAATCTCCGGCCGCCAGCTCGCTCCCCGCAATATAAAGCCGTCTCACTTCTTGATGAAGCTCTTGCAGCAATGCTGTACTCATCGCCGTTCCCCCTTAATACAAGAGGCGGATCATGTCCGCGCCCTTAATGATGGTCAATGGTTGCGCGACGAGCCGCCCGCTGTCGAGACCGTGCTCGAACATGACCAGCATCGCCGTATCCTTCAAGCTTGCGGAAGGAATATGCGGCAGCAACGATACCGTCGCATGGCCGAACGCGAACACGTCGCCCAGCGCCAGATGCTGGCCAGAGGCATCGGTAATCGCAAATTGGCCTTGATCAGTCTGATGAACCTCTGCCACATGAAGCAGCATCACCGGGTTTTTGTCACCGAGCGGGTTTTTCAGCTGATTTTTCACACGCTTCACAACATCCGCATAGGAGCGATGAGCCAGCGTTGACACAGGTTCCAGATCCTGCGGTTCCAGCGGCCGCGAGGTCATTTCATCCCAACGGACTCTTCGGTTCATGTCACCGGGATAGCGATACAGCGACTTCACGTTCGCAACATCGAAGAAGCTGTCGTCCTCCCGCATATGCTTCGCTGCCCGGTAAGGCCGATACTGAACCGTGCGATGAATTTCTCCGGTTGCTTTCTCCAGCCAATAGCCCTGATCGACATATTCTTGTCTGGCCTGATCGTCGTAGCTCAAAAAGGCGAGCTGAATCAATTCGACCTGTTCCGTCATCAGGCCGCAATCCTTGAGCTCCGCGAGCTGCCACGCATGACCAAGCCATTCTTCTATCGTTGATTCATGGTCCAAGGCCAAGTCCGGATCGGCGAGCTTCGCCGTTAGATGCGCGCGCCCTTTCTTGATAAACGCATGAATCAGCGTTAATTGCTCGACGGCATATGTATAGATCCCTTCCCGCTCATCCGCATTGGATAGCAATAGAGCCAAGCGGCGCAGCTCCGTCTGCGCCCCCGTCAAGTAATAGTTGCCCATCTGCTTTACATGATCCTGGATCGTCTTTAACACTTTTTTATCGATCGTGGCCAGTCCTCCGCGAATCAGCGACAAGGTGAGCTTCTCCAGCACATCCAATCCTTCAAGCTGGGCCTGGATTTTTTTCTTCAACGCGGATTTATTCACTTTTTTCGGCTTCGCCTCTGCGCCTTCAGCGGCTTGCTGCGATTTCTTCTCTTCGCGCTTTTCCGCCTTCTCCCGCTTCGCAACGATATCTTCAGGCACCGGTGCAGTGACGAACGCCCCCCCGCCAGTATAGGCATACAATAAACCGAGCGCGTGCTTGCAAGGCAATTGCCGGCTTGGACAGGAACAGCGCAGCACCGGCTTCTCCGGGTGAATGAAATCTGCCGAGCATTGATAGTTAGACTTGCCGCTGCCGGAGCACTCCCCGAATAGCAGCGACTCATCCTCCGAGCGGTGCAGCTGCACGAAGGTGCGTTTTTTGACGAGCCCTTGCGCATTTTTAATGGCTGATGCATTCGGCGCAAGTGAATCGACGTATGCTTCCGTTATTTCGATCACGCAAAATCCCCTCCTATCTGTCCTTCTTTTCTCTTATATGTGCATGTGAAATCTAACACTATAGTAAAATGATACCTAAACCAATCACCACATCACACTATCTAAAGTCCTATTTCAAATGGTACACCTCGTCAGGTTGCAAGAACTCGAAGAAGGAGAAGCGCAGTGTAGGACAGACTACATGAGCATCGGACTTCTAGAGTGAATGCAAGATTCGATCCGAATCTCTTCCTGCATGGCTTCGTGATCAAAAGGGGGCTTTTTGAACTTCCTCTTTTTCGTATTCGAAATCTTCCCCCGAAAAAGTAATCGTGCGGGTATCCTTCCAGCCGCTGCTGCTCCAAAAGGTTCTCATTACTATTTGCTTGGCTTTCTTGTCCATTCCGATCGTCACCTCTCTTATTTGCAATATATTATTTCAATTAATTCGACACCGAACATACGTTTCCTTCTGTGATAATAAAAAACCGCCGAATCCAGAGGATCCGGCGGTGCCATCTGTCTTACTTGGCGCTGTCCAGCACCTCTTGCGGCACTTTGATCTCGCCAACTTCATTATGCTTGGAGAAAGTGCTTGTCATGATCATCTCCATGGACATGCCTTGACCATCCTGCTCCATATCCATCGTCATGTTGACGTCGGATTTCGTAGGCAAATACGTATCTTTATTCACGCCATACGTAATTTTAATGTTTTTGATGTTCATTTGCTCCATCAAGGCAGCCGTTTGCTGGTCATTGCCAGACTGGCTCATCAGGGACTTGGCCAGTTCCTTCAAGCCTTCCCCGGACAAGTCGGCAGACAGCACATAATCGTTCCCTTCAACCGACACCTTCGCGTCTTTGGAGATCGATTTGAATTGTTCCAACTGCTGCTCCGGTTTGGCAGATGCCTCAACGGTTGCCATCAATTGATCCTTCATCTCGTCCGGAACCTTCGTCCAGGTTCCGGCGACTTGCGAGTAAATGCCTTCTTGCGTAATATACTGCTTAATATCCTGTTCCCCTTGATCCGGAATGGACATTTTAATTTCCTGGTACATATTCAGCGGCTCTTTGGTCATGTCTGTCTTCATCTGCATGTCGACCTTCTGCTCTTGCTTTTGGTCGCCTTGGCTTACCGTAATGTTTTGCTTGACTGAAGCATCCATAGAGAAGCTCTTCAAGTCTTTGCTGGCATCGGCTGTCTTCTGAATCAGTTCATCTACTGTCGGCGCCGCCGCGGTTTCTTTTGTCTCACCCGCCGGTTGCTCGGCAGCCGTGTTATTCCCCCCTGTTGCTTCCTTCGCATTTCCGCATGCCGTAATTCCTAGCACCAACATTGCTGACAATAATACTGCTGTCCACTTCTTCAAGCGATTGTCCCCCTAGATTTGTATTCTTATTCATATTAACCAATTGGCAAGGGGACGTAACAGGGAATTTGGTCCCGAGTAGATAAAACCAAGGTCCTGAATATATGGTCTATTTTTACTATATTCTTGGGCGTTAACATTCATTTTTCGACAAAGGTATAATACTAAAAGGTATAATACTAAATAGAAACGTTCTACTATTGCATACGTGGAGGAATTTCGGTGTGAAAAATCTTCTGATTACCGGCTACCGCGCGCACGAGCTCGGTATTTACGGCAATAAACATAAAGGAATCCCCTATATCCGCAAAGCCATTGCAGCCAGATTGATCCCCCTGCTGGAAGAAGGATTGGAATGGGTCATCACGCCCGGCCAGTACGGGGTCGATCTATGGGCATGCGAAGCCGCCTTCTCGCTGAAAGAGCAGTATCCGCACTTGAAATGCTCCATTATTACGGCTTATAGCGAACAGGCAGAGCAATGGAGCGAGGAGAAAAAAACGCACTTCGAGCAAATCCTGCAAGAAGTCGATTATTATGGCGCAGTGAGCAACGGCCCTTACGTTGGAAAATGGCAGTTCGCCGCCCGGGATGACCTGCTGTTCCGCAAAACGGACGGCATTCTGCTCGTCTATGATGAAGACGCCGGCGAAGCGAGCCCCAAGTTCGTCAAGGAACGCGCGCTGAAGAAGCAGGCGCAAGGCGGCTACATCTATTTGAATATTGGCTCGGAAGAGATTCAGGCAATCGCGGATGAGGAGCAGAGCTATGACTTCGGCGAATATATGAGTTAGGCAGCCTTCTGCCTAACTCATACTCTTCTGTTGCTTGCCTTTGCCTAAAGACCCGCGCAGCAGCATGAACATAATAAGCAGCAAAGCGCCAAGCTGCGGCACAAAAGTCTCCCAAGTCGGATAAGCCCCCAGCCATCCGATTGAAGGCAGGCCTGCCTGACTATGGGCAGACAGCTTCCCTGCTACCTGTAAGGCATGGATACTCTCGCCCAAGAAGCGAATCACCAAATAATAGATAAGCACGGTAGCCGCCATAAAGAACGGCCGAATCGACAGCTTCGCACTGAAATGAATGATAGCGAAACCAAGGACGACGAGCGCCAGCAATGCCCCGCCTATACCAATCGCCAGCTGCAGCGGCTCGATCGACGGCGCCATGCCGATATAGAAAATGGCTGTTTCGGCGCCCTCCCTCAGAATCGCGAGTCCCGCTACCGCGAACAGAGACCACAGGCTTCCTCTGGCCAAAGCGCCGTCTACCTGCTTGCTGATATAAGCATTCCATGAAGCCATGTTCGACTTGCTGTGCAGCCAATTCCCGATGGTCAGCATCATCACGACCGCGACTAATCCCGTGATGCCTTCGATCAATTCGCGCGCGCTGCCTGATGCGGCTTGCGAAATCGCATAGGTCAGCACAATCGCCAGAACCCCGCTTAGAACGAGGCCAGCGCCTGAACCGGCCCATATATAGTTGCGTGCCGTTTTGTTGTCCGTTCGTTTCACATAGGCCAATAATGCGGCAAGCACTAATATTGCTTCCAAGCCTTCTCTAAGCAATATTACGGCTGCGTCCCAAGCTGTATAAGAGGATGTGCTTGCTATCGGCTCCAAAGCCAGCTGCATCTTGCCGATAACTTCCTGCGCCTTCTCCAGATTCGGCGGGCTCGATAGCAAATAGCCCTGTGCTTCCGACATTTGATTCTCTGTATCCGTATAGACGGTTGCTGATGAGATGGATACCTCTCCTTCAACCAACGGCCACATCGTGATAAAGGCTTGAATATGCTGCGAAGCCAGATCGGCATCTCCTGCCGTTACAGCTTGATCCGCTTGCTGCAGCAATGCAATTGCATCCGTCAAGCGATGACTGCCTGAAGTGGAGTCCGAAGCTCCGTCCAGCTTCCCTGCAGTGTAATCCTTTAGCACGGAAGTTAATTGCGTCAATTCACTATCCGCCTGTTCCGCCTTGGGAGGTTCTGCTTGCAGGGCAACCCGTATCAATGTCATCTTGGTCTCAAGCTGGCTGTACACCGTAAAATTATCGTTGCGGATCGGATTCTCAATTTTCTTCCAATCGTTAACGATAGTCCGATAATCCTTCTTTGCCTGCTCGATTGCCCCCTGCTTCAGACTGTCATGCGTCTTCTTCACCATGCCCAGCAGCATCTCGGCAACGTCCTTGCCGGATGGCTTGGCTTGTCGCTCCTGCGTGCTGTCCACATATTCATTTACTTTCTTGGCCAATACGGACAAGCTGTCCTTCGCTTGCTTCTGATCCTTCTGCTGCACAGCATCACCCGCCGCAGCCAACTCCGAATCGATGGCGTCTGTTAGCTCGGAGGCTGATTTGACGCCGTTCCATAATTGGCCGAACTGCTCAAGCTCCTTGGAAGCCATCTCCCAATTCTGCTGCCCGGCTTCAACAAGCGCTCCTCCGACTAAGGGCAGCAATTGATCAATCGGGGAGTCCGCCTCTTCTGCCGCCGACCACTCTGCCGGTACAAGCAGCATGCATACGATAAGTACGGCTATTAATTTTCTAATGATTCCACTGTGGGCACAACGCATGGAGATCTTCCTTCCTATTAAAATGCATGTTCAAAAGAGCGTCTCCCCGATATATCCTCCTTCACGGGCTCCGGGGAAGCAGGCGAATGTGGCGCTGCCTACATGCACGATATATTCATTCAACTTATCCGCAGCCGCCAGCTTATGCTGCATCGGTATGAACTGCTTGCGCAGATCTTGCTGGAAGCAGATAAAGAACAAGCCCGCATCAATCTGCCCGGTCTTCGCATCAATGCCGCTGGAATACGAAAAGGCGCGGCGCAATATTTGCACCTTGCCGTCCATATGCGCCAGTCTGGAATGGGCCGTCTCCGGGATGACCAGATTGCCTGAGGCGTCGCGCTTCTCCAGATCAAGAGGCTCGAACTCATCTTTGCCGCCTAGCGGGGCGCCCGTCGTTCGATAACGTCCGAAGGTCACTTCCTGGTCCTGCAGGGTGGAACGGTCCCATATCTCGATACGCATCCGTATCCGGCGCACGACCATATAGCTGCCGCCCTCCATCCAAGAAGCGCCTGTCCCAGGCTGAACCCACACCGTCTCATTCATCTTCGCCGCATCCGTTGTATCCGGATTCCCGGTTCCATCCTTGAATCCCATCAGGTTGCGCGGCGTGCCGCCAGACGGATCGGCTTGGCCAGAACGTTGAAAGCCGTCCTGCGTCCACCGCAGCACGGCCGTTCCTCGCGCAATTCGGGCCAAGTTGCGCAGCGCGTGGAAGGCTACCTGCAGATCGTCTGCGCATACTTGAACGCACAGATCTCCGCCCGACCATTGCGGCTGAATATCATCCGCGAGGAATACGGGCAAATCCGGAAAAGCGGCAGGCCGCTTGCCAGCCAGGCCAAACCGGCTATCGAATAAGGACGGCCCTGCGCCAAACGTGATCGTCATTCGAGACGGAGACAGGCCCGCCGCTTCACCGGTATCCGAGGGCGGCATGTTGGGATTGTCATTGAACTCGCCTATCATCTGTCCGGATGTCATGGCGGCTGCGGCCTTCGTCCACGCTTGGAATAGCGTCCGGACCTCGCTTAAAGACGAAACGGTCAGATCAAATGAACCAAAGCAAAGGAAATTCGGAGCAGGTGTTGCGATACCCGCTTGATGAGAACCATAGAATGGCACGATGGACTCCTGGGCGGAGCCACCGTTTGGAGCAGAAGAGGATTGACCCTTGCCGCCTGTGGCAGACAATATGCTGCCTACGCCAGTACCGCCCAGCATCAACCCAATCCCGCCGACGCCCGCTAATTTCAGCAGCTCCCGCCGGCTTAGTTGTTTGCCGGAGCCTTTATGCTCTGAACTTAATTCAAGATCGTTAATTCCATGTTGTTTTTTGCTCATCGCTTACACTCCCAGCAATTTCCCCATATTGGACAGCGGTTCGGCCAATGCATCGAGATTCTGGCTTAGCTTGCGCACCTCGTCCTCATTCAGTTCTGTATAGGATACGTAGCCGTCACCTTTTTTGAAAGGAGCCAATTCATTGTTCAATGCGGCAAATCGGGCGCCGATCTGCTTATCAAGCTCTGCATCCTTCTTCTCCAGCTGCGGCTTCAGCAATTCATAGATTTTCTGAGCGCCTTCTACGTTCGCCGCAAAGTCATACAGATCGGTATGCGAATATCTTTCCTCCTCGCCCGTCACTTTGGAGGTAGACACTTCATTCAATAGCTCGACTGCTCCTGTCACTAACAATGAAGCATCAATCTCGGCCGTTTCCACCTTGGCGCGCAGCAGCTTCGCATCGCTTAACAAGCGATCTGCATACTCTTGCTGTCCATCGGTAGTCTTCTGTTCCCACAGCGCCTTCTCAATCCGGTGAAAACCGCGCCACTCTTGTTCCTCCACATCATTCTCGCGGGCATCGATGTTCGGATCAAGATCCCCCAACGCTTCCGCAATCGGTTCGATTCGTTCATAGTGCATGCGAGCGGGAGCATATAAAGATTTCGCTGTTTCCATATCACCGGATTTGACAGCCGCTGTGAACTCACCCGTTAATTTTACGAACTCATCGCATTCTTCGACCACATATTGACGATATTGATCAATCGCACCCTTGAAATCTTCTTTATTCCCTGAGGCGGCATCAGCTGCCGTGTTGGAAGATGCCGTTTGATCAGGCGTTTGCGAGACGGCTTTATTATCCTCTGCGCCAGATCCTGAACCACAGCCGGTTACAAGCAGAGTTGCAGCGAATACTGCGGCGGGGATGGCATTGCGAAAATTCATATGAGACACTCCTCTAAATTGGTATCATGCAACAGCATGTAAATGATAATGATTCTCGATATCATTTTATTATAATAAAACCATAAAATGGTCTCGTCAATAATTGAGGCAAAAAATTTGTTCTGCCCATTTTTGGCATTATGGCACGTCCAGAGTGACAATGATCTGTTTCATCAACACCTTTGCTTCATTCTCCCCTTCCTTCAGAAGACCCTTGTGGAGGCTGGAAAGCTAATAATTAACTACTAACATCACGATTGGCCGCTTAAAACCGTGCTTTCTATACGAATCGGCATCTGCCAGATCCACATTTCCAACCTTTCCTGCCCGTGTGGGAGAGTGGGCAAAAGATACGAAAGGGTCACACCTGATGGGAGTAAACGCAGAAATCATGCTGGAGAAATTAAATGACCAAATCGGTAAACTTGCAGAGTTTCCAAATATGGGCTCTGTATTGTCAGATGAGGACTATAGCTTAGTGCAGCGCGGATATCGATTCATTGTTGTGCCCCCCTATCTGATTTTTTACAGAATAATGGACCATGATATCGTTATCTATCGTATCCTGCATGGGGGTCGGGATTATCTCCGCGAGTTATTTGCAATACAAAATTGAACGAGTAACGTTGTAAAACAACAAATAACCCGCCCTGGATTTCGCCAGAGACGGGTCATTTTCGTTACTCATTTATCAGCTTGCACTACACCATTACTTTGCAAATATCATTTGTGAATTCTACAGGATCGCTAATCGGCAGGCCTTCGATCAGCAGCGCTTGATTGTACAGCAGGTTGGTATAGAGAGCAAGCTTATCCTTGTCATTCTCATGAGCGTCCTTCAAGGACTTAAATACGTCATGATTCATGTTGATTTCCAGCACCTTGTCCGCTTTTACGTCTTGGCTGTTCGGCATTGCCTTCAATATTTTTTCCATCTCGATCGTCAATTCCCCCTCGGTAGAGAGGCAGACCGGATGGGATTTCAGTCTCTTCGACGCTCTGACGTTTTTCACTTTGTCGGCCAAAATGTTTTTCATATCATCAAAGAGCTCTTTGTTGTCATTTTCATCCGCATCGGAATCCTTTTCATTGTCATCCGCTTCAATTCCCAAGTCGCCGCTTGATACCGATTTGAACTCTTTTTCTTTGTAGCTCATGATCATCTTGATCGCGAACTCGTCGATATCATCGGTGAAGTACAAGATCTCATAGCCTTTATCGGCTACCAGCTCGGTTTGCGGAAGCTTCTCGATTCTGTCAATCGATTCGCCGGAAGCATAGTAGATATACTTCTGATCTTCAGGCATTCTCGATACGTATTCATCCAGCGTGACCAGCTTCTTCTCAGTGGAAGAGTAGAACATCAGCAAGTCCTGCAGCACTTCTTTATTGGTGCCGTAATCGCTGTATACCCCATATTTCAACTGTTTGCCAAAGGAATTGTAGAATTGCTCATACTTCTCTCTTTCATCCTTCAGCAAGCTTTGCAATTGGCTTTTGATTTTGTTCTTGATGTTTTTGGCGATGAGGCTTAGTTGGCGATCATGCTGCAGCATTTCGCGCGAAATGTTCAGCGATAAATCCTCGGAATCAACCATCCCTTTGACAAAGCCAAAATAGTCAGGCAGCAGGTCCGCGCATTTATTCATAATCAAGACGCCATTGGAATACAGTTCAAGCCCCTTCTCATATTCCTTCGTGTAATAGTCGAACGGCGTATTTTCCGGAATGAATAGAATTGCATTATATACGACAGCGCCATCGGCACTGATATGGATATGCTTAATAGGCTTATCGAAGCCGTAACGCTTCTCGTTATAGAAATTCTCATAATCCTCTGGCGTAAGCTCATTCTTGTTTTTCCGCCAAATCGGAACCATGCTGTTTACCGTTTGTTCTTCTTGATATTCTTCGAGTTCGTCTTCGCTGCCTTCTTTAGGTCGTTGTCCCTTCACATCCATTTTGATAGGGTATCTGATAAAATCAGAGTATTTTTTAATAATCGTTTTCAAGCGATACTCTTCCAGATACTCATCGTATTGGTCATCTTCAGTGTTCTCTTTGATTTTCAAAATAATCTCGGTACCTACCGAATCCTTCTCGCACGGCACAATGGTATATCCGTCTGCGCCCTTGGACTCCCACTTGAACGCCTCGCCGCTGCCGAGAGCCTTGCTGATTACCGTAACCACATCCGCCACCATAAACGCGGAATAGAATCCAACTCCGAATTGGCCAATGATATTGTGGCCGTCTTTCAATTCATTTTCGTTCTTGAATGCCAACGAGCCGCTCTTGGCGATAACCCCCAGGTTATTTTCAAGTTCCTCTTTCGCCATCCCAATCCCCGTATCGGAGATGGTTAATGTTCTGCTTGCCTTATCAACAGCTACTTTAATGTAATAATTTTCTTTGTCGAACACCAATTGATCATCGGTTAGCGCTTTGTAATATATTTTGTCAATGGCATCGCTGGCGTTGGAAATGAGCTCCCGCAAAAAGATTTCCCGCTTCGTATAAATGGAGTTAATCATCATCTCCAGCAATCTTTTCGATTCTGCTTTAAACTGTTTCTTTGCCATAAATGAATAGGTCTCCTTTCAATATAAAAAGTAATGAAGAATGTATGTGAGTATAGTATATAAGCTTATTGCAGATGTGCTTAAAATCAGCTGGCCAAGCATTTAGCACTCAAACTAACAGAGTGCTAACACCTTATTTTTATATAACATATACTAATTTTGGATGTCAATATGTTGCTTTCATATAAAAACGCGGCAACCCTTTCGCAGCATGGAGTTACAGCGTTTTCAGATTATTTGGGCTTCTGATGAATGCTATCTGGTTTACGAGACAGTAATCAGATCGCAACAACCCGGCCAAGACAATGAAGTCAGCCGGGTTGTTGCCGTTCCTTTTACTTTCTTTTTCCAGGTGTCCACTTAAAACCGCAATTCATGCAGCCGTTTACGATTTCACTTCTTCCCACAAATCCAACAAGGATACTGACAGGTAGTGACAAGCTTAATGAAAAATAACAAATAACACTAATAAAGCTTATTAGCCCGTCATTTAACGGCAAGTCTGTTTTCCACATAATTGCATTTATCGCAACCATGCCCAATATAATTATCAAGAGAGGAAGCAATGCCATCCAGCCTAAAGTTTTGAAGAAGTTGGCAAAGCTATAACCTCTTTTGTTGGCTACAATTTGCGGTGACTTGCATTTCCGGCAAACAATCGTATGTTCGTTCCTTGTGCCATCACCGTGTTTTCTCGCTCCTGCCGCTTGAGCGCCTGACACTCTGTTTGTTTGAGAACCAGCCGCCCTTGTTTGATCGCTGGCCGTTTTATTGCCTTGGTAGGCAGATGACTTGTTCGGCGGATTTAGTCTCGTTCCGGTTGTACGTTGTTGCACTTCTTTTGACTCCCTTCAGCTGCGTGTTTATAGGTATATTGAACCATTCGACACGAGCTGCCAAAATCCTCCTTCACCGCCTTCATTTTCTTTTCGCTCCTTTTGACCTATATACATGGACGCATTATGCCTGTTCGTCATTTATAAGTTTATATTTCATCGCATATTCAACAAGCTCGCTTTTTCTAGAAACATTCAGTTTATTCATCATTCTCGTCTTATGCGTATCAACCGTTTTGATGCTTACCGTTAATTCCTGAGCTGTCTCAACCAGCGTATATCCTCTTGCAAGAAACCGCAGCACCTCGCGTTCGCGCGGGGTTAAAATGACGTAAGGATTCCGCGATTCTGCTTCTTTTGGCGTTTTTTTGAGCATCGATGACAGCAATGTCCGAGTTTCTTGCGGACGAAGGTATACGTATCCGTTCATAACGGAATCAATAGCCGTATACAATTCCTCATCTACTGCCGCCTTAGGAATGTATCCGGAAGCCCCCGCTTCCATGATTGAAGTGATGTAATCTTCATCTTCATGCATCGTGAGCACGATAACCTTCGCTTGATCATGACGCAATTTGATCTCTCTGAGAACCTGAATTCCGTCTAAGCGCGGCATACTGATGTCGAGTAATAAAATATGGGGCCTTACTTCTTCGTAAAGCCGAAGGGCTTCAACTCCGTCGGCGGCTTCACCTACAACTTCCAAGGATGGCTTCTTCTGCAGCAGCAGCTTTAAGCCTGCCCGCAGCAAAGCATGGTCATCAACTAGCATGATTGTTATTGTCTGTTCCATCACTGCACCCTTTTTCCAGTTTTAGCGGGATAGACACTCGAAGCTCGGTCCCGCCGACACTCGTAGTTGTGACACCGAAAGAACCGCCAAGCAGCTCGGCTCTCTCCTTCATGCCGTATATTCCGATCCGATTTTGCTGACGAGCCCTTTCAAAATCTTCCGGCCGGATACCGTGACCGTTATCATGGATAGTCAGTTGTATACCATGATCTGCGATTCCCATCGTAATCTCAATCTGGGTCGCTGCCGTATGCTTGACTACATTCGTCAGGCTTTCTTGAAGAATCCGGTACAAGGCTACGGCAGTATGACTATCAATATCGATATCATCTTCGGGGGCGAATAGATTGACTGCAATATCGTGCTTCTCTTCAAATTTTTGCACATATTTCTTGATGGCCGGAATTAATCCCATATCATCTAAAATAGGCGGTCTTAATTCTACCGCTAAATCTCTAATTTCCCGCAAAATACTCGCTGCGATCTCCCGGCTGGCATGAAGCAGTTCCTGCTGTTCGGCATCTTTCGCTTCATTAGCCAACACACGCATCGTAACCATTAGCGAAGTAAGGGCTTGGCTTGTTTCATCATGAAGCTCGCGGGAGATTCTTTTTCGCTCATCTTCCTGAGCGGCTAATAGCTTCAAGATGAGCGTGTCGCGAAGCCGCTCTTTATCTTGCAGCTCCTTCAACAGCATTTCGACTTCGGTGTTGGAGCTAATCAAGCTGTCAGCCATTTCATTAAAAGCCTGCGCCAGCTTTCCCACTTCATCGTTACTCGCGACTTTGGCCCGCAAGGACAACTTCCCGGCTGATATGCCTGTTGCAACAGCAACCAAGTTATTGATCGGTTTCGTGATAAAGCGGGTAACGTAATAAGTAATTCCGGCTGTGCCTATGCAAACCAATAATGTTGCAAAAATCAAATCGCCAATTTTACTGAAAATATAGGTTTGAGCGGCTGTTTCAGCCATGCCAACGCGAACGAACCCTACATCTCCCCCCTCGATGGGGACAAGGATATCGTGGATAGTCCCTTCATCTGAAGTTAGTGCCGCAACTTGCTGGCCATCCAGACCATCGGGAGTATGCGCGCTTAATATCCCCTTCGGCAGATTGCCGGAGAACGTATCCCCCACAAGCCCGTTATTGCTATTGATTATCAGGATATAGCGAACGTCCTCATTCGCCTTTTGTGCCTGGGAGATGAGCAGATGAATCGAAAATTGATCATCCGTAAGAATATAGTCAGAGCACAAGGCCGCGATATTATTCGCAATATTGGCGCCGCGTTTTTTAAGCTCTTCAGCCATCATGTTCGTAAGCGAATCCCAAATGATCCACCCTAAGACAGAGGCCAGAAAGAGCAGCGCCACGAAGATCGTCCCAAATATTTTCTGATTGATCCGAAGCTTGCGCATCCATCTCATAGGCGGCCTCGTTTATAGAACCTTTTACTGTAAGCGGTATCATAGAATTGCGGGTCAAAAGGAACAAACCGGTCAATAAACAAACCCTGCAGCGCTGGTTGTATGGCTGTTTGCTCGTGCATGGACAAAAATAACTCCTTAATGATGTTCTTGTCTTGATCCGGCAAGCTGCTGCTGATTACCACCGGACCGGTGCCTGCCGGTTCTGATTTGGCGATAATTTGCAAGGTGTCCGCTAATTCAGGATTTTTCAGCTTGGCTTGTTCGTAGACCAGGCTATTCACGGCTGCGGCGTCAACAACCCTGTCAATAACGGCTTTGAGCGAGCTTTCATGATTGTACGTGTACACATAGCGGCCAAAGAAATGCTCCGGCGTTTCACCGAATTCAGCCAGCCTTTCGCTCACAAAAATATAGCTGGAATAACTGAACGGGTCGGTAATCGCGATGCTTTTTCCTTTTAAATCGTTAATATCGGTACAGTTGCTGTCACGATTTACGACCAGATAACCATAATAATACGGCACTCCCATTCGCTCCTGCATCGCAATCGCTTCAAGCCCCTCCATTTGCTTGTAGGTTAGATACGCGCCTGACGACAGCAAAGCGATGTCAGCGCCGCCATTCATCATTAACATGCTTATCTCGTTGTAGCTCTTGCGCTGAATGAGAATAGCAGGTCTGTTAAGCTTCTCCCCCACATAATCGGCAATTGTTCTGTAGTGCTTAATCGTCTCGCTCGGTGGCAGCACACTTGAAATGGCCACACGCACCGGGGATGGTGTTCCATCTTGAGAATCGACAGGCGCGTCGTCCGGCTCGGAAAAAACAATGTGATAATTCGAACGACTGTTGGAACATCCTGACACAAGTACGGCAAGCAAAATAATAAGCAGTAACCTCGGCAGCCTGAGCATGATTGACTCCATTCTTCGCAAGAGATGAGATTCCCCCAGAAGGCATCTGCGCTCTGGGTCGCATTTCGCATCCCCAAGTATAGCATGAAACTGGATGCATCCTCTATAAACTAAGCCATTTCCAGCATTTTCACGATATTGCTCATCATCTTTACATCTTCTATAGGATTTTTTCTGACAGCACCTCCTTTTTATCCTACAAAAAATCAGAACTTTGCTGATAGTTTTGCAGGTTGAACTGGCACCATAATAAAAAAGCGAGGAACATGATCATCAAAAAACGGGGAGGTCATGATGACACTAGGAAACTTTTGAAAGCACTATCATGAAGCGTATGATGTCTTGTTCATTAACAGCTAAGAATCGGGGATGATGGTATGATTTCATTTTTAAAGCCTAAAACCGCTGCTAAAAAAATAGCGCCGGAACATGTTCAAAAAACTTATAAGCTCTTCCGGCTGCAGTCTTTATTAGGTGTGTTTTTCGGTTATATGGCCTATTATATTGTCCGCAATAATTTTGCATTATCCACTCCTTATCTGAAGGAGCAGCTCCACCTTAGCGCCACGGAAGTCGGGCTATTGAGCAGTTGTCTGCTCATTGCTTACGGAGTCAGCAAGGGCCTCATGAGCAGTCTGGCGGATAAAGCCGATCCGAAAAGGTATATGGCGCTTGGCTTGCTCATGTGCGGGCTGGTCAATATTATGATGGGATTCACGACGGCATTCTGGATATTCGCCGCGCTCGTCGTTCTGAACGGAATTTTTCAAGGAATGGGAGTCGGGCCTAGCTTTATAACCATCGCGAACTGGTTCCCGCGCAAGCAGAGAGGCGTTGTCGGCGCCATCTGGAACATCTCGCATAATGTGGGCGGCGGAATCGTAGCGCCTATCGTTGGCGTCGGCTTTGCCATGCTTGGCTCCGAGCACTGGCAAGCGGCTAGCTACCAAGTGCCGGCAGCGGTCGCTATCGTGTTCGCCATAGTCGTATTAGCCCTGACCAAAGGCTCCCCGGTAAACGAAGGCTTGCCGCCGTTGAACGAAATCGTCAAGGACGAATCGGAGCCGGTTATGAAGCAAAAGGCGGATTCCACACCGCCAGAAGATATGTCGGCCTGGCAAATCTTCAAAAATTATGTGTTGTTCAACAAAAATGCATGGTTTGTATCCTTCGTAGACGTGTTCGTATACATGGTTCGTTTTGGCATCATAAGCTGGCTGCCCATCTATCTGTTGCACGTGAAACATTTCACCAAAGCCGAAATGAGCGTTGCCTTTTTATTTTTCGAATGGGCCGCCATTCCTTCTACGCTCTTGGTCGGATACCTGTCGGACAGGTTTTTCAAAGGATACCGCATGCCGCCGGCTATCATTGCCATGGTGTTGATTTTCTTCTGCATCATCGGCTACTGGCAGAGCGGCACTTTGCTTGGAACTACGATCTTTGCCGCCATTATCGGTTGTTTGATTTACGTCCCGCAATTTTTGGCTTCCGTGCAGACTTTGGAGGTTGTGCCGCCATTCGCCGTAGGGTCTGCAGTTGGCTTGCGCGGCTTCATGAGCTACATTCTGGGTGCGTCTTTAGGTACTACCCTCTTTGGCGTAATGGTTGACAAGGTGGGCTGGAATGGCGGTTTTTATGTATTATTGACTGCTGTTGTCTGCTGCGTTATTTTCTGCATACTGACCCATTTGGGAGCAAAAGAGCTCGAACGCAACAAAAAACAGGCAGCTGCGGAATCATAAAAAACGGCCTGAACTATGAGTAAGAACATAACCCGCAGGATGGACACTGTAAAAAGAGAAGAGAGTGCCCCTGCGGGCTCCAGTTCACAAGTATTCATTCCATAATCAGAAAGAACGAAGTCATGCCGAACGATTTATAAATACTTCAGTAGGAGCTTCTTCCAACTTGAGAATCATACGACTCATTGTATTTGTTGTAGGATGAGGTAAGCACTTTAGACTGGATGGTTGGGATGGGTTGTTGGTTCATTATGGTCAATGGTTTGACGGATTTGGATTGATAATGACATGAGTAATTGTCGCAACCATTCCAAGATTATCCCCTCATCATCAGGATGGATTCCCAGTCCTCAGGGAATCCGATTCGTTCTAATTCAACCTCGTCTTTGTACTCAGTGAGCAATGCTTCTAAGCGAGTTACGAAATCTCTCCACTTATTTCGATCAGGAATGAGTTCCTTTAATACGTATAAGTGTGCAAAAATTTTTCCTTGTTCAATTCCCAGCTGTTTTGATTTCCGATCGAGTCTCGGTTTGCTTGTAAGTGGTCGGTTATACAATCGACCGTAATGAGCACATATATTGCGAATATAGGACAAACACTTAAGCCAGCTTTCGAGGTAAATAGCAGGGGCTCGACGATAATTACTTTTCGCAATGGGATTCTGATCATCATGTTTCATATTGGAAAAAAGTTTAGAGAGCGCTCCGAACGAAAGAACTTCAATAGCTACCCAGACGGGTATTTTCCCTTCATACTTCTCAATATGATGTTTTATGAATATCTCCTGAGAACGCTTTATCTTTTTCGAGTTCAATCAGAAACGCTTCATGATTTCTAAAATGTTCCTGTTCTAAATGTCCCAAAGCGCCGTATGTATGAGCGATGTAGTATGAAATATGAGTACGGAAAGAAATTTCCACTTGCTCAACCACTTCCATAATGATGTAGCGAAATCGACGATCAAACTCGTATAAAGCGAGTAGCTGTTCGAAAGTTGTGTCGATATGATATTTATCATCATGCTTGAGACTTAATCCGTATGCGCTTAACCGGTAATAATTGATTCGTTGCAAAGCACGAACGGCCATATCCTCATTATTAACATTGAGTCCACGGCTTTTGAGAATATTTAATTGTTGTTCATATGTTGCCGGGGGCTTGACAGACTGAGCAGGAACATGTTCTCCACAAATAAAAAGGCCCACCTTGGTACGCATTGTTAAGAGGCGTGGTGGGAACTGTTGACTTAATCTTACTAAAGATGTTGACTATAGTCAATGTACGAGTGGAACATTTAAGGAGATACAATCAGGTAAATGCTCTGTTCTGCTCTACCAACAACGCACAGCGCGCTCCACATGTGCCGTAAAGCAAACACCTGATTATAGCTAAGCTAAGGTCAAGCCTAAATCGGCATCCTTAACTCAGCTTCTTTCTTATATTCATTATTTACTGTCATACTCCATAGTTGCTGTATCCAGCATGGACTTCCAATCAGCAAACCCCGTCTCTCTTGCAACATGCCGATCAAAAAGCTCGTCAGGAATGTTATTGATATCTTCTTGCGTCTTTACTTGAAAGTTGCCTTTCTCTACAAACTCCCCAAAACTTTTAAAGCTGGAATGCTTGACCATGAATGATTCATTAAACAACTCGTCTAATGAAACATGGCTCGCATCTTCTTCACTCGTTCCCTGGCCTTGCAATTCCTTCAGCAGTTCGTCAAATGACATTGGTTTTTTCTTTGGCTTTCTCAGAGTACCACCCCTAGATTTATTTTATGATTTCCAACAATGTTAGTTACTTGTTTTACTTCCCTTTTTGAACCACTTGGACTTGGGCTTATGCATAGGGTTTGCCTTGGATTTGGCTGGTTTTAAGATCGCTGATCTCGCTGAGCCCTCCGTCTTTAATGGCTGAGTTGTACGCAGCATCGGATAGGGATGGTCTTTCACTTCAGGAATGACCTTTCCGATCAATTTCTCAATATCCTTGAGATACTGAATTTCTTCAATTTCACAGAAGGAGATCGCAATCCCGCTCATTCCTGCTCTACCGGTACGGCCAATTCGATGAACGTAGGTTTCTGGAATATTAGGGAGATTGAAATTGATCACATGAGAAAGCTCCTCAATATCAATTCCTCTCGCTGCGATATCCGTCGCTACCAGCACTCGCGTTACGCCACTCTTAAAATTGCTCAATGCAATCTGGCGGGCATTTTGAGATTTGTTGCCGTGGATGGCCTGAGCAGAAATTTTCACTTTAGCCAGTTCACGCACAACACGGTCAGCGCCATGCTTTGTACGGGTAAACACGAGTGCCGAAACAATGGACTTATCCTTTAAAAGGTGATTCAATTGCTTTTGCTTGTTTTCCTTATCTACCAAATAAACAGATTGCTTTATTCTATCCACAGTAGAAGAGACCGGCGTGATTTCTACTTTCACTGGATTAACCAGCAGCGATTTTACCATTTTGGATATTTCCGGCGGCATGGTAGCCGAGAAGAAAAGAGTTTGTCTCTTCCTGGGCATTTTTGTGATGATTTTCTTCACATCATGGATAAATCCCATATCCAGCATGGTGTCGGCTTCATCCAGTACTAATATTTTGACATATTGCAAATCGATACGCTTCTGATTCATTAAGTCGATGAGTCTGCCCGGCGTTGCAATCAGAATATCCGCACCTTGATTTAGCGACCGTTCCTGTGCTTTTTGGGAGACGCCACCAACGATAGCCGTGCAATGCAAATCGGTGTATTGACTGAACGCTTGCATGTTATCAGAAATCTGAAGCGCAAGTTCTCTTGTCGGTGTTAAAATCAATGAGCGAATGCGGCGTTCTGAATGGGGTCTGCCTTGCCTTTGCTGTTCGCTTAATAGCTGGACTATCGGTACGGCAAACGCGGCCGTCTTCCCTGTTCCCGTTTGAGCGCAGCCAAGCAAATCTCTGCCGGCTAACACAGCTGGAATCGCCTGTTCCTGTATGGGTGTCGGCGTCGTATAGTTCTCTTTACTTAAAGCTTTTAAAATCGCGGGTATAATATTCAATTCTTTAAATGTCATTGGTCTCCTTCATTGTACATGTATTTTATCGCAATCCCGTACTTTTAGCATCTCTTCTAGCATCTCCACAAACTGTCCCCTTATATCCTAACATATTAAGATAACATAAATGAGTGCAAAAAAGAAGCGGGGCATTGCCCGCTCCATAGCGCTGGATCTGGTTATTCTTGACATACGTTTGAATCCAACGATATAATGATACTATGAAACTATTTAAGTATCATAAGTTTCATTATTACGGAATGGAGGTTGTAACATGAGCAACATTACAAAAAAAGATTGTATGATCGGTTCCTTCCTTTCTTTGTTTCTGGTTTGTTTATTTACCTATCTGAGCTCGGGTTATGAATTGATTGTGACGTTTGTTATCGGGGTTCTTTTTGCATTTGCTATATTTCTAACCTTATATCGAAGAGGCTGGTCTTTAAGCGAACCGCTGAGCATTCTCCCGCTTTACTTCGGAATACTGTCATGGCAGTTTATTCATTTTTCCGAAGAATTTATAACTGGCTTCTCCAGTCAATTTCCTGCTATTTATGGGGGAGAGGCCTACTCCGTTCCTTTCTTTTTACTGCTCAATATGATCTCCTATTCCTTGTTTACGGTCACCGCAATACTAGCCTTTGTTAAACGTCTGCCTTTCCTTCTCATTCCGGCGCTCTTCTTCATTGCATACGGCGCTTTAGGCAATGCAATCGCCCATACAACATGGAGCATCTACTTCGGGAAATACTTTCCGGGACTCTACACCGCGCAGTTGTATTGGATTCTTGCGCCGCTGTTCCTCAGACGGCTGACAGGCGCATGGAGCGTTACGCTAAAGCTTATCATCCCCTACGTCGTCTTACTGCCAATTGCATTAATTTGGGCACTTGTTTAGAATGAAGCTATCGAAGTGCCGGTTACGGCCAATTCCCCTCTATCATCATCAGGAAGGAATGCATTATGAGCAAAAAGACAGAAGATAAGATCCTCAAGCATGCAACATCTCTGTTTTTCCAATATGGCTATTCAGCCGTCTCTGTCGATGATCTGGTGAAAGGCATTGGCATGAGCAAAGCCACATTGTATCGGTATTATACATCCAAATATGACCTGCTTGAGATTGTAATTGAAAACATGTTCCAAGAGATTAAACATGATATTTCTGAACTAAGCGCAAGCGAGCTCGATCCCTTACAGAAGCTTCGTACTTTTATGACGTTGATGACGCAGCGATTAAGCGCCATAGAGAGGTCTGCACTGGAGGATATCAAAGAGAGCGTAGCGGTTCTGCATGACAAGTTTACACGCCTCCGTAAAGAGGTCATTATCCATCACCTGGTGAAAATATTGGAGGATGGAGGGAGGCAGGGGATCTTTCGCCAAGAGATTGATCAACAGGTTGTGGCCTGCATCATATTTGCTTCTATTGAAGAGTTAACCTCCACTGAATTTTTGGCGCACCATAGTTACCGCTTCTCCGATGTTTTTGACATGGTGCTGTCAACTGTCATGTATGGGAATGTCGTGAATGAAGCGGGCCAACGATAATCGCTCCATAGATAGATTGGGAGCAACTATTGTAAACCCGCTCTGCTGTGTTTTCTGGAGATACCATGACTAAATTGCGCTGAAACTTCGGTTATACATCTACGCTGTGAAACGCTTCTAAAGCTTCAGCTTCCGTCTTCTTAAAAAATACTCGTGTTCCCTGGTTGCATTCATAGATAAAGTCATTCAGACTTTTGCTGTGATAAGATTCAAATTCCCCAACGATCGCAATGATGATGTGATAGTTCGTATATTTCTGCAAAATGTCACCGGCACGTTTTGTTTTGAGTTCAAAAAAATCTTCTGTCAGATGCTCTTTCCTGACCAGGATTTTATCGCAGCCGTTATATCGAACATTGCCCATTAGATCCAGGGCGTCGTTGACGTTGTTTATTATGACGCTGTCGCTTGAAATGACGGCTACTTTAGAACCATTCTGCTCATTCATGTTGATCTCCATTTATCTTCACATCCCATTCCAAGTGATTTGTTCGTTGCAGCTATAACTGATTCCGCACGGCTGGGAGCGACCAAAAAAGCTGCTTTCCCTCATGTACGCTCAGGGAAAACAGCTTCTGGGTTGCTGAATGAATTAAGCTTCGCCTGCCGGTGGCGTGAAGGTGCGTTTGGCCAGCTCGGAATCAAGCATATAGAAGGCGTTGCTGTCATTATCAATGCGGCGCAGCTTCTGGATGATGCTGTCGAAGGTGGCTTCCTCCTCCACTTGCTCGTCAATAAACCACTTGAGGAAGTTAATCGTCGCATGCTCGCGCTCATTCCACGCCATATCGGACAATTCATAAATACGCTTCGTCACGGTTTGCTCATGCGCATAGGAATGCTCAAAAGCGTCCAGCAATGAGCTGTATTCATTCTGAGGGTGTTCCATGCCAGTAACAACGGCACGTTTGCCCAATGTATTAATGAAGTGGAATATTTTCATTCCATGGAACTTCTCTTCCTCCGCCTGCACGATAAAAAAGTTCGCAAACCCATCAAAGCTCTCCGACGAACAATAAGCCGCCATAGCCAGGTACACCTGGGAAGAATAAAATTCATAATTCATTTGATCGTTCAACTTCGCGAGCAGCTTCTCACTTAACATCGGATCACTCTCCCTTAATAGCTTGTCTAGATGAAAGGTAAGCACAACCGCTTGTACAAGGAACTAACGTGGCCTAATGGTATGTAGGTTGACTGTTACTGTTATCATTATCCTGTACAGACATGCTTCCTTCTATTCTCAGTATGTTGGAAATGAGCGGAGATGTAAAGGGGGCTGTATTGAACAAGCCGAATGTTTGGACGTAACGATATTATCTTACCTGGAGAAGCAGCACAACAAGCACCAGGATGCGAGATGCGCCCTGATGCTTATGCTGCAAAACATTATTTTAGAAGAGAAGCTGCTCCGAGAAACGTGCTGTGGGACGTATTGCCGACGATCACGATTTCGACCTGCCGGGAAGCCGTTCGGCGGAAACCGTCCATGCTCAGATCGAAGCTCTTGGCGATTTGCCCCCCAAGGATTAAAGCCTCTGGCCGGAATGCTTCGTTATAAGGATTCAACGCAGCCGCAAACACCGAGCCGAACCGTTCGAAAACTTCCCCAGCCGCCCGATCCCCTTGCCGGGAGCGATTCGCCAGTTCTTTCACATCCATGCCTTCCAGTTGATAACCTAGCTCCGAGGCAATGCGCAATATCCCTCTCTTGGAGATGTAATCGTCCACAATGCCCTCCCTAAAAGGCTGGTTGAAAATCCACCCTCCATCCGGTACAGCTTCGTGGTCTGTCACGATTGCGCCATGGTCCAGGAAAGCTGATCCAAGCCCTGTTCCGATCGTCAAACATAGCGAACGATCATAAGCAGCGGCCTGGCCTGACAGCAATTGGCCGAGCGCGAACGCCCGCACGTCGTTCTCAAATACGATACGCAAGTCTGCGTAAAAGCGAGACGAAAGCTCCGAATCGGCTTCGATTTTTTGCCGGAGCTCCTCTCTCAGGTTCACTTCGTAAATGGCGTCATATTTATCGATTCCCTTCATCAGGCTAATTCCCCGGACATAATCGAAAGGCCCAGGAAACGCCAAAGCAACTCCAACAATGGAATGAGGATGCTGCATAGTTAACGCCTGATGTTTAATAATGTCCAGAAGATGAGTAACAATGACGTCCATTGATTCTTTCGCTCTCGACGGGTAGACTTTCACGGACTGTTCATTCAATTGCCCACCGATTACTAGTGCCGCCTTGATGGACGTGCCTCCCACATCCAAAGCAATGATGCCACTAGCCATCTATGAAGCTCACATTCCATTCCGGACTTACGCCGGCTTTAATCAGCTTGCAAGGGCCATTGCCGATATTGACGATCTTGTATTCTCCGAAGGAGGCAGGAAGAATATACGATTCTGCATAGCCGAACTCGACGAATACGGACGGATCCTGAACAGAGACAATTCTCACTCTTTCTCCTTCCACCAAGTTGAAGAGTACGAGTTCCCCGGCAGTATCGTCCTTCCACTCATCCGTCAGATGTACGCGATGGACGTAGAACAGCAGGTCCTCTCGTTGACCAAGCCGGTATTCTTCGTTGTCTCCTTGCGCCTGCAGCAGCACCGGTGCCGGGATCAGGTTCGCTTTGACCCAGTCCGTATTTTTGTAGAAATCAATATTATCGAACCCGTGATCAACATTAATCGGGCGAGGCTTGCCATCCATGCCTTTCCGCAAGTGATCGTAAATTTTGAACGTAAACCACCACGTTGTCGCAGAAATCTCCAGCACCATGTTGTCTTCCCCGGAGAGATGCACCGTGCCGGTCGGAATCAGGAACAGATCACCCTTTTCCGCCTCGAATTCATTGACGTAATCCGTTAATTGCATCGGAACGCCCGTCTCTTGAGCGGTCTGTATCGCATTGTAGAAGTTTTCTTTCGTACACGATTCAGTCAGCCCCAGATAAACTTTAGATTCGGCCTGTTTCTCCATGATATAGTACGATTCCTGCTGCTCCATGATGCCATTGAAATGCTCGCGAAGATAAGCTTGCTTCGGATGAACCTGACAAGACAGCTTGCCGCCGTCCATCGTATCGAGATAATCGAAACGAATCGGGAAATAATCGCCGAACAAGCGTACAAGCCGATCTCCCAAAATTGTGCGATACGCGTAAGACATAACGATCAGAAAAGGAACTTCAATGACCTTTTCTTGGCATCCGATCAAGATCGAGTTTTCAGGTGCGATCGGTTCAAAGCTCCATGCGCAGTTCTCCCACTCATCCGGCAAATCGGCGAGCTTTTTCAAATACTGTCCTCCCCACACTCCTGGGGCAAAGAAAGGCTTCACGCGCAGCGGATTAGCCGAAATCGCTTCGATCATCTTTTCCAGCTCGTCCACCCGTGCCAGATGCGGTGTTTGCTCGTCATTCATGTCTACATAGTAATCGAACTGCGGCAGCGTCTGTTTGCGATAGGTTTCCAAAATCGGCCACTCTACGAATAAGGCAATCTTGTATTTCTCCACCGAATCACGATTCCAGCTCATGCCGAAGTTGAGCAGTTGCCCGCGATGCAGAACCTGCTGATACTCCCGCGACACGTCGAGGAAAAGGGACAGCTCGACATTGCCGCTGCTCAGCCAGCGAGCGCCCGGACCGAACACGACAATAACACGCTTCGCCGCCGAGTCTTCTTCCGCTTGAGCCGCTTGCACACTCTCTCTATACGCCGCTTTGGCCCCTGAGGAGAAATACTCTTCAATTGTGGCTCCCTGTAATTCATACCCGAACGCCCGATTGCTCGTGATGTTGTCTTTGAAGTGAACGCGCAGCTCTTCTCCCGTCTTCAGAAAGCTGTAGCTGCTGATAACGTTAACAGACAGCTCCTTATTTTCCAGAAGCTCAACCGCCTTTTGGACAATCGGTTGAAAAGCCGCGCCGTGAGTACCGTCCATTGCGATGACGATCGTATCCTTTACCGATGATTCGACGCATTTTGCTATTTGCTGAACGATCGCCTCATGCCCCGACTGAATGCCTATATTATCCTGCGACAACACGATAGATTCATGAACCGGGTTAACAGGCCATTTGTTAAACATTTCTTAATCCTTCCTCTCTGTTAACTAGAAGTACGATAGATAAGGACCCTTCGCTTGTTATTTCATAGACTATTCCGGGCAATGTATACGCAATTGTGCGGAACCGTTAATTTCCAACCGTTGTTCCTCAGCTCCGTATTGAACATTCAATATGACAGGGGCATCACTTGTCACGGTGATCAGGTAACTTCCATCCGATTGCTCAACGGCCAGCAGGTTCAGCGTCTTGCCTGCGAACCAGTAACGGTTGCAGCCTACCGTTCCCATGCCGGAGTGGAGCCGCCACCGTAATTCCTGATTTGCGGCGTCGCCTTTGAGCCCGATCGCATGTTCAAGCAAGTAGAGCGTCGGCGCAATTCCCGACCAGCCAACAAAATCATGCTTATCCGCATCACCCGAATCAATGAAATCAGGAGGGTAATTTTCCCATATCGTCCCGGTATCTTCATATATCTTCACCACATTGTCCAGGTGATTCAAGGCGATTTCCCTTGCCAGCGAATCGTAGCCGTACTTCTCTAATCCACGTATGACCATCGTGTTCGTCGGCGCCCAGACCGATCCCTGCCAATAGCCGCCCCGCGGATTATACCCTGGCTCGTCCGCCGCACAGACCGGCACCCGATGCTTGCGATTGAACGTCTTCGGATCGTTCAGCCACCAGACAAGCTTCTCTGCCTGCTTCTCATCGGCAATTCCGGCGAGAAGTGACCAATACGCGGCAATCGTCTTCACCGGCGCCCGCTGACCGTCATCCGTCACATCATAGTAGAATCCGGTGTTCTCATCCCACATTTGCTTATTAATGCTGCTTGCGAACCGCTCCGCATCTTGCTCTAATTGGACAACACGCTCCGCGATAGACTGCATCCTTGCTGTCTCGCCCTGACGCTCCATTCTCGCCATCAACACTTGACCAATCTCGATAAGATTCCGGCTGAACAGCACCATTTCGCAGCTAATGTCTACGCCGCTGCCCAAATACTTGTTCCGTGGCGAATTATCCATACTTGCCCAATCTGTAACGAACAGTCCGAATCGATTATATAGATGATTGCACATCGCGTCATAATAACGGTTCAATGGTTCCCATACCAGCTCCAACCGCTCCCCATCACCCGTATGCGTGTAGCTTTCCAGCTCCGCCCATGCCAAAATCGGATGATTGAGCGAATCGAGCGTCAAGTAAGGAGGATGTTCAACCGTACGGCCGAGATCCGGCTTATACATGTCGTCATACTTCGGATGCTCGGTTTTAACCAGTCCCCTGAACTGGTAATGGTTATGGAAGTAGGAGTGAAGCGGCTTCCGGTCATGGTTAATCCATCGCGTGAACAACTCTCCCGTCTTCCGCACGATTTCCCGAGTAATCTCTCCGTCATCCAACTGCTTGCAGTAGAAGTTGTCGAGTGAACGAATCCCTGGGATATACGGGTGCGCGAGATTGCAAAACATCGTAATAAAAGCGGTATCCCACAAAAAGATGTTGTCATTGAATGCTGCATCCACGAAATTGCTGACAAAGCCGCTTTCTTCGGTCGGCACATGCATATTCTGATACGCGATCTCCCAGGTCCGCCAATAACACGCGATGTAATCGGGTCGCGAATCCATGACAGGCTCGGGCAGCAGGCTCCGGGCTTCCTCGAATGTCAGCAGAGGCTTGTCTTCATACTTTCTCTTGTTAAAAAACAATCCGGTTTCTGACATGCTCCTCACTCCATGCTCGTATTTAAGTCATCAGGATAGTGCTCACGAATAGCTTGGACAATTTCATCCGCGATCAGCTCATAGGCATATCGGCTTGGATGGATGTTGTCATTCTGATCAATAAACCAACGGATCGGCGTTCCCTTCGCTACCAGCTCTTTTACGCGTTCATAGATATTGATGAATGGAACGCTCTCCTTCTTTGCGAACGAGGCGGCGGCTTCCAGATACATCTCGCTTCCTTCCGCCCATTCCTGTCTGAGCGCCAGCGTCACGTCCTTATGTGTCGGCACATTGTCCAGGAAGCGCTCCTTATCGGGCGGAATCGTAACGAGGAACAACAGCTTGGCGGGAGTCGCGGCACGCAGCACGTCCCGCAGCTGGCCAAGCACCTGCTGATAATTGTCGACGCGATGCTTCCCATCCAGACGATGGTTGTAAGCAAAGGATTCAACGATAACCAGATCCGGACTGACGGCCGACAGACACTTACGATTGCCGGGTCCGAACGGATTTGGATATTCATGGGTCACGCGATAGATGCCGTATTCGGCCCGTGTGCCGCTCACCCCGTAGTTGAACAGCTCAAAAGGCTGATCCGGATATTGCCGTTGCAGCGCATCCTGAAGCTCGGTTATCTCCGCTCCCCAGAATGCAGTCATTGAATCACCCAGACAGGCGATTTTGTATGTGCGTTTCACCGATTGCAGCCCCTTTCTTAACCCTTGACAGCCCCGGCCATTAACCCCGAGACGAATTGCTTCTGCATCGACAGGAATACGGCAAGCACAGGAAGCAGAGATAGCACGTTGGCAGCCAATATTTTTGACCACGGAACAGCGACAGAATCCTGAGCTATTAACGCAAGCTTCAACGGTATCGTGAACTTAGATTCACTTTGCAACAGAACGAGCGGCATGGTGAACGAGTTCCAGTTCTGCACGAAATCAATAATGATAAGTGCTACCAAAGCAGGCTTGATCAGCGGAAATACAAGTTGGAAAAACGTCCGGAAGTCGCCGGCTCCGTCTATCTTCGCTGCTTCCAGCATCTCGTCCGGTATGTCGTCAATATACTGTTTGGTGAAGAAGATCGCGAACACCGTAACAGAGAACGGAATGATCAGGGCAAGCAGCGAGTCGAACATGCCAAGCTTCGTAATAATGAAATATAACGGAAGCAGCAGCACGGTTGGGGGAACGGTCATCGTCGCGATCAAAATGACGAACATCGTGTCCCTTCCGAAAAATCGCTTCTTGGAAAATGCGTATCCGGCCATGCTGGAAAATAAGACCGTCAGCAGCACCGTCGGCACAGTTACGATAAGCGAGTTTATGAAGGTTTGATCGAATTTAAGCATGTTCCAAATCTCAGGGAAGTTGCTCCATACCATCTCTTTCGGCCAGAATGTTGGAGGAAATTGGGTAATCTCTGCATCGCTCTTCAAGCTTGATGCCACCAACCAATAGATCGGAATTAGGAACAGGATGCCGACTGCCCACAGTGTGATGGTAGGTAACCACTTTTTCATTTTCATAATACGCATCCTCCTATCCTAACCTTTTGGCGACGACTTTGCGTTGAATGATCGTAATAATGACAACGATTACAAACAAAATGTAAGACATGGCTGCCGCCGGACCGATTTCGTAATATTTGAACGCTCGGTTGAAAATAAGGAACGGAACCGTTACCGTGGAATCGGCTGGGCCGCCTCCGGTCATAATATAAATTTCCTGGAACACGTTAAGCGAATTAATCAATAACAAAATCATAACAACGAGCGAGATTCGTCCAAGCAAAGGCCATGTGACGTAACGAAACTTTTGCACTGCAGTGGCGCCTTCAACATCGGCTACTTCATAGAGATCTTTCGGAATGTTTTGCAATCCGGACAGATAAATAATCATGAAATACCCGATGTTTCTCCAACAAGACATGATTGCAATGACAGGCATTGCCCAGAGAGTGCTGGCCAGCCAATTCGGTCCATCTAATCCAATCTTCATCAGCAGGGCGTTAATCAACCCCCGGTCTCCGTTAAATAGGAACATAAACACCAAGCTTGCGCTTACAATCGAGAAAATATAAGGCACAAAGAAGATCGAGCGGACGAAGTTGACGCCCGGCAGCTTCTGATTCACAAGCAAGGCCAATATGACCGACCCGAACATCGTAATCGGGATGAATATGATGGCAAAGTACGTCGTATTTACAATCGCTTTAATAAACAATGGATTGGAAAGTGCAGCTACATAATGGTCAAATCCGACAAACGAACCTGGAATTTCGAACAATCCAGAATTTTGCAACGCGATCGGCTTAATATCCTTAAAACTGGCGACAACCGACCAAGCAACAGGGAAAATTAGAAACAAACCTAAAATGATGAAAGCAGGCAATATGAACAAATACGCACTTAAATCTCCGAGTTTTCTTCTTAGTAATTTCATAAAGTTCCCCCTATGAAAGAGGAAGCCCCCAGATGACAGGGCGCTTTCCTCTTTTTCGGAATTATTTCTGGATGATGGCATTTCCTTTGTCCTGTACCATTTTAAGTCCCTCAGCTGCCGATATTCTTCCTGATACGACCTGGTTCAGCGCGTTCTGATATACCTCATCGCTCACTTGCGACCATTCCGGAATCGGGAACAGGGTGAACGGATATTTTAATCCTTCCTGGAACACAAGGAACTCCGGATGTTCTTTGAAATATTGCATATCGGCCATATCTTTACGAATCGGAATACGGAAAGGATAATAATTGCCGTCTTCGCTTTTTTCGCCCTTCATGATTAACTCTTGCGCCGGCTTGGAAGATAGGTATTTAATCAGCTTTTTGGATGCTTCAAGCTTCTCTCCCTCAACTCCGTTAGGCATGGACAGCAGGTATGCGGTCACTTCCGTCGCTTTGCCTGCCGGACCGGCCGGCACTTCAGCGACGCCCGTCTCGAACGAACTGCCTGACTTCCACACGTCCGAAACACCCCAAGGACCTTGCAATTCCATCGCTACGACCCCATTCCGGAAGTCGGCCATAATCGCTCCGCCGTCTTTGTTCAAGGAATCCGGAGGCGACGTTTCTTTCAACAGCTTCGTGTAGAACTCCAATGCCTGTTGGCCTTCGGGCGAATTGATCGCGACCTCATACTTGCCATTATTCTCTTTCACCAACTCGGCTCCGGCCTGTGCGGCAAACATGCCGTACATCCACGTAATGTCAGGGCTTTGTTTTCCTGACAATCCGATACCGTACTGATCCGGCTTGCCATCACCGTTCGTATCGACCGTCAACTTCTTGGCCACTTCGTACAGCTCATCCCACGTTGTCGGAGGTGATGTAATGCCGGCTTTCTCAAACATGGTCTTGTTATAGATCAATTGAATGCTGTGTCCTAACCAAGGCATACCGTACAGTTTGCCGTCGCTGACGGACAGATCCCATATTTCCGGAGCGTAGTTATCTTTATCGGCCATAAAATCGCCCGACAGATCGATGAATGCCCCTTCAGGAGCCAAAGACTGAACGTCGCCATAATTGACTTGCAGCACTTCTGGCGCTTTGCCGCTCAATATTTGCGTCAGCAGCTTCGATCCATATTGGACGCCGCCGAGCATTTCCACTTTAACATCAGGATTTTCCTTCTCGAATTGATCCAACATTTCCCGAATGGCGACCCCTCTGCCAGAATCGCTGGCCCATGCAATCTGCATGCTTATATTCGTTACTTTGCCATCACTGTTGTTAGATGCTGTATTCCCCTCGGCGGTACCCGACTTAGAGCCTCCCCCACATGCTGTCATGAACGCCATGATGGCTACCATTGCAATGACTCCCAACTTCTTCTTCATCTTGCTACCTCCTCAAGTAGTGGTTCCAATAAGATGCGAAGCGATTCATATGAAAAATGGGTTTTGCCAATTTGGTAATTATGCTCGATAATCCGGTCATACTGGTGGCTATCGGTCAATATCTCTGCCATGCGGTCTGCTGCTTCTTCCACTTTGCCGCCATCGACGACGACTAAACCGTCAGAATCAATATGGTGCCGGTTGCCGAGAGAAATAAAATCGAATCCGTATTGCCTTATATCCTTTTCATAAACGGGGTACTCATAGATAAGCAAAGGTTTCTTCGCAAAAACGGCTTCCAGCAGCTGATTGCCCCAACTTTCCACTATGCTAGGAAATGTAACCATGTCAGCGATTACATAAGCATCCCATAACGAGTAAATCTTCCTCCCGTTCGAATGAATGCGCGAATGGTCGATCAACGTATTGATGAATCGCAAATCGACGCCCAGACATTCTGCCTTCGTCCGCAGTTGCTCCGTATACTCATAACTGGATTCGGGCATGCCGGCCAGCACATGAATGAACCGCGTTTCATTGGTAATTGATTTCCCGTTGTAAAGGGTTAGCTCAGATGATGCCAATCTACGCTGTAGCTGCGCTACCGCTTCGATTCCCAATTCAATCGCTTTACGCTCCATAATACGGGTTGCCTGCAAAATGACGATGTCATCTTCACCCACCCCAATGTCATGTCTGAGCGATTGGTTGTAATCGTCCTTCACCCAGACAGGATGTTCGAAATCGAATACATTGGGAATGATGACGGAGTCAATATTCCGACGACGACGCAGTTCCTCCTGGTAAATCCGATTCGTCACCACATGACGGATATTGGGCAGATCCGGCGGGAACATCCGCTCCAGCCATTCCTTGACGATGTTGCAAGTCGGCTTCGCATATCGATCCCGCTGCCAGTAGAAATCGTGGTGAAGGGCGATGCAGTCGATACCGGTTGCTTTCAGCGCTTTGCTCAAGGCAATACCTGCGGGCAAGCTCCAGCCTAACGACAGCAAATTATGCGGAACGATTACATCAATGTCTTCGGATACAATAAAGTCGATTAACTTTGCTTCCATCGTTCGCGAGAAGGCCAGCACATCTTCCGCAAACGCCTCATCCGATTCATAATCAAGCAGTTTGTCGAAGGCATTGAACACGAATTTCTCGTTCATCGGATGCTTGTAATGAAGCTCCGGAATGACATAAGCTTGTGTCATGCCTTCGCTGCCCGCAAGGAACAGAACCTCGTGTCCCAAGCGCGTCAGGACGTTTTTCCACTTCTCCATTTCAAGGGATACCCCGTCCGTTTCGCCGACCCGAAAATGGACCAGTGCAACTTTCAATTGCTCACCCCCTTGGCATTAATCAGACCTGCTAAGCGAATCATCTGAAACATGCGGACGACCGTGCCTTTCAACAGTGTCTCACCCTGCTTCATCGCTTCATCCAGTGTCATAATCCGATCGACAATCGGCACGACTAGATGTATGCCTTCCCGATTCGCATCCCGCATATCCCCATCCGCTAGTCCAGCGAAGACGACAGTTGGCACGCCATAGGGCTTGGCCAATCTCGAAATGCCTACAGGAACTTTCCCATAAAGTGACTGCGCATCAAACTTCCCTTCGCCAGTAATGACGAGGTCCGCATCCTGCAACTGCCGCTCCAACCCGCTGAGCTCGGCAATCAACTCGAAGCCGCTCATCATCTTCCCGCCCGGAAAGAACGACATCAGCGTAAATCCGAATCCGCCGGCGGCGCCGGCGCCAGGGCTGTCTCTGCTGCTGCGTCCAGTTGCTGCCTCCGCAATATCCGCGTAGTGGCTCATCTTGTTGTCGAAGTCGGCTAGTTCATGCTTTTGCAATCCTTTTTGCGGACCAAATACATGGACGGCTCCTTCCGATCCGAGCAGCGGATTCCGGACATCCGAGGCAATTACTATTTCGACTTTCTCCAGTCGGGGATCCAACTGGTCCGCATCGATGCGTTCAACCTTGCCAAGCAGGGAGCCGCCGCCGCTTATCTCGTTGCCACTCCTGTCAAGATAGCGCATCCCTAGCGCCCGCAGGCATCCAGTGCCTGCATCGATGGTGGCGCTTCCACCGAGACCGAGAATAATCTTGGCAGCGCCCCGGTCCAGCGCATGCCGGATAAGCTGCCCAGTTCCGTAAGTTGACAATTCCTCCGGCTTACGCTCATGTTCCTCTAGAAGGGGCAGGCCGGAAGCTGCCGCCGTGTCAATCACCGCCGTCCGATCACTGTCAATCCAGCAATATCCGGCACGAATGGGTCGATTGCACGGATCTCTTACCTCATGCTCAATGATGTCTCCTCCGGTAATCATCCGAATTGTCTCAGCGGTTCCTTCTCCCCCGTCGGCCATCGGAATTTTGACGATATGGGCAGAAGGGAATACGGTGCGTATCCCTTCCTCGATTTGATCGGCGGCCCTCAGTGCAGATATGGACCCCTTGAACGAGTCCGGAGCTACAATAATCTTCACGCATCGTCACCTCCTTTTAGCTGCTTTATCCACATCACTTGGTAAGGCTGGACGCAGAGTTGCAAGGAATCTGACCACTTGAACGTCTCGGCCCCAACGAGATCAACCGCCGCCTCCCCTTCCTTCCAGCCTGTCTGAAGCTGTGAGCATGGCACGCTTACTGATTCGTCGGCAACATTGACCAGCGCAAGCACTTCTCCGCCTTCCGCCGACGTTCGTATAATCGTAAACAAACGGTTATCGCATACGACGACACGCTGGGCAGCATTCGGGTGGAAGCATGGTTCACCGATCCGAAATTTAATCAACTCTGCAAGCGAACTATATACTTCGTTCCGCAAAGAACCTTCTTGCTGCAGCTCCGACTCGACCTGCTCGTATCGAAGTTGCTCCCGGTTAATGGACCGGTACCTCCCGGTCTTCTTCACGCCTTCTGTGTCGTTCCGGGAGCCGAGCAAGCTATGAATATATATCGCCGGCATTCCCATAACCGATAGCAGGATGGCGCTGGCCGCTCTGAATCGCTTCACTTTCATTTCAATCGAATCATCTGGGTGAGACAGTGCCTCCAGATAATTAATATTCAACTCATATGGGCTTCTGGTCCCGTCTCCATTGTCCTTGTACGAGACAAATCCGCCGTGTTCGTGAACCTTATCGACCATTGCATTCACTTCTTGCTTCGATAAAATACCTTCAACCGGCCGAACTCCAACACCGTCGTGCGACGCAAGGAAATTGAAAAATGCCGTTGAATCGGTGGTAGGCTCGAGTGACTGCAACCATTCCATTAATTTGTCGCTGTTTCCGGTATGCAGCGTATGCAGCGTTAGCGGAGGGAGCGGGAATTGGTAGACCATGTGAGCTTCATTGGAACCGTTGCCAAAATATTTGATATTGTCTTTATGGGGAACGTTCGTTTCAGTAATAATAATCGTGCCAGGCGCGAAAGTTTCCAGCACTTCCCGAATGACCTGGACGATCGCATGGGTTTCATCCAGATGCATGCAGGTTGTTCCTAGCTTCTTCCACATGAAACCGATCGCGTCCAGACGGAGATAGCGCGCTCCGCGTACGACATACATAAGCAGAATATCGAGAATTTCCAGGAGCACTCGCTCGCTTGCATAGTTCAAATCAATCTGGTCGTCGCTAAACGTCGTCCAGATATGCTTCTCACCCAAAGCAGTGTCGAATTTCGTGAGCAGCGGCAATGCGCGTGGGCGCGTAACCTGGCTGTAATCTTCGGCGGGATCAGCTTCGACAAAATAATCCGCATATTCCGGATTTCCGGCCAAATACTGCTGAAACCAATGGCTATGTTGGGAGATGTGATTGATAACGCCATCGAACATCAAATCAACGTGAACCGCAAGGTCGGCGATGTCTGTCCAATCTCCCAGTTTCGGATTGACCTCGCGGTAATTCGTAACAGAGAATCCGTCATCGGAAGTGTATGGGTAGAACGGCAAGATGTGCATGGAAGAGAACAATCCATCGCAGTAGCGCTGCACGAATTTCCGAAGCGTCTGAAGCGGTGACTCACCGCTTGACTGCATGGAATCCCCGTACGTAATGAGCATGACATCTTGTTCCGATACCCAGCGATTATTTGATTTCCGATTAGCATCGGCGTAACTATCAACCAAACGATCGATGTCCTGAAGGAGGGTTTTGGCTTTATTTTTTCCATATATGAATTCCAGCTTTTGCAGGAGAGATGTGGTGTACCTATTCGAAGTCATAAGCTTTCTCAACCACCTTTTTGTCTTTGTTGCAACTATCGTATCAGGTTAAGAAAGCGTTTTATATGTTACCAATAACGATAAATCAGTCATTACAAAGCTTGTTTTTTGTTACGTATACCGATAGATACAGCAGAACCGCTTCCTCGAACACCCGAGGATCGTATCCGGTCGCTTCCTTGATTTTTATTAGCCGGTATTGCAATGTATTTTTGTGAATAAAGAGCTGCTCAGCCGTTTTATTGATGGACTGGTTGCAAGCAAAGAACAGGGCCAATGTATCGATCACTTCTTTCGGGTTGGGAAACTGACTCAGGTTAAGCGTTTTTTGTACGAATTTGCTGCTGTACTCGTCTTTAATACCGTCCAACAGCATTTCCAGCCGCAGGTCATCATAGAACACAATATTCTCATCAAGGTGCGCCTTGGCATGCAGGGCAGCTTGTTCAGATTCCTTATAGGAAGCAGGCAACCCCCGGGTAAAATCATAATAACCGCCGACGCCCGCCTTGATTGTGAAGATGTCGGATTTAGGCATTTGGCGTATAATGTACTGCATTTTGCGGGTAATGAATTCTTTGCGCTTCTCGTCATCGCCGGTACCGGGACAAGTGATAAGCAGGGCGTAATGCATAAAACCGACAGGTATAATAAGATCCTGATCGTTGAACTTGATCGCTTCCCGCAAGTAACCAGTATAGTAATTCTGCTCCCGATGCAGATCATACAGCGCCGAGTCTTCGTGATGAATTTGAATGGTAACGGCAACGCGGGGCAGATTGACATTGAGTCCTAGCATCCACCCTTTCGAAGAGAGCATTTTGTCATCCTTCCATCTATCCTCCAGCCAATCCCTGATAAATACCTCTCGCGCTTGGTTGATCATCTCGTTCTTCTCGTCGTTCAACTGTTCCTTAACCAATATTTCTGCTATTTTCCGGATAATTTCCGCCATTTTGAGCACATCCGGCTCCGTACCGGTGATGCCGATAACGCCGATGACGTGGTTTTCGAAATAGATAGGCAGATTAATGCCGGCCTTCGTTCCCGGGAACCGTTTCTCAGTATGAATGAACAGCTTTTCTTTCGTTTTCAGCACAACAAGCGCACCTTCATGCACAGTTCCAATACGCGATGCGTCCGTACTGGCGATGATTATTCCCTCATCATTCATGAAATTGATATTTTGACCGACAATTTTGGAAAGTTGTTCTACAATGTGTTGGGATTTTTCTCCGGATATCATTCTATCATCACCTTTCCTGGTGTCTTCCAGCCCTAAGAATTGTCTAAATATATCATATCATGTCGAATTAAGTCGATAAATCTTGACATCACGGCATTTTTTTAACATATTTCCCCTGAAGCGTTATTCAATAAATTAAGTCTCTCCTATGAATGATATTTTCATTACAGGTGGCTTTCTTTCGCATCAAAAACCAACTAACCCTGTATTGTTGTTATTCCATGTAGAGGGAAAGGCGCGATAACCAATGTATGAATTTCATGGGATAATTTTCGAAAAGGATAAGGGGGGACAGAAAGTGCGCTTATACTTCCATCATGTTGGTGTTAGGGGAGCGTTAGCTCAATGTTTCCAAATGGATACTTTAACTGTTGGGGAGTGCTAAGGGGAGCAAGATCAGTCATAAAACTTACAAATAGGGGATGCTGCGTTTTGCAAGCAAAAAATTTGCAGCCAAAAGTGCCGAAGAGAGCTGCCAGCATCATGCAGTTACAGGAGAATACGCTCTATCGCTTGCTTCTCTCCTTGGGCCTGAGCGGTATCCCCGTGCTGCCGAACATACAGCCTTACATGCTGACGATTTGCCTATTATTTATGCTGAAGGTGCTGTTTAGCTTCGCCGTCGATCATTATGGTAAAGCTATGAACAGTATCGGTACAATAGCATGAGTAGCCCGTATCGAGTATCCAAACTAACCAAGTCGGACAAAGCTTCATTCGTGAAGCTCATGGGGGGAGCGTTCGCCCGCGATCCCTTATTCTTGCATCTATTCGGCGATTCGGAAGTCGATAACCAAACAAGCAGCAGCGTGACCGCTTTTATTTCCTTTCTGTTCGATAAAAGCTTCCTGCTCCATGAGGAGGTGTGTGGGGTTATTTCGAAAATGAAAACCTTCGGGGGGCTTACATCGTAGAAAAGCCGCATGCAAGCAAGCTTCAGAAAATGAAAGGGTTACTGCTTATCGTGAGGGTAATTTCTTTATTATTTCAATTGTCTGGAAACACGTTACGCCTCATTAATTCTTATATGCGAGTCACAAGATCCGCTGCTCCTTCATTCGCGCATCACTACCTGATTATGATTGGAGTAAAACAGGATGAGCAAGGCAAGGGAATCGGCAAAGCCCTGCTGCATCACCTGTTGAATATGGTAAAGACGGACATGAATTGGCAGGGCGTCGCTCTCGATATGGAAAATGAAGTAAACGTAAACTTGTATCGGCGGTTTGGATTTACGTTAAACAGATTCGATCATGTACATGTTTATTGTATGTTCTATCAAAAACAAAGTCCATGTCGCGAAGACTCCGATTCCTGTTAATGCTCAATGTAATTTCTGTTCGGATAGGGGTCTTGCAAGAACTTAAATCATACTTTTGTAGCCATTTAAGTGGGAAAAATGACTCCTAATATAAAGCCATCCCTCGTTTGGATAACAACTAGTAACTTATCACCGTCTTTTACCCTGAATATTTTATCGCCTTTGCGAATTTCATAGGTACGAGTGGCCTCTGGATACACCACATCTCCATCAACTACGGGCTTCTCTACGATTTCATGAACCTCACCTATTTGTTTGCCTAAGTCCTCTTCCGAGAAATTATCCCTGGTTTTAAGACTATAGAGTGTATCATCGATATATAAATAACCAATAACCTCATCGAATACCTTTGTAAAATCCACTCCTTCCAAAACATCTTTTTTAGAACAACCAATAAGCATTACACATGATAGCAAAATTACAATAACCTTTACTGACTTCATCCATAGCCCTCCTTTATACAACGTCATGATTTACTAAATTGCCGTAACCCTAGATTCTCTTCTTATTTTAACAAATAGTTACATTCAACAATATCCTTCTTTAGTTTTACATAAATTGAAACAAAACAAGTAACCCCCTCAAGCTAACGGATAAAGAGTTCAGCTTAAGAACTTTTTATCTCTATTAAGAGAGGGGGGAAGATTTAATTGCTATTCAATTAAAAAATCTTTGATATCGGCAACTTCATTGTTGTAATCCATTCGAATATAATCTAGTATTTCAAACTGACCATCAATTTGTTCAACGGTAAACTTCAAGTTGATGATATCCCCTAACTTGAATAATTTAGTCAAATCACCTTTAAATGGCCAAGAAACATTCTCAAATTTCGATGACTTAAAATCTAAATTGGTTACATTTTTTTCGGAATCATAGTGAATTGCAGCTAAATTATCTTTGAAATGAACTGCATCCCCAACGCTCAAATTTTTAAATTCATATACAAATTCCCCTAATTGTTTATCCCACAATTCATTAAAAAGGTCATCTAGAGTATAGTGGGGCTTAACATCGAGTGAATTGAACTCCTGTTTGTGTGAACTTGAGGGCTTTATATACATTTTATCATTAACATTCACATGTTCAATTGGTGCAACACTTTGCCCAGGAAACTGCTTATATCTATGACGATATGTGAAGAACAAATTCCATTAATTAGATTCTGTATTAGTCCATTTTATATACCAGCTCCCCATATCATTTGGGTCAAAATGGAACTGGGCTAGAGGTTCTAGTACTTTCTCTTCCTCTGTTTTATTGGTTTTTTGATTGATTATCTCCACAGCTATTTTCCCTGTAAACAACGGCGCCCTTGACCCCCATATCCAAGCGTCTTGGCCCGCATATTCGTCAAAAACCAAATCTTTTCTTACATATGTAGGTCCTCTGTCCTCCGTGTTAAATTTAATTGTCCCCGAACTTACAGTGGTTGTTCTTTCATGTTCTTCAATAATCGGATCCCTGTTAAAAACAAGCCAATCCCACGGAGCTGCCTTGAATGCATATTGAAATGCTTTTTTCACCCAGTTTGCAACTGATAGCTCTTGATATCTTTCTGTCAATTCTTCGACGTTACTTTCATTAACAGGATCTGCACTCGCGTTTTTGGCAACTGGAGCTGTTGAAAATAATAGCAGGGTACATGCGGAAATCAAAAAAATCTTCTTTGCAAACACTTTGCAATCCTCCTTCATATTCCAAATCCGTCCCATATGTTACCATATAAGATTTGATCGTAATCATGTATCCCAGGCCCTCCGCAATAAGACGACTCTGCTTCCTTTCGTTGTTATTTTCACCATGAACCCAAATCTATATTTTGTAATAAAGCTTGATGGCCATTACCCCACTATCTGAAATACATGTTACAACTCTTCAAATTTCGACAAAAATAGTGTCATAATTCAGCCAGATGTCAATTCGGTATTTACACCATCTTAAAGTATACTTAAAAGCAAAAGGATATTTCAATAATATTGAAACGAAGGAAGGATTTTGAATTATCGTGATGAATTACTGTATGAGGAGGATACAAAATGACAAGTAATCTTCATGTAGCTCCAATGGAACTCCGCCAAAGGTTACAAGAGGAACTGAACGTAAGGGGGTGGAAGCAAAAGGAATTAGCAGAGGCTTCAGGCATAGACAGTTCATCTATTAGCTATATTTTTAACAAAAAGCAGTCACTTATGTTGCCCCAGCTCCATGCCATTAATCAAGCTTTCGGATTACCGAAGCATGCATTCTATGAAGAATTTATAGGGGAATGCTGCAATGAAATGGGCCGATTAAGGCCTGACAAGACAAGCGATTTTATCCTCCACTGCATTGAAGTTGAAAAATATGACCTTGTCAAACAACTTGTACAACTCCTCTACGAAGAAACCAATCGTTCCAAAATGATCGACACCACCTTCAAAATAGCCGAACGCATCTTCCAGTCAACCAAGCGCAACTACTCACTCCCTTTCTATGACATCATCGTCCGCAACGGATACAGCCGAAGCGAAAAAATAGCCATCTCCTACTACAGAAGGTTTCTCATATTGAGAGATTTGGATACAAGCGGAGCAGGAAACGAAGCATTGTGTCAACTGATTGAATATTTGCCAATACTGCCAGATCAATTGAGACTGGATGCGTATTACCGTATCCTGACGTTCTATAATGTAGTAGAGAATTGGTCGAAACTGCTCCTCTATGCAAAAGAGTTACGATGTATTGCGTTTGAGGAAGGGCAAGATGATTATGTGGCAGAAAGCTGGTTGTATGAGTCGGTCGCATTAATGGGAATGAAAAACTTTGAAGGCGCATTAAAGGTCACTCAACAGTATGCCATATACGGCGACCATTACGCGTGGCTCTCCAAATGCAACGAGCTTTACATCCACATCGAGATGAAGCAAACGGAACCTATCGAGGAGCTTATGAGCCTCCTGAAGGGCGATCAAGTACTTCTGGTACTCCCTATTGCGTTGGAAAGCTATGTCAGCAATGATGCGTTCCATGATGCTGCACAGTATCTGAAGAAATACAAATCCAACGTCGACGATTTATTATCCAGGAAAGACCCTTTCCACTTGAAACATAAATTACGTCTCACCCAAGCATTAACACAGTATTACCTGAAAACGGCTCATCATGATTTAGGGTTTGAATATAATGCCCTATCGTTGGAATTGGCTCTCACACTCAAAAATATGCAGTATGTAGGAACGGCTGTCATTACCTTTCAAGAATATGAGATGTATGCTTCAACAAAGCACAAGAATCGTTTTACGAATATTCTATTAAATGAGGTGGGTTCAGATGAAGAAAGCATTAATCACGATGTCCATAGCTCTTTTCTTGTTCGGTTCTACCGGCTCGTCTTTGGGAACGAGTCTGGATAACATCGGATCGGGATGGTCTCCATTCAGCAACATTGGGTCGGGTTGGCTGGTTAGCAATATCGGAACAGGATGGTCTCCATTAAACAGTGACATCGGGTCAGGATGGTCACCCTTGAGCAGCGATATTGGAACAGGGTGGCAAGCGAGCAACATCAGCTCGGGATGGAGTCCGTTGGGCAGCGATCTTGGAATTAGTAAAAACGTATAGTCTCAAGGCGTTACGGATAGCGACTCTTGAAATCAAGGGTCGCTATCGCGCTTTACTTCGCCCACTCTCTTACCCGTTAGATCCAACTATTCAAACCACTTTCTTTAGTGCTCCACTCACTACCTCTATCCAATCTTCCTTTAGCTCTCCGACTGTTGATTCCTGATACACTTTCACCCCGGCTTCAGCCATTGTTTTGGCTAGATCACCTTCGATACTAAGAAATATTTTCTTGTCTTTCATTGATAGAGGTAAACTATCAGGATCAATATATTGTCGGTACATATCTGAGTCCATTCGAAAAACATTAACCTTACCTTGTATTAATTCTTCCATCCCTACAAGCATCTGTACCCCTGGCAAATCAAAATCCCCCGAATAAAAGATCTCACAATCTGGATTCGCATCAAGACTTCTTCTTATAAAATATTTAGTGGCACTACGTGCCTGCCCAGACGTACAAATAAGCGGTGGACTATCGCCTGAAAGTTGTTCAAATGAGTAACCGTTAATATCAAGAAAATGTAATGTTTCATCTACCAAAAAGGAAAATACAGATGGATTTTCAAGAATATATAAGGCAGAATATTTAGGCCAATCCTCACGCGACTCAATCTCTCGCAAGTTTAATGTCCTTGGGGATGTACCATAAATAAAAGATGATGCAAAAACATGTGATATAGAACTTATATCGTCATCCATAAGTCCAAAGGTACGATAAATTTGTCTACGTTTCATGAACTCGGGTACAATTAAGTATTCATTAGATGCTATTTCCCCAGTTCTTATCTTTTGAGCATAAATATCCTCTAGCGCTGCTAATAGCAATCTTCCAGCAGGAAATTTCAAGTCAAATCTATGAGGATCTTGGGTTACGAAATTAGAGAATATTGGAATCCTCACATTTTGTGTACAAATTTTTAATTTTTCTCTAAGTTCATTATTATTATAAAATAAATACCACAATGCTTTCACACAATAAAAAAGATCGTCATCTCCTGCTCCACCATTACGCAGCACACCCTTTAAAATTTGATATCCCGGAGCACTTCCTGCTTTTAGGCGTTCATACCAATTGAATATTTTTCGACTCAAAATTCCATTATATAAAACCGATTTACAATCGTGCTCAAATCGCTTGTTAACCCGTTCGAACAACTCTATCCATTGCATGTCTTTCAATTCCCGTTGTTCGGATTTGGTTAACAGTTGTTGCTCATACAGCACTTCATATAAATCTGGAATATTCAGTTTATAGCCTAACTCTAATTCTTCAGAAAATATTTTCAAAGGCACCACAAGTTCAGTATGAGGACGAATTAATCGCTTTACCCGATTACCGAAATAATGTTGTAACCTGTCCGCTTCAGCATCTGAACGAACTACTATTTTCGCATTCCCACGTATTCCATTCTGCCCCTGATATTTTTTAAATACAGCATTGAGCAGATTGCCTAAGAGTGGATCGCTATAGTATTGCTTGGCTGTTTTAAGATATCCAATCTCCATTGCTGACTTCCCTCACTTCACTTATCCGCCTAGATGTTAGTTTTCAATAAGCACTTTGCTTTTTCCGTTCCAACGGTAATGAAATAACGTCACTACGTTAATATCTTTTGGTCTATAAATTTCATAAATAGCCAATCGCGGCACTGTATCATAACAGCCCCATAATACTTGTGACGTCATCATATAATCGAACCCCATATCCGTAAGCAAATGGAACATGTCTCGCATATTAGCGTCATCTACACCAGCAAAAGCTTCATCCAACGAAATAATTTTAGGCGCGTCTGCACTTGCATCACTATACCGGGAATAAGTAGCAGCAAACAAAGGGATATACATGGCCATCGCTTTTTCGCCACCGCTTAATACGTTGAATTTTGCATCCGTCAATTCTCGGTACCCGGTCTGATCGCCTTTACGATAATGAAGTTTGAACTCAAACCAGGAGCGATAGTCGAGCAAATTATATATATATCTGCGCAAAGCCCCTTGCTCTTCTTCGGAGTACTGTTTGGCCTGTAATATTCGCTTTCGAAAATGCTCAATAATTAGTTCAATTTCTTCATCTTCCATCCGATGGGCATCGCGAAGTAGCAGCTCGACTAACGACTCTGTATCAAGTTCAGACTCTGTTGTCGGGGCTTTGGCTTCCCACACCAAGGACAATTGCAATCCGCTTGATGTGTCACGCTGACTCATTAGAGCCTTCATTCGATCTACCCAATCTCGGGCGCGATGTATACGGTGTCGAATGGCCTTACCGACACTGCCTATAATAATTTCTTCATATAACTGTCGATCTTTCTCAGTCAGCAACGTACGCTGCTCATCTCGCTGCTTAATTAGTTCATCCAGAAGCATTGACGGGGTCATGGGATTCATTCGATCGCGCTTTGACGTAATCACCATTCTCCCTGATGATAAAAAATCCATTTCGACCACATAGTCTCGCAAGTTATTGCGAACCGCGTTATATTCCAGTTGAAGCTCATTTCCAATACGCTCTTTCGTTCTAGTTCCGAACTGTGAACCATACTCTTTCTTTATTTGCCGACATATTTTTGGAATCTCGTTTTCATCAGTCAATTGATCTAAAGCCTCTTTCCACTTAGGAACAAGAGCAAGTTGCACTTCACCCTTCCACAACTCTACAGTATGATAAAATTGAGTTTGGCAGTCATTTAATTGCTCTAAAAATATATTGAAAGTTGTTTCTTTTCCAGATAAGCCTGCAATTAATTTTTCTTTTTTCTCATGTAACGTATCAATACGATTCAAGAGAGTTATTTTTTCTTGTTTTAATGTCACTATTTGCTCATGAACCTTTTGAAGACCCATCTCCACCATCAGATTTTTGAGCTGACCAACTTGTGCAGTATACTTTTCTTTCTTTTCTTCAATTATTTTTCGTTGAAATTCATCTTCTTCTATTTCTAGCAACAGATTAGCTTGTTGATCGACTTGCTTGGATTGGTATTGGGAAATTTCACTGTAACGCAACCAAGATGACTTCAACGCTGAAATACGGCTACGATAATTCATACACAAGTCAAGTGCTTCACTAATCTGCTTTTCTCCCTTTAGTAAAGACCAATTTGCCGTTTGTTCAGCTAGTTTTAACTGGAGTCCCCTTAATAGAGCCATCTTTTCTTTGTACCATAATTCGACTTTTTGCTCTTGATTCATAATTTCTGTTAAACGGTAAGAAAACTGAATGAAAATATCGATTTGAACTTGCAGTTCTTTATCATCAGGGAAAGATTCTAGCTCCGTCTTTAGAGCTCGGTTGTTCTCCTCTAACATTGTTAGCTGCTCATCTATATCGGAGATTTTGTTTACTAACTGCTGTAAATCCGCTTCCAATTGGGCCATCGCCAATTGCTTGGTACGTAATCTCGTCTCTTTGCCAATGTACTCTGCGCGTAACTTTGAAAAGCCCTGACCTGTTAAAGCTCCCAAGCGAAAGGTGCCATCCCCTATAACAAGACTTTCCTTATCAATCTGTGTATTTTCTCCCTCTCTCGCCCAACCTATACTCTTTAAAGCCGCCTGAATATCTTTATCAGACAAACCGCTCTCCTGAGAAGGCGTAGCTTGCAGCATATTGGCAAGCGTCATCTCATGCAGTGAATTTGTAGGTTCAATCCATACTTCCTCACCCTCTTCTTGATCCAATACCGATACTTTTCCCCCTGGAAAAATCCATGCATCCAACAAACCTACTTGTTCTAATGTTTCCTCCAAGCGGGCCTGCTCATCCTCTGTTAACACATCATTAAATTCACAGACCGCAAAGAGAGGAGCACCTATGCCTTTTTTTCTTTGCCCACGCGTAGCCTTTCTTTTCTCTGTCCGCTTCGGCTCAGGCTCCTTAGTCGATCTCCACTGTTCCTGCTCCAGTTCAAGGTTATGGCAATCATCTAGCAATACTTTCTTGTGGTGCTGTAATTGAAGCCCTTGTTCCAATAACTCTTGGTTTCTATGTTCATAAGCTTGAACAGCTGCTTGACGAACCCGATCATACTGGCGATCCTTGGCGGTTAGTAAAGACAGTGCCCGTAAAGAATCTCGTAACCCTTCTCCATCTACAGGCAACTGATGTAATCCTTGTTGCCAGCGAACCAAATTTTCTCTAATCTTCTCCTTTTCGATTTCCAATCGGCTATCTTGTGCTGCTTGCTCATCCTCAGCGATACTACGTTCACGATGTATTTCTCCTAATCGAATTTCTGCTTCGGATGCCGCTCGAAAAGCTTCTCTTTCCTCACGTGCAATTTTCAGGGCAACTACCAGGTTTTCCTTATGGCGCTCAAGATCTTTGAGCCAATTATGCGCCCATTGCTGATCCTCCGGTATTCCCCGCGTCCATGCTCTGTGATAAATATCATGTTCTCCAAACTCGATTGTTCGTGCAAGATCTTCAAGTTCTTCTACTGTTTCATGTTGTTCTTGAACTATTAAATTTAATTTTCCCTCTGCTTGCTCAATCTCCTGTTCAACCTGATTAAGAGCACTAACGTTTTTATTCTTTCTTTTTCTGATATCACCCAACTGTCCTAATGTTTCTTTTAGTTGTTCCTCTGCTCTTTCCAACTCTCTTTGCTTTTCGATCACTTCACTCCGATTTAAAATATCTAATTCAACTTCTACCGTTCCTAGTTTTGTCTTGTCCTGCTCCATACTTGCGATAATATTAAATTGTTCATTTTTAAGGGCAAGAACTTGTCCTCTTAATTCGGCAACCTGTTTTTCTAATTGAGCACATACTTCAGAATTGGTTAATACCTCCTCTGAATGTAGATTCAACAAAAAACGGTTATACTCATTGTACTTCTCATTCACTTTTCCGAGTTCATCCACATGAATGCGAAGCTCTTCTAATTGATCCGTGATTTGATCCATATCCTCTATTACGTCTGATAAAGGCCCTAACTCTTCTTCCTTTAATGGCGGTAAGGCTTTCGTCAAAATTTCATACATCGATGAAGGTTTAAAATCTTTAGATAACTTAGGACTTCGCAACTCCAGCAAAAGTTTCAGCAAATCTTTAAAGGAATCAGGATCTTGAAAACCAAACAAAGCTTTATTAACCATCTCTCTGTAGCTGCTTTGTTCCTGCACCACCTGTCCGCCTGAATCAATCTGATCGGTTAACTCTTTCCGATTCAGAGGAACTTTATTCCCTTGTTCCAACCACAGCTTGTAATCATATAACCAAAAGTCCTGATTGACTCTCCGCCCATCCTCTAACAAAAAACCCCAAAACCCTAATTGGGCCGCGCCACGACGTGCCCTAATCCCAATGCCAATTGTTTTATATATCTTCTTGTGCGGATGATAAAATTCTAGCCACAAGTAACCCGTTCGATCCGTATGCCCCTTCTCCTCGTCACCAAGCAAATAATATTCCAGTTTGCGATCACGAGAGCCGAAAGGATCAAGACGTTCCGGTCTCTTATCTCCATCAAGAACCAATGGAATAAAACTTTGCATCGTAACCGACTTCCCCGATCCATTAGTGCCTCTTAAGATCATTCTGCCTTCCTCGAAATGAAACTCTTCCTCATCGTAATACCAGAAATTAAGAACGCCTGCCCGGCTCATCTGCCATCGATCTACCGTGTTCAAAAGCGTCTTTTCTTCTTTCAGATTTATTTCCAATACCAAGACATGTCCCCCCTATATATCCAATTCCACTGTTCCGTACTGAGCCATCCATTTTCCGGCTGCTGCATTTAACACAAAAAAAGTCTCATCTTCCCATTCTCCAAATCCCCATTCCATCAAATGATCGAATACTTGCTGCGCCAGTTGTGTGGACTTCATTTTCCGATGATCATTGGTCCAATACTCTCCATACTCCTCTTTCAGTCTAATGAGTATGCGCTCCATTTCATGTTTCGTAAGGCGTACCCTTCCATTCTGTTCCGACTCCTTTTCAAAAGTAGAGACTACCTCCTGTCGCACCTGTCCAAGCACAAGCAACGTTATATCAGAGATAGAAGATAAAGTTGGAAACACTTCCGCTTCTGTCATCGTTTCTGGTTCAAAAAAGAGGACACCTTCGCGATACTTACTCCCCTCCCAACCAAACATTGTCTTTAAATGTTTGATTATATGATTCTTTTGGCCATGAAAATAAAGCTGCTCCTCCTGCCATTGATCATCCATTACAACTGGTTCAAGTAAATATCGACGATAAAGGCGATGTTTTCGTTTTCGATTTAATTCATCTACGCCTTCTCCATAATTGATCGTGTCTCTAAGTTCTGTCATATCTGTATAACTCGTCAGTTCGGTAGGAAAATTTCGCAATACATATCGCACGTAAGCGCTGCACTCGTATAGGACATTATGTTTTTCAACATCTGAATCCGAATGTGAAGCCCAATCCGATTCTTGTCCATCCACTGCCCGTATCACATGTATACTTTTCAATTTTTTTAGTGCCCTTGCCATAGACAATCGATGAAAATAGTTGCGCCAATCTATTTCCATACCTTGCTCTAACATGTAATCACGCACTTCTTTTACCAGATCGGTTAATAGAAATTGCTCGCGTTCTGTCTTCGCCTCTAAAAACCACAAACTATAGGTGAACAATGCATAGTCTAGTGGTTCGCGAAACTCTTGAAAACCCATCCATGGATATGCAACTACCGGGACCTTCTCCAATTTGGCGATCTTCCTATTGACAACAAGCGAATAACCAGCATAATTCATGAACCAATCTTTTAACTCTGCATACTGTTCTTTAATCCAGTAGTACAATTGAGGATCATTCTCTTTCGCAATCCATGGACGGTTCAACAAAGCATTCATGCACTGTTTTTTTCTATCAGAGAGTTCTTCCCTATCTACGATGTTCGTTCTTCTTCTCTTGGTCTTATTCAACTTTCCTATTTTAATCGTTTCCATCCTAATTACCCCCAGACTTCTTAAAGTGTTGTTTCACTGGTATCCATCCATTGGAGCAAATCATCCCAGCTATGTTGTTCCACTACCTGAAACGTGAAACTATAGTTTAACAACTCCAGCTCACCGTCCTCACACAACAGGCTCGCACGCTCTTTGTTCACAGGTCGAATCAATTGGATACGAACGCCTTCAGAAGTCTGAATAGCTAAATTTGACGAAGCATTACAGCGGCTAATCCAACCCAATATTTGCAATCTTGACGTCGTAGAGATTTCCCCAAGATGCGAGATACTCGTCTCTCCCTTATCTACCATCTGAATTAAAAATTGCAGTTCCTGTTTATGCCGCCGGATAAACTCGGCCCTTAGAAGCTCTTTATCCCTTGTGTTATCAATAACAGCCTCCGTGTCGTGACGCTCATGTTTCTTCCTACTTCGAGATCGCAACGTTTTCATAATAGGCATTTCTATCCATATCGACATTCCTTGGCTATCCGATTCTCTCGTATCCTCGCCCTGTAAATGACGTGTGGGAAATAGCCCGAAGGCATAGGCAGCTAACTGATGTGCCGTTTCCAAGCTCTCCAACCGATAGAACCACTGTCCTAAATAATCCAATTCCCGTATTCTGCTAATATTGGAACGTTTTCTTTCTTGAATGCGCAATGCGCTGCGAACCATCTTCACAATGGCTTCTTTCGTAGCTCGTTCTAATAACGACAGTTCACTCGGAGAACCATTCTTACCAAGAAACCACCGATGTAGTATATTCCATTTATCTGATAGCTCAGTAAAATATTGCTCTTTCGTTATTGTTTCCTCCAACTTCGGAATATTCCATTCATCTTCTACCACGGCATGTAGGAAGATATCCCGTACATAATGCGATATTTTGGTTAGATTACCTTCGATTTTATAAGAACGTCGCTGCAAGGCATGTATAAAATCCTTCAAATAATGAGTAATCGCGTCTTTATATAATAAAAAAGCATCTGTGACCATTAGCTCTTCCGCCGTTCCCGTCTGAAGACTAGCTATATAATCCACTGATGCTTCATGCAACTTCTGAAATGAATCGTACACTAGATTCCACAACTCAAGTGCTTCTCCTGGTTGATAAATATCTGATCGTTCTCTAATTTTGAATAATGAATCTGCAATCGTATCAAATAATGTAGGCTCCAGAGATCCTCCATAGCCCCGAACCGTTTCCAAACTTTCAAGTAAGCGTTCAATTTCGATAGAATAAGGGGTTAGTAAATACTGATACTTCTTCCGTAAATACTCTTCCACAGAAACGGCTCTTTCCCCATAATGTCGCGACGACAGGTTGCCCCATTCCACTAATTGTTCCAAATCAATCTGACATTGATCGAGCGTATAGTTTTTGTGTAAATTCCACTCCATTATCCCATCATATATTTGTTCAGGTTTAAGCCAATAGTTCAACTTTTGATACTGCTGATAAAGATAACGCATAATGGCACGATATCGAATCACGTTGTCTGCATTAACGTACTTTAATTCGGATACTCCACGCAAGGATTGTAAATTCGGAATTTTACTCAAGATAACCTCCTGTAGTTACAAAATAAAAAAGTTAATTGATTTTATCTGAATTCAGTGACCTTAACCACATAACTATTTCGCTCTCTGCCCGAAATTCTTTATCAAGGCTGCAATATATGAGTCCCTGTAAGTCTGATGGCATTTTAGGCCTTCCTCTCTTGCAAATAATGGTTTTTCCTCGTCCTAAGGTCGCAGCAAAAAGAGTATATTCCATCGATACGTTATCTCGCGGTTGTTTAACATACTCATTTCTATACCAAACGGGATCATCCTCATTAAAAATTAGAACTGCAGCATTAACTTGCTTGCTGATCTCTATTAAGCTATCTAACATGTAGTTCCCTAACGGAAAAAGTCCTTCTTTTTTCCATGAAACCGGTGTATGACCTTCTTCTTCTATCAGAATTGCTATTTTTCTGAGATCATCTAACGATTCGGCAGAACCCGAACTTCCAAGGAAAACCTTCATTTATCGCGACTCCTCTCGATTTGAATAAAGAAACAAGCAATTATTCCCATATTACAAGATCAAAATCTATTTGCCTAGCCCTGACACATGTACATGGGACATATTTGTAGTAAATTGTGGTTTAGAAGTGAAAAAGATGATATATTATTCAAATCATATACCAGGAGGTAAAATAAGGATGAGCACATTAAAGGATATACAATCTGCTTTGAGTAATTGTGTGGAGCTAGACGAAAGAGGTCTAAAAGAGCTTCAAAAGATTTTGTGTACCAAACTTAAATCTGTAAAAGAAAAGTTACACTCCATTTCTAAGAATGCTCAGACTTCTTACCCCGATTGCCCTGACTGCCATTCCAGCAACATAAAAGCTCATGCAAAAAATCCAGTTCCACGTTTTTTTTGTGTAGATTGCAAGATAACTTATACCAAAGACAGGCAGCCACTCTACTATAGAAGAAAAAACCGTGACAAAATTATTGACCTTATCGTCGCTATTTATACAACTGACAAAAGCATTACAAATATCATTGAGCAGCTCGGTATATCAATAAAAACTTATTATGAGTGGAGAAAGCAAATTTTATCATTTTTCCCTCAACTACAAGACAAATTCAAAAATAGACGCAAAAAGTAGCTAACCTCTGGCTTTGACCTATATTTTGAGTATTATTTATGGACTTATGATAATTGCTTTTTAATTTTTATCTCTCCACAATTAACTACTAGTATTAATTAACCTAAATAATCCCGTTGAATGTTTTTTGTGAATTCAAAAATAAAGGAGCAGACCACCTCCTTAAAGGCTTAGTCTGCTCCCATAAATGATAAGACAAATTAATAGATAATATTCCAAGTAATTAAACAGGCCAATATATTTTCTTTAAAGGCACCAATGTTCGAGTCTCCGAATCAAATTGATCATAGTATTGGATAACCAGCTCAACTAAAAAACCCAGATCTATTAAAGACAAAGGGTGGTTAGATCTATCTGCTTCATATTTTGCCTCTTTAGTAAAGCCACCTGTAGAAACGTAAATACCACGATCTCCCGAGCGAAGTCCCCCAGTAAAGCTACGTATCTCATTAGCGCCCATTTGACCAGAACGGTGCTTCACTTCAACAATAATTCTAGGTTCTTCTAACCCTAAGCCATCTGGCGAAGCTAGAATATCTCTCCCTCGATCCGGCCCTCTGGGAGAGATATGAGTCTTATATCCCATCCCTCTAAGTATACCCGCAACTAACTCCTGCATCTGTTCCCAATCAAGATTAACAATTTTATCTTTAATAAACTCTTTGGATTTCTCCATAACATCTTCTTTAATGAGATCCAGTTCAGCCGCTTCCTCTTCCTGTGGACTCGGCTTTTTGCCTAACTGGTCATATATTTCTTTTCTCACCCCATCAGGTATAGAGAAAATCGTCATAATCGATCCTAACGTGTTTCTAGCACCAGCAGATAATGAATCCCGCGATACAGTGCTTTGCCAAACAACTTTACGAACATGAGGGCTATCTGTAATAATGTCCGGGTTGTAAGTATAACCTGAAGTGATATTACCGATGTAATAAAGACGCTCTTCAGGATCGTAGGTTATTACTTCATCATTTACCTGAAATTCAGAGACAAATCTATAAATTTGTCCTGCAGTAATATTGACCTTACCGTCTTTATATTCTGGATAATTAGATTTCAGCAATGTCTTGATGTCTTGAAGCGAGGTTACATTGCTAATATCCTTTAACTCTCCCCAGCCAATTGCTATTGCCTGTTTATCTTTGAACTCATGAATCAGATAGGCTCCCTCACCAGCACGAACCAACCACATTTTCTTAGACATTTGTCACCTCTATGAATGGAGTATGGTTTGCCATAATAACAGACTTACCAGGGATACAAGAAAATCACCTAGCCTGAGTTACAAACATTCCTATGAACTCAACCAATTACAGTAATCGCATTCTCCTTAATCTGAGTAACAACTTGCACAAGCTGCTTCTGCCTTGTCCCATCGAATAACTTGATAAAGCTTTGCGGTTTATCAAAGGGTGGCTTCACTAGATCTGAAACGTCCTCCAAATAACCATTTTGGACAATATAGTCAATGATCTTACGAACAAATACGATCTGCGACTGATTCAGGGATTGATCATTAATAAAGTCAGAAAACGCTTCGTTGGCTGCTTCTAATTCCAGCTTTGCAATTTTACGTACCAGCAACCCGAATGGTGTATCTTGATACTCCCGTTGATAATCCTCAGCGGATCCAAGTTCATTCGTAAATATTCGCTCTAAACTTTCATAGTCCAGCGCAGTCATCGGAATATTATTACGAAGTTTATGTATGGCAAGAGTATCCCGGTTCTGTTCGATATAGCGGTTGACCTTGAGTTTGTAATCTTCAAAATCATACGCTTGGTACATCGGCTTTCCTTCTTTGACACTAGTCACTTCATCCATAAGATTCGTATATATTGGGCTTTCTCCACCTTCATCAACCAGAAACTTCACGAGATCACGGAGTTCTACACGAATCTTCTCAAAGCTGGTAATATTGACATCAGTCCAAAAGTCTTCCGAAGCAATGGTACTCAGAATTGATAGTTTATCTTTGACTTGCGGAATAGTCGCACGTTTTGATAATTGTATCGCTACATCCATCAACTGTTTTTTTCCTCTTTTGAATTGCGATGTCCCTTCAATTAAAGCAATCATCAAGCCGTACATGAAATTGTCAAAACGCTTCGCATGCTCATCCGTATCCTCCATAAAGACGAGGGGCGCGATATGGTCTACTAATTGACGCTGCTCCGTATCCGATAAACAAATGAAAGCTACTGGTTCCTTGTACTTCTCAATATGTTGCAATTGTAGTTTTACCGAGACCAACTCAGTATTAAGTTCGCAGACTTGAGTGAGTACGATATCCACAAGGGATGCGCGAATCGATTGATGAGCATCGTCGATGAAGGATGCTGTCTGCAAATGTTGAATTAATCGCACACGCTTCGCGAATATCGCTTCCGATAGACTCTGAGATTCACTCCCCATGAGCCCTTCCTTATGTTGCCGGAAGAATTCGAAGTTTCCCAGATAGTCGAATATGACAAATGTGGTCTTATCCTGTCCTTCACCAAACAAATTCTTACAAAGCCTTGTCCCACGACCAATCATTTGCCAGAATTTCGTCTTCGATCGAATCCGTTTGAAGAATACGAGGTTCACGATTTGAGGCACATCAATTCCTGTGTCTAACATATCGACAGATACCACAATATGAGGATCTTTATCAGCTACCTTGAACTCATCGATGGAACTCTGCGCGTAATTGTCTGATGATACGATGCGTTTAGCAAATGTTCCTGCGTATTGCGGATACAGCTTATCAAATCGTTTTAGGATATAATCCGCATGTTTCTTATTCTGAGCAAAAATGATCGTCTTACCAAGTCTATCCCCGCCTGCCACCTTGATTCCTTTGGTCATCAAATCTTCTAACACCATATCCACTGTCGATTGGTTAAATATAAATTCATTCACAGCAGGAGAAGGAATAAAGTCCGGTATAGCACCGTCTTCATCGGCAAAATCTTCTTCATAACGCGCCCGATCTTCTGGTGACAATTTATCGTATGTAATGCCTTCTTCTAAAAATCGAGTCGTTACTTCGATATTATGATAAGGAACCAAGACATGATCTTGTTCTACCGCCGTTTCATATGGATAAGCATATGTAGGCACTCCACTTTCCAACTCAAAAAAATCATAGGTGTTCCGATCTACTTCGGTCTTAGGTGTTGCGGTCAATCCGACGACAATGCCATCAAAGTATTCAAAAATAGCGCGATACTTCTTGAAAATACTACGATGCGCCTCATCCACAATTACTAGATCAAAGTGTCCAGGTGTAAATAGCCGTTTACCGTCATCCTGACGCGCCGTATCAATCGCATTCAACATTGTTGGATAGGTGGAAAACACAATACGAGCATTCTTGTCATCTTTATTGCTTAGCAAGTTACACAGAGACATATCGGGAAGATGGTTCTTGAAGTCATCCTTCGCTTGCTTCACCAGCGCCGTCCGATCAGCCAAGAACAGAATATTCGTTACATATCCACCTCGGGATAGTACATCCGTTAAGCTAGAGGCCGTTCGTGTCTTGCCCGTCCCTGTTGCCATAACTAACAACGCCCGACGATGACCGGTCTCAATACTCTCACATACCGCCCGTATGGCTTCTTTCTGATAGTAGCGATCTGTTATTTTATCATCGATGACGATTTCACTTAACGTTTTACGTTCCCGACGTCGATGCATAAGCTTCTCCAGATCCGACTTCGAGAACATACCACTAACCTTCCGCTGGGGTGAAGTCTTATCATCCCACAGATAGGTTTCAAATCCATTCGTAATAAACATTATCGGGCGACGTCCTGTCATCCGCTCCAGACAATCCGCATAGAGCTTCGCTTGTTGAGTACCCACTTTCGGATCTTTTGATGTCCGTTTTGCTTCAATAACAGCAAGCGGCAATCCATCTTTGCCGTATAGTACATAGTCTGCGAATCCTTTGTCCTGCGAGTTCGGCATACCGAACAACTCTACTTCTTCACGAGCATCATCACCTAGTATCCAACCTAGCAATTTCAGATCCACATCAATATATTTTTTCCGTGTATTATACTCGGAGAGATCTTCTGGTGCAAAATGGCGTTCTTCCTTATGCAGTGCTTTATCTGCCGTAAGCCGATCGCTCATGGCCGCAATTTGAGCTCGCAATGCCTCAATCTCGGAATCTTTTTGCTCAATCAAACTATCTTTCTCTTTGATTTTCGCCTCATCAAGTATAACTTTCTCTTTAGGAATACTAGATTCTGTAAATATACGTTCCTCGTAATTAGCACCATAGCAGTAATCAAGCCATTGTACAAATTCGAATAAAGATGCAAGCGCCAAAACCGCATCGCTACGACTAACCGCTTTATCTGTATGAACGGCTAGATTATCCAACTTAATAATGTATGGCAACTTGCCCCATGTCTGCGTTTCCATTGCAAATCGGAAAGTAGGTTCATGGATTAACGATTGCAGATTATCCTTATACGGCATAGTGATTGTATTATCTGCGGCATAAACCCATTTCACCGCTAACTCGAACGCCTTCCGGCTCCCCACCGCCGACATGGCCGGTGAGGTCGCCAGTACACGTTCGGCCTCGATACAAGCATTCGCAAACATTTTATATTCCGCTTGGTCTTGCAAGAAATCAAAGTTTGCCGACATGATGTTCACCTCGATGTTAGTGGTTGATCATTTACTCGAAATACTCGCTCATTAGACTATCAAACAGGTATTGCGTTTCATCAATCGCCTTCTGAACGAGAGCTTTCTGCTCTTCGATCTTGGTGACCCGGGCGGCGAATTGTTTTTGGAGTGGGAGGGGTGGAAGTGATATCCGCATCTCCCTTAATACAGATAAATTAATTTGCTTTAATGTAGCCCCTTTTGTGTTTTCACGAATAAACCTTTGGCCTATTCCAGATTTTAGATATTCATTAAGAAAAATCCTATTAATAAGACTGTTATTTTGTCGGATAACCGCTATTCCTCTTGTCACATTCATTCCCATATGCTTTTGATCAGTGAGAGCAGTTTCCCCAGTAGTGCCCCTAACAGTAATCAAAATTTCATTTCCATTTAAACGTGTCTTTTTGTATGGTTCTTCAACATCTGGTGGGATTCGCTTAATATTGGTCATGGAAATAGTACCATGATTAATATCAATTGGACGAAGTATTCCAATCCCTTTTCCTATATCTTCACCTGGTTGGACAATTCCGTATGACAATCCGGATCCCTCAACAATCAACTCTATTAAAGACTTTTCAATATATATATTATTTTCCCCAAACATCTCATAAAAAATTGATTTAATAAGGTTATCCAACTCAGCAAGCTGTTGTTTGCGCATGGCAAGCAATACAGCGGCTGTGTTTAAGGTTTTGGCGATTTGTTTTTGTGTTTCAAGGGGGGGGAGTGGGATTTCAATTTGTTCAACAATCGATTTGGAAATTTCTTTAAATGTTGCTCCTCTTCCCATTGAATTTAATAAAGCTGTTTTCCCTCTTAGAAACCAAAATAAGTACATATTATGAATCTCATCTGAACAGATGAGATTCTTAAATCCTTGATTACAATACATCTCCGTACCGGCTATCGCTACTTTACCAATTGGAGCCCTTGATGAGAGCAGCACTGTTCCAACAGGTAACAATTTTAGATTTGCCTCTTTAATTGCCTTTTTTGTTATCTTTCTTTCAGTATGAGTAATGATAACGGTATTCTCAGATATTTCAGCTGGTGTTACCCAATTATAATTTCCATTCCAATATTCATCTACTGAAGTCTTAGGTGTTGAACCTGAAACAACCGTAGCTACTTCACCTAATTTTTGCACCCTCACCTTACTCACCCAACATCCCCCTTAACTCCTCCATCTTGGAAGCAATGTTCAGGTTCAATTCATCCAGGCGATTCATAATTACCTCAGGAGCATCGTACTCGATCTTTTCATACACAATCTCTTTATACCGATTAATCGATAGGTCATAATCTTTCTCGGCAATCGCAGACTTGTCTACCAAGAAGCTTTGTTCTGTCGGTTTACGATCTGTCTCACCCGCAAGGTTGTGGAATCGAGCGAGAATATCGGGAATATCATTTTCATCAATCTGTGAACGCTTATCATCCAAGGAGAAGCCGTCCGCTTTCATATCATAGAACCAGACCTTATCAGTTCCGCCGGCACCTGTCTTCGTGAAAATCACAATCGCCGTACTTACACCTGCATAAGGCTTAAACACACCACTCGGCAAGGAAATAACCGCTTGTAATTGATGATTCTCCACCAGTTCTTTACGCAATGATTTATGCGCTTTTGTCGTTCCGAACAATACACCATCCGGCACAATACATGCACAGCGACCACCTTTACGAAGAAGGCGCAAGAAGAGTGCCACAAACAAGAGCTCTGTTTTTTTCGTATCACAAATCGTCTTTAGATTATCATGAATGCTCTCCGCATCCACTGTACCTGTAAACGGCGGATTGGCAAGAATCATGTCATATGCTGAAGCAATGTCGTTCTGCTTCGATACGCTATCCACATAATCAATATGCGGTTGATTAATCGAATGCAACATTAAGTTCATTGCCGAGAGACGAAGCATCGTACGGTCTGTATCGAATCCCGAGAACATCTCTCCTGCAAAATGCTCCCATTGTTCACTCGTCATACTCGCTTCATATGTTTCACGAATATATTCCGCCGAGGAGATCAAGAAACCTGCCGTCCCGCATGCAGGGTCACAAATTTTATCATCAGGCGTTGGCGCGAGTAGACGCACCATCATATCTCGAATATGCTTCGGTGTACGGAACTGACCATTTTGTCCTGAAGTTGCAAGCTTGCCAAGCATGTACTCATAGAGATCACCTTGCATGTCTAAGTCTTTAATGTCGTGCTCATACAATTCATCTAAACCCGTAATGATCTTCTGCAGTACTTGCGGTGTCGGGATCAAAAACATCGCATCTTGCATATATCGTGAAAAGGCTGTCATATTCTCGCCATTCATCTCTTTAATAAAAGGAAATACTTTCGTTCCCACAATTTCATAAATCTCGCGAGGATCCTTCGTCTTGAATTTGCTCCAACGCATGTCCTGTCCTTCTTCATCTTGCGGAAAAATTTTGGATGCTACACCACCCAGTGCCTCGAAGCTCTCATTCTCCAATTCCTTCTCATCGAGAGAACGAATGAACATCAAATACGTAAGTTGTTCAATAACCGTCAACGGGTTACTAATGCCGCCCGCCCACATATCGGTCCATATTTTATCTACTTTGTTGCGAATTTCTCCTGTTAGCATGCTTCTTCCCCTATCTCGAGTTCAAAGTTCTAAAAAGTTCTGCCAAATCGTACATGACTAGCACTTTACTACTACCTATTTTCAATTCATTATACACTATTAAATCTTGCTAGATATGAGCAAGCTACCTCTATGTATCCCATCATATCGTCTTGGGAACGGCACTTGCAGCTTTCTTCATTCCGGATACCTTGTTATTTGCAGACTCTGTTACATCCCTCATCATCATTTCAATGTGTATAATGTTTTGTTTTCACAAATATATCCCCAAATACTTCCTTATATCTATCTAGTGCATCACTATTACTTTCAATATATAAGTCTTCATAGATAGAATGTGATCCATCATTTAACCATGACAATAATGATCGGCAAATTATTTTTAATTCATCTCAAAATCATCAATGTCCATATTTCCAAAAAACTTAAAATAATTCTCAAGAATTCTTCTCGTTCCCTCAACAATTTTCCACAGATATATACATGATTCTACAGAACTATCCACACATCCTTCTAATGGACTACCTTTTAACCAACCTATAGTGATAGGTTCTTTTTCAATTGAAACATCAAACCAGACTACCAAAAATCACTTGCGAATTTTAGACAATGTTTTCGGATTGTGGGATTCTGTAAGCGGTACCAACACTGCTACAATAAACATGCAACGAAAATGAACTCAGTTCAGGGGGAATAAAAATGAAAAGGTTTTCTATGTTGCTGATAGCTTGCATGCTGGTTGTGGGAGCGCTAAGCGGTTGTGGAAATAGTGAGTCGGATTCAGCTTCATCAAATAAACTCGTCATCTACAGTCCGAACAGCGAAGAAATCATCAAGACCATCATTCCAATGTTCGAAAAGAAAACAGGGATTACGGTTGAGCTTGTAACGGCTGGAACGGGCGAAATTTTTAAGCGTTTACAGTCGGAAAAACAAAATCCTTACGCTGACGTAATGTTCGGCGGTTCCATGGCGGGTTTCCGTGAACATGCCGACCTCTACGAGCCTTACGTATCACCTGAAGACCAATATTTAATTGAAGGTCATCGCAATACGACGGGCTTCGCTACTCCTTATATTTCAGATGGAAGCGTGCTCCTCGTGAACAAGAACTTGATCGGCGATATCAAAATTGAAAGCTATGAAGATTTGCTGAATCCAAAGCTGAAAGGAAAAATCGCTTCTGCCGACCCGGCAAGCTCCAGCTCCGCCTTCGCTCAGCTTACCAATATGCTGAAAGCAATGGGCGGCGACTACGAGAATCCGAAAGGCTGGGACTATGTTAGCAAATTGATTCAGAATCTGGACGGTAAAATTGCAAGCGGTTCCGGTGCCGTTCACAAGAGTGTCGCTGACGGTGAATATGTTGTTGGCTTAACTTACGAAGACCCTTCTAGCACGTATGTCAGAAACGGTGCGCCTGTAGAAGTCGTGTATCCGAAAGAAGGCGCCGTATTCCTGGATGCAGCATCCGCTGTTATTAAAGACGCACCGCATATGGACAATGCCAAGAAGTTCATCGACTTCATTCTTTCAAAAGAAGCGCAAGACGCGTTCGGCACGCAGTTGACGAACCGTCCGCTTCGCATAGATACGAAGCTTGGGGACTACATGACGCCATATGCCGACATCAACATGATTGATGAAGATACGGACTATGTAAGTGAGCACAAATCCGAAATCATCGAGCAATACATCTCTCTGTTCACAAGCATCAAATAATTTATAATAGCGTGTCAAAAAGTCCGGTTTTCAGCGAGTTACCTTCTGCCGTGCTTCGTGATCAAAAACGGACTTTTTGACTACCTCTAAAAGGTTAGGTGACAACAATGAGCGTGACAATAACGATAAAAGACCTAGTAAAAAAATATGGCGATACCACCGTCATTCCTGAGTTGTCCCTGGAGATTAAGAAGGGTGAATTTTTCACCCTTCTCGGTCCTTCGGGATGCGGCAAGACAACGCTGCTGCGCATGATTGCCGGCTTCAACAGCATTGAAGGCGGAACGATTAATTTTAACGAGCGTGTCATTAATCAGGTCGAACCGGGTAAGCGGAATATCGGGATGGTGTTCCAGAGCTATGCCATCTTCCCTCACCTAACGGTTAAAGGAAATATCGCGTTCGGGCTGGAGAATCGCAAATTATCCAAAGCTGAGATTAACTCCAAAGTGGAAGATATTTTAAAAGTCGTGCAAATCGAACAATACAAGGATCGCATGCCGAAGAACCTGTCCGGCGGCCAGCAGCAGCGCGTTGCGCTAGCCAGAGCGATTGTCATCCGCCCGGATGTCCTCCTGATGGACGAACCGCTATCCAATCTGGATGCCAAGCTGCGGGTCGACATGCGGAACGCGATCAAAGACATTCAACGAGAAGTCGGCATTACAACCGTATACGTCACGCATGATCAGGAAGAAGCGATGGCCGTGTCCGATCGCATTGCGGTTATGAAATCAGGCGTCATCCAGCATCTGGGCACGCCACAAGAAATCTACCAACGTCCTGCGAATGTATTCGTTGCTACCTTTATCGGCCGCACGAACATTATCGAAGGAAGCGTAACGCGTCAAGGAAGCAGCTATAATGTACATTTCGGTTCAAGCTATTCCGAAGAACTTTCTAACATTCAATTGCCGGCATCGAATAAGCAAGCTGAAGTTAACGTCAAAATTTCGGTTCGACCTGAGGAATTCATCATCACCGATGAACAAACCGGCATGAAGGCAACCATTGTGCACAGCGTATTTTTAGGGCAGAACACGCATTACTTTGTCGATTTGGAATCCGGTCAACGCGTTGAAATTACGCAGGAATCGAAAACCGCACAAATACTAGAACCTGGCCAAATCATTTATCTGAAAGTGAAGACGGATAAAATCAATGTGTACGATGCTGCAGGTGAATTGAACTACACAAGGGGCGGTCAACTATGAAGGGGACACGCAAACGATTTGACGTCTGGACTAACATTTCGTTCCTGATCTTTGCTTTCTATATTTTGTTCCTGGCCCTGCCTTTATTTACGATGCTGTTCAAAAGCTTTTACAACGGCACGACAGGCGACTTTTCACTCGCCTATTTCACGAAGTTCTTCAGTAAGCCTTACTATACCAATGCACTATTCAACAGTATAAAAGTAACCGTCTGTGTAACCGCCCTTGCGGCTATCATTGCAACACCGCTTGCCTATATCATGGCTACCGTTAAGATTAAAGGGAATTCAACCATTCGGATATTGATCCTGCTCTCGTCGATGTCGGCTCCGTTCATTGGAGCTTACTCCTGGATCTTGCTGTTAGGCAGAAGCGGCGTCATTACCAAGTTCGTAAGCAATGTATTTGGAATTACGATGCCTGACATATATGGCTTTACGGGTATTTTGGTGGTATTGACCCTGCAAATGGTGCCTCTCATCTTCATGTACGTATCGGGAGCACTTAAGAATGTCGACCAATCGCTGATGGAAGCTGCAGAAAGCATGGGCTATAAGGGCTTCGGCAAAATGCGCAAAGTGCTGCTCCCGCTCATTACGCCAACCTTGCTCGCTGGCGGTCTGCTCGTATTCATGCGCGCACTCGCCGATTTCGGTACGCCGATGCTGATTGGCGAAGGATTCAAGACAGTCCCTGTATTGATCTTTAACGAATTCATCAGTGAGGTCGGCGGCGATGACGGCTTTGCGGCCGCAATCAGCGTCATTGTCGTATTGTTCGCAACCGCGATCTTCCTGCTGCAAAAATTCGTGGCCAATCGCAAAGCCTTCACGATGAGCGCGCTGCACCCGATTGAAGCCAAGAAGAAAAAAGGAATCGGCAACATAGCAGCACATGCGGTCATCTATCTGTATACGTTAATCGCGCTTTTGCCGCAGCTATATGTCATCTATACTTCTTTCCTGAAATCGAACGGCCGAATCTTTGTTGACGGATTCTCGCTGCAAAGCTATCGGGATGCCTTCAATAATATCGGCGGCGTCATTACGAACACGTTCTTCCTAGCCATCGTGTCGCTGGTCGTCATTATCCTGCTCGCGATTCTGATCGCTTATGTAACCGTTCGCAGAAAGAATGCTTTAACGAACACGCTGGATATTTTCACGATGTTCCCTTATATCGTGCCTGGCTCCATTCTAGGGATTGCCTTGTTGATTACGTTCAACAATAAGCCGCTGGCAATAAGCGGAACCGCACTCATCATGATCATCTCGTTCGTCATTCGGCGTCTGCCTTATACGATTCGATCGAGTGCAGCCATTCTGCATCAGATTAACGATGGGATTGAAGAAGCAGCCATCAGCCTGGGAGCTTCCCAGATGAAGACATTCTTCAAGATTACCCTGCCGATGATGCTGGCGGGCGTGGTGTCCGGTGCAATATTGAGCTGGATTACCATCATTACCGAACTAAGTACCTCTATCATCTTATATACAGGCAAGACGAAAACCGTTACGGTTGCCATTTATACCGAGGTCATTCGCGGGAACTATGGCGTTGCCGCAGCACTGTCCACGATTCTTACCGTCATTACGGTCGTATCGCTGCTCGTCTTCCTTCGATTATCCGGACAAAAAGAAGTCTCACTTTAAGAGGTCTCTTTTGAACACGTAATTTAATAGATTCATCTACAACCAAGTCGGTACCTCCAGCATGAGGGCCGGCTTGGTTGTATTTGGATTATCTCTGTCAACTGCAAGTCAGTATAATAGTGTTGAAAGGGCTTACTATAGGTGGAGGGCGACATGGAACAGAAAAAGATTCGTAACTTCAAGGAATCAACCCGTCACTTATTTCGACTCTATACGGTGATTCCATTTTCCATTTTAATCGTATTATTTTTCATCTTCACCATCATTAACGGAAGAATGAACTTGACTCAAAAAACAACGGAGGCGGCCCAGTCCATCAGCCAGTCCATGGCAGAGGTATTTCGACAATACAACGAAGAAATCAATCGGATGGCCGTCTCGCCTGCTGTGATGAACTATATGACTACGCATTTGGGCAGTGAACATGTGTACTCCGAATTCTATGAATTCAACAGTCATCAGAAGGTCAAGAGTATCTTCCATATCGTCGATACGAATGGCATCTTCCGGGCTAGCTCCGACTCGCCGGATGCGCTGTATTCCAACTTTGCCTTCAGCAATCTCATTAACCGGATTAAGCAGAGACCGAACGACACACTGACCGAAATGAACAGCTTCCGTTACTCGCATGATCGCGATACGAGCTATACGTTCGGCAAAGCGATTGTCAAGGACAAGCAAACGATAGGCTATATCGTCTATCAACTGTATGAATCCGACATGCAGAAGCTTATTTTTGAACAAAACAATGAAATTGCGATGATCACCGACGAACATAACACGATCATTGCCACGACCAGCAATGTCACCAAGGGCGTGCTGAACAAATTCAGCCCCAAGCTCGACGATCAAGGACATGTTTTGTTGAACGATGGCACGTACTACATGTATTCCAAGCGCATACCGGGCACACCCATTGAAGTGATCACGCTCAACTCCTACAAGTCCGAGCAATACACCTACTATACGGTGTCTATCTTTGTCCTTGCTGCCAGCGTGCTGTTATGGGTCATCATTCATTTCCTGTCGAACAAAATGTCTGCCCGCAATTCCGAATCGATCGATAAATTAATTCTTGCTTTGGCACAGCTGCGCCAAGGGAATTTCAATGGCTATGTCGACATCCAGACGAATGACGAGTTCGAGATTCTCGGCGATGAGTATAATGCGATGCTTGATCGGTTAAAGGAATTGATGGCGAAAAATAAAGAGCTGTCCGAGCTCCGTACGATTATCGAAGTGAAGCAGCTGCAATCGCAGTTCCATCCGCATTTTATATTCAACGTGCTGGAAACCTTGCGCTATGCGATTAAGATTGACGCGAATCAAGCGCAGGACATCGTCATGATTCTATCGAGACTGCTTCGATACAGTATCGGGAATGATCGCAGCGTCCAGCTGAAGGATGACATGAATTATGTGCGGGATTATTTGAAGCTGCAGCACATTCGGTTCAATGAACGGCTGGAGTACCGCATTTCAGTAGCGGAGGAAACCCAGGATGTGTATGTTCCAAAGCTTTTGCTACAGCCAATAATTGAAAACGCTATCAAGTACGGCTATCAGAACCAAAGCAATGTGCTTATTGAAATCCGGATCTACCCTTCTGCCGGGAAGCTGATGCTGGAGGTGTGCGACAACGGGCAAGGCATGGATGAGGAAACGTTGCAGAAGGTAAACCAAATCTTGCAAAGCCAAAATAACACGACACAGCATATCGGGCTATATAACGTCCATCGCCGTTTAATACTTCTCTATGGCGAGGAATCCGGCATCCACATCGACAGCACGCAAGGAAAAGGCACCTGTGTGACACTGACAATTCCTTACGAAGGGAGTGGAAATGATGTTTAAAGTTCTGCTTGTTGAAGACGAAGATATGATCCGCAGGGGAATACGATTCAGCATTGATTGGCTGAAATACGATTGTATCGTGATTGAAGAAGGGCTTAACGGACAGGATGGCTATGAAAAAATCTGCGAGCTTGAGCCGGATATTGTCATTACGGATATCAACATGCCGATTATGGATGGCATCTCCATGATTCGAGAGGGACTGCAGAAGCATACCTTTAGCAGCATTATCATCTCGGGCTATAATGAATTTCATCTCGCCAAGCAAGCATTACAGTTAGGCGTGACGGAGTTTCTGGTGAAGCCATTAGAGGATGAGCAATTGATTGCAGCACTGGAATCTGCCAAAGCAAAAGTCGATCTCATACGCAAATATGAAATCATCTCCAATCATCCGCAAGAAAAAGAAGAGATTCTGAACAGCAAATTTTTAGAGAAAGAAACGAAGACATCGAAATATGTGTCCCAAATGATCGCCTATGTACAGGAGAATTATGCGAAAAAAATCAGCATCCATGACCTTGTGGATCAGCTTGACTTAAGCGCCTATTACTTGAATCAGAAATTCAAGGCAGAGACAAGCTATACGTTCAATGAGTTTCTCAACCGCTATCGTATCCACAAGTCGATGGATTTACTGAAATCTGGCGATAACAAAGTATATACGATTGCGCAGGATATCGGATTTAGCGACTACAAGTACTTTATTAGCATCTTCAAAAAGTACGCCCACGTCACGCCAAGCCAGTATCAAGAATATTTCGGAGATAAGAACGCTTAGCATCGTAACTCATGCAGAGAACACCTCTTCTGTAAGGCGGTGATGGCTTGGCTCATTCACACGGCAAAATGAAGAGGTGTTTTTCTGCTACGGCGAAGTTGCTTATTTCATCGCTGCCCATCACGATTTCTTGGAGGTGTTCATCACTGTTGCGTACTCAGGCGTATGATAACGATGCCCACGTATTTTCAAGCCATTTATCGAAGTCAGCGCCCTTGTCGCCTTCGTACGTATCATACACATCAATTCTCATCTTTTTTAACTTCTCTTTGAACTCTTCATACGTATGACCTTCTGGCAAACTCTTCTTAATTCTCAACAAGATTTTAGTAACTCCTTTAATCAAGTCGCCTTTTTTCCTTGATGGCAATTGGACATCTTCGCCAAATTCCTTGAGCTTACGAAAAGCAGCCTCTTGAACTTGATACACATCATCGCTAATCATTCTATGCCTTAGTAGATTGATTGTTTGTTTGTTTTTCCACTGACCTAACTCTTCAACAGCATCCAAACGTTCTCTCCAATTAGACGTGCGATTCACAGATTTTTTTAATTCCTCATAATTTGAAGGTAATTCGCTTATCACTTCTTGATTATCCAAACGATCCCATCTCCTTTCAAATCCCGGATTTCACACCTTTATCCTTTTTTATTGCTGGTGCTCTTTGCGCCATCCGTCTTTGCGCCATCCACTTTTTTAGTACCTTTGCTTGTATAAGGTTTTGGTTTGTTTTTTGCTCTCTTTGCACTAGCTTGCCATCTATTCCAACCCTTTTTGTCCGTTCCTCTACCTGTTCCACCTTTACTCTTAGCTTTACTCATATAATCACTCCATGATTGTTTGTATGTAGAGTTCCCCGTCCTTGGTTGGTTTTATCCATTAACTAGCTTACTATATCAAAGCTAGGTACTAAAATCAAAAGCCTAACCCGACACAACCTATCTCTGAGAGAGGCTTGCAGTTGAAATGCATTTGAGGGATTTGAATATTCATTTCATCCAAAAGTTGTTTATAAAAAGACAAATGATTGTATGATGTTTACATACAGCTCCAGTATTTTACTGAAATGAGGGGTGTATCATTTATGTACAGAGTGGCTATTTGCGATGATGAGGGAAAACAAAGAGAGCTTGTTAAAAGCATTCTGCTTACTTTGTCGATAAAGACAAATATAGAGTTTGAAATCGAATTATTCGGTTCGGGAGAGCAGTTGGTATCCTATTATGAGCGTCATGAAACTCCATTCCATATTTTGATTTTGGATATTGAAATGGGTGGAATGAACGGAATTCAAACAGCCCGAAAAATAAGAGGGTTAAATAACCTGGATGAACAAATTATTTTTCTGACAAGCTACCCTAAATATATGGTGGAAAGTTTTGACGTCATGACATTCCAGTATTTGATAAAACCCATTGCCCCCTCGATCTTGGAGGAGAAAATCATCAAGCTATGCCAATACTTTCGAGCACTTGATAAAAAGTTTATGGTCATTAAATCAGCCTACGAAGAAGTCGTTTTAAAATATGATGACCTCATTAGTATTGAAGCTGCCAAAAGCTTAACCATAAAAAGCAAACTACATTTTATTACCTCTAACCAAATCTATGAAAGCAAAGGCACCATTTCAGATTATGCTTTGGCCCTAAAAGACTGTAACTTCTTGCAAATCCATCGTTCCATTATTATTAACCTGCTTCATGTGAGGAAGTTTGCTAGCGGAGTTGTTCTAATGTCCAATGGTATGGAATTACCCATAGGCCGTTCTAAAATTAAAGAGGTTAAAGATGTTTACACCAAATTTATGATTATGAGGGTCGATTGATATGATTCAAAATAATGTGCCTATTGTCTTAAGCATTGTACTTCTGATGGGTGTTCAAGTTAATTTTTTCTTCAACTCGGTTTTTGATAAATCAGCTAAAAAACAAAACCGATTCATTTACTTCATTATCTTTGGGGTGCTTGATTACCTATATCTAGTTGTTCCCGTCGCTCCTATTCTATCTTCGATTTTACCCTTGCTTGTGATATTTAGTTTTGCGCAATCTTATACAGTAGAATTTAAAACCAAGTTCATTTTTACTATACTTTACGGTGTTTTAATGTCTCTAACTAATTTTATATCCCTTTATCTTTTTTATACCCTAGATTCAGTTGACTTTAGCTTTGACCCTGTAAATGAACAAGATCAAATAGCCTACACGAAAGCTATTTTACTCAGTTGCATGATCATGTTTGCTATCATTCAGATCATACGACTACTTGTAAAACGTAGAAGTTTCTCTTTGCATTATCGTTACTATGCATTATTTTTGGTTATTCCTATCGTAAGTATATACCAGCTGAATATTCTAACTTATAAGAACGTTTATTCTTTCATTTCCATCATTGGATTTCTTTTCTTAAACGTTATGATTGTCTATATTTTTGATAATATCGTTGATAAATTTCAATTCATGCATGAGAATGCTCAGCTGCAACATCAGATGGACTATCAGGATGCGAATTACGAAAAAGTCGTTCACAGCTTCAAATCCATTAAAAGAATCATTCATGATACGAATCAACAGTTTTTGTATATTGAAGAGTGTATTAAGCGAAATGAGTTAGCAGCAGCAATGGAACATATTAAGACTACATTAAATAAAGTCGAAGGAGCCTATCAACGGGTTAATACGGGGAATCTGGTTATAGATGCCCTTGTCACAAATACGCTTAATATTGGACAAGCCAATGGCATAAGAATAGATACAAAGCTTAACTTATGTTCACAAGAAGTCCATATTGACCGTTATGACTTATGTGTTGTCATTGGAAATATGCTAGATAACGCAATAGAAGCTTCTAAAAATGTAAAAATCGCAGAAGATAGGTACATTCTTATAAAAATACATTCTACCGAGTCTACCCTTCTCATTCACATCTTGAATCATATGGAGAATGAAGTTGCACACTTATGCAGCCAAAAACCAAACCCGGATTTTCATGGTATTGGATTAACAAATATAGCTAGAATCTGCGACAAATACGGTGGTCATATGACCTTTGAAACGAAACATAAAGTATTTAATAATATGGTCCTGCTGCCATTTTAAACGAACAATCCTTAGACAACATGTTGTTTAGGGATTGTTTTTTTCGTTTCAGGGTGCTTTTTAATATAACAGCCTTCTTCCTTGTATGATGAATTCAGCAAGTAAAATCTGGAAAGAATTACGGAGGAGGAATTAATAATGAAGAAGATGGTTTCTATATTAATGACCGCTATGCTTATTGCAATACCGGCCACCCCTGCTTTTGCTCAATTGAATAATGATACTGTAAAAGAAAAGGCACAGGGGCTGGCTTCGAAGATCGTGTCCGATTATGGTGTAAGTGGATTGCAGTATGCGATTATGGATCATGGATCCATTGTTTTATCCGATAGCGCTGGTGTATACGATAAAGCTACCAAGGATCCGATAACCAAAGACACGATGTTGGGAATAGGCTCGGTAAGTAAAATGTATGTATCTGCTGCAACGATGATGTTAGCTGATTCTAAAAAAATTGATATTGATAAACCACTAATCACGTATATCAAGGACTTTAAAATGGCAGATGAACGATACAAAAAGATTACGCCGCGCATGTTAATGAATCATTCTTCAGGACTTTACGGTTCTCACTATGAGAATGGCTTTTTGTTTAATGACAATGATACGAAAAACCATGATGAATTATTGGTCAAATTACAATCAGAAGTCTTAAAGTCAAACCCAGGCGAATTAGCGGTATATTGTAACGATGGTTTTCAGCTGCTTGAAATCTTGATCGAACGAGTAAGCGGGTTAAGTTACAGTGAATTCCTTGAAACCTCTATTAGCAAGCCTCTTCACTTAATCTCTACTAAAACACCACGTGATTCATTTGATAGAGACAAGCTCGCAAAAACTTATTTTCCTGCGATAGATCAGGCTTTACCCGTTGAGAATGTCAATCTCATTGGGACAGGGGGCATCTACTCCACTGCCGAAGAAGTAGTTAAGTTCGCTGATGTATTAATCGGGAATCGAACGGATATTTTATCTGAGAAGTCAGCAAAAGCGATGCAAAGTCATGAGTATAGAAAGGGAGTGTGGGTTTCTGAAGAGACAAACACCATTAATTATGGTCTTGGTTGGGATGCCGTCCGTTTAGCACCGTTTAGTGATTACGGAATAACCGCATTATCCAAAGGTGGAGATACGCAACTGTATCACGCGAATTTGACTACCCTACCCGAACATGATATTTCTATCGCTGTGCTTTCATCTGGAGGGAGTTCTATCTACAATAGTATTCTTGCATCTAATGTTTTATTAGAATATGCAAGAACCAAAGGCATCATTAAAGAGCTCCTGCCTGAAAAAACATTTGAACCACCATTGAAAGTCGACATGCCATCGGATTTGCTTGCTTACTCTGGATTATACGGTACCGTAGGTAAAACGGTAAATCTGGAGGTAAAGAACGGAGAGATTGATTTACCCGCTCTAGTAAGCGGATTGATACCGCCTCAAAAATATGTATATACGGGCAATGGACAATTTAAAAACAACGATGGCAATGTAGCCATAAGCTTTGACCAACCGAAGAATGGAAAAACCTATTTAAAACTTAACACTTATATCAATTTTCCGGGATTAGGTCAAACGGTTATGGTGATGTATGAATATCAAAAGCTAGATTCCAATCCTCTAAATCAATCAACTAAAACAGTATGGGAACATAGAGACGGAAAAAATTACTACGCATTGGATGAAAAAATAACTTCAGTCAAGTATCTGATCAAAGCGCTTCTGGCTAAAAATATATCCGTCGATATCAACCATGGATACGCATCCGGCACTAAAATTGTTGATAAGAATAAAGCCGCAAATGTAACTAATATCCCTATTATAAACGGAAGAGATGTTTTTGATTTGAATTTCTATAACGAGAACCTTGCAGAGCATTTAGTGATCGATGGACAATCCTATATCAGTGAAGATGCGATTCAACCCATTTATGAAGGGAATGATTCATTTTGCAACATACCATCCAATGGTCAGGCTGTATGGTATACGATTAATGAAAAATCAGCCAATCGAGTCATGACCGTTGAGGCTCCGGTAAGCGGGGGATTTGCCGTTTATGACGCGAAGGGAAAGGTTGTGAACTTTTCGAAGGCAAGCCACAATCATTCGGCAGTACTGCCTGAAGGCGGGATGATCGTTTTTGGTGGTAATGGAGGGGACGTATTTAAAATCAATTTGAATAATGAATAAATCTATGGAATCATGCTTATTCTGAATGAAGCGGCAGTAAAGTTAGTCGTGAACCGCAAAGTCAGTCCCGGTGAAGCAAGTGTTCATCGGGACTTTTTATTGTAAGTAGCTCATGCGAAAATGACGGCTAATCAGGGTGGGGAATTTAAGACTTACGGAGATGTTTGTCCCTTTACTCGCGATCTGATTCAGAATTTGCTTATTTCATCGCTTCCCAGCTTTTGAAGTCATGAATCGCAAAGCCCGCATAACTTGAATATCGAGACAGTTTTTGATGAGCTGCTTGCAGCTCCTTTTCCATGGCTTCTATCCTCTTGGAATAAAACGATGTCCGATCACTCTCCAAATTTTTAGCGGTCTCCACGGCAACGATCACTTCTTTGTTAAGAGTCGATGCTTCTCTCATCATCGCATTCGCATTTTCCACAATCCCATTCTTGCCTAATGCAAAATTGCGGTAATCCATAATCACAAGACAATCGAACTTCTCCAATAACCATGCGCTGAAGCTGTATTCCGTGCCCGGAACCTTTACGGTATTCAGCCAATAAGGAACATCTAACGTAATTTTCATGTCGCTATCTTTGGTTTCCTTCTCGATCAACCTCAAATTGTCCATCCAGCTTTCAAGAACCGCCTTATTGTCTGTCTTCCATTCGGCTAAAAGATAAGGTTCAATATCAAAGTGCAGACCGTCAAACCTCGCTTCCGTTCCTACAGATGCATTGTAGTTTTTGACCCATGCAATAAACTTTTTGATTTGATCCTGCTTCGACTTGTAGGCCCAATCGGGACGGCCCGCGAGTGCTTCCACGTTTATATGCTTCTCTTTGGCGCTTCGAATAAAGTCTTCATATATTGTCGGAGCGATATCGACATCAATTTGAAGATACACGGATGTCACATGATTATCGCTTGCAAAGTTGATTAGTTTGTCCGGGTCCCTTTCGATGAGTTTGCTATCCCACATCCACGTGCCTTTAGGAACGTTATGTACAGAAGTGGTGATGATGACCTGATTGCGCTCCGGCTTCCAATCTACATCAGCATGAAAGACTTCGCTGATGAAGCGAAGCGGAACCATCGTGCGGCCGTTTTTGACCATCGCTCCCCCACCGAAGGTTACCGTCTTTCCGTTCACCTGCGCATGATTGTCGCCAATCCCCAAAGTGATGGTGTCATTTTTATGCGTAAAAGCGATTTGATTTAATGCCCCGTTCCACTTTACTTTTGCTCCGAGCTTTTCGGAGACCAATTTGGCTGGAACCATCGTACGGTTCGATTTTCTATCAACATACGGAGGTTCATCCGGGAAAGCCACATCATGCCCGTCCACGGTGACTCGGATGGGGGAAGCACTCACATTGGGGAGACAGATTCCTGAACTTAAAGCTATAGCTAACATGCAAAAAAGAAATTTTCTCATACAGCTCATATGACACTACCTCAGCTTCTCCGATGGGTTCGGATTTTCTATTCAAACGTCGCACAAAGGGATTATATAATATGCAACACTTGTCAGAACATCCACCCTATGAACCAAGTTGCGCAATTTTGTAAAGCAGGATGTCCGTACTGTAGTTATCTTTCCCTGCCTAGGCATCTGCCCAGTCACCTGCTTAAATCAATTTCCCGAAGTCCAATTTTAATAGAACCTAGCAAAGCTGGCCATATTCTTGAGTGCACAAAAAAGCCCCCCTTCACGACATCATTATGCTTGGGCTTTGACAGTTAACTTAAACATCCACAGCAAGCATTGGACGGCACTCCCGTCTAAGACTTTGCCGCCATTTCTTCTCTTATAGCTCTGCATCTTTAATGAAAATAATCTTGACTCCTATAACTTGGTTCTGAGTATTTGTGGCAGCATACGCCGCATAGCCTCCATCTCCAAAGCCGGAATGCGAGACGACGCCCCCGTCCATGACACCGGCATCCTCATCGCTTTCCGTAATGTCGCAGCAGGATAAATACCAGTCGCTATCCGTATCGGAATCTGTCCCTTGAGCTTCGGTGTCCGGAATTCGATACTTGCCGACGTCAAAGATCCCCGCTTGACCGCTATCCACCCCGACAATAAAATGGCACTTCACCCATTCGAGTTCATCTTGCTTATCAGCAGCCGATATGTGGCAAGCAATGAGCTTGGCGCAAGCTTCGCCCCAATCCCGAACCTCGGTTTTATGTACCTGAGCGGCCCACGTTCCGTTGCTTACATTGTCCAGCACACCCATAATCAGCGTATTTTCATTCCGTTCATAGCAAGGATCGGATACAACCACTTTACCGGATGTAATTTCAAATTGGCCCAATGAAGTAATCATCGCGATTCCTCCTCTCTCCTTTTTCCCTATACATACAATAGCATTTCTTCCGTCCATATTCGATATATGCCAGGCGTATCCTTTTCCGGAAGGATCTCTCATAAGAGCTGGAAATTGTATTTTAGAAACCCGATGCAAGATCACAGACGAAAAATTGTGAAATAAATCACTAGAAATGGAGGCGATAGTATATTAAAATAAAGTGAACCTAAAAAAGCTCTTCTTTTTCGTTGGGCTCTTTATGTTCATCTAAATAACATCGTAGAAAAACGGGGTGGTTAACATGAAAAAGAAAGTAGCAGCAACGTTAATTCTCGTTCTCACTTTCATGCTCGTGATCGCGGGATGCGGCAGCGGGAACCAGAATCAAAACCAGAGTCAGGGCAATGAAAAACCGGCGGAGTCGAAAGAAACGGAAGCCGTTTCGGGAGCTTCTGCAACCAACTATACACCCATCGATCAATTAAAAGATAACTATGATATCATCATTGTCGGTGCAGGCGGTGCCGGAATGTCTGCTGCACTTGAGGCAAAAGAAAAAGGCATGAACCCGGTTATTTTCGAAAAAATGCCGATTGCCGGCGGCAATACGATGAAATCATCCTCCGGGATGAATGCTTCCCAAACCAAGTTCCAAAAAGAGCAAGGCATTGAGGACAACAATGATCTATTTTACGAAGAGACTTTAAAAGGCGGTCATGACACGAACGACAAAGAGATGCTTCGTTTCTTCGTTGATAATTCCGCAAGTGCGATTGATTGGCTCGATTCGATCGGGATTCGTTTGAACAATATCACAATTACAGGCGGTATGAACGAAAAGCGCACACACCGTCCTGAAGACGGCTCAGCGGTAGGTCAATATCTTGTCAACGGCTTGGTGAAAAATATTCACGAGAAAGAAATTCCTCTTTTTGTAAATGCTAATGTGACGGAAATTACGGAGAAGGATGGCAAAGTAAACGGTGTTAAGGTCCTCTTCGACAAGAAGGATGAGAAAACGATTGCAGCGGATGCTGTCGTTGTGACAACCGGCGGTTATGGCGCTAACATGGATATGATTGGCGAGGTTCGCTCCGATCTGAAAGGTCTTGTGACAACAAACCAAGAAGGCAGCACCGGTGACGGCATTAAGATGATTGAAAAACTCGGCGGTGTAACGGTAGATATGGATCAAATCCAGGTTCACCCTACGGTACAGCAGGACAAATCCTATCTCATCGGGGAAGCGGTCCGCGGTGAAGGAGCGATCCTTGTTTCTAGTGAGGGCAAACGTTTCACCAACGAGCTGGACACTCGTGACAATGTCACGGCTGCAATCAATAAGCTGCCTGAAAAATCAGCTTATCTTGTATTTGATTCTGGCGTAAAATCCCGCGCTAAAGCGATTGAGCAGTATGAAAAAATGGGCTTTGTCATTCAGGGCGATTCGATCGAGGCTTTAGCCAAAGAAATTGGTGTTCCGGCAGATCAGCTAACAGCGACGCTGGATACATGGAACAGCGCAGTGAAGAATAAAAAGGATGCCGAATTCGGCAGAACAACTGCGATGGACAACGACTTGTCCGGCGCGCCATACTATGCAATCAAAATCGCCCCTGGAATTCACTACACCATGGGTGGCGTGAAAATCAATACGAACACAGAAGTGTTGAATAAAGACGGCCAACCTATTCCTGGCTTGTTCGCAGCAGGCGAGCTTACAGGCGGCTTGCACGGTCAAAACCGTATCGGCGGCAACTCCGTTGCAGAGATCATCATCTTCGGCCGCCAAGCCGGCATAAAATCGGCTGAATTCGTAAAAGCACAATAAGATATCAGCTTCCTCTTTTCACGTAGCAAACAACAAACGCTTGGGCTCATCATAGTCCAAGCGTTTGTTTATTTGCTTAGCTGTTCCTTTTTATGATGCCGGTGCTGCTACACGAGCATCCCGGCAATAGCCGCACTCATCAGGTTAGCCAAGGTTGCGGCAAAGACCGCACGGAAGCCCATCTCGGCAAGATCTTGTCTTCTTGAAGGCGCAATCCCGCCCAAGCCTCCAATGAGGAGCGCAATCGCAGCCAGATTGGCAAAGCCGCAGAGCGCGAAGCTGATGATGACAACACTTTTTGGAGACAGATTTACAATCTCAGGCGCAAACGAAGTGTACGCTACAAATTCGTTCAAGACGAACTTTTGACCGATGAAGGAACCTGCCTGCAGCGCTTCATTCCATGGAACACCGATCAGGAAGGCAATCGGCGCGAACAGGTAGCCTAGAATTTGCTCCAGCGTCAGCGCCTCGATTCCGAACACGCCGCCAACCCAGCCAATGATCATGTTCACCAAGAAAATGAGCGATATAAATGCCAGCAGCATGGCGCCTACGCCGGCAGCGATCTTGAGCCCGTCCGAAGCTCCGCGAGCCGCGGCATCGATAACATTTCGGGACTCTGTATCCTTTACCATGCTCACCCGTTCCACTCGAAGATGATGATCGGTTTCAGGCATGATAATTTTGGCCAGCAATAAGCCGCCCGGCGCTCCCATGAATGCCGCTGCAAGCAAATATTCAATCGGAACGCCAAGCATCGCGTATCCGCCCAGAACGGAACCAGAGACGCACGCCAGTCCGCCGACCATGATCGCGAACAGCTCCGACTTGGTCATTTTCTCAATATAAGGCTTGACCACAAGTGGCGCTTCTGTCGGACCCAGGAAAATATTCGCAGCCGCTGACATCGATTCCGTTTCGCTCGTTTTGAGCACCTTTGCCAAAAATCCGCCAATGATTTTCGTAGCCCACTGCATAATGCCGAGATAGTACAGAACCGCTATCAAGGAACAGAAGAAGATGATAATCGGCAGTACCTGCAGGGCGAACGTAAAGCCCGCCTTTTCCGCACCCAGTATCCCGCCGAACAAGAACTGAATGCCCGCATTCGTGGAATCGATGATGCTCTGAACGGCCGCAGCCAAGTAGTTCAGCATCTTTTTGCCGAATTCCCACTTCAACACGATCAATGCAAAAATGAATTGAATCGCAAACGCACCAATCACCGTTCTCGGATTAATCGCTTTGCGATTTTTCGAAAACGCAAATGCTATCAAAAAAATGCCTAAGATTCCTACAAGTCCCCAAATGTATTGCATATACCTATCCTTTCTTCATCGTGTCAATGACCCAGAATGTAAAAGCGAAAGGGCTGTAAGCGGCTATTCGCAGTCGTTAGTTAATGGCTTTCAATACGTCCAACAGCATTTCTTTAAAAGCATCTCGATCAATCGTTTCACAGACGCGAACATTGCGCGTGCGTTCCAAACGATTGTTAATGTCCACAAGGCTGTAGCCTCTTGTCAGCTCACCGACGGTTTCGACATCAACGTGATACAGATTGGACTTCGCCATAATCTTCTCGTCCGCCGCCACGGCTGCGAGCAGCGTATCCGGATGCGTCGTACCGTTCAGGCGATGAACCGTTTTATTGAATCTCATGACGACCTTGTTGACATCTTTGAAGAATTTCGCGCCTTTCGTTCCCAGCGCCTCGATCTCTTCATGGTCGTTATCGTCCATGATGGAATATTGCGTGCACATTTCCCAACCAACCATCGTGATGGGAATACCCGAATGAAGCACGATTTTGGCCGCTTCGGGATCAACGTAGAAATTGTACTCCGCACTCGGCGTAATATTTCCTAGCGCATTGTTCGTTCCGCCCATAATGTACAGATGCGGGATTTTCGGCACAATGGTCGGATCCTTCTTGATCGCCATCGCAATATTCGTTAACGGCGCAATCGCGATAAGATGGATCTCTCCTGGATTTTTATGAACTGCATCAATAAGGAAATCGACGGCATGTCCTGTTTTGGGAGACTGAACTGCTTTTTCAAAAAACGAATCGCCCATTCCATCCTTGCCGTGTACATCCTCAACCGTGCGATGCTCTTTTTGGCCAAGCCCCATGATTGGGCGCTCATGCCCTTTGTAGACAGGGACTTGTCCGCTTTTTCCCGCGACTTGAACGGTGTAGAGCGCATTTTCAACCTGCTGATCGAACTGGACATTGCCGCCGGTAATCATAATGCCTTCGACTTGAAAATAGTGAAGTGCCGTTAAAATGGCAATCGTATCGTCGCCAGCCGTGTCGGTATCAATAATAACTCGCTTTTTCTCTGACATTACAAATCCCTCTCCGTTGCTTTTTTCGCCAATTCCGTAATGTAATCAAAGAATGCATCACGATTCACGTTATAAACGACATGTACCGGGCGTCCGTCCGCTGTTTCAACAGTACGGCCTTGGCTTGCGCCTTCCGTAATCACCATGCTGTTAATCGTCTGCACCTTCACAAGATCGCTATTGCCAACGAACGCTGTCGTTAAGACATCCCACAGATAGTATGTCGAGTTCGTCGAGAAATGAACAAGAGGCGGCACCATCGCATAGCATTGGCCGAGGAAATCAACGCCGATATGCTTGCGTTCCGCAGCCCAGCGCTCACGAACATCGAGCGTAAGCGGCACTTGATTCGTGCTTTCCAGTGCCACCAGATCAATCTCGATCCCGCTGGCCCATACGCGAGCAGCCGCTTCCGGATCCCAGAATACGTTCCACTCTGCCGTTCCGTCATGCTCAGGCTCATGCACATTGCCTGCTTCGCGGAAGGTGCCGCCCATCCATACCAGGCGTTCTACCTTTTCTTCAATCGCCGGATCGATATCTAATGCGCGGGCAAGGTCGGTAAGCGGGCCCGTAAACAGCAAGGTCGTCTTGCCTTCCGTTGCGCGCAGCGTGTCTATAATATGAAGATGTGCCGGCTTGTCCGCTACAGGAGTCACCACTTTACCGGATTCGTTCAGAAGCGGCAGGGCGTCAACATAGAACGCATGCATGCGCCAGTCCTTCGGAAACGGATTTTTCCCGCGGGAATTCGACGCGGCTACATCCAAACCGCCGTTACCGAAACGGTCGATGATTTTACGGCTGGCAAACATAGCCGGTTCCAAGTAACAATCCGCCGGAATGACCGACACACCCGTCAACTCCACATTGTCCATATGCAATAACAAAAATAACGAAATTAAATCATCAACGCCGCCATCATGGTTAAAATAAATGTTTTTCTTCATCTTATCTCCATTCCCATTTGCAGTAAATGTAAGTTTTGTATCAATGTATAAGACGTTGTAAAACCGAACAAAAATATTAAATCAATATTTATTATTCGGATTCCAATTAAAAATAATACTAAAATTTCTCTAAAAAATATATACTTAATGAAAAAATATAAGAATCCAAAAAGTGGGGGCGGGTGAAAGTGATGAGCTAGCAAACCGCTGGAGAATGTGGTGCCTGACACTCATCCTGCTCAGGCGTTCAAGATAAGAAAAAAGCCTTCTGCGGGGAGAGGGCTGGTTGGAATTGAATTCACAGTTGTTAGAGCCGTTTCAAATCGGCAATGAGGCGGACACTCCGCATGTGTTGCTGATAAAAAAAGATGACGTTCGAAGCTGTTATCCCATTGCGGCAGGGTATCTATTTCAGAAAATTTACCTATTTGGATTATTTTCTTGGCACTATTACACCTTTTAAGTAAAGATTTTCCAAATTAAAATCGTTTCCTATCATTAGAGTTAATTTTAGTCAATCTGATCTGAAAATAGCTGAGTTCTTAATTCTCCGTCTTCAAACCAAACCAACCAGCATTTATCATTTCGGCTATGAAGCTTAGGATATTTCTCATGCGATTTTGAAGTAGCTTGTCTAAGTAATCTAACTGTCCAAAAGATCTTGAAATTGAGATGGTCTAACTGCAAAAGAAGTTTTTCGCGATCCACACATAGATAGGATTGTGAGTCATGCCACTTTTCTCCTGCTTTAAAACAAATTGCTTTAAGCTGTTTTTCTCCATTGTAATACTTATATCCGTCTCCATCACAGATACCCAGCATCTCGCGAATAATTCTGGAAGGCAATTTATAATATACATCACCAAATTCGGGATAATTAGCCGTGCATTCTTCAACTGCTTTTTCAATTGTATAATTTACAAAACCCCCTACATTAACATCAATGGAAATATTAGCGATTTCATTATAACATTCATTTTTCCAACTAATATTTCTTTTGGGGTGATATAACACTGTGTTTCAGTAGAAGAATGTAAATCTTCTGGATTACTTAATTCACGGGCTATAAAATCTTTTCGTTTTATTATGTCGCTTATCAAATATTTAAAATGGTCTTTTGCGATTGCTGAAGAAATCCACATAAGTGATTCTCCGCCCAAACTGTTAGATACAGAATTAAAACTATATAAGGATATCCAAGTCTTTCTCTCCTCTTGTGCAATTTCATGATTGAAATCTCGAATATCAATCCATTTTTCAAAATTAGGGGTAGGAGCATTTATAATCCAATCTCTAATAACATCTTCTCCCATGTTTTCATTTATTGAAGGTGATAGTTCCTCCGGAATAAACCAAGATCAAGTAATCCATAATCGTTCAGCAATGATGGTTCTCTTTCAAAATCTCTAAACGGTAATCGATCTGATAGATACCCTAAAATTTCATTGCGTGCACACCATATATACTTCTCGCAAGAAGTCGTTACGCTACTTTTGGAACCATGAGTTGCCGCATAATTGCAATATCAACACCAATTACTTCTCCAGGTTTGCCTCCATTAGGATGACAGTGGAACACTTCTTCATTCCATCCCTGTAACAAGATGTAAGCATATGCGGCTGAAAGAACAAATTGATTAGGTTTAAGTGATTCCATTTCCAAAATATGCGCATGTTCTAGCAAAAAGCTATCTGCTTCTTTATTGTATACGTAAGTAGGAGATTTCGAATTTGATATGCTGGCATCTGTATTGTCATCAATTAAGTCATCTAGACGATACCAGAATCTCCTTGTCTGTTTATGTGCAAGTTGAATTTCTTTCAATTTGGTGCTGCATTTCTCATTAAGAAAAATTTCTTCGTTAGACAGCATTTCTTCAATTTCTTTCTCAGAAAAATACCATGTAAAGTCACCCCCTTCTGTAGTTTTATCACTACCGCGGCGGCTAAAAAACATCCTCTCCATAGGCTCACATAGAACATATCTTGCCAAATCATAATCAATTGGTCCAAAGCCGCCCATCCGGGTACCAGAAGTAGCCTCGCGATTAAGAGGGATAGTTCCACTTGTATGATATGGTGGACGGCTCTTATCGACATCTTCATCTTTTATTTCACCAAAGGCATAGGATCGTTCAACAATAGCTCTGCTGTAATAGCGAATAGCACAACTATAGTACATACTAATTTTATCTGGAGCGAAAACATTTTTAATCATCCAATCACTGAATAATTTAATGTAAGGATATCCTTTTTCAAGCATAAATACAGTCCCCATTGCTATTGAAAGTAAATCTTCTTTCATTTGGGGATCATTAGTGCTACATGTACACTCGAACAGTTTATAAAATTCAGAAGGTTGTGTAGAAGCCCACTTCATTAATCCTCGTTTATAACCAACTCTTTCAATATTATTAACAGTAGTTAACATCCACGCATAGACTAAGGGAAAATAGTTCCATTTTTTAATCTTGCAAAAGATTCAACGCCACCATCACCTCCTGAACCATTTACAATGGTAACTGTCTTTAAAGAATCAGGATATGTTTTTTCGCACCATAGGTCAAACAATTGATTGCACATTGATTCAAAAGCCTGTGTTGGTGCTTCATTATGTGTTTGAAAATGCTGCCAGTTCATATTCCCCCCCTCTTTCAACCACAACCAATTTTTAATATGATCATCGTTCGAAGTTTTAGCTCTGATTTCAACATTTAATTTCAGGAAAACTCTGCTTGAATCGCCGCTTTGCCTTTGCATATATTTTTGTTATTGCCTCGGTATCCTCACGGCTTTCCATAAATACAATATCCACACATTCTTCTGGTGTGAAAAGATGTAAAGGAGTACTCAGGCAATTCATTCGGTCAATCATTGCTGTTTTGAGTTCCTTGTCCGTTAGATCAAGTTCTTTTTGGCATTGTATAACAGCACTTGTGATGCCAGGTGCCATTGTCACGGTAGAATCTTTGTAAGGGAAGAAGTTCTTAGCAAAAATGGAGAGATACTGCGGATTGTAGTTATTGCCAAGCCCACTTAAATCATAAAATACCACTTCTGATAACATACCCAGAGCATCTTTTAACCTTTTCTCTTCCATCAGAAAAAGATACATATGATATCGACAATTTCTATATAGGCCAAAATCTCCAACTGAAAAATGCTCCATACTACGCTTATTAAGATAACCCCATATTTTATCGCGATATGACATATATGGGGGTTCATATATTATTTTATTAAGTGACCATATATCCATATTTTCAATTGGATGCCGATGTATATATGGCACATAATCCTCCTCTTCAAGTGCCTTCTTTTCAAGTTCAGTTAATTGATATGTTCTTTTAGCAAAACGAGAGTTAAGCTCTTCATGAGATACCTCTGCCATCAGACGCTGTACTAGCTCGTCTTTTTTACCGCTCACTTTAAGCCCGTGATTTTTCAATTCACTCTTTAAGACTGTTGCGGTCTCTTTCTCAATGGCACTCTGTAAGTTTCCAACTTGCAGAAATCCTCGGTCAAGCAGGGAACGGAGGCAATTATCAACATCCCTCACACCATATTTGTACCACCAAAAGCCTTGAAAAGAATTTCCTTCGGTGAAATACGAACCGGCATAATAAAGCACTAAAACCTCGTGAGGATATAATCCATGCTTGCTTACATTGGCATTTTTAATTCTTTTCTCGGCCGGAATGACGTCATCTGTCCCAGATGGCATTATTTGCGTCGTCACCTTCACTATTGGTGATGTAACTGATTTAGTTTGCTTTGAATTTCCGGTTGGTACTTTATTTTGCACCCAAAGCTTCTCGGCCTTAACTGTTTTTTTTCTGAAAAAGTCAAAGAATGACATGATATCCCCCTCTCTCCAATTATATGAAAAGCCCCACATTGGACATAATATAATATTTCATTTAGCGCCATGAAACTCCTTCCTTATCACTCGGTAGCATTCTGGTGACAATAATACGGTATATAACCATTCAGAGGATCTAAAATCTTTCTGGGATGTTCACACTTTACAATCTCGTTTTTACTAATTGATCCAATAATTTTAAATCCGCAATTATATCCATCTCCCGTTTGAACTTTTTCATTTAAATCTTCTAAATAATCAGATGGAATCTTTTCAATCGGAATATCACAATGAAAAATCGTAGGAATTCCTTTTTTTAAATTTTCCTGGCAACGCAGTTCTGCTGCCATACCACAAATAAATTCGCTGCCGTATATTAAATAATGCCCACAAAAATCAATCAACTCATTTTTTGTTAGAGTAAACCACACATATTTTTGCGTTTCCATTAATCTAATCCAGTGCGATTTAAATACCTTGACTATCATATCTTCACTAATCTTATCATTGTGCAACAAATATAAAGCGCGTTTTAAGGTTTCATTCTCATTAATCGGAACAATTCCATTTTCATAGTAATCATCTAAATTAAGAGCACGGCATCCGTGATATCCTCTTATATGGCTATATTCTTTTCTAAGATTAATCATTGGGCATGAATTATTGTTACTATTAAAGGTTTCATCAAAAACAAATACTCGTTTTTTCATTCTATCATCATCCTTAAGATCAATTATTATTTCTTAATAAGTGATATATTTTGTTGTGGTTACATTCGGTGACCCAAAACTTTGGTGATTTATCTTGATGGGAATAAGCCATTGATATAATGCTAGGCCTTTCCTCGGCGGGATAGTGTTCAGGAGACATTGCCTCAATTGCCTCTGATTTCTAAGTAACTGACTTCTGTTCACCAATATTACTTTCATATAAAACAACATGCGACGATTTTCTATTTAAAGAAATTCCTGTAACAGTAAGAATTCTATACTCGTGATTTTGTTTCCATTGTTGCAATAAGTTTGCTGAGTACTTTACCACCGTCTCATCCTGATCAATGGTATTATTATATCTAATGGCACGTTAGCATGAAGTTGACCTATGTTCTTCAAAGTCTCAGGATTTTTCTTGAATGGTCCCAGCCTCTAGGACCAGACTTGAAATGAATATATACGTGCTTTTCTCTGAAATATTTACTCTCTCTAATTGTGGGCAAGCGCTGCAGATGTGAGACCTATCATCAATATCAGTAATTCGAATATATTTATTTTCCCCATCATATTCTGTTGCTGCTGCATTTAATCCGTAGTCTAAAGACTCTGCTATACTGCTCAGCTTCAATCATTCCCATAATTGGAAATTAAACCTATTATTATCCTTGAACCGAATCTTCTTTGAGAAGATTTTCTGTATCATGCACTTCTTGAACAATTCCAGTTTTTCGATCTTATCCTAAATGAATACGATTTTTCGTTGCTCATCTATTGACGGAATTAAGACTGCTCGCGAATTCCAATCATCAAATCGAAAAAGCATTTTCTCAATATCTACGCCAACACAAGCCAATGCAAAATATTGCAAAATATTTTCAAAGTAGGCGTTTTTGACAACAAGTTCGTGTCCTTTTCTCGTCCCCGCTGTCTCTTTCGTCAGATGACCTTTCTCCACTAGCCGATTCATTACTGTCATCACTGCATTGATTGTAATGGGTTTCTTTCGTTAAGATTGACTGTACTTGACTAATGCTTAAGAGACCATATCCATTACTTTGGATTCGAGTGGACCAAAAAACGGTTCAATCCTTGACCCATCCACATTCATTCTTTTGATTCGCACTACACCTTGTAATATAGTTATGGCACGAATATCATTTCTATCTTCTGTTCCTAACTATCAAATCATTAAACCTCTGATAATAAGCAGGTTTGTCGTCACTGGAGACTGTTGTTGACAAAACAAATCCCCTTCATGTTAACGTAGAAGGGGGATGTGTTCAATTCTACTCACGATAACTGCACCAACTTTTCACTTAGCCTTGCTGTTTCTAATAATTGGACCGTTGTGGCATCGTCTAAGTCTAAATTCGAGAAGGGAATAGTGGCTATCTATTTCGGCCTCATCAGTGGGCTTCGAAGTGATCATTTCGGTTACAACTTTCATAGGTCTCCAATCATCAAGTTAACTTGGACTGAAAGGGTTTAGCAACTCTTGCTTTTTTAGAAGTTCAGTTTGAATTATTTTGCTAAATCATGATGTGGAAGTCTTTGCTTGAAAAACATTTTTATTTTCTATGTTACCCTACAAAACTATTCATCCAAGATGAATATATTGCTGTTATGATGTCGCTTTAATTATCTCCATATTGGGCTACCTAATTTAATAGGTAATGCTCTAACGATTTCTTTAAAAGCTTCCAATTCATTAGAGGGGGTTTTCCATATGGCCCTTTGTAGCAATTCCGGTACTACACCCACGTTACCATGTTCGTCTTGAAATTGTAGAGTAATTATTGAAAATTTATCTCCTTTTTGTCTTTTTTCGTGCCTTGCATTATCAATCTCATCAGCTAAAAATTTTTCATCTTTAAATTCTGGAGTAATAAAAAACACACAGGCACATGAGTCTTTAAAACCTTCAACAATCCCCCTATCTGGATTAACTCCTGCTACCATAGCATCCTCATCTAACCACGGCTCATACCCTAGTTCTTTAAGGAGATTGAAATAATTTCTTACCATAGGTTTATTACTACTTTTATGACTCAAGAATATTTTTTTGGGAGTATTCATTTCTATTTCCCCCTTTGACATATGGAAACTTACGACTGGTATCTTGTTGATTATATCAATATCATTATGTGGAGGTAGACAAACCATACCTTTCATCCAATCGCAATCAATAAATAATTTATCATAAGTTTGCTTTAATAAACCTAAGTCAAAAATGAACCTATTACCTTCAACATTCAACCATTTCAAATTAGCTGACTGCTTTTTGACTATGTATAGGTACTCTTTTTCCGGAATATTTTTGTTTACTATAAAAAAATCCGCACAAAATCCATCTTCTTCCCAATCTTCGTGTTCCGTTAAGTGAATCGTTTGCGTATTGGTTTCTGAAATCGTAATCGATATTTTCCTCATATCAACTATCCTTTTATAGTTTTATTAAAAAGTGCTGATAAAGCACATATTTGATTTCTCATTTCTGTTTCGTGGCTAAACTGGCTAAATTCAATAAGGTTTTCGTTTATGAAAGTAATAGTTGAATCACTATTATGCGGCTGAAGTTTAAAACTCATTATTTCAACTCCATCTTCATTAATAATTGATTCGTACTCTGAAGAATAATTAAGCTGACTTCCGTAATAAAAATTATTGGGAAGAACTTCATAGTAATCGTGTCGTTCAATGGATATTTCAAGTAAATTATCACTAAAATCCTCAGTAAATAAGCTACTGACTAGTTTCTTATCTGTAACCATACATTTCCTTATGCTATTACAAAACAATTCTTCTAATACTGTATGGTTTTCTCCATTAAACTCACTACCTTCTAGTAATATCCATATAATACCATCTTCACTAATAACATTCATACCTACCGTTAAGATATCTAATTGTTCTCTACAAATAATACCTAAAACACTATCGAAAGTATTATAATCATCTTTATTCTTCCATCGACTTACTTCCTCATCATGTGAACCGAACCGAAAAGTATCGGGATTTGATTCTTGATTAGTATAGACAAAGGCATACTTTGTGGGAAAAATGGTAATCACCACACTATCTTAAGCCTAATAATTTTTTTATCCCGTCCTCGTTTCTAAGTTCCTTTGCTGAAAAATGTTCAATAAATACACTGTTCAACTCGTTATATGCTCTATTAATAACTTGTTTCATATCGAGATCATTATTATGCATATAAATACGAAAAAATTCCCTGTTGTTGCTTACTATTCCTGCCATTACAGTATGTTTTCTAGTTTGTTCATCCTCAAGTGTCTCATTATAAACAATCTTAAAATCCACTTCTAAAATAATTCTTCCTTCTAAAACTAAATTTTTGACAGCATCAGTCGCTAATAAATCTCCGCCACCAAATGTTTGTGTGGTTATTTTAGCTTTAGTATTCTTCTTTTTTGAATCCTCATGGTCTAATGTGATATCAATACATTCAAACTCACTGAATTTTGATGTGTGATTGTTTATTTCAAGGAGTAGATCAAGTACTTTAATTGTGTTTGAATTAATCTTTTCATATCTTGTTGCAGAGTCACCATCCTCATTTATTACAAAACTTAACTGCTGTGACATTTTTGGAGGAAATAATTTCAGTTTATCTACCCCCAATATTATACTTAGAAAATCCTGTACTACTGTTCTGATTATCCTGAACTTACCGACATTTGAGGTTTGAAAATACACTATTTGTTTTGCGAAATTTATTTCAACAAGTATCTTATGTTCTTCAAGAAATTTCGTACTAAACATACTGTTTCTATCGTAAGCAAACTTATTCTGTTTTCTCATAAACAACAACTTTCCAATTCGATTTCTATAGTCAAGTAATTCTATTTCTGCCTCATAGATATCTTGAAACTCGTTTATCTCAGCATTTGCACTTGTTACATGTTGTTTTAAATTTTCTTCTGTAAGGTTAATCGGTTCAGAAAAAGATAAATAGAAACCATCTGATACATTCAATTCCGGATTAAAAGCTCTTTCTCTTATAGCATTAAAAAAATTAGACGCTATATACCCTGCTTTAAACTGCTGACATAGATATTTTTCTAAATCACTTTTCTTTCTAATCTTCTCACTAATTTTGACCTTATGTTGTTTAGTTACTTCTATTATCTCGTTATAATTTAACATTTTGAGTGAGTGCTCTAAAGTTATAATTTCCTTCTCTTCCGGAATGTTTTGTAGAATTAATTGTTTGGCCAATGTAGCGCCTCCTAGTAAGCAACTATAATTTTATGCACATAGCTTCCACATATTCCTCTTCCTCCTTTAAATTAGCACAGCGAGAGATTCAATCCAATACTTAATTTGGATATTAAGATGAATAAATTGCCGAATTTTCACTCATAAGGGAACATTAGTTCCCCTTAATTCGATTTTACAACACATATTGATGACTTGCAATCTCTAACAATTTAAATGTTACAGGTCAGCTATTATATATCATAATTATTTTTAGAAAATGACACTGTTCGCACACATCATTCAACAGAAAATTATTGTAAAAATTCATGTTTTGTTAGTCTTGCTAGGGGAGCGCTTCGTGGGGTTACATTCTACACTCACGGTGTTTGAACAACTAACCCTTTTCCCTGTACATCCCATTAGGTATACCATACTACAATTATTTTTTCGGAAAAATTTACACAAAGTATAGATGGAAAAAACTTTATCACGAGACCAACAATAAATTCATTCGCACTGGATGGGACTATTATACATGCTCCACATGCGCCGTCTGCGGGAACATATCCACCGACTACACCTCGGTCACAATATATCCGTACCATTCGTTCGGGGCCCATCGCCGGCATCGTGTCGAGTTGTGAGGTCGCAGCCTTTCAGCAGCGGATCGACAACGGTGACATCCGGCGTCAAACGGTTTTCCTTTCACTGCGGGATGACCTCTTCGGCGGTGTCGACGGCGAATTCCGCGTTCGTGATGATGTTCAGCTCGGGATTGTGTCGTGCATCGACGATTGCTTCCTCCACGATCTCGAGGCCGAGCACCCGCTTCGCGCGCTGCCCAGGAACAGCGAGATCGTCCCGATGCCCCAGAAAGCGTCGATGACGGTATCCTGCCCGCTCAGGCGAAATACTCCACCGCCTTTTTGTACAGCATTACTGTCTGCACCGAATTCACCTAGTAGAACGAGCGCGCGGATATTTGAACGCGATGTCCCGATATAATCCGTTATATATTCAGAGCCCCACAGAACGCGGGTCTTGTCCCCCATAATCACGTTCATGCGCTTCGTGCAACTGCGGAAACACTTCAATCAGTTCAGCTATAATCTAGCTGGAACGCTAGTGGATACACTCATTCCCTTCAACAGCTGCAAAACACTCCAAAAGTGTAGCTTTTCCAGTGAGCCCTCTTCTCAAAAAAAATGCCTGAAAATAAGCATCAATTTCGCTTCATAAACGCCTAAATTGTTCAAAAAAACTGCATCTTAGCCAATAGCCTTGCATCAAAGTCATATCGTAGCATTTAGCAGCCAATCCTGAATTTCAAGATCTGCTTGGAATCAGGAGCATAAGCGCTTTCCAACTATAGCGAAAGCTGAAACGGCTGCCAATGGCTCATCTTCAGACACTCTTTTCTCGCTCATTGATAGAATGAAGCAATTGACAAAAGGCAAACGCGGCATTACGCCTGGTAAAACTAAAGCTAATCGATTCGAAGCTTACTCTACCTCCCATCCTCGAGAAATGGTCCAATAAATACCGCATGTAGAGGATTGTCCATCTAGTCAATAAACCTTAAATCAACACCATCCAACTCCTGATAATCTCGGTACCCTGTATAATATAAACCTCTTACCATCTCAGCCAAGAAAATACTAAGCAAATATCCCCTCCGATCAACAGCGGAGGCCATCACTACCAATGATCTCACTATGTTAACCACGAGGGGATACTTCAACACCATTCTATTTTTACAAAACTAAGCTTTACTTTGAACGCTCAGAACCCTGAGCCATTCTCATGTTATTCCCATGACCATCCATCAGTTGTCCTATTACTTCAAATCATAGTATCCGCACACCACTTCAGCAACCGACTTCGCGGCCACGAGCAGCCCGTCTTCGTCGATATCGAACTTCGGGTGGTGATTGAAGCAGACCTCTTCCGCGTTCTTCGGCTTACAGCCAATGTAGAAGAAGCAGCCCGGAATTTTTTCCAAATAGTACGCAAAGTCCTCAGAGCCAGATAACATATCGCCTTCACGGACAGCTGTCAAATAATCGCCAACTCCCTGCTCTAGATAACGAGCGACGTTCGCTGTTACTTCTGGATCATTATAGAGCGGTGGATAGTCCGCCGTATAGGTTAAGGTCGCTTCTACGCCGAATGTCTCTTCAATCCCTTTGACGATACGATGAATCTCTTTATCGATCAACGCTTGGGTCTCTGTCGTCATGTAACGCACATCACCTTCAAGCTCGACATAGTCCTTGATGACGTTAAAGCTTCCTTTGCCGTCGAAGGATCCGATCGTCACGACGCCGGTATCGAATGGGTTCAGGCGACGGCTAATGATCGTCTGAACGGTCGTGACGAAGTGCGCGGCAGCGACGATCGCGTCATTGGCCATATGTGGCGAAGAGCCGTGGCCGCCTTTCCCTTGAATGCCGAGCTTGAAGTAGCTGCGGCCTGCCATTGCAAAGCCGCTCCGATACATCACTTCGCCAACATCCCCCGTAGGGAAGACGTGAACGCCGAAGATATGCTCCACGTCAGCAAGAAGGCCCGAATCAACAATGCTCTTCGCGCCTCCAGGAGGCGTTTCCTCCGCATGCTGGTGAATGATCTTAATCGTGCCAGGAAGCTCATCCTTGAGCTGGATCAAGCAGTCCGCAAGCACGAGCAAGTAAGCGGTATGCCCGTCGTGGCCGCAAGCGTGCATGATGCCTGGGTTTTCAGAAGCAAAGGGAAGACCGGTCTCTTCCTGAATCGGAAGCGCATCGAAATCAGCCCGCAGCGCGATCGTCTTGCCCGGCTTGCCGCCTTGAATCGTGACGATAATGCCATGCCCGTTTCCAACTTCCGTATCCAGCATCACATCTTTGCCTTCATAGAAGTCTCTAATATACTTCGCGGTTTGTTCCTCTTTGAAAGATAGCTCCGGATGGGCGTGCAGATATCTGCGAATCGCAATGATCTCATCCTTACGTTCATCGAGCATCGCTAATAATTGTTCACGCATGTTCATATCCTCCTGTGAATCTGTATAGCTCTAATCCGAACTCCAAGCGGTATTCTTACTTTGTAGCTGGAGCGAGAGATACATTATCTTTTTTGCTGCCCTTTGGTGCCGTGATAATGACCGACAGTAAGGATACCACACAGAATGCAACGTTCGTTAACAGCCCGACCATTGCGGCCAGCTCTATACTTCCGGCAGCAGCGATAACCCCATACACGCTTGCGGAGATGGCGACACCGAACGAACCGCCGAGCGAGCTCGCCATTTTATAAATCCCGGAAGCAATACCGACCTTGCTTTCTGGCGCATTGGAGACCGCAGTATCCGTCGATGGCGTCGCGTACATGCCAAGTCCGATACCAAATAGCATGAAGCCGACAAAGACAAGCAACGTATAGAGAAAGCCTGGGACAAAGGTGAATGACATCATGGCAATTCCAATTGCCGTAATGAGTGAACCCGTAATCATTGGCTTACGTGAGCCGTGCTTCTGCAACAGCTTCTCGCCGACACGAATCATGACGAGCACACACACCAAGTAGCCAAGGGACAATAGCCCGGATTCGAAGGCGGTAAATCCGCGCCCGATCTGAACGTACGTATTCGCGACAACCAAGGTGCCTGCTGCGGCATTCAATAAGAAGTTCGACACGGTTGCCCCGGTATAGGCTTTATTTTTGAACAGAGAAAAGTCAATGAATCCATTCGCATGGCGGAACTCAATTTTGAAGAAAATAAACGTCGACACAAGGAACACTACAGCAAGAGACAATGTAATCGCGCTTGTCCAGCCGAAGGAGGAGCCCCGCGTAATGATCAGGTTCAAGGTAACGAGCGTAATCACGAACGTAACCAAGCCGCCAAAGTCGAAGCGAGCCTTGCTGCCCGATTGTTCGACCTTGCTCTTGCTCTCAGGCGCACCTTTGATGAGCAGCATCGCGAGCAAAGCGAACACGATCGAGAAGACAAAGATCCAGCGCCAGCCCATATACGTTGCGATTGCGCCGCCGGCAAAGGAACATACCCCAGAGCCGCCCCAAGATCCGATGGACCAGAAGCTTAACGCCCGCTGCCTTTCTGCTCCCTCAAAGTACGTCTTCATCAGAGCCAGCGTTGCCGGCATGATACAGGCTGCGGACAGACCTTGGATAATCCGGCCTGCGATCAGCATTCCGGAACCATGTGCGAGAATAAGCAATAAGGAACCAATGATACTAAGAATGAGCCCAATGTACGTCATCTTCATTCGCCCGAACTTGTCCGCCAAGCCACCGGCAACGACGATAAAAATCCCCGAGAATAACGCCGTCAAGCTTATGGCGATATTCAGCGTATCTAGAGATATTCCGAGATCAGCCTGAACGTCAGGAACGATATTAACCATGGATTGCGCGAAGAGCCAGAAGGTGATAACCCCGAACACGATCCCTACGATAAGCTTATCGTTGCCTTTATACGGAACTGTTGGTGTCTTCATCTCTTTCGCCCTCTTTCATGTAGTCTATAACGAGTGCACCCATGACTTTAGCAGCAATCTGCAAGCAGTCTTCATTGATATCGAATTTAGGGTGATGATGAGGGTAATACTCTCCATTGCCAGGCATCGCGCCTACATAGAAAAATACGCTTGGACGCTGTTGCGCGTAATAAGCGAAGTCCTCTGAAGGCGGCTGCGGTTCACAGCGTTCGATTGAGGTGACCTCAGGAATGCCGCTCTGAGTCAGTGACTTCACCACAAATTCCGTCAATGCCGGATCGTTGACGAGAACAGGATAGTCATTGTTGTATTCAAGCTCATACGTGATCCCGAACATTTCTTGAAGTCCGGATAAGATGCGGCGAATTTCCTGTTCAATCAAGCTGCGAGTCTCTTCCGTCATCGCTCGAACATCGCCTTCAAGCTCGACCGAGTCTTTAATGACATTGAAGCTTCCTTTTCCGTCAAAGGACCCGATCGTAATGGAGCCGACATCAAATGGATTCAAGCGGCGGCTTACGATCGTTTGTACGGCGCATACGAATTCGCTTGCGGCAACAATGGCGTCATTGGCCATATGCGGCGAGGAGCCATGACCGCCTTTCCCATGAATCTTCACCTTGAAGTAGGCACGTCCCGTCTGGATCGGTCCTTCACGGTAGAAGACTCCTCCCGTCTCCATGGTAGACATGACGTGGATGCCGAGCACATGGTCCACCCCATCCAGGCAGCCATCCTGAATCATATGAATCGCTCCGCCAGGCGGTGTTTCTTCCGCATGTTGATGCAAAATAACGACCTTGCCCTCTAACTGATCCTTCATCTCCATTAACGTCTCGCCAAAGACAAGCATGTAAGCCGTATGCCCATCATGTCCGCAAGCGTGCATGACGCCCGGATTCTGCGAGGCAAATGGAAGCCCCGTTTGCTCCGTGATCGGAAGCGCGTCGAAATCCGCGCGGATCGCTAAGGTCTTGCCCGGCTTGCCGCTATCAATCGTGACAACCACGCCGTTGCCGCCGACATGCTCGCGAACGTCACAGGGCTTGTCTTTATAGAATTCAGCGATATACTTCGCGGTATTCTCCTCCTGGAAGGAAAGCTCCGGATGCGCATGCAGATACCGTCTGATCTCAATGATGCGTTCTTTTTTCTCGTCTAGTCGTCTAAATAGTTCCGTTTTCATGACCTCTGCCCTCCTATAACATGATGCTTGTCACCGGCCAGTGTAGAAACTTGTTCTACGCCTTTATTATAGGAAAGAAAGCGATTGCAATCGGCCCTATCTTTGCACTCTCATGTCCTTCGTTTTGCCGTCTTCTTGTTTGACCTTCCTGTTTGGACAAAACAGAAGGGGGCATTTTTACCCACTTTCGTCACATGTGATTTATTGCATATCATCGAACATTCTACGGAACTCATAAAAGTGAATCGCGTTCATGTCCAAGTACACATAAAAGGACCAATCATCGCTCAACTGCTCGTCAATGACTTTCAAGGAAGGGGTCGAGCGGTGGATGATATAATTCATAATCTCCTGATCGACGCCATGCTTGCTATTGAGCTTCCCCCACTCCGAATACAATGCCCCATGATCGCGGTCGAATTGGAATTTGCGAATCTGATACGCACCTGGCCTCATGCCAAGCAGGCGAATATGCATCTCCTTCTTCCGCTGTCTCAGAAACAGCTCTTCCACCGAGAGGCGAGGATTGAAATTATTGCAGTTCAATAGAGCGAGCTGGTATCCATCTGCATGCTCCGTCATCACATAATCTTTCCCTTGTGCGACAATTCGTCCTCGCAGGCGTTCCTTGAACATGACCGCGTAATAAGCAGGTCTCTTTCCATTGAAAAAGTGAAACAGCTCCAGCCCGTCAATGCTTATATTACGAGCGCTGCGCTCCTCCTCATGCTGCTCCGTATTGATCCAGAAGCCGATCGCGTCGACCTCACGGCTTATATCCAGCACCGCCTTCATCACTAAGGCACCGCGGAAAAACGTTCCGTTCGTATACCTAGTATTCCCGGTCAACGTATTCCAAGACATGAGAAACAGCGATTTTTCCATGCGATGCTTCCTTAAAAAAGCTTTCAGCTTGGACGTAACGGAGAGGATATAGTCCCGCGTTTCGGTGAAATCATCGTCAGCCGATTTATCGAAATCAACGACTTCGTTCGGATTCGCTTCGTATGCAAGGAAGTCAATAACGTCGCCGTGGCTTAATTGCCATTCATGCTGTGTAGCCGTTGTCCCTGTTCGTTCGGAAAAAGGAAGATAGGTCCCCACCTGCACTCGCTCTTCCCTGCTCTTCACTAAAGACTGAAGGCGAAGATATATCCGCCGCAGCTCTTCTGGGGAGGCAATCGTGACATGAGGCTCATAATACATGAAGCGCCACTTCGCTACGGTATCCCGTCCAAAAATTTGAATCGAGTGGCGGATAAACTTATCCAGCAGCTCGAAATACTGGTTCTCGTCTGAGGAAATCTCCTGGTATTCGATGCGGATCAGGAGATGGAGATGATGATCTTTTAGGAACTGGAGGGCAAGATCGGAATTCATGAACGGCGTAGAGGTAGCCACCAGCTCGTCCGTTTCCGCTTCGGGAAGCAGCGTCTTGCCAAAGATCAGGTTGCGAATTCCGATATATCGGATGCGGAGCTCCTGCCGAGCCATGAGAAGCTGCTCTTTGACATTCTCATTAAGGAGCTCCTTAAGCTGGCCGATGAAGAGAACATGCGTGGAAGCCGCCACTTCCTCCTGTCTGGTTGGGTCAAGTTCGATCTGCCTTTTCTCAAATAGAGCCTCGCTAATATCAGAGATCTGCTCCCCTGTCTCAATGTACTGGGCAAGCTTCGCCAGAATATCTGGTGATTGCAGCGCCGTTCTGGGCTCAGAAGCATGGTTAGACGCTGGCTGTGCATCGTCCTGCTGCTCCGAATGCTCCTTCCGATATTGGGCCGGGGACATCCCGTAGGCCGCTTTAAAGACGGCATTGAAGTTTTTCGAGCTTGCAAATCCGTGCTTTAACGCAATATGAGATAACGAATCTGTGGAATGAACCAGATCATCAAAACTATGCTTCAGCCGAACCAGATTGACGTACTGTACGAATCCAAAACCTGTCATTTTCTTGAAATACCGAGAGAGGTAAGAAACCGATAAATACTCCTTCTGTGCGATCTCATTTAAGGTAATCGGCTCGTCGTAGCGCTGCTCAATCTCCTGAATGATGCGCATAATCCGTTCATCGTCGTGAGAACTCCCTTCACGCACGGGAGCCTCGGTCTTAAAGAAACGAGTCAGCAGCAGCAGCATTTGGAATAAGCTGCTCTGCAGTTCCAGGTCCTGAAGCTCGCCTGTTCGCGAGTAAGCAATCATGATCTCGGCAAGATAACGCCGCAGAAGTGCGACCATCTGCTCGCGCCCGCGGTCCATCTCTCGCGAGAAGCAGTCGAAGTGATAGGAGAAGTACGATTTATCATGCTGTGCAAAGAACTGTGCCGTCAGGCTCAGCACCATGACGATATTATCCTCCTGGCTTGAGATCTCATGCCTGTCATTGCGGTTAAGGATCAAGATATCATGAGCCTGCAGCTTATAATCACGAGCCGTACAGCTCACGGTCAGGCTCCCGCTGATCACAAACAGAATCTTCGTTCCAAAATAACTCGTTGGGGGCATCGACCGAATATTTTCCATGCTGATCTGATAGTTGTTGTTTGTTGCTGCATTCGGCATTGTGAACGCCTCCTTTGTTTAAGTGTGACCGGATTTGTTGAAAAACATTAGGTTTAGGTTCAGTTTACGTGAGCCTATTTTTATTGTCCAGACAGGTGCAGACGCTCCGGTCAGCCATTTATAAACAAAAAGGCTTCAAGCTTTAAGACTTGAAACCTTCATGGATTATTAGATGTTTAGGTAAATGTGACCCCAAAGATACTACTCCCTCACTAGCAACACACAGCACTCCACATGAGTTGAGTGGACAGTGTAGGCAACATACGATGTGCCCCTGGCCAGATTAACAGGCTCTGTAAAAAGCACAATGCTCATTTTTATTTTTTCTGTTCTAATACATCCCATGAATTTCCCCATTCTTTCATAGCTTCAAAAATCGGATGAAGGGATTGCCCCTTTTTAGTAAGGGAATATTCGACATGCGGAGGAATTTCTGAATAAATAACACGACTAATAACCCCTTCTTCTTCCAACTCTTTTAATCGCAGAGAGAGTGTCCTTGGACTAATCCCTCTTAAAGACCTCTGTAACTCCCCGAACCGCTGTGGACCGTAAAAGATGTCCCTTAGAATTAGAAACGTCCATTTACCTCCAATTACATTCATTGTCTTTTCGATGGGACAGTTTTGGTGATTAGATTCGTGAGACATCTTTTATACCTCCGACTATCATTAAGTATAGTAACTATAATAAAATACCGTACTTTTATTTATTTTGTACTTCATATAGTATAGTGCTAAAGAATCCTTAAGTGAATAATGGGGGCATGAAAAGAATGAAGACAATTGTCTTTGGAAGCACTGGATTTATTGGTAGTCATGTAGTGGAACAATTGCAATTAGCTGGACATCAAGTAACGGCAGCGATTCGTGATACAAGTAATACAACATTTTTAGAGAGTTTAGGGGTCAATGTAGTTAGGATTGACTTTTCGAATCCTGAAGCAATTGGAAAAGCAATAGAAGGGAATGAAGTGGTTTATAATTGTACGGCTGATACAAATCTACATACACAAAACAGCTTGGATGCTCCAGTAGAAACAAAATTAACTAAAACGTTAATTGAAACAGCCGTTTCACAAGGTGTTTCCCGATTTATTCAATTAAGCACAATCGTTGTATATGATTTTAAAAGTAATAACCCTATTGATGAATCCTACGTTTCACAACCTGAGTACCTAACACAAAGAGTAGCTATTGAAAGGGAAAAAGTGATTGAAGAAGTAGCGAAAAAGACTGGGATTGAAACCGTGATTTTACGTCCAGCAAGTACCATTGGCATTAGAGATACCAAATCATTTTTTGCAAGGCTATTTACCGCTCATACGAATGACCAATTTCCGATGGTTGGAAATGGCGATACTAAAGTGTCTCTAATAGATACAAGAGATATTGGAAGGGCAATGGAATGGTTAGGAACTTACGAAAAACCGAAGGCTGACAATGGGGTTTATTTACTTAAAGGTTTTGATACAACTTGGTTTCAATTAAAGAAAGAAATTGATCGGCAAACTGGCAGGAATGCTAAAATTGTTCAGTTATCGACATCTGAACAAACAATAATGGTAAAAAATTTTACAATAAATAGAATTTGGGATGACAACAAAATCAAAAAATTGGGAGTTAATACGAGATATTCTTTAACCGATGCAGTGGAAGCTTCAGTTTATGACTTACTTAATAGAGTTAAGTAAATTATTAAGTTCATTTATTGACGAAAAGAGCAACCGTAGTCGAATTAAGTTGGACAGAATCAAAAGACAAAGGTAGGAGAAAGGACAAAATAATTGAATAACAAAGAGGGGCGATGCCCCTCTTTTACAATGTTCGCCAATACATCTCCTTTTTATTTGTCTTTCCGCACTAACAGTGAACAGCACTCCACATGCACCGTATGCGGGAACATGTCCACCGGCTGCACCTCAACTACCTTATATCCTCCATCTGCCAAAATACGCAAATCGCGCGCTAACGTAGACGGGTTGCACGATACATACACGATCCGCTCCGGACTCATTTCCAGCATCGTATCCAGTAAGGCTTGATCACAGCCTTTGCGCGGCGGATCAACCACAATCACATCCGGAGACTCGCCATACTCTTTCCAGCGCGGGATGACCTCTTCGGCTGCGCCAACGGCAAACTCCGCGTTCGTAATTCCATTCAGCTCCGCGTTGCGGCGCGCATCGGCAATCGCTTCCTCAACAATTTCCACGCCGAGCACCCGCTTCGCGCGCTGCGCCAGGAACAGCGAGATCGTCCCGATGCCGCAGTACGCGTCAATGACGATCTCCTGCCCGCTCAGGCCGGCATACTCCACTGCCTTCTCATACAGAACTTCCGTTTGCACCGGATTCACCTGATAGAACGAACGTGCGGAAATCTCAAACTTGATGTCCCCGATATAATCGGTAATATATTCGGAACCCCATAGCACACGGGTTTGGTCGCCCATAATAACGTTGGTGCGCTTTGTGTTAATGTTCTGGCACACACTCTTCAGCTGCGGCAGAGCCTCTGCCAGCTCGGACACGATATCCGCTTCATATGGAATCCGCTCCCCGTTCGTGACGAGCGTAATCATCAGCTCGTTCGTACGGAAGCCGACACGCATGATAACGTGACGCAGCAGACCGCTATGCGTCTCCTCATTGTACGGCTCAATGCCGTATTTGCGGGCAATCCGTTTCACGGCGCGCATCGCTTCATCATTCGCCTCATGCTGAATAAGGCTCACATCCGTATCGATAATGCGATGGCTCGCCTTGGCGAAGTATCCGCCAATCAGTTCGCCCGTACGGTCGTTCTTGCCGACCGGCATTTGGCTCTTGTTGCGATAGCGCCAAGGATGTTCCATGCCGAGCGTCGGCAGCACCTGGACTGGTTTTGCCTGCATCTGCATTTCCAAAATGCCGTCTTCCCGTTCAACAGCAGCAGCGTCAGGACCTGCTTGTCCATTTTCATTAGCGTTCACACCCGATAACTCTGCCGCCTCCCCCCGAGCCTGTTCCCCCTCTTCCTCAAGCACAGGCTCGACGCGGAACTTGCCGATTCGCTCCAGCACATCAATGACATGCTGGCGCTTCCAGCGCAGCTGCTCTGTATACGCCAGATGTTGCAGTTGACAGCCGCCATAGTAATTTGCCGGATATTCTGCCTCAACTCTATAAGGGCTGTTGACCAGACGCTCCAGCACCTTGGCATAGCCATACTGCTTCTTCACCTTCAGCACGAGCGCCCGCACCTGCTCGCCGGGAAGGGCACCGCTGACGAACAGCGTGAAGCCGTCCACCCGGCCGACGCCTTCGCCATCGTGGGTCAATCCGATTATGTCCAGTACGACCTCTTCATTTTTCTGCACCGGAGCAGTCCGCTCGTTTGCATGTGCCGCGCGTCCACCCGCCGTCGTCCGTGAACGCGTCGCAGATGCAGACCTTGCTTCATTCCGGCGCCCTGGCCGTTTGCCTTGCTTGTTCCCTTTCACGCTATGCCCTCCCGCTTCCTCGTTGCTTCTATCTCAATTCAGCCTTTTTGTCCTTACCTGTACAACCTTCATAAAACTTATCCATCGCACAATCTTACTGACCTTTTCAACATCGTTCCCATCATACCATAGCTGCGCCTTCAATGAGAAAATCTCTACCGAGACCTTTGAAAGGTAAGCAACCGCGTTTAAAAAAAGCTAAGAACCGTGATTGTTCATGTTCATAACATGTAACGAATGTTCCGTGCACACAATGCCTTTCAGACTACGGAGATTTGTTTCACCGGTTACTTTGCTTCATTCTACCCTTCCATCAGGAGAGAGCATGACCAACGATCACTCTAATTCACTTCCATTATTTTCACACGCTTCATCCCACGGCATCCAGTACGCCATGTGCCTTATCCTCAACATTTACTTTTCTGACTGTAAGGGAGAATGGGCATAAGAACCATAAGTACATAAATGACCGTCTACACGTTCAAAAAGGAGAAGCGGGCTGCCATTCTGAATGAAGGGGAGAGTGAAACAAAGGATGAAAACAGACATACCTGCTCCGGGAAGAAAAAAGTGATTTCATTCACTTTAACGCCCCGCCACCCGCCTAACATAAACATTCCCTAAAGAGCAAGAAATGGCCTGACCCGCCCCGCACCGGCAGCAAGCCAAGCCGCTCGTTCTCATCCGAACGATGCTTCCCATTTTCTATTCACCATCCACAAAAATCCGCAAATGCGACGGCAGCACCTGGAACGTCGCCGGCAGCAGTCCGCCGTACTCCCCGTCCAGATTGAGCTGCACCATATCCGGCGAGGTCACCGACACGCGCTTCGTCTGAGCATGAATGATGAGCGGATCGTTCACATGCTCGCCACGCAGCGCCATGCCTGCCACGCGGATGAATTCCGCCAGATTGCACTTCTTAAGCATGATGACATCGAACAGACCATCGTCAATGCGCGCATCCGGCGCCAGCTTCTCGAAGCCGCCGACGGAGTTCGTGTTCGTAATGAGGAACAACATGAATTCCTCATGGAATACGCCATGGCCATCCAGCTCGATGCGCAGCTCCGTCGGACGCAGGCGCGTCATCTTCTCGAGGCCCTTCATGTAATAAGCGAGCTGTCCAATCATCGTCTTCAGCTTGCTTGGCACCTCATATGTCAGCTCTGTCAACGACCCGCCGCCCGCGATATTGATGAAATATTTATCATTCGCCTGCCCCAGATCGATGACCCGCGTCACCTGCCGCGTAATGATCGAGCATGCCTCTTCCCAATTGCGCGGAATGCCAAGCGCCCGGGCGAAATCGTTCGTCGTCCCGAGCGGGATGATGCCAAGCGGCGGCCGTTCCGGCTTGCCTGCCATGCCGTTAATGACCTCGTTCAACGTGCCGTCTCCGCCAGCCGCGATAATCATATCGTAGCCGCGGTCGATCGCTTCCGCCGCACTCGTCGTCGCATCGCCCTCGCCGTCCGTCGCGTGCGTCGTCGTTTCGATGCCTGCGGCATCCAGCATCTGCAAAATATCCGCCAGCCGCTTCTTGCCTTCCTCCCGTCCGGAGGTCGGGTTATAGATTAGTCTCGCTTTTTTTATCATGACTGCGTCACCCATTTACAATCTATTCATATCGATGCGATCTCACAACCATTATCCGTGCGCAGCAACAATCTCACCAGCGCCGTTCTCTCTGCTTGCATGCCAATCAGAACAACCGAATCTTATATCGTGAACCGTGAACCCTTTCACAGAAACCATCTTCAAACAAGGAACACAAGAACTTATCGTTCAATCTTCTATGTTAAACGTTTTGGTGAAAAAAACAACTATTTTCATTCGCTCAATCTGCCAGCCAGCATCCCCAGCAGCCTCTCTGCTTCACGCTCCAGCCAGCGGCTTAGCGCCGGATACGGCAGCAGCGTCTGTCCGTCGTACATAACCGGAACGTCTGCCAAGCGCTCAGGAATAACATGAGTCGTAAAATACCCTCGGCTCAGAAATACCGGCACCACCGCCACTCGCCGCTTCACCGCATGCTCGCCAAGCTCTTCATCCGCTCCAAGGGATGGAGCAGCATCGAACATTGGAAGTGGTGCGGCCAGCTTCTCCGCGCGCTCGCCAAACCCGTCTGCGGCGCCGCTCAGCAAGCTCATTAACCGCTGCGCGGCGGCCGCGATGTCCTCACAGCAGAGCAGCGCGTGCGACGCGGCCGCGCACATGCCGCGCTTCACGAGCAGCCGCGCCAAGCCGCGCAGGCTATCATGCCAGCGCGCCTGGAACGGCTCGTGCGGACTGCCGTGCGCTATCAGCAGCACGCCATCCGCGCCGGGGCGTACGCCCAGCCCGCGCAGGCGGGCCTCCACCATGCGGAGGAGAATATCCTCCTCCGCATCATCGGCCCCGCCGAACACGCGCGCGGCAACGCCCGCGCCTCCGTTGGCCTCCTTGCCGCCGGCCAACCCGGGCCGCCCGCCTAGCTCGGCCGCCACGGCTCCGCCGTCAAGCGGGCGCCCGTACAGCACGCGCGCGTTCACGCGGAACGGCGCCAGCTCCGTCTTCGCAAGCGGCGCCGCCGTTACGCCGAGCGCGTACGCGATCTCGTCCACGTGCTTGCTGCCCGCGGACACGAACAAGGGGATGACCCCAATATGGTCCACCCCTTGCGCTTCCAGCGCGTCGACGCCGTCCTGAATATTCCGGCTCGGCACGCATTCCAAAAAAGAAGAAGCGATCGGTACGCCTTCCGGCCACGCAGCCTTGGCAATCGCTTCATCTACCAGTGTAACCCAAGAGCCGTCTCGTGAACCGTGGCTAACCACCAACAGACCCGGCTTCATGCTTATCGCCCGAGACGCTCCAAAGCCATTTTGTAACCGTCATTCCCGTAATTCAAACAACGCTTCACACGCGAAATCGTGGCTGTACTCGCTCCGGTCTCCGCTTCAATCTGATTGTACGTACAGCCCTTGCCCAACATGCGAGCAACCTCTAATCGCTGGGATAAGGATTGAATTTCATTCACCGTGCACAGATCGTCAAAGAAAATATAGCACTCTTCCACTGATTCAAGGGTCAAAACCGCCTCGAACAGCTGGTCGATCGTCTTATCGTTCAATTTTTTCAATTGCAACCTTATCCACCCCTACTTCATCGCTTGTAACCTCATTGTACTTCCTTTATCCTACCTTTTCAAGCGTTACCAAGTTTGTGCTTTAGAGAATAGTAGTGAAAATAAAGCGTTTCCATTCAGGATCGGGCGTACGCCTACGGGCGATCGTCCAAACGAGTTGTTCGCCTACCACATACAGTATAGTAACCCATAGGTTAGAGCCAATCAATATTTTATTTAAAAAGGTCGTGATCATATGAACGCGCCTCACCACGGACGGCGGGCCCCGACGAATCCGCAGGACCTCATGGCCGTGCCAAGCTTGCATATACCGAAGCAGCATTCCCACTCCTCATCGGCTCAGTGGACCCGCAGCTTCTCGGGCGGCTTGCCCCCTTCCCAGTTCCAGCCGCCGTCAGCGCCCGAAGGAGCCATCGTGCCATACACCCCGGTTGCGGAGACACCGGTGACCCCCCTCAATACCGAGAAGAAAAGCAGCTTCTCCATGAATGACATCAAGCAGGTCATCGACCGCATGGGCGGTATCGACGGCATCGTCGCCACGATGAACAAGGTTCAAAAGGTAATGCAAAGCGTCTCGCAAATTGCGCCGGTAGCGAAGCTGCTCATGGGCAGCCTCCTCCCTAATAAGAAGGGCAAGAAGGAAGCCGACGACGATGTGGAAGATTGGGATGTGGAGGAAGCGCAGCGCAGACGAAGAAGACGACGCCAGCGCAGACCCAGCCCGAGCAATCGAACCGGCACGAGAAGACCTGCGAAGCAGCGCCGGACGACGCGCCCGAACCAGCGGCGCAAACGATAGAGCGCTGAAGCACCGCCTTCTCCCCCCAAGCAGGATCGGCATTTATCACTATCCTGTCCGGACCCGTCAGCCGCGTTATTTTCCTGCGGATGGGCACCACCGGACACCGCACAGCAGGGATCCCCTCCCGACTCAGGCACCTAGAGGCTGTCTCCTTAGTGGAAATTCTACTATGGGGGCAGCCTCTCTCCCTATCATTTCCGGTCTAATCTTCGGCTCGATGCAGCATGTCTTCGTCCGATCAGGGCGACAATAAATGGGACAAGCTCATCGGTTTCTTTCGCATCGCAACAACCCAAAAATGAAGGAGGATTGACCTATGGCATGGCTTTACGTAGTCATTGGAGGAATTATTGAAATCGGCTGGGCCATCGGCCTGAAATATGCGCATGGCTTTACCGTGCTATTGCCCAGCCTCATTACTATCGGCTTGATTATCATTAGCTTTTACTTCTTTACGCAGGCGATGAGACGGCTTCCGATTGGAACGGCTTATGCGGTATATACCGGCATCGGCTCGGCCGGAACAGCGCTCGTCGGCATCCTGTTCATGGGAGAACCGGCAAGCTTGCTTCGGATCGCCTGCATCATCCTGCTCGTCGGATCGATCATCGGCTTGAAGCTGGTCACAGCGGAAGAGCCCGAACCAGCACAGCAACCGGCAAGAGTGAAATAATTCAGCCGTGCCACAATGTCTAACTACACTTTTTCACAGGGGGATTCGTTATGAATTGGATATTCCTTATACTCGCTGGCTTTGCAGAAATCGGCGGCGTCATCAGCCTAAAAAAATCGGACGGGTTCCGTAAATTAGCGCCTACCCTGTGTGCCATCGCGTTCGGAGGCGCGAGCTTCTATCTTCTGTCCTCCTCGCTCCGGACGATTCCGATTGGAACCGCCTACGGCATCTGGACCGGTATCGGCTCCGCCGGCAGCGTGCTGGCGGGAATGATATTTTTCAAAGAACCGAAGGAGTGGAAGCGGCTGCTGTTCATCTCGCTTATCGTCATTTCGCTCATCGGTCTGAAGCTGTCAACATGAAGCGGCACATGAACCATGCAACGGACGGCAACGACAAATAAGGGGCGTTCCCGCGAAGTAGAAGCTCTACTCCCGGAACACCCCGTATTGATTAATAGAAAGCAAAATGGATTATTTTTAAAACAACCATTGCCAGCACCGCGCAGATCGGAATCGTAATAAACCATGTAATGACGATCCGGCCTGCTACCCCCCACTTGACAGCCGAAAAACGCTTGGCGGACCCTACCCCCAAAATGGCGGAGGTGATAGCATGCGTAGTGCTAATTGGCAAGTGCGTCAGCGTCGCCGACATAATAACCGAAGCGGCGGACAAATCAGCGGCAAAGCCGTTAATTGGTTCAATCTTGAAAATTTTCGTTCCCATCGTCTTGATAATCTTCCAACCGCCGATGGACGTACCGAGCGCCATCGCCGTAGCGGCTGCAATCTTAACCCACAATTGGACTTCCATATCGGTCTGAACCTGCGCCGTTACGAGAGCGAACGTAATAATACCCATCGCCTTCTGCGCGTCGTTCGTCCCGTGGGTGAATGATTGGAAGGCCGCCGTAATAATCTGGCATGTCCGGAACCCTTTGTTGACGGTATGCGGACTGTGCCTGCCGAAGATCCATTTCAGTATCATCATGACGATATAACCTACGACAAATGCAATGATCGGCGAAATGATGAGACCGATAACGATGCTCTTGAATCCGCCCATATTCAAATAATCCATTCCGGCTCCGGCGAACACCGCCCCTGCCAACGCGCCAATGAGCGCATGGGAGGAGGAGGACGGAATGCCGAACCACCATGTAACCAAGTTCCAAATAATAGCGGCAATGAGCGCTGCCGCCACGATCTCCAGCCCATTTTCCAGCTTGGCGGGATCGGCAATGCTGCCCCCAATCGTCTTCGCTACGCCCGTAAACGTAAGGGCTCCGACGAAGTTCATTGTGGCAGCCATCAAAATCGCTACCCTTGGCGGCAATGCCCGCGTCGATACCGACGTCGCGATAGCGTTCGCCGTGTCGTGGAAGCCATTGATAAAGTCAAAGCCCAGCGCCAAAATGATGACGACTCCCACGACCATTAAAGTCATATCTATGTCCATTTACCCGCGATTGCACTGAACCGAGAACCGCTCGCGTCCGCGCAATACCCAACCTCCTTCGTACACTCAGCTTGCTTATGCTACGACAGTTATTAGGAATTCCGCATGACGATCGATTCCAACTGGTTCGCTACATCCTCGCAGCTATCCGTAGTCGCTTCCAACCGTTCATACACATCTTTGCGTTTAATCAATTCAATCGGGTCCGTCACATCGACGAACAAAGCCCGGATCCCGCGGCGGTAAATATCGTCGGCCGCATTTTCCAGTTCGTTGACGCGGATGTTGTGCTCGCGAATCGCGAGGAGCTTCTTCTGTGACAACAAACGAATTGCTTTCTGAATTTCATACGTGCTGCGCTTGATAATATCCGCGAACAACACCACGATTTCATCACGTTCAAGCATCTGGTACATGTCGAAACGCGAAGCACTGGCCTCCATCCCGTCCAGAACGTCATCCAATGCCGTCGTCAGCGCCATAATATCCTCACGCTCGATCGGCGTAATGAAGGTTTTGTTGAGCTCTGTCAAAATCGTGTGGGTAAACATATCGCATTTGCTCTCTAGTTCCTTCATTTCCTTGGTAAAAGACAACACATCACTCAAATCTTCTACACCTTGTGCGAACGTTTCTGCTGCTTGAACGAGCGTATCCGCCATATTTTGCAGCGTTTCGAAAAACACGTCCTTCTTCTTGAACATTCCGAGATCTCCTTTGCAACAAGAAATTGCCTATGTGATGTAAACTTTTCAAGCCTTACATAGTTTATCACATGACCCGGTAGGTTTGTAAAGAAACCGTAAAGCGAAAGTGGACATTTGTCGAAAGTTTACGTCATTTTTAGGACTAGTATCCTTTCTTTTTCGACAAGTTTCGTGTTTTTTCAAAAAGTACGCCGTAAACCTTGCTACCACACGGCTTTGCGTAATTAACCAATCATTCCCAATCGACGTGTTAAAGCAATGGCGGCTCGTGCGGCACGATCAACATATGAGTCTTCCCCGGCTTCAGCGGAAGGGCTTGTCCGGACTGCATGAATGCAAAAGCTCCTTGCCCGTTACGCTACCATGTGCCGCTATATGTGCGCCCGCCCGTGAACAAGAGCGCTTCGCCGCCGCCATCCAGCTGTACTTCGAGCCGCCCGACATTGTCCAATACGCGGTGGGGCGCAGCGAGCACGAGCACATTATCGGCCGTGAGCGGCTTGTCCGTTGCCATGTCAAGATGCGGCTCGCCATTGATATGTCGGATATAGTTTCCGCTATTTTCATCATATGCATACTGCACACGATCGCCATTGTTCATAAAGGCGACTTCGATGCGGGTTGCCGCTTCACTTGAAGCGGATGGCTGGCTCGTGGAAGGCATGGCGGCGGAAGCTTCTATTTCCGTATGCAGCGGTGCAAAGCTGGCAAGGCCTCATCCTCCATCGGAAACCGTGTGGCAGCGGTCTCCGTGATCTTGCTCAGCTTCGTGTATAAATTGTGCGGCGCCTTGCGGAACGATTCCCGCCAAAACGCTCTGCCTGCATTGGTGATTTCATCCAAGTAGGGCTTGCGCTGCTTCTGCAAGATAGAATACGCATCGTTGCTTCCGCCCGCATGAACGAGCACGGCGTGGAAGCTCTCCCCCAGCTCGATCAAGTAAGGCCGGATGCTCCGTACCGGTCCGATCGCCCCGTCATAGTCCAACTGACTATGATAAATAGCTACAATGCGGGTAATCCCCCCTTCCGCAAGCACTTCTATCAGCATATCGGCGAATGACAAGCCGGATTGCGGTCTGGCGCTTTTGAAGTTGTTTACCATGACGGCAATCGGGCGCTTCTTCAGCGGCTCCTGCGCTTCCAATCCCGTAAACGGCGCACGATACGGCGCTGGCTGACGCTCTTCAGACTCACTTCCATCCAGAGCGTTGACTCCGTCTTCCCGCTCCATTGCCGGCGGCTCGGTTGCAATCCCTTTTCCCGCCCCGGATTGACAAGCCGTCATCGCGAGCATAAGCATACATAACGAGCCGATGACCATTACGCGTAACTTTCCCAACAATCGCAACGCCTCCCCGACATCCCATTTCTTTTATTTTCCAATGTTTTGCGCCGCTTGTCCACTATGTCCCTTCCGTCCCCCTCCTGAATGTAAGGGAGACTAGACAAATGCCCATTGCGCGGAGGCCGGCAAACACAAAAGAGCGAAGAATCCGGCTCTTCGCCCGTCTTCTTCGCTCTTTGACAACCTTCCATTTTCATTCATCATGCCGCTCGTCTTTCGCTAACTGGCACCGTTTCTCTCGCGTCGCTCATGTTGCCATCGACTTTCTCATGCTGTTCAATCTGCTTCTATCCCGCTTGCATCAGACAGACTGCCCTCAATCTTATCACGCCGCTCAAATGCTCCAGTTCGCCCATTCCTCCTGCCGCTTCTCCCATTGCTTCAGCCAATGAATCGTGCAGGAGAACAGCTTCTCCCGATGCTCGCCGCTAGAGTACGTATGGTCCGCCTGAAAGATAATCTCCTTGTCGCACTGTCCGTCGCTTCGCATCCAGAACACCTTCTGATACAAGAAAGTGTAGTCCGCCGGAATGATGTCATCGCTCGTGCCGTGGACGAGCAGCACATCGCCGTTGAACTTCGACGCCTCTTGAAACGGCTGATGCTTGCCCAGCGAATTAAAATAGGCCGGAGTGAACGTGTAGCCCAAATAATCGGATGCGCCGCGGGTCATGGACTCGTCATACCGTTCGCGCCCGACGATGCGCACGATATCGTTGAACGGGTAGGCGACGGGAGACCACAGCACCAACCGCTTGATGCGCGGATCGCGGACCGCCGCCAGGATCGCCACGGCCCCGCCCAGACTGTGACCGATGAGCGTCACACGCTGTGGATCGACATTGCCGCAGCCAAGCGCATAATTCACTACCGCTTGCGTCTGCTCTATCATATCGTCGAGGCCGAAATGTCCGTACTCGCCCGTACTCTCACCGCAACCGGCATAATCAAACCGGATCACAATATGCCCCTCTTCGGCAAGCTGCCGCGAAGCATTCACAAACAACCGATCGACGCCGATCCGGCTGCCGACGAAGCCATGGCAAATAATCGTGACCGGAGCCCGCCGCTCCGATCCGGACTCAAAAGGCGCCCGCTCCACTGGATAGTGCAGCGTAGCCGCCAACCGCTCCTGCTGCCATCGAATATCGATTTGTCGTTCCATCGCCATTCCCCTCGCTTTTTCCTTAACAATGAATGTGTTTGCCTGATATCTTATAATTCCGATTAATTTACTATGAATTAGATAAAGTTTACTCCATCTTCCCTTAAAGTGTCAAGTGTTTAGCAAGTCAAATTCATACACCTGAATTTTCGGCAAAAAAATAGCCGCAACACTGCTCCCGCAGCATTACAGCCTTCATTCAGCCCGACGGTTGATCGTGCTCTTGTGTTCATGAGAACACAACACGGGACCGGTCGATTGAGCTATGAATGCCCTGCCTGTTCTCCCTAGTATAGACCGTAGGAACGCTGCACCATTTGATGCGTTTTAAGCGTTCCATCCGACATGCCTTCGTGCAGCAACGCGGTAGAAGCCGGCTCCTCGGATGGATCGGCCGGAGATGACGGAGAATCCGCTCCCGCTTCGTCCTGCAGCATCGATTCCAGGTCTGATGCCTCATCCAGTCCCCGCGTATGCTCCTGGGACAAGTACAACTGTGTTAACGCATGGCCTAACGGATACGGATTTTTCATCCTCGGTTCCCTCCTGCCGTCTAATAACTTGGTTCTTATACGACATTATTATGGAGGAAGGAGGATAAATTATACGCGATGCGGATCGCGATCGACCAACATGCCATGACACAGCATCGTCATCAGCTGATCCGAAATCGTCCGCATGCTGAAGCATCCGTCCAGCTTGCCCGGCTGCGCCATGAACTGCTTCATCGAGACAAGGAACCTGACGATAAGATGCGGGGACAGCTCCTTGCGGATATGGCCCTCCTGCTGCCCGCGGAAGATCGCCGCCTCGAATTCCGGCAATATATGCTCCTCCGAATACGACATCAGCCGCTGAAAGACAGCCGGATAATATTGCACCAGATCGTTAATAAATGCTTTGGACACGTCGTCGAAATCGTGGTATTCCATCATGCGCCGGAACAAATCGTACGTATCGCCCGCTTCCGCAATAACCTTGCGGAGATGCTGATGAGATTCCTCCAGCATCTGAGCGATGATGACCTCCAGCAATCCTTCTTTGCTTTGAAAATATTTATAAATGGTCATCTTCGCGACTGGAACCGCTTCGGCCACCTGCTCCATGCTCGTCTCTTGAATCCCTTGTTCGAAAAATAAGCGCCGACCCGCTTGCACGATGGCGATGGCTTTACTGTTCAAGTGACATGCGTTCCCCTTTCTCAACGGATGACGCGGACGGCTGGCCTTAACCCGTTATAAATCCCGGCGGGACAACATCAGCCAGCCTCCCAGCACTCCGACTATATATACTAATATCGTAATGAATACGCCGTCCCATGGCAAGCTGCCCGAAGTGAACATTTCTTCTCCGCTGAAGATCGTGAACAGACTGAAGCCGGAGAGCCAGGACAACGACTCATTCATCCCTGCCAGCATATTCAGGAGAAACGAAATAATGACGATGCCTATGCTTATCGCAAGACCCGCCCGCTCCGAAGCGACGAACACCGTAATCAAATATCCGATACCGGCGAACGCCAGCGCCGCCAATGCCCCGGCTGCCATGTATACCAGCAAAATCGCCGCATCCTCTATCGTGCTGAACCACTGCCCGAACAAAAGCGTTACCCCATAGCAAAACGCGGTAATAAGAAGCAGACCCGACAGATGGGCAGCCACTTTGCCCATGAACAGCCCGCCGCGCGTTATCGGCAGCGTGAACATGAAATCTACCGTGCCGCCGTCCCGTTCACGGGATACCGTGGATGCGGCCCATATGGCAGCAAAAGCCCCAAGCAGCATGGTGAAGAAAACGAGCGGTTCTCCTCCCATCCAGCCTTCGAAGCTCCCGAGCATTTCGGCATGGAACCCGAAGCCTTCCAGCAGCGCCTGCGGGAATTGATCCAACGCCTGCAGCAGCTGCTCGTTGTTCATATACATATCGCCGACTCCGGCGAACATCATTTGGAATAACACAATAATAGCGGCCCATATGACGAAGCTGCGCCGATTCGTGCGCCACTCATACCGAAATACTTGCCACATCAGGACTCGCTCCCTTCTTGTTTCCCGGCTTTGCTGTGGTGAAAAGCTGCGCTCTCTGCCGTGTTCCCCGGTTCATACTCCGCCATGAACAACTGCTCCAACGACGGCTGGTCGATCCGAATATCATCGATCTCATAAGCAGACAGTTGCCGCAGCGCAAGATGCAGCTCCCCGCGCAGCAATAGCCGATGCTCTCTGCCGTCATATACGGCATCCGGATCAAGCGTCCGCAGTTGATAACTGTCTATGCAATCCCCATACTGCCGGAAGCGGACATGCACGATGCGTGCGTCCTTGCCTGGAATGGAGTCGACATCACAGACGCGCAGCAGCTTGCCTTCGCGAATAAACGCAACCCGCTGGCACAGCTTCTCCACCTCGCTCAATACATGCGTGGAGAAAAATATCGTCGCCCCCTGCTCATTTTGCTCGCTCAGCATGTCAAAGAACGTATGCTGCATAAGCGGATCCAGACCAGACGTCGGTTCGTCCAGCACGAGAAGCTCCGGTTGATGAAGCATGCATTGAACGATGCCAAGCTTCTTGCGGTTTCCGAGCGAATAAGACTTGACGCGTCTGCGCACATCCAGCTTCAGACGTTCCGCATAGTCGGGCGCAGGCGTATGCTTGAGATCGAGACCATGCACGGAAGCGGCGAACGATAGTACCTCCAGCCCCGTCATATCCGGATGGAAGTGCACCTCGGAGGGCAAATAACCGATACGCTTGCGCAAATCCGGCCGCTCCTTGCTCACCCGTTCCCCGAACAGCTCAACCGCTCCGGCCGTCGGACGAATCAACTGCATCATCGTGCGCAGCGTTGTAGACTTTCCAGCCCCATTCGGTCCAATAAAGCCAAATACTTCCCCTTGCTTCACCGTCAGATTCACCTGCTTGATACCGAGCTGTTTACCGTACCTTTTCGTCAAACCGCACATTTTCACAACATCCATCTCGCCCACCCCATTATATACTTTAATTATTTATTGAGTACATTATATGAGTAACAACATTTGTTTTCAATATATATTTATACTCAAAGGTAATCGATAGTACAAAACCCTGCAATAGAACCAATTACACAATGGCACGGGCTATGGCAGGCGATAATGCGCGAATTGCAATGTTCAGATGGCAATATTCTGAAGCAGATGTACTGCCGCTGATGTTCTGACTCTAATGTGCTGACTCTGGTGTTCTGACTCTGGTGTTCTGACTCTGGTGTTCTGTGTTTCTGATATGCCCCGCGACACGTTACTGAGTTGATGGGAGAATGGCACGAATAATAAATTTGAGCTTATTGAGAAACCCAGAATGTAAAAAGAAACAAGTATGGTGGGGGTCTCCGCTTCCGTCGCTGTTGAATCCAAGTCATTCAGGATGAGACGGTGCGGGGATGACTCGGATTCAAGGCGATCGCCAGGTCTCTCCTGCGAACACACTCCACTCTTATTTGTTTCATGCAGGGTTTCTCAACAACCTGAAATTTGCAGGCCATGGAGCCAAGAGCCCGAAAATCCAAATGTAATCGCCCCTTAACTACCGCGTTTTCCGCAAACTACAGTGCATTGGAAAACATGCAGTAGAAAGGTCCATCTCTCTTCAAAAGACTGCATTCCAGTGGAAAAGCTCCAATCAAATCCCCTCTATCCCGCTCCACAGCTGCCTCAACACGATTTCTATTGGACCAAATCCAGTCAAAGGCCTCTCAAGCCGCTCCGACACAGCTTTCCACTGCACATTATCCAATGAGTTCCCCCTGCACCCTCAGATGAGCATCCTATTATACCGCATCACACATCACATCTCCATCCCCTTTACCCTAGTATCAAGCCCCGCCTGCGTCTTTAAGCATCAAAAAAAGCCCTCCCCCTGCAAATTAGGGAGAGAGCTTGAAAGACCCGCATTAATTCCATTCGCAAAATTACATAACAGGCGTCTTCGCTTTGGCCGCAATGTCCTTCCGGTATTGCATCCCGTCGAAATGAAGCATATCGACGGCCTTGTACGCCTGCTCCGCCGCAGCCGCCACATCCGCACCTCGGCCAACCACGCCAAGCACGCGGCCGCCATTCGTCTTCCACGCACCATCCGCATCGCGGGACGTTCCGGCATGGAACAGCAACGCCTGCTCCGCTGCTTCATCCAAGCCCATTATCACGTCCCCTTTGCGATATGTGCCAGGGTACCCTTCCGACGCCACGATAACGCATACTGCTGCAGCGGCGTGCCATTCCAGCTCCACCTCATGCAGCGTTCCTTCCGCCACCGCCCACAATACGTCGAACAGGTCGCTCTTCATGCGCGGCAGCACGGCCTGCGTCTCCGGGTCCCCGAAGCGCGCGTTGAATTCAACGACCTTCGGCGTGCCATCCGGCGCAATCATCAGTCCGGCAAAGAGCAAGCCTTTGAACGGCCTGCCTTCACTAACCATCGCACGGGCCGCCGGCTGAATTATCGTGTCGACAGCGTTCACGAACACCGCTTCCGAAAATTGCGGCAACGGGCTATACGTCCCCATTCCCCCCGTGTTCGGACCCTGATCGCCGTCGAATATCGGCTTGTGATCCTGCGCAGGCACGCAAGCGCGCACCGTCTCGCCGTCCACGAACGCGAGAATGGACATCTCTTGGCCCTGCATGAATTCCTCAATGACCACCTGCTGGCCGGAAGCCCCGAATTTGCGCTCGACCATCACTTCCTCCAGCACCTGCTCGGCTTCCGCGAGACTATGCGCAATCGTCACGCCTTTTCCTGCCGCCAAGCCATCTGCCTTGATGACGACAGGCAGCGATTGCTCACGCACATAACGCTTCGCCGCACCCGCGTCATCAAAGACTGCATAGGCGGCAGTCGGAATTTCGTATTTGCGCAGCAAATGCTTCATGAACACTTTGCTGCCTTCGATCTCGGCCGCCTTGCGGTCCGGCCCGAAGACGCGCAACCCATGCGCATGCAGCACATCAACGATGCCGCCAGCGAGCGGATCGTCCGGACCGACCACGACCAGGTCCACCTTCTGCTCCGCGGCAAAGGCAGCAATGCCTTCAAAGTCGTCGACGGACAATGCAACGCATTCCGCAAGCTGCGCAATACCGGCATTGCCCGGCGCGCACAGCACGTCATCCACCTTCGGGCTCTGCTTGAGCGCCCAGACGAGCGCGTGCTCGCGGCCGCCGCTGCCAATGACCAATACCTTCATCTGCACATCCCCCGTTCTTAATGCTTGAAGTGACGGACCCCGGTAAGGACCATTGCCAGTCCGTGCTCGTTCGCCACTTGGATGGACTCGTCGTCACGGATGGAACCGCCCGGCTGAATGACCGCCGTAATGCCGGCTTCCGCCGCCAATGCGAGCGTATCTCCCATCGGGAAGAACGCATCCGATGCAAGCACCGCGCCGCGCGCCTTTTCTCCGGCCTGCTCGATCGCGATGCGGGCTGCACCCACGCGGTTCATCTGTCCTGCGCCAACCCCGACAGTCATGCCATCCTTCACAAGCACGATGGCATTCGATTTCACGTGCTTGACCACATTCCAGCCGAACAGCAGCTGCTCCAGCTCGGCTTCCGATGGCTTGCGCTCGGTCACCGGTTGAAGCTTGGAAGCGTCAAGCGTATGCAAATCATTCTCCTGCACAAGCAAGCCTCCGTTCACCGAAGTGAGCTGGCGGGAAGCGCCGCGCTCAGCCGGACTTGGAACGACGCCGGTGCGCAGCAGGCGCAGATTTTTCTTCTGCTGCAATATATCCAGCGCCTCTTGCGTAAAGTCTGGAGCAATGACGATTTCAAGGAAAATTTCATGCAGCAAACGGGCCGTGTCCCCATCGATTGCCCGGTTCGCGGCGACGATTCCGCCGAAGATGGAAGTCGGATCGGAAGCATACGCCTTCTGATACGCTTCAAGCACCGCAGCGCCGATACCGACGCCGCAAGGATTCATATGCTTTACGGCGGCGACCGCCGGCATCTCGAATTCGCTCACGATGGAGAGGGCAGCGTTCGCATCGTTGATGTTGTTGTAGGACAGCTCCTTGCCGTGCAGCTGCTCCGCCGTCGTGATGCTGCCCGGCGCCGCCAACGGTTGGCGATAGAACGCTGCTTCCTGGTGCGGATTCTCCCCGTAACGAAGCGATTGCACCTTCTCATACGTAACCGTGTAGCGCTCCGGCCATGTCTCGCCGACTTGTCCGCTCAAGTAATCCGCAATAAGCGCATCGTACGCCGCCGTATGGCGGAACACCTTCGCCGCCAAGCGTTTGCGCGTCTCAAGCTTCGTATCGCCGCTGCTGTGGATTTCTTCCAGCACCGTCTCGTAATCCGCCGCATCGACCACCACGGTAACGTCACCATGGTTTTTGGCCGCCGAGCGCAGCATTGTCGGGCCGCCGATATCTATATTTTCAATCGCATCTTCATAGGACACATCCGGCTTCGCTATCGTTTGCTGGAACGGATACAGATTGACGATGACCATATCAATCGTGGATAAGCCGAGCTCTTCAAGCTGCTTGCGATGCTCTTCATTGCTCCGTACCGCGAGCAGACCGCTGTGCACGGCAGGATGGAGCGTCTTCACCCGCCCGTCCAATATTTCGGGAAATCCGGTCACATCCGAAATGCCCGTTACCGGGACGCCAGCTTGCTCCAGCAGCGACTTCGTTCCTCCGGTTGAAATCAACTGCACGCCCGCTTCTGCCAGCGCACGCGCAAATTCAACGACACCCGTCTTGTCAGAAACACTAATAAGCGCTCTTTGAATCGTCATGTTGTCCTCTCCCTTGCTCAAATATATGGCTGCCACTTCCGAGCCGGGCGGATGTGCCGTTCGTTTCCAACCCCGCTCCGTTGTGCTAACATTTGGAATTCTGATTGTATATCATTTTAATGCGATAAAGTCCATTCGTCCAGACAGGCTCAGCCTGCCTGCATCCGAAAAACCTACCTTTTTCCGCTCACCAGACGGCGAACCACCTGCGGGTACAAGTCATGCTCCACCGCTTGAATACGGGCAGTCAACTCTGCCTCCGTAACACCCGGTTCAATCACGACCGCTTGCTGCGCAACAATCGGCCCCGTATCCATCCCTTCGTCGACCAGATGCACCGTCACTCCCGTCACCTTCACGCCGTAATCCAGCGCTTGGCGTACCGCGTGCAGGCCCGGAAAGGCCGGGAGCAGCGACGGATGAATGTTGACCATGCGCCCTACATATGCCTGAAGCAGCACTGGCGTAATCAGCCGCATATAACCGGCAAGCACAATCCAATCGATGTCGTATTCCTCCAGCACATGCAGCACATCGTGTTCATACTGCTCGCGGGACAAATATTGCTTCGGCTCGAACACCACGTGCGGCACGTTCGCCGCCTGCGCCCGCTCCAGAACATACGCCCGAGGCTTATCGCACACCAGGAGCGCCAGCTCCGCACCCAGCTTCTGCGAAGAAGCCGCATCCGCAAGCGCCTGGAAGTTCGAGCCCGAACCGGAGGCGAACACCGCAATGCGCGGCATCCGTTCCCCTTCACGCAATTCTAACGGCGGCACACGGAAGTCGGCCGTTTCTTTATTTAAAGAACTCGTATCCATCGGACGCATTATATCCCGACCTCCGGTATCCGTACTTCCCGTGCGCCTTCCGTTACGGTCCCGATGCGATATACCGCTTCTCCCTGTTCAGCCAAGCACGCCATTGCGGCATCCGCATCCTGTGCCGAGACGACGGCGATCATGCCGATCCCCATGTTGAACGTCGTGAACAGCTCCTCCGCCTTCAAGGCGCCGACCCGCTCCATTACACGGAACACCGGGTGCACCGGCCAAGAGCCGTAATCAATATGAACCGCTGTCCCTTCCGGCAGCACGCGCGGAATATTTTCTAAGAAGCCGCCGCCCGTAATGTGCGCCGCTCCTTTCACTTGCACCTGCTTCATCAGCTCAAGCAGCGGCTTTACGTAGATGCGTGTCGGCGTGAGCAGCACCTCACCAAGCGTCGCATCCGTCTCCAGCTCCGGCACCTGCGCATTCAAGCTGTAGCCCGCTTGCTCCAGCAGCAGCTTGCGCACGAGCGAGAAGCCGTTGCTGTGCACGCCGCTCGATGGCAGGCCGAGCACGACATCGCCCGGCTTGATATCCGCTCCGTTTACAATGCGGCTCTTTTCGGCGACCCCCACGCTGAAGCCTGCGATGTCGTACTCTTCCGCGCCGTACATGCCCGGCATTTCCGCCGTTTCGCCCCCTATAAGCGAACAGCCCGCCTGCGCGCAGCCTTCCGCAATCCCGCTCACAATGCCCTCGATGCGCTCCGGCTTTACTTTGCCGCAGGCCAAGTAATCGAGGAAGAACAGCGGCTCCGCCCCCTGCACGACGATGTCGTTCACGCACATTGCCACGGCGTCGATGCCAATCGTGTCATGCTTATCCATGGCAAAGGCAAGCATCAGCTTCGTTCCAACGCCGTCGGTTCCCGAGACGAGCACAGGCTCCTCGTATTTTTTGCTGTTCAACTGGAACAGGGCGCCGAAGCCGCCGAGATCCGTCATCACCTCGGGACGGAACGTGCGGCGCACATGCTTCTTCATCCGTTCGACGGCTTCATTGCCCGCCGCGATGTCGACACCCGCTTGTTTGTAAGCTTCAGACATGGGTTTCTCTCCCTTGCAACATTTTTAGAGGTTATTTGAAAGCGTCTTATTTACAACTATTTTCTAACAGTCCGGTGAAAAGGCAAGACAAGCTGCAAAAGTGCAGGTCGATAGAGTGAGACACGCTATTTTCCTAGAACAAGCTGCAAAAACACATTAAAATTCGGTCATTTTGGGACATATGCCTGTTTTAAGAACCTTTTAAGTGTACTATTACATTTCAAGGACCAAACATCGTCTGTTTTTATGAATTTACATGCACATTTGCAGTTCCTCAAATCTTGCCGCAAGCTGGACTCAACGATATGCGTGTATGCGTGGACTTCCGGCTGTTATTCATCGCCTTAAAATCAGTACGATGCGTAACAATTGGCATCCACTTATACCACGCATGTTTCTCAGCAGCCGCAGCCTAATGTCTTCGCCTCGGCAGCCAGCTCCGTCGGATAATCGCGATCGAAGCAAGCCATGCACAGCCCGCCGTTCTTTTCCTTCGCGAACGCGCCCCCGATTGCCTCCACCGTGCCCTCGTGAGACAGAAACGCAAGCGAATCCGCCCCCACCAAGCTGCAAATCTCTTCTACGGAATGGCTCGAAGCGATTAAATCATTGCTGTCCGGCGTATCGATGCCATAGAAGCATGGATGCTTAAAGGGCGGCGACGCGATGCGCAGATGCACCTCTGTCGCTCCCGCATCGCGCAGCATCTTGACGATGCGGCGCGACGTCGTCCCGCGCACGATCGAGTCGTCTATGAGGACGACGCGCTTGCCTTCCACAACGCTGCGCACGGCGCTCAGCTTCATCTTCACGCCCTGCTCGCGCAGCTCCTGGCTAGGCTGAATGAACGTGCGGCCTGAATATTTACTCTTAATCATGCCCATTTCATACGGAATGCCTGTCGCTTCCGCATAACCGATAGCTGCGGAGATGCTGGAATCCGGCACGCCGGATACGATGTCTGCCTCGACATAAGACTCCTGAGCCAGCTGCTTGCCCATCCGCTTGCGGGCGGTATGAAGATTCATATCATGCATTTGACTGTCAGGACGCGCAAAATATATAAATTCCATCGCGCATAAAGCCCGGCGCTCTATAGGCGCGAACCGTTCCGATCGGCAGCCCATCTCGTCGAACACGAGCAGCTCGCCCGGCTCGATCGCGCGGATGAACTCCGCCCCCACCGCGTCCAAAGCGCACGATTCGGACGAAAAGATATGCGCATCGCCGATGCGTCCCATCGCCAGCGGACGCAACCCGTGCGGATCGGATGCAACAAGCAGCCTGTCATTCGTCATAATGAGAAACGCAAAGCCGCCCACCAGCTGACGAAGCGCTTCCTTCGCCGCCGTCACCACATCGGCCTCCGAGCGGGCGATCAAGTGCGCAATGACCTCGGTATCGCTCGTCGTCTGAAAGATGGAGCCCTTCTGCTCCAGCTCTCTGCGAATGGCCGGCGCATTGACGATGTTCCCGTTCGTCGCCACGGACAGGTCGCCGTCGCGCGTTTTGAACACGAGCGGCTGCGCATTCGTCAAGCGGCTGTCGCCAGACGTGGAATAGCGCACATGGCCGATGGCGCGGTCGCCGCTCAAGCTGTCCAGGCGGTCCTTGTCGAACACTTCCTTCACAAGGCCCATGCCGCGGTGATAGCTGAATGCCCGGCCGTCCGACGTGCAGATGCCTGAGCTTTCCTCGCCGCGGTGCTGCAGCGTATGAAGGCCGTAGTACGTGAGCGAGGCGGCATCGGCGTAGCCAAATACGCCGAACACCCCGCACTCCTCGCGCAGACGGTCGAACGGGCCGTCTTTGCCAATGCCTTCATTAAAATAACTGCCTCTCTCGTCCATACCCGCCAGATCGTACGCTCGGGCGGCCTCTTCACGTTCCTGCGCATGCTGCTTTATTGCATCAGACATGGAATCGCATCCTTCCACACCCGCTCCGCTTCGTATCGTGTCACATCAATGGCATCCTTACCGTTCACCCGCAGCTGAATCCGGTCTCCGCCAACGACGCCTAAGCGTTGAACAGGCACTTCATATTGGGCACACCACTCAACGACCGCTTCCTCATGCTGCGGCGCTACCGACAGCACGATACGGGATTGAGATTCACTGAACAACGCCACATCCGGTCTCAAGCCTTCTGCTTGCCAATCTGCCGTCACGCCAAGGCCGCCGCTGATGGCGCACTCCGCGAGCGCAACCGCGATTCCGCCTTCCGCCACATCATGAGCGGATTGCACCTTGCCCGCTTGAATCGCGCCTAGCACGGCACGGTGCAGACGCTGCTCCACATCCAGATCCACCGCCGGCGGACGCCCTTCCGTCACCCCATGAATGACGGTCTGGAATTCGCTGCCGCCCAGCTCCGCTTTCGTTGCGCCAAGCAGAAGCACAATATCGCCTGCCTGCTTGAAGCCTTGCTTCGTAATATGATCCACATCATGCACGAGACCGACCATGCCGACTACTGGAGTCGGATAGATGGCTCCCTTCGCATTCTCATTGTATAAGCTGACATTGCCTCCGATTACCGGAGTCGACAGATGACGGCAAGCTTCCGCCATCCCGTCGACGGCCTGCTCCATTTGCCAGAAATTCTCCGGCTTTTCCGGATTGCCGAAGTTCAAATTATCCGTAATCGCGAGCGGTTCGGCCCCCGAGCATACGATGTTGCGCGCTGCTTCCGCTACCGCAATGCGCCCGCCCATGAACGGGTCGAGATACGCATAGCGCCCGTTGCAGTCCGTCGTCATTGCCAGCGCCTTGCGTGTGCCGCGCACCATGACAACCGCCGCATCCGATCCAGGCGCTACCGCCGTGCTGGCGCGCACCATACTGTCATACTGGCGGTACACCCACTCTTTGCTCGCCACCGTCGGAGAACCAAGCACCTTCAATAAAGCCCCGTTCACATCCGTCACTTCCGGATAATTCGTCGTATCCACCTGTTCGTTCGCCGTATAGTAAGCCGGAACCTGAGACGGCTTCTCATAGACCGGACATTCGTCCACCAAGCCGCGCACCGGCATATCCGCCACCACCTCGCCGCCATAGGTCAGGCGGAGCCGGCCATCATCCGTAACGCGGCCGACCTGGCGGCAGATGACGCCCCAGCGGTCGAAGATTTCCATCGCAATCGGCTCGTTATGCTCTTCGATGACGAACAGCATGCGCTCCTGCGATTCAGACAGCATCATTTCGTAAGGCGTCATGCCGCGTTCGCGCTGCGGCACCTCGTCCAAGTGCAGCTCCAGACCGTTGCCCGCCTTGCTTGCCATCTCGGCGCTTGAGCAGGTCAAGCCCGCTGCGCCCATATCTTGAATGCCGATGACGATGCCGGATTGAATGAGCTCCAAGCACGATTCCATCACTAATTTTTCCATGAACGGATCGCCAACCTGGACCGCCGGACGCTTCGCCTCCGACTCTTCCGTCAGCTCCTCCGAAGCAAATGTCGCTCCGTGGATACCATCGCGCCCCGTCGGAGGTCCGACATAATAGACCGGGTTGCCGATGCCGCTCGCCACCCCGCTCTGAATATCTTTATGATCAATCAGCCCGACGCACATCGCATTCACAAGCGGATTTCCTTCGTAGCTCGCGTCGAACATCACTTCGCCGCCTACCGTCGGAATGCCGATGCAGTTGCCGTACCCTGCAATCCCGGATACGACATGCTCGAACAAATAACGCACGCGCTCATCCGTCAGTTGGCCGAAGCGAAGCGAATTCAACACCGCGATCGGACGCGCGCCCATCGAGAAAATGTCGCGGATGATGCCGCCAACCCCCGTCGCCGCGCCTTGATAAGGCTCAATGGCCGAAGGGTGATTATGGCTCTCGATCTTGAAGCAGACTGCCTGACCGTCGCCAATGTCGACGATGCCGGCGCCCTCGCCCGGACCGACCAGCACGCGTTCGCCTGTCGTCGGGAACCGCTTCAGCAAGGGCTTGGAATTCTTGTAGGCGCAGTGCTCCGACCACATGACGCTGAATACGCCGATTTCCGTATAATTCGGCTTCCGGTCAAGCAGCTCGCAAATGTGCGCGTACTCCGCATCCGTCACGCCCATCGACGCATAAATCCGCTCCTCCGCAATCTGCTGCGCAGTCGGCTCCTTCCGCATATTTGCTTTGCCTTGCTCCAACACGGCATCCGTCTCGTTCTTAGTTAACGTTCGTTGCATGACGTTCCCTCCAAGCCTTCATAATTGACTGAAACATGCGCACGCCGTCCTTCGATCCGAGCAGGTCGCTGACCGCACGCTCCGGATGCGGCATCATGCCGAGCACATTGCCTTGTTCGTTAATAATGCCAGCTATATGTTCCAAAGACCCATTCGGGTTCTCTTCGTACGTAAATACAATTTGGTTGTTGCGCTTCAGCTGCTCCAGCGTCTGCTCGTCACAGTAATAATTGCCTTCGCCATGGGCGATTGGAATATCGATGACCTCATCCTGCCCGTATTCGCTCGTAAACGGCGTGTTCGGCTGAACAACGCGCAATTTCGAGTGGTGACAACGGAATTTCAACCCCGTGTTGCGGCGCAGTGCGCCCGGGAGCAAACCCGCTTCAGTCAAAATTTGAAATCCGTTGCAAATGCCGAGCACATAGGTGCCCTTGTCCGCCGCCTTCGCCACCGCGTTCATCACCGGAGCGAACCTGGCAATCGCGCCGCTGCGCAGATAGTCGCCGTACGAGAATCCGCCCGGTATCATAATCAAATCGTAGCCAGTCAAATCTTCAGCCGTATGCCAGACACGCTCTACTGTCGCTTCCGCCAACGTCTCTTCTGCCGCATGCACACAATCCCAATCACAGTTGGAGCCCGGAAAAACGAGTACAGCTACCTTCATGCCCTTAGTCCTCCAACTCGTAACGATAGTCTTCAACAACCGGATTGGCCAGCAGCTGCTTGCACATCTTCTCCACATCCGCTTCCGCTTGGGCGCGGTCTTCCGTGTCGAGCGTCAGTTCCAAGTATTTGCCGATGCGCACTTCTTCGACGTCGCCGTATCCCATCGTGTGCAGCGCCTGTTGAACGGCAGTGCCTTGCGGATCAAGTACATTTGCTTTCGTCGTGACATAAACCTTTACTTTGAACATTGGATAGGTCCTCCCCAGTGTGAGTATGAAATGGGTGCCGAACGAAACGAATTATCGTTGGCCGGAATGCTGAACAAGTGAGGCAAGGATGAAGAAGATTCTGGATGACTTACATAAAAAGGCCCGCTGATAGCTGCAGAAGCTCTATCTCGGACCCAGTTGAACAGAGGAAAGAAAACGAAAGCAAGCCCGCCCCTCGAAGGGTATACGGCTGCTCGACGCTTTCTCTCGTAGTCCAAAAATTTAAGGTCTTTGGGTAGAGACTTCGGGCCATATTCCCGGAATTATACGAGAGCGATCATCATACGTCATATATTGAATTTGAGTTTAGTTTAACAAGGTTCAAACCCCTCTGTCAACCGTAAAACACGAACATTAACATAAAACCAAAAATATATAGTTCGTTTTTAGTCGAAACGTCCCGTTTATGGCACCGCTTCAACCGGTGTCCCTATTTTAGCTCCTTGAGACACTCTCCCCTTGGATCAGAAAGAAACCGCTGCAGCACACCTATTTCAGAAAATGTACGCTTCAACTTTCAGACGACTACATGAAAAGAATCGATACGTTTAGCTCAAGCTCAGACACTTCAATCACTCATCCCGTACTAACTGCTGAATAGAGGGGAGAGTGGTGCTAAGATCATTTACCCGCTACATCGTTCTCCGCTCTGGGTCCTTGGGAGAGTGACGCTAAGGCCGTTTCCATGCTATATCCTTCCCCGCTCTGAGTCCTTGGGAGAGTCACGCTAAGGTCATTTACCTGCTACTTCCTTCCCCGCTCTGAGTCCTTGGGAGAGTCACGCTAAGTTCATTTACCTGCTACTTCCTTCCCCGCTCTGAGTCCTTGGGAGAGTGGTGCTAAGATCATTTACCCGCTACATCCTTCCCCGCTCTGAGTCCTTGGGAGAGTGATGCTAAGATCATTTACCCGCTACATCGTTCTCCGCTCTGAGTCCTTGGGAAAGTGACGCTAAGATCATTTACCTGCTACTTCCTTCCCCGCTCTGAGTCCTTGGGAGAGTGGCGCTAAGGTCATTTACCTGCTACTTCCTTCCCCGCTCTGAGTCCTTGGGAGAGTGATGCTAAGATCATTTACCCGCTACATCCTTCCCCGCTCTGAGTCCTTGGGAGAGTGGCGCCAAGCAGCATAAAAAACTCCCGACGCCGCTTCACAAGCAGCCCGGGAGCATATTGTGCAAACCGAGGATTACTTAGGTGGTGTTTAATGAGTCATCATGCAACGTAACTCTATTCAGCGATGTAGTCCAACTGCAGAAGCAACCGCTTCAACAGAGAACCGGCTTCCGCACGGGTTGCCTTCGCGCCAGGGCGCAGCGTCTTATCCGCGAATCCGTTCATCAGACCGGAAGCTGCCACGGAATCGACAGCCTTCCTCGCCCATGCACCAACCTGCTTGCTATCTTTAAAGCTAGCCGCGGCTGCCTCATTGTCAGCCCCCAACTGCTTCAGTTCCGTAAGCGCAGCGGCATTCACGAGCATTTGCGCCATCTGCTCGCGTGTGATCGGCTCGTTCGGCTTAAACGTGCCGTCCGCATACCCCCGAACAAGCTTTAATTCCACGGAAAGCGCAATTGTATCCGCAAACCAAGCGGACGTTGACACGTCTGTAAATGACGCCTGTCGCCCTTGTTGCAGTCGATTCTGGCCAAGCTGGTCACCGAATCCCAATGCTCGTATGAGCATTGCGGCGAACTCCGCTCGGGTCACTGATTCATTCGGCACGAATCGCCCGTGCTCCTTACCATTAACGATGAGCTTAGAAGCCAACAGTTCAAGATCAGCCTTTGCCCAATGACCGCTTAAATCCTCGAAGGCCGGCGCGTAGACCAAGGCCGCGTAGATGCCGTCACCCTGATGCTTCATCGTGACAATCGTCTGCTTCCCGTCTGCAGACAGATCTATCTGTGAAGGGACAAACGAGAAGTTCTTCGTTGCCTCGTTATATTTTACAGCGGCTATTCGAGCATGTTGCCCAGGAACGGTAATCGAACGTGCCGTAAAGCTGCCGATTGCCTTATCCAAGGCTTCAAGCTTGCCGTTCGCCTCCCTGCCTAATTGGAATTGAGCCGCTGACGGCACGCTTGAACCTGTCAAATAAGATGCCGCCGCTTGCATCGGCTTCAGCTGTTCGCCTGACAGCTGCTTTATGTGCAGCGTCAAGTTCGTCGCAGCGTCGCCGTTCGCCTGTTTCATGACGCGTGCCAGCGGAAGCTGATAGCTTCCCGCCCCCGTCTTCACGATGATGTCCAGCTGCGGATGCTCTTGAACGGCATTCTTCAGCACGTTCATCGGCCACACGATTCGAACGTCAGCCGATTCGTCAGGAACGGCGATCGTCCACATATGCTTGTTCTGCGCTTTGCCTAACAGATTCAACATGGCGCGAACCGACACGGCGCTAATTCGGACCTCGGCTGTTACCGTGCCGTCGGCGTTCGTCACTTTGGCGATTGTGCTAGGCTCGTAACGGACGCCATCTGCCGTAACCGTAAATCCGTCATCACCCGACTCCGTTCCGAGGGTGCTGGCTGTTCCGTTAGCGCCGCCTGTGCCGCCAGAGCTTGTGCCTTCATTGCCGCCGTTTTCAGCTCCTGTATCAGGCTTCGTTCCAGTATCCTTTTTCTCCGCAGCAAGCACGATCGTGCCACCGTCATCTTTACTCGGAATATGAACCGTAACCGTCTGTCCGGCGCTAACCACATAGACGGCGCCGCTATATTCGTCCGTCACCTTCGTATCCGGCGCATAAGGAACACGGAACGTCACTTTCTCCTTCGCCTCGGCTTTTGGATTCAAGCCGACGATTACAGTGTCATTCTGATAGCTTTTTGCAAAGATCATATAACCGTCGGCGTCTCCACCCGCCAGCTTGGTCCGCTCTCCCTTGGAGAAAGCTTTGGAATGCGCAGCGCGAATATGGAGCAGCTTGCTGTAATGATCGTGCAGCTTCTTCTCCGAATCGAGCTTATCCCACGGCATATCGCCCCGGTTCTCGCTCAGTTGCCCCTGCGACATATCTCTGGCATTAGCGCCCGATCGTCCGAGCTCTTCGCCATAATAGACGACAGGCTGGCCTTTAGCCGTAATCTGCAATGCCGCAGCCACCATCAGCTTGCCCTTGTCGCCGCCAACATAATGGCTCAGGAAGCCATCCTCGTCATGGCTGCTCAAAAATTGGCCGAGCATCGCGGTGTTGTCCATGCGCGTTTCGCGGTCCTGCAGCGCCGCTTCTGTCGCATCAAGCTTGCCGTTGACGAAATCTCTGGCCTTGCTTTTAAAGTCAAAGTCCAGCAAAGAATCCATCTCGCCCGTTCTTAAGTATGAACCTGTGTTGTCAACGGAAGCGCCGAAGTATTCCCCGATCAGCTTGAATTCGGGATTGAGCTCGGTCAGCTTGTTGCGGAATGCCTTCCATGTCGTATCATCCACATGCTTGACGGTGTCGACGCGGAAATAATCGATTGTATCCCCGCGATCGGTTCGCGCCCGTTCCAACCAGCCTGCTTGCCAGTTGATAACTGTATCCCTAACGTGCGGGAGCTCCGTCATAAAGTCCGGCAGACCTGCAAGCTCTCCGCGGACTGGATTCGTATCGGCGCTGACGCCATCGCTTCTCAGCATGCCTGCAAATCGCTGCTTATCCTCTTCCGTGATGCCCGGACTGCGATCATCCGGCTTTAATCCATAGCCGGTATGATTAAGCACCACATCCACCATAATTTTGATGCCGCGATCATGTGCCTTTTCGATCAACTCCTTGAATGTATCCACGTCTCCGAGATGCTTATCGATTTTCTCGAAGTTTTTGCCCCAATAGCCGTGGTAAGCATACTGCTTGCCGTTGAAGCTTGCCCCTTGATTGAAGTCGATATTTTCAACAATCGGCGTAATCCAGAGCGTATTGACACCAAGCTGTTCGATATAGTCAAGCTTGTCGATCAGACCGCGGAAATCACCGCCATGATAAGCTTCCAAATGGTGCTTGTCATAGCCTTGCCCGGTTGTTCCATTGTTGCTTGGGTCGCCGTCATAGAAGCGATCCGTCAGCACAAAATAAATCCGGGCTTCATCCCAATCAAACCCGAGCTTGCCTGTGGACGCCGGCTTCGCGACGACTTCCGCTTGTGCGGATGACTTATGCCGATTCCCAAACTCGTCAATCAACGTAATCGGGATCTCCTTGATGCCCGGTTCTATAGCATCCCGAACCGTAAAGGAGTGCGCAAGCAGTTCCGTATCCACGCTGGTCGCCGCGCTGCCGCCCAAAGCGGACAAGTCTGCTATGATTCCGCGGACGCCGACCTTGTCGATGGATTCATATCGAATGTTCAGTATACGGTGCAGCCCTGCATATATAGGCCCGCCCTCGATGGCGGCATCAATGGCAATCTCCGGTTTTTTGTAGTTGACGATGGAACGGCCATTCACCGTATTCTTCGGATCGGCAAGCTCCTTCGTGCTGCCATCCTTCGTTACAAGAAACTTGTATTCATATACCCCAGTTGCCGCATCCTGCAATGTGTAGACGTAGCGCTCATTGTCCCGATCGTACATCATCGGATAAGTGATGCCGTTGACGACAATTTCGACCTTGGTGATTCTTTCCGCCTCTCCGCTCTCGAACAACGCGTCGTCCCTGTAGTAGAACGTAATATTCCCCTCGTCAAGAACGGGCCCCGTTACGGAAGGCAGCGTTCTGAATGCCGTTTGCCCGCTATGAACGTACACCTTCGTTAGCGTATCATTCAGATTCGTGCGTATAAATCGGTCGGAATCAGTATCCTTTTCTTCCCAATCGCCTTTCTTAATGATAAATCCGATGCTCTCCGTCTCCGGCCCGATTTCAATCATCGCCGTTGCCATGCCGTTCTCGTATCGTTGGAACTCATGTCCGTCGTCCTGTACGCCTGTCTGCCATACCCATAATCCCCACTTATCGTATTTAGCATCTGGGCGAACATAATTAATTTGGACGTAACGCTTCAAGAGCGGCTTGACCGCAACCTTCTGCGAAGCTTGGACAGAACCTGCTTGAGCCGTAATCGTGGTGGTTCCTTCTTGAACGCCGGATACCTTCCCGGCGCGATCGACCCGTGCCACAGCCGGATCAGACGAGCTCCACCGCACGCTCGCGCCAGACATCGTCTGTCCGAACTGATCCTTCACTACAGCCGTAAAAGGGACAGTACGGCCCAAATAGATTTGCTCTGCTCCATAAATATCCAGCGTTGCCGGCTCCAGCTTGGCGACCGTTACCGTGACCTCGGCTTGCAGCTTCCCGGCCGTCGCTGTCAGGACGGCGGTTCCTTCCGTCACCGCGGCAACCTTACCCATTCCGCTAACTATGGCGATTGAAGCATCGGAGGTCGTCCACGTCACCTTCTCCTGTGGCATTGGACGATTGTTCTGATCCTTAACAACCGCCGTCAACTGCTTGGATGCCCCTGGCTCCAAACCGATCTCCTGCGGTTCTGCCTCCAGCTTTGAAGGGACCTGCGTGTACTCATCAGCTTGATCGTACAGCACCATCATCGACAAGCCGGCAACCTTCACCTTGCCGCCCTGTACGGTACGAATCGTCTCCACGCCAGCAGCCGTATGATCGACGACCACGTTCCATGGCTCATTCGACGGAAGCGCGACATCTTGATCCACATCGGCTCCGTTATAAATAACGGCTATATTGCGCCACTTGTCGCCATTCGCGTAATTTTTCAGCTTAAAGGCGACGATCTGTCCGTCTTGACGGTACAACTCCAGATTGGCGGCTACCGCCTCCTTCGTCGTCATCCGGAAGGCCGGATGCGATGTGCGGAGCTCGATAAGCCCTTTTAAATAATCAAATACCGGCTTATATTCATCCTTCTGCTTCCAGACTATCTGGTTAATCGCATCCGGACTCTGATAGCTGTTATGATCGCCGAATTTGCTGCGCAGCAGCTCGTCGCCCGCATGCAGGAACGGAATGCCTTGCGCGGTCAGCACCATGCCGTTGGCAAGCAATGAACGCTTTACGGTTTCATTGTCGAGCACATTGCGCTCTGTAAGCGTAGCGAACGGATTCGTCTTAATGTCCGCATCCTTGCCCTGCGTCTTCAGCACCTTATCCCATAGGTTCAAGTTGTCATGCGCCGTGACGTAGTTAATCGTCTCCGTCGGTGCCGCAGTGAAGTCTGTCGTGGCTCCCAGCACTCCCTTTACTATCCCGGCTTCCTGACCGGCCGCGCCTGTTGCAAACCCTTTTGAAGCGTCGTCGCTTCCGCCCTTGATCGCCCCTCTGAAATTATCGTTAAATACCGCAAAGCCTTCGCCGCGCTGTTTGCCTTTCTCAATCTGCAGCTCGGAAGCAAGCGGCGTATTGCCGCCAGCCCAAGGCTCGCCGTACACAATAATGCTCGGATCAATCGCCTTCAAATCACTCATGATGCCGCGTGTCGTATTGAGATCGACGAGCTTCATCAGGTCAAAGCGGAAGCCGTCCACATTGTACTGCTCTGCCCAATACTTGACGGAATCCCGCACATACTTGCTGACCATGGGCCGTTCAGTCGCCACCTCGTTGCCGACGCCGGAGCCATTCGTCAATGCGCCCTGCGCATCGGTCCGGTAATAATACCCCGGCACAAGCTTGTCGAATACGGACAAGTCCGATTCCATACCGGTTACGAACGTGTGATTGTACACAACGTCCAGCACGACCCGAATGCCTTGATCGTGAAGTCCCTGCACCATGGCCTTGAATTCACGGATGCGCTTCGCCGGATCTTCCTGTGCCGAGGCGGTCGCATAAGAACCTTCCGGCACATTATAGTTCACCGGGTCATAGCCCCAATTAAATTTACGTTCTGCCGAGGCCGGATCATCTACCTTCCGTTCATTGATTGAACCGAAGTCATAAGCAGGCAGCAGGTGCACATGCGTAACCCCAAGCTCCTTCAAATGACTGATGCCTGTCTTGATACCCGGCTTCCCTGGCAGCGTCGTCCCTGTCTCCGTGAAAGCCGTAAACTTGCCCTGGTTGGCGGCGGACACACCGGAATCGGAGCTGATGGAGAAGTCGCGCATATGCAGCTCATAGATGACGGCGTCCGTCGGCTGCAGGAATGGCGGTTTCATCTCCGCTTCCCAATTGGACGGATTGGTTGCCGCCAGATCGACAACAGCCGACTTTCCGCTATTTACGGAAGAAGAACGCGCATAAGGATCGAGCGCATAAGTCAACGTGCCGTCCGGGAACCGGAGCTTATACATGTAATACGCTCCATTCAGGTTGCCGCTGGCCGCAACCGACCATACGCCTGTATCCGCGTCACGCTCCAGCGGCAGTTCCCGGCTTGGCGTTTCCTTCGCCAACTCAGCGGTATCATACAGGGCAAGCGTTGCCTCGGCAACAGTCGGCGCCCACACTTTGAACGTGCTGGCCTCCGGACCGAATGTAACGCCCAGATCGTCCCCTGTGTACACATAACTGTCCAGAATGCCGCGCATCGTAAGCGGACGGTCGCGATAAATGCCCTGCTGATTTCCTTCGTATCGAACGGCATATGGATCCGATACATCCCCAATCGGATCGGTCAGACGAATGACAACCGATTTATCATCTTCCCCCTTTTCAGACTTGCCGTTTAATTTCACTGCGCCATTATATACGGCGAATGCCGTGTAATCGAGATCGCGAACGACATCATTCAATGTCACAAGTATCTCATTGTCCTGATCGGCAATTGCGGCACGCATCGATGGCTGCGCCTTCGTCTTAAACGCAAACGAATATGCCTTATTGGCCGTTGTTGTCTCGAGCCCCGTCAATACGTCAGCGGGAACCGTTACCGTGTACTCCGCTTCGTAAGCCAGCGGCTGGGCCGGAACAATCATCAACTGCTGAGCGCTGCTTGTGACTGCAGCTTGGATTGTCGCGCCCTTATCATCCGTCAACGTAATTCCCGCTCCATTGACAGCAATGGGCTCGGAATAGGTCATGACGATGGGCTGATCCACGTCAGCCTGCATATGATGTTCGGCCGGCTCTGTACTGATGAGCTCCAGTTTATCATTCATGCGCTCCACAACATACGCGCCTCCATATTCGCTCTGCACGTTAGGGGCCGCCGCTTCATTCCAACTGGCTGCGCGCGCATTGCCGGCAGCTTCGGGAATAACGTTGAACGCCCCATGCTCGGCGTCTTGGTTGCCGCTCAGCACGACGAGCGGACGGAGACGATCACCGTTCTTCAGCTTTAAGAGATGAAGCGGTATCGCGGCCTCGAAGCCGGATTTGCCGTTAGCGGCGAATTCCGCTCCCATCTGCCCCGTCCAGCTGGACAGGATAGGCGTCCTCATATCCATGGAGTCATACAGTGCCGCACCGTTGATTCCATTATCATGCTGCACACGCATCATGATATGATATTGCGGCTTCTGCTGCGTGCCGCTAAAGTTATACGGATATCCCCACGGATTATCGGATATACCCGAATCTGCCTCATTCACATGTAAAGCAATATCGATAAATTGTCCTTTTTCTCCCCAATTAGGCACTTCGGCATCTACCCATACGTACAGCTTCTTGCTGTCATTTGTCAGCTTTACCCCGCCCAATTTGCTTGGCGCACCGTATGTGCTATCGGTAACAGAAATACCCAAATCAGGAACCTCGCTCCACAGCGCATCCTTCTCCCCGTCAATTATCGGAGAATAAGAAATGGTGTAAGCTTGGCTATAACTCGATTGACGGCTTGGATTCTCCTTCATGTTCCAATCGTCCGCGATGGCGTTGTCCGGCGTTTCGGGAATGACATCGAATGCACCATGCTCATCGGCTCTATCGCCGCTCAGCACGACAATGGTCTGCAATTCGTCCCCATTTTTCAGGCGGAGCTGCTGCAGCGGTATGGCCCCCTTCAATATGCTTGCATTTGCCGCAGCCTCGAAGTAAGATCCCTTCAAATCGCCTGTACTCAGCAGCGGCGTCTTGGAACCGCTTTCATATACAGCCGCTTCACCGCCTGTTTTGGCATCCATCACAATGTGATACTTCGGCTTCGCAGCCGTGCCGTCATAAGTAAACTGCCGATTCATCGGATTGCCCGAGATGCCGGAATCGGCGCCGTTCACTAGCAAAGCAATGTCTATGTATTGCCATTGCTCGGCCTTGGCCGCATCGACCCGAAAATACAGATAGCTGCCGTCATTCGCCAGCTTCACCTGATCCAGCTTGAATCCCTGCCATCCGGCGGCCGGCGAAGTGCCCAGCGATTTCACCATGCTCCAATCAATGGCCTGGAGCGCGGCTTCCGCTGTTAAGTTGGTTTCAGCCTGCCTTAGACCTTCAAATTGATTGTTTTCGAGAGTTTGACTCTGCTCTTGCCGATCCTGAAATGGTTGATCACGTTGATCAAGCAGTGGCGTTGAAGCATTAACCTCACCTCCAAACGTCCCCTGCAGCATGCCCGCCAGCATTACACCGGCAAGCACGCGGGAAATTGCAGCCTTCCATGTTCTCCTCATGCCTTAACCCCTCTCCTCAATCTCTGCAAACGTTTGCATAAATGAGAGAAAAAAACGGAATAAAAAACTGCCGCTTTCTTTCCGTTATGGTCATACCCCTGTCAAGTAGACAGATGAAAAAAGCTATGCAGCCAGCGCGTGCCGATACTCAATTGGCGCGCGCTGTTTGAGTTTGGCTTGAAAGCGCTGATAATTATAAAAGTAGATATACTCTTCTACAGCTTGAAGAATCTCAGCTTCTGACGTACACTGGTGAAGATACAACTTCTCTGTTTTGAGATGCGAAAAGAAGGATTCGATGCAGGCGTTATCCAGGCAGGTTGCTTTGCGAGAGTGGCTGCCTTTGACGCTGAATGCTTCCAATCGTGAGTTGTAGGCCTGAGACGTGTACTGGAAGCCCTGATCCGAATGGAGCACGGCTTCCGAAACGTCTCTTTTTCGTGTCCACTGCTCAATCGTATCCAGCACCAGCTTTACGTCGTTTCGCTCGGATAATTGCCAAGCCACAATTTCATTGTTGAACAGATCTTGTATCGCCGACAGGTAATAAAAGCGTGTGCCGTCGGAGATATACGTAATATCGGTGACTAGCTTCTGCTGCGGACCTACAGCATGGAATTGACGCTTCAATCGGTTAGGATACACGACGGAAGGCGTAGAACTAGAACGCTTTCGTTTCTTGCGAATGACGGACTGGATAGATAATTCCTTCATAAGCCGCCATACTTTTTTATGGTTAATACGATAACCAGCCTCCCATAAAGCTGTCATCATACGAGGATATCCAAAATAGGGGTGCGCAAAGTGAATAGCCATCATGTGCTCCTTGATCTCGTGATCCCTTGTTTGTCTTTCGGCCCTTAATGACCGTGTCGCTCGCCACTTGTAATAACTAGCCCTAGGTACCCCCGCAATGGCTAACAAACGCGTAACATCATAGAGATCACGCAGCTCTTCAATCACTTGGTAGTTATCCTGCGAACGGAGCGTGCCTCCTTTACCAGATTTGGATACCGCTTTTTTAAGTAATCGACCTGTGCTTTCAAATAATCCCGTTCTTGTTCCACAGTGTCAAAGGCTGTACGCGGACGTCCCTTAAGAGGATTCGATACCCCTTTACGGATATCGAACGCTTCTCCATGCTGCCACTTCCTTACCCATACTTTTAATTGGGTACAGTTTCTGATTTCTAACTTTTCCGCTACCGTTTTATAGCTGGACTTCCCTTCTAAATACGCTTTGACTGCTGCTAGTTTGAATTCTTCGGTATACTGTTGAAACACTTGTCCCTTTCTAGCCATAGAAAAATCCCCTCCAAGTTCACTCTTGTTCCTCATGATAGCACAAGGTTTTTTTTGAGTGTCTACTTAAAGGGGATAATACCATTATGGGATATATCCCTTGGATGAATCAATTGAAAACGCTTGCATCGTAATCATAAATGCTCTCCCTCTTCTCTGTCAACCAACAATTTGGTTATCCAAAATCCTTTCTTCCTTGGGGGATGTCCTCAAAAAAACAACCTTGTTCCAATCAAACATTGGAACAAGGCTGCAATCTCAACTTATTTATTTCAGTTCGTCAGGGATGAACCAATAGTTATCTTTATTATGCTCGTTCATATACTGCTTAAATTCATCGGATTTATAGGCAGCCACAATATCTTTGGCCCATTTACTCGTTTCGTTGCCTTTATTAACGACTACGTTCAGCTCCAGATCGGCAACGACGTCTTCAGCCAGCAAAGATTTGGAGGCATCAATACTCGCCGCGTATACGATACTTCCAGGCAAGACGGCAAAATCAATATCATCCATCGCCCGCGGGATCTGCGAAGAATCCATCATCGTAATATCGAGATTTTGTTTATTCTCAATCACATCGTTTTTCGTCGCAAGCGTCGGATCGATGCCTTCTTTCAATTTGATCCAACCTGCCTTCTGCAACAATGCAAAAGCGCGCGCCGCATTAGAAGGATCCTGCGGTATCGCAATTTTAGCCCCTGGTTTAACGTCTTGTATCGATGTGAACCGATTAGAAAAAATGCCTGCCGGAACAGTTGGGATATGGACAATCGGAACGAGCTGCGCGTTTTTTTCTTTGTTGAACGCATTCACGTAGGCAGTATGCTGTGACACATTAAAATCGATCGCATTCTCGGTTATGGCAACTTCCGCTTGCAGCATATTCGAGAAATTCACCCCTTTAATCGTATAGCCTTGTTTCTCGAGAATCGGCTTGACCGCGGCATCGAATAATTCATTGTAAGGACCAGCCGAAACAGCGACCCGCAATGTTTTCTTGTCACTGTCAATCGCTTGTTCATTGGAATTTCCGCAAGCCGCAAGCGCGAGCACGCTGACCGCAAGCACCCCCGTCATCAGCCCCTTAAATCCTTTTTTCATTTATATATTCTCCCCTTCCGGCTCCTCTTTTATATCCCGCTCTATGATGGTCCCAACTTATTGTCTTCGTATTTTACGAGCCAACACATTGCCCAAAGTTTGAATGCCCTGCACTAAAATAATGAGAATAATGACCGTAATCACAATGACTGCCGTGTTAAAACGTTCATAACCATAACTGATGGCCAGATCGCCAATTCCGCCGCCACCGACCGTGCCCGCCATAGCGGTAGCGCCGATTAAGCCGATGGTCGCAGTCGTTAAAGATAAGATTAAGGAACTCAAAGCTTCAGGCAAAATAAAATGCCAAATGATCTGCAGCGGTGTCGCTCCCATAGCTTCTGCCGCTTCGATAATGCCTTGGTCCACTTCCAACACTGAATTTTCAACAAGTCTGGCTATATAAGGAGCGATATAGACGATTAAAGGCACAATCGCGGCACTAGTTCCAATCGATGTTCCGACAATGAATTTCGTGAAAGGGACGATCGCTACCAGCAATATAATGAACGGCAACGAGCGTACAATATTGATTACGTTATTTAAAACGGAAAAAATGGCGCTATTTTTTAAAATTCCGCCTTTGCGTGTAAGAACTAGCAGCAGCCCTAGCGGAATCCCGATAAGCGCTCCGACAAGCAACGAAATGCTTACCATTTGCAGCGTCTCTTGTATGGCCTGAATGACTTGATCACTAGTAATTGCGTTATTCATATTTCATCACTTCTTCTACCGTAATATGCTGCTTCGTCATAAAATGATAGGCTTGTTCAACCTCTGGCTCCGCGCCGCTCAGTTCAATCATAAAGTTGTTGAGCATCGTGCCTTGCATTTCTGTGGCGGTAGCAAATAAAATTTCGACTTGCACATCAAATTTTTTGGCAATATCGAATAACAATGACTTCTGCGCGCTATTCCCAATAAATTTGAGCTTGAAAAAGCGGCTATCCCCCTGTGCGTTACGGATACTGTCTAAAATAGATGGCGGCGCCTCATCATGAATAACAGTGCTGACAAAATTTTTCGTTGTCTCTGCCTGCGGGTTGCCAAACACATCCAGCACATTTCCTTGTTCGATGATTTTCCCGTTTTCCATTACAGCTACACGATTGCAAATGTTTTTAATGACTTGCATTTCATGAGTAATGATTAAAATGGTAATGTTATATTGACGATTAATGCGTTCCAGCAATTGCAGGATGGATGCCGTTGTTTGCGGATCAAGCGCCGATGTGGCTTCGTCACATAAGAGAACCGACGGGTTGGTCGCCAGAGCGCGAGCTATGCCCACACGCTGCTTTTGCCCCCCTGAGAGCTCGCTTGGATAACTGTGAGCCTTGTCTTCCAGTCCAACAAACGTCAGCAGCTCATGTACCCTTTGCGTAATTTGAGCTTTGTCCGTGCCGTTCAATATAAGAGGAATGGCAACATTTTTGAAAACCGTCTTCGAATCCAACAAATTAAAATTTTGAAATATCATGCCAATTCGTTTTCTGGCTTCACGCAGCTGCTTGCTTGTTAAACTGCCCAACTCTTTATTATCAACGATTACATGCCCGGAAGAGGGCCTTTCCAAAAAGTTTATCGTGCGGATAAGCGTGCTTTTGCCCGCTCCGCTAAATCCGATGACGCCGAAAATGTCCCCTGGTTCAACTTTAAGATTGATTTCCTTCAATGCTGCCACACTTTTTTCTTTGCCTGCGTACACTTTGTGCACATTTTGCAATTCAATCATAATACCTACCTCATTTAAGTAAATAATGAGCTGCCAGCGCTACAAATATATTGCCTGCAACGAGCAAAGCCTGCTCATCGATATCAAAACGCGGATGATGGTGCGGATATGCCGTATCTGGACTCTCATTTTTAGAACCTACGTTAAAAAAAGCCCCTGGCTTGTGTTGCAGATAGTAAGCGAAATCCTCAGCCCCCATAGACGGTTGTTGATCATAGAAAACATCGTTGCCCAACAGGTTCGCAATGATGTCGCGAAGCTGCGCCGTCTCCGCGTGCGGATTGATGAGCGCGGGATAACCGTACGTATACGCAACGTCGTGGCCTGCGCCGTTCGCTTCGCTGATGCCTTTCGTTATCGTGCGGATATCCGCTTCGATTTGCCCGCGGACGGCCTGATCGAACGTGCGTACCGTTCCCTCCATTCGCGCTTTATCCGCAATGACATTAAAAGCATTGCCGGCTTGAAAGACACCGACTGTCACGACAGCAGAGTGAAGCGGATTCACGCGGCGGGCCACAATGTGCTGCAAGGCTTGCACGGCCTGACTGCCGATAACAAGCGCGTCCACGGTCTGATGCGGCTTGGCGCCGTGCCCGCCCTTGCCCTGAATCGTAATGGCAAAAGCATCGGCCGCTGCCATGAAGGCCCCTTCCCGCAATCCAATCTGTCCGAGCGGGATCTCGCTCGACAAGTGAGCTCCGTATATATAGTCCACTCCGTCTAGAGCGCCGTCTTCGATCATCAATTTAGCGCCGCCAGGCGGTTTCTCTTCGGCATGCTGAAAGATAAATACGAGTGTTCCATGAAGCTGCTCCCGATAGCCGCTCAGCACTTTGGCCACACCAAGCAGCGTGGACGTATGCCCGTCATGTCCGCAAGCATGCATAACTCCATCGACGGACGATTTGTAAGGAACATCGTTCTCCTCGTGAATCGGAAGCGCATCGAAATCGGCACGGAATGCAATCGCCGGTCCCGCTTGCTTGCCGCGCAAATATCCGATAACACCGCCTCCTCCTACACCCGCTTTCACTTCGATTCCGAAACTTGCGAGCTGCTCGGCAATAAACTTTGCCGTATTCGTTTCTTGAAACGAAAGTTCGGGATGCTGATGCAAATGCCTGCGCCAAGCAACGATTTGATCATATTGCTCTCCTAACTCGTCAATCAGTTGGCCTCTCATCTCTATCACTATCCTTAGCATGATTTAAATTAGTAAATTCCTATAAACTTAGTATGAATTAATTTATCACTAGTTGAGCAAGAAGTCAATTTGTATTTGTTAACACAAAAAAAGCATCGCTCGGCTCATGCCGTGCGATGCTTCTATGGGTCCCTGCTTCGCGCTACCCGTGCGGCTAGCTCCCCTAATGCCCTAGTTCGTCAATCTTATCCAAATGTCCACATACCGGCGCGTCGTCTCGTCAACGACGTGCTGCGGCAGCGGATCTGGCTTGCTGTTCTGATCCCAGTCCGAATGCGCCAAATAGGTGCGCACAGGCTCCTTATCCATGCTGTCGATTTCAATATCGAGCGCATAGTTTTCCTTCGCCCAAAAACGGGAGCAATCCGGCGTGAAAATTTCATCGATCAGGATTGGCTTGCCGTCAACGAGGCCGAACTCGAATTTGCAATCTGCCAGAATGATGCCCCGCTCCTCGCAATATGCGCGGGCATGCTCATATAGCATGATGCTTTTGTCGCGCAGCTTGTCCGCCAGCTCCGTCCCAACCAGTTCCTGCATGCGCGCGAATGAAATATCTTCATCATGGCCGACGTCGTTCTTCGCCGCTGGCGTGAACAGCGGCGCAGGAAAGCGCTCGTTCTTCCGCAGTCCGGCAGGCAGCCCGATACCGTTCACGGCCTGCGTCTGCTTGTATTGGCGCCAGCCTCCGCCGGTAATGTAGCCGCGCACGACGCACTCAATATCGATGCGCTCCGCCTTCTTCGTCACCATGATGCGGTCGCGCAGCAGTTCCTTGTCCGTGACAATCCCGCCAAGCCGTTCCACATCGGTATGCACGACGTGATTGCCAATAAGCGGCTTCGTCTCTTCGAACCAAAATGCGCTCAAACGGTTCAGCACGCTGCCTTTCTCAGGAACAGCCGGGTCCAGCACATAGTCGAACGCCGAAATACGGTCCGTCACCACGATGAGGAAATGTTCCCCCAAATCATACAGCTCGCGCACCTTCCCCTTGTACACAAGCGGCGCTTTCACCAAATCTGCTGCGGATGATATCGCTACGGTTGACACGTTAACAGCCTCCCCCAAGCATGATGCGAATCAAAAGCGGCCTTACCCTTCTATTCCATCAATCCCACTTGCTTGAAAATCGTATCCACGTGCTTCAAATGCCACGTCGGGTTGAACGCATCTGCAATCTCGTCCGCGCTCAGCACGGACGTAATCTCCGGCGTGCTCTCAATAATATCGCGGAAGCTCCGCTGCTCTTCCCATGCCTGCATGGCGCGTGGCTGTACCGTGTCATATGCTTGCTCGCGGCTCCAGCCATGATCGATGAGCTTCGTCATGACACGGCCGGAGAATGGCACGCCGAACGTGCGCTGCATGTTTCGTTTCATATTTTCCGGGAACACCGTCAAATTTTTCACGATGTTCATGAAGCGGTTCAGCATGTAGTTCATCAGCATCGTCGCATCCGGCAAAATGATGCGCTCTACCGAGCTGTGCGAAATATCGCGCTCATGCCACAACGGCACGTTCTCGTAAGCGGAGAGCATGTAGCCGCGCATAACGCGTGACAAGCCGGAAATGTTCTCGCTGCCGATTGGATTGCGTTTATGCGGCATCGCGGATGAACCCTTCTGGCCTTTCGCGAACGCTTCCTCCACTTCGCGGAATTCACTCTTCTGCAGGGCGCGAACTTCGGTCGCAAACTTATCAAGCGAAGTCGCGATCAGCGCCAGCGTAGCCATATATTCGGCATGGCGGTCGCGCTGCAGCGTCTGTGTGGAAATCGGAGCCGGCTTCGTGCCGAGCTTCTCGCAGACGAATTTCTCTACGGACGGGTCAATGTTCGCGTAAGTGCCGACCGCTCCGGAAATTTTGCCGTACTGGACGCCGTCCGCCGCTTGGCGGAACCGTTCCAGGTTGCGCTGCATTTCCGCATACCAAAGCGCCATCTTGAGGCCGAACGTCGTCGGCTCCGCATGCACGCCGTGGGTGCGGCCCATCATTGGCGTATCTTTGTATTCAAGCGCCTTGTTCTTCAGGATTTCAATGAAACGGAGCAGGTCCTGCTCAATAATCTCATTCGCCTGCTTCATCAAGTATCCAAGCGCGGTATCTACCACGTCGGTTGACGTTAAACCATAATGCACCCATTTCCGTTCCGGCCCGAGTGTCTCCGAGACCGCACGGGTGAAGGCGATTACGTCATGGCGGGTTTCCGCCTCGATTTCAATAATCCGATCGATGTCGAAGCTTGCCTTCGCGCGCAGCTCCACCGTATCTTCCTTCGGAATGACACCAAGCTCCGCCCATGCTTCGCAAGCGCACAGTTCGACTTCAAGCCAGGCTTTAAATTTGTTCTCTTCCGTCCAAATGGCCCGCATCTCCGGGCGTGAGTACCGTTCAATCATTGTCTGCGTTCCTCCACATGTTCGTTTCTTTCATCCATTCAAGCGCAGCGTCGATGGTAGGCGCTAAAATGTTAATATGCCCCATTTTCCGCTTCAGCTTCGCTTCCGACTTCCCGTACCAATGAAGCTTCGGCGTAACACCGTATCGCTTCGCGGCCGGATCATCGGCACGGAACCATTGTACCATGTCTGCGGCGTGATCGCCGAGCAGATTCGCCATGACGACTGGCGATTGCAGTGCAGTATCCCCGAGCGGCAGGTTGCATATCGCCCGCAGGTGCTGCTCGAACTGGGATGTCCGGCACGCATCCATCGTATAATGCCCCGAATTGTGCGGGCGCGGAGCCAACTCATTAACGATAAGGCGGCCATCTGCAGTGTGGAACATTTCCACGGCGATAAGACCGACGACATCAAGCGCTTCGGCGATGCGCCGTGCCAGTCGCTCCGCCTCCGCCTGTACGGCAGCGGGAATGCGCGCAGGCACGATCGATAGATGCAAGATGTGATGGCGGTGGATATTTTCGGCCACCGGGAAGGTGGCGATTTCACCTCGCGGACTGCGAGCCGCGATGACGGATAGCTCGTGAACGAACGGAATGAACGCTTCCAATATGAGATTGGGCGTTAGCGCAGCGAGGGCATTGTAAGCATCCTCTGCCTCATCCTCATGGCGGAGGATGCGTTGGCCTTTGCCGTCGTAGCCGCCGGTGGCGGTCTTCAGCACGCCCATGCCCCCGAAGGCGGCCAAGCGCTGGCGCACCTCTGCGGCGGACGCGACGGCCGCGTATGGCGCGACCGGGACGCCCGCGGCGCTGAGCGCTTCCTTCTCGCGCAGGCGATGCTGCGTCAGGCGCAGCAGGCGGCTTCCTTGCGGCACATACGCTTCGCGCTCCAGCCGCTCGACCGCTTCGGCAGACACGTTCTCGAACTCATACGTGATGACGTCGGAATGTGCCGCCAGGCGGTGCGCCGCTTCTTCGTCGCCATAGTCGGCAGCGATGATCGCCGCCACGTCGCGGCAAGGCGCATCCGGCGCAGGCTCAAGCGCGACGAAGCGGTAGCCCATGCGGACGCCGTCAAGCGCCAGCATGCGCCCCAGCTGGCCACCGCCGAGCACGCCGACAGTCGCGCCGGGTGCCAGCACCGGCGCATCGGCGCGCGAGCTGCGCTCTTCCGGCAGCGTGCAGCCGTCCACAGGCGCCCTCATTCGAGCGCCCCCGTGGCCTGCACCTGCTGCCGCACCGCTTCCCGGCGCGCCTCCAAGCGGGCGCGCACAGCCTCATCGTGCATGCCAAGCATCTGCACGGCCAACAGCCCGGCGTTCGTCGCTCCCGCCGGTCCAATCGCTACGGTCGCTACCGGCACGCCGGCTGGCATCTGCACGATGGACAGCAACGAGTCCATCCCGCTTAGATGGGACGACTTCACCGGCACGCCGATGACCGGCAGCACCGTCTTCGCCGCCACCATGCCGGGCAGATGCGCCGCGCCGCCAGCTCCCGCGATAATGACGCGCAATCCGCGCTCCACCGCCGTCTCCGCATAGCGGAACATCTCATCCGGCGTCCGGTGCGCCGAGACGACGCGGCTCTCGAATGGCACGCCCAGCTCGGCAAGCACCTGGCACGCCAGCTTCATCGTCTCCCAATCGGAAGTACTGCCCATAATGACGCCCACTAACGGCAGGCGTTGTTGTTCCTTGTTCGTCACGTTCTCCACGTAATCCACCCGCTTTCGCCAAGTTCCATGCTTTCCTATCCAAATAAACAAAAAAATTCAGTGGAAGCAGTTGTCTCCCCTGAACGGTGATCGGTTGGTCAATATGAGAAATGAGCAAACAACGGTCGGCAGACCATCTATGACATGCAGTCCGCACTTCCTGTCCTTCCATGAAGACAGAAGGCGAACCTAAATAAAGCTACCGTATGTTCGTCATTCTCGTAGTCCAAAAATTTACGGTCTTTGGGTAGAAACTTCCGGCCATATTCCCAGAATTATACGAGAATCATTATTCGGTTAGTAGTGCGAATCAACATTCGCCAATTATCAGTGCAACTTAAGTTTAACAAGGCGCCGCTGCGGATGTCAACCATTAAAAACGAATGATATTTACTTAGTCATTATAATTGTTCGGTTTTTGATAATAACGATTTGCATGGCAGCAAAAAACCGGCAATGATGCGGTATCCGCCCATTGCCGGTCTGTAGAGAGATGCTTTATTTCATGACGAGAACCGGTACTTTCGCATGCTGCACCACGTGGTGGCTGACGCTGCCCAGAACAAATTCCTTCAAACCGCTCAAGCCGCGGCTGCCGATGATGATCAGGTCGCACTTATGATCTTCCGCTTCGGCGACAATCGACTGTCCCGGAGGCCCCTGCAGCAGCGCGACTTCCGCACGTTCTCCGAGCAAAGCCGTCTTCTGCTCGGCCTCCTGCTGAATGCGTTCCGCATATTCATAGAGCTCTTCATTCGTCTCGGCCGAGGCTGTTGCATATGCCGTGCCTACGAAATACTGCGGGAATTGAAACACGTGCACTACGCGCAAATGCGTCGCCGCGTTATTTTCCGCAATGCTAATCGCATGCTCTAACGCCTTGCGGGAAGGTTCTGAACTGTCATAAGCTACTAAGATGCGTTGAAATACCATACCTATCACCACTCTCTCTATTAGTCACCGCTATATAACAATCATACCATAACATCTTACTCTTGACCTATTTTTAACCAAAACGCAGCAATATGAAACCAAACACAAATATGTTAATGAGCAAAATAAACGGGATGCCAGCGGTAAACGCGGCATGCTGCGTCTTGTGGCGTTTATTGTACATTCCCGTGAGCACCCCCAGTGCTCCGCCGAGCCATGCCGTCAAGAACAGCTTGCGCTCAGGAATGCGGTAACGCTGCCTAACCGCCCGTTTCTTATCGATTACCATCATCTGATAGCCAACTATATTGACGATAAGCAAATAAATAAATACGACAAGCGTCCATTCCTTCATCCGGCAGACATGCCTCCTCTCTTGTCTCCATTATACTACGATGCGCCCATATCCATAAAGAATGACTCGACTAGGTTCCGTGCTCCAAAACCTTGCGCTAGTTCCTTAGTAACACTCTCCCACTTGTTCAGAATACGAGCATTCAAATATTCAAAATGCCCCGCCCTACTATTTTCATCTCAATCCTCACTGAGTTAAGGGGAGAATGCAGCTAGGCATCATTAGACGATATGTATCCTGCAACAGAAAAGAAAAACACACGAACCAGGTCATTGCCCGAATCGTGTGCCATTTGTTATTTTTTATTTGCAACTACGTTAATCTCCGTCTTCAACGCCTGTTGCCGCTCCGCTTCCGTAATCATATCCAGATCGGCCATTCGCTTGAGAACGACTCGCTGCCGCTTGACGGCAAGGTCCATATTTTTAGCCGGGGAATAATGTTCCGGAGCTTTGAGCAACCCAACCAGCATCGCCGCTTCCGCCACATTAATCGTCGGCAGCCCACCGTCCGTAACCGTCGTTTTTCCGAAATAAAAACGTGCCGCATCTTCAATGCCATAACGTCCATGGCCGAAATATACTTTATTGAAATACATTTCCAAAATATCCTGCTTGCTGAAATTCCATTCCAAGTTCGCCGCGATTGCCATTTCCTTCAGCTTACGGGAATACGTCTTGTCATGCGTTAAAAACAGGTTCCGTGCCAGCTGCATCGTAATGGTACTGCCGCCCTGAACTTTTTTTTGCCTCGTCGCATTAATCCATATCGAACGTGCCACTCCGATCGGATCGATGCCAGGATGCAGACGATATCGATGGTCCTCAATTGCGAGCAGCGCACCCGATACATAAACGGGCATTTCCGCAATGTGGACCCGATGCTGTCCCTGCACCGTAACGGCACCCCGTTCAATCTCCTGACGGAATGCAGCCAGCTTCTCTTGGTCCATCCATACCGGAGCAATGGCAGCCATCCCGGCCCAAACCAACACCGGGGCAATAAGAGTGATTAACAAACTATATATAACCCAACGCTTCCACCGAATGGACCGCGATTTATAGGCGATTATTTCCTTGGATTCAGGTCGATGTTCTGTTGCGGCGCATTCCTGTTCTGGATGCTGCTTCCGTTCGGAGAACGTGTGTGCAGCCTTCGCGCGCAGCGGAATCAGAACCGATGCATGAATAGTATATCCTCGTTTGATGCTTCTCATCAGACTCGACCTCCTTTCTCTACTGCTATTGTATGAAAAAGAAGGAATCTGTCCCATCGAATTAACTTTCGCTTGCCTTACAATGCTGAAAGATAATGCTGTTGGTATCGTTGTGAAAACTTATTAACATGTGGATATAACAAAGCTTATTAATTGCACATCCGATCATACAATAAAATCAATTAATTTCCACCCTTAGAGCATACATGAATGAAAATGTGGACGACACTCAACTTACCCATAGGTTATAAACATTTGTGGAGGAATGTGTGAATGAAAACAAGGAAAACAAAGCGCGTTCGCAACTGATCTGCTGACTTATTCACCTGTGGATGATTTCCAAAAGATGATGCCAACAATCGAACTTACTCACAAGTCCACAAAGTATGGGGATAAGTTGTGGACAAGGCAAAAAAACCACTAACATAATGTCAGTGGTTTCTCTGCTTGGCAACGTCCTACTCTCCCAGGACCCTGCGGTCCAAGTACCATCGGCGCTGGAGGGCTTAACGGTCGTGTTCGGGATGGGTACGCGTGGAACCCCTCCGCTATCGTCACCAAACAGATATTCAAGGATTGCGCCTTGAAAACTGAACGCGAAAGTTTCATTTGCTCTAGAATCATTATTATTAGGATAAGCCCTCGACCGATTAGTATTCGTCAGCTCCACACATTGCTGTGCTTCCACCCCGAACCTATCTACCTCGTCGTCTTCAAGGGGTCTTACTAATTGGGAAATCTCATCTTGAGGGGGGCTTCACGCTTAGATGCTTTCAGCGCTTATCCCTTCCGTACGTAGCTACCCAGCCATGCCTCTGGCGAGACAACTGGTACACCAGCGGTACGTCCATCCCGGTCCTCTCGTACTAAGGACAGCTCCTCTCAAATTTCCTACGCCCGCGACAGATAGGGACCGAACTGTCTCACGACGTTCTGAACCCAGCTCGCGTACCGCTTTAATGGGCGAACAGCCCAACCCTTGGGACCTACTTCAGCCCCAGGATGCGATGAGCCGACATCGAGGTGCCAAACCTCCCCGTCGATGTGGACTCTTGGGGGAGATAAGCCTGTTATCCCCAGGGTAGCTTTTATCCGTTGAGCGATGGCCCTTCCATGCGGTACCACCGGATCACTAAGCCCGACTTTCGTCCCTGCTCGACTTGTAGGTCTCGCAGTCAAGCTCCCTTCTGCCTTTGCACTCTTCGAATGATTTCCAACCATTCTGAGGGAACCTTGGGGCGCCTCCGTTACTCTTTAGGAGGCGACCGCCCCAGTCAAACTGCCCACCTGACACTGTCCCCGAACCGGATGACGGTCCTAGGTTAGAACTCCGATACGATCAGGGTGGTATCCCAACGATGCCTCCACCGATGCTGGCGCACCGGCTTCGCAGGCTCCCACCTATCCTGTACAGACCGTACCAAAGTCCAATATCAAGCTGCAGTAAAGCTCCATGGGGTCTTTCCGTCTTGTCGCGGGTAACCTGCATCTTCACAGGTATTAAAATTTCACCGGATCTCTCGTTGAGACAGCGCCCAAGTCGTTACGCCATTCGTGCGGGTCAGAATTTACCTGACAAGGAATTTCGCTACCTTAGGACCGTTATAGTTACGGCCGCCGTTTACTGGGGCTTCGGTTCATAGCTTCGCCTTGCGGCTAACCACTCCCCTTAACCTTCCAGCACCGGGCAGGCGTCAGCCCGTATACTTCGCCTTGCGGCTTCGCACAGACCTGTGTTTTTGCTAAACAGTCGCT
>NZ_JAFFHZ010000001.1:3205000-3210000 GCF_017052585.1 Paenibacillus apiarius | reverse complement strand
CAACAGCAGAGAAGTATCTCGAACTAGCGGACAATAAACCAAAAGCCGCCATCGTCATGATTTTGACAGGATTGACGTATGAAGAAACACTTCAGAAGCTAGAACAGTCTCAAGGCTTCGTACGCCAAGCCATAAAATAATGCGTTACGCTGTCATATCACATGTGCGCCTGATGAACCCATCACGAGTCAGGGTGATAGGAATTGCAGCATAAGCACGGCTCGATTGTACTCCACAACAAGATGTTTAATGACTAGGAGGGAAACACCATGAATCAACATCGTGCACTTGCAAAAGAGATTCTCGATGCTGTCGGCGGGGCTTCAAACATTAATAACTTTACGAACTGTATTACTCGCCTTCGGATTAACCTCGTGGATCGAAGCATTATTAATGAAGCAAGAATCAAAAGCACCAAAGGTGTAATGGGTATAGTTGACGATGAAACGTATCAAATCGTCCTCGGCCCAGGAACCGTAAAGAAAGTAGCAGACGAGCTTGCTTCCATTATTGAGTCAGGTGAAGGTTCGGAAACGGCAGCAGCTCCTATGCCAGCTAACACGCAAGCAAAAGGTCAGGATATTAAGGCCGATCTTAAGAAGAAAAACAATACGCCATTTAAAAACTTCCTGCGAAAGATAGGGAATATCTTCATTCCAATGATTCCTGCTCTCGTCGGTGCCGGTCTTATTAATGGTATTGCAGGTCTTATGGCCAACTTGATGAAGACAGGCTTCTCACCAGAATGGATGGTCACGTTACAGCCGATCGTCAGTGTAATCGGTTCCGCCTTTTTCCTGTATCTAACCGTATTCGCCGGCGTGAATGCTGCTAAGGAATTCGGAGGAACCCCTTCATTAGGTGGTGCGGTCTCCGCAATTATTATCGCTCCAAGCGTTGCGAATATTTCGTATACCTATCCGCTAATTGGGGAAATTACGTTGAATCCGGGTCAAGGCGGTATTATCGGTGCGATATTCGCTGCAGTCTTGATTTCTTATATTGAAAAATGGGTGCGCAAACGTGTCCCAGCTGCTATTGATATTATCGTAACGCCAACAATCGCCCTGCTAGTCGTAGGATTAATCACGATCTTTGTATTCATGCCGCTTGCTGGTGCCATCTCACAGGCAATCGGAACGGCAACAACATGGCTCCTTGGGCATGGCGGACCATTGTCCGGGTTCGTACTCGCAACATCCTTCTTGCCGCTTGTTATGTTTGGATTACATCAAGCTTTGATTCCGATTCATGCGGAATTGATTACGCAGTTCGGTTACACCGCGCTTCTTCCTATCCTGGCTATGGCCGGCGCGGGTCAAGTCGGTGCAGCGATTGCTATCTATATGAAATTGAAGCATAACAAAAGAATGCGCAATCTGATTAAAGGGGTTCTGCCTGTCGGTTTCTTAGGGATTGGTGAGCCTTTGATCTACGGCGTATCCTTGCCATTAGGCCGTCCGTTTATCACAGCTTGTATCGGTGGTGGCTTCGGTGGTGCAGTGCTCGGGTTGTATGCGATGTCAAGCAACTTTATCGGCTCCATGGCTATTGGACCTTCCGGCTTAGTTCTTGTACCGCTTGTAACAGGGCCACTTGGCATCGGTGCTTCAATCGTCGGTTACTTGCTTGGTCTTGTCGCTTCCTATATTGCAGGCTTCCTGCTGACCTACTTCTTCGGCTTTACAAAAGAACTTCTATTAGAGCATAATAAAGATACCGAATAACTCTCGGATATATAGGGCATCTTGGAGCATAATCTCCATAGATGTCCTATTTTCTTCATAATCTGAAATACATTCAGGGGGCTTTTGTTATGATGGGAAGTATCTTGACACAAATTCAAGCTTTGTACGATAGTCTGTCACAGTCTGAGCAAAAAGTAGCACGCTACATATTAGAGCATCCAGAAGAGGTTGCGAATATTAGCATTCATGATCTCGCCGAAAAGGCGGAGACCAGTGGCGCTTCTGTCGTTCGATTTTGCAACTCCTTGCAGGTCGGGGGCTTCCCACAGCTTAAGGTTCGTCTTTCTCTTGATATGGCTAAACATGAACGCCCTACTTATTATGATTTCGACCCCAGTGATACGACCGATTCCATTATAAAAAAGACCATGTCCAACAGCATTCAGGCTCTTCAAGATACAGCTGAAGCACTGGATAGTGAAATGGTGAATCAAATCGCAGCTGCGATGGCCCAGGCACCTGCCATTTATACGTACGGGATAGGCGCCTCCTTGGTTGTAGCAGAAGACATTGCACAGAAGTGGATGCGTCTAGGCAAAATGGCCTTTGCTTTTCACGATCAACATGTACTGGCCGTTAATATCGCCAATGCCCCTCCAGGCTCCGTCTTCATCGGAGTGTCGTACAGTGGAAAGACGAAAGAGGTCGTCCAATCCGTTAAACTCGCGAATGAATACGACTTCGTTACTGTCGGTATATCCCGATACGGTGAGCATGAACTAAGCACTAACGCCACCTACATGCTAAATGTTGCTCACGCGCCGGAAGCGGTGTTTCGCAGTGCTGCGACCAGTTCACGTCTTGCTCAATTGCTTGCAGTGGACACGCTATTCTTTGCTTACGCCTCCACCCAGCACGATGAGACGATTCGATATTTGGCGGATACAAGTCAAGTCATTCGAATCTTGCGCAAACAATCCTGATATACCGTTATTAAAAAAGCCTCGCATGACGTCTTCATTAAAGACGAAATGCAAGGCTTTTTTTACAAATATGTATGAAATGCTCCATATATTCACTCTCAAATAAGTGGAAGCAAAACGATAACAAGTTTTTTTCTTCACAAAATGGAATCTTTAGAAAAGTAATTCACATGTAGATAACTTTTCGATCGTCTATTTGAATTATCCCCTGAATCATGAACACTTTGAATAGAATGTGGACAATAAATAGCCCACTCACCTCATTTGAGGAAGTGGGCTATTCGCTTGCTTGGCAACGTCCTACTCTCCCAGGACCCTGCGGTCCAAGTACCATCGGCGCTGGAGGGCTTAACGGTCGTGTTCGGGATGGGTACGCGTGGAACCCCTCCGCTATCGTCACCAAACAGATATTCAAGGTTTGCGCCTTGAAAACTGAACGCGAAAGTTTCATTTGCTCTAGAATCATTGTTATTAGGATAAGCCCTCGACCGATTAGTATTCGTCAGCTCCACACATTGCTGTGCTTCCACCCCGAACCTATCTACCTCGTCGTCTTCAAGGGGTCTTACTAAATTGGGAAATCTCATCTTGAGGGGGGCTTCACGCTTAGATGCTTTCAGCGCTTATCCCTTCCGTACGTAGCTACCCAGCCATGCCTCTGGCGAGACAACTGGTACACCAGCGGTACGTCCATCCCGGTCCTCTCGTACTAAGGACAGCTCCTCTCAAATTTCCTACGCCCGCGACAGATAGGGACCGAACTGTCTCACGACGTTCTGAACCCAGCTCGCGTACCGCTTTAATGGGCGAACAGCCCAACCCTTGGGACCTACTTCAGCCCCAGGATGCGATGAGCCGACATCGAGGTGCCAAACCTCCCCGTCGATGTGGACTCTTGGGGGAGATAAGCCTGTTATCCCCAGGGTAGCTTTTATCCGTTGAGCGATGGCCCTTCCATGCGGTACCACCGGATCACTAAGCCCGACTTTCGTCCCTGCTCGACTTGTAGGTCTCGCAGTCAAGCTCCCTTCTGCCTTTGCACTCTTCGAATGATTTCCAACCATTCTGAGGGAACCTTGGGGCGCCTCCGTTACTCTTTAGGAGGCGACCGCCCCAGTCAAACTGCCCACCTGACACTGTCCCCGAACCGGATTACGGTCCCAGGTTAGAACTCCGATACGATCAGGGTGGTATCCCAACGATGCCTCCACCGATGCTGGCGCACCGGCTTCGCAGGCTCCCACCTATCCTGTACAGACCGTACCAAAGTCCAATATCAAGCTGCAGTAAAGCTCCATGGGGTCTTTCCGTCTTGTCGCGGGTAACCTGCATCTTCACAGGTATTAAAATTTCACCGGATCTCTCGTTGAGACAGCGCCCAAGTCGTTACGCCATTCGTGCGGGTCAGAATTTACCTGACAAGGAATTTCGCTACCTTAGGACCGTTATAGTTACGGCCGCCGTTTACTGGGGCTTCGGTTCATAGCTTCGCCTTGCGGCTAACCACTCCCCTTAACCTTCCAGCACCGGGCAGGCGTCAGCCCGTATACTTCGCCTTGCGGCTTCGCACAGACCTGTGTTTTTGCTAAACAGTCGCTTGGGCCTTTTCACTGCGGCCCCCTCGGGCTATTCACCCTACCGAGGCACCCCTTCTCCCGAAGTTACGGGGTCATTTTGCCGAGTTCCTTAACGAGAGTTCTTCCGCGCGCCTTAGAATTCTCTTCTCGCCTACCTGTGTCGGTTTGCGGTACGGGCACCTTCACCTGGCTAGAGGCTTTTCTTGGCAGCATGAAATCAAGACCTTCGGTACTGTAAATTTCCCTCCCCGTCACAGCCCAGCCTTATGGTCAGCGGATTTGCCTACTGACCGGCCTCACTGCTTGGACGAGCATCCATCAGCTCGCGTCCCTATCCTTCTGCGTCCCCCCATTGCTCATAACGGCTTACGGTGGTACAGGAATTTCAACCTGTTGTCCTTCGACTACGCCTTTCGGCCTCGCCTTAGGTCCCGACTTCCCCTGGGCGGACGAGCCTTCCCCAGGAACCCTTAGGCTTTCGGCGGACATGATTCTCACATGTCTTTTCGTTACTCATACCGGCATTCTCACTTGTGTATAGTCCAGCAGTCCTTCCGGTCTACCTTCAACCCGATACACAACGCTCCCCTACCCATGCATCATAGATGCAAGCCATAGCTTCGGCGATACGTTTAGCCCCGTTACATTTTCGGCGCAGAGTCACTCGACCAGTGAGCTATTACGCACTCTTTAAATGATGGCTGCTTCTAAGCCAACATCCTGGTTGTCTGTGCAACTCCACATCCTTTCCC
>NZ_JAFFHZ010000001.1:3192500-3200000 GCF_017052585.1 Paenibacillus apiarius | reverse complement strand
TGTTAAACACGTATTTCTTCTTTGAATAGGCCTTCTTCAACTGTTCTAAGGCTTCGTCTTGAAATTTTTTGCCGACTTTGTCGATTGTCGTCTTGACGGAAACACTCCATATTCTTTCTTTTTTAGGATCGAAGAAAACACCATATTTTCCGTCTGCAGATTGAACCGTGACCTGCCCATTCTCAAGCTCGCCAACATCCTCAAGCTTTATCTCTTTTCCTGCAAATTGTTTTACCGCTTTTTGCAGCTTGGCGGCCATCTTCTTGTCAATTTGGAATTTCTTTCTTTCCGCTTTTTGCTGCTGCTGCTCTTGTGCTGCCTCCGCGCCTGCAGGATTCGGGCCTGCCAGGGTAACCAACATACTGGATACGATCATAGATGCTAAAATTGCTTTTTTTACATTCATTTTATTTCCTCCTATTCATAACGTAGTATTCTTATTGTAGATTTAGTGAAAAAAAGAATAACCAGACTGCATATTCCCGTCTTGCAGATCTGACAGTACTCAATTCCCTGCGGCCGCTCTGCTCCCCGACTTTATGTACACGACATTTTTCTCGGCATCCAATGCGGCTCTCACCGCCGTAATATCATCTTTTTCGATGAAGCGGTAATCTTTAAATAAGCTGTCCCATTTTACTTCATATCCCGTAATGTCGATATTGAATAATTTCTTCGCGAGCGGGGCGACCGCTTCTTTGGCTTCTTTTTCTGTCATCTCTTTGTTCGTCGTGACCTTATTGCCTTGTTCATTGATCAGGCTGATTGCTTTCCCGTTCTCCATATAGGCCGTCACTTTGTCGTCCTGAAGTATCCAGGTACTAATATTCCAGCTCTCAATCTGCGCCTTCGTCACGTCAAATTGATGATCGAACGCCGTTTTGATCGCTTCCGTTGCCGATTTCAGCAATTTCGGATCAAGTTCTTTTTTGTCAATATCGATCGTCGTGTTGGCGACGTTGGCATAGCCTTCTGAAATATTATGATGCACGATAGTGCGAAAATCTTTCCCTTCTAAATGATAATATCTATTATCGGCAAGTTTCCCCTTACTATTATCGTAGGATTGGTACAGTGTAACGTTTTTGTTAAATACATATTTCTTCTTTGAATAGACCTTCTTTAACTGTTCTAAGGCTTGGTTTTGAATTTTTTTGTCGACTTTGTCGATTGTCGTCTCGACGAAAACACTCCATATTTTTCCGCTTTTAGAATCAAAGTCAACACCATATTTTCCGTCTGCAGATTGAGCCGTGACCCGCCTATTGTTAAGTTCGCCGATATCCTTAAGCTTAATCTCTTTCCCCGCAAGTTCATTTACCGCTTTTTGCAGCTTGGCAGCCATCTTTTTGTCGATTTTCACTTCTTTGCTCTTCGCTTGCTGCTGTTCTTGCTGCTTCTCTTGCGCTGCCTCCGCACTCGCAGGAATCGGTCCGGCCAATGCGGCCAGCATGCCGGAGACGACCAGTGTTGCGACGATAGCTTTTTTGAAATTCATGGTAAATCCTCCTATGCATCTATTTGTGTTTTTTAATTCCCTGCGGCCGCTCTGATCCCGGACTGTATGTACACGACATTTTTTTCGGCATCCAATGCGGCTCTCACTCCGGTCCCTTTGCCTTTAACGAAGGAGTAAGCTTTAAATAAGTTGTCCCACACTTCATACTCCGAAATGTCGATATTGAATAATTCCTTAGCAAGCGGAGCAACGACTTCTTTAGCATCCTTTTCCGTAATCTCCTTGTTGGTCGTTACCGCTTTACGCGATTTATGATATAGGCTTGTGACCTCTCCCTTCACTATTTCAAGCGATACGTACTTATCCTCAAGTGTCCAAATAGAGTTTCTTAGATTAGCGGCTGTAACTTCCAAATCATGATTGAATGCCGTTTTTACCGCTTTTGTTGCCGTTTCCACCAACTTCGGATCGAGCTCTTCCTTGGTGAACTTTATCTCAAATCCACCAACTGCATCTTTTGGCATTTTAGGAATATTTTCTTTGAAGAAGTGTACTTCAAAGTCTTTCCCAGTAAACTTATACGATAAAGGCACACCTAGCTTTTCTTTATCACCATCATAGTGTCGCGACTTGATCACTTCTTTATCAAAGGCATATGTTTTCTTGGCATATGCTCTTTTCAATGCATTCAGGACTTTCTCCTGATCCTGTTTACTGATTGTGTCGATTGTGACCTTTTCATCAATTTGCCATATTCTGCCTCCATCAATATTGAAGTGGAGAGCGTACTTTCCGTCTGCGGATTCAACCTTTGCAGCCATATGAACTTCTGTCTTCTCACCGACATTCTTCAGCTTGATCTCTTTCCCTGCATATTGTTTGATTGCTTTTTGCAGCTTGGCAGCCAGCTTCTTGTCGATTTTCACTTCTTTGCTCACCGATTGGTGCTGCTCTTGTGCTGCCTCGGCTCCTGCTGGGATCGGGCCTGTCAAAGTAATTAACATACTGGATACGATCATAGATGCTAGAATTGCTTTTTTTACATTCATAGTAATCCTTCTATGTATTCCTTTGGTTTATTGTGCATCTAACGAAAATTAGAATTTGTACATTTCATTCGAGCCTGTATTTTTAGTCTGATAACGTCTAATGCCCCACCAATAATGCTTAGCCACCCGATATAATGTACACCGCGTTCTTATCGGCATCCAATGCAGCTCTTAATACCGTTTCTTTGCCTTTAACGAAATAATAATCTTTAAATTTGTTGTCCCACTTCGCTTCCAATCCCGAAATATCGATATTAAATAATTCCTTGGCCAGAGGAGCGACCACTTCCTTTGCATCTTTTTCAGTAACCTCTTGGTTGGTCGTTACCTTTTTCCTTGTTTTATGATATACATTCAAGACCTTTCCCTTTTTTGCTTCCATCTCAAGTGATACATCGTTATCCTTAAGTGACAACATATAATAATTTTCCCCGACAGAAACAAGATACGCCGCTGTTACATTCAAATCATGATCGAAAGCCGTTTTCATCGCTTTTGCTGCCGTTTCCAGCCATTTCGAATCGAGCTCCTCCTTGGCAAGCTTTATTGTAACTTCTCTGACAAAACCTGTCCCACTCCATATTGCCTCAAAATCTTTCCCTGTCAACGTATACGAAAAATAATCTTTTAGTTTTTCTTTTTTCCCATCATAAGGCTTAGTCAGAACAACTTCTTTATCAAGGACGTATGTTTTCTTTGCGTATGCCTCTTTCAGCACTTTCAGGACCTCCTCCTGAGCCTCTTTGCTGATTTTATCGAGTGGAACCGTTCCGTCTATCGACCATACTTCACCTTTTTTATAATCAAAGTGGACGACGTACTTTCCATCTATCGATGTAACCTTTGCATCTGAATCAGTTATAGACTCGGCAGCATCCTGCAACTTTATCTCTTTCCCCGCAAATTGCTTTACCGCTTTTTGCAGCCTGGCAGCCAGCTTTTTGTCGATTTTCACTTCTTTGCTCTTCGCTTGCTGCTGCTCTTGCTGCTGCTCTTGCGCTGCCTCGGCTCCTGCAGGGATCGGCCCCGCCAAAGTAATGAACATGCTGGATACGATCATTGATGCCATAATTGCTTTTTTCAAATTCACAGTAAATCCTCCTATGTATATATATACTTATGTTCTTATTTCAGCGAAGAATAGAATTCAAGCAAGCTATTCTTTACGCTCATGCGTAACCCCAGTGACTTCTAAGCCCCAGGAGCCGCAGCGCTCCCGGCTTTTATGTATACCGCTTTTTTCTTGGCATCCAATGCCGCCCTCACACTCGTGCCATTCTTTTTGGTGAAGCAATAGTCTTTTGTCAGGTTATCCCATTTCACGTTATATCCATTAAGATCGATGTTGAACAATTTCTTTGCTAATGGTGCAACCGCTTCTTTTGCCTCTTTTTCTGAAATTCCTTTATTATCCCGTACTTTTATACCGAGCTCATTGATTACGCTATTTATTTTTCCTGACTTGGGATCCGCGTAAATCGTAACCTTGTCGTCCCGAAGCATCCACTTTAATTCTGGTTTTTGACCTTGTTTCCATATACTAAAATAACCCTGAAGCTGACCCTGCTTCATTTCAAATTTATGATTAAAAGCTGTTTTAGCGGCATCTGTCGCCGCTTTCAACAATTTCGGATCAAGCTCATTCTTATCGAAATCAATCTTTATAGAACTGAGGCCATCTTCCCCAATAACCCAATTTTTGTTCAGGTCGGCGGAGAAATCTTTTCCTCGCAAGCTGTACGTTATCTCATCTCTCACCTCTGCTTTCTCATCGGTATACTGGTGAGTCACCTCAACTTCATTATCAAATGCGTAGTCCTTCTTCTCATATATTCCTTTCAACGCCTTCAGAACTGCTTCTTGATCCTGTTTGCTGATCTGGTCAAGCGTGGCGGTTTGGCCGCCTACGGTCCAGATAATCCCTGTATCGATGTCATATCGCGCAAAATATTTCCCATCTACAGATCGCACTTCTGCGGTGTAAGCCGAATAAACACCAAGCTTGCCTGCCTTCTGCAATTCAACGTCTTTCCCGGCAAATAACTTTACCGCTTTATTCAACTTTTCAGTAAACTTCGGATCCACTTGAACCGTCCAGCGATCCGATTGTTGCTGCTCTTGCTGCTTCTCTTGCGCTGCCTCGGCTCCTGCAGGAATCGGACCTGCCAATGCGGCCAGCATGCCGGATACGACCAATATTGCGACAATCGCTTTTTTCAAATTCACGGTAAATCCTCCTATGTATATACTTGAATATATGATCACTTATATCATCCTAGCGAAGGCATTGGTAAAAAACCACAAAAAATTCTATTATTATTTATTAAGAAAACGTTAATAACTAGCAGGATTAATATCAGTTACTTTTGACCATTGTCTTTGCTATTTTGATAAGCTCTTCCTTCGTTAATGGATTTCCATCTTTCGTCGTGATTTGAAATTGCTTGCCCTTTTTGAACCAAACAAGGCACAATACGACGCTGCTCAGAGCAGCAACTGCTAATTTCATCGATGGATTCATTTGTACTTCTCCTCTCATCTGTCTGCTCTTTACTAATACCAGCCAGGATAAGGAAAGCAATCCACGAAACAATTGATTAAACCTTTTTAAGAAACCTTAATAATTCTAAGATGATATTAAAAGAATCAGATGGCTTCCCCTTACGCATTTTGCCGCTATAATATACAAAAAAAACACCCATAAGGGGTGTTTGTACTAGTCAAGACGCTATTTCAGATTGATTAGTAGCCACTGGCTTGGCCAATTTCCGCACCGTCTGCCGGGGTCAGCAATGGCTAGCAAGCTCAGCAGCTTGTAAAGCCGCATGGCCCCGACAATCCCTGCAAAAGTGCAGTATTCTCCTGCACGTCAACACTCGTCCGGTTCACTGCGTTCTTTCCCTATATAGAAAAAAACCACCGACAGAAGTCAGTGGTCTTTGTCTGCTTGGCAACGTCCTACTCTCCCAGGACCCTGCGGTCCAAGTACCATCGGCGCTGGAGGGCTTAACGGTCGTGTTCGGGATGGGTACGCGTGGAACCCCTCCGCTATCGTCACCAAACAGTTATTCAAGGATTGCGCCTTGAAAACTGAACGCGAAAGTTTCATTTGCTCTAGAATCAATTGTGTTAGTAGGATAAGCCCTCGACCGATTAGTATTCGTCAGCTCCACACATTGCTGTGCTTCCACCCCGAACCTATCTACCTCGTCGTCTTCAAGGGGTCTTACTAAATTGGGAAATCTCATCTTGAGGGGGGCTTCACGCTTAGATGCTTTCAGCGCTTATCCCTTCCGTACGTAGCTACCCAGCCATGCCTCTGGCGAGACAACTGGTACACCAGCGGTACGTCCATCCCGGTCCTCTCGTACTAAGGACAGCTCCTCTCAAATTTCCTACGCCCGCGACAGATAGGGACCGAACTGTCTCACGACGTTCTGAACCCAGCTCGCGTACCGCTTTAATGGGCGAACAGCCCAACCCTTGGGACCTACTTCAGCCCCAGGATGCGATGAGCCGACATCGAGGTGCCAAACCTCCCCGTCGATGTGGACTCTTGGGGGAGATAAGCCTGTTATCCCCAGGGTAGCTTTTATCCGTTGAGCGATGGCCCTTCCATGCGGTACCACCGGATCACTAAGCCCGACTTTCGTCCCTGCTCGACTTGTAGGTCTCGCAGTCAAGCTCCCTTCTGCCTTTGCACTCTTCGAATGATTTCCAACCATTCTGAGGGAACCTTGGGGCGCCTCCGTTACTCTTTAGGAGGCGACCGCCCCAGTCAAACTGCCCACCTGACACTGTCCCCGAACCGGGTCACGGTCCTAGGTTAGAACTCCGATACGATCAGGGTGGTATCCCAACGATGCCTCCACCGATGCTGGCGCACCGGCTTCGCAGGCTCCCACCTATCCTGTACAGACCGTACCAAAGTCCAATATCAAGCTGCAGTAAAGCTCCATGGGGTCTTTCCGTCTTGTCGCGGGTAACCTGCATCTTCACAGGTATTAAAATTTCACCGGATCTCTCGTTGAGACAGCGCCCAAGTCGTTACGCCATTCGTGCGGGTCAGAATTTACCTGACAAGGAATTTCGCTACCTTAGGACCGTTATAGTTACGGCCGCCGTTTACTGGGGCTTCGGTTCATAGCTTCGCCTTGCGGCTAACCACTCCCCTTAACCTTCCAGCACCGGGCAGGCGTCAGCCCGTATACTTCGCCTTGCGGCTTCGCACAGACCTGTGTTTTTGCTAAACAGTCGCTTGGGCCTTTTCACTGCGGCCCCCTCGGGCTATTCACCCTACCGAGGCACCCCTTCTCCCGAAGTTACGGGGTCATTTTGCCGAGTTCCTTAACGAGAGTTCTTCCGCGCGCCTTAGAATTCTCTTCTCGCCTACCTGTGTCGGTTTGCGGTACGGGCACCTTCACCTGGCTAGAGGCTTTTCTTGGCAGCATGAAATCAAGACCTTCGGTACTATAAATTTCCCTCCCCGTCACAGCCCAGCCTTATGGTCAGCGGATTTGCCTACTGACCGGCCTCACTGCTTGGACGAGCATCCATCAGCTCGCGTCCCTATCCTTCTGCGTCCCCCCATTGCTCATAACGGCTTACGGTGGTACAGGAATTTCAACCTGTTGTCCTTCGACTACGCCTTTCGGCCTCGCCTTAGGTCCCGACTTACCCTGGGCGGACGAGCCTTCCCCAGGAACCCTTAGGCTTTCGGCGGACATGATTCTCACATGTCTTTTCGTTACTCATACCGGCATTCTCACTTGTGTATAGTCCAGCAGTCCTTCCGGTCTACCTTCAACCCGATACACAACGCTCCCCTACCCATGCATCTTACGATGCAAGCCATAGCTTCGGCGATACGTTTAGCCCCGTTACATTTTCGGCGCAGATTCACTCGACCAGTGAGCTATTACGCACTCTTTAAATGATGGCTGCTTCTAAGCCAACATCCTGGTTGTCTGGGCAACTCCACATCCTTTCCCA
>NZ_JAFFHZ010000001.1:2522500-3187500 GCF_017052585.1 Paenibacillus apiarius | reverse complement strand
AATGTGCACGCCAAGCGCAATCTTCGGCGCGATCGCCGGCACTTTTTTGCTGAAAAAGCCAACAACGACCGCAGCGATAATCGGGATATTGTAAAATCCGAACATCTCCTGCAAATAATAATATAATCCTGAAGGCGCATACAAAATGAAGGGCGATACGATAACCGCTACGATACCAAGCGCTATGGCAAAGATTCTGCCTACCTTCACCAATTGTTTATCCGTCGCATCCGGCTTGAATATCGGTTTATAAATATCTAACGTAAACAAGGTCAACGAGCTATTCAAGGCTCCGTTAAAGGAGCTCAAAATCGCACCGAACAGGACGGCTGCGAAAAATCCGGACAGCAGCGTCGGCAATACTTCAATGACAAGTGATGGATAAGCCATATCCGCATTGCTTAACGAGTTGTTGAACAGATGGTAAGCGATGATGCCAGGCAGTACCAGATAGAAGGCCCCGAAGATTTTGAACATGCCGGCGTACAGAACGCCCTTCTGCCCTTCCTTCAGGTTCTTCGCTCCCAGCGTGCGCTGGACGATCGCTTGGTTCGTACACCAATAGAACAGGTTGTTGAAAAGCAGCCCCGCGCAGATCGTGATCCATGGCACTGGGGAAGAACTGTCTCCAATCGAGTTCAATTTTTCCGGCTCCTTGTGCAGGAGCGTGCTCACGCCTTCGGCCAGGTTGCCGCCGCCAAGCGCGAACAGTCCAAGAAACGTAATTAGAAGCCCGCCGACAATGAGCCCGACACCGTTCAGCGTATCCGAGAGCGCGCACGCGCGCAGGCCGCCGAGCACGACATAGGCGATCCCCGTAATTCCAATCGCAAGGGACACAATCAAAATAATATTGAAATCACTTAGACCGAACAGGTCTGAAATGTTGAATATCGTATCCAGCACCAGCGCCCCGGAGTAGAGCACCGTAGGCAAATAAGCAACGGCATAGCCGAGCAAGAAGAGAACGGATATAATCTGGCGCGTTCGCAGATCGTAACGCTGTTCCAAAAAATCCGGGATCGTTGTAATTCCCGTCTTCAAATAACGCGGTAAAAAGATGAAGGCCATGAAAATCAATGCAATCGGAGACGTCACTTCCCAAGCCATGACGACCATGGACGTCGCATAGCTCTGTCCGTTCAACCCCACCATTTGCTCTGTCGACAAATTGGTAAGCAGGAGCGAGAAAGCGATTACAACACCAGTCAAGCTGCGCCCGCCGAGAAAGTATCCATCCGAGCTGTTGAGGTTAATGGTGCGCGTCTTGTACCAGGAGTACCAGGCGACGATTCCGGTATACAATAAAAAGGTAATGACAGTAATGTAGGTCATGAAAGCCCTCCTTCTCCATGTATAGAGAAATCTGTTTGCTTACCGCGCCTCGTGTGGGCTGCATAATGCGGCTGGTGTAGTCACCTCAACCAATTGCCCGGTCTCAAACGATTCCTTGCACGCATACCCAAGCGCGGTCGACAGCACCCCGTCTTCCACCTTCACTTCCGGCTGTCGCCCTTCTAGAATCGCCCGCACAAATTCAATGCCTTCGTCCAAGTAAGCCTGCTCGAACCGCTCCAAGAAGCCGTTCGCACATTCGCGCACCACACCGCGGCCATCCATGATGGCCACCTGGTTTTTCTCCGGCACCGTGCCGATGCGCAGCGTTCCCAGTGTGCCGATAATTTCGGTTTCAATATGATAGCCATGCGCGCAGTTGCGGCCCGCTACGAACATCCCCATCTTATTGCCGGCAAATTGAACCAAAGCCGCCCCCGTTTCGGCGTCCTGCAGCTGCGCCAGCTCTGTGTGGCGATGAGATCCGCCGATCGCCCATACCCGCTGCGCTTCCGCGCCCAAATACCACCGCGCCAAATCGAGGTCGTGAATGGCCATATCCAGGAACAGGCCTCCGCTGTAGTTGCTCTTGGCAAATTGCAAAAAGCCTGGCATGGCCTGAGCCGGATCGATGCCATAGCAGCGTATGAGCACAGGTTCGCCGATTGCTCCCGCTTCAATTTTCCGCTTGGCATAGACGTAGGAACGATCATATCTTCTCATAAAGCCGAGCATAAACACTTGATTGGGATGCCGATGCACCGCCTCTTGCACACGCAGCGCTTCCTCCATATACAGTCCAAGCGGCTTTTCGCTGAATACATGAAATCCTGCTGCCAACGCCTTTTCAATCTGATCGCAATGATAAGAGGATGGTGAGGCAATGAAAATAGCGTCCAGCTCTTTGTTGCGCAGCATTTCATCATAATCGGTATAGCCATAAGGCACCCCAAGCTGCGCCTGCGCCTCCTCAACCTCCTCCGCCTTGATGCTGCATACCGCCGTTAGTCTGCAGTTCGGAATGCGAAACGCCAAGTTGTCGGCGTGCTGCCGCCCGAGCCGCCCCAAGCCTACGAGTCCTACTGATACACATCTGTTTTGTCCCATATGTCAGCCTCTTCCCTTCCTCTTAATAGAGGTTGTTCAAAAAGTCATTTTTTGATCACGAAGTATACCGGGAGCCACATTCGACAACCTTCTCGGTGCTGAAAAGCCGACTTTTTGAAGTCGTAATTAGATGCCTGCTTGCCGCAAGATGTAATCTCTCGCTTTTAACGCATATTCTAACGGATTCGCCGTGGCAGGATCCTGCTCCGCTTCTACGAGCATCCATCCGCGATATTTAGCTGCAGATAAGGCTTTGAACACTGGAGCAAAGTCTATGCAGCCGTCTCCGGGAACGGTAAATACTCCTTCCTTCACCGCTTGCAGGAAGCTCAGCTTATCCTCGCGCGCGCGGCGCGCCACGTCGGCGCGAACGTCCTTCAAATGGACGTGCTTAATCCGGGCCATATAGCGGTTCAATACGCTCAATGGCTCTTCGCCCGAGAACACAAGATGGCCGGTATCATAGAGCAATGACACCAATTCCGGGTTCGTGCCTTCCATAAGACGGACAATCTCCTCCGTAGTCTGGACGCCTGTCCCCATATGATGATGGTATGCAATGTGCATATCTTTCTCCCTGGCCAGCTCTCCGAGAACGTGCAAACCATCGATTAAGCGCTTCCAATCATCGTCGCTGAACACCGGCTTGCTGTCGAACAACGGCATGTTCATCTGACCTTGGACACTGTGCCCCTGCTCGGATACGACAATGACCTTCGAACCCATCGCGTGCAGGAAGTCACGGTGCTGAATGAATGCAGCCGTCGTCTCTTCCAATGGCTTTACGGTAAGGAACGCGCTGAACCAAGCGCTGGCCACCTCCAAGTTGCGCAGACGGAGCGCTTTTTGTAGAACGCTTATATTCCGCGGGTACTTATTGCCCACTTCCGTTCCCGCGTATCCAGCGAGCGCCATTTCGCTCACACATTGCTCGAATGTATTCTCTCCGCCCAATTCGGGCATGTCATCATTCGTCCAACCGATGGGCGCAATCCCAATCTTTACGCTGCCTGCTGCAAACACGTCTATTCCTCCCCGATGTCATCGTAGCGTCAGCAGGGTGCCGGGCGGCGCAGCCGCGATGGCCTTTGCATGCCGGTCTGCCCGCCCGCTCCCGCCAAGATACGAACTTTGTTGTAGCTTCCGTGTCAATAAGGTCTTGCCTGCTGCAAAAATCGGCGGCGCTCCTCGCTCGCCCGCGCTATTTCCGGCTTGCCGGACACTGCCGCGACGCCTACATTCCACCAAGCGCCATATCCATTCGTCATCGTCTTCGGCAGCACTTTAATATCAATGAGCGTAGATATCGTCTGCCGCTTAGTCGCCGCAACGGCTTGCTCCAATTCCTCAATTGTGCGCACCGTATACGTGAGCGCTCCGTAGCCTGCCGCGCTGAGAGCAAAATCAATGCCGACAAGCGGACCGTCCAGCTTGCCGGTGGATGGGTTGCGCTCGCGGAATTCCGTGCCGAAGCTGCCCATGCCGTTGCCCATTTGCAGGTTATTGATACAGCCGAAGCCGTTATTATCGAATAACAGGACGTTAATTTTTTGTCCTTCTTGAATGCTCGTAATGAGCTCGGAGTGAAGCATCAGATAGCTTCCGTCACCCGAGAAGGCATACACTTCCCGATCCGGCTCCGCCATTTTCACGCCGAGCGCCCCGGAAATTTCATATCCCATACAAGAATATCCGTATTCCATATGGTACGAATGCGGCGCTTCCGCCTTCCACATCCGCTGCAAATCGCCGGGCAAGCTGCCCGATGCGCCCACAACGACCGCATCGTCACCAAGCAGCCGATTCAATACCGCCAGCACCTGTGTCTGCGTCAGGCAGCTGCCAAGCGCCTCCGCATATTCCGGCAGCGCCTCATCCAAGTGTCCCGCGATTTCAGGCGTGAACGAGCCAGGCACGTACCGGATGCCGGCCAGCCGCTTCCATTCCTCGCTCCATGCGGCGCGTGCCGCTTCAATCTCCGTCGTATAGGCGGAACGGTATCCGGCGGCTTCCAGCCGCTGCTGCATCGCAACCAGAGCTGCCTTCGCGTCGGCCACCACCGGCATGGCATCGAGCTTGAGCGCTTGGAACTCCGACACGTTCACAGTCAAGATGTCCGTGCCGGGACGGCCGAACAGCTCCTTTGAGCCGGTCGTAAAGTCGGTAAAGCGCGTGCCGACGCCGATAATGAGATCGGCTTCCTTGGCGATCTCATTTGCCGCTGCGTTGCCCGTCACCCCGATGCCGCCGAGGTTGAGCGGATGCGAGCCAGGCACCGCGCTCTTGCCTGCCTGCGTTTCCGCCAGCGGAATGCAGAACGTTTCCGCGAAGTCTTGCAGCGCCGCTCCCGCCTCGGAGTAGCGCACGCCGCCTCCGCATATGAGCAGCGGCTTGCGCTTGCGCGCAATGAGCTGGACCGCATCCTCAAGCGCCGCTTCCGCCGCCGGGCGGCGGTCTATCCGGTGCACGCGCTTCGCGAAGAACGATGCGGGATAATCATGCGCTTCCCCTTGCACATCCTGCGGCAGCGCGATCGTGACGGCTCCCGTATCGGCCGGGTTCGTGAGCACGCGCATCGCTTGAATGAGCGCGGTCATCAGCTGCTCCGGCCGCACGATGCGGTCCCAATATTTGCTCACCGGACGGAACGCGTCATTCGTCGATACCGTCAGGTCATGCGGCTGTTCAATCTGCTGCAGCACCGGGTCGGGCTGGCGCGAGGCGAACGTGTCCCCCGGCAGCAGCAATACCGGAATCTGATTGGCCGTGGCCGTGGCAGCCGCTGTCACCATATTGGCGGCGCCGGGTCCCACCGATGACGTGCAAGCACAGATCTGCTTGCGCCGCATCTGCTTCGCGAACGCTACTGCGGCATGCGCCATCCCTTGCTCATTGCGTCCTTGATACACTTCCAAGCTTCCGCTGTCTTCTTCCAGCGCCTGGCCCAATCCCAATACATTGCCATGGCCGAATATCGTAAAAATGCCTTTGACAAAGCGCTGCTCCACTCCATCAAACTCGACATATTGTTGATTGAGAAACTTGACAAGCGCTTGCGCCGTAGTCAAACGAATCGTTTCCATACCGAACACCATCCTTACCAGCGCAATGTGACCATCTTTTTACGCGTATAAAATTCCACCCCATCCGTGCCGTTCGCATGCAGGTCGCCATAGAAGGAATCTTTCCAGCCCGAAAACGGGAAGAATGCCATCGGTGCTGGAACGCCCACATTCACCCCGAGCATGCCCGCATCGATATGCTCCCGGAACTGTCGCATATACGCGCCGCTTGCCGTAAAGAGACAAGCGCCATTGGCGAACCGGGATTCATTCGCCCACGCAATCGCTTCATCGAGATCCTTCACGCGCACAATCGACAGCACCGGCGCGAAAATTTCATCCTGCCAAATCTTCATTTGCTGCGTGACGTCATCGAAAATCGTCGGCCCCATGAAGAAGCCCTCGCCGCTTGCTTCCGCATCTTGGCGGCCGTCGCGGACCAGCCGCGCTCCTTCCTTGACGCCTGCGTCAATATAGCCAAGCGCGCGCTCCTTATGCGCTTCGCGGATAACGGGACCGAGGAACACGTCCTCCTTCACGCCATTGCCGATAATTAGCTCATCCGATGCTTTTACCAAGCGCGATACGAGCTCATCCGCAACCGATTCCTGCACCAGCACGACCGCGCATGCCATACAGCGCTCGCCGGCGGAGCCGAAGGCAGCGTTAATAATTTGCGTCGTGGCTTGCGCCAAATCGGCATCCTCCATGACGATCGAGTGGTTTTTGGCGCCGGTCAACGCTTGCACACGCTTCAAGTTCGCCGTTCCGCGCTTGTATACGTACTCGCCCACAGGCTGCGATCCGACGAAGGAAATCGCTTTGACCAGCTTATGGTCGAGCAGACCGTTCACGACGTCATGCGCGCCATGCACGATGTTGAGCACGCCTTGAGGCAGACCCGCTGCTTCCATCAGCTCTGCCAGACGGCATGCAAGCATCGGCGTGCGCTCGGACGGCTTCAGCACGAACGTGTTGCCGCAAGCGATCGCGAGCGGGAACATCCAGCACGGCACCATCATCGGGAAGTTGAACGGCGTAATGCCGCCGACGACGCCAATCGGGTAACGATACATGCCGGATTCGATGTTCGTCGCAATGTCAGGCAGCTGCTTGCCCATCATGAGCGTCGGCGCGCCTGCGGCGAATTCGACGCATTCGATGCCGCGCTGCACCTCGCCGTACGCTTCCTTGTAGTTTTTTCCGTTCTCCAAAGTAATGAGCTTCGCCAGCTCGTCCCAATGCTCGATCAATAGCTGCTGGTATTTGAACATAATGCGCGCCCGGCGCGGCACGGCGGTGCGGGACCATGTCGTGAACGCCTTCGCTGCCGTCTCTGCCGCTTCATTCAGCTCTTCCATGCTTGACAACGGCACGTGCGCGATAATTTCGCCTGTCGCCGGGTTGTATACCGGCTCTGTTTTCCCCGATGTGGACGCTTTCCATTCTCCTCCGACATAGTTGCGAATGGTTATTGCTTCTGCCATGTTCCATTCTCCTCTCGTCATTTCCTTGTTGTATCGCATAACCTATAACCTATACTTCCGGCTTCCTGCCCGATTCCGGGCCGTTTCCGTCGTTGTTCCGTTTCCATTAAGCTTGCAGCGCATGATGCGCGTTCAGCAGCAGCATCTTCTTCTTCGCTTCTTCCTTGACCGCCTCCATCGGGCCCGCAAACAACGCAACGCGGTCGAATTCGTCCGGCTTGGCCTGTATTTCGCTGCGCAGCGTCTTGCCGAAGGCCATGCGGAGCGCCGTGCCGATGTTGACCTTGCCGATGCGCGTGGCTGCAAGCTTACGCAGGTCGTCATCCCGCACCCCCGTCGAGCCGTGCAACACAAGCGGCACGGTTACGAGACGCTCGATGTCTGCCAAGCGGCCGTAATCGATCGGTGCCGCCTGCTCCTCCATCCGGTGGAGCGTGCCAATCGCGACCGCGAGCGCATCCACCCCCGTTTCCTCGGCGAATATTTTCGCTTCACCCGGATCGGTCAGTCGCGCCTCGACATTCAGCGAGGGATCGCTGTAGCCAACCGCGCCGATTTCCGCTTCGACGGGGATGCCGCAAGCATGCGCCATCTTTACGATTTGCCGCGTGTTCCGCATATTTTCTTCGAGCGGCAGCTGCGAGCCATCGTACATGATGGACGTATAGCCGCTCATAATCGCTTCCGCCGCTGTCTCGAATCCGTCGCCATGGTCCAAATGGATGCAGACCGGCACGCTTGCCCGCTCGGCCAAGCTCCGGTACAACGCGCCCGACACCTGCAGCGGCATGTAGCGCAGCGCAACCTTGTTCGTCGCCAGAATAACCGGCGCCTTCACTTCCTCTGCCGCAGCGATAACCGCAGCGGCGTCTTCATAGCCGAATACATTGAACGCCGGCACCGCGCCATTTTTTTCTGCAATGCCCTGCATCATTTCCGTCAAAGTGACGAGCATGAGCCGTTCCTCCCCACATTCTCATCTCATTTTCTGTTTACTCCCCGCGCTCCGCGCTTGCTATGAAAGCATCCAGCTCATCTGTCGCCGGCATGGCTTCAGAGCAGCTGTGACGGGAAATGACGATAGCGGCCGAAGCGCTGCCGTATTCCATCGCACGCGGCAGATCCCATCCTTGCATCAAGGCGTAAATCATGGCGGATGCGTAGGAATCGCCGGCGCCGAACGTTTTCAGCACCTTCGTCTTAAAAATACCGCCTTTATATGCTCCGCCTTCCTTCGTGTAAGCGATGGAGCCGTCCGATCCGTGCTTGATGAGCACCACTTGCGCATGATGCCCGAACCATTTCTCCGCCGTCAGCCTATCATCCGCCTGATGGCCGGCGAACTTCTCCATCATGTCGAACTCTTCGCGGGTGCCGATAATAAAATCGCATTTTTCCGCAGCGAGCTGATAATAGATCGACGTTTCGGCAACGTTCTTCCATGTATAAGGACGGTAATCCAAATCAAAAAATACGAATACCCCATGCTTGCGCGCATAATCCAAGGCGACAAACACTGCCTCGCGCGACGGGCTTGCGGCAAGCGCCGTCCCCGATATAAGCAGCGCCTTCGTCTGCTTGATATACTCCTCCGACACTTCCTCCGGCTTAAGCAGCATATCGGCCGCATTGTCCCGGTACATCAAAATGCTGCAGTCGGTCGGGCTTTTAATTTCAGTAAAAGCAAGTCCGGTCACAGCGCCCGTATCATCCACGGACAACTGCGACGTATCTATTGATTTCGCTTTCAAATACTGTTCAATGTAACGTCCCATTTGGTCATCGGCCAGCTTGCCGATAAAGCCGCTCTTCATCCCGAGACGGGCTGCGCCAATCGCAATATTCGCCGGAGATCCGCCCACGTATTTCGTGAACGTTCTCGTCTCCTCCATCGGCCGATCGATTTCGTTCGCATTCAAATCAATGCACAGTCTCCCAATCGCAATCAGGTCAAACGGCCGATTTGCGGGAAATGTTAATGCACTCATGCCCAGTCAGCACCTCCGTGTGGTCTGCTTCAAGCAATATGCAGCAGGCTGAAGCAACGCTATGATGTAATCACTGAATTCATGCAATTTGAGTTAAGCGCTTACCTTAAGGCTAATTATAATCACACCCTTTTGGCAATGTAAACGCTTTTCTGCACAAATTTTAAGTTCTTTTTTTCACAACCTTATGTCTTTTCATATTGAAAATGATTCGTTTATACATCAACCCTGACGCTTGTTTTCTGTTGTCGGCACGCTTTTCGTCTTGCCAATGTCTTACGTATCCCGTATAGTTAAAATATGAGTTAAGCGCTTTCCCTTGCTTTGACTATTTTATGAGACAGAAAGCAGGGATGTTCATGCTTCAAGTTGGAATCATCGGTGCCGGACGAATCGGCAAGCTGCACGCAGACCATATTCAACACATGCGCAATGTGCGTGTTCGCGCCATATCGGATGTATGTATTGCGGGATTGGACACTTGGGCTTCCGAGATGGGAATTCCCGTTGTGACGAGTGATTATCGGGATTTACTGAATGACCCGGAAATTGAAGCGGTGTTCATCTGTTCGCCAACGAGCACGCACGCTGCGATTATTCAAGAGGCCGCACAAGCTGGCAAGCATATTTTCTGCGAGAAGCCGGTCAGCTTCTCCGTTGACACGACCGAGCGGGCATTGGAAGCGGTGAAAAAAGCGGGCGTGAAGATGCAGGTTGGCTTCAACCGCCGTTTTGATCATAATTTCAAAAAAGCGCGTGATGTAGTGCAAGCGGGCAAGATCGGGACTCCGCATCTGCTGCGCATCACGTCCCGCGATCCAGAGCCGCCTCCGGCCGAATACATTTCCAAATCCGGCGGCTTGTTCATGGATATGACGATTCACGACTTCGACATGGCCCGTTATGTCATGCAGAGCGAAGTGGTCGAGGTCTATGCGCAAGGAGCCAATCTCATTGATCCGCAGATCGGCGAATTGAACGATATCGATACGGCTGTCGTCAACCTCCGCTTCGCGAACGGCGCGCTGGGTATCATTGAGAACAGCCGCAAGGCGGTATACGGTTATGATCAGCGCTTGGAAGCCTTCGGTTCAGAGGGCTGCGTCACTACGAACAATGACCGCGCATCCACAGCGATTATCGCAACGGCTGACGGGGTGCAGATCGACAAACCTTTATATTTCTTTTTAGAGCGGTATACACAAGCTTATATTCAGGAGGTCGGGGATTTCGTCCGCGCCATTCTCCATGACGGGCCTATCGTGTGCGACGCGAACGACGGACTGCAGGCGGAACGAATCGCCCGTGCGGCGAAGGAGTCGCTGCTAAGCGGACGTCCTGTCAAGCTGGAGCATGAATCGGCACCTATGCAGCATCAATAAGCGCAACATTTGCAGCAGGAGTTTGGAGTTCGCAAGAATTAGCGGATGTTTGGAGTTTGGGCAGCGTCAGTCGCCCCCTTTTGGCACTGGACATGTTCAATTGGATCAGGAGGAGGTTCATTGATGTCGAAATTAATAGTAAAACCTGCACCGAGAGATGAAGAAGGCAATGTTTTATCCGTAACGCCGCAAAGCGCGGGCTGGCAATATGTCGGATTTGAACTGTATTCGTTGCGCCCGGGCGAGACCTTGCAGCGGGAAACGAAGGATCGGGAGGTTTGTCTCGTATTGTTGAGCGGAAAAGCAAAGCTCGATACCGCCAAGCAATCATTCGGAGTGCTCGGACATAGAATGAGCGTCTTTGAGCGCATACCTCCCTACTCCGTCTATGTGCCAAGCGATGATCGCTACTCGGTTCAGGCCGAGACGGCACTGGAGCTGGCCGTATGCTCGGCGCCGGGCCGGGGAACTTATCCCGCCCGGGTCATCGCGCCCGAGGATGTCGGCGTGGAGACGCGCGGTTCAGGAAGCATCGAGCGGCATATCCATAATATTTTGCCGGAACAGAAGGATGCGGACAGCTTGCTTGTCGTGGAGGTATTCACGCCTGCGGGACATTGGTCCAGCTATCCTCCGCATAAGCATGACCGTGACAATTTGCCGGAAGAGTCTTATTTGGAAGAGACGTATTATCATGAAGTCAATCCCGAACAGGGCTTCATCATGCAGCGCGTCTATAATGATGATCGTTCGCTCGATGAGACTATGGCAGTTCCGCACCGCCACGTTGTATTGGTTCCCGAGGGGTATCATCCCGTATCAGCCCCTCCAGGCTACGATTCCTATTACTTGAACGTGATGGCCGGACCACAGCGGACATGGAAGTTTCACAACGATCCGGATCACGAATGGCTGTTTACAAAATAGTGCGTAAATAATACGTATAAGCTATCGAACTACTATGGAGAATGGGTGTAGTCCATTCTCCTTTTGTTGTCTATAATTAGAGTAAAATAGAAGAGGCAGATTATTTACAATGTCTCTTGTGATTAATAACGCACGATATGTTTTCATGATGAGCCAATTAGAGGAGTTATGTATGAAATCAACTATTTATGATGTCGCCAAAGCTGCCGGCGTCTCTATCGCCACTGTATCCAAGGTTGTCAATCAGACCGGTAACATTAGTGTGAAAACGCGGGAGCGCGTGCTTCATATTATGAAAGAGCTGCAATACCAGCCGAGCGTCGTCGCGTCAGCGCTAACCGGCAAGAAGACGTCCACCTTCGGATTGCTCATTTCCGACTTGGCGAACCCGTTCTTTGCCGAGGTTGCCCGCAATTTGGAGGATCAAGCGCAAGCGGCAGGCTACAGCATAGTCATGTGCAGCACCGACAACAAAGATGACAAAGGCCTTAATTATATATCGCTGCTGCAGCGCAAACAGATCGACGGCCTGATCGTCGCTTGCCAATTTTCTCAATGGTCGCTGCTCCAAGATAGCGTCAACGCCAACTTCCCCGTAGTGCTGTTCTCCAAAGACATTCCTTCCTTATCCATGCATACGGTTACCGTTGATGATTATAGAGGAGGCTATCAAGCGATTCAGCACTTGATTTCCTTGGGGCACAGCCGCATCGGCGTCGTTACGGAGGATAGCCCGAGCGGCGATCACCGTGTGCGCGGAGCGAAGCAGGCGATGAATGATGCCGGAATTGCGGTTAATGATGATTGGATCGTAAAGGTAAAGTCATCCATCGAAGAGGGCTGTGAAGGCGCTGCCCATGTGCTTCAGAGGGACACGCGGCCAACGGCCTTATTCACCTGCAACGACCTGCTCGCCGTCGGGTCCATGCAATCGGCGCAGCAGTCGGGCTTGCGTGTGCCAGAGGATCTGTCCATCATCGGCTTTGATGATACGATTCTGTCCAAAATCGTCGTTCCGCGCCTGACGACCATTTCCCAGCCGATTCAAGAAATGGCCAAGGAGACAGTTCAATTGCTGCTGCGCCAATCCGATACTCCTGACATGCCCAAACAGAAAATCGTGTTCCAGCCCCAACTGGTTGAAGGTCTCTCCACGCAGCCGCTGCAAGCGAAATAATCAGGCGGTTATGCGATTATCGGACTTCAACAGCATTGTGCCTCACGATCAAGACAGTTCCCATTGGAAAACATGCAGTCAAATGTGCGGATCGTGCGGCTAAACGGGATGTGGAATGTATTTGATCCAGCGGATTTGGCCGTTCTCAACGTTTGCCGCCGAATAAGAGTCATAACGCTGTATAGATTCCAATGAAACCTGCCTTAATGAGAGATGTGCTGCTGTTTCATTGTATGAAATCCAATGGAAGATACGGTATGGATGGATGCAGCCCGTCCTTCACCCCTGGTTCATCTCTCGGAAGAAGAGAGTTATTGCAGGATGAGAGGTCATTGGGAGGAGTCTATGCAAGGGGATAATTCGGATTCACTGGTGTATGCCTTGTCCCGCCAGCGGCGGATTCCCTTCTTCCCCGTAGATGTGCCGCGTCCAACCTTCATAGGAATGCAGAAGAAAAGGGCTGGATATTCCAGCCCTCAGCTTGTCGAGAAACCCTGTCTTTTACAAGACGAGGGTTTCTCTTTGTTTTCATCCAGCTACATGAGTAAAGAAAAGAGGGGGAATTACCCTCTTTCCAGGCGATCCAGGTGGATCGCTATCTTCTTCATATTCTGCACGGCCGCCGTCATCAAGGCTTGTTCCCTGACGTTTTGCAGTCCGCGTAAACGGCAATAGCGAAACCCATGGAGCTCTTTAGCATCCGCGAAGCTTCGCTCAATTGTTTCTTTTCGTTTGCGGTACAACCATTTGCCTGACTTGCTAAGCCGGTTGTTCCGTACCCACTCTTTGCTGTCCTCCCATACATGCCGGGCAATCACCTTTCGGTGATTTCGAGAGCGTGTACATTCGTTCAGTAAAGGGCAGCTCTTGCAATGTTCTGGATCAGAGGCATATTGCCGGTAACCCTCTCGGTTGGTTGTCCGGTAAGAAAGCTCCTGCTTAGCTGGACAGACGTAAATATTCCGCTCAGCATCATAAGTGAATTTCCATTTTGGAAATAATCCTTGCGTAGGATGAAATCTTCGGTGAGCAATCACAGCAAAAATCCCTCGTTTTTGCAGACCTTTACAAATAGGCGTAGTCAAATAACCTGAATCTAAGGCGACAGCTTCTACTTCAAAACCGAATCGTTCACTTTGGCGATCTAAGCGTGACAAATACGGCACAGAATCATGGACATTTCCGGGCGTGACATGTACATCCGTAATCAGATTGTATTTCACATCTACGGTGCGGTGATCTAAATAAAAGAATCCTTCCGGTTTACCGTCTCGAATCATATATCCACTGTCGGGATCCGTCTTGCTCACTTTTATCTCTTTTTCTACTCTCACGTCCTCTCTGGTTTTCAGGGCTTTTTTCCGTTTGCCTTCCGGTCTACTTCAACCGCAGCGTTGAGCTCGCCAATGTAATCTTTGGTGTTTTGCAGCACTTGTTGCTTGGTATACTGGTGTTTATTAGCGTTCGCTTTGACATGTGTGGAGTCGGAAATCAGCACACGTCCTCCGACCATCCGGTGTTGAATCGCTTGCAGTACAATTTCATCAAAGACCTCTTGAAAAATATCCGTATTTTTAAAACGGGTACGTCGATTCCAGCTAATCGTTGTATGGTCAGGAACTCTATCGGTAAGCCCTAGCCCTAAGAACCAGCGATAGGCCAGGTTGGTTTGAATTTCACGTTCAAGTTGGCGTTCGGAGCGAATGCCATAGAAATAACCGAGAAAGATCATCTTGAAGAGGACTGCAGGATCAATTGCAGGCCGACCATTGTCCTCGCAGTACAAGGGACGAACCTTCTTATCTATAAACGAGAAGTCAATGTATCTGTCCACCTTACGCAGCAAATGATCTTGGGGAACCAAATCCTCAATTGAAACGAATTCGTAAGATTGTTGTCTTTCCCGATTGGAACGCAACATAACCAAGCACCTTCCGTCATGAGTATTGTTACCTATATTATACAATATTAACGCGGTGTCGTGTTGAATTAAGTCAAATAAAAATAGCTGTCGAGAACTTTCTCGACAGCCTGAGGGCTGGATATTCCAGCCCTTTTAGGTATCTACTCTACGATAAGCGGAACCACCTGGCCCGCGTGCGTATCGATTAACCCGAGATCCGTCAGCTTAAGCGCCGGACTAACCGGCAAGGAATGCGTGCTGATCGACATAATCGGATTGTAATGCTCGTATCCGAGCGATTCCATGGCTGCCCGCAGTTCCTTAATGGTCTCGCCGAACGTGCTGAGCGGCTCTTCGGAGAGAATGCCGCCTACCGGCAGCGGAACGTGCGCCAGCACCCGGCCTTCCTCCACGACGCAGAAGCCGCCTTGGTCGGCAATGACCGTATTCGCCGCGAGCGCCATATCTTCAGCCGAATGGCCGACAACGAGCAGGTTATGATTGTCGTGGGAATACGTCGTCGCAATCGCGCCGCGCTTAATCGTATTGCCGGTAATGAGGCCGTAAGCGCGGTTGCCGTTCTTGCCGTAGCGCTCGAACGTCGCGATCAGCCCGAACGGACTCGCTTCCCACTGCAGCTTGCCGGCCTCTGCCTGCACCGGCTTATGCAGCTCGGTCGTGTTCGTCGTGCCGTTCTTGACCTCCATGACGCGGCACAGATGCTCGCCGTCGGCAGCCTTCACGTCCACTTCGAAGTCGGCCTCGCTCATCGGCTGCAGCTGCACGCTGCGATAGAAGTGCGGCGGGAACTGGCCTTCCTCGCGCTCCTGCTCGTATGGCGCCTGCGCGTCATACGCCAGCCGGCCGTGCTTGTACACCGCTTCAATCCGGAACTGCTCCAGATCGCCGAGCAGAATGAAATCAGCCGCCTTGTTCGGCGCAATCGCCCCGCGATCATGCAGCTGCATACGTCTGGCAGGCGTATAAGTCGCCGCATAAATGGCATGCTCCGGCTTCATGCCCATGGCAATCGCCTTTTTGACAAGATGATTCAAATGCCCGTCCTGCACGAACGTATCTGCCATCACATCATCAGTCACGAAGCAGAAGAGCTCGGCCACGTCCTCTTCAATAAGCACATCCATAATGTCGCGAGTCATCGATTTCTCTTGAATTTCCAGGAACATGCCGTTGTAGAGACGATCCTTCATGCTGGCCACTTCCTGCTCGGTATGGTCGGAATCGACGCCCGCGAACATGAAGCGCGCCAGATCGAGATCAACCAGCTTCTTCGGCGTATGCCCCTCGATCACGAGGTTCGGATAGTTCGCGCGCACATGGTTCAAGATGCGATTCGTCTTGCAATCCGGGTCGCGCAATACATCGACAGAGTTCATAATCTCGCCCAAGCAGATGACCCGCTCATCCTGCAGCAGCTCATCGATATCCGCGATGTCGATTTCTCCGCCTGTCGTCTCAAGCGGCGTCGCGGGAACCGAGCTCGGAATCGCATAGAGAATATCTGCCGTACAGCCCTCGCTCGCGCGAATCATTTCCTTCACGCCTTCCACGCCGCATACGTTCGCCATCTCGTGCGGCTCGGACACGATCGTCGTCACGCCGTTCTTAATCAGTCCGAACGAGAACGTCTTCGGCGTCACCATCGTGCTCTCAATGTGGAGATGGATGTCCACGAGGCCCGGAATCATGTAGCGTCCTGCGCCATCCACGACGCGCTCCGCTTCGAAGGTATCCTCGGCACGCGAACCAATGTATAGGAACCGCCCGTCCTTCACGGCCACATTGCCTTTCACGAACCGTTTCATATATGCGTTAAAGACCTGCACATTCTTCACTAACAACTCGATGTTCATTTCTGCACGCTCCCTCTTGTTTGTTAGTTCACTAACTGTCTCTTGCAACCTTATCGGCGCTTAAAAGCGCCCCATTCCGATTCGATTCGCAATGTATATGCCGCAGAACATCTGCCCGGCGCCCTGCTTGTTCCGGCTGCTCTGCGCTTGGAACCAGCACGACCTGCGTGCTGCGGTTACTTCGAGCTCTGAACCAGCACGACCTTCTCTCTCGGAAGCACCAGCTTCACCGCCGAACCGCGGTCAAATGGCTGCTCCATCTCACGATTCACCGTAAATTCGCCGAGCGGCGTGTCCACGACATATTGATAGCTGCGGCCCAAGAAGGTGCTGATTTTCACACTGCCGTTAATCACGTTCAATCCGGACGCCAGCTCCGCAGCTGTCAATCCGCCGACCCCTTCCGCACATTCGCTGTCGGTCGCAACGAGCAAATCATCCGGGCGGATAGCGCCCTTCATCGAATCCGTCAGCGGGTGGCCGGAACGGTGGCTGACTTCCAGACGCGTGCCTTCGCCTCCATGCAGCGTGACAGTGCTGCCGTCATTGCCCATTTCCCCGTACTCGATAAAATTGTTGAAGCCGATAAAGCGGGCGACGAACTCGGTCGTCGGGTATTTATAAATGGTCGATGGCGCATCCAACTGCTCGATGATGCCCTTATTCATTATTGCCACCTTGTCCGAGATGGAGAAGCACTCTTCTTGGTCGTGCGAGACGTATACCGTCGTAATGCCGAGCTGCTTCTGAATGCGGCGGATCTCGACGCGCATGTTGACGCGCAGGTTCGCATCCAGATTGCTGAGCGGCTCGTCGAACAGCAGCAAGTCGGGCTGGATGACAAGCGCGCGGGCAGTGGCGACACGCTGGCGCTGACCGCCGGACAGCTCGCCCGGGAAGCGCTTCTCGAAGCCCTTCAGGTCCACGACCTCCAGCATTTCCTGCACGCGCTTCGCAATCTGCGATTGATCCACCTTGCGCAAGCGAAGGCCGTAAGCGACATTGTCATATACCGTCATGTGCGGGAAGAGCGCATAGCTCTGGAATACGAAGCCGAAGTTGCGCTTGTTGACGGGCACGCGCGTATAATCCTTCCCTTTGAACATGAATTTGCCGTCTTTGGCTTCAAGGAAGCCGGCAATAAGGCGGAGCGTCGTCGTCTTGCCGCAGCCCGACGGGCCGAGCAGAGAAATCAGCTCGCCCTCCTGAATATGCAAATTGAAGTCCTTCAAGATTAAATTTTTCTCGTAAGCTACGGATATATTTTGCAGGGATAATAATTCCATGGTCGTATGGCCTCCGGTGTATGCTAGTTATTTTTTGTAAAGTAGGAGAGTCCCATCAAGCGTTCAATCGAGAACATGAGCAGCGCCGTTACTGCCATGAGCAGCACGGAAATGGCCGCTATGGTCGGGTCGAAGTAGTTCTCCACATAAGTCAGCATCTGAATCGGCAGCGTGCTTACTCCCGGTCCGGTCATGAAGACCGAAATATCGACGTTGTTGAACGATTCCAGAAACGCAAGCAGCACGCCCGCGATCAACCCGGAACGGATATTCGGAAGCACGACCGTGAAGAACGTCTTCAGGCGGCTGGCGCCCAAGCTCATTGCCGCTTCCTCCACCGCATAATCGAAGTTCGACAAGCTGGATGCGATGACGCGAATGATAAAGGGAAGCATCAGCACGACATGACCGATAAGCAAGCTCGTATAGATCGGCAGATTGAAGGTGACGACCAAATATTTCAGCATGGTAAAGCCGAGAACAACGCCCGGAATCAAAATGGGCGAAATAAATATCGTATTTAACAATCCCTTGCCCTTAAAGGTAAAGCGGCTTAACGCGTATGCGGCGGGAACGCCAATCAAGAGCGCGATCAGGTTGCCGGCCAGCGCCACCACTATCGTCACTTTAAAGGTGGTCATGAACATTTCCACGTCAAATATATTTTTGTACCATCTGAATGAGAAGCCTTCCGGCGGAAACTTCAATACCGAGCTGTCTCCGAACGATGTAGCCATAATGATGAACAGCGGCCCAAGCAAAAAGATAAATACCAATGTCGTAAATAGGGCGAGTCCGCGATGTTTTTCCTTCATGTTCGTTACCCCCGTTACCCCTTCGGATTCAATCTGCGGGCAAGCTGGTTCATAAGCCCGATAATAATAAAGGTGACGACGATCATCACCGTGGCAACGATCGAAGCCATGTACCAATCGTTCAGCGTCATCGCATTCTGATACAGGAATGTCGCCACGACCCGCTGCTTGCCGCCCAGCAGCTGCGGCGTCGTATAGGCCGTCAGGCTGCCGACGAATACCAGTATGCTGCCGACGATAAGACCTGGCACACATAACGGCACGATAATGCTCATGAAGCCTTTCATGCGCGAAGCGCCCAAGCTTTCGGAAGCTTTCAGCAAGTCTTCATCGATATTCTCCATAACGCCGACGAGCGAAATAATCATCAGCGGCAGGAACAGGTGAATGAGGCCGATGATCATGGCGGTCGGCGTATACAAAATCTTCAGCGGCTCGGCGGCGAGACCGATTCCCACCAGAAAGTTGTTGACCAAGCCGTTCTTGCCGAGAATGACCATCCAGCTGAACGAGCGCACGATGGCGCTTGTCAGGAGCGGAAAGAGCGCCAATGCGAGCAGGATGCCCTTCGTGCGCGCCTTCTGCTTCGAAATATAGTAGGCGGTCGGAAAGCCGAGCAGGATGCACACGATGGTTGTGACTAGGCTGACTTGCAGCGTCGTGCCTAATATTTTCAAAATGTACGGATCGCCAAGCAGCTTGACATAGCCCTCTATCGTGAACGCGCCTTCGCGGAAGAAGGTCGAGCCAATCGTCATGAAGATGGGAATAATCATAAACAATGTCAGGAACAAGAGCCCCGGAAGCAGTAAAAGCCATAAATATTGTTTTTTCATGGATATTGTTCTCCTGTTGTCTAGGCTGTGATTAGGAACGATGCTGGTTGTTGTTCCGAGAGAAAATAAAAGGAGGGTGCTGCGAAACGGCAGCCCTCCAACGTTCCAACTATACCTTGCTCATGAACCCGTTACTCGATTTCACGATTCCAACGGTCGATCCAGCCGCTCATTTCTTGATTTACCTTGCGCAAGTCGAGCGTCTTCAAGTTCTCAACGACATCTGCGCCATATGTCATGCCTGCCGCTTGCTCCTCCGTTAATTCGACCAGCTTGTTCGTCGGGGAATCAACGCGGTCGACGGCATTCGCTTGCTGCACTTCTTGACTGAGGTGCCAGTTGATGAACTTCTCTGCCAATTCTTTATGTTTAGAGCCTTTGACGACATTTACGGTGTTCAACAGCGCATAGGCTCCTTCTTTCGGAGTTATGAATTTCGCGGATGGGACGGCTTGGGATACGCTGCCATAGAACGTATCTTGCATGGGCGCCGCGACCACCTCGCCTTGAGCAAACATATTGACTAGATCCGCTGATTTGGAATAATACTTCACGACACCCGGATTGATTTCGGTCAGCGCCTTGAATGCGGCATCGCTGTTCATATCTGGGCTGCCTTCACGCTTGGCGGCCATGTCCATCAGCATCGGACCTGTCGTAATCGTAATGTTCGGAAGCGCCAGCTTGTCCTTGAATTCCGGCTTCCACAGATCGTTCCACGACTCCACCGGAGTCTTCACTTCATCCCCGTTCACGACGAGCCCAAGCTGAGCTACCGTGTGGGCCGGACCGTAGTCCTCGCCAAGCGGGGCTTTTGCGATATCATACAAATGGTCCAGATTCGGAATGTTCTTGCGGTCAATCTTCTCGAATAATCCTTCTTCAATGCCTTGCAGCGCATAGTAGTCGGACAAGTACACCAAGTCTACCTTCGAGCTGCCTTGACGGATTTTGTTCAAGCGGTCGGTATTGTTCCCGATTTCCGTCACAATCTTAACGTTGTACTTCTTCTCAAACGGCTCGTATACATTTTTCTTCATCGCATCTTCCGCAAATCCCCATGTGGAGATAACAAGCTCGGTCGGTTTGTCTTGGCCGCCTTCCGCATTGTTGCTGCCGGAACATGCGGCAAGCAGTGTGCCGAGGGATAATACGATAGCGAGAGTCAAAGCGATTTTTCTCATGAAGTCATGTCCTCCTAGATGCTAAATCTGAGTGAGCCGATTGGGTTAACCATTTCGTTGCTCGTGCATAAGTTTGCATGCGCAGTGCATCAAAATATTGAAAAGCTGTCAGCCAGCCGCCGCTGCCGTCCGCACGGACTCTTGCTTTTCGCATCATCGCGCGGACATTCGCAATCATCCATGCAGCGCTGGCAGCGGCTGTCTGTATCCCGGACGATTCATGCTGCCTCGGTCCGGATGCGGGTCATTAGTGTCCGCCCATCGCCACATAGCGAATAATAACGAGCACGAACAAGATCCACATGAGCCAATGAATCTTATATTTTTGCTCTCCTTTGCCAAATACGTTCGCTACGAATGCAAGCAGCACATAAGCGAGAATACCGAAGGAGATCCCGTTCGCAATGCTGTACGTGAACGGCATGAACGCAATGGTCATGAATGCCGGAATGCCGATGACAAGATCTTGGAAATTGATTTCGCGCACGGCCTGCATCATGAGCACGCCGACCACAATCAACGCGGCAGCCGTTGCGGAGCCAGGAATAAGCGCCACAGCCGGAGCCAGGAACAAGGACAGCAAGAAGCAAATGCCGGTCGTCACCGAAGTCAGACCGGTGCGGCCTCCTGCCGCTACTCCGGCGGAGCTCTCGACGAAAGCCGTTACCGTGCTTGTGCCGAGTACCGCGCCCCCGCCGACAGCGATCGAGTCTACGAACATCGCTTTGCCGACGCGCTTGTTGCCTTCTTCACGGTTCTTCATGAATCCAGCGCGATTGGCCGTCCCGACGAGTGTGCCGAACGTGTCGAACAGCTCCACGAAGGTGAAGGTCAAAATGATGGATACGATACCGACGCCCATAACGCCGGCAAAGTCGAATTCAAAGAAGCTAAGCTGTCCCAAATCCGGGATCCATGGCGTCTTGTCCGTCGACAAGTTGCTGAAGTCGACGACGCCCATGAAAATACCGATGATGGTCGTGCCAAGAATACCGAATAAAATCGCTCCCGGCACATTCAGAATCATCAGCACCGAGATAAGCGCCAAGCCGATAATGGTCAGCAGCACGCTTGGGTCGGTGAAGCTGCCCAGGCCGAATACCGATTCAAAGCCCATAAGCGGCGTAAACGTCCCCTTCGGAACATCGTTCACCGTCTCGACCGACACGGACAACAGCCCGCTGTTCTTCAAGCCGACAATCGTAATGAACAACCCGATACCGACCGTAATCGCATGCTTCAATGCGTCCGGCACGGCTTCCAGCAGCATTTGGCGAATGTGTGTAATCGTTAATAAGAAAAAGATGATCCCTGAAATAAAGACCGCCGTCAGTGCCATCTGCCACGTAATCGGATGGTCCGATCCAGCCGTGGAGACGACTACCGTAGCGAAATATGCATTAAGTCCCATCCCTGGCGCCAATGCGACCGGGAAGTTAACGAAAATCCCCATGGCAATGGTGAATACTCCGGCTGCAATAGCCGTCGCAAGGAATACAGCGTACCAATCCATGCCCGTTTTGCCGAATGCAGTCAAAATGTCCGGGTTAACGGCCAAGATGTACGCCATCGTCATGAAGGTCGTAATCCCCGCCATGATCTCTGTTCTAATCGTTGAACCTTGCTCCTTGATTTTGAAGAAGCGCTCCATGCTTGTAACATCCTCCCCATGAACTCTCATGAATGTTTACTTGTTTACTCCCCAGCAACCCTATACGGACAAAAAAAGAACCCAGGATGATGATCTCCCGAGTTCTGGCGTTGAAAAGTACGGCGTGCTTCTTCCACTGTCCCTGTACATGCATCTATGCATCACAAGTTCCCATCTTGAAAATGACATTCAAAACGCTCAGGGATCGGAATGGAAGAGACGAATATGTGGATTCGTCAGACAGACAGCGCCGATGCTCTTCGTAGCCAGATCATTTACGGTGATCCGTAGAAACTCCCGGGCCAATCCCCGAGATTATACGAAAAACTTGATGTATTAGGTTATCTACAACCATTGTAAAGCGAACCTAGAAGGATGTCAACGTAAAATCCGAACATTTAAACAGTAAATATAATCCTTGTTCGTGTTTAACGTTTTTCATAGAGCTTTCATAGATTAGTATGAAGTCCTTTGGAAGGAGGGAACAGATATGGTGAACTTGGATGCACACATCAAACATTTAGAAAACCTTCAAGACCAAGGAAAAGACATTCAAGGTTTTGCGCAAAATCTAGACGAACTTAAGCAAAGCCTGATTGAACTAAATCATACGCTAAAAGGGATTGAAACGCTCCGCCAAAAAATTGAAAATCTTGCCCGGGAAACATCGTAATCTATCAACATGCCTTGTCCATGATAGTTTGAATTCTAGTAAATGTTATAGCAATTGGGGAAACATCGTTACCATATAAGTTGATCTTCATATACTATCGTAAGCTCAGTAACAAAGTGATAACGCAGAAAGGTTTTGTCGCTGAGCTTTGATTGCAGACGATTTGGGGTGGTGATAAAGGTGACTGAACAAAATAAGAAAGAAATTAAGAAAAACGAAAGCTCCGAGATTGAACATGTCGCAGGAACAAATGGCGCAGATGGTTCACACGGAATTGATGGAAGCAATGGGTTAAATGGAGTAAGTGGAGTAAATGGAATCGATGGCGAAGGTTCGAGCTTGGGCTTAGATGGTGATACCGGGCTCAGTATGGACATTGAGGGCATCAAGCTGAACGTCGACGTTGCGAAATTGATTCAACAGCTTATTTCATTGTCCAATCTCCAGAAGTAGTTTCATGAAGCAAATTCAAGCCTTATCAAACCATTATAAAATAATAGGAGTGATCGAATATGTGGGGAGAAGAAGAAAAATATTATCCAAATCATCACAAAAAACGGGAGGTTGAAATAGCAGACAGCGGGAACGGCGGCGACGGCGGCAATGGTGGCGATGGCGGCAATGGCGGCGACGGCGGTGACGGCGGCTTTGGGATTGGCGTCGGGGTAGCCGTAGCGGTTGGAGGATCCGTCGCAACTGCCAACGGCAATATAGGTAATGGCGGCAATGGCGGCAATGGCGGTGCTGGCGGCAATGGCGGTGCTGGCGGCGACGGAGGCAACGGAAATGCTGAAATCACAAAAGGCGTATAGCTGACAAGATGATTCAGGCTTTATCAAAAGAATATACAAACATGTTAGGGTGATGACGTTGAGTGAAGCTCGTCAGGACGAACAATTCGATAGTCAAAACGTTGACGAAGCAAGCCAAAACCTGGATTCAAGCGTCGGCGCGAATGCAACTTCCAGTGCCATTGGCCACGGCGGCGTTGGAGGGGCCGGTGGAGCCGGAGGTACTGGTGGACAGGCTCTTAATATTACGTACGTGGACAACTACTCCATCATCACGATGCTATATACCTTAATCTTAATGCTAGCGGACGGGACAAGCAGCCAGAAAGCAAACATTGATGCTTTGCTTCCGATGCTGCATTCGATTATGGAGGAGCAGAAGGAGTATCGCCAAACCTTATTGGAAACCCTCCAATCGGTAAAGAAATAATTCCATTTCATTTGGCCTGAATTTAATTACCGGGCAAAGCCTAATTCTCCGATTCACTGGTGGAGGACTAGGCTTTCTTTTGATTATCGGGACACGCTCACAATGATTTTACATGCGTCCTATTGACCAAAACAAAAGGAATGGTTTATGTTATACATCTAATCGATATATCGTTTCGATATAATTGAACTGGAGCAACTGCACCATATTTCAAATGAAATGAGAAGGTGAATTCTATGCTTGAACATATCATTCTCGGTCTGCTGCTTGAACATGAGATGAATGGGTATGAGTTGAAAAAGACAATTGACCATACCGTCGGGATATTCTACAGCGCGAGTTACGGCAGCCTTTACCCCGCATTGAAGCGGCTGGCGGACAAACAATTGGTCAACGTAACCGTGATCGGAGACAGCAAGAACAAAAAGGTATACTCCATTTTGCCTGCAGGCAAAGAAGCCTTTCTGGTATGGCTTGCGCAGCCGTTGCAGCTCACGAAGAACGAGCATCTGCTCAAAATCTTCTTCTACGACTATCTCGATGAAGGGACCCGCCGAACCCGCCTCGCTGAATATCGAATCAAGGTCGCAAGCGAACGTGAACGGCTGAATAACGTGGAACGGATAGTCACGAAAGAGCTCGCCCAAATCAGCGATCCGCAGCAGTATTACTATCGGCTGTCCGTTCTGCAGTACGGGCTCCATTATTTCGAGATGGAAGGCAACTGGGTGGACGACATCATGGAAGGGAAGAATGGACACAATGACGAACAGCATAACTAATCAACTCGATCCATCCCGTGCAACCTTTACGCAAAGACGTCCCGTCCTAAGTGTCGTCATCATTGAGCTGTTGCTGCTAGTCGCGGTATTTGCCGCAGGGGCCTATGCGACGATCGAAGAGCTTGATTATACGGCGCCTATTCTAATTTCGTTCATTCCGATCGCGCTCGTCTGCATCGTTTCTTTCACGGCGCGAAAGAAGTGGAAGGCATACGGATTCAACTCTTTATCCGCTCTAACGCCAAGTAGTCTCTACTGCTATGCGCCACTCGTGTTGGTACTTATCATTCTTAGCCTCAAAGGGTTTAAAACGGTGACGTTTTCGGAATTGTTGTTCTTTGTTTTCTTTACCGTCTTGGTCGGATTTGTCGAGGAAACGGTCTATCGCGGCATGATTTTGCATATTTTATTGCCGAAGGGAATTGCGCCGGCCGTGATTGCTTCGAGCATTTTATTTTCTCTTACCCATGTGCTGAACATGCTGTCGGGCCAAGATATGGCGCGGACCATTCTCCAGCTTGTATACGCCCTTCTTGTCGGGGCTGTACTGGCCTTGCTCATGGTGAAGACGAAGCAAATACTCCCGTTGATTCTGTTTCACACGTTGCACAATCTCATTCAGTTCTTGGGCAATGAAACCACAAGCACGATTGGATATGACACCATCGTTATCGTCATCTTGTCCGCTGCTTGCCTCCTTCTCATACCCGGCATCCGCAACGAGACCCGCCGCACAGATAGGGCGGAACACACCTCTTATTAATACATAGAAAAAAGGGCCGTCCCGCAGTCTGTATAGACTGTAGAGCGGCCCTTTATCTACCTTATCTTATTCCCATTCAATCGTTGCCGGCGGCTTCGACGTAACGTCATAGACAATACGGTTCACGTTATCCACCTCGTTGACGATGCGAACGGAGATCTTCTCCAGCACATCCCACGGAATGCGCGCCCAGTCAGCGGTCATGCCGTCGATGGACGTTACGGCGCGGATGCCTACGGTGTAGGAGTATGTGCGCGCATCGCCCATGACGCCAACGCTCTTCATGTCAGGCAAAGCCGTAAAGTATTGCCATATTTCTCCGTCCAAGCCTGCCTTGGCGATCTCTTCGCGCAGGATCGCATCGGATTCACGCACGATGGCCAGCTTGTCCTCCGTTACTTCGCCAAGCACGCGGATGGCGAGTCCCGGTCCCGGGAATGGCTGGCGCCATACGATTTCGCGCGGCAGGCCGAGCTCTTCGCCCACCTTGCGCACTTCGTCCTTGAACAAGGTGTTCAACGGCTCGATGAGCTGGAACTTCATATCTTCCGGCAGGCCGCCCACATTGTGGTGAGACTTGATCGTCTGCGCCGTTGCCGTGCCGCTTTCCACGATATCCGTGTACAGCGTGCCTTGCGCCAGGAAGTCGAAATCGCCAAGCTTCGCCGACTCCTCGTCAAAGCAATAGATGAACTCGTTGCCGATAATTTTACGTTTTTTCTCAGGATCCGATACACCGACCAGCTTGCTCATGAAGCGCTCGCGCGCGTCAATCTTCACCACGCGCATATCGAACTTGCCGACGAACGTCTCCATAACGCCTTCGGCTTCGCCCTTGCGCAGCAGGTTGTGATCGATGAACATGCAAGTCAGTTGATCGCCGATTGCTTTATGAATGAGCGCCGCCACGACGGAAGAGTCGACCCCGCCGCTCAAAGCGCACAATACTTTGCGCTCGCCGACCATTTCGCGGATTTCACGCACCTTATCCTCGATGAATGTTTCCATCGTCCAGTCGCCGCGGCAGCCGCACACGTTAAACAAGAAATTCCGGATCATTTCATTGCCATAGATGGAGTGCCGCACTTCCGGATGGAACTGCACCGCATAGAAACGTTTCTCCGGATGGCTCATCGCCGCGATTGGCGCATGCTCTGTGCCTGCGTCCACACGGAAGCCTTCCGGCAGCTCGACAACCAGATCGGTATGGCTCATCCATACGGTCTGATTCGGCTCCAAATCTTTAATCAGATCGCTATCCGGTTGGAAGACGACATCGGCTTTGCCGTATTCACGCTTGCCTGCGCGTTCCACCTTGCCGCTCAGTTGGTGGGACATCATTTGCATACCGTAGCAAATGCCGAAGATCGGCAGCCCCAAGTCGTAAATACGCGGGTCAACAAGCGGTGAATTCTCTTCATACACGCTTGCCGGACCGCCGGAAAAGACAATGCCCTTCGGATTCAGCTCCTGAATGCGCTCTACAGGTGTATTGTAAGGAATGAGTTCGCTATATACGCCCAAATCGCGAATGCGACGTGCGATGAGCTGGTTGTATTGCCCCCCAAAATCGAGAACAACGATCATTTCATGATGTGGCTTTGTCATTGCCGTGCCTCCCTAACACATATTGTTCCTAATTATAACGAAATGACAAAAGCGGAGTCAATCTGCAATCTAACCGCAACCGCTCCAGCCAATGAAGTTAATTTTTTCAAAAAATAGCGGAATGAGCATAAGTACATCAATTAAGCCTTCCAAATGGCCACCAAGCGGGGTTGACCATAGCCTTGCCAGAATCAATACATTTTAGCAAATTCCCTCAAATAAGACAGTTCTCATTTATTGTTTTTTCTGAAAACCAAATCTATACCTCCGGAAACAAGGTCTACGCGCACGAACTGCAAAAGTGCACTTGTTGAGAAACCCAGAATGTAAAAAGAAACAAGTATGGTGGGGGTATCCGCTTCCGTCGCTGTTGAATCCAAGTCATTAGGGATGAGACGGTGCGGGGATGACTCGGATTCAAAGGCGATCGCCAGGTCTCTCCAGCGGACACCCTCCACCCTTATTTGTTTCAGACGGGGTTTCTCAGCAAGTTCAAAAGTGCACTTTCATTTGCGGGAATCCGCTTTTGGGGACGCTTGAAGCGCAAAAGTGCAGTTAAAATCATCGTTTTGGCCGCTTTTTTGAGATTAAGCCAAAATGAGATGCACTTTTGCACTCCAGAGCCGCGAAAAGTGAACGATAAGGCAAACCAGATGTATTTTTGCATTTAAAATGCAGACTTCTTAGCCGCGGGTGATTATTGGTTTAACACCCTTGCCGACGGATTCGCCTTCCACTAGCGTGACATAAATTCGTTCATGCTCCACCTTTTCGCCGGCTATAATTTTTATCAGCTGTTCGGAAGCAAGCGCTCCCCATTTATGTTTGGAATAATCAATTGTAGCCAGCCGCGGCTGCATATAACGGGTAAGCTCTATGTTATCAAAACCGATGACATGAATGTGATCTCCAATCCGCAAGTCGGTCTCGGCAATACGGTTGCACAATCCAATAGCCATTTCATCATTCAAGCAAAATACGGCAACCGGTCCCTTATACTCTCGCACGATTTGCTCGGCAGCATGCTCCCCGCCGCTCTTCTTGAAATCTCCTGCGATTTCAATCCATTCCACATCATCAGCCCGATCCGCAACAAGCTTAACGGCCTTCATCCGTTGAATGGAGTCGAATGATCCTGCAGGGCCAGTCACGACATAAATCTTCTTATGCCCCTGCTCAACCAAATATTCAGTTGCCAAAGTCGCTCCTGCCTTGTTGTCGAGCAGCACCTGATTGATATTCGGATGATCCAGCTCCCGGTCCAGCACCACGATTTTATGGTTGCGGTCCGCATATGTAAGCAGTTCCTCGCTTGTAAACGTCTGGTCCAGTATAACGGCTCCGTCAATCATCCGCTCTGGAAGCATCCGGTGGGATTGCTTGCCGCTGCATACGATCAAATCATAACCCTGCGCATTGCAAACTTCCTTCATTCCCCCCAGAAGCTCCCCGTATACATCCCCCTTAAAGTCCGTTAAGAATACGCCTAATATCTTGGACTCCCTCTTCTTTAATGTCCTTGCAGCCGCATTGGGTACATAGTTCAGTTCTCTGGCAATAGCCAAAATTTTAGAGCTTGTCTCATCAGTCACTTTGCTGCTGCCGTTGAGGGCATAAGATACCGTTGAAATCGAAACCCCGGCTTTTTTAGCGATATCCTTAATACTAACCACTATTCCTCGCTCCTCCGTTTGTTACCCCAATCCTTCAATACTTTAAGGTCAGGGTATTGTAGAACCCTATACAAAATGGCGATCCGTAAAAGATCGCCCTTACACTCACATAAAAATCTCAACAACGTTTACATCCTGCTTCATCTCGTGTTCAAAAGCGTCCCTGGAAATACGCACACCACCCTGACGGTATGGGTTAGCAAGGCTTTCTATACTCATTTGTTTCCCGTTCATCACGACACGGCTGACAGCTCCGCCCGTAATGTGGTAGACAAAAGTAACCTTCCCCCCTGCAAATTGGAAGTCGAAGTGTATGCCATTCAATGTGGCCGGGAGCACGGGATCTAATACAAGATCCTCTTTATCCTGCCGTATTCCAAGTGCGTTAGATATGAGCTGGTTCATATATATTCCCGGTCCGCTGGAATAAATTCTCCAGCCCCCTTTCACCTCGACCTCTCCGCTGCGCAGCGCATCGATCCGTGCCTGAGCCTCATAGCGGGTATTGAATTTGCCATCGGAGCTGCTGAAGTAGGCATTGCTCTGACGAAGTTCCGCATTCGGAACCACATCGCTAATGCCGACAGGGTTAATGATCTCCAGCCCGTTCCACACATCGTCCGCATTGCCCAGCTTCGCCATGGCTTCCACGTAGCGGATATGCGCATGCACATATTGAAGCCCAACCTCACGTCCGAAGTTGGACGCCTGTTCAGCCCGCTTGAAATGAGTGCTGACCCCGCCGGCGTATTGAGCCGGACGATTCATCAGCCGCACACCGTCCGGAAAGAACAATGTATCCTTAATAAGACGATAGTGGGATTGTGCCTGCTCTGGATCCAACAGCTCTGCAATCATACTGCGTGTCATCGGAAGCAGCCGGTATTGGATGCCGGTTTCCGTATCTGTCGGATGCAGCATCAGCTTCGCCTGAGCCGGATTCTCCATATAGATAAAGCCGGGAATGACTTCTGTTTGCAGCATATACCGTTTGTAGTCCCGCCTAATGCCTGATGCCATTTCCCGCAGCTCTGCCGCGAGAGCCTGGTCCGCCGGGAGCAGCGCATTCGAGAGCTGATTCAAGGTCTGATACGTCAGCGCAACGGTCCAACTGCTGACCATATACTTCTTCAACTGCGGATTCGCCGGTTGAAGCGTATCGTCCCAATCCCCGTCCCCATAGGAAGACAGATGCGTATCATGCAGGAAATGATCCCGGATATATTTGATTTCCTTTTTCGCGTGTTCGAGAATCGCTGCCTTTCGCTCGCTGAAATGGAAACTATGCTTAATGGTATATGGAACCTTTTCCTCCAAAATACTGTAATCTCGGGTAGCAGTCAAATAATCGCCCAGAACTTTAAGCGGCCATACAATAATATCGCCGTGGCTTTCTTCCTGCTGGATTGCATGGTACCGGTCGAACATGAACCATTGCGGCCAATTTCCATCGTCTTCATACTGATGGGAGTAGACCATCTTCACAATATCCCGCACCTGTTCGAATTTTTGTGTCGCCAAGAAATATTCGACCGGCCCTTGGCAGACATCCCTGGTTCCCCAGGCCGCACCGCCATACTGCTCAAGCCCGTGAGGAACAGAGTAGTGGACAAGCATGTTATGCGTATACCACCAAGCCAGAGCGTTCACCTTGAAGAGGTCCTCCGTCTCCTCTCCGCCGGCGCGTGAAAGACGGAAGCCATTCATTATATTTTTATAGAATTCCCGGTAATTTACGATCTCTTCTTCCATGTTACGCGCTGCCGCCGGAAGGTCCTCTCCTTCAAGCAATCCTTGTATCGTCAGCGTCCATTCCGGGCTTTCGCCAAGCTGCAAAGTCACGAGTGAAGCGTCGCCGGCATTGATTCCATCGGCCAGCGCCGTTTCATCGCCTACTGTAACACGGGCTCCATCCACCCACATACGGTACTGGAGATTCGGATAAGCCCCTGCACGAAGCGACTCCCGCTCCCCGTAAAAGGTCAGCTTGCCATTGTCATTCGTCATGTGTACCGGAAGTTCATACTCATTTACATTCATCGTGACTTGATTCGTCACCAGATACCTGTAGGATCGACCGCTCTCCGAACGCACGTTCAGGCGCACTTCAGGCGTATCCACAGTGGTGAAGTTCGTGATGATCAGTATATCTTCTTCCGTTTTGTAATACCAGCGCGCATAGTTAAATCCGATTTCAAATAGCGAAGGCATGGCGAGCAGTTGAAACTTGCCGCCCTGTTCCACGTAAATACGCTGTCCGGCTGTCTTCGGCACGTTAAGCGAGCTGCGGGCATTGCTCATCATTTTATTGAAGTTCGTGTTGCCGACCACCACATGAGAATTAAAAAGGCCGTACATATAGGAGGTGGTCGTCATGACTTGTGCCCCCAGCTTCACATTGTTTCCGCTCATTAGGATGTGTCCGTGCGGACGCTCCACGAGCATTTCCTTTTCTTTAAGCACGACATGCTCGTAGGTATCCGTGAAGAAGGCCAACAGCCTGCCGTTGTCACGCTCTTCCTGATATCTAACGGGGCCCGGAAACCGCAAACTCACTTCTTCTTCCGTCATGGAAAGGGCGCGAAGCGGGTGTCCGATCGATTTTTTGAAGCAGACCGGTGACAGCTTTTGCAGCGTTTCTTCTTTGTCCTGCGCCTCATAAGCCTCCCAGGCTATTTTAATCTTGTCCGTGTATTCCAGCTCCGTAACCGCCGCCGCATGATCGCCTTGGAAGAGGCCATAAAACACAAAGCGGGCTTCGCCGCTTAAAGAGACAAGCTCCGATTGTAGCGCGGTGTAAGCGAACTCGTACTGGTATACTTCATTTGCGAGCCGGGCCTCACCCAGACATGCCGGCATATTTGTTTCTTTGTAGGATAAACCGAAAAACTGGAATCCGTCGGTTGAATAGCCAACAGCACGGGTCAGCGATCCTTGCTGTATGTAAGGGAATGCTCCTGCCTGCGGCTGGTTTTGGCGCGAGCAGACGACATAGCCGTTCACATCGTCCTCGAATACCGTATGATCAATATATTGTGACAGGTAAGCTTCATTGCTGCGCACGGATCCCGTATCAGCGATGCCGATATCCTGGCCATAGATAACGTCGATCTTAACGCCATCCCCGCGCGTCACCACGTCCCAGAACCAGACGCCCTCCTTCGCAGGCGCAAAGGTCACCCGGTATTCGACGCCTTCGGCAGCGCCTTCCCATATGAGACGTCCACCGCCTGAGCTAACCATGCTGCCCGAATGAATGCCCAGCAGCGGGAAAAACCGGATGCCGGATTCTCCGTGAATACGCAAATAAAGATTATTCATAGACCCGTCAATGGGGCTTGTCATCAGTTGATTAATCATCGTGTGGCCGCTTGCGGCCTGATACAAGTCTCCGCTCTCCCAAAAGGTAAAGCACAGATCGCCAGCTTGAACGTGAAGCTTTGATTTCGTAATTGTTGTCATGTGTATGCTCCTTCCTCCTAGCCCGCACCATAAATGTCTATTGAAGTACGCCTGTTAATTTGATCGGACCAACTTAAACGAATGCTCCAGCGTGTCCCGGCTGTTCGGCCCGACATACACTTGGAAAGTTCCCGGATCGCTTGTAAAGCTGATATCGGAATGATGATATCGAAGTTGCTCCTCCGTCAGAATAAAGGAGGCGATACCGGTTTCCCCCGGTGCAAGCTCAAGCTTCACATATCCTTTGAGTTCACGAAGCGGACGAACGACATCGCCTGCCACATCGCGGAGATAAAGCTGTACCGTCTCCACCCCGGCTCTTGCGCCCGTGTTCGTGACTTTGACGCTGATGACAAGCGGCTGTTCCGGCGTCATCTCGCTGCTTGAGAGTGCCAGCTCGCTGTATTGGAACGTCGTATATGAAAGACCGAATCCGAACGGAAGCAGCGGCTCATTCGGGCTGTCTATATACTTCGATACATAGCGTTCTCCCGTTTTGTGAGGATCTAGAGGACGGCCTGTATTGAGATGGTTGTAATAGACAGGCACCTGCCCTACCGATTGCGGGAACGACATGGCAAGCCGCGCGGACGGATTCACGCTGCCGAGCAATATATCTGCCACAGCCGCTCCGCCCTCGCTGCCCGGGAACCAAGCTTCCAGCACCGCATCCGCCTCATCGTATATGCCGTGTAAATCGAGCGGACGGCCGTTGAAAATGACGGCGGCCATCGGTTTCCCCATGTTCTTCACCTGCTTGACCAATTCAAGCTGTGCCTCCGGCAGACGAATATCCGTCCGGGAACCGCCTTCACCGCTCATGCCGGACTCTTCCCCAAGAGCAAGCACAATGATGTCCGCACTCTGGGCCGTTTCCAGCGCAGCCTCCAATTGCTCCTGTGTCATGCTGTCAATGCCGCATCCGGGAGCGGTGCGCAGCTGTCCGCTTTGCAGGCGCTCTTCTAGCGCAGTGCCCAGCTTAACGGCATCTTCCTTAACGCCGACACAAGACCACCAGCCAAGAATGTCTTCGCTTTGCGCAAACGGACCGATCAACGCCACCTTGGACTCCTGTTGCAGCGGAAGAATGCCGTTGTTTTTGAGCAGAACGCAGGATTTAGCCGCCAGCTCGTAGGAAACTTTGCGATGCTCCTCGCAGAAGAGCACTTCACGTTCACGTTCAGGGTCCGCCCCGCGCAGCGGATTGTCAAAAAGACCAAGCTTGTCTTTGAGACGCAGAATCCGCAGAACGGCTTCGTCAATGAGCGCTTCATCAACACGGCCGCTGTGGACGAGCTGCGGCAGGTGCTGCACATAACATGGGGTCATCATCTCCATGTCCACCCCCGCACGGATGGCCCGGTAAGCGGCTTCGCAATCATCCTCAGCCGCGCCGTGCGCGATCATTTCCCGGATTGACGCCCAGTCGGAGATGAGGACGCCATCAAAGTTCCACTCATCGCGCAGTATGCCGCGCATAAGCTTCTCGTTGCCTGTGGCCGGAATGCCGTCAACGGTATTAAATGAAGTCATCACCATTGCACAGCCCTCGTCCAGCGCCGCCTTATAGGCCGGCAAATAATATTCGCGCAAATTTCTTTCAGACATATCGACCGTATTGTAATCACGCCCTCCTTCAGGCGCACCATAAGCGGCAAAATGCTTGACGCATGCGGCAAGGCGTTCTGTATCCCCCTTCAGGTTGCCTCCCTGATATCCGCGAACGAACGCCCGCGAGAAGAGGCTGTTCAGATAAGGGTCCTCCCCGGTCGTTTCCATCACTCTTCCCCAACGCGGATCGCGCACCAGGTCAACCATCGGCGCAAACGTAACGTGTATGCCTGATACCGCAGATTCTCTGGCGGCAACCTCCGCGCTCTTCTCCGCCAGCTCTACGTCCCATGAGCAGCCGATCGCAAGCGGAATCGGGAAAATGGTCTTAAACCCATGCACCACATCCGCCATGAACAGCAGCGGGATACCGAGGCGGTTTTTGCTCAAATATGCCTTTTGTGCGTCAATGATCGCTTGCGCTCCCGACAGACCGAGCACGGATCCGCTGGCTGTGACCATTTGCCCGGTAATCCCCATTTCTTCCATCGGACCCGTAACTAGCCCTTCACTCCCTGCACCTTCATGAAAATGGGCGGTAAGCTGCAGCAATTGAGCGACTTTCTCTTCCAATGTCATTCGTTGTACCATGGCAGTTAATTGCTGATTGTCCATGTCATTTCCTCCACTGCTTTATTTATAAGAGAATCATTGATTTTATGATGTAATAACCTCCAGTTTCCTTCTCCTTTCTCAGGAACTTGCACAAACCCGCTATGATGTGCGGATGGCTGTGAACACGCCCGTTTGTTGCGCGGAAAACGGATAGAAGCCTTGGCTTCAGAAGTTGTGCAAATTCCTCATTCAGAAGAGTACAGCGCCAAAGTGAAGAACCCGGCTGCATCGGAATATCCTGCACACCGGGTTCAATGGACTCGGACCGCTGGCGAGCGCCTCAGGCCAACTTACATTGCAGCTGAATACTCAATTACTTTTGATTGTTTAGTTCCTCCAGAACCGGTTCTACAAGCGACTTTTTGCTGTCGACCCATTTTTTCCAGTTTGCTTCCAAATCCCCGCTTTGCAGAATCAGGTTCGTATACTCCGTCTCATAGTCAAATGTAGCCTGATTTTTCACTTTGGAGTCATACAGTTGAACCGTCCAGTCGTATTCGGCAAGCTTGCCGCCTTCTTTGCCGAGCTTGGCTTTGTTTTGATAGTGGAGAACCGCTCTGTCACGGTATTCCTTTTTGATCGCCGGGTTGATCATACTGAAGTCGTCACCAAGCAGATAAAGCCCCTCGAAACGGCTCGGGTATTTGTCATCCAGCGATGTGCCTTCCGGCAGCAGGCTTACGAGTTCTTTGTTGTCACCGTACTTCCAGTCCTTGCCTTCAAAGCCCATATTCAACAACATCTGTCCATCCTTGCTTGTCGAATAATCCAATAAATCCATAATGCGTTCAAATTTCTCCGTGCTGATGTTGGGCGAGAAGATGAGCGCCGACCAGAAATTGACCTGCTCAAGGTTGCGGTATTTGCCATCGTCGCCAAGCACGATTGCCGTATGAACGAGCTCGTCACTGTCTGCACCCAGATTTTTCTCCATTGCCTTGTCCATGTCTTGTCTGTAAGATGCTAGACCGCCAAGGCTGGTAACCGCGGCCACACCTTTTACTCTGAAATTGTCACTGCCTTCGTTATTTTTCCAAGTATAGAACTCGGGATTGAGCAGACCATCCTTGTATGCTTTTTGCATCAGCTTCAGACCGGCAAGTGTTTCTTCGTCGGCAGGTCCCCAGTGGTATTGTCCATCCTCGCCTTTGTAGAAAGCGGACTCGACTCTGGAATGCTCGCTGTTCGGCATAATGATGTTCGTCAGCGCATCGGCCGCATTGTAAGAGATCGGCACCAGGTTCGCTCCCACTTTGCCTGGGTCCTTCTCCTTGACCAGATTGGCGAATGTCATCAGCTCGCTTGTCGTATACACGTCTTTCAATTCGAAGCCTACTGCATTTGCCCAGTCTTTGCGCAGCGCGATAACGCCAATCTGGTTGACGAGCGGATCGGCAGGCTTATTCTCGTAATACACCGGTCTCGGCAAAATGTAGGTGCCTCCTGACAGCTCTTCCAGCTTGTCACCCAGACCTGTCAGCTTGTAGGCGGCAGCCACGTTCGGCCAGCGCTCCTTCCAGTCGTCCGGGAATTTGTAGAGCAGTCCTTGATCGATATAGTTCATCGCGTCGCCGTGAATGTAGTTCCAGCTCGCGACATCAGGCAGGTCGCCGGAATTGATCCATAACCGGAGCTTCTCGGCCCAGGAATCCCATTCGATAAAGTTGTAGTCCCATTCCAAATTGAATTTATCCATCCAGTGCTTATGGAACTCGTTGTCCAGTTGGCCGTCTTTGAGCTGGATGGTGCTTGCCACGGAAATTTTCAGCTTGTCCTTGTAATTTCCGGTATCGTCTTGCTCATTGCCGCCCTGCGCTTCTTGCTTCGAGCACGCTGTCACCATCAGCATGATCAGACACAATGCGATGGCCAGAACAGATTTTACCGACAGCTTTTTGTGCGTTTCCATGTTTTTTCGCCCCTTTTTTGAACTGCCTCATTAGATTTTTATTACAAAAATCTATTTGCATGAATCAGGTCTTAATAGCCCCTGTTAACACCCCTTTAGCGAAATGCTTTTGCAGCAGAGGGAAGAAGCACATAATAGGCACCATCGTCACAAAGACCGCAGCCATCTTCATCCCCGTCGAGAAAGCTTGTTTGCCGACCGCATCCACGCTCGATGCGTTGGAAGCGTTGGTTGACGACTCGACAATAATGGTTCGCAATACGTTCTGCAAAGGCAGTTGCTCCGCCTTGCGGAGGAAAATCATCGCATCGTACCAGCTGTTCCAGTAAGCAACACCATAGAATAGCGTAATTGTCGCCATAATCGGAGCAGCCAGCGGAAGGACAACGGAGAACATAATTCGCCATTCGCCTGCTCCGTCCAGCCGTGCGGATTCCATTAGCGATTCAGGCAGACTGTAGAAGTAATTCATCATCAGAATCATGTTGAATGCGCTGAAGCTTCCGGCGAGGATGACAGACCACAGCGTGCCTGTAAGATGAATCGATTTCATAATCAGATAAAGCGGCACGATACCGCCGTTGAAAATCATCGTGAACAGCACCAGAAAGAAAATGATTTTCTTCCCCGGAAATTTTCTTCTGCTGAGTCCGTAGGCCATGCTGCTCGTTAAAAACAAACTCAGCGGCAGCCCCGCAAGGAGAAGCTTGAGTGTATTCCAATATCCCGTTAGAATACTTCCGTCCGCAAACAGCGCTTTGTAGGAATCCAAGGTCGGATGTTTCGGAAACATCATCAGCGGGTTATCGGCGTATTCTTTCGGCGTCGAGAACGAGATCATAATGACATTCCAGAACGGAATGAGAATCATTAACGCGACCGCAAGCAGGATGATAAAAATGAAATAATCGAGGACAGACATTTTCCCCATACGGAACTTAGGCCGTTTTTCAGCTTTCTTGCTCATCCATTGCACTCCTCTCTTATCGGAATAGACCGTCTCCGCCCAGCATTTTGGCAACTCTGTCAGCAAGAAGCAGCAGAATCATATTCACGAGAGAACGGAACAGGCTGACCGCCGTTGAAAACGAGAAGTCAGTCGAAGACTGGAAGGTGATTCGATAAATGTACACATCCAATACTTCCGACACATTCTTGGTTGCCGCATTCGCCAAGTTGAAAATCTGATCGAAGCCCGACGACATCAGGCCGCCAACCGAAAGAATGAACATAATCGTGACGGTAGGAAGGATGTTGGGCAGCGTAATCTGGAACATCTGCTGCAGGCGCGTTGCGCCGTCAATCTGAGACGACTCGTATTGGTCCTGATCAATCCCGGAAATCGCGGCCAGATAGATGATCGCGCCCCATCCGGTCGATTTCCAAATGTCCGTGAGCAGCAGCATCGGAACGAACGTGCTCTCCGATCCCAGGAAGTTGATCGTCGGCAGTCCAAGAAGCGCCAAAGCGCTATTCACGAGTCCGTCATAAGCGAGCACATTAATGACGACTCCAGAGACGATAATCCAGGATAGAAAATGCGGAAAAGTGAACACCGTCTGGAACAGCTTTTTCGCCCGCCGCATCCTAAGCTCGTTCAGCATCAACGCGAGCAGAATTGGGAACGGGAACTGAATGAACAGTTTGATGATATTGATATACAACGTTCTCCATAACGCGTCGATAAAAGCAGGATCACGAAACACGTACTTGAAATTTTCGAATCCGACCCACGGGCTGCCCCAGATTCCCAAATTCGCTTTATAATCCTTGAAGGCCAGAGAGAGGCCGCCCATAGGCAGATATGCGAATATCAGCAGCCATATCAGTCCGGGAAGGAGCAGCGTATAAACCATTCTGTTCTTCCAAATTTCAGTAAAGAGTGTGCCGAATTTCGAACGTCCTTTCAGGTTTCTGTTAGGCCCCAAGGCTGCGGGTTTCAAATTGCATCTCCTCTCTCTCCCTGAGTCTTTTCGTTAAACAGGAAGTCAAATGCCGTCTTCAAATGCTCCTCCCAGAAGAGCCAGTCATGAGTGCCCGGTCCTTCCACGTACCGGAAATGAAATGGAGTTTGCTGCATATAGGCGGCAAACTTGCGGTTCATCTCAATAAACGGATCGCTGGTTCCGCAGCAACAGAGGATGGAAGGCAGCGCTTTCCTTTCTTCCAGCCGCTGTGCTGTCAAAGCATAGAGGTCCTGTTCAGGCTTTACTTGCAGCTCTGTGCCAAACACAGCTTGCATCTCCTTGATCATTCCCGGAGGCATCCCAGGGTCTTGAAGACGCCGCTGAATATCGGTCACCCCGGAAAGGGATACAGCCTTGGCATACCTATCGGGATAAGTCAGGGCGCATTTCAAAGCGCCGTATCCCCCCATAGACAGTCCCGCTACATATGTCTTGTTTGGATTGGTATTCATATGAAGCAGACGCCCGCAAAACTCCGGGAGTTCCTGGGTAATGTAATAAAAATAATCCAAACCGTACTCCATATCCGTGTAATAACTCCGGTTCGCCTCCGGCATAATGACCGTACACCCGTATTTTTGCGCATACAGTTCAATCGTCGTCAACCGCTGCCACGTGCTTGCATTGTCGCCGGCGCCGTGCAGCAGGTAGAGCGTGCTGTTTGACGGAGTGTTGGATTCACAGGGAGAGATCACGTGGATGCTTGTTGTCATTCTTAACGTATTCGATCCGGTTTCTATCGTTACATGCGCCATATGTAATCCCTTTCATTTTCAATAATTTCAAGTTGCGCGACTAGCCGCCCGGAGCAAAGCTCAAGATTCCTTCCAACGCCACTCACATTATGCTGAATCTTTCCGAACATGTTGCAGCCTCTTTACTTTGATTTTTCACCTCGATCATAACCTTCTTAGTGTTCTGCCTCTGATCTTCGAAGAACTGTAAAAGAACACATATTCCAAATTGAAAGCGATTTATTCGAATCGTTTCGACTAAATCATAGATCTCGTTGCTAGAACCTGTCAATAACTTTTTTCCATAAAAGAACCTTTAGAGGTTAAAAAATTCACATTCGCATCATATTTTATATAAATATATCCTTTTATTAAGAAAGAAGGATTATAGAAAGCGCTTGCTAGTCTTTCATTGACTTATAATTAAGAGGATATTAATATTATGAATTATAATGTAAACGCTTATTATAAAAACGTTTCTATTCAATATTTGCGCTTTACTTACTGCTTTAACCCGGGTCAAAAGGGGTATTTTTATAGCAATCTCTAACAAAGAAGAAAGAAGGACAGGATTATGCCTGATATATTAACCGGGTTTGTCAATCAGATAACCGGCAAAAAATTAAACGTCCTCTCCGTTCGTGTGCTGCAAAGAGGAAATCTTCTCGGAAAGCGGGATGTCACCGCAGACGTCCGACGTTTGCAGCATTCCATCAGCAAGTCCTTTACCTGCATGGCTGTCGGACTGGCGATCGAGGAAGGTAAGCTGACGCTGGAAACGAAACTCAGAGATTTTTTTTCGGAATATGTTCAGGAGAGAACGGCAGGCGATCCTGCCCTCCAGCCTGGCGACGTAAAATTGTACGACCTGCTTCGCATGTCCTCCGGCCATGATTCTCCGCCGCTGTGGGCCGAAGAAAGAGCGTCGTTACAAGAAAAGGACTGGGCCAAATATTATATGTCGTTGCCTTTGGACAGAGCTCCGGGACAAAATTTTACATACAGCAGCGGCGATACCTTTATGATGTCTGCATTAGTGCAGGCCGCCGTCGGTCAAACGGTGAAAGATTATTTGACTCCACGCTTGTTTAATCCTCTGGGAATTGAAAATGTGACATGGGAAACCTCTCCACTTGGCGTAACGCTCGGATGCGCGGGATTAAAGATCAGCACCGAGGAATTGAGCCGATTCGGACAGTTGCTTCTGCAGAAGGGAAAATGGGAGGGGGAGCAGCTAATCCCTGCGGAATGGCTCACGTTCGCAACGAGCAAGCAGATCGATACGCAGGGCAGTGCGGATTGGTGCCAAGGCTACGGATGCCAATTTTGGATGTGCTCGCATGGTGCCTATCGCGCCGACGGGGCAAACGGGCAGCTCTGCATCGTCGTTCCCAATCGGGATGCGGTGATCGCCATCAACAGCCAGGAAGACAATATGCAGGGCATACTAGATGTGGTATGGTCAGAGATTCTGCCGTTGTTATAGCTTGGCTTGAGGATGATTAATAGTTACGCCAGAGCGTCTTGAACTGCAAATATGCATTTGAAAATTCCTTTTTTCGCCTTTCGCCACGCTGGACTGCAAAAGTACATTTCAACTTTGCACAACATCATAAATAATGGTAATTTCATCATTTTGAACTGCATATTTGCAGTTTAAACGCCAAAAAGGGCGGTATTCCGTAAAAACAACTGTACAAACGCAGTTCGTGGCATGCCCCGACCAATTGCTCGGATTCGGGGCATGTTGAGTTCAGACAAGATGGCAAGCCACATGGTGATCCCCGCCCATATGGCGGAACACCGGCACCTGCTCGTGGCAGATGTCCGTGGCGAACGGGCAGCGCGTATGGAACTTGCAGCCCGCGGGCGGATTCGCCGGATTCGGGATGTCGCCCTTCAGCACGATCCGCTCCCGCTTCAGCCTCGGCACGGGGATCGGCACCGCTGACAGCAGCGCTTTTGTGTACGGATGGAGCGGATTGGCGAACAGCTCGTCTCGCGAAGCCGTCTCCATCATCGTGCCGAGATACATGACGCCGATGCGGTTGCATAGATGCTCCACGACGCTCAGATCATGGGAGATGAATAAATACGTCAGCCCGCGCGTCGTCTGCAGCTTGCGGAACAGATTGATAATCTGCGCCTGAATCGACACGTCGAGGGCGGATACCGGCTCATCCGCGATGATGAGATCGGGATCCAGTATAAGCGCCCGCGCAATGCCGATGCGCTGGCGCTGCCCGCCCGAGAATTCATGCGGAAAGCGATCGATATGATAGGACGACAGACCGCACGAATTCAGCACGTCCAACACTCGATCCCGCACCTCCTCCTTCGGCGCAAGCCCGTGGTTAATCAGCGCTTCAGCGATGGCATCCCCCACCCGAACCCGCGGATTGAGCGAGCTGTACGGGTCTTGGAAAATAAGCTGCAGCTTCGGTCTCAGCGTTCGCAGCTCCTTTTCCGGCACATTATAGAGGTCGATGCCTTTAAACTTTACCTCTCCGTCCGTCTTGTCGGTCAGGCGGATAATCGTGCGGCCCACCGTGCTCTTGCCGCTGCCGGATTCGCCGACCAAGCCGAACGTCTCGCCCTGCTGGAGCGTAATGCTGATATCATCTACCGCCTTCACATAACCGACGGTGCGGTTGAACAGCCCGGACGTAATCGGAAAGTATTTCTTCAGATGGTTCACTTCTAATAACGGCTCAGACATGCTCGACTACCTCCTCGTACAGCCAGCAGGCCACTTTCTGTCTTGCGGCCACTTCCCGGAGATGCGGCAGCTTCGTCCGGCAGACCGCCATGCAATGCCCGCATCGGTCATGAAAATAGCACGATTCCTTCAGTTCGAGCGGATTTGGAACCTGCCCCGGAATCGAGTACAGCTCCTCCTGACGCTCGCCCATAATCGGCTTCGAGCGAAGCAGGCCTTGCGTATAAGGGTGCTTCGGATGCTCGAACAGCTCGACGACGTCGCCTTCTTCCACAATTTTGCCGGAATACATCACGATGACATAATCCGCGATTTCGGCCACTACGCCAAGGTCGTGCGTGATGAGCAGGATGGACATGTTCGAGTCTGCCTTAATCTGCCGCAGCATATCGAGGATTTGCGCTTGAATGGTCACATCCAGCGCAGTCGTCGGTTCGTCCGCGATAAGCAGCTTCGGATTGCAGGAGATGGCGATGGCAATCATAATCCGCTGCAGCATGCCGCCGCTCAGCTGGTGCGGATAGCTGTCCGCAATCTGCTCGGGACGCGAGATGCCGACCATTTCGATCAGCTCAATCGCCCGCATGCGGGCCTGTTTTTTGTTCAGGCGCTGGTGCTCCATCAACGGCTCCATAATCTGCTTGCCAATCGTAAGCACCGGGTTGAGCGAAGACATCGGCTCTTGGAAAATCATCGCGATGTCGTTCCCGCGCACGTGCCGCAGCTCATTTTTATGGAGTGACAGCAGGTCCCGTCCGTCAAACTGGATCTTGCCCTCCACCACTTTGCCGGCCGGCTCCTCAACGAGCCCCATCACCGACATCGCCGTCACGCTTTTCCCGCAGCCGGATTCGCCGACGATGCAGACCGTTTCTCCCTCGCGAACGCGCAGGCTGACATCGTTGACCGCTTTCACGGCCCCTTCTTCCGTATAAAAATAAGTGCTGAGATGATCAATCTCGATTACATTTTTCATCAGTGTCATTCCCTTACCTCTTCTGTTTTGGATCAAGCACATCGCGCAAACCGTCGCCAAAAATATTGATGGCGATAACCGTTGTAAAGATGGCCACGCCCGGCGGTATCCACAACCAAGGATGCTTCTCGAAATCAATCAGATTGTTCGCCGCATCAATCATATTCCCCCACGTCGGAGTCGGAGGCATGACGCCAAGACCAAAGAAGCTCAACACGGACTCGCTTAAAATAGCGCCGCCTATGCTGAGCGTAGCGACGACGATAAGCAGCGGAACGATGTTCGGAATCATATGATTGAACAGCTTCCGGCGGTCATTCAAGCCAAGCACGATCGCCGCCTGCATGAATTCACGCTCGCGGATGCTGAGCATCTGGCTGCGAACGAGCCGGGCCAGTCCCGGCCAGCCGATGAAGCTGAGCATCAGCATGACGATATACATGCGGTATTCGGAAGGGATTTTCCACTCCGAGAGCAGGGCGCCCATAATGAACAAAATCGGCAAGCCTGGAATCGTCAGCAGCAGATCGGCCACCCGCATGATGACCTGATCGACAATGCCGCGGTAGTAAGCGGCCACGGCTCCAAGAACGGATCCGATAATTACGGAAATGCACATGGATGCAATGCCGACCGTAAGCGAAATGCGGCCCGCCTGCAGCAGACGGGTCAAGACGTCCCTGCCGAGCATATCGGTGCCAAGCCAGTGCTTGAGCGATGGCGCGGCATTCATGTTGGCGGGATTGATTTTGTTGTCGGCATATGGCGAGAACAGAGGCCCTGCAAAACAAGCCACAAGCATAAACACGATAAAGATTAGGCCGGACATCGCCAGCTTATTTTTGAGGAGGCGGTGGAGCGCTTGACGCCACAAAGAGGAACGGACTGGCGTGACTGCTGCCTGATGAGCTTCCGTCTTCGTCACACTGCCTGAAATGGATGACATGGTGAAACCTCCCTACTTAAGCATGTTCAGCTCACTTTTGGAACTGCCTCCCGGGATAGATTGGGGGTAAAAGTGAACCTCTCCTACAGTCTGACGCGCGGATCGGCAGCATGATATAAGATGTCCGACAACAGCGTGCCGATGACTGTCAAAACGGCGATAAACATGGTGAAGCCCATCAGCAGCGGGTAATCCCTTACCGTGAAGGACTGCATATACAATTGACCGATGCCTGGCCAGTTAAATATTTTCTCGATGATGAGCGATCCGCCGAACAAGCCGGGCAGCTCGAAGCCGACAAGGGTGATGGCGGGCAGCATCGCGTTTTTCAACGCGTGCCGGTACAGCACGACGCGTTCCCGCATGCCTTTGGCGCGGGCGGTGCGAATGTAATCCTGGCGGATGACATCGAGCATGTTGCTGCGGAAATAACGGGTCAGTGAACCGACGCCGAGCAGCGTCATGACGATAACCGGCAGCATCATATGATCGGCGACCTCACGAATGAACTCCATGCCTGTCGCATTGCTGCCCGTCGTCAGCATCCCGCCTGGCGGCAGCCATTTCAGATCGACAGCGAACATTTTGATCAAAAAGAGACCGATAAAGAACGACGGAATCGACATCGCGGCGAAGATGCCGATCATGACCAGCGTGTCGAACCAGGAATATTGCTTATAGGCGGCTATGACTCCGATAATGACAGCGAGCAGCCATGTGAAGAAGGTCGACGTTACCGCTAGCAAAAATGAATTCCAAATATATTCATTAAACAAGGTCAATACGGGCTTCTGCTGCGCCAACGAATAACCGAAATTGCCGTGGAAGGCGTTGTTCATCCAATTGAAATAGCGCTCCAGCACAGGCTTGCTCAAGCCGTATATTTCCCGCAGCTCGGCTTTGCGTTCTGCGGTCAGCTTCATGTTGTTCGAGACGAAGTCGCCCGGCATTAATGCATACAACAAAAAAATGAGCAACGACGCCGCAAACAAAATTAAAATCATGTACAAAAATCTTCGCAGCAAATATGTACTCATGATCGGCTCCTTTGGAAGTCATTCGCCCCCGGCAGACTTAAGTTATCTGTTGCGGGGGCTTGATATATTACTTCAACGTCCATTCAGGGAGGCTGGTGGCAAGTCCGCGGAACGGGCTCACGTTCAACCCTTCAATACGGCCATTGTAGGCATATACGGATTTGCGGTAGCTGGTGAAAATATAAGGCGCATCGTCGTTGAGGACTTGGTATAGCTCTTTGTATATCTTTTTGCGCTCTTCGATATTAGTAGTCTCCAGGCCTTTGTCATACAGTTCCTTCACTTTGGGATTGTCATAGCCTTTCACTTCTCCGTTGGCAAATGAAGATACGCCGTCAGAAGGATCTATCAGCATCGGTGTTGAGAAGGATACGAGATCAAAATCACGGCTTTCGAACTTGGCCGACAGCGCGTTGAAATCTGCAAATTGTTCAGCTTCCAACTGGACGCCAATCGCCGCATAATTTTCTTTTGCCACCGCAATGAAGATGTCGGTCCCTTTGCTCTTCGAACCGATAAAGTGCAGCGTCAGCTTCTGGCCGTTCTTCTCCCGAATGCCGCCAGCCCCCTCTGTCCATCCTGCTTCATCCAGCAGCGTCTTCGCTTTTTCCGGATCATAGTTGTACGGGTTAATCCCCTCTTCCGTATAAGACCATGAAATAGGCGCCGTTGGAACGTTCGCGATCTGAGCGCCGCCTTGGTTCGCATCGACATAAATGGTTTTGCGGTCCAAGCCGTAAGTAAGCGCCTGCCGCACCTTCTTATCCTTGAGATGTTCATGCTCTATGTTGAACTGCAAGTAGCCGTAGGAGCTGCCTGTGGACGGAACGATGTTCAGGAACCCGAGCTTTTTCAACTTGTCGATATTGTCCTGCGTCGCCGTGAAGCTGCCGTAGTCCTGCTCCCCCGTCTCGATGAACTGCCATGTGTCGCCTTCCGTCGTCTTGTAGATGAAATGCTCCGTCTTTGGTTTGCCTTTGTAATAGAATTCGTTGGCTGCGAAACGCACCTCTTGGCCCGGTATGAATTTATCAAGCTTGTAAGGCCCATTGCCTACCGGAGTGGCATGCAGCTTTTTAATATAATCCAGATTGCCGAACTTATAATCTTTCCCGTAGTAGGCTTTCGACAGCACATTATCGCCAAGCGTCAACAAAGCCTTCGCATTGACCTTCTCCAAGGTTGCCGAGATCGTGAGCGGATCGGTAACGGTAATGCCCGCAATCGACTGGGCCTTGCCCTCTTTGTAATCTTGACCGCCCTTAATCTTCAGGACCGTCGCAATCTCGGAATCTCCGTCGTACCCTTTGTCATGGAGCAGCGTCCATGTGAATGCCACGTCCTCGGCCGTCAGCGGGGAACCGTCGCTGAACTTCAAGTCTTTGCGCAAATGGAACGTATATGTAAGCCCGTCTTCAGAAATGTCCCAGCTCTCTGCAAGGTCTGGGATCGGAAGACCCTTGTCATCCACTGTCACGAGCGAAGCATATAGTACGGAGGACACGTTGCCGTCATAGCCGCTCTGATGGAAATAAGGCGTAAACGCGCCGCTTGGATCCGTCAGCCCGACAATAATGGTATCTGTCCGTTTCTTCGCTTGCTCCGGAAGCTTCGACATGTCGGAGGCCGCGATGGGGCCTGACAGCAATTCAGCGGCATTCGTCCCTGTCGTGCTGCCGGAATTGCCGGCCGGCGCAGTCTGGTTGCCGCTTTCGGAAGCCGGTGCGGAGCTGTCGCTCGAGCAAGCTGCAAGCAGCAGGCTGCTGGCCATCGTCAAAGATAATAACGTCATCAATACTTTCTGCATGGTGACCCTCCCGTTTCGTACGATTTTAATTTTTCTCATTATTCCTATAAATTCAGTTGGAATTATAATGACCCCTATTATAAACCTCTAGTAAAATTATGTAAACCACAAATTTCAAAATTTCTGAGGCCTTAATCCTATGAACATAACGTCCACTCTACTTGGACAAGCATGACGTTATTAGCTTTCGGGCGACTCTATCGTAATATATGTGTCTCCGCCGCGAATAAGAAGCTGAATTATAGCGATGCGCGATGCTATGAATCACTTTATGAGGCGGATATATACTATTTTTCAGGAGTGTCCGCGATGATGAATTTCGGCTATTTATTTTTGCTCTGCTTCATGGTGTTCTGCGGGAAAGAAAGCGAGGACATCCAATTCAGGAGCAGCCTCCCGCATTGAAGGGGAATGCGGGAGGCTGGCGATGCATCGCGCGGCGCATGCTGCATGGCGGCGCGCCAAGCCCTGGCGATCCAGTCTAGCTGGAGACTCCTGAATTGAGGCTGTTATTTCGAGGTGGAGTAACGATCATATGCAGCTTGGTAAATCTCGAGATAACGCTTCACATTCATCTTATCCAGCTGCTGCACGTAGCTGTCCCATTGATCGAAGCCGAGAGCGCCGGAAGCGAACTTGTCGCGCATCTCGTCAACGAACGTGTGAATGTCCGTCTGAATGGTCGTTAATTCATCCTGCTCTTCCGGCGTGAAGTTGAATGCCGGCCAAATGTCGTCCATGTTGATAGAATGCGGCGCCGCCGCTTCGGCGTTCTTGACAGACGACGGCAATCCTTCCGCGCCTTTGAAGAACTGCTGCTTGACGATGCCCGGATAATAGCCGCCAGGCCATACGAGATATTGGCTTACGGCCTGGTCCAGATTCAAGCCGTCCGGATTTTTCGCAATGCTGTCCACATACTCATATTCCCCTTTATCATTTACCTTGTACGTGACGCCCTCAAAGCCCATGAAAAACATTTTCGCGCCTTCATCGCTATAAAAATGATCCATCCAACGGATGGCGGCTTCCGGATTTTTGGCCTTGTCCGTCAGTACGAACATGCCAATGTTGCCAAGCGGAGAACCGATATTCGTCGGCATCTTGTCCCCATACGGCCCCTCAAGCACCGGCATTCCCACATACCCTTCCTGATTGTATATCGCCTTCGGATCGACCCCGTCCAAGAAGCCGTACACACCCGCGCTCGCCTTGGAAGTGATGTCCGTATCCTTCATCGTAAACGTCTCTTTGTCGAACATGCCGTCACGGTACAGCTTGGCTACATACTCAAGCAATTCCTTGTACTGCTTCGTCGCCGGCACGAACCGCAGCTTGCCTGTACCCGGATCGAGATCAACATGCGGATTCGCGACACCATTCTTGTTCAAGCCGAACGAGCCCTTCAAGAAGTTGATCATAATCCAGACGCCTTTGGAGCCCCACGGAATTTCATCATGTTTGCCGTTCCCGTTCGGATCGCCTTCCTTGATCGCTTTCAGCACGTTGTACAGCTCATCCAAATTGGCCGGCGGCTTCAGATTGAGCTTATCAAGCCACTCCTGCTTCATCCACGGCGTTCCGTAGAAGAGCGATTTGAATTCCGGATCAAAAACCGTCGGCAGGCCGTAAATGCTGCCGTCCGGCATCATAATGCCCTTTTTGACGATTGGATATTTTTCCATCAACGCTTTGAAATTCGGAGCATGCTGATCGATGAGATCGTTCAGCTTCAAAAACGTGCCCTGACTGCCGTACTTAATCAGATCGCTTTTGGCGAAAGCCGAGGCGAAGAAGATTTCCGGATAATCGCCGCCGGCCAGCTTGATGTTGCGCTTCTCCTTCAAGCTGTCAATCTGCACCGTCTCCCAGTCGATATGGACGTTCGTCATCTTCTCATACTCTTCCCACAGCATGAGCTTGCTCCAATCAGCTGAAGCATAGAGCTTCGCGGCGAAGCCCGTCATCGTTATTTTCTCTTTGGCAATCGGCATGCCTTCTGGATTCAGGCTTGCAAGCCGCTCCTCGCTCTTGCCCGGGTCCGCCCCTTCGCCGCCACCGCCGCACGCCGTTACGAGCAGCGAGAAGCTGAGCACGATGCTCATCGTCGTCATTAGCCATTTTTTTGCACACATGATTCGATTCCCCCTTTAGGATTGAGAATTACCCTTTTAAAGCCCCGATCATGATACCCTTCACAAAATAGCGCTGCAGAAACGGATACAAGATGAGCATCGGCAAGTTGGCGACGACCAGCACCGCATATTTCAATCCTTCTACACTCATCTTCATCTTGATGGCCGATTCCGAGGTGAGCTTCACCATATCCCCGGAGTCGCTTTGAATCAGAATTTCCCGCAGAATGAGCTGCAGCGGGAATTTATCTTTGCTCGTCAAATAAATCAAGGCGTTAAAATAGGAGTTCCAATGCCCTACCGCATAGAACAATACCATGACGGCAATAATCGGCATCGATAACGGCAGCACGATGCGAAGCAGCGTCTGCATGTGGCTGCATCCGTCAATCATGGCCGCTTCTTGAATTTCACCCGGTATCGACTGCTGGAAAAAGGTCCGCATAATAATGATGTTCCATACGGCGACGGCATTCGGGATAACCATGACCCACAGCGAATCGAGCATATGCAAATTTTTAATCAACAGATAGGTGGGAATAAGGCCGCCGCTGAAGAACATGGTGAACACGATCATGCCGGTGATGAGGCCGCGTCCGAAGAAATCCTTGCGCGCAAGCGGATAAGCGGCGCATATCGTCATGACGAGGTTGATGGCCGTGCCGATGGCCGTATACAAAATCGTGTTGCCATAACCGCCCAAAATATCTTTGTTTTTAAAAATCGTGTAATACGCATCAAAATGAATGCCCCGCGGAATGAGCCACATCTCTCCGCGCAGCACGGTCTCCGGATTGCTGATCGATGCGCTTATGACGAACAGGAGCGGATACAGCACAATGATCGTAATGAATGATAATAAGATATAATTGACGACATCGAAGATGCGGTCACCCAATGAACGGTCTATCATGTCTGCTCCCCCTTTACCATAAGCTCGTTTCATTGACACGTTTCGCTATGAAGTTCACAACGACCAGAAGCGCGAAGTTGACGAGTGAATTGAACAGGCCGATGGCTGCGGAGAAGCTGTACTGGGCGTCCAAAATACCGGCGCGGTACACGTACGTCGAAATGACGTCAGAGCTCTCCAAATTAAGCGAGTTCTGCATCAGGAAAATTTTCTCGAAGCCAACCGCCATGACGCTGCCCAAATTGAGAATGAGCAAAATGACGATGGTCGGAGCAATCGTCGGAATGTTGATGTGCCAGATGCGCTGCAGCTTGCTGGCCCCATCGATCGTTGCCGCTTCGTGCATCTGGTGATCTACGCCGGACAGTGCGGCCAAGTATATAATCGAGCTCCAGCCCATCGTCTGCCACACGTCCGACAGAACGTACAGCGTCTTGAACCATTTGGGGTCCGTCATAAAGCTGGCGGATTCGCCTCCGAACGCTGCGATAAGGTGATTGATAATGCCAGTGCTTGGATTGAGAAAAATGAACAGCATGCCGACCACGACTACGACTGACAGGAAATGCGGCGCATACGTAATCGTCTGCACGGTCTTCTTGAACCATTTCGTCTTCACTTCGTTCAGCATGAGCGCCAATATAATCGGCACAGGGAAGCTGACAAGAAGCGTGTACAGACTAATTGTAAGCGTGTTCACAATTAAGCGTTCGAAGAAATAGCTGTTAAAAAAGCGCTCAAAGTGCTTGAAACCAACCCATGGACTATCCCATATTCCTTTCGAGGCGATAAAATCTTTAAAGGCGATTTGAACGCCATACATCGGCAAATAGTGAAACACGATATAATAGATTACGACCGGTGCAATAAGTGCATACAGCTGCCAGTTGCGCTTTATGGAACGCCATATCCCGTTCGCCTTGCTCTTCCGGACCGGTAGGCGGCTGGCAGTCTGTTCCACCGCGCCTGCTCTGTTCATGATATTGATCCCCCCTTTTTCATTTCAGCTCTTTCAAATATTTGTTAAATTCCAGATCTTTAAAAATTTTATTTTTTAAAAATTTGGATATCTATTGATATGAAAAGGAGCGTCAAGACGCCCCCTCTATGTTAGAAGTTGATTTTTTGAACACGCGCAATTGTTTATTGTCCGATGCCTTGAAGCGCAGATAAGTCCGGAGTCGGTGACACCTGAATGACGCCGCCTCCCGCACGGATGGATTCTGTCGCCGCGCAGCCTACGGCAACGCTCATGCGACCTGCCAACGGTGTGGCGACCGGCTCTTTGCCGTCAAGAATCATATCCACAAAGTCCCGGCAGATGTTCGGGTCCGCCCCGCCGTGGCTTCCCTTCGCTTCCTTCACCTCGTAAACGCGGTTGGAAAGCTCGCGCGATGAATTCGAACTGCGTGTCCATACGTACACCTTGTTCTCCAGCTCGTTGTTCTCCATGCGTCCTTCCGTGCCGATAAACGTATAATTGCGGTGATAATCCGGCGTAAAATGGCACTGCAAGTAGGATGCCTTGATGCCGCCTTCCAGCTCCATAATGACCATATTGTTGTCTTCCACGTTCACTTCCTCGCGGAATGCGCATTCAATCAAGTGCCCCGGGCTCACTTCCGTGCACGTCTCCTTCTCGTTGCAGGCCGGGCACGTTAAATCGTTCGGCTTGTCTCCGCCGTAAAAATCAAGTCCGCCGAACGCCGATACCTTCGTCGCGTAACGGCCGGTAATCCAATGGATGATATCAATGTCGTGAGAACCCTTTTGGAGCAGCAGCCCGGTTGAATTTTTGGAATTCGCGTGCCAATCGTGGAAGTAGAAATAACCTCCCCAGCCAACGAAATGGCGTACCCATACCGCTTTGATGTCGCCGATGACACCGGAATCGACAATTTCCTTCATCGTGCGAAACATGTTCATGTAGCGCATGTTGAAGCCAACCATCAGCTTCTTGCCGGATTCCTGCCATGCTTGCAAAATGTTGTCGCAGCCATCGACTGTAATGGCAAGCGGCTTCTCGCAGAACACGTGCTTCCCTGCCTTCAAGGCTGCCACCGCATGCTCCTCGTGACAGAAGTCAGGCGATGTGACCGCGATCGCATCGATGTCTTCGCGCGCCAGCAGCTCGCGATAATCAGTCGTCACGAAAGCATCAGGATTGATCTCCTGCTTGAACTCCTCCAGCTTCTCCGGATAAATGTCCGCTGCGCCAACGACGATCGAGCGGCCGTCCGGCTGGTGCCAATACTTGGCGATGCCGCCTCTTCCGCGAGCTCCAATCATTCCAATTCGAACTTGCTTCATGTTGCATTCCCCTTTCGGATTTTGTCTATGCAGTAAGTTAATGAACTAAAGCAACACAGTAAATAGGTTTTGCTACTTTCCTCATCATATTGAAAGTCATCTGCCGCGTTTTTCTCTAAATAAAACGCTTACATATTGCGGTGAATGTACACCGGCGGCACATGATTACTGCTTGAATGCATGGGCTCGATTTTTGGTTGGTTTTGGCCTATATTTGGCTGATTGACTGAACATTGTGCAAATAGTTGATTTTATTTTGGGTATAAATACTGAAGGAATTTGCATTGATATGGAATTCATTGCTGTGGAAAATCTCTATGGTGTCGGCTTGTGGTCATTATATTACGAGGTCAACTTTGGAGTCAATACGTTTATGTTCACATTTCAGAAAATATTTTGCACATTATTTGGGCCCAAATTAATGTGTTCATTTCCTGCGCGTTTGCAGTAAGATCGGGACCTTGTTTCCACCGAATGGCACACATTTGGGAGTGGATTGTGCAGTGTCGCTCTATCGACGAGCTTCTCCATCCCGGCTTACGTGGAACTTGTCCAATCTCGTAAACGGCTATGATTCTTTTTGCGGGAAATGTTAATCCAATCCCAGTTGGCAGCGATATGTTCTGTCATTTCCCCGTTAGCTACACTCTCCCCATCCATCAGAGAGAACGCTGCAAGTTGGACGAAACTAAATTCAGAATAACGTTGCTTATGAGCCAATCTAAATTAAGTTCAGTAAGCGTTGCGATATAAGTTGGGCGAAATTCTTCGTTAATGAATGTGTCGTCGCTACTCATCCGGTTCGGCTCTTCGCCTGTTCTGCATAGAAAAACTAGAGCGGAAGATTTGAACGCCCCCCTTTAGTAGTTCCATTGGATTTTATGCAGTCAAAACAACACGTAAACCGCTTGGCGTTAAGCTTCATTGGAATATGTCCAATAAGATCCCATGCTTTTTCACTTATTCCGTAGTATTCGCTGAAAATAGCCCAATCCATTGGATGAAATGCAGTCTGCATACCATTTGTCCGCTCCATCCCTACTTTTTACTGTACATTTTCCAATGGCATAAAAACAACACGCCCTCCTGCCAGCTCCTGTGCTGCAGAAAAGCGTGTCGATGCCGTACCCGTAACATTTCCTGTAAACTAGATCAGTCCAAATTCCTTGCCCACCTTCGTTAATGCGCCCAGCGCGAAGGCCAAGTCTTCCTCGGTATGCTGTGCCGTGATGATAAGGCGCACGCGCCCCTTATCCATGGCTACGGTCGGATAGACAATGCCCTGAGCGCAGATGCCTTCCTCCAGCAGACGGCGGGAGAAATCCAGCGCGCGCGCCGGCTCGCCAACGATGATTGGAATGATAGGCGTCTCGCTGCCGCCGGTGTCGAAGCCCGCGGCCTGCAAGGATGCGCGGAACGAATTCGCATTGTTCCACAGCCGTTCCGTCAGCTCCGGCTCGTTCCGCAGCACCTCGATCGCAGCCAGGCAAGTGGCGGCAACCGAAGGCGGAAGCGCGGTGCTGAACAGGAAGGAGCGTGCCGTATGCGTCAAGTAATCCTTCAGCACCTGCGAGCTCGCGACATAACCGCCCACGGCGCCGATTGCCTTCGACAACGTGCCGACTTGAATATGCACGCGGCCGTGCAGCCCGAAATGGTCCGTGGACCCTTTGCCATGCTTGCCAAGCACGCCGCTGGCATGCGCATCGTCTACGTAGACAAGCGCGTCATAGCGTTCGGCCAGCTCGACGATCTGCGGCAGCGGCGCAATGTCCCCGTCCATGCTGAAGACGCCGTCCGTCACGACGAGACGCTGACGGAACCCTCCGCATTCCTTCAGCACCGCTTCCAGCTGATCCAGATTTTTATGCCCGTAAATACGCTTGTTCGTCTTCGTCAGACGTATGCCGTCAATAATGCTGGCATGATTGAGCTCGTCGCTGATGACCACATCATCCGGTCCAAGAATGGATGACAGCACCCCTTGGTTCGTTGTAAAGCCCGATTGGAATACGAGCGTCGCTTCCGTGCCTTTGAACTCGGCCAACCGGCGTTCCAGCGTATCATGAATGTCCAGCGTACCGGTAATCGTACGCACCGAGCCTGCGCCGACACCATAGGTCGCGATCGCTTCGGCAGCCGCCGTTTTCAGGCTTGGATGCTGTGTCAGCCCCAAATAGTTGTTCGAAGACATTTGCAGCACCCGCCGGCCGTTATCCAGCGTCATCCACGAATCCGAGCCGCCTTCCCATACCGTAAGCGGACGATAACGTCCAGCTTGCTTCAGCTCGTTCAACTGCCGTTCGATATGTTGAAACCCTGCCATGCTCAAGCACCTCCGTCATGTTTCTTCGTTATTGGTTATTTATCATGCCAAAATACAATTTTGCCGCAGTTCCCGGAAGCCATCAATTCAAACGCTTCCTCATATTGATTCAGCGTGAAATGATGCGTCACGAGCGGAGCCAGATTCAACCGGCCCCAACCCAACAGCCCTTTAACCTGATACCAAGTATCGAACATGCGCCGCCCTGTAATGCCCTCGATATGCAATCCTTTGAAAATAATGTCCTGCGCCAAATCGAGCGGCACTTCTTTGGTCGGGATGCCGAGCAGCGATACGCGCCCTGCCATTGCAGCCGCTTTCAAAGCGTCGCGAATGGCATCCGGATGGCCGGACATTTCGAGCATGACCTCGATGCCTTCCCCGTTCGTCGCTTCCAGCAGCGCCTGTGCCATCGGCACCTCGCGGCTGTTGATGACGACATCCGCCCCCATCGACTTGGCCATCGCCAGGCGGTACGGGTTAATATCCACGGCATAGACGGAGCCGCTGCCGCACGCTTTCGCCACGGCAATCGCCATCAGACCAATCGGACCGACCCCGATAACCGCTACGCTTTTACCAACTACGTCTCCCGACAACGCCGCCTGCACGGCATTGCCGAGCGGATCCTGCAGGCACGCGATGTCGAACGGCAGCATCGGATCATTTTGAATGATATTGCTCGCCTTCACGACCGCATACTCGGCAAAGCAGCCCGGTATCGTAATCCCGAAGCTCTTCGTATTCCGGCATACGTGCGCATTCCCGGTGCGGCAAGCTTTGCACACCCCGCATACGACATGGCCTTCGCCAGACACATAATCGCCTACCTTGACATTCGTTACCTCATCGCCAATCGCCTCGACGACACCCGCGAATTCGTGTCCGAATACATTGGGAGTAACGACCGTACGCGCGGCCCAATCGTCCCATTTATAAATATGCACGTCCGTGCCACAAATGGAAGAGGCTTTGACACGCACCAGCACTTCATGGGGACCGCAAGTCGGAACAGGCACTTCCTTGAGCACGGCGCCGGGTTTACGTTCTTCTTTCACCAAGCCGATCATCGTTCTTGTCATAAACCGATTGCCCCTCCTTTGATTTTTTTTTACAATAGAAAGAAAAACCAACTTTAAACAGTCATCTGTATAATATATTATACGTTTGTGCGCTATATTGTACATGGTGTTTTGTATTCTATTGGAAACCTGCTGTACGAATCGTTGGAGAGGAGATCGGCAATGCACGAACCGATACATAAAAAAATCGGAAAGAACCTTCAGGATATACGAAAATCGCGGAATTTAAGCTTGGATCAAGTCGCTGAAATGAGCGGCGTCAGCAAAGGCATGCTCGGGCAAATCGAGCGCGGGGAATCCAATCCGACCATCTCTGTATTATGGAAAATTGTGAACGGACTGCGCATTTCCTTCGCTACGCTGATGGAGGAATCGACACCGAATGTGACGGTAGTCCATATGGAAGACACCTCGCCGCTCGTCGAGGAAGAAGGGGCATACCGCGCATATCCCATTTTCCCGTTTGAACAGGACAAGGGCTTCGAAGTATACAGCGTCGTCATCGAGCCGGGTTGTTCCTATACGTCCGAGCCGCACTACGATGGAGTCGATGAATTCATCATGGGCATGGAAGGGGAACTGCACGTCGTTATCGGCGGCGAGACCTATGTGCTCCATCCTAGCATGGCGATGCGCTTCACGGCTAATCAAAGCCACACCTATACCAATGTAACAGACAAGCCGATCCGATTCATTACGCTCATCCATTATCCGTCTGCAAATAAATAAGCTCAGGGGCAGCATCTCCCCTCGGATCGACAAAACACCTTGATGGCTGGTATTATCCCCTTTAAGTAGACACTCAAAAAAAACCTTGTGCTATCATGAGGAACAAGAGTGAACTTGGAGGGGATTTTTCTATGGCTAGAAAGGGACAAGTGTTTCAACAGTATACCGAAGAATTCAAACTAGCAGCAGTCAAAGCGTATTTAGAAGGGAAGTCCAGCTATAAAACGGTAGCGGAAAAGTTAGAAATCAGAAACTGTACCCAATTAAAAGTATGGGTAAGGAAGTGGCAGCATGGAGAAGCGTTCGATATCCGTAAAGGGGTATCGAATCCTCTTAAGGGACGTCCGCGTACAGCCTTTGACACTGTGGAACAAGAACGGGATTATTTGAAAGCACAGGTCGATTACTTAAAAAAGCGGTATCCAAATCTGGTAAAGGAGGCACGCTCCGTTCGCAGGATAACTACCAAGTGATTGAAGAGCTGCGTGATCTCTATGATGTTACGCGTTTGTTAGCCATTGCGGGGGTACCTAGGGCTAGTTATTACAAGTGGCGAGCGACACGGTCATTAAGGGCCGAAAGACAAACAAGGGATCACGAGATCAAGGAGCACATGATGGCTATTCACTTTGCGCACCCCTATTTTGGATATCCTCGTATGATGACAGCTTTATGGGAGGCTGGTTATCGTATTAACCATAAAAAAGTATGGCGGCTTATGAAGGAATTATCTATCCAGTCCGTCATTCGCAAGAAACGAAAGCGTTCTAGTTCTACGCCTTCCGTCGTGTATCCTAACCGATTGAAGCGTCAATTCCATGCTGTAGGTCCGCAGCAGAAGCTAGTCACCGATATTACGTATATCTCCGACGGCACACGCTTTTATTACCTGTCGGCGATACAAGATCTGTTCAACAATGAAATTGTGGCTTGGCAATTATCCGAGCGAAACGACGTAAAGCTGGTGCTGGATACGATTGAGCAGTGGACACGAAAAAGAGACGTTTCGGAAGCCGTGCTCCATTCGGATCAGGGCTTCCAGTACACGTCTCAGGCCTACAACTCACGATTGGAAGCATTCAGCGTCAAAGGCAGCCACTCTCGCAAAGCAACCTGCCTGGATAACGCCTGCATCGAATCCTTCTTTTCGCATCTCAAAACAGAGAAGTTGTATCTTCACCAGTGTACGTCAGAAGCTGAGATTCTTCAAGCTGTAGAAGAGTATATCTACTTTTATAATTATCAGCGCTTTCAAGCCAAACTCAAACAGCGCGCGCCAATTGAGTATCGGCACGCGCTGGCTGCATAGCTTTTTTCATCTGTCTACTTGACAGGGGTATGACCAGGCCGGCAAGTCCGCTCAAGGTGTTTTTATGTTGTACAGATGATAGGGGTCACTGGAGCTTCATCGTTGACTCCCGATTCATGAGGCGAAACGGCAGCAGCATGCGGAACGGAAACGGATATGGATTGCTCATGCTGTCCAGCAGCGTCTTGGCGGCGGCATAGCCCATCTCGAACTTCGGGATATGAATCGAAGATAACGGAGGCGAGCTGTATTTGGAAAATTCGATATCATCGATCCCGATGAACGCCATGTCATCCGGTATGTGCAGCCCTTGCTCGATAACGGCCCGCATCGCCGCGATGGCCATCATGTCGCTGGCGCAGAACATGGCCGTTGGAAGCTGCCTTTGCTGAAGCAGAAGCTGCATTTCCTTATAGCTGCGATCGGCATCCCATGCCGCGTCAATCGTCCATTCCGGTCGAACTTCGACCCCGGCCTCTTCGCAAGCGAGCTTGTATCCGCGGTATCGCTTCTCCCGTTCCAGCTGCCCGAACAAGCCTGCCCCTCCGATAAATCCGATTTGGCGGTGCCCGTGATTCAACAGATGCTGCACGGCCGTCCGCGCGGCATTCAAGCGGTCATAGGAGATGACCGGAATATCCGGATCTGCCACATCGATGCCAACCAAGAACGGAACCCGCTCCTTCAGCCAATGATAGGCCGCTTTATCCATGCCTTCCACGCAGATGACGCCGTTCGGGGGCCTGTCTTGCAGCAGCGCATGCCGCACGGCGTCGCTCTTTAATTCAGCCTGTGTATGAAGAAAAGCGAGCGTAATGCCCTCTTCCAGCAGCTTCGCTTCAATCCCTTGCAGAATCGGGGAATAGTAGGGATGGTTATACTTGTTATCCGGCAGCGATAAAATGCAGCCGATTGTTTTGACAGAAGATTGGGTCTGTGCTCGTTGTCCCGTTGTTGCCGACCGTCTGGGCGCGAGGCTCGTGCGATAATTGAGCTGCTGGGCCGCCTGCCATATTTTGTGCTTCGTCTCTTCGCTGATGCGCCTGCTGTTGTCATGATTCAAGACGCGCGATACGGTTGAAATGGATACTCCGACTTGTTCTGCAATATCCTTCATGGTGGCCATACTCCGCCCCCCTCCCGATTACAAATTCGTTAGCATTTGGAATGATTTCGTATGGTAAATTATACTGGCTGGACGGAAGAATGAAAAGATCTCAAGGCTAACCGCACGAGCAGACCGCACCGATAATCGGTTGCGGTCTGCATTAGCGATGGAAGGCTAGTCATTTTCCACGGCATGCGGCATACGGCTTCGTGAAATAACGATTGCTGCTTCCAGCGGCTCAGCTAGGTGCATTGACGAAGCACGAAGGCGCATCCTTCCAGGAAACGCTGCCTCACCGCCCGTTCTCCCTGCGGACCGGCAAAGATCAAAGCGTTGCAATCCGCAATGAATTGCTCGAGCGGCGTACTGTTCATCGGATCGGGCTCGCTCAACGAATTGCGCTTCATCGTCAAATAGTCGCTCCATGTCATGCCGCATGGGCGCTCGCCATACTTGCGCTCGATGAGCTGCCAGGCAATGCGGCCCATTTCCTGCACGCGTTCGCTCTGAAAACGGCGCTCTTGAGCCCGAACGAGCCGGCGGAGACGCAGCTGCGGAGCCACCTTGCGCCACCGTTTGGCGCTTAGGAACAACAGCAAGGCAATTATCCATACGCCGAGGATGATCAATATAGGCATCCTTGTAATGAGATAGCGAAGAAAAGCCCCGAGCGCGGACAGGCCCTCTTCACCGGTGGCCAGCCGCTTCCATTCCGAGCCAAGCCGTGTCAATGTCTCCCATTCCGAGACGAAGTGCTTCCCTACCGCCTCCACCCCGTTCCGCCAAGCTTGAGCAGCGACGGAGCCGGCATGCCGCACCCGTTCCCAACCAGTAAGCGGCGCTTGCGGCTGCAGGGATTGCTCAAGCAATTCTTTCACATCGGCTGGCGTGTTATAGGTTAATAACGCTTCATGTGACTCATTTCCCCCCTCCTCCGACTCTGTCCAGGCTTGAGCGAAGGAATGCAGAACGGCGTCCGCTGTCCCCGTACCGGCCCCGCCTGTCAGACCGATTGATGGAGTCGCTTCAAAGGGAACCCAGCCGACCGTCGGGAAGTACACTTCCACCCACGCATGCGCATCCGAAGCGCGCACGGCATAATGGCCGGGTGATTGCGCTTCGCCCGGGGAGAAGCCTTTTACCCATCGCGCAGGAATTCCCTGCGTGCGCAGCAGAATAGCCATCGCTGTCGAGAAGTGGTTGCAGTACCCTTGGCGGGCATCGAACAAAAAGTGGTCGACGAAGTCCCTTCCCTCTGGCGGAACGGAGGTATCCGTCTTCGTGTACGTATATTCCCGCAGCAAAAATTGCTGGATGCGCAGCACCTTATCGTACTGGGTATCTGCCCCGGCAGTCAGACGGGCGCCGAGTTCACGCACACGCCCCGGCAAATTGGCGGGAAGCTGCAATTCAACGCGTTCGACCTCTTGCGGCAATTGGGTCTCGCCTGATGCGGAACTCTCTGAGACTGTCCGGAGCATCTCTTCGTCCAAGCGGAATACGCGCGTCTCATATTGATACGTTATGGAAGCCGCTTTTCCAGATGATGCCGCGTCATAGCGTTCGCCGCCAGGAAGATAGCGCAGCGCGGGCAGGCTTTGCGGCAGATCCGGGGCGGATCCGCTCGCCGACCAAGAAAGAAGCCTCTCTGCCCTGCCGCCGAACAACAGCGGAAGCTCCGGCATGAATCTGGACTCCGTTATCGTCTGCGTAATCGGTTCCGACCACCCCTTGAGAGCCGCGGACGAATCATCCCGCAGCGCTCCCGATGCATCCAATGTCTCTGCCTGCTCCGGCTTCGACGTCCACCCCTGTCCGGTATAAACAGACTTGCTCTCCCCGCGCCAATACGTCGGCTCCGGCGAAGCAGCCTTGAACAGCAGGCGCGAATCATCCCGAATGGGCCCGCCCAACTGCGTATCATCTCGGCTATATCCCGTAAGACCCGACTGTGAATTCGCAGATGAGCTTTTCCCTTTATCGACGGCATAAGCCGCTGTCTGTCCCGAATAATCGAAGCTTGAGCCGTAGGAAGCGGTCAGCGATTGCGTCCATTCCTGCAACGAAGGCAACGGGCGCGGATTTGTCCAGCCATATGCGTTCAGCAGTCCGACACCTATGCCTACCACCGCCGCTGCCGCAAGCAACGAGGAGAGCAGCCATTGGAACGATCGGCTTCCCTGTCCGCGTTCTCTGCGTTCCGTCTCCAACGCCAAGCGTTCGTCCAGATGAAGCCACGCCGACAACAGCAAGCTCCAGCCTGCCACACGGACAATCGGCACCGCCGCATCCATGCCGAATCCCCATTGAAAGCCGCATAAATAACAGAGCGTTGCGACGGAAAAAAACAACACCGTCCGGCGGCTCAGCAGCAAAGACTGTATCGAGGCCGTAAGCATGGCCCAACCGATAAGCAGCAGAAGCGTGCGTGTCTCCCCGCTCGTGCTAAGCCACTTTCCCTCCAGCCAAAGGCTCACATCCGATGAAAGTGCCGAAGCCATGAGCGATAAACCTTCCGGCATGATAGCTGAAAAGGAAAAAAACGCCCCGCTAGCGGAATCCGCTTCAAAGCTATGCCGGACAGAGCCGAACATCCATGCGGTTACGCCTACCGCCACGGCTCCGCGCCAGATGAGGGAAGCGGCCGTGCTGCGGATAACGAGACCTATCCCCAAGTAAACGGCTATGGCCCATAAAAAAGGCCGAATGTCATTCAAATCAATCTGCTGGCTCAATTGATGCAGCGGATAAAACCATTCAGCGAACAAAGCATACAACAGCACGGAAAACCCCGCGCGCTTCCACAGCGGCATTCCATTTCGCACTGGCTCCCGCTGCGCTACGGCAGTACGTCCCGCTTGAAGCCCGTTACCCCTCGAAAGTTGCCGCATGTTCGGCGTGCGCATCTTTCTCACCTCTTTTTCGCCCGGCGCGTTCCGCTCCGGTTATATCGAACTTGGCGCGATAGGGCCGATCGTTGAAGTTAACGGCTGAATTCATTCGGTCCGGTGTGCCCGATCGAACAGCGCCGGGATGTTCCTCGCCGATGAGCCAGCGATCAATCTCTCTGGCGCCAGCATAGGCCAGCATCCGCTTGACGGCAGCCCCATCCCGGCTGAAGCTTACAGCCGTCATTCGCCCGCTCGTCAATCGGTTCTGCTGCGGCGGTCCCTGTTCCAGCTGCCATGGAAGCTCGCCGCGCGCGCCGGGACGCTCCGCCGCAAGCGCAATGACCGCATTCCATGCCCCTTCTATCGCAGCGCCGTCGCTAAGCCATATGAGCCGTACGGGCACGTCCTGCTCCATCGCCTCCCGCACGGCTGTCGCCGCTACGGACAGCACGGCTTCCATCTCGGCGGCGGTCCGGCTCATGGCGTCGGACCCGATCCGTTCGGCGGGCACCGCAGCGCAATGATCGTTGTTGTCCGAGCCTGTCCGCCATACGGTATCATCGACCACGAGATCGAGGCAGGCGGCCGTTGCCGATTCTAGCGGGCGGACGGCGAGGATGCGGCGCTTGGCATACGTGCGCCAGTCGATGGCCCGCTGCGAAGCGCCTGCCCGGTAAGGCTGCAGCTCCACGCCTGGCGTTCCAGCTGCGCTATGCCCCATCACTCGAACCGCATCGTCACCGGCTTCGCTGCCATTTGCCGCGTTCGGCTCCATATCCCAAGGTGCTGCCCCCGCTGCTCCGGCCGTGTCAATGAGACTGCTTGCTGCTGCAGGCGGCGGGATGACGCATACCGGCGCGTCCGCTTCTTCCGCAGCAAGCGGCACTTTTTGCCCGAACCAGCCGAACCAATCCCCGATCGTCAGCTCTGTCCGAGCCAACTGATAGACGCCGCGCGGGGCGCCCTCGAAGGAACTCGTATAAGCAACCGTTCTCCGGCCGCGGGGGAACAGCAGCCTGTGGCAAACCCAAGCGCCTCCATCACCGCCCGTGCGCGTCCATACATCCGTCGCCATAAGCCAAATCGCGGGCAAACGCCGCTTAGAGGCCAGCGTAATCTTGAAGCTCATCGCTTCCTGCCCGGAGCTCCATTCGCCCGCAGGCTTGTGCGCAACCTGCACGGATCTCAGCTTGGCCCCTATCCGGCGGATCCACAGCCCATACAGCAGCATAAGTGCAAGCAGAATGGCGAGGAAGCACTCGGCCGCGCTCTCGCGGTACAAGCCGAGACAAGCAAACAGGCCGCAGCCCAAGGCGGTGAACGCGTAACGCAGCGCGATCTTCATCGGAACAGCCCTCCGAACCAGATGCGGCTGCTTGCATTACGGACGGCAGCCCCTGGCGCCGGCCGCGTTCGAGAGGCGTTCCCGCTCTCGCGGAAGGACGCCCGCCCGCGCTCGTCCTGCTGCCGCACCGGCTTGGCAGGTCTGCCCGCGCCTTGCGCACCGCCCGGGAATCCGGGTACCGCCGTCTGCAGCAGCACCTCGGCCAGCACCTCTTCCTCCGTTACGCCGGAGAGCGCGGCTTCGCGCTGCAGCAGCAGCCGATGCGTCAACACTGGCATTGCGACCGCCTGCACATCTTCAGGAACGGCATACGTGCGCCCCTCTACCCAAGCATGCGCTTGGGCCGTCCGCATCAGCGCCAGCGTTCCCCTTGGGCTCACGCCCAGCCTGAGGGCCGGATGACGGCGCGTTGCAGCGGCCAAGTCCGCCATGTAGCGGCACAGGACGACGTCAAGGTGGACTTGGCGTACACGCTCGATTAACAACCGCCACTCCTCCGGCGACCAGAGCGGATTCAGACGGCGCAGCGGCGTTCCCGCCTGCTGCCGCAGCAGCATGTCCGCCTCCTGCTCCGCCGCCGGATAGCCGAGCGACAGCCGCATCGCGAAGCGATCCATTTCCGCCTCCGGCATCCGGTACGTGCCTTCGAAGGCGAGCGGATTTTGCGTCGCAACAACGAGGAACGGCTGCGGCAGCGCGCGCGTCGTGCCGTCCACCGTGACCGTTCCCTCCTCCATCGCCTCCAGCAGCGCGGACTGCGTCCGTGCCGGTGCCCGGTTCAGCTCGTCCGCCAGCACGACGTTCGCATGCAGCGCGCCTTCGCTGTACCGCAAGCCGCCGGCGCCCGGCTCCCACATCATGCTGCCGGTAATATCGGCAGGCATCATGTCGGGCGTCATCTGTATGCGCCGGAAGCTGCCGCCCGCAACTTGCGCCAAGGCGCGCGCCAGCAGCGTCTTGCCGACGCCCGGCACATCCTCGAGCAGAATATGTCCGCCCGACAGCATCGCCAGCCCGGCCAGCCGGACCACCTCCCGCTTCCCGACGACAACCTGCTCCAATCGTTCCATGAAAGAGGTCCAGCCCCGTTCCGCAAACGCGGCAAGCCACACATCATGATCCCGGGCGGCAAGACCATCCGCGCTTGAATTCATATTATTGGACACGTGATTCCCTCCCTTGCAAACCTATCCATTTTCATAGATTGTGAAATGACAACAATTGACAACAACAAAAAGCCCGGAACGATTCCCGCGCTTCTACGCACGCACTGTGAACCGTCCCGGGCCGTTCTAGCATTATTCTCGCCCAAAATAATAGTTTATAAACCTGCTAGAGGATGTTTAAAAGGGCCGCATTTGATAACGAGGCAATACTGATAGCCTTTCAGCTTCGAAACTCGGATTCATGTGGAAACTCCGGTACTCTCGCAGGTTTTTCCTGCGCTCCGTTCCTCCTTTCTCACTTTCATCCCATTTTCTCGGTTCTGAAATGCGGCCCTTTTCAAACTCTCATTGTTCGGGATGTTTAAAAGGGCCTCATTTGATAACGAGGCGGCACTGATGGCATTTCAGCTTCGAAACTCGGATTCATGTGGAAACTCCGGTACTCTCGCAGGTTTTTCCTGCGCTCCGTTCCTCCTTTCTCACTTTCATCCCATTTTCTCGGTTCTGAAATGCGGCCCTTTTCAAATTCTCGCACTCGTACTGCAAATATACATGTAAAATGGCTCAATTCGTGCTTTTCGAGCGTTCGAGCTGCATAAGTGCAGTTAAAATCACGACTTTCTTCCCGTTTTAGCCCATTTTCGAGAAATGAGATGCGCTTTTGCAGTTGCATACGCCGAAATCAGAAAGAGCGCCCACAATAGATGCACTTTTGCAGTTCGTTCGGACGCAGTGGCCTAAGCGAACCTAAGCGGACCTAAGCAGCGGCTGGCTGCTCATCAGGTTGAACCGGCTCCAGCTCGTAATGAAGCATTTTGACCTGGAACGCATCCAGCACTTCCCTCAGCGGCACCCACGTCATTTTATTTTGCGCGACAAGCTCGACCTTGTGCGGTTGCTCCGTCCCGTCTGGCATCGTCTGTATCATTTGTCCCTGCAACACATCAAATTCAATGGCAATCTGATTCCATTCGACGTTCACGCGCTCCGACTCCACATCCCAATTGACCGTCCCGTTCAGCTTCTCGACAAGCATGCGCAGCGGCACATACGTCCGATCCTCATAACTCATGAATTGATCTGGCTCGAAGCGAATTTGACCTTGACCCGTCTCTACCGTGAACGTCATCGGATCCTGAGCCGCCATTGAAGTCGCGACCGGCTTGAGGTTGTCTTGAATCCACGCGGCACTTACCGCCGTGCGCTTCCACCGCGCCGTGGAACCGACGTGGAATTGCACCGGCTTCACTTCCGGCGACAGCACGCTGAACGTGTACCCTTTTGATTTGTAAAATGCAATGATATCCGGCAGCGCCTTGACCGTCTCGCCATGCCCCACCCCATCATGCATCAGCACGACCGTCTCCGGCAGCAGCGCCCCTTTTTTAACCGCTTGCGCAATTTCCTTGGCCGGCACGCCGCGGCGCTTCGAATCCGCACTGTCTACATGCCAATCGTAGACCAAGTATCCCGCTTTATCCATTAACTCGAAATACTGCTTGTCAAAATTCATAATGGTGCCGCCCGGCGCCCGCACCAATACCGGCTCATAGCCTATAATTTTCTCTACGATTCGGCCCGTGCGCTTGATTTGGTCCCAGAAATTGCTGAAATTGCTGTATAGCGTCTTATACTCATGGTTATAGCTATGATTGCCGATCGCGTGCCCTTCCTTGACGATCCGCTCGACCAGCTTCGGATTGCGCTCGGCTTGCTGTCCCAGCACGAAGAAGGTGCCTTTTATGTTTTCCTTGGCCAAAATGTCGAGAACATCTGCAGTATGTAAGCTCGGACCGTCGTCAAACGTCAAATAAACGACCTTCTCAGCTTTCTGTGCCGGCGCTGCCGCAGGCGCCGATTTGCCGCCTCCAGGCATTAATGCGGCTTCTCCGGAAGGCTTGTCCGCCTTCGCCGTCAATGCCGTTCGCGCCATGCCGTCAATCTGCATCACCGTTGCTTTTATATCCGATGCCGTACGTTCTTCCATCATCGGTTGCGAGGAAGCGTAAGCGACTTGTTCCATTTGAGATTTCCATCCAAAAGCTGTCCAGGTTCCCGCCAAGACAAGCAGTGCGCAGAGCGCCGCCAAAATGCGAAGCTCCATGTTACGATTGTGATCGGTCATTTTTTGCTCCTCCTCTTCCATCGCCCATAATCATTGTATGATAACTGCTTATTTCAATCCTATGTTGAGAGACTTCAAAAAGACTTCAAAGCTTTGTTCAGAAGCCGTATTGCTAGATTATATGAATGGTGTCCGAAAACATGACAAACAACTAGATTGTTCCGCTGCCGCATTCACAAGCAGAAGACCCGATCGGATTCTGTCGGGTCTTTCGTATTGGGAGAGCATCTCCAGCTCCCCATGTTATGCTTCCATGCGAATTTCTCCGGTGCGGCTCGTATCATAGCCCCGAATCGCCATCAATTCTTCCCGGTATGCAGCGGATCGGAGCACTTGCAGCAGACTGCCGATCCACGGCATATGCTCAGGCTGCTTCAGAACGACGAGGTCAACCTCTTCCTGCATAAGCGGTACAAAATCGATGCCAACCGCATAGGCAACCTTCTCGATGCCGACCCCGACATCGGCTTGTCCGCTCCCGACCTGTCCTGCGACGGCCAAATGCGTCGTCTCCTCGTTCCTATAACCGTGCAGGACATCTCCCTTTAAGCCGAGAATCCGCAGCTGCTCATCCAACAGCACGCGCGCGCCGGATCCCCGCTCCCGGTTCACCAGCTTAATGCCCGGCTTGGCCACATCGGACCACGAGGCAATCCCCTTCGGATTGCCTGACTGGACATATAGTCCGGCCGAACGCGCAGCTACATGGATGACCATATAGGGAAGACCGACCAATAATTTGCGGATATAAGGAAGATTGTATTCTCCCGTATCGCCGTCGAACAGATGTGTGCTCACGATGTGAGCTTCGCCGCGAAAAAGCGCGATTAAGCCTTCCATACTGCCGACAAACGAACGCAGCGGGCGGATGAACGCACTTTCCCGCTCCATGTGCTTGGACAACAATTCAAGACAGGCATCATGTCCCGTAATAACCAGTTGGGATGACGGCAAGGGGGCCGCCGCCGGGATGCCGAAAAGCTGCGATTCTCCATAATGAACCGTTCCTTCGCAACGCTGCCCGCGCTGCTTGTATGCTTCCAGCTCAACGCCATCGACCCGCATTTGCTTCCCGACGCGGTATGCGCGAAGTTCGCCTTTTTTGATCAAATCATAAACGGTCAGCTTGGATACTTTGAGCATTTGTGCGATCTCATGGACCGTATAGGACATGGAATGGGGCATTCAAACCTCCTTGGTATGCGCTTTCTTCGATCATACGCCCGGATCGTCTGCTTGACAAGACAATACGCAATCATCTCGACACAAAAATGTTGGACATCACTATTTATAAGTTGTTATAACTATTTATAATGAAACATAAAGTTATGCTGCGTTTGGAAATGAAAGTGTGCAGACACACCAATTGGTTTCGCCGACTTTGCTTTTATAGACGAATCGCGGTATATAATTGGGAGGAATTAACGATGTCGAAGAAGAAGCGCCGGCAACCATACCTGATGAACATGCGCCTGGGATTAATGCTCACCCTTATCCTTTCCCTCGCCGCCCTCTTGGCAAGCGGCTGCAGCGCTAACACGGGATCTGGAACCGAAGGGAACCCGGACACGCAACAGTCCGAGGTCCAATTAACCGTCTCCGCGGCCGCCAGTATGCAGGATGCGCTGACAGAGCTGAAACAATCCTATGAGAAAGACCATCCCAATGTGAAGGTCCAAATGAACTTCGGCGCATCGGGGACACTGCAAAAGCAGATCGAACAGGGCGCGCCGACGGATGTATTCATTTCTGCCGGCAAGAAGCAAATGGACGAGCTGCTGCAAAACGGCTTGATCGACGACAAGTGGCATCGCCCCTTACTGAAGAACGATCTCGTCGTCATCGTGCCGGGCAATCAAGCAGCAGAGTGGACCGGGTTGGAGCCGCTTGATACGGAGCAAGTAAAGCGGATCGCTATTGGGGCGCCAGAGAGCGTGCCCGCTGGAAGCTATGCGGAGGAAGCGCTGGAGAAAGCGAAGCTATGGGAGACGTTGGCCGAAAAATTCGTCTTGACGAAAGACGTGCGCCAAGTGCTCTCCTACGTGGAAACAGGCAACGTCGATGCAGGGTTCGTCTATCGTACGGATGCGATTACCGCCAAAAAAGCGCTTATCGCCTACACGGTCGACTCCTCCATGCATAAGCCGATCGTCTACCCGATTGGAATCGTAAAGGCTTCGTCCCATCAGAAAGAAGCGCAGGAGTGGTATCAATATTTGTCCGGCGAGGAAGCCGGCCACATATTTGAGCGCTATGGGTTCCATCTTGCCAATTAGTTTGCCAAGTTGAGTTGAACCTGGCATGAGTACACGATACATGAAAGGAGGAGGAAGGGTGTCGTTCTGGAGTCCGGTGCTGCTCTCTCTGCAAATTACTATAACAGCCAGCCTCATCGTCATGGGGCTCGGCATCACCGTTGCTTGGATGCTGAAAGGACGCAGCTTTCGCGGCAAAACGCTGCTCGAAACGGCCTTTATGCTTCCGCTCGTCCTCCCTCCCACCGTAGTGGGCTTCATCCTGCTCGTTCTTCTCGGCAGACGGAGCAGCTTGGGCGAATGGGCCGAAGCTTGGCTTGGCCACCCGCTCGTCTTTCACTGGTCGGGCGGCGTCATCGCTGCCGTCGTCGTCTCTTTTCCGCTCGTCTATCAATCGCTCAAGGTCGGCTTCGCCTCGGTCGATCCCGAGCTGGAGCAGGCGGGACGGGCAGAAGGCGCAGGCGAATGGCAGGTGTTCCGCCATATCACGCTTCCGCTTGCCTCGCGTTCCATCGCGACCGCCTGCGTCCTCGGCTTTGCGCGCGGGCTTGGCGAGTTCGGCGCGACGCTGATGGTTGCCGGCAATATTCCGGGCGTCACGCAGACCGTGCCGACCGCCATTTATTTTGCCGTGGACGCTGGCAATACGACGCTTGCGTGGGCGTGGTCGGGCTGTATGATCGCCATTTCCTTCCTCCTCCTCTTTGTCGCCAATCAAGGGCAGAGAGAGGCCGGCAGTCGCATTGCGCGGCGATGACGGCGATTAGAGACTTTGAGGCTCGAACCGCCCCCGTATCAGGCAAGATGCGCCGAACCGCGACATGGCATCTAAAGCCCAACTGCAAAAGTGCAGTATAATTCAGCGTTTTTCCCGAACACTGCCTGTTTTACTGCAAAACTGCCGTTATTTCCTTACATTACGCTGATTTTAGTGAATTCGTAAGTTTTGTAATGTACTTTCTTCAAAGCCCCTTAATTAAACTGGAGTCTTCCCCCTCAAATAAATTAAACTATTTGTAAAGGGGATGATCTGGAATGGGGAAAAGATTGAATGAGGAAACACGATTAAAAATAGTTCGTGAGGCGTTAGCTGGCATTAAAGTTGGGGTATTATCCCGCATGTACAACATACACCCTGAAACGATTCGGGGGTGGATTAGAGAGCATCGTGACGACATTGGACCGGATGAAATTCCAACGACGGATGAGCATTTACAGGAACTTCAACGACTCCAGGAAGTTGAAGTGAATTATGAAAAAGCCGTTAAGATTATCGGCGAAAAAGAGCTGGAGATTGAGATTCTGCGAGAGTTGCTAAAAAAGAAGAACCCCGCTTATCCGAAAAATATGAAATAGCAGACCAGTTTATTAAGCGGGGAGAAGCAGCAGCAAGGGTTCTGCGAATCATAGGGCTTTCAGAATCAACGTATTACGACCGGAGAAAGCGATCGGCCAACTCCGAAGAACGCGCCGCAAGCGGACAGAGAGGTCGTCCTCAGCCCGGATTTTCTCGTACGAAAACGGGGGAGAAAGTAAGTGACGGACAGATCAAAGAATGGCTACTAGAGCTCGTTGAAGGAGAAGAGCATGTGTACGGTTACAGACTCCTTGCCCAATGTCTCCGTAACGAACGTGAGCTCGTACTAGGCAAAAAGAAATCGTATCGACTTTGTAAAGAACTAGGTATTCTCCAAAAACAGCGTGAGAGGAAATCCAAGCATCCACGTAGATTGCCGAAGAATCGAGTGGTGACAGGATCAAACCAATTGTGGCAGATGGACATTAAATACGGTTATGTCACAGGACGCGGGCGTTTCTTTTTCGTTCTCAGCATTATTGACGTATTTGATCGTGTTATCGTCGAACAATACAGAGGGCCGAAATGCGAGGCCAAGCATGCCGTACAAACATTATGTCGTGCGTTGGAAAAACGAATAAAGGCAGATGAAGCGCTCCCTACGATTCGTACGGATAACGGGCCACAGTTTGTCAGTGCGCTTTTTGGTGATACGTGTGATAGCCTCGGGATGGTTCATGAGCGCATCCCGCCACGAACTCCCAATATGAATGCGTACATAGAGTCATTTCATAGTCTGCTGGAACGCGACCTATTCAGCAAAGTTGACTTCATGACCTTTGAGGAGGCCTATGAAGCGCTTGATCGCTACATGGATTTCTATAATAACCGTAAAATGCATGGGAGCTTAAAACGGATGCCTCCAGCGAAATTCTCCGAATGGGTAATGACGCTGGAGGATCAATCCATGTTTCATAAAGCTATGTAATTGCTCGGCATTCCGAGCAATCCTACGAGAGAAGGCTTTTTGGGGGATCAGACTCCGGATTTAAGGGGCCTAGCCGCTTTTGCAGTTAAACGGCCAAAAACGCCTCTCACTGTCGATCTGGACTGCCCAATTGCAGTTTAAATTCACGATGAGTCGTATTTTCGAGACTTTTTCTTGCTCATCCCCGCCTCTACTACTGACAACCGGCTGCTTTTCAGAGCTTCCCTTCCATACCTCTCAAAAATAACTGTTGCATTCCCCATGCAGAGTTTGGTATTATATTCCTCGCTCACTCTACGCGCATTTCACCCTGCATCGAAGTGTCGGCTTGCCGCAATTCATCATGATGACGGAGGTGTTGAATGCTTTTTCTAACGTTGGCCCGCAAGAACTATCTCAGCAATTTGCAGTACCGGAGTGCGCATCTCGTGCACAACATCGCAAGCGCTCTGTTCGGCCTCATCTACGTATCGGTCTGGACAGGCATCGGCGAAGGCCGTTCGCTTGGCGAATACGGATTGAACGGCATCATAAGCTATGTCGCGTTCAATCAGGCGAGCTTATGGATCGTCGCCTTTCTCAATAACGGACTCGGCATGGAGCAGTCCGTGCGAACCGGGCAGATTGCCCTCGATCTTGTCCGTCCCGTTCATCTGTTCTATCAGCTTATGAGCAAGGAATGGGGACAGATCGCATACCAGTTCGTATACAAGTTTCTTCCGATTTATGCGCTTTATTTCTTCGTATTGCCGCTTCACGTCCCCTCATCTATTCTCACTTACGTGTGGACCGCTGTAGCTTTGACGCTTGCCGCGTACATTTCCATCTGCTTGAACTATATCATCGGGGCTGCCGCGCTATGGACGACCGAATCCCGCTGGCTGTACTGGGTCAACTATGCGTTCAGCATGCTGTTGTCCGGCTTTCTCATCCCGATTGAATGGCTGCCGCCATGGCTCGCCGCGATAAGCCGCGCGTCGTTCTATCCGTTACTGCATTATGTGCCGACCCGGATTTACCTCGGGATGGAGTCTGCATCCGCGATCGCCGGATCGCTCGTTTGGTGCGCCCTATTTACCGCCGCCTGTCTCGCCGTTACCGGGATGATGCGGCGCAAAGTGGAGGTGCAGGGCGGATGAAATGGATTCACATGTATGCTCTTCTCGTACGCGCAAGCATCCGCAGCCGGATGCAATATAAGTTCAACTTCTGGTTCTCGAGCATCATGGCTGCGATTATCAATGTCGTCGAATTTCTCATGCTGGCGGTCATACTGCTCAAGTTCGGCCATATCAAAGGCTGGAGCTTGGCGGAAGCCGGATATTTGTATGCCGTGCTGTCTTTATCCAAGGCGTTGTACCGGATGTTCGCCTCTGACGTGCATCATCTGGAAACGTATTTGGTCACCGGAAGCCTCGACAGCCTGCTGCTGCGTCCCGTTCCGGTTCTGCTCGCGCTCATGTCGCAGAACTTCTCCATCAAGATTGGCGAGCTCATACAAGGGATCGCCATTCTTGCCTTTAGCATGGGAGCCATGATGCAGACTAGCCAGATCACCTGGACCGCGCTGCCCCTCACCATCATCGTCATCCTGTCGGGAGCGGTGCTGCTGTTCGCCATCGGCTTGCTGACGGCAACGGCTGGATTTTGGATTACCCGGATCGAAGAACTGCAGAACATTACCGAAGACGCGGCGCGGACGGCGGCGCAGTATCCGATGAGCATTTATCCGAAGTGGATGCAGGGGCTGCTTCTCAGCGTCATTCCGGTCGGATTCGCCAATTATATGCCTTCGTTGTATATTTTGCGGCACGAAGCCGGAATCTGGCTGGTCGGCTTATCCATTCTGGTGGCGCTGGCGTTGTTCACAATTGCCTTAAGGGCTTGGAAGCACGGACTTGCGCGATACCAGAGCACAGGCAGTTGAACGCTCGGCCACTGGACACAACATGACACACGCACAATCAAGACGATGAGGGCCGCCAACGCGGCAGGAGGAGAAGCTTCCATGATTACAGTAACTGAATTGCATAAACAGTTCCGCCGGGCGGCGCCGAAGGAAGGCGCGTTCAAAGGGCTGCGCTCCCTGCTTTCCCGAGACTATCAGGTGAAGGAAGCGGTACGCGGCATCAGCTTCCAGATTGAAGCCGGCGAATTCGTCGGCTACATCGGCCCGAACGGGGCCGGCAAATCGACGACGATCAAGATGCTGTCCGGCATTCTCCACCCAACCTCGGGTGAAGTTCGCATCTTCGGCCGCAGTCCGCATCAGGAGCGCCGGCTGGTGACGAAGCGGCTGGGCGTCCTGTTCGGACAGCGGACACAGCTGTGGTGGGATCTGCCGACCCGCGATTCCTTCGACATTCTTGCCGCCATGTACGGGATAGACGCGGCGACAAAGCGAACACGGCTCGGGCAGCTGCGGGAACTGCTTGCTCTGGATGAATTCCTCGACACCCCTGTCCGGCAGCTGTCGCTCGGGCAACGGATGCGGGCTGACATCGCCGCAGCCCTTCTGCATGATCCAGACATTCTATTCCTGGATGAGCCGACCATCGGGCTCGATATCATTGCGAAGCGGAACATCCGCCAGTTTCTTAAAGATATCAACCTGAATCTGGGCAAAACGATTATGCTGACGACGCACGACATGGACGATATCGAGCAGCTGTGCAGCCGGGTCATCGTCATTAACCACGGCCGGCTCGGCTTCGACGGCACGATTGACGAGCTCCGCCGCCGGATTGGGCTGCCTACCATTATCCGCGTTACGTACAGCAAGGAGGAAGGCATCGAGCATGAGGTCCCTGCCCCGCTTCGTTGCCGCAGCCGTGCCGGACGCACGCTGACCGTCGAATGCAACCGCGATCAATTAAGCGCCATGGAGGCGCTGCGCTTGCTGGAGCAGTTCGGGGAGCTGGAGGACGTTCATATGGAGGAGCCTGATTTCGAAGATATTATTCATCGGGTGTATTGAGACAGAAAAGGAGCCGGAGAGAAGCAGGAAAACATGTCCTGACTCTCGTTCGGCTCCTTTATTTACGCTTCGGCCTAAGCAACAACCGTTCCGTCTATTCTGTCACGATGTCATGTATCAGCACTGGCGCCTCCGCATGGCTGCCAATACGGATGTTCGCGTATATCTTCGCGATAACATCGTCCACGTTTTCTCGATTCGCATGAATGGTCACCAGAGACTCTCCGGCTTTGACCTTATCTCCGATTTTCTTGTTCAGCATCAATCCTACGGCCAGATCGATTTCCGATTCCTTTGTAGCGCGTCCCGCTCCGAGAAGCATGGCTGCGGTTCCGATTTCATCTGCCACGATTTCGGCGACCATGCCTTCTTCCCGTGCAGGCACCTCAATGATATAGGCTGCTTTCGGCAAATTGTCCGGATTGTCTACTACGGAAGAATCTCCGCCCTGATTGGCAATAAACTCTTTGAATTTCTCCAGCGCTTTGCCGTTATGGATGACTTCTTTCAGCTTCTCCTCGGCTTCTTCCAGTGAAGCCGCTTTGCCGGCGAGGTAGGCCATCTGTCTTCCGAGCGCGAGACACAGCTCCTCCAGATCCTTCGGCCCGTGACCTCGGAGCGTATCAATGGCCTCTTTCACTTCCAAGGAGTTGCCGATCGCGCTGCCGAGCGGCTGGCTCATATCGGATATGACCGCCATCGTTTTGCGGCCGACATTATTGCCGATGCTGACCATTGCATGGGCCAGCTCTTTGGCGTCTTCGGCGGTCTTCATAAACGCTCCTGCGCCGGTCTTCACATCCAGCACGATGGCGTCGGATCCTGCCGCGATTTTTTTGCTCATGATTGAGCTCGCAATAAGTGTTATCGAATTGACGGTTGCCGTAACGTCGCGCAACGCATACAGCTTTTTGTCGGCTGGCGTGAGATTGCCGGTTTGTCCGATAACAGCGATTTTATGCTCATTTACCAAGCTCACGAATTCGTCTTTGCTGATTTCCACGTGGAAGCCTTGTATCGCTTCCAATTTATCAATCGTCCCGCCGGTATGGCCGAGTCCGCGGCCCGACATCTTCGCCACCGGAATATCCAAAGCAGCTACTAGCGGAGCCAATACCAGAGTGGTTGTATCGCCTACGCCTCCGGTGGAGTGCTTATCTACCTTGATGCCTTGTATCGCCGACAGGTCGATAGTGTCTCCGGAATGAACCATGGCCATGGTCAAATCGGCCCGTTCACGCTCGTTCATATCCTGAAAATAGATGGCCATTGCCAAGGCGCTGACTTGATAATCGGGAATGTCGCCTTTTGTATATCCATCAATAATGAAATTGATTTCTTCTGTTGTCAGTTCCTTGCCATCCCGCTTCTTCGCAATCAAATCCACCATTCTCATCGTCTATTCTCCTCACTGTCTGCATGGAAGTCATTTTGCAAAAGCTTATTTTGCAAAATGCTGGTTGGGCCAACTTGCCTTATATGACCCTCTTAAAGGGAAATCGCGGTCTCAAGAGCTGCCTCCATCATTTCGCCAAAGGTTGTTTGCCGCTCTGCTGCCGTCGTTTCCTCCCCGGTAAGCAAATGATCGCTCACAGTCAAGATGGTCAGCGCGTTGACACCGTATTTGGCAGCAAGCGTATAGAGGGCGGTCGTTTCCATCTCCACTCCAAGCACGCCGTAATCCATCAGCTTTTGCACAATGGACTTATCGTCACGGTAGAACATATCCGAGCTGAAAATGTTGCCGACATGAAGCTGCAGCCCTTTGGATATTCCGTGCTCGTAGGCCGTCTTCAGCAGCGGAAAGCTGGCAATCGGAGAAAAATCGTACCCGCCGAAAACATGGCGATTCATGCTGGAATCCGTACAGGAAGCTTGGGCAAGGATGACATCGCGTACTTGGACATGCTTCTGCATGGCGCCGCACGTTCCTACGCGAATCAAGTTTTTGACGCCATATTCGTTAATCAGCTCGTTCACGTAAATGCTGGTCGTCGGAATCCCCATCCCCGTGCCTTGCACCGATACGCGCTTCCCTTTATACATTCCCGTAAAGCCGAGCATACCGCGGACCTCATTGTAGCAGGCAACCTCCTCCAAGTAAGTTTCCGCAATATGCTTTGCCCGCAGCGGATCTCCCGGCAGCAAAATCGTGTCGGCAATATCGCCCTGCTTCGCTCCAATGTGCACACTCATGATCGTTTCCTCCAAATAGGTGTTATTTCAAATCCGCCAAAAAACTGGTTCCATATCCCGGCATATCAACCCCGAAATTATTGGCTATCGTGGCGCCGATATCGGCGAACGTTCCACGAAGCGGCAGCTCCGTCCCTTCCGCCGCAAAACGCGGGGAATACGCTAGCATCGGCACATACTCCCGAGTATGATCCGTGCCCTTGTATGTCGGATCATTGCCGTGATCGGCAGTGATGATCAAGAGATCATGCTCCGTCATTTTGGCGAATACTTCCGGCAAGCGCGCATCGAATTCCTCCAGCGCTTGACCATATCCTTGCGGATCCCGCCGGTGGCCGTACAACGCATCGAAGTCGACAAGATTCAAAAAGCTGAGGCCCGTGAACGGCTCATCAAGCGCTTCAATCAGCTTATCCATCCCGTCCATATTGGAAACGGTTCTTACCGCTTTCGTAATCCCTTCGCCATCATAAATGTCGGAAATTTTCCCCAAAGCGATGACATCATAGCCTTGATCCTTCAGCTCATTCATCGTCGTGCGTCCAAACGGCTTAAGAGCATAATCATGGCGGTTGGGCGTCCGGGTGAATTTTCCGGGTTCGCCTACGAATGGACGGGCAATAATCCGGCCGAGCGTATAAGGATCATCAAGCGTTATTTCCCGGCAAAATGTACAGATATCATACAGCTCATTCAAGGGCACGACCTGCTCGTGAGCCGCGATTTGCAGCACCGAATCGGCAGAAGTGTAGACGATGAGAGCACCGGTCTTCATATGCTCCTCTCCGAGCTCTTCGATAATTTCAGTGCCGCTTGCCGCTTTGTTGCCGATGACCTTGCGACCTGTCTTCGCTTCTATCCGCTCAATGAGCTCATCCGGGAACCCGTCCGGGAACACACGGAACGGCGTATCGATATACAGCCCCATCATCTCCCAATGCCCCGTCATCGTATCCTTGCCGCGGGAAGCCTCCTGCATCTTGCAATGGTAAGCGAGCGGCTGCTCTGCTTCAGGCACGCCTTGAATGCTGCGGATGTTGGACAAGCCCAGTCTTGCCATATTCGGCATGTTCAGCCCTCCGCGTTCGCGCGCGATATGGCCAAGCGTGTCGGCGCCGATATCATCGAATTGGGCGGCGTCCGGGGCTTCTCCAATCCCTACCGAGTCCATCACAATGAGGTGAATGCGTTTAAATGAATCCATGTCTAATCCTCTCCTTCCTCATTTATTATAGGAACAAACCGGCAATCGTTGCAGACAATACGCTGACCAGCGTGGCGCCATACAGCAATCTGAGGCCGAAGCGGGCAACCACGTTGCCTTGCTTCTCATGCAACCCTTTCACAGCGCCGGAAATAATGCCAATGGACGAGAAGTTGGCAAACGAGACCAGGAAAACGGATACAATGCCCGTCGCCCGCTCAGACAGAACGGCTTGCTTGGACAGATCCAGCATCGCCACGAATTCGTTGGCTACCATCTTCGTTGCCATAATGCTGCCTGCATCTACCGCTTCTTTCCAAGGCACACCCATCAAGAACGCAAACGGCGCAAAAATATATCCCAGCAGTTGTTGGAATGTAATGCCGAACAATCCGTCAAACAGGCCGTTGACCAGCGCGATCAACGCTACAAAACCAATCAGCATCGCAGCCACCGTAATGGCTACCTTGAAGCCGTCCATAATGTATTCGCCAAGCATTTCGAAGAAGGACTGCTTGTGTTCCTCCTGAACCTCCAATATGTCTTCTTCTTTCGACACTTTGTAAGGGTTAAGGACGGAAGCAATGATGAACCCGCCGAACAGGTTCAGCACGAGCGCCGTGACGACATATTTGGGACTGATCATCAGCATGTATGCGCCGACGATCGACATCGATACGGTAGACATCGCAGAAGCGCACAACGTGTACAAACGATGCTCTGGCAGCAAGCCAATTTGCTTCTTCACGGAAATGAATACTTCAGATTGCCCCAAAATCGCGGATGCCACCGCATTGTACGATTCCAGCTTGCCCATGCCGTTCACCTTGCTCAGCACCAGGCCAATATATTTAATGATAAACGGCAAAATCTTCGTGTATTGCAAAATGCCTATCAGCGCGGAAATGAATATAATCGGAAGCAGGACCATCAAGAAAAACGGAGCCTGCCCTTCGTTCGCGATGCCGCCGAAGACAAAGTTCACTCCATCTGCCGCATAGGCGAGCAACGACTCAAACACCGAAGAAAATCCCTTGATTAAAAGCTCGCCCACACTCGTATTCAACAAAATGAATGCCAATATCACTTGCAGAATAACCATTTGCACCAGCGGACGATAGCGAATATTGCGTTTATCGTTGCTGGCGGCGTATGTGAGCCCGAAAACGATCAATACGCCCAAAATAGCGATTACATATTTCATTCGTGCTTCCCCCCATGCTTGAGCATGCGCAGATTAAATTGACTTGCGAAAAACTTGCGTTGGCAACATATTAAACGCTTACATTTGAATGAAAAAAGGAAATCATGCTGATTCTATTCGTTATTGTCCATGTCTCCCGCCTGAAAAGCTCCCGGCAGCAAGCGCTCCATCGTCCATTCCTCAGTGTTGCCGTGAAGATTGGTTAAATATATTTTCGTCTGACTATCGCAAAATTCAGCCAGCACCTGCCGGCAAGCGCCGCATGGAGATACCGGACCTTCCGTATCCGCCGCCACGGCAATGGCGTCAATCTTGCTCTCTCCCTCGGAGACGGCCTTGAAGATCGCGGTTCGTTCGGCACAATTGGTTAAGCCGTAGGACGCGTTCTCCACGTTGCAGCCACGGTACACTTTTCCGCCTGCCAGCACTGCGGCGCCGACCTGAAAGCGGGAATAAGGGGAATAGGCGTGCTTGCGCGCTTCAATCGCTTCTTGAATCAACTGTTCTTTCATGCGACATATCCTCCTCTTGCAGGGGTGTTTCAAAAGTCCCTAACGGACTTTTGAAACACCCTCTTATATGGATTAATAAGAAGATGACGACTGATCGCCCTCCATGATTTGAACGCCGGAACTGGCACCGATCCGCGTTGCTCCAGCTTCAATCATGCTGTTCATGTCTTCCAAGCTCCGGACTCCTCCGGAAGCTTTGACACCTGCGCGTTGTCCGACGGTGCGGCGCATCAAAGCAACATCTTCGCGAGTCGCTCCGCCTGTAGAAAAGCCGGTGGATGTCTTGACAAAGTCAGCGCCCGCTTTTACAGCCAATTCACAAGCCTGCACCTTCTCCTCATCGGTGAGCAGGCAAGCTTCAATAATGACTTTTACAAGCGCTTTGCCTGAAGCCGCTTCCACAATTGCCTTAATGTCCTTCTCAACCAGTTCGTAATCCTGTGCTTTCAAAGCGCCAATGTTAATAACCATGTCCACTTCGTCTGCCCCATTGGCAATCGCGTCTTTCGTCTCATAAGCTTTGACTGCGGTAGTGGCGGCACCCAGCGGAAAACCGATAACGGTACATACGTTGACCTGCGTGCCTGCAAGCTGCTCTGCCGAGTAAGCTACCCATGCCGGGTTGACACAGACCGAAGCGAACTTATATCGCTTCGCTTCTTCCGTCAGCTTGGCGATGTCCTCCTTCGTGGCGTCCGCCCGCAAAAGCGTATGATCAATTATTCCTGCTATGCTCATGCTCCACACTCCTTACCTGCTCTATTGTCATACCTGTTTATGCTGCACAATATTGATTTCATGCACATCATAACACAGGTGTTGAACATATGTAAATGACAGTCTGAAATTTTGTTCAGAGCTCCTTTCTGATCGAGTGGGAGAATGGAGAGAAGCGCTTGGCAGCGTATCGTTCATGACCGAAACAAAAAAACCCTTGGCTATAGACGTGCTTGAGAAAAGGCTGATCTCAATGTCTATGCCAAGGGGTGCACTCCCTGCTGCGGCAGGGCGATTATTATAATAACGCTTGCGCGGTGAATTGATCCGTCACCAATATATTCGCATATTTGCCGACTAGGGCGGCTCTGATCGCTTCGATTTTCCGCTGGCCTCCGGCAACGAGAATCGATTTCTCCTTATCGCGCAGATCCTGAAGATCAATGCCTACGGTGCGGTTATTGATCTCTTCACTGCATATGTTCCCCTCCTCGTCAAAGAAACGGGAGCTTATATCTCCTGCCCCGATGCTTTGGAGCAGTTTTTGCTCTTCTTTGCTGAAGTAGCCGAGCCGGAACAGAAGCGCATCTTCTTTCACCGTTCCCACAGTAAAAACGGCAATATTGGCCTGTTTGCCCAACTGGATGATACGATGAATGTGCCGGTCTTTCTCCACCATCTGCTTGAGGGCGATGCTGTCGAATATGACGGGCAGCGGCAAGTAACGGGCAATGGTGTGGAACGCCGCGGCGAACAAATTCACCGTTTCAGCCGCGTAAGTATTGACGTGGGAGTGGCTTACGCCGCCCTTTAATTGAACGACCTCCACGCCCCGCACCTGCTTTTGCTGCAGCTGAAGCGCCACTGCATGCATCGTCCTCCCCCAGGTTACGCCGATAATATCCGCATCCTGAACCGTTTCATGCAAATAATCGGCCGCTTTCTTGCTGATATGCTTCTGAATTTCTTGATACTCGTTCAAAGGCGAATAGCACACAAGGACCGTATCCAGCTTATATTTTTGTTTAAGCCGGTCGCCCAATGCGTCCAGATCTTCCAGGGGATCGACTATGTTGATGCGCACATAGCCCTGTTCCTTGGCATGCTGCAGCAATCGGGACACGGTCGGACGGGAGACGCCGAGCCTTGTCGCGATTTCCATTTGACTGTAATCTGAAAGGTAATACAATCTTGCGGCCTCTATGCTTAACCGCTGCTTCTCGTTATCCATATTTACAACCCACTTTTATAAAATGATTCATTCTATAAATTCATGTTCAAAAGTCGCTTTTTGACTCCCAGGATCCGAGCATGAAAAATGCATGTCTAATTATACACTATAGGTGACTTTTTACATACCGGAGTTGCAAGTGTTGACCGTATTCACTAAGAGCGATAATAATGTTAATTGTTTTTCTATTAAAAAGGAGACTGCTATGGCCGTACTCAAAGATTTCAATGATAGGGATTTATGTTTGCATTTTGAATTTCTTCATCGTGATCGCAGATCAGATCAGGGGTGCTCAATAAGAACGACAAGTTTAAGAGGAGAAACAACTCTTTTTGTAACTGAATTTTGGTGGACAAATGAGACTTTAAACCGATTTGTTGAATCTCTCATTAATTTCCCAATGGACACACTCAAGGTTCCTCAAGAAGAAATTATAGCTTTCGGCGAAGATATTTTAAAAGAAATGGATAAAGCTCCTCCGCTTAACTAACGTGATGAGTCATCTCTAAGTTCCAGGTAATCGGCAATTTTTATATTTACAAAATCCATACCCGTACAGAACGATAATGCAACTCACCATAATGATCGCTGCAGCACGCAATGTATTACCGAGGCCCTGATTGTAAAGGAGTTCTCTTCCTGACAGGTCCAGTATCGTGTCGTGTACAGGGAGATGACACATAAGACCGATCACAATAAGAAACGTGACGAGGCTGATCTGCCCAACAGCACTGCCCAGCATGGACCATCGGCTTCGCGTAAGTATGCCGGAGTCCTTCTGAGAGCTGCTGAAGCCATAGGACCAACGATTTAACAGAATGCCGAGCCTGGAGGTGCACAAGCCAACCATTACACCTCCAATGGGTAAGGCAGCCTTGAATAGGGATAGAAGTAATCCCGCTATGCAGCCTGCAACCAATAGAGGCAGCAAGTAATGGCTGTTTATTTTACCAAATACGATTCCTCCAAGAAGCAATGATAAGATATTCCCGAAGAAGTAGGGAGCATAGACTCCGTACATCAAAAAGGATTTACCATATTGGGACAATGCGCAAAATGTGCCATACAATATATAAAAGTTCATCGTCATGCCATGCATGAACGCAAAGTAGCGAATGTCGGCAGAAAGCTTCAACATCACTTGATGCTTCCGCAGCATAATGGCCAGAATGGCCACGGTGATGGCTACCCCAATCAAGATCAACTCGGCAAAGCTTAGGTAAGACGTCTGTCTGATTCCTTTCGCTGCGAATAAGAGGACACTGAGTGACACGAATGCGAAGAATGAATATTTGTTAAAAGACGAGCCCATCTTCACTTCGACCTCATAATGCGGCAGCTCCCGAAGGCCGAGGAAACAAATAAGCAAAGCAGCCCCGAAAATCAAAAAAGCGACGTTTGGATATAGGCTTCTAAACGTAATTATCAATAAGCCCATCATCAGGATAACGTAGAAAAAGGCCCATATATAATGCTTGGTACTCATGTATTGATGACGATAATAACGTTCATGATAACGAATCGTAGTATAGAGCGGCAATAATAGACTTGAGGACAAGCCCATCAGCACAGCAGACAGCTCAAGCCAATAAGGGGAGAGCGGGGCCAAGAAGCCGCTGCCGCATGCGATTACGGACAGAAGCAGAAGCCGGAGGAGCAGTTCCCGCGATTGGATTCGTGTGCCAAATATGTTCAGCATATACGTTCCCGTATACTTTAACGAATAAAACAATAGAAGCGGGAGCCAGCCGCCTAACAAGGAAGAGTAATGATCCCCCATGGAAATAAAAATAAAATAAGGAATAAATATGGTCGTGTTCATTATGCCATAGATGAATGCAGATTTGTTCATAACAAACAAAACTCCTTTATCACTTCTTCACAACTTGCAAATTAGATCTCCATATCTATCGTTTATATTATAACCATATGGAGGAGATACTAATGAAAAAAATATGGCTTGGCATAATAAGCCTGGTCTTAGTCATGGGAATCCGAACAGTTGGCGATAGATACTGCAGCAACCTTCCACGTGGTATGGCGCAAATCATTGCATCCTTAAACAAAAAAGGCAGCCAAGCCATCCATGTCGGATGACCCGGCCGCCTTTTTCATATGGCCTGACAGATAGGCTAATCTTCTAATGGCCCCTAGCACCTCCGTCAATCGTGCCGCAAAGCGTCTACCGGCTTCAAGGAAGCTGCTTTGTTAGCCGGAAAAATACCGAATAAAATGCCGATTGCCGCCGAAAACACAAAAGAGTAAATAATAATGTTCGCCTTGATTTCAGTTGCCATTTCAAAATAATGAGTCATGGCATAACAAGCGGCATAAGCCAGACCGATTCCGGCCAATCCGCCCATTCCGCTTATAATGACCGCCTCGATCAAAAATTGAACTAATATGTCCCGTTTCTTGGCGCCCAGAGATTTGCGAATGCCGATTTCACGCGTGCGTTCGGTTACCGACACGAGCATGATGTTCATAATCCCGATTCCGCCGATGACAAGCGAAATGCAGGCAACGCCCGCCATCATCATCGACATCGTCTTGGATATCGAGCTCATCGTATCCTTGACATCCTGTTGATTAAAAACGTTGAAGCTGTCCGTATTGCCGCGGAACAATTCCGCCAGCTTCGCTTCAATCTGGCTTACGACCGCAGCCATCTTATCCTCCTCGGCCACCTTAACGCTGATGGAACGGATGCCTGCCGATTGGAACAGCCGCTGCGCCGTCGTAATCGGAATAAGCACCTTATCGTCGTTCGAGCCGCCAAGCGAGCTTCCCTTCGGCTCCAGCAGTCCCACGACCTTGAACCGGACGCCGTTAAGCAGCACTGTCTTGCCCGTCGGGTCCTCGGAGCCGAACAAGTCGGCCGCCGTATTGACGCCTAGCAGCGCCACTCTGGAATAGTTCGACACATCCAGCGGGACGATATAGCGGCCGCTCTGATGCTTGAAATCTTTGACCGTATCATAGTCCGGCGTAATTCCTTCAACAGACACCGAGGCGGATTCCGTCGTTCCGTATTTTACGGCTGCATTCCCGGAGACAATCGGAGCCACTCCTTCGATATCCTCGATTCCGTCGGCCAAGTGAACCGCATCATCCAAGGATAATGTCGTCACGCTGCCTCGGCCCATTATGTTTACCGACAACATATTCGTGCCCAAGCTCTGCAACGATTTCTCCACTTCATTGGAAGAGCCTTGTCCCATTGCCACAAGCGAGATTACCGTGGCGACTCCGATCAAAATCCCTAGCATGGAAAGGAAGGTTCTAAGCTTGTTGGCCAGAATGCTGTGCCATGACATTCTGAACCCTTGCGACAGCTTCACGCCCGTCCCCCCTTTCCTCGGTCAAGATGCCGTCATTCATGAATACGACTCTTTTGGCCCGCGCGGCTACTTCCAAGTCGTGGGTGATTAACACAATCGTATGCCCGGCGTTATTCAACTCCTCAATTAGTCCCAACACTTCCTTGCCGGTCCTCGTATCCAATGCGCCAGTCGGTTCATCCGCGAGCAGAATCGGCGGATGAGCGGCCAGTGCCCGAGCTATCGCAACCCGCTGCTGCTGTCCGCCTGAGAGCTCGCTCGGCCTATGGCCCATTCTGCCGTCCAAACCTACCTGCTGCAGCGCCTGGATCGCAGCTTCGCGGCGCTCCTTGTTCGACAAGCCCCGGTAAATGAGCGGCAACTCCACATTTTCAACAGCGCTCAGCTTTGGAAGAAGGTGAAAGCTTTGAAAGATGAAGCCGATTTTCCGATTGCGGACTTCCGCCAGCTTGTTATCGCTTAATCCGCTCACTTCCATTCCGTCCAGCGTATAGTTGCCAGAGCTCGGCGTATCCAGACAACCAATGACATTCATCAGCGTCGATTTGCCTGAGCCGGATGGACCGATAATCGCGACAAAATCACCTTGGCGAATCTCCAGATTGATCCCTCGAAGAATGGTCACTTCCTCTGAACCCATTCTGTACGATTTCCGCACGTCCCGGATTGAGATCAGGACGCCACTCCCTGATGCTGCATGCTCTCTCATCGGCGGCCGCCTCCGCCGCCGGCAGGAAACGCGCCGCCGGAGAAGCTGCCGCCGCCAATGATGCCGCCTCCCATGCCTCTTATCTGCTGTCTTTGTTCGGTCGACCCGCCTGCCTTTCCTTGCGGCGCGGCAAGGATTACGGAGTCGCCTTCACTCAGGCCGGAAATGATTTCGGCATAGGAGTCATTGCTGATGCCAACGGTCACTTCTCTCAGCGTTCCGCCAGAAGCCTGGCCCATTCGCCGGATCGCGCCGTCATTCTCCTGCCCGGCCGCAGCTTCATTGCCTGCGCTGCTTCCAGCCGCCCTATTGCCGGAATTGCCTCGGGTGCCGCTTCTATTGCTGCTTCCTGTGTTGCCTCCTGCCGCATTTCCACCGCCCGTCCCGGCGGCGGCACGGCCATCCATGCTGCCAGCGTCGCTTCCATCGCCTGCCGGCTCGGCTTGAGCGCCATCCTGCGCATCGTCCACACGTTGCGACGGCAGCTCTCCGGCGTTAGGCGCTCCGGCGGATGCCCCTCCGTCGCCAGGCACCCGGACGAAATGCTTGCCGCCCATGGCGACGACCGCCTCTACCGGGACAAGAACAACGTCCTGCTTCGCATTCGTAACAATTTCCGCTTGGCCGGACATGCCGGAGAGAACGCCTGCGGCGTTGGATAAGCCAATCTTTACCTCATAGGTCGCAACGCCGTTGGAGCTCTTGCCTTCATTGGCAATCGTATTGATTTTTCCTGTAAACACGTTGTCCGGGAATGCGTTCAGCGTCACTTCCGCCGTCTGTCCCGCCTTGATTTTCGGCACATCGAGTTCATCCGCCGACATGGTGAACTCCAGGTTGGTATAATCGACGATGACCGCCACGACGGTGTTCTCGTTCACATCGCCCCCGACTTCAATCTCGCTCGCCGTGACCGTGCCCGCAACCGGAGCGGCAACGTCATGGTTCTCCGCCTCTTCCTTCCGCAAGCTGGCGATCGTTGTTTCATTTTGTTCTATCTCTAGCGTTAACGATTCTATATTGATTCTAATAGAGTCCCTGCTTTCCTCCGCCGCTTCCTTATACTGCTTCTGAAGCTGCTCCATCTGCAATTGCTGTTTCTTCAGGGAAAGCTCGGTTTGCTTAATCTTCTCGGAATTATCCGTTTTTTTGAACTCAACGATCGTCTGTCCTTTCTTCACCTTGTCTCCGACCTTGAAGTTGATTTTGCTGACTGTTCCTTTATAAGCCGCTTTCACATTGCTCTCTTGTGCAACTCCGACCATCCCGGAACCTGACACTTTCGTTTCTATGCTCCCTCTGGTCGCCTGTACCGTTCGGGTTGGCACGGGGTCAGCAGACGATTGCTCCGTCTGTTGCCGGGTAAAATAGAATCCTGCAGCCGCCCCTGCTGCAATGACGATTCCCAATACGATCATCCACTTCCTCATCGCGTCTAGTCCACCTTTGCCGGTTCTACAGAACAGCCCGCGACATGTCCGGGCCATTCATTGCTCCCATCATACTCACCCTAGCTGAATGCTTCCTTAAAGGTAACTGAGCGCAAACTGAGCGTTAGCTGAATAAATGCTGAAAACTCAAGGCCGTTCGGATACCGTTTGCTTTCCTTTGCACGATGGCATATCATATAAATAACTAATATAAGTGTCATTTAGGGGAAATAGTTCTTATTTGGGGCTGAATCAATATAGAGGCGCTAACGCGGGAATTGAATCATCCTGCCTAACATAGAAAAGTAATAGACCTCACCGCGTGAGGTCTATATGTACGAATTGATTTTATTCAAAGCAACTGGAATATACACTGCCTACGCCAAAAATTCCCATTAGGGCTGTTATAACTTCCTTCCCGGCAGTTTTCGCGGCATCCTGCAACCCCATTTTTATCGCCTCCATGGTGCCGATGCCCATTCCTTTGGCAACTTTATAGGTTTCCAGCACTTTATTCACAAATTTCACAGTACCGCCGGCTGCTTTAATGGCATCTTTTATTTTCGTAATCTTTGCAGGCGCAAAAATAAGAGATGCCAAAGCTAACCCTACTGCCGACACGCAACCTACAACTCCGCTTGTTCCAAACTCGGAAATTTGCAAATCAGTATTCTTATTTAACCACTCAATGATTGCATCAGGACCGCTGTTAATCACACTGTCGGGCATTCTTTCAATCGCAGAGAGAACTTTTTGGGCTTGAACAAAGTTTTCATTTGAAATCACGCCTTCTCCGCTAACAGGCGTATTGACATTACTTGCAGTTGCACTTGCCACACTTCCTAAAGAAAAAACGGTGACAGCAATAGCGGTGACAAGCGAAATTGCCTTGACTCCAAAGCTTTTGAACACTGTTCCACGCACCCTTTCTTGTAAGGAAATTAAATACACTTATCATGTTATCATGGTGTATAATATTGTCAAGAAATTAATTTTATGGATAGGAGTGATTTTTTTGAGGAATATAACAAAGGCTTACATCACCCTCGCTGTCATTTTAGCAATTAATGTTTTTATTCAATTTTTTGTCGGAGATAAACTAATGAAGGATATTGCCCTTTCGTGCGCAATTATATATTTCTTTGTATTGGTATTCATTTTAAAATTAAAAGACGATAGAAAGCAGAAAGACGGCGTGGCAAAAGTGACGAAAGTTCACATTGCACACGTTGTCATTTTAGGGATTAATTTTTTTATTCAAATTTTTTCCGGAGATAATACGATTAAGGATATTTCTATGGCGTGCACATTTTTCTATTTCACCATATTTGCCATCATTTATTTAGTTAAAAGAAAATAAAAAGCAGAAAGGCGATGAATAGAACCTATTGGATAATGTAGAGTGAAACAGGCGTGTCTATCTGTTTCCACAGGTTACATTGGAATCTGTCCAATGGTTCTATCCCCCTTTTGCAGACACCCGCTATAAAAAAGCCGCGTTTTCGCGGCTCATTGGGAAAATGCTCTTTATCACTCACAGTGAAAATACCGGGAAGAGTAACGGTCTGGAGCTACTCCCCGTCCCCGGCTAACCATGGGGCGAGCTCCTCCATTTGTGACAAAGTCGCAATCGGATCAAAATACCACGATTCTTCCAAATATATACACGATCGTTTTTGACCGCATCCAACGTTCCCCAGATCGGATCAGACTTTAAGTCCGCTACGTATGCTTGTCTGAAGTGAAAATAATGTAGTCGCCTGCAAATTCATGGATGACTTCCATCGATACTTCCACCGACTGCTGTTCCCTTATTTCCGTTGCGTGTTTGGCGGGAAGCTTACGACCGAGAGCTTGGTAGATGGCTTCAAATCGGGCTGCAGCGCCACGATTTACTCAAGCGAGATCGCTTCATATTCCCCGATATATTCTACTCCTTCGAGCTTATTGGAATAATAGGTTTTTTTAAGTTCTTCTCCGGGGTGCCGAGCGGCTTCACGTTTAATGCGATGAAGCTGCCAAGGTAGAGATCGACGACGATACGCTGAGGCTTGTCCGGAATCTTGATGTCTCCCTTTATCGTCGATATGGTCCTGGTCTTGTCAGCCGTTCCCGCCTGCGATTCCTGCCCCGGTGCTGCTTGAACGCCTCCCGTAACACTCCCGGAGGTTGTCGAAGCTCCCGAGCAAGCGCTCAAAAACAAGCTCAGACAGAACAGGATGGCGGCTAACATCTTTGTGCTTTTAAGCATGGATATATCTCCCTCTCTGTAACATTGATAACGATTATTATTATCATTGTTACTATAATACTCCAGCTTTCTGCCGCCAATGGATGTTCTGCGCCATCTCAATGGACGATTTGCATTTTTATCGACCGTGCCAAGTCGGTTTCTGAATTGAATGGGCGATGTTCCCGTATGTTTTTTTAAAATCCGGCTGAAATAATACTTGTCCGGATACCCGACGCGTATTGCTATCTCTTCCAGAGTCGCATCCGAAGCAAGCAGCAGCTCTTTAGCTTCTTTTATTCTGATTTGCGTCAAATATTGGATCGGGCTGTAATTGATTTCACTCTCAGCAAAAGCGGCCCAAAGTCTCCAGACCTTGAGCCGCTCCACCTATTCATTATTCGGTTATCCCAAAGTACGCACAGCCTCAAGCACCTCTGTCGTGTGCTCTTTCACCTTTACGTTGCGCCATTCCTTGGCCAGCTTGCCCTCCTCATCGATAAGGAAGGTTGAGCGCACGATACCGTAATATTCCCGGCCGTACATCTTCTTCAGCTGCCATACGCCGAACAGGTCGGCCACCTTGTGCTCCGTATCGGAGAGCAGAGTGAACGGAAGGCTATGCTTCTCAATGAATTTGGCATGAGATTTCAGATCGTCCGGGCTAATGCCGAGCACTACGGCGTTATGTGTTGCAAAATCCCCGTGGTAATCGCGGAAATCGCATGATTCTTGGGTGCAGCCCGGTGTCATATCCTTCGGATAAAAGTAAATGACGACCTTCTTGCCGCGGTAATCGCTTAAGCGGACGTCCTGCCCGCCGGAAGCCGGCAACGTAAAATCAGGTACGGCCTGCCCGACTTGCACTTGTACGGATTGCGTCATAAGAATACACCTCTTTCGGATGGCCATGGCCATCGCTTTGCTGCCTCTAGCTTATCATTTGCAGCATCCGTTTTCAAAAAGGGACGTCCGCTGAGCGTTGTCCGTTTGCTTATTGCTGCACGCGGGACCATAACACCGGCACGTTAGGCGGTTCCCAGCCTTCCAGCGATGTATGTGCCAGCACGCATTTATAAATGTTGCCTTCGTATGACACCAGATCGTTCAGCTTGTAGGCGTATCTTGCCTTCCACGAATCGGCTGGTTCGGCAGGGAGCTTCGCAGTCACCGATTGGCTCAGCGGAGACGCGTTCCCTTGCAAGTCAACAGCCTTCACTGTAAACGTATAGGTTTGCTCGGGAATAAGGCCTGTTACGGTATGGCTCGTTGTTTCACTAGTCCCTATTTTCTCCTCTTGATTGTACACCTCGTAAGTAATTCCTTGACCAGTCCCGTTCGTATCGGTCCATGACAAGCTGACTGTGTTGTAAGTCAGAGCCGTTACGGTCAATTGCTCTGGCGCCTTCAGCTCCACCGGAGCCGGTCCGCCTTCGCCGAGAATTTCGGCAGCGTTCCCCGATACGACCAGAGCATACGGCTGCGACCCTTGCGGCACGTTATACCCTTTGATCGTCACGGTATACTCACCTGTCACCGCGTTCGACAGATACACATTTTCGACGTTGTTCACATGGTCATAGTTGGAGCAGGTAGAGCTTGCCGTGTTTTGCACAAAGCAGTTGCCTTTAAGTATTTCGCCACTCGGAGTTTTTACTTCAAGATCGAGGTCATTAACCAGTTGCTTGCCTGCTTGAACGGCTCCTTGATAATCGCTCCACACCAGAGAGACTTTCAAAGGTTTGCCAGCTGAGGCTTTAACGCGGTACGATGTGGAATCTCCTGTACTGATGCCCGTCTTGTTATCGACGAAATCTCCTTGTCTGCCGTCTGTTGGAGAGAGCGAATTGACCAGGTTCACGCGGCCCCATCCTGTCTCTCTGCTCATCCAGCCGTAGCCTACATCATCCGCTCCGTTAATGAGCGTAGCTTTGATGAGCGCCGACGATGGAGTCACATTCTTCTTGTCGATATAGAATTGGCGGACGATGGCCGCCGATCCGGCTACGGCCGGAGTTGCCATGGAAGTGCCCGATAGGCTCGTGTAGTATTCGTTCGGATTAGGCTGTCTGGACGAAGCTGAGGAGCGGGTCGAAATAATGTTGGAGCCGGTTACGACGAGATCCGGTTTGATCCGGCCGTCGACGGCGTAGCCTCTGCTGGAGGTAGGGGCGATTTGGTTCGGATTGCTTTTCAGCAGATTGCCGACTGTAATCGTGTTTTTGGCGTTGCCAGGAGATGAAATGGTGTTGTTATAGCTCCCATCGTTCCCGGCAGCGAACAATACCGTGAAGTCCTTGTTGCCAAACGTGAACTCGTCAACGCGCGAAGAGTTCGCATTGTATGAATAATTAAAGCGGGCTCCCCAAGAATTCGTATGGATGGATGCCCCCTGCTGCTTCGCCGTGCCGAACAATTCCCGCACATCGCCAGGGCATATGGAGTCTCCGCCGCAGCCAATAGCTTGGAAGAGCAGCTTGGCGCCGTACGCGGTTCCTCTATACTTGCCGTTCGACATCGCTCCGTTGCCGAGAACCGAGCCGGCCACGTGAGTGCCGTGCCCGTTCGTGTCAGACCACGTTCCGGTTGACGGATTAGGGGCAGGCGTAGCATGGAGCTGGCCTTGAAAATCTTTGTGCAGCGTGCTCAGATTGCCTGAATCCAGGCCGCTGTCAGCTACGCTGACGACTTGGCCTTGGCCGGTCAGCCCTTTGCTCCATACGCCGGTCGGCGTGGACGCTCCGACTTGATTGGTTACGAAATCGTTGTATACCTCTTCTACCGGCTTCGGTTCGACAAATGTGACATCTGGATGCTGAAGCACTTGGGGAATCAGTTCATCGCTCAGTACAGCTTCGATGAAGCCTTCATGCACGATGGCTGATTCAGCCGCTTGCTGTTGCAGCATATCGGCTACGCTGGATTCGCTTCCTCTAAATACCGAGATAATATAAGTGTCTGGCTGGCTGTGTTCTGAAGAAAGAATGGTCCCGTCCTTCCACTTGGCTTGATATGGAGTGACGTTGTAAATGAGTTCGTGTGCGGCGAGGCTGCCGGCTTGCTGTGGGTTCATACGTACCAGATAAGCGAAATCGGGAAGGTAATCTCCGATTTCCGCTCCATTCTGGAGCAGTAGCTGCTTGGATGACTCTGTAATGACATCATTGAATTGGACAACGAACAATTGACGTTCCGCTTCCCCCTCCTCCTGCATAAGCCCATCGTTCCATGAGCCTTCCTGCAGGTCCACGCTGCCTGTTCTCAGATGCAGCATGCGGTCAGGCTGACCGTTCGACGGGGGGCTCTCATATGCCCCGGCCACCGGAGTCATCAGGCTGAGCGCCATGGCAAGCGACATCACCAGAGAAAGCACTTTTTTGTTTTTCATCTTCACCAAATTCATTCCTCCTCGTTTCGAATGACATACTCTCGCATGTGCGAGTAATAAGGACAACATCACCTCCGTGTCTGACGATTTACATTTTCACGCAATCCGAAAAAAATGGGAGTAACCAACATAAAAGCTTGAAGGATTGAACAAAAATGTATATGAATATAATATAAAGGAAAATAATTCTTTTTCAATAGTTTTCTTTGCTAGAATAAAAAAAAGCTTTCTCCGCCATTTTACGAAGAAAGCTTTGGTGTTTATTTCCAATTGTATAAATGTCTACGATCCCGCTCCACGATACCGTTTTACGCCCACATTCCACATCGTGAGGCCAATCGTCAGGAACAGCAAACCGATAATCGGCGTTAGAAGGGCCAACTGCGTCATCCCTTTGCCTGCCATGAAATACGAAGCCGGAATAATGCCGACGAAGGCGAAAGGCAGTATCCATGTCAACAACACTTGAATGAAGCGGTTGTATATCGTCAGCGGATAACGTCCGTAGCTCTGAATGTTCCAGATGAGCGGCAATATGCCGGTCGGCGCATCAGAATAGAACGAGATCGAAGTGAGCGCCGCATATATGCCGAAGTAGATAAGCACCGAACCTGCCAAAAGCAGCAGCAACAGCAGCAGCTCCGCCAAGCCGAAGCCGAGCCCCAGCCGCATCCAGCATGTGCCCATAATGAGCGCGCCCACGACAGAACCGATGAGCGCCGGCGGATCTACATTTTCGAGCAAGATTTGAAACAGGTTGTGGGCCGGCCGCGTCAAGATGCGGTCCATCTCCCCTTTTACAATATATCTTTCGCTGAAGTTCCACAGATTGAAGAAGCAGCTGAATATGCCGTACGGAATCATGAAATAGCCGTAGACGAACACCATCTCGTCACGCGTCCAGCCCGCTAGCGTCGGCGTATGCATGAAGACGACGAAGATAAAGATCAGGTTCGTCGCTTGGAACAGCAGATCCGACACGACTTCCACCCAGAAGTCCGCCCGGTAAGTTAAGCGCGTCTTCATATAGTTTTTCAAATATTCGCCGATGAGTCCGATATAATACATCTTCTGCCGTTACCCCCCTTGCACGAACAACCGCTGTCTTGCGGCGCGCCACATGATGACGATCGGAATAATGAGAATGGCGAACCAGAGCAATTGGATGCCGACTACGGCAAGAATTTGGCTATCTGCGATCCGGCCGGTGAAGACGGAGCTCGGCAAATACGTAATCGCCTGAAACGGCAACCATTGGTTCAGCAGCATAAGCCACCCTGGAAAGAACGATATCGGCACAATGACGCCAGAGAACAGGTCGACCACGACCCGCTTCATCCGAATCATGCCTTCGTTATTTTCCACGAAGAACGCCGTCAAGCCGGTGATAATGTTCAACTGCGAGTTGATGAGAAAGCTCATGAACAGCATAAAGGCAAACACAAGCCACAGCTTCGGTTCATGCGGAAGCTGCACCGGGAACAAAATGCAGGCGATGACCATGCCCGGAGCCATGAACAAGAGCAGCCGGAACAGCCCTTCTCCAAATCCCTGCATCATCTTCACGACAATGTAATTATAAGGCCGGATGAACTGTATCGCTACGCTTCCGTCGCGTATTTCATTGGCAATCTCCCGATCGAGGTTGTTGAAATAAAAGGCGCGCGCCATCCAGGAGACGGCGATGTATGTCGTCATCTGATCCGCGGTAAAGCCCGCAATCGTCCCTTGTCCCCCATAAATGGCCTGCCATGTAAAATAGTACACTCCAATGCTTAACGTATAGATTAAAATACCGGAATAATAATTGACGCGGTAAGCGAGCATCATTAGAAATCGAATGCGTATCAGTTCTAAATATGCGCTAGCCATGAGTCACCGCATCCTTCTCTTTCCCGTTCTCTTCCCGGGCCGCGGCAGCCTCGGAAGCATCTTCTGCAATTCGCGCTTCCGGCGCCTCCGCGCTTCCCGTCCGGTATATTTCCCGCACGATGTCGTCGGTGTTCGTCTCGATAAGCTTCAAATCCGAAATGGAGGCGCCGCCCACGACCTTCCCGATCACCTCGGATACATTCGTGGCAAACGGGACGAACACGCTCGCTTCATACGGCGAATCCATCGTCCAATTGACATCCAGGCCCGACGTCAGCGCTTCCGTATCCCCTGCCCGCATAGGCTTGGCAAATTGGAAGCGGACCTCGCGCCCCTTGCCCCACGTCGACTTGAGCGTATCCAAGCTGCCGTCATAGATGATGCGGCCGTCATCCAGCATGACGACACGCGTGCACAGCGCCTCGATATCTTGCAGGTCATGCGTCGTCAGCAAGATGGTCGTGCCGTGCTCTTGATTGAGCGACTTGAGAAAGTCCCTGATCTCTGTCTTGACGACGATATCCAGACCGATGGTCGGTTCATCCAAAAACAACACGGACGGCTGGTGCAGCAAGGAGGCGACCAGCTCGCAGCGCATCCGTTGGCCAAGGCTTAATTTGCGCACCGGCCGATTCAAGAGCTCCTGCAGCTGCAGCCGCTCCACCAGCTCATCCAAGCGCCGCTTGAAGTCTGCCTCCGACACGCGATACACCTTGCGCAGGAGGCGGAACGATTCGATGACGCCGATATCCCACCAGAGCTGGCTGCGTTGTCCGAAGACGACACCGATGCCGCGCACGAACTTCTCCCGTTCCGCATACGGAATATAGCCGTTTACACGGAGTTCGCCTGCGGTCGGCACCAGAATGCCGGTCAGCATCTTGATTGTGGTCGACTTCCCCGCTCCATTCTCTCCGATATATCCGCATATTTCTCCTTGCGGTATCGTAAACGAAATGTCTTTGACGGCCATCACTTCGTTATATTCTCTTTTAAATAAGTCAAGCAAAGCGCCTTTCAGCCCTTCGCGGTTTTTTTGCACATGGAACGTTTTTCGCAAATCCCGTACTTCTATGGCATTCATTGCTGTATGGTTCACCCTTTCCTAGATTTGCTTGGTTAGCGTTGGACGTCCCGGCCTTGCTCTCCGTGGACGCGAATTGATTCAACATCGTAAAGATTCTATAATTGGATAGACAAGATGCGGGTCATTATCCATAACATTTAATATAGCACGTACGACGACTTGAATGAATGCGCCGGATCTGACACCATGAAATTCCCTTCATTCGCCGCCGGATACGGAAAGGACGATACATATGTGGAAAAAGTATTGGAAGCGCGCCCTCATCGCGGTGAGCGTCATTATAGTCGGCAGTGTCGGATATTACGTTTGGGCCATGTACGACAGCTTGGACAGCCTGCAGAAGAAGCCCGAGGAGTCCCGTTTTACTCCTGTCGTCAGCAAGCTTCCCGACCGGAAAGCGGTGGAACCTCCGAAATGGGAGGGCGAAGAGCGCGTCAATATTTTACTGCTGGGCGGCGACTCGCGAGGAATGGACAAGGACGAGGTTCCGCGTTCAGATTCCATCCTGCTCGCCTCTTTCGATCCGAAGTCGAAACGGGCAAACCTCTTTTCTATTTTGCGCGACACATATGTGGACATTCCCGGATTCGGCAAAGATCGAATGAATGCAGCGCTGGCCTACGGCGGCCCCGAGCTTGCCATGAAGACGGCGAGCGAATTTACCGGACTTGACGTCCAATATTATGTGTATACGGATTTTCAAGGCTTCATCAAGCTTATCGACGCCTTGGGCGGCGTTGAATTCGAAGTGGAGAAGAACATGAAGTATACCAGCAAGGCTGATAAACATCAATACGATATCGACTTGAAAAAGGGCAAGCAGCTGCTGAACGGAGAAACCGCGCTTATGTACGTCCGCTTCAGATATGACGCCATGTCCGACTTTGCCCGTACCCAGCGGCAGCGCGAGCTCTTAACCGCCGTTGCGGACAAATTGAAGTCCGCCTGGTCCATCATTCAGCTGCCTCACCTGATTAAAGAGGTCGCCCCCTACGTGGAAACGAACCTGTCGGCGGACGACATTATTAAGCTGGCCTCCTTGGGCTATGATAGCTCCATAGGGCCAAGCCACCAGCTTCCGGCGATGGATAATGTCGCTGACGCGACCATTAACAATTCCGCCGTGCTGCAAGTCATTGATCAGGACAAGCTGAAGCAGTACATTCAAGACGCCTTGGATGATAAAGCATCCGCATCCGGTGACAACAACAATAAAGGAGATTCGTCTACATGACTACGAACCGAAATCGTTCCGAACAACTGTATGAACAAGCGCTGGAGCATATCGTCGGCGGGGTAAACAGCCCTTCCCGCTCGTTCAAAGCGGTGGGCGGCGGCGCGCCCGTATTTATGGAGCGCGCGCAAGGCGCTTACTTCTGGGATGTTGACGGCAACAAATATATCGACTATCTGGCCGCTTACGGCCCGATCATTACCGGTCACGCGCATCCGCACGTAACCGAAGCCATTGTGCGCGCCGCGCAGAACGGCACGCTGTACGGCACGCCGACCGAGCTCGAAATCAAGCTCGCCCGCATGCTGAAGGAAGCGATCCCGTCCATGGACAAGGTCCGCTTCGTCAATTCCGGCACCGAGGCGGTCATGACGACCATTCGTGTCGCGCGCGCCTACACGAAGCGCACGAAGGTCATCAAGTTCGCCGGCTGCTACCACGGCCATTCCGATCTCGTGCTCGTAGCCGCAGGCTCCGGCCCGTCCACCTTGGGCATTCCGGACAGCGCCGGCATTCCGACGAGCATCGCAAGTGAAGTCATCACCGTGCCGTTCAACGACCTCGATAGCCTGAAGGCGGCGCTGGAGCGTTGGGGCGATGACGTAGCTGCCGTAATGGTCGAGCCTATCGTGGGCAACTTCGGCATGGTCATGCCGCAGGCAGGCTTCCTCGAAGGGCTGTGCAAGCTGGCCCGCGAGTACGGCGCGCTCGTCATCTACGACGAAGTCATCAGCGCGTTCCGTTTCCATTACGGTTCGGCGCAGACATATCGCGTCTTCCCTGACTTTGCCGCCATCGAGCCAGACTTGACGGCCATGGGCAAAATTATCGGCGGCGGCCTCCCCATCGGGGCCTACGGCGGACGCAAGCACATTATGGAGCAGGTCGCGCCGCTCGGACCGGCATACCAGGCGGGCACGATGGCCGGCAACCCGGCCTCCATCTCCGCAGGCATCGCCTGTCTCGAGGTGCTGCGCGAGGAAGGCGTGTATGAACGGATGGAGGATCTGTCCGTCCGCTTGACCGCAGGCATCCAGGAAGGAGCCGACCGTTACGGCGTACCGCTCGCCATCAATCGCATCCGCGGCTCGTTCTCGACGCATTTCTGCGACCATTCGGTGACGAATTACGCGGAGGCGCAGGAGACGGACAGCGAAGCATTCGCTGCCTTCTTCCGCAACATGCTCGATCAAGGCATCTGCCTTGCGCCATCGAAGTATGAGGCATGGTTCCTGACGACGGAACACACTGCCGAGGACATCGAGCGCACGATCGAAGCAGCGCACGAATCATTCCGCCGCATGGCTAACGCATAAAATTCCACAGCGGTTATTACGCAAAGACGCCGGAGCTGCCATGCAGCCCGGCGTCTTTCGTTATACAGCAATATCGTTATTTTCTGCATGTCAGCATAGCGCTGAAATACCACTGCCGATTCCGCTTTCATCCCATCGCCGCCGTCTCTTGCCGGCTACTTCAAGCCGCGCACCTCGAAGCCATAAATGCGCGCCGCCGTATCGCCTCCTTGCGTAGGCTTATCGACGATTAGCTTCGCATAGCGCGCCTTCGTCAGGCCAATTGCGTGCTTGCTGACGCCCTGGGTATTATCCTTCACCTCGACGGCATCGCTCCAATTCACTCCGTCCAAGCTCAGCTGAATCCGGAATGCGCGCGTATTGAACGCTTCCCCTTCTCCGCCGGCCTGCGCATGCTTCACGACGAATTCGCTCACTTGACGCACGGCACCCAGATCAACGGTGAGCCAATGCGGCCCGTCGCCCACCGCGCACCATTTGGTGCGGTCATTGCCGTCGACGGCGAATCGAGGAGCTTCATTCGAATTGACATAGCTGCTCGCATCCGTCTTCTTGTTCCGTGCCAAGTCGGCGATGCCGCCAGCCGCTTCCTTAGTGACGGTAATCAGCTTCTTCGTGATCGAATCTGCGCCCTCGCTGTTCTTCGCCGTCAGCGTCACCTCATATACGCCTTCCTGATCGTAGCGAACCTGCGGATTCCGCTCCGCGCTCGATTCCGGATGGCCGCCAGGGAAGTTCCACAGCCAGCTCTCCGTCACCTCGGACGATTTGTCCGCGAACTTCACGGTGTCGCCCGGCGCAATCAACGTCTGATCCGCTTCGAAGTCGGCAGTTGGTTGCGGGTAACCCGGCCACTCGAGGGAGACCGATACGCGTTCACCCTGTTCATAGTGACGGTTAATCGGCACGACCTCCAGCGCCGTTGCCGCTTCCTTGTCAATGCGCTTCATTTCCGGAACGTAATACACATTGTTCGCCGTCGCGCCAATCAGTTCCCGCGCACCGTCCGGCTTGACACGATACACCTGATAGTAAAGCGCCTCTTCCCCCAGCGCTTCCCATTTGAGGCGGGCATCGCCGTAAACGCCGTCGCGGAAGTCGGCTTCCGTCACTTGAAGACCGTTCACCGCGCCAAGCTGCGGGGCTGCCGCATCCGTTTTGCGAATGGACAGCTCGCCGATGTTCACCTGCAAGCCGTCAATCGGTTCCGGCGAATCGACTTTCAGTGAAATCCCCGCAATGGTGCGGTCCGCATAAGTCGCCAACGTCACGGTCGAACGCACCCATTTGTTCTTATACACCGCATCCGTGACACTCGTTCCGTCCGCCAGCTCGACGGATGCCGGATCCAGATACACATATTGCTCCGGCGCATCATTGAAGGATACTCCGATCTGGATTCTCGCGTTCTCGTCATTGGCCTTATATGTAGCCGATACGACCATCGTCGGTTCAACCCGGACGTCTGTCTTGTACAGCTTGACGTGCGTAGCCGAATCCGGCCGAAGATCGCCCGATACCTTGAGCGAGCTGCCGCCATAGTAAGCGTTCTCATAATCAAAGGACGGCTGCAGCGCCTGTCCCGTCCCTTCGGACTCGGCAATCCAGCGCCAGGTCGGCAGGATATCCTGCAGGCTGCGGTTGCTCCAATCCCGGCTGCGGACCACGTCTCCGTTCACGGCGAACAGATGCCCGTTCCCCATATTGAAGTGGGTGATGAATTCGGGACCGGTTATGACGCTCTTATCCACGAAATAGTTGGCCGCTCCACGCCACGTTCTCGACTTCGTTGCATCACCGGCTCCCGGACGCGGCGGCGTTGCGGCCGGATTATGCTCATAGCCCGACCAGAACGTCGACTCTTTCTCCATATACTCTTCATGGGTCTTCGAGCTGTTCCAAGCCCAATCCGGGCGATAAATGCCCAAGGAAGTCGCCGCTTTGCCGCCTTCCGGGAACAAAGCAGGCAGGTTGAACGTGCCATTGTACCCGTTTGCTTCTACATCGATGCCCGCGTAGAGGTCATAAGGGCTCCGGTTCAAGCTTTGGGCGACAGATGGAGAGTTTTGGAACGCATAACCGGAATACTGCCAGCGGAAATCAAGGAACATCGTATCGGACACGCGCTCGCCGCCGTCTTGGAAAAACATTCTGTTTCTGTCCGTCAACGCGCCTTGCCAAGAGACGGGGCCTTGGTCGATCATGGAGTCGTACCAAATGATCTCCATGCCCGGCTGCTTGTGCTGCTGCAAATATTTCATAAACTGCTGCATCAATTGCGCATCTTGCGGCGAGGCTCCTTGCGTTTCTTGGTTGATGAACCAGCCGTCGAAGCCGTAATATGACGCCGCCTCTAATAATTTGTCCGCTGTTGGGAACGACCCGTCCTCACGCTGCTGCAGCATGTCGCGCAGCCATTGGAGTTTGCCGCCGTGTTCTTTTTGCGGGAAAAATACGGTTCCGTAAACGGGCACGCCATTCTTGTGGGCGGCATCGATGACATCCGCGCTTGGCGGCACGATCAGGCCCTCGCCCGCGGAGCCGCCCCACATGATGAGCTTATCCACATACTGCCAATAGCCGAACGTAAATGTATTGAATTTCTCCGAGCCTTGCGAAGGCACCCCGCTCGTATTCGGGTACATGGATGCGAGCGCCATCAATTTCGGGTTCTCCAGCGCATTTGGATTCACTTTATAACCTTTCACGCGATCCTGTACAAGCTTGACGCTGCCTTTATTGAAGGCGGCATCCCGATCTGTTGCCGGTGACCACTCCAAGAGCGTGTTCGGATACCAATAGGAAGAATGCGGCTGCGCAGCTTCCGCTTGACCGGCAAACCCCATCAAGGAGCCCGCCAGCATCGCCGTGCTTACGAATACGGCAAGGCTGCTTTTCATTCGTTGTTTGGACATAACCGTCGGTTGTAATCGTTTCATTCGTGACCTCTTCCTCTCTCCCACATAATTAATAACTCACATCAGGAAGTACCATCTGAACGCACAAATATGTTAGCGCTTACAATTTGATATGCAAATTCATTGTATACCCTATATTATCCAGTGAAAAGGATGGGATTTTCCATTTGGCGCAATATCTTTAATTGGTACACCAAATCTTTAATATTTACCACTAAAAATCGGCTGCGTTCCTCTTCCGTTCAGCCTGAGCGATGCAGATTCGGAGCGGAAATGAAAATGTTATTGGAAATAGCGCAGTCTTTTCCCCTAAAACACGCAGTATTCGAGGATTCCGCTGGAACATGTCCTATCAAATCGCCGCCCACTTCCTTCGTCTTGAGCTAATTTGACCTGCTCCTAATGGATCATTTCCAATAGAATGACACGCAGGCTCGATCCGTTCTAGAAAGCATTGGACAAATCCAGCGGAGGCAGCTTGTTATCCAAGCCAAGTTAAATCGCTATAACTGGCGTCCCCTTATCAACGATCAATTTTCAAGCTAGCAGGCAGTAATAATAAAGCAATCAACAGGCGTGTCCCTAATTAACCTAACTACACACTGATGCAGCAGCTCATTGCACTCAGAGTAACGATATGAATGAACTAAAGAAAGCTGCATTTCCAGCTGCTTACGACACGCTGCCAGGTACTTTTCTCCACTCTCCCTCTCGTTCAGAAGGGGCATCTCTCCGTTTGGACGGGGTTGATTTAGAGTATATCTCTGTGGCAATATTGCTTCTCAGAAGATACTGCAACACCACCCTTTGTGCACACCCCGCCTAGCGCCTGCGACAGACGGAAATTCTTTTTACTGATGGAAGGGGAGAGTAACAGGAAACTGACAACGAACGATATGCCCCTCTCCGCAATACGCCGCCAACTAGTTTAATCTAGCCAAGCTTAAGAAGGGTGCAACCTGTTCGAGACAGGTGAAAAAACGGAGAACTGCAATTGTGCAGTTATTTTGGAGTAATACTGCTTTTTTCACCGCTTAAACTGCAAATGTGCAGTCCAACGCCAATTATCTTCCATTATTTATACGATTTCGCGAAAATGAACTGTATGATTGCAGTCTAGCGTGACGCTTGGCGTTAAAAGAGATTTCTCAACTGTATAATTGCAGTTGGAGCTGTTTCCCTCCACTTTTACATCTTCCATTCAACCTCGCCATAGAGCGCTTGGACGGTGCTGGAATCGTTATTTAACCAAGTGGCTGTTAACTGCTGATGTCAGTCAAAATCACCAGAGTATAGGCCCCCTCCCAACCGTTCCGCAACGTCATTTGACTGATGAGTTGAAGCACGCCGGCAAATACAATTTCTTGTACGCGAAAAATAAATAGTACAATACCCTCCCCATTTGTCAGAATGCTTCTCTTTATGGCAGAGGGCACACTTCCAATTCGAATATTGAGTTTTCTAAGGTCAAATAGAGCTGAGTCTACTGGAATGGCCCTAAATATACTCTCACGCCCTGCTCCCGGCATTCCAATCGGCAACCGAATACATCCCACGGCAACAAAAACGGCTCCGCATCTTATGGATACGGAGCCGTTGTCATTATAGCAATCTTAGGTTACAGCTTCTTGATTTCTTCCTTCAACAGCTCGGATTGCGTCCCGAACACGACCTGGACGTTGCCTTTGCCAAGCTTCATAATCCCGGCCGCGCCAAGCGCCTTCAAGCCCGCTTCGTCGACGACGGTGTCGTCCTTCAGCGTCAAGCGCAAGCGCGTAATACATGCTTCGTTCGTAATGATGTTATCTTTACCGCCGATAAGCCCGACGACCTTTTCCGCCTTATCACGCAGGCTGGAGTTGGCGTTGACCGTGTTATCCGCGCCGCCTTCTGTCTCCTCCTCATCCTCGCGTCCCGGCGTCTTCAGGTTCAGCTTCTTAATCAGGAAGCGGAACAGGAAGTAGTAGACGACGAAGTAGACGAGGCCAATCGGTACCAGCAGCAGCGGCTTCGTCGCCAACGGGAAGTTCAGCGCATAGTCGATAAAGCCTGCGGAGAACCCGAATCCGTGCTTAATGCCAAGCGATGCCGTCACAAACCCGGACACCCCCGCCAATATCGCATGGACAACGAACAGTACCGGAGCAACGAACATAAATGCGAACTCGATAGGCTCCGTAATACCAGTCAGGAAGGACGCGATGGCCGTACCGATGAAGATGGAGGCGACCATTTTGCGCTTCTCCGGCTTAGCCGCATGAATAATAGCGAGCGCCGCACCAGGCAATGCGAACATCATGATTGGGAAAAACCCGGTCATGAACAATCCTGCCGTCGGGTCGCCATGGAAGAAACGGGCAATGTCGCCCTGCCATACTTGTCCGGCAGCGTCGGTAAAGGAGCCGATTTGGAACCATGCGATTGCATTCAACACATGATGCAGGCCGAATGGAATGAGCAGCCGGTTCGCTACCATAAAGAGGCCGGATCCAGTCGCCCCAAGCTCAACAATCCAATTGCCGAATGTATCGAGCGCCTGTTGAACCGGTCCCCATACGATCCCGAACGGGATCGCTATGAGAATCATAACCGCTGAAGTGACAATCGGGACAAAGCGCTTGCCGCCGAAGAAGCCAAGCCAATCCGGCACTTTAATATCATGATATTTGTTATAAAGGAACGCAGCGATACCACCGGCCAATATACCGCCAATAACGCCCATGTCGAGCTTCATATCATCCGGAATGAACGCAAACGCCGCCGGAATTTTGGACAATACTTTAAGTAAAATAATATGTGCTATGACGGCCGCCAATACGGCCACCGCGTCTGAAGCAAATCCGATGGCTACCCCAATGGCAAATATAAGGGCCAAGTTATCAAATATAGCGGAGCCGCCTGCATCGAGGAACGGAGCGACATATTGGTTCAGGAACCCGCCGACCGTTGCTCCCATATGGAAGTCTTTCACATAGTCGATCGCGCCGAAGCGAAGCAAAATGGCTGCCGCTGGCAACGTTGCGACCGGGAGCATCAATGCCCGACCAATTTTTTGCAAAAAGGCTAACATGTGTTGTTCTCCTCCTTAATTGTTAAGTAAAGTATGGATAAAAGGCCAAAGTTTTATTCTTCAACCTATCATCACCGCAACAACGCAAACATTCATGAACTTGCGCTGAAAATATACCCGAGATACAGACGGGCGGGGTTGGGCGGATTACGCATCATCCCGCTGCATAATTTCGTGAATCTGATGCTTAATCGTCTCCGATCGGGTTCCGAATATCGCCTGCACGCTATTGCCGACTTCCAGCACTCCTGCTGCGCCCAGTTGTTTCAGCCGCTCCTTGTCCACGTCACCTTTTTCTTTGACCTGCACCCGCAGGCGCGTAATGCAAGCATCCAGCGATCCGATATTGTCCTTGCCGCCGAGCGCGTCCAAAATGCCGCGGGGCAATTCGCCCGCTTCTGCCGCCGGACTGTCCTCCTCCTGGGAGTCTGGCTCGCGTCCCGGCGTTCTCAGGTTGAACTTGCGGATCGCGAAGCGAAAACCGAAGTAGTAGATGGCGGCAAACACCAAACCGACGGGAATGACAATCCAGTACGGCGTCCGGTTCTGCATCACGCCGAACAGCAGGTAATCAATGACGCCGCCCGAGAACGTCATGCCTATCTTTACGTTAAGCAGATGCATCGTCAGGAACGAGAGGCCTGCGAAGAGAACGTGCACGGCGAACAATACCGGTGCCACGAATAGAAATGCGAATTCAAGCGGCTCCGTAATTCCTGTCAAAAACGAGGTCAAGGCAGCCGAAGCCATCACCCCGGCAACGATTTTTTTCTTCTCGGGCCGCGCCTCATGGTACATGGCAAGCGCGGCTGCGGGCAAGCCGAACATCATGAATACGTATTTCCCCGTCATGAAAGTGCCTGCCGTCAGCTCCACGCCGTCTTTCAACTGTTCGAAAAAGATTTTCTGATCGCCACGGACCAGATCTCCCGCCTTGTTCACATACTCGCTGAATTCGAACCAGAACGGCGAATAGAAAATATGATGCAGGCCGAACGGAATAAGCGCCCGCTCACCGATGCCGAAGACAAATGCGGCCAGAGCGCGGTTCGAGTCGATGAGCGAATGTGAAAATGCATTCAGCCCATGCTGAATTGGCGGCCAGACGAACACCATCGCAATCCCTATCAAAAGCGATGTCACAGCCGTAATAATCGGCACGAAGCGCTTGCCAGCGAAGAAGCCGAGATACGACGGCATCTCAATCGTAAAAAAGCGCTTGTATAGCACGGCAGCCGCAATACCGATGATAATCCCGCCAAACACCCCTGTCTGGAGCGTAGGCACGCCCTGCAAGACAGCGTATGAGAAGTCCGTCTTTGCCATTTCCGGCGTGACGTGCAGGATCACTTTCATCGTCACGTTCATGACGAAATAACCGACAATGGCGGCCAGACCCGCCACCCCGTCTCCGCCAACAAGTCCGATCGCTACCCCGACAGCGAACAGCAGGGACAGATTGTCGAATACGATCCCGCCCGCCGCCTCCATCACACTGGTTATCATTGAGATTGCGGGGCTGCCGAGCACGGGCAGCTTGGCAATCAAGTCGGGGTTTTGCAACGCATTGCCGAGGCCAAGCAAAATGCCAGCCGCAGGCAGGATGGCGACAGGCAGCATCACTGCCTTGCCCACCTTTTGCAGCAGACCGAAAATTGATTTGAACATCCTCTTATGTCAACTCCTCATGATGCAAAAAAATAAGGCATGAACTTGCAGCAAGCCGCCCCTCCAATCTGGAGAGGCTTCCTGCCGGCAAGCTCATGCCTAGTCGAACTAGTAACACGCTTGATATAAGGTTGTAATAAGTAAGTAATTACTCGTCTTTATTGAACAGCCGATACAGATGCATCGCGATGTACGCCGTCTCATCTTCCGTTACTTCCGTCTTCAGCTGCCGTGCCATTAACGCAGCGCAATCCTGCGCCACCTCGAATTCGTAGGGAACCATATCCTTCAGCTTATCCCGGAACGGATTGCGGGAATGCTCCCCTTTGCGAATTCGCTCAATGGCGAAGCGCAGATGCGTAATGAGACGAAGATAGTCAATGCTGTCCTTCGGAATGCCGCTTCCCCGCCGTTCTTCAATCAGCGCAACCAGATCCTTCAACAAATGATTGAACTGAACCATATTTCCGACAGGCACGTGCGCAACGGCCGATTGGATGTGTATCGTCAAAAATCCGATTTCATCTTCTGGCACGGTCACCCCGAATGTCCGGTCAATAAGCCCGGCCGCCTGTGCGGCAAGCTCATATTCCTTCGGATTCAAAGTGCGTATCTCCCACAAAAACGGATTCTCAATCGCAATGTCGTGGCGCAATCGGTAAAGCGCATATTCAATATGGCTCGGCAACGCGAGGTGAATATGCTCGTTCAAATCCGGCGTAAGCGTTTCAGACACCATGGAAATGATCTGTTCGGAAACGGTAATGACTTCCGGATCAATCTGTTCCAAAAGCATCTGATATTGCGACAGATGCTGCTGACTCTCTAAAGCAAATGTCTTCTCAATGCGGGTGTCGCCCGGAACAAGCTCTCCTCGAGGCTTAGCTCCGAATCCGAGTCCTTTTCCCATGAGAATGGTTTCTTTGTTCGTCAACACATCGTTCGCCAATACGACATTGTTGCTTAATGACCGTATAATTTCAAAGCGACGCTTGTCTGACAACGTGAAGCTCCTTTCTCATGAAATTGCGAAGATAAAACGTGAATGGAAACGTTTTCGCATTAACACGTTCAACTGTAGAACCATTGTAGTTGGAACCGCATTCATTGTCAACATAAAAAGAGAATTATGTCTAAATTTAGAATATAATCAACTTTTTTGTCGAATTAGTGTCAAACCATCACACATCGCCTGCAACGCCGAAAAAGGGGGGATCCCCTTTCTCGGCCTGCATTATTCACTTGCAACGTGCTAGATAGACAATTCTTGAACAGCCGCTACCCGTTTCACCACAAGATATTGAATCTCTTCAGCCGTTTCCAGCGCGAGGGCTTCTTCGGCCAATTGCTTCATCTCATCCCGGTTGAGACGGGAAAGCAGCACGCGAACCGGAAGCACGGAGCTTGCGCTCATGCTGAATTCGTCGAGCCCAAGTCCGAGCAGGATAGGCACCGCCTTCAGATTGCCCGCCATTTCGCCGCACATGCCGGCCCACTTGCCTTCTTTGTGCGCCGCATCGATAACCATGCGGATTAAGCGCAGCACCGCCGGATTGAACGGCTGCGTCAGGTGGGACACCTGCTCGTTCATGCGGTCGGCTGCCATCGTATATTGAACGAGATCATTCGTGCCAATCGAGAAGAAATCAACTTCCTTGGCCAATTGATCCGCAATAATCGCAGCCGCAGGCACCTCGATCATCATGCCGACTTCCATTTCCTTGTTATAGGCAATGCCTTCCTCATCGAGTTCCGCTTTCGTTTCGGCCAAGATGGCGTTCGCTTCGCGAAGCTCGGTTATCGCAGATATCATCGGATACATCAATTTGATGTTGCCGTGCGCGCTGGCGCGCAAAATAGCGCGAAGCTGCGTCTTGAACAGCTCTTTGCGATCCAGGCACAGCCGAATGGCGCGATAGCCGAGAAATGGGTTCAATTCCTTCGGAAGCTCCAAGTAAGGCAGCTCTTTATCGCCGCCGATATCGAGCGTGCGGATGACAACGGGCTTGTCGGAGCCGAGCGTCTCGGATACCGTCACATAAGAATGGTATTGCTCTTCTTCCGACGGAAAATTGTCACGGCCCATATACAAAAATTCCGTACGGTACAAGCCGACGCCTTCCGCGCCGTTGTTGCGGGCGCCTAGCGCATCCTGCGGATTGCCGATATTCGCCACAAGCTCGACTTCATGACCGTCCGCGGTGACGGAAGGCTTATCTTTGTACCGCTTCATTTCTTCCCGGCGATTCTCGAACTTCTGCTTTTTCTCGCGGTATAGGTTCAATGTATCCTCGTCTGGATTGATCAAGATGATGCCGCTCGATCCATCCAGCATAATCATGTCTCCGGTTTTGACGCTTTCCGTCGCCTGCTGCAAGCCTACGACCGCCGGAATTTCCATAGAGCGGGCCATAATAGCGGAATGCGACGTGCGTCCGCCAATATTGGTCGCGAATCCGGCCACCTTGCCGCGATCCAGCTGCGCCGTATCGGATGGGGTCAAGTCATGGGCGAACAAGACCACCGCCTCATCAAAGTCACTAAGCTTCGCCGTCTGTGTGCCAGACAGCAAGCCGAGCACGCGCTGGCTAACATCGCGGAAGTCTGCCGCGCGTTCACGCATATATTCGCTATCCATGCTCGTGAATATATCCACAAGCTGCTGCGTCACTTCTTGAAGCGCGAATTCCGCATTCACCGCTTCTTGGCGTACCTTTTCCTTCGCCTGACCGATAAATTCTTCATCCTGCAAGACAAGAATATGCGTGGCGAAGATTTCCGCGTGATGCTCACCCAACTTCGCTGCCGTATTCACTCTGACCTGCTCCAGCTCGTCCATCGCCTGCTGCACAGCATTCTGCAGACGCTCCACCTCGGCTGCGATGGCGTCCGTTCCAATGTCCTTGCGCTCCACCGCAGTCACTTGCTCCTGCATGACGAATGCCTTTCCGATGGCATATCCGGATGCTGCTGCGATTCCTTGAAGTAGCATGACGGTTTCTCCACTCCTTTTGTTGATGCTTATTTCAAATGCACAGTCTGCCTTCTATCCTTCTTGCGATGAGCTGATGTATCCGTAAAATGAATTAGTCAAGAACCGTTTCCAGAACTGCGCCTACCGCATCGATCGCTTCCGCAGCTTGATCGCCTTCCGCAGATACGGTAATGATGTCCCCGGCTTTCATGCCGAGCGTCAATACGCCTGTGATGCTTTTCGCGCTAACTTTGCGGCCGTTGAACTCCAGCATAATTTGGGCATTTGCATATTCTGTCGCTTTTTTCATAATCGCGCCCGCCGGACGAGCGTGAATCCCTTGCGGATTTTTAATCGTAAATTGCTTTTCCATGGTTCATGACCTCTTTCCATAAAAGTTACTGTTATTTTTACTTGCGCGATGCGCCCACGTTTCCGTTATTTCAGAACAATTTCCATCAGTTCATTCGAATTTGCTGTTACGCTGCCTGTGTTCGCTTTGAGTTCAGCGACGACATCGCCGTTAGCCACAATAACAGGAGTGATGACCGGCAGACCCGCCTCTTTAATTTGTGCGATATCAAACTCGATCAGCGTTTGGCCTTTTTTCACTTTATCGCCGGTTTTAACGTGAGGCTTGAACGGTTTGCCTTGCAGCGAGACCGTATTCACGCCGATATGAACGAGCAATTCAAGCCCGGAATCATGAGCCAGCACCAAGGAATGATACGAATCGATCAAATGTACGACATGGCCGTCAAATGGAGCGACAAGCACGCCCTGTTCAGGCTCGATAGCGATCCCGTCACCGATAATTTTTTGTGCGAAAGCCGGATCGGGAACTTGCTCCAATGCTACCGCTTTACCTGTAATGGGCGCTGTAATGGAGATCGTTTTCTTTTTCTTGCCAAATCCAAACATCAAAATTTCCTCCTTGTATGAACCGTTATCCTATGGATAATCCGTTACTGTCAGTGTTCTGTTATTGTATACTTCCAGCGGGATAAATCAGCCGACATCATAGGCAGCCAAGACGTGCCAAACTTTGGAAAAGCAAAAAAGCATGAGCTGAAGCATGCAGTTCACCCAGTGAACAGCCGCCTTAGCTCATGCCTAGTCGTACTAGTAACACGCTGACTTGCAGTGTAAATTCACCACTCATTGTAACATGATGGATATTGTATGTGCAAGCAAGCCGGTCGACTGGGTAAAATTAGATATACTCGCCATCTGTGCATTGGCAAATGAGTTATGCGGTATCCATAAGATGCGCGTTCTGGCTATAATTCATACCGCCCTATCGCACTTATTCCGTCTTATTCCTTCTATACCCGATTCGTTCCTGACTGCAACACAAATACCCGGATAAGTCTTTGTATAACCCTTCATACGCGACAAGCGGAAGGGCGTTTCAAATGACGTTAATCTTAATGAGTTATCGTTGTTCTACAGGTTGGCATAATAGCACGATACTCCCGCACGTTCCAGTTCCTTCGCCATATCCCCAGGCAACAGCCGGTCCGTAATGCATGCCGTCAGCTCATTGACGGGAGCTACGGAGAACAAGGAAGCTTTGCCGACCTTGGTGTAATCGAATACTGCGAATGTCTGCTGCGCTTGACGCATCAGCATGCGGGCGGTCTGCGCTTCCAGTTCCGAATACGTCGTAATCCCTTTGGCGGTGGAGAAGCCGTCGATGCCCATGAACAGCTTCTCGATATTCAGATGCTCGATCGTGCGCTCCGCGAGCGGCCCGCACAGTTCAAAGCTGTTGCTCCGCATCACGCCGCCAATGACGACAACCTGGATGCCTTCGCAATCAGACAGCTCCATCGCGATGTTCACCGCATTGGTCACAACGGTAATCCCTTGGCGCTGCTTCAGCAGCTTCGCGATAAGGAACGTCGTCGTTCCGCCAGTCAGGCAGATGCTGTCGCCCTCTTCGATGAAATCCAAAGCGCGCTTCGCAATCGCTTCTTTCTCCAACCATAGCAGTTGGCGCTTCTCTGCGAACGGAACTTCGCGCACCGTGCCAGCGCCTTCAAAAATCGCTCCCCCGATCGTGCGAATCAGCTCGCCTTTCCGCTCCAACAAATCCAAATCCCGGCGCGCGGTCGCTTCCGAGCATTCAAAACGGTCGATCATCTCCGCGATCGTAATGCGTCCATTCTGTTTTAACACCTGTAAAATTTGCTGTCGGCGCAGCTCGCCTTTGGATAACGATTCACTCATTCGATCACTCCTTGCTGGTTGATGCGTTTGTGTTGTTGCTAGGCAAAAAAGGCTTGAACCCATGATGAACGCGGTCCAAAAGCGGCGTGCCGGCAAAGCAAGAGCTGCTAGCAGGGACGAACCCCCGTTAGCAGCGCCAGTTACGAACATCCTGAATGTGATTCACGCAAATAGAGACACTTTTTGCCACGCTTCACGCTTGTTATATAGACACAAATTGGGTCAAGTTGCGCGGATCGTCCGGGTTAAGCCCCCGTTTCACCGCCGTATAGTAACCGTTGTATTGAATAAACGGCAAGTACAAAACAGCGCGCGCTTCATCGCTTATATGTGCGGCACCAAGCTCAATCACCTTGTCAGCAAATTGCGTATCTTCACCGGCTTGTGCGGTCAAAATGACGACCGTGGCGCCATATTGCTTCATTTCTTGAGCAACCTTCAACTCATAGGAACGAGCTTGCTCGGACAGCAACAGCACGATTTGCGTGTCCGGATCGACAATTGACTTCGGACCGTGGCGGAATTCCAGCGTACCGTATGCTTCCGTCCACGTATAAGTCATTTCCTTCAACTTCAAGCACGCTTCCAGCGCAAAACCGTACAGCGCCCCCATTCCCAAATAAATCGTTTTATTAAATGAATTTCCGTTCACCCATGCTTTTGCCGTTTCATCCGACATTGTAACGGACGCGGCATGTGATTGCAATACAGCTTCCAGTTCCTTGTATGCTGTCTCCTGTCCTGCGCCAAGAGCAATCGCCGCCTGCATCATGAAGGTCATGCTGCTGAGCGACTTCGTCATCACCGTGCTCTTCTCCGCGCCGCGCGGCGACACGAGGCACTCCGTCATGGCTGCCATCTTGCTTGCAGGATGGCACGTGATTCCGCAAGTGGTCCAATGCGGCAGATCCTTGACCGACTCCAACGCGAGGATGACTTCGTGAGATTCACCTGAACGCGATACCCCGACCAAGAGCGTCTTCTTCGAAGGCGCAACCGTCTGTTCCCGGAACAAGAACAGCTCGGAGGAAGGATGCGCCACCGCGCTTCGTCCCGTCCATGTCCGGTACGTTGCCGCCATCGTCATCGCTTGATACCACGAAGAACCGGAGCCGACAAAGACAACCTCCTCATACTTATCGCTTCCTATATATTTCGTAATCCAATCCTGCTGTTGCCGCAATTGAATCCATGCTTCCTGCAGAGCTGCAGCCTGATCGCTAATTTCACGATACGTATGCGTATTCTGGTTTGACATTCCGCAAAATCCTCCTTTATAATCATCTTAATGAAATTATAAATCATTATTTTGATTGTTTCAATCATAATATGCAGGAGGTTACGCAAATGGGACATCTCATCAGCTCTACATCGATGCTGCAAGCGGCTCGCGACCAAGGCTTTGGCATCACCGCTTTCAACGTCCACACCTTGGAAATGCTGCAGGCGGTCGTGGAAGCCGCAGAAGAAACTCACACTCCCCTCATTCTGCAAACGACGGTCGGTACGGTAAAGCACTTGGGACCGGAATACATCGTATCTGCCGCCCAGACCGCAGCCAAGCTTTCTTCCATTCCGATCGCGCTTCATCTAGACCATTGCACGGATTATGATCTCATTGTAAAATGTATCCGCGCCGGTTATACATCCGTCATGATCGATGCATCCATGCATCCATATGAAGAAAATATTAGCCGCACGAAGGAAGTTGTCAAAGTGGCTGCCGCCGCAGGCGTCAACATCGAAGCCGAGCTTGGCAAAGTCGGCGGCGTGGAAGACGATATCGTCGTCGAAGAAGAAGATGCGCGTCTTGCCGTTCCTGAGGAATGCGCTGCATTCGTCGAAGCGACCGGCGTTCCTACGCTAGCTCCGGCTATCGGCACCGCGCACGGTATTTATAAAGGTGAACCGAAAATTGCGTTTGAGCGTTTGGAACGAATTTATTCCGGCGTGAGCGTTCCGCTCGTGCTGCATGGCGGCTCCGGCATTCCGGAAGAACAAGTGAAGCGCTGCGTCAAGTATGGCATGGCGAAGATGAATGTTGCCACAGAGCTGCGCATTGCATTCTCCGATGCGATTAAAGCCGTATTTGCAGCAAATCCCGACGAAAACGATCCGCGCAAATATATGGTGCCTGCGAAAGAGGCAGTGAAAGCGCTGGCGATGAGCAAGATGGAAATGGCCGGCTGTATCGGCAAAGCGAACGCGGTTCGTTAACCGCTGCGACAGCCCGCTTCATGTTGGAGGAATCGATATGATTACAACCGTTACTTTGAATGCGGCGATTGATAAGACGTACATCATCCCCGGATTCAAACTGAATTCCTTGTACCGCGCGGAGCAGATGAATACGACTGCCGGGGGCAAAGGCATCAATGTGGCTCGCGTCATCCGCACGCTTGGTGAAGACGTAATCGCGACGGGGTTCGTCGCTGGCTATAATGGAATGGCGATCTCGGAGATGCTGCGTCAAGAAGGCATTCCGTCCGATTTCGTCACGGTGCAGGGCGAATCAAGACTCTGCTTGAATATGATCGACCCGGAACACGGCACCCAGACGGAGCTGTTGGAATCCGGGCCTGCCATTCCGGCGGAAGCGATCGGGGAAATGAAGGGGAAAATAGCGACGCTCGCTTCTCAATCCTCTCATGTCGTCTTCTCCGGCAGTCTGCCGCAAGGATGCCTGCCCGGACTCTATGCCGAGCTTATCGGCATCGCCCGCGAGGCCGGGGCCATCCCGGTGCTCGATACGAGCGGAGATGCATTGGTAGCAGGCATCGCATCACGTCCCTATCTTATCAAGCCTAACGAGCATGAAGTCGTGAAGCTTACGGACGGCAGCGCGGAAGAGGAGGATGCCATCAAGGCCGCTCTGTTCCGGCTGACGGAGCGGGGCATCCCGAACATCGTCGTGTCGCTCGGCGAGCGCGGAGCGCTGTCGGCCATGGATAAGCGGATATACCGCGTCCGCATCCCGCGCATCGACGCCTTGAACGCCGTCGGCAGCGGAGATTCCATGGTCGCCGGTCTGATTGTCGCTGACAAGCGCGGCTTGCCGGCGGAAGAGCGGTTGAAGCTGGGCGCCGCCTGCGGATCTGCCAATGCGCTCATGCCATCTGCCGGTATGGTCCGCCTGGAGGATGTCGAGACGCTGAAGCGGCAAATCCAAGTGGAAGCGCTTCTGTAACCGCAGCCCTGCCGTATATATACGGCCGCCCGCACTCTGTCTGCCCTGACAGGTGCGGGCGGCCGTTTGCTTTCGTTATTGCCGCAGCTTCACGATGACGTATGCAACCTTGTAGGTAAGCGGAATCCGCCCGCCGGGAAGCCGGTAACGGTCATAGTAGCACTTTATCATGTCCCGATAGAGCGCACGTTTCAACGGGCCGGCGGTGGCATTGCTCGCGGCGGCATTGCCGGCTCCGACCCGGCGGACCTGCTGCAGCATCGCAGGAACATCCGGGAAGGCATAGCGGTAGGTTGCCTCTTCCCATATTATAGATGGCGGCAATGTCTTGCTATTATCGGTTGCCTCTTGAGATATCGCCGTCCGAGCCGCGTGCCGCGCAGTTATGCATGATAGCTCATCTGCAGGAGCAGCCGTATGCGCAGCCTGATCGTCGGACGCAGATGCGGAATCCCGTACAGGCGCCGTCAGCCACCTAAGCCAATCTTCCTTTGCCGGATAGGCCAGCCCGCGGGCAACCGGCTCCAAGCCGAGCGCCGACTCCGCTTCGCCGAAGGACCGGTGCAGCTCCTGCAGCGTCCCCGGCAAAAAGGTAGCAAAGGCCAGCGCTCCGCCCGGAGCGAGGAGGCGCAGCAGCCCGCCTGCCGTCTCCGCCGGACGGTTAAACCATTGAAAGGCGGCGCTGGAAACGATCATGTCGTAAGCTTGGTTCCAACTGCGTCTTCCTCTCTGATCATCCTCCTCTTGCACCCACGCCTCCGCATCGGCGACGACTGGCTCCAAGCGCCGTGCAGCCGCACCGGTCTGCTCCAGCTTTGCGCTAGCCGCCTTTATCATTTGCGGCGACAGATCAACGAGGGCGGCGGATGCCTCTGGAAACAGCCGCAGCAGCTCAAGCGTCAGCAGACCTGTTCCGCAGCCGATATCCGCAATCCGGGATACTGTTCCGGAATGGCTCTTCGCTATGCGCGCGGCCAGCTCGCAAGCCATGACGCGCTGCACTTCGGCATAGCTGTCATACTCGTGCGCATGCTTGTCGAACCGGCGCTGCACGAGCGATTTATTCACATTTGCGCCCGGGAAGGGGCGCGGTGTCTCCGATGTCGTTGTCATACCACGACTTCAACTCCTTTCGCCAGCGGGCTGGTTGCGTAAGAAACGGCACATGGCCTGCCTGCGGCAGCACCGTGAAACGGGCAGCGTTGCGCTGCCCGTTCAGCGCTTGCGCCCGCTGCAACGCGCCAAGCGGGCATACGGTGTCGTCCGCCCCGTGCAGCCACAGCAGGCGCGGCCCCGCCGGTGCCGCCGTCACCCGCGCCCACGCCGCGGCAAGGTCTGCCTGCTGCAGGTAGGCGAGACCGGCGTCAAGCCCTTCCGGCGCGAATGCAGGCGCGCCGGAAGCAGACGGCGCGGCTTGCTCCGCCGCTGCCATAGGCGCTGCCGCAGAGCGCGCCATTCGCGCAACCCGCTGCGCCAGCAGCCGCCGCAGCCCGGCGTCCTCGCGCTCCGCAGCAGAAGGGAGACGTTCCGCGAATGCGCGGAGCGTCTCCTCGGCCGCATGCGCCAAGCGGCGGCGCATGCGGCCCACGACACGGCTGGGCCAACCCGCCTGCCCCGTGTCGTCAACGAAGCGCAGCGTCGTCCCGCAGAAGACGATGCTGCGCATAGCTGGGATGGCTGGGGAATCCGGCCCAGCCATCCATGCGTCAAGCGCCTCGAGCAGCAGCATGCCGCCCATCGACCAGCCTATCGCATGCCACTCCTCTTCCGGCTCCAGCAGCAAGGGCATGGTCACCGCCCCGCGCAGCTCCTCTATCGTCCGGCAGGCAGCATACGATACATAGCGGTGGTCGAAGCCAGGCAGCTCCGCAGCAAGATGCCGCCAAGTCTCGGATGACATCCCCCAGCCATGAACCCATAATAGCTTCAGACGCTTATCCTTCGCATCGGAAGCATCACCGTCTCCATTCACTTCCGTTGTGCCGTTTATCTCTATGTGTCTGTCCATCGTTTTCATATCTTCCTATCTCCATCATCGTCAGTCTCGCGTCATTCGTGCCATCTTCCTATCAGCCAATGTCAGCTTCCAGTTAAGGCCGCCTGTCCGCGATAGGAGCGCTGCAAGGCGTGCCTGTCTCACGCTAAGTCTTGCCGACTCTAGATGTATTGCGCCAAGCGGGCGACCGTATCCGCCACCCGCAGCAAATCCTCGTCGCGATGCTGCGGCGTCGGCGCAAAACGGATGCGCGCCGCTCCTTCCGGCACCGTCGGCGGCCGAATCGCCACGCCGGCGATGCCCGCTTCCGCCAGGGCGGCGCTCACCGCAACCGCACGCTCATCCGTGCCCAGCATGACCGGCACGATATGGCTGGCGCCCTCGCCGGTGTCCAGACCGCCGGCACGCAGCCGCGCGCGGAACAGCGCCGCCTTGCGCATCAGCTCGGACCGCGCCGCATCCGCAGCGCGCACCTCGCGGAGCCGCGCGCGAATGAGGGCTGCCATGAATGGCGGCAGCCCGGTATTATATATGAACGTGCGCGCGCGATTCACCAAATAACGGATAACCATGTCATCCGCCGCAATATAAGCCCCAACCGCTCCGAACGCCTTCCCGTACGTGCCCATAATAACGTCCACGCGCTCATGCAACCCAAGCTCATGGCACATCCCGCGCCCTTCCGGCCCATACACGCCGCCGCTGTGGGCTTCGTCAACCATAAGCATCGCGCCGTATCGCTCCTTCAGCGTCACCAGATCGGCCAAGGGCGCCTCCGTCCCATCCATGCTGAAGACGGAATCGGTGACGATGAGCTTCCGCGGCGCCCGCCCCGCTTCACCGGTTGCGCCGGCGCTCCACTTTTTCAATTGCGCCTCCAGCCGGTTCAAGTCCCGGTGCGGATAGCGCACATGATGCGCGCGGCTCAACACAATGCCGTCCACGATGCTAGCATGATTCAAGCGGTCGCTGAATACGGCGTCATGCCGGCCAACCAGCGCAGCAATGACGCCGGCATTGGCCATATAGCCGCTCGTAAAGACAAGGCATGCTTCCCTTTGCTTGAATGCCGCCATCTCCCGCTCCAGCGCCTGATGATGCGGATCATGGCCGACAATAAGACGCGAAGCGCCGGCCCCGATTCGAACTCCCGGCTCGCCCAGAGCTTCCGACTCACTGCGCAGCGCTTCCCATTCCTTGCCGGATACCCAAGGGGACAGGCCTAAATAATGATTGGACGCCAAATTCAAGAGCCGTTTGCCGTCACGTTCGATCCATCCATCATTCAACCAGACGGCGGTCGACAAGCGGCGCAGCCGCCCCATCCGCTCCCGCTCATCCAATTCCTCTTTCATCCACGCCCATCGTTCTGAATTATTGATAACGCTAGTTATAGCGCGCATTGTTCAATCTCAAATCCTAAATCTTCGATCATCTTATGGTCCGCCGTCGCTTCCTGTCCTTCCGTCGTCAAGTAGTCACCGACGAAGACGGAATTGGCTGCATAGAGCGCAAGCGGCTGCAGCATGCCCAGATTCACTTCGCGTCCGCCGGATGCGCGAATTTCCTTCGACGGGCAGACGAACCGGAACATCGCGATCGCTTTCAAGCAGCGGCGCGGATCCAAATCGTTCAAATGCGCAAGCGGCGTCCCCGGAATCGGGTTCAAAAAGTTGATCGGAATCGAATCTGCATCCAGCTCGCGCAAGGAAAAGGCGACATCGACGAGTTGATCGTCCGTCTCCCCCATCCCCATAATGACGCCAGAGCACGGTGACATCCCCGCGTGCTTAGCCGTCTCTACCGTATGTATGCGATCCGTATATGTATGCGTGGACGTAATATGAGAATAATGGTCTTTGCTCGTATTAAGGTTGTGATTGTAGCGATCCACGCCGGCCTGCTTCAACCGGTTGGCTTGCTCCTGCGAGAGAATGCCCAAGCAGGCGCAAATCTTCATCGGCAGCGTCGATTTAATCTCCTCTACTGCAGCCACGACCTGATCCAATTCCCGCGGCGTCGGGCCGCGTCCGCTGGCAACGATGCAATAAGTGCCCGCCTGCATTGCCATCGCTTTCTTCGCGCCGTCCACCAGGACATCCTTCTCGAGCATCGTATACTTCTCAATCGGAGCGTCGGACACGCGCGACTGCGAGCAGTATCCGCAGTCCTCGGGACAGTATCCGCTCTTCGCGTTAATAATCAGATTCAACTTCACTTTATTGCCAAAAAAATGCCGGCGCACCCGGTACGCCGCGTCCATGATCGCAAGCAGCTCTTCATCGTCTGCGCGCAGCACGCTCAGCGCCTCTTCCCTGGAGAGAACCTCTCCCTGAATCGCTTTTATGGCCAAATTACGCCAATCGGTCTCAACCATTGTCGTCGTGTCGCTCATCCTCATCGCTCCTTCTTCATATCTCTATTCGCGTTCCAACAGCCACTGCGTAAATCGGTTCATCTTAGTAAACGAAGCCAGCCACTGTTCCCGCCATATCGCCCATGCGGACGACTCAGACACCCTGGCCCGATCCGGTTGTGGAAGCCAAGGCACAAGTCCCAGCACGGGAACGCCAGCCATAGCTTCAATCATGCGTGCGTTCTCCTCTGCTTCCCTCGCTTCAGCCATCACCTTAGGACCGCTCAACGCTACGGCGACATCGGTAATCCCCCGTGCGCGGGCATAATGCACCGCCGTAACTGTATGACTTACCGTCCCTAGTCCAGACGAAGACACAAGAAGCAATGGCACTTGGAGCCCATATGCGAGATCCGCCATCGTATCCCGCTGCGTGAAAGGCACCGCGATTCCCCCCGCGCCCTCAATCAACAGCAATGACTGTTCTTCCAGCCGTCTCTGCCCTTCCTCCAGCAATGCCGGGAACGAAAAGGCAACACCCGCACGTTCGAACGCCATCCAGGGCGCCAACGGATCGGGCAGCGTCCAAGTCGCCATCTTATCCTCGGAAATTTCGGTCATGCCGCTTCCCATTCGCAAGCGATACGTATCTGCCTCCGGATCTCCTATAGTGGTGCCACTTTGCACCGGCTTCCACAGCTGGAGCTTCCGCTTCCGAATTTGATGGAAATAAGCCGCAATTCCCGCAGTGACGACCGTCTTTCCAACGCCCGTCCCCGTTGAGGACACGAACAAGCCTTTGTGTGTCCCCGACGCACGCCTCATTTGCGTATTCATCTTGCACACCTTCTTTTTCGTAAACCTATGTATACACACTCTGGGTTGACATTGCTTTCATTCATTTTACCGGAATGACGAAATCAGCACAAGAGTTTGTTAACCAAAAATTATGCATATAAGGTAAACATAAATAAACTGCCTCCCTACATAAAATCCACATACATCTTTGGTACATTGTTCTTACAGCGATTCTTCAGCCCGCTCCCTATACTGCTGTTGGATGTGGGATCATGCCTTTTTCGACCCGTGAAAGGTTTGCGATATAACGAAAAGCCACTCATGCACTAAAATGTCAAATGTCTATCGTCAAGGAGGAACCATATATGCGTCATTTTCAACCATGTCATCGTCTCCGCCCGCTTCTGACAATCCCGGTTGCAACCGTACTGATCTTGGCCTTATTATCAGGCTGTTCCCGGCAGCCAGACGGATCGGAGACGCGGTTCAACGCTTCGTCTGACGCGGGCGCGGCAGATAATAACATTACGCCGTCCGGCTCGAACGATAAGGAGCAATTAGTCCTATCCTCCGGCACCGCAGATGACTTCGGTGTTTTTGAATTGACCTCCAACCATCCGCAGCCAGGAAATAAACCGATCACACTGACATTACAACAGGCGCGGCACAAGTTCGGAGACGGACGCGAAGCAAACATTTGGGGCTATAACGGACAAGTTCCCGGGCCGCCGCTCGTATTTGCAGAGGGGGATCGCGTCACCGTGGACGTCAATAATCAGTTGGATGTCGGCACCAACATCCACTGGCACGGCTTGCAGGTTCCGATTCGGCAGGACGGTCCCGGCATCGACATGCAGCCCGGCAACCGTCACGAGTATGAATTCACAATCCGCCAGACCGGAACATACTGGTATCACTCGCACTACCGTCCAGTCGAAGAGCAGGTCGAGCAAGGATTATACGCTCCTCTTGTCATTAAGACAGAAGCCGACAGGAAATATGATCGTGATATCGTGCTCGTGCTGGATGATTGGACGTTAGAAGAGAGACAAGCTTCGGGGAAGATGAAGACCGATGAATTCGACACGATAAACGGCAAGACCGGCTCTGCCATTCCTGCGTTAACCTTAAAGGAAGGGGAGCTCGTGAAGCTGCGGTTCGTCAATGCTTCCACCGTCAACTCGCAGAAGCTGAACCTTCCGGGACATACATTCCGCGTGACTCATTTGGACGGAGCGGCGCTGGCGGAGCCGTTTGAATCCGATACCATCCTTATCAGTCCCGGAGAACGTGTGGATGCCGAACTGCGTGGCAGCTACAGCGCGGGCAGCTTCGAGCTGACCAACGGCCGCGGCCGCGGCATGCGTCTGCCGATCATATACAACGGTCAACAGGAGGTAATCACAGCATCGCCGTTCCTTGCGCCTGCGCCCCGTCCGCTGCTGACGGAAGCGCCTCAGTCGCCTGACTTTACGGTACGCCTGGATTCGGGCATGATGAGCGGAAATCAAGAAAGCGGCGGAAAGATGGGGGGCGGCATGATGAACCATCGCATGGCGTGGCTGATTAACGGGCAGGCCTTTCCCGATACAGAGCCGATTCGCATCGGGACCGGACGCATCTATACGATGCGGATATACAACGATGACCATCATATGGCGCATCCCATGCATCTGCATGGCACGCACTTTCAAGTGCTCTCCTTCAACGGCGAAGCGCCGGCACGGGAATTGTTCAAGGATACCGTCAATGTCCCTCTGGGCGAGTATGTAGATATTGCATTCCGCTTCGATGAAGCAGGTGAATGGATGTTTCACTGCCATATTTTGAATCACGAGGACGGCGGCATGATGACATCCGTCATCGCCGGGTGAAACGGATGAGATAGCCCCTTTGTAACTTGAAAAGCCCGGGAAGCTTTCCCGGGCTTTTTTATTGCGACTCCGAACACGTACGTACCAATCGCTTATTTCAGATAGGTCGCCGCCTTTTCTTCCGGGAGGACTCACGTCCATGACCGTACGAAACAACGCAGTTCAGCTTCATCCAAGCCGTTCACCCCCTATCACTCTCTACAACGAATCATCCACGCAAAAATGTGACAGTAAAACAAAAATAAAAAGGATGTAACATAAAAATAAGTTGTTTAGATATCTAAATCTATTTTCCGCTTGCTTATCTTTATTTCATTTGTTACTATAACTGACGAACGTTCGTTAAATTCGAGGTGAATTTTATTGAAAAGCAATGACATTAAGGAAGCCGCTCTAAAATATTTCACAATTCATGGTTATGAAGGAGCATCCCTTTCTCAAATAGCTGAAGAAGTCGGCATGAAAAAGCAATCCATTTACGCCCATTTCAAAGGGAAGGATGATCTTTTTCTGCAGGTTTTACGTGATGCGAAAGAGACGGAGCTATCTTCAAAGCTTCAATATTTCAGCAACATTGATTCACAACAGCCCGAAAAAGATTTATACGGATTTCTGCAATTGGTAATCGATCTTTTCCAAAAAAATGAGCAGTTAAAATTTTGGCTGCGCATGTCCTTTTTTCCGCCGGCACATCTTGCGAAAGCAATCGAAAAGGAAGTAATCGATATCGAGGAGAAGGTGCAGGCGATACTGGAAAGCAAATTTCAGGATTGGATCGATGCTGACGCAATAGTCGGAGATGCAGCAAAAACGCCGACCTTCGCCTTCTTAGGAGTAGTCGATTCCATTATGCTGGAGCTTGTATACGGCGGCAATGATGAGCGAAGGCTGAAGGATAAATTAGCAGCCTCTTGGACCGTATTCTGGAGAGGTATTTCACATTAATGATTCTTACAGAAAGAAAGTGTTGATACATGAAGAAAACAATAAAAGAACAAAAGACGGTATTACTTATTCTTCTAAGCAATGTATTCATTGCATTTCTAGGAATTGGACTTATCATCCCCGTTATGCCGTCTTTTATGAATATCATGCATTTATCTGGCAAAACGATGGGCTATCTTGTTGCCGCATTTGCGGTGGCACAACTGCTTATGTCACCACTCGCAGGACGTTGGGTTGACCGTTACGGCAGAAAGAAAATCATCATCATCGGCTTATTCCTTTTCGCTGTTTCAGAACTTATCTTTGGGTTGGCCACGAATGTATCGGTGCTTTATATAGCAAGGATTCTAGGGGGAATTAGTGCCGCCTTCGTTATGCCGGGTGTTACTGCATATGTTGCAGATATTACATCCGTTCAGGAACGGCCAAAAGCGATGGGTTATATTTCTGCCGCCATTAGCACTGGCTTTATTATAGGACCTGGCATCGGTGGCTTTATTGCGGAATACGGTGTGCGCATGCCCTTCTTCTTTGCGGCAGCCATTGCCTTTTTAGCATGCGTTTCATCCATATTTATTTTAAAAGAGCAGCTGACAAAGCAACAGCTTGCAGAAATTTCTTCCAATGCAAAGCAAACAAACTTCATAAGCGATTTAAAAAGATCGCTTCATCCGCTTTACTTTATCGCATTTATCATTGTATTTGTGCTCGCTTTCGGTTTATCAGCATATGAAACGGTTTTTAGCCTGTTTTCTGATCATAAATTCGGCTTCACGCCGAAGGACATTGCAGTCATTATTACAATAAGCTCAATCTTCGGCGTTGTTGTGCAAGTATTTATGTTTGGAAAAATGGTAGATAAACTCGGTGAAAAGAAACTGATCCAATTATGTTTAATTACAGGTGCAATATTGGCGGTGGTATCCACGCTGATCTCTGGCTTTTTGGCAGTGCTGGCGGTAACTTGCTTCATCTTCCTCGCATTTGATTTGCTTCGTCCGGCATTGACGACATTTTTATCAAAAGCTGCCGGGAAAGAGCAAGGATTTGTTGCTGGAATGAACTCAACCTATACGAGCTTAGGCAATATCGTCGGGCCAGCGATGGCAGGTATACTATTTGATGTAAACATCCACTATCCTTTTCTTTTCGCTGCTGTCATCATGGTCATTGGCCTCGGTATTACGGTCATGTGGAAGGAAAAACAATTGGGAGAAAGCTTAGCGGAATAATTTTATTTATAGATAATATTATTTAATTTGCGGGTAGTGCCAGCTTCGTTGGCACTACCCCATTTCTTGATACCGCTCGTGATCTGGCTTCAGCTGCATAATCATTTCCGTTGTCTTCATGCAACACGGAAGTTCCGCTACGTGCTTTCCTGACTGCGGGGGAGAGCGGATCTAAGACGCATTGTTCAGGGCCCTAACAACATATCCGCCATGGCGAGGAGGAGGAATATGCTAGTGTTCTGAATGAAGGGCAGAGTGAACCAAAGGATCGGAATAGGACCATTCGCTCTGGATACGCCTCGATCCTGTATGCCCGAACCCCTTGCCCGAGCCGGGCTTTAGGGACGAGCGTGAACCGCATGGCGTTATGACAAAAACAGACTGCAGGCTTTCTCCGCTATCCGCTTGGACAAAAAAAGAGAGCGGTCATATGCATCCGCTCTAATCGTTCTCGCTGCGATCACCGTCTGGACGCTTCCCGCGCTCCCTGTCTTCATCGGATTCGCCCGTATCCAGTTCCATGTCCTCTTGTTTGATGATTTCATGAATTTGATGCTTAATCGTCTCTGAGCGGGTTCCGAATATCGCCTGCACATTGTTGCCGACCTCTAGCACACCTGATGCGCCCAGCTCTTTCAACCGGTCCTTGTCCACATCGCCCTTATCCTTGACCTGCACGCGCAAGCGCGTAATGCATGCATCCAAGGAGGCGATGTTGCCCTTGCCCCCAAGCGCCGTCAGGATGCCGCGCGGCAGCTCTTCCGCCGCCGTTCCTTGCTTGGCCGCGGCAGCAGGTGCGGCCGCTTCTCTTCCGGGCGTTCTGAGATTGAAGGTGCGGATGGCGAAGCGGAATCCGAAATAGTAAATGAGCGCAAGCACCAATCCAACCGGGATGACGAGCCAATACGGCGTCCGGTTCTGGAGCACGCCGAACAGCAAATAATCGATGACGCCGCCGGAGAACGTCATTCCGATTTTGACGCCGAGCAGGTGCATCGTCAGGAACGAAAGTCCCGCAAAAACGACGTGTACAGCAAAGAGAAGCGGCGCCACGAACAGGAAGGAAAACTCAAGCGGCTCCGTAATTCCGGTCAGGAACGACGTCAATGCAGCCGATCCCATAAGCCCGGCCACAAGCGCCTTGTTCTCCGGGCGCGCTTCATGATATATGGCGAGCGCAGCAGCAGGCAGGCCGAACATCATAAACGGATATTTTCCAGTCATGAATGTGCCCGCCGTCAATTCAACGCCATCCTTCAGTTGGGCGAAAAAGATTTTCTGATCTCCCCGGATGAGCTCGCCCGCTTTGTTCACATATTCCCCGAATTCGAACCAGAAAGGCGCATAAAAGATATGATGCAGCCCGAATGGAATGAGCGCGCGTTCACAGATGCCGAAGATGAATGCCGCCAGCGCGCGATTCGAATCGATGAGCGAATGGGAGAATGCGTTCAGTCCGCTCTGGATAGGCGGCCAGATGAACACCATCACGATCCCGATCAGAAGCGATGTAACGGCAGTAATAATTGGAACAAAGCGCTTGCCCGCGAAAAAGCCAAGGTACGAGGGCATCTCAATCGTGAAAAAACGCTTATATAACGCTGCCGCCGTGATACCGATAATGATGCCGCCGAAGACGCCCGTTTGCAGGGTGGGCACGCCCTGAACGATGGCATACGCGAAGTTGGTCTCCACCATGTCCGGCGTCACATTCATTATCACTTTCATCGTCACATTCATGACGAAATAGCCGACGATGGCAGCAAGTCCCGCCACTCCATCCCCGCCGGCCAGACCGATGGCTACTCCGACGGCGAACAGCAAGGAGAGATTGTCGAACACGATGCCGCCCGCCGATTCCATAACGCTGGATACCGTCGACAGGACGGGCCCTCCGAGCGCCGGCAGCCGGGCAATCAGATCTGGATTGCCGAGCGCGTTGCCGATGCCGAGCAGAATGCCGGCCGCAGGCAGGATGGCCACAGGCAGCATCAGCGCCTTGCCGACCTTCTGCAGCACGCCGAAAGCCGATTTGAACATAGAACTCAACCCCTAACTATGTGCATGACTTGCAGAATGGATGAGAAACCTGTTGTTACCATTTCCAATCCGTTCTGGTGCTATGCACGCGATTGAGCTCTGAGTTACAGGTCGCTTCGCCCTATTCAAGCATCGCGACCGCTTTGGTCACATTCAGCCCGGAATAACGTGCCATGACATCCGGCAGCTCGTCCAAGCGGAAATGGTGGCTGATAAGCGGCTCGATGCGCACGATCCCTTGCGCGATCAGCGCAATCGCCTCCTCATGCGTGTACGGGTTGATGAACGAGCCCATGATGCGCAGCTCCTTGCTGAAAATTTCGAACGGCGAGAAGCTTGCGCGCGCTTCCGGGGCTGCAACGCCAAAGAGCAGCACCTGGCCGCCTTTGCGTGCCGCCGCAACCGCCAACTCGACCGATTCAGTCCGGCCGACGCATTCGATGACGACATCGGCGGAGTTCCGCAGTCCGCCCGCTTCGCCGGCGTCGAACGGCGAGACGACGGCGTGTGCGCCGAGCGCCAGCAGCGCCTCGCGCTTGTGCGCGGCCGGTTCGCTCACTGTAATGCGCGCGACGCCCGCCGCCTTGACGAGCTGCAGGAACAGCTGGCCGATAAAGCCGCCGCCCGCGATGAGCACGTGCTGGTTTGCTCGCAGCTCCAGCTTCTTGAATCCATGCAGCACGCAGCCGAGCGGCTCAACCATCGCCCCTTCTACCCAGCCGACGTGTTCCGGCAGCTTGTAGCAGTTGGCGGCGGGCACATTGCACAGCTCTCCCATACCGCCGTCCCTTGTCACGCCTATGGCCTGAAGCCGCTCGCACAGGTGGGCGCGGCCGCCGCGGCAATATGCGCACGACCCGCAATAGATATTCGGGTCGACCGAGACCCGGTCGCCCGGATGCAACTCCTTAACATCCTCACCCACAGCCTCGACCGTTCCGGCCAGCTCATGTCCGAGCACGATCGGCGGCTTCACCTCCGCCGATCCCGGATGGCCGTGATAGATATGCTGGTCTGTGCCGCAAACGCCGCAGCAGGCTACCTTGAGCCGAACCTCCCCCTTGGCAAGCGGGCGCTCGGCCCATTCCGTAAATTCCATGCTCAATGTCCCGCGGAGAACCGCTGCCTTCATGCTCCTCATCCCTTTTCATGTAATGTTGCCGCGTCGCCGTGACAGCGCCGCATATTCTCTGCCCGTTACCGGATGAAATCTGCAGCCGCATTCAAGGCAGACACGCGCAGCGTGTCCCACGGAATCCGCTTCCCTTCGGACTGCGAAATCCGTATTTCCTTAACCTGTCCGGGCAGTAAATCGAAGAAGTTGTCGCTGAACACGAGCCACTCCTCATCGAGCTCGATTTTGACCATGCGCGCCGCACGATCAGCCGCTACCCGCATAACGGCCGCAGCCTCGTCCACTTCAACCTGCAGCTTCGTCTCGTCGAAGCGCATATCCTTGTAATCGCGCAAGTAAACAAAGTTGTCCTCCGTGACGCCATTCCCGGAGGACAAGACGCATACGACATCAGCCGCAGCGGCTCCGTTCGTTAGTTCCGCTTCGGACAGCACGGCGGCCTGCATTTTGCTGTTCGGCTCCACGGATACATCAAATTCGCGCTTGCATAATACCGTTCCGTCCAGCTTGTATACGGTCAGCAGCACCTTGTCCTTATAAACGTCCAAGCGGTCGTTCAGCACCCAGAGGCGCAGGTCTTGACCGGCATCGTGATCCGCCGTCAGCAGCACGGGCGCGAAAAATTTGCGGGCATAATGGTACGCCGCCTTCGGCAGCCCATAGTAGTCGATGACCGACCAGCTTGTTCCCGGCCAGCAATCATTCAGCTGCCAGAACAAAGCCCCGCTCGTGTCCGGCTTATTGCGGCGGTAATGCTCAATGCCGTACTTTAACCCTTCCGCCTGCGTCAGCATGGAGTAGTTCATATACTCCTCCATATTTGCGGGCGCGCCTGTATATCCTTCCATAAGCAAAATGCCCTTCGGATGATGGATATCCTTATTGCGGTACATCATCTCGCCGCTGCCCCAGAAGAACTGGCTCTCCGGAATGTTGCGCCGCAGTGTGTAGCGGTTGGAGGACGCGTGCATGCCGAATTCGCTGGCGAACTTCGTCGTATCGCCCTTGAATTTTTTGAACGACAAGCCTTCCACGCTATAGTCCTGCACCTGAGGCGCGCCGAACACCCGCGGCTCGATGTTGCCGTGCCATACTTGCCAGTTGTGAGTGTCGCCAACCTCACGCGAATTGTGGTCGTTGCCCCCGTATGGCGAGCTCGGCCAGAACAAACGCGTCGGGTCAAGCGCCTCCAGCAGGGCCGGCATCAACTCGTGATAAATCTTCTCGCCATAGAACGGATGCGCTATTTCACCGCTCGCATGCAGCGCCTCGTACAGCCAGTCGTTCTCGTTATTTCCGCACCATAGAGCGAGGCAAGTCCGGCTGCGCAGCCGTTTGACGACCTGCTCGATTTCCCGCCGCACATTATCCATGAAGTTGCGGTTATAGTCCGGGTAGAGCGCGCAGGCGAACATGAAATCCTGCCAGACGAGCAGGCCAAGCCGATCGCACTCGTCGTAAAAGATGTTACGCTCGTAGATGCCGCCGCCCCAGACGCGCAGCATGTTCATATTGGCCTCTTGAGCCATGCGGATTAACCGCGAATAACGATCATCCGGAACAGCCGCAATGAAGCTGTCGATCGGAATCCAATTCGCGCCCTTCGCGAACAGCTTCACGCCGTTGAGCACGAACGTGAACGCATGATGCCCTGCCTCGTCGCGCTGCATCAATTCCAGCGTGCGGATGCCGAACCGTTCCTGCCGCGTGTCGACCGCTTCCCCGCCGCTCCGAAGCGTCACCTTCAAGCGGTACAAGTACGGTTCGCCCAGATCGTGCGTCCACCATAAAGCCGGATTCGGAACATGAAGACGCGCGTTGCCGGATAGCCCGTACGCACAGATGGCGCCGTCCTGCACGAAGCCCGGGCCGCGGTCGAGCCGGATCGATTGCGCCGCGACAGGAGCCCCTTCCGCATCCAGCAGTTCTATTTCTGCGACGCATGCTTCGCTGCAATCGAACGCCCGAACGTCGACGGCAACATCCACGACTGCCTCTCCGTCCTTCACCTCGGCCGTACGGGAAAATACGCTGTCTATATATGCCTGGCGGCGCTTGACGAGATGCACGTCCTTCCAGATGCCCGCGCAGACGAGCCGCGGCCCCCAGTCCCAGCCGTAATGGCTTTGCGCCTTGCGCGTCCAAATCCGCTTTTTGCTGAAGCCTGACCAATAGTATTGCTGCTTGCTCCCGGCATGCAGATGGACGGGCTCGATTTTGACCGCCAGCACGTTCTTGCCCTTTTTAAGCTCCCGTGTCGCCTCGAACGAATGGCTGATGAACATGTTATCCGTCGTTCCCAATTCCACCCCGTTCAAATACACGGTCGCAAACGTATCGAGCCCTTCAAAGACAAGCTCTATCCGTTCACTGTCTTCCCGTTCGCCATCCCATATGAATACGGTGCGGTACCACCACACCTTCTCCTCGACCCAGCGGCATTTCTGATCGTTGTGACCATAGAACGGATCATCGATAATGCCTCTTTCGATGAGTGTGGTATGCACATCCCCCGGCACCTTCGCCGTCATCCAGAAATAATCGATATAATCGGGGGAAGCCACCTCCAAATCGCGCGCCTCGCCGATATTGAAGTCGCGCAGCTTCCAGTTCTCGTTCAGTCTCATATCGCGCTCCTATCCAGAAGACGCCAAGACCTCCCGGTCTTGGCGTCTCCATGTCTCTCTGCTCTATATTCAGTCTATACGTATGTCAAACTGTCCAAAATTTCCTTGACGCTAAGCTCGGCGCAGGCCATTGATGTATCCGCCACGCCATAGTACATCTTTACCTTGTCGCCTTCCACGACAGCTCCGCAAGAAAAGACGACATCGCCAAAGAAGCCGTTTTTCTCGTAATCCGCTTCCGGCTCCATCACCGGCCGCTCGGAACGGGCGATCACCTTCGTCGGATCATTCAAGTCCAGCAGAACGGCGCCCATGCAATAGCGGTGCTCCTTTGTCGCGCCATGGTACAGCTCAAGCCAGCCCTTCTCCGTCTTGAACGGCACGGCGCCGCCGCCCATGCGTCCGCTGTCCCACATGCCTGGACGCAAGCCAAGCAGATGTTGATGATTGCCCCAATACAGCAAATTATCCGATTCCGCAATCCATATTTCCGGGTTGCCGATGCTTTTCGTCGTCGGACGATGCAACGCAAAATATTTACCGTTGATTTTCTCCGGGAAAATAAGCACATCCTTGTTGTCCGGACTGAAAATCATGCCATGGTGCGTCACGTTCACGAAGTCCTTCGTCGATACCATCGCTTCTCCGACCCCGACCGGGGACACCGCGGAGAAATAAATATAATACGTATCGCCGATCTGCGTCACGCGCGGATCTTCAATTCCGAACGTCTCCAATGCCGTGGACGGATATACAAATGGCGCATCGTCGATCGTAAAGGTATGCCCATCCTTGCTGCGCGCGATACGGATGTATGAGATGGACGTCAAATATTCGAACGTCGCGCTCTGAGACTTGTTGCGGATGACGCGCGGATCAGTGAAATCGTAACGCTCGTCGTCCACGCGAAGCTTGATGATATCGAGCTTCTTCGTCTCCGGGTTGAACACAGGCGCCTTCACGATGTTCGGGTCGCTGCTGATTGGACGCTCCGCTACGCGCAGCAGCAACAACACTTCACCATTGTAAGTCGTGACGCCCGCATTGAACGCGCCGATGACTTCGAAGTCGTCACGGTGCGGCTTGACATCGGCCGGCGTAATAAGCGGATTTTCTTCATATCGATAAATATTCATGGTGTGAACTCCTTAAGCTGTATAATAATAAACACGATTATGCCTGTTCGAATTTTTGGAACGGATCCGCAATGGTCAGCCGATGCGCCTCCGCATCGCTTATGCCGGCATACAGCACCGCCGTGCCGTCCCCATTGCGCAGAAGGCCGCCGCTGAATACGACGTCTGCCAGATCGGTGCGCTTCGCGGCACCCGGCAGAAATTGATCCCGAACGGCAATGAGCTCGATATCGGAATAAGCGCCCGTTGCCGGGTCAAGGGCGAATGCCATCGGGTAGTAATGGCGATCGCCTTGCGCATCGAAGCTCGCGATATGGCCAAGGACGCCAATACGGCCGTTGCCCAGCAGATGCGCCTCGTTCGCGCCTCCCCATTCTTCGTCTATGAATTGTCCTTCAAGCAGGGGCGTATGGGCAATCAGTTCAATGGATAAGTCCTCCAAGCGCTTGACACGGGCAAACCCAATCTTGCCGCGGCCGCCTTTCTCTCCCTGCGGGCGAGTAAAGATGCCGATGCCGCCATCCTGCAACTCCACAAGCCGCAGATCCTTCATCCCGTCCGGTCCCTTAAAAAACGGCTTCAGCTCAGCGATGCTCTTCCCTTTGTAGAACACCGTGCGCCACATGAGCGCGTTCTCCTGTGTCGGATGCGGATAAATCTGCACGCCGCCGAGCACGAGCTCGCCGCCGATGCGCGTCTGGAACGGATCCTGAAGCTCGAATGCCGGCGCTCCTTCACGCGGCACCCACTCGCCGTTCCGTTCAATGAAGAAACGAACTTCGGAATACTCGCTGTCGCGCGATTCTACGCGTCCGGCAATAACCGGCTCGCCTTCGTCTAGAAATGGGGCCGTAATATTGTATACATCCTTGTCGCCGACCCCGGCAAACGCCAGCTTCTCAGCGTTCCGTGCCAGCGGATTTTGCGCCGTATATTCCTGCAACAGCATTTCGCATGTCTTTACACTGCCTTTGTTCAATTCCATATAGGGCATGTCTCCTTCACTGATTAATCTCGCTTACCCAGACGGCCGCTTCGTACGGGCGGAGGATGAACGATGCGATATTTCCAGCCGATTCCCGGCAATTGGACAAGGCGAAGCGCGGCTTGCCCGCGAGCAGGCCGCCAGACGGCAGCGTCAGCGGCTTCGCGCCGAAGTTGATCGTTACCAGCGCTTCTTCGCCGGCCGCGCGCTTGACGTACAGCAGGGTGTCCTCCCGGCGTTCGAGCCGCGCATAATCTCCTGCATGCAGCGCCGGATGCCGGCGCCGGAGAGCGATGAGCTCGCGGTAGAAGGCATAAATGGAGCCCGGTCGCTGCTTCTCCGCCCTCACGTTCAACACGCGATGCTGCGGTCCCATGCCGATCCATGGCTCAACCGCCGAGAAGCCTCCATACGTATCGTCCGTCCACTGCATGGGCGTCCGGGATTTGTCCCGGCACTTCGCATTGGCCGCCCGCAGCGCTTCTTCGGATGACTGGCCGTTCGCGAGCGCCAGCCGATACGCCGTCAGTCCCTGAACGTCACGCATATCCTCGATCGTCTCAGCCACGAAATCGCGCATCCCGATCTCGTCGCCGTAATAGAGGAACGGCACGCCCTTCGCAGTCAGCATAAGCGCGGCAATCAGCTTCGCCCGCTTCTCCTCCAGCTCGGGATTGCCTTCCCCGAACCGGGAAATGTGCCGCGGCATGTCGTGGCTGCTGAAGAACAACGTCGGCACTTGATCGGACGCATGAACCTCCTCCATCTTCCGCAGTTCAGTGTCGAGACGATCGAGCGAGAACGTCTCCTGGCTGCCCAGATTGAAGTTGAACACGACGTCAAGCAGTCCTGTGCCGCTGTAGCGGCGCAATACGTCCATATCTTCCGAGCCTACCTCGCCAACCATGAAAGCCCCTTCCCGCTCATGCACGTACGCGCATATCTCGGCGATCGCGTCCAAGACGCCAACCTGATCCTTGTCGTGCGCATGCTGCTGCTCGCCTGTCGCCGCATCGTACGGATTGTCCGGGAACGCCCCGGATACTTTCAAAAAGTTAATGACATCGAGCCGGAAGCCGTCGATGCCCTTATCGAGCCAGAAGCCCATGACCTCTTTCATCGCCGTGCGAACATGAGGATGGGTCCAGTTCAAGTCCACCTGCTCCTTCGCAAACGCATGGTAATAATATTGTCCGGTCGCTTCATCGAATTCCCACGCCGGGCCCCCGAAGAACGATTCCCAATTATTCGGCGGGCCTCCGTTCACCGGGTCCTTCCATATATACCAGTCGCGCTTCGGATTCGTCCACGAAGAGCGGGACTCTCTGAACCACGGGTGTTCCGCGGACGTATGATTCAGCACGAGATCGACAATGACCTTCATGCCACGGGCATGCGCTTCACGAATAAACGCCTCAAAATCCTCCATCGTGCCATAGTCCGGATCGATAGCGGTATAATCGGCGATATCATAGCCATTGTCCACCTTCGGCGACAGGTAGAAGGGCGTCAGCCACAAGCCGTCCACGCCGAGCTCCCGCAGCTCGTCGAGCTTCGACACGATGCCGGCGAAGTCTCCTATGCCGTCACCGTTGCCGTCGCAGAAGCTCGGCATGTAGATTTCGTAGAACACGGCGGATTTCCACCACGGTGCCTCCATTTTCCCCACTCCCATTGCTTAGTCCGACTGCTTGCGGTTATTTAAGGCTGAACTGCATGCCTTCTTTGAACTTTTTGCCGAACACAAGGAACATGATAATAATCGGCAGCGTCAACAGCACCGATGCGGCGTACAGCGGACCCGGATAACCCCCGTAAGGGCCGAACATTTGCGACAAGAGCACGTTCAGCGTCAACATATTATCGCTGCGCACAACGATCATGTCCCACAGCAGTTCCGTCCAGCGTTCCATAAGCAGGAACAGGAAGATAACCGCCGTAATGGAGCGCGACATCGGCATCATAATGCGATATAAAATCTTGAAGTCGGACGCCCCATCCAGCTTCGCCGCCTCGATGAACACCGTCGGGATCGCCTTGAAGAAGTTCGTGTACATAAAGATGGCCCACAAGCTGACCGCTTTCGGAATAATCATCGCCCAGTACGTATCGTATAAGCCAATCTTCTGGATGACGAGGAAGTTCGGGATGAGCAGGATGATCGCCGGAAAGAACATATGGAACAAGACGAAGTTGTTTACCGTGTCCCGCCCTTTAAAATTCAGCTTCGATAATGCGTAAGCCACCATGACGCCAAAGAGCATCATGAGCGCCGTCGACACGACCGAGACGATGACGCTGTTCAAGAAAGCATTCAGCCATGGACGCGCAATGCCCGCCTCGCCGCCTGTAAAGAGCCACTCGTACGATTTCAGGGAGAAGCTGGCCGGAACGAGCTTGCGATCGACCTCAGACCAGTCCGCGAACGAGTTCAATACCATGTACAAATACGGATAGACCATGACCAGAAGCAGGAGCGTCGCAACGATATACCGGACCGTCAAACGGAGCTTGTTGTTTTGCTTAGACCCAACCATTTCGTTTACCCCACGTTTCCAGCAATTTTTTGATGACGAAGATAGAAATGAACGTGACAACGGACGCCATTATCGCGACGGCTGAAGCATAACCCGCCTGCAAGTTCTTGAACGCCTGGTTGTAAATCTCCATCTGCCAAGTGTTCGTAGCGAAGTTCGGTCCTCCGCCCGTCAATTGGTATACCTCCGTGAAAATGCCGAAGGTGACGCCGAATGACAGGATGAGTGTCGTATATAGCGCTGGATACAGCAACGGAAGCGTGATTTTCCAAAAGCGCTGACGGTCCGTAACCCCGTCGATCGCAGCGGCCTCATACACTTCCTTATCAATGCTTTCGAGACCGGAAGTCAGAATAAGCGCATAGTAGCCGGTAAATTTCCAGGCGATGATAAGCGCCACGATACACAGCGCCGACAGCGGCGATCCGAGCCAGTTAATGTCCAGTCCGAACGTGTCGCGCAGGAAGGCGTTAACCGGGCTGTTGAAGGACAGGAAGCCCTTCACGATAAGCGAGGCTACGACGCCGGATGACAGGTAAGGCAAGAAAAAGCCGATTAAATATAAACTACGGAACTTAGGCAGCCCCTGCACCAGCGCGGCCACCCCCAGCGACATGACTGTCACGAGCGGCACGAACACCAGCATGAACTTGTACGTAACCCAGAAGGCCGACTGGACACCCGGTGAAGACAGGGCCTTCATGAAATTTTTCAACCCGACAATGTCATAGGTCGGGGCAATTAAATCCCAGTTCGTAAATGCGAGAAAGAACGACCAAATAAGCGGACCCAAAAAGAAAATAAGCGAGTAAATCAGGTAGGGACTGGCAAATAACCAGCCCAACCGATTGTTGTTCTTATCGACCATTATTGAAGTTCCCCTTCAATCGCCTTCTTCATGTTGTCCCATCCGGTCTTCGGATCGATTTCACCCATGACCACCTTGTTGAACGCCTCTTGTCCGATGAGCGTCTGCAATTCATTGTAGCGGGCATTGTCGATAGCCGGAATTCCGAGTGGAACGGATTTCGCGAATAACTCAAGCTCAGGCGATTTTTCCATGATAGTCTTGAATTCAGGCAGATCAGCCAAATCGTCGCGCGCCGGAGGCAGGTTCGTCTTCTCGAACCATTTCACATCGTTCTTCGCATCCGAATACACCCATTTGATGAACTCGGCAGCCGCTTCCTGCTCTTCCTTCGGCACGCTGGAGAAAATAACGAGCCCCTTCGCATCGGAGAACGTCTTCGCTTCAGCGGGATTCATTCCGTCCGGAACCGGAGGAAGCGCAAGCGTGAACGTCTCGTTGTACTTCATTTCCGGGAACTTCTCAGCCCAATAATTGAATGTCCACGGACCAAGATCCGTAAAGATGCCGATGCCCGATTCAAACGGATCGGTTACGTTTTTCGCAAGAATCGCCTTCTCTTTGCGCAGATTGTCGACGAACTCCAGCATCTTCACGCCAGCTGCCTCGTCCCCGACAAACTTGTTGCCTTCAATGAACTTATTGCCGTCAGAAGCGGCATTATACAGCATGAAGAAGTCGAACCAGCGTTTCCAAGCGGTAGGATCCACGAGGTCTGCGCCTTTGCCCCATACGTATTTGTCCGGATATTTCGCTTTCAGCTTCTTCGCCACGTCCAACATTTCGCTATACGTTTTTGGCGGCTCGTTGTAACCAAGCTCCTTCAAGATGTCGATGCGCCAGCCGAACAGCATCGGGTTGGAGTAAATCGGCAGCACGTACTGATTGCCGTCAGCGAACTCCCAAGGCTCGAGTGTATTGGTCATATTGCGGCTCGACACGATATCATTGAATTGCGGCAGCGTATTAAGGGGAACAAGCGCCTTGCTGTTCGCGAGTTGGGCTGCGAAGCCGCGGTTGATGTTCTCCGAAATGGCTGGAGCGCTGCCGCCGGCAATCGCCGCCTGAATGCTCGCTTCCGAGCTTGGCGATTCTTTAATTGCGCTCACATTGATTTTGACCTTCGGATTGACTGCCTCGTATTCCTTGGCCATTTCCATCCAGTACGCTTGCTGCGGCGGGTTTGGAGCAGCCCAGAACTCAATGGTCGTAACTCCGTCCGCGGACTCCTTTGGCGCCTCGCCTTTGGCGCAAGCGGCCAAGATCGAGAAGACCATCGTTAACGCAAGTAAGATTGACAGTTTCTTTTTCATTGAAAAAGACCTCCTATAGATGGTTTAGCTTTTCATAAGCACATTACAATTTGTTGATGTAACGTTACAAATAAAATTACAATATTATTGAAAGCGTTTGTAACAACATTATTAATCAATTTTTATAACTTGTCAATCTGAGATTACAGGTAAAACTATGGAATTCACAATATCCCCATATATTAATTCACCTTTACTATTTAAAACTGTAACGTTATTATATTATTTGTAATGTTGTTTTGTAATTCCTTGATTTCTGGCATAATTTCTATATGAGGCATGATAGAAAATAACGAGTTTTTACAATAGTCCATCGTTAGTATTGTTCATTCACCTTGTAACCTATCCCATAATCCAACACATTGTGGATACAGATCGTTAAAGAAAGGGGGCTGTGCCCTTATGAAATCGAAAATTACGATGCAGGATATCGCCGAACGGCTCCATATATCAAAAAATTCCGTATCGCAGGCTCTGTCCGGCAAGGATGGGGTCAGTGAAGAAACGCGGCGGCTCATTCTGGAGACGGCGGAACAAATGGGGTATACGTACCCCTCTGCCCGCAAAAAACGCTTGTCTGAGCCCTCTGGCAATATTGCCTTGATTGCCTCGGATTTTGCGTTTGCGCAAAAGAGCTTTTTCGGAGAGATCTATTTGAGCGTAGAGCAAGAGACGAGGAGGCGGGGCAAGCATCTTCTCATCCAATCCATTAACAAAGAATCGGAACAGGAGCTTGCTTTGCCGCCGTTTTTGGAAAATCAAGACGTGGAAGGCATCCTGATTTTGTCACACCTAAGCACGGCTTACACGAACGCGGTTATCGCCACTGGAATTCCGACCGTGCTGATTGACCACCATCATCCGGCCATTCCAATCGACTGCATCCTGACGAACAATCGTTTCAGCGCGTACGGGGCCGTTAAGCACCTGTTCGAGCTCGGACACCGGCATATCGGCTATATGGGCAATATCAGCTTTTCGCCGAGCTACTACGAACGGCTGGAAGGGTTCCGGCTGGCGCTAAGCGATATGGGGCTTGAACTCAATTCGGACTGGATCGTGACGGATGCGCTGGAGCAATCAGAATATATACTGCAGACGATGAAAAACATCAGCACCCAACCCACCGCCTGGTTTTGCGTGAACGACGGCCTTGGATTCCTCGTCAATTCGACGCTGCATCAGCTCGGCTTCCAAGTGCCGGATGACGTATCCGTTTGCAGCTTCGACAACGGACAGCTATCCCGCTTGGCCACGCCAATGACGACGACGATGGCCATCGATCTGAAGCTGTTCGGCCGGAAGGCAGTCGAGCAGCTGTTCTGGCGCATGGAACACAAGCATGAGCCGTTCATGGAACTGCTGCTGCCGACGAAGCTCATCGCGCGCGAATCGACCGCCGCGCCAAAAACGTTCAGCTAGCAGCGCTGTGTAATGGCTCAACAGCTGCGCAAAAGGGGTTGTCCCAAAAGGTCTATAATGACCCTGAAGGACAGCCCCTTTTTCCACGGCAATAATAGAAAGCAGCAAAAAAAGAATGGTGAAGCAGAAAAAGCCCCTGCCCACCATTCTTTTTCGTTGTTACTTCGCTTCCAACGCCTGTACCGCAAGCGCCAAAGCGCCCGTAATTCCCGCGCGGTCTTGCAGCGCCGGCGGAACGATATAATCGTCGCCGCACTCCAGCACGGCCGGGTGCTGCACATAGCCGTTCAGCAGCTCCTTCACTTGCTCGCGAATGCGCGGGAACAGGTGAAGCTGCTTCGATACGCCGCCTCCGAGAATGATCTTCTCAGGGGAGATCGTCAAAATATAATTCATCAATGCTTGCGCCAAATAAAACGTTTGGAAGTCCCAAGCTTTGTGATCGTCGCCGAGCTCGTATGCTTTCACGCCCCAACGCGCTTCAATAGCCGGACCGGCCGCCAAGCCCTCCAAGCAATCCTTGTGATATGGACATTTGCCTTCATACGTATCTTCGGGATGGCGCTTCACCATGATGTGTCCCATCTCCGGGTGAACCAAGCCATGCACGAGCTTGCCTTCCACTACCGCGCCGGCTCCGATGCCCGTGCCAACCGTAATGTACAGGCAGCTGTTCAAGCCCTTGGCCGCGCCGAAGATTAATTCGCCGAGCGCCGCACCATTGACGTCTGTGTCGAATCCTACCGGAACGTCGAAATGGCGCTTCAGGTGGCCGACGACATCATAGCCGCTCCAATGCGGCTTCGGCGTCTTAGCGATATGACCGTATGTCGGGCTTAGCTTGTTCAAGTCTACCGGACCGAACGATCCGAAGCCAATGGCGCTTACCCCTTTATCCTTGAAAAATTCAACGGTACGATTCATGGTCTCTTCCGGCGTCGTCGTCGGGAAAGACTCCATATGTTGAATTTGTCCATCCGGCGTGCCTACAGCGACGACAAACTTCGTACCTCCGCCTTCAATTGCACCTAGCAGTTTCATTGTTTCTCCCTCACCTTCTCCAAGCCTGTCCTTCTCTGCGATGTTCAGGCGGGGTTATCCGCCAATCCGCGTAATGCCGCGCATTCTGCCTATCTGTCGCGCAGCAGCACGATAACGCTTCCATCCTGTTCATTATAACATCGCCTATCGGATGTTCCAATAAGTTGCGCGCATCATCTAAGATTCGGACACATATGCTGAGCTTTCTACCCTTTTGCGGGTGTTCGGCCAATTCGGCGGCAGCTTCGTCCCGCCGCAGCTGCAAGCAGTGCTGAATCGGCTTGCCCAAGCTTTTTGTCATTACAAGGATGACCCGGAATTTATCGAAGAATACAACACGTACTTGCGTGAATTTGTCGGACGGGACAGCCCGCTTACCTTTGCCAAGCATTTGACCGCGAAGCTTGGGGGCGCGAAAATATATTTGAAACGCGAGGATTTGAACCATACCGGATCCCACAAAATCAACAACGTGCTCGGCCTGCGGTGCGGCTGATTGGCGTGGAGCCGGAACAAGCCCCGACGCTGACGCAAGGCGTGCCCGGCGTTCTGCACGGCTTCAAATGTCTCGTTCTCTTCGACGAGGAAGGCAATCCGGCGCCAACCTACTCCATCGCGGCCGGACTCGATTATCCCGGCATCGGCCCGGAGCACAGCGATTTGAAAGAATCGGGCCGCGCGGAATACGTGACGGTGACGAATGAAGAAGTGCTCGAAGCGTTCCAGGTGCTGTCCAAGACGGAAGGCATCATCCCGGCGCTGGACGGCAATCAGATCGTCATCATCAACATCTCCGGCCGCGGAGACAAAGATGTGGAGCAAGTGTTCGAGATGCTCAAAGCGAAAAAATAGCGGCAATGGAGCGCAGTACAGCCATAGTCCGCATGGGAACGGGACTATGGCTGTTTCACGTTTTACTCAATCGTCACTGGCCGGCTGGTCGGCTGGACGCCCATGCCGCTATTCTTGAATCATGCTTTTAGCGAGCTCTAGGAGGTCTTTTTTGTCCAATGCATTATCCGGATTGACCTTAATCCGGTATTCTATGCCGTAATCCTCGTATTTTTCAAACATGTACGGGGTCATAAAGAAGGTGATATGATCCTGCGGATTCAACGATTTATCATTTACGTACAGGGCAAAAAAATCACCTGGATTTTTACTGGCTTTGGTTAATTTGGCCGTCTCCGCCTCGACAAGCTTTTTGTTGTTCTGGACGGAAGAAGCGTTGGAGTCCGCCGTGACGGCACTTTTTGCCTTCGTTGGCTGCGAAGCCGCCTCTGCGGCTATATTCAGCGAACCGAACAGCCGGATGCCGCAATTGCCGCCTTGCTCATGTTTTTCATGCGAAAAATTCTCCTCTCCCTATTCACAGGGGTCTGCTGCCGCCAGACAATGCACCAGACTCCGCCGGTTGGCCATCTGTATTCGTCGCTTACCTATTCCTGCGGGCCAATTCGAGCTCCACCTGCGCCTTTTGCTGCAGCTCCGCCAGCGCCTCGTCCACTGACTGCTTATTATCGGTAACGGATTGCAGCGCTTCATTCGCCAGCAATGAATACGCCTCATAGAAGCTGTCCGGAACCCGCTTCATCACGCGTTCGTTATGTTGAGGCGCCGGCTTCAGCATATAAAACACCTCCGTATCGACGCTATCGCCGCCGGAGACATAATCGGGTATCGCCGGCAGGTCGCTCTCGGCCGTGCGCGATCTGGCCTTGGCCACCTCCGGTCCGTTGATGAAGCGGATAAGGTTCCAAGCCGCCTGCTTGCGGGGAGAATCCGCGGCGATAGCCAGAATCTGGGGCACGTAGACCGAAGTCGATTCATCGGGCCGCGCCGGGTTAATCGGAACCGTGACCATGCCCCAGTCGAAGGTCTTCGCTTTGCTGCGGAGCTGGGAAACAAAGTAATGATCACTGATCAACATCGCCGCTTCGCCGTTCAGGAACTTGTTTATGGCGAGAAAATAACCGTAACCCTCCGTGCCCTCGCCCGCTTCCTTCGGGGAACGGACCGAGATCGCCTTGCTTCGGATCGCCTCGGCCGCGATCTGGAAGGCCTGCTTCCATCCTTCCGATTGCAGCACGACGTTCTCGCCTTTCGCATCGAATAATTGCAGATCCAAGGTCAACGCAACCTGGGACAGCACATCGTGAGCTTCATTGCCAATCAGGCCATAGACAGGGGCGTCCTCTGTCCCGGTATTCGCGAACCGTGCCGCCAGCGCGAACATGTCAGGCCATTGCATCTTGTTGGAGGGAGGATCGATACTGTTCTCTTTGAACAAATCCGCATTGTAATACATGACCCGCGGCCGGATGAATGGAGCCAGCCCATAGAGTGAACCGTCCCCCTTCTCCCGCAGCATGTCGATCATGCCCGGCATATATCCGCTCAGATCGACTTGATCCTGCATGATCGCCGGGTCCAGATTATACAGCTTGCCCGCCCGGGCCAGCGCTTCATATTCATCCTGGTCCAGCAGCAGCACATCCGGCTTATGCAATTCGATAAGCCTCTTCAATTCCTCCTCGTAATCCCCTTGCCGCGCCTCTTCTATCCATTCTCGCGCCTGCAGCACGTCCACCTGGATGCCGGGGAACTTGGCGGCAAACATTTGCCCATATTTGGTATGGAACGGCTCCACATCCGGGTACCAAATTTTCAGACTGCCGGTGGCGTCCTCCCCCAGCTCGTCCTGTACGGGCTTGCCTGCCATGCAACCATTCAACAGAATCGCAATACTAAGCAGCAGCCCCGTCATCTTCCATTTCCTTGATAACCTCATCTCTTCTTCCTTCCCCCTTAGCTGGCGGTCTTGCCTCTTTACCGGCGGAGACCCGCCTGCCGCAAGCTTCCCTATGTATTGAGACAGGCGAACGCAAGCCCGCCCGTCCACATTCGATCCACGGTCCCTACTGGCCGCTGCGGGCCGCCTGAAGCGCCGCTTGCGCCTGCTGCTGCAGATTCGCCAACGCCTCGTCCACCGAACTCGTCTGATCGATCACGGCTTGCAGCGCTTCGTTCACCAGGGACGCATAAACGTCGTCAAAAGACTTGGGAATCTTCTTGTCTGTGCGCTCATATTTCCGATCCATCGGCTTCAGCGCATACAACGGTTCCGCGCTTTTCCCGTTGAGGTCCTTGACGTAGCCGATGCGAGTCGGAAGCTGGTACAACATCCCTTGAGCATCCGAGCTTGCTCTCTCCGGACCGGCGACATACTTGATGAACTCCCAAGCCGCCCGCTTGTTCGGGGACTCCGCCGATATGGCGAACGTCTCTCGATAAAACGCAAATGGTGATTCTCCGGGATTCGCGGGGTCTACAGGGACCGGAACTATGCCCCATTCGAACTTCTTGGCCTTCTTGCTGTACGATGTATCGTTAATGTTGTAGGCCAAGCCTGAACCCGCAATGACCATGGCGGCCTGCCCGTTGATGAAGAGATCATCGGACGGGAGATAGCTCGCGGCCTCGCCCGCCCCAAGCACCTTCACCGTACGGCTGCGGACCGCATCCGCAGTCATGCGGAACGCCTGCTTCCATCTCTCCGATTCCAGCAGCACGCTCTCCCCTTGCGCGTCGAACCTCTGCAGCTTCAGCGTCCGGGCGATGCTGTCCAGCAGTTCCGCCGCATCGCCATCGCCAGCGTACAATCCATACACGGGTTCGTCGGCCGTTCCGGCGCCCTTGAAGCGAGCGGCCAGATCGAACAGCTCTTGCCAGGAGAGGCCGCTGCGGGGCAGCTCGATGCCGTGCTCGGCGAACAGCTCGGCATTATAAAAGATGACGCTGGTGAAGAAATTCGGCGTCAGCCCATAAAGCGACCCTCCCCCCTTCTCCCGCAGCGAGTCAATCAAGCCGGGCATGTACCCGTCCACATCGAACTGCTCCTGCTTGATGATCGGCTCCAGGTTGAACAGCTTGCCCGCCTGTGCATACTCTTCATACTCGTCCCCGCCAAGCAGCAGCACGTCGGGCTTATGGAGGTCCACCCATTTCGCCAGCTCGCTCCGGTAATCGAAATCCTCGCCGCTTATCCTTTTGGTCATAAGCTCCTTCGTGCTCACAATATCGAACTCGATATTGGGGAACTTGACGTTGAACGCATTTCCGTATTCCCGGTAAAAATCATCTTCGTTATAATAAAGAATCTTTATCGTTCCCTTGCCCTCCTCGCCAAGCTCTTCCAAGACGGGCTTCGACCCGAAGCAGCCGCTGAGCAAGACGACGACCCCAAGCAGAAGCAGGCCTTTTTGGGCAATGGCGGATAGTCGCATCATCGTTTTCATTCTCCTTTACTGGCGCCACGCGGAAACGTTACTTGGCTTTCGCTCCGGCTGCCTGCTGGACAGCGCTTTCCGCAAGCTCGATCAGTTCTTCTTTCGTCAATGGATTTTCCGGATTCGTCGAAATGTTAAATTGATATTGGTTGTCTGTCCAGCTCAGTATATTTTTAACGGATTGAGGGGATTTTTTCTTCGTCTCTTCATCAAATTCGTCGGCCGCAGTAAAGTGGTAACCTTTCTGCTTGCCGCGCTTCTTCGCGATCTCTGCGCTCATCAGGCTAAATTGGAGCTTCACGACATCTTTTCCGTTCTTGAATTCGAGATCGACCTGGCCCGCTTCCGTCCATTTGATGAGCTTCAAATAAGCGGCTTTGTCTTTGGCCTCCGCTTTCACTTCTTTCTGATACTTGTCGCCATAGGCCAGAATCGGCGGCTCGATGTTGGCTTTGGTGAACTTATACCCTTCCAGCAAGCCGTCCGGACGCTTCAATACGGGAGTCTTCAGCTTGGATGCTACTTTCATGTAATCTTCATAGCTTTTGAAATTGTACATATTCAGATAGTTGGAAAAGTGATCGCCGCCATTAAGCGACTTATCGCTTACATACAATATGTAATAGTCACCCGGATTTTTTTTCATTTTGGCATACTTCGCTTTTTCCGCTTCCACCGCCTTTTTCTTCTCCGCGGCGGAAGGTGCCTTCGCTGCGGCCAGTACCGTCACTTCCTTGGCCGTGTTGGCCGGCGCCGCCTCCGCGGCGATGTGCATCGAATTGAACAGCAGCAGGCAGCTCGTCGCGGCAATCGCCGCTTTGGTCATGTTTTTCATGTTCTATTTCCCCTCTCCAGCATTTCGTTTTGGATCGATCTTCGGTTCAAGGCCAGACCGCAATGTATTGCTTTGGGATCCCTTAGGCGCAAGCCTCTATGTTATAAACACAGCTAGGCACAATTTGGTTCACTGATCCGTAATCTCGTCATAAGAAAAAGCCCTAATCGCTGCAATTTCGCAGGATTAAGGCTTTTAAATCATTGTAGCTTCAATGTTAACTCCCGTTCGGGATGTCTGACAAAATACATGTAGATATAGAGCTCCGCTTCCGTTACTTCAAAGCCGGGATAGACGTCCACCCGCTTGTTGAGGCTATCATCAAACCCAGCACCTGTCATAGAATCGAATATGACTTGTCCGGGGATGCGCTGATTCCCCTGACCATAGTACGTTTGATTGATTCCGCCGAACCGTTTATCCGCGCTTTCGCTTTCTACATATAGGTCTCCGTTCTTTGTGTAATAGGTCCACTCGACCGGATAACCTCCAATGTTCATAGTTAGCGTTTGCTTCTCGCCGGATATATTTTTTAACATTACCGGCTGATCGTAATGCCAATTCTGCTCCACTTCATACTGCAGCAGCAGTTCCATCGGCATGTCCGGAGTAAGGCGAAGATCCGGCGGAGCTTCAAACAGATACGACTGCGTGTAAGGATAAGATTCCGTGCCCGTATCCTCCTCTATTCTTGCTTCCCCTTCCAGCTTCCGGCCGCCAACGGATAAATACACCTTCTTATATGGCAAACGGCCGTATGCTTTCTTATGCTCAATCTCGACCCGAATACCGGTCGGACGGATAAACAGCTTGCGGACGGCGGCATCTCCATCCGTCGTTCGGAACGGCACGTCCAAGCTGCGGGTAGCTGATGCATTCAACGCCTTCTCCTTGCTTAGGCGCAACGTGCCGACATTCCACTCGCCATCTATCTTTTGGCCTGGCGCCATGTAGGCAAGCTCGAAGGTGACGCCTTGCTGATGGATGTCGTCAAGTTGATACAGTTCTTGCGTTGTCCAATCGCCGTGTTCCCCTTGTACGGGATCATATCGAATACCGGCTCGCTTGATGCTCTTCCCGTCCTTCTTCACCCGGATCTCAGGAAGATCCATACTCGCTGTCCGCTCATCCGTATACGTAAAGGAGGACTTGAGCAGCACTTTTCCTCCTGCTTCCCGCGAGATCTGGATGTTCACCGTGTCGATGCCCCCCGCTTGGATCGGGAACGTCTGCACCCCGGTCTGGGACAGATCCAGAGCAAGCGCTGTCCGCTCGTAATCGTACGCCTGCAGTCCTCGTACGATGAGCTGCAACTCCGTCTCATTGCCGTCAAATGTCCATGCCGTTTCAAAAAAACCGTTATATCGTTTATTTTCCTTATCCCAAGCATGGGAGTAGTATCCTTTTTTCCAATTCATTCTCATGGTCTGGATGTCATTGATCTGCACGATTTGTTCCCCGTCCGCCTTGCGCAATTCCAGCTCCGAGAATCTCCATTCCCGCGGCTCCTTGTCACCCAGATCCAGGCTGTATAACAGCGTGGTTCCATTGTCGTCGGACATTGCAGAATCTACCGTAAACGTAACGCCGCCGCTCCTGACCGATTTGTCAATCGTCTGCCCGAATCCGCGGTTCAGCGCCGACTTCAATCCCGGCCGATACGTAAAATCCCACTGTCCCGACATGGAAGCCAGTACCGGTGTCGCGATCAGCACGAGCGCAACTGCCGACAGGACGGCCAAGCGGCGTCCGCGAGGGAACATCTTCCTCCTAGCAGACCCGGTAGCCTCTTGCTCTTGTCTGGCTGCCTCCATCCTTACCCACATCGCGTCGAAGTCCGGGTAGGTGTGGCGGACTTCATCGCCCAGTTGCCGAGCAAGGGCTTTCTCCTCGTGTGTCTCCTTGTTCATATTCCGCACCTTCCTTTCCTCTTATCGTCTGATTCATTACCGTGTTATCCACCGGACGTTCTGAATCGTCGAGCTCGTTCAGCATGACCTTCATCAGCTTCAAACCTCTATTCAAACGGGATTTCACCGTGCCAATCGGGATCTCCAAAATCTCGGCAATTTCCGCAAGAGCGAAATCGTTCGTGTAACGGAGCGTCACCACTGCCCTGATTTTATCAGGCAGCTGCGCCATGCGGCGCTTCCATTCGTCCTCTGTCTCCTGCCGCTCCACCATGCTGAGCGCGGACGGCTCCGCCTGTTCCCGCTGGAACAAGAGCAGCATTTTCTCTTTCATCCGTCTCGTCTTGCGTCTGCGCAGATGGTTCAAGCAGTGGTTGACCGTAATGCGCATGAGCCACGTTTTGAGATACTCCACCTGCTGCCAGCCGGAGGTTAACGCCTTCATGAACACCTCTTGGCATATATCCTCCGCGTCTGACGCATCGCGCAGCATATAGTAGCAGGTCCTATACACTTCTTTGTTGTACCGCTCAAAAAATTCCCTGTCCGTCAACAGGCCCTCCACCTTTCCTATGCTCTACTATATTAAGTTAACAACTAAGCAGGAGAAAAGGTTCATTTTTTTTTAATCAGTGTGCTTGACCGCTTTGGCGGAACGAGCTTTGCTCGGACTCGGCTTGTTATTCTGGCATTCCGTTTCTATGTGCCGGTTGACGCCCGCAGACGTTATGGGGATGCATAAACGAAAACGAGAGTCGCTATGCCTTTCGGGAAAGAGTGTATCATTTGGCCCTTTGGCCCACTCTCCCAATCGCTCAGCTTTCACTGCCGTGACGCCGCAGACGAGCGCATATCCATACGGACAAACACGGCGAAGTGCTATTGTCAGGTTGTTGAGAAACCCCATCCCCGCACCGCCTCATCCCTAATGACTTGGATGCAACAGCGACGGAAGCGGATACCCCATCATACTTGTTTCTTTTTACATTCTGGGTTTCTCACAAGCTCTATCGTGCTATTGTGCAGTTATTTCTGCTGAAACCCGGCTTTTTCGGCCCTCCACCTGCAATTGTGCAGCTCAAATCGAAGATTTTACCATTATTTATGAGATTGTAAGAAAGTTAACTGTACTTTTGCAGTCCAGCGCATACATGAAGAGGAATAGGGGTCAAGCAAATGTACAATTGCAGTTGGAGCATGCGGATGACATTATCTAACTTCATCTAACTGAATCTAACTTGAGAATCAGGTTAACTAACGAAAAGGGGACCATTTGCCGATATACATAAGGGAGTATGTCTGAGGAGGATATTGAAATTGCCACAATTCGTTCGGCGGCTCAATCGTTGGCTGCTGTTCCTTATCTTGCTTGCGCTGTGCGCATACCCGTTTCAATATTTATTGGGATCCAAATTCGATCGCGGAGCATTGTCCTTCATGTTCGACATGCCATCCGACGACATTGTGTTGATGCTGTACAGCAACACGGCCCGTGTCGGCCGCTATCTCGTGCCGATCGATGATGAACGTCCCGGCGCCGCGCCGTACAAAGAGCGGGGCGAAACGTTCGTTCCGGCACGATTTCTGGCGAATAAGCTTGAGGCCGAGCTTTCTTATGACAAAAAGCGAGGGACGATCTCCTTCGCCAAGGATAAATCCACAGTCACCTATTCCTTTCATGCCGGCGAAGTTACGATTGCCACGGCATCCACGCCGGCTACGGCGCCGCTCAAGGCTGCGCCGCTGGTGAAGGACGGAATGACCTATGTGCCGCTGCGCCCGGTAACGGAAGCGCTCGGGCGAAGCATCTACACCCAAGACGGAGTAATTGCCTTGTCGAAGAGCAAGTCGGCGCCCGACGCCGAGCAGTGGCAGGACTGGCAAGAAGAACTGTCTCCGTATCTGGCCTATGATTCGTTCGGACCCTACGCCGTTAAGATGGGCAATGCGGTCCAGACGCTATTCCGCCGCTGGGAGGATGCTGTCGCCTACGCCAAGCAGGCGCCCGGACGCAGAGTGACCTATCGCGGCGAGCATGTCATGTGGGATCCGGAGCGCCCTGCGCCGAAGTCAATCCGCTTGAATGGAGCCCCGCTCATTTTGCAGCTTCCGGATCTGCCGCGCGGCTGCGAGGTAACCGCGCTTGCCATGCTGCTGCGGAGCGCGCAGGTGGACGTGGACAAGAATGAGCTTGCGGATAAGATACGCAAGGATCCGACGCCTTACAAACGGGCTGACGGCAAAATCTATTTTGGCAACCCGCACAATGGGTTCGTCGGAGACATGCGCTCCTTGTCCAATCCGGGACTCGGGGTCTACCACGAACCGATCGCCGAGCTCGCGGAGAAATATTTGCCGGGACGAATCGTCGATATGACGGGAACTGCATTCGATCACTTATTATGGGTCGTCGGTCAGGGAACCCCGGTATGGGTCATCCATACGACCATGTACGACGCCGTGCCGGAGCACCATTGGGTCACTTGGCAGACGGCGGATGGACCGATTCGAGTTACCTATTACGAGCACTCGCTCGTCGTAACGGGTTATGACCAGAAATATGTCTATGTGAACGACCCGCTCGGACGCCGCGACCGCGTGGAGCGCAAAGCTTTCCAGCGGGGATGGGAACAAATGGGCAGCCAGGCCATTACGTATTTGCCGGAACAGAGAGCAACTGCATCGAAATAAATAAGAGGCGATCGCATAGGTTTACCCATTGCGATCGCCTCGATTATTTTTCCTATTCGATTGTCACAACCCTGTCTTCTCATGGGTTTGCTTGGATGCAGGCTTATCCTCATCCACATCCCGCATCCAGACGTGTTGTTCGTCGTACTGGAATGAACCCCGGCGGCTAAACACCCACAGCGCATACATGATGACGCCCAACATGATCAACAACCCAAGCACAAAAGGAACAAGCTTTACCATAACATCCACCTCCCCATTCTCTTTGTCCGCCGCAGCGGCATAAAAAAGACTTATCCACTTTCAATGGACGCAGGCCATCAAGGAATGGCGCGGTTCATCCTCTGTTCGTCCAAGTGAAACCGAGAATATGCAGATAGACGCGAAGGCTCATAGAAACCATATGGTTAACTCAATCCCAGTTGCGCACAATGAGATATAAAATGACTCCTAGCGGACCAAGGGAGAACACGACCAGCGCCCATAAACAGCCGATGTGCTTTCCCCTTCGATCCGACGCTTCGCCCCAGATCCAGAACAGCATAATCCAACTGATAAGCCATATTAAGAAGTATAACATACTCTCGCCCCCTCCGCTTCCAAAATACGCCAAAACACCCCGAGCAGCTTATTGGATAAGTTGTTCGGAACGTTTCCATCATCTCTATTCTATTTACGCAGCGAAGGATACATATATTTCTAAAATAGGTTGCCGCTTAAACGGCACCCGCTTCGAACTGAACTTCCATCATCATCAACGCTTGTCCCGGCGTCCATATTTTGCGTTTGCAACCCAGACCCGGAGTGACCAAAAGAGCACTTCGATGGCGCTTGCCTTGCTTCTTATCTGATGAAAAAAGCCGGCCCTTAAGGGCCGGCTCATATGCTTATCTCCGTCATTGACAGCTATTCTTCTGTCTTCTTCTTATCGTTCACCCGCGATAAATAACCATCATAACGGTCATCCACTTCCTTGGCCATCTTGCGGTACGCGCGCGTTTCTTCCACAATCGGATCGATGGACGTCTGGACACGAATTTCGGTTCGGGGCGGAAGGCGCCGCCTCACCGCTTCATTCTGATCCTCCGTCTCCATTTCCCCTTCAGTCAGAATGCCGCTCAATTCACTCTCCAGACGCTTTCGTTCTTCCCGTTCAGGCATGGAATCCTCCTCCTTCATACGCTCTGGCGTTAGTATGGGCTTGACCAAGAGCATTCATGCTCGAAATGTCCTCAAAGCCGCTATATGACAGCGCCATAATACGCGTGAAGGCAAATGCCTCTATCCTTGGGCATTGCCATCCTTCAGCGCCCCGATCAAAGCGTCATGAATAAGCCCGTTGGAAGCAACCACATCGCGCACGCCCAAGTGATACGGCTTGCCGAACGTATCCGTAATCCGGCCGCCGGATTCGGAAATAAGCAAGCTGCCTGCCGCCAAATCCCAAGCGTTCAGATTCAGCTCCCAGAAGCCCGTCAGTCTTCCTGCCGCCACGTATGCCATATGCAGTGCGGCCGAACCTGCGGTGCGGATATTGCGCACCTGCGGAGCCAAAGCGTTGATCCCCGCCAAATTGCCAGGCAGCGCCCGTTCGCGCTCCGTTGGGAACCCGCTTGCCAGCAAGCTCTCGGACAGCTTGCTCTCCGAAGCTGCATGCATGCGGTTCCCGTGGACGTAAGCGCCCTTCCCCTTCTCCGCAACGAACAGTTCGTCCCGCATCGGATCGTATACAATGCCGACGATCACTTCGCCCCGATGCGCCAAGGCGATCGATACGGAGTAGAACGGAAAGCCGTGCACGAAGTTCGTCGTCCCGTCCAGCGGATCGACGACCCACAAATATTCTTCTTCTTGGGCTTGTTCCAGCGCCAGCTTGGAAGCTTCACTTCCCGGCTCCACGCCTTCTTCCCCAAGAATGGCGTGCTGCGGAAAATGCGTCAAAATCAATCTGCGTATCATTTGCTCTGCACCCTTGTCTACTTCCGTAACCAAGTCATGCAGAGAAGATTTTATATGGAGTGACTTGTGTTGACCCAGTCTGCTCTTAATCCATTCACCCGTCTTAGCAGCACAATTGACCGCTACTGCGGTGTAGCTCTTACTTGTGACAACATAAGGAGTCTTGTCCGAAGTACTCAAGGCATTCACGCTACTTTCTGTAAAAAATGGGAACTATTCTCCCTTAACTATACGTCATTTCCATAGTGAAGTTTCGATCAAATATCCTTGTAGGCGCAAAAACCATCATTTGGCCAGCAGTCCGCTCACGATCATACGCACCGCCAATACGAACATCGTAATGCGCAGCAGCAGCAGAAGCCCGCGACCCGTCATGCGGTTGGCGATCGCCGCCCCGATTCGTCCGCCAAGCCAAGCGCTCGGCGCGAGTATTGCGACGAGCGTCCAATCCACGCAACCGTTCCAAGCATGCACGCTTGTGCCCAAGATAGATGACAGAAAAATAACGAACATGGACGTAGCCGAAGCGATATGGGCCGGATAACGGAACAGCAGCACCATTAAAGGAACAAACAACGAACCTCCGCCGATGCCGAACAGCCCGGAAATGAATCCGACCGCAAAGCCGATAACTAGCATAGGCTCCAAGCTGTAACCGTACTCCTGCACTTGGCCCGAGGCGTCCATAATGGCGCGTGTCTCGCGCCATGAGATGCCAAGCGGCTTCAGCCGCTCTTTTATTATCATGAGGATGGCCATGGCGAGCATAAAGAATCCGAATGCCAGATTAAATGCGATGTCATTGAAATACCCGGTCGAAGCCGCGCCAAGCATGGAAGCCGGTCCGCTCGTGATGAAATAGATTGCGCCGCTTCGCCAATCGACGCGTTTCATTTTCATATAAGCCAAGGTCGAAGAACATGCCGTAAAGATGAGAACCGCGAGTGAAGTGCCGACCGCTGTCTGCGAGGAGACGGGACTCCCGAGCAGATGCGGGCCGAGAAAGATAAGTCCCGGCACGATGATAATGCCGCCGCCCAGTCCAACAAGGCTGCCGAAGGCAGCGGCAACAAGACCAATCAGCGCGAGGAGCAGGATCGTGCCTATCATGTTTTCGTTCCTACTTTCACAATATAGAAGATGCGCGCAGATAGAAAAAAAGCCTTGCCACGCAGCATTCATTCTAATCGAAGAAATGCGCATGACAAGGCGGACGCTTACACAACGTCTCGCATATTATGCGCGTCTGCTTAAACGCCGATAATATGGTATCCGCTGTCTACATAAATGACTTCTCCCGTAATCCCGCGGGATAACGGGCTCATCAGGAACATCGCTGTGTCCCCTACTTCCGCCGTCTCCGTCGTGCGGCGCAGCGGCGCTTTCTCCTCCACCTGTCTCAGAATGGAGTTGAAATCGCTGATGCCCTTCGCAGCTAACGTGCGGATAGGGCCTGCCGAAATCGCGTTGACGCGGATATTGTGCTGTCCCAAATCGGCTGCCAAATAGCGGACCGAAGCTTCCAGCGCCGCTTTCGCGACACCCATGACGTTGTAGTTCTTCATCGCGCGTTCCGCGCCGAGGTAAGTCATCGTCATGATGCTTCCCCCCTCGGTCATCAGCGGGTACAGGCGCTGCGCCACAGCGACCAAGGAATATGCGCTAATATCATGCGCCAAAGCAAATCCTTCGCGGGACGTGTCAGCGTACATGCCTTCCAATTCTTCCGTCTTGGCGAAAGCGATGCTGTGCACCAAGCCGTGCAGCGTGCCGAATTCTTCGCGCAGCCGTGCGGCCAAGCCATCAATCTCCGCATCCACCGTAACGTTGCACGGAAGAATGACCGAATTCGGAATGGTTTCCGCCAGCTTGCGCACCCGTCCTTCCACGCGTTCGCTCTCGTATGTAAATGCCAATCTCGCGCCCTGAGCGGCTAGCGATTGCGCAATCGCCCACGCGATGCTGCGGTCGTTCGCGACGCCCATGACGACGATATTTTTACCCTGAAGCAATTGAGTCATCGTATTGTTATCCTCCTCTCGCCACACACAATCTTCCTTTTCTTTGCAGAATGAAAAGAATGCGGTAAACGTTCTTTGTCCAACGTATCGTATTTTCGCTTGATTTTCAAGTATCAAGTCTATTAAGGAGCGATACGGACGCTCGCCTGATTTACCAGTGTGACTCCTTCATCCGCATAAGCAGCCAGATCCTGCATCAGCTTTAGCAGCGCCTCGTCCTTCCGCTTCGCCTCCAGCATGACATCCAGCCGTTCCGTATGCCTCGCGGCAGTCCGCAAAAATGCGAGCAGCGGCTCAACTTCCACGTCATCCGCATGCCCGCGTATATCCTTCTCGCTCTTCGGGCTGGACACGTGAATCTTCGGCGGAAGCGGATCTTGCTTCGGGGCATCCGCCTGTCCATAATTTGTCTCCCACGTCTGCGCGATGCGCGGCCATAGCTCCGCCATATTCTCGCCGTCATTGTTCACCCATTGATGATGAATATCGAGCACCATAGGAACGCCGAGCTCCTCGCAAATCGCCAGCGTCTCCGGCGCATTGAACGTCTTGTCGTCATTTTCGAGCGTCATGCGCCGCGCTATCGCTTCCGGCAGCATCCGGAAGTTCGCCACGAAGCGCTCGCCCGCTGCCTGCTTATCGCCGTATGCGCCGCCGATGTGAATGTTGTTTTTCGCCCGCGCATCAAGCCCCATCGCTTCCAGCATCCGAAGGTGATATTCCAGATCGGTGACAGACTTCCGCAACACTTCCTCACGCGGCGTGCTGAGCACGGTGAAATGATCCGGATGAAACGACACCCTCATTCCATGCTTATTGACGTAGGTCCCGACTTCTGCAAATGCCTCGGCAAGCGCAGGAAATGGATCCCAATCGTTCAAGGCTTCATGCGTAGACAACGGAATGAGCTTCGAGGAAAACCGATACACCTCAATGTCATGTGCGCGGTTATGCTTCAACAGGCGCAGCGTGTTATGCAGGTTTGCCTCCGCCAGCCGCTCCAAGCGCCGCAGGCCGGCCTCCCGGTCGTCCAATTTGCTGAAATTCGCATACGTCATCGTACGGGACGGGGACGCATTCTGCACCGTCATCGACATCGCCACATAACCGAAGCGCACAAGCATGTTCCATCAGGCTCCTTTGTTAGCGCCAGCGCGCCATTTCTTCCTAGCGTAACCATTATAAGGAGTGCTTAGCCTGACCTACGTTCGCCGAGTGCGCCTACAGCTCCATTTCCCGATTATTGCGGTCTACCCATCCGTTTAGAACCGCACAGCCAAATTGCGCTTGCAGCCACTCTGCCAGCTCTTCTCTTGCGCCGGCAACCTGAGCGTCATTACGGCCCATGAACCCGTCAATCGGAAAGAAGATGTGGCGGCTGTCTGAAGTAATCTTGCCTAGCTCGCTTTGCCGCCAGATCCAACGGCGGGTCTTAATCTGATCGCCCACGGCATAGACCAGTTCCCCTTCATCTGGCGATTCCGCATCCGCTTGTCCAAGACCGAACGGCACGAACGTATCATCCGCCTTGGCAAAACGCACGCAAATGTCCTCTTCGGCCTGCTCCATATCATGCGCTCCCATCGGAACGAGATATTTCAAGGAGATGGCATTGCCCAGATCGACTGCCGGGTTAATGCTCGGAAAGCCTTTCTTCTTCTCAATGCGCGAGGCCATTGCTTCAATTGAACTCATGAACTTGTTCGGATTGAAGCCAAGCGCCTGGAACGCATCGCGGTACGGCGCAATCTCTTCCGATTGTTTGGCGAGGACCTCTTGGAACTTCGCTTCCACTTGAGCGATACTCTGCTGCAGACGCTGCTCGATTTCAGGGTAGACCTTCGTATTGTCAATTCCTTTAGCAACAACGATGCCAAAGCATACATTTGGCAATGCCTCGAATACTTGTTCAGATACGGTAAATTTCATGTGTTTACACCCTCCTGAGGCTTAATGTAAATGAATGCAAAAGAAGCCCCTTCCGCCCATCTGGCTTCCGGTGCTTCCGTGACGATCATTTATTTCCGGTTCGGATCTCCGAAGAACATCTCGTGCGCAAGCGCGGTCTGTACCCGGGATTCTTCTTCATTCAGCTTGCGGACCAGCTCCATCTCCACTTCGGTCACTTCTTCGCCTTGGAAGTTAATCTCGGCAATGGAGGCCACGATTTTGACAATCGCGACCGCCGTATTGTCCGGCGTATACGCCATTACCTTCTGGCCTGCAGGGAACACGCGAAAGCCCTGCTTCTTCATCTTGCCGCGGCCGTATTCGAGCAGCTCATACAGCTCCTGTTCGGTCTTAAACTTGCAAACGGAATTGAATTCTGTCTGAAATCCCATGTGACTCGCTCCTTTGCTTCGTTCTATTTTATATTGAACCACGAAGATAAGAGGTGTGGCAACTATGTCGATTGTTGCCTATATTTACTCTCCCTCCGCATCAGGAAGAGCAGGAAGCGTGCCAGTCGTTAAGCCCATCTATTCGATAACCGATCTGGTAGCTGTCAATATCCGCGATATTCGCCAGTGAAAATGGGATATACGTTGCAGCCAGGGAACAAAGCACGCTCCGTCCAAGCAGATCCCGCAAGTCCAGCGGTATGTTCAGCTCTATGTTCAGTGCCATCTCCTCACTCTCTCCGCAACATCTTGTTGCCCTCTAATCAACAGCGATTTCCTCTCATCCCAAAAACGAACGAAACAACAAAACGGAGCGGCTGAGCCGCTCCGTTCCGTTTCATTCAGGATTTACTTTTTCATACCAAGCTCGCAGGTGATGCACGGCAACCCCTCCGTAAGACGGATGGTCGACACTTTGCCGCCCTACCTCCTGCAAATGTTCTTCAAAATAGTTCACGGACTTGCCATGAAAGGTGACGAAGTCGCCTTCATCCGTCTTGCCGAGCTCAACGCCGATCAGAATCTTCTTGTTCGCCTTTTCTGCTTGTGCGAGCATATCGATTGCCAAATCGTAAATGGAATCCGAATGATCCCGGTAGGCCATAATGGCAAGCGAATCGAAGCGCTCCAGCATCCATTCGCCGAGGCTGCCCCCTCCTTCTGACGTTTCAATGCGATGGAGCCAGAAAGGAACGTCTGCCGCAATGTACAAGCCTGCTGCACGGGCCTCGCTTAGCCAGCGGGTCATATTGTGCGACCATTCGCGCACAATCCGGCTTTGATCCCGCTTCCAGCCTCGCAGCAGATACGGCTCCACATCGAGATGGATGCCTGTAAACCGCTCTTCCGGCCCGGCTTGTTCATTGAAGCTGGCAACCCAACGGATGAATTCCGCGCCCTCTTCCTGCTTATCGGCCCGCGCCCACTCCGGACTCCCGTTTAGAGCGTGAACATCAATGCCAGCCTCGCGCGCTTTTCGAATAAATTGACGGTATTCCACCTCCTTCACGTCAGTGCTAATCTGCACGAATATTAAATCGACCTCATTGTCTTGGCTGAACGAGACGACCTCATCCGGGTTGTCACGCATCCACTCGGTGTCCCACAGCCATGTCGCCTTCGTCTGCTTCGTTCCCGCGGAATGAAACAAGAGCGGCGTCACGGCAAAGTAACACAGCAACAGAATGAGTGTCACCCATTGCTTATGTCTAGACAGGATGTAACGCTTCATAACCCGCGCGCTCGGACGCGCGGACACCTTGTCTTTATTAGACAAGAACAGCCTCTTCCCATTCATTGAGGCTTGGCTGCACCGTATAGCCCAACTTGTAAATGTGCGGCCGTTTAATACCTTTGAAGGCGTTGCGGGTATCCAAAATCGGGATGTTCAAATCAGCGAGTTCTTCATAATCAAACGATTGATGATTCGTAATCAGCACCATGCAGTCATACGTTTTGAAGGCCGCTAGGTCGTAGTCGATTGTGCACACCGTCTTGCCTGTCTTATTTCTAAAGTGAATTGCATGCGGATCGTAATAATCGACTTGAGCGCCGCTCGCCTTGAACAACTCATAGATTTCAAGACCCGGGGATTCCCGCAAATCATCAATATTCGGTTTATAGGCCATGCCGAGAATTAATATTTTCGAATTTTTAAGCGATTTCGAGCCATCATTCAGAATCCGGGACGTCTTCTCCATCACATGGTACGGCATATTGGCATTGGTCGCTTGGGCGATATCAATAAACTTGCTGTAGAAGCGGAAGCCCTTCGCTTTCCAGGACAAGTACATCGGATCAAGCGGGATGCAGTGTCCGCCGATTCCCGGACCTGGATAGAACGGCATGAAGCCGAATGGCTTCGTCGCAGCCGCATCGATGACCTCCCAAATGTCGATGCACATCCGATCGCACATCATCGCCATTTCATTGATGAATGCGATGTTCACGCTGCGGAACGTGTTCTCAAGCAGCTTCGACATTTCCGCCACCTTCGTGGAAGATACCGGAACGACGGATTCCACGATGTGTCCGTACAGAGCGGTCCCAAGCTCCAAGCATGCCGGCGTCGCGCCGCCTATCACTTTCGGCGTATTGAACGTATTATACTTTTCGTTGGACGGATCGACACGTTCCGGCGAGAAGCACAGGAAGAAATCTTCACCCGCACGATACCCGAGCGCTTCGATTTCCCTTTGGATGAGCTCCTCCGTCGTTCCCGGATACGTCGTGCTTTCCAGCGTAATCATCAGCCCTTTTTTCATATAACGCTTCAACTGTTCAACAACCCGCGTAATATATGAAGTGTCCGGATCCTGATTCTCGCTCAGCGGAGTAGGGACGCAGATGCTGACCGCGTTCAGCAATTGAATATGGCTGTAATCGCTCGTAGCAAACAATCTTCCTGTGTTCATGCACTCCATCAAGGTTTCATCGCTCACATCTTTAATATAAGAGTGACCTGCATGAATCTTCTCAATTTTGGCAGGGTCCAAATCGATCCCGACTACCTGAAATCCTTGTTTGCACATCTCGACAGCAAGCGGCAGACCGACATAACCGAGACCAATCACTCCGACGACAGACGTTTTGTGTTCGATGGCATGTTTCAAATTAGCAGCATACATGTTCACAGGTTCCACCTTCCATACTTTCTATTTTTTATGTCTAGAAGCAACGACTGAGTCTTTCATCTAATTCAACGGGCGAGAACGGCTTCGTAATGTAGTCGCTAACGCCTTGCTGATAGCAGTAGTCTATTGTCTGCTCCACCCGCTGTTCGGACAGAATGACGATTTTCGGAGCAGGGTTCAGATTCATCTTCTGAATGTGAGAAATAAACGGCAAACCATTAATTCCATATAAATTCAACTCGGTTAATATGAGATCAAACGGCTCGGAATGGATGCGGTCCAAAGCGGAATAGGCATCTTCCGCTTCATGCACTTCGTACCCCTGCATCGTAAGCCATATGTTCAGAAATTCGCGTACGCTCTCGTCGTGGTCGACCACCAGAATCCGTCTGGCATCCATCGGCCGCAGCTCATCATGCAGCACCCGGATATCGGAATAGGCGCCCCCGACCGTCAATTCGGCCAAGCGGCCTTCGATCAGCTCCTCAATCTCCGCGGCATCGGCAACGGCGGCAACCGCGCATACGATCGGCTGGCCGGCGAACTTCTGTTCAAGCAGCATCTTTAACTGGAGCGCATAATAATGCGTTTCATCAAGAGCCGCCCGCCGCAGCAGAACCGCAATCAGGTGATGCGAATCATCGACCATCAGCTCGAATGAAAGTGTGCGCTCCGCTTTCAGCCAAGCGCTTATTTCTCCTTCCCACGCTCGGCCCATCGTCCCGGCATGAATGAAGATGATTCCTAATTGATGCTCGGGGTCGTTCGAACAGAGATGGTGCACCGTCTGTTTGAAAGACGGAACGAATTCGGATTGCTGTTCAATAGTAGTCAGCATAAACGGTTAATACCACCTTTCCTCATCGTTACGTTAATGTTGAACATCGGCCTGACTATCAGGCCGATTTCACTTGCTCGCTCTTTTCCTTCCAGCTTTGACGGGTCATTGCGCCCCAAGAGTTGTTCTTCTGAAAGTATTGGATATGACCCTGAATCCGCCATAAGCTCCCGAGCTGGTGATAGCCGAAGAACATGAGCACGCTGAAGGCCAGCATACGGAACATGTCGCTAATTCTCGGATAGCGCTTAAAGGCGATCTCCTCAATCAATATCGAGCCAATAGCCAACAGAAGCCCTGACAGGAAGTTGATGGTCAGGAACACACCGACGATGTTCCAGCTTGTCATGTCATACAATGCGTAACCAATCAAAGATAGTAGACCCGTAATTTTAAAGTACGGATTGAGCGCTTCGAAAATAATCGTATACGGGAGCGAAAGCATGCCGAATACTTTGTACTTCGGACGGAACGACATATCATAATTCTCGATCATGTTTTTCAAATTTCCCCGTCCCCAGCGCTTGCGCTGATTGGACAAGATATGATAGGTGTCCGGCGCCTGCGTCCAGCAGACAGCTTCCGGACAGAAGGCAATGCGGTACGGCAATTTATTTTCCAACATGTAGCGGTGCAGCTTGATGATGATATTCATGTCTTCACCCGGATAACCGCCGCGGTAACCGCCAACTTTAACAATGTAGTCTTTGCGGAACAGGCCGAACGCGCCGGACACAATAATGAGTCCGTTGATCGCGCTCCACCCGATGCGTCCGCCGAGGAACGCCTTCAAATATTCGCACGTCTGGAACATCGGCCACCACTTCTTCGGCAGGCGGACTTCCTTCACCGTGCCGTTCTCAATCGTGCAGCCGTTCGCGATACGCACGTTGCCGCCGATGGCGACGTATTCTTCGGGATTGGACATATACATCGTTGCCATTTGAATAAGCGAATCTTTCTCCAGCAAGGAATCCGCATCTATCGACGAGACGAGCGGATAATGCGAGAAATTGATGCCCGCATTGAGCGAGTCCGCCTTCCCGCCGTTCAGCTTGTCGATGACATACAAATGCGGATATTCCGGATTGTGATAGATCGCCTTGATCTTGGTGCAATTTACCGAATACCGAACCGCCAAGTTGTCCATGCGGTACAACTCGAACTCGTCGATAAGCACCTTCATCGTTTCATCCGTCGATCCGTCATTAATGACGATGACTTCATACGTCGGATAGTTGAGCGTCATCAACGATCTGACATTTTCAATAATAGTCAGCTCTTCGTTATAGGACGGAACGAGCAGGGATACGGGCGGAACGTGCTCCGATCCCACCAAGCTTCCGCTTAACGCGTAACGTTTTCTCCGCACAATGGAGAAGACGCTCTTCAATGAAAAGAGCATAATGCCGAAATATATAGTGTTGACGATGATGACATAATACATCGCGAAATAGCCGTAGTTGAGAAGTAAATCTCTAAGCAGAATAATCGCCTCCTATGCCGCGAATGTGTGATACGGATGACGCTTTGCCGAAATATTGCTCGTACAGCGACTGTTTCGTATGAGCGCCCTGTATATGCTTGCGCCGGTTGGCGAAGAAATGCTCACGCAGAAGCTCCTCGTGAATACGGTCCTTGGCCATGTCGGATTTGAAGGGATCATCTCGTTCCAGCGCTGCCTCACACAGCGCCCGGAATCCCGCATCTCCCATCATGGCTAAGCTTTTCGCGCTGTGATACCGCACCCACCATTCGGAATCAGTTAATGCTTGCTTCAGCGCCGGTATGCTGCCTTCGTGGCCCAATTGTCCAAGCGACTCTGCAACAGCCGCACGGACTTCCCCTTCCGGATCGGTCAACCATTGGCTGATGGTTTCCTCCGGGAGGACATTGCCGGCACGAACAAGTATTTTAACTGCAAGGGAACGTATTTCTTGGTCGTCACTGTCAGCCAGCCGGAGCAGGGCAGGCGTTAAAGAGACGCCTGTCTGCCCGCGTAAAGCGAGCAATGCGGTCTTCACCAGATTGCGGTCCCGGTCCTCCAGACATTGAATGAGCAGCGGCGTCACATCAAGGGAAGTCTCCTCCAGCACCTCGGCCGCATTCAAATAGTTGCCTTTCCGGTGACGGGTCAGTTGCTGCAGCATGACGTATAACTGGTCCAGATGCTCCGCGCACTTGGCAACGGAACGGGCCAGCACATGCAGAAGCGGACCGTCTTTCTCCTGCTTCATCAGCTCAATCAAGGGCTCGACCGCCTGCGCGGATCTCATGCCTCCCAGACGATAAGCCGCCTTCATTTGCTTCGCATAGAACATGCTGCCAAGTTGTTTCCTATCCAGCTGCACGAGGCCTATGTCCTCGCACAGAGCGGTCAGCTTCTGCCGCTGCGCTCCCCGGAACTTTTCAATCCACTCCATCAATTTATCCTGAATGACTCGTGTTTCTAATGGGCTGAGCGGTCCCTTCGGCGGTTGGAACGGGCCTGGATCAACGATATGCCGCTGCAAGTACACGAAATAAGGTTGATGCTTCTCCAGCAATGCCGCCCGTTTCCGCTCCAACATAATGCTGCGTGCTTTCATCGTGAGCAAAATCAGCACTCCGAATCCGATTAAACCAAGACACACGTAAATGAAAGCTACGGCAAGGTCCAAATTGGAAAACATTTGACGTTTGCCTCCTTTATCGGTTAAAGTCGCGCGCCATTGGCCGCTAAGTTAGTTAAGACGGTGAAAGAGCTGTTTCATCTCGTCATAGCTTTGTTTCAATCGTTCTGTATACCCAACTTTATCCCATTTATTCCATTGGTAAACTGGGATATTGTGTAGTGCGTATGGCTTAGACGCCTTTGCTTTGGCATTATTTGCTTGTGATGCGCTGCGTTCCGACACCCAAGGCAAAAAGCGGATGCCTTCGGTCGTCTCCGTCTTGAATGTCCGTTTGTTCTGAAGCGGACTATAGCTGATGACCTGCTTCGTGCTCGGATCCGCAAATCCGAGCAGCATCCATGGGATGCGCATTTCCACAAAATCGCCTTTGTACTGCCAGACAGCAAGAGAATTGTAATTCGGATCCTTCGGATTGTTCGTCCCACGCATCAATTTACCGACCGTCACATCTTGGAATGGATGCGCGGATCTCGTATCCGGCGGCTCCATCTTCAAGCTGACGGCTAATCTCCACGGATTGAACCTTCCCGAATTCGACTTCAACTCCTCCGGCTTCGGTTCGATCATCCAATAACCCGATTGACCATACAGACGGTTATGGAAATCGTAGTCGGAAGCGATGCGAACTTCGCTCTCCTCATCTGTGCCGAGCACGATAAGCGTCTCGAGTCCTTCGTCCAAAGCGATTCCCGGCAGCTCCGGCATGCCGCGGTTGCCTCCGGTCAGCGTGCTGGAACCGATATACAGCTTCTGCTGCTTCGAATCGAACGGTTTGTCCAGCCGCAACGACAGGTATACATACCCTTCGTCGTGCGTGGCCCACATCTCCCGGATTCCCGGCAGCTCCGTCTTAATCTGCACTTTATCCTGCAATTGGTCCCAATCGGTTGCATCCCCGTCTATAACGAGGGTCTCCTCCTTGCTCGGATACATCCCGAGCAGGCCGAACATCTTTTCATTGGTCAATACGTTCAACCAATACGGGCGGCGATCGTCCGGAATTTCATAATCCATCGTGTTCCATGTCTTCTTGAACCATTCGTCCTGCCACATGAACAAGATGGCCCCGGCGAACTGCTCGTCGTAAATGTCCTGCGTCAGCGAAGCATCGATGCGCCCTTGCTCCCGTTCGTCATGTCCCCCTTGATTGCGGCCGCCCGTTCCCAAATGCGATACTCCTATCGAGGATGGGACGCCATATTCCGTAATCATGACAGGCATATCCTTGAACTGGGCTTTAAGCTGGCGCAAATAGGCTTTGTAGGTGTTGAATTCGCCTTGCTCATCCTTCAGCGTCCGCAGTGACTTGTCCAAGTGGAAAAAGTCCGGGTAATACGGATACACATGATAGGCGGCAAAGTAACCGGCATTCCACTTCACAGGTTCAATGTGCCTTGCATCCACGCTCGCCAAGTCTTCCTGGTACAAAGGTTCGCCCGGATGCTCCAGAATGTCGGTCGTCACCCAATTCGTGAACGTCATCGGATGCTGCCATCCGTAACGGCTCTCGACGGAGGCGGCATGGTCAATCATATCGGCCAGCCAGCTCTCGAATGGAGATGCCTGCGCCGTGGCGTTGAAATAAGTGCCTGCATACGGCTTGAGCGACTGATGCTTCTTGTTCGTGTTGTCCACCATCACCGGGTCCCACTCCGTGCCAAGATGCCACGCCATCAAGTAGTCTCCGGCATTGGCTTTATAGGTCCCGCTTGCCACACCCGTCGATTCCGGCAGCTGCAGATCGCCATAGACGGCGCGAACCGCCTTCTCGATCTCCTGCTTGAACTGCTGCTGGATCTCGGGCACATAAGCGTCCTGGGATTCTATAAGCTGCTCTTCCGGGGACCAGATCCCCTGGATGAAATAGAGCGGACGGTCTCCCTTGTCCCGGTTAAACTTAACAAGCGCCTCGTAAAAGACAGGCTTATGCACGGTATAGACGCGAATGACGTTGGCGCCCATATCGTGAATCTGCTCGAACCATCGCAAATAGTCGTCCTCTTGAATCGGGAATTCGCCAGGAAAATACCCCGGAACGGTAGCTCCCAGATTGACGCCTTTCACGAAGATTGGCTTGAACCCGTCCTTCTCGTACGCCATGAATCGATCGCCCTCGGTCTTGAATTTAACCTTTACGCCGCTCTCGTCAGCAAGAGCGATAGGCTTCGGATAGAGAAAATCCTGCAGTAGATAAAGTCCTCCCGCAATGACGGCGATTAAGAGCACAAACGATACAGCGACAATGTTCCATTTCCTCTTGCGGCTCATGTATGTTTTCCCATTCCACCCTTTCTCTGTGAAATCTATAAGTTATTGCGCTAAATAGTTAAAGGCGCTAGTGAGTACACCTCCTAGAATAATTGCCACCACCATACACACCAATAATAACCACTAAATTGGATGGAATAACATGGTTATATAGTCGTGATTTGAATTTGGGACCCCGTTCCCGTCGATGAAATTGTATGTGGGCGTGAGTGTTTGCCCGCAATCAAGCGGCTCACTTTCGGCAAACCAGCTTGATAAGAGGAGGACTGCAGAGGATTTTTCTCTATTCGCTTACTTGTTGTAGTTAGACGCATGAAGTCGCAAAAAAGTTGCGGTATTGTAACCAATTTACCAAAAATACCTAGAATATCAGGTCTTTGGTCATGATTGTGCATTCGACATATAAATACATTAGTAAATTTCAGAATAGGATATTTTTACTATTTTTGTTCACAAGATTTTTAGGTGTCGATTTATGTCCGGGCAGCAGCGTTTCGCCTTATAGTTATGCGTTTATTCTTGCTCTATTTTGGTTGCGCTTACAATCAGGGAATCGGCCCCATCTTAAAATCTGTGTGTGACTGATAGACGTATGCAGGCGTTATGGCTGATGCTAAAGTCTGCTGAGTTCCCCGTGCCTTTTGCGGAACAGGTGTGTCCATTGGACTCATTTGGGCCCACTTTCCCTAGTAGAGGAGGAGGTATTTTCTCTTTCCCCTAAGTGGTAGGGGCAGGTAAAAAAGGAGGGGGCGAACTGCATTTATGCAGTTATTTGGGCGAAAATCCGGCTTTTTCGGCTGTTGAAATGCAATTGTGCAGTTCGAAGCGATTGTATTACCATTTCTTGTGTGATTCCACGAAAATGAGTTGTACTTTTGCAGTCCGGCACCATAAATGGGGAATTGATGGGCAAAACAAATGTACTATTGCAGTTGGAGCCGTAGTGCTCTCGGGATGTTTTCCCGTTTTGGTTCCAGCTGCAACGTCCAGCACTGGTTACTTGCTTTGAGCCGGGATGACGTGGTGCAGATGGGAAAATTGATGTAGGACGGGCAATTGTTCCCCCGCTTTTTGTACTGTAGGACCAAACCACTCCTCTCAAGTCCGGCAGTACCCGATCGGTAACTTCCACACATGATGACGCCTAAAGCGATAGTATGGTCGAACGATTGCATTACCGTAGTCCTGTCCCATTATAAAAGCTTGATAGACCTCTGTTCAGGCGCGTAGCGCTATGGGTATGGAGCAACAAGTGTCCCCTACTTCTATCGTTTCAATATGGGTTCAGACTGTGCGGATTCGTCAGTTCCCCTTCAAACGGATCCTCCGTTATAAACCGCCCGATACTCGGATCATACCATCTGGCCCGCAGGTATTGCAGGTTCGTCGTCTTGTCCCAATACTCGCCCGAGTAGCGGAACATATTCGGCACCTGCTCTTCTTCCGTCAGCGGATTGCCCCAGATGTCGTACGTGTAGCGATTGAGCAAATTCCCCTGAGCGTCGCGGATTTCCGTGACGTCCCCGTGGCCGTTCGTGAAGTAATATTGGAGCCCGCTCTGTCCCGGCACTTGACGGGCCAGCAGCTTGCCACTCGCGTCGTGCACGTAAGCAGCCGCTATGGTAACGGTTCCGTCCGGGTTCACGGTGCCTTCCGCCACGATGAGCGCCCGGTCATCGTAATAGTAGCGGGTGGTGACGCCATTCTCGCTGCGTTCGACCATAAGCCCGTCCCCGTTGTAGCGGTAGGAGACCGTTTTTCCTTTTTCTGTCGTGACTTGCGTCAAGCGGTTCCGGCTAGGTATAACTTGCGCCTTGGATATCCGGCATCTTATCGCTCGACAACGTGCTTAGGTTATCTCTGACATCATACGTGTACCTTTCATTGAACTGGTTCGACGTCTTGATCCGGTTCAACGGGTCGTACGTGAACTGGAACGAAGGGCCGTTATCCGTCTTGCCCGTTATGTTGCGGTTGTTGTCATAGGTATACGCATACTGGGCGAATGGGGCCTCACCTTGCTTCTGCTGAATGCCAGTCAAGTTCAATCCGTCGTACGCAAACGATTCATTCAGGCCTATCGAGGACTGCAATTGGGATACGCGGTTATACGAGCCATCGTACGTGTAAGTAAATTGGCCGAGCTGTCCCCCTGCTCCATCCAGCACTTTGATATCCCTCGGAATAGACAGGATTGCATTCAGTTCCGTCTGGGCCGTTAAGCGGTACGGTCCTGCAGCAATGGATTGTTCCTTTCGTATCCCGCGTGCATCATAATCGAATGACAAAACGGTCCTATCCGGGTACGTGATAGTTGCCAATTCGCCCGACGAATGGTACACGTAGCTCGTCGTCCCCGTCTGATCGGTCATCGCCGTTCGTTTGCCTGCCGCATCATACGTATACGAAATGGTTTCACCCGCAGCAAGGCTGCTGACCAACAGATTCCGGTTATTATAGCCGAATTGTTGAGCTTGACCTTTCCGATCAATGCTTTTCACCACGTTGCCGTTGCCGTCATAATAGAAACGCTTGCTTTGCTTCATCGGGTCCGTTTGCTCCAGCAAACGGCCAATGTCGTCATACCGTTTCTGAACCGTATTGCCGTCCGCATATTTTACTTCGACCATATCGCCTGCCAGATTATACTGATAACGCGTCGTTTTCCCTCCGGCATCCGTTGCGGCGATAAGATGCCCCAACACATCATACTCATACTTCGTTGCGTTGTTGTTCCCGTCATACGCAACCTTGACGTTCCCCGCATAATCGTATTCGTAACGGGCCAATACCACCGCCTGACCGGATGGCTTGATTTCTTCCTTCTTAATCAACCGGTCCATGACGTCATACGTTTCACGAATGCCGGTGTTCGCCCCGTCGATCGTCGTCTTCGTATGGGCGGCATCGTCATAGACGATGCGATTCACGCCGTGAATGAAGTTTTCCTGGATGACGCGGTCCCAAGCATCATACTCATATTCGATCCAAGTACCGTTAAACGCCCCTTTTCGAATCATCCGGCCATGCTCATCATACGCATGCGCAGCAATTCCGCGCCCGTTGGTTTCTGCTATCAGATTACCCAACGGATCGAAGTGCTTCTCGATTTGCAGCCCGTTCGGATCGGTGATGAACATTTTATTTGCATGATCGTCATAGACGATCGTCGTTTGGGTCCCATCCGGATTGATTTCGGCGGTTATTCTCCCGAGCTTGTCATACGTATAGGAAGTGCTGTGTCCATTGCCGTCCGTATATTTCGACGGGAGACCCATCGCGGGGATATAATCCATCTGGGTGGCAACCGATTCAGCCTGACCTTCCACGTTCGTCACATGGACTGTTTGCTTGCTCAAAAACAGAGACGGAAACTCTTGGTGCACAACCGTGTCGCCTGCATCGCCCTTTATACGAATCTGAATGGGGTTGCCCGCACTGTCGTACTCATAATGGAGCTGCTGCACGATTGCGCCCTTGTCACTCTTGGAGATAACTTGCTTCAGCCCTCCACGATTCTCATCGTAGTCATACTCGGAATGCACGTTCCTATCCCGATCCGCCGGCACGACACTGCTAATCATGCCGAATCGCTTTTTCGGCGACACGATGGTGTACTCATAACGGCTTGTGGCTCCAAGCGGATTCGTCTCCGAAGCGATAAGCCCCCAGTCATTACGGTCATACGTTCGCTCCGTAATGCGAGGAGTGGACGAGTAACTCCCTTGATAATGCGTCTCCTCGATACGGGTCGGATTTGGATTTTTTCGGGCGGTATCATGACTGTAGCGGAATACCTGACTGTTGTTGGTCTTTCGATCCTGAATGACCGTTTTCGTGTTATATAACACCGAAGGGGAGAAGTAATCGATATACTGTTTCCAGTAGGTATACGTAGTGGTCTTTAATCCGTCGTTCACATCCACAGAGAACGTGAAGTCCCGGTCAAAATGCTGCCCGACATCCCCATTGTTATAATTGAGACTTAATTCATTCATCCGGGTATGGTTGGTTGAACTATAATAGTTGCGCCGCGATTTATACCGCACGTTCTGCTCTTCCGCATACTCTCCGATCTTGCGGTAAATCACATTGTCGAAACCAAATTCCGTAATGGTTTTGGTTGGGTGCTCAATCATCCCCAGCACGACAGCATCGTTATGTCCCCAGAAGATGTTGCGCTCATTGGAATGCTCCGGAAATGGGCTATACCCCTCGTGCAAATTAAACTTCAGCCATTTCCAAACGCCATAATCATATTTGGTCGAGCGGCCCAGCGGGTCGATCACTTCCGTCAAGATGTCCTGCTCGCGGATTCGATCCCCCTTTATTTCGCTGACTCTCTTTTTCTTATAGATGACCTTTCGATCCCCGGTTTCGATGGAAATCGTATTGTCGCTGTTATAAGAAATAAACATAGCGTTCGTGTGGCGGCGATCTTTGGTCGAGCTGGCGATAACAGACAGCACTTCTCCAACATCCGGTTCGTATTTATATAAAAATTGAATCCAGTTGCCGTCCTTGTCTTCGATTTGCATCAGTTTGCCGGTATGGCTGAAATATTGCCGGATTCCCGTCTTGTTATTAATAAGTTCATAGGAGGCCCTGCTCCCGGCCTGTGTGGTTTTGTCGGTTGCGCCAAAGTCCAAATCACGGAAGGGATACCCGAGCAGACGGTCATTTTCCGAGAGGCTGTAGGTGCCAAGACCGGAAATATAGATATAGCCGTAACCGTTCACCCGCTTGATATACGAAATATCCCAGATCCAGCCCTTGCCGAGATGGAATATTTGCTCTTCTTTTGTTTCCCGGGTGCTATTGCTGTTCCGGGACGGGATGAAATAAATATCGTCTTTCCCCAAAGAGCTGTCATAAATTCTCCGCAGCGCAAAGTCCAAGCCATTCGGGCCCGGCATGACCAGATCCGTTTCTTCCACGCGCAGCGATCCATCTACGGTTGAAATATGATCGTTCACAGAACCGACGGAATACGGAGCTTGATCCATCCGAATCGGCCGGTTGCGCAGCGCGATTTCATCATAGGGCTGGCTGCTGGAGCGCATCTGCAATCCGTACACCTGATCTGTAACCGTCCGTTCCCTCTTTCCGTATACTTGCTCCGTTACGCTGGTTTGATATACGGCCTCGGCCACGCTTTTCATTCGTTCCTTGTGAGCCACCAGCGGATCGGGAGACGGCTTCGGATAAGTGTGGTTCATGAACTCTTCATAGTCCTTGTCCTGCCGCTGAGCTTGCAGGCCTTGATAGATTTGATGAAGCTGATAACCGGCGAGCAGCTCCTCCTGCACCCAATCCCGGGTCACGCCGAATGTGTCGGTAAGGGACGTGACGGTAATCAGCTCTTCTGGATTAAAATCTGCGAAGGTTGCTCGAGCCCCATATACATTAGAAGTGACGGAAGGCGAATGCAAGGGAGGCCCTGCAGAAGAGAACAACTGTTGTGCAGATGCAACAGGCATTCCAGTTATCGTCAATAGGAATACAAGAATAACAGCTATCCATTTTTTCATGCTCTATCCTCCTAAAAACGTGTTCTTGAGTCGTTTATTTGATTTAGCTGGTTGCGGGCGGCTTAGGCGGTGTTGGCACGCTAATCGGACCGTCCGGAGGCGGACCTGATGGCATGAAGTGAATGAAGTTGATTAACACTTTGCCTTCCCCGATCTGGGATTCAGAACGTATGACCGCGTTCACACGGGCCGTTGCCGCATCCTTAGGCACCGCATAACTAGTTGTGCTTTTCGTTACGAATTCATTCCCGGTGACGGAATAATATGTCGGATCCTTGAAGCTTATAAATTGAATTGGCGCGCCATTGCGGTCATAAAATTTGACTGTGACCATGAATATTGCTCCTTTAAGCTGACGCACACTTGCGCCAACCCTTAAATAATATTTCGTGATGTTATTTACAGATAGTTCTTGGCTAATTCCAGCCGCCTCCCATCCGCTCAGGTCTTTTGCAGTGATGAGATGAAGCGTTTTGCCATCCATATATTTCAGATCCGCTTGAACTTTCTTCGAATCAGGCGCGATGATCTCCCAACCGTTTACCGTTGGATCATCCTCACTTCTGTAATCAAACTTAAAGTTGGATAATATCCCCTGGTATGTGCCTAACCGAAATTGCACATTGTCCACATAAATGGTTCCCGCGGCTTCATTACTCAGCGCTTTGATTCCAACCATTAGCGCGGCATAATCCGCTTTCAAGGGCGCGCTTATCGTATCGGATACGGTAATGAATTTGCCTGCCGTCAGATGAGGATGCTGCCGCACCACCTGTCTTTCGATCCATGTCCCGTCTTTCTTGTAAAAGTCGACGGCAATTTCAGCTGCCGCACCGTTGAGCTGTTCGATCTTCACGGCGGCGCTGACATGGTAGGAGACGCTTCTGGTCTCGAATTTTTGGGTCACTCCAAGAAACCCGTCTTTACCGATGCCCGAACCCGACACTTTCACATATTGATTGCGGTTGTCGCGCTGCAACTGAATGTGCGCCTGCCGGACCCGGTCCATGGCGCGCTCCCACAATACCGGCTCTTCCCCCGTGCCAACAGTTTGAAAATCGCCGTTTATCAGATCATTGTCGTTATGGCCGACCATAGCGTAGACGCCTCTTATGTTCAATTCCCCGGCGGCCTGATCCCCCCCGGCACGAATCACGATATAGATCATTGCTTGCGTTGCATGTTCCGGAACTATCGGCCCCCTGCCCGACAAGGTTATGAATCCATTCGTGTTAGATGAATAAGACTGCACGATTTCGGGCTTCGTGTAGCCTTTATCCGTACGATAGGAGGCCAGCAGTTGGATTGTTGCGTTAGTCAAGTTTTTTGCCTCCACGGCGGCCTTCATTTGCAAGCCTTGATGGGGGAGAACGGAGATTGGAATCTCTTGTTTTACACCCGCGATCGCATCGCGGCTCATGTTCGAAGCCGTTATTTGTTGAAAGTAGTGCGAGCCTGCCTGCATTCTTGCATAATGCGCGTTAGCCGTTCCTTCCGTTACTTTCAGCCAGTGCGTGCCTAGCTGCTGATCTCCATGCGCAAACACAGCATTTTGCACATTGGTAATGGTCGAGTCTTGAAGCTGGGTGTCCCCTTTTCTTTTCCCTACCATGTTCCCGTTGGAATCGTAATTCAGATTGTACATCTCCTCGCCACTTTCCGTTCTGTACAACTGGCCGTTCTGATTGTAATCGTAGCGCACCTCTGCCGCATAAATGGAATGGTTCGTGCCTAGGATGAAGCAGGCAATGAGGGCCACCTTCAACCAACGCTTGAATATGGATCTCATAGTTTCCTCCTTATAAAAGAAATAAATCTCCAGCATAGTAGACAACGCTTTCATTTTTATTTCTGCCCTTTAAGCCCCTAGCTAACTTGTCCACATCACTCTTTTAATAAGCCCTTTCTTCTGGATTTCAACTAAATAAGTATCAAGTTGTTGGCTTATTTGGACCACATCATCATCTGTGAAATTCTTTCCTTCCTGGACTGCTTTTATCATTAACAGTCTAGTATTCTCGATTTTTCTGATTAATGTTTCATCCGCCTCGCTAAGTTCCTCGAACATAGTCACACTCTTTATGAAGGAATCAACCGCCTCATTTTGTTTTCCTATTTTGTTGAAATATTTCCCTTTCTTGATATAGTAATGCGCATTTCCATTTTTAATAATAGGATTGGATAAATCTACTTCCATAAACTCTTGTTCACGTTGAAATAATTGATGCGCAGCATGCAGATCATTGTTTGAGAGATAATAAGTAAGGAGTGAGTTCACGATGTTAATCTTGTGGGTAGATGAATCCAAACATTGTTTCAATTGCTCAATCGCTAATTCGATCTTCCCCTTTCTTTCATTAAGTTTGGCTGTCATGAAGTCCACATTCTCTTTGACAAAAGGAAAGTTGAACAAGCTGAATGCTTTCAAATACTTCTCAGCTAGGTCATACTGCTTTTGATGAAAATAGGAGGAACATATCGCCAAAGTGGAGTAAGCCTTTAAACTGCTGTCGGTATTATCTTCTTTGAGATATTTTTGCAGCAGTTCTATACACTCGTTGAACCTTCTCAAATGATACGCATGCACACCAAGCTTGTAATATAAAGTGACTCGCTCTTCGCTAGATAAAAACTCGACATATTGCAAGACAAATTTACCGGATTCATATGTTTCTTCCAGCTTGCTAAAATCATTTCGTTGCACTAAATACTTATGAAGCATGCCTTGTGCAACGTATGATTGCTTGCCGTGGATTCTGGCATAGGTAATGACAGTATTAAATAATGTGAGTTGAAGTTCGTCTGTACCAGATAGTTGTTGGGTCATGTGAAATAACTTTTTCAGTAAAACGCCGCTCTCTTCATCTCGAGAAGTCAAAAACAGTGACGCTATTTTTGCCGTCAATGAACTATCCTGATAGGCAATGGAATCCAGCAGCAATTCGAACAATGTCTCTGAACGGGGATCAGTTAACATAAAATGATCGAGCACTTCATGCAGGGGGATTTGCAACACAAAAATGATGGGTTGTATCGTTTTGTAATTAAGCCGTTTCATGTTACCGTTCTCGATTTTGGAAATGCTTCCTCTACTAATCCTTGAGAAATCGGCCAATTGTGTCTGCGTCATTGAGCGCTCATTCCGATAGCGTTGAATCAGTTCCCCCAATGTTGAAATCACAGTACTGACGGAACCCACACCATCACATCCTTAAAATGGAATCACAAACCACCTACACTTTACCATTTCATGTTTGTTCTGTAAATCGTTTATGCCGCACATAAAAAAACAACGCGCATAAAAATCAACGCGTTGTTTTCGTCCTTTATACACTCAAGGAGTTCTCCTGCTTCCGTCCCTCCACCGTCTGCTTGATGATGATGTTGCCCCAATCCGTACGATAAAAACGCACCATCAACGAAATGCCAAGCACCATCAAATATAGGTATAGCGACATCCATGCTCCGATGCTGCCCCAGTCGAATACATAAATAAACACGTACGCAAGCGGCACGAAAATGAGCCAACTGGTGACGAGCGAAGCGCGCATAAGGAAGGTCGTATCCCCAATGCCCCTCAAAGCGCCCGCATAAAAGTTATATAGCGCATCGAACAGCTGCAGGAATGCCGAAGTCATAATCAGCACCGCCGCCAGATGGAATACTTCCGGGTCGGTATTGTTGTAGAGCTTCGCAATCGGTTCTGCAAAGATGAACTCCGCCGCGCCAAGCAGCAGAATGAATATGGAGCCCATGACGGCAACATCCGTCCCTACCCGCCTGCCTCGCAGCGGCTCGCCGCGTCCTATCTCCTGCCCGACCATAATCGTCGCGGTCGATCCGAAAGCAAACGCCGGCATGAACCCGAATGCCATCACGTTAAGGGCTATTTCGTTGGCAGCCAGTGCCGTCGTCCCAAGCCGTGCGACGAACATTGTGAAAATAAACATGGACACGCTCATCGAAAATTCCTGCATCCCGAGCTTGAAGCTTTCGCTTACGAGCTCCTTCAATTCGGTCAGCCGCACCTTCACTCTGGCCCGCGTGTTGTACTGCTTATGCTTCCTTACAAAAAACACATACAGCGCCAAAATAAAGCCGACGATCTCGCCGATTAATATCGCATAGCCCGCTCCGTTCAGTCCCAGCTCCGGGAATCCAAAATGGCCGAACGTCAGCACGTACACCAACGCCACAATCGTAACGTTGCTGACAATCGACAGAATCATCGAGGTTCTCGTATCGCCGATTCCCCGCAAAAAGCCATGCAGCGAGAACGAGACAATGCCGAACGACTGCGCAAAGATCCGCAATTGCAGGTAATAAGTCCCCATCTCGGCAATTTCCTTCGACCCGCTGGTCAAATACAGAATGTTGCCGGAGAAAAACAAACCTGTCAAGAACAGCAATCCTCCGACCGCCATGCTAATATAAAGAGCGATGTAGGTGCGCCGAATCCCTCTTTTCATCTCATTCGCGCCATAGTTCTGGGCAACCATATAGTTAACGGTATGTCCGATGCCGGAAAATAAGGCGAACGTATTATAAATGATAATGTTAACGACGCCCACAATCGCAATGATGATAGCGCCCAAATGCCCCACCATAATCAGATTGATCGTCCCGATTACCGTCTGCGTGGCAAAGGACAGCAAGGACGGGATCGCCAACAGCAAAATACTTTTCCAATTCTTCACTTGAAGTTCCACCTGTCTGCAGCATCAATTCTTGTAAGCGGAATATATCGTACCAAATATTTCATGGACTAGCTACCAATATTTTTCACCGTAAAATTAGGCTGTTCTAAGTTGTTAACTGTTTAATTGCAGACGTACTGCTCGTATTTGGAGTAGTCGCTCTGTCTGCATTCGAGCGTCAGCTTCGTTCCATGCTCCTCATACTCGGTCGCGAGAATCGTCGCATGCTCGTTTAAGTAAGAGACAAGCTGGCCTTGATCGTAAGGAATGAGCATCTCGCATGTTACATAATCTTTGAAAATCCGCTCCCGAATCGCCCCGATAAGCTCATCGATGCCCTGCTTCTGCTTGGCCGCCGTATATACGATGTCGTCCTGCGACTGCGGGATATCGCCTTCCTTCCGATCGATTTTGTTGTAGGCGTAGATCATCGGAATGTCCTCCACGCCAATTGCTTTCAGCGTCTCGTTCGTAATGCGGATGTGCTGCTCGTATTCCGGATTGGAGAAGTCAACGACATGGACGAGCAGCTCCGAATCCTTCACCTCTTCCAGCGTCGAACGGAACGCCTTCACGAGATGATGCGGCAGCTTGCTGACGAAGCCGACCGTATCCGTCAACAGGAACGTCTTGTTGTCCTCCAGCTCGATATTGCGCACGGACGTCTCCAGCGTGGCGAACAGCATATCTTTCTCGAAGACGAATTTGTCCTTCGTCTCTGTGTACAGCTCCACCAACGCGTTCATGACGGTAGATTTGCCCGCATTCGTATAACCGACGAGCGATACAACCGGAACCTCGGTCTTCTTGCGCTTCTTGCGCTGTGTCTGACGGTGGGCGACGAGCACCTCCAGTTCCTTGTTCAAGGCGTTGATTTTCTCCTCGATTCTGCGGCGGTCGAGCTCCAGCTTCTTCTCCCCCGCCCCTCTGTTCTTCGTGCCGACGCCGCCGCTCTGACGGCCGAGCGATTCACGCAAGCCGACCAAGCGCGGCAGCATGTACTGCAGCTCCGCCACCTCGACCTGCAGTTGCGCCTCTCTCGTGCGCGCCCGCTCGCCGAAAATATCCAAAATGAGTATCGTCCGGTCGATAACCTTGCAATCGAGCTCGCTCTCCAGATTGCGGATCTGGGAAGGAGACAGCTCATCGTTGAAGATGACCATATTTGCCTGATGCAGCTCCATCAATGCTCTTACATCTTGAAGCTTGCCGGTGCCGATGTAATGCGACGTGTTGACCCTGCTCAGATTCTGCGTCACGATGCCTGCGACCTCTACATCACAAGCAGCAGCCAGGTTCGCAAGCTCCTCCATGGAATATTCGAAATCCGGCTGGTGATTCAAATTAACGCCGGCGATGATCGCCTTTTGCGGTTGTACGGTAAGTTGTTCCATATGTGATTCCTCCGTTACTTTACTTGTAGATAATGTTCCAGTATGCCCCTTCTGTTCGCGAGTTTGCGCGCATAAAGAGGTTGTTCCAGAAATGTGTTTTCAAACCTTCTGATCGATCTTGACCGTCACATGCGAATAAACGCAAAAAAAACACAGACGTATCGCCTGTGCTTCGAGCAAACGGGAAAAAAGTCGCTAATACGCGCAGATCAATTACGCAACTCAGGTGACAACACACACTGCGCCCGCTGGCGTCAGTCCCTTTGCAAAAAGGGCACAACGAGCGGCGAAGTGGCAATCACCCAAACAGCAGCTTGGTTGCCGTCGATAGATCCATGAACATCCGCTCTGCCGCAGTCCTCGCGTATGGATAACAAGACGTTGAGGAAACAGGCAGCAGGCGGAGCGTTCGATCAAGATACTGACGGTACGCGCTTCATCCTTGGCAGGTACTATGTTTTAAGGGCACACAAAAAGAGGGCGAATTCGTCCTCCCTCTTCTGTGATGCAGGTTATAGGGTTCCCTAAAAATAGGCAGACCAATCCCGATTACTCTGCACACAGGCAGAGTCATTGAGCACTATTCAGTTAGTGTCAAAAAGGTTCAATCGGATTCTTCCGAAAAGGAAGAAGGCTGCCTTATCAATCATGGGGAACCCCTCCGTTCTGTAAAAGTTACCATTATCTTAGCACAGCGGAACCGCCAGAGCAAGTAGCCATTTTAACTGTGGGAATGCCGGATAAATAGGGAACGCCGCTCGCATGTTGCAGCACTCTTGTAAAGTAACATGCATATTCCACTGGAAATCGTACAGTGAAATGTACAGACTTCACGTCCAAACCGCACTTTGACTGTATTTCTTACAGCGGATTTCACAGTTCTGTCGTGATTTCCCCTTAATTAGTCCAAATCCACTGGACGAATTCCAATGGAACCTCTCTGCCAAGCTATAACCTTGCTATTTCATTGGACAGAATCCAACGAAGACTGGACTATCAGCACAGAAGAAGCAATATAGCTTATTTAGCAGAAATGCTAAGTGGATAAAAGCTCACCTGTCGCCTTTAAAAAGTCAAAAAGAGCAAGCAGGTTTCAATTCCTCATAGGTACTTTCAAAACTATCCACCCGAGCGTCGGGGCGACAGACGAACATATGTTTCAATTCCTCATAGGTACTTTCAAAACCAACGAGCATAAGGAGCGGATTAATCCGCCGAGGAAGAGTTTCAATTCCTCATAGGTACTTTCAAAACCTTCTCCCCGCTGGGGAAATCAAATTCCCCGTACGAGTTTCAATTCCTCATAGGTACTTTCAAAACTGCAAGCCAGTGTATTGCCGTATAGTGTTCGGTTGTGTTTCAATTCCTCATAGGTACTTTCAAAACGTCGAAGATCTTTTTGAAATAGAAGAGGAATAATAGTTTCAATTCCTCATAGGTACTTTCAAAACGACAAGTCTCGTAGAAGGCATCGAAAAGACTTTCACAAAGTTTCAATTCCTCATAGGTACTTTCAAAACATCAGCCAGAACCTTTTCGAGATAATTTTTGTTCAGCGTTTCAATTCCTCATAGGTACTTTCAAAACCCCAAAAAACCTTGTCCCTAAAGCTTTCGACAAATCAAACTTATTCTCCTCCCCATGTTTTCACAGAAAAGAAGATGTCTCAACTTCTCCCCTAAATCTCGTTGTAACTCGGTGATACTCCAATTTCCTTTGAAAAACAAAGTGTCGTCGATCCCCGGCACTTTTTACGCTATTGGGGGTCGACGACAGATTTTAGATCAATAATCTTGTGCACATGTTTGATACGTTACTTCCGCTCAAATGCTCTCTTTGAGTAGGTTTTAATGTCCGTAGTCATTGAAACACTCCAATACTTCCACATCGCCTTCTTCACGTGCAACTCATTTGCAACCGCTTACTTGTATAATCGGATTGGTGCCGACATGCGGCGCTTCTTACAACAAAGCGGCTGTACGCCGACCGGGAGGTGCAGACAGCCGCCAAGCAAAGGAGGATGTTGATGCATGCACGATGTTTGCCTGCCATTGCAGCCGCTGTGCTGTTCGTCTGCGCGCTGCTGGCTCCGCTCTCTTCCGTTCAGGGAAGCGGGGCAAAGCTCGTACTGGAGCAGACGTTTGCGAACGTCAGCAATGGCTGGAGCAAGGTGGAGCGCTGGAAGGACAACAGCACGCTCTTCGCCGCCGAAGACTACCCCGCAGACGGCCGGGGCGATCAGAACGGCCAGCGGCTGACGTTTTTCGGCGGAGTGAAGCAGCCGCATTCCAGCCGTTTCTTGCTCTACTACGCTCCACAGTTCGATACGAATCCGGTGCCGACGCCAGTTCTTCTTGTCCATGGTGCCAATGACAACGCCGATCGGGCCTGGGCCAATCCGAACGAGGCCGGTTCCCACGCCTGCGGCGCCGCTGTGTGCCCGAACACCGGGCTGATGCAATTTTTAGCTGGGAAAGGCTACAAAGTATTTGCGATCAATTTCGGCCATAAGCACGGGGACAACTATTATGCCGCCGAACTGATCCACGATGCGATCAGCGTCATCAAGGACGTCACAGGCGCAAGCAAGGTCGACGTCATCGGCTGGAGCAAAGGCGCGTTCGCCTCCCGAATGTACGCGTCCTCCGTCACCAAAGCCGGCGGCACCTTATATGCCGACAATATTCGCAAGCTAATCCTGATCGCCAATCCGAACAAAGGCATGGATTTCATTTTCCGCCACGGCTGGACCTTCAACTTCGGCATTTTTCCCGCATGCGGCGGAAAGACGAATGCCCCCTCCCCGCATACGCAGATGATGTGCTACGGATTGTGGCGGCATTACCCCGAGCTATCCATCTACGCCACGGAGCATGGCGACTTTTTCCCGGGACAGAGGCAAATGCTGGCGAAATGGGCGGATGTATACCCGCTTCCCCTTGACGAGCAGGATTGGTATACAACCTACTATGGCGGCCAAGGATTTGTTACGGGCGGAGACGGCATCGATGCGGCGATACGTCAAGGGTCGCTCGTCAATACGATCTTGGCTGCGGGCATTCCGGCGACAATCGAGACGTATCTGCTGTCGGGCAATGAAAACGCCATTTCCGTCATTCATCATGAGCACACGGGTCCAAGCGATGGCGTCGTCTTCCTCCAAAGCGCAGCCTCCGTTCAAGGCATCGGCAATGTGGCTGGGAATGCAACGGTGCGGCACAATCATATGGAGCTCGGTTGGACAGCGGCTTCAGCCAATCTGATCGGGCAATGGCTCCAAGAGCCTTGATCTCTTACTCTCGGCGCTTCTTTCTTCAGAAACAGCAATATGTGTTAAAAATGTGTAAATTTATTGAATATTTTTCCGCGCCGGCTGTATAATGGCCGTGTAAGCCTATTTTAATGTCTAAGGAGGAATAATGATGAAAAAGTTTGTGTTTGCCCTTATCCTGTTCGTGCTGGTGTTGCCTTCCCCAATCAGCGCCCTCGGCCAAGACGACATCCTGGACCGGATCCTGGAATTGTATCCGAATGTCACGAAAGAGCAGCTTGCATCCGATATTGAATACGCTTCCAACGTCACAAAGCAATCCAGCGATGCCATCGCCCGTCAAATGTACGAAGAGCTGCGCTTGAAGATGCCGGAGCCGCAAATGTCTGTCCGCTCCGCCGACAAAGGTTCGGGCATATATCCGCTCGCTTCCAGCAGCAAAGGCGACGTCTTCTTCGAAACTGCCGCCACCATCGGCATTCCACACGGCCACGTCGGCATCTACTATACCCCCGACTACATCGTTGAGTCCGTACCCAGCACCGGTGTCCGCAAAGTCAAGCTGATCGACAAACGCGTCGATCCAGGCTCCAAAATCATTACGCTCAAGAAAGAATACGCCAGCACGACTGCCAGATCGCAAGCCGCCGATTGGGCGAACAGCCGCCTGGGCGACAGCTATTCGTATAATTTCGCCGCGAACCGGTTGACTTCGTGCTCGGGAGACAAGAACTGCTCCAAGCTCGTCTGGTGCGCCTACAAAGAAAAGGCCAACATCGACATTGATATGGACGGCGGGCTTGGCGTCTATCCGCTCGATATCCGGGATTCCTCTATGTTCATTACTTTAAAAAGCTACTAATCCTGCCGTCTCAGGATGAAATTCAAAATGCGAACATCGTTGCCGTATGCCGTAAAAAGGTCATGTCTACTCCTCCTCAAGCTCGGCATCATGCACCTTCTGCTCTCATGCAGCGCCACTTCTCCCACCAACCAAGACCCATCCGACATCCGGCTCGATGAGGCCGTGGCCCTTGTCTATTATTCCACTTCCTTATCGAAGGAGTATTACAACAAGGGAAGCTCGTACCTGCTATATATCGGCAAGGCGGGAACCGTTCGCAGTGTTAAGGGGGAAGGCCTGGAGTGGAGCGCTCCCGTCAAGCTTCCCGCCGCCAACAGCCTTGTCGTGCAGCGGAAGAACGAAGTGCACGTTCAGAATAACTCGCTTCAAGCAGCAACTCATGCTTCTCCCTGCACCGTCAGCGCCGGATATCGGCAGACCGCGGGCTATCTGGCCGGAGGCAAGCAATATTATGCCCTGTTCAACAAAGGGATCGGTCCGGATTCCGCCTACGTCTCCACCTTCCGCTGGGGGGACGAAAACCTTCATCACTGCGAGGATATCGGGGAATTCGTCGAAGCGCAGGGCAGCGACGAGCATGCCGTGTACACCTTGACTTCCAACCACGAAACTCTTCAAGGCTTGAACTTGGTCGTGTTGAAGCCGGAGAACGGCCGGCTGATTCAATCCAAATATCCCGTGCGGGACATGTACACCGGCTCGCTGATTGTGCAGAGCGACATGATCTCTTACCAAGATAAGCTGTACGTCGTCTACTCCACCCGTGCCGATGATAACCGCATCGAGCTTCAAGTCATGGAAATCGACAAACATACCCGCAAAACGAACACATACCCGCTGCATACGTACGGCAACGAGCCTGACAATACCTTCTTCTCGCTCAGCGCGAACAGCATCGGCATCCAACAGAATACGTTGTATTACGTGGACGGGTACGGGACGATCTTCCCTTTCTCGCTTCCGACCAACACGGCGGGAACCCCGTATTCCCTATACCGCTTCGAGCGGAAAACCTACTTGAACGATGAGATGGGCTATGTGCGGGGACCGTATTTCTACCTGTACCGTTTCGACGAAGGCAATCGTGCGCACCAAGTGGAAAAATATCGCCTAGCAGACGGTACGCTTGTCTCGGAACTGCTCATTCCGAAGGTGAAGGATGTCATCTCGCCTGAAGTTTACCTGTACGATTTTCAAATGTTGGGTGATCTGTAAGCGGAAAGGCTGCCTCGGGGTCTAAGACCTTGGGGCAGCTTTTTTTGCGGAGCCGCAGCTTCATGATATTAGCTTAATTTACCGATAGATCAACAGGCACTAATTTATGTTTAATAGACATACGCCCCCGTAATTGTGCCATTCGTCAGCCTTTCACCTGCAATACCCAACCGAGAAAATAAAGGAGGAGATCACCCGAAACATACGCTAAGGGGTACACCTAGGATGCATACTAATCACAGCAGGAGTTGACAAACATGCCAACACGAAAAGGATGGAACATTCGCTTTGCCAACATGTCGCTGCAAATCAAGCTGCCGATGCTCATCGGCGCTTTAGCCGTAATTATGTTAGTTGGAACCAGCTCTCTATTATTTTGGTTCAGTTCCGATTTGCTCTTGAAGGAAAGCAAGAACAGCATGCAGCTCAATGCCGATCGCATTGGAGAAGGCCTATGGTCAGCAGTGCGGCTCGAAGAGCAATCGATTTATCTGGGCTCGATTCATCGCACGTTTGTCGATTTGCTGCAGCTGCGCGCGAAGAATGAGTTGCCTGAGGCTGATTTTTTCTCGAATAACAATCCTCTCTTTGTAAAAGCCAATGAGCTGTTGGCAAAAAGCAGCCAGGGCAGCCATGGAGTCGAGGCGTTTCAAATTATCGATGCCAACGGCCTCGTCATTGCAAGCTCGAATAAAGACGCCATTCAGCAAAGCCGTACAGACCGCGAATATTTCACAGCGGCCATGGGCGGGAAAGCATTCATAAGCGATGCGATTATTTCCAAGAGCACGGGCAATCAGGTCGTTGTATTCGCTCAACCCATTCAAGCAGAGGATGGCGGTGTGAAGGGCGTCTATATTGCCACCGTCAGCACCTCATTTTTTGTGAACCAGTTGCAACAGGCAGGCGAAGCCGACCAAGGAAGGATCTTTATTACGAGCCGGAACGGAACGGTCATTTACCATTATGCAGATAAGAAAATGGAGGGGCAAAAAGTAGAAGCCGCCAAATTTGCCGGAGTGCTGGGCAGCGCGCCAACAGAGGAAATATTGCGCGGCGATATCGACGATCCAGACAACTATATTCGCTACACGAAGATTCCCGGTGCCGATTGGGTTGTAGTCGTGCAAGACAGCTACGAAAACATCAAGCGTCCGCTCAATAAATTGCTGCTGAACATTAGCATTATTACCGTGGTGGCATTGCTGCTTTTCTTGGGAGCAGGTCTGTTGATCTCCCGCTCGATTACCAATCCGATTATCAGATTGACCGGGCTGTTCAAGAGATTGGCTGCAGGTGACCTGACGGTTGTGGCCGCCGGAAAATATGAGAGTGAATTCAAAGACCTGGCGGACAGCTTTACGGTGATGGTCGAACAGAACAAACACCTTATTGCCAACATGAACAACTCGATACGGCACTTGAATACCAGCACGAACGAACTGGATTCCGCTTCCAAGCAAACCACGCAATCCATCCACGAGACGTCCCTCACAACGATGGAAATTGCAAAAGCGATGGAATCGCAAGCCCAAGATACGGAGCATATCGTCAACAAGTTCAACGGGCTTGGCGAGAAGATCGTTTACATAAACGGGACGTCCATGTCTGTGAAGGAAAGATCCGAACAGATTATCGAAGTGTTCCATGCCGGGAATCAAGTGGTCGAGAACCTTATCCAGATCAACGACAAAAATGAAGCAGAGGTGGGCAAAATCTCTGCCATGACGCAGAAGCTCGAAGCAAGCTCCAAACAGATCGGCATGATTACGGAAGCCATCGCGAAGATTGCGAGCCAAACGAATTTGCTGGCGTTGAACGCTTCGATCGAAGCCGCGCGCGCCGGAGAGCACGGCAAGGGGTTCGCCGTGGTCGCTACAGAAATTCGCAAGCTGGCGGAACTGAGCGCTAAGCAATCCAACGACATTAATGCCATCATCGAGCAGAACTTGCATCTGGTCGATGAAACCAACCATAGTGTGCAGGAGCTGCAAGAAGTCTCCGCCAAGCAGGATGATTATGTCGGCCAGACGCAGCAATCCTTCCAAGTTATTTTGGAGAACGTCATGGATATCACGGAGCAAATCAACGGCTTGGCGCAAGAAATGGCCGATATGGAGCAGGATAAGAACGATGTCATGGAGTTCGCTCAGAGCTTATCGGCTTCGGGCGAAGAGGTGTCGGCTTCCGTGCAGGAAGTGACAGCGACCATTCAGGTGCAATCGGCCATGGTCCAGCAGCTTTCTGACATGATCGAGAAAATTGACAATCTGACCAAAGAGCTGAGCGAAGCAGCTTCGAAATTCAAAACCGAATGATAACGGGATACTCCTTGATAGGATTCGTGAATTATAGAGCATCCGCTACACCAAGGTATAATTTTTAGTTTCCAATCACTCTCCCCTTCGGTCAGTAACCACGATGCCAGCATTGTCCAGATGCGCTCTATGGTATGGTCGAACGGTTGATGAAATAGCGAAGGGGAGCGTCTTCAACTGCAAATATACATTTGAAAATTCCCTTTTTGCGTCTTTCGTCACGCTGGACTGAAAAAGCCAGACTGTTGAAAAAAGCCGTGTTTTTCGGTGCACTAACGCATTAGTATGATACAATATCAGTAATTAATTTGGATGAGAGGCGTGTGGTGATCTTGTTGAATAGCAAGCAGTCCGAAAACAAAGCTCATAATGAAATGGAACTTATTTGCATGGATTTATTGGTACCTCAAGATCATCTGCTACGCCTTATCGATAAATATGTGGATTTCTCTTTTATCAGGGAAAAAGTTCGGCCTTACTATAGCGAAACCAAGGGACGACCGGCCTTAGACCCCGTTGTATTATTTAAAATGATGCTCATCGGATATTTGTACGGCATACGCTCTGAACGTCAATTGGAGCAAGAAATCATTCCGAATGCTGCTTATCGCTGGTTCCTTGGCCTGCGTTTCTCCGATCGCGTCCCCGATCACTCGACGATCAGTTGGAACCGGAATAATCGGTTTAAAGATACGAATCTCTTTCAAGAGATTTTTGATGAAATGGTACATCTGGCGATCAACCATAAGATGGTGGATGGTCGTCTCTTGGTGACCGATTCGACTCATATTCGAGCCAACGCTAACAATAATCGCTACACGATGCAGGTTCTCGAAGAGACCCCTCATGACTATCTAAAAGAATTAGAGAAGGCCATCAACGAGGATCGAGAGAGCCACGGAAAAAAGCCCCTTCCTCCCCGGAAGCCTTCCGGGGAGGAAAAACCACGTAAAGTAAGTCAAACCGATCCCGAGTGCGGACTGATGAAACGAAGCGGTAAACCGGAGGCATTCTGTTATCTCGACCATCGCACCGTCGACCATAAATATAACATTATCACCGATGTCCATGTGACACCTGGCCATGTTAATGACGCTGCCGTCTACGTGGAACGCCTCAAGCGACAAATCCAAACCTTTGCATTTCAATCGACGCTGGAAGCCGTCGCGCTGGATTCGGGGTACATGACGCCTTACATATGCGATCAGACGCTAAAGCTAGAGATCGCTGCGGCTATCGCGGAACGCAATGCTCCAACGCCCCCTGACATTTTTCCGAAGAAACAGTTTATCTACCATGCGGAAGAAAATGGCTACCTGTGTCCTGCAGGAAAAATGCTAATGTATACGACTACCAATCGACAAGGGTATCGGGAATACACGTCAAATGCCCAGGAGTGTGCAAACTGCCCCCTGCTCAATCAGTGTACGAAATCGGCCAACCACCAACGTAAGATCGAACGACATATATGGGAAGAGAGTAAAGAGAAGGTCGCTCAGTACCGGAAAACCCATTCCGGAGAGGCGGCCTATAAGTTGCGTCCTCAAACGATAGAACGAAGCTTTGCAGATGCAAAAGAGCTTCATGGATATCGTCGCTGCAAGTTCCGCGGGAGAGCTAAAACGCAGGAACAAGCTTTCATGACCGCAATAGCCCAGAATGTAAAAAAGATTGCCAGGTACCTGGCCCAAAAGGTCGGAGGTGGGCAGAAGCAAAAGACTCCACCTGTTGTTTTAACCAAATTAAGGAACTTATCGAAACCTTTAGCTCTAAATTCTGCCGCTTAAACCGATTTTTCAACAGTCTGAAAAGCGCAGTTCATTTTCGCGAAATCGCACGAATACGGGTAGCCGCCTCATTTTGAACTGCACATTTGCATTTCAAACGCCATAAAGGGCGGCATTTCGCAAAAACAACTGCACAAATGCAGTTGCTATGGTCCATTCCACCCTTGTCCAAATCAAAAAGCACGGTTTCGAATCAGTTGCACGTTCTTAAGGTCGACTGAATTGAACGAGTTGAGGGAGGAATGCCCTTTCTGAACGAGAGGGAGAGTAGAGAGAAGTACTTGGCAGCTCTAATTCTACAAAAATGAACAAGGGACCGTGCTGCTAGCACGGCTCCGCATAATAACCGCGATAAAAACGGTCGGCTGCAAAGTCGAGCCGAGATAGACCGCTCCCTTACTGGATAGGCGGTCTATTTCCATTTATTTTCGGAATTGAGCACAACTCTAACTCGTTTTTCTTATTCACAAAGAAATATTCCACTAGACACATTATCACCCTAGTTCTCCTTACGCAGAATCTCAGGAAACCTGCATCCCTCTGCTTTTGCTCGTTAAGGAATGTCACTTTTTCTTTTTCTTGATTGAAAAAACTACCTCACAAATGCATAAAACAATTCCTAATAAAAAAAAGAAGGGAACAAAAAAATTGTCGAAGAAAGCTGGGTATGAAACAGTTAAATCCCTCCCCCCCTCATATCCAATCCACATCATATAAGTTGAAAAAAACGCCGAAACCCTCTCCCAAGTGTAGAAAAAACCGCTAAAAGCAAATGAAATAATACCTAGCCTAAGAATCACCTAAAATCACCTCCCGACTTCCGGCAAGCATACCGCAAGCCGTTTTTCGATGGGATCTAATACAACATGGGTTAATTCTAAAAAGGGGCTTCCAGTGAGTTTAATACTAACGATTCGTTCACTAGAAATGCCCTTTTTCTTTCTTCAATATGGTTATTATATTAAGTACTTCCTATACTGGCAATCCTATCATTATCTTAAGCCCGTTTTCATATAAAATCAATTAAAGGGATATTTTTCTTATAAAATCTACTTTTGTTTGATATATTGACAAGGAAATACAATATTATAAATAAGAGGTATAATCATGAAGAAAAGAAGAATAATAACATCTCTATGCTTCGCCGTCTTACTTACTGTTTCATCCGCTTCTTTGGCACTAGCTCAGTCTACTATATCTCAATCTAACGTTTTAAATGCTTATGGAAAGAAATTTACAATATCCCATAAAGCAGACGGGAAACTCACTCAAAAAGAACTTCAAGCAATTGCGAAGCAAGCTACATCTGAGGAAATTAGAATTGAAAATGTTTACCATGCTCCTACTGAAAAAAGAGAAACTTTCACCCCATCTGCTTGGTATGATGTTTCAGTCGACTGGAATGGAATGTTGTAAAAAATGTCACCCAAAGAGAAACTCCTTTACAAGCTAGACAAATCACCTCCGTTGCAGCAGGTTCAACTAAAAAAGTCACTGATACTTTTAAACTCAGCTCAAACTTTAAAGTTTCTGGTTCTGCATCTGCAAAAGGCCTCTCTGCTGCCGTAGAAAGCTCTTTAACAAGTGATATTACTCGAACTATTGATACAGTTTATGAAGGTCCAAAAATAGGATCTGGTTATGTTTCAATAATTTATTGGATTACTCCGTTTGTTAATAGAGGTACATGGAAGCAGAAGGTACAGGATGGCCTTCTGGTGATAGTTATGGACCATACGATGGAAGCTTTGAAGATGCCAATAAGTTTGTTGAATGGTCCCAACCAATAAAATAATCAAAAGAACAAAACGGCCTCCTTCACGATCGTAGCAGGGGGCCGTTCACGTTTTGCCTTTGAACCTAATTATCCCTTGCCAATGATGAAAGGGAGCGGAACAAATCAATGGTACTGCGTAGGAAATGGTGCCGATATGGAGCAAGATAGTCCTGAGCTTGATTAGCGTTAATGGCCTGCCGTGAGTAAGATACCATGCAGAACCATATGGGTTTGGAAGTGAACTGCCTCCAATTTTCAATCTCATCGTATATTTTTCAAGCAAGAAGGAAATACGTCCCCATTTGCCCTACTTAATCCACAAGTTTTCACTGGGAGTGTTTAAACAAAGTTCTTGACTGACCCCAAAAAGAGACCACATTGGCGGCTTACGCCTCTGTGGTCTCTCCATCTTCTTTTCATTGAAATAACTTAATTAAAACCTAGATTACTCTACAATTTTTTCAATAGTAGGTGAAATCGCAATTGGTGGAAGTGACTTAGTCATCGCTTTGAAATAGACATTCAATCTTTCTCCCACTCCATATGTTCCATTTTCTGGAATAGGGACAACTAATATTTTGCCTTGATCGACCAGCTCTCTCCAATCTCCTTGCACTGCTTCTTCTTTTGTGGGAGTATCTGCAACAGTCATATACTTGTCGCCGATTAACATGATATAACCTGTGAAGGGTGATTGTTCCTGTTTCTCAACAGATGAGATAGAAGTGCTCTTCGATGAAGATTCGTCTGCATGCGCATAAGCCGGTGTGAATCCTACTGTAAATCCTAAACCTAAAGTAAGAATGGTTGCTGCAGCTACTACTTTCTTTTTTGTGATCATAGTGATGAACCTCCTTGTAATTTTTGGTTACATTTCCTTATTTCTATTCTACAAGCAATAAGTCCTTTATTTTTCCATATACTTCATAAATTTGTCACAAAATAATAAAAAGAGCACTTAGGAATAAGCTCCTAAGCACTCTTAAACAGATGGGTGTCAACGCCGAAAAGGATAACCCCTTCCCAAAAGGAAAGGGACTGGCTATTTATTCAACCCATTGAGAAACATCTCGGTATAGATGGACGCAATCTCGGTATCGCTCACTGGGCCATCCGGTTTGAACCATGTATAACACCAATTGCAAGCGCCAAGAACACCGAACGTCATCATATCTGCCGGCAAATCATTGCGGAACTCTCCGCTCTCCATTCCCTGCTCGATAATCAATTGAAAGTTGAACCGGAACTGGTCCCGCTTTCCCTTCATTTCGCTCAGGTCGCCGCCTGTAATATGAAGCAGCTCACGGAAAAAGATTCGTGCGCTTCCTCCCCGGACTCCAATTTGTTGAATCAACATGCAGATGACATCAGACAGCTTCTCTCTCCATGATTTGTCCGGCTGCTCGATAATGCGGCGCTGCTGCTCAAGGATATGGTCAATGTACTGCAGATGAATTTGCGTCAGCAGTTGTTCTTTGCTGGTGAAGTAATAGTAGAAGGTTCCTTTTGTCACGCCCAGCGTATCGACAATGTCTTGAATCGACGTTTCACTGAATCCTTTCTTTTCAAAAAGCGCGATGCTGTGCTTGATGATTCTATCTTTCATGGACGGCTCCAAGCGTGATTCTCCTCCTCATGTCGAATGAACTGTTTCTATGTTATCTTGAAGAATGGAGACATGTAAAGGTAACAAATGGAACTGAGAAGCCTCACTTGCCAGCAACGTCCTCTTTACATGGAATTAGCGCCTTCTTTTTTCGCTTTATCCCACGCTTCATCCTGCAATTTGCGCCATAAAATTTTGCCGCTGCCGGTTATCGGAAGCGAAGCAACGAACTCAACGATGCGGGGATATTTGTAGGCTGCCATATGCTGCTGCGCCCAGCTTATAATATCGCCCGCTTCCACCGTACCGCGCTTGTCTTCATACAGGACGACGAAGGCTTTGATTTCCTCTCCCTTTCGCTCATCCGGCACGCCGATGACACAAGCCTCTTGAATGGCCGGGTGCTTGTAAAGAATCGATTCCACCTCCGTTGGCCATACCTTGAAGCCGGAAGCGTTAATCATGCGCTTTACGCGATCGACGATGAAGAAATATCCTTCTTCGTCATACCGCCCGATATCCCCGGTACGGATAAACGGTTTGCCGTCCACTTCAATGAAAGCGCTCTTCGTGTCCTCCGGATTATTCCAATACCCTTGAAATAATTGCGGGCCGTTGATAATAATTTCCCCTACTTCATGAGGTCCTTTCTCCTCAAGCGTCACAGGATCAATGATGCGGGAGTCCACGTCAAAAGCAGGGATGCCGAGACATTGCAGCTTCGGCCTGTCGATCGGATTGCAGTGCGTTTGCGCCATTGTTTCCGACAGGCCGTATCCTTCCACAAACCGAATGCCGGTTGCTTGGTGCAGCTTCTCGCCGACGGCTTCCGGCAGCCCCGCTCCACCTCCGTTAATGACCGTAAGCGAGCTGATGTCGTACTGATGCAAGCGTGGATTGGCAAGAAAATCAATGATCATCGTGCTGATTCCAGTCCAATGCGTACAACCATAGCGTTCAATCAGCAGCGCTGCCGTATTGCGTTCCCACCGCGTCATAATTACCATGGTGGCACCGATATAAATAGGCACATGCATGCTGTGAATCATTCCGCTGACATGGAATAATGGAAGCGTCGCCAACCCCTTCGATTCAGGCGTCAGCGCGCCCCAGAATGCGGTTGATATCACATTGGCCTGCACCGACTTGTGCGTATGCATGCAGCCCTTCGGTTTGCCTGTCGTGCCGGAAGTGTAAGGCAGAACCGCCAGATCACGCGCCTCCGTATCCGGGAAAGGCCGCGGTTCGATTGCGGCCTCCATAGCTTCTGTCCATGGGATGACTTGCGAGGATACCGCTTCAAGCTGCGGGGCCTTGACGATGTCCGGCACTTCTGCGCCAACGTTCTTGCAGTAATCGGAATAAGTGGCGAGAATAATGCGTTCCAGACAGCTGGACGCAAGCAGCGATTCGATACGCGGATACAGCTCCTGACTGACCAGGCCGACTCTCACGCTGCCGTCTTCGATAAAAAAGGAGAGCTCTTCCGCCAGATTCATCGGATTGATCGGCACGACGATGCCGCCAGACCGCAAAATCGCGTAATAGGAGATAATGAATTGAGGGCTATTCTGCATATACAACAGCACACGATCGCCTTTTTGAACACCCAGATGGAGCAAATAAGCGGCCATGCGGTTTACCTCTTCCAGTAAAGTTCGATAGGAGAAAAAATTATCATAATAAATGATGGCTGTCTTATCTGGGTAGCGTCGGGCGGTAACTTCCAAATTGTCGCTCAGCGTCGTGTCCGGAACCGAAAGTGTAGCAGGCATGCGCGCAGGCCAATACGCAAAATAGGAACGTATCACCAAAAATTCGCCTCCTCATTCATACGAATCTCGAAATCTCTGGAACTGCCAACAGATAGAGCCGTTCTGCTAGCGGCCTTTAAATGACGGTTGCCGCTTTTCTGTAAACGCCTGCACCCCTTCCCGGTGGTCTTCGGTCGTAACCATCATCGCCTGTGCAGTCCGCTCCCGCTCAAGAATATGAGCCAAGCTGGACGTTAATGACTGATCGGCAATTTTTTTGATCATTCCGTATGCCTTGCTAGGCCCCTTTGCCAAGCGAGAGGCGTACTGCATGGCGCCTGCCTCCAATTCTTCAAGCGGATACAGCCGATTGACGATGCCGATGCGGTGCGCATATTCCGCCTCAATCGGCTCTGCGCTGAATAACAGCTCTTTGGCCCGGTGTATTCCGATCAAATGCGGCAAGAAGAAGAGTCCTCCGCCATCGGAAATCAGTCCCACTTGAGCAAAGCTCATCGTAAATTTGCTGCCATTCGCCGCCAAAATCAAATCGCACGCCAATGCCAAGTTAAAACCCGCACCAGCCGCAAATCCATGCACAACCGCAATGACAGGCTTCTCAATTTCCTTGATGAATTGGATTAACTTATTAAGCATTCCGATATGATCGTATACGGTCTCGGGGGTCGCATCGCCCATCGTCTTCACGTCTCCGCCCGCACTGAAGGAACGTCCCGCACCCGAAATGCAGATGACCCGAATGTCCGCGTCCGCTCTCGCCTCTTCCAACGCCTCGATTAATCCCAGAATCATCGGCGGACTGAACGCATTCAGCGCCTCCGGACGGTTTAATTTCAGTGACAGGACATGCCCATCCTTATGTGCCAGCAAATGTTCGTTACCCATATTCGTTCAAACCTCCTTCGTTTTCATTTTTTTCGCAAGCAAACCTCGTATCTCAGAAGAGCCGTTAGGAATATGCATTCATCGTTTGCATCCTGCCCATCTATGTTGGACAACGCGTTTGCCTACCGTTCCCGCCGTTCAGTCTGCCGCAAAGCATGCGCAACCAGCGCTTGCACGGTTTCATTGAAGCGGGCAAACCGCCCATCCTTCGTCTGCCCCTTTTTCCAACGGTAATAAATTTGCTGACAGATAACGGCCAGCTTGAAATAGGCAAACGTCAAATAGTAATGAACGTCGGACACATCACGTCCGCTTCGTGCCGCATAAGCTTCCAGAAATTCGTCCCGCGACATAAATCCCGGCTGAATCGTCAACGGAAGATGCCCCAATCCGCGCAGCAGCTCCGGCGGATCGTCTTGCTCGAACCAATAACTGAGCGCAGCGCCGACATCGGCCATCGGATCGCCAACCGTCGCCATCTCCCAGTCGAACACGCCGGTCATTTCGCTCATATTGCTGCCGGAAAACATCACATTGTTCAGCTTGTAATCATAGTGAATGACGGTCGGAGACTGCGAAGCCGGCAGCGAGTCGATCAGCCACTTTTTAAGCTGCTCCGCTTCCGGAATCTCCTCTGTCTTGGCGCGCTCATACCGTTCCACCCAGCCATGGACTTGCCGCCGCATAAAACCGTCCGGTTGGCTAATCGCTGTCAGGTTCGTCTCTTGGTAAGGCACCTCGTGCAGCTGCACGAGTGTTGCCACCATCGCCTCGGAAATTTTTCTCCCCAACTCGGGCGTATATTTCACATGCGGCGGAAAGCTTTGATCCAAAATGACTCCGTGCCGCCTCTCCATAACGAAGAACGGACTGCCGATAACCGAGATGTCCTCGCAGTATAAATACGGACGGGGAGCGAGCGAAAAAAATGGATGCAGCCGGTCGAGGATGGTGTATTCGCGCTCCATGTCGTGCGCTTTGGGCGCAACTGGGCCGAAAGGAGGACGACGCACAACCGCCTGCCACTCTCCCATGCAAATTTGATAGGTTAGGTTGGAATGACCCGCCCCGAACTGTTCGACTGCCATCGAACCGCCAGGCGGAATGTCCAGATGCTCCCGCAAATACGTCTCAAGCGCAGCGAAATTCAGTTCTTCGCCCTTGCGAACGGGAATCGTGTCCTTCGGTAATGCTTCTTGCTTGGACATCGTTCATGCAAGCCCCCTTATCGTATGATTGCTTATCAACCATGGCCGAAGAAATGGTGCCGTTGTTCTAATACGAAGCTACATTGCCGACATGCCTCCATCAACCGTCAGCACTGCGCCAGTCATGTAATTGGAAGCGTCTGATGCCAGAAATACGGCGCTGCCTTTAAGATCGCTGTCAGAGCCGAGACGCCCCAGCGGAGTGAGGCTGAGTATCTGTTCGCCTCCCTGATGAAGGATCTCCCGGGTCATCTTGGTCGGGAAGAAACCGGGCGCAATCGCATTGATGTTAATATTATGCTTGCCCCACTTGACCGCCAAATCTCTCGTAAACGCGATGACAGCTCCCTTGCTCGCGCTGTAGCCGACAGCGTCCAGCCACTTCGGATCGGTTCCGCTCAGCCCAGCTATGGAAGCAATGTTGATAATCTTGCCGCCGTTCTGTTCGATCATGACCCGGCCAACCGCCTGCGACATTAAGAACGTGCCGGTCACGTTAATGTCCATGACTTTGTTCCAGGCTTCCAGCGGCATATCGACCGCGGGCGCACCCCATGAGGCGCCGCTATTATTAACGAGAATGTCGATGCGCCCGAACGTTGCTGCCGTCTGTTCCACAACTCTCCGCACATCTTCAGGATTCCTGACGTCGCAAGCCATAGCCGCGCATGACACGCCCGTGTCCTGTTGAATCCGCGTTACGGTCTCCTCGCAAGTCTCCACATTCCGCGAGCACAGGACAAGATTGGCCCCTGCTTCGGCCAGCCCTTGGGCAATCTGTGCCCCGAGTCCGCGGCCGCCGCCAGTAACAATCGCGGTTCTGCCCGTCAAATCAAATAATTGTGTGGCGTTCATCCTCCGTCCCCCCTCTCAGCTACGACGCTGATATACAGATTCATTTAGACCGTAACCGCTTTCAAGTCCTCGTATTTTCTCAGCTCAAGCTTGGCGATAGCGGCTTTGTGCACTTCGTCCGGGCCGTCCGCCAGACGCAGCGTTCTCGCATTGGCCCAATGCGCAGCGAGCGGGAAGTCTTCGCTGACACCGGCGGCGCCCAGCGCCTGAATGGCCCGATCCAGCACCTGCAACGCCATATTGGGCGCTACCACTTTAATCATGGCAATCTCCGCCTTCGCTGCCTTATTCCCCACAGTGTCCATCATATAAGCCGCTTTCAGCGTCAGCAGGCGCGCTTGCTCGATATCGATGCGCGAAGCGGCAATCCAATCTTGAATTACGCCCTGCTTGGCAAGCGGCTTGCCGAATGCCATGCGCTGCCGAACACGCTTGCACAGCTGCTCGAGCGCCCGCTCGGCCGCACCTATGAGACGCATGCAATGATGGATGCGTCCCGGTCCCAATCGTCCTTGCGCAATGGCAAATCCCTTGCCTGCTTCCCACAGGATCGAATCGGCAGGCACATGCACTTGGTCATACTCAATCTCCGCATGACCGTGCGGCGCATGATCATATCCGAACACTTGAAGCATGCGGTCAACCCGGACACCGGGCGCATCCATGGGCACCAGAATCATCGACTGCTGCTCGTAGAGCGGCGCGCTCGGATCGGTCTTCCCCATCACGATCGCGACCTTGCAGCGTGGATCGCCCGCACCCGAAGACCACCATTTGCGTCCGGTCACGACGTACTCATTGCCGTTACGCTCAATGGTCGCTTCGATATTCGTCGCATCCGATGACGCGACATCCGGTTCCGTCATGGAGAAGCATGAACGGATTTCCCCTTCCAGCAAAGGAACGAGCCATTTATCCTTCTGCTCCCGAGTGCCGTACCGAACGAGGACCTCCATATTTCCCGTATCCGGTGCCGAACAGTTGAATACTTCGGGCGCGATAAGCGAACTACCCATAATTTCGCACAGCGGCGCGTATTCTAGATTGGTAAGGCCCGCACCGTATTCGCTGTCCGGCAAGAACAAGTTCCAGAGTCCGGCTTGCTTGGCCTGCTGCTTCATCTGCTCCATAATTGGCGGAACCGTCCACCTGCTGCCGGCCTGATGCAACTGCTCTTCGTACGTCTTTTCATTCGGATATACCACTTCATTCATGAATTCCAGCAACGATGTCTGCAAGGACTGCACCTTCTTGGAGTAATCAAAGTTCATTGAAATTTCCTCCCTTCGACCAACATACCGACCGGATAGTATGTTGACGTTATAATCACTATAGATTAGTTTTCCAAAATATTCAAGAGATTCCTTTCTCCAAATCGCGCACCGTTTCTCTGTCACGTGACGCTCTTCCCGTCTGGAAATGTATCATGGGTTAACTGCTGGGAATATGCGATGCGTACGTATACGAGGGGATTTATTTCGATAAACTGAACAGATTTAACGAGTCTTGTACTTTTTTACTATTTTATGTATTTTCCATTTAATAACTGTATAAATGGTATATATTCCTGTAGCATTCGCAGTGTTGTTAACAAAATTATTCAAATGTAGGTAAATTAATGAAAATGAGATTCTTGAAACAATCACTTACTGCACTTCTCTTATTGTCACTAGCCTTACCAGGAACTGCATTGGCTAATCCAGCTGAAACACAGGTAGCTAAAGATTTAACTGTAAACTATACTCCAGTAATTCGGTATGAAAAAGGACTGCCTGAGTCTACTGACGAAATACCAATCAATTCATTTGCTTCGGCTGCGAACTCTCAGTTTCAAAATCTTGCTGTTGGAAAAAGTACAGCTGAAAACGGTGTTGGTGCCGTCCTTGGTACTGGAACAACAAAAGGAAGGGTGATCACAACTGTTACTTCAGCAACAGCATCTCTCTGGTATATCATGGTGTTCCAACAACCTGAATTAGTTGACACTGGTTCGAAAGGCTGGTCTTTGGCATACGGTACAGCTTTTTCTCATGTTAGTAAGTTCCAAGCTTCTCCCGGAAGATACGAAACTATCTCCTACCACACTGCAACACATGACGGTGTTCTATTTGAAGAGAAAACCCTAGCAAGTGTTCAGTATAGTGGAGGACCTTATTAATAAATCTCTAATCCGATTAATAAATATCATGGATGGCATACTGCCATCCATATTAAATTTACATCATGGAGCATATTATGAAACTCTCTAGAAAAGATCGAAAAATAAAAATAGCCTGCCTAGGCTTGATAGTAATACTCTCTTTAACTATATATTTTATATATCAGAGTAAAGATACTTCATTGAACACGAAACAATTCAATGGGAAAATTGTATCTGAATCAGAAAAAATAGTTTTAAAAGACCAACACCCGCTATTATCTAAATCAGAAAAGGTGGTTAGTCACTCAACAATGTATTCATATGCCCATAAATTCCAAATAGATAAAGAGTTGGAAAGGAAAATCAAATTACCTGGCGATGATTCTTATTCGTATTACATAAATTCTAATCAGAGCAATATCATTAAGGGCGAGTTTATTGTTGATACGAAATTGAATGGTGGAACTATAAAGTTAATATTCCTTCAAGGCAATAAAACTGCTCTAATTAAGTCACCTGAAGATAGTCAATGGTATTCTACAGTAACCATTAATTACAAAGAAAAATCTGCAACCATAATACCATTAGAAATAATGTGGGATATTCAAAGCAATGAAGAACTAACAGTAATCCCTATTCATTCTGAAAAACATTATGACGGATCTTATTTAGCTGTCTCAAGATACGCAATCCTAAATTCCAACGAATTTGATAAAATAAATGCTGCTGCAGTCCATGATAATTTAGATATAAATCAGGAACTTCTTAATGACCCTAGTATATCTGTTTTTCCTTTTCCCAAACTGTACGATAATAAAAGGAACGAACTGACAATAAGGAACAAAAGTACTAACTTTATTGCAACGAATCCCCCTCAAAGAATGATACTTGATGCTATTTCTTTTAGCACAAAAATCGATATAATATTTATCGATCAAGATGGAAAAATAGAAAGGGTTATAGAAAATATAGACGTAATTAAAGGGTACAAAACGGAAATTGATTTCGAAGAATCTCTCTTGGAGGAAATAAATGCGCCTGACAAAGAGTTTTACGTTTTAATTACGAATAACAGAAATCGAGAGATGATAGCTGATATGAATAGAATTAATGAACTGAATCAACCTTATCCAACTACATTTAGTTTAATTATTCAATTCTACAAATCAGTCAAATAGTTAAGATTCCAAATATCACTTAAGGCCTTCACTTAAAAGTGAAGGCCTCAGCTTGTCGAGAAAGAGTTCTCGACAGATGAAATGATTAGTTGAGCAGCATATGCATTGTTACGTGTTAGTTATTCCATCAGCTTGAACGTTATAATTGCTGTAAGTTTTGTTTTGGGTCTTAAGTCTTGAGCGAAATAGAAGCAAACATGGAGAATGACAAACAAAGAGACAAAGAGTTAGGCTATGATATGCTCGCTCCCCTTAAAGTAGACAGGTGAAATAATAAAAACCTTCTACTATAAGGGGAGCTTTGTCATGAGAAGAGAATGGAGTGTGCAAGAGAATGGAGTGTGCAAGAGAAACTGGCGGTGTTACAGGAAATTGAAAATGGTGAAATGGGATTAGAGACCGCCGCCAAAAAGCACGGTATCGGAACAACTACATTGATTGAATGGCGAGATCGTTATGAACTATACGGATATGAAGGGTTGGAACATCAGACCCACAACAGAAGTTATTCTGCAGAGCTCAAGCTTCAAGCGGTCAAAAATTATCTATTCGGGGAATTATCACAAAGTCAAATTATCCGTAAGTCTCGAACCCAACTCCGTAATTGGATTAAGAAGTATAATAGTCATAGCAGCTTAAAAACCTATGTAAGGGGAGCGAAAGCTATGGCTAAGGGGCGGTCTACAACCTGGCAAGAACGAGTGGATATTGTCCTTTATTGTCTTGCCCATGACCACGAGTACCAGAAGACAGCAAACCAATATCAAGTCTCTTACCAGCAAGTATACCAGTGGGTAAAGAAGTATGAAGCTGGTGGCGAGGATGCTTTGCGAGATGGACGAGTACGAAAGAAGGCATCAAAGGAGCTATCCGAAGTAGAGCGCCAAAAGCTGCCCATGAAGAAGTTGGAATATGAGATTGTTCTTAATCTCGATCCGGTCGATCGGATACGGTTTGCCTTCCGGATTCTGAAGCAGGTCTCCTGCCTTCAAAAGCCTTGCCTCTACCCAACCTTGGCCGGGTACCCAGAATGGATGCTCTTCCGTACCAAAGGTATTCCCCTCTCCTTGGTTTCCAGATGGAGGAGTTAAATAATAGATACTGAGGAGGAGTGTAAATTGGATTTTAAGTTCTCACTTCTAGATGATGACAGTGAACTAGTAATTGGATATTGTAACGATATAGCAGGACTAGATGGTTCAGGTTATATAAATGAGAGTTCAAAGCATCGAATTTTATTAAAACAATTTATTTTTTGTAATGAGTTTAAAGATTATATTGTACGAAGAAAAGAGTCTTTTTGCAGACTGGTATATATATGCATGGTTTATAAAAATAAGGATATTCTCGCAAATTGCTCTTTTGCAATCGAAGACAATATATACTATCACAAGGTGGGCTTTCCTAGCTCGCCATATGATCTTAGTTTGATTGGTTCATTAGAAAGTATTGTGTCAAATGAAGAACTTGAAATCTGGGAGTTGTGGCGAAACTCCCCTCCATCTAAAATTAACGAATGGGCAAAACTTAATGAAAATGGGAGGAGAGCCTGGTTAAAAGTTGTAACCAAGTATAACCCAAATAAGGTATTTATAGATAACAAAGAAACAAAAGAGGAGACATTTTATTTAGATGGTGCACATATTAGTGACTATGCTTCATTTTTTTGTGCTTTAGGAGAATCCATTAATGGTCCAGGGGGCTATTTGGGTTTTGATTTTAATTCCTTAATTGATTGTTTACATGGAGGTTATGGGGCAGTATCGCCATTTACTCTAATATGGACAAATTACAAAGTAGCAGAACATTGTTTGGATGTTCAGGCTTGGGAAAAAGAAATCAAATATAGAAGCAATGAATATTCGGGAGATGAGCCTTTTTTTGAAGAACGAGGGAACAGGCCGTTATTTCAAGCCCTTGTTGAAAACTTAAAAAATGAAGGGATTAATATTATATTTGAAAAATAATATGTGAAATCGACTTTTTGCTTGCTCCTAGTTTCATGCAGGATACTAACAATGAATCTATTCTTTCAACCTTGATTGGCTTCAAACCTCTCAAGGTTTCTTTTTCAAGAGATATGAATACACGCGCTAATAATTTCTCTTTTTCAATGTAAGAACCGTAGGAATGATCCCACGGCTCTTATCGTGTAACAGGGAGCAGGCTCAGCCCAAGCTCTTATTTCCCCATTATCTGCTTCAATATCCGATCTGCCACCACGGCCACCTCAGCTCGCGTAATCGGCTTCGCTCGGCGCGAATCCATTCCCCAGACCATTCATAATGCCAGTAGACTGCGGTTGGGTCAAAGTCAGTAAACCATATATAGGCATGCTCGTTTCCCCATGCGTTTCCAGAGTTTCAATTCCTATAGGCACGTTACAAACTCGGCAAGGACGACAACAAAAGGGCGATATAGTTGAACACAACGGCGAATCGTCGCTCGGCTCAAAATAAAAAATAAGTAGAAAATTGATCTAATTTGTCGAATATGTGGAATCTATGATATCCTTAAAGGGTGAACGGATCGAGGAGTAGACATTTCGAGATGTTTCCGATTTCAAAACAACGTAGAGAAAGAAAAAATCCACATTATCAAAGGATAGCTACAATGGATGATGGAGGCACGATACAGAATGAAAGAGGCGCATCACATGTTTAATGAGATCGAAAAAGAAGCAGTTTATAATGTCATTCATAAAAGAAGAGACATTCGGAATTTTCTTCCGAATCCTGTACCTAAAGAGATTATCGACCGAATTTTACAAGCGGCACACCATGCACCCTCTGTAGGATTTATGCAGCCATGGAATTTCATTATAGTGGATTCTATGGAAGTCAAAGAGAGATTAGCTTGGGCGACAGAAAAAGAAAGACGAGCTTTGGCGATTCATTACGAAGAAGAGCGCGCTACCCAATTTTTAAGTTTAAAAATTGAAGGAATTAAAGAGGCGCCCTTAACGATCTGTGTCACCTGTGATCCAACAAGCGGGGGCTCGCATGTACTAGGACGAAATTCGATTCCGGAGACGGATATTCTTTCTACAGCATGTGCAATCCAAAATATGTGGTTAGCGGCGTGTGTAGAAGGTTTAGCCATGGGATGGGTAAGTTTTTACAAAAAAAATGATGTTCGAGATATTTTGCAAATACCTCCGCACATTGACCCTGTTGCTTTAATTTCCATTGGATATACGGACGACTACCCCTCTGCTCCCATTTTAGAACAAGTTAAGTGGGAAAAACGAAAATCTCTTGAAAATCTAATATTTCATAATAAATGGGGAGAACAATAAGCGAATGGATTGTAACAAGCTACAGTTATTTGGCTTGTTACTTGTCATCGGCTTTGGTCTGGGCCGCTCGATTCATTCGTCACTGGGTGGGGGTAAAGGATTGCCGCTCTCAAGGTCTTAAATTTATTGAAAAACAACATGAAACAAGAACACTTTTTACTGTCCGTTAAAGAGAGCAGGTAGTACTCGAATGATTTCTCCCTCATACGCATCCTTACTTATAAACCGCGTAGCTGTACGTCTCCGTCAGTTTGCCTTTCGGATCCTGAATCCCAATAATGCTCCCCAGATGATCACAGGAATAGCCCCCGCCGCGCGGGAGCGTCTGTTCCTGCAATCACAGAAAATAATTCGTTATCGACTGATCGCTGGCCAATATCCCTTCGCTGTCCAGCTTTTTCTTCAAATACTGCTTATCCGATGAAATGAAAACGCTCATAATGAGATCAACGACAAACAGAAACGTGATATGGTTGGACATAAAGGCGCTGTTATTGACCGAGATTTTATCCGGCGCAATAATATCGACCACCGCATTTTCGGTAATCGGCGATGAGTCGTAGCAGGTGACCGCCACGGTCTTGGCCTGATTGACCTGCGCGATGGAGACGGCATCGATAATCTCCCGCGTCGAACCCGAACGCGAGAAGGCGATGACGACATCCTCGGGACCGCATTGGGAGGCGGCGATCTTCATTTCCCTGCTGTCGTTGATGGCATCGGCATGAACGCCGATAATCGCGAGCCGGTTCTTCAAGGCCATGGCCGCGAGGAACGAATCGAACAAGCCGATGAGGACGATTCTGCGCGCTCCCTTCAGCAGTTCGACCACTTGATGAAGCTGATCTTCCGTAATGAGCGCCGAGGTGTTGACGATCAGCTCGTTATAGTCGAGAGCCAGCGCATCAATGACGTTAATCTCGCGTCTCTCTTTCTTTTTGGCCTGCATATCCCGGTAAAACGCATCCTGGGCGAACGCGATTTTAAAATCGTTGAAGCCTTTGAAGCCCACCTTTTTGCAAAAACGGTTGATGCTTGTCTCGGATACGCCGATTTCATTCGCAATGGCCGTAATGGTGTTACGGGTGATGAATTCCGGATTGTGTATAACAAAATTGGCGATTTGATTTTCGCCGTATGTTAATTTTTGCGTTTGCGATACAATTTTTGCGATGACCGCCGGAACCTGTGAAGACATGGTACCTCCTCCTGACTGCCAATGGGAAAAATGCGAATCCGGTAACCTCGCTAGCACACCCCATTATATCATATCAAGGGAGGTAATGAGAAAATCAGGCCAGCATCATTTTCCAATTTTCCGCCCTCCGGCGGAGCTCGCCTGCATCCATCGCCCCCGTCTGAACAAGAAACGCGTAGTCGAGCGCATTCGGCAAACAGGGCAGGTCCAGCATCGTCTTGCAGAACGCATGCGCCGCGATTTCACTGCATTTCACAATGCTTGATCTCTTCGTATACCAGCTTCCAAGCTTGAAAACCTCAATCGGCTCCAGCGTCTCATTCGTGAATTGCCCCGCTCGGTACTCTGTATAATGAAAAAACTCATGTGCCAAATGAATGTCAATGAGCCGATCAAGCTCCTGTCCTTGCTCCTCGCATCCATTCCCCATCACCGACCGGTAAGCCTGCCGCATATCGCGGAGCGACGACGCATAGATGATAATCGCCGGCGGATTCTTGGCGAAATCAATCTGCGCGCGGAAGCTGACGTTGTGGAATGTGCCGGACTGGTTCGTCACTTCATACTGCAAGCCTTCCATCTGGCACAGCTCCCGAATGGACTTGCCCTTGCCCTTGTATGCAGCCGCCGTCTCTCTGCCCCGCTCCAGCGACATGCTCACATAGTACGCAATTCGGTCCTTCGGTATTTTGTGGAAAAGGGGGTCCTGCTCCAGCTCCGCGCACGCCAGCAATTCATCGGACCCTTCCCCTTCCGTCAAGCGACGGATGACCTCGTCCGGCATACCTTCCCCTCCTTACTGATAGGCAATGACGATCAATTCTTCTTCCTCTTTCAGCATTTCCGTCTCGATCTCGAGAATCGACATCAGCTGCTCCTTCGTCTGCATCCCGGTCAAATCGAGCATCTTCTCCCGATAAAAGACGAATACCTTCGGTATCGTCGCGTTCGCGTCGGAGTAGATCGTATTGTCGTCCAAAAAATCTTGCAGCCGGTTTCCGAACTCGGCTTTGGCCACCTTCGCAAAATGAACATTCCCCTTCTTGAACCGGACCACGCCTTCCCGATCCAACACGCTCACATAGTTCGTCTTCTTCTTGATCAGGCCGAAGAACGTTTTCTTCGTCTCCTCGCAGACAAACAGGCTCCAGCGGCCGCACTGGGATGCCAGCTTCATGCTGTCCGCTGGCTGATCGACCGAGCTGGCGGCGATGGCGGCCATCTCCTCGACAGACAGCGCTTGCTGGCCCAGATCTTTGGAGCGAAGCTCTGTCGAGCCGGTAGCGACTGCCCGCAAAATGTTTTTCTGGCTGTCGATCTCGATCGTCACCTCGACCGTATCCTCACTGGCGCCGGATTGGACGATGCGCTCGACGATGTCGGACCGAATGCGCTTGATGTCCTCTTCCGTCGGGTTCACGACGGTTCTCTCCAACTGCTCCTTCACCATCGCCAGGGCGACGCCGATGGTCGATACGTAAGGCGCGTTATTCGCGATCTGGAAGCGGAACCGCTCCCGTTCCCCCATCGCCGGGACGAGCACGGCGCCGCTGCCTCCGCCGCCGATCAGCGTCACGAACGAGCGATCCAGTTCATAGTCCTCGATCATCTCATTGACGGTCTTCATCGTCTTGTCGATCGCGATATTCATAACCTGTCTGGCGGCCTCCTCGACGCTCAGGCCGACATGAGCGGCAAGGGCTTCCCATGCCCGCACGGCCGCTTCCTTGTTCCCCCGCGCGTAATCGCCTTCCGGAATATAGCCGAGAATGTTGGCCGCACCGGCCAGCGTGTAGGAGAATTCCTTGCCGGTCTCGCTCTCGAAAATGATATATTCGGCCGGATCCCCTTCCCGCGGGCTGACGAACTTGACCTTCGGATTGACGATTTCCTCCGTCGGGGCGAACGCCTCGTATTCCTTGCCCGCAATATGGGCGCTTCGCGGACCGACATCGATGATTTTCCCGTTCGCCACCTTAATCATGCTTCCGCCGGCAATGCCAAGCGTCCGGACATCCAAGGACTGCAAATAGGTCCGGTGGCCGCCGACCTGGGCATTCTTGATCATGACCTTCCCGTTCTTGATGACGGAAATATCAACGCTCGTGCCGCCGACCTCGAAAAAGATGCCGTCCGACACCTTCTCATACATCAGCACGCCGGCAACACCGGCGGCTAGACCCGACAGCATCGTCAAAATCGGACGCTTGCGCACCTCGTCGATGCTCATGACGCCGCCGTCGCAGCGCATAATCATGAGCGGGGATTGAATATTCGCGTTTTTGACGGATTTCTCCGTCATGTTCGCCGTTTCCATCATTTTCGGAATGAGGGACGCATTTACGACCGCCGTTCTTGTCCGTGTCTTGAGTCCATATAACTGGGAAATTTCATGCCCGCCTGTTGCGTACATGCCTTTGCGGTTCGCTATCTCGACGACACGGAGCTCATTAGCCGGATCGTCAACGCTGTATGCCTCGGAAGCGACGATCACTTCCGCCCCCTGCCGCGCAAGCTTGTCAATCGCCGCTTCGATATCCTCATCCCGCAAATTTTTGGAATCGAGGTACGTATGGTACGTCTTCAAATATTTGCCCGGCGCCAGTTCAATGTCCCCGGGATTCGACTCCGATCGCGTGCTCATGCCGTCAAGGCCGGAACCCATGCCGATAATGCCAACTCTGGCCACGTCCCCTTCCAGCAAGGCGTTCGTCGCTTGCGTCGTCCCGTGGGCGATAAAGGTCACATCGTCCGGAGCAATGCCCTCGCTCTCCAAAATCCGCTTCAATATTTGCACAATTCCTTTCGCCACACCGTCTTCGTCATGATGTGTCGTCGGAATTTTCATCTTCCCGATAACCTCATACGTCTCATTGTCAATGACGGCCGCATCCGTGAAGGTGCCTCCGACATCAATCCCAACCCTTACTTTTCTTCTCTCCATCGTTCTCCTCCTGCGGCAACGGGCGGACACCCGCAAGTCTCCGCCCTGATTCTCTCTTCATCTAAAAGACCATGAATGACCCGAACACCATCGAAATCAGCACCGCGACCATCATCCAAGGAAGCGTCTTTTTCAAAATATCGTTAATGTCGCTCTTCGTAAAATCCGCGACCCACACATTATGCGAGTTGGTCGGGTCGGAAACGGCCTGCACGTTGCTGACGACGCGCAGTGCCAGCATCGCCGCGACCGGGGTCATGCCCGCCGAGACGAACAGGGCGGCAATGCCGCTGCCCAGTCCCCATACGTTCAGCGGCCCGCGGTAGATGGCGAGCGGAGACAGCAGCGTGAAGAACAGAATGTACATCAACGGGCTGGTCGGCAGCACCGTTTCAATCAGCGGGCTTATTAGCGCCGATACCTGCGGCGCCATGACGGAATTCAACAGAATGCCGATGCCAATCATGAGCGCCATCGCGCCAGCGACGTCCTGAATCCCTTCCACCAACGCGCTGGACAGGACATGAATCGGCCGCTTCGGCCAAGTCAGCAGTATCGTAACTAACGCGCCGATGACCACCGCCGGCACGATGTCGAGCTTGAACGCAAAGACGAGAATGACCGGCACAAGCGGGCTAATGAGCGCAAAGGCAGGCACTTTTTTGCCTTCTCCACCGGAAGCCGTCGGCATCGCCCATGCTTTGCGGCCTTTGCCGTCCCGCCGGATATAGAAAATAATCATCGCCAACGATACGAGAATGAGCGGCAGCGCGGCGACCAGCGTATAATCCGCAATCGTCTGAACCGAGAGGCCGAGCACATCGACATAGACGGCCCAGTTGGAGACGTTGAACAGCGCGCCGACGCCGACGGCGGAAATGACGACGATAGAGGCGACGAACTGGGAAATGCCCGCCGTCAGCATAATCGGAATAACGATCGTGCCGACCAGGATGACCATGCCCAGGCCTCCGGCCGCCGAGAAAATAATAGACGCGGTTGCGAAAAACAAGACCGAGATCAGCACCGGCTTGTCGCCTGCAAGCTCGGCCGCTTTCCGGATAATCGACTTGGTAATGCCGACTTTATTCAAGATTTGCCCGAACCAGGCCCCGAATATCAAGCCTGCGATGGCGCCGGACAGGCGCATCGAGCCGGATGACAGAATCGTCTTGGCAATCGTGGTCGCCTCGGGATCGTTCGACATCCACGGCACGCCGGCGATGACGGCGAACAGAATCGCCATCAAGGGCAGGGCGAGAATGGTCGGAAGCTTCCGGGTCATCATTAACCCGACGAACACAAGAAAGACAAGTAAAATGCCGACGGCTTGAACCCACATTAACGATGTCACGATGATTTCCCCTCTCGAATCAAGTTCTTATCATGCTTAGGTTCATCTATATTTCTAAATAAGCGCCTTGTGCTTTGAGTACGGATTGCACTTCCTTGATGTCCACATCCTGCACGCGGATGCCGTTCTTGGCGGCTGCCGCAGCGGCTACGCCGCCGGCATGACCGATCGCCCCCGTCGTCGGCGTCGTCCGCATAGCTGCCTGCGCTTCGAAGGTGGCCGAAATGCATCTGCCGATGACGATCAGGTTCTGCACGGAATCCGTGATCATGCAGGAGTAAGGAATGCTGTACATGCCTCCCCATTCCAGCTTCTGATGCTTCGTTCCTTCGCCGTCCGGACTATGGATATCGATCGGATAACCGGAATGCGCGATCGTATCCTCGAACATCCGCTGCTCCAGCAGATCCTCGGCCGTCAGCGTATACACGCCCTTAATCTGGCGGGATCCCCGAACGCCGATACTCGGGCCGGTCGATTCCACGACCGCATGCTCGAAGCCCGGAATATACTTGCGCACGAACAGTTCCAGCTCGCGGCACTGCTTCCGGCCTTCCATCTCCGCCTTGCTCAGACTGAATGCATCTGTCGGGTCATGACCGAGAATCCGGGTCGTATTCATAATGACCTCACCCGGGTTATTCGTCTCGAAGAACAGCACATTTTCCCGCTGGATCGAGATCTCGCCCCTCTCCTTCGCCAGCTTGAAGAGGCTGTCGAACCCGCCTACCGACAAGCGCGGCGCCTTCTCGATAATGGACGTGTCGCCCTGATACAGAGGAAAGTCTTCCGGGTGGGCGTGAATATATTGTTTTACCTTCGGAATATCGACGTTGTACATCTTCATCTTCAACGTCATCGGCTGCATGGCCCCGTCGGATTCCCTGCCCTTGGTGAACTCGGCTCCCGCGCCGACGGACAAATCGCCGTCTCCCGTCCCGTCGATGAACACGGACGCCTCGATATCGCTCAGACCGGATTTGTTGCATACCGTTATGCTGACGATTTGTCCGCTCTCGGTCTTCACGCCGGCCAGCATCGTATGATACAGAATCTCCCCACCGCTCTCGGTGACCATCAGCTCCAGCTCATGCTTCATCGCTTCGGCATCGAACGGGGTAACCGAATACGTGAAGCCGACCGTATCGAAAATATGTCCCGGCGACTTGCCCTGCTTCTTCAGCCGTTCAATCAACTGATCCGTAAACCCTTGAATAGCAAGCTTCTCTCCCGCATGGAATGTCATCATCGGGCCTACCCCATTCGCGGTAAGCGTCCCGCCCAGAAATCCGTGCGACTCCACAATCAGGGTCTTCGCTCCCAAGCTGGATGCCGCAACGGCAGCCATCGCTCCCGATATGCCGCCGCCCATGACCACCACATCATACTTCAGCCTGTTCCCCATACCGTCCTCGCTCCTTCTGATTAAGTGATGTATGATTGCTGCTTACCCTTAGCCTATCAGACAAAAAGTTTAATGTAAATGCTTTCAGGAAAATAATTTTCCATATATCCGAAAATTATGTTTATTATTTTCTGAGTGTTCTAAATCTATGATTTACCGCATAAAAGGCAAAAAAATCACCGAAGCTTGTGCTCCGGCGATCTGTTATGGGCATTGCCTCATTCTCCAGGCTTATTTGCACTACGTCTCAATAGCCGCTCAGCGACCACAGCCACCTCGGCGCGGGTGATTGGCTGATTCGGTTCAAAATTTCCGGAGTCGCGGCCCACCATAATTCCGGCCTCAATCACCGCTCTGATTGAGGCTTCCGCCCAGTGGCCGATGATATCAGGTGGAACCAGCTTATCGCTTGCCTTCATTGCCTTTTCTACCAATTGCATAAACTCCTGCCACCGCGGGAGAATACGGGACGGGCACGCCTTCCCGCTCCAGTGGCGGTGCGGTACGATAGCGTTCAGCCCGATGCCGTGCCGCTTGGCCAGCAGAGCGATTAGCTCCGCGGCCCGCTGCCATGCCAACGGCTCGTCCATTCCCTGGTACATGCAGACCTCGATGCCGATGGATGACGCATTTCCGGGGCCGCTGCCGTCGCCGGCGTGCCAGCCCTGCTCATTATCCCGCAGACTCTGGTAGATCTCATGGTCATCTACCGTGTAGTGCCAGCTTGTCTGCGTTCCGCCGCTCCCGTTCAATATATAACGGCTATGCGCTTCGGCCGTAGCCCCGGGAGCGGTATTATCCGTATTATGAACGGTAATATATTGCGGCGTCATCGGTCGGCTCGGCTTGTTCGGCCGCCCGTCGGGAAGCAATCGCTGCTTGATTTCGATAGTCACTTTTCATCAGCTCTCTTCAGAAAAAATTTGATCTGGAAGAAAACAAATCCGATTGCGAAAGAAAGAGTGACTTCATCGCTATGATGTTCAGCTTCTATCTTCCATAGTAAATTTTATGATGAGAAGATAGAATGCGCCGATTGCATCTGTCCCGTGCCAAAAGATTGTTTATCAAGATGTAAAATATACGTCCAGCTTCCTCCAACACCTCCCCTTCTCGATGAGCATTGCAAACAATAGCTAAAAACCGCCAAGGAATCTATCCTTGGCGGTTGAAAAAATAGCGTTATGCTGCGTCTCGCTTGTTTCTTTTCCGCACGTACCACAATGCAACGCCGGCGGCACACAAGAGCCAGCCTATGATTGGGGAAGCAGGTGCTTCCTCACCGGTCTGCGGCAATGTGCCCTTCGGTGTGTCCGATTCCGTAACCGCGTCAGTATCGCCATTCACATCTGCATTTCCGGCGTCTGCCTCGTTGTCGGAATTGTTGTCAGACTCTCCATCCTGGTTGCCCTTTACAAACGCGTACCGTCCACGCGTAACCATTCTTTGGCTTCCTGTTTCAATTCCTCATAGGTACGTTGCAAACCCGTAAAAAAGCTATGATAGCGGCATTTTAGAAAAAGAAACAATGGGAAAGTCAAGGATGTTCAAAAACCACTTTAACATATTTACCCTTGGTATTACAGGTTTTAGAGTAAAAACGGACTGTCGTCGATACCCCGGAATTTTTGCGCTATTGGGGGTCGACGACAAAAACAATCATATGTTTTTTGTACCCAGAAAGTAACCTCTATCCTAATTAATTCACTTCCCTGATAGATACTCAAGGGACTCAAAGGGTATATGCTCATTCAGTGTAGTTTGGCAAATACCAGTTCGGCACGTATGTTTGAAATTCATCATACCAATCCAAAACATTTCCGGCTCGTTCCAGCATAATATCAACTTCTTCTTGTCCAAATGGAATCGCCCAGTGAACTGTTGAAAGTTGGTTGCTTGCAATATATAAAGACATTAATCTAAAGAATAAATCGGGCACATCGTTATTAAAATATCCATTAATGCGGCCCGATGCGAATATTCCACTCATGCCTGCACACCAAGTAATACGGTTGAATTCCTCCCATGGGTCGCCATAGTCACACCTATTAAAATCAATGATACCCAGTTCACCAGACTTTGTAACAATCATATTTCCGACATGATAATCACCATGTTGATAAGACTGTGGACGGTTTTCTAATAGATATCGATTTTGTTCAACATAGTTGATTATTTTATCTGCACCCTTTAAATGAATACCACATGCTTTATAATTCGATATATATTTATTTATTTTTCCATTATAATACTCTGCCCAAGACGTCTGATTGTTCTCTGCAGGAATTTGATGCATTTTCCTTAAAAATCCCCCTGCTTTAACGCCGAGCCCATATTGCTCCTTAGCGCTTAGTGCAGGAATAACCTGCATCGCATCCTCTCCTTCGACCCACGTGAATAAAGAGTATACGGACTGACCGTTATTGCAAATTCCAAAATCAATCGGCCGGGACATTAATATATCAATATCATCAAGCTTTCTTACAGATTCGAATTCCCGTTTCTTATTCTCATATTGGGATATGTCCGCCATTCTCAGTAACAAATCTCTGCCATCTATAGCTCTGATATAATACTTCTTATCTTTTGACCAACCTTTATGAACAGCCTCCACGATGTTCCATGTACAGGCATCCGGTATTTCGCTAAAAATTTTATTCACCCTGCTATACCTCCCCTGCGTTTACACATTATTTTTTGTACAAACCGTACATCTTCGGGCTAATCGAAGTTATGTTCATAGAACCGTTAAATATAATATAGCATCCTTCCGTTTAAAAAGGTTGGATAAGCCTTAATCCGGTATACTTCCCCATGTCCCATATCTAGGCTTGTCTTTTTGTTTGCTCTGACTTAATTCCTTTGCAAGGTCATAATGCAGGTCATATTTTCGAGAGACTCTGAAAAGCAGTCCATACAATTTCATTGCTAGATTCATAAAATGAAAGCAGGAGGTGAACCTGTAAAGCGTAAAGATGTTGATCGGGACGAGGAAGGAAAGAACTTATTCAGCAGCTATATGAACGCTATATCAGGCGTCTACGGATACCGCCGAATTCTTACTTCAAGCCCATGCCGTGTGGATGAGTCACAAGAAAATTTTGCGGCTCAGTCAAATCTTGGGCCTACGTTCACAGATTCGCCGGAAGCATCGCAATAACTAAGTATCTTCGACCGGAGAGCGTGTAGCAAAGAATCTATTAAAACAGGATTTTCGCGCGACAAAATCAAGTGAGATTTGGGTGACAAATATTACCCAGTATTGGGTTGGAGGACAATGGATTTACCTCTCGGCGATAAAAGATTTGTTCAATAATGAAATTGTGGCTTATGTTCACGTAACAGTAATGAACTCGTGCTGAAGACGTTTGAACAAGCCTCTGCAAAGCAGAAAGACGTGCGCAGCTTGATCGTTCACAGCGATCAAGGCTTCCAATACACGTCCCATGCCTACCACGACAGGTTAGCACCCAAATCAGCATGTCTCGTTGACTCGTCGACCACAACAAAAACTAAATAAGCTGCCCCCGGTAACATACCGGAAGCAGCTTATAGCCTAGTTTTTTTCAATGCCGCTAAATGGGGTCTTGACTATTATGCCCCTGATGTCAGCTAAAACCCAGCATTTGCACATAAATTACTCTACTATTTTTTCAATAGTAGGTGAAATCGCAATTGGTGGAAGTGACGTAGTCATTGCTTTGAAATAGACATTCAATCTATCTCCTATCACATATGTTCCATCTTCTGGAATAGGAACAATTAATATTTTGCCTTGATCGACTAGCTCTCTCCAATCTCCTTGCACTGCTTCTTCTTTTGTGGGAGTATCTGCAACAGTCATATACTTGTCGCCAATGGACATGATATATCCAGTGAAGGGTGATTGTTCCTGTTTCTCAACAGATGAGATAGGAGTGCTCTTCGATAAAGATTCGTCTGAATGCGCATAAGCCGGTGTGAATCCTACTGTAAAACCTAACCCTAAAGTAAGAATGGTTGCTACAGCTACTACTTTCTTTTTTGTGCTCATAGTTATGAACCTCCTTGTATTTTTTGGTTACATTTTCCTATTTCTATTTTATAAGCAGTTAATCCTTGATTTTTCCAAATACTTCATAATTTTGTCACAAAGTAATAAAAATAGCACTTAGGAACAAGCTCCTAAGTGCTATTAAAAAGATGGGTATCATATCCATTTCATCTTTACCAATCATTATTCTTATGCAATAATGATTTACTTCCAGTATCCACCTGCCACGAACTCTTTTGGCTACAAAAAAATCTATTCTTGCAAGGTTGCTAACACTGTAAAAAACATATTTTCGAGAGACTCTGAAATCTAATCCATGCAATTTCATTGCTAGTTTCACAGAGTGAAAGCAAGAGGTGAACCTTTATGATTCAGCTTCTACATGCAACCAATATAAGGGGAGAATTTCAATTGGTTAGACAAAACACAAGAACAGGTCGTGCTGCTTAACGCGCTTTTACATCCTTCAAGTATGTCTCCGTTCTGTATTGCTGGTCCATTTTCAATATAGAAGCACCTTCAAAAATCAATGCTTTCGTCTGTTTACCCGTAGCATCCCAAACAGATTTTGCCCACAGATTATCTTTAAACGCAACATCGTTATTTTCATCCCCTCTGCCAAATAAATCATACAATGGAACAGTCAAAGTCCGGACGGCTCCCGGAGCATCGTCCGATAAAATGTAAGAAAATTGAACGTCTCCAGTAAAGTAGCTTTGGCTCTTTATTTTATAAACGACGGGGGATGAATATACACTTGAAATCAAAGTCCCCTTGGACATGGGCGGCAATTTTGCCGATGCAGATGAGCTGATGACATAATTTATTGTTTTTGCATCAGATGTTCCGCTTTGATTTGAATTCGTATATTCATATGCGAGTTCACCCCCAACTTCTGCTCCTGTGCCTAAAAATTCGGCTTTTGTTTTATAAGTAAATTTAGCGCCAGCTTTATGGCTATGGGTAATAGATTTCGTTAGAGTGGAAGCGTTCGATACGCCATGTTGAAAAGTATGCGAAACCGTTAATTCACCGGAAGAACTACTATTAATCGCATCATGCGTTAAAGTCTCGACCAATTTCTCCGGTCCTCTTTGAATGAGCTCCGATGTAACCGGATAATCTGGAACAGCACCTTTTTCTTCCACATTTATTAATTTCACATCAAGCACATCTACTCTGACACTAGGATGCAAACCGTTATGAATATATCGCACATAATTGGGAATTACTTTTCTGGCTGATTGTTCGATATTAACAACCTGTACCGCCTGATAGTTGGACAATCTTACTTGGTTATTTACGTTCATCGCTTCCGTGTCAGCACTGGCAATGTTTCCTGCCGACATCAGAAATGTAGCACCTAACATCATGATTGCTGTTAGAAATTTTATTTTGGCATTCATACACATTCATCTCCCAATCTTAATAAAGTTGAATTTCCTGCTGCAATGGTTGATTACTTATGCCCGCTGCTTTTCTCATTTCTCACTCCTTTCCTTATTAGATATTTTTAACTATCGAGACATTTTCACGATAACATGTCTTTGAATCTTGCATGAAATAAGGATTGTTATATTGTGTTTCGTTAATATGACAAAAACATCGAATGTCATAATGAATTACAATAATATCTAATATTTGGATGATTTTTGCCGCGAACAGTCATTTTCAATACCTATATGAAGAGGGAGCTCAGAATGGTAAAAGGATGTGAAGATGAGCGAAGAGATAATATACAGTTCTTGCTTTAGGGGAACGATATGAGGAAAACCTGAATTCAAGCGTAAAGGTTGGAACTGCCAAAAAACATATTTGCGGGATTCTCTGAACACAAGGCATTGATTGCTAGATTCGTAGAATAAAAGCAGGAGGTGAACCTTTATGATTTGCACAAATGGAGAAATTGCTATAAATCGTTTAATAATCTTTATAAAAGCGATATCTGAAGCAGGTAATTTCTGTCCTGATTGATGATTTTGTCCTCGAAATTAAGGCGTAAAGTTAGGTTAAATCGTAACAAACAGTAGCTAACGTCTGTCTCTAGCAAGCGTCAGCTTCTTAGTTATATTATTCAGCCTGTTCATTGTACCTGCATTCCTTTTGAATTTAGGCACGATAGAAACCGGACGAGCGTGTGGGCCCACTGTGGCATTGGGGCAGAGTTTAATTCCTTATAGGTACGATACAACCACCCGGGATTGCATACAGAGTAAGCTTGGTCGCTAAGCGTTTCAATTCCTTATAGGTACGATACAAACTGATACAGCAATAAACGCACTTATCTACGGAATCACGTTTCAATTCCTTATAGGTACGATACAAACGAAAACGAGGCCATTACTGGAATGTACGATTGACTGTTTCAATTCCTTATAGGTACGATACAAACGGCAGAAGCATTGAAGAAACGAGCAGAAGAGATTATAAGTTTCAATTCCTTATAGGTACGATACAAACTTTGAACCACTGCGAAATTGGTTCGATTCAAAAAAGTTTCAATTCCTTATAGGTACGATACAAACCACGTTTCAAGCAGGCATCACGGCAGACGTATTCATGTTTCAATTCCTTATAGGTACGATACAAACGCAGGCTGACACAAACGCCTTCCTTCGGGCAGGCGGCGTTTCAATTCCTTATAGGTACGATACAAACCCAAAAAAACCTTGCTCTTAAAGGCATTTCGACAAGTATCCCTTATTCTCCTTCCAATGTTCATCAAAAAGGGAACATCTCATTTAAACTACAAAATGACATCCTAGCTCGAAAACGCTCCATTTTCCTTAGAAAAATAAAATGTCGTCGATCTCCCGTACTTTATACGCTATTGGAGGTCGACGACATTATAGAGGACACTGATCCACAAAAGAACTTTTTCTTTCCAACTTAATAGGAAAAGTCTTGGTTAAGAATTATTTATCTTTTATCCTTGCAACGTACACAATATAACACTGTAATAAAATTACAAGCTCGTTTCTTAAAGCTCGTTATTTTATTAATTGTTCAATTCACCATGTTTCGATTCCTCATAGGTACGTTCAAAACAGAAGCCAGATGAAGTACGGGATCGACTTGTTGAATGTTTCAATTCCTCATAGGTACATTCAAAACACCCGCGTTGCTTCAAGAGGCAATAGAGATTTCAGAGTTCCAATTCCTTATAGGTACATTCAAAACAATCCCACGTCAACCGAGAAGAACGAACGTGGGTGGCGTTTCAATTCCTTATAGGTACATTCAAAACTTGGCATTAATAAGCGATTCGACGGGAAGGAAGACAGTTTCAATTCCTTATATGTACATTCAAAACCCCAAAAAGCCTTGTCCTTAAAGCATTCGCCACATCGCCATTGCTCTCCTCCCCACATTTAGACGAAAATAAAAAATCTGAATTCATTGGCAAATCTACTCCCAGCTCGACCAAGCTCCTTTTCTCTCTGAAAAATAAAGTGTCGTCGATCCCCCGCACTTTTTACGCGATTGGCGATCGACGACACGTCTGTACTCTACCTTTTCCTTTTGCGATACCAATGCCACACTCCCTGCAAATCCCGCTCCTCCAGGCAGGTCAGCGAATAAGAATCGCCGTTCAACAGATGGGCCGTCAGGGACTGCAGCTGCTTCCTCTCCTGAAAATACGTATGGCCCAGCTTCAGCGCCACGATCTGCGGGCGCAGCACATAGCACGTTTTGCGGGCGATAATCCGGTTCCGCACGATAAGCTGCCGGTCCTGCAGTCCCACTCCTTCGTCACGGAAGCTTAAGTAACCCGTCAGCAGCAGCACGGGAAGCAACAGCAGCACCCAATACGCTAGCGGCCCTTGGAACCAATATAGTCCCAGGAAGGCCAGCACCAAGAAGAGCAGCTGATAACGAAAATAGTACCACCAGGCCCTCCGGGGCGCATGGTGCTGCACGGAGCCGATGTCAAAGCCCGGAATGAACCGGGACAGCAGCGCCGGAAGTTCCCGCACGGGAACATACGGATGCAGCATCAACGCCTCCTTCTTATCCGCCGACAAGACGCGGACTTCGATCTCCGCATAGCCCATCGCCTGCCGCAGCAGGCTTTCCTTCACGACAATCGCCTGCACGCGCTCCGGCTTGAACGAATTTATTTTTTTCTCGAACAGTCCGTTCGTAATGAGGATCTCCCCATCCCGCTGCTCTGCCGTAAAGCCATAATATTTGACGATGTACAGCGCGGTCGACAAAAGCCACGATACGAGCAGCGCTCCCGCAATTGTAACGAGGATGGACATGGGACCGGACACGCTCGTCTCGTAAAACTGCCGCAGCTTATCGAACACGCTCTGCGGGATGATAAACTTCGCAATATCATCGGCAAACGAGATGATTCCGGCGAAGAACGCCAGTACGAGCCCGAAGTTCATCGTGCTGAGCGCCGCGACGAACAGCTGCCCCGCCGTCATGCGGACGTCATGGCCCGGAAGCGGAGCTGCGGCTGCTTCCCGGGGCTCCCGAGCTTCCGCTTCCGCGGCCCCGGCTTCGCCAGACGGCTCCGCTTCCTTGCCCTGCCGCATCAGCACGCTGCGCAGCTGCTCAGCCGCCTCACGCGTCAACGCCGGCAGGACGCCGTCCGCCTCCGCGCTGCCGCCGGGCGTCTCAATCTTCAGCTGCGCCATGCCGAACAGGCGCGGCAGCAGCGGCTGCTCCACCCGCACCGAATGGATGCGGCTGAAGTAAATCGTCTTCTCGTCCCGCATGAACAACCCGTGGCGGATAATCAGCTTATCCGCTTCTATCCGATAGGTGAACCTGCGCCATTTGATTACGTCCGCAATGAGGAACAGAAGCAGGACGCCGCCGCCCATGATTAGAAATAGAGGTGAGTTCTTCGCCCCTTTAAAGGCAAAGAGAAGCAGCACCGGCCACAGCTTCGTTGCCGTGTCCGCCAAAGAAAACAAAATAAACAACGGATGCAGGCGCGTGTCCTTATTCATCGTCGTCCTCCACCCGGGCGAGTACCGCAATGCGCTGCTTCAACGCTTCGGCAGCCGCCGCCTGCAGCCCCTCAATTTCGTGAGTCGTGGCCGCGGTTGCGATCGATATTTTGGCCAACCCGAATTTGCGCAGCACCGGTCCGCTAGCTTTTTCTACATGCTGCACGCGAGTCATGGGCACCAGGATGTGCTTGCGGAAGAAGATGCCCGATTGAATCTCCACTTCCTCTTCCCGCACCTCGTATTTGAAATAGCTGTAGGTCAGCACAGGCGAGATGACAATATACCATATAGATGTAACAAGAAATAGAACCAGCGCAATCCGGGCCGGATACAACACCCACCCTTGATCGCGCGCAACGAGCACATAGGCCACAACCATCGCGAAAAGAACGAGATGGGTAAGAAAAGCGCGGATCCGCGCCGCCTTTACGTAATCGGGATGCAGTCTATGTGTCAGTCTGTTATACATAACAAAACTCCTTCACAACGGATATATTATTGCTGCAATTGGCCTGCAATGGACAGCACCTGTTCCCGTGTCACGTCCGTTTGCTCCGGATAAATGATGTATCGTAACCCGCCTTCATCCCAAATTACCGATCGCATCGTATCTGAATACGAGCCTGGCTTGCCGCGGACTTCCACTTTTTCACCGTAATAACTGTTAATCTTATCGCCTGTATCGTCCGGGATAGGGAATACACTCATCGTAAAATACGGCTTGTCATCCTTCCAATAATTCAGCGTAATCTCCGTTCGCTTCAACTCGCCCTGCATATCGTAAAGCTCGATGCCGGCCAGCTTCCCTCCGACCGATTTCCATTGCAGAAACGATTGGCCCAGCGCCGCCTCCGCTTCCGGCAGCGACACGTTCTTCGTCTGATTGGCATTGTCGATGTCACGCACCGCAACGCCATCGGGAATCTCCAACGTGAACGTATCGTCAGTGAATTGAGGAGACAGATCCAGCTTCGTATACAAAGATTCCGATGTCATCGGCCCGCTCTCAAAGACGCTCTTCAATACCATCCATGATTTCGGATCAATCCACAGCTCCATGCGTTGAAACAGATCGCTCTTTTTCTTGGCAGTGGCCTTGAAATGAATTGTATTCCATTCTCCAACCTTTTCTTCCCCGATCGTTTCAAATTCATGACTTTTCCGCAGCGACTCCAGCAGCGCCTTGACCTGCTCCCGTTGCGTCAGCGGCTGCGCCTGATCATCCAGCTGCACGCGGAAAGCCTTCCCCTTCACGCGGTCCAGCACAATGATCTGCCGGCCGTCGTTCACCGATATGCTGCTGTCATGGCCAGTGGTCAACTCGATCCGCTTCCTGTCTGTGTTCGCGTCAAGCCATTCCTTCATCTTGAATTCGTCTGTCCGCTTCCCGTTTTCATAGGTAACACTTGTGCTCTCGGCATAATAAGAGATCTTGCCCTTCCCTTCCTCCAGCACCTTGTCGACGATTTGCTCGCCGGACAGCTGCAAGCCCAAGGTCCCTCCTTGGCATCCGCTTATTAATATGCTGCTGGCTAATAGTAAGCTCAGTCCGCTACGAATCATCATGATGGATCCTCCTTGTTTGCTTGAAAACGACATGCCACAAGCGTCCCGAATGGAGCCTCCGACCAAATCCGGATCTCGCCGTCATGCTTCTCCACAATCATCTGCGCAATGCTGAGGCCAAGCCCGGAGCTCCCCGTATGAGCCTTCGTCCGCGAAGAATCGGCTTGATAGAACGGTGCAAATATACGGTCCATTTGCTCTTGCGGAATCGCCCCGCCTTGATTCTGCACGAGCATGAGCAAGCCGCCGCCTCTCCATGCCCGCACCTCTTCGGCCATCACCGGGAAAATCCAAGGCGGAAGCGGCTCAGACGGCGAACAGGCTCCCAGCCAGATCGACTGGCCGCTTCCTGTATACCGAATCGAATTGCTCATGAGGTTATCGACAAGCCGAATCATTTGTTGCGCATTCATCAGGTAAGAGCCCGTAACCTTGGTCTCCGTCGTAAGCCGGATGCCGCGCTGCGCGCACAACTCGCCATATCCGGCAAAGAGCATGTCGAACATTTCGTCGCCATCCACTTCCACCCGTTCTTCGAGCTGCGCAGATGATTTCAGAGCGGTATACATCGTCAAGTTGTCCAGCATCCGCTTCATGTGCTCGATCTTGTCGAACACAACAGCGTAATATTCCCGCTTCTCTTCCTCGGATAACTCCTCCTCCTGCTGCAAAGCTTCCGCATAGGCATGAAGCGAGGTGAGCGGCGTCTTCAAATCATGGGACAGCGAGGCCACCATATACTCTCTTTCCCGCTGTTCTTCCGCGATATGTTGGCGCGCGCGTTCAATCTGGGTACGCATCGCATGGAAACGGGAGATAAGCTCGCCCATCTCATCCTTCGCAACGCTGGCCACGGCCGGCACGGCTTCGCCCTTCGCGAACGCCGCCATCTGCTTCATCAGCCCGTTCATCGGACGGTTCAGCTTGCGGTGAATGACGAACAACGCCGCTCCGTATAAGAGCAGAAAAAACAATCCCCAGCCAACAGCAACAAGCAACGTCCGAAGTTGAAACGCCTCCAGCCACTGATCCCGGACTATCGTAATCTCATAGAAGCCAATCAGCTCATCCTGATGAAAAACAGGCTTTTTGAGCGTATAGGCGCGATGGGACTTGCGCAGTTCGTATAAATGCTCGTATAGAATCGAGGCATTCACCCGATACAGCTTCGGAGCAAGATTATCCGCCCTCGAAGAAAATACAGTTACGCCATCCGCACGGTACAAAGTTATTTTCAGCGAGCGGCTCGCCGCGTTCTGCACGGCTTGGAACTTCTCTGCAGGCTGCACCCGGTACAGATCGCCTTCCTGCAGCAATAGCTCTATTTCCTGCAGACGTCCCGTCACCTCTACGTATTCCTTGAATTCTTGGCGCTCGTCATAGGCTTGAACGAGTTGAAAAAATACGAGACCGGCAACGACCGGCAGCAGCATGACGACGAGAAAGGACACCATCAGCCAATGCTTTATTTTCATGGCGCCAGCTCGCCGATAAAGCGGTAGCCTGTTCCCCATACAGTCTGAATGTATAGCGGGTCGCGAATATCCTCTTCCAGCTTGGTGCGGAGACTTTTAACATGAACGGATACCGTGTTGTTGCCCTCGATGTTGACTTGATGCCACACATGCTCATACAATTCCTTCTTTGAAAAAGCCCGCTGCGGATTCTGGGCCAGCAGCTGCAGCAATGCCCATTCTTTCGACGTCAGCGCGATCGGTTGACCGTGCAGCGTGACGAGCTGATTATCTTCGTCAATAATGAGTCCGCCCTCGTATTTTTTGAAGCGGGGCTGAACCTCCTCACTCTCGTACCGGCGAAATCTCCGCAAGTGCGAGCTGATTCGCGCCGATAGCTCGGATAGGCTGAACGGCTTGGTGACGTAGTCATCTGCACCCAGTTCCAGCCCTTTCACCTTGCTTTCGTCTTCATGGCGCGCGCTTATGATAAGAAGCGGCACATTGCTGCTCAGGCGAATATTTTTGCACAGAGTGAATCCGTCCATTTCCGGCAGCATCAAATCGACCATAACCAAGTCGAAGGAGCCGTTGTGAAAATCCTCCCAACCTTCCAGCCCCGTAGAGGACCACGTGACTTTATAGCCCTGCCTGCGCAAATGGTCCTGCACGATACGGGCTATCTCTCTATCATCTTCAACAAGCAATAAGTGTGCTGGCATATTCGTCCTCTCCTTATTTTCAAGTATATCGCTATATTAGGAAGGCTTCGTCGAATTTAATACTTTCTTTATAAAACGGGTCTCTTCTATTATAAAGCGTTCATCCTGCCGAATTTGCAGCCGCTTGCTTGTAAATGTTCCCCCCATTTCCGTGAAACGCAAAAATCCCGCGGGTCCATACCGGCAGGATTCGCCTATTTTACCTATTAATTCTTCACTCCGTCCTTCAGCGTGACCCAAAAGCCCCAAAACGTCCGCTTCCTGCCGCCATGAAAAAAGCGGCTGCCGTCAAACGGCATCCGCCCCATTATTATTTATATATCATGGCAATTACACACTCTCGTAATTCAATTGCTGCTTCACTGCATAGCGTTCCAACGCAAGCTGGATCAGACGGTCGAGCAGCTTGCTGTAAGCGATCCCCGTCTCCTTCCACATGAGCGGGTACATACTGAACGGCGTAAAGCCCGGCATCGTGTTCACTTCATTAATGAAGATGCGCATATCCGAGCGGCACACGAAGAAATCCACGCGGGACAAGCCCGAGCCATCGATAGCTCGGTACGCCTGCACCGCCATATCGCGCAGCCTGTCAAGCAGTTCCTCGTCAAGCGGAGCCGGAACGACAATTTGCGATTTACCGTCAATGTACTTCGCCTTGTAATCGTAGAAATCGTTCGAGGAGACGATTTCGCCCGGCACGGACGCCTGAGCCTCGTCGTTCCCGAGCACGCTCACTTCCACCTCGCGCGCGTCAACGAACTCCTCCACCACGATTTTGCGGTCATAGCGCAATGCCGTTTCGATGGCTTGGATGAGCTCGCCATAATTGCCCGCTTTGGAGATGCCGACCGAAGAACCGAGATTGGCCGGCTTGACGAAGCACGGGTAGCCGAGCTCGTTCTCGATCTGTGCGATAACATCCGCTTGATTATGCTCCCAGCCAGCCCGGATGAAATGTACGTATTTGCACTGTGGCAGACCCGCATGAGCGAATACTTGCTTCATCACGGCTTTGTCCATCCCGACGGAAGACGCCAACACGCCCGCGCCCACATATGGCACATTCGCCATTTCGAACAGGCCTTGAATCGTGCCGTCTTCGCCATTCGTACCGTGCAGAAGCGGAAACATGACATCTACTTCGCAGCTCGCTTCGTGTGCTGGACCGCGGGCTCCGTCCAAGCGGGCGAACAGTATCTCCATCGCGCGCACGGTGCGTCCTGCACAAGATTCCAGCGCCAGCTCTGCTTTATCATGAAACGGCGCGCTGCGCAGTTCGCCGACGCGCCATTCTCCCATTTTCGTAATATAGAAAGGAACAATCTCGTATTTCTCGTAATCCAGTGCCCCCATTACGGCGAAAGCCGTCGAGAGCGATACTTCATGCTCCCCCGATTTGCCGCCGTACACCAAGCCGACGCGCAATTTCTGTTGTTGTCCCATAATTCCCTCCGTCAGCGCCTCGAGCGCCTGTTGTCCTCTCCAAAGATCCGGGTCTAACGCTTCACAGGTCAAGGTGCATATCGTTTAGAGGTTATTCCAAAATCCGACTCTTTGAACATGCGCGAAAAGCATTCCAGCTAGAAAGCATCTACAATATGGAAAAAGCGGTATTGCGTCGATTCCGTCCAAGCGTAGGAATCCTGATAGTCCCAGTAGCGATGCCGGCTATTCGTCGTATGGGCATTAACAAGCGGCATGCCGCTAACATCAAATGCCGTCACGATTGAATTATGCTGGTAATGGCCATTGCCGTCCCAATCATAGGCGATAATGTCCCCCAGCTGCAAATCGCTTGCATGGCTGACCATTTCAGCCCTAAGACCGCTCGTGCTGTTCGTTAAATGCCGTTCCAAGCTGTCGGCGACCGCCCAGCTGAAGCTCCAGGCTTCCTGTCCGTTCACCATGCCTCTATACCACCAGCCCGTTTCTCTTCTACCAGTATAGTTCATAGGCGCTCCCCCTGCAAAGAGACATTGGGAGACATAATTGGTGCAATCGACTTCAAAGCTAAGAAAACGCGGATTGGCTTCATTCCACCACTGCTCGGCATATTCTACCGCCCTATCGCGGCGGTAAGGCACAGCCCGGGCCGTCCGGACACCGCCTAGAACGTTACGGTTCAAAAATGGCGTGGAACGAAATCCCCGTTCTTCATACTCGTGCGCCTCTCCCTTGAGACGTTTGCCGCGCCGCTCAAGCGCCGGTGTTTCGACTCGCCCGATAATCCATCCGTCGCCATCCTTCATTAAGGTCAAACGTTCCCTTTCAATCCGCTCATCGAAAAGCGACACGCCCTGCTGCTCGCAGACGCGCTGAATGTGGAACTCGACGTCAACCGTCACTTCCCCGTCACCCTCATGAGTCCGAACGAGCTTGGCTTTTGTCTCGCTCTTCAAAGGAGACGTGCCGCGCTCCCGATACCATGACTTGAGCCTTTTAGCCCGATCGCTCGCGTTAAGCACATAGTCCATATCCGCAATAGGGGCCGAGACGGCATGTTGTCTGTCCTCGACTTCGGTTCGATTGTGCTGATCGACATATAAATAGAGCGTATTTTTCCAATCCTGCCGCATATTACTGCCTCCTTGTCCGACATGCCGCATGGCCTCACCAGCTTGGACAGGCTGTCTTGAAGCGGCGGCATTTTGCTATCCATTGTATGCAGGAACTATCAACCACATGTCGAACGTTTGCAAATAGAAGCTGAGCTAGCCGTAAATGAGGCATTTTTTTGCAGGAAAAGCTCTTTACGGCCTCATTGGAACGCGATATACTGAAGGTGTGAAGAAATTATGAAATCATGTTCCATCTAATGAAACAAAGATAGAAAAGAAACAACCTACACTACTTTACAGCCAGATGCAATTACGCAATACACTTTTGCAAAACCAAGAAGGAGGTTTTTTCTATGGCAAGAACAGATGCATTTTCCGCACAGCGCGAACTTAGCGTCGACGGCAAGGCGTACCGTTATTTCAGCTTGGAAGCGTTGGAATCCCAAGGCTACCGTTCTGTCAATCAGCTCCCTTTCTCCATCAAGGTGCTGCTTGAAGCGGCAATTCGCCAATTCGACGGACGCGCGATTACGAAGGAACACGTCAATCAAATCGCCAATTGGGCGGATGGACGTGATGAGAATAAGGAAATTCCGTTCATTCCCGCACGCATCGTGCTTCAAGACTTCACTGGGGTTCCGGTCGTCGTCGATCTGGCCGCCATGCGCGACACCGTGAAGCAAGCAGGCGGAGACCCAAAACGGATTAACCCGCTCGTGCCGGTCGATCTCGTTATCGATCACTCCGTTATGGTCGATGCTTTCGGTTCCAAAGATGCGTTGGAATATAACATGAACGTCGAGTTCGAGCGCAATGAAGAGCGTTATCGGTTCCTGCGCTGGGCACAGACGGCATTTGATAATTTTAGAGCCGTACCTCCGGCTACCGGGATCGTGCACCAAGTTAACCTGGAATATCTGGCATCCGTAGCCGCAACGAAAGAAGTAGACGGCGCTACCGAAGTATTCCCTGATTCCCTCGTCGGTACGGATTCGCATACAACAATGATTAACGGTCTTGGCGTTGTGGGCTGGGGCGTCGGCGGCATCGAAGCGGAAGCCGGCATGCTCGGTCAACCGCTCTACTTCGTTACGCCTGAGGTTATCGGCTTCAAATTGACGGGCAGCTTGGCGGAAGGCGCGACAGCGACCGACTTGGCGCTTACCGTAACGCAAATGCTCCGTAAAAAAGGTGTTGTTGGCAAATTCGTGGAATTCTTTGGTCCGGGACTTGGCAACATCAGCTTGGCGGACCGCGCTACCGTAGCGAATATGGCTCCGGAATACGGCGCGACGATCGGCTTCTTCCCTGTCGATGAAGAAACGTTGAACTACATGCGGTTAACCGGACGCTCCGAAGAGCAAATCAAGCTCGTCAAAGCTTATTACACAGCGCAAGGCATGTTCCGCACATCGGACACGCCGGATCCGGTATTCTCCGACATCATCGAGCTCGACCTGAGCTCCATCGTGCCGAGCTTGGCCGGTCCGAAGCGTCCGCAAGACCGCGTTGAATTGACCGAGATGAAGAAATCGTTCCTCGACATCGTACGCACGCCGATTGACAAAGGCGGATACGGGCTGAGCGACGAAAAAATCGAACAAAAAGTTCCGGTAACCCATCCGAACGGCGAAACGAGCCAATTAACAACCGGCGCAGTCGTCATCGCAGCGATTACAAGCTGCACGAACACATCCAACCCTAGCGTCATGATCGGCGCCGGCTTGGTAGCGAAGAAGGCAGTAGAACGCGGCTTGAAGAAGCCGGCTTATGTGAAGAGCAGCTTGACTCCAGGATCGCTGGTCGTAACCGAATATTTGAAAAAAGCGGGTCTCATCGAGCCTCTTGAAGCCCTTGGCTTCCATGTGGCCGGATATGGCTGCGCGACATGTATCGGGAACTCCGGCCCATTGCCGGATGAAGTGGGCAAGGCGATTGCCGATCAGGATATGACGGTGGCGGCCGTATTGTCCGGTAACCGCAACTTCGAGGGCCGCGTGCATGCGCAAGTGAAGGCGAACTACCTTGCTTCTCCTCCGCTTGTCGTCGCATATGCGCTTGCAGGCACGGTGAACATCGACTTGGCGAACGAACCGATTGGCTATGATCAGAACAATCAGCCTGTATACTTGAAAGACATCTGGCCTTCTTCCGAAGAAATTAAACAGGCGGTTGCCCAAGCGATTAGTCCAGCCATGTTCCGTGCGAAATACGAGAATGTGTTTACGCAAAACGAACGCTGGAACAACATTCCGGTTCCTGAAGGCGAACTGTACGAATGGGATGCCAAATCGACATACATTCAAAACCCGCCGTTCTTCTCGAACCTCGGTTCCGAGCTGAACGACATTAAGGATATTAAGGCGGCACGGGTACTGGCGCTATTAGGCGACTCCGTAACGACCGACCATATTTCCCCGGCAGGCAACATTAAGGCAGACAGCCCTGCGGGCCAATACTTGATTGACCATGGCGTCAGCCGCCAAGACTTCAACTCTTACGGCTCCCGCCGCGGTAACCATGAAGTGATGATGCGCGGCACGTTTGCGAACATCCGCATCCGCAACCAGATCGCTCCGGGAACCGAGGGCGGCGTTACGAAATACTTGCCGCAGGACGAAGTCATGTCCATTTACGACGCATCGATGAAATATCAAGGCGATGACACAAACCTTATCGTCCTCGCAGGCAAAGAATACGGAACCGGCAGCTCCCGCGACTGGGCGGCGAAAGGAACGTTCCTGCTTGGCGTGAAAGCCGTCATCGCGGAGAGCTTCGAGCGTATTCACCGCTCCAACCTAGTCGGCATGGGCGTGCTCCCGCTGCAATTCCAGGATGGCCAAGGCTGGAAAACGCTCGGACTGACCGGCTGCGAAACGTTCGATATTCAAGGACTGTCGAACGACATCCAACCAGGACAGACCTTGCAAGTTATCGCGACGCGCGAAGACGGCACGACGTTCGAGTTCCCTGCCACAGCCCGCCTCGACAGCATGGTGGACGTGGACTACTATCATAACGGCGGCATCCTGCAGACCGTATTGCGCCAAATGATCGCACAGGAACGCTCGCATGCGTAATCTCAGGCATTACTTTTAAATAAAGTAAGTTTGCCAGCACTCTCGGATTGAAGCCGAGAGTGCTTTTTTTGCGCAAAATAGCCGATATGCTTCAAACTGCTATCGTCCGCGTCGTTTCCTAATTAAAAAAATACCGCTTTCATAACTTCTCCCTCTTCCCAATGGATAGGCTCATGCATAGGATAAAAAACGACTCACGAAGCCTTTAGTCCATTTTTGGAGGTGGTAAGATGAGTGTTGCTTTAATCGGAATCCATTGGGTGTACCTTCTGTTTATCGGACTTATCATCGGCTTTCTCGTCATGAGACGCGATACGACGCTGATTTGCATGGCCGGTATATTTATACTCGGATTGCTTGCAACCTCTTCCGTCAGTTCCGCTGTCAGCGGTATTTTTACGAGCTTTATTTACGCCATAAAAGGGCTGCTCGGCACGATACTCATTATCTCTATTATCGTCGCCATGAGTCGGGTTCTGCTCGCTTCAGGCGTGAACGAGACAATGGTCTCCCCCTTCACGAAGCTGATGCGCGGCCCTTCGATGGCCTATTGGACGCTGGGCCTCCTGATGATGGCCATTAGCATCTTCTTCTGGCCGTCACCGGCAGTCGCCCTAATCGGGGCCGTTCTGCTGCCCGCAGCCATCCGCGTCGGGCTGCCTCCGCTGGCGGTCGCGATGGCGATGAACCTGTTCGGCCACGGCATCGCGCTATCGGGCGACTTCGTCATCCAAGGCGCTCCGAAGCTGACTGCGGATGCAGCCGGACTGGCAGTGCAGAGCGTGCTGCTGGCAAGTGTGCCGCTCGTGGCCATCATGGGCGCGGTGACGACCGTCGCGGCCTTCTGGATGATGCGGCGGGATTTAAGATCAGGCCGGCTGACGATGAATACCGGCTTGACGAAAGCCGGCGAACGAAGCGGCTTCGATGTCGCGCGCGTGCCGTTGTCCGGATTGGCGAGGACGTTACTCGCATTCGTCATTCCCGGCTTGTTTGTCATCGACGTCATAATGCTGTTCCGCTTGAACCTGCAGGGTGGCGAAGCAACCGCTCTAATCGGCGGAACAGCCGCCGTCATCCTTATCCTCGTAGCGTTGCTTACCCACCGCAAGCAGGCGTTGGAGCAGACGACCTCCTACTTGGTCGACGGCTTCCTGTTCGGTTTTAAAGTGTTCGGTCCGGTTATTCCGATTGCAGCCTTTTTCTACTTGGGCGACTCCGCCTTCTTTGAAATCTTCGCCGAAGCGCTGCCGGAGAGCTCGCTCGGAATCGTGAACGATCTTGGTCTGGCGCTGGCTTACAGCGTGCCGCTCCATCCTGCAGTGGGAGCGATAACACTTACGATCGTAGGCGCTGTTACGGGATTGGACGGCTCCGGATTCTCCGGCATATCGCTCGCCGGCTCCATAGCCGCGTTGTTCGGCACCGCCATTGGCGGCGGGACGGATACGCTGACGGCGCTGGGGCAAGTGGCAGGCATATGGGTCGGAGGCGGCACGATTATTCCGTGGGCGCTCATCCCGGCCGCCGCCATCTGCGGCGTCAGTCCGTTCGAGCTGGCGCGCCGCAATCTCGTGCCCGTCGTCACCGGCCTCGCTGTTACGACACTCGTCGCGATGATTATTTTACTTGCTGCATGACCCTTTTGACGCGGCGCCGGTGCCGGAACGGCCGCGCCACAAGCGAACGGGTATAGAGTCGAAAAGGCTGAGGAACCCGAGCTCCCCAGCCCATCTTTTAATAACGATTTTATGGCCAGAAAGAGTTGCTGAGCTGCATAATCCGCATTCGCCGTTCGGCCCTTGTGCCAGTCTCCCATTCGTTCAGAGGATGGAACATAACTCTGCCGGACGTTTGATGCTTTGGTCCACTCTGCGCGTCATCGTCATTCAGATAAGCATTACCAAATAGGTCATCGTTTAACGCTTTGATCCACTCTCCCATACATTCAGGGAATGCAGCGCAACTCTGCAGGACGTTTGATGCTTCGGTCCACTCTGCGCGTCATTCAGATAAGCATAGCGAATAGGTCATCGTTTAACGCCTTGATCCACTCTCCCATACATTCAGGGAATGCAGCGCAACTCTGCCGGGCGATTGATGCTTTGGTCCACTCTGCACGTCACTCAGATAAGCATAGCGAATAGGTCATCGTTTAACGCCTTGATCCACTCTCCCATACATTCAGGGAATGCAGCGCAACTCTGCAGGACGTTTGATGCTTTGATCCGATCATAGCTGTTAGTCTTATCTTCTGAAATTGCCAGGCAAACCGCATCTCTCCTGACGCAGCGGGAGAGTAAACAAAACAGCGCAATACACATGCGTAGCCTGCCGGCATCGAAGTGCCGACTACTAATCGAACCCAATGCAACGAAACCCCGCGATATCGCTCATCATCTATCTTCAATGACAGATAAATCTTTCGATTAGCATCAATCGTATTTGAGCTAGTAGGGCGGGGTTGCTTTTCCAATCATCAGAAGGCCATCGCACTGCTTGCTCGGCACGAAGCTCTCGGGATAACGCCTCAGTTGTAAGCCAACCGCGGTTCGAGCATCGACAAATCCCCCCCGCCCTTTACTGCAATAACGTAAGTCGATAAATGTATACGTTAGCCGAGCCGGACTTCCTTGCCGGTGCGGGCAGATTCGTAAATGGCCAGAATGAGCGCCACCGCCTTGCGCGCCTCCTCGCCAGACACCGCCGGCTCGCGGTCTTCGCGAATCGACTCGATGAGGTCGCGGACGAGCAGCGCATGCCCGTCGGCGGACAGACTGCGCGGATCGCTTCCCGGCGACTGCTTTGCTTCCGTGCCGAGCTGCGGCATATCCTCCTCGCCGCCTGGATAGGTCCAAGCCGCGATGCCGCCGTCACCAAACGCAATTGTCCCTAATTCACCGTGGAGCTCGAAGCGCGTGTCCTGTGCCGGGTTGACGCTTGTCGCCCCTTGGATGACGCCGAAGGCGCCGCTTTTGTATTTGACCGCGACGACCGCTGTGTCCTCCACCGGGATGTCGCGCACAAGCGGTGCGGCGTAGGCGAAGACGGACTCGATATCACCCATCATCCATTGGACGAGGTCGAGGCCGTGAATACCCTGATTCATCAGCGCGCCGCCGCCGTCAAGCTCCCATGTTGCGCGCCAGCCGGCGCTCTTATAATACTCGGGTGAGCGGTAATATTTCAGATAGGCGTCACCCAGCACCATCCGCCCGAGCTTGCCTGCGGCAATTGCCTCGCGCGCCGCGATGGCGGCTGGCATCATGCGGCGCTGATATACGGCGCCAAGCTTCACGCCATATTGTCTGCAGGCCGCAATCATGCTGTCGATCTTCTCCAACGTAACGTCGATCGGCTTCTCGCAGAGAACATGCTTGCCTGCTTGCGCCGCGGCGATCGCCGCCTCTGCATGCAGGCCGCTTGGCAAGCAGATGCTGACGACATCGATATCATCCCGCTTCAGCAGCTCATCTATGTCGGCAACTGCAACCGGGATATCATATTTCTCAGCCGCGTTCCGGGCCTTGTCGATATCGATGTCGAAGATAGCCGCTGCTTCGGCAGCATCTCCGTTGTTGCGTATGCCATCGATATGCGAAGGCATAATGACGCCCGCGCCGATAATGCCGAAGCGAAGCTTCCGTTCGTTGGAATAAGTCATCATAACACCTCTTCTTCCATTAGAGTGGTGTGGCTGTTACCCGCCGAATCAATCGAATGAATCGAAGCAGCCGGATTGGAGGATGAGAAGGCCTCCGCATCGACGAACAGAATGCAATGTTCATGCATGCGCAGCGCCGAGGCCGGGCACGCATGCGTTATCGGTCCGTGCATCGCTTGATGCAGCGCCCTACGCTTGCGCGGCCCGGGAACGGCCCCGTACAGATAACGCGCTGACAGCAGCGCCGGAATGGTGAGTGTAAGCGCATGCGTCGGCACGTCTGCGATTGTGGCGAAGCAGCCGTCATTCACTTGCTGCTGACGGCACGCCTCGTCAAGCGCAACCGGTTTGACAAGCATCGGATCGTTGAAGTCGGCAACAGGCGGATCGTTGAAGGCAAGATGCCCGTTCTCCCCGATGCCGAAGCAGACGATGTCGAGCGGCGCTTCCCGCAGCAGCTCCGCATAACGCAGACATTCGGCTTCTATCAATTCGACGTTCCCCGCCCCGATATAGTGGATTCGGCCCGGCTGCACAATATCGATCAGCCTGTCACGCAAATATTGGCTGAATCGCTGCGGCGAATCGGGGGGAAGACCGATATATTCGTCCATGTGGAACGCCGTTATCCGGCTCCAATCGATGCCGTCCGCTTCGGTCAAAGCGTGCAGCAGTTCATTCTGCGACGGGGCGGCCGCGAACACGACCCTCACCTCACGCTGCTCTCTCAAGAGGCTGCGTATCTGGTCCGCGACTGCTTCCCCCGCAGCTCTTCCCATCTGCCCCCGCGCTTCGTAGACGCGCACTTGCAACGCATCCTGCCGCAGCGGCTCCAGCGGCCTGGGTTCCGGACAGGCGCGCATGGCTGTGATGATCTGCGCCAGCCCTTGGAGGGATAGTTCCACGCCGTCTGCCGCTGTTCCGCCCTCAGGCACGACGTGCGGCTCTATCGTGAAATCCCCCCCGTATCCGTCGCGCCGAAGCGCCTGCAGCTGCTGCACATAGTCGACGTTGCCTTGCCCGAGCGGAACGCACACGCCTTGGCCGTTAATATAGACGGCATCCTTCAGATGCACGTGGCCTAGCACGTCTTTCACATATCCATAGCCTGCAGGGAACGCCTCTCTTCCGCCGTAAGCTTCGTTCCCCGGATCCCACAGCACCTTCAACGCCGGTGAGCCGACCGCTCTGACATAAGCGGCCACCTCGGCGGCGAAGCCTCCGTTGCAGGCCGGCTCGTTCTCAAGCAGAAGCAGCATGCCCGCCTGTGCAGCACGCTTGGCGGCCCACTGCAAATGACGGACGATCTCATCAAAATAATCATCCGGGTTCTCTTCCCTCCAGAACGAGAAAATGCGGATTCGAGTTGTGCCGAGCATCTTAGCGACACGAAACGCCTGATCCAGCATGGCAAAGTGAACCTCTATCCCCTCCTCCGCCTGCCCGAATGTATCACCGGACGCCACCCTGCGAGATGGGCTCAAGGCACACTTGAATACAGGAGATGCAAGGCAAGAAACCGTCATCCCCAAGCCGCTAATCTGTGCCGCACGATCCTTCAATTGCTCCAGCGGAACTTCCATCACGTTCTTCCCGTCCATCGTGCGCAGCTCGACGCGGGCCAATCCCTTGCCTGCTATCCAAGCCAGCGCTTCGTCCATATGCGTCGACACTTCGTCAGTCAATATCCCAAGCCTTGGACGGAGGTCAGCCAAATTCATCATTTCTCACTCCTCCTTAACGAGTCGTCCTGCTTTCCATACCCGCTGAATCCGAATCGCCGCATCCTCATTCCAGCTCCATTCCACGGCATCCGCGGGCGCGCCCGGCTCAAGCCCATGCCGCTGCGGCACCCCCATGGCAATGGCCGGCCGCAGGGAGGCGGCCCTCCACGCTTCCGCAGGCGCTAATCCGCATGTCCGGACCATATGGGCAATGCCGTGCGGGAGCAGCTGGGCCGATCCTGCCAGCATGCGCGGATCGGCAGCAAGCTGGAGCCGTCCTTCCGGCGTCAGCACAACGTCGCCGCCGATATGCGTCCGGTATGGGCCGGGCGCCAAGCCGCACAAGTAGACCGCGTCGCTGACCAGAACGAACCGATCCGGCTTGGCGCGCTGGAATACCTTCAGGACGGAAGCGGGCAGATGGAATCCGTCCGCGATGGCGCACGTCCAGATGCGTTCGTCCGCCAGCTGCTCCCATATATAGTTTGGGTGGCGCGGCATCATGAGGTGCGCTCCGTTGCCGAGATGCGTTGACATGCGCGCGCCGGCTTGCGCGGCCTGGCGCACCTGCTCCGGCGATGCCGACGTATGTCCGATGGATGCCGTAACGCCGTTTGCCCAAGCAGCCGCGATGAATGCTGGCGCTTCCTCCCACTCCGGCGACAGGGTGACGAGACGTATGCGGCCGCCGGATGCCTGCTGCCAACGCGCGAACTGCGTCATATCCGGCGGGCAAATATACTGTTTGTCATGGGCTCCGCGCGCCCCGTCTTCCATCGATAAATAAGGTCCTTCCAAATGAATCCCGGCAATGCTAAGCGCCGTAAGCTCATCCTCTTCGCACGCTGCCGCAATCGTGGACACGATCTGCGCAATGCTGTCATCCGTATTCGTAATGACTGTTGGATAATACGTGGTAACGCCATGCCGCCACAGCTTGCGCGTAGCTTCATGAACCTGCCCGGCCGTAAGGGAGGTCTGATTGAAGTCGATGCCGAAACAGCCGTTGAGCTGCAGATCGATAAGTCCCGGAGCAATGAAGCTGTACTGTGGCCCAGAACCGATAGTGCCGGGCCATGCGTCCGATGCTCCAGCCGCAACCGGCTCCTGTGAATCGGTTGATGCAAAAAAGAGGGGATGAACTTTGTGAACCGCCGCAACGCGCCCATCATCGCCTATATCCCATCGTCTGAACCCGCCGCCAAGCAGACAATATCCCTCGATTACAGTCATGCATCCTCCCGCCTCTCTGTGCAAATGAAGACGTGCCTCCATTCAAAAATATGCTTTTTCTTCCATGCTTAGTCTGATTATAGAAAGGCTGCCGCGCTTCTACAACGGATAGGTTGCAATACGCCAACATTGTGCGAAAGTGGGCCGTACAATGCCAATATGAGGCCAGCAAACAGACAATGAAACTGCCGCTCTTTCGTTTCCTCTGGCCCGCCGTTTCGGTTATGATGGAAATATGAGGATTCCGACGAAAGGAGGGCTCGCGTTGCCGCTTATTCCTACTCCGATACTTTCATTGGACTATCGCACGACGAAGCCGATTCATTCGTCATTTCATACGCATTTCGGATATGAAGTGTATATGTTTCACAGCGGACGCTGCGAGTATTTGTTGGGGCAAGAACAGCTGCAGCTCGTTCCGGGCGACATTATTATTATGAATGGAATGGCCAGACACGGCCCTATACCGGATAGGCGCGAGGCATACGTCCGCACGACGATGCTGTTCGATCCGTGCGAAGCGGAAGCATGGTGCAAGCCGCTGTGCGATTTTGATGTGCTGCAGCCGTTCCGCGCCCTGCGGAACAAGCATCTCCGGCTGCAGGATGAGCAGCGCGCGGAAGCCGAGGAACTGCTTTTCCGGCTGCACCGATTCTATGAAGTAGAAGGCAAAGTGGCTCAGATTCGGCTCCGTACGGCACTCTTGGATTTATTTTTGTTCCTGTATGAACAGTGTGAATCCACATTCGGAACCGGGCAACAAGACTCTTCCAAGCCGATCGTATGGGCTGAGCGGATAGTGGAGTATGTGGAGACCCATTTGCATGAGGACGATCTGTCGTTGGATGACATGGAAGCCCGGCTGCACGCGAGCAAATACCACCTCATTAAATCATTCAAGCAAGTAACGGGCTTGACGATCTTCGAATATGTGACAAGACGGCGCATCAGTCAGGCGAAGATGCTTCTGTTGACCTTTCCCGACGTAACCGTTACCCATATCGGACTTCAAGCCGGATTTAAAGATGCATCCCACTTCTCGCGCACCTTCAAGTCCCTTGTTGGCATGACTCCGAACGAATACCGCCGCAAGGCAAAAATATAGCTGACTTTGCACTGTTTTCTGTGGTGTGGTTGCAGTCTTCGAATATCCCATTGGAAAATGTACAATAGAATCCAAGGGTTGAGCTGCTAAATGGCATGTGGACTGTATGATAATAGCGTGGGACGGGCTGTTTTTCAGCACCCGATGCGGTATCGCGACAAAGCACTGGTCAACATGAAGAGCAAGAATATTCTCGGTCACATCGTAATCACAGTCATTAAAGCGAAATGTGGAACAGATCGGATATACGCTCCCTGCCCACCTCCGTAATATGCACCGCGCGGCTGGACGAATCGCGCTCCAGCCAATTCAGCTGCAGCATACGCTCAGCCAATGCCTGACCCAGCGCTCCCGCCACATGATGCTTTCGTTCGGTCCAATCGAGGCAGCAGCGGCAAAAAGAACGTCTTTTCTTCCTCAACTCCGTCAATTCAAGTCCAAAATCGTTGAAAAACGCTTCGCCCGTCTGTGTGACGACGAACTCCGACCCGTTCTTGTTCAGCAGTCCTCTTTCTGTCAATGATTCCGCAATGGATACGCCCAACTCGCCTGCAACGTGATCGTAGCACATGCGCGCTTGGCGAAGCTTCTCCATGTGTACAGATTGTCTCAGCGATGTAATCTGAACCGGTCCCGTCAGGGACAGCAGCTGTTCAATAACTTCCGCATCCGCGGATTTCTGAATGCGATAATAGCGGTGCCGCCCATGCTTCTCGGCAACGACAACGCCGGACTCCATCATTTTGGCAAGATGAAAGCTGGCGGTCTGGGGCGTTATCCCCGCTGCCAGCGCCATCTCTCCTGCAGGATGGAAGCGGCCGTCCAGCAAATGCGTCAGCATGGCAGAACGGGATGCATCGCTGAGCAGCGATGCGATGACAGAGACATTAACAGGCACATTAACAGGCACATTCATTCGTTGAACACCTCCAGCAGAAATGTATTTCATATTTCGATGATAGTTGAAACGTCAGCAAACTACAATAAACTTGTACGAACGACAACAACGATAAATATTTCAGGAGGATGTAACCATGAATTGCGCAGCGCCGGAAAACAACCGGGTATCCCCATCCATTCCGATCGATCCGAAAATATTGTATTACGGCATGCCCGTTATTTTAGTAACGACACTGAATCAAGACGGGACATCGAACATTAGCCCGCTTTCATCTTCATGGGCGCTTGGGCACAACCTGGTGCTCGGAATGGGATTCGGAGGAAAATGCATAGAAAATGTGCAGCGCACGCCGCAGCTTGTCATCAACGTGCCTGACGCTTCCTTATGGAGGCAAGTGGAGAAGCTCGCCCCGTTGACAGGCAAGCACCCTGTGCCCGACTATAAAGCCCAGGCTTTCCGGTACGAACCGGACAAGTTCAACGCCGCCGGGTTGACGCCGGTTCCTTCCATTGCCGTAGCGCCAGCGAGAATCGCAGAGTGCCCCATCCAAATCGAGTGTGAGGTGCGAAACGTGACGATCCCGGAATACGCTTCGTTCTTCGCGATTGTCGAGACGCAGGCGCAATCCATTCACGCGCACCCCGGCATTATGGCGGACGGCAGCCATGTGGACCCGTCAAAGTGGAATCCGCTCATCTATAACTTCCGCCATTATTTCGGGCTAAGCCCTGCGCTCGGCCATACGTACCGGGCTGAAACGTAACGCGATAAAGGAAGAAGACGGCCTGACAGCCGTCTTTATCTCCTTTTTCACCCATTAATCCATCGCCTGTTCGGCATCTCCGCGCCGCATGATTGTCCCGCCCAGCCGCTGGATTTGCCGGGAACCGCCCAACACGGTGATTCTCTAATTCTAGGCAGTTTCCTAATCGAATCGTGCTCCTCGCTAACTTGGAACTTCTGCCGAACGCATCCGGTACTCTTCCGCTTTCTCCTTCATGCCCGCTTCAATGGCCGCCTCATCCTCGAGTCCATGCTCACGGGCATACTCGCGAATATCCTGCGTAATGCGCATGCTGCAGAACTTCGGTCCGCACATGGAGCAGAAATGGGCTGACTTCGCCCCTTCAGCCGGAAGCGTCTCGTCGTGATATTCCATGGCCCGCTCCGGGTCGAGCGACAGATTGAACTGGTCGCGCCAGCGGAACTCGAAGCGCGCTTTGGACAGCGCATCATCGCGCTGCTGGGCGCGCGGATGCCCTTTGGCCAAATCCGCGGCATGTGCCGCTATCTTATAAGTGACGACTCCTTCGCGCACGTCGTTCTTATTCGGCAGCCCAAGGTGCTCCTTCGGCGTGACGTAACAGAGCATCGACGTGCCGAACCAGCCGATCATGGCCGCGCCGATAGCCGACGTAATATGGTCGTATCCCGGCGCGATATCCGTCGTCAGCGGTCCAAGCGTATAAAACGGCGCCTCCTTGCATATTTCCATTTGAATGTCGACGTTCTCCTTGATTTTGTGCATCGGCACATGGCCAGGACCCTCAATCATGACCTGCACATCATGCTTCCAAGCGATATTCGTCAGCTCGCCCAACGTGCGGAGCTCGGCGAATTGCGCTTCATCGTTCGCGTCGTAGATGCTGCCCGGCCGCAAGCCATCGCCCAAGGAGAACGACACGTCGTACGCTTTCATGATTTCGCATATTTCCTCAAAATGCGTATACAAGAAATTCTCCTCATGGTGCGCCAAGCACCAGGCCGCCATTATCGAGCCGCCGCGGGAAACAATCCCGGTCATGCGCTTGGCCGTCAGCGGAATATAACGCAGCAGCACGCCCGCATGAATCGTGAAATAATCGACGCCTTGCTCCGCCTGCTCAATGAGCGTATCGCGGTAGATGTCCCAGGACAGCTCCTCCGCTTGTCCGCCCACCTTCTCGAGCGCCTGATAAATCGGCACCGTGCCGACCGGCACCGGACTGTTGCGAATAATCCATTCCCGCGTCGTATGAATGTTTTTGCCGGTAGACAGATCCATTATCGTATCGGCTCCCCATCGAATGGCCCACGTCATCTTCTCCACCTCTTCATCAATGGACGAAGCGACGGCGGAGTTGCCGATATTAGCGTTAATCTTCACGTGGAACTTGCTGCCGATAAGCATCGGCTCGCATTCCGGGTGATTGATATTCGCAGGCAAAATCGCCCGCCCGCGCGCAATCTCATCCCGCACAAATTCCGGCGACACCCCTTCGCGGATAGCGGCGAACTCCATCTCCGGGGTGATGATGCCGCGTCTAGCGTAATGCATCTGCGTCACGTTGCCGCCAGATCGCGCATGCAGCGGCCGCCGGCCGGCCTGCGGGAAGATTTCGGCTCCCGCCACGCGGACCGCTTCGGGTGTCCGGAAGCCGTTGTCTTCCGGCTGCACATGGCGTCCGCCGTACGCTTCGACATCGCCTCGTTCGAGCACCCAGGCGTTGCGCAGCGGCGGCAAGCCGCGGCGGATATCTGCCGAATACGCGGCATCCGTGTACGGACCGCTCGTATCGTAGACTCGCAGCGGCTCGTGATGTTCGATGCCGGTCGGCGTGTCTGTCGAAGCCAGCGCAATCTCCCGTTCCGGTACGAGCACATCGGGACGCGATCCTTGCGTGTATACCTTCCGGCTATTGGGGAACGGAGCGCATAACACGCGCGGTTCAGCTTCCGTTGAATGGGGATGTAGCGTATGAGACATGACGTGATTCCTCCTTGAAATGGGTTGCTTACACCATTCAAGCGCTGCCGGGAGTCCTTGCTAATGCTTGTTCACGAGGCATTAGCAGGCTGAGAAGGGCTGCTCAACGGCTTTGCCGTTAAAGCCGCATCCCCTTTGTCTGCAAGCTGCTGCAAACTTTGCACACTGTCAGGTCATGGTTGTCGGAAACGCAGAAAGGAACCTCGCATGAAGTGATTGCTTAAGATGAAGGGGCAGCTCCCATGCAAAGGAGACACGTTTTGCGTCATTGATAAATAGCTAGATAAAAACTCGATATAGACGCAAAACAAGCCGGTCCCGAAAGGAACCGGCTATCCCATAAAATGAGTGTTGCGCAGGCAAGCTTATATTAAAGCAAGCCCAAGCATCCCTGCTATGCCGATTACTTCCCTACGCTGGTATAATCCAGATCAGGTGCAAAGGGTTTAAAGTCTTGATTGCGACCTTGTCTCAGCCCACGCTCGGGGCTCCCCTAGTAACGCTTATATGTAAGTCGTAATTGGCAATATTTCACTGCCAATACCCTTACAATACAGGATTGCGCAAATTTGTGCAATGTATAATTCATACGTGCAGTGACAAGAGCCCGCGGGTCAGCCTCTAAAACATGGTTAATCCGATCGCCTGCCTCACTTTCGCTACGACCCGCCGCCGCACGGAACATCCACCACACTCCTTGTTGTGCAAAATAAAAAAGGGCCCCATCCGCTAAGGACGAGGAACCCGGGGTACACCTTCATTAGCCTGCATATGCAGACTTACACAGACTCACTTTAAAGCATGGAAGCAAGACGTTCACGAAAGCCCGCAAAAAAGCTGCCTCTTGAACACCGCATTAACTGCCGCCTTTCGGTTCCGGCCGCTCCGAATTGAATGGTTAGGGATTATATCTTGGGTATGCAAAAGCCATCAATCTGGCAGCGCATCGGGAGAAGATTCGTATACTTGTTCAAAAAAACGGCTGGCTCCCGGGTGCAGCAAATCGTAGTAGTTCTGGAACAGCTGATCCGCCTCCTTGCCGAGCCAAACATCGGGCAGCAGCTCCTCGGGAAAATCGGGATCGATAAACAGAAACTTCCGATACCGGTGGACCAGCTTGGTCTTTTCCACGAAACAGCAGCCATCTGGAACTGCCTGCCCTTTTTCCGCCTTGCTCAGCAAACTTTCATACCCCGGCCGGTACTCGTCGATAAACTCCGCATATGCGGCGTTGATATCCTCGATGTTCCAGCATTTCTGCACTAACTGTCTAGGAGTGCTCCACGCGACATGATCCGCCAGAAAAATTTCCACATGGTCGCTAATCTCGTGTGATTCCACAATCTCCTTAACTTTGTCGGCAAGATCGTTCGGGCTAATCCACGTGCTCGTCGTCAACATGCCGAATCCAAGCCACGCCAGCTCTTTGCGGAGCTGATCCCGCACTCCCCGCTGTTTCTCGGGAATGTTGTAGCTGGCAATGCACCACTTGCCGTTCCACTTGTCGGTCTCCTGCTTGTAAATTCGCGCCGCCGCCTCGTCCAGACGCCTCTTGCCGCGGGGAGACATCGAGTAATAGCTGCGATTCCCCACCTTGCGCGATTCCAGCCACCCTTGGCGCAGCATGCGCGAGATAGCGGCCCGGACCGCCTGTTCGGTCAAGCCGAATTCCCCCATTAAACAGGTCAGGCTCCCGACCCAAATTTCACTGCCGTAATGCCGGACGTACTCGCCGTAAATGGTAAACAGCATAGATTGCGGCCTCACGTTCACCCACTCCTAGTTCGATTCATTCTATATTTGGCAAATGTTGCATCTTGTCAAATTGTATCACATAAGCCTGTGGAGTAAAACGCTTTGTGCCGCCTGATTCGATAAACGAACGCCCTCAAGGTCAGGCCGCAGCCGTCAAGGAACGCTTGCCCGCATGCGTGGCTAATGCCATTGTTCCCCCTTTTCCCCAGACTCCACCTTCTGCCGCAATTCCATGAACCGCTGCGCCACGGCCTCTTTGTCAAAAATCGCTTGCGTAAACAACCCTGCCCCCACCAGATTGAAATCCGTCTCGGCAGTCACATGGCAAATGACGCGCTTCGCCGCAACCTCGGAACATACGGCGCGGAACGTCACGACTTGCCCCACCACAGCAGGTCCGACGTGTTTGATGTCAACGGCGTACCCCGAGCCTTCTTCCCACTCTTCCAGGAAGGGCACAATTATCTCGCGCCCCGCCTTCTCCATGTAATAGATCATCACGACGGTAGACATCACTTCATGCACTACTATTCCATCAAAAGCGGGCCGCATGTCCGGAGTCACAGTCACGTCAAATGATACAGCTGCTCCTGGGTGCAATCCTGGCTTCATGTCGATTCCTCCTTATCGAGGTTGTTAAAAAGGCCCCTTTTTCAACTCGCGTGTACAGGCGTCACCGCTATACCCGCTCGATGATCGTGGCGATGCCTTGCCCCACGCCAATGCACATCGCGGCCAAACCATAACGGGCGTCCCTCCGCTCCATCTCATAGAGCAGGGTCGTCAGTATCCGGGCGCCGCTGCATCCGAGCGGATGGCCAAGCGCGATCGCCCCGCCGTTGACGTTCACCCGTTCGGGGTCGATGTTCAATTCGCGGACGCTCGCAACGGCCTGAGCGGCAAATGCTTCATTGATCTCGAACAAGTCGATCTCCCCGGCCGACAGCCCGGCCATCTGCAGCACCTTGCGTGCAGCCGGGACGGGGCCGATGCCCATCACGGCCGGATCGACGCCCGCAGCCGCCGAAGCGACCACCCGCGCGCGCGGACGCAATCGGAGCGACCGTGCTGTCTCCTGCTCCATAATCAGCAGCGCCGCAGCTCCGTCATTCAGGCCGGAAGAATTCCCCGCCGTGACGGTTCCCCCTTGCTTGAAGGCCGGCTTCAGCTTCTGCAGCTGCTCCAGCGATATCTCGGGACGCGGGTGCTCATCCTGCTCGAACAGAGAAGTCGCCCCCTTGCGCCCGGCGATCTCCACCGGAACGATCTCATCCGTGAACTTTCCGGCCGCATGGGCCTCGGCGTACTTCCGCTGGCTGGACAACGCGAATTCGTCCTGATCCTCCCGGCTGACGCCGTACTGCTCCGCGACGTTTTCCGCGGTTTCGCCCAAGCTGATCGGCGGATAGGCGGCCGCCAGCTTGTCATTGGTCATTCTCCACCCCAAGGTGGTATCGTATATATGCTGATGGCCCCGCTGAAAAGCTGCCTCCGGCTTCATCATCACCAGCGGAGCACGCGTCATGCTCTCCGTTCCGCCGGCAATATAAGCGTGGCCGGCGCCCGCCATAATCGCGTAAGCGCTCTGATTGACCGCCTCCATGCCGGAGCCGCAGAGGCGGTTCACCGTTACGCCGGGCACCTCCACGGGCAACCCGGCCAACAGCAGCGACATCCGGGCGACGTTGCGGCAATCCTCCCCCGCTTGATTGGCGCAGCCAAAAATAACGCCGCTTATCTGCCCGGGATCGACCGGATTCCGCTCCAGCAGCCGGCTAATGACCACGGCGCCCAAATCGTCGGCACGCACGTCTTTCAACGCTCCTCCGTACCGTCCGATCGGCGTCCGCACAGCATCAATAATTACAGGCGTTCCCATATCGTCAACCTCCATTGTCGTATGAATAGAAGCCTTGGCCGCTTCTCAGGCCGACCCGGCCCGCCAGCACCAGCTTGCGAAGCAGCGGCGCAGGCCGATAGCGCTCCTCTCCCAAGTCGCGATGCAGTCCGCGAATCACCGCCAGCACATCATCCAGCCCGATGCGGTCGGCCCATTCGAGCGGACCTTGCGGATAACCGGTTCCCAGCTTCATGGCGGTGTCGATATCCGCCGCGGAGGCAGTCCCTTCCATCAAGGCAAAGGCCGCTTCATTCACGAGTAAGGAAAGGATGCGGGGAAATACCAGCCCCGCCTCGTCCTGAACGATTTCCACATGTTTGCCCAGAGAGCGGAAGAAAACTTCACTCTGCTTCAGCATATGATCTGCCGTCTGCAGGGCGGGAGCCACCTCAATAAGATCCCGCTCCGCGAGCGGAGCAAGCGTGCCGAATCCGCATACCCGCTCCGGCCGCCGCGCCCATGCTGCAATCTCGGTGGCCGTAATGGCAAGCGAGGTGGCGAGCATCGGGGTCTCCGGGTCCAGCAGCCGCTCCATATTCCGAATATTGGCCTGCTTTTCCTCCAAATCATAATTGCTCACTTCCACGGCACACCGAAACTCGATGGAGGAACCGCTATCCTCCGTTTCAGTCAAAGAAACGGCCCGATAGCCGCTTCTCTCCAGCAGCCCGCGCAGTTCCGCGTTCAAGGGGCCGGATCCGGCCAACAACACCGCGTTAGTTGTCATATGGATAGTAACCCTCCCCTGTCTTTCTGCCCAAGCTGCCCGCCTGAACCATCCGCTGCTGAATACGGCTCGGCTTGAAGCGGCTTTCGTGGAAAAAACGGGTGTAGACGGACTCCGTCGTGGCAAAGTTAATATCGATTCCGATTAAATCCTGCAGCTCGAACGGTCCCATCTTAAAGCCCCCTGCCTGCTTCATGATGCGGTCGATTTGCTCCGCGCCCGCTATGCGGTCCCCCATGATGCGCAGCGCTTCGTTATAGTAGGGGCGGGCCACGCGGTTCACGATGAAGCCGGGCGAGTCTGCAGCCAGGACAGGCGCCTTGCCCAGCTCTTTGGCGAACCGATAGGCGGCCTCCGTTGCTTCTTCCCCCGACCTGTGGCCGCGAATCACTTCAACGAGAGGCATGACGGGCGCAGGGTTAAAAAAGTGAAAACCGATGATGCGCTCGGGATGGGGCAAGCCGCCTGCAATCTCGGTAATCGAAAGGGACGATGTGTTGCTCAGCAACAGCGCGTCGCTTCGGCACAACTCCGTCAGGCGGGCAAAAATCGCCCGCTTCAGCTCCAGCTTCTCGGGCACCGCCTCGATGACGATACCGCACTCTCCTAGCATGGCGATATCCTGAACAGGCTCGACAAGTTCGTACGTCTTCTGCTTTTGCTCCTCTGAAATGCTCCCCTTCGCAGCATCTTTCGTCAATATGGAAGCGATATACGATTGCGCTTTATCCAAAATATCCTGCTTGATATCGTGCAAATAAACGCGGTGGCCCTGTCTCGCGCAGACGAGGGCGATTCCCGCTCCCATCGTGCCTGCGCCAACTACGCCTACCGGATGAGTAACCTCCATGCGCTATACCCCCTTGAACACGGGAGGCCGCTTCTCCAAAAAAGCTTGGATTCCTTCCCTGTGGTCATCCGTATTTCCCGCGATTTCCTGAGCGTACGCTTCGTGCTCGAGCGTCTGCGCCAGATTCATGTCCAGCCCTTTGTGCATCGTCCGCTTGATGAGCCCGATGGCGCGCGTCGGCAGCTTTGCCAGCTTAGCGGCCAGCTGCCCGGCTTCAGCGGTGAACTGCTCCGCGGAGCACACTCGATTGGCCAGACCGATGCGATACGCCTCATCCGCCGATATGCGCTCTCCGGTCATGGCCAGCTCCAGCGCCTTGCCCATGCCGACGAGACGAGGCAAGAAGTAACAGCCGCCCGAATCGGGAACGAGTCCGATGTTGACGAACGCATTCACAAAATAAGCCTTCTCCGACATGATGCGCAGATCGCAAGCCAACGCGATGCTCATCCCCGCGCCGGCAGCCACGCCGTTGACAGCGGCGACAATCGGTTTTTCCGTGTTGCGGAGCTGCATAATGAGCGGATTGTAACGCTCGCGCAGCACATCGCCGTGATTCGGCGCTGCGCCTTGCGTGTCCGCTCCCTGCACGTCGCCCAAATCTTGCCCCGCGTTGAAAGCTTTGCCCGCCCCCATAAGGATGATGCAGCGGACCGCCTCGTCTTTTCCCGCTTGCTTCAGCGCGTTTATCATTTCCGCAATCATCTGCCCAGTGAAGGCATTGTACTTATCCGGCCGGTTCATCGTCATTTGGGCCACGCCGTCGGATACTTCGTATAGAATCGTCTCGTACATCGTCCAAGCCTCCTACCTGCCTCTGAATTGGGGACTTCGTTTTTCCAGAAAAGCCTGCATTCCTTCCTTCTGATCGTCGCTCGCGAACAGCAGATGGAAGCAATGGTGCTCGTAATCGAGTCCTTCCGCCAGCGGAAGGTCCTGCGCCTTGCGCACCGCTTGCTTGATTAGGCGGACGGAAAGCGGCGGCATGGCGGCAATGCGCTGCGCCAGCTTCAACGCTTCCCCGAAGTAGACCTCGACTGGCGCCACCTTGTTGATCAAGCCGCAGCGCAAGGCCTCTTCCGCCGTCATCGTATCCCCGGTCAGAAGCAGCTCCATCGCCTTGCGCAAGCCGACGGCTTTGGTCAGCCGCTGCGTCCCGCCTGCGCCGGGCATCACGCCCAGCTTAATCTCCGGCTGGCCGAATCGCGCCGTGTCCGAAGCCACGACCAGATCGCAGCTCATCATCAGCTCGCAGCCGCCGCCGAGCACATGTCCGCTCACGGCTGCGATGATCGGCTTCGCGATGCCGCCGATGCGATCCCACACGTCAAACTGCCGCTGAAGCAGCATCGACACGGCCGATTCGTCGGCCATCTCCTTAATATCTGCCCCGGCGGCAAAGGCTTGCTCGTTGCCCGTAAGCACAATCGCCTTGATGCCGTCGTCCCGATCCATCCGCTCAAGCTCCGTAACGAGCTCCTCCATAAGATCGCGGTTCAAGGCATTAAGCACATGCGGACGGTTCAGGGCAATCATTCCAACAGCGCCCTCGGACGATAGATTAACGTAACGGCTCGTCATCCCGCTTCCACTCCTTTACTTTCTTGGGCAGCAGCCGCCCGGCTGCGGTTGTCAACGACGCGGACCGCTTTACCCTCGCTGCGGGCAATGGTGTTCGGCTCGTTCACATGCAGCACGACCGAGATGCCGAGCGAGCATTTGATCGCCTTTCCCATCTCCTTCACCAGTTCGCCCACCTCTTTGCTTTCCTGCAGCCCGCTGATCCGGTTCCTGTATTCGGGCGTGATTTCACAATGAACCTCGAAGCGGTCAAGGGCGTTGTCGCGTTCAATGACGACCTGGTAATGGGGAGCAAGCTGATTGAAGTTCAGCAGCACCGCTTCCAGCTCGGTCGGAAAGACGTTGACGCCGCGAATAATCAGCATGTCATCCACTCTTCCCTTAATCCGCGACATCCGCATTGTCGTGCGGCCGCACTTGCATGTGCCGGGGTTGAGCGATGCAATATCGCCCGTGCGGTAACGAATGACCGGAAACGCCTCTTTTGTCAGCGAAGTGAACACCAGTTCCCCTTCTTGTCCATACGGAAGCACCTCGCCCGTCTCCCGGTCGATAACTTCCGCCAAAAAGTGATCCTCGGCGATATGCAAGCCGTCCTGCGCCTCGCAGCATTCGATCGCAACGCCGGGGCCGAGCACTTCGCTCAAGCCATAGATATCGAGCGCCTTGATGCCGAGCGCTTCCTCCAAATGGCTGCGCATCTCCTCCGACCATGGCTCCGCTCCGAAAATACCGTACTCTACGCTCGTCTCGCGCGTATTGATGCCCTGCTTCTTCATTTCTTCCACGAGGTTCAAAACATAAGACGGCGTGCCTGACAGTCCGCGCGGCTTGAAATCCTGAATGAGCGTAATCTGCCGGGGCGTATTCCCTCCAGACACGGGCACGGCCACCGCGCCCAGATGCTCAATGCCGTAGTGCAGACCGAGTCCCCCCGTAAACAGACCATAGCCATAAGCGTTGTGAAAGATGTCCCCGGGTCTGCCGCCCGCGCAGCAAATCGCGCGCGCGACAATTTCGGCCCAGGCTTCAATGTCTCGTTTCGTATAGCCCACGACAACCGGCTTGCCTTTCGTGCCGGATGATCCGTGTATCCGCACCACGTCTTTCATCCCTGCCGCAAACAAACCGAACGGGTAATGCTCGCGCAAATCGGACTTCCGCATGAACGGCAGGCGCCGCAAGTCTTCCAGAGACTGAATGTCCTCCGGCGCAAGGCCGGACCGATCCAACGCCGCCCGATGAAAGGGCACATTGTCATACGCCCGCCTGACCGTTCCCCGGAGTCTCTCCCGTTGAAGCGCCTGCAGCCGCTGACGCGGCATCGTTTCCATTTCGACATTGAATATCAAACGCTTTCCCCCCTACTCCCCACGGAAGACAGGCTTTCGCTTCTCCGCAAAAGCAGACAGGGCCTCCGCCCGATCCTTCGTCGGGATTATCAATTCATATGCCTGTGCCTCAAGCTCCAAGCCGGAATGCAGATCGACGCTGCCGCCCCGGTCAATCGCGTATTTCGCTTGATAGACGGCAAGCGGCGCGTTAGCGATAATCTCGTCCGCCAATGCCATCGCCATCTGACGCAGCCGTTCCGCATCTTCTGCGACCCCGCCCAGCAGCCCAAGCTGGAGCGCTTCCAGAGCGGTGATTTTGCGGGCGGTAAGAATCAGTTCCTTGGCTTTCGCCGGACCGACAAGCCGCGGCAGCCGCTGCGTTCCGCCCGCGCCGGGAATGATGCCCAGGCTCACCTCAGTGAGACCCATGCGGGCGTCCTGAACGGCGTAGCGAAAGTCGCAGGCAAGCGCCAGCTCAAAGCCGCCGCCGAAGGCATACCCGTTCACCGCCGCGATGGTCGGCTGGGGAAGCTGTTCCACGGCGGTGAACACGTTCCTAATCGCGCGCACGTTGCGGCGCACCTGCTGCTCATTCAGCGTGCGCCGCTCCTTCAGATCGGCCCCCGCGCTGAACGCGCGGCCCGCTCCCGTGAGGATGACGGCGCGAATATCCTGCGGGTTCTGCCGGATCTCCGCGACAATCTCGCCCAAACGCACCAACGCCGCATAATTGAAGGCGTTCAGCTCATCAGGCCGATTTAGCGTAATGAGCGCGACCTGTCCGTTTTGTTCCAACTTGACTGTTGATTGCTCCATATGCTCCATCCCCAACTGTCCTTCCGCTATCCGTATTGTCGCGCTTTACTCCCGCCAGTTCGGCCGAACGCGCGCATATGTCCCCGAAGCGAACGCGACGAGCTTGCCATCGCAGGTGATGCGGGCTTCCGTCACGATCAGCTTGCCTCCGCGCTTGAGCACCTTGGCCTCCGCGACGAGCAGTTCCCCGGCAGCCGGGGACAAATAGTTGATTTTACTTTCCACGGTTACACACTGCTGCACCCCGTCTACCGGGGGTGCAGCAGCATGACCCATGGCGGCGTCAGCCAGTGTGTTGGTGACGCCGCCATGAACGACACCTTCAATACTGTTATGGAACTCGGGCCGAATTTTCATCTGCATAATGCAGCCATCGTCATGCAGCTGCATGACTACTATCCCGAGAAGGTCGTTAAATCGGTTGCGGTTAGGCGAGCGGCTCACTCATGAACCTCCGCCATATGCATCGACACTACCTTGCCGGCAAATCCCATCAGATCCTTACCAGATGCCCGGCCCTCTGCGGACGACAGCGCTGCTTTCAAGGCTTCCTTCGATTCAAAATACATCTCCGCAATCAGGTGCAGATCGCTTTCTCCCCCCGGCGAACCATAGATTTTGCCCACTTCCATTTTTACGAGACCAGGCATCTTCGCCGCGAGCGGCGCATGTGTGTTGAAATAATGCTGATCAAAAGCTTCCATATCCTCCGGCTTGCGATAAATCGCTATCAATTTGACCATTGTAAATTCCTCCTTTATAACTCCAAATATTTTAAATGCCGAATGAAACGAACTTCGTCTCCAGGAACGCTTCCAGCCCATGGCGGCCGCCTTCGCGTCCGATTCCGCTTTCTTTCCATCCGCCGAACGGCGCTTGGGTCTGGGTGGGGGAACCGTCGTTAATTCCGACGATGCCGTATTCCAGCTCTTCGGCCAGGCGGAAGCAGCGGCTGTTGTTCTGCGTATACACGTATGCAGCCAGACCATATGTCGTATCGTTGGCCATCTCAATGACGGCGGTCTCGTCTGTAAACGGCATAATCGGCACGACCGGACCGAACGTTTCTTCGTTCGCAATGTCCATCTCCTTGGTTACATCTGCGACCACAGTCGGTTCGCAGTAGAAGCCTTTGCCGTATTCGCCCTCGGTTAGCCGATTGCCGCCGAACACGACCCGCCCGCCTTTGTCTTCGGCGTCCCGGATGTGGCGGAGCACCTTATCCAGCGCACGTTGGTTGATGAGCGGCCCGATCTCCGTATCTTTGCTGCGTCCGTCGCCCACCTTCGCCTTTTTCAGCCGCTCGATCAGCTTCCCGCTGAAGGCCTCCGCCACCGACTCATGCACGTACAGGCGGTTCGTGCAAATGCACATCTGTCCGGAGTTGCGGAATTTGCTCTCGAACAATCCCGCGACGGCCGCGTCCAGATCCGCATCCTCGAACACGATGAACGGCGCATGCCCGCCCAATTCAAGGCTGACCCGCTTGACGTGCTTGGCCGCTCCCTCCATCAGCAGCTTGCCGACGCGCGTCGAGCCGGTAAAGGCGATCTTGCGCACTTTGGGGTTGTCGGTCATTTCCTGCCCGACAGACTCCGGATTGCCGATGACCAGATTGGCGACTCCCTTCGGGAAGCCGGCTTGCTCAATCAGCTCGAACAGCCGAATCGCGCTTAGCGGCGTGTTTTCCGCAGGCTTTAAGACGACCGTGCAGCCTGCTGCCAACGCCGGCGCAATCTTGCGGGCCACCATGTTCACCGGGAAGTTCCACGGGGTGATGGCACCCACTACGCCGACAGGCTGACGGTTGACCATAATCCGCTTGTTAGGCACTGATGACGGGATCGTTTCTCCGTATACGCGCTTGGCTTCTTCCGCATACCACATGAAGTTGTCGGCTGCTCCAAGCACCTCGCCCTTGGCTTCCCGCAGCGGCTTGCCCATTTCGGCCGAAATGATGCCCGCCAGCTCGTCACGGTGGCTGCGAACCAACTCGTACAGATTGTACAGATATTTCGAGCGCTCGCGTGCGGTCACGCGGGACCAGTCTTTGAATGCTTGATGCGCCGCCTCAATGGCCTTTTGGGCATCCCTCGCGTCGCCGTAGCTGACCGTCCCCGCCTCCTCGCCCGTTGCCGGGTTGATGACGCGCAGCGTGCCGCCGCCCTCCGCCTGCATCCACTCTCCGTTGACGAACATCGACTTCACTTGTACCGTTTGCATGCTTTTTTCCATAATACCCTTGCCTCCCAATTCTCCCTGGCGTACAAAGACGATAGACGCTCAGAGGTTGTTCAAAAAACTTCCTCTACATTCATTCGCGTTCAGATTGACTTCAACGCTTCAAACGGATTTTTGCACTGCTTGCAATACAAGATGCTGCGGCAAGCCGCCGGGCCGAACAAATTGTCCAACCGGGTGTACGGTGAATCGCAATAAGGACAATGCACTTCCCAAGCCTCGCCCGGCCGGCACCCGCGCGGCGGCGGAACGATGCCGAATGAACGCAGCTTCTCCCGGCCTGCGTCGCTAATCCGGTCGGACGTCCATGCCGGCTCCAGCACGAAGCTGACCTGCACCCCGCGCGCGCCCGCGGCCGGACGCAGCTTCTCATTGATGCTGTTCTTCATGATGTCCAAGGCGGGACAGCCGACGAACGTAGGCAGCACCTCGACAATAACGGCATCGTCCTCGACGGCCGCCTTGTGGATCATCCCCATCTCGACCATGCTGATGACGGGAATCTCCGGGTCTTTGACATCCTGCAGCAGCTGCCAGATGAGCTCTTCCGCCAGCATCGGCGTATTATGCACCAATGGAACTCCCCCTTTTACCAGTTGGCAGCCGGGTCCAGCCGGTATACCTCCGACATGGTGCTGACGGCCTGCGCCAGATCGTCCGTATGCTGCCCTTCGCGCCCCTTCTGTGCAGGAACGCCCCAATCCCCCGGCCAATCGATCCCGTTCGCCGCAAGCATGCTCCGCGCCGCGGTCATCCACCGCTGCGACAAATCGTCCTCGCCCGCGATTAAGCCGAAGTTAACGATAGAAGCCGCCGCTCTGCCGAGCAGGAACAACTCGCCGACGTCGCTCCACACCTGTTCCAATGCCGCATTCAACCGGGCGCGCGCATCGTCCGTGCTGCCCGCCAGCCGGTTGAACCACAGTTGCCAATACCGCAAATGATAGTGGTGCTCGCGCTGCATTTTTCCTGCGGCCTGCGCGAGCGGGACATAAGAAGAATGCGTCAAGGCCTCCAGCCGGATCTGCTTGAACATACCGTACAGACAGCAGCGGACAATTGCATAAGCCCAGTCATAATGCGGCTGGTCCGCGTAATCGCCCGTTCCGTTGGGTCGCTCGGCGAGAATCGCGTTGCGGAACGCATCCGGCTTCCTCATGTGCGCCAGATCATCCGCCTTGCCGGCCCCAATCTCCTCCAGCATCTCGTACAGCATTACCGCGTGCCCCATCATGTCCTGCGACATCGACGAGAATGCGACATCCTCCTCGATGTGGGGGGCCAGCCCTAACCACTCCGCCCCCCGGTAGGCCAAAATATAGTCGTCATCTGCAACTTGAAACAACAATTCCTGCAAGGCCCGCGCATATTCCGGGCTCTGCTTGGCCTCTTCAGCCGTCTCCACATATGAATGTCCGGACATGTCAGCCCCCTTTCTGCGTGAAAGCCGCTTTGCTCTCATACGCTTCTTTGTGGCGGCGCCATCTGGCCTGCACATCGCCATAGCCCTTCGTCTCGCGATAGCTTTTGTTGTCCAGGCGCTCCAGGCTTGAGCGCTCTTCCGGGGTCAGTCCGTGAATATCCTCGCGGTTCACGACCCAGATGTTGATGCAGGGCTCGCGGCGCATGAAGTTCTCTCGCGCCATCATCAACGCGGCCTCATGATTGGGCGCCAACAAGCTGAACTGATGAGCGAAGCCGGAAGCCGGATTTTTCTGGCTGAACACCTCGTAGACGGCAAATTGCTCCTCGTGTGCGCTGTTCATATGCTTCCTCCTGCCACGTATTCTGCGCGCGGTGCGGCCAGCATCGCGTCACGCACCCATTGCGCCTCTTCATATGACGTCTTCCGCAGCCGCAGCCGCTGCGCCGAGCAAGGTCCGTTGCCGCGCACAATCTGCACGAACCGGTCCCAATCGGGCTGCCGGTAATGCCAGACGTCCTCTGCTTCGTCATAGCGGATCGTGTCGTCCGGGAGAGTCAAGCCAAGATGGTAAATGCGGTTCACATATTTATGAAAAAAGGCCTGCCGCAGCTCTTCATTCGTCTGCGAGCGAATCTTGTAGCGCATGTTCAGCAGCTGATTGCTGGAGACGGTGCCGCCTTCCGGCGGTCCGAAAAACATCAGCAAGGACGGCCACCAACGGGTCACGGCGTCTTGCAGCATTTGCCGCTGCGCCGGAGTTCCTTCGGCCAGCTCAAGCACGATGCTCTCCCCGTGCTGGGCATGGAACTTCTCCTCCGCGCAGATGCGCTGGAGCGCGCGGGCATACGGCGCATAAGATGTTTCCAGCGACATCGTCTGAGTGATGATCGCAGCTCCGTCCACCAGCCAGGCAATGACGCCGGCATCCGCCCACGTAGGAGCTTCCATATGGAAGACGTTGTGGAATTTCAATCTTCCCGAGAACAGATCCTGCAGCAGATCCTCGCGGCTTTTGCCGAGCGGAGCGAGCAGGTCCTCCACGACACGCAGCAGCAGCTGCCCGTGTCCCATTTCATCCTGTACCTTGGCCATAATCGCCAGCTTGCGGCGCAGGGTCGGAGCTTTTGGCACCCATTCCTTCTCGGGCAGCGCCCCCATAATTTCGCTCACGCCGTGCATCGATATGAGCTTGATCAACTGGTTCCGGTAATCGTCGGGCATCCAATCGTCAGCTTCGATTTTGTCACCCCGATCAATCCGCTCCAGAAAGTGCGTCAATCGCTCGTCATCCAGCGTTTTATCCGGGTCCGTTCGATTACTCATGCTCCAGCCCCCTTTCATTAACGATGTGTATGGCATGCCCCAAGGCGGCGGCGGCCGCTTCCAGCCACCCTTCGCTAAGCGTAGGATGCGGATGCACCGTAAGGGCCACGTCTTCCGCCTTGGCTGCCAATTCAAGCGCTATTGCGCCTTGGCCAATCAAGTTGGCGGCATCCGCACCTACCGCATGCATGCCCAGCAGCAGGTGAGAGTCCGCATCGACGACCGCTTCCGCGAAGCCGTCCGTCTTCCCGGCAGCAAGCGCATACCCGTTGGCGCGGAACGGGAACCGCCCTGTCTTCACCTTCATCCCCTGCCGCTGCGCTTCCTCGCGTGTAAGCCCGACCCCGGCAATCTGGGGATCGGAGAAAATGACGTACGGAACATACGGCGAGTCCACGGCGCTCGGCAGCCCGCCGATTACCTCTGCGGCGACTGTGCCCTGCTTCGCGGCGCGGTGGGCCAGAGCGGGGCCTGGCGTGATGTCGCCAATCGCAAAGATATGGCTCACATTGGTGCGGCACTCCGCATCTACCTCCACATAGCCGCGGTCATCCACGGCGACTCCCGCCTGGCTTAGCCCGATCGTCTCCGTATTCGGGACGCGCCCGATTGTCACCAAGACCTTGTCGCAGGCGATGACTTCCTCCCCCTGCCGCTGCGATTCCACGTGCAGCTCGACGCGGTCTTCATGCGCGACGGCTGTCCGCACCGTCGTTGACGTCTTGACGGACATACCCAGCTTGCCGGCGCGTCGCTTCACTTCCTCGGCGAGGCTGGCGTCCACGAGCGGCAGAATTCGTTCCTCCCGCTCGATGAGCGTCACCCGGCAGCCGAGCTTGGCGAAGGCCATGCCTAATTCGATGCCGATATAACCGCTGCCTACAATCGCCAGACTGACCGGAAGCTGCGCAGCCTGCAGCGCTTCCGTCGAAGTCAGGATGCGCGGATCGCCCGCTTCCGCGAACGAAGGGATGTGCGGCCGCGAGCCGGTCGCGACGATAGCATGCCGGAACTTGTAGGTCTCAAAGCCGGAGTCCGTCTCCACCCCGATGCGATCGGCAGACAGGAAGACGGCGCTGCCCTCCACGACCGTCACGCCGTTCGCGGCGCACAATTGCCCGACGCCGCCGCGCAGCCTGCGGACTATGCCGGATTTCCACTCCTGCCAGACTGGCAAATCAAAAGCGATCGCAGCCGCTTCCGTCCGAATTCCCATCTTGGACGCCGATTTCGCGTCATGGAGCAGTCCGGCCGCGTGAATCAACGCTTTGGACGGAATGCATCCCGAGTTGAGGCAGACACCGCCCAACTCCTCTTTTTCCACCAACACGACGGATTTCCCCAGCTGTCCCAGCCGGATGGCTGCCGTATAGCCGCCCGGTCCTCCGCCAATGACAACGACATCCGTTTCTACTGCAATTTCGCCGACTACCATCTATACCATCTCCGCCCATAGCAAGTCGGGATGCTCAAGCAGCCGCTTCATGCGGTTGGTAAAACGGATCGCATCCGCGCCGTCGATCAGCCGGTGGTCGAACGATAGCGCCATATTCATCATCAGCCGAATGACGCCTTCCCCGTTGCGCACGACCATGCGCGGCTCCATCTTGTGCAGCGCCAAAATGGCCGCTTCCGGATGGTTGATGATCGGGGTGGCCAGCAAGCTGCCGATCGGCCCGACGTTGCTAATCGTAAAGGTGCCGCCGGTAATCTGTTCAAGCGCCAGCTTTCCTTCCCGCGCCTGCAGCGTCAAGCGGGCGATTTCTTCCGCCAATTGAAAAAGAGTCTTCTTGTCGGCATGCCGGATGACCGGGACAATCAGTCCGTCTGGCGTGTCGGTCGCAATTCCGATATGGTAGTAGCGCTTCAATACGATTTCCTTGCTCCCGTCGTCAAGCGAAGCATTGAAGGCCGGGAATTCTTTGAGCGCAATGACCAATGCCTTGATAAAAAACGGCAAGTACGTCAATTTCACCTGCCGCTCGGCCGCAATCGGCTGCAGACGTTCCCGCAGCGCTTGCAGCGCATCGGCTTCCAGCTCATCCACCTGCGTGACGTGGGGGATGATTGTCGCCGCTTTGACCAGCCGTTCGGCGATTTTCAGGCGTACGCCCCGCAGCGGGATTCGCTCTTCGGCACAGGATGGCGTCTCGCTGTCCATTCGGGCGGCGGATACCGAGTCTGCCGGGGGCCGGGACGGGTGATGCGTTTGCAGAGCAACGCCGCCGTCAGATCCGCTGCGGCCTGAAGCTGTTGCTTCGGAAACTGCGGATGCCGGATCGCCTGCTTCCCGGGTGTCCGCATAACGCCTCAAATCCTCTTCGGTTATGCGCCCGTCCGCGCCGCCTGCCGTCACCTGCTCCATGTCGATCTTGAGTTGCCGCGCGAGCTGGCGGACATAAGGCGCAGCCCGGGCCCGCCTTGGCGGGTGGACGGAAGCAATGCGCGATTCAGCGGGCGGTGACACAGCGGGCGAAGGCGCAGCGGCAGCTTGCTCCGCTTCCCCGATCCCGCCGAGGGTTGCTCTCCCTTCTTCGTCAAGGAGAAATAACACCTCTCCCACTTCGACCTTATCCCCTTCGGCAAACATCAGCTTACGCACCACGCCCCCTGCCGGAGCGGTCAATTCGGCGTTCACTTTATCCGTCAGCACCTCGACGATCGGCTGGTCGCAGCTGACCCGTTCTCCTTCCTTAATCAGCCATTTGCCGATTTCTCCTTCGTGAATGCCTTCTCCCACATCGGGGAGCTTAAACTCCATCATTCTCGTTCTTCCTCCTCCACAACGGTCAGAACTGGATCGTATCTGCGATTCCATGCCTCACCCGTTCTACCGTCGGCACGTAGAAGTCTTCGAGCGAAAACTGCGGAACCGGAACGTCGAATCCGGTAATTCGCTTTACCGGCGCCCGTAGATACATAAGCGCTTCATCATTGATTAAGGAAATAATTTCAGAACCGACACCGGCCGTCTTGTGCGCTTCGTGGACAATGATGGCGCGTCCCGTCTTCTTGACGGATTCGGCAATCGTGTCCCGGTCGAGCGGATAGAGCGAGCGCAGGTCGATCACTTCGCATGACCAGCCGTTCTCCTGCTCCATCTGCTGCGCCGCCGCGAGCGCCACCCGCATCATGGCTCCCCACGAAATAATCGTCGCATCGCTGCCCTCCTGAACGATGCTCGCTTTGCCCAAAGGAACGCGGTACATATCCTCCGGGACCTCGGCTTTGAAAGCGCGATAGATCTGGGCAGGCTCAAGGAAAATGACCGGGTCGGGATCTTCGATCGCGCTGATCAGCAAGCCTTTGGCATCATAAGGATTGCTCGGCACGACCACCTTGAGCCCGGGCGTATGGACAAAAAACGCTTCTACGCTCTCCGAATGAAGCTCCGGACCACGGATTCCCGCTCCGTAAGGCGTTCGTATGACCATGGGGACATTGAACTGCCCCCGGGTTCGATAGCGCATCCGCGCCGCATGGGAAATAATTTGTTCAAAGCCGGGATATATGAAGGCCAGAAACTGAATTTCGACTACAGGAACCAAGCCGTTCAGCGCAAACCCGATAGCCGAACCAATAATTCCGGCTTCGGCCAGCGGCGTATCGACAACCCGTTCTTCGCCATACTTGCCGAACAGTCCGTCGGTCGCCCGGAATACGCCCCCGTTGACGCCGATGTCTTCCCCCATCAGGATGACGCGCCGATCATCGGCCAGCTTCTGGTCCAGCGCTTCGGTTACCGCTTGCAATATCGTCATGCTGCGACTCATGGCTCACCTTCCCTTTCCGCGCACAGGCCGCTCTGTGCCCGCTGCTCGGCAACGGGCCAAGGCGTCTCGGCGCACACATGCTTGAACATGTCTGCGGGCTGGGACTTGGGATAGCTCTCCGCCTCGGCGACCGCATCCTCGATCAGGCCCGTGACCCGCTCCAGCAGTTGTTCCTCGTCCTTCGCGCTCCATAACCCCCGCTTTTGAAGATACAGCTGCAGCCGCTGCACGGGATCGCGCTGTTCCCGCCATTCCGCGGCAAGCCGCGCCTGATCGCGGTATTTCCTCGGATCGTCGCTCGTCGTATGCGCCCCGTAGCGGAACGTGACCGCCTCGATCAGAGTCGGTCCGCCGCCGCTCAAACCCCGCTCAATCGCTTCACGGACCGTCAGCCATACGGCAAATATATCGTTCCCGTCTACGCGGACCCCTGCCATATCGTAAGCGGCCGCGCGCTGGGCAATCGTCCGGGAAGCGGATTGGGCATGAAATGGCACGCTAATCGCATAGCCGTTGTTCTGGCAGAAGAAGACGGTGGCCGCTTGGTACACGCCGGCAAAATTCAACGCCTCATGGAAGTCGCCCTCCGAGGTCGCCCCCTCGCCAAAGTAAGCAATGCTTGCCTGCTTCTCCCCTTTCAGCTTGGCGGCCCATGACGTTCCTACGGCATGCGTTAGCTGGGTGGCAATCGGGACGCACGGCGGCATGATTTTCCGGCCTTCCGGACTGACGGAGCCTTCCATATGCCCCATCCAATACAGGAGGACACGGCTGAGCGACTGCCCATGCGTAATCGCAGCGGCGTGATCGCGGTAGCTGGGGAACAGCCAATCTTCGGGAGACAGCGCCATTGCGCTGCCCACTTGCGAAGCTTCCTGCCCTTCATATGGGGCATAGGTGCCCATCCTGCCTTGTCTTTGCAGGTTAACCGCCTTCCGATCGAACATCCGCACCAGCACCATGTTTTCGTACATTTTCACCATCAGAGCCTCGTCAATTTCCCCCTCGATTCCATGGCGAAGCTCCCCATCCGGCGTCAACACTTGGTACGGCTCCTGCAACCCGCGCGGCTTGTCATGCTTCATCGCCATTTCTTCGATTTCTTCGATTTCCTCGATAAGCGGGGTCGGCGAATGCCCCTGACTATGAATCATTCCTATCGCTCCTTTCGGCTTTCCGTTCATCTATCCCAAGAGCAAACGGTCGTCGGCTACGCCCTTCAACAGGGCGAACTTCTTCAACAAATCTTCAATCGTCAACTGCTTTTTTTCCTCCTCCGGAACATCCAGAATAATCTGGCCGGCGTCCATCATAATCAAACGGTTGCCCAGTTCGATGGCCTGCTGCATGTTGTGGGTGACCATCAGCGTGGTAAACTTGGAACGCTCCACCACTTCCTTGGTCAGCGACGTAATCAGCTGCGCCCGCGCCGGATCAAGCGCTGCCGTATGTTCGTCTAACAGCAGCACCTTCGGCTGCGTGAACGTCGCCATCAGCAGGCTGAGCGCCTGCCTCTCGCCGCCGGACAGCAGTCCCGCCTTCGCCGTCAGCCGGTGCTCAAGCCCGAGATGCAGCGAGGCCAAGTGTTCACGGAACAGCTCCTTACGCTTCTTGTCCACGCCCCTGTGCAGGGTGCGGCTCTTGTCGCGCGAGAAAGCAACCGCCAAATTCTCTTCGATAGTCATCGTTGGCGCCGTTCCTGCCATCGGGTCTTGGAACACGCGCCCGATCTTGCGCGCGCGCTCGTATTCGGACAAGCCGGTCACCATTTCACCGTCGATCTCAATCGTGCCGCTATCCGGCGCCATCCCTCCGGATATGATGTTCATCAACGTGGATTTGCCTGCCCCGTTGGAGCCGATGATCGTGACGAAGTCGCCGGGATGAAGCTTCAGATTAATCTCTTGCAAAGCTATCTTTTCGCTCGCCGTCCTGCGATTGAACACCTTGCGGATCCCGTTAAGTTTCAGCATGGCTCTCCCCCCTTGCTCCTTGACCGGCCACGGCAAGCGGCTCCTCCTTCGTGGTCCGCACCCGTCTGTCTTTCCATGTATCGATCATCCGCGACGACACGAGCGCAATCACCACAATAAAGGCGGTCAGCAGCTTTAAATCATTCGGATCGAGCCCGATGCGGAGCGCGAACATAATAATCAAGCGATAGACGATTGCCCCGCCGATAACGGCGAAGGTCGCCCGCCGAATCGAAGAATGGCCGAAGATCGCTTCGCCCATAATGACCGAAGCCAATCCGATAATGATGATCCCGATTCCCATCGAAATGTCCGCAAATTCTTGATACTGCGCAATCAAGGCGCCTGACAACGCTACCAAACCGTTGGAGAGGCTCAGCCCGATAATCTTCATGTTGTCGGTGTTCGCGGAGAAGCTGCGGATCATCTTCGTATTGTCGCCGGTCGCACGGATGGCCAAGCCGATTTCCGTATCGAGAAACCAGTCGATTGCCCATTTGATTAATAGGACGGACACCCCTACAGCCGCCAGAATCGAGAGCGGTTGCAGACTGGAAAGGAAGGATGAAATTTCCGTAAACAACGTATCCGCGCCCAATAGCGGCGTGTTGGCCTTTCCCATAATCCGCAAGTTGATTGAATACAAAGCAATCATCGAAATAATCCCGGAGAGCAGCGTATTGATTTTGCCCTTCGTATGAAGCAGCCCGGTTACGCTGCCTGCCACGCATCCCGCCAGCATCGCGCCCAACGTCGCGAGCAGAGGGGAGTATCCATTGGTGATCATGACCGCCGCTACGGCCCCGCCGGTGGCAAAGCTGCCGTCGACGGTCAGGTCGGGAAAATCGAGAATTCGAAACGTCAAGTAAACGCCCAGAGCCATCAACGCGTAAATGACCCCTGCTTCAACAGAACCCGTCAGCGCATACAGCACGATAGCATCCTCCTAAAAATGGAACGATTTATTGCTCCGATTTATTTCTCTATCAGGATTGCGCCTTGCTTCATGTCCTCCGTCAACGTAATGCCTTGTTCTTCCGCTGCTTTGGGATTAATCATGAGATCGAGCTGTTCGGAGAAACGGACTGGCATTTGGGCTGGTGATGCGCCCTTCAGCACCTCTACCGCCATCTTGCCCGTCGTGTATCCCAAATCGTAGTACTGGAATCCCACCGATGCGAAGGCGCCCTGTCCGACAGATTCGCTGCTCTCGCAGAACAACGGGATATCCTTGGCATTCGCCACCGACACGACCGAGCTCAGAGCCGAAATAACGGTATTGTCCGAAGGCAAATAAATGATATCCGCCCGTCCCACCAACGAATCGGCAGCCTGCTTCACCTCCGAGCTGTTCGTGACCGTTGCCTCAACGATTTCCAGCCCTCCGCCTTGCAGCACCTGCTTAACGTTAGCGATGTTGACGACGGAGTTTTGTTCCCCGGAGTTGTATATCACCCCTACTTTTTTTGCATCGGGAAAAAATCTCTTCATCGTTTCCATCGTCTTCTTAATCGCCTCTGGGTTCGTGTCCCGCGTGCCTGTCACATTCCCTCCCGGCTCTTCGAGGGTTTTGACCAATTTGGATGCGACCGGATCGGTAACGGCCGTGAATAGGACGGGAATGTCTTTCGTCGCTTTCGCAACCGCCAGCGCGGTCGGCGTGGCAATCGCCAGAATGAGGTCGTTCTTGTCTCCGACAAGCTTCTGCGCAATAGTCATGTTGTTGTTCATGTCTCCCTGCGCATTATGCATATCCACTTGCAAATTGACGTTTTCCTTGTACCCGGCATCTTTCAGCGCCTGCAGAAAGCCCGCTCTGGCCCCATCCAGCGAAGGATGCTCTGCATACTGCGCGATACCGATTTTGATTACTTTCTTCCCGGCGTTTTCGTCGTTGTGCTTGCCTGCCGCCGCAGGCTCGTTGACGGACCCGCATGCCGCCAGCAGCAGCAAAGAACAGACGGCGAGAATAGAAAAGAGTTGTTTCATCCAAGCTCGCTCCTTTACAATTTGAATTGTAATTGTTTGCGCTTTCAAAGTGGGTAGTAAACAAAAGCGTATCGGCGAGTTGTCTGAGTGGAATTGAAATCTTGCAGTCATCTGGGCGGGAATATCCGTTTGCTCTAGCTCAATGTCTTTACGGAAGGAAGTCCTGATAGCTCTGGCTCGTTCGTTCAGTTGAACAATGGTTCATAGTTGAATGCGCTTTCTTCATTGCGAGAACTGTGCCTTTGAAGACCGGATGCGGGTATGTTGCATAAAGGATTTGGAAATGTGCAGATATCGTGATGGAGTGCATAACACAGATTCGGTGTTGGTCGTGAGGATGGTTAGTGAAAAAATCATACTACGTTTTTTTGATAGTGCGTTATTTTAACGTTATAATATCACGGAGTCATAAACAGTGTCAATATTTGGACACATTTTAAATTTAAAATGTGATAAAAGTTATAGACAGAGACTTTCACGCTGCTTGCTCTGCGATTTTGCAAGCATCCCTACCCCTGCCCTCCCTGCAAGTAGTTAAATAGTTGACTTGCTGACCCCTCCAAAAAAAAGAAACCTTGAAAGGCGCGAAGCCATTCAAGGTTAAAATACTACACTTCTTATGTTGTCCCGACGGTATATTCATCACACGCTGTCCTGCCGTTACTGCAAAAGTGCATCTTATCTCCGCATTTCTCTCGGCATTTTCCGATTGAGCTGTAAAAGCGCATTACAATTGCATCAAATATCGCTACTCGGTAAAAAGAGGTCATTTTAGCTGTATTTTTGCATCTCACGCTGCCCAAAAGATACTATTTCATGTTTTAACCTGTATTTTTGCAGTTCCACATGCCTAGCCCACTAGCTGCCCTCGATTTCACAAATCAATCCTTGTCCCTACTCTTGCCGTACCGTGCCATTGCTGGTTCCCTGGTTCAACGGCACGCCCCTGACATCCATAACGGTACGAATCGGGTAATTGCGGAACACGACGGAGCCGAGCCACCCCGCAGTCGCTCCGGCCAGGGCGCACAAGGCGGCGGCGATCGTCACCGGGAGCGGATCGTTGAAGCCGTACATCACCATCAAGCCGGCAATCGGCGTCGCCGTCCCTGTCGCATTGTTGATAAGTCCAAATAGAGACACGACGACTCCGGCGGCGGCCCCGCCTACAAAATTCGTGATGTAGACGGGTATTGGGTTGGCGGATATGATATCCGCCTGCGTCAGCGGCTCAATCGCTACCGCAAGCGTCGTGCGGCGGTCACCGAACTTCATCCGGTGGAAGAAGACAAAATTCATGAAGGACGAGCCCATCACCGCCAGCGCGCCGATCGCCATCGGAAGGCCCGTCAATCCGAGCATCGCCGTTAGCGCCATCGAGCTGAGCGGAGCCGTAGCGACAACCGTAATAACGCCTCCCAGTATAATCCCCATCACTATCGGGTTGTTTGTTGCCGTGGCTGAAATAATACTGCCGATATTCAAGAGTGTCATATCAACGAGCGGACTGATCAACACCGCAACTCCCCTTGCAAGCGGAGCCGCAATGACGATGCAGGCCACCAAATCGAGCCCGGCCGGCACCTTCTTCTCGAACCGCATCACCAGGAAGGAGACGAGATAGCCCGCAATGAAGCCAGGCAGGAGGCCGAGTCCGGAGCACGCCACTCCCAGCATCATCGCATACACCGGAGACGCGCCCATCGCAAGCGCGACAAGGGCCGCGGCTGCAACGCCCCCCATGCCGCCCGCAGCAACGCCTACCTCTTTCAAAAACGCAATCTGCAGCATATCGCCGCCGACATAGCTTTGAAACGCTTCGACGAGGAAGCTTGCCACGGCCGCATTGGCCAGTGCCCCCATCGCCTTCATGCCGTTCGGGGCCTTGAAGCTGAACAAACTGAACAAGGATAATACAAGCAATAACAGCGCCGTTCCCTGAATAATCTGCATGAATTCTCTCCCCCGTTAGTTTTCAATTGGCCCATTTTTATGTCGCGCATAAGTTGAAAACGTTGCAATTCCATTGTATCAAGGGCCTTTCTTGTATTTCATCCGCTATATAATGGTATCCTAACATAGCAAAAGCAGACACGCATCCTATTGCTAGGGCGTGTCTGCTTCCTAATTCTTAGGCAAATAAACGATTATGCGCTCGGCTGCGCGGCAAGCTCGTCATACATCGCTTGCAAATCGATCGCCTGCCCGCCGTTAAGGCGTGACTTCTCCGCCGCGAATGCCATCAAATGGCTGCGCACGGACACAGATGCCGACGACAAGCTCTCGCCCGCGCTGCCACTCTGTCCAAAGCTGCGCACTTCCTGCAGAAACGCCCGCACGATGCCGGAATCGCCGCCGCCGTGTCCCGTCTCCGGCGTATGCACCTTAATCGTCCGCTCTTCCTTCGTTACGAAGTCATGAATGACGAAGCCGTCATCCTCCATATTGCCGCGGATGTCTCCCTTGGTGCCCATCACCTGCACGATGCGTGTATTGTCATGCGTGAAGCCGCACATGCTGAACATCGCCGTCGCCCCGCTCGCGAACTCCATGTTGACGACCTGATGGTCAACGACATTGTTGTCGGTCTGATAGACGCATTTGCCGTAAGGCCCCTCCCACAGCGCCTTCACAATGCCTTCCTTCGTATAGTCATCCGTAATTTTGCGCGCCCAACCGATCCCTTCGCCCAAATAATAGCGCGGCGCGTGATATTGGCAGCCCGCTTCCGCCGGACACCCTTCGATGCAGCGCGCAGGCGCTCCCTCCGGCTTGTTGCCTTCATGGAAATGCATCAAGGAACCGAAGGAGTTGAGGCGCACGCACGGTTCATTCATCAGGTAAGCCAGGATGTCCATGTCATGGCACGACTTCTGCAAAATCATCGGACTCGACTGATCGCTGTTGCGCCAATTGCCGCGGACGAAGCTGTGCGACATGTGCATGTTCCCGACGTTCTCATTGAGCTGGATGGAGATGATGTCTCCAATCGCGCCACGCTCGATCTCCCGCTTCATCGCCGTCCAGAACGGCGTGTACCGCAGCACATGGCATATCGTGAGCAGCCGGTTATGACGCTGGGCGGCAAGCTCCATCTCGACGCATTCCTTCGGTTCCGGCGACATCGGCTTCTCGAGCAGCACGTGGTAGCCCAGCTCAAGCGCGCGCAGCGTCGGTTCGTAATGCATTCGATCCTGCGTGCAGACAATGGCTGCATCAGCCAGCCTCTTCTCCCCGAGAATCGCTTCCCACGAATCATACTGCTGCGAGTCCGGCAGACCGAACGCTTCCGCAAAGCTGCGCCGCCGCTCCATGTTCGGATCGGCCACGCCCACAATCTTGACCTCATGCATATTGTCCAGTGCATAAGGGGCATACGCCCGGGCTCCCCGGTCCCCTGCTCCAATCACAATCGCAGTAACTTGCTGCACGTTTCCTCATCTCCCTATTGTAGGTGCTCTTTGTTTACAGTTCCGCTTGGCGCTTCGCGTAATATTCGTTCATCTCGTCTGTAATTTCCTTCAATTGCGCATCGTTGCGGAGCTGCTCAATCAGCTTGTCATACGCCTCGATCGTTTCCTTGCCGATGATGACCTTCGTGCGCATGTCGTCGACCTTCTTCTGAATATCAGGGAAATACCGATTGAATTTCTCAGAGAACAGGCCGCGGTCCGGTTGCGGCACATCGACTTTCTTCCGTTCCGTTACAATGTCGACGTTGCGCTTGTAGAAATCATCCGGCATGCCGATAGCGCTAATCGCCATATCGTCGCTGACCAAGTGGAAGATGGAAGCCATGTTGCCGTCGCCGACCATGTCCTTCTTCGCTTGCTCCGTCGGAACTTTATTCCCATTCTCTTCCTTGTAGTGTACGTCTTTCACGCCGTAGAAGGCAAGTGTGTTCCCTTCCGGTCCGTACCCGTAATCCAGGAAGGAAAGAATCTTCTTCATCTTGTCTTCCGGGACTTTTTTCGGTATCAAAAATACGCCGTAATAGGGGACGCCGGAAGGCGTATACTTCACGCCCGCTTTGTTCTCAATCGAAGCAAGCGGGATCAAGTCTGCATTCGGATCGGTCTTGCGGATGAATTCCGTATGAATCCATGCCTGGTTCATCGAATACCCGACGCCCCCTGCCTTGCCGCTGCGAATTAAGTCGGTCACTTGAGAAAACTTCATGATGGCGAAATCCGGCGGCAGCAATCCATCGTCAAACAGCTGCTTGATGTACAGCAATGCGTCGCGGGAGGCATCTTCCGTAATAATAGGCGCGAGCTTGCCGTCCTTCAGCTTCCAGTTGCCTTGCGTTTCATTGAATACGTTGTATAAAAAGCCCATCGAACCGGGCGTCGCTGCATACGGAACTTCATCCGCCTGTCCGTTGCCGTTCGGGTCCTTCGTCTTGAACGCCTTCAGCACCTCCCGGAATTCATCTACATTCGCAGGCGCCTGCAGCTGCAATTTATCAAGCCAGTCCTTGCGGAACATCGGGAATATTCCTCCGCCGTATGCCGGGTAATATCGTGGTACGCCATAATTTTTACCGTTGATTTTGGAATCCCTCCACATCACCTCGAATTCCTTGCGGTTCAAGTTCGGATATTCCTTCAGCAGCTCCGTCAAATCCCAGAATACGCCTTGATCAATCATTTTGCGCAGTTGTGAATTGTCGAGCGTCTCCACGTAGGTCAGGTCCGGCAAGTCACCCGAAGCAAGCATGACGTTTATTTTATCCTCTGCCGTGGTCGGACTGAGCCACGTAATGTTCAGCTTCGTGTTCGTCCGCTTCTCGAATTCCTGCCACAGCGGGTTGTCCGGACCGATGAACTCCGGCGCATAGTTAATCACCTGAGTTTTGATATTGGTCACGCCGCCGCTGTCGCCGGCGTTGTTGTTGCCGCAAGCGGTCAGCAGCATTGATCCTGCCAGCGTGAGCAGCAACGTCGTTTTAAGCCATTTTTTCATAATAGCGACCTCCTTTTTATACTAAATTCCACTTGCGCCTTCATGTATAGGTTAGACTGGCGTCAAAACCATCTTCCGGTAAGGGCGCTGCTTCCTGACCCTACTCCTTCAAGGAGCCGACCATTGCGCCCTTGGCAAAATGCTTCTGCAAAAACGGATACACGAGCATAATCGGAATTGTCGCAATGACGACGGCAGCCATCTTAAGCGTTTCGGTCGGCATTTGCCGGTTGGCACGGAAGCTCTCGACTCCCGCTCCCCCGCCCATCGTCGATGGATCGACCAGCATATTTTGCAGCAGAACCTGCAGCGGCCACCCGTTCTGATCGTTGATGTACATCAAGGCATTGAAATACGTATTCCAATATCCTACCGCGAAGAACAAACCGAAGGCGACGAGCGCAGGCAGCGACAATGGCAGCATAATGCGCCAGAAGACGCCGATTTCGTTGCAGCCGTCAATTCGCCCTGCCTCCTCCAGACTGTCCGGGATGCTGTCGAAGAAGCCCTTCATCAATAAGGCATACCAGCCGCTCGTCAAGCTGGGCAAGATTAACGACCAGATGCTGTCGATGAGACCCAAGTTGCGGACGATGAGATAGGCCGGCACCAGACCTGGCTGGAACAGGAATGTCAGCAAAATAAGAAACATCATCGCCCCCCGGAACCGAAGCCGCTTGCGCGACAGCGCATAGGCAAGCCCTGCCGTCACAATGAGGCTGAGCGCGGTTCCAACCGTAGCCAGAAATGTGCTTACCCCGAGCGCGCTGACGAACAACCCGTTGGAGAGCAGGTACCGGTATGCATCCAAGGTCCATTTTTCGGGAAACAGAATAAGCGGCTTGCTGTAATACTCCGTAGGGTCGGTAAAGGATAGAACAATCGTATAATAAATCGGGAATACGGTCGCCAAAGCAATCAAAATGAGCACCGTAATATTCGTAATGTTGAAGACGCGGTTGCGCCAGCCTTTGTCCGCCATTATCGTTCGTCTCCTTCCTGCTCGTTAATATAGTCCGTCTTGACCGAATCTCTTGGCAATCTTGTTGGCGGATACGACGAGTATGACGCCGACAATCGACTTGAATAGCCCGATGGCGGTGCTGTAGCTGAACTCGCCTTGCTTGATTCCAATGCGGTACACATACGTATCAAACACTTCCGCCACATTGGAGACCGCTGCGTTCATCATCAGATAGATTTGCTCGAAGCCCGTATCCATAATGGCGCCAAGCCGCAGAATGAACAGGATAATAATGACGTTGCGCATGCCCGGCAGCGTAATGTGCCAGATGCGGCGCATGCGGCCTGCGCCGTCCATGACAGCCGCTTCATGCAGCTGCGGATCAATGCCCGCAATGGCGGCGAGAAAAATAATCGTTCCCCAGCCGACTTCCTTCCAAATCGATTGCGCGGTTAACAGACCCCAAAAATAATCCGGATTGGTCAGCAGGTCGAACGTGTCGTTTCCCATGCTGAGGAGCGCTTTGTTCACCAACCCTTCCGATTGCGAGAACATTAGGAAGGTCAAACCGGAAATGAGCACCCAAGACAAGAAATGCGGAATGTAAATAAGCGATTGCACAGTCCGCTTCACGATGGCATTGCGCACCTCATTCAACATGAGCGACAAAATGATCGGAGCCGGAAAAAAGAATACCAAATTCATCAAGCTGATGCCGAGCGTATTGCGCAATAAGATGTAAAAGTCATCATGGGCGAAAAATCTCGCAAAATGCTCGAATCCCACCCAGGGACTGCCCATTACCCCGAAGTAAGGGGAATAATCTTGGAATGCGATGACCAGGTTCGTAATCGGAATATATTTGAATATAATGAAAAACAAAATTCCCGGAAGTGCCAGCAAGTATAAATATTTATCGCGCCGCACATCCCTCCATAGCAACGAGCGCTTGCCTTCCGGTTTGCTTCGCGTTTGATCCGGATAAGATGCCGCGCCCGTACGTTCCATAGCCGTATCCCGAGGCAAGTTGCCTGTAGTCATATGCCATCCCTCTCTTCTGCTCCTTGTTTGTTCCATGCGTCATTTCACGGCAGGTTAATTTCATCGCAACCAGGTCAGTAAATAAAATGTAAACGCTGTCACCGTTGCCTGCAATTTGAATTTCTTGCCGCTTCATCCGAAGCTGCGCTGCAACCATGTGAAATCTCCCAACTTTACGCGCTGCTATGCGGCTTCCACCTTGTTCCTGCCCGCTGCGCATTTTTCTGTTGGAGCAACGATTTCCGGCGATTGCACTTTTTTGACCACGCGAAATCGCACATTCCAACTGGACATACAACCTGTCCCAACACACGATCGCCTATCTTTGAAGGCCTCGATATCGCCTTTTTTTGCACTGGCTTCACTTCGCACTGTAAGCCTTTTCATTGCTAAAGGATTGTTTTACAATAGTAAAAAGCTCATAACGTCCAAGGATGTGTGATATGTGAAAGCAAGCTTGATCGACCGTCTACAATCCAAAGGAATGCTGTATTGGCGCAGCCTCATGCTTGCCATTGTGCTGACGTGCGTCCCCATTGCCGTCATCTGTTCGGCTTTTTTATATGCCGGCAATGCGCATCTCGTAAAGCAGTTTAACAACAAGCACCAGTTGGAGCTCAACGATATGGCCAATCAGGTTGACGAGCAGTTCTCCCAATTGGTTACGTTCGTCTCGCATATGGCGGTGAAGCCCCAATTCCGTTCGACCATTGCCGACATGAACTTCGTCGATCGGTTTGAAGAGACGGAGCAGATCTTATCGACCTTGTCCGTGCTTGAAAATGCGGTGCCGCTCATCGATCAAGTATTTTTATACGTAAAAAAGCAAAATAAACTGCTGCACCCGAGTCTCGGGGTCCGGCAGCTGGAGCAGCCAGAAGTTGCCGGACAATGGTCCGAGCTGCTGGATCCGCCTCCAGACATGTATTGGACTCACGGCCTTGCCCGCCCTTTCGGCCAAGCAGGCACCAAGCATGCCATCGTCATGAAATTGCCTTACAACAGCAGCGCCGACGCCTACGGCGCTATCGTCATCTTTATCAACCCGGCGAAGCTGCACGTTTTCTCCCTTGCGGATCGGCAATCTTTTATTGTAGACGCAAACGGCAATATCGCCGCTCGCACCAATACTAGCGCAACGGATGAGAGACTGATGCAAGTGATTCGCGACGAGCGGCTTCATGCCGGCACTCCGACGCTGGAGAATCAAACGCAAGACGGGGATGTCGAGGTAAAGCTTGACGGAGAAACATATTTGGTCAAAACCGCCTCGTTTAATACACTTGGGGAAACATGGTCTTACGTATCCGCGACCCCTTTATCGGTCATTACCTCGCCGGCACGGCCGTATACGCAATTCATGGTGCTGCTCTCTTGCATCGCACTGGCGGCTGCATTATTCATCAGTTGGTTCGCGTCGCGCCGCATTTACAATCCGATTCGCCGCGTTATCGAGATGGTCAGCTCTTGGCGCACGCCGGAGAATGGCATTCGCAACGAATTGGACTATATTGAGCAGGAGTGGAAGGAGTACCATTTCGCCAATGAATCACTGCAGGAACAATGGAACTTAGCGATCCCATCCATGCGCGCAGCTTACATTACCCAATTCGTGCAAGGGCAGGCCATTACAATGGAAGAAGCGGAAATTAAGGAAAAGCTTCGCTCCCTTGCGCTCGATATCGATGGCCGGCGCTTCGCGTCTGTCGTCGTCCAATTGCACAACGCCGAGGAAACGCGAACGCCGATGTCGGACAAAGATATGCATCTCCTGACCTACGCCTCGATCAATGTGGTGCAGGAGTTGTCCATGGAGGAAGCGGAGTGCGGGCATGTGCACGTCATGAACTTTTTGGATGGTTCCTTCGGGCTCGTCTTGTTTATGGAGAGTGAGGGCGGACTTGAGGATTCGCACCGGCGGATATTGGCCTTGGGCGACCGCGTGATGCGGGCGCTTCACCATACACTGCGCGTCTATGTTACGATTGTGGCGAGCCGGGTCACGGACAGATGGCTCGATCTTCCGCACGCAATGGAGCAGGCGCGGCGCGCCATCAGCTACCGCAACTTCGGCTTGGGCAACCAGCTGCTTGAAGCGGAGCATGTTTTGGCGCATTCCCCTAATCCTGTTGAATCTCCGGTAGATTTGGAGCTTGGAATCGTACACGCGCTTAGCATGGGGCTCGAAGAGGAAGCAATGGAAAGTCTGGAGCGGTTCGTTAACGCGCTGCAAGCTGGCGGAGGCGCCGAATGGATGGTTCATGAAGGGTTGATGAGACTCATCGGCAGCATTCATCGTTCGATGCTTCAGCTTGGACACAACCCTTATGCCGTATTCGGCTCGAGCTGGCAGGAAGAATTGAGCGGACTGCGCGATACGAGGGCGACACTCAGCTGGTTCCGGACTAAGATTGTTCAGCCCTATATCACTTCGCTCAAGCGAAGCTACATCGCACCGATGAAGCAGGCGGCAGAAGCGCTGCTTGAACGCATCCAACAGGACTATATGTGCGACCTGTCATTGGATATGTGCGCAGCGGAGGCTGGAATCAGCGCCTCGCAATTAAGCAGAGCCTTCAAACAAATGACGGGCCATAACTTCATCGATTATTTGACAATGGTCAAGATGAACAAGTGCAAGGAGCTGCTGCTGGCCACCGATATGAAAATTAACGAAATCGCCGAATCGGTTGGATACCAGCCGCCGTACTTCAACCGCCTATTCAAGAAGCAGGAAGGCATGACGCCGGGACAGTATCGGCAGCAGCATTCCAAGCAGCGGCAACAGCACTCAAGGACACATGCCTAATAATCGGCTGTGTCCTTGTTTATTAACCTTAACCTACATCACCGTGCGCAGCATCGTCTCCATTCGGCGTGCCGCCTCCATCAGCTGCGGCGCACAGGCACGCAGCGTTTCCAATGACATCCGGCTCACCGGTCCGGATACGGACAGAGCGGCGGCAAGCTGATGACTCCGGTCGAATATCGGTACGGATACCGCCGCCGCACCCGGTTCCCGTTCCTCCACGCTGACGGCGTATCCCAGACGGCGAACCTCTTCGAGCTGGCTCAAGTACGTCTCCCGCTCCATGCTCGGAGGCCAGCCCGAATCCTGCAGCGCGGCATCGCGCTCATACGGCTCGGCGAAGGCAAGCAGCACTTTGCTGGACGCTCCCACAAAGAGAGGCAGCTTGGCGCCTACCGGCGCAACCCGCCGAATCGCCTGATTGCTCTGCACCGCTTGAATGCGGATGCGGTCCTTGCCATCCCTTACGTATAAGCTCACCGTTTCCCCAATCTGATCGCGCAGGTGCTCCATTTCCGGCAGCAGCAGCTGGGCCGGGTCGTCTACCTGCGTCAAATTCGCGGCAAGCTCCCATATCCGGTAGCCCAATCGATACTTGTCGCCATTGCGGATAACGAATCCCCGCTCCTCCAGCGTCGCCATAAGCCTATGGACCGTGCTCTTATTCAAGCCCACTTGAGATGCAATTTCCGTTAAGCTCATATCGCGTTCATTCGCGAAGCACATTAATATATCAAGTGCGCGTTCTACCGCGCGGACAGTTAATTTCCCGCGTTCCTCCACCTGAATCTCCCTCTTTCGTTCCATAGAATGAAACTTTGTTACATCTAGTATAACGTCCTTTTCCTTCGTCGTAAAGAGATTGCGCTCCATTTCGCACCCCCGACTAACGTCCTGATTTCGACATTTTTTACAGCGATGTTTCAATGTTACGGCAACGTTACAGCCACCTTACAAATCGCGCATATTCGTTGACCCTGAGCGGTTTAGCGCATACGATGGTAGTACAGCTTGAAACGCTTGCAAGGTCGGGCCCCCTTTAGGGACTTTAGTTCTACACTTATCAGTTTTTGTCGAAATAAAGCATCATCATCGTTGCCAACACATCCTGGAGGAGGTCATGCCTATGAATACACCTATCGTAACATCTCCACCGCTTCATCCCGAATGGTTTGCCCCTTCCGGATCTGCGCCTGCCGCCGCCCGGCGCATTCGATTGAAGCATGTGGCGATCGCGCTCTCTTTGTCGACGGTGTTTGCCGCGCTTCTTATTTTTCTGGCATTGCATGGCTTTATTGCATGGATGTTCGCCAATCCACAGGTTCCTCCGCTCTTCTCTAATCCGATGGAGGCCAAGGGCATGCGTTATGACACGATTGCATTCCCGGCCAAGGACGGGCACACCTTGGTGGACGGTTGGTACATCCCTTCCGATAAACCGTCCAAACGCACGATAATATTCAGTCATGGCTACGGAGCCAACCGGGAAGAATATTGGGTGCCGATGTATGACTTGGCGCAATTTGCCCATCGGCTTGATTATAATGTGGTCATGTTCGATTACGGATTTGCTTCCGAACAGCATAAGACGAAGGCGACCGGCGGCCGCCTGGAGAAGGAGCAGCTGCTCGGCGCCGTACAGCTTGCCAAGGAACGCGGAGCGGAGCATGTCGTTGTCTGGGGTTTCTCCATGGGAGCGGGTACCGCTCTGCAAGCATCGCTCCTCTCTCAAGATATCGATGCCATGATACTCGACAGCACGTTCTTGCTCGAACCCGACACGCTATATCATAACTTAACGCAGTACATCTCGCTGCCGAAGCATCCGTCGCTCGATTTGCTGCGCGCCTTCTTTCCCGCTCTGAACGGCACGAGTCTGCAGCAAATTCCGTACAATGAAGTAAAGGCGACTAACTACGCTATTCCTACCTTCTTCATTCACGGTACTGCGGATACAAAAGCTCCCTATGAAATAGCAGAGCAGCTTGCCGCCCGCCAGTCGAATAAGCTTTCGGAATCATGGATAGTGCCGGATGTTCAGCACGAACTCATTTATCGGACGCACCGCAAGGAGTATTTGGGAAAAGCGGCCGCTTTTCTTAACGCAGCCTATCATACCGACAAAGGATATATGATTGCACAACCGTAAGCCAGGTGGTTTACGGTTGTTCTATATTCCTCGGCCCACTCTGCCCGAGGTTTTCTTGCAGCCTTTCTCATAGTCCAACCTATGCTGATAATACACTAAATAGAGGAGCTTGGGATGTAGGGAGGGAGTGCATTGCTGCATGTTTACGGACCGCTGATGCCGGTTCGGTTGCTAGAAGAAATCGTATTCTGGAAGAAACAGGAGGAGGAGCATACCGAGGTCATCAGGGCCATCGTGCCCCAGCTTGAAGATGTGTATGTTCAACTGCTGCTGGAATGGGAGCAGGTCTTCGCCAAGACTGCGGCAACCGCCGCCGCATGGTTGGACAGCGTCTTGAATCATCCGCATGCGCCCGACGCGGCGAATCAGCAACAGCTCGATCTGTTGTTGAAAGCATCCGTGTATCAATCAGAGCAATTCCTGCAGCAGCTCGGACAAATAAAGCAGCATAGTCAAGCGGTGAAGAGCGTCCCGCTTGCGCCGATTGTACTCGATCACATTGCGAGTGAGTCCCAGTATTTCCTGAACGTCGTGCACGAGCTCACACAGACACCGTTCACTTCGGTAAGCCCTAGCCAGACGGCGGCGCACATCCACGCGGCGATGGACACGGGAGTTATTTCCCCATACCAAGTGAGCCTACAAAATAGCGGAATGCCGAACTGGACTGCATCGGCATTTGACGCCAAGGAGGAATTGTACGAATCCGTGAATACGTCACATCAGCAATCCGGCGTACGCGCCTACATCGGTAACTCTCGGGCTTGGCACCCCGGCGGAGGACGGCAAAAGGCAGCACCCGCAGGAGTATTCAGCGCTTCTTATGCGCGAAGCAGCGGCGACGAATATGTGAACGGCGCCGCTCCCTCCTCCCCATCCACGAACCAGCCGCCGCCAGACTCGGCATCCAGCTACGAATCCTCGGAGCGAGCGGATGAAGCCTTTGTCCCTATCGGCGGGCATCGCCTGCCTCCGCTGCCTTACGCTTATAACGCGCTCGAGCCTTATATCGATGAGACCACGATGCGGATTCACCATGACAAGCATCATCAAAGCTACGTCGACGGCTTGAACAAAGCCGAACTCGCGCTTGCCGAAGCACGCCGTACCGGCAACTTCGAGCTGATTAAATATTGGGAAAATGAGCTTGCCTTTAACGGTGCCGGCCATTATTTGCATACGATCTTCTGGAATATCATGAATCCGCGCGGCGGCGGGCAACCTACAGGCACTTTGCGCAAACAGATCGAGCATGATTTCGGAAGCGTCGACGCCTTCAAGCAGCAATTTTCCAAAGCGGCTGAAAAGGTGGAAGGCGGCGGATGGACCATCCTTGTCTGGAGCCCGCGCAGCCGGCGGCTTGAAATCCTGCAGGCAGAGAAGCATCAGAATTTGTCGCAATGGGATGTCATTCCTCTGCTTCCGCTTGACGTATGGGAGCATGCTTATTATTTGAAGCACCAAAATGAGCGCGTCAAATATATCGATGACTGGTGGCATGTCGTCTATTGGCCAGCCGTGGCCGAGCGCTTCTGCCAAGCCCGCAAGTTGAAGTGGACGCCTTATTGAAGCTCCCCGTTTTCGTTGTTGCGCCTCTCCCCCTTCGTTCTGTACAATAGAAGACAAACGCGAACTCATGTGCGGCTTCTATTGCCTCACACGACTATCCGCGGCCTAAGCGGCCCCACCGCCGCTTTTTTCTTTTGTTTTTGTGCAGAATAACGATTACATTATAAACAGAAAGGGGTGGGGTGATTTGCTGAAACCGGTCGTAAAATGGGCAGGAGGCAAGCGCCAACTGCTCTCCGAAATCCATAGCCGCCTGCCGCAAATAAATTGGGACCAAGCTTCTTATTTCGAACCGTTCATCGGCGGCGCGGCGCTCTTGTTCAATATCGCGCCTGGGCGAGCTGTCATTAACGACGTCAATCCGGAGCTCATCAACCTCTACCGTACGATAAAGCAGCAGCCGGAGCAGCTTATTGAAGCCCTCCGCAGCCATCGGAATGAAGAGAGCTATTACTATGAAGTGCGGGCATGGGACCGCGATGCGGAAGCTTATGCGCGGCTATCTCCCGTTGAACGGGCCTCGCGCCTTATTTTTTTGAATCGGACATGCTATAACGGCCTATACCGGGTCAATGCGGCGGGACAGTTCAACGTGCCGTTCGGCAAATACAAGCAGCCCGATATCGTGCAGGAAGATACAATTCGGGATATATCCGCCTATTTCAATCGCACCGACATCCGTATTACGGAAGGGGACTTCAATGCGGCTGTCAACGGGGCGCAAGCTGGGGATTTTGTCTATTTCGATCCGCCCTATGATGTGTTGACGAAGACCGCCGCCTTTACTTCGTATGCCAAGGAAGGATTCGGCCGGGAGGAGCAGAGGCGCTTAGCCGAAGTGTTCCGGGAACTGAGCGATCGCGGAGTGTATGTCATGCTGTCCAATCATGCGACAGACTTTATTTTGGAGCTATATGATGATTTTCATATCCATATCGTTCAAGCCAGGCGCAATATCAATTCCAAGGCAAGCGCCCGCGGCAACGTGGACGAGGTGCTGGTGCTGAATTACGATCTTCATTGAAGGAGGGAAAGCGGAAGTGGCGACAAGCAGGCTGAGACAGAAGGACCTGATCTGGAACGAGCTGTTCGAGCAATATCGGATTATGGAACACATTGAAACGCAGGGTTTCTTCACGATTACGACCGATCAAATCAATAGGCTGCGTCCCGGCGCGCAAGCACGCCTGCAGTGCAAATTCGACTCCTCTGGCGAGCTCTCGCCCTGCTTTGCCGATCATAAGCTCGGCATCCTGCCTATATCGAACGGCGTATACATTATCGCCCCGTTTCCGATTTTCCACCCGCTTGATCCTATCGAAAACATTGCGGTAGAGAAAGCGTATCTTCGCTTCCCTGCCTTTCAGACGATCCAAGCCGACGGGACAAGCTCCACCAGCGAAGCGAACGCGCTTCATACCGCCCACATGACCGATATGCTGCATCGATTTCGCGGTATCGACAGCTCCGAACCGCTCGAATTAACGTTCAGCGGGCGCATGCGATCGCCGGAATTCTCTTTTTATGTAGGATCGTATTTGGAACCGCTTCACGTAGAACGGAGCCAGCAGTTGGAGATTGACGCCGGATTTGAAACGATGCGGGAAATTCTCATTTTGGAGGCTAAAAATAAAATTCCGCAGGATTTCTGCGTCCGTCAGCTTTACTATCCTTATCGGGCGCTTAACCAGCGCCCGCAGCTGACGAAACCGGTCATTCCAATCTATTTCCTGTATTCGGACGGAATCTATTACTTGTTTGAATATCAGTTTGCTGAACCGCTCCGTTATGATTCCATTTCGCTTGTCCGCAGCTGTGCGTACCGGATTGAGGGCGGGCTGACGAAGGAGCGTATTTTGGCCATTGCCGCAGAAACGCCAGTGGAGGCCGAGCCGGATTCAGCCCCCTTCCCGCAAGCGAACTCGTTCGAACGTTTTATGAACATCATGGAGCTGCTGACGGAAGAGGACTTGCTGAAGGCGGATATTCACCGGATATACCGGTTCGCTCCGCGGCAATCCGACTACTATGCCAATGTCGGCATCTACTACGGACTAATCGAGACCTACCGTTCTGCTGACGGCATTGCCGTCCGGCTGACCGCTGAAGGAAGAGAGTTGATGCAGCTGCCGATGCAAGGCCGGCATGAAGCTATCGTCCGCAAGCTCTTCTCCAAGCCGGCCATCCGCGATATCCTGTTGCAATGCCTGCACCGTGACGGTCAAGTACCCGATGAGGAAGCGGTGCAACTGATGCGCCGTCATGGCATTGAGCTGCAGCCTTCGACCGAGCGGCGGCGTGCGCAGTCCATTCTCGCATGGTATTCATGGCTGAAGCATCTGATGGTCTAGCTAGCTCCCGCTGCTAAATCGTTAATTCCCCTTTCATCACAGTGACGGCCTGACCGGTCAGCAATGCACGCTCGCCTTGCAGCTCTACCTGCACCATTCCTCCGCGGGTGGAGCATTGCTCTCCGACGAACGAGGTTCCTCCCCATTTCTGCGCCCAATAAGGGGCCAACGTACAATGCGCGGAGCCTGTTACCGGATCTTCATTTACACCGAGTCTTGGAAAGAAGCAGCGGGAGACAAAGTCCGCCCCATCCGTCCGTCCCGGAGCCGAAGGAGCGGTCACGATTACGCCAATTACTTCCTCATCGCAGCGCAGGAGCTTCTCCCATGCCGGCTTTAATTTGCGCACCGTCTGCTCCGAGTCTGCCTCGACCAGCAATTCAATGCGGCTGCGCGCCATCCCCCGTACAGAGCAGCCCAGCGCTTCTTCCAAACGTCCCTGCAGAGCCTCATCACTGACCGTAACAATAGATGAAGCCGGAAAATCAAGCGTGATTTGTCCATTCTCCCCATAGACGGCGTAGAGCGTGCCGCTCATCGTCTCAAAAGCGATCCGTTCTCCCTCGGCAAGCCCCTGCTCTCGCAACACATGCGCGCTCGCCAGCGTTGCATGCCCGCACAGGTCTACTTCCACCTCCGGCGTGAACCAGCGCAGGCGATAGCGGGAGCGGTCTCCTTCTTCCAATGGGATGATGAACGCCGTTTCCGACAAATTCATCTCCATTGCGATCTGCTGCATCCGTTCGCTGTCCATCTCCTGTTCCAGCAGACATACAGCTGCGGGATTACCACGAAACGGCGTATCCGTAAATGCATCCACAGTGAACAATTTCATATGTACCCCTCCCTCTATTTCTCCTATCATACATGATTTTATAGAAGATAGGCACCTCCTGCCATTTATGGCGAAGAGATGCCTGATAATTGCTTTTTTATCCTTCATGATAACACTGGCTTACCTGCGCCGCATTACCCTTCCTGCTTCGTGAAATATTCGAACAAATCTCCTCGCGCTTCTTCCAGATAGGCGAGATGCGGTTCACGCTCAATGCGAATCTTCAAGCGTTGCGCCGTCTTCTCGAACAAGTCCACCGCATCATTCGTGCGGATGACGAGCTTTTGCGGACGGGCCCCTTTCTCCTCGATAAGCTGCAAGAAATGATCCAAGAATTCCTGCTCGAAATTGCTGTCATAGGCAACATGGAAGCCGACTGCCGACCGCGTCAGCCGATCTACCCACAGACAAAGACGCGGATAATATGGACGATCGCCTTCTCCCTTCACCGCTACCGGCGCATAGAAGAACTCCGTCTCCCAGTGACCTTTCTTGTTCGGAAAGCGGCGGATGATATCGTTCAGACGTTCCTGATTGTCGAACTCTACTTTCACCGGACGTTTCAACACAAAGTCCGGATCGATCCACCGGTCAATCCACTCTCCATTCTCCTGCGCCCGGACGAGCACTTGCCCCGAAGCCGGCGGCGTCAGCAGCTCTTCATCCTTCTTCACCCGAGCCGCTAGATCCATGGCCTGTTCCAATGCAATCGTCAAGAACCGAACCTGATTCTCATCAAGCGTCCATGGAGCAAGGCCCGGATCATAAGCACGGAACATCGGCCACGCGTTGCGGCCGCGGAAGCGGAACCCAAGCTCCTTAATTTGCGCCAAATCATGCTTTTCCAAATCCGTGCGGTCCTCATACGTAGCCATCATGCATTTTTGGCGGTGAAGCCAAGCATACCGCTCGTCACGCTCCAATAGCATATCATGCAAGCTTTCCAAGCCTTCTCCGCCGCGGAACACGGCAAGGCCGAACAAGGTTTCGCTCGCTCCCATAATACTGCAATAGCCAACCTCACCGTCTTCAGGATTCAATACGCCGAAAATACGGCTTTCGGACATCCAGTTCCAGCTGCCTTGCTTTTTGAATGCCGAGGCTGCTTCATATAACCGTGACCAAGCGGCCTCCCGTTCCGTCATTTCCGTCTCCTGACCTGCATTTGCTTCCAACTGCTCTATGTTTGCCTGTGTCATGAGCTCTTCTCATTCCTCCCGTCTGAAATCAAAAAACCCGTTCCATTGCCCGGAACGGGTTCCATTTGTTCTGTTAAACCCACTTGACCTAATTACTGCTTAATTAGAGACAAAAATTCCGCGCGCTGTGCTGCGTCGCTTCGGAAGATGCCCCGCACCGCCGATGTGACGGTTTTGCTGCCAGGCTTCTTCACTCCGCGTGCGCACATGCACAAATGCTCGCCTTCGACGACAACCATCACACCATGAGGCTGCAGCACCTCATCCATTATATCAGCAATTTGCGAGGTAATCCGTTCTTGTACCTGCAAACGTCGCGACACCGCTTCAACCAAGCGAGCCAACTTGCTTAAGCCGGCAATCTTGCCGCTTGGAATATAACCGATATGCACCTTGCCGAAGAACGGCGCCATGTGATGCTCGCATTGGCTATAATACGTAATATCTTTTACGATAACAAGTTCTTCATGCCGTTCGTCAAAGGTTACCCCTAGTACATCCCGAGGATCGACTTCGTAGCCCGCGAAGATCTCTTCATACATACGGGTCACACGCGCCGGAGTTTCTAGCAATCCTTCCCGCTCGACATCCTCTCCGACAAGCTTCAGAATTTCCTTCACGTGGTACTCGATCTGCTCGCGATTCGTATCAACCTTTTTGTTAACATAATCCTTCAAGCCAGCCACGACCGTTCCTCCTTTCGTCGTGCCGCACGACTCAAGTGCCGCACAGTACGGTTACTTCTTCTTGTTATTGTTCTTCATCATTTGCTGGGCTTTTTGCATCTGCTTTGCATTCAAATTGTACCCCATCTGTTTCGCCATCTTCTGCAGCATTTGAGGGTCGGACTGCATCTTCTCCATTTGTTTGCGCAAATAAAACACACCGCCCGCAAAGCCGATAATAACGCCCACGATGAGCATTACGATTCCTGTTATCCAATACCACATCTGCCCATGGTCACCCCAACATCATCTAGTTTAGAAGCTGTACATTCATACGTAAAAAAGCGCGATTTTGTGCAGCTCTACCGCAATTATGATAGCATGTCCCTCTCCGTATGACAAATATCCCCTATTAAAAAAGGCGAGACACGCAATTTCAATATGAAATGCCTTCCAATTGCAATAATATTTCTTTTTTGTTCATGCCCCCGCCATAACCTACCAACTGTCCATTCGCTCCGATAACACGGTGACATGGCACCACAATAGAGATCGGATTGCGGTTGTTGGCTCCGCCCACGGCACGCACAGCCTTCGGATTGCCAATGGCTTCCGCAACTTGCTTGTAGGATCGCGTCTCCCCATAAGGAATTTCCATCAATGCACGCCATACCTCTTTTTGAAAAGAAGTCCCTTGCAAGTCAAGCGATAATTCGAACGTCTGCCGCTTACCTGCGAAATACTCCTCCAGCTGTCGGCGCGCCTCCTGCAGACGCTCTGGATGACGCTGCAGGGCCACCTTGCCGTATTCGCGCGCCGCACGCGCTTGCAGCGCCTCCGCCACCTCGAGCACGCCTCCGAACTCGACGGCGAACAGTCCGGTTGCCGTAGCGGCAAGCGTCAATGAACCGATGGGCGAATCCATCTCCTGCACATATAGCGGCTCCACATGCGTCGCAAATTGTTGCTTCGCTTCTTGAATAGCCTGTTGCACGGCTTCATCCTCCTCGCATTTCTGAGCCTGCTGTAAAATCTGCCACGCTTCCGGGCCGCCAATCTGACCAAGTGCCCAAACCGCGGTTGCCCGGATTTCCGGGCGCGTGTCGCTGACCAGCAGCGTCCTTAGCGCAGGCACAGCGCTACGATCGCGGAAGTTGCCGAGCGCTACGATGGCATTGCGTTGGATCGGCTTTTTCCCCCGCCAAGCGGCGGCGCTTGTGCCGAACTGCTCCTTGAACTGCCGGTTCGACAGCTCTAGCATCGGCACAAGCAAAGGCTTGGCCTGTTCAGGGTCCGGCTGCATTTCCTCGTGATGCGTCCAATTCATCCCTTTATTTTTGGGGCATACAATCTGGCATGTATCGCATCCGTAAAGCCTATTGCCCATCTTCACCATCATTTCATGGCTCAGCATGTCCTTCGATTGAGTCTGGAACGATACGCAGAGCTGCGCATTCAGCTGACCTGGTCCAACCAAGGCGCTTGTCGGACATGCATCGAGACATCGCGTGCACTCGCCGCAATCCTCCGTCACTGGGTGATCGGGGGGAAATGGGATATTCGTAATCATCTCCCCCAAATAAATCCACGATCCCCATTGGGGCGAAATAATCGAGCAATTCTTGCCGCTAAAACCGATGCCTGCACGTTCTGCCACCGCCCGGTCGCTCAGTTCCCCCGTATCCACCATGCTTTTCATCCGCAGCTCCGTATCCGTCACCCGCTCGCGTATGAAAGCCTCAAGCCGTTGCAGACGGTCACGCAGCACATGGTGGTAATCCATACCCCACGCGGTGCGCGCGAACAAGCCTCGGTAAGAGCCGGGCTTCGACTTCGGAGCCCCCTCCAGCTTGGACGGATAGGCTACCGCTATGGCAATAATGGAACGCGCGTCTTCCAGCAGCAATTCAGGCCGAGTCCGCTTCTCCAAGTCAGGCTCTTCAAAACCCGAGGCGTAGCCCTGATCGACCGAATGCTGAAGGCGCGCCTTCAGCTCGATGAACGGGTCTGCCGTCGTAAAGCCTACTTGGTCAATACCAAGCGAAGGCGCCGCTTCAATAATTTCCTGTTTCAACTGGTGCCATCTGGTTGTTGGTTCCGCATGCGGCCGCCAGCTGACCGGCCTTGCCAGTGCGTCTTGCGGCTTCATCGATTCGAGCATCCCGTTCACCTCCTTATTGCTATAATTCCCAGAACATCATCATTGGGTTACTCGCCGTATCCTCGCCGTCTCATGCATTTCCTGGCGGTGACCGCCGGGAAACAGAACGGCCCCAGCCTCTGGGACCCGGATTCCCTGAGCAGGCGCCGTCCGTGTAACGTCTTAGTTCTCGTCTTCATCGCTTGTGGCTGCGATAGTCCGCTTCCAATCTTCATAATACGAGCATACCGAATCCTCATGAAATGGAGCCATTCCGAGCCGTATACGATTCAGAAGACACTCCAAGCCCGCACTTACTTTACGTTCCACCAGCTCGGGATAATGGTAAATGTAGCGATTCTGTTCGTATTCATCCTGGTCGACGATGTGCACCTGTCCGTCCGTCATGCGGATGACGTCCAAGTCGTAATCGATATAGGTCAACGTCTGCCCGCATCGATACGGCGGAGAAGCAATATTGCAATAATACCGCACTCCCGCATCTTCAATTAATGCGACGACATTGAACCACTGCTTCGGGATAAAAAAGGTGACTGCCGGAATTCTGCTTACCCACTGCTTGCCGTCAGACTCTTGAATTGGAGTTTGCCGGTTAATCAACACATGCATATCTTCCTTCGCATGATCCGGATGCCGTTTTGCAGAGGGCACAAGCCAGTTCTCCAGCCACATGCGGTGCAGGTGACCATCGTGTTTGAAACTTTTCACAAGCGCTTTCTCATAACGATCCATGCTTATTCCTCGGCTTTTGCGTTCTTTTTCACTTTATTAATAGAAAAGCATATCTTCTCTCCGATTGCAACGGTTGAAAAGATATGCCTTAAGATACAATCATTGGTTGTCTATTTCTGTGGATGCAACAGCCATTAACCGGCTACAATCCGAAGCTGCTGCAAAGAGCGCAAGACATCTTTAGCTCCGTACCCTAATGCCTCGAACCAAGGCAATACGACTTCCGTATGCTCATCAGCGGCAATCATAATGTTCTTGACGCGGCGTTGCTGGAACTTCTGCTCCAATCCCGCTACCAGCGCTTTGCCTACCCCTTGACTCCGGTAATCCGGTTGGACGGCAAGGCGGTAATAGTACCCGTTATTGCGATCAATGGTACCGATAGCCAGCCCGACAATGGCCTGCTCTCCGTTACTCTGTTCCTGCTCGGCGACGAGCACAAGCTCACCATCCAAGGATAACTGACGCGCGAATGCTTCCAACGTCTTCTCACAACATTCCTCTGACAACGATGCCATCAATAACTGGGTAGCCGGAAGATAATCCGACAAACGAAAGGATCGAACGTTCATGTCTTACTCTCCCTCATCCTGAGCTTGGTTTCTGTTCGGGTTGTCTCTCTGTCTCACACCTGTCTACGCCTGGTAACATCAATCTCTATGTCATTTATTATTGTATAGTACATTTACAAATACGACAAAAAACGCGAAATTCCTCCTTAATCACTCAATTTCCATAAAAAACACAGAAAAATCGCCTTTTTTCTCTTGTAAACGCTTTATATAAAGCGTTTACATTCCTTATACGATCCAAAGGTTTAATTTTATGGTAAATGTGGCATTTTAGTTAAAGCAATATTGTGCTTATAATCATGTTTGAATGGATGAAATTGGGGGTAATGATATAAAGTCGGAAGAAAAAGGGCAGAAGACTTTTGCAACATTTATGTTGATTTATTCCGCCGCTTCATGTTTAATTAGTAGGAGAACACTTACATATTATTGGGAGGTATGAACGATGGCACATCAATTACCACCGCTTCCATATGCCAACAATGCATTGGAACCACACATTGACGAAACGACGATGATGATTCACCACGATCGTCATCATAATACGTACGTAACGAACCTGAATGCAGCACTGGAGTCCGCTCCTGAACTGCAAGGCAAAGACGTGCACGAACTGATTGCTAACTTGGACAGCGTTCCTGAAAGCATCCGCACAGCTGTTCGCAACAACGGCGGCGGACATGCGAACCACTCCTTGTTCTGGGAAACAATCGGTCCTAACGCAGGCGGACACCCTTCCGGCAAGCTGGCAGACGCGATCAACCAAGAACTCGGCGGCTTCGACAAATTCAAAGAAGACTTTGCAAAAGCGGCTACAACTCGCTTCGGCAGCGGCTGGGCGTTTTTAGCAGTTGACGGAAATGGAAAATTGTCCGTATCCAGTATGGCTAACCAAGACAATCCATTGATGGAAGGCAAGACTGCTATCCTCGGTTTGGACGTATGGGAGCATGCTTACTACTTGAAATATCAGAACAAGCGCCCTGACTACATCGCTGCGTTCTGGAACGTAGTGAACTGGCCTGCTGTTGAAAAGCGTTACGAAGCAGCATTGAACAAGTAATGAGTGAATCGGTTTCTTTATGAAAAAGAAGCCTTCATGAAGAAAGAGTGCCATTACGGCACTCTTTTTTATTGCATATGGATGTATCACGAGTGACCGGACATGCCAACCCCGTATGAACTGGATTGACGCAGAGCTTACGCCTTCCGACGACGCAGCGCAAGGCGATGCAGCGCATAGACACCCGCCAAGTATACGGCGTAAATAAGCAGCACCATCGGCACCTGGGTCCAATCCTCAAGCAACTGCTCCCCCACAAAGGCAAACACTAACATGACAGGCAACTTGCCCAGCGCCGTAGCAAGAAGAAAGGAAAGGAACGGCAAGGACATCAGCGCCGCATAAATATTGATAGCCGCAGCAGGCAATATCGGAACGGTACGGGCAATCAATACGGTCATCACCGGGTTCTGCTCCATTATTCCGTTCAGCTTCTGGAGCGGAGCGACACGCTGTAAATATCGCGTGCCTTGTTCCGCGAATCCGCGCCGTACAGCGAGGAACATAACAGCCGCGCCCAACGTCGAGGCGGCCATATTCAACAATCCTCCCGTCCATATGCCGTATGTCGCTCCAATCATCCCCCCGACTATGCCGAATGGTATGACAGGGAATAACGAGATGAGCGCAGCTGCCAAAAACATGTTCAACATCATAGCTGTATCCCCGGCTGACCGCACTCCCGTTGCCCATGCCAAAACCTCCTCCCGATAAATAAAAATTCCGGCTGCCACCACTAAATATACCGACACAGTTATCCATTTCCCCAAGTTGCCACCTCTTTTCGACATCTCCGGCTGACCGCAATTCAGCTAGTGACATCTTAATACACCCTTGCTTTTTACAGCAAACGTACCTTAAATCAGTGTACCCTCCTCCATTTCTTCCTCCGAGCATCATGTTCACATCCTCAGCCGCTTGGGCACGACTATACTTCAAAAAACTCTTAGCCCTACTCTCCCGCTCATTCAGGATGCTACTTCTGCTTTTACTAATCAATCTCGGCAAATTACTTCGAACCCTGTATAGTTGCCGCATCCTCACACCTTAAATCAGTGTAACCTCCTCCGTTTCTTCCTCCGAACCTCATGTTCACATCCTCAGTCGCTTGGGCACGACTATACTTCAAAAAACTCTTAGCCCTACTCTCCCGCTCATTCAGGATGTTTGCTCTGAGTAGTTGCTAATTTCAGTAGCTAGTGAATGATTTTCTTCTGCAGATTCACTAATAAAAAAATTTCCAGCAAAAGTCTTGCAAGAAACGCACATAAATCTTGAAACAAGAACATTTGTTTGGTAAAATAAAAAAAGAACATATGTTCCAATTTTATGATTTTTTATTAGAATGGATTGAGGGGGTTAATCCGATGAAGAGATGGCAAGCTTTCGACACTTTTGAGAACCTGCAACGCTATTTTTGTACAGAGTCTTCTTGTGTACCCTTTTTGTTTCAATTGAAGTGGCCGCAAGGATTTGTGTGTCCACGTTGCCATCATCCCCATGCCTATGCCATTCGAACGCGCCGACTCCCTCTGTACGAGTGCCGATCTTGCCAACATCAGACTTCCCTTACTGCAGGGACAGTTATGGAAGGCAGCCGCACGTCCCTGCGGAAATGGATTACGGCGTTCTGGCTCGTTTCCCGTTCTGATGCTGGAATAAATGCAGTGAAGCTCAGCTCTATTGTCAAGGTCACATACAAGACTGCCTGGTCTATGCTCCACAAGATCCGAGCTGCGATTAGCCAAACCGATGCCAGCCAGCCGCTCGAGGGCGAGATACGAGGCATTGTGGCCTTCCATGGCCACTCATATCCTTCAACAGCAGACCTTCATCCTCGGGAAACTCCCCTTATTATCGCCGAATCCGTCACACCGGATGGGCAGTTGTTTAATGTAAAGATGAAGCTTGTGAAGCGGGAATACGTGTCCCATAAGCTACTGCTCCGCTCCGCATGTGACTGCTTCAATGCTCAGCATGTCTCGCCGATCTCTTCCGAAATGTCTATCGTTCGCCAGCGTTTTCGGGTCGATCGCCATGGCCCCCTATACTCAGCATTCGATCAAGCACGGAGTTGGATGAGTAAAACATTTCATGGGATAGGAGCCAAGTATCTTCAGAGGTATTTGGATGAATTTTGTTTCCGTTATAATTCAGACACCGCTCTTGCCTCCACATGGGATAAGTTACTTTCTTCATGTATGTCTTCTACCTTTTCAATTCAACGCTACACCTCAGACTGCGCAGCCCGTCACGCAGCTGCATAACCGCCATACGGCATAATTGAGCAATGAGGACACTCTTAATGCCTTCTTACCGTGCGCTTAGGCACTTGAGTACGCTCTTGATGCCTTCTTACCATACGCTTAGGTTCTTTAGTACGCTCTTGATGCCTTCTTACCATACGCTTAGGCACTTGTGTACGCTCTTGATGCCTTTTTACCATACGCTTAGGCACTTGTGTACGCTCTTGATGCCTTCTTACCGTGCGCTTAGGCACTTGAGTACGCTCTTGATGTCTTCTCACCATACGCTTAGGTTCTTTAGTACGCTCTTGATGCCTTCTTACCATACGCTTAGGCACTTGTGTACGCTCTTGATGCCTTCTTACCATTCGCTTAGGCACTCGACTACGCACTTAATGCCCCATAACTGCACGGTTGAGCATTTGGGGTAATCATGAATCGTTGTAATCTGAGCGAAGGGGAGAGTGGCCATAAGATTCGAATAGAGAGTATCTTCTCCCCCAGCACGATACAACAGAGGAGAACAAAAATGTAAAAAGGAGTCACTCGCGTGACCCCCTGACCTGATTCAAACCGTTATCTTCATAATATATGAGAGAGACAGGCTATTGGTTTGCGCCCTATAACGAGCTTTTCCCCATCACTATATCCTTCTTCGCACCCTTCCAGCTCGCGAATAAGCACTGAACGCCAATGCCCCACGCGTTCCTGAGCGCCCAGATCGTTAACGGCGTTATGCAGTTCATTCGGATCTTGCTCCAGATTGAAATACTGCTCTTCTCCCGTCTGCGAGAACCAGATAAACTTTTCCTTTCCATTCGTTACCCAATGATTCGATGCATTGCCCTGGGCTTGTTCCCCATGAAGATAATCACGCCAATCCGTATCATCATCTCCACGACCTATCCCGATAACGCTTTTCCCTTCCACGCTTGAAGGCACTGCTACGCCGGCAGCATCCAGCAGCGTCGGCATAATGTCGCGCATTTCCACAACCTCTTCTGCTACAGTGCCCCGCTTCAAGCCGAGACGGTTGCCAGGATCGTTTATGATAAACGGAACCCGCGTACTGCCTTCATACGGAAGCGACTTGCGGAACAGGTTATGATCGCCCAACAATTCGCCATGATCCGATGTGAACACAATGATCGTATCATTCAATTCCCCGTATTCGTTCAACACCTGAAGGAACCGTCCGATCTGGTGATCCAGATGGGTAATCAACGCATAATAGGCAGCCATGGCATATTTCAACCGCCGCGTCGGCACATTGCCTCGGAACGTGACAGGATTAAGGCCTTCCTGTGTTGGATCTTCATTATCCGTCCAGTCCCCGACAGGGGGATCCGGAATCTCGATATCTTTATATAAATCCAAGTAAGCTTGCGGCGGATCGAACGGCGGATGGGGTCGTACGAACGACATCCAAAGAAAGAACGGCTTACTCGGATCGCGTCGGCGCAAAAAATCGATCGATTGTGTCACACACCAGTTCGTAGGGTGAAGCATCTCCGGCAAATGCCAAGGACGCGCAACCGTCGAAGCATTACAGTCCAAGCCGAGATCAGTCAAGTCGGCTCCCGGCACGCGTTCTCTTAACCATGTTAAATAATCGTCCAATTGGTCAAAGTGCTCCTGTGCGGGGACGTTATGGCGGTAACGGTTATGGTGCAAGTACCCATCGTGCAGGACAACATTATGGAACCCTAGCAGACTGCGTGCGGGATACACGTGCATCTTGCCCACGCATTGCGTATGATAGCCTGCCTTCGCCAATTCACCCGGCAGCGTCGTGTCATAGTTCCATGGAACACAGTCCCGGTAACCGACACGTCCATGAGAACGCTGCGACTGTCCAGTAAAGATGGCTGCACGGGCTGGAACGCATGTCGGTGTCGCCGAATAAGCACGGTCAAAACGGACTCCCGTGCGCGCTAGTTCGTCCAGATTCGGCGTTTCTACAATCGGATGTCCCGCAATGCTCAAGCTATCGAATCGCATCTGATCAACCGTGATGAGCAATACGTTCGGGCCTTTGGAAGTGGTTTTCATGTGCGTCATCGTCAGTCTCCTTAATTTATATTGACTAAATAATCGCAACATTTTCCTTCTCTCGTGCAACTTAATACTAATATGAATGAAAGTATGCTGCAACTATCAATTTCTCAATACGCCTCTCGCCCAGGTCAAAATTATCAGGATAAATATACCCAATCATAGCGACTCTAATCTATTCGTGTTTCATCAAGCTTCTAGCACCGCCCCTCAACTGTACAGCTCCCATTTCCAAAGAGTATCGAGTTGCCCATTTTTATGAGACAGCCATTTCTTTATTCCAAAACGAAATAAAGTAAGCTATACTTAGTATTGAAAGGATTTTATTTTCCATGAAGGGATGATTACCTTATGAACGGACAGGCAACAAATACGCTGAATGTACCCAAGCGCACCCTTCTATTCCAGTTATTTTCTATTTTCTCGAAAATTGGACCCACCACCTTCGGGGGAGGTTATGCGATATTACCCGCAATCGACCGAGAGCTGACTGAAAAACGCAAATGGCTTAGCACCAATGAGATGAGCGAGATTACGGCTTTATCTGGAGCCGCACCCGGCGGAATCGGAGTCAACGTCGCGGCGCTCGTCGGTTTTCGTGTAGCAGGCATTCCCGGACTAATCGTATCCGTAATCGGCATTGCGCTGCCCACGATCGTAATCATGCTGCTGTTATGCGCCGGTGCAACCGGCTTCCGGAATAACTCTTACGTTCAAGCCGCGCTCGCTGGCATCAAACCAACCGTAATCGCCTTGATCGTCTATGCGGCGGTTCGACTCGGCCGGCAATCGCTCCGCAATGTTTTTGCGTGGGTCGTTACGCTAACTTCGACGGCGCTGCTTCTGTGGACACCCATTCATCCAATTCTCGTGCTCGCTATTGGCTCCGCAGCCGGACTCGCAATGGAATGGTATCAACATGGCAATCATAAACATGACCGCCGCGGCACTGCTTCCAAAATCAAGCCTTCAGATTCAAATGTAAAGCTGGGAAATCATCAACACCAATCCAAGCAAGCTCAGGGATAAAAGTTAGCCATATACCCCATATTCACGCAGAAAGAAGGATGCAGCATGTTATGGGACTTATTTTGGACATTTTTCAAATTGGGGTTTGTATCATTCGGCGGCGGTTACGCTATGCTGCCCGTCATCGAGCATGAGGCGCTGTCGCATCAATGGTTGACCGGTCAGCAGTATACGGAGGCGGTTGCGCTTGCGGGCATGGCTCCAGGCCCGATTGCGATGAACAGCGCCGTCTATGTGGGTTACATGGCCGCAGGCTGGGCCGGCAGCTTAATTACGTCTCTCGGGATTGTTCTGCCTTCCACTCTTATCATGTTCTTGGTTGCCACTATTTTCTACCGCGTGTATGATAATCATTGGGTGCAAGCTGCACTCGACGGCATGAAGCCGGCAGTCATCGCCTTAATCGCTTATGCGGCTGTCAACATGACGATGCACTCCGACTTTGCATCCGGATGGAACTGGCGATTTCTTCTTCCCGTCAGCATCTTCGTCTGTGCCATATTGGCGCTCATGAAGCTCCGCATGCATCCGATTGCCGTCATCCTATTGTCAGGAATAGCGGGGATTATCGTATATGGTTAAGACTTTGGAACAACGCATAACTTCCTTGAAAGGCAAGGAAGTGTTTCAACAAATACGCCGCACAAATGAAATCTCAAAACATGATCTGCTTCAGGACAGCGGACTCACGGTCAGCACGCTTACTCGTGTGCTGGAAGAGCTTGTTTCGCTTGGCTGCATCATAGAAAGCGGGCTAGGCGTCTCGACAGGCGGACGCCGTCCGATATTATATCGCGTGCGCCCGGAATACGGATACGCCTTCGGCTTGGACATTTCGCGCACATCTTCCCGGCTTATTATGCTGGATATGTCAGGGGCGAAGCTGGAGTCGTTCGTATGGACGATGAATCGGCAAATGACGCCTGAAACCTTGATGGCGTTAGTAACGGGACAAATACGAATTTGGTTGGAGAAGCATCAATTGGAAGCAGAGGATGTACTCGGCTTGGGAATAGGCGCTGTTGGACCTTTGAACCGGTTTGACGGCGTTATTTTGCATCCGAGTTATTTCGAAGCGCCTGGCTGGGAGAACGTCCCCATTATCTCTAAGCTGGAAGAGAGCCTGAAGATGCCTATCAAGCTTGATAATGGCGCAAACACGGCGATACGGGCAGAGGCCTGGGCGAACCGTTCCTTGAATGTGCAGCATATGCTTTACGTCCATGTTGGTATCGGGCTTCGCTCCGCTATGATGTCCGAAGGCAAGCTGATATACGGTGCGGTTGATATGGAGGGCGCATTAGGCCAGATGATCATTCAAGCGGACGGGATTCCGCATCGCTCGGCTGGCGGCAATTACGGTTGTTTGGACTCCTATGCCACCGTATATGCTTTGGAACGGGAAGCGAACGCGGGCCTCCGTATGGGACGCCGCAGCTTGCTGGAACAAATGGTGAAACGCTCCGAATCTGTTACGTTTTCGCACATTATGGAGGCTTTACAACGGCGCGATCCGTTCGCAACGGAGCTGGTCACCCAAGCAGCCACCTATTTCGGCATCGGCCTTGCAAATTTGCTGAATGTTCTTCATCCTGAAAAGGTCGTATTGGGCGGGCCGCTAATGAGCTCCAACGACATGTTTTTCTATACCGCTACCCAGACGGCCATTCGCAAAACGTATCATTATCCGCAATATCAGGTTGTTTTCAGCAAAGGAAGCTACGGAGAGGAAGCGTTGGCCATCGGGGCCGGCCTTATGATATTGGATTGCATCACAGCAGTATAAGGAGGTCATGATGATGGACAACGAGATAGATAACAGCATGAATCGTTCCTCCCAAGCGGAGGAACTGAAGGCATGCTGCGCAGCACAACGCAACGCTGCTTTCTCCGCGGAGCCCCAAGCTGCTGGTGGCAAGCAACCGGCTTCCGTTGGTTGCTCCGGAGTGCATGCTTCATCTCATCTAAATCAGGATGCCGACAGTCCTTATTCCAGCGCAGCAGCCGACGCTGCCTTAAGGCTGCTTGATCATACGGGGATGCTCTCTTCCGGGGGCATGATTGCCCAGCCTCCTGCTTCCGAGCATTTCGTCCGTTTGCAGGGCGGATCGTTCTGGATGGGAACAGAGGATGCAGAGGCTTTCCCGGCAGACGGAGAAGGGCCGATGCGGCAAGTGAACGTTGATGCCTTCGCAATCTCGCCATTCGCCGTCACCAACGAAGACTTCGCCCGCTTCGTCGCGGCGACGGGCTATGTTACCGAGGCAGAACGGTTCGGCTGGTCATTTGTGTTTCACCTCCTCGCCTCGGAGAGTGTGATAGCGGGCGCTATCGGCAGCCCTGCATCTACCCCGTGGTGGCTGGCCATTCATGACGCATTTTGGCTTCATCCGGAAGGGCCGGACAGCTCGATTGCCGCACGGATGAATCACCCCGTCGTGCACGTGTCCTGGAATGATGCCCAAGCTTACTGCAATTGGGCAGGGGTTCGGCTCCCGACCGAGAGCGAGTGGGAATTCGCGGCACGGGGGCGACTTGAGCGCAAACGCTACCCTTGGGGCGATTTATTAAAGCCGGATCAAGAGCATCGCTGCAACATTTGGCAGGGCAAATTCCCGGTGAAAAACAACGCAAGCGATGGTTATGTCGGAACGGCTCCGGTCGATGCGTATCAAGCAAACGGCTACGGTCTTTACAACGTAGCAGGAAATGTATGGGAATGGTGTGCCGATTGGTTTACCGCCAATCCGTCGGAACGCGGTCCGGAGGTCAACCCGCGCGGTCCCCAAGCCGGAATCGAGCGCACAATGAAGGGCGGCTCCTATTTATGCCACAAATCATACTGCAACCGTTACCGCGTGGGCGCACGGAGCAAAAATACACCGGATAGCTCTACCGGAAATATAGGCTTTCGATGTGCGAAAGACTTGTAAAAGCAAAGAAGTCCTGCTCTCCTCAAGGGAAAGCAGGACTTCTACGATTATGGGAGCGTCATTGCGTAGGCTGCACATTCCGGTTGGTTACGCGCAACACGTCGAGCAGGGACACGCGCTGATGCGTCGCTTCGTGAATGATGAAGTCATCCACTACGCGATCTACAAATAGGACGCCGTCCAAGTGATCCATTTCATGCTGGATGCAGCGGGCAAGATACCCTTCCGCTTCCAGCGTGACTCTCTCGCCGCTGCGATCGAGACTCCGAACCCGAATGTAATCGTATCGCTTGACCCTTCCGTAATATCCCGGGAAGGACAAACACGCCTCCATCCCGTCCTGCTCCCCTTCTGCATGCAGCAGCTCCGGATTCATGAATTCACGGTATCCGTCGCCACAGTCCATGACAACCGCCCGGCGCAGAATGCCGATCTGCGGCGCTGCCAATCCCGCCCGGCCTTCCTCTGCGTATAGTGTTTCCTTCAAATCGTCAAGCAGGGACAGAATTCGTCCGTTCACTTCCGTCACCGGCTTGCATTTTTTTCGCAATACCGCCTCTCCGAAAGGGAGAATCGTACGCACCGCCATCTTCGTTCACTCCTTATCTTGCCATTGACACTGCCACGCGGTTCTAATTTGCTCTGATTATAACACAAGATGGAAATGGAAGGAGAGAAAAAGGCAAGCCGGAACCTGCTTCCGGCCTGCCTTTCATCTTTGTGAACGATTCACATGATATATTTATTCTGCCTCGGGCTTGTTTTTCAAGCCAAGCACCTCAAAGCCATAAATGCGGGCCGCCGTATCCCCACCCTGCGTCGGCTTCTGCACGACAAGGCGGGCGTAGCGCGCTTCTGTCTTCGCGATCGCGTGCTTGCTTGTGCCCTTCTCGTTGTCGGTCACAGTTACGGCATCGCTCCAGTCCTTGCCGTCCATGCTTAGCTGAATCTTGAATTCTCGTGTATTGAAGGCTGGCGATTCGCCGCCCGCTTCCGCATGATCAACGACGAACTGGGTAATATCGCGCGCTTGACCAAGGTCAACCGTCAGCCAATGCTCATCGCTTCCAACGGCGCACCATTTCGTGCTCATTTCTCCATCGACGGCAAATTCCGGCGCTTCGCTGTCATTCACGAAGCTGGACGCCTCCGTCTTCGCTCCGACTGCCAAATCCTCCGAGCGGAATGCCGCCTCTTTCGATACGGTAATCAGTTTGGACTTCGACATTACGTCTTCGCCGACTGCATTTTTCGCCTTCAGCGTAATTTCATACGTGCCTTCTTCCAGATAGCTCACCTTCGGATTGCGTTCCGCGCTGGAAGCAGGCGTACCGCCAGGGAAGCTCCATTCCCATTCGGTCGTGACTTCGGTCGATTTGTCCGTCAATTGCACAGCTTCGCCCGGCGCTACAAAGGTAATATCGGCCTCAAAGTCCGCCTTCGGCGTCGGATATGCCGGCCACTCGAACGATTCCACGGCCGCACGGCCCTCGTCATAATGACGGTTCACCGGCACGACCGCGAGCTGCGTCTCCTTCTCCATGCCGCTGCGCTTCATCTCGGACACGTAATAATAGTTGTTGCCTGTCGCGCCGACGAACTCGCGGGAGCCATCCGGCATGACACGGTACACTTGATAATACATCACATCGTCGCCCAGCGGGCTCCATGTCAGACGCGCATCTGCATAAATGCCGTCACGGAAATCATTCTCGAGCAGCTTCATGTCGGATACTTGCCCCACTGCCGCCGCCTTCTCGTTCAGGTCGCGTATAGCCAGCTCCCCTAAGTTGACGGAGTACAGGTTATCTCCTGTCTTGCCTTCGACTTGCACGGATACTCCAACGATCTTTTTGCCTGCATACGGGCTTAAGTCGTAGACTGCACGCGTCCAATCGCCTTTGGCACCAGCCGCTTTGGCGGACGACGGCTTCACGATCTTATACTCATCCGGCGCTCCCTCAAAAGCCACGCCGATATTTATGTCGGCAGACTCGCTTTCATTCGCTTGATAAATGAGCGACATTTGCAAAGCAGTCGTTGCTGCAATGTCGGTCTTGAATAGCTTCACATTCGTCGTCGCCCCTGGCGCGATCGTTCCTTTTAGCTTCAGCGAGCTGCCGCCATAGAACGATTTGTCAAAATCAAAGCTTGGCGCAAGCTTCTGTCCTTGCTCGTCAACCATCCAGCGCCAAGTCGGCAATATATCCTGCAGACTGCGGTTGAACCATTCGCGGTCGCGCACCGTTTTCCCGAATACACTGAAGTTCTTGCCGTTCCCCGTATTAAAATGGGTAATGAAATCAGCTTTTGTAATCACTGTTTTGTCCACGACATCGTTTGCAATACCGCGCCATGCTTTACCGTTTTCCACGGTATTCGCCGGATTCTTGTTCTCCCCTACCCATAGAATCTGATCCTTTTCCATGAACTCCTCGTTCGTCTTGGACGTATTGAATGCCCAGTCCGGACGATAAAGGCCGAGCGATGTTACTGCTTTGCCCTCTTCCGGGAACAAGACCGGGAAGTTATATTCGCCCTGATAACCGCCGCCGCCTTCCAAGTCCATGCCGGCATACAGTTCGTAAGGATCGCGCTTCAAGCCATTTGCAGCCTGTGGCGAGTTCTGGAACGGCGTGATGTAATCATATTTTCCTTCTTTCTTAAATTGCCAACGGAAGTCGATGAACATATGATCGGCCACACGCTCTTCCCCGTCTTGGAGGAACATGCTGTTTTTATCCGTCAGCGCGCCTTGCCATTTCACCGGCCCCTCTTTGATCATGGAGTCGTACCAGATAACATCCATGTCAGACGGCTTGTTTTTTTGCATATATTTCAAAAATTTCTGCATATTCCGTGCGTCTTCCGGCGTTCCGCCCTGCGTCTCTTGGTTAATGAACCAACCGTCGAAGCCGTAATATTTTGCAACTTCAATCAGCTTGTCAGCGACCGGGAATGTGCCGTCTTCCTTCTGCTGCAGCAGGTCGCGCATCCATTCGATTTTGCCGCCATGCTCGGTTTGCGGGAGGAATACGGTTCCATATACAGGAACGCCGTTTTTATGTGCTGCATCAATGACATCCGCACTTGGAGGAACGATCAGTCCTTCCCCTGCTGAACCGCCCCACATAATGAGCTTATCTACGTATTGCCAGTAGCTGAACGCATATCCGTGGAACTGATCGTTCCCTTGCGAAGGCGCGCCGCTTGTATTTTTGTACATGGACGCCAGCGCCATGACCTTCGGCTCCGTCTTTGCATGCGGATTCACCTTATGGCCCTGCACCCGTTCGGCATTCAGCTTCACCGAACTGCGGTTGAATGCCGCATCCTTATCGGTCTGTGGCGACCACTCCAGCAAGGTGTCCGGATACCAATGGGACGAATGAGGCTGCGCGGCGTGTGCTTGACCGGCAAATCCGGTGAGCGCCCCGGCAAGCATCGCCGTACTGAGCAATACTGCAAATTTGCGTTTCATGTTATTGCGGGAAAGAACAGTTGGTTTCGAACGTTTCATCATAATCCCCCTCCAAGTTGTCCATTGTGCATGTTTTTCTCACGGAAATGGTCTTTGTCTGTTTTTCGTCGTAACCGGAATGAAGCGCAATCAAAAAAAAAAGATAACGCTTCCACCATTCGACATGTCCATTGTAAACGTTTGCGCGATAAAAAAAAGGGCAATCGTCCCCATTCGGACAATCGCCTTTAATTAATCTACCAAACCTTTAATTATTCCACTGAAAGGAATTCCGTGAAAACCGCTTATGGGTTACTGAAAATAATCGTTTAATATACGTAAAAATAAATTCGGAAATGCCAACTGCTCCATCTCTTCCGGCCCCGCCCACTGGTAGGCAGTCCGGTCCTTGTCCTTCAATTCCTGCAGTTCCCGCAGTTCGCAGCGGAAGACGCGCATCTGCCAATGAATGTGGCTGAACGTATGCTCCGCGTCAACCCATCTATCGATTGGCACCGCGTCAATTCCTTGCGCAAGCAAGCCGCCCCGCAGCACATCCATCGCCTCGGACTCGCTCATCCCGATGAGCCCGGCTTGCTTCGGAACGAGCAGATGCGGCAGCTCCCACATCTTGGCAAGCAATCCGGTCGCCGGACGCTGCCGGACCAACACTTTGCCTGCATGCTCGCCCGTGCCGGCAATTAACGCCGCATAACGGAGCTCCGGCTTCGGCGGCTTCGCCTTCGTCTTCACCGGAAGCTCGAGCTCTTCGCCCGCCAGGCGGCCCGCGCAGTGTTCCATGACCGGGCACGGCAGGCAGGCCGGCGATTTCGGCGTGCAAACCAGCGCACCAAGCTCCATCAGCGCTTGGTTGAAGTCCGAAGCGCAGCCTTCCGGGATGAGCTCCTGCGCCAGATGCTCCATATGGGCGCGCGTAGCCGGCTTCGCAATATCGTCATGCAGGCGGAAATAGCGCGACAGCACCCGCATCACGTTGCCATCCACCGCCGGCTCCGGTCGATTGAACGCGATGCTCATTATGGCACCGGACGTATACGGCCCAATGCCCTTCAAGGCGGATACCTTCGCCTTGTCGTCGGGTACTTGGCCGCCGTATTGCGTCTTCACTTCCTTGGCCGCCACCTGCAGATTGCGCGCACGCGAATAGTAGCCGAGCCCTTCCCATGCCTTAAGCACCTCTTCTTCAGGCGCATCGGCAAGCGCCTCCACCGTCGGAAACTTTGCAATGAATCTTTCGAAGTACGGCTTCACCGTCTCGACCCGCGTCTGCTGCAGCATAATTTCGGAAACCCACGTGTAATACGGATTGCTATGACGCCGCCAAGGCAGGTCTCTACGATTGGCCCGATACCATATCAACAGCTCGCGGCTAAAATAACGCTTCTGTTCGTCCATGACGGCCTCCCCCACTCCAAATGATGAATAATGCACATACTAAATCATTCATGCTATTAACGATATACAACCTTTATCATTAGTTCAATCCTTTCCAGCAAAGAACAACTGTGGGACATTCATGTTTTTGTTATACAAAAAGAAAGATAAAATCGATTTTATCATATATAATGAAATAAAGGTGTGGCATTTATATAAATAACGTAATTAAATATTGTATTTTGTTTTCATTTTGTTATTGTCACATCCGTGAATAAACATGGAAGGGAGAAACTGCTGTTGACGCTTTTTGCATTGAAGATATTACTCATCTCCGTCTTTGCCGGTATCGTAGGGTCCGTGCTTGGCCTGGGTGGCGGCATTATCGTGACGCCTGCGCTCACTCTGCTGTTCGGGGTGGACATCAACCACGCTATTGGAGCCAGCATCATCTCGGTCATCGCTACTTCGAGCGGATCGGCCATCGCCTATATCAAAGACCGCATTACGAACTTGCGTGTCGGCATGTTCTTGGAAATAGCCACTACGGTCGGCGCCATATCGGGGGCCTTTCTCGGCGCCATCATCGCGCCCGACTGGCTGTACGTCATTTTCGGACTGCTGCTCCTCTACTCCGCCTTGGCCATGATTAAGAAGGCGAAGGATGAGCTGCCCGAAAAAACGGAGCCCCATCCGTTGGCGACAAAGCTTAAGCTGCACAGCCATTATTATGACAAGGCGCTGCAGCAAGAGGTGCATTACCATGTCGCGAATCCATACGGGGGATTCGGCGTTATGTATGGAGCCGGCGTCATCTCGGGCTTGCTAGGCATCGGCAGCGGCAGCTTCAAAGTGATGGCGATGGACATGTTCATGAAGCTCCCGCTTAAAGTATCAAGCGCCACAAGCAACTTGATGATGGGCGTTACCGCGGCGGCAAGCGCCGGCGTGTATTTGTTCCGGGGAGACATCGATCCCAGAATTGCAGCCCCGGTTGCGCTTGGCGTCTTGACCGGCGCCACGATCGGCACGCGAATCATGCAGCGCTTGAAGAACAAGACGATTCGCAAATTGTTCATCCCTATACTTGCCTATGTCGCAGTTCAAATGATTGTACAAGGATTGGGTGGTATGTAATGAATGAACCAATGACAAAAGACGAGAAAATGTATGATGTCGAAGCTGCCGTCAGCACCTTTTTGCGTATCGGCGTGCTAGCCAGCGCGGCCGTCATTGTAACGGGCTTGCTGCTGTTTTTGATTACCGGTCAAAGCGGTTATCCCGAACAAACTTACCCTACAACGGTGACAGGAATTGTGACCGGACTCGTCGAAGGTAAAGCCTATGCTATCATGATGGGGGGACTGTCCCTATTGATATTGACCCCGGTCTTCCGCGTATTGGTCTCGATTTTTGTATTTCTGAAGGAAAAAGATTACTTATACGTCGCGATTACGTCGCTCGTGTTCCTTATTCTCATAATAAGCTTTACGCTCGGAAAAATCGGTTGATTGTTTGCCGCATCCAGATTCCTGGCCGGCCAAGCACCAAGCAACCCCATTTCCCAACGGAGGTGCTGCGCATGCACAAGCCATACGACATTCCCGCCTCGTCGCTTGACGAGATCGACAAAACCATTTTATCGCTCCTTCACGAGAACAGCCGCATTTCTTACACCGACTTGGCCAAAGAAGTAAACCTGTCGCGGGTCGCCGTTCAAGCCCGGGTGAATGCGCTGATGGAAGAAGGGGTGCTGGAGAAATTCACGATCGTCATCAATCCAGAAAAAATCGGCATCGGCGTGTCCGCCTTTTTTAATGTGGAGGTAGAGCCGAAGTTTTTAATGCAGGCGGCTGATGAGCTCGCAGGCGAGCCTTGCGTGACCAGCCTGTATCATATGACCGGTCCGAGCAAGCTGCATATGCATGGGCTGTTTGCCACGAACCGCGAGATGGAGCAATTTCTGAAGGAGAAATTGTACGTTCTGCCGGGCATTATGAGCGTAGAGACTCAAATTCTTATCAAACGTTATAAGAGCCGTATGGGCATGAAGCTGTAAGCTCTGGAGCAGATGTGAACGTTCTGGCAACAATGCGCATAACGCCTTGCCTAGGGTTGGAAAAACTTCCTATACTGTATTGTATACAAGATCATAGACACTGCCCGTTAGGGCACTGGGTACAAAGGGGCGGATATGCGATGCTGCGACGATATACATCTTCACGTTATACGCTGGTCGCGATCGGATTGCTTGCTGCAGGTCTATTGCTTGCCGGCTGCGGAGGCGGAGGGAGTGCAAGCTCCAAGGCGCTTGAAGGCCCTGAAGACGCCGTCGCCGTCTACAAGCAGCGCTGCATGCAATGCCACGGCGATGAGATGCAGGGGCTGATGGGCGCACAATCGAATCTGCAGAAGGTAGGAGAACGGTTAAGCAAAGAAGATATCGTGAATACGGTTAAAAATGGCGGCAACCGCATGCCGGCGCTCGGCAAGAGTCTTGACGAAGCCGACATTGAGAAGGTTGCCGAGTGGTTGGCGGGCAAGAAATAAACGCAACCCTCCGTTATATGGCGATAGGCCGACACCTGTATTATGGTGTGCGGCCTATCGCTGTATTATAGCTTATTTTCTTGAATGAAACGAATCACTTCCTGATGATTGGAGCTATAGATGAGCGGTTGCTTAACCTGATCCTCAAGCTCCTCCGCACTGCTTCCATTCAACACCATGAAGCAAGGGAGCTGCGGCACGTCAAGCGCCGGATTCCACTCCCTCAATTCTTCCGCCGAGCATTGATAAGAGATGTCAACGTTCCCCGCGGCAAATATTTCATCGAGCAGATCCTCATGCTGAATTTCATCCCCATCCCCGTCCGTTTGTTCGCAAATCACGAGAATGCCATAGCTGCGCTGCTCCTGGGCCGTCGATTGTTCCGCCTGTCTGGCGCCGAAATATTTGACAACGGCGTACACAATGCCGGCGACAATGACGCCGGAAATTGCCTTCTCCCCATTCCCTTGAATTAGCAGCAGCAGCGAAATCGCCAGCACCGCCCATACGGCGATGTACATTTTGCTTCTCATCCAGCGCGAACCGTTCATTTTGCAACACTCCCCGTTTGTCCGGCGTTCTCCATCGTATCCGATACCGGCAGCGTGAACGTGACCCGCACGCCGTCATCCACATTGCGGAAAGCATAGACGCTCCCGTGCTTCTCCAGCAAATGCTTCACGATCGAAAGCCCGATGCCGTTGCCGCCAGAGGCCCGATTCCCCGAGGACTCCGCACGGTAGAACGCATCCCATATGTGCGGCAGATGCTCTTCCGGCACCGGCTCGCCTTCGTTATACACTTCAACCTGAACGTAATTGCCAGCACCGTCTTGCGGCCAGCGCACGCTCACTTCCACACGGCAGTCCGATGGCGTGTGGCGAAGCGCATTCGTCAGCACATTCGTCAAAATCTGCTGCAGACGCTGTTCATCCGAATGCACGAATATTTCTTCCTCCGGCACATTCCACACCAACGCCACGCGGCAGTCCGCCGCCAATGCCTCCAGCGCCTGCAGGACGATGCGCAGTGTCATCCGGAGCGCTACCTCGCTCCACTGCATACGGAACTTGCCGCTCTCAAGCTGCGACAAGTCGAGCAAATCATGGACGAGCCGCGACATGCGCTCCGACTCGCTCACGATAACCGAAGCATATTTGTTCCGCTTCGCCCCCTGCCCCACATTATCGCGCAAAGCTTCCGCATAGCCCTGAATCAAGCTGAGCGGCGTCTTCAATTCGTGCGATACGCTGGCGACAAAGCGCTTGCGCAGCCGCTCCAGCTGCTTCTCCTTCTCGATATCCCGCTGCAGCTGCTCGTTGGCCGAACGCAGCTCCTGCATCGTACCCTTCAATTCGGTCGCGAGGAATTCGAACGTATCCGCGAGCTCCCCGATTTCATCCCCGCGCTTGATGTCCGAACGCGCGGAGAAGTCCAGGCGCGCCAAGCGCTTTGCCATCTCGTTCAGCTTCACGAGCGGCTGCGAAATCATGCGCGTGAACAACAACGCAAGTCCAAGCAGCAGCGCAATCGCCGCAATGTAGAAGTAGCGATAGAAGACGCCCAATAGCGAGGAGGCATCCGAGACCGGCTGCAGCGTGGATACCGTAATCATGTAGCGTTCGGCATCATTCTCCTCGGAAAGAGGCGCTAGGGCCGCCCAAATCCGCTCGTTCTTCTTGTCCTGCGCCCCTTGCTTGAACAGCTCGACGGCAAGACCGTCTTCAAGAGGCAACTGCAGCATGTCGCCCAGCTTCTCTTCCAGCACGAAATTCAGCCGCATCGTATCCGGACTGAACCAGGAGGCCGGCGTTGTTGGAATGAGATCCACTTTTTTGTATGGCGTCACAGGAGCGATAGGAGTTATCTTCATTGGAGTACCTGGAGTGACAGCAGCACCCGGTGAAGTATGGAAAATATAGAGGCTTGGATCGTCCTGTTGGCGTACACGGGCGGCCTTCTGAGGCCGTTCACCCAAAAATACTCGAACGTCCTTCCCCCGCTTCTCCACCACCCCCGTCAAGGAATAGTGCTCCACGTCAAAGGAAGCGATCCTTGCCATCCAGTTCTTATCGATATGCTGTCCATGGAGCTCGTCATATAAGGCCCGAAAATCACTCTTCAGTTCGTTGGAGCGCATCGTCAGCGAGTACGGCTCGAAGAAAATGAGCTGGAGCAGCATGAACAATGCGGTGAACAACAAAAATCCGATTGCTGTCGTCCAGTACACCTTGACGGCCAGCCGCGGCTTGCCCGCAAATAATGACTTTTTCATCGGTATTTGTATCCGTTCCCCCTTACGGTCACGATGCGCTCCGCATGCTCGCCCAGCTTGCGGCCCAGCCGCTTGATGTGCGTGTCCACGGTGCGGACATCCCCGAAATAGTCCATTCCCCATACCTTGTCCCAATATGCTGTCGCGTGTAAGCGCTTGATTGGGATGCTGCGACAAATAGCGAAGCAGCTCGAATTCCTTCGCCGTCAACGGGAGCACGGATCCGTCCACCCGCACTTCATAGGCCGCCTAATCGATAACCAAGCCCGTCTCCTCCGCACCGCCAGCCGCTTCCGCATGACTCCAGCGCTGCAGCAGCACGCGTATGTTCGCTGCCAGCACCTTCGGGCTGAACGGCTTCGCGACATAATCGTCGGCTCCGCTCCCATAACCGGTCAGCTTATCGTCCTCTTCCGCTTTGGCGGTCAGCATGACAATGATCGCATTGGAGAAGGAACGGATTTCTTCACATACCTCGAACCCATTCTTCCCCGGCATCATCACATCCAGAACGACCAAGTCCACTGCCCGCCGGCGCAGGAGGCGGACGGCTGCCGCTCCATTAGCCGCCTGCAGCACCGCATATCCCTCATCCTCCAAATAATCCGCTATCAATTCACGTATTAGCGGCTCGTCATCCACGACGAGAATCGTATGCTCCATATGTCCGCAAGCAAACTCCTTTCTGTCTCATCAGGATTTTTATATCCTGCACTTCTCCGCGGCAAAGACGGACGTCCGCCATCGCCAGCCCATGTGACATGTGACAGGCAGTTGTCACCTAGAGGAGTTATGCCGTTGTCTGCAAGCGAATGAATTACCACCCATTATGGAGGATGCATTATGAGATTGCAACACAAGCTGTGCCGCGATCCCGTCGTCCCGCTCGCCATTCTCGCCCCCAATTTATGCGGCTTTATGCGTAGCGATGACAAAGTGATGCATATCGTAATGGTTGAAGCGAAGACGTATTAGAAGACGTATGATTCGAGGCAAAAATCGCTGGATGAAGTGGTCCAATTCATCCAAAGCAGCGTGATGACTTGTTTGAGCGAATAGATTCTTCACATGCCGATTCCGCTCCCTCCACGGGGAACAGGACTTCTTCCATCCAAGTGCAAGGGGAAATAGAGGCTGCCCTTGAGCCCTGCTCTGCCCCGCTTATTCTCGAAGCTCGATGTGTGTGGCTGCCTTGCTACCTTCTTATGTGCGACCATCGTGTTGCCGATGCTCTACGATGGCCTGTGCCGAAGCCAAATTCGGCTGGTGCGAAATGCTGACGTGAACGCGATAGGATTCTGCGGGCAAGCCAAGGCGGTTCCAGGCCGAATCGCTTACACGGGCGTGCGGTTTGCCGTGCGAATCGGGCAGCACCTCGATATCCAGGAAGCCGATCGTGCTGCCTATTCCCGTACCGAGCGCTTTGACGACCGCTTCTTTCGCAGCGAACCGGCCCGCCACCCATTCCGCCATCCGCGCTTCCCGCTGCTTCAGCACCACAAGCTCCGCCGGCGTCAGCACCCGCTGCAGGAAGCGGTCTTTACTCTTGCCGTTCAGAAGGCGCGTTACACGTTCCAATTCCAATATGTCATGTCCGATTCCATAAATCATTGCGCCGCCTCTTCCCTTTCTATCATCGGATGTCGTAAACCCCCTAACAAAAGAGAGGATTTCGGCAGTCCCTTTTGTACACGCACTAATAAAGAGCATACAACTGCTGCAGCATGAGAATCAAGCGCGGAGGGAAGCAATGTTCGGCTTGGCCTGCTCCCCATTCATGCGCTATTCGCCGATCCGCCATTTGACCAGATTGTTGATGACGCAGATCGTCACGGCGCTATAGGCGAGCAAGACGACACAGTCCAACATAACGCCGGTGGACCATCCGGCCAAGAGCACGTTCCGCATCGCGTCAGCCGCATACGTGGTGGGAAACAGATAAGCGCCCCCCGAATGAAATCCTGCTCCTCCCTCGGCCTAATCTTTTATTTAGGCTGCAGACCGAGGGGGCCGCCCCGCTGCAGTCATCCAACGATGTATTGCTAGCGCGAGAAACATTTGTTAACCTATTATTTATATAATAAGGTTAACAATATGAATTTGTTAATTGAAATCAATTTTCGCTAGGGAGCTGGTAACAAATGGAGGAGACTATAAAGCAAGAGCTGCTGCGCAAAGACCGGTCTTATGTCTGGCATCCGTTTACGCAAATGAAGGATTACGCCGATCGCGATCATGTTCTCATCGAAAGGGCGGAAGGCATCTACATATATGATGCCGATGGACGGCGGTTCTACGATACGGTATCGTCCTGGTGGTGCAATCTGCACGGACACGGCCATCCGCGCATCAAGGAAGCGATTCGGCAACAGCTGGATCGGTTCGATCACATCATGTTCAGCGGGCTGACACACGCCCCGGGCATTGAGTTGGCCGAACAGCTCGTCAGCATCACGCCCGCGGGGCTGAACAAGGTGTTCTACTCGGACAACGGCTCCACCGCGGTGGAGGTGGCCATCAAGATGTCGTTCCAATATTGGCAGCAGATCGGCCGCGCGTCGAAGACGAAGTTCGCCTTCCTGGACGGCAGCTACCACGGCGATACGCTTGGCGCGGTAAGCGTTGGCGGCGTCCAGCTGTACCATTCGCTGTTCAAGCCGCTCCTGTTCCATGCGCACCGCATGCCGGCGCCGGATCTCCGCCAAGCGCGAGCGGCAGGTCCGGAAGGCGAACGCGAGGTGGCGGAAGCGGCGCTGGCACAAGTGCGCGAACTGTTCGAGCGCGAGGCGGATACGCTCGCCGGCTTCATCGTTGAGCCGATGCTGCAAGGCGCGGGCGGGATGATTATGACGCCGGCAGCTTACTTGCAGGGCTTGCGTGAACTGTGCACGGCGTACGGCGTCCATCTCATCGCGGACGAAGTGGCGACCGGGTTCGGGCGGACGGGCAAGATGTTCGCCTGCGAGCACGCAGGGGTCAGCCCCGACATCATATGCTTGAGCAAAGGGTTGACCGCCGGCATCATGCCGCTCTCCGCCACGCTGTGCACCGATGACATTTACGACGCGTTCTACGACGATTACGCGACGCAAAAGACGTTCTTCCACGGGCACAGCTTCACCGGGAATCCGGTGGCCTGCGCCGTGGCATTGGCCTCCTTGCGCCTGTTCGAGGCGGAGCGCACCCTCGAACGGGCGCAAGATACCATCGCCGCGCTCGCGGAAGCGCTCGGCGATATTGCCCGGCTGCCGCACGTGGCTGACGCGCGGCAGCTCGGGCTCGTGGCGGCGTTCGACCTGTACGAGGATGCCGAACGCCGCCGCTCCTTCCCGCCCGAGCGGCGCATCGGGGCGGCCATGTACGAAGCGGGCTTCGAGGAGGGACTCATCCTCCGCCCGCTCGGCGACACCCTGTACTACTGGCTGCCGCTATGCGCCACGCCAGACGACATACGCGACATCGCCGCACGCACCAAGCGTGTGCTCCGCCGCGTATTGGGCTAAAACGCCAAAGCGGGCGGGAGCTTGTATAATCAGCTCCCGCCCGCTCTTCTCATTTCTGCCCTTTCTCAACCTGCTTCTCTAACTATGAAGCATCATTTATGTTTTATAACACAGAATTACCTTCCCTATCCGGCAACATCCCTTTTCGTAAATACGATCCAAGAAACGAAATGAAAGGCCGCAAAGTAGACCAACAATACGGAGACGGAGAAGAGCATCGTCATGTCCGGACGAATCGGCGTGCCGCTTATGTGCTGGCTTAAGTTCACATTGGCGAACAACAAATATTTGACCCACTCGTATTTGCTTAGCATGCTGACCATCGAATTGCCTAGAAGCATGAACAGCAGCGAGAAGGCAATCGCCATGGAAGAGCTGCGAAAAGAGGCAGAAATCATAAACGCCATCGTCACATACATCATCAGTTCTATCGCTTTGAAACCATAATTTTGGACAACGGCAATGAGCATCGAGCCTTCCTCTACCATTCCGCCAGCGCCAATCGCAAGGGAAGGTCGGGAGACGGCGCCGAATCCATCAACAATCCCGCCCAGCGCAAAAGAAGCAATGAAATTCAGCACGAGTAAAAATAGTGCGAACAGGAGTGTAGATATATATTTGCTGAACAATATTTTAGTGCGGGAAGCCGGACCAACTAGCAATAGCTTGATCGTCCCCCATGAATACTCGGCTGCAAGCATATCTGCTGCCACAATAACAGTCAAGAGGGTGATCAGCACGAGTAAACTGGACGCTCCATTCACTACACTCCATATCGTCACTTCGTATGGGTTCACGTTGTGTTCAATATAGTATAAATTTTTGTTAATCTCGCCTTCCAGTTGGAGCTTCATGTCCTGGCTTGCACCCGCGCTTTTCTCATCTATCTGCTGCTGCAGCCGTTGATTCATCTCTATAAGATGCTGCTTCCAATTGTTGTTTTGTATATTCGGGTTTTGATCGATTTTCAAAATTGCCGTCAATGACAGAAGCGAGAGAATCAATACCCCGACCATGGCCCATGTGCGGGGACGATGAACGATTTTCATATTCTCGTTCTGAACAAGTCTATAGAAATTAGACAATTTGCTCACCTCTCGTCAGCTCCAAGAATCGATCCTCCAGCGATTGATTCGCCGTCCGAATGCCGTATACGTCAATTTCCGCTTGGACTAACGCTCTCGTTAATTCCGGAATCCGATCGCGGTCTGCGGTAATCTCCAATTGTCCGGCTTGTACAGCCATGGCGATGTCAGGCAGCATTGCAGTCAGAACCTCTTTCGTCGGCTCAGGCTGTTCGACTTCAACGATGATACGATGGGCAACCCTATTCTTCAGATCATTCATAGAGCGAACATCTATCAGTTTTCCAGCTTGGATAATGGCGATCCGATCGCACATCAGTTCCATTTCAGACAGCAAATGAGACGAGACGATGACGGCTATCCCCTCCTGCCGCGCAAGGGTTCGCAAATAATCGCGGAGCTCGCGTATTCCCGCCGGATCGAGCCCGTTCGTCGGCTCGTCCAGGATAAGGACAGATGGTCTATGCAGCAGCGCCTGCGCAACCCCAAGCCGCTGCCGCATGCCCAGCGAATAGCGCTTCACTTTCTCGTGAATCCGCTTCTGCAGCCCGACAAGCTTCACGACTTCATCAATTCGGTCGGCCGTCACGCCGGTATGCCGCCGCGCAAAATAAACTAAATTTTGATAGCCGGTAAGAAACTTATACATTTCCGGATTTTCCACAATCGCGCCAATGTGGGTCATGGCACGCTCGAATTGCCTGTTCACGGAAATGCCTTTCACGTAAATTTCCCCTGTGGTCATTGAAATCAAGCCCACTATCATGCGAATGGTCGTCGTCTTTCCTGCTCCGTTCGGCCCGAGAAAGCCAAACACTTCTCCTGCGGGAACGTCGAACGACACCTGATCCACAATCGTGCGCTTCCCGATTTTTTTGGTCACGTTTCTGAGCTGGAGTACGGTCTCTGCGCTCATCAAGGCATTACCTCCTGCGACATTGTCTTAATTCCTAGCCTGCACTCGTTGTTCACGCTGTATCGTTCTAAATCCGAATACGCATGCGCGTCAATGTCCGGATAATGATATAACCGAGGACAGTTCCAACCACAACGCCTACCGCATATCCAATGCGGCCGGAGAAAGCTGCGCTTTTTAGAAGACTGCCGCAAAGCAATGCCGAGCACAATACAAATCCGGCAATGAATACCTTCTCGAGCATAGGAAAAAGCACCAGCTTGCCATTATTTTCGAGCGGATTGCGTGAGAAGAGGACCGTGCCCGCAATAAACAGCAGCAAGGAGACGATTCCGACGAACGCGTATGGATAATGCCCACCCTCATAAAGCACCCAATTCATCACATTGAGCTTATCCCAGAACGTTCCACGCATCCGCAGCTCTTGGTATTCGGGGCGTACCATCAAGACGTACATAAGATTGGACAGCATCAAGCGAAAAAATTCAGGCAAATATAGACTGATGATGGAAAATGCCGCCTGCGACGTCCATGAACCCGTAAAAGAACCGATAAACAGCGTAAACGTGTAGGTCGCAACCGTCACGAAGATAATGTGAAATCCGCGGCTGGCAAAATCGATGATGTGCACATATGCTCCGGCTTGCGACAGCTTCAGCACGAGTATATCCAACGCCATGCTCACCGTAACGACAAGTACAATATAAGCGGCACCCACCATCCATTTTGTCACGTAGATAACCGACCGTGAATAAGGAAGCGCAAACGTCTGCTCGCTCACTTGATTGCGGCGATCATGGCCAAGCTGCCACAATGACAGCAAAAAACCTCCGAGCACAAGCAGCAGCAGAAAACCGCCATAATCGGTGAGCAGCAACCAATTCGACTCCTGTGTTTTTGCCAAATACTCCAATTGTCTCTCAAGGACTTGCTGGGAACCAAACCAGAAATCCCGCATGTGCAGGTAAGCCGTTGAAAAAAAGCCGACCAGTATCATCAGCCACAGCAGCACCCGCGTCTGTCGATATTCCTTCCACCATAACGCCCGCACGAAAATACTACGCTGCATCGCCGTCACCCCCCGATTTCCACGTGAACCAATCTTCCAGCGAGAGCGGCAGCTCATCAACGAGCATCGGATTGTTCCGCTCCAGCGCGGCGAACGCCTCGTCCGACTCCAGCATGACGGTATATACGCGTCCTACCTGCTGCAGCACGAATACATCTTCCCTTTGCAGCCAAGCAGGCGGTTCCGTCTCCGTAAAGACAACCTGCAGCTTCTTCATGTTTTGACGCAGCCGCTCCAAGTCCCATGCCTCGTCCGTCCGGCCATCCCGCAGCAGCACGACGGTGTCCGCGATCCGGTCCAGCTCGTTCAACATATGCGACGAAATGAGAATGGAAGAATCCTCGCGCAACGACTCGACGATAAGGCTCAACAGCTGCTTCTTGGCTACGGCATCGACGCCGTTCGTCGGCTCGTCGAACAGAATGAGGCGGGCCTTCGTTGACAGGCCAAGCGCCGTGCTGAACAGCATCTTCATCCCCTTGGACAACGTGCGGACCCGTTTATTCAACGGCAGCTTGAACCGTTCCATCGCCTCGGTAAAGTAAAACAGATCAAAGTTCGGATAAATCTGCCCATACCAAGCGGCGCATTCCCGAATCGTGTACATGTCTAGCGCCACGGGCGCATCCGGGACAAATACGACATCCCGCTTCAGTTCCGGATACTTATGGATGTCCATTCCCTCAAAGGCAACGCGGCCCTGATCCGGATCGTATATGCCGACCAGCGTCCGCATCAGCGTCGTCTTCCCCGTCCCGTTGCGTCCGACGAGGCCCGTTATACGGCCGGGCTCAATCGTGAAGCTGACCCCCCGCAATATCGGTCTTCCGTCAATCGCCTTATGTATAGCATCGACTTGCATCATGATTCATCATCCCTCCACCATACCTCGCATGCTTGTTTAACCATCTCAATGAACTCCTCCCGCTCGAGCCCCAGATGCTTCGCTTCTACGGCAATGCGGTTCATTTCATCCTTCAACTTCATCAGCCTCTCCTCTGCCATGGGTGGAGCAACCGATTCCGCGATAAATGTGCCTTTGCCCCGCAGCGTTTCGATGACTCCCTGACGCTCCAACTCCTGATACGCTTTGCTGACCGTGTTCGGATTAACGACCAGCATGGAGGACAATTCACGCACCGAAGGCACTTTATCTCCGGGCTGCATTACATTTTTGGCAACCAGAGCCTTCATTTGCTCCACAATCTGTTCGTATATGGGTGTGGCACTTCGCTCTTGCAAACGAAACATGACATCCTCCTTTCTCCGTTTATTTCGCGGCACTAATAGTGTACTACTTCAACTAGTACACATAGTACACTCCGTATATGCACGTGTCAAGCTTCGATTCGCCCGTTGCAAAAGTAGAAATGACCGCACATTAAATAATCTTTACATTAGGAGTTGCGTGCTCCATTGCAGATGTTCTATGTTACAATGAGGCGTGAATATTGTACTAGCAAGGAGGTAGGATTAATGAGACATTCTTTTGAAAAAAGCTGGGAGGAACATCGTACGCTGCGCGGCGATGTATTTATTCCGGAGCAGCAGAAGAAGCAGGGCGTGCTTATTATCGCTCACGGCTACAAAGGCTTTAAAGACTGGGGCATGTTCCCCTATGCGGCGGAACAGTTGGCAGAGCGAAGCGGCCTGCTCACGATCACCTTCAATTTTACATATAACGGTGTCGGTCCATCGCTCGACCGCTTTGATGAGCCCGAACGCTTTGCCGTCAACACGTATGAGCGGGAGCAGGAGGATCTGACTGCTTTGCTTCAGTGGATTGGCAGCGGGGACTTCAATCAATGGTTGCAGCAGGCCGCTCCCGGCTGTCACATCGGCCCGGAAGCGCCTGTCTACCTGCTGGGACACAGCCGCGGCGGAGCAAGCAGCCTGCTCTATTCGCTCGAACATCCAGAGGAAATCGCAGGCGTCATTACATGGAACGGTGTAACCAATATGGATTTGTTCACCGCCGAGCAGAAGCAAGAGATGCGGACATCCGGGCGTTCGAAGGTCGTCAATGCGCGCACCGGCGAAGCGCTGCCGCTTGACCGTGTCATGCTTGAAGACTTGGAAGCCAACCGCGAACGATATGACCTGATCGGCCGTGTAGCCTCCGCCTCGTTTCCTATGGCGCTCATTCAAGGCTCGGATGACCTGCCAGGCCTCCGTGACGGATCGGCCCGTCTCGTTGCGAGTTACCCGGCAGCAGAATGGATTACGATTGAAGGCGGCGGACACACCTTTAACGCCGTTCACCCATTCCGAGGCACGACTCCGGAATTGGAAGCGGCGCTGGATGCCACGGCCAGTTGGCTGCAAGCCCAGTCCCGCTAGCTGCATGTCATCATCGCATACTTTGCCAATTCATACCGCACCTTCGAATTGCATCAACTGCATCAGCGACATGAAGACAGGAGATGCTTTACCGTCATGTTAACGAAGCGCCAATTAATCACCGTCATTTTGATAACGATTGCGGGACTTGCCGCAGCTTATTTATTGCATATCCCGCTTATTATTGGCTTTGCCGCCGGCTTTATAAGCCTGACTGCCCTTTCTCGGCGGCAAGGCACTGCTTGGCCCGTTCTTTTCAGGTACATGCGCGAAGGCGCCAAGCATACGATAGAGGTCATCTGGATTCTCATTATGGTCGGACTGATGATACCGGTATGGACCTTGAGCGGCACGATTCCGTACCTGATCGAACAAGGATTGCAGTGGATTGCTCCCGCCTTCATGACAACCCTGACGTTCTGGTTCTCAGCCCTCTTCTCCATGTTGCTAGGCACATCGACCGGAACGCTTAGCGCCGTCGGCATTCCGATGATGGGGGTAGCGGCAATCGCCGGAGTGCCGTTGCCGCTAATGGCCGGGGCGCTAGTCTCGGGAGCATTCGTCGGAGACCGCACCTCTCCGTTTTCGAGCACGCATCGCCTCGTCGCCGATTCGGCCGGAACGACCGTCGGACGCCAATATCCGGCGTTTGTGCCCACGACACTGCTCGGCTTGGCGACCGCCACGTTTATCTTTGTGTTGTGTGACATCGCAGGAGGCTGGTCGGTGCCAGCGGAAGCGCTGCGAATGGAGGCGTTCCGCAGCAGTTTCACCTTCAGTCCGTGGCTCATTGCACCCGCTGCGGCTTTAGTCGTTGCGATTGTGCTGCGTTGGAAAACGCGTTATGCCTTCATGCTGGCCAGCGTGACGGCGATCATTATCGGCTCTTGGCTGCAAGGAACGGAACCATCCGCCTGGCTGAATGGGATGCTCTTCGGATACGAAAATGCCGCGCTTCCTTCTCTGCATACGAAGGGGGTGCTGCCAGTCATTGAGCTTGTCTTGTTAATCGCGCTGGCCGGGGCGTTTAATGGAATTTTGGAATCGACGCGAAGTCTGGAACCCTATATGGCCGCCTTTATCGGAGAGAACACTTCGATGTCCGGAGCGACCGCCCGAGTCGGTCTATACGGACTCGCGCTGGCCCTCGTCTCCTGTACGCAGACACTTCCAATCATGATGGCGGGACGAGGCGTGCTCCCGCTCTGGTCCGAGCGGTTCCCGAAGGAGCAACTATCCCGGGTCGTGGCTGATACCGCGCTTGTCTTCGCGGCCATAATCCCTTGGAATATGCTGGCCGTGCTGTGCGGCACCATATTGAACGTTCCGGTTCATTCATATGCTCCCTATGCCGCCTTCTTATGGAGCATCCCGCTGTGGACGCTGCTCGTGTCTTGCTTGAATCAACGCCGCTCGCACACTGTCCGCCGCGCCTCTTCTCTCTCGAGCTAGACGCGGCGGACCGGACGCCGGAAGCTAGAACGGGATAAGGGCCTTTTCATGTGCTCAAATTTCGCAAATGTGCCACATTCCGTTCGCTTGTTTTTTGTTTCATTCTGATAAAATACGGGTAATCTTTCAGATATGCCGTTGTCTGGGAGGACAGCAAGCAGCAAGGAGGATACCATATGACAACCATTTATTCGGCCCCGAGCACAAGCATTGCAAGGCAGCAATCCATCTTCGCGTTGCAGCAATTGTTGGTATCGCTTACAAGGCATTCCGTGGAACAGTGCCATGTCCGGTTTGTTGAACCCGCCCTGTTTCCCGAGCACAGTATCCTGATCTACAGTCAAGAGGAATTGAATCATCCCGAATCTCCGCTGCGGTTGAAGAGCACCCTCCGTGCGGACGAGATGCTGATTGCCTATGTTGACTCACGCGGCCTGCTCGTTACGGCCGGCTCCGAGGCGGCTATGGAACAAGCATGCAGCCTCGCATGCAAGCTAATCTCCGAGCAATGCGCTTCACCAGAGCAGCGTCCTCGATTGACAGCATTGTTCTCCCGCGAATCAACCGTCGGCATGCCTCAGGCAGTATAACCATATCAGACTTCGTAAAATAATAGCACCAAAAAAATATGGTGGAGCAGACATCACTTCTGCTTCACCTTTTTTTGTATAGTTAGTGTTTAAACCGCACTGTTTTCACCAGGAGCGGCAAGAGTGCAAAGCACGGCATGAAATCCAATGTCACCAACCCCGGCAAAATGTAGTTCAGTGATTGCCACTAGCGGATTGAGTTGGCTCTGACGGGACAAACCTATCGTATTTCTTCGCTTATGCCCGTTCTCCCCTTCATTCAGGAAAAACGGAAAAAGAGGAGTAATGCCTCGCATTGGTCCCTTTTGGATATTTTACGTTTGCGGTCCAATTAACAAAAGAAAACAGCTTCTGACGGAAGGGGAGATTGAGCAAAAGGAAGGAACCTGGATGTTCAGACGGCACCCCGTTAACAAAAATAAGCGTACTTCTGAGGAAAGGGGGGATTGAGCAAAGGATAATACGAAGGGTAGAACAGCCCAGCATGATAGCGCCCTCTTGCTTGCACAGCACAGCATAGCAAAAAAAGAAAGCACCCCGAAGCTTTTGTCAAAGCCTCCAGGGTGCGGCACGCAGCACTGGCTAAATTCCAGGTATGGGCGAGCGCTTGTGTTCAGTCTTGCGGTATTGGCGCTCGATTTTCTCGCGCACATCATCAGGCACGTCTTTGCCTTCCAAATAGTCGCTATTATGGTCGTAGGAAATGCCGAGCTCCTTCTCGTCTGTCTGGCCCTCCCACAGACCGGCCGTCGGCACCTTGTCGATCACGCTCTTTGGAACGCCCATATGAGCTGCCAATTGGCGAACTTGACGTTTGTTGAGTGAAGATAGCGGCGTAATATCCACGGCGCCGTCGCCCCACTTCGTATAGAACCCGGTTAATGCTTCGGATGCATGATCCGTGCCCACGACAAGCAAATTCAAGTCAAAGGCAAGAGCGTATTGCGTCACCATGCGGACGCGCGCCTTCACGTTCCCTTTGCCCGGAATGCTGAGGTGGCGCGGCTGGTTCAATTGCTTGAAGCCTTGCTCCACCTCAAGCGTCACCTCGTTCACCGCATCTTCAATGTTCGTCTCCACCGTATGCTTGAGTCCAAACGCTTGCGCCACGGCATAGCTGTCCGAAATGTCCGCTTGATTGCCGAACGGCTGAAACACGCCAAGTGTCATATATTGTTGTCCCGACTCGTTCGTCAGCTCATCCGTCGCTTGCTTGCACAAACCGGCAACGACCGCGCTGTCTATTCCGCCGCTAATCGCAATGAGAAGTCCCGCCGTTGCGGAATTTTTCACATATCGCTTCAAAAAGTCCACGCGCTTGCGGATTTCTGCATTCACATCAATTTGCGGTTGTACGCCGAATCGCTTCACTATGTCTTGTTGTAAGCTCATCGTCTCGTCTCCTTCCTATTCCTGCTGCTCTTTGTAAAAATCCCCGCACCATAACGGCGCGGGGCTATCAGTGCATGCTTTTCGTCTTCTTAACGGCAGAAGCGATCGAATGCAGCCTTCAAATCTGCTGCGATATCTTCCGCCGAGCGATCTTCTACACTATGACGCTCAATAAAATGCACCAACTCGCCATCCTTCATCAATGCGATGGATGGAGAAGACGGAGGAAACGGCGCGAAGTATTCGCGGGCCTTCGCCGTCGCTTCTTTGTCTTGACCGGCAAACACGGTGAACAAATGATCCGGTGTCACCTCGTGTTCCAGCGCTTTACGCACGCCTGGACGGCATTGTCCAGCCGCACACCCGCATACCGAATTCACGACAACCAATGCGGTGCCCTTCGCTGCAGGCAATTGTTGTTCCACTTCCTCTGCTGTACGCAGCTCAACACAGCCGATGGAAGTTAGCTCGTCGCGCATTGGCTGAACCATATCACTCATATATTGCTCAAAAGACATGGACATCAGTGCTCACTCCTTACCTTATAAAAATAATTCCGTTGATAGATTTATTGCGATATAAGCTATCGTTAAATATTTAACCATTTGCGGCGACGTAAAGCAAGGGAAAGCCGCAGATCCCGCGATCGGAATCTTCGCTGTCCCTCGCATAACCCCATAACCGTTACGTGGAAGGACGGTTAGGTCCATCCAACTTCTTATCTACGACAATGTTTCCGTCAGACTTGTTCTTACGGTTTTCTTCCTTTTGACGCTCCTGCGCTTTCGAGTCTTGACTGTTCATCGCATGGGCCTCCTTTCCGCTATGTCGCTTCTATTATGCGCAAGGAAAGGGAAGCCTATCCTTTCATAAGGTCTGCTCGTCAGCCTCCGGCTCCGGTTCAGCCCGTTCATGTGCAACTGGTCTTGCCGAATCTTGCCGCTGCATCTGTTCACGGTGGCGCACAGCGACATAGCCTGCGGCCAACATGACGGCATACAGCCATTGCTCATTTCCCAATCCAAGCCAGAGCGAATCGTACGGCTTGAAGTAGCTGCCCAGCATGCCGAGGCTTCCTCCTGCCAGAAAGCCAAGCTGGGCATCCGCCAGTGTGCCCAACGGGCGGCGGAGCACCCACATACCGGCGAGCAGAACGAGGCAGGCCAATGTTTCCGCCGGAGGCAGCCCGTGAGCCGTAAATCCGCTTGGCAATGGCAGCGGCGTAAAGCCCGGGGCATTAGCCCCGTTCAGCGTGTAGATCCAGCCATAGGCGGCAATCCACGTAAATATCCCGTGAGCCAACAGATCCAACAGCACCTTATATGAAAGATTGCCTTTATGCACATATATAGTCGTCCATACGGCTATTCCCAGCAGGAGCAGCATAGTGCCGTTCGCTGAAGTTCCGTTCAAGTAAAGCAGCGTGCGCGGCTGCTGCCATATAATTGATGGGGAATCCCAAAGAAATCCGAGCTTTTCGTTCAAAATAAACAGAACTGCTACCGTAAGCGCCCAGTCGGTATAATGACGCAAAGCTTGCCCTTCCATGCGTGAGCGAAGTGAAATGATCAAGACCGCAATCAGAAAAGAGGCAAAGCTGACAAACAACTCCCAATTGATTGTTACATTTCCGATTTGAAGCACATTCATGCGGCTCCCCCCCATATGCTCCATCATAACGAACGTTTACGATAGGTTCAATGCGGTTGCGGGGGCCTTAGCATCATTGAGTGATGGGCAACTCCCCTCCGAATCGTCGGCATGTAACCGGAACGTCACTTCAAAGACGGTTCCTTCATCCGAACTGAATACCTCGATCGTCCCCTTATGCCGCTCCATAATGCTCAAGCACAAAGGCAGGCCGAGCCCCGTTCCTTTTGATTTGGTCGTGTAGAAAGGCTCGAACAGCTTCTCCAGCTCTGCCTGAGGAATGCCCGGTCCCGTATCGCGCACCCGAAGCTGGACGCCTTGCGGAACGAGTACCGTTTCTAAAGTCAGCACCCCCTCCGTATCAGAGGCTTCCATCGCCTCCATCGCATTCCGCGCCAAGTTCAGAATGAGCTGCTTCATCTCCTTGGTATTTAAGTACAGCGTCGGAATAGAATCGTATTCGGTGAGCCGGAATACGATTTGCTGACCGCGGAGGTTCGCATCCGCCCAGAGCAGCGGAGAGAGCTGGTGAATGATATCGTGAAGATGGACTTGTTCCTTCTCTACGATTCGATTTTGTGCCAGCGCCAAAAAATCATTAATGATTCCGTTCGCCCGGTCAATCTCATCCATTACGATATGAAAATAATTTTGCAAATTATCAGGGCTCTTCTCTTGCATCAGCTGCATGAAACCGCGAATAACAGCCATCGGATTGCGGATTTCATGAGTAATGCTCGCAGCCATTTGCCCAACCAGATGAAGCCGCTCCATATTGCCGATTTCGGTGCGCAGTTGGGTCAGCTCCGTGATATCGTGCGCCATGCCGACTGCCCCGACGACTTCTCCCGTCTCCTGACTTCGAATGGCATTGGCAAGGATGTAATACTCCCGATCTCCGAACCGGGCTACTTCCCCGTCCACGATTCCCCCTTGCAGAGCCCCCTCCAGAATGATGAACTGATTCGGATTGTCCCCCATCTTCTGCAGCAATTCGCTTAGCGGCCGATCGATTAAATCAGCCCGTGTGACATTGGGCACCTGCAACAGGATTCCTTCAATCATTTTATCGTTAAGTGCCGTAATTCTCGTTTCGATATCAATAGCAATTACGCACAGCGGCGCTGTATTCAATATTTGACTAACCTTCTCGACTTCTTCCCGGTACCGCCGGGAGACCGTCTGATATCCTTGCTGCAAAAAAGCCTTCTCCCGCGTTTCTTCAATCAAATAAATGAGCAGGCTGGCGGTAACCAGAAATGCGATAGCGAACATAGCCATGAACAGCATCATTTTGCAATCGGTGAAGGAAAATATCTTTTCATGCGGTGAAGCGGTTGCATAAAAACCGTAATAAAGCAGAATACCAAGCAAGGAAAAGGCAAGAAAAATAAATAGGCGCATCCGCAATCCAGATTGCCGGAATTTATTAATGAAAGCAAAAATAAACGGCGTTAAATAAATAAGCGCATCGCCCCAAATCGTTTGCGGCTGTTGAAATCCTTGAAAGCCGAACACCATGATCAGGTAGAGCAAGGCGATGACAAGCCCGATACGGTAACCTCCGTACCAAATCCCGAGCATATACGGAAGCAACCGGAAATCAAAGGGTTGCGCCGTATCCATATAAAATGAGAACACCATGCAAAGAAATACGGATAAAGCAGATGTCAGTCCAGTAATAACCGGCGCTCGCGCCGCTCGCTCCGGCTTGATGGAGCAGAGCTGCCAAGAGAACGCCGGAATACAAGCAATGAGAACTTGCAGCAGGGTTTCCTTGAGGGCCACGTACATGTTATATCTCCTCTATAAAGTTAGGTAAAGATGCAATGGATATATCATTCTTTATTAACAATGGAGCAACACTTCCTTTTCGTCAAGTTTCGATTTTTGCGTTACAATAAAGTAAGAACAATTAATGAAGGAGAACGTTATGGAACAAACGGATATTATCGTCATCGGCGGAGGCCCTTCCGGCCTGATGGCCTGCATCGCAGCCGCTGAACACGGCGGGCGCGTGGTCCTTGTCGACAAAGGGGACAAGCTCGGACGCAAGCTCGCCATCTCCGGCGGCGGACGGTGCAATGTGACTAACAACAAAGATCAAGATGAATTAATTCGACACATTCCGGGAAATGGAAGGTTTTTACACAGCGCTTTCGCCCACTTTAATAATCGGGATATTATCCGTTTTTTTGAAGGTCTGGGCATTGCTTTGAAGGAAGAAGATAACGGACGGATGTTTCCAGTTTCAGATAAAGCCAAGACAGTAGTCGAAGCATTGATCGGCGAGGTGCGCCGACTTGGCGTCACGATACTTGTCAATCAGCCGGTTGCAGACGTATTGTATCAAGAAGGAGCGGTGCAAGGCGTACGTTTCAAAAACGGGGCTACGCTGTACAGCAACGCTGTCATTGTAGCAACCGGCGGCAAGTCGGTACCCCATACGGGCTCCACCGGCGACGGGTACGCTTGGGCCACGGCAGCAGGCCATACGATAACCGAATTGTATCCGACCGAGGTGCCGCTTACTTCGAATGCTTACTTCATCCGGGAGAAGCTGCTGCAAGGACTGTCGCTGCGCGGCGTCCGGGTCACAGTATGGAATGAGAAGGGCAAAAAAGCGGTTGAACACGAGGGTGATCTGCTATTTACTCACTTCGGCATATCTGGACCGACTGCGCTTCGTTGCAGCCAATTCGTCGTCAAGCAATTGAAGCGTTCGGGACGCGAGACCGTCAATTTGACGATCGATCTTCACCCTGATCTATCTCTGGCCGAGCTTGAACATCAATCTTTGCAGCTGTGCGCGCAAGAACCGAAGAAGGCCATAAAAAACGTACTCAAGCTGCTGCTGCCCGAGCGCATCATCCCGATTCTGTTGCAGCAAGCAGGAATCGATGACGCGGTAACCTACGATCATATTCCGAAGCAGCCTTGGCAGGATTTATGCCGTCTAATGAAAGCATTTCCGATCAAAGTGAACGGAACCCTCTCGCTGGAAGAAGCATTCGTAACTGGAGGCGGAGTCTACCTGAAGGAGCTAGAACCGAAGACGATGCAGTCCCGGAAAATGAACGGGCTGTTCTTTTGCGGAGAAATATTGGACATTCACGGCTACACAGGCGGGTACAACATTACTGCGGCCTTTGCGACAGGCTATACAGCCGGCAAGCACGCGGCGCAAGCCGTACATGAATATCGCGAATAACGAGCAAACAGGGCAGTCCGCGCTCCCCCTCCCGGGGAAATTAGCGGAACTGCCCTTATTTCATAAACAAACTTTGAAAGATGATTATCGTAACTTCAGCGACTCAGATATGAATGCCGCCCGGAAATTGATTGGTCGTCTCGTCATCGATCCAACCGAATGCCTCTTCGTCCCGATGCGACAAGTCGTCATGATTCGGAGCGCGATTCCTGACTGCATAACGATCATCGTCAGCCCAATCTTCATTAACGACATGGGCCGGAATCGGAATCAAGTCCATGCCGTAAGCCTGATTCATAAGGGACACTTCGGTTAAGTCCGCTTCCTCTACAAGCTGTCCGCCATGCGCCTCCGCAATCTCGAGCGCTGACGTGAGATCTCTTTTTTCCACATGCACATGAAGTTCCGTATGGCTATCTCCGTCATATGCAGGGGTGTATCCCAATTCCTCCAACGTATCAAATGCCAACATGGCACTTGCGGCATCCGTGAACCGGAACCGAATGGCAGCTTCTGGCATACTCGTTCCTCCTATTCGGTGAGTTATTCGTTAATATGCCCGAGTTGAAGAGGAACATACCCTGCACATTATTGGCCTGGCTTATCGTCTGCGGGTTCGGATTCCGCCTGTTTGCGCTTCTCCTTCCAACCGGTCATCATAATGACAATGCCTCCGATATACGCCGCTGCCAGACCTCCGGCTGCCGCCCAGCCGATGCTTATGAGAGGCGCCGTCGCAGCTATGCCCCCGGCAAATGCCCATAACGCTCCAGGAACGGCGCAAAGCACCTTCACCATATGCTGTGCCGCTTTATGGAGCTGCTCGGAACGGAATGAGAACATGGCAGGGACATCGCCTTCAATGAACTCCCGCCAATACATGCTGAGCCAGTAACTGAGTATGATGTACAATACAGGCACAACAATGAGAAAGAGCCCGAACCGGGAAGCTGCGAACGAAGCTCCAAGACCAACCATGGTAAGCTGAATATAAAAGAGCAGATGAGCCCTGCTGCGCAGCAATGATTTGACGGCAATTGCGCCGATTTGCTGACCGCCATGTTTTCGCTTCATAAAATAGCCGGATTTCGGAAATAGGAGCGGGCGCTTACGTTTGCTCCGCGTCGGCTTGTCTACGCTGCGGGACAGCAGCAAGGCTGTCAAGCGCAGCTTCATTTCCCCTTCCAGCTCGACGTCCCGGTCGAACGTATGCCGCGCGTTCAGACGCCATAGCAAAAGCGGGATAGCAGAGACCGCGAGTATGGCGGCCCAGCTAAGCTGGAGCAAATAGTGCAGCTGCAGCAAGTACAATGAAAAGCCGAATGCCCCAACGGACAGAAGGCCAACGATACACGACATCCCCCATCGACGCCAACCGCCAAATGTGACATGAACGCGATTGCGCAGCAATGCAGTCAGAACGGACAATACGCTGACGCTAAGGCCGAAGCTTAACAGTATAGCAATGGGCAAGCCATATCCGCGAAAGAGCCATGGCGAGACGATGAGCAGCACGAAGCCGGTGAACAGCACACTGCGAATGGTGTAGCCGAGAAATCCGAATAGAACCAACCGTTTCCACCATGTCGATTTTTGCCGCAGAAATAAAATGTCTCCCCCTTCCGACCAGGTATGCACCATCCCCATAATGACGGGCAATATACAGGGCAGGAGATAGAGGATGTACGGCCCGGCAATCCACGAGGCGGGCAACGGATCCGTCCACCAATTATAGTAGAACTTCAGCCCAAGCAGCAGCAGCGGAATGACGATATACAGCCATACCGTCCAATCCAATACGGTGCGCAGCGCCTTCCATTGATAGACGGCATTCGTCTTCAAACGACGGGCAGCCAGCGTCCATGGTTCCATCGCTCCAATTGAGCGCTGCTTAGCCATTAGGTAAGCGCCTCAAAGCAATCAAACAATGTCCCCTCGGGCAATCCGCATGTCTGCCGCACCTCTTCAAATGTTCCACGGGCAACAATCCGCCCCTGATGAATGAGCACGAAAGAATCGCACACGCGCTCGGCTGTATCCAACACGTGCGTGCTCATCAGCACGCCTGCCCCGCGCTGTCGTTCCTTGTCAAGCATTCGGAGAAAACGTCGGGTCGCGCGCGGATCCAATCCCACGAACGGCTCGTCCACGATATAGAGAGAAGGGCGCAGCAGGAAGGCGATGATAAGCATCAGCTTCTGCTGCATTCCTTTGGAGAAGCTGGTAGGCAGATGATGCTTCTGCTCCGTCATTTGGAACTCCGACAGCAACTCCTCTGCTCGCGCTTCGAACTCGCCAGGCGGCAGCTCATGCGCTGCCGCAGCCAGCTCCAGATGCTCCCACAGTGTCATGGAATCATACAGCACCGGCTGTTCCGGAACATATGCATAGGTCCCCTTGCCATCGCCGATTTGCACGGTTCCGTGCACGTCACGCATAATTCCAAGTATCGACTTGATCGTGGTGCTCTTCCCCGCACCGTTCGGTCCGATTAATCCGACTAATTGGCCGGCCTCGACCTGAAAGGCAATGTCGTGTATTTTGGCTTCGCCTTTATCGTATCCTGCCGATTTAATAGTTGTATCCAAAATTATCAAGAGGAATTTCCCCTTCCCCAGCCTTATGGCACGATTAACACCAATTTCCCTACATTTTCATTACGTTCCATACGCTCATGTGCTTCATTTATTTGATCAGGCTGCCAGACCGAATCCACGACAGGCATACATTGCCCTGCTTCGAACAGCGGCATTGCAAAGGCGGCGAACTCGGCCGTTAGCCGGGCCTTGCGCTCAAGCGGAAGACCGCGGAGCGTGCTGCCGATAATCTGCAGCCGGCGCAGCATGACCGTCATAAAATCAACCTCGACCTTGGAGCCGCCGAGCGTGCCGATCAGCACGAGACGACCGTCCATTGCCATGCATCGAAGATGTTCCTTCCAATACGGCGCAAGGACCGGATCGAGCACCAATTGAACTCCTTTTTGTGCCGTCCAATGCAGCACGGACTCGGCAAGCGGCTCCTTGCGGTAATTGATGGCGAGCCCGGCACCGAGCTGCCGGATTACTTCGCACTTCTCCTCGGAGCCCGCCGTTGCGGCCACACGCGCACCCGCAGCGCGGGCGATCTGAATCGCGGCCGTCCCCACTCCGCTTGCGCCGGCGTGGATGAGCACCGATTCCCCTGCTTGCAAATGTCCAAGCTGAAATAGATTCAAGTACGCCGTCAAATAGGCTTCCGGCACGGCAGCCGCCTGTTCCAGCGTCATATTGCCGGGAACGCGCATCGCCATGTCCGCAGGAATGGCCGCGTATTGGGCGTAGCCGCCTCCCGGAAGCAGCGCGCATACCCGTTCGCCTATGCTCCAACCGGAAACGCCTTCGCCGATGGCTTCAACGACACCTGACATTTCCAGCCCCAATATGGGCGAAGCCCCTTCCGGAACCGGGTATTTGCCGCGCTTCTGCAGCAAATCTGCCCGGTTCAGGGCCGTAGCGTAAATACGGACAAGCAGTTCCCCGGGCTTCAATAAGGGTTTGTTCCATACCCCCCAATACAGTCTCTGTTGTTCTCCGACTTGACAAGCGATCATTTCAGCGTACCCATCGTGCTTCAACTCGTTCCGCCTCCTTTTTACATTATGAAAAGAATTTGAACATTTTAAAATTTTTTTGTTCTTTCTTTCACAATTGTGATAAATGATATTTTAGTCATGTCAGCTTCCGTTATACGATTACTACGTAACTAATCTAATAAGGTGGGATTCGAATGTCTGAGCGAATCGATCGCGAGACCGAAACATCGCTGCATCTGTTCCGCGTCTTTTCCAAGGCTTTCAAGAGTGTCGCAGACCATTCCGCCGCGGGATGTAAAGTGGAAGGGTTCAACCCTACTGATTTTGCTGTATTAGAAATGCTTCACCATAAAGGACCTCAGCCTATACAACAAATCGGGGCAAAGCTCCTGCTGCAAAGTGGCAACGTCACCTATGTCATCGACAAGCTGGAGCGCAACGGCCTGCTTCGCAGACATCCTTGCGCCAAAGATCGCCGCGTCATCTTCGCGGAGTTGACCGATAAAGGACACGAAGAGATGAATGCCATGTTCCCCAAGCAAGCGCAGACGCTGCGGCGCGCCATGAGCGGACTGACCTTGGAAGAAAAGGAACAAGCCATTTCGTTGCTTAAGAAATTGGGTATTCAAGCAGAAAAATTGAGTCTCATCACGAAGAAAGGCTCTTAATCGAAGAAGAAACGGCAGATGAATAAGTCCTATTCGCCGTTTCTTCTTCGTTATACGGGCAAGTATCCAGTTCCTTCCCCCCCGCCTCATGGCGGCGCGGCTGCATTCATTATGAAGCGGAATGGCTTGCCGAGCTTGGATTGTTGCCTGGTTGAGTCGTGCCTCTGCCTGTTTTCGACTTCGGCATCAACAGCGTACACCCGAAGCAAATGATTGCGATCCCCGCCATAACGGCGAATACATTGGACAGCCCCGTTTCCAAATACTCGCGCAAAATGCTCATCACGTCCGGAGCCAGCTTGCTTGCGCTCTCGGGGTTCAACAAATTGTTCAGATCGTCGCTTGAAATCTTCGCGGCAATTTCCGGTCCCGCCGTGCTCACCAGCGAGGCAATGCGGGCATTCAAGAACGTGCCGAAGGCCGCAATACCAAGCGTCTGACCCAACGTTCGCACGAACGTATTCAGCGCCGTCGAAGCCCCGCGCATGTTCCATTCCACGGATGATTGGACGATGATCGTAAAGACGGTAATCGAGAAACCGAAGCCAAGGCCGGATATGGTCATCAGCGCAACGATCACCCACACCGATGTCGCCCCGGTAATCATGGTCAACCATATGGAGCCAATGACGATGAAGGTCATCCCTATGGAAGAGGTCAAGCGCGCTCCGCTCTTAATGAGCATCCGCCCGCCAATAATCGAACCAATGAGCCAGCCGATTGACATCGGCGTCAAGGACAGGCCGGAGCTTGTCGCATTTTTCCCGAGTACCCCTTGTATCCAGAGCGGCAAATAGGAGTTGATCCCGATGAGAACGCCGCTGACCAAAAACCCGACCAAATTCGATACGGCGATGTCTCGAATGCGAAACAGCTGAAACGGCACCATTGGTTCCGGCGCTTTGACTTCAATAAAGTAGAACATGACGAGAAAAACAGCGGCGATTCCGAGCAATAGCACCATCCACGGCGAATTCCAAGCAATGCTCTGTCCTCCGGTTATAATTGCAAACAAGAATGCGGTCATCCCAATTGTAAACGTAGCAGCGCCTGCATAGTCTACCGGCTTGTCTTTTCGCTCCACCTTCTCTTTGAAGCAGACGATAATCATCCAGACCGATACGATGCCAAAAGGAACGTTAAAGAAAAATATCCAATGCCAGGACAGCGAATCGACGAAAAATCCTCCGACCAGCGGACCTACCAGCCCCGCAATCCCCCATATGGAGCTGAACAGCCCCTGAATCTTGGCCCGCTCCTCAAACGTGTAAATGTCCGCCACAATCGTAAAAGTGACCGGGAGCACGGCTCCGGCGCCGATCCCTTGAATCGCGCGGAAAATGACCATCTGCGTCATGTTCATCGACAAACTGCAGAGCATGGAGCCTGCAACGAACAAGGCCGAACCGAAAATAAAAATTTTCTTGCGTCCATATAAGTCAGCCATTTTGCCAAACAGCGGCGTCGATACAGCCGTCGTCAGCAAATAGGCGGCATATACCCAACTTATTAGTTGCAGACCGCCCAAATCGGATACGATTTTCGGCATGGCGGTGCTGACGACCGTCACTTCGATAGCTGCAAGAAATGTAGACAGCAGCAGCGCCAGGGTTACCAATTTACGGCTGCGTCCCGCTTGCATGGAAGTTGCATTGCCCATGAAAGTCCTTCCTTTCCATCTCTATACTTATAGAGGCTGTTCAAAAACTGATATTAATCAACTGTAAGATTCCCTCTATCCATATATGCATGTCTCAAACACGAATGCCGCCTCTGATCCCAAATAGGGTCATGTGTTGCCACGATAAGCGCCCGCCCCTTCCCCGCTTGTGTGAGACACCAATCGCGCACCGCCTCGGCGTGGCGGACATCAAGCGATGCAGTCGGTTCGTCCAGCAGCAGGATGGGCGGATCATGGATAACGGCCAAAACGAGACTTAAGAGACGCTTTGCTCCGGTGGGCAGGTCATGCGGGTGAAGGTGCCGAACCGAACTCAAGTCGTAATGATCAAGCCATGTCTCCACCTGATTATCAAGAGTCTGGCTTGTCATGCAGCTGCCGCCCATGTGGCGTGAACGTCTGCTGCGCAGCGCCATTTGAACGGCATGGCGAATCTCTTCCTCCACCGAATCGGCGAACAAGCCGTTCTCCGGATATTGGGGGACAAAGCCGATGCGCCCTGCAAGATCATAAGTCGACCATTGCGAGTACGGACGACCCTCCAGCATGACGGTTCCGCTCGCATACCCAGCCTTGGATGGCATTCCTCCCGTTAGTATGCGGAAAAGGGTCGATTTCCCCGAACCGTTCGGACCGTGCATAATGACGCACTGCCCTCGCCATAGCCGAAAAGTGATATTGTGGAGCGCATATTCACGTGACGAACTAGAATGAGCGCGGTGCCGGTAGCGGAAATGGAGCCCGGATGTTTCGAGCAACACTCCAGCCTCATCTGAAGGACATGCGTGCTCCGCTGCACACTCAGTTACCGCATTGCCGGGTCGCACATGGCCCTTCGTCGCGTTGTGCGGCATAGAGACGGATCTGGAAGGAAGCACTCCCGCCTTGCGGCCTAGGGCAGCAAGGTTATGGCAATCGGAGGCGTCCTCTGTTGCCGGCCTCTCAGTCTGACCGCTCTGCAGCCCAGCCGGTCGGCCGTCGAAAACAATTCGCCCATCGCAAAGCAGCAGGAGCTGCGCATCGCGTAACCAGCTCCAATCCATATCGTCCAACCGCGATACGGCCAAAATGAGCGTACGGCCTGGTTGATGCCAAGCTTGCAGCGATTCCTCCAACTGTCGGCGAGCCGACGCATCCATATGGCTCCACGCATCGTCCATAATGAGGACGTCGGGTTCCAACGTCAATACCGAAGCGGCTGCCGTCCGTTGCTTTTCCCCTCCGGACAGCTGATGCACCTGCCGATGCCGCAGCGAAGCAAGGCTTGCTCGATGCAGCTGCTCTTCCACCCGCTTGCCAATGACATCGCGCGGCAGGCCCAAATTCTCGGGCGCAAAGGCAAGCTCATCTTCGACGGTCCCGATGACGAACTGGCCATCCGCCTCCTGCAGCACGAATCCCACAAGAGGAGGGTGGGCAATGTGTCCCGGTGCCGAATCAATCAGTCCGCGAACCGTTCCTTCATATGGCTGCATCGCGCCCGCAAGCAGCTTGCATAGCGTTGTTTTGCCGCTGCCGTTGCCACCGGCGATAAGCGTGATTCCACCATCATAGATTCGGAAGCTGCAGTCTTCGAGCGCTGGCTCGCACTCTCCTAAATAGGTAAAGGTCACGCGTTCGGCACGCATGACCTCATTCAGGCTTAAAGATTGCCCCATCAGATCGTTGTCCTCCTACCCTTGGTGTTCCCGATATTGGCGGCCAAGCGCAAAGGGACGGACCGCCCGCGTCGGCGCCAAGCGGTCGCCGATGACTTTCGCAAGCGCGCCGCAGAGCAGCATGCCGCTCACACAGCGGATACACAACGTCACGATGAGCACCCATGACTCGTACTGTATGTACCCGAACATGAAGGCGGACACGACGAACCAGAGCGGCACTGCCGCAGCGCCGACAAATAACATGGCGCTCCAATTATAACGGCGATATTGAAACAAATAAAAAAGCGGCTCGATCACGACTGCATAGCAAGCGGCCGCGGCAATCGCTGACCAGGCGCCGTATGCGGTGCCGACGAGAATCTGAATGCAAGCGCCAAGCGCATAGGTCATTAGCGCTGCACCCGGTTTGCGGATAATATACATCGCAAGCAGTCCGTATATCATGTATAACCCGACAATCGATGACGTGAGCATGGGGCCGCCCATAGAATGAAGCAACTTGTTCACCCAAGACAATCCGCTTGTAAGCACGCCATTCGCTGCGGCCAAGAGCGCCATCAGCACCCATTCAGACAACGTTAACGAACGCAAAGAGAATCGTTCGGCGGGTCCATGTTGCATGCGTATGATTCCTCCATTTCCTTGACAACATTATCTCTGGAATAATCCAATTTTAACGTTACAAGCCTTATGAAGGAATTGCAAGCAATAATGTGGCGAGGCTAGGGCGGGGCACGGGCCCCTTTCTCTGCCCTAGCCGAACAAGCACGTCGCGGCCGCCGCCGCGGCCGAGGCAGCCGCGACGCCAATTCCAGCAGGCGTAAAGCGAAGCCTGCGCCAATGCGTGCGCGTGGCGGCCGCGCCGAACCGCTTCACTTCCATCGCGGTCGCCACCTCCTGGACGTGGCGGAGCGCATTCGCCGCCACGGTTACCCCATAGCGGCGGGCGATGCCCAGCCGCTCGCCGAGCCCGCGCGGAGGCGCCAGCTGACGCATGCGCTGCGCGTGGCGAATGCGTGCCGCTTCCTCCGTCAGCAGCGGCACGAAGCGCAGGGCAATCGCGACCGCGAACGCAAAGCGGTCCGGCAGCCGCATATGACCCGACAGCGCCACGACCACATCGCGCGGCGCTGTCGTGGAGGCATACAGGAGCGATGACAGGAACAGCGTCATCGCACGCAGCGTCAGCGTCAGCGAGTCCCGGCACGCTTCCGCCGTCAAGACAAGCCCGCCTGCACGCAGCCATGGCGTCTCCCCGGGCAGGACGAGCCATTGAAACAGAAAGAGAGGAAGCCCGAAGCCTAGCAGCCAGAGCAGCGTCTTGCCCCATCGGCCGATTGGCCAACCTGCTCCGGACAGGCCTATCGCAAGCACTGCCGCGAACCATGCGGATTGCCACGTCAAATTCAGGGTGACAATCGCGGCAAGGCCAGTGCTCAGAAGCCATATCCCTTTCGTTATCGGGTCCAAGTTCAGCAGCCACGCGCGCATGGGTTGCCTTCCCCTTCGCTCCAACGCGGAGATTGCAAGGCAGCGAGCACTTGCTTCGCCGTCCGCTGAATAGACTCATCCGGCAACGAGCCGAGAAACAGCGCCATTGCGCGCGCATTGACTCCACCCGCATTGCCCCGCAGCACTTCGGATTCCAGAGTGGAATAAGCCTGCTCCGCTTCCTCCCGCTGTTTGACGCCGCAGGGACATTGCAGCACCGCATCCTTTAGTTCCCACACTCGCTGCAGCAGATGCTGCTGATCGTCCGACAAGCCGATTTTCCCTGCCCGGATATAATCGTTCATCATACTGAGCGTCAAGACGGGTTCCGCCTTCTTCTTCACCAGCGCTTCCGCAGACGCATCCAGCACGTTGATAATAAAATGATTCACTTTGCCAAAGTCCACATTCTTCCGATCAAACGCCGCATAATTCATGAACTCAAAGGTCATACCACTAATGATTGTCGCTAGGTCGATCCAGTATGGCTCCGTTTCCTTCCCGTATACTTCGGCTGCAACTTGCCGGAAAGCAAAAAAACGTTTGGCCCGGAACTCGAACACCATGTCGCGAATTTCCCGCTTCTGATGCAAATGCGATTCTTTGCGCTGCATCGTCAGGAACAGCTTAAAGCGCCTGAATTGTTCTAATGAAATGCCAATCAGCTTTTCCAGTTTTTCGCGCGGGGGCAAATTCTCAGTCAGCGTATGGCGGAGCATCTCATACATCAATTGATGATAATGATCGAATATCGTAATCAGCAGCTCTTCCTTTGAACGAAAAAACGAATAGACGGAGCCTTTGGCAATGCCAATCCGATCCGCAATTTCTTGAATCGAGGTGTTATGGTAGCCCTTCTCGGCGAATAACGCAAGTGCGGTCTCCATAATCTGACTCTTTTTATCTTCCATGCCATGTCCTCCATACCTGATTGACCTGACATCATTGATCACTTGACCGATACGTCAATGACTGCGAAGTCAAGGAGGCGTTCTTTTAATAAAATAACCATACCACAAGTGCATATATGAAAGAAATATTTTAGTTACAAAACATTTGACTTTCGGGTCAACGGGATTTATAGTATCAACATGCCATTTGGTCTGACTGGAAAGTCAGCTGTGAATTTCAGCATGATAATGATGAGGTCGCATTGTTATGATGCTCAGGTCCGCAGGCGACTGCAAAGAACAAAAACATACTGTACGAAAGCAAGGTGATTGGCGAATGACGATGACTAATGACCATACCCGGTCTCGTCGCAATATGGTTTTATTCGGTCTAATAATGGGGATGTTTTTCAGTTCCCTTGAGCAGACTATTGTTGGCACGGCTATGCCGACCATCATTAAAGATTTAAACGGGTTTGCGATCTTTGCATGGGTTACGACAGCCTATATGATCTGCTCCACTACCGTTATTCCGCTGGCCGGCAAGCTTGCCGACTTATTCGGAAGCCGATTTATATATTTGATTGGCTGGCTTATCTTCGTAGTCGGCTCCGGACTATGCGCCACGGCTACCACGATGGAGCAGTTGATCATTTACCGGGCTATTCAAGGGATTGGCGGCGGAATGCTCATGCCGATGTCGCAGACGATTATCGGCATGATGTTCACTCCCGAGCAGCGCGCGAAGTGGCAAGGCATCTTCGGCGCGATATTCGGACTCAGTTCCGTTATCGGCCCGTTCTTTGGCGGATTTATCGTAGACAATATCAGCTGGCATTGGATTTTCTTAATTAATGTGCCGTTCGGGCTGCTGTCCACCGCCCTTATCTTTATCGGGATGAAGGCGGTAGATGCGCCGCGGGATAAGACCAAAAAGGTGTCCATTGACTGGCTCGGCATTTTTACGCTCATTCCAGGCATCGTGCTGCTCCTGCTCGGGTTGTCTCTGAACCACGATAAATATGCCTGGACTTCGGCCACGAGCATTCTTATCTTTGCCTGCGCGCTGCTGCTGTTCATTCTCTTCGTTGTCGTCGAGCGCCGGGCGGAAGAACCGATTATAGAAATGTCCTTGTTCAAGAGCCGCGTATTCAATGTATCCGTCGCACTCGGCTTTCTAGTCGGTCTCGGCATGTTCGGAGCCATCATGTTCGTGCCGATGTTCATGCAAGGCGTGCTTGGCGTGACGCCGACCCAAGCCGGATCCACGATGACGCCGATGATGATTGCGCTTATTATCGCAAGTGTCATCGCCGGCCGCCTCGTATTGCGCATCCCTTATCGTTCGGTAATGGCCGCCGGGATGCTGATCGGCTCCATCGGCTTCCTGCTGATGAGCACAATGGGCGTTCATACGACACAGCTTACGGCCTATAGCTACATGACGGTGCTCGGCTTCGGAATCGGGCTTGTCATGCCGATTATTACCATTGTCGTGCAAAATGCGTTTCCGCGTGAAAAATTGGGAACCGTCACCTCGGCAACGACCTTCTTTCGTTCTATCGGCAGCACGATCGGAACGACGCTGTTCAATGTCATCATGAACGCCGTCATCGCGACCAATATAGCCAAAGCCAAGGCAAGCGCGGATGCAATGACACAGACCGTCCTGGAGAAGACCGGCACCGACTCGAATACGCTGTATCAAATGCTCATCAACAGCGATCAAATACCACTGCCGGCAGAGGCAAAAACGAACCTGCTGGATACCGTAAAGGAAGCATGGGCTTCCTCCTTCTCCACCGTGTTTCTGACCGGATTGGGATTTATCGTGCTCGGCATCTTCGTCTCGCTGCTCATCGGCAACGGCCGGATCTCCCGTGACGGAATGAACAAGAAGAGCAAGCGGGGAGCCGAAGACAAGGCTTCAATGGAAGGACATTCGCATCCGCAGGCGTCCGCTTCCAACTCATAAAAAATGCAACCCAATGACATTATACTGTGTCATTGGGTTGCATTTTGCTTTTCATAATACTTCTGGATCGCTAAGTACCGATAAGTTACAACTTATGAACGTTGACCGGAATATTCATCGTTTCTTTTGCGCAGACCTGCTAAGCCAATTAATCCAAGCAGACCAAGCCAACCAAAGTTGTTTCCTCGGTTGCCATTTACAGCGGTGGTTCTGACGTTGCCTGTGTTGTAATTTCCAGTCGTGTTGGCGTTGTAACCATTATTCGCGTTGGTGTTCATACCGCCATCGTAAGTGGCACCATCTACTGCAAAGGCTGGAACGGCAAGCACCATAGAAATGGATGCCATTAACAAAATAGCTGATAATCGTTTTTTCAATTTTTTCACCTCCGGTGTAAGATTGGGACACAGTTGTAAAGTACCCATATGATCCAATCCTTATGCGGCACGGCCATGAATATATCAAAAGCACCCGAATTTCCTGGGTGCCTTTGGATTTGGTGATGCATGTTATTGCTGAAGTCCCAATGCGGTATTGGCGCTTTGCATGTCGATTTGCAACTGCTCATTCACATTGTACGGGTGATAATATCCCTTGTTCATCATATAGTTGGTAAGCTTTTCATGACAGGCGATAGCCGTATCCAAATGAGACTTCAATACGGTGCGGACTTCAGGCGTGGCTGACTCGGTTATCGCAACAGCCAAGTCCTTGATGCCGGACTTCGATGCCAATAACATATCGGTTGCAATCACTTGATCGGATAACGGATTCATACCCGTCAGATTTTCTACGATCGGATTCATGGAGACACTCCTTTTACGTGTAATTTGCCCGGGACAATAGAGCTTGATAATCCTGAATGGCTTTGGCGGAGTTTTGGACGTCTTCTTGCATCAATCCCCGCAATTCTTGACAGGACACCAAGCCCATCATTGTTTTCGTTTTTGTCATGCATACATTTTTGAAGTTCAGGAGTTCATGCACTTCCAACGTTTCGTGCGCACCCAGCTGTCTGTTGTTCATCTCTACACCTCCTTCACAATCAAGGATTATTTTGTGGAATGCAGCAATTGATTATTCAACAAGATCAAAAAGGCACCTCTCCTATGGAGAAGTGCCTAAGCTTGCCGGAAATTAAGCTCTGATCGCTTTTTAGTCTTTGAGCCTTTACAGAACTACTGCTTTCTCATATACGTCCGGTACCACAGACCGAATACATACAATACCCAAATCTTGCGCGAGTAGTCGCCTTGGCCGTTCTTATGCCGGCGGAACATATCCTCGACCGTCGTCAAATTAATGATATGATCGATGCCGCTGGAAGACAGCTCTTCCCACATGATGTTTGCTCGCTCCGTGCGCAGCCAATCCCGCATTGGAACCGGGAAGCCAAGCTTCGGACGATGCAGAACCGAATCCGGAATGATGCCTTCCATCGCTTTGCGCAACGCGTATTTGGTCGTACCTTCCGCGATGCGGTATTGAGCCGGGATGCGGCGCGCAATATCGAATACTTTGCGGTCCAAGAACGGCACGCGCAGCTCAAGTGAGTGAGCCATGGTGAGCTTGTCCGCTTTCATCAAAATATCACCCGGCATCCACAGGTTCATATCTATATATTGCATGCGTGACACCGGATCAAGGTGACGCGTGCGGTCATAATATTGACGCGCAATATCGAACGGCTTCGTGAAGGCTGACAGTTCTTCCGCGCTTGCACGGAGCAGCTCCGCCTTCGCATCGTCCGTCATAATGTTCGCATTGCCCAAGAACCGCTCTTCCAGCGGAGTCGTTCCGCGCAGCAAATAATTTTTCCCGTAGAACGAGAATGGAACGGAACGCACAATCCGGTTCATCACACGCTGCATGCCTTCCGGCATCCAGGACAAGTAACGCAACGAATGCGGTTCGCGGTAGATGCGGTATCCGCCGAACAGTTCATCGGCCCCTTCGCCCGACAGCACGACAGTAACGTGCTCCTTCGCCAATCGCGCCACCTCGTATAAGGCAATCGCGGACGGATCGGCCACAGGCTCATCCAAATGCCAAATGGCGCGCGGCACCGCATCAAAATACATCTCCTGCGTAATCATGCGGTCATAATGTTCCGTATCAATCTGTCTGGCCGTATCGCGTGCGATGACCGTCTCATTGTTCGGACCTTCAAAGCCGACACTGAAGGTTTTGATAGGTTCGATGGAGCGCATCAAAGTCGATGTGATAGTAGAGTCGATACCGCTGGAGAGGAAGCAGCCGCGCTGTACTTCGCTATGGAGATGATGCTCCACAGAGTCGCGCATGACGTCGCGGATTTCCTCGATAATGTGCGTCAGCGGACGATCCACCGGCTCGAACATCGGGTCCCAATACTTCTCAATGACGGGCTTGCCGCCGAGCGGAATCGTTATGCAATGCGCAGGCGGCAGCTTGTGAATACCCGCATACATCGTTTCTGGATCCGGCACATATTGAAACGTCAAATAATTATACAAGCCGTTCATATTCACCTGACGCGGCACACCCGGTACGGCCAACAGGCTCTTAATCTCCGACCCGAAGACAAACATCTCTTCGTTCATGAAATAATAGACCGGCTTGATGCCGAAGTGATCGCGCGCAATGAATAGCTCCTGCTTATTGCGATCCCAGATTGCGAATCCGAACATGCCGCGCAGATGATTCACGCACTTGGATCCGTGCTCTTCGTATAAATGAAGAATAACTTCCGTATCCGTATGAGTCTTGAATTGGTGGCCGCGCTGAATCAGATCTTCACGCAGCTCCAAATAGTTATAAATCTCGCCGTTAAATATAATCCATACTGAATCGTCCTCGTTGCTGAGCGGCTGTGCCCCAACGGCGACGTCAATGATGGATAGGCGGCGAAATCCGAGACCGACGCGGTCGCCGATCCACAGCTTCGCATCATCCGGTCCGCGATGGTGAATTAAATCCATCATGCTGCGGACGATATGTTCAGAAGGTTGTTGATCATGAAATTGATATATACCGGCAATGCCACACATCTGTTCCAAATCCTTTCGCTTATCAGCATAGCGTAACGTTTCAGTTGTAAGTATTAAATAGTGATAGAGTTAACGCCCTCATATGATGCCTTTGCATTCATTCTTCTTCGATGAACAGCGGAAGACCCCGCATGGGCGGGGCTTGTCCTAGGAACCATTATAAACGTTTTTGACGAAATGCGACACAGGCTTGCCTCCAATTAGTAACAATAGCGGAGTTCGACCCGAAATGAATGTGTGTATAACCCGCCACCAGCTGGGCACCATCTCGATGCACCGCTCCCTCTGGCCGCTCTCCGGCCAGTCCGCGGGCACGATATGCCGGAGGGAGCGCCCGCTCCTCTTCTACGTGAATTGTAGAATAATGGAACTCGTGTCCACGTGCCGTCTGCCCGATTGGCAGCATGAAATTGCCTGCTTCCCCAGTCACCTCGCGGTATCCGAGCGCAGCCAGCTTCGTTCCCATGCGCGTCTCGCCAGGGATGATACCGATAAGCGGATGGACGCAGCCATCCGTCAACACAAGCCGCTCCGTCAGAAGCATATAACCGCCGCATTCAGCAAATGTCGGTGTACCCGCCTCAATCGCATGGCGGATGGACGCCAATGCCCGGCCGCACTGCGCCAATTCCGGCGCGAACGCTTCCGGGAAACCGCCGCCGATATACAAGCCGTCGACCCCCTCGGGAACCGGCTCATCTGCCAGCGGCGAAAAGCGGGCAAGCTCGAATCCGTACGCTTCGAGCAGCTCCAGGTTGTCGGGATAGTAGAAGTGGAATGCCGCGTCATATGCGAGCGCCAAACGCAGCGGCTCCCGGATTGCGCCGGGCTTTTTCCATGCCTCCCGTACGGCAGACGAGCTGTCCTGCCCGCTCGGAACAGCGCTGCCTGCCGGCGCCTTGAAGCTTATGCCGCTCGAGCTCTGCAGCGGAGCCGACTCTGCGATGCGTACTAGTTCATCCAGATCTGTATGCGCCTCGACAGCATCAGCCATGCGGTCGAACAGGGAGTCGAGCGTTCCCCGTTCGATGGCTGGGACCAATCCCAGATGCCGTTCCGGCACGGCCAGTTCCTTATCCCGCACCACATAGCCGAGCAGCGGCACATTGCATGCGGACTCAATTGCTTCCCGGAGCAGCTTGCCATGCCCCTCGCTGCCGACATTGTTGGCAATCACTCCGGCAATGCGAAGCTCTGCATCGAAATGTTGAAAGCCAGCTACCATGGCGGCAGCGCTTCTTGCCATGCCAGACGCATCAATGACGAGCAGCACCGGGCAATCCAGCTGCTTCGCGACGGAGGCGGAGCTCCCTTCATCTGAATCCGCCCTGCGTCCATCATATAGGCCCATGACGCCTTCCATAATGGCAATGTCCGCTCCATTCGCTCCCCGGATGAAGATGTCCCGCATGCCGTCTGGACCGCACATCCAGCTGTCAAGATTGCGCGACGGAACGCCCGTCACTGCGGTATGATAAGTCGGGTCAATGTAATCGGGGCCGCACTTGAATGGCTGCACCTTCCAGCCGCTGCGCGTTAAGGCCCTCATTATGCCGAGCGTCACGGTCGTCTTGCCGACACCGCTACCCGTTCCGGCTATAAGCAGCCTTCGAGCGGGACTTGTAGAATTCCCCACCGTTCCTTCTTCCCGTCCCTTTCGCGCCTTTGCGTTGTGTTCCTTCTGAATTGCATGCTCTTCCGAATTCAACGTCATCCCCCATTTTCGCGCCTTATCTTCCCATTGTACAGAACCTGAACCTCTTCCGCCAACTGTCGAATGGCAGGTGTAAGTTGGGAAGGAATTGCACACCCTAATATGCACAAGCAAGTCAGTACAATGGGAACTAAGGAGGAGAATTGGCATGTGGTTTCCGATAGTAGGCGGCACCGTCCTGTTCATCTTGTTGTCCATCTGGATAATTCCGTACTTTGCCGTTTATCAGATGACACGAATGAAGGGCTCTACCTATGAGCAGTGCCTTGATTTACTCGAACATCATAAGGTATTCACCAAAAAGCAGTATGACGATTGCGATAAAGAAGAGCTGTTCATCCGCAGTCATGACGGTTTATCGCTTCATGGGTATTATATCGAATCCTTTCCTGCGTCCAGACGCGTCATCATCATCGTCCACGGCTATACGTCGGCACTTGCCTGGTCCGCCCAATTCATGGCCATGTTCTTCAAGCTTGGCTTTAACGTCCTGCTCGTGGATCAGCGCCGTCACGGCCAGAGCGAGGGGAAGTATACCACCTTCGGATTCAACGAAAAAAACGATATGCAAGCATGGGTAGATTGGGTTATCGCCCGCAAAGGCGAAGACTGCGCGATCGGACTGCACGGCCAGTCGCTAGGCGGAGGCACCGTGCTCGAGTATGCCGCCATTCATCGTCCACAGGTCCGGTTCATTATTGCGGACTGCCCGTATTCGGACTTAACGGAGTTGATTTATCATCAGGTCACTAAGCTCAACCATATGCCTGCATGGCCAATCATGCCGCTCATCAATCGCTTGTTGAAGCGAAAAGCCGGATTTATGCTGGATGATGTAAGCCCCATTCGCGTTATGAGAACATGCAAGCTGCCGGTTTTGTTCATTCATGGCAGCAAGGATATTTTCGTTCCCACCCGCATGAGTCTCGATATGTATAACGCAAAGCCGGAACCGAAAGCGTTCGTGCTGGTGGAAGGGGCCACACACGGTGTTTCCTATTGTATAAATAAGGAACAGTATGAAGCCAAGGTTACGGACTTCGTCCTGCAAGTGGCGGGAACGCCGCATCCAGAGGAATTGGAGCAGCCCGTAACCGCGAGAATGCCAGTGTCCGATACACCGCCGGAGCAGTTCGTCCCGGACGAAGGAGGGTCAATCCTGCAAGGCGCCACCTAACAGAGAACCTCAGTATGGAGATGGGACCGCATTATAAAGAAGCAGCTATCGAAAAGTAAGGCATGACTCCGCATTGTTGCGACTTACTCCGTTCGAGCAGCAGCTCGTTCAGACTGAAGGGGAGGCGCTCCAACCGCCGACCCTTTGCTCCATTCTCCCCTTTTTTCAGAAGGCGGTTTGCCCTATATCGCTTTTTGGGTAACTGTAATCAATAATTGGCAGCCTATATGCCCATGGCAATCTATTTGAAGCCTGTGTGCGCTTATCCTTAACGTTTATCCTTTCTGAATGTACGGGAGAGTAAACATAAGGACCATTTCACAGCATGCCTTCCTTACATGATGCCTTCCTTACATGCAAAACAAGAGGCCGTCCCTTGGTCTATATGACCGCAGGAACAGCCTCTATATCAATTTCCACCTCGTTTAGCCCCGTCCCCGAGCAGCAATTCATCATAATCGGCGGCATTCAAGCTGTACATCGACTCTGCATTGGCACGGCGGTCGGGATCGCAATCGGCAAGCCGCTTGTAGCGGAACACGCGTTCCAAGGCCGCCTTGACTCGTTCGCCTTCGCCCCGTTCCTTCAGCAGCTGCATAAGCTCAAAATCGCGGATACCGCGCTGCAGCCATTTGTAGCGCAACGACAAAAGGGGCTTGCCAAGCGGGCCAGGATAAACAAAGTTCGTATCCCCCGCTTTCCAAATCTCCGAGCGGTACGCCAGCTTTTCTAGAGGTTGATCCGGCCATACTGTATAATTCCAGCGCAAGAAGCCATCCAGTCCAAGCTGCTCGACATACCACGCAACGAGCCGGCTCTCCATCGCTGGCGAACCGAGGAACGTGTTCGGACGGTCCGGGCTGCAGCAGACGTAGTACAACAGCGTACCGTCAATCGACGGGCGCTGCTCCATCAGACGTTCATGCTCCTTCACGACACAGTAGAAGCTCGGCACGTAGTCGGACACACCCTCCATCCCTTTTTCCACGAATTCCGCGTGATTGATGGCAACCTTATACTTAAAAGCCGGCGCCGCCTGGCGCAGCCAAGCGAGCTTCTTATTGAAAAGGTCGTAATCTGACGGTTCGTCCGCCAAAATACGCACTCGCTCCATACGCCCCGTCGACGTGAAGTGCGCCTCCAGCGCTTGAACGTAGGCCCGCAGCTCGCTCTCTTCCCGCATAAAACGGTACGTTCCGCTCGTCTCATCATAATAGCGGACACGAATCGCATCCGGCGCGCCTTCGGCCAACGCGCCGTATCCCGCATGCGGGTCCTGCCAAATATTCAACAGGCCGAACACTTCGATTTCACGCGATATGCCGTGCTTCTCCCCAAGCTCGATGTAGCGATCCAAGGCGGAGAAGTCGTAACGGAATGTCCCGTCCGCCGCCTTTTGCGCGGATACGATGCTGTATTCGAACAAGTCTGACGGGTCGCGGTCGTTATGGGACATTTGCCCAGACCATGGAACCTCGGAGACGACGACCGTGACGGCCTTCTGCCCCAGCTTGCTCATGCTGTCCAAATAAGCATCCAATACGGCAAAATGCTCCTCTGTCCAGAGACCGGTCTTATACTTCCGCGCAATATTCGAGCTATGCTGCCACAAGTCCAGATAGAAACGGTAATCCTTCGCTTCCGGAAGCGTCTCTTCCGCCACGACCCATTCGAACGCGCATTCGCCGGCACACTGCTCATCGGCGAACATGTGATGCGTGAACAGGCGGACACGGCCATGGTACGTCCCCGCTATCATTGCCTCATCCGCCGTCAGCTCCACCCATACCGGCTGCACTTGGCGCGCTTCCACCCGCAGGTGTGCATCTTCGAGCAGCAAATCTGCCTTCGGCGTTCCATCATCGTCTCGCATGAACCCGATCAGCTTCACGTCCGGCTGAACAGCTGCCCCCTCAATCGCAACCTCTACGCGAGCAATATTGAGCGCTCCGCCCTTCCAGAACAGCGTATCGGCATTCGCCGCGAGCAGGAACGGCTCATCGCTCGACACCAATACTTGGAACGCCGCGCTGTCCCGCTTGCAGCTGACGACGCTCTGATGCCGCTTCTCCGCAATTGCCGCATACCGGTTCCATTCGCTGTAGCTGCGCACTTCCTTATGGAACATATCTGTTACGCCCACATACATCGTCATCTCGCGCATCTCCCCTTTTTCCCGATTACACGATGGCTTCACGCATGAACAAATCCTCTGGCAAGCGCGCATCCCAAGCAGCCGGAATCGGCAGGCCGAGCGCCGCCGCAACGACAGCTGCCGTGTCCTTGAACGTCAAGCCCTCAAGCCGGGCCGAACGGTTCACCCCCGGACCCGCGCAACCCCAAAATATCGTCTGATCCATCGGATGGCCGCTGCCGTGGCCAGTGGCCACCGCCCCGCCGCCGCCGTGATCCGTGACGAATAGAATGAGGCTGTCGTCCAGCCATTCCCTTGCTTCAATCGCGTCCAGCACTTGCCCGAACATCTCATCCGCCGCCCCGATCGACTGCACGTGCTCTGCTGTGCTGTATCCATAGCGGTGTCCTGCCGCATCAGGCAGGTCAATGGCAAAATAGAAGATGTCGATATCATCGATATCGCGCAAATATTGGGTTGCTAGCCGCGTCAGCTCCGCATCGCTGGCAGAAGCTTTATAAATATCCAGTCCGTCCTCCACCAGTCCGAAGTTAATCGGCGCCCAAGCCGTGAACGAAGCCAGCTTCATCGCGGCATCCGCTTCCCGTGCGACTCGGAAGAACGACGGATAAGGGGAATCTTGCGGAAACGGCGTTGCGGCAGCAATATCGTTGTTGACACCGTGCCGATCCGGTGTCACCCCATGCAGCATCGCGCCCCAGCACTCAGCGCTTATCGTCGGCAGTTCCGTCTGTGCGTGCTGCGTCATGACGCCCGCCTGCTTAATAATGCGGTCCATATTCGGAGTGGAGGCCTCCTCGTTCCAATTCCCCGCCCCGTCCATGCCGAGAATAAATACGCGTTTGACGATACGTGTGCGTTCACTCATCCTTGTTCTCCCCTTATGTTGAAAAATGGCTTTCTTCATAAAATAGGGACGTTCACATTATTTTCGTTTTTGATTCCGGTTTACAAGGAAGGCTCCGCTTCGAAACGAAGCGGATTTCCCGCTGCGTGCAGTTCAAACACGACAATGTGGTTGTCGCCCCCGCGCAATATCGGCGCAGGCACAAACAGCGTCTGCTGCGGACCTGCTTCCCAATAACGGCCCAGGTTGAAGCCGTTGATGAAGACGACGCCTTTCTTCCAGCCATCGAGACGCAGAAACGTATCCTTCGGCGTGCCTTCAATGGTTAGCGTGGCTTCATAGAAGCCCGGCTGTTCTCCTGACAGCTTCGAAGCCGGCGCGTCAAAGTTCACGCCGTCAATCGTCTCCAACTCCAAATTGCGCACCTCCCAGTGGAACAGGAACTGCCCGTTCAAGCGCACGCCGTGCGTGATGCCCTTGCGGTCATACAGCTCTGGGCCGTAGTTGACCCGTCCCATATTTTCCACGAGAATATCGAGCTGTGCGCCGCCTTCCAGAATAATGACCGGAATGGACTTCGGATCCCAGCGCTCGATGATGCCTGCCAGCTTCCGATCGAGGAAGACGAGAGCGCGGTCACGCACATCTTGAATCGTCAAGCGGCTCTCCGGACGAGGTCCCGAAATCCGCGTGGAGTACATGATAAAGCCGTAGTTCTGGCCGTATTTTTCCATCGGCTCCGGACATACGCTCGTCTTCGCATCCGCCATTGCGGCGATCGTGTCGAACAAGTACACGCTCCGCGACACCTGCACCGTGCCGTAATCTGCTTTAGGCGTGTTCGCCGGCAGTTCGCCTTCAGGAAGCAGCGCGTACTTCCCGATCACTGCACGGAATGCATGATACTTCGGTGTAAGGTCGCCTGCTTCGCTAATTGCCGCGTCATAGTCATAGCTCGTGACGGTTGGCTCGTATTTGCCTCCGTGGTTCGCCCCGTTCCAGAAGCCGAAGTTCGTGCCGCCATGCGCCATATAGAAGTTCACCGATGCTCCGATGCGCAGCATGTCGTCCAGCACCTTGGCTGCATCTTCAACATTGCGGGTATGATGCTGTTCGAACCAATGGTCGAACCAGCCGTTCCAATATTCCATGCACATGAGCGGTCCATCCGGTTGATATTCCTTCAGCTTGTCGAAGGCCTCCTCCACACGGGAGCCGAAATTCACTGTTGCCAACGCGCCTTCCGCCATGCCGCCTTGCAGCATATCGTCCTGCGGTCCGTCGGAGGTGAACAGCAGCACGTCTATGCCGCGCTCAATGAGCATTTGGCGGAGCGCCTGCAAATAGGCTTGGTCGTTCCCGTAGCTGCCGTATTCGTTCTCGATTTGCACCGCGATAATCGGACCCCCATTCGTGGCAAGCAGCGGCGTAAGTTGCGGAAGGAGCGCATCATAATAAGCGGCTACTTTGTCCAAATAACGCGGATCGCTGCAGCGCAGACGCATTTCGTCCTTCAAGAGCCAAGCCGGGAGGCCGCCGAATTCCCATTCTGCGCAAATGTACGGGCTCGGGCGAACAATGACATACAGCCCCACCCTCTCTGCGACGCGAATGAATTCGGCTATATCCGCCATCCCTTCGAAATTGAACCTGCCTTCCCGCGGCTCGTGCAAATTCCACGCAATGTATGTTTCCACACAATTGCAGCCAAGCGCCTTCAGCTTAAGCAGGCGATCTTCCCAATACTCCGGTACGACACGAGAATAATGAACCGCCCCCGAGATGAGTTGAATCGGCTGGCCATCCGCAAAAAATTGCTTGCCTTGGTACGAAAGCGTTGTCATGAGCCTCTCTCCTTCTGCTTTATCGGTAAGTTCTTTAAATAGTCGCATGCAAGAAATGATCAACTTCCGTTGTATCTTCATGATAGCGTTTTTTTAGAGATTGAACATGCATTTTATTTACTTCTATATGCACAAATGTTGCAAGAAAAATGACTTGCATCACTCAAAAGCGTGCAAGTCACAATCATAAAATCTCAATTTGCAGTTTCTAATCAGCATTTAAACGCTTCAATTTGCACTTTCAGGCGGCCCGCTTGATCACGCAGCACGTCGGATGAAGCTGCCATTTCCTCCATGACGGCTGTCTGCTCCTGCGTTGCGCTCGCCACTTGGCGCGTGCCTAGCGCCATTTCATTGACGACGGCGGCCATCTGCCGCGTCTGCTGCAACGTGGTCGCGAAGCGTTCCGTCTGTTGGCCGACTGACGTCGCGATGTCATGCACGGCTGTGGACGCCTGCTTCGTCACTTCGGCAATCGTATTGAGCGCACGGGCAGCGTCATCTTTCTTCCCAGCTTCCAGACTTACCGTCTCGACCTGAGCCGTAATAAGACCCACGGCCTCCACCACTTGGGACTGCATTTGGACAATCCGCTCGTTGATGTTGCTGACGGCTGCCGCGCTCTGCTCAGCCAGCTTCCGGACTTGGGACGCAATGACCGCAAAGCCGGCTCCCTGTTCTCCGGCGCGGGCCGCTTCAATGGAGGCGTTCAGGGCAAGCAAGTGCGTCTGGTCCGCAATTTCACGCACCGCAATCGATATATCGCCGATCTGCTCGGCCTGCTCGTTCAACCGCTGCACGGTGTCAATCGAAGCTTGTCCCGCTTCGGCGGCGCGCAGCATCCCGTCCATGATCGATTTCAAAATATCTTCGCTCTCCGCCAGCGTATCCAGCATGTTTGCCGTCATGCGCTCGGTTTCGCTTGCCCGTTCCCGCACAGCGACTGCGGAGGCATGAATTTCTTCTACCGATGCAGCCGACTGCGCCGTCCAGACCGCTTGCTGCTCTGCGCCATGGTTCATATCCTCGGCTGTACGCGATATATGCTCAATTTGCTCTGCCGCATGCGTCATCGCGTCGCCAAGCATGGAAGTATTGCGCGTCGAAATGTCCACACTGCTTTTTATTTCCGCAATCATCCCTTGGAGATTGCGAATCATTTTGCCGAAAGAATCGGTCAAGACCCGAACTTCATCATGGAAGCGGTAGGTAGGCAGCGTTACGCTCAACCGGCCCTGAGCCGCTTCATCCGCCGCCTTCGTCAACTGAATGAGCGGCTTCACAATCAAGCTTGCAGCCAGCCATCCGAGCAAGCACGTCCAAAATATGCCGAGCATAAAAATAATCGCATCATACGCTAAATCACCCATATTCGGGGCAAGATACGGCTTCAGCACGAAAATAAAGAAACCGCTAGTCGCATAGGTTACTCCAGATACGATAAGCATGCCGAACACCATTTTCTTCTGCAGTCCGAATTTCATCATTCTATCTCCCCCATGTATTGATGATAACCCGTCGCACTCTATTCTTGTGGTTCGTGCTTATTCGCAAGGAGCAGCAGTATCGTGATGAGTAAAAAAGCAACGAATGCCAGAAGCGGTATCGTAATCCATCCGTACGCATCCAAATAATCCGTATTGCAAGGAATGCCGGAGCGACAAGGCGATGTGTCAGCCATTGCGGGAATTTTTTGCACCATGTAATGATAGGTCGAGATCAGTCCTCCGATTATTGATAACGGCAAGGTGTAACGCACTATGCTGCGGTCATTCCGATAGGCGGCAATGCCAAGCAGAATGACCAGCGGATACATGAAGATACGTTGGAACCAGCACAGCTTGCACGGCTCCCAGAACAAAATATCGCTCATGTACAAGCTTCCGCCTGCCGCAACAAATGATACGAGCCAAGCGAAATGCAAAGCGTAACGCCGAATAACCATCATATCGCTTCCACGCCCCCATCCATTATTTCGCTTCGTTCAGCGCCGTCTCAATAAACTCTTTCAATTGGCTGTAATTATCCCATTCACCCGTAAATTCTTTGCCGTTCACGAAGACGGTCGGCGTGCCGGTTACTCCGGCTTTGTGAGCCATCTCTTCGTCACCTGCGACCTTCCCCTGCATCGTGCGATCGTTCAAAGCCTTCTCCAGCTGGCCTGCGTCCACTTCTGGAACGACACGCTTCGCCAAATCAACAAGGAACGGAACAGTCACCCAATCCTTTTGTTCATTTTGCTGGGATGTATACAATTCATGATGGTAGGTCCAGAACGATTCCGGGTTTTGGCGAAATACTTCTTCCGCCGCTTCGGAAGCCAACTCTGATTTAGGAATGACCAGCTTGTTCACAAAAGTGAACGACACCTTGCCCGTGTCTACAAAATCCGCTTTTAATTTGGGATAGACCTCGTCTGTCCAAATTTTGCAGGCCGGGCATTTGTAGTCGCCGAACTCCACGACCGACACTTTCGCATCCTTCGAGCCGAGCGTCGGCTGGCCTTCAAGATTGAACTCTACCGCCGGCTTGTTCACCATTTCATCCGTTTTAATTTTCTCCCCTTGTCTATTCAATACAAAAATAATGCCGAGCAGTACGATAATGGCAATCGGCAGCATAATGAGAAACATGCGTTCGTTTCCTTTTTTACTTTTGCGCGATGATGATTTTGCCAATACATTCACCTCTTCTAACTTTTTTTCACCCATTTTAAATGTACTGGAAAGCTCGTCATATTTCCATTTCTTTTGTCAAAAAAATCTTTTAAAATCGTGATTTACGCCATTGTTTGTTAACATATCCCATCTTATATAGATTAACCCTATAATAGGGATAGGTATTATATATTTGTCCTATAATCTAAATCCTTCCATACTTAATCAGTATTAGGCCCGGTTGACATGACGAGAGCTTAGCCATATCAATCCATAGCTAAGCTCTCCATCTTGGTACTCTTAATGTCCCCCGTGAGGGTTGCCCCTGCTCTCTGCCTGCTTGGGTTCAATCTCAAGCAAGGCATCGACCTCGCTTTGAACGCTCGGCATCACGCTTCCTTCCGCTCCCGTAAGCCAAGCTGCATTATAAGGCCCTTCCACCGGCGTTGTATTGTACCTTGGCCGGACGGACTCAAGATACGTCCGCACCTCGTGCGGAACCTTACCTCCGCTCATCAATAGCAGCGGCGCATGCTTGCCCATATGCGCGAACGGGGCCTGAGCAATGGCTAACCATTCCTCTCCTTCCCGCACGAAGGAGAAGTTATGACCCGGAGATACAATGCCCCAGCCGAAGCCCGTCTTGACATCCTTATATTTGGCGAACGCGATTGCTTGCTGTACGGGGTCCTCTCCTTGAATACGCACGACTCTGCCGAACGCTTCCAGTTCCTTGGCCACCCTTGCCGGCACAGCTTGCTCCGGCCCAATCACATACATGACCGCATGCTTGCGCCGCTTCGCCAGCGCATCGGCTGTCGCCTGCGGGATTCCTTGATGGCTGACGTAGAGCACCGGCTCCGGCATATGGGCAATCCAGTTGACGGCAGGCAGGGCGAACTTCGCATCATCTGCCGATGCAATGATGACCGATCGCGGCTGTTCCTTGTTCGCCCGCGTATAGTAAGCATCGATATCGGCGGCAAGCTTCGCAGGCTCGTCTCCTTTTATAACATCTGCCTTCAAGCCAAGCTGTTTGAGTTGTTCCATGACGCTGGCATCCGCATCCCCGACCACAATCGCCTGCACCCCGCCATTTTCCGGAGAGCCTTTCGGCTTAAGCCGTTTCAGTTCGGACAGCGTTTCATCAGGAATGCCGTCTTTTCTTATATAAAGCAATGGTCCGTTATTCGGAAAATGAATCAAATCAGCAGCCGCCATGGCAATCGCCCAGTCGTCATCCGGCACGAGCACGACTCCGTTCGGCCGCTGATTATCGCCGGTCGCGGGCCATACCGTGCGTGAAACCGTGACAGCCGCTTTAACCGGATCATCCGTATTGACACGCACCGTGTTCTTCGTTGCAATCCATGGCGCATGGATAACCTGTTCATTCACGAGCGGCTCTCCCGCATGAAACGCCGCTTCTCCCGTAGAGGCAGACATCGCATCGGCGCAGCCTGCCAGCAGCAATGCAACAAGGGCACACGCCATTCCTCTGGCGCAGGTTGCGGCGGCTGATGTCCGGTTCGGCCGTTCCTCCGGCGGCTGATGTGCCGCATGCTCTCCCTGGCCATCGGTTGCAATGGTTTTCATCGCTTCGCCCACTCCTTAACAGTAACAGTTGGTTTATGGTGTTAAGGATTCCCGGCGATCCAACTTTTTACTCCAGATTGTATACCCTTCGTTCCGGGCACCGTTCACGCAGCGCTTTGCCGCGCGGGCAGGATGCGCTAAAATATCATTAATATGGACCCGCAAAACATCTCGAAAGGAATGGAGATATGAGCAAATTTACAATAATATACAATAGGATATCCGACGATATCGCAGCCGCTCAAGCCGCACCAGAAGACACGGGCGCAGTGAGATCGCTGTTGGTGCAGACGGCCGAATGGCTGCGAAGCAGAGGCTCTAGCCAATGGAGCGGACTTTTGGACGGTGTAGACACGCATAATACGACGGGTGCGATTGAGAACGGAAACGTGTTTATCTTTAAGCAGGGGGCTCAGATAGCTGGTATCGTCATGCTGCTGCGGCAGCCGAGTGAATGGGACTGCGCGTTATGGGGTGATGAGGGGCACGATAGCAGCATTTATGTGCATCGATTGGCCATTCATCGGGATTATGCCGGCAAGCGGATCGGCGCGGCAATCATGAACTGGGTAGAGCATGGAATCTTGTTCCCGGGTAAAGACCGGATTCGCTTGGATTGCATCGCAAGCAATCCCACGTTGAACGCCTTCTACCAGAGCATGGGATATGAGTATAAAGGAAACCATACGAGCGGATATAACATTTACGAAAAAATAACTTCCCCTATGTAGCTCTGCACCGAAAAAGGCCGCTGCCCCGCCCGTAAAGGAGGGGTAGCGGCCTTCTGGATCATAAGATGCTTATTCACGATCTTTGCCCAGCAAAATCGTAAGTCCGAGCAGGGTAACCAATATTGTCGCGCCCATATCGGACAGAATGGCGATCCAAAGCGTCAGCCATCCCGGAATGGTAAGCAGTAATGCGACAAGCTTGAGGCCCAATGTAATGCCAATATTCCAACGGATAATCCGATTCACCTTGTGGGAAATGCGAATCGCAATCGGAAGCTTGCCAAGATGATCCTGCATGAGCACGATGTCGGCTGTCTCAACGGCGCTGTCCGTGCCTTTGCCCATCGCGATTCCGAGCTGTGCCGACGCGAGCGCCGGCGCATCATTGATGCCGTCGCCGACCATGGCGACGCGATATTTCTGCGACAGCTCCTTAATCTTCTCAACCTTCTGCTGCGGCAGAAGCTGCGCATGCCAATCGGTTACGCCCACGTTGTCCGCCACTTGCCGTGCCGACTGCGCATGGTCTCCGGTCAGCATCACCGTATGCTTGACGCCCGCTGCATGCAGCGCCGCGATCGTATCTTTGCTCTCCTCGCGGATCTCGTCCGCCAGTCCGAACAACCCGAGCGGTTCTTGGGAATGCTCGGAGACGACTACTACGAGCGTAAGACCGCGCGCTTTCAGCTGCTCCGCTTCTTCACGCGCTCTCCGGACGCGATCCGCGGCGTCTCCTTGCGGTGCCAGCTTATCCAAGACGCGCTCGCTGCCTACCCAATATGCCGCTCCTTCGATGATCGCACGGATGCCTTCGCCCGGAACCGTCTCGCTATGCGACGGCTCTGGGAATGCCGCTTCGCCCTTCGTGTCCAAGTAACGCATAATCGCTTTGGCGAGCGGATGCAACGAAGCCTGCTCCACCGCTCCGACCACTTGATAGAATTGCTCCGGACGGTAAATCGATTCCGCCTGCACGGCGGGTTCCCCTTTGGTCAGGGTGCCTGTCTTGTCGAAGGCGAGCGCTTCAATCTTGCCAAGCTGCTCCAAATGAACGCCGCCCTTTACGAGAATGCCGTTGCGGGCAGTGCGGGTAATCCCGCTCACAATAGCAATCGGCGATGAGAGAATCAGTGCGCACGGGCAGCCGACAATGAGTACGGCCAACCCTTGATAGAGCCACTTGTACCAGTCTCCATCGAACAGCAGCGGCGGCACGAGAATGACAAGCGCGGCCACAATCATAATAATTGGCGTGTACACCTTCGCGAAGCGGTCGATGAACAATTCCGTCGGCGTCTTCGTATCCTGCGCTTCCTGCACGAGATGCAATATTTTCGCGAGCGAAGAATCTTCGTACGCTTTATCAATCCGCACCTTCAACACGCCGTCCGTATTCACGCTGCCCCCGAACACTACATCGCCATCCTGTTTCGATACCGGCAGCGACTCCCCTGTTATCGCCGCCTCGTTAACAGCGCTGTGCCCTTCAAGCACCGTACCGTCGGAAGGAATCTTCTCTCCGGGGCGGACAAGCACCGTATCGCCCATGACGAGCTGCTCGATCGGGATCGTCATCGATTGTCCGTCCCGCAGTACCGTTGCCTGCTTCGGCGCTACTGCAAGCAGCGCTTCCATCGACTGGCGCGCACGCTCCATCCCATAGCCCTCAAGCAGTTCGTTCAACCCGAACAAAATAGCGACGAGCGTTGCTTCCTTCCACTCCCCGATGAGCACTGCACCGGTCAAAGCCACCGTCATGAGCGTATCCATATTGAAGCGCAGGCGAATCAAGTTTTTCAAGCCTTTTAGGAACGTAACATGACCGCTTAGCAGCATAGCCAACAAATATACGGCGATAAGAATTCCGTTCGGAATCCGGCCGTCCAATAGAAAGGTAGAAATAAATAAAAGTCCGGAACTTCCGAGGAACCACTTCATCTTCTTCATGTCTCCGTGGCTGTGATCATGTCCGTGGCCATCGCCATGGGCATCGCCGTGATCATGACCATGGTCGTGTCCATGAGCGTGGGAATGACTGTGGCCCCCGGGATGAGAATGCCCATTCGACTTCGAGCCTGCCCCTGCTCCCGGCTCGGCAATTCTGGCTCCATCCGTTCGCAATATGCGCTTCACGTTGGCCATATCAATGTTGCGGTTCAGCTTAAGCGTGCCGCTGTTATAATTAAGTACGGCATCGTCTCCATGGTCGAGGCGGCGGATTTCCTCCTCCAGCCCTTTCGCGCAATTGGCGCAAGACAGCCCTTGGACACGATATGCTACTCGTTCATCGGTTTGTTGTGGAATGCTCCGTGTCGTCATGGCAATGCTCCTCCCTGAGATGTTCAAGCGTCATCCGAATTAGCGTGCTGATATGATGGTCATTCAATGTATAAAAGACGTTCTTCCCTTCCTTGCGCGACTTGGCGATGCCAAGCGATTTCATCAGGCGCAAATGATGGGATGTCGTCGCTATCGATTGTCCGGTCAATATCGCCATATCGCAGACGCACAATTCCTCACCCTCATCCAGCAAACATGCCATTTTCATGCGTGTCGGATCCGACAGCGCCTTGAACATCTGCGCCATCCCCTGCACTTCGTTGTCTTCTACGCGCCCTTTTAAGGAGTTAATCTTCTCGGCATCGTAGCATACGATTTCACAGACATCGTCTTTTACGTTGTCAAGCCCATTCTCGTCGGACTTTTTTAATTTCCGCGCAGCCATTAGCGTCACCTCACCTGTATATTGTTGTAAAGTTGGTTAAATATTAAGCATGTAAATTGAAAACCACCAGAGCTGCATTTGCATGGTAATCGTAAACATTACAATAATCAAACTAATGTTTGAATGTTTCTTTAATAGCAGTATACAACGACTTAATCGCAAATTCAAACGAATATTTTAATATTATGAAAACTTAGACTGTGAGAAGGAGTATCGCAGTAAAAAAAGGCGCATCCCCTTTTCGGCAATCAGCATTGCCGAACGACAGGATACACCTTTGATTAACGTCTTGCCATCTTCTCTGCGGGGCCTTTACTTGTCTGCTCCGTCGTCTTCGTACAAGGCGCTCCAAGCCGCCGTGAACGGCACGGCCTGCTTGTCATTAACCGATACGTAAAGATCTTCCTTCACATAGAACCGCCACAGCTTACTCTCATATTCTTGAGCATATGGAATGTTGATGCGCGGCGCACACATAATCCTGTGCGCACCCGGCCATGTTCCGCCTTCCACCCATAGCTCCTCGCTTTGCGTCATATCTATGCCGTTGCATTGCTTATCGATCTGCAGCGCCTGACAGAGCTTTCCCGGACCGTTGCATAGGTCAGCCGCTTTCCGCGAGCGAATGTGGCGGAACTGCTTCATTCTCGCCTCATCGCCGTCCGTCTCCGGCGCGATTGCGCGGATCAGCACCGCTTCCGGATGGTCTATTGCGTTCGCCACCACGTTCAGGCAATGATACATGCCGTAAATGAAATAGACGTAGGCCGTTCCGCCATCATGGAACATCGTCTCAGTCCGTGCCGTCCGCCGTCCATTATAGGCGTGGCATCCTTTATCTTCTGGACCGACATAGGCTTCCGTCTCTACGATGCGGCTCTTGATGATGCCCGCTTCCGTCCGTCGGACAAGCACACTGCCGAGCAGCGTAACGGCCAGCGTAACAGCATCATGCCGATACGAAGCCCGGCTGTATCGCCCGGCTGGCGGCAGCGGCAAACATAACGTCGAACCTATAGAGTCCTCTATCCGTTCCGAACGCCTTACCGGCTCTTCTGACATCTGCCCGCCTCCTTATTCATTAAGATTGCTTCGGTTGTCCTGTCAATCAACCTGCTGATATGCAGCGTCCCTATTCAAGAAGCGGAAGATGCGTCTTCCGACCGCTGTCCATACTCACAAATTTCAAGGAACGCGCAGCGGCGGCAACGGCGCGCATGATCCGTCGGCTCAAAGGACTCTGCCGATAAGGGACGATTGATCTCCGGCTCCGCCAAATAGTCTCTCATCATCTGGATGCTGGCGACCACGTGCCGCTCCAGCTCCGCCATCTCTTCGCCTTCTACCCGATCCTCATAGCATTGGCCGCTCAACAAATACTCCGTTCGTATATCAAGGCGTTCGTACGGCACTTCATACATCCTATGGACGTACAGCCCATACAGCCTCAGCTGCGTCTTGTTCCGTTCATCCTCCTGCCCCGTCTTCCAATCGACAATGACATGACGATTGTCTTGGCGGAACATGAAGTCAAGCTTCACATACACTTTCGTGTCCGCTACCTCGATCGTATTGAGCCGTTCGATTTCCAGCATGCGGGCGTGCGGCTCCTGTACGAACTGCTGCAGGCTGCGGCTCCCCAAAAACCGATCGGCCAAAATCGGAATGCGTCGTTTAATCGTATCGGTCACGTGGTGCGGCAGTTCGCCGTCATAATACATTTCATGCAGCATCGTGCGCTTTTTAGGCTGCTCCCGCCATGCCGCTTGATCGAGTGAATCCTTATACGCTTGATTCAACAAGTTGCGCACTCGCCGCGTCAGCTCATCCGCTTCCAGCAGGCGACCTGCTTGACTGAACTGCATCAGCGTCGTCTCCGCCATTTTATGCATCGCATCTCCGAATACCAAATACAGATTCGTCATCTGCTTCAGGCGATATGCCTGCTTCGCCAGCTCCGGCGCCTCGGGCAGCCAGCCATTATGCGCGGCATAATAGTGATAGTAATATTTGCGGCGGCACTCTTCGAACAACGTATGCCGCGACGGCGACCATGACCATTCCGGGTAAGGATTTCGCTGCAAGGTATATCCACTCCTTTCATCGTTCCCATCGGCTTCAGGCTTCCCCGTCATGTTGGACCCCGGGCCTCTTCGATAGGGAAGGAACGACTCTTTGCATCTCGAGTCTATTATACCGATAGGTATTGGTTCGAAGAAGCCTCCTCCATGACAACCCGTACATGCGGGATCGGCGAAGCCGCTTTCCCGGTGGGGCAGCGGCTTCGGTTTGGCACAGTATTAATTTTTTACCCATGCGACTTTCAAATCCATCTCCTTGATGCAGTCCGAAGTATCGTTCAAATCATTATTGACAAGCGGCGACACCGGATAAACATTCATGCGCGCCGGGTTGTAGGGACGCAGCATGCGAGCCAGCGCCTCCACCTCGGTCGTCTCGCTGTTCAGCCAAGCCTCCGCCTCGCTCTGCTCCAAAATCGCCGGCATCCGCGCATCAAATTCCGCAATCAGTTCATTGGCCCGAGTCATCAGCAGCGTGCAAGTCCGGTATTGCTCGCCGCGCGAATCCTTCCATATATCATACAATCCGGCCACTCCGAAGATTCCTCTCGTCCGGAGGATAGCCCGCATCGGATAGCTCTTCTTTCCTGCCTGCCGCCAATAGTAGAACCCGCTGCAAGGTATGATGCATCTTTGCCGCTCAACGACTCTCCAATAGGCAGAATTCTCATGCACCGAATACAGGTCCGCATTCAACGAGTCTTTACCCCAGAACGGAACCAATCCCCATCGGTACTCGTCAAGTATCCGCTCGCCGCCTGATTGCAGCACGACCGGAACCGTCTGCGTCGGGCTGATATTGAACCGATGCCTGTAAGGGAACATCACTTTGCTAATTTGAAAATATTGCGTAACCTCCGGTAAATCTGCTGCCAGTGAAAATCTTCTGCACATCCTCATCACCTTCCTCTTGAAACGTATTGTTTGTCAATAAAGGAATATTATTCAAGAAAAAGGTGGTGCCGCCGCAAAAAAAGAAGCACTGCCGCGCCATTGATGCAGAGTGCTTCCTTGATTGGATTCCTATGTTGTCAGATGCTCAGTCCATCCACTGGCTGCGCAGCGCGAACAACTCCCTGAGCTCGGTCGTGGACAACTCTGTTATCCATTTGTCGCCGGCGCCTATAATTTGCTCGCTCAATGCCTGCTTCTGCTCGATCATATCATCTATCCGCTCTTCCAATGTCCCGAGAGCGATCAGCTTATATACTTGCACGTTCCGGGTCTGCCCGATACGGTAGGCACGGTCAGACGCCTGATTCTCGACCGCGGGATTCCACCAGCGGTCATAATGGAAAACGTGATTGGCAGCCGTCAAGTTCAACCCCGTTCCTCCCGCCTTCAGGGACAATATGAATACGGCAGGACGTTCATCGTCAGGCAGCGTCTCGTCTTGGAAATGCTGCACCATGCTATCCCGCTCCGCCTTCGCCACCCCGCCATGCAGGAAAGGCACTTGCTCCCCGAGCTCCTTTGCAAGCACGGATTGCAACAGCCGGCCGGTCTCCGCATATTGGGTAAAGATGAGACTGCGCTCTTTCTCGGCCCTGAGCTCGGCAAGCATCTCGAGCAAGCGGATTAGCTTGCCGGAACGCTCCGGCCCCGAACGGGCCGACGCTTCCTTCTGCAGCAGCCCCGGATGATTGCACACCTGCTTCAGCTTCGTCAGCGCCGCAAGAATACGCCCTCTGCGTTCCATCGTTCCGAGCTGCTCGAGGTCGCCGAACAACTGCTGCAGCGTCTGTTCATATACGGACGCTTGCTCCGCCGTGAGCGGCACATACACCTTCGATTCACTTTTCTCGGGCAGATGCAGTTGAATCTCCGGATCTTTCTTCAAGCGGCGCAGCAGGAAGGGCTGTACGAGCCGCTGCACGAGCATGGTCCATTCCGCATCATGGGTCCGCTCGATCGGATTGACGTACGTTCGCCGGAATTGCGACAGCGTGCCGAGATAACCCGGATTCAGAAAGTCCATAATCGACCACAACTCGATCAGGCGGTTCTCCATCGGCGTTCCCGTTAATGCGATCCGGTGATGCGCGTCCAGCTTGCGGATTGCCACGGATTGCTTGGCATACGGATTTTTAATATTTTGCGCCTCATCGAGACATAGCGAATTCCACTTTGTCATCCGCAGCTGCTCGCGGTCCAGCAGAGCAAGCGTATAGGTCGTGATGACGACATCGGCATCCTTGATCTCATTCAAAAAAACCGCCCCTCTGGTTCGGTTCGGACCATAATGCAAGCGGACGCGCAATTGGGGCGCAAAGCGCTGCAGCTCCTTCTGCCAATTGCCGATGAGCGATGTCGGGCAGATGAGCAGCGACGGGCCTCCCACAGGCGCTTCTTCCTTCACGCGCAGAAGATAAGCGATCCACTGTATCGTCTTCCCGAGCCCCATATCATCAGCAAGACAGGCCCCGAGACCGAAGCGACGCATGAACATTAGCCAGGAGTACCCCTCGGCCTGATAGGCGCGCAGCGATCCTTGAAGCGCGGCTGGCGCTTCGCATTGCGGAACGGACGAATGGTGCTGCAGATTGCCGATGAATTGCTGCAGCTGATCGTTCAATTCCATTTCCAGCCGCATTTCATTGTCACGCTGCAGAACATCCTCGCCCAATTCCTCCTCAAGCCGTGCCCGCTCCGCGCTTAAGTGAAGCTCCAGCACTTCGCCCAAGGTGACTCCTTCGCTCCCGACCTTTTTCATCATGCTGCGAATCTGCTCCACTTCTTCTGGATTCAATTGAATCCATTGACCGTGCAGACGCACAAGCCTCCGATCCTCCTCAATCAGCGAGCGGAATTCGGCTTCGCTTAATTGCAAATCTCCGACCGCCAGCTTCCAATCAAACTGCACCATATGCTCCAAACCGATCATCGATGCCGAAGAGGAGCCGGAGGAAGAAGTTAATTTGGCCTTGAGCCGTGTCTTCAATTGGCGAACCCTCTGCCACCAGGCAGGCACTACGACGTGGAAACCCGCTTCCGCCAGAAGCAGGCTGCCATCAGCAAGGAACTGCCATGCCTCTGTCTCGCTCAACCTCGTCTTCAAGCGGCGGCTGTCATCCCCTTCCGCCAGCCACGGCAAAATCTGCAGCACTTTCCCGACATCCCGCTTGAGCCGCGGGGCGATGAACGGCATCCATGTATCCGGAAACGATCCGATGGCCGGAGAGATACGAGCTTCCGTCTCCTCATCACCAGTCCCCTCCACGCCGTCAAATCTGCAAGCAAGCTGATGATTGGAATCGTTCTTGTCTTGCACAAGCACATGCAAGCGCCAAGGGCCGCGGTCTTCTTCCGGTTCGTCCAACCGCAGGATGACACGGAACGGAGTGTCGTCCCTTTCCCATCTGATGGAATTCAACCAATCCCGCTCATCCCACCAAGGAGAACGTTCCGCAGGCAAACGCAACGTTTCCAATTCCGGTCTGGCACTTACCGCCCTCCGCCACAAGACCGAATGTTCATCCCGCTGTTGCAGCTGTTCAGCCATCAGGCCGTCAAACCAATCCGCCAATCCGGCACCCTCACTCTTCAAATCGCGGGCCTGCTCGAGAAGCTCAGCCTGTTCAGCCTGTTCTGACTCCGTCAACAGCAAGTCCCATCCGAATGCTCCTTGCTTCCATTTGGTGAAAGATGGTTGGAATCGCCCCTCGGCAACAATCTTCTCATACAGCTTGGCGGTCCGTGCCGCAACGCGGAAGCTGCCCCCTTGCACCACTTCCGCCCAACGGACCGAAGCCGGCTGCGTCACCATCTCAAGCAGCTCGGATGCCGTCACCACGATCCCTTCCTTCCGATCGTCCTCTTCCGTGCGCAGCATTGTGCCGTAGAAGGAAGGGGCGTGCCAAGCGAACAGCATATGCTTAAGCGCCTGTATATTGCGCAGCAATCCGGTATTGAATATAAAGAAGCTTCCATCCCCGCGCCTGCGGATTTCCACCATCCAAGACAACGCTCGCTCTATCATACAATCAGCGCCCCTCTTTTGATTTCCTCCTGCAGCGCCCTCAGGCGGGAGTAACGATCGGAGAGGCCATCCATATACCGCTCCCATACGGCAAGCGAGTGAATGTTCTCATACAATCGATGCATGCGCTGCAAAAGATTGACCGCAGCGCGGTAATGCTCGCGGCTGCGCTCCTCGATATGCCGCTCCACAGCCTGATGGTATAGCGGCAGCACCACTTCCGGCGCGGCGCGCTCCACAATGTCCAGCTCTGAGGGCGCCACTTCTTCCGGAGAGATGCGCTGCAGCAATTGAATCTCCGCCCAATCTCGGTAGCGCTGCCGATCCAACAAAAAGGCAGACAAATAAGGATATACACCCGGCATTAACGTTAAGATAAGCGACTCCATTCCGGCTTGGTCATGCGCCTGCTCATACACCCGCTCCCAAAACTGCCAATATTGCTTCATATCTTCACGGCGCCCTGACTGCCGCACGAAAGGGGCGAGCGCCTCCAGCCAGATTGCGAGACGATCCAGACGATTGTGCCGCACATGCTCATGCAAATAGATCCAATAACGCCCCGGCTCCTTATAGTACGTCAGCTCGTTCAAGCGTTTCACCGCCTGCTCTTCAAATCCGAGCATCACCTCAAGGTGAAGGAGCGCGGCGCGGATGGCGTCCCTCCGGCGGGGACGCAGTGCAGATGCGGGAGCAAGCATCCGCTCGAGCCGCTGTCGAGCTTCCTCCATCCACTCTGGCCGATTCAGCACCGTAGACCATAGCACAGCGAACGGTTCCAGCCCGTCCACGGGCGATTCCTCCTCCGAGAAAGCAATCGCTTCTGCCATTACGCCGAGATCGGTTACATGCTTCTCGTAGGCAGACGGTATGGAGGAAAGCGTGAATGATTCGGCTAAAGCTTGCAATTGGTTCATGCACGGGCCCGCGACATCTGCAGCGGGAGCATCCCTGCCTTGAACTCCGGTTGGGCCTCCATTCCGATAACGGATGGACAGCTGTTGAATGAGGAACAACAGCACATGCATGCGGTACAGCGGCACGATCGGCTTCGGCAATGCAGCGGCCGCGCGGTACAGCTCATCCTTCGTCCATTTCACAATGTCGGTTACTGGAGAATGGAAGTCGGTGAATGCCTTGCCATACTTTTTATGAAAAAAATCATGCCATTCCTTGGCTGGGCCAGACGGGTTCAAGGTTAACTGCCTCACCTGCTTGCGGCGCTCAAGCTCCGCCTTCTGCTCCGCCCGCTTCCGCACAGCCGCACGGTGGCGTTCCTCTTCGATATATACTTGACGGAATTCCGCCAAATACAATTCCGGCTTGCCTCCAGTCTGCTCGCACAGCTGGAAAAACACGGCTGCCATATGTTTGCAGTAGCCGCCGTCCTGACATGTGCACTCGCTCCGCTTCACCTGCTTCACGTTGAAGCGGACACGGTAGCGCTTCGTTTCGTGCACCTCCGCCGTTATCCACTGCTCCTTGCTTGTCTTGGCCTCCGGCTTCGCCACCGTCCGAATATCCGCATCCGTCTCTGCGTGCATCCCGGATACTGCCTGCTTGCGGTAATAACGCCAGCCCTGTTCCAGCGTGGAATAGCTGAAGCGGCGCTTCATCTGCTCGGTTAAACGGTTGAATTCATTGACGGACAGTCCCAGTTGTGACAACCACAAGTACCTCCACTTTGACGGCGTTCTACCCCGAAAGCCGCATTCTATATCCTTTCAGTTTACACAAAATAAGCGGAATATAGAAGGAAAGACAACGAAAAACGGGCTGTTGATTGGATCAACAACCCGTTTGGGCGAACTTTTCCCTTGCGCTATCATAAGCGAGCATCTGATATCTTAATGCTGCTCTACCGTTATACGCAGTTGTGTTTTTTTGCCGCCATATGTAAATGTGATGACGGCCTTGCCTTTGCTCACTGCGGTAATCGTGCCCTGATTGGCGGTCGCCTTGCCATTTGACTTGGACTGGGCGAGCGACGTTACATCGGTGCTGTTTCCACTGCTGGACACGGCCTTTACCCGATAAGTCGTCGTTTGATATGGAGCAAGCTTCGAGCTCGATGCCGTGACCGTCAGCTTCTGCAGCTTAGGCGTGACCTGAACCGGGATTTCAAATGTGCGGTCACCGTAAACGCCGACGATTTTCGTCGTGCCTTCCGTCAGCCCCTTTACGCTGGCGCCTGTTGCTTTGGCGATTTGCGCGTTTCCGGATGTCCATGCGACCTTGCTTGCAAGCGACACCTTTTTACCGCTGGAATAAGTGCCGATCACTTTGATGGGCTTAGAGGATCCGGCTCCAATCACGAGAGACGTAGGCTGCACCTCGATGTTCGCCAAGCTCTCCTGCAGGGTGACTGGAAGTGACACTCCTTTTCCTCCATAATACAGTTTTACGCTGGCACGCCCCTGCGACTGGCCCGCCGCCGTAACTGTGCCGTTGCTCACTTGAATGCCTTTGCCGGCGACTTTAGCCGTCACTTGTGAGGAGACATCCACCGTGCGCCCGCCTTCGTAAACCGCCTGAACGGAATAAGTGGCTGATTTACCGGGAGTCAGCACCAGCTTCGCAGGCGTTACGGTTAGTTTTTTAATCTTCGGCGTCACCTGCACGGAAACTTCGAACTTTTGCCCGCCTAAAACGCCCGTAACGGTCGTACTGCCTTCCGCCACTCCCTTTATCGTTGCGCCGTTTACCCTCGCAACTTGATCATTTCCGGATTTCCATTGGATTTTAGTTCCGATCGATACTTTTTTTCCATTGGCGTAATAACCGGTTACTTTAATCGGCTTAGAGGAACCCGCACTTAATGTGACGGGAGACGGATCCGCTTCATATTTCACGAAATCCTCCTGTATACGAACGGGAACGGTAACCGTCTGATTGCCGTATGTGCCTTTCAGCTTCGCTGAGGCGCCATATCTGCCGCTCACCTTGCCTCCGCTGATATTCAACACATCCGAACTGGGCTGCCACGTGACGGATCCCGTCACGTCCTCGATTCTGCCGTCCTTATATAGGGCGTTCACCTTAGGAAGATCGGTTTCCTTTCCAATGACGAGATATAATGATTTGGACGCAGCCTTCAATTTAAATGAAGCTGCCGCGGCATTGCTCTGGGCATGCATGCTTCCCGGCCATGATATGGCAAGGATCAGCATGGCACAAACGAATAACATACCAAAACCGAAGCGGCCTTTTCCTGATTCAAATACTGGCTTCATAAGCTTCTCCTCTCTCAACTGCCTGTTGTATCATTTCGTTGCCTTATTCCGATACCTAACGATTAGACTGCGTTTCTATCCGCATAGGTTCATATGATTGTGAAAGGCACTACTTCTTATAACGGCTGTTGATGAGAAAAAGTGTTGCTTTTTGACGAAATCGGATACTTTCACCAATTGTAAACGTTTGCATAATCACCTCCATGAACATGAGTCGAATCTCAATATTCCCCATTTTTATCATGCCAATATTTACATGAATTTTGAGAACGGTTACCATATACACTTTTTTCCCAGGATACCGATAAATACTGTTGCCGCAACATGATTTCATTATCTTTTCATCCTAGAGAGGAGTTACCACTCATTATGAAAAAGTTATATGACCGTTATAAAACATCTTTATCCAAACAGATGTTGCTTCTTCTCATTGCGCTTGTCGTCATTCCTTCTATTTTACTTAGCTATACCCTGACACAACTGGCCCGCAACCAGCTGGAACGCGAACTGCTATCCCAAGTTGACGAGGTCACCACGATGATGAACCAACTGTTTAATGAGACGCACCAAGATTTCTCCGTTACGATAAACAGTCTTGCCGACATTACCATCCCCCCTGGACAAGACCGCGACACTTATATATACGACCGCATTCGCCATGTCGCAAAAGATTCGAATAATGTGCTCGCCGCATTTGTTTCCTTAAAAGGGAGATTCTACACCTCTTCCGAAAACGCAAAGACCGACTATGATCCGACTACACGCGGTTGGTACAAACAAGCCATGAAACAGAAAGGGCAGCTGGCCATAACGGATCCATATATCGATGCCATGACCGGCGGCTATGTCATTACCTTTTCCAAGACGACTGCAGACGGATCCGGCGTAGCCGGCATCGATGTCGCGATCGATAACTTGAATGACATGGTCGGCTCATTCACGATCGGTGATCGGGGGTATGTCAGTTTATTCGACCGCAACAATGTCACGATGTCCCACCCGCGCTTTAAGAAGGGCGAGCCCGTGAAGGGCGAACAATTCGAGGACATGCGCAAGCAAGCGCAAGGAACGTTCATGCTCTCGGGCGAAGGCCGCAAGGAATATTACAGCTATGACAAACGGAATGCTCTCGGATTGAACGTCGTTTCAGTTCTGGACTGGAGCGAAATTACGGATAAGACGAGCAAGCTGCAGTGGATCGCGGCCCTGTTTATCGCCCTTCTGCTCGGACTCATCGGTCTGTTCATCTGGATATTCATCAAGCGGATGATTGTGCCGATTATGCGTTTAAAATCGGTAACAGACACTGTCGCTCAAGGTGATTTAACCGCTCGTATCGCAGAGAACGGGCGGATCGATGAGATCGGTCAGTTGGAAGCCAATTTCAATACGATGTCGCAGTCGCTGTCCGATGTGCTGATTGAAATCAGCTCCCATTCCGAGCAAGTCTCAGCCGCTTCACAGGAGTTGTCCGCCAATTCGGAGCAGAACGTCAGCACGATCGAACAGGTGGCCGCCTCCATGCAGGAGGTATCGGCGAAGTCGTCCGACATGAACAGCAGCATACAAGCCGTTAAGCAGACGGCGGAGATTACCCGCAGAGAGCTGGAAAATACGCTCCGCATCGTGCACGAAAGCGCGGAAGCGTCGCAGCATATCAATGAATTGGCGAATACCGGCGAGGAAGCGCTCAGCGCTGCCAAGCAGCAAATGGATGCCATACTCGACCACTCCAACCGCTCCAAAGCAGAGACGGAGACTTTAAACAAAGTGGCAGAGGAAATTAGCGGCATTACCGGCTTCATTCAAGCTATCGCCTCGCAGACGAACCTGCTTGCCCTGAACGCCGCCATCGAGGCTGCGCGAGCCGGTCAAGAAGGTCGCGGCTTCGCCGTCGTCGCTCAGGAGGTGCGCAAGCTGGCAGATCAGGCAGGAACCGCTGCCGGCAAGATCGCGGCGCTTATCGGCGATATACAGGATCGGACCCGTCTCATGCTGCGCCGCATGGAAGAAGGCGTGGAATCCGCCTCGGCCGGCAGCGAGCTGACGCAGTCCGTCGAACACTGCTTCGCCGACATGTACAGCGCAATCGCGAGCATTGACGAGCAGCTTGGCCAGGTCGCCCGCGTGGGCGAGCAATTGTCGCTGTCGAATGAAGCGACGATCGTCGCTTTCGACGAGGTAAGCGTCATGAGCCACGATACGGCCAACGAGATGGACATGGTGGCCGCCGCCAGCGAGGAGCAGAACGCATCGATGGAGGAGATTGCCGCATCCGCGGTTCATCTGTCGAGCATCGCCGAGGAGCTGCAATCATTGGTTGCAGGCTTCAAGCTGAATATGGAGCCGGACGGCAAGCGATAATGCCTCTGGCAGACGAGCAGCTTAAAGAAGAGGACGTAGGGATATATTCCTTACGTCCTTTATTTTGAGCGCGCTTCCTGCCTGTTCGTTATTGTATTTTGATACTCGTTGTGCCGAATTCTTTCACTGTCACGTTCACATTATAGCGAATCGATGCATCAGCGAAGATGTCGTCCCACTCCCCTTTTATTTTTTCCCACGTCCGCGGATAATGAATTCTCACTTGTTCGCCCAGCCCGATGACATCTGCGCGATACTCCTTCTGCACTTTGTGCAGCATCTCGTCTATCCGCTGCTTCACCATCTTGACGGTATCCGCCTCCACCTGCCTGATGATGCGGTTGTCGAAGTCATTCCCGCTCGTCCATTCTTCCCCGATACGGCCATCCGATTCAATCTGCACATCAAAGGAAATGCGGCTCCCATTTACATGGGGGCGAATCTTGCTCTTTAACGACGTGATTTCGTAGACGATCACCTTTCCGGTCCGCGAGTCATATGCTTTGACAACACCGCCCTCCGCCGTTCCTTTTATCCAATTGATTGACTCAAGATCCTCCTCATCGAGAAACCCGATCAGCTTGCCCGTCTTGCCGTATATCACGGCTGCTCCGGCAACCTTTACATCTCCTTCGGCGGTAATGACGTTTTGCAGCAGGAAGCTGGATTTCGCATTGATTTCCGGCAGAACCTTCGTCAATGTCATCTGCGGCAGCAACCGGCTGCTCCGATACTGGTTGTCTGTAATTCCAAGCAGCCGCATCGAGGGAAACTCGGTCTTATCCTTCTGCTCAAGCGTCTTGCTGGCCTCGCCTTTACTGATTAACACAAGACAGCTCGGCCGGAACTCCTGCTCCCGCATGAAAAAGTCAAGGAGCCGATGCAAGCTGATCGTCCGCGCGATCTGGTCGCTTATTACAATAACCTTATAATGCCGGCCGAAGATGGGCCGCGCCCGTATCAGCGAGATCTCCCGCGTCGACTCATACAGGGAGTCTCCCGTTACCGTGATGTTGCGGTAGCCTTTCTTGTTTTTCGTTCCCCCTTTGCCCGTACCGCTGCTCTGCCCGGGTTCGACCACTTGGTAGGTAAGGGTCAGGACATTTTTTTTGCTGTAATCACCGCCTTTTTGCTCCAGCTCTTGCTCTACCTTTGTCTCTTCGCCGATGTCCACAGCCGCGCCTATGGTCATGCCCAAATCTTCGATTTCCCTGCGGCTCCAGCAGCCTGTCAACAGAATTAACATTGCAATGACACCCCATATCAATGGAGTCTTCACTCTATACCATTTCCGATTCACGTCTTACCACCTCTTACTTTAGCAATTCCGAGCAGGACAATGGGCAGCACCCCGAACATGACGAATGCCACATTGCCAATGAAGTCGCTGTAATGAAACAAATCGTTAATATTTTTAGGGAGCATTGCCACGATATAAATAACAGGCAGCAGAATATACAAAAACGGGCGAATGTCTTTTTTCATGACTTGCGCCAGCCCCATGGCAGCCGCATAATGAGTGATGACGTAAGTCGTAAAAATCTGCATCACCCATATAACGAGCAATAGTGATTCGTATCGTTCGAAGAATACCCCGGGAAATTCAAAGCTTTGGATGAGCGTAATCGTCGGCCAAGTGCGGCTGACCACCCCATCTACCGTCAACGCCCCGATGACCATGATCACCGTCGTTACGTAGAAGAGAAGCGGAACCGCAATCCCAATCAGCACCACTTTGGCCGCCATCTTTGGACGCTGCATATAGGCATGCACAACGAGCATGATTTCAAATCCGGTGAAAGAAAGCGCCGTTGTCTTTACCCCTTTCAGTGCGGGCTCAATGCCGAGCCCCAATACGGGGCGCAAATTGTTGACATCAAATATTTTCAAGCTCATAACCGCGATCATAAAAAAAATGATGACGGTAATGGGAAAAATGATTTCAAACAGACGGGCAATGGCGGGCAATCCACCTATAACAAGATAGAGCCCTACCCACATGAACGCCATAATAATGGCCCAGTGAGGCGTCCCTTCCAGCAAAAACAGAGTCGTCACTTCCGCCAATGCCCGCACCATATGGCTCGAGGTCGCGACGAAGTACCCGATTACGACCAGATTGAGTATACAGCCAAGCCATTTGCCGACAATATGTTCGGTGTACTCATAAAAGTTCTTTTCCGGGAACTGCTGACTCAGCTTGACGATAATGACGCCGGCAAGCATGGCAATTAATCCTCCGATAATAACGGAAAGCCATATATCTGGCGTTTTCACCTTTTCGGTAGCGGTTCTGGGCAGCGTTAGAATTCCGACCCCAAGGATGAAGTTACTCACTAATACAGCGGCTTGATAAGTCGTTAAGCTCTCTTTTGCAGCCATTCTCACAATTCCATCGCTCCCCTTTTACTTCTTGCGTACCGGACTTTTCGTATTCATCATCTTCGGACGTTGCTTCATCAGCTTGAACGGCGCTCGCACGAGGTAATCCTTCCAATCCTGAGGACGATATGGAGCTGCCGGACTAATGTAAGGCACCCCGAAGCTCTTCAGCTTGACCAGATGACTGCACAGCATCAAGAAGAACAGCACTACCCCGTACAGTCCGAATACGGCTGCGAAAATCATGGCGATGAAACGAAGAACCCTTAACGAAATGCCTGCATTGTACTGGGGAATCGCGAACGAGGATATGGCGGTAACCGCCACTACAATAACCATGATAGGACTGACGATCCCGGCTTGAACCGCGGATTCCCCGATAACCAGTCCGCCAACGATCCCAATCGTCTGACCGATGGGCTTCGGCAGTCTAAGTCCCGCTTCCCGCAAGATTTCCAACGCCACTTCCATAATGAGCACTTCAATCAGAGACGGAAATGGCACTCCCACCCGGGTATCCGCAATCGAGAGCGCCAGCTTAGTCGGTATCAGTCCCTGATGGAACGATATGAACGATATGTATAGCGACGGGCCGAATGTGGACACGAATGCGGCAAAATAACGCAGCAGGCGAACCAACGTCCCCGGAATCCACCGTTCATAATAGTCCTCGGGCGATTGCAGCAGCATGTTGAAGGTCGTCGGCACAATGAGGACGAAGGGAGTCCCGTCCAATAAAATGGCAATTCTTCCTTCCACTAATGCTGCCAGAACGCGGTCCAGCCGTTCCGTGCTCTGCACCTGCGGAAACGGAGACAGGAAATCGTCCTCAATCAACTGTTCTATGTATCCAGTATCTTGGATGTCATCAAGGTTAATCCGTTCAATTCTCTCGCGAACCTCTTGGACCAAGTTCGAATCGGCAATATCCTCGACGTATGCAATAACGAGTTCCTTCGTCACGCGATGCCCGACACGGAGTTGGGTTATAGTCAATTTAGTATTTTCACCATGCTGCCGTAACAGCGTCGTATTGTCGCAAATGCTCTCGTTGAAGCCGAGACGCGGTCCCCTAACCAGCGCTTCCGAAGGGGGTTCCTTAGCGCTGCGCGTAATCTCCTTCCTCGTGCCGAGAATAATGACCTCCGGGCTGTTGTCAAGAAGCAGCGCGGTATGCCCCCGCAGCAATTCGGTCGATAAATCGGCCAAGCAATCGACTTCTTTCAGTATGCCGACGGACAATATGTTGTTTTTAATATATTGTGCCGTGTAAGACGGAGCAGGCGAATCCGGGGCATGGTCATGCCCGGCCAACGCGAGGTCGCCCATGAGCGATTTTAATATATGCTTATCAATCAAATCCCTGTCGGAAATGCCGTTCACAAATAAAATCGCTGCCTGCTGGTTGGTATTGCCCAGACAGAACGTTCGACAATTCAAATCCGATTGATGTCCGAATTCGGTTCGCACCCGATCCAAATCGGCATCCAGCTTCCCCGTGAAGTCAGGCTGCGGAGTTTGATCCCCGGCTTCTTGTCCAGTCTTTTCATCGATGGGTTGTTCGGCCTTGGAAATTATCCTTGAAAGGCCGTATGGAATGGACACCGCAATCACAGCCTGCAAGAGAACGCTCCAGCTCGGAAGATAGGAAACAAACATATTCCACATTCATGATCACCTGTTCAGTAATATGCGTTGTAGTCACATAGCCTATGCATTGGCATAGCGTCGGTCCTGTTATTCATTCTTGGCCATGATAACGCCAACCGTGTATGTGCAAGCGTACAGCTTATGCAAGTCATTTGCCGAGGGAAGCCCCCTCATTCGTTACCGCTTCTGTGCCCTGAGCGCTTATAGTCTCGTTCAAGCCCTTAGGTTCACTCTCCCATTGAGTCAGAAATGGCCGCCTTTTTGTGACAACAGCATATTCCGAAACAGCTCTGTACCACTTGCCGACTCTAACTCCATCTCCAGAAGGGTTATGTTTCTAGATTCACATCTAGTTTCTATTTTCTAAATCTGTATCTCAGTTTGTACCTCCGTTTCTACCTCAGTCTGTGTCTAAGCCTCTATCTTAGTTTGTGCTCTGGGTTTTGCTGCGATTCTAATATTGCATCTAGGCTGCCCTCCAGGTTGGTTTACTAAGTTAATTAGACTTCTAAGCAAAAAGCTGTTTCTGAGCGTGTGGGAGAATGAGTAAAAGGCGATGAAGATGAGTACGGTAGCTGGCGGGATGTTACTTGACGTTCATAACCTCTAACGGAGTGATACGTCACGAGCGGCAGAGCATTCATTGGAAAATCTCCAGTCAAATCGGACAGATTTGCGTTTTTCAGCAAAAAAGAGCATACCCGCAGCGGCATGCCCCCTAAATAAAGCTTTTATAATGCTCTAACCCGTAAGATCTCTGTACTATAACGCGACCGGCTGGCCGAGCTTCACGGATTCGTACGCCGCAAGCGCCACCTGCGTCGAACGCAAGCCATCCTCGCCCGTGACCGGCACCGGCTCGCCCTGCAGCAGCGCACGGACGAAGTCCCTCACCATATATGCGTCCATGTCGTCGCCCCAATATGTCCACTGGCCTTTACCCGCTTCATCGCTGTACAGATCGTTGTGCTGCGCGAAGCCGTCGACGGAAATAACCCCTTTCGTGCCGACGATCTCCATCGTTACATCGCCCCAGGTCGGGAACGATTTCGGGCGCGACCAGCTCGTATCGAGTGCTGCAAAGACGCCGTTTTCGAATTTGATGTGAACCATGCCGGCATCATCCACTCTAAGGTCGTCCTGGAACAATGTAGAGGCGTACGCGTACACCTCAGTTGCCTTGGACTGGAGCAGCCAATTCATCAAATCCATGACATGAACCGTATGGTCCATGACGGCCCCGCCGCCGGAAAGCTGCTTGTCAACGAACCAAGAGCCTGGATTGCCGCCATGGTTCGTGCCTTTGATGGCGACGATATCCCCGATGTCGCCCCGGTCTATCGCTTCCTTGGCGCGGACAACTGCTGCCAAGTAGCGGCATGGGAACGCTGTCATCAGCTGCACGCCGTTGTCCTTGCAGGCGGCAATCATGCGCTCCATCTCCTCCAGCGTCGTCCCGAGCGGCTTCTCGCATAGCACATGCTTCTTGGCGTTGGCCGCATCGATCGTCATTTGCGCATGATGCGCATTCTCCGAACAGATGACGACGGCATCCACGTCCTGCGCCAGCAGTTCGCGATAATCACCAAAGTGCGGCACCCCGAATTCGCCGACGATGCCGTCAACGCGGCTGCGCACCTCATCCGCAATTCCGACGATTTGCACCTCAGGTATTTGTCTCAAACTGTGAAAATAGCTGTACGCATGACCGTGCGCGAAGCTAATCATCCCTACCTTCAATCCATTCATGTCACGAGCCCTCCCCATTGAATTGCGGTTGCTTACAACAGAACCGCCTTGCCGGTCCGGATCGATTCCTGAGCAGCTGCGGCAATGTTGAGCGCCCTGCAAGCATCCCAGGCCGTTACAATCGGCTCAATGCCATCGCGAATGCATCCGATAAAGTGCTCCAGCTCCACTGTGTACGGATTGCGGTATCCCGGACTTTGCGGAATTTCAACGAAATTGCCTCCGTCCGCCTCCGCACCGCTCTTGCGAATTTGCAGCGATTGCGCCTTCAGGCTGTCGCTCTGTACCAGTCCTGCGGTACCGGCGAATTCCGCCGCATAGTGAAACGATCCGGGGTATCCCCAGAATCCTTCCATATTGGCAACGGCGCCGCTCTCAAAGACGAGCGTCACTAACGCATAATCCATGTCGTCATCGTATTTGTTCATGGCGTATACCGACTTGACCTCGCCAAGCGTCCAACGCATGAAGTCGATGTCATGCACCATCAGGTCAACGATAACGCCGCCGCTCTTGTCCGTATCCTTGTACCAGGCTTTGACGTTGCCAGGGTGAGCGCCCACCCGTTTCGCGTTCGCGACACCGACTTTGCCTATCTGCCCGGCATCTATTTGATGCTTTATTTGCGCATATTCCGGGAAGAAGCGCACCACATGTCCCACGAACAACTGCACTCCGTTGGCTTCGCATACGCGGACCATCTCCTCGGCATCCTCCACATTCAGCGCAATCGGCTTCTCGCAAATGACATGCTTTCCCGCTGCAGCAGCTTGAATGACAAGCTCTTTATGCAAATAACTCGGCACCGCCACACTAACAATGTCCGCTTTCACGGACGACATCATTGCATCGAACGAGGCGAACGCGGACGTTCCCGTCTGCCGCGCCAACGACTCCGCCAACTCGGGCACGATATCGCATACGCCGACCAGCTCGACGTTCGGCATTTTCGCAAACTCAAGCGCATGCACGCGCCCCATGCCTCCGCAGCCAACAACCGCTATTTTCATATGTGACTCGCTCCTTGGTTTGATTTCGACCTGCTAGAGCACTTCTACGAGCAGACCGGTGTTTCCTTCCCGCAACAAGAAAAATGTTCCATGGCGCATGGTTTTTAAACATTTTTCAGCTTTATTAAGAATCAGTTTAGCGAAAGAATAAAAATATCAACCGTTTTAACCGCTGTTGGGATTCAAGCCTTCGTGTTAATCGGGAGTCTTTTGATGATCGGTATCTACAATCAACCAGCCTTTTTCGGAGTTACTCATTTTATCACCTGCAACGCTCGTCATTTTATTTATACGAAATCTCATTAGCGGCCCTTTAGGTAAAGAATTGGGATGGAGAGCGTTCTTTTTGACCGAACTTCAAAAGAAGCACACTCTTCTTAAGTCGGCAATCATCATGGGTATTCTATGGGGATTCAAACATCGGGTAAGGTTTCTTTGATGGTTGTAGCCGCAACACTTACATTTGCAGCTGCACTTTTTTATGCGGTTATTTATAAAAATAAGCATTCATAAAGTAGCAAAAAACGATTCACCTCATTTATAACTGGAGTTTTTTTGTTGGACAAAGCCACTTAACAAAAAAGGAAAACCCTTGATCCATCACTATTTCTGACGAATCAAGGGCCCATTTTTGTCTCAAACATATACTGAAAAAGTCTCAACTATTCATTACATTTGTCTCAACTATAACCGCTACTCACAAGCTTTCTACACTCTTTTATATCTTATACGCCTTCATCGCCTTGCGAATTTCTTTCCACGAAGGGCGCTTGCCGTACATAAGCACGCCAGTGCGGTAGATCTTCGCCGACAGCCAGCCGAAGAAGACGACCGATACAATCATAATCAGGACGCCGATCCAGAATTCCCACCATGCCGAGTTGCCGACTCCAATCCGCAGCAGCATCGACGTCGGCGTGAAGAACGGAATATAAGAGGTGACCTTCACCAGCATTGAATTCGGTGTAGACACGCTGAAGATCGCGATATAGAAGGCAGCCATCGTCAGCATCGTAATTGGCATGATCGCCTGCGCCAAGTCTTCCGTCCGGCTCACGATCGAGCCGACCGCGGCGAACAACGTCGCGTAGAGGAAGTATCCCAACACATAGAGCAGCAATCCGCCGCCTACTACCGACCAGTCAATCATGGACATATCGAAGTTCAAATCCTTGAGCGGTGCGGCATTATGCGGCAACATCAAGTTCAGCAGGACGACCCCAAGAAAGACCCCGATCTGCAGCAGACCCAGCACGAACATGCCGATGATTTTGCCGAACATTTGCGCAAGCGGCGACACGCTCGTAATCAGAATTTCCATAATGCGCGAGCTCTTCTCCTGCGTCACCTCGGAAGCAATCATGTTGCCAGTCATCGTATTGGTCATGAACAACAGGACGATGAGCACCATGACGACGATGATCGAGATACCTTTATGCGCCGGATTCTCTTCCGCTTCTTCTCCCGGCTTCGCGATCGTCTTCGAGTCTAGCGACACCGGCTTGCTAAGCTCGGCAATCTGCTCCGGCGTAAGCGAATCCTTCACGAGCCACTCTGTCTTAATCAGCGTCAACGCATTCGTCAGCGTCGACTGCTTCTCCATTCCGAGTTCATCTTCCCCGTGATATACAACCTTCGGAAACGCTCCGGCCTGCTCTTCTTCCAATGTCAGATAGCCTTCTATTTTTCCGTCTTCCACCTGCTTGTTCAACTCTGCTGCGGAAGCGTTGGCATAAGGGACGATTTTGAGGTCGCTCTTCTCTTGCTTCTCGAAATATTGCGCCAACGACTGCTCGATTTTAGCATCCTTGCCCTGCATCAATCCGATGGCAGTCGGCTCGTTGCTTGAAAACAATGAAATGATATAAGGCAAATTCACGCCTAAGCTAATGATGAGCGCCAAAATAATCGTCGTGACGAGAAACGCTTTCGTCATCATCTTCGTGCGCAGCGTAAATCCAATTACGGTCCGTACATTATGCATTTGACTCACCCCCAACTGCCTTAATGAAGATTTCGTTCAATGTCGGCTCCTTCAACTCGAATTGCTGTACATTCACTTGGGCCATTGCCTTCTGCAAAATATGCTGAGCAGCCCCTTCATCGGCAATGCGGAGACGGTAGCCGTCATCCGTCCGCTCCACCTCGCTTACGCCTGCAATACTCTGCAGACCTTCCACCGTTCCACTCGTGCGCAGCACGACATGCTCACGCGGATAACGGGATTTCAGATCGCGCAGCGAGCCTTGCAGAACCGCCTTTCCTTGTTGCAATATGGTCAGGTTGCGGCACAATTCCTCGACATGCTCCATCCGGTGCGTCGAGAACAGAATGCTCGTTCCTTGATCGCGCAGCTCCTTGACGGTTTCCTTCAACAGCTCTACGTTTACAGGATCAAGACCGCTGAACGCCTCATCCAAAATGAGCAGCTTCGGTTTATGAACAATCGATGCGATAAAACCGATTTTTTGCTGATTCCCTTTGGAGAGCTCTTCAATTTTTTTATTGTAATTTTCCGGAACGTTGAATCGCTCCAGCCAATACTTCAGATTGCTGTCCGCTTCTTTGCGCGACATGCCGCGCAGTTGAGCCAAATAAGTAACCTGCTCGCTTACCTTAATCTTCGGATACATCCCGCGTTCTTCCGGCAAATAACCGAGGATGCGGGATAAACCGCTATGAAACGGTTTGCCCTCATACTGGATAGTTCCTCCATCGGGATAAATGAGTCCGAGCACCATCCGCATCGTCGTTGTCTTGCCGGCCCCGTTTGCTCCGAGCAGCCCGTAAATTTCACCCTCTTCCACTTCAAAGCTAAGACCGTTAACGGCGGTCTTGTCGCCGTATTGCTTAACGACTTCCTGTAATTGTAACGGCTTCATCGTTTTGCAGCTCTCCCTTCGTCATTCAATTCAATCAAATATGCCAATATATCATCCAGCTCCAGACCCTTTGTCTGCAGCGTCGGAATATCGTGATCCTGTAAATAAGCCTCCAGCTTAGCCGCATCATTCGCAATGAGACGTACGCCATAGTGTTCCTGAATGGCCTTCGCAAGTCCGGGAATGCGGTCATAATCTGCAGCTTCGCCGTCAACGAGGAACTCTTTCCATGCGTCGAACATCGCGTCCTTCTCGACCATTTGGAGCACCTGCCCCTTGTACATGAACAGGATATAATCCGCAAGGCGCTTCACTTCTTCAATAATATGCGTTGCGATGACAATCGAATGCTGCCCGTCCTGCAAATAGCGGTGCATATCTTCTATCATCATGCGCCAAGATAATGGATCCAAGCCGGAAGACGGCTCGTCGAGCAGCAGCAATTCAGGCTGGGGGCTCATGGCGATAATCAAGTCCAGCTTCCTGCGCATCCCCTTCGACAGCTTGCTCAGTTTCTGCTTCGGCGGGATTTCGTATTTCGCCATATGATGCTGATAAAATTGCCAATCCCACTTCGGATACCATTGTGCCGTAAAGGCAGCCAGCTGATCCGCCGTCAAATCATTATCATCTGGATTCGGATATTCACTGACAAATCCGATACGCGCTTTTAAAACAGCATCATGCTCCGGTTGGATCTTCTCTTGAAAGATGGTGATGTGTCCCTCCTCTGCGTGAACGATGCCCATACACATGCCCAGCAGCGTCGTCTTTCCCGAACCGTTCGTGCCGACAACCGCCGTGACACAGCCTTGCGGTATATGAATGTTAAGCGGACCTATTTTTGTATTCCCCCGCGTTTTCACGACATTTTGCAATGTAATGACGTTGTTCTCCTCCACTTGAATTCCCCTCCTTGCTCCGAATGGGCTCAATGCCATTTCCGCTGTATCACTTCTTGCAGCAGCAGTTCCAATTCTTCCTGCGATATATCGACGCGCAGCGCGGCATCAACCGCTTCTTCCAACGCTTGCTCAACCGCTTGCCGCCGATAACGCGTCCGCTCTTCCGCATGAACCGCCGCGACAAATGTTCCCGTCCCCTGCTTCGTCCGGAGCAACCCTTCGCTTTCCAAATCTTGATATACTCTTCTTACCGTAATCACGCTGCATTGCAGCTGATTGGCGAATTCGCGTATGGATGGAAGAAGCATCCCCTCTTCGAGATGGCCGCTCAAAATGAGCGCTCGAAGCTGATGTGTAATTTGCGCATACAGCGGTTCCGAACTGTTATCATTAATTTGAATGGGCATAAACACCGCTTCTCACCACCTCCTGCGATCTGCTTTTCTGCTTATTGTCATAGCGCTATACCAAATCTCGCTTGCGAATCGCATTCTTTGCCCTGACGATACCGAGGGTCAATACTTGTGTAATCACCCCTAATGCAAGAATGCCGCTTACCCATGAGTAGTACTTGGCGACATACACGATTGTCAGGACGAAGCTTCCGCCCGAGAGAGCAATGGCTATGGCTAGAAAGGTAGTGAATCCAAGTATAATTAACGAACTCTTAAAATATTTGCTTCCGCTATAGCTCAACTCCATAATGATGAACGTCATATTGATAATCATGGAAAATGCGATAAGCATAAATGCATAAGCCATTATGGAGACCGGTCCCAGCTCCGCTCTCAATCCAGGACTAAAAATAACCTGAATGGAAATAAAAAGGGTCATGTTCAACGTAAACGCAACGACCATCATCATGATGCGAGATAAGGCGATCGTATGAATGTCAATCGGCAAGGTGCGCAGCTTTATCATCCATTTTGTATATGAATCTTCCTGTAAATAACGCATCGAACGGCGTGAAAAGAAAAACCCCATATTAGGCAGCGTAATCAAGTAGACAAAATCCAACGTTCCGCTTAGAAATCGATACATTTCTCCGCCTTTACCCAATACGCCATTCAACATGAACAAGCTCGTAACGCTCATATACATACTGAACAGCAGCGTCATAACAAATCCCCACTTGAAGCGTACGAGATCATTTTTGACGAGCGCCCATGCTTGTTTATATCGATTGCCCACTGTTCATCCCTCTTTCTGCAACGGATTCCGTTCCGTATGTGTGCAGCTCACCATACTTGCTGTGCTGTATGTCATGTATACTGCGCTCACTGTGCTTACTGTATATATCTTTATACACAGTATAATGACTTTGCTGTTTTATTGTCAACACCATAGAACGTGACGTGAACATAAAAATCCGTCCCACCGTGAACGAATCTCACAGCAGGACGGATTATCCGTAGAACCTATTATGTGGTTAGAGACCAAATATCGCGTCAATGACCGGCTTGGTATGGCCGCCCGGATACAGCAAATACAATAAGCTATATACCGTTATTCCGGTAATTGCCGTAGCAAACCAAATAATAGATGTGATTTTCCCCAGCTTGCGGTGTGTTTTGAACCGCGATTTGAAGCCGGTATACAGCGTTACGAGACCGAATACGGCAGCAACCGTCGCCAATACGATATGGAATAGCAGGAAGATCAAATAAAAAACTTTCAAATCATCCGGGCCGCCCCATGACGTATTACCTACAAAAATGGTCCGGGATACATAAATGATAAAGAACAGAAGCGCCGCCACGGCGGCCGCCACCATCGTCTTCTTATGCTGCTCCCGTTTGCCTTTGATGATTAGCGCCCAACCGATAGCAACGAGAATCGCGCTGATGGCAATGAACGATGTGCTTACCGCTGGCATCAAATTATATAAATCCACGAAAGTAACGCCCTCCTCAACTCATTCAACAAGGTGCTTTATGCTAACCTTTGCGCTTGTTCTCCGTTATCATTATATAGGATTTCTACGAGTTCATCTGCCCTTCCGGCATCAATTCCACAAAATCGTCATCATCTTTGCCTTCTCTGCGGAACCAATGAACGAAGACATAGCCGAGTATACAACCGTACATCGTCTCTTGAATCAGCTTCATGAGGATGCCGCCCAGCTGTTGATCTTCAAGCGGATTGAACCAGTTGAAAAACTCCGGACCGTCGAACGCTGCCAGCATGGCGGCCGGATCGCCCGAAATGCAATAGCCCATTGCCTCAATCCATGCATCCTTGTCCACATACGTGGCGAACAACGGATCACTTGCAAAGATGATGAGCGCACAGGCCGGCGTGATGAGAAGCCCGTTTAGAAAAATGTAGCCCATTTTTTTCACATCGGCAAGGGTGTTCCATTCGGGAACCGGTGCTACGACCCACCACCACATAAGCGCAGCCGCAATGAACAGCACAATATAATAAATGATATGTTCCGTATAGTGTGTCATGACATAGTCATGCACGACAGGCACATGGTAGAACGAGAACAATACATTGAACAGCACAGCGCTCAATATCGGATGAGTAAACTTCTTCAATCGTCTGAGAGGCTTCCGATCAAGCAGAAAACGCCACATCCAGCCCGGCACGGAAAGGAGAATGAGCGGAGGCACAATAATATACGACAGGGCCATCATAAGCATATGAAACGTAAACATCATATGACTCATCATGTTAATAGGTCCGCCCTGAGCAAGATAAAAGAGCAGCACGCCTGCGATAAACATGACTTTCTGCCTTAAGGATACCGGCTCCGAGTTAGCGAAGCGATCTCTAAACGGACCTGTCACCCCAAGATATAAAATGATGACGAGCACCGAAGAGACAAGAAACAACGGACTCCACACATCATACAAACTGAAGTATTTCGTTAAACCGAACATGAATGTTCATTCCCTTCCCTCGTTATCGCCACCATTTCGCCACATTTTATCCCATTATGGAAAAAGAGGCGACGCTAAATGCGTCCCCTCTTGTGCAGCATGCCTGCCTTCGCTTACCACCATACCCAGTATACGGACATGACAATTGCTGTAAAGGCAATGATAGCTCCGCCTATCATAAATACAATTGGCAGCATATGACCTTTATCTTTCATATGCATCCAATATGCCATTTGAATCACGACTTGCAAGACCGCCATAACGAGAAGCAGGATTACCGTAAACGTCGGGTTCACTTCACCTACCGAGCCTACGGCTACAAAAGCGATTAACGTCAGCACGATGGAGAAGATAAAAGCGATAATATGCTTTTGTTTACCTTCATGCTTATGACGGCGTTTCGAGTTGTCCGGTGCCATATCATGTGCTGTCATTCGCTTAGCCCACCTTTCCCATTAAGTAAACGACGGTAAAGATGAATACCCATACGACGTCGATAAAGTGCCAGTAAATAGCCGAGACATACACCTTCGGCGCCGTAACGAGGTTCAACCCTTTTTTACGGACTTGCGCGATCAGAATCGAAATCCACGCGACACCGAATGCCACGTGAGCTCCGTGAAACCCGACCAACGTATAGAAAGCTGAACTGAAGGCGCTTGTCGTAAAGGTATGGCCTTCATGCACATATTCAACAAACTCGTAAATTTCCATCCCAAGAAAGCAGAAACCAAGAATAACGGTTACGATTAGCCAGTTAAGCATTGCTTTGACTTCCTTGCGATGCATCGCTTGGATAGCAAACACACTCGTCAAGGAGCTGACTAGCAATATGGCGGTAACTAGCCCAATCATCGGCAGTTTGAACAGTTCGTTCGCGGAAGGTCCGTCACCGATTTGGTTGCGGAGCGCAAGGAACGTCGCAAACAAGGTTCCGAACAACACTGCTTCTCCGCCAAGGAACAACCAGAAGCCGATTACCTTATTGCGGCCTTCTAACGTCGCTTTTTCCGGTTCGTGAGGCCATTGGCCATCTGCGTGATGTGCAGGCGCGCTCATGCTTTAACCCCCTTCTGTTCCAACTCTTCCGGTTCAATATGATAACCGTGATCATCCTTAACCGAACGCAGGAACATACAGCCGAATGTAATCAGCAAGCCGAACACTGCGATAATATGATTGCCGAACAAGAAGTTCAAAGCCGTGTTGCCAAAGTCATCTTTAGCGAACATAAAGCCGAAGCCTGCGACGAACAAGCCGACGGACATTATAAATGGCAGAATGGATGGGGACGGCATATGAATCGGACCTACCGGCTCGGCGGCAGGCATTTCTTTGTTGCCTTCCATCTTCTCTTTCCACCAAGCATCATAACCGCGCACAAGCGGAGTCTGCTTGAAGTTGTATTCCGGTGCCGGAGATGGAATCGTCCACTCCAACGTGCGTCCGTCTTCCCATGGGTCGTTGCCCAGGTTCTTCGGCTTCATCGATGTAATGACGACGTTGACCAAGAACAAGATGACACCAAGGCCCATCATAATCGCACCGATCGTGCTGACCAAGTTCATCTTATCGAAGCCTTGGTTAGGCAAGTAGGTGAAGACACGGCGCTGCATGCCAAGCAAGCCCAAGAAGTGCTGGATAAAGAATGTCAGTTGGAATCCAATCCAGAATAACCAGAATGTTACTTTGCCCAATGGTTCGTTAAGCATGCGGCCAAACATCTTCGGCCACCAAAAATGAAGACCTGCGAACAGCCCGAGCACGAGCCCCCCTACAATCGTGTAGTGGAAGTGCGCTACGACGAAATAGGTGTCATGGAACTGGAAGTCGGCCGGCGCGGATGCCAGCATGACCCCGGTAACGCCCCCCATGACGAACGTCGGAATGAAACTGATAGCGTACATATTAGACGCTGTGAAGCGAATCGAACCGCCCCACATCGTAAACAGCCAGTTAAATATTTTAATCCCTGTCGGTACCGCGATCAGCATCGTCGCGATGGAGAACAACGCATTCGCCACAGGTCCAAGACCGACAGCAAACATATGGTGCGCCCAAACCATGAAGCCCAAAAATCCGATTAGCACCGTCGCGAATACCATGGAGCTGTAACCGAACAAGCGCTTGCGCGAGAATGTGCTGACCACGTCGGAAATAATCCCGAACGCCGGAAGAATGAGAATGTACACTTCCGGGTGGCCAAAAATCCAGAATATATGCTGCCACAATACCACGTTGCCGCCATTCGGCACGTAGAAGAAGTTGCCCCCGAAGAGACGATCGAACATAAGCAGAATCAAGCCTACCGTAACGGCAGGGAAAGCGAACAAAATCAATGCGGACGTTATGAATGACGCCCAAGTGAACATCGGCATGCGCATGAAGGACATTCCTGGGGCACGCATGTTGATAATGGTTGCAAGGAAGTTAATGCCGCCTATCAACGTACCGAGACCGGATATCTGCAACCCTATCGTATAAAAGTCAACTCCGTGCGAATTGCTGTAATCTACCGACGCAAGCGGAAGATAGGAAGTCCAGCCCGCATCAGGCACGCTGCCGATAAGCCAGCTCAGGTTGAGAAGCACCCCCCCGAAGAAGAATGTCCAAAAGCCCAGCGCGTTCAGGAACGGGAACGCAACGTCGCGCGCGCCAATCTGCAGAGGAACGATAACATTCATTAGTGCAAGAATAATCGGCATGGCGCCAAGAAAAATCATCGTCGTGCCGTGCATCGTAATCAGCTCGTTGAACGTCTGGGCGTCAACGAAATCATTCATTGGTTTAATCAACTGTATACGGATTAAGATAGCCTCAATACCGCCTATTCCGAAGAACAATGCTCCGGCAACAAGGTAGAGAATACCTATCTTCTTATGGTCGACCGTCGTCAGCCAATCCATTAAGCCGCGATGACGCTTCACCGTGTGAGCCAAGGTCGTTACCTCCCCTAGAAGATGCTATACTATTGCTTATTGAATTCTTTCAAGGACTCTAACTTGTACTCCGCCAAGTACTTCACAATGCCATCCAGTTCTTCTTCAGACAACTGCTCTTTGAACGCAGGCATCGTATTGCCCGGCTTAACCTTTTGCGGTTCCGTGATCCATTGGCGCAGCTGCTCTTCGACTACCGCCTGCTCAATAGGTTCATCCACCGTTTCGCGATTAAGCATGATTCCAGCAACAGCCTCGCGGCTGCCGAAGCCCTTCAAGTTCGGCCCAAGAGCTGGCGCATTGTCAATGGCATGGCAAGTCAAGCAGTTCTGCTTGAAGCTTTCAGCAACCTTAGGGTCACCTTCAAACGCTTTCGGTTCCGCTTTCATCTCAGCTACCCAAGCCTTGAACGTTTCATCGCTTACAGACTTCACCTTAAACTCCATCAATGCATGCGATTGTCCGCACAATTCCGCACATTTCCCACGATAGAGGCCCTCTTCGTAAGCCTCGATGAACATCTTGTTCACGTTGCCTTGAGGGTTGGTATCCATCTTGCCGGCAATGGCGGGAATCCAGAATGAGTGCAGCACGTCAGCCGTTCTTAATTCGATTGCGATTTTCTTGCCTTTCGGTATGACCAGATCGTGGGCCGTATTAATACCTAAGTCAGTATATTCGAACTCCCACCAGAATTGATGACCGGTTACCTTCACATTGACAGCATCCGGGTCGCCGCTATAGTCCTCGGCAAATGCAAAAACGTATTTCACAGTCGGTACGGCCAGAATGATAAGGAGAAGTATCGGAATTACCGTCCAGATCACTTCCAGCTTGTGGTTTCCTTCGATTTGCTTCGGTATTTCGTCTTGTCCTGGGCGTCTGCGATAGCGAATGACGACATAAATCGCAATCGCAAACACGGCGACGACAACAATCGTCATAATCGTAATCGCTAACAGCATCAAACCATACTGCTTGTCTGCAACCGGCCCTTGCGGGTTGAGAGTAGACAAATCCGCGCGACCACAAGCGCTTAGGAGCAAGACGAGCCCGGCAAACAACGGAAGGAGTCGCTTCACTGCATGCCACCGTTTCATCATTGATCAACCCCACTTTGTACATTTTCGCTGACTACCGCATCTCATGCCCTTGCGGACCTCTCGTGGCATATGCGCGTTCATGGTGAGTGAACATATGCTCCTGCTTGCCTCACGGAAAGCCCGGGTTGGCCGTCTCCACATGCAAATACCTTAGATAAAAGATCAGATGCGCATGCTGATCCGGCCGGTCAAAGCGAGTCACCGGCTCTAGCACGGATGTTGTAATCCTGTCAATTAATACAATCACTTACCTAAATATAATTTCCATAATTTTATTTGTCAATGTTTCCCGTTGAGTTCACAAAGTGTTCAGAATCTAAAAATGCCGCGCCAAATCAATGTTTGTAATCGATTACAGGTGACAAAACATATTTGAACATTGTGTCGAAGGAAGTCATTTTTTGTCATTTCATCTTTGTTTTCCGATATCTTTGATCTCATTCTGCATACTTCCCTGCTCTTTTTCAAAAAATAATCGAGAAACATGAAGGAGGTCAAAGCCGTGTCTTCAAACTTTGTTCATAAATTAATTGGGCCAAACCGCCGGGTTCGCGCTTTTGTCACATTTGCCATCATCATGATTTGTTCCGGGTTGTTCTTAGGCGCCTGCGCCGGATCCCGTGCCGAGCTGTCAAAATCACCGGACGGCAACACGAAGGGAAATTATGCCGACCGCAAGATCAAGTCTTCTCAAACCGCACAATCGACGCAGCCGTCATCCCAATCCAATGGGAATGCCCGTCGATACCGCGCCCAAAGCCGGCAACAACAGAACAATATGATCGGTTCAAACGGACACAGCCTCTCGACGATGTTCATCAATCGTCCCGTAAGCAACGCGGTCGGCAACATCGACGGAGTGGCGGTCGCTTACGTGCTGCAGCTGCACGACAATGCTTATGTCTCTCTTACGCTGGATGGAGCCGGGCTTGGCACGAGCGGACGCGGGGGAAAGAATAGGCGCGAGCAGCAAGGCATGGGACGAATTGAAACGAGCTGGCAAATGGATGAAGAAGCTAAAAGCAATCCCCCTCGCTTCGTGACACCATCCAGTCCAATGCGCACCTTGAAGCGAAGCGATGATTTGGCCGATGAATTGTTGCACACGATTGATGTCCTTATTCGAGAGCGAGCTCCGGAAGTCAAGCACGTCTACATTAGCGCCAATATGGACCTGTTCAATGCGCTGACCCCATATATTATGAAGGCATATCCGGATGAATCGCTTCAATGGGCGCAGGATGATATCATGTACCACATTCGCCGCTACTTGTTGCGTTGACTCATTCTCATCCAAGGAATTATTTCCTATTTAAATAGACGGTATAATTCGTCAGGAGAATGCATGCTTATAAGTTCTTGTGCCTGCCGCCAGGTGTAAACGGAAGCATGGTCAGCACGCGCGGGCCGCTATCCGTGACGGCGACCGTATGTTCGAAGTGCGCTCCCCACGTTCCGTCACAGGTCAGAACCGACCATCCGTCATGTCCGAGCATGACCTCTCCAGAAGCGCCGAGCGTGAAGATGGGTTCCAACGTGATGACCATCCCTGATTCCAGCATCGGGCCCGTGCCAGACCATCCGTCATTCGGCACTTCCGGCGGCTCGTGCATGTCCTGACCAATGCCATGACCGACCAATGTTGTTACGATTCCGTAATCGTGCATGCGGGCGATCCGTCCGATCGCACTTGATATATCGCCGATCGAGGTGCCCGGAATGACCAATTTAATCGCTTGACGAAGCGCATGCAGCGTATGCTGAACGAGCCGCTTCACTTCGGGACGCACGTGTCCAATCGGATATGTCCATGCCATATCGGCAAGCCAACCTCTATAATTAACGACGAAATCAATCGTCACAATATCACCCGAATTCAGCTCGCGCGCGTCTGGAAATCCATGGCACACCACGTTGTTAACGGAGGCGCAGGTGGCATATGGATAACCGTAATAGCCTTTTTGCTCAGCCGAAGCGCCGTGTTTGTGAAGCCATCGTTCCACAAACCGATCGATTTCATGCGTCGTTACACCCGGAGCGAGCCGTGAAGCAACTTCACGGTGGCAGCGCGCTGCCAAATGTCCTGCCTTCTGCATCAGCTCCAGCTGCATATCGGTCTTTGTCTCGCCCATGACATTCCCTCCTTGACAGTTCCCAATGTTTAATATATGACCCGACCTATTCAAAGTAGAAGCCATTTCCAAATATCTTCTATTTCCAAAATATTATATTTCCATATGCAAAGTCTATAGCCTGCAACATGTATCAATATTGCAAACAGGGCGCAACCGAGATCTTCGGTGCGCCCTGTTCAGCAGTTCCCATATGTCAAGTCGAAACGAAAGCGTAACGCCCTCTATCCAAATTTTCTGTCTTGTGTCGCATCAAAGCCATTGTTGCTTAGGAAACACTTGTGTCCAGTTTCCCCAATTCCAACTCTACAAGCTGAGTTAATTCGTCTTCATAGCCTCCCATAATCCGGTATTTCCGGATGTACTCCTTCACAAATTTCCGAGGATTTTTCGGACGGAAAATGCGCGTCATCTCCAACAAGCTTTCTTTCACTTCGTTGTGACCTTTTGTTGCCATGAAAATTCCCTCCCAAAGCGTTGTAGATCATGCTCCGCAACGGAGAATCAATTGGACGTATCGCTTCTCATTCTGGAATTTGCAACCTTTTAGTCCTATTATATCATATTCATCTGCACTGCAAAATCACACAATCCTTCTTAACCAATTCTCCATTGGGCATCCTAAAGGATATACAACGCACGCTATCCATTGTATTGCCATTTAACGTATAACAACTTATAAACAGGAGTGCTCAGCATGAATCAGAAAAGCGTTGTACGTATGCCATCTGCGATGCCGGTTGAGGTACATATCAATCCGGTCAACCTGCAAAAAGCATTGGAGCGGCTGCCTAAGCTGTTCCCGCGCCTCTATTGCTGTCTAATCGCCCGTCACGGCCATATCGCAGCGGAACAATATTACAATGGCGGAGAGCCGGGTAGATTGAATGATCTGCGGTCTGCCACGAAAAGTTTTCTGTCCGCCTTAATCGGCATCGCGGTGCATCGCGGCGACATGCCGCTGCCAGAAGAGCCAATTCTCCCCTATCTGGAAGCTGACATGCCCGTTCGCTCAATAACCAATGAAGGATGGCGCAATCTTACGTTTAAGCACCTGCTCACGATGACATCAGGCCTGCATTGGCAGACGGGCAATAAACTGGGGGAACGCTGGATTCACCGCTTCCATAACAGCTCGAGCTGGCTTCGCTTCGCGCTGCGCCTTCCGGTACATCCCGAACGGCATGGCAAGTTCCAATATCGGAGCATCGATTCCCACTTGCTGTCCGTGCTGCTTACCCGCTGCACCGGCATGCGCGCGGACGAATATGCCGAGCATTATCTGTTCCGTCCCCTCGGAATCTCGGAATACCGCTGGGACTTGTCGCCGGATGGACACGCCGCCGGCCACATCGGTCTGCATCTGACGGGGAGAGACATGCTCGCCTTCGGCCAGCTCATCCTCAATGATGGCAAGCGTCTTGCAGACAGTCGGAATGAAGGAGCGCCTTCCTCTACAGCCGTCATACCTGTGGAGTGGATTCGCGAATCGCTTCAGCCGCACGTCTCCGGTCTGCCGGCATTCGGCCATTACGGATATCAGTGGTGGGTTCATCGGCTCGGCTCGCATGACGCAGCCTGTGCTGTAGGACATGGAGGACAGCTTATATATGTCATCCCCTCTCATGGATTGACTGTTGTATTTGCGGGCAATCCGCGGGTATGCCGCTGGCGGCACCCGAAGCGTTGGATCGAAGAATGGCTGCTTCCTTCCTGCAGCTAAGCTTGCTCAGACGGTCCATTTATGAAGACATCGCAGGTCAAGCACCCATACAATCTTTTAACATGACCGTAACGGAGGTTTGCTGGAAACACCTGTAACCCCGCGTTATAATGGTACAAGCAGGAAAGGGGCGTTCGCGTTTGAAAGGGATTCGCGCATTGGGTTTAGGCCGGGATATCGTACTGCTGGCCGTCATTTTATTTTTGGTGGAGTTTGTACGCGGGGCGGCATTGGTGTCGTTTATACCTATTTATGGAAAAGATGTGCTGCATATAAGCTTGGCTATAATTGGAACGGCCATCACCGCACATTATTTGACAGATACCGTGCTTAAGACCGGAATCGGCTATTTGCTTGATCGGTTATCGGCCCGGCTTATCATTAATGTCGGATTGCTTATTTCGCTTATCGGCGTGGCTTTGTTCCATTACGGCGCGAATAACTGGATATTTATCACTGCCGCCGCGTTGTATGGAGTCGGCATATCTCCGGTGTGGATCGTTTGCTTGACCAAAGTGAAAGAAGAGCAGCGGGCCGCCCAGATGGGTTTTCTCTATATGATTTGGCTGGTTGGGATGGGCTCCGGTCCGGTTGTGCTCAATCTGGTCATTGATCACCGTCCCGGTCTGTCATTTTGGCTTATCGTCAGCCTTGCCGCCATCGCTTGGCTGCTCAGCTTCTTCGTCCCCGGCGGGAAACAGACCGATTCGAACGTCAACACCGTTCCATTCAAGGAGCAATGGGAAGCGCTGCGTGTCAAGCTGAAAGCGATGAAGCCGCTTCTGCCAGGCATGATATTACAGACGTTAGGCGCGAGCATGCTGGTCCCGATACTGCCAACCTTCGCTGCGGATACTCTCTCGCTATCGAGCAGCCAGTATTCCATATTGCTTTTGCTTGGAGGCGGCTGCACGGTGCTAGGGCTTGTCCCGATGGGCAAATGGTCCGACAAAGTCGGACGCAAACCGTTCCTCATCACGGGCTTTGCCATATTCGGACTCACTCTTGCATCATTGTCGCTGCAGCCATCCAAGCTTGTGGCCTATGGGTTGGCCATCGTGCTCGGCCTATCGTATTCCGCCGTGCTGCCGGCGTGGAATGCGCTGCTCGCGCTCTACGTTCCGCCCGGGCAAAAAGGGCTTGGCTGGAGCTTGCTCTCTACCGTGGAAGGCATCGGTGTGCTCATCGGCCCGGTAATTGGCGGCGTGCTCGCCAGCGCTTTCTCGGCAGCGACCGTCGTATGGATTAGCGCAGGTCTCTTTGCCGTCATCGCGCTGGTCTATACGCTGTTCCCGTCGCGCTGGTTCGCAGAGCGGTAGCAGCTTTTTGCATCTATTCGCATCCATGAACGTAATGCCTTTGTAAGATTCGACGCAACCCGTTTTAATGAGGTGATTTATATTGTGGCAGTGGCTGCATGATATGATTTCCATGCTCAAGCATCTGGATATGAAGCAAGTCGAAAGCTTGCTTGAGCAGTATTCGAACTTGGGACCTTTGCCGGGCATTTTGCTTCCGTTAGTAGAGGCATTCCTGCCCTTTCTTCCGCTCATCGTATTTGTGATGGCCAATGCCGCCGCATACGGACTGTGGCTCGGTTTCTTGTATTCATGGATCGGCGTGTGCGCCGGTTCGTGCATCGTTTTTTGGCTCGCGCGCAAGTTCGGGGGACGATTCGGGATGTATATTCAGAAACGCATGCCTTCGTCTCAGCGTTTTTTTCATTGGATGGAGGAAAAGGGATTTACGCCTCTCTTTATTTTGTATTGCTTTCCGTTTACGCCTTCCTCGCTTATCAATATTGCGGCCGGCATTAGTACCGTTCCGTTTCGGACCTTCGTGATTGCGGTCATGTCAGGCAAGGCGGTCGTTATTTTCCTGATGGCCTTTATCGGCCACGATTGGCAGGGCTTCATTCACCAGCCTTGGCGGATTGCCGTTGCTGTTCTGGCGCTTGTCTTGTTATGGTTTGGGGGTAAGAAGCTCGAATCGCGCTATCATCTGTAGGCCCCTTTAACGGCGCTAACCGTTGATGACGTGAAGGATATTTTCCCGGCAACGGGGCAACTTATGGGTGTATAGCCTACATTGGGGCAACTGCTCACCGGCTTGAATCGAGAGGACGAAAGGAGCAACTTACCCGCATGTCGAAAGAAAACCACAAGATGCATCCAATATCACGCGATCGCGTGGAGGTAGATGGCATATACGCCAACGAATGGGGACGCGAAGAGGTGCTGCATCGCGGCCAGACCTATCCTTCCGACCCGCAGCTTGGAGCGACGGAATGGGAACTGAAACAATTCATTTTCGACAACCACCATGACGGTCGGACTGACCCGCGGCTCGTTCCGAAAGCGGAGGACAAGGAAGAGCCTCCGAAGCAATTACATCCGCGCAAACATCAGGATCGCGGAGACAAGTAATCATTGTTGCCGAAAGGGGGCGGTGCCCCCTTTTGTCATGTTACGCATACTGCATTCAATTGCCCGCGTTCCGCTGTTAAATCATCTGCCGGATACGTTCGGCCAATTCTCCGGCGAATCCTTCCGCCCCCAGCATCCGCCACTCCGTATTCGTCAATCGGAATGTAGTGAAGCATTCATCCGTGGCCGCCGCTTCATTCAACCATCCCCCGGCGCTCCTCGCCGAACGGTCTATCTGAATAAGCAGCCCCAAATATTGTTCCGTTCCAAGGAAGACCAATTCAAGCTCATCCAAGTCTCCGCGAAAATAACCCGTAGGCACAAATTCAAATTCCTGAACAAAGGGATATTTGCCCCCAAGGCGCGGGGCATATTCGCATTCCGCTTTCCGCAAGCGGAACCCAAGGCGGTTGACCCCATCGATGACGATGCTTTGCTCCACGCTCGGAATAAGTTCAATCCGGTCATTGTCCGTTGGATCCAATGCGCTCGTTATATCCAGCTCCGTCTTGAGCCATACTGTCGTATTGTCAATGCTTAATGGGGTCTGCGGCGGCAGCCGGATGGAAAACGGAACGTCCCGCGTCTCATTGGCGTCAATGGTGAATGCCTCGCTGATGCCGTACCGCTGCAACTCGCAATGAATATGCTGCCGGACACGATCTGCCTCACGGGCATATTGCGTCATGAGCAGCAAGCGTATGCCCTCTACCTGCTGGGCGCTTTGGCCGCCGCGTATCTTGACTACGCCGCGCACCTCTTCCCCCGGAGCATAACGCCCCCGTTCAAGCATCGTATCGACCTTGGCCGCGCCAATGCCGATGCTCGTTAAGAAACGGTTGAACATGGACATGTCTATGTTCCCCTCCCCTGAACTATTCACCAACGTATATGTTTGAAATTGGAAAATGTTTCTTCTCTTTCATCCATTCGACGAATACACATTTTTTCCCTGCTATATGAAAATAACTTCCTTACAAATAGTTCACGCAAACTCTATTCATTTTGTTATTATGAAAGAGCGACAAATCAGCATAAACAACGAGATTCATTTAAATATGTCCGTATGAAACGTCTATGATTCGGCTAACATGGGAGAGATGGAATTTTGATGTTGTTTGTAGTAAATCGCAATGCGGGACACGGAAAGGGACTACGGGTTTGGCGTGAAATCGAAGCCCGTCTCCAACGGTTCGGCACCTCCTATACCGCTTGTGTCACTGCGACCTCGGAAGAAGCTGAAATGCGTGTTCGAATGCACATCGATCGCCACCCTCGAACTTCAGTCATCGTCATTGGCGGAGATGGAACCATACATCGTCTATTGCCCCTCTTAACCGGCACAGAAGTTGCACTCGGCGTTATTCCTGCTGGTTCGGGCAATGATACGGCGCGCGGCTTCCATCTGCCCACTGAACCGTTAAGCGCATTAAATATAATATTGCACGGCCGGCGCAGGATCGTCGACCTTATCCAACTGAACGGAGAATGGACGTTGACCGCGCTCGCTACAGGCTTCGACGCTGACGTCGCAGAGACGGTCAATCGCAGCTGCTACAAGCGCTGGTGCAACCGGCTGGGCTTAGGCTCTGCCGCTTATTTAATCGGAGCAGCAGAGACGCTCTCCAGATTCAAGCCTGCCGACGCGAACGTGCGCGTCAATGGGATAGAGCGCCGTTACAAAGACGTATGGTTAACGGCGATAGCCAACGTTCCCTCCTATGGAGGAGGAATCCGGATATGCCCCCAGGCAATGCCGGATGACGGGGAGCTGGACATTTGCATCGTACATGGATGCAACCGCCGGACACTGCTGCGTCTTTTCCCGACCGTGCTAACTGGAAAGCATGTGGAATTGCCATACGTCACCATGTTGCGTGGTCAAGAGGTGCATATCGAATCGTCCATCCCCAGGATCACTTACGGAGACGGAGAACGTTCGGGCATGACGCCGCTGCAGGCCGTTATCGCGCCGGGAAGACTGCAGCTGCTTGTGCCGCCCAAAGAGTAGCCCGCCACGCCCGGCTGGGGTCTGGCATTGAGAATCACCGGTTCTTCCTTATATTAGAACTTGCGAATGACCCGTTTCTGAGTTATAAATCGGGGTAAGTATTATGTGGAACATATTGAACGAGAAAGGGGCTGCACCCAGTGGGAGAACCCAAAGTTAAAACGTTTTTTCAAGAATTCAAACAATTCGCCATGCGCGGGAACGTAATCGATTTGGCAGTCGGTGTCCTGATCGGAACCGCGTTCAACAAAATCGTGACTTCCATTGTCAATGACATAGTTATGCCGCCCCTCGGCGTCTTGCTTGGCGGGGTGAACTTCAAAGACTTGTTCATCAATCTTGATCCAAACCAGACGCTTGCGAACGGCCAACCGATACAATCATTGGCACAAGCCCAATCAGCCGGCGTGCCTGTTATCGCCTACGGCCAGTTCATCAATGTCATCATCGACTTCCTTATCGTCGCCTTCTCCATATTCCTTATCGTGAAGGGCATCAACGCCCTCCACCGCAAGAAGGAGCCAGAGGCCCCTGCAGAACCGGCAACGAAGGATTGCCCATTTTGCTTGTCCGAAATTCCGAAAGAGGCGGTTCGCTGCGGACATTGCACATCTATGCTGAATGAAGCCGAGGCCAAAGCATAAGCAATCTATCGCAAACTAGACAACCAGCGCGTTTCCCCTCCGTTTCGAAATGCAATCTTCCGCAATCTGACACAATAAAGGCCTTCTCCTGCTGTACAAGCTAGTACGATCAGGAGAAGGCCTTTATGTTATGGCACGGCGGCCGTGTTACATCGGCCGATTCGGCTTGCTCATCAATTGTTCCGCAATGGCACGTAAATTGGCGTCTGGGGTATATGTTTCCTCCCCCATATCAAGCTTCTTGACGTGTATTTCCTCGACATCGCTTCCTGTGCCTTTCGGCATGAACACGAGGCTGTCTTCATCCTTGCATGCAACATCATACCCCATGGAGCTGAACATCTGCTCTAAATCATGCGGGGACGGTCTCTCTCCCTTAGGTGTCATGACTAAGCCGCGAAGCTTAGCGACATCCTCCGCGCCGTGATGAACGACTTCAAAATGTACGATGCATTCCATTCTGTGTCCTCCTCATTACTGTCGCTTAGCTCGGTTCCCTATATAAGAGGTTGTTCAAAATATAAACTTTTGAACAGACACTATAAGTCGATAGCATATCCGAAAGCCTTGCAAACCATACATTGCTTAGCCATGGCCTTGCAAAGCGACACTGGTGTTGTATCCTATATTACGAAGCACATCTGACTTCGTTGCAGGAACTTGTTGTAATTTTCACAAATGTCGCCAATTAGTCAAAATATTTGTCTATGATATGGTCAAGCCGCTCACCGAACGTCCGCTTCAAATCCGGTCCCATCACCTGCTCCAATTCATACAACACGATGTCCTGCACAAATCGGCCGAGCACCAAATTCGTCACAGCGTCGTGTTCGGTCAGCAGCGCCTTCGTGGCCACTCCTTCACCCCGGGCACCGATAAGCGTCTCTTTGCGATCGATAACGAACGCAAAATGGCGTGATTCGTTATGTATCCCGGATTCAGAAGCTGTATCCGCCTGGATTCGGATAAGCCGTCTTGCTTCCGTTTCCGCGTCAGCGATAGACCACAGCACTTTGACACCGCGCGCCTCTGCCTGCTCCAGTTGCTCCCTCAGCTCAGCAGCCTCTTCCGGCCATACATCCACGATTATCTCGCGCTTTGCTTCGAGCAGCGCCCGCCTGATCGTTTCGTTAACGGCCCGCTCTCCTTCTATACTATAAAAGGACGTTTCATCCACTGCGGTAGCCGGCATATGATGCTTGACATAGTGGAGAGATGACTCCAGCCGGGACGCTAAAATCCGCGTCAGCTCCTCGGGTTGCAATGCCGCGTAATAAGAGGGTTCCCCGTCTTGATGCAAAATAAGACCTTGATCGACCAATCGCTGCAGCGCCGCATACACGTTGGAGCGAGATACCCCCAGCTTCTTTGCTACTTCATATCCAGTCATTGCCCCTTGCTCGGATAAACTGACGACAATCTTCGCTTCCATTTCCGTAAATCCGAGCGAGCGCAAATGTAAAATGAGTCCTTCCATAAGACTGCCTCCTATATTCCTTGCGAGTCCTTCTCTTAGCAGGGTACGAGGCTGTCCACCCAACGCTTCCCCAACCTCCATTGTATCGCAGTTCGTTTCCATTTTCATCGAAAAAAAGTCGAAATTTGTCGGATGTATACGATGCAAAAAGAGGAGCCCCCGCAGCATTTATGCCCTGCTTCGGACTCCTCTGAATAACGAATTGAGCAATTACAGATCTTCTAAATGGAGAACATGTCTCTTATACAAAGGGCGTACCGCAGCGTTCACACCATTTCGCATCCACATCCGCATAGCTGTTGCAATTCGGACAGCGGCGGATCGACAGCTCCCCGTCAGGTCCGATCGGAAGACGGCGGCCGCCTACGGTGACATTCAAGTCCCGTTTTTTGTGCGCTTCCTCGTACATCGGTCTGACCATCTCAGCCGATTGCGGCTTCTCCGCATTCGGTTGGGGGGGCTGTGGCGATTTGTACGTATAACGTTCCGGTTCATCCTCGTACACATCGAAATCCGGATCTTGATATGCCTTCTCCTGCGAATAAAGCGGCTCGTAGCCGTCGTCTTCGTCTGTCTCCGCGAACGATGGCTCTTTCATTTGCATAATCAACTCTTCCTGCTCCTCATCCTCCTCCAGAACCGGAGCAGGCGCTTCAGGCAATCTGTTTCCGCAAGAAGAACAGAACTTGGCAGTAATCGGAGCGATCTCGCCGCATTCACACCGCTTCTCGCGCCGGAGCTCGCTCATCTTCCATTCCAGCTGCTTGATCTCTTCTTCAAGTGCCAGATTGACTTTGCCGATCTCCATAATGCCTGATTCGGCTATCGTTAAATCATTCTTTTTATAAGCATCGTATACAAGTTCTCCAATGTTATAAATGTTGCTGTCGATTTCCTTACGACGGGCCGTAATTTGGGAATGAATCCGATTGATTTCCATAACATTTTGCGCTTTTACCGATGCCTTGGAGGCACCTTCTTTTAATTTTTGAATCAGGCGGTTCATCTTAAAGCCCCTCCTTTCGCATACCACGTAGTTAACACATGTTCTCGGCGCTCTACACAATTACATATGCCTGTAAACATATACACTCGAGAAAATGAATCGAAACTGCCGCTTTCCTTTTTTCATACGCGTAATAGGGCTAACATGTTGCGCTATACTGCTATTGTCCTACAACAACGTATGCGTCCATGCAAGAAAACATGTATACCATGTCCGATCCCGCTCAAGTTATAATAGAAGTATCGTTGCGTACGGTTCTCTATCGTAGCGTTCCACACCGAATTGAAACAAGTTAACATATTAGCATATTTCTATCATAAAGGAGATGCACGACATTGACCACTCCCACTTCATCAAGCCCGACTGCGTCCCGCTGGCACATTCGTCCTGTCGGAGCCTTGAAGGAGCGCGCCATTCCAGCTGCCGATCAAGCTGCCTTAACCGCGCGGAACGAAAGCGGGAGAGCGGGAGAGGACGAATCGTTCTTTACCGCTCTCGCCCAGCAGGGAATTCACCTGCACGAAGCGCAGCGGAATGCCGTGCGCCATGACAAAGGCCCGCTGCTCTGCCTGGCCGGTGCCGGTTCCGGCAAGACGTCGGTGCTGACGGCGCGGGCCGCTTATCTTATGGCGGTGCGGGGCATAAAGCCCGAGGCATTATGGCTTGTTACGTTCACGAACAAGGCAGCGCAGGAGATGCGCACGCGGCTGGCACGGCTTCCCGGCGTGACCGCCGCCATGGCGCGGGGCGTGCAGGCGCGCACTTTCCATTCCTTCGCGCTCGTCCTGCTGCAGGCTTATGCCCCGCCATTCAAGCTAATCGCGGAAGAGCGGATGCGTCACGGCATGATGAAGCGCGTGCTCCGGGAGCTCGGGCTTCATGATCAGTTCCAGGCGGAGACTGTGCTCGCCGCATTGTCCTCATTGAAGTCACGCCGCGCTCTGCCCACGGAATGGCAGCCGCAGAATGCCGGTGGAAAGGATATGCAGCGGGCGATGATTCGTTTTGAAGAACAGAAGGCTGCCCAGGCAGGCAAAGACTTTGACGATTTGCTGCTGGATACGCTGCGCTTGCTGGAAGAAGACGACTCGCTGCTGCAGCGTCTGCGGCGCCGCTTTCAATATGTTATGGCCGACGAGTTCCAAGATACGACGCCCGTTCAATACGAATTACTTCAACTTCTATCGGACGGGCATCGGAACTTGGCGGTGTTCGGCGACGACGATCAGACGATATATACGTTTAATGGAGCGTGTCATCACTATATTACCGGCTTTCAGACACGTTATCCCGATGCGGCCCAGATTACGTTAAATATTAATTTCCGTTCGGCCGCTCCCATCGTCGGACTCGGGAACGCCATTATCGCTTGCAATCAAGAACGTCTGCCTAAGCTTATGCGCGCGGCGGCCGGGATGAACGCAAATACAAATGCCAATCACACGGCAAAAATGACGGATGGATCAACAGAAAAAAGAGAGCCGATAACTCCGCTCTATCTTCGACCGCGTGACGCAGAGGAAGAAGCGCAGCGCATTGCGGAGCAGATTCAAGCATTCGTTGCAAATGGGCAGCATGCCTGGCGTGATTTCGCGGTGCTCTACCGGACCGCGCATACAAGCCGGGCATTAGTGGAGCATTTCACGATGCAGGGCTTGCCCTTCCGCCAATTCGGGACGGAACCGCTCTTCTATGATCATAGCCTGGTGCGTCCGCTAATCGACCATTTACGGCTCGCTGTAGATCCACGCGACATCCAAGCTATGGAAAGCGCCGTGGCTGCATTATATATTTCACGGGAAGCTGGAATGCGCGTCATCCGCGATGGCGAACAGCAGAAAGCGAAGAAATATCCGCTCATCCACCTGCACTATTGGATGCAGCTGGCCAAGTTCCAGCGGGACGGCATCAAGTCGCGCATCAAGCTGATTAAGAAGCTCGCTGCCATGAAGCCTCATCACGCCATCCGGGAGATGCGGCGCGAATTCTACGATAAGTTTACGGCAGCCCTATCCGGTGAGCAGGCTACCGCTTATCAGGAGAGCTCCGCGGATACGCTTGAAGAGCTTGAATCTTCCGCCCGGCGCTTCGATTCCGTCGACGCCTTCCTTCGCCACATCGACGATCTGAAGGAACGTTACATGGCCATGCATCCGGAACAGGAGGAGCGGCGGGCCTTCACGGGCGGAAAGTCCGCAGGTCAGGGCAATATGAGACGTCAAGCCGCCGGACCGCAGGAGGATGTCATTACGCTCATGACCATTCATCGCGCCAAAGGTTTGGAATTTCCAACCGTGTTCCTTATCGGCGCCTCGGACGGCATTCTGCCGCACCGCGCCGCGCTGCGCACAGAAACGCCGCCGGACCGGAAGGCTGCGGCACACACCGCAGCTATATCTTCTGACGGAACGGAGGACATGCTGCTGGAAGAGGAACGACGCTTAGCCTATGTAGCGGTCACCCGCGCCAAAAAACGGTTGTATATCAGCTCCCCGGCCATCGTACACGGGCAGAAGGCAGAAGTCAGCCGATTCGTTCGCGAGGCATGGGGAGAAGCCGTGGCTTTGAAATAGGACCCCTGTTTCCGTTACAATAGACATAGCAAAGAAAAAAATGTCCAGCTGGAGTCCATGGCCGTATAGGAATAATCCGATTTACAATACCGTACCAATTGAGGGGATACACATGTCGATGACAGAAATGATCAAGAAGCAGTATGAGCAAGTGAAGCAGCTGCCCACATTGTATCAATTAGCTCTGGAAGAATTGGAAACGAAAATTAAGGTCATTCAAGCCGAGTGGAAAATCCGAAACGGATATGCGCCATTCGAGCATATTAAGACGCGTCTGAAGGAGCCGAACAGCATTTTCAGCAAGCTGCAGCGCAAGGGCTATCCCTTAACGCTCGATTCCATCGTCAATCAGATTTATGACGTAGCTGGCATGCGCATCGTGTTCGCTTTCATCAAGGATATTTATATGGTGCTGGATCATTTGAAGACACGCGAAGATATTCGCATCGTGGAGATTAAGGACTATATCGCCAATCCGAAGCCCAATGGATATCAAAGTCTGCATGTTATCGTTCAAGTTCCGCTCGTTCTGTTTGATGATACGCGCTGGATCTATGTGGAAATTCAAATGCGCACGCTGGCGATGGATTTCTGGGCCAGCATGGAGCATATCATTTACTACAAGTTCGAGCAGCAGGTTCCGCCGCATGTGACCCAAGAATTGACCGAGGCCGCCAAGGCTGTCGATGAACTGGATCGCAAAATGCTGGATCTGCGCAAGGAGATTCTGTCTTACAATCACGAAGATTGGGTGCAGAGCATTCAAGGCGGGCTATCGATTGAGAATGCCAAATAATCTCCTTTTTCTTTTTACCGGGACGTGTCATGGGAATCCCTCCGCAGTCACGGCGGGGTTGCCATGTGCGTCTCTATCTATTGTCCCCCGATTCATTCCCTCCTTCGCGCCGATGATGCCGCATACATCCTGGATAGCATGCCCCGTCTGATTATTATATGGAACGCCGGACACATGACATTCGTACTGATATACAAACTGACAAGTAAGAAGAAAGCGGGTGAATCTCTGTGAAAAAACGCAAGCTGCTGCGAATCGGAAACAGTTATGGCCTTATTCTTCCCAAAGAGATTTTAAGCAAATTACATGCTCAATATGGGGATACATTCGAGATGGAAGTAAAAGAACAGACGGGGGAACTCATCATTCGCAAAATAAGACATTCCGAAACTGCATTTAGACCGAAATGCCCCCCACTAACTTCCTAATCACTGCGCATTCCCCAGAGCCCTCAGCCTCACTTCCAGATGATTCAAGGCTTTGCTTGAAAACCTTTCAACTTGGTTACTCCATGCTTATGGTTCGGCGGAACCGTTTACCCGGCGATTGGATAAAAAAAGGACGGATTACATAACGTAATCGTGACGCTGGAGCCCGTGGTTACCCCTGTCTTCAGCGTCCCATCATTATCATTTCTGCAATGCTAAGGAGGAACACGCACATGGCCAAGCCGGATAACCGCGCCAATAACGCGGTGCGCCAACAGCATGTCATCGACAATACCGTACAGAAGCTGCACGAGTCTGCGCAATATTTGTCGGAGCACGCCGATGAAATCAGTGTGACGGAACGAGAAGCGCTTCAAGCGAAAAATGAACGCCGCCGTTCCAGTATTGAAGGGCTGGCCGATGAGCGCCGGGATGAAATCTCGGACGCCCAGTCGTAGTTCACACCGCGTTACCACAGAGATGATGCGCTGGCAGAGGCGGATTGGCATCCACTCCCCTCCCGGATGATCCGTGCTGCCAGATGAATCGGAACTTGCTCACAGCGAAGCCGCTCTGGCCCGATTCATGACAGAAGAGCCCGAAGCTTGGCGGGCCAAGCTTCGGGCTCTCATCAGGATACGTCCGTATAACTGGAATTATTGCAAAAATTGCTCAAGCGTCGTTCCTTGCTTATAAATCTCTTCCGCCGCTTCCTTGCCTACATAACGAATGTGCCAAGGCTCGTACACATAACCGGTAATGACCTCCCCATCCTTCGGATAACGAATAATAAATCCGAATTCATGTGCGTGATCGGCGAGCCATTTCCCTTCTGCCGAATCGCCGAATTCTTCTTCCAATACGTTATTTACGCTCGGACTGGATACATCAATCGCCAGCCCCGTCTGATGCTCGCTCGTTCCGGGAATGGCGCTTACGCGAGAGGCATATTCCTCACCCTGTGTGTCCACATAGTGATTAAAGAGCGACTTCTGCCGCTTATAAGAACGATAACCTGAGACAGCATTGAGTGTAATGCCGTCCTGGTCGGCCTGAGCAAACAACGACTCTAATGCGTCTGCCGCTTCCTTGCGGAGATGGCGTTTCTCATGCGCTTCTGCAAATGAGAACTTCACATTCGGCTCCACCAAATCGGCAGGCTCGTATCCATCTGGCAAATAGCGTTGCTTGTTCACCACGACCATAACGGAATCCGCATTCGTAACGACGGCCTTGCCATCCATTTCTTCCGTCGTCGCCGCTAACGCATACTGTGATTTCATTTGCGCAACCGCATCCTGCTCCGTTTCGTTTGCCTCGTTTTCCCCGGTATCGGTACCCTGTTCATTGCCTTGTTCCTTATTTTGCGACGGCGTCAGTGCCGGATTAACCTGTTCTTGTCCGGATTGTGCAGAAGTTCCTTCCGCAGCTTTGTTATCGGCCGCCTGACAGCCGCTCAGCAATATCGCCGTGCCCATGGCAAAGACGATACACTTGGCCGCCATTCCGTTCTGGCTCATGTCGTAATCCCCTCTCCCAGTCTCGGATTGATAGACTGAGAGTCTATTATATCGTAATTCATAGTCTATTACGAATAGCGCGACAACAAGGATAAAGCGGCAATCTTATCTATTAACGGCTGCATATCTTGTCATAGATTCAAGCAAAAATACACCTCCTCTAAATCGTCACCAACGATTCAGAGGAGGTGTATTTCCATTTGGGTCATTATACCGTAACGGCACCTTTATCGGCCGAAGTGTCATGGCCATATTCGATATCATCGTCCTCATCACGGTTGAAAGCTTCGCGGTCGAACTCTCCTTCGCTCTTGCCGACCAATAGAGAAGCTACCGTTGTCCCGGTTGCATTCACTGCCGTACGCGCCATATCCACAATGGCGTCTACACCAAGCACGAGCGCAAAGCCTTCCAGCGGAAGTCCCGCTTGCACTAAGACGACAGTCGTCGAAATCGAAGCCGGACCGGGTACGCCTGCTACACCGACAGAGGCGATGGTAGCAGCGCCGATAATGAGCAAGTAATCGGCAATGTTCAAGTCGATGCCATACACGCGGGCGATGAACACCGCCACTATCGCTGGATAAATCCCCCCGCAGCCATTCATGTTAATCGTGGCTCCGAGCGGGGCGACGAAGCTGGCAATTCGTTCCGATACCTTCATCCGCTTCGTAATGACCTCCAAATTCACGGGCAGCGTCGCATAGCTGCTGCGGGTCGTGAAGGCGACCGCCATCGTCGGATAAGCCTTCTTGAAGAAGCGGATCGGATTGACGCGGGCACCGAAGGTAACCAGCGAGCCGAATGTCACGATCATATGAATGAAGCACGCGATGTATACGGCGATGATGAACCAAGCCAATTCTTTCAGCGTCGACAGACCATATTTGGCAGCCATCGACGTCATTAAACCGAGTACCCCGTATGGCGTAAGCTTAATAACGAACTTTGTTACCCGGAACATAATATGGGAAAAAGATTGAAAGAAGGCTCTTACCGGCTGTACCCTATCCGGATTGCGCAGCCCCTCCAGCGTAATCGCAACCGCGATAAAGGCGGCGAAAATGATGACAGGAACTACTTTGCCCTGAGCCATCTCGTTCACCGGATTGGACGGGACCAGATCAAGCAGCACTTGCTTGAAGGTCGGAATTTCACGTTGCTCGAAGTTTTGCGCCGCCTCCGAGCTTTGTGCGATGCCAGAGCCAGGATCGATGACCAGCGCCGTGCCGAGACCGATGACGGCGGCTATTGCGGTCGTAATCAGAAAGAGCGCAATGGTCTTCGTGCCAAGCTTCTTCAGTACGCTCGGATCTTTAACCGAGGTGATGCTCGTAATAATAGTCGCAAAGACGAGCGGCATCACGACCATTTTGATGAGGCTGACATAGATCGAGCCTAAAATGCTTATGTCCGCAGAAGCCGGCCCGAATATAGCTCCAAGCGTTAAGCCGAATCCCATCGCCAGCAACACCCGAAGTCCGAAACCGACCTTATTTTTAGCGAGCCACCAGAGTACGATAACGAGCAGCAAGGCAGATCCCCAACTCGCATAGACGTTCCAGTCCTGCAAGGTAACCCAAGATTGTTCTTTCATGGTTATGCCCCTCCGCATGTTTGTCTTATAATCCCTACCTGTTTAATAGGTATTATAGAAACGGAGACGGATATCGTCAACTCTTTTTTTTCGCGAAGGCGCTTCCCGTCAGCCAATCAGACCCGATTTTGTTTCATGGTTCACACGATGAAGCGCTCTATTCGATGTATATGTGAAAAATCGAAAAACTTCACTCCTCCTATGGGTAAGTCCAACACAATATAAGCAAAGCGGCCGGGATTCATTGGATCTTTCATGTTGATGGCCCTTATTTTTCCGGAGCGGCGGCGCTGAATACGGTGCGCTTATCGCCATCATATATGATGGCGGACAGCGCCTTGACGGTATCATTACCGTAAGCTGCATCCTTGTTTGAGAAATTAACGACCACTTTCAGATCGGGACCATACTCTGCAGACTGAAGCAGCCGGTCTGGTGACAGCGCCTGGAACGCTGTCATCTCTTTCGTTACAGCCTTGGCATGGAAGGGCGACCATACGGTCAAATAATCGGCAATCACCTTTTTATGGCTCTCCCATTCTTCCTTATCGAGATGATAGAGCGGCGGCACGTTGTATAGAAGCTCGTATAGCATACGTTCGGCTGCCTTATTCTTGATCTTCAGACTGCCCCACTCCCAGTGATGGGTCGTGATCACCGAATCGTTGTAAACTAGCTTGAACAGCGGCAAAGTATACACAGGGTCAACGTAAATATGCTGGTACAATTCCTTGATCGGAACCTGCTTCACATACCGTTCCGGGATGCCTCCTTGTCCAGACCAATAGGCGCCAACATAATAACGGCTCTGCTTATTTTCCCGCATATCCTTGTCGCTCCATTTAATGACCGGCGTCTCCAAGCCATGGGCAAAAGCGATAACCCGGCTCGCAAAGTCATTGCCGCCTTCCGAGCCAATGACCATATGCTTCTCCTTCGCGATATAATCCATCCGCTCCAGACGCGCGTTCATATCCTGCTCCTGTGTCGTCACATGCCCCGGCGAATAATCATCATAGATTTCTCCTGTCGCGTCGCAATCAATGAACCACGAGTTATACATAATACCGTCCTGCAAAATACTATCGACCCGCTGCTTTACGCTCGGAAGCGATAGGGCAGGATTCAGCTTCCGCCCCCGATTAAGAAAGCCGCCGATTTTTTTGCCATTCTTGTTGGTGATAGTCGCTTGTTCATACAGCGTGTTGTCCGGAAAATAAGCCGTATTCCAATCTTTATTTTCCTGTTTCTGAATCGAATGGTAGGAATCATACGGCCCGATTAAATAACCCGCCTTGGCAGCCTTCTCGACAAAAGACGGATTCATCAGCCCGTCTGCCCAGTTCGGCAGGCCAATCCACGCCTTCGTGATTCCCGCCTGACGCATGTCCTCCACCAAGTCCGTCGATTGGCCTTGTCCCCACTCCGAAGGCTCGTCAACCGCATCCCGCAACACGCTCTTCAGCAGGATTTTGTTGAATGCATACAACTTCTGCTCACTCAGCTTATCTGCGCCTCCGGCAATGGTCTTAAGCAATGCGGCGTCTGCCGACGGAAAGCGGTCGGGACGGTACAGCTGCTCCAGCTTCATCACCTGATTCAACGCCTTCACGATGACACGCTTGTGATAAGCGTTCAACGGCTCTGTCTTCGCCTCCCGCAGCACACTGTTCAGTTCCTGCGTTCCATCCTCGGTGTAACGTTCGGCGAGCTCCGCAATCCACGTCCAGATCGGGTCATTCAGCTTCTTTTTCATCGCTGGCCAATGAATGTTGCTAGTTGCCAGCAGCTGATTGTTCCACATATAAATATGCGGCGCCCCATACAGCTTCTTAATTTCCGGATTGTCCTGCGCCTTTTCGGCCAGCGTCCTGAAGCCCTGCTTTTCTTGCACGTATCGACGGTACAGCTTCGCAACAGCAACCGGATCATTATTCGTCACATAAAGCCGGAACCCATATTCCTTCTTCGGATTAATGGACGGGTACTCATGGGTGAACGCCAAGCCAATATTCGGTTCTGTGTCGAATGACACCTCATTGTTGAACGGATTCTCGACTACATAGAGGAGCGCATAATGCTTCATATTCATAGCCATGAAATTCATTGAAAACGAATCGCTCCAAGTAAACGTCTCATCCCGCAAAAATCTCTTCCAATTGGAGTCGCTGCTTGGAATCCGCTTGCCTTCCCACAGCGGGAGCATATAGCTGTCCGCCTGTACGGTTGGCCATGTGAATCGTTCCGCTCCCGTCGATTGAATGCGAATATCGAGATAGCGCTCCTTCTTCTCAACCGTTACCTTTACCTGTTCGGCGGGATACTTCCATTCCACGCGATTGGCTTCTTTTTTCAATTCGGTGAAGTTGTGCCGCTTCATGGGCACGGACGCATGCTCCTTCACACCGTCTCTGTCAATCACGATATCGAACGTCGCCGGATCCACCTCGTACGTGAAGTCGGTGTAAGGCGCGTTGACCGTCTTGGCAATACGTGAAGACGCCTTGGCCTTAACGGATTCTTGGCCGCTGCAGCCAGTGAACATACTTAAAGCCATGACAGCCGCCAATAGGGATAGTAATGATTTTTTCATTCATGCATGCCTCCTGTGCTTATAATGCGTGTTCAAAAGGGGACTTTTTGAGCAGCCTCTTATATTACTGAATGCATGCATCATCATAGCCGTTCTTTGTTACGCCAATGTGACAGGAAGAGAAAAATAGAATTCAATCACGCCGTCTGAAACGCGGACACCGTATGGGGCATCATGCTTCTGCATAATGGTCCTGATGAGCGACAGGCCGAGTCCCGTACCGCTCAGCTGCTTGCTGCGCGATCGTTCCGCCACGCTGAATGGCTCCCAGATCCGTTCCAGCTCGGCTTCGCTCCACTCGCCGGTGCTATTTTGGATGCTGAATGTGAAGCGTGCGTCCCGCAACCGTACCGCAATGTGAATATCCGGGCCTGCGGCATATTTGATTGCATTCGTTATCAGGTTATTCAGCACGATCTCCATTTTGCCGCGATCGGCCATCACGCAGGCATGTCGAATGCCGCCGTTGTCTACGTCGATCGTCAAGCCTTGCTGCACAATGGCTGCGCGATATTTGCCTGCCGTCTCTGCCAACAGCTCCATAAAGTCAAATGAAGCCATTTCATAAGTCTCTGCTTGTAGTCTGGACAATTGCAACAAACGTTCTACCAGCCGTGTCATATCATCTGCTTGGCGATCAATCACATCGGCATAGCTTCCATCGTCCAACCCATCCTTCATGCCCGCCGCATATGCCTTGATTAGCGCAAGTGGCGTTTTGAGCTCATGCGAGATGTCGGAGATGAAGCCGCGCAAGTTCTCGTTGCGGGTATGCTGCTCCCGATGCGCCTGCTCCAGCTTGTCGCTCATCGCATTGACACTTGCCGCTAACGCCTCGATCTCGTCGCCCGTCTGAATATCGGCCTTGCGGAACGATAGCTCCGCGATGTCCTCGGCCGTCTCCTTCAGCTCGGCAAGAGGCCGGAGAATCCGCCTTGCGGACCAAGCAGACAGCAGCAAGGTCACGAGCAGCGCCCCGGCAGAAATGAATAAAGCGAACCGATTGACGATCTGCAGCGTCTCATCCGAATGGGCAACCGATTCTCCGATCACATACAGCTCGTTCTCCTTGTTCATGAACGTGACGAGAAAGCTCGATTTGAGCTTTGTCTGGCTGTATATTTTGTGAACCGTCTCTTGCTGCTCCAGCTTCGCCACATTTTCTTCCGTAATCCAGAACTTGCTGAGCGTAATGCCTTTCCGGCCGAGCGCAAGCTTTACATTTTCATTCAGATCATTGATATCCGGCATTAACGGGATATGCACGATCGTGACGCCATAAGACTGCTCCAATCGTTCGATGTCTGCCTGCAGTTCATTCCCTTCCAGATTGTCGAGCATCGTCGTCAGTTCGGCTAAATTCGCCTTTTTCTGGTGCAAATAATATTTGGGCAGCAGAAATGTATTGGCCAGATAAGTCAGCATCAGCACAAGGCCTACAATGAGCGAAAAACGGACAAACAGCTTCCGGCTCAGCTTATTCATCGGCATCCAGCAGATCCTTGGGCACCTCTAGGCTGTAGCCCACCCCGCGGTGCGTCTTGATGAAATGCTCTCCTATCTTCTCGCGCAGCCTGCGTATGTGGGTATCTACTGTACGATCGTCGCCGAAGTAATCAAAGCCCCATACTTGATCAAGCAAGGTTTGCCGCGTCAAAATACGGCCTTTGTGTTCTATAAACGTCTTCAGAAGCTGAAACTCCTTGTTCGTCGCCTGAATATCCGATCCATCCTTGTATATTTTGTAGCCTTGCATGTCAACGGTCAGATTGCCTAAGCGGACGCCCTCCTCGACCTGAAGCAGCTTCTTGGCCCGCAGCATCAGGATGCGCGGATCGAACGGCTTGCGCACGTAATCGTCCGCCCCGGAGTGCAGCGCCTTCAGCTCATCCTCCGCTTCGCCCTTGGCCGTAAGCAGCAGCACCTTCACGCCGCTGCGCCGCTTCATCTCCTTGCATACGTCAATGCCGCTTACCTTCGGCATCATCCAATCAAGAACGGCCAAATCAATAGCTTCGTTGTAGAACGCGTTCAATGCGGCCTCGCCGTCTGCGGCGATATAAGTCCGAAAGCCTTCCCGGTTAAAATAAGCTTGTATGATGTTCAGCATATGCGGCTCGTCATCCGCAATCAATATGTTCATGTGATATCTCCTTGCTGTGTAGATGGCAGTATGGATTTGTTCTCCTATTTTATTTATGATACAAGAATTTATATTGAATCCAAAACCATGCAAGACAAAGACAGCCGACATATCGGTCGCCTGCCCTTGCAATCATTATTGATCATAATCTAAGATTAGGAAGGTTTCGTGCAATACGATTATTCAATCACCGTTTCCTGCATCGCGTCTGCGCAATCCTCTTCCCGCTTGACGATAGACTGGGCGATTCTGTATAACTGCCGTTCCCATTGCCGCATCAGACGAACAAATGCTTCATGATCGCCCCGCTGAGCCCGTCTCACCTCTAGTTCCATATCCACATGCATGGTTCCCTTCCTCGTCATCGTATTCTGGTAGATTAGATACACCGGATCGGATGAAAGTTATATTGAAATAAATGGTATTTATTTCATGCCGTTAATGATTCACCTTACTTATTAACTATTTGAATTGTGCAGGACTGGAGAAATTTCGGTTCAGCCGCCCCTTGTTTCATTCTCCCCTTCCTTCAGAAAGCAGCGTGCCCAAAAACGGATCCAGATGTTATTCATGATGAATAGACCCTTGTATCAGGAGGAAAGGGGATGTCTTGAAGAATGTCATTCCTTGCGTACCTGAACCATGGGGAGAGTGAACAAAAGAGGGAATCAAGCAGCGGCAGGAGGTGCCAAAAAAAGTGCTGCTGCACTGGATTTTATCCCATGCAACAGCACGTAAACCTCATTGCGGCAGTCTTTCATTAGCGTTCATGATCGAACAGCGGCCCCTGCGCAACGCAGAGGCCACTGTACAAAAAGTTATTTTTTCAAATTATCCCAAGCTTTTTGGAAGTCGTCCAGCATCTTGTCTTTGTCAGACTTGCCTGCAATGTAGGCTTGGATAGCGTTGCCGAACTCCTGCGTCGCCCCGTCCGGATATTTGAACCAGTTCCAGCTCAGCACCTTGTTCTCTTGGCTGTACTTCATTACATCAGCCGCGATATCGCCGAGATCGTCAGCCGTAGCCGTAATTGTCGTCATCGCCGGAATGAATTTGAACTGCTTCGCGATATATTCCTTGCCGATGTCGGAAGTGACCATCCAGTTGAGGAACGTCTTGGCTTCCTCTTTTACCTGCGAATTTTTGTTCACGACCCAGTTGTTCGGAACGCCGACCAACAGCTTGTCGTTCTTCGCGGCATCCTCGTCTATCGGCATTGGCAGCACGCCCAGATTCAAATCGGGATTGATGCCGTCGATCTGCACTTGCGTCCAGTTGCCTTGCTGCATCATCGCCGTTTCGCCTTTGGCGAACAGGGTTACTTGCGTATTGTAGTCTGTCGTAAGCGGATTTTTATTGCCGTATTTAGCGGTCACGTCAAGCATGTTCACCCAGTTCTCAAATTCGGGATTGCCTTTGAACTTCGCGCTTCCGTCACCCAAGCCCTGAATGAACGCATTCGGATCCGGCTGCTGCGCAAACGCTGCGTTCAAGGTGTGAATCCCTAAAATCCACCACTCCTGATACCCGTTCGCGAACGGGGTGATGCCCGCATCCTGCAGCTTCTTCGCTGTTGCTTCCAGCTCCGGCAGCGTCTTCGGCAGCTCCGTAATTCCGGCTTTCTGGAATAAATCTTTGTTGTAGATGAAGCCATAGCCTTCCAGATTCATCGGCATGCCGTACAGCTTTCCGTCTTTCGTCATCGGCTCTTTCGCGAGTGGAATGACATCCTTGACCCATGCCTCGCCCGACATGTCTTCCAAATGCTCCATCCACGTCTCCATCTCTTGGTAACCGCCGTTATTGAAAATGTCCGGCGCGTCATTGGCCGCGAACTTAGCTTTCAACGCCGCTCCATAATCGGCACCGCCGCCGACCGTTTGTATGTCCAGTTTAATATTGGGATGCTCTTTCTCAAACTCCGCCTTCAAGCGATTGAGCGCCTCGGCAATCTCAACTTTGAATTGAAATATTTTAACTGTTTTGACTTCCTGCTTGCCATTATCTCCGCCGGTCGAACCTGTTGTTTCGCCAGAGCTTGCGTCCTTGGATCCGCAGCCCGCCAGCATGACCGACACTGCCAACAGCATAAGCATAGACCATTTTGCCATTCGTTTCATTAGAAAGACCTCCCCATCTGTGTACATAACCAGCTTGCCCTATTGTTGACACGCTAGCTTACTGATAGCCGTTCTCGGAACGTTCTGTATTGTTTCTTAGAACATACTCTTGCTTCTATTATGCCGTACGCTCAGTATAATCCCTTCGTGCAAGCGTTTACACCGAGAGAATTGACCGAACAGGTGGAATTCATTGACCTTTGCAGTCACTTGTCCGATTGATGTGCGGCTGATTATCCTTTCACTGAGCCTGCCGTAATCCCCTCGATAATATACTTCTGCATCGCCAAGAAAAAAGCGACGATCGGAGCGACACCGAGCACAAGCGCCGGCAGCGCCAAGTCCCACTGCTTCGTATATTGTCCGAAAAATGCGTACGTCGCGAGCGGAATCGTGCGATGCTCTGCGCTTTGCAGCATTAAGGACGGCAGCAGATAGTCGTTCCAAATCCATAGGCTGTTCAGAATAACGACCGTAACGAACATCGGCTTCAAGAGCGGAAACACGACGCGCCAGAATACGGCATACGGCGAACATCCGTCTACTACTGCCGCTTCTTCAATCTCCACAGGCACAGATTTCACAAATCCATGAAAGAGGAAGATAGAAAGCGGTGCGCCAAAGCCAAGGTAACATATAATAAGTCCGCCGATGCTGTCCGTCAAGTGAATCATGCCCGTCACTTTCACGAGCGGGATCATAATCGATTGAAACGGAATGACCATGGCCGCGACAAAAATCATAAACAGCGCTTTGTTAAACCGCGTATTGCGCCGAACCATACGATAAGCGGCCATCGCGCTCAAGAGCGCAATCAGCAAAATGCTTGCCGCGGTAATGATGAACGAATTCGAGAATGCCTGCGGGAACTTCGTAATCTCCCATGCCCGCTGGTAGTTGCTCCACTCGAATGCCGCCGGCCAACTGGCGGCGTTCGACAGCAGATCGCCAAACGATTTCACCGAGTTCACAAGCAGGAAGTAGAAGGGGACAAGAAAGATCAATCCGACGATAATCATGACTGCTTCGGTAACGAATGTGCGTCTGCCGTATTTTTTGACTGATTCCATTACACCTCCACCTCCTTGCTCTTCGTGATGCGTACTTGGATAAGAGTAATGACGGCAACGATGATGAAGAACAGGAACGCTTTCGCCGTGCCGAGACCGTAACGGTTATTTTGGAAAGCTTCCAAATAAATGTTCAACGCGACCGATTCCGTCGACTTGAACGGCCCGCCCTTCGTGAGCGACAAGTTCAGGTCAAACATTTTAAAAGACCACGAAATTGCCAAGAATAAACAGACCGTCACTGCCGGCATGATGAGCGGAACGATAACGTGACGCAGCACCTGTCCGCGAGTCGCGCCGTCGATTTCCGCCGCCTCCATAACATCCTTCGGCACGTTCGTCATCGCTGCGATGTAAATAACCATCAGGTAGCCGGCCGTCTGCCAGACGAACACGATGATGATTCCCCAGAACGCGGTAATCTCGTCACCGAGCCATGGAAGGTTAAAGAATCCGATTCCCGTCGCATCGCCGATGGCTGAAAAGCCTTTGACGAAGATGAATTGCCAGATGAAGCCGAGCAGCAAACCTCCGATCACGTTCGGCATAAAAAATACAGTCCGCAGCGCGTTGCGCAGCTTGAGCGGCTTCGTAAGCACGTAAGCAAGCGCAAAGCCGAGCAAGTTCGTCAGAACAACGCCCACAATCGTAAATTTAGTCGTAAACCAGAAGGCCGGAAAAAAATCCGAGTCTTTTGCGAAAATTTGCGTAAAGTTATCCAATCCCACCCAAGCAACCGTACCCGATACCCCATTCCAATCAGTGAACGAATAATACATGCCAAGCAGGAACGGAATGACGACAATTAATGTAAAAAAGAATGCCGCCGGGCCGATGAAAAAGAGCTGCTGTCCAACTTGAGACCATGCTTTGCGCGACATCCGACTCTCCCCTTTGCGTGTAAAGTAAGTGTTGTACATTCAGTATGGGGTTTTATGAAAGCGGTTGCCACTGATGCTGATGAACGAAAAGGTGGAATATATTGACCTGACCGCAAGGAAAAAGGTACACTTTGAACCGGAGGAGACGATGTTATGCGATGGAACAGTATTCGGACGAAGCTCATTACATTTATGCTCATTGCGACCATCGTCCCTACTGTAGCAACGATGGTCATTTCCTACAGCTACACGACGGATTCGCTGAAAAAACGCGCCATACAAGAAAATCATCAGTTGATTTTTCAAGGCAAGACCAATCTTGCGAACTTCCTCGAGAATATAAATCGCGCTTCGCTGACGGTCTATACCGATTTTGAATTTTTTCGCCAATTAAGCCGGGGATACGACGATTACACGTTCGAGTCCTATTCGTATATCACCTTGCAAAATATTGCGGCATCCATGCGCGACATTTGGCAGGTGTACTTATACCGCAACGAGGTCAAGCGCGCCACCCTGGTCATCCAGAACGTGCCGCGCCGCTTGCATGAACAGGAGCCGAACGGTCCGGCGCTGGAATATGCGTGCGATGGCATCGGCATGCAACCGACACATTTAAGCCAGACTTATGGCTTCGCCACCTCGCCGTATTATTTTCCGAGCGTGCAGGTGTTTTCTTTGCATCGGAAAATTTACCGCGTTCCTTCCAAGGAGGAGATCGGTGTCTTATCCATCGATGTGAAGGTAAGTGCGCTCGCCGATATTATCGATCAATTGTTCCAACGGGACAAAGAGCACATCTATTTGCTAAACGATGAAGGAGACGTGTTCTATGCCGGCGATCGCCGGCTCATCGGACAGCGTCTCCATGAAGACTGGTATGCCCCTTCCGATTTCCGAAACAATGGAAACGGACATTTTGAAAAGAATGACTCTATTTTCATCCATGAACGAATCGAAACGCCTATCGCCAACTGGACACTCGTCAAGCAAATCCCGCAATCCTATTTGCTGCGCGAGGCGAACCGCGCCGCGGTCATCAATATGCTGCTCATCGCTCTGTCGCTCGTCGTCATCATTGCGGCTACCATTATCGTCTCACTGCGGATTACGAAGCCGATTAGCCAGCTTGTCCGCTATATCAACCAGGTTCAGACCGGCAACTTGCGCGTGGACATCCAGCCGGTCAGCAATGACGAAATCGGCGTCGTCTCGAAGCGGTTCCGCAATATGATGGACATGATCAACAATCTTATTTTGCGTGAATATCAGCTTGAGATTGCCAATAAAACGAACCAGCTCAAAGCGCTGCAGGCCCAGATTAACCCGCATTTCATCAACAATGCGCTGCAATCGATAGGCACACAGGCATTGCAATTGAACGCGCCTCATATCTACAAGCTGGTGACTGCTCTGGCGAAGATGATGCGTTACAGCATGTATACCGATCAGAGCATCGTCACTCTGCGCGAGGAAATCGAGCATGTGAAAGCATACTTGCGGCTGCAGGCGCAGCGGTTCGAGAATACCTTCGAGGCCGCCTACGAGAATGAAGCGGCGACCTTGAACGTTCTCGTGCCCAAGATGACACTGCAGCCGCTCGTCGAAAATTATTTCAAGCATGGGCTCGACCGCGGACTGACAAGCGGCAAGCTCATGATTCGCAGTCGTTTTATCGATGAACCTGACGGGCTCGTCGAACTCATCGTGGAGGACAACGGACGCGGCATGCCGCTTCAGCGCCGGATTGAGCTCAACGAGAAGCTGCGCGAGCTTCATCCGGAACAGCCGGGTACATCGACGACACACTCGCTGTCCCGCAATCATTTCGTAACGGGGGAAGCCTCCTCCGGTATCGGCCTTGTCAACGTGCTCATCCGGCTCAAGCTGTTCAGCAGCGGTAATGCCGACATGAGGGTGGAAGCTGCGGAACCGCAAGGCACCCGCATCGTCATACACATGAAGATGGAGCGTGATGAATCATGAAAGCATTGATCGTTGATGACGAGAAGCATGTCCGTGACGCCATCAGGCTGCTTGTGGAATGGGATGCGCACGGTATCGACCAGATTTATGAAGCGGCCGACGGACAGCAAGCCGTGGAGCTGCTCTCTTCGCAGAAGCCGCAAATCGTCATGACAGACATGATGATGCCCAATATGAGCGGAAGCGCCTTAATGGAGTGGATTAGCCGGCATTCCCCCGCGAGCAAGCTGATTGCCATAAGCGGACACGATGATTTTGCGTTGGTGCGGCACACGATGCAGCACGGAGGAATGGACTATATATTGAAGCCCATCGATCCAGACACGATTAATGCAGCTGTAGCCAAAGCCGTCGCCGCCTGGCTTCAGGACGAAGAAGAGCGGACCGCGCTGCACCGGCAGCGCATGCAGGTGAACGAATTCAAGCCTCTCTTATCAGAGAAGCTGTGGTCGAGCCTGCTCGACGATCCTTCCGTCTATGAGGCGAATGTGCGCAGGCTTCAATACGAGTTCGGCTTGCCAACCGGCATAGACGAAGTGCAGATTGCCGTTGCGGCGATTAATGTGTGCCATCCGACGTTCCGCCATAAATTCGGCGATAACCGGCAGCTCCTATATTACTCCCTGCTCAATATCGCCAACGAGATTGTGAACCGAGACGCGCAATCGCACGGCGCAGTCTTCCGCTACTCCAGTGCGCCGAACGAGCTGGTGCTCGTCATGTGGAAGCAGACGGACGGGATCGAAACGGTCCTGCAGCAGGTGAACAAAGGCTTGCAGCAGACGATGCAGCGCAAGCTGCATTTCGGCGTAAGCGAGAAAGCGGCTTTTCCAGCCGGAATGCAGAATGCTTATGCCGGGGCCAAAGCTGCGCTGGCGCATCGCAACCTGCTCGAACGCACATCGCATATTCATGCTGCGCCTGGCAGCCGCGCGTTTAAAGATGCCGGCGCTTCCGCTGCCAGCAAAGCCGTGCGGCTCGCCTCTTATGAAGAAGCATGGAAGCTGGCTGTACAGAGCGGCCACGCCGAGCAATTGAAGAGCGCCGTCCGCCGCTGGGTCGATGCCGTGCGCTCCCTGCATGCGGTAACGCCGCATATGCTGCAGACGTGGCTCAAGGAATGGGCGGCGCTCCGTATGCGCATTGCCCAAGAGGTGGCCCCCGATGCCGCAGATCAGTTGATCGCCCAGCTGGCGCAGCATGATCCGTTGACCGATAGCGACTGCTCGGAAGAGCTGCGGTGGGACGTCTGGGAGGACGCCTGGCAGACGGCGTTGGCGGCGCTGTCGGCGGCGCTGCTCAGCCATCAAGGGCAGGAGCAGCATATTATTTTTGACATTGCCAAATATATTGAACAGCATTATCATGAGGAGCTGTCACTGCAGGATATGGCGGGACGCTTCTATGTGAGCCGCGAATATATTTCGCGCAAATTCAAGCAGCAGTTCGGCATCAACCTGTCGGATTATGTAACGCAAATTCGAATCGAGAAAGCGCAAATGCTGCTGTTGAACCCGCACCTTCGCATCGCGCAGGTTGCGGAAATGGCTGGCTATCAGGATGAGAAATATTTCAGCAAGGTGTTCAAAAAAGTGGTGGGCATATCTCCAAACGCCTATCGGAAACGAAAATCCGAGCTATAATATGTAAAATATCTCATGCAATCTTTCTTCTCCCCGTTATTTTTGGACGGGTTCGGGTATATTCTGTAATAGTACGTGTTCATAAAGCGAGTTTCTTGAACAACCGAGGGGGGAGCGATATGCGCGCTTTTAACTGCAAATGGCTTAACATTCTCGCCTTTGCCGGCGTATTGGCCGTAAACGCGCTGGCCGAGACCGTGCCGTTGGGTGGAAAGACGACAGGGGACATTTCTGCCATGTTTCCAGTGCTGATTACACCCGCAAGCTATACCTTCGGCATTTGGATACTGATTTATGCGCTGCTGGCCGGATTCGTTGTCTATCAAGCGCTTCCCGGACAGGACGTCCAGCCTTCCGTACGGGCTATCGGTCCTGTCTTTATCTACAGCTGCCTGTTCCACATCGGTTGGATAATGCTGTGGCATTACTTGCATACGCAAGTATGGCTGTCTCTCATCGCCATGATTGGATTATTGACGAGCTTCATCTTTATTTATAGCAATTTGCGCAAAGCGGGAACCTCCACGGCGGCGGGACGCTGGCTGATCCGGCTGCCGTTCAGTATCTGCTTGGGCTGGATTAGCGCAGTGACGATTGTCAACGTTGCAGTCGTCCTGTATGACGCGCAGTGGAACGGCTTCGGCCTCGGAGAGGAAGCGTGGAACGTCTTGTTGCTGGCAATCGGGGCGTTGATTGCTTGGGTTGTCGGCGGGCCGAACCGCGATCCGGTGTTCGTGCTCATCTTCGTGTGGGCTTATATCGGCATTGCTGTCAAGCAGCAGGACATAACGAGCATTGCCTATACCGCTTATGGCCTCGCTGCCCTGTTGACGCTGCTCGCCCTATCCCTGGCGTTCAGCCGTCGCAGCGACGCGAATTCAATCTTCTTGCCCTAAACAATGATGCAGGTAATCCTCCGCCCCAACTTCCCGTCTCCGCCATTGCCCCGCTGCTTTTGCCGTACACATTCAGAGAAGGATAACCAGCGAGACACGTAAGCCACTGCAGCGATTATGAAGGAGACGGGCCGTTTTGGGCATTCGGGCAATCGTTCCGCCTATGCTTCCACCAGGCGAGCAGCAACAGCAGGGCCGGATATAAGATCTGCACCGTTCCCGAAAAAAACGGCTCAGACGTCATGAACAAATCAATCATTTCCTGAATATTGTCCGCTATCCAGATGCTCATGGCAACGATAAGAATTCCGAGCGGGAAGACAAGGGGGCGATAATCGTTCAGCTTGAAGCACTGCGCCGTGCCGATAACGAGCGCGTAATACCATACCGCCATCTGAACGAATCCGCTCATGACCCACAACACCATCACGATCGCCTCCACGTGCTCGAAGAAATTGCCCAAACTAATATAACGGGTAGCAACGAAGATCGGAAAGGTGAACAACGACGTCAGATTGCCGAAAAGAAACAAGCACGTCAAATTGGTGACGAGCATTGTCAAGAGCATCAGCAGGACGGAAATGACGCTCCACCTCCACTTGCTGCGCTTCCCTGTTGCAAACGGAATAATGAAGCCGATAAGCGCAAATTCCATGAACCAGACAAGCGGAGTGACCGCCCCTTCGAATACCGGCTTCCACCCTTTCTCAAGCACCGGAGTGATATGATGAACATCGAGTTCGGGGAGAAGCAGGACCGGAGTCAGAAAAATGAAACCAGCAAACAGTGGAGCAATCAAGAGCGAAAACTTCCCCAGCACTTCGATGCCCCCGCGAATCGCTACGGCGCATACGAAGATAAGGCAGATAGTAACCACGCTTTCCGGCGTTCGCAACAACACCGAGCCGACAATGAATTCCCCGTATTCCCGCAGTATGAGCCCCGCGCCATGCCAGAGGAAGAACAGCCATACGAGATTGGCTGCCCCGCCAATCCATCTGCCAAGCAACAGCTCGCCATATTGCATCATCGTCTGATCCGGATAATAATGATGAAGCTTAAGCAGCAGAAACATCGTCAGAAATCCCGTGCTGGAGCCAATGATAGGAGAAATCCACAGATCATTTCCCGCAAATTTCGAGGTAATGGCAGGAATAATCAATACTGACGTAGAGCCTACCGCCAAGTACATGAGCAAGCACAGCTGCGGCCATGTAATGCGGCCCTTTTCCACAAGAATTCACCTCACTGTCGTATCGTTAAAATTATAAGACAAGAGCGATCGCCCCGACGTATCAACACATTCTTACGGACGGCGGACGGATGGCCTCCGCTCGGTCCGTCATGTGGCTGAAGACGAATCGCGCTGTTCCCGATACTTCGTTTCTCTGGTCCTATGCTTCCACATTGCGATCAAAAGAAGCAAGGCCGGGTAACAAATCTGTACCGCAGCTGCAAATACCGCCCCGCTTGTCGTGAATAACTTCGTCATCTCCGATATATCATCCACAATCCATAAGCTCATTGCCACGATAAGAATGCCGATGGGGAACACTAGCGGACGGTAATCACGGATGCGGAAGGACTGGGCCGTTCCGATGACTAGTATGTAAAACCATGAGCTGATCTGAACGAATCCGCCCATTATCCACAGAACCATTACAATCGCTTCGATATGTTCGATGATGTTGCCCAAGCTGATATATTTTGCCGCATTGAATACGGAAAAGGTATACATGGAGGTAAGTTCGCCGAACACGAACAGGCACGTCAAATTCAGCAGCACCATTGTGCCGAGCATGAGGACAATCGGCAGGCTGAGCCATCTCCACGGGCTCCTCTGTCCGGTCGCATGAGGGAGGATGAAGCTGACGAGCACAAATTCCATGAACCACTCCATTGGCAGAAGGGAGCCTTTCAGGACCGGCTTCCAGCCATTTTCCAGCACCGGGGTGATTTGCAAGACATCCATTTCCGGCGTCAACAGCAACGGAATGAAGATGACAAATCCCAAGAACAGCGGGGCAATCAGCAAGGCAAACTTGCCAAGCACCTCAATGCCCCCGCGAATTGCCAAGGCGCATACGAAGATGAGGCAGATATTCACGACGCTTTGCGGCGTGCGCAGCAGGACAGAACCGACGATAAACTCCCCATATTCCCGCAAAATCACCCCTGTATTCTGCCAGAGGAAGAAGAGCCATACGAGGTTGGCCGTCCCGCCGATCCATTTGCCCAGTAAATGCTCGCCGTACTGAATGATCGACTGATTCGGATAATACCGATACAGTCTGAGCGCCATATAGAGTGACGCAAAGCCGACTACCGAACCGATGAAGGGCGTCATCCACAAATCCTGATGGGCATACTTAGCCGTCACTGAAGGAACGATAAGCACGGAAGTTGCACCCACCATCAAATACATCAACATGCCAAGCTGCGGCCAAGTAATGCGACCTTGTTCCATATCTCCCTCCCTCAACCATTCAGCCACAAGTAGACTGGCATAAAAAAGAAATCGATTAAATCACGCGGCGTCGGACCCTTGTGAAAAATGCCCATATACAAAACAACGGCCCAGCCCAGCGCGGACAAGATGAAGAAGGCGCGCAGCTCCCGAATAGGCGTCTTGCGCCGTCTCGTCCATTCGAACAGGCCGTTCAGGATCATTAGAATGCACATGGCTGCGAAAAAGGGGTACGTCATTTAGCGCTCACCTACCTTTTTCAAATTTTCCCTAATGCTGCCCGGGCGGACAATAAGCGACTCCACCGTAATCTCCGTATCCATATCCTTATAGATTCGTTCCCAATTCTGCTTAATCGTCCGGTTCCACTCCTTCGCATATTTGCGGTGGACATATTTTGCGAAGCCGAACACATCCGCCTGCCATTGTGTCTGCGAAATCATGATAGAATGGTCGATAATGCGCTTAATCTTCTGATTGGCCTTGAGCTGCGCCTTATGCGCCTCTGCTGCATTTGACACGTCAAACTGACTGTTATTCTGTATCGCGTCCATGAATGGAAATATTTTGATGCGCATTGTCAGCTTGCGCCCGTCCCATCGCGGCTCGATATCAATCCGGTTCTGCCTGAGACGCAGCGTCAGACAATCATGTGCGGTCTCTCCTTCCGAGCAATACGAGACAGACAGCCGTTTTTCACCTCGCAGGATCATGACCCCCAGCATATCTTCTCCGGACATTCCGCCAATATAGCGGTCCTTTTTTATAATGGCCAGCTGATTTACGGAAGGGACCTGGACCCCAAGCTCGCTGTTGCTCCACTCGACAAATGGCGCATAGGCCGTTCCCGAATCTCCGCTCAGCATTTTGACCATTTCCAGTAAGCTGATATTCCAAACGGCACGCGACTTCCCCAAATCCTCGAACAGCTCGGCCACGGTATTTTGCAGCTGCGGCGGCGATTTGAGGAATTCACTTGCCTGGCCGTCGGCAACAAAGATAAGCGCGCGCTCGCGCGGACTCTGGAATCGTTGGAAGAAATCGAAGTGCTCCAACACCCCCTTCGACGCCAATTCCTTGCTTATGACGTACACTTCCGCATGTCCCCAAAAGATATAGCGCGGCATTTTATTCTGTAAATCAAACAGCACATGACCCAAGGTTGGTCCCGATGCAGAGAAAACCGTCGTCTGCCCCCCGCCTTCACCTCCCTTTTTCGGCTCGCCGCCGGACTGCTGCCCGCCACTGCCGCCTTCCTTCGGCACGAATACCTGGAGCGTCATCTTCACGCCTCCGTTGCCGTCTGAATCCAGACCGGCAGCCAAAATGATAGACAATTGCTCCAGCTCGGTACGATCCCAGCAGCCGGTAAGTGTGGTCAGCATCAACATGACGATACCGAATGACACCGCATATCGGCATGGTTGACGAACCGCTTTTCGCATCATACAACCCCCTCCATTCCAAGATCAGCCCAATCCATTCCCTTGATTTGCTTTGTCTGATGATTGCTCCGCGTTTTGCATTTGATCGGTTTCGCGGATCATGTTCTCTGCCCATACCGGCTGCCGAATCAGGATATCCTTCATCATCGAAGTTCTGAATGGGGCGACGCCGGTTAAATAAGGCACGCCGAATGATTTCAACGTCAGCAAATGTGTCACGAGCAGAATGAAGCCCATCATCGTTCCGATAAGCCCGAGAAATCCCGACAGCAGCATAATCGGAAAGCGGAGGAGCCGCACGGAAATACCCAGGTTATAGTGCGGCACAATGAAGGAGGCGACACCCGTAATCGCCACGACCATGACCATCGGAGCGGAGACAAGCCCGGCCGATATCGCGGCTTGTCCAATTACGAGCGCGCCCACGATGCTTACCGCAGAGCCGACCTGCTTCGGCAATCTGGCCCCGGCCTCACGAAGCGCTTCGAACATAAATTCCATCAGCAGCGCCTCCACCAATGCGGGAAACGGCACTTGGGTCCGCGCTTTCGCCATCGTCAGGATGAGGGCAGTCGGTATCATTTCCTGATGATACGAGATGACGGCCACATATATGGAAGGTCCGAGAAGAGACACAAATATACTGGTATATCTCAACCATCGTACAATTGTTCCAAAAAAGTGGCGCTCGTAATAATCCTCGGGCGACTGCAGAAAGGACACCCACAACGCAGGAGCGATAAGCGCAACCGGAGAGCCATCCACCAGAATGACAACTCTTCCTTCCAGCAAATGGGACGACGCAACATCCGGGCGCTCGGTCGTCAGAAGCTGCGGGAAGGGGGAATACGGATTGTCCTCCAGACATTGTTCCACATACCCGCTATCCAACACGCTCTCTAACGTAATGTTGTCCAGACGCCGCTTCACCTCTTCCAGCAATTGCTCGCTTGCCAAGCCCTCCATATATACAAGATTGATCGTTGTATGGGTCAGCTTCCCCCGTTTAATCGGTTGTATCTTAAGCTTCGGGGAGCGGATACGGCGGCGAAGCAGACTCGTATTTGACTGCATCGTCTCGACGAAGCCGTCCCGCGGCCCCCGGACGACGGATTCCGAATCAGGCTCCGTCACGCTTCGCTTGTCGAACTGGATCGCTTCGATAGAGAAAGCGGTGTCGCATTGATGCGGGATGAGGAGCGTCATGCCCGACAAGATCAGCTCGACTGCCTCCTGCATAGTCGAATGTGTCTTCACCTTCACCGCCGTCAACGTATGCCGGACACTGCCGACCGTAACGCCGTCCTCCTCCGGATCGTGCTGATAACGTGTAACGAGCGGCTCGATGACATGCTCGTCAATCTGTAAATTGTCCACCATACCGTCGACATATATTAAAGAAGCCTGTTGTCCGCCCTGAAATGAAAAGGAAAAGAACACGATGTCCGAACAATGGTGAAATATCGCTTCTAAATGATTTACATTTTCTTTCCCGTCAGAAGACCAGACCATATCCGCATCCGACGCCTCTTGCAACGGCATTGCCGATGGCACAATGATCACGCCTTTCCTTGTCATCCTTTCGTTTCCATGATAGGGTTTCATAAATATCGGCAAATTATAAGTTGACAACTGCAGCGGCTTATGATAAATTTATCTCGTATTCAAGATATTATTATTCAAGACATTAGTGGTGGCAAATGTAAAGGCGGTGAATAACCATGCATGAGAATCGGTTGGAATCGATGGATGCCGATGTGCAGCAATCCCTTAAATTGTTCGTCGTGCTCTCGCGGGCATCGAAAACATTAATGGATCACGCGCAGCATGACATGAAGCATTACCAGCTTAACCCGTCAGAATTCGCAGTGATGGAAATGCTGTATCATAAAGGCTCCACTCCCATTCAACAGATTGGCGGCAAAGTGCTCTTGGCTAGCGGGACGATGACTTACGTCATTGATAAGCTCGTGAACAAAGGTTACATCAAGCGGCGTCCTTGCGAACAAGATCGCCGGGTCATCTATGCGGAGTTGACGGTAGAAGGCGAACGCGTCATGACAGCCATCTTTCCGAAGCATGCGACAGCCATTCATGAATCCATGAAAGGCTTGACTGCAGACGAGAAGCAGCAGTTGATTCAGCTCCTGAAAACGCTGGGTCAGAGCGCGGCCTCTCCTGATTAGCCCTTCTTGATTGCAAGAGGGGTCTTATCAGGCTTAATGTCTCGAATTCAAGAATCTTTGTTTTATTTAATTATATTTGTTACAATTTGAGGAGGAAAAATAGGTATGATGGCAGATTACGGTTTATTGCTTATCCGTATTATTATCGGAGCAACGATGATGGGACACGGCGCACAGAAGTTGTTCGGCTGGTTCGGCGGTCACGGCCTGAAAGGCACTGGCGGCTGGTTTGAATCCATCGGAATGCGGCCGGGTGTCGCTATGGCGCTGCTGGCCGGAATGACGGAATTGGCTGGCGGCCTGCTGTTCGGTTTAGGCTTGTTCACATGGGTCGGCGCCGCGCTTATTGTCGGCACGATGTTGGTCGCGATTGTGAAAGTTCATGGGGCCAACGGATACTGGGTCACTCAGAACGGGATTGAATACAACGTCATTCTTATTGCGACGGTTATTGCAGTGGCTCTAATCGGGGCTGGTTCGTTTTCCATAGATGCTATGCTGCAAGGGTAAGCGGGAGCGGCCGTTGAACGCTCTTGAACCGTTGCCAGCTTGGACACTCTATAATATTGAGGAGGAATCGTCATGAAGGAAACGATGAATCGCTCGATTCGACGGGCGAATGAACGCTATCACAATGATCATGGATGGTTAAAAACCCATTTTAGCTTTTCTTTTGCCGACTACTATGATCCGGACAATATCCAGTTCAGCGCGCTGCGGGTATTGAATGATGATCATATCGCCCCGGGAACAGGCTTCGATCTGCATCCGCACAGGGATATGGAAATCGTCACCGTCGTGCTGAAAGGCCAACTGGAGCATCGGGATACGACAGGCAATCGGGAAATTATCGTGCCGGGTCAAATTCAGCGCATGAGTGCCGGCACCGGCATTTATCACGGCGAATTCAATGCTTCGGACAGCGAATCGCTGCAGTTGTTGCAGCTCTGGCTTCTACCGGAAAAGATGGGGCTCCAGCCATCCTATGAAACGTTCACCTATGGCATGGAGTCGATACAGAATCGACTAGTTCCGGTCGTATCCAATCGGGCGGAGGAACTCGGAACTGCGCGAATCCATCAGGATGTCACGCTTCATCTTGGACAATTCGCGGCAGGGCAAAATCTTGTGTACGAAACGAAGCCGGGCCGAGCCCTGTACATGTTCATCATCGAGGGAGAAGTCCGGTTCGATGACGGAGCGACGCTTGAGCGCCGCGATGACGCCCGCATCCGGAATGTACAGTCGCTTAAGCTGCAATTCGAGCAAGACTCTCATATCATGCTCATCGACTTGCCATAATGAACGATTAACCACTCTTCACTATATAGACCGCCCGCTGCAGATCTTTCCATCTGCAAGCGAGTGGTCTATTTCTTTTTTGCATATCATACATGAAGTCATATAACTGTCCCCCGGCTGCGTACGATGGAATTAGTGCGTGATTTTTCACATGCAGGATTCTGCAAATTCCAGTACAATAGATCAATGCACGGTAAGATGATTTGAAGGAGGCAATCAACGAATGGATACGGCACTTCGTGCGCAACAAAATTATGACGCGTGGTTACACGATCCTCATATCGACGAGACGACAAAAGCGGAGCTGCAAGGCATCGCCGGCGAACAACGCGAAATTACGGATCGCTTTTATAAAGACTTGGAATTCGGCACAGGGGGTCTTCGTGGCGTAATCGGCGCGGGCAGCAACCGCATGAACGTCTATACGGTCGGCAAAGCCACGCAAGGACTTGCCCAGTATTTAAAGGAAACAACGGTTTCCCCATCAGCCGCCATTGCTTATGACTCCCGGCATTTCTCGCCTGAATTTGCGCTTGAGGCGGCTCTGGTATTAGCCGGCAATGGCATCAAGGCGTATGTATTCGAGAGCTTGCGCCCGACGCCGGAGCTGTCGTTCACGGTGCGCCAGTTGAAGGCAAACGCAGGCATTGTCGTTACCGCCAGCCATAATCCGCCGGAATATAACGGCTATAAAGTGTATGGCGACGACGGAGGGCAGATTACGCCCGAGACAGCTGCCCGCGTCATTGCCGAGATTCGCGGCGTGACTTCGCTCGCAGCTATCCGCAAGTTAAGCCGTGAGGAAGCGGAGGCGCAGGGCTTGCTCGTATGGCTGGGGGAAGATATGGATGCGGCGTACATATCGGCTGTTGCGCAAGTAAGCCAGAATGAAGAGCTGGTGCGCAGGACGAGCGAGCAATTCCGCGTTCTCTATACTCCGCTGCACGGAACAGGCAACATGCCGGTACGGCGCGTGTTGGAGCGCATCGGGTTCCAGCAGGTGCGCGTGGTGCCGGAACAGGAGAAGCCGGATCCGAACTTCTCTACCGTGAAATCTCCGAATCCGGAAGAACGCGAGGCGTTCACCATTGCAATTGAACAAGCGAAGGCTTGGGATGCGGACATCATTATGGGCACGGACCCGGATGCAGACCGAATGGGGACCGTCGTGAAGAACGCGAATGGCGAGTATGTCGTTCTGACCGGGAACCAAGCCGGTGCCATTATGGTGCACTATTTGCTCGATGCAATGAAGGCGAAGGGAACGCTGCCTGCGAACGGCGCAGTCATCAAAACGATCGTAACGAGCGAGCTTGGCGCGTCCATTGCGAAATCACACGGCATGACCGTATTTAATACGCTGACCGGCTTCAAATATATCGGAGAGAAAATGACGGCGTTCGATCAGACCGGCGAGCACACGTTCATCTTCGGTTACGAAGAAAGCTACGGCTACTTGGCTGGCAATTATGCCCGCGACAAGGACGCGGTCATCGCCGCTATGCTTATTTGCGAGGCGGGCGCATACTACAAAGCTCATGGCAAGACGCTGTACGAGGTGCTGCAGCAATTGTACGCGGAGCACGGGTATTACTTGGAAGGCCTGCAGACACGAACGCTGAAAGGTGTAGAGGGCGTGGCCGTTATCGGCGGCATTATGGAAAATTGGCGGGGCCAAGCGCCTGGCACGGCCGGTGGCGTCCGAATTGTGCGCACGGAAGACTTCGCGCAAGGATTGTATGATCTGCCGAAGGAGAACGTGCTCAAGTTCCACTTGGAGGACGGAAGCTGGTTCTGTCTGCGCCCATCCGGAACGGAGCCGAAAATTAAGATGTACTTCGCAGTGAAGGGCACATCCGGCGAGGACGCCCAAGCAAGATTGCAGCGCGTTACCGAGGACGTCATGTCCAATATCGATGCTTTTATTGCAGCGCAGAAATAATCTGCATAAACAAAGAGGCTGCCGACGTATGCTCTTATACGTCGGCAGCCTTTTTGTATTATCGGTTGGGCAGGAGCAGCTAACCGTGAAATTCCAGAGTGGAACGGGAATGGCCTAATTGCCTCTTTCGCTCACTCTCCCATTCAGTCAGGCGCTCTCATTACCTGACCTGCCGGGAGAGTGAGTCTAAGAGTCGGCCAGCGTTGGCACTGCCTCCTCATTCGTGGTTGCCCTACACTGAATATTCCAATTCGCGCTTCAATTCCTCCATATACTCCACCGAACCGGTCATAATTAGACGGTCGCCCAGCTTGAGCGTCGTATCCCCATGCGGTACGATAGAATCTTGATCGCGGAATAAGCGGACAAAGATGACGTCACCCGTAAATGGAAACGATCGAATGCGCATGCCGTCGTATTTGCGGTTATTTAAATCTATCTGATACAGCGACGTCTCCTGATTGCTCAAAATGCGTATGACGCCCGGCGACTCAATGAGCGCCTGCAGCAGCGTCTTCGCCGAGAACAGCGCCGAGAATACGTCGATATCGCGGTGGCGCAACGATTCTTCAAGCTTTGGTGAGGCGACGGCTGCGATAATGCGTTCCACGCCCGCAGACTGTGCCCAGACAGCCAGCTCGGCATTGCGCCGTTCTTCCCCCGTTGCCATGACGACGATATCGGCATCCAGCATGCCTGCTCGTTCCAGCGCTTCCGGGGTATAGCCGGAAATATTCGAAATGGATGCCAACGACGATGCATGTTCATTCATTTCCGCCAGTTCCTCCGTCTCTTCCGCCGTGCGGTACAAGCTCGCCTCATACAGGTTGGCATTCAAATCCCTCATGGCAAGGAGCGTCATCTGATTCGCTCCGACAAACGCGATCTTCTTGCGCGCCTCCTCCTGCCGCACTCCGGGGAACAGCTTCTTGAATCCGATTGGCGATATGATGCTCGCAATGACCGCGACGAGAATCAGCGCGCCTGACATGCGCCCGTTAATTATGTCCAGACGTTCCCCGATTTTGGCTGCCGCAATGACAAGCGATAGCGTCGAGGTAAGGAGGAATCCAGCCGCCAACGCCGTCTTGAAGTCGTACCAGCGCTTTAGCAATGCCGCCGGAAGGACCTTGGAGATAAGAAGCGCCGCGAACAACAACGGAATCAAGATGAAAATCGACCAATCGCCGAACAGCCCCCATAAATCCATTTCAACACCAACCATAACGAAAAAGATCGGAATGAAAAATCCGTATCCGAAGGAGTCGAGCTTCTGCACTAGATCGTGATTCGGCGACAACAGGGACACGAGCACCCCGGCAAGGAATGCGCCGAGAATATTTTCCGCTCCGACGGTTTCCGACAAGGCCACCAGCACCATCATCAAGGTAAAGACGGCACGAATCCCGATTTGCACGGTTCCCGTCGACATTGACTCCAGGAACGAGCGGTTTTTGAACCTTTTTCCTACGAAAAACAACAGCACGCCCGCACCGAATAATAGGAGCAGCAGCCAGGAATTGGGTCCGCCTTCCCCATATAGAGCGCCGAAGACGGCAAGCAGCACCATCGTCACCAAGTCGGCAATGACGGCGACAAGCAAAATAATCTGTCCGATGTTCGTCTTCATGATATGCGCGTCCTTCAATGTCGGCACGACCACCCCGAGCGAAATCGTCGAAATGATAAGCGTCATCAGGAACACGTTGCTAATGAAGCCTGCCCATACGAACAAATACGACAGGACGAGGGACAGGATGAAAATGAATACGAAGATGAGAAAGGATACCGCAAGCGGGTGCGGAGCCGTGTTCCCGTTATCGAGCTGCTCTCTTTTCTTATTCCCCGCAAAAGCGGCAAAATCGATTTCCAATCCGCTCAAGAACATCAGAAATATGAATCCGAGCGTCGAGAGCATCGACAGCCATTGGTCCGGATGCACAATATCGAATCCGCTTTTGCCGATAATAAGCCCCATCACGATCTCCGCGACGACGACCGGGACGAGCGTCAGCTTCAACCGATGCAGCGCGATCGGCGTGATGAAGGCTACAAAGAGCACGATGACTAAAGAGATAAGTGAATGATGCAAAAAAGATCCTCCTTTTTAAGCTCCTATTTTTGTGTGCTCATGTTGACCGCCATAAAATGAAATGAAAATCAGGTTTTTACTTCTCGTTTCTAAAGCTTGCATCCGCAATTGGAACGGTTCATACTTAAGTTACATAATGATTGGTTTATTATGAAAGGAGCATATTTCGATGCAGCAAGAGACGTTAGATTTATTCCGCACCTTAACAGAATTCCCTTCCGCTCCGGGCTTTGAACGAGAGCTTCGCGCACTGGTAAAGCAAGAATTATCCAAATATACGGATGAATTCGTACATGATGCGCTCGGCAGCGTCTTCGGCGTCATGCGCGGCGATGAGCAAGGTCCCCGCGTCATGGTGGCCGGTCATTTGGACGAAGTCGGCTTCATGACGACACAGATTACGCCGAACGGGATGCTGAAATTCACGCCGCTTGGCGGCTGGTGGGGACAGGTCGTGCTCGCGCAGCAAGTGGAAGTCATTACGCCGAACGGCCCGATTCCGGGTGTCGTCGGCTCCATTCCGAAGCATTTGCTCGATGAAGCAACGGCGAACAAGCCTGTCGACACGAAGCATATGTATATCGATGTAGGCGCAGACAGCCGTGAAGAGGCAGAGAAAGCCGGCATCCGTCCGGGCCAGCAAATCGTTCCCGTCTGCCCGTTCACCCCGCTGCTCAATCCGAAGAAAATCATGGCCAAGGCATGGGACAACCGCTACGGCGTCGGCCTTGCGATTGAACTGATGAAGGAGCTTCACCGGGAGCAGGCCAAGCTGCCGAACATCTTGTTCGCCGGCGCAACCGTACAGGAAGAGGTCGGCTTGCGCGGCGCGCGCACGGCGGCGAACCTGATTCAGCCCGACATCTTCTACGCGCTTGATTGCAGCGCGGCGAACGACATGACGGGCGATCCGAACTCGTTCGGCCACCTTGGCAAGGGCGCATTGCTCCGCATTTACGACCCGACGATGATTACGCATCGCGGCTTGGTTGAGTTTATCCAAGATACTGCGGATACGCACAAGATTCCATATCAATACTTCGTATCCCCGGGGGGAACCGATGCGGGACAAGTTCATTTGAGCAATAAAGGCGTGCCTTCCACCGTTATTGGCGTCTGCGGACGCTATATTCATACTCCGGCTTCCATCGTTCATACGGACGACATAGATGCGGCGAAGGAATTGCTTATTCAGCTCGTGAAGCATACAGACCGCACGACATACAACACGATTGTGGAACGTGCGTAACGGATTGAATTAACGGATATTTTTAACCCGCACAGCCGGGATTCAAACAGCAAATATTTAACACGAAGCGCGGCTCTCTCCTCAAGGAAAGAGGGCCGCGCTCTTTCTTCCCAAACATCTACATCAACTGGCAACCACGGAACTACTGATACTTCCAAAGCAAGGAGGAACTCACACATGTCTTATCCACAATCAGCGAACTCTCGCGAGGAGAAACGCGCTTCCGCTCCAGAGGCGTGCAAAGAGACGGCGACATTCGCAGGCGGCTGCTTCTGGTGCATGGTCAAACCGTTCGATCAATGGGACGGCGTGCATAGCGTCGTCTCCGGCTATACGGGAGGAAACATTCCGAACCCGACCTATGAGCAAGTGAAGTCGCAAACGACAGGGCATATCGAAGCGGTCCAGATTACGTTCGATCCTGCCGTCATCGCATATGAACGCCTGCTGGAGCTGTTCTGGGCGCAGATTGACCCTACTGACGCCGAAGGTCAATTTCAAGACCGGGGTCATTCGTATACAACGGCCATCTTCGTTCATTCGGAGGAACAGCGCCGCAAAGCCGAAGCCTCGAAGGCGGCGCTTGCTGCAAGCGGAAGCTTCGACAAGCCCATCGTCACGCCGATTGCAGATGCCCAGCCGTTCTATCCCGCAGAGGATTATCATCAAGACTATTACCGCAAGGAACCGGAGCATTACAAGGAAGACCGCGCCAAGTCAGGCCGGGATGAATTTATTGCGAAGCATTGGGGACAGTAAAAACCTTCGATTCGTTCTCTGCTGCAGGCAGGTATCGCCTGTTACAGACTGACAAAAAACAAGCTTACATCTGTTCTGGACAGACGTCAGCTTGCAGCATGAACACCGATTATATAGTTATGTTACTTGATTGGGCACTCCGGGTCTTATCTCTCCCATTCTTTCCTGAACTAAATAATCTATTTTTTATTTTGTTAAAAAAATGATTTTTTTTTGTAATTTTCCTTATAAAACCGTAAAAGATCAGAGTTTCCATGCCGATATATTTTGTACAAGAAACATAACAGTTTCTTGGCAAACCTAGCAAGGAGTGATTGATATGTCAATTTTCATCGCGGTATTAGGATTCTTGGGTGCAGTTATTCCTCCATTGATTGACTTGCTAAAGCATTTCACGTAGGGATAACCGTACTAACCTCCTAACCTAAGCCCATGAATCTCGGCATATTCGCCTTGGTTCATGGGCTTTCCTTGTGCTCTGACAATCCTGTGAATCCGCTCCTACATTCTGCTCCATAAGTCATTTCGTCCAGACGTACATTTTTCGATATAAGGGAATTTACCCAAAACAAGTAAAATTATAAGTAAACGGAACATGTTTTCGCTGTGAAAGCGCGTTCTATAAGCTTAGACGATGTAACGCTGCGATTATTAAGTGACGCAAAACGATTCCTTCTCGCCTGATGTTAACACAACGGCATCATCAAACCTCTCGTAAAACCCTTTCTTTGAAAAAAAGAAAAAGCACCAAATCGCCATGTCATCTGACTGATCGATGTTTTACTACTACTGTGTCTCTCGTGGCGTAGAAATTCTATCTATATCAAGTGTAAACACTCCATACAATCCGATTCCCATAAATTAATACAATAAAAATTTATCGTTTAACAATAAATTTTTATTGACCAAAAGGATGTCTCCGATTATGATAGTACCTGTCTAGCTGCATGGCCGCTATATCAAGGAACTTGTTCGAAGGCCGCAACGTCCCGTCAGACAGATTCCAACGCAGGAGGAACTATAGAATGGCTTTTAAACTCAAATCGTTTGTCCAGTTTGGCTGGCAGCAGGCGCTGGCATGCCTGTTCCCGGCCATTATTTTTGCGACGCTCGCGTTCACGCGAGTGGTAGACATTCCGTACATGCACCGCTACGATTTCATGCTGCTTGTCTGTATCTCGGTGCAAATCATCATGATCCGAACCGGGATAGAAACGATCGACGAGCTGAAGGTAATTTGCGTGTTCCACTTGATCGGGCTCGTGCTCGAAATTTACAAAGTTCAAATGGGATCATGGACGTACCCGCTCGACGGATGGTCAAAAGTGTTCGGCGTGCCGCTCTATAGCGGATTCATGTATGCGAGCGTCGCAAGTTACTTATGTCAGGCGTGGCGCCGACTGCAAGTGACGCTGCACCGATATCCGAAGCCGTGGTGTACCGTGCCGCTAGGCGCGGCGATTTACCTCAATTTCATGACCCACCACTTCATGTTTGATTTGCGCTGGGTGTTGACCATCCTGCTGTTCGCTGTCTTCTTTCGGACATATGTCGAGTATACGGTTCTGGGCGTGACGCGGCGGATGCCGCTCGTGCTGTCGTTTGCGTTAATCGGTTTTTTTATTTGGGTAGCAGAAAATATCGGGACGTTTCTGGGCGCTTGGCGCTATCCGCATCAAGCAAACGGTTGGAATTTCGTTCAGTGGGGGAAATTCAGCTCGTGGTTTTTGCTTGTCATCGTTTCCTTCATGATCGTCGCTCAGTTAAAGCATGTGAAAGAAGGGCGCTCCGAGGAAAAGAAGCAGCCGATTCACGCACCTGATTAAAAATATATATTTACTAATAAACATTAAATTTATAAAAGATAAATATAATGATATGCTATAGTCATTAGTTTAATGTGAGGTGCTTTATGCTGCGAAGAAAAACAGCCATCCTTAAACTGGCTATTGCCATTATTGGGATTACGGCTCTTATTCTGTGTATATTCTGGTTGCCAGGATTCGCTACGAATCGTGCAGCGTTGAACCCTGATTATGCCTATTTGATATATCCTGTGCTCATCGTTGTATATACTACTGCGATACCGTTTTATATTGCTCTATATCACGCTCTGAAGCTGCTCTATTATATCGACCAGAAAAATGCTTTTTCTGAATTCGCTGTAGAGTCATTGAAGCATATCAAACATTGTGCGGCTACGATAACCATCTTATATCTCATAGGCTTCGCATTCCTTGGATTCCAGCTCGTCCTGCATACTTCAATCGCAATCGTTGGAGTAGTCATTATTATTGCCGCTTCAACAGTAGCAATTTTTGCAGCTGTTCTTCAAGAACTGCTAACACATGCACTTGAAATCAAATCAGAAAATGATTTGACAGTCTGAGGTGTTCTTATGGCGATAATCATTAATATTGATGTTATGTTGGCAAAAAGAAAAATGAGCGTCACCGAACTTTCGGAGAAAGTCGGAATTACGATGGCGAACCTGTCCATCCTGAAAAATGGAAAAGCGAAGGCGGTTCGCTTTTCGACTTTAGAAAAGATATGTGAAATTCTAGAGTGTCAACCAGGGGACATTCTAGAATATAAAAAAAATGAATCCGATTATGTAAAAGGATTGAGACTGCAAGATGAAGATTAAATATCGATTAGCTTCTGCACCAATATTTTTAGGATTTGTCTGTCTAATTATTTTAGCAGTCAGAATCAGATAAAAAAATAAACCAAGAGCCGCGGGATGCGTTGAACTGCACCCCATTTCAGAGTTCCCCAGAATGCTTCCATTGGGCCATTATCAATACACCTGCCAACCCGGGACATGCTCTGGGTTAATTTATTGGCATCTAATAACTTCTTGAAGCTTAAAGAGGTATACTGAAAGCCACGATCACTATGTAGCATAGGTGTACTGTCTGGAGCAGATTTAAGGCCATGTGTAGCGTTTGAAATACAAGACGATTGTTGTTTGATTGTCCGAGAACATAGGAAACAACGGTGTTATCATAAAGATCCAAAACGGCGCTTAAATAAGCCCTCTGGCCACTTCTGTATTTGAATTCTGTTACATCGGTTAACCACTTTTCATTTGGTGCATCAGCATGAAATTGACGGTTTAATAGATTCTCAGCCACTTGCTGTGGGAATGATTGTGCATATTTTTTTCTCTTTCTATGAATGAGTGATTGGATTCCTGCCAGGCTTCATCAGGCGGTTACGCGTTTATGGTTAATCCTTTGCTTTGTTTCCCGACACAAATGAAGGGTTAACCGACGATAACCGTAGATGCCGCCGACCTTTTCATAGAGGGAGATCATGGCATCAGAGAGTTGTTGGTTTTCCATTTCACGGGAACTGGGTTTACGGTTCAACCATTTGTAATAGCTGGACCGTGAAATACCTGCGATTTCACACAGCAACTGCACGCTTAATGATTCTGCTTGTCGAATGGCTTCAATGGCACGGTAGACCATCTCTTGTCGGTGTTGGCTTAGCGTCGCCTCCTTTGGAATTCTTGTAACTTTTTTAGGAAAATATTTTCCGCCCGTAGCCGTTCATTCTCATATTCCAACTTCTTCATCGCCAGCTTTTGGCGCTCTACTTCGGATAGCTCCTTTGATGCCTTCTTTCGTCCTCGTCCATCTCGCAAAGCATCCTTGCCACCAGCTTCATACTTCTTTACCCACTGGTATACTTGCTGGTAAGAGACTTATTGGTTTGCTGTCTTCTGGTACTCGTGGTCATGGGCAAGACAATAAAGGACAATATCCACTCGTTCTTGCCAGGTTGTAGACCGCCCCTTAGCCATAGCTTTCGCTCCCCCTACATAGGTTTTTAAGCTGCTATGACTATTATATTTCTTAATCCAATTACGGAGTTGGGTTCGAGAGGCAATCTTGTACTTACGGATAATTTGACTTTGTGATAATTCCTCAAATAGATAATCTTTGACCGCTTGAAGCTTGAGCTCTGCAGAATAACTTCTGTTGTGGGTCTGATGTTCCAACCCTTCATATCCGTATAGTTCATAACGATCTCGCCATTCAATCAATGTAGTTGTTCCGATACCGTGCTTTTTGGCGGCGGTCTCTAATCCCATTTCACCATTTTCAATTTCCTGTAACACCGCCAGTTTCTCTTGCACACTCCATTCTCTTCTCATGACAAAGCTCCCCTTATAGTAGAAGGTTTTTATTATTTCACCTGTCTACTTTAAGGGCAATGTCATTAAGTTAATAGAGTAATGACCTGCGGATGTAAAATTGGTGAATGACTATAAGCTTAGTCGTCCGCTAATTTTATATTTCTGGCATGACAAATACAGATGCACTACCTGCATCTGTGACGTAGTCACTCTCAACTTGGAGTTGTCTATGATACCCTACAGGTAAACCCAACAGCAGATATTGGGTTTTGGAATCGTGGGAATTTTCTGCCTTTCCGTATTAGAGATAGATGTTTTGCAATCAGATCAAGAAGACTATCTTCTGAGAGTTTATCCCTAAAATATTGCCTACAAATAAGCATCGCAGCCGAGAAGTTGATTCGCTTGGTTGCTTCATTGGGAATCTGAGCTTGATGTGCAATTAAGGCAGAGAAGTTGTAAAGGATGAAACGAGAAAATACTTCTTGTAGCATGGAACTCGGCTTTTTACTATGTAGATTCACTAGCCCTACAGCATATTTGAGTTCTCGGAAGGAGGTCTCTATGCCCCAACGCCTATTGTAGAGTTCTTTAATTGTATCAGGCGGGAAATTCCCGGAATCTAAATTTGTAAAAACTGTTTCATATGATACATCAGAAATGGCAAAGCGGACAACTCTGAAGCACAAATCGTATAGGCGATCATCTTTTGGATAAAGATAATCAAATGTTGTATGTGGCTGTATCCAACGATATCGGACAGGGTCTTTTTTCAACAAGGACAAGGTTTGCTTAGTTTGTCGTCTTGTTAGCGACAGTGTGACTTGGATATCAAACTCGGCCTGGTCTGGTACAGCTAACTTAGAAATGATTCCGTAAGACTCCTTTGAACGTATAATGTAATTCCATGATTTTTCCTGAAAATGGGCTATATTATTAAAAGATTCATAGCCTCGGTCTGCTATAACTATGACTTTTCCTGAATAATTAGATCGATCTACCATAGTGACAAGGGCTTTGTGTTCGTTCATCCCTTTTTTCCGTTGGACAGACGCATCTACATAAACATGCCGCATCAAATCATACATGGCGTCAATATGGACTAAATTATACCCCTTAGTATTGCTCTCATTTTTCATGTACGATTCTGAATCGTTCGGATTTGTAGGCAGTCGTAAGTCAGTACCATCTACTGCAAATAAGCGATACCCATTAAACAACACGCTTTCATCGCATGATGCAACAAATCTGTGGAATAAGGTTTCTATAGCGCTTGGCAATATTTTTTCGCGTTGTTGGACAAAGGCTGAAACCGATGCTGTATCTTTAGAAAAAGAAAACCATTCGTAGAGTTCCTTACAAAGGCTATTCCCTCCCATACCGATTAGCATTTGAAGCATAGTCTCGAAAGTTAGTTTTCGGTTTCTTGAAAAGTCGTGACCAGGTCTCCTAACATAGTCATCCAGTGTAGCTGCCATTGATTTGATATTGTTTGATAAAATTTCCTTGATTTTTGAAGGTCTAAGCGTCGTTTTCATTCAGCGTTCCTCCTTGAAAAGTGTCTTTAAGGATTGGACGCCGATTCCCCAGCTTTGTCAAGTGTTTTTTTCTTTTTGTGAAGTATTTTTTATGTCTACCTAATCAATAGAGAAATCCCAATTACCATAAATCTTGTGGCAATCGGGATTCTAAAGTAGTTAACTTAATGACATTGACTTTAAGGGGAGCATATCACTTTCCCAACGGCTCTTTTTGGAATTCCGAATCTGCTTCAGCATCAGATTCACTTCCAGTATACACCATCACCCAGTTGTTTGTGGTGTTTTATCAAGAGAACACAACTGCATTCGTAACTTAGATATTTCATCTTTTCTATCAAATAGCGTTTCAACATTTGTTCCTTGTACCGCTGTCAGTTTCATTAGTCTGTCTTTATCATCAAAATAATAATTGAAGATAGCCCTTGTTTCATCTTCGAGGACACACATACACTCAGCAACGAGTCCTTTGGGGCTTGAAGAGAATTTTACATATTCATAGTTGGGTAACTTAGCGTTATTTATAAGTTCAGATGGCATTAACACATGACCGTATTCTAAATCATGAAGCGCCTTAATTTCCTGATTCAACTATAACACTCCTTTATTTTAATTCTGATTCAAGAATTTTTTTCAGTAATGAATAAATCTCCTCTGCACGTTGTAAAGCAGCTTCATACTCTTCCGGTTTCCATGTAGATCGATCATCATTGCCCACCAGTTCATTTACTCGAAACTCAATATATGCAGCGAGCATCCCTGCATTGTTTGGGATCCGTTTAGGGATCCAACTATATTTCCCTTTAAAAACTCTTGAGGAATTTAAATCAGTTCCCTCTTTTGAGATATTATATTCTAAGATTAATTCCGGTACCATTTCTTTTTTTATCCGATCGTCTAAACTTCTTTTCTTTCTGTAAAGAAATTTATCTGGACGCAATATTTTTGAAGAAGGATTCCCTTCGTCCTGACGTCTTATCATTTGTTTCAGTGCTTCTTCTGGGATATCAGGAAGAAGTTCTTTCAATTTTTCTATCTTTTCAATCTCCGCTTTTTGTCTTGCATTTCGTTCCTCTAACAGTTGAGTGTCGATAAATGTATCTCTTTCAGTTTTACCTTCGCCGTCTTCTAAGACTAATCCTGTTGTCTTTTCAATTCTTTTTTGGGAGACTCTCTCCAATGATTCTTCTTCACGATTAATATATTTTATAACATCACTTTTCTCTTTTTCTTCCTTGTAAAACTTCCATAGCTCTTCTAGTCCCAATTCTTTGTGGTGGACTACACAAGCAATATTATCTTCAGGAGTTGAGGCTTCATCAGTATCGATCGACCTTAAAACCCTGCCTATAAATTGTTCGTAGGGAAGTGTATTTCTAAACGGCCTAAAAATTGCAGCAATAGATAAATATTTATGATCATATCCTTCGCCTAATTTCGCCACATGTATTACCACTTGGACTTTATGATTTTCTATAGCCTTTAACCTTGATGATAAATCATCCTTTTTTAATCTACTGTGAACCAACGCTACACTTTTTCCTTGCTCCTCATACAACTGCTGTAATTGCTCTGCGTGCCAAATACTACATGCTACGGCAATTATCTTATGTGGTAACCCGGTCGTTCTTTTCTCATCAAGGAGTCTTAAACTTTCCCCTACAACTTTTAAACTACATTCTCTAGAGAACGCAACCGACTTAGTAATCCAATCTTCATCTTTTAAATTCATACTCCTAATTTGTTCAATTGAGTACAGAGTCTGATCGTTTTTATTAAGGGTTAAAAACAATTGATCTGGAACGTAATGAATTCTTTCTAAACTTTTTACATATCCACTCGCCATTGCTTGACTAAGTGGATATTTATATATAAATTCCCCCTCAATTTTATCACCATCACTTCTTGTAGGGGTTCCTGTAAGTTTCACTACTTTCGATTCAGAAAAGTACTTCATTGATGTTTCCCAAGTTGGAGCTGTTGAATGATGAGCTTCATCAACTATTATCATGTCAAAAAAGTTAGTAGGAACACGTTTTATCAAAGCACTGTCTAATCTCTCTTGTAATTTATGTATATTTAACACAACAATATTAGACTCCTGTAATTCCCAATCACTTGTTTTAGAATCGTATTCAATTACTGATGGTAAATCTTCAAATTTGGTAAATATTTTTCTTGAAATCCAAAAGTTTTGTGGGTGCTCAGGATCGAGAGAATCTAATACTGCATCTTTAATAACGAGTTGGGGGGTTATTATTAAAACACGCCCAAATGAAATACCAAATGGTGCTATGCCCATAAGTCCAGTTTTACCGACACCTGTTGGCAATACAATTACAGCATGCTCGCTATTTTTTTTATGAACAAAATGATCGTATATAGCTTGGTAGGCCAATATTTGTGGTTCTCGTAAATCACTATTAGACTCAATATTAGGCATAGATTCAATAAAATAAGTGAGATTCACTTCAACTCTACTCCTTTTGTCTTAAGTTATAGATACATAACCTTTCGACAATTGGGACTAAATACCTCTAATTGAGTTGTTACAATAAGGAAATTTATTAAACAAGACCACTCTGGAAAATACACCCCGCAGTTTTAACTACGGGGCAAAATATTTACTTTTTTATGATGACTTTCTTATCTGACCCATTCCATTTAACCATTGCATCGATCATTTCCGCTAGCGCACGAACCGGAGCATATGCCGAACCGTCAATAAACCTACAGTTAGGCACAGGCTTTCCATTGAATTTGGCGTTCTTACCGTCCCATCCGATTTTAGCGCCGAGCGCTTCCCCGACCGTCCGAACCGGCGCGAATACGTAGCCGTTGATAAGCGGTCCCTCGACAACCTTTTTTCGTTTACTTCGCAAATCCATCATTTAGGTAATTATTACAAAACTTTAAATACATAAATCACCATTTTTGTTATACTCAAAAACGTCATTTTTTGACAAGACATATTCCATCCGTCATCCCATATATAGACAATTATTGCTGTGTGACGCGATAAGGGGGGAAAGAAATGATTATTGTCTGTTTGCTTGATCTCAACCGGAGCATGGACATGAAGTTCATGGACGACAACATTCCGTAACTAATCATGAACGCAGTATCCGGTTAAATTTCTTTTATGAGAAGGAGAAGAACATGAAAAAATTAATTGCTTTGATGTTATTTTTTATCCTTTCATTCACCAGTATTCCTCTTGCTTCTGCTCAATCCATCGCTAATTGCAATTTGCATTGCTTCTCTGCCGGCACGCCGGTACAAACGAAGACAGGATTCAAGCCTATAGAACAAATCCGCATTGGTGATTTTGTTCTAACGAAGGATGAACTAACAGGAAAAACAGGATATAATACGGTTATTGAGTTATATCAGAGACAGGCCGCTGAGACGTATCAGATTACCGTCAAAGGAATGACGATAACGACAACGGAAGAGCATCCGTTCTGGGTGCCCGGCCAAGGGTGGTTGGAAGCACGGTATTTGAAGGTGGGAGACCTGCTTCAGAATCCAGAAGGCAAACTGTATCCGATTGATCGTATTAAAATCAAGAATGTTAAGACATCCGTATATAACTTCCGTGTCGAAGGAGTACATAACTATTTCGTAACGGAGTTGGAAATATGGACACATAATTGTGGAGCCGGGGGAATAAGAAATGTACCGATGAGAGCACCTACAGGCGGAGGTGGAGGCTATAGCCAGACGTCTAAGGGGATTGGTAATGTTGTTCAGAAAAATACCGGAAAAGCTAAAAACTTCATGAAGTCTGATCCACAAGCCACAGGAGATCATACGGTTCTAAAAAGAGATCCTAAAACCCAGACAGTTACTAATTATGAGACCTATAAATCTAATCCATTGAATCCAAGTGGATTTGATAAGGTGCAACGTTATGATGGAATAGGAAAAAGTCACATTAATAAGATAACAAAACAAAATGTACCTACACCTCATGTTAATGGTAAGTCGATCCCTGGAGGAGTTAGGCCAGCATATCCAGAGGAAATTCCAAAGAGGAGGTAAAGACATTGGAGACTTTAAAATGGCTTCAGAACTGGTATTATCAAAACTGTAACGGTGATTGGGAACATTCCTATGGTGTGAAAATTGATACTGTTGATAATCCCGGTTGGTCTGTTGAAATCAATTTGGCTGATACTTATTTAGAGAATGAACATTTTGATTCGATAGAAGATGAGAGAGACGATCAAGATTGGTTTTACTGCATTGTGAGGGACGGAGTATTTCAGGGTGCTGGCGGGGCAATGAATTTAGAAGAAATACTAAATTGTTTTAGGCAATGGGCTTCAAGCGTAGATAGATATCAGTGATTCTCTGTTGCGGTAATTAGTCCGTCGAGAGCAGTTTAAACGTGGAACTGGACAAAGGCAGGGATGCTACGAAGTCCTGTCTTTGTGGATTTTATTATGTAAATAGCCGTGGGATGCCTTCCCAACGGCTATTTGTATGATGACTATTTTATTTCGTACCATCTTGTAACCGTGACCTTACCATCTCTGTCTCTGCAGATCTGCTTATAGTACTTCTTAGTTTTTCCTCCGACTTTTTCTGTTTTCTCTAAAACTTTTGGATAGCATGCTACTACTGTAGCCTCTGTTTGGCTAGGCAAACTGATGAAGATCATAGATGCGCCCAAAATAATTGCAGTGATTTTAATTAATTTTGACACAAATATCATCTCCTTTAATGTATATGTTCTACACATAAATACTAAATCCTTCCTTTAATAGAAAATATATTTATATTCAGATGTAATATGGATGTCGTAATTACGCTCCAAACCACTGATTTATCGATGTCTAATTAATGTAAAAAGAGCCGCAGGGGTGCTTCCCCATAGCGGCTCCTAATAAAATACTATATATTTCAATCCACATCCCCACAAAGGGGAAGACATAGATTATGCTATTGTCATTAGGCATGTTTGTCAATGACGGCCTTTCGTTCCTTCCCATCCCATCTCACGGTTGCACCTGCCGCCTCGGCTACGGCCCGCACCGGAGCGTATGCACTACCATTTATTTGGTACTTACAAACCGATTCAATTGTAGATGTCTTATGATATGAAACATGTTCCAAATGAAAAAACGCCCACCGACGTATGATGACTTTAGTGGGCGTTGGGTTATCTACGGTGTTAAAGCATCGTATTACTTTGGTAAATTACCGTTTTCCTTATACGGTTGTGCATAATAACTTTTTATACTATGAGCTCCATCATATCCTAATGCATATAGCTTTCTCTTCTTTCCTATGTGCCCATCGAACAGGAAGTCACTGACTAGATCTCCTTTGACAATAAAATTAATCGGGTCGCTATATCTAGTCGTTACTCTATTCCAATGTTGATTATTGCGGATTAAACTGGCATATTTTTTATCACTTCTGCTAGGTTTCCAATATCCAGGCGCGTTAAATGTCTCGGCATTTTTAAGTATACGGTCGTCAATAATTCCATATTCGTTTATTCTATAGACCATATACTGAGCGATCCAACCGCCTAATGAGTGACCTGTAAGCGATATTTTATAGCCTCTGTTATTATTTGCCACTCCCTTTACAAAGATTTGTGCCGGAGCCAACTGCTCCCTAGCACTGGCTCGATTCATTGCTAAATCAAAATCCTGTTTAAAGTCTAAAAAGTCATGCGTACCACGGAAGGCGATGACAATTTCATTAACCCGGGGATTTTTAAATGCAATACCAAAGAACCCTAGATTGCTATCCCCCATCCTGTCAACTACTACCCAATCCCTCATTGTGTCGAATGTGGTGATTTCTTTTTTATAGTTCTTACTTAAGGAGTTCAATTCTTTAAACAAAGTTTTTTTTCCGGGTTTGTTCAAATATGAACCCAATCGACCAGTTTCAAGATTAAAATAAGAATAGTGACTCAATTTAACCATTTCTAGTGTACTCGCATAGCTGGCCTTAGCAGATACAGAACCAATATTAAAACTAGACAACAAAGATAGAGACATAACAGTAATGAGAAACATTAGTGAAAACTTTTTCAAAACATTAACCACCCTTTTGTATTGTAATCCGCAGTTCACCTTGTGTTTTTGGTTTTAGTGAATTGCTATATAAGCATACGAGGATTGCCGTCAGCATAGTACTAGACAATGATGACAATATTCCGTGTTAATATGACATTCTATAAGACAATATCTCATCGTAGATCGGATGGTTGAATCTACAAAGCCTGTTGTATTGCGGTTTATGGATGACGAGCGCCTTCATGTCAGCGCTCGTTGCTCGTTTAACTGTGCCCTTTGTCGGTGCTTTCGCCACGTCTCTCACCTCCTATTTACTGCTATTAATTGACCAAAAAAAGTTTTTGGGAAGTCGCTCTATTAGAAAAGGCTCCCCCTCCGCTCCCCAAGGCTCTTATTCTGAATCTTGAAGAGTGTGGGCTACCTGTTTTACACTTACTCTATCGCCTCGCCCTTCTGGTGCCGTTGCAGTCCTAAGTCACACTCGATGGAATCACATACATGTGCGGCTCTCACTACCCATGCTTCCTTCCCTTCATTCGTGAACATTCATCCTGAACCAATTCCAGGTATTCTTCTAACGGGTAGATGTGATCTACCGTTGTAGCCGGTAACCATTCCAGCAACTTCATTTCCCCCACCATCCTTTGCCCAAAACGGTAGACGTCTGCCGATCCGCTGCTGCATAATAAAAAGCCGCTGAGTATTCAGCGACCTCATGTCATGTCATATTCTTAAAATTGCTGCAGCAATCCGTTCGTGAAGCTTTGGGCATAGAAAAGCGGCCCTGATTAGGCCGCTTACTTTTTTTATGATATTGAGTGCATATCCCGCTCCGCCGAACAACCGCAGGTCATTGCCAGAACGGGCGCATGCCGACCGAGACCTCCCGATCCTTCCTTCGTATGAAGTGATCCCTTACTTGCCCGCATAATGGCGTTAGCCCCAAACCAAAATTCGATTCAGGGCTGTAAATCCTTGATATATAAGATTAAAGAAGCTCCTTGCGCAATTGCTCCGGTGACTTAGGAGACATCAGGCCGAACGGAATGTCGAATACCGTGCGCGCGCCGGATTCTCCGCGCGCAGCCAGTTTGTAGACGGCACGCGCGTAAGCCACGAGCACGCTGGCGGTAAACTCCGGATTGCTGCCAAGGTTCAGTCCGAACTCCATAATTTGCGAAGTGCCTTCACCCGTGACGCCGCTGCGGAATACAAGGCCGCCGTGAGGCATGGCGGAGTGGTTCGCCTTCAGCTCTTCCTCACTGATGAAATGTACAATCGTATCGTAGTCGGCGAAGTAGTTCGGCATGGACTTAATTTCTGCTTCGATACGCGCTTGGTCCGCACCTGCTTCAGCTACGACGAAGCACTCGCGCACGTGCTTGTCCCGTGTCGCCAGCTTCGGATTTTGCCCCGCGCGGACTTGCGCCACCGCCTCTTCCGATGGAATCGTATATTGCACGCCGTTCTTGACGCCTTCCACCCGGCGGATAGCGTCGGAGTGCCCTTGGCTTACGCCGCGGCCCCAGAACGTGTATTCATTGCCCTCCGGCAAGATGGATTGGAACAATAGACGGTTAAGCGAGAACAAGCCCGGATCCCAACCCGTCGAAATGACGGAGATGTGTCCGTTCGCTGCCGCTACCGAATTTACGGATTCGAAATATTCCGGGATGCGGGCGTGCGTATCAAAGCTGTCGACGGTATGGAACATACGGGCAAGCTGCGGCCCTTGCTCCGGCAGATCGGTTGCCGAACCGCCGCACAGAATCATAACATCGACTTTGCCTTTGTATGATTCGGCTTCGTCCAGCGACACGACCGGAACGTTCGCTTGAATGGATTGCGGATCGCGGCGCGTAAAGATGGCGACGAGCTCCATATCTGAATTTTGGCGAATCGATTTCTCGACCCCTTTGCCAAGGTTGCCATAACCTACGATACCAATGCGAATTGCTGTCATATGGTGTTGCTCCTTTCGTAATCACAGATCTTTCTCTAGTATAATATGGATTTCCACAGTCAAACATAGATTATTCGAAGAACATATTGCACTTCCTGCGCACTACGCCTGCGCTGCGCTTTACGGGTTACGGCGCTCCCGTTGTTGCCCCGGGAGCGTCAACGTCACGCAAGCGCCGCCCTCGTCAAGGTTGGAAGCCTGGATAACGCCGCCGTGCTTCCCGGTCAGCAGCTTTGCCATGTACAGGCCTAGTCCCGCGTGGCCTTTATGGCGCGAACGCGACGTGTCGCCCTGAACAAATTTATCGAACACGGTATCCAGCGCGTGCTCAGGGAATCCCGGCCCGGTATCCGTAATTTTCATCATAAGACTATATTCCGTCAATTCGGTCTTCCACGATATGGTTCCGCCTGCCGGGGTGAACCGCATGCTGTTGGCAAACAGGTTATCCAGCATTTGCGACAGCCTGTCCGGATCGAACAGCACGGAAGTCCGCTCTTCGCGTTTGTCTTCCAAAGTGTATACGAATTGAATGTCCCGTTCCCCGCACAGCCGTTCGATATCAGATGCTTTGTCCTCCATGAACGCCCTGATGTTCACAGCGCGCCGGTTCAGCCGGAACTCCGGCGTCTCCATTTCCGATACCATATTCATCTCCTGCACTAACCGCGCAGCGCGCTTCGTATTTTTATCAATCGTCTCCAAATAGCGCTGCAAGCGCTCCGGGCGATCCGCCCCGCCCTCCAGCAATCCTTCTACATGACCCTGCACAATGGCAAGCGGCGTTCGCAAATCGTGGGCCAAGGCGGCTACCATATCACGCCGCTCTTGTTCAAGCCTCCATTCGCGCTGGAGCGATAAAGACAGTTCCCGCCTCATCTCGTCGAAAGCCTTTACCAGCTGGGCGATCTCGGTCGTGCCTTCATAAGAGAAGCTGAAGTCCAAATCACGCCGCTGCACCCGTTTCGTTCCCTCGATCAACGCTTGAATCGGCTGGCTCAGCTGGCGGCTGAATCTCCTGCCGAACAACCAAGTAAACAGGATAACAAGCAGGAATGGCAAGAGCGTAATAAGCGTTACCAATAGGCTTGTAAATGGATTCTTTGGCTCGTCTCCGGCGGTTACGGCAAGCACATACGAGAGAATGACCGCCCCCTTCAATTCACCTGCCGTATTTACGATTGGCATCACGGAGCGCGCATGGCTGGAATCGATCATTTGGGTAGAATTAAGCTGCGCAATCAACTCGTGGCCACCGTCAAGCTGCAGACCTTCCAGTGTCCCATACACAGGCGATCCGTACTGATCCACAATCGCGTAGGACATCCCGTTGCTGTCAATAACCTGTTCTAATGGTGCTCCTCCGCCCTCTTGCAACAGGCGGTCCCCCTCCGCCTTCACGACTTGCCAGATGGGCGGCACTTTTTTTTCATAATAATTGGCAGGTCTAATCCAATCTGCTTGTCCTTGTACCATCAACCATAAGATTGTTGCCCATACGGCCGCGGTCAAAATAAAGCTGAGTCCGACGACCAGACTGAAATAAATGATGAATTGGCGTTTCAGAGAGCGAGCTTTCACGAACTAGCCCCCCATTTGTAGCCAACGCCCCATACGGTTTCGATCCAACGCGATTCGGGATCTGCTGCGGCCATCTTGGCCCGGATATTTTTGACGTGCTCCGTAACGGTAGCGTCATCTCCCACTGCATCCAGCCCCCACACCTGCTCATAAATGTGTTCGCGCGCGAACACCTGTCCCGGATGCAAGGCAAGCAGCTCCACGATGGCGAACTCACGGCTCGTCAACAGCAAGGGTTGCCCCTTGCAGCGCAGTTCATATCCCTTGACATCAATCGTCATAGAGCCGAACTTGAGCAGCCCGCTGTCCCGCCGCTGCGTGCTGCGGCGTTCCCGCCTTAGATGCGCTTCAATACGCGCCTTCAGCTCCCGGAGGCTGAACGGCTTGACGATATAGTCATCGCCCCCGGCAGCCAATCCGTAGATCCGGTCGGCTTCACTTTCCCTGGCGCTAACAAATAGAATCGGGCACTCGACGCGATCCCGCACTTGCTTGCAAAATTGAAATCCGTCCGTGCCGGGCATCATCACATCCAGCACGATCAAATCCGGCATCCGCTCCGAAATGAGGCGGTCCGCTTGCTCCGCGTTATAAGCCGCCCGTACCGCATAGCCCTCATCCACCAGCGCATCCCGTATGAACACGGTCATCTCTTCTTCATCATCGACAAGCAAAATGCTCGTTGTCATCATGTTCTCCGTCTCCCCCGCCCAACGTTTTCCTTCTGTTCAGTGTAATCCAATATTCTTCTGCGGAGCAAATGAGCCGACTTTATAAATTCTTGAGAATTGCGGTGTAAGCTGACAAATGGATGAAGCTCCGCATGTAAGATACATCCCGCGTGATCGGCAAAGAAAGGAACGATATTGCATGAATTCAACCATTAACTCGAATTGGAAAAAAGAAGCAATTTTATACAGTGTGCTAGTGCTTGGCTTGACCTTGGCCGCCAACTTGAGCGGCGTGTTCGAGCTTGTCGGCGTCAGCCAAGCCTCACCGCTCATCGCGGTGCTGCTGTTGCTTCTGTTCAGGCCAAGACGGAAAGAGACGCTGTTGTCAACAGGCATGACGAAGCTCGGCAGCCTGCGCTGGTATATCATCGCCCTGTTATCCGCCGTTCCGGTCATGGCAGGTTTTGCCGCAGCATGGGGACTTGGCTGCATAGCGTTGCCGGACGCCCATGAATTTAGCAATGGCATGACCATGTCCGCTTACTTCCAAGTCATTGCCCGCAGCTTTTTCAGCCCGAACATGCTCATCATGATGACCCTGTTCTCCTTCGCCGAGGAGATCGGCTGGCGCGGTTATTTGCAGCCAATACTGACTCGGGACATGGGCGCGAAGAAGGCGATTATGATTACAGCGGCCGTATGGGCCGTATTCCATTACCCGTTCTACTTGAACGGTTACAATGAGGACGGACTTCCGCTCGTGACGATTGCGCTGTTCACGGCGATGATATTTCCGTTATCCGTCGTAATGGGTTGGATCCGGCACAAAAGCGGCAGCCTATGGCCCGCTGTCATCATGCATACGGCCATCAACCATAGCCGCAGCTGGTTCGAAGCGCTGTTCTATCACAAGCAGGTTGGCTGGACGTATGTCGCGGGCGAGTCAGGCATCGTCACGCTCCTCCTGTGGAGCGTTGCCGCCGTGCTTGTGTGGCGTTCGCTATCCGATTCCGGGACGGCGGCCCCCAACTCCGGGAAAACCGCCAGCCTATAGGTGGATGGTTGTCAGCCACGACGCACAACATTGCCCTGTTGCAACTCAAAAAAGCGTGCAGATAAGGTATCTTGCGACACTTCTTCTGCACGCTTTTCGCTACTCCCTATTTTAACAACACCCATCCGATTGGCATACTCTAATGGAAAAGGAGTGGACGTTATGCCACAATACCGGATTATTGTCGACCTGTCGGACCGCAAGCTATATCTCTTGGATGGAAACATCGTAGTCAGGGAGTTCCCCGTTGGGATCGGGAAGATGCTTACCCAAACTCCGACCGGCGAATATACTATCATCAATAAACAGCCCAACCCAGGCGGACCATTCGGAGCGTTCTGGCTAGGCTTGTCGAAGCCGCATTACGGCATTCATGGCACGAATGCTCCTTCCTCAATTGGCAGGCAAGTGTCCCATGGATGTGTCCGAATGTATAACGAAGATGTACTTCAGTTAGCCTCGCTTGTGCCCGTACACACCAGAGTGACCATTCGCCCATAGCCACGGCCACGACACCCTCCAAGCCTGCCTGAGTTCGTCCTTCCCACTGTCATTCCTGCCATGAGCTGTACATATTTTGATCCATGTCACGTATGATCTTATCGCCACGGCTCCATGATCCCCCTCAGACCAAGCATGAGTTTCCGTTATATAGGCTATTGCCGTGAGCAATATGGGTTATAATCCATAGACTATTGATGAGATTAAACGCCCAGGAGGTTATCTATGGATACAAATTATTATCAGCACATCTGCTGGACCTGCATGAATAAATATGTAGGGATACGAACAAATGATGGTCACTCACACGATGGATTTATTGCTCATGTCGATCAAAATTGTGTTACCCTTGCCATTCCAACTGATGAAATGATAGAAAGATTGGACGGATTGCCCGCTCAAGAATCCACCTATAGACAATTCGGTTTTCATCCTGGTTTTTTTCCTCGACGCCGCTTTTTTCACCGCCGGATTCCCTTCTTTGGAATTAGAGAGTTATTCCTGCTTCCTTTCTTTATATAATCAATGGAGGGATATGGGAGCAGTATTCCCTTTCCTTTTGGCGTATCAAACCGGGAAATTAATTGGATTACTTACGTTTGTGTATGCGGTGAAAAGCCCCGGACTTCTCCGGGGTTAATATGATCAGGGGATATTGAGAAGGCAAATCCTGTTGCGTGATCAGTGTGTTACCGTTGGATGCGACTTTCTTCTCTTGTTCATTCCAGCTGACTGTTGCGCCAGCAGCTTCAGCTAACGCCCGTATTGGCGCATACGCCTTCCCGCCGATCAGTTGCCCGCCGGTTACATTATGGCCGTTAACTGACGCCGTTTTACTGCCATTGTCCCATCCAATTGACTCGCCTAACGCCGCACCGATGTCCCGGATTGGCCCAAACACAAGGTTGTTTACAAAAATGCCTTGCGCAGCCTTTGCCCCATTCACTTCGATAACCACCTCATTGGTGTGCTTCCGAAGCTTTTGCAACTCTTCCTTGACCATATTGGTGAACATGCCCCAATACGGAAGCAGCTGCGAGGGGCACAGCTTACCCGACCATTTTTGATGCGGAACTACGCGATCAGCCAATAGCTTGTGCCGGTTAACAAGAACGGCAGCCAGCCAAGCTGCATTCCGCCACGCAACATCCGTTTTCATTCCGATGAACATGCATACTTCAATGCCGATGCTCGCCTTGTTCCCCGGACCGCCGCCGTCTCCAGCATGCCATCCTTGTTCGTTGTCGCGCAAGTGCTGGAAAATGTCCATATCGTCCACGGTATAGTGCCATGATGCTTGCCGCCCGCCGCTGCCATCCAAAATATATCGCGCATGCGATTCGGCAGTTCCTTTGAGGTTGTCGGTATTATGGATGGTAATCCATTGCGGGACCATGGGCTGGCAATGGGACGCGCTAATGGCAACTTGTACATCGAACCGGATCGAATGCCAGATAGGCATTAAAAGGGCTTTATTGGCGGCCTTGGCTGAGTCTCCTGGAAGGGAGGTGAACGCCTGTGGAGGTTAAAGACGCATTGCTTTTCATGATTGGTTTCCGTTCGCTGATAGCCGGGCTGCTGGGGCTTGTCGTGAAAATTATTGCGCTTGTCACAAAAAGAAATAAACCGCCCCCGGCAAAGGTAACGGTCTCCGACTCTGAAGCGGCTATTGCATTGGAGTCGTGTTCGCGCACGGCTCCTTTTCTATTTATATGTTATCATGATGGAGACAAAGGGAGATTGCGCTGCTCCAGAAAATAGATGCGGTAGCCGAATACAAACAAATCCTCCGAAAGCCCTACACCCTCGACATGTAAGTGGTTAAAATAATCTTACTCGTTATTTTTCAACAAGCTCCGGTCTTTTTACATGCAACGGGGGCGGTACCAACCATCCCTTTTCTTTACTCATCTGAAGAATTTTTAAACCTAATGCCGCTTTCGTCAAATGATATTTTCCAAATAGCGCTCCAATATCTTCTCGAATCGATTTCCCCATTATCTGGCTGCATGCTACCATGCTGGCCGCAGTGTCAGCTGCAATCATAGGCGTAATTTCTTGATCCGCAAGTCTTGCGCCAACGGGGATCTCTTCAAGTTTAGCTTCCGGCCTTTTAGGGAAATTCGGAATAGCAGCTATGCCATTGTTAATTAAAATCTGATCGCATTCTTTGGCTTCCAGTTCCGCTTGATTAATCAAATCGTCTAATATATTTTTTAGATCCTTGTCCCCGGCGTGATAATGGTAAGCCTGATAAACGGAAATGCTTCCTTTCGCTTTCACCGAGAATGCCCATACATCATACGTTTCACCGTAGTGAAGGGGTTCATCTTTGGGATTGCCGCTTAAAATACCCATTTTTAACATCTCCTTGTCAATTTTGTAAGCCGATTTGTTATCAGATCTTTGGGTTAGGTGGCGGTATTTGCAGCTGCAGTTCTGGTAGCATTGTTGCCTTCCGATGTTAATGTTGCCTTTGTAAGGGGCCTTTATCCACATAAGTTTTTACCAGCAGCAGAATCTCGAACTCCGTTCTTGTCGTTTCAATCAGTGATTCATCATATCCCCAAGCACTTTGGAGGTTGTAAATGGCAGCACATTTTGTAGTACATACTATTACACAGATGTAGGGAGCGTCCTAATTTGGACAAAAAATAATCCTGCTAAGTAAGCAGGATTTATAAATGAACACCGGCGAAGAGATAGCAATGTAAACCATTACGATGGCATAATTAACTTAAATGAAACCGCGAGAAACAATCACTAGAAGAATGAAGAGAACCAATATTACACCTGTAGAAGTAAAGAGAGAACCGTAACCTCCTCCTGCAGCTACACCCATGGGGAAGACCTCCTTCTCATTTTTGTACCTTGGTACATCCTCATTATATTGTGTTGAGTCGCAGTTTGACTTGGTTACTGCCCACTATCGAGTAGATTAGTCAGATTTCACGAATCCTTTACCTCTTCCGAGCAGCGGAGGCACATTTTCCGCATTCTTGTGATTCTTTATCAGAATGTTTCAAACAATCATTCCCGCATACTGCGCAGATATACGCGCATAAATAACAAAGGTATTTAGAGGATTCGCTTACATCTCCCTGATTAGAGTAGTCCCTGACAATACATTCATAGGTATATGTCACGTGAGCAACCTTATGGAATATATTCGTTCCCTTTCGATTTGTTACATTGGATGCTTTACTTAGATAAAGGATAGAAGAATGTTAGAAGACTGGGTTTTTGGATTTTTGGATTTTTGGACAGGAAAAGCGCGGCCCCCGGAATCCCGGAAGCCGCGCCGTTATCGACATGTAAGTGGTGCTGGTGAAGGGAATTGAACCCCCGACCTACGCATTACGAGTGCGTTGCTCTACCCCTGAGCTACACCAGCAGTTTAACAACGAAAACTATTATATATAATTTGGCGAAAAGTTGCAATACCCTCTTCATATTTTCTATATATTACATAATGAAAGTGCGTATCTGCTGCTCCTATTCCACTTTTCGCGTTCATTGTTGCCACAATCATTCATTCTATTTTATTTACGATGTTTAACTAGGTCAATAATCTAGTCCATTAAAAATCTAGACAAGACGGAGCATAGCCTTCATATCTTCCTGCGCGTCGCCAATAAGCTTCAGGCCGAACAGATCGGTCAGCACATTCATTACGCCCTCAGAAATAAATTCCGGCGGCTTCGGTCCGATGCGAATATCGCGGATGCCCAAGCTGAACAGGCCCAGTAAGATGGCAACCGCCTTCTGCTCGAACCACGAAAGCACGATCGAGACCGGCAGCTCATTTACGCTGCAGCCGAAAGCATCTGCGAGCGCTTGAGCTATCTTGACCGTGGAACCGGAATTGTTGCACTGTCCCAGGTCGATGTACCGCGGAATCCCCGTATCCGCAACCGTCCCGTATTCAACATCGTTGAAGCGGAATTTGCCGCAGGACGTCGTGAGGATAACGGTATCGTTCGGCAACGATGTCGCAAGCTCGCGATAATATTCGCCGCCCTTGCCCGGCGCATCGCAGCCCGCGATGACGAAGAAACGTTTGATTTTTCCATCCTTGACCGCTTGGATGATTTCTGGCGCTAGCCCGAGCACCGTCTCATGGTGGTATCCCGTTGTCAATGTTTGTCCGCTGTCCACGTCTGCCGCTGGCAACGCAAGCGCCCGCTCGATAAGCGGCGTGAAGTCGTCATTTACGATTTTGGCCACTCCCTCGAGCCCGGCCACCTCATAGGAGAAGAACCGATCGGCATACGTGCCTTTTATCGGCATGACACAGTTCGTGGTAGCCAAAATTGCGCCGGGGTATTGCTCAAACAGACGGCGTTGATCGTACCACGCTTTACCGATGTTGCCCTTCAAATGCGGGTATTTTTTCAGCGCTGGGTAGCCGTGTGCCGGAAGCATTTCGGAATGAGTGTAAATGTGGAGGCCTTTGCCTTCCGTCTGCTTCAGCAATTCTTCCAATGCATACAAGTTATGTCCGGTCACGACGATGGACCTGCCCTCAATCTTGTTCTGCGGGACCGTGACCGGCTCGGGAATGCCGAAGTGCCCGGTGTGAGCCCGATCCAGCACATCCATGATGCGTATGGCCGCGCCTCCTACCTTCATCGCCATATCAAGATGCTCCTGCACATTGAAATTGGAGTTGGTCAACGTCATGTAGAGCGCTTCATGCGTAATACCGTCAACCTCCTCATCGATATAGCCAAGCTGCCGCGCATGCGTTGCGTAGGCCGCGATGCCTTTCAAAGCAAACACAATCGTATCCTGAAGACTTGCTATCGTTTCGTCCTTGCCGCACACCCCGACGACTTTGCAGCCGCCCGCTGGCGTCTGTTCGCATTGATGACAGAACATTCACGATTCCCCCTGTCAAAATGGATTTCTGACTCCAACATACTAAATATGGAAGTCGCGTCGAGTGCGCACGATCACACAAAGGATGAACAATTTAGCACGAAATCAATTTCATTCATTTGAACCGGACCGTCATCCCGGTTCACTCCGATTCCGACATCAAGGCAGCGACGATCTGCTCCAGCGCAGCTTGATCCGCCTCGTTAAAGCGATCGGTAATCGGGCTGTCAATATCGAGCACCCCGATCAGCTTGCCATCCTTCACCATCGGGACGACGATTTCCGAACGGGAAGCCGCATCGCAAGCAATATGCCCCGCAAAAGCATGCACGTCCGGAACAATGAACGTGCGCCGTTCCTTGGCCGCCGAACCGCAAACGCCGCGCCCGATCGGAATGCGCACGCACGCCGGCATTCCTTGAAACGGCCCGAGCACAAGCTCGCCTCTGGCCTCGTCCATTAAATAGAAGCCTGCCCAATTTATATCCTTCAAGCCTTGCCAGAGCAACGCCGAAGCGTTTGCCAAGTTCGCAATGAGATTCGGTTCCCCTTGTATCAATGCGGATAATTGCTGTGTGATGAGCGGATAGTCTTTCTCCCGGTTTCCGGTATACATTGTCGGTGTAAACATGTGTTCAGAGCGCCTCCTCATTGCTCGTCTTGCTGGTCCATAGAGAGATTATAGACGTATCATATCACAAGAGGCGCCTCTGGCGAATAGCAGGCCTGCATTGAGATGGACACAAAACTATCCATAGCTTTATCGATATGTCCCTAACTATAATGAAGATAATAGGAGCAAGAACAGGAGGCATCTCTCATGTTAACGAACACGTTCACGTTTACCGATCCACAGCGTATCCAGGTTTATGTGTACTGCTGGAGGCCAGAGAATGCGCATGAAGCCAAAGGAGTCGTGCAGATTGCGCATGGGATGACGGAAACGGCTCGACGTTATCAACAATTCGCCTCGGCGCTTACCTCTGCCGGATATATCGTATACGCCAACGATCACCGAGGTCATGGGAAGACTGCGGCTTGCGAAGAAGATTTAGGTTATATCGGCGAAGACGGCTTCAACTGGATGGTGCGCAACATGGTCCAACTGACCGAGATTATTCGCAAAAACCATGAAAAGCTGCCGATTTTCTTATTTGCCCATAGCATGGGCTCTTTTCTCGCGCAACAATACATAACGGAGCATGCCCATCATATCAACGGCGTCATTTTATGCGGCAGCAACGGGCCGCGCGGTCCAGAAATATTGGCCGGTGCCGGGCTGGCGAAGCTGCTCTCCAGCGCTCGCGGTTCGCGTCACCGCAGTTCATTTATTGACAAAATGGCCTTCGGGAGCTTTAACCGCAAATTTAATCCAAGCCGCACTCCATACGATTGGCTCACCCGCGACAAGGACGAAGTGGATAAGTATGTTGCCGATCCGCATTGCGGCTTCTTAAGCACGGTTGGCTTCTATCGGGACTTCTTCAAGCTGCTGCGGCATATACATCGGCCGGAAACGATGGAGAAAATACCGAAGGAGCTGCCCATCTTCCTCATAGCGGGAGATGCCGATCCAGTAGGCATGTACGGCAAAGGCGTGCTCCATCTGGCGGACCTCTATCGCCACATGAATTTGAAGCACGTTGAATGCACACTGTACCCCGACGCGCGCCATGAGTTGCTGAATGAAACGAATCGCGAAGAAGTAACGGCAGACTGCCTTGCTTGGCTGGACCGTGCCGTACGGAACATCGTGCAGGAGCATTTCGAATAACTGCGCCGCAAAGCGTAAACAGCAGGTGTGCAGTGTCAAGGAAAAGCTCCATTTGTTTCATCATACATGCAGGGGTATAATGGGATTGGAACCACAACCATGAATATATGGAGGGATTTTTCATGCCCCGTTTATTTGAACCTTTAACTTTACGCGGTATGACGATACCGAATCGAATTGTGATGTCACCGATGTGCATGTACGCTTGTAACGAAGACGGCCTGGTGAACGATTGGCATCTCGTTCATTATACGTCCCGGGCAGTCGGTCAAGTCGGGCTGATTATGGTAGAAGCGACGGCCGTCACTCCGGAGGGACGTATCAGCGCGCAGGATTTGGGCATATGGAGCGACGAGCATATCGACGGACTGCGCCGGTTGACCGACATGGTTCATGTCCACGGCAGCAAAATCGGCATTCAGCTCGCTCACGCCGGACGCAAGGCGACCGTGCCCGGCTTGATTGCGCCCTCTGCCATTCCGTTCAGCGAGGATTATGCGCTGCCGGAGGAAATGACGCAGGAGAATATCCGGCGGACGATCAAAGCATTTGCGGACGCGGCGCGCCGTGCCGAGGAAGCCGGATTCGACGTCATTGAAATTCATGGTGCGCACGGGTATTTGATTAATCAATTCCTGTCCCCGCTTACGAATCAACGGCTGGACGGTTATGGCGGCAACGCAGAAGGCCGCTATCGCTTCCTGAGCGAAACGATTGATACGGTGCGCGTGGCATGGAACAAGCCGCTATTCGTGCGGATTTCCGCGAACGAGTATGCCGAAGGCGGCAACGCCCTCGAAGCGTACATCGACTATGCCCGACGCATGAAGGATCAAGGGGTTGACTTAATTGATTGCAGCTCCGGGGCAGTCGTTCCGCATCCAATTGACGTGTTCCCTGGCTACCAGATTCCGTATGCGCACGCCATTCGCCAATCGGCGGGCATTGCCACAGGTGCCGTCGGTCTCATTACCGAGCCTGCGCAGGCCGAAGAGATCGTGCATAACGATCGGGCGGATCTCGTCTTCCTTGGACGGGAGCTGCTTCGCAATCCGTATTGGCCGCGACATGCCGCACAGGTTCTGCGGGCCAAGCTTGCAGCGCCGAAATCATATCAACGCAGCTGGTAAACTAGCCGTTACAATTAAATTGATGAACAATATGCATTGCGCGTTATATTAAGCTATCAAAGACGAAGGGCGGCCTATGGCCGCCCTCTGTGTATGCATGATAGATGATGTCTATCATTTATTCCCGATAAACGTGCCTTGCGTTTGTTATTCCGGTATTCCGGTATTCCGGCCACGCCCTCCCGCGACCTACATGTTCTTGACGGTCTTGACGATATCCGCTCCAATGCCCAGCTTATAGCCCTGGGATTGGTAACGAACCCGGTATTGATGATCGACAATGAGAACGAGCGGATACTCTTGGCCGTTCCATTCCGTTATGGAAGGCTGAATGACTTGCAAGCAGGCACCTTCCGCATCCACATCATAAGACATGCGGGCAGGCAATCCATCCATATTGAATTCACCGCGGTTTCGCTGCTCTTCAACCATTAGAGCAATCCGACCGCCCCATTCATCCAGCTCTGGCTTCAACTCGCGCAGCTCGCGAGCGAGGTGCTTCGAAGGCTCCCGCTCCGGATCGAGCCATGCCAGCACGAGTCCTTGCTGCGGAATATCAAGCGCCGCTGCCTCTGTAATCACTCTCCACTGTTCTGCGGTAACCGCTCCGATCACCGGAACGTGAACCTCTTCCCGGCGGAACGCGATTGGCACAAGGGCCACTTCTCCGACCGGCACCGTGAAAAAGGTCAAGCGAACCAACACTGTCCCATCCGACAGACGCGTGCCCGTCGTCATCCGGTACTCCCCGCTCAAAACCTCAATCGGCTTATCGTACACGTCTTTTTCCCCGAACGGGAACGTAAGCGTCCGATAAACGCCATTTTCGAGCCGCGCAATCGTAAAGTTCTGATAGTAGGCTGCCTCTTGTCCGCCCTCGTCGCCGCTGCGGCTGAATTGGACATAGCCGCCTGCCGTTGAATCGGCGGCAGCGCCTGCTTCCGGCCGATCGGTATGGAAGCTTGCATCATGCCACTCACCTGCTTGCCAATACTGAGGCAGGGCATTAAGCGGCTCTAGACGCGCCGGAATGCCTATGCTTCTCGCAATGGCGACGAAGCAAATATCGCGGCTTAACCGATCGGCGCTCTTCAGTGCAAAGGTGCCCTCTGGTGTAGCCATGCCCGTATATCTGTCCAGATCGCTCACGATCGTAATCTCTCGTGCCAGCCGGTCTGCCAAGGCTTGCGGGTTATCCGCGTATCTCAGTTTGTCCGTATCGGAAATCTTCCGCTGGAAAAATGCACGGTACGGCGCAATCATCTCGAAATGAACTCGCGGGCAAAGCACATATGGCACAAATAGAGTTTCCTCCTCCACTCGTTCGCGGTATGGGAGTGCGCCTTCCAAGTGATCTACCAAGGACGGGATCATCGTATCGTGCAGGTCCTTCTCGCGCAGTGACTCCAAGAGCTTGAGCGCCCATTCGCCATGGCGGGGTGTCTGTTCCTGCAAAAACACAGCAATTTCAGAGCTGTTGCCTCTAGCTGTCAGCATGATTTTCCGTACCCGTTCAGCTGGCAAGTCCAGTTCCCTGGCAAGCGATTCGGCTTGTTCCGAATTCCAGAACGCGGCTTCAAACGCAGCGCGTGCAGCCGTCCCATGCTGAACCCGGCGATCGTTGCCTTGACGTTCTTCATCCGTCATCATGTCATCGCTATTATCCGGGATTTCAGGCGGCGGCACCATATCCCAATCCAGCGATCCAGCATGCATCCGCTTCGATTCAATCGCAACCTCGAACACATCCGCCTCACCGACCGAGATTTTGCGGCAACCGCAGCCTTGTTCATTGCGGACATGAATAAGCAAATCTCCGTATCCCGTCGTGAACTTGGCTATCCCGGCTTCATCCGTTGGCAATGTCGAGACAGAGTAGAACTCCGCGAAATTGTACATTTGAAAATGCACTTCCGCAGGTGCAGGTTCCCCCTGTTCATTAATGACCTTAATTGTGATCGTCTTATGCGGGGCATAATTGCCTAGAAGATTGATTTCCGTATACCAAGAATGATCCGAACACGTTTCTTCCGGCCCGTTATAATCTGCGGACACGCGCGTGTTAACGAGCATAGCTCTGCGTGAAGGCGCCTTGAACCAGCCCTCGTTCAAACGTCCTTCCGGCTCGCACGCTCCGAGGAAGTACCATTCTCCATCCGCCCAGGCTTCGACCCACGCGTGGTTCGAATCGCAATGAGCCCAACGCGGCGTATAGCATTGGCGTGCCGGAATGCCCAGACTGCGCAGCGCGGCGACGGCAAGTGTCGATTGTTCCCCGCAACGGCCCAGTGTCGTACGGATTAAGGTCAGCGGGGAGACGGTGCGCTGGTCGGTCCCGACATAGGTCGCCTTCTCATGACACCAATAGTTCGCTTCCAATATAGCGTCCTTCATGGACTTATCTTTGACACGGTCATACAGCTCGCGGAATATGACCTCCCGGTTGCCGTCTACATTCTCGTTGTTTACGCGATATGGCAATACAAAATTCATGAACATGTAATCCGGAATTCGGCTTCCCCAAGGCACCAGTTCGCGTGTGTGCAAGGTCTGGCGAATGTGCGCCAGAAAAAAATGGCCGTCATAATCCGCCAGATCGTGAAGCGGCATATAGGCATACAAAAACTTCAGCAGGACACGCTCTTCAGCGGTCAAGGATTGGTCAAAGACACCGAACAACTCCCGATCCCGGTGCTTGGCCAAGTTCCGTTTATATTGAAATTTTTCTTCAATACGGAGTAACATTTTTTCATCTGTTGTGTATGTCATTTCTGAATTCACCAGCCTCATACGTAAAATGTCAATCGCGAACGACAACATTCGCCCATGCCGCATACAGCAATTTTTCAGAACAATGCAAGCCTCGTTATTCGCTCCATACTTTCCCGTCGTCCCGAATCCGAATCCACCGCTGGCCATCATGCGAGCGCGCAGAAATTTGGAACAGGCCGCCAGTCGTTTCGATAATCGGATCGATGCCCCACGCATCATCATGCTTCAGCACGGCAAAATCATTGCAATAGCATCCGTGTGCCGCATAATGCTGCCGCTCCCGGTAGTAGAGCTTCCTCAACTCCCATTTAATAAGCTCGTCCTTTGGCATTTCGAACTCCATTGGCTCATTGGCAAACTGGACAAAGCCCCACAGCTCAGGGTAATGCATATTGATAATTCCTTGAGGGCTCCACACCCAGTTATCTTCCGGGTACGGGGTATTCGTCTCCGGATTGACTGTTTTTACATACTTTCCGTCCTTGACCTCAGTCTTCCACTCGACACGCGAAAAATTGATGCGCCAATACTCCCCGTGATGAGGCTTCCGCCCTTCTGGCGCGCATTCTTTCAGTACGCTCCAAGGCATGGCAACCTCGACGCTCCACCCCCGGTTGTCAGCATCGGGATTATTGACCTCCCCATCAATATGCACCGCCGTTTTGATGCCTCTGATATCCCAAGAGTTGATGGGCGGTCCTCCGTCACGATAGGGCTTCGGCAGCAGCAGATCCCATATCGTATTGAAGGCATTCATCTCGAACTCATAATAGTTATGGGTATCTCCATCTGGATCGATGAAGATTTCAAAATCGTTATCGTAGAAAATGACAGAATCCCGCTCCGTCAACGTCGCCCAAATTTGATCCTCTTCCATGGCGGCGCCAAAATACAAATATTCGTCATCCCAGAGCATTTTCACCCGGGTCCGCTTGTTCGGCAACGGTTTCAAATCTCCTTCAATATCAACAAAATCATCGGTCCAAGGGGCCTGCTCCCAGAACGGCTTGTCCAACCGCCCGTCCAATTCCAATGCCTCCGCAGCTCGCAGGCATACATAATGCTTCGGCATGAACGCCGTTATGGGCTCGGGTACACCGCTTCTATCCATCGCTAAATCCTCCTCAAGGCTGAATAAATGTGATGTGCTGGAGAAAAAAATATGGCTGATTCACCTTAATACTAGATGGATATGAAAGCATATTCAATAGAATGAGGCACATTTCCAGAAAAAAAGTTATCGATATCTCAAATCGTTAAGATGAACAACTATCCATTCATCTCCATTAGCATCTTGCTTGCAGCATAATCCTATCGGGAATGTGAACTGTTCCTCTAATACAGTAATTTTCCAGAGACATACTGCCACCCGCAGCAAGTCTCCATACTGTGTATTTTTCAAGAGATATACTATTGCCACAGCAGTTCTCTATACCGAACTCTCCAGAGGCATACTATCACCATAGAAGTCTTATAACTATTCTCCCCAGCACTCAGAATATCAGCAAATTTCAAATCCCCTCGTTTCCATATCGGACAGTTAAAAAAGATAACAAAAAGCGACAACCACTTGAAATGGAAACATTTGTTTGTTACAATAAAAAAAGAACACGTGTTCCTATTTTGTTTAAGGAGGATGTCTTTATGGAAGAGTGGAAGTCTGTCAAAACGTTGGCGGAACTGCAGCGATTTTTTCCTACGGAAACTTCATGCGTACCCTTCTTGTTTCAATTGAAGTGGCCGCAAGGTTTTGTTTGCCCGCGTTGTAGGCATCCTTATGCCTATGTCATTCGGACACGCCGACTTCCCCTGTATCAGTGCCGCGTATGCAGCCATCAGACCTCATTGACGGCCGGAACGGTTTTGGAAGGCAGCCGAACCTCCTTACGTAAATGGATTACTGCGTTTTGGCTTGTCTCACATACCGATGCCGATAACGGAGTAAATGCCGTCAAGCTGAGCGCGGTTATTGAGGTGACGTACAAGACCGCTTGGTCTATGCTGCACAAGATCCGAGCTGCCTTGAGCCATGGCGAAGCCGATCAATTGCTTGAAGATGATGTCAATGGATTTATTGCATTTTATGGCCGGTCGTATCGCTCGATAGCAGACCTTCATCCCCGGGAATATCCCCTCATCGTTGCTGAATCCATCACGCCAGAAGGGCAGGCTATGGGTGTGAAGATGAAGCTTGCTGAACGGAATCACGTTGCTCACAAAGTGCTGCTGCGTTCCGCGCGTGACCGCTTTATCGATCATCATGTCTTACGGAGTTGTTCCACAGTATCCATCATTCGGCAACCATTTCGGGTTCATCGCGGCGGTCGCCTCTACAATACCTTCATCAGAGCACGCTGCTGGATGAATAGGACGTTTCACGGCATTGGGATTACATATCTTCAGAAGTACTTGGATGAATTCTGTTTTCGTCAAAATGCGGCTTCCTGTCCTATATCCATGTGGGAGCAATTACTGCACTTGTGCATGTCTTTTTCCCCTGCCACCCCGCCTGCTCCCACCACTTATCGCATCAGTCATCGTGCCGCTGCCTAGATTACATCTAGGATAAATCGTCTATGCAACACTTACCCAACACGCATTCTTACATGCTCTATAGTGGAAAAATGCACGCCGAATGCGGTGGTTCATTTATCGTTTAGTGAAACCTTGGGAATTGTATTGTTAACTGACATCGTGTCCCAATATCTTGCGAGTGCCTATCTCATACAAGGAATGTCACAAACAATTTATGCGCTTCTTGCACATATAGCATTTCGCTTCTTGTGTCAGTCTGATTCAGAGTTTAAACTGTCGTCTAACCGCTCGCATACATGAAAAATGGGTGTCGGTTATACTCACCATGGAACGTACCTGAGTTAAGGGGAGAATGGTTATAAGCACTTAAAGAGAGAGTCATCTCTCTTACATAGCCTGTATGGGCTGAACCAGCCCGGCCTTCGATAGCCATTTCGTCATTAAGGCGGAACACGGCCACAGACTTCGTATAGTTGCTTGCAGTTGCCCGCTTCTATTCTCCCCAGCCCTCCGTTAAGGTCCGAGCTTTTTCGCAATCTTATCCTCAAAAAATATAAACTGTACATGCCCTTTCATAGCGTTCAATTATGATCTCATTTAAAAAAAATGTCCTTCTCTGCACCATGACGGTTCTTGTTATGCACTGGTGTTTTCTTAAGATGAAATTATTAAAAATCTGGTCTATTCCCCGTGAGATTTATCACCTCAAGCCTATTTACATACCCTATATGTTGTAGTATATTTACATATGCACAACAACATATTGAGTATTGACAGAAATTCTGTTCGAAACCCCCTCGCGGATAGAGACTATGATCAGGCCGTGCGAGTTATGCCGTCCCCCTGCATTCTTATGCGGGTTGGCATAGGATGACGATTGCGCACGCGCGTTCGCTTGGCTTGACATGCCTTGATTATCATGACGACCTCTTCGTGACATTCTCGCTCGTCATGCCAACGCTAGTGGTGTTGGCCCAAGCTTTACGATACATACGGCATGCTGCCGTTCCCGATCCTATTCCGGTAAAGGAACGGTTTTTTCATGGACCCGGAAGTGCGAAGCGTCTCAAGAGTCATTAGGCGTCGAATCTTGCATTATTGTAAAACTGATGTTCGAGGAGGAAGAACACGGATGTATACGACCCCAGCCCATACGGTTCAGACCGTTTTGAAACCCAACAATCGCTCGCTTGCTTTCGATTCGGAGCGAATTATGCGCTACGGCGAGCGGATCATGGTCCCCTATTCCCATTTGAACCGCGAACGCTGGCATCGCGGCGTGCTCTCCAAGCTGCGCTACAGCACGGTTCAAGCTGCCGAGATTACGCAGGCATGCATCATGACGGCTCTCGAAATGGTCACAAAAGAAGAACCCGAATGGAAGTTCGTTGCGGCGCGTTCATTGATGACGAAGCTATATAAAGAAGCCGCGTTACACCGCAATTACAAGGGCTATCCAGACAATCCTTACGGAGATTTCTACAAGCTCGTCAAGCAATTGGCGGACGGCGGCATTTACCGGCAGGAACTGCTCGAAGCCTACACGGCGGAACAAATACGCGAGCTCGGTCAGGCCATCACGCCTGCCTGCGACGAGTTGTTTGATTATATTGGCCTCTTGACCTTGGCAGAGCGCTACTTGGCAACGGATTTCGAAGGCCGCACGATGGAGCTTCCGCAGGAGCGCTATATGATTATCGCCATGTACCTGATGCATCAGGAGCCAGCGGAACGCCGCATGGAATTGGCGAAGGAAGCGTATTGGGCGATGAGCAGCCTATACATGACTGCGGCGACACCGACGATGGCGAACGCAGGCAAAAAGGTTGCCGGGCAATTATCGAGTTGCTTCATCGATACGGTGAACGACTCGCTCGAGGGCATCTTCGATTCCAATACGGATGTAGCCCGCTTAAGCAAGATGGGCGGCGGCATCGGCGTCTATCTCGGCAAAGTCCGGGCGCGCGGGTCCGATATTCGCAGCCATAAAAATACGAGCTCCGGCGTCATTCCATGGATCCGCCAGTTGAACAATACTGCCGTCAGCGTAGACCAGCTTGGCACGCGCAAAGGCGCAATTGCGGTCTACTTGGACGTGTTCCACAAAGATATCCTGTCCTTCCTTGATTTGAAGCTGAACAACGGCGACGAGCGCATGCGAGCACACGACATTTTCCACGGCATCAGCCTCCCCGACCTGTTCATGGAAGCGGTGGAGCAGCGTGAGGATTGGCATCTGTTCTGCCCGCATGAAGTGAAGAAGACGCTGGGCTGGAAGGATGAGAACGGCCGTCCGCTTGGCTTGGAGGACTTCTACGACGAAACGCGCGGCCAAGGCTCCTTCCGCGAGAAATATGCGGAGGCAGTGGCAAACCCGAATCTGTCCCGCATTACGCTGCCGGCCATCGACATTATGAAGCGCGTCTTGAAATCCCAGCTGGAGACGGGCACACCGTACATGTTCTACAAGGATTCGGCGAACCGCGCCAACCCGAACAAGGAGCACGGCACGATTTACTGCTCGAACCTGTGCACAGAAATTATGCAGAATATGTCGCCGACGGTCGTTGAGCAGGAAGAGCTTGTCACGAGGGATGGACAGACACGCATCGTCGTCAGCAAAATTCCAGGCGACTTCGTCGTCTGCAACCTGAACTCGATTCACTTAGCGCGCGCCGTTCGCGCTGACGTTCTCGAACGGCTCGTTCCGATTCAAGTTCGCATGCTCGATAACGTAATTGACATCAACAATATTGAAGTGCTGCAGGCTCAGCACACGAACCGCCGCTACCGCGCCATCGGACTCGGCACGTTCGGTCTCCATCACCTGCTTGCGTTGGAAGGCATCGCGTGGGAAAGCGAAGAGGCCGTCAAATACAACGACCATTTATATGAGCGCATCAGTTATTTGGCTATCCAGGCAAGCATGCGGCTCGCTCAAGAGAAAGGCGCTTATCCGCTCTTTGCCGGATCGGAATGGGAGAACGGCCGTTACTTCACTGACCGTGAATATACGACCGGCACCCGCCCAGGTCCCCAAGTGACGACCGAACAATGGCGCGAGTTGGCCGAGCAGGTCAAAGCGAACGGCATGCGTAACGCTTGGCTGATGGCCGTCGCACCGAACGGTTCGACATCTATCATCGCAGGATCTACGGCGAGCATTGATCCGGTATATGAGCTGTTAAGCTATGAAGAGAAGACGACCTATAAAATTGCGAATCCGGCTCCGGACCTGTCGGAGAAGACGATTTGGTACTATAAGACAGCATTCCGTCTCGATCAGCACTGGTCGATTGATATGGCCGCCGCCCGCCAGCGCCACATTGACCAAGGACAAAGCTTCAACCTGTATGTGCGCCCGGACATTCGGGCGATCGACTTCCTCGCGCTGCATCTGCACGCTTGGAAAGCAGGCCTGAAGTCCACCTATTACGTGCGCAGTCAAGCTTTGACCGTGGAAGAGTGCGAATCCTGCAGCTCGTAAACTTACGTGCGCGCCATGGATACATACAGTATCCATTTTTATCAGAAAAGGAGAGTCATGATGACACTACTTGATCGCGATCTCACCCGTCAGCTCATTTTCAATACAGAAGCGCCGAACAAATCGACGCGCATTATTATGGGAGAATGCTCCGGCGTGTTGAACTGGGACGACATTCGCATGCCGCATATGTATAAATTGTATAAAGTTCTCTTGCTCAACCACTGGATTGCGGATGAAATTCCGATGTCCAAGGATGCGCAGCAATACCCGCTGCTCGATCCCGAAGAGCGGAACGCGTTCAAGATTAACATTTCGCTTCTGGCAGTGCTCGATTCCATGCAGACGATGTTCGTCGGAGATGTGAAAAAATATTTCACCGATTCCTCCTTGGAGGCCATCGCTGCCATCATTGCGCAGCAGGAAGTCGTTCATAATCAATCGTATTCCTATGTGCTCTCTTCCTTGGTTTCCGACCAAGAGCAGAAGGAGATCTTTGAATATTGGAAGCATGACCGCGTGCTGCTGGAACGCAACCGGTTCATCGCCGACATTTATCAGGCGTTCCGCGACAACCCGAAGCCGCAGACGTTCTTTGAAGCGCTCGTCGCGGACTTGATTCTGGAAGGCATCTTTTTCTACAGCACGTTCGCCTTCTTCTACAACCTGGCGCGCGATCAGAAGATGATGGCGACCAGCCAGATGATTTCATACATTCAGCGTGACGAGAATCAGCACTGTTACTTCTTCGGCGAAGTGTTCAAGCAGCTGCTGCGCGACTTCCCGGAACTGAACACGGAAACGAATACGAAATTCGTCTATGAGACGATCGACCGCGCCGTGCAGTTGGAGACGAACTGGGCGCATTATACGCTGCAAAATGTGCGCGGCATCGACCTGCGCGAGCTGAGCGATTATATCAAGCATATCGCCAATCGCCGTTTGACCCTGATAGGCATGGAAAAAGCATACGATGGCGTAGATGTCAACTGTATGCCGTGGATTAAGCCGTTCTCCGACGAGGCGCTGAATGCGACGAAGACCGACTTTTTCGAAGCGAAGTCCCGCAATTACGGCAAAGTCGGCGACGAGAACGGTTTCGACGAGCTGTAATACAAATAAATAAAGCTAGAGGCTGTCCCCGCATCAATGTGTACGGGGACAGCTTTTTTATATACGCCGCCTCATGTCTTTACATAAATTTTGTATCCATTTAACAAAGCGTGCATTGTTCCCCGCCCCCCCTTGTCCTACGATCAATTTACAGCAGCTCATATAGAAACAAAAAAACGGAGGTCGGTTGGAAGAATGAAAAAGATAGGCGTATCCGCAGCGTTGACAGCACTTTTACCATCTATTTTTGCCGGGTCGTTATATGCCGCTCCCCTACAGCCCATTAATCACGTTCAGTGGATGCAGGAGAAGAGCTTTATTTCTGGATCGAACGATGATTTGGCACTGGAACGTCCGATTACGCTGGCTGAAGCGGTCGTTATGCTGGCGCGTGTCCAAGGAACGGAACAAACGGTGAAAGCCGCCGATCCATCTATCCGGCATTGGGGAGCCAAGGCGCTCACATGGGCCAAGCAGCAAAGCATCGTAAGCGCAGAGCAATGGAAGCATATCCACCAGCCTGCAGACGCAGACATGCTGCAAGCTATTGCGAAGAAGGCAGGACTCTCGCTGCAGTTCGACAACGGCCTGACGGGCCTGATTACCCGCGAGCAGTTCTTCAAGGCGCTGGGCGATGCCATTACGCTGCATGTTACGATTGGCCATACGAATGATGTGCACGGCCACATTCTGGATGATGAAAAAGCTAAAGAAATGGGCTACGCCAAGCTGGCCACGCTCATGAAGTCGCTGCGGGAGGAAAATTCGAACACCATGTTGATCGATGCGGGTGACATGATTCAAGGCACCATCTATGTTAATCTGTCTCAAGGCGAGTCGGTTGCCCCTCTCGTCAATGCCATCGGCTATGACTTCATGGTGGCCGGCAACCACGAGTTTGACTTCGGTCACCAGCAGCTGACGAAGGCCAGCAAGCTGTTCAAGTTCCCAGTGCTTGGCGCCAACGTGTTCGACGAACAAGGCAAGCTGCTGCTCCAGCCGTATGTCATCAAGCAAATCGAAGGAAAAACATTCGCCTTCCTCGGCCTCATTACCGAGGATACGCCAATCGTCACCCATCCGGACAACGTGAAGGGGCTCACATTTACCAATCCAGTGGAGGCCGCGAAGGAGTGGGTGCCTAGGCTGCAGAAGCAAGCGGATCATGTCATTATCGTCTCCCATTCCGGCTTGGCGGAAGACCGTGAAATCGCGAAGCAGGTCCAAGGCGTCGATCTGATTATCGGTGGACATTCCCATACACGCATTGCCGAGCCAGAGCTCGTGAACGGCACCTACATCGTGCAGGACTGGGAGTACAGCAAATCCCTCGGGCGTGTCGACTTGTTCTACCATGACGGCGCGCTTGTCCACTTCTCCGGCGGATTGCTTGAATATGACGAGAAGACCGAACCGGATGCAGGCATTGCCAAGATGGGCGATGACTTGAAGCAAAAGACGGATGGGCTCTTGAATGAAAAAATCGCAACGGCAGCGGTTAAGCTTGAGGGAGACCGTACCAAAATTCGTGCAGCAGAAACGAACCTCGGCAATCTAATCACAGATGCAATGCTGGAGCGGACTCGCAGCATGCCAGGCTTCGAGGCGGATGTGGCGCTGACCAATTCCGGCGGAATCCGCACATCCATCCTTGCCGGAGATATAACGAAGCGCAACCTGTATGACGTGCTGCCTTTCCCGAATACGCTAGCTGTCGTGGAAGTGAGCGGCAATGAATTGAAAACCTCGCTGGAGAACGGCGTAAGCGAGATCGACTCCGGTTCCGGACGCTTCCCGCAAATTAGCGGCATGACCTTCTCCTTCGACAAGAAGCAGCCAAAGGGCAGCCGTGTCACCGACGTTAAGGTAGGAGGCGAAGCTCTTGTTGCGGATAAAACATATCGCGTCGCGACGAATGATTTCCTCATTGCGGGCGGAGACGGCTACGCCGCGTTCAAGGACAAAAAGTCCCTTAATACCGGCGTCACTCTCTACGAGCTTGTCGAGCAGTTCATCAAGTCGAAAAAAGAACTGACGGCCAAGGTCGAGCAGCGTATTCGTCAATAAACGCCCTCAACCATTCATATAGCTAACTTCCTGCACCCACTCCCCCGGTGCCCACGGCAGGACACGCACGGCCTCATTCCCCCCGGCCAGCGTGTCTTGTTTTCATATGAAGGAAATACGTATCCCAATTACCACAAATAGCAAAGAAATTCGCTATCCAGCTGCCTTCCGCTTTCTTATAATAATGATAGGTAATGATTGGAAAACATGCTGCGAGGAGGAGAATATTATGACACAACAAAAGTCTGAATGGAAAGCTGACCTCGTTATCATTGGCGGCGGCGTGGGGGGCTGCGCTGCGGCACTGGCCGCTTGTCGATTGGGAAAGACAGTGTTGCTCACAGAAGAGACTGCCCGAATCGGCGGGCAATTGACAAGCCAGCTTGTTCCCCCGGACGAACATCCGTGGATTGAGCAGTTCGGATGCACGGAGACGTACCGGCAGTTCCGCAATGCAATACGCCGCTACTATCGGGATCATCTTCCGCTTAACGCGAAGGCTCGCTCGAATCAGCGTTTGAACCCCGGCAACGGCAACGTGAGCCGCTTGTGTCACGATCCGCGCATTGCGCTGCACGTGCTGGAAACGATGCTATTCCCATATGTACATAGCGGCCTGCTCACCATCCGCACCGAATGCCGCGCGGTTAGCGCCGAGGTCGAAGGCGACCGCATTCGCGCCGTCACTGTACGGGACGCGGCAGGAAACGCATATGCTTGCACGGCGCCCTATTTTCTCGATGCGACCGAATGCGGCGACTTGCTCGCCTTATCCGGCACGGAGTACATTACCGGCGCGGAATCGCAGCGTGATACCGGCGAACCGCATGCCGTTCCGGGTGCGGCCGAGCCGCAAAACATGCAGGGCATCACTTACTGCTTCGCCGTCGATTACGAAGCAGGCGAAGACCATACGATTGCCAAACCTGAGCGCTATGATTTCTGGCGCCAATATAAGCCGTCTTTCTGGCCGGATCGCCTGCTGAGCTGGACCGGTGTCAAGCCGTCCACTCTGGAGCCGGTGAAATACTCGCTCTTTAGGGAGCAAGGGTCGTTCCCGCTGTTCCATTACCGGCAAATCACCGATCCGGCGTTGTATGACCAGGCCGCCGATGCCGTTCCCCGTGCCGTGACGGTCGTCAATTGGCCGCAGAACGATTATTGGCTCGGCTCGATTATCGATGTTAGCGAGGCTGAAAAAGAACGGAATCTGTACGATGCGAAGCAGCTTAGCCTGTCGCTGCTATACTGGATGCAGACTGAGGCGCCTCGGCATGACGGAGGCTGCGGTTATCCGGGCCTGAGAGTCCGCCACGATGTCGCGGGTACGGCAGACGGGATGGCGATGTACCCCTACGTCCGGGAATCGAGACGTATTCAAGCCGAATTCACCGTCTTGGAGCAGCACATCTCAACCGATTTCCGCCAAGGCAAGCCTGCGGAAACGTTCCCGGATTCGGTCGGAATCGGCTGCTACCGCATCGATCTTCACCCTTCGACGGGCGGAAACAACTACATCGATATTTCTTCCCTGCCGTTTCAAATTCCGCTTGGGAGTCTACTGCCCGTGCGCATGGACAATCTCATACCGGCCTGCAAAAATATCGGCACAACCCACATCACCAACGGCTGCTACCGGCTGCATCCAGCCGAGTGGAACATTGGCGAATCGGCGGGCGCCCTTGTGGCGTACGCCTTGAACAAAGACATCGCGCCGCGCGCAGTGCGAAGTGAGCAGCAACATCTCGAAGCGTACCAGCGCCTGCTGCAGCAGATTGGTATCGAGCTGCAATGGCCATCCACCCGTCCGGTCTAAGCGGCCTCCGCTTCTCCCCGCTTGCGCTTGTGTCGAGCGGGGAGTCCTGCTTTCCTTCCGTATTTCCACAAAAATAGAACGGGGATCCCCCTTCTGCTAAGGGTGTTCCCGTCTTCCTTATCTGCTCAATTCCGAATCCATCAGCTCCAACAAGACGATGGCCTGCTCTTCCAGCGCTTTGACCGACTGCAAAATCGCGATGGCGCGCTCAGCCTGCTCCGGATCGTTCGGTTCCCCCCCGGCAGGGAACGGAAACAGTTGCCGCAATTCCTGAAGCTGCGCGGCCATGTGCTCATATAGCCCAGCAGCCTCCTTGCTTATGTTGCGGATGCGCTTATCCGCTGCGGCATCGCCCTGCCACGTCCCGCTTAGTTCATTCAGGAACTGTGCCGCGTACTGCCGGGCGTCCTGAACGACGGCGGTATTATAGGAATTGCCGTTCGGTTCGACCTTCCCGCCGCGGAACGCTTCCACCCATGCATCATAAGCGGCCAAGCCATGCACGTTGTTGTGAATTCGTTCCTCCCTGCCGTGATAATGATGCAGAATCAATTGCAGCGCTCCCTTCAGTTGGCCTCGTGCATCTATTGCATAGGGCTCATCAAGCGCCAGCACGAATAAATCTTCGAGAATCCCCCGCCCCAAATGATCATAAGGAATATGCTCCTCATTGCCGCATTCTACAGCCATAAACTTTCGCGAGCCGTCGTCATAACCATAGATGAGACCGAACTCAGGTACGAATAAATCCCACGACAGCACGGGCAGGCCCCGATCAATGGAGTCATGGATCAGGTTGAGCGCTTCGGGAAGCGCCTCGTGCAATTTTCGTTTCGTTTTCGCTTCCGGCGTAAGCATGGACGCATCCACCAAATTGGTGTTCGGCCCAAGCTTCAAGGACGCAACATCGACGATACGGGCTTGGAACCCGAGATTGCGCAAGCCTTGGGACAAAATCTTCCTAAAATCGTAAATGGTCGGCCCGGCAATGTTGACATCGCCTGGGCAAATGTTGATGCGGAACGCATATCCGCTCAATCCCATAATCCTCGAAAGCGATTCCTTTTTGTCCGTATAGGACAACAGGCCGTACAGGGCAGAAGCCGCAGACGTCCACGTGAATGTTTCGGCCAGCATGCCGGAGTCAGGCAGCAGATTGGTTTTCATGCATCCCATATCCTTCCTGTTCATAACATAGTGATCAACGGAAACTCGGATTTTTTCCTGAACGACTTTTTTTCGGGAACGGGATAATATTTGGTATACATTGGCAGCCGATAGATGAAACAGTCTAGCGATTTCCTGCGGAGACAAATTATCGAAGAAATGGGACTCGAATATTTGCCGTTCCTTCGGGTTCAAGCACCGCAGCATGCCGCTAATCGTCTCAAGCAGTTCCTTGCGCATGAGTCTCTCTTCGGGAGCTGCTTCCTGCTTGCTATGTTCTGCTTCCGAACGGGCAAGCCGGAGCAAAATGTAATCGAGACTGTGCCACTGTCCCTCATCCGGCTCCTCTTCCATCCCCCGCATCAAGACGGTGAATGGCCGCTCTTGGGCAATCGGCTTGCTCTTCAGCTTCGTGTATGCCTGATTGCGCACAATTCTATGCAGCCATGGCAGGAACCGTCCGGCATCCACCAACGTACCGATATGCAGGAACGCCCGAATAAGCGCATCCTGCACCACGTCCTCGGCCAGAAATGGCTCCTGCGTGATAGACCGGGCGTACCCATATACCTTGGCCCGATGCCTGCGCACCAACTCGCCATATGCTTCCCGATCGCCCTGCTTCGCACGCTGTACCAGCATGGTGTCATCCATCTCATCCAGTTCATCCAGCTCAGGCGGCCCCTCAGCCCCGATTTTTTGTTTGCAGTCCGTAATTGGCACGTCGTTCATTCAAACACCTCGTTATATTGATGACCTGTTCCATTGACTCCAGAAAGGAATGATTTCTGACATTTTAGCAAAACGGAGACTTCTGGTATATATCCCCCGTGTAAGACAACCCTTCTGAGGCTGCAACACCGGAAGAGATGCGCTCTCAAACTAAAGAGACTGCAACCGCCCAGCGGATACCCGCCAGACAGTGCAATCTCTATCTCATGACACGCCTGCTTAGCTATTTCGGAATGCGCACCTGCGCACATTTACTATTTTAGCGCTTGGCATACCACTCATTGGCGGCCTTCACCATCTCCTCGCCGCCCTGGGCGCGCCATTCGGCAAGAAACTGATCATAATTGTCGAGCGGCTCCGTCCCGCTGATGAAGTTGATAAACGTGTCCTCTTGGTACTTGTTCAGCCGCTGCACGTTTTTAGAGATGTCCGGAATCGGCGGCGCCGCGCTCATTGGATCGATGACGAGCAGCCCCTCTGCATTCTTCTGGAATGTGGCGAAGTAGCTTTCCACGACCGGGTTTTTCTTCAGACGCGCCTGCCAGTATATCGGGTAGTTCTTTTCGTCCACACCCGTCAGGAACGCGCTCGCGTTGCTGCGATCGTCGGCGAACTTCGGCATAATGGGCGTATAGACGCCGTTCTCGAACTTGTGATGCACGCCTTCCTCGCCGATGGCAATACCCTTGAAGATGTCCTTGTCAAATTTCATGTCTAGCCATTTGACGGCCTCTTCCTTGTGCTTGGCGAACTTCGGCACCGCAATGAAATAATTGATCGTATTGCCAGCCGATCCTACTCGTGCCACGCCGTTCTTATCCTTCAACACCGGCATGATCTCCAGCTTCGCCTTCGGGAAATTCTTAGCCAAGGCGTTCACGAGGTTCGGCGCCACCCACCAGCCCGGGCTGTACATCGCAGCCTTGCCGCTTGCCACCTTCTCGATCGATTTATCCGCCGTGTTAATGCCCCATTCCGAGTCGATGAGACCCTCTTTGTACAGCATGCTCATGAAGGCGAGGTATTCCTTCATCTCCGGCGCCTCGACGGAGTGAATGATTGTGCCGTCCCGTTCCAGCCATGCCGTCGTTAAGCCAAAGACGCTTGCGATATCAGGATGCACGGGTACTTTACCGCCCGTCAACGGGATTACATTTTTTTTCTCCTTAAAAGCTCTCAGTACGGTGACGAATTCGTCGAGATTGGTCGGGGCCTTCAGATTCAATTCATCGAGCCAATCCTGACGCACGACGAGCGCATACGATGCCGTTCCGCTGCCGCCTCCCGTCTCGGGGATGGCATACGTCTTGCCTTTATAGCGCGCGCCTTCCCAAGAATCGGATCCGATGACCTGCTTCATATTCGCCCCATACTTCTCAATTACATCGTCAAGCGGCTCCAGCGCCCCGGATGACACGAGCTGGTAATACTGTGCCGGAGCCAGCTTCAAGATGTCGTACGCCTCCTTGTTCGCCATAAGCAGATTCAGCTTCTCGTCGGCATTCTCTGCCGGCAGCATTTCATATTTGACCGAATAGCCGGTTTTCTCCTTCAAATATTGTGCGACCGCGTCGCCATTCGGCTCGAACCGGTCGAATGGCATTAATTGGCGCAGCTGCTTGCCTCCCCCTTCCCCGCCATCCGCTCCTTCGCCGGGCTTGGATCCGCTGCAGCCGATAAGCGACAGCACTGCGATAATCGCTACGATCGATATCCAGATCTGATTACGCCGCATGAACATTCCTCCGCTCTTTTCTTTTGTTCTGCTATAGCAATCCTTCATGCCATTAACCTTTAACGGAACCAATTAACACCCCTTTCACGAAATACTTCTGCAGAAACGGATAAACGAGCAAGATGGGCAAGGTTGCCACGAGAATCGAAGCCGCTTGAATCGCCTGGGGTGTCGTGTTCATGACGGCATCGATATTCGGCACATGCCCCCCGTCCTGATAGGTGATGTTGGAGTGGATAAGCAGTTCCTTCAAATACAGCTGAAGCGGTTTCAATTCTGGCGAGTTGATGTAAATCATGGAGGCAAAATAATCATTCCAGAAGCCGACCGCATAAAAAAGCGCAATCGTCGCAAACACCGGCAATGATAAAGGCACGGTAATGCGACATAGAATCGTCAGGTTGGATGCGCCGTCCATTTTGGCCGACTCCTCCAGCTCATCGGGAAGCGACTCGAAATAATTTTTGATGATTAACATATTGAACACGCTAATCATGCTCGGCAAAAAGAGCACCCACAGCGTATCGATCAGCTCCAGCCGGTGCATAAGCAAGTAGGTGGGAATGAGGCCGCCGCTGAACAGCATCGTGAACACGTACATCAAAATGAAGAATTTGCGTGCGCGCAAGCGCGGCTTGGACAAGGGATAGGCTGCGATCACCGTCATAATTAATCCGAGAGCCGTGCCCGCCGCCGTTATCGCAACGGATACCATGAAAGCGTTCATAAATTTGGAGTCGCTCAAAACATACAAATAAGTGCCGAACTGAATGTCGACCGGAAACAAGGACACGCGTCCCGATAATACCGCCTCTTCGCTGCTGAGCGATTTGGCGAGCAAATTGAGGAACGGAAACAGCGTCGTCCATGATACAAGGGCAAAAAAGAGATAATTCATCCCGTGAAAGACCCGTTCTCCCGCCGACATGCGGATCGTGGACGGCTTCGCTGCCGTCTTCTTTCGTCCCGTCTTCATGCCGTGCCTCCTTTCTTCCATAGTGGCGCACCGCTATTGGTCTGGGCAACATGCTCTCTACCAGATGCCGCGGTTGAGCGCACGCCGGCTAATATAATTGCCGCTCATGATGAGGATGAAGCCGACAACCGATTCGAACAGGCCCACAGCAGCCGAGAAGCTGTAATTCTGTTCACCGAGACCGGTGCGGTACACATACGTTCCGATGACGTCCGATACGTTATAGACGACCGGATTGTACATGACGAGTATTTGCTCCGTACCGGCTTCCAGCATGTGGCCAAGCCGCAGGATGAACATGAGCAGGATGACCGGAACAAGCCCTGGCAGCGTAATGTGCCATATCTGCCTGAACTTGTTCGCGCCGTCCATCTTCGCCGCCTCGTAAAGCTGCGGATCGATGGAGCTCAAGGCTGCCAGGTACACGATTGTGCCCCAGCCCGCCTCCTTCCAGCCAGCCGTGCCGACGAGCAGCCAACGAAAAACGCTGTTGTCGAGGAAGAACTTGATTGGCTCTCCCCCGAACCATTCAATCATCCGGTTGACGAGACCTCCGTTGATGGACAGCAGGTCGATGAACAAGCCGCTGACAATGACCCAAGACAAGAAGTGAGGCATGTAAATAATCGTCTGCACCGGGCGTTTGAACCACATTTTCGTCAGCTCGTTCATCAAAATAGCCAACAGGATCGGAAGCGGAAAAAGCAGCACGATTTTCAGCACGGAAATGATGAGCGTATTCCAGAATACCTGCGCAAACTTCGAAGATTGGAACAGCCGCGCGAAATGGTCTAATCCGACCCACGGGCTGTCCGAAATTCCGTTGAAGATGTTGAAATCCTGGAAGGCGATGACGACGCCATACATTGGGGTGTACTTGAACAATAGAAGAAAGGCGACGCCCGGTATAAGCGCGATGTATAAATCCCAATCCTTGCGCACGTCGCTCCACAGCTTGCGCCAGTAACGGCGCGTCGGCGATCGCGGAGCATTGTCCATTTCTTGCATATCCATCAGCCCCATCCTTTTCTCGACTATGCATGCCCTTCCCTTATAGAGATTGTTCAAAAAGCCCTTTGTGATCACGAGGTACCGGGAAGCGAATTCGACATCGAATCTTGCCGCTCAACCTCGAAGAGCATGTGCTTCGGGTTCATGCAACCTTCCCGGTGTGTTAAAAGCCGACTTTTTGAACTCGCATTTATAGCGTACGAGAAGACGGCCCCAAGGAACACGGGAGAGCCATGACTTCTTCTGGTAAATTGATGGCTATGCGAAATGGCCGTCACGCCCTCTTCTGCCTGCATTATCCCCGCTTCCATTCACTAGGTGTGACTCCCCAATATTTACGGAATACCTTCGTAAAATAACTGACGTCGCGAAAGCCGGCTGCGCAGGCGGCATCATACACCCTCTCCCCTTGGAAGAGCACCTCCTTGGCGCGCTCCATACGGCGCTCCAGCAAGTAGGCAGAGAACGGGCGGTTCATTTCCTGCTTGAACAGTCTGCTCAAGTAGGAGGCGTTCATGAAGAGCCGATCCGCCACCCCCTGCAGCGTAAGCTCGGTATGAAGCTCCCGGTCAATCAGCTCCTTCACTTCCGCAACGAGCCGGTTGCCGCCGCGCCGCCTGACCATGCTTGCTTGCACACCGATGCGCTGCACCGCACTCCGCATCCAGTCGCCCCATTCCTGCTTCGTGCGCAGTTCCGCGGCGTGGTGGAACCATTTCGCGTCCTCCTGCATGACTTCGTGCAGCGACCACCCCTGCTTGCGAATCCACGTGACGATCCAGGATTGCAGGAACACCATCTGCTCCTTGAGCGTCTCTGTCTGCTCGACTGCGCACACGGCGCCAATCCAAGCCTCTGCAACCTCAGTCGCAAGCTGCTCATCGCCCGTGCTCCACGCGATATCCAGCTCCCGCTCCCATGGCCCGCTCTGGATGGCAGCAGCCGTATCGCCGTCTGTACGGGCGAGCCCGTCTTCCCGATACGGAATGACGATGTCGCCCCCATGTGCGAGCCGCTGGTTCAGGGCGAACCAAGCTTCCCGATACAAACGGGGCACCTCCCCAATCCGCCCGTGCCCAGAGCAGATGCCTGCGCTAGCCGTCAGCTTGAGCGACGTCTTGATGTGTTCCAGCATCTTGCCGGCAATGGCATGGATGCCGATCATCGCATCGCCATCCGCCGCCGCGCTATCGCCAGGGGCGTGCCGGAATAGAATGGCGATCGGCTTATCGACGTCACGGCACAGCAGAGCGGACCCGGCCCCCATCGCCCTCAGCGTCTCCTCCGCCACCTGGCCGACGGCGAAATGAATAAGCGCCATATCCTCGCCGAACGCTTGCATCCGCTCGGTTGGAAACGGATCGGGCTCGATGACCATGACGGCATAGCGCTCCTCCTGCATAAAGTCTATGCCCAGTTCCGCCATCCGATGGCGGAAGATGTCGGCAGAGAGGCTTGCTTCCATGCCCAAGCGCAGCGTGCGCTGCTGCAGCACCGGCAGGTGGTCATGCCACTGCTGCCGCAGCGAAGCGTAGTCATGCTTGCGCTGAATTTCTTGGCGGCGCTCCGCGACCGCCTCCGAGACGGCCTGCACAATCGCCTCCTGCCCCGCCGGCTTCAGCAAATATTGCTTGACGCCCAAGGCGAGCGCTTCCTGCGCATAAGGAAAATGATCGTGTCCGCTCAAGATGACCGTCTTCACCTCAGTGTTCCATTCCACCGCTTGCCGTGCCAGAGCGAGGCCGTCCCCATCCGGCAGTTGAATGTCCACGAGCAAAATGTCCGGCCGTTTCACCTGAAGCCAGCGCCTCCCTTCCTCCGCAGTCGCTGCCGCCGTGACTCCCGTAATGCCCGCTTGATCCCACGGCATCATGTCCGTTAAGCTGTGGCGGAGGCGGGGTTCATCTTCCACGATTAATAAATTCATGGCCACTCATCCTTCCTTGTATCCTCATTAGGCAGAATCAACTATTCCAGACCGTCAAGCATGACATGTCATGCCATTGCGGCCTTCGGCTCGTAAGGCTCTGACAAGGGCAAAACAAGCGTAACCGTCGTGCCCTCCCCCAAGACGCTGTCGATGCGGATATCGGCATGCCGGCCATAATTCAAGCGCATGCGCGCCGCGACGTTTCTCAGCCCGTAGCCCGCAGCCGCATCTCCTTCCGGCTGCACTCCCTGCCGCACGGGCTGCTGCAGCACGGCAGACAGCCGCCGCTGAAGCCGTTCCCGCGCCGTATCATTCATCCCCGCACCCGAATCGGTCACGGCGATGGTGAGAGCTCGCTGCGGCCCCGCGCCCTCCAGCCGCACCGTAATGCGCAGCAGCGCCTCATGTGCCGCCTTCTCCACGCCGTGAATGATCGCGTTCTCCACAATTGGCTGCACGAGCAGCTTCACGATGGGCAGCGGCTCGGCCCGCGGGTCGACGTCATATTCGACCCGGAACTGTTCCATGAACCGCAGCTGCTGAATACGGACATACGCGTGCAGATGCTCCAGGCTCTCCTTCACGGTGAGCGCGTCTTTGCCTTTGCTCAGGCTCAACCGGAAAAAGCGCGACAAATGCAGCACCATCTCCGAAATGTCCTCCGCATCCGAATGCTTTGCCATCCAATAGATGGAGTCTAACGTGTTGTACAGAAAATGAGGATGGATTTGCGATTGAAGGAGCTTCAGCTCCGTGTTGGCCAGCCGTAAGCTCTGTTCATAGTGATCCTGGATGAGATGCTGCTGCTGCGAGGCCATATGGTTGAACAGATGCGTCACCATGCCGAATTCGTCCTGCCGGTCCGACTCCAGACGCACGTCCAGGTTGCCGCCGGTCATGGCCCGCATGCCGCGAGCCAGCTTCCGCATCGGGGCGGCGATGCTGGTGTAAATGCTGAACGCCATAACTAGAGCAAGCACGATGCTCAAAGCGATCATGAAGACCGCATAATGCTCCAATTGATAGGATTGGGCGAAAATTTCATCCTTCGGCTGAGCCAGCGTCAAAGACCAGCCGTAATAAGGCGACATTGCACGGATGAGCACCTGGTCGTTCTTCTCGGCGTAAGAAGCATAGCTGTCGTACGATTCCGGCTGCGGAGCTGTTCCCGTTACCCACTTTCCATCGGCCGTGTACAGATGAATCTCCGCCTGCGCTGAAGGCAGAAGGGAACGGATATATTGCTGTATGCGCGCAGTATTAAGACTAATAATGAGCGCATGCCGTTCCCGGTTCGGATTATAAATATCCATGGAACGCACTACAGCCAGACTATCCGCACCGAACACTTGGCCGAACGGCTTGCCGCCGCCAATACGCTCATCGGGCAGCATGAAGACAATCCCGGTCCCCATCCCATTCAAGGTCTGCCGCAGCCATATGCGCTCATCCGGGCGGGTGACGGGCAGTACGCCATGCGCCGTGGAGATGACGGAATTGGAATGATCATGATAGACGGCAATCTGCGAGAACATCGGGTGTATGGACAAAAAATCGGACAGCTGGCGTTTCATGCGGACGAACGCCATCACGTCCTTCGATTCAACAGCCTGTCTGGATTGTGCCAGCGTGGCGTTCATTTCCGGGTCTGTCGACAGCATGGCTGACAGTTCCTCCACGTTCTGCAGCACAAGCTCGATGTTATCCATCAAGGCATGCATCGCGCTTTCCGTTCGTGCCGTCGTCTCGGACAACAGCAGCTGCTGCGAACGCTCATTCGAGAACCAGCCCGTAAGCAGCAGCGGCACGAGAATGAGCACAAAATAGACGGTCAGACGCCACTGAATGCGCTGGCGGAACCGATTAAGAAGAGCCTGAAGCATGGCCATCACTCCCTTCTTGCCGGAATGCCGGCGAACCGGCCCGATTCCTGCTGTATTGGTACCACGCATTCGCTTCGCGGGTCATCTCTTCCCCGCCTTCGGCCAACCACGCCGCCGCATACCGTTCGAAATCATCCAGCGGCCGATTCCCAAGCACGATATCGATTAACATATCGTTCTTCTTCAGCAGAAGCGGCGCGTATCGGGTCATCGCCGGAGTCGGAAGCGATTGAAAAGCGCTCGGCCGCACATAAGCGGCCATATAGCGCAGGTTGTCATGTAAGTGATAATGCATGCCGAGCGCATCAAGCCTGCTTTGCGTATAGCCTTCATCGGGAATGTCGGACAGATTGGCGTACAATCCGCGGTACTGGTCACGGTTGTGCGCTTCCATGTTCGTCACCCTTTTTCCGTCCTTCCACGCCCACACTTCCCCTTCGAATCCGAACTTTAACGTGTCGCGGCCCTCTCCGGAAATAAAGTTCAAGAGCTTCAGCGCTTCGACGGCATGCGGGCTTGATGCCGGAATAACCTGATAGGAACGCACCGCCGGCAAGGCATAAATGCCGGTGCCGCCAGGCCCCTGCGGATACGGAATCGCAATCCATTCCGCGCGCGGATGACGCGCCGCGCTTTTCTCCAGCACGCCGCGGGTATCGTACCATGTGCCCGTGAACAGTCCGAGGCCCCCCTCCATTACTTGCCGCTCCAAGCCCCGTTGCGTCTGTATTGGAAAGAGAGGATCAACGAGCCCTTCCTCCACGAGCCCGCGCAAAAAGGCAAGGGCGTCTTTCATTTCCGGCAATATATTGGAATACACCAGCTTGCCATCCCGCTCCACCCATTGATTCAGCTGAACTCCAAATGCGCCGAACCACGGGGAAGAACGCCCGAAATCCTCGACAAAGCTGGTGCCGTACGTGTCCCGCACTCCATTGCCGTCCGGATCGAGCGCAACAAAAGCCCGCATCATCTCCACCAGCTCCTCAAGCGTCTCGGGCGGCTTAAGTCCGAAGCGGTCCAACCAATCTTTACGGACGTACATCATCTCCAAACCTTCCGCTTCATTCAGGCTCGGAATGGCATACACCTGCCCGTTAAAAGACACTTGCTCCCATACTTCAGGCGGAATCCGCTCCTTCAGCTGCGGGGCATAGCGCGCAATCAAATGGTCGAGGGGCGCCAGCATCTGCTTGCGCGCATAATGAGACACCCAATTCGGATCGGATATGCTGATGAGATCAGGCGTATGGTTCGACATCATCATTACGCCGACGCGATCCTCGTATCGGTGTGACGGAGGAATGATAACTTCGACATTAAGGCCGGTCTTCGCTTCTATGTACGACAAATAGGGATTGTCATTCTCCGTCAACGGCTCGGGGAAGCTGATGCCGAGACTGTTCAACATGACCGTGACCGCTGGGCTGGACACGTCCCGCTCCACATTTTTTTGTTCCAAGTTCGCCGAATGACAGCTGATCAGGGACATGGATAGCGCGCAGCCCATTCCTATAACTATGGCAGGTTTACATATGGACAGGACAAGCTTCCTCCCCTGTGCAAACGCCTTCAAAACACGCCCCGATGCCGTTATTCCAAATCTATGCCCTCGCATGCATACATCTCTCCCTTCGCCGGCAATGGCGCTGCACCATGCCGTCAAATATAGAAAAAGGCCTATCAGAATGTATATCCTGATAGACCTTAGCCTAGCATATTCTACTCTTCCACCGACAACCGTTTCAAGTCGCTGATATGCTCATCCAGCCGCGTGTACCCGTCGACCAAGGCCTTAATATCACTGTGCTGGTGCTCCATATTGGCCAATGCTTCCTCGACGGAAGCCATGTGCTGCTCCGTGCTGTCCGTAACGGTGACCACGCCTTCCGCCATGCTCGCGTATTGCTGCTGCAGCTCCTGCACAGCTTCGCGCATCGCTTCGGACTGGCGGCTTACCATATCCGTGTTCTCCGTCATGCTGCGCATGATGCGCTCAACCTCTCCCGTCGCCTCGACGCTTGAAGTGACGGCGGATTGACCGCGCTGCACCTGCCCGGCCGCTTCATTGATCTGGGCGCCAATCGATCCGAGAATGCACGTAATATCTTCCGTAGCGCCACGCGTATGGTCGGCCAGCTTGCGGACTTCACCAGAAACGACGGCGAAGCCTTTCCCGTGTTCGCCCGCGCGGGCCGCTTCGATCGCCGCATTCAAGGACAGCAGATTCGTCTGCGCGGATATGTCGCTAATCGTGCTTACGATATCGCGCACCTGTTCCGTCTGCGCGTTCAGATCGTTCATCAGCTCCACTGTCTTCCGCACGACTCGCTCCACGCGGTCGATTTCACCGACAAGCGCATCAATTTGCCCGCTGCCGTGCTCCGCCAGCTGGCGTGTAGCCGAGGCCACCTGTTCGAGATGGTTCGTTCCGTCCGCAACATGGCCCACGGCACGCTCCACGAATTGCACCGAGCTGCCGATACCGTGCAGATTATCTGTCTGCCGCTCGATAGTTGACGAGATCTGGGCGAATGTGCCCGTCACCTCGCGAGAGATGGCTCCGGTCGATTCCGCGCGCCCCTTCTGCTCTTGGCTGAATTCGTCCAGCATCGTAATCGAAGATTGAATCTGCTCAAGCAGCCCTTCGGCACGCTCCTTCGTCCTCAGCGCCTCCGTACCGCGAACGAGCACTTGACGCTGCAGCCTTTCGCTGAAGACAGCCGATGCGCTGAGCGCGATCGTCACAAAAAGCAAATACATCAATAAATAAAGCAGCGGCTCGCCTTCAAACACCTGTTTGCCCAGAACCGGATCATTTACGACATAGACCGTCATTGCCATGCTAATAACCCCGGTAAACACGATAGGACGGTAATTCTGATATAGCGTCATCAGTCCAATGACGACATATAACAATAAATACGTGCTAAAAATCGGATTCGGATCCGATATCATCAACATCAATACGAGGGAGCACAGAAATACCGGAATCAGGTACATGATGTACTGTGTGCCGATGCGCTTATAGGTCAGAAAGGTAGCCAAGCCGCAAGCGGCAGCCCCGATACCTGTCAACATATACAGCATGGCTCCTGTAATTCCCGCCGCCACATCCGCAACAATGCCAATGCCGAGCATGGCCCATATAATTTTGACAAACAATCGGTTGCGCTGGTCCAGTATTGAATGTTCATTCACGCCATCTACCAACTTTCTATCATTCGAGTTTAAGAGGTTGTTCAACATGCTTTTCATATATTCACAATATGAAATATAAATGCCATTAATGCTCACGCCAACCAGTCTGGTGGCAGCTCATCGAATAAACCATGGATAGGCTTCAGGATCGCGCCAAATATCGCCGACATGAATCAGAGTCGGAACGACATCATCTCCTTTATAATATGTCTTCTTGCCTACTTGCCGCATCGGCACATGAAATGAAATGCGCAGAGCGCGGGCAAATACTGGCTCCATTAAACAGGCGCAATGAACAATGTTATACTGCTTTGCATAATGGACAATGGATGATAGCAGACGCGAAACATTTTGGCCTCGATATTCACGCAGCAAAGCAACCTTATCGACTTCAGCCACAGAGCAAGGATCGGCAGCAATTTCGGCTTGCTCCCGAAACGGGGCGATTTCGTTCAAAGGACTTCCGTCAAAGTGGTACGGCTTTAACTCAAATGTGCCGACAGGAACATTAGCTTCATTAAAGACCAGAACTTGTGCCAACGTATGGGCCGAAGGCTCTATTTCATACCCCTCTTCCTTCCATACCGTTGTCCAAATGGATTGAAAAACATTGCGATCCGCTTCGTGACCTACCACTTTGTGCATTTCTCAAGTTGCTCCTTTATGTAAATGATGTTGTAATTATCGGTCACGGGTTTGAAATAATGAATGTACAAATAATGAAAACACAGTGTTGTTTTCTGAAAAAGCATCTATTTACATTGTAAGAAAGCTTGTTCTTCATGCCAACCAAAGTTGCCAAAAATCATACTAATGACCTATATGTGCAATTATTCATGTATAATTTATACAACTGTTCGTTCGTCATAATCGTCCTTCATCACGATCTGTTTTGTAACTTTACATTTGTCAAAAATGTAAACCTCCTTTATACTTATACTAACTTAACACGGAACGTAAAATCGGTTTGCTAATCAACCACCAATCGGAGCGATGAATAAATGGCACAATCAAAGATTACACAGCAGCATATCGCCGATGCGCTAAGCTTGTCCCGCAACACCGTTTCCAAGGCGCTCAACAACGATCCGGGCATGCCCGAGGATACGAAACGCCGCGTCATTCAGAAAGCGCTGGAGCTCGGCTATACGAAGTTTCAACAGGATCTGCCCCCGGCGGAATCGGCGCTTGCGAAAAATCGGCTCGTTTCCTTGCTCACCCATTCGGATTATATGGGCAACCATTATTGGTCAACCTTCCTGAGAGGCTTGAACGGGACATTGAAGGAGGCCGGCTATACGCTCGCAATGACCATCGTCGATATGGAAGAAGAAAGAGAGCTGCGGCTGCCTGCGCTGTTCTTGCAGCAGAAGCCGGCCGGCGTCATCATGATCGGGCCCTTCTTGCGTGAATACTATGAAGTGATTGAAGCGGCCGGCATTCCATCCATATTTATCGATACACATGCCGAATTCAACTTGGGGCTCTTGCGCAGCGATATTATGTTGGTAGACAACGCCCATAGCGTATATACGTTAACGCGGGCATTGATTGCGCAAGGACACCGCCAGATCGGGTTCGTCGGCGACATCGGTTCGTGCTTGAGCTATCGGGAACGCTGGACCGGGTTCCAGCAAGCGCTGCGCGAAGCCGACTTGCGAGTGAATGAAGCGTGCTGCATCATTAACACGATGAAACGGCATTATTATAATGAAGACGAGCTTCAGGAAGCGTTCACGGCCATGAAGCACAAGGCGTCGGCATTCGTCTGCGTCAATGACGCCATCGCGCTTGAAATGATGCAGGTTATCCGGAATGCAGGCTTGCGCATCCCGGACGATATCGTCTTGACCGGCTTCGACAATATTACCGAAGCGATGCTCGTTCAGCCTTCCTTAACGACGGTGCATGTGCCGAAGGAAGAGCTTGGCATGCGGGCTGGCGAGCAAATCGTATGGCGCATGGGCAATATCAGCCGTCCGAAGGAACTCGTTCGCCTTGCCGTCGACATTATCTGGCGCGATTCGTTTCAACAACCTGTTTAGAGTTTACATTTGCACAATAAATGTCACATATTTCAGGTATTTTGCACACAATATTGGATGTAAAATGCCCAAAACCAACTTGACATTATGGACACTCTGTTTTACTCTTTAGGTATACGGTAACCGCTCCCACAAGGGGATTTACCGGTTGAAATTGGATGCAAGCAAGTGTTCGAACACCAGATGATCTTCGCGATCATAAGGAAACATTGCGAACATCTGCAAGCAACATGTTGCGGCACAGGTCTATTGACGATGTAACATGACGACAATAACTAACAAGGCTCTCAACCTTAGTCTCAAGGTCTCAACGATGTCATTGTACTTATGCTGCACAGGTTCAACATGAAAATTAACGCAAAGCGAGGTTTGCATCATGAGCCAAATTAAAATCATCGGTCCAGACATTCCGAACATGCCATGGGAAGAACGTCCAGAGGGCCATCGCGACGTATTGTGGCGCTACAGCCAAAACCCTGTTATCCCACGCGACTTGCTGCCTAACTCGAACAGTATCTTCAACAGTGCTGTCGTTCCATTCGAAGGCGGATTTGCAGGCGTATTCCGCTGTGACGACCGCAATCGCTATATGCGTTTGCATGCCGGCTTCAGTAAAGACGGCTTGAACTGGGACATCAACCCAGAGCCACTTAAGTTTGAATGCGACGATCCTGAGATCGGGAACTTCATTGAGGGCTATGACCCGCGCGTATGCTGGATTGAAGATCGTTTTATCGTTACTTGGTGCAACATTTACCACGGACCGACGATCGGTGTGGCATACACGCATGACTTCAAGACATTCCATCAATTAGAAAATGCATTCTTGCCATACAACCGGAACGGCGTTATGTTCCCGCGCAAGATTAACGGCAACTATGCAATGGTAAGCCGTCCGTCCGATACGGGCCACACTCCGTTCGGCGATATCTTCTACAGCGAAAGCCCTGATCTCGAATTCTGGGGACGCCATCGTCATGTAATGGCGCCGCTCGGCGGCTGGCAGAGCAAGAAAGTCGGCGCAGGCCCGATTCCAATCGAGACAAGCGAAGGCTGGTTGATGATTTACCATGGCGTATTGAATTCCTGTAACGGCTTCGTATACGCATTCGGCGCTGCGATTCTCGACCTGGATCAACCATGGAAAGTGAAATACCGCAGCGAACCGTACTTGCTGCAGCCATCCACGCTGTATGAGTGCGTAGGCGACGTGCCTAACGTAGCGTTCCCTTGCGCATCGCTTGTCGATGCCGCAACAGGCCGCATCGCGATTTACTACGGCGCTGCCGATACAGTAACGGCGCTGGCATTCGGTTATGTCGATGAAATTATCGATTTCGTGAAGAATAACTCTCGCGTGAAGTAATACCTAATGCAACCACAAAGAATGCAAGTCAAGGACCTTACGGTACACTCGCTTTCTTTGTAACCCCTATATAACCCTATGGCAATACGAAAATCCCCTAAAGACAGACCGTGGTTTACGGTCTGCTTAAGAGGATTTTTGCTTTCTGTCGACTTCCTGCGCCACCTATGCCATATAACCCCGCAATTGCAGCGATGTAGCACAGGCAACGGCACTCTAATGTAAATTTAGTTATTGGCGCCCAATCATATGCTGAGATGAGTGTTCAAATTTCTACAGAGCCGTATAATTTGAAGAAATAACGAGCATTTTTATGACCACATATACTTTGCTTATTAGGCGATGGCCTTCGTGTCGTGCGTATGTAAGTCAAACTTGATGTTGTCCAGTATGTTTACGACTGCGGACAGAAAGGTATTCCCTTTCAAGTGGTTCAAAAGCGGTTAAAACTGGCCTGACTCAGCATTTGGTATTTTTTGTATCAGGTTTTACTCATTTATAGTTGACAATATCATTGAGATTTTTCAATATATTTATTAAAGCATGCAAGAAATATACTGAGTCCGAGTATAAAGAAAAACATACCCTTAATTTTGTATTTCCAAACACATGAATCAATTAGTTTTCCTAATATATCTGTGTCTGTCTTTACATTTGCGTATCCTACATTAAAGAGATTGAATGCATCATTAAAGCCCCATGTTGTACTATTTGTTAATAAGATTAGGCTCCATATAATACTCAAAATTGATACAACAGAAAGTAATAGTAACAAATACTTTTTCATAGCATTATCTCATTTTCTTAGAAATTTAATGGGTAATCAGCCCCATCCAGTTACGTCTTGATAATAGAAGTAAAGCCCAGTTGGCTCTTTATAATAATACGATCCTATTCGGCTATCCCATAGCAAACCAGTTTTCCATAAATCAAATGTATAGTAGTTATACGTTGGCGCACAGTAAATAGTGTATTTTTTCCCTTTTGGAACATTAATTGGTCCGTAACTATCTGTAAATGTTTCTCCTACCGTAAACGAAGCTCCTAATTTTCCAGCTAATTTTGCTCCATCCCATCCTGCTTCAGCTGTTACTTCAGTAGAAAATGTTGAAGAGAGTTGCGTTGAATACTGCATGCTTAAAGGTGCTGGCCCAACACCGCTAGCTCTATGAATAACATTACCAGTTATTTGATCCATATTACCATCTTTAATATAGTAAGGATCACTTGCAAAAGGTGCTGCTGTAAGCTTCTTTGAAGGATTTTTGTAAATGACTTTGTAACCTGCAATGATAGTACTTGGATCTAATCCTTGTTTCTTTGCCATTTCTTTGAATTTTGGATCAAACTCAACAATAGGTTTGCTAAGGTAATCCTCATTAGAAGTAATAGTAGATACTATATTTTGCGATTCCGACAAGGAATCATTTTTTTCAATAGGTGCTGCAGTTGCTACACCTGATAATACCATTGACGCCAATAATACACAAGACAACACTTTAGTGATTTTTTTCATAATTTACCTCCTTAAATTTCTACTATTGTATACAAATAATAGTATAAGCTTGTAAAAATAAAAAGTATGTCGAATAATGGGAAAATTAAATAGTAATAATTTACTATTTCTTCGGAATTTCTTTGATATATTATCGAAAAATGTATTGTTACTGTTAACGCATAATGTCCAGTTGGTGACGGACAAGTTGTCCAACCAAGATGAGCGAAAAGGAAGAACCGACAATTCTCCCTGGATGACACGCTTGACCAAGTTCTATCGTTTGAGGACTCAACTTATAGGCCGCCTCTCCGGAAAAGGTTTTCCGGCACACTGAGCGACCTTCTCTGTACTCTCTTCCCATATGTCGTTCAATCTTGCGTTGGTGGTTGGCCGATTTCGTACACTGATTGAGCAGGGGCAGTTTGCACACTCCTCGGCGTTCGACGTGTATTCCCGATACCCTTGTCGATTGGTAGTCGTATACACCAGCCTTCCTGCGGGACACATGTAGCCATTTTCTTCTGCATGGTAGATAAACTGACTGTTTCTTTGGAAAAATACCAGGGCGCGTTGGAGTATTGCGTTCCGCTATAGCCGCAGCGATCTCTAGCTTTAGTGTAAGATCGCATAATAAGGCCCCGAATCTAACGCCACGGCTTACAGCGTCGAATGAAATGGATTTGCTGTTTGAGGCGTTCCACCTAGACGGTAGCATCATTAACATGGCTAGGTGTCACATGGACATCGGTGATAATGTTATATTTATGGTCGACGGTACGATGGTCGAGATAACAGAATGCCTCCGGTTTACCGTTTCGTTTCATAAGTCCGCACTTAGGATCGGTTTGACTTACTTTACGTAGTTTTTCCTCCCCGGAAGGCTTCCGGGGAGGAAGGGGCTTTTTTCCGTGGTTCTCTCGATCCTCATTGACGGATTTCTCTAATTCTTTTTCTTTCTCCCTGATAAAAGAGAAATCCACATGTTTATCGATAAGGCGTAGCAGGCGATCTTGAGGTACCAATAAATCCATGCAAATAAGTTCCATTTCATTATGAGCTTTATTTTCGGACTGCTTGCTATTCAACAAAATCACCACACGTCTCTCATAAAATTACTCATATAATATTATATTGAAACGTTAATGAACTGAAAAAACGGTTTTTTTCAACAATCTGACTTTAACAGCTCTAATTCCTTACAAATGCGACTAACGGACAAAACAACTGCGCTTTTGCCGTTCAGGCTTGCTATACCATCGCTTTTCGCAATTGCCGGAGGTACCGCCACCGAATGACGAGAAAGTAGGCGATTTGCACGGAGAAAAAGCTCGCGAGCACGGTTATCGTGCTTTTTCCAACCGAGAAATGGACCAACTGCTGCAATGCAGCAAAGGCGACTCCGCTATGAATGACCGCAACTAGCATCGGCAAGAAAAATAGAATGAGAAGCTGACGCGTCACCACCCGATGCAGTTCCTTCCGGGTCAACCCGATTTTGGACAGCAATTCCACCTGCTGTTGATCCCGTTCCCTATCCGTATAGAGACGGAAGTACAAGAAGCTTGCGGCAAAAGTGAAAAACACGACTCCGATCAATACGCTGACAAGCAATAACAAGCCATTGGCCTGCTTGGCCATAACCCATTGAGGATACAACGCAACAAAGGAGAATGCCCCTTCTTCGTCGCTATTCTGATTCTCAGGGTAGAAAAATGTCATTAATTCATCCGTCACGGCTCCCGCCTTCTCCCAATGGTCCACGACAAAGCCATGTACCGTATAAGAAGATCTCCCTTCCCGGTCGTTATCCGGCAGCTTGTCATACATGGCGTCCGATACGACAACGAGCTGAATGATTCCATAATCTTGCGGAAGCACCTGGTGTGCGGCCGCCTTGATGAGTTGGAATGCCATTTTCGTCTTTCCTTCGGTTAATTGAACCTCATCAACCGTACCCTGATTGCTATACATTCTTTCCTGATACACGGAAGTAGGAACGACGAAAGCCTCGTTGTCCTGTGTTAACGTCTCTGTCTCGTAGCCGAGCGCTGCAGCCATATTGTTATAGTCGGACAGCTTCATGAATGTCAAATCGTTCCCGGCATATTTCAAAGCAGCGGATCCTTGCCGGTATGAAACATTCGCCTCTTCAAGCCGCTTATTTATTTCTGCAGCATGCCCGGCTGCCTGCTCATTTCCTTTGTAAGAGTAATAAGTGAACGCATACGGATTCTTCATTTCCGCCAAGCCTTGATGTCCGATCGCGGTACACGTGCCAATAGCTGTAAAAGCGACCGCGGAAATAACCGCGACAATAAAAAACAGCTTCGCATTGTCCTTCAATCGGTACGCAAGCTCCGAGAACGTCAGCAGGTTCGTCTTTTTGAAATACATCCGTTCTTTTCGCTTCAGCGCGCGCATCACATATACGCTTAATTGAGTGAACAAGAAATACGTTCCCGCGACGACCAGCCCGACGCCTGACATTAGCACCAGCAAGGAATAATTCAACCCCGTGGCAAAGGAAAACACCGCCATGTACCCTGCTCCGATGAGAACAATGGCCAAGAGCGCCAACCACACCGATGCTTGCGGCTCCGGCTTGGGCTTCTCCGATCCCTTCAGCAAGTCAATAACCCGATTGACTTTCACCATTCTGGAAGTAACCAAGGAAATGAGAATAAAGAGAACCAAGAAGGCTGCCAGAGTGGCACCGATCGCCTGAATGGGAACATAGAACGAAAGACCTTTGTCTATCGCCAATAACTTTGAAATCATAGCCAGAATGAATTTGGAAAATAAAAGTCCAAGCCCAATCCCCGTCGCGCTGGCGGCGCATCCAATCAACATGTTCTCGGTAAACACCAGGTTGCGGAATTGCCGCGGAGACATCCCGTGAATCATCAGTATGCCGAATTCTTTGTTCCGGGTCTTGAGAAATGAACCAACAGAATACAAGATAAAGAAAAATGAGAAAATAACAAGTAAAACTTGCGATACGCGCAGTCCCATCGTCCCCAGCCGGCTCATCGTCACGCTCGATGACGCAAGCTCGCTATCCAAATCCGGATGAAACAGGAGCAAGGCATAGGTAAAAAACATCAAAACAGAAAACGCGCTGCTCCAAAAATGCGCCGCATACATTCGTTTATTGCGAACGATATTATGATAGGCCAACTGTGAAAAGGTCATCTCGATTTCCTCCTAGCACAGATAGAACATCCATAATATTGCGCATGAAAATATGCTGCTTGTCTCTGCGTGAAATTTCATGCTGAAGCCGGCCGTCTTTGATAAACACGACGCGATCGCAATAGCTCGCCGCCATCGCATCATGAGTAACAAGCATCATCGTCGTTCCGTCCTCCTTATTAAGCTTGGACATCGTCTCCATCACGTCGCGGGATGCTTTGGAATCCAAGTTGCCGGTCGGCTCATCGGCCAGCAGCAGCTTAGGACGGTGAATGATGGCGCGCGCTATCGCCGCGCGTTGGGCCTGTCCCCCGGATATTTCATAGGTTCGCTTATGCAATATCGTGGTTATCCCCAATTTTTCCGCGACAGTCTCCGCTCTGCGATTCAATTCTTCTACGTTAACCCCATCCAATGTTAAGGGAAGCACGATATTTTCCTTTACCGTCAACGTTCCTAGCAAATTAAAGGACTGAAAGACAAATCCCAGCTCACGACGACGAAATATGGCCAGCTTCTCCGGTGACAAATGGAATGGATTGCTTCCATGAATCAGCACTTCGCCCGATGTTGGAGCGTCAATTGTCGCGATCATATTCATCAGAGTCGTCTTTCCGCTTCCAGACGGCCCCATTATTCCGACAAATTCCCCTTCCGCAAGCGAGACATTAATATGGGATAGCGCTTCGTAGCTTATCTTCCCTGCATACGTTTTGCATAACTCTTTTATTTCTACCATTGACATCGTTGACATCTTTATCAAACTCCCACGTTGATTTATTGTGAAGGCTATGCTCCGAAGTGCTCAAATCCGTAATCGAGCAGCTCCAGAGAATCCCTCCATACGCTGTCAGCGTTCGAATGAAGCACGACCGCAATAATCCGGCGTCCCTCCCGCTCGGCGGAAGAAACGAGGCAGTATCCCGCTTCGTCCGTAAAGCCGGTCTTCACCCCTGTCGCGCCCTCGTAATAGTAGCCGCTGTCTTCCTGCAGCAGACGGTTCCGGTTCGTATATGTCCGTATCACCGCGTCCGGCTCGGAAGAGACGAGCTTCACTTCCGCCGCAATCTGGCCGACGATGCTGCGGAACAGCTCATTCTTCATGGCCTCCTTCGCTATTACAGCCAAATCCTGGGCCGAACTATAATGATTCGTGTCATGCAATCCATGCGGATTCGTAAAATGGGTGTTGCGCAGCCCCAATTCTCCCGCCCGTTTATTCATCAGCCGTACGAAGTCGGCCATGGCCTCCTCTTCGTTCAACGAACCATCATGTCGTGTCTGCCGCCCCAACTGCACGGCAATCGTGCGCGCCGCATCATTGCCCGAGGGCAGCATCATCGCTTCCAGGAGCTGCTTCCACGTCAATCGCTGTCCTAAGGTCAACCCGGCCACGCTTTCCCCGGGTGTTGTCCTCAGCACTTCCTTCCCGACGGTCACCACCGCATTCATATCCGCCATTTCAAGCGCCAACAGCGCCGTCATCATTTTTGTCGTGCTGGCCGGAGCCTTCCGTTCTTGATCGTTTTTGTAGAACAAAATTTCCCCCGTATCTTGATTCATTACGATGGCAGACTGAGCTGACAGATCCTCCATGGCAAACGCCCGGTTGCCGGTCGATACCTCTATATGTTCTAAGACCTTATTCACGAGATGCTTAATATGGCTAGAAGATGGATGAATAACTATCCAAATGCCCAAAGCTAAAGCTCCGCCTATAAACAACCATTTCTTCATCCTGACTTTCACTGCGATCACCCTCAATTAATCATTATGATCTCGTATTGCGTTTTGATAATCGTAATGATAAAGGAGAGGCCTTAACAATGTCCTAAGCAAAGATGAAGAAAAGTTAATAAAAGATGAAGAAAAGATGAAGTTGAAATATGGAGCGGTGCATGCAGAAGGAAATAACAATTCATTTACGATTTTGTGAAAAAAAGCGCAATTCTATTTCTATGCCCGGCCGAACTGGACTTTAGCAGGGGGTGTTTCGGATAAAGAGATTTATAATGGAGATATAGGTATCATAGTTGGAACATCATGAAGGAGGTACACCCATGAAACGTAACATCATTGCTTCTGTCCTCATCTTAGGAGGCAGCCTCTTATTAGGCACAACCGTCTATCAAGGAGTCGCTCAGCTCGCGGGAAGCGATGCTGGCTTGTACCGTGATCGCGGAGTGAACGATACGCATAGGATGGAGCGCGCTGACATGCAGGAGCGCATGAATCGGATGGAGCGCTCGGGGATGCAGATGCACACGAACCGTGTGGAACGTGCGGATATGCCGGTGCGCACGGAGCGCTCGGACATGATGGAGCAATCGGGAAACCATTGCCACAATATATAAATAAAGAGTGAACCGAAGGCCGTATTTCCACGCCTTCGGTTCTCGTCTGTTCAGCCATTGCCGGACGGCGGGGCGATACAGGGAAGCTCGATCGTGAACCGGGTGCTCTCGATATCGCTGGCAGCCGCAATCGTGCCGCCATGCAGCTCCACAATTGTCTTGGAGATGGCGAGCCCGAGGCCGGAGCCGCCCGTTTCCTCCGAACGCGACTTCTCTACCCGGTAGAACCGATCGAAGATATAAGGCAGATCCTGCTCTGGGATCGGCTCACCGCAGCTGTTCACGGTGATGGCAACCCGGTTCCCGCTGCGCCGCAGGTTTAATTCCACCAAGGTGCCCGGTTGAGAATAGCTAATCGCGTTTGTCAACAAGTTGTCGAACACCCGCACCAGCTTGTCCGGATCCGCTTCTACCCAGTAATGATCCGCCTGACTGTTCATGCGGATAGAAAGCCCCGCCTGCTCCATTGGATAACGGTAATGCACGCACAGCTGCCCCGCTATTTCGGCCACATTCAGCGGCTTCGTCCGCAGCGCCATCCCCCCGTTCATGCGGGTATATTCGAATAGATCGTTAATCATGACATTCAGCCGCTGCGCTTTCTCATATGCAATGTTCGTGTAATGCCTCAGCTCCACTTCATCCCGATACCGATCCTGCTCCACCAGCCCGAGATATCCGATAATGGAGGTTAACGGCGTACGCAAGTCATGGGATACGCTGGTCACGAGCTCATTTTTGGTGCGCTCCGCTTGGCGTTCTTCCTCGATAGACCTTTTGAGCTGTTGTGTCATCATATTGATATTGTCAGCCAGACGCCCTAACTCGTCATCGGACTTGATGTGGCATTGCGCATCCAGATTGCCATCCGCAATGCGCTGCACGGTCTCCGTTATTTTCTCCACGTTTTTAATGAGCCGGCGGTTGAGCAAGAAATAGACGAAAATAAACAGCGCCAGTCCTGCGAGAACAAGCGACGGCATCACGCCTATATTATCCGCGGCAAACCTGAGTAAGCTTCTGACAAGCGGTATGCGCAAATCAGTATACATCAGAGATGCTACACTGAAGAGCAGCATGAGAAGTCCCAGCGTCAACACGATGCTGAAAGCAAACGTAAACAACAGCTTCCAGCGAATGCTCTTATACCATGGCTTGTTCAATCTTGTACCCTACCCCCCATACGGTCTGAATGAACTTGCCGCCGCTCGACTCCAGCTTGTCCCGCAGCTTGCTAATGTGAACCGCCACCGTATTGTGCGATCCGTTAAAGCCTTCCTTCCAGACGCGCTCATACAATTCCTCTGCGCTGAACACCCGTCCGGGATGCCCGGCCATCAAATACAAAATATCAAACTCCATGCTCGTCAGATGAACGACATGTCCGTCTACCTTCACCGAATGCGTCTCTTTGTTGATTTCCAGCCCCTGCATGCGAATGATACCTTGAGGCTCCGCATTCACCTGCAGCTGGGCATTCAATTGATACGCGCGCCGCAGCAAAGACTTGACGCGCGCGACCAGCTCCAGCGGATTAAATGGCTTTACCATGTAATCGTCGGCGCCTGTCATGAGCCCCATAATTTTGTCCATGTCCTCCGCCTTCGCGCTCAGCATCAGCACAGGCGTCGCCTGCTTCTCGCGTATCCTCATGCACACGGCAAGCCCGTCCAGCTTCGGCATCATCACGTCCAGTATGACCAAGTCCACCCGCTGCTGTTCGATCACCTTCAATGCCTCAAGGCCATCGTGCGCTTTTATGGACTGGTACCCTTCATTTTTCAAATAAATTTCAATCAGTTCGGCAATTTCTTTGTCGTCGTCGACGATAAGGATGTCCGTCACGTTCCGTTCCTCCTTGCCTTTTCTCCCGGCAATTATCTGGCAATAGAATACCTTGAATTTCTCCGAGGTTCAACTCGCATGTCCAAGCTCACGCAATGGCAGCTAGAAGTGTACCATCTCCAGACTACATAAAAGTGCGGAAGAAATCCAAAAAAAGCCTTCCTTCCGTCACATCGCGCTTCATAATCGAATACGTCCGCGTCGTCGGCAGGTTCATCTCTGGACAGTCCACCTGCAGAAGACGCCCCTCCATCCGTTCTCTCCGCACCGTAATTTCGGGCAAAAACGAAATACCGAGACCTTCTTCAATAAAACGCTTCGTCACATGCACCTGCGTGACAAGCATCGTTCTCATATACGGATACCTCATCTGCAGATCCTGCATGACCGGCTCCCAATATTCCGGATGATTATAGGTGAGCAGCATATGTCTGGCGAGCAGCTCCTCCAGCTCCAACGGGGCGGCGCCCTCATTATCATAACCGTCGTGCGGCGCCACCAGTATGACTTGATCCTCGCCCATCACCTCGCACGACAACCGATCGTCGCTTGCCCACATGCGCGACAAACCGAGATCGACTTGATTTTGCAGCACGGCATCCGCAATGTGTTTAGATTCAAGCACCTGCACCTGAATCTCCACATCCGGATTCGCGGCAACGTATTGGCTAAGCACATGAGGGATCAGATAGGCAGCAACAAGCGGCGAGACCGCCAAGTTCAAGCTGCGCGAGAAGCCCTGCTTGAAGCGGAGCAAATCCTGCAGCCCTTCCTGATGCACGTCCAACAGATGCTTCGCATGCGGCAAAAAGCGGCGTCCTTCCTCCGTAAGCTGCACGCGCCGGCCCACCCTTGCAAAGAGCTGGCAGCCCAAATACTGCTCCAGCTGCTTCATCTGAATCGTGACCGTCGGTTGGGAAATATACAGTTCTTCCGCGGTCCGCCGAAAATTTTCCTGGGCCGCCGCATGCACGAACGTATGAATCCATTTTAAATCCATTGCGAGCCCTCCTGATTAAAATTCATTATTAAATCAATAGAAATGTTTCAATATTTTTAATCAGTTTCATTGTATATAATAAATCATAATTTGAGGAGGAGGAATTTGATGGTTGATAAAGGGTTAAAGGGTGTTATTGCTGCCGAGACCGAGTTAAGCTTTATCGATGGAGATCAAGGTATTCTGTTGTACCGGGGATACGAGGCGAAGCAACTGGCCGTTCGTTATTCCTTCGAGGAAGTTGCTTATTTGTTGTGGTACGGCTCGCTGCCCACACCGGCCGAGCTGACGGCTTTCAAGGCGAAATGGGTGCATTATCGACAGCTTCCCGAACCCGTCATCCATTGTCTCAAGCAGATTCCTTCCGATATGGATTTGATGAGTCAACTGCGGACGGCCGTTTCTTCGCTGGGCATGAAGCCGTTCGAGGGAACGCCGCAGGCGGATCACGCCATCGCAATCACGGCGATGATGCCAGCCCTGATCGCGAATCTGTATCGAGCTCAGAGCGGACAGCCGCTCATGACGAGCATCCCAGCGAATGAATCGTTAAATCATACGGCCCATTACTTATATATGCTGACAGGCGAACTTCCGTCGGACGTTCACGTCAATGCGCTCGAGGCGTATATGATTTTGACGATGGAACACGGACTGAACGCCTCGACCTTCACAGCCCGCGTCATCGCATCTACCGAGTCGGATATCGTGTCGGCCTTGACTGGGGCAATCGGCGCTATGAAAGGTCCGCTGCACGGCGGAGCGCCGTCCGCGGTGACCGACATGCTGGAAGCGATAGGAGCGCCCGAACGGGTGGAGCCGTGGCTGCGGGAGCAGTTGGAACAACGCCGCCGTTTAATGGGATTCGGCCATCGCATCTACCGGACGAAAGATCCGCGCGCCGAGGCGCTGAAGCAGCGCATTGGGCTGATGGAGTCTCACGATCCGTGGCTGAATCTGGCGCTTCTGGTGGAGGATACCGCCGTCCGGCTGCTGGCCGAGTACAAGCCGGGGCGAGGGCTCTACACGAACGTCGAGTTCTACGCAGCTGCCATCATGCGGGCCATCGGCATGCCGAGCGAGCTGTTTACGCCGACGTTTACCGCCAGCCGCACAGTGGGATGGACCGCTCATATTTTGGAGCAGGCCGGCGATAACGTCATTTACCGGCCGGAGGCCAAATATGTCGGACCGAGACATTCATCGGTGAACGTCTCCTAACGATGGAGGCACGGCGCTTCCGCAGCAATGAGCGGTAAGCTCATTGCTGCGGCCTAACCCAGTAATGAAAGCACATGATGATTCTGGAAGGAATGACTCGAGTTCAGTCTCAGGAGCTTACTTTCACAAAGAGGGGGCTCTTACTGGTACTTTAACATTCAACGGAACAGGAACACCTTCCGTTGGAATCACTTTATCTTGGAACTATGATAAGACCCCAGATAGCCATAAACAATGGTATTGGAAACATATTGACCTTCTTAAATCTATGAATTTTTCGAGTAATACTCTCATTGCTCTATGAATTTCTGCTGAACAGGTTTAGGAGATACTTTGGAATCCGTAATATCGTAAACGCTTACGCGCAGTTTACTTCCGAAAATTCCGTTTACCTTTGCTTTCCCGTTCAATACAAGATTTTTACCCGAATCAAATTTCACCCCGCCTACTTGACTTTGTTGACTATTCGATAATTTTTTCCACATATCAGCTGTTGCAAAGGTAAGTGATGGATATTTATTTGGGCGTGGAAATCCTGGCCCATAATAAGTTGCTAACATATCAAGTTTTGATTTCACATTTTTCCCAGTTGCAGTAAAGTCTACATCTCCACTAAATGATTTTTTTGCCATATCCACTGTAACCAAATATTTCTTACCAGCTGGCACTTTAATATTTTGCGGTGAAGCAGTTAAAGTTTTAGTATCTGTAACTGTATTTGTCGTACTCGTTGCAGAGTTGAATTCTGCGGTAATATCAATGCCACCTGTTAAGAGAATAGGCAATTTAAAAATCGTGCTTTTTCCTCCTACTTTAAATCCTTCAGAAACATTCGTACTAGCGGAATTTGTAACTTGATGAGAATAAGCTGCTGTTGTGAATGTTTGATCTATATCGCTATGCGTATTATCGAATTCATTTTCACCTACATATTCTGGATGTAAATCACTATACGTCATATTTTTTAAATCACTTGTTTTTAAGTCTAAGTCCATATCTGTTTTTTTACTATCCAATCTAAGATAATGATACGCTCCAGGATATTCAGGCAAATCTTTTCTATAGAGCTCATTTTGAAAATAAAAATCTGAAATTTTGTCCATTTGCGCATCCACGTTTGTGATGTTTGCATCTTGAGCAGATATGACATTACTTCCCATAAACATGGTACTTGATAAACCCAGCAGGATCCCCAAAGTCATTAGAAAAAGCTTTTTTTGTTTGAATCGAATTTTCATAATTTTCACTCCTAAAGCATTAGTCTGCGCGCGCATTTATATTATACTATGAAAGCGGATTCAAAATGGGGATATATTGTAAAAGATACATTTTTGGTCACAGAATATAAGTGTAAGCATTATTTTTAAAGATATTTCACATTTCGCACCTTTTGCGGTTGCAGCGGTGTTAATGGCATTAAGTATCTCACCTGCAGGAGCTGCCGCGAATACGATTACAACGTAAGGGGGAAAATGAAAATGTGATTCGGTCAGACGTGAAGCCATTTATCGATGTGACCAACAGCCGTACATATGTCCCAATTCGTTTTTCAGCTGCCATGAACCCCAAAAAATGGCGATCTGGCTTTGGAAGACCGGTTGCCCATCTGATAATTTCAATTTCATATTTGAAAGTATGGATGAAAAACATAAAGAACTCCCGCGGTTGCAGTATTTCGCGGGAGTTTGTCTTCAATCTGAAGGGGCTGTCCCATAAGTAGTTTTTTACTACCTGTGAGATGACCGTTAGATTCAAAAAAAGATCCAGTTAAGGGCTACATTTGTTCCCATACTCGACCTTTTTGCTTCATCACTGCCCGCTTGAGCAAATTGTGGGCAAGGGAAAGCCACCCGACCTCGAGGCTTACTTTCGACAGGCCTCGAAGCAGGAAGCGTCTGAATCCTCTGTTGTTTTTCATTTGCCCAAATACACTTTCCGGCTATCATTCGTCGAACCGACAAGGCATATCCTTCTTCACTTCGCAGCTTTTCTCGCGCTTGTTGCTTATAGCGGAGATACTTCATGCTTACCCGGATTTCCCGATTCCCTTTTGCCTTTGCGCAGGCTGCTTTGAGAGGACAATTCGAGCAATCCCGACTTCGGTAATGCCTAAGTTGAATTTCATATCCACTCTCGGTTTTTTGCTTGCTTTCATACCGGAAGTCGAGGGGGTGTCCACCGGGACATGTCCATGTATCCGTTTGTTCATCATATTTCCGATTGTCGATTTTGCTTACTTTTTTTTCTCCAAATAGGCATAGTTCTCTTCGCTTCCATAACCTGCGTCTGCTATAACGGTTCCAGGCAGCTTACCCAGCGCACCCTTCACTTTCTCTAAATGAGGTTTCATGCAACGTGTGTCCGTAGGACGCTGATGCAAACTGTATCCGACGATAAACGGATTTTCTGTGCCAATCTATACATTGTAGCCGGGCTTGAGTTGCCCATTTCGCATATGATCTTTTTTCATTCGCATAAAGGTAGCGTCCGGATCGGTTTTACTGTAGCTGTTCCGTTCTCCGAGCACTTCCAGATGATGTTCATATTTCTCCAAGCGAGGCAGTCAACTTCTCGCTTGTGACTTCACTCGATTCACCAAGCTCCAGTAAATCTTGCCCTTGTAGCTCCTGCTCTTCCTGATGCTCAGCTTCTTCAATGCTTGCAAATAACATCTTTACCTTGTCTTGCAATCTGGCATTGTGCTTCACCACGGCTTTGCTCCATACAAAGGTATACACTTATTGGCATTGGCTTCGATTTTCGTGCCGTCTACAAAGTAATGCTCCAGCTTGACGTATTTTTCCTCAACAAGGAAACCAAGGATTGACGTGAAAATCTTTTCGAGCACATCCTTCATCTGCTCGGAGCGAAAACGATTGATGGTGCGAAAATCCGGGCGTTGTCTGGCGGCAAGCCACATGAATGGAATATTCTCACGCACCGCTTTGGCAATTTGACGAGAAGAATAAATACGCTATGTATAAGCGTAAATGATGATTTTCGTGAGCATTTTAGGATGGTAGCTATGACGTCCGCCGCCTGGATAGTCATTTTCAATGACTTTTGGGACAGCCCCCATTAATTTTATTAGTTCGGTGAGATTTGACCACTGCCACTAAAGTGTTTTCTGTAGTAATCTGTTTTGTTTGTCATGTGAGATTTACTCCAACCAAGATGAAGTATCTCCCAAAGATCCAAGTTCACTTCTCCTGAATGAGTGTCGCCCTCTTGAATTGCAGTCTCAGCATATCCACTATACGAAAGTTGGAGTTTACCTGAAGCTTGTATAGATCCTTTTGTGAAGTTCTTAATGACAGTGCCCAAACATAAACTCTTCTACTTGAACAAGAATTCCAGCTCTTACTTTAACTCCTCCACCAAGATCAATGTTTGATGTATATTCTGCATCAAATGTTTGGTAATACTGATCTCCGAGCATTTGAGGAGATTTCTGTTCAGAATTAGCCAATTCTGATTTAACTTGACTAATGCTTTTTCCAGTGAGTTCAGCATATCGAGCATAAAATTCATCTCGACTTAATCTGGTAATCTGTGAACTTTCAACATCAACATTACCAGATTGCATTACCAATGGTGCATATGGTGCCGGACGAGTCTGTGAAACATCTGCGGCAGCAGCAAGAGCAACATCACCTAATACAAATGAAGCGCTTAGCAATGCAGACAGGAGAAACATAGGGGTTTTCTTCAATTATCACGCATCCTTCCATGGTATTTTTTGGTCAACCACTGTTATAGTATTCAGCAGAGTATGTATATTTCCTTTTTTTTTATTTTCATCTCCTAATAAAACTAATTAATATATATAATTTGTATAAACGGCTTCCAGGACAGTCAACAATATAGCGAATATGGTCACGGCTATCACCTCCAAGTAGCCACGTCCGGGCAGCCCGGTCACAACTGCAAATAAACGAAGCCATAAACGAATACGAAAAAACGAACGATTTCCATTTTGAAATAGAAGTCCGGATTGGAGCACAATTGCGATGCTATAATCACAATATATATGGTTTTTTTATCCATATGCCCATTTCCGCACAAAACAACCATCCTCCCAGTAAGGACAGACTTTGACAGCTTCAATCCGCTCTGCTGCAGGGGTAGTTTCACGTCAACTATTTCCTATGCATCATTGATTTTCATCCTTTTGTCCTCTTGACAAGGACGAAGAAAGCGCTTTATATTGACATATTTTTTATATAAAAAGGTTTTATAGCCATAAAAGAATAATTCAATGTAAGAAAATTTATCACCCCATGTAAAATAATCTTTTAACTTTTTTATGAATTTTGATACGTAATGTATTTCAAAATACGCACGTTGACAGTATAATGTTTGAAAAGTGTTCCTATATAGCTTGAGAGGATGGGTGATGAGCCTTGGAAATTTTACAACGTGAACAAGCAGAAGTGCTAAACCCGTACGAAATCGTACAGAAGCAAATTGACGCTGCAGCCGCGAAATTACAATTGCCCAAGCATGTAACGGAATTGTTGAAAAAGCCTAAGCGCGTTTTGTCAGTGAGCTTTCCCGTTCGGATGGACGATGGTTCGGTACGCATTTTTGACGGATACCGTTCGCAGCACAATGATGCGATTGGCCCAACAAAAGGCGGCATTCGATTCCATCCTGACGTTACATTAGATGAAGTTAAGGCACTGTCGATGTGGATGACGTTCAAATGCGGCGTTGTTGGATTGCCGTACGGCGGCGGTAAAGGCGGCGTCATTTGCGACCCGCGTAAAATGAGCAAAGGCGAACTCGAACGCGTCAGCCGCGCCTTTATGGAAGCTATCGCGGACATCGTAGGACCTGAACGTGATATCCCGGCTCCGGACGTATACACCACCCCGCAAATCATGGGCTGGATGATGGATACGTACAGCCGTTTGCGCGGTCATTATTCTCCTGGTGTCATTACCGGCAAGCCGATTATTATCGGGGGTTCGCAAGGACGGAATGCAGCGACCGCTCAAGGCTGTGTCTACGCCATTCAATCGGCGCTGGAAGATATCAAGCTGCCGATGGAGAAAGCAACCGTAGCGGTGCAAGGCTTCGGCAACGCCGGCCGCATTGCGGCGCGCCTGTTGACCGACCTCGGGGCGACCGTAGTCGCGGTAAGCGACTCCCGCGGCGGAATCTACGATGCGAACGGCCTTGACTTGAACCGCATCGAACAGTTGAAAGATGAAGCGACGATTTTGGATTATGGCGTGCAGTATCATATCAGCAATGAGCAATTGCTGGAGCTTGATGTAGATATTCTGATTCCGGCAGCGTTGGAGAATGTCATTACGAAAGAGAATGCGTCCCGCGTGCAAGCGCGCATTGTCGCCGAAGCAGCGAACGGGCCTACAACGCCAGAAGCGGATGCCATTCTCAATCAGAAGGGCTGCATCGTTATTCCGGATATTTTGGCCAATGCTGGCGGCGTAACCGTATCCTACTTCGAATGGGTGCAGAACTTGATGAACTACTACTGGAGCGAAGAGGAAGTCCTCGAGAAGCTGCAGGTTAATATGGTGAAATCATACGACGCAGTTCGTAATATGGCAAAAGAGTATGAAACTGACTTGCGTACGGCAGCGTACATGATTTCGCTTCAGCGCGTTACCGAAGCTATGCGAGCTCGTGGCTGGGTATAATTGGCCGACAGCAGGCATTCGCATTGATCAACAAGACGCCTGCCCTTAAGGGCGGGTGTCTTGCTCTTCTTATCAACCTTATTGGGGCCGCTGCACAACCGCCAGAACGCCGATGACCGTGTCCAACAAGCGAAGACAGCAGCGACTCCCGCAGCTCAACACAGCACATCCTCCCGAAACTTCAGGGCGTATAGCCAATCGTCTTCATGACGCCGAACTCCCGTTTCCGCTCAGCCTTTTCCTTAAATTTGAATCCTTGGTGCAAAGAAAATCGTAGTCTATAATGAATAAATAATAAACAATACCAATTAAAAGGAAACAAATTTTATGAATGCCATGACCCAACCCAAAAAGAAATCCCGGTTATTCTCCTTTCGGACTACACGGGACATCCTGCAAGTATGGAAGCATGCGCATCGACCTTTTCTCCTGTTTGAACTGGCATACAAGCTGATGACTGTCGGGCTGTTTATTCCTTTGCTTTCGGTTGTCTTCAACAAAATGCTCGATTTGGGCGGCTTCAACGCTGCGGCCAATCACGATCTGCTTCGCTTCGTCTTCAGCCGCTACGGGCTGCTCAGCCTGATCCTTATGGCGCCAGTGGCGATGATGCTCATTTACACCGAATTTGCGGTGTTGATCTATATCGCCTATTACGGAATGCAGGGCAAAAAGGCGCGTATTCGCGCCGTGCTGTTGAAGGCACTGTCACGCCTGCCCGGATTATGGCGAATCGGAATCTTCGGGCTTTCCCTGTACTTGCTGCTCTTGGTTCCGCTGCTTGATGCCGGCTTCGGTCCTTCCTTGCTGCCGAATGTCACGATTCCGAACTTTATTACCGGGGAATTGTTGAAGACCGGATTCGGCACCGTCATGTTCCTCTTGTTCTTTCTCATTGTTCTCGTGCTGAACTGCCTATGCATTTATGCGCTGCCCATTCTCGTCCTGGAAAATACGAACCGATTTTGGTATGCGGTTTGGAAGAGCAGCCGATTATTTTGGAAGAGCAAATGGTCGATTGTGAGAGCCGTGTTGGAGTGGGTGCTCGTATTTGCGCTTGCCGTCATTGTCTTTCTCCTCGTTCTAACCGCGCTGCTGTGGCTGCTCCCGGAAGACACGGGCATTCCGCCGGCCGCCGTTACGACGCTCGGCGTCATTATTAGCATAGGTGTCTACGCGCTCACCTTGGTGATGACTCCGCTGTTCATTACACTGATTACCCGCCTGTACGTCAAATATTCAGGCAAGGACGCCATCTCCATCGAGACGGATGGACTCAGTGCTACCGTGTGGGAAAGCAGGGAAACGCGCCGCGGCTTTATTCAGAGCCATCGTCCGAAGCTGGCGACATTCGGCTTGCTTGTCCTGATCGCTATCGGCTGGGGGGTATCGGCGCTGCTTACCGACGTAGGTGAGGCCAAGGATGAATTTATCATTATGGCCCACCGCGGAGATGTCCAGTCCGGGGTCGAAAATACGCTCGGCGCATTTGCAGGCGCCATAGAAGCCAGAGCCGATTATATCGAGCTGGACATTCTGCAGACGAAGGACCATAAGCTCGCAGTCATTCATGATGAAAACCTTAAGCGGCTTTCAGGGGAAAATGTCAATGTGTTTGACCTGACGTTGAATGAATTACAGAAAATTCCGTTGCGTCAAGGTGGTTTCGAAGGGCATGTTTCCTCGCTAGATGAGGTGTTGGAATTTGCGAAGGGACGCATTCGTTTAAATATCGAATTAAAGACGCATGGACACGAATATAATTACGTCCCCCTATTTGTCGATACGGTGCGACGCCATAAGGCGGAGAATGACATCGTGGTGCAAAGCCTCGAATACGATTTAATTCAGCAAGTGAAGGCGGCAGCTCCCGATCTGAAGGTCGGTTATGTTATATACGCTACCTTTGCACAGCTTAGCCGCTTCGAAGCCGATTTCTTCGTCGTGGAGGAGGCTTTTGCCAGACCGCGGCTGGCGGCTTCCGCCAAGCTGGCCGGCAAACCGTTATATGTATGGACCGTGAATGACCCCGAACAGGTAGAGCATTTCTATACCCTCGGCGTGGACGGCATCATCACGGATATCTCCGCGGATGCAAGAGATACGATTGAACTGCTGAACGAACCTATTCTCACGTCGGATCATAAACAGTAACGCTGCATCAACAAAACGGCGTCCCTATTGCTTAGCGCTGATGCGCAAAGACGGGACGCCGTTTCATTTCATTACGCATTCAGCTTCTCTCTCACCGATTCGAGCTTCTGTACGACCGAAGACGCTTTATCCCGGCGGTCGTCGATCTTCACAACGGTTGATACGCGCTTCGCCCCCGCTTGAAACGGGCTCTCGTGCAGGGCTTGTATGGCCGCGAACAAGCGGTCGAGCGGCCCTTCAATTATCGTCCCCATTGCGGTCAACTCGTACGTAATCCCCTCTACTTGCTCAATCGCCCGCTGCATGTCGGCGACATAGCGGCTCAAGCTCGTGGAACCCGTGCCAACCGGAATTACGGTAATCTCGGCTATCGCCATCGTTCCCAACTCCTTTTTCCATAAATGTTCATCCATCCGAAAGCAGTGCTTCCGAGATGGCCTTTGTCCGAAAAATTACCTTTGTCCCCATCATACCTCAACAATCGGCTAACCTCAATTCCTCCTTCATCACAATGTCATCAACTTTGTGCGTACAATCACAAATGGGTCAAGTTATCCGTGCTATTGTAGCATTACAGGCATGAGAATAGTTCTCATTCCCATGATGAACTTGACCCTGTTCATTTCCTAATCCATTAGAGGTGCTTCTACCATGAATAAAACACTGGATTTGACGAAATCCGTTTATGACTTATGCACATCAGACCCTGACGTCATACGCATCATGCATTCACTAGGATTCGATCAGATGGCGAATCCCATGATATTGAACACGGCCGGGCGAATCATGACCATTCCACTGGGCGCCAAGGCCCGGGGAAAGGATTTGAACCACATTATCGGGACGTTCGAACGCGAAGGCTACCACGTTATCGGAAAGGAGCTGCGTCATCATGAGTGAAATGATTAACAATCGCGAGCACGGCGTCGATTCGACCAACCGTCAACGCCAGCAACTGCTGAAGGAGATCATAAAGGAGCTGCACGATGGCAAGAGCGTAGAGGAAGTCAAAGCCCGGTTCGAAGAAGCGGTGGGCGATGTCACTGTAGCGGAAATTTCGGCGATGGAGCATGCTCTCATGAAGGAGGAGGGCATTCCGGTCGAAGAAGTGCAACGTCTCTGTTCCGTGCACACGGCCGTATTCAAAGGCTCGATTCAAGAGATTCACCGCCCTTCGCAGCCGGAGGAACAACCGGGCCATCCGGTGCATACGTTCAAGCTGGAAAATCGCGAACTGGAGCAGCTTGCGCAATTCAAGCTGTCCCTTCATACGGAGCGTTTCAAGCAGGAGAGCAGTGAGCGGAACCGCTTAAAGCTGCTGGAGGACCTGAATCTGCTGATGGATGTCGATAAGCATTACAGCCGCAAGGAGAACCTGCTATTCCCGTATCTTGAGAAATACGGCATTAACGGTCCGACACAAGTGATGTGGGGCGTTGACGATCGCATACGCGCCGCGCTGAAGACCGTGAAGCAGGCGATTATCGACTATCCGCAGGACGGCAGTCTGGACAAGGAGACCATTGCTGCGCAATTGCAGGATATCATTCACGAACTGAGCGAAATGATCTTTAAAGAAGAAAATATATTATTCCCGATGTCGCTGCAAACATTAACCGAAGATGAGTGGCTGCGCATCGCTGCCGAAAGCGGGGATATCGGATATTGCCTCACCGAACCTGCAGGCGTATGGAAGCCCGCACGCGCGCAAACCGCTGCTGAGGATACAGCCTTAAGCGAAGGGTTCATCCGTTTGGAGACCGGCTTGCTGTCCTTGGCGCAGCTGGAGCTGCTGCTGAATCATCTTCCAGTCGATATTACATTCATTGATGAACATGATGTCGTTCGTTACTATTCTCACGGTAAAGAGCGCATCTTTACCCGCACGAAGTCCGTCATCGGCCGCACCGTACAGAACTGCCATCCGCCGCAAAGCGTGCATGTCGTGAATCAGCTATTGGCCGATTTCAAAGCAGGGGCGAAGGATGTGGAGGATTTCTGGATCCGGATGAAAGACAAATATGTGCTCATTCGTTATTTTGCCGTACGCGATGCCGATGGCCGTTATCGGGGAACCCTTGAATTTACGCAGAACATTGCGCCCATCCAAGCCATCGAAGGGGAAAAGCGCATTTATTCCGCAATACCGCAATAATTGAAAAGAGTGACTGGCACGGAGAGAGCGTGAAACTACTGGATGATTTCCAATGAAACCTGCCTCTGTAAGGCAGACACTGCGGTTCCGCTGCATAAAACCCAATGAAGGATGATTCAAGGTATACAGCCAGACTTAAGCTCAAGCCTAAAGGCAAAAAATAAGGACTTGGTTATTAGAAACCAAGTCCTTATTCCGTATAATCACGTGTGGAGCTGGCGGCAAGCGGCGTTACGCCTTCAGCAAATTCCCCGCTTCCGCTTGTCCTCCCTCTTCCCAACCGTGGCACCGAAGTCACTCCAGTATTGCGTACACTTTAGACGCTTCGATTACTTACAGCAGCCCGACGATACGGTCCTGATCGTCCAGCTTGATCCGCTCCGCCGCAGGGGCCTTCGGCATACCCGGCATAGTCATCACTTGACCCGTATGCACGACTGCGAAACCTGCGCCTCTCGACCAACGAATATCTTGCACCTCGATCGCGAAGTCCTCTGGGGCACCGAGCACGCCCGGCCGATCCGTGAACGAATACGGTGTCTTCGCCATGCAGACGGGCACACTCCCCGCTCCGCGGCGAGCAAGCTCCTCCAGGGCGCGCTTCGCTGCCGGACGATACTTCACCTCGGCCCCGCGATAGATGCGAGTTACGATCGTGGCGATTTTGTCCTCGAGCGACATGTTATCCGGATAGAGTAGACGGAAGTTCTCCTTCGCTCCGGATTGATCGGCCAGATCAGCCACCCGCTCCGCGAGCGCCCGACAGCCTTCGCCGCCCTTATCCCAAGCCTCAGAGATGACGGCTTCCGTACCGGCATCGCGGCATAAGGCCATTACCGCTTCCAGCTCCGCCTCGGTATCCGTGGCGAACCGGTTCACTGCGACCAGCACCGGCACGCCGAACTGGCGCATGTTCGCAATATGCCGCTCTACGTTGCAGAAGCCGGCACGCACCGCCTCGACCTGCTCATGGGCAAGCTCCTGCTTCGGCACGCCGCCGTTGAACTTCATGGCCCGGACCGTCGCAACAATCACGATCGCCGAAGGATAAAGCCCCGTCTGACGGCATTTGATGTCCATAAATTTCTCGGCTCCAAGATCCGCCCCGAATCCCGCTTCGGTCACCACGTAATCCGCCAGCTTCAACGCGTATCTCGTCGCGCGCACGCTGCTGCAGCCATGTGCAATATTGGCAAACGGGCCGCCATGCACAAGCACCGGATCGCCCTCGATCGTCTGCACGAGATTCGGATGAATGGCATCCTTCAAGAGCGCGCACATGGCATCGATCGCCTGCAGATCGGAGGCGGATACCGGCTCGCCGCTATCGTTATACGCAATCACTATTTTACCCAGCCGCTCCCGCAGATCGTTCATATCTTCCGCAAGACACAGTACCGCCATCACTTCCGAAGCCGTTGAAATCATAAATCCGTCCTCACGCACCACTCCGTTGCCTTCGCCGATGCCGATGACAATGTTGCGCAAAGCGCGGTCATTCATATCCACGGCGCGCTTCCACATAATGCGCGACGGGTTGATACGCAGCGCATTGCCTTGATGCAGATGGTTATCCAACAACGCCGCGAGCAAATTATGCGCCGCGGTAATCGCATGAATATCGCCGGTAAAGTGAAGATTGATATCCTCTGCCGGAACAATCTGCGCACTGCCGCTTCCGGTCGCGCCGCCTTTCATGCCCATGCAGGGCCCAAGGGACGGTTCCCGCAGAGCGGCAGCCGCTCGCCGCCCGATACGATTCAAGCCCTGCGTCAGCCCGATCGTCGTCAGTGTCTTCCCTTCTCCGGCCGGCGTAGGATTCATGGCCGTCACCAGAATTAGCTTGCCGTCCGGCCGTCCGGCGATATCGTCCCACACTTCGCGTCCTAACTTGGCCTTGTACTTGCCGTAAAGCTCAAGCTGTTCCTGCGCAATTCCTAGCTGCGCCGCCACGTCAACGATTGGTTTCATGATTCCTCCCATTGATTCTATTGGTAATAGGTGACTCTATCTGCCTATTATTATACATGGTTGCCGTCACGAAGCTATACGTTCCGACACACAAAAAAAGCCATGCCCGGCTCCAGACTTCGGCACGGCGGCAAAGTGCCCATTTCAAACATATGCACATATAAACGTAAAGTGTAGTTTTATCTGCATCTGCAGGGTGAAATCCCTCCTTAGAGGAAGACAAGTCATGTTGACAACGGTGCATGAAAAATCTTACATTACGAATATGAAAAGAAATAGTAGCCATAGAGTTCGAAAAACGTCCAATCGAGAAGTCGTATTGCAGATTGCCTCACAGCTTTTTTTGACATCCGGTTATCAACAGACGAGCATTGACGATATCGTAAATGCCAGCCGCGTGTCGAAAGCCAACATTTATTATCATTTTAAAAATAAGGAGGATATCCTGTTATCTGTTTTAGACCAGCTTGTAAACCACTATCATGAAGGCATTGCCTCCATCGTGTCCCAGCATCATGTCCCGGTCATTGCCCGAATCGAATTCATTCTCCGCATGCTATCATACGAATCATTGCAACGAAATTGCCAAGCTGGATGCCCGTTTCTCACCTTGCACGCTCAGACTTCGAGAGAAAGCGAAGCCGTACGGGTTAAAATCCGGCATTTCATCCATCAGCAAACACTCACCATAGAACAGCTCCTAATAGAAGGCAAAAGCAAAAACGAACTTCACGCTGCTCTCCCTGTCAAGCAGACCGCGGCGCTTATCATATCGCTTTGGGAAGGCGGACTGTTTCTCGCTCACGCGAGCGGAGACGGAGACTTCCTGCAGCGCGTATTTATCTCCTTGGAATGGATGCTCCGCGACCGCCAGCGGTAATTGTCTCCCTCAAGATGGAATGGCGGCTTAACGCAAAGCGTGGTACCCTCTTCTTAAGGATCAATTTAATAGAAGACGTTATAGGCGGCACTGCCGCCAAGGAAAGCGCACGGAATCGATCAAGCGGCGCATCGAGGGGGGATAAAGCTTGATTTTAACTGTCGAGGAACGGGATTCCATTCTATCTGAATTAAATGAACAACAGCGTGACTTTCTGTCCAAACAGTTGGTTCGTTCACGGCGAACGGTATTTGCCAATGCGATGGCCAAGGACAAAGGCTATCATGTTCCGGAGAATGCCGATCCCGAGGACATTGAAGCTCTACTCGACGAATGGGTATACACGGGATATATTGACGCAGGAGCAGTCTCTCCCGAGCTTCGTTGCGAATGTGGCCGCTCCCTTCGCTATCAGCACCAGGTGGAGCATAAAAAGACCGGCGAAATCAAAAAATTCGGCATTGAACATTTAAAAGAGCACCTTGGCATCGATGCTTCCATGGTATCCGCGATCAAAAAAGGGTTCGATGCGATCGACTATGAATTGGATGAAATGCTCATCAAAATGAAGAGCGGTTGGCAGCCCAATCCGGAAATATTGGGAATAGAAGGCTTGCCGGAAGATGTAATGTCCCATTTGAAGCTGGGCTTGCCATTATTGGACCGGCAAGTGAAGCGTCTGCGGCAACAGCCCCCCGTACGTAAGGCATTGGTTGATCATTACAGCCCTCCAGTACAGCACTCAACTTCCGCTGACGATATCATATTGGACCTGTTTACATGGCAGGAAGAACCGGCGGCACCGCAGCCGGCAGCTGCATCTTCTGGACTGCCCGCGTCACTTCACGCACCGATACGGGCATATATTGCGGACGGCGTGCGGAGCGCAAGGGTGATGTGCGAGCTGTTGATACGGGAACAACACGCTGATGAAGAGCGATTTATGACGGGAAAGCCCAAAATATACGCCGAGGTATGCAGGTTCATCGAACAGAGCTATCCGAATGCATCCGTTCAAGCATTGGATCAAGAAGATAGAAGTTACTTTATTCCTGAATAATCCTTGACGGCAAGCGAAGACACGGCAGCCCCGCACAGATCTTGACAGGCTGCTCCCGCCAAGGGAACAGCCTGTATGGATTGCGGTTTATTCTTCATCCTGCCCGTTTGATGCTCCTGCTGCGCTCAGATTGTGGTGCATATGCTGAAGAAAGCGCCTGAGCAGCACTTTTTCCTCCTCGCGGAACCCTGCGAAGCACTGCTCCTCAATCTGATGCACTACCTGCTCGACATGGCCGATTACGGCTTTTCCCTGCGGCTGCAAATATACGCGTGACACGCGCATGTCTACGCTATCCGCCCGCCTTTCAATGAGTCCCGACTTCTCCATCCGGTTGAGCATAACCGTAATGGTTGCCGGCTTCACCTTCATCTTGTCGACAAGCTCCTTCTGGCTGCGGCCATCCTGCTCGTGCAGCAGGAGAAGCAGCGGCATTTGCCCCGGATGGATCCCGGCATCTTGGACCATCCTCATCATTTGGTAGTTATACGCCCGTACAACCTGAGACAGGAGCACCTCGATAGAATCCAAATAAGTATCTTCCAACTAAGTCACCCCACCCTCATCAACGAGCAAGCCCATTTGGCGCGCCTTCTCTACGGCTTCGATCCGTTTGGATACGTCCAGCTTGCCATAAATGTTCAGCACATGCGTTTTTACGGTCGCGAGCGAAATACACAACACTTCGCCGATTTGCTTGTTCGATGCGCCGCTTGCCATCACCTGCAGCACCTCCAGCTCCCGATCGCTCAGCAGCTTGCGGTCTTCGCGCCCTGGCTGCATGTACGAGAGCAGCTCCAGCAGGAACGATCTCTCCGAAGCATTCAAGTCGTTGCCTAACGTATCCAACAGCTTGCGAACATGGGGGAATGCGGCAGCCAGCACAAACGGGTAAAAATACCGGTTGGCGTAGCTGTAATGGACGGCTTCCCGCATCAGATACAGCCTTTCGCGCTCGCGTGCCTGTTGACTGTTCCGCTCCATCGGAGCTTCGCCCAGCAGCTCGAACTTTAACAGCAAAGCCTCAGTCAACAGCACCTTCACCTTGTGCTTGCGCGTCCGTTCCAATACGTCGTCTATCAATTGCAATGCTTGCTCCCATCGTTCCTGGTCCGCAAGCAGGCGGGCATAGACGAGCTTGTCTTCATAACGCATATAACTGCCTTCACCCGCACGTTCATTCATATAGGAGAGGAACCGTTCCGCCAACTGGGAATCGACAGCTCCGAGCAGACGTTGGAACTTCAATAACGAAGCGCTCGCGGACGGCTGCCGATAATAATCGTAAGCGCACAGCTCTGCCAACCGTTCAGATGCCTCACGCTTCTCGCCCCGCAGCAAATGAAGTTCAATCACGTTAATTAAATAGCCCCGCTCCATAGAGACATACGACCGTTCGGACTGCTTCCGCACTTCGTTCAGCATCTGTTCGGCTTCGTCCAGACGCATCGTCTTCAAGTAGATGCCCGCGACCCCGATATAGCTATTCATGCTAAGCGCCGATAAATAAGGAGCGTTCTGCAATAAGGAAAAAAGCGACGCATATACATGCTCGCACTCCTTTAATTCGCCGAGCAATTCTTTTAATTGCCCCTTGAGGATGAGAGCAACATAACGAATATACGGATTGCTCGTCTGGACCTCCGACCGCAGCACGCGTTCAAGGCCTTTCAGCCCTTCCGCAAACCGGTCTCTCATCATAAACATAATGGCGCCTGTAATATCGATGATGGTGCGCGTGCCTTCGCTAATCTCTGCCCGCTCGAAGCTCTCCATGAGCGATGCGGAGGTCAGCTCTTCCTCTAACGCTGCATCCTCCAAGAAGAAACGGTAAATGAGCGTAAGGCGATCCAGCATATCGCTGCGCACGTTCTCCCGAATCTGATTCATCATCTGGGCGCATAGCTCGAACTCCATATTGCAGAAATGCAAAAACAGCCGCTGAAACAATAAATCAAAGCTGCCGGTCAACGCCGGAACCGGAATTTGACGCAAATATGCCCAGCCGCGCACGTTCGCTCCCCATTGCTTCAACAGCCGCATCGCCCCTTCATAGTCGTCAATGCACAATCGATGCTTAATGCTCTCCTCCACGTCATCCCATTGCTCAAATATGTCGGCTGCCCGCACATGCAGCTCCTGCCGCTTCGTGTCCTCCCATTCGGAGAACTTCTTCTGCAGATAGGTACCGAACAAGTGATGGTAACGGTATATTCCCTCCTGCTCATCAATGGTCATAATGAACAAGTGACGATCAAGCAGCTTATTGAGAAGAGTTCGCGCCTCGGGCAGGTTCAGCACATGCTTGCATATCGCATCATTGAAATACCCAAGGATGGAGGTCGCGATCAGGAACTCCCTCTCCTCCTCCGATAATGAATTTAAAATTTCATTGGACCAGTACTCGATCATGTACGGATTCAGCTCCGGCAACTCGGCTGAGGGCACATTTCGTTTCCGATGCAGAGCAAGCGTCATGAGCTGCATGCCGCCAACCCATCCCTCCGCACGCTCGATCAGCCTGCGCTCAATATCGGGAGCAAGCCGCACGCCAAGCGTATGCTGAAGGAAGGCCGCCGATTCTTCTTCCGTAAACCGCAGCTCTTCTTCCCGAATATCCATGTACTTCCCTGACATCATCCACTCTCCGAAGTAGAGTGGGGGCGTCGTCCGGGTAAGCAAGATTAACCGGACCGAATCAGGCGTATGCTTCATGAAGAAGGTCAACGTATCCGTTATATCCGGCTCATGAATGACATGGAAATCATCCAAGATCAAGGTTAAATCCGTTACCGCTTGCAGCCTGTTTACAATAACAACCAACATATTGTGAAGATCATGCTGCTGCGGCATCGCTTCCAGTCGTTCCGACAGCATTTCCCATTCCTCGCCCAAGTCGGTCCGCATCGCTTCCAGCATGTAATACCAGAATGTATATACATCGTTATGCTCCGGCTCCAGCGAGATCCAGCGCACATGTTGCTGCGGGTGCTCCGCCAGGAACGATGTCACGAGCGTCGTCTTGCCGCTTCCGGCGGCGCCTTGCACGACGACCGCTTTGCATTCGGCCATCTGCTGCAGCTTATATGTCAACCGGCTCCGCATCACATAATTGGCGCGGGGGGCGGGCGGCTTCAATCGGGTCGCTATCAGCTTCACACGTTCCACTCCTAACTCTGCCTTGGCAATCTGGGATCACTGCGGCTCCCATTCTGCGCTTCTGTCTTCTATCATACGGTGCTTGGCATGAACAGAGAAGCTTTTTTATCCATGAACCGCTTGTTCATCCCATTCATGGCCCCTTTTGATCACGAAGTGTAACAGAAAGTAGATTCGACGTCGAATCTTGCATTCACCCTCGAAGTCCGGTGCTCATGCAGTCTCGCCTGCACTCCGATCCTCCTTCTTCGGGTTCTTGCAACCTTCTCGGTGCTGAAAAGGGGCCTTATTGATCCACGCATTAGTAGTGTCCTGCCCGATATCGGCGCGCACAGACGGCCCAGCCCGCAATCAAAAATGCGGCAACCCAGGCAAGCACGTATGACAGCGGACCGAGCCATTGGCTCGCCGCATGTCCTTGTTCCAGATCCCCTACCACGCTCATCCATTGCGTCTGCGGGAGCCACTCTGTGATGTACTTCCACCATGCCTGCTCATTCGTCACCGCGTATACCGTGCCGGATACGAGGCAGGTGATCACGGTCAGCGCTCCGCCCGTCATGACCGCATTGTCGCTGCTGCGGCACGCCGCCATCACGAATAAAGCGAAGCCAACGGAGAGCAGGACGGGGACGACAAGCAGCGCTGCGATGGCTGGCAGCGAATAGCCAAGCTCCATGCCGAATCCGAGCTTTGTGACGCCTATTATGGCAAGCGTCGGCACATAGAGCATAAGGAAGGCAACGAGACACTGAGCCCCAAGGTAGGCCTTCAAGCCAGCCGGAGTTACAGCTGTACGCCGCAGCGTTCCGCTCTCGCGATCCTCGCCGAACAGCGTGAGGAACATGACGCCTTGCAGGAGCAAAATCATGAGCAAAAAGCCCATCATCGTCGTGCCAATGCCGCGCTGCGGCTCATCCGGCATCGTTCCACCCGCCAAGACGGCCCTGATCTCGGCTTCCAGCTTCTCTCCCTTGATCGTCAACACCTCGAACGCCCCATCTGCTTGCACCGTGACAATGCCGTCATATTTCTGACGGACGAGCGCAGATACAGGCGGCGCGTCGTGCACACTCTCCACTTGAAACCGATCAAGGCCCGACAGACGGTCAAGCGTCCCGACGACAGCCAGCTTTACCTTCATCCCGCCGTGGTTCGCCAGCAGCACGGCCCCTGCAATCGCCAGCGCAATCATCAGGTACGTAACAAGCAAATAAGCTTTGCGGCTAGCCATTCTCTGCATATTCAACCGCATTAAACATCCAAATGCATTCATACCATCTCCTCCGTTCGAAACGTCCATTTGCAGCCCAGCAGAAGCAGCGCGGTTCCGATCAGCAATCCGCCGACCAGCGGTGCGAAGCTCGCCAGGGTTCCGTCATAGACGATGCGGAACAATCCATCCGCCACCCACTTGACAGGCGAGAAGTACGATAGCGTTTCCGCTGTCCTGCCCAAGCTGTCCCAAGAGAAGAAAAGTCCCCCCATCAAGGCAAGCACATTATTAACGACGTTTAATATTTTGTTCGCTAATTCTTCGCTCTTCCACAAGCAGCAAAACCAGACGCCGAGCGCAGCCGAAAATAAGTGAAAAAGCGCCAGCGCGACGAATACATAAACCGCTGCTTGTCCTCCGAAATGAACGCCAAATAAGACCGTGAGCAGCACCGCAAGCAACCCCATGCATAAGGTCGTAAAGACAAAGGTCGCAAATATTTTGGACAAATACACCCACGATGTCCGAACAGGTGAGTACAGCACTCTCATGTTGCTCGCCCGCAGCTTTCGCTCCATGAAACTGTTGGAAGCCGTCATGGATACATTCAAACCATGAAAGACGAGCAGCGTAATGCCGTAATAATCGTATGAGGTGACCTTATCGCCGTATTGTCCTCTCGTCAGATACCCAAGGATGAGAATGAGCAGCAGCGGGAACAACGTATTGGTGAGCAGCATCACGGGGCTGGTGAGCATATTCATGAAGTCCCGCTTCCACAGCATGCCGAATCCGCGGATCGACTGAACGAATTGTACCATCGTTCTCCCTCCTAATCCCGCAGCTTGCGGCCTGTCAGCTGCAGAAAGACGGCCTCCAGGCTTGCCGCCAAGCTGGTGAAGTGCTTTACTTTGATGCCATGGTTAACGAAAAAGGCCATCAGTTTGTCCGTATTCTCGATTCCTTTAACCGTAGCGATGCGCAGCAGATTGTCGTGCTTCTCCACTTGCTTAACGCCATCGACGCGGAACAGCCGCTCTTCCGGCAGCTCGCTGGCGTCTTCCAGTTCAACCTCGATCCACTTCTCATCCCCGAGCCGCTCCTTCAGCTCTTCCTTCGTCCCGGCAGCGATAACCTCTCCTTGATCGATAATAAGAATCCGGGTCGAGATCTCCTCCACTTCCTCCATGTAGTGGGTCGTGTAGAGAATGGTGCTGCCCTGATCCCTCAACTCCCGAATCGATTCCAAAATATGATTGCGCGAATGGGGATCGATGCCTACGGTCGGTTCGTCCATAATCAATATTTCCGGATGATGGGCAATGGCGCAAGCCATATTGAGACGCCGCTTCATTCCTCCCGAGAAAGCGCGCGGCTTATCGTCACGCCGATCATAGAGCCCGACGAACCGGAGCGCTTCGGCAACCCGCTCGCGCAGCATGTCGCCCCGCAGCCCATACAGCGAAGCGAAGAACCTGACGTTGTCCTCCGCCGTAACGTCCTCATAGATCGCTAAATCCTGCGGCACGATGCCGAGCTTGCTTTTATAATGGGACAACTGCTCCTCCACTCGCTTGCCGCGGAACGAAATGCGGCCTTCATTGTAGCGCAGCACGGTGGACAAAATGTGAATGGCCGTGCTCTTGCCCGCTCCATTCGGCCCGAGGAAGCATAAAATTTCGCCTTCATGCACTTGAAAGGAAAGGTCCTTCAGCGCTTGATAATCGTCATAAAACTTGGATACATGATTCATTTCCAACATCGGTATCATAGAAAATCCCCTCCTGAAACTTATCGTACCGGAAAGGAAAACATCGCGAATCAACCGATCGGTTGATTTGCGGGGCGGATATGAAAGAAACCCACGATATCCTCTTGGCCCATCCGCACAAAAAAGCGCCTGCCTTCAGTCCGGGCAGACGCTCCACTTATTCAATCCCCGCCTTTCTCCAAATCTCGCACCGTCTCGCTGCGTGCCACCGTTTTCTCGTCTTTGTACGTCCCTAACACTTTGTCCATGACCGGATTGGTGACCCCGAACCAGAAATGCTCGCTCTTGAAGTGATGCCACAGATGCATCTTCTTCATATAACGCCCCCATGGCGTAAGCGGCTGAATGGGACGGTGAGCGCGAAAATGCACCCATTCATAATAAAGCAAATAGGCAATGACCCCGGTGACGGCCGCAAGCGTTAAGCCCCATTCACCCGTAACGGCAAAGGCGATGGCGCCAGCGACGGCGATGAACGGAAAGCTGTACCAAACCGGCAAAAAGAGCAGCTTCAAATTGTCCGGCTGGACGTGGTGGTCGTAATGGAGACGTCTTAGCATGTTCCGCAGAAAGGCGTTGCGCGGCGGCTTCAAATGAAAGAGGTAGCGGTGGATGGCGTATTCGCTGAGCGCGTAAGCAATCATGCCTGCAACGAGAGCGATCCAAGCCGCTCCCCGCGCCAGGTGCGGTATCGTGAAGCCGAGACAGACGAGCCCTGCGACGAGTGTGAGGATGATGTCGACAAACGTGAAAAACTCTTTGACGTACACCCGCATCTGATTTGATCCTCCTCGAGTTCGGACTGTACGTTTCTCTCCCTGGGCGGCCACGGGCTTTCGAATACCGTACTTACTATGGCCCGTGTGCCGATTCTACTTCCAATTTACTTCCCTGATCCCGAAATTAGTACTGCGGCCGCATCAACGGCTTGTCTCCTCAACCGGGAGGGAGACCGTGTTAGCCGCTCTTTTGCTCGTTCTCCCCTTCAATCAGGACATGTAAAATGGACAATTCGGATGGCTCACTCACATCATGATGACGCGTTTCAGAACGTTGGGGAGCGTGGATCTAAGGTCAAGCGGAGCGGAGTTGCCATGCCCCGGTACAATATCCAAAAGTATTCTTTATATTGTCATAATCAAAAAAAAGCGCCTGCTGCGTGCAGGCGCTTCGATATCCGTCCTATTTATGGCTTGCATTCATCTCATGCATGTTCTGATGCAGCTCTTTAATCATATGCTGCAGGAAGTGCTGCTCCTGCGCGCTCAGGCCGTGTTGATTGTCTTGGACAAGATATTGCTGAATGTTTCGTCTCAGCATTTCATTCCGGCGGTCTAACACATTTTCATTACTCAAGTAAAAGCCACTCCTCGCTCATTAGTCATCTATCCGAAACACTTACACTCTTGTATAAGTATAAAGACAGAGGAATGATTAGGAAAACAGGGCGAGAAAGACTGAGGCCCTCTCTGCTTTGCGCATTCACCGTGACAACGCTTGCAAATAGGGGCGCTTGCAATAATGCTCGCCAATGCTCCTTCTCAGAGCTAATAACAAAAGTAAACCAGGTCCCCATTTCACTGTGTGGAACAGATCTGCTTAAAAATAGCAACGATTTCGTCTATTTTCATACGGACTAAGCCGCTTGAGGAAGGAGCGACGAACTCGCGCACGCCGGGAACGACTGGTTCGCGCTGGTATCCCCAGCTTATGTCTCTCCTGCCGCTGTACGCTTCATATACCCCTTTCCCGACGAAGCAGACCGTCTTCGGCTTATATGTTTCAATCTTGTGCCGGAGCCCGTCCCGGCCCTGCTCATATTCCCTAGACGTAATCTCCGCCGCCGTACGGGTCGGACGCGCCACTATATTCGTGAAGCCGTAGCCCAGCTCCAGCAAATCCCCGTCCTCTTCTGCCCGGTACAGCCGCGGCGTCAGCCCGGCCCGATGGATGATATGCCAGAAGCGGTTGCGCGGATTGGCATAATGATGCCCCGTCTCGCCCGACTTCAAGCTCGGATTATAGCCGACGAACAGGATGGACAGCTCATGCGCCAGATGATCCGGTATTGAATTCATATGCTTCGCCTCCTGAATTGCCGCGCATGTATTTACATGCATTTATATTACATGTGCTTAAAAATAGCAAGCCGCTCGTTATTGAAGCTTGTCAGCGCACACGCCATAACTGCCATATACAGGCCATATCGTCTACGGCAAATAAAAAGAGCGCAAGGAAAAACTCCCTGCGCCGCTTGCCCTTATCTAAATGGAACGTCCCGATCTAGGCTGGGCCTGCCGTCAGTTCAATCCCGCGTTTGCGGAATTCTCCAATCATGACATTGAACGCGCTGAGCGCCTTCGGAAATCCCGCATAGGCCGTGCATTGTATGACAACCTCGATCAGTTCTTCCGGGGTGAGCCCGACATTCAATGCCACATTCACGTGCATCGTCAACTCCTCGGCAGCTCCCTGAGTTATAAGGGACGACAGCGTAATCAATTCCCTCTGCTTCAAGTCCAGTCCAGGACGGGCGTAAATGTCCCCGAAGCCATTAGCGATAATAAACTCGGCCATATCGGGATAACTTCGGCGAACCTTCTCCAACGCCGCCATTCCTTTTGCTCCGGCCATGTGTTGAAACACTTCCAAGCCCCGTTCATACCGATGCTCATTCATGCGGTTCTGAGCCAAGCCATTCCCCTCCTTGCGCTTGTTCACTCTGCTTATCGTCCATACTAAGCAATCTGGTCAATATCGGCGGAATCTCCAAAGGATCGACCATCACTTCAATGACCGTCGGCTTCTTCGTTCTCAGCGCCTCCTGCACGGATGAGACGATCTCTGCTTCCGTCCGGCAGCAATGCGCGTCCGCCCCCATCGACTGCGCATATAGTACGGTATTCAGGGGCTTCGAATATATTGCGCCGACAGAACGGCCGTTCAGATACGACATCCCTTTGTCGACCATGTCCAAGCGGCCGTTGTTCAATACGACGATAATGACGGGAACCTGATGATTCGCCGCGGTGGAAATCTCGTTGCCGTGCATCATGGCGCATCCATCGCCAGTCAAACAGACGATTGGCTTGTCCGGGGCACCGATGCTCGCGCCGATGGCATAGCCGATAGCGTGTCCCATCGCTCCGAACACATCGTCAAAATAAAACGTGCCTGCTTCCCGTATGTCGTAATGACGGATAGCATAGAACGTATGACTGCCGTCATCGCCGAACAGGACAGCCTCATCCGGCAGCGCCTTCCGCAAGGCCTGTACGGCGGTCACAGCAGACATGCAGCTCTCCGTATCGACGGATGAGGCGGCAGACTGGCAACTTCCTGCCTCTGCAGTTGTCGCAGAAGCGGCAGCTGCCGTATTAGCCAGCGGAACCTCCATCTCATCCGGTCCTGCCTTCCCAGCAGCGCCAGCCTTCTGGATGAGTGTCTGCAAATTCAGCTTGGCATCGCCGGGAACAGCCAGCGTAGGCACAGCAATTGATTTGCCTACAAAGGTCAAGTCATAATTAAAATGTACGATTTGTTCCGGAGCCATATCCTCTGTAAAGCCGGACAGCGTCATATCGCTAAGCTTGGTGCCGATGGCCAGCATGAGATCGACGCCCGACTTCAAGTAGGCGCGGGCCTGCTCCGTCCCGCCCAACCCGAAGTTGCCAAGGCAAAGCGGATGCCGGGTAGGGAACGCTCCTTTCCCGCCGGGCGTGCAAATCACCGGGATTCGCCAATGCTCCGCGATGACGCGCACTTCATCGCATGCCTCTGCGGCCAACACGCCTTTGCCGATGAATAGAACCGGGCTCTTCGCTTGCTCCAGCAGCGGAATGACGGCTTCAACGTCCGGCGACACGACTCGGCGGCGGCTCTCTGGCAATGGCAGGTCGAAAGGTTCTATATCCGCCATCAATATATCGAACGGAACACATAGATGAACGGGACCCCTTACGCCAGTCAAGGCCTGCTCCACCGCATGCTGCAAATACCGGGCTACCAGGTCCTCCCGCTCAATGCGGGCGCTGAATACCGTGACAGGCTCGAACATTTTCACCAGATCGGTTGTGAACGGGCTCGAATCCTGCCCTAACGCTTTCCCGCTATCACGGATGGAAGGCTGGCCGGTAATGAACAGAACGGGCATGTTATAAGCTTGGGCTTGTCCTGCAGCGGTGAGCATATTCGTTCCCCCCGGTCCAGACGTGCCAATGGCCACACCAAGCGTCTGATGCGTCATGGCATAGCCGCCGGCCATAAATCCCGCTCCTGCCTCATGCCGTGCGAGCACGAACTCGATGCCGCGCGTCTCGCATTCCAGCATCAACGGCGAAATTGATTTTCCAGGAATCCCGAATACATGGGTAACCCCCCATTTTCGAAAATGTTCTACAAGCAGCGAATAGACCTTCGTCATAGATGATAACTCCTTTTCGATTTAAATTAACTCAGCGGCTTGGACCATGACCCATGCAGCTTCTCTGCAATGACATGGGCCGGCAGAGGAGCGCTGAACAGATGGCCTTGCGCCTCATCGCACCTCTGTTCGGACAAGAAGGACAGCTGTTCCGCCGTCTCCACTCCTTCCGCCACCACCTCCAGCCCAAGCTTATGCGCCATCGTAATGATTGTGCCAACGATTTGCCGGTTATGCTCTTCACTCGCCAAGTCTTTCACGAACGACCGGTCGATTTTGAGGCGATGCACGGAAAACTTTTTCAAATAATTCAGCGAGCTGTAGCTTGTCCCGAAGTCATCGATGCTAATTTGCACGCCCAAATTACGGAGTTGATGAGTGATCGGAGTCGCTTGTTCTACATCCATGGTCATGCTCTCCGTAATTTCGAGCTCAAGCTGCCGCGGATTGATTCCGGTGCGCTTCAACACACGCTCGACGGAATCTACGCAGTTGCTGTTCAGGAATTGGTAAGGCGACAAATTGACAGAAATCTTCATCGGCCGCAAGCCGGATTGCTCCCAGTCCGACATGTGACGGCAAACCTCATGCAGCACCCACTCCCCAATGGGGACAATGATGCCCGTTTCTTCCGCCAACGGTATGAAGTCAGCCGGCAGAATGAGCCCATTCTTCGGATGCTTCCAGCGCAGCAACGCCTCCATGCCGACGATCTCGCCCGTTCGTATCTTGACTTGGGGCTGATAATACAAGACGAGCTCTTGATGCTCCACCGCCTTGCGCAGATCCGTCTCCATCGTCAGCTTCTCGTGGGATTGACGAACCATCGACGGAGTATAGACCATATACCGGTTTTTCCCGATCGCTTTGGCCTGGTACATGGCCATGTCCGCATGCGTTAGCAGCGTTTCTGCATCCAGCCCGTCATGCGGATAAATCGAGATGCCAATGCTTGTCGACAGCCGGAATTGGTAATGGTCAATGACAAAATCCTGTTCAAACAGCTGGAGCACCTGCTGCGCGGCCTGCACCGCGTCGTTAGAGTCTCTTACATTGGACAGCAAGATGGAAAACTCGTCCCCGCCCATACGAGTCACGGTCTCGTCCAGCAGGCATTTCCGCAGACGCTCGGCCACTTTTTGCAGAAGATAGTCCCCTTTGCTGTGACCTAGCGTATCATTGACAAGCTTGAAACGGTCCAAATCGAGATAAAGGACGGCAAGCATATGCTTGTTCTTCTTCGCCTCCGTCAAAAGTCCGTTTAAATGATCGTTATAATGCCTGCGGTTGGGGAGCCCGGTCAGATCATCGTGATAAGCGAGATAGTTGTACCGTTCCTCTGCCTCGTATCGTTCCGTAATGTCCCGGAACTGTCCGAACGCCCCAATCGGGTTGTCGTACTCATCCAGAATCGGCAACGCATCAAATAAGCAGACACACTTGGTCTGACCAGAAAGATGATCGATGACAATCTCGATATCTTCATGCTTGTCTCCGTGCCGAATCACCTTGTCGATATAAGGCCCCATTGGAGCCAGATCAATTACAGGCCGGCCGATTAATTGTTCCTTCGTGAGACCGGTCAGATTCTCGGCATACGTATTGAATTCCATGATGCGTCCTTCTCTGTCGGTAATGATAATGCCGTTGCGGGTCGTGTCCATCATGATATGGTTCAAAATGTTTAATTTCCTGTTCTGCCTGCGGAGAAGGAGTTCGCGCTCGATAGAATCAACTACCGTAATGAGCATCGTCAAGAAATAAGGATGGGCTTGCTCGAGCGATGTCATAATGGAAATCGTTCCTAGTAAATTGTTGATATCTGTATAATGAAATGGCACTGAATAACATACCTTGGAGTGAAAGAACTGATGGTAGTGCTGAGTGCCGATTAATTGCACCGGACTGCGATGATTCAGAGCAAGGTTGATCCCGTTCGTTCCGCACTCTTCTTCCGCAAACTGCACGCCTTCCTTAATGCCCAATTGCGTAACCGTTTGCTTCATCGTCTCATCTCCGGCCAATTCCAGCATGTAGCCTTTCTCGTCGGAGATGACGATCATAATGGGTGTTCCCTGCAGCTGATTCAACAATTTGTCTATGAAAAAACGGATGACCGACAATATTTCCTCATAAGCTAAGCGCTTGCAAATGAGTTCCGATTGCGTCATTACGCTGCGAAACATTGGGATCTTCATCGAATTCAAGCCTGACTCTCTAGCCCTTCGCCTGGATGAGTCGATCCATTCGATCATTTCATCTTGCGCTCGCCGCTGAATCACGCGATTCAGTTCCATGGTTTCCCTCCCGATTCACTTCATTGACCCATGTCCTTCTCATGCAGAATATAGTGCGCCAGCGCCAGCATATCGTCCGCCGGTTCCCTTTATATTTCGTTCTTGTCTACGCGATAATCGTGAAAATAAAGTAGAGGGATGTTCTAAGGTGAGGTAAAAGGCGAAAGTTTCCTTGGAAGAAGTTTCATACGGAACAAGTATACTACTTTTGCCGATCTTGTAAACAACTTACGCCAATAGTACTGTCTATTCGACAAAAACAGAACTTGGACGACATGTTTATCGTTTTTTTCTCAATTATTTCCATCCAAATCTACAATGTATTTTACATGACATCGCCTTTGTAATATGCTCGGTATGAAGAATTGGATTGCGGAGGTTGATCATTATTTATGAATAAATGGTGGAAGACAATCGCTTTTATCGCCGGGGTAGCCATCTTGACGCGCTGGATTCCGTTCTCGTCCTTTTTCCGGAACGTCGATACATTAGTGCATGAATTCGGCCATGCAATCGTTACGCTGATTTTATCCGGCAAGGTGCAGTATATTCATCTATTCGCCGACCACAGCGGGGTCACCTACTCGTCCGTGGCCCATTCGTGGCGGTTCATTCCTATCTCCCTTGCGGGGTATATCATTTCCGCCTTGTTCACTGTGCTGCTGTTCTATATGTATTCGCGCGGAAAGCAGCAAGCCGGTTTAATTACAGTAACCGTATTGGCCCTGGCGAGCGTTCTCTTCTTCGTGCGCAATTCATTCGGGGTCACGTGGTGCATCGGGTTCATCGCGCTGAGCGCAACCATATATTTCGCGCCCTGGCGCTGGCTGCGCGATTTTTATTATTTGCTGGTCGCTTTTATTTGCTTGGTGGAATCCGTCCTGGGGCCGTTGTTCCTTGTCGTTGCGTCCATCCAGCAGCCTGCGCAAGCGGGCGACGCGGCCAATCTAAGCGAAGCCACGCTCATTCCCGCCGTCTTCTGGTCCCTTCTGTTCACCGTTGTGGCGATAGCGTGCGCCCGGGTTGCCATGGGATTGTTCTTCCATTCCAACCGCCGGTCCGCGGCAGGAACGAGATCGGCATTCGAGCGTTCCAAGTATGCAAGACGGATGTGACCTTTTATGCGATTCAACCGGCCCGCCCCTTTTTCGAAGAGGAAAATGGACTGAGAGACGAGCCTGATTCTCCTTCAGAGCCTCGAAAGGCCTAAAGCACAAAAATGGCGGGACAGGAACAGTCTCCTGCCCCGCCCGCCGCCGGTCTGATAACGCCGCCATGCACGTTTCCGTCTTATTCCATTTATTATTCCGCCGTTTGCTCCAACAACACTTGCTTCGCCGGTTCATCGCCAGTCTGGCCCGCGGACGCGCCATCCTCTTGCGCGGAAGACGCGCGGCTCGACATCCGCAGCGGAATCTCCTTCAAGAAGAAAGCCAATACCAAGGCAACGGCGAGCAGCGCCGCACCGGATAAGAACACCGTCGATAACGAGCTGCTAAGCGCATCGCGCAGCATATCTATCATCTGCGAGAAGATCGACTGCAGCGCCTCTGGCATGCTCTGGTGAATCTGCTCCAATTTCGGTTGGTCCAGCAGCATTTGCGGGTTATGAAACGCTTGAAGCTGTTCGGCAACCTTTGGATCCAACTGCGACAAATCCACCATTTTGCCCGAAGCGGCCGCTTCTTCCAGATTGCTGGTTATCTGTGAAGACATAATGGTGCCCATTACGGCGATCCCGATCGTTCCCCCCAAGTTGCGGAACAACTGCGAGGAGGCGGTGACGACGCCCAATTGCTGCGGCGGCACTGCGTTCTGCGCAGCAAGCGTGAAGACCGGCATCCCGAGTCCGAGACCGAAGCCGAATACGATCATGCTGACGACAGCCATCCATACGCTGTCCATGAAGCTCATAATAACCATGCCGAGTATCATGATCGGCATGCCCGCGAGCGCGAATCGTTTGTATTTCCCCGTCTTCGTAATCAGTTGACCGCTAATTGCGCTGGAGATGACCATGAAGATGGACATCGGCATCGTCACGTAACCGGAATAGGTCGGAGAGATGCCCATTACGCCCTGCACGAAAAACGGAATATAAATCAGCGCCCCCATCATACCCGCATTCATCAAAAATCCGATGACATTCGAGATGGTCACGATGCCGTTTTTAAATAATGACAACGGAAGCACCGGACTCTTCACTCTCGTCTGCACAACCAGGAAGATGAGCAGCGAGACCAGCGTTCCGGCAAACAACAGGATGATTTGCGGAGAGTCCCAGGCATATTGCGTGCCTGCCCACGAGAAGGCAAGGAGCAGCGGCACGATTGTCAACGTCAGGAATAATGAACCCGCGTAGTCGATCGATTCCGATTGCTTGCGCTCCACCTTCGGAAAAAGGATGAGAATCATCAGGAAGGCAACGATGCCCAACGGGAGGAAAATCCAAAACACCCATTTCCAATCCATATGGTCCACAATATAACCGCCCAATGCCGGCCCGATGACACTGGAGAAGCCGAACACCGCGGTCATGACTCCCGTCCATTTGCCCCGCTCGCGCGGCGCGAACAAATCACCGACGGCAGTGAAGGCGGTCGCCATAATAATCCCGGCTCCAATCCCTTGAATCCCGCGGTAAATAATAAGCTGAATGATATCCGCCGAGGTTCCGGACAAGAAAGCGCCAATCATAAAAAATATAATGCCTGAAAGAATAAACGGCTTGCGCCCGTAAATATCGGACAGCTTCCCTACTAATATCGTCGCAATGGTCGAGGTCAGCATATAAATGGTGATTACCCATGTATAATAATCCATGCCTCCAAGCTTGGCGATAATTCGGGGCAGCGCCGTACCGACAATCGTCTGATTAATCGCAGAGAAGAACATCGCTGCGATAATGGCCATCATAATGGTCAATTTTCGTTTATGTGACAAATGTTCCACGATTTTTCTTCTACTCCTTTGGCTGTCCCTCTGTATTTTCTAAAATTTGAGTGAAAATTCGTTTCAAGTGCCCGACGTCTTCATTCGGCAAGCTTGCAAAAAACATGGAGATCGTTTCTTTTTGACGCTCCAGCATCAATTGCACAATTTCTCTGCCTTTATCCGTAATATAAATGTAGACGACCCTGCGGTCATCCTCCGCTCTTCTCCGCTCCGCCAATCCCTCTTTAATCAATTTATCCGTGCCTCCGGTAATCGCTCCAGAAGTAATGCACAATGCTTCCGCCAATTCGGAGACTTTCTTCTTCCCCCCTTCATTGAGCTTATAAAGGATGCGGAACTGCGAAAACGAAAGGTTCGCAATCATCCGCTTGTTCCATTCCTTCGTCATCCGTTTCAGCAGCAACCTAAACAGGGTGGACAGTTCAAGCAGTTCTGGTTTTACCGGCATCGAAATCGTTTCCCTTCGACAATTATTTTAAAGTTAAAATAATTAGCAGTAAACTATTTAGTAGTATATATCTCGAATGTTATACTCGTCAATCGAGAAAATCCGGCCTTGAAAGGCCGGATTTATGTCAAAATAAACGTATTATGTTCATTTTCTTATTGTTTCGCAAATGCCGCCAATGCGGTAACACAAGGCGCCGTTCCCAACCGGTTTCGCTCCTGATCATAGAAAAAAGCCCTCTTCCAATGAAGAAAGCTTGTTTATCGCCGATGCTGCCGAATGACCTCGCACCGGCTGACCCCGAGCTTCTCCTTGAAGGCAGCCGCAAAGTATCCCGGGTTCGAGTAGCCTTAGGCCAATTGGAAATAACCTTCAATTCACGCAGATAACGCAAAAAGGACACCTCTTGAGGTGTCCTTCTACATGGCGGAGGCTGTTCACAACCACAATGATACGTCGTCCGTCAATCCGTCTCGTTACGCAGAGGAATGCTGTTATCGGAACAGCTAATCGATCTGCACACCCTTCTTGATCGATTTCAGATCGCCATTCGGGTTAACAAGTAACGGTAGCATCTTCATATCACGGACCATCGGAGAGTTGCATAGCCGACAAGTCGGCTCATTCTCGAATGCAAAATTGTCGCGCATCCAACCCTTGCAGCCTTCTTTCGTGCAAGACCAGATGGCCGTATTTTCCTCCGGAATCTCTTCTAATGGCTTCTTGCGATAATTCATCGTTACCCCTCCCTTTCTTTTGATCCTGCAACCAAAAGAAAAACTGCTCTTCACACATGTCAAGAGCAGTCGTCTGGCTTTAGCTTACAGCTTCGTTACGTCCTCAGCTTGTGGTCCACGGTTGCCTTGTACCACGTTGAATTGAACGCGTTGTCCTTCGTCCAACGATTTGAAGCCTTCGCCTTGAATCGCGCTGAAGTGTACGAATACATCGCTGCCGCCTTCAACTTCGATAAAACCAAAACCTTTTTCTGCGTTAAACCATTTTACTGTACCTGTTTGCATAATTCTTGACCTCCAAAAGGAAATATAACATGTTTATTTTTTCAACTTTAAAAAAATTCACACATTGAAAAAAGTTCCATCGTAAAAATGATACCCTTTTCAATGTGTGAAGCGTGGTTCAAATTTAGCAATTGACATAATGATACCATATAAAAATGCGATTTGCAAGTCGTCGGACGGCCAATTGGAAATTTTTTTGGAAAACTATGCATGCAGCCCCTTTTTCTCGTGCACAGGCCTGTTGAACAAATAGTTAACATATATTCAGGACTTAATTCACATACTATATATGGAGTGGTTCCATGAACTCATGCAATCCGCTTTTGCGTGGCAAGACTGTAGCCAATTAAAAAAGGGCTGTCCTCCGGGCAGTTCTTTTTCATTGCCCATTGCCCGCGGCCCCTATAATACGCAAGGAGGGTTTTGCGATGTATTATTCTAAAAAAAATGTCGAGCCGGTTCCGGAAGAGCAGACTTCCATTTGGAGTTGCAGCAGTGAGGACTGTTCTTGCTGGATGAGAGAAAATCTCACGTTTGAAAAAACGCCGAGCTGTCCCCTCTGTCAGTCATCAATGGTAATCAATACGAAGATGCTTCCTCCTCTTATGTACCATACGAGGTGATCCCGATAGCGGCTAGCGCTTCTCGGCAGTTCACCGGAAACGCCGCCGCTGTTGCATCCAATCCCCGGGTACGCGGGGCAAGTCTGTCAGCTCATCGAGACGCGCGCCGCTACCGGGTAATGGTCAGAAGGGTATCCCCCGTTTACCCGATCCCGAATTACTTTGGTCGCTATAACGCGAATGTCACTGGACACAAAAATATAATCGATGGCCTCTCCGTCTTCTCCGCCCTGGAAGTCATGGAATGTGGCCCCGACCTTGCCGGCGGCTGCCGAATAGGCGTCTGTCAAAGACAGAACACTGCCGTCCGGATTGGAGCGAAGAACGTTCAGGACAGGGCTGTCAGGCGTAGAATTGAAGTCTCCCATCAATATCATAGGAAGCGCGCGCTTGCGGAATTGCTCCTCCATGTGCTGCCGAACGAGGCGAATTCCGTTCACTTGGGCTTCCTCGCTCTCGTGATCCAGATGCGTATTGAACACGATAAATTCACTGGCAGAATCTTTGGCAAGCTGGAACCGGGCCCATGTGCAAATACGCGGCAGACTGCTGCTCCAGCTTATGCTGCCTGGGCGAGCCGGCTGCTCCGACAACCAGAATTGTCCGTGTTCGAGCACTGTAAGCTGTTCTTTATCATACCAAATGGCATTATGCTCATCTTGATGTCCGCCATAGCGCCCCTCGCCAAGGAAACCATATTGCGGCAAGCTCTGCTCCATATCGAGCAGCATCGGGTGAAGACCCTCCTGAGTCCCGATGATCAGGGGTTCGTGGCTCCGGATTACCTCGGCCACCTTGTCAACCCGGTATGGCCACGCATTTTCCCCGTCTTGGATCTCGTTGTATCGCAAATTAAAACTCATGAACGTAGCGTCCATAGCTCTCACCCCTAATTATTGTGACTGTGTACTGTGTCTATATATCACTTTCTTGGGGCACCGGATTGCCCTTCTCCAAAGTATGGATAATATCCTCCAGTCCCATATCAAGAAGTGATGATAACCGAATGTCGACGTGATCGAACGAGCAATTCGCCGTAACATGATTCGGCACCGCGACACAATAGAGTCCCGCTGCCTTCGCCGCTTGTGTTCCTACCACCGAATCCTCGAACGCAATCGTCTCGTCCGCTCTTACGCCAAGTCCGTCCACCGCCTTCAAATAGATTTCGGGATCGGGCTTGACCTTGGTCACATTGTCGCGCGTCTGCAAAAAATCGAAATAATCGAGCAAGCCGTAGCGCTTGACATGATTCACCGCCCACGCAGCCGAAGCGCTGGAAGCAAGCGCGACTTTGAGGCCCAGCCTTCCGGCCGTATCCAATACTTCCCTCACGCCTGGAAGCACGTCCCATTCCGCAATCATCTCATTGTATATGGCCCGATGGTGGCGGTGCAGCTCTTCGCGATCCACTGATTTGCCCAGAAGCCCTTCCAAATATTCGCACGCCAATGGCCAGGTGCGGATTCCTCCGGCCCACTCCCTCCAGACGGCAAGCGGCATATCGTGTCCGTACTCCTGACATATCTCGCGAAAGGATAAATAACTTGCCGTTTCCGTATCTAAAATAAGCCCGTCAAAATCCAATGCAATCGCTTTAATCGCCATGCGTATTCCCCCTCCATCATCATCAGATTACGGGGCTTGCAGCACTCGCCTCCCACGTTCCCCGACATTATATTCTCATTGTACGCTAATTCGCGCAACCGCTTCCATCCCTGTGTGCAGAAACTTCATAACGAATTTTATATTTCTTTTCTAATGCATGGCGCTAATCCTGTCCGGGTCAATTTAAGGTATCGTTGTCATTTTGGAATTGACACCCTTGGTGAGGAATGATAAATTTGAACAATCAAATAAAATTGAACGTTAAAAAAAGGGTGAACACATTAATGCAACAGGACTTGTTTATTATTGACACGCTGGAGAAATTGAAAGTGATCAGCGACCCCCTGCGTACGAAAATATTGATGAATCTGGTGAAACAAGAGTACACGGGGCAGCAATTGGCCGAAATTCTCGCCATTCCGAAGACCAAGATTTATTTTCATCTGAAGGAGCTGGAGAAGCACGGCATCGTGCATATCGTGCGGGTGGAAGAAAAGAACGGCATTATGCAGAAGTTCTATAAAGCAGTGGCGAGAAGGTTCATTCCGAGCGATGATCTGCTGCCGAGCCATGAGCTCATCGAGACGTCCCGGCAAGTCTTTCTCGAAACGGTGCTGACGACGCGGCAAGAAATCGAGAAGGCGCCGGGCGAGGCTTTTCAGTTGCAGAGCCATCACCAAGACGTAAAGAAAAACTTGGCGGCCACCTATCAATTTCATGCGACGGAAGAGCAGTTTAGCGCCTTTCTGAAGGAATTTAAGGAGCTGTACCGCAAGCATTTCAAGCAGCAGGAAGCGAATGGGCCTGCAGATGCGAAGCCTTACATGATGTCGCTGATCGGATTTCAACGAAGCGGCGGCCAAGCGGCGGCATTCGGTAACGGACAGGAGGGCACAGAGCACGATGACAGCGAACTCGAATAGAAATATGTGGCTTATTTTATCCGGGGTGTTCGTATCCGAACTGGCGGCATGGATTGGCACGATCGGCAGCCTGCAGTTTTTAAGCGAGCAATTGTCCTCCCGCTTCCTGCAGTCGTTCATCCTGGTGTCGGGGGCTGTATTCGGCATCTTCTTGGCCCCGTACGCCGGCAATATCATCGACCGGTTTCACCCGAAGAAGATTTTGCTATACAGCGGCATGCTGCGGATCGCCGCCATCGGCTTTATGCTCGCCGCCATATGGGAGCAGAACGTCTGGTATATGGTCGTGTTTCAACTGATCATTGTCATATCCTCGTCATTCTATTTTCCGACGGTTAATGCCGCGCTGCCGGTCATTGTGCCGGAGGATCAGCTAATGAAGGCGAACATGCTCAATTTCAATCTGACTACGATTGCCCGCATCTTCGGAACCGCCATCGGCGGCGTCTTGCTGTCCGTTCTGTCTTTGCAGAACATTTATGTCATCTCCGGGCTCACCTACGTCGTATTGATTATTTTGACGTGCATGCTGTCCTTTGACCGGTCGCAGCTCGGCAACGTTACGCACCGAGCGCGTGCCAAAGCCTCCTTCTCGGAGTTATTCCCGCTTATGCGGCGGGAGCCAATGGTCAAGGCTCTGCTCATCATGACGTGCATTCCGTTTTTATTTATTGGCGGCTTCAATGTATTTGCCATTGAGCTGAGCGAAGCCAATGATTTTGACGGCTTGAAAGGGATCATTTATGCTGTGGAGGGCACGTCCATCCTGATCGCGGGCTTGGCGATGAAGAAGCTTGCGCAGCGTATGAGCACATCCGCGCTGCTCTTCGGCGGGGCCATGCTGGTCATTGGCAGCTTGCTCATCCTGATTATTCCGGTCATGCCGGTTCAAATTATCGGCTTTGCCGTATTCGGGTTCGCCGGCGGGCTATTCATCCCGCTGTCCAATACGGAGGCGCAGGTGCGCATTTCCAAAGATGCGCTGGGCCGCTTTTTCTCGTTAAAACGGATGATTGAAACCTCGGTGCTGCAGCTGTCGCTCATTTTTACCGGCATCATTCTCGATCTTTCCTCGTTCCAGACCTTGATGGTCATATATACAGCCGTCTGTGCCGTCTGTCTCTTTGCGGCCCGCAGCGTGTTCGCGCAAAACGCGGCAGCGGTTCGCTGACTATGAATAGACTAGGAATAATACGCATATCGTTCCTTGCGGGGCGAGACAAACGCAGTTCGAATCGAGACAACTATTCCGTAAATGGGACAACCTGTGTTATGATACGTAATGGTAATTAAATATATAAACAATGACATATGATACTAGAGTTTAAAGTAGGGATGATATTATGCCGTTTATTCGTTTTAAAGGGTTTAAGCAGCCATTTGTCGAACGCATCTCATCAGCAGTCATCCACCTGGTTGCCGATACCGTCCATATTCCGCCGGAGATCGTGAAGATCGAGCTGATACACGCGATCCCCGTCGCCAACTCGCCCTTGTCTGTCGAGATCTATATGTTTCAGCGGGAACAAGAGAAGCATGATGCGGTCGCTTCCAAGCTCTACGCTCTATTGCAAGAGCATGGATATGACCAAGTCCATATATTCTACGTCATTCTCACCCCGTCGCTGTACTATAAGGAAGGGAAGCCGCTGCAAGGCGTGCCCGTCATTCCGGAAGCTGCGGACGGGGCAAGCCAATAATATTTTTCCGGCTTACAAGATTCGTTGCTTCTCCTGGTGAGATTCATGACAAAGAGCGCCTCTGACGGGCGCTCTTTTCGTTCTTTCTATTTGCTGATATCGACATGCTCGATGTTTCTGAGCGCGGCATAGGCGACAAAAGCGCCCATGATGGCCAGCGTAATCGGGATGATAATGATGTTGTTGAGCGACACCCCGCCATTGTTCGAGCAGACGATAAGCACGATGAGCAGCGATGTAGTGATGGTCGTTACCGTTGAATATCTTCTCATCCCGAAATAAAGCGGAATGAGGCTCATGCAGCTGGCTGCCAGCGCATTCATCCCGAAGCTAATCAAAGCGCCCGTCAGAATCGAGGCTGTTAACGGCTCGCTCATTTTGTGCGTATACCCGTTGATTGCCAGTACAGCGCCGCTTACGATCAAGTCGGAGATGATGATGGACAGGAACGTAAACAAGAATACGATGAGCAGTTTCGCCGAAATGAGCTTTTTCCGGTTAATCGGATACATGAAAAGCACCGTAATCGACTTGTTTTTGAATTCATCAATAATGAAGCGCGACAACAACACGGCGGCGAACACGATAAACGTGCCTCTCACGAAGGTGTCGATGCCGGTGAACACTTCGGAATAGGTTGTAAAGACGGTCTCGTCCGCATACTCGGCCCCGTAGATCATCAGCAGCACCATGCCCAAAATGGCGGCGTTCGCAATGAGAGCGCCGCGAATATATCTGCCGATCTTGAATTTTTTCAGCTCCAAGCTTATAAGCTTACGCAACGATGCCACCGCCATTCAGCAAGGACAGGAAATAGTCCTCCAACGAGCTGTTCTTTTTGTGAATCGACTCGATGACGACATCGTTCATGACCAATGTCTTCGTAATCGAGCTCTGCGGCACGGACGGATCGTACACGCGAATGATCTGATTGTCGATTACGCGCATGTTGGATACATTCAGATGCTTCTCCAGCAGAAACGCCGCTTTTTTGCAATCGTTCGTCGTAAATTCGATGTACTCCGTATTTTTCTCCCGGATCTGCTCCATCGATACTTCCTCGATCAATTTACCGTGATTGATAACGCCGATCGTATCCGCCATCTGTTCGATTTCCCCCAAGATATGACTGGAAATCAAGATCGTGATGCCGTACTCCTTGCTCAGCATTTTGAACAAGTCACGGATTTCCTTAATCCCGACCGGATCAAGTCCATTGATCGGTTCGTCCAGCATGAGCAATTCAGGCTTCGTCGTAATGGCTCTTGCGATGCCAAGCCGCTGCTTCATCCCGAGGGAGAAGTCTTTCACCGCTTTGCTGCCGGTATTCGTCAGCTTGACCAGTTCCAGCGCTTCGTCGATGGCTTGCTTATTGTGGTACCCCATGTAATCGCAATGCAGCTCCAGATTGTCTCTGGCCGACAGCTTGTCGTAGAAGACCGGATATTCGATAATGGTGCCCATTCTTCCCAGCAGATGATAGGAAGTATCGGTCAGCTTTTCCCCGAACAGCTCGATTTCGCCGGCAGTCGGTTTCACCAGATTCGTAATCATTTTCATGATCGTCGTCTTGCCGGCTCCATTGGGTCCGAGGAAGCCATAGATTTCCCCTTTTTGGATATTCATATTAACGTTCGAGACGACTTCTTTGCCTTGAAACGTCTTCGTTAGCTGGTTGGTTCTCAACAGGCAGGTCATGATTGGTTCCCCTTTCGCTCCTTCACTTATCTTTATTGTAAGGGGTGAAATTCTCTTTTTTCTTACCCGATTCTTACGAATTTCTTAAGCGGACCGCACGGCTCAGCTTGCATGTTCAAAAGGCTGACTAATAACGTATTTTCTTCAGGGAAAAAGAAAAGGCCGTCTTCTCATACGGCTTGCTGTACAGGTGGATTGTCCCGCCTAAGCTCTCGACCAGCCGCTTCGTGATCGTCAGCCCCAGGCCGCTGCCCTGGTACGACGAGTTCCGGGAATCTTCAAGCGTGTACATCCGTTCAAAAACTTGATCCCGGTGCAGCTCCTTAATGCCTTTCCCTTTATCCCACACCTCTATTCGGCTCCAATCCCCGTCTTCCCGCAACGCCAGCCCAATCGTGTTGCCGTCTCCCCCATGCTGAATCGCATTGGAAATCAAATTGTTCAATATCCGATCCATCGCTTCGGCATTTCCCATCACATATAGCGGCTGGTCAGGAATATCGATATGAACCTCGAAGCCTTTCGCCGTCAACACGTCATAAAAGGCCAGCATGTTCGTCCGGCAAATCTCATTCAGATGGATTCGAGTCAGCGGGATGTCCTTGTCCCCCGACTCCAGCTTCGCCAGATCAAAAAATTTATGAATGAGCTCCAATACTTCAATCGTCTTCTTCTCCACTTTGGACAGCATTGAGGCCCGTTCTTCCTGGCTCATCTGCATATCCAGATTTATCGTTTCCAAGTATCCGAGCACTACGGTCAACGGCGTCTTCAAATCGTGCGAAATATTCGAAATCATCTTCTTCATCGCGATTTCGGTCTTGGCGTGGCTAGCCAATGATTGTTGGTTGCGCTCCAGAAGGCGGTTGATTTCAACGAGCAGCGGTATAAGCTCCTGATCATCCGTCACGAGCAGCAGCTTCTCCCCTGTGCCGCCGTTGACGATTCGGTTCAACTGTTCATGAAGACGCCGAATGCCCGCGCTTCTCGTTCGGTTGAACACATATTGCATGGCGATGATGCCCAGCAGAACGGCGACGATGGCGGCCAACGCAATTGTCATGTCAATGGCCCGCCCACTTGTATCCGATTCCCCATAACGTCTTTATATATTTTGGCTCAGACGGATTATCCTCGATCTTCTCGCGCAGTCTCCGAATATGCACGTTGATGACATTCTCATCGCCCATATAGTCATCGTTCCATACGAAGCCATAAATTTGCGCTTTCGTGAATACGCGATTCGGATTGGTAATGAACAGCTTTAAAATATCGAACTCCTTGGATGTCAGCTTGATGTCTTCGTCCTGCTTCATGGCGGAGAAATTATCCAAATCGACAGTCAACTGCTCGAACGTAAGCACATTTCCGCGTTCCTCCTGCTGAACGGAATGGGAGTACGCCGTGGCGCGGCGGATCCCCGCCTTGATTCTTGCCGTCAGCTCAATGAGGGAGAACGGCTTGGCAATGTAATCATCCGCGCCGAATCCCAGTCCCAATGCCTTATCTACGTCGCTATCCTTGGCTGACATAATTAAGATCGGGATGGAGCTCGTCGCGCGAATCAGCTTAATCACTTCCATGCCATCCAGCTTGGGCATCATCAGATCGACCACAATCATGTCGAAGGAATCCTGCCGGAACCTCGTTACTCCCTCTTCCCCATCGTGCGCCGCCGTGACGTGAAACCCTTCCTTAGCCAAATGATTGGTCAGCATTTCAACAATCGAAATGTCGTCCTCCACCAGCAGTATGCGTTCTTGTCGCATGACCCTCTCACCTTTCCTGAAAAAACTGCATTGGCGGTTCAGCTCGAATACAGCGAGCAATAAGTACGGGAAAAATCGCGCTTCAGCATATCTTCCTTGCGCATAAAGAAGTGGATGACCCCGCAGTCCCACCATGAAAAGCCAACCGGATCGCTGCTGTCGATCTCAAGCAGCATTATGGTATCCTTTACTTCTTGTTCCGCACGCTCCCGGTCACCGCCGAAATGAGCCGTCAGCTTCTGAAGCGATCGTTCCGGGCTGTAATCATAACTTTCGTTCAGGATCAGCATCAATGCCGCTTCCACCTCCGCGTCGTCGTGCTGTCCTTCCGGATAGCCGAACATGCAGCCCCAATTGTGCGCCGAGGTGTCAGCCAGTTCATCGATCAGATCGTAATAGCTCTCGATGTCTTCGATATCAAGCGCATCTTCATCCACATACGCATAGTTCGGCAGCTCCAGCGAGGATCGTGCGCGTACCGTGTACGGCCGGAATTCCTCACCGTCCTTGTCTTCCTGCAGCGCGGTAATGCCATCTGGCTTCTGCAGTTGCAGTGTCCCGGCCCGTTCTGCGTAGATGACCCGGTGCTCGATATTGTAGGCCGGCTCATCCATGCCGAGGAAGAAATAGAGCATCCCCTGCTGCGGAAGCAGCTGGGCGTTGTCATGCGGCGCAATGTCCGCCAGATTGAGCTGGGCGAGGAACGTCATCTTCGTGCCGTCCTCCGTCACCGGCCAAGCCGTAAGCTCCGGCAGATCCGGATATCCGCCGACGCGCGAGCCGCCAGTCCGTTCGTACTCGTCCGGTTGCGCCAAGTCAAGCCGAACTCCTTGCTTGCACGCGGAGAACAAGTAGTGTTCTGCCGCGGTTAGCTCTCGCTCCTCCAGATGCCTCTTTAACTCTATCGTCATTGGATTGTCCAAATTCATGCTCATTTTGTGGCCTCCCTATTACATCTCCCTTGATTCCATTGTCCTACGACCGAACCTTCGTTGCAACTGTTTTAACAAAGGGTCGCAGGAGGAAGCCGCAGGTTGCATTTATGGTGTTCCGGGGACTGCCGAGGCTGGGCATGGTCTGCTGAGCGAGGAGGAATGCCAGGTGCCCCAGTGGCGTCGTCGGAGGCTGAATGTGTGGCGGGGGCTTTCTATACTACAAGGCCGATCGTTTGCGGCGGGTCTCTCCTACGAGCTATCCTTTCATCCACGCTTCCCAGCTCAGACCAATTGGATGCGGGCCGATAAACAGCCTGTTCCTGCAGCACTTACCGTCTACCGTTCCGCTCCATCCATTCCATTGGAAAATGTACAGGCTTTTCACTGCAGCCCTCTGCGATCACGTTACAATATAAAAAGGAACACCCCATTAGGTGTCCCCTCAACATGCACAAAATCTCAATACCATTTCATAATTAGCGCACAATGACTGCCGTCCCGCTGACCGCGACCATTAACATGCCTTCACGCACGACCTCATAATCAACGTCAATGCCGACGACCGCATTCGCTCCTTTTTGCTTGGCCAAAACCTTCATTTCTTCCATGGCGATGTCACGCGCTTCCTTCAGCTTGCTCTCATAAGCTCCGGAACGGCCGCCCACGATATCGCGCACGGAGGCCAAAATATCCCGCACCACATTGGCGCCCATAATCGCTTCACCTGCGACAACGTCAATGTATTCCACAATTTCTTTACCTTGTATCGTAGAAGTTGTCGTTATAATCATTTTGCCATTCCTCCAATAGTATAGATGTGGATTGAATCAAGTTGTTATACATTGCTCATATGAGCACAAGGCTGTATCCCGTATCTATAAGTATATTTTACTTGTTCCTTTCGTTTCATATACATCGATTATGGTGACAAAACGGAGTCCGAACGTGACAATTTAGCAAGGATAAGCCCTGACTGCAATCATCGCATGGCAGGCGTGCAAGCATGAAGCCGTATCGTCAGCATTTTGCCAGTCCGACACCTTCCCGTCTTCCTCTTCCCCTCCTTTTTCGTGTTCTATAAAAATAAAGAAATAAGCCCCGGAAATAGATTCCGGGGCTTCGTCTGGTACGGTCAGGTGCATGGATAATACATGCTTCTTAGTAACCTTCACCTATAATAATCTCGTTGGATGAAGCGGATAACGCATTAATGGATGTAGTGCGCCCGTCTACGACAGACGAGATGAATACTCTATAAGCAGTGCCCGTTGTAAGCGGGTTGCCGAATGCATCCGTATCATACAAACTAAACCATGCCTTGGTGTCGCCATTAACGCTCACCATCTTGGAAGCATTCGAATTCGTCCGGTCCGCATCGGCCAGCGTGAAGCTGCTCGCGCTGCCGGAAGGAACGGCCATTACTTTATAGTAAGCGATGCCGCTCTCATTGCTTGGTTTGACAAAAGTGACACTAAAGTCGTTGTTGCCCTCTCTTTGAGCATATAAACCGCTAACCGCCTGCACGGATTGATCAGCGAGAGTGACATCTCCGGACGAGGATGACAGCGCGTTAATCGTGCCTGTTCTTCCATCGGCCACCGTCAAAATAAAGAAGCGGTACGGCACGCCCTTCCGAATCACATCACCGTATATATCACGAGTCGAGTCCGTTAATTGTTGCCTGATATATGCGCCCTGTTTCGATACTCTCGTATAGTTCGAGGCGGAGACATTATTGGCACTCGACAGATTGAACGCATACGCTTGATCTGAACGAACAGCCATGATGCGGTATTCAGCAACGTTCGCTTCGTTGGACGGCACCATGAAGTTTACCTCGATATCACGTCCGCTGCCGTAGCTGCCCGTCACATTCGCCGTTACATTCGCCGCGGCGTCCACTGCAGCAGTGCCCGCAAGCGTAATCGCCGGGGATGGAGACGACAGAGCGTTGCTCGACTGATTGCCCGTGCTTACGGACAATACGAATACACGGTAACTGATGCCGTTGCGAATCCGATCGCCATCAACGTCTTTGGCATCGGAAGCCAGCGTCAGGCCAAGGTTGCCGCCTGTTCTGTTCGCGACTGTAGAATTCCAGCTGGACACATTATTCGCATCCGAAACGCCGAACCAGCCTGCCTTGTCGGCTTTCACAACCATGACGCGATAATGGTTAATGTTCGCTTCATCAGCGGCACGCGTGAACGTCACCCGCAGGTCGCGGCCGTCGTTGTAGTCGCTCACGTCGCTGGCCGACACGTTCGTTGCCGAATACACCGTCGAATTGTTCGACAACGTAATCGTTCCGGACGGGCTGGACAACGCATTGTTATAGCTGCCTCGGCCTACGGACAACACGAATACTTGGTAGCTCACACCGTTCCTGATAGCCGATCCGTCCACATCTCTTGCATTGGAATTCAGCGCCAAGCTAATATTTCCACCGGTCTTGTTCACAGCCGTATAATTGTAGCTCGATACGTTGTTCGCCGCTGACAGATCGAAGCGGTTCGCATTGGATGCCTTCACGACCATGATGCGGTATTGGCTGATGTCCGATTCATCCGAAGCCCGGTTGAACGATACCCGCAGGTCGCGGCCGTCGTTGTAGTCGCTCACGTCGCTGGCCGTTACATTGGTTACGCCGCTGACGATACTATTGTTCGACAGCGTAACCGTATCCGAAGCGTTTGACAACGCATTGTTATAGGAGCCCCCGCTATTGGACACCGCCATTACGAATAGGCGGTACGTTTCTCCGTTGCGGATAGAGGATCCATGCACATCCCGCATGCTGGAAGGCAGCGTAGTCGTGATGCTGTATCCGGTCTTAGACACGTCATGGTATCTGCCATAAGATACTTTGTTGGCCTCCGTCAGATCGAAGCTGCTGGCATCTTGGTATCTCACGGCAAAAATCCGGTAATAGCTTACTTTCGATTCGTCGGATGCCCGATTAAAGCTAATCTGTAAATCACGGCCATCTCCATAGTTGCTTACATCGCTAACCTTCGTAATGACAGGCAAGCCGACCGATTGACCCAATGTCATCGAGGCAGATCCTGAAGACAGCTTATTCGAGTACGAATTCGTATTGCTGACCGACAACACAAATACCGTATATGGCACTCCATTGCGGATATAATCTCCCGAAGTGTCTCTTGCGGTCGAGCTTAGCGTCGATGTCAGCGTTGTGCCGCCCGATTTGTACACGGTCGTATAGTTCTGGCTGGAGACGCCATTCGCTATTGACGTATCGAATCGATTCGCGTCTCTGGTCTTCACGACCAGAATGCGGTAGTTCGAAATATTGTTGTCGTTTTGCGGTCTCGTAAAGCTTACATTCATGTCCCGTCCGTCGCCATAGTCCGCGACATCGCGCACTTGAACATTGCTCGCCGCCGACACGCCGTTGTCAGACAGCGAAATCTGCGAGGACGGATAAGAAAGCGCCATCTGGCTGCTTCTCTTGCCAACCGTCACCACGTACACGTTGTACGTTTGGTTGTTGCGGATATAATCCCCGTCCACGTCGCGCGCGCGGGAATCCAGCCGCACGCTCGGATCATCGCCTTGCGGATAAGCCGTCGTATAATTGTTGGAAGACACGGAGCGAGCCTTGGACAAATTAAAGGAAGACGAGCTCGACGATTTGACAACTAGGACACGGTAGTGATCCACGTTGTATTCATACGGCGCTCTGGAGAAGCTCACTTTCAAGTCGCTTCCATCGCCCTGTTGCCCTACCACCTGCGCATATACGTTATTCACTCCGCTTACGTCATCGGATGTATCAGGTCTATTCGGTCTATCCGGAGTGCTTGGTCGGTCCGGAGTCGTAATTGTAACCGTTTTGCCTCTCTCGTTCCAGCTCACCAAGGCGCCCAATGCCTCACTGACGAAGCGGACAGGCACCATCGTTCTGCCTCTCAGCGTGTTGGCCGGCACATCCAAGCTTACGTTCATATTGTCGATGGTCGCCGACTTGGAGCCAAGCTTCAGCACAACGGTCGTGCCGTCCTTGCTGCCCGTCACCGTTTTCGTTCTCGAGTTATAAGACACTCTTGCGCCCAATGATTCAAAAATGGCGCGCATAGGCAGCAGCACCCGTCCTCTAGACTGCACGGGCGGTTGATCCATCGCCAGCTTCGATCCGTCAACATAGACGGAAATGGCAGCTGCCGCATTCAATTGTGTGGTCGGCAGTATTAAAGAAAATACCAGTGACGTTGCCACAATTCCAGATAATAGCTTTCTCACGTATTCATCCTCCCAGTTTACTTTCATCTTTCCATAAGAAAATTTTCCCTTCATAATTAGACGTACGGGAGCAGGAAAATGTTGCGTATTTTCTGAATAAATTGTGACAAATCCGCGGCGGATTTCTTAACCCTTTTCTTAAGGAAACGGGCTGGGCTTCGATGAATGCTGCCGCGATACTCCCTTGAGGCGGCATAACTGCGCATATTTTCGGTTCTTCTGCAGCTTGACCAGAGCGCTGCCCTAAAGGGTTGGCGCATGTTGGGCGGAGGCGGGCTTCTCCGCCAACGCCTCTTGATACAAAAAAGAACACCATTAATGGCGTTCCTGCTGCGGCTAAAAAAGGCGACAGTGACAAGCTGTCGCCTTCTTCTGCACTATTCGGTTTATTTTACGTAGTAATGAAGCGGATAGGTGCGGTACTGGGCCGGCGCCATTTTCTCGGTGGTGTAGAAGCCAGCCGGAGCTTGGAGCAAATCAGGAATGCGGTTGACGACCGTAGCGCATGTAAGCTCGACAGTGGCCGGGCAAGAGATGTTAACCTCCGTTTTCGGTTCGCCTTTGATGACCCAATCGTTGTGGTCCACTTCGTTCTCGGCGTATACCTTGCCGATACACTCCGTCACGATGACCGGACCTTGATGAGTGACGGTCGTGACGACGGCGGTCATGCCGGTGGCATCGCCAGCAGGAATCGTTCTGCCGAGCGTAGTTGAATGCAGATCTTGATCGTGCGTGATCGGAATCAATTGTTGATCCATTGATTTAATGGTCCATCCGAACTGCGAGCACAGCCACTCGTTGGCGTTTCTCATGAAGGACGGGAGATCGTTGTTGCTTGCGATTTTCTCCTCGAATTCCTTGAGCGTCAAGCCAGCGCCGTGGACTTCCGCAAGCGCAATGCCGTACTCTTCGACATTGTAGCTGGATTTGCCTTCAATTCGGGTGATCTGATGCGTCGCGCCCGCCAATACCGTAATTAAGTTGCCCCAGAACACATCCTGGTAGCCTGATCCGGTTAAGGTGCAATTGTTTTCTTTGGCAAGCCGGTCCAGACGGTTAGTCAGGGCTGGAGAGGTTGTCCATGGATAAAACGCCTCTTCGCAAGTACTAATCGCGTTCACGCCATAGCGGGCCGCCAGCTCAAACGCAGCATACGTATCCGTCAGCAAGCTTGTCGTCGAAATAATGCAAACCTGTGCATCGCATTCCCTGAATACTTGCTCGGCATCGGAACGGACAGGCACATTCAACTTCACGCCCAAGCCTGCAACCTCGCCCACATCTTTGCCGACGACGTTCGGATTCACGTCGATCGCCCCTACGATTTCCGCACCCTTTTCATACAGATATCTTAGAAAAAACTGTCCCATTTTACCGCAGCCGTATTGAATGACTCTAATTTTTTCCTTCATGTGGACAACCTCCTGTATTGTTATATTTTTCACAAACTATTATGCGATTGATACTTGGGAGCTCCTATGTCCTTATCATAAACTCTATAGTTACTATAGAGTCAATCCCTTTTGATAGGAACTTGTAATTTCATAAACATATTCCGCTCGTCATGATGAAATACCGGCAGCTCCACCACCACTTCGCAAATGTAATCGCCAATCACTTCGTAGCCGTGCTCTTGAACCTGCTCGAACAGTTTGCCCGCATACTCCCGCTCATGAAAGAAACTATCGCAATAAATGCACAGGTAGTCGTGTTCCGGGATAATCTCAACACCTGCTTGCATCTCAAAATCGGAATCTACAAACAGAAAAACTTCTGTCGATACGAATTGTCCCCGTTCCATCGCTTCCTGACGGATAATGGAGCCGACATTGCAAAAGTAAGCCATCGGCAAATGGTTGACGAGTGCTTGCGCCCGCAGTTCCCGTAAAATGTATTCGTACGTCTCCAGCGTATTTTCATAAATGTTCACCTTGCTGTCGTAACAATAAATTTTGCGCGCTGGGACATGCTGCAGAACGATGTGCCCGTCTCCCGGAGCATTCATATAGGTATCGTAATTTTTGATGCTGACATGGACCGCTTTTTTCATCTGATCCAGTTCCTTCAGCTTGTGTTCGATGAGGAGCGCTTGCTGCCGCAGCATCGCGGGGATAGATTCGACGTCTTCGGTATCGAACCATGCCTTAATGTTGTCCAATGACATGCCTAAAAACTTCATATAGTTAATCATGTCCAGTCTGGCGCATTGTTTAATCGCATAGTAGCGGTAACCGGTGCTCTCTTCGACGTACTCAGGCTTTAGCAGACCCAGCTTGTCATAATAACGCAGCGTTTGGACAGAGGTGTGGTTCAATTCGGCCATGCGGCCGATTGATAATTTATCCATGACGAGGATACCCCCTCTCGATTAATGCGATACATCCGCCTAATCCTATACGTTGTGGGTACTGATAGGGTGTTGCCTGAGAAATTCAATGACAAGCTCGTTAATCCGTTGTTTCTGTTCGATACTTAAGAAATGCCCTGCCCTAGGGATGGTTGCGATTGTGACATCTGGAATGAGGCTCGCCTTCGCTTGAACCGTCTTGATGGAATGGCGGTAAATGACTTCGTCTTCCCCGACCACGAATAAGGTAGGGACTGGAAGCTGCGATAGTTCTCCCTCTGTAAATTCGGCAGGAAGCAGCCCGAGCCGAGGAGCACAGCTCTGGTAGCTCGCTGCAAGGAGCGCTCTGTAAGACTCTGGCAGCAGCTCCAGACTATTATGCTTCGACATGCACCACTTGAATGCGCGATCAATAAACCACTGTATTGGGAACATCACAGCAGGGAACATCTTTACATAGAACATCCTTGACAGCGGCGCAAAGGAGCCGGCAGGTGCCAGCAGCCCCAGCGAACGTACCCGCAACGGATGCGCTACCGTATAATTCAAAGACAAAAAACCGCCCATGGAATGCCCCAATAAATGAAACGCGCCCAAATGCAGCTCCCCGACCAGCTCCAACAGCCATTGCGCTGCTGCTGCTCTGCTTGATAGCGGCTTGACGAGCGTGCTTTTGCCAAAGTCTCCAGGGACTTCAATGCAATGAACATAATAGTCCTTGGACCATTCGGCAATGTTTGCGCTCCACATGAGAGAAGTCGCGGTCATTCCGTGAATGAGCAGCAGAGGCGGATTCGACTTATTGCCGCATTTGATCATATGAGTAGTTCCGAAGTCAGTTGTAACTAAGCAGGATTCGTAAGAAACTGGCCACTCGCTCAGCGCTTGGTCATAAGCAGCTGTAAAGTGTGCTCGCATACTATCGCTTCTAAATATGGATGAAACCTTCGTATCCATCAACTCACTCCTTTACAGACGAAGTATTAATGAAAGCTCTCAAGATTTGATCTACTTGCGGAAAGCGTTCCAACGACGGATAGGTTAACCGGGTAAACACAACACCGTTCAGCATCGAAGTGTACATAAGAGCTTGCTGTGATGGATCCGCCTTGATGAATTCCCCATGCTTCTGACCTTGCTGGAACAGATGCGTGAGCAACTCCAGGCTCTTGGCCGAATATTCTGCTGAGATCGCTGATGCCTGCTCCGGGACCGTCTTGGACGTATTGGTTTGCAGCGCGATCAGAAAGAAATAACCGCTCTCCCGGGTGTGAGCAAGAATCTCTTCCGTCATTGCCTTTAGACGTTCATAAGGACTTCCATTGCTGTTCACAGCCTGATGAATCGTGTCATAGGAAGTAGTAAATGCCATCTTTGCTAACTCCATATATATATCTTCCTTGGAAGAAAAATAATGATAAATCAAGCCGTGGCTTAGCTGAGCTTCCCCTACAATATCGCTGACTTTCGTGCCTGCATAGCCCCGCTCTCCAAATACCTTCGCTCCGGCTGCCAGCAGCTGCTGTTTGCGTTTATCACGAATTTGCTGATTCTGTTCATTCACTCTGGGCGACATGGTGTTCATCCTCCTTGACAGAAGTGTTCTTCATAAGGCAATCGTAATTAATTTTGATTAATTAGTCAATCAAAAATATGATTTAAAAAAGCACATCTTCTAAAAAAATACGTATGACGGTTATTTTTACAGTTGATATTTGATATTCGCGAACGGATGTTCTATAATACTGGAAAACATTGCGTTTTAATCTAAACGAAACGTTTCCAATAGTTGCAGAGGAGCTGAACGAAATGTCGGATACGTGCGTCTACGACAAGGCTAAATATCATTACGACGGTGATTTTCCCGCAGATTTGCCTAACGAGCAAGCATTTGTCCATACTGGTTTGTTTTTAGGATGGATGATAGAGCATGGGTTATATAGCATTGATTTTGAGGAAGATGCCGAAGAAGATATTGCGGCTTTCAAGCAAAGACAACTAACCGGAACACAGATTTATATGAACTGGGACGGGGTTCTGGCCGATGATATGTTAAGCGATGAGGGAAATCGATTTGCAACGGTTTATTTTGATTTTGAGAATGGCACCTATTTAGAAGACTATCAAGATACATTTTCGGATGCCTCTACTCTCTATCATGTAGAGGATACGTGGGACAATTATTTTCAGTTGAAAGAAGTAATCGATCAACGGTTTATGGACTGGAAAAACACGAACGCGAAGTAAGCCTTGTCTATTCAAGAGCTGAACTGGACTATTCTCCGCAGTGTCAGTGGGTCCCACTGGACAATGTACAGTTGAATGCACGCGCTGGACGATGAAACATATGAAATGATTAAGCTGGAGGCTGTAATTCCATGATAAATATATCTTATATCCCTGATTCCGTTGGTAAGCTTACGATAATGAACGAACCGCAGCATTGGAACGTGACAGATGATGCTTTGCGCGTCCATACGCAATCCGAAACCGACTTTTGGTTGAAAACCCATTATGGCTTCGAAGTAATGAACGGACATGTCTTTTACGAGTCGGTTGAGACGGACTTCACAGCAGAGGCATCGCTGAGCATGAAGCCCATGTCAACCTATGATCAAGCAGGCCTATTCGTAATGGTGTCGGACACATGTTGGTTAAAGACATCGCTTGAATATATACCGGACGGCCCATCACACTTGGGAGCGGTCGTCACGAATTATGGGTATTCGGACTGGTCCACTCGGAATTACCAGAATGCATATGTCACGGAACCTCTGGCATTCCGAGTCGAGCGCAAGAACGGCGATTATATCGTATCGGCCAAGACGCAGGGTAACCCTGATGAGTGGGAACAGATCCGAATCGCTCATCTGCATGAAGACCAGCATCCACAATCCGTCAAAGTAGGCATCTATTGCTGCAGCCCGACCCCGAATGGCGGTTTCGAGACGCGCTTTCATTCTTTTTCCATTGAGAATAGATAACTTGTTGTATCACAAGCATATAGAACTTCAACACCCGACCGCATGCGGTCGGGTGCTTACCTATTAGTGCGATGAACAGAAGGAAAGCGATTCTCCGTCGGTAGGCACGAGTATATGAGAGGAGAGCCCCTTGTCTGCAATGTAGCCTTTCAATTCCTCTCTTGTTAACAAGCAATGATTGACAGACTCCATATGGGACACAATAATGGTCGATTGTGGAGCTTCCTTATATGTTCGATAGACATCTTCCTTCGTCATCGTAATGGGGTCGCCCTCTAGGAACTGGGCTGCGCCTGCATTGACGACAATCACTTCAGGATGGTGCGCGTGGATCGCTGCGTGAACATCATTGCACCAAATGGTATCGCCTGCAATATAGAGCGTCGGTTCATCCGCATGTGAAAAGACCACTCCCGATACTTCGCCCATTAAGTGGCCGATCTGGCCCACCCCGTGTTTTCCAGCCGTCCGATGCAGCCGAATTTCCCCAATCTCGGATATGCTATCCAACCATTCCACGTTATGAAATCCCGCTTCCTCTATGACCTTCGCATCTTGTGCGGACTGCGCAATCATGCGAATATCCTTAGGCAGCGCTTCGACAGCAGCCGCATCGAAATGATCCGGATGCAAGTGGGTTACAATAACCGCATCGACTTGAATAATTTCATTCACTGGAATTGGCAGCTCGGCGGTCGGATTTGCCAGTTCTTGATTCGGAGTGTTTGGAAACGGTGGATATGCCCCTTTCGGGGCTAAAAATGGATCGATTAAAAAGGTCATCTCACCATAGTTTAGAACGATGGTGGCGTTTCTTATTTGTCTAATCTGCACGGTCTACTCCTCCTTTAACAACCTCCTCCTATAGGATAATATGAAAGCAATAATACGGAACATCGATCAAATCATGAATAATGTACGGTTTACTTGAAAAATGAAAGAGGTTGGTAGGAATGCTGGATAACACGGACAGACGAATTGTGGAAGAACTATTGCAGAATGGCCGCATGTCGATGAAGGAATTGGGGCAAAAAATTCACATGACCGGCCAGGCAACCGCCAACCGTTTGCTTAAGCTGGAGGAAGAAGGGGTAATCGAAGGATATACCATTCGGCTGAACCATGCCAAAGCAGGAAAACCCGTCCATACTTTTATCAATATTTATACAAAGGAATTCAATCACCGTCCCTTTCTCTCGTTTATCGAGACACAACGTTCTTATTTGGTGAACAACTTCAAAATTAGCGGCGAGGGCTGCTATCTGCTAGAGTGCAGGTTTCCGTCTAATGAGGAATTGGATCTGTTCCTGACTGAATTAAATAAATATGTAAATTATAAGTTGTCTATTGTGATTAATAAGAACAACTTAACATGAGCGAAATACAAACAAGAGCACCTGGCATGGTGCTCTTATGGTTATTTTCTTCCATAATCGGCTTTAATTTCTCCCCAGTCTTGGGTCTCCCACTTTAATACCTTGTTGTCATAGCTATTGGTCTGCAGCCATTTCAGAGCTCGGTCCACCAGATCCCATACTTCTTTTGTGGATTCATTCCGCTCTAATGTCGTAGCTACTTTCTTCTCTCTCACCCATTTTAAAGCGGTTCTGGAGTCGCTATATACGGTCTGGGTACTGCCCTTCTTTTTCAAGTAAGCCAAGGAATGGACGATAGCTAAAAATTCACCTAAATTATTCGTACCGTTCGGAATGGGACCACGGGCAAATATGACCTCGCCGGTTTGCGTATTCACGCCTCTATATTCAATCGGCCCCGGGTTCCCCTGCGTTCCTACATCAACTGAAATGCTATCATAATCAATCGTTTCTTTGGACTTGGGTGAGGCAGGTTGAGTCTGTTTCTTAGCGGACCCCTTCTGGCCCCAATGCTTGGTCCAACCTTCACGATAGGCTTGTTCCGCCTCCGCTTTAGAAGGATAGGATTTATACTTCGCATCCTTGCGTCCGTCCACTTGCTCTTTACATTCTGTCCAATTCGTATAAATGCCTGGCCGATTGCCGACCCATACGACATAGTACTTTTGTTTTGCCATTTGCCTATCTCCCTCTTCCTCCGCGCTGTCACTGCTTCCTCTCTATACTTGCATATCGAATGATATTACGTCCACCCCCAGGAAAAACCGTCTCTGTCCCATGCGATTTTGCCGCCATGCAGCTTGCGAAAAGCTTTCTTCACATCTTTGGACAGCGAGGCATTCCCATTTTCATTCACAAACACAAACTCTTCTCCAAAATGCGTTTTTACATAAGCGATCACATCGCTTTGATAGACGACCCCTTTGAATTTAATTTCTGCTACCATCCATTCGGCAACCTGTTGCGCTGTCACTTCCATGCGGGTTCCACTCCTTATGTTTCTAATCCAAAGTATGTACGCAAAGAGCCGACCTCATGCGGTCGGCTCTTTCAAGAGTAACGCAGTAGAATCTTGTTGTGCAACGTGATTCGCTCGAGCGTGATAATTATAAAGTCATCGCGTGAGTGAATAGATCTGCATGCTGGACGAATCTATTATCAGATTTGCAGCTTGAATATAATCAAAACCAATGGTTCCTTCAATCTCCATTCCGTAGTCCATACTCCCGATCTCCACTTGGAAATGTTCTAAACAGACCCTATCGAGGTAAATAGCATCAAAATTTTTCGTGTATACGTATTCCACACCACCGACACCTCGGATGGTATCTACGATATCTTCAGATTCAGGTATAACTCCGATCGTCCCAACGACATCAGCGTTAAAAATAGTTCCTGCGGAACCTGTATCTAACAGAACTTTCCTAAGCGTCAGTTTCTGTCCACGAAATTGAATGGTGACGGTTACAAAAGGAAGACCATGATTTATATTTATTTTCATTTAGGCCCTCGCACTCCAACGTAACGTTCACGTGCCACTAAAGCGGGACGTGAAGTATGAAAAAAACAGTATTCGCGATGAGGCTCCTGCTTGTGCAATTCGCTATACCGACGCATTGCAGATGTTGAGTCATCGAACTTGTCTATCACTACGACTTCTTCAATGTATCGTTGTCCTTCCTTGGAATGCGCCTTCGTCGCTTCTAACACAACCCATTCATTTGGAAACCTCTCTTGCACCTCTGCCCAACGCATCTTATCACCTCCATTTTCTCAGCCTTATTATACCATGAACCACATCCGATGATAGCTCTTACGGTTCAAACACGAGGACTGTTATTACAGAAATCGCCAATAGCAGGCATAAAGGTGAGAATAACATAGAGTCCCATCTCGCGAAGGCAGTTCCCTTCTTCTTTTTGAAAAAACCGACCCAGCGGAATTCGCCGATGGACCGCAGCAAAAACACGATTCCGATGCTCCACCCGCCCCAGCGGTACATCCATGCAGGCAAAATGACGTTCGTTCCTCCCGAAAGACCGAAGGCGATAACAGCTGCAGCTGCCAATAACAAGGCAACTATAAAAGTCGAGAATGTGCTTGGAGTGAACAACGGCCTGCTTCCGTTGCAAGGTATAGCGGCCGCCTTGCCCCATTTCCCCCCGAACATCCAATACAAGTGCAAGATGCTTAAACCAGTAAAGATACAGCCTGCAAAAGTGGATAATACGCTCGTCATTCGGACACCTCGCTCGTTTCAATTGTGGTATTCCATAACAGCTCGACCAGCTTGGCGGTGTCATCCAAATGTTTACGATGTTTATTTCTTTCATGCCAGCCTAAGTAAAAGTGATAAATGACGAACGCTTTTTGTTGGGCGGATTGATAGGACAGCCCTTTTGCCTGCAAAAGAAAGAGCATGAAATCTATCCTTTTGTGTTCTATCGTATCTAACCATTGTTGATATCGTTCATGTTCTTGCCCTAACCTCCGCAAATAAAAAACAAAGTCTCCAGCTTCCGTTGTCGAAAACATCGCTGTCAGCAGGTTTTTAATCTGAGTATCAATGCTCTCTTCGGTGAGGGTGCGATCAATTACTTCATTAGTCGCTCGCTCCACCCAGTCATTTACGATGCATGTAATGAACTCTTCCCGGTTGCCGAAGTACCAATAGAAGCTGCTTTTGCTGCAGCCTAGCTCCCTCGCCATTTTTTCAATCAGAAGGGACTCGCTTCCCCCCATTGCAAAGTACTTCTGGCCTTTCTGGCTCCTTTTCGCAATCCTGTGCACACAGCCGAATACGATATTCTAAATACCGAAGCGAGGGGACTAAACCGTGAATAAAAGGACTGCCGACGTTCCTGCCCAACCGAGAGTGCCTGCAAAAGGGCCCAAGTGGGACCATTATGTTGAACTAAAGAAGGATCATGATATTAGCGTTCATTTGCCCTACACGATGAAATTAAACAAAGCTTCCCTGCATTCCATGCTGTCGCTGTTTCCATCTGTCTATGTAAAGCCCAATCGAGGCGCTTTTGGCGTGGGAGTCATGCAGGTTGACAGCAAGGGCTCTAATAATCAACCGCTCTTCCGCGTTCATAAGGGAACTCGGCAAGAAACATTTAATTCCGAGAAACAGCTATACTCCTATGTATTGGCAAATCAGGTGAACAAAAATTATATCGTCCAGCAAGGAATCAATCTGCTCCAATGGAACAGACGCCCCTTTGACATTCGGATGATGATTAAGAAACAAAGCGACGGCACTTGGAAAAATGAAGGATTTCTTGGCCGCGTCGCCCAGCCGGACAAAATCGTCACGAATATACGCAGCGGCGGAACCCCGATGCCCATTGAGGACTTATTGGCTCCCTACACCAGCCCGTTCGGTATCCAATATACGAAGGAAGCATTAAATCGATTGGGAGCGCACATTTGCAAGCGGTTGGAAAAGAAATATGAGGGGATTCAGCTGTTGGGAATCGATATCGGAATGGATCAACAAGTAAAACCATGGATTATCGAAGTAAATATGCGGCCCGAGAAAATATGTTGGGACTGCATCCGCAAACTGTATAACAGGCTCGGTCCTGCTTAACTTCCTCCGCTCGTTAGACATGCAAAAAAGCCGACCTATCGTGGTCGGTTCTATCTGTCTTCATGATTGTCATAATAGGACGGTCCCGATGCTCCGTAGGGCTGGAACCCCTCTCGCTAGAAGAGGCGCCAGCCCTCGGATTTATGTTTCAATGTCGGCCATATTGAGAATAACAGGGCAATGATCACTGCCTAGAATAGTAGAATCGATTTGCGCATCGATTAATAAGGGATTCAATCTTGAGGAGACTAGGAAATAATCAATTCTCCACCCAATGTTCCGCTCCCTCACCTTGGGCATGTAAGACCACCACGAATAGGCATCGGTCTTCTGCGGATAGAAATGCCGGAACGTATCGGTAAATCCAGCGTCCAGCAATCGGGTCATCTTCTCCCGCTCTTCCGGAGTAAAGCCGGAATTGTTCCAGTTGGACTTCGGATTCTTCAAGTCGATCTCTTGGTGGGCCACATTCATATCCCCGCACAGAATGACAGGCTTGCAGGCATCCAGCTGCTGAACGTAATGTCTGAACCGTTCCTCCCATTCCAGCCGCTCTTCCAGCCGGGACAGATCTCGCTTGGAATTGGGTGTATATACATTCACGAGATAGAAGGACTCGAACTCAAGCGTGATGATCCGCCCCTCCGGCTCTTCATCTTCTTCTATCCCATATCGTACCGATACAGGCTTTATTTTAGTGAAAACGGCAGTTCCCGAGTACCCCTTTTTCAGCGCATAATTCCAATACAGCTCATATTCATCGCCAAGCTCCATGGCAATCTGGCCTTCCTGCAGCTTCGTCTCCTGCACGCAAAATACATCGGCTTCCGTCGCGCGGAAATAGTCATTGAATCCTTTTTTCACGCACGCCCTCAGGCCGTTCACATTCCAAGATACCAGCTTCATTCGCGTCTATCTCCTTGCTGTCTGCTATTTTCATTAGTGTAACATAGCTGGATGATAGACTGGGAGCCGGTTAAGGCCGAGTATCGAGAGAATCATATCCTACCACGATGGGCAGCGTATCGGATTCAACCAGCAGAGAGACAGCCTTACCGCTTTTTTTATCTTTATATCTAACGGAATAACCGCCAAATGCACCAGCATACTCTACTTTTTGAAACTCCAAATTCATATCATAATGCTGAAAAGTGACATAGATGGAAGCTGTAAATCGAGCCGTGGCACGCTGGAGAAAAGTGGATTGGGATACGGCCAATGCGAATAGGATTAATGTCAGCAGAACTGCGAACATCATTTTATATTTCTTCAACGTTATTTCTCCTTTGCTAGGCCTATCGATACCCTGAACACCTTGAAACTCCAAAAAAATCAAATAAATCCCAATTTTAATAAAATTTAAGAAGGATTTTTCAGTATCAATAGGGAATATATGGATTATGTTCGTATGAGCATAAATAAATTAGTTAGGGAGGCTTCATTCTTAAAAAAAATCATTCTTGGTTGTGTTGCTTTTACTGTTGCTTTTGCTGTAACAGTACCATTTGGTTCAAATCAGGCTCTTGCTTCAAGGTGGTACCCTGCTACTTCCTGTGATCCGAACAAGCCAGGAGATGACAAAACACCAATAACTCAATCTTCCATGTTAACTAAAGAGACAATTGAAAAGCTTGCTGACAAAAAGGTACCATCTACTGGAAGCGCTGGTTTCGATGCAATTATTGTTGGTATTGCACTTGCAATGACAAAAGCTAATTTTTGGACTAGCTTAGCAGTGTCAGCTGTAGCAGGTTTTTCACAAGATCTAGCCAGCAGAAAAGCCGAATATTATGAAGGTGTCTTAAAACGGATAGCCAAAGGTGAAATAAAAGGTTTGAGAGTCACAATTACTCAAAATACAAAGTCTTCTTACCCTGCTGCATTTGTCAAATACGAAGAAGTTAAATAACTATAAAATCCCCCCCATTGCTGGGGGGTTATTTAAATTCTATTTTAAACAGCTTTTTTAATAATGGTCTGACTATCAAAAATACTATAAGCACCGAAGAAAGTAATCCTACCGTCAAACTACTTACAAGACTACAAATAGTATAAAAAACTAAAACTGTAAGTAGTAGATCGGAAATGAAATAAAGTTTCGATTTATCCATTCCTTTTAACCTCCTTCTCTTAATAGCGTACATTGATCAACACTAGTCATAACTTGATGAAAGACATGCTATGGACATAAAAAATCAAATTATAAAACGTCTCAAATTGAAATGTTCTATTCGGGAATGGGTTTATAGGTATATCTCTTCATCTGTTACACCAAACTCATCCATTAATGGTCGCAAAACACTCATTTTCATCTCAACATAATCACTCGGATCGCTACCTGTCATCTGTATGGACATGGATGCTTCCTGAACAATTTGCATCTGATTCCGTAGAAAATTCAATAGTTTCGTACGACGGAAAGTTTCAGGTTTTGAACCAACCGACATCTAATCCACCTCAACATTACATTGTATACAATGTAATGTTTTTTTGTCAACTATTGGTATATGTCTTCCATGATTTTCACTTCTATATTAAAAAATATTCAGAAAGAAACGCCTATAAAAAAGACATTGGTGCAAAGTGAATTTATTGGGAATCGATTATCTATTAATACCGATCACTCACGAGACACGATATATTAAGAATGTATAAAGTACTGTACATTGGGCATCTCCCATATAACAGAAAATGTTGGCTCACATAAGCAAATCTCTAGGTATACTAACTGCATGCAATAGAGATTAAAGAGCAGAAACTTTGTGGATAATAATTCTCTTCTTTGTTGAGTTCTACCTTTCGCATTTTAACTTTCAGTGATCGGAGTCTTATGATCTTGCGCGCAAAATGACCGCCTATTATACATTCTTCCATCCAAGACATCACTCTTCGCGATAATAGGTGAAGGTGATAAAGGAAGGTAGCCCAAAACCAGACTAATTCCGGATCGTTCTCAGCGTAAGAAACGGCAATCGCCCGCTCCTTATTCAAGCTCTGAACAAGCAGCGGATCCATCTCGCAACACCCGCGTTCCTGGATATATGTATATAAACCCCTCAAGAGATAGTCCAAAAGGCCTGTCTATCCTCCCCTTTCTTACATCCATTGGATTTTGTAAGTGAAACAGCGGCGTATTCCTCACTCCAGCCGGTTTCATTGGATTATGTCTAAGGGCCTAACCTTAATTCCGCTCCAATCACTGCAACAAGGCCAATTTGCTGCATAAAATACAATGCATATGCTATTTCACCACCTGCCCCCCCTTATTCCACTGCCTATTTTGCAACAGGGCTTACTTTGGTTAAGGAAACATAAAGCCGCGTTTATCCGGTAATTTAAACGATTTTTAAACGAACCATTCTTTCAAGTTAACCTTCAAGCCCTACAATAGAACCGTTAATGGCAAGACCTACTTGAGTACAAGGAGGGACCATATGAGATTATTTGAAATCCTTTTAATTTTTTCTTGTTTGGCTTTACTGTCAGACCTGTGGTTCTCCAAAAGTATAACCCGGAAAACAAGCACGGTTATCTGCATGGCAAGCAGCATCATTTTACTCGTTCAATTGTGTTTTGAGGGGTATCGATGGCAGTTGGTTTTTGTATATATCATGGCTGTATTATTGTTATGTGCAGTGTTGTTCAGGCGTTCAAAAAACACGGCCAATCTAAAGATGTGGAGGCCATTAAAATATGGCTTCTATTCATTAACAATCGTTCTTATTGGCGTATCCATCTGCTTATCCTTATATCTGCCTGTTTTCAATTTGCCTAAGCCCGATGGTTTATATGAAGTAGGCACTCAAACATTGCATTTTATTGATGACGACCGCGCTGAGATCTTCACCGAAAACCACCGCGACAAGAGAGAACTAATGGTTCAAGTTTGGTATCCGGCCGGGCATGTGAAACATAAAAAGAGCAGCTTGCTTTTTCCCGAAGATAAAACGGTATTTAGAAAGTACATGCAAGCATACTCCCAAAATTTCAAACTTCCTGAATTTGCGTTCGATTACTGGAGATATATCCGCAGCAATTCTTATGAAGATGCCGAAATACGGCCTACTGCACAGCCTTACCCCTTGGTGCTGATCAGTCATGGCATGGGAACCGGCAGGGTGCTGCATACCTCGCAAGCCGAGAATCTGGCCAGTCACGGCTTTATTGTGGCGGCAATCGATCATACGTATAGCACCACGGCTACGGCTTTTCCTGACGGAAGAGTGACTGGTTTCGAAACGGTGTTGACCGGAGATAATTTTTATGATAAGGGCAGCAGGATTGGGAAGGTGTGGACTCAAGATGTGAAGTTTGTTATCAGCCGATTCAAAAAAATGAATTCTGGCTCGATACGGAGCATATTTGAAGGAAAAGTGGATGTGAACAACATCGGAATGATGGGGCATTCTTTTGGAGGCGCAACGGCTTTCAATGCCTTGTATTTGAATGACGACATCAGAGCCGGAATAAATATGGATGGCACGCTGTATGAGTTGAAGAATAGAGAGCATATAAACAAACCGTTTTTGTTCATGCAAGCAGGCGATTTTATCGACAATGTAAAAAAATACAAAAATAAAAAAGGGCTGCGGGACAAAATTGCAAATGAGCTGTCCATTATGGAGAATGTGAAGCAGCATGAGGGAAGCGTGATTTATGTGGAAGGAGCCGCCCACTATAATTTCACCGACCTTCAGCTTTTTTCGGACCTGATTCAACTAACCGGGATGACGGGAAAAATCAATGGCAAACGGGGCGCCTTCATCACGAATCAATATGTGCTGGATTTCTTCAACAAGCATTTGAAAGAAAGCGGAGGCAATCTGGTTGATGAACCGAATGCGCAATATCCGGAAGTAAAATTTCAGTAACTAGTGGTGCTCCTCCGACCTCAGCGGTCGCTGCTGTTATCCGGGGAAACTGAAATCTTGTTTGGTGTTAATGGGTGTTGCTATGCAGAACCGTTTTGATGGATGGATCGATTGGCGGGTAGATCTGCTTGCAGCTGCCTCATATTTGACCGTCTCTCCTGATCTGCGGAGGAAGTGGGAACAGATCGGCGTGAAAAGTCCCAGCCTTGGCGCTCGCCAGCCCCGTTTGGAGATACACATTTGATGAGTTGGTTACAACCATTCGCAGAAATACGAACGAGACCTTTCAAGTCTGGCTGAACGCCGGACGGAAGCAGATCGTGCTGAAGGGCTCCGGGGCCGACCTGCTCCAGCCTGCTATCTGCGATGCGTGATACTTATTCGGTGTTAGTACTTGAGTGAACGATCCTCCGGGCTCATGAATGCGTGATTGTATGCTGACCGGAGGGATCTGTAACCAAGCAGCACGATGGCCAGAGCAATCAATCCCGCTGCAATGGCCACAGTAAACCCTGCCCGTGCGCCAAGGCCATCCACAACCCATCCTGCTGCGGCCGAGCCTAGAGCAACCCCGATGCCCAAGCCTGTAATTGCCCAGGTCATTCCTTCCGTTACCTGGGATTCGGGAACGATTTTTTCTACCAACCCCATAGTGATGATCATAGTCGGAGCCACGGACATCCCAGCAAAAAAGACAGCGAATGCCAGCTTAGCTATGCTGTCCACGAAGAATAGCGGAAGCATCGTGACGGCCGATACTGCAACAGCCCGCAAAAACTGGCGGTGTGGCGGAGTGCTCAGTCTAAGCGTGCCGAAAACCAGGCCAGCCAAGCATGAACCGATAGCGTAGACGGAAAGTACGATACTAGCGGCTATCGTATTTCCCTGGTTCTCTGCAAAAGCCACACTCACGACGTCCACTGTGCCAAATATGGTGCCTATGGCAACCAGCGTGTACACAAGCACCCTCAATGAACCAATCTTGATCACGGTCCCTTTGCTGTTAGGGTTAAGGGGACGCACGGTTGGTTCGGTACTCTTTTGCATCGTGAACAGAAATACCCCTATCGTTAGAAATACGCACGACAGAAGCGGACCCGCTTCAGGGAAGAGCATAATACTCAATCCAACAGAAATGACCGGACCAATAATAAAGCAGAGTTCGTCTACAACGGACTCAAAGGAAAAGGCAGTATGCAGCTTAGGCGAACCCCGATACAATTCGGTCCAGCGCGCGCGTACCATGGCCGACATACTGGGCATACACCCGGCCAGTAATGCGAACAGGAACAGGGTCCAGTCCGGTGCTTGATATCTAGTGCACAGCAGCAAGCAGACAATGGATACTACGCTGATCCCTGTGGCCGGCAGCAGCACGCGGGACTGCCCCAATCGGTCCACCATGCGGGAAATTTGAGGGGCCATTAAAGCTGACGCCAACGCAAAGGTAGCTGCAACAGCACCAGCGAGCCAGTACTCGCCGCGCAACTGCGACAACATAGTAACAATGCCAATGCCCATCATGGATATAGGCATCCGAGCGACAAAGCCTGCCGCCGAGAATCCCTTTGCACCAGGGGCTTCGAATATCTCACGATATAGATTAGGCATAATGCACCCCCGAATAGACGCCGATTGGAATTACGTTCTTCATTTCTTGAACTCCCCTCGTTTTTAATTAGAGTTAGATGTAAAAAACTTATACTATCCTGCAGGTGAAATAAATTGACATACGCGATGTATGTGATTACTATATAAACATACGCGACGTATGTCAACGTGAATTTTAATATCTCTAGTATCGGCTTCCCTGCGGGGGAACACCGATACAACTGCTGAATTTCAAAGGACTTGTTCTTTCGGATGTCGAACAATATGAAACACGTGGTTGGTTACCAACGAAGAAGATTATCATAAAAAACGTATGAAAGCAGGAGGCACAATGGCTCGAAAAGCACGATCGGAAATGATTGCAGAAACACGCGCCAAATTGGTGAGCGCGGCAAGGCAAGCTTTTGGCACGATTGGGTATGCAGACACATCCATGGATGACCTCACAGCTTCTGTGGGCCTGACGCGCGGTGCGCTGTATCATCACTTTAGAGACAAAAAAGGCTTATTGGAAGCTGTTGTCAAAGAAATCGATGCTGAAATGGATAGCAGATTGGAAAGTATCTCTGATACGGCGGAAGGAACTTGGGAGGGCTTTGTTGGTCGTTGCCGCGCCTATCTCGCCATGGCGCTTGAGCCGGAAATCCAACGAATCGTGCTAAGAGACGCGCCTTCGGTACTGGGCAATGCTTATTCTCAATCATCTCAGTCGCACTGCCTGGCGACGATGGCTGATATGCTTGGGCAATTGATGAAGGATCGGATTATTGCAACGACGGACCCTGAAGCTTTAGCCCGTCTATTGAATGGGGGACTCATGGACACTGCTTTTTGGATCGCAAACTCCGAGGATGCCGAGGCGGGCTTGCCCAAAGCGTTACACAGCCTATCACTTGTATTGAACGGCTTGCTTTTAGAGAAGACTTTGTAGCGGTCACCTACACTTTCCCTATGTAGCTTCGTGTAATATTGGGAATGACAATCATGTTGTCCCTGCTATATTTTATGAAAAGCTCAGTCACTGCTTCAATAAATGGGTTGTAATTCGAAGTCCTTGTATATGTCCGGCGATGCATCTATGCCACCGCTGAAGCCTTTAAACCCGGAGCAGAGCTTTTTGCATATCTCCGCATTTTCATGTACGAAAAGGCTTGAGGTATCCCTGCTGTTCCAAACAAGGGCTGCATTCGAATTTGGTTTCAATATTCTCTGGCATTCCATTTTAAATCTATCTTTGTCGAACCAATGAAAAGCCTGCGCAACCGTTACCAGATCAACACTGGAACTCGGGATACCGGTGTGCTCGGCCGTTCCTGGTATCGAAATAAAATTTGCATAGCTGCTTAATGCTTTTTTTGCAATCGTTCTCATATCGCGATTCGGCTCAACCGCAAATACTTTAAAGTTTCTGTCGAGCAGCTGTTGAGTAAAAATCCCCGTACCTGAACCTATATCTGCAATATTATGGTTGGAATTTAATTGGTTCGATGAAATCAAATAATTCATATATTCTTGCGGATAATTCGGGCGATATTTCGAATACGTATCTGCTTTACCGGTAAACTTGTTTGTTGTTTCCATAGCATGTACCTCCTTCTGACAGGGGTTCAACTCTCGCGCGTCATTGCAAAAAGCCGACCTTTCGGCCGACTTTTTAATGGTGGAGGTCAGGGAATGAAATTCCTGTCCGAGAAACCTCCTTATTTACATTAGTCTTCAAGGTCAACGTTGTGGTACACCTGTTGAACATCGTCCAGATCTTCCAGCGCATCTATCATTTTCTCGAATTGAGCCTGAACGTCTTCTGTAATCGTAATATAGCTCTGTGGAAGCATAGTCAGCTCCGCTACGGTAAATTCCGTGATGCCTTCATTCTTGAATGCCTCTTGAACAGCATGAAACTGATCCGGCTCAGCGTAAATAATGACCGCCTCATCCTCTTCCAAGATATCACGAACGTCCAAGTCCGCATTCATTAAGATCTCCAGCACTTCATCTGCTGTCTTGCCTTCCAAACCAATGACCGCCGTCTGTTCAAACATATAAGTTACAGATCCGCTCACTCCAAGGCTGCCGCCGTTTTTGTTAAATGCGGCACGAACCTCAGATGCCGTACGATTCACGTTATTCGTTAATGCGTCCACGATAACCATGGAGCCGTTAGGTCCGAAGCCTTCATAACGGAGTTCATCGTAGTTTTCATCCGAACCGCCCTTTGCCTTCTCAATCGCACGGTCAATGATCGCTTTTGGCACGTTGTATGTTTTGGCACGCTCAACAACGAATTTTAAAGCTTGATTCGATTCCGGATTCGGCTCGCCTTGCTTCGCCACCACGTAAATTTCTCTTCCGAATCTAGCATATATACGACTTGTATTAGTATCTTTGGATGCTTTCTTTTCCTTAATGTTGTTCCATTTACGCCCCATACTGTTCTCGCTCTCTTTCCACATTGAATGTGCACAATCATCATAATTATATCTCGTAAAAAGGGCTTGGGCAAATATCAAAACTTTAGGTATTTATGGATTGCGCTTTAACTTGCGTGGGATTGGAGGTGCTGGAAAAGCATAGCCTGTCTCATTCTTCGGTCTTTGTAATAAAAATCTTGTCGTTCTGCATTAATAGGCCAGCCACTCGATATACATACTTCTCCGTTTTGAACAAGATATCCTGTTTACTCATGCCCTTACACTCCCCAGACGCCCCGTTTTCACTTCTTGATACCATTTTCTACAAAAATTTGAGCCATATCTTCAACAGAGTACTTCCCATTCACAAGATCCACCATGAAATTTACTGCAAATTCCCGTTCCATTTTCAGTTGATAGCCGTTTATTTGAAGGAATGATTTTACAGACAAATAAGCGGTTCGTTTATTACCATTGTGAAAGCAATGGTTTTTAGCCAAAAAATCCACCAACGCAGCTGCTTTCTCGAATAATGTCGGATACGCATCCTCACCAAATAGGCTTTGCTGCGGTCTATAAACGGCCGATTCAAGAAGAGAATGGTCCTTAACACCCGCTTGTTCCATATCCTGCATCTGCTTCATCATGAAATAATGCCCGGCAATCACTTCTTCTTTGGTCAAATACTTTACCATTATCGGTCCCTTAGATCATTGAATATGTTCTGATCTTCATTAAAAACATCATAAAACGCCTCAAGCACTTCAGGCCGCACATTCTCAGGCAGATTCGGTTTTCGAACCTTTTTGATTACGATTTCTCCCTGGTCGTTTTCGATAAATTCAATTTCGTCACCCTGTACAACATTCAGTTTCTCTGCAAGCATTTTTGGCAAACTAATCCCTAAACTATTTCCCATTCGGCCTATTTTGCGAGAGTATCGAGTCGTCTTCGTTCTATCACGACCTTTTTCCATATTGACCACACCATTCATAATAAAGTACTCCTCTCATAGTATGATCCATACGCACAAAGTTATACCTTACTAATGTACTAATGTAATAACTTAATAACATTCTAACATATCAAGGAGTAAAGCAAAAAGCCGACCTTGCACGGCCGGCTTCAAGTGAATAAACAATTGGATATTCAGAATACAACAATTTATGGATTCAAGTTACTATGCTTACGTGAATAAATAAAGTATATAATCGCACCAATACCAATCCATATGACAAATGAAATCCAAGTGATTAAGGGCAAACTGGACGCAAGGTAAAGACAAAGCAACGCGCTAATGGCTGGCAGCACTGGCACGAACGGGACTCGGAATGAAGCCTTTAATTCAGGGAATTTCTTGCGCAAGACGATAATTGCGATGGATATTAAAGTAAACGCAGCTAATGTGCCCATGTTCACTAAATGCGCAAGTGTTGTTAGATCAATAAAACCTGCAATGCCTGCGGCAACAAACCCGGTTAACCACGTGTTAGCGAATGGAGTCTGGGTCTTTGCATTTACTTTTGAGAACTTTTTCGGTAATAATCCATCACGGCTCATTGCGTAGGATAATCGAACTTGCGCATAGATTAATGCAAGGATAACGGTTGTAATGCCAAATACCGCCCCAACTGAAATGATGCCCGCTATAGAGTTTTGTCCTACCGATTCTAATGCCAATGCAACAGGTGCGCCAACATTTAGCTTGGTATACGAAATCATCCCTGTTAATACCCCAGATACGGTCATATATAAAATGGTACAAATGAGCAAGGACACTATAATCCCAATGGGCATCGTTTTTTTAGGATTCTTCACTTCTTCCGATGCCGTAGCAATAACATCGAACCCGATATAGGCAAAGAACACCGTAGCTGCACCTGTTATAACCCCATTAAATCCAAAGGGTACAAAAGGCACCCAGTTTTCAGGTTTTACATACCAGATCCCCACAAAAATAAATAGTAAGATAACAGCTATTTTTACAAAAACCATCATATTGTTAAACTTAATACTTTCCTTCACGCCTTTACTAACGAGTGCTGTGATGGACAATATGATCAGAACTTCTGGTAAATCAATGATTCCCCCTTTTCCAACACCAGGAGCGGAGGAGATAATGGCGGGAATTTGTATATGAAAGCCTGAGAGCAATGATTGAAAGTATGCAGACCAACCCGTAGAAACGGCAGAAATAGCCATAACATATTCAAGCATGAGATCCCATCCAATAAGGAAAGCAAACAATTCACCTAATGTCGCATACGTGTATGTGTATACACTTCCTGAGACGGGTACGGCTGAAGAAAACTCTGCATAACAGAATGCAGCGAGCGCACAGGCAATACCTGCTATAACAAATGATAACATGATTGCTGGTCCTGAAGATTCTGCCGCAACGACACCTGTAACAACAAAGATCCCAGTCCCGATTACACAGCCTACGCCAAGGAAGATTAAATCCAGCAAAGACATCGCCCGTGCTAATTCTTTTTTCTCACTTTGAGCAAGCATGAGGTTCAGTGATTTTTTTCGGAAAAGCTGATTCAATTTTATTCCTCCTATGCAGTGCGCACGCAAAAGACATATATAGTATTCCAACAATTGAACCATTCATTATTTTGCGCACCACTTCCATGCTGACATTCTTTTTAAGAATTTATCATAGGAAGAAATATGTTATTTGTGAGCTAGATCACACTGGATACCATCCATTTATTGTGTTATAACCGATTATTACTCTCTAACCATAAATTATTAAGGTTCAAATCCGAAATCTGTATTTTAACGATATAAACTGAGGTCGAAAATGGAAAACATCTGCTAATCCTGTGTTGTATGTTTGACTCAGGGGTTCCATGCGGTCGGTTTTTTTCAGGTTTTTGGTGGAGGCGAGGGGGTGTTGATATCTCCATTTCACTTGCTGTCGAAGCCTATCCTCTGTCGACGATATTAGAGGTTGGATATCAACGCCGTGCTCGTTCGCTGAGGATTTCCTTTGAAGCATCTCTTTCGCTGCCTGCGCGCGGGCGAACCCGCTCAGGGGTTCTACTCCCTTTATCCCGCCTCCAATGCAAAAAGCCTGTGATTTGAACTATTATATTGCCGCTTTTTGAAGCAATAAATTGCCGAATTTATAAGGATGAATCACTTGATTATGAGACAACGACATAATTATTGAACCATAATACTGCCGGTAGTAATTTTTTGAATCATATCCTGTCGTTATTTACAATTACATTTGCGTCTTACATAACATAATGCATGTTACATAGAATTCTCATGTAACTGGTTAAGTAGGGCATCTAGTGTCCTTTGAAGCATTAGTTTGCCGCTACGGCAATATTATTGTTCAAAGCGGAAATTCCTACTTCTTCATTTTATCATTGGACAAATGGGATACAACAAATTATTCAAACGGTGTTCATTCCGGCTTGAGGCTTCATCATATCGGTGATGACCATTTGGCTTCTTCTGGATCTTTCGGAAGCACTAAAATGACAAGAACTTGTGGAATAAAATAAAAACCAGCTAATATTTGGCAAGCTATCCTCTTGGTGATTTAATGATTTACTGATATACTGGTTTTTGAGCATGGCAAAAAAACTCCATTGGCGTGGAGTTTTTTTAAAATTGAATAAGTTTATGCTTGGTAAGGCTGGCCTCTATTCAAGATAGCGTAAATGTGATGCAGTAGCTTGTTGGCGCAAGCGATCACCGTTACCTTGTAAGGCTTGCCTTCTTTCTTTTTTCGTTCATAGTACGATGCTAACCGTCTGTTATTTCCTTGCCGAAGTCCACACTGTACCGCTAGATATAACGATCTACGCAGACGTTTTGACCCACGCTTCGTTATTCGGTTACTGCTAGCTGTAAATTTCCCTGAACTATGCACACTCGGATCTAGCCCCGCATAAGCCACCAGTTGCTTAGCATGGCTAAACTGCTTAATATCTCCTATCTCCGCTACTATAGCCGCTGCAAGCTTTTCTTCAATCCCAGGAATGGATTTCAATAAATCCACCTCTGGTAGTTGAACAGATATATCCTCCATTTGTTGTTCTAGCTGCTTCAATTGGGCTTGAAATGTTAGAAGCAGCGTAATCATCCCTTTCAGCGCTTCCGTTTGAGATGGACTTGTCCACTTTTCCTTCCACTTACTTATTACCTCTTCTATTCGTATCGACTTCTCTCTTATCCCGCTTTGACTGCGAGATCTTCCAGCATGTTTTGTTAGGAGCTTCTCTATAATCTCGACATCATCCACTTGCCCTTGTAAACAGCTCTGCAACACTTGTAGTGATGTAGCCGAGTACAGGTCACTAAACACTCCTTCATAAGCCGGAATTACTTGATCTAACAGTGCTCTAGTGTTGAGTTTGGCTTGTACATATAACGATGTAACAAACTCATGCTGGCGGGTAGCGTGTTGAAGTTCCATGTACGACTCATCCCAGACACGGTGTGGCAATACATCTCCTCTGTAAAACATTTCGGCTAAGCTCCAAGCATCTGCCTCGTCGGTTTTCACCTTACGAAGCCCCATTCCTTTTGCTCGCTTGGACTGTAGCGGATTAAGGATGATATGACGAATGTCCTTCCGAGTCAGATAACCAACAACCCCTCGGTGATAATGCCCCGTAGCTTCCATGATAACTACCGGCTCTGTTCCTGTTCTTGCTTTTAATTCTGTACACAAAGCGCTGAGCCGCTCTAACCCTTGCTCATTATGATGAATATTTTCTGCTTTCCCGTAGGGTTCATTTCGCCATAAAAAAGCTTGAATGACACTGTTTCCTTTTGATACATCCATTCCTATTACCGGTTCCATAATACCCTCCTTAATGATACTCGCCGGCACTCCCACGATGGCTCCAAACCCATAGCTTCGCTTGTGATACGAGATCTTCAATGTCTCAACCAGCTCAAACATGGTCATTGGGGGTAGTGGGAGAACAGTTTTTATTCCGGGGTTTCCCCCTAAAAGCCGCACGTTCTCCCGGCTACCGCCATCTTTATACACCTACAAAAATAGGCCAACCAGAAATTCCGGTTGACCTAATAATACGAAAAGCGGCATGTAATGTCTGAAGGACAAAGGCGGAGAGCAGCATATAACGGACACTTTGTGATCGGTTTGACGGAAACCAGCAGACAGAGAAGCATTGAACCAAAGGAATCTCGGTCTGCCGGTTTGTATGGAAAATTTCCGCGCTGGACTGGCCTCCCAGAATTAAGCAATTGGTTTACCAGCTCTGTATCATATCTCTTGATATAACGAGCGCCTTTTTTATCCCAACGCTTTACGGCCTGGCCTGATTGGTCGTAGGCAACGATCGCCATGCCGTAACGATTATCCATAAAGCTGTATGGCCAATAAACGTAACCATCGGCTTTGATAACCGGGCATGTGGTACTGAACTGCAGCGTATTCGGATCTGCGAGACAAACCACTTTTAAATCACCTGCTACGGAAGAAGGGCTAACGGAAGATACCCGTTCGATAAAGAATACTTTCTGCCGGAAGCCGATTGTATGTCACTCGTAATCTTCGGCTGTCCAAGACCTGCGGTGTAGATCAAGAACATTCAATTCAATGGTGACGGTAGATAGCGTAATTGCGTTGGCCGCTTCGATCGCGGGGACGACATCCTTTGTCAGCAAGTTTCGGATCACTTGATCGGTTAAAGGAATATGGCTGGAAAGCAAGGCGTCCAAAGTGCGGTTGACCGAGTCTAGGGATGCGACCAGCTTCGCCGCTTTATCCAAATGTAGTTTGGCCTTGGTGCGGATATGTACCAACTTATGGAGGCCTTCACGCAGTTTTCCGCGTAATATTGCGCCTTTAATAGCGTCGATAGCAAGGCCGATACCAATGATGACGGCGCCTGCTATGAGTCCGCCGATCAATCCTCCGGCAATAGTGCCGACTGCGATTTCCGTGCCGAATACCGTACCTAGTACTGTTGCGGCCGTTTCCGCTTCTAGAATACCTGATCCGACCAAGAAACTGGTGACTCCGGGAGCAAGGTAAAGCGTCGTTGCGGCCATGCCGGCCACATCCAGAAAGATAGTGGAAATTTCGACGGCCGTATCAGCCGTGTTGACCTCCTGAGCAGCGCCCGCGGCTTTTAATATATCGAGCTGTGTTATTCCAGGAGGCGTCAATCCGGCATTGGCATACAATTGCGCAATTTTCTGATTGATTACCGCATTTAGGTTTTTAAACTGTTCGTAATCTTGTTTTGAAACGGCGATGAAGTTTTGTGTGTCGGCCGACAGTTCCAGCAGCCGATTTTTCCGCTTCTCATTATCTGGAAAAAAGATGGACATATCGTTCTCCTTCTCTGATGACGATCAATGAATATCCTCTGCAGTCCATGAAGTTCTCGAAAGGTCAAATTTGTTCAGTTCGACTGTAACAGTACCTTTTGTAATATTTTTATCGGCCTCAACTGCCGGTTGCACGTCTTTTTTGATCAGGTTTTTAATCACGGCATCGGTAAGAGGCAACCCGGCACCGCTGATCGCATCGAGCGTTGTTTTTACTGAACGTATCGAATCAAGTAGACCCTTCGACTTGTCGAGGGAAAGACGCGTGCTGGTCCGCACTGGATACAGCGTATGCAGCCCGCCCCGCAATTTTTCTTTGGCTTTGGCTCCATTGATGGCGTCGAGGCCAAGATCTATGCCGCCCACGGCTATTCCCCCTAAGATGCCGCTCAATAAACTGCCGGCCAAACCTCCGGCTGTAATCTCCACCTCTTTGCCGATAAAAGGCACAGTGAAGGAAGCCAGGATTCTTGCCGCGGTCTCCTCCGCCATCACACCTGAGCGCACCAGCAATTTGGTAGCAGCGGGCGCGAAATATTTGATAGTTCCAGCGAAGCTGGCGACGTCGAGAAGTATCTCAGCAATTTCCAAATTCTTATCCTTACTGCTAATGTCTTTTGTGATACCAGCTAGCTCGATCACATCAACCTGCTTGATGCCAGGCGCTTTCAATCCAGCTTCATTGTAAACGGCAACAATTTGCTTATTCACTACCTCGCATAATTTTTTGAAGTCCTCATAGTCGGCCGTCGCTTCGTAGAAAAAGTTTTGCGTATCGGTGGCCAGTTCCAGAAGTCGGACTTTGCGTTTTTCATTGTCGGGATAAAAGATAGGCATGAGCAATTCCTCCACAAATAGAATGGTATACGCCTTAAATGTATTTATATGTAAACCGAAATATTCCAGATTACCGGATCAAAAATATGGACGAAAGTATTCCTGCGATCATCTCTCTGGTTTGTACTCGGCCTCGGTAGAAACCTGAGAGAACAATAGCAAATATGTTCTTGTCGTCCGTAAAAAGTAATTAATTTACCCAGCTTGTGATGATCTATCAGTGAGTTGCCTTGTAAGATCATTATTCGACATCGCTATTTGTTAATCGGTAATGTCCTCACCTTCTTGTCAAGAATGGAAATGTCCCCAAGTTCTTGTCAAATCAAAATGACAAGAACTTGGGGACATAAAATAAAACCAAGCCGCTATTTTAGAGACTATGCAAAAGTTCGTATCTTTAGAAACTGAAGATTTTAGGGGATACAAATATGTCTCCTTAAACACGAAACGAGCCTTAGAAGTGATTCTAGAGACTCGTTTTCTCTGACGGATGAGTTTTTTATAAAGAACTATTTAAGGGATCTCTAATTAGCGACGTTTTTAATCATAAATATGTAGCGCTGAAGTTTGAAGTATAATGTTGCCGTTGTTGTTTTGAAGCATAAGCTTGCCAGTCCAGCAATGTTATAGTTCAAAGCACAAAGCCGACCTCGCGCGGTCGGCTTCATGATGGTGGAGGCGAGGGGGTGTTGATATCTCCATTCACTTGCTGCCGATGCCTATCCTCCGTCGACGATATTAGAGGTTGGATATCAACGCCGTGCTCGTTCGCTGAGGCTTTCCTTCGTAGCTTCTCATCCACTGCCTGCGCGCGGGCGAACCCGCTCAGGGGTTCTACTCCCTTTATTACCTCCACCAAAACACAAAAAACCGACCTCATGCGGTCGGTTTTTTCAGGTTTTGGTGGAGGCGAGGGGAGTCGAACCCCTGTCCGAAGATAACGCAACAAAGGCTTCTACGGGTGTAGTCACAGTTTTGATGTCACCCGAGCATCGCCCCGTAACCGGCTATGCTTTGGGTCAGCCTGATTGTCTTCTTCAGCACACCCCAGGCGGAGATGTGACAGCGTATCCCACTAAAGTTGAGCCCCTATCCCGGCACATGGGCGATGCAGAGCAGGAGCACGCTCACAGGTTATTAAGCTGCGAAAGCGTAGTTGTTTTGTTGTTTGCCGTTTAAATTGGCGTTCGCGTTGTTGAAGTGGCCGCAGCCCCACTACCCGCTACCCGAGCCCGAACTATCCCCGTCGAATCCAAGAACGCCCCCATAATGATAAGCGACACATCTCGCCCATCTGGGGAGTTGGGTCTTGAATTAAGAGAAAAAGTTAAGACATAGATAGTGTAACATTCCACACTATTCAGTTGTCAAAGCTATCCACTCGATTAGCAGCAACGGCTTGATGCATAAGCTTCTTATCGTTGCCGACACGTTTATTATAACACATGAAAGGCAAAGATGTTAGTCAACTTGTTGCCAACGCTACATGCCTTTTCCTTGGTTACTTCTGAGAAATGATATAAGCCAGCACCATAGCCCTTAATACTTCTGCCTCTCACGCAGCGCCCGCTGAATCTGGCGGTCCGCATCACGCTTGGCTTCTGTTGCGCGTTTATCATAATTCTTCTTCCCGCGGCCGAGGCCAATCAGCAGCTTCGCAAAGCCGTTGCGCACATATATCTTAAGCGGAACAAGCGTATACCCTTCCTGCTTCGTCTGCCCGATGAGCTTGCTAATCTGCGCCTTGTGCAGCAGCAGCTTGCGCGCACGCGTCGGATCCGCAGGATTGTACCGATTCCCTTGCTCAAACGGACTGATGTGCATATTATGGATGAATACCTCGCCTTTACGAATCGTCGCGAACGAATCGCTAATATTAGCTTTCCCCATCCGCAGCGACTTAATTTCCGTACCTGTCAGCACCATGCCTGCTTCATAAGTGTCCTCGATAAAATAATCATGGGACGCCTTCTTGTTCTGGGCCAGCACTCTGTTCTCACTTTTTTTACCCATGATTGTCCTCCAACGTTACAACAAAATACAATCTCCGAGCGAGAATACGATTCGCTATTGTACCTCTATAAGTATACAACTTCTTATATTGTATCAAAAAAGAGCCATCAGACTCAAGAGAGTTACTAATGTATTCAAACCCGCTTTACGAAATCATCCGAACATCCTTGACGCCTTCCATGCTAAGCAGCGACTCACAGCATGCCGCGATCGATTTCATATCCTCAGCCAACACCTTTAATTCAATGCTTACCTGGCGCGGTTCATTCGAAGCATCCGATCGTGGATTGATAACAGAAGAGCTTGCCTCGCCTTCACCTTCCATATCAACCTCATCGTCGTTATCATGTTCAGGTTCATCGAAGTGTTCTTCGTCTTTTTCGGGACTCAACCGCTTCGTCCACGACTTCAAGCCATTGCTTTCTTTGCGCATACGGATGCTGCGAACCGACATTCCCTGCAGCTCCACCTCCGCCGTCATCTCGGTCAGCCATCCTTCGCGCTCTTCAGCGATTACTTCAAGCTGATGAATGCGGTGCGCCACGCGGTTCTTAATGTCATACTTGTTCAATACCCATAACGCGACCAGAGATAATCCACACCCTGCAAGCGCAGCCGAAATAAACCCTGCACCGCAGGCCAGCCCAATCGCAGCGGATACCCACAGCGAAGCTGCCGTCGTCAGCCCTTTGACGCTTGTGCCATTGCGGATTATCGTGCCCGCTCCCAAGAAACCCACACCGCTGACTACCTGAGCGGCAATACGCGCGATATCGACATCTGCCTTGTCATCGCCGCTAAGCTTAGGAAAGCCGTACACCGAAATAAGCATAACCAAAGCCGATCCCAAGCTCACCAACATATGAGTGCGAAGCCCGGCAGCTTGACTTCGTTTCTCCCGCTCCAATCCGATAAAGCCGCCCAATATTAAGGCGAGCACCATGCGCAGCACGACGTGGTAGACGGAAATATCTGAAGGACTCATCTGGCTTCACCCCATCTCTGTAACTCAATGTAGATTATGTACATTATATCATAGTATGCAGAAAGGGCTTATATGATAACTCCCATAGTGATTTTTCAACTCAAACTTTTCATGTCACTTGTATATACGAAAAGTAAGTGTTATCCTCAATGCTAACCTCTTCGTTGCTACGGGAGAATGATGATAAGGTCCAGTTACGGAAGGGAAGTCCGGCCTCAATGAACATTGCAATTGCATGAATGAATGCTGTTATTCCTGCTCTTCTGAATAAAGGGGAGAGTGAGACTAAGAAAGAATCCCACTCCTTATCCTGAAGGATGAAGTAAAAAAACCGACCTCGTCAGTAAAACATTTTCCCTCATGAAAACGGCCCTCCGCAGAGGACCGCCCCATTGTTCATTTTCGACCTAAAAAACGAGCTTCCAAACGGCTAGCTTATCCCTTCTTGCGCACAAACTTGGCGGTTTTGCTGTTCGCTTTGCCTTTCTTACGTGCAGCTTGCCCCGCTTCCTTCGTTTGCTTGCGTGCTTTTGCGGCAGATTCGCCAATGAATATTCCGCTCTCGGAGGTGCTTTTGCGCCCTTTCTTGCCAGCGCCGAATTTCTCCCGGCCTGAGCGGTAGTCCCCGACACGGGCGCCACTCTGGTCGTTATTGTCGTTCTGGCTCGAACGCCCATAACCGCCGCGACCGGAACCGAAGTCAAAAGAGCGTGGACCGCGATCCGCCTCTTTTTCCGCATTCGCGATTAGGTTGTCAACCCAGTTCGCATTATCGTTGTTGTTTTTCTCGCCACGGGAACGCTGAGACTGTTCGGCTCCATTGCCTTGACCAAGGTGAATACCTCCCTTGCCACGCGAACGGGTTCCTGAAGGTCTATCTCCGCTGCGGCGTCCGTTACGGCCATTCTGGTTCTGACGCGCCCGGAATTCGCCTTGGTTATACCATTCACCGTCAAACTCATCAGCTTCAGCAGCATGAGTCATCTGGCCTTCAAAGCGTTCCGTATGCTCATCCTCCATGCGTTCCTGCACATGAGAACGTCCATGTCCGCCGCGGACATGCTGCTCTCCGCCTGCGCCGTACTCATTATATATCGTTTCGTCCGCCTGCGCGGTTCCGCGTCGCTCTTGAAGATTGGATTGCGGCCGATTCGCTTCAGGTCGATTCGGGCGTCCTCGATCTGGCGCGCCGCCCCGACCTGTCCGCTCTGCTTGCCCGTTGCGCTGAGCACCACGCCCTCCACGTTGCGGCCCTCCGCGTCCTTCACGCGATCCTCCGCGTCCTTCACGAGAATCGCGTCCGTTGCCGCGGCCTCTTCGCTCTCCGCCGCCTGCGCCGCCACGGCCTCGCTTGCGCTGCTCAAAGCCGAATTCCCGCGCATCACGTCCGCCGTAGCGTGGCGTGCTTGCCACTAGCTCAAAGTCAATCGTATGCTCCTCCATATTGACGCGGCCCACGCGAATGCGGACCTCGTCGCCAATCCGGAACATATTCGCCGTCCGCTCGCCGATAAGCACCATATGCTGTTCATGGAAATGGTAGTAATCATCTGACAATTCGCTGAGACGAATCAGCCCTTCGACCGTATTATCCAGCTCTACGAACATGCCGAAGCTTGTCACGCTGCTAATGATGCCGTCGAATTCCTCGCCCACCTTGTCCAGCATAAATTCGGCCTTCTTGAGCGCTTCCGTATCCCGCTCGGCATCTACTGCGACGCGTTCCCGTTCCGATGATTGCTGGGCTATGTCCGGCATGCGCGCATGCAACTGCTCCAACCGCTTTTCAGGAAGAGTACCGCCGCTGTCGATTACTTCGCGAATGACACGGTGAATGACGAGGTCAGGGTAGCGTCGAATCGGCGAAGTAAAGTGCGAGTAGAACTCTGCCGCCAAGCCAAAGTGGCCGGTGCTCTCCGCATCATACTTCGCTTGCTTCATCGAACGGAGCATCATCGTGCTTATGACGGTCTGTTCGCGTGTCCCTTCAATTTCCTCCAGCAACATTTGCAGCGCGCGCGGATGGACCGAGTTGCCCTTGCCGCGCACGACATAGCCGAAGTTGGCGGCAAAGGACATGAAGTTGAACAGCTTCTCGCTATTCGGCTCCTCATGAATCCGATACAAGAACGGCACGCGCAGCCAATGAAAATGCTCCGCAACCGTTTCGTTCGCCGCCAGCATGAACTCTTCAATCATTTGCTCCGCGATCGAGCGCTCGCGCTTAATAATGTCGATCGGTTTGCCCTGCTCATCCACAATAACCTTTGATTCTTGAAAGTCGAAATCAATGGCGCCGCGATTCATCCGTTTGCCGCGAAGCTTCAGCGCCAGCTCCTTCATGAGCATGAAGTTGTCGACCAAATAGGCGTATCGCGCCGACACTTCCGGGTCCTCGTCCTCGACAATCTTGCGCACATTATTGTACGTCATTCGTTCTACCGTCCGGATCACGCTCGGAAAGATATCGTGCTTGACGAGCTTCGCCTTCTCGTCGAACTCCATCTCGCAGGACAGCGTCAAGCGGTCCACCCGCGGATGAAGCGAACAAATACCGTTCGACAGCCGATGCGGCAGCATCGGTATGACGCGGTCAACCAGATAGACGCTGCAACCGCGCGCATACGCTTCGCGGTCAAGCGCCGAACCTTCACGAACGTAATAGCCGACATCGGCGATATGGACGCCGAGCTTGTAATGGCCGTTCGGCAGCCTCTCCACATAGACGGCGTCATCCAAGTCCTTCGCGTCCTCGCCGTCGATCGTCACAATATTCAAACCGCGCAAATCTCTGCGGCGCTGGCTTACAATCTCGTCTTCCGTGATGGAATCCGGAACAGACTCCGCCTCCGCCATCACCTCATCAGGAAAGGCTTCCGGCAGTTGATGCTTGCGGATGATCGACAAAATATCGACGCCTGGGTCGTCTTTATGCCCAAGAATCTCAATGACTTCCCCCTGTGCCGCCGCTCTGCCTTCCGGATAATTGACGATACGGACAACAACCTTCTGTCCGGTAACGGCTCCATGCGTATCCTCCAACGGAATGAATACGTCGCGGTTAATCCGCTTGTCGTCCGGCACTACAAAGCCGTACGATTCATAATGCTGAAACACTCCAACAATCTGCTCGACGGCGCGCTTGACGATGCGCACCACTTCACCTTCCATACGCGTGCTCTCAAACGTTTTGTTCGTGATGCGAACAAGCACCGTATCCCCATGCATCGCTGTCTTCAAATCATTCGCATGAATATATACGTCGGGATGACCCGTTTCTTCGGGAATAAGAAAGGCGAATCCTTTCGCATGCGCTTGCAGGCGTCCCCGGAGCAAATTCATGCGCTCAGGCACCCCGTAGCGATCCGAACGGGTACGAATGACCTTTCCTTCTTCCTCCAACTGATTAAGCATAATTAAGAAGGCTTTGAATTCAGCCGCGCCTTCAATCGAAAAATTCTGTTCCAATTCCTGATAGGTCATCGGCTTATAAGCGGTTTCACGCATAAAGTCCAACAACTGTTGTTCCGATATCATAACCTCACCTCACACCTTGCCATGACCTGCATGATACAGTATACCAATATATAACCTAGTATACACGAAATTAAATGGTTACATCCCGGCTCATCGCCACCATGTTCAGCCCATTGGGACAAAAACCTGAAAATGTTCTTATTTGCACCAATAATGCCTCCTTACTGTGGAAAAATCCACGCCAAATACAAAAAAGCGAGGACCTCGTCCCCGCCTTGCGTTCGCATATATACGTTATCCTTTTACAAAATAAGCAACTACCATAGAAAGTATAAAGAATCCAGCCGCCAAAGCGACTGTCGCACGCTGAAGGAACAGCTCCAGACCACGTGCCTTTTGCTTTCCGAAGAGATGTTCCGCACCGCCGGAGATGGCGCCTGACAGGCCGGCACTTTTCCCTTTCTGCAGAAGCACAATGCTAATCAAGCCAATCGAAAAGATGACAAGCAGAATTTTCAAAAAAATTGTCATAGTTACACCTCCTAATGCGTGTTACACGTCCGAAAAGCATAAAAACAGTATTCTTATTGTAACACAACGTTATGCAGCCGGCAAGAACCCTATAACTCTATTCCTCTCCGTGCTCCACCAAACGCAACGCATTATGGCGCACAGGGCCCACATATTGGTTCAGGCGGAAAGAATGCCGAATCGCCTCTGTAATGAAGCGTTTAGCCGTATGGATACTTTCGATGACGCCATGCCCCTTCGCCAGCTCTGCGGCCACCGCCGCCGAGTATGTGCATCCTGCTCCGTGAGTAAATGTCGTGTCGATTAAATCGGCCTCCAGCACTTCAAAGTCCTTGCCGTCATACAGCAAGTCGATCGACGTCGGCAAGCCAATCTTGGAGCCGCCTTTCACCAGCACATAGCGCGCGCCCAACTCCTGAATAACCGCCGCCGCCTGCTTCATATCGTCCAAGGTACGAATCGGCGCTGTGCCCGCAAGCTGTGCCGCCTCGAACAGGTTCGGCGTCACTACCGTTGCCTTCGGCACGAGAATGTCGCGCAGCGCATCATTCGTCTCCGGGTGAAGCGCTTCGTCCGCGCCTTTGCACACCATAACCGGATCAACGACGATATTCGGTATGTCATGCTGTTCGATCGTGCGCGCCGCAAGCTCAATAATATCGATAGAACCAAGCATGCCGGTCTTCATCCCTTGGATACCGACGCTCAGAATCGTCTTCAACTGCTCTTCAATCGTGGACAGCTCCACCGGAAAGACGCGATGCGCCCAATTATCGTCCGGATCCATCGTCACGATTGTCGTCAACGCGGTCATACCGTATACTCCGCGTTCTTGGAAGGTTTTCAAGTCTGCTTGAATGCCGGCGCCGCCGCTGGAATCAGAGCCTGCTAACGTAAGAACTTTCATGATTGGTTTCATCGTTTCGTAACCCCTTTATATGCCGCATTGTATACATCCATTATAACCGAATTATAGCGGCATATCTCGAGTTGACAAGCTATTTTTCGACAATGGAAATATTGCCGGCGTCCGTGCGCGCTTGAATGACCATATTGCTCTTCATCTTCGATTCCGGCGAGGATACATTGCCCAAATTCGCTCTTGCATCATACACTCCGTCGAACAAAGGGGAAACCAATATTTTGATGTTGCCTAAATTGCTTGATGCCTGTATCGGATGAGGATTCTGCTGTTCAATAAATACGTTGCCCGCACTCGCTTCTACCTCGACCGGTTTCACCGTGTTCAGCAGCTTTACTTCACCCAACGAAGCATTGGCTGTAATCGCAGCATCCACGTTCTCGGCTACGATTTTCCCGGCATCCGATTTCAACTTCACCTGTTCACCCTTCACCTGCTTCACAATCACCTGACCCAAGTTGCTCTCGGCATCGAGGTGCTTGACCTGTCCGTTCGTCATCACGAACGACCCCATCGAGAGCCGTGCTTGAAAACGATCCAGAACGAATTCCTTCGGCGCATGAATATGAATCTCATGGTGCTGTTGACGGGAATTGAACTCGAACAAATTCATCCATTCCTCACTTTCGGTATCGAAAAATACAAGGTGGAGCACGCCATCTTCAACCTTTGTATTGCCAAGCTTCTGTATCGTCTGTTCAGGCGCCTGCCCGTATAGTTCAATTTTACGTTGGTCGTCAAAGTGCCAATTCACTTTAATATCGCCCCGGCCCGCTTCCATTGCAATCTGCTTCAAATCAGGCTCTATCGCAATGCTGTAGTTATAGCCGGGAAGCTGGGAATATAATAGTTTATCCATTCCAAAATAGAATAGGCCTGCGATGCCTGCCACGACGCAGCCGATGCCCAGCAGATTCAACCATGCTTTTTTCATCTATCTTCTCTCCCTTCCCACATGAGCAACCCAGCGGATATAGCCCATATTGATCCGCGCATAAATACGGAACAAAAAGACCATTGCTTGAGCCAGGAAAATGCCAATTCCGAACGCGAGAACGATCAATGACATTTCCGCCCCATAAAAGACTCCGCCCAACGCCAGCTTGACGACATACAGTAGCGGAGAAACTAACAAGCTGATTGCTGCGGCGCCCATGCCAATGCATACCCCCCAGCCCGCGATTAACAACGGCACGATCATTATGCTGACAAAGATCACGCCTATGATTCCGAATACGGTGCGAGAACGAATTGCGCCCGCATCAGGCCCCGGGGGATACGGCATCGAATGGTTCCCTTGCCCATGGTCCCAATGGTTGCCATAGCCATGCTGCATCCCTGGCTGAGGATTCATCCCTTGCCAAGGCGGCGGCATGTCATTGCCTCCGTTCATAGGTTGGGCATTCATGGGTCCACTAGAGAAGGAAGGCTTCTCGTCCCGGTCCCCTAACAACTCGACTGCAAGCTCTTCCGGATCGCCCAATTCCTTCGCGATTTCTTCCTCCGTGCGTCCCTGCTGCTTGCCGAATTCAAAGTGCGCATCATATTCCGCCAGTATTTCATTCCGGTCCTCCTCAGGAAGCGGCAGCAGTCCAAGCTTCAGCTTTAATAGAAAATATTCTTTATGCACCTGTCTCACCCCTAAATCTTATCGTTTAGTCTTGTTCATTTCCCGTCTGCTTCTGGATTAGCTTCCAAATTTACATCTGCATCTCCATCCGCGGCTTCCGCCAGCAATACAGCTACTCCCGACACGAAGCTCTCCCATTCCGACACCAGCTCATTCATATACGACTTGCCTGCCGGAGTAAGCTTGTAATACTTGCGCGGCGGCCCTTCCGTCGATTCCTGCAAATAAGTGGTGCAGTGTCCATCCGCTACCATGCGGCGGAGTACCGGATATAAGGCCCCTTCGGCGATTTCCACATGCTTCGAGATCTGCTGCGCCAATTCAAAGCCATAACGGTCGCGTTGATTAATGAGCACCATGACGCATAGACCGAGCACGCCCTTTTTAAATTGAATGATCTCTTTCAAATCCGTCACCCCCTGAGCCAATCGTTATATACATCATTCAGTATTGTTCATTAAATAGTAGCTAGCAATAATTATATCGTCCGTCCTTCCATTCAACAAGGGATATTCATCAAAACTAGCCTCAGGTCCAGATCGATCCCGCCTTTCGGCGAGTGCGCGATGGAGGCGATTCAGCAGGCACAGGCATAACAAAGAAGCCGAACTCCAATGGAGTCCGGCTTCTCATATAACGTTACGCTAACGCGGTCACGTCTTATTTTTTCAAGTTGTAGAAGGATTTCAAGCCATCATAGCGGGATACGCTGCCCAAGTTGTCCTCGATGCGGAGCAATTGGTTGTATTTCGCCACGCGATCCGTACGGGAAGGAGCACCCGTCTTGATTTGACCCGCATTTGTCGCGACTGCGATGTCTGCGATTGTGCTGTCTTCGGATTCACCGGAACGGTGGGATACAACTGCAGTGTAGCCTGCGCGTTTTGCCATTTCGATCGCTTCGAACGTTTCTGTCAGCGTACCGATTTGGTTCACTTTAATCAAGATGGAGTTACCGATGCCTTCGGAAATACCTCTTGCCAGACGCTCTGTGTTCGTAACGAACAAGTCGTCACCCACGAGTTGAACCTTGCCGCCCAATTTGTCAGTGAGCAATTTCCAACCTTCCCAATCGTCCTCGGAGCAGCCGTCTTCGATGGTAAGGATTGGGTATTTGTCCACCCAAGAAGCGAGCAAGTCAACAAATTCAGCGGAAGTGAAGGATTTTCCTTCGCCAGCCAGCGTGTATTTGCCGTCTTTGTAGAACTCGGTGGAAGCTACGTCCATGCCCAAGAATACTTCTTCGCCTGGTTTGTAGCCGGCTTTTTCGATTGCTTCAATGATGATTTGGATAGCTTCTTCGTTCGAACCGAGGTTCGGCGCGAAGCCGCCTTCATCACCTACAGCCGTATTCAAGCCTTTGCCTTGCAGTACGGATTTCAGGTTGTGGAAGATTTCAGCGCCCATGCGAAGCGCTTCTTTGAAGTTAGGAGCGCCAACAGGCAGAATCATGAATTCTTGAACGTCTACGTTGTTGTCCGCATGCTCGCCGCCGTTGATGATGTTCATCATTGGCACTGGCAATTGTTTCGCGTTGAATCCGCCCAGGTATGTGTAGAGAGGCATGTCAAGCGCATGAGCCGCTGCGCGCGCTACGGCCATGGATACAGCCAGAATCGCGTTAGCGCCCAATTTGCCCTTGTTAGGCGTGCCGTCAAGCTCGATCATCGTACGGTCGATCAACACTTGATCAAGAGCGTCCATGCCGATAATTTCAGGCGCGATAATTTCATTTACGTTTTTAACGGCAGTTTCTACGCCTTTGCCCAAAAAACGGCCTTTGTCGCCGTCGCGAAGCTCAACTGCTTCATGAGCGCCAGTGGATGCGCCAGATGGCACGATAGCATGGCCAAATCCGCCGGATTCCAATTTCACTTCTACTTCAACTGTAGGGTTACCACGAGAGTCAAGCACTTCGCGTGCATAAACGTCCATAATCATTGTCATGGTTGTACAACTCCTTTATTCTTTGTTGTATTTATTATAATGCATGATAGGCAACGTACAAAATCCATCCGATTATTTCTTGGAAATCATTGATTCGCCAGTCATTTCGACCGGCTTCGGCAGCTGCATCAAATCGAGAATCGTCGGTGCGATATCGGCCAAAATGCCGCCCTCACGCAACGTGACGTTCTTGTCCGTTACGATGAACGGAACCGGATTTGTCGTATGCGCCGTAAACGGACGGCCTTCTTCGTCAAAGACCATATCCGCGTTGCCGTGGTCCGCCGTAATCAAGCAGACGCCCCCTTGAGCAAGCACCGCTTCCACGACTTTGCTCATACATTCGTCCGTTGTTTCCACAGCTTTGATCGTCGGCTCCAGCTTCCCGGAGTGTCCGACCATATCCGGGTTCGCAAAGTTCAAAATGATCGTGTCGTGCACGCCGGATTCGATCTCGCGCACCGCAGCTTCCGCCACTTCGTACGCGCTCATTTCAGGCTGCAGGTCATACGTGGCAACTTTAGGCGACGCGATAAGCACGCGTTTTTCGCCAGGGAGTTCCACGTCGCGGCCGCCGCTGAAGAAGAACGTAACGTGCGGATATTTCTCCGTCTCGGCAATACGCAACTGTTTCTTGCCATGTTGGACAAGCACTTCGCCAAGCGTATTGTCAAGCTCCTTCGGTTTGTAGGCTACGAAGCCCCCGACCGTCTCTGCGAACAACGTCAGGCAGACGAAGTACAGATCCTTCGGACACTTGTCCCCGCGATCAAAACCGCGGAAGTCTTCGTTCGTAAATACTTGCGACAATTGAATCGCGCGGTCCGGACGGAAGTTCGAGAAGATGACCGCATCGCCGTCTTGCACGAGACCTACCGGTTGCTCCTGCTCGTCGACGATAACCGTCGGCATGACGAACTCGTCAAATACGGAGTTCTCATACGATTCCCTCACCGCTTGAATCGGATCGCTGTATTTCGGTCCGTCGCCATATACCATGGCGCGGTAGGATTTCTCCGTACGCTCCCACCGCTTGTCGCGGTCCATTGCATAGTAGCGGCCTTGAACCGTTGCAATTTGTCCGACGCCGATATCGTCAATCTTCGCTTGCAGACGCTCGATATACTTGATCGCACTATCCGGAGCTACGTCACGGCCGTCCAGGAAGGCGTGAATGTACACATTCTTCAGCCCTTCCTTTGCTGCCAGTTCCAACATGGCCAACGTATGGTCAATGTGGCTGTGCACGCCGCCGTCAGACAACAGTCCGTACAGATGCAAGTTTTTGTTATTGTCTTTCGCATGGCGTACCGCGCCGAGCAGCGTGTCGTTATCGAAAAATTCGCCTTCGCGAATCGACTTCGTAATCCGGGTCAAGTCTTGATACACGATACGGCCGGCGCCGATATTCAAATGTCCTACCTCGGAGTTGCCCATTTGCCCTTCAGGCAAGCCCACCGCTTCGCCGCAAGCTGTCAGTGTGGTGTGCGGGTACATGTCCATATAGCGGTCGTAGTTCGGTTTCTTTGCTTGAGCAACGGCGTTGCCCTCAGTTACGTTTCTCAGTCCGAAGCCGTCCATGATGATGAGTGCAACAGGTCTGGGTGCAGACATTCTACTTCGCCCCTTCCACCAAGGAGACGTAGGAAGCTGGCTGCAAGCTCGCGCCGCCTACCAATGCGCCGTCAATGTCGCTTTGCGCCATATATTCGCGCACGTTCTCCGGCTTCACGCTGCCGCCGTATTGAATGCGGACCGCTTGAGCCACTTCATCGTTGTACAAACCTTTAACAACGCTGCGGATGTAGCTGATGACTTCATTCGCATCCTGCGCAGTAGAAGATTTGCCTGTGCCGATCGCCCAGATTGGTTCATATGCGATGACGACATCTTTCGCTTGCTCCGCAGACACGCCTTGGAAAGCAGCTTCCGTTTGCACTTTGCAGACGTCGTTCGTCTTGCCGGATTCACGCTCTTCGAGCGATTCGCCCACGCATACGATTGGCAGCAATCCGTGACGGAATGCCGCGTGCACCTTCTTATTCACGATTTCGTCCGTTTCAACGAAATAAGCGCGGCGCTCGGAGTGACCGATGATGACGTAATGTACGCCAAGGTCCTTCAGCATCGCACCGCTGATTTCGCCTGTGAATGCGCCGGAATCTTCAAAGTGAAGATTTTGTGCGCCAATCTTGATATTCGTGCCTTTCACCGCTTCAACAAGCGCAGGCAAGTTCGTAAATGGCGCGCAGATGACGCTTTCCACGCCCTCTACTTCCGCTTTGCCCTTCACTTCCGCTACAAAGGCAGTCGCTTCCGGTACCGTTTTGAACATTTTCCAGTTCCCTGCGATAATCGGTTGTCTCACGTGAATCACTCCTCTACACGTAAGGGAAGCGGCTTAATAGCCGCTGCCGCCTACTTGTTTAGTTGCTAACTGCTTAGATTACTTATCATTCAGCGCCACAACGCCCGGCAATACTTTGCCTTCCATGAACTCAAGGGAAGCGCCGCCGCCTGTGGAGATGTGGTCCATCTTGTCTTTCAGCTTGAATTTCTCTACTGCCGCTGCGGAGTCGCCGCCGCCGATAATCGTATAGCCTTGCGTTTCCGCACATGCTTCGGCTACTGCGCGCGTGCCGTGAGAGAATGGTTCAATTTCGAACACGCCCATTGGTCCGTTCCATACGACGAGCTTGGAGTTCTTAATGACATCAGCGAAAATTTCACGCGTCTTCGGTCCGATGTCAATGCCTTCCCATTCAGCTGGAATGCTGTCGATTGGCACGATTTGGGTGTTTGCATCTGCGCTGAAGTCATCAGATACGACGATATCAACAGGCAGGTACAAGTTTTTGCCGAGTTCTTTTGCCTTCTCGATAAAGCCAAGCGCAACCTGCAGCTTCTCGTTGTCGACCAACGATTTGCCGATTTCGTGGCCTTGCGCTTTGAAGAACGTATACGTCAAGCCGCCGCCGATGATTACGTTATCAGCAATCTCCAGCATTTTGTTGATAACATCGATTTTGTCTTTTACCTTCGATCCGCCGACGATAGCGGTGAACGGACGTTCCGGGTTGGACAATGCTTTGCCCAATACCGACAGTTCTTTTTCCATTAACAGGCCGGACACGGCTGGCAAGTGATGCGCGATACCTTCTGTGGACGCATGGGCACGGTGCGCTGCACCGAACGCGTCATTCACATACAGATCCGCGAGCTCCGCGAATGCTTTAGCCAATTCTGGATCGTTCTTTTCTTCGCCTTTATGGAAACGAACGTTCTCTAATACAACCACGTCGCCGTTCTCCATTGTAGCAATCTCGGCCTTCACGGTCTCGCCAATCGACTCATCGAGCTTCTTGACGGGTTTGCCGAGCAATTCGCCCAAGCGGATCGCAGCAGGCGTCAGACGCATGGAATCAACCACTTCGCCTTTTGGACGGCCCATATGGCTGGCCAGAATGACCTTCGCACCTTGCTCCACCAAGTATTTAATGGTTGGCAGCGTTTCTTGAATCCGTGTATCATCCGTAATTTTCCCATCTTCCAATGGAACGTTGAAATCTACCCGCACAAATACGCGCTTACCTTTTACGTCTACATCACGTACGCTTTTCTTGTTCATCCCCGTGTTCCTCCTATCGTGTGCTTGAACCGCTTCACGCCTCTCTTAGAAAGAATCGTTGTCAGGTTCTGTTATTCTGTATGGTTCCATCATTCTTTCTCTATATCATCTGTATTTACATTACGGTGTTCGATATGTGTATGATTCTGTATCAATCGGTTCTATCTATAATAAAAATTCGTTATCATCGCATAATGACAGGCTTCGCTATAACTATGACGATGCAATATTCCGTATCGGTTCTCGACATGCCTTGCTTATGGATCAAAGAGGAGACCGCATTCGGTTACTCCTCTTTGATTGTCAAGCTATATAATTACAGACCTTTTTTGGCGATGTAAGCTGTCAAGTCAACTACGCGGTTGGAGTAGCCCCACTCGTTGTCGTACCAAGATACAACTTTAACCATGTTGTCGCCAATTACCATCGTCGACAACGCGTCGATAGTGGAGGAAGCTGGGTTGCCGTTGTAGTCGCTGGATACCAATGGCTCTTCGGAGTAGTTCATGATGCCTTTCAAAGGACCGTTAGCCGCTTCTTTCAAAGCTGCGTTCACTTCTTCGACCGTCACGTTCTTCTCAAGTTCTACAACCAAGTCTGTAACAGACACGTTAGGTGTAGGAACGCGCATGGACATACCATTCAATTTGCCTTTCAATTCAGGCAATACGAGGGATACGGCTTTCGCTGCGCCCGTCGTTGTAGGAATGATGTTTTGAGCTGCTGCGCGCGCGCGGCGAAGGTCTTTGTGCGGCAGGTCAAGCACGTTTTGGTCGTTAGTGTAGGAGTGAATGGTGTTCATCATACCTTTAACGATGCCGAATTTGTCGTTCAATACTTTAGCGAATGGCGCCAAGCAGTTCGTTGTGCAAGAAGCGTTGGAGATGATAGTATGGCTAGCTGCGTCATACTTGTCTTCGTTAACGCCCATAACGATTGTAATGTCTTCGTTAGTAGCTGGTGCGGAGATGATAACTTTCTTCGCGCCGCCTTTCAAGTGCATTTCTGCTTTGTCTTTCGCTGTGAAGATACCAGTGGACTCAACAACGATTTCTACGCCGTTAGCGCCCCATGGCAGGTTTTCAGGGTTGCGCTCTGCAAATACTTTAACTTCTTTGCCGTTAACGATCAGCGCGCCTTCTTTAGCTTCAACCGTAGCGTCAAAAACGCCGTGAGTTGTGTCATATTTCAACAGGTGAGCCAGTGTCTTTACATCTGTCAAATCGTTGATTGCAACGATTTCTACTTCCGAATTGTTCAGAGCCGCGCGGAATACGTTACGTCCGATACGACCAAAGCCGTTAATACCAACTTTCACCATGATGATTCCTCCCATTTCCGTAAAAGGTTTAATTATTTATAGCTCAAGACGGCCCGAAGGCACATCGAGACCACATTGGTTCACAACTTCTTCCGCTGCCGCTTCGTCGATGACCAGAATGTCTTCATGACCCGAATGAAGCACTGCGGTAATAGCCTCGCCCTTGCTCTTGCCTCCCGCGACAGCAATGACGACCTCGGTGCGGGAAATGTCTTCTAGACGCAAGCCTAGTGTAAGCATCGTATGTACGACACGCCCGTCCCGGTCAAAATAGTACCCGAACGCTTCGGCGAGCGCTCCCGCCTCCACTAGCTGCTGCACAGTGGCATCATCCACACTGCGCCGCTTCGCCATCACCAAGGCATCGCCGATCCCGTGCACGACGATTCGCGCTTGACGGATAACCTGCAATATATCTTGGATGTTAGGCTCTTGCTTCAATGACTGGTATGCCTCTTCACTCAGCAAATCGGGAACGTGCAGCAATCTATACTGCGCGCCCAGCCGTTTCGCCATCGTGGAAGCAATGGTGTTCGCTTGATGCTCCAAGCTCTCGCCAAGCCCTCCACGCGCCGGAACGAACCAGATTCCTTTCAGCGGCGATGAACTCGTTAATTGGTCTGCCATGGCAGCCAACGTGGAGCCGCCGGTTACTGCGACAACGTCTTCCTTGCCCATAGCGCTGTTGAGCGCCTTGCACGCCGCTTGGCCCAACTCTTGCTTCACGGCAGGCGATACATCCGAATTGCCCGGTACGACAATAACCTGCTTCAAACCAAATGCTTGGCGGATACTCTCCTCCAGCTGGCGCATTCCGAGCAGCTCGCCCATGAAGGGCTCCAGTTGTTTAACAAGTTGCCGTCCCTCTTCACTGATTCGCATACCCGTGCTATCCGTTTCAATCAGGCCCTGCGCCTTCAAGAGGTCGGTTTCGGCACGAAGCACACGCTCGGTCATCTGCAATGATGTTGCCAGCGTTCTTCTTCCGATGCTTTCGGACAACATGATTTGATGCAGGATGGTGTAACGCTTCTTCAACAGTTCAATGAGTTCGGGCAGAAGTCGTTTCTGTATCTCTAACCAATCACGCATTCTCTCCACTCCTGATCTCCCAACCATTGGACTCAAAACGTCCCATCACAACTTTTTTTGTCCCACCACTATTCTACCGAATAATTGTGCATCTTGCAAGTGTCCCGCATCTAGAATGGACAAGCATCGTGAAACTTATTCATAGGTTTACATCTTAGCTTTGCAGGATAAAATCGCCTATCCCTTCAATAATCATTTTTTCGTGTTAAAACGACAAATTTTCATTCATTTTATATAATTCCGTTTTGGATTGCGCACAATGAGTTGTGCCTGCTTTACTTTTTAGTTCATGTCGTGTAAAATGAATGACAGTCAGTCATTTTTGAAAAAGTGGGCGGTGTATACGTGAACTATAAGAAAGAAGCAAAATACGAAGCGCTGCTGCAATCCGCAATCGAACTTATTTCCGAAAAAGGCTACCAAAAGACTTCCGTCGGTGACATCGTGAAAAAGGCAGGCGTCGCACAAGGAACCTTCTACATCTATTTTCCGACTAAGAATGATATCGTTCCGGCCGTAGCCGAGCATATTCTTGAGCATTTATTGTCGTTGGTACAGGCGGAAGCCGAACCGCTCGACAGCTTCTGGGATAAATTAAAGGCGGTCATCGGCGCATCTTTTGACATGACGTCCAAGTACAAGGAGGTCATTCTCTTATGCTACTCCGGCCTCGCGCTCCATCATTCCTTTCCGAAGTGGGAAGCCATCTATCAGCCTTATTATGATTGGTTCGCGGAGCAGCTTGCGGCAGCGCGGCAGAATGGGGAGGTGTCACTGCAATCCGACAGCATGTCCGTCGTGCGCATGATCATCAACATGATCGAGCAGACGGCGGAAACCTATTATTTTGTAGATATTCAACAGGGCCGTGTGGACCCGCAGCCGTTGAAGGATGAACTCTTCTCCTTTATTCAGCGCTCGCTGAAATAACTAACGGCTGTCATGTTTACGCGAGTCATCCAGTTCGATACAGACACAGGGGGTAATAAAAGTGGCTTGGCTACTCGTGCTTGGTTCTGCGATACTGGAAATCATTTGGGCGTCCGGTCTGAAGTATGCAACCCACACGTGGGAATGGATCATCGTCGTCATCTTGATTACCGTGAGCTACTTAATGCTCATCCAATCGTATAAAAAGCTTAACGTCGCAATCGCTTATACGGTGTTTGTCGGCATCGGAACGATAGGCACTTATGTAACAGGGATTTTTTTAGGCGAGGATTTCAACGCCCTGCAAATTATGTTCTTGCTCATTCTGCTCGGGGGCATCGTCGGCATGAAGCTGGCTACTCCCAATGAAGAGAAGAATGGAAAGGAAGGCGCATAATGGCTTGGTTATATTTGATACTGTCGGGATTTGAAGAGATTATTGCGGTCATTGCCATGAAATATGCGGACGGATTTAAGAAAAAAACGCCGCTCGTCATTATCACGCTTGGACTGGCCGCTTCCATCTGGCTGCTCACGCACGCCATGTCCGTTATCCCGTCCGGAGTGGCTTACGCGGTATGGGCCGGCGTCGGCGCGGTCGGCATTACGCTGGTTAGCTTGTTCTGGTTCAAGGAGAAATACAGCCGGACGCAATTCATATATTTAGGCCTCATCGTTATCGGCATTATCGGTCTTCGTCTCACGACTTAGAGGTTGTTGTTTAGAATGGGTCCCTTGCTTTGTTCGAATTCAGTATGAAAGCGAGGGCTCCCTGTCCGCCTGTTCAAACAGGAAATTTTCCAACATTATAGAACAACCTCTGCTTGCAATTTACGCATAGTTGTTTTATAATAACTCTTGCACCTTTTATACACATGCGCCCGTGGTCCAATGGATATGACGTAGGCCTCCGGAGCCTGAGATCAAGGTTCGATTCCTTGCGGGCGCGCCAATTGCATCTTCTTGGTGCCTTGATATGAAGCATTCGTACGTATATAGGCTACATAAGTCGAAAGCATCTTGATCCTCTCCTTACGCATAGGGGGACGGAGAAGGGTGTTTTTTTCAATTATACCATTCTGGCAGAAGGCGACTCTGCAAAACTCACGCGCGTATCCCAATCGCTCCTCATTCTCTCCTATTGTTCAGAACTCAGATGTTCGAAGGCACGTGCTTTCTATAGCAGCCTAATCGAATAGCTGATTCGAGCAGTTCCTCCCTAATCTCGCACACTCGTAACCGATTTCGAGCGCTACGAACTGCAAATGTACATCTTAATTTATTATTTTTCTTTTTTTCACCCAACGAAATGCAAATCTACAGCTAAAATCACCCTGAAACTACCAAAATGGCTTGAATCAAGAAATCTGCTGTACTTTTGCAGTTCAATTGCCTAAAAGTCCTCTATATCCCGAAAACAGATGCACATTTGCAGTTCAGCAGTTGTCCAAGGGAGGCGGAAATCCGTCCTCGCAGCCCAACGGCGCATGATGACAACCCGAATCCGGCCTGGTCTGTTCAGTGACGACTTCGCACTTTAGTGAAATCCTACGCCCGCTTCAGCACGAACTGCCAGCTCTCCGCATGTATCGGACGCCGCGCGGACATGATCAGACGATAGAGCGTGTCGCCCCATGCGGCGCGCAGCCTCTCGTCTTCCAATGCAATCGGCTCCACCCGGATATCCCACAACGTCTCGTCGTAAGACATGCGCGCCTTCCCTCTGCCCGCTTCATGATGCAGCACAATGGTCCCGGCCAGTACGTGCGGTTCATGAGCGCACATCCAGTTCAGCACCACGTTCCGGCTCGGCTCGGCAAGCTCCACCGCCTCTTCCAAAACGATATGGGATGGGATACCGACACCCTGCTCCTGCGCATTCTGAGCCGAGGCGCGTACAGTCTCTTCCTCTCGTTCAGGCACGGCGTACGGTTGGGCGCTTGCAGCAGTTCCCTCTCGTTCAAGCATGGCGTACGGCGGGGCGCTTGCAGCCTCACTTCCCCTGCACTCCCCGGTGCGGGCATCACAGTCTGACTCCCGATGCAGCGTATACGTGCGTGTCCATTGACGTATGCCGGAAGCGGCGGGATAGGCCGAAGCAATGTCCATGGCAAGACGGGACACCTCACCGTCTGCTTCATGACGGACATAACCGGCTCGATATTGACTGCCCGCCGCTTGCTCGATTCCGTTCACGGACGGAACGTTGTGATAGCCGGACTGCATCGTCCAGATCGAATAGCGATCCGGGCTGAACGTCTTCGCCGTATATGTGCCGACCCCTGCATCGATCCATAGCGGACTGCCGTCGGCATACACGATGAAGCTGCCAATATCGTTATGATTATGGCTTTCTCCATTATGACCGCCCTTGGCCGCAAGGAACCAGCCTTGCCCGTTCCCCCGCTCCCGCGCCGCCATCACCTCCACGCCAGCCATCCATATATCAAGCGGCAGCTCCAACCTCGACTCGCTCCCATCGGCTTCCGGCATCGAGAAGAGCTCGGACACCATCCGCTGCAGGCTCGGGATTTCCTCCCTTTCCCAGTAGCGGTACTCCCGCTGCTGCCGATATGCATGCTGCCCGAACGCCCGCAATCGCGTATCCCCGATGGCATGTCCGAATTGAGCGATTAATCCGGCCGGAACCGCGAGCTTCGCGGCAGAATCGGCAAAGTTCACATACGCATCTCCGCCAATGTGCATATGCAAAATATAGTTGGCCATGTTCTTAATTTTCACATCATCGAACACGGATACGATTCCGCCTGTCGCGCTATGCAGCAATTGCAGGGCATCGTAAAGCGATGCAGCCGCGCGGCTCCAATAAGCCGGCCCTTCATCGCATCCGCCATCCTCTTCATAGGAAGCGATAAAGCGGTCCAAGCTGCGAAGCGCCTTGTGGACGAGGGAGACGCGGCGGCCCTCATCCTCCTCGATAAGCAGCAGCACAGCCAGACAGTTGGAATTGCACCACGGATTCCAATTGTTGACGAGCATGTCAGGCTGGAAGGACATCCACCAGTAACCATCCTCCCGCTCGTACGAATCTATCATTCGCGCATGAAGCTCCCGGCGGACGCGCTTGCCTAGCTGCGGACAATGAGCATCCAGCGCTTCCCGCAGCAAATAGTACGCCCAAGCCACCAGCGCAGCCGTCTCCCCCGCCCCCAAGTCGATGACCGGTTCGTCGATATCGGGCAACGCCCAGACCTCCCCGCGCTTAATATCGCTTAAATGAGCCGGCCAGCACCACGTGCTCTCCTCGCATATTGCCCAGATGCCGTTCACGATATCGTCGAGAAAGCGCCCATCGTATTCCATGCTCTCGGCCAAGACGAGGCGGACCAACGCCTTGCGGCGCGCAAAATGGACCTCCTGGTATCGCGTGCGATTGCCTGTACGGACGTAATCCATGTACAACGAAGCCGGCAGCATAGGCCACTCTGCATGAAAAAACATCTCTCCCTGCGCAATCCAGTACGCCCGGATATCACCGGGCAGCCGCAACCAGCTTTCCCGGCATGCCGCCTTAGGAAATGGCTCAAATCGAGCGGATGGAATCAGCTTCTCTCGTAGCAGGTCCAGACTATACCGTTCAACCAGCATATAATCCTCTCCTTATTATCATTTGATTTGCATTGGAATTAAACGCAAGCGCTTACATTTGTGCTATACTAAAGCATATTTACCCCAACATCTTCTAGATCATGTTAGGAGGGGCCGCCCGTTGCTTGCCGCCATGACCAAAAAAGTCTCCCATCTGCTGCGTCCTGTCCATCATAAACAAAAGATGCTCATTTCCATGCTGCTATTGGCGACCATTCCCGTACTCGTATTGGGGCTGACCATCTCGAATGTCCTCACTTCTACGATACGGGAGCAAGCCACTCTGTATAATACGACTCTGCTCCGGCACGCCCAGAGCAAGATGAACGACCAGATAAAAAAAATCGACGAGCTCCTGCTTCAATACACATATTCCGATAAACGCTCCTATCCCGGCATACTGGCCCAATTCGCGATGAAGGAGCTGTCCGCGCGCCACCCTGAAGTGGTGCGGCAGCTTCAGAACGTGCTCGTTAACATCCGCAGCGGCATGGAGCATGTCATCGAGCTCGATTTTTATTCCTTCCAGTCCGCGCGCATATTGACCTCGGACAATCACTTGCTGAGCGAGGAAGAGTTCCGCGACCCGCTCGCGTTGGACATGGCCAGACGCATCTCGCTGCAAGGCGTGTGGATCGACACGCGCACCAGCATTCCGGCCAACAAGCGCATCGACCGGAACGTATTGACGCTGATCCGGCCCGTAGCCGAGGATTCCACCGAGAAGAAGTCGATTACCGGTGCCATTATCGCTTATCTCGATGCCGATACGCTCGGCAATCAGATGTCGGCAAAAAATACGTATTCCACACTCTCCCTCTTCGTGGTAAACGGGCATGGCCAGATCATTTTGGATACCGACCGCAAGCAGATCGGCAAAGCAATCAGCCTCGACAACTTGGAGCAGATCAAGACCGCCGAGCCGTTGGCACAGATTCGCACCCGGCTGAATGGAGTCTCTTCCGTTCTGAGCGTTCTCCCTTCCCGGAATCAGGATTGGTACTACATATCCGCGATCTCGGAAGCCGAGCTGAACCGGAGCGCGAACCGGGTGCAGTGGCTGACCATCGGCATTTCGTTAAGCTTCGTTGCCATCGCCGCATTTCTGTCTCTGCGCGCCGCAACGAACTTGTACCGACCGGTCCGCAAGCTGACTCAGGCCATTCAGCCGCTCCGTTCATCCGATCAACCGGCTGGCCAGGAACGATGCAATGAAATGGAGCAAGCACACCGGGCCATCGAAACGATAATACGCGAAAACCAGCAGCTCGAAACCAGCCTGATCCGCTATCGCGACAAGATGGAGCAGCATACGCTGCATCAATATTTGCTCGGCAGCATTCAAGAGCATGAGGCGCGCGCCGACATCCAATACGGCCAAAATGCCTCCTATATCGCCATCATGCTGCTCACCTTTGATACATGGAAGCTGCATGCCAAATATCCGCATGATGATCAATATTTGCTCTACTTCGCCGTCGAGAACATGGCGCTTGAGCTGGCGGATCGTTATGGCCAAGCGCACTCGCTCATGATGAAGCCGGGGCAATTCGCCGTTTTTATTGCCAATCAGACACCGCTGGAGCCGGAGGTGCTGAAGCAAGCCAGCGCCGACCTGCTGCATGCCATTGAGACGTATCTGCAACTAACCGTCACCTTGTCCGTCTCCTATTCGCTGCAAGGACTCGGCGGGCTGCCTGATGCCTACAAGCAAGCGGAACAAGCTTCACGTTACCGGTTCGTGCTGCACGAAGACCAGGCCATCTTCATCCATGAGCTGGACCCTGCCATGAGCATCCAGCTGGAGGATATTGCAGAGTCCACCTATAAGATTCTGGATGGCTTAAAAGCTGCGAAGCTCGAGCCGGCGCAGGCCGAATTCATTCATCTCATGGAGGGCCTGAAGGAAGGCGCCGTCTTCTCCGTAGATTCGGTGCACGGCTTCTTCTCCCAGCTGCTCGGCTCTATTCTGCGCTGCATGCAGCAGCATCACGGCATGGAATTCAAGCCGGAGCTGCAGCGTCTGCTGCTCAGCACCTTGTCCGCGCAGCAGACATTAGGCGATGTGGAAGCCTTCTTCCTGACGGAGGTGTTCCAACGTCTGAAGGCGGCGCTTGACGAACAGGCTCATCCGAAGCACACGGAGCTGATCGGGCGCATCGTCACCTACATCCATGAGCACTACGATCAAGACATTTCGCTGCAGCAATGCGCAGACGCCATCGGCTTGAATACATTCCAGGTCAGCCGGCTGTTCAAGAAGCATACCGGCCGCAACTTCGTGGACTATGTCATTACGTACCGCATCGATCGGGCGAAGGACATGCTGCTCCAGACTGATATGCGCATTCAGGACATTGCCGAGAAGCTCCGCTACACGTCGGTCCAGAACTTTATCCGCACATTCAAGAAAACGACCGGAACGACACCGGGGCAATATCGCAAACAGATGTCAGAGAAATAGCCGAATATCCGGATACCGGACACTGGCTTGCACAGGCTGCCGGGACGGCCCCCTGCCGGAGTTCTTCCAGCGTTCGCAGCGCCTCCCGCATCCAAGCCAATAAGCAGCAGACGTTACCTGAGAACGCCTGCTGCTTCGCTCATCACTATCCTTTTACCGCGCCGAGCGTCAACCCTTGCACAAAATAACGCTGCAGGAACGGGTAAAGCACGACGATCGGGAACGAAGCCAGCACGACCGTCGCCATCTGAATCGATACCGAAGGCGGGAGCGGCACGTTCGGATCCAGATTGGAAAAGATGTCGGCTTGACCGACGAGCACCACTTGCCGCAATAAAATTTGCAAGGGCCATTTGTCCGGATCGTTCAAATACAAAATCGCCGAAAAATATTGATTCCAGTTGCCCACCGCATAAAACAAAGTGAACGTAGCCAGAATGGGCAGCGACAACGGGAATACGATGTGCCCCAATATCCGCAGATCTCCGCAGCCGTCGATTCGGGCCGACTCGATGACGCTCTCCGGCAACGATTCGAAGAAATCCCGCATAACGAGCATGTTAAAGGCGGAGATCGCTCCCGGAAGGACAAGCGCCCACAGGGAGTTAATCAGCCCGGTGCCCTTGACCACCAAGTACGTCGGAATCATGCCGCCGCCGAACAGCATCGTGAACAGCACCAGGAACATAATGACGCGCCGGGCGCTGAACTGCGGTCTAGAGCACACATAGGCCAGCAGTGCGGTCAGGATGACATTGATGAGCGTCCCGATAACGGTCAGCCACACCGTGTTTTTCAAGGAAATGAAGAATACGCCCGTATCAAAGATGTAACGGTATGCCTCGGTCGTCCATGTCGACGGCCAGAGGATGAACCGGCCTGACAGCGATTCCTCCGTCGTTGCGAACGACATCGCGAATACGTGAATAATCGGAAGTATCGTGACCACGGCCAAAACAGTAAGCAAAGTCATGTTGATGGCGTTAAACCACCGATCCCCGCTCCTCATGCGCTGTAACAATGATGCTCACTCCTTTCCTGCCGCCGCGCCGGTTCAAGCATTGCGCACGGCGGCAACGGACTATTGCCTAGCCTGTTCCATCAGCCCTGCTTCCGCTTCTGGTAAGCCTCGTTGAATTCCTTAATGATCTGCTCTCCGCCTCTGCCTTTCCACTCCTGGATGATCTTGTCGTAATCGTCAACCGGGCGTTCGCCAAGAATGATCTTGTTCACTTGGTCCGTCAGGAATTGATCCAGCTCTTTTCCTTTTTCGCTGTATGTCGGCGAGAAGAGGCCGATCGACTGATCGCTGTACGGTTCGCCTTCCATCGCGACTTTGAAGTTCTCATCCTTCATTTTCTTCAATTCGTCCCAATCGTCCGGGTTATATATCCATTCTCCCTCTGCCGCATGGTTGGTAAGCACATATTTGCCTGTGCCTTCGATCAAGCCTTTGTCGGTCAGGACGTTCTGTCCGTTCTCCTGCTTATGATGCTCATTCTCCACGCCCCACTTCATGAACTCGGCGCCCTCGTCACCGATCTGATCGTCCAGGATGGAGAGCAGCTTCTTCACCTTATCTTCGTCTTTGCCAAGGCTTGCCGGCATAACGAAGAACCCATAGAAACCGTGATACTTCCCATAGCCTTTATAGCCGTCCGGGCCCGTCAGCGGCGGAACCGATGCGACGCGAAAATCTTTGTTGACGCTGTAAGCCTTGTCGAAGCGGGCTTTGCTGAAGGCGGTGTACGCCCAGTTGCCGATAATGCCCGCTTTGCCGGTCAAGAAGTCCTCGTCGGCCTGCGTGCCTTTCTTGATCGTATAGTCCGGGCTGAACAGGCCATCCTTATAACCTCTCGCCAGGAATGCCACCGCATCCTTCGCGTTCGGCATCATGTACCCATGCGTGATGCCGCCTTGCCCATCCTCGAACCAGCCGAACCGGAGCGCCCGGTATGAACCGAACAGGCCGTTGAAGCCGCTGAACGTGCCATCCAACGCAAAGCCATACGTATCTTTCTTCCCATTCCCGTCTGGATCGTTCAGCGTGAACGCCTTCATTACTTCATACAGCTCATCGTAATTGGCAGGCATCTTCAAGCCCAGCTTGTCGAGCCAATCTTGACGAATGACCATCGCGTGGAACGGAATGCCGCGCAGACGCGGAACGCCGTAAATATGCCCTTCATACGTCAGCATGTCCCAGATTTCCTGCGGAATCTTGCTCAGATTGGGATAATCCTTGATGTAGTCTTCGATGGGCAAAAACATGCCGCTGCCCGCCCAGTTGAAGTAATTGGCGTTCGGGTCTTCCATCAGCATCAAATCGGGCATGTCGCCCGATGCTACTGTCACGCCGACCTTATTTGTGTAATCGCCAGCGGCCACCGGAATATATTTGAATTCAATGCCGTATCTGTCCTCAATCGCCTTAATGCCCGTGCTGTTCGTTGTCGGAGGCGCCGCGCCGAACAAAATATTCATCGCCGAGACACTGTATTTCTTGCCGTCCTCGCCCGCGCTCTGACCTCCGCCCGCATTCGATTCCTTGGCGCCTCCTCCATTGCCGCAAGCCGCCAGCAGGCTGGCCGCCATTGTACATGCCAAGATGAGAGACAACACTTTTTTACCCGGTAATTTCATGATTACATCCTCCCTAGGTTCATTGTAAAATCATGATGGGCATTCTATGATGTAAGCACTTACAAATTGCGGAAGCAACCGGCTTTAGAATACGCCGCGCTCCCCCATGCGTTTCGCCAGCTTGTTGGCGCCGAAAATCATAATCAGCCCAATCAAGCCTTTCAGCAGCCCCACCGCCGTCGAGAAGCTGAAGTTGCCGTTGACGACCCCCGCTTGATAGACATACGTCTCGATGACCTCCCCGACGTCCCTGACGGACGGGTTCAGCATCAGGAAGATCTGCTCGAAGCCGACATCCAGCACACTGCCCAGCCGCAAAATGAACAGGACGACAATCGTGCTGCGTATGCCCGGCAGCGTGATGTTCCATATCTGGCGCAGCCGTCCGGCACCATCCATCTTCGCCGCTTCATACAGCTCCATATCGATGCTGGAGAGCGCCGCCAAGTAAATGATCGTGCCCCAGCCCGACTCCTTCCAGATCACCTGCAGCACCAGCATGAACCGGAAGTTGTCCGAATTGGACAAAATATCGATTTTCGATAAGCCCATATCCAGCAACAGGTTGTTCACGGCGCCGTCGCTTTGGAACATCAGGTAGAAGATACCGGCCACGACCACCCAAGACAGGAAGTGAGGCATGTAGAAGACGGTCTGCAGCACGCGCTTGAACGACCTTTTGGATACCTCATGAATCATAATCGCCAAGAAGATCGGAATCGTGAAAGCGAATACAATTTGATAGAAGCTAATAATGAGCGTATTCAAAAAAATGCGGCCGATATCCGGATTTTCGAATATGCGGTAGAAATGCTTCAGGCCCACCCACTTGCTGTCCCAAATGCCGAGCATCAAATTGTAATCCTTGAAGGCGATTGCTACACCAAGCATCGGAAGATACTTATACACAATAAAAAACAATAGGCCTGGCAGGGCCATCAGCCACAGAAACCTCTCGTTCCAAAACACCTTGCCTATGCGTCTCCATCTTCCGTTCCCTCTTGCCTGAATGTCCGGAGTGTAAGAGGATGCTCTTGCTGACATTGACGTCACCTCCTTTGTGTCCCCATTTTAGGTCACAGGCTCATGGCATGGAAACGTTCACTTTTTGATGCTCATTTTTTGTGCCATTAAAAATGCAGTGCAAAAAATGATAACATAGGCCAGCCTATATTTTTTCGTTAATAGAAACACATTTGCCCGTGATTCGTAAATAAAAAATAGTTTGACCATCTTTGACTTTTTAAAAAAAATTCGTTATGATATGGCTATAGCTCGTAATTCATTGGATCGGACTTACGTTTAACGGTCCAGGATTTGGTTAATATTCTAGTTAAGGAAGCTGAGGAGGGATTATCGTGAGTTACGTACCTGTAGTTGTCGAACAGACGAATCGAGGAGAACGATCCTATGACATTTATTCCAGACTGCTGAAAGACCGCATTATCTTTCTTGGAACTCAAGTCAATGACGTAGTGGCGAATTCGATTATCGCACAGCTGCTCTTCTTGGCTGCTGACGACCCGGAGAAAGACATTCATCTGTATATCAACAGTCCAGGCGGCTCCATCTCGGCCGGCATGGCCATCTTCGATACGATTCAGCACATCAAGCCGGACGTCTCTACCATTTGCGTAGGCATGGCCGCTTCCATGGGCGCATTCCTGCTGAATGCCGGAGCGAAGGGCAAGCGATTTGCGCTGCCGAATAGCGAAATCATGATTCACCAGCCGCTCGGCGGCGCCGAAGGGCAAGCGTCGGATATTGAAATCCGGGCCCGCCGCATCCTGAAGATGCGCGACAAGCTGAATCAAATATTGGCGGATCGCACAGGTCAGCCGCTCGAACGAATCGAGAGAGATACCGATCGCGATTACTTCATGTCGGCGGAGGAAGCGCTGGAATACGGCCTGGTCGACAAAGTGCTCGGCAGCGTTTAATTGGCCGCATCGGCTTCATCCTTCATCACAGCAAAATGAACATAAATAAGCTGCTCGTGTTGCGTATCGTCGCAGACGGCAGCTTTTTGTTTGCTGTATGCTGAAATATCAATGGACCTTCTATCCGCTTTCACCGTATTACAATATGTGCTTAAATAATAGAGATGCTTCAATGATAATTTCCTTGCAGAATAGGAGGTGGGAACTTGCCAACGGTGAGAGATATAGCGCGTGTAGCGGGTGTTTCGCCAGCGACCGTATCGCGGGTGCTTACAGGCAAGGGGAACACATCCTCCGAAGTGAACGAAAAAGTGGCAAAGGCGATACAAGAGCTGGGATACGTGCCCACTCAACATATACAGCAAAGGTTCCCCGCAGCCGGACCTCGAACCATATGCTACACGATTGCGCGCGATCCGGGTGAAATTTTCGGCAATCCATACTATGCCAATGTGCTTCTAGGTTTATCTAACGCTACCCAAACATACGGATACGATTTGCAAATTTCAACGTTTCGCTCTGTTGAACAACAAGTCGAAAAATGTTTGAAATTGTTTAAAGATAAAAGAGTGGACGGCTTTATTTTGTCAGGAGTGCTGTCGGCGGATAAAAGCACGCTGATTCAAAGCCTGCAACAGCATTCCGTCCCTTTTGTCATGATCGGACGCAGTCTGCAGCATAACATCTTTTGCATCCATAGCGATAATTTTCGTGACGGATACGTTACCGCGCAGCACTTAATTGACGAAGGATATCGGCACATTCTTTTTTTGACCGAAAGCTTGGATTTGGATGTCGTGCGCGATCGGATCGCGGGATATAAGCAGGCGCTGCACAACAATGGCTTGGAATCGGGTGACGACAGCGTTATCTTGTTCGGATCGGAAGAAGCGCACATGATGGAGGCTCTGGATCGGTATACCTCCGGCGGAAAAGGATTCGATGCGATCATCGCAGCCGACAGCGTCATGGCGCTCGGCGTGCTGAAATACTGCCGCGAACGCAACCTGCGCGTGCCGGAAGATGTCGGCATTATCGGCTTCAATGACGCGGCATTCCTCAATAAAATATCGCCATCGATTAGCTGTACCACGATTAGAGGGGAGCACCTCGGTTTAGAAGCGCTTGAACTGCTGATCGAGCTGCTGGACGACCCCGAGCGCATCAACAAGAACAAAACGGTCACTCTGCCTTCAGAGCTAATCGTGCGGCAATCCACACAGCGAAGAAACAGTCTGTCGAAAACCTAATATTTGATGAGAAAGACGCCGGGATATGATACTCCGGCGTCATCATCTATTGCCGCGGCAATTCAATCAACCTTGACTGCCTTCACACCCGGTATTGCTTTCAGCAGCTCGGCAAACTCGCCAAGCGGCATTTTCTTCGGAATCACGACCGTCATCGCAATGTGCAACGGCAGCGTTTCTTTCTCTCCCCAGGCTGCAGCGGCGTCTATTATGCCATCTTCCACATTCAATTTCTTAATCTCTATCCGCGCGCTGAGCAATTGCTCCGATATCGTGCCTAGCGCCCCGGCTGCGCCAGTGGTAATCAGGTGAATCGAATGCGCTTTATTCACCGCTACATACCGAAGCTCCACCTTGTTCAACACTTGCAAAGAGGCGAATACGAGCCCGCACGTCAGGATTGCCGGAAAATAAAAACCGGCGCCTACCGCCAAGCCGATCGCAGCCATCACCCATAGCGTAGCCGCTGTCGTCAACCCCTTTACCGAGGTTCCCGTACGAATGATCGTTCCTGCGCCGAGAAACCCGATGCCGCTAATGACCTGTGCAGCAAGACGGGCCGGATCGATCCGGACATTCGGTTCATCGACGAAGGCGTTGAAGCCATAGACAGACAGCAGCATAATGAGCGTAGAACCGATGCATACCAATATATTGGTGCGGAATCCGGCGGCATGCTGGTTCATCTCTCGTTCGAATCCGATAATGCCTCCGAGCACAAGCGAGAGAATCAGCCGCAAGCCTATGCTCGCTGGATCCACAATCCAAGGGCTTGTCATTCATCTCCCCCTCCCTCGCCGCTCCCAATGCCAAGTTCAATTACGTTTTCGTCGCGCCCGCCGTCAAGCCGGAAATGAGGAATCGCTGCAGGAACAGGAATACGGCAGCGATCGGAATCGCAATCAGCATCGATCCCGCGGCAAAACGAGTGAAGTTGTTGCTGAATTCTTGATTGACCAGGTTAAACAAACCAACGGCAAGCGTATAGTTTTCCGAGCTGCGGATCACGATGCGCGGCAGCAAGAAATCCATAAACGGCGTCATGAAATTAAACAAGGCCACGACAGCCAAGATCGGTTTTGCCAGCGGCAAAATAATTTGAAAGAAAATTCGAAAATGGCCCGCGCCGTCAATTTTCGCAGATTCATCCAAGTCACGCGGAATCGTGTCGAAATAACCTTTGATCAAAAACGCATGCATCGGTATCGACGACCCGACGTAAATCAAGATTAAGCCCGCGAGCGTGTCCAGCAGCCCCAAAATGTTCAGCAAAATATATAAGGCAACCATCCCCATAAGCACCGGGAACATTTTGATCAGCAAAATCGCGTATAAGCCATGCTTGCGCCCTTTGAAGTTGTACCGCGAGAACGCATACGCTAAAAACGTCGTCACGATGAGCGACAATACGGTTTTCCAGCTGGCTACGATGAGGGTATTTTTGTACCACAGCATGTATTGACTATTCGGGTCCGTGAACAGCCACGAATAATGCTCCAACGACCAATTTTCAGGAATGATCTTGGCGCTGTACAAGCTTGTGCCCGGATTCAGAGAGACACCCAAAGCCCATAAAAGCGGATACATAATGACGATAAACATGAACAGAATGAACGCATAAATCCCGGTAAGCTCCAGTCTTGATTTCCATTTCGCACCCATTAGACGTTACCCTCCTCCTTGAACGAACGAGTCCTCCTGAATTGGAAAAAGGCGACTGTTGCCACAATCAGACCAAGGATGATGGAAATGACCGCAGCCATGTTATAATTCAATGTTTCAAAGGTAAGCTTGTATACCCACGAGATAACGATATCCGTCGAACCTGCCGTCTGCCCGCGAACCGGAGGCCCGCCTTGGTTGAACAAGTAAATCAAGTTGAAGTTATTGAAATTGCCCGTATACTGCATAATGAGCAGCGGCGCGGTCGCGAACAGGACGTGCGGCAGCGTAATGAAGCGGAATCTTTGCCATTTGGTTGCGCCATCGACTTCGGCTGCCTCATACCAGTCACTTGAAATACTTTGCAGCACGCCTGTAAACAAAGCGAACACGAAGCTGAAGCCAAGCCATACCTGCACGATAATAATCGCGACTTTCGTCCATAGCGGATCAGACATCCATGGAATCGCCAAGCCGAACGGCGCCAGTATTTGCCGGTTAATGGCTCCGAATTGGTCGTTGAACATCGCGGCGAATACGAGAATGGAGACGAATGCGGGCACCGCCCACGGCAAAATGAGCATCGTCCGAATAAACTTTTTGAATTTGACGCGCTTGTCGTTAACGACGACCGCCAAAAACAGCGCCAGCGAAATTTGCAGCGTCGTCGCCACAAACGTCCACACGATCGTCCACGAGAGGACAGAGAAGAACGTATTGCGCCATATCGGCACGGCAAAAATATTTTTGAAGTTGTCGAGCCCCACCCAATCCAGCAGAAAGCGGGGCGGCGAGTTATATATGTTGTAATTCGTAAATGCCAATGAAACCATGAACAGTAGCGGCAAAATAAGCACGAAAATAATCATGAAGATCCCCGGCCCGACAAGCACATACGGAACCCCTTTATCCCATGCCTGCTTGAAGCCTTCATGCATGGAGGTAATCTTCCAGCCTTCGCGAATCTTGCAGGCTTCCTTCCGCGCATCGGTCAGGTTGATCCAATAGAACCCGATGAGAAACACCGTCAATATAACCGAGATAATGCCTTGAATGAGAAGCGACCGGGAATCATCAACCCCTTGAATCGTCCCCAGCGTATATAACCCCCAGTAACCAATATTCAAAAAGTCGGAAAAAGCTCCCAAAAATGATAAAAACAAAACGAAAAAGAGAGTTCCTTTGATATATCTTCGGTTATAGATTTGCCCCAATCCCGGAATGATGGACAGCAGCATCGCCAAATTTGGATGATGTGCGCTTATTTGCGGCTTGTCGGTTCGCGCATGTAGTTCTCCCAATCTAATCAAGCCTCCTAATGTGTATCCCTTGAAGCATCCATGATGCGGATGGGGATACGGCAGAAGTATCCCCATCCGACTGCTTCCGTCCTATTTGCTTGCGTTATTGATGGCGATTTGTTCTTTAATTTGCACGACAGCTTCATCCAATACTTCCTTGGTGTTCTGTCCCTTTGCCAAGAAGACAAGCGCATTTTTCATAGGCTCCCACGTTTGAGAGATTTCCGGATTGTTCGGTGTCGGCGTAGCGAATTTCGCTTGCTCCGCAACCGCCGAGAAATACGGATGCTTCCTGACAAGATCGCTCTCCAGAATGCCGGGGCGCGCCGGGATTTCACCGGCAGCTTGGAAATGGCTCGCCCCGTTCTCATCGTTCGTAATGAACAATGCCAGCTCGGTAGCCCATTCTTTATGGTCGGAGAACGGAGACAGCACCAGACCCTTCACTCCGAGGAAGGAAGGAGGACGTTGCCCGTTATCCAGCTTCGGCAGCGGAACGGCGCCCAGCTTGTCTCCCAGCGCATCCTCGTAGTTCTTGATCGACGATGGAACCGAGATGACGGCGGCGGCTTTCCCTTCCTTGAACAGGCCATCGAGCACGTCCCCATTGATCGACGCCGGGATCAGTCCTTTTTCAAACCATGACTTCACAAGCTCTGCACCTGTTACGGAGCCTTCATTATTCAATCCGATATCATCGACATCATAGCCCTTATCCTTGTTGTATCCGAAAATGTAACCGCCATTGCCTTGCAGGAACATGTTAGAGTAATAAAAGTTCGTTGCATCAAATAGGAAGCCGTATTTATCTTGCGATGCATCCGTAAACTCCAGCGCGAATTTTTCAAGCTCGGCCCATGTCTCCGGAGCTTTCGGCATCAGCTCCTTGTTGTAGAACAACGCTGTCGTTTCGACAACCATCGGCAGATTGTAGATTTGGCCATCGACCGTAACGGCTTGAATGGCTTCTGGCGAGTACTGGCTAATTTGCTCCGCGCTGATTTGGAATGGTTCAGCCAGGCCTTGCAGAACATTGCGGCCCATCGAGTTATGCGTGGCGCTCCATAGATCGGGACCACGGCCAGAAGGGCCATCGAGTGAAAAGGCTTTCGCTTGTTGGCGCGGGTTGAATGGAACAACCTCGACCGCAATGCCGGTCTTCTCCGTGAACTTCGCCGTAATGGCCCGCAACGATTTTAATTCCGGCTCATTTTCCGCCCCCCACACTTTCAGCTTGTCCGGTTTTGGCGGCATGTCGCCTTCCTGTTGTTGCTGCTTCGCGTCCGCATTTGGCTTCGCTTGTTCAGCGTCACGCTTCGGGCCGCAAGCCGTAAGCGACAAGATGACCGTCAATGAGAGCAGCAGCAATACCATTTTCTTAGCCATGATGAGTTGTCCCCCTTGAAATGAACGTCGTTATTATTCGTAGACGTGCTGACCGAGGTGGTCTTTATGCAACGTTACCGATTCGCATTGGCCTTCGGAATCAAGAATAAAGTGCACAACACCTGCATTGTAGACAGGGTACGTGTCGCCTGGATTGGCGATTTGTTTCATATCGGCGGTTGTCTGGCCATGCCCGAATACGGCAATGTGCGCATCCGTCCCGTAATAAGCCTTGAGCTTCGCGTCGACAAACTTTTGTACGCGCTTTCGAACGATTGCGTGATTTTCCGGCCAAGCCGGCCACCACTTTTGGTTTACATCTTGGTAATCCGCAAATTGCGCATGCGGGAATTCAGCCAGCACCTGCCCGCAGCTTTCCCACTCATAATCGCGGTAATCTTTCCATTCCTCATTGAAGATTTCAGACATTTCGGGAATGAGCACGATATCCAAGCCTTTGGCCTCCGCAAGCGGCGTTGCCGTCTGAATCACTCTGCGCAGCGGGCTGCAGAAGATGGCCTGTAACGGAATATTCCCGAACAAGGGCGGAAGTTGATCCGCCTGCCAGCGTCCTATTTCCGATAAGTTGCAGTTCGGTCCGCCTCCCTGTCCGATATTCATCGTCGATTGCGCATGTCGAATTACATATAAGTGCATAATAAAATGTTCTCCTCTTCATTGAAATCATCATCCGCTTAGCGGGCAGCTCTCTTTGTATTCACGCTGCTCTGTTGATCGGATAGTTGACCGGCTTCAAGGTGAGTCGTATCATTCAGCTTGATTAGCTCTGTTGCATGTTCGCGGAAGATGATATGGGTAACGCCCGTATTCGCTTGGGGAAACCGAATATGCGCCGAAGAAGCGATACCTAACGCCTCACGTATCAAATACTCGTTAAAATTCCCATGGCAGAACACCGCGATCCGCTCCTCGCCGCACATGTTTAGCTGCCGCAGCATTTCGCGCGCACGCTGCACGACGATCTCGTGATTGTCTCCTCCCGGATACACCCATCCGTCTTTCTCCATCGTATTTTGGAACGCCGCCTCCGGGACGCATTCCGATAACGATTGCAGCGAAGGCCCTATGTACTGGCCGCCCTCCCTCACTTCGTATAATTCCTTCCGTACTTGAACCGGTAATTGAAGCAGTTGAGCCAGAGGCTGCGCCGACTGCAGCGCCCGAATTAATGGACTGGCAAATATGCCGGCAATCCCTCTGTCTCGCAAATACATCCCCACGCGCCCGGCTTGCGCGAGTCCGCGCTCGGTTAGCGGCGAATCAGGCATATCCCGGTCCGGCATCGTATTGCCGACCGACTGCCCGTGCCGCACAAGATACAGTTCCATAATCGCTCCCTTGTTCACTTCCGTTGCTTGAATTGTGACTCCTGCAGGTACTGCCGCGCAGCGTCTATGTTCTTATGCCTGTTGTGTCTTTGTCTTATTTATCCTTGGATTCGATCCTGCCGGTCGATTGGCGAATCACGAGCTCTGATGGCAGCGTTACATTTTTTTTGAGACTCATCGCTTGAGGCTGATCGATAAGCTCGTTCAATAGATGAAATGCCTCCGCTCCCAAGCTGGCCCCGTTCATCTCCACGCAGCTTAGCGTAGGAGATACTTTGACCAAGTATGGCGCGTCGTTGAATCCGATAATCCCCACATCTTCCGGCACGCGCAGCCCTTTAAGCTGGCAGAACTTCAGCACGCTGAGCGACACCACGCTGTCTGTCGCCATGACGCTGTCGAAAGCAATCCCTTCCTCCAGCAGACGTTGCAGCGCTTCCATAATGTCGTCTTCTTCCGAACCAACCTGGACGATGCGTTGCGGGCCGGCATCCAATCCGAATTGCTGCACGGCTTGCCTATAACCGGAAATTCGCGCTCCGAACACGTCCAGCTTCGTATCTTGCGTAAATACGACGATCTTCCGGTACCCTGCTTCAATCAGATGTCTGGCCGCCATGTATCCGTCCCGCATGTTATCATTATGGACGGAGAACACGTCGTGATGGAACGTGCGTCCGATCAGCACGAAGGGAATATACTCCTTATGAAGCGCTTTCAACAGCTGTTCCTTGTCGGCCGACAACACCCCGGTCAATATGAATCCATCTACCTTCTTTTCTTTGTACAATCGCAAGCATTTCTGTATCTGCCGCTCTACACAGTGAAACACTGCAAACTGCAAATCCATGTTATGCTGTTCGACTGCGCTCGATAACCCATATAGCACGCTGTCAAAGAACGGGTTCCCGAAAATGTCCATCGAATTCCTTGCGATGGTTAAGCATATGGTCCTGCTGTTGGTTGACGGAGTCTTGGCGTTCCCAGGAGGCACATAATTGGTCTCCCGTATCGCCATGTGGACTTTCGCCCTTGTTTCTTGCGATGTGTTTCCTTTATTCGACAATACTCTTGATACAGTTGCTGGAGATACACCAGCCAATTTGGCGACATCCTTCATATTGGCCACGAAATACCCCCTATATTACCATGAAACAAAAATCTGAAATTACTGAAACATGTTTCATAAACATTAAACCACACATCAACATAAATGAAAAGGGTTAATTTATTTCAGGCTATATTTTTATGTATTCCGTGAAAAACAAATGAGAAACGTCCCTCTTTCTCTGAAACAAGTCATGTTTCTGTTGCATATATGATGAAACAATTCTACATCATAGGAATTCATACATTTAATTGTTAGTTATAAATAAAAATCTCCTTAAATATATATAGAAAGGAGGCTTTTATGTGGAACAGTCAGATATATTCAGCTCATGGCTGATTAAAACCATAAACAATAACAAGTAAGGCTAAGAACGGAATTATTACCTGGTTAACTGGTCTTTTCCAAAGGATTTTTATACTGCCGTATCGAACTATTCAAGGTACCTTCCCGCAAAAATACTAGCCGGCCTTGAAGAGGGGGAATATCATTTCGTTACAAGCTATGGAGGTTTTTTATGATACGTCGTTTAATTATATGTGCTTGTATACTAATTGGTACGGTCATTATCTTAAATTTTCAGGATATTCAAAACTTAATGGAGCCTAGTACTACTTTTAAGAAATCAATTATGGATAATATAGAAGACAAAGAAGTTTCATCTTTAGAATTTTATTTTTCCTCTAACGAGAATGAAATAATCACAAAAGACAAAAAGGATATCAACCGAATTTTGGAGATATTATCTGAAATGAATTTGAAGAGAGGTAAAAATACTACTGATAAAGAAATTTGGATAGATGTAAGAGTACAAGGTGAAAGAAGGTATCTGTTGGCTCTGAGCGACGATAAAAGTCAAATAACAATAATTAATTACAGGGATAAAAATGATATAATTAATTATTATGAAATAGAAAATAATTTTGATTTAGATAAAATAAAGGACATACTGAATAAAGTAAGCCCAGAGTAAAAGGACTTTTTTTAGCCCCTCCTCTTCAAACCATACGCGAGGTTTCCCTTATCCAGCTTCCGATATTCGTCATACATATGCATACAGATTATAGCAGCCTTTTAATCCATATTGTTTAACTAAGTGCCGTACTCTTTGCATCGAACTCATCCGCCTTTTCGCTGTCTCTTCTTCTTGGCCTATCATCGGGCGAATCGTTATATGATATACCCAATCCAGCTTAGCTAAGCCAGTCTGGCTGATAGAGTAGTTGCGCCAGCCCTGTACAATATGCTCGTCTATTGAACATGATCTCATGCTTGGAGGCGATAATTTAATTATCTTCTCGTATTCGCCCACTGTCTTCTTCCATTACCCCGGAATTTTACGAATAAGCTTGAGCAATCGCTTGTTGGTAATTCCTGTATCGAAAAACATAAATGAAAAGGGTTAATTTATTTTACGCTATATTTTTACGTATTACATGAAAAACATATGAATAAGAGTCTGATGAGTACCATGAGACAAATCGATTTTTGTTACACCAAAACTGAAACAAACAAAAAACCGTTTATTAACATGAAGTAGATCCGTTCTATAATCCTGACGATAAGTGAATAGATCGTTAATGAATAATTGACTGATTCATGTATATAAAAATTGCTATTGCTTCGTGAAAAAAGTAAAAAAATCTCCTGTTGTTGAGTTACTTTCGCGTTATCAATAAACGCCTCAACAAAGGAGATTTCTATAAATAAAAGTTCTCGAGATGTATTCTTGACTATCGGACTCAGACTAACTCACAAGATGCAGTCTCTTATGGTGAAGCTCATATATATGTTGACAATGACTTGAAACAGTATCATCGTGAGTAACGATCACTATTGTCATTCCTTTCTGATGAAGGGCATGGAATATCCTCAATATGGATTCTTCGGTTACCTCATCCAATGAACCAGTAGGTTCATCAGCTAGTAATATTGAAGGTTTTTTAACTATGGCACGGGCTATTGCTACTCGCTGACGTTCTCCACCTGATAATGATGATATGTCTTTTTTGATGTGATTTTCCATATCCAAATCATGTAGAACTTCTTCAATCCTACTTTTTATTTCTCCTCTAGGTATCCTGAGATATTGCAGTGGTAGTGCAATATTATCGAAAACATTTCGATCATCTAGCAAGTGGAACTTTTGCGTTATATAAGCCACGTGATTCCTTCTGTATTCTGCCAGTTGCTTTGCTGTAAACCGTGAAATATTGGTTCTGTTAAAAAGCATGTCACCTTCTTCGAATGGAAGCAGGCCTGCTAAAATATTGAGTAAAGTAGATTTTCCACAACCGCTCTTACCCTTAATAGCGATAGATTCTCCTTGATGGATATGAATATTTACATTCTCTAAGATGTTCGTGTACTGTTTCCCATCAATAAATCTTTTTTTTATTTCTACGAGTTCAATCATCGTATTGTACCTCCTTAATCCCCGATATTTATATCTTTCATAATTGGGCGAAACCAAAGCTTAATCGCCAGCAACAGGCAAATGATAATACTCATAGAGATACAAATTAAAAACATAATAAACTGTGTCTTAAAATCACCGATTTTAAGAATCTGATCTAAAACAATGAAGCTTGTTAAATAAGCAGCCAGTATAACACTAAATATTTCGATCCACTGCATTTTTATAAGTCCAACTTTAGTAGCCCCATTGATATAATGAATTGCGAAAAATGATAATCTCTTTTTCTGTTGTAGAAATAAAATGCTAATTATAATAATTAAATTTAATAGAGCTGTAGAGAGAAATACAGTTTGGACTAAGGTTTTATCTTCTTGTAAAACGGTCATTAAACCCCTGTATTTTAGGATATGTGGATTCAGACCGATAAAAGAATAACTTCCAATAGATGATTTTTGAGCAATCGCGTTAATCCGCTGCATCATTGATTCGATACTTGATGGGTCATTGTCTGTTACAATGTAGCCGTTGATCATAGCAAAATAGCTAGCTTGTTGGAATAATTCATCTACTTCTGAAATAGGCTTATTATCATACTCTCTATAAGGAAGTAGGATATATTTGTCTAAGTAAAACTCCGTATCATTATTAAAGTAAAGCTTACTGTTTTCCTTTAAAAACCCAATAATTTTGATATTAAATGACTTATTATAGAAATTGATAGTAGTTTCATCGCCAATGTGAAACACATTTCGATAAGAAGCTCCCAACAATACTGGTACAGTATCCTCGAACCCCTTAAAATCATGTTCACTCCAAATCGTTCCTTCTGCTGCAACTAACCCAAAAAAGTCAAGTGCCTGCTTATTCATTTGAAACGATTTAACAGCGGTAAATGTAGCATTTTCTATCTTTGTCTGGTACTTCCTGTTGCCTTGTTCATAACCCTCAATAAACTCATCAGGTAGCCCATTATCGTTTAATAGGATATGGTGATTGAACATAGCTAGATATTCAAAATCATTTGTATTATTTAGTTCATTGTAATAGTTTTTTAATCGTTCGAGATAACCCGGCTGGCTAACAAAATCTTGGTACACTTCACCATCATAATAACCATCAAGTAACTGATAGATGGACTTTCCTTCATAGATTTGTTGAAGACCATTACTTTCATAATTAAGCTGTTCGATAAAAGAAATGAAGGTTCCTATAATTATAAAAAATAAAGTAAGCTGAAGATAAAGAATCATCGTTAATAATTTATGCTTTTTTAAAAAAATTTTTAGTTCGTTTAGGATCATTTGCTGATTGCACCACCTTTTGATGAAGAATTAGTTCTGAGAAACAGGCTTAACAAAGAGCAGGCGCTAATCAGGAAAAGAATGGCTATCCCTATCAGTTGTTTTAAAAATGATCCAGAATCAAAAATAGAAATGAATAAACACATCATAACTCCCGGGACAGTAATATACATGGAGACTTTAAAGAATAACTGTTGATTAATTTTATTTTTCGAAATGCCCATAATGAATAAAATATACAGCTTTTTCTTTTCTGATTCGTACCAATACCGTATAAATGCTAATGCACTAAGGAACAAAAGGAGATAAAACTCAAAAATTAGCAAACGATATAGAAAGGGGATATTTGCCGTTCTCGATAGCCCTTTTTGTGCACTTTCAATCAGAGTGATCATAGGAAATTTTTTGATTAGATTTTCGGTGATTTCAGTCACCGTTGATTTATGATCACTATCAATAATAATTCGCATATCAGGTGTTAAAGGCGTCTGACCAGGTTGATATAGCAAGATTAGATAGTCAACTGGACTCGCGAATGATGCACCCATAATTCCGATTACTTCATAGCTTTCTCCATTAAACGATATATGCTTCCCACCGTTACTATCTTTGGAGTACTCTAACATTTCCCTTCCAATAACCGCTACCGGCTTCTTTTCTTCATGACTAAAAAAACGACCAGATTCGATTGGAGGGGACCAATCACTACTATGATCTATAAAAAAGCGGTAGGTATCATTATATTCTATGAACAGTCGATAACTGGATTGTGAAAGCTCAGTTTCGACCCAATCGTTATCACCGTTATTAATTAATACAGCATGATGATTAGAATAGAATCCATTGGACAATTCGTTGAACCTTTCTTGCTTATCGATATAAGTTAGAAAAAGGTAACAAATTATATAAAGGCATAAAAAAAGCAAGGTGAAAATAATATCTTTTCTTCTCAGTGTAAACATCTGCTTTCCTCATTTCACTACAGATTAAGCATTATACTAGAGGCTGCTTTATCTCCCTTTTCTTCGAGATAAAGTAGCCTCCTAGCAAATTATCTTTGTAAACGAGTCACATGCAGCAGCCCTCTAGCCGGTTTAAAAATTAATTTCCCCAATAAGTTCGGGCTTGTGTCCATTCAAATAATTTAGGAGTGTACCAAGGGGACTGTGCAGTGGTGTAGCCGGTACCCCATTGTCTCCCACTTGTCGACCGAACATTGTCCTTATTATCTTCCATTCGAGCAGTTGTATAATGATAAGTATCTTTCCATGTAGTTTCGCCATATGCCGCATAACGGTAGTCACCACTGCCTGTAATCTCTTGCGATAGTCGTTTACCTTCATGTTTCTCAGGAGAACTAGAAGCTAAAGTACCAACAAAACCACTAGGAACATTGATATAATATCCTCCCGTTTCACTCCAGCCGCCCGAAACCTTGTGGTGTGAAGTCGAGGCAAATCCAGGAACTGCAGCAACCACAAGAGAGAGACTCAATACTGCTGTTCCAAACATTAATTTAACACTCATTTTCATAGAAAAGTTACCTCCCTAGTTTTGATATGATACAAAAAAATATTAACTACGGATTAGATGCACGTTAGCATCTACACATGCTTCTTTCCAATAATTCCCTACACATTCTATGTTATCACAAAGAAGTACATTAAATGAATATTATATAACTCAACTTTCTCATACCTAGCTAACAAACCCTTGATATACTCGGGAAAAACGGAGATAAACTTGTCGAAAAGCTCTAGAAAATTTCTTTTCCGTAAGAATCAGTACCTCTTGAACGGTACTGTAAATCCGAATGATCTCTTCATCAGGCAGCTCAAGATCCTTTGACAACAACGCAAGGCAGTGTTGCTTGTTGCGACGGTCACGAACAAACAAGAACGATTGTTTTTAGCCGAACGAGCAGCGAAAAGCGTAGCGGGATAAACATGTTTCCATCAACCTAGGGTTAGCATACGAAATCCCCGGACATACTTTCCGGTCGTGTGATCATGGACATTGGCTAACAGTTCTACGGTCTTACTACGTACATGGAAAAAATGAATCGCCAAAGTTCAACATATTTTCCAGCCTTACATTTGGCTACTTAATTCATCTATCACCCCCTTAAATTCTTTTATATCCCATTGATTTTTAGTCTAAATTTTCCAATTTTGATTTCCTATAGAACGGAGGATACAAAGGTCCTGCCTTTCCCTTATCTTTTAGTTTAAGAGAGTAATTCTTTTTTTGAAGCTGTAACACGTATGAATCAAGTTCCTGACTAAGTTCAACAACATACTCATCATTAAAGCTTTTAATGCTACCTACTGTTCTTACCAAGCGTTGACGTAAATCTTCAACTTTTTGTATAAGTACTAATTCTTCATCCTGCGTATTCATCGAAATTGGATTGGCCCCCTCCCTTCACAACGAATTTAAAAGCAAATCAGAGTTAACTTGAAGTAGTACTTATATATTCAATTTAAAACATGTTTCAATATTCTCTAAAATTTTTCATATTTTAAAACTTTTCGACTTTAATTCTAATAATTAGACATTTTTTGATTATTAGTTTAAAGAAAAAATGAAGGTTACTTACCATAAACGCACAAAAAAAGATGTAAGATCGATTGAGTTTCGATCTTACACCTCGCACATCTTATATTATCACCAGCCGCCGGGCTCACCAATATCGCCCCCAAAAAAAGAACTATATCCGAACTTGTTAATACTATTATCTAACGTAATGTTATTCCTATCTTGATTACTTATGAAAGGTGATACGCAAAACAGCAAAGTTGTAATTATTAACCCTATTTGCAGAACTTTCTGGTACATACCAATCACCGCCTTTGCAGTAATTACAGTTTACGCAGCATATTATATGCTTCTTTTAACTGAGCAGTTACTGATACATTAACTGTTTCATTGGATAGCAATTTGAACACTAAATAAAAGCATTCATTTGAATCGCTATAAGCTCTTATTTCTGAGTAATATACTGCACTCTTTATATAGCAATCAATTGCATCTTCAAATCGCTTTTTTAATATTAAGTAACCGGCTTTTAATTTAAAATATAAAGCCAACTCTGATTTTTTAAACGGTGTATGATAATCAGCGTTCAGTATTCGAGTTTCATCTCCTATCAAGTGTTCTATTGCTTCGATATCTTTATTCTGGAGGTATAGTTCGAGAAGTTCGTTAATAACATGAATCGCAGTATTTGGTGAGGATTGATCTAAACATATTTTAAGTTGCAATATTGCGTGATCTCTATTTCCCTTTTTACCTTGTATTGCAGCCTCGTTAAGCTTAATATTTTCTTGAATCTCGGGAAAAGGGTACTTTTTGCATTCACATAGATACTGTTCAGCCATAAAGTATTCGCCTAAATAGTAGTATGAATTGCAGATAAGGAGTAGGGCACGCGCTTTCGTGAGACGGTCGCCATCATTCTCTTTGGTGATATAAGTACACAGATGGATACACTTCTCATAAAGTTGCAGCGCGTATGCATGAAAACCTAGTTTGAAATGTAACAGTACCTTCTCTTCTTCCGATAAAAAATTGACGTAAAGTAATAAATATGTTCCGGCTTGAAAAGTAAGATCCAGTTTGCTGAAATCATTTCGTTCAATCAAGTACTTTTGGAATAAAGCTTTCGCCACAAAAGGTTGTATTCCGTGCTCTCTGGCATATTTCGAGAGAAGTTCAAATAAACCAAGTTTGATCATTTCATCAGTTACCGAACCGGTTATGTTGTAGAGTTCCTCTACTAGGTCATAACTATCCACACCGTCGCATTCTAGAAAACGGGCGGCTACCTTCGCAATGATATTCATGTCGCTAACCCGAACGGCCTCTAACAGCATATGGTGCAAAATATTTTTTCGTTTCTCCATTACAACGTAATGATTCACAACATCTTCATATGAAATCGATAATGGAGATGATAACGCCAGAACGGTGTCTAATTCGGGATGTTTCGTTTCGCCTCTCTCGATTTTCGAAATTGTTCCTTTTGGAACGCCCGAGAGGGCTGACAACTGATGGAGTGTGAAGCCCGCCCTCTTCCGATAATCATGAATCAATTCACCTACGCGCCTCAGCTCAGAACCCATATCATCACCTTCTTTCGAGCCCCATTTTACATACAAATATTCCCTATTCATTTATTAACACCTTACTATAAATCCCAATCTCTGTAAACGTCCACTGGTCAATAAGCACATCAAAAACCATATGCTTTCAACCCATCAACAGAATTTTTCATTTTCTACTCGCCGATAAAAACATTCAATAAATTAAAGCCCAACAATTGATATACAGACACAAGCAGTACCCATTATGATATGGGTAAATTTAACTACAAAGGAGGCATTTGTTATGGTGAGAAGGCTTGTGACTGTGTTCGTACTGATTGCATTAAGCTTTGCTTCCCTTTCGGCAACGGCATCCGCAGCGAGCACATACCATTGGCCGGTGCCTGATTCAACCCGAATTACACAAGGCTTTAAGGGAAATGCTCACAAAGGCATCGATATCGGAGGCAGAAGGGCCGGTGTAGCCGGCGACACTATCGTGGCCTTCTATGGCGGAAGAGTCGCGCGAGCCGGTTGGTCCACCAGTTATGGATGGGTTGTCTACATTCATCATTCCATTAATAATACAAATTATCAGTCCAGATATGCACATATGAACAAAGCCCCCGTGGTATCAACGAATAATAACGTGGGAAAGGGGACCAAGCTGGGGGAAATGGGAAGCTCGGGCCAAGCGCAGGGGGTTCATTTGCATTTCGAAACGAGAAAATGCAGCGGAGCTTGCTTGACTGATAATTCTTCGACTGCAGTAGATCCAATCTCCAATTTCTTTCCCGGATATAAAAATAACGTTCCTGCCTCCACTGCCCCCGTTGAAAAAGCCGATCACGACAATGAACTTGAAGTGTTCTACAGCATGGAGGAGATCCGTGACATGAGCATGGAAGAACGAGTGGCCAAAGGCATTCCGTTCGAATCCATCACATGAAAATAAACAGTGCCATTCCCGTCCTCTGATGGGTACGGCAGATGTTGTTAACCGAGGTGCATGAAAAATGAAAAAAATAATTGCGGTATGTATGGCAATCTTGCTTATTACAGGGTGCAGCTCCTCCATGCAAACGGGAGCGAAGGAACAGAAGAACACATCCGTAACGGTCGCCACTATTTTGGATGTCATCCGTGTGACGGCTCCTGACAAGCTAGCAGGCGATCTGCTTCAAACCTCGAACAAAATCTCCTTGTTCTTATGGTTGCGGGACGTTGAGAATTGGACAAATCAACTGCTCCGTTACTCGCAGCGTCTCACCTTGACGGAGACAGACAAACAAATACTCACGGAATCGCTGCAGGATTATTATAGCGCGGAACAAGCCCTGCGAATATTTGACTCCTACTTTCAGAAGGGATCTGACGGAACATACACGTTCAAGGAACAGGAATCGTTCGGCGTGCTCGCTTCTGTTCAATTCGCCTTGCAGGTCAATCTGAAAGAGGCGGATGGACGGTATCACATCGGCATAACAGGCAAATACAGTGACAGCCTCGAGGAATTAATGGAGTCGGAAGTTGAAGAGCGCGTAACGGTGCTGCAAGACACACTGCTTATCGATAGCGTGGAGCCTGTAACCGGCACGCTCGCTAAATAACAAGCTCCAGGATGGGCCGGTGGCTTAGTCCCTCTTTCGGTTGGACTTTCACCAACTAAATAATGCGTGCCTCTGGGCACGCTGCAACGAAAAGGGCTTCATTAACGAAGCCCTTGGTATCCGTATTCTTACTTCTTCTCTCCCTTGTATTGTGTGAGAACAACGATTTTCAATACATCTCTAACGATTACCCTGCGAGGCGCTATTGTATCATAAGCACTAGATCCCAATCTGGACTCTGGTCACTAAGTAAAGAAGCAAGAACCAAAGCCACACCCGACGCCCCTGTCAGAAACCCTGCCTCGTCCACTTTCGTATAATCACCCATCTGATAACTCTCATCATAATAACCGAATAACGAACCTGGCTCGTACAAGTCGAGCACATCCTTGGCAAATCGGTCGCGCATGGAACGCAATGTTTCATGCCCCGTATCCGAATACATGCGTTGGATTAAATGAAGTAATCCACCAACACCATGACACAACGTCCCTGATGTCAAGCCTCCCTTCATATGCGCTCGATTGGAAATTTCCATGTACGCCCGCAAGCTTATTTCTAACCATTTCTCATTCTGCAAGGCTTTCCCTGCCAACCATAGCGACCTCGCAATTCCTGGCACACCATAGCACCAAGAATCTCGATATTCTAGTTCGGCACTAGGCAATAGCCGCTCCTGCTCCCACTCTTCGAACGAGATTCGACCTGCAAAGAAGGTACCCTTCTCCTTCCTTATAGACCATTTACATACGAATTCCGCTAACGTATGAAGATCAGACGCGACTGACTCAGCTTGTAACCCATGTAAATAGGAAACACTCAAGAAAGCTAGAGGTCCGGATATCCCGTGAGACAAGCCCAGATTGAAGTTTCCATTCGGATATTTCACTTTCTCCTCTTCCCGAAACTGATTCATGGAAGATACATGCCATGAAGGAACGAGCTGCCCTGCAATCTCCTTCTCTCCACAATACAGATGAAATAGTGTCACTGTATCCTCCCATATCTTCCTCATCCCGGGACGTTCACTGAACAACAGGGCAACACGACCCATCCCAGATAACCCTTGGATTACATCGTAATCCCCCATCATCATATTTCCCTCGTTCCAGTTAAATCGGATACGGTCAATGATAAACCCCATCTTTTGTTCATACAAATCTGCGAGAGTATCCATCATTTTAAGATAACGTGTCCGTTTACGTGATAAAGAGTGGATCCCGACCAAGATACCAGCCAAACCGTTATAGAGGGATAAATGTTGTATCCCTTCTTCTTCAATCGTTTTCTGGAGTAATTCTAAATACCTATGCCCGATCAGATCCCAACCCTCATGTGGAAACAAGTGATCCATTTGTCCCATCAATAAACATATTCCTGGAAATCCACTTGCCAAGCTACCATCTCTCCACCTAGCATAATTCATTCCATCCAATTGTTCCGGCGGTACTTCGCGCATTCGTTGGCGTACTTGCTCTGGGTCCTTGTACCGCTCTGCGATGTCACGAAGAACCTCTTCTACCCTCTCTCTTAACTCACATCCCACCGGTAGCCATTGTGCAGAATCATTACGTACTAGTTCTACCATCATGAACCAACCCTTTCCAACATTTCTGGATCTTCTTCATTCTTAAAGGGACTGGCCTGCACATTAAACATCTCTGCATATACTCCCCCTAGCGTCATGAGCTCCTGGTGCGTTCCTGATTCAATAATACGCCCCTGATCCATAACTAAGATCTGATCCGCCAGACGAGCTGAACCAAATCTATGAGTAATAAAAATACCAATCCGCTCCTTCATCAGATCACGGAATAACATGAACAAATCTCGTTCCGATATCGGGTCCAGGAAGGAACTGGGTTCATCCAAAATGTATACGTCAGCATTTCGCATAAACGCACGCGCAATGGCGATCCGCTGCCATTGTCCTCCCGAGAGCTGGTGCCCGTCTTCAAACCATCTTCCAAGCTGCGTACCCAATCCCTCGGGTAATTGTTCAATGATATCATCAATCGCTGCATACTTAGCCGCATTCATTATTTCAGAATCATTCGTCAACTTCTCAAGCGAACCAAATCCAATATTGTGTCGGGCCGACATCTCATACTGTACAAAGTCTTGAAAAACAACACCAATTCGTTCCTGGAATTCCCGAAGGTCCACCTCAAGCAAATTACGGCCATTTACTTTCATGACACCGTTATATCCTCCATATAACTGCATCAGCAATTTAACCAATGTAGACTTTCCCGATCCATTTTTCCCAACCAACGCCACTGTCTTCCCCCTCTCGAGCGTCAGTGAAACATTCTGAACCGCATCGTATGGCTTACCCGGATATCGGAATGACACATTCTCCAGTGAAATTTGCTCAATTCGCATACTGGGTTCGTTACAATCTTCCGATTGGGGAGACAGTTGCAACTGAAGTTGTGCGGGGTCTGAGCTGGGGAGCGTCAGGAAAAGAAATAATTGATCCAAGTAACGATTGTTTTGGGTAAATTGCACGCCCCCTTGCACAATCGAGTGCATCTGACTTTGTGTCAATGTGATTGCTTGAATATATCCGAATAAACTGCCAATCAGAATCTCTCCCATGTACGCCTCCCCCAAGGCAAGACCGATCAACCATATCAAAACAACTAACTCCAACAAGTCATAAATGAGCGTAATCCGCATGCGCTTTGCCAGCATACGCCGATCTATAATAAAGAAACTTTGCATCAGATCACGATATCGTTGTAATAAAAAGGAGCCTAACTTAAACATTTTTATTTCCTTAAAGCTACGGTCATTCGTCAATAAATACGTCGTATACCACGTTTGGCGGCTCAATGGCGTACGCTCCATGTCAATCTTGAATTGCTCCCGATTTATCTTCAATATAGAATAAATGGACACGGTAGATATCAGAATCAATACAAGCATGACCCACCATTTCCATAAAATCAGCAGCACGGCCGATGAAATTACTGTAATGACGCCTGAAGCAATTCCCATCATTAGAGTCAGCATTTGATAAGGGCGGTAACCCGCCTCTTGTTGCGCACGCTTTAGTTGATCAGATACTGTAGGATTTTCATAGTCCTGTAACCCAAGCGTAGTTGATTTCTTGCAAATCATAACGTTTAAGGATTGAGTGATATAGTTCTGGAAATTGCCTTCTACATATCGATGAACAGCTTCGATAATGTTCTTGAAGACATAGACAAGCATGAAAAAGATGAATTGCTTCATCAACCACGCTTCTCCCAACTCCCAAGCCATAGAAACACTATTCAATAGATTCTGAGTTGCCAGCAGTGTAACGACGGGCGTAACCCCTTGGAGGATGTAAAAAATCAAACTTAATATCGTGTATCGTTTACTCATCTGAAACATCATTTTGAGTAACTTCCAGCCTTGTTTGAAAGACCTCCACATCGTTGGGTTTCCCGCCTCTGAGTTTTCTTGTTGCTGAGTCATCCCCTTTTCCTCCGATATTGAATCAAGCTATTCACCGCGTGTCGAACCAGAATCATGATCTTCCGTTCCTTATCCCGATCAACCCCAAGCAGACGATTCATATGCATGTGGATGACACTAAGCAGGATATTTTCCATCGTGTTCGTCAACGCGTCCTGCTGCTTGTATATTTCACCCGCATAACGTTTAACAGCTTCTGCTCTTACGTTCAATACATTATAAACAGCGAAAGCATCAGCGTGAGCGGACTGTAAATCTTCATGCTCCCCCCCTAACAATTGGATCAACATTCTCCGCTCCTGACGGAACTCATCCAGATATTCCTTCACATCATATTGCTTATTAAGTACAGCATTCATTTCTTCATCAGAGTAGCCGAATTGGCGGAATAGTTCTACCACGCTCAGCACCGCAACCGTCTCTTGGCTCATCTGAATCTGATTAAATCTTAGTAAATACACCAATTGTGCGGAGACATCGCTATCATATGAAAATACTGCTTCTGCCAAAGGCATTAACTGCGGCCCGCCATAACGTTCAATTTCTGGCTCGTACGTATCAATGACAATTTTTGAAATCATCCCTTCGTGGAGTAAAGTAGTCGTCCATTGGTAGAATAAAGGCAGTAGATCCACACTTCCCTGTTCAGAACGCACGTGAAACCTCGCCCGAATATGTCGATCGGGATCTGTATATCTGATATAATATGCATAATCTATGATGCCAACTTCTCTGCACTGTCGACAGAATGCTTCCCAATATCGCCCTAAAAATTCATCTTGGCGGCTGTCCAATCCATATAATTTGGCATAAAACCAAGAGCCGCCCGGAAGAACGATTCGTTGTCCGGCTTCAATGTGTCGGTTGGAGCATCCCTCTGCCTTCAAATCCGATTGTCTTGCAACCGAGACTTCTTCCATCATTTCTTCCTCGCCCGGAACTCGTCGAACGAGCGGAAATACAAATTCGGCCATCAAGCGGCCATCGCTACGCTGAATCGGATGTTTATCAAATCCGCCAAGATGTTCAATCAACGCGATTTCACCTTCGGCCTTCAAGTCTTTACACACCTCATCCACATGCAGAGGATTCTCTAGGTCAAGCAAGATTCGATTGTCGAACTGAATCATATGCACATATCGCGGTACGTTCCATTCTTTACAGAAAGCCCGCAGCTTCAATTCTAATGTCGCTTCTCCCTCTTGTTCCTTGTCTATCCTGATTTTCCATGTCGAAGGACTCAAAATTACATTATTATAACGGATACGCGGTATGTATGGCGACTCGGCAAGCGCTCCAAAATCCACCATCTTCCATCTTCGATACATTTGCTGCTTGACTTCGCGCAAGAAACGATACACGTTGGGGGTATCTATAATATTAAGCATATGCCCAGCCGTGGGAATAACTTCTCGATTATGACGAAGCGACTTGATGTAGAAACGATCGTTGTCAACCCCAACGACCAAGTCATTTATATAGATTTCCCGGTCGTCCGACAACCTTGGATTTGTACCAATCCCCATTTCGTACTCCCGGAAATTCTCTGTCAAGACTACATTTGTTGCTCTCCCTGCACTTGGCAAATATGAAATTTCCGTAATCAATTTGTCCGCAGTTAACCGTTGTTCCTCTTGCTGAATGAGGCCAAACATATCCTTGAATGAATCTCCGAACATATCAATAAATCTGCCAAACGTCATCCCTGCTCCGGTCGATCCCGGATTTGGCCCTAAGATTAATGTATAGTCCCCACTATCCAGATCTCGTGCATGGCGTGCTTGAAGTAAAAAATACAGTTCCATCGATGGTAACGAAGGACGCACGTTACCGCTTTTCTCCTCCATCATTTCTTGGATCATATCTTCAGTCAGAACCAGTTCGCACTCTCCCCTTTTTAAACAAGTTACTAACCATCTCATCATGCATTGTTGCTGTTTCGTATCATAAGCAGGTGGGGGATTTTTTATATTTTTTCTGCTCTTGGGATAACGATACGTCGCTGGCGGCCCTAGTCCGATTTCATCATCGAGCATCTCCAATAGCGGAATTTCACGATACGGACCATACCTTTCTAAAAATTCAAAGCGGTACTCTTCTAAATGCTGATTATCGCGCTCGCCCGAAGAGAGGCAAGACAATAACTCCGCAACACGCTCCACATCTTTGCGAATTCGTTCAGGTAACACTATAGAACGATCTTCTAGAGACATGTCAATCTGCAGCGTGGAAGAGACATCAACGATCTGTTTCATCTTCTGCTGCAAGGTCTGCAGCATCTCTTCCCCTTCGCCAATCAATAGTTTTTCATAACTCCGAATCTCATCACATATTTGGAGTAACTCTCTCTTCAGTTCATCCATACCCTGCACAGGTTCCAAAATAGATAAGATATAAGTAAAGGGATCGGTTGTCGTAGTTGGAGGACGTAGTGAAGAAACCAAAAATTCCTGCTCGAACAGCTCCCAAACGTAGCGATGAATTGTCTCTTCACTCGCTTCTCCAAACTGAGATTGGAGATGGTTAACGAGTTCAAGATAAGAAATGGGTGTCGCACATACCTCCATGACCACATCGAATACCATCGAAGCACGTACTGAAACGCTATCATTCTCTCCCAGACTAAGAGTTCCATATCGCGTCGTATACGGAATCTTCGCTCTCTCCCCTTGTCTGTATATGAGAGAATTACGTTGCACTCTAAGCTGCTTGACAACCGCTTGTTGACGCTCTATCTTCTCCACAACCTTCAACAACCATTCCATATCCGGTCGGACCCGCTTACGATAGGCAGAGATATCTTCAAGCTCAATTTGAGACTGTTCACCGAACTGTCCATAGGTAACGCCAGAAAATAAGCCAAACGGTGTAGGCCGAGTCATCATTCGAATTAAATACCGCATAAAACCTTTAATTACTTGTCCCTGCTTACGGGGATTTCCTTCGTTACTCAGATGGCCTAACGACTCTAGCAAGCTTGGACTAGAGACCGCTATCGCTTCTCGTATTACAGGAGTCTGGGATAACTCGATGAGATGAGCAATGGAAGCCCGTCGCAACTCCTCTGGATCTTCCCAATCAGGAGAAAAGTATTCCTTGAATCGTTCCAGAGTTAACAGAGGAGCACGTAACATAAAAAAATCTAAAGTTCGATAAGAAAATAATTCCCGTGACATGTATAATTCCTCCAAAATCGATTTATCGGAGCTTGCGCTTATCAGAACGGATTTGAATACATTACCGAAATGTCTAAAAAAAAAGAAGCCTTCCGATTCTAGCAATCGTTGAAGCTCCATCCATTGGCTATCCTAAAAGCCGGCTGACTTTCACTACAAAATATAGGAACAAGGGTTTCAGGAATTCCCCTTACTGCGAACGAAATCCCAATTAAATGCTGTTGTTAAAACAAACTTTAAATACTCTTCGTTTGCCACCGCACAAAACTTATAAAAGAAGTCACCATCAAACTGCCAAGTATATACACCCAAAAAATGGAATGACCCGTCGGACTCAACACATCAAGGACTATAGAAAAGGGGTTGTTCATAATAATGAACTCTGAATTGATAACACTCATTAGGAAAGGAAAGCAAAATATGATCATAAAAGCTACAACGGACACTGGGACAAAAAAGCAAATCACACTACTCATCATGATCATTAATAAGCATGTAAGGACATGCATCAAATACAGCTTTATGGTATACAAATTAGCTTCCCAAAAACCAATTGGTTCGGTGGTATGATAGAGAATAGCCGATTGAGAATGCGGCAAAAATATCCATCCTGAAATCATTGAAATAACGTATGTACCTATGATAAAAACCAAAACAACCTCTAACAACGCAATCAATTTGATACTCCAGTGTTGATATCGCCGATACGGACGCAGCATATACAGTCGGTAACAACCTGAATGAAGCTCATCGCACAAGGTGCTAACAGCAAATATAGGCAGTATGATGGCTTGAATGATAAATGACATATCCTGCAGAACAAACCAAGACAAGTTGAGGTTGTGCAATGCAGCCTTACCCTCGCCATAATCGTATAACCCCACACCACTATATATAAGTTTTGCTATATATATTGCAAGAATAAGCAAATACGCACTGCATAAGATGAGCACTCTCTTCTTCTTCCAGATTCGTTCCCGCTCACTCATCCATAATCCAATCATGACACCACTCCTAATGCATGTAGTCTTCGTAAACGAACCGACGATATGCGAGCCATACACACGCTACAATATGGACAAGCAATATGATAAGTAGAAGTACAAGCACAAAGTTATTTCCAACCAACGCATGATGAATCCCGTATCTCTGCATAAGCGGGATAAAAACAAGTGCAATAATACCATTCAATAAGGGTGGCATCCCAGCGCCAAAATCGTAAATAAGCCGTTCAAAGATCAATGGAATAATGATGTAGCCGAATCCAATACCTATGGCATAAGTAACGTCCTTACAGTACATGGCAATAAATGACGTTAGACTGCAAAGCCCAAGCAGCGTTGCATAAGCAAGTAAATATTGTTTCAATGTATCTTGGAAAATGGTGTCGGTTGCAATGGATGGATTATATACACCCTGCGTAATGCCAACTGCTGCCGGAAGTCTTACTAGACCAGTTATTCCCATACATATTCCAAATACGATTAACAGCAACAATACGGTGGTACAGAGCACAATCATCTTACTAATAAAAATTCTTCCCCTTGAATACTGACGCAAAAAAAGGAGACGAAGTTGACCTCTCCGGAATTCTTCAGTAAAAATAGTTGTAACAAAAGGTAAAACCGCAAAATTACAAATAATAGGAAGATACAAACTTAGTCCCGAGAACATAAGCTTGCTTGATGGCGTATAATTCATACTTTCAGGCGAAGTCATGCTATTAAGCCATAAGAAATAACTTGCTGTAAAATAGGAGACAACAGGGATTGCAAGGAAAATGATCCACACCCATTTCCTTTGCCATAATCGCTCAAATTCACTGTATATCAATGAAGTCATGATTTCATCAACTCAATGAATGCATCTTCTAATCGCATTCCATCTGACACCATATCTCCAATATTCCCCATCCAAATGATCGTCCCTTCCCGAATAATAATAAGCTGATCACACATTTGCTGCAGCTCATCAAGCAAGTGGCTGGACACAAAAAAAGTCAAGTTTTTCGTATCGCGCAGGTTGAAGATAATGTTGCGCAATTCGTGCATCCCCATGGGATCAAGACCATTCGAAGGCTCATCTAATAGTAATATTTCAGGGGTACCTAACATCGCTTGGGCAATGCCTAGACGTTGCTTCATCCCGAGAGAATAAGTTTTAACGCGGTCATCCCCTCTGGACTCAAGCCCCACAGATTCCAACAAATTCTTAATATGAGCTTCCCTGTCAGATGAAGAAATATCAGGATGGAGGCGAGATAAATTACGCAGCACTTGTCTCCCGGTCATATATTCAAAAAATACTGGGGATTCAATAATACCGCCAATTCGGGATAAAGCTTGCGCGCGCTCTTTGTACAGATCGAATGAGCCAATGCGAATATGCCCGCTGGTCGGCTGTATTAGTCCTGTCATCATACGCATTAACGTCGTCTTTCCGGCACCATTCGGACCTATAAACCCATAAATTTTTCCTTTTTCCAGCGTAAAGGAACTTTCAGTCACGATGGTTCTCTTCCCTATTTTTTTTGTTACATTCTCCACTTCAAGAATGAAATCAGACATGTACAACCTCCTCGTCCAGACGTTAGATGTCCTCACTCAAACACTTAACAGAGTGAGGACATCTAACATGGAACGCTATCGCAAATTCACTCATTAAGTATTAACCGAGAAACCGTAATTAGCATAAATTAAAACAAGTGTTGGTGAAACAACCTTTATCTTTCGTTATACACGATTCCGTGCAGCCCGTAGTAAATCTTTTATCACAACCTGACAGGCTCGTAAACATTGGTTCGAACTTATCACTTGATTTATTTACCTGAACATCTAAATCGAACGGATTGTTAGCCATCTTTATCCCTCCCTTCTTATGAATGGTGCATACTCGTGTGCATGTAAAAATGCCAGGTACATCTAACCCAGCATCCCACGGAAGCCTTGAACAGGTCTCCCCTTCCTATATTAACCAACTTATAATATTTTCATAGGGTTATGTTTTCCTCCCACTCTCTCTGTCAATTAGATTCATTCCAAAAAAACCCCGATGTTTTGCAACTCTAACCGCTTCTTTACTGTTACACACTTGTAACTTTGAAAGAATATGTTTCACATGTGTTTTGGTAGTTTCGAATCCTACATGCATCATTTCACTTATTTTTTTTTTCGAATAGCCTTCATGTAAATAAGTTATAACCTGCCTCTCAGTCGGTGTAAGCAAGCGTTGCAGCACTTCCAGTCTTAGCCTTCGGAACTCATCGCAAAGAACTGGAGCAGCGTCGGGATGAATCGCCACACGATGATGATATGCGTCGCGAATCGCTTCTATGACGTCTTTATAATGGTGTTTCATAATAAAATTAACTGCTCCAACATTGAAGGTGTCTGCAATCACTTCGAAATTACTGACTGAGGATAAGAAGATAACACTAATATTCTTTCTCTCCAAAATTTTTTGCACGGCATCAAGTCCGTCGTAATGTGGCGGGGTCAACATTACATCTATAACAATTACATTCACAGTTGACTGTTCTACGCAACGAATCGCTTCTTCTTCTGTCTCTACACTTGCGACATAGGTCATATCGTGCTGCTGCTTCACATATTCGCCGATTAATTGACGCCATTCCGGATCCGTTTCGACATGTAAAACATGGATACTTTCCATACACGCACCTTCCGCATAAATATTTCCAAATATTACGCTTAAATGTACATCATTGGGGCCAAAGAATCCTCCTTTTTTCCACTTTTTTTCAAAAACATTCCGCACTATTGGCCTATTTCTTGGTTTTTGAAAAATGTTATAGGATATGCGGGTCTAATCTCCTGCGTTAGTCTTCAATGAAGCTGAAAGATAGGTCTGTGACTTGAAAGTGTAAGTTAGCTTAGTGGATTCCAGTAGTATAAAGATGAGGGTGTATGCAACCGTCGGATAATTGCGTTATTTTTGATTATACAAATATTCCCTTGCAGTTTACTATTATATTACCTCCAACCCCCTATTTTGTAAATTATTATTGTACTCGCTGCAATTTTCACCTATAAAAGCACAGCCCCATTCCCGTCACGAAAACGGAAAAAACAAAAAAAGGGCCGCATCGCTTCCGAAACGATGCGGCCTATATATGTTCTAGGGGTAAACTGTAAACCATGAGAAAGATGAAACGGATTCCTTGTGCAACGGATGACTCCGGCTGACCAAGGTCAGTAATCGTTTGCTTGGCAACCCTCCTCTGCAAGAACTCATCTGTCATTCGGTCCATAATCAGAATACTAGAGCTACATTAAAGAAAACTGAAGTGAACCTTAAAATTAGATAAAAACAGATGATTAACGCCTATTTCGATATGCTTCGTAGGCAAAAAGGGACTTTTTCAACGGCCTCCATAAGCATTGCCATTCCCTTTACAGGTGCAATCGTTTACAATTAAACTGTTGCCGTTCTTATAACAATCTGAACAATCTCGCCTCTTTGCGCACTTTATCGGATCCCGACGAGCTATCGGTCATATCCGTTTTTTTGTATACAGACATGAATCACAGGGGGATGCAGAATGAACTGGAATCACTTCAAGTCGAAGTTGTTGTTAAAGTATATCTTTTCATATATTTTAATCTTTCTCATCCCGTTGGTAGTGCTGACCTTCTTCATTTATCAGAACGCCGTCAATAACTTGCGCTCCGAAATCGAGCAAGCGAATGTCAATCAGTTGAACCAAGTGAAGCTAAATATCGACACCCGCATGACCGAACTGCGCGATATCGCCACCCGGATTACTTACGACGAGCAGCTGACTCCCTATATGGTGCGCCATCCTTACTATACACGCGAAGCGATTCAAGCGCTGGACAAGTACAAGGCGAACAGTTCAATCCTGGACGAGGTCTTCTTGTATTTCCGCGGCGATGACGTCATTTATTCCTCCCGGGGGTTAACGAGTCTGGATGTGATGTTCGATCAATCGTACCTCTTCGAGGATTGGAGCCGGGAAAACATTGTCAAGGATTTGAATGAAGTTGGATATCCTACGGTGCGTCCGGCGGAATCGGTGAGCACGAACATGCACCTCAAGAAGTCGTTGCTCGCTTATCTCGTGCCTGTTACACCGAACAGCTCTTATCCGCATGGAACCGTGCTGTTTTTAATGGAGGAATCCAAGCTTACGGGACTAATGGACTCCATCTTGAATGACTTTAATGGCAATAGCTACATTTTCGATCAGGACGGCCGGGTTCTGGCGCGCAACAATAATGGGACCGCAATTCCCGCAGATGAGGTGCACGTCCTGACAGAACTGGGGCCTGGCATCCATAGCTTGGCGCTCGGCAACAGTCCGCATTCCGTCGTCGCGGTCAAATCCGAATTGAACGGATGGACGTATGTGACCGCCATGCCGAGCGATCAGTTTTTCGGGCGCGTCTTTCATATCCAGACGTTCTTCATTCTTGCCTTCATTGTGGTCGTCTTGGCCGGCATTTTGGCAGCAGTCTTGCTAGCCAAGAGACAGTATCATCCGATCCATGATCTGATGGAATTCGCCAAGCTGAACACAGATTCCGCCGCTCCCGCTCCGGCAAAATCACGCAACGAGCTGGAATGGATTCGGCAGATGCTGCACGAGTACAGCGCCCGTGCCGATATTCAGGAGCCGTATGCGCGGAATCAATTCCTGCTCATGCTCTTGAAGCATGGAACACCGGAGGCTCAGGAGTCGGAGCGGCTGATGGAGATGTTCGGCATCGAGCTGCCCGGCAGTTATCACTTCGTCATTGCGATGGCCTGGGATGAATATCCCGGCATGCCGCAATCGGCTCAGGATCGCCAAGAAATCGTTCAGCTCCTGACCGAAGTGGAGATTCCCGAATACAAGGCGCACGCTTACGGCGTCGAGCTGCCGCAGTCGGATCAGATTGCGCTCATCGTCAACATGTACGAGGATGAGGAGGGTAAGCTGTCGCAGAACTACCGGATGGAGCAGATCGTCGAAGCGCTGCGCGTTATTGTGATGGAAAGTTCCCACCTTATCCCTTCATTCGGAATTGGCACCAGCTATCCAAGTCCGGAGACGCTGGATCAATCCTACATCGAAGCGGCGTCTGCATTGGAATGCCGCATGGCGAGCGGCAAGGGCAGCACGACCTACTTCGAGAAGCTGTCCCAGACGGCTAACGACACATTCTGGATACCGAAGGATGCGCTGCTCAAGCTCGTCCAGAGCTTGAAGCACGGCAATGAGATCGTCGCCGTCCAGATGATTGGAACCATTTTCGCCAATGTGAAAATGCAGTCTTTGTCCATCTCGCTCTTGCGCTGCATTTGCTTCGATATTTTGAACACCCTGCTCAAGTCAGCAGCAGAGCTTGGCATGGATGAGTTCGTTCACGATATACCGAACCTGGCCTCCTTTGAATCATTGGAGGAGCTGGAGCAGAAGCTCAGCGCGCTTGCATCCAGGATCTGTAAAAGAGTGGAACAGAATACAGAATCAGAGCAGCATTCGCTCATGGATCAAATTATCACCCATGTCGACGAGCAATATGCCAATTACAATCTTAGCCTGGAGCAGCTCGCGCAGAAATACTCTATCTCTTCATCCTACTTGAGCCGCGCCTTCAAAGAGAAGACAGGCAGCAATTTCTCGCAATACATCTGGCAGCGCCGCATGGATGAAGTCATCCGGCTGCTGCTGACGACCAACGATCCATTGAAGGATATCATCGTGCGCGTCGGTTACATGGATACGCCGAACTTCATCCGCAAGTTCAAGAAGGAAACCGGGTATACCCCGGGCCAATACCGCAAGCTGCATGCCACCGACGCGTCAGCGGCAGCAGCAAACGCCGACGAAGATTGATATAAGGTTCCGTAATATAGAAATAACCGGGAGCATAAGGCTCCCGGTTATTTTTCATTCCATTACTTATTGGAGTTCCATTGGTCATAGGCAGCTTGGTAAATCTCTACGATGCGATCGCCGCCCATTTTCTTGCAAGTTTCAATATATTTATCCCAGTTGCTGAGAGGTTCTTGTCCCGTTACGAATTTCGCTTCCATTTGCTTCACATACGTATCCAGGTCGGAACGCAAGCTGGACATTTCTGCTTGGTCTTCTTGAGACAAGTACACGCTTGGGAATGGAACTTTGGCAATAGGCAGAATCTTTTCATCGGTTTCTTTCTTCAACCAATCATCGAATTCCCCGCCGAAGCCTCGTTTTGTATCTGCGTTCGTAATCTTAGGAACAACAACGCCGTAGTCTGGTGTCAACGTGGCACGATACTCTTCACGATCGCCTCCGCCCGGCACGTCCAGCCATTTCTTCGTATGGTCGTCTTTGTTCGTATATTCCCACAGTATGCCTTCTGGACCGTTGCTGAGCAACTCTGCTCCTTCTGTGGAGTACAGGTAATCAACCCAACGCATCGTAGCTTCTGGATTTTTGTTTTTGTTCGTAATCGCAAATGCGCCTTTAGCCAGACCCGGGTGCTTCGCTGCTACCGCTGGAACGTCACTATTCACTGGAGCGTACATCGGATCCGTCATACTAGGTTCTCCACCCAATGTGAAGTACGCATGGTAGTCAGAGAACAAGCCGACTTGGTTGTTTTTACCTTTCGCTTTCTTCTGTTCGTCCGTTTGCGAGAACGTTTCCTTATCCAGCAATCCTTCGCTCCACAGTTTGTTCAGGAATGTCAAATACTCTTTGTATCCTGGTTCCATCGGCGTATAGTGGACTTTATCTTCCTTATCGGAATAAATGACTTCGTTATAAATCCCCCAGGATCCCAGCAGCCACATCCGGAGATCATCCAGCTTAACGGAAATGAGCGGAATTTCATCCTGCTTGCCGTTGCCGTTCGGATCCTCGTCTTTGACACGTTTCAAGTAAGTGTACAACTCATCAACCGTCGACGGAACCTTGTCCATTCCAAGAGCTTTCAGGAACTTGCCATTGTACCACAATGGACCCCGATACCATCCCGCATCCAAATCGATGTTCGGCAAGCTGTAGATATGTCCGTCTGGCGTCGTAATTGATTTGCGGATGTCTGGATTCTCGTCAAGAATCTTCTTCAGATTTGGCGCGTAATTGTCAATCAAGCCTTCCAATGGAATCAAGACACCCTGTCCGCCGTAGTTTACTTCGTCTGACGCTTGAAGTTGTCCCGAGAAGAACACATCCGGATAGTCGCCGCTCGCAAATACAAGGTTTCTTTTTGTATCAAAGCTGTCAATAGGAGCGTTGCGGAATTCAAACTTGATGCCCGTTTTTTCCTCCATTTTCTTGAAAAACTCCATGTCTTTCCAGTTTTGAATACCTGCATCTTGACCCATCATCGTCAACGTGATCGGTTCTTTAACGATCGGGAAGCCTTCCTTGTTTACATTGCTTGCAGTTTCCTCACCGCTCTTGTTGCCTCCGCCAGCAGTATCCGAAGAAGCGCTGCCGCAACCGGCAAGAAGTGTGAAGATCATCGTCATAGACAACAGAAGCGCCCATGTCTTTTTTAGCTTTTGCATTGCAAGATCCTCCCTTTTTCATGAATATCATTATACCTCTTGGACTTGCATATTTATAATAATCAAAGCCTGGAAGTCTTTGGTTATTATTGACGTTAACTTGATGCTTTCGAAGATATAACGATTAACCTTTGACGGAACCGATCATAACCCCTTGTACAAAATAGCGTTGAAGGAATGGATAGACGGCGATGACCGGCAAGGTCGAGACGATGATGACCGCATACTTGACCAGCGAAGCGACATCCGCTTTATTGTTGAGCGCCGCAGCGACCGAAGCGTTAACCGCCGCACCCGTTGTCTCTGCCGACATTTCTTGCAATACGAGAATTTGGCGCAAAATCATTTGCAGCGGGTATTTAGCCTCTTCATTCAAATAAATGAGAGCTCCGAAGTAACTGTTCCAATGACCAACACCATAGAACAAGGCCATAACGGCGATAATTGGAGCAGATAGCGGCAATACGATTTTGATGAACAGCCTCATGTTGGTACAGCCGTCGATATGCGCTGCCTCCTGCAGTTCCTTCGGTATCGTGGACTGGAAGAAGGTCCGCGCCACAATGATGTTCCATACGGAAGCCGCCCCTGGCAAAATGAGCGCCCACATGCTGTTGATGAGTCCCAAGTTTTTAATGAGCAAGTATCCAGGTACGAGACCACCGCCGAAGAACATCGTGAACATGAACATGGCCATGAAGAAGCCGCGGCCGATGAAGTCTTTACGGCTCAACGCATATGCTGCAGGCAAGGTCACGAACAAGTTGACCGCCGTACCGACGACCGTATAGATAATGGTGTTTTTATATCCGGACCATATTTTGGCATTTTCAAACACCCTCAAGTAACCGTCGAACGTAATTCCTTTCGGCAATAACCACATTTCACCCGAGTTGACCAGCTTCGGATCGCTGATGGATGCGCTGATGATGTACAACAATGGATACGCTACAATAACGAATGCCAATAGAAGATAAATATAGTTGCATACAATAAATATTTTGTCCGCTCTTGTTTCTTTCACGACAGCAGCCATGTGCCGTTCCCTCCTTCTACCACAGGCTTGTTTCGCTAGTACGACGCGCGATTTGGTTGACTGTAACGAGCAAGATAGCGTTCACCACCGAGTTGAACAAGCCTACAGCGGTGGAGAAGCTGTACTGAGCATCTACAAGACCGGAACGATACACGAAGGTCGAAATGACGTCCGATGCTTCCATGTTAAGCGGGTTCTGGAGGAGCAAGATTTTCTCGAAGCCTACGCCCAGAATGCTGCCCATGTTCAAAATAAGCAAAATCGTAATCGTCGGCACAATGGTCGGAATGTTAATGTTCCAAATTCGCTGCCACCGGCTCGCACCGTCCATAACCGCCGCTTCGTGCAGCTGTGGATCGACACCAGACAAGGCTGCCAAATAGATGATGGTTCCCCATCCTGTACTCTGCCACACACCGGACAGGACGTACATGGTTTTGAACCACGCTGGATCCGTCAGGAAGGCTGGCGCATCGATGCCCATAGAAGTTAAAATGTGAATAATAATTCCAGAAGAAGGCGACAAGAACGTAATGATAATACCAGCCATAACGACCACGGAAATAAAGTGCGGCGCGTATGTTACCGTTTGCACGGTTCTCTTGAAGAAGCCGTCCTTCACTTCGTTAAATGCCAATGCCAGTATAATGGGAAGCGGGAAGCCAATCGCCAATTCGTACAGGCTGATGCTGAGCGTGTTCCACAACAGATCCCAGAAATAGTAGGAGTTAAAAAATCGTTCGAAGTGATCGAATCCTACCCATGGACTCCCTAAGATACCCTTTGCCGGGATAAAGTTTTTGAAAGCAATCTGAATCCCGTACATTGGACCATAGTGGAAAATAAGGAAGTAAAAAAATGCAGGTGCTATAAACAAATACAGCTCCCAGTTTTGCAGCATTTTTCTCCAGGTTGATTTCTTTTTTATGATCGGTTCCACGTTCATTGAAAGGGCACTCTGTCCGTTTCCTTGCATCGTGTCCACTCCCTCCTTTCAAAGTTTCGCGTATCTATGAATTGTAATTGTCGCTGCGCCAGCTGCGTTTGCAATTTGTTGCTCCGTTCTTTGCTAGCGCTTACATGTATTATTGTAGGCAGCCACCTGGTGTACCGTAAATATGTAGATTCCGCATTGTCATTTTAAAAGCGCTCTCAGCCCGCGTAGTTACTGGATTTTTAGCTTTTGGACAGTAATGGAAGAAAGAGCTTTTAAGGATTGAAATTGGTCAAAATTGATGTTATCGATAACCTACAAATTCAACACATTTGCCTGCTTTGCTGCTTCAAAATCCCGGAAAGCAGGCAAAAAGACCGCCTGTAAGAGAACCTTTGGCGGCCCGGTAACACACACGTATGTTTATTCTGGTATGCAGCTTCTCGAAGCCGATTGTCATTGATGGTCAAGTTATGACTTTACATACCAACACAAGGACGATGACGACCAATCCAAAAGAAATGATACCTGCAATCTTAACAGGGTGAGTCAGTTGGTAGCTGTTAAACGGAGTAATTCGATTTACAATGTGTCCGTACAAAAAAGTGCCTAATAATAAGATAAGACCGCTTAAGATCATATTATCCATGGAATTAGCAATGCCCCAGACATGATCAACAAAAAGAACCCATAGATAACCTAAAAAAGCATGTATAACGATTGAAAGCGCCCATTCTTTAATTTTCATGAATACCCCCTTATTTTAAAGGCATTTAAAAAATCGGACATTCATGCACAACATCCTTTTCAATCCTCAACAGGACACCTGCTATTCCATCTTCCCTCAACACAAATTTTATAAGGAGGCACATAACAACCTATAATTGTAGCCCCTGCACATATAAGTTTTCCGTATATGGGTATTTTGTCTGCAAATAGACAGGCTGTTCCTACCAGCGCCCCGCATTTTCCATCATAGTTGTCCCCTCTGTCCTCATATTTTGTACATTGCCAGCAATATGTATTGGATAAGATATTATCGCTATCGCTGTTTAATTCTTGTAACACTTGAGCTTCTTTAGTAATATCCGAGAAATATTTTTTGAGGTTTTCATTGATTGCGTAAGAATGCAGAATACTTTCAGTATGATCTCTTACGTATATTTTTCCATCAGGATATGAATTACTATAGTCTATTATGAAAGTTTCAACTTCTTGTTTGTTCTCATCATAGGCAAAAGCGAGAAGCGAAGCGAATTGAATCGTATTCTTTGCCTCATTCCCATATTCAAATTCAAATTGAGCAATATAACCGTACGGTTTATTGTTCTCATCACGAAGATCATTCACCAGTTTAGGTTCAACGTTCAGCAACTGTTTTTTGTATTTTACATAATTGAAATCACTTCTTACCATTTGAAGAAACTGTTCCTTACTGGGAAATACACTCCTCTCCTTGGCAAAAGAATTTGCGCTGAAAAAGACATTGGCGATCACAAGCACAGCCAACAACATACGTAACGTTTTTTCGATCCTATTTCCTTTCACTTTCATTAGCCTCCTTTTTATAGAAATGTAAAATAAATCCACTTCGAAAGCGTCAAAGAAATCCCCATTAAAAAGAGTTTTATTGTAGGATTTAGTTTCCGAGTGTATGTTCTGATCTGTAAATCTGGTTGAAATGCCAAATACAGAATGGCTATGGAGTCCTTTGATAAGAAAATCTGAGGGGATCATTCATGGTTAGCGAGTAAATTACTTTCATTCTGTTGTGCCTTAAATAAGGGGGAAATTGAGTTGAGTAAAGGAAGCGGGTTTAAGGATTGCTTTTATCGTTTTTGTTGGAATTGTAAATAATATATAATATTTCCTCTAATTTGTAAAGCGAAATAACACTGAAGATAACGGCACCCCGTTGCCGCAGAAAGAGAATTGCAATTCACAAATGAAAAATGATACTGCACATGACAAATTCTCCTCCTGTGATTGGCGGTGAAAACAATGACTTAGCCGTACTACAAGGAGGAGATAGGTCCGATATTTTTATACGATTGTCTTCATTCCATCCTCGTCCAAGTCGGCAGAGACTTCGCCTGCCCCGTACAGCCTCCGGTATTGGCCCGGAGTATAGCCGGTCTCCTTCTTGAACTTGCGGATAAAGTTCGGCACATCCAAATAACCGACGCGCAAAATAATGTCCTTCAGCGGCTCGTCGCCGCTCTTAAGCTGGTGGACGACATCATCCATCCGCAGCTGCCACACATATTGCGAGAATGTCCGTCCGCTCTTCTCCTTAATCGAACGGCTCAAATAGGAGACAGACACCCGATAAATCCCGGCAAGCCGCTCGAGGCTAAGCTCATAATCGGTATAATGCTGCTCAATGTATGCAATGACTTCATCGGCGAGCGAGCGCTGCTCGGTCTCTTGCAGCTGTTCCACTTGACCGCAAATGTAGAGCGCCAGCTCGCACAGCTTCGCTTCCAGCTGTTCCAGCGTCTCGAAGCCCGCCAGATCCGGCACGCGCTGGGCCATTTCGGCAAGCCCCAGTTCAGATGCGGCCTTCAGCACCGTATTAAGCAAATCAAAGCACATGCAGCGCAGAAGCGCGATCGGCATATCTTGACTATGCAGCTTGCTGAACAAGGCCCCGATAGTTGCGACCGCCACGTTGGCATTGCCTTGCTTCAAGCTCTGTGCAAGCTTGATGAGCGAGTCCTTGGCAATCCAGAAATGATGATCCCGCTCATGAGACAGATGTGTAAAGAAGGTCACGCTGCCCTTCCCGTTCACGATCCGATATTCGAGCGCAGAAGCAGCTTCGATATAAGATTGATTCACCTGCTCGGGTCCGGCATGGCAACCTCCGACGCCCATCGTAGGCACGACCTGAGCATGCTCCAAAATGGCGCGCTGCATCTCCTCGACGACTGCTTCCATCCGGAACTGTTCCTTCTCTGTCTCATCCGCGGTCAGGCTTACGATAAGAGCAAGTTGATCGGGCTGCGACAATTCCACGCCATATACGGCCGCTTGCGCATCGCTTCGTTGAAGTTCGGCAAGCTTCTGCAATAGCATTCCCCGATTGCGCGTGGATAAAGGCAATACCTCACTATAATCCCAAGCCACAATGATGACGAACCAACGGTTCCCAGGCATGGATACGCCGATCATGCGCAGCATATCCTCCGCTTCCTGACGGCTCGGCGCCCCGTGTTTCAGCAGCGTCAGCAGACACTGATTCCGTGCATACGGCTCCTGCAGATCAACCTGATTCCGATAGGATAGCAGCGTTTCCCGTATCCACTCCAACTCGGACTTCCCTGACGGCAGAACGTTATCCGGGTTCGTCTTCAGCTTGGCGAATTCCATCAAGTCGCGGATGGGATGGTACTGCCGCCGAGCCAACTGCACCGCCAGAATAGATCCGAAGATAAGGACGACGCCAAATATCAGGAAGATAAACGTCTGGATATGCACGACGCGGCCAAAAAACTGTTCCGATGGCATCGCTGTCACATAAGTCCAACCGTTCGCTTCCGACTTGACCGCAACGACGGAATGATCCACATTGCCGAATGTTGCGCTATGAATGCCGGGCGGCATCGAGGCCAGCTTGGCCATATCCGCTTCAGTCATCTCATCCCCACGGCTTGTCGCGGCAAGCGCATGGCCATCCATATCAAAGATATATGCATTCCCCTTAAAGTTCCCGAGTACCGAGTCCATCAGCCCGGTGAGCATCGATTCTTCAATGAAATACAGAACCGTGCCATGAGAATAGGTCTGATTCGGCGGGATCGGAACAAGATAAGCGAGCAGCCGATCTTTCCCGTATTGGTTATTCACCGCAACCGAATCGGACGGACGAAGCGTCGGAATATGGACCGAGTTCAAATCCTTGACGAATGTCTCTTTGTTCCAATTCATGAATGGAAAGCTGTGATCGACGAGCGTATCAATCGACATCAGCCCTCTTGAAGAATATATGATATCATCGCCGCGAAAATATAAGAACAGCTCATTAATGATGGAACTGTTCGCTTTGTACTTGTCCAGTGCCTCGATCGCTTCGCCGCTATAATAGAAGTGCCGCACCATATAAGGCGTAAGCTTGCCGTCGAAGCTTATTCGCGCGGCGATATCGCTCAATTCTGCCATCCTGCCATCAATATTCAATTTAGCTTGCTCTAGGTGGCTTATGCCCGATTGCTCGATTTCGGAGCGGAGGTTGCTGACCGCGTTCTCATAAATGATAACCGTCATAATAATTAAAGGAACCAGAAAGATCGACAAGTACGACAAAATATACTTGAACAGCAGCTTGGATTTAAAATGATTCCATCTCATTTTCCAGTCCCCCTCCATCGGTTTATGTCAATTCGCGCATGTGAGTTCTAGGAAAAAGGATACTTTCTGTTGTAAGCGTTTTATATTATAACATATTTATTTCTATCGCTATATAAAATTCGACAAATTTCGACTATATCTGATCGACAAGCATATGATAATTGTTGCGTAATCACGTCATTTATATTATTATTCTAATATAATCGAACAATAGAAATAATGAGAGGAGACTTTAATGATGGCAAGCTTTGTGTTGGTACATGGCGCATGGGATGGCAGCTATGTATGGACGATTGTATATGACACCTGTGGACATGTTTTGAGGCTGCCGGAACATCGCTCCGGCAGCCTCATTAACCTTCATATGGTTCGGCGTCTACCAAATGGTTGAAAAGTCGTAGCCCACCATCGTCAATGTACCGAATCTATCGAAATCTGCGACGATTTTGTCTTTTCCTTTGCTGGTGAAGCTTAAGATGCTAATATCGGAATCGAATTCTACATTGTGCGTTCCGACATCCACGCCCAATATTGTTTTGATGACAGGCGCAGCGGCAGCAACAGCCTCTTTTTGGGAGATTTTCTTCCGTTCTTTCCCCTCGGGCTCTGAAATGAAGGAAGCTCGCAGCACTTTGCCCTTGGAGTTAACGAGCACGTTTTGCGTCGCTTGTTTTACCGGCTTGCCATCCCGGCCTTTGGCATTTTTCATATCTTCCATTCTTTTGAACACATATCGCTCCTCACCCTTGGTCATCTCCCGCTCCACATCCGTAAACGGCTGAACTTTCCTGTCCATCAATTTGCTTAACGCTTGCTCCGCCGATTGCTTCAGCTTATTGTCCACCTTCTCCAGCTTATAGATAAGGCCGAAGTAATCTTCGATTTTGCCTGTTTTAACATTGATTATTATGAATTGCAGTCCTTTTTCGCCTGCAAAGCGAAGAGTTTCTTCGCCTTTTCTCGGTCCGTCTTCATACTTGACGAATTTCATTTCCTTAAGAGAAAACTCAGGCAATTGCTGCTCTTTAACAAACGCCTGCACCTTCTTTTCATGTGTCGCATATTTGCCCGTTATCTCGTCTGGCGCAAAATGTAACGATACGTTCTTCACCTTACCTGAATCCATATCAATAGTCACAACGGCATCGCTGTCTTTCGACTGCACAATCCAAACCTCTTTCTCCGTCTTGTCATCGACATTATACTTGTTCTTGTATGCCTCTTCCAACGTAAAGACTTTGCCGTCCGCGTATGCTTTCACCGCTTTAGTCGCTGCCTCTGCATAGCTTTTCTTCAGATCGGCGATAGCAATGAGACCCGGTTTCGGGAAACCCAGAGGCTGTTCGGCATACACCGGAGCGGCCGAGAGCAAGCCAAAGGCCAAAACTGTTGCTGCAAGAATTTGTTTCTTCATCAAGAGAATCTCCTTTACTGCTTGTATTGTTGCCGGTAAGATCGGCGGCTAACCTATACAGGACATCATAACCCAAGATCTTGCAAAAAGAAAAAGCTTGATAGCGCAGACTATGAGTCTACGCCACCAAGCTTCTTGAATCTCTATTACCGACCGCTCTTCAATTCCGTCCAGAGACGGTCATACAATTGAAGATGCTTGCCGACATCAATGAGCCATTCCGTACGTTTCAGCTCATCTTCCGACAGGTTGATCATTGGATTGTCCAAGTATTCCTTGCTATGGAATTCCTTCGCCTTCACGATCGGGTTGCTGTAGCCGATCGATTCATAGTTCTTGGCGCTGTTTTCCGGATCCAGCATGAAATTAATGAACTTTTGGGCCAGCTCTTTATTTTTCGTACCCTTCGGAATCGCGTAGTTATCCGACCAGATCGTGCCGCCCTCTTCAGGCACCACATACGCCACATCCGGGTTCTCTGCTGCGATAACCGCCGCATCGCCAGACCATACCGTTCCGATCCAGCCTTCTTCCGCGATCATTTTCTGCTTAATGTTATCTGTGTCAAAGGCCAGCACGCTCGGCACCAGCTTGCGCAAATCGTCAGCCGCTGCATGGATGTCGGTTTCAGCTTGCGAGCTATTCGACTTGCCCGCTTTCTTCAGCGCCATGCCGATAATTTCACGGTTGTCATCGAGCAGCAGCACTTTGCCTTTATACTCTTCCTTCCACAGATCAGACCAGCTCGCAGGCGTTTCTTTCACGTACTTTTTGTTATACGCGATCCCCGTAACGCCCCACGTATACGTGATGGAATATTTATTGCCCGGATCAAATTCAGGGTTCTTGAAACGATCCGCTGCGTATTGGAAATTCGGAATTTGATTTAAGTCAAGCGGCTCAAGCAGATCCTGCTTAATCATGCTTGCCACCATATAATCGGAAGGTTGGATTAAATCATAATTCGCCCCGCCGGCTTTCAGCTTCGCCAGCAGTTCCTCGTTGTTGGCAAAAATGGCATAGTTCACTTTTACGTTATTCTCCGATTCGAACTTCTTAATCATGTCCATATCGAAGTTGTCCGCCCAGCTATACAGATTGAGCGTCTCTTGCTTCGAAGAGCAGCCTGCCAGTGCGGTAAGTGCCAACATCCCGGCCAATACGACCGCGAACCATTTCTTTTTGTTCAATTTACTACCCCTCTCTGATCCTGCATATTCCTGCAGATTTTCATTATGAAAAAAATAAATTAGAACGGCAACATGGAACTCCGTTCGTTTCCGTTGCCGCGGTTCAACAACCACTGGGCCAGCACAATGAGCGCAACGCTGACGATAATCATCAACGTGCACAGCGCATTGATCTCCGGCGAAATCCCTCGCTTGACCAAGCCGTAAATGTAAATAGGCAGGGTGGTCGAGTTCGGACCGGCGACAAAGAAGCTGATCATGAAGTCGTCAATCGACAAGGTAAAGGCCATGATCGCCCCAGCCAGAACACCTGGCCAGATGGACGGCAGCGTCACGAAGCGGAACGTCTGCCACGGCGATGCCCCGAGATCGGAAGCCGCTTCCTCCAACTGCTTGCCCATATTGGCCAAGCGAGACGATACGATAACGTACACATACGAGATACTGAACGTAATATGCGCGATAATGACCGTCAGCTTCCCGAGCGGAATCTGGAATTGACTGAACAAGACAAGCAGCGACAGCCCCATAATAATATCCGGCACAATAATCGGCAAATACAGGAGGCCGACGACACCTTGCTTCTTGCGGCTTGCCATACGGCGCAGCGCAAGTGCAGCCATTGTTCCGAATATGGTTGACACAACCGTCGAAATGACGGCAATCGATAGGCTGTTCCCGAGCGCTTCCATGACTTGGCGGTTATCGAACAACGAACCGTACCATTTAAGTGTAAATCCGCTCCAGTTCGAATTAATGCGCGAGTCGTTGAATGAATAGATGATAATCATCAAGACCGGCACATATATGAACAGAATCAGCAATGCTGAATGAAACGCGAGCAGCGGATGCTGCTTTCCTTTGCCTGCAGCCTTCATACTCTCGCCTCCTTCGATGATTCATAATTGGAGCGAAGAGCCCGGTTGAACAGCGCAATAATAATGAGCGAGCTCAGCACGAAGAGCACCGACAGCGCAGAGCCATAAGGCCAATCGCGCGCGCCCAGGAATTGATTCTGAATAATATTGCTCAGCATCTGCGCTTTGGCGCCGCCGAGAATATCGGTAACGACGAACATGCCTGCCGTGGTAATGAACACGAGCACGCTTCCGGTCATAATGCCCGACTTCGTCTGCGGCAGCGTAATATGCCAGAAGGACTTCCACCTAGTGGCGCCCAGATCGCTCGCCGCATCCAGCAAACGGCTGTCCATCTGCTCCAGAGCGACGTAAATGGGCAGCACCATGTACGGGATGAACGTGTAGACCATCCCGAGCAGAACGGCTCCTTTCGTGTAGAGCATTTGAAGCGGTTCTTGGATAAGCCCAATGTCGATTAAGGCATTGTTCACCACGCCTTGCGTCCGCAACAGCAGCACCCATGCGTATGTCCGAATGAGGAAGTTAATCCAGAATGGAACCGTAATCAGAACGAGCCACAGCTTCTGCCGATTCGGACTTGCATTCGATATATAGTAGGCCAGCGGATAACTTAGCAATAGACAAATGACCGTCGTCAATACAGACAGCCACAGCGTATCCCAATAAATGCCCAAGTAAAGCGGGTCAAAAAAGCGCGCGTAATTATCCAACGTAAACGAAAATACGACATTGCCCAACTCGTCGCGTTGCATGAAAGAAACGGCAATGACGGCCACCATCGGCACGACGAGAAAGACCGTTAGCCACAACACGACCGGCGCAATGATGCCGAAGGAGCGTTTCATGGGCCGATCATCACCTCATCCTGAGCGTTCCAGTTTACACCGACGCGTTGTCCAATTTCCCATTTCCGTTCATCCGTGAAGTCCAAGGCGGCGGTCACATTCGTCTGCTCATGCGCAAGGTGCACAATTAGCTTATGAATGTTTCCTAAATAGACAATATCTTGTATAATGCCCGATTTGCGCCCATCCTCCGGTTCAGCCGTAACGCGAATCTTCTCCGGACGAACGGCAAACATATGATCTTTATGAAATACATTATTCTCCCCAACAAACGTCGCTGCAAACAACGTCTCCGGGCGTTCGTAAATATCTTTGGGGGAACCCACTTGTTCCACACGTCCATTATTCATAATAACGATACGATCCGACATCATCATCGCTTCTTCTTGATCATGTGTCACATAGACGAAGGTAATCCCTAAATTGCGCTGCAATTGTTTTAATTCGCCCTGCAGATTTTTGCGCAGCTGCAGATCCAGAGCGCCGAGAGGCTCATCCAGCAGCAGCACCTTGGGATGATTCGCAATGGCGCGCGCAATCGCGACACGTTGCTGCTGTCCGCCTGACAGCTGATGCGGATAACGTTTGGCCAGCGGCGTAAGCTGGGTCAGCCGAATCGCTTCCGCAATCCGCTCGCGCTGCTCCGCTTGCGGAATTTTTTTCATTTTCAGGCCAAACTGAATGTTCTGCTCCACGGTCATATGCGGGAACAGCGCATAATGTTGGAAGACCAGATTCAAATTGCGCTTATTCGGAGGTAAATCGGTAACATTTTCTCCGTCTAGCCGAATCTCGCCTGTCGTTGGTTGTTCAAAGCCTGCAATCATGCGTAAAATGGTCGTCTTACCACAACCACTCGGACCGAGCAGCGTTAAAAATTCCCCTTCGTCAATCGTAAGCGACAAAGGATGCACAACGGGTTGCCCGGCAAAATGCTTTTCCACATTTACCAGTTCAATCATTAGCATCAACCCCTTATATCATCAGCCTATCAAGTAGAAACGATGCTGTATTGTGAGAAATGTAACGTTCTTATCCATTAAGCAAAAAAAGCCATATCCATTGGTATGGCTTTCCGTCCAGATCACGTTGGCGTTTTTGCATATCCAATATACATCGTTTTTTCTGACGATACAACTATTTTTACGTAATTTCGACAAAAACATACATCCAACTTCAAGGGATTGACGCATTTCCACCATGTTAAGGTCTGCAATCCACTTATTTGAAGGAAATCGGTATTTTCCGAATCCCCTTTCACATTCTAGGGCTTATGGCATCAAAAAACAACCCCCAAACCGCATTCTATTTCATCTGCGTTCGGGGGCTATTCTCATTCCTCATTATTTCATTTGAAATTGCACCTGCACTTGCGCGCGCAGCTTCACCAATCCGCCTTGCGGAGCCGAAGAGCTATTCGATGCATAATCTGCCGTCTTCATCTGCTCCGTCATGATTCGCACCGGGGTCCAATCGGCCCCGGACTCGACAATCGTAATCACCGTGCCTGCTTCCCGTTTGGCCGCTTTCGCTAATGCTTGAGCCTTCTTCGTCGCATGCTGCACCGCTTGTTCCAGCACCTGGGTCTCATACTCGGAGCGTTTCTCAGTGTCGTAATTAATCTGCGTAATTCGGTTCGCCCCCGCATTCGTAGCGGCATCGACCAGATTGCCCAAGCGGGCAAGGTCGCGATAAGTCACTCGTACGGCATGCTGCGCTTGATAAGCCACAACCTTCGGCTCCGTATTCTCGGCATATTTATACACCGGATCTACAGAGAAATTGGTTGTTTTCAAATCTTTGTCCTGCACCCCGTATTTTTGGGTGAGCACCTGCTTCACCTTATCGAATGCAGCCGCGTTTTTTTGCTGCGCTTCCGCAGCCGTATTGGCGCGGGTCTCCACCGCAATATCCACGTACGCCACATCCGGCGTCACTTCCAGCTCGCCTGTGCCAGACACGTTAATCGTATCCTTCAGCATCGTTTGCTCTCCTGCCGCATGCACTGGATTAGGCGCAATCGCCCCTGATACACCTGCCAACATCGCACCAACCAACACGACAGCAACAGCCGTCCGACGCCAAGGCGTCATTTGCACTCCAACTTGACCCATATCCATTCCCTCCGCATCGTTTAGATATAAGATTGGCTAACCTCTTGTCTTCTAAACGTTCCCAAGGGAAATTATGTTGCACACGTTCCATAACAAAGATTCAGAAATCAATCGGGTGTAACTGAAAAAACAGAAATGTTCAGACTCCACGCAAGTTATTTTAAATTTCGATATAAAATATTTGAAATAGAATACATAAATTTTCATATTTTACTTTGATTAACCTTTTTCTAACTTTCAGGTCATGGTATGTTAGAAGCGCAAACATTTCCCTAATTGTTGAAAGAGGAGGTAATTTCTGTTGTTCAAGAATAAGGTAAAACAAACATTATTGGTTGCGCTCGCCGTCAGCATGCTAGCACCTGCCTCTCTGTTTGCCGAGTCGGCCAATCAAGCCCAGTCGGATCGCATCTACGGTCCCGAAAGCGGCTACTCCGCGACTTACAAGAAACCGTTTCAGACGCTCGGACCGGCTTTATATTTATGGTCGTCCTCATTCTCAACCACATCCAGCCATCAAATTAAAGAGGATATCACGATTCCGAGCGACTCCGTGCGGGATACCATTTATGTGAATGCCAGCTCGGAGAAAAATACGGGAGACAGCACCAATTATGAAATACAGTTGGAAAGGTATGTTCCGTGGAGCGGCTGGATCCATCAGCAAACGATATCAGGTAAAATCGGCTGGCAAAATGAACCGTTTTATTTTTACAAAGTGAAAGCCGGAGAAACGTACCGTCTGCGCATCAAAGGGAACGTTAAGGGCTCAATCGATGTATTCAATCAATAATTCATGATCACATAACATAATCGGCAACAAGGGCCTGGGCATTCGTCCAGGTCCTTGTTATGTCTAACTGCCATCCTAATCGGCTGCAACACAAAAAAAGAAAGAGCCTTGAGGCTCTTCTCTTCTGTGGGTAGCTGTGGGTAACAGCTGCGTATCATTCATACGTAAAAGTCACAACACGTAAGTAATGATTAGTTCTCCAATTCTTCCTTGCTCACAAGCACGACTAAAGCGCTTACAGCCTGATCGGCGTCCGCACCGTCGGCCGTAATGGTAATGGTCGTACCGGAGCTGATTGCGAGACTCATGATCCCCATAATGCTCTTCGCATTCACTTTCTTATCTTCTTTCTCAACGAAGATATCCGAAGAATATTTATTCGCTTCTTGAACGAACAAGGCCGCAGGTCTAGCGTGCAATCCTGTCTTCAAACGTACGACAACTGGTTGTTGAGCCATGCGAATCATACCCCCTATATTTCATGTATAGTTTACTTTAACACAAATTTACGCCACTTTGCTTCATTTTATCACATTATAGCATTATAAACGATTTTAAACTAGGAATAAAGGTGTTCCCCTTCATGTCCCAACTCGTTATCCATTGCGGATCCGCTCGGCCAGCTCATCGATTTTGCGCAGGCGATGGTTGACGCCTGACTTGCTCACCTTTCCTTTAAGAAGCTCTCCCACTTCCTTCAGGTTAATATCCGGATGCGCAAGACGAACCTCAGCTACTTCGCGCAGCTTCTCCGGGAGCTGCTCCAAGCCCATTTCCTTTTCAATCAAGCGGATATTATCAATCTGCCTGACAGCAGCACCTATCGTCTTATTCAAGTTGGCGGTCTCGCAATTCACGATGCGGTTCACGGAATTGCGCATGTCGCGCATAATCCGGACGTCCTCGAATTTGAACAGAGCCTGATGCGCACCGATTATATTGAGGAACTCAATGATCTTCTCGCCTTCTTTAATGTATAGGACGAAGCCCTTTTTGCGCTCAATGAATCGGGCATTCAGATGGAATTCATTGGCCAGATCCACCAACGCCTTGCAATGCTCTTCATACATCGAAGAAATCTCCAGATGATAAGAGGATCCTTCGGGATTGTTGACCGATCCTCCTGCCATGAATGCCCCGCGCAAATAGGCACGCTTACAGCAATTGTGCGCGATTATCCGCTTCTCTATACCATCCGTAAACTGAAATCCTTCCGATACGATGTGCAGCTCATGGAGCATCTCCTGCACGCGCGTAGGGATGCGCACGATATAGACGTTGTTTTTCTTCAAGCGCATTTTTTTACGAACGAGAAGTTCGGTATGCACTTGAAAATATTTTTTAATCAACGTATAAATGCGGCGGGCAATCGCTGCATTTTCCGTTGAAATATCCAAAATGATTTTGCGATTCGAGGAGAGCTGTACTGAACCGTTCATGCGCATGAGCGCCGACAGTTCCGCCTTTTCGCAGCACGGTTCGGATTCAACCATCGTTAATTCTTTTTTCGTCTGTGCCGCAAAAGACATCTTTACTCACCTCTTTCGTAACATCCAATTCTCCACCAGCTGATAGATGTGATGGCTAAGCTTATCCGCGTCATGGCGCAAATATGTTCGGAACAACACCAACGAGTCCGCGATAACCTTGTAGCCTCGCTTCGTTACTTCATCCAAATCCAAATGAACCGCCTTTGCGCCTTGTTCAGCGTAACGATCCTGGACTTGCGGCGGTATTTCGCCGTCGTTGACGATAACGTAGTCGAACATCTGTGTGCCGACATGCTGCTGCACGGCCATCAAATGGTCGCTCACGGCGTAATCATCGGTTTCCCCCGGCTGGGTCATTACGTTGCATACGAATATTTTGACCGCATCGGATTCTCGTACTGCTTGGGCCAGCTTAGGAACGAGCAGATTTGGAATAATGCTGGTATATAAGCTCCCCGGACCCATCAGAATGGCATCAGCTTGATTCAGCGCCTCGACCGCCTCCGGCAGCGCCTCTACGTACCCAGGCTCAAGGAACACCCTCTTAATCCGTTGACCTGCCTTCGGAATGGACGATTCACCTTCGATAATCGTTCCATCGGCCATCTCCGCCTTCAACACCACGGCTTGAGCAGCCGCCGGAAGCACGCGTCCCCGTACAGCCAATACACGGCTTAATTCCCGAATTCCCGATACAAAGTCTCCGGTGATATCGGTCATCGCCGCAAGAATCAAGTTCCCGAGGCTATGTCCAGCCAGACCGGAACCGCTCTGAAAGCGATATTTCAGCATTTCAGACAATGAAGGCTCGACATCGGCCAGCGCCGTCAACACGCTTCGAATATCTCCCGGAGGCGGCATCTGCAATTCACTGCGCAGAATGCCCGAACTGCCCCCGTCATCCGCTACCGTCACGATAGCGGTAATATCAAGGGGCTTCTCTTTGAGCCCGCGCAGCATGACGGACAGACCCGTTCCGCCTCCCATCACTACGATGCGCGGAAGCTTGCGCTCTTCTCCTTTTCGTGCCATAGCGACCTCCACTAATGTCGATCCCGCTCGGCATCACGGTGACTCACACGAACGACTTCCGTGTCGCTGGCGCCGATCATACGACCCAAATATTCAGCCACGGCTACGGAACGATGCTTTCCACCGGTGCATCCGATACCGATTACGACCTGACTTTTTCCTTCTTTTCGGTACTGTGGCAGCAGGAAATTAAGCATATCGAGCAGCTTCGTCAAAAAAGCCTGCGTCTCCGGCCATTTCATGACGTAGTCGTATACTTCAATATCCTGTCCCGTTCGAGGACGGAGCTGTTCGACATAGTGAGGATTCGGCAAAAAGCGTACGTCAAAAATCAAGTCCGCATCGATGGGAACACCGTATTTAAAACCGAACGAGGTCACATTGACCGACATCGTGTTCTGATCCGCATGCGTGAACCGGGACACGATTCGTTCTTTCAGCTGTGCCGGCTTCAGATTGCTCGTATCGACAACCTGAGTCGCCCAGCCTTTTAGATCCTCCAGCAGCTTCCGCTCCTGCTTGATGCCGTCAAGCGGCAGCCCGTTCGGATAGAGTGGATGGCGACGGCGGCTTTCCTTGTAGCGTTGCACCAATACCGCGTCGGTCGCATCCAAGAACAAAATTTCACAATTAATCGTATAGTGCTCTCGGATATAATTTAAGGATTCAGATAAGGCCGTAAAAAATTCGCGCCCCCGCAAATCAATAACGAGCGCGACTTTCCCAATCTTCCCTTTGGATTGCTCAATAAGCTCTGCAAACTTCGGTATGAGAACCGGAGGCAAATTGTCCACGCAGAAAAAGCCCAGATCTTCCATGCTTTGGACCGCTATTGTCTTTCCCGCACCGGACATCCCAGTAATAATGACGAGTTTCGCGAGTGCTGTCATCTCTGTCGATTCGATCATCGTTCGTCCTCTCCCTTACCGTTGCCGACTACGAACGCAAGAACAAACCTGCCGCACCAATCATGCCTGCATCATTGCCAAGCTCCGCTGGAACAATCGATACGCCGCGCGTAACCGGATCTGGTGTTAGTTTCATGAACGTTTCACGGATTTGGTCAAATAAGAACTCGCCTGCTTTGGACACGCCGCCGCCAATAATGAACCGTTCTGGGTTCAGAGTCACTGCAACAGCGGCCATCGATTTCCCCAAGTAATAAGCAGCGCGGGAAACAATTCGGCTGGCCACTTCGTCGCCGGCTTTGGCAGCGTCGAACACGTCCTTGGCCGCAATGTCTTCCACCAAGGAAAGCGAAGTGCGATCACCGCGTTCCACGGCATCTTTCGCCATGCGGATAATGCCTGTTGCCGAAGATACGGTCTCCAAGCATCCCATTTTGCCGCATCCGCACTGAATCGCTTCCAAATCTGGAATAACGGCGATATGGCCGAGCTCTCCAGCTAATCCGGCAAAACCTTGAACGATCTTTCCATGAATAATAATTCCGCCGCCGACACCTGTACCCAGCGTGTAGCATACACAGTGGTCGATTCCTTTGCCCGCTCCGCTCCATGCTTCGCCAAGCGCGGCAACATTCGCATCATTATCGATCTTGACCGGCTTGCCAAGACGTTCTTCCAATATGGAACGAATCGGCACATCCTTAAATCCTACGTTGGGCGCCAGCACGATAACGCCTTCCTTTACATTCGTAAATCCTGCAACTCCCGCGCCGACTCCAGCCACTTGGCTCCAATCGTAAGGCGACTCCTCCACGATTTGGCGAATATATTTTTCGATGTTATCCATGACGATATCGGGACCTTTGGGAACCTCTGTCGGCCCTTCAAACGTTTGCAGAAGTCGTCCTTCCGCATCGCAAATACCGACTTTGATAGCCGTACCTCCCAAATCGACACCCACGTAGATTTGCTCAGACATGCGTCATCCACCTTTTACTCATAATCGTATGGTACTTCAGTTCCCACTATACGCGAACCCTTTAGTCAGGTCAAGAGAACGGCCTGCCGCCGAAACGGATCCGAAAATCGGAAAATCATAATGAAAAATACGGAGCCCGCGGGCTCCGTTCATGTAAAATGTGATAGGGTAAACCGACGGAACTGCCAGCAGATTCAATTGCTCAACGTGCTGCTCCAGTCATGCGCCATGCTGCCTTCGAGGAATTTCTCGCAGTCGAGGGCGGCTTGGCATCCGGAGCCCGCGGCGGTGATTGCTTGGCGATATTTCATATCATGGACGTCGCCGGCTGCGAATACGCCCGGAATGTTCGTCTCGGACGTGCCTGGCTTCACGACGATATAGCCTTGGTCGTTCAGCTCAACGTGCCCCTTCAAGAAATCGGTATTCGGCTTATGGCCGATAGCGACGAACAAGCCGTCCGTCTCAATCATTTCCTCGGCGCCGGTCTCGTTGTTCTTCACTTTCAAGCCGGTAATGCCCATGCCGGTTCCAACGACTTCAAGCGGCGTCCGGTTCAAAGCCCATTTGATCTTGCTGTTGTCCTTCGCGCGATCCTGCATAATCTTTGAAGCGCGCAGTTCATCGCGGCGATGCACGATCGTCAGCTCGGAAGCAAAGCGGGTCAAGAAGTTCGCTTCTTCCATCGCGGAGTCTCCGCCGCCGATAACGATGATTTTCTTCCCGCGGAAGAAGAAGCCGTCGCAAGTCGCGCAGGCACTGACGCCTTTACCCAAGTTCTCCTGCTCGCCCGGAATGTTCAAATATCGTGCGGAAGCGCCGGTCGCCACGATTAACGACTCGGTAACGATCTCCCCGATGCCTTCCACTTGAAGCTTGAACGGGCGCTTGGAGAAGTCCACGCCCGTAACCCAGCCTGACTTGAACTCCGTGCCGAAGCGTTCGGCTTGCTTGCGCATATTGTCCATGAGTTCAGGCCCCATGATGCCTTCAGGGAAGCCTGGGAAATTCTCTACATCTGTCGTCGTCGTTAACTGGCCGCCTGGCTGCGGGCCTTCAATTACGAGCGGGTTCAGACTGGCGCGCGCCAAATAGATGGCCGCAGTATATCCTGCAGGACCCGTGCCGATTACAACCGATTTGTATACTTTGTTTTCCATAGAAGTGAGGCCTCCCTCAGTATAGTGTGGTCTAACAAATGCTTGCTTGCAAAGGGAAAGTGTATTCCGCGATTATCAGGTTTAAGAGTTTGTCTAAAAAAAGTGATCTTTAGAACTTTAACGTTTGCTTTAATCTATCTTCCACCTGACAGGTATCTTCCATACGCTTTACATGCTTGGCAACCGTCGCCGCCGACACTTCGTAGCGCACGGCAACGTCCTGATAAGAAAGAGGACGGCGGTACATCTTCGCAATAAGATATTCCAATGCGGCCGCCCAGCTCGAAGCCTTCGCAATGCGAGGCACATCATCGGGATAGAGGCGAGTTATGAATTCAATCCACAGTGTCTCGGCATCGTGCATTTGAAAGAGATCATATTCCTCTTTCATATAATCGCGCACCGTATCCAATACCTGCTGCCAATGCGGCTCCCAAGTTGGCAGACGATTGGCGATATGATTGCTGCTTATTTGTATCCGTTCGTCGTCCCACTGCACGTCGATAGGTCCCTTAACCCCCAGCAAGCGGAGGACATATAGCGTTACCTGCTTCATATACGCGTCTTGGCCCGGGTCAAGCAGCAGCGTCCGCAGCGCTTCCTTCGCTTCCTCATCTGCCAGCAGGCTCATGGCCTGCAGCGCTTGGAGCTTCACTTCCGGCTCGCCGAACCGAAGCGCCCAGAACAGGGAGGAGCGCACGAGCGGATCGGATTTGATCTGCTGCTCCCAGTCCTCGCCATCGACCGCTGATGCCTGATCTTCCATCCGTTTGCGGGCCGCAGAGCGAGCGGCGCGCTCCTGCGCCTTCCGGCTCGTCTCCTCGTATGGCAGGCGATAATGATAGCTTGGCATTGGATCGAGTCCGCCTTCTCCCCGCTGCTGCAGTTGCTCCAAAAAATATGTCGCCACCCCTGATTCAGGGTCCAGCCGGCGGCAAGACGCCCACCACCGGGCAGCCTCGTCATATCGGCCCATATGGCATGCCGCCACCGCTGCATAATGATACAAGCTCGGCTCACGCTGCATTCCTCTGGCGACCAAGCGGTGCAAATGGCGATAAGCTTGCTCGTGTTCGTCGAGTATGCCCATCGTCGTAGCCAACTTGAACACATGCTCGCGATGGAACGGCTCGATTTTGACCAGTATATCAAGCAGCGACCGCACCGTATCCTCGTGACCGGCATGACGCTCGAAAATGGCCAAATTGCATAATGCATGCAGGTTGCCCAAGTCCCGCTCCAAAACTCCGTTCAGCGTCTCACGCGCCTCGTCGAAGCGGCCCATGTAATAATAGGCTAACGCCAAATTGTTGCGTGCAGCCAAAAAATCGGGATCGGCCTCCAAAATCCGCTGCAAAACCTTCTCCGCTTCGACAAATCGCCCTGCTTCCAACAGCAGGCGGGCCTGCTCATGATCCTCGGCCGTCTGTTCTAACGTACCCCGCTCATCCGGCTCATTCGCCGTTCCATTCCCCCCGGCACCGTGCACACTATCAGCAGCTCCGCTATCTTTTCCTTCTGCCAACTCGTCTTCCGCAGCCGCGTCTCCTGCTGATTTCGTTCGGCGAGCCGGATCAAAAGGCCGATTCAGTTCGTAATGAAGCATTTCCAGCATCTCTTCCGCCTCTTCGGCGTAGACGCCGTGTCGCTCTCGGGACAGATACATCCCAAGCATCATTTCGGACTCCTCGAACTGTTCCATATAAGCGAAGTTGTTTGCCATATAGTAGTAGCACTCATTCATATCCGGATCGAGCTCATTTACGATATAGGCCAAGATCTGATTCGACTCTTCAAAGCGGCCCGTTTCCGCGAGCGCCCCTGCCAAGTTGCATTGGTGAATCGGGTTGTCCGACTCGCATTCAACCGCCTTGCGAAAATATCTCAATGCCTTGTCGTAGTGCAGCCGATCCAGCGACTTTACCGCGCGCTCCGAGAACGCGACAGCATCGGCCGGGAACCCTACCACATTGTCCTGTTCCATCACATGATTCTCTTTTGTACACAGTGGCTTCTGTTCTGCCATCGCCAAGGCACCTCCTGACACGTCATTTTTGTACACATACCCTCCAGTATACCATAATGACGCGCATTTCCCTCATCCCTTTCACGAACCTTCATCAGGAAAAAAGAGTCCTTGAAGCTGCCGCAGACAGCCCCGTTACGGAAGATGCCTGCGTTAGCACCGAACAAGTCCCATCGGTGAAAACAATCCCCTGCTATTAATTACCTATACGCCTTTATATTTAAACAACGTGCTGATAGAGCCCCCGTTCGTAATGATACGCGTCGCTTCCGCAAGCATGGGCGCAACCGACAACACGCGAATGACCCCGGAATGGCCCTCCGGCAGCGCTATCGAGTCCGTCACGATAACCTCGCGAATGCTCGGATGGCGAAGCTTCTGCAGCGCCTCCCCGCTAAAGAGCGGATGCGTGGCGCATACGAACACATCTTCCGCCCCGCGCTCCTTCAATCCTTCGACCACGTTCACAATCGTGGAACCGGTATCAATTAAATCCTCGATAATAATCGGAGTGCGTCCCTTCACGTCTCCGATGACATGCGTAATGACCGCTTCATTATGAGCGGGTCGTTTCTTAATCATAATAGCGAACGGTGAATCCAGTTGATTGGCAAGCTTCTCTGCTGTAGATGCCCGTCCGGCATCCGGAGATACGATAATCGGGCTGGCTATCTGTTTCTCCTTCAGGTAGCCGCTAATCAAATCAAGCGCTGTCAAGTGATCGACCGGGATGTTGAAGAAGCCTTGGATGGCGGGAGCATGCAGGTCAATCGTCATAACGCGGCCCGCTCCGACGGTCGTTAAGACGTCCGCTACCATTTTAGCCGATATCGGCTCTCTTGGAGCCGACTTCCGCTCCTGACGAGCATAGCCGTAATAAGGAACAATAATGTTCACCGTACGGGCCGAGGCCCGCTTCGCCGCATCGATCATGACGAGCAGCTCCACGAAGTGCTCATTAACCGGATGGGAGAAGGATTGAACGAGAAACACATCACAATTGCGGATCGTCTCTTCAAAGTTGACGTAAATTTCTCCGCTCTGAAAGCGGGACAGCTTCACATTTCCGAGCGCCACACCCAATTCCGAGCAGATATGTGCGGCTAGCTTCGGATTGGACGAGCCGGAGAAAATGCGTAATTTACTACTCGGCATACGGTAAGGTTCCTCCTCATTTGAGAAAATGAATGCCTCGGCCTCAAACTCCACCCAACGACATGACTGCTTGCGTTGGAACCGCTCTAAATGATTCCTGTTTTCAATTAATAATAATTCTAATCTTATTATACCTGGATTTCCGTATTCTAGCAACGGACAACCCCTTGACTCCTGAAAAGCCAGTCATAAAGAACGCAACAGAAAAACACCCATAACTCCTTTAGTAATCGTCACGCCCCCTTACCAAAGATGGATGTTTGTTATATCTATCGTAACAAGTTTCTCCGTATCTGAACAGCCGTTAAATAAAAAATCGGATCATTTTTTTGGAAATTTCGGTCCTGCCTTGGATAATGCATACTCTTATACTTTTCCATGCTCGTCATACGTATCCCGCCGTGGTGTCTGATGGCGCCGTTGCAGCTCGGCCAGCACCTCATCCAGAGGCAGTTTGCGCTCGCGCAGCAGGACAAGCAGGTGGAACAACAGATCGCCCGTCTCATTCCTCAGCTCGGCGTTATCGCCGTTCTTGGCGGCAATAATGACCTCGGCTGCTTCTTCCCCGACTTTTTTCAATATTTTATCGACGCCTTTGTCGAACAGATACGACGTATAGGCCCCTTCCGGCCGCTCCGCCTCACGCTCGGCGATCATGCTTTCCAAGTCGGAGATGATGGATAACGGCGAGGCAGATCCGCTGCTCTCCTGCTCCGCGCACGCATTGAAGAAGCACGTATACCTTCCCGTATGGCAGGCCGGTCCGTTCGGCACCACCTGCACGAGCAGCGTGTCTTGATCGCAATCCGCCGCTATCGACACGATGCGCTGGGTATTGCCGGAGGTGGCTCCTTTATGCCATATCTCTTCGCGGGATCGGCTCCAAAATACCGTCTCCCCCAGTTCGCACGATAGACGCAGCGACTCCCGATTCATATATGCCACCATCAGAACTTGCTTGGAAGCCGCATCCTGCACGACCGCCGGAACCAAGCCTTGCTCGTTCCATCGCAGCCGGTCTGCCAGCTCCTCCCACTGAATAGCTGTCTGGTTTGCTGTCATCTCACATTCACCCCTTTTTCTCGCAGCGCCGCCTTCACCTCTGCTATCGATACTTCTTTATAGTGGAAAATAGAAGCCGCAAGCGCCGCATCGGCATATCCTTCCGCGAAAGCTTCCGCAAAATGCGCCGCATTCCCCGCTCCGCCGGACGCAATGACCGGAATGCCGACCTTGTCCGATACGGCACGGGTAAGCCCAATGTCAAAGCCATCCTTCGTTCCATCCGCATCCATACTCGTGAGCAATATCTCGCCGGCACCGAGATGCTCCGCTTCCTGAGCCCATGCTACGGCACGCATGCCGGTCGGAGTACGCCCTCCGTGCGTATATACTTCCCAATCGCCCCATGCATCGTTATACCTTGCATCAATCGCGACGACAATGCATTGGGAACCGAAGCGGCGCGCCCCTTCCGTAATAAGCGAAGGCTGCTTGACCGCAGCCGTGTTAATGCCGATCTTGTCCGCTCCGGCGCGCAAAATTCGCATCATGTCATCTATATGGGAAATGCCGCCGCCAACGGTGAATGGAATAGAGATTTCCCCTGCCGTCTGACGAACGACCTCAACCATCGTCGCCCGGCCTTCCACCGAAGCGGAAATATCGAGAAACACCAACTCGTCAGCGCCTTCTCGGTCATACAGCGCCGCCAGCTCCACCGGATCTCCGGCATCGCGCAGTTGGACGAAGTTAACGCCTTTGACGACCCGGCCGTCCTTTACATCCAAACATGGAATTACCCGTTTCGCTAACATGTCATCCCCTCCGTCTCATCTATTCGTTATTGTGCGGCGAGCGCAAGCTTTACCGCTTCCGATAAGGCAATGTCGCCTGTATACAGCGCTTTGCCGACAATAGCTCCGCCGACGCCATCTGCCGCGTGCGCGGACAGCTTGCGCAGGTCATCCAGATTGCTGACTCCTCCGGAAGCGATGACGGTCCGGCCGGATGACTTCGCCAAGGAGACGATCGCCTCGACGTTCGGGCCTTTCATCATGCCGTCGCGCGAAATATCGGTGAAAATAAAAGTCTCCGCACCGACGCCGGCAAGCTCGGCGGCAAGCGCTTCGGCCTTAACCTCCGATGTTTCGAGCCAGCCGCGCGTGGCAACATATCCATCGCGGGCGTCGATCCCGATCGCGATGCTCCCTCCATAACGCGCAAGCGCTTCTTCCACGAACCCGCGGTCCTCGATGGCAGCCGTGCCGAGGATGACGCGCGCCACGCCGGCTTCAAGCAGGCGCTCCACATCGGGTAGCGTGCGCAGGCCGCCGCCGACTTGAACCGGCACGCTGACGGTACGCGCAATGCCGGCAATGAGGCTGTCGTTTACCGGATGCCCGGCCTTCGCGCCGTCCAGATCGACAAGGTGGATCCAAGCGGCCCCGCCGGCTTCCCAACGCCGGGCTACCTCCACCGGTTGATCGTCATAGACCGTCTCCTGGCCGTAATCGCCTTGCAACAATCGCACGCATCGGCCGCCTCGTATATCGATGGCCGGATATATCGTAAATGCCGCCATAAGCTGCTCGCCTCCTAGTTTGGATGTAACCGAGTCATTTCTGTTTCTGTTCTTTTAGTTCCTTGCGTTGTCCGTCAGCTTCAGGAACCGCTCCAAAAGCTGCAGCCCGAGCGAACCGCTCTTCTCCGGATGGAACTGCATGCCGCATACATTATCCCGCCCGACTATGGAAGCGACCTGATGCCCGCCATACGAGCAGGTTGCGATCACATCGCTTGCCGAGTCCGGAAGCACATGGAAGGAATGGACGAAATAGACGTGTCCCTCCTCCAGCCCTTCCGTCAACGGGTGCGCCGGCTGCCGCCATGTGAGCGGGTTCCAGCCCATATGAGGCACCTTGTAGGAACCCCCTTCGAATCGCACGACCCGTCCGGACAGAAGTCCAAGCCCTCTATGCTGCCCGTGCTCTTCACTTTCGTTGAAGAGCAGCTGCATGCCAAGGCAAATACCTAGCGTCCGCTTTCCGGCCTCGACCGCCTTGCGGAGGGCGACGTCCAAGCCATTGTCCTGCAAAGCCTGCATGGCATCGCCGAAGGCCCCGACTCCGGGAAGAATAATCCCGTCCGCCGCTAACATCTCCTCAAGGGAATTTGTTACCTTAACCTCATACCCAAGCCGCTCCACCGCTTTGCTCACACTGTGCAAATTGCCCATCCCGTAATCGATGACGGCGATCATGGGCTAGAGCACCCCTTTCGTGGAAGGTACCCCTTGCACCCGGGGATCGATGGAGGTCGCTTCATCCAATGCGCGCCCCAACGCTTTGAATACCGCTTCTATCATATGGTGCGTGTTCTGACCGTAATGCACGATGACATGCAGGGTAATCCTGGCCTCCAGCGCCAGCTTCCATAGAAATTCATGCACAAGCTCCACTGTGAACGTGCCGACCTGCGCAGAAGGATAGGAAGCGCGATATTCGAAATGCGGCCGATTGCTTACATCAATGATTACTTGTGCCAACGCCTCGTCCATCGGCACGAATACGGAGGCGTAACGCCGAATGCCCGCCTTGTCGCCAAGCGCTTCCTTCAGCGCCAGCCCGAGACAAATGCCGACATCCTCCACCGTATGGTGGTCGTCAATGTCGATGTCTCCTACCGCTTTGACCTGCAAGTCGAAATGTCCGTGCTTCGTAAACAAATCGAGCATATGATTCAAAAACGGAACGCCGGTGTCATGCCGGCTGTTGCCTGAGCCATCAACGTGAAATGATAATTGTATGTCCGTCTCGTTCGTCTTGCGAGCGATCTCCGCTTGGCGAACGCGATTAGCATTATTTTGTGTCATGTGGGGTTCCGCCCTTCTATCCCAAAAATTATTCGCAGATTGCAGATTATCGCAATGTTCCATTCGACGCGAGGTTCATGTCAGCAGCCGAACCTCAATGGCGCGGGCATGCGCCTCCAGTCCTTCATGACGCGCCAGCTCCATAATCATCTTGCCGTTCGCAAGGAGCGCTTCCTTGCTGTAGCGAATCAGACTCGATTTCTTAAGGAACATATCGACGTCGACCGGAGAAGAGAACCGGGCTGTCCCGTTCGTCGGGATAATGTGATTCGGGCCGGCAAAGTAGTCCCCAACCGGCTCGGAGCTATAAGCGCCGAGGAAGATGGCCCCTGCGTTCTCAATCGACCCGACCCATTCCATCGGATCTTCCGTCAAGATCTCCAGATGTTCGGGCGCTATCTTGTTGACCAGCTTCACGCCTTCACGCAAATCGTCCACGACGAGAATCGCTCCGTATTGCTCGATTGACTTCGCAGCGATATCGCGGCGCGGCAGTACGGCAAGCTGGCGCTCTACTTCCGCAGATACGGCATCGGCAAGCGAAGGGGAATTCGTAATAAGCATTGCTGACGCCATCTCGTCATGCTCTGCCTGCGAGAGCAGATCTGCCGCGACGTAAGACGGTCGGGCCGTCTCATCGGCCAGCACGACAATCTCGGAAGGACCGGCGATGCTGTCGATATCTACGGCGCCATACACTTCCCGCTTCGCGAGCGCCACATAAATGTTGCCTGGTCCGCAAATCTTGTCGACCGGCGCAATCGTCTCCGTGCCGTATGCGAGCGCGGCTATGGCCTGTGCGCCGCCGACCCGGTACATCTCCTTCACGCCTGCTTCTGCCGCGGCCACAAGAATATACGGGTCGATGCCATCTGTGCCGCCGGTTGCAGGAGGGGTAACCATGACGATCTCCGGCACCTCTGCCACCTGCGCCGGAATAACGTTCATGAGAACGGAGGACGGATAGGCTGCTTTGCCTCCGGGAACGTAGACACCCACACGCTTGAGCGGACGCACAATCTGCCCGAGCAGCGTACCGTCCGGCTGGAATTCCATCCAGGAGGCGCGCTTCTGCTTCTCATGGAAGCGGCGAATATTATCCGCGGCCTGACGAATAGCAATAAGGAAGGATTCCTCCACCCTCTTATATGCCGCTTCTACTTCAGACTCCGCAATGCGCAGCTGTTCGGAAGAGAGCGCCACCTTATCATGCATGAGGGTGTACTCATGAACAGCCTTATCTCCCTTTAGCCGCACATCGCGCACAATGCGCTTTACCGTTTCAATCTGTTCAGGGGTGCCATAGTCCGCTTGACGCGTCATTCCCCAGTCAGCCGCCTTCACTATCCGCATCGTTTCTCCCTCCATTTTCACCATCCAATGTCTTACTATGACACAATCCCTGCAATTACAATGTCCCCTGCCGTGGAATGACGGCTTGGAGCCGATCGCACAACCCTTGAATAGATTCATTTTTCATGCGGTAGCTCACTCGGTTCGCGATAAGGCGGCTCGTGATGCCGAACATTTCTTCCAGCTCCACCAAGCCGTTCTCCTTCAGCGTCTTCCCCGTCTCCACCATATCCACAATCCGATCCGCCAGCCCGATGAGCGGAGCCAGTTCTATCGAACCGTTCAGCTTAATCACTTCAACCTGCTGGCCTTGTTCCCGAAAATATTGGGAGGCGGCATTCGGATACTTCGTTGCGACGCGCAAATGAATAACCGGCTTCCACGAAGGGAGTCCGATAACCGACATGCGGCAGCGGGCAATGCCGAGATCCAACAGCTCGTATACGTCCTTGCTTTCCTCCATCAGCACGTCTTTACCCACGATACCGACGTCCGCCGCGCCATACTCCACATACGTAGGCACATCCACCGGCTTCGCCATGATGAACTGCATCTGCGCCGCAGGAACGTCGATAATTAATTTGCGCGAATCATCCAGATCCTCAGGGACAGGCAGCCCGGCCTCGCGAAATAAAGCCGATGCTTGCTTGTAAATACGCCCCTTCGGCATAGCTACCTTCAGCCAGTCCTGCACAAGCGTCACCCTCTTTCCGTATTATGGTCAATTCCCAATCAGTCAACATCAATCGGCTTATCCAACCGATCCACGCGCTGCGTAATGACGATTCTGCCTTCGGCCCGAAGCCGGGCCGCTTCCATCAACGCCTCTCTGCGGCACAGCACGTCATATTGGATGAGCATGGCGGCCGCTTCGCGTTCGTTATCCTGCCGATCGAACGATATGGCATCCATAATGCGCGTCGTCTTAAGAGCGAAGCCGGTAGCCGGCGCCGAACGCCCGAATTGCTGCAGCAAATTGTCATACCGCCCTCCGCTCATTACCGGAAAACCCATCTCGGCTGCATACCCCTCGAAAATCATGCCTGTATAATAAGAAAAATCGCCCATCATCGTCAGATCAAGCACAATATGCTCGCTGACACCGTAAGCTTCAAGCACTTCCCACACCTGCTCCAAATGAAGAAGGGAAGCCTCCATCACAGGCTCATCGGCGATGCCCCGCGCGGTTGCCAACACGCTCCGGCCGCCCCGCAGCTGAAGCACGGCTTCCAATCGTTCCTTCCGTTCAGCCGTCACATCCAAAAGGCTCACCTGCTCGCGGAAGCCGACCACATCCCGTTGTACCAGGCACTGCTTAAGCCTTGTCTGCGGTTCCTCGCCCTGCGGCAGCGTATATTGGAATAAACCCTGCAAATATCCGTGGTGACCTAGAGCAACCTTAAATCGTTCGATGCCCGTCGCTTTCAGACACGCTATCGCCAGTGCAATCACTTCCGCATCCGCTTCCGGAGATCCGTCCCCGACCAGTTCGGCCCCCGTCTGATAGAACTCGGCTTCCCGACCCGCCTCCTCCTCCATGGAACGAAACACGTTGGCATGATAGGACAGCCGAATCGGAAATGGCTCCTTGCCAAGCAGCGAAGAAACAACGCGCGCTATCGGGGCCGTCATATCGGAACGAAGCACCATCGTCGTTCCTCGTTGATTCAGGAGCTTGAACAGCTTATGGTCCGAAGTGGAGCTTGCCGTGCCTACCGTATCATAGAACTCCATTGTAGGCGTAATAAGCTGCTTGTATCCCCAGCATTCCATCGTATGGAGCGCTTCGCGCTCGATATATCGCAGCTTGCGCACGGCTTCTGGCAAATAATCACGCACACCGGAAGGTTTCTCGAACATTCTTGGCTTTGTCATCCTGTCACTCCGCTCTTAACGCTTTAGTGTGTTAATATATTACCAAGTTACCTTATTAGCAAAATGAAGAAATTTAAAAGTATATTATCACGGAACGAACGACGCGTCAATCCTTCCCGTCCCTAGTTTGTTTCCAGAGCCCCCTTCCTAAGGAAGGGCTTATTCAGTCTGTTCATTTGTGGGAAACCGCGCGTTCTGCCGCTAAGGCGGGAATTGAAACGACCTTTTGTCCACTCTCCCAACTATTCGGATTTTAATCGCTTCAGAGTAGGTAAACATCGATTGATCCTTCTTAATTCAATCACCACGCACCAAGCTTTCATCACACAGTCTGAGACATTGGGAGAGTGGCCAAAAGGGTAAATATAGAAAAAGCGTTAACGCCCCATTTTTCTCGGCTCAAGGCACCTTCGCAACGCTTCAAGAGGATAAATGACCGTATACAGAGAATGGTTTCATCCAACGTTAAGAAAAAAGCCGCCTGCGCACATGCGCAGACGACTTATCCATCTTTTCGAACGTTTCTCAGGCGCCCGAGCTGGTTGAGCTTACAGATACCATCGAGCTTCGGCGTCTATTGGCCAAGGAACGGCTTGGAGGAGCACCCAACCCTACCCATGCAAAGGGAATATAACTGAACGCGAGCGACACGACGAGCCACGACATGCCGAGAGCAAACATATATCCGCCCGCCAAATAGAGCGGATACAGCAGCGATTTGCCCTGATGCCACGGTACCTGCCGATACGCGGCAAGGAAGAAGGGATGCACCAAATAGATGCCAAAGGACAACTCCCCTAATCGAACCATCGCGCGGCGCAGCAAGTCCGGAAGCCGGCGTTCCAAATAAAAGGCCAATTGCATGAGAACGATGGCCGATAACAGCGTATGGATATTCCATAACAGTTCGTAAACTAACGAATTCATGATTTGCCCTGTAGAACGGGTCCAGAACCAAATCTGCACATGCAGAAGCGCGCACACGAGCCAACTTGCCCACAGAAGTGCCGTTCCGATACGGTAAGACGTTTGCGTGCCCTTCATCCCCAACGAGCTTAACCATGGACGAACGCGCTCGTAATTCAAGCCCAAATAAGCGCCCAAGAAATAATAGCTCATATACGATAACGCTATGCTGCCCTTCGCCACGACTTGCAAGTCGTATTTATTCCACACGACGAATATCCATTGGAGCAACAGCCCAAGGGGTATCGCCCAAGCCGTAACTTTACGTGAGCGAAACAGCTGCAGCATGAGCGGAAACAAAAGATAGAACTGGATGCTGATGAAAACAAAATATAAGTGAGTATACGCTGAACCGGTTAGAATCTGAGCGGCAAATATGCGCATCATCTCATCCCAGCCTCGATCCGTGTAGATCGTCGTATGTACGAACGTAAAATAAAAGATCGAACTAAGCATGTACGGAATAATGACATACCGCAGACGATTGCGATAAAACTTCCTGAGCACAGACGATTGGAGCATTTCCCGCCCGCCATAATTATAAAATAAAACAAAACTGCTCAGTAAAATGAACGTCGGCGTGCCGTATTTAAAAAAAATATTAAAGAACGTGTACCCATAGTACATTTTCGATCGAGTCATTTCTACGGCCGCATCCGAGGTTGCATGGACACTTATTACACCAAGCATGGCCAGCGCACGAACGATAGGTATCGTTGTAATGCGCTCCTTGCGTGCCGCCATTCCCATCCCCCCTATTCGGTTTGTCTTTTGTTCTCTATTGTCGGGTTTCAGTAAATAATCGCACCCTTTGCAAAGAGGAATCGATTTGGTAGCGCAGTCCGAAGACGTTTCGAAGCTCGCCTAGCGGCAAATACCACTGTCCATTCTTTACGACAGGTGTTCGTTCGAAGCCCAACGCCGTACCATTCCATTTGACGACGTTCGGCGACTTGGCGCGTGACAGCTTCGTCCTTAGGCCCCGGTTGCGCATTTGTTCGATTAAATCAGCCGAAAGAATCTGCTGGTTACCGGCATTGATTCGGAAACCATTCGGCCTCGTGCGCTGGTTAATGCCCGGCTTGACCGTAAATGTAAGATCGATGCCAAGCTCCTTGCACACCTTGAGCACGTCCTGGTTATAGGCACCATACGGAAACGCAAGCACGCTCCTCTCATTCCCGAGCATCTCCTTTAACCGCAATTCAGCTTTTCCCAGATCATGCTTAATTCGGGTTATATATTCCTTGTCCGTTTCCAGCCTCCGTTCTTTCGCCAGATACAGCTGGTGAGTCAACATCGGCCTCTGTTTTCCGCGTTGATCGATGGAAGCGTACGCATGTGAATCATAAGTATGGCTATAAAAGCTCATCCCGTGCTGCTTCATTTCCCGCATTTGCGCCCAACTCAATTTGGGACGCCCTATCTGCTTGCGGTTGTCGATCGAGGATACGATGACGAAGTTGGCAGCGGTTAAACGATATTTTAACAAGATAGGATATACTTCGCTATAAAAAGACTCATACCCGTCATCAAAAGTCAATAAAACAGCATTCGGCGGTACCGCTCCCCCATGGAGCATAAAATTTATGTATTGTTCCATCGTAATAAAGTGAAAATTGTCATTCAGCATGTGCTGCAATTGATCTTCCAACTGGTATGGCGAGATGAACGTCACGTGGCTCGGATTTTTCTCAATGTTGTGGTACATCACAGTAATGACTTCATCTCGATAATGAATAGGCTTGTAATTCCAATGTGATTTCCCGTTCGCCGTTGTTGACAGCTGCAATTCGCTGCCCCTCGCCTGCACTTGAATCCCGTAGGCTTGGGCCAGCACGTCGGTCGGAATGTACCATTCATCTCCAATCTGAATAGCGTTTCTATCTTCCCGCGCGTTGCCTTCCCATTCGATTCGGTACGATAATACCCTTGCCCTATCCGTGTCCATAATAAGCAAAGTGGAGCACAAGACAGCAATGAGCAGTAATACGACTGCTATACGTTTCATCCACATGATGCCATTTCCCTCATTTTCCTATCATTACATACATACAAAACTAGCATAATTCTCCTTCAATGTCATTCCCATTTTTCAGTCGGCTCTGCGCTGCGTCCACGTTTATCAAACATAGAGGTACAAACCAAAAACCGGAAGCTGTGGCTTAGCCATTTCTTCCGGTCTGCAGGTATACTATTTAGTCTGTTAGAAGCGTTGTGTTTCTAAGATGAACGGGAGGACTCACGGATCACCTGCATCGGATTGCCGCCGACCATGTGACCAGGCAAGACGTCCTTATGCACAACAGTTCCCGCAGCTACCACGGCGCCGTCTCCAATGGTCACCCCGGGCAAAATGGTGCTGTTTGCTCCGATCATGACGTTGCTGCCGATCCGAACGGCTCCGAGCCGATACTCATGAATCAAATACTCATGCGCCAAAATGGTAGAATTATACCCGATAACCGTGTTGTCCCCAATCTCGATGCGCTCCGGAAAAAATACATCCACCATCGCCATCAGACCGAACGCCGTGTGCTGCCCCACCTTCATACGAAGCAGCCGGCGGTAGATCCACAGCTTGACCCGCAAGGAGGGGCAATATCGGGCCAGTTGGATGCATATGAAATTCCACATGCCTTTCCAAGGACTGACCGTACGGTATATTTGCCACAAGCTGTTCGGACCTTCTACGGGATGCCGCTCAACGTCTCTCACCCTTCATCCCGCTCCAATCCGACGAGCGCGTACAAATCGCGCATATCATGGATAATATGGCGAGGGTCGTACTGCCGCAGAACCGCTTCCCCCTTCAACGACCAAGCCACGCCGCACGATATCGCACCTGCCGCATTAGCGGATTGAATATCTGCAGGACTATCCCCTACCATGAGTGTGGTGGCCGGATCGGCCTGCAGCGCCTCGATGGCTCGAAGAACCGGTTCAGGATGAGGCTTAGGCTGCGTCACGTCCTGAATGGTAACGATCGTTCCCAATTGCTCATACAGTCCGAACATGCGCAGCGCCCGCTCGGTCGTAAGGCGCATCTTCGTCGTTACGACCCCGAGCCGAATTCCATGTCGATGCAGCGTCTCAATGACTTCGGTAACGTGGGGAAATTCGCGCACCAACTCGTCATGGCGGGCAATGTTATATTCCCGGTAAGCCTCCACGAGATCATCCACCTGCTCCAACCCGGTAAAAATACGGATTTGATGCTCCAACGGAAGCCCCATGCTCGGAATGATCGACTCGCGCGCGAACGGAGACGGCGTCTTATCCTTCAGCACGTGCAGGAAGGTCTGAATGATAAGCTCATTCGTGTCGATAATGGTGCCGTCCAGATCAAATAATACCGTTTGAATCATATATGCTAATTCTCCTTTGTTTCACTGTTAGCCCCCGGCGCTTGGCTGGAAGCATCGCCCGCCGCAGGCTCCTCGCTCACCTGTTCAGGGACAGCGTCCGCTTCGAGAGCCCCGGAATCGGTATCCGCAATGTGTTCCTTTTCCGGCTCCCGATCGGGCTCGAACTTATTCTCCTGCACTGCCGCAGAATTGACGGCATTGTACTTGGCGTCACCAGCCTGAGGGCTGCCGTTGCCTTCACTCTGTACAGGCGCAGCATGGGCCTGTCCGGGCGCAGATACAATCGGCGAGCTGTACAGGGTGCTCGCCGCCCCCGTTGCACGGCGGACTATAATCAGAATAACTCCCGCTACGATAAGGAAGATGGCCAGCAGCTGGGAAATCCGCACGTTGCCATACTCGGGATCCAAGAAGCCTGGTTCAAATAAGACATACATCGGCGACCATAATGCATCCACCAAGGATACGACCCAATCCGCTCCTTGATAGGCCAAGCTGTCTGTGCGCAAGCCTTCGATGAAGAATCGGCCAATTGAATACCAGATCAAGTAGCTGATGAACACCTCGCCGCTTCGAACACCGCGCAAGCGTCGCAGTCCGAACAAGAGCAGGACGCCCACGAAGCTCCATACTGATTCGTATAAGAACGTGGGATGATGGAACGTGCCGTTCACATTCATTTGATTAACGATAAAGTCAGGCAAATGAAGCGTGTTGCGCAAGAAAGACTCCGAGACTGGTCCGCCGTAAGCTTCTTGGTTGACATAGTTGCCCCAGCGTCCGATCGCTTGTCCGATCAGCAGCCCGGGCGCGCAGAAGTCGGCGATGCGCCAGAAGCTGTAACCCTTTTTCCTTACATAGATCAAGGCACAGATGACCGCACCGATTAAAGCGCCATATATCGCAATGCCTCCATGCCAAATTTTAAATATTTCAAGCCAGTCATCCTTATAGTCATCCCATTTGAACGCGACATAATACGCACGCGCCCCGACAAGAGCGGAAGGTACACCGAACAATAATAAATCCATGAAAAAATCTTGAGAAACACCAAAGCGCTTCCCTTCACGAATAGCCAACAACAGTCCGACCAGCGCAGCCGTGCCGAGAATCAAGCCGTACCAATGCACCTTCAGCGGTCCTAGCTGGAAGGCTATCGGATCGAGCAACAGTGTTGCCATCCTTCACACTCCTTCATTTATCCAGTATGCATACGAATCGATATTAATCAAAATCTTCCATATCCTCAGCAATTGTTTCCGTCAGCTTATTGGTGAACTGCAGCGCCGCGTTGTACCCCATGCGCTTCAACCGATAGTTCATCGCAGCAACCTCGATAATTACGGCCAAGTTCCGTCCGGGACGCACTGGAATCGTCACAAGCGGCACATCGGTATCAATGATGCGCGTTGTCTCCTCGTCAATGCCGAGACGGTCATATTGCTTATCTTGTTGCCAATTCTCCAATTTAATGACCACGCTGATGCGCTTGTTGTTCCGAATCGCTCCTGCCCCGAACAAGGTCATGACGTTAATAATGCCGATACCGCGAATTTCAAGCAAATGCCGAATCAGTTCCGGCGCGGAGCCATGCAGTTGAAAATCGGAAGTTTGCCGAATCTCTACGGCATCGTCCGCCACAAGCCGGTGTCCACGTTTGACTAGCTCCAACGCGGTTTCGCTTTTCCCGATTCCGCTGCCTCCCGAAATGAGCATTCCAACACCGTATACATCGACCAAAACGCCATGAATCGTCGCGGTCGGCGCCAACTTTTTCTCCAGAAAGTTCGTAATGCGGCTCGACAGAATCGTCGTCGCCATTTGAGAGCGCAGCAATGGAACCTGCTGTTCTTGGCAGACGTCCATCAGCTCCTGAGGCACTTCGAGCCCTCTCGTCACGATAATGCACGGCATCTCCTCAGAGCAGAACAATTGCATCCGTTCACGCTTCGCTTCCGGCGATAACGTTTCAAAGAAAGATAATTCCGTCTTGCCAATGAGTTGAACCCGTTCCTTCGGATGGTATTCAAAATACCCGGCCATCTCCAGCCCAGGACGATGCAGATCATCGACTGTAATCAGTCGTTTCAAGCCTTGCTCGCCAGCCAATACCTCCAGGTGGCACTGCTCCACCATTTCGGCAACTTTCACCTTCTTGGCCATCGTCGTTCACTCCTTCGTCTGGCGGCACTTCATTATCTGTATACCCCTTGGGGCGAAGTGCCCTTACCTCATTGTAATCATCGTAAAGGAAAATGACGCACAGATCAATGTGCCAGTTCTCGCAATGTCAGCGCAAGCGGGACAAGCATCATATCACCATTCTATATGCTAAAAATCTAGAAATCTTGTTGACAGCCACACCGCAACCAAATTCCCCAATCGCATCATCCATTGGATTTTGTGCAACGGATCAGCGGCGCATCCCATTACGGCTGGTTTCATCGGATTTCGCACACTGGTTTGAACTAATTCCACAGCGGTTGCAGGTAAACAGTCTGATCCACTGGACAAATACAGTCTCCTTGTCATTTTACCGCTCAAGCCGCACATTTCACTGTCATATTTTACAATGGAAATTCACTTCCAGTCGTATACGTTTGAAAAAAACCAAAAAAGGCTAGCCGGAATGGCTAGCCTCAGTATAATCGTTGATTAGTTTTCGAACAGGTTCAATTCTGTGTCTTTATCAAAGACATGAACTTTGTTCATATCGATGGCAAGCTTCACGTTTTGACCATCTTTCGAATTGGAACGGCCGTCAACGCGTGCGATAACCGTCTCTTTGCCGATACCTGTCAAGTAAAGGAACATTTCATGACCCATGTTCTCCGTAACATCAATGGAAGCGGTGAAGATGCTGGTAGGCGATGCTTCCAAGAATACAGGCTCTTCGTGGATATCCTCAGGACGCACGCCGAGTATAACTTCTTTGCCGATGAAGCCTTTTTCTTTCAGCACTTGTGCTTTGCCAGCTGGCACGACAACATCCAATCCCGTTGTTTTAAAGCGGAAGTTGCCGCCTTCTTCGGACAGCGTACCATTGATAAAGTTCATTGTCGGGGATCCGATAAAGCCTGCAACGAACATGTTCAATGGATTATTGTACAGGATGTCTGGAGCAGCCGCTTGCTGAATGATACCGTCTTTCATAACAACGATACGGTCACCCATCGTCATTGCTTCGATCTGGTCATGCGTTACATAGATAACTGTCGTTTGCAGACGTTTTGCCAGTTTGGAAATTTCAGAGCGCATTTGACCGCGCAATTTCGCGTCCAAGTTGGAAAGCGGTTCGTCCATCAAGAACACTTGAGGTTCACGGACGATTGCACGACCAAGGGCAACACGCTGACGCTGACCGCCGGACAACGCCTTAGGTTTACGGTCAAGCAAGTGCTCGATATCCAGAATGCGAGCTGCTTCACGCACACGCTTATCGATATCTTCTTTTTTGAATTTACGAAGTTTCAGACCGAACGCCATGTTCTGATACACGTTCATGTGCGGGTACAACGCGTAGGATTGGAATACCATCGCGATGTCGCGGTCTTTTGGAGCCACATCATTAACTAGGCGATCGCCAATGTACAATTTACCTTCGGATATTTCTTCAAGACCCGCAATCATACGAAGCGTTGTAGATTTACCGCAACCGGATGGACCTACCAATACGAGAAACTCTTTGTCTTGGATGTCCAGATTGATGTCCTTAACTGTTGGATTATCGGAACCCGGATATTTTTTGTAAATGTGCTCTAAGCGTACGCCTGCCATGTGCGTTTCCCCCTTAAACATGTTTATCGTGAAATCGGTTACTTATATCTTAACTAAACCATGTACAAATAACTATACACAAGTTGCACAAAAAATGAATGTCCTATTTCGTGACTTTGTACAATAGCAAAATGAGCTTCACTAATACGGCGTCCGTAAATTTGCGCACATCCAGACCTGTCTCATGCTTTATCTTGTCCAGTCGGTACAGTAAAGTATTACGATGGATATACAATCGTTTGGCCGTCTCGCTTACACTGCAGTCGTATTGGAAAAAGGTTTCAAGCGTTGCCATCGTCTCCACATCCGTGAAGCTGTCCGCCTTCGTCACAACCCGTTGCAGGAATTGCTTGCGAACTTCGTCCGGAATGCTGTTCACCAAGCGCTCCAGATGCAGGTCCCATGGCAGATGGATATTGTCCGTCACATGAAACGTTCGCCCGAGATAGATTGTTTCCCGCAGCTGGGCGACGACGGCGGGCATGCCCTTCACCGGCGAAAACGGATACCCGATAGAAAAATGGCTTTCACCCACCCATTCATTGGCGAGCAGTTCATACAATCCGTAACAGAACGATGTCAGCAGTTCTTCCATCGTTTCCTTTTCATCATCGTCATCATCGCTCTCGCTTGCTTGTGTAAGCTGCTCCGGGCATAAAATAAACCATTCTTTTTCCGATAACGGAATCAAAATAAGCTCGCCGCCAAAATAGGATTTCATCAATTTATACAAATCCTTATAACCGGGTCCCTCCCGGTGCGCATGTTCGGCAACCAGCAGAAACGGTACGACTTGAGTGAACAGTTTGTTTTTCCAGGAAAATGTATCGGGAACCTCTGCGCTTCCATCGCCTTCCCTCATCCGTTCGGCAATCCATTGCCCCAACATAAGCGCCTGCTGCTCATCGCCCGCATGCGTGCTGGGATGCAAAGGCTTCGGCTGGTGCTCCATCCAGAGGACGAGCTCAATCCATTGCCGTTCCTGTTCCGTTAAAGCAGGTTCATCTATCTGCATGAGTTCTGTTGTCGATTTACCTGATTTCCATAGCAGCAGCCACCTGCCGTCACGCTGATGCATAACGGCAGGTGCGGATGGCTGCCGCCCCTTGCCCCGCGCCTTCGTCCAATCGTGCCACTCTTCGGCAGGTACTGACAACGGCACCAATTTCTTGCCGAGAATTCGTTCGATATGCAGCTGCAAAGCTTGTTTTTCCATGACTGTTCACTCCGCCCATTCGTCCGTCTTCTTTTGTCCCATTGTATCATAACTGAGCGTCTTCCTTCAGCATCCCCATTCGCATAATAAAAGCAGCTTGATCCTCCTCTCAGAGTCTCAAGCTGCAGCACATTAAGATAGTCTTGCCACCTCCATCGCATTCACTACGAGCGCGCTGCCTTGATCTGGTCCAACCCCAAGGCGGAAGGTGCATCCTGAGAAATCGCCTGATCTCTCCAGCCTAACTTCTCCATCCACCGCAATCGTCGTCCGGTCAGATTCCATTGTCCATACCACTTCCGTCCATTTATTCGGCAACACGCCCTTTCCTTCCGCCCAAGCTTCCTCTTTGGTAACCGGGTCGATGAAGCTAAGGGCACCGCTGGTATGAAATTTGACCTTTGCCGAAGTGCCTCCATACAGGACGAGGGAGTTCGTATCGGTCCGGATGTTGAGCCGGCATTGAAACGGGACCGGGTATTCCGCCTTCGTGCGCGCATCTCCCCAGTGCTCATTATAAGACAACCAGAGTCCTTCTCCCGTCATGACCGGATGACATACTTGATCTGGAATCAATTCGTCTATTGGCTCTCCACCGCCTGAGACGGCCAGATGAGGCACTTCTGCGGTCACCGCAAGCGGCTCGGCGAAGAAGGAACGAACCGTCACTTGACCATTGTCACATCCAATGCCGGCTAATCCGACTGTGTCACCGAAGTAACCTTCTTGAGCATGGAACAATTGATCGTCGAGGTGAATTTCCATAGAACGTTCCCGAATCGTCCATTCTATGCGCACCCATTGCCCATATGGCACAGCCCCTTTATCCGTATAGCTGAATGTCTTATGCAAGCTTGGGTGATTGACGTAGAATTCTTCACCTGCTCCCCCGTTTGCAGATGCGCCATAGTTAAAGGTCAATTCACCATGGGGTCCAAATAGCAAACGCAAGCATCCAGCCTCTAAGCGGAGCGTTGTCTCTATCCGAATCGGAGTGTGAAAGGTTTCATCCGTTACCGCTCTGCCCGTTAACGCCAGACCTTCCGGTGTCAATCTTCCCTGGGTAGAGCTGCCTCTTACCGTAAGCCATGTCCCGCCGCCATCGTATTGGACGGCTGCCGTCCCCGCCGGCTCCTCTTCGTGACCGGTTACTGTCTCGCCCGGATTGCCGCAAATCATAAGCAGATTGCCATCCGGATCGCGCAGCGTGAAGAACGCCATACCCGGATATTGTTCAATCTCCCACTCGATCGGTATACCGTTCTGCTTCGCGAATCGGTATGCGGCATGCACGTCCGGGGATTGCAGCATCAGGATCGGCCGTTCTGCCATCGATAGTCCCCGATCATATCCGTGCTGATCAAGCACGAGGCCGCTTCCCCCGTTCATGGCGATCTCATGCACCTTGTCGGTTACAGATGAGCGATTGGGCAGGCCGAATAACTTGTGATACCAGTTTACGGAGCGTTCCATATTGCTGACATGCATGAATACCCCACCGATATGGTTTTTAACCGGATGAACTTGTTTTGCCGCGATTGTCGTTCGATTCATAGCTTCTCCTCCTGAACGGTTATGATTCGGCTGTAAGAGCCTCCATTCATATGGATGCGCCTGCCTTGCTATTTCTTACATCATATCGCCGTATATTTTAATGAGGGCGTTCTTGAATGGTAACATTCAGCTTTGTACTACCTGCGATCCAGCCAATCTGCGGCTTCTTCCAACGCGTCCGCCGCTTGCCGCTCTTCCGCCGCCGCCCGTTCCAGCAGCCGCACAGCACGTTCGGCCAGCCCCGGTCCAAGCGGATTGCCTCCGAAGGGCAGTGGAAACAAATGCGATAATGCAGTCCACGCCTCTGCTACGATGGTGTAGCTGACACGGGCATGATGAACGGCCGGCTCTGTCTCCTTACATACGTGACGTATCGTGCCGTCCGCAAGTCGTGCCTGCAGGAACCGCGCTGCATTGCGTCTCGCCTCAGCCGTATAGGACGCATGATACGCAATAGATAGCGGTTCGGCTGTCCTGCTTTCACGAAAAGCCTCTATCCATGTCGCGTATGCATTCAATCCGGCTGCGCAATCGGGCAGAACGGCCTGCTCATGGCCGCGGATATGGCGAACGGCTTGTGCGAGGACACGGTGCAGCGAATCCCGCCATGACACCGGATAACGCGTGCCTGGTATAACCACGAACCATTCGGCACCCGGTTGACTGCGACCGAGCTTGGCATATGGCAAGCGCTTGCCGCTTACCGTCGTATCCGTCACCATCCATTCGCCTGTTTCGTCATCGAATCCGCAGATGAGGCCGAATTCAGCGCTCGAGACGTTCCAAGCGATAATCGGAGTCCCGCGCACAATAGAATCCTGCATCTGCTCCATTGCTCCAACAAGATCGTCCGGCCGCTGCAAAGCTAGACCGGCTCCGCCAAATATGGCTGCCGAGTAACCCAGGTTCCCCCAACCGAATCTCGAGGCCTTCGCCCAATCGAAAGCATACGCGCTGCTGAGCCCGATACCGGGGGTCGCGTATAGGCTGAATGCTTGCCCAGAGAGCCCCATTACATCGGCTAAGGAAACGTTGCGCACGCCCGTAGCCAGAAGCGTCTCCAATATTGTAGCGGCCATCGTGTTGCGCGCGCCAGCGAACCAGTGATATCTTGCCCCGCTTACCATCCCGGAGCGCTGAAGCCCCCGTTGACGGCGGCCAGCTACATATTGAGATACCTCTGCTTGAAAGTTCGCATCCGTCAGCTTGCGGCGCGCACGCGACAACGCAGTATAGACGGCGCCGCTCTTCATGCCCAGCAGGACGGCCACCTCCGGGATCGGCAATTCGGCAAATCCATGCGCCAGCAATACAGCACGCTCCCGCTCACCAAGCCGTTCGAACAACCGTTCAAATTGTGCCAACGCTTGCCGCTTGAGTGCTGCATCTGCAGGGTCTATCAGGTGTGCGCGCCGTTCGACCTCCTGCTGTGCCAGATGCATCGTCTGCTCCGGCGAGTCAATACGGTCATCCGTTGTCCAGCCTGTCCATCCGGTTAAGCGTGCTCTGGCCGAGCTCCTTAACTCCATCAAAGCGCGATTGCGCACGATCGTGCGCAGCCAGGGGATGAATTTATCCGGCTCCTTCAGCGTGCTAAGCTTTTGCAGCGTCTGCAGAAGCGCATCCTGCACAATATCTTCGGCTGTCTCAGCGTCTCCTGTAATTCGGCGAGCCCACGTCAGCATCTGGGTCCGATGACGCCGAACCAATTCGCCGAATGCTTCCCGATCTCCAAGACGTGCCTGAGCAACCAGATCTGTTAGATTTTCCGAACGCAAGTCTTCAATCCTCATGATGACCCCTCCGTTTTTCACCACCAAGCATTCTCTCATCCGTTCTTGTCTTCGTATCATATATTTAACGTTAGAGACCCATATCCTTCTGCAACGATTTCGTAAAATTAAAAAAACCGGACTTGTTTGTTCTCAAGTCCGGCTGCATAATCCGATAACCATGTTCATGTTCTCAGCGCTCAAAAGTTGAAAGCCGATTTTACGTTGTTGGCGAACGCGTATCCGCTCGTCGCATCCCAATTGATCGACCAGGTCATCACACCGCGGAAGTTCGGATAACCTTCCGGTCTTTGCAAGGAATACGTTCCTCCATACGGCGTGCCCTTCACCAGATATTTGAGCGCTTTGGCGACGTCCGCAGCCGAGGTGTACCCGCCTGACGGTGCTGCGCTTGGTACGGAAGGCATGCCGATCGCCACCTGATCCTCCCGAAGCGGTTGGAATATGTTGCTCGGATTGCGATTAATCGGGAAGCCATACAGCAGCATTTCCGCCATGGCAACATGGAAATCCGCCGTGCCCTGATTATAGACACGTCCGTCCAGCGCCTCGTTGCCGCCAGCGTTATAATGCTGCACATGAATAAATGTCAGCTTATCGCGCAGCCCGTGGATAACGGGCAAGTACGCCCCCCACGGCCCGGCGTATGAAACGATGCCTCCCTGCACGTACGCGGTTTCCGGCGCCATTGTCAGCATAAAGTTCGGTCCGATATTGTTGCTGAGCTGCCGGACGGCGGTGATCAGGTTGACGATTTTCGGTGTCGTCGGATTGCGGTAATCCGTATCCCCGCCGCCAAGGGAAATCGAGCCGCCCTCCAAGTCGATGTCAAGCCCGTCGAACCCATAGGTTTGAATGATGTTCGTCATAGAACTCACAAAATTTTGTATGTCGGTATTGTTATGAAGCTCGACCGAGCCGTTCTGTCCGCCGATAGAAATAAGCACCTTTTTGCCCTGACTGTGAAGGTGGGCAATATCCGATTGGAATTCGGCGACAGTCGCATTGTACGGCGTAAAGCTTAATGTGGCGCGGTCGCCTCCCGTCGTTTCGGCGAAAGCGACTTGAATGACGTCATACAACGGCGATATGTTTCTTAGCTTCAAGGCGGTCGAGCCGTTATCGAAATTATGCCAATATCCGATCAGTAATTTTTCCGCTATCGGATTGGGATTCGGCTCTCCAGAGCCGGTCGTGATGGTTACGGCGTTGCTTGCAGCGGACACGTTGTCCGCCGCATCCTTTGCCTTAACCGTGAACGTATAAGACGTATTCGGCGTCAGCCCCGTCACTGTATAGGAAGTAGAAGGCGTCGTTCCGGCAAGCGTCCCGTTCTTTAACACATCGTAGCCAGTCACGCCGACATTGTCCGTAGCTGCGCTCCAACTTAACGAAACGGTCGTCGAAGCAGACCCGGTAGCAGCGAGATTCGCCGGAGCGGACGGCGCCTGAGTATCCGGTTCCGGGCCGGGATCTCCTCCCCCTTGCGCCGACCATAGTGCAGGCACGTTCGGCGGCTCCCAGCCCGGAAGCGAGGTATGAGGCTGCAGGCATTTATAAGCAGTGCCGCTGTAATTGACCACATCGCCAGTCTGATAAGAGATGTTTGGCGACCAGTGCGGCGCTGCAAAAGCGCTTACAGGTAGTAAGGAAAACAAGAGGATCAACACGAACAGAAAAACAAACGTTTTTTTCTTCGTTGCCTTATTTTTCATCATATTCCTCCCTCAATCAATTCGATATCTTGCTCTTTAAGGATGATAGGCTTCCGCCAAATATCACCTCCCCGTCAGAATGACATTCGCTTCCGGAATGCTGCGTAATTCGGCATGCGGCACCGAAGACGTCTCCGAAAGTTCAAAGTATAGTCACAAATGTTGTATCTCTAATAAACTACTTTTCAGGAGATAGTTGCAAGGATAAATATCTATAGAAAGGGATATTATTCTATTTATCCGCACATATCAAAAAGCCGGGCTTGATTGTCTCAAGCCCGGCTGTAATCATGTTCATATATCATGTCCTTACGGTGCAAAAACGTATAAAACAAAAAAACTTCAGCATATACTGAAGTTGATGGCATAACTGGTGAGCCATGAAGGACTCGAACCTTCGACACCCTGATTAAAAGTCAGGTGCTCTACCAACTGAGCTAATGGCTCTTACTATGGTGGAGGATGATGGATTCGAACCACCGAACCCGTACGGGAACAGATTTACAGTCTGCTGCGTTTGGCCACTTCGCTAATCCTCCATAATTACATGGTGGCTCGGGACGGAATCGAACCGCCGACACGAGGATTTTCAGTCCTCTGCTCTACCGACTGAGCTACCGAGCCGTATTTAATTGAAATACGGTTATATATCGTCCATCTTCATTCAAAAATAAAAATGGCGGAGCTGACGGGATTCGAACCCGCGTTCTCCTGCGTGACAGGCAGGCATGTTAGGCCTCTACACCACAGCTCCTTGAGAAAATGGTGCCGGCGATAGGAGTCGAACCCACGACCTACTGATTACAAGTCAGCCGCTCTACCAACTGAGCTACACCGGCATAATATGGTGGACGCTGACGGGATCGAACCGCCGACCCTCTGCTTGTAAGGCAGATGCTCTCCCAGCTGAGCTAAGCGTCCACAATTAAAGTATTCAATTAAAGAAAGTAATGGTAGCGGCGGAGGGGATCGAACCCCCGACCTCACGGGTATGAACCGTACGCTCTAGCCAGCTGAGCTACACCGCCATATTATAAACTTGTAATCACTCTGGCGGAGAGAGAGGGATTCGAACCCTCGCGGCTGTTACACCCTAATGCTTTAGCAAAGCATCCCCTTCGGCCTCTTGGGTATCTCCCCACATAGTTAAGGTGCTAATAACGCATGTCCACCGTATTATAAGTGATTTACGAGTAATACACAAGGCATTGCGCCTTGAAAACTGAACGCGAAAGTTTCATTTGCTCTAGAATCAATTGTGTTAGTAGGATAAGCCCTCGACCGATTAGTATTCGTCAGCTCCACACATTGCTGTGCTTCCACCCCGAACCTATCTACCTCGTCGTCTTCAAGGGGTCTTACTAATTGGGAAATCTCATCTTGAGGGGGGCTTCACGCTTAGATGCTTTCAGCGCTTATCCCTTCCGTACGTAGCTACCCAGCCATGCCTCTGGCGAGACAACTGGTACACCAGCGGTACGTCCATCCCGGTCCTCTCGTACTAAGGACAGCTCCTCTCAAATTTCCTACGCCCGCGACAGATAGGGACCGAACTGTCTCACGACGTTCTGAACCCAGCTCGCGTACCGCTTTAATGGGCGAACAGCCCAACCCTTGGGACCTACTTCAGCCCCAGGATGCGATGAGCCGACATCGAGGTGCCAAACCTCCCCGTCGATGTGGACTCTTGGGGGAGATAAGCCTGTTATCCCCAGGGTAGCTTTTATCCGTTGAGCGATGGCCCTTCCATGCGGTACCACCGGATCACTAAGCCCGACTTTCGTCCCTGCTCGACTTGTAGGTCTCGCAGTCAAGCTCCCTTCTGCCTTTGCACTCTTCGAATGATTTCCAACCATTCTGAGGGAACCTTGGGGCGCCTCCGTTACTCTTTAGGAGGCGACCGCCCCAGTCAAACTGCCCACCTGACACTGTCCCCGAACCGGATTACGGTCCTAGGTTAGAACTCCGATACGATCAGGGTGGTATCCCAACGATGCCTCCACCGATGCTGGCGCACCGGCTTCGCAGGCTCCCACCTATCCTGTACAGACCGTACCAAAGTCCAATATCAAGCTGCAGTAAAGCTCCATGGGGTCTTTCCGTCTTGTCGCGGGTAACCTGCATCTTCACAGGTATTAAAATTTCACCGGATCTCTCGTTGAGACAGCGCCCAAGTCGTTACGCCATTCGTGCGGGTCAGAATTTACCTGACAAGGAATTTCGCTACCTTAGGACCGTTATAGTTACGGCCGCCGTTTACTGGGGCTTCGGTTCATAGCTTCGCCTTGCGGCTAACCACTCCCCTTAACCTTCCAGCACCGGGCAGGCGTCAGCCCGTATACTTCGCCTTGCGGCTTCGCACAGACCTGTGTTTTTGCTAAACAGTCGCTTGGGCCTTTTCACTGCGGCCCCCTCGGGCTATTCACCCTACCGAGGCACCCCTTCTCCCGAAGTTACGGGGTCATTTTGCCGAGTTCCTTAACGAGAGTTCTTCCGCGCGCCTTAGAATTCTCTTCTCGCCTACCTGTGTCGGTTTGCGGTACGGGCACCTTCACCTGGCTAGAGGCTTTTCTTGGCAGCATGAAATCAAGACCTTCGGTACTATAAATTTCCCTCCCCGTCACAGCCCAGCCTTATGGTCAGCGGATTTGCCTACTGACCGGCCTCACTGCTTGGACGAGCATCCATCAGCTCGCGTCCCTATCCTTCTGCGTCCCCCCATTGCTCATAACGGCTTACGGTGGTACAGGAATTTCAACCTGTTGTCCTTCGACTACGCCTTTCGGCCTCGCCTTAGGTCCCGACTTACCCTGGGCGGACGAGCCTTCCCCAGGAACCCTTAGGCTTTCGGCGGACATGATTCTCACATGTCTTTTCGTTACTCATACCGGCATTCTCACTTGTGTATAGTCCAGCAGTCCTTCCGGTCTACCTTCAACCCGATACACAACGCTCCCCTACCCATGCATCTTACGATGCAAGCCATAGCTTCGGCGATACGTTTAGCCCCGTTACATTTTCGGCGCAGATTCACTCGACCAGTGAGCTA
>NZ_JAFFHZ010000001.1:2435000-2517500 GCF_017052585.1 Paenibacillus apiarius | reverse complement strand
TGCCTCTTCTTTGTTCGATTAGAACAAGCCAGGAATTTTCATTCCGCCTGTGAATTTAGCCATATCGTCGTTCGCCAAATCTTCCGCTTTTGTAAGAGCATCGTTAACCGCGGTCATGACGAGATCCTGCAGCATTTCGATATCTTCCGCATCGACAACTTCAGGTTTGATAGCAATACTCAACACTTTTTTGTGGCCGTTAACTTCTACCGTTACCGCGCCGCCGCCGGATGTGCCGACAATTCTCTTGTCCGCCAGCTCTTCCTGAGCTTTCAGCATTTGTTCTTGCATTTTTTTAACTTGTTTCATCATTTGATTCATATTGTTCATCGCCGTGAAATCTCCTTTTTTCTACTTAGAATAATTGAATTAATCTTTTATGACAACAAGGTCTTCTCCAAACATGTGGATAGCCTCGTCAATCCATGGTTCCCGGGACGATTCTTGACCTTCAGGCTCCAACTGAAAATCAGGCTCCTCCCTGTCCTCTGTTCGGGCTCCCGCAGCCTCCCAGTCCTTCAACATCATCGTGTCAAGCTGATACGGCTTGCCGAATGTGTCGGACAGCACACGTTCAATGACCTGTTTGTTGTTCGGCTTCTCAGTCGTATCCCGATGAATCGTATTTTTGAAAGCAATCAGGATTCGGTCTTCAAGCGCCGATACCGGTTCTCCATTCACAAGCCATGCGTGGATCGTCACTCCGGCTTCTTTGACGCGCTGCAGCACCTGTCCCCAATTGCCGCGAATACGGCCGAATTCAGAACTGTCCTTGTCAGCGACATATCGTTCGAATTGAGGCGGCTTATTCGCAAGCCGTGATACACGGCCGGAAGATCGGGTAGCTGCCTGCGCACGCTCAGCCGCAACGTTTTCTTGCTGAGTGCCAACTGCCGCGCCTGACTTCAACAGTTGATCAAGCTTCGCTTCTAGAGACGCAACCTGACGCTGCAAATGTTGCACAGAGGAAGATTGTTCCACCGCACCCTGTGCCGCCAAGCCTGTATCCTGCGCACCCTGAGCGCCTGTGTGACCTGAAGAGAACGACTGGCCTTGCGCCGCTATCTGAAGCAGTGCGACTTCAAACAAGGTCTGCGGCTGAACCGCAAATTTCATGTCTGTCTGATATCGGTTCAACGTGTCAATGATCTGGAACAAGCGTTCGGCCGCAAACGTCTCGGCCAAGTCACGGAAGACTTCGACCCTCGTTAGGCGATCCGTCAACGCATCCCCGCTCGGCACCATCTTCATCATAAGCAAATCCCGGAAAAAGTAGAGCAGGCTTTCCATGCACTTGTCAGCGCTCTTGCCTTCCTGCATCAGGCGCTCGATTACCGACAGAATCGTTCCGACGTCCCCGGCTTGCGCCGCCTGGGCCAATTCGGCAAATTGCTCTTCCGGCATCCCGCCTGTAATATCCAGCACTTGCTGATAGGTAACTTGTCCGTCGGTAAACGAAGCCGCTTGATCCAACAAGCTGAGCGCGTCGCGCATTCCACCGTCAGACAGCTTCGCGATATACGTTAGGCTTTCCCGATCGGCTTGAATGTGCTCGTCCGCACACACTTGCTCCAAGCGGGTGACCTGCTCATCCAACGATACCCTTCTGAAATCAAACCGCTGGCAGCGGGATATGATCGTTGCAGGCAATCGATGCGGTTCCGTCGTCGCCAAAATGAACATGACGTGAGCCGGAGGCTCCTCCAATGTCTTCAAGAGCGCATTGAAAGCTTCCGTCGTCAACATGTGAACTTCATCGATAATGTACACCTTATGGCGCACTTCGGTTGGCGCATACTTCACTTTTTCGCGAAGATCGCGAATTTCCTCCACGCCCCGGTTGGAAGCGGCGTCGATTTCCACCACATCCATCACGGAACCTGCGGTGATGCGCCGACACGCTTCACAAGCGTTGCAAGGCTCCGGGCCAGGCCCTTGCTCGCAGTTTACGGCTTTAGCCAGTATTTTCGCGGCACTGGTCTTCCCTGTTCCACGCGGTCCACTGAACAGGTACGCATGCGAAAAACGCCGCTCCCGCAGCGAATTTTGCAGCGTTTGAATAATATGCTGTTGTCCGACCATGTCATGAAATGACTGTGGCCTCCATGCGCGATACAATGCGATATGCCCCATGTTGCAACCCTCGAAAACGTTTTTCTTATTATACTATATCATAACCGCTAAAAAAACAGCCATTTCCTCTCTCTGGAAACTTGGAAAGACTATCCATATTTCATTCGTCGCCTTTTGCTGCGAATCGGCCTCCCGGAATTCAGCCAACAGGTTGAAAAGGGACCGACAGCGTAAACGTCGTGCCAAAGCCTTTGGATGCGACGCGAATCGTGCCGCCCAAATCATGAATGATACGTTGGCATACCGAGAGGCCCAGCCCGGTTCCATTCTGCTTCGTCGTAAAGAACGGATCAAATATTTTGTCAATGAGAAAAGAAGGAATGCCGGGACCTGTATCGTGAATATCGATCAGCACGCGCTTGCTCGCATCATCCCGCCTGACCGTTATCGTCAGCGTTCCGCCGTCGACTATCGCTTCGATGCCGTTCTTCGCAATGTTGATGAATACCTGCTTTAAAAGCTCGCGATCGGCAACGACGTACGGCAGCGCCTCATCGGCGGCATAGCGAACGTGAACACCGTGCAGGACGGCTTCACTGCGAATAATGGGCATGATATCATTCATGACCTGATATAAATCCACCCGTTCAATGGTCACGTGCTTCGGCTTGCTCAGCAGCAGAAATTCTCCTACAAGCTCATTAATCCGATTGATTTCCGTCAGCATAATCTCGGTATAATGAACTTCCTTCTCCATGCCCTTCTCATGCAGCGTCTTCTTGAACACCTGGAGAAATCCCTTGATGGAAGTGAGCGGATTGCGAATCTCGTGCGCAGTTCCCGCCGCAATCTGTCCAATCATAGCCAAACGATCGCTCCGTTGAACCTGCTCCTCCAGCGAACGAAGGTTGGACACGTCCTTGAAGAGAACATAGGCCCCGACAATTTCACCTTGCTTGTCACGCAGCACGTTGGAATCGAGGAGCAGTTCATACCGTTCGTTGCCATTGCGCCATGAAACCGCGTGATTGCGTACGACAACCCCTTCCAAAAGGGCGCGTTGGACCAAATGATGCTCGGTAGGCATATCGCCAAACAGATCATTGACACGGCACTGCAGCGCCTGTTCCCGCTCCCACCCGAGAACATTGCAGGCCATCTCGCTGATGTCTACCAACCGAAACTGTGTATCCAGAAGCAGAATTCCTAAATTCACATCTCGCAAAAAGGCGCCGGCAAACTGCTGCAGCAGGTTTAATTCACCTTGCCCCCCTTCACGTCTCTCTCCAACGGGAGCAGAAGAGGGCAACGGCTTCAGTGAACCCGAATATGGCGTTGGTTCAGTCATAGACTCACCTCAATGCTAATAAGCGCAAGCTTCATTCGCTCGCTAGTGTACTTGTCTGACTCATCTAGCGGAAACCGGCAGCCAGCCATTGAGAAAGGGCAGGCAAATACCGTAACCGCACGTCCGTACTCTTTGCTGTTATATATTTCATTCGTCAAATAAGGTCGTTATTCCTGCTTTTGTCCATTATATATGAACATACATTCATAATTACTATAAAACAAAAAAACACCGAATCATTCGGTGTCTCTCATGCAATATGAAAACCGTGCACCTGTTATTGATAATTGCGATCCGAGCGGCACTCTTGCGTATCAGCTCGGGTCAGGCTTCCCTCCGGCACATGAGCTCTCCTACTTATGGCTGCTTCCTTCCGGACCTGACCAGATTCATAGGCACCCATTGCGAAGGACCCGACCGTCAACACCAAACGCAAATACCGGACCCCACATCGACAAAACCTCTAACAGGAATTCAATCTCGCTATAGCGGATTGCGAGTTACAGGGCACCGCTACCTCCCCATCTAGCACGGCAAAACCTAGTATAGACTATTTGAGGCAAAAGTGCAACTAAAGTCAATTGTTAACAATCGTATCGCCGCGGACCGGCTCGGCTTCCGCTGGGGCATCATCGTCCCGCCAGCCGCGCAGCAGCATGCATAGGGCCGCGCTCATAACGCCAACCGCGGCATATACCCCGGCATGCAGTCCGGCAATCGGATACAACCACTGCGCAGCACACGCCGCCGCCACCGTCCAGCCAGCGGCAAAGCAGACCCAAAATGCGTCGAGACGCACCTTGCGGGAGACGGCCGCAAGATCCAACCAGCCAAGGCCGATAACGACGCTGCACACGACGAATACGCTGAGCCAAGCCAGATGAACGTTGAGGTCAGGCTGATTGGGCCACCCCCACGACAGGAACGTCCTTCGCGCCAGCTGCAGCAGTCCGTATACCCCTCCAGCCACGATGAACGAACCTATGATCGCAGGCACGGCCTCGGCGCCGAAACTTGCGGACGCTTCGGCGCGGGCGATAGCGCCATCCATCTGCTTCCAAGCTTCGTGGCGGCGCTTGCCCCACACTTCGACTGCAGCAGCCAGCAATCCGACGGCCGCAATTACGACGGGAACCCATATCGTCAGTCCGCCCTTCACGATCTGGACAAAAAATCCGAAACCCAGTTCAAACAGCTTTTCCCACATGTTCCATCACTCCTCTGCCGACAAATGGTCCTTGGCTTCAAAGTCCAAATTTACCGGCCCGTCCGGCAGCGTGGTCATGATTTTCTCGACGATATCAGTCGTAGGCACCGACTCATCCACCTCTTCAAAGCGAAGTCCGTCCATCCAGACATGACCCGGCCCACACAGGAACGCGCCGAACGCAATCGCTTCCGCATGAAGCGGAACATCCAGCACGATGGAGTACAAGGCCCACTCCGTCGTTCCCTGAATCGGTCGGCCTTCCATATTGTCGAAGGAGAGTACCTCCTCGTCCTTGCCATCCACGCGCATCCACAAGCCGCCCCAATTCCGCACGCCTTCCGTCTTCAAAAATCCGTTCAGCCTAATCCGCTTGCCTCTATAAATGCCGGCCTGGAACATCTGCATCAGCGTGCCGAAGCCATCCGGCTTGGCGGCATCGTCACCCCGCAGCATGCCAGACGCTTTCCCCCGGTGCACGTTCACCCGATCTATGCCGGTCTGATACTCGTGGGGATAGAGACCTGTAACCATCCAACCTTCAGGGGCTTTATGCGGCGCGCGCAGCGGGTTGGACGGCATTGGTTGCTGCTGATATCCTTCAGTCATCCTCATTCCCTCCTCTTTACGATGAAATATGCGAAATCCTTTTCGGTATTGGTGCGGCGTCATCCCATAAATCCGCTTGAACGTGCGTGTAAACGAATCCTGTCCAGCAAACCGGTACTCCAACGCGATATCCAAAATGCGTTTGTTCGTGTGCAATAGATCGGCCGCAGCCCGAGCCAGTCGGCGCTCCCGCAAATATGATGCGGCGCTGAAGCCGAGCTGCTGTTGAAACACGCGGTGCAGATGGAAGCGGGATACCGCCGTGTGCCTAGCCACGTCGTCGAAGTCTACATCATCTGTCAAATGCCGCTCGATGTACGCCACCGCGCTCCGTATCCAGCGCTCGTGTTCCATCATTCTCACACGGCTGCACCTCCTTTTGCAGTTCGATAAGGACTTGCATTTTCATCATACTAGGCGGAAACGCCATTCGTTTTGACATTTTGTGCGAATCGGGATGCCATTCAGCACGATAGTCTCAAAAATATGCAAAAAAATAAACTCCCTCGACTGTTTGCCAGCAAGGGAGTTCACATTAAACACATATGCATTAGATACCGTATTTCTTCTTAAATCTATCCACACGACCGCCAGCGTCCAAGAACTTCTGTTTGCCCGTGAAGAACGGATGGCAAGCGGAGCATACCTCTACTTTCAGGTTTTCCTTAACGGAACCTGTTTCAAACGTGTTACCGCATGCGCAAGATACTGTCGTGATGTGATATTTCGGTTGAATTGCTTCTTTCACTTGAATTCACCTCTCTCCGCCCTGAGCCCTTTGCGTGCCCAGAGTTATATAAACACATGAATGGATTATAGCATGTTTGAAATAGACACGCAATGTTATTCTGACATTTCCAGTAAGTCGATTCCAGTTCCGATTCACCTATTACTTGGCGTATGACTTCACGCGCGCCAGCTCCGTCGGAGGCACATGCGTGTAGGAACCGATCACGACGTCGGGCAGCTCATCGCGAAATATATCTATCATCTGCTTCATGCCGAGAACGTCGCCCTGCGCCTTCGGAATGAGCGCAAGATAGCTCTCGGGATCAATGTTCAAGTTGCGCATTTGAATGAGACGAAGCTTCGTCCGGCGCGCGAACTCCACCATTGCCTCAATCTCTTCTTCCCGATCGGTCACTCCCGGGAAGACCAAGTAATTGATCGACGTATACACGCCCTGTTCCGATGCATAGCGCAGCGATTTCTCCACGTTGTGAAGCGTGTATGCCCGCGGCCGGTAGTACGCATTGTAATGGCCGTCCAGCGCACTGATGGTGCTGACACGCATCAAATCAAGGCCTGCATCGACAATGGCCCGTATATGGTCGGTCAAGCCGGCGTTGGTATTGATGTTGATATACCCCATATCCGTCTGGCGGCGCACCTCGCGCATCGCTTCGACGATAATCTTCGCCTGCGTGGACGGTTCTCCTTCGCAACCTTGGCCGAAGCTGATAATCGATTCCGGCGTCTTCAAATGCTCCAGCATAATCTGCACCAATTCGTCGACATTCGGCTTGAAGTTCATCCGCGTCTGCGGAGCCGGAAATCCGCTGTCATCCGGCTGCTCGGAAATACAGCCAAAACAGCCGGCGTTGCAGGAATAAGATACCGGAACGGCGCCTTCCCAGCGATTCAGGAACGTATTGGAGGCGGTCAAGCATTCGTATTGCAAGGCGCAATGCGACAAATGCTGATATAGCCGATTATCCGGATATTTCCCAAGCAGCTGGTCCACTTGAACACGCAGCTCGCCCGGATCGCAATTCAGCGGATCCCATTTGTGCGGATCATCCGTCGAATGGGCTGCGGCGTAGAACTTCCCATCTCGCCACACGACCGCCGTATAGCCGAAGAGGGGGAGCTTCTGCTCTTTATCCGTCTTCACGTAGCTCGGAATATGCAGACGCGTATAGCCCTGCGGCAGCAGCGCCCCGACCGCCTGCACCTCTCCGGGGAGAGCAACCATCTCTCCCGTATCCGGGTCCAATCCGATCGGGCGCGTGCAAGGCAGTCCGACAAGCGTCGCTCCTTCCGGCAGCGGAATCAGTTCTTCTTCAAATATTTCAACGATCATGTCACCACTGCGGGCGAGGCCGATGTATTCGGGGTGATCAAAGATGTTGCCTTCACTATCCGCATAAACTAAATACATGTGCCCTTGTCCTCCTACATTCAAGCTTCACATCATTCCACAGCGTCACATTTGCCATCGTCTTCTTAGCTGACCGAGGTGCTCCGCGTCCGGCGCGTCGGAGAGCCGCCGCTTCCGTTGCCGTTCGTATCCAAAGAAGCCATAAATTCTTCATTCGTCTTCGTATCACGCAGCTTTTTCAGGAATTGATCCACAAATTCAGACGTTTCATTCATATTTTTGCGAATCGCCCACAGCTTATCGAGCTCTTCCTTGGTCAAGAGCATTTCCTCGCGGCGCGTGCCGGAGCGGCGAATGTCAATCGCAGGGAAGATGCGGCGTTCAGCCAATTTGCGATCCAGATGGAGTTCCATATTGCCTGTACTCTTAAATTCTTCATAAATGATGTCATCCATACGCGATCCTGTCTCCACCAATGCTGTCGCAAGAATGGTCAGGCTGCCGCCTTCCTCGATATTGCGCGCCGAACCGAAAAAACGTTTCGGACGATGGAAGGAAGCCGGATCGATACCGCCGGACAGCGTTCGTCCGGATGGCGGCACGACCAGATTGTAAGCCCGCGCCAGACGAGTGATGCTGTCGAACAAAATAACGACGTCCTTCTTGTGCTCCACCAAACGCAATGCGCGTTCAAGCACCAACTCAGCTACTTTAATATGGTTCTCAGGCACCTCATCGAAGGTTGAAGCGACTACTTCGCCCTTTACCGAACGCTGCATATCCGTCACTTCTTCCGGACGCTCGTCGATAAGCAATACGAACAACTCGATGTCAGGATGGTTTTCCGAAATACTGTTGGCAATTTCTTTAAGAAGCAAGGTTTTACCAGCTTTAGGCGGGGCGACGATAAGTCCGCGTTGACCAAGACCTACAGGGGCTAACAAATCCATAATCCGTGTAGAAACTTTGCTCGGGGCCGTTTCAAGCACCAGCTTCTTCTGTGGATAAAGAGGAGTTAATGCAGGAAAGTGCAGACGCTGGGCCGCGTCTTCCGGATTCTCTCCATTGACGGCATTAATTTGCAGCAAACCGAAATAACGCTCATTTTCTTTCGGCGGACGACATTTACCGGACACCAAGTCACCGGTTCGAAGATCAAATCTACGAATTTGCGACTGCGAGATATAAATATCTTCCGAACTCGGCAAATAGTTGATTGGCCGCAGGAAACCAAAGCCTTCAGGCAAAATGTCCAGCACGCCCTCCATAAACATGTAACCGCCCTGCTCCGCTTGCGCGCGCAAAATAGCAAAGATCAATTCTTTCTTCTTCATCTGACCGTAGCCGGCAATTTGAAATTGCTTTGCCAGCTTATAAAGCTCGGTCAGCTTCTTGGTTTCCAAATCGGAAATTTGTAACTCCATGAATACAACTCCTATTCTGTTCATAAATGCATGTGATGTGAGATGGATAAGTCCTATGAAAATAAACATGAGAAATAGCGGTGTGCTTCCCCTATACATACGAAGGTTGGTCATTTTCACCGGGAAAGAAAAAGTGGACTGAAAGCAGATGAGTTCTTTAGACCAAGAATAAGCAGCGTAATATCGCATGACGGTTGACTTTCGTAGAAAAGAGGTGTCGGCGGTCTAGGCATCAATCTAATATTAATCTATTATTACCCTATTTTTACCCCGAAACAACTGATTTATTCCGTTTGCCTCCATACATCTGCACCTAAAATTCGCAAATTCGTCACTAAGTTATCATATCCGCGATCGATATACTCCACGCCCGTAATCTCGGTCACGTCGTTTTCCACTGTTAAACCTGCTATAACAAGCGCAGCTCCAGCTCGCAAATCCGATGCCCTTACTTTTGCAGCATTCAGTTTTGTTCCTTCAATGACAGCAGAACGGCCTTCCACGCGAATTTTCGCGCCCATGCGCAGCAGCTCGGGAACATGCTTGAAGCGATTGCTGTATACGAGATCGGACAGCATGCTAACCCCTCTTGTCTGCGTCAGCAAGCTGGTCATCGGAGACTGCAAATCAGTGGCAAAGCCAGGGTATACCAGAGCTTTTACGTCAATGCTTTCATAATCGGCACCGCCGATAACACGGAGCGATTCATCCCCCTCTACAATTTGGACGCCCATTTCTTCCAATTTGGCCGTGAGAGCTTCCAAATGCTTAGGAATGATATTATCTATTAAAATATCTCCACGCGTAGCCGCGGCCGCGATCATGTACGTTCCGGCTTGAATGCGATCCGGAATGATGGAATGGCGGCAGCCGTGAAGACCGTCTACCCCTTCAATGCGGATCGTTTCCGTACCCGCACCTTTTATTCGTGCCCCCATTGCATTGAGCAAGGTGGCAACATCTATAATTTCAGGCTCTTTTGCCGCATTTTCAATGATAGTAGTGCCTTTAGCCCGGGAGGCTGCCAGCATGATATTAATGGTAGCGCCAACGCTGACCACATCTAAATAGATCTTCGCGCCGCGCAGCTCGCGCGCAACAATATGAACGGAGCCGTGATCATTCGTTACCGTCGCTCCTAACGCTTCGAATCCTTTAATGTGCTGATCAATCGGACGCGGCTCGAAGTTGCACCCGCCTGGCATGCCAATCGTCGCCTCTCCGAATCGTCCTAACAAGGCGCCCATCAAGTAATAGGAGGCCCGTAATTTTTTGACGGGACCATTGTGCATCGGCATCGAAATCAGGTGGGAAGGATTAATGTGCAGGCTGGTTCCCTCCCGGCTGACTTGTCCGCCGAGTTCGGTAATAATTTCGCCATAAGTTGCGACATCGCTTAATTCAGGCATGTTATCGAGCACAACTTCGCTCTCTGCTAATATTGCCGCAGGTATAAGTGCTACTGCGCTGTTCTTTGCTCCGCTAATCTGAACGGTGCCGCGTAGCGGCCGCCCGCCGCAAATCATTAACTTTTCCATCACAAGCCAAGTTCCTCCCACACCGTGCTGTTGATAGCCGGCTCATCCATATGCTTAGAATTGAAATATGGTTATCCTCAAAAAACAAACTTACTTCGTTCAACTGCGACAGGTATAAGCGCGTGATCAAAAGAGGTCTTTTTACAACCTCTATCATACTACAAGTTAGGTTATATAATCACAAAAAAGGGAAGAACACCGGAGAACCGGTGCTTTTCCCGCATTTGTAGACGCAAATATGAATGTCCGATTACGCTTGATTGTTGCTTCCGAACAAGCGGATTTTAGCGCGAACCACTTCTACCATTGCATTGCGAGCTGGCGTCAAGTATTTGCGAGGATCGATTACATCGGCATCCTTGTTCAACGCTTCGCGAATCGCTTTCGTGCAAGCGACTTGGTTCTCTGTGTTCACGTTGATTTTGCCTGCGCCTGCGGCAATTGCCTTGCGAATGGATTCGTCAGGCACACCGGAACCGCCATGCAGAACGACAGGTACAGGAACTTTGGAAGCAACAGCTTCAATGATATCGTAATGAAGTTTAGGCTCGCCTTTGTACATGCCGTGTGCTGTACCTACAGCAATCGCAAGTGCGTCAACGCCTGTTTCTTCATAAAAACGAATCGCTTCATCTGGTTTCGCTAATTGAGCGGATTCCTCATCCACCGTAAGATCATCTTCTGTTCCGCCGATTGTGCCCAATTCGCCTTCAACGGATACGCCCATAGCATGAGCCGCTTTAACGACTTCTTTCGTCAAACGGATGTTGTCTTCATATGCATGATGGGAGCCATCGAACATAACGGAAGAGAATCCCGCGCGGATACAAGCCATAGCCACTTCAAATGTGCTGCCATGGTCAAGGTGCAATGCGATTGGCAAGCCGGACTTCTTAGCAGCCGCTTCCGCCATTGCTACAGTATATTCCATTCCCATGTAACGCAGTGCCCCTTCGGATACACCGAAGATGATTGGCGCTTTCTCTTCCATCGCCGCTTCTGTAATAGCTTGTGTGAATTCCAAGTTGTTAATGTTGAATTGGCCTACCGCAAATTTATTTGCTTTAGCTTTCGGCAGGAATTCATTCATCGAAACTAATGGCATGGTCTCCATCCTCCTAGGAAGTTGTTCGTCGTCTGTCTCTCTTGTTGTTAGCCGACATCTTGTACGGTGTTATTATATCACAATTAGGCGCAAAAAAGTAAACAACCCTTGACAAAACAGGACACATCCCGTTCGCACAATTATTCTATCCCTAAGCCGCCGCATTATTGGCATTCCATGAAGAAGCAATCCTGTCAGCCGCTAATGGCGTTTGTCATGTACAGTGTCTGCCAGTCTCCGCAAACAGCAAAGAAGCCGGGTCAGCAACCCAGCATCGCGCATCATTTTTATCATTCGTTAAGACGGTAAAGTCATATGATTCTGCCGTTCGTTGCCGTGGGCTAAAGTCATGTTGACGGCCACTCGCATCTCATCGATATCAAATGGCTTCGTGAAGTGCATGATGGCTCCCAGATCGGTCGCTTCCTTAATCATATCCAGTTCTCCATATGCGGTCATCATGATGACGTTCATGTGCGGCTTCATCTTCTTGATCTGCTTCAAAATTTCCAATCCGTCCATCCCCGGTATCTTCATGTCAAGCAGAACGATATCCGGCGATTCATCCTGTACGATGTCCAGCGCCATCTTGCCGTTAGAAGCTTGATATGTCGTATATCCTTCGCTGCTGAACACTTCCATGAGAAGAACCCGAATACCATTCTGATCATCGACAATCAATACTTTCTTTTTATCCAACTGGTACCCCTCCCACCGTGTATCACGAGCGAGTAAGTTTGCCTTGTCATAGCTGCTGCCTCGCATAACATGCTTATATTCCCAAGTTACAATACTTATTCGCCTCTTCCTACTAAATTCCTCCTTAATTTAACGAAAAACATCTGTTTCTGTACCGCGGGAAGCAAAAAAAGCGAAAATTCTCACATGGAGAATCTTCGCTTCGCAAATATATACATTATCCCAACTGTTTAATCGCAGCTTTGACGAACTCACGGAACAATGGCTGTGAACGGTTCGGACGGGATGTGAATTCCGGATGGAATTGCACCGCAAGGAACCAAGGATGGTTCGGAAGCTCCACGATTTCAACCAAACGTCCATCAGGGGACGTTCCGCTCACTTTCAAGCCGGCACGCTCCACAATTTCCCGGTATTCGTTGTTAAATTCATAACGGTGACGATGACGCTCGTATACGAGCTCGTCATTGTAGCACTCCATTGCAAGCGACCCTTCTTGCAATTTGCAAGGATATAGGCCAAGGCGCATCGTGCCGCCCAAATCTTCGATGTCCTTCTGTTCCGGCAGCAAATCGATGACAGGATATTCTGTCGACGGGTTGATTTCCGAGCTGTTCGCTCCTGTCAAGCCGACAACCGCCCGCGCATATTCAATCACGGCCACCTGCATGCCAAGACAAATGCCGAAGAACGGGATTTGCTGCTCACGCGCAAAGCGAATTGCTGTTACTTTTCCTTCGATACCCCGATCGCCGAATCCGCCTGGAACCAAAATTCCATTTACTCCCGACAATTGCTCATTGACGTTCTCTTCTGTAATTTCCTCCGCATTGACCCAACGGATCTTCACTTCGGCATTGGCATCGATGCCAGCATGCTCCAGCGCTTCAACAATGGACAGATAAGCATCGTGAAGAGCAACGTATTTCCCGACGATGGCAATCTCTACGCGGCCTTGCAGCTGCTTCACGCGATTAACAAGCTTCGTCCACTCGACCATATCCGGTTCAGGCGTCTGCAGCTTCAGATGGTTGACGACGATATCGTCCATGCCTTGGTCGCGCAGCATGAGAGGAACCTCATACAAGGTGGAGGCGTCACGGCACTCCACGACTGCATTGGCGTCAATGTCGCAGAAGAGCGCAATCTTGCGTTTCAGATCCTCCGAGAGCTCGTGCTCTGTCCGGCATACGAGCATGTTCGGCTGAATGCCGATGCTGCGCAGCTCTTTGACGCTATGCTGCGTCGGCTTCGTCTTCACTTCGCCCGCCGCTTTGATGTATGGAATCAAAGTAACGTGAATGTACATCACATTATCACGGCCGACATCGCTCTTGATTTGACGAATCGCTTCAAGAAACGGCAAGCTCTCGATATCTCCCACCGTGCCGCCGATCTCCGTAATGACCACATCGGAGCCCGCTTCTTTGCCGGCGCGGAAGACACGCTCTTTAATTTCATTCGTGATGTGCGGAATAACCTGTACGGTTCCGCCCAAGTATTCACCGCGGCGTTCTTTGGAGATAACCGAAGAATAGATCTTCCCTGTCGTCACATTGCTGTTCTTGGACAGATTGATATCAATGAAACGCTCATAGTGGCCAAGGTCCAGGTCGGTCTCCGCCCCGTCGTCGGTTACGAACACTTCACCGTGTTGATAGGGACTCATGGTACCCGGATCAACGTTGATGTACGGGTCAAACTTTTGAATCGTTACTTTCAGACCCCGATTTTTCAGCAGTCTGCCTAGGGATGCTGCCGTTATTCCTTTGCCCAGAGATGAAACGACGCCGCCCGTCACAAAAATGTATTTTGCCACTGGTGAAACCCTCCTATGATCAAGTGCATTCATGACATATGTTCTCGGGAGGCTTTGACTCTTGAATCAGGTCCGATGGAGTTTTTGCAATTCATGCTGCATGTAGTTATCGTAACCCATTTGCAGGAGAAAAATTGATCAAGATGTCATAAAAAAAGCTCCTATCGAAGGACACTCGAAGCCGAGCATCCGCGATCAACGGAAGCCTTTTATTCGACTCAAAATGTACCATATCCGGGCAGATCAAGGCCGCAGTCAGATACATTCCGATATCGGAAAAAAATAAAAAAGTGACTCCCGTAGTGTCACGGGGCACTTTCTTCTTATGTTCAATCACTCTATTCAATTCAATACAAATCCAAAGCCCATATGCTAGTTTACTCTGTAGGTAGTCCCATGTCAAGGGAACATGCTTGGATTTTTAAGGGGATGCCGGGAAGTGAAAATGCCGCTTACTTATCCTTCCCATCAAAGCTTGTGAACGGCTTCTTCAACAGGACCAATAAGCAAACGGCATTTATGCAAGCCACCCAGTGAGGAATAGCCGCTTAACGGTCACCCTCACCTTTCTTGGCGTCATCGAAGTCTTCGTCCAGCTCTTCTTCAGAGCTGTCTTCATCGATTTCTTCTTCATCGATCATGACTTCTTCGTCAACTTCCGCCTCTTCCTCTTCATCGTCGAAGATTTCTTCGTCTTCGTTTTCTTCATCCACGAAATCGAAGTCCTCTTCATCGGCAGTGTAGGTTTCTTCTTCTTCCACGTACTCGTCTTCCATATCGTCGTCGTCATCATTAATGATACGAGGACGTTTGGTGCCTCCCATCGACTCCTCCGAACGGTCGACCGGATACCAACGCTTCAAGCCCCACAGGTTGTTGCCAACACATGCAAAACGGCCGTCAATGTTGATTTCGGTATATAACTGCGCAATCACATCGATAATTTGCTCTTCGGTCAATCCACGAAGCTTAGCCACTTCGTTCATTAGATCGCGGTAGTAGAAAGGCGTGTTGGCAGCTTTCAATACGAGGAAAGCTAAATCCACCATCGGCATTTCTTGCACTTTGTCGGGATCTAGTTTCAATTCCAACGGGGTGCTCATTCGGACACATCCTCTCTCAAAAGGTTCAAACTTATACTAACATATCCATGTTCACACATAAGTAAAACCGATCTGCCGCGAAAAAGCAAGTTTTCTTCAGCCTGACAAAAAAATGCCACATGTCATTCATTTCAAGACAAAAAAAGAAACGCGAAGGGCTATCCTTCGCGTTCGACTGTATCCGCACCCGACAAAAGCAGTCGCCCTCGTCTCTGGTGTACTAAGCCCTTCGCCGGCTCTTCTTCATATTATGTCCCGGGAAGCCATTTGACACGGAAGAAGGCCTAACTTTCGCAAAAAAGGCTGCTACCCCAGTCCACCCCGCAGCAAAGCGCATACGATACTTCACAAGGACCTGTCGGGAGGGACTCGACATTGGATGTTACGGGCTTACTCCAGTTGATGCTTCATGAGATTTCCTCCAACGGACAACGCGGGAAGAGGCAGCTGATTCGTTTTTACAACCTTCAATTGTACGAACAATGCTGCAAAGCGTTGTACGATTTGCAAAAACGCCACTCCAAGCTTGGGAACGTTCATTCCGTTCCGTTAATCCGAGCTTGGATCTGTCCGGTTCCGGCTGGTCTAAATCGGCAATTGGCTCAGTACCAAAGTGAGTTCGTTGTGGAGGATGATAGTCAAGTAACGATGCATGCCGCATCGCAGAAGCCCGTTGCTTGGGAACGCGGCATCCCTTGGGGCGTCAGGCACATTAAAGCGCCTCAGGCATGGAGCACGACGACCGGCCACCACGTGCACATCGGCGTCATCGATACGGGAGCTGACTACCGCCATCCTGATTTGCGCCATTCCTTGATGCGCGGCGTCAATCTGGTTCACCGCGGATTGCCTCCGCATGACGATAACGGACACGGAACACATATAGCCGGTACGATAGCAGCCGCCAATCAGATGTATGGAATCATTGGCGTTGCTCCTCGTGCGCTGATCCATCCCGTCAAAGCGTTTGACGAGAATGGCTCTGCTTATGTATCAGATATTATTCAAGGCATTGATTGGTGTGTGCGTCATGGCATGGATATCATTAATATGAGCTTCGGGATGAAGACGCGCAGCAAGTCGCTGTTGAATGCAGTGACGAACGCCTATAACGCAGGGGTCACCATCGTCGCTTCATCAGGGAACGACGCGAAGCACAAGACGATTGACTACCCTGCCCGGTATCAGCAGACCATTTCTGTGGGCGCGATCGATCGGGTCCGCAAAATTGCGAATTTTAGCAATCGGGGTCGATTTGTCGACATTTATGCTCCCGGAGAAAAAATCGTCTCTGCTTGGCTTAAAGGAAAATATCACGAAATGAGCGGCACTTCCATGGCCACCTCTCATGTCAGCGGCGCGATTGCCCTGCTGCTCGCCACGAAGCCTGGCTTAAAGCCAGGGGAGATCAAATCTCTTCTGCGACATTCTGCCAATCCTACGCGCGGCTCCAGAGGCAAGGGCGGCACGTCTCGCGGAGCAGGCGAAGTAGATGTGATGCGCTTGCTCAAGGAAGCGGAACGGTAGAGGCGGCCGTGGTCTCGCCGCAGACACGGCTTTAAATGGGGCTGTCCCGCAAGGTATGAAAATACCTTAGGGGACAGCCCCCCGTTTATTACCGGCCTATGCCGCATGACCAATAGCGAAAAATGGCGAAGCAGAAATCGAAATCGTTCCTGCTCCGCCATTTTTTCGTTTTCACGCTGCAATTTGAGCATTAAATTTTTCAGCTGCGGGAGTAAATACAACCGCGACATTCATGCTAAGCAGCTGTAATGGGCGCGAGACGCGCCCGCGGCGAATTCCACAGCTCAATCCACTTCTTAATGGCCGAGATGAGAATGATGACTCCGAGCACCATCATAATGATGGACAGCGAGGCATTCAAGATACTGTAACCGGACGCTGAGGGATTCAGATACACGTTCGCTACCATCCACACCCCCGCGTAATTCACCGTCACGAACAAGTATGCCAATGGAATCAGACATGTCAGCATATATCTGCGTTTGTCCGCTATCTTCAAGATGACCGTCGCCCCAATGATGAGACCAATAGACGCCATCAACTGATTCGATACCCCGAATAACGCCCATACGGAGCCGATATCGCCCGAGAAGAGCAGGTAGCCCCACATCAGACAGGCCAACGCACTGGCGAAAATCGAGCCGGGCACCCAATCCACCCGTTTCAACGGCTTGTAGATGTCACCGAAGAAATCTTGGATAATATAGCGCGCGACGCGCGTTCCGGCGTCGATCGCCGTAAGGACGAAGACCGCTTCGAACATGATGACGAATTGAAAAAAGTAGGATGCCAAGCTTTCAAACCATGGAATCTTCGTGAAGATATAGGTCATGCCGACCGCTAGCGTAACTGCGCCGCCTGTTCTTCCCTCCAGATTGAGGCCGATTTCCCGCGCCAAGTCAGGCAGATGGACAGTGCTCATACCGAGCGCCTTGAATGCTTCCGGCGTAGAATTGATTGCGAAGTAGTCCGCAGGCTGCAGAGCCGTGGCGGCGATTAGCGCCATGATTCCGACCACGCATTCCACGAGCATCGCGCCGAACCCGACCACTTTAATATCGCTCCAGCGATCCAGCATCTTCGGCGTCGTTCCGGAGCCGACGAAGGCATGGAAGCCCGAGATGGCTCCGCAAGCAATCGTTATCGAAATGAAGGGCCATACCGGACCGGCCAAAATCGGACCTCCTCCGTGAATGAATTCCGTTACCGCAGGAAACGGAATCGCCGGGTTAATAATAAAGACGCCGATGATAAGCGCGATGAATACGCCAATCTTCATGAAGCTGCTCAAATAATCGCGCGGAGCGAGCAGCAGCCAGACCGGCAAAGCCGCCGCAAAAAAAGCGTATATCGGCAAAATGACAGCCAATGTCTTCATATCAAAGGTCAACCATTCCCCTAATGCCGTCCCTTGAATGTAAGGGCCCATGAACACGCCGATCAGGAGCAGAATAAAACCGATGGTGGAAGCAACCTTCAAATTGCCCGTTTTCTTATACAGCAATCCTACTCCCATCGCAATCGGTATCGTAATGCCCACCGAGAACGTTCCCCATGGATTATGCTCCAACGCATGGAGTACGACCATCGACAGCCCCGCCATCGTTATCGTAATAATGAAGAGCATGGCGAGCCCGGTGCAGAAGCCGGCGACAGGACCCAGTTCGTCCTTTGCCACTTCGGACAGCGATTTGCCCTGCTTGCGCATAGAAGCGAACAGCACGACCGCATCATGCACCGCTCCGCCGATAACCGCACCGATTAGCAGCCACAGGAGCCCCGGCAAGTAACCGAACTGCGCGGCCAGAATCGGACCTACGAGCGGTCCAGCTGCCGCAATTGCGGCAAAGTGGTGACCGAAGGACACCCATTTATTCGTCGGCACGTAATCTTTGCCGTCATTGAATTCGTGAGCCGGCGTCGGCTTGGAGTCATCCAGCTTCAACACCTTCGCCGTCATGAACGTTCCGTACAGACGATACGCAATCATCAAAATGCAGATGGATCCAATCACGATTGAAACCGCATTCATTAGTAGCCACTCCCTTCGATATCCTTGTGGCTATCTTATAATATGAAAACGCCGATTATTCATTTTCAAGATAGAATGTGAAGGAAAGAGAATGAGCCGCAAAAAGACAGGCTTGAAATGCAAACGATTTCAAGCCTGTCGCGCAATCGATTTAAAATCCAAGGAGCAGCTTCAGCTCCTTCATATAAGTGCGGCTAACCGGCACCATTGAACCGTTCTCCAGCTTCAACTGGCAGGTCGAGTGGAACCACGGCTCAATTTCCACAATCCGATCCACATTGACGAGATAAGCCCGATGCACCCGTGTAATGGAGGGATGCCGGAGCTTGCGTTCAAGCATCGTTAACGATTCGCTGACTTTGTATTGCCGTTCTTTCGTCACGATGACCGTCTTTCCCTCCTCAAATCCGATATAGATGATATGATCGACATGCAGCACGACGATTCGCTCGTCCACTGTGATCGCCAAGCGATCCTGGCGTTCCGGGACTGAAGAACGGGAAACAGGCAGACGCAAGTTAGGCGGTATCCTCATCACAAGCTGCTTATTAAGCTTTTCTGTCGTCTGCTGCACGCGCGCCTCATCAAAAGGCTTCAATATATAATCAAGCGCGTTCAGTTCGAATGCCTTTAAAGCATATTCATCGTATGCAGTGGCAAATACGACCGCCGGCGGCACATCCAGCTCCATTAACCGCTGCGCGATTTCCAAGCCGCTGTCCTCTGCAAGCTGTATATCCAAAAAGACGACATGAGGGCGAACTGCCGGAATTTGCGTCAGCGCCTCTTCCATTGATTCGGCTTCACCCACAACCTCCACTCGCTTGGTGCGGCGCAGCAAGTAAATAAGCTCATCTCTAGCCAACGGCTCATCATCCACGATAAATGCTTTCAACAAGACTATCACCTCTTTCGACAAAATGGACAGGCAAGGTGATGCGGACTGTCGTTCCCTGGGCGGTCTCGCTTGCAATATGGAAGGAAGCTTGGTTACCGTACAGTTCTTCAATGCGCCTCTTAATATTGCAGAGGGCCGTGCCGGTCCCTTCCGCCGATTGTACGGCTTGCTTACCGAGAGCTCCCACAATATCAGCCGAGATGCCTTTTCCGTTATCCTTCGTCACCAAAATCATGCTCTCCTCTTCAACGGTCGCACTGATTGTCACTCGACCCACCGGCTCGGCAAATCCTTTGGAAAAGGCATGCCGAATCGAATTCTCCACCAATGGCTGCAGTGTAAACGGCGGAACCAATACTTCCTTCAGAGATGCGTCGATATGTGCTTCGACCGTAAACTTTCCGGGAAATCTCGCCTGCTCCAAAGACAGATAGGCTTCTACATGCTCCAGTTCCTTGTGCAGAGGAATGAGCATCTTGCGGGCACCCTGAAGATTGCTGCGGAAAAATACGCTGAGCTGCTGCAGCAGCTTTCTCGCTTGCTCCGGGTCTGTTCGGCACAGCACAGAGATCGTATTGAACGCATTGAACAAAAAGTGGGGGTGCACTTGGGCCTGCAGCGCCTTAATCTCGGCATCCTTCAACAGCTTGCTCTGAAGCTCCGCTTCCGCCAGCTCCAACTGGGTGGAGAAAAGCTTGCTCAGTCCCTCAGCCAGCTCCCGTTCGACTTGATCCAGCCTCGTAGCGCGCTTGAAGTATAACTTTAGCGTCCCTATCGTGCTGTCATGCACCTTTAGCGGCAGCACGAGAGCGGCCTGCAGCGGACAGTCCGGGTTAGAGCACTGGATCTCTTCGCGCGAGGACGCCTTGTGCACGATGCCTTCTTCAAGCACCTTCTTCGTAAGCCGCGTGGAGATGCTCTGCTGCGCAATATGGTGATCCGCGCCGGTCCCGACATGGGCCAAAATTTGATGCTGATTCGTAATCGAGATGGCGTCGGCGTTCGTCTCCTTCAAAATGATTTGGGCTGCTTCCCTGCACGAATGCGCGTTTAAGCCTTGGCGGAAGAAAGGAAGCGTGTGATCTGCAATATATAGCGCCTTATGTGTCTGCAATGCTCTTGAACGCTCTTCTTCCTGAAATATGGACTGAATAATGAGCATAAACAGCAAAGTTCCGAAGCCGTTCACCACAACCATCGGGACGCCAATCATCTGCACTAGTTCCCAGGCGGCGGCCCACGGCTCGGCAACAAGCAGAATGATGCCCATTTGCGCGCATTCCATTAGAATGCCGATTCCTGCGGTTAACCACGCGGCCCGCTTCCCTTGCATGCGAAAGCGCTTACCAATAAGTCCGGTAACAATGCCTGCCATAATAGTCGAAACGCCGCATGCCACCGCAGTATATCCGCCCAGAGAAAGTCGGTGCAGGCCTGCAATCAAGCCGACGCCGGAACCTACAAGCGGTCCCCCAAGCAATCCTCCAATGACGACACCCATAATACGCGTGTTAGCGATGGCGCTCCCCGTCTCTATATCCGTATGCCATGCTTGCGAATAGATGGAGCTGTCATGGATCTGAACTCCGGTATAGTTGCTGATGACCCCGAACGCGCCGAATATGACGATGAGCGTCCATTTCTCGGTCAAGCCATGTTCGTGATGAACGATGTGGCGGAAAGACTTCATACGCGACAGCAAAAAGGCAATGATCAGCAAAATGCCGACCCGTTCTATCATTAACGGCAACAGATGAATCAATGCCATCACCATCCTTATTCCGTCTGCTCTGTATCTGTATATGACGCTACATCCATTATACAAGAGATGCTCCCAGACTTCGCTTGGAAATAAAAAGCTGGCGTCTCCACCATAGAGACGCCAGCATATCCATATCAGCCGTATTCGTTTTCGTTATGAATATTACATCCGTTCGGGCGCCGATACCCCCACCAACCGAAGCACGTTCGCGATAACGATGCGCACTGCTCCTAACAGCGCCAGACGCGCCTGAGTCTGTTCGGCGTCTTCCGTAATGACACGCGCTGCCTTGTAGTAGCTGTGGAAGAGCGTCGCCAAATCGTACACATAACGGATTAAGCGATGCGGCGCGTAATCGCGGGCTGCCACTGCTATCTCTTCCGGCAGCTCGCCCAGCTTGCGCAGCAAATCATACTCATGCTCTGCCGTCAGCTTCGTCAGGTCAATTTCGCCCAACGGCTTCAACGCCACTCCCTGCTCTTCTGCTTGACGGTAAATGCTGCAAATGCGCGCATGCGCGTATTGCACGTAGAACACAGGGTTCTCGTTCGAAGTCGAGATCGCCAAATCCATGTCGAAGTCAAGATGTGAATCCATGGAGCGCATCGTGAAGAAGTAACGAATCGCGTCAACGCCCACTTCCTCCATCAAATCCTCCATCGTAACCGCTTTGCCGGTACGTTTCGACATCTTCACCTTCTCGCCATTCTGATATAAGCTAACCATCTGGGCGATGAGCACGACCAGCTTGTCCGGATCATTGCCGACAGCTTCCATTGCCGCTTTCATGCGGGGAATGTATCCATGGTGATCGGCTCCCCAAATGTTGATCATGCGGTCGAAGCCGCGGCTGTACTTGTCCATATGGTATGCAACATCAGGCGTCAAATAAGTGTAGGAACCGTCATTTTTCACCAAGACGCGGTTTTTGTCGTCGCCGAACGTCGTCGTGCGCAGCCATGTCGCCCCGTCTTCTTCATATACGTGACCAGTCGCGCGCAGCGTGTCGAGCGCCTTCGTCACTTCCCCGTTCTCGTACAATGACGTTTCGCTGAACCATACGTCGAACGGCACGCCGAAGCGGCCGAGATCGCGTTTAATTTTGTCCAGCTCCTTCTCCAATCCGAACTGGCGAAAATACTTGGCACGCTCTTCTTCGGCAAGCTGCAGCAGACGATCGCCTTCCTTGTCCACCAAATCCTGCGCGAAGCCTTTAATATCTTCGCCGAAGTAACCGTCTTCCGGCATGTCCGCATCTTGACCGAGCGCCTGCTTATATCGGCACTCAATCGACTTTGCCAAGTTCGCCACTTGGTTGCCGGCATCATTAATATAGTATTCGCGCGTCATCTCATAGCCTGCATAATCAAGCAGGTTGCACAGCGCATCACCCACCGCTGCACCACGGGCATGCCCAAGGTGCAGGCTTCCCGTCGGATTCGCCGAGACGAATTCCACTTGAACGCGCTGCCCGGCGCCAATGCTTATACGGCCGTAGTCCGGGCCTTTGTCGCTAATTTCCCGCACCACATCATACAGATAGCTTTTGTTCATGCGGAAGTTAATAAATCCCGGGCCCGCAATTTCGGCGCTTTCAATAGAAGCCGCCGCTGTATCCAAGTTCTCTATAATCGCTTCGGCGATCTGGCGCGGATTGCGCTTCGCAATCCGGGTCAACTGCATCGCAGCGTTCGTCGCCAAGTCACCGTGCGATTTGTCCTTGGGCACCTCGATGACAAAGGAAGGAAGCTCTTCGCGCGCAGCCAATCCAGCCTTCACGATCGCTTCATCAATTGCAGTCTTTACTTTGTCATTCATTTTCTCCATTACACTCATGCTCATTGTCTCTATTCCTCCTGCGCCATTCTGTTATGCGTATCTGCGGGTGTCACATTCAACTTGATCTCGAATTGTCCCGTACATTGCTCTTCAATATAAAGCTGATATGCCCAAGTGAGCGTTAATTGATCGAACTGAAGCGGTCCATCAAATGGCCACGGCTCGTTCCATTCCATAAGAGAGGTATACGTAGTCATCGGAAAGCGAAGCGCTTCAGAGCGGTAATAGCCTCCCCGCTGCTCGCGATGGGAAAATGTCTGCTCCGACTCCACTTGTCCGCGCCGCGTCAATTTGATTTGCCGCTTGCTTATTTTTATCATCACCTGCGTAGGCGAGCTTGCACCTATATCGCTATCCTTCTTACCGTCCGGATGATTCACCGGCTCGGTATATCGTACATAGAAATGCTCCCCTTTGCGGTACAACTCTCCATTTACCTCTTGGGTTACACGCTCATCATCTTGACGGCTGTCAATGACGATGTGCACCTTGCGCTTGTTCGCCGGTTCCGATTGGCGTTCCGTCATCGTTATAACTCCAATTCTGCAAAGTCTGATTATTAAATTATCCGGTAATAACACACCTTTTGCAACCGGTTTGACCTGAAAAGTTCAACGTTTATTGTACAACGAAAAGCAAACCTTTCAAAATTGTAAGGTTGTTGATAGAAAAAACGATGGATTCATTCCCCATTGTTACACTATAATCCCTTTAGCCCTTAATAATTTGAGGCAACCCGTTCCCTAATTAAGGAGGTAGTAACGATGTTGTGGGTAGAATTAATGTCTTGGGTAAGCACACCCGCCGGGAAGTTCGTGTTCTTTATGTTAATCCTGCACGGGGCATGCGCGATCTGGACCTCTATCGACAGTTATCGGATCGACCGCTCCATCTTGTTCTCGGCAGGAATCACGCTTATCGTCAGTATTGCTCCGTTATTCGGCTTGATCATATATATCATGATTCGGCACACGAAGCTTACTTCCCACGTTCCGAAAACACCGCGAATGCGTTCCGCGATTTCGCGTTAATTTCTAACTGCGTTCTCATTAGTGTAGCCACAATCATAAAAGAACGTACAGTAAAGGGGCAGCCCCTAAGCAGGTAATTTGCTTAAGGAGCTGCCCCTATATTATTCGCAGATGCAAACCGCCATTCTATATCAATCCGTCTTACCATATCTGCTTTATGTTGCCTTTGTCCATTCTCCCCTAGAAGCCGCTTCTATTTTCGAAGCACAGACGGCCCTTCCACGAAACCAAGCAGCATTTCACGGATAATCTTGCTTGCCGTAATCGGCGTCTGCTCCGTCGGGTCGTATATCGGCGCTACTTCCACCAAGTCGCAGCCGACCACGTTCGCGTCCGAACGAGCGATAAGATGCACCGCCTCCAACAGCTCCTTCGACGTGATGCCGCCCGCTTCCGCCGTACCGGTGCCTGGCGCGCAGCTTGGATCGAGGACGTCGATATCGATCGTGACATACACGGGACGGCCTGCCAGCTCAGGCAGCGCCTTCTTCAATGGTTCCGCCACATCGAACGGGTAGAAGTTGATGTTCTCCCGAGCATACGTCCATTCTTCCCGGGATCCGGAACGGATGCCGAACTGATAAATGTTCTTGCTGCCCATCAGCCCCGCCGCCTTGCGAATCGGCGTCGAGTGGGACAGTGGCTCGCCCTCGTACTGCTCGCGCAGATCAGCGTGCGCATCGATATGGATGATCGCGAGGTCCGGGTACTTCTTGTACACTTCCTGGATGACCGGCCAAGTGACGAGATGCTCGCCGCCCATGCCAATCGGGAACTTGCCATCCGCAAGCAGCCCGCGAACGTAATCACCGATAATGTCCAGACTCTTCGCTGCATTGCCGAAAGGCAGCAGCAAGTCGCCGGCATCGAAGTAGTTCAGTTCTTCAATGCTCCGATCGAGATAAGGGCTGTACTCCTCCAGACCGACAGACGCCTCGCGTATACGGCCGGGGCCGAAGCGCGAACCGGGACGGAATGAGACCGTATAGTCCATCGGCATGCCGTAAATGACCGCTGTTGCGGCTTCATAATCATCCGAGCTGCAGATGAACACGTTGCCGGAATATTTTTGATCTATTTTCATCGTTGATGGCCTCCTTCGTTCTTTCCCTTTGCCTCGTTATTATTTGCAGAGATCTTCTACAAATTTAGGCAAGCAGAAGGCTGCGTTATGCAGACGCGGCGAGTAGTATTTCGTTTCCATTTCCGGAATGCTCGCTTCATCTATATTCATAGGATCGTATTGCTTGCTGCCGATAGTGAACGTCCACAAGCCGCTTGGGTAAGTCGGAATGTTCGCGCCGTACACGCGCACGATCGGGAAGATTTCCTTGACGTCACGGTTGACTTGCTGAATCAGATCCGCCTTGAACCAAGGGTTGTCCGTCTGTGCCACGAACAAGCCGTCTTCCTTCAACGCTTCGTAAATGCCTTGATAGAAGCCGCGTTCGAACAACGGCGCCGCAGGGCCGACAGGCTCCGTGGAATCAACCATGATGAGATCATACTCGTCTTTGCTGTTCAGGATATGCATATAGCCATCGTTGACGATAACTTCGACACGCGGGTTGTCGAGTTCTCCCGCAATTTCCGGCAAATATTTTTTGGAATATTCAATGACCTTTCCGTCGATTTCGACGAGAACCGCTTTTTCAACGGAAGGGTGCTTCATGATTTCACGAATGACGCCACCGTCTCCGCCTCCGACTACGAGCACTTTCTTCGGATTCGGATGTGTAACGAGGGCTGGGTGCGCGACCATCTCATGGTAGACGAATTCGTCTTTGATCGTAGTCATAACCATGCCGTCCAATACGAGCATTCGTCCGAATTCCTCGGTATCCAACATCGTCAGATGCTGAAACGGCGTCTGTTCATTCACGAACGTTTCGCGAATTTTTGCCGTAATGCCGAAGGTCGGCGTCTGCTTCTCTGTAAACCACAATTCCATAAAATCAACCTTCTTTCTTCCGATATGGTATCGTTGGTCCAGTCGAAATGCTCGTAATGGTTCCCATGTATACATTCGTAACACTTCATCTCCATTTTGCACCAAACAAGAGTATTATAGCGTTTCCCCCCCAAAAAGCAACTATCTCCCAAGTAATTATTTTCAACCCATTTCATCCTGTGTAGAGCCAATGAAGCGGCCGTATGCGGAAAAATAACAATTGTGCGGTGAATATCCTTTTTTATCCTACTCCATACTGATAGTAAGGACGACTTTAGCTGACTTGACCGGAGGACAGCAGCGGATGAAGAGGGGGAGCCCGACATGAATACGAAAAAAAACTGCACAAAGACAAAACGCCGGGGCCGCCTGTTCCTATGGAGCATCATTGGCACGCTTGCGCTCGGCCTCGGCGCTTCGGCTTCCGTGCTCGGCTATCTATATATGACGGATCTGCCCGTATCCAGCGCGCAGCAATCGTCTCAACTGCTGGATTATCATGGGGACGTGCTGACGATGCTTACGTCGGGGCAGACACAGCAGTCTGCGGTGGAGCTGGCTGATATCGCGCCTGAAGTCGTGCAAGCGACGATAGCGACCGAGGATCGCCAGTTCTATCATCACTTGGGCATCGATGTTAAAGGAGTAGCGCGGGCTTTTCTGGTCAATCTGGAGCATCTGTCGAAAAAGCAAGGAGCGAGCACCTTAACGCAACAGCTCGCCCGTAATCTGTATCTCAGCCATGAACGGACCTGGATCCGGAAGGCGAAGGAGGCGCTCTACGCGCTCCAGCTTGAGATGAAATACAGCAAAGACGAAATTCTCGAGATGTATCTGAATCAAGTATATTACGGCCATGGCGCCTACGGCATCGAAGCGGCGGCCCAGTTGTATTTCGACAAGCCCGCACGGAAATTGTCACTGGCGGAGAGCGCCTTGCTTGCAGGAATTCCACGCGGTCCCAGTTATTACTCGCCTTATTTAAATATGAAGAATGCAAAGGACCGCCAAAAAATCGTGCTGCAGAATATGGTCGATATAGGCGATATTACGCAGGATACGGCCAAGCGCGCATATGACGAATTGCTCGTCTTCCGGCCCCAGGAGGAGCGGGCCGAGACGCTCGCCGCCCCCTATTTTCGCGATTATATCCGGCGGGAGCTGGATGCGCTGGGCATCCCCGACGAGGTCGTGGAAGCCGGAGGCCTGCGCGTCTATACGACGCTTGATAAACGGGCGCAGAAGGCGGCGGAGGAAGCTGTCGCGAAGCAAATTCCCGCCGAGGGCGACCTGCAGGCTGCGCTCGTATCGATTGATCCGCGCAACGGATATATAAAAGCGATGGTCGGCGGCAAAAACTACCGCGTCAATCAATATAACCGCGTATTCGCGGATACGCGCCAGCCCGGATCGGCCTTCAAGCCTATCGTCTATCTGGCGGCATTGGAAAAACGGGCTGTCACGGCAGCTACGCATTTCGTAAGCGCCCCGACTTCATTCAGCTATGATGAAGGACGCCAAGTGTACAAGCCCCGCAATTACGGCGGAAAATATTATGGCGATATCGATCTTCGTCAAGCGATTGCAGCATCCGACAACATCTATGCGGTCAATACCATCATGCAAATAGGCCCAGAGCATGTCATCTCGCTGGCCAAGCGTCTCGGCATCGACAGCGGCATGAAGCCGCTGCCTTCTTTGGCGCTCGGCACGTTCCCCGTCAGCCCGTTCGAAATGGCTTCTGCTTACGCCGTGTTCAGCAACGAGGGCAAACGCGTGATTCCGCGCTCCATCTTGAAGGTAACGGCCCCGGATCGGCGGGTGCTGTATGAAGCGCCACCCGTGGAGTCGGAGCAGGTGATCGATCCGTCCGACGCCTACGTGCTGACGAGCCTCATGGAGAGCGTGTTCGAATCCGGCGGCACAGGCAACCGGGTCGCTGCCAACATCAAGCGGCCCGTCGCCGGCAAGACGGGAACGACGGACTCCGACGCGTGGATTGTCGGCTACACGCCGGAATTGTCGACCGCGGTCTGGGTCGGCTATGACCGCGGCAAGATGATTTCGGTGTCGGAATCGCATAAAGCGGCGCCCATCTTCGCCGACTATACGGAGAAGGCGCTGACGAGCGTACCTCCCAAAATCTTTACGGTGCCGGACAACGTGGTCAGCATTTATATCGATCCGGATACAGGGAAGCTTGCCGGAGAGAATTGTGCCTCCAAGCGTCTGGAAACGTTCGTGAAGGGAACTGAGCCGACGGAATGGTGTGACCAGCACGGAGCCGTACAACCTGGCTCGCCGCAGCAAACACCGGTTCAGGAGACGCAAGAAGCCGGGAAACGGTCATGGTGGCAGCACTTCAAACGGTGGTGGACCAATTGAACGTGAAAATGGGGCCTGCCTTATTCCACATGACGATTGCGGCCAGCCCCGATTCCCGCCAGTAAAATGACAAAGGAAGATACAAGCAAGGCAGCAATCGGCCATGTCCACGATGCTGTAACGTCATGCAGCATTCCGAGGCAAATCGGCCCCAATGCGGCCAGCGTATATCCCATCGATTGCGACATGCCGGACAGGGTGGCTGCCTGGACGGCGCTCTTCGCCCGCAATGCAATGAACATCAATGCCAGACTGATGCAGATGCCTTGCCCGATACCCATCAGAACAACGGCGGCAGTCACGATTGCCGGATGGCCGAACAGTAATCCCGCATATCCCACAAAGCTGATAATCGCTCCGGACGCAGCCGCCAACCGCTGATCCTTCATCCGCTCGGCGGCGGTCGGAATAAGGAACGTGATTGGGATACTCACCAACTGCATTACGGACAGCATCCATCCGGCATTTATCGGAGACCAGCCCTTGCTCAATAAAATATCTGGCAGCCAAGCGACAGACACGTAATAATTAAGCGATTGCAATCCCATAAATATCGTTATCTTCCATGCCAAGCCCGATGTCCACACATTCGTGCCCTTCTCGGACTTCGCGTGGTGCTTGCCCCCTGCCCGCGGCGCTCCAGAACGGATGAGCGGCAGCCAGACTAACATACCCAGCAGAGACAGCGCCCCCCATACGAGCAGCGAATTGCGCCATCCCCAGCCCAACCCCTCCGCTAACGGCACGCTGACGCCCGCCGCTATCGAAGCGAAAATACTCATCGTCATGCTGTATAACCCGGTCATGAATCCAATCCGATTCACGAACTTCTGCTTGATGATGCTCGGCAGAAGCACGTTGCATATGGCAATCGCTATCCCGATCCCCGCCGTGCCGATGAACAGCAGCGGGACGGAATCAATGGCCCGAATTCCGATGCCCAATGTCAGCACGAGCAGGCTCGCCACCAATGTGCGCTCCGTGCCGACGGTACGCGCAATGGAAGGCGCGAACGGGGACAACAATGCAAATGCGATTAGCGGAATGGTCGTAATCCAGCCGATGGCCCCGTTAGACAGGCCGGTGTCGTCCCGAATAAAGCCGATGAGCGGCCCTACCGATGCAATGGCCGTGCGCAAATTAGCGCCTGCCAGCAATAATCCCAGCAATAACAAAATCAACGTTTTATTTGACGGAACCGGTTGTTCCGCAGCTAGTGCCTGTCTCAATATGCAACTCTCCTTACCTCTCTATTCCTCGTATACTTCTAATGGTGGCAGTATTTCAACTTATATAGATTATCGATAGGCAAGCTGCAAAGACCGCCTTACCAGAAGTTCGGCTTCGTTTACATCCTGTTCTTCAATCGCATCTATTAATTGCTCGTGAATGAGGGTCATTTCGGCAGAACGAGTCTCGCTGCGCATGACCGAAGCGCAGACCGACTGCTGAACGGCTCCGGCTATGCTCTCGTACAGGCTGACGAGCAGGCGATTATGCGTTGCCGTTGCCAACGCCAAGTGGAAGCGGTAGTCGTGCTGGACATGGGCGCTATCGTCTCCCATTCGATGGGCCTCGCCGGACAGCCGCAGCCATTTCCGCATCTCCTCGATATCCGACTCCGTTCTGCGCTCGGCCGCGAGACGGGCGATTTCCCGCTCCAGACAGAAGCGCACCTCTGCCGTCTCCCGTTCATCGGCTTTCTTCAATTGATGGAACAACAGGGCGTTCAGGCTGCTCTTGGAGCAGACGTACGTTCCATCTCCTTGCCGCGCTTCCAATACGCCGACGTGAATCAATGACTTCAAGGCTTCCCTGATACTGTTGCGGCTGACGCCAAAAGCTTGGACAAGCTCCGGTTCCGGGGGAATGCGGCTGCCTAATGGCCACGATTCGGACTGAATCAGCTGCTCCATCCGCTCAATGGCCTGTTCCACCAATGTTTGTTTTCTTAAAGGACGCTGTTCCATTGTTCTCCTCCTCACATTTTTAAACATAGGATGATTGGATGTATTTTATATGTATTATATTACACACAAATGAGAACCATTGTCAATTAGATTCTGGCAACGCCAAAAAGACCTGTGCTCCTCTATGGGACACAGGTCTTCTTCATGTAACACTTTCTCCATCGTTGGGTTATTATGCCAACTGCGCTTTCAACTCATCCGTTGAACGTTCCCACCATTCCGCGTTGTGCGTCATGAGCAGTTCGCGCAATGCCGCCTTCTCCTCGGCGTCAAGTCCGTCCAATATGATGCGGCGCTTCATCGCGTAATCCATCTTGTTCACGTGATCGGCAAGAACCTTCCAGCCGCGCTTCGCTTCCGGATCGACGAGCATCTCGCACGCAGCCAGACCACCGTAGCATGCGCCTTCAGGCGTTCTGTCGACAGCCACCCACACTATCCAGCATTTGCGGCCGTTCGGCACGTCCTCCTTGTTCGGGGAGAACTTAATTCCCCGCTCTACCTTGCTCTTGGCATGCATGGCGCCTAAATCGATATAAGCTCTGCCTTCATCAATAATGACGGGCGATACATTGTTCAAATCGATGCTGCCTGAACCGAATCCTTTATGCTTACCGCTGCTCATTACATTCAGCGCAAGCGGCTTCTTAACCTTCTTATCCGAAGTATCCATCGTTATGCGCTCCTTCCTTGCCCTAATACTCCAGTACACGGGCGGCCTGGGGGGTGATCAAAATCATTTTCATTTTAGCTAATATTCCGCAAAAAGCCAACATATACATGCTGTAGATGCTTGTCAACGGGAGGTAAGAAACGTATGACCCGACGCAATGTCTATCGCCCACTTCTATTTATTATTGCACTCTTGGCCGCCAGCTTCATCCTCCTCGTCTGGCTCCGGCCGTCCGGCACCGTGCCTTCTCTCGGTCCGGAAGTGCAGAAGAAAGCCGCTCAGGAGCCAGTTACGCCGCAAAGCGTGGAGAAGCCGAGCGCCGAGGTGCTCAGTGAACGTATCGCTGAATACCATATCGATGTCAAACTGGACGAGTCCACTCATACTCTGTTCGGTGAGCAAACGGTCACTTGGAACAATCCGGGGCAGAAGACGGTTAATGAGATCTTTTTCAACCTGTATCCAAATGCGTTCCAATCCCCGGACTCAACCTTCATGAAAGAGTCAGGTGGCGTATTGCGGGAGGACAAGATGCCAAAGGACGGTTATGGAGGCATGACCTTACAGGAGCTGACTACCGTAGACGGCCACTCCTTAATGAACCGGATCGAATATGTTCAGCCGGATGACGGCAATGCGAAGGATCAGACGGTCATGAAGATTCGGCTGCCCCAGCCCGTCAAGAGTCAGGAGAAAATCACCTTGAAGCTCAAGTTCGAAGTGAAGCTGCCGAAAATATTTGCCCGCATGGGGTATGCAGATGATTTCGTCATGGCCGGACAATGGTACCCGAAGATCGCCGCCTATGAGAAGGCAGGCGTGCGCGGCAGGGCGGCCGAAGGCTGGAATGTGCACCAATACCACGGGAGCTCCGAGTTTTATTCCAACTACGGCATCTTCAATGTGCGCATCCAAGTGCCGGAATCATATATTGTAGCTGCGACCGGATTTCCCACGAAAACGCCTTATATCGCGGGTGGTTACAAAAACTATCACTTCTATGCGGATGACGTTCACGACTTCGCATGGTCGGCTTCGCCGAACTTCGTCTACTATGAAGAACCATTCTCTGCCCCGAATGTGCCGGGCGTCCGGATTAAGCTATATCTCGATCCGAAACATAAATTGCTGAAAGAACGCTATATGTATGCGGCGAAGACCGCACTCGCCAAGTTCAGCCATTGGTACGGCAAATACCCATATTCCACGCTCTCTATCGTCGTCCCGCCCAAGTCGGGCAACGGCGCCGGCGGGATGGAATACCCAACGCTCGTCACAGCGTTCGGCGCCGAGAATGATAGTCCAGGATATGATTTGGAGCGGACGGTCGTCCATGAGATTGGCCATCAATATTTTTATGGTCTCATAGCCTCCAATGAGTTCGAAGAGGCATGGCTTGATGAAGGGTTCACCTCCTATGCCGAGGACAAATTGATGGAGTCCGAATTCGGAGTCGTGCCGAATCTGGCCATCACATCCAGTTATATTACCGATCCAGCTCCGCTAAAGCTTGCCGCTTGGCGGTATAAACACCAGAATCATTATTCAGACAACGTATATTACCGTGCCAAGCTCGTGCTGCTCGCCATCGAGAAGCAGGTCGGGGAGAGAACGATGCAGCGCATTATGAAGACATACACCCAGAAATATCGCTTCCGTCATCCAACGACCGCCGATTTCCAACGTATCGTCGAACAGGTAACCGACCGCAAATGGACCGACTTCTTCAATCAATATGTGTACGGCGGCCAGATGGCTGACTTTGCCGTGGAAAGCATCGATGCCCGCACTATTGAAAAAGACGGGGCAATACGTTATGAAGCGACCGTCCATATTCGCAAGCTAGGCGCCGACTATCCGAACGTCCCGATCGTTTTCCGTTTCACGGACGGAAGCACGACACGCAAGGTGTGGGACGGGGATGGCGATCGGATGCAATACCGGCTCACTCATACAGCCCCGTTGGATTGGGTCATGGTGGACCCGCTCTATACGATTGTGGTAGAGAATAAACATATTAACAACTATATGAAAGCACAGATCGAGGAGCCCGCACGAACGCGAGCCAACTTAACCGTCATAAAATTCGTTGAAGCATTTACGAACATATTGGGGTGGTGAGATCGATGAAAGCTTATATGCAAACCGGTTGGGATTGGTTAAAAGAGCACATATATATTTGGGTCATCCTCTTTTTATACCAACTGTTATGGGGCTTCTTCGTCTACCGCTTCATTGACGGGATCGTGGTGCCCGTGCTGCGGCGGTATCCGGATCCGGCCCCAACCGAGATGAGCTCGCAGCTCTTTTTAATCGAAAGTCAGTTCCACCTCTCCAAAACGAACGATTACGCGCCTTATTTGTGGATACTGGTCGGCTGCGTTGCCATTCGCATGCTATTGACGCCCCTTATTGAAGCCGGCTTGTTCTACGCGATAGCCCAACCGCGCCAATCGGGACTGGCCTTTTTCCGCGGCATAAAAGCAATGTGGAAGCCGATGCTGCTGCTGTATGCCTTGAAGATGGTTCTGCTCCTGGCTCCCGCATATTGGTTTGTCCCGTATGCTGCGCACGTATTGACGGCCAGCTCCACCGCAGTATCGGCACTTGCATCCGTCGCTCCCTTTGTGCTTATATGGGCCGTATGTGGTTGGATATTTCATCATTTGTTCTTATTTATGCAATTTGGCGCCGCTTCGGAATTGTCATTGCTCCGCTCTGTGACGGCGGGGGTGCGCAAACTGCTCCCTATACTCGGGATTTCGCTAATTTTCATGGGCCTTGTGCTGGCTGTCAGCATATTATTTACAACCGCAGCGATGTTCTGGACCGGCATGACTGCGCTAATATTGCAGCAAGCATTTCCTGCCATTCGGGTCCTGTGCAAAATGTGGGGGTTGTCCGCCCGCTATGCCATATGGCAGGAGGCTAATCAGCAACCAAAATGAGAAGAATGTAACAATTCAAAAAAACGTCATATTACCGTTTAAAAGCGTGACAAAAAAACTTGTCTATCGTCGGAAATGCCGACCGGACAAGTTTTTTGCGTTTTTTGGACAAAAAGTGTTTGTCAAAGGAAAAAAGGTCTGTTACAATAAGTCGTAGATTTATTACAACTTTGTCATGAAAGCGACAGTAACATTTGCAAATTTGTAACTACCGTATACAGCAATTAAATCCGAACAATGCTGCCGAATTTCCGGACAACCGGAAAGCGGGGGAACCAGTTATTTGGGTGAATTGATCTCGTTTCACAGGGATCATAGGGGACCTTCAACCGAACCCTCCAGCTAACCTCGCAGGCAAGGAAGGGGCTTTCCAATTTGAAGAAGAAGCTAGTAACGGCGGTGCTGGGCCTCAGCGTCCTATTCACGTTCAGTGCAGGCAGCACTTTCGCGGCATCCAAGATGGATAACAAAATTGAAGATCTGTTAGGCATTTCGTACAAATATGGCGGAAGCACAACAAGTGGTTTCGATTGCTCCGGTTTCACCAAGTACGTGTTTGACAGTTTCGAAATCGATTTGCCTCGCTCCTCGTCGTCTCAATTCGACGTCGGTGAGAAGGTAAGCAAAGATGAATTGCGTCCTGGAGATTTAGTTTTCTTCGACACTAGCGGCGGCAACGGCATATCGCATGTTGGAATCTTTGTCGGCGACGGCAAATTTGCACATGCGTCGACAGACAAAGGCACCCGCATTGACAAGCTCAGCATGGACTACTATGAGAAACGCTATGTAGGCGCTAAACGCGTGATGAGCGAGAGCCAATATTCTTCATACGCAACGGAATAGCAATTACGTAGTCATATTGGAATTATACTTATATAGGCGTACATAACCCGATGGGAAGCGATAATCGCTGTCTGTCGGGTTTTTTATTTCGAAATTTATGCAGTATACCCATTCTAACAGCCTCAAAAAGCCATTGTCTTCCTCATACTATGAATTAAGAGGAGGCATGCTTATTAGCCGGCATACCTCCTTGTGTTATCCCCATACATTGTCAGTTCGATATATTTATATGCGTTTGCGGCACCTTATGTTACTTCGACTCACGCAGCTTCGCTTTCAGCTCTTCAGGACTTAACCCATCTGTCGAAATGCCGCGTTTCTCCGCTTCCTGCTTCCATTTCTCCATTCGTCCTTCGACGCGTTCTCCATGATCCCGATGTTTCTCGTGGAACATTTGCCCTTTTTCGCCTAATTTCGCCTTAAGCTCCTGTCGAATTTGCGTGCTGCTTTTCCCTTCGGTCTGAATGTTGTGCTTCTTCGCCATGAGTTCAAGCTTCTTCTCACGCAGCTCTTTCATTTCAGCACGGAGCTCTTTCATTTTCGTATGGATTTGCTCCAGTTCTTTATCCGTCTCGGACTCGGCCTGCTTGGTGCTTTCTGCCGGCTTGGCGGCCTCGTCTTGCTTCACGGCGGTTAAAGACGTTCCCCCGATCAGCTTCCAATCTGCCCCTTGCAGTCCGTTCTCCCCTTGCGCTGCCGCAGGCGATGCCAAGAGAAGCATCATTAGACTGGTCCAAGCAATTACGGTTGAGGTTCGTTTCAATATATCCTCCTCCTTCTTCAAGAGATGGTACTAGTATGTTCATCCAACCTGAAAGGAAACTGAAAACCAACTAAAACTTTTCTTATCTGTTCATTGGCTGCCAAGTGTAAAGTCCCCCGAGCCGGTACGAACTTTCAGCTTCGTCTCACCATTGCCGAACGAGCCCTTTAGACTGTTTCCATTTGCACTGTTCTCTTCATATGTCACGCCATCCCATTTGATGCGTCCGTTGCCGGATCCTCCATTAAAGTCGACCGCCAGCGACTTCGGTTCATTGGCCAGATCGACCGTAACAGATCCGCTGTTCGCCTTCAAGTCAGCGTCATGACGTAAATCGTCCATTTTCACCTCTATATCCCCTGAGCTCGTGACGCCCAGCAATGCCGCCTCTCCATTGGTCAAATCCACTCTGCCGCTGCCTGTATCGAATGTAAGCGTCCCAGCTTTGAATTCGTCAGCTGCAACATTGCCGGAGTTCGCCTTCAAAGCAATCGTGTCCGCTTCAACAGCCTGCACTTGGATATTGCCGCTGCTCGATTTCACATTTACTGTTTTCCCCGTAATTTGCGCCGCATCGGTGTTGCCGCTGCCTGTGCCGAATGTCAATGCATCGGCCTTGAAATGCTGCGCCTTTACATTGCCCGAGCTCGCCTGCAGAGCAATCGTATCCGCTTCGACAACCGTTGCCAGAATGTTGCCGCTGCCCGTTTTCACACTCACCTTATTCCCGTTCAATTGGGATACATCCACATTGCCGCTGCCTGTGCTGACATCAACGCTATCCCATTGCTTCTCGGGAAGCTCAATCGTGAAGTCGACATTCAAAATATTAATGCCGAGACTGATATCAGGCATTTCCACTCCCAACTCAAGAGTATCGCCTTTGGGAGCCACTTTAATATCTATTTTATCCGCATTTTTAGGACTTACTTGCCCTTTCAACCGAACCTTGATTTGATCCGAATTCCCGCGTGCGATTTGCACATCCGGGCTCCCGCTTTCGATAAGAACGTTCCGGTAGTCGCCCGCATCGACCGTTCTTTCCAAGTTAATTTCCTTCGTGCCGAAGGATAGCAAGTTGCCCGGAAATAGATTTCCCGGATTCACTGCGAACAGGACGCCGGCAATACCCGCTATAATTAGCACCAACCCAATCACTTTTCTCATCTTCGATTCCCCTATATTCATATATATATTCAACTGTATATCTGTGGTAAGACTGCTTCAGTATAGCATGAATGGTTCTGCTCACGCTCTAGTCTGACGGAGTATTTCACACCCGTCTTAAGTCTAGTCTGTAGTCTGCAGCATGCTTCCGCAGTAGTGCCTGTGCAAGTTGAAGGACGATTGCAAGCTTTGTTCCCGCATCGGCCTTGTATTGTCTGCCACAGACCAGACTAAGGTCTCCGTAGTAATGAGGGGGGCGAGATGATACAATAGGAGCAGACGAAGAACGTCCTTTACCTTTTTAAGGTGGGGGGCGTTCTTTTTTTGTTTAGGAGGAGGAAGAAAGGATATGGATTTTGAAACGGCACATGCGGCATTTCTGGATGATCACCGTACGCATCGAAGCGGCGAAAGAAAGGGACGCTTGCTCAGAGGACATCAATATGCCGAGAAGCTGCTGTTGAAAAATGTGTGGCGGCCGCTCTTCGGTAACTTCGATAACCTGCATCCAGAGTACGAAGTGTACGACTGGAATCGCAAATCGCAATTTCTCGATGTTGCTTCTCTCCCCCCATTCGGTAAGTTTGGGCTCGAATGCGATGGTTTTCAAAGTCATGTAAAAGATATGGACCGGGAAAAATTCAGCTACGCCTTGAACCGGGATACCTTTCTGACCGGAATGGGGTGGAAAATGATCCACTTCTCCTTCGACGATATTCAGCACCGTCCTGAAATATGCCGCACCCTGCTGCAATTGGTCCTCAGTCCTTATCTCATCCGAAGTCGGCCTCTTCGTCCAGCTGTCTTCATCGAGAAGGAGATTCTTCGGTACGCCTGGTCGCCAGGAAGATGGGTTCGGCCCAAGGATGTGGCTGACTGCTTTGATGTCGATTTCCGAACTGCTCGCAAATGGCTACGATCATTGGTGGAGAAGGGCTGGCTGCAGCCTATAGCAAGAGGCAGGGATATCCGTTACTACGAATTGAAGGAAGTCGCAATGGAACACTTATTGTAAACCATTCGTGCACAGAGGACATGCATGTTGTGTAGGGGAGCGAAAGGGGGCGGAAAGATTATCTGCAGGCTATGCTTTGGTTCATACGCTGTCGGTGCGTTGGTAGCTTGGCAGGTTTGGTATGCTGGGGTCACGTTCGCTTTAAGTTCCTATGAGTTCAATGTAAGTGGCTTTGAGTTCGCTGCAAGCAGCAGCAATGAGGCTGATGTAGAGATTTCCTTTTGAGATTCCATTGGAAAACGTACAGTGTTTCTTCACCTTCAAGCTGGCAAGAAGGCATTCTACTGGAATTCATGCAGCAGAATGAGACCGTAAGGCCCCGATAAGAGGAAATGAGGCCATTTGATTGGCTGTTTTCCAGTAGAAGTCCAAGCAAGCCAGAAGATAAAGAAATCCATTGGATAGAATCCAATAGATGGAACGGCGAACGGACTCCTAGGCCAAATTCCTCCTCGACACGTATTTTTCCTTATCTGAATGTTGATGAACCTTCGGTCTTTTTCACATATGTCCATGAGATGGATTGTTCTGCTAACGAAAGAACAAGTTAAAACTCAACTTGATGAAGTTCTTGGTACAACAGCTCCATAGAGACACCTAAGATTTAAGAGAGAATTTACTCAACAAAACCCGTGAGATTGCTATATTCAGCAACTTCACGGGTTTTGTATAATAGTCCGATAATTTAGTTTATAGAACGGCGAAACGCAGCTTGCCCAGATAAAGTAAAAAGATCGAGCAGCATTTAGCAAATGAGACGTTCATTTCTTGCCTTCTCCACAGCCTCTTCACGGCCCTGCACCTGCAATTTCAAATAGATGGAGGAAATGTAGTTTCTAATCGTCCCTTCCGACAAATGCAGCTTCTGGGCGATTGCTTTATTGCGTAGCCCTTCCGTCAAGCACTGGAGAACATCCAACTCCCGCTCGGTCAGCTCATACGGATTGTGCTTCGAATCCCACGTCTCATAGTGGAACAATTGCTGAGCCACGTCCTGCGAAATCATCGTTCCCCCGCCATATACGAGCCGGATGGTCGCCGCCAATTCTTTGGGATGAATGGATTTCAGCATATAACCTTCCGCCCCGCTGCGAAGCGCTTCAGCGGCATAAGACACATCCTCAATGGTCGTGATCATAATGACACGCATGCCCGGCCATGCTTCTTTAATTATTTTGGTCGCCGCAATCCCGTCCATTTCCGGCATATTGATGTCCATTAATATAATATCGGGACGCCCCTGCTCGCATTGCTCGAGGGCTTGTTTCCCGTTCCCGGCAACCACGACTTCAAAATCCTTTTCTTCCCCCAACAGCAGCCTCAGGCTTTCGCGAATCAACGGCTGGTCGTCCGCCAGCAATATCTTGATCTTCTGGCTGCCCTCACTAATCTGATTTGGGATCGTGCACGTTACCATCGTGCCCTCATCCTTCTGCGTATGGATATAGAGCTGCCCTTGCAGCGAGACAAGACGCTCCTTCATGCCCGAAAGCCCAAAGCCGTATTGAATAGCTTCCGCGCCCTTGCCGTTATCCTGCACCTGCAGCATCACCTGAGCGTGATCATATTGAAGAACAACCTGAATCGAGCTGGCTTGACCGTGCCGGCTCGCATTGGTCAGAGCCTCCTGCAAGCAGCGGTACAACGTGAGCTTGGCCTGCTTCATCACAGGATAAGGTTCACCCATCGTACGAAAAAGGATGCGGACTCCCGTGTTTGCTTTAAATTCATCAATGATTTGGAGCAAAGACCGGTCCAGAGGAAGTGCTTCCTCTAAAGGATCCATCTGGTGCACTTGACGCCTGATATCGTCCAAGCCTGTTCTGGCAAGCTTAAGCATGCCCTGCAGCTTGGCTTCCCCTTCATTCGACTGTATATGGGGACGCAAGGTTTCCATGCCCAATATCATCGAGGTAAAGGTGTGTCCGATCGTGTCATGCAGTTCACGGGCCATGCGGTATCGTTCTTCCAGCAGCGTCATCCGTTCGATCTGTGATGAGTATTGCTCCAGAATCGTATATTGCTCTTTAATCAACGCGAGCTTCTGTTTAATAGCATCGATGGACACTGCCCCTTTTTGCAGAGCGAAGCTAATCCCATAGAAAAGAAGGGCATCCGCTAAGCTTTGCCATATCAAAGGATGTGACAGCGATGAGGAAATTGATTCGCCCACACTTAATGTGAACAGAATTACGGCGATGGGCAGCGAGAACCAATGCGCTTTGCCACGGCTGTAGAATGCAATCGTAAAGAGCGCAGGAGGAAATAGCCGGATTAATTCGAGATCATAAGCAAGGAAAAGCGACAAACCTCCGGCAAATAAGCATTCCGCTATGAAATAACGGGAATAGTAACTCTTCACAAATAAAAAAGGAATCGTATGGCAAGCCAGCAGAGAAACAAGCACCGGCCAAAAAGGAAAATCCGGCTTATCCTGATACATCAACAGGATGACGGCTGCGACCCATACGATTCGAATGATATACATGGTCCAATCCTGCCAAGACCATCGCTTGTTAAAAAGGCGCATATGCACAACTCCGATCAACCAATGTGAAATGAATGACAAACTGTATAAAAAAGCCCGTTTTCCCTTGTCATATCAAGGTTGTGACGCTTTGTCACTGGGTGTTATGACAGCTGGTTTGTTAGCTTGATGGTGGATGAGATGAATCCAGTTGAACACGGAAATTATATCTCATTCAATTCATTAACAAAAGGGAGTGCGAGTCATTGTCGCTGCTGCAAATTCGTGATCTTACGAAAAAGATAGGCAACAAGATCATTGTAGACCATGTAACGTTGGAAATGGAAAAGGGAGAAATTCTGGGCTTGCTCGGTCCGAACGGGGCGGGAAAAACGACCACGATTCGAATGATCGCCGGCCTGAGCTCCAAATCAGGCGGCCAAGTGCTCATTCATGGAATCGATGCGCATACTCATTTTGAACAGGCGATGAAGCATGTAGGAGTCATTGTGGAAAATCCGGATTTATACAAATACTTATCCGGCTATGATAATTTGATTCATTTCTCCAGAATGACACCGGGCGTGACAGAAAAACGAATACGGGAGGTCGTTTCTTTAGTCGATTTGGAGCATAGCATCAACGATAAAGTCGCGACCTATTCGCTTGGCATGCGGCAGCGCTTGGGCCTTGCCGTCGTCCTCGTCCATAAGCCTTCCCTGCTCGTTCTAGACGAGCCGACAAACGGACTCGATCCGGCCGGAATCCGCGAGCTGAGAGGGCATTTAAGAAACCTGGCGCAAAAAGAAGGCGTCGGTGTCGTCATCTCCAGTCATCTGATGTCCGAGATGGAAATGATGTGCGATCGGGTCGCTATTTTGCAAAAAGGGAAGCTGGTCGGGATGCATAACATGGCGGACATGGTGGAAGAGGAACTCGCCCAAGCCCGGTTTGAAGTCGACCGCCCGGATCTGGCCGTACAAATTCTGCAATCCTTAATGTTCGGCGAGGAAATCATGACAGACCAACGACAGATACAGGTTCGCATTCCGAAAGCGCGCATTCCTGAAATCAACCAGAAGCTGATGGCTGCCGGAATAAGTGTATTCGGTGTCCATACGATAAAGAAGACGCTTGAGGACAAGTTTATGGAGATTACGGGAGGAGACAACCTTTGATACCTTTAATTCGCAACGAAAACATGAAAATTTATAAGCGGAGACGCACCTGGGTTATGGTCGCGTTGGTAGTGATCTACGTGCTGCTCCAGATTGTAAATCTGAAAACATCGGGAAGCAGCGCTGTCAGTGAAGATTGGCGGACGCAGCTCGAACAGGAGAATATTTTGCTTAAGCAGGAAGCGGCAAAGCCAGATGCGCTGAAGATCGAAGTGAAGCAAGCGGAGAAGAACATGCTGCTGAATCAATACTACTTGGAGCACGATCAGGCGCCGCACACGAATGCGTGGAGCTTTGCTGTGAGCCAAGTGGGCAATATTATTTTTGCGGTGTCCCTCATTTCCATCATTATTGCCGGTGAAATTGTTGCTGCCGAATTTGTGTCGGGCACGATCAAGCTGTTATTGACCCGATCGGCCAGCCGTACCAAGATCTATTTTTCGAAATATGCTGCCGCTATCTTGTTCGGTCTCTTTCTGTCTCTGATTGGCATGCTGGTGTCCATTCTATTCGGTGGATTCATATTCGGTTTTGACGGTTTAGGCGATCACTATTTGTATGTGAAAAATCAGGCCGTAGGCGAGGTCCCCATGCTGCAGGCCTTGCTCGGGGGGTATGTGTTCAATATTCCATTCATGTTAGTGGCGATTACGTTGGCTTTTATGATTTCCGCAGCCTTTCGGAGCACGACGTTCTCCATTGTCATATCCCTTCTCGTATCGCTGACTGGATTTATTATGGCGATTGCAATGAACGGCTGGGCCTGGACGAAATATTTTGTGTTTTCACATACGGATTTCACGCCATTCTTCTATGGTACGCCTTCCGTTGACGGAATCACGCTCGGATTTTCCGTTGTATTTATCGTGCTTCACCTAGCGGTGATGCATTTGATATCGTATCCCTTATTTGTAAAACGCGATGTGGCATGACTAACAAAAACAAGAAATGGGGAGAAACATATGAAGAAAGTGTTGAAGTGCGCAATCGTCCTATCTATGCTGTTTCTGATTGCGGCATGCGGGACGGGCGAGGAACAAACGGAAACCAGGGATCTGGAATTACAGACAGCCGGCCTCTCGAAGCTTGTAATTGACAACCGAAATGGGGAAATTGAGATTGCAGGCCATACGGACTCGGACAAGATTGAAGTCACGGCCCAGGCAAGGGCTAAGGGTATCAGTTTAGATAAGTTGAAGCTTAAATTGGAGAATCGGGAGGATACCGCTTATTTGGACGCTTCCTTTGAAGGTCAATTTTTGGCGATGGGCTCGGGATTTGTGGATCTTCAAATCAAGGTGCCGAAGCACCTTCAGGTGGACATCATGTCCCATAGGGATGGGGATATGCACATATCCAATATGTCTTCGAATGTTAAAATAGGCAATATAAACGGCAATATTCAAGTGTTAAACACAGCAGGACCCCTTGATATAGATAATAGAGACGGCGATATTACAATCCGCGAGATTGCATCGGACGTAACCATCGCGAACATTAATGGACACATCATCATCGAGCAGGTGGGAGGCTCGGCTGTGATTGACGTCAGAGACGGCTCTCTTGACATCGACGGCGTGGCGAAGGATGCAGCCATTACACAGTCCGGCAACGGTAAAGTAAGCATCGGGGATGTTAAAGGCAAGGTAACGCAAAAAAAGAAATAGTAAATACTGCACTTGCGTTATACAGATCAGATTGAACTATTGCAGAGCAAAGAGGCCGCGTCCGTCGCGGCCTCTCGGTTGGTTCATTCATTGCCCGTCGCCACCGGATTATCTTCATAGGAGCACCAATCGCTCCAGCTGTCAATTGTGGTGGAAAATGCTTTCACAGACATTGCCACAAGTTGTGGAAGGAACGGCTCTGAGAGCAAACCCCATCAGCGCCATTAATACGATGTGCCCTTCGTCCAGAACCCTGCCATAATACACCGCAGAGAAAGCTATCCTTTGGACATTGGTAGCTACATTCGTTTCAAAACGGGGACCTTGTTCAGGGATACACCACCATCGGTAAGCCTCTAAAACTTAGACTACACCACCCAAGTGCCCAAAACGCCCGGCTCCGCGCAGAACCTATGGGCAGCCTTCAACATCTCGCCTGCAAGCACTTCAACGCACTTTCCGCCATTTCGTAAAATTGCATGGATATTGACCGCGACAATAAGCGCATCCGCCTGTATTAACGGAGCCCCGTGCAGATACTCACTTGGCCGTCGCCATAACATTCGTTCGCTCCAAAATATCAAATAACGCCTCGTTGAATGCCTCCTTTCGTTCAAGCATGGCAATATGTCCTGCATCCGGTATGGAGTAAAACCGCTTGAGCGGAGCTTCTATGGTTGCAAAGAATTCCTGTGCCAGCGGATAGGGAGTTTGCCAGTCCCGATCGCCATGTACATAAAAGACAGGTATTTCAAACGCGGCGCCCATCGACGACAAATCCAACGATTCCATTAAATATTTCCAAATATGACGCTGTCCGACACTAAATGCCCCGGAGATAAAGAAATAACGCATATCCTTGAACGTATAAAATGGTGAACATAAAACATTGCCGATCAATTCCATTGTTGGACCGGCCGCTAACTTATATTTTCTTTGGAATTTTCGAACCTTCTTAAGTTTCCTGATCATGTCATCATCGAATGCGCGGGGAGGGTATGGTTCCAAACGAAGGAGAGCTTGATAATCGTTGTCGTTTCCCGCTTCTTTTGCTGATTCCAGTACTTTTTCGTACCCGACGCGTTCATTGTCAATCATATTGACAACCTGCCCGACGCCGATATAGGCCTGCACGAGCTCCGGATATTTTTTGCTGAACAAACTGCCTAGCACCGAGCCCCATGAATGTCCCAAAATAATAATCTTCTCTTTGTGATACTTATTTCTCAAATATTCTACAATTTCATAAGTATCCTGAACGATACGGTCAACGGTGGTTGTTGGAGCAACTTGTTCCGGATCATTGTTGAAATAGGTTTTGCCACAGTTCCTTTGATCCCAATGCACAACTGTTACATGCTTCTCCCACGGGATCTGGAACTCTTGGGCAAATGGCAATATCGGCTCTCCTGGGCCGCCATGCAGAAACAGCAGTACCGGATTGTCAACGTCCTCGCCTCGATGATGCAAATATTGCGAAATGCCGCCGATCATGACGAACTCTCTGCAATCAATGCCGTTGCTCGTGGGCGCAATTCGAATTTGATTGGCCTTCTTCTTTTTCTTGTACTGGACAAACAGAACCAAGCAAACCATTAATATAAGCAATCCGCTTAAAACTATCAATAAAACGCTCATAGGTACCTCCGATAACCGATATGACCGTGGTTCCGCTCAACGGAACAATTGTGGTCAATCCCATACGACAGTTTGTATTTATTTGGGAATTCTCTCATTGCTTGGCTCCCCCCGCCATGTAGTCGGCAATGGAGTGAACGAGTATATCCAGGGCCTTCTTTTTCCCCCGATCTCCAAAAGGCATCTCTGTCGACCCGATATAATGGAGTGCATTCATTAAATAAGCGAGCACATCCATCTCGCATTCCGAATCGTCAATGCCGCACAGCGATAGTGTCCTGCTAAAATAGTCGTTAGATTTTACTGTTTCCCAATCTGCCGCCTCTTCAGGAAGCTTGCGAAGCAGATACTCGATGTCCGATGGAGACACGTAGAGTACAATACTGTCCGTAGCCAAATAGATCTCCTTCAATGCCCTTACAATCTTCTCTTTCACATGTATTTCTTCGGACAAGAGGGCCTCTACTCTCTCAAACATGCTTTGTTCGTTTTTTTTGATAATCGTATAGAGGAGTTCTTCTTTGGAATTGTAGTACGAGTAAAAGGAACCTTTACCGATATTTGTCGCAATGGTGATATCCTCCACAGTAACCCGCTTTACGCCTTTTTTGCGAATCAGTTCAATCCCTTTTGTATACATCGCTTCTCTCACCATTTCTTTTTCATGTTCGGTGACAATCTTAGGCATAATCCCCCTCCTTTTAATGACTATAAATTAACTATTCAGTCAATAAAAATATATTAACCTCTTTTTCTGCTTCTTACAAGATGTTTTTCAACTTATTTCAAGGTTCTTTTAAAGTTGATTTAAGTTAGCTAATATAGAGTTAAGCTATTGCGGAAGCCCTGAGACCAGATCAAGTAGACACGTATTACTTTGATATCGAAAAGTGTAAGCAATGTCCTTTTAAAGAAGGTTGTTATAAAGAAGGGGCGAAATCAAAAACCTATTCGGTAAGCATCAAATCAGCAAAACATAGCGAGTTGAAACATAGACACAGGTATGATGTAGCATCTTCCTCAGGTCTGGCATGCACATGCAAGGAGCAATGGCCATTTTCGCTGTCAATCTCAAAAGAATATTGACAATTATGAAGTAAAAGAGATAGAGAAGAACATAAATAAAGGCGACTTTCCATTCAGGATTGAATGAAAAGTCGCCTTTATCAAGTTAATTTCATTTCACAAAATTAATAGTATAAGTTTTTCAGTGGCCTCGTCAGACGCGGGCTCTTCAGCTTTACTCCTCCCAGTGGCCACCGGATTGTCCGGATAGCTAATCCAATCGCTCCAGCTGTCCTCATATGTTATGACGTCGGATTATTATGACGCCTATGCTACAATAAGGTGACAAAGGGGGTGTCATTATTGAGTAAACAAAAAATCGTGATTATTGGCGCAGGAATTGTCGGGGCGTCCGTGGCCTATCATCTGGCCAAACGAAATCAAGATGTAACCGTTATTGAACGACACCCCGCCGCGGCGCGTGAAGTCACGGAAAAATCGTTTGCCTGGATACATACGACGCATAGGGTGGCTCCCGAATACTGGCATTTGTACGATGCGGCTTATGAAGAATATCATGCGCTTCAGCAAGATTTGTCCGAACTGCAAATTCATTGGCACGGGGCGCTGACTTGGGGCAATCCGCCCCTAAGGGAGCAACTCCGTTTTCAAAAATTAAACCGGGAGCAGCTTGAGGCATTGGAACCGAATCTGAAGGAATATCCGGATGAAGCGATGTTTGTCAGCGAAGAAGGTGCGGTGGACCCGATAGGGTTAACGGATCTGTTGTTGAGCAAAGCGCGGGAGTACGGAGCAAAGGTTCAGTTCGGTACCAACGTTACACAGCTGCAGCAAGAAGATTCCTGCCTGGTCGGCGTCCACACGTCCAAGGGTTTTCTGGAGTCGGATGTCGTGGTATTGGCCGCAGGTACAGGCATACCCGAACTTTCCAACCCGTTAGGTTGTCCCGTGCCGGTAACGCCGTCGCCTTCCATTCTGATTCGGATGAAAACTGCGAATAAGCTGATACGCACATTAATCTCAAATGCGCAATTTGAAGCGCGTCAACTGACGGATCAAACGCTGCTGGCTGCGGAAGATTATATCGACGAGTCGGAAGAAAACGGGCCAGAGGCGGTCGGCAAGCGAGCGTTCGAGACGTTGCGTCGCAGTCTGAAGGGCGGGAATCAATTGGAACTGGAAAGCATCCAGGTCGGGATGAGACCAATGCCTGAAGACGGCTATCCGATCGTGGGCTTCCATGATCACATAAAGGGACTTTATCTGACAGTGATGCATTCTGCAATTACGCTGGCGCCGCTGATTGCGCGTCTGGCTGCAAGTGAAATAATCAATCGGGAATCAAGAAGCGAATTAGTCCCTTGTCGACTCTCCCGTTTTAAGGACCACACGAGGGATGACCCCGCTGTTTCTCGCGCGTGAGGTTGTGAATCAAGTGGAATCGCATGCACGTGCAAATTGACCTCGATACTCCTGGACACAAAGCAAAGGAGTACATCGTCACATGATCGACGACGTACTCCGTGTTACAACCTATATAACTGCTTACGCCTTCTCCTCTTCCCCCACCGCAATTGGATTCTCCTCATAGCTAATCCAATCGCTCCAGCTTCCCGCATACAGCTTGACGCGCGGATAACCCGATTGCCACAAGGAGAGCACATTCGGGCAAGCGGTCACTCCTGAGCCGCAGTACACGATGATCTCATCCGCCTCTTTCACGAGCCGCTCCCACGCTTCGCGCTGCGATACGAGCGATTTCCATCGTCCAGCCGCCTCGTCTACACCATGGCGCCAGAAATGATTCACCGCGCCGGGAATATGGCCTGCCTTCGGATCAATCGGCTCCGATTCTCCTGCATATCGCGCAGGCTCGCGTGAATCGATCAGCACGACACCCGGACGGCCCAGCCGTTCTCTTACGTCTTTCATATGCATGACCAGATCTGGGCGGACATGCGGCTCATATATGCGGGCAGCCGGGGATGGCTGTTCCGTGCTTATCGGGTAGCCGAGCTTCGCCCAATCGCTGTATCCGCCGTCCATCACTTTAACGATGCCCTGATGTCCCACATATTGCAGCAGCCACCATAGCCGACTCGCCATAGCCCCGCCCTGATCGTCATAGATAATGACGGTCGTCTCACGGTCAATCCCGCGCTCCCCCAGCCTGTCGGAGAGCATCTCCGGCGAAGGCAGCGGATGCCGTCCGCCATGAGCGCCCAATGGTGAAGATAAATCAAGGTCCAGGTTGAAGTAGACCGCGCCGGGAAGATGTCCTTCCTCATAGGCTGCATACCCGCGTTCCGGCTCTGACAGCCAGAAGCGGCAGTCTGCAATGGCAACTCCAGCCTGTCCCACCAAAGCCTGCACTTCCTCGAATGAAACCATCCATGTCTGCTGCTTCATTTCGATTCCCCCTCATAACGAGCGCCGCAGCACTCTATTCTTCTATTTGAACCGACCGCATATCGATTGTCAATTGAATCCAAACCTGTCACAATATTATCATATACCTGAAGGAGGTCTAATCTATGTCATCATCCCATACTCCAGACCAACATTCTGACAGCCCGGCGCCTCAGCCTGATACGGCTGCATCCAGTTCCCCGTCCTATCCATTCCGCGTACGCCCGATGACAGAGGAGGATGCCGAGCAAATCTGCGCGTGGACATATGAGCCGCCTTACCATCTGTACGGCTTCCTGCCGTGGAATCAGACGCAAGCGCTCGGCATTGAAATGGGCGACCCTGACATCCGGCGCGCCCAATACGTCTCCGTTACCAATGCGGCAGGCGAGTTGGCAGGATTTGCGCAGCTGTTCCCGCTCGTCGGCGTCACCCGCCTGGGCTTGGGCATGCGCCCCGATCTGCTCGGCCAAGGTCAAGGCGCTTCATTCGTCCAAGTCATTGCTCAGGAAGCCCTCCGCCGCCATCCAGAAGATGAGATTGATCTGGAAGTGCTGACTTGGAACGAGCGCGCCATACGCGCTTATAAGAAAGCCGGATTTCGTATTACCGATACGTACGAACGGCCGACTCCGACTGGACAAGGACAATTCCACTGCATGGTGTTCGATCCGCAATCAGACGAGGCAGAGCGGTAACACTGCATTTAAGTCAGCTGTATTGTCGCTACCGTTTCGCTGTTTACCACAACTTCTATAATATGGAACTCTGGATCGTGCTGGACACTGCCGCTGCCGATAAAGAGCAGCTTCTCCTGTCCCAACCCGTAAAACACATCATCTGCGAGCGCTTCCAACACTTCCTGCCGCTCTGCGTCGCCAAGCGCGGTCCACTCTTCTTCCGTCATGTCAAAGAAGGTGTATCCGTCAGGGATAAGCCCGACCGCCACCGTCAGTTCTTCCAAGATGTCTTTGTATTGTCTTCCGAATGCAACGCCCATTAGCTTGCTAGCTCCCCTCAAATCAACTTAAACGTATTGTAGCACATGTCCCCGTCTCGCTCGAATACCGGACAGAAAAAAGGGCTCTCCCGCTTTGGAGTGCCCTTTTCTCGTTATTTCAACGTCACTTGCCCATCTTATCTCCTGATCGATGGCAAGCAAACAGCATAGTGCCGGCGTTATCGCGAGCTATTCCATGGCGGCGATCAGTTCTTCTGCGGTCAGTACCGTCTCTGGCAAGCCCCACTGCTTGCCCAGCTGCGTGACGTAAGGGATATCCAAGCAAGCCTCTCTCAGCAATTCCTGATGAGAGAACACCTCTCTCGTCTTGTCGTCCAGCAGCACTTTGCCTTTGTTCATGACGATCGTCCGTTCGAAGTGCGCGGCGACAAAGTCCATATCGTGCAGTATGGTCATGACCAGCTTGCCTTCCTGGCTTAACTCCTCGATGATTTGCGCGATGCGGCGTTTTCCCGCAGTGTCCTGCGCAATCGTCGGCTCGTCCAAAATGATAATGTCGGTATTCATGGCAACGATCGAGGCGATGCTGATCAGCTTCTTCTCCGACAGTCCCAGATCATGCGGGTTGACATCGGTATGATGGGCCAGGCCGACCATGTCGAGCGCCTGCAGAGCCTGCTGCTTCGCAGCCGCTGTATCCAGCTTCATATTCAAGGGCCCGAACATCACTTCTTCCAACACCGTGCGCTTGAAAATTTGATCATTCGGATTTTGAAAAACCAACCCGATCTTGCTTGCCAATTGAGCCACGGTGACATCCTTCGTATTGACTCCGGCAACCCAAATGTCCCCGCCAGCCGGCTTGAGCAGCCCCTTCAGCAGCTTGACCAGCGTCGTCTTGCCCGCGCCGTTCTGACCGATGATGGCTGTCCTGCGGCGATCGAATTCGAGCGTCAAGCCTTGCAGCACGTCTTGTCCCCCGTTATATCCGAAGCGCACATCCTGTATCTTAATCATGGCGTTCACCCTGCTCTGCTTGTGTTGAACCCGGGATTGCGCTGCGATGCGCATCATATGCGGCCTGCGCTTCTTGGAGCGTTACGGGATACATATCCATCCCCGGCATCCGGAGGCCAATGGCTTGACACACTCGCGTATACACCGGAGGCTCTACGCCGTACTTAGCCAAATCACTGCGCGAAAACACGCGGGAAGGCGTATCATAATCAAGCAGCATCCCTTCATGAAGCAGCGCGATCCGATCGGCATAAGCAGCAAGCTTCTCCATCTTATGCTCGGCCAAAATGACCGTTATACCCTCGCGGCTCAAGCCTTGAATGGCTCGGAACACCTCGTCCGATCCTTGCGGGTCCAGCTGAGACGTCGGCTCATCGAGCACAATGACCTGCGGCCGCATCGCGATGACGCTGGCAATGGCCATGCGCTGCATCTGGCCGCCCGACAAATCGAAGGGAGCACGGTCTTTGTGCGCTTCAATATCGAGCAAATCCAGCGCGTGATCGATCCGCTCCATCATGTCTTGCCTCGGGATGCCCAAATGTTCAAGTCCGAAGGCGATCTCCTCATACACGGTCAGCTTCGATCCGGTCACTTGAGTGAACGGATTTTGAAAGACGATGCCGACTTTGCGAATTGTCTCATCCACGCCGCTCTCCTTGACATCCATGCCCCCGATGCGGACGCTGCCTCCATATGCGCCTTTGTAGAAGTGCGGCACCAGACCGACCAGCGCTTGGCAGAAGGTGGACTTTCCGGCTGTATTTTTCCCGGCAATCCCGATGAATTCCCCCGCTTCCGCCCTCAGTGAAATGTCATTCAGCGCCAGCTTCTCTGTCGCGGGGTAACGGTACTTGAGATGTTCGACCTCGATTAAACTCATGCAATCACCCTCCAAATCACGGCACCGATCACGATCGCAAGCATGCCCCAACGCATGGCAGAACCGTGTCGGTACATCTTCTCTTCGTTCAGGAACGTCTTGCTTCCCTTCACGTTGAAGCCGCGCACTTGCAGTGCCAGCGTCCGTTCTTTCGTATCAATCAGAGAGCTGAGCACGACTGGGCCAATCAGCGGGAGAAACGCCTTGATGCGCTTCGTTAACTTCCCTTCCGTCTCCATCCCTCTTGAACGCTGTGCATCCGTAATCGTATCTACGGTAGCCATCATTTGCGGAATGATCTGAAACACCGAGGTCAACACATACCCAATGCGGGGGGACAGGCCCTTGCGAACCAAAGATTCCACCAAATCCGATGGCTTGGCCGTCAATACGAGAATGAGGAAGGCCCCTACAATATTCAATGCGCGGAATGTAATGCCCAGAGCAAACAGGAGCCCTTCTTCATAGAAGGGCCATGAGCCTAATTGAAACAGCACCGTCTCGTTGCCAACATGGAAGAAGCCTTGAATGATGACGACCGTCAGCAGAATGAAGCCGACGAAGCCGAAAATGGGGAGCGACCGCGTCAACACTCCGCCTATTCCAAGAATGAGAAAGCTAACAAGCATGCAAATCCAGGCCGTATGGATAGTTGGCAAGATGATGGGCAGCGCAATGGCAGCAGCGATATAGACAAGCTTCGTAATGGGATCGATGTGATGCACCACAGACTCCCGCTCAACATACAGGCTCATTGACTTCATGCTTCTCCCACCTTTTGGAACATTCTCTTATAGAGATTCAATGTTGTCATTATTGTTGTACATGTGAATCAGACTTTTCGGCAGCACCCGGTATATTCCATAAGCGGCCAGCACCGTAAGCAATTTGTCTGGCAGGTCGACAACCAGCTCGTCAACGAAAGAAGCCAGCCATACCGACTTCGTCGTGTTAAGGACATAGCCGAAGACGATGTCTCCCCATAAGTTCCCCGTCTGGCCGCCCCAGAACCAAATGTTGAGCGGCGTAGAGATGACGACCGCCGTCAACCCGACCGCCAAGCCGGTGACAGCGGCCTTGCCCCAGCTCGATATCCACCCTTTGTATGCCATAACCCCGGCTACCAAGCCAATGAACACACTCGTAAGCGCATAGACGAACGAAATGGGATCCATCGTCAAGCCGTAAATGACGTTGTTGATTAACCCTGATAACCCGCCGATAATCGGACCCGCAAGCATACTGGAGAGCACCGTCCCGATCGCGTCCAGCCATAGCGGAAGCTTCAGCACGCCTGCAAATAATTTTCCGATGTAATTAATGCCGACAGCTACGGGAATCAGCACAAGCGCTGCGGTAGAAATGGACCACATACTTCGTTTGGACATAATCATACCTCCTAGAACATTTGGATAGATTCTAATTCTATATAGGTTGCTTCCATATTGCCCGTATCCCGATTGAATTAGCGTGTCAAACGCTCCGCATCCGCACGAATCGCCTCTAAGGCAAGCCGGATTTCGCGTTCTTCGCCAAGTTCGCACGCAGTCTGAGGCGCCAAGTTGTTAATGCCCTGCTCCAGATCGCCTTCATGCTCGGCCATAACGTTAAGTATGGATGGCGCGCGCATTCCTCGCAAGCCTCCAATTACAAATCATGCGGATGTTTCCAGCACGATACTCCCGGTTGAACGCAAGCTCTTCGACGCGATTCAGCCAATGGGCGACCGCTCCGATACGCTTCGGATCCACTGAAGAATGGCATAGCGTGATTGAGTCATATGAGTTCCGATGCGAATATGCGGTTGTACGGATTGCATATTATCGTTCCTCCTATATGGATTATTTCCATTTAATCACTTCTGCTTCATGGTCCCATCTCAAATATATCGTTTTCCTTCGCCAAATAACAGAACAAGAATCCTTGTCCGCTTTTTTTATAAGAAGTGATCAGATTACGAGTTAAGGGAGGGACTGCCTTCTGAACGGGTGGTAGAGTGGAGAAAAGTACTTATCCGCTATCTTTATTGGCTTGAAGGGTAGTAGACATGTTCAAATAAAAAAAGGAGATCTGCGGCGATCCCCCTCATGAACACTATTTTTTTACCGTTGCCTTGAAGCACGAACGACCTTCACTCTCCGGTGCTGCCCCGTTTCCCCTGCTCCCACGCGTGCACTGCACCCCGTGCCAGCTGCTGCAGCGCGATATCCTCCATTGGCGGGTTGTGCAGCCCGAACCGAACGTCCCGATACATGCGCTGAAGCGGATGATCCATGCTCAGACTGTGCGCTCCGACGATGCGCATCGCTTTGTCCACGACCGACAACGCCGTCTGCACCACGAACGTTTTCACTGCAACAAGATCCGTGAGCCGCTGGGTCGGCTGCTCCGAGCCTTTCGTTTCCCATTCCTTTGCCACGCCATAGAGCAGATGTCTGGCCGCGATCAAATCCACTTCCATCTCCCCCAACGGGCGCTCCACATGGGCCGTCTTGGCAATCGGATGCTGCAATGAAGGAGGCGTGTACGTCGTTGCGAACGACAGCGCCTCGTCGCGTGCCGCCACTGCTATGCCCAAATAGCACACTGGAATATGCAGCAGATATGGATTTGGCCTGCGAACGTCCTCTTGGTTATGCTGCATGACTCGCGCCTCCTCTGGAACTGACACATGATCCAATAGAAGATCATGGCTCGCCGTCCCGCGCATGCCTGTCATGTTCCACGTCCACTCGATGGACACTCCTTCAGCTTCACGAGGAATAATCAGATCGATGACATCGTTCGTCCCTTCGACAGTCGCCGTCACAATAAACCACTGCAACAGCGGAGCAAACGTCGTAAATGTTTTGCGTCCGTTCACCACATACCCGCCCTGAGCCAGCGGCTGCGCCGTTGTGCGCGGCTTCCCCCCTCGTGAAGGACTTCCTCCGCCGACCTCCATCGCCGCGCGATTGATGAGTCCGCCTTCTTCCACAATGCGGCGGCTTATGTCGGCGAATGTTGATTCCGGCCACGGCCGCTTCTCCGCCAAGTCATGCACGATTCCCATGTGCCAACCGATGCCGAGCGCGACTGACGGATTGCCTTGCGCCAGACGCTCCTGCGCCGCCAGCCATGCGGTGAGCGGCATGCCTTGACCCCCATACTCCTTAGGCACATTCCACGCCGGGTATCCAATCCGGCGCAGCGAATCCACATGCAGCACCGGGATGCCGTGCTGCTCGTCAAGCTCCTGCGCATCCGCCCGCATCTCCTCTGCAATGCGGTCAATCTGCCGCAGTCCCCGCTTTACTTTGCATTCTTCATCCATCGTCTTCCCTGACACTGCGTCCTTTCTTTCCGCAATGCTTCGTATTTCCGTATCCTCCTCCACTTTTGCCACATCGCTCACCTCCGCTTATCTGCTGTATCTGCGCTGATGCATGTCACTAATGCCCTATGCCCGACCGCATGCCTAATCGATTTGCTCCGCAAAGATACGCTCCAGCACCTGCTTCTCCAATTTCCCGAAGGCAGTGTCCGTTACCTGACGCGGCCGCGCGATGTCGTTGACGATATCCAAGGCGATGCGGCCGCGGTCAATAAGCAAAATGCGATCGGCGAGCCGCACCGCTTCACTAACGTCATGGGTGACGAGCAGCGTCGTAAAGCGCTGCTCTCCCCACAACGAGGCAATGAGCTGTTGCATCTCCAGCTTCGTCAATGCATCCAGCGCGCTTAGCGGCTCATCCAAGAGCAGCAGCTTCGGCCTGCGCACAAGCGCGCGGGCCAGTGCGACGCGCTGCTTCTGGCCTCCGGACAGCGTATTCGGCCAATGATCCTTGCGGTTTTCAAGCCCTACCTGCCGCAGCGCTGCTTCGGCCCGCGGCCGCCAGTCTCCCTTCAGCCCGAGCCCCACATTGTCGATAACCGTCTTCCAGGGAATAAGCCGACTATCCTGGAACATGACCGTCGTGCTCTCGCGCAGCCCGCTCACCACTTCTCCATCTATTTTGATGTTGCCCGTTGTCGGCAGCTCCAGTCCCGCCAGCAAGCGCAGAAGCGTGCTCTTGCCGCATCCGCTGCGGCCGACTACGGCTATGAACTGCCCCGCTTGTATCGTCACATTCAATTCATTCAGAACAGCCTGCTCCGCAAAAAATTTACTGACACCCTCTATGCGCAGTTCCGCCGCCGCGCCTGATTTATCCGCCGTAGTCTCCCTAGTCTCTTGCGTCAAAATAGGCCACGATCTCGCTGCATTTCCACCCATAAGTCCGTACCTCCCTTATCCTTATGTTCGATATTACGGGGTATATGCTCCATTCCATCGAAGCGCCCGCCGTTCCAGCAGCTTCGCGATCAGATCCGCCGCTTTGCCGAACGCTGCATACAGCACGATGCTTAATATGATGACATCGGTCTGCATGAACTCGCGCGCATTCATCGCAAGGTAACCGACACCCGCATCCGTTGCGATTGTCTCCGCGACGATCAGAGTAAGCCACATTACGCCAAGCGCATAGCGCAGTCCGACGAAAATCGATGGCAGCGCCCCAGGCAAAATAACGTGCCGGAACAAGGAAGCGGAACGCAAACCATACACCTTGGCCATTTCCACTACGCCTTGATCCACCGAACGAATGCCATGATACGTATTGACGTAAAGCGGGAACATGACCCCAAGCGCAACAAGAAAAATTTTTGCGCCTTCATCGATGCCGAGCCAAATAATAACGAGCGGAACCAGCGCCAAATGCGGAATGTTGCGAATCATTTGCATTGACGTATCGAACAGCCGATAGAACCAGGCGAAGCTGCCGCTCAATATGCCGAACAGAAAACCGATGCCGCCTCCGATCGCGAATCCGGCCAGTGCCCGCAGCAGGCTGACGCCCATATGATGAGCCAAGTCTCCGCTTAACGTCAGCGCCCACAGCGTCTGCAGCACTTGGGAAGGCAGGGGCAGAAGCTGCGGAGAGAGCCAATTCGCCGCGGACGCCGCCTGCCAAGCGGCAAGCAGCAATAGAGGCAGCAGCCAGGGAATGACGGCCTTTCCGCATTTACGCCATCGGCTGCTGCGAAGAGGCTTGTGCAACGGATGAATATGATGTGAAATTGCCCCTTCCGGATAAGGCGGTTTAGTGGAATCCATACGAGATGGAATTGATTCTACGGATTGAAGTTTGGATTTGGCAGGTGCTTGTGACGTGCTCGTGCTCATGAAGCGTTCCTCCTTATGCAGACTATTTGTTTCGAGTCGCGCTATCTGCCGCCCATGGAGCGTCAACGGGCATCCGCTCGGCCACCTGTATCGGATTCGGAATCAATCCGATGCGATGATACGTATCGGCCAATTGCTGCTGAGGCGCGATAATTTCTGGACTCAACAGCTCCACCCCGTATTTCCGCCGCCCTACGGCCCGCTCGATCGCATCTGCATCAATGCCCAATGCAACTGACAATAACTTCACAATTTCGGGTTTATGATCGTTGGCCCATTCATCAGCCTCTTGAATTTCTTCTAGAATCAGGCGAATCAATTCGGGATGCGCCTTGGCAAATTGCTCATTGGCATAATAAAAAGTGCGATTCGGCGAGTATCCCTGGCCGTCGGTTAACGTGAGCGGCTTCAAATCATTTTCTGCCGAAGCGAAAAAAGGATCCCATGAACCGAGCGCGTCGATCTGCTTCGTCTCAAACAGCGCACGTCCTTCCGATGCATCCTTCACGTACACGAACTGTACGTCATCCAGCTTCAATCCCGCCTTTTCGAGGGCAAGAACGGCCAAGTAATGGTGATTGCCGCCCTTTGAGACAGCAATTTTCTTGCCTTTCAGCTCGGCGATCGAGTGGATGCCGGAATCCGCATGAACCATAATCCCCATCCCTTCAGGGTTCGGGAGGTCATTCGCCACGTACACGAACGGTTTGTTGCCTGCTTGCCCGAATACGCCGGATCCGTCAGCTGCATGACCGAAGTCTACGCTCCCGCTGCTCATCGCTTCAAGCACGAAGTTACCGCCAGCGAACACCTTCCATTCCACTTCATAACCTTCGGCTTTTAAGCGTGCATCCAGATTGCCCTTTACTTTTAAAATGTTCAGCGTATTGCCCTTCTGATAGCCGATTCGAATCACTTTTCCCGTTCCCCCTGCACCGCCCGCTTTTGCCGGAGTCGCGGGGGACGCATCTGTTCCGCCGGCAGACCCGGCCGCACCCGAAGCGCAGCCAGCCGCCAGGGCCATCAGGAGCAGCCAAGTTCCAATCGCGCCCGCTTTCCACAAGCGTTTTCGTTTTGAACGCGTCCGCACATTGACACTTCTATATTTGTAGTTATCCGATAAATCAAGTTGGTTTTTAGCCATTAAAAACACTCCCCCGTTAAAACCTTTCTGTATTCGTCATCGCCTTCACCGGTGCTTTAATACCTGCCATCAATTGAATGCTTATCTCAAGCGGATCGCGCTCAAGTGTTTAATCGTGCACATACTAGCGAAAACGCCTCAAGTTCAGGTTCCCGCTTCCCATGCAGCATCCAGCGGCTTACCGTGTCACCGATAGCGCTGGCAAATTTAAATCCGTGTCCGGAGCCGCCGCCCGCGAACCATATTGCCGGCTCGCCGGGATGTCTGTCGATAATGAACTGCTCGCTTGGCGTCATCTCGTACATGCAGGCAGCCCCGCGAATACATCGCCCCGCCTCCGGGAAGTGCTGCGCCGCGAATTCGGAGAGCAGCCGTTCTTCGCCGCTGCAGCTGCCGAATGGAGCGACTTCCTCATCGGGGTCCCAAGTCTGCCCCAGCTGATGGTGTCCGGCCTTGATGCCGGAACCGCACACCGAAGGGAGACCGTAATACTCCGAATCAGCGCTCTGATGAACAATGAATGCGGGAAACCGCTCAGCGGCATAGTTACCGCTCGTGTCCTCGAACCAAGCGACAGTGCGGCGCTCCGCTCGTACGGGCAAACATAGAGACGGCAGCAGCCGCGAAAGCCACGCTCCCGTCGTCACCAGCACCTTAGAGGCGGCAAACCGCTCATTCCCGCTCCATACCTCCACCGCATTCCCTACGGCCGCAATGCGTTGTACAGGATGGTTTGGCTTCCATTCGGCGCCATATGCCTCGGCCAACCTCAAGTTGGCTTCGATAATCCGTTCACTAAACAAAACGCCACCCTCCGGTTCATATAGAACCTGAGCTTGAGCAGGAACGCATAATGCAGGCAACCTGCGCTGCGCTTCCCGTTCATCCCACCGTTCATAAGGGACCCCATTCGCGGCACAACTCGCTTCCTTCTTGTCCAGCGCGTTGCTATACGCCTCTCCGACACTAATTACGCCAGTCGGCAGAAAAAGCTTGCACCGCTCCGGCTGTTCATCCGTGCTAGCCATTCTGTTCGCAGCATCCGATGTTAATCCGAAGCAACGCCGCGCATCCTCTTCCAGACGAAGCCACCCCGCTCGCGCACGCTCCGCCAAGCGCACATAAGCCGAGCCCATCGTATATGCAGTCCGAAAAATACGGGTGTCTCCATGGTGGCTTCCACGCTTATGCGGCGGATGAAACATATCCAGCAGGAGCACGCGGGCTCCCGCCCGCGCCAGATGCATACCTGCGCTTGCCCCGAACGACCCCGCTCCGATGACGATGCAATCATATGGCCTGCTCATGAATATCACCTCTTTCGCTCCGTCTCTCTATATGCATATATTCCGATCGATTTACTTAGTATTTGAATGATATTGTATGACTCTCGCACAATAAATGTCAATCAAAAATTTCCTGAATGAAATATGGCAAAAGAGGCCTAGCCCATGTCACTACTCAAGTCATAGCGGATTTTTCATCTATGGATGGACCTCTGTGAAACTTATAAGCGGTTTTGTATTAAAATATTGAGCCTCTTTTGCCGATAAAATAGGTGTTGCATCATTTTTTCACGCATTCCGTTGAACGCTGTCGAATGCGGGACGCAGGAAGCACATTATACTCATGGATGAGGTGTGTAGGGAAACATGGAACTGTCTACTATTATTGGTCTAATTCTCGGTATCGTCTCCGTTACGCTCGGGATGTATTTCAAAGGGGCTCCTCTAACAAGCCTCGTCAATCCCGCCGCTATTATGATTATTTTCGTCGGTACAGCGGCTTCGCTTTTCATCGCTTTCCCGATGAAAGAAATTAAGAAATTTCCGAAGCTCTTCGGCATGATATTCAAGAAGCAGGAGCTTATCAACCGGGTTCAACTGATTCAAATGTTTATGGAATGGGCCAGCATTACCCGCCGCGAAGGCTTGCTGGCGCTGGAGTCGCATATTGACGATATTCCCGATGAGTTCCTTCGCAATGGAATGCGAATGATTATTGACGGTAATGACCAAGATTTTGTTCGGGATGTATTGATGGAGGATATTCACGAAACAGAAGAACGTCACCGCGCGGGAGCTTTAATATTCTCCCAGGCCGGAACGTACGCGCCGACGCTTGGGGTGTTGGGCGCCGTTATCGGACTTATCGCCGCTCTGGGGAACATGTCCGAGATGGAACATTTGACCAAGGCCATCGCAGCCGCTTTCGTCGCGACGTTGATGGGGATATTCTCCGGTTATGTGCTGTGGCACCCGATTGCTAACAAGCTGAAACGCCTGTCGCACAGCGAGATCGAAATTCGGCTGATGATGGTAGAAGGATTGTTGTCGATTCAATCGGGCGTGTCTACCATTGCCATTAATCAAAAGCTGTCTGTCTTCTTGACTCCGAAAGAACGCGCCGAAATGGGGGTAAAGGAGGAGGCTCGCAATGAGTAAAAAGCGCAGCCAGCCACACGAAGAGCATGCCGACGAATCTTGGCTCATCCCGTATGCCGATATTTTAACACTGCTGCTTGCACTATTCATCGTGTTATACGGCATGAGCGCGGTTGATGCGAAGAAGTTCGAGCAGATGAGCCAAGCATTCAGCGTCGCCTTTAGCGGCGGTGTGGGTGTTTTGGATGAAACGGCCGTCATTCGGTCCGATAGCTCACGTTCAGGGGAATTCGAGCCTAGCCCATCCAAATCACGCAGTCGCGAGCAGGACCAATATATGCTGCAAGCAAAGCATGAGCAGGAGCAGCTGGAACAGCTTCAAAGCAAGTTGAACAATTATATTGCCAGCAACGGATTATCCGACCAGCTCAACACGAAGCTCAATCATTCGGAGCTGAAGATTACGATTAAGGACAGCGCGCTCTATGATTCGGGGAAAGCCAGCTTGAAGAAGGATTCGAAGCAGCTGGCCCTCACTATTGGAGATATGCTGAAGCAGTATCAAGGATATGAGGTCGTAATTAGTGGTCACACCGACAATCGTCCAATACGGAACAGCCGCTTCGAGTCCAACTGGGATCTGAGCTCGGCGCGGGCGCTCAGCTTTATGAAGGTCGTTCTGGAGCGTTCGGGTATGGACCCTAAGCTCTTCAAGGCCGTTGGGATGGGTGAATATCATCCGGTTGCGGACAATGCCACGGAAGAAGGCAAAGCGAAGAACCGCCGCGTCGAGGTATCCGTGCTTCGTAAATTTACGGACAAGCAGGCTCCCGGAGGAAGCAACGCAAGCGAGGCCGATACCGACACGGAACCGCCAGGGAAATAACTCAATCTATGCATATGCGCTTTCATATAAGAGTGCCCTGCACGTATAACGATAAATTCCTTATCGTATACTGCAGGGCACTCTGTATTTATTTATGATAGGATACCGCTTCGCAGAAGTGGACAGGACCCGCTTTCCACTGCCACAGCCTCTACCGCCGGAAGAGCAATCGTGACTTGTGTACCCCTATTCAGCTCGCTTGCAATATCCATCGTTCCCCGGTGATTATGAATAATGCGCTGGCTGACCATCAAGCCAAGGCCGGTTCCTTGCTCTTTATTGGTAAAGAACGGATCGCCAAGACGCTCCAGATGCTCGGCCGGAATGCCTATGCCGTAATCTTTAATGATGATGAACACCTCTTCGGTTCCCCGAGCTTCTATGCGCAGTTCGATCTCCCCTTCGCCCGTCGTCGCTTCCATTCCGTTCTTAATAATGTTGATGAACACCTGCTTAAGCTGATTCTCTTCACAATTGACCATCGGAATCTCCTGATCGAAATACGTCACGAATTTAATGTTGTATAAATGCGCTTGACTGTCTAACAGGGAAAGAACCTCCTGCAATATAATACGCACATCCTTTGGCTGGAAGCTTACGGCTTGCGGCTTCGCCAAAATAAGAAACTCGCTGACAATGAGATTAATCCGATCCAACTCAGACAGCATCATGTCCACATGCCCTTCATTCATCCGCTTCGTCTGCTGCTGCAGCTGCAAAAATCCGCGCAGCGTCGTCAGCGGATTGCGGATTTCATGCGCGACTCCCGCTGCCAATTGACCGACCGTCGTCAGCTTCTCAGAACGTCTGAGCAGCTCTTCCATCCGCTTGCGGTTCGTCATATCCCGCGTGATGCTCGCCCAAGCGATGCATTCGCCCGCTTCATTATAGATAGGCGACGTGCTGACGCTCACATCGAGCAGACGTCCATCCTTCGTAAGCCGCTCCGTCTCCCGGATGCTTACTGGGTCACCCGCATGCAGCGACTCTTCGATCTTGCGTTCCTCGTCTCTCAAGTTCTCTGGTATATTGGGCAGCGGACGGCCGATTACCTCTTCTGTCGTCCATCCGTACATATCGACAAAAGCTTGATTGACGCGTTCGATCTGCCCTTGCAAATTGGTGACATGAATCGCGTCTTTGGATTGGTTGATGAACGACTCCAAATGCTCCTTCATCGCCCGGTTCTCTTCATATAATGTGCGCAGCCGTTCTGTGGACATATCGAGATTGCGGGCCATCGAGTTAATCCGCTGCGCGAGAAGTCCCAGCTCGTCTTTCCGCTCAATGCTCAATTTCGTATGAAAATGTCCGACCGAAATCATGTTCACTTTATTTAATATCGCTTGAATCGGACGAATCAGCATCCCGGATAATATATAACTGCTAATGAGGACGATCTCCAACAGGACGACGCCAATCGCGATATTGCGCATCAATTGATCATGCAGCGCCGACATGAGCGAATCGAAATCCATCGCAATATTCAACACATACGGCTTCTCGGCCTGAATCGGGACGAACCCTTTAATGATGGCCCTGTTACCGAACTGTCCTTCGTAGAACAACGGCTTCTTTTGCTCCATCGCCTCATCCATATAATGCTTGTCATGGTCGTGCTTTAAAGTATAACTCCCGTATAACACCGCATTGTCCTGCTGGCTGACAAATTGAATGCCATCGTGACGAACGGTCATTTTCGGCGGTCTGTCGAATGTTTCCGGGTTGAGCGCCGCAATTTCGATGACGCTCGCTTGGGCCTTGACCGTCTGCTCGATTAGATTATCCGGCTTGGTCAGTTCAAGGAACGTATCCACTCGATCATCGCGAATATACGGATTAATAATGTAATCCCGCTTGCCATCGTAATAATATCCCCATTTATCGATATGATTCGGATTTGACGTGGATACATCGAACGGGCCGGACCAGAAGTTCTTCAGCTTCTCCCCTTTTGCAATCGAGACCTGTTGCGTCTCAAGCAGTTCTTGAAACGCTGCATGCCAATATCCCCATTTTTTTGTGGACATCCCGACTTCGCTTGGATCCGATGAACGCTCTATAATAATATCGCTGCCGTCAGGCAACGCGCGAAGCAAGGACATATCGGAGATGCCCAGCTCTTTGCAGAGCGACTGCAGCTGCTTGTCTGATATTTGGTCGATACGGGGAGGGAGCTTGCCCGCTGCATACATGGAGGCTATTTGCAGCTTTTCTGCCAACTGCACTTCAAATGACTTAGCGGTCAATCGAGATTGCTGGACCGATACGTTGATTTGTTGCGCGATTACATTCATACGCTGCTGTATTTCTTCGATAAGCTTGTCCTTGGTAATATTGTAGGTGAGGACCATATGAAGCAGAAGAACAACCAGTACTATAATAGATATGGAGATGGATAACTTGGCTTTGATTGAAAGTCGCATGCTTCACCTCTATCAGGTCTATCATCTCGCCTGTTAATAACGGCGAATATTCCTGACAAATGTTGTATTTATTTGTAGCTTCTCTACGAATCATATCTTAATTTGCAGCGATTTGTCTATCGTTTTTGGATAATACTGCTGGTAGAGAGTATAATTGTAGCGTTCGAAGTCGCATTATGCGAAACAAAATAGTTATCAACAACTTATTCACATAATGTGAACAGTTATGGATAATATGTGTATAATAGTGTGAGTAAAACTGAACTTATCCACATACTTGTGCACAGAGTGTTAACAACGAATATTTGTTCGGGGAATAACGATTAGACTTTTGCACACCTTGGCGTCTACCCATTAGCCGAGTCTAAAATGTTGTCCAAGAAAGGAAGTTTTTTGTTTGAGCATGCAACCATTTGAACCGCAAAATATGAAGCAGCACGAGCATTGGATGCGTATCGCCATGGAAGAAGCGAAGAAAGCCGAGGCCATCGGCGAAGTGCCGATTGGCGCCATCGTCGTCCGCGGAGACGAAATTATCGGCCGTGGCTACAACCTGCGCGAGACGACGCTTGATTCCACCGCCCACGCCGAGATGATTGCCATAAGACAAGCGAGCGAAGCCCTGCAGGCATGGCGTCTGCTTGATTGCACGTTGTACGTTACTCTGGAGCCATGTCCCATGTGCGCTGGAGCCATCGTGCAATCGCGCGTTCCGCATGTCGTCTACGGGACGACCGATCCGAAGGCGGGATGCGCGGGAACGCTTATGAACCTGCTGCAGGAGCCCCGTTTCAATCACCGTGCGGACGTAATCGATGGCGTTCTGCGAGACGAATGCGCGGCCATGCTGACCCAGTTCTTTCGCCGTCTGCGCAAAAAAGAGTAATCGGTCAGTGGTGCCCCTCGTAGATCTACGGCATGGCTAATCAAATGTAAAATATGTCCCCTAAGGAAGGTAAACAAGCTGGCCCCCGTTGAACACAGGTACCAGCTTGCAGCCTAGAATTTTTTCAATGTCCGCCAAAATTCGAACGAGTTTGTAGCTGACCCTGGAGGCGGCTTATATGGGAAAATACACTATTGAAGCTTGTCCATAACACGGTTTATCATCAGAGCTGCTTCGGCCCGGCTGACCGATTGCTTCGGTTGGAAGGTTCCATCCGGATAGCCCTTCACGAGATTATGGCCTGCTGCGATCTTTACTGCTTCGAGTGCCCACGATGCTACGGCATCACGGTCAGAGAACGATAATGCTTGCGCGCCGTCAGTCAGCTTCAATGCGCGAACGATCATCACGGACAGTTCTTCGCGTGTAATCGAATCGTTCGGTTTGAACTTCTTCGCATCTTTGCCCGCGATAATGCCTTGCTGTGCTGCAGCTTCGATGAACCCTTGCGCCCAATGATTGTCAGCCACATCCGTGAATTGGACGGAGCTTGCTTGGTCCGGGTTCAATTGCAGCGCTCGCGCGAACATGGCTGCCGCTTCCGCACGTGTCATGCTTTGCTGCGGCTTGAACGTGCCATCTGGATAAGCGGTGATAACCTGTTCTTTAATCAGGCGTTGAATCGCATCCTGTGCCCAGTGTCCGTTCAGATCGGTGAATGCAACAGGCTGCTTTGTCTCATTCGTCCCTTTACCGCTTGTTGTATCGTCTCCGGATTTGTTCCCGGATTCGGATTGGTCAGCGGTCGTATCCGGTAGCGGCATACCGGTTGCAGATGTGCTGTCATTGCTGCTGTTGCTGCTGTCTCCGTTGTCGCTTGTACCGCTGCTGTTTCCATTGTCATTTGCACTGTTATTGCTATTCCCGTTGTCGTTTGTGCCGTTGTTGCTGTTGTTTCCATTGTCGCTTGCACCGTTGTCGCCCGAGCTGCCGTTGCCGTCTGTCTTCTTCGCATAGACGCCGTGAACCTCGAATTCATAAATCCGCGCAGCAACGTCTGCCCAAGTTTGAGACGGTTGCGTCGTAATCAGCTTCACGTAACGCGCATTCGTCAGCGGAATCTGATGTGTGGATACAGCCGAGCTGTTATCCGTCACCGTGACCGCATCGGTCCAATTCTCCCCATCATTGCTGAGCTGAATCTTGAATCCTCGCGTATTCAAGGACGGACCTTCACCGCCGCTTTCAGCGTGATGAATGATAAATTTGCTCAGCTTCGCATCTTTGCCCAAATCAACGACCATCCAGTGAGGGAACTTGTCCTTTGACGTATATACGGCACACCATTTGCTGTTATCTGTCACTTTGCCGTCCACAGCGAACTGCGGCGCTTCGCCATCACTGACGAAGCTGCTTGCGGTGACCTTCTTGTCGAGCGCCAAATTGCGAGCCAACGCAACTTCATCTCGAGTGACGCGGATGAATTGCTCTTGTCGCTGCACGTCTTCGCCTTCGCTATTTTTGACAGTCAAAACGACCGGATACGTTCCTTCCTTGTCATACACGACAACAGGGTTCTTATCCGTGCTGGACGAAGGCGTACCCCCTGGGAATTCCCAGCTGCGAGCTTCCGTTACTTCAGAAGACTTATCGATGAACTTCACAGCTTCGCCTGGCTCGACAACAACATGCTCTGCGGTGAAATCAGCGCGAGGCTTTGGATAAGCGGGCCATTCCATGCTGACACGGGCCGATTCGCCACGCGTGAATTGCGGGCTAACAGCAACGATCTCAAGTGTTGAATGCGGTTCTTTGCCTTCACGGCGAATGTTCGGCACATAATACGCCGAATTCGGCGTCGCGCCTAAGAACGTCTTCGAACCGTCTTGATTCACCCGGTATACTTCATAGTGGTGCACTTCGCTGGACAATTTGTCCCAAGACAAGCGAATGTCGCTATAAATGCCTTCTTTCACTTCATTGTCCATAACGGATAAGTTCGACACCCCCGAAGGGAGAGCCTGCCTCGATTCGTTATACACGGACAATTCACCGATATTGACAGAGAAATCAGCAATGTCCTGCTCACTGCCTACATAGAGGGACAACTCGGAAATTTGACGTCCTGCATAAGGTTTCAATGAGTACTTCATCGTATTCCATTGTCCTGGCTTGTACACGCTGTCCGTTACGGAAGCAGTATATTCCGGCTCGGTTGCTGGTGTTGCCGCTGTTAACGTATCCGCAGCGTGTCTGGGAGCTAGATCAGGACCTTGGCGATAAGTCGCAGCCGTAACAGTCCGCTCAACGGCTACTCCACTATCTGCAATGCCTTCCGGATTGACAAGGACGACATCATTCGGTTGATCTTTGAAGGTGAGTCCAAGCTTCACGTCGAAATGGCTCGCATTTGAGAAATAGGTTGCGGATACGACAGTAGGCTCACTAACCGTCAAGTCTGCTGCGTACAGCTTCGCCGTCGTGCTGTTCTGCGGGGACAGATGTCCTTCCAGTTTCAGCGAGCTTCCTCCGTAATACGCACGGTCAAAATCAAAGCTCGCTTTCAGCGGGTCGCCGTCGCTCTGCGTAATCCAGCGCCATGTCGGCATGATGTCCTGCAGACTCAAGTTGTTCCAAGTCTTATTGGACACCAGGTCGCCCAAAACGGCGAACTGCTTGCCATGACCCGTGTTGAAGTGCGTCGCGAATGGCATGTCATTGACGACTGATTTTTCCACAATATAATTAGAAACGCCCTTCCAATACGCGCCGTCCTTAACCGGACGTTCTGGCGTGCCGTTCAAGCCAATCCAATACATGCTCTCTTTATTATAGAAATCTTCCGTGTCCTCCGAATTATGGAACGTCGTCCAATCTTGACGGTACAAGCCGACAGAAGCCTCATTGCTCTGCTCGAACAGCTTGTTCCAGTTCGGGCTGAAGCCGCGCGCTTGCTCGTCGATGCCGAACAGCAGGTCTTGAGGCTGGCGGCCTAATTGCTTGGCTTTCTCAATGGAGCTGGCGACAGTGCCTTTCTTGAACCAGTTGAAGTTGACGAACATGTTGTCGGACACGCGTTGGCTGCCGTGCTGCAAGAATGATTCGTTTTTCTCGTTCAAAGCATCCTGCCAACTGACATTACCGTCTTTGACCATCGAATCATACCAGAGCAGCTTCATGTCCGCAGGTTTATGTTCCTGGAAATACTTCATGAATTTCTGGACTTGAGCGGCATCTTCCACGGTGCCATCATGTGTCTCTTGATTGATGAACCATCCGTCAAATCCATAGTATTCAGCGGCTTGAATTAATTTGTCCGCAATCGGGAAACGGCCATTCTCTTCTTGTACGACTTCACGCAGCCACTCGATATCACCGCCGTAGGCGTTCGGCGGGAAGAATATGGTGCCAAGTACCGGAACGCCGTTCTTATGCGCGGCATCGATGACGTCGGCGCTTGGTGCTACAATGATACCTTGCTTGGCAGAACCGCCCCATGCAACGTATTGATCGATGTACTGCCAATACCCGAACGCGTACGCGTGAAAGTCATCAGAGCCTTGAGAAGGGAAACCTATTGTATGCGCTTGCATGCTAGCCAAATGAGTGACGCTGCGATCCGGTGACGCCGTATCGTTGACGGGCTTGCCTTTAAAGCGATCTGCTAGCGGAATGCTTGACTTGTTGAATGCATCATCTTTGTTTGTACCAGGCTGCCATTGCTTCAGATCTTGCGGGAACCAATAAGGTGAATACGGTTGCTCGGCAAAAGCGCTGGGAGCAAATGCAGTCAAAGAGCTGCAGAGGAGTGTAGTTGCGAGCAAGACTTTCCATGGCGAATGCTTCTTCTTCATGTGAATTCTAACCCCTTTTATGTAATGTAAACGCTTTAACTCATTGTGCTCCTTTTACCAGGGAGTAGATAGTGTACAAACTAAAGGAACGTTGTATTTATTTCATGTAAGCGCTATTTTCAAGGATTTCAAAGGGAAAAGATGTAGTTTTTTGTATGTTGGGGCACATTATCAGGGGAGACCGGCCATCATTATGCGAATCCACGCGCAACCAACAAAAAACCGACCCTGGTCATACCCCTGTCAAGTAGACAGATGAAAAAAGCTATGCAGCCAGCGCGTGCCGATACTCAATTGGCGCGCGCTGTTTGAGTTTGGCTTGAAAGCGTTGATAATTATAAAAGTAGATATACTCTTCTACAGCTTGATGAATCTCAACTTCTGACGTACACTGCTGAAGATACAACTTCTCTGTTTTGAGATGCGAAAAGAAGGATTCGATGCAGGCGTTATCCAGGCAGGTTGCTTTGCGAGAGTGGCTGCCTTTGACGCTGAATGCTTCCAATCGTGAGTTGTAGGCCTGAGACGTGTACTGGAAGCCCTGATCCGAATGGAGCACGGCTTCCGAAACGTCTCTTTTTCGTGTCCACTGCTCAATCGTATCCAGCACCAGCTTTACGTCGTTTCGCTCGGATAATTGCCAAGCCACAATTTCATTGTTGAACAGATCTTGTATCGCCGACAGGTAATAAAAGCGTGTGCCGTCGGAGATATACGTAATATCGGTGACTAGCTTCTGCTGCGGACCTACAGCATGGAATTGACGCTTCAATCGGTTAGGATACACGACGGAAGGCGTAGAACTAGAACGCTTTCGTTTCTTGCGAATGACGGACTGGATAGATAATTCCTTCATAAGCCGCCATACTTTTTTATGGTTAATACGATAACCAGCCTCCCATAAAGCTGTCATCATACGAGGATATCCAAAATAGGGGTGCGCAAAGTGAATAGCCATCATGTGCTCCTTGATCTCGTGATCCCTTGTTTGTCTTTCGGCCCTTAATGACCGTGTCGCTCGCCACTTGTAATAACTAGCCCTAGGTACCCCCGCAATGGCTAACAAACGCGTAACATCATAGAGATCACGCAGCTCTTCAATCACTTGGTAGTTATCCTGCGAACGGAGCGTGCCTCCTTTACCAGATTTGGATACCGCTTTTTTAAGTAATCGACCTGTGCTTTCAAATAATCCCGTTCTTGTTCTACAGTGTCAAAGGCTGTACGCGGACGTCCCTTAAGAAGATTCGATACCCCTTTACGGATATCGAACGCTTCTCCATGCTGCCACTTCCTTACCCATACTTTTAATTGGGTACAGTTTCTGATTTCTAACTTTTCCGCTACCGTTTTATAGCTGGCCTTCCCTTCTAAATACGCTTTGACTGCTGCTAGTTTGAATTCTTCGGTATACTGTTGAAACACTTGTCCCTTTCTAGCCATAGAAAAATCCCCTCCAAGTTCACTCTTGTTCCTCATGATAGCACAAGGTTTTTTTTGAGTGTCTACTTAAAGGGGATAATACCACCCTCTGAATAGGGCCGGTTTTTTACGACGATATTAATATCCGCCGAACATTTGTTCCAGTTGTTCCATCGTAACTACATCTGTTGGAATGCCGATTTTAAATTCTGCTTTTCCATTGATGTTCGTATATTCGTTCGTAATGCGGGCAGCGATTTTCGCCTGTTGGCCGTTCTCTGTAAATTCAAGGTTCGCTACGATTTGCTGATACGCAGGGAATTGATCTTTATCAATGGCCGTAGTCAAGCTAAGCTCGTTAATCTTCATCGTTTTCTTAATTTCTTCAATGCCTTTTTTCAATTCGTTATCATCAGATTGAAGCTCTTTCTTCATCTCATCAATGTCAGACTGCTCTATTTGAAGCAGCTTACGGTATTCTTCCTTGCTCACTACCTCTGTTATGGCCGGAAGCGCGTCTTTGGCAAAGGTTGTAGCGAACTGCTCGAAATTCTCGTTCGTTACGTTGAACTTCACAATTTCTTTCGCCTTAACTGTATCCGGCAAACCTGCATCTTTCTTATCTACTGTCGAGAAGAATGTCTTCTCGTCGAATTTGCCTACAATTGCTTTGAACAAGTCATTGGAAAACTTCTGCATGTTCTTGATGTCAGCAGCCGTCGGAAGCGGCTCGCCCGACTCTTCAGCCAATTGCTTCAAATCCAACTCGATGAATTTGCCGACCAGATCTTGCGGAAGCGGAAGTGTCGGAATATTAGGGACCTTCACCCAAATCTTATCTTGATTCATTACGATCGGAAGTGTAAAGGTTAAGGCCATATCGCCCTTCAAGTTGACTTCCAAATTCGCTTCCATCTGCAGCGGTTCTTGCTGCACCACACCGTTAACGCTCAGCTCAGCGTTCTTCAGCATGCTCATTACCATCTGCGCATTTGGATCCGATGTTGCGCTTGCTGCGTTTACCAAGAAATCATCGATCTTAATCGAACTATTAAAAGAATATGATTTCATTTCGAGCGACTTGCCAAAAGCACCTTCTACCGCTTCTTTCGGATTGCTCTTCGCACCGCAACCCGTGATGATTAAGGCGAAGGCAAATACGATGGCCACCGCGCTTTTCATCCATCTGTTCATTGAATTCAGCTCCCCTATTCCTTATAAATGATGTCTAAATTAACCCAATACATATTAACCTATACGTATAAGATTGAAAATAGTTCCTTGGAAATATATTTTATGAAGCATTTCATTGACATACGCAATAGGTCCTATGCATTCCCTTTTTAGTGAATATCTCTCTTCTTAAAGCGACCACCCTTCACGTCATGGATGTTGCCAATCGCCAAAAACGCTTGCTGATCATGCTCTTCCACAATAGACTTCAACTTGGCTTCTTCCAGCCGGGTAATCACGGTAAAGATGACTTTTTTCTCGTCTCCTGAATATCCGCCTTCCCCCTGCATGTACGTTACCCCGCGGCCAAGACGGCTCAACAGCGCATCGCCAATCGCTTTATGATTATCGCTAATAATCCAGACCGATTTGGAATCGTTTAAGCCTTCCACCGTAATATCAATCATCTTAAATGCGACGTAGTAGGCAATAAGCGAGTACATGGCCCGGTCCCATCCAAATACGAATCCTGCGCTGGATAGAATGAACAGGTTGAAAAACATGACGATTTCGCCGACAGAAAAGGGCGTCCTTTTATTCAGCAAAATGGCCACAATTTCCGTACCGTCCAACGATCCGCCAAAGCGAATGACCATCCCCACGCCGATTCCAAGAATAATCCCTCCGAATACAGCTGCAAGAAACGTGTTCTCTGTAAATGCCGCCACCGGATGCAATAGCGCCGTGCTTAGCGACATAACGGCGACTCCAAGCAGCGTGGAGAGGGCAAATGTTTTGCCGATTTGTTTATACCCCATGATGAGAAAGGGCAGATTCAGAATGAAAAGAAAGACGCCTAACGGTACGCCCGTAACATGTGAAATAATAATGGAAATGCCAGTCACTCCGCCGTCCGTAATCTGATTGGGGACGAGGAACAGCTCTAGGCCCACCCCCATCAGCACGGCACCAATACTTACGAAAATTATGCGTTTCAACAGCTTTACAAGCCCCATCTTCGAATGCTGCTGGCATTGTATGGAGGCAAGCGCTGCCGCTTCTATAGAAGTCAGCTGTTCAATAGCCTGCCCTATCTCTTGCTGCTCCTGAGCCGCAGCAATCTGCTCGACCGGGTGCTGCGAAAAAGTGCTTTGATCTAGTCGATCGTGTTCATTTTTACGATTGGTCACCGCGTTCACCTCTCTTTAGTTACTTTTTTGTCACTATTATTATTATACCGAACTTTGTATCAAGATTGGACCCAACGGATCAATTTCCCTGTAAAAAAATAAAAGAGCGTGGATCTTTCCCCATATAGCGGGGAAAACCATGCTCTTCCTTAATCATTTCGAACGTGCCGTTCCATCGATTCTTACCCCTCCGGGTTATTGTGGTGCACGTGGTTGGCATTTTTCACTTTCTTCGACCCTGAGAGCGGTTCTTGCATCGCCCCGCGCTCATTGCCTGCGTGATGGCGGTTAGGCTGATTCTTGCCCGCACTTGGTACCGGAACCGATTTCGGCTTGCTCATAACTTCGTCGCTCCCTTTCTACCTTGTATTATAAATGCCCCATATCTGTCGGCTTGTCATGATTTAACGCGTCCTGATGACGGCGATCATTCCGATCCTGCTGTATTTGCTGAGCTTGATGGCTGTTGACGGGCGCCGCATCCAAATCTTTGACGACACCGCTCAAGTTCTTATCCAAGCGGCCTTTGGCTTTCGTCATATTCATCCCTCCTGAATCATGATTCTCCATGGTGTGTGACATCGTGCAATTCCTGGGCGCATTCATGAATATGCCGCATATAGTTCTGTGCCAGTTCCTGAATGACCTGTGTGCGCTCATCCACATGCACGCCATCCCGCTCCACATCGAGTAATTGCAAGTCCACTTCCCGGGAGTCCACATAAGCGCACTGAAAGTCAAATGAATACATTTGCCGGCCTGCGGTATCGATATGGATAATAAGCCCTTGCGGATTTGAACCATCTGGCAAGACGGTTGCTTTGTCTCCCTGTTCCAGCTTTCTCGGCAGCGTCTGCTGCCATTCATTGACGAGTCGGTATTGATCGACTTGCACTGCCTTTTCATTATTCATAAGACCCACACCTCCACTATTCATTAACAGTTTGCGGATGGGGCCATTATTTTATACAGCAAAAAACCCACATCCAAGAAAGATGCGGGTTCCAATTACAAAGTATATAATGGCGGAGAGGATGGGATTCGAACCCATGTGGGCTTGCACCCTAACGGTTTTCAAGACCGCCCCGTTATGACCACTTCGGTACCTCTCCACAATATGACTGTCCGAAAGAAAGATCGAACAGTCATTATTTTATCATGTTTTTGTCTGTAGCGCAACTATTCCTTCTTGCCTATTTCTTCTGCTGAATGGCATCCAATCCACCCATGTAAGGACGGAGCACCTCTGGAATTTCAATCGATCCGTCTGCCCGCTGGTAGTTCTCCATAATTGCCGCAACCGTGCGTCCGATAGCCAGACCCGATCCGTTCAGCGTATGCACGAATTCCGGCTTCGACTTCGTATCGCGGCGGAAGCGAATGCTCGCGCGGCGCGCTTGGAAATCCTCAAAGTTGGAGCAGGACGAAATCTCGCGGTACGTGCCGCTGCTCGGCAGCCATACTTCGAGATCGTACGTTTTGGCCGAGCTGAAGCCAAGATCTCCGGCACAAAGCGCCATTACACGGTACGGGAGCTTCAACAACTGCAATATTTTCTCGGCATGTTCCGTTAACGACTCCAGCTCCGCATACGAATCCTCCGGCTTGACCAGCTTGACCATCTCAACCTTGTTGAACTGATGCTGACGAATCAAGCCGCGCGTATCTCTTCCTGAAGCGCCCGCTTCAGAACGGAAACAGGCGCTGTACGCCGTATAATACCGCGGAAGTTCTTCCACATTGAGAATTTCATCACGATGCAGGTTGGTTACCGGCACTTCTGCCGTTGGAATCAGATAATAATCCGTTCCCTGCAGCTTAAATAAATCCTCTTCGAACTTCGGCAGCTGACCTGTGCCAATCAAGCTGTCACGGTTAACAATGAACGGCGGAAGCACCTCTTCGTACCCGTGCTGCATTGTATGCACATCCAGCATGAAGCTGATCAGCGCACGCTCTAGGCGCGCACCCGCTCCTTTGTAGAATACGAAGCGCGAGCCCGTCACCTTGCCTGCTCTCTCGAAGTCCAACACACCCAGATCCTGCGCCAAATCCCAATGCGCCTTGAATTCGAATGCAAATGTTCTCGGTTCGCTCCAACGGCGAATTTCTACATTGTCATCCTCAGACAAGCCGATAGGCACGCTCTCGTGAGGAACGTTCGGAATGGCCAGCGTCATTTCCTCCATCTGCGCTTCAATAGAGCGGATGTCCTCATCCAACGCTTTAATGCGATCGCCGACTTCACGCATTTCGGCAATAAGATCGTCTGCCGACTCCCCGGCTTTCTTCTTCTTCGCTACGTCCTGAGATACGACGTTGCGTCGATTTTTCAACTGCTCGGTTTCTTGAAGCATTTCCCGGCGGCGTGCGTCAAGCTCTGGAAATCCTGCAATCATATCCTGTGACTTGCCCCGATTTTGCAGCGCTTGCTCCACGCGTCCGAACTCGTTTCTCAATAACTTAATGTCTAGCACCGATTGTCCCTCCTGCCAGAAACGGCTGCATCGCCCTTTCTCTGGAGACAAGGACATACCGTTTCTATCTATGCCATTTCTAATTTCATTCGTATTCCAATAAAAACACCTTACCCCTACCCTTCAGGGAACGGAGTCAAGGTGTTTTGCTATTCCTTATCCTGCTACGTTCTGGCGCTGTTTAACCATCTCGGCAAAGTAACGATGCAGATTGGCATCATCCGTCAGTTCCGGATGGAACGAGCAAGCCAGCAGATGCCCTTGTCTTGCCGTTACAATCTCGCCGTTCACTTCGCACAATACGTCTACATCAGCCCCCACCGCTTTAATCAGCGGGGCACGGATAAACACGGCTCGAACCGGCTCATCAATGCCGCGGACATTCAGGTTCGTCTCAAAGCTCTCCCGTTGGCGTCCAAAGGCATTGCGCAGCACCGTCATGTCCATCAGTCCCAGGTGAGGCTCTTCCGGTCCTTGCTGACCTTCAATATGCTTTGCCAAGATGATAAGGCCCGCACACGTGCCGAAGATGGGCTTCCCTTGCTCCGAGAAGTCACGAATCGCATCAATGAAGCCATACTTGCGCATCAGCTTGCCGATCGTCGTGCTTTCGCCGCCGGGAATAACGAGGCCCTGAAGCTCATCCAATTGCTCCGGACGCTTAATAGAGACCGCCTTGGCCCCCGCAGCTTCCAAGCTCCGTATATGTTCTGCAACAGCGCCCTGCAGGGCTAATACTCCGATGTTCATCCGTGAGACCTTCTTTCTATCTTACCAGCCGCGGTCTTGCATTCGCTCAGACGGCGCCAGCTTGGAAATTTCAATCCCTTTCATCGGCGTACCCAAGTTCTTCGATACTGCCGCGATAAGGGCATAATCTTGGTAATGCGTTGTTGCCTCCACGATTGCGCGCGCGAACTTCTCTGGACTGTCCGATTTGAAAATACCGGAGCCGACAAATACGCCGTCTGCACCCAAATGCATCATAAGCGCTGCGTCCGATGGTGTTGCTATACCGCCCGCTGCGAAGTTAACGACCGGCAGCTTGCCGCTCTCATGAATTTGAAGCAGCAGATCATAGGACACGCCCAGATTTTTCGCTTCCGCATACAGCTCGTCCTTCGACGAATTCTGGATTTTGCGGATTTGGCTGTTGATGAGACGCATATGACGAACCGCTTCCACGATGTTGCCCGTGCCGGGCTCGCCTTTCGTGCGGAGCATAGCCGCGCCTTCGCCGATGCGGCGAAGCGCTTCGCCCAAATCTTTCGCGCCGCATACGAATGGAACCGTGAATTCATTCTTGTCGATATGGAACACTTCATCGGCCGGTGTCAACACTTCCGACTCATCAATGTAATCAACGCCAAGCGACTCCAAAACTTTCGCTTCTACATAATGGCCAATGCGCGCTTTCGCCATTACCGGAATGGAGACGACTTTCATCACTTCTTCGACGATGGTCGGGTCCGCCATGCGAGCAACGCCGCCCGCCGCGCGGATATCGGAAGGAACGCGTTCCAATGCCATGACCGCTGTTGCGCCGGCCGCTTCCGCAATCTTTGCTTGCTCTGCATTCATGACGTCCATAATGACGCCGCCTTTTTGCATTTCCGCCATACCACGTTTGACTCGAGCTGTACCTGTTTCCATCTGAATGCCCCCCGCCATTTCATATATATTAACTTGCCGTTACGTAACCAATACGAACCGTCCTCTAGAGACGACATGACCTGCCTATAAAGGCTCATTCACTTATTTTACATGATGCGCCATAGGATAGACAACCAATATTGTCGGAATTGACATATAGATTGCCTTAATTCGTGCGGATTAGAACAAATTTTTAATGGATTTGAACAAATCTACGAAAAAGTCTCCGATCGCCCGGAAGAACAGACGCCACCAGCTTCCCTTCTCCACATCTTCTGACGCGATCAGGTTGACCGTCTGTTTCTGTTCCACATCTTTATCTTTATACGTAAAAGTAATCGTTCCGACTTTTTGTCCGTTTTTAATCGGAGCAACCAGCTCATTTTCCGGGATTAACTTCTCGGCATGCGTAATTTTGTCGTCTACCTTGGCACCTTTGGGCACAACGAACGATACGCCCGATTCGGTCACAATCGGAACTTGCGTCTTGACGCCCTTCTTAATCGGCGCTTCCTCCACGCCGGCTACGACTTTCTTCGGAGCCACGACGCTCTTCACCTCATAGCTGGTGAAGCCGTGGTCAAGCAGCTTCTGCGTCTGCACGAAACGCTCGCTCTTCGAGCTTGTCCCCATAACGACCGAGATTAAGCGCATGTTATCACGCACTGCCGTACCCGCAAAGGTGTATTGGGCTTGATCAGTGAAACCCGTCTTCATTCCATCTAATCCTTGATAGGCGTAGCGCTTGAAGTTCGTAATATTTTTGTTCGCTTCCAGCATCCAATTCAAGTTCGTAATCGGCGTCTGATCCCGCTCGCGGAACTTGAACGATTGAATGGTCGTGAACTGGCTGAATTCTGGATGATCGACGACAATAGCACGCACAAGCTTGGCGACGTCCATTGCAGACATTACCGTCTCATCAGTGCCTTCAGGACGATAGTCCTTGGGCATATCATTCCTTCCAAGCCCTGTGGAGTTGATGAAATGCGCCGTAGTCATCCCTAATCTCTTCGCCGTATCATTCATCAGCTTGACGAATTCAGGTTCCGAGCCCGCAATGTGTTCTGCCAGCGCAACGGTGGCATCATTGGCAGAGCCAATCGCCATGGCGATGTATAAATCACGCACCTTATGCTTATCTCCCTTGGCCAGGAAAATACGGGAACCTTCCGTCAGGGAAGCATGCTCTTGCGTTGTTACCTCGTCGTCCCAACTGAGTTCCTTGTTCTTTACCTTTTCCATGACGATATACTCAGTCATCATCTTCGTCATGCTTGCCGGCGGCTTGGGCGAGTTCGAATCTATATCTACAAGCACTTGTCCCGTGCTCGCTTCCATTAAGATCGCGGAGGTGACTTCCAATCCAAGCGATTCCTTGGTCACTTTCGCTGCTGGAGCAGACGCCCCTTTATTGGTAGCGGCTTGCTGTCCCTTCTCTTGGGTTGCTGCCGCTTCGGCCAGTACCATTCCTGCTGAAGGCAATAGGGCAAAGCTTAATATTTGACATGCGGTAACAATCGCCACCGCCCGTTTCCATGTTGTGCGTCTGGATGCTTGTTTGTGCTGCAACACCACGACAACTCCTCTCCTGAATAAATCCCACATGAAGCTATTCTAACATAGCGGGCCACGCAAAAAAAAGACAGGGTTGTAATACCCTGCCTTTCTTTGTCGAATCTGCATGAAATGATGCAAGTTACAAGGAATAGTTCGGCGCTTCCTTCGTAATTTGCACATCGTGCGGATGGCTTTCGCGAAGACCCGCACCTGAGATTTTGACGAAATACGTATCATTTTGCAATTCGTTCAAATTATTCGTTCCGCAGTAGCCCATACCTGCCTTAAGGCCACCGAGAAGCTGATGAATCGTATCGGCAAGCGGCCCTTTATAAGCAACACGCCCCTCGATGCCTTCTGGAACAAGCTTCTTCTCATTATCATTGTCCTGGAAGTAGCGATCCTTGCTGCCTTGCTTCATGGCCCCAAGGGAACCCATCCCGCGATATACTTTGAAGCGGCGTCCTTGATAAATCTCGGATTCGCCAGGGCTTTCCTCGGTGCCTGCGAACAAGCTGCCGAGCATAACCGCGCTTGCGCCTGCTGCAATGGCTTTCGTAATGTCACCGGAATATTTGATGCCCCCGTCTGCGATAACAGGAATGCCGTATTCACGCGCTACCGTCGCGCAATCGTACACTGCCGTAATTTGGGGAACACCGATACCCGCAATGACGCGTGTCGTACAGATGGAGCCTGGTCCGATACCGACTTTAACGACGGACGCGCCGGCTTCGATCAAGTCGCGAGTTGCGTCGCCTGTTGCGACGTTGCCTGCGATAATTGTCAGCTCTGGATATAAACCGCGCAATTTGCGGACTGCTTCAATAATGTTGATATGATGGCCATGAGCCGAATCGACGACAATGACGTCCACACCCGCTTGAACAAGCGCTTCTGCGCGTTCATACGTATCCTTCGAAATTCCAATCGCAGCGCCGCAGAGGAGACGCCCTTGCTCGTCTTTCGCCGCATTCGGGTATTGAATCGCTTTTTCGATATCTTTAATCGTAATGAGACCTTTCAACGTGTTCGCCTCATCCACCAACGGCAGTTTTTCGATTTTGTGCTGCTGCAAAATAACTTCCGCTTCCTCGAGCGTCGTTCCAACAGCTGCCGTTACTAGGTTCTCATGCGTCATAACTTCCTTAATGAGAATACTGAAGTCATGCACGAAGCGTAGGTCACGGTTCGTTAAAATGCCGACCAGCTTATGATTGTCATCGACAATCGGAACACCGGAAATACGATATTTGGCCATCAAGCGATCAGCCTCTTCCACCGTATGTTCTGGCGATAAAGAGAACGGATTGGTAATGACGCCACTCTCCGAACGCTTTACGCGGTCAACTTCCTCTGCTTGCCGTTCAATCGGCATATTTTTGTGAACGATGCCGATTCCGCCTTCACGTGCAATTGCGATGGCAAGCGGAGCTTCCGTTACCGTGTCCATACCTGCGCTAATCAAAGGAATATTTAACTTCACTTTGCTGCTTAAGCGCGTCGATACATCTGTTTCCCGTGGCAATACACTCGATTTACGCGGCACCAACAGCACATCGTCAAATGTTAAACCTTCCTTTACAAACTTAGATTCCCACACCAGAAAGTTCCTCCCTTGATTTAAATTGGCGATCCATCGGCCAAACCCTTGCGACACGGGGCTTGTCCTCCGATTTACGTCATCTCTCTGAATATATTATTGCAATCTTAGCAAAGCGGTATAAGGCTGTCAAGATAAGCGCCTTTTAATGAAAGGAGATTTTTCAACGCTTTTCAATAATTTTCAATATCTAGAGTGTCCTCCCCACGTATACAAATTAAATGACTTTTAATTAGTATGAGAAAGGCTGAACTGTATCATTCTTTTCCTCTAAGAAAATGGGCACAAAAGCAGAATTGCACGCTTCGTTTCCTGTTTGTCTTCCTATTCATTCATAATATTCCAGTTAGATGGAGAGATGCGATTCATAAATACAATGATAAAAGTAAGGACAGACATCATTTTACAGGGATACTTTAGGTATAAAGAAATAAGTTGGTTTATCTATGGGCTGAATTCATTCGTACGATGATTAATTGACACGCTCTAACTGCAAAAGTGCAGCGAATCGGCCCTGTTTGCGCCTAAATTTCCCAATGAACTGCATTTGTACAGTTCACCATGCTTGTTTCACACAAATAATGGTATAACTAGTCATAATAACTGCATAATTGCAGTTACGAGTCTATAATGAGATGCAGAGCCAAATTCTACAGCATATTTGCAGTTTCTCACGCGGAAATACCGATTTTCAGCAATTGGCCAAGCGGAACAGCCTCTTGGGGCAGATGCAGCTCGCCATGAGTTTATGTTTAGATTGTCATGCATTCTGTTCAGCTCGTCCAACGTTTTTCTTCATTTCCTAGACGAAGCGGGAGCTTGACTTGCTTATATACAAAAAATCCACTGACATAAGTCAGTGGATATCGTCTGCTTGGCAACGTCCTACTCTCCCAGGACCCTGCGGTCCAAGTACCATCGGCGCTGGAGGGCTTAACGGTCGTGTTCGGGATGGGTACGCGTGGAACCCCTCCGCTATCGCCACCAAACAGATATTCAAGGATTGCGCCTTGAAAACTGAACGCGAAAGTTTCATTTGCTCTAGAATCATTGTTATTAGGATAAGCCCTCGACCGATTAGTATTCGTCAGCTCCACACATTGCTGTGCTTCCACCCCGAACCTATCTACCTCGTCGTCTTCAAGGGGTCTTACTAATTGGGAAATCTCATCTTGAAGGGGGCTTCACGCTTAGATGCTTTCAGCGCTTATCCCTTCCGTACGTAGCTACCCAGCCATGCCTCTGGCGAGACAACTGGTACACCAGCGGTACGTCCATCCCGGTCCTCTCGTACTAAGGACAGCTCCTCTCAAATTTCCTACGCCCGCGACAGATAGGGACCGAACTGTCTCACGACGTTCTGAACCCAGCTCGCGTACCGCTTTAATGGGCGAACAGCCCAACCCTTGGGACTTACTTCAGCCCCAGGATGCGATGAGCCGACATCGAGGTGCCAAACCTCCCCGTCGATGTGGACTCTTGGGGGAGATAAGCCTGTTATCCCCAGGGTAGCTTTTATCCGTTGAGCGATGGCCCTTCCATGCGGTACCACCGGATCACTAAGCCCGACTTTCGTCCCTGCTCGACTTGTAGGTCTCGCAGTCAAGCTCCCTTCTGCCTTTGCACTCTTCGAATGATTTCCAACCATTCTGAGGGAACCTTGGGGCGCCTCCGTTACTCTTTAGGAGGCGACCGCCCCAGTCAAACTGCCCACCTGACACTGTCCCCGAACCGGATTACGGTCCTAGGTTAGAACTCCGATACGATCAGGGTGGTATCCCAACGATGCCTCCACCGATGCTGGCGCACCGGCTTCGCAGGCTCCCACCTATCCTGTACAGACCGTACCAAAGTCCAATATCAAGCTGCAGTAAAGCTCCATGGGGTCTTTCCGTCTTGTCGCGGGTAACCTGCATCTTCACAGGTATTAAAATTTCACCGGATCTCTCGTTGAGACAGCGCCCAAGTCGTTACGCCATTCGTGCGGGTCAGAATTTACCTGACAAGGAATTTCGCTACCTTAGGACCGTTATAGTTACGGCCGCCGTTTACTGGGGCTTCGGTTCATAGCTTCGCCTTGCGGCTAACCACTCCCCTTAACCTTCCAGCACCGGGCAGGCGTCAGCCCGTATACTTCGCCTTGCGGCTTCGCACAGACCTGTGTTTTTGCTAAACAGTCGCTTGGGCCTTTTCACTGCGGCCCCCTCGGGCTATTCACCCTACCGAGGCACCCCTTCTCCCGAAGTTACGGGGTCATTTTGCCGAGTTCCTTAACGAGAGTTCTTCCGCGCGCCTTAGAATTCTCTTCTCGCCTACCTGTGTCGGTTTGCGGTACGGGCACCTTCACCTGGCTAGAGGCTTTTCTTGGCAGCATGAAATCAAGACCTTCGGTACTATAAATTTCCCTCCCCGTCACAGCCCAGCCTTATGGTCAGCGGATTTGCCTACTGACCGGCCTCACTGCTTGGACGAGCATCCATCAGCTCGCGTCCCTATCCTTCTGCATCCCCCCATTGCTCATAACGGCTTACGGTGGTACAGGAATTTCAACCTGTTGTCCTTCGACTACGCCTTTCGGCCTCGCCTTAGGTCCCGACTTACCCTGGGCGGACGAGCCTTCCCCAGGAACCCTTAGGCTTTCGGCGGACATGATTCTCACATGTCTTTTCGTTACTCATACCGGCATTCTCACTTGTGTATAGTCCAGCAGTCCTTCCGGTCTACCTTCAACCCGATACACAACGCTCCCCTACCCATGCATCTTACGATGCAAGCCATAGCTTCGGCGATACGTTTAGCCCCGTTACATTTTCGGCGCAGAGTCACTCGACCAGTGAGCTATTACGCACTCTTTAAATGATGGCTGCTTCTAAGCCAACATCCTGGTTGTCTGGGCAACTCCACATCCTTTCCCACTTAACGTATACTTAGGGGCCTTAGCTGATGGTCTGGGCTGTTTCCCTCTTGACAATGGACCTTAGCACCCACTGTCTGACTCCCGGATATAAGTCGATGGCATTCGGAGTTTGACTGAACTTGGTAACCCTTGGCGGGCCCCGCATCCAATCAGTGCTCTACCTCCACGACTCTTGACTCCGAGGCTAGCCCTAAAGCTATTTCGGGGAGAACCAGCTATCTCCGAGTTCGATTGGAATTTCTCCGCTACCCCCACCTCATCCCCGCACTTTTCAACGTACGTGGGTTCGGGCCTCCAGTGCGTGTTACCGCACCTTCACCCTGGACAGGGGTAGATCACACGGTTTCGGGTCTACGACTACGTACTCATTCGCCCTATTCAGACTCGCTTTCGCTGCGGCTGCGGCTTTTCACCTTAACCTTGCACGTAAACGTAACTCGCCGGTTCATTCTACAAAAGGCACGCCATCACCCAGTTAACGGGCTCTGACTTCTTGTAAGCACACGGTTTCAGGTTCTATTTCACTCCCCTTCCGGGGTGCTTTTCACCTTTCCCTCACGGTACTGCTTCACTATCGGTCACCAGGGAGTATTTAGCCTTAGCAGATGGTCCTGCCAGATTCCCACGGGGTTTCACGTGT
>NZ_JAFFHZ010000001.1:2365000-2432500 GCF_017052585.1 Paenibacillus apiarius | reverse complement strand
TTCAACAGCGTGCAACAGGTAAAAAATTACTGTCACTCCTTTGATTAATCCTGCATGTAAAATCCCGCTCTACCGCTCCATTACTCCATCCGAAACGAACCGTATTATGAACCCAATCAAGGAGCAATCCCGCTTCTTATCCATGCTTCTTCCTTATCATAGAAGGAAAGCACATCATGCAGGGGAGATGAAATACTTCCTCGCGGATCATCAACTCATATGGCGAGCGGATGCGACAAAGTCCGCTATGCATTACAATCAGTGTCGCTTCCTGCAGACTGCCTGCCTTCCATATCCACTTCATAATACTCCCCGTGCGCGCAGCCCGCGCGTCTCTCCGGCTGGCCAGGTATCAGGGCTGATCGACACCATACGATTGCATACTATCTCTTCCGATTCAATCCCTCAGCAAACACAGCAGCATAAGGCATGGCCTGCAGCGACGCACGCAAAAAAAGCCAATTCTCTGTCAGAGAATTGGCCTCTGCATACTATTATGAATTGCTGCGATCACGCATATGCGGGAAGAGCAGCACGTCGCGAATAGACGGCGCATTGGTCAGAAGCATCACGAGCCGGTCAACGCCGATGCCCAGTCCGCCTGTAGGCGGCAAGCCATATTCCAGCGCTCGGATAAAGTCGTCATCCATGTCATGCGCTTCATCGTTGCCGTGTTCACGCTCTTCCAGCTGCGCTTCAAAGCGTTGGCGCTGATCGATTGGATCATTAAGCTCTGTGAAGGCATTTGCATGCTCGCGCGCTACGATGAACAGCTCGAACCGATCCGTAAAGCGCGGATCTTGATCATTTTTCTTGGCGAGCGGCGAAATTTCAACCGGGTGTCCCATAACGAACGTCGGTTGAATGAGCGTCTCTTCAACGAATTGCTCGAAGAATGCATTCAAAATGTGTCCGAAAGTAAAGTGCGGCTCAACCGCAACCTTATGTTCCTTCGCCAGACGATGCGCTTCTTCGTCCGTCATTTGTACGGAGAAGTCGACACCTGTCGCTTCTTTTACCGCATCAACCATAGTAACGCGGCGCCATGCAGGCGTAAGATCCACCTCATGATCTTGATATTGAATTTTCGTCGTGCCAAGAACCTCTTTTGCAATATGCGCAATCATGTTCTCGGTCAGATTCATGATATCTTCGTAATCGGCATACGCCTCATACAACTCGATCATCGTGAATTCCGGATTATGGCGGGTCGAGATGCCTTCATTCCGGTATACGCGGCCGATTTCGTATACTTTCTCCAGGCCGCCCACGATAAGCCGCTTCAAATGCAGCTCGATAGCGATACGCATGTATAGCTTCATATCCAGCGCATTATGGTGTGTAACGAACGGACGGGCTGCCGCACCGCCTGCAATCGCATGCAGTGTCGGCGTTTCGACTTCCAAGTAGCCCAGCGAATCCAAATACCGCCGCATCGCTTGAATAATACGCGAACGCGCAATGAACGTCTGCTGCACTTCCGGATTCATGATCAAATCGACGTAACGCTGGCGGTAGCGCAGCTCGACGTCCTTCAGACCGTGATATTTCTCTGGCAGCGGATAGAGCGACTTCGACAGCACTTCAAGCTCGAGCACCTTGATTGTCGTTTCGCCCGTCTTCGTCTTGAAGACAATACCGCGGACACCGATAATGTCGCCGAGATCAAGCATGCTGAATGCTTCGAATTTCGGTTCAGGCACCGTATCTTGACGCACGTAAATTTGAATGCGGCCCGTCAGATCCTGGATGTGGGCAAAGCTTGCTTTCCCCATGCCGCGCTTCGCCATAATGCGGCCCGCCAGGCTCACTTCCGCGCCCGCTTCATCCAGCTCTTCCTTCGTCATGTCATTATACTTGTCCAGTACTGCTGTGGCCGTATGTGTGCGGCTATACTTCTTACCGAACGGGTCAATGCCTAATTTGCGCAGCTCGTCCAATTTGTTACGGCGAATTTGCAACAATTCGCTTAATTCGGTTTCTTGGTTGACGACGTCCGTCATAACGTTCCACTCCTTCTTATGCATGCGTTCATTGCTTCATGCTGAACGATCTCCAATAGATTATAGCGAGCATAAATGATCAACCTTTATGATTTTCATTTCCATTTTCAAATTTTTTCATGAAAATTTCTCACTCGCACACAAGCAGCAACAGGCTGCTCCTGCTTCCTTATCGAGAAAAAAGCTTCCTTTTGGAAGCTTTCATCCACTTGTGCCTGTCCTTCGCCGTTCACTGCGCATTTGACGCAAATCTTTGCTACTGGCGCTTAATGTCAATGATTTTGTATTGAATCACGCCCGCAGGTACGTTAACGTCTACGACCGTGCCTTTGATCTTGCCTAAAATAGCCTTGCCCACTGGGCTTTCATTCGAAATCCGATTTTGCAGCGGATCCGATTCCGCTGTGCCGACAATTGTGTACTCCATCGTGTCGCCGAACTCCACATCTTCCACGATAACCGTAGAACCAATGCTCACCGTATCCGTATCAATCTCATCGTTGTTAATGATGCGCGCGTTGCGAAGCATTTTTTCCAATGTAATGATACGACCTTCTATGAATGCTTGTTCGTTCTTCGCATCTTCGTATTCGGAGTTCTCGCTGATGTCGCCGTAGCCGATCGCTACTTTAATTCGCTCTGCCACTTCACGACGTTTTACGGATTTGAGATTTTCAAGCTCTTCCTCCAGCTTCTTCAGACCGTCCTGGGTCAGAATGACTTCTTTATCGCTCATCTTACCGATTCTCCTGTCATGATCAATATTTTCGCACTCCGGCCTCCGGGCCGCCTGACAGCGATCACTTCCGATGCAGCCGATGCGAATACCTTATTTCATCATATGGCGTCTTTACCACATGATGACTTCTTTACTTGCTTGTTCATCGATTGAAATTGTTGCTTAAACATGCCAAGGCCCGAGGCGAATTTTCTATTGTTGAATTATATGGGATGGATTAGTAAAAGTCAATGAGACGGCACACGCGTTTGAAAACGCTTCGATAAGTCCCGCTTCAACGATTGTTCAATCATGTTCCCATTGTCTCTCGACTTCCCGATTGACGAATTGGCTTTTTACCAAAATCGAGCAGGACACGTATGTGTCCTGCCTGTAATCGTCGACAAGTATGAAGACGCGCTGTCCTGTTATATCGCGTTCGCTTGCTCCTCCACCTGTGCCACGTAATCCTCCAGCATGCGGACCATTTCGTCACGGCGCGTTTCTTCCATAATAGCATCCTTAACGCGCGCGGCGCTAGGCAATCCTTTCAAATACCATGCCAAATGCTTCCGCATCTCCTTCACTGCCACCTTTTCGCCCTTCAAAGCGATTAAGCGATCCATGTGTACGATCGCAATGCGCACCTTCTCCCCCGGAGACGGATCTGGCGGCAATGTTCCATTGGACAAGTATTCCACCGTGCGATACAGCATCCATGGATTGCCAAGCGCTCCACGGCCAATCATGACGCCGTCGCAGCCTGTCTCCTCAAGCATCCGCTTCGCGTCTTCAGGCGAGAATACGTCCCCGTTCCCGATTACGGGAATCGAGACCGCTTCCTTTACTTGGCGAATAAAGCTCCAATCAGCCTGACCGGTGTACAGCTGCTCGCGCGTCCGTCCATGAACGCTGACCGCTTGCCCGCCGGCCCGCTCGACCGCCTTCGCATTTTCAACGACATAAATATGCTCATCGTCCCAGCCTATGCGCATTTTTACGGTAACAGGCTTCTCGACCGCCTCGACAACTGCCGACACCATTTCATAAATTTTGTTCGGATCCAAGAGCCAGCGCGCTCCGGCGTCGCATTTTGTCACCTTAGGCACCGGACATCCCATATTAATGTCGATGATATCGGCATTGGAATCTTTATCGACAATCTTGGCTGCCTCCACCAGGGACTTGCGATCGCCGCCGAAGATTTGCAGACTAAGCGGCTTCTCCCGATCGTCTACATAGAGCATCTCCCGCGTGCGTTCGTTGCCGTGAACGAGCGCTTTATCACTTACCATTTCAGCGCAGACGAGGCCGCAGCCGAACTCCTTCGCAATCAAGCGGAAAGCCGGGTTACAGACGCCGGCCATCGGAGCGAGTACGACCTGATTTTTCATTTCGATGTTTGCAATTTTCAGCATCTCGGCCACACTCCTTTCTCTCACTGATCTATTTCAACACGTGCCATTGGGTGCTGTTGCATGTGTATAACGGTTGCCAAAGTTCCATTTTACAAGATGGAGGGTAGCGTGGCTAGTTCATCCTTTGAAATATTTAATTCTCGGGAAATTTTGATGATGGTCCGTTCGTCAATTTCGCGATGTCCCCGTTCCATCTCCCCGAGCACGGAGACGGAGATGCGCACGCGATCGGCCAACTGCTGCTGCGTCAGTCCCCTGAGCTTGCGGAAGGCGCGGATTCGCTTGGCCAGCTGCTTCGTTTCCACTTCCGAATCCCTTCCTTTCCATCCAGTGTTCCCAAGGCTTGGTGAACGAATGCGTGCAATTGCGTATCGGATTCGGGCACGATATCGGCAAGCGGCACCATGACGAATAGACGCTCGCCCATCCGCGGGTGAGGCAACGTCAAATCGGGCGTATTCACCTTGGAGCCTTCCACCCAGAGCAAATCCAAATCAATGACGCGCGGACCATTGCGAATATTGCGCACCCGGCCAAGCCGCTTCTCAATATCGAGCATCACCTGCAGCAATGCCTCCGCATCAAGCGAAGTTGCCAAACAAGCGGTCATATTCAAAAATTCCGGCTGATCCTCATATCCCACCGGATCGGTCTCGTAAATATCCGAGCAGGCCGCAACCTTAATGTAATTATGGCGATCAAGCTCAGTCAACGCTGCGTGCAGCGAGCGTTCGCGCTCGCCGATATTTGCCCCAAGCGCAATATAGGCGGTTACGGGACCTGCGTCAGCCCCTGTTACACAAATCGACGCGTTTTGCCCTTTTTCTCGATCCATCGTTACGCCCCGCTTTCATCAACGTGCCGTTCATCCCGGTCCCGCACACGCGTCATTTCAACGGTCAAGCCTTGAAAATGAATGTCCAACGGAGGATGCGGCTTCGTCACGCGCACTGTAGCTTCGTTGATTTTTGGATAAGCCTCAAGGAGCGCCGCCGCAATCCGCTCCGTCAACGCCTCCACCAGTTGAAACGATTGTCCTTCGACTATCGATTTAACCAAATAGAAAATATCCGCATAATTGACCGAATCGCTTAAATCGTCCGTTACCCCTGCTTGACGCAAGTCTATCTGCAAGTCCAAATCGACATACCAGAGCTGCCCTAAAGCGCGTTCCTCCTGAAACACTCCGTGCCGGCCGAAAAACTCCATGCGATGAAGCTGCATGCGATCATATCCTGCCACTTTCGTCTTAATCATGGTTAGTAGCTCCTTCCTTTCAGGATGAACCGAACAGGTCTGCCGGCTAATACGGCTTTACCGCGGGTATAGCATCGCATCGCACATGCGTGCCGTTCGTACGTTGGCTTGAATATCGTGAACACGGACAATTTGACAGCCCTGTGCAATGCCAAGCGCCGTAGTGGCAGCCGTTCCCTCGGCCAATTCGCCCACAGGAAGCTCAAGCGTATCACGGATGAACCGTTTGCGGGAAGCAGCCAACAGCACGGGATATCCAAGCTCCCCAAGTTCATCCAGATGATGCATGAGCGTCAGGTTATCCTCGCGGTCCTTCGCAAATCCGATGCCGGGATCGAGCCAGATGTTCTCTGCCTTAACCCCTGCCGCCTTCGCAATGGCTGCACTCTCGAGCAGATCGCGCTTCACATCCTGCACGAAATCATCGTACTGCCTCTCCGGACGGTTGTGCATCAATATGATCGGACACTCATAATGTGCAGCCACATGCGCCATTTGCTGATCCTTTTTACAGCCCCAAATATCGTTCAATATATGTGCGCCCGCTTCTAATGCCCGGCGACCCACTTCGGCCTTGTACGTATCCACCGAAATCGGAATATGCGGCATTTCCGCATGCAGGGCCTCAATGACTGGAATAATCCGTATTAACTCTTCTTCCGCTCCTACCGGTTCATAGCCAGGGCGTGTCGACTCTCCGCCTATATCGATTATGTCCGCGCCTTGCGCCACCATTTCCCGCACATGGACAATGGCGCGATCGACCTCGTTGTAACGCCCCCCGTCGGAAAAGGAGTCCGGCGTTACATTCAGAATACCCATCACAAGCGTGCGGCTGCCCAATGACAGGGAACAACTGCCCCACTGATAGGTGCGCTGCCGAAATGTCGGTTGCAGCATGCTTCATTCATCTCCTCTATTCTCGCTGATGTTCATCCATGCGCCAGAAACGTTCCCCTCACTGCGCGGCTGCTGCCGCTGCACGATACAGTTGCAGCAGCTTGGCCGTAAATGAACCGATTCGTCCCAGACCCACTTGTACCGGCTCCCCGTCCGTCCCCCATAAGGAAGTAATCGGAACCAGTTCCTGTACGGATGTCGTAATAAAAACTTCCTCCGCCTGCATCAGATCATCCCACGTATACAATCCCTCCTCGGGGTGTAGTCCGCAAGCTGGCGCCAATTCCAATACAAATCTCCGTGTAATGCCAGGCAAGATGCCTGCTTCGATAGCAGGAGTGCACAACCGATCTCCCGCAATAAAGAACAGGTTGCTTGCGATACCCTCGGCCAGCTTGCCGTCTGCGGTCAGCATAAGCCCTTCCGCCCCTTGTCCGGCGGAACGGCAGCTCGTTAGCTCGCGCTTCGCCACAATATTGTTCATGTAATGGCCTGATTTATAGCGGATGGCCGCTTCAGGGGAATTCCGTCTCGTCTGGAGCAGTTGCAACGGTTTACCATTGCCATACACCATGTCCGGCATTAACGGCAGCGGCTTGGTCAGCACCAAGGTCAGTGGCGCCGTGTAAGCGCCGGCAGGCAGGCCGAAGCCGTTCTCACCCGCGCTCACTGTATACCGAATATAAGCCTCCTTCAGTCCGTTAGCCGCCATCACCTCGCCGATATGCCGTTCGGCCTGAGCGGCATCCAATGTATATCGAATCCCTAACGTGCCGCATGCCTCTGCCAATCGCCTCAAGTGACGCTCTAATAAAAAGGGGCGTCCGTCATACGTACGCATTGTCTCAAACAAGGTCATTCCGTACAAAAAGCCGTGGTCCATGACAGGAACCGCGGCTTGTTCGCTCGATACTAACCTCCCGTTCCACCCAACGACTTTCATCTTATACGCCTGCTTTCACGTTCAGAAAATTACGCAGCATCTGATGTCCGTGGTCAGTTATGATGGACTCCGGGTGAAACTGGACACCTTCGATAGGATAGTTCTTATGGCGTAAACCCATGATTTCTCCTTCAGCCGTTTCTGCGGTGATTTCCAAGCAATCCGGCAACGACTCGCGCTCTACGATAAGCGAATGGTAGCGTGTCGCCGTAAACGGATTAGGCAAACCGGCGAACACCGATTGTCCTTCATGCTGAATGGGAGAGGTCTTGCCGTGCATCAGCCGCTCGGCGCGGATTACTTTGCCGCCGAAAGCCTGTCCGATCGCTTGATGTCCGAGACATACGCCCAAGATAGGCAATTTGCCTTTGAAATGCTCAATGACGTCAAGCGTAATTCCGGCCTCATTCGGGGTGCACGGTCCTGGAGACAACAGCAAATGATCCGGCTTAAGCTGTTCAATTCCCTCGATATCAATTTCGTCGTTGCGAAACACTTGCACATCTTCGCCTAGCTCCCCTAAATATTGCACCAAGTTATACGTAAATGAATCATAGTTATCAATGACCACTATCATCTTGCATTCATCCTCCCCACAGCATCGGCATTATATTTCTTTTTCCGGTTCATTGGAAGCGGCAACCGCCTTTACCGTCCGGGTCCGCTCTTTCACATCGCGTTCGCTCATTTGTACGGCCTTCCATAACGCCTTCGCTTTATTCAGGCTTTCCGCATATTCCCGTTCCGGATCCGAGTCGATAACGATACCGGCTCCGGCCTGGATATGTCCAACGCCATCCTTCAGCGTCAATGTACGAATAATAATATTTAATTCCATATCGCCGTTATAGTCAATCCAACCGAACGAGCCGGTATATGGGCCGCGCCGGACAGGCTCCAGTTCCTCGATAATCTCCATCGTGCGAACTTTCGGCGCTCCCGTAATCGTCCCTCCGGGGAAGGTGGCGCGAATGACATCGATCGCATCCTTGCCAGCAGCCAATGCCCCTTTTACTTCAGACACCAAATGCATGACATGCGAGTAATACTCGATAACCATGAGCTCATCTACTCGCACTGAACCATACTGCGATATACGCCCCAGGTCGTTACGCACCAAATCCACGAGCATAATATGCTCCGCCCGCTCCTTTTCATTGGTGATAAGCTCTTCGGCCATAAACGCATCCTCTTCCGGAGTATGCCCCCTGCGCCGCGTTCCGGCGATCGGCCGGGCACTCACTTCGCCTTGCTCTGCACGCACGAGCAGTTCAGGCGAACAAGAGACAAGCTGGAACTCGGGGAACCGCAGCAGTCCCATATACGGCGATGGGTTCAACTCGCGGATCCATTCATACAAGCGCTCCGCCGATTCATTGATTTTACGCATTTGGCGCATCGACAAGTTCACTTGAAACACGTCGCCCTGGCTAATATAATTCTGAATTTTGCGGACCGCTTCCTTGAATCGCTCCTTGGGGAACGCTGTTTCAACCCCGTCGAACGCTTCGATATCGATCGACATGCCTTCCTCTAATGCCTGCCGGCGCCGGATCGCTTCCGCGTGCATTTCCTCCTGCTGGCATACCTGCCGCCAATCGTCCCATTGACCCTTCATTGCCTGTGCGCGCTGCTCAGCCGCTGCGTATCGCGCAGATAACGCTCCATCGGTTTCTGTCGTCATGACCGCACAATAGAGACAATGAACCTGTTGATCCACGATCCACAGTTCGTTCATTTGCATAAATATATAATCCGGCAAATCCAAATCATCGTCGGCAAGTAGAGGCAGCCGCTCTATCGAACGCGCAACATCGTAGCTCAAATACCCGACACAGCCGCCCGTAAATTTAGGGAGCTCTTGTATGCGCGGGGCGCGATATGGCGCCATCCATTGCTGAATCAGCTCAAGCGGTTCCCCTTGGCGCGATTGCGTCGGCTGATGAGGCTCCGATACCGAGGCTTTCCGGCCTTTACCTGATATAACCGAAGCGGCACTCAAGCCCAAGAACGTATATCTTCCGCCCTTTCCGCTCTCCAATACGAAAGCATGCTCGCCCGCCCCTTCCCATGCGGGCAACCAGGAAGGAATGCGCGCCTGCGCAGCCGGAAGCTCGAACTTAAGCACGTAAGGAAGAACCGTATAGCCTTCCTTCGCAAAGCGATGCCAATGTTCAAGCGTGACCGCTGCCTGCCCTTTCTCAACAGTTGCTTGCTCCACTAATTCACCCCACCAAAAAAATGTCCTTCAAGTCCGTGTCCGAAAAGTCGCTTCTTTATCTTATTTCTTAACAAATAGTATAGTCAAAGACGGGACATAAGAAAAGGCCGCTTGCTGTAAGATAATGTAATGTTGTTCGGCTTTTGAAATGGCGCAATCTGTGCAGGCGAAATGGGAAGCCGCGCGCTTTGAGGCAACCTTTCCTTAATCTTAAAAACCCCCTCACTTCATAGCCTGCAAAGCGAACGCCGTTCGCCCTGCCGCCCGTGACATGAGGGGGAGGTCAAGTATGTTTGGTTAAGAGGAGCAAGCACGTTTAGTTCTCGAAGTTGAACAGCGGCGTGCTCAAGTATCTTTCGCCATTGCTCGGTACAACCGCAATAACACGTTTGCCTTCGCCTAACTCACGCGCGACCTGCAGCGCGGCATAAATGGCGGCACCTGAGGAAATTCCGCATAAAATGCCTTCTTCCTTAGCCACATGGCGGGCAATGTCGAAAGCATCGTCATTTTCAACCGGAATAATCTGGTCATAAATCTCCCGATTCAGTATGTCGGGAACGAAGTTCGCGCCAATACCTTGAATCTTATGCGCTCCTGGCTTGCCTCCCGACAAGATCGGTGAAGCTGCCGGCTCTACCGCTACGATGCGGATGTCAGGAAAATGGCTCTTCAGCACTTCGCCTGTACCGGATATCGTTCCGCCGGTACCGATACCGGCTACAAAAGCATCCAGCTTACCGTCGTACGCTTGTATCGCTTCGACTATTTCTGGCCCAGTCGTCTCACGGTGAATCTTCACGTTCGCTTGGTTCTTGAATTGCTGCGGGATGAAATAAGAAGGATTCTCCTCCGCCATCTCCTCCGCTTTGCGCACCGCTCCGTTCATCCCTTCCGAGCCTGGGGTCAGGACAAGCTCGGCTCCGTATGCCCGGAGCAAATTGCGGCGTTCAAGGCTCATCGTCTCCGGCATGACAAGAATCGCCTTGTATCCTTTGGCAGCCGCTACCATGGCCAGACCGATGCCGGTATTGCCGCTTGTCGGCTCCACAATCGTATCGCCCGGTTTTAAACGGCCTTCCTGCTCAGCTACCTCAATCATACTAATGGCAATCCGGTCTTTGACGCTTGCTCCCGGATTCTGATATTCCAACTTGACATAGATCTCCGCGCTGCCTTCAGGCACAATACGGTTCAGACGCACCAGCGGGGTATCCCCAATCAATTCAGTGACACTATTGACGATTCTTGGCATATCGAAGCCCTCCCATGGATTGCATTAACATTCATTTCCGACTATTTCACTTGGTTTTATTACATCTTAGCAATCCACAAGCCAGATGTCAAGAGCGCGCCAGAAATATGTTCCATTCTATTGTGTGCCGTATATCGGTAAAATACATCCATCTTGCCGTCCCTACAAAACACAGCAGCGTCCAAATAAAAAAGGGATATTCGCAAGAACAGGCATCTCCCTCGCTCTTGCGATTATCCCTTCATTATCCATGTTGTTCGGCGAATGCCGTATCCTTGATTGCCGCATTGTACTTTTTTCGCAGCGCCTCTTCCCAGTCCGTTAAAGGCGGCGTCTTCGACAGGGCTAAGTCCTTGCGCACCCGGCTTCGAAGCGCCTTGCGTTCTTCCGGTTCGACTTCTTTTTTTCCGTTCAGCATTACGATAGCGTATCCATCTTTCACTTGGATTGGTTCCGATATTTCACCTACTGACATTTGGGTAGCCGCATTCAATTCAGCTTTGTTTATGAAAGGATCATCTTCATCAATCCAGCCAAGCCGTCCGCCTTGGTGGGCGGTAAATTCATCGCGGGAAAGCTGCTTGGCAAGTTCAGTAAAGGTTTCGTCCTGCAGGACCCGCTTCAAAATGTCATTGGCCTCCCACTCGGTCGGAACCACAATGTGGGCGATGTCGTATGACGCAACCGGTTCATATACATCACGATGCTGCTCAAGATATTTTTCGACTTCTTCCTCCGTCACCTCTATCTCGTTAGTCGCAATCTTCTCCATCAGAAGCCGGTTGTGCAAATCCTTCCTCAGCTGCTCGGGACTCATGCCGAGCTGCTCCTGCATAGCCTGAAAATAAGCCTCGTCATCATCATACCCTCTCATCTGCTGCTTCAGCTCCCACTCCACTTCTTCCTGGGTGACTTTGATTCCGAGCGAGTTCGCTTCTTTCTCCGCCGCTTTGGACGTCAGTATTTGCTCCAGCACCATAGCCCCGTACTGACGCCTCAATTCATCGTTCCATTCCGCTCGCGTCACCTGCTCATCGCCTATTGTTGCAACAACTGACGAGGATTCAGGGGGAAGTGTTGCACCATGATCTTCTGCCGCTGTGTCGAGCCGAAAGATAAGGATGCCTGCGAGTATGATGATGCAGGTAAATAAAATAATGATGCAGCCCCATAAGCTTTTGACTTCTTTCGTCATATCGCTTGCTTCCCTTATCCCATATTTCCGTTCAAACGTGCGCTAGTTCTTCATTTGTTCTACCAGTTCCACTAATTCATCATGGTTGAAATGATACGCTTCATTACAGAAATGGCACACGATTTCTGCCTTTTTGTCTTCTTCAATGATAGCATTCAATTCATCTGTGCCAAGACTGATAAGCGTCTTCTCCACCCGCTCTCTGGAGCATTGGCAGCGAAAGACGATTGGCATGGAGTCCATCACTTGGACGTCATCGACAATCCACGTCACCAATTCTTCAAGCTCCAGACCTTGATCCAACAGCGCAGTAATCGGTGGAAGCACGCTGAGCGACTGTTCAATTTTGTTGATTTCTTCATCCGTTAATCCAGGCAGCAATTGAATGATGAAGCCTCCTGCATGAAGGACAGAAGAGTCTGCATCGACCAGCACTCCTAATCCGACTGCCGATGGCGTCTGTTCGGATGTTGCGAAATAATAGGTGAAATCTTCGCCAAGCTCTCCAGAGATGATAGGCGAGCTGCCGCGATAAGGCTCTTTCAATCCCAAATCCTTAATGACATGGATAAAGCCATCCCGGCCAACCGCTCCGGCGACATCGAGCTTGCCTTGCGCATTGCTCGCCAGATGAACCTGCGGATGCGTTACGTACCCGCGAACCTCGCCGTGCGCATTCGCATCGGCTACGATTTGCCCGATCGGTCCATCGCCTTTGACTTGTACCGTAAGCTTCTCTTCTCCCTTCAGCATCGCACCCATCATCGCGGCGGCAGTAACCGTGCGGCCAAGAGCTGCGGTTGCGGTGGGGTAAGTGCCATGGCGGCGCTGCAATTCATCCACTAATTGCGTCGTGCGAACGGCAAAAATACGGACTTTCCCTCCGAGCGCCATGCCGCGGATAAGTTTATCCTGCTGTTTATTCTGCTCCTGTGCATGTTGTTCATTGCTTTCTACCATGGAATCCTCCTGCGCTACATATTTTCAGACGTGTGGCCATATCGTGGTTAACATTTATTTCGGCTATAGATGAGTCGCAATCCCTCCAACGTAAGCAGCGGATTCACCGTATCGATCGTGCGCGATTCGCTGGCAATCAATTCGGCGAGCCCGCCAGTCGCGATGACTTTAGGATGCGCCCCGAGCTCCGCCCGTATCCGGTCAATAATCCCGTCTACTTGGCCCGCATAACCGAAAATAATGCCCGCTTGCATCGATTGAACCGTATTCCGGCCAATGACCGACTTCGGCTTCGTCAGCTCAATACGAGGCAGCTTGGCGGCATGCTGGTACAACGCTTCCGTGGAAATACCTATGCCGGGGACAATGGAGCCTCCCAAATAGTTCCCTTTCATATCGATTACGTCAAACGTCGTAGCCGTGCCAAAATCGACCACGACCAACGGATCTTGTCCGCCATATTGCTCTATCGCTCCGACTGCGTTAACGATCCGATCCGCACCCACTTCGCGCGGATTCTCGTAGCGGATGTTAAGCCCTGTCTTTACGCCGGGGCCGACAACGATCGGCGTCTTATACAAGTAGGTCTCGCACAACTGTTCCAACGTATGCATAATCGGCGGTACGACGGAGGACATAATAACGCCTTCAATATCCTTGACCGATAATCCGGCTAAAGCAAACAAATTATGAATCATGACTCCGTACTCATCGGCGGTCGCCTGCCGGTTCGTTGACAAACGCCAATAATGAAGCAAGGTTTCCTGTTGATATACTCCTAGTACAATATTCGTGTTTCCAACATCGATGACGAATATCACGGCCAACTAACCCTCTTTCTTCGCATTCAAATCGAGACTGATGTCGAGCGCCGCAAAAGAGTACGTTAACGCTCCAACGGAAATGACATCGACACCGCTCAACGCTTTACCGCGAATCGTGTCCAGCGTGACCCCTCCCGATGCTTCAATCCGAATATGCGGCCCCTCCTCGCGGATGAGCTGTACCGCTGCTTTCATAGCCGCGTCGTCCATATTGTCGAGCATAATAATGTCCGCTCCAGCTTGAATCGCCTCGCGAACTTGTGCCAGCGATTCGGTCTCGACTTCAATCTTCATCGTATAAGGAATCTGATCGCGGGCCCGTTCAACAGCCGCCTGAATACCGCCTGCGCCCTTGATGTGATTGTCTTTGATCATCACCGCATCATAAAGGCCGAAGCGATGATTGAAGCCGCCTCCGACTCTCACTGCATATTTCTCCAACGCGCGATGCCCCGGCGTCGTCTTGCGCGTGTCAACGAGCTTGGCAGACAAGCCCTCGATCGCTTGTACGAAAGAGCTCGTCTTCGTCGCAATGCCTGACATCCGCTGCAGCAAGTTCAAAGCAAGCCGCTCTCCCATTAAAATGCTGTGCGTACTCCCTTCCACTTCGGCCAAAATCGTGCCGCGCTTGACAACGTCTCCGTCCGAAACCAAGGCCTTGAATTGCAATTCAGCATCCACGACCTCAAATACGGCTTCGGCAACCGGAAGTCCCGCAATGACGCCATCATCTTTTGCGTGAATTATCCCTTTAGACGTATGTCCGGCAGGGATCGTAAATGCAGTCGTGACATCTCCTGTCCCCAAGTCTTCCTCCAGCCATGCTTCGAGTTGGCGGCGCAAGGCCATTCGTTCCACGCTAAACATCGTTAATTCTCTCCTCCGTTATCCCGCGCTCGCGATGCACCAGCGTATGTTTGCGCCAGCATTCGTCGTCACGCTCCGGATAGTCTTCACGGGAATGCGCTCCGCGGCTTTCTTCTCGCCAAGAGGCCGATTCGGCTACAAGCATGGCGCAGGTAAGCAAGTTGGCAAATTCATACTCTTCCCGTTTGGTCAAATTCACATGAAAAATCGTGCATTGCCGCTTCAACTCGTCCAATCCTTTAGCCAGTCCATCCGCCTGACGGCGCAGCCCGGCGTAACGCACCATCACCTTCTGCAGCTTCAGCCGCCGTTCGACAACAGGCTGACACGAATGCTCCCGCCGTTCCGCTTGGTAATCCATGCGAGTCTCGGAAGGTATAAGCGGGGGAAGCTGGGAAATGTGATCGACGATGCGCCGGCCGAAGACGATAGCCTCTGACAATGAATTGCTCGCGAGGCGGTTCGCTCCATGGACTCCGGTAGAAGAAGTCTCTCCACAGGCGAACAGACGGCGAATGTTCGTTTCTCCGTTCAGGTCGGTCTTTATCCCGCCCATCATGTAATGCGCCGCCGGCGCTACCGGTATCCAATCGCACGTTAAATCCAAACCGTATTGCAGACAGGTTTCATAAATGGTAGGAAACCGGTGCTTAATCATCTCATCAGGTTCATGCGAAATATCCAAATAAACAAACGTCGATTTGGTAGCTTCCATCTCACTTAAGATGGCACGAGCAACAACGTCGCGCGGCGCAAGCTCCAATTGGTGATGATATTTCTCCATGAATCGTTCGCCTTTAATATTGCGAAGCACTGCTCCTTCACCCCGAACTGCTTCCGAGATAAGAAACCGCGGTGCACCCGGGTAGCAGAGTACCGTCGGATGGAATTGGATGAACTCCATATCTTGAACGTAGGCTCCCGCCCGGAACGCCATCGCGATGCCGTCCCCGGTTGCAACTTCCGGGTTGGTCGTATAACGATACAATTGACCCGTCCCTCCGGAGCATACCACAGTTGCCTTCCCGCTCACAAATACGCGCGCACCGCCAGGGCGCTGCACGATAACGCCGCGGCATTCCCCTCCTTCGGCGACTAAGTCAATCGCGAAGTGGTCATCCCATACCGTCACGTTGCGCAGTCCCTTTACTTTCTCGGCTAACGCTCGCACAATTTCGTAGCCGGTAGCATCTCCATTCGCATGCAGAATGCGCCGATGGCTATGCGCCCCTTCCTTAGTCAGCGCCAGAGCCCCGTTCTCCACATCGAATGCGGTTCCCATATTAATGAGCTCCTGCACGCCGGCAGGCCCTTCATGAACAAGCACGTTGACCGCTTCCTGCGAGCAGAGCCCCGCTCCTGCAACGAGCGTGTCTTGGCGATGATATGCAGGAGAATCGTCCTCTGCTATCACGGCCGCAATTCCTCCCTGCGCATAGCGCGTGTTGCTGTCAAAGAGGGATTTCTTCGTAATGATGAGCACGCGATGCCGCTCGCTTGCTTTAATGGCTGTATATAATCCCGCGATTCCTGCACCAATGATGATAACATCGGTATGTGTCTGCTCGATGTCATCAAGTGAAAAATCGATCAAATACGGTGGTATCATGCCCGTTCATCTCCTCAAATAGCCCTCGAAGGGGACTTTGTGAACAACCGCTTCTTGTTGATCAGAAGAGCAGCGCATGCTACTTCACTTGTAACATGCGCTCCAATGATAAACGTGCTTTCTCTGCAACATGCGGCGGCACGTAAATTTGCGGCTGCATCGTTTCGAGGCATTTCACGAGTTTTTTCAAGTTGTTCACTTTCATATTCGGGCAAACCAAAAACTTGGTTGCAAAATGGAACTGCTTATCCGGGCTGTCTTTACGCAGCTGATACCCCGTTCCATCTTCCGTGCCGATAATAAATTCCTTCGCATCGGAATGTTTGCAATATTCAAGAATGGCTGTCGTACTGCCTACAAAATCCCCCATTGCCACGACTTCCGGGCGACATTCCGGGTGAACGACGAACGGCGCATGCGGATATTTTGACTTCATCTCCACGACATCTTTCACCGTCAGCATATCATGCGTGTTGCAGTACCCTTCCCATATAATAAGCTCTTTGCCTGTCTTCTCTTGCACATAATGGCCCAGATTTTTATCGGGAACCCAAATAATCTCATCCGCGTCAAGCGATTCGATAACCTTAACGGCATTTGAGGACGTACAGCAAATATCCGTCTCTGCCTTAATCTCAGCAGAAGAGTTAATGTATGTTACAACTTTGGCATTCGGATGCTGCGCTTTCAGCTTACGCAATCCATCCACATTCACCATATCGGCCATCGGACAACCGGCACGTTCATCGGGGATAATGACGGTTTTGTTCGGTGCCAATATTTTGGCGCTCTCCCCCATAAAATGAACTCCACAAAATACGATAACTTCCGCGTCGGTCTCCGCTGCTTTTTGGGCTAACAGGAACGAATCGCCTCGAAAATCAGCCACTGCCTGAATTTCATCCCGCTGATAATAATGAGCAAGAATAATTGCATTGCGTTCCTGCTTCAGTTCCATTAACCGTTCGCGAAGTTCCCGTTGCTGCTCTTCCTTGCGTGCCAGCGCCAGTGCTTCTAACTGCACCTTCTCTTCACCCCTTGGCCTTGTCGTTAACACTTAATTTACACAACGCCTCACCCTGTGTCAATTCAATCTAGGAGGTTGTTAAAAAAGTCCCTCTTCATCTCGAAGCGTCCCAAGATAAAAAATAGAGTGCACATGAAATGTGCACTCTAGAATCGCCAGAATCAGCGAATGAGGGTATGGGCATATGTTGCAGTATCCATCTTAGTTATCATCTTTCTTATCATCTTTCTTCTCTTCTGTTGGAGCCGAAGGAGAAGAAGACGACTCATCAGATGGAGCCTCTTGTTGCGCTTCGGATGACGATGGTTCCTGCTTCTGCTCTTGCGTAGAAGAACTGTTCGCAGCATCGTCTGCCGGCTTCGTTGTACCGGAAGCGTCCCATTGTGTCGGGCCGAGCTTCTCCGGTTTGCCTACTACGTTCACCTTCACATCTCCTGTCGTTTCAATAACAGGAGCGGCATTGGACGAATCAGCCGAATCGGAGTTGCTCTCAAATGGAGCTTTGCTCAATTTGCCTTCTTCAATAAGCTCCTTGATTTGCTCAAGCTCAAGTGTTTCCACTTCAAGCAACGTCGTCGCAATCAAATTCACTTCGCGTGTATGCTTTGTCAAGAGCTGCTTCGCGCGTTCATAACAATCGTTCATAATGTTCTGCATCTCTTGGTCAATTTCGTAAGCAATAGCGTCGGAGTAATTCTGTTCGTGGCCCAAGTCACGGCCCAAGAACACTTCCCCTTGGCGATTACCGAACTGCATCGGTCCAAGCTTGTCGCTCATCCCGTATTCCATAATCATGCTGCGGACAATGCGCGTCGCTTGCTGGAAGTCACTGTACGCGCCTGTGCCTATTTCCCCGATAAACAGTTCTTCGGCAACGCGTCCGCCGAGCAAGCCAGTCACTTTGTCCAGCAGCTCCTGCTTCGTGACGAGCATACGGTCTTCCTTCGGCATCATGATGACGTATCCGCCCGCGCGTCCGCGTGGAATGATTGTTACCTTGTGGACCATATCGGCATGCTCCAAGAAGTATCCGATAATGGTATGTCCTGCTTCATGGAAAGCAACAATGCGCTTCTCGCGATCACTAATCATGCGGCTGCGTTTCTCCGTACCGACGATGACGCGGTCAATGGCTTCATCGACGTCCTGCATCGTAATATCCTTGTGATTCTTGCGTGCGGCAAGCAGCGCCGCTTCATTCAACAAGTTCTCCAAATCGGCGCCTGTAAATCCAGTCGTCCGCTTGGCGATCGTTCCGAGTCTTACGTCTTTGTTCAGCGGCTTGTTGCGCGCGTGAACTTTCAGTACCGCTTCGCGGCCCTTCAGATCTGGGCGATCCACCGTAATCTGGCGGTCAAAGCGGCCCGGACGCAGAAGCGCCGGATCGAGAATATCGGGACGGTTCGTCGCCGCGATAATGATGATGCCTTCGTTCGCTCCGAAGCCGTCCATCTCAACGAGCAATTGGTTGAGTGTCTGCTCCCGCTCGTCATGCCCGCCGCCAAGTCCGGCGCCGCGCTGACGTCCTACGGCATCGATTTCATCAATAAAGATAATGCAAGGCGCATTCTTTTTGGCATTTTCGAACAAGTCACGCACGCGTGACGCACCGACCCCGACGAACATTTCGACGAAGTCCGAGCCGGAAATGCTAAAGAAAGGCACTCCAGCTTCACCCGCTACCGCACGGGCAAGCAACGTCTTACCGGTACCCGGAGGACCGTTCAAGAGCACACCTTTCGGGATGCGCGCGCCGAGTGCGGCAAATTTGCGCGGATCTTTCAGGAACTCTACAACTTCCACCAATTCCTGCTTCTCTTCATCTGCGCCTGCCACGTCTTCAAAGGTGACGCGTTTCTTCTCTTCGTTATACAAGCGAGCGCGGCTCTTGCCGAAATTCATTGCCTTGCCGGCCCCGCCCTGAGCTTGATTAAAGAAGAAGAAGAACAGGACGAACATGATGATGAACGGAATAATGGAGGTTAAAAACGTAAGCCAGAGACTTTGTTCCTCCATTTTTTTCCAGTTAATTTTAAGCGATTGCTGGTTTTCCCCAGCGTTCATAATCTCTTGTACAGCCGGATTGCTATCCGGAATATACGTTACGAATTGCTGAGATTTCGCCCCTTCTGGAATCTTCTTATATTTACCGATGACCAAATATGCCCGACCTTCATATTGAATTGTCATTTCGTCTATATTGTTGGTCGTTAGCTCTTTCCGAAACTGGTCATATCTCGGGGTGTCCGTGGCTTCATTGCCGCTTCCGATAAATTGGACAATACCAACCACGACTAAAAAAAGAATCAGATAAAAACCAGAGTTCTTGATAAACCGATTCATCCCCAACCTCCTCTCAAGGACACGAAGTTATTGTATCATAGCACGTATTGCCATCACAACTTGACCACGCAAGCAATGACAGCGAAATTGTTATTTTGCTTCATCTGTATAAATTTCAGGTTTTAATACGCCAATGTATGGGAGGTTGCGATATCTTTCGGCGAAATCGAGACCATAACCGACGATAAATTCGTCGGGCAGCACAAAACCTTTATAATCAGCTTCCATATCAACGTTGCGGCGCGCCGGTTTATCAAAGAGCGTAACTACACGTATGGAATTCGCTTTACGTCCTTGCAGCACTTCAATAAGATAGCTTAGCGTCAATCCCGTGTCGATAATATCCTCCACAATCAATACGTCGCGCCCATCAACAGGCACATCCAAATCCTTAATAATCCGGACTACGCCTGACGATTTCGTCGATGCTCCATAGCTCGACACTGCCATAAAATCCAATTCCAAAGGAACGGAAATGCGCTTCACCAAATCGGCCATAAAGATAAAAGCGCCTTTCAGGACGCAAATGACAAGCGGACACTTTCCTTCATAGTCACGGCTGAGTTGTTCTCCCAACTCCTGCACTCTCGCTTGAATTTGTTCCTCGCTAAATACTACCTTTTCAATGTCGTTCTGCAATGATGGGCCCCTCCTAGAGTGAATACTAATAGTGCGTGTTCAAAAAAAGGAATTTTTGAACAACCTATAATACTTATGTGAACATGGATCGTTCCATGCGGTTACGATACCGATGCCGCAATATCGATGCTACTGCGTTGAAGCATGCGCCCCGCCTTCCAGTACGAAATGAATGATGCACTGTGTTGACGGCTGTACGAGCGCAACATCGGAACGCCGTACTCCGGGCACCCATACTATCTGTCCGTTATTATCCGTCATAATGGGAATGAAGCTTCGCAATGACGGAGCAATTTTAGCATCAACGAACATATCTTGCACTTTTTTGCTGCCGTTTAATCCTTGCACACGCATCCGATCACCTGGCTGGCGAGATCGGACATGAAGCGGCCAGCACAATGTGTCCGCATCGAACTGAGCTTCCCAAGCCCTTCCGCGCACACGCGGCCTTGCGATTGAGTCGCTGCCGTCAATGAAATTCCGCATATTCCCAGCCGCATCCCTATCCGTTGCGGCCCCGATCATCCAATGCAGCGTGCTGTTGTTAAGCGGCAACGATAAACGACCCGAGGAACTCGTTCTATGTATCGTCAAGCTCGTCACGCAGCGGATATCATCAGAAGCAGCGACATCCTGGAGCAGCCATAGCAAGCGGTCATATTCACGCACGAACACAACGTCGCGAGACACATCCATCCTCCAAGTGGAAGGGTGTTCTCTTGCCGCCGCATTCCGAAGCGTCTCAATGACGTCAAAATCCATCTGTTCCGCTTCCCGCGTGAGATAATTTAATATTAGTTTAATCAACCTGCGTTGTAAAGCAACATGTGTATTGCAAAATGCCCCACGGTCCAGAAGATAGCCCGATCCGGCATAAGAAACGAATGGACTTCCTTCATCATTGCTTACCGTCTTCACATGACATTGAAACAATCTGCGCGTCTCTTCTTCCATCCAGTCGGCCTCATCCCGCAGCGTATCCGCCATTCTGCATAGCGCTCCCACCAGCTGCGGATTTTCATTCTCTAATAGAGGCAAAATATCCAGCCGCAATCGATTGCGGGTGTAGTCACGCTTCGTATTGCTGCTATCCGTTATATAGGGAATGTTCCGCATGGCGCACCACTCCAGTATGTCCGTCTTCCGCATATGAAGCAGCGGCCGAATATACGCAAGTTCTCCCTCTTCGCGCTTCCAGGCCATGCCGGCCAGACCGGAACTTCCCGTTCCGCGCAGCATGCGCATCAGCACGGTCTCCGCTTGATCATCGGCATGATGGGCAAGCGCGATGTGTGAAGCGCCATAATGCTTTGCAACATCCTGCAGGAAATGGTAGCGCAGCTCGCGAGCAGCCGCTTGCGGATTCAGACCGCGCCGTTCCGCCAGTCCAGGAGCATCAACGCGCGTCATTTCGAAGCGGATGCCCAGCTTCTGCGCTTCCCGCTCTACAAACAATGCTTCTTCATCTGATTCCCTGCCGCGGAAGCCGTGATGAACATGAGCGGCAACGAGACGGCGCGCGCCTTCTGCTTCACCCTGTTCAATCAATTCATGAAGCGCATAAAGAAGCAGCATCGAATCCGGCCCTCCGGATACCGCAACCACGATCGTGTCCCCCTCGTTCCACAGAAAATGCTGCTCCGCCGTATCCTTCAGTCTCATTATCCACTGCCGCCAAGCATACTCGCTTCCTTGGCCCGGTCCTTCTCTTGGTGCCATTGTTCATCCCCGATTTCTGTTCAATATAACTTCTTGCTAATTCAACTCGAACAAGCGTATGTATGAGGCAGACCCAAAAGACAGAATCTCGTTATACCGAATTTCATTATGTTATGTATTAAGTAATTAGTACGATCCAAATTTCATTAAGATTCAAACCTTTTTCTTTTTCCAATATAACACAATCACCTCTGTAAATCGAAGCCCCAACCCGCAAGCGCGATACTTGTTGCAAGCAGAAATAAAGACACGCCAAAAAACCATTTCAACCATAGCGGAGTTGGCCTATGAGGCTTCTTGCCCGTCCGGTATAGTCGATGGCTAAGTTCCTGCCATTGTCGATGAGCTTCCTCCGAGGAGGCGAATGCGCCTTTTAGAGCACGCGAAAGCCACGCTTCAAAAGGCTTCAATCGCGGGTTGCTGCGCACGATGTCCTGCAAATCCTTTACATCGCGTGTCTGCGGCAAGCTTGCCTTTAAACGTTCGCGTAATTCTTTTTCGCCGAGAATCTGAATCGTCAGCACGGCAAACGAAAATAAATCGTACCCGCAATCGGCCGATCGGGAGCCTGCGTGCCAGTACCCGCGATCATACAGCTCGGTGAACTGCTTCACGCTACTCCCCATTGCAGTTAACCCGCCAAAATCGACAAGCTCGACTGTGCCATCGTTATTGACGAGCACATTTTCCGCCTTCAGGTCACCGAACACCCAGCCGTGCTGATGGACTTTATGCAGCCTGGCCAATAGCTTGCCTCCGACCAGACCGTACCAGTCGGCTCCATTCTTATAAATGTACGCCTTTAAGCTTACACCGGGAACATACCTCATGACGTAAAACGGAATCCGCTGCCCGCTCACATCCGCATCGTCAATGTCGACAAGAAAAGGCCTGGCGCCGTTACGGCCGACTCGGCCGCCCTGTGTGCGGCGCTGTCGCTCCAAAGAGCGCAGCGCATTGATTTCCGATTGAAAATCGACCGCATCCACTCCCATCTTGAGTGCGAATGACCCCGAGCCTCGCTCGCGGTTCTCCTCCATCGCCAGCATGGTCACCAAATAGACGACACCGTTCGCACCGCGCCCCAGAAGCCGCTCTACACGATACATGCGTTCGTTCCACACGCCTTTCAGCACGGTTCCGGGCGCGATGCTGATTTGCCGAACCGCAGTCTTAACGGTATGCAGTTGTCCCCCCGCTTTAAACGATGTAGTCACTCCATATCCCATCCGTTCCCGTTCCTTCTTGTTGATACGCTGGCTCGTCTGCCGTGGAAGAGCCCATATGACTATCATATTGGTAATAGTCGATCACTTTCAAGAGGGCCGGACCCGTTGGCGTCGTACCCCGCATGTTCAGCCGTTGAAATAAGCGTTTTGCGCGTCCGATATCATCGGTCCATTCCAGATCCTGCACTGCTTCCTCCCCTCCATGAGGCCCCGGAAAATGAAAGACGCTCAATTCGCTCCTCCCGATCCGCGCCTGCAGGCTGAGCATCAAATCGCGTATCGCCTCCTCCACTGCCGCCAGCTTCGGCTTCATGCTCGCACTGGTATCAATCAATAGAGCAACTCTAAGCTCGGATTGCTCACTCATATCATCCATCACACGCACTACTTCTGCGCGCTGATCCGGAGGGAGCGCTTCAACGCTATCCGTTCCATCAGCGCCCAATATTTGACGCAGCTCTTTATTCACGGCTTGATGAATCGTCTGCACGACGGTCTTGCGCGTCATCATCTGAATAGTCTGCGAGAGTTGGTGCGACTGCACAATCCGGCTGATGCCACCCCCCGCCTGAGCAATATCTTCAATTTCACGTCCGCCCAACACCCCTATCGTTCCATAATCAACAATGCCGACAACATTCACTGTAATGCCGAGCTCTCTCGCCTGAGCGGCGGCAACCGCCGGCTGCACCCCCACGTTGGAACATCCGTCCGTAATGAGTAAGATCTGCTTCATCATTCCCATCGCCCTCTCATCGTCACTAACAATCTAGCTCTAGTGTTGCCCGTGATGAGAGAGTTTAACCCTGACACTGGGCAAGGCGCCATCCGATTGCTAGAGAAAGCGATGAAGAAACATTAAATAGCAACATGTTCAAAAAGATTACTTTTCAACACCAGGAAGTACAAGTGTCAACTTACCGTAAGCGGGCGGTCCATTCGATCATGCCCATTCCAATGCAGAGTGGCCCACTGCGGCTGATGCCTCGTCACCCTCGTGACGACGACCGTCATATCGTCTTCTATCTGCCCGCTGGAATGGCGAATGACCGTTTCCAACAAAATGTCTGCGATCTCCTGCGGATCATCCGTCTCCAGCTCACTGATTAGGCGCTTCATCCATATTTCCTTATTTACCGCAGGTCCTGGCGCGTCAAAAATGCCATCTGTCATCATGATGAGTATGTCTCCCGGCTGTAATGAAGAATCAACAAGCTCGATATCAATATCCTGTATGATACCTATCGGCAAATTTCCAGAAGAAACTAAACGCACCTCGCTTCCGCTCTTAATAAAGCTTGGAATTGAACCGCTTTTCATAAAGGTTGCATTGGCTGAGTATAAATCAATGATGGCCAAATCGACGGTCGCAAACACTTCGTCCGGTGAACGAAGCATCAGTACAGAATTTACCGATTGAATGGCCAGCTTCTCGTCTATGCCTGACTGCAGCAGCTGAGACAGCAAATTCAAAGTGGCGCTGCTCTCCATGCGGGCCCGCTCTCCATTGCCCATCCCGTCGCTTAAAGCAACTGCGTACTTACCGCTTCCGAGCTCCAAAGCGCTGAAGCTATCCCCCGATAACACATCTCCTCCCTTCGCCGCACTGGCGAGACCGCTCTCTACTTCAAATGCTTTAGCCGATACAAAGGTTACCATCCCATGGCCTTCCCTCCCTGTCATCCGCTCCTCGCGCACGGCGATATGCTCGCCCAATATATCCGATAATAGCGGCGCGATTAATTTGCGGCATTCGTCATAGCCGTCCGTGAAGGAATGTATCATTTCGATCTCGATGCGTCCGGGTTCTAAGGTCAATATGTCTACCCGATGCACAGACAAGCCCAAGTCCTCCATCGCTTGCCGAATTTGCTCCTCCTGCATAAAGAGTTCCTGTCCTTCCCGCTGGATTTCCCGCGCCAAGTCATCCATCACTTGCGATACTCCGTCCAGCTGATTGGCCACGAAATGCCTGCTCTCCTGAATCTGCTTGCGCCAATGCTCATCATGTTGATAGCGAATAGAATGGTCGCGCAGCAGAGCGATCACCTGCTGCGCCTTCATACAGTGGCTCTTCCATGTCTGGGGCATGTGCTTCCCTTTCCATTCGGAATATTCGGACTGATCCTCCACCTTGTGCAGCATCTGTGTCATCACTGTCATCGTTTGCACATATTTGTGGCTCCAGCAGGATTGGCGTCTAGGACAAGCGGTGCACGTTACGGCAGATACCGATTCGATGAGGCTATTCGCCTTATCATCATCTGTAAGCGGGTTGTCCGTATTGGCCGTCTGCTTGAAGCTGCTTGACAGCTGACGGAATACTCCCGAGAACTGCTGCACGCGATCAGCGGTCATATCCCGGACCCGCTTCGCATACTCATGCTGCGACTTCGCATGTTCGTTCGTTCCAGGCACATACTTGGCCAAGGTCAAGCATATGGATTTAGGAGTAAGCAAAAACAGCGCCGCAGCGACGATCGTCTCCCAGGTAGAAGCCATCACTTGAGTCGGGGGCCCCAGGTAGACGGACAGAATCGCTGTCCCCAGCAGCATGCCGAAGGCGACGGCCCAGCGTTTCCCTTCGCGCAGCAGCCCGGCCAAGAGCCCGGCAAACGCCAATACGCTCATTTGCGTCAAAGAGCTCGGCTCGGCAAGGCCTAGAATCAGGCCCAGCACGACTCCTACGGAAGCTCCGAGCGGGGCGCCGCCGACAAGCGCGAACAGAAGGACAAAATATCGCGACAATATATGATCGAGCTGGAGCGACTGGACTGTCCAACCGACGGCTCCCGTCATCACAGAGGCAAGCAATATCATCAGGCAAATCATTTCCTCGATCCGCAACGTGTAATTGCGCTTGCTCATCGTCAGCACCGGCAGCGCCTGTATGAACACCAAAGTGAGCACCAAGCCAAGAATGGCGTCGGTAAAGTCCATCAGGAAGGCGTACCATGTAAATGATGTCGATACGAAGGTGACGAATAACTTTACGATGAGCGAGGCACTGAATACCATAAACGGAGCGGCATTCATATCCGTTCGTTCATATGCTTTCAACCCGCGGTGCAGGAGGACAATGAGCAAGAGCTGCATTCCCATCATAAGCGTAATCGGCATGGGGGCGAACAAGCTGCCGGCAAGCAACGCCGTTCCTACCCATGTCGCCAGTTCACGGCGAGTAAAGTAAATAACCGCGAAAAAAGCTGCTGCAAACGGAAACAACTCATTCAAAATCATGGCTCGTCCAAGCAAAAATCCAATTAAGACGAACATAATTGTCCACTTGCGTGTGCCAAGGACGCGTCTGAATCGCTCCAAACGCCATTTGTTGGCGCTCTGCGCCCATACCCCTTCACCGTCCATGCCACCTTGCCAGCTTTTCTTCGGAAACGGAATTACTTTCGTCTTACTCATTGCCTAGCACCACCTATTCTATGAATTGTGTGCTCTCATTATAGAAAAGGGAATCAAAATAGTTTGTCATAATAAGGAATTCCATCCAAAAAACTTTCCGACATGAGTTGAGCCTCATGCAAAAAAACGGACAAGCACAGCCTGACAAGGGATTGCGGCCTCTTCTCCCTCCTCTCCGCAGCAGCGGCGTTGTCACATTTTTGTAACGCTTCCACGTGAAGCGGGGACTAATCGGGGGTAAAGCATACGGAATGGCGTAATAACCTGTCGTAAGCGCCGACTCCACCGACAAAAAAAGTACAGCCGACAAACGGCGTGCGACGAACCCCCGATTCCGTCACAACGTGGAGGACGGTATATGGTATCACGGTAGCCGCAGCACGGAAACAGACGCACGGCGTCCGGCTAATACAAAAAACCTTCCGTACCCTGAAAAGGCAGGAAGGAAGCTTGCCACACATTAAAAAAGCCGCAACGCCGATAACCCGGCCTGCGGCTTGCATTTATATATTCATTACATCCGACGAGCGCCACGGCCTCCGCGCTTGGATTCCGTGTTCTTCTTCAAAGAAGAAATGCGTTCTTCGCTATCCTTCAGGAAGCGCGACATTTTATCCTCAAAAGAAGCGAAATTAGGCGACTTGCGTCCCCCCCGGTCCCGGTTCCCTTGTCCATACCTGCCGCCGTCTCTTCCTGGACGATCAGGACGAGGTCCTGGACGGTCCGGACGGGGTCCTCTTGGAGGTCTCTGTTCCGATGCAGGTTTATCGATCGTTTGCTTAATAGACAAGCCAATCTTGCCGTCCTTGTCGACGTTAATAACTTTGACCGTGACGATATCGTCAATCTTCAAATGGTCATTCACGTCCTTGACGTAGTTATCGGCAATTTCAGAGATGTGAACCAGTCCCGTGACACCTCCCGACAGATCAACGAACGCTCCAAAATGCGTAATACCTGTCACCTTGCCCTCTAACTTGGTGCCCACTTCAATTGTCATAGAATAAAATGTTCCTCCCTTAAAATGTTGAACGAAACATTGCCCTGATCAACAAAAACAATGCTTATGTGGTGATTATACTGTAACGGCGCGATATTGGTCAACCGACGGTTGTCCCGATTTTACGCCTATTCATCGTGTTTTCGGATGATGACTTCATCAGGCAGCACCATGCCTCGACTTCGCGCAATCTGGAGAATGTATTCGGTCGTATTGAGCCGATCCACCTCCTGCTTCAACTCATTGCGGATTTGCTCCGCAGCTTGCTTTTCTTTCTCGCGCACCTTCAGATCCTGACGCAAATCTTCCATTGTGGACATTTGAGTAATGTACGTATAAGTGCCCCATCCCAAAAACAGTACCATAAAGGCTGTCCACAGACGCAGCCTGCGTTTCGCTCCAGCTATTTTCTTATCGCGATAGCGGTCTGGTGTTCGGGAAACAGACACAGACATACGCACACCTCCTTGAGTTCAATCGTCCACTTTTACGTATACCCTCTATTGCTCCCTATGAAACGGGCGGTACGACTCTTACGTCGTCTGATCAAGGACAATCCGATACTGCGAGGTGAATGAGATTACTGATCGACACAGTTATTATTGCTTATTCTTCGGATGAATGACGCGTCCAATGAACTGTATACCCTGATTCATCCAAGCAGTGATGCGATGAGCCGTCTGCTTCAGCTTCCGCCATGTTCTCATCGTTCGCTCCGTCATCCCGAAGCGGTTCCATACCGGCATGACAAGCGGCCGGAATACCCATAGCACAAGCAGTGCCAGCGGTCTTAAACATTGTAGCACAATTTTGATAAGGAACATAGCGACCGATTTCAAAAATATAATGAAGCCCTTGGTAAAAAACCATACCGCTTTCAATGGCATAATGATAAGGACGTAGAGGCAACGGAGCACGAAACGCGCGATCGCCTTCATCGCCTTGACCAACCACATCACGATCGTGACGGCCAGCTTGCTGAGGATGACCGCATAGAGCCATGCCCCGCAGGCCAGTCCAAGGAATACGTAAAACCTTAATTCTCCCTGATTGCCCTTGACGAGCATTTGAAACACGAACAACGTCGCAGCAAGCCAATACATGACGTCCAAGAAGGGGATAGTCCATCGCGGGAATTTGAATTGCCCCGCTACGACGCGATAGCTGTCATACACCAAACCCAGCGCCAGCCCGCTCATCATCATGAGCAAGACCGTCATCCACTGCGTATACAGGCTCACTTGAATAACTTCCCGAAGAAGCCCTTGGATTTATCTTGAGCGTTCGCGTCCAAATAGGTCAGGGAGTTGACCGTGCCTTCAATGGCGACGAGGCCTTGTTCGAGACTTAAGTTTTTAATATGCAAATTGTGGCCGCGTATCGTCAAAAATCCGCACTCGGTATCCAGCAAGAACTCTTCGCTGTCGAAGCTCTCCACTTTGTTTACACCGCTAATTTCAAGCAGCTTCCGGTTCAGCATTTTGACTTCCTGACGTTTGGCCGTTGATTTCGATAATTCGATCATAGCATGTACCCCTCCTTCTCAACACTAGCTTATGAAGGGGACGGAAGAATAGAACTCCGATTGTTGCGCAATCGTTATCGGTTATCGATTTTTTCCGGATACATATCGTGATTCATGAGCCGATAGGATGCCATCTCTTCGTACTTTGTTCCCGGACGTCCGTAATTGCAATACGGATCGATGGAAATGCCTCCGCGCGGGGTAAACTTGCCCCATACCTCGATATACTTTGGATCGAGCAGGGCGATAAGATCGTTCATAATGATGTTGACGCAGTCTTCATGGAAATCGCCGTGATTGCGGAAGCTGAACATATATAGCTTCAACGCTTTGCTCTCAACGCATTTCCGATCGGGGATGTAGCTTATATACAGCGTTGCGAAGTCCGGCTGGCCTGTCATTGGACATAGACTCGTGAACTCCGGACAATTGAATTTGACAAAGTAATCACGGTGCGGGTGTTTGTTGTCAAACGATTCCAATACATTCGGCGCATAGTCTGACGGATATTCCGTCTTGGCGCCGAGCTGGTGCAACTGCAGTTCCGCTTCATTTCTGCCTGCCATAAGTAAGCTCCTCTCGAACTCTCTTGTAAATTCATATTACCTCGTGTTATACGCCGCGCTTATTGCCCCATACAAGCGTATGAAGCTGCGGCAGCACCCGAACCCGATTCAGCCTCGGTTCAGCGGCGGCGCGGTCAATAAGCCATTCATATTTGCGCAGCAAATTCCGTATGAGCTCTTCATCATCGGAGCTGCGAACATCGTCGTTGCCCGTCTGCAGGACGAATGGAATGTCAGCATACCGCTCATGGATGCCAATGGCATATTGCAAGTCCTGCTCGTCGAATACGACTACCTTCAAGCATAATCCTCTGCGTTCGGAACGGTTCCACAGCCGGTTCAAAATGTCATCCAGCCGCTCGTAATCTGTATTCATCCCTGAGCTAGGAGGCTTCGGGGACAGCGTGACATCATCAATGCGCATAAGCCACTCCTGCCAACGCGAGCCTTGGGTCTCCACTGCGGAGCGAATGCCTTGCGCATGCAGCAGATCGGCGAGCTCGCCCATGTCAGGTATCAGGGCAGGATTGCCGCCTGATAGGGTGACATGCTCAAAGCGCCCAGCAGCCAGTCTGTTCAATTCGCCGAAAATATCCTGTGCCGTCATCGGGCGAATGTCTTCTTTCCCCGATCCATCCCACGTAAAGGAGGAATCGCACCATGAACAACGGTAATCGCAGCCGGCGGTGCGCACGAACATCGTCTTTTGGCCGACAAGCAGGCCTTCCCCCTGCACCGTCGGGCCGAAGATTTCCAGCACCGGTATCGTCATGAGCACATCCACTCCCGTCTGGCCTCGGCGTAGCTTGTTGGCGTCTCATAAAGGCGCACGAATTCCACTCGACCGCCTTCACATCGATCCGCGTACGGTTCCTTATTCAGCGCAGCATCCATTTGCTCATACAGCCAGACAACCATATTTTCCGCCGTCGTGTTCATCAGAGGCAGCGTTTCGTTCAAATAACGGTGATCGACATACGGTTCAATGCGCTCCTTCCAAATGTCCTTAATGTCTCCGAAATCGAGCGCCAATCCGATCTCGTTCACAAATCCGCTTAATCCGAATACGACTTTGTACGTATGGCCGTGAAGGTTTTTGCACTTGCCATCATAGGCGTGCAGATGGTGAGCCGCATCAAAGGTAAATTCCTTGCTTACGAGCACCCGATGGCGATGATAGCGCAGCGATTCCCGTGAAATGTCCGTGCCTAACGCCTGCAGCTTGTCTACAATGCGAAACGGTCCCGGCACACTCATGCGTTCATCCCCTCTTCCTGCTGTTGTTCCGCCAAATAGCTTTCCAGCCCCGCTCGGCGAAGCTTGCATGACGGACACTCGCCGCACCCGTCGCCAGGCAGCCCGTTATAGCAGGTGACCGTTTCCGTACGCACGAAGTCGAATGCGCCGAGCTCATCGGCAAGACGCCATGTCTGTGCTTTATTCAGCCACATCAGCGGCGTATGCAGGACAAAGCCGTAATCCATCGCCAGGTTGAGCGTAACGTTTAATGATTTGACGAATATGTCGCGGCAGTCTGGATAACCGCTAAAGTCGGTTTCGCAGACACCGGTAACGATATGCTTTGCGCCAATTTGCTTGCCATAGATCGCCGCGAACGAAAAAAACAACAGGTTGCGTCCTTCGACAAACGTGTTCGGCAATTGCCCTTCCTCATGCGCGATGTCAATATCTTCCCGCGTCAGCGCGTTCGGCGCCAGCTGATTGAGCAGCGACATGTCAAGAATGCGGTGCGGGATGTTCAGCTTCTCCGCAATCCGCTGCGCGTATTCCAACTCGCTCTTGTGCCGCTGTCCGTAATCGAACGTAATCGCCTCCACTTCGCCGAAGCGCTTCATGGCCCAGTACAAGCACGTGGTGCTGTCTTGACCGCCGCTGAAGACGACCACCGCCTTTTCCGCGGGCATCTCGACCTTCCCGGTGCCGCATGTGCATGCGTCAGTGGAGCCCTGCACATTGGTGTAATTATTCTCTGTTGTCATATTGTTCTCATCCTTTCTTGTTCCCTCGTCTGCCATCACCGGGACGCGCCCGCATACTTGCATTCTTGAACAAGGCGAAAGGCATGTGCTGCAAGTACAAGTGTAAATGAGTGACTTCGTTAAAACCGGACTTGCAGAGCACAAAAAAGACAGCACTAAGGAAACATACTAGTGAGCGTTCAAAAAAACCACTTTTTGAACTGTCTCTACTAGATCCGTAGGATACTGTCAGCCTTAGTTTTTTATAGAGGGAGATTGCGAACCTCTCCCGCAAGGTATGGTCCTCGCGGAGTGTATGCAGTTGCTATTCATTATAGAGAATGCAGGCGCAAGTTTCAAAACCATATTTAGCTAGATACATGCTGGAACGCACAAAACGGCCCTTCCCTTCAGCAAAGGGAAGAACCGTTTCTTCTTGTCATGCATATGGCTTCTACCAGCCGAAGTCGTTCGATTTCGGAATGGCTTCTTCCTTCAGCAGCGTGTACATGCCCGCGGCTTCATCTTTCTTCGTCGTCTCTTGGAGACGCTCTACGCGGACGGTGACGAGCTTCTGTCCGAATTGAACCGTTATCTCGTCGCCGACCTTAACGGACGTGCTCGGCTTCGCTTCACGTCCATTCAAGACTACACGTCCCTGTTCGGACACATCCTTCGCAACGGTACGCCGCTTAATGAGTCGCGAGACTTTCAGGAACTTGTCCAGGCGCATTATTTTACTGCTTCTTTAAGTTTGTTGCCCGCTTTGAACGCTGGAACGACGGATTCAGGAATCTCGATCGTTTTGCCTGTTTGCGGGTTGCGGCCCGTGCGGCCTGCGCGTTTGCGAGTTTCGAATGTGCCGAAGCCGATCAGTTGAACTTTGTCACCTTTCGACAATGCGTCTGTTACTTCGCCGAAGAAACCGTTCAGGACGGATTCAACGTCTTTCTTAGTCAAGCCGCTTTTTGTAGAGATGTTAGTAATCAAATCAGTTTTGTTCATGTGTATTGGCCTCCCAGTCCTCTTATTCATTCATAGAGTGTGTTGGCTTGCAAGCTGACGCTTGAGCCGCGGAATACTTAATGCATGTATGTATTCTTGCTTTTTAAGAAAATTCCTTCCCGGTTGCGGCACTTTTTCATATTTTGGCGAAAAATAGAGAATATTAGGGCCGCTGCACGCCCGGGTTACGGTTCGAGCCGCTTCGCTTCCTGCCACCACTGCTCCATTTCTAGTAAATCAGTTTGGTCAAAAGATTTGCCGTTTATACGAAGCTGCTCTTCGATATATTTAAATCGGCGCACAAATTTGCGGTTCGTGAGGGTGAGCGACTCTTCCGGATCCGCGGATATAAAGCGTGCTGCATTAACGACCGCGAACAGCACGTCGCCCAGTTCTTCGGCCGCATGAATCATATGCTTATCCTTATCCGCTTCGCCAGCTGCCGAATCTGCCGAAGCAATCGCCTCTCGCAATTCTTGCAATTCTTCGGCTACTTTGTCAAGTACATCTTCCACACGATCCCAGTCAAAGCCGACCTTAGCCGCTTTTTTCTGCAATTTGTAGGCTTTCATCAGCGCCGGCAAATCTCTCGGCACGCCGTCCAGAACGGATGCTGCTTCACTTGCAATCCCTTTGCGGCGCTTCTCTTCCGCTTTCATCTGCTCCCAATTGCCGAGAGCCGATTCAGCATCCGCTGCATGCGTGTCCCCAAATACATGGGGATGACGGAAGATCAGCTTCTCATTCAGCCCCTGAATGACATCGTACACGCCGAATGTGCCCGTTTCTTCCTCCATCTGGGAATGAAGCATAATTTGCAGCAGCAAATCGCCGAGCTCCTCCTGCATATGTGCCGGATCATCTTCGTCGATCGTTTCGAGCACCTCATACGTTTCCTCGATAAGGTTCTTCCGAATCGATTGATGTGTCTGTTCCCGGTCCCACGGGCATCCTTCCGGACTGCGCAGGATGGACACAATTTCGTGCAGGCGGCCAAACGTGCGGTTCCGCACCGCATCATCCGTTGTGCGCGGAACCCAGATGAGCGACAGATTGCCGTAGCCGTCCAGATGATCGAGCTCATGAAGCGGCACGCGCACAATCTTCTCCATTCCTTCAACACCGAGCGCATGACCAACCGTGATTTCGTAGTCATCCGGATAGATCTCCATCAGACTTAGCTTCACGTCAGAAGCCGTAAACGTATCATACACTTGTCCGATGACCGTGTGCAACCGTGGATTCAGGCCAGCAGGCTGAAGCCCTGACGCATCCAGCAATTGAAAGCCTTCAATCGGATCGAATCCGAGCGCTGTGAACGCCTGATCGAGAAAGCTCTCTCCGCCGACAATCTTCAACGCAACCCCCTGATCGGGGCAGCGTTCCTTAAGCAGCTGGACCGTCGCTTCCGCCACCATCGGATGGCCTGGAACGGCATATACAATCGTGCTTTCCGGATTGGCAACAGCCGACGCCATCAGTTCACGGCATATCTCGGCATAAACGGACGGAAAGTCTTCCTGTGTCTCGTAAATGCGATCGAAAGAGCGGTACGAAATTCCGTGCTCCCCGAATAAAGACATAACCGGATGATGCTCCGTGCGCACATAGATGTGCGGAGATTGCTGCAGCAGAGTCCATACGGCCAGCGTCAACTGGCCGGCATCGCCGGAGCCAAGGCCGACGACCGTAATATTACCGGGCATAATGATGCCTCCTTTATGATAAAGGTCATGTTCCTATCCTGAATGAAATCGCACCAGGCGGCTTCATGGCCTGGCAGCCTCCGCCAAGGCAACGCTTGTGCCGCGAGGCTAAGAGCGCCGCGCAAGACGTGACGCGAATGCGGCCAGACGCGGCCCGATGCGCGGCACGGTGGCGAGCTCCTGCGGCGTTACCGCGCCAAGCGCGGCAGCGAGCGCAGCGAATGCTGCCGCTCCGAGCGGCACGCCGACGGCCGTAGCCAACGCCGCGCCCGAGCGCCCGCTGGCGCCAAGCCACGCTGGCAACGCCGCAGCCAGCCACACGGCAGCGGCCATGCCGGCGAGGGCAAGCGCCAGCCGTCCGCTGCGAGCCCCCCAGGCGGCGATGCCGACGCCGCTGGCGCGTGCCAGCGCGAGCGCATTCAGCGCCGCTGCGAGGGCGAGCGCCGCTGCCGCGGAAGTGGCTGCCCCGGCAATGCCGTAAGCCGGGACGAGCCACACATTCATGGCCGCCTTCACGCAAGCGGCGGCCAGCAGATGCAGCGCCGGGGCCCTGACTGCGCCCATGCCCTGCATCAAAGCGGCGGTAACCGCTTGGAAGACGCCGCTAACCGCCGTGGAAGCGACCAGCACGAACGCCGTCCATCCGGCGTTATCCGTGTATAGCGCCACGTTAATAGGCTCCGCCAGAGCGATGAGCCCTGCCGTGGCGGCCAGGCCAAGCAGCCACGCCCAGCGCTGTGACGCTTGAATGATTGCGCGGAGCTGCGGCTCATCCTGCCGCCGTACCGCCTCTGCTACCGTTGGCACAAGTCCGACGGCAAGCGAACCCGCGACCATCGTGACAAGCTGCACAAGCGGAAACGCGCGGCTATATATGCCGAACTGCGCAAGCGCCCCGGCTTCGCTCAAGCCTTGCTCCAGCAGCAAGCGCGGCACCGTGAACACATCGACCACATTCACGGCCGGCATCACAATTGCGCCAAGGCAGATCGGCAGAGCCGTCCAGGCGAGACGCCGCATCATAGTCCAGAGCGTGGGCGACCCGCCCCCCTGTCGGCGTGAAGCAGGCCCAACCAGAACAACGGCGCTATCCGGTCGCTGCCGTCCCCCTTGCTGCACGGAATGAACCGTTACAGCTTCATCTGTGGCTGCGGCAAAAGTGTCTTTCCGTTGCCTTGCCATGCGGTTCGGCCGCTTGCGATGCTCTATCCACCAGTATATCCCCATTGTCAGCAAACCGCACACGCCGCCCGCAAATGATCCGAACGTGGCCCCTGCGGCCACCGTCTCATCTGCTGCACCATGACTTGTATAATATAGCAGCAGCGCAATCATGACCGTCACCCTGCCTGTCTGCTCAATTACTTGCGACACGGCTGTCGAATTCATTTCCCCGCGCCCCTGATTATATCCTCTTAAGGCTGCGGCGAGCGGCATAACGAGCAGCGCATATGCCGAGCTCTGGATCGCCGGCACGGTGTGGCGGTTGCCAATCCATCCGCCTATCGCTTCCGCTCCTGACATCATCGCGGCGAAGCCTATAAGGCCCGTAACGGACATTAGCGCACAGGACGCATGCAACACCTGCCGCGAGCCCCGTTCGTCACCGGCCGCCTCACATTCCGCCACCAAGCGGGCGACCGCTACCGGAATCCCGGCCGAAGCGACGACGACAAGCAGAACATAGAACGGGTATACCGCATTATAGATACCGAAAATACCGTCTCCCCCGATATTTTGCAACGGGATCTTTTGCAACGTGCCGATTACTTTCGACACGACCGTAGCCAACCCTAATATCAGCGCACCGGATACGACTTGTCCCGCCGTGCGGGATTTTCGTTCATTCAAGTGTCATCCCGCCCATTCTGTAACGTTCGTACCGTATTATATCATAATCGGTTACGGGGCAAGGATGGGAAGCGCCGTACGCAACGCGGGTCATATAGCGCTGTTATTGCTCCTTTGCTCTATCCTCCCAAGCCTTCAGAAGTCGGGGCTCACATGGAGATTCTAATGAACACCCTTCTGATTGTATGGAAGAATGAACATAAGGGCCATTGTACATGGATGACCGCCTCTTTTTATTAAAAAAACTCCCGCACCATTAAGGTTTCACGCTAGACGCGCACCTTATTCGTACAGGAGTTCTTCTATGCAGATATATGATTACTGCTCCATCTGTTTGCCGAGGAAGCCAGCAGCCGTTTCCGCCATTTTCATTTCCATTTGCGCCATTTTAACACTATCGTCCTTATTCAACAGCACGACTGTGCCGATAGGGTCGCCGCCCGTTACAATAGGAGCCACTACGAACGAAGAGAATGGTTCTTGATTGTCTTTAACGATTTCGTAGTTGCCTGAATTCGTCTCGACGACTGTCTTGCGGTTTTCCATGCAATTTTCAAGCAGCATGCCGATTTGCTTGTCCAAATATTCTTTCTTGGAACCGCCTGCTACCGCGATAACAGTATCGCGGTCGGAAATCATCGTAATATGACCGGTGCTCTCATACAAAGATTCCGCATATTCCTTAGCAAAATCGCCTAGCTCTCCGATTGGGGAATATTTCTTTAGAATGACTTCGCCATCACGATCTACAAAAATTTCAAGTGGATCTCCTTCGCGAATCCGCAATGTGCGGCGAATTTCCTTTGGAATAACAACACGTCCGAGGTCATCAATACGACGAACAATACCAGTAGCTTTCATAAATGGTTGCCCCGCTTTCCGTAAGTAATTTTAGGTCTACTGTATTATTGTTAATTAGGAGAGATGCGGTATGGATTCTAACACTGACCATAGTATTCAACTACTCCCAAGTTCTTATACATACACATGATACGTAGGAAAAGCCATCCAAGTTGCAAAAAAAATCACATTTTTCGACATCAAACGACAACTTTTTAGTTCATTTTCTCATAATTTTCACATTTTGTCCAATTCCTTTAGCACTAATTGGTTTTAGTATCTGTTTTTGTCGAATCGGTATAGTTCTTTCGACTTGTCCTTTTACGATGTCCACAGGAAACTACTTATAGTATGCCTACATTTCTCCAATTCATGAATATAACCCTCAAAAAAAGCGGCCTCTGCCCGAAACGGGAGAAGCCGCTTTGCATTGTTATACAACCATGTTCAAGCAGTGCGAGGATAATTACTTCGTTCCTTCCGTTTTATCCTCTTTCTTGTCTGTCGCTCCAGTGTCCTTCGGTGTTTCTTTGTTCGCGTCTTCCTTCTTGTCGTTCTTCTCGCCTTCTGGCTTCGCTTCTTCCATCTTCGGCAAGTCAATCTTCTTAATCAGCTTGTCCAAATCTTTTTCCATAAAGCCGTTCATGATTTCGGAAGCGGCACGCGTGCGCAGCGTTGTCTTCTCGTCCTCGGTCAACTTGTCATACGTCTTCACGGTACGCGATTCCACGCGCATGACATGATAGCCATAATCCGTCTCGACTGGATCGCTCACTTCGTTAATCGGCAGCGTCAGCGCCGCTTCCTTGAACTGCGGCACCCAGTTGCCAACAGGCGTATCTTTATACAAGCCGCCGTTCTCTACGGAGCCTCCGTCATCGGAATATTCCTTCGCCAGCTTCGCGAAATCCTCGCCTTTCTTCAAGCGGGCAGAAATCTCCTTCGCCCGCTTAAGCGCGTCTTCTTTCTTGCGCTCTTTGCCTTCCTTGTCTTTAAAGCCAATCAAAACATGGCGAACGGACGCAACCGTCATTTCCTTTTTGTCTTTTTCGAATTGAGCTTTTAATTGGTCTTCCGTCACTTTATCGTTGTAGTCTACGACAACGGTCAGGATGCGCGTCATATACTTCAGGACGTCGTCTTCCGTTATTTTTTTCTCGGTCAAAGCTTCCTTGAAGCCCTGCTGCTTCTTCATCGTCTCCAGCTGTTCCTTGGCTTTCTTCTCGCCCTCTGTCTTGGACTTGTCGGATGCCTTGCCTTGTAGATATTCATAAGCAACCTGCTGCTTCAAGAAGTATTCGCGGAATTGGTCCATATTAATAAGCTGAGCATATTCCGGATACATCAGCAGCATGTTGCTTAACTCTATGTCGAACTCTTTTTGTGTAATTTCTCCGCCTTCATACGTAGCTACGACTTTGCTGTCGTCTTTATTTGCTGTTCCTGCTCCGGAACCGGCATTGCTCTTGCCGCAGCCCGCCAATACGGAAAGCGCGAGCACTGCAGACAATGCAAGCATTAGCCACTTCTTGGAACGCGTCTTGTTATTTTGCAACATTTTGCAATTCTCCCTTCGATTTGATCGCATCTTTCGCCTCTTGCATGAATTGCTCAAGCTTCATCAACAGCTGCATTGCGTCCATTCCACGCGCGTTCACTTTTACGATGCCATGCGTATTCCGGTCTACTGCAATACGTCGATCAATGCTAGTGGCGATGGCAGCCAATTTCTTACGGTCTAACCACGGTTCAGCCGAAGGGTGGACCTTTAAGGTGACCGCATCCCCGCGTTGCACAATGGATTCCAATCCATACTGCTTCGCATACAGCTTCAGCCGGGCAACGGCAAGCAGCTGCAATACGGCGAGGGGCGGCTCCCCGAAGCGATCGATGAGTTCATCCCGCAATTCTTCGACTTCGTCTAATGAGGCAAGACCGGCTACTTTTTTATAGATCTCAATCTTCTGAATACTATCATAAATATAATTCGGCGGCAAATAGGCGTCGATGTTCAAATCGATAAGCGTAGAGAGCTCCTGCTGTTCCTCGATTGCGATGCCATCCAGCTCGGCTTTCCGCTTGTTTATTTCATCTCCAAGCATTTGTGAGTATAAGTCGAACCCGACCGAGGCGATGAAGCCGTGCTGCTCCGCGCCGAGCAGATTCCCCGCTCCACGGATGGACAAATCCCTCATCGCGATTTTGAAGCCGGAACCGAGCTCCGTAAATTCCTTAATTGCCTGCAGCCTTTTCTCCGCAACCTCGTTTAATACTTTATCCCGTTGATACGTAAAGTACGCGTATGCAATCCGGTTCGAACGCCCGACACGGCCGCGCAGCTGGTACAGCTGGGACAAGCCCATCTTGTCCGCATCATGCACGATGAGCGTGTTCACGTTCGGTATGTCCACGCCCGTCTCGATAATGCTCGTGCTGACGAGCACATCGTACTCTCCGTCGAGAAAATCCAAAATGGTCTTCTCCAGCTCCTGCTCCGACATTTGACCGTGACTGACCGTCACCCGGGCCTCCGGCACGAGCATCTTGATATGGTCTGCCATTTGGTGAATCCCCTGAACGCGATTGAACAGGAAATATACTTGGCCATTCCGCGCAAGTTCCCGTTCAATCGCCTCCCGCACGAGCGCATCGCTATACTCGAGCACATAGGTCTGAACCGGGAACCGGTTCTCAGGCGGTGTCTCGATAACCGATAGATCCCGCACGCCCAGCATGGACATATGAAGCGTACGCGGAATCGGCGTTGCAGTTAGCGTCAGCACGTCCACGTTCATCTTGAGCCGCTTCAGCTTCTCCTTATGGGTGACGCCGAAGCGCTGCTCCTCATCAACGATCAGCATGCCCAAATCTTTGAAAACGACATCCTGCGAGAGCAAACGGTGAGTGCCGATAACAATATCAACAACGCCTGTCTTCAGGCCTTTAATCGTCTCATTCTGTTCCTTGCGCGAGCGGAATCGGCTCATTACTTGAATGTTGAATGGATATTCGGCAAAGCGTTCCCGGAACGTTTCATAATGCTGCTGCGCCAAAATGGTGGTGGGCACCAAAATCGCAACCTGCTTGCCCTCAATCGCCGCTTTAAAGGCAGCGCGCACCGCGACCTCCGTCTTGCCGTATCCAACGTCCCCGCAGAGCAGGCGATCCATCGGGCGAGGCATCTCCATATCTTTTTTAATCTCCTCGATGGTGCGAAGCTGGTCGCGCGTCTCATCGTAAGGGAACATTTCTTCAAATTCGCGCTGCTCCGGCGTATCCTTCTCAAAGGCATAGCCTGAAGAAGCTTGTCTTGCGGCATACAGCTTAATGAGATCGTCCGCAATATCTTTAACCGATGAGCGGACTTTATTCTTGACCTTTGTCCATTCCGTACCGCCCAGCTTATAAACCTTCGGCTCCTTTTCCTCCGAGCTGACGTAGCGCTGAATAAGATGGAGCTGATCGACCGGAACGGACAGTTTGTCTCCGCCGGCATACAGGATATGCAAATAATCTTTATGAATGCCGTTGATCTCCAACGTGCCGATGCCGATATATTTACCGATCCCGTGGTTCTGATGAACGACGTAATCTCCTACTTTGAGCTCCGTATAGCTGCGGATTCGTTCCGCGTTGTCCATCTTCGCGCTCTGCTCCGTCCGCCGCGCCTTGCGCTGCTTCTGCGAGAACATTTCGCCTTCGGTAATGACGACTAGATGGACAGACGGCAATTCGAAGCCGCTTTGCAAGTTCCCCTTTAGAATGGTCGGCTCGGGGATCTGATAATCCTGCAGCACGCGCCGGATGCGATCCGCGCGTTCGTCTCCGTTCGCAAGCATGATGACGTTGGCGCCGGTCTTCTTCCACCGTTCCATTTCCGCCTTGAGCACGTTCATCTGACCGTGGAAGTTCTGCATCGTGCGGCACATGACGTTAACGATATTTTGCGGCTGCGTATGCGGCACCTGTCTTAAAAACAACGCCATGAAGACGGTTTGGAACGGACGCTTGGCAAGCGTATCATCTGCATTCAGTCCAAGCTGGAGCGATGGCAGCGTCTTGCCGTTCTGCAGCAGGTGCGTGCTCCATTCCATTTCGTCGCGATCCAATTGCTTCGCCGTCTCCATGACGCGCGCAGGCTCATCCATAATAAGAAGCGTGTCCTGCGGCATATAATCGTACAATGTGTGCTGCTCCGGATAGAGCACTGACACATACTTATACATTTCTTTGAAGTAGACGGAACCGCGCAATCGTTCGATTTCATAGCCGATTTCTTGCTCCAGCTTATCCTTTACCTGCCGATCGGCCATCTTCGATAGTTGGTCTTCCAGACGTGACGATGCCGCTTCAGCCGCTTGGCCGAAGCGTGTCTTATCCGCAATCAAGTCTTGGCTTGGCGTGATCGTCAACTGCTTCAGCTTCTCCATAGAACGTTGATCGTGCGGATCGAACGATCGAATCGAGTCGACTTCATCGTCAAACCACTCAATCCGGTACGGGAATGGCGAAGTGAGCGGATAGATATCGACGATGCCGCCGCGTACGCTCATTTCCCCTTTCGTTTCTACCCGTTCGGTCCGCTCGTATCCGAGAGACACCATCTGGTCCAAAAATTTCTCCAGCGGGAGCACATCACCTAGCGTCAACGACACAGTCGCTTGAGCCATCACTTCGCGGGCAGGCAAAAACCGCCGCAATCCAGCATACGGCGTGACGACAATTCCGCGAAAGCCTTGGGCAGAGCGTGTCAGCACTTCAATTCGTTGCGCATTCACCTCGGGACTCGAGATGGCCGCTTCCGCAGCCACCAGCTCGTTCGCCGGATAGAGCAGCACTTCGTCTGAAGAGAGACACTCCTGCAAATCCTCCGCTACCTTCTGCGCGGAAAACATATTATGCGTTACCACGAGCACCGGCCGTTCCAACTGCTTATGGAGCGCGGCCATCATTACTTGGCGTGCCGAACCTGACATGCCGGACACTAATTGTTCCTTCATTCCCGCGCGAATGCCGGCAGCAATGGATTCAATATCGCGTTCTTCGGATAATGCTTGCATGAGTGCATTTAACAAAGGACAGGCACCTCTTTCTCACCCAAAAAATTACGGTATGCTAGTTTCAGGTCCGAAAGTGAGAAGTCCTCTCGCCCTTCAACATATTACGCGCGTGCTTCCAAGTATAAACGGACCGTGCCGCCTAAACCCTACAAGGAAGAACGGGTTCTGCTAGATTTAGTGCTCATTCAAAATAAGCCTCGGCAAACAAGCCAAGGCTGACGTATGTTCCGTATATCAAGCCGTCATTGCAAAGGCGATGGCAGCAGCGACAATTCGGGGTGCATTTGTATCGCTTCCGTACAATAATCGCAAGTCATCCGCACCGTTACGTCTCCATTGGAATGAACCAATATATATTGATGGCGCTCCTCTGGCGTTAGCTGATGAAAGCCCAGCCGGGTTTCATCAATGCCGCTTCCTTCAATGCGCCCAATTAACGTATGACAATGTTTGCAGACATAGTTCACAGACATCTATATGCCTCCAATTCAGGGAATATACCGTTTAGTATGTCCCTAATGAAAGCAAATTAGCCTATTAGCCGTTAAATTTCGCCATCGTTTGATCAAACGTATGCGTTAACGCATACTCAACTGCGTCGCATGTCTTGTCCACCGTCTGCTGGAGCGTGTCCTGATCTTTTTTTGCAAACCCTGACAACACGTAGTCAACGATTTCACGTCCTGGCTCCGGCCGGGAAATGCCCATCCGCACCCGGTTGAAAGATTGTGTCCCGAGATGCTGAATAATGGATTTGATGCCGTTATGCCCCCCGGCACTGCCTTGATACCGCAAGCGCACTTTGCCTAGCTCCGTATCCATATCGTCATACAAAACGATGAAATCTTCGATGTCCGCTTTATAGTAATCCATATAGGCACGCACGGCTTCACCCGATAAGTTCATGAATGTCATCGGTTTGATAAGAGCTACCTTCTCTGTGCCGACCCGGCCTTCGCCGATTAACGCCTTGCATTTGCTCTCCCGTATGTCGATGCCAAAGCGATTCGAGAGCTCATCTATGGCCATAAAGCCAATATTGTGGCGCGTCGAAGCATATTTCATTCCCGGATTCCCGAGACCTACAATCCATTTCAAGACTGCTCCTCCTTTCAAATGCCGATAAGGGTTACTTCTTCGGCCGCAGCCAAAGACGTAACCCTCGTTCAACTATACTGCTTCTGCTTGCATCTTCACAATTCCATAAGAGCTGGCGCCCTTATTCAATTTCGAACAATTTACTAATCGATAATTCTTCGTGAACGCGAATGATCGCTTCACCCATTAACGGTGCAACCGACAGCACATGCAGCTTGCTGGACGGGTTTTCATGCTTGATCGGGATCGTATCTGTAACGATCACTTCTTTGAACGGAGACTGCTCCAAACGATCCATCGCAGGACCGGACAGAACCGGATGCGTGCAGCAAGCATAGACGTCTTTCACTCCAGCTTTGACCAACGCATTCGCCCCAAGGACAATCGTTCCTGCCGTATCGATAATGTCATCGATAATGATGGCAGTCTTGCCCTTGATATCCCCGATGATGTTCATGACTTCACTGACGTTCGGCTCTGGACGGCGCTTGTCGATAATCGCAAGCGGCGCGTTCAAGAAATCAGCCAATTTGCGGGCGCGTACGACACCGCCATGATCAGGCGATACGACGACAACATTTTCTAATTGCTTCGAGCGGAAATACTGCGCCAAAATCGGGACGCCAAGCATATGATCCACTGGAATATCAAAGAAACCTTGAATTTGCGTCGCATGCAAATCCATTGTAATAACACGATGCGCACCTGCTGTTTCGATCAGATTCGCCACAAGCTTCGCCGTAATAGGATCGCGCGAACGAGCTTTGCGATCTTGGCGAGCGTAGCCATAGTAAGGAATGACAACGTTAATGCTCTTTGCCGATGCACGCTTTAATGCGTCCACCATTACGAGCAACTCCATCAAGTTGTCGTTTACCGGATAGCAGGTCGATTGTACGACATAGACATCGCAACCGCGTACACTTTCAGACAACTTAACTTGAATTTCTCCATCGCTAAAGCTCTTCGTTTCTGCATCGCCCATCGGAATACCGATGTATTCTGCAATCTGGTTCGCCAAATTAGGATTGGAGTTACAAGTGAAAATTTTCAACTTGGAATCACAATAAGTCATGATATTAAAAACCCTCCGTGCCGGTTCTTGTTCATCGTTATTTAATAATGTCCGTTAATGGTGTTGCTTAGCTTATCCGTTAATGGTCTCAACTTTAAAGGCTCTCATCTACATGCTAAACCATAATTAAGCGATGACGCAACTATATTGCTTACGATTCCCGTTCTTTCTTTGCTTTAGCACGGGCGCGGATCTTATCCGCGTAGCCCGGCTTGTTCACCTGACGTTCACGGGCAATCGCCAATTCATTATCTGAAACATGGTGTGTAATCGTTGAACCTGCAACGACATAGGCTCCATTGCCCACGTTGATCGGTGCGATGAGATTGACATTGCTGCCGATAAACGCATCGTCGCCGATTTCCGTAACGGATTTATTATATCCGTCATAATTGACCGTAATCGCCCCACACCCAATATTTACATTCTTGCCTACTTTCGCATCGCCAATATAACTTAGATGCGAAACTTTCGTATGATCGTCCAGAGAGGCATTTTTAATCTCAACGAAATCGCCAACCTTGACGTGTTCGCCAAGGCGCGCACCCGGGCGCAAATACGCAAACGGGCCTACGCTGCTATCGCTGCCGATAACGGCTTCCTGCACCACTGATTGCTTAATATGCACACGCTCGCCTACGAAGGAATCGGTAATTTCCGTATTCGGTCCAATCACGCAATCCGCTCCGATGGTCGCACGTCCTTTCAGACTCGTTCCGGGTTCAAGCACCGTATCCGGTCCGATCTCGACGTCCGCTTCGATATACGTCTGCGCAGGGTCGATAATAGTAACACCATTTAACATATGGCGTTTGTTGATCCGCTCCCGCATCAAGCGCTCTGCCTCCGACAGCGCCAATCGGTCATTTACGCCGATCGACTCGCCGATATCACCCGTACAAAAAGCTTGTACGGTTTCTCCTTGCGCTTTCATAATGCCGATAACGTCAGTCAAATAATACTCTTGCTGGGCGTTATGGTTTGTAACCTGCTCCAGCGCCGCAAACAGCTTTGCGTTATCAAAGCAGTAAGTCCCCGTATTAATCTCCTTCACCGACTGCTCTTGCGGCGTGCAATCTTTCTGCTCAACGATTTTCAAGACCGAACCATCCATGCCGCGAATAACCCGGCCATAGCCGGTCGGCTCCTCCAGTTCAGCCGTCAAAATCGTCGCTGACGCCTGTGCACGCGCGTGCAGCTCCATCAACTGTGCCAACGTCTCCGATGTCACTAGCGGCGTGTCTCCGCAAATGACGAGAGTCATGCCCTGTTCACCATCAAGAAGCGCCTTTGCTTGCTTTACTGCATGTCCAGTACCAAGTTGTTCCGCTTGTAAAGCAAATTCCGCGCGATGACCCAGGTAGCTTTGAACTGATTCGGCACCGTGTCCCACGACAACGACTGTGCGCTCGCACTGCACGCGCTCTACCGCATCTAGAACATGTCCCACCATCGGTTTTCCACACACCGGATGAAGCACTTTATACAACTTCGACTTCATGCGTTTGCCTTGTCCAGCAGCAAGCACAATGGCCATTCTTTTCAAAGCGTTCGACCTCCTGCTCTCCCTTTACTCCATAGTAGAATATATCTCATTATGAACAAAAAGAAAAGAGAGCCCCCTATGATTGGCTCTCTTTCTTTGCAACCCCAATATTAACCAAAAAATTATGCGCCCTCTTCAATAACTTCCTCTTCCGTAGCTGCGCGCTCATATTCAGCCAATACCGCAGCTTGAATCTTCTCGCGTGTCGCCGATGAAATCGGATGAGCAATGTCGCGGAATTCGCCGTCTGGCGTCCGCTTGCTCGGCATCGCTACGAACATGCCGTTGTTACCATCGATAACACGGATGTCATGGACAACAAATTCGTTGTCGATCGTAATCGAAGCGATTGCTTTCATTCTCCCCTCTGTGTTGACGCGGCGGAGTCTGACATCAGTAATTTGCACGTGTGTTCACCACCTTTTTCCATCAAGACTTGGTGTATAATTCCACACGCGCAACTAAAATCCTTCTTAAATTTGCCAAGAAACAAACTTTTTTTGAATTTTTTTAACCTTCTTTAGCCATTTCGACAAGCTTCGATTTATATCGCTGCAATGAGTTCAATTTCGACAAACACATCTTTGGGAAGCCGCGCTACTTCAACCGTGGAGCGTGCTGGCTTATGGGAACCGAAGTACGATTCATAGATGGCGTTGACTTGTGCGAACTGATTCATATCTTTTAGAAACACAGTGGCTTTTATCACATTATCCAAAGAAGTGCCCGCTTCTTTCAAAACGGCCTGCAAATTGCGGAATACTTGGTGCGTTTGTTCCTCGACGCCGCCCTCCGTCAACTGACCTTCTGGAGTCAGTGCGATTTGACCGGAGGTAAATACGAGATCGCCCCATTTGACTGCTTGGGAATACGGACCTATGGCAGCCGGCGCCTCGGTTGTCGCAATCATTTCTAATGCATTAGACATAGAAAGACCTCCTCTTGGTGATGCTTATCGTTCGATCATGACTTCATGATTATCAAAATAGTTCCCTGGTTTCACTATCAACTGACGTGATCGCGGCTCCGACGCGGACACGCGAATCAAAGAGACGTAATCAGTCAGCAAGCGCTCCTCTTTCAACACGTCTTCCGACTCTACCAGCACGCCGACTCCCGCTACGGTAGCGTCGAATTCGTGCAGCAAATCCACCATGCCGTGCACGGTACCGCCAGCCCGCATAAAATCGTCCACAATAAGGACACGCGAACGTTCCTTCAAAGCCCGCCGCGCCAGCGTCATCGTATGAATGCTCTTCTGGGAGCCAGACACGTAGTTAATGCTGACCGCTGAACCTTCCGTTACGACATGGTCGCGGCGAACTAATACAACCGGCAAATTAAGGTGGGCTGCCGTAGCATATGCAATTGGTATCCCTTTCGTCTCCACCGTCATGACCACATCGATATCACGTCCAGCAAAAGCCGATGCAAACATCCGGCCAACATCGTTCATCAGTCCAGGTTGTCCTAATATATCCGTAATATAAAAGTAGCCGCCTGGAAGCATCCGATCGGGTTGCTCCATTGCTGTGCATAACGACTCAATAACAGGCAAAGCCTTATCAGGGCCGCATTTCGGGATATATTTCACCCCGCCAGCCGCTCCAGCCAGCGTGAGCAATTCGCCTGTTCCTTCCGTCTCGCACACTTCCTTAATAATAGCCAAATCTTCGCTGATGGAAGACTTGGCGGCCCCATACCGTTCAGCGAATGTTGTGAGAGGGATGAGCTTATGCGGATTAGACATGAGATATTGTGTCATTTCGACCAGACGAGCGCTGCGCTTCAATTTTTTCATCGTAACTCCTCGCTCAAAACCGAATAATATATTGTTGATATTACATGAATGTACGTTATTTATCAAGACAACAACAGATTGTCAAGACAAAAATTTCATTTTTCGTAACGAAATTGCCTTAAGCTCCATCATGTCGTTACACTTCGTGATCAAAAGTTAACCTTTAGGAGAGCATGCGGACGGCGTATACCTCCTTGCAGAACCCGCGCAGGCCATTGTAAATCCGTGCGATCTTCGATTCCTTGGACACTAAGCCAAATACCGTCGGGCCGCTTCCAGACATGAGCACGCCTTCTGCGCCGAGCTTCTCCATTGCTTCCTTCAACTGCTGCACCTGCGGATGCATCGGCAGCGTCACGTCCTCCAGCACGTTGCCTAGCGATTCGCACAAGGCATGAAAGTCTTGGCCTTGGATTGCCTGCAGCATCCCCGCCAAGGAAGGATGCTCCTGAATATGCTGCACCCTCAGACGTCCGTAGACATCGGCCGTAGACACGTTAATGGGCGGCTTGGCAAGCACTACCCAACATTGCGGCGGGTTCTCGATCATTTCGAGCTTTTCGCCCCGCCCCCGGGCAATCGCCGTGCCTCCCGTCACGCAGAACGGCACATCCGAACCAAGCTCCGCACCTAACCGCTGCAGCTCCTCGTCCGAAATGCCAAGCCGCCATAACCGGTTCAAGCCGCGCAGCGTCGCTGCAGCATCACTGCTGCCTCCGGCCAAGCCCGCTGCGACAGGTATCTTTTTGTCCAGATGAATATATACGCCTTGCTTCACTTCATATCGTTCTTTAATTAGTTTTGCCGCTTGGAACGCCAAGTTCTTCTCATCTAACGGTATGTAACCTGCTTGACTGGAGATGATAATCGTGTCGCGAGGCAGTTCGTCCATTTCGAGACGGTCCGCTAAGTCCACCATCGTCATTACCATTTCGACGTCGTGATATCCGTCCTCACGCTTGCGTAACACGTCCAGTAGCAAATTAATCTTGGCTGGCGCCTTCTCGTATACTTTCACTCGCGTTCACCCTTCTTTATCCTACGGATCGCTTACGTTATTATAACAGACTCTACTTGGCAAGTCATTCGCGTAGAACGGGATATCATTGATACCAGCTTTGCCTTTTTTTCCATGGTCCAACCATAACCAAACACTGAATAAGGAAAGCGAACAGAAGTGACGATGATGTCATTCCGTTCGCTTCTTTTGGGACAACAATCGATTATTTCTTCGCTGCGGCTTGCTCGGCCAATTGAATGGCGCGCTTGACCATATCTCCTGCATCTTTGGCTCGGATGGCCCCCCATCCGTATTGGGCAACGGTGTCATAGAAGCCGAGGTCTTTTGCTAATTCGTACTTCAACTCCTCAGACATAAAGCTGCTGCGCCTTCTTCGACCCATCGTCATACCTCCTTCGGCGGAATCCGTTCCGATTCCAAAAATGTGCGCATTTCAATACGCTGCGCGAGGCGTGTATCTATAATGTTGGTTAGAGCAAAAAGGGTTATTCGCTGCGACCCGATCATATTTGTGGGCAACAAAAAAGCAGCCCATAAAGGACTGCCCGTCATGAACGTTCAACCACGAACGTATTCGATCTTCAGCTCGCCGTTCTCGGCGCATACGGTCACTTCGACCGATTCTGTTAATATATCTGCATAGCTATAGGACACCCGTTTGAACGCGTTCTGTTCCTGGTCCAACTTGACAATAAATACAGAAGGGTAGGTTTCTTCCAACACACCCGTGCGTTCAATCGTCTTACGACGACCACCGTTTGCACGGAGCAAAATCTTCTGGCCGACATGAGCTTCAAGACAGCGACGAATTTCAAATAGCGCATTTCTCGCCATTGTAGCTACCACCTCTTTCCTTGTCCATTATAAACAAAGTTAGAGGAAATGTCAAATTAAATAAATAATTATAACAACAAGGTTTGTTAGGTGTCAATGTGTTTTTTTGCCCAATTTCTTAAGTTTCTACAATTCATCATTTTTTATTCAAATTACGGATGGTGTTACATTCAAACTAGACAAATCTTTCCATTTCGGCATTCCAACCCGGTAGCTCCCCCGTGTCTCGATTCCGCCCAATCCATCCAATCCCGTCATCGTATGCGACGTAATATCGCCGATCTGCACCGTCTCACCTATGGACGTATAGGAAGCCTTTACAGCGACATACACCGGATCCAACGCATGTATCATAATCCGGCCCGGGGAACTGGCGAAGTTCGCTCCTGACTGCAGGAGCGCCTCGAAGTGGGATTGGCATGCTCCCGCTACGACGGTCAGTAAATCAAGATGGCGTTCGAACTGTCTGGCGATTTGGACGGCCTTCACGAAGTTTTGCGAATTTTTATAGCTCTGCAAGCTGTACAAATCCCTATCCTTCACGCTTCTCAGCACTCCGTCATGTCCCGTAATGACGACGATGTCCGGATGGACGCGCGGAAGCAAGCGGTACAGCATATCCGCCATGTTCGACTCATGCACGTAATGCCCCTCGGCCGGCACCCGAAGCTGATTGTATATCGCCATGCTCTTCTGCAAATAGTTCGAGTCGCCATCCAAATGAAGTACCTTGCCAGGCATATCGAAATAAGCAGACGAATTGGGGACCTCGGAAAATTTAAACTCGGCGCGGCGGCGTTCGGTCTGTTGGCGTTGATGCTGTTCAATTGACTTCACCGATTCCAGCATATGGATATGAGCTTGCTGTGTGCGACGCTTAATCGTTGCTTCCGATACATTGACCAAGTCTTGAACCGGAGAATCGGCGAGCAGACGAAATTCAGTCCCTTTTATAACCGCCATATCCTGAAAAACCGCATCGATGCGAAATGTAATATCGCCGCCGTATGACTTGCGTACGACCAGATCTCCTTGCTTCATAGGATCGATCACCTCTTCAACCATCCTATGGGCAAAAGTGTAATTTGGTGATTGCCTATATTGGCGATCGTCTAGTTGGCTAGGCAATGCAGAAGCTTATCCAGCCGCATCCACCGCACGTCCGATGCAATCGCTTAAGCGGGCGAACTCTTCAAGAGACAGCGTCTCTCCCCGTCTTGTCGGTTCAATGCCTGCAGACGCAACCGCTTCGGCCAAAGACTCTGTCCCGCACACATTGCCGTAGCGCGCCTTCAAATTGTTCCATAGCGTCTTGCGCCGCTGAGCAAAGCTGGCCTGCACGACCTCAAACAGACGCTGTTCGTCCGCCACTTGAACAGGCGGTTCCTCCCGCACGCGCAGTCGAATAACGGCAGATTCTACATTGGGCTGCGGAATAAAGACCGTACCCGGAACGGTGCAAACAAGCTCTGGCACGGCATAGTATTGCACGGCCACACTTAAGCTGCCATATTCCTTGCCCCCCGGACTTGCAGCCATTCGTTCAGCCACTTCTTTCTGAATCATGACGACAATATGCTTCAGCGGCAGCCGCTCCTCCAACAGCTTCATCATAATCGGCGTGGTCACATAGTAGGGAAGATTAGCCACAACGCTAACTTTCTCCACTCCATGGAACTGTTCGCGGAACAGCTCCCGCAAATTTACCTTCAGCACATCGCCGTGAACGACCTGCACATTCGGATAGGGTTCCATCACTTCGTCCAAGATGGGGATGAGACGCTGATCAATCTCTACAGCCGCTACACGGCCTGTCCGCTTCGCCAACTGTTCCGTAAGCGCTCCAATCCCCGGACCAATCTCCAAAGCTCCTGTAGCGGCATCCAGCTCGGCTGCGTCGACAATGCGCCGCATCACATTCATATCGATCAAGAAATTTTGTCCCAGACTCTTCTTAAAAGAAAAGCCGTGCTTGCGAACAATTTCCTTCGTTCGCGAAGGTGTTGCGATATCCGTAAACGATTGATTCATTCGATTCATGTCTCCTTCTGCTGTTGTTGCGCGGCAAGATTGTATGGATCCAATTCATTCAATGCCTGTTCGAACTCTTTCCGCCCGATTTGAAACATGGCGCAGCGTTTAAGCATCTGCTTCGCATTGCAATAACCGATACCCAATCGTTCACCCAGCTGTCTGCGGCGTTCGGCGGAACCTGCATAAGCCGTCAACCCCGCTTCCACCAAATCTGTCCACGTAAGCTCCGCATGGAGCGCCGGCATTTCTGTACGTATCTGCTGCAGCGCTTTGCGTATCGCTTCCGGGGAAGCATTCTCCACCCCGAGATCCCCTTTCGCAATCGCTTCGTGCCTTGGCAAGAACGCATGCTTGCAGCCGGGAACCTGTGCTGCGATCAGCTTGCGTATTCGCTCTCCGGCATGGTCGGGATCCGTAAATATAATAACGCCGCGCCGCTCTTGCGCCAAAGCGATGCGGCGAATGGTCATGTCATTGAGTGCCGATCCCCCTGTCTCGATCGTATCGGCCTCCACGGCGCGCTGAATGGCGACGGTGTCGTCTTTTCCTTCTACGACGATTACTTCTCGTATCAACGTTCTTGCTCCTTCCTCATGTCCCCCACTTTTGATCACGAAGCATCTCAAGATGTGACTCGGCATCGAATCTTGCATTCACCCTTGAAGTCCGGTACTCATGCAGTCTCGCCTGCACTCCGCTCCTCCTTCTTCGGGTTCTTGCAACCTTCTCGGTGCTGAAAAGTGGCCTTCCTAAAGTACCTCTAAAAAGCACAAAAGAAGAGGGATCTCCCTCTCCTTAGCATGACATAAATCGTTATCCATTACTATATCCTAAATACACGGCAGCAAACCGGAAGTCCTCTGCCTCGTCATCACATCAATTAATTCGCTTCCGGCTTCACCGGACCGATCACATATACCGTATGGCCCTTTTTCCGGCCAAACTTCCGTACTGCGCTTTTGCTATCGTAATAAACGTCAATAATTTTGCCTTTAACCGCTCCGCCTGTATCTTCCGCGCGCCGGAAGCCGATGCCTTCGATATACACCCACCATCCAAGCGGAATGAGCTTCGGATCTACCGCAATCGTACGCCCTTCAACCACCTTGGTTCCGGAAGCGGTCTTCGCTCCAGCAGAGCCTTCTTGTTCCGTATAAGCAGTTAATTGAACGTTTTCCAGCATATCCTTGTAGCTGAAGCCGACTTTACCGGAACGGGCATTCGAAGAGCTTGCCGACAGAACCGCCACTTCCGGTTCCTTCTTCGTTCCGTAGGCTAAAATTTGATTGACCTGCTTCGTCTGAACGGACTTATCCACTAATTGCGAATATACAAGCTTTCCGTCCTCGTAAACTTTTTCAATCTTTTGGACGACGATTCCTTCTTTCCCCTTTTGAACCGTCTTCGTCTTCCCCTTCAACAAGCTAGGGTCAGCTTTCTTGACGACTTGGAATGGAACCTTCACTTTCCGCTCTACTACGTTCTTGCTGACGCGCACGATACGAACGTCCATATTGTTTGCAACGGCAGCATCTTTACTCGGGTATATCTTATCCGTTTCTTTAACGGGTATTTGGAGCGCTGCTAAAGCGTCGCTCACCGATTTTTTGGTCGTATAGTGTGTCTTCTTCTGTCCGTCTACCATCACGTTAATGGGCAATGCGCGTTCGATGACGATGTTGTCGCCATCTGTTATTTCCGCATCCAACGGTTTGGATACTTCATCATGCGCACCTAACGCTATCGCATGCTCATCCAAAACATTGCGCAGCGTCTCTTGGCGTGTTTCCAAAGCGTGCTCTTGTCCATCTACGCGGACGGACAGTGTCTTCTTCGATGCACCATACATATATAATACCATAATCAACGTGATAACAACCGCAACAGCAGCAATGACAGACACGACACGTACATTTTCATGCTTCCATCGCATTGCGAGCGACATGCTGGATGATCGGGGTTCATGGGTTTCATCATTAACGATCTCTCCCACTTCTCGGTCCTCCTTACATAGTCCCGCCGTCGAGTGTTTTGCATGATTCCATCTGACGCGACTATATCAAGAATGTTTGTGAAGAATACGTTCATCTGTCGGGCTTATACGCAAGCCATGGTCGAATTCTTCACACCAACTCCAGTAACGGCTGCTCCCACCTCCTATTTCTTACACCCTATGACGTCTTTCTTTTCTTTATTCGAGAAAAGAAGTTTCAAGAGAAAACAAAAGAAGCCTAGCGTAAGAGGCGACTCTTGTCGTGGCTTCCCAAATGAAACCCAAACGTCAACAGTGTAGGACGCGCGAGGACCCCTCTCTCCGATACGCTGACGAGGTTAGCTGTCGGGTTCGGGCTTGAGAGTCGCCCTATCTGAACTCGCCGGCTCATGGCTCGACTGTTCAGAACTCACCCCTAGGATGCATTCCGGATGAATGAACATGTATTCATTCCGAACTGCTCACGCTTTGGTTCCCCCGCTCTCCGTAATGGAGATTAAGCGATACTGGTTGGTTGGAACAATATTCAAGTGTTTACGAACATCTGTGAGAAATCATATCGTGTTTGCAATCACCTTGTAAAGACGGTATCAATCACGTTTTAAGTCAAAAAGGGTTAAAAAAAAGTAACAAAATCGATTTTTCTTGAACAAATCCACTTATCTTGTGGTCTAGAACTTTATTTCATCGGTTTTTCATTGATTTTCACCGTATGTCAAAACATGTCACTCCGTTTTCGGTCGTTATTCTGCAAAATTCTTCATATTCCATTCCCTTCAATTGCGCTCCCGCTTCCGCTACGAGACGCACATGTGCAGACTCGTTTCTTTTCCCGCGAAAAGGATGCGGAGTCAAATAAGGGGAGTCCGTTTCGATGAGCAATCGGTCATTAGGCACCTTGACAAGCACTTCTTTGGGCTGTTTTGCATTTTTAAACGTAATCGGGCCGCCGAAGGAAAGGTAGAACCCCATTTCCAGACACACTTTTGCGGTCTCCCAGCTGCCGGAAAAGGAATGCATAATCCCGCCGACTTCACTAGCCTTCTCTTCACGTAAAATACGGACCACATCTTCATGAGCCTCGCGGTTATGAATGACGATTGGCATGTTCAACTCCCGGGCCAGTCCGATCTGCTGACGAAATACACGCTGCTGAACATCCTTCGGTGATGTATCCCAATGATAGTCGAGGCCAATCTCTCCGATGGCGACGACTTTGTCATGCTTGGCAAGCTCGGCAATCCAATCGATATCTTCCGGCTTCATCGTTATAGCATCTACCGGATGCCAGCCTACCGCCGCATAGATGAAATCATATTTCTCAGCTAACGCCATTGTTGTGGGAATGGTCTCGCGGTTAAAGCCGACATTGACCATACGCGTAACGCCCTGCTCCACTGCATGGGCGATGACTGCCTCGCGGTCCTCGTTAAATGCTTCGTTGTCCAAATGGGTATGCGTATCAAATAGCACGTCGATGCGCTCCTTTTCCAAAATATAATGAGTACTGCCTTCATTGCTTCATAATTTATGAAAGCGTTGTGCCGAGTTTCATCCATCAATCCATCTTTTGGCTCATTTTCCACGCTTCAGGAACATCCGCTTTACTTCGTCCGTGAGCCGGTGCTCTACCGCTTTAAGTTTGTCCATCGGGAAATAAATATAGTGGTTCCCGCGGCGAATGCCGCTGATGGAACGCACGATATCCGATTTTTTAGACAATTCCATCACTTGGTCATGGCCATCCCACAGCAATATATGCTGCTGCGTCGGTTCCTCTCCCGAACGATACACATCATATGGATTATCTGAAGGGGAATCGAACATGATATCGTATTCCGGATCCAAGCCTGCCGCATGCCAATCCTGACATAGCCGTTCCACCCACTCGGGATTCAACTCGTCGACTTCAATATACTTGTACAGTTTACGCTCGATAAATCGTTGACACAAGTCGGCAAGAAGCTTGTCCTGTTCATTCATCCATTGCATAAATGCAGTCTGAACAAAAGCCTCGTCAAGCTGCACGTAATGTGCCGTTGTCATCGTACCCTCAAACAGCGCATCCAGCGGCTCCAAAAAGTAGCGGAACGAGTAGCCTTGCAAATAAAGCTCCTTGGCCCGTTTGAAAATGTGCCTCAGCACCATTTCCGAGCTGCGTGTAACAGGGTGAAAATACACCTGCCAATACATTTCATAACGCGAGAGCAGGTAATGCTCCACCGCATGCATTCCGCTTTCCTTTACGACAATCCGCTCTTTATATGGGCGCACAAGCCGCAGTATCCGGTCAATATCAAAAGTTCCGTAATTGACACCGGTAAAATAGGCGTCCCGAAGCAAGTAATCCATGCGATCCGCATCAAGCGGACCGGACACCAGGTTGACGACAATCGGATAGTTGTACGTTTTTTGAATGACCGCTGCTACCTGCTCAGGAAATGCCGGATCAATCCGGCTAAGCACCTGATGGATTTCAGAATCTTCCAATATAATGCGGCATGTCCAATCTTCATGGAACATCCCGAACGCTTCTTCAATGGAATGGGAAAACGGCCCGTGCCCCACATCATGAAGCAGGGCAGCACATAACGCTACCAGGCTTTGTTCCTGCGGCCAGTCCTCGTAGCCGTTGCGTTCGAATTGAGAAATGATGCGGCGCGTTATTTCGTATACACCGAGTGAATGGGAAAATCGGCTATGCTCTGCCCCGTGAAACGTCAAGTATGACGTTCCAAGCTGGCGGATGCGGCGCAAGCGTTGAAATTCTTTCGTATTGATGAGATCCCAAATCGTGCGATCCTGGACATGGACATAATTATGTACCGGGTCTTTAAATACCTTTTCTTCTTTTAACATGGATCTTCACTCCCTTCTAATCATTTGATTCAAATTTTCAAGACATTCGTTATTAAAGGTTCACATTCATATATTATTCGACATCGTTTTCAAAATTGATGAAGTTGTCGAAAAGGTTTTGTTTATCCGCGTTTCCCTTTATTTCCTAACAAAAATCACCATCTAAGTGCAAATGTGAGTACTAAATCGTAAAAAATAGTTAAAATTCAGTTAAAAAAATGCTAAAAACCATAAATTAGCACGATATCTACGAATTTTACAGGTTGACTAATTTGGGAATGGTTGGTACGATAATAAACAGCCAAATTAGAAATTTGTCGAATTGTGACTTATTATGTAATTAAAGAGGAGAGCGTTAAACTATGATGAAGTCCACTGGTATCGTTCGCAAAGTTGATGAACTGGGTCGTGTCGTCATTCCAATCGAGCTTCGCCGCACCCTTGGAATCGGTGAGAAAGATGCGCTGGAAATTTATGTGGATGGAGAGCGCATTATGCTTAAAAAATATGAGCCTGCATGCATCTTCTGTGGTAATGCCGAAAACGTTACATACTTTAAAGGAAAAATTGTTTGTCACGAATGTATATCGGAAATTCCTCAACCTGTGACAAAATAAGAAAAATAGTATATAATAGCACTAATCACACATGTTAATTCTAACCTTTTTCATATCTTCCTTGATGCCCTCATGGTTTTGAACCCAACCATGAGGGTCTTTTTTTGTTGTGGGGCGCGGGTTCCACGCCCTTCAGCACGTCAAGATGCTTGTCGCTCTCCATCGGTTACGCTGTTGGCGGAATGGAGTTCCCCACAAGCTTCTTCATTCCATTCGCAGCAAAGCTTGATAAATGTCCCGTCTTGAGACGCCGCGATCTTTGGCAGCCAGCTTCATTGCCTCTTTACGAGAAATAAGCTGCTCTCTTTCGTAATGCGCTACGTGCTCTTCTTCACTTAGTGGCTGCCACCAAGCCTGGCCGGCCTCCGCTGCAGCGGCCTCGTCCTCGCCGATCCCTTCAAGCACGATGCAGTACTCGCCTAGCGGCGGATGTTCCTGTACGTAAGCCAGACATTCGCTGACGCTTCCACGAACGAAATGCTCGTATCGCTTCGTCAATTCACGGGCCAGCGCCATGCGCCGGTTCCCGCCGAACGTATTCATGATACGTTCCAGTGTCTTGGCGACACGATGCGGCGACTCATAGAAGAGAAGCGTGCCGGCCTCTGCCGTGAGTGACGCCAGCATGGACTCGGCGCGTTTCCTGTCGCGGGGCAGAAAGCCTGCGAACGTGAACCGTTCGGTCGGCAGCCCCGAGGCGATAAGCGCGGAAAGCGCCGCGTTGGGGCCTGGAATCGGAATGACGGGAAGTTCGGCTTCTACCGCCATCCGGACCAGATCGGCCCCGGGGTCGGAGATGGCCGGCAGCCCGGCGTCGCTCACAAGGGCGATACGCTTCCCTTCTTGCATGAGCCGAACCAGCTCCGGGCCGCTGGCCTGCTTATTATGCTCATGATAGCTGTACAGCGTTTTCCCGTGAATTTCAAAATGACTCAGGAGCTTTCGCGTCTCGCGCGTATCCTCTGCGGCAATGATATCTGCTTCGGTCAGTGTTCGTACGCCTCGATATGTCATATCCTCCAAATTGCCAATCGGCGTTCCGACCAAATAGAGCGCGCCGCTTGTGCCGGAAGCATCTTGATAACTATATTGTTCGGTGATGTCCATATTATCCATCCTTCAACTGCGAGGCTTGACCATAATAAATGTCCATTAATTCCTCGCAATATTCATTTCCTTCATTATATACGATTAGCGGCGGCAGCAACCGCACATCCGGCTTACCGTCCCGAGCAGCCTCAATCAGCACCATATTGGCTTCCGTACCTGCCCGCGGGTGAACAAAGCGAATGCGCTTCGGTTCAAGCCGGTACTGCCGCATAAGCGCCATCATGTCCGTCAAGCGGGAAGGCCGATGCACCATGGCCATCTTTCCGCCTGTCCTTAGCAACCTGGATCCGGCACGGATAACATCCTCCAACGTACATGCCACTTCATGACGGGCCAGCGCCTGATGCGTATTTACCTTTGTATCCCCTGTCTGAATCGGCATGTATGGAGGATTGACGGTCACCAGCTCATAATACGGACGCTCCGGCCGCGGCTGAAACGTTTTCAGATCGCCTTCCATAATTGTGACTCGCTCCTGCAAGCCATTAAGCTGCACACTGCGGCTTGCCATCTCGGCTAATCGCGATTGGATTTCCAAGCCATCGATGTCCGCTTTAGTCCGTGTTGACAGCAGCAAAGGAACTACGCCATTGCCCGTACACAGATCCATAATCCGTCCGCGTGCCGGAACGGACGCAAATCGTGCCAACAGCACGGCATCCATGGAGAAGCTGAACACTTCGGAGCTTTGAATAATTTTAAGCTCATGCGTCAGCAAATCATCAACCCGTTCCGAAGGCTGAAGCTTCACCGTGTTACCCATTTTTCTCATAACTCCCCTGCCTTTGCCTGCTTGCATGCTTTTTGGGCAGTGCAGCAGACTGCTTCTTTAGATATGAAGAAGCCGTAGGCGGGGGAACATTCCGTTCCCGCTCACCTACGGCCGCGGTTATTTATTTAGGAAGGACAGACAGAACAAACAATCGCCTTCCGTCCGCAAATGTCCATAATACACGTTGCAAATGTGAAACCCTTCATGGTACAGCCGCGCTAAATTGTCGTAACCTTCGCCAACCACATTTTCCTTGGCCTCGTTAAAAAGTTCAGGGTCATCGGCTGCGGGTGCTGATTCTCCCTCTGTTTCCGGCAAGGCTTCCAAATGTTCATGGTGTTCGTGGTGCAGCACTTTGCGCAACTGCTGATTCTCCATCCACAAGCGTTGATTCTCTTCCAGCAGTTCTTTGACGACGAGTTTCAGCGCACCAAGCTCTTGATGAAGGTCTCCCATATGCGTTTCCAATTCATGAATCTGCGCAAAAATGTCTTTCTTCTCCAAGTTCCCACCCCAGAGCGTGAAAAGTCCGCCTTATTATTTTACAACAACGTCGTCAAAAGGAAGCTCTTTGACCTTGCTTATCTCAGCCAGCTGAACATGCACCTTTCGCTCGCCGGCATTGATGCCGACAACTTTGCCCTCTCCGTACGACGTGACAACCCATTTTCCTACCGTCGGAAGCTCTTCCTTGGCGCTTTCGTAATTGTCATGCTCATACTTCAGACAGCACATCAAACGACCGCACAAACCGGATATTTTGGTAGGATTCAACGATAAGTTCTGGTCTTTTGCCATTTTTATAGATACCGGTTCAAAATCACCTAACCACGAGGAGCAGCATAATACCCGACCACATGGGCCGATACCGCCCAGCATCTTCGCTTCATCCCTTACCCCGATCTGCCGAAGCTCAATCCGAGTGCGGAATACGCTGGCCAAATCCTTTACCAGCTCACGAAAATCTACGCGGCCCTCTGCCGTGAAGTAAAAAATAATTTTGTTCCGGTCAAACGTATACTCTACATCCACCAGCTTCATCTTTAACTGATGAGCCCGTATTTTCTCAATACAGGTGGTAAAGGCATCCTTAGCTGCTTGCCGATTCGATTCCACCAAAGAAGCGTCAGCTTCATTGGCGATCCGAATTACCTTCTTTAAGGGAAGCACTACATCGTTCTCGCCGACGATCTTCGGACCGATGACGACTTTGCCGTACTCGATGCCGCGCGCCGTTTCGACGATCACATGCTGGTCCCTCTGGACCGGCCACTCGACCGGGTCGAAATAATAAATTTTGCCCGCTCTTTTAAAACGGACGCCGACTACATTATACAATCAAGTACCTCCTTGCATCCCAACCAGAAACTGCTCGAACGCAAGCTGCGGACTTACATTGGCGCGTACCCGCTTCTGCGCTTCCGTCGCCGCATCCATGCACCGAATCCACCCTTCAGCCGATTTCGTCCAGGCCAACTTGCCTATCGTATCTAGCTGATCTCGAAAGACAAGGCTGTCCTGCCGGTTGTATTGGTAGTTCAACATATCTCGAAACCAGAGATGGAACAAACGAAACAACATGTCCGCATGCTCTGCAAGCTCGGTCTTGAACACCTTCTGCTGTGCCATAAGAAGTGCGGAAGGCAAACGCGTTCCGCACTCCTTTCCTAATTGTAACATTACGTTTCTTAGTTCTGCAAACCAATTCTGTTGGCACAGCTGTATGCCAGCATCCAATCCGTTCACTACATGAACAGCGGCGCGCGCTAACGTAGCCGGACATCCTTGTTTTATCAACTCGCTGCAGATCATTTGCGGATCTTGCGGGGTAAAAGGCACCCATTGCGAACGTGACTGAATGGTAGGAAGCATGGCTTGACCATTTTCTGTAATAAGAATCGCTGTAATCGGACTCGTCGGTTCTTCCAAAAATTTAAGCAGGCTGTTGGCCGCTTGCACGGTCATGCTCTCCGCCTGCTCCACAATGTACACCTTCCGCCCAGCCGCATGGGTGCGATAGGAGAACTCTCGCTGAAGCTCTCTGATTTGATCGATTTTTATACTCTGGCCTTCGGGTGAAATCACTTGCACATCTGGATGATTGCCATGCTCGATTTTGCGGCAAGACAGGCATTCATCGCAAGCATCATCCTGCAGTTGTTCGCAGAACAGTGCTTTCGTAAACGTAAGTGCCGTCCCAAGCTTCCCCGTTCCTTTCGGACCGCTGAACAAATATGCATGTGAGACCTTACCCGAACGCAGACCATTCTGCAATATTTTCTTCGCGCGTTCTTGTCCTAATATGTGCTCAAACGACATCGTTTAGTAATCCTTCCATTATAAACATGCCTTGTTAGTCCGATTCAGTATAATAAATTGATTAGCATGCCACGGATTTCTCCGACTTTTTGCAAGAGCTCTATTTTGCCCTGCTCGGTCTCCAACAATTCTTCCGCTAATGCAATCAACGCTTCATCAATTTCATCTACGAGTTTATAGCGTTTGTTCCGTCCCCGGCGATCCCAGCCTCGCGCGTCGCGGATCTTCATCCCCTGACGAACCGTATCTTCCAGGAACCGCTTCACCATCGTCCGATACTGGCGCAGCTCTCGCACTGTCATCGACTTGGCGAGCCGTTCGCCTTGCCGGTAAATATCCTGCAGCCGCTGCTGCAACTCCTCGCCGCTGGAACGCTGATGGCTATGATGCATCATGTCTGCGAACGTTTTATGCTGAACCGGCTTGTTCAGCGACTCACCCATGCGGACGTCTTGGCCTAGCGGACGATATCCGGGATTGATTTTCACTTCATATCACCTGCAATCAATGGTCTAGAATTGCTCAAATCGTTCAACCGGCAATACAAAGACGGTTGCTCCGCCAACCTGCACCTCTACCGGCAAAGGCATATAAGAATCCGTCGTGCCGCTAAGCGGTGTTACGGGCGTTACCAATTGGTCTCTTACTTTACAGTTGTTGCGGATGACATTCAGGACGGCACCAACTTGATCATCATCGACACCGATCATGAACGTCGTATTGCCCGCTCGCAAAAACCCACCTGTACTTGCCAGCTTTGTTGCACGAAAGTTGGCTTTGACTAGTGCACCGGAAAGACGGTTGCTATCTTTGTCCTGTACGATGGCTACAATCATTTTCATGCCTGTCATCCTCCTTATAACTTCAGTGATTGTTTATTCTACTTACTTACACGTCCGCACCCTGAAATCCTGCGTTCTTTCATATAAAATGTCGAACATTTGGCGTTTAATGCCCTCACTCGGCTGATTGGCATCGATGCGGACGATACGTTCTTGGTGCAGCTCTGCCAAACGCGCATATCCTTCACGCACCGCCAGATGAAATGCAAGCTGCTCTTGATCGAGCCGATTGAATTCGCGCGTATCGTTCGCCGCAATTCGGCCGAGCCCGATCTCCGGATCAATATCGAGCCAGAACGTCACATCCGGCATCGTATCGTGAATGGCGAAACGGTTGATCTCCCACACCGCATCCATTCCCAAGCCGCGCGCATGCCCCTGATAAGCAAGACTGCTATCAACGAAGCGATCGCATAATACGATAGCGCCCTTCTGTAATGCCGGAATAACCTTCTCGACCAGATGCTGGCGCCGGGCCGCCGCATACAACAGCGCTTCCGTGCGCGCATCCATCGTAGTATGGGACGGATCCAGAATAATGTGGCGAATCTTTTCCGCAATCGGAATGCCTCCTGGCTCACGAGTGATGACTACATCAAGTCCGCGCATATTGAGACTGTCCGCAAGCTGCTGCATTGCGGTCGTCTTTCCCGCGCCTTCCCCGCCTTCAAGAGTAATGAACCAACCAGGACGTTGTCTGTCTGTCATCTCAATTCCCCTTTTCCCGTCTCGTCCTTCGTTACGTATACTTTTATCGTCTGCAAGCTGTAATCCTCTGCATCGTGGCATTTCGCCCCGGCTGCCGCGAGCTTGGTCAACTCGTTCACAGCAGCGGATGTAATGGTTTCCCCACGGTATAAGAGCGGTATGCCCGGAGGATACGGGATAACGGCTTCCGCAGCCGTCAAGCCCGCCGCCTCCTGCAAAGGAACTTGCTTCGTTGCACCCACATTGCCTTCATAGATAGAAAAAGGAACCGGCTCAGAATGAGACCTGGACGACGTCAAACTTCCAATTGATTGGGTGTTCGCCTGTGCGCCAATACCATCATATGAAGGTTTATTATCTAGTGACACCGCAATCGATTGCAATGCTTCAAATAAGCGCTTAGCATCCTGCAGCGTAGTGCCCAGAGTGAATACGAACACGACGTGCCGAAGGTCTGCCATCTCTGCGACACAACCGTATTCCGCAAGTGTTTCAAGCAAGTCATATCCACTGATGCAGCCGTCTTTCTCTCGGATGACCACCTTCAACGGATCGAGATTGTCGTATGCCGTCAGAGCGTTCCTTTCGCCCGGCTCGTTCTCTTCAGCGGATGCGTTGCGCTCTGGCTTGTCCAGCAGCTCGAATCTAGGCAACTTATCCATCTGCCGCCGCAGCCACATTGCCGCTGCCAGCCCTTGCTCGAAGGCTTGTGGCCCCTTGACGGCAACCCATTGCCTGCTAACGTCTAACGAAGCCATTAGCGGATAGGAAGGGCTTGAGCTCTGAAGCATAGTCAGCAGTTGCTTCAACCTCTTCCGTGCCACGTAAGGCCCTTGTACATGCAGCATGGCGCTCATCGTCATGCCGCTCAGCATTTTGTGCGTGGACTGCACGATACCGTCCGCCCCCATTGCCAATGCCGAGCCGGGAAAGGACGGATGCAGTCCATAATGAGCCCCATGGGCTTCATCTACGAGAAGCGGAATGCCGTGTTGGTGCGCCGTCTGAGCAAGAGGCCGCAAATCGATGCCCATACCGTAATAATTCGGATTGGTCACGAACACCGCCTTCGCCTCACGGAATTCTGACAAAGCCTCCGTTACGGCATCAACATGCGGCGCGGTAGCCAACCCGCTTCCGCTGTCTATTCTCGGAGATAGAAACACGGCTCGCGCCCCGGCCAACATTAAGGCGTGGAGAACAGATTTGTGCACATTCCGCTGTACAAGAATGAGATCCCCAGGTTGACTGCAGCAGCTCATTAGAAGCGCCATATTGCCTACTGTGCTTCCACCTACAAGAAAATGCGTCTCTTCAGCTCCAAAGCATTGAGCCGCCAACTGCTGAGCCTCCGCTATGACTCCCGTCGGATGATGAAGGTCATCCGTACCTTCAATTTCCGTTACATCGATAGCCAACAGCTGTGCCATGCGTTGCAGCAAATCTCGATGTTCCTCAGCGGCTTCCTGCACGGCTTGCGCGTACACCGCCCCATTTTTATGCCCGGGAACATGGAACGAGGCCCGTCTTTCTTTTATATAATGAAGCAAAGCCTCCGCTATGGGAGCTCTTGCGTCACATAATCGGTTGTTGGTTTGCAGTTCGTCTCGGTTCATGGCGATATGCCCTTTCGTGTGCACCATTTCTAGTTTGCCTGATTTCAAGTACGTTCTTAAAAAACGCCACTGTTCAGCTGCTACTACAATTGTAGCTTATATTACGCTGGGCTTCATCCTTATTCCTGGCCAAATAGCAAAAAAAGAGCCCATTAATTGAGCTCTCACCCTATGACCTTATGCATTAATGTGCACCCACAGACGTTTTAAACGATGAATGAAAAAAGGATATTTTTTGTCCTGCACATCGGTCTTGACCATCTCCTGCTCACAGGAGGTACAAATGAACTGATTGACGACCGTTATGCCGTCATCCGTCGCTTCACCACACACAATACAGTGTGCCGTCTCCTGACTTTCCATGGCAATCCCACCTTTGGACGTTTTATAGCTAGTATGCCCCATACTCTATGGATTTATACCAGTTTCATAGGTGCTTTCATAACTTTTTTAATATGGACAGAATACGATGAGTCTCCCTAACACTAATCCCTTCATTTATTGAAAAATAGGCCCGTTGCTCGTTACATGACAGGGATCCCGGTTTCTACATGTATGTTTATGAGCGACCCGCCGCTTTGGTGTCTGTACGCTCAATGCGTATGAGTTAGGGATATGTCCTTCTTCTATGGAAAACGTACCCCTTTGCATTTTCAGAGCTATTCTACATTTTCATAGATAATATTCCGATATATAACCTATTCCTCAAGATGACGAAAGGGATGAAAACGTACAATGTCCTCATTAAACAGCGATCGAACCTTTTACCATTACCAGCTATTGAAAAAGGTCCGGTTTGTACGCGCTTTTTCAGTTTGGTTTCTCTTTTTGGCTGCGTTGTCATTTTTAGCGGCAATATATATGAGCGGTGCGATAGGAATTGCATATGTAGTGACTTCATGGATTGTTATCGGATGGGTGCATTACGTTACCGGAAGGTCTGTCTTCGTCATTGACCGTTATGCATATAAAGGAAGATGGACATGGAGATGGCGGATGCCGTGGATAGGCTTTCTGCCGCAAGAACAGCAATTTATCAGTCATCGGTATTGGTCGAAAATATTGTGGCACACCACTTTCATTACGTTTATCGTCATTGGCATCATTAGTCCTTGGCTTCCTATCGGACTTACGCTGCAGCTCGTTTTTTGGCATTTATGGCTGATGGCCCCCCGTATTTTTGGTACATTATCCGCGTTGGCCGAAGGAAAAAATGGGTTAGTGAAGCTGAACGAGTCCGATCTTTCTGTCTATAAAGCGTAATAATCTAAACACCCGCAGGCGGGTGTTTTTCTGTATCTTCACGAAAAAATCATGCTAATAAACAGAAAAAAGCCCACCAATGAAAATCATCAGTGGGCTTTGTCTGCTTGGCAACGTCCTACTCTCCCAGGACCCTGCGGTCCAAGTACCATCGGCGCTGGAGGGCTTAACGGTCGTGTTCGGGATGGGTACGCGTGGAACCCCTCCGCTATCGCCACCAAACAGATATTCAAGGATTGCGCCTTGAAAACTGAACGCGAAAGTTTCATTTGCTCTAGAATCATTGTTATTAGGATAAGCCCTCGACCGATTAGTATTCGTCAGCTCCACACATTGCTGTGCTTCCACCCCGAACCTATCTACCTCGTCGTCTTCAAGGGGTCTTACTAATTGGGAAATCTCATCTTGAGGGGGGCTTCACGCTTAGATGCTTTCAGCGCTTATCCCTTCCGTACGTAGCTACCCAGCCATGCCTCTGGCGAGACAACTGGTACACCAGCGGTACGTCCATCCCGGTCCTCTCGTACTAAGGACAGCTCCTCTCAAATTTCCTACGCCCGCGACAGATAGGGACCGAACTGTCTCACGACGTTCTGAACCCAGCTCGCGTACCGCTTTAATGGGCGAACAGCCCAACCCTTGGGACCTACTTCAGCCCCAGGATGCGATGAGCCGACATCGAGGTGCCAAACCTCCCCGTCGATGTGGACTCTTGGGGGAGATAAGCCTGTTATCCCCAGGGTAGCTTTTATCCGTTGAGCGATGGCCCTTCCATGCGGTACCACCGGATCACTAAGCCCGACTTTCGTCCCTGCTCGACTTGTAGGTCTCGCAGTCAAGCTCCCTTCTGCCTTTGCACTCTTCGAATGATTTCCAACCATTCTGAGGGAACCTTGGGGCGCCTCCGTTACTCTTTAGGAGGCGACCGCCCCAGTCAAACTGCCCACCTGACACTGTCCCCGAACCGGATTACGGTCCTAGGTTAGAACTCCGATACGATCAGGGTGGTATCCCAACGATGCCTCCACCGATGCTGGCGCACCGGCTTCGCAGGCTCCCACCTATCCTGTACAGACCGTACCAAAGTCCAATATCAAGCTGCAGTAAAGCTCCATGGGGTCTTTCCGTCTTGTCGCGGGTAACCTGCATCTTCACAGGTATTAAAATTTCACCGGATCTCTCGTTGAGACAGCGCCCAAGTCGTTACGCCATTCGTGCGGGTCAGAATTTACCTGACAAGGAATTTCGCTACCTTAGGACCGTTATAGTTACGGCCGCCGTTTACTGGGGCTTCGGTTCATAGCTTCGCCTTGCGGCTAACCACTCCCCTTAACCTTCCAGCACCGGGCAGGCGTCAGCCCGTATACTTCGCCTTGCGGCTTCGCACAGACCTGTGTTTTTGCTAAACAGTCGCTTGGGCCTTTTCACTGCGGCCCCCTCGGGCTATTCACCCTACCGAGGCACCCCTTCTCCCGAAGTTACGGGGTCATTTTGCCGAGTTCCTTAACGAGAGTTCTTCCGCGCGCCTTAGAATTCTCTTCTCGCCTACCTGTGTCGGTTTGCGGTACGGGCACCTTCACCTGGCTAGAGGCTTTTCTTGGCAGCATGAAATCAAGACCTTCGGTACTATAAATTTCCCTCCCCGTCACAGCCCAGCCTTATGGTCAGCGGATTTGCCTACTGACCGGCCTCACTGCTTGGACGAGCATCCATCAGCTCGCGTCCCTATCCTTCTGCGTCCCCCCATTGCTCATAACGGCTTACGGTGGTACAGGAATTTCAACCTGTTGTCCTTCGACTACGCCTTTCGGCCTCGCCTTAGGTCCCGACTTACCCTGGGCGGACGAGCCTTCCCCAGGAACCCTTAGGCTTTCGGCGGACATGATTCTCACATGTCTTTTCGTTACTCATACCGG
>NZ_JAFFHZ010000001.1:1732500-2360000 GCF_017052585.1 Paenibacillus apiarius | reverse complement strand
AATCATCAGATCCTCTTCGTCTTGAACGACCTTCAAGCCGACGACAGGACCATTCTTATCCGTTACGTTGATCGTCTTAATACCTTTGCCGCCACGGCTCTGGATACGATAGTCCGCCATTGGCGTCCGTTTGCCATATCCTTTCGAAGTGACGATCAGGACGTCGTTATCAATCTTCACGACATCCATATCGATGACGGCGTCTTTTGCTTCGAGGGTAATGCCTTTGACACCGGTCGCCGAACGGCCCATCGAACGGACATCGCTTTCTGGGAAACGGATGGACATTCCGTTCATCGTCCCCATGATAATCTCTTGCTCGCCGTCTGTTAGGCGGACCCCGATAAGGTCGTCATCCTCGCGCAGGTTGATGGCTATGAGACCGCCCTTGCGAATATTGACATAATCATTCAACGGCGTCTTCTTCACGATCCCTTGACGTGTGGCAAAGAACAAGTAGTTTTCGTCGTCGAATTGCTCTACCGGAATAACGGCGTTAATCGATTCGCCCTGCTCGATTTGAATCAGGTTGATAATCGGCGTGCCGCGGGCCGTCCGGCTCAGATCCGGAATTTCATAGGCTTTGATGCGGTACACTTTCCCTTTGTCCGTGAAGAACATCAGGTAGTGGTGAGAGTTGGTTACGAACAGATGCTCGACGAAGTCGTTATCCTTCGTATCCATACCCACAACTCCGCGTCCGCCCCGCTTCTGGCTGCGATACGTCGTTAACGGAAGACGCTTGATATATCCGCTATGGGTAATCGTAATGATGACATCCTCTCTCGGAATGAGATCTTCATCCAAGATGCTGTCTTCGCCAATCGTGATTTCCGTGCGGCGCTCGTCACCATACTTCTGCTTCACTTCTTCCAGCTCATCGTTGATGATGTTCAGGACGAGCTCCTCGCTCGCCAAAATCTCGCGATATTCTGCAATTTTGAGCAGAAGCTCTTGATATTCGGCTTCGATCTTCTCGCGTTCCAATCCAGTCAGGCGGCGCAGACGCATGTCCAAGATCGCCTGAGCCTGATCGAAGCTGAGACCGAAGCGCGTCATTAAGCCTTCACGCGCCTGCTCGTCATTCTGGGAACCCCGAATGAGCGCGATAATTTCATCGATATGGTCAAGCGCAATACGCAACCCTTCGAGAATGTGGGCACGCGCCTCTGCCTTCCTTAGGTCGTACTCGGTACGGCGCCGGATGACTTCAACCTGGTGCTCCAAGTAATAATAGAGCATGTCATGCAGGTTCAACACGCGCGGCTCTTGATTGACGAGCGCCAGCATGTTGCAGCCGAAGTTGGACTGCATGGCAGTATGTTTATACAGATTGTTCAACACAACGCTCGGATTCACATCGCGGCGGAGCTCAATAACGATGCGCATCCCGTTGCGGTCCGATTCATCCCGCAAATCCGTGATGCCGTCAATGCGCTTCTCGCGGACCAATTCCGCGATCTTCTCGACAAGACGCGCCTTATTGACCTGATAAGGCAACTCATGCACGACAATGCGCGCCTTGTTGTTGTTCTCTTCAATGGTCGCTCTGGCCCGCATCGTAATTGAACCGCGTCCAGTCATGTAAGCTTGCCGGATTCCTTCACGGCCGATAATTAAACCTGATGTAGGGAAATCCGGCCCTTTGATATATTCCATCAGCTCAAGCGGCGTCAATTCGGGATTGCGGATAAGCGCCTGCAATCCGTTAATGACTTCCGTCAAATTGTGTGGCGGAATATTGGTCGCCATACCTACCGCAATCCCCGATACCCCGTTAACGAGCAGGTTCGGGAAACGGGCAGGCAGTACGACAGGCTCTTGCTCTTCCCCGTCGTAGTTCGGAGCATAGTCAATCGTATCTTTGTTAATATCGCGCAGCAGCTCCATCGCTATCTTGGAGAGGCGCGCTTCCGTATATCTCATAGCCGCGGCGAAGTCGCCGTCGATAGAACCGAAGTTACCGTGTCCGTCTACCAACATGTAGCGGAGCGAGAAGTCCTGCGCCATACGGACCATCGTCTCGTATACCGCTGAATCACCATGCGGATGATACTTACCGATGACTTCGCCGACGATTCTGGCCGATTTCTTGTAGGGCTTGTCCGGCGACATGCCGAGTTCTGACATCGCATACAAAATACGACGATGCACCGGCTTCAAGCCATCCCGCACATCCGGCAAGGCACGGCTTACGATGATGCTCATCGCGTAATCCAAGAAAGATTCCCGCATCTCGGTTCCGATGTCACGATCCCTGATTTGCGATTGTTTTTCTTCCGCCATGTTGGACCTCCTCATATTTCGTCTTTAACAGCGTCCACATTGTATGGCAAAAAGCAAAAATTTGCTTAGCAAGCGAAAACGGCTCCCACCCCCATTATCGGGGACGAACCGTCTCCACGGATGAATATCATTTTTCCAAGTAAAAACGGCAAACCTCCTCGTATGGAGTATAACCGAATTCAAGCCGATGAATAGCCACGCGATTCATGTGAAGCCCAGCGTAATCTTCCTGCATTCATCAAGTCATACGGATAAAATCATATTCATCAATTCCATAACTACGCTATTTTCATTATATTACTTTCACAAAAGAGATACAATTAAACGTTCCATAAAACTGCCCAAAATCCGAACATTTTCCACAAAAAATAGGTTTTTGTTCTATTCCTCTTAGACGATTAAGCCATACATTGGTATAAATCGTCTAAATTGAGGGAGCGCTTTGTTCCAGCTAGGCGATGCAACCGACTACTCCGCAAAGGGTGATGCATTTTTGTCCATTCGTCGCGTATTCAGCAAGTGGAAAAAGACCCGCACTCTGCAAAGCTCATCGTTAAAACGGTTCGTTCCGGAGACAGCGGTCTTCAATTACGACCACTTAAAAGAAATGATAGCCCGCCATAAAATGGTATACGTAAAGCCAGACAAAGGGACGCACGGGAACGGCGTTATGCGCGCCGAACAACGCTCCGATACATCTTTCGAGCTGAGGGGAGGCGTCTCGACCCAGACCTTCAACTCCTTAGATAACCTGCATGCTGCAATCAAATCACGCATCGGAAATCGGACGTATTTGGTGCAGCAAGGCATTCGCATGATGACTCATCGAGGCCGAAAGTTTGACTTACGGGTGTTGGTGCAAAAAAACTTGGACAACAAATGGGAAACGATGTCCATCTTGGGCCGGAAAGCAGCAGCCCGTAAAATCGTGACCAATGTAAGCAACGGCGGCAAAATGGAGACTCTGGCCAAGCTGCTTCACTCCCGCCTGAACAATGCTGCTATCCGCCGGTTAGGCCGTGAGCTTGAGCAGCTAGGTATATCTACCGGCCAACAATTAGGTCGATCATATAAGGGACTTAAAGAGTTAGGTCTAGATATCGCGCTCGATAAAAGCATGCATCCATGGATACTAGAGGTGAACACCAAGCCTGCTATATATGTCTACCGCACCTTTGATCCTCCTGCCTATCGGCGCATTCGCCGCTACGCAAAAGCGTATGGACGCTTCGACCGGAAGTAATTTCTGAGCTTAAGCATCCAAAATCAACTCACGGAGCTTGGTTATACAGCAATGCCCCAGTCCATCGAACTGGGGCATTGAATTGCTCTGCACAATCAGGCAAGGTACGCCGGTAAACGTTAAATATCCAAGTTCTTGACAAACTTCGCGTGTTGCTGGATGAAATCACGGCGAGGTTCGACGTTGTCCCCCATGAGTGTATCGAATACTTCATCCGCCATTTTGGCGTCATCGAATGTCACTTGCAACATTTTACGGCTTTCCGGATCCATCGTCGTTTCCCACAATTGCTCCGCGTTCATTTCCCCGAGACCTTTGTACCGCTGCACGTTGACCTTTACGCCTTCGCCGAATTCCGCAATAATCTCATCCTTCTGCTTATCGCTGTCGGCATAACGCACAACCTTGTTGCGTTCAATCTTATAGAGCGGCGGCTGTGCGATATACACGAAACCAGCTTCGATGAGCTTGCGCATGTAACGATAGAAGAATGTCAACATTAGCGTTCGAATATGCGCGCCGTCCACATCGGCATCGGTCATAATAATGATTTTGTGATAGCGCGCCTTCGACAAGTCGAAGTCTTCGCCAATACTCGTCCCTAGTGCGGTAATAATCGCCCGAATTTCCGCGTTGGATAATATTCTATCCAGACGGGACTTCTCGACGTTCAAGATTTTCCCCTTCAGTGGCAAGATCGCTTGGAAATGACGATCCCGCCCTTGCTTCGCCGAGCCCCCCGCAGAGTCACCTTCGACGATAAAGAGCTCGCATTGCGCTGCATCCTTCGAGGAACAGTCCGCCAATTTCCCTGGCAAGGAGCTAACCTCGAGCGCACTCTTCCGGCGCGTTAATTCGCGGGCGCGGCGAGCCGCTTCACGAGCGCGCGAAGCCTGCAGGCCTTTTTCCACTACTTTGCGGGAAATTGCCGGATTCTCATTCAAGAAATCCATAAATTTCTCGGAGAAGACGGATTCCACGATGCCGCGCACTTCACTGTTGCCAAGCTTCGTTTTCGTCTGCCCTTCAAATTGCGGCTCCGGAATTTTCACCGAAATGATAGCGGTCAAGCCCTCCCGCACGTCATCACCGCTCAAGTTGGAGGTACTGTCCTTCACCAAGTTCGTCTTGCGGGCATAATCGTTAATAATGCGAGTAAGCGCGCTTTTAAATCCGGATTCGTGCGTGCCGCCCTCATGCGTATGAATATTATTGGCGAATGAATAAATATTTTCGGTATAGCTATCGTTATACTGAAGTGCGATTTCGCACGTAATGTTGTCTTTGGAACCCTCTACATAAATCGGAGGCTCGTGCATTTTTTCACGGTTTCGGTTCAAATAATCGACGAATTCCATGATTCCGCCTTCGTATTTAAACGTCTGCGATTGTCCCGTCCGTTCGTCGCTAAGGACCATCTCGATGCCTTTATTCAAAAAGGCGAGCTCGCGAATCCGTGAAAGAAGAATATCATATTCATATTCCGTCGTTTCCGTGAACACGTCCGGATCTGGCTTGAACTTAATGGTCGTTCCCGTTTCCGCAGTCTCCCCGATAACCTTCAAGTCTGCCTGCGGCACACCACGGCGATATTCCTGCTGGTGGATATGGCCCTCCCGCTTTACGGTAACGAGCAGCATTTCCGACAATGCGTTGACGACCGACACCCCGACACCGTGCAAACCGCCGGACACTTTGTAGCCTTCTCCGCCGAATTTCCCGCCTGCGTGCAAGACAGTCATAACGACTTCGACCGCAGGACGCTTCAGCTTCTCTTGTACCCCTACCGGAATCCCGCGTCCGTTGTCAATGACCGTGACGCTGTTGTCTTCATGCACGATCACTTGAATCTTCGTACAGTAACCGGCCAACGCCTCATCAATACTATTGTCGACCACTTCCCATACCAAATGATGAAGCCCTTTGGCACTGGTTGAACCGATATACATCCCTGGCCGCTTGCGTACGGCTTCCAAGCCTTCCAATACCTGAATCTGGCTCTCATCATACGAATTCTGATTCAAAGACATGCCCTTCACCTACTTCATAAATTTCAGTTCCATCTATGCTTCTTCCACACGCACTAAAAAGTGTGCGCGTTTCTTCAATGTCGTCGATGAAATCGGAGAGTAAAATACCTTTCCCTTCGTCACGACGATGGATTTCGCATCTTCCTCGCCTATCGTCTCCACATTTCTTACCTTGTGCGCGTTCGCCACGAACTGTTTGGATAGCTTGGATGATTTTTCTATCGACACATCAAAAATAGCGACCAGTTCCGAGGACCGAATAACCCTCTCTCCGCCCAAATGAATATACATCCCGCTCACCCCTTAACGCTTAACTTGCCCGTTTTCCACGTGGAACATATTTGCATCTTGCAGCTTGCTTGTGTTAATGCCTTCAATGCCCGTTGTCGTGATGAACGTCTGTACTTTACTCTGAAAGGTTTCAATCAGCTGCGTTTGCCGAAACGAATCCAGCTCGGACAATACATCATCGAGCAACAGTACGGGATATTCCCCTATTTCTTCATGCATGAGCTCAATTTCAGCCAGCTTCAACGACAAAGCCGTCGTCCGCTGCTGCCCCTGAGATCCGTACGTTTGCACTTCTTTGCCGTTAATGAAAAAGGCTAGATCGTCCCGGTGCGGCCCGACAAGTGTCATGCCGCGCCGCACCTCCTGGTCTTTCATTTGTGTTAACTTTATCATAAATTGCTCAAATAAAACAGCGTCATCTTCGTCGGACACTGTAAACGAAGGCGCATATTCCACCATGAGCGCCTCACGTTCGTTCGTAATTCCCGCGTGAATCTGTTCGGCCCACGCTTGCAGCTTCTTTAAATATTGTTTCCTCTTCTTTATAACTTTAACACCATTATCCGCCAGTTGTTCGTTGAATATTTCCAGCATGGTGTTGGCTTGTGCGCTCGGACCGCTCCACATCTGCTTCAACAGATTGTTGCGCTGAGCCAGCACCTTCTGATATTGCTGCAAATGATACAGATAGCTAGGCTGCACCTGAGCGATCTCCATGTCCAAAAACCGGCGGCGGATGCCGGGCGCGCCTTTAACGATTTCTAGATCCTCCGGAGCGAACATGACGACATTCAATGCGCCGATAAACCCGCTTAGTTTTTTCTGCTCGAGCCCGTTCAATTTAGCCTTTTTTCCCTGACGGGAAATATTCAGCTCCAGCTGCACGGTGCCATATTTCCGATCGACAGCAGCCTTAAGCTGAGCTTGCTCCGCCTCCCAGCCGATAAGCTCCTTATCCCGCGAAGTCCGGTGAGACTTGGTCAGGGCGAGCACAAAAATCGATTCCAGCAAGTTGGTCTTGCCTTGGGCATTGTTTCCGACAAAAATATTGACCCGGTTGCTCGTGTCCATTTCAAGAGCTTCGTAATTGCGATATTGCTTCAAAGCAACACTTTTGACGAACACCCGCTACTCCTCCTGAGCAGGCACGATGCGGAACGCGCCGCAGCCTTCCACGCTGACGGCATCTCCAGCATACAGCTTGCGTCCTCGCCGCGCTTCGTCTTCGCCGTTCACCTTGACCATGGCTTCCGCCAACATAATCTTGGCGTGGCCTCCCGTCGATGCGCAGTTCGCCAGCTTCAGAAATTGACCAAGCGTAATATATTCCGTTGAAATCTTAATGTCGTTCATGTCGCTTCCTCCTTGTTGCCGTACCGCCTAGCGTTATCCTTTGACTGTACCGTAAGGCGCGTCACATGTAAACTGCCATGGGCGCTTAGTTCGTCGTACGGTATGGCAAAATCAGATGCAGGCTGTTTACATGCTCTGTTGGTTTAATAATAATCGGACTCATGGCGCCAGTAAATCCGATGAAAATATGTTCACATTCGACAACTTTCAATACATCCAGCATATATTTGGAGTTAAATGCGATGCGGAGCGGTTCACCGTTGAACTCTTTCACTTCAAGCTGCTCCTGGACGCGGCCCAGCTCGGACGAACTGGATGAGATCTCGATTGTCCCGTCCTCTTTCGTCTGCAGGCGCACGATATTCGTCTTCTCTTCACGAGAGAGCAAATAGGCGCGGTCGATTGCATCCGTCAATTTTTTTGTATCCAAAACAAGTTCTGTTTTATATTGCTGCGGAATAATTTTAGAAGTATCGGGATACGTCCCGTCCAAAATGCGTGAATAAAACAGAACGCGATCAATTTTGAACAATACTTGGTTGTCTGCAACAACAATATCAACCATCGTATTTTGATCGGGAATGATTTTGCTCAGCTCGTTGAGCGTTTTCCCAGAAATAACCACATTGTTGAAGCGCAGTTCATGATCCACCTGAATATCGGCTACACGGCTGGCCAGACGATGGCGATCCGTCGCTACGAACTTCAAGCTTCCTTCGTTCAAATACCATAGCACCCCGGTTAAAATCGGAGTGGTCTCGTTTGTTGAAATCGCAAATACGGTTTGCTTAATCATCGTCTTCAACAAGTCGCCGTTTACAGTAATGATTTGATTTTCTTCAATGCTTGGCAGGACCGGAAATTCTTCCGGGTCAAGACCAACCATCTGAATATCTGTCGTTCCCGAACGCAGAAACGTTTGAAAATGGTCCCTCACTTCAATTTCTACGTCTTGGGATGGAAGTTTTTTAATAATTTCGACAAAGAATTTAGCCGGCAAAACAACACTGCCCGGACGTTCGACTTGGACGATTGTTTGACGATCGTCTTCCACCGGAATAAAGCTTTGGATGGAAATGTCAGTGTCGCTTGCAGTAAGCGTCACACCTTGAAACGTAACGTCCATCTTAATCCCGCTCAAAATGGGAATTGTAGTCCGGCTGGAAATTGCCTTGGATACGTTTTGTATCGCCTCATTCAGTTCGTTTTTCAATATCGACAGTTTCATGTGATCACTCCTTAACGCTTTAGCGTTGAATCTTGTCATGTTGTTGTTATGATGATCTATATAATCTTTTAAAATATAGTAGTAATAGTAGGGGCCCTGAATATGTGGATAAGTGTCTCAAAAGGGCATAAAGTAAAGCCTATCCACATGTGTATAGTTTGTGCATAGGCTTTTTATGTTGTTCACAAAGTCGGGTTTTTAATTTTGTCGATCAGATTCTGAATCACTTTATATAACTCCTGGTCTTGCTGAATATTTTGCGTAATCTTATCGTGAGCGTGGATGACTGTTGTATGGTCACGCCCACCGAATGCTTCTCCTATCTTAGGCAGCGAATAGTCGGTCAATTCACGAGACAAGTACATGGCAATTTGGCGTGGGAACGCAACGGCCTTCGTCCGTTTGCGGGCTTTGAAATCCTCGAGCTTCATGCCGTAGAACTCGCCCACTTTGTGCTGGATGTCTTGTATCGTAATCATTTTCGGCCGGCTGGACGGTATGATATCCTTCAAAGCCTCGGCTGCCAGATGTGTCGTTATATCTTGATTCGTCATCGTCGAAAAGGCGACAACCCTCGTTAATGCGCCTTCCAGCTCGCGGATATTCGTATTGATTTGATTGGCGATGTAGCCCATCGCTTCGTTCGGAATGTCCAAGTTCTCCGCTTTTGCCTTCTTGCGCAGGATGGCGATCCTGGTTTCCAAATCCGGAGGCTGAATATCGGTAATGAGTCCCCATTCAAAGCGGGAGCGCAGCCGCTCTTCAAGTGTCTCGATTTCCTTCGGCGGCCGATCGCTTGAAATGACGATTTGTTTATTTTCGTTGTGCAGCGCATTGAACGTATGAAAGAACTCTTCTTGCGTTTGTTCCTTCCCTGCCAAAAACTGAATGTCGTCGATGAGCAAAATGTCGATGTTGCGGTACTTGTTGCGGAAGCTCTCCCCGCGGTTGTCGCGAATCGCGTTGATGAATTCGTTCATGAACTTCTCTGAAGTCGTGTAAACGACACGGCACGCCGGGTTATGCTCCAAAATATAATGCCCGATCGCATGCATCAAGTGAGTCTTGCCCAGTCCGACGCCTCCGTAAAGAAATAAAGGGTTGTAAGCTTTGGCTGGCGCTTCCGCAACGGCGAGCGAGGCGGCGTGCGCAAAGCGGTTGTTCGATCCGATAACGAACGTGTCGAACGTATATTTCGGGTTGAGCATGTTCGAAGCCGGTTCGTCCTGGATCGCCTTGCTAGGTAGCGGAGTCTGTGGCTGTACGACTTCCGGCTCTGCTTGGGCAGCTTCTTCGATAATGAACTTGACGTCCACTTGTTGGCCCGTCATTTCCAAGATCGTCGAGCTTACCAGCTTCGTATAGCGGCTTTCCAGCCATTCGACCGCAAAAGTGGTCGGCGCGGTGATGAGTAGTTGCGTGTCCGTAAACTTGACCGCCTTCGTGGCTTTAAACCAAGTGTCGAAGCTTGGCTTGCTTAGCTTGGTCTGGATGACGGACAATATTTCCTGCCAATGTTCATTCGCTTGGCGCTCCACAGATTGTTTCACTCCTTCAAACCTGCTGCGTCGTCACATGACGCGCTTACCGGCGTTAAACGCCTTACAAAGAAAACGGCTGCGCCGTTGAAAAAAATGGACGAGCGTTTCTAGGAGATGAATAGATCGCGATGATTATCCATCAAAAAAAGGACAATTGCCCCGACAAGACGCAAAGAAGGCTCTCCAAGGCGCAGAAAGCCCTCCTTATAAGGGCGTTTTGTCGGGGTCTATGCTGACATGACATGACAATATTCCGCTTCATCACGTACGTGAAACGGACATAAATAATGTCGAAGTATACCGTTTCGTGCTATTATTTATCCACAATATGCAGAAGGTGTCGGACAATTCTAAACAGATTAAACTGAATTGTTCACAACTTTATCCACAGGTTGTTGATAATTATTTATCCACATTCTCTATTCACAACCGAAAAGCAATATAATCATAGCAGATGAGCCCTTATTTTTCAACGAAAGCGCGTTTTTTATCCACAAATTCAATAACTTGTGTATAAAAATTATATACACCACTACATATTGTTCATAACCTGTTGCCTTTCGACAGCTGTGGACAAGATCGCCTGAAACGTTATGCACAAGATAGATTGGGAATTTGTCGATTTTCAAAATGTTTTGCACATGTGTGTAACTGAAAAAAAGAGAAGGGAATGGGCTTGGCCTGTGGATGGAGAGTCGGTGCAGATGAAGCTGCTTGGAACAAAAGGCGGCGCTACATGAGCAACTGGAAAAATACCCGCCAGATGATGGATAAATATTGACTTTTCAATGGGATTCTGCTTAACTATATAAAGGAATTTTGCGCAATCAGGCCGCAAAGAGATATAATGAAGCAATGGATTGGTTCACCATGACATATATCATTTGAGGAGGTGCAGTACGTTGAAACCGACATTTAAACCAAACGTGAGCAAACGTAAGAAAGTTCACGGTTTCCGTAAAAGAATGAGCACGAAAAACGGCCGCAAGGTGTTATCTGCTCGTCGCCAAAAAGGCAGAAAAGTATTGAGCGCATAATAAGCGTGAATGCAAGACCACTGCGGTGGTCTTTTTTTCTTATTTTAATAAAGAGGTTGTTTAAAAGGCTTCTTTTTTAAACTCGCTCTTTAAGGAAATAAGGCAAACGTTTATTCCTTATGACAGAAGCGCATACTTTGTTAATGTATTTTGCGGCATCAATGCGGTGGTACATACAGGTGATTGCTTGTCAGAGGAAAAGATAGGAGAATGAACGTGCAAAAAAAGTATCGGCTCAGGGACCGCGCAGATTTTACCCGGGTATACCGCTACGGTCGCTCATTCGCGAATCACCAGCTGGTTCTTTATGTCTTCCACCGCCCTCAAGTGGAGCGATTCCGCGTAGGGGTGTCGGCGAGCAAAAAGATTGGCAATGCCGTCATGCGCAACCGCATGCGCCGAATGATTAAAGAAATTGTCAGACTTCAATCCGATCGGATCGTCGATCATGTCGATCTTATTTTTATCGTGCGCAAAGGGGCGACGACGATGAATTACGAGCAGTTGTCCAAAAGTGTTCATCATGTGCTCCGCAAAGCTTCCGTAACGAAATAAAGGACGCGGCGATGAGTGATTGAACCGTTTCCTTTGACGCTGGAAATATGATATATTTACTTTGGAATCGGATGGTTGAAGAGAGGGGTTATGCTATTGTCGTTATTGTCGCTGAAGAAGTTGTTTTCGAACCGCAAATGGCTTTTAGTGGCGGTATCTGTTCTGGTATTAGTTGTACTGAGTGGATGTACGTCATCGACCGCTACCATGAAGACGGAAGACCTGCTGCAGGGTAACTTCTGGGAGCGTAACGTTGTCTATTATTTTTCATTGGCGTTGGATACGTTTGCAGGTTGGTTTGGAGGAGAATACGGATTTGCTATCCTGCTCCTGACGATTATCGTCCGTTTTTGTATTTTGCCGCTTACGATCAAACAGATGCGCAGCTCGAAGGAAATGCAGAAGCTGCAGCCTCAGCTCGCTGAAATAAAGAAGAAGCATAAGGACAACCCGCAGAAGCAGCAGGAAGAGACGATGAAGCTGTTCCAGCAGCACAATGTCAATCCGCTTGCCGGTTGTTTGCCGGTATTTATTCAAATGCCGGTATTTATCGCCTTGTACAACTCCATCTATATGAACTCGGCCATTCGCGAGCATACCTTTTTGTGGCTGAAGTTGGGGGAACCTGACCCGTATTATGTGCTCCCGATTATTGCCGCTCTGACGACATTCTTGCAGTCGAAGATGATGGCCAGCCAAAATCCGATGCAGTCGTCGATGCAGTTCATGATGCTGATTTTCCCTGTTCTGATTTTTGTCATGTCGCTCAGCTTCCCAGCTGCGCTCCCGTTGTACTGGGTATTTAGCAACACGTTTACCATCGTACAGAACTATTTCCTTTATCGTTCCAAAGATAAGGAGGTTCAGCCGGCGAAATGAAGACGCTGATTGTATCAGGAAAAACGATCGAAGATGCAGTACAAAGCGGATTGGAACAATGGAACGTTACGGCAGACCGGGTAACGGTTCGCGTGTTGGACAAACCATCGCGCGGACTGTTCGGTCTTATCGGAGTGCGTCCTGCGAAAGTGGAACTCACGCTCCGTGCGGATGCTGCAGCATCGCCGCACCCTGAACCAAAGTCAGAATCGACATCGTTTGCTAAGCCGGTTCATGTCGCGGCAGTAAAGATGGAAGAGAGCGCAGCAAGCTTGTCGTCCAGAGAAAAAGAAGAGGGTGCATTCGATGCATCTTCTGATACCTCTATCGACGGGAAAGACCCAATCGAGGAAGCGAAACAGTTCATTATCGATGTGGCGCGCCCGATGGGACTTGAAGTGGAAGTTGCGGTGCATAAACGCAAAGACACCGTTACTTTGGATATATGCGGCTCGGATTTAGGTCTTATTATTGGGCGCCGGGGTCAAACGTTGGATTCGTTGCAATATTTAACGAACCTGGTTGCCAACCGTTATTCCAAGCATCATCTCCGTATTATCCTAGATGCAGAGCAATTTCGCGAGCGCCGGAAGAAGACGCTTGAATCGCTGGCCGACCGTCTGGCGAGCAAAGTGGTTCGTACACGGCAAGAGGTAGTGTTGGAACCGATGACGCCGCAGGAACGCAAGATTATTCACGCGAAGCTGCAGGATCACCAGAAGGTGAAGACTTACAGCAAAGGCGAAGAGCCGAACCGCCGCGTCGTCATTACGTTGAAATAAACACGATTGCCATTATGAATCCATATTTATAAATGCGTAAAGATAGACACAAGATGCAATGGTTGCGCCTGGTTCAGGAGTAATCATTGCATTTTTTTAACATCAGGGAGATTTAAGTTCTGCAAAGCGAGAAAGCGCAACCCAACCTGCTGAAAGCCAGGCAAACGGGTTATAACATGATATATAGAACATGAAGGGCTCATGTAAGGAGGCAGCATAGCATGATGTATGAGACAATTGCGGCGGTATCGACTCCGCTTGGCGAAGGAGGCATCTCCATTATTCGCGTAAGCGGGGAAGGGGCGCTAGTCGAGGTGGAGCGCATTTTTCGCTCGAAGACGAAGCTGACAGAAGCAGATAGCCATACGATTCACTACGGACATATCGTCGATCCGGATAGCGGTGAAAAGGTGGAAGAGGTGCTGGTAACCGTCATGAAAGGGCCGCGATCGTTTACGGCCGAGGATGTGGTCGAGATCAATGCGCATGGCGGCGTCATCTCGGTCCGCAAGGTGATGGACCTCCTGTTGCAGCAGCAGATTCGCGTTGCCGAACCAGGAGAATTTACAAAGCGCGCTTTTCTGAACGGGCGTATTGACCTGTCTCAGGCGGAAGCGGTTATGGATTTGATTCGCTCCAAATCGGACCGAGCCTTCTCGGTAGCGATGAAGCAGGCGGACGGACAGTTGTCCACACGCATTAAACAGTTGCGGCACATCTTAATCGAGACGCTGGCCCATATAGAGGTCAACATTGATTATCCGGAGCATGATGTGGAGGAATTGACGAGCCGCTTCATTCAAGAACGTTGTGGACAAGTGATTTCCGAAATTGAAAAGCTGTTAAAGACGGCCTCGGAAGGGAAAATATTAAGAGAGGGCATTGTGACCGCCATCATCGGCAGACCGAATGTAGGGAAATCGTCCTTGCTGAATGCCCTTGCCCAAGATAATAAAGCGATTGTAACGGACATTCCCGGCACGACCCGGGATGTCATCGAGGAATTTGTGACGATAAATGGGATTCCGCTTCGTCTGTTGGATACGGCAGGCATTCGCGAAACCTCGGACGTCGTTGAACGCATCGGTGTGGAGCGTTCGAGAAGCGCGCTGCAGGAAGCCGATCTCATCCTGTTCGTCGTGAACCACAATGAACCGCTTCATCCGGATGAACGGGAGTGGATGCAGCAAATTGTGGGTAGACAAGTCATTGTAATTGTGAATAAAATGGATCTGCCTAAACGGTTAGAGGAAGATGAATTGAAAGCCGTGTTCGGCGGAGGCAGTATCGTCACGATGTCTGTCAAAGAGCAAGAGGGGATGGACTCCCTGGAGAAGTCAATCTCCAATCTTTTCTTCAGTGGAGGCATTGAGTCTAACGATATGACGTATGTCAGCAACGTTCGACATATTTCCCTGTTGAAGAAGACGCTGCAGTCGCTGCATGATGCGGTTGAGGCTTCGGAACAAGGCATTCCTATCGATATGATTCAAATTGATGTACGCACCGCGTGGGAGCTGCTTGGAGAAATTATCGGCGATGCCGTAGGGGATTCGTTAATTGATCAGATCTTCTCCCAATTCTGTCTCGGGAAATAAATGTGGCGCGAGTCCAAATAAAGGCGGGACAGAGCAAGAGTGCAAGTTAAAGGAGGGAGACTCATGTCATTTGTAGCAGGACAATATGACGCCATCGTTATCGGTGCCGGTCATGCAGGCTGTGAAGCCGCATTGGCGGCCGCACGCATGGGCTGCAATACGCTGCTGTTAACGATTAATTTAGATATGGTTGCCTTCATGCCGTGCAACCCGTCGATCGGGGGACCGGCCAAAGGCCACGTTGTGCGCGAAATTGACGCGCTCGGTGGCGAAATGGGGCGCAACATCGATAAGACGTTCATCCAGATGCGGATGCTCAATACCGGGAAAGGGCCGGCCGTCCACGCATTGCGCGCTCAGGCGGATAAATTTTTGTATCAGCAAACGATGAAGGAAACGATAGAATCGACACCGAACTTGACGCTGCGTCAAGGCATGGTGGAGGAGCTTATCGTGGAAGACGGCAAATGCGTTGGCGTAGAGACGAAGACGGGCGCTCAGTACCTTGCGAAAGCCGTTGTGCTGACGACGGGAACGTATCTGCGCGGAAAAATCATTATGGGTGAGCTGATGTATGAAAGCGGCCCTAATAATCAGCAGCCTTCGTTGAAGTTGTCCGAGAGCTTGCGCAAGCATGGCTTCGAGCTGGTGCGCTTCAAGACGGGGACGCCGCCGCGCGTTCATAGGGATTCGATTGATTTTTCCAAAACAGAGATTCAACCCGGAGACGAGGATCCCAAATTTTTCTCCCATGAGACCAAATCCTCGGACAATGAGCAATTGCCGTGCTGGCTTACGTATACCTCGGAAGACACGCATCGGATCATCAACGATAACTTGCACCGTGCTCCAATGTTCTCGGGAGTAATTGAAGGAACGGGACCGCGTTATTGCCCTTCCATTGAAGACAAAATTGTACGCTTCGCTGATAAGCCGAAGCATCAAGTGTTTCTGGAGCCGGAAGGGAAGAATACGGCTGAATATTACGTGCAAGGATTATCGACGAGCATGCCGGAAGATGTGCAATTAAAGATTTTGCGTTCGGTTCCCGGTCTGGAAAACGTGGAAATGATGCGGACCGGGTATGCGATTGAATATGACGCGGTCGTTCCGACGCAGCTCTGGCCTACATTGGAATCAAAGGCGATCGAGGGCTTGTTCACAGCAGGACAGATTAACGGAACATCCGGATACGAGGAAGCGGCAGCGCAGGGTATAATGGCGGGCATTAACGCTGCTCGTAAGATACAGGGGCAGGCTCCTGTTATTTTGGAACGCTCCCAAGCTTATATTGGCGTTCTCATTGATGATTTGGTCACGAAGGGAACGAATGAGCCCTATCGTCTGCTCACTTCGCGTGCCGAGTATCGTCTGCTGCTCCGCCATGACAATGCCGACCTGCGGCTTACGCCGATTGGTTACGATATTGGCCTTATTACCGAGGAACGCTATGCATCGTTCAAGCACAAGGTGGAATTGGTGGAGCAGGAGCTGGAGCGTCTGAAGACGACGAAGGTGAAGCCGGATGAAGCCGTGCAGTCGATGTTGGCTGAGGCGGGTTCAGCTCCGTTGGTAAATGGCTGTGACGTCATGACACTGTTGCGTCGTCCTGAAGTGTCCTACGCTCATGTGGAGCAGCTCTATCCGTCCACGCTGGAATTGGATGATGAGATGAAGGAACAGGTCGAGATCCAGATTAAATATTCCGGTTATATCGAGAAGCAGTTGCTGCAGGTAGAACGTCTGCGCAAGATGGAGAAAAAGCTGATTCCGCATGATATCGATTATGATGACGTGCACGGAATCGCTTCGGAAGCGAAGCAAAAGCTGGCGAAGGTTCGCCCGCTTTCTATCGGCCAGGCTACCCGCATATCCGGGGTATCGCCTGCGGATATTTCCATCCTGCTCGTATATTTGGAGCATTATAATCGAGTAACGGCGGTTAAGCAGTCTCAGGGCAATGGGGAATAATAATCGCAGTCGGCTCAGGCAGCGGCTGCAGGGTTCTTACAAAGCCACATTGGTGTATAGGAGATTCGGATGATGGATGCCGTACAAGAACAGTTTGCAGGCTGGTTATCCGAGCAAGGATGGTCAGTCTCGGACACACAGTGGGAACAATTTGATACGTATCACCGCATTTTGGCGGACTGGAATGAGCGAATGAATTTGACGGGCATTACGGAGCGGGGGCTTGTGTATGAAAAGCATTTTTATGATTGCTTGACGCTCGGATTCCATGTCCCGATGGACGGGATTCAGTCGATGGCAGACATCGGCTCCGGAGCGGGATTTCCCGGAATTCCGTTAAAAATCATGTTTCCGCATATCCAGTTGACGATTGTGGATTCGCTTAATAAACGAGTCCAATTTTTAAATCATTTGACGCAGGAACTAGGACTAACCGGCGTTGCTTGCATTCACGGCCGGGCAGAAGAGGTGGCGCGCAAGCCAGAGCATCGCGACCGCTATGATTTGGCTACGGCGCGTGCGGTAGCCAAGTTGAACGTATTGAACGAATTCTGCCTGCCATTCGTCAGACCAGGCGGCACTTTCGCTGCCATGAAGGGGACGAATCCGCAGGAGGAGCTGGTGGAAGCAAAACGCAGCTTGCAGGTGCTGCAAGCACAGTTCGTATCCGATTATGCGCTAAAGCTGCCTATTGAACAATCGGAACGCCACATTGTTATCGTGAAGAAGACGGGGCCTACACCGAAGGGATACCCGCGGAAGCCGGGGACGCCTTTGAAATCCCCGATCCTATAAGAGGTTGTTCAAAAGGCCCTCTTTTGATCGCGAAGCATCTCAAGATGAGATTTGGCGTCGAATCTTGCATTACCCTCGAAAAGCGTATGCTTCGGGTTCTTGCAACCTTCCTGGTGCTGAAAAGCGGCCTTTTTGAACACGCACGATAATTAGGTTTAGTTTGAAATGGCAAGGTAAAAGAGTCGAGAAATCGGCTCTTTTTTTATTGGTATTATCCCTAATGGGAAGGCAGACTTGTCCAAGGTGCGGATGGGGATTGTAGAACGTATCTTTGCGGTCTATTGGGGCGCGGCCAGTTGGAGAGACCTGCCGATCGCCTTTGAATCCGAGTCATCCCCGGACAGTCTCATTCCTATATGACTTGACTTGGATTCAACAGCGACGGCAGCGGATATCTCCAACAAGCTCACTTTTGCAGTCCAGCATGACAAAAGGCGAGAAATCAGAGTAATGTGCCTGCTCCGCTTTCTTTCAGTGGTTGCAAGAATAAGGATTACTGCCAGGCATTGCATAACGAAGCCACTTAGCGTATCGAAGTAACTAATCTGTATATTTAGATTATGGAGGAGGAGACGTTGGCGATCTGTCTCTTTACATAGAACATTATATATATTCATATGCACAATCAATGCTTAAATAAATAAATAAAGCTGGGATTGCCGCTTCTTTTTGTCAGAAATATATGAAATAAACTCGCCATTTGTGATAGGATAGAGATGCAAGCTTTTGATGATTTGGGGAAATGTTCCACGTGAAACATAATTTTTTTACTCATCTTCCCAAAAGGCAGGAAAAAGGCAGTAGCCTGGAGAATACATATGAATAGCGGAAAAGCATTCATTCTGTCGAAGAAAAGATTTTTCAAACTCATTGCATCTCTATAACGTTCTCGATATGGTGAACGATGATGTGGGATGAACGTCTTTACGTGACTGCATCTCAGTCCTCATTTATGAGCAAGCGCAAAAGATTGTTTTTAGGTCATGATCGCGCTTGATTCTAGTGAAGGACTAACGTAATGAGAGTGGAGCAGAGCACTACCGCTTCTTCATGTGCCTGGCATTATTTTGAAGTTAGGTGGTATTATACGGAAATGAAAGAACAACTGTCTCGGTTATTCGGTTTTGCGGAGCGTCAATCGCTGGATGAGGTGAAACAACTTCCGGTGGACGAGATTGTCACCAGTCCTTATCAACCACGCACAATTTTTGATGATGATAAAATTGATGAATTATGTCAGACTATTAAAACACATGGTGTAATTCAGCCTATCGTCGTTCGGCAGCGGAATGGGAAATTCGAGATTATCGCCGGTGAGCGTCGTTGGCGTGCTGTGAAAAAGTTGGGTTTGGATACAATTCCGGGTATCGTCCGAGAAATTAATGACTCCCAGGCGGCATCCATTGCCTTAATCGAGAATTTGCAGCGTGAAGGACTTACAGCAATAGAAGAAGCGATTGCGTATCAGAAATTAATTGATCTGCATGAATTAACGCAGGAGAGCTTGGCGCAGCGATTGGGCAAAAGCCAGTCTACCATCGCCAATAAGATTCGTCTTTTGAACTTGCCGGATGCAGTCAAGCAAGCGTTAATGGGCCGGAAGATTACGGAACGCCACGCAAGGGCGTTGCTCGGACTTGATTCGGAAGAGCTTCAGTTAAAGCTTCTGGAAGAAATTATTGCGAAAGAGCTGAACGTGAAGCAAACGGAAGCAAGGGTTGCTTTTTATAAAGAAGTCCATAAGGCAAAAAAAACGAAACGGGTTTCCTTTACGAAGGATGTTCGTTTAGCGCTCAATACGATTCGCCAATCGATTGAGATGGTGTCAGGATCGGGGCTGAAAATAAAGACAGATGAACATGATCATGATGATCATTATGAAATTGTCATCAAAATACCAAAACGATAACATACAACGCAACTAGATTCACCTGCTCACGTATCGTTGATTTCTTTCATAAGGTATTGCTCAGGTTAGAACAAAGCCACGATTTGGTTGTCATGCGTAGTGCTAAGTGCGGCAGCAGGCAAGAGGGCCGCTCTTTTTCTGTTTATACGAAAACAACTGAAGTAATGATGCAACTAGAATCGCGAAGAAACAACATTGAGGTGAAGAGGAATGGCTAAAGTCATTGCCATTACCAACCAGAAGGGCGGCGTCGGCAAAACAACGACGACGGTAAATTTGGGTGCAGGTTTGGCGCTGTTGGGGAAGCGGGTATTACTTGTAGATATTGACCCGCAAGGAAATACGACCAGCGGAGTTGGGATCAACAAAGCGGATGTGGCGAATTGCATTTATGACGTCATCATTAACGATGTGCATCCGAAGGATGCAACCATTCCGACAATGGTGGAAGGTCTGCATATTATTCCAGCAACGATCCAGCTGGCTGGCGCAGAGATCGAGTTAGTACCGACGATTTCACGTGAGGTTCGTCTTAAAAAATCTTTACAGCTCGTTGCTCATCTTTATGATTATATTTTGATAGACTGTCCGCCTTCATTAGGGATTTTGACGATTAACTCTTTGACAGCTTCACACTCGGTCATTATTCCGATTCAATGTGAATACTACGCATTGGAAGGCCTGAGCCAATTATTGAATACCGTACGCTTGGTACAGAAACATCTGAACACTTCATTGCAAATTGAAGGTGTGCTATTGACCATGCTCGATGCCCGTACGAATCTAGGAATTCAAGTCATTGAAGAAGTAAAGAAATACTTCCAGCAGAAAGTGTATCAGACGATCATTCCGCGAAATATTCGTTTAAGCGAAGCGCCATCGCATGGTCAATCCATTATGACCTATGACCCTAAATCTAAAGGGGCGGAAGTATATTTGGAACTTGCGAAGGAAGTGATTTCGTATGAGTAAGCGCTTAGGACGTGGATTGGACGCACTTATTCCGTCACTGTCCGTGAACGATGATGATAAAGTGGTCGAAGTATCATTACAGCAGTTGCGTCCCAATCCTTATCAACCGCGAAAAAATTTCGATGAGCAATCGATACAAGAATTGGCCGAGTCGATAAAGCAGCATGGTGTCATTCAGCCAATTATTGTACGCAGTGTATTAAAAGGATATGAAATCATTGCAGGTGAACGCCGATTCCGCGCGTCTCAACTGCTTGGGCAAGCTACGATTCCTGCAGTCGTTCGTAATTTTTCGGATCAGCAAGTAATGGAGATTGCTCTGATCGAGAACTTGCAGCGCGAAAACTTAAATGCAATTGAACTGGCGCTTGCGTATCAAGCGCTGATGGATCAGTTTTCATTAACACAAGAAGAGTTATCCGTAAAAGTAGGAAAGTCTCGCTCCCACATCGCTAATTTCCTTCGTCTTCTACAGCTTCCAGAAGAAGTAAAGGATTATGTTTCACGTGGAACACTCTCAATGGGACATGCGCGTGCTATCGTAGGAGTGAAGGATCCAGTCAAAGTGAAGCAACTGGCTAAGTCTGCCATTAGCCAGGAATGGAGTGTGCGTCAGCTTGAAGAAGCGATACAGCAGCTTCACAAAAAAGGGAAAGCAACTGATAAGGCGAAAACGTTGCGTAAGGATCCATACTTGGATGAGTTAGAGGAAAACTTAAGAGAACGTTTTCGCACAACCGTTAAAATAAAGCAAAACAAAGATAAAGGAAAAATTGAAATTGCTTATTTTAGCAAGCAAGATTTAGAGCGTTTGTTGGAAATGCTGCAAACGTTGTCGTCCAACTAGAAGGTGCCCGTTCAAAAAGGCATTATGAACAACCTCTAAAAAGAATAAAAAATGATTGCAAATATACTAGTGTTTTTAGTTGTCATCCGATGTTGGAGGGATTAAACTAGGAATGCTAGTTTTTTTGTTTAGCGTCTAAAAGGTTACAAAATTGTACTATATACACCTAACGATTTGCGATAAAGTTATAAATATGAAGATGCAATTGTAAGCTAAAAGAGAGGGCTCGAAAAGGCCCCTTTTCAGCACCGAGAAGGTTGCAAGAACTCAAAGAAGGAGGAGTTCATATGCCGCATTCCCCTGTAACTTATTTCGATCATGCGGCGACTTCATGGCCTAAACCCAAGGCTGTCATGGAAGCGGTGCAAGAGTCCATGCTGGAAGAAGGAGCGAATCCGGGGCGCGGCGGGCACATCATGGCTAAACGTGCAGGCCAGCGTCTGCTGCGGGCAAGGATGGCGCTGGCCGATCTGTTACAAGTGTCTAATCCCATTGATATTGCCTTCACGTACAATACGACGATGGCACTGAATATGGCGATATACGGCTACGTTCGTCCAGGGGATCATGTTGTGGCAACAGCAGTCGAACACAACTCGGTCAGAAGGCCCCTTGAAGAGCTGAGACGAAAGCAAGGCGTTCATGTTACTTATGTCAATACGGATGAGCAAGGGCAATTAAACATCAAGCAATTGGAACAAGCAATAACCTCCAGTACCCGATTAGTCATCTGCAACCATAGCTCGAATCTGTTTGGTTCCATTATTCCGGTAGAGGAAATTTCCGTTATTTGCCATCGTCATGGAGCGAGGTTGTTGGTCGATGCGGCGCAATCTGCCGGATTGCTGCCGATTCAGGTGGAACGAATGGGGATAGATATGCTGGCGTTCCCCGGGCATAAAGGATTGCTCGGTCCACAGGGGACCGGAGGCTTATATCTTCATCCAGATATAAATATCGATCCATTGATTCAAGGGGGAACGGGAAGTCATTCGGAAGGGGTGGCTCAACCATTGACCCGACCTGATCGATATGAGGCAGGGACGCCGAATACGGCGGGAATTGCTGGATTGGAAGCCGGCGTAAAGTATGTGCTGAATGAGTCCGTTGAAAAAATGTACTATAAGGAATGGAGCTTAACTCAGCGCATTATGGAAACGCTGTTGTCTATAGACGGTATAAGGGTGTTGGGGCCGGATCCAGGGCGCCCGCGCACCGGAATTGTGTCCTTTGTGGCGGAACAGGCCGATAGTGCTGCGATTGCCCATCGTCTGGATAAGGAATTCGGGATTGCGGTAAGAGCGGGCTATCATTGCACACCGTTAGCGCATGAAGCAGCCGGCACGATTGGACAGGGAGCGGTTCGCATTAGTGTAGGTTGGAATACGTCAGAGGACGATGTAGATCGTCTGTTGGAAGCCGTGCATTGGGTATGTAAGGGATAAGTTAGAGGCAGGAGAGAACTGAGACCTATGATGAATGAAGTCAACGATTGGTTGCCGTGGATCGTGTTATGTACAGCAGGTTTGTCATTGATGCTAGTTATTATTGTCCTTATCCAAGGAGCGAAGCTGCGCAAGCTTCGCCGTCAGTATTCAGCTATTATGGGCGATAGTGGTGTTGAGCATTTGGACATGGTCTTGTCCAGCATGCATGAGGATGTTGCCAAGCTCCAGCATGCCAATGAACTGCACCATAAGGATCTGAAGCAAGTCCGCAAAGCGCTGAAAAAGATGAAATCCCATGTTGGCATTCAGCGTTATAACGCCTTTGCGGAGCATGGGAGCGATTTGAGCTTTTCGATTGCATGGATTGACGATGAGCAGGATGGCATCGTAATAACAGGGATACATGGACGCGAACATTCCTATGTCTATGCGAAGCCGCTTGAGAAAGGCCAGTCCCCGTATTCTTTATCTCCAGAGGAGAAACAAGCGATTGAGTCGGCTGAAGCCCGGCGGCGCGCTGCCGCCAACTAGTCTGGCCGAGGATGGGGCAGCGGCAGTTCAACTCATTCGCCCCATATTGGTAACGGATTGATGGACGGTCTCTGCAATTAATTCCGCCATGCTCATCACAAGATGAAGCCGTGTGTTTTGCAATACAAAATATTCCATGAAGCCTCCGACGTTGACGATGCCAGTAATATGCATATCACCGATCGGGGGCAATTGTTTGTTTACCCCTGCGCCAGGGCGTACCGGACCCTGCTGAATCTGGACAGATCCAACGCTGCTGCTCTGGCCGAGACAGGCATCTATTGCAACGATAAACGAATGTGGGTCAGCAGCTTGCATTGAATCTATCGTTTCTTGCAAATTCATAGCATGAACTGGTTGATTAAGCGTGCCGAGCACCCGATAATAGGGAGATGACTGTTTAGCAAGGCGCGTGCCTACTAATGGACCCAAGCAATCTCCAGTGGAGCGATCCGTTCCGATACATACAACGGTTACCGGGCGATAGGGGGCCCGTAATGCGAGATGCTCCTGACAGGAGCGAACCAATAAGGGAAGAGCATCAGGTGAATCATGCGCGACTTTGCAAGGATGACATTCGACCGGGGCCGGGTCATTGAACAAGGGATAGGTCATCGTGCCGCCTCCGTTTCTACTAATGGTAGTAACTAGTATATGGATGGAAGAGAACTTTTATACTTCGGTGCTAGGAAAATGTATCTTTGATGAAAGAAGGGCGAGAAATGGGAAGCAGTCATGTGAGCGAAGAGTTAGTTATGGCATTTGACTCCACGCAGCAAGCGCTGCGGGCCGAAATGCTGATGGAATATGTAGGCTTGGACATTGATACCTGTCCGACACCAAAAGAGATTACGGCAGGCTGCGCGCTTTCGATCCAATTTCATCCCGATGATTTGGAACAGGTGAAATCGTTAATAGCAACCGAGCATATTGAAATAAAAGGAATTTTTCACAAGCAAGGAGCGGAATATATAATTATAAGCATTACTTAGTCATTAGGGAGTGAAGTCAATGTTATGGGCAGAACCGGCCAACCCACAAACCGTGGAAGATAATATCGAAAATACGTTATCCTTGTTTGAAAAATGGCAGCAAGGGGTTATTGATTGGCTGACCGATAGCGGAACTTGGGAAATGATTTTGATCAAAGCGATTAAAATCGCACTTATTGTGCTCATAACCCGCATCGTAATTCGAGTGGTGTATCGGATGATTAACCATACGGTAATGAAGCGCGAGAAAAATAGAATGGGGATGAACCCAAGACGTCTGCTTACCGTAGGGAAGCTATTGAAAAATGTAACTTCGTTAGTTATGAATTTCATTATGATCTTGCTGATTCTATCCGAATTCAATGTGAACTTAGCCCCGCTGTTGGCTGGGGCAGGGGTCGTCGGCCTTGCCATCGGTTTCGGGGCACAGAGTCTGGTAAAGGATGTCATGACTGGTTTCTTCATTATTTTCGAGGATCAGTTCGCGGTAGGCGATGTCATCAAAGTAGGGCAGTTCCAAGGAACGGTCGAGATGATTGGATTGCGTTCCACCCGCATTCATAGCTGGACAGGGGAAGTTCATATTATTCCGAATGGAATCATTACAGAAGTAACGAATTTTTCGCTTAACAATTCCATTGCTGTTGTCGATATTTCCATTGCTTATGAAGAGAATGTGGATGAAGCGATTGATGTCATGTCGAAGGCGTTAGGAACGCTTCCAGAACGCAATGAGAATGTCGTCAATGTGCCGCAAGTGCTAGGGGTACAAATGTTAGCCGCATCTGAGGTGACGATTCGCGTAATTGCAGAATGCAAACCGTACACGCAGGCGGGGGTATCGCGGCAAATGAATGCGGAAATGAAGAAGGCGCTCGAAGATCATGGGATTGAAATACCGTATCCGCGCCTCGTAACCTATCAGCGAATGGAACAGGGGGGAGTCAACCATGGAGCGTAAGACCTTTGCCTTGGGTGATATTGTGCAGATGAAAAAGCCTCATCCATGCGGAACGAATGAAATGGAAATTATCCGCATGGGGATGGACATACGGATAAAGTGTGTCGGCTGTAAGCACAGTGTACTCGTTCCGCGTGCCAAGTTCGAAAAAAGCATGAAAAAAGTGTTGAAATCAGCGCAAGCGGACGAGTAGGATGAAAAAAAGATGTTGCAATTTAGTGGAGTCTATGGTAAGATAACTTTTGCTATGGAAAGGTACCCAAGAGGCCCAAGGGGGCTGACTCGAAATCAGCTAGGCGTCGCAAGGCGTGCGTGGGTTCGAATCCCACCCTTTCCGCCACTATATTGCAAATGAGTCTCCGGAGCGAATGTGCTTCGGAGTTTTTTGTATTTATACCGAGTTAATGAACGAAGGCATGAATGAAGGCATGAATGAAGGGACTCTGCGTACGCAAAGTCCCTTCCTCGTTGACGGTGCTTTATTCGACTTCTACACTTCACTTCTTCAGATGGCTTAGGCTATCGCATATGGTTTACGCCATACATGAAACTCGTGTGTCAGACAGAATAGTCTTTAGCACAACCCCTCGCTTCTCTTATGTCGTAAAGTTGATGTCTCCACTTGGTTCTTCGCTCCATCATTCAACGGAACCCACCTCGCTTCGCACCGTCAGTTGTTATTATGACCGCAGCCGGTTTTTATATACATCAGCTTAAGACCAAAATGAGTGTTAAATAAGGGAAATCGAATCAGTGCGTCAGCGCGTGCGATTTTTTCTTCCATTTGCGGTCTTTGTTTGTGGTTTCGGGAAACCGCTCGCCTTTTTTTAGTCGGATCTGTTTTGGATCTTGAATTTCCGTGTGAAAGCTTTTTTCGCCCACTTCCATATAGACAGCGTCGTTTGGAGCTTTATCGCCTGGCTCGAATTCGGTTTGTTCGCCCATTTTGAAGACCTCCTGTATATTGTGATGTGCAGACTATTATCGTCATTAGTGTACTCAAGTGAAGGAAGCTTCATGAGTGGTGAAATGATACATGTAAATCACATTTGGTTATTTTTTTCATGGCGAATACCGTGGGTACGTGATTTAGACTTGCGCCATCGGGCTCATTTTGTTATATTAATTTAGTGCGAGTTTTCTCGCTCCTTGCTCCTGACTTGATCAGGGGCCTGAAGTCCAAGAGGAGGTGAACGTGAAATGCGCAAATACGAACTGATGTACATCATTCGTCCGGACGTCGAGCAAGAAGCTGTTCAAGCAGCAGTCGATAAATTCCAGGGCGTCATCTCTAACGGCGGTGAAATTACGAAACACGACGTAATGGGTAAACGCCGTCTTGCGTATGAGATTAAGAAGTTCCGTGACGGTATCTACGTCCTCGTGAACTTTACTGCAGAACCTGCAGTAGTAGCGGAGTTGGAGCGTCAATTGAAGATCTCTGACGAAGTTATCCGCCATCTCGTAGTAAGCGACGTGGCTTAATTGCCAACCATCGTGAGTTCGTAAGGAAAACGTCCGAAGGAGGGGATATCATGTTGAATCGCGTGATTTTAATTGGTCGTCTGACGCGTGACCCTGAATTGCGCTACACACCATCTGGAGTTGCGGTGACGCAATTTACGCTGGCGGTCGATCGGCCGTTCTCGAGCCAGAATGGAGAACGTGAGGCGGATTTCATTCCAATCGTTACTTGGCGGCAGTTGGCAGAGACATGTGCGAATTATTTGCGCAAAGGTCGGCTGACAGCAGTAGAAGGGCGCATCCAGGTACGTAACTATGACAATAATGAAGGTAAACGTGTATACGTGACGGAAATTATTGCTGATAACGTGCGTTTCTTGGAATCCAACCGTGACAGCGGTGGAGCTCGCGACGATATGGGCGGGGGTTATGGTGGCGGTGCGCCTGCACCGAACAACAACTCGCAGCCGCGAGGTGGCGGTTCGAACTATTCTCGCGGGCAAGCAGCGGATCCTTTCTCTGACGACGGCAAACCGATCGATATATCCGATGACGATTTGCCATTCTAAGGAACCGGTTACGAATTTGCATTCGTAAAGTTGCCTGGAACGGAATTTTAACGACAAGGAGTTGAATAGAATGAGCTTCAGAAGCGAAGGCGGCGAACGTCCAGAACGTAAGTTTGGCGGTCGTAAAGGCCGTAACAAGCGCCGTAAAGTGTGCTACTTCACAGTGAATAAAATCACTCACATTGACTATAAAGACATCGAGCTGTTGAAAAAATTCATCAGCGAACGCGGCAAAATTTTGCCGCGTCGTGTCACAGGCACAAGCGCAAAGTATCAACGCGCATTGACGATTGCGATCAAACGCTCCCGTCAAGTAGCATTGCTGCCATACACAACGGAATAATAGGACAAGCCGGGTAACCGGGGAGTTCTTATTAAGAAACCCTGCATTCATTCTGCAGGGTTTTTTGTGTTTCACATTTTATGGTGTCCGAATCAGTCCAGAGACCAGGCTGATTGACTATGCCAATTCCAGCATGGAATACGTCATCGCAGAATCATTGTTTATGACGAATCTATACAGTTGTCACCGTTCGACAATGCGTGTCGGAAACCGCTTTCTCAAGGCGGCTTTTTCCTTTGCTGCTGCCTTTTTTCCATAAATATGACGAATCTTTATTTTATTTTTCGGGCGATTGCATGTAAAATAAAAATATTGTTTCTTGCATAAACATCACAACACAACAACGAACTCACAAAACAGGGCTTAATTTCAAGGACCGAAAATAGAGATAAAATCGGTCACGGCTGCTCATCCTAACTCTGATCCATCTTCCCGCCACATGAGACACAGCGTAAGCAAGCGGGATGATTGCTGAAGGAGGAAAGGAGCAAGGCGTATTCAAGCAAGGACATGTGCCAGACTTGACTGGCGTAAGTTTCTAGGGAGTAATATAGTCCGTGTGAATGCTCACTTTTATTATGTTCAAATATGGGAACGAAGTATGCATAATACAACGATTGTTGTCTCGATGGGAATCTTATAACACATCATTAGGAAGAAGTGGTTTTGAATGAAAAAATATAAAAAATGGGGAATTGCGTTTGCGGTCATAGCCATCATAGGCTTTAGCGGTTTTTTCTTCCGCAAGCAAATCGCAGTTTTGGCCTTCGATATGTTCTTGTCGGGCCACGTGGAGGAAACGTTAGATAAATCTTATAAGCCGATTGAAGGCAAACAAGAAGTCGTCCGCAAAGTGACGGAACCGTTCTCGGTTCTGCTCCTCGGGGTGGATCAACGGGATAAGGAAATAGGCCGCTCCGATACGATTATTTATTCCGTCGTCAGGCCGCAGGATAATAAGGTGCTGCTGCTCTCCATTCCACGGGATGCGTACACGGAGATTATCGGTAAAGGGTTCAATACGAAATTGAATCACGCATACGCCTATGGCGGCGCCAAAATGAGCATGGAGTCGGTAGAGAACCTGCTCAATCATAAAGTGGATCATTACGCGACAATCAATTTTCACGGGCTGAAGGATGTCGTCGATGCGTTGGACGGCGTAAAGCTGCCGATAACGAAGGATATCGTCAACAAGGACCCGAATCACGAAAAGTTCCGAATTGAAGCGAACAAACCAATCTATAACGGTCAAGAGGCGCTGTATTACGTGCGCTACCGCGAGGATTCCGATATGAATCGGACCATGCGGCACCGTGTATTCTTGAATGCGGTCATGCAACGGGCTATTGAAATGGATAAAATCGCGCGCATACCCGAGCTTATTGAAATCATGGGTGATAATTTTACAACGGATATGCGTCCGAAATATATGATTGATTTGGCCAAGACGATGTTTACGCAAGATGAACCGCCGCAAATTAGCAGCTATATGCTGCACGGAGACGGCAAAATGATGGATCATGTATGGTACTACATGGTTGATGACGAGGATTTGGACTATGTGCAGAAGCTGCTTCACAATTGGTTGGATGCAAGTACGCCAAAGGCAGAGTTAATGGCGCCTCGCCCGATGCAAGAAGATTGATTCACAAGAAGTCAGTCGTTTTACGGCTGACTTTTTGTTTTTGACCGGGGAAATGTGTTAATTTAGTGTTAGGGAGTTATGGATAAATACGGCCCTGCTTTTATTGAGGAGGAGACCTTACGGATGAATATCGCTTTTTTCTTGACGCCGAAACATGAAGTCGTCTGCTTAACCTTGAACGCAACGCTGCGCCAGACGCTTGAACGGATGGAATATCATCGTTATACCGCGGTGCCCATTTTGAACGAAGATGGGGAATATGTCGGCACCGTCACTGAGGGAGATTTACTATGGCATATGAAAAATTCAAACAGTGAAGTTACATTTGAGAACGCTTCAAAGTTTATGCTCAAGGATGTCTCGCTCAATATGCGCAACAAGAGCGTTCGGATTGACTCAAATATGGAGGACTTAATCAATCTCGCCAAGGTGCAGAACTTCGTTCCGGTCGTGGATGATATGAACCGGTTCATCGGTATTGTCCGCCGGAGTCAGATCATCGAATACTGCGAGCAGTTCGTTACCAAGGCTATGGACGTGAAGTAATTATGGTATAATGAAAGATGACGGTTTTTTAGAGGATAAGGTAAAAACTAGAAAAACCAAACGATTGCCCCGCCCCAAACCGCCGCGGGTATAAGAAGACATCGTATTGAGTGAGGGAACAATTTTTTCGCAAGAGGTGAACATTTTTGAAAAACCGCTGGTCATCGATTACATGGGCGATTGTCGCGCTCGTGTTGCTACTATCTATCTTTCAGCCGATACAGGTGTTGACGATGAGCTTTATGGCGGTTCCGTTTGTAATGCTCTACGCGACGCAATCGACGCGCAGGTTCGCATTATTTGTGGTGCCGGTGCTGGTCATCATATTTTTCTTGTTGGGCAACTTAGGGTCCATTGCCGTGTTGACGGCGCTCTATTTCATCGTTCCAGGTATCGTCTTCGGGCATATGTTTAAAAAGAAGAAGCCTGCATTAAACGTTTATTTTGCGGGAACGCTCACATTCCTCGTTCAATCTTTGGTTGTGCTGGCTTTGGCAAAATGGGCGCTCAACTTCAACTTCTACGATTATATTATGACGATAATGAACGAGTCTCTGGTGGGGCTTGAACAGACGGCGCTATTCCCTGCGGAGATGACGTCCGATATGAAAGAGCAGTTTGTTCTGCTGCTCAGTCAAATGATTCCTTTCATGCTTATCATCAGCGCGCTTTATATGGGGACCATCACGTATGCGATCAGCAGGCCGTTGTTGACGGCCCAAGGCGCCGGTGTGCAGAAAATGAAGCCGCTTCGCCAATGGATGCTGCCCAAATCGCTGCTCTGGTATTACTTGATTACGATTATTTTGGATTTGGTCTTGCCGAAATCATCGGGTAGCTTCATGACGCTTATTTTATTGAACTTGGCGCCCCTGCTTCAGATGGCGTTTATGCTTCAAGGGATTTCTTTTCTCTTCTTCTTGGCGCATGCAAGGCGGTGGAATAAGGGAATACCAATCGTTATGACGATAGCGGTCATATTCCTGCCGATGCTTCATGCGATATTACGTATTATTGGAATTGTGGACTTGGCGTTTCCGATACGGCAATCCATATCCAAACCAAGAGTATAGGGTGAGAAGGCATGCCTAAACTATTGTTCCATCGCTGGTATACGAAGTATACGAGCTGGACGTTTGTCTTGCTGTCAGCCTTAACCATCGTCGTGTCCATCTATAATTGGATGATCGGCACGATGGCGTTTGTCGCCATCGTGGCGCTTGCGGTTGCTTCACTTGCGGCGGAACGCAAATTCCGCCAAGAGATGGAGTCGTATCTGACAACACTGGGGTTACGGGTAAAACGAGCGGGAGAAGAAGCAGTTGTTGAGTTGCCTTACGGCATTTTGCTATATAGTGATGAACGGGTAATTGAATGGCATAATCCTTATTTGGCGCAGCTTGCCGATCAACCCTCCCTAGTGGGGGCAGATCTGTCCGAAGTCTTTCCTCAGCTTCATATCGGGAAAGAGAAGGAAAGTTCGGCAGAGCTGTTTATCGGCGGACGCATCCTGCATGCGGATATCGTTCCCGAGGAGCGGGTCGTCTACTTCACCGATATTACAGACATTTGGACCTTGCGCAAGCGGTACGAAGAGGAACGGCTTGCGGTTGGCATGGTCATTATGGACAATTTGGAAGAATCGACTCAAGGCTTGGATGATCAGCAGCGCGCCGCCCTGTTGGCGCGCGTCACCGGCCAGATTACGTCATGGGCTAGCGAACATGGCGTCCTGATAAAGCGGTTGTCCTCAGAACGTCACTTCATGGTGATGGACGTGCAGACGTTAAAGGCGCTGGAGCAGACGCGCTTCGTCATTCTCGATGAAGTAAGGGAGACGACGGTGGATAACAAGCTGCCTGTAACGCTCAGCATGGGGATTGCAGCCGGCGCAGACAAAACGACGGAGCTGGGACAGCTTGCCCAATCGAGCCTCGACATCGCGCTCGGCCGTGGCGGGGATCAGGTAGCCGTCCGCTTGGGACAGCGTCTGTCCTTCTACGGCGGCAAGTCAAACGCCGTGGAGAAGCGGACGCGGGTACGCGCCCGTGTCATTGCCCATGCATTGCGGGATTTCATTCAACAGAGCGATGCTGTATTCATAATGGGGCATAAGAACCCTGACACGGATTCCATCGGATCGGCAATCGGCGTGCTCAATGCTTGCCGCTCGCTGAATGTGGAGGCTTATATCGTACTGGAAGAGAGCAATCCGTCGATTGACAGAATGATTGCCTATTTGGAGAAGGATGAAATCTTATGGTCACGTTTCATTTCGCGAGGCGAGGCGATAGAGATGATTACGGAAGACAGCTTGGTCGTCGTGGTCGATACGCACAAGGCGTCGATGGTGGAAGAGCCGCGGCTGCTGCAATCGGAACGCATCGTCATTATCGATCATCACCGCCGCGGCGAGGAGTTCATTAACGATGCGGTGCTCGTCTATTTGGAGCCGTACGCGTCTTCTACAGCCGAACTCGTCACCGAGCTGCTGCAGTACATTCATAACCGCCTAAGCTTGAGCACGTTGGAAGCAACGTCCTTGTTAGCGGGTATTACGGTGGATACGAAGCACTTTACGCTGCGGACGGGGTCGCGGACGTTCGATGCGGCAAGCTTCCTGCGGCGGCAAGGAGCGGATCCGCTGCTCATTCAGAAGATATTGAAGGAAGACTTGGACGAATTCATTCAGAAGGCGGAGATTATTCGCCATGCAGAAATGATGTACGGCAATATCGCTATCGCGGTGACGGAGCCGGGACGCAAATTTTCACAGTTGCTCATTGCTCAGGTAGCTGATACGCTGTTAAATATGACCGATGTGCTGGCTTCGTTCGTCATTAGCGAACGTCCCGACGGCATTATCGGAATCAGCGCGCGCTCTTTGGGTCAGATGAACGTGCAGGTCGTCATGGAACGGCTGGGCGGCGGGGGACATCTGACGAATGCGGCCGTGCAAATGCACGGCACACTCGAAGAGGCGCAGGATAAGCTTAAGCGCGTGCTGGAAGAAATCGATGCGGAAGAGGGGTTGTTCGAATGAAAGTCATTTTGTTGCAGGATGTAAAAGGACAAGGCAAGAAAGGACAAATCAAAGAGGTCTCCGAAGGATACGCACAGAACTTTCTTATTAAGCAAGGACTGGCGCGTCCGGCGACGGAGGGCAATTTGAAGACCCTGGAGCAGCAGCATAAATCGGAATTGAAACGCAAAGAAGAGGAAAAGGAAGAAGCCGAAAAGCTTGCAGCGACATTGAATGAAACGACGGTTGAGCTGAAAGCGAAGGCAGGGGACGGCGGACGCTTATTCGGTGCCATCACTTCCAAGCAAATTGCGGAAGCGTTGAGCAAGCTGAAAATTAAAGTGGATAAGCGCAAGATCGAGCTTCCCGATCCGATTCGTTCGTTAGGATATACAAACGTGACGGTGAAACTGCATCCGGATGTCAAAGCAACGATGAAGGTACACGTAACGGAGGAATAAAATGAACGAAATGTTAGTCGATCGTGTTCCGCCGCAAAATGTAGAGGCCGAGCAAGCGGTCCTCGGCGCCATTTTGCTGCAGTCGGAGGCGTTGATTACATCGATGGAACGGGTGCAGTCGGAAGACTTCTATAACCCGGCCCATCAGATGATCTATGAGGCGATGATCGAGCTGGGGGAAGATAATCAGCCTATCGATCTCGTCACGCTGACGGCCAAGCTGCAAGGCAAGCAGCAGTTGGAAGACATCGGCGGCGTGTCCTATTTGACGAAGCTGGCCAATGCGGTGCCTACCGCAGCCAACGTTGATTATTACGCGCAAATTATTGAAGAGAAATCGATGATGCGCCGCCTCATTCGCACCGCCACGCAGATCGTAAGCGAGGGGTATACCGGCGGTGACGATGTCTCCGGATTGTTGAGCGATGCGGAACGTCGCATCTTAGAAATATCGAACCGCCGCTCATCGAGCGGATTTATCGCCATTAAAGACGTCCTGATGGAAGTCTATGAGAAAGTCGAAGAGCTGAATCTGCAGCAGGGCATCACAACCGGAATACCGTCTGGTTTTCCCGATCTCGACAAAATGACATCGGGATTTCAACGCAATGATTTGATTATCGTCGCGGCCCGTCCTTCCGTAGGGAAGACGGCCTTCGCGCTTAACATTGCGCAGAACGTTGGCGTTCGGGCAAAAGAGACGGTAGCTATATTCAGTCTCGAAATGTCGGCGGCCCAACTTGTGCAGCGGATGGTGTGCGCCGAGTCGAACGTCGATGCCGGACGGCTCCGTACAGGCCAGCTGGAGGACGATGATTGGGAGAAGCTGACGATGTCCATAGGAGCATTGTCGGAAGCGGAGATCTATATCGACGACACGCCGGGCGTTACCGTTGCGGATATCCGCGCCAAGTGCCGGCGCTTGAAGAAAGAGCGCGGCCTCGGCATGATTCTCATCGACTACTTGCAGCTTATCCATGGACGCGGCAAAGCCGGGGATAACCGTCAACAGGAGGTGTCCGAAATATCGCGGACGCTCAAGATGATCGCAAGGGAGCTGGAAGTTCCTGTCATCGCGCTCTCTCAGCTTAGCCGCGGCGTAGAGCAGCGGCAGGATAAGCGCCCGATGATGTCTGACTTGCGGGAATCCGGCTCGATCGAGCAGGATGCCGATATCGTTGCGTTTCTGTATCGGGATGATTATTATAACCAGGATACGGAAAAGAAAAATATAATCGAAATCATTATAGCCAAGCAGCGGAATGGTCCAGTCGGCACGGTAGAACTTGTATTTCTGAAAAATTTCAATAAATTCGTCAGCTACGAGAGGAATCATCAGGACTTATCTGCGGGATAATAACATATAATTTATAGGAGCGAACGTTAGTTTCCGAACATTAGTCTAGTTGCGGAAATTAACGTTCGTTTTTCATTGACTTTATGGCAGTTCGCTGATAAACTAGAAATGCTGCTTTTCGGTAAAGCAGCGAATAACCGGTGTGTGAACACCCGACGGGGGTATGAATATGTCTACAGTAGTCGTCGTAGGAACCCAATGGGGTGACGAGGGAAAAGGGAAAATTACCGATTTCCTCGCCGAAAGCGCCGACGTGGTCGCGCGTTATCAAGGTGGTAACAATGCGGGGCACACGATCCTGATTGATAATAAAAAGTATAAGCTGAGCCTGATACCGTCCGGTATTTTTTACACGGATAAAATCTGTGTCATCGGCAACGGAATGGTCATCAATCCTAAGGCATTAATCGAAGAAATTGGATATATTCATGATAATGGCTTCTCGACCGACAATCTCCGCATCAGCGATCGCGCGCATGTGATTATGCCGTATCATATGGTGCTGGACGGATTGGAAGAGGAACGCAAAGGCCCGAACAAAATCGGTACGACCCGCAAAGGGATCGGCCCTTGCTATATGGACAAAGCAGCCCGCAATGGCATTCGTATCGTCGATTTGCTTGACAAGGACGTGTTCGAAGAGAAGTTCCGCCATCTGGCGAATGAGAAGAACGAATTGATCAGCATGTATGGCGGCGAAGCGCTTGATATTGAAGCGACCCTGAAAGAATACTTAGAATATGCCGAGTTTATCCGCAAGTATGTCGTCGATACGTCTGTCGTATTGAATGATGCGATCGATGCTGGCGAGAAGGTGCTGTTCGAGGGCGCGCAGGGCGTCATGCTCGACATTGACCAAGGCACCTATCCTTTCGTAACGTCTTCGAACCCAACGGCAGGAGGCGTCTGCATAGGCTCTGGCGTAGGACCGTCCAAAATCGAAGAGGTTGTCGGCGTAGCGAAAGCTTATACGACTCGTGTAGGTGACGGACCGTTCCCTACGGAGCTTAATAACGAAACCGGCGATTTCATTCGTGAAGCAGGTCATGAATACGGCACCGTAACGGGCCGTGCCCGCCGCGTCGGCTGGTTCGACAGCGTCGTAGTCCGTCATGCCCGCCGCGTAAGCGGGATTACAGGCTTGTCGCTGAACTCGCTTGACGTGTTGACTGGCTTGAAGACCGTCAAGATCTGCACCGCTTATAAATACGGCGATGAAATTATCGAACACTATCCGGCGAGCTTGGATATGCTTGCCAAGTGCGAAGCGATTTATGAGGAAATGCCGGGCTGGTCCGAGGATATTACGCAATGCAAAACATTGGAAGACTTGCCGGAATCGACGCGTAACTACGTGAAACGCGTATCCGAGTTGACAGGCATTCCAATCTCTATCTTCTCGGTTGGCCGCAATCGCGAGCAGACGAACCAAGTTCGACCAATCTACCGTTAATATGAATCCGGCTTCTTCCTTGGGAAGGGCCGGATTTTTTTATTGAATTACGGGCATACTAAGCAGTAAATGATTTTGCGCCGTACCGTGACTTTCAAGAAAATGATAGAACTAGAACCGCCGTCGTATCACGGTCGGGAAGCGACTAGTAACGGGAAGGCAAGCTGGGAGGCATCATTTATGCGATGGACCATGCGCGTAGTTCGAATGGTGATTACGATACTGTCGGTAAGTCTGATTTCAAGTCTATTAACGGTAGGAACGACGGCAATCGTCGTTGACCGGTATATTCAGACGGCATTACATACCTTTCACATTCCGTTGGAGCGAAAACCATTAACATTAACATCGATGTGGGGCGTGTTGCTAGGTTCCGGATCGACAGCCGCTCCGAACAAGGCATCCGGGTCTTTGACAGAAGGGATTAAGCCTGCCGGTGAGCAAAATAAGGCAGATGGTAAAGAATCGGGCGGATTAAGGGAAACGGGAGATGGAGATGGCCTGTCAACAGGGAATCCATCCAAGCCTGATCCGAATGCGCCCCCTGACGCACCGTCAGACGGTGCGCTGCCTGTAATGGGAGGCATATCATCCGGACAGGAGGCTCGTCAGCAAGAGCGGGTCGTCGTGCCGCCGGATGTGCTGTCCAAGAACAAAGAGGATATGTCAAAGACAAAGAAAGAAGAGTTGTTCGCCATACTCATGAAGAAGCTCCCGCAGGAGGAATGGCAGCGTCTATCCACGTTGATGGAGGATGGCTTAACCTCAAGCGAATTGACAGAAGCGGAGCAGATTCTGGCAAAGCATCTAAATGACGAAGAGTATGGGCAAATGCGGGAATGGCTTGTAGGAGAGAGCGGAACAGCCGTCAAAGAGAAAGATGGAGAGAAAGTTGGAGCCGGGGCCGCACCGAATAAACAGGAAACCGGGCCGGGATCCGGAATGGATGCCAGCTTAGAGTCTGAATCCGGACAAAATACGGGCCAGGAATAATCCAGAAATAAATACCAAGTATATTAAACGCGAAAAGAGTCATCTTCTTATAGAAGAGGCCATTCGCGTTTTTCTTTGTTATTTGACTTGCCGGTGTCAAGGGCATGATCCTTGTCGTAAGTTGCAATGTTCTTTTGACCTGTGTTACATTAAACAAGATGAAAAAAGATGACAAAACGTTAACCTTTGTCACTTTTTGCTGAAATCGCATTTATTGCAATCGATGAACTTGAAATAAAGGAGACCAACATGGAACGTTTCAACGGAAATCGTCGGGACAACGAAGTCGGACAAGACTCGCAGAACCGATGGCAACAATGGACGGCAGCATGGCGGCAGCGGTTGGCATCTGACACCGCTACACGATGGGTTGCGAAATCACGCAAGCAAATCGTGCTTACAGTTGGCGGATTGGCGCTCATTGCCTCTGCCGTATGGGGCGGTACAGCCTATGTGCAAGCGAACACATTTTCTTTTTTTCATGTATATAAAAATAATGAATTGGTAGGAACGATATCTGCTCTTAATGATTTGGAAAGCTTCTACGCAAAGAAGCAGGATGAAGTACAGGCAAAGCACCCGAATGCGCATATGCAGCTCGATATGGAGGGCATCCGCACGGTGGCTGATTCCGGCTTCAAGGCGCAGCCCGCAACGCAGGAAACGCTTGCCAAGCTCGGCGGCATGATGACCGCATATGCGACAGGCGTGGAGCTGAAGGTGAATGGCCAGAGCATCGGGATAGTGAAAGACGAAGCGACGGCTGAGAAGATATTGCAGCAGGTTAAAGGTAAGTTTACGGACAAGGGAGCCAAAAACAGCCAGAACGCAAAGGAAGTCAAAGTGCTGTCCGCTCCGGTGCGATCCGTCAATGCGACGAAGGCGGTATCTCGTCTGGAATCAGTAAGCTTCCGCGAACGGGTGAACATGGAAGACAGCAACACAGATCCAGACAATCTGCTCAGCCCGGAAGAAGCGATTCACAAATTGACCACCGGCCAGAAAAAGCCGGTCACATATAAAGTGCAAAAAGGCGATACCGTCTCCTCCATCGCGAAGAAGATGAACGTATCGATTCAAGCGATTTACACGAATAATCCATCTGCCGGTGAAGAGGTCCTGAAAGCGGGGCAAGAGCTCGATCTGACGGAAGCGAAGCCGTTGATTACCGTAAAGACGGTTGAGGCATACAGCGAGTATATCGTGACAGAGCCGCAGAAGATTGTAAAAGAAGACCCGGAAATGCGAGCGGGAGAATCCAAAGTCGTGCGTAAAGGGAAGCAGGGCTTAAAACGCATGTCGTATCGTCTCGTTAAAGATAACGGGATGCTGTCGAATGAAGAGTGGATCGATCAGGAAGTAGTCGAGCCGGCGATTCCTGAAATTGTGATACGGGGAACGAAAGTCGTGCGCGGAGAAGGCACAGGCTCGTTCGATTGGCCAGTCAGCGGCGCGACGCTGACGAGCGGATACGGCACAAGATGGGGACGTATGCATAAAGGCATTGATATGGTTTCGTCCGACCGTTCGATTATGGCGGCCGATGAAGGGGTTGTCGTGTTCGCAGGCGAGAAGAGCGGCTATGGCAACTGCATTATTGTGAACCATCGCAACGGTTATAAGACATTGTATGGCCATCTGAGCAAGATTGATATCAATGTCGGGGATATAGTGGAAAAGGGCCAGGATATCGGCGTCATGGGCAATACGGGCAATTCAACGGGAACGCACCTTCACTTCGAGATTCATAAAGATGATGAAGTGCAAAATCCTCTTAAATATTTATAAATAAAGCGGCAGGCGGGATGAATCACGATCCCGTCTTTTTTGCGTCTCGGACCATATTTTCCTCCCACCAACGTTTGCTATCGGGATGAAGAGACAATTATGGTAAAATAGAGTGACACTGGTGAACAGCTATCATGAATAGGGATCGAACTAAGTGATATTGAAATTGGAGAGAGGTGCAGATTCCATGTACGGCAAAATTCTCGTCGTGGATGATGAACAACCGATTGCGGATATTTTGAAATTCAACTTGGAAAAAGAGGGCTACGAGGTCGTCTGTGCCTTCGATGGAGGGACAGCCGTCGAACTGGCTTTATCGGAGAAGCCAGACCTCATTCTGCTCGATTTGATGCTGCCCGTCAAGGACGGGATGGATGTGTGCCGGGAAGTGCGCCAGCACCTTCATATGCCCATTATTATGCTGACGGCGAAGGATACGGAGCTCGATAAGGTGCTTGGCCTCGAGATGGGCGCGGATGATTACGTGACGAAGCCGTTCGGCACGAGAGAACTGCTGGCGCGGGTCAAAGCGCATTTGCGGCGTCAGAACAAAGCGGCAGCCCAAGGCGGGGACGCGGCAGCAGCTGGCGCTGAGGCGGGGGAGAAGCAGGGCTTGCGTTTGCACGAGCTGCTTATCGATACGGATATGTATGTCGTCTATAAAAATGGGGAGATGCTCGATTTAACACACCGTGAATATGAGCTTCTCTATTATTTGGTGCGCAACTCCGGCAAGGTGATGACGCGGGAGCATCTGCTGCAAGCCGTATGGGGCTATGAATATTTCGGCGATGTGCGGACGGTCGATGTGACGATTCGCCGTCTGCGCGAGAAGATCGAGGATGATCCGAGCAAGCCGGAGTATATAATTACGCGGCGCGGTCTCGGCTACATGATGCGCAACCCTCGCACGGAGGCTTCTAGATGAAATGGGGCATCGGCCGTTTCTTTCGAACGATACAGGCAAAGCTCATCATCATCTACGTCCTGCTCATTTTGATTGCGATGCAGCTTATCGGGGTGTATTTCGTCAGCACGATGAAGCACTCGCTGACCAATAACTTTGCGGATGACTTGCTGGCGACATCGGAGCTTCTCGCTAAATATGTGGGCCCGACGCTCGAGAGCGACGAAACCCTGGACAACGAGCAGACCTTGGAGTACTTGAACAAATATGTGTACACCTTCGTCAATATGAAAGGCTACGAGATTCAAGTGCTGGATTCGACAGGGAGAGTCTTAACGACATCCGTGCAGGCGGATACGGAGTACGTTGGACGCAAAAATACGGAGACGGTCGTCAACCGGGCTTTGCAAGGGAACCGCATCAATCAGGAAGTGATCATCGACGAGGATAATGTGCGGAAACAGGTGCTGGCAAAGCCGATTTATTCGAACGACAAAATCGTCGGGGCCCTCTATATCGTAGCGTCAATGAAGGATTTGTACGAGACGATGGAGGGCATCAACCGTATTTTCGTGTCCGGAATGGCGATTGCGCTCGGGCTGACGGCGGTGCTCGGTATCATACTGGCGCATACGATTACTCAGCCGATTAAAGAAATCACGAAGCAGGCCACGAAGGTGGCGGATGGGAACTTCGCCGGACAAGTGCCTGTATTGGGAACGGATGAAATCGGCCAATTGAGCGAAGCGTTTAATTATATGACCCGACGCCTGCAGGAAGCGCTGAACGCGAACGAAGAGGAGAAGGAGAAGCTGGCTTCCATCTTGACCAATATGAGCGATGGGGTCGTGTCCACCGATGAGAACGGCAAGGTTATTCTTGTGAACCGCCGGGCCTGCAAGATGCTGAATGTAGAAACGGAAGGCGCGGAAGGGATTAATATTGCGGATTTGCTGCGTGTGCCAATGTCACAGGTAGAGCAGCTTGTCAGCGGGCAGCTCAATTGGATTCTAATCTCTCCGGTGGAAGGAGAGACTCACACGCAAGAGGACAGCGACACGGTGCTGCGCGTTTCGTTCACACCGGTTCACCGCCGCGGAGAAGGAATGACGGGCTCTATCGTCGTATTGCAGGATGTGACCGAGCAGGAGAAGCTGGAGCAGTCGCGGCGCGAGTTCGTCGCGAATGTGTCGCATGAGCTGCGCACGCCGCTTACGACGATTAAGAGCTATGTGGAAGCGCTCGATGACGGGGCGTTAGAGGAGCCGCAGCTGGCTGGCCGCTTCGTCGGCGTTATCCGCAATGAGTCGGAGCGCATGATTCGGCTCGTAACCGATCTGCTGCATCTGTCGCGGCTTGATTCCAAGCAGGCGACGCTGCGCAAGCAACCGACAGATATCGTGGAGATGCTGGAGGATGTCGTGGACCGCTTCTCCTTCCAATTCCGCAAGCGCGGTATTGTGGCCCGGGTAGAGGCGGACGGTGACATCGGCAACGTCGTCATCGATCGCGATCAGATCGACCAACTGCTGGACAACCTTGTATCCAACGCCGTGAAGTATACGCCGGATGGCGGCGAGGTGACGTTGTCCGCCTCGCTGTCTGAGTCGAGGCGGATGGTGAACTTGACGGTGCAGGATACCGGAATGGGCATTCCGAAAAAGGATTTGGAACGAATATTTGAGCGATTCTACCGCGTCGATAAAGCCCGATCTCGCAATATGGGCGGGACAGGCCTCGGGCTGTCCATTGCCCGGGAAATTGTAAGAGCGCACGGGGGCGACATTCAGATCGAATCAGAGTGGAATGTCGGCACGCAAGTGACATTTAGTTTGCCGATGACATTCGAAAGGAGTGAAGCAAGCGAATGAAGGAGCGGGTAAAAACGGTGCTGCTCACCGTTCTCGTGCTGCTCAGTCTTGTGCAGAGCTTCTTCCTTACGTATGATATGCCGAACTTTGATGCGGTCGAGAAGACGTCAAGCGATTATATTAAGACCGAACCGCTCGGGCCAGAGGAAAAAGTCGAGAATCTCGTATTCCCGGATCAAATGGTACTTCATCTTGGGGAAAACAAGCATACGGTGCTGTATCCGGGGATGACGTTTTACAACATTATAATGAAACGGCTGCAGGGGCGTTCGTATGACGGATTTCAAAGCCGTTCGATCTCGTCGCTCGAATGGAGCCGCATTCGGGAGGAGAATGAGGGCGTAGAGCTTCGCTTTCCGACGCCCGTTCCGGCGAAAATATTGCAGAAAGTATTTCCGATAGCCGAAGACTCGGCGTTCTTGTCGCAGAACATCCATCTCATCTGGCTGTATGCCGCAAAAGACGGCAATGAGGTACGGGTATTTTTCTTCAACGAAAAGGGAGATACGGTATACGAATCGACCCGCGCTGACTTGACGGTGCAGGATATCAAGCAGCAGGTTGAATTCGGGCGCTCATGGACGCCGTACAAGCTGGTTAACGGCATCTATTACGTTCCCGAGCAGCCGCTTGAACTGATGGAAGTGGCGCTGCCTTACGATCGCATTACGGTTGAGCAGATGCAGCGCAGCCTATTCTTCGATCCGACGGTTACGAAGAATATTGAAACGGGCAGCTCTGAAATATACACCGACGCAAAGCGCGGACTAGAGGTCAAGCGGGGGCAGCAGTGGATGATCTATTCCGATCCTGCCGTGCCGACGGAAGGCCGTCAAGATATTGCGGCCGACGTAACGGGCGCTGTCCGGTTCGTCAATCAGCACGGCGGCTGGAACGGCCGGTTCCGATTCAGCATGTCTCCAGGCAAGCAGCAGGCCGGCATGTTCGGCAGCGCGGACAGTCCGGGCACGGTGCTGCGCTTCCAGCAGTATTGGGGATCGTATCCGATTATAAGCCCGGGCACGTTCCGCTTCGGCTACATGCAGGTGACGATGCAGCAGGGAACCGTGACGAGCTTCGAGCGCTCGCTCGTTCAGCTCAAGAACCATTCCGAGGAGAAGGAAGTGCGCCGTCTGCCAAGCGGAGACGAGCTGATGAAGAAACTGAACGCGCTGGATAAGCCTAAAAAGATTGCCGGGCTTGACCCGGTATACGTTCCGTCACTAGAGAAGGATGTCATCCGGCTTGTCCCCGCATGGCAGGTGAAGTACAGCGACGGCACGGAGACGCTGCTGCAATAAGCGCATGCCGTCACATCGGCACCGTCTATCGAGCGAGAGGGGGGAGGTTCCGTATGGATTGGAGCCGGGCCAAAAATGTATTAATCTATGCGTTTCTGCTGCTCAATATCGTGCTAGGTTACCAGCTCTGGCAGGATATGCGCGACCGGATGCATTCCGATCTCGACTGGACATCTCTGTCCGAAGAGACGCGGATCATTATGGACATGAAGAAAATTCAGGTGACGGCGAAGATTCCAGCGGAAACTCCGTCACTGCGGGAAATTACGTATCGTTTCGTCAATCGCGGAAAAATGGAGGTGCCGCTGAAAACGCCGAAGGACAGTGTCATCATTTTTTCCGAGAAGGACTTGATACGATCATTGCAAGGCGAGATTCCGAACATCGATATGTACCGCTATGACGAGACGGTGGGCGGCACAGGACCGTTCCTATTCCATCAGCGCCTGCCGAACGGGCTCCCGATCTTCGAGGTGACGCTGAAGCTTATGCACCGCAGTCAGAAGATAACGGCGTATCAGCAGCAATATGTCGAGCTTGTCGAATCCAAGACGAACAAAGAGCAAAAAATATTGCCGGCTTCCCAGGCATTGGGGATCGTCATCGAGAAATATTTGTTGCCCGGTTCGGTGGTCAGGAACGTTCAGCTTGGATACCACGGGCAGCTTTTTGAGGCGGAGACTCAGGTGGCCGCCCCATCCTGGCGTATTACGCTGGATAACGACGAGGTGTATTACGTTAATGCCATCAATGCAGCGGTCGATACTTCGCAAGCCGGAAAGAAGGAGATAGACAAATGAGTTTACGATTTACCGTATTGTCGAGCGGATCGACGGGCAATGCGACAGTGATTCAAAATGATGAGGCGACGCTACTGATTGATGTCGGCTTAAGCTGTAAACGTACGGAGCAGCTGCTGGAGGAACAGGGCCTTTCCGGCAAGCAGATAGACGGCATTCTTGTAACGCACGAGCATTCGGACCATATCAAGGGGCTGGGCGCATTTGCCCGCAAATATGATGTGCCCATTTACGCCAATGAAAATACGTGGGAGGCGCTGACGAAGCATGTCGGTACGATTGCAGAAGAGAAACGGATCGTGATGCAGACGGGCGAAGCCCGAGATTTTGGGGATTTGCGCGTGGAATCATACGGGATTTCCCACGATGCGGCCGAACCGGTCGGCTACAGCTTCTATGAAGGGGAGACGAAGCTGAGCGTCACGACGGACCTCGGTTATATGAGCGATAAGGTTAGAGATGCGATCATCGATTCGGACGTGCTTGTCATGGAGTCGAATCACGATGTCGAAATGCTGCGGATGGGACGATATCCTTGGAACATTAAACGGCGTATATTAGGCGATATGGGCCACTTGTCGAACGAAGCTGCAGGCGAGGCACTAGGCGAGGTTGTGACAGGCAATACGCGCCGTGCTTATTTGGCGCATTTGAGCCGTGATCATAACATGATGGACCTCGCCCGCATGACGGTGCAAAATGTGATGGAGGATAACGGACATTTTTTCAAAGAAAGCGAATTTCAATTGCGAGATACGTATTACGACAAGCCTACGCCGTGGGACACGGTTCATGCGAAGTCTCCGGTTCGTCTGTAAGCCACAGCTCGAGCTGTTCGGCTTTGAGGGCGATGTCTTCATGCGTAAGCAGGCCTTTCTCCACAAGCAGTTCCATTAATGTGGAAAGAGCCAGCGTCAAGCGGTACTGGTCTTCCTTCATATCGGCAAGCTTCCCGATCAGATCCACGTCCGACCAAGCAGAGGATGATGATTTCATAGGCATGTACTCCTTTCAGGGTGAATAGAATGATAGTGGTTACAATCCCGATTCTTTTCTCTCAACTTCTCTTTTGTATGATAGAATATGTACAAGGTTTCAAATCTATGACATTTCATTTTACATTATAGGCTCATAGCAAGCATTTAATATATAGTGTTGACCATTTGAACGCATAGCATTCATGTAAATCGGTGTTACGGCGGTTAGGTTGCGGCGAAGCAGCCGGACATGGCGAAAAGCCCGTGTTGAGGGGAGTTGGGTCGGATGAGCTTTTTTGATGATGATTTTTTCTCGCCGAAGGTATCGCGTCGGATCAAGAGAAAATGGCACGGGCAAACGGAAACGCCGGGATGGAGACGAAAAAAGTTCAGACGGCAATCAGGTCGCAAATGGTCAACCGTACAAGTTGCGGTCGTCAGTTCGGTAATTAGTGCGTTGTTAGCGGTCTTTCTATACAGTTGGCTAGTTGGTGCCGGGACGGCTTCGCAGCAGCCGGTTGCGGTAGCGGGCGGCGTAAGCCCGTACGATCCGTATGAGCGGATCGTGCAGGCTGCGGAGAAGGTGAGCCCTGCCGTCGTCAGTATCGTCAATCAGCAGAAGGGAATTGCCGATGACAGTGAAGCCGTGAAGGAAACGAACTTGGGGTCTGGGGTTATTTTCAATCAGGAAGACGGGAAGGCGTATGTGCTGACGAATGAGCATGTCGTGCAAGGCGCCGATAAGCTCGAGGTTGTCTTGGCCAATGGACAGCGCAAGAACGCGGAGCTGGTCGGCAAAGATCGCGTCATGGATATTGCCGTCATTCGCATGGACGATGCTGGTGTGACGGCGGTGGCGGAGATCGGGGATTCCAAGAAGCTGCGGCGCGGCGAGACGGTGATTGCGATAGGCAATCCGCTTGGATTCGGGGATTCGCTTACGGCAGGTATTATCAGCTATACGAACCGCGTCATACCAGTGTCGCTCAATCAAGACGGGATATATGATTGGGAGCAGATGGTCATTCAGACTGATGCGGCCATTAACGAGGGCAACAGTGGCGGCGCCTTGGTCAATCTGGACGGTCAAGTGATAGGCATCAACACGATGAAGATCGCAACGACTGGCGTGGAAGGACTGGGCTTCGCGATTCCGACGAATGAAGTCATGTGGGTCGTTGACCAGATTACGCAGAACGGCAAGGTCGTGCGCCCTTACTTGGGCGTATACACGGTGGATTTGAATAACCCGTATGCTCCTATCACTCAGGAACAACGGGATGATTTGGAACTGCCGTCAGAGGTAAAGGCGGGCGTTATTGTTTTGGAAGCGACCGGACCGGCGAAGAAGGCTGGATTGCAGCTGAATGATGTAATTGTCCGGTTCGATAACGAGCCTATCGGCACGACGCTCGATTTGCGCAAGTATTTATATGAGAAGAAGCAGATCGGGGAGAACTTGGATGTAAAGTTCTACCGGGACGGCAAGCTGATGACAACGGCAGTGGAACTGTCGGATAAGCCAGAGTGAGCGGGTTACACTAAGAGTGAATCATAGATAGAGGCTTGTGCTTCTCGGTGCCGAACAGAGGCGTTTTTTGAACACGACAGATATGCATAATGTCTTACGGGAACACACAGAACTATGATATGATGGACAGGGACGCTGTTCCGAATGGCAATGGCGTGCTGCATGGTGTTAGAGGACAGCAGGACTGGCAAGAAAGAGGGAACGACATGTACGTAGTATGCAAAGAGCATGTGGAATTGGCTATCGACAAATTCGTAGATGAATTCGAGGACGCTCCGGACGTTGTCGATCTGGATGAAGTAGAATTCAGCGACTGGGAAAGACCGATTAAATGCTGCATGGATTGCGAGCATGAAGCGAAATTCCTTATCGTGTAACGTGCCAAGAGGCGTAAGGCAGAACGAATAGATACATGGTTTGCGTCAGGCTGAATAGGAACAAGAACGGAACAAGGGCGAGAGACCGTGAGGGTCGCAGGCCCTTGTTTTTTGTTCCGTATGGAGAGTAGAGCACAGCTTAGACTGTGAGTAACTGTCACACCGGGTGTGGATAATGGGGAAAAGAGAATAAAACGTCACAAAACAAAAGTTGTCCACATGTGGATATTGAAGCAAATGAAAAAGGGGCAAAATAATGCTTGTATAAACTAACGGTATTAGTTATTATACTAATATAATTAGTTTATTGGAGGTTGGTCCTTATGCGGATGCGTAAGCACGGTTTCATTATTCAATTGACATTTTTGCCATATCTATTTCCGGTGAATTGCTACTTGGTGGAGGAGGAGCATGATTTGACCTTGGTTGATGCGGCGCTTCCCTTCAGCGTAAAAGGAATATTAAAGGCAGCAAAGCGGCTTAACAAGCCGATTGCGCGCATTGTGCTTACCCATGCGCATGACGACCATGTCGGCGCGCTCGATGCGTTGAAGGAGGCGCTGCCGCAGGCTCAAGTCCTGATCTCGGAGCGGGACGCCAAGTTGCTGCGCGGCGATCGAGCGCTTGAACCGGGCGAGCCCCAGACCCCAATCCGGGGAGGCGTTCCGAAAGCGGTGCGCACGCAGCCGGATGTGCTCCTGCGGGATGGAGATCGCGTCGGTTCGTTAACGGCGATATCCGCGCCAGGGCATACCCCGGGCATGATGGCTTTCCTGGATAAGCGAAGCGGTGCGCTCCTGGCCGGCGACGCGCTCCAGACCCGCGGCGGCATCGCCGTATCCGGCAAGCCCAAGCCATTGTTTCCGTTCCCGGCCTTCGCGACCTGGAACAAGGCCGCCGCGCTTGAGAGCGTGCGCAAGCTGCGCGCATTGTCGCCGTCGCTGCTGGCGGTCGGTCACGGCGCAATGATTGCCGATCCGCAGTCGGCGCTGGATCGGGCCATTCGGGAAGCTGAACAAGAATGGGGGAAGGTAGATTATGTCCAGAAGATCACTCGATAAAGCGGCCATTTTGCAGGCAGCGATTGAACTGGCCGATGATATGGGATTGGAACAAGTAACGTTGTCCTCCTTGGCGCAACGACTGGGTATCAAGTCGCCATCGCTTTATAATCATATTGACGGCATGCAGGGATTGCGGAGGGAATTGGCGTTGCATGGACTGCAGCTGCTGTGTGATGCAATGACGAGGGCATCTGTCGGCAAAGCGGGGGAGAAGGCGCTCTTCTCCATCGGCATCGCCTATGTGGCATTTGTGCGGGAGCATCCCGGGTTGTATGAAGCAACGCAGCCCGCCCCTGATCAGGTGGATGAGGAACTGATTGCCGCATCCCGCCGGATCGTGCAGCTGCTGCTTGACGTGCTGGATGAATATCAACTCGAACGCGGCGACGCGCTGCATATTGTAAGGGGACTGCGCAGCATGCTGCACGGGTTCGCGTCATTGGAGCTAAGGGGAGGATTCGGTCTGAAGCTTGATACCGACGAGAGTCTGGCGCGCATGCTTCGGACATATTTGTCCGGTGTGGAACGGCAAGCGCGGTCCGCCGATTGAACATACGAATCGGTCTATTTATACAAAAAGCGAACGCCTGTGAAGGGGTTCGCTTTTGCATATGTCGGCGGCTTGCCTCTTACTTGGCCAATTCCTTGTTCATGCCGAGCGGCATGTCAGCCTTCTTTTCCTTGAACATGACGTAGTAGCAGATGGCTGACGTTACATATAGAAGACCCGTCATGCTGAACGTTAATGCGTAGCCCCAATAGTACCCGTACGTGGTGACCAAATGCGATTGCACCGATCCCATGCTGGCCCAGCCAAGCATAAAGGCCGTCTGCGTGAGCGAATTGGCGATTCCCCGCCGGGTATCTGAAATCCTATCCACCATGACCGCCGATTGAATGGGATTGGCCGCATTCATAAGCGCCTGCCGAAACAAGAAGCTGATGCTGGCGATGAAGATCAGGTTCGTAAATCCGGTCAAGAGCAGAAAGGGCAGCGACAGCAATTGAAAGATGACGATCGCCTTCACTTGGCCTACTCGCTTGACCAATGTCGGGCCGATGAGCATCGAAATGATGGTCATCACTTGTCCGAGGGAAATGAGAATGCCGACTGCCGTCAGCGACACAGCGAACCGGTTCGTAAAGTAAAGGTTCAAATAAGGCACGACCAATCCTGAGCCGAGGCCGACAAGGAGCTGACAGAAGGTAAGCCGGCGGATGTCTCTCCACTCGATCTTGGAATTCGATGAATCGGGATGAAGCTCTGACGCAGTCGATGACGCGACAGTCTCCGGCGCCTTCTTCCGATCCAGCACGAACAGGAGCGGAATAAAGGCGGCCAAGCTTGCGAGGCCGCCAACCATCAAGACGGTCTGCAGACTCGCTACCTTGCTCCAGCCGGCGGCCTGCAGCAGGTCCGCCATATATCCGCCCCCCATGCTGCCCAGCACTTGCCACGCAAGCCCCAGCGCGAAGTGATAGCTGAACAGCTGCAGCCGCTGCTCCTTGCGCGTATTTTCCGCAAGGAACGGCACGGCTATTACTTGAAAGAACGCGGCGAACAGCCCGGAGAATATAGCCAGAGAGTGCAAGCCCCACTCTGTCACCACATAGGAACGCCCCACAAAGCCAAGGCCGGTGAACAGCGCTCCGGCGATCAGAATCCATTTGCGGCTTGTCCGGTCGCCGAGAAAGCCAATCGGGACAAACATCAGTGCTGTAGCCAATGACTGCAGACTAATAATTGTCCCGTTCATCTCGTCGCCGTAACCGAGCGATTGAATATACAAGTTATACAGCACCATGAACATGCCGCTGCCGATTTGAAATAACCCATTAGCCAGAAAAAACAATCGTATGTTGCGATTCCATGTCTTGAAGTCCATTGCCGCTTGCTGATAAAAACGCATGATCGTTCCTCCATTAGAGCGCGTGATCAAAAGAGACTGCGGGAACAGTCTCTTAAGTCGATAGCCTTCTCCATTGTAACAAGGGAACCCTTTCCAAGGAAGAGGATTATGCAATAATGCGATGCCGCACGGAACGGAAGCAGAGCTGCCGCATAGGCAGCGACTATAGGCGGCGATGCACTCTGCGTGGTTAACGCCGGAAGGAATCTGTATACCCGCGTCGAAGGATAGTGATTGCCTGAGCCGCAGCCCGATGCCGCTTAATGAATGAGTTTGCTTTCTTTTGCCTTCTTGACGAAATTTGCGCTGGATCTGTTAATCGGTGTCTTCAACGCCAAGCCGATGACGAGCGTAAGCCCCACATATATGCACATCATGAGCAAGTCACGCTCAATGACATCCCAGAGTATCCCGCCCACGGCCTCGCGCATCATGCTAATGCCGTACGTGAAAGGAAGATAAGGATAGATTGCTTGAAAGAATGGCGGCGTCACTTGAATCGGGAACGTTCCCCCGGAGCCGGCCAACTGCAGCACAAGCAGGACGATGCCGAGCGCTTTGCCGACATTGCCGAATACGGATACGAGCGTGTACACGATTAACATGAATACGGCGCTCAAAATAAGGCCGAAGACAATGAACCACAGTTTATTAAGCACGTACGCGCCTAGAACGTAAATATCGCCTGTCGTGACGAGAAGCGACTGCAGCAACGCGATGGTGACGAACGTCAAGTATCTGCCGAAGTAGACGTGATGGTCTTTCATCGGGGAGGCGAACTTCTGCTTCCGTGAGTAGGATCCGCTCTCGGGACTCGTCTTCGCTTGATTGGCGTTTCCGTTCACATCCTCTGCTTCCCTGTGAGCCTCAACCGTAAGCAGCGATACGAGCAGCAAGGCGCCGACCCATAAAGACAGGGTGGTGAAAAACGGCGACATCGCAGATCCGTAATTCGGGATCGGATAGAGCTTGTGCTCCTTCAATAGAACGGGTTGGGCAAAAAATTCACTTTCCTTCTCGAAGTTGTTCCGCAGCAAGTCGATAATCTCATTGATATCGCCCTGGGCTTCCAGCGTGCGGATTTTATCGGCGATTTGTTTGATTTTCGATTGCGCGGCAGGAAGCTCGCGCTGCAAGGCGATGATTTCTTTGTTGCCAAACGTAAGCGCCTTGGCTGCGTCGTTCAAAATTTTGTTGACGTCGGGAATCCGCTTTACCGCATCATGCAGCACCGTTTGCGTATTGGCTACCGTGGTGCGCGCCTTGTCGACGCCCTGCATGATTTTCGGCTTGATGCCGTCGTCATACCGCCCGAGCAAGTCACCGGCAATGGCGGTCGTATCGCGGGCTAACCCGTTCAACCGGTCGGCGAGCTCTCCGGATATGGTTCTGCCTGCATTGATGGCGGCCTTCATTTCGTTGATAGTGGACAATTGCTGCCCGAACTTATCGGCAATCCGCTGAAGATTCCCGATTTCGGAGCCGAATCGATTGCCGGAAGTAAATCGATTCAGGCGCCCCAGCCACTCTGTCGTGCCATGTACGATGTTCAGTGCGGCATCTAGCCGCCGCGCTGCTTGATCCAGCGCGTTCAGAACGACGGACGGCTTCTCGTTCACATCCTGCACGATAGCGGTTAGCTGCTCCACCGCGAGCGATGTTTGCTGTACGGAAGCGAGGTCCTGCTTGATGAATGGGGAAATGGCCTCGATTCCTTCCTGGCTGTACTGGAGAAGCTCGCCAATGCGCTGCGCGAATTGCTCTCCTTCGGTGGCGATTTGTGCGATCAGGGGCAGGTTCTTCTGCGCTTCCTGAACGATTGCATTCGCTTTGCTTACGTCGTCCAAGGCGGTATTGGCGATGCGGACGAACTCGGGAAAGCCTTTTTCCAGCTTGAAGACCAGGTTCTTCACCTTTTCAATCGTCGGTAATTCATTTTTCAACTCGACCCCGATTTCATTGAAAATTTCGAAGATGGCCCGGTTCGCCGTCTTGACGAAGTTGGAGCTCACCTGTTCGATGATGCTCGAAGCGCCTTTCGACGTAATTTTCGGGGAAATGGCATTAATCTTTTCGTTCACGTAATAGACGATTTCGGCTTTGACGGGCTCGTTCGAGAGCACGGTCCCGATGCGGGCAGAGAAATTGTCCGGGATGATGATGCTTGCATAGTAGGTCCCGCGCTTTACCCCGGACAATGCTTTTTGCTCGTCTACGAAGGTCCATCCGATCTGCGTATTTCCTTTGAGCGATGCTACGATTTCTTTTCCGATATGGATCGGTTTATCGAGAATGGTCGTTCCTTTGTCATTGTTGGCGACTGCGATGGCGATGCCTTTCGTATTGCCGTATGGATCCCACGAAGCGAGAATATTGAACCAAGCATATAAGGAAGGCAGCCCGATTAAGCCGACAATGATGATGGATGCGGCCCAGTTGCGCGTAATGCGTTTCAAGTCCGTTGCATAGATGAAGAAAATGTGCTTCATGATGGCCCCCAATGAATCTCTTTTGACTTCATTATGTCTAAGATTCAATTTGACCATTCGATAAGGGAGATTATTGGTTGGCAGGGCGATTGATAAGATTTTGATAAGAATGGCCGCAAGCGGGCTGTTCATGGCGGCGATATGCTACGTTGAAGAGGCAGAGTTGGCTGTTGTGAGTATGGAGCAGGTCATCCCGATAGCATATCGGCACGGCTTACTGCATACACATAGCATCTTAAGAGAGCTCTCTGAAATTTAATTTTAGGAGGAATCGATTGCGGATGAAATGGAAACGTCAAAGGCCGGCCTTTATTTTATCTTTGTGCATGATATGGTCGCTGTTGGTTCCGGCTGGACAGGCTGTTGCGGCAGATTGGCCGCAGCCCGTGTTCGGACAAGTGCTGGATAAGCGAAGCATGGAGATTGGTCCCGGGGCGGACTACACCTGGTACAACATGAGCCTGCCGCAGGGATTGGAGAAGGTTCATGTTTTGGAATTCGACCCGAAAAATCAGGCCTTGGATATGCAGCCAGGCATGACTGACGGAAAAGTATACGGCATGCAGGGCGTTACGAAAATGGCGGACGATGCCGACAAGGAGGGCAATCGGGTCATCGCAGCTATAAACGGTGACTTCTACGATATGACGACTGGCGTGCCGCTCGGGCTGTTCATGGGCGGCGGCGAAATATTGGTCAGTCCGCCTGCGCCTACCGATTGGTATGCGTTTGGACTGAAAAATGACGGCACGACGATTTACGGATTAAGTCCCGCACTCAAGCGAACGCTCCATATCGGCGGGAAAGACATTGAAATTTCCGAGATTAATCGTATGCGGGAAAATAGCAGCAAACTGAATCTGTACACGTCTTCTTTTCATACGTCGACGATGACGAATAATCTGGGTGACGAGGTCGTGCTGGATATTGTGTCCGGCGAAGTGAAGAGCGGCAGCGCCTTGAAGTTGAAGGTGGCCGACATCCGCAAGGATAAAGGAAATACGCCATTGTCCCCAGGGAAAGTTGTGTTGTCCGCATCCGGCACTTATCGTAATGCGCTGCAAGGACTAAAGGTCGGCGATGAGGTGACGGCCCAATTCGAGCTGGAAGAGGCGTGGAAGGATGTCAAGATGGCGATCGGCGGCGTGGCGCAGCTGCTGAAGGACGGCGATCTGCAGCCGCAGGATGACAAGGCGCTCTATCCGCGTGTGGCGATCGGCACGAAGGCAGACGGCTCGATCGTCATGATCGAGATTGACGGGCGGGCGCCGGGGTTTAGCGAAGGCGTCTCGTATGACGACTTGGCAAAGGTCATGAAGGACATCGGCGTCGTCAATGCGCTCTGCCTCGATGGAGGCGGATCTTCCACCTTCGTGGTGAAGCTTCCGGGCGAACCGGTGCGGAAGCTTCTGAACCGTCCGTCCGATGGCGGAGAGCGGAAGACGGCGAACGGCATTCTGCTCGTGAACAAAGCGCCGGAGGGGGCCGCGTCCAAGCTGGTCGTGCAGCCAAATATGGAGCGGGTGCTTGTCGGCTCCTCTTATTCGCTCAAGTCGGCGGGCGTCGATGCGAACGGGCATCCGGCGGCTATTACGGGAACACCGCAATGGAGTGCCGATCCGGCGCTGGGCGCGTTCGATGCGAACGGCACATTTACGGCTGGCCAGACCGCCGGCGAGGCTGATGTGACCGTTACCGCAAACGGTTTGACCGGAAAAGGGAGAGTCGAGGTTGTCAAAGAACTGACGGAGCTTCGCTTTCCGGACACGGTCAAGTCATATGCGCCTGGCGAGAAGGCGGCAATGCAAGTGACGGCGGTGCGGGACGGACAGGAAATCGTGGCGGATAACCGCCAATTTGCGTGGCGAGTGGAAGGGCCCATCGGCAGCATCGACGAGCAAGGTGTCTTTGTGGCGGCCAATGAGTCGGAGAAGAGCGGCAAAATTATTGTCAGCTACGGGGGGATTGAGGCTTCGATGGAGGTCACTGTCGGCCAGCCCCCTGTTATATTGGAAGACTTCGAGGACGGAGTGGGACGTTACAAGGAGGTTAGCGGCGCTCGTTACAAGAGCGTTCTAGTCAGCGAGGAGACCGGAGAAGACTTCGTCCGCTTCGGCAGCAAAGCGGCCAAGCTGAAGTATGATTTCACCGATACGGTCGGCATTTCCGGCGCCTATCTGGAAGCAAAAGACCCGGCCTCCCAGATTGAGATTCCTGGTTATCCGGAGAAGATTAGCGTCTGGGTATACGGTGACGGCAAGAAGCACTGGCTGCGCGGACAACTGCGCGATGCCAATAACGGAGCTGTAGATTTGAATTTCACGGATGAGAAAGAAGGTCTCGACTTCGAAGGCTGGAAGTACTTGGAGGCCGATGTTCCGAAGGGCAAACCGCTGCCGCTCCGCATGACGATGCCGATCCGTTATATGGAGACGAAAAATGACAACAAAACGGATGGCGAGATCTACATCGATCAGATTCGGGCGTTGTACGGTCCGGCCACTGACGATATGGACCCGCCGATTCTGAAGGATTTCTCTCCGGCGGATGGCAGCACGATTAAGACGGCGACACCGGAAATTCATGTGTATGGAGAGGACTATGGGTATGATCCGGTCACTCATCCGGCCACAACGCTCATCGATCCGGATAAAACCCGCATGTATCTGGACGGCGTCCTTGTACAGCACGGCTTCTATCCGCCGAAAGGCAAGATTCATTATACGCCGAGTGTGCCATTGGCGGACGGCGTTCATACGGTCAAGGTGAAGATACGCGATCTGTCTGGCAATCAGTCGGAGAAGGAATGGATGTTCATTGTTGATACCGGTTCCTCCAAGCTGACGTATGACGGACCGGATAATGTATATGCGGGCAAGGTGTACACGGTGGATGTGAAGAGCGTCAAGGCGTCGAACATTAAGCGTGCGGACATCGCGTTTACGTTCGATCCGTTGAAGGTGGGGAATCTGGAAGTGGCGGCTGGCCCCAAGCTGACCGATGCGAACGTACAGCCGGAGGTAGAAGCCGATAAGGGAGCCGTGCGGCTGAAGTTCATCGGCTTGAACTCGCTTAAGCTGACGGACGACGATGTGCTGGCGCAAATCAAGTATCGGGTAAAGACGAATGCAGATGGCGAATTGAAGGTTAACTTCACTTCAGGCTCCATCGCCTTCATGGATAAAGGGGAGACCGACTTCGGCTTCTTCGGATTGCCGCTTGTGGCGGCCATTCAATATCACCTGCGCTTGAATTGGAATCCGGACGGCGTGGCCGAAGGGCAGGAGACCGTATTCGGAGTCGTGGACGAGCAGGGGCTGCCGGTGGCAGGCGCCCGCATCATGACAGCGGATGGCACAGACATCGGCGTCACCGATGAGGAAGGGAAGCTTGCCACGAAGGAGTTAACGAGCAAGGTGCAAGAATATGAGCTGCAGGCGGTGTTGGGCAACCAATACAGTCCGGTAGTGAAATTCAAGGTGTCGCCGCTGGCAGGCAGCGATGAGCCGTATAATATTAGCGTTGCGATGGCGGATCCGGCGACATCCCGCGGCTTCACATGGCACACCCATGCCAACGTGGAGGCGACGGTCGTCGAAATGGCGAAGCGGGATGGATTCACCGGGTTCGATGCGCCTAACGTTCAAAAGGTGAGCGGAACGAGCAGCCTGTATCATACGTGGGATATCGGCACCGTGCGGGTTCACAAGGCAGTTGCCGACGGGCTCGAACCAGGCACGGAATATGTATATCGAGTCGGTGACGGGAATGGAAAGGTCAGTAAGCAAGGGGCGTTCAAGACGGCGGAAGCGAACGGTGAGCGGACGGAATTTTTATTTTTTGGCGATTCGCAAGCTTCCAACGAAGACGGATTCAAGCTGTGGAGCGATATCGCCCATAAGGCTGTGTTGGATCATCCAAATTTCGATTTCATCTTGCAGGCAGGGGATATGGTCGAGGATGGCTTCAAGGAGAAGGAATGGAGCATGTGGTTCAAGGCGGCCCAGGATATCTTCTTGCGTACGACTCTCGTATCGGTAGTCGGTAACCATGAGGTGACGGGCACGAGGAAGAATGACGATTTCCTCGCCCATTTCAACAACCCGCAGAACGGGTTGGAGAGCTTGAAAGGCAGCAATTATTCGTTTGAATATCATAATGCGCATATTGCAGTGCTGAATAGCGAGTACGATCTCGATGAACAAAAAGAGTGGCTGCGGCGTGATTTGGCCGCCACCGGCAAAACGTGGAAAATTGTCACGTTCCACCGGGGGCCATACGGCAGCCAATACAATTCGGAGCATATCCGCAACGCGTGGACATCCGCGTTCGACGAATTCAATGTTGATCTGGCGTTGAACGGACACGATCACGTGTACGTCCGTACTTATCCGCTGCGCGGCGGGAAGGCGGTCGCCGAAGGAGACGGCACGACGTATGTCGTCGGCGGTTCGTCCGGTCCAAAGTTCTATCCCGTGACGCCGCGTGAGTGGCAGCTCAAGGTGGACGGCGAGCAGACGCAAATCTACGGCGCGATCGAGATTGTTGGCGGTGAACTCAAGTTCACGGTAAAGACGATAGGCGATCGGTTGGTTGATGAGTTCACGCTTCGCAAGGGAGATCCAGCGGTGCCTCCGGCTGAGGTTGTTATCGACCAGCCGGAAATGAATTTGGCAGTCGGCGAAAGCGTGAAACTGAACGCCGCCGTGCTGCCGGACAATGCCGCCGATAAGACGGTAACGTGGTCCGTATACAGCGCTTCGGCGGACGGCATGGTGAAGGTGACTCGGGATGGAGTCGTCACCGCCCATGAGATGGGGACAGCGGTCGTCCGTGCAACGAGCGTGGTGGAAGCGGTCTATGCGGACAGCTTGATTACGGTTGACCATCTGCCGGACGTAAAGGTGGGCGAAGTCCGTCTGGACCGGACCGAAGGCAAGCTGAAGGTGGGCGAGACGCTGCAGTTGCACGCTGCCGTGCTGCCAGAGAAGGTTCAGGATAAGTCCGTCATCTGGGCCGTGTATGGCGCAGCGCCTGCTGGCGCGGCAACGGTGTCGGATAGCGGGCTCATTGCAGCGGTGAAGCCGGGAACGGCCGTCATCCGCGCCTTGAGCAAGGCAGATGCCGGCAAGTACGCTGACTTCAACTTGACGGTGGAGTCGGCAAGCAGACCGCCGGAGCCAGAGCGGCCGGGCTCTTCCTCTTCGTCTTCTTCGTCGGATGCGGGCAGCTATAAGCCAAGCGAGCCTGCGAAGCCGGCGGAGCCTTCTGTGAAGGTGGAGAACGGCAAGATTGCCGTTCAGGCGAAGCGGGAGCAAGGCAATGCCGTGGCGACGGCTGTCATCACGGCTGAGGCGTTGGATCAGGCGTTGAAGGATGCACAGCCGGATAAGCGCGGCGTGAAGAAGGTTCGCATCGAGGTCGCGGCGGATAAGGAAGCGACTGGCGTGGATGTATCCATGCCGGCAGCGGCATTGACAGGCTCTGGATTGCAGCAGCAGTATGTGATGGTGACGCCGCAGGCCATCGTGACGGTGCCATCCAATATGGTATCGAAGGATGCGGCGAAGGATGCGAAAACGATAAGTATCGTCATTGGACAGTCCGATCGCGGTTCATGGCCCGCAGCGCTGAGCGCGAAGTTAGGCGAGCGACCTGCGGTAAGGGTAGAGCTGAAGGCCGATGGCAAGCCGTTGAGCGGCATGCGGGCGGAAGCGCCGATGATGATCGCTCTGCCGTATAAGCCAACGGCGCAGGAACTGGCGCAGCCGCACAACCTTATGATCTGGCTGGTCGATGTTGGCGGTCATGCGATTGCGGTGCCTAGCGCCAGATATGATGCGGCAACAGGTACAGTGCGTTTCGAAGCAATGCAACTCGGGACGTATGCGGTCGGCTTCAATAACAAGGAATTCGCGGATACAGCCAAGCTGGATTGGGCGAAGGTGTCCATTGAAGCATTGGCGGCAAAAGGCATAATTGACGGTGTGGGCGAGAATCGCTTCGCGCCGCAGCTGGACATAACGCGAGCGGACTTTACGGTCATGATGGTACGGGCGCTCGGCCTTCAAACTTCTGGCGGCGGTACCGCCGGGTCAGGCGCGGACTCTGGCTTCGCTGATGTCAATGCAGACGCGTACTATGCCGAAGCGGTTGGCATGGCGAAGGAGCTTGGTTTCGTGCAGGGCAAGGGCGATAATGCATTCGGACCGCGGGATAGCGTAGCGCGTCAGGACATGTTCACGATGGCAGCCCGTGCCTTAGAGATAACAGGCATGCTGCAGGTTGACGGCGATTCGGATGCGCTAGCGGCATACACGGATTCGGCGCAGGTATCTGACTATGCGAAGGGTAGTCTAGCCGGTCTGCTGCAGGAAGGTCTCCTTCAAGGCAGCGGCAGCAAGCTGCATCCAGATAGCCGTGCTACGCGGGCGGAAGTGGCCGTCTTCTTGAACCGGGTGCTCAACCGCGTGTATGAGTGAAGAAAAGCGGTCAAGTGGTATGTATAGTAGGGCGTTCTCTAAGGAGAGCGCCCTTTTTGCAATTATTTATGTGATTGGGAACGTGGGGCGGTCTCGGCGAGCATGTTGTCTGTAAAAGTGTATATGGCCACTCTCCCCCTCCTTCAGAAAGCGCATTGCGTTATGAGCCGATCGGCTTGTTGCGTGGATAAATCAGGTCTGGCTGAATCGTTCTTGCAATGGCCAACTGTCATAATCCCCGCATGGACGAAAGATATGGAAGTCGGGTACACTAGAACAATATTGCGGTAAAAGCGGAGGGTGAACAGAGCTCTCTTTTTACATATCAGGATACGGAATAAGGAATGGGGTTGAAGGCGGACAGATGTTTATTCAATTGGTGTGCGTGGGGAAGTTGAAAGAGAAGTATTTGGTGCAAGGGATTGCGGAATACAGCAAGCGATTGGCGCCGTATGTAAAATTCCAAATCACGGAGCTGCCGGACGAGCAGGCGCCGGAAAAGATGAGCGATGCCGAGCTGGAGCAGGTGAAGGAGCGGGAAGGAGAGCGCATTCTCAGTCATATAAAGCCCGATGCGCATGTCGTGGCGCTTGCCATCGACGGCCAACTCTGGTCGAGCGAGGAGTTGGCGGCGCAGCTTGATCGCTTGGCGACGTATGGGACGAGTCACGTCGTGTTTGTGATCGGCGGTTCCAACGGTCTGTCCGATGGTGTTCTGCGCCGTGCCCAGACGAAGCTGTCCTTCGGCCGCATGACGCTGCCGCACCAACTGATGCGTCTCGTGCTGACGGAGCAAATGTACCGTGCGGTGAAGATTAATCGCGGTGAACCGTATCACAAGTAACGGTGAAAAATTTTTGTTGTGGGAAAGTTGGAAGGGTGTTGTTGGGCATGTGGAATAATGGGCATCTAAGTTATAGAGACATTATCATTTCGCTGAGGGCGATAAAAAGCATGGCGAACCTTATTGAAAATAATGGTAAACCGTGCAGTGGAAATTGTTATCGTTTAGATTCCTTGGCGATGTATATCTCTAACTGATCCGCTGCATGAAACACGGAGTGTCCATGACAAACTTCCAATCTAACAGGGCGCAGCCTGCTGACGATGGAACTGCTTCGAAGAACTTCTTCGATAGCAGGAGTAAAGAGGGGTTTGCGCAATTTTCCATTCTTAGAAGAGAACAAATCTCCGGCGAGCAGTACCTGATCTTTCTCATGGTAATATACGACATGTCCTGGGGAATGTCCGGGTGTATAGTAAGGCGTTAAGCTACCTATCGATTGTAATTCCCCGTGTTTGCCCTCGAGCAACATTTCGGTCATTCCCTTCTCCATGGTAGAGACAGCCTTTTTTCCAGGACGGTAAGGGAGTTCTCCTTCGATATAAGGTATTTCGGTACGGTGGGCGAATACGGGGACCGGATTTGTTCTTAGAATGCGCTTGAGAGCTCCTACATGATCAGGGTGCCCATGTGTCAGCACGATTCTTTGCAGCGGACCAGCTTGTAACCGATCAATGAATTTCACAATTCCGTTCGCCATCATCGGCATCCCTGCATCTACTAAGGTGACCCCTTCTTCTTCTGCAACTACCCAAACGTGGATTGGGATCAATAACCACATTTTTAAGCTCCAGATATGCTCTGAAATTTGCGCGATTTTCATTTTCTATCAGCCTCCATTGGAGATTTTTTGTTGAAAACCGATGAGAAGTGCTTCGAATGCAAATATCCCCTTCAAGTTCACTCGTTTCCTCATGATAACCTGAGGTCTTTTTTGAGTTTCTACTTGAAGGGGATAGTGCCAATTCAAGAATGAAAGTCGTCTTTACATATTATCACCAGAAATACGATCAGGTATTTTGGTAACGTTCTGGAGGCCGAAATCCAAGTTTCTCGTCATATAGTTATTAAAAAAGTTTGGATCAATTCCTGTCATATGATGAAAGAAGGATACTTCCACTTTCCAATCCTTCTCAATCATTTGAGCAATGTCCACGAGCCCCTTTTTTGAAACAAAATCAATGATTGTTTTAATTTTCATTGGTTTCTGGATCGGAATTACATCATCAAGTGGCTCCATTTTTAAATAACCTTTCCGGTGCATTGCTGCGTAAAAGTTCCGATGATCCTTTGGTTCGATGATCCCAAGATTAGCAGCCCTATATCCTAACACTTGCAACGAAGTTTTCCATTTCTTTTTCAAATCTAAATAATTATCTGGATTCGTAATATGGGAAACATCCTTCATATCAAGTACGAATTCGTCTTCCGGTAATAATAATGCTCCGGCAAATAGATCCGCTTCATTCTCAATCATTTTGTGCTCTTTTCGGTCTAAGTTAGCGAACTCAAGGCGATAGTGGAGCAACATATGACCCAATTCATGTGCGATATCGAAGTTCCTCCGAACAGCCGATCGTTTCATATTACCTAAAATGATATAGGGTCGATCATTTCGGGTCCACAGGCTATAAGCATCAATCTCCTCGCCAATTGCCTTCTCAAAAACGAACACTCCGCTCTTTTCGATCAGGAACATGAAATCATCATTATTTGTTTTCGATAAATCGAGTCTTTTTCGCGCTAAATGGGCGATATGATTGATTTGAGTAGATCTGTCATCCTCTGTATGATTTAAATACTCAATAACTTCGTCCCTTAGCCTAATGATTTTCAGGGTAGGAAGGCTCACATTGGTCGTTATATAGTTGACAAAAGTATCTAAATATTCAATATGCTTTGCTTCTGCCTGCGTCTTCGAGATGACATTCAATACTTTTGAACGGTACGCAATATTCATTACGTCGATATTAGCAGGCGTCATGTACCGTGCAAGCATGTCTTCCGAATAAAAGTATTTGCTTTTTACGCTAAAAATTCGTTTTAACTCGTTCACGATCTGCATTTTCGGTGATGTATAAGCGTTCTCGTACTGCCAGACTGCTTGCTCTGTAACACCTAACATTTCGGAGAGCTGCTTTCGCGAATATCCGTGCATGATCCGTAAATTGGCTAGATTTTCACCAATGAACAAGCCTGCTCCCTCCTTATTTTACTAACACCATTTCTGTTTGTTTATGAATTTTGCTGTTCCTCTTCATAAATCCCGATATCAAATGCGGCTGGATCCATAACATCATCGTTCATTTCAGGTGCCACCACATCGCGATCCTCTTCCGTTAATTCAGCTCCGGAGATAAAGTCGGAGAGATCTTCTACGAGGTAAGCATAGTTATCATTTGGATTAGGCAAATAGTGCATGATTTCAGATATCTGATATGCCTCATCAAGTGCGTATGTGAGTATATGAAATTGATTGTAGGATGATGTGAAATTTTCTAGCTCATCTCTCACCCGGCTTTCTAGAATGAACCAGGAAAGCTGTTCAACCGTTTCCGTTTTTTTCTCTCTTTTTGATGATTGGCGTGTGAAGGGAAATGCTAAGTCCTTATTGATTTTCGAGAGTTCATGAAGATAGGTGCGCCGCGGACCTTTCTTTCCACTATTATTAGGAAGCTTTGCTTGTGAAAAGCAATCTTCATTAAAATAAGCAGCATTCTTAATAAGAAAAAGAATCTTGGAGTCTCCATGGATGAATTGTAGATAATCCCATGTTAAACCTGCTTTTGACTTCTTGTATGTGAAGCCGTGACCAATGCACTCCTCAGCAAGTTTGCTTTCAATAAAATTACCTTTCGTCCAGGAAAAAGCCGAGCTAATCTTCATTTTTGATTTGCGATCTTTACGATGTTCAATATAGTCACGATAACCATCAACAATAGCATCAACAATCATTTTATTGTGTTCAGGACTAAATTTGTATTGATCCATATCAAACACTCCAATTCGATATTATGAAGACAGTTTATATTCTAATCGAAATTGGGGGATATGGAAATGATTATTTTTGTTATTTTTAAAGTTTTATTATATATCTTCATTAATTTTTATAGTTGTAAAGGGTTTTCTGGATGCTTAGTTTGAAATATTCTCGTTCTTTCCAAATGTTATTCATCATATGAAAATCGTTTTCAGCTGAATATTTGAAGGAATCTAAATCATAGTTTTTCAAACTATAATGAAATTTTTGATTAGGTACATGACGGTGAACCTTATCATAGTGGTAAAGTGGAGAGTGGATGACTTTATCTACGAAAGGAGCAGGTGCTGTAGCATGATAGATTTGGATAAATTAGCCGAGATATTTGCTAGTCGTTCCTTAGAGATAGAAGGTGTCTACCGTTTGGTTATCCAGCCGAAAAGTATATTGCGTGAATTTAGGGAACGTAAGGCATGGATTTCTTTTTACAATTCGGGGAGAAGCTAGAATGTGTGTGAATGGAACTGCCTACGAATTACATCCAGGATCAGTATTTCATGCGGCTCCAGGCATGCAACTGGACTCGCAAGTTATAGGCCAATCAGAGTTCGAGTATTATTCACTTTTTTATAGATTGGACAAGTTAGGTGACGAAAATAGCGGTCATGAATGGGACTTTCATTTCAAGCTGGAACCGGGAGCAAATCCGAGATTGATCGAATTAGTTCTTCAAGTAAAAGGGCGATAGAGGAAGCCATTGCATACATTAACGGGCATTATATGAATCCGTTGACACTGGACGAGTTAGCTGAGCTGCATTCAATGAGTCCCAAGCGCTTCTCATACTTCTTTCACAAATATACTGGGTACCGTCTAATCGATTATCTCATCAATGATCGTATGGAAAGAGCGAGTGAATTGCTTAAAGCAGGCAATTTTCCCATCCGCGATATTGCTGTTAGTGTCGGCTATGTCAATCCGCTGTATTTCAGTAGAGTATTTAAAAAGAAATTCGGTGTGTCTCCCTCCGCATACGCATATAAATTAGATAATCATACATATTGAAATTCTATTTTCCGTTGCCCTGTCCTCAGTCTCAGCTAAATAATCACACAGCAAGTCCGGATTAGATAATTATACATATAGTATTCGTGATTTGTGTATTTGCATTTGTTTCAGTCCTTGCTACACTCTAGATTGATAATGATAATCATTATTAATGCCTTTGGAGGTCGCATCAAGATCACTGGGGCGCTTGATGCCATGGAGGAGGCGCTGTTGCTGGATGTTCAATCGGTCGGCTTCGCCTTCTTGAGCATGCATCTGATCGGAGTATTTCCTAGGCGCAAAACTACTTTTATCATATGGGAAGGGTTGATAGAATTGAACGAAAAAAGACAGCTTTGCATCGGATTGTCGTTGTCAACGACCTGGATGAAGGGGAATAGCTGGCGAAGAGGGCGGAAAAGGTAAAGCTTGATTTTGTTTTCAAGCCCGGATGCTCTGTTGCTAAACGTAGAGGCGCTTCGCTCGCAGTCAGGGGCTCGAAATTTCAATTACGCTATCCTTTTTGAAAGGAGTTCAGGAGAAAAATGAATAAAAAGTTTATGATAGTTGGTTTGATTGCATTATTCATGCTTGTTTTGGCTGCATGTGGGGGAGGAGTCACACAGAATGAATCAAATTCAACCTCCAGCAACAACGGAGAACCAGCACGATCCAAAGTGGAAAATAAAGTGGACAATACAGGAACAAGTGAAACAAGAACGATTGAGTATCTCGGTGAAAAGTATACCGTTCCGCAAAAGGTAGAAAAAATTGTGATTACTGGGGCTATGGAAGCGATGGAAGATGCGGTAGTGCTTGACGTTCATCCAGCAGGGGCAATATCGATAGGTGGAAAGTTTCCGAAAATGTTTGCTTCGGTAACGGGCAAGTCGGAATCAATTGGTGAAAAACAGCAGCCGAACTATGAGAAAATATTGCAATTGAAGCCAGACGTTATTTTAGGTTCAACCAAGTTCCAAAAAGAAGTGGTGGAGAAATTGCAAAAAATCGCTCCTACGATTTTGGTATCGCACATTTCGACCGACTGGGAATCCAATTTGAAGTTAATGGCAGAATTAACAGGCAAGCAAGCAGAGGCAGAAAAGATTCTAACCCAATATAAAACAGATACACAAGCAGTTAAAGCATCGCTGAAAGAAAAGCTTCAAAGTAAAAAAGTAGCCGCTGTTCGTATTCGCGGGGCACAGGCTTTCGTTTACCCGAAAGATGTATACTTTAACCCTGTCCTGTATGATGAGTTTGGTTTGGAAGTTCCGCAACAGATCAGCGCGGCGAAAACGCAAGAAGCGATCTCTGCCGAGCAGCTGGCGGAAATGAACCCCGATTATTTGTTTGTGCAATTCTCTATAAGTGAAAATGATGAGGCGAAAAATGCATTTGAAGACTTGAAAAAGAACCCCATTATACAAAACATAAATGCCTTTAAACAAGATCACGTATATGTCAACATGGTTGATCCACTTATGGAAGGAGGTCCCGCTTATAGTCGAATCAAATTTCTAGAAAGTGTGCAAAAGCACCTGGATAAGTAAAGGAATGGAGCAGAACGGAATGCGTTTGTTGTGAAGCCAAAGGTTTGTTCAGATTGTCCTATTATGCCTTCTTTTCAGTGTGACAATCGTCGTATCTGTTTTTTATGATTCGAAATCCATCAGTTATGAAACGGTGTGGCAAGCGGCTCATAACTGATGATGCCAGTCGGGACACTACAGGGAATTTCGTGCGGGTGGATTCCTATCCGTTGTTGCACATACAAGGATATCAAACTTTCTAAGAGGAGCGAATTTTCGTTCCTTTTTTGTTTGATATGTAACGAAATAATTGATTGTCATTATCAACTATCATATATAATGAACGCATTACTTTAGTTATTGTCTTAACGTGTTGGCTGCAAGATTAGGGGGATCATGATGGAGGACTATCATTACCGGTTGGAAGAAGCAGTATCGATTTCTTTAAAAGCGGGAAGCCCTTCTTTTCAGAAGGAGTTGCAATACCCGTCTATTTTCCTGTGTACGGAAGGGTCGGTGTTCATTCGGCATTCATCAGGAACGGTTCTTCCTGCCTACCGTCACAATGGTAATGCTTTTGATTACATTTGCAGGCTGTTCCTTGTTATAGAGCCAGTAGGACGGCGTATCTGTTACATGTTGAATTCGCAGGCAAAATTCCTTCTGCGGGAGCTGATTCGATCGGATCACCAGCATATTGCCGTCCACGGTTATATAATCGGGAGGAATAGGTACCTCACCCTTCTTGGTTAAGATGTTCAGGCTGCCGGGGAGCTTGGCGGAAGCCTCATCGATTCGCTTCTGGAACGAAATCACTACCTTATCGTGCTGCGGCCGGGTGATCGCGGTCGGAACGGGCGCTTCCTCGTACATATATTTTCCGAGATGATATTCATAGGCCGTCCAGGTGTCAAACCCCATGCTCCATGCCACTTGGCCAAATGTGTGATACCAATTGCGGTCCTTCACCATCGAGAGATTCGATCCGATATCGGCCTGCACGCCAAGCGGAATATCCGGATGAACGGCGCGTATCTCATCGACGAAGTTCTGGTAGCTTCGAATATAATGTGGCGGAAGCTTGTTTTGGGGCTTCATCCAATCTGGCCAGTGTGTCTGCAGAAAGTGAATATCAGGCCGGACGGCCGATATCATCTCTGCGGCATCGAGACCCTGCATCTCACGCAGTTTATTTACAGAGTCAGCACCGGCGTCTATTGCAAGTGACCAGGTCGCGACGAGAATATTACATCTGGCGTCCCGCACCCCGCCCTTCCCGTTCATCAGATCGTTCAGGAAGCTATTTACTGCATCGACCCGGAACTCGACCCAATCTTTATATAACGCTTTATTCGTCAGGTAATAGTCAGGATGGCGCGGATTTGTGAAATTCGGAATGCGGGGATGACCGTATTGCTGCTGGAACGCCGCTTGGGCAAGCGGACCGACATCGCCGTACACGCCGCTATGAATGCCATCCCATTCCGGAAAATAGGGCTCCGCAACTTCGATGCCGTCGAACGGGTAATCCCTCACCAATTGGGCCAGCTTCAGCTTCTTCCATTGCACATAGCTCTCACTATGCGGAGAGAAGCGGTAATATCCGTCATTCACTGGCTTTAGCAGCTCCATCTGCCAACTCGGCCAATCCGCAGGAAAGCCTTCGACAGAGTATGATCCATTCCCGAGGACAAGCGCCCAGACAGACAGCCCCCTCTTCTGGAAAGCCTCAATGAGTTCACGATTGACAATATTCTCGTTGACGACAAAATAGTGGACGGAAGTGTACCCGTTCTGAACAATCTCATCAGCGATGCTCGCTGCCGAGCGATTTTGATAATAGGTGAATGACGGATCCACCTGAATGGTAGGTCCTGACAGAGCGGAAGCCTTGTGTTTGCCCGCACATGCGCAAGGATCCCCTTGCTTCTCGGCATGCATCATTCTTGCAGGGGGCAGTGTGTGTATGCCAGAGGCGCCGGACATACGAAGTTTGCGAGACATGAACATAACCGCTACCTCCTATAATGCTTATTCAACCCTGAACTCCACTATTTTGCGTTTGCCATGGCCGAGCAGTATTTCAATCTGGACTTGGAAGGCTACCAAGTAAGCGTCAAATATAATGTATATACGTTTGCGAAGAATGGAAATTCAACCGTCAAAGGCTCGATCAATGAAAAAGGGGAGTTTTTGGAAATGTCGGTTTCGGAACCATCGGCATCCTGAATAGCTGATCCAGTAAATAATGCATTCCGATGCCCCCAATCTGCTCAAGTGGGCAACGATGAGCCAAAAAGGTCGAGTTCAAGAGCAAATGGGAACCCTGACTCGACCTTTTTGGCAATTAAAATGTTCAGCAACTTCTATTATGACTTCAACGGCACTACGTTCTGCTCGATCTGCTTCATCGCTTCTTCTCCAATGAGCCCCAATCTCCAGATTGCCGTGCCCTTCAACTGATAGCGCTTGGCAAGCCCAATGACACTCGAGATGGACTTGCTGTTCTCGCTGCCCATCGACAAACCTAATAGAAGCTTATGTTTTGGAACTTCTTTCAATGCGAGCTGAATCGCTTCGTTCACTTTATCGAGCGGTTCCGGCGCTTTTTCACCCGCGTAGGCATACGCCATAATCATAATATCGTCCGCTACAGAAGCAAGTGTCTTATAATCATACCCCTGATAAGCGCCGTTCAGCGGATGCAGCGCCAGCGTCAACTTCAAATTGGCGGCTCTCGCTTTATTCGCAAGCTGAGTGACAAAGAAGTTGTAATCCTGCTTCGCCTTCGCCTTGTCTCCGGATAATCCCAATCCTTCAAAATCAAGCACAATGCCTGAAAAGTTCTTATCCTGTGCGAGTTGCATGATATCTTCTATCGCCTTGTCCCGAAGTGTCTCATCTTCCAGCATTTTCGTCAGCTCGCCTTTTCTATCCGAGGAGAACACCATCAGGTAAGGAGTTGTTCCCGCCTGCTTCGCTTCGGCAACAATAGATTCCGGCGTAATATCTCCCGCTGCCTGCGGCCAATAGAAGTCCTTGCCTTCTGTCGTAATCGTCCCGTCTTCCTGAAGGCGCGCCCATCCGAATGCGGTCGCATCGAACTGCGGAATAAGATGAAGCAATAGCATAGAACGCCATATTATACATCTTCTTCGGCGGTGATTGGATAGAGACAACTTTCGCAGCCGAATTCCAGGACACTTGTGCTCCGAATTGTCTGCTGAAAAAGCTGAGTGGAATATACGTTGTGCCTGCTTTGACGAAAGGCGCCATTGACAGTTGGACAGACTCGCCATTAACTTTCGCCGTCTTCTGGTTCAACTGCAAAATAACGACCTTATTCTCTTGAACAGTCGTCTGATTCGCCGTTACGGTCTGATTCTTTGGATTCCACAGCACTTCGATATTCAGCGCTTCAGCGATTCCGCGGAATGGAACCATCGTATTGCCTTGCACAATGAGTGGCTCTGCCGAGAATTCAAGCGGATATTCATCCAGCATAATCTTCGTTCTTTCAGTCGCATTCGGCTTACCTGCCGCTTCCGCCGTCTGTTGCGGGAATAGCAGTGTAATCGTCAACAACATTGCTAATATAGAGCATACATAATGCCGCTTACTCAATAAAACTACCCTCTTTCTTTCGTGCATAGAAATCGAATCTATAACTCTCTTATCGATCTCTATTTTACTTATATAAAAAGGAAAATTCTACAGAAATGATCTAATTCTGATAGAATTCATAGATGCAAATATTTCCACAGAAAGAGGGTAGATCCATGGAATTATCCGAATGCCAGTAGCGATCGAACAGGAACGCTATGGCAGCTCTATCCATTCATACGGCTGCTTAGCCGCTTTTAGACCATACTCGATAATCGTAATAATGGCGATCGTTTGAGCGGAAGGAACCGATATGCGCCCGGTCTCGAAGAAGGCAATAAGGTCATGAATGAACAGGTTGAAAAAATTCGATTCGGGCTTCAGAATGCTGCAGCTGCCCGAATTATACTTTACTGCCATCGTAAACGGACACTCGTCGCCCAGGTGATGAATCATCGCTTGCCGTCCATCCTTGAATTCGATCAGCAGGGCTGGAGCTGTCTTCGTTCCGATGAACATGACTCGCTTCGCATCTGCCCCCATCAGCGATACGATCGGTTCGATCTGATGGATTGAGTAGTTCTCGAACGCGCCGGGCCCCCAACTGGAGATGGCCTCAATGCCACTTCGCTCCGCGTCGCCATATTCGGTCGCGAATCGCAAGGCTGACGAGGAATATAACGGCGTGCCATGCTGGGCCGCCCGCTCGAACAGGCGAAGCGCGGTTGCGCGGTCAGGGGCAAATGTCTTATCGATGTAAGTCGGCTTGCCCGATGCCAATGGCAGATAAGCGAGCGCCTCATGATGCTTCGGGTGATCGGGTGAGAGCACGATCAAATAATCGCTCTTTTCCACGACCTCTTCAATCGTATTCAGCAGCGTGACGCCATGACGCTCGCACCACGCCGTGTTGCTTAATCCCTGATCGGCATCCCTCATGCCGTATGCATAAGTGACTTCCATACTCCCGCCGGATGCGTTTCGAATCCATTCCGGGTATTTGTTCGCATGCCATTCATCCAGATAATAATCGATAAAGCCTATTTTCTTCATGTTGGCGCTCCCTCTTTCACGAAAGAGATCTCTGTTCTTTGCTCTGAAGATTGATAGATGGCCTGAATGATTTTAGCTGTCAGGATGACGGTATCAATGTGTGACGGCAATTTTTCCCCCGACTTAATGCAGGAGAGGAAGCTGTCGATCTCGTTCTGGAATTGATCGGTCTTCGGAAACTTCGGATTGCTTTCCAGCAATGCGCCATGCTTGGCGCTGTAAATAGTGAAATCCGCCCCGTACTGCAGCCGAATTCCCGCTTTGTCACCCAGAAAGTCAATGTACATCTCGTTGACTCCGATATTTTGCGCCCAGGCGCCATTTACCGTAATCGAAGGGCCTGCCGTTCGAATCATGGCGGTAACGAAATCATCGACATCGTACGTGCCCTCATAGTTGGGCGGTCCCGCCCACATATTGATATAGGAGTAATTCTTCATATCCTTGCCCAGCTTGGAGTACGTCTGTCCCGTAACCGTCTTCGGATCCGGGTCGCCTGCGCAGTACATCACGATGTCGAGAAAGTGCACGCCCCAATCAATGAGCGCGCCGCCGCCTGCGACAGCCTTGTTCGTGAAGTCTCCCCCCAGTCCCGGAATCGAACGATGCGAGCGGAAGCTGACGTATACGTGGTACAGATCGCCCAGTTCTCCCTCTTCGATCATCTTCTTAATGATGTTCACACCCGTATTAAAGCGATTTACGACGCCGATGTTCAGTGTCTTCCCGGTCTCGTGCTGCACCTTCTGCATCTCAAGCGCTTCCTCATACGTTCTGGCTGCCGGCTTCTCGCAGAGCACATGCTTGCCGGCACGCATACAATCGATAGCGATCAAGGCATGGCAATTGTTCGGCGTACATATTGAGACGGCTTCCACTTCCGGATCTTCCAGAATGATGCGGTAATCTTCAATGGCCTCCCCGCAGCCGTACTGGTCTACCGCTTTCTCTGCTCTTTCCTTGCGGATATCGCAGAAGTACTTGATCTCGGCTTCTGGATTGGCAACGTAAGCAGGAATGTGGGCGCTGTTGGCAATCGTCCCGCAGCCGATAATGGCTACAATCGTCTTACTCATATCGAATCCCTCCCATTATTTAAATCCTTTTGAGGCTGAGGCGTAATCCACTTGGCAATGAAGTGCAAAAAGTACTTATATGGTATCATGTATGCGCTTTATTTTATTTGAGTTTCGTGTGCAAAAGTAGGATTATCGTCCGATTGTTGTTTCCCTGTTTGAAACGCTTGTTTGCGAATATGTTGACAAATCGCCCGAAATCGCATATCTTGTTAGTAACAAATAGATAATAACAAATAGTTACGAACAGGTGGTGGTGTAATGTCGATAAGGGACCGTAATGGGCTTACCGAGCAAGAGTTTCTTGAGCAATATACCGCAGGAGATTACGAACGCCCGTCTGTGGCAACAGATATGGTCATTTTTACAGTTACCGATACCGAGGAAAGTAATTACCGCAAGCTTCCGAAGAAGGAACTGCGGGTGCTGCTTATTCGGCGCGGCGGGCATCCCTTCCTGGGGAATTGGGCGCTGCCGGGCGGTTTCGTCCGTCCTGCGGAGACGACGGAGCAGGCGGCACAGAGGGAACTGCAGGAGGAAACGGGAGTGGACAACGTCTACTTGGAGCAGCTGTATACATTTAGCGAGCCGGGGCGGGATCCGCGGACTTGGGTCATGAGCTGTTCCTATATGGCGCTGATCGATAGCTCTAAGGTGCATATCGAGGCTGGAGATGATGCAGATGAAGCCTCTTGGTTCAGTGTCTCCTATCGTCTCATGAGAGAGCAGAAGGAATTGCTGGAGGATGGAATAATCAAGACGAAGCAGTACGAGCTGAAGCTAACGGGGGAGCAGGAAGTGTTAACCGCCGTGGTGGAGCGCAAAATGACGACTGCGGAAGCATCGTCTGCAGTGGAATATGTCATTCTCTCCAATGAGGGTCTGGCCTTCGACCATGCCAAGATTATCAGCTATGCCATCGAGCGCTTGCGGGGAAAAGTGGAGTATACCGACATTGCCCTGCATTTGATGCCCAAGCTGTTTACACTGACCGAATTGCAGCAGGTATACGAAGTTATTCTGGACAAGGAACTGCTGAAAGCGGCTTTCCGCCGTAAAGCGGCCCCGCTTGTCGAAGAGACGGATCATTACACGGAGAATGCCGGGCACCGCCCGTCGCGGCTGTACCGGAGGAATCGCGAGGGGATATGATGGTTTACAATATCGAAGACTTGCAGCAAGCCTATCAAGCGGGAAAGAAATATAAGTTTTTATTTTTCTGGGGACATACGCCTCCCGCTGACGGGAGCGTCAATCAGAGCTGCTTCAGCCAATGGTGGAAGTGCCAATTTACCGTAGACGGGAACACATATAGCTGTACCGAACAGTACATGATGGCGGAAAAGGCGCGGCTGTTCCACGATGACGAGATGCTTGCGGAAATTATGAAGGCGAAGCATCCGAAACAAATGAAAGCCTTTGGACGGTCGGTTAAACACTTTAACAACGACATATGGAATAGCAACTGCTATGACATTGTGAAGCGGGGCAACTTGGCGAAATTCTCGCAGAATCCGGAGCTTTGGGCGTTTATGAGAACAACGAAACAGCGGATTCTGGTGGAAGCGAGCCCCGCTGATCGGATGTGGGGGATTGGAATGGTGAAGGAGAATGCCGCTGCGGACAATCCAATGAAATGGCGAGGGAGAAATCTGCTGGGCTTTGCGCTGACTGAGGTGCGGGACCAGCTGTTAGAGAAAGAAGGGGAGTAACATGAACCGAAAGGAGCTTGCGCAGGATACGCTTCGCTATATCCGGCAGGGATATTATGAATGGAACGGGCAGAAGGTGGACTTCTCGGCTCTACAGCAATATTCGGAGGATAACAGCCTTCTTATTGCGCCTGAGCAGGGCATGGAATTGGTAAAGAGCTGCAAGTTGCCGTCAAATGGGAACCAGGCACAACAACGCGCAGCCAACGAGGCCACCGTTAAACCGGTTCTGGATGCCGGACAAGCAGGGATTCGCGGCGTGGGAGTGCTTAACTTTGCAAGCGCGAAAAATCCGGGCGGCGGATTTCTAAACGGTGCGATGGCCCAGGAGGAAAGTCTCGCCGCTTCAAGCGGCTTGTACGGAACGCAGCTGCGCAACGAGGCCTATTATGCGGCTAATCGCGCCTGCCGCACCATGATGTATACCGATTATGCCATCTATTCGCCGAATGTTGTATTTTTCCGAAATGAACGGTTTCAGCTTCTGGAGCAGCCGGTGACTGCTTCGGTTCTGACCTTGCCCGCGGTCAACTATGGCCAAGTGCTGTTGAAGGGCGAAGACAGCGAGAAGGCGAAACGTGTGATGAAGGATCGCATGCGCATGGCGCTGGCGATTTTTGCGGATAGAGGAGATAAATACTTGGTGCTAGGGGCGTATGGATGCGGCGTATTCCGCAACAATCCGGTTGATGTGGCACAATGGTGGCAGCAACTGTTGGAGGTCGAGGGCTACGGCACGCTGTTTGATGAAATTGTATTTGCTGTGTTGGACAATTCCCGAAGCGGTTCATGCATCCGAGCCTTTGAAGAGGCCTTTAGCAGAGGATGACATTCGTTGAGTACGCACGTGCACGGCGCATGGGGATAGCCATCTGGTGCAGGCTTTTTATATCTAACAAATATGCAAGCGTCTGATTGCAGGCGCTTTTTTTGATGCCTAAATGAATATTCGGGTATTTGCAGGAAACAACGTACACTACGGGTGAGTTGGCCCGAATCTTCGGTGTCTCGGTGCAGGCCATTAATAAGTGGATAGATGGAGGGCGTTTTCTTGGGTATAAGCGGGAAGGGAAAAACCGGCATAACCGAATCCCGGAAACCATTTCTTTTGTAATGAGAACCGGGGTACGAAGTTTGAGTTTCTGAAACGTTCTTTTCCTGACGTTATCGATACGATTATGGAATCCGTATTTATGTTTAGGGAGATTGAAAAGCGAAAAAGACGAAGGTTTGCCAATATGAGAAGACTATGACAGTATATAAGCATATAAGGAACTCTTATATTAAAACGGACAATAACGAATGGAGAAAATGAAATTATGTCTAATTTGCCAAACTGCCCAACATGTAATTCTGAATACACTTACGAAGATAGAGGTCTTTTTGTTTGCCCGGAATGCGGCCATGAGTGGTCTTTGGAATTACAAACCGAGAACAGTGAAGATAAAAAGATCATCAAAGACGCAAATGGAAATGTGTTAAACGACGGTGATTCTGTAACGGTAATCAAAGACCTGAAAGTAAAAGGAAGTTCATTGGTCGTAAAAATAGGCACAAAAGTAAAAAATATTCGTTTGATTGATGGAGATCACGATATTGATTGCAAAATCGATGGTTTTGGAGCCATGAAATTAAAGTCTGAATTTGTTAAGAAGATATAAATGCGGTATTAATGAAAAAGAACGAGTCTGTATGGGAAGCCCTCTGGCATGGAGGGCTTTTTTTAATCCTGAGCGGTGACTAGATTATTCTCCTTGATGAGAACTCCCGCCGTTGCTGTTTCGTTCTAGCTCCAAAGGCAAAAAAGCATATGTTCCATTCTTAACGATTTCACATCTGCGAACGGGAATAGGATTTTTGAAAATGGGCCCGTCGATTACGGTGGTATGGAACTCTCCACCTTCTCCGCATGGGTCAATACCGCGAGCTTCAAGCTCCTTCACATATTCATGGGTCAACATTCGTCCTAAATCGTCTTCCCTCATTCCTAATGATAAATTCACAGTGACAATGATCGTTACAAATCCTAGATTGATGAACTCTTGGACAACTTCAAGATGATTCATTTCCCATAGAGGCATCCCAAGCTTTAATCCGGCATTTGCCGTAACCCTGTCATGCCAGCAACCATGAGCAGGAACATCCAAATCTCCAGTTACCAATACTTCTGCTCCCTGATTCTTAGCTCGTTCTAGAAGGCCCATAAAGATTGTTTCATAATCTGTCCAACTCGCAGCTGCAGTATATACAGGCAATCCTATCGATTCAGCTTGAGCGCGTATTAGCTCTGGAGGCATTCCATGGGACCGGGAACGTTTCCCTTCTTCCTCCAACATCACGATTAGTCCAACTGCTTCTCCAACCTTCATTGCTTTATATAGAGCTAACACACTATCCTTTCCTCCACTAAAAGAGGCAATGAATTTATGCCCGCGAGCGCCATTTTTCCAATCTGTCATTTCTGTCATTCATCTCTTTCCCCTCTGTTGTTTATGGCTTTTGCACGATATCTGTGGGATTAACTGATTTCATATGATATATAAGGCTTCCTAGCTCTATTTGTTTCATTTTATCACTAAAAAGATCGAAGCAATATGCGCAGTATCATTACTGAAACTCATAAAGCTGAATATCAGTCCCTCATATCCAAATGTAAGATGAGCAATTCACCTTTATGGCTTGTCTGAAAGGAATTTGCAGCGGTCACAACGAATAGGATAGCACAAAGGAGTTTACAAAAAACGGAAGATGCATGAAATTGGAGTGTTTTTGCTAAAAACAATGAAATGAAAGGAGCGATTCCTTTTGATTAAGTATGGGCTGCCCGCACTCATCGTTGTCATGAGTATCCTCTACATTTTCATCATTCCCGGCGAGCCGCAAGCGGTCAAACTGCTGTTTAAATTAATTCCGATGTGGCTTATTATCGCTTATGGATGCCTTCAAATGCCTTCCGATAGAAAAGGCTGTCATTGGGTTATCTGGGTCGGGTTATTTTTCTGCATGCTGGGCGACGGGCTGCTGGGCTGGTTTGTCGTTGGCCTGTCCGCATTCCTCATCGGGCATCTGTTTTATTTGACCGGTTTTATTGGCAGATGGCGCTTTTCCAAACTGCGCTTCAGCACGATCGTTCCGCTCCTAATATATGCTTCGTTCATGGGTTGGCAGCTCATTCAAGCGTTGATTCGTGACGGGAATGCTTCCTTAATCGCGCCTATTCTCGTCTATATTATCGTCATATCCGTAATGACTTGGTTGGCCATCATGACCGGCAACAAGCTGGCGGCTGCCGGAAGCATTTTGTTTGCGGCATCGGATTCCATTTTATCCTGGAACATGTTTGTGTCTGAAGTTGCCTTCGCGGAACCGTTAATTATGATAACGTATTACGCGGCCCAATTTTTCATTGCTTCCAGCCTGAGGACAATCGCGCAGGACAAGAGCAGCATAATGGTTCACCACATCTGAGGCTTAATCAGATCGCATCTGCGCGCAGACGAAGATATCAGCTGCATCCCATTACGAAAAAGGATTTTGCCGTTTGACGGGAAATATTTTATTTCCCCATAACGTTGGAAGCACAACCTCGTTTTTTTCATGCAAAGAAGAGATTACGATGTCAAGATGAGACAACTCATGCTCCATGCTTTGGATTAGGGTGTCAAACACTCGGACATCGTTCTCATAATCATGTTTCAAATACAGCTTCCCGGAGCGCCCAATGGCTGCAACGGCCGGATAGTAGTATCCTGATTCTCCCAGACAGAAGCAGTCCTCCCGAGCAAAAGCCAAAATTTCGCGATAATCCTCGGGACGTGAAATTTCTTCAAGCGCGTTGGGAAGAAAATTGAATGTGTACTCATGCCATGAATCAGCAAACCGGCTCTCGGGCACGTCATGATGGTATTTGAAAAAGACCATATCGTCTATGCCCGAGAATTCTTGAAGAAAATGTTTCGCACTGTCGAATAACTCCACGCCTTCTTCCCTGCAGCGAAGCTCAAAGCGCGAAATATCAACCTGCCTGCCCTCATGCCAACCTGCCTTTTTCAATAACAATACCATCTGTTCTTGTTTGCTGAATTCCTTTTCTCCTTGTTTCATCCGATCATTCCCTGCCTTTAGATAACTTAGCTCATTTGAGTAGTATATCGGCAGATACTGTACCGTTCTTGATCAGATTCAATATCGGACTGCCTTCTGTAAGCACCAATTTCTCTTCGGCATCGCGGACGTCCTGCTTCGGTTCGACCACGTAGCGATAGTTGACTGCATGCTCAAGCAAATATGGCTCTTCCCCGTTCACATAATCGAGAAACCGCGCCCGCAGGTTCGATGTTTGTTCTACATATATCACTTTGTACATTCGATTCTCAAGCTGCTCGCTCAAAAATACAAACAGGCCGATGTCCTCGGGAATGAGTGCCGCGGACTCGGGGGAAAATGGCAATGCTCGTGACCAATTCGCCATTTCCAACACCTCCATGGATTGAATTGATGACTGCGTATGCAAAAAGCAAACCTAAAATTGATAACATAGATAACTGAGAAGTCCGCTATAATCTCTATAAATCACCTTGGACTTCCTGTCGGGAGCCGCACTGCCTAATGCGATTAATATAGGAACGAAATGTTCTGGGGTGGGGACGGCAAGGGCGGCATGAGGAGCCTCTTCCGCATAATTGAACAAAGCCTCAAAGTCTTTGCTTTCAATTTTGTCGATTAACCAATCATCGAACTCCAATGCCCACGCTTCCGTTACGTCGCTATGCAGACTCAAATTATGAACAGTGACTCCGCTCCCGATAATCATCACGCCTTCATATTGCAATTCCCTTATGGCCTGACCAATCAAATATTGATCTCTGGGATGCAGGTTCGGGTTGACCGAGAGCTGAACGACGGGAATGGAAGCATCCGGATCGAACTGTTTGAGTAATGACCACGTTCCGTGATCCAAGCCTCTTTCCGTATCGAATTGACTGTCTATACCTTGCTGTCTGAGAAGATTGTTTATTTTTGCAGCGAGTTCCTTGTTCCCTTTAGCCGGATATTGCACGGCAAACAGCTCATCCATCCACCATGGGCCGAAGTCATGAACCGTCTCGTACACGTCGTCTGTATACGTAATACGGGTGCTTGCCTCTACCTCCCAGTGTGCCGTGAACACGACGAAGGCAGTAGGCTTGGCGGGCAGATCGTTCACGATTTGCGTTAAAAAACGTGTGTACTCATTCTCCTGTATGGCAATCAATGGCGAGCCGTGGGCAAGAAATAATACTGGCGCTTCAGACATGGTAACACCTTCTCCCTATATTATTAAATAGCATAATCAACTGGCAGATGGACACGAGAGAGAAATTGTTTGGTTCGCTCGTGTTTCGCCTCCCTGAATATCTCTTTAGGCGTCCCTTCCTCTACTATAGCACCCTGTTCGAAAAATATAACTTTGTCGGCGATTTCCTGCACAAAGCTCATTTCATGGGATACGATAATCATCGTGCGTCCTTCCTTGGCAGCCGAACGGATAACTGCCAGAACCTCTCCTGCCATTTCCGGATCGAGGGCAGAAGTCGGCTCATCGAATAGGATGACTTGCGGATGGAGCGCAAGTGCGCGGGCAATTCCTACACGCTGCTGCTGGCCTCCGGAAAGCTCGCGAGGATAATAATTTTTTCGATCGCCAAGGCCTACTCTGTCCAAATAAGTGCAAGCAATGTCTCGCGCATCGTTCTCTCTAACCCCTTGTACGGTGACGAGACCCTCCATGACATTCTCGACGGCTGTTTTGTATTTAAGCAGATTGAATTGCTGGAAGACCATCGCGGTATTGCGGCGCAGATGAAGCATATCCCGCTTGGTCGCTGTGGACACGTCCACGATGACATCATCAAGTGAGATCGTTCCTGACTGTGGCGTCTCCAGAAAGTTGATGCAGCGCAGCAGCGTAGACTTTCCTGAACCGGACGGGCCGATAATGGCAATGACTTGACCATCTTCTACCGTGAGACTCACGCCATTTAACACATGGTGCTTACCGAATTTCTTGTGCAAGCCTTTGATTTGAATCATCTGCGGGCAAGCTCCTTTCATTCACCTTTAACCGCTTCTCCCAATAGCCTATCAGCCGCTCCAATAAAATAGTAACGATCCAATATATGATCGACAGCGATACGTACATCTCAAAGAATCTGAAGTTCCGCGAGGCCAACAGCTTGCCCGCAGCCGTCATTTCCACAACCGAGCATACAAATGCGAGGGACGTTCCCTTAATTAAGCCGATGAGGGAATTGCCTAGTGTCGGGAGCGCTACAATGATCGCTTCAGGAAGAATGATGCGGCGCAGTACTTGCATTGTTGTCATTCCCATGGAATACCCGGCTTCAATACCGCCTTTGTCAACGGACTGAATTGCGGCACGAATGCTCTCTGAGTTATAAGCCCCTTCGTTTAATGCAAATGTCAGAAGCACGAACAAAATGGGAGGCACATTGTTCGTATTGTAATTCGTCCCATAGTAATAATTGATATACTGCATCACCATTGGCACGGCATAGAATGTTAAGTACAGCTGCACAATGATTGGCGTTCCTCTCATAAAAGAGACATAGAACGCTGATATTGTGCGGAGCACGGGAATTTGCTTAATCTTGATAAGCGCTGTCGCCAGTCCAATCAGCAAGCTGAGGATCATGGATGCGAACGCAATTCCCAATGTAACCGGCAAATATGTCAGGATCTGCGGAATTTGACTGAACACCAGTTCAAGATCGAATAATTTCGGCATCGCACATCTCTTCCATGTTGAAATTTTGGTCCGAAAAACGAAACGTGACTATCTCGTATAGTCAGCCTCTAAATATTGATTCGAAATCTCTTTCAGTCTACCGTTTGCAAGCAATGTGCGGAGGGCGCCGTCAAACGCGTCACGAATGGCAGGTCCGTCACCGGTTTTGCTGAATATAAAATACGCCTTCGGATCTTGGACCTTTAGGATGTCTTCCTTAGACAGCTCTACCGTATCCAACGGAATGCCATAATCCTGTTCTATGTCCTTGAGCATCACCCTCTCAGCGAAAGTGAAATCAACGGTACCGGCTGCGATGTCCTGATAAGTCTTAACTCGATCCTGATCCGTGTACGTCACATGAATCTTATTATCAGGATGCTCTTTGTTAAATTGCTCGACGAACAGTTGCTCAAATCCGCCTCCAGGGCTGACAGGTATTGTTTTACCGGCCAAGTCCCCTATCGATTGAATATCCGTCCTGCCCTTTTTCACGACAACAACGGTCTTATTGAAGTAGTAATACTCATTGCCGAACAAATACTTCTCTTCGCGTTCGGGCTTTTTCGTAATATTGTTGGCTCCGATTTGATAGCGGCCCGAATCGATTCCGGCAAAAATACTCGAAAATTCAGTCGCTTCAAACTCAATCTCATATTGCGGAAGCAACTTGTCAATTTCCTTCAAGACGGCAATGTCGTAACCATCGAGGTTATTGTTGTTGTTCAAATAAACATAAGGCTTCGGTCCCCCGCTTGTGCCCACCAGCAGCTTTTGCACCTTCTGTTTGTCGGAAGCTGGAGCTGATGTGCCGTCTGATTCTTTGCCGCAGCCGGCTAACAGGAGCGTCGAAGCCAGCACAGTGATCAGCGTCAATATCCATATGGATTTTTTTCTATTCATGTTCAGCATCCTTCCCTCCTTAAAACCAAGTAATCCTATATGCTTATTAGAGTAAATCATAAGTGAATTCGCCATTGAAATATAGTAAAAATCGGAACAGATCTTGATTCTGCATTGACATCTAAATCGTTATGAATTTAAGATATATTAATCCTATATATTTAATGGGTATAATCTTGTGTTGGGACGGTGAAACGGTTATGATTGAATTCTCCAACAGCACCGGCTACTTTCCTCATCAACCTTCATTCGAAACCAAGCTGATGAATTACACTGAAATGAGTTCAGCTTCGGTTCAGCACCCGGTTGGAGCACAATATTATTCTTTTTATTTAGGCGCGACGAATAAAGATACCATGATGATTTTTCCTGATGGCTGCATCGATGTCATCATTTGTTGCAATAAAGACAATCCTTCGGCTAATATTTGCGGTTCTATTATTACTGAAAGGCAGGGCGTGTTTCGTCATGGGGAGTGTGATATTTTTGCAGTCCGCTTTTTTCCGGGTTATGGAAGGCGTTTTCTCAAGTATCCGGCTTGTGAGTTCACTGAACAGGAAATCCCTTTAAGCGATGTAATCCCCAACTCCGCGCTGCTGTTAGAGCAAATCGCTGCTGAAGATAGTTTATATGGCAGAATCAACGTGTTTGAAAGGTTCTATCAACAGTTCTCCCGGCCCGAGATTGAGACACCAGACTGGGTGAAATATATAACGGGCCAAATCATTTCAAGTCATGGAGCGCGAAGCATGACCGACCTATCGCAAGATATTGGCTACTCTTCACGTTACATTTCAAAGCTGTTTAATGAATATGTCGGCATGCCTCCCAAGTTGTTCAGCCGCATTGTGCGGTTTCAGCATGTATTGGCTGCATTGATGCAAGAGAACTATGATGGAATTGTTGAGGAAATGATGGAGCTGGGCTATTATGATCAGAATCATTTCATTAAAGAATTTAAAAAGTTCACTTCCTTCACGCCCAAGAAATATATGGAGCATCTTGCAAGATGATTCTCTGTAATGAGCTTGATGATTGGTATCAATGAACCCGAATGGAAAAAACAAAAAGAAGACGCCACTCCTTTCCTCAAAGAGTTGGCGTCTTTTCGTCATCTTATTAAAAATCAAAGTTGTCCGGATCGGGACCGACTCGAAGATTCTGATTCAACTCGTCAATCTGGTCCATATCTTCTTGGGTTAGCTCAAAATCGAACAGGGCCGCGTTTTCGATAATGCGATGTTTCTTCGTAGATTTCGGTATGGTGATAACGCCATGCTGCAAATCCCAACGCAGGATGACTTGCGCAACGGACTTTCCATATTTGGCCGCGATCTCCTTCAGCATCGGATTATCCAACAGCCCGCCTTGCATTAATGGCGACCAGGCTTCCAACTGAATGCCCTGCTCCTTGCTGAATCGGAGCAATTCTTTTTGGGTTAAACGCGGATGGAATTCCACTTGGTTGATCATAGGTTTAATGACAGCGTCCTTCATCAGGTCTTCAAGATGGTGGATTTGGAAATTGCTTACCCCAATGGCCTTGACCCGTCCTTCTTGATATAGGGTCTCCAAAGCTCTCCACGCCTCTTTATATTTGCCTTGTACAGGCCAATGAATCAGGTATAAATCAAGGTATTCCAAGGCCAATTTTTCTAAACTTGCTTCATAGGCGGCCAGTGTCGATTCGTATCCCAAATCGGCATTCCACACTTTAGATGTGACGAAGAGGTCCTCTCTGAAGATTTTAGTCTCCAGCATGGCCTCGCGAATCCCCTGACCGACACTTGACTCATTCTCATAAATAGCTGCGGTATCAATACTGCGATAACCATGTGCAATGGCTGATTTCACAGCCTGTACCAGTTCTGGCCCTTCTTCCACTTTGAACACGCCGAGCCCGAGCCAAGGCATGTTCATGCCGTTGTGTAACGTTACTGTATCTTGCAGATTTTTAGACATCATATAATAGCCTCCTGAATGGTTTGTTGAATGAGGTTAAGCGCACTGCGAGCCAGGAATCACTGTATTTGTTCCGCTGGTTCGGGCGGACGCATCTTTCCTTTCCAGGGTACGTGCCCAGCCTGTCAGCAATACGGCTCCCATTACCATTAATGCTCCTACCCATGTGGTATGAATCAGCCCGATCGTATCCGTAACGACACCGCCCAAGTAGGCCCCGATCGCAATTCCTGCGTTGAACGCGGCAATATTGACAGCAGACGCCACATCTTTCGCTTGCGGCGCGAAACGTTCGGCCAGCATGACGACATATACTTGCAAGCCAGGCACATTCATAAATGCGAACAGCCCCATAAGAAAGATGGTTATTAACCCGGCTGTTTTAAAGGGCGCGGTGAACGTTAACAGGAAGAGCACGATGGACTGTATAAAAAACATATAGAACAAGGCAGTAACAGGTTTTCGGTTAGCGGCTTTGCCTCCGATAACATTGCCGATGGCAATGGCAACTCCATATATAAGCAGAATGATTGCTGCCGTTTTTGCCTCGAATCCGGTTATATCGTGAAGCAACGGGGATAAATAGGTAAAGACGACAAACGTCCCGCCGTATCCCAAGGCAGTGATGGCAAATGCAAGCAGCAATCGTCCGTTCGTGACCAGTTTAAGTTGATCGCGCAGCGGCGTTTTCGTTCCTTTTCGTAAATGGGAAGAAACTAAGGTCATGTTGGCTATGAAAGCCAGAATGCCGACCGCAACGATCACGAGAAAGGCTGCTCGCCAACCGAATTGTTGTCCAATTAAGGTTCCCAAGGGAACCCCGGTAACGGTCGCGACAGTAAGTCCGGAGAACATAATCGCGATAGCGCTGGCTCTACGGTTCTCAGGCACGAGATCGGCCGCAATGGTAGAGCCAATCGACATGAATACGCCATGTGACAACGCGGAGATGACGCGCGCCGCCAACAGCACGGCAATTCCACTGGCAGCGGCGGCCAGCATATTGCCTGCAATAAAAACTGCCATAATCCACAGCAGCAACGATTTACGTGAGATGTTAGACGTCAAGGACGTTAGAACGGGAGCCCCGAAGGTTACCCCTAACGCATATAAAGTAACGGTTAAACCGGATGTTGTGACAGATATATTCAAGTCTTCAGCAATGAGAGGGAGCAGTCCCACGCTGATAAACTCGGTTGTGCCAATCGCAAAGGCACTAATTGCCAACGCCAGCAGCGCCAAAGTGCTCCGCTTATTTTCCAATGTCATTCGTTCCACTCCTGAAATATTGTAATGTCCGGCCGGTAAATGCTATTATCAATCATTAGGATGAAATTGAATAGTACGTACTTTAAAGTGATATAGGTACCTAAAAGTTCCTATAGACTCATGTGGAGGGAAAAAGGCCGTGATTAAAAAGAAATATAATATTTCAGTGGAAGCAACCCTGGAAGTCATTGGCGGGAAGTGGAAGTGTGTCATCCTGTGTCATTTGACTTACGGGAAGAAAAGAACAAGTGAATTAAAACGCCTTATGCCCGGAATTACGCAAAAAATGTTAACGCAGCAGCTAAGAGAATTGGAGCAGGACGGCATCGTGAATCGAATTGTCTATAATCAAGTGCCTCCGAAAGTGGAGTATGAGCTTAGCGAATACGGGTGGAGCTTGAAATCGATATTGGATTCCCTATGCGCTTGGGGGGAAAAGCATATTATTAAAGAATATGGCGACAAATTCTCCGTATTGGAAGATAACGTCTTGAATAACAAGGCAAATGATATACAAACAGTTGGCGAGGAGCGGTATGCGCTTGACTAATTAAAACCGATCCGCACAGGAACCCATGACGATTGGCGGCACGGTCAACAAAGCGTTTATGACGCTAGCCTTGCTCGTAGCAGCCGCTGTTGTCTCGTGGACCATGTACTATAACGGGTACAGCGTGGTATCTTACGCCTATGGCGGTGCGATTGTCGGATTCATTCTGGCATTAATCATCAGCTTCAAGCCGACAGCGGCCCTGCTGACGATGTGTGTATTCATCGGTATGCTCGTCGCTTATAAAAGCGGAATGATCAAGGCAACGGAGAACTTCAAGCTCGGCGTATTTGCCGCTACGGCTGGTATTGCCCTTGTTTACCTTCTAAGCTTTGTTCTGGGGTTCTTCGGGGTAACTGTTCCTTATCTGCACGATAACAGCTTGATAGGTATCGGTATTTCAGTTGTGATTGTCATTATCGCCGCGCTTAATTTCGTTCTTGATTTTGATTTTATCGAGAAGGGCGCTCGGCAGGGAGCTCCTAAATATATGGAATGGTATGGAGCGTTCGGCCTTATGGTCACTCTAGTATGGCTGTATGTCGAGATTATCCGTCTTCTTTCCAAGCTGTGGAGCCGAGACTAAGCCATGGAATCGTAATAATAGACCATCCCCTGAAGGAGATGGTCTATTTGCCATGCACATTCCGTTAGCACTTCCGCTACTTTTTCAGCAACAAATAGACGAAGTATGGGGCGCCTATTAACGCGACTACAATGCCCGCCGGAATTCCGTCAGGGTCCAGCACATTGCGTCCGATCGTATCTGCGAACAGTAACAACCATCCGCCAATCAGAATCGCGATCGGGATAAATAATTGGTGTCTGGGTCCGACCAGCGCTTTGGCAATATGCGGAGCCATCAGACCGACGAATGCGATTCCTCCCGTGACGGAAACGGCGGAAGCCGCCAGCGCAACAGCAGTTAACAGGAGAATAATCCGCTCCTTTTCAACCGCAACGCCAACGCCGATAACCACATGCTCGCTGAGCGCAAGCAGATTCATGCGATGCGCCTTGTACATGGTGAAAGGAATCAGCACGGCCAGCCACGGCAGGATGGCCCATATAAATGGCCAGTCCGTCCCCCATATATTGCCCGCCAGCCACTTGGCGATAAAATCTACTTTCGAACGCTCAGCCGATGAAATGAGAACAATCATGGTCCCGGACAGCGCCATGGAGAATCCCACCCCGGTGAGCACCAGCCGGACAGGCTGCAGGCCAACCGTTCTGTTGTACGAGAACACGTAAATCAGACAAATCGTAAGCAGCGCGCCCGCAAACGCTACAAGAGGCAGCATATATGCAAATGAGCCTGCGTCTATCGGGAAAAACAAGAAGAAAACAGCAATCGCCACGCCTGCCCCGGAATTGACGCCCAGTATTCCGGGTTCAGCCAAGTCATTGCGCGTGATGCCCTGCAAGATAGCGCCAGATAGGGCGAGTGCCATCCCAGCCAACAGCGTGATGATGATTCGCGGCAGCCGAACGGAGAACAGAACAAATTCTTCTTTGAACGTTCCTTGCCCGAACAGGGTTGGAAGCAGCCGATCATACGACAGGGAGGAATACCCCAATCCCATGCCGATCACGACGGTCAGTGCAATAAGCATGAGCAAAGCACCCACGATGAGCCGTTGTTTTTTCAATAAGGCAGATGGAATCATGAGAATGCTTTGCCTCCTTTATGAACGATGAACAGGAAGAAAGGCAAGCCCATCATTGCCACAATGGCTGCCACAGGCGTTTCATATGGAGCATTGATCATTCGGCCCAGGGTGTCGGCCAGCAGCATAAAAGCAGCCCCTGCAAGCGCAGACATCGGCAAAATAAAGCGATAATCCGTCCCGACCATGGCACGCACGATATGAGGCACCATCAAGCCGATGAATGCCATATTTCCAACCAGCGCGACAGAAGCGCCGGCGAGCAGAATAATGACAATGAACAGGATCGTTTTCACTACAATGGTCTGCTGGCCCAATCCAACGGCAACCTCTTCGTTCAAGCTCAGAATGGTAAGCTGTCTCGCAAGCACAAGAGCAATCACGATACCGGTGATGATGAAAGGCGCAATGACCTGAAGCTGGCTCCATGAAGTGCCGATGACTCCGCCTGCCGTCCACATGGACACATCTTTCGAAATCTTAAAATAGAGCCCGATTCCTTCCGCGATGGCGTACAGGAATGCCGAAACCGCAGCGCCGGCCAATACAACGCGAAGCGGGGATAAGCCGCCCTTTTTCATGGCTCCGATGCCGAATACCATGGTGGCTCCGACAGCCGCTCCGATAAAGCAAGCGATCGTAATATGGAAGTAGTTCGCTGATGGAATCAACGCAATCGTCAGGGCGAGCGCTGCATTAGCCCCGGCAGTCAAACCAAGCAAACCGGGATCGGCAAGGGGGTTTCTCGTCATTCCTTGCATGATTGCGCCGGATACGGACAGTCCAGCGCCAACCATAATAGCGCCGATTTCGCGCGGAAGGCGAATTTCACGAATCAGGGAAATGTTGTCATTGGCGGCTCGGGAAGTCAGTGCCAGCCATACTTCTCTCACTGTGGTGTCAGCAGCCCCAAATACCATGGCAACAACAAACGCAGCCATAAATACAACAATGCCTGCCATCAGTTTATATACAAATGGGATGAAACGTCGCTTCTCTTTCCTCATATTCCCTCTTCTTTTCCGTTATAGAATACAGGAAAAGGAATTCTTAAATTTAAGAATTCCTCCTCCCATTAACGTTACTGGCCCAGAAAGCTTTTGATAAAGAAGTCCAATTGGAAATCCAGCGTGACCGGGTCGTTAAAGTAGAACTCTTTCGCATTGACTTCGAACACGCGGTTGTTTTTCACCGCAGGAATATTCGTGTACGTATCGGTCTTCTGGAAAGAATTATCCGTATCTTTGTTTTTGCTGAAAATCAAATAGTCACCGGCGAACTGTGGAAGAACTTCCAGCGATAGAGCGTAGTAGCCATCTTTCAGCGCCATTTCTTTCACTTTCTCAGGCATCTTCAGCTTCATTTCCTGGTACAAAATTTCGGTGCCGCGGCCCCAGTTATCGCCGAACACATAAATCTGCTTGTCAAAGTTCTCGATGACGGACACGGTTGTGTTTTCGCCGATTTTGGCTTTAATATCTTTTCCGGCCTGCCCAGCGCGTTTTTTGAAATCATCGATCCACGCTTGCGCTTCTTTTTCCTTGTTCAGCAGCTTCCCGATTTCCAAGTGCTGCGTCAGGTAGTCTACTTTTCCGTAGGTGAACGTTACCGTAGGCGCAAGTTGCTTCAATTTATCCACGTTCTTGATGGTGGACAAACCGATGATTAGGTCAGGCTGGAGCTCTATGATTTTTTCCAAGTTCTCATCCGATACTTCGGTCACATCTTTTAATTTATCTTGGAAACGCGGGTTCATCTTCGACCATGAGTCTACGCCGACAAGATTGACGTTCAGCGCCATGACGTTGCCTGCAAAGGAAGACAGCACGACAACGCGCTGCGGATCGGCAGGCACTTCAACAGGGCCATTTTCGGACTGATATGTGATCGTGCCTGATGTGCTGTCCTTGGCAGCGGAGTTGTCCTTGTTATCTGCTGGCCCGCTGCTGCATGCGCTAATCATAAGCACGAAAATGAGCATGAAAGGAATAAATAGCTTTTTCATGTGGGTATGCTCCTTTTACTGAATGGTGTGTGTCACACATTGTTTTTTAGTGTTAAATCAAGTGATAATGATTATCATCCTCGATTTCTTTACATATAATAAAGATCTCTTTTTCTCGTGTCAATAGTTTATTGTTGTAAAAAAAGAGGAAAACGCTTATATTGATAATGATAATCATTAACAATATAAATCCAAGGAGTGAACACGATTGGATCAAGAACAACTATTTGATGTCACGATCATTGGTGGAGGTCCGGCAGGGCTGTTCTCCGCTTTCTATAGTGGACTACGGGAAATGAAAACGAAGCTGATTGAGTACCAGCCTCGTCTGGGCGGTAAAGTTCATGTCTATCCTGAGAAAATGATCTGGGACGTGGGCGGCTTGACCCCCGTACCCGGAGCCCAATTAATAGAACAGATTACCGCACAGGGGTTAACATTTGATCCGGAAGTCGTGTTGAATGAAAAGGTGGAGTCGATCGCGCGGAACGAGGAAGGGATATTTGTGCTGCACGCGGCTTCGGGGCGAAAGCATTATTCAAAGACAGTCATTGTCGCGGTGGGTGGCGGAATATTAAATCCGCAGAAATTGGACATCGAGGGCGCGGAACGCTTTGAAGTGTCCAACTTGAATTATACGGTGAAGTCTCTGCAGCAATTCAAGGATAAGACGGTTGTGATTTCCGGCGGGGGCAATTCGGCCATTGATTGGGCGAATGAGCTGGAGCCGATTGCGAAGCAGGTGTATTTGACCTATCGCAAGGACAAGGAGTCCCTATCCGGTCATGAAGCGACAATCACGCAGCTGATGAACAGCTCCATCGTGTGCCACTTCAATTCATCCATTACGAAGCTGATAGCCTCCGACAATCACGAGGTCATTGAACGGGTTGAGCTGACGAATCAGGCAACTGGCGAGGTAACAACCTTGACGATTGACGAAGTGATTATTAACCATGGCTATGAACGGGATTCGAGCCTAATCGGGAACAGCGAATTGAAGATCGAGCAGGTGGATGACTTTTACGTGGCAGGGAATGCGAGCAGCGAATCGTCCATTCCCGGGCTGTATGCGGCGGGCGATATTTTGCATCATGACGGGAAGCTGCACTTGATCGCAGGGGCCTTCCAGGATGCGGCCAACGCGGTGAACAAGGCGAAGCAATTCATCCAGCCCGATGCCAATAGCTACGGAATGGTGTCCTCCCATAATGATTTGTTCAAAGAGCGCAACCGCCAACTCGTGAAACAAATGATAAAGTGATGGCAAGACGACAGCGAGACGCTCCCATGTCCCTGTGCAGGGCTTGTGGAGCGTCTTGGCTTGTTGGCGAATTGCTTATTTACTTTACATACATTCCGATAAATTGGGCTACCTCGCGGTCATACCCTTTCGGATCGGTTTGTCTGGCCATGCCGTGTCCTGCGCCGGGCACGATAAACATTTTTTTCTGCGCGGGACCGTTCTCGTACAATTCGTAAACCATTTCGGTCGGCACGAACAAGTCTGCGCCGCCGTGAATAAACAGCATCGGCGTTTTCGATTTTTTTATTTGCTCCAAGGCCGAAGCTTCTCCGAAAGAGTACCCCGCCCGAATTTTGGTCAACAGGCTGGTCGATTGAACGATCGGAAAAGACGGGAGATGATACATTCGTTGCAGTTGGTAAGTCAGCTCGTCTGTAACCGATGTATACCCGCAATCCTCCACGATCGCTTTGACGTTAGAGGGCAGATCCTCGCCGCTAGTCATCATGACCGTCGCTCCTCCCATGGACACGCCATGAAGGACGATTTGCGCTTGGTCGCCTGTATGTTCGATGACTTTTCCGATCCATTTGACGTAATCCTTCCGTTCCGGCCAACCGAATCCGATATAATTCCCTTCGCTCTTCCCATGTCCGCGGGCATCTGGGACAAGCACGTTATAGCCCAGCACGTCCCTGTACATTTGAGCCAAATGCCCCATCTGTTCGGCGTGTCCGGAATATCCGTGAGCGAGAATTACGGTTCTATCCGTCTGTTGAGCCGCTGCCAGATAGTAGGCGTGAAGCTTAAGCCCGTCCTCGGACGTCAAGCTCCATTCCGTAAAGGCTTGTTTCCCCCACCACTCCTTGTCATCGAATGGATTCGCGGCGCTCGCGTTAACCGCCAGATCGGGATTGCCTTTCAAGAAGCTCTTTTCGGCGCGAGCAATGGCGACATGGTAGAAATAAAAACTAGCAGACGTGATGATAATCAATAGCAGTGCTAGAATGGTAACGGACACAATCAACAACCTTTTTTTCAATAATATCCTCCCCCTTCTTGTTGATGCTTCTGCGGCTGTTCAGGAAAGAATATGCCATTCTGTTTCCCTCTCGTTATGAAGATCATAGATTCCACCATTGGACAAAGCCTGTCCTTTCTATGCTAAGTATACCGTATTTTTTTGCAGCGTGGCCAGTTCCCGGGACTCACCGCATCCAGATGCATACCCCAATGAGGCGAAGAAAGATAACTGTTTCCTCCCCCTTGTATAGATTTAATAATGAGGACAATAATAAACAGATTGTGTGCTGCGCCAGCTTTAGTATAATAGGGCAGAGTGATAAAGTTTGTGAAATGAGGATACCGGAATGAACAAGCAATCCATATATGGATTAACATTGGAGCAACTGACGGCATGGTTGGCTCAATATGGGCATAAAAAGTTTCGGGCAGCGCAAGTCTGGGACTGGCTTTATAGAAAGCGGGTAACGAATTTCCCAGAAATGAGCGATGTGAATCAAGATTGCATCGAATTATTGGCCGAACATTTTGCCATCAGGACGATGAGCGAGCATGTGAAGCAAGAATCGGCGGATGGAACGATTAAGTTCCTGTTCAAGCTGCAGGACGGCAACCTGATTGAAACGGTGTTGATGAGGCATAAATATGGTTTATCCGTATGTGTCACCACGCAAGTAGGCTGCAATATCGGGTGCAGCTTCTGCGCAAGCGGGCTGTTGGCGAAGAGCCGGGATTTGTCCAGCGGCGAAATCGTGGAGCAGATCATGCAGGTCCAATTGCATCTGGATGAAGCGAAGCAAGACGAAAAAGTGAGCCATGTTGTGGTGATGGGCATTGGAGAGCCGTTCGACAACTTCAATAACCTGGTGGACTTTCTCAATGTGATCAAAGATCACAAAGGATTGGCCATTGGTCCAAGACGCATTACGGTATCGACGAGCGGCCTTGCGGATAAGATCTATGAATTTACGGATATGAATCTGCAGGTCAATCTGGCGATTTCCTTGCATGCGCCCAATAACGAGCTCCGCACGCGAATCATGAAAATAAACCGCGCCATTCCAATCGAGAAGTTAATGCAGGCCATTCAATACTATTTGGATAAGACGAAACGCAGAGTGACGCTGGAATATATACTGCTTAAGGATGTGAATGACCGCAAGGAACACGCCCTTGAGCTTGTTGATCTGATTCGGGATATGCGGGATCTCGCAAGCGTTAATTTAATTCCTTATAACCCGGTGGATGAACATAGTCAATATCAGCGAAGCGAGCAGCAATCGGTGCGGGAATTCTATGACATATTGAAGCAGCATGGCATCAATAGCAGTGTCCGCCTTGAACATGGCACGGATATCGATGCCGCCTGCGGCCAGTTAAGAAGCAAACAGATCCGGGTATCCTAGTGAACGGCATGGTTACGCTCGGAAGAAGCATCAGAGGATCTTTCAAATCCTTGATGCTTCTTTTGCTCTAATAAAGCTGAACTCATTGTTTGTCAATTGCTTCCATTCAATTGAAAATAAGCTTCGGCCATCTCCCGCCCATTGATTGCAATACATATGCGATGCTGCCCCTCATAATGAGTTCTCGTTGAAAGGTCTTTAAAGGAATGCGTCCGATGGAAAACAACTTCACCGTTGTTATAACTGTTCTCCGTAATCTTAAACAGTTTTCTGGAAGTTGAGCCGTTGGCTTTGACGAAGTAAATTCCATATTCGATACGGAGCTTATGGGTATCCGGCGACGGATTCACCAATACAAAATCAAACGCAAGCGTGTCGCCAATGGACAACTGATCACACGACAATAACAGATTCTTGATTTGAACGTCCGGCTCGGTATGGAATCCAAATAAACGCAGCACTTCAGGATCCGCTTTTCTTAATAGGGTTCTGCAGCCGTGTTTAATAATCCAGTCCGTATGGGGATGCTTTCCTTTCCATTCCAAGCCTATCTTTTTCACCAAGCCGGGGTGATCTTTGGAAATGTCGTTTAAGTTATTGGCGACGCTTTTGCGGACATATTCGCTTTCGTCCTCTTTCAACAGAGTCAATATAGGCAATATAGGGGCAGGATTATCTTTGAACATGTTCAGAGGCGCGGCCCAAGGAAGTCTGGGGCGGCAGCCTTCGCTGGCTAATCTGCGCACATGATGATCTTCGTCTCGGGCCCATTCCTCCATGATGGACATCATCTTTATTGGATCATGTTGAATAAAAGGACGAACCGCAAATTCCGAACTGGACGATGCAGTGAACTGCTTTAGAGCAGAGATGGATACGTCCCAATGGGCAAGGCCATATTCCTCTACAAAATCAGGAAAAAATAAATATTCAAATCCTCTGCATTGCGAAGTTATTTGGGCTAATATCTGAATCGCATCTGGATAAGATGGAGGCAGAGTTGCAGACAACGCATGTGCAATGTGGCGAATTCTTTGTTTTAATTCTCTATTTTCCCACTCTTGATCGAAAATCAAGTTCAGAAACAGCCGGTCATCGAATTCAGGATGTGCTTGATTGACAATCGCGCAGAAATGCTGGAAAAAAGACAGGTTGTACATCTCTTTGAGTGCTTCAGCCATGAGTTTGTTTGGCTCCTTTTTTCATCCATCATACACCAATATACAGCATGTTCCCGGTTGGTTTTCCACATATATCCGAATTGTACTAGGGTTGCTTTGGTTTATAGTTGAGATCCTTGAATAATTGATTCTGTTCCTCTGGGGTCAGGTCACGCCAGTGGCCCACGGGCAGACCTTGCAAGTGAATGTTCATAATCCGGATTCGCTGCAGACGGCGCACCTCATAGCCAAGGGCGGAGCACATGCGGCGAATTTGGCGATTCAGTCCTTGGGTGAGCGTGATTTTAAAAACAAAATTGGTCATCTTCGTAATTTTGCAAGGAAGAGTCTTCGTGCCCAAAATTTCCACACCTGCAGCCATGGAATCCAAGAACCAAGGAGTGAGCTTCTTGTCGACGGTTACGATGTATTCTTTTTCATGCTTGTTTTCCGCGCGCAAAATTTCGTTCACGATGTCGCCGTCGTTCGTCAGCAGGATTAAGCCTTCCGAGTCTTTATCCAGTCTTCCTATATGAAAAATCCGCAGCGGATGATTGACGAAATCCACAATGTTCCCCTTCACATGGCGTTCCGTTGTGCTGGTAATGCCTACTGGCTTATTGAGCGCAATATAGACATGTTTTTGTTCGGCCATAATGGGTTTATTGTCGACGCGCACATCGTCCCCTGGTTCTACTTGGCTCCCTAACTCGGCTATGATTCCGTTGATTGTCACTCTTCGGGCTGCTACCCATTTATCGGCCTCTCGTCTGGACGTTATGCCGGACTCGCTAATGTATTTATTTATTCGCACCCTATACACACCTTTGATTGTAATATTTATGTCTGGACGATATTAATGTACCAAGTTTTTATATATGAAATCAATGTACAGGGTGGTTTACTTGTGTTGACTTGGAAATGACACATCAAATGTCGTGCCGACGCCTTGCTCGCTTTGTACGGCAATAGTGCCATTGTGTTTTTCAATAATTGTTTTCACGATGGACAGCCCTAATCCGGAACCGCCGATGTCGCGGGAGCGTGATTTATCAATACGATAAAAAGGTTCAAATATATGCGGGAGCTCTTCGTTCGGAATCCCTATGCCCGTATCGGCAATGTGGATGTTCGTAGTATATCCGCGCAGTGAAACGGCTATTTGAACTTTGCCGCCGTGCTTATTGTATTTCACCGCATTTTCTAGCAGATTGAACAAGGCCCTATATACAAGCGTCTGATTGCCAATTATAGCATGACTGCATTCGCCTACTTGTATTTGGATATTTTTTTGCCGGGTCATCGGCTCTAATTCCTGTGCGATATGTTGGAGCGTGTCGGATAGGGCAATCGTATCCGCAAACTTCTCCTTTTTTTCCGAAGTGAGCTTCAATAAGTCATCGACGACATCGATCAGCCGCTGCGTGCTTATTTCCGTAATGTCCACATTTTCTCTATAGTCATCGATAGAGGGGGATTCGTCCAATTTCAGCACTTGAATTCCGGCTTTTATTGTTGTAAGCGGTGTTTTTAGCTCGTGGGCCGCATTGGCGGCGAATCTTTTCTGTCTGGCGAATGACTCGTCCAGTTTGTTCAGCATCGTATTGAAGGAATCAGCCAGGCTGCCGATTTCATCCCTTGTCTGAATATGGTCAATGCGATGGGATAAATTATGCTCATTGATGTTTTTAATGGTTTTGCTGAGTTGATTGACCGGCTTTAGAGCTCTGCCCGATATGACATAGGTTGCAGCCATCCCCAGGATAATGATGATCATCATATAAATGACACTGGCATCGACAAACTGCTCATTGGCCTCGATAGCTTTTATTTGGACTGATATATTACTCGGTGCTTCCTCATTCGCAGCTGGTCGAGTCCAGGCTTCATGGTCTGGCGTTATGCTGGAATTCAGTGGAACCATGGTTGCGGTGACTGCTTGTAGAACGTTGGGCCGCACAAATTTGCTTTCCGCATTATGGATGGAAATCAGGGTTAAACATACGGCGGTAAGAATGACAATACACCCTGTAAGCAGCGTCAACCGCATACGCAAAGATAGTTTATTCAACATCGTGCTCCCCCGCAGTATCTGATATAAAGTATCCCTGTCCTCTTATATTTCTAATTACATCCTTCTCCCCTGACGCTTCGACAAGCTTTTTCTTCAAGGAATAAATATGAAATTTGAGCGAGTTGGAAAATAAGTCCGTATCGCTGTCCCATGTATGTTCAATCAACTGCTCGGCGCTGATTACGCTGTTCTTGTTCAGCATGAGATATTGGAGCAGGGAGTATTCCTTTTTGGTCAACTCAACAAGCCGCTCATTGGCATGCACACACTTTTGGGCCGTATCGATGCTTATAGGGCCGCAAGTCAGAATGGAATCCTGCTGTACGAAGGAGCGCCGCAGCAAATTGCGGATTCTCGCTTCCAGCTCTTTAAAGTCAAAGGGTTTAATTAGGTAATCGTTTGCGCCGGAATCCAGTCCGGTAATGCGATCCTCAATTTCGGAGCGGGCCGATAGAATCAATATATTGATTTCTTTGTTCTCGTCCCGAATTTTTTTAAGAACCTCCAAGCCGTCTAATTTAGGCAAATTTAAATCCAGAACAATTAAATCATACTGATTGATTTCATGCAGCTCGATGGCTTCTTCGCCGTCCATCGCCCTGTCCACCGCATAGCCGCATTTTTTAAGTCCTTTGGTTATGATGTTCGAGAGTATAGATTCGTCCTCGACTAATAATAGCTTCATTGCGTTTTCACTCCTTGTGTGCCATAAACATGACCAAGCAGCCATGCTTTCTGGCTGCTTGGCTGCGTATCATACAGTTGCAAGAAGATGATATTCTTGAATGAAATCGTTTGTTTGGGGTTTAGTTGTTTTTTACAATTTGTGCTTTCAGTACAACTTGACCGTCTTTGAGTTTCAATTGGTTAGCGGCAGTTTTGTCAGCGGGAGAAGCATGAATTACAACTTTCATGTCGCCCAGCGCTTCCGTTCCAGTGATTTGTTGATCAAGACTAAGATCTGCAATCGTTGCGTTCAATTTCTTTTCCGTTTGCTGATCAAGTTTGAGGCTTGCAATCACTTCGCGCAATTTTTTCTCGGATAGTTGATCAGCTTTGAGGTTCGCGACCATTTCGGTTGCCTTTTTTTCTATTTGTTGATCAAGCTTAAGATTTTTAATCTTTTCGGTTATTTGTTTCTTTACTTGAACTTGTTCTTTATTGGCCAGTTGGTGAGTGGCCTTGCTTGCATCCCATGATTCCATTTTAATGACTTTGGAATCCACCTTTGCCATGGGAACCCCAGTTGCTGCAAAAGCGCTAAGCGGCAATGCGGTCACCATCGCGGCAACCATTAATCCTGTTTTTAACATCGTAACCTTTTTCATATTAATTCCTCCTGTAGTTAGCTTTCATTTTTTTGGAGTATGACTTGCAACTGTGACTTTAGTTTACAGGGAGGACGGTTAGATAAAGGTTAGTTTTTAAGGGTGTATAAAAATTATTTTTTCTTTCATTTTAACCTTATTTTATCATATTTTAAAATTGCTGATAGAATAGCCGGAGCCGCAATAAGAAAAAGGATTAGATCGCGAATTTCTCGCGCCTAATCCTTTGGTGTTTTTAGGCCTGAATATAAAAGATTAACTCCTGCCCGTTTTTTACAGGTTCCTGTGCGAGCGTATAGCCGTGCTTGACGACTTCTTCCGGGACGTTGCGGAAGGCTGCCGGACAATCCGCTATGACCTGCAGCAGCTGCCCCTTCTTCATGTCGCGCAATGTTTCCAGCGTATAAATAACCGGGTATGGACAAGGTTCCCCTCTAAGGTCCAACGTGAAATCAACTTCAACTGACATTTTTATAGTCCCCTTTCTTGAATCCAACGCCGAAGCGGTAGTTTTTTTGCCAGTATACGGCTACAGCATATCCGATTCCCAACAAGATCAGCGTCACCAGCAGCGCGCCGGCTGGCCCCATTATCGTGAGCAGATTGATTTTGGCGCCGCTCTGCACGAAAAGGTTGTAGACACCTAGATGATCCCATGCATAGGCGAGGGCCGTGGCGCCGATGATGTTGCCGATAAATACGGGCAAGAAGACGATTTGCCCTTCCATCAGCCGGTACATCATGCCTGTCTCGCAGCCGCCGGCCAGTACGATGCCGATGCCGAACAGCACGCCGCCGACAAATGTGCTTGGCGCGGCAATTTTGGTAATCGGGTCCAATCCGTAAATCAGGATGATGAGCAGTGTCGCCACGGAACTAATGGCCATGCCAGCCGTGATTGCTTTCGTCATGGTGGCCCGGCCGCTAATCCACAGATCGCGGAACGCAGATGTAAAGCAAATTTGTCCTCTTTCAATCAAAATGCCGAATGCGGCCCCGAATAGAGCAGCTACGCCCAACATCGTGCGGCCCGATATGAAAAAGTAAACGATAAGGCCCGTATACAATAACGCAATGATGGCACCTGCAATAGGTTGAATTTTTCTTGTTTTGGCAGCGCTTTGCGCTATATTGCCTTTTTGCAGGACAGGCTTGCCCTTCCACCATCTTGTATTGACGATTTTAACGCCCGCATAAGTGCCGATTGCGGTGGCGATCATAAATATCCAGGAATGAAATGAAAACTGAGGCACGCCAGTGAAAAAGGCAGCCAGATTGCAGCCTAGAGCCAAACGGGCGCCAACACCCGCTATGAATCCGCCAATCAGCCCTTGCAGCAAGCGGCGCTTTTGTTTCGGCACTCTTACCTTGAAGTTATTGCTGATCAAAATCATAATCAAGGCGCCGATGAACATGCCCCATACGATCCAGCCGTCTGTTCTGCTGAAGGTAGTTCCATTCATATGAATCAAGCCGTAATAGGCCCAATCGGAAATATCCACGCCGAACAGCTGTAAAACGTGACCTCCCAAACGAGTAAATTCGCCGGTTACGGCCCATACGGTTCCGGTAATTCCAAAATAGAGAGCGCTCAGAACGCCTGCAATCCCCATCGCGGTATATGGGCTCCAGTAATTGTTGAACAATTTGCCTAACATGTGTTTCATTTTTCTAATCCCTTCAATCTGTCAAAATGCAATTCCTGATCGGTTTGTATGCGGCAAAACACTCCTTATGTATACGCCAAGTGAAAATGCCATCCTTCATTTTACTACAATCGGCGTCAGATGTGGGCGGAATCCAGCAAAAGCGGGAGCCTAAATATATATGTAACCTTTTCCGGCCATGCAGGATCTAATATATGAAACTATGAACTGGAAGAGAGATGCATACGGATGGCGTATATCATGAGAACGGTGGAGAATAATAAACGCGAAAAAAAGTATATCCCCGAACTTGAGTTTACGATACCGGTGCCGTAATGTTATAGGATAGCGAAAGGGGTGCGGGTGATGACCTTGGAAGAAGTGATGCGCAAGCTGGAAGCGTTGGGTTCGCAGCAGACCAAGCGGACCTTTATCCGTCACGGAGCGACAGAGCCCCTATACGGTGTGAAGATTGGCGACCTGAAAAAGCTGGTTAAAGATGTGAAGAAGGATCAAAATCTTGCACGGGCTCTATACGACACCGGAAATAGCGATGCCATGTATTTGGCAGGTCTGTCCGTCAATCCGAGAACGATGACGAAAGAAACGCTTCAAGACTGGGCGAACAAGGCCAACTGGTCGATGCACACAGAAACTACGGTAGCCGGAGTAGCCGCAGAGAGCCCTTTTGCTCTGGAGCTGGCAAGGGAATGGATGGATTCAAGCGATGAGCTGATTGCCACCTGCGGCTGGAGCACATACGGCAACTACATATCAATCACCCCGGACGAACAATTGGATATCGATGAAATACGCCGTCTGCTGCGCCAAATCGAGACAACGATTCATACGGAAAGAAACCGTGTGCGCTATAAAATGAATGCTTTTGTTATTGCAACAGGCGCCTATATCCGGGAATTGCATGACGAGGCGATACGGGTTGCCGATGCCATCGGGAAGGTGCACGTCAACGTGGGGCCTACCGCATGTAAAGTGCCCGAGGCGAGAGCCTATATCGAAAAGATTGATGCGCGCGGGAAGATCGGCGTGAAGAAAAAGACTTGTATTTGTTGAAGAGCCAAGCGGAACCAGGATGAAGGCCTGCCGAGCGGCGGAATACGCAGGAAGATTCCCGCAGGCGGCATCATATCTCCTATGATAAAAACCATGATTCCACTTCAGTTTATACATGGCAACAGAGAATGGGCGCCCCAAGCGGGATGCCTTTTTTTGTGCATAAAGACATCTATATTAATTTAAATGCAATATATATTTGACATTATGAGTTGTTTAATATACACTACCATTAAAGTTGCTGAGGGATTCACATTGAGGAGTGGATGAAAAATGAAATGGCTTCAAAGCAAGAATAGACCGGTAGATGAAAGAATAGTAAATATGCGCAACAAAATTTATAAAGAAGCCTACGTATTCGTAGTGCTCATATGTTGTCTGTCCGTAATCGTGAAGTATATCCTCTATGGGCCGAACATAGGCGCTGTCGCAACCGAGCTCATCGTTCTTTTGCTCCCGTCACTGTACTATGGAATCAGATCGGCGTTCTTGGGTCTCTATTCAGACGAAGTGGAGATGCATGATCGAACGAGCAAGCTGCCATTCAGCTTGAAAAATGTTCTTATTGGTTTAGGATTGGGTGTGGCGCTTGCTCTGTTTATTGGAATACGAAGCGCGATCACTTATGGAGATGGCGGTGCGCAATCGTGGTGGTATTTCACGATCGTGTTTGCGGCTTCGTTGATGATATATATCCCGCTTTTCGTCGGCATTATGGCACTTGGGCATGCATTGGCCAATAAGGCCAGCAAAGCGGCCGCCGCAGAAGAGCTGGATGAATAGGAGACATGGATAGAGGCGGGTGAGGTGATTCGGGGATGAAAAATATGAGATTAAAGCTGGCCAGGGTGGAAAAAGATTTGTCGCAGGAAGAATTGGCCCAGCTTGTGGGAGTGTCCAGGCAGACCATAGGATTAATCGAGCTCGGCAAATATAATCCCAGCTTGAGCTTGTGCGTCGCCATTTGCAAGGCGCTCTCGAAGACACTGAATGATTTGTTTTGGGAGGAATAAGCGAGGATAAAGCAATGCCGTTACAGATTGCGCCATGAACAGCGCTTTCCGTAACGGCATTATTTTTTGCGGATGCCCTCTATATAACTCTCTCTCCGTTCGGCTCTCCGTTCGGCGCTTCCGCTTACTCTCCCCTTCGGTCAGTAACAACGATTTCAGCATTGCTCAGACGTTCTTTGGCATGATCGAACGGATGATGAAATAGCGGGAGGGAGCGTCTCCAACTGCAATTATACATTTGAGAGTTTCCTTTTTACGTCTTTCGTCACGCTGGAACGCAAAAGTCAGACTGTTGAAAAAAGCCGTGTTTTTCGGTGCACTAACGCATTAGTATGATACAATATCAGTAATTAATTTGGATGAGAGGCGTGTGGTGATCTTGTTGAATAGCAAGCAGTCCGAAAACAAAGCTCATAATGAAATGGAACTTATTTGCATGGATTTATTGGTACCTCAAGATCATCTGCTACGCCTTATCGATAAATATGTGGATTTCTCTTTTATCAGGGAAAAAGTTCGGCCTTACTATAGCGAAACCAAGGGACGACCGGCCTTAGACCCCGTTGTATTATTTAAAATGATGCTCATCGGATATTTGTACGGCATACGCTCTGAACGTCAATTGGAGCAAGAAATCATTCCGAATGCTGCTTATCGCTGGTTCCTTGGCCTGCGTTTCTCCGATCGCGTCCCCGATCACTCGACGATCAGTTGGAACCGGAATAATCGGTTTAAAGATACGAATCTCTTTCAAGAGATTTTTGATGAAATGGTACATCTGGCGATCAACCATAAGATGGTGGATGGTCGTCTCTTGGTGACCGATTCGACTCATATTCGAGCCAACGCTAACAATAATCGCTACACGATGCAGGTTCTCGAAGAGACCCCTCATGACTATCTAAAAGAATTAGAGAAGGCCATCAACGAGGATCGAGAGAGCCACGGAAAAAAGCCCCTTCCTCCCCGGAAGCCTTCCGGGGAGGAAAAACCACGTAAAGTAAGTCAAACCGATCCCGAGTGCGGACTGATGAAACGAAGCGGTAAACCGGAGGCATTCTGTTATCTCGACCATCGCACCGTCGACCATAAATATAACATTATCACCGATGTCCATGTGACACCTGGCCATGTTAATGACGCTGCCGTCTACGTGGAACGCCTCAAGCGACAAATCCAAACCTTTGCATTTCAATCGACGCTGGAAGCCGTCGCGCTGGATTCGGGGTACATGACGCCTTACATATGCGATCAGACGCTAAAGCTAGAGATCGCTGCGGCTATCGCGGAACGCAATGCTCCAACGCCCCCTGACATTTTTCCGAAGAAACAGTTTATCTACCATGCGGAAGAAAATGGCTACCTGTGTCCTGCAGGAAAAATGCTAATGTATACGACTACCAATCGACAAGGGTATCGGGAATACACGTCAAATGCCCAGGAGTGTGCAAACTGCCCCCTGCTCAATCAGTGTACGAAATCGGCCAACCACCAACGTAAGATCGAACGACATATATGGGAAGAGAGTAAAGAGAAGGTCGCTCAGTACCGGAAAACCCATTCCGGAGAGGCGGCCTATAAGTTGCGTCCTCAAACGATAGAACGAAGCTTTGCAGATGCAAAAGAGCTTCATGGATATCGTCGCTGCAAGTTCCGCGGGAGAGCTAAAACGCAGGAACAAGCTTTCATGACCGCAATAGCCCAGAATGTAAAAAAGATTGCCAGGTACCTGGCCCAAAAGGTCGGAGGTGGGCAGAAGCAAAAGACTCCACCTGTTGTTTTAACCAAATTAAGGAACTTATCGAAACCTTTAGCTCTAAATTCTGCCGCTTAAACCGATTTTTCAACAGTCTGAAAAGTGCAGTACATTTTCGTATTATCGCATAAATAATGGTAATTCCTTCGTTTTGAGATGCACAATTGCAGTTCAAACGCCGAAAATGGCGTTATGCTGCAAAAACAACTGCATATTTGCAGTTCGCAAGCTCCTACTCATAAGCACGAGACTTGCAGTTCGCCGGCTCCTCTCCGGCCTTGTCCCCGTCCATAAGCACAGTCTCGAACGGGGACCACAGCCCAGGCGAACTGGACATAGCGGCTCGGCCGTTTCCAAGTTCGCTATCCCTTGTTTTCCCATATCAATACTCCAAATGTTCTTTATCATCGATTCGTTTGCGGAATACATAATAGCTCCAAATTTGATAGCCCAATACGAATGGGAGAATCGTCAGGGAAATATACGTCATCACTTTTAACGAATACGCGCCGGAAGCCGCATTGACAATCGTCAAGTGAAAGTCGGGGCTAAGCGAGCTGACCATCACCCGCGGGAACAAGCCGATGAACATGCTGCATACGGACAGGATGATGACCGTGCCTGTCATGGCGAATGCCCAACCGTCACGTTTTCTCTGGATGAACAGACCCGCCATGACGAGCGCCGCCCCGGCCAGAATCGGCAGGCCGATCCACTGCAGTCCATGCACGGTATAAATGTCGGTGCTGAAATAGGTCATGACGGCAAACAGGAGCAGGACGGCCGCAACGGCGGGACCCATGTCGCGCGCCGCCTTCCGTGCCCGATTCCGCAGCTCTCCGTTGGTGCGCAGCGTAATGAACACGAGGCCGTGCAGGATGCACAGCAGGACGACAGCCACCCCTCCGGCGAGCGCATAGCCGTTCAGCAGGTCGAATATGCTGCCGACCATTTCCTTATTGCTGTCGATCGGCACGCCGCGGATGAGATTCGCGAACACGACTCCGAACAGGAAAGGCGGGAGCAAGCTGCCGATGAAAATGGCGGCGTCCCATGTTCTTTTCCATGCGCCGTGATCCATTTTCCCTCTGAATTCAAAGGCTACGCCACGGGCGATAAGCGCCAGCAGCAGCACGACAAACGGAATGTAAAAGCCGCTAAACAAAGTGGCATACCATTCCGGAAAAGCGGCGAACATGGCACCGCCGGCCGTAATTAGCCATACTTCATTCGCATCCCAATAAGGGCCGATTGTATTGATGAGGATACGGCGCTCTTGGTCGCTTTTGCCGAGAAACCGCGCGACAATGCCTACGCCGAAATCAAACCCTTCAAGGAAGAAAAAACCGACAAACAGAACAGCAACGAGAATAAACCAGAACTCATTTAGCGAGAGCATGCGCTTCCTCCTTGTCAAACGGATCGTACAAAATGGATGCTTCGGCCTCTTCTGCCTCCCCGTCTTTGCGAATCACTTTGACGAACAGACACGCATCGATGATGGCCAGAATCGCATAAATGCTTGTGAAGGCAATGAGCGAAAAGAGCAGCTCGCCCGCGGTCACGGTAGGCGATATCGCGTCTTCGGTTCGCATCACCCCGAACACGACCCAAGGCTGGCGCCCCATCTCCGCCATTAGCCATCCCGCCGAGTTGGCCAAAAACGGGAATGCAATCGCGCCGACCATCAGCTTCAAAAACCAGGGCCGCTGCTCAAGCTTCCGTCTGCGGGCCAGCACGAGGCCGTAGATGCCAAGCAAACACATGAGGCCGCCGGCTATAACCATGGTGCGGAAGCTCCAGAAGGTCATTTTTACCGAAGGAATATAATTCCCGGGCCCGTATTTTTGTTCGTATTGCGCTTGAATCTGGTTCATCCCATCCAGACTGCCGCTGAGCTTGTTGAACGACAAAATGCTCAGCATATACGGAATTTTGATTTCGGCTGAATTTTCTTTTTTCTCCGTATCGATATTGGCATAGAGGGTGAACGGCGCAGGATCCTCGCTCGTGTTCCACAATGCTTCAGCGGCAGCCATCTTCATGGGCTGCGATGCAAGGAGATGCTGGCTCTGCTGATGTCCGATTACGGCAACGAGCAGAGCGGATATGATGGCGACCGTAATCGATACATGGAACGACTTTTGGAACATTTCCGGATTATGCCGCTTCAGCAGCTTCCATGCGCTGACCCCGGCCATGAAGAACGCGCCGGTGGCGAAGGCGGCGAACAAGGTGTGCGGGAATTGCAGCCACAGCTGCGGATTGGTGATGATGGCGAAGAAATCGCTCATCTCCGCCCTTCCGTTCTGGAATACATAACCGACAGGCGCATGCATGAAGGAATTGGCCGTTAAGATCCAAAAGGCCGACAAAACGGTGCCAATCGATACAAGCCAAATGCATGCCAGATGAACGCGCTTCGATAAGCGGTCCCACCCGAACACCCACAAACCAATAAACGTAGACTCCATAAAAAAGGCGAGCAACCCTTCAATCGCCAGCGAAGGTCCAAACACATCGCCAACGAAGCGGGAATAATTCGACCAGTTCATGCCGAACTGGAACTCCTGCAAGATGCCGGTAACGACACCAACCGCAAAATTGATCAGAAACAATTTGCTCCAAAACTTAGCGGACTGCTTATATATCTCTTTGCCTTTCAGAACGTAGAGCGTCTCCAATATCGCGATTAAAAACGCCAATCCAATCGTCATCGGAACGAAGATGTAATGGAATAGCGTAGTGGATGCAAATTGGATGCGTGCGAGAATAACCTGATCCATAATGGCCTCCTTTAGCTGAGTACGATTCTGCGTGTTTTACGGCCTGCGGCGCTTTCACCATGTGAATAGGTTCACGTAAAAGATGGCTGATGATGCGCCGCTTATACATCGTATGAACGTAACTTTACGTAACTTTAACCGTCATTTTTCATTACATTGCCTAGGCGTTATTCGGCACGATACTGCCGTTAGACCGAATTTTGACATAGCGAATCGCTTTAGAATTATCATAGAGCAGACTGGATTACGTGTCGCCATCCATTTCTTTAGAGGCAGATCATCCATGTTCAACACACTGACACATAGTTGACAAGGTTTCGATGAAATCAGTTTGCTCCGTATGATTTAGTGAGATGTTATACTTAAATCGTGTGATAAAAATCACAGACTAAGCAAAACAAGAGGTGGATTCTGATGTGGCAACCGGATCGCTCCAGCAAACAACCGCTATATCAGCAGATTGCCGCATATATGGAGCGTAGAATATTTTACGGGGAGTTTCCGCCAGGGAGCATCCTCCCTTCGGAGCGTAAATTCGCCGAGCAAATAAACGTAAATCGGAGTACCGTCGTTCAAGCCTACGAAGAATTGCGCGCTTCGGGAATGATTGAAAGCATGGTTGGAAGCGGTACGCGGGTAAGCAAATATAAATGGGGGGCTGCTCCCAAGCAAACACCGGATTGGCTTCAGTATTTGGAGGGCGGCACCGTCATGCGGCCGAACCAATCTTACTTGCGGGCCATCCGCGAAGAGCTCGACTCGGGACGTCGGCTCATCGACTTCGCAAGCGGGGAGTTGTCTCCCGACTTATCTCCCAATGAAGCCATTCGGCTCCTCTTGAGCGAGCATCCGTTGCATGAGGATTTGGGCTACGACAATCCGCAGGGCTACGTTCCCCTCCGGCAGGCGTTGGCCTCTTATTTGCAGCAGTATCGCGGCATACGGGCAACGGAATCCTCGATCCTTGTCACTTCGGGATCCCATCAGTCGCTATACTTGATTACCCAGCGTCTGTTAAGTCCGGGCGATGCCGTGGCGATTGAAGATCCGTCTTATTACTATTCATTGCCGATGTTCCATTCGGCAGGCCTCCGTTTGTTCCGTCTGCCCGTCGACGAGAAGGGTGTCTGTCCCGAGGGGATTCTATCGTTGTACCGGGAACATAACATACGGATGATTTTTGTGAATCCGAATTATCACAATCCGACCGGCCGCGTGCTTGATCCGTCACGCCGGGAGCGGCTGCTCGATATTTGCGGTCATTTGGGAATTCCCGTAGTGGAGGATGATCCGTTCAGCTTGACTTCGTTCGCGGGCACCCCGCCGCCCTCGCTCAAATCGATCGATGCCAACAGCACCGTGCTCTATATCGGTTCGCTCTCCAAAATAGTGGCTTCGGGCTTGCGCATCGGGTGGATGGTCGCTCCGCAATCCGTTGTGAACCGGCTCACGGACGAGAGGCAGCAGATGGATTTCGGCCTTAGTGTGCTGCCGCAGCGCATTGCGGCGCAATTGTTGTCATCGGCCCATTTTGACCGGCATTTGCTCCGGCTGCGGCAGGAGCTGTCGCACAAGCGGAATCTGCTGATTGACGCCTTGCAGCGCGAGCTGCCTGGCGAGGTGTCCTATACGCTGCCGCAAGGCGGATTGCATCTTTGGTGCAAAATCAAGCGTCCCGTCGACGATGGCAGACTGCTGGAGGAAGGCATGAAGCGGGGAGTCGTCTTTGTTCCGGGAAGCGTGTACGGCTCGGAATCGGGCTATGTCCGGTTGACGTATGCGCGTACGCTGCCTGATGAGATCGGTCCTGGCATATCCAAATTCGCGCAAGCGTTGCGCGCTGCAATTAGATAAATGGTTCGTTTGGTTCGTTGAAAGCTTATGAGTCAGTTCATATGACTCCATAGGCTTTTTTAGTAGTACGCTGCCGGAGCAAGCATCCACTAACGCGCCGGGAAGACGAATTCCGTTGCAGTGGTAATTCTGGCAGGGAATGCTCCTTTGGTCTCTCTCCTCATATACAGAGAAAAAGCGGCGATAGGCAGCTTCGTGTCCTCGGTGTCTCTTGTTTCATTGGAATTTATCCAATGTTTTGCCGGATCCACTGTACAAAATCCAGTCTATTCGCCTTCTAACCGCCCATCCCGTAAATTCGGCTGAATATTTCCAATAGCATGGACGTTTCAAAATTTCGCTGAATGTTGGACACACAAAAGGTCCTAGCTGGCCGGAACGGAAGCCGCCAATGCGATGCTGTCCAACCTCAGGGGAGATGCGGGCATGGCAAGCCTGGGGCCGGTAGTAGGAGTGGCGAAGGTCTTCCGGGGGAATTAAGCCGGGAGGAATACTTGAAGCAGTATGGTCATCGGGGTCTCCATGAGTTCGAGCTGTGCATTCTTCATCCCGAGGAGGATGCCAATTGACTGGAAAAATAGATCGAGGAATACAAGAAGTCCGATTCGAAGGTGGAAGGGCTTCTGGCGAAGCAGCATGCGCAATACGAAGCGGCGTGGGAGAGCTTGCCGGGATGGGGGACGATCTGTTTTTTCTCTCTCTATCGGGGCTCCTCTATCCCATGCCGCCATCTTAGCCAGAGAGCTCGCGATTCCAGCTGTCGTAGGCTCGGCAATGCCACAACAAGGCTGAAAACGGGAGACAGGGTAATCGTGGACGGCGGACATGGGATTGAGCAGTTCTTAGAGCAGTCATTTCCCCCGTCACAACGGCTTGGGCGTTCCCTTGTATTTGACGACAGGCCATTTCTGTTTGCGGAGTGACTGCATGAGTTCGGGGCTCGCATGGAGGTGTTCACGCACGAGTTCGTGAGGGGTGAGCGCCATCCACTGATTCAGCGACACATCGGCGAAGCGGTCGCTCTGGAACATCTCCAGAAACCACAGGCTTTGATCCCCGGTGTTCTGGATGTAGTGACCGAAGGCGAACGGAACATATCCTACATCCCCAGCCCTGAAGTCGAACGTCCGGGCTTCGCCCTCCGCCGCGAATGCCGTCATGCGTCCAGTGCCGGACAGGTAGTATTGCCACTCGTCGTTATTCGGATGCCAATGCATCTCCCGCATGCCGCCCGGCAGAACCTCGACCAACGCTGCCGCGATGCGGGTCGAAACCGGAAAATTCGACGAATCGACAATACGCACCGATCCGCCAGATGTCTTGATTGGAGTTTGGGCGAGCATGCGGTAAGTGAAGGATAGCGGCACCGTTCCATTGGGATCCGGCACTTTCTGGCTATCCAGCGGGCCGGGCACGGTGGATTGGAAAATGTACCGTTGTTCCGTCGGAATCCCCTCAAAGGCGCTTTCAGGCACGCCAAAATTGGATGCCAGCACGTCCTTAGGCGTATGGGCGAACCAATCGGTGATGGAGAACGTGTCGATATCCGAGAAGCTGCCATCATCGAAGACGAGCAGAAATTCGCAGCCTTCCTCCAATCCTTGAATCGAGTGCGGAATCCCCGGCGGAAAATACCACAGGTCTCCCGGTCCGACATCGGCAATGAAGTTCCGCCCGTTCTGATCGACCGCGGTGATGCGTGCCCGGCCCAGCAGCATGAACGCCCACTCCGCTTGCTTGTGCCAATGCAGCTCCCGCACGCCTCCCGGCGTCAGCCGCATGTTCACCCCTGCAAGGGTCGTTGCGATCGGCAGTTCCCTGACTGTCACTTCCCGTGACCAGCCGCCATGATTCAGCTGCATGTGAGTATCGGAGAACGAGAATTTCAAGTTAGGAACCGTTCCGGCATCGGTGACCGGCGGCACCAGCAGATCGGGGTTCTCCAAGTCACGCATGATATCGCGCGGGCCGAGATCGGTTGCGCCTGCCCCGTCTTTTCTGATGGGCTGCGGCACATTTGCGGTTGCAGGTTGCTGCAGAGGGAGGTTATCCATGATGTAACACGCTCCTTTGCCTCAATATCATTCTTGGGATGAGGGTCAATATTTTATTTTAATAAGGTATGAAGCGTTTTGCGGGCGTATGCCGGGTGTCGAAGTCGAATGATCACTTCAAGAGCAAGGAGGAACTGCTGCTGGCCGTCATCTAATTCTAGGCCGATATGTATGAAGCCCGGCTGTTCGCCGAATTGTTGCCGTTATTGACGAAGTTGTTCGCTCAGGGAGACAAGAAACAAGAATTCCGGCGGGATGTCAGTGCCGATGCGGCATCATCAACGTTAGATCACGCTGCCTAGCGCCTGTGACATGCAGGAACCTTAGTTGCTGACCGAAGGGAGAGTGAGCGGAAGAACTTCGAACTGCATTTATACAGTTGTTTTTGCGAAAAAACGCCCTTCTCGGCGTTTGAACAGCAAATGTGCAGTTTAAAGATATGCAATTTCTATTATTTAGTAGATATTACGAAAGTGAACTGTACTATTGCAGGCCAGCGTGACGAAGGACGAAAAAGAGGGGCGTTCAAATGTATAGTTGCAGTTGGATTCGCTTCCCAATCCTGGTCTTCGGCCACACCGTAGAGAAACCTGGCGATGCTGCGATCGCCAGGTTTCTCCAGCGGATGCCCTCTGCCTATTTAATGCGTTTTCAACCTTAGAGGGTTCCGTCAGTCTGATGCTTCAGTGATGTCGATTCTGTGGGGATAGAAAGACAAGGTATACACGATTACGGAGCCTTTCCTGCAAGATCCTCGTGTGAGCGCAGTTCCGTTCGCTCATCAATTTCCCGTCTTTCGATCGCGGGAAACAGCACAGCTGTTGATTGAGCTGAGCAGCCCGGCGGACTGAATCCGATAATGTCTCGTGAAGCCTTGGCTGCGTCTGTGCTATCATGGAAGCAACAAAAGTTGCTCTTACAAAATACGAGGTGTCGTTATGAATAAAACAATCGGCATATTCGCCCATGTGGATGCCGGTAAAACGACTTTGGCCGAACAGCTGCTATACCATACCCGAAGCATTCGGAGCCGGGGGCGGGTCGATGACAAGGATGCTTTCCTGGATGGCCATGATATCGAGAAGGAACGCGGCATCACGATCTTTGCGGATCAAGCCGTGATGACCTATAAGGATAGTACCTATACCTTGATCGATACGCCGGGGCACGTCGATTTTTCCTCAGAGATGGAGCGGGCCGTTCAAGTGATGGATTATGCCATCGTCGTCATCAGTGCGGTCGAAGGCGTACAGGGCCACACGGAGACAGTCTGGCAGCTGTTAAGCAAGCACAGGGTGCCGGCGTTTTTCTTTATTAATAAAACAGATCGGGTGGGCGCAGATGCGCAGCGGGTGATCGAGGACATCCGCTTGAATCTCACCCCGGATGTTTTTGATGTGGCGTCAATGGGGAAGGATGGCGGCATGAGTGAAGAGCTGATCGCTTTCATTGCCGAACGGGATGACCGGCTGCTTGAGCTTTATATGGACGATGCATATGACCGGGATGTCTGGCTGCAGGCAATGAAGGTCATGCTGAAGGAACACAAGCTGTTTCCTTGCGCAAGCGGATCCGCGCTGCAGGATATCGGCATTGCGGAATTTCTGGAACAGCTGGACATGTGGACGGTGACCGAATACACGAGCCAGGGCGCATTTGCAGGCCGGGTCTATAAAGTCCGCCATGACGAGAACGGAACCCGTGTCACTTATATAAAAGCGTTAAGCGGAGCGCTGCAGGTAAGAGAGGAGATTAGCTATGGCGCTGGAGCGGACCGGATCACGGAGAAAGTCACGTCCATTCGAGTGTACAACGGTCATAAGCATCAAAATGTGGAGCGTGCCGAGGCAGGACAGCTGTTTGCAGTAACCGGGGTATCGGCAGCTTCAACGGGTGACGGGCTGGGCGCTTTGCAGGAACAGGCCGTGTACGATATCGTTCCTACCTTGACGTCGAAAGTGATCTATCCGCCCTCGCTTCATGCTAAAGAGGTGCTAAGATGCTTTCGCCTCTTGGATATCGAAGACCCTTCGCTTCACGTCTTATGGGATGAGCATGTGCAGGAAATTCATATCCATGTGATGGGCGCCATTCAGCTTGAGGTGCTGGAGCAAGTGGTCAAGGATCGGTTCCAGATGGATGTGGCGTTCGGGCCTCCTGAAATTTTATATAAGGAAACGATAGCTGCCGCGGTTTCCGGCTGCGGACATTTCGAACCGTTGGGACATTATGCCGAAGTGCACGTGAAGCTGGAGCCCGCCCCACGCAACAGCGGGATCTTGTTCCAGAATGCATGCCATCCTGACGTGCTGACGGTCAATTATCAGCATGTTATCGAGCAGCATCTGCTGGAACGGGGTCATCACGGGCTGCTGACCGGATCGCCGATCACGGACCTCCGCATTACGCTGCTGAAGGGCCGGGCGCACAACAAGCATACAAGCGGCGGGGATTTTCGGGAAGCAACGTATCGGGCGCTTCGGCAAGGGCTGGAGAAAGCAGACAACATACTGCTCGAACCCTATTACGATGTGAAGATTAAAGTTGATGCTGACGATATGGGCAGAGTGCTGACAGATATTCAGAAGGCGCATGGCCGGTTCGATCCCCCAGAGTTCGCCGGCGGCAAAGCCGTTATTACGGGCAAAGTGCCGGTAGCTGCATTTATGAATTACAGCGCGGAGCTTGCTTCATTTACACAGGGCAAAGGGACGATCCAACTGATGTTCGGCGGTTACGGCGAATGCCATAATCGAGAAGAGGTTATGGCTAAGAAAGCATACAACAAAGATGCCGATCCGTCGTATACGTCGTCGTCCATGTTTTGTTCGAAGGGACAAGCGTACAGTGTCCCGTGGGATGAGGCCGAGCAGCATATGCACGTTTGATGCAACAGGAAGTGCGATCTTTTCCGATGAAAAGAAGATAGGCCATCCTTCCGGGATGGCCTTCACCGTTTGAGCAAGTGCTACGCTTTCTGTTCGAACAGCTTGATGATTTCAATGACGACGTCTGTCGCTTTCACCATATTGTCGACCGAGACATACTCGAATTTGCCGTGATAATTCTCGCCGCCCGTGAAAATATTCGGCGTTGGCAGTCCCATATAGGAGAGCTGCGACCCGTCCGTGCCGCCCCGAATCGGTTTGATGCTCGGTTTGATGCCCACATTTTTCATCGCCTGATAAGCCGTGTCGACAATTTCTTTGACCGGTTCGATTTTTTCCTTCATGTTGTAATATTGATCGCTCATCTCCAGGGTGATGTTCTCCTGTCCATACGTTGCCTGCAGATCCTTAACGATGCTCTCGACATTGCTTTTTCTGGCGTTGAAGCTGTCCCTGTCAAAGTCTCTTATAATGTAACGCAGCTTGGCCAGCTCTACGTCGCCATTGATGGAGATGAGATGATAGAAGCCTTCGTATCCTTCCGTCTTTTCCGGAGCTTCTTCCGCTGGCAGTCTTCCGTTCAGCTCCATGGCGATTTTGGCGGCGTTCACCATTTTGCCCTTCGCCGTTCCGGGATGAACGTTCTTCCCTTTTATCGTAATCTTCGCTTGGGCGGCGTTAAAGCTCTCGTACTCCAGCTCGCCGAGCGGTCCGCCATCCACGGTATATGCATACCGGGCGTCGAAGGCAGCCACGTCGAAGCGGTGCGGGCCTCTTCCGATCTCCTCGTCCGGCGTAAACGCAACCCTTACTTTGCCATGCTTGATGTCCGGGTGGCGGATGAGATGCGCCATCGCCGTCATGATTTCGGCAATGCCGGCTTTGTTATCCGCTCCGAGCAGTGTCGTTCCATCTGTCGTGATGAGCGTATGGCCCTTGTAGTTAACCAATTCCGGAAAGTCTTGCGGCGACAGCACGACATTCAGCGCTTTGTTCAACACAATATCGTTACCGTCATAGCTTTCTACCATTTGCGGATTGACGCCTGCGCCGGTAAAGTCAGCCGCCGTATCCATATGGGCCAAAAATCCGATCGTCGGCACTTCTTTCTCCGTATTAGAGGGAAGGGTGGCCATAACGTAGCCGTTTTCGTCCATCGACACGTCCTTCATGCCGATTTCTTTCAGCTCGTTAACAAGCATCCGGCCCAGCTCAAGCTGTCCCGGCGTGGATGGGCAAGTATCGCTGTCGTCATTGGATTGCGTATCCACTTTTACATAGGTCGTAAATCTTTGAATGATTTCGCTTTTCAATGTATCGTCACCCCAAACTCGTATTTATATATATCCTCATTTTACCACGAATGATGCGCCATTACTCTCAGCTTCCGAACTTCACATATTATGAACGGGCAGGGGAATGCTATGAATATGTAATGAATTCAATAATAACTAGGAGGGATGTCGGCATGGCAAGAAGAAGCCGGCGGAAGCTGCTCGTTACGGGGGCGGAACAAGGAGTCAACGCATTCAAGGCCGAAGTGATGCGGCGCGAGGGGTTCGCGGTCAACCCGAATCGTCCGGATGATGTCAAGTACGAAGTGGCGAAGACGCTGGGAGTGCCCTTGCAGCCGGGCGACAATGGAAATCTGTCCACAGAGTCGGCCGGTCGCGTAGGCGGCCGGATTGGCGGCACGATGGTTCGCGAAATGATCCGCCTCGCGCAGGAAAATTTGGCGAAGCAGCCGAATAAGTAAGGGACGGTCTGCGGAGGAATATATCATCAAGGGTGACTGCATCGATGCAGTCACCTTTTTTTAGGTGATAAAGGTCCATTCCCCGAAGTTCATATTCAGTTCATAAAACATTGGTAAGTTAACGACAGAGAGTCATGATAGAAGGCCGAACAATAAGAAGAATCGGCTATAGCATGAAGAACATAGGGGGAGGAAAAATAGATGATAGCAGCCAAGGAAGAAAAAATGTCGGGGAATTGGCGGCAGTTTGTCCGTCTTATACAACAGACCAATCCGTCGAAGCTACTGCTTATCATTGCGCTCTGCATGAGCGTAGCCACGACAGGAGTAGGGTTCGTCGTGCCGCTGTTCACGAAAAATCTGGTCGACGGCTTCTCGATGGAATCCTTGAACAGGTGGCAAATCGGCATGCTGGTCATTGCCTTCGTCGTACAAGCGGCTGCAAGCGGCCTGTCCATTTACTTGTTGAACCGGGTGGGGCACAGGGTTGTCGCGAACTTGCGCGATCAACTGTGGAACAAGCTGCTCCGCCTGCCCATTTCTTATTATGACAAGCACGACACTGGCGAAACGCTCAGCAGGGTAACGAACGATACGGCGGTTGTGAAGGAGTTGATTACCGAGCACTTGGCGGGCTGCCTGACAGGGGTCATCTCGATTATCGGGTCTATTACGATACTGTTATTTCTGGATTGGCAGATGACATTGGTTATGCTGCTGGCCGTGCCGCTCGCGATGCTCGTGTTGATGCTGCTCGGGAAGAAGATGTTCGCCATCTCGAAAGGGATGCAGGATGAAACGGCACGGTTCACCGCCGTACTTAATCAGGTGCTGCCTGAAACCCGGCTCGTCAAGGCCTCCAATGCGGAGCGGATTGAATATGCAAGAGGCAAGTCCGGGATTACAAACTTGTTCCGGTACGGTTTGCGCGAGGCGAAGATTCAGGCAATTATCAGCCCATTGATTTCTTTTATTCTAATGGTCGTGCTGGTCGCGATTATCGGATACGGCGGCGTGCGCGTATCCTCCGGGGCGCTGACGGCTGGAGATATGGTCGCCTTCATTTTATACTTGATCCAAATTATTATGCCCATGACGCAATTAACGATGTTCTTCACCCAATTGCAGAAAGCAATGGGCGCAACGGAGCGCATCATTACCGTGCTTGACCATGAGGAAGAAGATTTGCATGCAGGCAAGCAGTTGACAGAAGTGAATCAACCGATAGTCTTGGAGCAGGTTGAGTTTGCTTATGAGGACGAGAAGATTTTGTCGAAAATGAATTTCACGGTCGAGCCCGGCAAAGTAACGGCTATCGTCGGTCCGAGCGGCGGCGGCAAAACGACGCTGTTTTCGCTCTTGGAACGTTACTACACTCCGACCAGCGGCGTCATTAAGCTGGGGAATACACCGATTGATGAGTATTCACTGCAATCTTGGCGCAGTCAGATCGGCTATGTTGCACAGGAAAGCGCGTTGATGTCCGGTACTATCCGCGATAATATCGTATATGGTACCGAGAGAAACGTAACGGAGGAAGAGTTGGAGCGGGCAGCGCAGATGGCTTATGCGGATCAATTCATATCGGAGCTTCCGGATCAATACGACACGGAGGTCGGGGAGCGGGGCATCAAGCTATCGGGAGGACAACGGCAACGTATTGCAATTGCACGCGCGCTGCTGCGCGACCCGCAAATCCTAATGCTGGACGAGGCCACGTCCAGTCTCGACAGCAAATCGGAAATTTCCGTGCAGAAGGCGCTCGATAATCTAATGGCGGGAAGAACGACGCTGGTCATTGCGCATCGTCTCTCGACCGTCGTCGATGCCGACAACATATTGTTCGTGGAGAAAGGGCGCATTACCGGAAGCGGCACGCATGAGCAGCTATACCAGACCCATGGTATGTACCGGGAATTCGCTGCGCAGCAATTACGCATTCAAGAACTAGTATGAAAGGGAATTATGCGATGGCAAACCTATTGATAGTGGATGACAATGCGCATATTCGCGAGCTTGTGCAGGTCTGTCTGCGCAATGAAGGGTTTCACGTGCTTGAAGCGGCGGACGGTGTCGAGGCACTGTCCTTGCTCGAATCGGCCAAGATCGATATGGTCATTATGGATATTATGATGCCGAATATGGACGGATGGGAGTTGTGCCGCGAGGTGCGCAGCTATCATGAGGATATGCCGATCCTTATGTTAACAGCCAAGGGGGAGACGGCACAGAAGGTGCGAGGCTTCCAACTCGGCACGGACGATTATCTCGTCAAGCCCTTCGATCCCCCTGAACTGGTTGCGAGAGTGAAATCGTTATTGAAACGGTATCGCATCTTGGTATCGCAAACGGTCGAAGTCGGCACTGTGTTCATGAATCGCGGCACGCATGAGCTGCGCTGCGACGGCGAGCCCATGACCTTGCCATTGAAAGAATTCGAGCTGTTGTACAAGCTGGCGAGCTATCCGCACAAAACATTTTCCAGAGAGCAATTGATTGAAGAGATATGGGGATATGACTACGAAGGCGATGAACGCACTGTCGATGTGCATATTAAGCGGCTGCGCGAGCGGTTCCCGGAAGAGCGGCACGGCTTCAAAATCCGCACCATTCGCGGCCTCGGGTACCGATTGGAGATCGGTTCATGAAGAAGGGAATAGCCATTCTAAAAATAGTATCCGGTATTTTCCTTGCTGTGGCTGTCGTAACGATGGGGAGCTGGATAGCATTCTATGGCACCGATGCGCTCTATAAGTATATTGGCGCATATCCTCACAGCTTCGTTGCCTTATGGATCAATGTGCTGATCGTCTTTTTTGTTTTTGGATGCACGATGTATCTTATCTCGTTCATTGTAGGCAAGAAGCATTATAAAGTATGGGATATCATCGTAGAGGCTTTGCGGAAAATCGCCAGGGGAGATTTCACTGTCAATCTGGACATCCGCTCCAATGAAAATGACCCGCTTGGCAAAATTGTAAGCACCATTAACCAGATGGCGGTTGAGCTTGGGGAAATAGAACAAATGAGACAAGACTTCATCTCCAACGTGTCCCATGAAATTCAATCTCCGCTTACTTCGATTCATGGGTTTGCCAATGTGCTGAAAAGGGACGACTTGACGCCTGAAGAACGGCAGCATTATGTCGCCATCATTGAGATGGAAAGCAATCGTTTATCCAAAATCAGCGAAAATTTGTTAAAGCTCACTTCCTTGGAGTCGCAGCATCATCCGTTCGAACCAACACGCTATCGGCTGGATAAGCAGCTGCGCAACGCCGTGTTGGCGTGTGAACCGGCTTGGCTGGAGAAGGACCTGGAGATGGAGCTTGAATGCGAAGCGGTCACCGTCACGGCCGATGAAGATTTAATGAGCCAAGTGTGGAATAATCTCATCACGAACAGCGTGAAGTTCACGCCGAATGGCGGAACGATTCGGATACAAGCATATGCGCGGAACGGGAATGCATTCGTGACTATATCGGACACAGGGATCGGAATGAGCGAAGAGCATAGGAAGCGTATGTTCGAGCGGTTTTACAAAGCGGACAAATCGAGAAGCTCCGAAAAAGGCGGCAGCGGCTTGGGGTTGTCCATCGTCAAAAAAATTGTGGATATGCATGAGGGAAGCATTGCGGTACAAAGTAACCTGAATGCAGGAACCTCAATCGAAGTTGTGTTGCCGTTTGACATGAAACCAAAAGGTGTCATATAATACGAAACGAAACCAAAAGGTGTCATAAAGATGAGGAGGCTTCATTATGGACCACAACTCGAAACATACATTGCCTGACATTCGCCAGACGCTGGTGCTGAATGCACCGATTCAGAAGGTATGGGATGCGGTCGCCACATCGGAGGGAATTGCCGCATGGTTCATGCCTAATAATTTTCAACCTATAGAGGGGTATGAATTCGAATTGAATGCTGGCCCATTCGGCATGTCTCCGTGCAAAGTGACGGAAATCGATCCGCCCAACCGCTTGTCCTTCAATTGGGGGAAAGATTGGACTCTTACGTTCGAACTGGTCGATCTGGACGGAAAAACAGAGTTTACCCTAATCCATGCGGGCTGGGATGCCGACAAGGTTACCGAATTCGGACAATCCCATGCCACGGTGCGCGACCGGATGAATCAGGGCTGGACAGGGCTGCAGCAATCGCTCGCCGCCTATGTCGAGGGATGAAATGACGGCTCCATTACCGAAGCATGATGTGTTCCAGGCTATCGCCGATCCGACACGCCGCCAACTGCTGGAGCTGCTGGGCGAGCAGGAGATGCCTGTCACCGTTATCAGCGGCCACTTTCCGATGAGCCGGACGGCCGTGTCCAAGCATTTGCGCATCTTGGCGGATGCGGGACTCGTCAAGGGCCGGAAGGTCGGCCGGGAGACGCGATACAGCCTTGACCCGGAACCGCTGCTTGAATTGAAGCGATGGCTCGCTTACTACGAGCGATACTGGGACAATAAATTGTCCATGCTCAAGCATCTGGTGGAAGCGGACGAACCAATCGGTGCAGCCGCATTTCCCCCGCTTGCGGTCATTGACCGGGAGACAACGGATTAAAGGGATAGGCCAGGAGGGGAGGGGGGCATCTGGCCTCTCTCGTCCGTGTATCGCAGTCACGATTAATCCATCGAGATTGCAATCCTGTCGCCGTGGTTTAACGCCAACCTCAAGGCTTAACGGCGATGGCATATGCATGAAAGGATAAGAGGGTAGAATGCAACCGTTTACAGCAACCGTTATTGAAATTATTAAGGGAATACCGGAAGGAAAAGTAATGACGTATGGGCAAATCGCGCGCTTGGCCGGAAGCCCGCGAGCGGCAAGACAAGTCGTCAGAATTCTTCATTCCATGAGCGGAAAATATCGTCTGCCGTGGCATCGGGTCATCAATTCATTAGGCGAGATTGCGATCAAGGACGATGAGTCGAAATCGTTGCAGCAGTTGTTCCTTCAGGGAGAGGGGATAGAAATAGGCGAAGATAACCGCGTAAATTTAGAACGTTATCAATTTCATCCGTAATCTAGGCTTGACCGTCTTTCCTCTGTCCTCGATTGGATTCTGCAAATCGGGAAGCTGCCATTTTGCGGAGAAAGTATAAGGGTTGCAATTCGTTATCTGGTAGTATAAACTTGGAAATCAAATGTGCATGGAAGGTGGGAGGAGTATGTTCATGACCGGAATCAAGCAGAGCTCTGATCCGATCGTTCATATTCCTTTTTTTCGACACTAAAGCAGTCAATGCTTTAGTGTTTTTTATTTTATTGGGAGGTGTGGCATAGAGATGAGGTACAAAAGGGTTCTCATTAAGCTTAGCGGCGGGGCCGTTGCGGGGGGCGGCGAATTCGGGTTCGATCCGGAGAGGCTGGAGCATATTGCGAACGAGATCTTGTCCGTCGTGAGCATGGGGGTCGAAGTGGCCATCGTCATCGGAGGAGGCAATATCTTCCGCGGCAACATGGGCGAAGCTTGGGGCATCGAACGGGCCGAGGCCGACAATATCGGGACATTGGCGACGGTTATTAACAGCTTGATGCTCAGAGGCGTGTTGAAATCGAAGACGAAGACAGAGGTGCGGGTAATGACTGCCATTCCGGTCACGTCCGTGGCCGAGCCCTATATCCGCTTAAAGGCCATTCACCATCTGGAGAAAGGGTATATCGTCATCTTCGCGGGCGGGAACGGCCAACCGTTCGTGACGACCGATTATCCTTCGGTACAGAGGGCCATTGAAGTGAACTGCGAGGCGATACTCGTTGCCAAGCAAGGGGTGGACGGCGTGTACAATCAGGACCCGAAGCGCAACAAGGATGCGCAGCGGTACGCCTCGCTGCATTATAACGACGTGATTCAACATGATTTGCATGTCATGGACCAGTCCGCATTCATTCTCGCCAGAGATTACAACATTCCGATTCACGTGTTCAACTTCGATAAGCCCGGCTGCATGACTGAAATTATGAATGGCAAGGACACGGGCACAATCATCAGCGGTGATTCTGAACTGAGACTTAGCTAAGTGAACATAATGAACCCCCTGCATCCGCTTGTTGTGCAGGGGGCGAACCCCCTGCCGTAAAGAGGAAAACGTACTCGTTTCCCTGTACATCATCAATGGAGGATGAGGGCAAGGCCGGATACAGCCCTGAATTTCGCCGTCTACCGATCGTTATACACACGAACCGCCAACTTAGGGTAAGCTTGCGCTATTTCATTCGCGCGCTTCGTTAATACGCCATAATCGAACCGGGAACAGCTTGTAAATATATCCATTTGATTATTGGTGAAGTATCTTCTCTCAATGAAATGTGTAATTGCTAGAGTTCATGTCAAGGATTCCATTAATAGAATATGGAGAATAAGCATTGCAATACCCGGTCCGGGTAAGCAAGTGCGATGTGAAGATGGCGGGATACTTGCTTGAAGCATACGGGGGAGCGAATGGTCCGCTGTCTCAAGCCTTGTGCTATTTGAATCAGCGTTATACGATGCCGCCTACCCGCATTGTTAAGGATGTCTTGCTGTACACCGGTTAGGGAAGCAGGTGAAAAAAGCCGACTTCTCCTGTAATCCAGGAAAAATCGGCTTATTCTGTAGTGACTTTTCATTATTCTGCTTCTGCAACCAAAGTAAATCGTTCATTGATGTGCTGAGGCTGTTCGATTTCGTCCAGAACCGCGATCGCATAATCCGCATAGCTGATATAGCTGTTCCCTTTCGCATTCACCATCAGATTGTCTTTGCCTTTTTGATAAGAACCGGTTCTTTTGCCTGCTGGGTCAAAAAATGCAGACGGGCTGATGAAGGTCCATTTGATGCCGCTCGACTGTTGCAAATCCTGCAGGTTTTTCCCTTGGTTCGATGCGGTTGCCGCATACTCTTGCGGGAATTCCGACGTATCGATCAGACGAGTCGTCTTGGCTTCATCGACGAACAGGCTGCCGGCGCCGCCCACAACGATCAGTCTGGTGTCAGGCGCTCCTTGCAGGGCTTTAATCAATGCTCTTCCTGCATCTACATGCAGATGCTCTTGTCCTTGCGGTGCTCCAAAGGCGTTCACGACCACATCAAATCCTTTTACATCATCAGATGTAAGGGCAAATACATCTTTTTCGATAACGGATACGTTGCTGTCCTTCATTTTGGATGCGTCGCGCACAATCGCCGTCACTTCATGTCCTCTGTTTACAGCCTCTTGCACAATGAGGTTTCCCGCTTTTCCGCTTGCTCCGACAACTCCGATTTTCATAATTCCATTACCTCCATTTAAATGAGTTATATGTTATATATTTAGCAGTTTCCATCTATATCGCATTGCAAACCCTCAGGCACAGACGCGCTGTTTCCGATTTGTTGCGAGAGAACCTTCTCGAACATTTCTTTGCTGGCTACGCCTTGTACACGCTCGTCGCCGATTACAAAGGTAGGCACCCCCGTAATGCGGGCTTCTTCATATGCATGCTGGAGGGCCCGTTGTTGAGTTTCCTTATACGTTCCGGCTTGCAGCGCATCTCTGAATGCTTGCTCATCCAGCCCTAATTCGCCGGCAATCTTCGTTAACACTTCGATCTCGCCAATGTTTTGTTCTTCTTGGAAAAATGCTTTGAATACGCGGTTCATGTATTCGTTGCCTTTGCCCTGTTCCTTGGCGTAATGATATCCTTCGAACGCAACACCCGTATAAGGATGCGGCGATACCCGGGGCAATTTCATATCGACGCCCAGCTTATCGGCCGTTGGCGTAATATAAGATTTCCAGCCTTGCAATTTGGATGGATCATTCCAAGGGTCGAGCTTGGGCGCTGGACTTGGACGCAGCTCGAATGGCATCCACTCGACCTCCACGTCTTTTCCTTTTATGGCTTCCTCGAAGGGCGCTTTGGCCAGGAAACAGAACGGACAGACAAAATCAGAGTATACTTTGATCTGTAATGTCATGGTTCGTGTTCACCTCCTAATAGATTACATGTAACCGATATTGTTACAACTAGGTTTAAAAAATAGGATAAGCGGATGGGGGTCGCGCTTTCCTGCTGGCAATCATATTATTTCGTTTTGTTGTAATCATTATAGTTACAACTAAGTTGGTTTGTCAACTTAAATTTTGCGCACTGCTCCGGCGAGAACGGCAAGGCACTCGAAGTCGTGAATGCCATCACGAAAATGACATGTTGAGGCAACCGTAAACGAGATGATTTATGATATGCTAGGGCGAGGATGTTAGTTAATGTGAAGAAAAAGTGGGTGCATGCGAAGAGATGGAGTTATCGAATGTGATGTCTTACCTGACGGAGGACAATTTACTGGAATTGCTGGAGAAGTATCGCTCCTTCGGACCGTTTCCCGGCATTTTATTAACGTTTATGAAATCATTCGTCCCTCCGCTGCCAACGCTTGTCATCGTCGGCGTAAACGCGGCCGTGTACGGAATGTGGCTCGGATTCTTATACTCTTGGATCGGGTTGGTAAGCGGTTGCTTGGTGACGTTCCTCATCGTCCGCAAAATTGCCGGCCATCCATATTTGGAACGCTGGGCACAGAAGCCGAAGGTGAAAAAAGGCATGCTCTGGGTCCGCCGCAATGCGTTCAGCTATGTGTTTTTGCTCAGCATTTTTCCGGTCGGCCCATTCGTTATTATCAATATGGTTGCGGGAATGGCCCGCATGCCGCTGCGGTCCTTCCTGATCGCCGTCGCTGGCGGCAAGGCGCTGATGGTGCTCTCGGTCTCCTATATCGGACACAATATATCGAGCATCATACAAGATCCGGTGCAAATCTTATATGTCATCTTGTTTCTCGCCGTGTCGTTCTGGATTAGCAAAAAACTCGAGGCCCGCTTTACTAGGGAGACGCCGGATGAGGAGCATCTGAACGGGCATGGATTCGATCGGAAAGATTCGACGGGCTCATGAGAGCCGAACGTGTGCTTAAGTCGTAGACTAAACCCATGGGTCTCGGTTACACTATAGGCATAAATAGGAGGGCGCAGGCTCTCCTTTTTGTTAATGAACGCTGCGGACTCGTCCGAATACATATAGCCCCACTACAAGCCATTCACAGGAGAGACAGGGAATGAGCGCACAAACGAACGAAAGCTACGAGGTTACCCAAATATGCTTGCTGGCGGGCAAAATCATGCTGCAAAGCGGTGGAGAGACATATCGTGTCGAGGATACGATGATGCGCATCGCCGCTTCCTACGGATATGAGAACTGCCACAGCTTCGTGACGCCGACAGGCATTATATTCGCTATCGACGGATCGGCTCCGACGACGAGACTGTTCCGCATTTCCGAGCGCTCCACCGACCTGGAGAAAGTCACGCTCGTCAATGATATTTCGAGGAAGATCAGCGGCGGCGCTCTCTCTGGCGCAGAAGCTTACCGGGCGCTGCAAAAGATAGAAAAGGCGAATCTGGCTTATCCCATCTGGATCCAGATTGCTGCCGCTTCCGTGTCGAGCGGATGCTTCGCCATCATGTTCCGGGGCGGCTGGCCGGAATTCATTCCCGCGCTGCTGGCGGGCGGTATTGGATTCTCGCTCCTGCTCTATGTCCACCGTCTGGTCCGCATCAAGTTTTTTGCCGAGTTTTTGGCATCGGTGGCGATCGGAGCGGTATCATACTTATGTGTCAAGAACGGGCTGGGTCGGGATTTGGACAAAATCATCATCGGATCCGTCATGCCGCTCGTGCCCGGACTGCTCATCACCAATGCAGTGCGGGATCTGATGGCGGGTCATCTCGTGTCCGGGATTTCGAAGGGCGCGGAAGCGTTGCTGACTGCATTTGCGATCGGAGCGGGCGTGGCCTGCGTCATTTCTTTCAGCTAGAACAGGAGGGGGAAGTCTATGCTCATTGAGCAGCTTATCACCAGCTTCATCGCTTCCGCCGCCTTCGGCATCATTTTCAACGTTCCGAAAAAAACGTTGATAAAGTGCGGATCCGTCGGGATGACCGGGTGGGTCGTCTATTTATCATTCATTCTGAATGACGTTGACCCGATTCCGGCAAGCTTGGTTGCTTCGTTCGCGGTGGCAATGATCAGCCACCTGTTCGCCAAGATTTACAGAACGCCGATTATCGTGTTTAACGTGTCCGGCATTATCCCGCTTGTGCCGGGCGGCATGGCGTATGATGCGATGCGGAACATGGTTGAAAATGAATACGCGATCGCGATCCCGCTTGCCTTCAAGGCATCCATGATATCGGGCGCCATTGCGATCGGGCTTGTGTTCTCGGAGGTCGTCTATCAATTGCTGCGAAGACGGGCGGCATGATGGGCGGCGAACAGGTGATTTTCATGCTTCATGAGGTGATGAAGCTTCCGCCATTGACATGCATCGTCTCGCCCGTCACGTAGCGGGAATCGTCGCTGGCGAGATATACGTAAGCCGGAGCGAGCTCAAATGGCTGGCCGGCCCGATGCATCGGCGTATCCGTGCCGAAGGTGGCCACGCGCTCGGCGGAGTAGCTGGACGGAATGAGCGGCGTCCAGGTTGGTCCCGGAGCAACCGCATTGACCCGTATGCCTTGATCGACCACGGATAGCGCCAACGAGCGGGTGAACGAGACGACAGCTCCTTTGGTGCTGGAGTAGTCGATCAATGTCTTCTCTCCGCGGTAGGCGGTAACCGAGGCCGTGTTGATAATCGAGCTCCCCGGACGCAGGCAAGGCAGTGCGGCTTGCGTGACGAAGAAGAAGGAGAAGATGTTGGTGCGGAACGTCTGCTCCAGCTGCTGCTCCGTAATGTCCAGCAAGCTATGCTGCGGATATTGGACGCCGATGTTGTTGACCAGCACATCAAGCTTGCCGAAGCGGCGCAGCGTCTGTTCGACGATGGCGGCGCAGGCTGCCTTGGTGCGCAGATCGGCACGAAGCGGCAAGCATCGTCTGCCCAATTGCTCGATGCGCGTTCGCGTTTCCAACGCATCCTGTTCTTCATATAAATAGGCGAACGCCACATCCGCCCCCTCCTTGGCGAACGCCACCGCCGTTGCGCGGCCGATGCCGCTGTCTCCTCCTGTGATGAGAGCCACGCGGTCCTGCAGCTTGCAACTGCCGGCATATGCAGGATTGTCATATATCGGCCTTGGGGACATGACATATTCCAACCCTGGCTGCTGGTCTTGATGCTGCGGCGGGAAGGAAAGCGGTTTCTCCTCGCATTTCATCTCCTTCCCGTAATAGGGATACATCGGATATGGATTCATTTCGTAACCTCCAACTCATGATATTCGCCTAAAATACCGTATTCGGGAAGAGCCCGACGTGCTACAGTTACTGTGTTTGCGCCGTGTTGATTAAAACACGCGGTTTTGCTACAATGCACACAGAGTATGTGACCAGAGGGAAGTGACCAGCATTGAAAAAAGAAAAATACACCTGTCATCTCCACTCTAAATCGTTTGGATTGGCACTACAGGCGTTAACGGTAATATCCCAATGTCCGAATCGGTGTCCCAGCGGGGACATCGCCGAGCATCTTCAATCGGAAGCGACCTTGATTCGGCGAATTCTCGCTAAGCTGGCTCAAGAGAATATATTGGAGACTCGAGAAGGGCGCGACGGCGGATACCGGCTGAAGAGAGCGCCGGAGCTTATTACATGCGCCGACATCCTTATGGCTCTCCAGAAGGACGAATCGTTCCATACCAGCTTGCTCGAATCGACGGGTGACCATCCGTTTGGCCTTTGCATGAAAGCCGCATTTTCCGAAATGATGGCGGAGTTGGATCAAAGCGTGCTTGCCGTGCTGCAGAAGTACACCATTGCCGACCTGGCGGATCATTCCTTAGTTTAGGAAGTGATGATTGACAACGGTCGGGATGAGGATTATACTGTGCATATCGTTTCACAGTTAAGCGGCGCTAACTGTGAACATTCGCGCATAGTAATGTCATATATGGTGTGTTAAGCTAACAAGAAAAGCTATTTTTTTATTGCTAACTGTGTAATATTTAGCACAGTATCATGTTTGCAATTTTTATACTTCAATTCACACAATAACGGAGGTTGGATGGGATGGAGACAAAAGTAGAACAAGCGCAAGATTTTTTTAAGGTGCTGCGTGATCGGCATTCGGTGCGTCATTATGACCCAACCGTAACCATATCGCAGGCGGATCTGCAAGACATGCTGAAGGAAGCCACGCTTGCTCCCTCCAGCGCGAATCTTCAGCCTTGGCGGTTCCTTGTCATTACCGACCAAGCATTGAAGGAGAAGCTGCTTCCAATCGCCAATCATCAACAGCAGGTTGTCGATGCGTCAGCCGTCATCGCCATATTGGGGGATCTGGAGGGCTACAAGCAGGCGGAGCGCATCTATGAACAAGCGGTTGCATCAGGCTACATGGATGAAGAATTGAAACAATCGTTCATAACCCGAATTACAAATGGCTATGCAAGCATGAGTGCGGAGAAGATTAAAAATATTGTACTCATCGATGGCGGATTAATTGCGATGCAATTGATGCTAATTGCCAAAGCTAAGGGATATGATACCGTGCCAATGGGCGGATTTCATCCAGAGCAGTTCAAGGAGGCTTTCGGAATCTCGGAGCGTTATATCCCCGTGATGTTATTGCCTGTAGGCAAAGCCTCCGAACCGGCGCATTCCTCGCCGAGATTGGCCGTGAATGACGTGACGTTCTGGAATAAGATGACCGAAGGGGAGTGAGGTATGATTCAACTTAGCATATTGGACCAATCGCCGATACCTGAAGGCAGCACGGCGGCCGATACACTGGGCGAGACGGCCCGGCTCGCGCAAGAAGCGGAACGGCTGGGCTACCACCGCTTTTGGGTCTCGGAGCACCATTTTGCTTCTAACCTCGCAGGTTCAAGCCCGGAGGTGCTGATATCGCATTTGGCGGCCGTAACCGCCCGTATTCGTGTCGGTTCAGGCGGAGTCATGCTGCCCCATTACAGTGCTTATAAAGTCGCGGAGAACTTCCGTCTGCTCGAAGCCTTGTATCCGAACCGGATTGATGTGGGACTGGGGAGGGCACCCGGCGGCATGCCGCTGGCGACCCGAGCTTTGATGGATGGGCGGGCGTCGGTCGATCGCTATCCGGAGCAGGTAACCGATCTGATGCACTATTTGCATGATACGCTGCCTGATAATCACCGTCATAGTGGACTCCAGGCCACGCCAATCATTTCGACGGCTCCGGAAATGTGGCTGCTCGGGTCGAGCGGCGAAAGTGCCAGAATCGCAGCCCAACTGGGTACGGCATTCGCGTATGCCCATTTCATTAACAGCTATGGGGGAGCGGAAGCGATGCGCTGGTATCAGCAGCATTTCCAGCCATCTGCGGCAGGGGAACGTCCGCACTCCATACTCGCCGTATTTGTTGTCTGCGCCGAAACCGATGAAGAAGCGGAGCGATTGGCTTCCAGTCTGGATCTGACCTTTCTGTTCCTGGAGCGGGGCATCCAGCGGCCGGGCGTTCCTTCCGTAGAGACGGCTGCCGCTTATCCTTACACGCCATTCGACTTGAGCCGCATTCAAGAAAATCGCAAGCGAATGGTTGTCGGGAGCCCTGAGCGGGTGAAGCAAGAGCTGCTCCGGTACAGCGAGCAATACAACACGGATGAGCTCATGATCGTAACCATTATGCACGATTTCGAAGCAAGACTGACCTCCTACCGTCTGTTGGCAGAAGCGTTTCAGCTGACACAATGAGATATACGTTCTGTTCCATTGCACCAAATCCAATTCAGCATGAGAAAAAGTGGAATCGGGCATATCCTTCAGCCCTGCTTTTCTTCTAGCTTCGGATGCGGAGGTAAGCCGAATAATGCAAAAAAAAGGCTATCCTGAAGTTATGGACTTCATGGATAGCCTTTCTAATGCACTAACTGTTTGTTCTCCTACAAGTAACCCCAGATCATCGTGAACAGCGTACCGAACACCGTTACTAGACCTACGAACAGCGCATACGCGATATTCGTGTAGTTCGAGGCCTTATTGGATTTGTCCTCGTCAATATGCATGAACAAAATCAACTGCACGCCTGCTTGAATCGCTGCACAGATGAGCAGGATCGTAAGGCCTGTTGCGAACGACATATCCCAGACAATGACGGCTAGCGCAACCAAGGAAAGGATGAGAGAAAAGACATATCCCATCACATGACGTATCGGGAATAGTTGTTTCATGTCACATCAATCCTTTCAAGTATACAAAGCTGAAGATAAAGATCCAGACAACGTCCAAGAAGTGCCAGTACAGCGAGAAGATGAACGATTTATTCGCCGTATCCCGCGTGAAGCCTTCACGCTTAATTTGAATCATCAGGCCTGATCCCCAGAGGAGACCGAGCGTTACGTGCGCACCGTGCGTGCCCAGCAGGACGAACAAGCTGGACAGGAATGCAGATGTCTGCAGCGTCGCGCCTTCATGCACATAAGTGACGAATTCATAGATCTCGATGCCCAGGAACCCGAGACCGAGCAGCAACGTAATGGCGAAGAAGATCAATGCCGGCTTCTTCAGGCTGAGACGCATGCTGTGGATCGCGAGACCGCAGGTGAAGCTGCTCGTCAGGAGCAGGAACGTTTCCAGCAGTACTGGTTTAATCTGAAATATTTCTTGAGCCGTCGGGCCGTTGCCCGAACGAGTCCATAGTGTTAAGTAGACGGCAAAGAGTGTAGAGAAGAGCACAATCTCCGCACCGAGGAACAACCAGAAGCCAAATATACGGTTGCTGTTCTCTTCCGTCTGGTATTCTAGCGGCAGCGTGTTATCGATCTTCATGCTTTATCACCCCGCAATTGTTGTTCCGTCTTGTTAATTTCCTTCACCGGTATATGGCGGCCATGATCGCGTTCGAAGGAACGCACGGCGAGCATAATCAGAATCGCAATGCCTGCTATGATAGCCGGAGTCCACCAACTGAATACCATGAAGAATCCGAAAAAGAAGAAAATAATGCCAAGCACGAACGGCTGTCCGTTATTGTTAGGCATATGAATCTCTTCGATCTTGTCTTCGAACAATGGCTGCTTGTTCTTCTTCCAGAACCAGAATGCATCCAGGCTTTTTACGTTAGGCGTAATGGCAAAGTTATATTCCGGAACCGGGCTGTGCGTTGCCCATTCAAGCGTACGCGCATCCCAAGGGTCGCTTGTCGTATCTCTTGGCTGGTAGCGGAAGCTCCAGTAAATATTGTATACGAGAATGGCGAATCCGATAGCCAGAGCAGCTGATCCTATCGTAGCGATTAGGTTCAGCGGTCCGAAGCCGGTGCTCTCGGAATACGTGTACATACGGCGCGTCATGCCTTTCAGTCCCAAGAAGAACAATGGCAAGAACGTCACGTTGAAGCTGATTGCGATAATCCAGAAGCTGATCTTGCCAAGCCGCTCGTTGAGCCGGAAGCCGAACAGTTTCGGGAACCAATAGTACATCCCGGCGATTACCGCGAAGACGGTACCCGGAATCAGCACATAGTGGAAGTGAGCGACCAGGAACATCGTATTATGATATTGATAGTCTGCGCTCGCCATCGCGAGCATAACGCCGGTTACGCCGCCAATCGTAAAGATCGGAATAAAGGCGAGCGAATACAGCATCGGTGTCGTAAACTCGATCCTGCCCTTCTGCAGGGTGAAGAGCCAGTTGAATATTTTAACCCCTGTCGGCACCGCGATTGCCATCGTAGTGACGGAGAAGAATCCGTTAACCATGGCGCCATGCCCCATCGTATAGAAATGGTGCGCCCATACGAGGAAGGACAAGAGTGAAATAGCTACCATACTGACGACCATCGATTTGTAGCCGTACAGATTTTTGCGTGAGAAGGTAGCGATAATTTCGCTGTAAATACCGAACGCCGGCAAAATAACGATATAGACCTCAGGGTGACCCCATACCCAGAACAGGTTGGCCCACAGCATATCCATACCGCCATTGGCCATCGTGAAGAACTGGGCGCCGAACATGCGGTCGAACATCATAAGCGCCAACGCTACCGTCAAGACAGGGAACGCGAATAAAATAATGACGCAGGTGATAAGTACAGACCATGTAAACATTGGCATACGCATCAACGTCATGCCAGGCGCGCGCATTTTCAGGATCGTCACGATAAAGTTGACGCCTGTCATAAGCGTACCGATCCCGGCTATTTGCAAGGCGATGGAGTAGTAGTTATTGCCCACGGTCGGGCTCAACTCGGTGCTTGCAAGCGGGAAGTAAGCGGTCCAGCCCGCATCGGGAGATCCCCCGATAACAAACGATATGTTGAACAGCATCGCGCCGGAGAAGAACAGCCAGAAGCTGACTGCGTTCAAGCGCGGGAATGCGACGTCGCGCGCCCCGATTTGGAGCGGAATGACGACGTTCATCAAGCCGATAATAAACGGCATTGCCATAAACAAAATCATAATGATGCCGTGAGTCGTAAATACTTCATTGTAGTGCTGCGCGTCCAAAAACTTCATGTCCGGGCCGGCAAGCTGCGTACGCATCATCAGCGCGTCGACTCCGCCGCGGAACAGCATGATCAGGGCGCTCAAAATATACATAATCCCGATCTTTTTATGATCGACGGTAGTTAGCCATTCACGCCACAGATAGCCCCATTTTTTGAAATAGGTCAAGCAAAAGAGGATGGCTATCGACACGAGGACGATACTGGCCATAGCGCCGTAAATCATCGGTTCGCCGGTAACGAAAAATTCGTCCCATTTCATACTGAAAGAACTCCTTTCTGGTTCGTTCTAGTTGCCATGCTGAGAATGATCGGCTTCCTGATTATCCTTCTCGTCGTGGCCCATGTTGGAATGGTCCATCGTCGAGTGGTCCATCTTGGAGTGATCCATCTCTGTATTCGTACCATCATTGGTATCGGCGTCGGAAGATCCATGGTTATGTCCCCCATGTTCGCCCTCTGGCGCCGGTCTGAATGCCAAGTGCGTAGAAGTGTATGTTTTACGTCCGACGTGATCGGTTTCGAGCAAGGTATTGAATTCTTGCTCGGTTAGTTCGGAAGCCGTCTGTTTCACTTCATCAAGCCATTTCGTATAACCTGCCGGCGGCATTGCCAACACTTCGAATTCCATATGGGCGAAGCCTTTACCCGAGAAGTTCGAGTTTTTACCCACAAACGATCCTTCGTGTTCAGCTACGAGACGGAGCTTCGTTACCATATCGCTCATCGCGTACTTCTGACCACCCAGCTGAGGCACCCAGAAGCTCGTAATCGGCCCGAAGGAATACAAGCGGAATTCTACTGGACGGTTCGTCGGAATGTTGACGTAGTTGACCGTCTCGATGCCTTCCTCCGGATAGCTGAAATGCCATTTCCAGTTCGAGGATGAGGCATAAATAACAAGCGGCTTATCGTTCTCATAACCTGCAGGCGTCGTCTCAACCGCATAGGTGCTGCGAACCGTCACCACGGACAGAATAATGACGATGATGACCGGAATTAAAGTCCATGTAATCTCCAGCCATTTGCTGCCCTCCATGTGCGGCGGCTCATAATCGGGTGCCGCTTTGGAGGCACGGTACTTCGTTAACATGTAAATATACAGGACGTAGACGACAAGCAATACCACAGCCATAACAATTATGGAAAAAATAATGACGTCAGACTGTGTCTTGGCCACTGGACCTTTCGGGTTCAGAACTGCTAGAGAGTTACACCCGGTCAAGAGGACAAGAAGAGCTGCAAACAAGCTTACTAACAACCCTTTCTTCTTCATAAGGTACCCCTTTCTCTCTAAGATGTGCTTTAGATGAGCTATGAAAATGACAAATGTCGTATAAACTTGATCACATCTATATTAGTGAGAAGTTATTTTATAAACAAAACATAAAGAGCACCATATTTGCCATGAATCCCCATAAATTTTAGATCCACCCGGGTGTTCCGTAACGTTTATCTCTCAATTAAGCTCATTTTCTCGCGAATTCTTTCATTTACGACGACTTTTCATTTTGTTCATAATTGGCGCCGCAAGCCTCTCACTTCGCAATATTGTAACAATTAAACCGCCTTCATGTGACTTTTTTCACTAAAAAAGGCCCTGGTTTAGGGTATGTGCGTTCGTATCACGACATGGCAATTATTTCATATTCGTGATGTTGGGCAGACGCGTATAATATAGGTTATAAATGTCGTGCCGGAAGGCGTTGAGGTGACCGGATTGGATTATATCTATGAGAGCATCCCGATGGATGCCAAGCTGAACATCAATCTCTTTCTGCACAATCCGAAGTACGTGCCCGATCATTGGCATGACAGCTTGGAGCTGCTCTTCGTGCTGAAGGGGAATGTTAGCGTATTCATACAGCGGAAGAAATACAGCCTCGGAGAAGAAGATCTGCTGCTCATCAACAGTAATGAAATTCATTCGATCGAATCGGAAGCGGACAATCTGCTGCTCGCGCTGCAAATTCCGATTTCGTTCATCCGGGATCATTTCGAAGATATCGATCAGGTGACGTTCCATTGCAAATCGTTCCTCTACGAGCCGGACGAACAGGAGAAATTCAATGAAATCCGGGCGCTGCTTGCCGAAATGATGTGGGTGTACAGCAAGGAGAGCTATGGATATGAGATGAAGATGAAGTCGCTATTGTTCGAGCTCGTCTACCTGCTGCTGCGGAAGTTCAAGGAGGGGGAGCGGGAGGACGGCGGAAGGCTCAGTCCGAAGCATATGGAGCGGATGCTGCGCATCGCGCACTACATTCAGGAAAATTACACGAAACCGTTGAATCTGAACGACCTGGCGGAGCAGGAGCACCTGTCCGTGCCGTACTTGTCCAGTTTTTTTCAAAAACATATGGGTCAGTCCTTCATCCGCTACGTCAATCGGATTCGGCTCAATCATGCTGTCAACGATATTGCCTTTACGGATTATTCGATTACGAAGATTGCGTTGGATCATGGCTTCCCGAACTTGAAATCGTTCCATAAAGTGTTCAAGGACGTATACAATACGACGCCCAATCAATACCGCAAGAATTTGCGGGAACAGACGGAGACCGAGCCTAAGCTGTCGGGCAACAAGGTGACCTATTTGGAATTCGACCGGGAAAACGGCTACGGAGCGCTGTTCAAATATTTGCCGGACCAAAGCAAGGGCCTCGGGCGCAAGTCGACGGACGTGGGGGTTGTAACGAAGGAAATTCGCGTGCAGTTCGACGGCAAGGGCAAACCGCTCAAGCCGTATTGGCGCACGTTGTGCACGATCGGCAAGGCGAAGGAAGGATTGTACCGGACCGTGCAGGAGCAGCTCCGCTCGATTCAGTCGGTGATTAAATTCGAATACATTCGATTCCACGGCATTTTTGATGACGAGATGATGGTCTATCGCGAGGATCGTGACGGACAGCCGGTATTCAATTTCTTCTACGTGGATCAGCTGTTCGATTTCTTGCAGGACATCGGGCTCAAGCCGTACATTGAATTTGGCTTCATGCCCTCGGATTTGGCGAGCGGAGATCAGTGTATCTTCTATAAGAAGAGCAATATTAGCAAGCCGAAAGATCTGGCCCGTTGGGTCGAGCTGGTGCGGCAATTCATGGCGCATTGCAGGCACCGCTATGGTCTGGAGGAAATGAGAACGTGGTACTACACTTGCTGGAACGAGCCCGATCTGCCGTTATTCTGGGAGGATTCGTTCGAAGATTATTGCGATCTGTACCTGCATACGTACCGCGTCGTGAAGGATATGTCCCCGGACTTCAGGTTCGGCGGGCCGGAGATGATATCGGACACGATATATAAGGAAGGCTGGCTGCAACGGTTCTGGTCCTTCTGCCGCAGCCGCGAGTGCCTTCCCGATTTCGCCTCCTTCCATAGCTATCCGGCCGGGTTCCACGATGACGAGAAGGGGGAGTTCATCTGGCTGCCGAACAGCAGAGCGAGCGATTACTTGTCGGACACGGTGGCGCAGTTGAAGAAGAACCTCCAACAGGAGCAGCTGCGGATCCCGGAAATTCATGTCACCGAGTGGAATGCAACCGGAAGCCATCGGGATTTAACGAACGATACTTGCTTCAAAGCAGCCTACATTGCCAAGAACATCGTAGAGAACCTTGATGAGGTTAGCAGCTTGGCGTACTGGACGATCACGGATCACTTGGAGGAGCTTCCGCTGCCGGAGCACACGTTCCACGGCGGCTTGGGTCTCATTACGAACAACGGGATTAAAAAGCCGGGATATTATGCCTACGAGCTGCTGAGCCAGTTGGGCGACCGGCTTCTGGATCGCGGGAGCGGATACTGCGTGACACAGGCAGGCGATCGATTCCAATTGCTGGCCTACCATTATTGCCATTATGACAAGCTGTATGAAGTGCGCGAATCGCTTGGCATCGACACGTATAACCGGTATCACGTGTTTCAGGACTTGAACGAACTGGAGATGAACTTTGTTTGCCAAGGCATTCCCGCCGGAAGATACGAGCTGCGCCAGATCGCGATTAGCCGTGAGCACGGCAGCGCCTATGACACTTGGCTTGATATGGGCGCGCCCGCATCGCTGACGCCTGACATGGCGGACTACTTGAACCGCAAGGCGGCGCCGCATCAGCAGTACAAGGTGATCGATATCGAGGGGGCGGCAACATTTAGCTGCAAGCTGACGCCGCACGAGGTGCGGCTGTTCGAGCTGCGGCCGTTGCGGCAGCCATAATCCAATCGCATAATTATGACAAAAAGGCACATTTCGATGTGTCTTTTTTTATGGTTTCAATGTAAGCGCTCTAAAAAGTGAGGGGACAACCTAAAAAAGTGACATTGTTTCTATTAACAAACGGAAAGTTGAACAGTCCGAAAGTCCCTATAATCATAAATGTAAGGGGTTACAACTTATGTGGGGTAAGGTTAACGAACGAACGCGATGCGATTACGGCAAGGACTATTGAAGGGGGTACGCCTCATGGGAAACCAGGTGTCATGGAAAGAGCGAATTAGTTACGGCCTCGGGGATACGGCATCCAACCTTGTATTCCAGATGATTACGATGTATTTGATGTTTTTCTATACCGATGTATACGGATTGAATGTGGCGGCAGTAGGCACCTTGTTCTTGGTGGCTCGGGTAATCGACGCCTTCGACAGTCCGATCATCGGGGTGCTGATCGACCGCACCAATACGAAGTGGGGCAAATCAAGACCATATTTCCTGTGGCTCGCCTTGCCGTTCGCCATCGTTGCCGTCCTGACGTTTATGACTCCGGATTTCGGCGGCACGGGCAAACTTGTATACGCTTACGTTACTTATATTTTGCTTGGCATATTGTATGCGGCGATTAACCTGCCGTTAACATCGCTTCTGCCGAGCATGACCAGCAATTCGCAGGAACGTACGGTCGTGAATTCAGTCCGTATGATTTTCGGTCAATTGGGCGGCTTGGTCGTCAGCATCGGCGCGCTGCCGCTGGTAGCGGCGTTCGGCAAGGGCAATCAGCAGCAAGGCTTCATGTGGACGATGATTTTGTTCGCAGCGATCGCCGTCGTGTTTTTCTTCACTACATTCGCGAACACGCGTGAACGGGTCCAGACAGCAGACGGAAATCAAGCCGTCCCGTTCAGACAGAGCGTCAAGGCGCTGAAAGGCAATGTGCCTTGGTGGCTGCTGCTCGTCATCAACGTATTCGTATGGGTTGCTATGACAGGCAAGGGCCAGTCCACTGTGTTTTTCCTGAAATATAACCTTGGCCGCGAGGATCTCGTTCCGCTCGTTAACGGCTTGAATGTGCTCATGCTCGTTGGTATTGCGTTGATGCCGCTGCTGACGAAGAGAATCGGCAAGCGCAATACGGCGCTGCTCGGCATGGTCCTCGGTGCCCTCGGTCAGCTCATTGCATACGGGGCGGCAGTTATGAGTTCTATTCCGGTTCTGCTGGGCGCCGTAATTATCGGTAATGTCGGCATCGGATTTGCAGCAGGCCTTTTGTTCGCCATGCTGGCGGATACCGTTGATTACGGTGAATGGAAATCCGGCGTCAGAGCCCAAGGGCTGCTGACGGCGGCCAGTTCCTTCGGCGTCAAGTTCGGCATGGGGATCGGCGGCGCATTGGCAGCGTGGGTTCTCGCAATTGGACAATACGTTCCGAACCAAGAGCAGGCTGCATCCGGTCTGGCAGCCATCCAATTCAACTTCGTATGGATGCCGTTCATCTGCTTCGTTATCTGTGCGGTGCTGTTCCTGTTCTACAAGTTGGACCATGTCGAGCAGCAGATGATTGGCGAATTGGAAGCGAAGCGTCAAGGCGGCGCAACGACGCTTCAAGCTTAACCGGGCTCAAAATGAACAACCTTGGCGGTGACAGAGCGGATCCGTGATAAGGACCTTACCGCCGCCAATTTCACTACACCTAAGGAGGAAGTGCAATATGATCGATTTGAAAGCGAAACCGTTTCATTTGAACGATGACGATATTCAATGGGTACAGGATACTTTGGCTGCGATGGACTTGGAGACGAAGGTGGGGCAATTGTTCTGCCCGATCGGTCTCAGCCAAGATAAGGACGAACTGAAAAACATGCTGGATACGCATAAAATCGGCGGGATTATGTACCGTCCCGGCGAAGGCGCAATGGTGCAGGAGACGCATCGTTTCTTGCAGGAGAATTCCAAGGTGCCGCTGCTCATCTCCGCTAACCTGGAAGCCGGCGGCAACGGCATTGCCTCGGAAGGCACCTTCTTCGGCAAGCAGCTCGAAGTAGCGGCTACCGATAATGAAGAGATGGGCTACCGCCTCGGCGCGGTGGCCAGCCGCGAAGGCGCGGCGGTAGGCTGCAACTGGGCATTCGCGCCCGTCATCGACATCGATATTAACTTCCGCAATCCGATTACGAACGTGCGGACGTACGGCTCCGATCCGGAGCGCGTGCTTCGGATGTCCCGCGGCTATACGAAGGCTTCGCAGGAGAACGGGGTGGCCGTCTCCATTAAGCACTTCCCGGGCGACGGCGTCGACGAGCGCGATCAGCATCTGCACATTACGATTAACTCGCTCCCGACGGAGGAGTGGGACCGGACGTTCGGATACGTGTACAAGGAGCTGATTGATGAAGGCGCCATGACGGTCATGATCGGCCACATTATGCAGCCGGCATATAGCCGTGCGCTCGTGCCGGGCATCAAGGACGAGGAGATTATGCCGGCGACGCTGGCTCCGGAGCTGCTGAACGGCCTCCTGCGCGGGAAGCTTGGCTTCAACGGCATGATCGTGACGGACGCGACGCCGATGGGCGGCTTCACGATGGCAGAAAAGCGCGAAATTGCGGTACCGAAGTCGATTGCTGCCGGCTGCGATATGTTCTTGTTCAACAAGAACATATCGGAAGACTACGAATTCATGATGAAGGGCATCGAGAACGGTATTCTGACGGTAGAACGCGTCGATGAGGCGGTAACCCGCATTTTGGCGCTCAAGGCAGCGCTTGGGCTGCACCGCAAGCAGCGGGAAGGCACGCTTGTGCCCGGTCCGGAAGCGCTTGAAGTATTGCAAGCGGAAGAGCACGTGGCTTGGGCGCGCGAATGCGCGGATGGAGCGGTCACGCTCGTGAAGGATACGCAGTCACTGCTCCCGATTAGCATCGAGAAGCACAAGCGCATTCTGTTCTACGTATTCGGCGATGAAGCGGGACATTTCGGCGGAGAAGGCACGTATAAGCGCTTTGTGGAAGTGCTGGAGCGCGAAGGGTTCGAGGTGGACATTTTCCAGAAGGAACATCTCGACTTCAGCATCATGTCCATGTCGGTCCAGGAAGTGACCGGGAAATACGATTTGGCGCTCTACTATGCGAACTTGGAGACGAAGAGCAACCAGACCGCCGTACGCGTCAACTTCGCGCCGCCGATGGGGGCGGATATGCCTTGGTTCATCCACGAGCTGCCGACGGCCTTCGTATCTGTCGCGAGCCCGTATCATCTCCAAGACGTGCCGCAGGTAAAAACGTTCATTAACGGTTATTCCTCCAACGAATATGTGCAGGATGCCATTATCGATAAAATGCTCGGCCGTTCTCCGTTCAAAGGCATCAACCCAATCGATCCGTTCTGCAACTGCTGGGAGTCGAAGCTATAATGGATGCGCTGGTGACGAAGGGATTCACGGCAGGCGCAGCGGCAACAACGGGCTTGGATGTGAGTGCGGTCATCTTTGACCTTGACGGCGTTATCGTGACGACCGATGAGTATCATTACCTGGCTTGGGCGAGAATGGCAGAGCAGGAGGGTATTCCGTTCAATCGTGAAGTCAATAATCGGCTGCGCGGCATAAGCCGGATGGAGAGCTTGGACATCATCGTGGAGCAGGCGGAACGGGCGTATACCGATGTGGAAAAGACCCAGTTGGCGGAGCAAAAGAATGGCTATTACCGGCAGTACTTGAACGGGCTGACGGAGCGGGATTTGCTGCCGGGCGTCATACGGACGCTGCATGAGCTTAAGCGGCGGGGCATCCAGATAGCAATCGGCTCCTCCAGCAAGAACACGCCGCTTATTTTGCGGCAGGTCGGCTTGGAGACGGCGTTCGATGCGGTGGCGGATGGCAACGAGATTGCGAACAGCAAGCCGCATCCAGAGGTATTTCTGCTGGCGGCCGAGAAGCTGGGCGCGAATCCGGCCTCCTGCCTTGTCGTCGAGGATGCGGAAGCCGGCATCGACGCTGCCCTGCGCGCCGGAATGCGGACAGCCGCCATCGGCGAAGCGTGCAGCTGCAGCAGGGCGCACCTGCGTTTGACAAAAATCGATGACGTATTGGAATATGTCGGCTCACGGTGACAGGGAAGAACGCCTCTGCGGCCTATTCTTTCTGGTAAGGTAGAGTATGGGGCTGTGCGGTATGATGAGAGGGCTGCCTTTTCGCGGAATGAAGCTGAATGAGTGAATGGATGATGCGTTCCGACGTATGACGGGATTGATTTTTGTGCTGGTACAGCCATGAATGCTGCGCTGGAGGCGGTTCTGCAGCAGCAGCATGCCTGATTCATCTGTGCAGGGGATGATTAATGCAAATTCGTCCCCTCCCCATCTGGCAATGTAACCACCCTCTGCTAACAGCGGATCTAGGAATGAAGACCGTTATCGGGCGGGGGATTGATATTCGAATGATACATAAAAAAGTTTCAAGAACCCCATTGACAAATAGAACATCATGAAATATATTGAGCTTGTTAGTTCTTGGTTACTAGGTTTTAAGGCTTAATGGTATTAATCTTATGTATGCCATTTTGATAATTGAATTACGGCACACTAATCGAAAGATTAGGTCGCAAAGCTTTGGAGTCTAATAGTCGCTCCGACTAATGATCGTCCGGCTGCATTTAACAATCATGTTAATGCAGCCGGGCTTTTTTATTTATGTGAGTCTCTCAGCGGAATTTTCGTTCCGCAGAGTTATATAAATAAGAATGAGGAGGCTAGTAGGAACAGGCAAAGGAGGATTTAAATGAAAAAATGAGGTGGATACATGAAACGTAAAGCAAGGTTGGCCGTTACGTGGTTGTGCATGTTGTCGGTGTTTTTCGGATTTATGCCCAATACCCTTCCAAGTGCAGCGGCAGCCGCAAACTCGGGGGATCTGATCTGGCCTAATCCTGGCGCGGTTAAGTTGACCAAGAGCGCTGAGCCTACCGGGACCAAGGGCGAATGGAAGATTACGCTGACAGCTGAAGGTAAAAATCTCAAAACCGGCGGCTCCGATGTCGTACTCGTCATTGACAAGTCCGGGAGTATGAACGATAAACAGCGGATGGCCAAAGCCAGAGATGCGGCGAATCGGTTTGTCGACAATTTGCTGGTGAAGGATTCTACGACACGAATTGCGGTTGTTACCTTCAACAAAAATTATCAAGAAGTGTCCGGGTTTAAAGGGATCGAGCAAAAGGATGCCTTAAAACAAGCGATTCAAGGGATTAGAGCAGACGGCGGGACGAATATCCAGGCAGGTCTTCTCCGTGCCCGCACGTTGCTCGAGAGCAGCAATGCTCAGAACAAGGTTGTTGTGCTGTTGAGTGATGGCGAACCTACATACAGCTATAAGGCTTCTACTGCAGCCAATCACACATGGCCCGGCGGGAAATATGACTTTATACTTTCAAATTTTAATTACAACACGATTCTAGGTTCGGGATCTAATTTCTCGTTGAAATACGGCAGCTGGTGGAATCAGTTCGATCAGTCTTATAAGGTAAATGGAAAAACGATTTTGGACAATGGGATTGGCACGATTTCCGAAGCCAAGAACATTATTGATTCCGGTGCTAACATCTACTCCATCGGTCTTGATGTCGGCAGTAACAGCAATGCCACCTATGTCCTGACCAACAGTCAGAATAAGGGGTACTATTCTTCCAACAGTTCAGAGCTCGAGAAAATCTTTGCCGAGCTGGCAAGCAAAATCGCTTTTGCGGCCGAGAACGCCCAAGTCACCGATCCGATGGGTGACATGTTCAATCTGAAGATGAAGGGCAGCTCTGTGAGCGAAGACGATTACAAGGCTTCACAAGGCACGGTGACGTGGAATCCGGCTACGGAGACATTTGCGTGGAATGTCGGCAATATCGTGGAAGGCACTCCGGCGACACTGACTTACACCGTGTTGATGGATCTGTCAAAGAATCCGGATCCGAGCAAGCTGTATCCGACGAACGGCAAGACGACGATGAACTATACGGACGCGAATAGCCAACGCACAGCGAAAGACTTCGAAGTGCCGGAAGTAAGCTTCGGCAAAGGCTCCATTCTCGTTAAAGGTTACAAGGTCAATGCCGAAGGGACTCCGGTTAATGCGGATGGGGAAGTCGTCGAAAGACCGGATTTGGCAGAAGAGCTTTACAGCAATTATTTCATGGTGGAAGGGAACAAAGCGCTGGATATAGGTCAGTCGTATTCGGTTCCTGCGCCGCCGATTGAAAGCTATTATTTGAAGGTCGGTTCTAATCCTACAACGGTTGATTTAACGCTGAGCAAGCCTTCACAAATTATTTGGTTCGGATTTACAGATGCTCCGAGCAAGCTGACCATCGTGCATCGGGCCGGAGATAAAGTGTTTGAAAGCAGCGAAGTGGATAAAGCGCCGGGGGAATCCGTAGACGTTGGAAGCAAGGCTTTCCCAGGGTATCATTTCACGGACGCCGTGGTCAGTGAAGGAAGCGGCTTGAACGTAAGCGATGGCCGTGTAACTGGTGTGATGCCTGGCAAGAATGCAAACATTACATTCAACTATGCCGCCAGTGAGCAAAGCGTCACCGTGAAGTACTATAAAGAAGGAACAACCGAAGAGGTACATCCTTCGAAAGTGGTCAAAGGCAAGACGGGAGATACCGTTGAGCTGATTGCGGAGACAGTAGCGGGATACAGCGTGGTGAAGCCAGACAAAGTGGACTACAAGTTCACGGCGGAAGGCAAGCAGGAGCATATCTTCTACTACAAAGGAAGCGCGCAAAAGCTGACGGTGAACTATCTGGAGGAAGGCACGGATAAAGTTCTGGCCCCAGCGAAGACGGTAGACGGAGTCACCGGTCAAACGGTTGAGCTGACAGCTGAGGAAGTAGCAGGCTACACGCCAGTGAAGGCCAAGGATAACTACACCTTCAAAGCGGAAGGCAATGTGTATACCTTCTACTACAAAGGTGCGGCACAAAAGCTGACGGTGAACTATCTGGAGGAAGGCACGGATAAAGTTCTAGCCCCGGCGAAGAGCATAGATGGAGTCACGGGTCAAACGGTTGAGCTGAAAGCCGAGGAAGTACCGGGCTACACACCAGTGAAGGCCAAGGATAACTACACCTTCAAGGCCGAAGGCAATGTGTACACCTTCTACTACGCGCCTAAAGGGCAGGTCCTGACCGTCCAGTATTTTGAAAAAGATACGGATAGAGAACTGGCCGAGCCAACTATGCAAGAAGGCTATACAGGCAAGCAAATCACGCTGAAGGCTGTACCGGTGGCCGGGTATACTCCGGAAAAGGCAGAGGTCGAATACACCTTCAAAGCGGAAGACAATGTATACACCTTCTACTACAAGAAAGATGCTCCAACGGATGAACAACGCACCGTGACAGTGAATTATGTGGAGCGTGCGACAAATGCGGTGTTGCAAGAGTCCACGTCACATACCGGAAAAGTTGGAGAGAGCATCAAGTTAACAGCAACCGATATTACGGTATCTGATGCCGTATACGCTCCTGAAAGCTATAGCATTGATTACACTATCACAAATGCAGACGTACAGGAGTACACTTTCTTCTACAACAAAGTAAATCAAGGTGAAGATTATACGGTAACTGTTCAATATATGGAGCAGGATACAAATGCAGTCTTGCAAGAACCGACCCTCTATACAGGCAAGGTTGGAGATATTCTCTGGTTGACCGCCGATCAGATTACAGTGTCTGATGCGGTGTACACGCCATTGAACTTTAATCATGAATATGTAATTATCGCGAATCCGGATCAAGAGTACACCTTCTTCTATACCAAGGGTGGCGCTGATGATGTGCAACTGCTCACTATCATGCACTTGGATAAGGAAACACGCCACCCTGTTAAGGACTCGACAAGCGTTAAAGGCAGAACGGGAGAACACATTAATGTAAGACCGACACCGATTACCGTTACTGGGGCGGTATATACGCCTGAACAGTCCATTTACCCTTATACCTTTACGAGTGAACCGAATCAGGTACTGGAGATTCATTACACCAAGGATGCATCTAATGTAGACCAACACGTCACCGTGAAGTATTTGGAGCAAGGCACAGGCCAGCAGCTGGCCGCGCCGACGACGAAGAGCGGCAAAGCTGGCGAGAAGGTAACTCTTTCGGCTGTATCGGTATCCGGGTACATACCTGTCAAGGCAAGTGACACGTATACCTTTACGACTGGCGAAGGGCAGGAGTATGTTTTCTACTACACGAAAAATACGACCAATCCTGAACCGGGGAATCCTGGAACGGGAAGCCCGGGCGGCTCGACGACAACAATAACGACCAACCCGAGCAACCCAGCCAACCCGTTGCCTCCGGTACCGCCATTGCCGCCAGTTCCACCGAAGCTGGAAACGGATAATCACTACAATTACATTAACGGCTATCCGGACGGAACGATTAAGCCGGAGAACCTTATCAGCCGCGAGGAAGTTGCTGTTATCTTCTACCGGCTGATGAAGGATGAGACCCGCAGCAACTACATGAAAGGCAGCAATTCCTATGGGGATGTCGACAGCAAGCGCTGGTCGAACAAACATATCTCCACGATGGAAAATGCGGGCATTATCACGGGGTATCCAGACGGAAACTTCAAGCCGGAACGTTCCATTACGAGAGCGGAATTTGCCGCCATCGCATCACGCTTCGACAAGCTGGATGAGCAGAAGAACGATATGTTTACCGACATTAGCGGACATTGGGCAGAAAAATATATCGTATCAGCAGCTAACAAAGGCTGGATTAAGGGCTATCCAGACGGAACGTTCAAGCCGAACCAGTACATTTCCCGTGCGGAAGCCATGTCCTTCATCAATAGCGTGTTGAACCGGAAGGTGAAGGCAGACGGCATTCACAAGGATGCAAAGCAGTGGCCGGACAACACGCCGACCAAGTGGTACTACACGGACGTGCTGGAAGCTACGAATCACCATGAGTATCAGAGAAATGCGGATGAAACCGAAATCTGGGATCAAGTGAATCCGGATCGGGTTTACCCTTAAGACCTGAAGGATATCACCGCTATGCAATAAGAAAGCTCCTCTTCTGGCGTGACCAGAGAGGAGCTTTTCTCATGTATCTGTATTATCTGGCAAACAGCTTGTCCAAAAATTCATATGTGAGGGGCATGCTGTTCTTCAGATCATTGCGTGTGTTCTCGCTATATACATACAAGCTGGCGGTTTCCGCAAAGTACTCTGTCGGCTGAACCGAGACATAGCCATCTCCGCTATATTTCACATTAGCCTCGGCATTAAATATGTTTTTGAACTCCTCTGTGCTGCTGACTTCGTTAAATACGAACCGGTCTACCGCATGCATCGTTTCGTGGATTTCCAGATTCAACGAATTATGGCCTTTGCCTGTGTTGCTGTAACCAATTCTGGCGACGACGACTCTCTCGCTTACCCCTGGAACATCATCCCACGTTTTTCCGGTGCCTTCCCAGCCTCGTGGCGTCACGCCTTTTAAATAATTCAATTCAGGCTCATTCGTAATCATATCGTTCGTTAATTTAATTTTGACGCCTTTGTCGAACAGTGTGTTCAAGATGTTGGCAGGAATCTTTTCTAGCCGTTGCTTCATAGCGGCTGCTTCATTGACGTTATAGTCGCCGCTTGGCAGAACGACCAATTTATCAATAGTGTTGTCTGCTGCATGAACCGTGTATGCAGGCAAGGCAAATATTAGAGTTAAAAAGGCCAGGAAGACGAGTAAACGTTTGTCCCACTTCATGACAAATCTCTCCTATCGAAGCCCGTCTTGAAACAGAAAACCCTTCTTATCGATATAAGAAGGGCATGATCCATGCAACAAGACGTTACACTTCATTATTGGTAACTGGCTGGCTTTGCGAATATCGCTGAAGCCCCTGTAGCTTTGCGTCCCCACCTTTCAGTGGGTTTGCCCTTATCAATACGGAGTTGACATATGCAGTTGTAAAATTATAAATGAAAGAGCCCTTCTTACCGAAATAAGAAGGGCTTCATAACGTCGCAAAGAAACGTTAAGCTTCTATATCGGTAACTGGCTGGCTTAGCGAAAAACTTCGCCGTAGCCCCTGTAGCTTTGCGTCGCCATCTTTCGATGGGTTTGCCTTTATCAATAAAGATAGTATGTAATTGGAAAATGAATCTAGTTATCTGCCTATCTTTAGATTAAAGCTGATAGATTCGAAAGTCAAGAGAATAACGTGTCGTTGCAGCCGGCCTCAGTCGCTTGGACTAGTTATCGTTTCCCTCGCGATTTTACCGCCAAGGACACGCACGTTATACACAGCATCCGTCATGTCTTTCATGGAAACCGCAATTTCAATGTCATATCCGCGGGAGTCTAAGCTTTCTACCCTCATATTCCCTTTGTCGATCTCGATCGTGTTCAAATGGATTTGACCAACGGTTACGAGTTTGGCTCCCCCAGCGCTCATATAGAGCGTGCCGTTTTGCTTGCTGACCCAGAACATGGTTCCGTTTGGATGGACGGCATGAAGATATTTCGATTGATTATTGATGTTGACCGTCTTCGTATACGTATCCCATGTAACCGGAGTTGAGAAGGCAGAGGCGAAAAATTGCAGAGGAACATAGGTCGAACTGCCTCTAATAACCGGAGGAACATTCATTGTGACCGATTTCCCGTCAACGAGAGCCTGGATACTGTAGGGGTCCACCGTTACAACATGGTTGATTCCAATTACAGTAATTACTTTATGTGTGTCATCCCAGTCCGTTTTGAAATCCAGCAGTTGAGCCAGATCGCGCAGCGGTACGAAAACTCTGCCCGATTTGAGGAAGGGCGGATTGCTTAATTTTATTTCCACACCATCCTGCAAGATTTTAATGTCGGGACCGGGATTATCCTTCTGCACTTGTGCTTCCACGGGTTTGAAGGAAAAGGCAACGAATATGACTATGAACAGTGCTACAGCACCGACGAGCGACAGCAGCAGGATGACGATATCCCTTCGTCTGCATCTGGCATCAGGAACCATTGGATAAATCCCCCTTATCTATTTCTCTATATAATAGACGCTTCAAATATAGAAATAGTTCCAAATCAATTCCAATATGAGACATTGTTGGCGGAGAGCGTCCCTCTGCACTCCGCATATACAATCATGCGTTGAATATTTCCATAGGAAGCGGGGCAAAAAGAAAGGTATCTGAACGCACAAAATTTCGACCGTTTCCTACATCAATTTACCCAAATTATCGACACAACAGCGAAGAATTGAACGGAATATGCTGTAATTTGCCGCTTTTTGCGATAAAATGATGAAAGATTTCAAAAAGTGATTTTTCAATTTTCAGACAAAAGGGAGTATGGTTGTGACAGTCGGACAATATTTAAAGCTGGTTGAAATGAAGACCAAAGCGGCAAGCATGATTCCGTTTTGCATAGGCACCCTCTATGCAGTCTTTCGCTTTCAAGAATTTCGGTTGACTCATTTTCTGCTCATGTTCATTTCGTTGTTGTCCTTCGATATGGCTACGACGGCGATTAACAATTATATCGACTATAAAAAGGCGGTCAAGACCCATGGCTATGGATATGAAGTCCATAATGCGATCGTTCAATTCAAATTAAAAGAGAGCACGGTCGTCGGTGTCATCATCACGCTGCTCTTCGTGGCAATGACGGCGGGATTCGTGTTGTTTTTGCAAACGGATATTTTAATCTTGCTGTTGGGCGGACTGTCTTTCATGGTTGGGTTTTTATATTCCCTGGGTCCGATCGCCATCTCGCGAATGCCGCTCGGCGAACTATTTTCAGGGCTCTTTATGGGCTTTGTCATTATATTTATTTCGACCTACATCCATATCGATAATCAACAGCTGGTTACGTTATTTATTGAAAATGGTTATCTTGATATACATATCAACATTATCGAAGTGTTGTTTATTTTCTTCATCTCCATCCCGGCTATAATAGGCATTGCGAATATTATGTTGGCCAATAACATATGCGACATTGAAGAAGACATTGAGAACAAGCGATATACGCTTCCCGTTTATATTGGCAAACCGAACGCGTTAATTCTGTTCCGCTGCTTGTATTACGCGTCCTATTTGGACCTTATTGCTCTGCTGCTGCTGCAAGTAAATCCTATTATTCCGCTGCTCGTGCTGCTTACCTTCATTCCGGTTCGCAAGAACGTCAATATGTTCATCGGGAAGCAGACGAAAGCAGAGACGTTCGGCTTGGCCGTGCAAAATTTCATGTTGACGAACGTCGCCCGCATTGCCGCCATCGGGATTGCGGCAATCATGATGTAACCGAATACGACAGCGGGCCCTTCACTGAGGTGAGGGCTCTTTTCATGACTTAATTGCAAACGTTTGTGGAAAATAGTGAAAAAGGCGCCCGGGCCGCTGAACGGGGGAACGGGCCGAGGAGAGACTATTCCGCCGGTGCTGGTGGAGAGACAATCTGTTTCAGAAGTCCGGAAATGAGAGTAAACCTGCGACCACAGCCGTTATTCCCGGTCGCTTTTTCTCGAATTATCGGCCTCGGGGATTGCAATGAAGGACACGGTCCGTTTGCTGCGATGCGGTGCGGGTTCATTCTGCATCACTTTCTCATAGGCGTTAAGAATGTCTGACTTGAAGGTCTCGAATTCTTCTTCGCTCATGTATAGATCGGCTTCGCGGAACGCGAGGCCGTCTTTGACCAAGTCAATCTGGTCCTGGTCCAGATAGCGGCCGTACCTGTCAATCAAGCCGGCAGCAAATTGGATGAACCAATTCATTTGCTCTTCTGTGGTGCTGCGTTCGAAATCTTCTTTCGTAAGATTCGCCTTCATGTCCCCGAGCGCATATATTTTCTCTACGGTTCCGCGCACTTGCCTTGAATCAACCACTTCCAGGATATTGCCCGCAACGAGTTTGTTCAAATTGCGGTATAGTGTAGCCTGAGGCACATTCGGCAGCCGCTCGGCCATCTCATGGACGGTCAGCTTGCGGTGACCCATCAAGGTTTGCACAATGCGCATGCGGACCGGATGCAGAATTAATTGGGCTTTTGTATTCATGGGCTTTCCCTCGCTATTATCATTCGTGTTGACCGATCGACTTTTTCTCCTCTTTCGCCAGTCCTTTATAAACCAGCTCATAGGAGTGATCGATGAGCATTTTGATCTCGGAATCGCCAAGGCTGCCTTGGAGCTGTACGGTATTCCAGTGTCGTTTGTTCATATGATATCCGGGAGTAATCTCGGCAAATTGTTCCCGCAGCGCCTCGGCGCGGAAAGGCTCGCATTTCAAGTTGACACTGGGAGAACCGTCGGTGTCGCGGAATAAAGCGAACATTTTGCCGCCGACGCGGACGACGGGAATATTCTCGCCGAATGGGTAGGTTAGAAGAGCGCCTCGTTTGCTAAGACAATATTCAATCCATTTCACCATGCAGGCTCATCCTTTATCTCTCATGTAATGAAGTCTATTTCAGCATATCGGATGTCGGCGGAGAGCGCAACGGATGGCGTGGCGCATACACGAAGGCGCAGCCTCAGCAGTCGTGCTGTTCGGCTGCGCCTTCTGTAGCTTATTTACGAATTGAGCTCATGTGAATAGGGAATGGAGGCAATGGCCCCTTTCCGCTGCACGACCAGCGCCGAGAAGGAATTGGCGAAGGACACCACTTCCCGCAGATGCTGCGGATTGTCCCAGCGGGCTAGATCAAGTCTGCTGGACAACGCGCCGATGAACGAATCGCCTGCTGCTGTCGTGTCAACGGCCGAGACGCGCTGCGCCGGAACATGCTCGGCGCCGTCTGCATGGCAGATGAGCGCGCCTTGCTCGCCAAGCGTCACGATGACGTAACGGATGCCGTGGCCGAGCAATTGACTGGCTGCTGCGCGAATGGCCTCATCGCCGTTCAGCTCGGCGCCTGTAATGACCTGCATCTCCGTCTCGTTCGGAACAAGAATGTCGGTTGCCTGCAGCAGCGCATCAGGAATCTCCTTCGCCGGCGCCGGATTCAGAATGGTCACCTTGCCTTGCTGCTTGGCATAGGCAAATGCCTTCGTCACCGCCGGGATTGGAATTTCGAACTGGGCGATGACGATGTCGGCTTGATCGATCGCCGCATACGCCTGCTCGATATCTTCATCCTTGATGCTCATATTGGCGCCCGCCGTTACGATGATGGCATTTTTCCCATCCTCTTGAATCAGAATGGTGGCTTCTCCCGTAGGGATGTCTGGATCAACTTGAATATGGGCGGTGTCTATGTTCTCTTCCCGCAGCACCTTAAGCAGCTGCTCTCCTCCCTTATCTTCGCCGACCTTGCCGATGAAGGATACGCTGGCGCCCAGACGCGCGGCAGACACCGCCTGGTTGCACCCTTTTCCTCCAGCGCTTGATGATGTGCCGATACCGTGAACGGTCTCTCCGACCATGGGCAATCTGGTTAACAAATGACTCGTATCTCTATTTAAACTCCCCAGTACGCATATATGGTTCATATGAAATCTCTCCTTCCTACCCAAGACACGTCCTTATAGCAGTGCCTTGCCTCTTGCTGTCTTATGCGAAAAAGATAAACGATAAGATTAAGCAAGAGACGATCCCGACCAGAATCGGCACGGATGTGCGTTTGACGATTTGAATCGGGTTGACCTTAATAATCGAAGCAACGACGATGATAACCGCCGCCACCGGCGATATGGAACGAACCAAGTTCGAAGTCAATTGCATCGGCAGTGCGACCATGATGCTGCTGACCCCGATTTTTTCCGTAATTTCCGGAATGATATTGATGAACGAGTAGAACACGGCCAAGCCGCTTCCGCTAATGAATCCGATCAAGCCCGCAACGCCAGCGAAGATGAACATCAGAATGACGCCTGCGCTTTCAACATGCTGAACCGATTCGATAAGCATATCGATAAGGCCAATCGCTTTCAGACCTTCGACCAGCATGCTTGCCGCCACGATAAGCGAGACGACTTGCGCTAGCCCGTTGCCCATGCCGGTGAAGAAGATGGACAGCTGCTTCGACGTTTCTTTGAAGGAGCCTTTGCGGATAATCTCAATTATAATGGCAAGCGCCATACAAATAAACGTAATCTCGATAAGACCGAGCTTGACGTTCGTTATAAACAAACCGAATACCAATACGAGAATGAGCGGCAAAATCGGCAGCAAACCGTAATAAGCGGGCGGCAGATCCTTGCTGACGTTCAATTTCTCGTCATTAATGTCCTGTTGGAGCGTGCCTTGCTGGCGCTTGTCCATATACTTCTGCCAGAAATAATGCGCTACTGCCATGATCAGGAGCACCGGAATCGAAATTTTGGCATGGTACGAGAAGACATATTCAACGAGGTCCAACCCAAGCTTCTCGGCTGCGACGACGTTATCAGCCCCGAGCGGCGTCGGCATAATCGTAGCCGTCGTCGCAATGACTGCGCCGGCTGTCAGCGAGGACATGCCCGTATTTTTCAATACGGGATACAGCGTCGCCATAAGCAGGACCGCCAAGCTGGAAGCGCTCGGCACGACCAGCGACAGCAAGTTGCCAAGCAGGAAGATGATCGGCACGAGAATATATTGGGATTTAATCCTTCCGAGCGGCTTCGTCATCATATGCACGGCGACATCATTAGCGCCGATATGAGTCATATAGCTGGAGAAGCCGAACAGCACCATGATGGTCAACCCGACGCTGCCGAGCTGCTTGACGAAGATAAGCCCAATCTGCTTGAACGGATCCAACAGGGCAAGGCCTGTCGAATCTTCGGGCTTCAGCACAGGGTGGCCAAGCAGCACGGCCGCGATCATGAGCACGATACCGGCAGCCAGGAGCACGAATTTGGCATCATAGTTTTTGGCGATTAAATAACCTGTTGCGACAAGGAGAACTAAGCTGATAATAATCTCCAACATGTAGGACACGCTCCCTTTTCTAAGTTGAGGTTAAATCGCGTTGCGAAGGACTTCCAGCGCCCATTCGCGGAAAGCCGGAACGTCAATGTCCAAGCATACCGTCACGTTGCTTGGCTTGGCCAAGCGGTTGCGAATATCAACCACGGTCGTGCCGGCCGTATAGAGGCCCGCAGTTTCGATATCGACGAAGCAGTCTTGCGTTTCGAACAGTGCGGGATTGACCAAGTAGGCAATGGCGCACAGGTCGTGCATTTTCAACCCGCCAGCCTTGAGGCTGCCGCCCCGGTAATGCTGGAACATGGAGTACAGCATGTTGCCCGTCTTATTCATGTCTCTTATCGTTTCCACATTTTCCGTTGTTAATGTGGCCTGGCTCGTTACATCGAGACCGACCATGACCAGCGGCAGACCTGCATTGAAGACGATCTTGGCCGCTTCCGGATCGGCGTAAATGTTGTATTCCGCATTCGGCGTATGGTTGCCGCGCGATGCGGAGCCGCCCATCAGCACGATGCGCTCGATGTTCGATGCGCAGTCCGGATACAAGGTAAGCAGCAGCGCCACGTTGGTAAGCGGTCCAATCGGCACGATCGTAATCGGCTCGGGGCTGTTCAGAATGACGTCGCGCATGGCTTCTACCGCATGCTGCGTCAATGGATCCTGAACCGGTGCGTCGAATTCGTAGCCATCCATGCCGGATTCTCCGTGAATGTGGCTCGAATCCTCTGCTGGCCGGACGAGCGGCTTGGAGACGCCTCGAGCTACAGGAATGTCTTTGCCGAAAAACTGAAGCAGCTTCAATGCATTGTTTGTCGTTTTGTCCAAGCCCACATTGCCTGCTACCGTCGTCATCAGCTTGACGTCGATGCGTTCGTGGAAGAGGGCGGCGGCAATAGCGACAGCGTCGTCAATGCCAGGGTCGGTGTCCAAGATGATAGGGGTCTTTTTCAAGTTTGTCATGTGAATGCACTCCTTTTGATGTATTAAGATGTAACCAATAGGTTAGAATACAGAGCTATGAAATAACGGGAACGTTCGATTTTTATATGTGTAACCGATTACACATCGAACAAAGAAATTCTTCATCCCAGACTTTTAATACGGGTATGAAGAGAAACATACAACATGATTCGTTGCCGATGGGAAGGGTGCCTGTTGGCATGTAGTATTTCCCAACGGTTGTATTTCTAATACGGAATTATAGCTGGCTTGTGCTCTCTCGGGTCGTTCCCCGCTGCACGAGCTCCACATCGAGCTTATAGTGCATAACGTCTAACGTCTTCTTCTCGATAAGCTTGATGAGCATGCGTGCAGCAAGCAGGCCCATCTCATAGATTGGCTGTGCGACGGTCGATAACTCTGGGTAGACCATACCGCCGAGTGCAATGCCGTCATAGCCGACGATTTGCATCGCATCGGGAACAGCGATGCCGCGTTTCTGTACGGCGCGGAGGGCACCCATGGCCATAATGTCATTGCCGGCGAATATGCCGTCAATGTTCGGATGGCGCTCCAGCAGCCCGTGAACGGCCGCGGCCGCTTCATGCAAGTTGAACTCTCCGTTGACAATCAACTCAGGCCGGAACCAATCCGCTTGTCCCACCACGTCGAGATAGCCTTGGCATCGCTCGTCAGCAATCGACAATTCGAGCGGTCCGCGAATGTGGGCGATCGTCCGGCAGCCTTGATTCAGCAGGAACTGTACGGCCATGCTGGCGCCTTCACGGTTGTCAGACGCTACCGTAGGAATGGTGCTGGAAATCGTCCGGTCAAGCATGACGACGGGGACATCCAACTGCTTGATTTCTTCAGGCGACAAGGTGTTGGTAGCTAAAATAAACCCATCGATATATTTCTGCTTCAAAGCATGAATGTACTGCTTCTCATTGGCTGGGGTGTCGTCGGAATTGCACAAGATCGTCGCATATCCGTACAATTGGGTAACCTTTTCCACGGCTCGGGCCAGTTCGTTGAAGAACGGGTTCGTAATGTCGGGCACGATCAGCGCCAGCATCTTCGCCGACTTCTTCGTCAAGCTTCGCGCCACGTCATTCGGGATATAATTGAGCTCCCGAATGGCGTTCAACACTTTCTTTTCGGTGTCTTCGTGGACATAACCATTCTGATTCAAGACCCGGGAGACGGTAGCTACCGACACGCCCGCCAGTCTGGACACGTCCTTGATTGTGGCCATTGCGATTTCATTTCCTTCCATGTGTAACCGGTTACACATCGTGTTTATAGTTATAATACTGCCCATGTGCACGACTTGTCAATCAACTAACATTTGTCAATCATGTGACATGGGTAGTGGACAGACCAAGCATACCGATTACCCAAGACAACCCATCGGCACGAAGCTGGTGGAAACGAAGCTGCGGTTGGCGGGATCATACATGATGCAAGGTATGGGATCGCTATGGGAGCGCGTGCCGCAAAATGGAACAACAACGGCTGTCAATTCCGGTGTTGTTCCATTAACTCTCGGACGACCTGAACCACTACATCAGGCTCGTCATGCATGATCATATGGCCGCTGTTGCGGGCTATAATGAGTTCGCTGTCGGTGGACATGTCCAGCAAGCCCTTTTGCTGCTCCTGCCAAATATGCTCGAGTTGGCGGCTGCTTTCCTCGCTCATGCCTAGCGCGGTGGCGTCGGTCGGAATGCCGTGCGTGACAATTCTGAGGGGAAGGGAGCCGAGCTGTTGATCGCGGATGGCCTGTTCCATCTCGGTCATGTGCCTGTCTTCTTCTTCCGCCGTCTCCAAGTAAGCTGACGCTGCATCCACATTGACATAGACCCCTCTCTCTTCAACGGGTAATTGGGCTAACAGGGAATGCTGGAACAGCCGCATAGCCCCCGACATTTTCAATAGCTTCACCAAGGCTGTCGGCGGCACTCCGGCTTTATTCGGATCCATTCCTTCCCGCTCGAAAATGGTATCCGTTTCCTGTGAGTATTGATCCGGCCGCGCATCCAGCAGCACCAATCCGGCGACTTCGTCCCTATACTGCTGCGCGAACAGCCGGGAATACATGCCGCCCATGGAATGGCCGACAAGAATATACGGCCCGCGGATGCCTTCCTGCTGCAACGCGGTATGCAGCTCTTGCACGATCCGGCCGCCGGTTCGCTCCGTCTCCGTTTGTTCGCTCCAGCCATAGCCTGCCCGATCATAGGTGACGACCGTGGCGTCCTTCGACAGCTGTTCGGGAATATCCCTCCAGATGAGGCTGGTCTCGCGACTTCCGGCCTCGAAGACGATGGTCGGCGAGCCAGTCCCGCTCTTCTTCATATGCAGGCGAAACCCGCCGACGTCAACAAGCTTGCCCGGCGGGGGATAGTTTTGTTTTGCCTGCAGGGATGCGACCCATTCGTATAAAAAGCTGCTCCCGATGATACAGATGAGAACGCTAAGGACTGTCACTATCAATGCAGCCCCGCTCCTTCGTTTTGTTCGCTTTGCCTTTGCGGCGGTTGTGTTCATAAGATGCGCCTTTCTGTTCATTAATCGGCCTGATTAGCTGTTTGTTAATGAGGAGAACCCTATATTTAACATTATAATATCAATTATGATAATATAATACTTTATGATAATATTCAACATTCAATCAAAGCAGACTGACGCGATTGCATTTATTCAAACGAGAACAGCCAGGGAGCATCACGCTCTCTGGCTTGCTATTACGCTAGTGTTCACCGCCGTTTGTTGCTCCGGTATTCATCCTCAAGAATGCTCATCATAATGGCATCGTGGTACTTGTGGTCATAATAGAGCGCATCGCGCTGCACGCCTTCACGTTTGAACCCTGCCTTCTCGTATACATGGATGGCCCGTTCGTTGAACGCAAATACGTTCAACTCGATTCGATGCAACTGCAGCGTGCCGAATGCGTATTCGAGCAGCAGGCCAATCGCTTCGCTGCCGTGCCCTTTCCCCTGATGGGCCGAGCCGCCAATGGCGATGCGCATGTGAGCGCTGCGGTTAATCCCGTCAATATCCTGCAGCTCGATGTCCCCGATGACCTCATCCGTCTCACAGATCGCAATCAGCAGCAGCATGCCGGATGAATCCTGTGTTTTGCCTTCGATGTAACGAATGACTTGTTCCTTCGAAAAATGCTTTTGCGTGCCGGTCAGTCTTCTGACTTCCGGATCGAACAGACTGTAATAATAGGACTCCGCATCCTCCAAGCCAATAGGCCGTAGATAGACGCCTTCCCCTTCCAAAAACCGTACCGGCGTTTCTGCTTGTTTCACAGCGTTCATCTTGCAACCCTCCTGTATGTTCTACTCCAACTATAGTCAAATCTTGTATACTCGAAAATAGACAGATTGATAAAAAACAAAAGGACAGAGGAGAGGCTTGACATGCTGCTTATCCCTAAGCTTGACGAGCACAGCCATATTCCCCAGTACGTGCAACTGCTCGAATATATAAAGCATGAAATTGTATCTGGCCGGCTCACCGAACATACCCGGCTGCCTTCGACTCGCGCCATGGCGGATTTCCTCTCGCTAAGCACGACGCCGATTGAGCTGGCGTACAGCCAGCTTGCTGCGGAAGGGTTCATTGCCAGTAAGCCAAGGAAGGGGTATTATGTGCAGCATTTGCCAGATCCGTATTTACGGCTGGGGAACGGGGAAGGAGAACTCCCGATACCGGCAACCGCAACCCGGAAGAGAGCCGCACCAGCCCGCGATACGAAGGAATACCGGTATGACTTTCACATGTCGAACATAGACGTTTCCCATTTCCCCTTCAGGGTGTGGCGCAGCCTGTTCCATGAAGCTCTTCGCGGGGGAATGGAGCAGTTGCTCTGTTACGGGGATCCTCAGGGCGAGCCTGGACTGAGGCAGGCCATTGCGGCCTATCTGCACCAATTCAGAGGAGTCCGCTGCAGTCCAGAGCAGGTCGTGATCGGTTCGGATCCTCACTTTCTGCTTTCTTTTTTAAGCCGGATACTAATGGAGCACACCGATCATATAGCTGTGGAAAATCCCGGGTACCTGCTCTGCCCATCCACTTTCCGTCAGCACGGCTACCGCGTGACGCCCGTGTCATTGGAGGAAGATGGGATCAACCTCGGTGAATTATACGGCAGCTCCGCCCGCATCGTCTGCGTGTCTCCGTCGCATCAATTTCCGCGGGGGATGATTATGCCGATCGCGAAGCGATTGCAGCTGTTGGAGTGGGCACGGAAGACGAATGGATTCATCATCGAGGATGACTATGACGGCGAACTGCGCTATTATGGCCGCCCGATTCCCGCTTTGCAAGGATTGAATCCAGACGCGGACGTCATTTATTTGGGCGGATTTGCCCAAGTGTTGTCCCCGGCGATCGGCGTTCACTATATGGTGCTGCCGAAGTCGCTGCTCGGCGAGTACCAGCGGATGGAGCATCGGACGCTCTTCGAGCAGTCGGCATCGCGATGGAACCAGCATGCGCTGCAACTATTCATGGAACGGGGCCACTTGGAGAAGCATGTTCGCAAAATGCGCAACCTGTATCGCCAAAAGCATGATCGCCTCATTACCGCCATCCGATGTTATTTCGGGGAGCGGGCGGCCATTATAGGGGCAGATGCGGGGTTCCATATTCTGATGAAGATCGATAGCTCCTGCACGGAGCAAGAGTTGATCCGGATGGCGGGCGCCGCTGGAATTCGCCTTGCCTCTGCTTCGTTTACATGGCTCACCCCTCCGAAGAACAGTGACTTGGAATTTTTCATCGGGTTCGGCGGAATACCATTGGATCGGATAGAGGAGGGAATTCGAAGGCTAAGCGAGGTTTGGTTCGACATCTTGCAGTGAACCTAAATTAGGGGATGTGACCAATATATCGTGTAACACCTGAATGGAGGCTGGCCACATGAAGGAATCCGATTTGAAGCCTTGGCTTATCCGGATGAGCCAAGGGGATGCCGAGGCGTTCCAATACGTCTACCGGTCTACCCGCGATCATGCGTACCGGCTCATTTATTTTCTTGCACCGTATAAGCAGGACGCGGGCGACATCATGAGCGAGGTGTACTTGGAGCTGTTTCGCAGCTTGTCCAAATATGATGCGGAACAGCCGTTCCAAGCTTGGTTCAACGGCTTGATTGTAAGACAGGTGCGCAGCTGGAAGCGAAGCGCGTGGAGAAGGTTCCGCCTGCTGGAGCGGGTCGCGACGGGGTTCGATGCGCCGCGGCATAACGACATGGAAGAGCATGTGCTTGCACTGAGCGACCAGTTGGAAGTGATGCCGGCCGTAGAGAAGCTGTCCCAGAAGCTGAAGGAAGTCATCGTCCTCCGTTATTATCAGGACTGCTCCATGGAGGACATTGCGGTCATCCTTCAGATTCCTGCGGGAACGGTGAAATCGAGACATCATCTCGCTCTGAAAAGATTGCGCCATCTTTTGGAAGTGCGAAATGCAGGAAAGGAGTCGTCCACCTATGTCAATGGAAACAAGACTGAAGCGTGAATATGAAATGGCGTCCAATCTTGTCAGCTGCCCTTCTTCGCTTGATGAACGGGTGAAGGCTTTGTATCACAGCCATATTCAGGCGGAGGGGAGAAAGGGTTACGCGGCGCGCAGGTTCAAGCCGCGTAGAATGGCAGCGGTCGCACTGGCGGTCGTTCTTCTGACCGGGTTCGCCTACTCGGCACAGAAGCTGCTGTTCAGTGCGAACCAAGGGACCGTGAACATGGAGATGCGAACCGATGCCGGATTCTCGTTATCCCGGGCATCCACGGAGCATATCCGCACCGCGTTGGCGGATGTGCAGCAGCGGTTGGCAGCCGGACAGGCCGCGGTCGTATACGTGGCGTCATTAGAACAAGAGGATCACCCCCTATACAAGCGATATCCTCTGTTCGGTGTAACCAAGCCGGAGATTGTGAACGATACAGAGTCGTGGAAGGAGACCGTTAAGAAACTGCATGCTCCATTATCCTTGCCGCAGGAGCTGCCTGGCAGCTTCAGCTTCCTTGAAGGAAAGGAAGGCAATCCATACGAGTCTATGGTCGACGAGAAAGGCTACAGTCTGCTCGACGAGCTGCGCCAAGAGAGCAAGCAGAACGGAAAGGGCATAGTCTGGCGTGTCGTGCCGCGGCCGCAGCTGCCATTTGACAGCTACACCACCACCTATACAAATGCGGATAGCCATCGCATCTACGTGACTGTTGAGGTTATGCCCGACGTGAACGTTGCGAGCAAAGTACTGGCTCCGGAATCGGCACAATACGAAGAGCTTAATGTGAATGGAGTGAAGGCGCATTATACGGTCAATGACCAGTTCTTGTTCAACGACTCCAATCGGTATCAGGATTTGTTCTGGATGAGCGGGCAGGAAGGGAAGCAGTTCGTCATCCGTGTGGCGACAGATTCGCCGCACGTCACGAAGGAGCAGCTGATTCAAGCTGCGAACAGCTTGAAGTAATGTCGGCCGGATTCGATGATAACCATTAATTCCGGGTATGGATTCACGCGATGCAGGCCCCCCTGTGATGGGGGGCTGATTTGCGCTTATTATTCCCCGCAGCCTATTCGCGCTCGCAGCTAGATATGCGCCCGCAAAGGGGTAATCACGTACGTCAATTCGGCATCCTCTACTGGTTGTACGACAATCGGGCTCCATTTTCCGGAGCAGGCAAATCTCAACTTGACAGCGTTAACGGCACGAAGGATATCCTTCATATAATGTCCATTGAAACAAATGGACAGGCGTTCCCCGCTCATTTTCTCGGCCTGTACTTCTTCCAACACTTCTCCGATTTCAGCAGTTTTGGAAATCAATTCAATGCGGGTATGCTCGTTGATGCTTAATTGGACCATATTGTCATCTCCTGCCAAGAGGAAGACGCGTTCCATCGCACGCAACAATTCAATGGAGTCCACGACGAATTCGGTTTCATGGATTTGCGGAATTAACCGATCTAAGGATGGATAGGTTCCCTCGATTAAGGCCGATTGAAACATTAGGTTTTTTGTCCGGAACCCAATCTGGCTTTTTCCAATCGTAACTTCGATCGTTTCCGGATCCTCGTTCAACATTTTTGATAGCTCCCGTACATTTTTCCCCGGAATGATGCTCGATGCTGGTATAACCATGTCTTGTGCCAATTCCACGCGGGTGGCCTGGGAGGCGAGACGCACGCTGTCAGTTGCCAAGAATCTGAGCTTGCCCTCGCAATCAATGTGGCAGGATACGCCTGTAAGTACAGGTCTTTTCTCGGAGGGAGAGACGGCAAATACGACGTGGCGGATCATGGCTCTCAGCGCGGCACTCGACATGCGGACTTGCAGGCTGTCATGGATTGCTGGCATGGGAGGAAAATGCTCCGCATCCATGCCGCATAAACGGTAAATTGCATTGCCGCTTCGAACCGTAATGATAAGGGGTTCTACTGTTTCTAGCGACACCACGCCCGCAGGCAATTTGCGAACGATCTCACTCCAATATTTCGCAGGTATGACCATGCTTCCGGCACGCCGCACGTTGACTTTCTCCGCGACGGGAATCTTATATTGAACCATCATGCTCGAATTGCCGCCAGTAAGCGTCAATCCCTCCCGATTCGCCCGCAGCAGAATTCCAGACAATATCGGAATAGGACAGTTCGCCGACACTGCTCTCATTACGTGCTGCAGCGCCACGGCTAGAATAGGCTGCGGTACCTCAATCAGCACATCAATTCACCTATCTCTCCGACTCTGCATTGAAATATGATTCAATGATGTCCCGAATGGTTTCCGAACGGGAGCAGTTGCGCGAACTGCAGCGCTGCTCAATTTCTCCCCATAGCTCCTTGGTTAGGGTCAAAGATATTTTCTTTGTTTCCCCGAATCCCTTACGGCCTGCGCCTTTGCGGGGCCCGCCTCTGGTGAACATGATGCTGACTTGTCCTTCATCGCTGGGTACGCCCAACTTAATTTTATTGTTCGGCACCGTTTTCCACCTCTTTAATTGAATAAGGTAACTTAAAACAAAATAATTGTGTTTTTAGTGTAGCATAGATAACAGGCGAATAGCAATATATGGTTTTGTAGAACAGGGAGAAGTCGGACATAGAGCGTGGGGATTGGGCATGGGCGGTTTGACTCTCCGTGTCTCCGGCGGTACGATGATGACATGAGCGCTGGGCAAAGGCGCTCCGTATATAAGCAAGACATTTTCTCAGATCCGGGGTGGAACTATTTGTAGCACGCCATTGATAACATTAGACCGTAAAGATATCCGCAGAGCAGCCGACGTACTTGCCGAAGGCTTCGTGGACGATCCGTTGTATCGGCATATCTTGCCCGAACACTCGACAAGGCTCGATGTGCTCCGAATCTTTTTCCGTAATTATGTCGCGATGCTGTACCCGTATTCGGACGTGTACACGACTTCCGGCAATATGGAGGCGGTTGCGCTCGTATTCCGATCCGATCGGACTGGCTCGTCCATCGTGTCACGGCTCAAGGATAGATCCGCGCTGCTGCTTGCCATCGTCAAGTCCTTCCCGATATGCCGCTATATCGGTATCCGGCAATTCGCAAGAGGGATAGCCATTCTGCATAGCATGAGCTCGGCGTGGTTATCCATGCTCGGCGATCGGGAGTATATTCACCTCGATATGCTCGTGGTGCAGTCCAAGCATCGGGGGCAAGGCTTTGTCTCTCGCATCATGAAGCCTTTGATAGAGGAATGCGGCAAGCGCGGCATCGCATGCACGCTCGAAACGCAAAATCCGGGCAACATTCCGGTATATGAGCGTTACGGCTTTGCCATCGTTGATGTCATTCCGCTGCCGAACAGCGATTTAGAGCAATACTGCATGGTTTATTCAGGTAACGGAGACATTTAATTATGTTTTGTATACAAAAAGCCCTGATCAAAGGGATCAAGGCTCAGCCTGTTGATTAACTTCGATAGGCTATTTACCATTCAGGAATGTTTAAGTGCTGTGAAGCGATACTGTGCTGTGTTTGCTGTGTTGATTCAGCGGCCGTCCTCCTCATTGGGAAGAATGGCTGAGAAGCCAAGCATACAATTCCAGGTTACTATACGTTTTTGACCAAGAGTCATGATTTAAGTCAGGATAAATGGTGAATTTCACATCCCTGTCCCCGCTATTTGCGCGAAGCGTGTCCACCATCTTTTCTGATGCGGCAAGCGGCACAACACTATCCTTGGCGCCGTGAAAGACCCAGACGGGCGTTCCCTTTAAGGTATTGATGCGTTCAGGATCGCCTCCGCCGCATATCGGAGCGATGGCCGCGAACCTTCCCGGATATTCGGCTGCCAAGTGCCATGTTCCCTGTCCCCCCATGCTCAGTCCCGTCATGTATATTTGCTTTGCATTTACGTTGTAGTTTGCCGTGATCTCATCCAATAGCGCCATTACGGCATCTTGTTCAGCTTCCCAGTACGAATGCTTCGGGCATTGGGGAGAAATCGCGATGAATGGGAATTTGGGATCCTGTTCCGCGATCTTTGGTATGCCATGAATTTTAACCAGTTCAATATCATTGCCTCTTTCACCTGCCCCATGAAGAAAGAGGATCAGAGGCCATTTCTTTGGAGAGTCTTTTTCATATCCTTCCGGTAAATGCAAGAGGTAGTTTAATTGCACCTTTTTTTTAATTTCTTTTTCCATTCGACAAGCAGCCTGAATCATAAAGTTTCTCCCCCTTACTTGAATATTAGCGCTAATGCATATCCATTTGACTCTTCGTATTCGCAAGCATGGACCCTTATATTTCTATTCGAGAGCGGCCTTTGTTTTCCTTTAATTTTCAAGGGGCAGCAGGCGGGAAGATGACCTGACAGAGCCGAATGAAGCTGTTATTCAAGGAAGGAAGTACATCAAAAAGATTGCCCGCCATCCGGCCAGAAGGCTGAATAGGAGGCAATCTTTTACCTTTTTCCACGCCGTTATTTGTTTGTGCTCTTTTGCTTGCCGGGCAGTCTGGAACCGGGATTGCCTTTGCCGCTCTTTCTGTTCTTCTCGTTCTTTTGTTGGGTTTCGTGCACTTTTTCCACAAATTCATGCGTATTATCCATCCAATATTCCTCCTTGGACATGGTGTCGATGTTACTATAACCAATTCAGCGGACAATCATGATTACAGTTAGACGCGTGTCACCGCTGGGGACAACGTGGATAAAAAACACCTCTCTTATCAGCATGCGGACGAGCTGAACATGAACTGCGACCAGCTGGCGATAGCCGGTGACAGCGCAGGCGGCAATCTGTCGACGGTGTGCGCCATGATGGACCGGGATTTGGGAACCGGAATGATTAAGTTCGAGGCTCTGATTTATCCGACCGTCAATATGGGCAATGTTGCAACCCGATGATTACAAGTGGGATATCGCTCAGTGTACGATTAACAATCATCATGATCTCATTATGGCGGGCATTCAGGGGTTGGGGAACATGTCAGGCATTGTGGATCGGCTTTATTTGCAAGGCCGGGCGGAGGTTGCGAATCCGTACGTCTCTCCATTGCTGGCGGATGATTTGAGCGGCATGCCGGAGACGCTTATCATTACGGCGGAATACGATTTTTTGCGGCTGGAATGCGAAGCGTACGCGCGCAAGCTGCTCCGTTCCGGTGTAAATACGAGGCTTATTCAGTATAACGGCATGGACCATGCTTTCATGGATAAGCTCGGAAGCTATCCGCAGGCGGAAGATTGCATGAGCGAGATTGCCCAAGGGGTGACACGAGCGTTATCCTGAGCCGGGGCAGATTGATTATTAACACGGATAAATGATAGAATCAATGCAAGTGAAACATAGTTGCTCACTTCATATATTCATTTCTTGCATCGGCACCGATCCCACTTTAAATAATACGATTTCTTCGTAATAGAGCATGGGGGAGAAATCTCCCCCATGTTAATTAGTGCATTAGGATGCTTAATCAGTATCTCCTAAGGAAACAAACTGGGTTATGACTGGGATGTATGCAGCTTGCATATTTGTGTCCTATCTCTGACTAATAGAACGCCCCTTCCTGCTGGTCTTGTGATGGAGCAAGCATTCGCTATTTTTTTCTGAAAAAAATCCAATAAATTGCCACTATAATGTAATATATAACTAAAATCAAGACTATATCAGCCAGTATCTCTGTGAAACCCATGGAAGTCGACAGGAGCTTTACCGCAACAAAAGATAGGAAGAATATAATGGGGAAAATAATGAAACTAAACCTGCTCGGAAACCTGCTTTTATCCATAAGCTATCTCGCCGTCTACATTGTAACCCCAAATGGCACACTTGCCGCTATAGAAAATAAGAGTAGCCGTTAAACCAGCAACGTTCATAGTAACCGCATAGCGAACAAGTAATTTTGCAGCATCTTTCCATGCCTTTTTTACTAAATAAGTATATAACCCACCACTTAGTGCCGCCTCAACAACCGATACTCCCAAATAATCCTTCAAAGCATCCAACATGCAGGATCCAAAGCTGAATGTAGTCATGGAACCGGGGGCAGTACTGTTGATAAATTCAACTAATAAAGCAATTCCCTCTACTTGCTCTTTACCGAATCGTTGTTCAATTTTCTCAGTGTCAAGAACGAATAGCCCATCTTTTAACGTGGATGCTTCCTCGAAAATAAACTCTAATTCTTCTTCGAATTGAGTAGTAGCGTCGTTTTCAGCAAGAGCTTGAGCGGTGGCGTAAGGCGATAAAACAGTTACTACTAGCAGCAGCATTGCGCTAAAAAGCAAAAAACCAGTCACTAGCTTCATTTTACGCACAGACAAACCCATAACAAAAACCTCCATTTTCTAAATATGTTTTATTTTACTAAATTTATGGTAAGTTAATATGTGGTTAAATGTCAATGGTTTTAGAAAAATTGTAATTTTTTTATTTGGTCCCATCGGTTCCAAGTTAATTCAATCTCCTCCAGCAGGAAGAAATCGCCCATATATTATCATGGATTCAATATAGAACTATGTCATGGATTTAAAATAATTACCAAATAGTTCTGAATGGAATATAAACAGAGGCATGAGTATGCAAGCGGTAAGCTTTTAATCTCCACGGTCCGGTTCGCAAGTGTGGGAAATCGAGATCCAAAAGGAATATCGTCCAGAAATGACTTCGTTCCAAGCACACCTGGCGGGGGCTGGCATAATCGTGAGTGTGTCATGCTGTTTCAAATGAACTGTATCCAACTGCGCAAGGCCAATCTTAGTACGGGATCAGGTGGTGCCGGCGGGGTTCGGGGATTGGTTCCGGTCCAAGTGAAACGTATTGATTCATGGAATGCAGGTTCGTTTGTTGCTCTGACGCCGAAGGAGACTGTCCACGAAATCGGACGGCAGGACCATGCTGCGGATTGCAGCATCTTGATGGAATTGGGTGAGGCGTAGAATGTAGTGCGGTACGGGAAAAAGAAATTGCCGATGAAAAAGTGGAGCGGTTGTACGCCCACATCACCTAGCCATCGCCCATGAAGAGTCTGGTCAGGCAACTAGACGCATTTACGATCAGACTAATAGGCGATAGCTGAGCGAACGAATAAGTCGTTCAGAATATACAGTTAGGCGGTAAACAGCTTGGCTGATTACCGCCTATACGATCCTGCGCCGCCGGAACCATTGTCCGGCCGCCTTCGGCAGCACCGCCGGTTGATGAAGCACATTCAGAATGGCCTGAAGCGCGCTGACAGGTGTATGCTGCCGCTCGGCTTGTGCGCGTTCGCGCATGCGCTCCAGCTGTTCCGGTTGAGCTTCGAAGGAAGCGAGCTTCGACAGCAGGTCGTCTGCGCTCTTGGCACGGCGGGCAAGCCCGTTCCGTAGCAAGTAGCGGATGTTGTCCTGCTCTTGTCCAGGCAGGGGCTTATAGACGAGCAGCGGCAGCTTCTGCACGACTGCTTCGGTCGTTGTTACGCCGCCCGACTTCGTAATCATCAGGTCGGACATCGCCATATATTCGTGCACGGCCTCGACATAGCCTTCGATGTGCACGCGCAAGGACGTCTGCCCTGCCCATCGCGCAAGCTGGTGCTGCAGCCGCTCGTTGCGCCCGCAAATGACGATGAATTGCATGCTGCGCGCCCAAGGAGCCTTCTCCAATTCCCGCAGCAGCGATGCATCGAGCAGGCCGCAACCGCCGCCCATCATCAACACCGTCATGGCGGAGCCGTCCAGCCCGCGGCGCTCGCGCAGCTCTTGCTTGTCATACGTATTGTAGAAGGCCGGACGAACAGGAATTCCCGTCACCTCGATGCGCGCCGCGGAGATGCCCTGCGCGACCAGCACGTTCCGCGCTTCCTCCGATCCGACCATGTACAGGTCGGTGTAAGGGTGGAGCCAGAAGCTGTGATCCGTATGATCTGTAATGACGGTAACGGCCGGGCAATCGACGAGTCCGCGTTCCTTCAGCTTCGATACGGCTGCACTTGCAGCCGGGAACGTGCTGACGATAACGTCTGGTCTCATACGCTGCACAAGCTTGGACAAGGGCCGCAGACTGGTCAGCCGGACACTTTTCAGCAACTGGGCGAGGCCGCGATCTTTGCGTGTCATCTCGAACAGATAGCCGTACATATTCGGGAACAGCTTCAGCCACTGAATGAAGCAGTAGGAGCCGACCCCGTGCAAATGGGGCGCCATCTGCTCCATGTAGTCGACGACGCGCACATCGACCTCTTCCTGGAACCACGCCGCGGCCGATTCCCGTATCGCATTGGCCGTCTGCATATGGCCGTGGCCAATGGCGCCTGTCAAGACAAGCACCTGCGCTTTCCTTTGTGTCTCCATTTTGTCTCCTCGTTCCATCATCTTTTTCAGCCGCTCCTTTACCTCTGAGAACTTTATATGAATACGTGATCAAAAAGGATCTTTTTGATCAACCTCTTATTTAATCATCACGATGCTTGATATCGCATTTGTGTATCCTCTTGCTTCGATCCTACTGAAAACGGAAGTGACTGGAAATGGACCACGGTTCGGTTCGATCCTAGACCTGCGGCGGGTCTTGCATGTGTTAATTTATGGGAAATCATAGAGGGGAGCCGGGAGCCATGAAGGTTCCAGATCGGAATTGGCTCTGGGCGAAGCGAAATGAGCGTAATTCAATATCATTTTTCTTCTTTTTCCGCTTTAAATATTACTATTTTGTGACGAAAGGCACAAAGTTCGCATTTTGCTCAATCTCTCCCCCAAAAGATGTGACAAAAATCACATTGCGAGACGACTGTATCTGACAAAATATCACATGAAACGTGTAATCAACGTCATTGATCCCGCGTTCAACTCCGGTTATAGGGCGAAGAATTGACAAATTTCGCCAAATTCGCCCGATATAAATAGAAGCTAGGGGTTAACCGGGACCTAATAGAATTAACATTTGAAATATAAAGAGAAAGGTGGAAGGGGTAACTCATGGATACGGTTATGCTTGCACGCATTCAGTTCGCATCGACGACGATATTTCACTTCTTCTTCGTCCCGGTGTCGATCGGGTTGGCGCTGCTAATTGCAATCATGGAGACGATGTATGTCGTCAAAGGAAAAGAAGAGTATAAGAAAATGGCTAAGTTCTGGGGGAAGCTGTTTCTCATTAACTTTGCCGTCGGTGTAGTAACGGGGATTATTCAGGAATTCCAATTCGGAATGAACTGGTCGGACTATTCCCGATTCGTAGGCGACGTCTTCGGCGCGCCGCTCGCGATTGAGGCCTTGTTGGCATTCTTTATGGAATCGACCTTCATCGGCTTGTGGATTTTCGGTTGGGATCGTTTGTCGAAGAAGGTGCACCTGCTCTGCATCTGGCTGGTCGCATTCGGAACGACGATGTCCGCATTTTGGATTTTGGCGGCGAACTCTTTCATGCAAAGACCAGTCGGCTTCGCGATTAATAATGGACGCGCGGAAATGAACGATTTCTTCGCCCTCATTACGAACGGGCAGCTGTTGGTGGAGTTTCCGCACACGGTATTCGGCGCTTTTGCGACGGGCGCGTTCCTCATCGCGGGTATTAGCGCGTATAAGCTGCTGAAGAAGCAGGATACGGAATTTTTCAAGAAGTCATTCCATCTCGGTGTAATCGTAGCGCTCATTTCGTCCATCCTGGTGGCCGTCTTCGGTCACCAGCAAGCGCAATATCTGGTGCACACGCAGCCGATGAAGATGGCGGCCGCAGAGGGATTGTGGGGAGAGAGCGGCGACCCGGCGCCTTGGACCGTATTTGCGGCCATTGATCCGGAGAAGAAGGAGAATAGTATGGAATTCAAGGTTCCATATTTACTCAGCTTCCTGTCCTACAGCAAGTTCTCCGGTGAAGTGAAAGGTATGAACGAGCTGCAAGCGGAATACGAACAGACCTATGGTCCTGGCAACTACATTCCGCCGGTTCGCACGACGTTCTGGAGCTTCCGCATCATGGTGGCCGCGGGCTCGCTCATGATTTTGCTGGCCATGTATGGCTTGTACTTGTCTTATCGCAAGAAGCTGGATAACAAGAACACTTGGTTCATGCGCTTTATGCTGTTCGCCATTTCGCTTCCGTTCATCGCCAATACAACGGGTTGGATTATGACCGAGTTTGGCCGCCAGCCTTGGACGGTATTCGGATTGATGCGGACGGAAGACAGCGTTTCGCCGAGCGTGAGCGGGGGAGAAGTGCTATTCTCCTTGATCGCATTCTCGACTATCTACACGATACTTGCTATTGTATTGGTATACTTGTTCGTTCGTGTTATCAAAAAGGGTCCGAATGAAACCGTGAAGGCCGCGCATTCCAATGACCCATTTGATCGGGAGGGACACCATGATTTCTCTTAATGAACTTTGGTTTTTACTTGTCGCTGTATTGTTCGTCGGCTTCTTCTTCTTGGAAGGGTTCGACTTTGGGGTAGGGATGTCTACTAAATTTTTGGCCCGCACGGATGGAGAACGCCGCGTGCTCATCAACTCCATCGGGCCGTTCTGGGACGCGAATGAAGTGTGGCTGCTGACGGCAGGCGGAGCGATGTTCGCTGCCTTCCCGAACTGGTATGCCACTATGTTCAGCGGATACTATTTGCCACTCGTCGTTGTGCTGCTTGCCTTAATCGGACGCGGCGTCGCGTTCGAATTCCGAGGCAAGGTGGAGAGCGAGCGTTGGAAGAAGACGTGGGATCTCGCCATATTCCTTGGCAGCCTGCTCCCTCCGTTCCTGCTGGGAGTCGCTTTTTCGGGACTTATAAAAGGGGTGCCTATTGACCAAAATATGGAGATGAGCGCCGGACTGTTCGACATGGTGAACGCCTATACGCTCGTTGGGGGAATCACCGTGACCATGCTTTGTCTCGTGCACGGATTGTTCTTCACGACGCTGCGCACGACCGGCGACTTGCAGGCACGGGCGCGCAAGCTGGCTCATAAGCTGTTGATCCCGCTTGCCGCATTGCTGGTTGCGTTCGGAGCGATGACCTACTTCATGACCGATGTGTTCGAAGCGCATGGCGGCATTCTCTACGCCGTGGCGGTGCTCGGCGTGGTGGCCTTCGTGCTGGCCGGCTCCTTCAGTTCGAAGCAAAAAGACGGCTGGGCCTTCGGCATGACAGGAACGCTCATTGCATTATCGATTGCCTCGCTGTTCATCGGGTTGTTCCCGCGCGTCATGGTCAGCTCCATCGACAAGGCGTTCGACCTGACGATTCATAATGCAGCCTCAGGCGCCTATTCGCTCAAGGTGATGACGATTGTAGCCTTAACCTTGCTGCCGTTCGTGCTAGGCTATCAGATTTGGAGCTATTTCGTATTTCATAAACGCGTACATGAGAAGGAGCATTTGGAATACTAATGGGTAACAACTTACTCGGATACAAAGGGATTAAGCCGGTTCTGTTCTGGTTGACCGTGCTTACCCTCGTGCAAAGTATTTCCATAATATTTCTGGCGAAGTGGTTGGCGGAAGTCATTTCCGCCCTCTTTGCCGGGGAGCCGCTGCAGGAGCAGGCTGGAACGACGATGTTGTTCCTGCTTGCTTTTGTTGTACGTCAAGCTGCCGCTCTCCTTCAGCAGAAGGTGGCGTACCGCTTTGCCGAGAAGACAGGAGCGGATGTGCGGAAACGGCTGATGGAGAAACTGTTTCAGCTCGGTCCGAGATTTTCCAAGTCAGAAGGAACCGGGAATTTGGTAACGCTTGTGTTGGAAGGGGTCTCTCAATTCCGCACCTATTTGGAGCTGTTTCTGCCGCGCATGATCAGCACGGCGATTACACCGATTATGGTGGTTGCTTTTGTGTTCATGCAAGATATGGTTGCGGGTATTATACTCGTCCTGACGATGCCTATTCTGATCGCGTTCCTTATTCTGGTCGGATTGGCCGCACGCAAGCAGATGGATCGGCAATGGGAGTCGTACCGGATATTGTCGAACCACTTCGTCGATTCGCTGCGGGGATTGGAAACCCTCAAGTTTCTCGGCCGCAGCCGCGCGCACAGCGGCACGATCGACCGGGTGAGCGATCAGTACCGGTCGGCGACGCTGCGGACGCTGCGCGTCGCTTTCTTGTCCTCCTTCGCGCTCGACTTCTTCACGATGATGTCCGTTGCCTCGGTTGCAGTCAGCTTGGGGCTGCGCCTTGTGGAAGGGAACATGACGCTCGTTACGGGGCTGACCATTCTCATATTGGCGCCTGAATATTTCCTGCCCGTTCGCATGGTGGGAGCTGATTATCACGCTACCTTGAACGGCAAAGAGGCAGGGAAAGCGATTGATTCTATTCTCGCTCATGATGCGATGTCGGCGACGCCATCCGATCTGCCGCCAGTCTTGACATGGACGGAGGAAAGCACGCTGACGCTATCTGGAATACAAGTGCGCCATGAAGAAGAAGGACCGTCTTCCTTGGAGGACGTGACCCTTACAGTTACCGGAATGCAGAAAATCGGAATAATCGGAGAAAGCGGCGCCGGGAAATCAACGCTCATCGATGTGCTTGCAGGCTTCCTGCCTCCTTCGGCGGGACAGTTCGAGTTGAACGGCAAGAGCGTTCAGGCGTTGACCGATGAAGCGTGGCGCAAGGAAACGACGTACATTCCGCAGCATCCATATCTCTTTAGCAGCTCTCTCGCGGACAATGTCCGATTCTATGCTCCGGAGGCGTCGAAGGAAGAGGTCGAACAGGCTCTGTCTGCGGCCGGACTTTCCGAGCTGGCAGCGAGCCTGCCTCAGGGCTGCGATGAAATGATCGGCAACGGGGGGCGTGCCTTGAGCGGCGGCCAGGAGCAACGTGTCGCGCTTGCGCGCGCGTTCCTGTGCGATCGTCCGATCGTGCTGCTGGATGAGCCGACTGCGCATTTGGATATTGAAACGGAGTATGAGTTGAAAGAAACGATGCTCTCCTTGTTCGAGCACAAGCTGGTTTTTCTGGCAACCCATCGCATGCATTGGATGCCGGATATGGACTTGATTATCGTGCTGGACCATGGCCGCGTGGCCGAGACAGGCACGCATGAGCAGTTGCTCGCGCGGCGAGGCGTGTACTACGACATGATGGCATCACAGCGGGAGGGAGTACATTGAAACGGGAAGCATGGTTTCGCCCCTATTTAAGAACCTATTTTTGGCGCTTCGCAATCATTGTCGCCCTCGGCATGTTAACCGTGTTATGCGCCAGTTCACTTATGTTCACGTCCGGTTATCTCATATCGAAGTCCGCCCTTCGTCCGGAAAATATATTAATGGTGTACGTGCCAATCGTGTTGGTCCGAACGTTCGGGATCGGAAGAGCGGCGGTGCACTACATCGAGCGTCTCGTGGGGCATGATGCGGTGCTGCGCATTTTATCGAGTATGAGGGTTCGACTATACCGCATGCTGGAGCCGCAAGCCTTGTTCATCCGTTCCCGCTTCCGCACAGGGGATATTCTCGGTGTGCTGGCGGATGATATTGAGTATTTGCAAAATGTGTACCTGCGCACTGTCTTTCCGACTATTGTCGCTGTCGTTATGTATGTGGCGTGCATTGCGGCATTGGGCTGGTTCGACGTGCCGTTCGCTCTACTGATGGCGCTGTATCTGCTCATTCTTATATTTGTCCTGCCCTGGCTCTCCCTGCTGATCACAAGAACGAAGCAGAAGCAGGTCAAGCAGGACCGCAATCGGCTCTATCAGAAGCTGACCGATGCGGTGCTCGGCATGAGCGACTGGGTTATCAGCGGACGCTCGCCGCAGTTCGTGGCATCCTATGAGACGGATGAAGCGGCAGTCGCCCGCGTGGATGGCACGTTGCGCGGCTGGTCGAGATGGAGAATGTTCATCGGGCAGTGCGTGGCAGGTCTGGCCGTCGTCTCCATGCTCTATTGGTCGGGACAGCAGGCTGCGGACGGCCATATTTCGGTCACGTTAATCGCAGCCTTCACGCTGGTGGTCTTCCCGTTAATGGAGGCATTTCTGCCTGTATCCGAAGCCATCGAGAAGATTCCGCAATACCAAGATTCGCTTGAACGGCTCGCCAAGATTCAAGATTCGCCCGGCGAGACTGCCGGAACCGCTGAACGGCATGTGCCGGCTGAAGCGCTGCCGGCAGCGGAGACGAATGCCCGCATCACGATGGATAAGGTGCGCTATCGCTATGATGCTGCGGATGCCTGGATCATCGACGGCATCTCCATAGATATCCCGCAAGGAAAGAAAATCGCGCTTATCGGGCGCAGCGGTGCGGGCAAATCAACAATATTGAAGCTGATTCAAGGGGCGGTCGCGCCGGATCAGGGTAGCGTCGCCATTAACGGCGTTGACGCGTCCGCTTATGGCGAGGCCATTCCGCGCGTCATCTCCGTGCTGAATCAGAGCCCGCACTTGTTCGATACCACGGTGGCGAACAATATCCGTTTGGGCGCACGGGATGCCTCGGATGAGGATATCCGCCGCGTTGCGAAGCAGGTTCGCTTGGATGCGTTAATCGATTCGCTCCCTGCGGGATATGACACGCCGATGCTGGAGACTGGGCAGCGTTTCTCCGGTGGAGAACGGCAGCGGATCGCCTTGGCGCGCATTTTGCTGCAAGATACGCCTGTCGTCATCCTGGACGAGCCGACCGTAGGGCTCGATCCGCGGACGGAACGGGAATTGCTCGCCACGATGTTCGAGACGATCCAAGGCAAGTCACTCGTGTGGATTACGCATCATTTGGTCGGGGTGGAGCAGATGGATGAAGTCATTTTTATCGAGAACGGCCAAGTTGAAATGAGAGGCTCGCATGCCGAATTAATGGAGCATGTCCCGCGTTACCGGAAGCTGTACCATCTCGATCGTCCGGACACAGGTTTCATGTAGGCTGGCGCAGCATCACATCAATTGAAAATAAGGGAAGCGCCAAGACGATATCACACGTCGCGGCGCTTCTTTTGCGTCTGAACGCTGATGGAAGCCCCATGTCGAAGTTGGAATAATCAATGCTTGATTATCATATCCGTTGTAACTATAATAGTTACATTGGGGTTTGGATTGGAATAGACATATTACTTGCGTATATCCGCATGCTAATTCGTGTTTCAGGGGAATATAATTCAGATTTTTACTTATGAGAGGATGATTGGTGATGGCAAATCAAATGGAAAATCGCACTCTAGCCGAAGCAATTCAAGGCAGACGTTCGATTCGCAACGTAACGAACAGCCCGAAGGTGGAAAAGGAGCGCATTGACGAGATTGTTACGTTGGCTCTTCATGCGCCTTCCGCATTCAATATGCAGAGCGGCCGATTGGTCGTGCTCATGGATGAGAGCCACGAACAATTGTGGGATCTCGTGAAGGAAACGTTGCGGCCTATCGTGCCTGCCGATAGTTTTGGAGCTACGGAAGCGCGCTTGCAAGGATTTAGAAATGGGCTCGGGACCGTCCTGTTCTTCGAGGATCAAGCGACGGTGGAGACTATGAAGGAGAAAGCCCCTTCGTATAAGGAGCATTTCCACAACTGGTCGCAGCAAGGCAGCGGCATGCTGCAATACGCGCTATGGCTGGCGCTTTCTGCCGAAGGCTTCGGTGTGTCGCTGCAGCACTATAATCCGCTCATTGATAACCAAGTCAAAGAGAAATGGGGCATTCCGCAGCAGTGGACCCTGATCGGGCAAATGCCGTTCGGATGGCCTGCAGAGCAGCCGGGAGAGCGTTCCTTCCTGCCTCATGACGAAGTGGTGAAGTTTTACTAAAAAGCGCATGTTCAAAAAGGTGTTTTTTGAACAGCCTCTAGCAGGCGCAATATCGCTCTGCCGCCTGGCGTATGTAATGCACAGGGGAGCTTCAATGGGTGAAGCCCCCCTTTTTATATGATGAATGGAATTCTTTTTGCTAATATAAATGTAAATAAAAAAATTAACAGCTAGACTGTATGAAAGAAAGGTGGAAAGCCGGATATGAATATAAGCACGAACCGTCTGGATAGTTCCGGGCCCTCTTCCACGCGTAAGCAACGGTGGTCTATGGCTGTCATTCTCGGGTCGATGACGGCCATTGGCCCGCTCTCCATTGATATGTACTTGCCGTCGCTGCCAATACTCGCGAATGATTTGAATACGAGCACATCGCTGGTTCAGCTCAGTCTGACAGCCTGCTTGCTCGGTCTGGCGGTGGGCCAGCTGCTGCTCGGTCCGCTCAGTGACGCACGCGGCCGCCGCATGCCGCTCATTATTTCCCTTATCGTTTATGCGATTGCGTCGTTTCTCTGTGCCGTCGTGCCTTCCATTTGGGGTCTCATCGTTCTGCGCTTTATCCAAGGGATGGCTGGTTCCGGCGGGATCGTCATCGCCCGCGCGATGGTGCGTGATATGTATTCCGGGACGGAGCTGACGAAGTTCTTCTCCTTGCTCATGCTAATTAACGGACTGGCGCCTATCCTTGCGCCGATCGCCGGAGGGCAACTGCTTAAGGTGACCTCATGGCATGGCGTGTTCGTCGTGCTCGGATTGCTGAGCTTGGTGATGATCTTATCGGCGGCGCTCGGCCTTCCGGAAACGTTGACTCCCGAACGCCGTTCCAAGGGAGGCGTGAAGTCGACTCTATTCACGTTCCGCGGCCTGCTCGGCGACCGCGAGTTCATGGGATATGCCTGCACGCAGGGCTTTATAACAGCTGCCATGTTCGGCTATATATCGGGCTCCCCGTTCGTGCTTCAGGATATCTATGGCGCATCGCCGCAAGCGTTCAGCATGTTTTTCGCAATTAATGGCTTCGGCCTCATTCTTGCTACTCAAGTGACGGGAAGACTGGCCGCACGATTCCATGAGTCGAAGCTGTTCCTGACAGGGATCCTGCTAGCCGTTTCCAGTGCCGCGGCCTTGCTAGCGGTCATATTGTTGCATGGTCCGTTAATTGCCGTCTTGATCTGCCTGTTCGTCATGTTATCGAGCACGGGGATGGTCAACACTGCCGGCTTCTCGCTGGCTATGCAAAATCAAGGGAAGACGGCGGGCAGCGCTTCGGCTATGCTCGGACTGCTGCCGTTCATCGCCGGTTCTGCCGCGGCTCCTCTGGTCGGCATCGCGGGCAGCCAGACTGCCGTTCCGATGGGACTGGTCATCGCTGGCTGCGGTCTGGGTGCCGTCATGTGCTATCTCTTTATGATACGCAGCAGCAATGCTCCTGCTGCATCGGCTGCAACGAGAGATACCGCCGGGTGAGCGTAACGGCGATTGTGCGTGCCGCAATCAACGAGGAGTTGTCCCGTTGATATTGCAGCGTGGCAATGAGAACAAGGCGGAGCAGACTATTTCTGCTCCGCCTTGTTATGCTTGGGGAAGTTATCGTGCCGGCCCGCGCTGCGCAGCTGTTTCGCTGTACCAGTGTTTTTCGGCAGCCTGAATTTACAGACTGTCTCTTTTCTGATAGAAATCGGCAAGCTGGCTCTGTTCATAGGCATATCCAGCCTGGATGAGCTGATCCTCCCGATTCAGGCCAGCCACCAATTGCAAGCCGACGGGAAGCCCTTCGTTTGTAATGCCGCACGGGATGGACATGGCCGGAACTTCCGCCAAATTGAAAATGCCCGTATACCGGGTCATCGTATCGAAGATCGTTTCGGTCACGGAACCGAACTTTACTTCCTCCACGCCGATCTTTCGCGGCGGAATCGGCAGGGTAGGCGTCGCCAGCACGTCGATGCGTTCGAATACCCGTGCAAATTCGCGGACATAACCTTCTCTCTTTTTCAAAGCCCCGATGTACTCCACAGCGGTAATGTTCTTGGCGGATTCCAGTATAGCTCTTATGTCGGCTCCATATTGAGAGAGACAGCACTCCATTCTGCTCCGGTGCACGTACCCTCCTTCCGCCGTCGCAATGGTCAGCTCCACCTCTTGATGGCCTGCGAGAAAGGGGAGGTCTACATCGATGAGAATTGCGCCAAGGCTTGCTAGCGCCGTAACGGCTTGCAAATACAGCTTGTATGTTTCTGGATCGATGAGCTCATTGAAATAATTCGTGGGCACTCCGATTCGCATTCCGCGTATGTCCTCGACCAGGAAGGAAGTATACGGGCGATTCGTCAACGCCTCCATCATGACCGCGAGATCGCACATATTGGCTGTAATCGGGCCAACCGTATCCAGCGTCCAGGAGATCGGAAATACCCCTTCCGCAGATATCGTCCCGTAGGTCGGCTTGAGGCCGATGACACCGCAGGAGGCTGCAGGTATCCGCACCGAGCCCCCCGTATCCGAGCCGAGCGAAGCCACGCACATATTGGCTGCGACAGCCGCTCCCGATCCGCCGCTTGATCCGCCTGGTGTATATTGGGGATTCCACGGGTTGCGGACCGGGCCGTAATGCGGATTGTTGGACGTAATGCCGAACGCATACTCATGCATATTCGTTTTTCCCGCAGTGATGGCATCTTCTGCTGCCAGCTGCTGCACGACGGCGGCATTCTTGTCCGGAATGAAGTTCCGGTCGATGAAGGAACCGTTCGTGGTGAGGATGCCTTTCGTTGCGAAGTTGTCTTTATAAGACAAGGGAATGCCGAACAACTGTCCCGTCTGCTCCCCTGACATCAGCTTTATTTCGAGCATTTGAGCTTGCCGGAGAGCGAGCTCCTTCGTAACGGTAATATACGCGTTGAGTTTCGGATTTTTCGCTTTAATCGTCTTCAAGTATTGTATCGTAATCTCTATCGGGGTGAATCGCTTTGCTTCATATCCGGACAACAGCTCCATAATTGTTCTTCTTTTCAACCTCGCTCTCTCCCTATCAGAAGCTATTAGCCTCGTGCTATTCATATTAAGTGTAATGATCACCATTTATAAATATGACAGCAGAAAAAATCGGCGTGGGGTTGTACAACTGGACAAAGGTCTGTTTTCGTTGCCAAGAGATCAATCGATATGTATCCGAATGCGGTTCTCCGCTGCATCCCCCATGATTCAGATTGCGCACGGAGCAGCTCAGGAATGTAAAGCAAGAAGTATGATAGGATGCGGATTAATAGGTGTTCTTTGCGGACCGGGGCTGGTGAATTGATAGAAGAGATAGATAAAACCGCCTCTCTCCGGTGCGTTGACCGGAAAGAGACGGTTTTATTGTTCGTAACTCACATTTCATATGTGGATAAGGGGGAATAACTGTGCCTGAAAAAGTTGTCCACATGTGGATAGTATTTCGGCAAGCGCTTATGGATATGGGCTCAGTCACCGAAAAATGGCATATCCCATGCTGCGGATGCAGCTGCTATCCAACCGCGATTGGCTGTGGGCGGTGCTTCATGTTCTGCGCCATATTGCTGGATGCGGCGGAACTCGAAGCCGAAGCGCTCCGGCCCAATTCGTACGGCAGGCACAAAGGAACGCCAGTGCGCGGATCAGGGATGATATCCGCTTCAATTCCGAATACTTCCCGCAGCACATCGTGGGTCATGACCTCTTCCGGAGATCCGCCGCACACGACTTGACCGCGCTTGATGGCGACCATGTGCTGGGCGTAGCGAGTGGCGTGATTGAGGTCGTGAACGACCATTACAATCGTGCGCTGCTGCTCCGAGTTGAGCTTTTGCAGCAATTTCAGCACTTCGAGCTGGTGAGCCATATCGAGAAACGTCGTCGGCTCATCCAGGAACAAGATGTCGGTTCCTTGCGCAAGCGCCATTGCAATCCAAGCGCGCTGCCGCTGTCCCCCGGACAGTTGGTCGACGGGGCGATCGGAGAACTCGGTCATGCCTGTCATTTCAATGGCCCATTGCACAATCTCTTTATCTTCTTTCGTTAAAGAACCGAAGCCTTTCTGGTGCGGGAACCGTCCGTAGGTGATGAGCTCCGACACGGTCAATCCGTCAGGAGCTACCGGATTTTGCGGCAATATGGCGAGCTGCTTGGCGACGTCTTTCGTCGATTGTTGATGGATTGATTTGCCATCCAAAAAAACATTTCCGCCCTTGGGTTTCATAATGCGCGCCATAGCCTTAAGAATGGTTGATTTGCCTGATCCATTTGCTCCGACCAGGGCGGTAATCTTTCCTGAAGGAATGCCAATATTCAGGTTATGGACAATCGACAGCTCGCCATATGCGATATCGAGCCGCTCCGTGTATAAACGTTCCACGCGGGATTCCCCCTCTATATTCATAAAGTTCATTATTGATAAGGATTCTCATTATCATTATAAAGCTGTGAACCATCCATTTCAACCCATACAAGTGCCATTTTCTTTAAAAATAGCAGTGATATCCGTACAAACAGCCACGAATTGGCACGGTCTTCCATCAAATACAAATTGACACATAAATTGGATGAAACTATAAATTGTATTTCAATTCCATTTATGATTAAATGTTTGTAGTTTTGTGCAAAAAACGAACATCAGGAGCTGGGGACATCATGGGGAATGCAGTAACGCAACAACGGCAAGCGTCGGAACCGACCGAGAGCAAGGGGCAGCGCTATAAGGCGCTCATCGGCTCTGTCTTGGGTTACGCCGCAGAAGGATTGGACATGCTGCTCTTGTCCTTCGTGCTCGTGTTTATTATTCACGATTTTTCACTAAGCCCGGTGCAAGCCGGCAATTTGACATTGGCGACGACTGTCGGGATGATGGCCGGTTCGTATCTGTTCGGATTTTTAGCCGATTTATTCGGACGAATCCGCGTGATGACGGTGACCATTTTACTGTTTTCCGTCGCCACCGCGCTCATTTATTTTGCGGACAGCTATTGGCAGCTTCTCGGTCTGCGTTTTCTGGTCGGCATGGGTGTCGGCGGCGAATTCGGAGTGGGAATGGCCATCGTAACCGAAACGTGGTCGAAAAAGATGCGCGCAAAAGCAACCTCCTGCGTCGCTCTCGGATGGCAGCTGGGAGTGCTTGGCGCTTCCATCATTCCGGCGCTCGTCGTGCCGCAATTCGGTTGGAGAGCCGTATTTCTATTCGGTCTAATACCGGCATTGCTGGCCGTGTTCGTGCGAAAGAGCATTTCTGAACCGAAGCTCTGGGAACGGAAGCAAGAGATGAAGCGGGAACTGCTGAAGAAAGAAGCGGCAGGAACGATTACCGCCGAGGAACAAGAGCAGCTCAATCAGGTCCGGAAATTCCCGTTGAAAAAATTGTTTGCCAACAAGAAGATTACGATGACGACAATCGGTCTTATCATTATGTCCTTCATTCAAAATTTCGGATACTATGGGATATTCACATGGATGCCGACGATTTTATCGCAGAAATACGGATATTCTTTGGCAAAAGCAAGCGGCTGGATGCTCATTTCTACGGTTGGGATGCTGGTTGGCATCGCCATTTTCGGCATTTTGGCGGACAAGATTGGCCGCCGCAAAACGTTTACCATCTATTATATAGGGGGAACGGTATTTTGCCTTATTTATTTCTTTGTTCTCCAAGGTGAGTCCGCTTTGCTGTGGGGAAGCGCATTGCTCGGATTTTTCGCCAACGGCATGATGGGCGGCTTCGGCGCGATTCTGGCGGAGAATTACCCGTCGGAAGCCCGTTCCACGGCAGAGAATTTCATCTTTGGCACAGGGCGCGGCTTGGCGGGCTTTGGGCCAACCATTATCGGCGCATTGGCGGTTGGCGGCAATATTATGGGCGCAATGTCGCTTATTTTCATCATCTACCCAATCGGACTGCTTACCATGCTGCTGTTCGTGCCGGAGACGAAAGACAAAGTATTGGATTAGCATAGCAAAACGCCCGGATGCTGCAGAAGCAATCCGGGCGTCTTTATTAGAACTCCAGACCGAGCACGGCTGGGATTCCTTCCTCGTAATAATGCTTTACTGGCTGCATCTCCGTGACCAGATCGGCGATTTCCTGAATCTCCGGCGCAGCCGAACGGCCGGTAATGACCACATGCAGCTTCTCTGGACGATTCCGAATCACATCGGTGATCTCAGCCAGCGGCAGCACATCATCGACGCGAAAGCTGGTAATCGCCAGCGCATTGTTCAATTCGTCCAAAATGATCATGTCGTAGTTTCCAGACGTAATCTCCCGTTGTGCCTCCGCCCATGCTTTGGCGAAAGCTTCCCGGTGCTCCTCTGGCGTCTTGGTCCAAGTAAAGCCGATGCCGAGCTGCCTGACTTCCACTCCGAGCTTCTCGAGAGCAATCTGCTCTCCATATGTGCGCTGCGGACTTTTTATGAATTGAAGCATGAGCACTTTAAAGCCTCGCCCGACGGCGCGGACGCACAACCCGACAGCGGCAGTCGTCTTCCCTTTTCCATCGCCGGTATAGACGAGCGTCAATCCTTGTGAGCGGTTTGCCATTATGATGTCCTCCTCGTACAGCCGGACCATGATCGTTCCGGGTGATTTTGCTGCGTTCCCATTGCCTCTGAACACGTATTTATACTATCACCGTCACGCAACCGCTGTCGATAGCGGGCATCCCATCAGATAGGGCAAGCAAGAGGATGGATTAATTGCCAATCAACAACTATCTACTGAATGTATACCTCGGAGCCTAGCACATCAACGCTTAAGCCTAATGCGGTATGAAACAGATCGGCATCAACCCAGACGACTCCATCTTGCTTCAGCACCGTGTGGGCGTGCGGCTTGCCGTCTGCGACTGCTGTGCCATCCGCGAGGGATACGTCAGCTTCCGCATCATTCACTTGAATGGAGAATTGCCGCTTCGCACCGTCCCACTTCACTTGGCCGCCCAAAAATTCCGTTACGCTTCGTACCGGCACCAACCATTCGCCGTTGCTGTTCCATACGGCATGCTGGTTCCGCAGCTTGATTTGCTTCACATAGATAGAAGGCATTGAAGCGAATTGAACTTGTTTGTCGATGGCTTTGACGACTTCAACGGCGAATTCCGCCCCGTATTGCCCTGCCGTCGTCAAATCTTCAATGGTATCTCCCGATACTTCCGAGTTCGAAATCGTCCGGAGCGATAAGTATGGAACGTGGAACGCCTGCGCCACTTGAGCTACCGCTGCCGCTTCCATCTCCTCGGCGCTCGTGCCGATCTTGTCATGGAACCACTGAATCCGGTCCACTTCCCGGTTCCAGACATCGGCGCTGCCGATAAAGCCTTCTGCCACTTTGCCGTGCTTGTATGCAGGAGCGGCGCTTAAAGCGGCTTTGACGAGCTCTGGATCGCTGGAAAAGGTGTCATAAGACGATTCTGTACCATGCTCGCGTAACGAAGTCTCCTGAAAAATCCACGTTTCCGGCTTAATTCCTTGACCGTCGGCCAAGCGTTCCGTCCGATAGTTGCCTATATTCATAACTTTCGAGCCTACGACGGTATCGAAGACATGCAGGTTCGGATCGTGTCCGCCCGCGGTGCCTTGGTTAACAATCGCTTTCGGATGGTATTTCTCGATCAGCAGCGTTGTCGAAGCGGCAGCATTGACCATGCCGATCTCGGTTCTCGATACGACGACAGGGACATTGCCGATATGGCCAATATAATAGGTATAGGAGCCATAGGTTTCCGTCCGATAGCTGCCCATTTCCTTGAGCAGCGCCGATACTTCTACATCCATAGCGCCTTGAACGGCGATTGGACGGTCATCTTTGTTGGCCGCTGTCGCTCCGTAACTTGGCAATCCGATACCTATCATCATCAACATGGATAATAGCATTACTACTTTTTTCATAAGCACACCCCTTGAGCGGATTCTAGTATGTTGTGGCGCTTTGCACGATTAACATAATAATTAATATTCGTGTTTTTGTCTATAATTTTATTTTTTAAGCAAAAAAAAAGTGATATTTTTGATAATATCACTAAAAATACGATTTATATTTACATTTTTCTTATTAATATTCGTAATTAGGAAAATAGGGCCACTCATTTTCACGGCCTATAAATGAAGTGCTGATTCCTCATATGTAAGAAGCGGTAGAACGGTTGAACGAAATTGAATTTCAGCCGCTCTACCTTGTTCATTCAGGTAACCGACAAAACCTCGATATATACGCCGCCTTCCTGCAGCTTGGCCCTCACCACATATTCTCCGCGCTCCACTGCGCCGAATAGATACAGGCCATCTTCCTGCGTCATTTGCACCTGCACAATCTTCTCTTCTTCCCCTTCCTTCCGGAATAAAAAGACAGGGATACTGGAAGCAGGCGAATTATCGATCTGAATCACCCCGCTGATTGCTCCGGTGTTGGCCATAGCTGCCGTCTTAAGGCCCACATTCGCTTTGATCCGATCATTCAGTTGCAAATCTACAGACAACGGGCCGGAGTTGTAATAGTCCGCTGCCTTCGCAACGATTTCATATTGGCCGGGCGGTACATGGTATAACAAGTATTCTCCGTCTTCGTTTGTTGTCGTTTCGGCATAAGTTGTTCCATCGGTATTTAACAACACAACCGTGCAATAAGACAACGGCATCCCTGTCTCGTGATCGACGATTTTCCCATAAATGATTCCATATAAGGCCAAGGGGTTGGATGGCAGCTTAAAGTTATCTGAGAGCGGCACTCTTTTGCGAATCGACAGATTTTTGATTTCAGAGAGCAAATAGTTTTCCGCAACGGCGGCAATTTTGTATGTTCCGGGCGGAATGACATTTGTGAATGAATAATTCCCTTCCGCATCGGTTAACGTGTGATAGAGCGGTTCCAGATCCGAGCTGAATACTTTAATGGTGGCTCCTTCGATGGGCTCTCCGTCTGCCGCGGTGACTACTTTTCCGGAAATATGGGTGTGCAGGCTGGGAGGCACTTTCGTCAGCAGGAGACTGATATCTTCTACATCGCTGGACTCTAATGAAAAAGGGGCGCTTGTCGTCAGTGTGTACAGGTCTCGTATGGTCATGGTAATCACTCCGAAACCGCGTGAACGGTTGCCTTTACTTTATATCGCCCTTGCGGGAGATTGCCGAACACGTATAATCCATCCGCATTCGTTCTCGTAATTAGCGTCAGAGTCTCGATAGAATCAGTCAGTTCATATAGAGCGACAATGGCATCGGCCAGCGGGGCGCCGCTGGCCTTATCCTTTATTATTCCGCTGACGGATCCGGCAGCTGCGTCCTCGTCAACGGTCAGGCCGATATTTGCAGAAGCACGCTCCCGTGCGGACAGATGGATCGGATCGCTTTCGGCCGGGAAAAAGCCGAATTTCTTTACGGCGATCCAATATTGTCCCGGCGGCAAATCGGCAAATAAATAATGCCCTTCGGCATTCGTTGCGATAATTCCCTCACTGAGCGCTTCGGCGCCTTGTACCCGGAACAGCTCGACCGTTGCGTTATCGATAGGCAGGTTGGTTGACGCATCTGCGATAATCCCGTACAGCGCATTCTGATTGGAGTTCGGGTCGGGGCGCATCATCATGTTCTCATCCGTTCGATTGGGGATGGCTCCCACCCCATCCGTCTCCCCGTCCTGCCTGGCATCTGCTATAGGCTGGCTCGGCTGCAGGACATGTTTCTCCTCAATGGACATTCATCATTCCCCCATAAATAGAATTACAGAATGAAGAGACAATCTGCATTATTCTATGTGCAGGCATGGGAAAGAGACTCGGGGATTGTCCGTGTAATCGCATAAAAAGGCGTTTGCCGCCCGGACGGACATTCATCGCCATGGCGCATCTAGCAGAGTCAGGGGAGGAGATGGTATTTTCGGCGGAAGGGGCATTTTGTCCCTGACACGCGGCGTCTGCTCTGCATTAAATATAGGGAATTCACCGGAGAGGGCGCTTTGGGGCAGGAAAATCCCGCCCCATTCGGCCGATATCCTCTCAATCCAGTGCAGAACTCTCGGCATGATTGCCAAAGAGGCTGAACCGCGTTGAATGTTGAGATGTCATTCCGCCCTGACGGGCGCCTATGGGGGTGGTAGCGATATGAAAAAATGCATAGTGTTTGGGAACTGCCATGGATTTCCCATTCGCAGATATTTAGCGTCGTCCAGGACCTTTCAACAAACGTACCAGCTGGTTGAAGTTCCGCTCGTACAAGTATGCAATCAGGCAACCGGAGTGGGTGATCACTTGCTGAATCAGTGCGATGTGTTCATCTATCAGAGAACGAGCGGTGCATTCGGGCCTTATCTGTCCACCGAGTATCTTTTAAGCAGGCTTCCCGAGCGATGCAAGCGCATCAGCATCGGCAATGCCTATTTCATGCCTTATTATCCTCAATTCACCCCGGACAACAAAGAGCCGTTGTTCGGATACGGAGATCAGAACGTGATTCGATTATTGCAGAGCGGAGCGAGCAAAGATCAAATCGTTGCTCTGTTGTCAGATGAACAATTTTACTCTTCTCGGGATTTAAAGCAGATGTATGCCAACTTTATGGAGGATCTGCGAACCAGAGAGATCGGCATCGACATTCCGCTTGCCGATTTCATCGACCGCAATTATCAGCAATTCCATTTGTTCTGCACGGTATGCCACCCCAGATACCACATCATACGATATTTGGCGATGAACATTTTGGAGCGGTTAGGCATCTCGGGACAAGAGGTTGCCCACGTTCTCCACGATGTTGATTTTATTGACTTGATACACCCGATATACCCAAGTGTCATCAAGCATCTTGATTTGCGCTTTGTGCGCCCGGGGGACCGAACGTATACACTTGGCGGCGAACAGCTGACATTTCCGGAGTATATATCGCGATATGTGGATTATCATAGCCATCCCCGGCAAGAGGGGAATGTGTCTTGTTCAATTTCGTGAGGAGTGGGCGGACGACATAATGTGAAGAAGACAACCTTAGCCGGCGCAAATGCGGACTAAGGTTGTCTTTCATTAAAGGCGGATTCACAGCTCAAGCGCATACGTGTCAGGATTGGTAATAAAAGGACTTATCTCTCCGGCGGAATAGATATGCAGCTCATGCATGGCCCGGGTACAGGCCGTATAGAACAGCTTGCGTTCATCTTCTTCCCCGTACTGTGCATGGGAACCGTTGTAGATGATGACCGCATCGAATTCGACACCTTTGGCGAGATAGGAAGGGATGACGAGCGTTCCGGACTCGAAGGAGGCCGTTTCTTTCCCGATCAGGCGCAGCGGTGTAATGTCTTGCAGCTGCTCATACGCTTGCCTGCTTTCCTCGGCCGTCTTGCAAATGACCGCAATCGTGCGATGTCCGTCTTCCTGCAGCGCGCGGATGCGATTCGCAATCTTGGCGGTTAACTCCCCCGTATCGGCCACCTTCGTTACTGTAGGGATACTGCCTTCACGATTGAACGGCTCTATCGCTTCTTCTGTACCGAGCAAGCGGCGTGTAAATTCAACGATTGGCCTCGTGGAACGGTAGCTGCGCGTCAGTACGAACATTTCGGTCTCATCGGCCCCGAACAACGAGGAGAGCGGTGCGAGGCCGGCTCCGCCAGAGCTATGGGCATATATCGCCTGGTTCAAGTCGCCAAGCGCGGTCATCTTGCTGCGCGGGAACATCCGTTTCAGGAAGGCGAACTGGAACGGGGAGTAGTCTTGCGCTTCATCGATGAATACATGACGGACGGATGTATTGGTACGGAAGCCTTCAATCCGTTCTTGCAAATATAAATAAGGCGTTGCATCTTCATGCGCCAGATCGGATCGCTCCAGCCTATCTGACGTCTGCATGCAGATGGCGGCCCACTGCTGCGGCAGTGCACCGTTCGGCGCCAAAGAATGTGCGAACTCCGGATTCGCAAATAGCTGCAGGTAGATCGCAGGAATGTCGATGAATTCCAATCGCTTCACGCGCTTCAATAACGGCTGGAAATGATCTTTTACGATCATGGCGGCCAGCAGCTCCTGCTCGCGGCTGAAATCGTCGAACGATTCCTCGGTAAAGCGTTTGTTCCGCTGAAGCTTCTGGAATGCGCGCAAGTAATCCTCTTTATCAAGCAGTTCCATTTCCTGTTCCACCCAGGGTTTGCTGCGCTCGCGACGAGCCAGCTCCTTCAACTCGCCAAGCAGCCATTCGGTCAGCAGGCCGATTCGATTCGGAAGCGGCAAGGAGCGGTCGATGGCGTAGAAGCGCTCTTTCATGCGTTCCGCAGTCATCAGCGCTTCGCCGCGGAACGTTACATCTGCGAACCGCATGCCTTCCTGCTGCAAATACGTGACATACCGATCGATAATCTCCATGAAGCCAGCGGTGGCTTTGTAGCGAATTCCCTCTACGCGGGCTTCATATTCGGGATCATTCCTCGCAGTAAGCACATATTCGATCTGCATAGAAGGATCTTCGATCTGATAGGTCTGGCCTAGCCGATGTTCCAAATATTCCTGGAACGTCGTCTGCTGCATGTTCTCCTCTCCAAGCTCGGGCAGTACGGTAGACACGTAGCTGTTGAACATCGGATTGGGGGAGAACAGCACGATATGCTCTGCCCGCAGCGTCTCCCTGTAGCGATAGAGCAAGTAGGCGACCCGCTGCAAGGCGGCGGACGTCTTGCCGCTGCCAGCCGCGCCCTGAACGACCAGCAGCCGGCTGCGTTCATTGCGGATGATTCGGTTCTGCTCCTTCTGAATGGTGGCGACGATGCTTTTCATTTGCGCATCCGCCTGTTTGCCGAGCGCTTCCTTCAACAGCTCGTCGCCAATCGTTACGCCTGTATCGAACAGACTGCGGATGCGGGCTTCCCGAATGATGAACTGGCGTTTCAGCTCCATCGTGCCGGATATGGTTCCTCCGGGCGTTTCGTATTGGGCAGGTCCAGGCGGGTAATCGTAATACAGGCTCGACACCGGGGCCCGCCAATCATAGATAAGAAATTGGTCGCCGCTCTCATTGAGGAAAGAGCCGATACCGAGGTAGACGCATTCGGCGTTCTTCTCTCCGTCCTCGGTGAAGTCGATGCGCCCGAAATAGGGAGTATCTTGAAGCCGCCGCAGCGTGGCAAGCTGTCTGCGGGCATGGCGATGGATGCGCTCCCGCTCAGACAGCACTTCCGCCTGCTGCTTCATGCTCGCATGAGTCTCTACCGCATCATCCGGTTCGTCCAGATTCACGGTGACATCGTCCCAGAACGTTTTGCGGAACTCCACGATATCCTTGTTAATACCGTCGACCTGCTGCTCAAGGACCGTCATTCGCTTGTGAATCTCGCCGACAATCCGATCGACCCGATGTTGTTCTTCCGGCCAAGTTTGCTTTGCTGTGCTCATGGTACCGCTCCTTTGCATTACGATTTGGAGAAAGGTTTGACAAGCGAGCTCTTCTGTGATATTATAGTATTGGGATAAAATAATATCTTTCGAAAGCTGCGCAGCCATTCTTTATTGTAGCATGCACAGCCCCGATCGTTCAATAGCATATGTGAACATGCAAACGGAGACGCCTTGGGCGCCTCCGTTTTATTTATTTTTTGCAACTCTTTCTTCATCAGGCTGCCGGTTTACACGGATTTGAGCAGGCAGCGGTAGTGGGCTTTCATATAATCGGTAATTTTGTCGGCGATTAAACGGTGGCCCTGTTCGTTCGGATGAATGCCATCGGAACAAATATATTTCCGGAAATCGTATGCCTGTAAAAAAGCCCCTCTTACATCAATCCACTTCGTGTTCATTTCCTCGGCGACTTGAATAATGGCGGCGTTATAGCGCTCATGCCACCAGTAAATGCGGCTGACGCTGCCCAGCCAGGACAGAATGTTGGCCGCGGAAGCTTCGTTGTTGTTGCTTATCCAGCGGAAATATTTATCTGCATCAAGAGGCGGGAGAGACATCAGCACAGGAACAATGCCGTTGTCTTTCAAGGTGGCGATCATGCTGCGCAATGTGCTCGTATACCGATCCAAGTTCGTCCGGGGCTCGTGCTGCTTCGATGGGTGCTCCGCAATCTGCCCCCAATCGAAGTCGCAATCGTTGCCGCCGAATTCCAGCAGCACGATGTCGGGACGCTTGTTCAGCACATCATGCTGCAGCTTCTCGGCTCCTTTCGTAATCAGACAGCCGAACCTTCCGGCATTGTGCAGCATCCCTTTGAGACGATGCTGAACGATTTGGGCAAAGCTATTGCCAGACATCGAGTATTTTCCCTTCTCATCATCATACACAATCCCTTTGGCAATCGAATCTCCGTATAGGACAACGTTGTAGTGCTCCTTAAATTCCATGCTCCCGACTCCTCTCCAATAAATTGATTCATCTATTAATATAGACATATTCGATATGTAGTATTCAAAACTACATCAAGTAATAACTATATTATAACATGGAATATAGATGTGTAAATATTAAATATTATACATGCGCAATGTTGTTCGGATATATTAGTTCGTAGTATGATGATATGAAAACAGTAACGGAGATCACGGAAACGGGATCGCATAAGAGGAGAGACTATGAACGAACCTATCCATGACCTATTAAGGGAACTCGTGAATACGCCGGAGATTGAAGTATCGGATATTCCGAAGCTTGATTTATATATGGACCAGGTCATTACGCTTTTCGAGAACACATTGGAGCAAACGAAACGGAACGCTGACGACAAGCTGCTGACCAAGACGATGATTAACAATTACACGAAGGATAAGATTTTGCAGCCGGCTCAGAACAAAAAGTATTCGCCCGAGCATATCATTCAGATGGTTCTTATTTATCATTTGAAGCAATCGCTCTCCATCGGTGACATTAAGACCCTCTTTCAAAGCACGCTTCATCGGGACGGTGTCGACTTGTGGAAGGTGTACCAAGATTTCTTGGAACATAAAGAGGAGCAGTCCATACAAATCGAAAAACAAATGAACGAGCAGATCGCAGCGCTGGATCGTGTGGATAATGAGGAGGAACGAATGCTGCTTACGATTCTTGCTCTGACTCATCACGCCAACATCTATAAACGACTGGCCGAAAAACTGCTTGATCAACTCAAATCATAGTTGAGAACCGGTAGCATTATGCTATCGGTTTTTTTATGAAATCCGACATGGATAGTTCTGATGGAGGGGGAGAATGAGGCAACAGGCGGATGAGAGCAACGCAATTTTAGTCTGAGCGAGGGCACCTGAGTTTATCTAACGCGCCGCAAGGAAATAATGTATTCCAAAAATGCTTTTACATAAGGGAGAAGCAATGGAAATCAACTTCGATGAGGCAGCGCTTGCCCCGGATCAGGGACTTGCAACGGCTGCGCAACCGCTGCAGACAAGCTTGCAGGTGAATTTGCAGCATATTCAAGAGACGGTCGGGAACAGCACCGACATCATCATAAGGGAAGTCCCGATCGGCAAGACCGGTGAACAAAAAATAGCGGTTATTTATACAGATGGCTTGGCGGACAGCAAAGTTGTCATCGACTTCATTATGGAGACGTTAATGCTGGACGTAAAGCAGATGGATATGAGCCAAACAGCAATAGCAGCACCGAATATCGTGCAAATTCTGAAAGACTATGTGCTCACGGTAGGCGAAATCAGAGAAGTCGCCGATTTTGAGTCTTTGTTCAATTCGATAATGTCAGGGGATACCTTTATTTTACTGGAGGGATATGCAACGGGGATCGCTGTCGCCACTCCAGGATGGAAAGACCGCGGAGTGAATGAAGCGACGTCTGAATCCGTTGTACGCGGACCGCGCGAGGCCTTCTCGGAAACGCTGCGCACGAACACTGCCTTGCTGCGGCGCAAAATCAAGAGTCCGCATCTCTGGTTGGTGACGAAGCAAATCGGGCAAGTAACGCAGACGAACGTGGCCGTCATGTTTATCAAGGGGATTGCCGACGATAAGGTCGTCAAGGAGGTTCATGCGCGTCTGGATCGAATCGATACGGATAGCATTTTGGAAAGCGGCTATATCGAAGAACTCATTCAAGATGAGACGTATACGCCGTTTCCCACTATTTATAGCTCGGAACGTCCGGACGTTATTGCCGCGGAGCTGCTGGAGGGAAAGGTAGCCATTCTGATTGACGGCACTCCATTCGTTCTCGTCGTCCCGGCCTTGTTCGTCAGCTTTCTCCATGCGGCGGAGGATTATTATTTTCGCGCCGACATCAGCAGCTTGGTCCGTATTTTGCGCTACATCGGCATCTTTATCGCCTTGCTCGGTCCATCCTTGTACGTCGCGATCACGACGTTTCACCAGGAAATGCTGCCGACGCAGCTGTTGATTAGTCTGGCGGCGCAACGGGAAGGCGTTCCTTTTCCCGCATTTATCGAGGCGGTCATGATGGAGGTCACCTTCGAGATCTTGAGGGAAGCGGGACTGCGCATGCCGCGGATGATTGGGCCGGCGGTCTCTATCGTCGGTACGCTCGTAATCGGTCAAGCGGCTGTTGAAGCGGGAATTATATCGGCAGCTATGGTTATCGTCGTATCGACGACGGCCATATGCAGCTTCGTGTTTCCTTCTTACAGCATGTCCAACTCGATTCGCATGCTGCGATTTCCGCTTATGATGCTGGCTGCTTCCTTTGGGTTGTTCGGCATCATCATCGGAATTATCGCGATTGTGCTTCATTTGAGCAGTTTGCGTTCATTCGGCGTTCCATATATGAGTCCGTTTGCGCCGTTAATTCCGACGGACCAGAAAGATGCGATCTTCCGTTTGCCGCAATGGGCTCTATTCTCGCGTCCGCGGCTTATTGGCAAGAAGAGCTTGACTCGAAAGAAAATTCCTGAACAACCACAGCCAAAATCAAGGGAATGAAGCGCTTGAATGCACCGGCAGAAAAGGAGTTGAAACCGTGAAGCGCAAGGCAGCCTTGTTAATGTGTGTTCTGTTGATATTCATCGCCGGATGCTGGAGCCGTCGTGAATTGAACGATCTTGCGATTGCGGTGGGATTCGGCATCGATCGGTCGGGGGAGCAATATGAGGTGTCGGTTCAGGTGGTGAATCCGGGCGAAGTGGCTGCCAAGCAGCCAGGCGGCCAGCGTGCTCCGGTCACGATGTATCATGCCAAAGGAAATACGGTGTTTGAAGCCATTCGCAGAATGACGACGGTCACTCCGAGAAAGGTTTATTTTTCGCAGCTTCGGATGTTCATTATCGGGGACGCATTAGCGAGAGAAGGCATCAGGGAAGCGTTGGATTTCTTGTCGCGGGATCACGAGCTGCGCACTGATTTCTACATTGCCGTAGCCAGAGAATTGACTGCGAAAGAAATAATGTCGTTCTACACCCCGTTAGAGAAAATACCGGCCAGCAAGATGCATAATTCGTTGGATGTGTCGGAAAAATCATGGGCGCCGACCGTAGCCATAAAGCTGGATGAGCTGATTACGGATCTGGTAAGCGACGGGAAAGAGGCGGTATTGACGGGGATTACCATTCTGGGGGAGCGGGAAGAGGGCACCAAGAGAGAGAATGTTCAAACGATCGATCCGCCCGCATTTTTAAAATATTTAGGAATTGGCGTATTTCAGGAGGATAAACTGGTCGGCTGGTTAAATGAAAAGGAAAGCAAAGGGTACAGCATCATTACGGACATGTTGGACAGCACAATTATTAGTGCGCCTTGCCCCGAGGGTGGAAGGGTGGGGATCGAGGTTATCAAATCCAAAACGAAAATGAAAGGAAAAGCAAGAAACGGCAAGCCGGAAGTGGAGCTCGAGATCCGCACCGAGGCCAACATCGGCGATGTTGAATGCAAGCTTGACCTGACGAAAGAAAGAACGATTGTAAGACTGGAACAGGAATTCGAGAAAATTATGCAACAAAATGCGGAGCAAGCAATCAAAAAAGCGAAATCGCTAGAAGCGGATATATTCGGGTTCGGGGAAGCGATTCGCCGGGACAACCCCCGTTATTGGAGCACGGTCAAGAACGATTGGAGAAGCCGGTTCGTCGATCTGCCCGTACGTATCAAGGCGGATGTGAAAATCAGACATACGGGTACGGTCGCCAGCCCGTTTTTCAATCAGCTGAAGGAGTAACTGGACATGTGGTCAAGCTTGGCAATAATAGCGATTGCTGCGGCGATCATGAAGATGGAGGCCCCCTCTCTGAAGAGGAAACGGTTGGCTAAAGAGCTGCGGGTATTTTACCTTCTGCTTTTGACGGGAACAATCTTGAGCATTGCCATGCTGATGCATGTGGAACTTCCGAACCCGATGCGCTTGGTGCACGCAGTCTATAAGCCTTTGAGCGATTGGTATACCAGTGTGCTAAAATAGCGGCCTGCAGCGCTTTGGGAAGGGAGGAGGGAGGCATCTATGCTGGACAAAGGAAAGATAAGCACGCGTGAATTGACAATCATCGTCGCCTTATATATGGTCGGAAGCTCCATCTTAATCATTCCGTCTTATCTTGCGGCATATGCGGGCCAAGATGCTTGGATCTCGGCACTTTTGTCGATAGCGACGGGATTGGCGGTGCTGCCCTTATATATAGCGCTGGGGAATAAGTATCCCGGAAAGACGTTGGTTCAATATATGGAAGACATCCTCGGCACGTGGCTCGGAAAGGCGGTGTCTCTTTTCTTTTTGGCTGCCTTTCCATTTACCATGGCTGCGTTTTCCTTGAGAAATATCGGAGATTTCATGACGACGCAAATTATGCCCGATACCCCGATTCAAGCCATTCATATTATATTTCTGATCATAGTCATCATCGGAGTGAGGCTGGGATTGGAACCGATTATGCGGGCAGCGGAAATTATTTTTCCCTGGTTCATTCTGCTCTTTGGCTGCTTCATCATCTTTATATCTCCGCAAATAAAGTGGGAGAACATTTTGCCGGTGCTTGAAGGCGGCATTAGGCCGGTCATCGGAGCGGGGATCCCGTTCACCGCCTTTCCGTTTATGGAGACTGCCGTATTTTTGATGCTTTTTCCGCATGCCAATCGTCCAGATAAGGTGGGACGCGCTTTGTTCTGGGGAATTTTGATTGGAGGCGCGGTATTGCTCATTATTACAATGATGTCAGTGCTGGTTATGGGCCCAGATACGACTGCCCGTTTAATATATCCGAGCTATATGCTTGCAAGAAAGATAAGCATCGGCAATTTTTTGGAACGTATCGAAGGGCTGATGGCCATCATTTGGTTTTTCACGATTTTTTTTAAACTGACGCTGCTGTTCTATATTTCGGTTATCGGTTTCGCCCAGAGCTTGAACCTGAAAGAGTACCGTTTCCTCACCATGCCATTGGGGATTATTCTCATCGTTTACTCGATCTTGATTTCCCCGAATACTTCCTTTTGGTTCGAGGTGTATCCGACCTGGGCGCTGCATGCCATTACGCTGGGGCTGCTGCTGCCAGCCCTGCTGTTGGCCGTAGCCGCCATTCGCGGCAAAGGCGCGGCGAAGGCGGCAGAAGCTGCAACAGCATCGGAAGGACAGAATCAGCCCGACACGTAATCAGGGGTGCGGCTGCTATCTGCCGACACCGGAATATGCGCAAAGGCGGAGAAGTCGAATAATCCCATGTCCGTCAGCTTCAGTTCGGGTATTACGGGCAGGCACAGGAAGGATAGCGTGACAAAGGGATTGAACTCGCTAGAAGCGCCGATCCGGGATAATGCTTGATTTAATTGTTCCATATGATGAAGCACCTCGACATAATCGCCAGTGGACATTAATCCGGCCAAGGGCAGCTCGATGGCCGCCAGCACGGCGCCCCCGCTTGCAACGGCCAACCCGCCTTCCATATGGCGCAGCGCCCGAACGGCGGCCAGCATATCCTGATCGTTGGTTCCGGCCACGACAAGATTATGGGAATCATGCGCCACGGTAGAAGCGATCGCGCCGGATTCGATGCCGAAGCCCTTGACGATGCCGAGTCCGATGCATCCGGTATGGTGATGCCGTTCCAGCACGGCGATTTTGAGTTGATCTTTATCCACGGATGGGCGGAAGCATCCGTCCTCCGTATCGACTTCCTCCATGAGATGCGTCGTAATGAGGCTGTTCGGATTAATGCCGATAATATGGCAGCGGCGATCCTCACGCAGCTGGATTTGCAATTCCCGTTCCGTTATCTCGGGCAGGTGGACCGTCTCCAGCAGCCGGGACGGAATCTCGGCTGGTTGCGGCACCGGTCCGGTATATTGGCCGTTGTCGCCGACGAGGATGCCCGATTTATACACTTGGGCAATCGAGAGGCGCTGCAGGTCGTCGATCAGCAGCAAGTCGGCCTCATACCCGGGAGCGATCGCACCTTTGGCATGCAGTCCGAAGCACTCGGCCGCATTCAGAGAGGCCATCTGTATGGCTTGCAGCGGATCCAGCCCGCATCGTATGGCCAGGCGTGCGTTATGGTCCACGCTGCCCTCTTGCAGCAGCTCGTCCAAATGCTTGTCGTCGGTGCAGAACACACAGCGGCGCGCGTTGCTCGCGGTGACGGCCGGGATGAGCGCTTCGACATCCTTGGCGACGGAGCCTTCGCGAATCATGACGTACATGCCCCGCTGCAGACGCGCCTTGGCTTCTTCGGCCGTCACGCACTCGTGGTCGTTGCGAACCCCGACCGCACGGTACACATTGATGGCCTCTTCATCCAGCCCCGCGCCGTGACCGTCAATCATCCCGCCATGTTGATGCGAGGCCAGCAATTTAGCCAGCATGTCGTCATCGCCGCGGCGTACGGAAGGATAGTCCATTACCTCGGCCAATCCCAATACGCGGGGGTGGGAGTAGAACGGCTCCAGGCTGGCTGCGTCGAGCTTCGCGCCGGCATGCTCGAACGGAGTGGCCGGGACGCAGGATGGCAGCATGACGTATACGTCAAGCGGCAGATTCTCGGAAGCATCCAGCATATATTGAATTCCGTCCGTACCCGCCACATTCGCGATCTCGTGCGGATCGGCAATGACGGTCGTAACGCCGTGAGGGAGCACGACGCGGGCGAATTCAGCCGGCGTGACCATCGCGGATTCAATATGAACATGCGTATCGATGAAGGACGGGGCGATGTAGCGCCGCTCCGCATCGACGACACGGGCGCCTTCATAGCTGCCGCCGATGCCGATAATGATGCCGTCCACAATCGCGATATCCCCTTCCATAATTTCGAGATTGAAGACATCGACGATTTGTCCGTTCGTAATGACGAGATCGGCGGGTTCCGTTCTGCCGGCTGCGGAAATCCGCTTTTTCCAATGCTGCTTGCTCCAATTCATTCTATATCACATTCCTTTGCTCGTTGTAGGATGATAGTGCCGATGCAGGTACAACAAAAAAACTCTAGTTCAGCAACTAGAGTTTGACGGCAAGGAGCAAGAACACGCCTGTCATTGCGGGTGCGATCATCCGTGACAAGCGCTCTCTTCCTCGTAGTCAAACTATTTACGGTAGTTTGGTAGAGACGGCTGGACCATATTTCCAATATTATACGAAGAAAGGCCTATTCGATTTGATTCTCTACATTGTATAGGCCGGCCATGTTTCCGTCAACCAACAGGGAAAATTATAGTTCACATGTCCATTGGAACAGCGGCTCCGATGTGTTGGATGGTGGGAAAAATAGGCGATGGCATAAGGTTGACAATGATTTTTTGCAGAAATATACTTAGGTTACTAAATAAATTAGTTGCCTAATTAATAGGTGCACTAACTAATGTTCAAGGGTGGTATATGAGATGACGGATAACACAACTGCGCATAAACTGCTGCAGGCTTTTATGCAATTCAATAAGGCGGAGTGGAAACGTCGCACGATAGAAGGCCATAAGCCGAGCGAGATGACGGTGATGTTTTGTATTAAAAAGAAAATGAAGCCGGACTCGCCCGGCCTGATGGTGTCGGAAATCAGCAGTTTGCTGCACGTGACGTCGCCCACGATTACGCAGCTTATTAAAGGCCTGGAGACCAAGGGACTGGTGGAACGCACGGTCGACCCTTCCGACCGCCGTGCGGTGCGCATCAAGCTGACTGGCAAGGGGGAAAAGGTGACCGCGAAGGCAGAAGCGGCTTTTAACATGTCCTTTAATGGGTTGATTGCTTATTTGGGGGAAGAGGAGAGCAATCTCCTCGCGGATCTGTTGTTTAAAGTCTTTACGTACTATAAAGAAAATCCCGTATGTTTAGAGGAAATTGATTCGAGCGGAGATGATGACGCATGATGAAATTGTTTCGATTTTTACGACCGTACCGCATTCAGATCGTATTTGTGCTGGCGCTTATTTTTGTGCAGTCGCTGTCGGATTTGTACTTGCCGACGCTGATGTCGGATATTGTGGATACGGGGATTGTGCAGGGGGATACGCCCTATATTTTGAGAATAGGGGGCTTCATGCTGCTCGTTGCGGCTGGAGGCATGATCTGTTCGATTGGAGCGAGCTACCTGTCTTCCAAGGTTGCCGCAGGATTCGGCAAGCTGCTCCGCGGCAAGGTGTTCGCCCATGTGGAGAACTTCTCGCTGCAGGAGTTCGACAAGATTGGAACGGCTTCGCTCATTACGCGCACGACCAATGACATTACGCAGCTGCAGCAAGTGCTGATTATGATACTGCGCATGATGGTCAGCGCGCCGATGATGTGCATTGGCGGCATCATTATGGCCGTATCGAAGGATGCGAAGCTGACGCTGGTGCTCGCGGTCGTCATTCCGCTCCTTGCTCTGGCTATCTTCGCAGTGGCCAGCAAAGGGATTCCGCTGTTCAAGGCGATGCAGAAGAAGCTGGACAAATTGAATCTGGTGCTGCGTGAGGGCCTTACTGGCATCCGGGTTATCCGTTCCTTCAATCGCATTGATCACGAGAAAGAGCGTTTCAACGAGGCGAACCAGGACTTGACCAACACGGCCGTGAAGGTCAACCGCATCATGGCCTCGCTAATGCCGATTATGATGCTGGCGATGAACTTCTCCACGATTGCGATTATTTGGTTCGGCAGCATTCGCATCGACAACGGAAATATGCAGGTCGGGAGCTTGATGGCCTTCATTCAATATGCAATGCAAATTATGTTCTCGCTCATTATGGTCTCCATCATCTTCGTGATGATTCCGCGCGCTTCCGCTTCGGCCGCCCGGATTAACGAGGTGTTGAACATGCAGTCGGAAATCAAGGACGCCGCGCAAATCAAGAAATCGGATCGCGAACGGGGCTTCATCGAATTCAATGATGTGACCTTCAGCTATCCGGGCGCGGAGCAACCGGCGATTTCCAACATATCCTTCAGCGCGAGACCTGGCGAGACGACGGCGATTATCGGCGGCACCGGCTCGGGTAAATCTACGCTGCTTAGCCTCATTCCGCGCTTCTACGATGTGGATAGCGGCAGCATTCGAGTAAACGGCGTAGATGTGCGCGAGATGGCGCAGCAAGATTTGCGCTCGAAGATTGGATTCGTTCCGCAGAAGGCGGTTCTCTTCACCGGCACGATTAACGATAATATCCGTTACGGCAAGCAAGACGCGACGGACGAAGAAATACGCCATGCCGCGGAGATTGCCCAAGCGGGCGAATTTATTTCGGGCATGAAGGACGGCTTCGATTCAGAGATTGCGCAAGGCGGCGCGAACGTATCCGGAGGACAGAAGCAGCGCTTGTCCATTGCGCGGGCGCTCGTAAGAAGACCGGAAATCTATGTGTTCGACGACAGCTTCTCCGCATTGGACTTCAAGACCGATGCGAAGCTGCGCGCGGCGTTGAAGGAGGAGACGACCGAATCGACCGTTCTGCTCGTGGCGCAGCGTGTAAGCACGGTCATGGCCGCGGACCGGATCATTGTATTGGATGAAGGCCGCATTGCAGGGATAGGCACGCATAACCAACTGATGGATACCTGCAGCGTATACCGGGAAATCGTATCCTCACAGCTGTCGGAGGAGGAGATTGCATGAGTGAGCAACGGAGAGGACCGAAACCTGGACATGGAGGACCTATGGGGCCGGGCATGGCGATGCCGGCCGAGAAGGCCAAGGATTTCAAAGGAACATTAAAGAGACTGATGGGCTATTTAAAGCCCCGCAAGTATCAATTGATTACCGTGTTGATTATGGCGGTGCTTAGCACCGTATTTACGATTGTCGGCCCGAAAATTATGGGTAAGGCTACGACCAAGCTGTTCGAAGGCTTGATGACGGGAACGGGGATCGATTTTGAATACATCTGGCACATCCTGCTCGTCTTAATCGGACTGTATCTGGTGAGCGCCATGTTCAGCTATATCCAGCAATATTTGATGGCTGGCGTGGCGCAGCGCATCGTGTACGACATGCGGAAGCAGGTCAACGACAAGCTGTCGCGCTTGCCGCTGAAATATTTCGATTCACGCACCCATGGGGAAATATTGAGCCGGGTGACGAACGACGTCGATAATATAAGCAGCACGCTCCAGCAGAGCTTGACGCAGCTTATTACATCGGTCGTGACGATTATCGGAGTTATCGTGATGATGCTGACGATTAGCCCGTTAATGACGCTTATCTGCATCCTGACGCTGCCGCTCAGCTTCGTCGCCACGATCATGATTGCCAAGCGTTCGCAGAAGCATTTTATGAGCCAGCAAGCCTCGCTCGGCCAGCTGAACGGGCATGTGGAAGAAATGTACACCGGACATAAAATTGTAAAAGCCTTCGGCCGCGAAGAGAAATCGCTGGACGAATTCAATAAAATCAATGATAAGCTATATGATTCCGGCTGGCGCTCGCAATTTATTTCCGGCATGATTATGCCGCTCATGTCCTTCATCGGCAACATCGGCTATGTGTTGATCTGTGTCGTCGGCGGGGTGCTTGTCACGAAGCGCTCGATCGAAATCGGGGATATTCAGGCATTCATTCAATACGCCAGACAGTTTACGCAACCGATTGCCCAAGCAGCCAACATCGCTAATATTATTCAATCGACCATCGCTTCTGCGGAACGGGTATTCGAGGTGCTCGACGAGGAAGAGGAAGCGCCGGAAGCGGCGAACGCCACGGCGATCGCTCAGCCTCAAGGCGATGTTCGCTTCGAGCATGTCCAGTTCGGCTATAAAAAAGATGCAATGCTGATTGAAGACATGAATATCGATGTGAAGCGCGGCCAGACAATCGCTATCGTCGGGCCGACGGGCGCGGGGAAAACGACGCTCATCAACCTGCTTATGCGCTTCTACGAAATTAATGACGGGGCGATTACGATTGACGGCGTGAATATCACCGACTTGAAGCGCGGCAGCCTGCGCAGCATGTTCGGGATGGTGCTGCAGGACACATGGCTCTTTAACGGCACCATTCGCGATAACATCGCTTACGGGCGGGCAGGGGCTTCGGTGCAGGATGTCGTCCGGGCCGCCAAGGCGGCGCATGCCGACCATTTCATCCGCACGCTTCCAGACGGCTACGACACGGTTCTGAATGAGGAAGCGTCGAATATATCGCAAGGCCAGAAGCAGCTCTTGACGATTGCCCGCGCGATTCTGGCAGACCCGGCCATATTGATTCTGGATGAAGCGACGAGCAGCGTGGATACGCGTACCGAAGTATATATCCAGAAGGCGATGAAAGAGCTGATGAACGGCAGAACGAGCTTCGTCATAGCCCACCGTTTGTCTACGATTCGCGATGCCGATCTCATTCTCGTCATGAATCAGGGCAGCGTCATCGAGAAGGGCAACCACGAGCAGCTGCTGGAGCAAGGCGGATTTTACGCCGATCTGTACAATAGCCAGTTCTCGAATGGAGGCATACAGAAGCAAGTCGTGTGATTTCTTAAGAACGATACTCAAGGCATCGCAGAGTGGATGGAGCATCTGCCTGATCACTGGACAAGTGATTGGGAGATGCTCCAAGTCTTTTAAGCGGATCTATGCTGATGTTTGGGGCACCATAACCGCTTCATCACGACGAATACTGGCTAAAACGGGCGTAACTATAATAACGGCATACATAAATTGAACTATTGAATGGATGCGAGTTGGCTACAGTCAAAATGTACGTTTCCCGCATCGCCCAAGTGTTCTATGGTGTGATTAACGGTTAATAAGATAGGGAAGCGAACGTCTTCAACTGCAAATATACATTTGAAAATTCCTTTTTTCGTCTTTCGTCACGCTAGCCTGCAAAAGTGCAGTTAATTTTTGCGTAATCTCATAAATAATGGTAGTTTCCTCGTTTTGAACTGCACATTTGCAGTTCAAATGCTTAATATGGGTGGTGTTGCGCAAAAACAATTGCATATTTGCAGTTGACGGCCTCAATCCCTCTTCTCCAAGTGTGAAAACCACATTTTAAAACAGGACAGGCTGCATGTTTTCCTATGGTGAATTGACAGTGGGGCTCGTCTTTTGCGCCGGCTTAATATCGGTTATGATAAAGCTGAGGTTGATTGCAAGATTGGATGCCGAATATGCAGCCAGAATGGCCTTGTGATACTAAAGTAGAATTTTTGAACGACCTGTTCGAAATGCAAGTTCGCTAAATATGCTTTTTTAATAACCTCTACAAGCAAACATGGAAGGGGATAGAGGAGTGGCTCTAATCAACTGCAGTTTTTATTCCGAAGTGTTGGGGTTCCACACATCCATGACCGTCATACTGCCACAGAGCACGAAGACGCAGTATGGGGTTGAAAATATCGCGGTGCGCAAGCAGCTCCATCCAACGCTGTATCTGCTGCATGGGCTGTCGGATGATAATACGAACTGGCTGCGGCGCACCTCGATCGAGCGATATGTTGCCCCGCTGGGACTCGCCGTCGTCATGCCCCAGGTGCAGCGCAGCTTCTATACCGATATGGCCCATGGGTATAACTATTGGACGTTTGTGACGGAGGAGCTGCCCATGATTGCGCGGGATTTCTTCCCGTTGTCACCGGAGCGCGAACACAATTTCGTCGCGGGGTTGTCCATGGGCGGTTACGGCGCGTTCAAATGGGCGCTGTCCCATCCGGACCGCATTGCGGCAGCGGCAAGCTTGTCCGGCGCGGTCAATATGGCGAACCCGTACTTTCGCGAGGACATGATGCCGCTGGATTATAAGCTGATTTACGGCGAAGCGGATATAAAGGGGACTCGGAACGACTTGTTTCACCTGCTGGCGGAATGCGGCCGGAAGGAAGGCGCGAAGCCGAAGCTGTATCAATGCTGCGGCACCGAGGACTTCTTATACGAAGATAATGTGTTATTCCGCGATGCCGCGCAGCAGACGGCTCTTGCTTACACGTACGAGGAAGGTCCGGGAACGCATGATTGGGCCTATTGGGATGCCCGGATTCAGGATGTGCTCCGCTGGCTGCCCCTGAACAACGAGGAACAGGCATAGAACAGGAGAAAACAAGCGAATGTGGATGTCGGAAGCAATCAACTTTTTGGCGAAGTGGATCGTCGTTATCAACTTCTTGTTCGCGGCGGTCATCATCTTTCTGGAGCGGCGCAACGTCGGCGTGACATGGGCTTGGCTCATGCTGCTGCTGTTTTTGCCATACATCGGCTTTCTCGTCTACATCTTGATTGGGCAAAATATGGCCCGCCAAAAAGTATATAAAATAAAGCCCCGCACGGAGCGGCTTGTCCGGGACGAAATTGCCGTGCAGGTGCGGCAGATGCAGCAAGGCGAGTTTCAGTATCGGCAGCCTTCGAACCGGAAATACGAGCATCTAATCTATATGAACCTGGCGAACAATTACTCGCCGTTGACGCAGAACAATGAAATTGACATCATTACGGATGGCCATGAAAAAATGGATGAGCTCATTGCGCGCATACATAACGCCGCGAAGCATGTTCATCTGCTCTATTACAAATTGGCGGGCGACGAGACGGGCACAAGGGTCATCGATGCTCTGACCGCTCAAGCGCGGCAAGGATTGGAGGTGCGGCTCTTGTATGATGACATCGGTTCGCCCGGATTGAAGGAGAACGCTCTTCAAGGTTTGCGGGCTGCCGGTGGAGAGGTATACCGATTCTTCCCGTCCCGGATTCCCTATTTGAATCTGCGGGTCAACTATCGGAATCACCGCAAAATCGCGGTTATCGACGGGGAAGTCGGCTTTGTCGGCGGGTTCAATATCGGGAACGAGTATCTGGGATTAGACCCGAAAATAGGGCATTGGCGCGACACTCACCTCGTGATTAGGGGGGATGCCGTTCATCGGCTGCAGGCCCAGTTCATGCTCGATTGGTCGATTGCGGCGCAGCAATACATTCCGTTTGATCCAGCGTATTTTCCGGAGATCAATACGAACGGCAGCAAAGCAGTGCAAATCGTGGCGAGCGGACCGGATTCGGACAAGCAGCAAATTCGCAACGGCCTGATCAAGCTCTTTTTCGAGGCAAAGGAAAGAATTTATTTGCAAACGCCGTATTTGGTACCGGATGATAGTGTGCTGACGGCGCTCAAGGTTGCCGTTCAGTCTGGAGTGGATGTGCGCATCATGATACCGAGAAAAGGGGACAGCCGGGTCGTGCAGTGGGCTTCCAATTCGTATTTGGGAGAGCTGCTGCGCGCAGGAGCGAGCTGCTATTGGTATGAGAAAGGATTTCTTCATGCCAAAACGGTCGTGGTGGACGGACAAGCGGCTTCGGTCGGCACGGCCAATATGGATCATCGCAGCTTCGAGTTGAACTTCGAAGTAAATGCCTTTGTCTATGACGGTGAGATAGGTAGGCGGTTGGAGCGCATCTTCGAAGACGATATGCGGGATGCGCGTCTATTGACGTGGCCCGAATACAATCGGAGAGGCATCGGCAGCCGCTTCGTCGAGTCGATCTCCCGCCTGCTGTCGCCGATATTGTAAAATATAGCTTTACTAACAGCGAGCCGCTTCGCGCACATCAATCGATGAAGGCGGCTCGCTTGCAGACCATAATCATACCTAAATATGGACATACTTGACATGTGCTCCGGTTTCACACTACAATTCGTAGTGGGGGGTCGTGCAGTGATGAAGATTCAGAACTTCAAGTTTCACGAGAGCGGATTGAATCGTTTCTTTGGACCGTTGGAGGCCAAGATTATGAACATCCTGTGGGACGGCAATGAAATGTCGATTAAAGACGTTCAGAAGAAGCTGGAGCAAGAGAAGAATTTCAATTTCAATACCGTCATGACGGTGATGAACCGACTGGTAGAGAAGGGGATTCTGCTCAAGCGGACGGAAGGAAGAACTTCGTTATTTCACCCGGTATTGTGCCGCGAATCGTTCCTGGATACACAATCCAAGGAGCTGACGCACGAGCTGATGGATGAATTCGGTCCTCTTGTTGTCAATCATATGCTCGATGCTTTGGAGGATGTGGATGAAGGACTGCTGGATAAGCTTGAGCAAAAAATAAAAGAGTGGAAAAAGGATACGTAATCCATGTGGAATAATCGATCAAGGCTCATTTTCGGGTCGTCCGTTCTGATTGCGGCAATCGTTCTGTGTCAGATGGGAATGTACGCGATGCAGGTACTCGCAGGCTGGGAGCTGCATTTTAACCTCGTCGAGGCATGCTCGACGTTGATGCAGAATTACGGCTTGTCCACGTTTGTTTACGCTCTTGACGCTTTAGTCTTTTATACGTTGTTCTTAATGCTGTTTGCAGCAGTAAGACAGACCGCGCTTTCCAAGAATGCCTATAAAAGATTAAAGACCTATCGGCACGAATGGCACACCGAAGCCTTCAACCGCACTTATAATGGCGGTAGGGAACGAATCGTCGTCATCGAATGCCGATCGCCGATTGCGTTTACGATGGGCTTGTGGAAGCCGAGAATTGTTATTTCCACCGGCCTGATGGAACTGCTGGACAGCAATGAGCTCGAGGCGGTCATCTATCATGAGATGTATCACCTGAAGCATAGAGACCCGCTCAAGACCTTTGCGGTATCGCTGTTTGCATCGATTATGTGGTACCTTCCGATCCTGAAATGGTCAAGACAAAAATATAAAATCGCCAGAGAAGTGCTGGCGGACCATTATGCGATCAGCCGGCTTGGGACACCGGCGCATTTAGGCAGCGCTCTGTTCAAAATGCTGAAACGCGGCCAAGCGGCACCGATGCCGTTCTCCTATGTGTCATTTGCCGACACGTCGATCAACTACCGTATTCAACAACTGGTCGATCCGGAGACGGATGATTCGTGGAAGCTGCCGTTTACGCCGGCGATGATCTCGCTGCAGGTGCTGCTCGCGCTGTGCGCGATGTTTATTGTTGCTTTGTCCTAATTTTTTTTAACATATTGCACTACAACATGTAGTTTGAAAAATGTACAATCATTCAAATGAGGAGGATTTCATTATGTTTGCAAACAAAGAAGCAGGTTCTTTAATTATTCGTTTGGTGCTTGGTGTTATATTCTTTGCGCACGGCTTGCAAAAATTCCAAGGCGGGATTGAAAATACGTCCGGATTTTTCGATAGCGTAGGCATTCCCGGGTTTATGGCGTATGTCGTTGCCGCGATAGAGCTGGTAGGGGGCATCTGCATGGTGCTCGGTCTTGGCACGCGAATCATTGCCGGGGCATTTTTCATCATTATGCTGGGTGCGGTTGCGACGGTCAAATTGTCAATGGGCTTCATCGGCGGTTACGAGCTTGATGTGGCGTTAATCGCGATGTCTTTGCATTTGCTCGTAAGCGGCAGTTCCCTGCTTTCGCTTGACCGGCTTATGTTCGGCCGTTCTGCGGAGCAAAAATAATCGAAAATAAGCAATAAGCTTCATCCCCTTCCCGTTCGACCGCAAGCCGGCGTCTGTTTCGACAGATGCCGGCTTGTTTTATGATTGGCAACCATTTGTAGTTCAAAACGTAATCCATATATACTAATCTGTATATACGAAAATTACAGTCCCGGAGGTCATGATGTTCAAGGATCGGAGAACGCTGTATTATTTGGGCTTGTTCACCATTGGATTGGTGCTGTACAAGCTTGTTGACAATATCGATAATGTACTGGGTGTTGTCGTTTCTTTCTTAACCATGCTTACGCCGCTCTTCATTGCTTTTTTCATCGCGTATTTGCTGCGGCCGCTCGTGAACCTTTTGGAGAAAAAATTGCTGGCCAAGACCCGTTTGAAGCGAATGTACAGTATATTGCTCGTGTACACGTTATTTCTCGGTATTATCGTGCTGTGCATCACGGTGATTACGCCAAGGGTCATCTCTAGCGTCAGCAATCTGCTGGCCAATATGCCGAGTTATCTGGCAAGCAGTGATGTATGGATACGATCGAATGTGCTGGAGCAAGAATGGTTTATCCGTTCGGGATTAGGCGAGAAGCTGGGCTCGTATTTGAGTTCCGTTTCCAGTCACATCAGCGACTTTCTCAAATTGATTTTGAATAATTTGCTGTCCAGTCTGCTTACGTTTACTTCCACGCTGCTTAATTTAGTCATCGGTTTTATCATTTCGATTTATTTGCTGAAGGATAAGGAGAAGATTGGCGCGGGTTCCGTCAAAATATTGTATGCGCTGCTGTCCAAGGAGCGGGCTGACTCGATCATTGCGATCGTCAAGCGGACGGACAACATCTTCTCGCAATACTTCGTCGGCGTTATCTTGGATGCGACGGTTATCGGCACTATTGTATTTGCAGGCCTGCTCATCCTGCAATCGCCGTACGCGCTGCTATCGAGCTTGATTGTGGCAGTGACGAATGTGATCCCGTATTTCGGTCCGTTCATGGGTATGGTCATTGTCGGCATCATTACCTTGTTCGTATCCCCGGCCCAGACGCTATGGATTATTTTGTTCATTTTCCTGGTGCAGCAATTGGACGGGTATCTTATTGGACCGAAAATTTTGGGCAACAAAGTCGGAATTGGCCCGATCTGGATTATACTCGCGATTATTATCGGCGGAGGATGGTTCGGCATTATCGGCATGTTTGTATCCGTACCGATTGTGGCCGTCATCAAAGCGGGCTTCGATTCGTTCATTAGCCGGAGAATTGCCGCCCGTTGACGATCCGTTATGTCAATATGAACCGTTCATAACATCAGGTATACTATAGGCATGGGGTCTGTAGAGGAGGATTGCTGTGCATACGAAAGCAAGCTTGATGAAGCAATTGGAGCAGTTGGGCATCGACAGATATGGCACGCTGCTCGTCCACTCTTCATTAAAGAGCATGGGCCAGTTGGAGCAAGGTGCCGATACAGTGCTCGATGCATTGTCGGAATATATGCAGGACGGGTTGCTGGTGCTGCCTACCCATACATGGGCGAACATTAATGCGGACAACCCGAAGTTCCATGTGGACGACTCTCCCTCTTGCATAGGCATATTGCCGGAACTATTCCGCAAACGTCAAGGCGTGGTGCGTTCTTGGCATCCGACGCATTCAGTGGCGGCATTGGGAGCAGACGCCTCGGCTTTTACAAGCGGAGACGAACGATGCGATACCCCATGCGCGAGGGAATCTGTCTGGGGCAAGCTGCTCGACAAGCAGGCCGCCATCTTGCTTATTGGCGTCGATCTGCGGCGGAATACGTTCATGCACGGGGTGGAAGAATGGGCCGATATTCCCGGACGGATCGCCGATGAACCGGAACTGCTGTACACGGTGCTGCCTGACGGCACGGAAATACCGGTCCCTTCCCGGAGGCATTGCGGGAAGAATTGGTCAGAGCATTTCTGGAAGGTAGAGGGTGTGTTCGAGGAGAGAGGCGTCATGCATAAGGGCACATTCGGCGATGCCGAAGCGCGTGTATGCGCTACGGCGGGAATGACAGAGCTGCTGCTCGAGATGCTGCGTGAGTTCCCGGATTTGTTTTCCGACAATGAACCTCTCAGCGCTGAATTTTCGAGCCGGTTTTCAGTATAGAGTAAGTCAATTCAAGTCTTATTTTTCAATAATGAAAGCAGATGAAATAAAATGAGTGACAGACTGACTTTTTCCAGATGCCTCAAGACGATGATGGACATCACTGGATTGACGGCACGTCGTTTGGCGCATACGCTTCACTTCGAGGTGTCGTCTGTATATAAATGGATGACCGGGCAGCGGCTCCCGCAGCAGAACAGCATGGCGCGCCTGTGCAATTCCATCGCCGCTGAGATCGCCGGGCTCATCGTGCCCGATTCTCCGATGGAAGACCGAATCAGACCGCTGCTGCTCTGCTACGCCGCGGAACCGGAAGAGAGCTTCTCTTCCATGCCTCGTCAGAAACATTACGAGCAATGGGTGGAGCACGCTCTGCAGCATGCATATACGGTCTCCAAATTTTCCAAGCGCCATCATGCGTCATGGCCGTTCGCAGCCAGCGGAGCGGACGGAGCCAGCCCTGACATGGCGGCAGCGGATGGACAGTCCATGCAGCCTGTCTGTGCGGACTATCCTATTCCTGCTGGAGCCGAAATTTGCGGCCATTCGGAAAGCTACCATCAAGCGCTGCTTGCATTGCTGAAAGAAGCGGGCAAAGCCGGAGATGTCGCGGACAAGCAGCTTATCAGCATCGTACGGTGGGGGAGTGACATGCTGAGCGAGCCCGAAGACATGCGTCAGGGCCTCATCCGTCAGCTCAAGCAGCTATCGCGGCAAGGATGGGGGCTTGCTGTCGGATATATCCACGATCTATATGAGGAAATCTCGTATGATTCGTTCAAAAAACTGATAGCCGTACATATCCAATGCCCCGAAATCAACTACTTCATGCCGAGCAGCAATTATAAGCTGATATCCATCGATAGAGTAACCGTCATATCCGGTGTTGGAGCATTACTAAGTTATCAACTCCATGATCAGGGAAGAGATCTGACGATTATCGTGCGCAATACCGAAGCCGTAGGCCAGATGCTTATGTATTATCGCAACGTGCTGAAGACATTCCGCCCGCTCATTCGCACGCATGATCAAGATCCGGCCATTACGGCCGATGCGGAGGAATGGAATTATCTTGCAGGGGACATGTACATTCTGTTGCGCAATATTCCGACCATATTCATGCCGGACAAGCTGTTCGAACGTGTGCTTGAACAATTGAAGCTACCGCTATTTTCCGGCAACCAAGATGAATTTATCCATAACATGCGGGAAAAAAGAGCGCTTATGTTGACGCAAATGACCAGTTACAAATTTTATTGCAAGCTGTCCAAATCCACCTTCATGCAGTTCGTGCGAACGGGAAAATTGACGCTGTTCGGTGTCGATCTGCATTTCTCGGTACAGGAACGGATAGAATGCATCGAGTATTTGATGCAGATGCTGGGTAATCCAACCGTTAACTTGCTTGTATACAACCTTCAAGATATAGAGCATAAACGGCTGAACCGGGCCATTCTATTCGATGATAACCAGTTGCAAATTGAGCTTCGTGTCAAGCCGTCAGGACACAAAACGGGCTCGGCGGCGGAGAGCATTCACATTTCGATTGAAGATCCGTTTATTGTCAGCCTGTTCAAGCAGCGGTATCTGTTGAACTGGGAGCATGCGGACTGGAAGTCGAAGGATAAAGCCCACTGGATACGCTGGCTGGAGAAGCATCTCGCTTGGTTGGATGACAATAGGACAACGCTGGACAAATTAATTTGAGCGCCAAAATATAATAACGGAACCACTATTCGACTCACATACCGATAGTGGTTCTTTTTTTGTGGACAGATTGAGGACAAAAGCAGCTGGGCAGCGTGCTGGAAATTACATGAATATCGTCTGTGGACGTTGCTTGGACAAAGCGGCCGAATCGCTATGCATCGGTGCGGTCTTTTGTTAGGGTGTAAACATTGCGGCACACAAGAAGAAAATGGATAGGAGGGAACCAGCATGATAATTGAGCTATCAGGCAGATTCTATACAGACATGAGCCGGAATCACCGTCACCGGACCAAGTGGAAGCAGGCCCAAGCTTTGTTGGAGGCGTTGAAATGCCGGGATGCCGTTACGGCCATGCATTCCCTCGTTACGGGATATGTGTCGGTTCAGCTGTTGATTCATTTGCGGTTCAAGAGCGCATTTTTGCGTCATATGCATATTGATGAAGTCTATCTCGGCGGGCTGCTGCATGATATTGGCAAGCTGTCCATGGGGGATGACATTTTAAAATCGGACAAGAAGCTGGACGGAAGCCAGAGAAATGAACTGGAAGAGCACGTGACGGAGGGGGTCGGCATTCTGCAAAATCTAGGAATGAATAAGGACATTGTAGATTTTTGCTTGTATCATCACGAACGCGCAGACGGAAGCGGATATCCAGCCGGACGAACGGAGGTGCCGGCGATCGGGCGGCTTGCTGCCGTCGCCGATGTGTACGCGGCCATGAAGGTGCCCCGAGCTTACCGCGATATCGAAGTGTCGGACGAAGAAATACTGGGTTATTTCTACTCGAACCGCCATCAATACGATTTGTCCATCATAAATGCATTGGCGGAATTCGTGAAGCAGCTTGCTCAGAACGGGGGTGAATCGGAAAATTTTGCAGAGGCGAATGGTGAAAAAGGTGCTCGTTGTTGATGACTCAATGTTTATGCGGCATGTGTTGGGAAATATACTGGAGCGCAATGGTTATGAAGTGATTGGCGAGGCAGCCGATGGCAGCGAGGCGGTCCTGCAGTACGGCCGGCTCAAGCCCGATATTGTGATGCTGGATATTACGATGCCGGTCATGGATGGGCTGGCTGCGCTGCGTCAGATCCGCCAGCAGGACGGTCAGGCTAACGTTGTCATGGTGTCGGCGATGGGACAGTCCCATTTTATACGGGAGTCTTTCTGCGCTGGAGCGAAGGGCTTCGTTATCAAGCCATTTCAAGAACAGCATCTTGTCGAAACGATAAGCAATTTAATATAGATTGTTAGTAACCGCCGTTAGATCGGGTCCGATATGTATGTGATCGATTTGGTTTGACTTTGATGGAATGGCGATCTATAATTATCTCGAGTTCAAGATAAAAGTTGAACTCGTCATTTTTTTGACTGATATCTCGAATTCGTAATTATTGAATTCGTGATAGTTCATAACTTCCAGACAATGGGCAACAATGATGAAAGGGGTGTTCCAAGATGAAACTTCGCATTCTGCCTCCAGCCGAACAAGGCTCTGGAGAGTTCGATGGAGGCGCGATTACCGAGCAGAAGCCAATAGGATTTTCCGGAGAAGGCTCGGCTATACATCGGCTGGGGCCGCTCTTCTACTGGGCATGGGCGCATGCGGAAGCGGAAGGCTTTATCGGCTCGCATCCCCACCAGGCGTTTGAAATTCTCACTTATGTCATTCACGGGCAAGCTTATCACGGAGATTCGCTCGGGACGGAGAGTATAGTAGGCCCTGGCGGCGCCCAGCTCATTCAGGCCGGTTCCGGCGTATATCATCAAGAACGGCTCGTCGGCCCAGACGCTGAGCTGTTCCAGATCTGGTTTGAGCCGAATATTCGGGACGCTCTGCGCAGAGATCCGCAGTACGCCGCCTATGAAGCTCATGAATTTCCTGAGCGAGAGCAAGAGGGAGTCACGGTGAAGACCGTCATCGGCGGGCCATCTCCCATTCATATCGTGGCTGATGCCGGGATGTGGGACGTATCGGTGTCGCCGGGCGCGTCATATGTGCACGCTCTGCATCCCAACCGAACACTGGCAGTTCTAGCCGTGAGAGGCGGCGGGGAATGCTCAGCGGATGATGCCGAAGCGCAGTCGTTCGCGGGGAAGGATTTCCTCGTGCTTCGCTCGGAAGAAGACGGCCAGGCCCGTTTTGCAGCCCGAGGCACCAACGGATTGCGGTTCGTTCTCATTGAAGTGCCAACAGAAGTGGATTATCCGTTATATCCGAAAAAACCATAAATCAACAACCATTAAAGGAGCGTGTCTCACATGTCCAATGTTAAATTAGCGATTATTTATTACAGTTCTACCGGCACGAACTATCAATTGGCGCAAATGGCTGCAGAAGGCGCGAAGGCAGCGGGAGCGGAAGTGAAGATCGTGAAGGTGCAGGAGCTGGCTCCCGAAGCCGCCATCGCTGGCAATCCGGCTTGGAAAGCCCATGTGGAAGCAACGCAGGACGTGCCGGTCGTAACGCATGATGATTTGACGTGGGCTGATGCGATTATATTCAGCATCCCGACCCGGTTCGGCAATATGCCGGCTCAGATGAAGCAATTCCTCGATACGACAGGCGGCCTGTGGTTCCAAGGCAAGCTCGCCAACAAGGTCGTCAGCGCGATGACTTCCGCTCAGAATCCGCATGGCGGCCAAGAGCAGACCATTTTGTCCCTCTATACTACGATGCATCATTGGGGCGCAATTGTGGCTACGCCGGGGTATACGGACCCTAGCATCTTCGCCGCGGGAGGCAATCCATACGGAACTAGTGTTACGGTGGACCAAGACGGCAATATGGTCGAGAATGTGCGCGAAGCGGTTATGCATCAAGCCAAACGAACCGTCACGGTTGCCGAATGGGTGAAGAAAGGCCTGCAAGGCTAACTTCTGACAACATGCCCCATTGGGAAGGCTTCGAGTTCAACTCAACAAGCAGGCATGGCAAGGCCGGGGATAGTCCCCGGTCTTTTTTTTCGTTTGGTGCGGTTAACCTGCCTCGGAATATACGGGCATGAGAGCCCGAAAGGGCAAATTGTGTCCTTAATTGAAGCCGAGCGCAGGCGTCTCTATCACCTGTCTCCAATAAGGCTTAAATTAAGACCCAAAAAGGGATAAAAAACGGGAGGAACATTAGATGTAAACCGCTTACAATAAACATACAGATAAATGGAAGGAGACTGGACAGAATGGAACAGCAATTAAAGGAATGGATGGAACAGTTAACGTTAGAGGAGAAAGCGGCTCTTACCGTTGGCGGGGACTTCTGGCATACACGTTCGATAGAACGGTTAGGCATTCCGTCGATTTCGCTAAATGACGGACCGCATGGCATACGCAAGCCGAAAGCCGGTACGGATGTCGGCTTCGATTCGCTGCCGGCAACTTGTTTTCCTACCGCTTCAGCGCTCGCTTCATCGTGGGACGTGGAGCTGCTGGAGAGCGTCGGGCAGGCCATTGGAGACGAATGCTTGGCCTTGGACGTGCAAGTGCTGCTCGGTCCAGGCGTCAATATTAAGCGCTCGCCACGGGGCGGACGCAACTTCGAGTATTATTCCGAGGACCCGGTGCTGGCGGGAGAGATGGGAGCTGCGTTCGTGCGCGGCGTTCAGAGCCGCGGCATAGGCACGTCGCTCAAGCACTTTGCCTGCAACAATCAGGAGCATGAGCGAATGACGATAAGCTCGGAAGTCGATGAGCGCACGCTGCGTGAAATCTACTTGACCGCCTTTGAGCGCGTCATCAAGCAATCCCAGCCGATGACTGTCATGGCAGCCTACAATAAAGTGAACGGAATCTATGCAACAGAGCATCGTGAGCTATTGGAACAAGTTTTGCGGGAAGAATGGGGATTTACAGGTTTTGTCGTCTCCGACTGGGGAGCAGTGAACGACAAAGCGGCTTCTCTTCGCGCCGGTATGGACCTGCAAATGCCGGGCCGTGACGAAGAGACGGTGCAGCGCTTGGCGGACATGGTGCGGAATGGGGAGTTCCCGGAAACAGTGCTCAATCAATCGGTTGAGCGCATCCTGCGCATCGTGCTTGCCACGATGCGCAATCGCAAGCCGGGCGCGTCTTTCGATGCCGAAGCTCATCATGCTGTGGCACGGCAGGTGGCGGCAGAGTGCTTCGTGCTGTTGAAAAATGAGGGCGGCCTGCTTCCGCTGCAGCCGGATAAGCTGCGTTCGGTGTCGGTAATCGGTCAATTCGCCAAGCAGCCCCGATATCAAGGTTCGGGCAGCTCGCAGATTGAACCGACCCGAGTGGACACGGCCATCGAACAATTGAAGAAGTCGCTGGGAGATCAAGTGACTGTCTCTTATGCAGATGGTTACCCAGGGGAAGATCGCGTGGATGAAGAGCTGCTGAATGAAGCGGCGCAACAGGCGGCAGAGGCGGATGTCGCCGTCATATTTGCTGGACTCCCGCCATCTTTCGAGTCAGAAGGCTTTGATCGGCGCAATATCGATATGCCCGCATCCCACAACCGGCTCATTGAAGAAGTGTGCCGTGTGCAGCCGAATACCGTCGTCGTCCTGTCGAACGGTTCCGCGGTTGCGATGCCGTGGATTCAGGGACCGAAGGCCGTCTTGGAAGGCTGGCTCGGCGGGCAAGCATCCGGCGCTGCCGCCGCGGATGTGCTGCTGGGCGCCGTCAATCCTTCCGGTAAGTTATCGGAGACGTTCCCTATGCGTCTGGAGGACGCGCCAGACTTCTTGAACTTCCCCGGAGAAGAGGGGAAAGTGCGCTATGGCGAAGGGCTGTACGTCGGTTACCGCTATTATGACAAGAAGCGCATTGAACCGTTATTCCCGTTCGGGTATGGCTTATCCTATACGACGTTTGAGCTGACGGGCATGAATGTCAACCGCCATCACATGACAGACCGAGATACGCTGGAGGTCAAGGTCTGCGTGCGCAACACAGGGGCGCGTCCGGGCAGCGAAGTGGTGCAGCTGTATGTTCAAGACGCCGAGTCCCGGATGGCGCGTCCGATCAAAGAGCTGAAGGCATTTGCCAAAGTAAGCCTGCAGCCGGGTGAGGAGAAGGAAGTGACGCTCGTCCTGCAGGATCGTGACTTCGCCTATTATGACAGCGAGCGCAGCACTTGGTGCGTGGAGTCAGGCGAATTCGTCATCTTGGCGGGCACGTCGAGCGCCGATTTGCCGCTGCGCGCGTCGGTCATGATGGAATCGACGCAGAAAGTGCAGGCGCGCTTCCACGCCATGTCCTTGTTCAAGGATGTGCTGAAGCGTTATACCGCTGCCGAAGCGCTGCAGATGCTGGCCGATCCGTCCACGGGAGGCGGAGCGCCGGCAGGATTGTACAAGGATGAGTTCCTGATTACGTTCATGATGGATATGCCGATTGGCAAAATCGCAAAAATGATGGGTAATATCCAATCGGAGCAGGCGATTGCGGATTGGATCAGCAAGCTTAACGGAGAAGCTTAATACGCGGGCTTTGCGCCCATTCCCGGATGGAATAATGGAATAAGCACGAGGTCCACGCCGGGAATGGCGCGCGAAGCCCATCATTCGACAAGCAATGGGAATAAAGCAAGGATGGCGAACCATAATAAGGGAGACATATATCTCACGTAAAGGTTGGTCATCCATATGAACCTGCTCACTCCATCTCATCCATTTCAGGCAGCTTTCTCCGGGTCGGACGATGCGCTCGCGTTCCTCTTTTACTTTATGCTCTACTCTTTCGGCGGATGGTTACTGGAACAAGTATATAGTTGGTTCACCACGGGAACCTTCTGGAAAGAAGGCTTCCTGTGGGGACCGTTCAAGCCGATGTACGGCATTGCGCCGGTTCTCTTGCTGCTCTATGCGGAACGGGGAACGCATTGGAGCACGATGCTTATTTTATGCTTCATTATCCCATCGGCCGTCGAATATATAAGCGGATTGATGCTGCAAAAAGTATTTTACCGTCAATTGTGGGACTATTCGGAGCATCCGCTTCAGCTGCATGGACATATATGTTTACAGTTTTCGCTTTATTGGCTCCTCTTGTCTTTCGCCGTCGTGTACGGGGTTCACCCTTGGGTGACGGCGCTATATGGCCAGTTGTCACTCATATGGAACCTGCTGTGTCCTATGTTTATGCTCTATTTCCTGACCGATGTCGCATGGACGGTCTGGAGCCGCCGGAGACGCGGCAAATGGATGATGTCAAAATGAAATGAAAAGGAAATTTTGAACCAGCCTGTAAAAACAGGCTGGTTTATTTTTTTTACTACTACACAAATGGGTAAATAAAACCGCTGCATTCTTCAAGTAAATATTTTACTAAAATATATTGATAACAAGTAAAACAAATGGTAAAGTTTCATTGTAAACGATTGCAAGCGAGGAGCCTGTCCGTGCTTTGCATTGCTCTATTTCGTGCTCGAAATCATTATATTTACTGGCGCTGCGGTTATTGGCTGGAGACATTGCGAGCGTAGATATATTCATGCGCAACAGGGAAGCAAAAGGAGGCTATCTATCATGAACAAAGTAAAAACGTGGGAAAATATTTCAATCACTCATGTCAACCGGATGAAGCCAAGGGCATTCTTTTATTCATATCCCGATAGACAAAAAGCGTTATTTGACCAACCTGCCTATACACATCATTTCAAAAGCTTGAACGGCATATGGAAATTCAAGTTTCTCGAAGCGCCCGAGTATTCGCCCGTGAGTTTTGAACAGCCTTCGTTCGATTGCGCGGGCTGGGATGACATTGCCGTTCCAAGCAATTGGCAGCTTGAGGGATACGGCAATATGCATTATTCCGACTTGTGGTACAACTTCCCGATTCGTCCTCCATACGTACCGACCGACAACCCTACCGGCATTTACAAACGGAACTTTGCAATCGGCGAGGACTGGCTCCGTAATCAGCAAGTGATCGTGCGGTTCCATGGCGCAGACTCGGCTTTCCACGTGTGGGTGAACGGCCAGGAGGCCGGCTATAGCAAGGGCGCCCGCCTGCAATCTGAATTTGATATTAGCGGCTATGTTCATGCCGGAGACAATGAAATCACCGTCCGTGTCTACCAATGGTCGGACGGCACGTATTTGGAAGATCAGGATATGTGGTGGCTGAGCGGGATTTTCCGGGATGTCGATCTGTACACGCAGCCGTTGACGGGCTTGGAGGACTACAGCGTCGTCACCGATTTGAACTCCGATTGCACGGCAGCGGAGCTGCGGATCACCGCCGCAATTCGCGGGGCGAAGCCGGGTCTTGCACTGGCCTACGAGCTGTTGGATGCTGACCGCAAGCAGGTGCTGTCCGGCGGGAGGGAAGCGGGAGCAAGCGTGACGATTCGGGAGCATGTCCAAGCGCCGGAGCTGTGGAGCGCCGAACAGCCCTATTTGTATACCTTGCTGTTAACGATTAAGGAAGGGGATACGGTTGTGGAAGTCGTGCCGCAGAAGGTCGGATTCCGCAAGATAGAGACAAGAGGAGATACGTTTACGGTTAACGGCGTCGCGATTAAGCTGAAAGGAGTCAACCGCCATGATTACCATCCGGTAACGGGCCGCGTCGTAGCCAAGGAAGATATCGTCAAAGATATTGTGCTCATGAAGCAGCATAATATTAACGCCATACGTACTGCGCACTATCCGAACTCTCCGTATTTTTACGATTTGTGCGACGAATACGGCATGTATGTCATTGATGAGACCGACCTCGAGTGCCACGGGTTCGAACTAACCGGCAATTACGACTGGCTCTCCGACGATCCGGCTTGGGAGCTGTCTTATGTCGATCGAATCGAGCGGATGATTCACCGGGACAAAAACCACCCTTGCATTATCATGTGGTCGCTAGGCAACGAATCCGGATTCGGGTGTAACTTCAAGGCGATGGCACAGCGCTCGAAGGAACTGGACCCGACCCGCCTAGTGCATTATGAAGGGGACCATGAGGCGGAAGTGACCGATGTATATTCGACGATGTACTCTTGGCTTGATCATCCGACGAGGAAGACGATGCAGAAAATTATCGAAACGTCCGCGAAACCGCATATTTTGTGCGAGTATGCCCATGCAATGGGGAACGGTCCAGGGAACTTGCAGGATTATCAGGACCTGTTCTATGCCCATGACAAGCTGCAGGGCGGCTTCATCTGGGAGTGGTTCGACCACGGCATCCAGAGCGTCGATGAACACGGCCGCACGTATTACCGCTATGGCGGTGATTTCGGTGACGATCCGACGAACGGCAATTTCTGCATCGACGGACTCATTATGCCAGACCGTACGCCATCCCCGGGGCTATTGGAGTATAAAAAGGTCATCGAACCCGTGCATACCCATGCCGTCGATTTGCGTCAAGGCGTGATCACGGTCGAGAGCAAATATGATTTTGCTTCACTGGATCATTTGACGCTCATCTATACCATCGTGAAGGACGATGCAATCATGCAGACCGGACAAGCGGGCCTGTCGGGAATTCAAGCCCGTTCCAGCCGGGACATTCAGCTTGACTATTCACTCGACTTCGAGCCGGAGCTTGGCACGGATTACTATTTGAATCTATCTTATATTTTGAACCGCGAATATCGGTGGGCGCCGAAGGGGCATGAGCTGGCGACGGCTCAATTCCGGCTCCCGATTGAGACCGGACCGTACGTGATTGAACCGGGCGGGACCTTGCAGGCTGAAGAGCGGCACTGCGAGCTTATCGTGCGCGGAGCTGACTTTGAAATTCGCTTTGACACGGTCAAAGGCAGGTTGACATCATGGAAACGCAACGGAAAGGTCATTGTGGAGCAAGGACCTCGGCTTCAATTTTGGCGGGCGACGATCGATAACGATATGGAGATTGTACAAGATTATAAAAAGAAAACCTTTATGCATCTGATGCATGAAATCGTGGAAGAAGTGTCTTACGAGCACGCCGGGAACTATGTGCGGTTTACTGCAGCGGTAATCAACGGCACGACGAACTCCGCGTGGCACTACCGTTCCCGTTATCAGTACCGGATTTACCCGAATGGGGATATGCTGTTCGAAGTGAGCGGCATGCCTGAGGGCATGATTCAACATGCGCCTGACATGGTTCCGCGCATCGGAGTGGCCATGCGTCTGAATCAAGCTTGTGAATTCGGAAAATGGTATGGCCGCGGGCCGGGAGAATCATACGCCGATTCGAAGCAAGCGAATCTATTCGGCGTATATGAGCGGACGGTCGATGAGATGTTCACCGGCTATGTGTATCCGCAGGAGAACGGGAATCATACCGACTGCCGGTGGGTCCGGTTGGCGGATCGGTATGGGGCTGGACTGATGGCCGTCGGTTATCCGCGCCTGGACTTCAGCGCATCCTATTACGAAGTGGAGGATGTGGACGCCGCCAAGCATACGATTGACCTGAAGAAGCGGGATTATATCGTGCTGAATCTCGATTATAAGCAGAATGGGCTCGGTTCCAATTCTTGCGGCCAGAACCAGCTGGATAAATACCGTTGCAAGTTCGAGCCATTCCAACTGAACCTTAAGCTGTCCGTGTATTCGAACAAGGAAGTATCCGATATCATGAAGGCCAAAGAAACGATACAAACGATGGAGTAAGCTCCATTCCCGCTATCCGACAGGGCAGCGGGCTTTGTTATTCAGGGGTCCATTTACTAAATCGTATTTATTTTTACTAAAAAACAAAGTACAATCAAGGGGATGGCAAAGTAAATCTTAAGAGTACATATATATGGAGTTGATATATAGTGGCGACATTGAAAGATATTGCGGAGCGGGCGAATGTGTCTATTTCTACCGTTTCCCGGGTTCTCAATTTCGATCAGACGTTGTCGGTGTCGGATGAGACCAAGCGGCGCATTTTCGAAATAACGGAAGAGTTGGAATACCGCAAATTCAAACGGGTCAAGCACAGCGACGGCAACGATGGCAGGGCTTCGTCTGCATCGAAGCCGGCTGCGAAGAAGAAGCAAATCGGGATTGTCATGACCTATACGAAAAGCGAAGAATTGAATGACCCCTATTATTTAGCGATGAGACTTGCGATAGAAGAGGCTGCGCAGGAGCATGACGTTCAACTGAGGGCGGGATTTAAGGACGAGCCGGATTTGCCTGCCGCCTCGATGTCCGGCATGATCGTCATAGGCCCCATCAATGAGGAACAGATCCGTCAATTATACGGCATAGCGCCCAATATCGTGTTCGTCGATGCCGTCCCGTGGGATCGCCGAAGCGATATTGTCATGGTGGATCTGTATGATGCGGTCAATCGGACGCTGACCTATTTGCATGATCTGGGACATCGGCGAATCGCCTATGTTGGCGGCAGAGACGAAATGGACGGTCAACTGATGGCGGATCGGCGGGAAGAGGCCTATGAACGGTGGATGAAGGATGCGTGCCTATTCGATGCTGAACTGGTGCAGATCGGTTCCTTCTCGGCAGAGGACGGTTATCGGCTCATGAGCAATCTGCTGACGTCCGGCACGCCATGCACTGCTGTGCTGGCCGCCAACGATTCGATGGCCATTGGCGCAATTCGCGCGATTCAAGAGCAGGGACTGCGCGTTCCGGACGATATTAGCGTCATTGGCTTCAATGATATAACCGTAGCCCAATTCATGACGCCGTCCTTGACGACCGTGAAGCTTCACAGCGAATTCATGGGGGAAACGGCGCTGGATCTGCTGCTTGAACGTATCGAGAAAAACCGAACCATCGGCAAAAAAGTGTTAATCCCGACGGAGCTCATTATTCGTGAGAGCTGCAGCGCTGTCCCGGACAAGTAATAGCTTCCGATCCTTTAACCCCGTCGCTAGTCTAGGATGAATCCCGCCGCGGGATTGTGTTGGAAAGCTCATGAACCCCGTACAATGAAGACACAAAGCAAAATATGGGTTGGTGAGTATAGTGAGCGAGAGGAACATTTATATTCTTCTTACAGATACCGGGACATTGTTGTCCAAAATGATAAAGATGTACACACGGGCGCCGCTTAATCATGTATCGATTGCGTTCGATGCAGATTTGAGGGAAATATACAGCTTTGGGCGCAGGGATGCGGCCAATCCGTTCGTCGGCGGATTTGTGAAGGAGCAGGTGCATGGCAGCCTCATCCGCACCGATGGGCGGCCCACATTGTGCGCCCTGTATCGTTGCAGCGTTACGAGCGGCATTTACGATCAAATACGCAAGCGCGTGCAGCACATGGAAGAGAGCAAAGAACAGTATAAATATAATTTTCTGGGCTTGTTCGGCATTCCATTCAACTTGCATATCGAGCGGGAGAATGCCTATTTTTGCTCCCAATTCGTCGCTGCGCTGTTCCAAGACAGCGGAATGAAGCTGATCGACAAATCAGCGGCGCTCGTTACGCCAGATGATTTCCGAAAGTCGAAGTCGCTGCAGTTGGTCTTTAAAGGCGACCTGCGCAATAAAGTGACTCATCGGGCCGAGGCCGTATGCCATCCATACCAGACAGCACAGATGATATCGTAGTGCGCCATCCGAATAGTCCAAGCCTTCCGGGCTGAAACCGGTAATAAGATACCGATGAGCCTTTCCTATATGCCGCTCCTGCATTTATCTTTGCTGAAGCGGATGCTGCTGTTATAAGAAAGGCCTTCTTTTTGCGGCCCTATTATGTTTTTACCTTCTTCAGGCCACAGGATGATACCGCTTCTGGCTGCAGAGGCAAATTTGCGCGTTCATTGCAGCTTGAAATGCGGGGATAAACGTGGTAGCTTTATAAATGATGTATAATTGATAATGATTATCATAATCATTTAAAGAAGCGTGAATGAGGGGGAGCTTGTATGGAGTTTACGATCGATCTCGAAAAGTATAAGCAGCATTATCTCGATTTCATAGATAACCGGAAGACGCTCATTATAAGCTCGACAGATGAACAAGGGGAGCCTTTTGTCAGTTACGCCCCTTTCGTGAAAAAGGACGGCAAGCTATACATATACATTAGCCGAATCGCCGATCATTACCGCCTCATTGAGCGCAGCGCTTGCCTTCACGTCATGCTGCTTGCGGATGAATCGGAATCGCCGAACTTGTTCGGCTTGGAGCGCGTCCGCTGGAGATGCGTGCCAAGGCATATCGGCAACGAGGGATCTGATTCCATCTTTGAACTGTTCGAGGAACGTCACAGCGTAAAGCTGATGAATGTCCTGCGCGGTCTCGACTTTTCTCTATTCGAGCTGGCGCCGGGACAAGGGCGCTATGTCGCCGGATTCGGCAAGGCGTTCGACGTCGATCTGGACGGCAATCTGTTCACGCAGGCGGCAGTGGATAAGAACAAGTAGCGGCGGCTTACGATTTCTCAACAGGCTCAAGCCCCCTCCTGCTGGAGGGGGCTTCTTCGTTGCTTCGGACGCACGGAACTAATGACCTCGAACGTCTTATATTTAATGGAAATGCACACCTTCTGATCGGGCTTGCCTTTGACATGAACGTTCAGCGCCCCGTTGTCCGACACATAGCTCGGCTGAATTTTTTCCCATCGGCCTTATTCATGAATAGGCAAACGCACGCAAAGGAGGCTGTGCCCGGTATCCGTGCCGGGCCAGCCTCCTTGTCTAGCGTCGTAAAGCCCACAGCACGAGCCGCTCATACCACTTCCAGGGCAATAGGCGGATAAGGCGCAGAGGCGCCGCTCCCCTGCCCATGAAATAGCGCAGCTTCGGTCTTGGCGTGCGCGCAATCTTGACGATGTGACGCGCCACCTCCTGCGGGGGCGGAGCCGTCTCGGAGCTGCGCTTCGAGAACTGCAGCACTGCTTGAAGCGGCGTGCTGTATGGTGAATCCTCGCGTATGTGGATGGAGGAGAACCCTTTTCCCCATATATCGGTTTTGTAGGCGCCAGGTTCGATCAGAACCGCATAGACGCCGAAAGGCAGCATCTCGAGCCGCAGCGCCTCGGTGAAGCCTTCGACGGCGAACTTGGAGGCGGCATACGGGGCGTAGCCCGGAAAAGCGTATCGGCCGCTAATGCTGCTCACATTCACGATGGTTCCGCTGCCTTGTTCCCGCATTATGGGCAGCGCTGCGCGCGTAACGGCGACCGTGCCGAAGAAATTGGCCTCCAGTTGGGCGCGCCAAGCGTCCATGTCCACTTCCTCGACGTATCCTCCTGCGGCATAGCCCGCATTGTTAACCAGCAGATCGACCTTGCCGAAGTGCTGGCGGATATGCTCGAATGCAGCTTCAATACTCTCTTGATTAGTGACATCAAGGGGCAGCACATGGAGGCGTTCGGAGACGCCGCTTGTCTGCGCTTCAGCAAGCAGCTTCCCTTGCTTGGCCGTATTGCGCATCGTCGCCACGACATCATATCCTGCGCTTGCCAGCGCGACGCTCGTGTAGAGCCCGAAGCCGCTGGACGTACCGGTGACGACGGCGATTGGCCGCGAAGGGGAAGCTGCGCTCTGCCGCGACTTCGTAATTGGCGATGTCAACATGATGCCTCCTTCCGCGTCTGTATGCTCATAATTTGTGGCGTTCCATCAGCGGAACGCCGATTCGATTGGCGACCAAGGAAATGAATGACCAGCAGCTCCTGCGGTATGCTGGCAGATGCCGGTCCATGACGGCGGAATATTCCCAATGCCCGGCGGCCCCCCGGTTGCGCTTGAACTGCGCCGCCCCCGAGCTCTCGTTCCACTGCATGCCAAGCCGCTGCGCCTCGCGGAACAGGACGGCGGACAGCATGCGGTAGAGGCCGGTTTCCAGCGGAAGGGCTGTATCGTAGCCGAAGATAGGCGTCGTCAGAATGCCGCCGCGGCAGAAGTAACCCAGGATGCCGTCAATTCGGCCCCCCGCTGTGCGCAGGGCGATGAAGCGCAGCGTCTTCTCCGCCAATGCGTGTGCGAAGAAGCGCTCATTGAACTGCGGGTTGCACGGCGAATATTTATCGATGTAGAGCAAGTTATACAGTTGAACCAAGCGGGGAATATCAGCCGGCGCCAGCTCGTTATGCGAAACCGCCTCGTATCCGTGTTTCGCAAGCAGTCCTTCATCGCGCTTGATTAACCACCTTGCCTTGGCATTCTGGGTGCTGGAATCACGGGTATCCAAGCAGTAGATCTGGCGGCTTGGCACAAGCGCGCACCCAGCCTCCTCCAAGCTGCGGCACAGCTCCGGGTAATAGTGGCGATTTAACGAACGGAACACGATCGCGTAATCCGGGAACCTGGCTTGCAGCATGGCGATAATGGCTGATACGTGCTCTGGCGTCATGCGAGGATACAGGTTGGTGGACAACAGCCAATTGTTCACATTCACGACGCGATTGCACCGGGCGAGCTTCATGCCATATCCGATTCCGCTTAGCAGCCACGCAAGCGGCCGTTCCAGCAGCGGCTGCTTCAGCATGCCGAGCTCTTGCTTCGCATAAGAGACATAGTGCGTATACGGAGAGCATACGTATGCGTTGTCGTACTCTTGCTCATTAACGGTAATCGGCAGCACATATTGGCCGTCGATGACGAGCGCCATCATGCGGGTCTGAATATTGTCCACGTAGCGTTCTGGCCCTTGCCGTATCCATGGCTCTATCCATGCCTTAGCCGCCTGTCCCTCCTCATCGTTCGGCCAAGGCATCCCGTCGATATTAGTCGCATCATATAGTACTACGGTGCTCATAAAGGAAACTTCCTCTCGATCCGGCGCAGCTTATGCCCGGCAGGCTGCGGCTTCCAATCGGTAAATATGATGTCAGGCGCTGCGCAATGAACGATTTCAGACAGCTTGCGCAGTTCTAGCGCAATGTCCCGTTCACATGCCGCCCGGTATTTCGCAGGCACTTGCAGCGCCACCGTCATGTGTTGCGGCGCATGCTGCACCGCCGCATAGTGTTCAATCTTGGATGAGGCGGACAGAATCGCACGGCGAATAAAGTCGGGAAAGACAGCCGTGAGCGTGCCGTCACTCAGGGAGGGCATATAGAACATATCGTCGTGCCGCCCTTCGATGCGATCCAGCGCGGTGAAGGGAGATCCGCACGGACAAGGCTCGTCTCGCTCCGTCAAGACATCGTCCAGCCGATAGCGGATGATCGGCTGGGTCAGACGCCGGAAGTCGGTAATAATGGGTGTGAACTTGCGTGCCGGCTTGTCTAGCCACTCCTTCTCTATGTAGACGAGGTCTTCATTCAAATGAAGCGTCCCGTGTACGCACGTGATGCCGAGGAAGCCTTCCGTGCATTGATAGATTTGGTGCACGGGCTGCTGGAAGGCCGCGCTTATTATCGCTTCGTCGAGCGGATCCAGCACTTCCGCCACGGCAAGGATCTTGCGCGGATGTATCGCCAGCATGCCCTGCGCCAGCTTGTCCGCAAGCATGCGGAGCATGGACGGCGGCGCGACGAGCAGGGTAGGGGCGTATGCGTTCAGCCGCTTGACCTGTTCCCCCAACGGGTCGAGCAGGTCGAAGTAGGCGAACTGCAGCCGCCGCTTGCTCACGCTGCCGTATAAGTTGCTGTTGGCGCGCAGAAAGAGCGCAATGCGCTCCCGTGCCAGCACGGATCCAGGCAAGGCCTTCGCGAGCATCGCTCCGGCCCATGCCATGCGCTCCTGTACGCTGACGAGGAAGAGGCCGCGATTGCCTGATGTCCCCGAGGACATGCCCACGGTAATACCGTTCCATTCGGGCGTGAAATCGCGGCTCTCCTCGGCGGCCAGCGCCACGGCGAACGCTTCCTCCTTCCGAATGCCGGCGGTATTGAGGGCGTCGAAATGCTCCATCATCATCGCCTTGTCCATCACTGGCATGTTGCGCCATTGCTCGAAGGGCCGTCCGCCCATGCGTTCGCGGAAGAAGGAGGAGCGCTTCCCGATTCGCCACAGCTGCTTTACCACTTGACGATGCTGCCACTGCTCCAGGGCTTCCCGGCTGCTCCAGCCCCGCCCGTACTTCGTGTGGATATATTCCCAGGCGGCGATCATCGTTCCTTTATTCACGCCGAGCACCTCCCTTAACCTTAGGGCTTGTTACGTATCTCTGTTCGGCCTCCCGGCAGTGCGTCGGGATGATGCGCAGATCCGGCCGTTGACGGTGCAGGATGTGCAGACGGTAAAGGTTGTCTTTATATTGCCGCCAATCCGTTTTTATCCACTTGACGACGGGCTTCGGGAGCCGGTGCGATGCAAAGGCCGCCGTTGACCAAGCAGCGTCGGCGCAGAGGAAGTACTCGTGCCCTGCGGCGCGCAGAAGCAGGCCGAGCTGACCAAGCGCATGTCCCGATACGTCGATGCCGATGATGCTGCCGTCCCCGAACAAATCATATCCCTCCGTGAAGGGCGCATATCCCTCGTCTAAGTTTATTTTCCTGCATGTCTCTTCGATAAGGCGGGACCGTTCTCCGAACCGGTCCGGCAATAGCCCGGGCAGAAAGCCGGCTTGCGTAGCCCTGAAAGGGGACATGTCCTGCAGGGGACGATAGGCTTCGCGCAAATAATAAAACTCGGCATTCGCGAAGTCGCGCACACCGCCGATATGATCCGCGTGAAAGTGCGACAATATAATCGTACGCACGCGCTCTGGCGGCACGCCAAGATCGCGCAGCTGATTGGCTGCACTCTCTTCCTTGCCGATATAGACCGGCGTCGTCCACCGGTACAGCCTCGCGGGAAAGGCTGATGTCGCCTCAAAGAAGCGCGCGGAATAGCCGGTGTCGAACAGGACGGGCCCGAGCCGGGGATGCTCGATATAGGCGAACATGGCCGGAAAGCGCACGGAAGCGCGGCTTCCGCCTTGAATCGTGAGCCATTCCCGGTGTGTGCAGTAACCTGCGGTCATCAAGTTCAATTTAACTTCTGTCCTAGCTTCCTTGTTCACTTCCATGCTGCCGATGCGTCTCCTTCCTGCATTCGTGCTTCAGCAAATCGCTTCATGCCTTCCTCGGTGCCGATCCTAGGCTTATAACCCAGCCTCTCGCGGGCAGCCGTAATGTCGAGCGTCTGGCTCCGTCCGATAAGCCCAACCGCATAGCGGGTCAGCTTCGGCTCCTTGCCTCCGGCAAGCCACCGGGCGCGAAGCTCCAGCAGTCCGGCCGCCGCCGAAGCAATCGGGTAGGCGAGCGGGATGGGGCGGAACGGCGTGTCGAGCAGGGCGAACAGCTTCGCCAGCATATCGCTCAGCAGCATCGGTTCGCCGTTCGTAATATTGTACTTTCCGCCGAGCGCGGCAGGGGAGGCTGTGGCGGCGAGCAGCAGCGCGTCGACCACGTTGTCGACGTATGTCACGTCGAGCAGCGACCGGCCGCCGCGAATGAGCGGCATATAGCCGCCCCGGTTCGCCTCTATCAGACGCGGGAGGATGGCGCGGTCGCCCGGCCCGTAGATCGCGCGCGGCCGCAGCGTAATGGCGTGCAGTCCGGCCTCTTCCACGGCCCGATCCACTTCCCGCTCGGCGAGCAGCTTCGTGGCGGCGTAGGCAGTCGCCTGCTTAGGAGGCAGCGGATCCGCCTCCTTAATATTCAGCCGGTCTTGCCAATTCCAGTAAATACTCGGCGTTGACACATGCACGAGCCGGGCTCCTCCGCTTAAGCACCCTTGCACGACATGGCGCGTGCCGATGACGTTGCTGGCGTAGAAGTCAGCGTATGCGCCCCATGGAGCAGACAGCGCCGCGCAGTGGAATACGGCATCGTGACTGCGGCATGTCTCCTTGACCCGATCGGCATCGCCTAAGTCGAGCGGAATGAACCGGATCCCCGTCCGTTCCAGTTCATGGCCTACATGCGTATTGCGGCCAATGACGCTAACTGTATAGCCCTCTTCAACCAACTTTAAGGCCAAGCGCTGTCCGAGAAATCCGGTTCCTCCCGTCACTAATGCTCGTCGGCTCATGCTTCACCATTCCATTCTATATCTGATGTAGTGGCCTCCATCAGCGAGATGGAGCGTTTGCGGCTCTCCCGCCAGAAGCTGTGCAGCATAATGGCTTGCGCGACAAACGGCTTCGGATCCTGCCAGCGGAAGATGACGTCTCGTCCCTTCCATAGCTGCGTTAACCAATAGGCGCGCCGCGGACTTCTCCAGCCGTATGCCAGCATGGCGGGCGTCAACATGGCGGCGCGGGCGGACGTTGGCTCGATGGGGCAGGATTCAGCGTGATGCGCGCCAAGATGTGCATCAAGATATTCATCGTTATCGGCACTGTTATCTGCCCAGCCGCCCGTTCCGCCATCCGGACCGCGTTCGGTGCCGCCGTTCATCCCGAAGAATGCCTTGTCCAGCCGATCGGAGGCCGTAAAGCAATGGACGCCGCTTGTTGCGCGGGGATTGCACTCGATTGGGTAAATGTCCCGTTCCGGCGTGACGATAAAGTCAAACGCAATCTGTCCCGTATAACGAAGCGGGGCGACAAATTGGCGCACCCATGCCAGCAGATCGGCCCGCGGCTCATGCTTGAAGGCGATGCTTGCCCCTGCGCCCGCCGTGAATTCGGAGGGGTAGCAAGCATGCGCCCGCACAGCGCCTTCCCGGACGATGCTGTACGTGCAGTACAGCGCGCCGCGAATATATTGCTGCCCGACCCAAGGGCGGGCCGGGGATATTTGAATGCCGTCCGGCAGGGCGTAGCCGGCCCGGACGAATAAAACACGGCTCGCGAAGCGCGAGTAAGCCGGCTTGAGCACGGCAGCATCCGCCCCAAGCGCCCGCACGTAGCCGCTTGCTTCCGCTTGCGATGTCAGCAGCCGTGTCGCCGGCGCACTTAAGCCAGCTTGCCGGACCATTTCGATGAACTGCCCCTTATGATGCAGCTGCTTGAGCATCTCCCGCGGCGACGCGAATAGCTCGCATCCATTGGGCCATGCCTGTTCCCTCTGCGCCAGATAGAACACTTCCTCGCAGGTCGGAATAATGCAATCCACCTGCTCGTCTATCACGATGCGCTCTACTGCGGCAAGGAACCGCTCTGGTTCGTGGCGGGGCGGCGGATAACGGTAATGGCGGGAGGCAAAGCGGGAGACCGAGCCTAGCGTCACGCGCAAGCTGTCCGCCATGACGATGCGGTGCCCGGCATCGCCCAATAGGCGCGCCAGCTCCAAGGAGACGGGGGCGCGGCTCCCGGTAATCAGGACGGTTCGTCCCCTGCCCCGCGGAATATTATTGGACGCGCTGCTAGTAGTCAAGCACCAGGCCTCCCAGCGACAGTCCGGCAGAGGTCCCAAGCAGCAGAATGCGGTCACCGCGCTGCATCCGCCCTTGTCGAATCGCCTCATGCAATCCCATCGGAATGGAGGCCGCGATCGTATTGCCGTGATCCGCCGTAATGTTCATGAGCTGTTCCGGCGCAATGCCCAGCTTGCGGCTAATCACGCGCATCGCCATGGCGCTGCCTTGGTGCGGGATGATGAGCGGGAATTGCGACATTGCCGTATTCCCCGGTCCGAGCAGCCGTTCGAGGAATTCAGGCAACAGCCTGGACGCCATTTTATAGATCGCATGACCGTCCATATGGAACATATAGTCGCTCATCCGAGTATCATCGTAGAGCTTGGCATGCAGTCCCGTTCCTCCGCCGCGTATCTCGGAGTATGAGGCTCCGGTGCTATAGGTTTCCATTAGAGAGGCTGCGATTCGGGATTGCTCGTGCGTTGCCGATTGGCCTGCAATGACGGCAGCGGCGCCGTCGCCGAATAGAACCGCGCTTTCTTTATGCTCCCAGTTCAGGCCGACCGAGGCAATCTCTGTCGAGACGATGAGGATACGCCGATAGCGTCCCGCGGCAATCAGGTACGACATGACGTCGAGCGCCGCCATGAAGCTGAGGCAGGTCGAATTGATGTCAAAGGACGGTACCCCGGACTGTCCTTGCCCCATTGCTTGTTGTATCAATGCGGCTGTGCATGGAATCGGCTGCTGCATCGTTCCGCTCGCGCATACGATGCAGTCGATGTCAGCGAATGTAAGCCCCGCGTCCTGCAGCGCGGCTTGCGCAGCGAACGCCCCCATCTCGGCAGCCGTTTCGTCTTCAACAAAATATCGCACGCGAACATCCGACTTTTTCAAGGACCAACCGGCGGGAACGCCGAGCCTCCGATCCATCTCTTCCGCGGTAATGCGCTGCTTCGGCAAATATGACCCCGTGCCGATTATTTTCACTTTTCTCTCCATACCCATGGCCTCGTTCCTCTTGTTGATTATCTATCATGACGTGAAGCTTATACTCATTACCCAAAAGCTTCCTCTATTGTAACGCGCACTGACTTGGAAACTCCATCATTTTCACGCATACGGTTGGCCCTTCTTTATATATGGGGAAAACGGTGCATCATTGCCGGATGCCTGATTCAATAAAAAACGCTCTCCCCGATGGAAAGAGCGTGCACAATAATTATTTGGATGGAATGAACCCTTCTTCATGCAAATATTCCACTGCTTCTTCGCGAGTTTCAAAAGCCATCTCCAGATTGGACCCGGCATAGACGTTCCACAAATCATGCTCATGAACGAGCACCAATTTCTCTTTGTCCCGATTGCTCCAAATCTCGTCGCCGGTGCCCTTCGAGGCGGCTCCGCCGGCATGCGTTCCGGGCGCAAGCGAATCGATAGATGCCCGAATTATAGCGCGCAGCTCTTCCTCCGTATAGTCGCGAATATTGACCATGCCCTTCGGATCTGCCGCGTATCCAGCCAGATTCCCGGCGTATACGTAGCCATTGCCGTTCGGATGCAGGTGATAGACGACGGTTTTCTTATCCAATACACTCTCGGCGTAATGGAAGTTCACTCGTCCAAGCGAGACGTCCTTGCGCTGCAGCTCGGAAAAGGATTCAATTACCGCTAATTTTTGTTCAAACGTCAGCATGTTTCCTCCTGAATATGGATCGGAATCCATTTTGCCTGTTCATTATACCATATGCACAATAACGTGTATAATATGGAGGATACCGCTGGAAACGGCGGCTAACATCGACATTAAACTGCGGTTTTTCGCTGGACAGGAGCTTTAGGTTGCGTATGGTAAATAACGGACAGCATCGTCAACATATTCATGCCGATCTGGAAGTGGACATTGTGTTAAAGCAAGATCAACGAACAGGGAAGACGACTCGCGGCAAGGTGAAGGATATATTAACGAATTCGCCGTACCATCCGCACGGAATCAAGGTGCGCCTGCAGGACGGGCAAGTCGGCAGGGTCAAGACCATTATTCACACCACGCAATCGGGCGGCAATTCGTCCGAAAGTTAAAGAAAAGGGGTGGCCTGTCTGTCAGGCTTTATACAACTAGGGATTCAACAGGAACTTAATCTCACTTTGAAAAAGAACGGCATTGCCGTTCCGACGCCAGTTCAGCAACAGACGATTCCGGTCGTGCTGGCGGGCAAGGACGTCGTGGCGCAGGCGCAGACGGGGACGGGGAAGACGCTTGCGTTTCTGCTTCCTATCCTGCAGCGCATCGATGTGAGCAAGCCTTATGTTCAAGGGCTTATTGTGGCGCCGACACGAGAGTTGGCTTTACAGATTACGAAAGAAGTCCGCAAGCTCGTCGACTCGCAGAACGGCGTGAAAGTGTTGGCCGTATACGGTGGACAGGATGTAGAGCGGCAAATGCAGAAGCTTCAGGGCGGGCGGCATCTCGTCATCGCTACGCCGGGCAGGCTGCTCGATCATTTGCGCCGGGGCACGATCCAATTGTCGCATGTGGACACACTTGTGCTTGATGAAGCTGACCAAATGCTCCATATGGGCTTTCTGGCCGAAGTGGAGGAGGTTATTCGCAACACGCCTGCAAGACGTCAAACGCTGTTGTTCTCGGCTACGATGCCGGGCGCGGTTCGGCAGCTGGCAGAGCGCTTCATGCGCAAGCCGGTCGACATTCGGATCCGAAGCGAACGCGTCACCTTGACGGGAATTAAGCAGATTGTCGTCGAGACGAGCGACCGGGCGAAGCAGGCGGCGCTGTGCCAGATCATTGACGAGCACCGCCCGTACCAAGCCATCATCTTCTGCCGGACGAAGCGCAGAGCGAGCACGTTGAACGAAGCGCTTCATGCGCAAGGATACGATTCGGACGAACTGCATGGCGATTTGTCTCAAGCGAAGCGTGAGCAGGTCATGCAGCGTTTCCGCGATGTGAAGATGCAGCTGCTCGTTGCGACGGACGTGGCTGCGCGGGGGCTGGATGTTGAAGGCGTGACACACGTATTCAACTACGATATTCCCCATGATGCGGAAAGCTACATTCACCGTATCGGGCGGACGGGCCGGGCCGGCAACAACGGGCTTGCGATTACCTTCGCCGCTCCCCGGGATCGCGTGTATCTGGAGCTCATCGAGCGGGGCATCGGGCAGAAGCTGGAGAAGCGCGGAGCCGACGGTGCGGCTCGTTCGACTGAATCGGCTGGCGAGGCTGAGCGGACTGGCGGCCCTAGACGGGCGGGGACGGCCGCTAAGCGCCGCAGCAATGAAGCCGCTCGCGGCCGCCGTGGCGAGCGTTCCCGAGCCGAAGGAAGCAAGCCGGGCTCAGCGAAGCGAGAGCAGGCTAGAGGCGAGAAGCGGAAGCAGGGGCGGCCGGCGCGGCCGGGACAAGCAGGGCCAGAGCGCCGCAATGAGCGGCAGGGCTCCAAGCCGGCGTCCAGAACGCGCTCATCTGGCGCATCACGCGCTTCCTCGCCGAATCGCAAGGGCAATGCGCCCGCAAGTGCAGGCAGAAGGAACAATAAGAGAACACGCTAGTCGCTAATATCAGGCGCTTATGGCTAATCCGGCCATAAGCGCTTTTTGATTGTTTTTCAAGCGTTGATAGACTTTTTGCAACCTTGGTTGGGCTCTTATTGCCTTGAAGATGATACGCTGTCCTTCAGTGAGAAAGCATGCCTATTTTTCTCATTGCTTCACTCTCCCCTTGATTCAGTAAAGAGGTCTCCTTTTACCTTCGTACTAAAAACAGCCGATCGGTTTTCGGTATATGTTCTTAGATTCACTCTCCCATACAGTCAGAAGGCAAGCGAGGCGAAGCCTAATGTTTCCGATTCGTATGCAAGAGATGCAGCGAAAGAACCAGAGAGGACAATGAACAAGAGTCATCACTAGACAGCCGTTACCTGATGAAAGGGGAGAATGGGTGAAAGAGTAGAAAAGGCCCATACTCGCCCAAACTACCTGATGGAAAGGGAGAATGGTGCAAAGGAGCAGAAAAGGCTCATAGTCGCCCAAACTACCTGATGAAAGGGCAGAATGGGGCAAAGTAGCAAATAAATCCCTTAGACATATCGGCATTCGAAGCAAGGTGAGCAATGAAAAATAAAATGCGTGTTTAAACCTTACGATCTTCGGGTAGTAGTTTAGAAGCATAACATGTCCGTTTCACCCTACACATCGTGTAGGGTTACTTTCATTGTTGAATGCGAAGCGGGTTACAGAAGTATGTTACTATGGAGAAGTAAGCTTTGTTTCGTTGACAGGTGGGACGAACGACTGGAAGAAAGGTTGAGAGACATCGATGCTGCGCATGCGCGACCCGCTAACAAGTTTAATTAATACTCCGGCTGCTCCCAGACAGAAGCTGATGGCCATCATTATCGGGTCCGTCATGTTCGTCATATCACTGATTTCAATTCCTTTTGCGTCGACCCCATTGATTCCTATTAAACCGTTCATGTCTATCATTATCGCATGGGTTATGTTTGGTTATTTCATGACGTCGTATTTGCTCTATATTCAATTTCAGGTAACGCAATATAAACCGATTTTGATTTTATCCGCGACCTTTCTATATTCCGGTCTGATTACGATACCGGAAATTCTTACATTTCCTGGGGTGTTTGCGCAGCAGGGGCTGCTTAATGCAGGGCCGCAGTCGCCCGTCTGGTTCTGGATATGCTGGCATGCCGGGTTTCCATTAGGCATTTTCATGTATGCGATCAGTTTGAGAAGATGGACCTTTGCCTCGACAGAGCGCAAAGGCAAGGCCGGGCCAGGTGTCATTTTTGGCGGTGTCATCGGGATCCTCGCAGGATTGACTTATTTGCTTACGAAGCATCATGAGTTCCTGCCCGTCATTATACAGGGGGGGAAATATCACGAACTGATCGCGATGGGGATAGGTCCTGTTTTGTCCTTGATGAATTTGGCGGTGCTTGTATATTTGTATGTGATGACCAGAGGGCAAAGCTTGCTTCATCTGTGGCTTTTGCTCTCGGTCTTTATGTTATTTCTCGATCTTGTGGTTACGCAGTTCGCGGGGGTCCGTTACAGCTTGGGCTGGTACGTGGCGTGCGTGAATTCGCTTATATCTTCGACAGTGGTGCTGTTTGTCTTCTTTCATCAGATGAATCGTCTGTATGTGCGGTTAATTATTTCGCAGAGCGCGCTTAAGCAATCTCAAGAACGGGTGGCCGTTATTCTGGACAGCATAACGGATGCCTTTTTCGCCGTGGATAGACAGTGGGGATATACCTATATGAATAAAGCAGCAGAGAAATATTCCGGATTTACGTTCGACGAAATAAAGGGACAATCCATCTGGACCATCAGTCCGCATCTGTTGAATACGAAGCTGTATCATATGTGTCATCAGGTAATGGAGCAAGCAGAGCCGGCGGAATTTACCGACTTCGACAAACTGCGCGGCCGCTGGCTTGAAATTCGGGTATACCCGTCCCGCCACGGGATATCCATGTACTATCGCGATGTGACAGATCGGATTGTGGCAGAGGAACAAATGAGGGAAGCGAACAAGAAGCTGCAAATGGCGAATCGGCTCCTGACCGACTTCTCATACACGGATGGGCTTACTGGTGTATACAACCGCCGATATTTCGATCAGATGATGCAGCAGGAATGGGAGCGAATGAAGCGGGAGAAGAGTCCTTTATCGCTCATTATGCTCGATATCGATTATTTTAAGAAATACAACGATACGTATGGACATTTGGCCGGAGACGAATGCCTGTGTCACGTAGCGCAAGCTATCCGAACGGTGGTTATTCATCCGCTATACGTGATGGCCAGGTATGGGGGCGAGGAATTCGGCATCATCCTGCCGCAGACGAATGCTGCCAAGGCGATAGAAGTGGCGGAGGCGATTCGCATATATGTGGCATCGCTGGCGTTCCCGCATGTCGCTTCCAAAACGGGATCCATTGTGACCTGCAGCTTGGGCACCGCAACGTGGCTGCCGGAGAACACGCTGCCGGATCATACCCCAAGCATGCTTATTGCCCAGGCGGATCAAGCGTTGTACATGGCTAAGCAGGCCGGACGCAACCGTGTCGTGGCGGATTACGGAATTGTTTTTACCGGTTAATAAATGAATGGATATAGAGGGCGCGCTCCCGCACACTCAGAAGCGAGCAGTTATTTTCATCGCGTTAAGGCTCTCTGTTACGCAGAAGCTTAGCATCCTGATGGATAGGGAGAGTGAAGCAATGCATGATTCAAGGGACTAAGCATGAGGCGGTTTTTTGAATGAAGCGACTAGAATCACGTAGAAAATTATGGGTGCTGTGCTACAATAGGATGTAATTACGCGCCTAGTGAACAGCAGGCAGGGAAATCTGACTCTGCCACGGTTCTGAGGCCATGAGTATCGGGAGGAAGCTGTGAAACCGGAACATGCCGGCATATGCCTGAACAGAAATGCATTGCTTCATCATGCGTACAAAGTAAAAAAAACGGTCTCTCGCAGCGAACTGGCGATCATCTATACCGGACGCCATGTGGAGAGCGGGAAAGCCGTCATCATTAAGGAGTCGTATCCGAAGCAGCTGGCGGTTCGCGATCTGGACAAGCGGACGGTGCTCTGCCGAATACCATCTGCCAGAAGGCAGTATGACGAGCTGCGCGAAGCGTTTCTGCTCGAAACGAAGGTGCTTCAACAATTGAGCCACCCGAACATTGTCCGTTATCTCGATCACTTCGAAGAAAACGGCACGCATTATATCGTCACGGAATATTGCAAGGGAGTGCCGCTGGATCGTTACATCGAGGAAGGCCGGCTCGCTTCAATGGCCGACTTCCTGCATAGAACGATGCTGCCGCTCATCGATGCGCTCGAGTACGTTCATGCCGAAGGCATCATTCATCGCGACATCAAGCCGGCTAACGTTATCATCGGCGAAGACGGGCAGCCGAAGCTGCTCGATTTCGGTTCGGCGATATATTATGAGCAGACCGGACACCGGATTTTTACGAGCGCAGGATATTCACCGCTTGAATTTTATTCGGAAAAGTCACGCCAGGGCGTCGTATCCGACGTGTACAGCTTTGCGGCCACGTTGTACTTCTGCCTCTGCGGCCGGGCGCCGAACGATGTGACAAGGCGGCTGTTCGACGACAGCATCGATCCGGTCAGAAGCTGGAACCGGAGCGTGAGCCCATTGATGTCGCATGTTATTCGCAAAGGGCTTGCCGTCAATCCGGATAAGAGACACGCTTCCATGAAGACGCTGAAAGCCGCAATTCATACCGAGCGCCTTCTGCGGACGGTTCTCGACCGGCTGCCCGGGAAGCGCAAGCCGGACAATGCCCGGCAGGATATGCCCGGACGCAAACAAGCCTAGTTCCGGAAGCCCGGGTCCGGAAAGGCTAGCTTCGGATACACGCTGCAGTTACAGCACGAAAAAGACGCCAACACCGTGCAACAGCACGGCAAGTGGCGTCTTTTTCGTGCGGAATCGTGCCGGCCACCCGCGAGTTCGGAAGCTCGGCGCAGCTCCGCGTATAAAAGGATTCCGCTGTCAAATCCGGGCCCGGAAGGGCTGTCGAGGTCTAACGGGCTTGGAGCGCAGACGGATCCGCATACGACACGGAGCCCGGCTTCACCGCCTTGAAGCGCAGCTCGATCTCCGTAATTCCGTCCTCGAATGTAATGTACAGCTTGTCATTGTATTCGAGGATTTCGGTATGATTGGGCTTCAGCGGCGTGCGGCCCTTGGCAACCGTACAGTTGGTGCGGTGCTTGACCCGAAGCGTGCCGTTCTTGCCCGCCTCGAATACGATATTGGCTGCTTCAGGCAGCGGTTCATTCACGTCCAGGCGGGCGAACAATTGCTGCAGGCTTACGCGCCGCGCCTTGCCCAAGGAGGTGAGCGGCCAATATTTGACGGGAACTTCATTGCCGCTCGCCGTATTCAGGAAGTAGCCCTCCAGCCTGCCGGTGAACGCCGGCTTGGGCCGCAGCAACGCGAATAATACCCCCGCAGCTATCAATGCGGCGAGCGCGCAGCCCCCTATAATCAAGTAACGATCCCACACGGAAGTTATCGTAATGTTCAGATCGCCCGTGACGGTGCCGCCTTCCGGATCCGTGGCTGTTACGGTCAGCACGGCAGAACCGGAACGAAGAGGCGACAGGAAGAGCCACGTCCCATCCACTCGTGCCTCGATCCGGTCTTCGCGCTTGCCGGCAGCAATCTTGTATGTTAATTCATCCCCGTTCGGATCGGTAAAATAACGGCTGAAATCCAGCTTGGCCTCGCCGTCCTCCTTCGAGATCTCAATCGATGTCAGGCCGGTGGCAAGCGGAGCCTTATTCGTAATGTCCAGATGACTGCCCGCCGTTTCCCGGAAGAAATAAGGCCCATTCATGACGACCTTCCAATCGTAAGCTCCGGATACACGGAATTGGTATTCTGCCGTGAAGCCTGCCCCGTTATTATCCATCTGAACCCGCTCTTCTTTGTTCGTCTTCCGATCCTTGATGACGAGCTCTGCTTCCAGGTTGCGATATACGTCCTTGTCTGCCAACGCCTTGCCTTGGAACGAATGCAGTCGGGAAGCAAAAGCGGTCGGCTGTCCCTTAATGGCCTCTGCGGAAGTCAATTCCGCGCCAGCCTTCATGTTGTAGCTGCCGAGCAGGTTCACCTTCACTACGCCACCGGCCGTTCCCCTGAACTTCAGAAGCAGCTCCCCTTTTTTCGGTTCTGCTATTTTCATCAGTGTATATTTGCCGGACTTGAAGAACCGGACGTTTTTGGAGCTGTAATAAATTTGCGATTCCTTCAACGGGTTCTGCGAGAGCAGAATGATGTTCGCCTCGGACATGCTGGAGTTGGGAAGGTTCACCTTCACTTCCTGCATGCCCCCGGTTGCGGTTACCGCAGCGATGGGAACGAGAACGGATTGAATCTGATCGGCGAAGATCCGGTTGAATATTTCGGGCAGATCTTCCGCACTGCTCGTCATATAAGAAGAACCGCCGGTCTCCGACGCAATCTGCTCCAATTGCTGCTCGTTGACGGAGCCGTCATGATTCAGGCCGACGGTGTAAATGGGATACCCCTTTGTTTTGGCCTGATGGATGACACGCTCCACATCCTTATTCGAGTCCGCTACCGTTCTGCCGGTATATGTATTTCCAAAATCGGTCCCCCCATCGGACAGCAGGATGATAAAGGGCTTGCCGCCCTTGCCCGTCCCGCCTGTCGCGATATCCGCGCCCTTTTTCAAGCCGAGGCCCAGATCCGTATATCCATAACGGCGCAAACTGCCGACTTTGCGCTTTAATTTCTCTTTTTGTCCGGGCAGCGCGAGGGACGTGAGAGGTTCCGACGCCACAATTTTGTCATTATAGGCGACGAACCCGATGCGGGTCCGCTCCGAATCGCTCATGTCCATGAACATGTTGACGACTTCCGCTGCTATACCCTCTTTATCGGTCTCATTCATGGAGTAGCTGACGTCCATGACAAAGACAGCGTCGATTCCCTGCTCCGATCCGGCCTTCGCATCGGCATATCGGATGGGTATCATGGCCGATGCGGCAAGCCATACGGCACAGGCTAAAAGAAGTGAAATAATAGGATTAAATCCCCATATTCTCCTCATAAAAATCGAGATACCACCTTTTAACTTAAAATAAAAATATATATTTTTTTGTAACGATATAAACATTTTGTTAATTAGTACCGAAATAATTGGGAGAATGAGGGGGTTAATCGGGACAATAGGAGAATTCAGCTCGCCGTCCCAAAATATAGCATCGGCAAATTGTCCCGAAAACTGAAGACGATTTGTAAAAAATCATTCTTTGTTGGGGGAATCAAGGAGATTTATAGTTATTTAGTACCTTTTATAAAAAATATTGACAAAAAAGGATGGGTCTATATAAGATTGTGTCGAACTAATCTCCTAGATTTTGAACAAGCAGTACTTTTGCGATAGAGATACTCACGCAGCTAGTGCGAAGAGACTATCACAACGAAATAGAGAGGAGGAAGCATGAAGATTTGCAGGCCGGCATGAGCGCGCAAGCGTGAAAGGCGGTTTGCCACTTTTTATGCTGAACACGATGGACATTATTAATCAAACGAACCGCGCCATGCTCTTCGAGGAAATCAATCCAGAGATGCTGGACCTTCTGACTATCGTAGGCGATGTCAAAGGGATTGACAGCCTCAGTGACGACAAAATCAAGGAAGTCAACGAGCATTTGCTTGTCCGCAGCTTTGACGAGTTTCTGGACAAGTTCTCGCCGAGCGTGTATTCGTTCTACAATGCCGCGAACCAGAAAGTGATGTACACCTTGAAGAAGCCGGAAGGCATCTCGGAAGATTGCATTTCGGAGATCAAAATCGATCAGAGCAATGATTTCCTGAAGATGCTGTTCACGCTCATCGATACGAAGCGCAGCCAAGGCATTACGAATGTCGACTTCAAGTTCGAAAATCTGTTGGACATGATTTCGCCGAAGAAGGTCATGGATGATATCCGCCAAGTGCGGAAAGAGATTCATTACTTGTACAGCCAGCACGACAAGCTGGATGACGGCGATCCGAAGAAGCTCGACCTGGGCGATAAGCTGAACGGCATGTTCGAGGATGCGAGCAAAAACTATAACAACGTGATGGCGATGCTTCCGCTCGCAATCGAGGATATTAAGACCCGGCTGTTGCTCGGGGGCTCGCGGGAAGAGAACCAGTCCGAAGCGATTCAAATCGGCATGCTCACGATCGGCGAGGCCGGGGAACTGAAAATCATTGAAGCGCCGAAGAGCGAGAATACCGAGCTGATGCTGCTGGATGACAGCAGCGGCACCGGGCTCGCCAACGTATTCGAGGAAGATTATGAATCGATTACGGAGACGCCGTCTTCCTACGTGAAAGATCTGGTGGTGCGCACGTTCTGTCCGTTGCCAGCCGTCCAGACGGAGGTCGATACGGAGACAGAAGTAAAGAACTATAACACGTATTTAGAGTTTTACAAAAACGCCAAGGACGACTTTGTGAAAACGGTTAAACCTTTGGTGGAAAAAATATTGGGCGTCCGCATGTTCTTCGACCAATACGCGACCAAAAACAAAGGGATGCAGCCATCGCTTCTCATCACGAACGCGAAGCTCGACATGACGGTGAAGAGCAATAATATTCCGAGATTGGAAACGTATTTGAACACAGTGAACTCCAAAAACGAATTCTCCGATACGATCTGGTTCGGCATCGTGCCTTCTGTTGAGCTCGAATCGGCCGGCAAGGTGAAGGTCACCCGCGAGCGGTTCCGGGGCAACGGAAAAGTCGTGAAGCAGGACGGAAATACGATGGAATCGCTGACGATGCTGTTGCAGGTCGTCAAGGACTACAAGGTGCAGGTCTTCTTCAGCTTCGAATCGGGCGAAGAGACGACCTTCAGCAGCATGGCGACTGCCGGCCTCGACAAGTACATCGACAAGTGCAGCGGCATGGTCCGCAAGGAATACAGCGAATTCGCCATTCCGTGCATCCCGAACTTCACGGTCATTCCGAAGGACAAATCCGGCGTTATCATCGACAGCCGCATGCTGCAAACGGAAAACGGCGTCAAATTGTCCCAGGAGAAGGAAGACATTTTGAAGCTGTGGATCGAAGGCGTGTATGTGGGAGCAGCCTACGTCGCTGCCGGGATAGTCGCCGCGTACCAATGTCCTGAATATTTGCGCGAGTCGTTCAAAAATGTCAGCCGGGAATACCCGGGCGTGCGCTTCGATATCGAGGCCAGCGACCATGCGCTGCGCGCCGTCACGACGATGGCGAAGGAAATCACCGGCTTCACGAACAATATCAAAGACGCGATCAACCGCAAAAACTTCGGCTTTGTCTTCTCTTCCGAGAATGCGCAGCTGCAGGACAAGGATATCAAGCGGATTACGGTGTACAAGGCGAGAAGCATGGCCTTGACGGAGAACGGCTTCGACTCGCTCTATAAAACGCTTGTCAGCACCTACATCGAACGCATTCTCTGCTTCCAGACGGGCGATTTCAAGCATGAGAACATCGTGAAATTTTTCAGCAACAACCCGAGCAGCCAAAAGAGCAAATGGCTCGGTTCACGCGGGTATGTCAACTCCATCATTCAAGACGGGGACGACATGTCCTATATTATCGACGACAAGAGCAACCTGTGCCACATTGACCTCGTGTTCAACGGCAACGTGAAAAACCTCGAAGTCATGATTACGAAAGGCACGACGCCTGTCAAAGCATGAAGAGCGTGACAGGCATATGGAAACGTGTGTTAGAGGCGTGCTTATCCAAGTTCGCCTCCAAACATAAATCCCGAAAGCGGTCTGTGCTTTCGGAAAATATTTCAACCCAATTCAAGGAGGTTTTATTCATGGGATTCATTCTCAGAGTAGAAGGCGCAGAAACAATCGAGCTCGGCATGGACAACATTCAGCAAGTCATCTATGACACCGACACGCCTAACGATTCCAATGCGAGATCGACGGACGTAGGCGCGACAATGCGCATTTCCGGCAAAATCATCACGGCAACCGATGGCGACAATGCCGATGATACGAAAAAACTGGCGCTGTGGTCGCTTGTTCCTGCCGAGAAGTCGGACTGCTACCGCAAGGTAACGCTGGAAGTTATCGCCGCGGATCAGGTCGTGCGCAAAGTGTACTTCCCGAACGCTTTCGTTGTGGACTACACCGAGACTTATGGCGACACTGAAGGGGTCGGTACGTTCAGCCTCTACATCAAACAGAAGAAAGACAAAACCGAGCTTGCTACGATTGACGGCGGTTATCCTGCCTAATAAGGTTACGCATGTGCTCGTAACTAGAATCGGACAACAAATTTTAAGAGGCTTCCAGCCTCTTAAAATTTTATATTCTAATGGTTGGCGGGGTGAGGCGGATGGTTAACTATTACGACCTGCTGGGCGTACGGCGGGATGCGGCGCCGGAGGAATTGAAGAAGGCGTACCGGCGGCTCGCCAAGCAGCATCATCCCGATGTGAACGGCGGCAGTCCCGAAGCGGAGCGGCGGTTCAAGCAGATCCATGAGGCGTATGCGGTGCTGCAGGACGAGGCGGCGCGGAAAGCCTATGACGAACGGTTGGACGGCAACAGCCAAGGTTCCGGCCGGGGAAGCGGCTTCCAGACGGAAGGACAGGGATCGGCTCGGGGAACAGCTGCGGCACGGGAAGCGCGGACGCAGTTCGATCCGCGGAACGTGGAGGCTGACTTTGCGCGGTTCTTCGGCTTCGATCCGAAGACGAAGCGGCCGACGGGCAAGAAGGACGGCGGGAAGGGAGCGGCCAATCCGATCGACACGTCGGATCTGTTTCAACGCTATTTTGGAATGAAGAAGAAATAACGGCCCGGCGTTGCTATGTGCTCTTTATTTTTTAAAATGGTATGCTTCACGGTCGAAAGGGCACTTTGGAACAACCTTTGCAAGGTGGAATGATGCAGGATGTCCGATACATCATTCTGCTCATGTTCGGGGCCTTTTTTTCGTTGTTATGGCCAAACATATATTGATTTTGGACGGGTCCCCTGCGGACTCAAGGGAGTAACGGAGGAATGGAACGTGGGGAATATAGCGGGCACTGAGCCAGCAAAGCGTCACCCGTACCGGCAGGAAAGGTCCGGTTGGATTATCGTCATCGATTTGTTGATCGCCGTCATTGCGGCGGCAGCGCTGTTCTATGTGTATGTATGGAATATGGACCCTGTCTTGAAGGCGGCGGTCGGTGTCCTGTTGGCGGCAACGGCGGTGATTTATGCCGTTCTGCGCGCCCGGAGCCGTACGGCCGGACAGGAGGAAGACGCAACCATTGCCAAGCTTGTCCTCTTGGACGAAGAAGGGGAGAGCGTAAAGGAATGGTACATCCATGGGGAAACATCCTTGCTCATCGGCAAAAATTGCGCGCAAAGCGAGGTTGACATAGATTTGTCCGATTCGGAATATGCGTCGCTCATCAGCAAGCATCACGCGGTGTTGAATTATGCGTCGGGGAACTGGTTCGTCGAGGATCTCGATTCCCGGAACGGCGTCGGCATACGCCAAGCAGGGAGCAGAACGGCAAGCCGGTTGGAGGTGGATGAGCCGTACCGGATTCAATCCGGGGATATCATCTGCATTGCCAACACGCGAATATTAGCGAAGTAACCATACCCATTCAAGCATCGATCAAAATTAACGGAGGAATGAACAGGATGAGTCTGACAAGATGCGCAAACGGACACATGTTCAGCACGAGAAAACATGGCAGCATATGCCCTTATTGCAGCATTTCGGTGGAACAGGCGCCGAGCGGCGAAGTGAAGAAGCAGGCGCGGGCGGAGGAAGAAGAGAAGACGATGCCGTATTTGGGCGAAACGACCGGCATCGAGCCGGTGACCGGATGGCTCGTCTGCATCGAGGGGCCGCAGCTCGGTCAGGATTACCGGATTATGGCGGAGAAAAACTTCATTGGCCGCTCGGAAGAAATGCACATCCGCATCCTCGGGGACAATGCCATATCGCGGCGGAACCATGCGGTTATTGTCTACGACCCGAAGAAGCGCAATTTCTACCTTCTGCCAGGAGATGCGTCGGGCCTTGCCTATCACAACAACGAGGCCGTCTATTCGCCAGTAGAGCTGGCCGCCTATGATGTCATTCAGCTCGGCCGCAGCAAGTTCATCTTTATTGCGCTTTGCGGCGTCCATTTTGAATGGAATAACGATATGGGTTAGGGATGATGACCACGATGGAAGTACAGGATTGGGTGCCGTATTTGATCGTGCTGTCGTCTATTGCCGCGATTCTGCTGCTGCTCGGGGCGCGGAGCCGCCTGATGGCGGATGCGGCAAGCAGCGAGCCGGCGGGCATACCGATTGGGAACGGCCAGACCATCGGTGTCCGGGAGGAGCAGGATGATTATTTCTCCAGCGTCACCACTGCGCACGGTACGGCGGCCGTGCTGGCAGACGGCATCAGCGGCCTTGCGCACGGCAGAATGGCGAGCACGCTGGCCGTGACGGTATTCATCCGGGAGTTTTTGAAGCTGGAAGACATCCGGGATGTCCGGCACTATTTCACGAAGGCGGCTAAAGTGAGCAATACGGAAATTGTAAGGAACTTGAAGGGGGCACCCGGAGGAACAACGCTCGTGGCTGCCGTCATTGCGGACGAACGCCTGTATTGGGGAGCCGTTGGCGACAGCATCATTATGGTGTTCCGGAACGGGGAGTTCATCCGGATGAACGAGAAGCACATTTTGGAGTCGGTGCTGCAGGAACGTTATTTAACGGGAGAGATGACGAGGGAAGAAGCGCTGGATCACCCGATGAAGAGACGGCTCATCAATTATTTGGGCTACGAGAACTTCAAAAGCATCGAAATCGGGAGCGAGCCCTTTGAGCTGCACCCGGGAGACCGGGTCGTCCTGTGCAGCGACGGAGTGTACAACACGCTGACTGAAGTGGAAATGGAGCATATTTTATCCAAGCCGCTCCCGCCTCACGATGCCGCCGAGGAGATCATCGAAGCGATCGAACAGAAGGGATTGGCGAATCAAGATAACGCGACCGTTATCATTGTGGACAACGTCTGAAGCGGCTGTTCCTGGCTTCGGGAGATTTCCATGAATGAGCGCGCATGCGGATAACAGGAGAAGCGGGGGTACGAATGAGAAAGGAGAACAGCGAATTCAAGACCAGCTTCGTCTCGGAAGCCGGTTCTTTTCTACATAATAAGGATTATTTCGCTTATGTCGAGCTTGATGATATGGCTTGTTGGGTCATCGCCGACGGCCTGGATGCGGACCGGGAAGCGGACAGCGCCGAGATGGTCGTCAAAAGCATCCTCCGGCGATTCACCGAGAAGCCGACCATGTCGCCGCTGCGGCTGAAGCAATATATGCAGGAGGCGCACGAATGGCTGAAGGCGGAGAGCCGCAGGGTGCGGCTCAAGGCGAGCCTGATACTGGTCGTGACCGACTATGCGAAGATCGTCTGGGCAGTGGCGGGCAATGCGCGGCTGTATCATTTCCGCGGCGGGCGTCTGTTCGCGCGCAGCAAGGATCAGAGTCTGGCGCAGATGATGGCGGATGCCGGGGAAATCTCGGAAGAAGCGATGGAGGTACATGAAGAGCGCCACAACCTGATTCACTACATGGGCCAGCCCGACGGCTTCGAGCCGTTCGTCTCCAAGAAGGTGCCGCTCTCCGAGGGAGATGCCCTGCTGCTCTGCACGCCCGGGCTATGGGAGGATGTCAACGGCACGGAAATGATCGATGCGCTCGCGGAAGCGAAGGAGCCGGAGGAATTCACCGATACGCTGGAGGATGTGCTGCTCAGCAAGCAGCGGAGGACGGTGAATAATTATACCGCCGTCGCCGTGTACGCCAACAAGGTGTTCAAGGAAGACCCGAAGCGGAAATGGCGGCTGCTGAAAAAGTGGCTGCTGGCGCTGATCGTGCTGCTCATTGCAGGGGGAGGCGCGACCTTCTTCTTCGTGAAGGAGGCGGCACGCAAGGCGGAGAATGCAGCGAATATGCTTGAATTCTCGCAGAATGCGGACATGTACATGAAGGACGGCGACTATCCGAAGGCCGTCAAGGAGTACAGCGAAGCACGCAATATGGCCATCCGGCTGAAGGATCGGATTCACCGCGACATGTACGGCAAGAAGCAGCGCTTGATGCAGCTTATGGTGGACGGAGACGGCTTCTTCAAGGATGGGGATTTCGCCAAGGCGTTGGACAAATACGAGAAGGCAAAGGAAGAAGCGAAGCCGTACAAGGAGTTCAATCATAAAGAGCTGGAAGACAAAATAGACCGTTCCCTTACGTACATGCAAATTATGAGCTGGGTGCAGGAAGGGGACATGAAGTTCGAAGGCCAAGATTACGTCGGAGCGCGCAGCTCCTACCAGAAGGCGCGGAAGGCGGCCATCGAGGAAGGCTATGCGGACGGCGAGAAGGATATTCGCGCGAAGCTCGATGCGGCGGAGGACAAGGTCTCCGGCCTGAAGAAGGAGAAACGGCTGCTGGAGGGCGACAAGCACGAGAAGAAGGGCGATCAGCAGTTTGCCGCGCAGGATTATGTGGGAGCTATCGACGCCTACTCCGCCGCCCAGCAGATCTATCAGGAAATCGATATGCTGGAACGGGTGCTTGGCATGGAGCGGAAGATCGACAAAGCGGTTGATAAGCTCAATCCGGCGCAGCCAGCCGTTCAGCCGTCTGCCGGCTTGGATGGTGCCGGTGCCGCAGCAGCGGGCAATGCGGCCGGCGGTCCGGTATCGGGCGCCGGACAGGCGCAGCCCGCAGCGGGCGGAGCCAACTCCGGCACTGCAGGCGCGGGACAAGCCTCCGGCAACGGAGGGGCGGGAGCCGGATCCGGGAGCGCCAAGCAGCCGTCTACCGGCGGTACGTCCTCGGGCTCATCCGCCGGAGCGGCTGCTGCGGATGGCGGAGGTACGGCCTCTGCTGTGGAAGCGGAAGCGGCGGATGCCAAAGGCAGCGGGGAATAACCGCAGAAGGAGGGAACCCATCAATCGCCATGAAGGACATCGTACACGATCGGTTAAGCAGGATGGAGGATCTCGAACAGCGCAAGCTGCTGAAGCAGCTGATGACCGGACTGTTCTTGAATCTGGTGGAGTATCAGGAAGAGATGAACCGGAATATGGAGCGCAAGGTGTTCGACGAGGTTGAGGACGGCGAGGACAAGCATGACATCTTCGTCTCGATGTGCCGCCGGGATGACCTCGACCCGATTCACGACTTCTTGCACCCGATGCTGCCGGAAGATGCGGCGCGGAAGCCCATCGATATGAGCAGTCTCGTGGGACAGGTGCAGCGGCAGGAGGAAGCGCTGCTGTTTACGCTGTTTCTGCAGTGTGATTTCGCGGCGCTGCGAGAGCTGTTGACCGGCAAGAGAACATTCCGCGGGGAAATGAAGACATCTGGAGGCAGCTGCGCCATACAGGTGCGATTGTCGCAAAGCCAGCTGTACATCAACGAGATTGAAAAGCTATACCATGTATTTCAGCAAAATAGCATTCCATGGAAAACGGTCAATCATCCGTATGCGCACAAGTTTTTCGACGTTCTGCTCACGGACTGCGAGGATACGCTGCGGGAAGAAGACGAGATTTACGAGATTACGGTCGATCTGGAGGAATTCGAGCCGCATAAGCGGGTCGATGTCGTTCCCCTCTGGAACATCGAGCAGCTTGCCATCAAAAACAGCGGATTCCCGGTTCCCGCGTCCGATCGCGTCAACTTCGAGCATGTGCTGTCGCTGCACAAGACGGGCAGCGAGCATGGCTATCTCGTGGAGGGCAATGAAGATAACATCCGCTATATCAAGCGCACGCGGGACGAGCTGACGATTGTCTCGCCGCAGGAGAAGGCAGGCATCTGGAACGTTCTGAAAATTTCGCAGCCTGTCGCTTCACGCCTCGGCAGTCTTGAATACGAGCTGGTGTCCAATCGGAGAACGGATGGCTTTATCGGCAAGTATGCGCGCAGGCAAGCGCAGATTGTGCGGGCCAAGGGCGAAATCCTGCGGATCGTGCACTCCTTCGATGCTGCCCGCATGCTGCAGCTGGAGCATGTGGATATCCGGGACCGGGTGGATGGGACGGAGCAGACGTACGAGATGAACCCGTTCATTAGTGACAATGTCCGCACGGAACGAGACAAGAAGGTGATGCGGCTAGGCTTCCGGGCGCGCAATGCGGAAGAAGGCAACCGCTTCATCCTGCATGACCTGATGAGCTTTCTCGTGTCCGAAGTGCAGATGTATTTTCCGGAATACAAGTGCGAAGGGGAATGGGCGTGAATTATATATGGGATTTGATCATCAAGGCGGAACAATCCGGCGTGAACGCGCTGGACATCCGGTTCACTCCCGCCAAAGTGTATTCGCCCTATATGGAGCTAAGCTTGGAGGACCTCAACGCGCAGGCGATTGGGCAGTTGGGTATGGTCGAGGTCAATCCGTATTACCGGTTCTATGATCTGTTCAAGGACATGTTCGATATTAACAACGAAGAGGATGTGGAGCTGCGCAGCACGCTGTTCGACATCGTGCTGCACTTCTTGACGGGCATTGACCGTGTCCAGGGCATGAACAGGCGGGAATATTACATCAGGTTCGCGCTGCGCGACATGGAGGAAGGCCGATTCGGAGCCCGCGTCAGCGAGGGCATCAAGCTGTTCGACCGCGAGGAGCGCGAGGCTATCGCCGGCAATGTGCTGCGTTTGTATGAGACGGGCGAAGCGGTATATCTGCTCAAGGATACGATGCGGGATATTTTCCCGCGCTCGACGATTTATGCGAACTGCGAGGACAAGGACGAGCTGCTGTTCTATGTCGGACAGGAGGATACCGATACGGCTCGGGCCAAGCTCGAATTGATTAAGGAGCTGTTCCTGCCGGCGCGGTTCCACATAGAAGTATATTGGCGGGATCACTTCGGCATCATCGATGTGGATGACACGATGCGGCTGGGCGGCATTTCGCTCTATTAGCGGTCGGTCAAAAAACGAGGTGCGGACAAAAAGCGAACGGTTCAGCACAGCAGCCTCATGAAGCGAGGCTGGGAGGGAGGCAATGATGGGCGGATATACATACAGGCTTTATACGCAGCCGGCAAGCCGGGACGGCGGGCGGAAGCGCGCGGAATATACCCGGGAGGAATTGTCGGAGATGACGACGTTCCAGCTCCGGAACATTTGCCATCAAGAGAAGCTGGTCATAGGACTAATTCATACACTGGATCGGGAAGGGCTCATCGCGACCATAATGAAATACCGGGGCGCAGATGAGAGCCTGCTCATTAATGACATACAGCCAGGCGGATTCGCCCGGGTCGAGGCGGCGCTGAGAACTTATCTAGGCACGCCTCTTTCCGATGGTGGAGGCATTCGCATTCCAGCCAAAATCACCCTGTATTCCGGTTTGAAGCTGGATCGGTTCGACGGATATCGGGTCGAAGCCGGGCAGGCAATTACCGAATCGAATGTGCTGCTCATCAACGAAAATCTGGAGCTGTGCGCCATTCTCAATCTGGTGAAGGATGGAGCGAAGCCGGGCGTCTACTGCCTCGCGATGGGCGAAGACGCGGAAGTGAAGAAGACGGCGAACCGTCAATATAGCTTGCTTTTCTTCCAGAAGCAGGTGTCGGAATATATGTATCACACCTATTACCGCGACAAGCCGCTTCCGCCCGCCAACCTGTACTATTACAAGGTTCCGGTCGCAGACCTCGACATCCGCGAGCTCGAAGAGACGGATGCCGTGTTGGCGATTGACTTCGGGACGTCCAATACGACGGCCGGGGCGTATTTGGACGGCGGATACGTGACTTCGCTCAACGCAACTGACCTGTTGAATGGCCGCATCCGGCTGGATCGGATCAACTATGTGTCGTTCCCCGATACGACATCCAGGGATGGGGAATGGATCGAGGTGCTGCCGACGGTGATCGGGGTCGCCGATTGCGCCGATCCGGAGCGTGTCCGGTTCAGCTTCGGTTACGACGCGCTGCAGGACAAGAAGAAGGGCGGGTACAGCGGCAGCGCCTCCGTCTTCCACGGCATGAAGCGCTGGGTGAACAACTACAAGCGGCTGGAGGAAGTGACGGATGGCCAAGGGAACGCGGCCGCCGTGACGAGAAGCGACATGCTGCGCGCGTATATGCGGCACGTGGTGCGTATGGCCGAGCACCAGTTCAAGTGCCGCTTCAAGCATTTGCATCTATCCGGGCCGGTTAAGCTGAAGGCGCAGTTCATCGACATGTTCGCCGACATCCTGCCCGAATACAACATCGAGTCGGGCGATGCGCTCGATGAAGGCTTGGCTGTGCTGTACAACACGATCGCCGATCAGATGGAGAAACGCCGCTTCATGGACGGAGAGGAATATAAAGCGCTTGTCATCGACTGCGGCGGGGGAACGACTGACCTGTCGTCTTGCCGCTTCCGCATCGAGGATGGGAATATCGCCTACAAGCTCGATATCCATACGTCTTACGAGAACGGGGATACGAACTTCGGCGGGAACAACATTACATACCGCATTATGCAATTCATGAAGATCGCATTTGCCGGATTCTATGGCAGCGGGGGAGTTCTGCCGGATATCGACAGCTTAATCGATATCCCGGCCACGGACATCTACCGCCACGTGGACGAGTTCGGCGCAGAGGCGGTCTATGCGCAGTTCGACGCCCGCTACCGCGAGGCGGAGGCCTTCCTTCCGACCCGGTTCAAGGAATACGAGAACCGGGCCCGCGATGAATACCAACGGGTGCGGAACAATTTCTATGTCCTATGGGAGATGGCCGATGGCATGAAGAAGGAATTTTTCCGCAAGACGGGCATTCTGCGCAGCCGGTTCCATTCGGGCCAAGGCTGCCGGCAGGAGAGCGACTTGAACCTTACCGCCGTTGACCGGTGGTGCCTGTCGCTGCGGGAGAACGGGCAATTCCGGGATGTGCACGAGCCGCCGGACGTCGTGTTCAACATTCAGGAGATGAACCAGCTTATCCGGGGGGATATCTACGCCATCGTCCGCAAGTTCCTGGACGAGTTCTACCGCGACGGCCGGCTGCAGGATTATTCCATCATCAAGCTGACGGGCCAATCGTGCCGCATCGACGTATTCCGGGAAGCGCTCAAGGAATTCGTGCCTGGACGGGCGATCGAGTTCCGGCAGAAGGCGGAGGATTCGGGGAAGGTGCCGGAGCTGAAGCTAGCCTGCTTGCGGGGCGCCTTGCGTTACTTGAGCGCCCGGAAGTCGGGGCTTATCGAAGCCAAGCTGACGAATCACGCGCCTGTCGTTCCGTATTCGGTCAGCGCTTGGACCCACACGGGCCGGGAGAAGATGCTCATCTCCGGCTACGAACGGCTGGATCAGGCGCAGGGCTCGATCTCGAGGCCGCTCGGCGCGCACGAGATCGAATTCCATATTCGCGGGGGCGACGGACAACTGCGGCATACGGCCGTATACCAGAATGATTTCGCGAGCTACCGTCCCGTGCTGTATGAGGAGATTGCCGCGCAGTTCGGCGCTTGCATTCCGCAGGACGATACCGATTCCATCGCCAACGGGGAGGCGAAGTGGTTCGTGTTCGCAGGCGATGGCAGCTGGGGCTTCGACACGGTGCCGGTCGCACGGCTCGACGAGCAGCTGTATATAGGCAAGAAGCAGTTCTATGCCTTTGAAAATGACCTGTCGGAGCTGGATTTCTTCGACGGCTTGAAATAACGGGGTGTGAGGGAAAGGGGGGATCGTCTTGTTTACGCATCATGTTCCACACTTCCATAAAGGGCGGATTCTGAAGACCGCCATGCTCGAAAATTTGCGGGATTACCCGAGACAGTTCGCCGACATCGCCTATCAGCGGCACTCCGATGGGATTATAACGGGGGCCGAGGTTCAGGTTCATGCCAGCAGCCTGACGATTGCAAGAGGCATCGTCAAGCATGAGGGCCGCTTATACACATTGGAGCGCGACTTCGAACTCCCCTATCGGTCGAACGGGAAGGAGACGGTGCTCAAAATCCGCTTTCTTGCGGAACAGGTATTGAGCGACTTCACCACGCTTCCAGGGGAGATCGTGCTCGATGAGGACAACGTCCATGTCCGGCCCGACGAGCTGGAGCTGGGGCGCTTCAAGCTGAAGGAGGGCGCCCGGCTGCGTGCGGACTATCAGAGCTTCGCCGACTTGGCGACTGAATACAATACGTTCAACGTCATCCATGTGCCCTATGCGGGCTTGGGGCACAGTACGCTGTCTCCGTTCATCCTGCGGTATTTCGCGAATGAGCTGCTGAAGAGCGGAACGGATCATGCTTATGACGCGGGGTTCGCCATGCTGTGCCTGAACGGCGGGGACGTGGAGCGGGACGTGATCCAGCATTATCTCGGGCACCGGCTCGGAACGGGGTACAGGGAGCTGACCAATGAAAGGATATTTGCGGGCTTGCGGCGGATTCTGGGCGAAGCGGGGGGCGGCAGAGCGCTGGCGCCGGATGTCCGGCACGGCGGCCGGCAGCGGGTGATTGTGGACTGACGCAAGAGGATGCCAGCAATAGGGGCGCAATGAACGAGAGGTGAGGAAGATGAGTGATATGGAGCACATGGATGAACAGATCATTTCCATGTTATATGGGGATCAAGGGCGTGAAGAGCAAGCTGCGGATAAGCATAATGAAGGTTTAACAGAACCGGATCAGCCCCTCCTTTTCCACCAGACTGTACTGAAGATAGACGGGGAGACGATACCGTTCACGGAAGAACGGTTATTGGACGGGAAAATCCGCGTACCGCTGCCCAGGACGTTTCACCTGATGCCACCCCAAGCCGCAGCCATGAAATACCCGTCGGAACGAAGGCCTAACATAATATATACGAATGACAGCACCTCCATTAACATCGCATTCAACCATACGGATCATGCCGTGATGGAAGAAGAAATGGAAGAGTTTACGATGGCCATGATTCAAATTTTGCGTCGAACGCAGCCCATTCTGCAGTGGTACGAAGACGGTGCCCGAGAGATTCGCGGGAAGCATGTAGGATATTGCGAATTTCTGGCTCCTGCTCTGAATGCCAATTTGTATAATTTGATGTTCTTTGCCGAGTTGGAGCATAAGGCGCTGCTCTGCACGTTCAATTGCACGGAAGAGGAAATGAAACATTGGCAGCCGATTGCCCGGGGCCTCATGGATTCCCTCGTTATCGGCGAATCGGAGGAAGGGAGGACGAAGCAATGAGTCAATCCGCTCTGACTTATCACAATTTGCAGGTGGCCCCCTATCGGCTTGTCAATTTGCAGGAACTGAAGTTGACAAAGAAAATTAACGACCATACGCGGCTTACATTTACAGGCATCGTACCCGAGGAATTGAAGGACAGTTATGTGGAGATGACCGACGCAGATACAACCATCGAGATCAGTCAAATCGATGAGGAGGGCGGCAGTAAACCGTTGTTCAGCGGCATCGTGCTCCATATTGGGATCAAGGTTGTGCGTGACATCTATTATCTTGAGGTGGAGGCCGTGTCTCATTCTTATAAGCTGGATGTGAAACGGAAGAGCCGATCCTTTCAGAACAAAGCCATGACGATCCCGATGCTGCTGAATGAGATTGCATTGGATTATCCGGGCATGGATGTGGTGGATGAAGCTACCGACAATGCGAGATTGGGACGGTTCACCGCGCAATATCAGGAAACCGATTGGCAGTTTCTCAAACGAATGGCGTCCCGCTTTCATACGAGCTTAATGCCCGCTGCGGTATTCGATCGCCCCAAATTTTACTTCGGTATTTTCGAGAGCAGCTCGCAAACCCGCTTGGAAGACTACCATTATACGGTCAGAAAGCGGATGACCACATATCGTTATTTTGCCGAAAACGATTCTCCGAACGTGGACGAGAATGACTTTATCTACTATGAGGTGGAGACGGACAGGGTGCTGGAGCTTGGCAGTTGGATTGGGTTCAAAGGCAAGAGCTTGTACGTATGCGAGGCGCTGACGGAAGTGAAGAACGGTCTGCTGATGCATCGGTACGTGCTATGTTTGCACAAAGGACTGCGCCAGAAGGTGCTCTACAATCGTCAGATTGTCGGCGCTTCGCTGCAAGGCAAAGTCATCGACATCGCCAAAGATAAGGTAAGGGTGCACTTGGATATCGATGAGAAGCAGAACAAGGGCGAGGCCCACTGGTTTCCATATACTTCGGTGTACACGGCAGAAGGTCATAGCGGCTGGTACGTCATGCCCGAGCTTGGCGACACCGTGCGGATCTATTTCCCAAGCGAAAAAGAAGAAGAGGGCGTGGCAAGCAGTTCGGTCCGCCAAGACTCGACGGAGGGCGGGACGAACAAGCTCGGCAACCCGAACATCAAATATTTCCGAACGGCTTCCGGCAAGGAACTGATGATGAGCCCGGACGAGATTGTGATTACTGCAAAAGACGGCGAGATTTTCATCAGGCTGAATGAGAAGAACGGAATTGAGATTTTTAGCAAGAAAAACATCAAAATTACGTCAGAGGATAGTATTCTCATGGATTCCGGGAAGAAAGTCGTCATATCGGCCAAAAATGAAATCAGTATGTCGTGCAAGGAGAGCAGCATTAAGCTGGACGGAAATGCCACGATTATCGGGAAGGAACTGAAGACGAACTAAGTGGGGGGATGAAGTGAAGAAGGCCGAGTCAATTGCCCATTTCCGGGAGCATGTCGTACGGCGGGAACGGATGAACATGCTGCTTATATTGGAGAGGGATTTTCAGTTGCATAAGGCGCAGCGTGCCGAAGAGTTTATTTCTTCCTTCACGGATATGTGCCGAACGATAACGGATGCGCAGGATCAGGGAGACAAAGGTGCCATCGGATACTTGATGTATTCCATGCTGCGTACTGAAATTGCAGAAGGAAGGTACACTTACCTCGTCGAGGCCATGGACACCAACTGGTTATTTGACGGTGCGCCGTGTGCAGGGAGCTATGATGCCACGTGGGCGTTCCGCCATCTGGATATATTGGGTAAGAGATTAACTGCTAGCCGTCAGCTGTATGGGGGAGCAGTGACTCTCCCTGTTGTGGAAAGAATTCTGCTCCACGAAGCGCTTTTCATTCATCGCTACGTCATTGCATTGGCGAGATATGCCTTGCCAAGAGCGGTACAGCTGAAGGAGTACCGGGATATCGTCAAGGAGCCCATGTTCGAGATCCGGGTAGGAGAATATATGGATATCAGTGAGGCAGTGTTCAAACAGGACGAACGGGAGCAGGAACTGCAAGCCGTCAAGGCATGGCTGGACGAGAAAAACGATGGTGAGTATGCATATGAGTCATTTCGGAATCTTAAATTGACTGATGGGGACTACGGACAACTCGACTTTCGTTATTCCGACTTCATTGACAGCGAGTTGTCGCATAGCCTGTTGCGAGACTGTGTGCTTATTGGAACAAGGTGGATTGGCTCCGACTTGAAGGGGGCAGATTTCTCCCGCTGCAAGATTCATGGCGCTGAATTCCGCGATTGCGATCTCAAGGGAGCCGTTTTCCGTGATATTGAAGGATCGAACGGTTGGGAGGAATCGCGTTTTCTCTATATGCCCGGTATATCGGCATTAAGCTTTGCCGGATCAAATGTAGAAGGAGCCGATTTCACAGGAGCGCGGCTGTATGGTGCAGATTTCTCCGACGCCAATATAATTGATGCCGTCTTTGACGGAGCGAACATGAAAAATGCGGTGTTTTCTGTAAAACAGAGAGAGAGCGTTCACTTGAACGAGATTCAACAAACACAGGTGCTATGGAAAGTGTAAAGGGGAAAGGAGACGGGAGATGAGCTATTTTATCCTCTCGCAGGATGAACGCATCCCAGATGCCATTGTACCAGCTGGAATTTCGAAGATAGTCCATAAAGACATGCTAACCGAGGCGAGAGGAAGTGAATTGGATCGTCTGACACTGCAGTTCCAGGTTCAACAACGTGATCACATAGAATATGTAGATTTCATAGAGAGGCCAATTCCACTCTTGTCGGACAAGCTGAAGCAGTTGATAGCCAGGTTCTTGCCAAGGCAAAAATATCGCCCGGTTGGAATCTTCGACATGATTCGGATGCGGCAGGATGTATACTGGCTCATGATTCCGCAGCGTCTCAATTGCCTCTCCCCGCAGAGCGAATTTTATCGAAACGACACGCTAAAGAGGCTCGTCATTGATAGAACGAGGGCGGGGAAAGCGCCGTTATTCCAATTAGATGGTATAAAGGAGACGATCATCGTGGTGAATTTGGCTCTAGCAGAGAGCATTCTGCGACGAGACTTCAATGGGCTGAAGCTAAAGAAGATTGAAAATGAAGCCTAGCTTCTATTGGAGCAGGAGGTGAACGGCGATGAGTGCGGAAAAAGATATGATGGGGAATATACCCCAGCCGGGCAGCGGCGACAAAAAAAGCTATGTCGTTGCGGGGGCAATACTGAGCTGCAGCTTCGGTTCCCAGAAGAGCAGACTGAAAATGCAGATGAGCCATGGCGTGTACGTGAAGGGCAAGCCCATCATGAATGTGATGGACTACGTCCCGAACATCAATATTATGCCATTTGGAACTTGCGGCAGTCGAATGAATCCAGCTGTTGGTTCGGCGACGGCAGCGAGTAATGGCGTCTTGACGCGAATGCCTTGTATGCCAATGGTTACCATGCCGTGGATTGGCGGGAAGTCAGACAAGGCGGTTGAGAATTTCCCGGCATTGTTGAATGATTCAACGAATATGTGCATGTATTGCGGGCAAATCCGAGTTGAGGATGATGGACAGAATCTAGAGGGAGCTTCTCTGTTGGAAGACATAAACGAGCAAGAAGCGGCTCAAACCTGGCAGGAGCAATTGAAAAAGGATCTTATAAAAAACTCCGGTATTGGAGTTGCGGATGCTATAGCCGGAAAACAAGTAATCGATAAAATCAGTGACCGAACCCATTATGTAACAAAAGCTCCGGGGCTTGGGCCGGCTGCTGAATTTGAGAGTGTTAGATTTAGAAGAGGCGTAGGTGTGATTAAAGGAGTATCTAAATTTGCAGGTCCAGCTGCTGTTTTAACAACTGGGTTAGACGTTTATGAAGACTTTCAGAAATATGAAGGCAGTGATTTGGTTGGTGCTGCTAGTTTATCTATTGGCGGTACGTTTGTGGCGGGAGCAGTCGGTGCAGGAGCTGCTGCACTTGGAGCTCCTGTTATAGGAGTAATAGGGATAGGTGTTGTTGTGGGCGTGGGAGTAAGTGCAGGTGTAAGCTATCTTAAGGAAAAATGGTTTGGAAAATGAGGAGAGGTGGACGGGATGAGTTTTAGCTATTTACCGTGGCCATTGTTCGTCATACTGGTTTTCAGTTGTGCCTTCATTACAATAAGACTTGTTGTAAAAGAACCAAACCGCTATCCAAAAGTTGCTGTTTTAGGTATGGTGCTCGTGGGTGTAGGCGGTATCTTATTGGGCACAAATAAAATATTAAAAAACTATAATTTGATGACAGATAAATTGTGGATAGTGGAAATGATAGCCATTTTCTGTATCTTAGTAGCAGGTGTATGTATTTTAGCTGGAGCATATATCAAAACAAAAAATGACCCCGATAAACATAGAGTAGTACTTGCCTGTATCTTTATTGTTGTAGCTGTATTGTTGATGGTTGGAGTAATAGGTATACTGGCTAATTTCACTTAAATGATTAATATGGATCGATTGGAGCGTGATGAAACGATGAGATTGCTGCCCAACGGTTCTGTTGTTCTGCTAAAGGGCGGAGAAAAAAGAATTATGATTTACGGAAGGCTGCAAAAGACGGGAGACAACGAAAAGCTGTGGGATTATATTGCATGCTTATATCCAGAAGGGAATATTGATGCTAATCAAGCGTTTCTGTTTGATCATTGCCAGATCGAAAAAGTATTCTTCACCGGCTATCAAGACATGGAGGAAACAGCTTACAACCAAGTGTTGCAAGAATACCGTGAGAAGGCTGAAGCCTCTGGAACGGATATCAAATGAATTTCAGTTCTTTTCTGCGACTGTAAAGTATCTATTTATGAACTGCTTTACCACCCAAATGAAGGGGGGATTATGTGAGCACAGCAAGCAAGCTGAACGGGTATGAACACATCCGGCTAGTGTCACCTTACGAAATACAGACCCTCAGCAGCGTTCAAATTGAAAAAAAGGTAAACGAGCATGCGCATCTGCATCTTACAGCGATTATACCGGAAGAGAAAAAAGACAGATACATAGATATGGCCAGTGATTCGGACACGATTCAAATTCAAGAGATCGATGAAGGTAATGCGGTCAGAACGTTGTTCCACGGTATAGTCTCTGATATGGCCATTAAATCGGTTAGGGGCATTTACTATTTGGAATTGGAAGGAATATCTCATACCTCCCGTATGGATATCAAGCTGAAATCGCGTTCCTTCCAGAATCGTAACATGTTATGCCACGAACTTGTCCATCATATCCTTTCCGAATACCCAGGGTCCGACTGTATTGATCTTGCCTTTGACAACACCTCATTAAACCAATTCACCTTGCAGTATCAGGAAACGGATTGGCAGTTTCTCAAACGAATGGCTTCGCGCTTCGGAGCGGTTCTCATCCCCGAAGCGGCGGCGGATTCTCCGAAGCTGTGGATAGGCGTGCCAGATGGGAAGGCCGATTCAATGACGAATGCTCATTATAGCGTCATGCGAACGCTAATTGACTGGCACAATAACGATGCTTTGCAGGAAACGGACGTTACAAGCTATTCCATCGAAACTGAACGGTACTACTCCATCGGAGACCGCATTGTATTCAAAGACAAGGAATTAACCGTGATGGAGTCAATAGCCCGGTTCAACGAAGGGGCCTTCATTTATGAATACCTTCTGCGCCCGGCAACGGGCATCCGGCAGAATCCGATGACCAATCCTGATATTTGCGGGGCGTCTTTGGAAGGAAAAATCATTGATGTCACGAAAGATAAAGTTCAGGTACATTTGAATATCGACTCGGTTCAAGCCAAGCAAGAAGCATGCTGGTTCCCTTACTCTTCCGTATACACGGCGGAAGGAAACAGCGGGTTCTACTGATGCCTCAGGTGGGTGATGCAGCGCAGGTGTATTTTCCGAGCAGCCAGGAGGAAGAAGCGGTTGCTTTGAATTCCGTTCGCAGAGGCGGTCATGATTTACCAAAGATGGCGAACCCGGGCGTAAAATATTGGGGAACCAGCTTCGGCAAGGAAGTGAAATTCGGAAGCAATGACCTTATGTTGACCGCCAAAGAGAACCATGTCTTCGTCAAACTGGATGAACATGAGGGCATTGAGATTCATAGTAAACAAGCAATCGTGTTTCATACAGAGAGGGATTTGGAGCTCGGGCTCGACAAGAAACTGAATATTCACGCGAGAGAGGCTGTATATCTGCTGTGCGGCAGCAGCAGTATGGTGCTGGATGGGGATACGGATATCCAAGGGACAAGCCTTCGCATCGAAGGACTGACAAAAGCGCCCGTCTACGTGAAAGACTTGGAACCGGAGTCCGGGGAAAATGGGGAAGCTGCGGAGGGGCCGAAGAAGGGCCTCTTGGATAAGTTTCTTGATGGAGTGCAGCTTGCGCTAGATGTCGTCGGGATGATACCGGTTGTAGGAAAGTCAGCTAGTGTGGCGAACGCTGGAATATCGGCTGCCCGCGGCGATTATACACGAGCTGGACTATCATTGGCTGCGAGCGTGCCGTATATGGGATTGACCGCCACAGGAGGGAAATTGGCGCCGAAGGGCATGCAAGCAACCGGAAGCGGCTTGGCTCAAACGGGAGGGACAGGGCTAAGCACGAACTTCCTAATTGGCAAAGTGCTTACGGCTGCCCGGAAGATGCAGAGTAACCATTCGCAAGAAGAAATGACACAGCGGATAAAGAACCGGATGCGTTATAAAACGATAATCATGTTCAATGGGCAACGGATATATGTGCCCTTGAAAAAAGGTGAGGTCGTATATCAGCCTACGGCTCTGGATAAAACGCTAGATGTGGCGAAAGGGGCATGGGCTGGAGGTACCGAAGCGGTCAAGTCGACACTGGATACGGCAAAGGCCGTCCTTAACGACCCCATCGGGGTCACAACGAATGTGGTAACTGACACCGCCGCAGAAGCATGGAAATGGGTAAGCAATCCTGAGAAGGCATGGGATGAACTGGTTGCAGAGGCAGAAGCCGATGGTCGAAGAATTCAACATATGATAGATACCGAAGACTGGAACGGGATAGCCAAAGGTGTAGGCAATTCAATCGTCTCGGGGATAACGGACAAGGGAATCGGCAAGGTAGTTAAATTAAAGAGCGGCAGTGGCGGAAAAGGGAACAGCGGGAAGAGTGAGAAGAGTTCGAATAAGGGGTCGGGTAAATCTAAAAAAACCTTTGTTGATATGATGGAATCTGCAGAAGCGGCTAGATATGAAGCATACTGGAAACAAGGTGCTGGTTCAATTCAAAAAGTGAAAGAGAATGGGAAATTTGTATATAAAGTAATGGAAGGAAAACAAATTAATACAAGGCAACGATTATACACTGTTCCTGGTGAGAGAAGCATCATGGATGTAAAAATTAATGAAAAGACTGGTGAAACATATATGAGAGAAACAATATTTGACAAGTATGGACGAAGGATAGGTAATAATGATTTTACAGACCATGGAAGGCCAGATATTCCAACACATACAAATCCTCATTATCATGCAAACCCAGCTACAGACCCAGCTCAACATGGAAAAGGCATCCCAGGATTGCATCCAGAGACACCAAGGAGGTATTAAATGACTATAGGGCACTTTTTATATATAGCCTGTGTAAGCGGATACTATTCTAAATCAGATTGGCAGGGGTGGGCTGATAGACAAATATTAAAGAAAAACGAGGTTGAAGATTGGATATATAAAGTTTCGTTAGCCAAAGATATAGAAGAATTGAGTTCGGCGGTAAGTGATAAAAAGCTCGAAGAATGCTATTATGAAGAAAACAAATCTTCACCAAGTGATGCAATAGTTGGCTATTACTATATCCAATTTCTAGAGAATAAAATAAGCCTACGTGATTTAATTGATAAATTAAGTGACGAAGATGATATATCAACAGCATCATCAATAAATGAGTATGAGGATTTTTACAGTATACTAAATGAAATAAATTCAAATGAGTGCTTATTAGCAGAAATTTCATTTACTAAAAAAATTAACGATTTATTTGAACCGTTTAGGCAAATTGCAGAAAGTCAGAAGAAACAATTAGAGTTATACTAGAGGGTCTGTCAACGATTTTGTGTAGATGGTCTCAGCCTGTATATGAAAAAGGTTTCATCCTCTATTTGGAGTTTTCTTTCTCTGAGCCATTAGGGTCAAGGGCAATGGCGTAGCGTACCCTTGACCAATTGAGAGAAGAGAAAATCCCTACAGGGATGAGGCCTTTCCTTATTAACGAATATAAGACTTAACTCGTTCGTTAATTTATTCTCAACAACGGGGATTTTTCTGAAGAGAAAAGAAACCAAGGAAGTGATGAATTTTTAAAATTACAGATACTATCTTGATATATAGCCAATCGAAGAGGTCGAAGGTTTTATTTTTAGAAATCAAGAATACTAATCAGTTAGCTTTTTTATGTAGTTTGATCGAGTTAGTAACAAAATATGGGAATTCTGTCGGTATGTTATTAAACGATGATCGTCAAAATCAGAAATATAAATTCTCAGAAAGTGAAAAGTTATTCTTCAAATTTATAACCAAAGTCGATCCAGAAATGTTTGTAATAGGTTCATCAGGAGACAATTTTGAATCAATCGTAAATAATTACATTCATAGAGCCCCAAGGTCCCATTTGGAGGTTTTGAGAAGGATCTCTAATCTTATTAAAGATTTAATTACTTTTACATCAAACATAGTTTGCCCACAATGTACAAGTGATCACCTTAGAATACTTACAGATGCCGAGGGCATAGATTTATATGAATATTGTGAAACATGCTTGTTCAACAAATTAATCGGAGATCGATCCAGAAATAGTGATTTTCTTCTTCCTGCAAATAAAATATTACTAAAAAAGGAGGATACTTAAATTAGTTGCTTTATAGGTCAGATGTGATCCAATACGGTTCTTATTATCGCGTTTACAATCCTAACAAGAAGATCATACAATACAACCAACAAACAAACCAAACACTTTTGACCAACTTGATAAACATAGAAGGCTTATTCCACTTGAAATATGAGTAGGAGTAAGCTTTTTTTGCTCAAAATGTACTGTCCAAGCCATTAGGAATGGTTCTAAATACGAGCACGCACAAAATCGTAAAAAGAAATGACACAGCAGATAAAGAACCGGATGCGTTATAAAACGATAATCATGTTCAATGGGCAACGGATATATGTGCCCTTTGAAAAAAGGTGAAGTCGTATATCAGCCTACGGCTCTGGATAAAACGCTAGATGTGGCGAAAGGGGCATGGGCTGGAAGTACCGAAGCGGTCAAGTCGACACTGGATACGGCAAAGGCCGTCCTTAACGACCCCATCGGGGTCACAACGAATGTGGTAACTGACACCGCCGCAGAAGCATGGAAATGGGTAAGCAATCCTGAGAAGGCATGGGATGAACTGGTTGCAGAGGCAGAAGCCGATGGTCGAAGAATTCAACATATGATAGATACCGAAGACTGGAACGGGATAGCCAAAGGTGTAGGCAATTCAATCGTCTCGGGGATAACGGACAAGGGAATCGGCAAGGTAGTTAAATTAAAGAGCGGCAGTGGCGGAAAAGGGAACAGCGGGAAGAGTGAGAAGAGTTCGAATAAGGGGACGCCAAAAGCTGTGTTTGAGAATGGTCGGGCGTCAATTGAAACATTCAAGTCAAATCCAAAGGTTTTCAGTGACAAATCAGCCGAAGAAATTGCAAAGATGTTAGAGGATGCAGGATACGAAGTCACAGTTCAGGCTTCTAAAAAATCAAGATCAGGTGCAAAAATTATCAAAATTCAAAATACTGGAAGTGAGAAAAACATAACGCAAGTGCAGGTTTCACCTGGTGGAGGAAGGCACGGGGATAGTCCATACGTTAAAATAAGCACAAGTGACCAGGGGATTATTAAGATTGTCGATGGTTCTGAGAAGGTTTATAAAACAGACGGTGCAGAAACTGCAACTATTATATTTACAGGGAGGGAATAGAGTGATTGACAATAATTCGCCAATTATACCATGGGTCGGACTTGGAGGAGTTAAACTTTATAGTCATATAAGTCATTACTACGATTTAATTGATAAGTTGGATGAAAAGTCATCGTTGTTAGTGAAATTCTTTGTAAGATTTGAAATTAAAGATTCTGTAGATTTGTGGTTTAATTTGATGAATGGGAAACTCTTTAAAATAACGGCGTCGAGAGGTTACAAAGGATTATTATTTGATAAGATTCATATTGGGATGCATATTGATGATGTGCTCCAAATAGAGCCAAGTTTTGAATACGATGATTTTGAAGAAGTCTATGTTAGCCCCAAAGGAGTATTTATTGAAACTGACCCTGTTGAACATACAGTATTGTGGATATCGGTATATGTTAAAGAACTAGATAATGATGATTTTGAAAGAGGAGATTGGTGATTAAAAATCTTGGGTTTACATCTTAGTTACAAGGTCGTACAATACAATCAACAAACCAAACACTTAAAGACTTGATAAACATACTTTATAAACTTTCTAAAGCTCTTTCCCACTTGAACCATGAGTAGGAATGAGCTTTTTTGTATGCAGAAATTAAACCGAGGAGCTGAATGATATGGCACAACGAGAACAGGAAGTAAAACAGGCAGCATTGATTGTACAGGCACAAGCAGCATGTGAGCAGCTTATGGATGAAATTCGTAGTTACTGTCAGCAAGCAAGGGAATTACGCGAACAGGCGAAAAAGTTACAGCAATCAGAGTGCACAGATTTTCAGGTTAGCGAAAAGATTCAGCAGTTGTTGAAACGTGCGGAGCATTTGGATGCAGTAGCAGATCAGAAAGATGGACTGCCGCGCCAGCAAGCACTTCAACTCATAGACAGGTTAGAGCGAGAAGCGTCCGAATGCAGGAAACTTGTGCAGTATAACAGGACAGTTCTAGATCGGTAGCAACAAGAACTTGAAGATGCAAAGGTAACGGCGGCGGAAATGGTTCAGGATGCAGAGGAGCGGTTGGAACAAACAAGTAAGATACTGGCTGAAAAAGAGGCTCAGCTTGCAGAACTGGAGGCTAAGGCAGATGAGTAACCGTATACCACAACCCGATCATGACATGATGAAAGCTCTGTTACAGCGATACAAGGGAACAGGCAAACAAATTGAACTGATTACGGAGAAGGGAGCCTATGCGATGCAGGCCAGCAAAGATAGCAGCAACTTCGTGATTGAGATTGTAGAAGATAGCGAAGTCATTGAAGTTGATGGTGTAGGCTCAACAGAAGAATTGAGAGCGGTTGTTCAAGGCGCAGTACGTGAAACGATTAGCAACGCTACAGGCAGAATGTAAGCAGAGAGAGGAATAGTGATATGTTGAAACTAAGCCCGGAAGCATTAGAAGCACGCCGACATTACGAAAGAGAGTACAGACGGAAATGGCGGCAAAAACCTGAAAACAAAGAGAAGCAAAGAGAGTACGAGCGCAGATACTGGGAACGCAAGGCACAGCAATCCAAAGCATAGCATAAGCAGCCCAACGCTCATAGGCTGAGCACCGATTCAAACGTACGACCAAGGACATTTTACCGCAGCAGATACGAAACCACGAGAGCAACCAAATACGAAAGTCACAGGAGGAAGTAGCACAATGACGAAGCATGAAGAATTCCTATGGGAGCAACTCCTTCAAGAAAGCCAAATGGAAGCAGAGCTAACACGGATGGCCTTTGATTGCCTGACATTCATTGCTCAAACAGAACAGCTTGAGGCATTTCAATTACATCAGAAGCAGAGAGCAGAGAGTAGAGAAAAGCAATTAGCAGAGCTTGATTGTTGAAACCGAATGAATAAGCATACGGAAGCATGTAGTGAAAACGGATAGATAAACAGCTTGGAGGCAAGATGCCCTCCCCACGGTCAGGGAAACGAACCCCATGAAATGAGGTTAGGGGTGAAAAAGATGGAAAAAAGCCAATGCGGAGCAAAGACAAGGAACGGCAAACCTTGCAAGAGAAGGGCATTAGCGAATGGTCGATGCCGCTTGCACGGAGGTAAATCAACGGGGCCGAAAGACCCGGCAAAGCTCAAGGGTAACAAAAATGCCTTGAAGCACGGACTGTACGAAACGATCTGGATGGATACGCTAACCGAGGCAGAACGGGAACTGTACCAGCAGGTTTCAACTGACCCGAATGTACAGGTAGATAGCGAATATCGACTTTCAGCATTACGTATTAGGCGCATGTTATGGCGCATCCGGCAAGAGGAACAGAAGGATAGCCCTGATCCTGCTGAAATCAGAGCGATTGAAGATGCCATCACGAAAGTCCAAATGAATGTCGCGGCACTGATTCGGGAGAACGGCAAGCTCAGGGATATACAGAAGCAGAAAAATGACGGGATACAAAGGGACACGTTATTTCGGGGAGAAGCATCAACGGAAGACGAATGGTCATTGTAAGATATATAACAAGCAGTTTGAGTTGCTGGAGAATCAGGACATAGTGATTGACCACGAGTTGACACGAATCGAGATCGTTTACAAGCCAGAGAAGAGAATACCATTAGCAGAATTGCTGCATCATCCACCCGAGCAAAACAAGCAATACTTTGCAGCAGTAGTTACGGACTGGGACAGCCTTCCAAAGAAGCGAGCAGAACAGGCGCAAAGGTTAAGAGATGGGGCAGATATAGAGGAAGTAACGCCGTATATACGCAAGAAGGTAAAAGAAACCCTTGCTCCCTCGTCTCAAGTAGATTTCAACGAGTTAGCAAGGGAAGCATGGGAGCCGCTATTAGAAGAACTATGTGGGGTATTGCTTGGGCAGCAGAAACCACAAGTTCAAGAGCGACCATTACAAATGGCAGTAACAAATACAGTATACGATAGCTCCTCGGCTGAACACGACAACAAAAATAAGGGTTGTGCAGATTTTGGGAAATATCGTATACTGCGCAACAATAAAGGCAAGCGGCACACTGGACAGCATGAACAACCTGAAACTTTTTTGCCGCTGCACTTAAAAAAAGCAGGGAAAATTTGATATATATCCATCAGACGATGCAGAAGGGAGCATGGACAGGCTAGCATCCCGTTGCGGTCTGTGTAAGCAGCTAACGCTTGAACTGAGGTTGCCGACATGTTTTCACAAAGCATTGTACTTGATGGGTAAAAGGAAGGATGACATGCACTACAAAGCGAAGCATATTTATATTGGTATTGACCTACACAAGAAGACCCATACGGCAGTTGTGGTCAATTGCTGGCATGAGAAATTAGGTGAGGTTACGTTTGAAAACAAGCCATCGGCATTCCCTGAACTGATTGCCTTTGTGAAGCAGTTCAAGAAACGCGGCATTACGCCGATTTATGGGTTAGAGGATGTAGGCGGCTATGGTCGATCGCTGGCAGTATACTTGCTGGAGCAGAAACAACAGGTGAAGGAGGTCAACTCCGCCCTGTCGTATGCGGAACGCAAGAGCAATCCCATTGTGCAAAAGAGCGATAGTTGGGATGCGGAATGTGTAGCGAAAATCCTGCTGAACAAGCTAGACATATTACCGGACGCAAACCCACAAGACGTATACTGGACGATTGGTCAACTGGTGACGAGAAGGAATGGCTTGATTAAGGCATTGACCTCTCTTAAAAACCAACTGCATATGCAACTCAGTTACCACTATCCGAGTTACAAAAAGTTCTTTAGCGAGCTGGATGGAAAATGTGCGCTGGCATTTTGGCATAAGTACCCGTCTCCTTATTTGCTTAATGGCAAAACGGTAGAGTCGCTGACTCATTTTCTACGATTAACCAGTAACAACGCCTGTTCCACCCGGAAGGCAGGGCAATTGCTAGAGTGGATAGAAGCGGATGGTGACACGACCCGAACGTATCAGGAGCAGCGTGACTTCCTGATTCGGAGCCATGTTCGCGACATAAGGTTCAACAAGAAGGAAATCGCCAGAGTGGAAGGCGAATTACATAGAATGATGAATCTGCTGGACTATCAACTGGAGACGATGCCGGGCATAGATTTGGTCACGTTCTCAGCAATGGTAGCGGAAATAGGCGACATTCATCGGTTTGCCAGCGCAGATAAACTGGCTCGTTTTGCCGGGATTGCTCCAGTGAAAGTGGGTTCGGGCGGCAAGCATGTCAATTTGAAAAGCAGACAGGGAAATCGGGTGCTGCACGGACTGTTTTACAACCTGGCTGTTCAGCAAGTACAGGTTTCAAAAGGAAGTAAAAAGCCACGAAATCCACTATTTTACGAATACTTCAACCGCAAGAAAGAGGAAGGAAAAACGCCTACGCAAGCCTTGGTATGTGTGATGCGGCGTTTAGTCAACATCATTTACGGCATGATGAAGAACAAGACAGCGTTCCGTCTCCCCGATCAAGTGGAGAAACAAGCAAGCTAACTGGTGGTATTGTTGGTACCTAGCAGCCACTGTTACTTTTCAATAGTTTAGCTTTACAACATAGGGGATGGGTGAAGTTGTAACACCATCTAAGACTGTAATTAGTTCAGAGATGGAAGCCAAGATATTAGAAGGTCAAAGAAAATATCCAAAGAATGAAGTTATAGGAGGGCATTCCCCTGCTATTAATAACGCGAATGATGATTTTGCGGTGGAAGTCTTTTCAACAAATGCAGATGGAACGAAAAATGTCCAATTCACCAAACAATTCTCAGACGGTAACATCTCTAAACTTAAAAAGAGTACGCTGTTTCCAGATTCATGGAGTGATGAGAAAATTCTTGAGGGCATTACCAAAGTCGGAAATAAACCTGCGATATCAACTAGATTAAGGGATGGGGCAACTTGGCATAGAGCAATCATAGATGGTGTAGAGATTGATGTACTTAAAATTGTTGATAATGTAACTAGCGCTTATCCTACAGGCACTGTGAATGGTGCTCGTCCGGCAGGTTTTTAGTAAGTAATATAAAAAGTTAGGTGATGAAATGAAAATGTACAAAAAATTGGATAATCTTTTATTAGCCGAATCATCAGTGGATTCTTGGTATGATGATGGTTGTAAAATTGCAAGTGAGATACTTTCAGAGTTCAGTCCAATGGATTGGGAGGAGCTATCAAAGAGCGTTCTTATAAAACCATTAGCATGGCAGAAAAAACTAGCCTATTGTATGGATAACAACTGCAACATGTACGAGCTAAAGATTCTATTGTCATTGCTTGATACTGAGGATGAGGAGCTTTTTGAGGTTTGCATTGATACTTTAAGAAGTTTTATCAGTCTGGAAAGTAAGCAATTAATATTAGCCAATCCATCTATACTGCCTCGAATAGATGATTTAATGTCAAAAGCAAGTACACCAGTAAAAAAAGTTCTTGAAGATTTTCTTGTGAAGATTCATTCATAACGTATGCAAGAGTGAAGTCTACAGAATAGGCTATATATTAACAAGGTCATTTGGTAGGACTACCCAGTGCCGAATAAGTCAGGCGGCTAAGTCCAAGTAGACTTAACCCATGTAATACCCGTATAAAGATTTATCCATTTCGGTTGTACGCACATCAAATGCTGTTATTTTATAACCAAAATACCGATATCCCGTTACATTGAACAGGTCAATTATGGTCAGATACTACCATGATTGACCTGTTTTTTGTTATCTTCGCTTTCTTGCGGTTTTTTCAAATATAACTGCCATAATGTACATACATAGGACGATTGATAGGGTGAAAGGAAGACGGTCGCAACTTTCGAGTAGGGTAAGCCGACCATAAAGATTGTCAGGAAACAACTGAATGTTTTATATCAACGGGAAGGTCATGTGTGAGAGGCTGGCCATCGACTCCCTCATCTATTATATACAACCGGCAAATCCGTCAAAAGTTTTGCCTGTGGGGGTAACGCATGAATAACGTACAACTTTCCATTGATAAAGTTTCCGTTGAGTATCAAGGAGTGACGCTCCACTTTTACAATCAGCTCGCACTATTGTTTCGAGATTGGTTTGATATTAAACCTGCCATACGTCACAAAGGACATGTATACAATTGGAATTTGGCACTAGGTAACGCTTATCTTTATTTGCGATATCAACCGTGGTGGCAAAAGAAATCATTGAAGTACACGTTGCAAATTGTCGTAATTACGATAAAAAGTGTCGGGCCTTGGCTTCACCAAAAAATTGAAACTTAAAGGTCTTACGAGATATTTGCAGAATAAATCTAAATGCAATTACATAACCATCTCTCTGAATCAACCCATATGCATCCGAAAAGGAGAATATAACCATGATTGTGAGGTCAAAAAGGATAGGCACGCGGACATTTCATGTCACATGCAAAGAGGAATTAGCCGTGGCAGCGGATTCGCTCCTGCAAATATTCGAGGAGTTGGAGCAGGAGAAAGGGCATTTAAAAGACGGTGCGAACATTCAGGTGGGTTGGACCATTCTTTATCTGTCCCAGCGTGGTGAAGATGTTGCCGTTATGGCGCCTGCGTATGACAAAAATCCATTCGTGGATAAAACCGACGATCTGACTGCCTCGCTGTTTGTGCAATTGCAGCAGAACTACTGTCTGCAAAGGCTGCGGCTTGAAGGAGAAGCGGCAGTGTTCCAAGACAAAATCATTGCTGCCAAAGGTGTAATGGATACAGAACGCGTATATCTCGAACGGACTCAAAATGGCGGGGATGGAGATTCAGGCTGGTATATTGGGCCGGTTGATGGGGCAGTCAAAGATGAAGACTTAGAGGCATATTATATATATCAGCTGCTGCACCTTCGGCCGTCTCTGCTGCAAGTGCTGGCGCTGCCCCGGGGGTATATGGCCGTGTACAAAGGCGATGAGATTGAAGCGGTTCTGGACGCTGAAGATGTTAATGTGTGGCCAAGCTCAGATGAATCTTAGTAATTGGGTGCGTGAAAACGTGTAAAGGCTTATTCCTTCCTTTCATCCGCGAGGGAGGTAAGTCTTTTTTTATATGATTTCTATTAGAAAACTGTAACTTATTTGTATGAAAACGAGCGGGGGTTTGATGTATTATCATAGTATTGGAAAAAAATGAAGATAGTTGTTTTGAACTATTTTTATGTTTTCCAGTATTAGGATGGGTTCCGATGCGGCTGTCATTTATAATAGAAACGGGCGCCGAAATGCAAGAGATTAGGAATGCGGGCGCATCGCGGATGCTTTTTGCTTCCTTCTTCGTAGTATAAAAGTAATGGATGAACTCATAGAGGGGCGTGTTGCTCCATAATACATTTTTGTGACGGAGGTCTAATCGGGCATGGCAATCATTGATGTTATCAAATATGACGGTTCACCTGATGTGTTCGCGTGGAAATATCCGAACCATGAGCTCGGAACGTGGACGCAGCTTATTGTTAATGAATCGCAGGAAGCGATTTTATATAAAGGCGGGCAGGCGTTCGATCGGTTCACAGCCGGCAGGCATACGCTAAGTACGGCCAATATTCCGATTCTCAATCATATCGTCAATCTGCCTTTTGGCGGGGATTCGCCCTTCACGGCGGAGGTATGGTATGTCAATAAGCTCCATTCGCTCAATGTGAAGTGGGGCACGCGCTCTCCCCTTCAGCTGCAGGACCCGAAGTATCAACTGTTTGTCAAGGTGCGCTCCTTCGGCCAATTCGGCATTCAAATCGATGACGCCTGCAAATTTCTGGGCAAGCTCGTCGGAACGCTGCCGGTGTTCAATCAAGAGACGCTTACGGAATATTTCCGCGGCGTGTTGATGATGAACATTCACGAGCTTATTTCTTCCTATTTCGTGCATCGAAAAATTAGCATCTTAGAAATCAATGCATACATATCTGACATTTCAAAGCATATTCAAGAACGGGTGGCACCTGCATTCGAGGAGTACGGCATTCGATTGCTCAATTTCTACGTTGATTCCGTCAATACGCCGGAGGATGACCCGGCCACGATACGTCTGCGGGAAGCGCTTGCGAAGAGGGCGGAGATGGATATCATCGGATTCACCTACCAACAGGAGCGCACGTTCGATACGCTCGGGCAGGTGGCGAAGAATGAGGGCGGCATCCAATCGGATCTGATGGGGGCCGGGATTGGGCTCAGCATGGGATACGGCGTTGGCGGCGCAATCGGAGGCGCGGTGTCGCGGCTGGCCGATAAGCTTCAGGTTGAAGCTTACGATAAGGTCTGTTCCAAGTGTCACCGGAAAAACCAGCAGGATGCCGCTTTCTGCACGGGCTGCGGCACATCGCTCGCAGCATCGGATGCTCCCGGGCAGCCAGCAGAGGTGAAGTGCCAAGCGTGCGGTGAAAGGATGCCGTGCCATACCAAGTTCTGCCCGAATTGCGGCGATCCATATAATCCGTGCCCGCAATGCGGCGCCGACAATCAGCCGGATCGGACCCATTGCGCGGAATGCGGGCAAGCCATGCCTGTTCCGTGCCGCCATTGCGGCGAAGCTGTGCCGGACAAGGTCAAGTTCTGTCCGCATTGCGGCGGCGAGACGGCATTGACGTGCAGCCAGTGCAACCTCGAAGTGCAGCCGGGGCAAAAATTTTGCGTGGAATGCGGCAACAAGCTCACGTAGAAGGGAGGGGCCACTTTGAAACAAGACACGCAGTACAATTGGATCACGACGGCGATTTTTCTGACGATATTAACTGTCACGGTTGCTTTGTTTTTTACTTTCAGTGAAATCGATACCCGCGACCTTTCCTGGTGGTTGTCGCTAGGTTCACTCGTATTGGCGGAATTGCTTAGTTATCTGTTCTCTTTCAAGCTGCTTAAGGGCGGACCTGAGTTCAAGGCTGCCGTTCCGGCGTATTTGTCCTTAGGCACCGTGCTGTTTTTCTATGATTTGGCCGTATTGATACATATCGTTTTATTTTGGATCATTTTAGACGTATCTGCGCAAGCGTATCTCTGGATTCAGTTACTTACGTTTGCGGTGGCGCTCGTGATTGCGCTGTTGTTGGGCCTCTCTAAAGTGTTCGTTGGGCGCTTGGTAACGGACGAGCGGATGCGCCTGCAGTCGATGAAGCAGCTGCAGCTCGTCGTGCATGGAGCGCGGCTGGAGCTGGAGGGCTGGGAGCATGCGGAACGTGAGACGATGCTGGAACTGCTGCGCAAGCTGGAGGAGCAAGTCAAATATAGCGATCCGGTATCTCTTCCTGCCATGGTGCTGGAGGAGGCGCAGCTGATGGAGAAAGCCAACCGGCTGGAAGCTGGCGTGCGCTCGGCCGTGCGGGAGCGGCATACGCTTTATTCTGCAGAGGAATTGCGCGGCATGATTCAGGATTTGTCGAATGCGATCCGGCTTCGCAATGAGCAATTGACCATTTTGAAATAGGGTGAGGAGGAAAAAAGGTGCAGGCAGCCTGCCCATATTGCGGCTCCATTCATTTGATGGCGCATATAAGATCGGGACAGTTCTATTATCCGTGTTTGCAATAAGCGTTCCCGGAGTATTGTTGTTCAAGGCTGGGGAGAACAGGAAGAGAAAAGCGGATGCAATCAAAGCAATGCGTCAGCAGGGGATCGTCGTGCGGCGAAAAGCATTCAGTCTCGGCAATGTGCTGCGCGTATTCGGCGGGATATTCCTGTTCTTGTTCGGGATAGTAGTGATGGTGATAACATTATATTGGTCTACGCAGAAAGATAAACTGGAATTATTCCTATTATTTTTGGTTCTGGTCTTTACTCCCGGCGCGTTGATGTATCGGGCGGGCGGGAAGCTTAACAAAAAAGCGGCGGAACAAGATGCGTTGCAGCAAGCGGCATTTATGGAATTCATGCACAATCCGCTTCTATCGGATAGGGAGGAAGATGGGGATTGGAATAAAGACGAGCGGGAAGAAGACCGGGGGCAGTCAGCGCGCCAGGCTGCGGCCGAGGCAGCCGTTAGCGCCCCGCCGTTCCGGCTTCCGAAAATGATTGCCTGCTCTGGCTGCGGCGCACAGAACAGCGTGCCGCCAGGAACGACCGTGACTTGCGAGTATTGCGGTTCCACGGTTTCTTATTTGTAAATGGAGAAAGGCTGCACGCTCAAGCAGATTGCCTGCTTGAAGGTGCAGCCTTTTTGAATGATGCGGATTATTTCAAATAATCCGGTGAATGGACCTTATCGATGAGGAGCATGCCGTCGAATTGCTCCAACGGGATGCTGCTGACCGGCATGACGCCGTCGTAATACGAAATGTTCGGCTGCGTCATCCAAGTGTTGCCCGGGACGCGCGATTGATAGCGCATGTCGACGAAAGTGTAAGGATGGCCTGCGCTCTTCATCACTTCTTCCACGGAATGCGCCATCGGAGGCAGCACATCGGAGAATCCCCCGGCGACGTGCGCGTTTGTGCCTCCGCCCATGAACAGGCCGATGACGTAGCTCTCGTCCTTGAACTTGGTGCTCTGCATCAGCTCGCCCATATGGCGGCGCGGGAGCGAGTTCATCTCTTTGGAATAGGCCTTGGAAATATGGCCGTTATGTGCCCATACGATAATCTTATCGTTCGGATATACGTTCGTGGCCAGCCAGATCAGATTGTCTGCCATCATGCGATCACGGTACTCCGAAGAACGGATAATGGTCATGTAATCAGCCGATTTCCCATTCAGGAACGAGGTGGAGGGAATCGAGATTTCCATATATTGATCGACCACTTCAATCCGGTTGTCCAAAGCCCGTTCCGTTAGCTTCACAATGTGCGGATTGTCCGGATATTGGCTGCGCAACGCTTCCGCGCGCTTCGGCAAGAGCTGGCGCACCTGCTTGTACACGTCCAGCAGCTTCGGCTTCGCTTGGCGGTAAGCCTCGACATCTTCGGACTGCTGCCACTTATCCAACTCTAACTCTGCTTCTTGGAAGCGCTTGGCAAGCTTCTCATCGCCCATCCACTCTCCGGAGATGAGCTGCCCTTGCGGCTGCATGTCGAAGCCGGCAAGCGCCAACGGCGTGTTCGTCTTCTGCGTATCCTTCATATATTGGAACAACGGCACATTCTCCTGCACCCGCCAAATGCGGAAAATGGAATCCTTCATCGTGGCGATCGGCTCTCTCGTCGTCATGCTGCCGTATGCCGAGGCGGCATTGCCCAAATTCGTCTCGAATGCAATCACATTGAAGCCAAGCTCTTGATGCAAGTATTGAATCAGGCGGGTTTTGGCCGAATTATATTCCGCTGCGCCATGCGAGCTTTCGCCCAAATATACGATTCGCTTATCCTGCAGCAGCGGCTTTAAAGCTTCCAAGTCTGTAAACCGTTCCGCCGGCACAACCGTGTCCTTCGTCGTCTCCGGCTGAATGGAGTCCAGCGCAATAGCGTTCTGCCGCATCCATTCTTTCCACTCCTGGCGCGTTTCCGTGCTTGTTCGTGCCCGTTCGGGCGAGGCTGCCGCCAGTGTCGTATCGGCTGCTGATCCCTTCTCCGATGCGGTTTGCCCGTGCGCCGTCGCACCGAATGACAGCAGGGTGCCGAACGTCATGATCGATGCAAGGAACAAGGACGTTCCCCGGCGTTTCCAATTCCTTTTATATGAGTTCAATGATGTGCCCTCCCCATTTGATGAAAAAGTTTTCCTTTTTATCCACTTCCATTTTTACTTCAGAAAAGTAGGCGACTTCACGTTGTCGATGTACAGGATGCCGTCATACTGCTCGCGCGGCACGAATACTTCCGGCAGCAAGCCGAAGTAGAGCGCGGAACGCGGCTCGGCCATCCATGAGTTGCCCGGGGTGATGTCGTGGTATCGCATATCCACGAATGAGTACGGACGATTCGCGGCTTTCATAATCGCTTCCACCGAATCTATCGGCAGCGGCTGCACTTCCATCGACTCGCCTAGGTTATCCGCGTTCGTTCCGCCCCCCATATACAATCCAATCGTATAGCTGTAAGGGCCGAACATCGTCTCCTGCATGATTTCACCCATGAAGCGGCCTGAAACGGGCAGGAACGATTGCTTCATTTTTGATTCTGCCTTGCTGATATGCGCGTTGTGGCCCCAGACGACGATTCGCTCCATTGGATAGATTTCCGTTGCCAGCCACAGGAGGTTGTCCGCCATCGATTGGTCACGCCACTCCATCATCTTCGTCATTGCTGCATAATCCCCGGTCTTCGCCGCTTGATTCGCTGTAATGCTCAGTTCAATGTATTCGTCCACGATGCGGATACGGTCGTCCAGCATCCGGTTCGCCATGGCAATAAAATGCGGGTTGTCCGGGTACAGCTTCGCAAGCTGCGACTCGCGTTCGGCGACCTTCGCCTTGACATCCTTGTACAGCTTCAGCATTTCTGGCTTTACTTTCGTGTAAGATGCCATATCTTCCTCGCTCATCCACTTCCACAGCGACTGCTCTGTTTCGATATAACGAGTCGCGAGATCCTCGTCGCCCATCCATTCGCCAGCCAGGATCGGTCCCATCGGCTGCATGTCGATGCCTGCCACTTGCACTGGCTTCTCCGTCGTTTGCGTCTCCTTTATGTATTGAAACAATGGCAGCGTCTCTTCCGTCCACCATTGCGGGAAAATCGATTTCTTCAGCGTCTCTTCCGGCGTCGTCGTCTTCACGTTGCCGAATGCGGATGCCGCATTCCCGAGCGGAGATTCGAAGGCTACGACATTGAATCCCATTTCTTCGTGTAAAAATTGAATGAGCCGCGCCTTGGCTGAATTGAATTCGGCAACGCCATGCGAGCTTTCTCCCAAATAAACGATTTGCTTGTCCATCAGTATAGGCTTCAACATATCCAAATCGGCGAAGCTGTCTTTCTGTATTTGTCCGTCTGTCGTCTTCACGGGTTGAATCGTATCGAGGGCGTAAGCATTCTCCCGAATCCAGTTCTCCCACTGTTGTCTGAAATCGGTGGAGGTCGTGCCGCTTACGGAAGCTGCCGAAGCGCTCTTTTCAGGCGCAGCTTCCCCATATACAGCCGGACCCCATGACAGCATGGCGCCCAATGAAATAACAGATGCCAGCAGCACTTGAACCGTACGTCTTTTCCAAATTGCGAATGATAAATTCAATGTATCATCTCTCCCTATGAAGTTGGTGTTTTTAACTTTCTCGATGAATCCATCATAACCCCGCCAAGTTGCTCCTGTCCTTCTATTTTCTATGAAAGGAGCGATACGGAAGGTGAATGGAGCACTTAGACGGGTGAAGATTCCGAATGAAGGGCGGAAGCAAGTTAATGTTGAGGCGAAAAGGATGGAGAAAGGCATGAATGAGCTTCTGGTTCGCAAAGGTATACTATATGGAGAGGATGTACTGCGCAAATACGCGATATTGTTCGCATAATCGACATAAATATCGTAAAAATTTGATTTCCCGGGTAATTAATTGACCTAAAAGCGAATAAATCGACAACATCATTGACAAAAAATCGGCTTTCGACTAGGATACGTAAGGTGGCTTTCGCCGAGGCGAAGCTTCCAATTTTCTGCCATATGCTATGAATATGGTGTGAAAGGGGCAGCATGATTGTCATGGAAAAATGGTTTAAATTGAAGGAAAACGGCACGAACGCGCGTACTGAGGTCACGGCGGGCATTACGACGTTCCTGACCATGGTATACATTGTCGTGGTCAATCCCGCAATTTTGTCGAGCGCGGGCGTTCCGTTTCAACAGGTGTTCACGGCAACGGTGATTTCGGCCTTCATCGGCACGTTATATATGGCATTGTTCGCGAATCACCCGATCGCGGTTGCTCCCGGCATGGGCATGAACGCTTATTTTGCGTCGGTCGTCGCTTCCCAGGGCGTGAGCTATCAAGTCGTGTTCGGCACCGTGTTCTTGGCAGGGATTATTTTCTTGCTGCTGACGTTCACCAAGCTGCGCGAAACATTGATTGAATCGATCCCGGCATCGCTCAAGTTCGGGATTACGGCAGGGATTGGCTTGTTTATCGCCTTTATCGGGCTCAAATCATCCGGCATCGTCGTGGCGAATGAATCAACGATGGTTGCGTTCGGCGATTTGCGGCAGCCGGTCACGATGCTGACCTTGGCAGGTTTGTTCATTACATTGATACTAATGGCCCGCAAGGTGCATGGCGCTTTATTTATCGGCATGGCCGCCACAGCGGTTATTGGTTATTTCATGGGAATGATGGACTTCAAAGGCTTCGTGTCTTGGCCTGCGGCTCCGGTATTATTTGATTTGGATATTGCGGGCGTCTTTACGCATGGATTGTATACGGTTGTATTCGCGTTCCTGCTCGTGACGATTTTCGATACGACGGGGACCATGATCGGCGTTGCCGAGCAGGCAGGTCTGATGAAGGGCAATACGTTCCCGCGCGCGAAGCAGGCGTTGATGGCCGACGCGCTGGCGACGACGGCGGGGTCTTTAATGGGCACGACTCCATCAAGCGCCTATGTGGAATCCACTGCCGGCGTCGCCGCAGGGGGACGGACCGGGCTGACCTCGGCAGTCGTGGCGGGATTGTTCTTCCTGTCGCTATTTTTCTCGCCGATTATTGAAGGCATTTCGTCGCTGCCGGCCATTACGGCTCCGGTGCTCATCATCGTCGGCTGCTTCATGATGGACGGGTTGGCGCGCATTCAATGGAAGCAATTCGATGAAGCGTTCCCGGCGTTTGCCATCTTGATCAGCATGCCGCTCACTTCCAGCATCGCGACCGGCATTGCGATTGGCTTCATTACATACCCGCTTATGAAGCTGTTCAGCGGCAAGGGCAAGGAAGTTCACCCCATTCTATATGTGTTCGGCGTCATTTTCGCTATTCAAATGGTGTTTTTTCCGGCGCATTGATGCGGATGATTCAGGCGATCGGGCACAAAACAACATGGCTGGCTGCTTCTATTATATTGCGATGGCTGTACAGGCTGCCGCGCGCAGAACGGAATCTGAACCCGCAGGGGTTTGGATTCCGTTTTTTTATTCGTTTTATATAGGAACAATTGTCGATATAGTCGAAGCATACTAAATGTGGTATTGCATAATAACAAACATTAACATATAATGTTTATATATTAAACAAACAATAAGGATGATTGTTTATGAATAAAACGGTATTGGATCTGTTTTGGAGCGCATCAATCGATGAATTGAAGAAGGGATATATATATGATGCGCAAGCTGAAGAGTACGCCTGCCTCGTATGCGGAGAACGGTTCACGAATGGTGTCGTTTATCAACATGGGAACGTGTTGTATGAAGCGAAAAAATATACGGAGCTGCACATTGCCGAGCGGCATACGTCCATGCTCCATTATTTACTCACGCTGGATAAGAAGCTGACCGGGTTAACCGATCTGCAAAAGGAGCTGCTGCTCCATTTCCATGAGGACCGGAGCGACAACGAGATTTTGAAGCTGATGGGCGGGGGCAGCGCCTCCACAATTCGGAATCACCGCTTCACGCTGCGCGAGAAGATGAAGCAGGCGAAGCTGTTCCTGGCGTTGATGGAGCTGGCCGAATCAAAATCAGATCAGCGGCCGAAGTTCGTGCATGCGCACCGGACAGCCACGATGGTCGACGAGCGATATGCGGTCACGGAGGAGGAGCGGGCAAAAATTTTGGACCAATACTTCACGGAAGGATTGGATGGGCCGATCTCCGAATTTCCGAAGAAGGAGAAGCGCAAAATCGTCATTCTGACTCACTTGATGCAGCGGTTCGATGCGCAGAAGCAGTATACGGAGAAGGAAGTGAATGAGATTCTGAAGACCGCACATGACGAGGAATACGTCACGCTGCGCCGATATTTGATCGAGTACGGATTTATGGATCGCCTTCCCGACGGCAGCGCGTATTGGGTAATGAAGTAAAAACGCGTTGCAGTCCGTGTAATAGAAATGAAAGAGGTGCAATATAATGAATGCAGAAGAGAGAAAGCAGGCAGGCAACATGTACGCTCATTCCCACCGGCTGATGGGCGTGTATGGCTTGAAGCATAAACAAAGCGGAAAATGGTTCATAGCGAGCGCCATGGATGTGAATGGGAAACGCAACGGACTCTACTTTATGCTCAATATGGGCACACATGTGAATAAGAGGCTTAGTGAAGATTGGAAACGGGACGGGGAAGACAGCTTCGAGTTCCACCTGTTGGAAGAAGTGAAGCCGGATGAAGAGTACGTCGCCAGCGATGAAGATCGCAAGAAATATGCGGCTCAACTGAAAAAGCTGGAAGAACAGTGGTTAAATAAGTTGCAGCCGTACGAAGAGAACGGATATCATAATAGACCGGCCGATAAATGATGCTATTTTTTACGGGCCGCAGTAACTGCAATGCGGTTGCTGCGGCTTTTTACGCATCAGGTCATCACTTTACAGCGCAGTCAATTCCAAGCTATGATGAAAAGCATAGAATGCCAAACTTTGGGATGAACTCTCATTCCGACAACCGTTTTGGCGCAAAGGAGGAACTGATATGATACGCTTTCCAAAGCCGGATGTAGAGCAATATTTCCAGACGTACGTGATTCGGCAGTTTGCAGTAAGCGCGGATGAAAGCCGCATCGTGTTCAGCAGCAACATGAACGGGCATTTCAACCTGTGGGCAGTCGATCTAAATGGGGATGCCCTTTTTCCGTACCCGATCACCTATTGCAATCAAGCGAGCGACTTTATCGCCATTGATCCGGAGAAACGTTATATTTTGACCGGATTCGATCATGACGGGAACGAGAACTATCATATCCATGCGCTTCCCCCATCCGGCGGCGCTCCGCTGGCGCTCATCGCAGCGGATGAGAACGATAAGATGTTCTTCGTTCGTCTATCCGAAGACGGAGAGCGCTTGTATTATTCGACAAGCCGCGGCAATCCGAACTTCTTGAACAGCCGCTGCTATAACCTGCTAACGCAGGAAGACGAGCTGATTCTCGAGGGGACCGACACATTGACCGATCTCGACGACATCAGCCCGAACGGCCAGCGCTTCGTGTATGCCAAATCTTATGGCAATACATACCGCGTGAGCTACGCGCGTACGGAAACGGAGGATCTGTGCCTGACCCCGTCGGCCGATGCCGTTCACCTTTCCGGCGATGCGTCGTTCATCGATGACTATACGATTGTATTTCTGACGGATTATGATGCGGATTACGCGTATGTCGCGCAATATCATATACCAACACGCCAATTTTCAGAAGTGTGCCGAATTCAGCAAGAGAGCGCCAAGATTCTGAAATGGAATAAGCAGAACCGGAGCTTGTATCTCGTTACGGAAAAAGGAGTGGAGGACCGCTTATATCTCATTCACTACGATTCCAGGCAGTCCACGCAACTGCCGCTTCCGGTGGCAGTCGTTGATCAACTGCAGGCCGCACGTTCCGGCAATGTGTATGTACTGGGACGGAGCGCATCTTCTCCGGCGAATATTTATAAGTATGAGCAAGGAGAGTGGAAGACGCTTACGCGCAACGTGGTTACGGGGCTTGCCCAAGAGCAGCTCGTCGAGCCGGTCGTCGTGACGTACCGTTCTTATGACGGCATGGAGATAGAGGCGCTTCTCTTCCGGGCGAAGGAGGGGCAGGCGAACGGCTATACGATATTTTGGCCGCACGGCGGACCTCAGGCGGCAGAGCGCAAGCAATTCCGCAGCATGTTCCAATATTTCCTGGCGCAAGGCTACCACGTATTCGCGCCGAACTTCCGCGGCAGCACCGGGTACGGCAGCGCCTTCACGAAGATGGTGGAATGCGACTGGGGCGAAGGGCCGCGCCTCGATTGCGTCGCCGCGATGGATTGGCTGTTCGAGCAGGGCATCTCGAGCAAGGAGCGCCTGTTCGTCGTCGGCGGCAGCTACGGCGGATACATGACGCTGCTGCTTCATGGCCGGCATGCCGACTATTTCCGGGCGGCGGTCGATATATTCGGCGTGAGCAACTTGTTCACGTTCTATCATTCCGTGCCGGATCATTGGAAGCCGCTGATGGAGCGCTGGGTCGGCGATCCGGAGCGGGACAAGGAGCGCTTTATTTACGATTCGCCGATTACGTACTTGGACGGCATGACCAACCCGATGCTCGTCATTCAAGGGGCGAACGACCCGCGCGTCGTCAAGGCGGAGTCGGATCAGATCGTCCAGGCGCTCAAGGACAAGGGCCGCGACGTTGAATACATGGTACTGGATGACGAGGGGCACGGCTTCTCCAAGAAGGCAAATGAAATGCGCGTGTATCGCGCGATGGTCGAGTTCTTGCAGCGGCATCAAGAATAAACGATAAAAAAGCGATTTTCCCGTCAGGTCTGAGCAGAAGACTGGGGAACTATACGACGTGAGGAACGACAAACGGCGCACCCGAAAGCTTGATTCGGCTGCGCCGTTTGCTTGAAGCGGTATCGTGCTTCTCTCAATGTATCGGTAAACAAGTGCCCGCTAATTTTGCAGCTTGCCGAAAAGGCTCATCATAAGCTATAATACATCATATAATTACTAGAAAAACTATTATAGTTTCATTAGTTTTTTATCGCGAATTATAATGTCGGCTGTGTTGGAGGTGGTACCCATATCCATGCGCGAACGTATTATGAAGGCATTTATGGAAGAGCTTCAGGACAAAGGCATCAAGTTTACGATGGACGATTTGGCGCGGAGACTCGGCATTAGCAAGCGCACGCTGTACGAGCATTTTTCTTCGAAGGCGGAAGTGCTCGACACGATCATCGAGCAGACGCTTGAAGAGGGCGACGCGAAGACGAACGAGATTATCGAGGACAAATCATTGTCTTTAATGGATAAGATGAAAGCCGTAATGACCGTTCTGCCGAATCACTTTGAACTATACGATATTCGCATCTTGGAACAGATGAAGCGCGTCTACCCGGAGCAATGGGTGAAGATTGACAAGGCTTTGAAGGATGATTGGGATACGCTGCGCATTCTGATTGAACAAGGGATGGAAGCAGGGACGATTCGCAAGCAAAATGTGGCCTTTATTATGAAGGTCATTCTGGACGCAGTGAATTCGACTTTGGATCAACGCTTTTTTGCGCAGCAGAACATCGCGCTGCCTGAGGCATTGGAAGCCATTGCCGATGTCATTATGTACGGCCTCGTCCCGCGTGAGAATGAATCGACCGAAAAATGATGCGCGTGTTGACGTGCTCAGCAGTGGCGGCTCGCCTTGTTCAAGCTAAGCGGCCGTCTCTGCATGGCCAATCCGGTTAGGATTGGTGTAAGAAAACTGAAAAAAACGAAATAGTTTTAGGAGTGGGATTTATGTCATTACTGCGGCAGCTGACACGTACGCAGTGGATTGGCCTTGTGTTGGTTATTAGTATTTTGTTCGTCGACATGTTGTTGTACAGCTTATTTATTCCGGTAGTGCCGTATTTTACGGAACAATACCAGATGTCTTCGACGACGCTTGGTATTTTATTTGGCAGCTATGCGGCGGCGTTGTTCCTGACCACGCCGATGTTCGGACGTATTACCGATCGGCTGGGCCGGCGAAAAACGATTATTTTGGGGCTCATTTGCATGATTGCCGCCACGCTGTTGTTCGTCTTCTCCCAGACGACAATGACACTCATTTTGGCCCGGTTCATTCAGGGATTGGCTGCGGCGGCGTCTTGGACGGCGGCGTTGGCCTTGTTGGCTGATCTGTTCCCGGGTCCGATGCGCGGAGCTGTTATGGGGATTGCCATGACAGGCATTTCCTCGGGGTCCTTGCTCGGTGCTCCCATTGGAGGCTGGCTGTTCGAAGTGGGAGATCATCATACACCGTTCTGGTTTGCAATGGGACTGACGTTGCTTATTACTATTTTGGTCGTGCTGCTGCTGCGTGAACCGAAGCGGATGGAACGTCCTGCGGAAGGAGGAGCCTTCTCGCTCCTGCGCCACCGCACCGTTCTGTTCATAGCTTGTGTCATTCTGCTGGCGGAGACGACATTGACGATGCTTGAGCCGCTTCTGCCTGTATATGTAACGGAACGGTTCCAGCTATCCCCGCTGACGCTTGGTCTGCTCTTCGGGGCAATGACCTTATGCTACGGCCTGATCGCGCCGATCTCCGGTTCGCTTGCCGTGCGTTATAATCCGTTCCGGCTCATGCTGTTCGGCCTGGCAGGCTTGGCCGTCACCTTGCCGCTTATCGTCATGGCGACCAGCGTGCCGCTTATGATGTTGGCAGGATGCTTCATCGGAGCTGCGGTCGGCTTCACCTTGTCGCCGACATTGCCGACGCTCGGCAGCATAGTCGACAAAGATGCCGCAGGCGGAGATTACGGCGCCGCGTACGCGCTGTTCAATATGATTCACGCCGTCGGCATGATGCTTGGGCCTGTCGCCAGCGGGGTGTTGACGGATACATTGACAGTCACGACATCGTTAGTCGTCGTCAGTACCGTCATCCTTTCGGTTGCGATCAGCTTCTCTATATTAATGCGTCGTCATCCGAAAACGTACTCGCTTGGTATGCAAGCCAAGGCAGAAATGCATGTATAACCTCGCTTTCCGATTCATCTGCCTGCCCTTCTGACTAGATGCCGCTCTTTGGAGCGGCTTTCTTGCATTTTGCGTGCCTCCCGAGCTGTCTGTTGCTATTGTCATTGCGAGGCTATCTTGTCTATGATGGACAGGGGTATAATGGACAAAAGTGCAGCTTTTTATGGTTGGAGTGATATGGATTGATGCATCAGCATTTACCGATAGATGAAGTGTTGCCATCATTGAGGCGGGCGCTGTCGGAGCGCACAGGGGCGGTTCTTGTCGCCGAGCCGGGCGCAGGGAAAACGACGCGCGTCCCGCTTGCGTTATTGGAGGAGCCTTGGCTGCAAGGACAGCGGATCCTGATGCTTGAGCCAAGGCGGATCGCTGCGCGTTCGGCTGCGCGCTTCATGGCGCAGGCGCTCGGTGAGAAGGTCGGGGAGACGGTCGGTTACCGCGTCCGCTTGGATACGCAAGTTAGCGCGAAGACCCGAGTGGAGGTCATTACGGAAGGGATATTGACGAGAATGCTGCAGGACGACCCTTCCCTGGACGGAGTCGGTCTCCTTATTTTTGACGAATTCCATGAGCGTCATTTGCATGCGGATCTAGGACTTGCGCTTGCGATTGAATCGCAAGCCGTCCTGCGCGATGATCTCCGCATCTTGGTTATGTCGGCCACGTTGGAAGCCGGACCTGTGTCCGGCATGCTGGGCGGGGCGCCGATTGTGGAAAGCCGCGGGCGCAGTTATCCGGTGGATACGCATTATTTAACCCGCCGGGACGATGCGCGCTTAGAGCAGAAGGTTGTGCGTACCGTCATAACAGCCCTTGCCAGCCATGAGGGCGACATGATGGTCTTTCTGCCGGGAGCGGGTGAGATCCGGCGTGTGGAGGAGGCGCTGACCGAGGCGTTGCGGGCGCAATCACTTGAGGGGCGGGTAAATATTGCGCCGCTGTACGGACAGCTTTCTCCGCAGGCGCAAGACGCGGCCATAGCTCCGAGCGGTAACGGCAGCCGTAAGGTTGTGCTGGCCACCGCGATTGCGGAGACGAGCTTGACTGTGGAAGGCGTCCGCGTCGTCATCGACAGCGGTCTGATGCGAGTGCCGCGGTTCTCGCCGCGAACGGGGATGACACGGCTGGAGACGATGCCCGTCTCCAGGTCATCCGCGGATCAGCGGCGCGGGCGGGCTGGGCGGCTGGGCCCTGGCGTCTGCTATCGGCTCTGGACCGAGCAGGAGCAGGCACAGCTTTCAGCGCACGGCACACCGGAGCTGTTGGACGCGGATCTGGCGCCGCTGGCGCTGGAGCTTGCGGTATGGGGTGCCGAAGCGGCTGCTCTGCAGTGGCTGACGCCGCCGCCGGTCCCGGCGTTGAATCAGGCTGCGGATCTGCTGAAGCAGCTCGGGGCATTGACTGCTGCCGGGGCGCTCACGCCGCATGGCCGCCTGTTGGCCCGTTCCGGTCTGCACCCGAGGTTCGCGCATATGATTGTGCAGTCCGCGCCGCTTGGGCTGGGTCAGACAGCTTGCCAGCTGGCCGCGTTGCTTGGCGAACGGGATATCGTGCGCAGCGGCCCCGGGACAGGACCGTCAAGCCCAGATTTGCGCCTTCGCATGGAGATGCTTATTCAAGCGGCGGGCGGGGGTAAGCAGCGTCTTGCCGGTCGAGTGGCGCAGGCGCAGGTGGATGCGGCAGCGATTCAGCGTATTCGAGAGCAGTCCGAGCAATACATGCGCATTTTTGAGATTGGCGCTGGTAAGGAGACTTGCTCCGAACCGGCGCAGAAGTCCATTGCAGTGACCCTGCAGGATGAGGCACAGGCATGGAGTCTGCTGGCGGCGTTCGCTTACCCGGACCGGATTGCCGAGCGGCGCGCAGACGGGCGCTATCTGCTGCGGAACGGCCGTGGCGCGGCATTTTCGCAAGCCGCGGCTGCAAATTCTCCACTGGCGCAGGCCCCTTATCTGGTCGCGCTGCATCTGGACGACCAGGGCGCTGACAGCCGCATTTTGCTGGCGGCGCCGATAGAGCGCTCCATGCTGGAGCAGCATTTCGCCGCTGACATGGCGCGCGAAGCGCACATTGCATGGGACCGGACGACGAAGTCCGTCCGTGCCCGCGAGCGCGTGCGCCTGGGCGCGCTCAAGCTCAAGGACGCGCAGCACCCCGCGCCAGACGCGGACGAGGTGTTGCGCGCCCTGCTGCAAGGCATTGCCCAGGAGGGGCTTGCCTTGCTGCCATGGACGAAGCACGCGCGCCAGTTGCAGGCGCGGCTCCAGTTCATGCACGGGCATTGGCCTGATTGGCCCGATGCCCGTGACGAGGCCCTCCTCGCGGCGCTGGAGGAGTGGCTGGGCCCGCATGTCTACGGCATGAAGAGCCGTGACGATCTTCAGAAGCTGAACGTTAGCGCCGTGCTCGAATCCATGCTGCCGTGGGACATGCGGCAGCAGCTTGAGCAAGAGGCGCCTACTCATCTTGTCGTGCCGAGCGGCTCCCGTATCGCGATCGACTACAGCGATCCGGAGCGGCCTGTACTGGCGGTGCGACTGCAGGAGGTGTTCGGCCTGAAAGAAACACCGCACGTTGCAATGGGGAAGGTGCCGCTGACGCTTCATCTGCTCTCACCGGCACAGCGCCCGGTGCAGGTGACGCAAGACTTGGCAAGCTTCTGGAAGACGACATACTTTGACGTTAAAAAGGACTTAAAAGGGCGATACCCAAAGCACTATTGGCCGGATGATCCGCATGAAGCGATAGCGACGCGCAGAACGAAGCCTCAAGGATAGCAGGCAAACGGCTGATAGTATTGAGGCGAGAGAGACATTTCGGGTGTATGATACAACGTGCCTTCATCGATCGATAGTTGAAGAGACCGAGCCGTCAGAACACATGTCTGATGGTTCGGTCTTTTTTAATAACGGAAGTATGCCGTATGCCGTGATTGGAGCCAACCTCCCCAACGTTCAGACGCTGCGAAACCTCACGGAAAGGGCTTGTGTGATCCTATTTTAGGAAGCAAACAGCCTATGAAAGTGCGCCTGACGAGCAGTTATATTTTTTACAGAAAAAGGATGATTCGATAACTAAACATACCTATCGAACTCTTAGCGCCACTCTCCCCAAGGTTCAGAAATGTATTATCGTGAGAACAAAAGATATGCTGTTTTCACTGCGGTATAGAAAACTGTAGGCAGTTTTTGCCTTTTATTTGGGAGGCCGCTTTCTGATGCACCGGTAGACCTGGCGCAGGAACACTTGCATTGGGGTATATCTAGGGGAGACGAGAAGTTTCATACAGGCTGCAGATAAAGCTTCTGATTAAAGGGGAGAATGAGCATAAGAGTCAGTAGTATATACCGTCGTAGGCAGATGTTCTGAGTGAAGGGTAGAATGGTCATAAGAGCAAAATGGCAGCACCGTAGCGGTCAGGTGTTCTGAGTGAAGGGGAGGATGGTCATAAGAGCAAAGTGGCAATACCGTCGCGGTCAGGTGTTCTGAGTGAAGGGGAGGATGGTCATAAGAGCAAAGTGGCAATACCGTCGCGCTCAGGTGTTCTGAGTGAAGGGGAGGATGGTCATAAGAGCAAAGTGGCAATACCGTCGCGGTCAGGTGTTCTGAGTGAAGGGGAGGATGGTCATAAGAGCAAAATGGCAGCACCGTAGCGGTCAGGTGTTCTGAGTGAAGGGGGGAGCAGGCAAGGAGGTAGAGAGGCGAACTCTGCCGCCTCGCTTTTTCAGGTGGAATCTCATCTTGTTCGCTGCAGTTCAATGCTTGAGTACGAATTCGTCCAGCTTCGTTCCATCAACATCGTAGGCTTGGTAGGTCAGGGTGTCGCCATTGATGCGGATGCCCGCAAACGTTTGCTTGTTAGGCTGAAAATGGACTTGATGATAATATTTATCCTTCTTCTTCGCATTTAATTTTGCTCCTGAAGCATTGGTCACGACATAGACCGTTCCTTTTCCTTCCGCAACGATTTGGTCGTCTTTCAAAGGATACGATCGCGAATATTCATGGTTATGTCCTTGCAGCACCAGATCGACACCGAACTCGTCGAACACGGGAACCCATCGCTTAAGTACGGATTGATCCTGATTGCCGCCGTACGGACCGCGATGCAGAGCTACGATAATCCACGCCTTGTCCGTGGCAGATAAATCTTGTTGTAGCCATTTGGTTTGCTCTTTTTTATTAGATTCTGTATTTAAAAAAACGAAATGGACTGGCCCGTAATCGAACGAGTAGGTTGTCCCTGGAATAGAGCCGTCTGCTCCATTGTCAGGCACGTTGAAATGCGATACATAATGGTCCGCATTCTTATCTACTTCGTCGTGATTGCCTGTCGCCGGCATGAGAGGGAACCGCGTCAGCCACGCTTTCGCTTCGCTGAAAAGATAGTCCCACTCCGATTCATCCTCGGGATCCTCAGTCAAATCGCCATTATGCACGATAAACCGCGCATCTGGAAACTTTCCAAACGCCTGATTTAACGTGTGTCCCCAAATCTTAAAATCGCGTTCTGTCACACCTTGAGAATCGGTAACGTTAATAAAAGTGAAATCGGTCAGCTCCTCCGCTTCGGTCGTGAACGTGGCGGGCTCACTCCATCCGTCAGGATCGCCGTTTCCGACCCGATACGTATAGTCGGTTCCCGGCTCAAGATTGTCCACATTTGCTTTATGAACCCCTTGAAGACGCCCCTTGCCAATATCTAGCGTAGTCGTCGCTCCCTTTATCGTAATAACCTGTTGCCCCTCCAACGCATCGGGATGCGTCCCTTTGGCTATTTGCACGATGGCTGCCGTATCGGGATCGTTCGTATGCCACGTGAAGGCCCGGCTCGTGCGGGGATCGCCCTTGAACGTGGTTACGAGCGACTTAGGCTTGACGGAAGCCGCTTCCTTCGCCTGCAACAACTCGGAATCGCAAGCTGCTGCAATGAACATGATTAGAATCGCTGCGAGTGCCCACAGCCCCTTTTTTCCACCCATGCTCCTCGCTCCTCTCATTTCATAATGATGTTCTCTTTATCAAATCTTAACGGTGAACTTTATTCAACCCCAAAATGAAATATGTTGAAAACTTTCAGTTGGCATTCAGGTTCTATTCAGTGAAAAATTAGCTGCGCATTGTAAAGTGTTTGTAATGCAGAAAGGGGTGTATCCATTGAACCCGTCATTGAAGTTCCGTCATGAGTTGAAATATCACATGAATTACCATCAGTATCACATTATCCGCCAACAGCTGATCAATATGCTGCAAAGGGACAAGCATGCTCAAGCGGCTGGCGAGTATCATATTCGCAGCCTCTATTTTGATGATATCGACAACAAAGCTTTGCATGAGAAGCTGGGCGGAGTCCGGGATCGGGAGAAATATCGAATCCGGATTTACAACCTCTCGGATCGGGTCATTCATTTGGAGAAGAAAATTAAATTCAACGACTACATTGCCAAAGTGAAAGAGCCGCTAACCAGAGAGATGGTTGACTCCATCTTGGCTGGACGTTATGAGGTGCTCAACGTTCCGGAAAGGCCGCTGCTGTTCGAGGTGTACCGCGAGATGAAAAACAGGTTGTTAAGGCCCAAGGTTATCGTCGATTATGTCCGCGAGGCATATGTATCCAGGGCGGGCAACGTAAGAATTACGTTCGATAAGCGTCTCAGAACGGGACTGAACGCCATCGATATTTTCGCTCCCGATCTGAAGACAATCGATGCTTATGACAACAACGCCATCGTATTCGAGGTGAAGTATGACGAGTTTTTCCCCGAATACATTCGAACCGCAATCCAGGCCGAGGGTCTGATGCGTCAATCTAATTCCAAGTACGTCATATGCCGCAAATATTTAAAATTCAACACATGGGAGGATCAATAATGGATCAGAACACATCGACCAACTTTTCCGATCTCATCAAGAAATCGGTGCTTGAAAATTTCAACTCGGATATCAGTGTCGTTACCATTTTGCTGACGATGTCTATCGCATTCGTAATAGGGCTCTTTATTTACTTGTTATACAAGCGGGTGTTCAGCGGCGTGCTATATTCCAAGAGCTTCAACGTCTCGCTGATTGGCATGTCCTTAATAACTGCGCTCGTTATCATCGCGATCAATTCCAATTTGGTGCTGTCGCTCGGGATGGTCGGCGCATTGAGTATCGTCCGCTTTCGAACGCCGATTAAAGATCCTACGGATTTGATATTCCTGTTCTGGGCGGCTGTGGCGGGCATTGTCACTGGTGCAGGATTTTATACGCTGGCCGTTGTCGGCTCTGTCATCGTAGGCTTGGTATTATTTATTTTCATTAAAAGCGCTTCGTTTGAGACACCTTATTTGCTCATAGTCAATTGCGATTCCGCTGAGAGTGAGCAGGGTATTCTGCAGAAGCTTAATTCACTGGTCAAACGCTTTAATGTGAAGCAAAAAACGGTCACGGACTCCGGCGTCGAAATGACAGTGGAGGTTCGCTTGGGCCAGGATGATCCGCGTTTCGTTAATGAAATTACGAAGCTATCCGGAGTGAGCAATGCTGTGTTAATCAGCTACAGCGGCGATTATGTATCTCAATGACAGGAGGTGGGAACATGAGATTCAAATCCGCCTTACCCATTATTTTGTGCGCAGGCGCTGCATTGCTCATCATTATCACAGCCGTAACGATGACCTTTTTTAAGGATGGAGCATCGGGAGTTATAGATAGCCCTTCTTCATCCGATAAAATCACCGAGATCAATCAAAATGTATTTCCAAAAGATGAAGTTGTCGATGTGAAAATTACACTGGACGAAGATGATTTTCAAGATATGCTGGACAATGCGTCTGCTGAAGAAATGAAAACGGCTGCTGTCGATTACAACGGCATGCATTTCGATAATGTAGGCATAAGGACTAAAGGAAATCTAAGCTTGCGCAGCGTGGTTAATTCCGATTCTGACAGGTACAGCTTCAAGCTCTCGTTTGACGAATATTTATCGAATCAGACGCTGTACGGCATCAGCAAAATCAACCTGAACAACAATTACAGTGACGCTTCTTATATGCGGGAATTTGTAACCTATGAACTTGCTCAGAAGATGGGGCTGCCTACGCCTGGATTCTCTTTCGTAAATGTATATGTGAATGAGGAACTGAGAGGGTGTTATTTGGCGGTGGAACAGGTGGGCGACGCTTATCTTGAACGGAATTTCGGCAATGCGCACGGGTCTTTGTACAAGGCAGAGCTCAACGGCAGCGGAACCGATTTGTCGTGGCTGGGCGATAAGGCCGATTCCTATTCCGGGCTTGTATTGAAATCCAAAGCCTCTAGCGACAGCGCACTGATCGATATGCTAAATGAATTGAACAACGGCTCCGATTATGAGCAGGTGCTCGATGTGGAGGAAGTGCTGAAATACATCGCACTCAATGTGGTGACCGTCAATTGGGACAGTTACCTTGGATCCAACAAGCAAAATTATTACTTGTACGAAAACGACGGTGTTTTTTCGGTCCTGCCATGGGACTATAACATGGCTTTCGGCGGAGGACCAGGAGGGGCGAGTGTGCTGATAGATGAACCGACACAAGGCGCTTTGTCAGAACGGCCGCTTATCGCGAAGCTGCTCGCCGTAGACGAATACAAGGATACGTACCATGAAATTATCCGCAATGCGATCGAGGGATATCTGTCTTCCGAGTCATTTGCGGCGCGGGTGGAGCAAGTAGCGGACATGATATCTGCCAGTGTTGAACAGGATCCGACTGCGTTCTACACATTTGAGCAGCATCAAGAAGCGGTAAAGCAGTTGACTGAGACCAATGCCGGCACGATCGGAAATATCGCACAGCAGCTTGACGGCACAGTTGCTTCCTCTGGCGACGGGAGCGGCAGCGGGGGTGGCTTCGGCGGTCCGGGAGGAGGCAGAGGCGGGCGAATGCCGGGAGTGGATAACGCCGGCAATAACGATGATGCCGCTCCGAATAATCAGAGCGCCAGCGCTCCAGACGAGCAGGCTAATCAAGGCAACATGGAACCGCCCGGCGGCTTCGGAGGCTTCCAAGGCGAGGCAGGAGGCGCCAATGGCGCCGGAGCAGGCCAAGGCGGGGCAGGAGGCGCCAATGGTGCCGGAGCAGGTCAAGGCGGAGCAGGAGGCGCCAATGGCGCTGGAGCAGGCCAAGACGGGGCAGGAGGCGCCAATGGCGCTGGAGCAGGCCAAGACGGGGCAGGAGGCGCTAATGGCGCTGGAGCAGGCCAAGGCGGAGCAGGAGGCGCCAATGGCGCTGGAGCAGGCCAAGGCAGACCAGGAGGCGCCGGCGGCTTTGGCGGCGGCCCTAGCGGCAGGCCTGACGGCATGCCGCCAGGTCAAGGGGGCGGCGGCGCCACGCAAGGCAGCATGGAGGAAGCCGTCACGACTGTCGCCTCTATGGCGGTGCTTGTTCTGGCTTGCGTATTTGTCACCCGTTATAAACGAAAGCGGATATAACCCGAAATTTTGTATAGTGGCGATCGCTCCCGGTCTATCGGAGAGTGATCGCTTTTTTGCAGGTAATGGAGTCATCGATATCGAACAATGGGGAACCTTTTGTAAGAAAGGACATAATGATGTAAAATAAATCATAGACAAAAGATTACATTGCATGTACGCTGATTGACTTCATTTTTGAATATATCGAGGTGAATTGCCATGTCACAAGTCATGGTGTCGTCGCAATTTCTATCGTTAATCGTGTCGCTGTTTGCCGGAATGGCCGTCATTGTGCTGCGTTTGCGCGCATCCAACAAACCGACGTCCGCCAAAAAAATCATCATGCCGCCTCTGGGAATGGCCACAGGCTTTTTGATGTTTGCGGTTCCGGCGATGCGCATTCCGTGGACGTGGGGAATTGCCGCTTTTCTGGTCGGTGCGATCTGTTTCTCGTATCCGCTCATACGCACTTCCAAGTTCGAAATGGACGGCGGCGAGATATATTTGAAACGCTCCAACATGTTTATCGTGGTCATTATCGCGCTATTGATTATGCGGCTCATTTTGCACGATGTGGTGGAGCAGTACGTATCCATCTCGCAAAGCGCCTCCATCTTCTTCATCTTGGCGTTCGGCATGCTGCTGCCATGGCGTGCAGCCATGCTGATGCAGTTCCAGAAGCTGACGGCAGTTAATGAAGCGGATAGCGCCAGCATCAAAATAAAATAGCGCGTATCGGGAACCCGGCTTCTTCATGCGAAGAAGCTCAGGGTTCTTTTTTGTGCTTGCCTTGCGTGAATGGGTGCATTGATGCACAAGGAACGTGACCGGTGTCATTGTGAGCCGTCTCTAATCGCGGCATGATATATAGTTGTTGCTATTGCAGCTCTATACAGAATAAGAGAGGGAACTTCGATGACACAAGATTTGATTCAATGGCGCCCGTCACGCTTCAATGCGCAAACGCAAGTCGATGATGGGGGTCTCGTTCTATACAATAGCTACTCCGGTGCAATAGCTTCTTTCTCGCCTGAAGAGCGCGATCGGGTGTCGGCTTGGCTGCGCCCGGACCAGCCGGCGCTCCAAGCGGATGATGAACTTCACGGTCAACTGGTAGAGCATGGGTTTCTCGTGCAGGCCGACGCGGACGAATTGCGCCGGGCCGAGTTCCTTCATCACACGATGCATCAGCTCGACTCGATGCATTTGGTGCTGCTCGTGACGGAGGCATGCAATTTCCGCTGCAATTACTGCTATGAATCCTTCCCCCGCGGCCGTATGCGGGAGGAGGTTGTAGCGGGTCTCGAAGCCTATATCGAGCAGCGCGCGAAGACGCTTGATTTGCTGACGATTAGCTGGCACGGAGGCGAGCCGCTGTTAGTACCGCAAATTATCGAGCAGTTGTCCAAGTCGTTCATGGCGGCATGCGAAAAGCACGGCGTGACCTATAACGCGGAGATGGCGACAAATGGTTACTTTCTGACGCGGGAACGGTTCGAGCAATTGCTCGATTGGCGTGTGGAACGTCTGATGGTAACGCTGGACGGGCCGGAGGAAGCGCATGATGTGCGCCGCGGCTTGCATGGCGGGGGAGGCACGTATCAGCGAATTGTCGACAATCTGCTGGCGCTTAAGTCGGTGGAACGGCCGTTCGAAATCAATTTGCGGGTAAATTTCGACAACAGCAATTTGGAAGCGGTCGAGCGGTTCATTCCGATGCTGCGTGATTTGTTTGCGGACGATCCGCGCTTTAAAGTGTACTTCCGCCCGGTCGGCTGCATGGGCGGCGAGAACGATCTTACGCTGCCGGTCTGCGATGATCGGACTAAGGACAAGAAGATTTGGGAGTTCAATGAACGCGCGATAGAAGAGGGCCTGAACGTAAGCTCCTTCATCTCGGACATTTTGCTGCCGACAGGAGCGGTCTGCTACGCGGCGAAGCCGAACTCGATGATTGTCGGATCGGATGGCAAGCTGTACAAATGCTCTGTCGCCATCGATCAAGAGAACAATCAGCTCGGGCGCATACATGCAGATGGCCATCTGGAATTGGATATGGACAAGCTGGCTTTGTGGACGACGTCTGGAGAAGAAACGGATGAGAAGTGTCAGGCCTGCTTCTTCCGTCCGGCCTGCCAAGGCAATCATTGTCCGCTCTACCGGATGCGTTCGGGCAACCGCCCTTGTTCCTACGAGAAGCGCCAAATTAAAAAGGTGCTGCGCACGATTTGGCTGCAGACCCAAACCGGGGAAGCCGTGGATGCATAGAGCGGTATATTGCCACAAGCATTAGAGTGGACTGCAATCTCTCGCAACGAGCTCTAACGAATGGCAGCAAATCGCGAATCGGAATGCAACATAACGGCATAGAGAATGTTCCGTTCTGCTCATGTCAATTCGCAACGAGCGTACTGCCTATCTCATTGCAAGGAGGTGACATACATGAAAGTTATCCGTCCCGCAGCACAGGCTGCATGCGTAAAGACCGGACGTGTATCCAAATCTGTGCCTGGCAACCTGAGTTAAAACGAGGGAAAGGTTGAGCGGCGAACTTATGGAATGCGCATGCGGCAATCTGCTGCACCACGGTCTGCGGCCGCACAAGCTGCCTTGTCACGATATGGACATGAGCATGAGTGCCTTGCCGGAGACGAAGGCGATCGCATTGAATGCACAGAAAGTCTGGGCACCCTGCCAGGTCCCAGACTTTTTGTGATCGTGCATCGCTATATCAGGCCGTTCCCCAGACGACGCCGAGCTCCTTCAAATATTGGCGGTAGGCAATGCTGACACGATCGCATTTGAGAGACAGCTCCACCTGCAAATCAAGCGGCAAATCCTCTGGTTTCTGATTCTCCACCACTGGCTTGTCCTGCGCGAAGATCATGTCTTGGAAGCTCGTTATTTCCTCATCGGTCAGGCCCGGATCGTAATTGAAAGAGAGCACTCCGTATGCTACCGAAGTGTCCGCATCCTTCGGCTGCACCGTCAGGACGATAGACATGAGATGATCGGTCTCGTTATCGCGTTTTGTAAACTTCACCGTTAACGGACGGGCGATTTCATAGGTGTAATAGACATGCTTCGCTTGTCCCGAGCCATCCGGATCCGGCTGAAAAATAGCGATTTCCTCGGAACGGATTCCCTCCGGTACCCGGTGTACACGATAATCTCCGATTTCCGTATGTGTTTCAACCCCCAAATACCCCTCATGGACGATAGCCAGATGGCCGACATCCAAGAAGTTCTCGACGATGCGCGGCGGCTTCGCCGCCACAGTCTGCGGCCCCCAAACAACGTTGCGCCATCCGCCTGCGCCGTATTCCGGGAACGGGAACCATGGCGCGTCCGCTTGGCCAAGGTTGACCCAAATGAAGCCATAACGTTCTTCGCACCCGTATGTGATTGCACGCGCTTTCGTAGGAATGGCCTGCTCTTTCGGAAGCTGCGGGATGCTTGCGCAGGCGCCGGAAGCGTCGAACTCCCATGCATGGTAGGCGCAGACCAGCTTTCCTTCCTTTACGCAGCCTTGCGACAGCGCCGCGCCGCGATGCACGCACAAGTCTTTAAAGGCGTGCACCCCTTCCCCGGTGCGGAACAAGACGACACGTTCTCCCATAATGAGCACCTGCATCGGCTTCTCTTGAAGGTCCTGAGCACGGCAGGCTACTATCCATTCATTGTGCAATACGGCGTCGTTGACGATCATGATTACATAAGTCCCCTTTATATGGAAGTGAATACTCTAAATGACTTCTTTAACTGTTACTTTCGTTGTTTAGTGTGATATAAGCTTATTTTAGGGAATCGAGACCGTTCAGTCAACCTAAAAGACGAACAATTGATTTTTATAACTAAAAAATATTCGTAATTTGCCTATACAAAAATAAAACTTCGCTCTATAATCAGGTTGTGATAAAAATCATATACGGAACGACACACAAAATTGGGAGCTGATATCACTCATGGAACAACCAGCGAAGTCAAATACGCTTGTCGTCGGCGTTGACGACAAGATCAGTATGGGGAAAGCTTTCATTCTCGGGCTTCAGCACGTCTTGGCGATGGATTTGTACATTGCGCCGATCATTATTGCCGGATTGCTTTCGTTAAACGCAGCCGATACTTCCTTCTTTATTCAAATGTGCTTTCTTGGAACCGGGATCGCGACATTGATTCAGACGGGCTTTGGGTTGCGGCTGCCTGTCGTGCAAGGGCCTTCGTATGTGCCGATCGGCGCGATTGGCGCGATCGGCAGCAAGCTTGGGCTGGGCGCGATGACAGGAAGTCTCATTCCCGGCGCGCTGCTGATGATTCTGCTGGGCATGCCGCTGAAATGGTTCGCCAAGGCGGTACGCCGTGTGATTCCTCCTCTTGTAGGCGGTACGGTTATTCTTATTGTAGGCATTTCGCTCATGCCGACGGGCATGAACAATATTTATAGAGCGCCAGGGGATCTGTGGACGAACATCTTCATTGCCGCTGTATCTGCGGGTGTGCTTATCGCGTGCATGCTGCTGGGACGCCAGTCCAAGGGTCTGGGCACGGTATCGCGCCTTGTGTCGGTTATTGTAGCGATTGTTGTCGGGACTGTGGCTGCCTCTTTCCTGGGGAAGGTTGATTTTGCGCCGGTTGCAGACGCAGACTGGATTTCTTTGCCGAGCTTCTTTCCGTTCGGCGCACCCGTATTCGATGTAAGCGCCATTCTGACGATGGTGTTTGTATATTTTATTATTTTGATTGAAACGACGGGAACGTGGTTCGTCATCTCCTCCATTACGGGAAAAGAGCTGACAGATGAGCGCTTGAATCGCGCGGCGGCAGGGGAAGGCTTGGGCTGCTTCGTCGGCGCTTTGTTCGGGGGCGTAGCCATTGTCGTCAACGGACTGAAGGTTATCCAGTTCGTCGATCTGGATGAGCGAGCCATGATGATAATCGGAGTGCCGATTCTGCTCACGATGGCCGTAACGGTGCTGCCGCAAGGCGCATTGGACGGATTGCCGGACTTCGCGGTCTACGTCCTGTCTTCCGGCATTACGGTCGGCGCGCTTGCGGCCCTGATACTGAATCTGCTTATTCCGTCAGGCAAAAAGAATACGCATCAAGAGTCCGCGCTGTCAAGCGACGCTACGGCAGCTTCCTAATCGTTCCGTTCCCTTATATACGCAAAGAGCATGAAAATAGGCAGCAGCGCCGCGGCGCTGCTGCCTGTTCCTTTTTTCCTTACCCGATCATAATCTTGCCTTCCGGATAACGGAACAACGATTGTTCCTTGCGGTTGCCTAGCGCATAGGCGAGCGTCATCGGTCCAATCCGTCCGATGAACATCGTCATGCAGATGACCAGCTTGCCGAAGGGCGTCATCTCCGGCGTTAATCCCATGGACATTCCGACGGTGGCGACGGCGGATACCGTCTCGAACAAGATGCTGATGAACGGCTCGTCCTCCGTGACGGCAAGCAGCATGGAGACGGACAGCACCATGAACAGCGCCAGGAAAATAATCGTCAATGCCTTCACGATTTGGTCTTTGGCGAGGCGGTGCCGGAACAATACCGCATCTTCGCGTCCGCGCAGCATGGCATAGACCGCCGCAAGCAGAATGGCGAACGTCGTCGTCTTGATTCCGCCCCCGGCCGAGCCCGGCGAGGCCCCGATAAACATCAATATGATAAGGAAGAATTGCGTCACTTGCCGCATATCGGCAATTTCCAGCGTCGCCGTCCCGGACGATCTCGCCGAAATGGACTGGAAGAACGACGCATACAGCTTTCCGTCCCAAGATAATGCGCCGAGCGTGTTCGGGTTCGTTATTTCGAATATAAATATAAATAAGGCGCCTGCAACGACAAGCAGCGCTGTCATGGACAACACGACTTTCGAATGGAGCGACAGCCGGCGCGATTTCGGATAATCGTACAGCTCCGCCAGCACGATGAAGCCGAGCCCGCCAGACAGGACGATCAGAAATGCGACCAAGTTCGTTACGAAGTCGCCTGCATACTGCTGAAAGCTTGAACCAAACAGATCGAAGCCCCCATTGTTGAAGAGCGATATGGAATGGAACAAGGCGTAGCAGAACGCTTGCGTCCAAGGCATATGGCTGGACCAATGCAGCATGAGAATGATGGTTGCGGTCCCTTGAATGACAAATACAAAGATAATGACGCGCCGAATGGTGCGCACGATGCCCTCCATGCTGTTCGCGTTAATCGATTCCTGCAGGATCAACCGCTCGCGCAGCGAGATCTTCTTGCCGAGCATCAAATAGAAGAGCAAAGCGACGGACATGAAGCCGATGCCGCCTATTTGAACGAGCGAAATAATGACCCCTTGTCCGAACGCGGAGAAGGTCGTCCCGATATCGACCACCACCAGCCCTGTAACGCAGACGGCTGACGTAGCCGTGAACAACGCATCGATGAGCGAGAGGGAATGCCCGGGTGCAGTGGAAATCGGTAATTTCAAGAGGATGGTGCCAATCGTAATAATAAACAGAAATCCGGTTACCAGCACGCGTGCCGGCGTCCAGTGCAACGTTCGTTTACGCCAAGTATTCATGTGAACGTCTCCTTTTTACAAAGCTTATCATGAAGGAACGGCTCCTAATTTCAACTTATAAATACGCGTCAAATAGAATGACGCGCCCCGAACTCAAACCAAAACGTTCACTAGTATATCGTTTCCAGCAACGTATGTAAATGACCGTTTTTAACTTATTAACATTTTCCTTTTTTAAAAGGGTGTTTGCAAGCGCACTCTTTTGTTATAATTGATAATTGTTCTCAATGCAATGCGGGAATCTGCGCATTCGTTCGGCGCATGTAAATGACCGCTGGCTTGAGCATGCTACTACATAATTGATGATGAAAGGGAGGAAAATCCATGGGAAGTTGGTTTTGGTTCGCTCTGGCCTCTGCCGTAATGGCTGCGTTCGTCTCGATTTTCGGTAAAATCGGCCTTCAGCAAGTAGACTCGAACACGGCTACGGCGATTCGTGCCGTCATTATGGCGTTGTTCCTGATCGGCGTCATAGCCGTTCAAGGAAAGCTGACCCAGATCGGCGAAGTGTTGGCGAACCGCAAGGCGTTGCTGTTCATTGTATTGAGCGGTGTGGCTGGGGCGCTGTCATGGCTGTTCTATTTTTTGGCGATTCAAAAAGGGGACGTGGCGAAGGTGGCGCCTATCGACAAGCTCAGCGTCGTGCTGGCTGTCGGCTTTGCCTTTTTGTTCCTGGGAGAGAAGCTATCGTTATGGGGGACGGTGGGGGTCGTGCTGATTGCCGCAGGCGTCATTCTGACGACGATTGCTTAAGCTGCCAGTTCACCCGTGAAGGCCGAGAGGGTGCCTTATGACACCCACGGCCTGCCGTATACTTTCCAGTTCACGACGAAGCGGCTAAGCCAATATGTTGCAATATGAAGCACAATGAAGCCGATAAGCAGAGTCGGTTGAATGATGGCGAAAATGACCCAAATGATAAGCAGAATAAAGGGCTGAAGCTTTTGAAACAGTTGTGCCGGCCACCAGAGAAGGCGGAACCACAGGTGGGTCTTCTGCAGCGCGTCCATATATTCCTCCCGCACCTGCTGATCGCCCGGATCGAGTCGGACCGCCTCCTCCATGAATTTGAGGGAATGGTCATGTTCCCCGCGTTGGTCTGCCGCCCATGCCAGCTGCATCAACGTATAAGCATGCTCCTCATTCATCTCCAGCGCTTTGCGCTCGGCTTCTTTGGATTCAGGCACCCGTTCCAATTGGGCGAGTACATAGCTGTAAGTGGCATAGGCAATCCCAGCGGGCTCAATCGCTATGCAGCGTTCCAGCGACAGCAGCGCTTGCTCCAGTGCGCCCCTTCGCATTTGGTGCTGCGCCAGGAGCAAATGGGGCGTCGGGTCATCCAGGGCCACGATGGCGAGCTGCCGCGCAGCGGTCTCGAAGGCGCTCCATTCCCCGCGGTCGTAATACACCGACATTCTTACCCGCCAGGCATCGGGTTGATAAATATCGCGCCTCAGCGCTTCCGCTGCCCAGTGGAGCGCTTTGTCCGGCGCTACATGCTTGTGGACCATCGCAGCGAGCGACATAATCGTCGGATGCTCCGGGTATTGCTGCTGCAGCCGGGCGGTCTCCAGCAGCGCCTCTTTATATCGTTGCCGTTGATACAGCTCATTGATTTGTTGAATTGCCATTTGGAGGTGTTTGATCGACTCGCGGTCTTCAGGCTCATTCGCCTTTTCTTCCTGCTGTTCGTGGCAAGCCTGAGGCTCGTCGATCGTCTCGATCGATTGTTTACCGTCTTGCTCTTGCGACATCCTCCGTCACCTCCATGTTTGTCATTCATCTATCTTCCATTCTGCATCATTGAATATATTTATTCGCTAACCAAAAAGGTGTGTTGTCAAATATATCAGTAAGGGAAGCTGACAATATTGTAGATCTCAGCGGCTAGCGCCGCAAGCCCTTGGCAGGACTGGATTGTTAAAATGTGTCTAAATAATGAATGCAAGCTTCAAACATAAAAGCACCGCTATCTGGGAGAAGCGTCTCGTCAGATAAGCGGTGCCATGCTTTTCGTTATTCGTTGGCTGCAGATTAGCGATTAATCCTCGGGCAATTCCTGCGCCCATTCATCCAGTGTTGCGTCGTTAGGCAAGAGCCACGTCAGCAGGCCGAGCAGCGGCAGGAAGCCGCAGGCGATCATCACATTGGCGATGCCCCAGCCATCGATGAAGTAACCGAGCACAAGCGCGCCTATGCCGCCCATCCCGAATGCGAACCCGGTAATAAGCCCCGATACGGTACCGATATTGCCGGGATGAAGCATCTGGGCGTAGACGACCGTCACCGAGAAGCTGGAGAGCAGGATGAACCCGTTCAAGGTCAACAGGACGGCCGCCCAGAATGGATTGACGAACGGCAGCGCCAGAGCGAGCGGCACCGTGCCGACGATGGAGACGAGAATCAGATTGCGCCTGCCGAAGCGATCGGCGAGCGGACCGCCGAAGAATGTTCCAACCGCACCGGCGGCCAGGAACAAGAAAATATAGATTTGCGCATTATCGAGACTGAGCTGATAGGCATCCATCAGATAGAATGCGTAGTAGCTCCCGATAGCGGCGCCGTACCACGAACGGACAAAGACGAGCACGACTAAAATGGTCGTCGCCCAGAGAATGCTCTTGCGCCTCGCAGGGTCGATCGCTCTTGCCTGATGGCGCTTCTTGAACGTGTAGCCGGCATCGAGCATGCTCCGGTACCACATGGCTACATAGGTCTGCACGGCGATTCCCGCGGCAGCGATAATCGTGAAGCCGAGCGCTCCTATCTGACCGAATGGGATGAATACCCACTTCGTCAGCATCGGCGCCAAGGATTGTCCTGCATTGCCGCCAACTTGGAAAATGGACTGCGCCAAGCCTTTGCGCATTCCGGCGGCCATATGGGCAACCCGGCTGCCTTCTGGGTGAAAGGCGGCGGATCCGAGGCCGACGAAGATGACGGCAAGCAGCACCATCCAATAATTGGGCGCATAAGCGAGCAGGAGCACCCCTGTAAAGGTAAAGCCCATCCCAATCGGCAAGAGGGCCGGCGTTGGCTTGCGATCTGCCGCATAACCGACGACTGGCTGCATGAGCGACGCGGTAAAGTTGATGGCGAATGAAATCCAGCCAATCTGGGTGAAGGACAGGCTCATCGTGTCCTTCAGAATCGGGAAGATGGCCGGAATGACGGCTTGAATCGAATCGTTGAATAAATGTACGAAGCTAATGGCGAGCAGAATCCGGAACACGGTGGTCTGCTGCGGGTTTGCTTGCGGCCGATGCGCTGCGGATGCAGGGCTCGCGCCGGCGGCAGATTTGCCGTTCATGGCCAAGCTCCTTTCTCACTGGCGTATTATGTATGTTGCATTATCGAAATAGAAGTTCATTCGCGATATGGCGGTTCATCTCCCCATTGCCGCCATGGGATGACAGGGGCAGAAGAAACGAGCGAATAAGTAGAGATAGCGCAGCGGAATGCATGATGTCAGTTGAAAAGAGGCTATGTCGCAGCACTTGCTAATGATTGATGTAACGATAATCGTTTTTAGGGAGGGAAGCAATATATAAAAAGGCCCATATCCAAGCAAAAACGGGGATTCCCGTTACCGGATAGGGGCATTTCACACGATTTCGCATTAGAACATCAGATGCGCAATGAATGTAATAATCGGCAGCGTAATGAGTGTGCGCAGCAAAAATATAATTAAAAGATCCTTCATATTGACCGGTATTTTGGAGCCAAGCAGGAGACCGCCTACCTCGGACATATAAATGAGCTGGGTTACGGACAGCGCTGCGACGACGAAGCGGGTCAACTCGCTTTCGATATTGGAGGCGAGCACAGTCGGCAAGAACATATCGGCAAAGCCGACCAGAATCGTCTGTGCAGCCGCCTCCGCCTCCGGCACGCCCAATAGATTCAAGAGCGGAATGAACGGCCAGCCGAGCCATTTGAACAATGGTGTGAACTCCGCAATCGCTACTGCAAGCGTGCCGATTGCCATGACGACCGGGATGACGCCAATCCACAGGTCGATGATGTTTTTGCTTCCGTTCCGCAGAAAAGAGCCTGTACCTTCATGCTGCTTCGCTTTGCCGACCGCCTGATGGAGCGCCCATCGCCATGGCTTCCAAGAAGAAGGTATCACTTCTTCTTCGGCTTGGCGCGCTTCGCCGTAATACGTATCAGGCTTGCGCGAGAGCGGCGGGATGCGCGGCATGATGATGGCTGCGGCCATGCCGGCAAACGTCACCGTGGCGTAGAATGGCAGAAACAGATGGGCCAGATTGACGTTGGACAGCACGATAAAGCTGAACGTAATCGAGACGGCCGTAAATGTCGTTCCAATAACTGCAGCTTCTCTTTTCGTATAATAACCCGATTCGTATTGCTTGCTCGTCATCATGACACCTATCGTGCCATCACCGAGCCACGAAGCCATGCAGTTAATGGATGAACGGCCGGGCAAGGTGAATATCGGGCGCATAATCTTCGTCATCAGCGTTCCGAAAAATTCGAGCAAGCCAAAATCAACGAGCAGCGGGAGCAGCAGACCCGCCAGCAGGAAAACGACGAACAAGCCGGGGATCAAGCTGCTAAGCAGCATCCCGCCCGTGCTGTCCGAGCCAATCCAGCCGGGGCCGATCTGAAAATACGTCAATAGCGCAAATATCATCCCCAGTGTTCGGGTAGCGAACCAGAAGGGGGAGATGTGGAACATGGATTTCCATAATGGGAGCGCGAGCAAGCGTTTCGGCGCGAACCAGCGGGTATATGCCGTTCCGATCCATGCCAGCGCAATGAGGATAGTGGCGGTGAGCGGCAGCCATGGCGCTAGCGCATGTTGAAGCGCTTTGGCCAAAAAGGCTATCGGAACCGTGACCTCCCCATTCCATTGCAGAGGCACGACGAAGAGCAGAAGCCCCAGCAAGGAGGGGATGACAAAGCGCAAAATTCCTCCCCAGCCTTCGCCCCGTGCTGCAGCGGGCGGCTGTGAGTCGTTCGTTGGTATCATATATAATCTCCTTCGAGCTAAAAGTATAATTATGCACACTACGTATACTTTAATACAAACCCTTATAAAATCCAAGGATTTCCGCCATAATCCAAAAAGGTAAATATATGATTTTGTGCAGCCCGGAGCGAATGGGCAGAGATAGTATTCTATGATATTTATCACAACTTTATTCGGTATACATTGTGAAAGTTCTTATTTTCACAAATTAGACATATGATAGCGCTTGCCCGGGGTTGTGGCGCCCGAGGAAACGAATATAATAATAGTATGTTCGCTTGATGCAATGAACAATATCATACAACGGCAATTGATAAGGCGATATTTTTTAGCCTGTTAAGTGAAGGTATTCACATTCACATGAATTATTCATTTTTACCTTTTTCATACCATATAGATTTGAACATTAGGGAGGAACTTACTATGAAAGTTGCAGTCATCGGTTGTACACATGCAGGCACGGCCGCTATCGTCCAAACAGCCAAGCGTTACCCTGAGGCTCAAATTACCGTATATGAACGAAACGACAATATCTCCTTCTTGTCCTGCGGCATCGCCTTATATGTGGGCGGGGTCGTGAAAGACCCGCAAGGACTGTTCTATTCTTCGCCGAATCAGCTTGCCGACCTTGGAGTCGTCACAAAGATGCGCCACGATGTGCTTGATGTGGACACAGCCAATAAGACGCTCCGTGTACGCGATCTGGGGACGGGAGAAGAGATTGAGGATACATTCGACAAGTTGATCATTACGACGGGATCATGGCCGGTTGTGCCGCCGTTTGAAGGTATCGATCTTGACAATATTATGCTCTGCAAAAATTATAACCATTCCAATGCCATTATTGAAAAAGCTCGGGATGCCCGCCGTGTCGTCGTCATTGGCGCAGGTTATATCGGCATCGAACTCGTTGAAGCGTTCGAGGAGAACGGCAAAGAAGTAACGCTTATCGACATGAGCGATCGGGTGATGTCGAAATACTTGGATGCTGAATTTACGGCTCCGGTAGAAGAGACATTGCGGGCCAAAGGCGTCCGGTTGGCGCTCGGGGAAACGGTAGCCCGTTTTGAAGGAATTGAGGGGCGCGTTTCGAAGGTGGTTACCAATGAGGGCGAGTATGAAGCGGATCTCGTCATTCTCTGCATCGGCTTCAAGCCAAGCACGGAACTGTTCCGCGGCCAGCTTGACATGCTGGACAATGGAGCCATCGTAGTCGATGAGTATATGCGCGCAAGCCAGCCTGATGTCTTTGCCGCAGGGGACTGCTGCGCCGTACAGTACAATCCGACGGGGCAAGCCGCCTACATTCCGCTGGCGACGAATGCCGTCCGCATGGGCACGATTGCCGCATGCAACTTGGTGGAGCCGCGTATCCGCTCTCTTGGCACACAAGGGACGTCTGGAATTAAAATTTACGATCACCACATCGCTTCTACAGGCTTGACGGAGCAGGCGGCACTTGCAGCCGGAATGAATGTGAAAGTGAACACAATAACAGATAGCTATCGGCCCGAGTTCATGCCGACTCATGAGGAAGTCATGCTCAAAGTAGTGTACGAAGCGGATGGCGGCCGCATCGTCGGCGCACAGCTGGCATCGAAAATCGATTTGACGGCTGCCGTCAATACGCTGTCACTCAGTATTCAGAACAAAATGACGATGGACGAGCTGGCGGTTGTCGACTTCTTCTTCCAGCCGCACTTCAACAAGCCGTGGAACTTCTTGAACACGGTCGGGCTGCAGACGTTGGCGCGAGTATGAGGGGAAGCCAATCCCTAATGGTCTAGTTCGGAATCATATATAATGAATGAACGAAGGAGGCTGCAACCTCCTTCATACATACGATAGTCAGGAGTGAGCAAGATGTACGTCGTGGAATTAACCTATACGAAGCCGATGGCGGAAGTGGATGTGCATTTGGATGGGCACCGTTCCTTCCTGGATGAACAATATGCGCAGGGCAAATTCATTATTTCCGGACCGAAAGAACCGCGTACGGGAGGTATCATCGTCGTGGACGCCGAGACGGAAGAGGAGGCGCGCCGCATCATTGAACAGGACCCTTTCTGGGCCTATGGAGTAGCGGAATATCGCTTCATCGCATTCAAGCCGACGAAAGCCGTCGAAGGGCTGCACAGCCGCCTGTTTTAAAATAATAGGGAACAAAAAAACCGGCAGTCCTCATTCTGCCGGTTTTTGCTTGGCTTCGCTATGGAAAAGGCTGTGTCCTCTGTATAAAATGACCTCTCCTCTGGCTTGGAGACTGGGGTTGAACCAGAATTGGCTGCACATCAAGCTTGCGAATCGCCTTGACAGCCGCAGCGGACAGGATTAATCTTTATAAAACCGTGTTGAAGAAGGCTTCCGAGCCGGAAAAGCTTCTGAATGCCCCGGCAGCCGCATAAGCTATACATCACGTGAACTGTATTGAGCTTAAATAACCTTAATGGTCAAAAGGGAGCTTTTTTGAACAACCTCTTATAAGGATGATGAATAAGATGACGGACATGATATCCATACACCCCGAAGTATGGCAGATCGATTATTGGGAATTAACGATTCGCGTGATCATTGCGGTAGCGCTCGGCGGCGCAATCGGACTGGAACGCGAGTTGGGCGAGCATGCGGCCGGGTTCCGCACGCATATTCTCGTCTGTCTTGGCTCCGCATTGATTATGATGCTGTCCAGCTACGGCTTCTCGGCATTCATCTATGAGACGAACGTCCGGATGGACCCGGCACGCCTTGCGGCCCAAGTCATCAGCGGCATCGGCTTTTTGGGCGCAGGCACGATTCTGCGGACCGGAATGACCGTATCCGGGCTCACGACGGCGGCCTCGCTGTGGGTAGTAGCTGCCATTGGCCTTGCTGTAGGGGCCGGCTTCTATTACGGAGCCATTTTGACCGCATTCACCGCATTCTTCAGTCTGTTCATGTTGAATAAGCTTGAGAAAAAGTTCGCGCGCTTCACGAAGTCTTCGCAGACCCGCCATCTTGCCCTCGTCGTGCAGGATGCGCCAAGCCATATTGGCACGGTGCTTCAAATCCTTAAAGAGCAGGGGCTAACCGTATGCGACATGGCTGTCGAGCCTCTTGATTCGTGGAATGGCAACGGAGACGGATTGCAGTCGAATACGGACGTCGGCGCGTTGAATATGGAATGCGTCTTGATGCAATTGACCTTGAAGTCCCGGGCTTGGCATGTCGAGACATTGCTCGGGGAACTGTTGTCTTTGTCATGCGTCAAATCCATCAAGCATTTCGCCATTGAAGACTTGGCGATGGAACGGGGGAAATGGAGCCTGAGCGATCTGTTCGGCGGCGAAAAACGTCCCGGACGTGATGGTGAAACGAAGCTATAAAAAATTTTAAAAAAATTGTATATTAGGTTGTTAAACTCAATTATGTATCTCCTATATAAGTGGAACAAAAATTATCCGAGACTTGATTGAGCAGCATTGGATGTTGATAGTGAGTCAACACGAAAACCTTACCTTTATAAGAACACCCCGTACAAGGAGCTGCCAATGGCGTCCCTGACGGGGCTTTTTGTCATCATTCGGCGTATTTCTCGGGAAATAACGCTTCCTCGCCATGTTCGCGTCGAATGAACTCGTTATGCGTCATAACGTTTTGCTCGGTACGCAACGACGCATAACAGAACAGAGGCAACCGCCCAGATGCAAGTAACGCCGATATGGCTCCAAATATCAGCCAAGCTGCCGCCATTCCACAGCGTCTCGCATGCTGCCGACATCTGTTCGGTAGGCAAGTAGCCGATAGCGACGTTGACGGCTTCACTGTTCAGCAGGGCGCCGAACATCGGTCCCATCAGGAAGATGAGCAGGAGCGGCATGCCAAGGAACGACGTTTCCATTGACGTGCGGGACAGCAATCCGATTAAGGTGCCAAGCGCCAGATACATGGCGATGTTCGGGAGCAGCAGGAGCGAGAAGGACACCATATCGATGCTCGGCGTCTTGGCAATCAAGATGGACAGGATGACCGCGCTCACTGTCAAAATGGCAGCGATGGCGCTCTTCCCGAGCAGCACTTCCAACGGTTTGGCCGGAGACAGCATGAGCACGCGCAGCGTATGCTTTTCTTTCTCCTCGGCAACCATCATCGCCTGCACGAAAGCTCCGGTAATGCTCAGGGCCATGTTTATAGGCATTGTGAGGACGGAAGCCCTTGCTCCATGTTCGCCGCGGAACAAGAAAGCGAATAGGATAGGAATTGCGCCTGTTAACAGCAGCATTGAATTTTTGGAAGCATCCTTCCATTCTTTCTGAATAATGGCCGAAACACGTTTCATTGCAAGTGTCATTTTAATATGCCCCCTGTTACTTTGATGAAAATATCACTTAAGGTCGGCTCGTTCGAATGAATCGCCACCATTTTGCTTGACGTCATCCAGTCGTAAATGCGGCGTGCGCCCTCGTCATCGCGCTGCACCGTATAGGTGCCTTCGGTAGTCGTTACCGTTATTGTCGAATCCGCATATTTCAGGCGCAGCCTTTGCGGTGAGTCCATTGCAGCGATATGACCTTGATGGAGGAAGGCAACCTGATGACAGAGCGATTCGGCTTCTTCCATATCGTGCGTCGTCAGGAAGATAGTCGTTCCGCCATGGTTTAGAGCTTTCAGTGAATCATGGATATGTTTGGTGTTGGCAGGGTCCAGCGCCGATGTCGGTTCATCCAGGAACAAAATATCCGGATTGTGCAGCAGCGATCTTGCCAATGTAACGCGTTGCTTCATGCCCTTGGAGAGCGTCTTGACTGCCGACTGCCGTTCGTTGGCGAGATTGACCTGCTCTAATACTTCCTTTACGCGGCTCAATGGCATGTTATAGAGCTTGCAGAACAGCTCCAGATTGTCTTGAATCGACAGCCGGTCGTACAAGGTGCTGTTATCGGTTAGAATCCCGATTCGCGACAAGTGGCGATGGCGATCGGCTTCGTTCATTTTTGCAATATCAACGCCGAATACGCGCGCCGTGCCGCTAGTGGGAAGCATTTGGCCGGAAAGAATTTTAACCGTCGTCGTCTTCCCTGAGCCGCTCGGCCCGAGAAAGCCATATATTTCCCCGCGTTGTATCGTAAAGTCGATTTGCTTCAAGGCCTGCTTGTTGCCGAACGCCTTCTTCAACGCCCGCACTTCAATGATTGGTTCCATGTCACGTTACCTCGCTTTATATAAATGGTTATGATGATTGTCGTACTCCGTGTCGTCTGCTTGCAAGCCGCGAACGGTAAGCCTGAGTCGTTCATGTCAACCGGTTGCCTTTTGACATCCTCATCATATCCCGCATGCCCGGAAGCTGCCTTATAAAGGCGGCAACAGGCGCATTATAGAGGGTGAATGGAACGCTTCTAGGGGCGAATGAATCAGGCGGATCCGCCCCTAATTAGGAAATTCCCATAATGGTTTTCATTTCTTCGTACTTATTCTTCGATAACGGCACCGTGCTTTTCTTCTCGTCATCGAGCACCAGACTATAGCTGTTGCGGGACCAAATGATAACCTCACGCACCCGCTGCAGGTTGACCAGGTAGGAGCGATGGCAGCGGAAGAAGCCGAACGGCTTCAGTTTCTTTTCCAGTTCTGCCAGCGTCATCGAGCAAGGGTATACACCGGTATGAACATGCAGCTGTGATGTGCCATCCTGACTCTCGATGAAATTCATCTCAAGCGGGTCAATGAGCATGATTTTGTCTTCTACCCGCGCCGGTATTTTGTCAAAAGAGAGCGGTGGATACCAGCGTTGCCCAGATGCCTCGGCCTCTTCCCCCTCCTTCGATTCAAGCGGGTCTTCAGCATCGCTGCCGGCTTCCGCATCTATTCGATCCGACGCTGCCGGCGGGGAAAGTGGCGCGTCAAGCGGCGCTGCCGAGCCGTCTGGATCCGATCCGCCAATGTCGCAGACTGCCTCCGGATCTGCCGCTACCGCAACACGCCAGCCAATATGTTCCGACGATTGGTTTTCATTTTCGATCAGCACGGGCTTGAAGCCGGATGGGGTCCAGCGGATGACATCCTCCGTCAATGTTAACGCGCTTTCCAACGACGGCACCGTCATGAAGATCGAGACGCCTTCCTCGCACATTGCCTGTATCCATTGGCGCAGCAAATAGCCGCTTTCCAGGTCCATCTGGAATTCGGGATCCTCAATCACGATCAGTTCAGGCTGGTGGACCGCTCCTCGGGCCAGATGGAATCGCCGCTGCTCCGACACCGAGCATTTGCCGAGCGGGATATACTGCCTTTCATGCAGGCCGACCAACTGCAGCAGCCGGTCTACGCGCGCTTTATTAAATGATCCATATAGCTTCATATAGAAGGTTAGCGCTTCGCGGGCATTAAGCCGCTCGTGAATGGCGTCGCTTTGCCGGATCCAGCCGATACGGGAAGTCGAGGAGGCAGCGGACAGGGGGTGTCCGCCCCATGTCGCTCGTCCGGCAGACAGCTTCGATTTGTCCATCAGCACGTCGATAATGAGCGAGCCGGTTATATGATTACATTGAACGGCCAAGCATTGACCGGGTTCTATGGTTAAGCTAAGCGATTCTAATAATGTAGAGTTTCCTTTCGTTACGTGCAGCTTGTCTAAAATGAGACCGTCCGAATCCGAGGCGGGCTTCAAGGTCATGGAGAACACTCCGTTTCTTTATAATCAAAGATTGTGTGACAAATATCATTAATAATCATAGATCGAGATGCTGGGCTTGAGTAGCCTGTTGTTGCAGAAAAGGGGCTTACAAAAGCAGGGAAAATAATTAACGTTCGTGTTTAAGTGCCGAAATCTCCAGTTTAAAAGGGAGTTTTTTCTGTGTTTACAGTTAATTTACGAACATTAGGCCAATAAACTGTTGACTTGTTCGTCATAATTCGATACAATATCCATGTCGCCAGCAAAGCGACTGCAAGAATCGATTGGACTCTTATTTGTTTATCCTGTTCGTATATCCCTGGAGATAAGGTCTGGGGGTCTCTACCAGGAGCCGTAAATTCCTGACTACGATGGGTGTGCTTCCGCATACCTGAACGTAACAGGATATTTTTTTTGCCCGTATCATGTCGGGCCCTGGAACAGAGACGAATCGGACCATGACAACGAGCATATCGAGGAGGAACCAATGAGCAAATATGATGTAATTGTCGTTGGCGCAGGACCGGCTGGAATTTTTACATGCTATGAACTGACGTTGAAGGCTCCCCATTTAAAAGTGATGCTGGTGGATAAAGGACATGATATTTACCGCCGCAGCTGCCCGATATTGGAGGAAAAAATTCAAATGTGCCCGCCGGCTGCCGGCAGGAAGGAATTCGCGGGCTGTCTTCCGGCTTGTTCCATTACGAACGGCTTCGGCGGCGCCGGGGCGTACAGTGACGGTAAATTTAACGTTACAACCGAGTTCGGGGGCTGGATGACCGATTATTTGCAGCCCTCGCATGTGTTGGATCTGATTAAATATGTAGACAATATCAATTTGGAGCATGGCGCGACGCCAGATATTACAGACCCGACGACCGAGACCGTCCGCCGCATCGAGCAGCAGGGTTATGCAGCGGGACTGAAGCTGCTGCGCGCGCAGGTGCGCCACCTGGGCACAGAGCAGAATCTAGAAATTATGAAGTCGATATACGAATATTTGCGCCCGCGCATTGACATGGCGTATAAGGCGGAAGTGGCCGATATTGTCACTGTCAAGCAGGATGGCCGTCATGTCGTGACAGGCATCGAGATGAAAAACGGTGACATTCATGAGGCGGCACAGGTCGTTATCGTCCCCGGACGTGACGGCTCGGCTTGGCTGACGGAAATTTTGAAGAAGCGCCGTCTGAAGATGTTCAACAACCAAGTGGACGTCGGCGTGCGCGTAGAGACGTCCGATGTCGTCATGCGCGAAATCAACGAGCATCTATATGAAGGGAAATTCATATTCAATACATCCGTCGGAACACAGGTCCGCACCTTCTGCAGCAATCCGTCGGGGCACGTTGTGGTGGAGAATCACAGCGGCATTATGTGTGCGAATGGCCATTCCTTCAAAGACCCGAAGCTTGGCTCCGCCAATACGAACTTCGCGCTGCTCGTTTCGCACAAGTTCACGGAACCGTTCGATAAGCCGAACGAATATGCGCGCGAGATTTGCAAACGGGCGAATGACCTCTCCAACGGCGGCGTCATTGTACAGAAATTCGGTGATATTATGCGCGGACGCCGTTCTACGGACAACCGCATCAAGGAGGGGTTCCTGGAGCCAACCTTGAAAGAAGCGGTTCCTGGTGATCTGGGCCTCGTCTTGCCATACAATACGATGAAGAGTTTGGTGGAGATGGTGGAAGCGTTAGACAAAGTAACACCGGGCATTGCTTCCGAACATACGCTGTTCTACGGGGTGGAGGCGAAATTCTATTCTGCCCGGCCGAAGCTGGATCGGACGTTTGAATCGGAAATCTCCGGACTGTACTGCGGAGGAGACGGTGCGGGAACGACCCGCGGATTGGCGCAAGCCGGGGCGGCAGGCGTTCATATCGCGCGCAGCATTATCGAGAAACGCGAAGGAACCTTCATCTAATATATGAGGCAGCTCCGTTCACCAGGCCTGCAGGCGTCGCTACGCTTGCAGGCCTGTTCGTCATGCAGCGGGTTACGATGCGGCTTGTGAATGAAATTGTACATCTTTGAAGCAATCTTTGTGATAATTTGCACAACATCGTCTGATTCACTTCGTTACAATAAACTTGCAACCGGAACGGAGAGTGCATGATTCTCTGGATCGGATGCAGATTTTCTTTTCAAGGCAGAACCAGACATATCGGGCATCGGTAGCATAGGGGGGATTCATATGGCTGGCTATTTAAAGCCGCAGCAAATTGCAGAGGCGACGGTAGAGACCGGTGTGGTAAAAGCGAGAAATCCGCTCTCGACGATGATTATTCTTGGGTTTCTTGCCGGAGCGTTCATTGCGCTCGGGTACTTGCTATATATTCGTGTAACCGCCGACGCGCCTCAAGCATGGGGCAGCATAAACAGCTTTATCGGAGCGTCGTTGTTCCCGATAGGGCTCATTCTCGTTCTGCTTGGAGGCGGGGAGCTGCTGACAGGCAACATGATGGCAGTGCCGCTGGCACGGATGAAAGGACGCATCTCGACAGGCGAAATGATGCGCAACCTAATCGTCATTACACTGAGCAACTTTGTCGGCGCGCTGTTCGTCGCTTATTTTTTCGGGCATATCGTCGGTCTGACGGCATCAGGGGTTTACCTGGAAAAGACGGTGGATGTGGCGGGGCATAAGCTGCATGATGGCTTCCTGCAAGCGTTCATCTCCGGTATCGGCTGCAACTGGCTTGTTGCGCTTGCAGTATGGTTATCGTATGGAGCCAAAAGTTTCAGTGGCAAAATTATGGGAATATGGTTCCCGACTATGACGTTCGTCGCCATCGGATTTCAGCACGTTGTGGCTAATATGTTTGTCATTCCGGCTGCCATATTTGAAGGCCATTACAGCTGGGGAGAATATTTCGTGAATTTTGTACCGGTATGGCTTGGCAACTTGGTTGGCGGCGTTATCTTCGTGGCCGGAGCATATTATTTGACTTATTTGCGGAATATTCCCGAACAAGAGACGGCTGCGAAGCCGCAAGCTATGCCAGCGCAGTCAAGCGCTTCCGCTTCTGCGGGAGCATCGGCGGCCGGTGCGGGCGTGAGTTGATTTCCCGGCAGATTGATATAGGAGACCAAGCCCTTATGGGGCTTGGTTTTTTTGATGTCTCGTCGCGGAGTCATCCATATCCTTGCCGGAGAGGGGGGCTTTTTTCATCCTTCGTTTCACTCTCCCCTTCATTCAGAATGAAAGCCATTCTATCCATTCGAGCGAAAACAGGTGGTTTATCTTTTTTGTAATGGCTCTGATGTCCATGCTCCCATACAATCAGAAAGGATACCGGGGAAGTGCAGCGTATTCTGAATTAGCTGCCTACCGGCTGCCATCTGCTACGGCGGCAATAACACGATTAGAGAGCGAGATTGTACATAGAGCGCGCCACTCTTCTGATGGAAGGGGAGAATGGAGCAAAGGGTACATTTCTATAAATGCTCCGGTTGAACGAGCTGGAAATTGTGTTAGAATAGGCAGTGGTTCGTGTTAAAAGCAGTTTACAATCTAACAGGGGCCCAAATTGCGGTTGCGGGAGTTAACCGAGATGTAACCGTTTCCGCAACGGTTAGAGAGCAGGAAATGATGACCACTTGGAGGGAACTGGCATGAAACTGAACATGCAAGGCGACATCGATGATTTGACACTAGGGGTGGTTGAGCTTCGGCAGCTGCTAGGGATTGAACTGGCGGAGGACGGCATTGCCGTGCGGGTGGAGCGCAGGGACGGTCCGCTTGCAGCCGAGCTTTCGCAAGGGCAAGGTGTAATACGCTACCAAGATAAAATTCATTTCTTCCGTGCGCTCGGGCTTTTTGTGGAGCAGGCGCGCGTGCGGACGGAATTCAGTATAACGGAGCAACCTCAATTTACTTACAATGGAACGATGATCGACGCTTCGCGCAACGCAGTCCCGAATGTGCGCATGATGAAGGAAATGATGCGTTCGATGGCCTTGATGGGCTTGAATGGCGTCATGCTCTACACCGAAGATACGTATGAAGTGCCGGAACGTCCGTATTTCGGATATATGCGGGGCCGCTATACCGCTGAAGAATTGTACGACATCGATCAGTATGCCGCACGGTTCGGCATCGAGATCGTGCCATGCATACAGACGCTGGGCCATTTGGCGCAAGCGCTGAAGTGGGATTACGCGGATGAGCTGCGTGATACGGAGGACGTGCTGCTCGCCGGCTTTGAAGAGACGTATCGATTTATCGAAGAGATGATTACAGCCGCGACGCAATCGCTTCGTTCCAGGCGCATTCATATCGGCATGGACGAAGCTTTCGGCCTCGGTCTCGGCCGTTACCTGTTCAAGAATGGCTTCCGCGAACGGTTTGACATTATGAACGAGCATTTGAGCCGCGTTATGGACATTACGCGCAAGCATGGGCTGGAACCGATGATGTGGAGCGATATGTACTTCCATCTGTTGATGAACAATGGCGGACATTATTACGATCTGGACATTGATTTTTCCGCAGAAGTGGTGGAGAAAATTCCGAAGGGCGTACAATTCGTTTACTGGGATTACTACCACGACGACCAAGGCTTTTATGAAGAATTCATTGAGAAGCACCGCAAATTCGGCTCTGATCCGGTGTTTGCCGGTGGCGTCTGGCTATGGGGCAGCATGAGCCCGAACTACGGCAAGACGTGGCAAAACACGAATCCGGCGCTTATGGCATGCAAATCCAAGGGGATTAAGGAAGTATTCGCCACCGCTTGGGGGGATAACGGGCAAGAAACGAACCATATGACGATCTTGCCTGGCTTGCAATTATTCGCGGAGCACGGTTATACGGCGGGGGAAGTCGATGAAGCGAAGATGAAGGAACGCTTTAAGCTGTGTACGGGGCAGAACTTCGACGATTACTGGCAGCTGACGTATCTGGACGAGACGCCGGGTGTAACGAAGAACAATATGCACGGCTCGAACGGCTCCAAGTTCTTGCTCTGGCAGGATACGCTCATTGGCTTGTTCGACAAGCATATTGAAGGTGAGCTGGAGACTGCGCTGCCAGGGCACTATGCCAATCTGGCGCAGCGGCTCGCAGATGCGCGCGCGAAGGCGTCAGGAGATCACGTGCTCGTATTTGATCTCTACGCGAAGCTGGCCGAGGCGCTTGCCGCGAAGACATCAATCGGTCTGCAGGTGACGCGCGCTTATCGAGGCGGTGACCAGGCGGAGCTGCGCCGTATCGCGGAGGATGTGCTGCCGCGCATTCGCGCGCTTGTCGATATGACCCGCAAGGCGCACCGCAGCTTGTGGATGGCGACGAGCAAGCCATTCGGTTGGGAAGTGCTCGACATTCGCTATGGCGGTGTCCTTGCCCGCCTGCAATCGGCGGAAGATCGCCTCATCGATTATGTTGAAGGCCGGACGGAGCGCTTGGAAGAGCTGGAAGCGGAGCGGTTGCCGTTCTATTCGAACGACCCGGTAGGGGAGCATCGCATCTCTCATTCTCCGTTCTTCCACCGCATCGCGACGGGAGCTGTATTATCCGCTACTTGACGACTTGTTGACTGCAAGAGGGGAGACTCGACGACTCTGTCTTCGGGTCTCCTGATAACAATGATGTCTTGCAGTAACCGCCCGGGCAGGATGGGGGAAGGACTGCGCCACGTCTTTCGCTTACGATACCTCTGCATACTGAAAGAAGGAACCTCGTTATGTTTATATACGGATTATTGTTGGTCATTGCCTCTGCCTTCGCGCATGCCACATGGAATATGTTCGCGAAGCGGAGCGTTCATAAGGAATCCTTTTTATTTTGTCTGCACGGCTTGGCTGCCATTTTGTTCATGCCATTCTTTATCCACGATTTATACGTTATGCAGTGGACCTGGCCGAGCGGAATGCTGCTCGCAGGTTCGCTATTTTTGCAAGGGATTTACTTATGGCTCGTCTCCAAAGCCTATCAGGTAGGCGATCTATCGAAGGTCTATCCGATGATGCGGGGGACAGCCGCTCTTATCGTGCCTGTCGTCAGCGTATTTATGTATAACGAGAGCATGTCTCTCGTCGGGTGGATCGGATGGGGGCTCATCGTTGGCGGTTTGTTCGCCTTAAGCGGAATGTTCTCGTCGAAGGAACCGCGGGACAGACGATGGTGGCTCACGTTGGCCGTTACGACCACCGTCGGGCTGTGTACCGCTGGCTATACGCTTACCGACAAGATGGTCGTTGAATTTTTCAGCCCGTTGGGACTTATCCAAATTTCTAACCTTGGCGCGCTTCTCTTCTTGGCTCCATCCGTCGTCCGGACGAAGCAGCTGCGTCAGGAATGGCGCATCAATTGGCGCACCATTGTGCTTGGAACGATTTTATCGCCGGGTTCTTATCTCTTGTTCCTGTTTGCCATGACATTGGCGCCGCTCGCGCACTTGGCTCCGATTCGTGAATTCAGCATTGTTATCGGGACATTGCTTGGCATTTTTGTGCTGAAAGAGCAGCAGGGGCGGGCGAGGCTTGTTACTTCAGCTATAGTAGCGGCTGGTATGGCTTTGATTAGTATTTGGGGATAGGGTGAAAGCATGGAATTCACTGCAATGCCTGGCGAGGCAACTGCTCTGGCGTATAGTAAGACGTTATGGAGGTTTGATGCCGGCTTTGTGTTAGCGGTCACACGCTTCTGTCATTAAGACACATGCCATCCGTTCCCCTTCTGACCATGCGGCAGTCACGGCGGATCTAGTGTGGTTCCAGGCGGCTTAGGCCGCCTAGAGCACAAGCTGAGCTAGAATGAACCCCGCGATGACCGCGACCAAGGTAGCGACCAGTCCGGGCAGCATAAAGCTATGATTGAGCAAATAGCGCCCGATTCGCGTCGTTCCCGTGCGGTCGAATTGAATCGCGGCGATGACTGTCGGATAATTCGGGATAAAGAAATAGCCGTTCACCGCCGGAAACATCGCAATGAGCGCAGGGGCGGGCAAGCCTAAAGCGATGCCGAGCGGCATTAAGCCGCGGATCGTTGCCGCCTGGCTGTTCAGCAGAATGGACATGGCGAACAAGGCGAAGGCGAATAGCCATGGAGCCGCAGTGACGGCATCATGGATCGACCGTTGGAGCACATCCATATTTCCTTTAAAAAAGGTGTCCCCCATCCATGCAATGCCGAATATGCTGATAACAGCCTGCATGCCGGGGACAAACACACCGCCTTTCACTACATTGCCAGCCGGTATGCGGGTGATGAGCAAAATGACGGCAGAGGTAGAGAGCATGACCATTTCGACGACTTGGGGCATGCCGAGCGTATGCATGAGCCCTTCCGCATCTGTCCAAGAAGGACGCAGGGACGGAATAGAGCCGAATAGCACGACAAGGATGACGCCAAGCAAGAACAGCGCAACCGAAGCAATCGCTCCCCGTCCCAAGCCTGGATTCGCATTGGCTCCATCTTGTGCGCTTGCACCGCCCTGCCCGTCACGAACGCCGATCGGCGGCACGCTTCCTTCTGCTACACGGCGGCGAAATTCCTCGTCCTGGTCGAGCGGCTTGCCGTACCGGGTCATAATTAACGCGGCCGCTAAGCAGCCAATAAACGTTGCGGGAATGCTCACCAGCAAAATATCGAACAGATGGTATCCTTGACCGGACAGGAGCGACAGCAGAGCGACGGTCGCCGCCGAGATCGGACTTGCGGTGATGGCTTGCTGCGAGGCGATAACCGCAATGGACATCGGCCGTTCCGGACGCACTCCCGATTGGCGGGACACCTCGGCAATGACCGGCATCACGGAGTATGCGACATGCCCGGTTCCGGCGCAGATCGTGAACAAATAGGTGACAAGCGGCGCCATAAGCGTGATGTGCTGCGGATTGCGCCGCAGCGCCTGTTCGGCAATGCGAACGAGCACATCCATCCCTCCGGCCGCTTGCATGGTAGAGGCTGCCGTGATGACGGCAGCAATCATCAGCATCACGTCGATGGGCGGAGCAGTCGGTTCTAACCCGAAGCCGAAGGTGAGTATGGACAGACCAAGGCCTCCCATAACGCCGAGTCCGATTCCTCCAAGTCTGGATCCGATGTATAAGGCAATGATGACTATAAGCAATTGTAACCAAAACATGGATAACATCCTTCCAACATCTTCATATCGTTTATTAAGACAGAAGTGCCCGCTATCGCTGGCAGCCTGCATGGAGCAGGAGCTTGCCGCGAAGCGGGCGCTTGATTGTTGACGCAACACGAATGGTGCAGGTTCAAAAAAGGTCGCGATTGAAAATAACCTCTAATTGACAATCTTATATTTATCGTTCGTTAGTTCGAATATCTTCTTGATGCCTGAGGTGCAGTATACATCATGCTCCGTCGTAATAAAAATCGCTTCCACATCTGGATTTGATTCGACGAATTTCATGCCCTCCTCCAAGCCAAGGGCAAAGGTAGAGGTGGAGAGCGCATCCGCGTCCGTCGAGCTGCTCGTTACAATCGTCACACTGCTCAGTTGATTATCGACAGGGTATCCCGTCGCTGGATCAAGAATGTGATGATAGTGTTTCCCGTTCTCTACAAAATAACGTTCATATACGCCGGAAGTGACGATGGTTTTATCCTTCACCTTCATTTTTCCAATCTGATTGCCCCGGGTAGTATCCGGGTCTTGTACGCCGATGGTCCAATCGCTTCCGCCGGGTTTCTCGCCTACGGCGTAGATGTTGCCTCCCAAGTCGACAATCGCGCTTGGAAAGCCGGATTCGCGCAAGTAATCGGCAATGCGGTCGGCTGCATATCCTTTGCCGATGCTGCCCATGTCCAGCTCCATCCCTTCTCGGTTCAACTTGATCTCGCGTTTGTCGGGATTGAGCGTCACGTCTTCGTATCCAACCAGCTGCAGCTTATCCTGCAATACTTTCGGGTCCGGTACTTTGGCATTCTCGTGTCCAATATTCCATAAATCCACAATCGGGCCGACAGTCGGATCGAAGCGTCCCTTCGTCCGTTTGGCGTAGTCAATCGACTTCGCCACGACATCGAACGTTTCCTGCGATACTTGAACTGCCTCTTTGCCGGCAGCGCTGCGTATTTTGGCAAGCTCGCTCGTGTCTTTCGTTCGGTTCAGATTGGCGTCGATTTCATTCAGTATGGCCTCAATATCTTTGAATTGATTGTCTCCGGCACGCTCATCATATATCTTGACGGTAACGATGGTATCGAAGATAAAGTACGACTGTTGTTTAATGGATGATTTGCTGCCCGCCTTACCGGCATCCGTCTTGGCACCGGCAGCGCTGCTGTCTTTGCCGCCATTTCCGCATCCGCTAACAATGAGAGCGAAGGCAGCCAGCAGAAGGAGCGCACTGCGCAGCAAACCGCGTGAACGATGTGTCATAGGCCATTCCTCCAACATTTTTAAGCTTTAAAGGTCTTATGCAAGCATCTTATTATAGCAGTTCCCATCCGAGTTGCAAATCAAGCACATCATAAATGGAGCGGCGTAAGCCCGATTTATGCCCTTTGTTCACGGTTCCGCCAAGGCGCGAACATTGAACCTTTCTACACGAAGAGTTATAATGACATATAGTTTCAAAATTAAAATGAATCCCGAGGAGTCAACAAACATGAAGCGTGGAGACCTGATCCTCATCGGTGTAATTGTCATCGCGGCGCTGGCGTTTCTCGTGCCGAAGTGGTTGTTTCAGAACGAAAGTGAAAATTTGCACAATTCAAAGGTGGTCGCCCACATATCCGTAGATGGCGAGCTCTATAAAAAAGTGGAATTGACGCAAGAAGAGCAAATTATTAAAGTCGACACCGATCACGGCATCAACATTTTAAAAGTCCATGATTACGGCATTGAAATGTTCGATGCCGACTGTCCGGACAAGGTATGTCTATCATTCGGCTTCGTGTCGCGGCCTAACGATACGATCGTATGCCTTCCCCATCGCGTGCTCGTAGAGTTGTTTAGCGAAGGAGACACCGGTGAGGAGAGTGACATCGATGCCGTCGTACAGTAAATCGGAGGGCTCCCGCCTGCCGAACCAATCGGAAGCGTTGAAGAAAGCAGTCATCATTGCTATCTTCAGCGCTGTTGCCGTCGTGCTCGGATTCGTTGAAGCGATGCTTCCAGTGCAGACGATTCTGCCCATTCCGGGGGCGAAGCTGGGGCTTGCCAACGTGATGATTTTGGCGTGCTTGTACTTTTTGAACGGACGCGATGCATTGATGCTCGTCGTGCTGAAGACGCTCCTCATGACGTTAATGCTCGGCACATTCTCCGCGTTCTTATTCAGCTTTTTGGGCTCGCTGTTCAGCTTTATCGTCATGTATGCCATTCTGAAGATAGGACGCGACAGCGTGAGCTTAATCGGCATCAGCGTTGTCGGCGGGGCGGCGCACAATGCGGGGCAATTGACGGCGGCTTACATCGTCTTCGGCACGGGTAATATATTTTACTATTTGCCTGCTCTGCTCATTACCGGGGTCGTTACGGGGATTTTTATCGGCATTGCCGTGAAATATATTGTTGCTGCACTGGAGAAGCTGCCGCTGTTCGACACTTGGACTCCCCAAGTTGGCGCATCAGCAACGGACGGCAAGCGCAGAGCGCCCTCAATGGAGCAAGCCTCTGCCCAAGCAATGCTGGTGGATCAGGCAGCTGCGCCGCAGTCTGCGGCTGATCCGTCCGCGGAATCCGCGGCGGCGCGTAAGGCGCGTAATTGGAAGCCGGACGATGCAATCGTGATGAAGGACGTGCATTTTCAATATGGAGGCAAGCAGAAATTGTTCGCGGGCATATCGTTGCATGTGCCGCATGGACAATGGGTCTCCATCGTCGGTCCGAACGGTTCGGGCAAATCGACGCTCATTAAGCTGTTGAACGGTTTGTTTATGCCCCATGATGGGCATATTTATGTGAATGGGCTGCACCTCGATGAGAGCAGCGTCGGCGACATTCGCCGACGCGTCGGTTTTTTGTTCCAAAATCCAGACAATCAATTTTTTGCAACGACAGTGAAGGACGACATTGCCTTCGGGATGGAGAATCGCTGCGTCTCCCGGGAAGAGATGGAGCGGCAGATTGCAGAGGTTGCCGCCGAGTTCCGCGTAGACGAGTGGTTGGATCGTCATCCGGCAGAGCTGTCGGGCGGACAGAAGCAGCGGGTGGCCATAGCGGGCATCATGGTGCTGCGGCCCGATATTATTATATTCGACGAGGCAACCTCGATGCTCGACGAACGTTCCAAGCGGGAGCTGACGGCACAATTGCAGCGAATGCATGCATCGAACCGTTATACCATTATTTCCGTCACGCATGATGCGGAGGAAATTCTGGCCTCGGACCGGGCCATCGTGCTGAAGGAAGGGCAGATTGCGGCAGATATGCGGCCTGCTGAATTGTTTCACAATGAAGACCTGATGCGGCAATGCCGCCTGCAGCCACCGTTTGCGTTGGCATTGTCCCAAGCGCTTCAAGCGCGCGGCATCAACGTGGCGGATACGAATGATGAAAGAGAGCTGGTGAACTCGCTATGGCCATCGTACATGCCGAACGGTTGACGTTTCACTACCCTAGACAGGGACCGGCTGCGCCCCTGGCGCTAAATGGGCTGGATCTTACGCTGGAAGCGGGGCAATTCATTGCCGTGCTCGGTTCGACCGGCTCCGGCAAGTCGACCCTGTTGCAGCATTTTAACGGTATATTGCAGCCTGTATCGGGTTCGCTGCAGGTGCTTGAATATAAGTTTGCCGGCGGCGAGAAGCAGAAAGGCCTGAAGCCGTTGCGGCAACGGGTGGGACTCGTATTTCAATTTCCGGAGCATCAGTTGTTTGAGGAGACGGTGGAGCGCGATTTGAAGTTCGGTCCGCTTCAATTCGGGCAGAGCGAGGAGGAGGCCGCAGCTTCGGCCCGCAAGGCGCTAAGGCAAGTCGGCCTGGATGAGGCGCTGTTGCAAGCGAGCCCCTTCGAGCTGAGCGGCGGACAAATTCGGAAAGTAGCGATTGCTACTGTACTGTCATCGAACCCGGAAGTGGTCGTGCTGGATGAGCCTACAGCCACGCTCGATCCGGTGAGCCGGACGGAACTGATTCAATTGCTCAACCGCTTGTGCAAGGAAGAGGGCAAGACGATTGTCATGGTTACGCATCGGTTGGACGAGGTGTTCGCTTATGCGGATACGTTCGTGCTCATGAAAGAAGGAACGGTGACGTTCCAAGGCGCGCGGTCTGAATTGATGAGTCAACCGGAACAGCTTGAAAGGGCAGGCATTGTCATTCCGAGCACGCTGCGCTTTGCCTCTCTCGTGATGGAGAGGACGGACGCTGCGTGGGAAGAACTGCCGTGTGATGTCGAGGCGTGGGCGGATTGGATTGCGCTTCGGCTCAAAGACATACAGGGCAACGGCGACGGCGAGAACGGGAAGGAGGATCCGCTATGCAAGCCAAAATGATGATCGGACGCTACGTTGATGCCGACTCCTGGATACACCGGCTCGATCCGCGTGCGAAGCTCATTGCGATGGTTATCTATCTTGTCGCTGTGATATTAGCCGAGCAATTCACGGAGCTTGCCGCGCTTACCGTATTCGCGCTTCTTATTATGATGAGCTCGCGCATTTCGCTGTACCGCTATTTTCGCGCGTCACGGCCGCTATGGTTCATTATGGCCTTTATGTTTATTTTCTACTTGTTGTTCGACAAGAGCGGCAATTCACTCGTGAACGTAGCTGGACTTAACATAACGACCGGAGGGGTCACCTATGGCGCTTATGCGGTATGGCGCATGGCGCTGCTCGTTACATTTACGGCGATATTGACGTTTACGACCACCCCGGTTGCGCTGAATCTCGGATTGGAGCGCGTATTTAAGCCTATCAAATACGTAGGCGGGTCGCCGCAGCAATGGTCGATGATGATCGGCATTTCGCTGCGCTTCATTCCTACCATTTTCGAAGAGGCAGACAAAGTGATGAAGGCGCAAGCGTCCCGCGGAGCTGATGCTCAGGATCTGTCCTTTACTCAAAAGGGGAAGATGGTCATGACGCTCATGGTGCCGGTCATAGTAAGTGCTTTTCGGCGTGCGGAGGAGCTTGTGCAAGCGATGGAGGCGCGCGGGTATGTTTTAAACGCTCCTCGCACTTCACTCAGGAAGCTAACGTGGAGCGGTGCGGATCATGCCTTTATGGCCTTGTTTATCGCAATGCTGCTGCTTGTGATGTGGTGGTAAGCGGCAATAAAAGGTGTGAAAAATGAATTTTTTTCAACAATCGCGGTTGGAAAGCGAATTTTTTCACATAAATTGTGAAAATTATCACAAATTTAATTTAAAATATGATATGATTTTTGTGAGGAAATTGCTGCTATGCATGCTGCAATATAAATAAAGTATAAGCTTGGGGGAGAGCGACTGTGGCTAGATATTTTAACGGAAAAGAAATTGAGCTGTTGGCTCCGGCCGGTACGTTTGACATTTTCAAAGCGGTCATTGATTCGAATTGCGATGCCGTATATTTCGGGGGACCGAGCCTCAACATGAGAATGATGCGCAAGGGCTACAATTTATCGTACGACGAAGTGCGTGAAGCAATTATCATGGCGCATGAACGGGGCAAACGCGCATACGTGACCGTGAACAATCTGATGAACGAAGAGGATTTGGACGAAGCGAAGCGTTATTTGACGTTTTTGAACGAAATTGGTCCGGATGCGATCATTGCTCAGGATTTAGCCGTATTCCCACTCATCCAAGAAATGAACTTAACGAATGTGCCTATCCATTCATCCGTCATGATGAATGTGCACAATCTGGACATGATTGAGGCGCTCAAGCAAATGGGCGTGACGCGGGTCGTGGCTTCGCGCGAGATGGATTTGCATACGGCCGAGCTGCTGCAGGCGAAGACGGGGATGGAGTTCGAGTATTTCGTGCACGGAGATATGTGTACGGTGCATGGGGCGAACTGCTTGTACAGCTCGATGCTGTATGGCAACAGCGCCAACCGCGGCCGCTGCATGAAGCCTTGCCGCTGGGATTACCGGGTGAAGAAGGACGGTAATGTGTACCCAACCGAATATCCGCTGGCGGCGAAAGATATGTACATGTACGAGCATATTCCAGAACTGATTAAGTCCGGCATTACCTCCTTCAAGCTTGAAGGACGGATGCGCGATCAGGAATTCCTGCTCATGATTACCAACAGCTATGGCGATGCGATTGATCGGTATATTGCAGATCCGATCGGTTATGACCGCAAGAAGGACAGCGAGACGCTGCATGAAAATCGCAAGCGTGATTTCTCGACCGCCTATGCGTTCGGCAAGCCGGGAATCGAATATATTAATACCCGTTATGAGGGTACAGGCAAGTTCTATAGTACGGGGAAAGTATTCAGCACCCCAACAGCGGAACGTGAAGTGAAGCTGGAACGGTTGGAGCAGGTTCGCGACACCATTGCGGAAAGCCGCAAGCCTGACGCAGCAGCTGCGCGTCCTCAGTTGTCCGTACACGTCAACAACTTGGAACAAGCGAAGGCGGCTCTTGAAGAGGGAGTCGATGCGGTATATGTGACCGGTGATGTTTTTCAGCCAGATCGGCCGTTTACCCGGAATGATCTCGAAACGTTGACCTCGATGAAGGGTGCTTCCCAAATCATTCTCGGCATGCCGCGGATGATGAATGAAATGCATATGGAGCAATACAATCATTTCCTGCGCAATGGCAATTACGGCCTGGATGGACTGCTTGTGACCAATATTGGCGCGATGCACAAATTCCGCGATCTCGGACTGCCGATGATTGGCGATTTTAACTTGAACGTCTTCAATCATATGTCGGCAGAGCTCTATCACGGACATTTCGGCATGGAGCGCGTGCATGCTTCGTTGGAGCTTCCATTGGACGACTTCACAAGCCTGCTGAAGCAATCGAAAGTACCGGTAGAAGTCATTGTGCACGGGTCGCCGATTGTCATGTATTTGGAGCTTGACCTGTACGAAAATGCGGAAGTGATGGAGCCGATCATGCAGGAAGACAACAAGCATGTGGACAATCAGTACCTTGTGCTGCTGACGGATAAAGGAGAAAATCCGGTCTACCGCGATTGGAGCGGCCGCAATCACTTGGCGCTGGCGAAGGAGCTGTGCTATATGCCATTCCTGAAGGAGCTGCACGAAGCGGGCGTGAATCATTTCCGGATTGAGGGCAAGACCTATACAACCGAACAACTGCGTGGAATCATTCGCACGTATCGGACGGCTATTCAAGACTTGTCGCGCTGCGGAGATTTGTACCGTGAGATGAAGCCGGTGTATGCAGGTTATACGCTCGGATCGCTTCAATTCGGACAAGCACTGGCCTTGGAACCAGCCGGAGTATAAACGAAGGGGTGGATGAAAGGTGATAGACACAGGAAAAGATAAAGAGAACGGATATATCGGGCCGGAGGGCGTCGTCGCGAAGCGGAAGCAATATTTCTTCCCGTGCACGCATCATTTTTATAGCAATCCGCCGCAAATCGTGCGCGGTTCCATGCAATATTTGTTCGATGACACGGGGAAACGGTACACGGACTTTTTTGCCGGCGTATCGGTCGTCGCTTGCGGACACTGCAATCCCCGCATTACAGAAGCGACCATCAAGCAGCTGCAGACGCTGCAGCACACGACTACCATCTATTTGACCCAGCCGATGGCAGACCTGGCAGAGCGGCTCGCGAACGGGATTCTGCCCGGAGAGCTGAAGCGGACCTTCTTCTGCAACAGCGGATCGGAAGCGAATGAGGGCGCGATGACGCTCGCCAGATTGCATACGAAGCGGCGCGATTTCATCGCCCTGGAGCAGGGCTTGCACGGACGCACCTTCTTGACAATGGGCGTAACGGGCATTCCGATGTGGCGTTCCGACGATTATCTCGATCAGGGCGTAACCTTCATTCCGCGTCCATATGACCCGGCTACTGACAACGAGACGGCTGCGCGCCGATCGGTTGAGGCATTGAAGCAAGTGCTCGCGGAGAAGGGCGCTACGATTGCAGCCATGATCGTAGAGCCGATTCAAGGCAACGGCGGCATCATCGCGCCTCCGGATTGGTACTTCCGCGAAGTGAAGGCGCTGCTGGAGCAATATGGCGTTCTCCTTATCGCCGACGAGATTCAGACCGGGTTCGGCCGTACGGGACACATGTTCGCCATGAGCCACTACGGCGTCGTGCCGGATATCATGTCGATGGCCAAAGCGCTCGGCAACGGGGTGCCCATCGGCGCCTTCGCCACGACCGATGAGATCGCGGCCAGCTTCAATCGCGCGTCGGCATCGACGTTTGGGGGCAATCCGGTATCGTCGGCGACGGCGCTCGCCGTGTTGGATTATATGGAGCAGGAGGGCTTGGTAGAGCGTGCGGAGCGTCTGGGCGGCTTATTGAAGGCAGGACTGCAAGGGCTCCAAGCGAAGCACGGAATGATTGCCGACGTGCGCGGCAAAGGCATGATGCTTGGTGCCGAGCTGCGCGGTCCGGATGATGGTGACAGTGCGGCGCTGACGGATCGCGTGCTCGAAGCGATGAAGGATCGGGGCTTCATTATCGGGAAAAATGGAGTGGCCCGCAACGTGCTCGCTTTTCAGCCGCCGATCGTCATGACGGAGGAAGACATCAAGTCGATGCTGACCGAGCTCGATAATGTATTGGCTGGTGTTCAGGCGTAATTCGCACGGGTCGCCGCTGGCCAGAGTCAAGCGAATCGGGGCGTCCATCATAGGATCAGATCGCCCTGCCTCGCCTCATCCGCTGGATGTAACGGCGGCAATGCCGGAACGCTTTGCAATGGAGGAGTAATTCATGGAAATGATTCAGAAAGTATTCCGCAAGACGCGCATGTTCGGCGAGCTTGTCATGTTCTCGCATACGCTCTTCTCGCTGCCGTTCGCCGTCATCTCCATGGTGTGGGCAGCGGGCGGCATACCTTCGGCGCATGTGATGCTGTGGTCGCTGATCGCGCTTGTAGGAGCCCGGAATGGAGCTAACGCCTTTAATCGGCTCGTGGACCGGCGCTTCGACGAGGCGAACCCGCGCACCGCGCACCGCCATATGCCGCGCAAGCTGCTGCGGGAACGGGAAGTGACGCTGTTCGTCGTCGTTAACTTCGCGATCTTCATCTTGGCAGCGGGCATGCTTAACCCGCTCTGTCTGTGGCTGTCGCCGGTAGCGATCGTGCTCATCTGCTCGTATTCGTACACGAAGCGGTTTACATGGCTTTGCCACCTGTATTTGGGCTTTACGATTGCCTCCGCACCCATCGGCGCTTGGTTCGCGGTAACGGGCCAATTCGCCGTCACGCCATTCATTCTGGGCACGATCGTCATGCTCTGGATCGCAGGCTTCGATATTATCTATGCCACGCAGGACATTGAATTCGACCGCAAAACAGGGTTGTGGTCGGTGCCGAGCCTATTCGGGTACGAGGATTCTCTCTTTATCGCTCGTTCGCTGCACACGATTATGGTTGTGCTCCTGCTGACGCTGTTCTTCATCCAGGGTTTGGGCTGGATTTACTTGGGGGGCATCGGGGCTGCAGCAGTGCTGCTCGCGATCGAGCACAACATCATCAAGCCATCGAACCGTCAACGGATGAACGTGGCGTCATATAACTTGAATCAAGTCATTAGTATGGTGATCTTGTTCTGTACGATGGCTGACTTTTTTCTGAACTGAATATGTGCGATAGGGAAAGGAGGTGCGCGTCAAAGCATTCTTCCTTTCTTTTTTATTAGGAAAACGAATCTTCTATCTTTCGGATGAATAGGGTTATATTGGGTAATTCTTGCCGAATCCCTCATCTCAACCGAACGACGAACATGCGTCGTCGTCTACGCTTAACACTGCCAAGAAAGTACCTATCTTGCTTCAAATCAATGCAACGTGCTTTACACCTTACCTAAGCACCGTACCTTGATAAGCACAACTAACTCATAATCCCACTGCATGCAGTCAGCGAGTTCCTCGGCGGCAAAAGAACTACTACAAAGAGAAAAGAAGGACTCCATTTAAAATGAATAGGAATACGTTAACGGTACAGGCAGATACTAATCTTATCAATGTAAATGGTACTTCTGCCGAAATGGATAGCGTTCCGGTAGTGCATTATGACTCCTTGTTGAACCACTGCGTGTTTTCATTGACACTTTTCCTTAGCGAGTTAAGCGAGATTCTAACAACAATTGTACACAAGTCCATATCCTCATGGAATTTTATGAAGATCATCGAAGAATCCGATTTAACGCCCACCATTTCCGTCCTATACGCCATCCATTTTTAAAAATTAAAATGAGTTTTATTTTATATGTAATATCTAGGGGGTTGTCTGTCTTTCATAGTGGTGATAAAAAGAAATTCATTATTGGCATCAATAGAATTACTTAGATGTTTTAGGTCTTAAGTTGTACATGGTGGAACCAATACAAAGAAGATTTCAATTTTTCATCATTGTTCTATTTATTTCTACAATAAATATGAATGAAAACGATTTCGGTTAAATAGGAAATACCTATTGTATTCATCTAAAATATGGGTTAATATGACATTTGGAAATAATTTCTTAGGAGGGAAAAATGAGAAAAACTATTTTAGCTTTTGTCGTCGTCATGTTATGTATTTCTAGCACTGTCTTTGCAAATGAAAACATGGTTGGAGACGAGTTACGAGTAAATAAAAGGTTTCTTTCGAAAGATGAAGAAGTGAGAATTGAGAAGAGAAGTGAAGAGGTTGGTAACTATTTTCTTGCGGTTGCAAAGGCAAGAGCAAAATTGGATCAAATCTCAGAGCAACATTTGACGAATTCAAACAGTTTTTTGGCTTCGAAAGCAGAGCTTGAAGAATTAGAGAAAGGTTATGAAAGACTTGGTCTTATACGGGTCGATAAAGGTGATAATTCAGTTACCCCCTTATCTACTAGAGCTGATTATGAGATAGATAAGCTCACAATCTATTATGATTCCAAAGTAAATATGCATGTTATCGAAATGGCAGGAATGTGGCAAAACACAAACTTCTATAATGATGCACAATGTCCAGCTTTCTGTTCAGGAACCATAAATGTAGGAGGAAGGGATGGAATAGGGTTATTTTCATTGCATCGAGATATTAATGTTTTTGCTCCGAAGTTTTATACACTTACACATGGCACATTAGCTGAGACTGACTGGTCATATAGAGCGAATGATCCAAAGGATGCCAGAGGAGCCGGTTTCTATTTTGATGATACTGTTCAGGTGGCAAGAGTCAATCCACCAAAGTTCGAGAAATATAATGCATATAGACATTTAATGTGGTATTATTTCAACTTTACTGATGGTTATCCACCTTCGGGTACTACCATTTCATTCAAAGCTAGTGTGGGCCATACATGGGCTTCAAATTATGTAAGTAGTATAAGTGTTGGGCCGTGGTCTGTAGGTATAACATTTGATAAATCTTATGATAATTGGTTGCGTGAGAAGGTAACTTACATGAGTTTTTAAAGAGGGGGCGACTCCTCTTTTTTGTCTGTGAAGAAAGGTGGTAGGGATGAATAAGAAAAAAAAATATCTCCTTGCATCATGTATCACTCTTATTTTGATCATAATAGGGGCAGCCATCATCATGAAGAATAACGATAAATTAGCTCCATTCCAGTCCTATCTCAATTCAAAATACCAGCTTGATCGTTCCTCACTTGTAGAGTATAAAGTCAATTCGTACCATGTATCTTTTATAACGGATAACCAGTACAGTGCACATGTATTCTATGTAAATGCAGAGCATTCAATTGTCAATTATCTATATGTGCCTAAAATGATACCGGAGAAAACTAGAGTATACTGGCATACGATCTCGAATAATGGAAACGTTCTGTTTACTTCTATTTTATATGACGATGCGATCGACAGGATTACGGTGAAATCGATGAGTGGGCAAGAGATGCAGCATGAGCTCAAATATATTGATTACAACGACACTCGCTTTGTTATAGCGATTAGTGATCAAATCGAAAGGAGCCCTGTGGACATTGTTGGGTACTCTAGACAAAACGAGGCTATATACAAAAACATAAATGATCAACACAATAGATAGCGTCGTAAAATCGTGCTGGACTTCACATAACAAACCCGCCTCCTGACAACGAAGGGGCGGGTTGTCTCTACTTCATGTTGGAGTCGCCTTTGGCATCCTCCTGCTCTAAAGCATAATCAAAGTCATCGATATCATAGATCGGAATCGGGATTTCATTCTCGATTAGACGGCCGACGTACTCGAATTGGTCCGTGAGCAGAGGAGCTTGTTCGCGCAATGCAGTAAGAATAAGTTCAGTCTCCACTGGATCGAACAGCTCTCCATACCGGGCATTGTCCATGGCATTCACGATGATGCAGGAAACGTTATCTTGCAGAAGCAGCGGCGGGCTTTGACGCCAAGGCACCGTCAAGGCGCGTTCGATTTTCTTCTTATTCAGCTCGCTCTCGAAAAATGTAATGAGCTGCTCAATCTGCTGCTTGGCGTGTACGTCATCTTCAGGGTCGGGCATCACCTGATCGCCTTCTTGACGCATCTCATACAATTCCATAATGGTCGTGTAAGGAATGATATACTCCACCGGGCGCTTAGGAGTAAATAATTGACCGTATACCGCTAACATCACGGCTTCGATAACAAATCGTCGAGGCTTCATTGTCGATCCCCCTTTATCTAAGATGTGAAAGCTTGACAAGCAAACTGCACATTAACATAATACCACCTTGCCCTATCGCACAAAAGAGTAAACGGTACAATTTGTAAGTGGAGATAACAATAAAGCCGAAGCCCTTTGCAAAAAGGGTTCGGCTTTCCACTTATGGAGGCAGTTCAATATCGTTAGTAAGTTCGGTCTTCGAAATAATTCCACAGCGTCGTTAAATCCTTATGAGCGGTGAAATCCGAAAGCTGATCGATGATATTCCATGCCCGTCGCATGAAGTCATGGCTTATCAACAGCGCTTGCTCCAACGCGCCGCTGGCGCGAATGAGCTCAATTGCCTCGTCAAACGCTGCGTCGGGTGAAGCCGAGTGCAGTTCGCGCAGCTTGCGCGCTACCGCTTCATCCTTCATTGCCAATATGACGGGTAGTGTCGCATGGCCATTGCGAAGGTCGGCACCGGCTGGTTTGCCCAACTGTTCAGCTGACTTCGTAAAGTCCATAATATCGTCGCGAACTTGAAACGCCATGCCGAGATTGTCGCCGAAAGCGTAAAGCCGATCGGATACCAAGTCTTCGGCATAGGAGGCTTTTGCCCCGACCTGCAAGCATGTCGCCATCAACAGCGCTGTCTTGTTGCGCGTCTTCTCCCAGTATTCATCCAGCGACAGCTCGAAGTTATAACGGTGATGCATCTGCTGGTACTCGCCGATGCACAACTGGGTGGTCGTCACGGACGTCACATCCTGAATGTAACGTTCGGGCTCTTGGACGTTGGCAGTCATCAGCTCGATGACACGGCTCATCATGTAATTGCCGATATGGACCGCTTTGTATATGCCCGTCTTACGGTGCAGAGCCGGTTGGCCCCGACGCATATCCGCTTGGTCCAAAATATCGTCATGAACGAGCGAGGCCGCATGAATGAACTCGACGACCGCCGCAAGACGGTACGCATCATCGGATTCCGGCTCGGTGCCGAATCGGCTGCCTACGATCGTCATCATCGGACGAAGGCGCTTGCCGCCTGCACGGATGAGTTCCAAGACGCTCTGAGCGACAATGGATCGGGAGGATACATCAGGATCGTGCAGAACGATGCGCTCTAAATCGCGATTAATGCGCTGCAGCGGGATATTCAACTGCTCGTGAAGCGAATCGTTATATGACTTCATAAGCCACCTGCTTGTAATGCTTCGCGAGAAACCGGCATATGCGCTGGTGCAGAAGCATATCCGTCGTGTTGCCTTCCGCGCGCCGAATCTGAATGCGCTTGATAGTCGTGGCCAAGTCGATGACGAGCTTCATCTGTCCGTGCCGCGCGGCGAATTGATAATACATGCTCATCAATAAGTCGCCGTCCAATACGGTTTTGCCCGCAAGCTGCTCCTCATCAGGAACATGCTGGTGGGTGCGCATGGATTGACGAAGCAGCCAATAGCAGCCTAACAGCGCCCGCCGCTCATCTGGCCCCATATCGTAGGCATGCAGCGCGCTCGCCATATCCAACAAGAAATGCTCATCGCTTCCGACTGTTAATCGGATGCCTGCTTCAGGCGGCATCTCTTGTGCCAGGAGCCGACCTGTTTCCATTATGAGTTGCCGATTCATGGGAACCCCCCGCTTCCCTAAGAAATAAGGAAAGTAATGTGACACATGGTACACATTACTTTTCCTGTATGCATAAAAGACTATTCTTATTTACGTATTAATCCGTGTAAAGGTACCAACGCTTGACGAACGGAATCTTCTTCCAGATCCGTTTGAGGCGAGGGTACAGATAGTAATCCGCGCCGAACGTGCTGCCGGAACCGCCGATAAGCGCGATGCCGCCGAAGAAGTACCAGAACATCTCATAAGGAGCCATGCCGGACGTGTAAATCATGACGCCCATCGCGCATGTGCCGATGGCCGCAATTGCCGTGAACAAGCCCAAGATGAGCATAATGCCGAAGATGACTTCAGCCGCAACCATGCAGCCTTGGAAAATGTAAGCCATCGTCGTATATCCGCCGTCATTTGTATAGAACATTAAATCCATCGACCAATCTACAATACTCTTGACGAAATCAGGCACCGGAATAGCCTTGATAGCCGTGCTTGCGCCTTCTACGGCCGATGCCGCCGTCTGAGCGTCTACGGTCGAATGCACCGCATCCACCGCTTGCGAAGCAGCCGTTACGCCGTCCATCGCCTTAGGCGGGATTAAGAACATCTGGGAAGGATCCTTCAGCAATTTCGTGCCTTTTTCCCAGCCTTGCATCAACCACATGACACCGATATAAATCCGCAGCGGAACGAGCCAGAAATTCGGCGAACGTTTCGAGAAGTGGCCGCCGACGAAGCTTCTGCGGTTTCTAACATGGAAGAATTCATGCATCATGTAAGACCAAATCTTATGGAAGCCGAGCACTTGCAAGAAGTACACGATATTGATCATATGCTTGAAGAACATCGCCATGAAGCCCGAGAAGTGGAACATCTTCTTCGGTGTGCCTACGGCAGCTACCCCGTAACGGCCGCCGATGCATACCATCGTGCCGTGGAACGTCGGTTTATAGGACTTCTTCGTGCCACCCTTGATGTCGCAAGTGATATTATGGGCGATAAGACCTGCGGAATGCTCGGCGTTCTCGACCATTTGCGGAACGGGACGCTCTTCGCCTTCCGGAATATAGAAGATGTTGTCGCCGACAACATACACATTTTCATGGTCAACGGACTGCAGCTTGTCGTTCGTCAAAATACGTTTGCGACCTTGCTGTTGCACGTCCAGGTTGCCGACCAGATCGGAACCTTCGACGCCGGCCGTCCAAATGACGGTGTTCGATTTGATTTCGTTATTCTCACCGAGAACGACGGAATTCGGCGTAACGCCGGAAATTTTAGCCCCGGTTACGATTTCGACCTTCATTTTACGGAGATATTTATCCGCTTTGTCGATCAGGTTCTGCGGCAGGATAGGCAGAATTTTCGGAGCCATGTCGGCTACGACAAGGCGAACTTCCGATTCGTCCACATAGAATTCGCGGCACAGCTCTTCACGATATTCCGCCAATTCGCCGACCATCTCCACACCTGTAAAGCCGGCGCCTACGACAACGAACGTCAGCATTTGCTTGCGGAGCTCTGGATCCGTTACTTTCGTCGCATCCATGAACATTTGGCGGATTTGATGCTTCAATACGACTGCGTCTTCGAAGGACCACAGCGAGAACGAGTTCTCTTCCGCGCCGGCAATGCCAAAGAAAGATGGCTTACAACCGGTACCGATAACCAGATAGTCATAATCGTAAGATTTCTTCTTGCCTTTCAATGCCTTGCCGTCGAAATCGATATTCGTGACCTCATCCAATACGACTTCTACTTTGCGGCCGGCGAAGATTTGCTTCAGGTCCATCTTGATGGCTTCTTCGTCGACACGGCAGGCCGCGACTTCGTGCAGCTCGGTCATCATCGTATGGAAAGGTTTGCGGTCTATGAGCGTGATGCTGACATCTTTGTCCTTTTTCAGACGATTCGCCAGCTTCTTCGCCGTCAGGACCCCACCGTAACCGCCGCCCAACACAACGATCTTTTTCATGGTTTCACCCCTGCGATAGCTATATTATTTATAAATGGTGTAAATGGTTAAAAATTGAACTTCATGCTATCAACAATGGAGCCCCGCAAGTAAAAAAGCAATGATGTTTTTCACCAAGCCGTTCAAAACATGCTCGTTGACCATCTCGCTTTCCTACAGCGGAGCTTCCAAAGTCTTACTTATTTCCATCAAGGAAGATAAGAGATTCGTCTTACTTCGCTTGAGCCAACGCTTGTTCAGCCAATTGAACGAAGCCGCTTACGTGGATGGATACGCCGGATACAGCGTCTGTTTTGCCTTCATCGTTAACTGCGACAGCTTTAGGATCTTGCTTTGCGATCAATTCTTGTTCCATCTTCGCAGCTTGCTCGCTCCATTCGAACTCAGAGCCGCCTTTTTTCATGCCATACTCTTCGCCGAGTTCTTTCTTAGTTTTGCCGCCGTCTTTGCTGACAGCGTCCCAGTTGACTGCTGTAATTTTACCGTCTTTTACAGTAATGTCGAGGGTATCTTTCCAGCCGGATTTTTCGTCAAAGTCAGATGCTTCCTGATGATATTCGCCATCTTTGTATTGAGCTTCCGCAGTCGTGTTTGTGTCAGTAGTTGCCGGTGCTTCCGTACCTGCTGCAGGCTCTTTCGCTTCTTCTTTCTTATCGCCGCAGCCAGCCAGCATGCCTACGACCAATACTGCGGATAACAACAGTACAAGTTTCTTTTTCATTACAGTCCCCACCTTTTCCTTATTCAAAAATACTTTGTGAAAATTTTAACTAACCATTTGACAAGCCAATTATAACATCGGGCCCATATTTTAGATGTGATAAATATCACACCTAAAACGTTATTTTTAAAATATACTACTCCATACTTTGCCATGTTGGGCGCTATCTTATACAATATAGACACGTAAAAAAAGTCTAAATTTCACTCGAATCATATGTCAACCACTACATGCTCTTTACAAAAACAAACTTGCCGACTAACAAAGAGGTGAAAAGAACATGCAAGCGAAAGACGTCGTTCTCGGCCTGCTCATGCAAGGCCCCAAATCGGGATATGCTATTAAACAAGAGTATGAAATGGGGCTGTCCCATTTTTTTGACGCCAGCTATGGTTCCGTGTATCCGGCATTGAAGCAATTGGAGAAATCCGGCATGATCGTCAAGGAGATCGTCGTGCAAGAGGGCAAGCCGAATAAGCACATGTTCACCATTACGGAGCTTGGCGAGCGGCAGTTTCAGCACTACTTAGCTTCTCCCGTTCAACCGGACTTTTATCGCTCGGATATATTGGCTCGATTATATTTTGGGAAATACGGAAGCGCCGATGCTTTGGTTCGCTGGCTGCAAGAGGGGATAGACGAGCGAATTCGGTTGTTGCGGCAGTTGGAAACGGCATATGAGGAGCATAAGGCGGTTTTATCGCCGCCGCGCCTTATTTCGATACAGTTCAGCTTGCAGGACTATCAGGCGCAAATCAAAGTTATGCAGAAGGGGATAGATTATTTGCAATCTGGACAGGGCTACGAGTTCTGGGAAATGTCATCTTAAACTGCAACCCGCATTGATAAGGAAAGTATTCGTTTCGCATGTCCGGCTCTAAGCAATCCGGGCATGCGTTTTTTATATTGGCTTTCTCATCGATTTATGTTAAAGTTAACGATTGCGTCCGGGACTCACCGGCGCCGCGGTTCGAAACCTCCCGCGTAATCAAAACTAAAGGGGAATTGCATCATGTATAACTTTGTGTGGGGCGTCACGTTCGTTTTGGCGAACTTTGCGTTCTTTTTGCTCTGCTACCGCCTGTTCGGGAAGTACGGCTTATATGCCTGGATTGGTGTTATGACCGTAATCGCCAACATTCAAGTGGCAAAGACGATCGAAATGTTCGGCATCGTCATGACGCTTGGCAACACGGCCAATGCCAGCCTGTTCATGACGTCTGATTTGCTGAACGAAAAATATGGGCCGAAGGAAGCGCGCCGCGCCGTATGGTTCGGTTTTTTTACGCTCATTATGACGACGGTCATCATGCAGATGGCGCTCGTCTTCACACCGCAGCCGACCGACATTGCCCAGTCGTCGCTCGAAACGATATTCGGTCTCATGCCGCGTCTGGCGCTAGGCAGCTTGACTGCTTATTTTGTCAGCCAGTTTCTCGATGTGAAGCTGTTTGCCCTCGTGAGAGCGAAATATCCGAAAGCAAGCCAGCTGTGGATCCGCAGCAACGGAAGCACCGGCATTAGTCAATTGGCTGATTCGCTCGTTTTCTGTACGATTGCTTTTGCCGGATCCGGATTATATACGTGGGACGTCTGGTTTCAAATCTTTTTGACCACTTATCTGGTGAAGTTAATCTTGTCCATTGCATCGACTCCGTTTCTGTATTGGGCCAGAAGCTTCCGTGTGCCGGACGATCTGGAACGGGAGCGGGCTTCTAACTGATGCATCCGTGTCAGCCCTTATACGTTCGGCTTGCCAGCCTGTTTTCCTTTTGCGTGTGCAGAGGAAGGCAGGCTTTTTTGCATGAACTTGAATGGACTCGTTGGCCTTGACCATACCCGGGAAGGGTTGACTGTTTGCTTGATTTATTCTTTGTCCCACTCTCCCTCTCACTCAGTAATACAGCCCCTTTTTCACGCGCGGACATGATTTCAGGCTTTCATAAAATAGCTCTAGCTCCATACTCCCATACAGTCAGGAAACAATGACGGGGATAGGCACAGGACGTTTTTGATCCAATCGGATGATGCGGCAATCGTGGCGGCAGGGAATCAGCGTCATGCCAGGAGTGTGGCCGCCCGATGGCGTTGAACCGGAGTTACCTTGGCGTGCCGCCGACTGAGCGAAGGGGAGAGTGAACCAAAGCGTTGAATATAGCCCCTTAGGCGTAGAAGCGTCGAAAGATGCCTATTGCTGTTGATAAAGGTTGGCAAGGCAGCTTCATAAAACCTTCGCAAAGAATGGGGGCTCGCTTAACATACCTCTAATACTGTGTTCACACTTTCTCGTTACGCTATTAGAGGTTGTTCAAAAGTCCATGCCTTGTTAATCGCAGCATGCGTTAGCGCATCTGAATGCGGGAGGTGCCCATTATGAAGTCCACCGTCTTGCCTGCACATCGAACCGTGATTTCCGCGGAACGGGATACGCAAGCAGCACAGGAGACGGAAGCTGCCATTCGGCGCCGTCGTCTGTGGGAGAGTATTCGGCCTTATCTCTATATTGGTCCGGCCCTTGTTTTTTTAACATTGTTTTTCTACTATCCGATGTTGTCCGTCTTTACGCTTAGCTTCTTCGACTGGACTCTGCTCGACTTGTCCAACCGTTCATGGTACGGACTGGCGAATTACAGCGAGCTGTTCCAAGACCCGGATTTCGCTCATGTCCTTGCCAATACGGCCATCTACACCGTTGCCACCGTCGGATTGGGACTGCTGCTGGCCTTGCTGCTTGCGCTTTGGCTGAATCGTTCCTCGCGCAGGTTCGGGCTGCTGCAGGGCATGCTGTTCAGCCCGCATATTATATCCCTCGTCTCGATCTCCATCCTCTGGCTGTGGATTATGGATCCGCAGTACGGATTGCTGAATACCATCCTCGATGCCATCGGAGTGTCCGGCTTGAAGTGGCTGGCCGATCCATCGACCGCGCTGCCTTCCCTTATCCTCGTGGCGCTGTGGAAAGGCGTAGGCTACAACATGATCGTGCTCATTGCCGGATTGCAGAGCATCCCGCGGGAGATCCACGAAGCGGCCATGCTGGATAACGTATCGCGCTGGCGTGTAACCTGGCGGATTACGATCCCGCTCTTGTCGCCGAGCCTGTTCTTCCTGCTCATCATGAACACGATTAGCTCGTTTCAAGTATTCGACACGATCAGCATCATGACTCAAGGGGGTCCCGTGAATAGCACCAATATGCTTGTCTATTACATTTACGAGCAAGGCATGGATTTCTTTAACGGCGGTTACGCCGCAGCCGGATCTGTCGTGCTGCTTGCCGCTGTCGGTCTTGTGACGCTCGCGCATTTTGCGCTGCTCTCGCGCAGGGTGCATTACCACTAGTTCGCTACACAAAAAATGAAGGGGGTTGCCGTCGTGCATACGATTGTACGCAAATGGCCGGTCCGCATGTTGGAGGGTATCGCACTCATTGCCGTTGCGGGCATCTTTCTCTTTCCATTCTTATGGATGCTCGTGACCGCCTTCAAATCACAGTCCGAAGTCCTGCAATTCCCGCCGTCATGGGTACCGGAGGAATGGCGTTGGGACAACTTCGAGGCGGCGTGGAATTCAGGTCCTTTTGGCCGGTACGTGTTGAATAATATAATCGTCGCCGTCAGTATTTTGGCTTTGCAGCTTCTGACCGGCATTCCGGCAGCCTACGCCTTCGCGCGATTCCGCTTCAAGGGCAGAGGCTTCTTGTTCGGCCTTCTATTGCTTGCGCTTATGATTCCCTCACAGGTGGTATTCCTTCCCATCTATGTGCAGATGAGCGGCTGGAACCTCGTCAATACGTTGTGGGCGTTAATTCTGCCATTCGGGGCAAGCGCGTTCGGCATCTTCCTTATCCGGCAGTCGTTCATGCAGATTCCGGAAGATATGCTGGAGGCGGCCCGGTTGGATCATGCGTCCGAGTGGACGATACTGTGGCGCATTGCGGTTCCGATGTCGGCGCCAGCCGTGACGACGTTCGCTCTTTTCAGTCTTATTTATCATTGGAACGATTATTTCTGGCCGCTAATCATGACGAATCAAGCCGAGATGCGGACGCTTCCCGTCGGAATCGCCATGCTGAAGGAGACCGAAGGCATGAGCGCGTGGAATGTGCTGATGGCCGGGAATCTGATGCTGGTCGTTCCGGCCTTGCTCTTGTTCGTTCTGGCCCAGCGCCATATTATGCGGGCATTTGTATACAGCACGAAGTAAGGAAGTGAATCATAACATCCAAAAAAGGGGTTGGAGAAACGTGATTTCGATTTTGTATCGTGGCAAGCGGATGCTTCATCTGTTGTTGGCGGCTTTCATAGGATTGGCAACTTTGCTGGCGGGCTGCGGCACCAAAGCGGCAGGCGGTACAGCCGAGGGACAAAATGGCGGTCTCGCACCAACGACCGCGGCGCAGGTGGATGTCACCTCAGAGCCAGCCTCTGGCAAACCGGTGGAAATTGATTTCTGGTACTCCCTCGGCGGCAAAAATGGCGAGCTCATTGAGCAGATGGTGAGCGACTTCAACGCCGCTCAGGATACAGTCATCGTGAAGCCGGCTTATCAAGGCGACTACTATACGAACCATTCCAAAGTGCTGGCCGCGGTCGCCGCCGGCAACCAACCCGATGTGACGATGATTGAAGTCGCTTCGGTCGGCGCGTTCGCGGACGCGAAAGTCATCGAGCCGTTAACTTCGTATACCCAAGGCAAAGAGAAGGATTACATTGAAGGCTTGATGGGGAACTCCTATTGGAAGGACGAACTATATGCCATTCCGTTCAACCGTTCCACGCCGCTCCTTTACTTGAATAAGGCGCTCTTGCAGGAGGCGGGTCTCAGTCCGGATGGTCCGAAGACGTGGCAGGAGCTGGAGGAATTCTCCCGCAAGCTGACGAATCAGGAAGGCGGGAAGACGGTGCGTTACGGCTTCTCCACACCGATTGACATCTGGTTCTACGAAGCGCTCGTCTTCCAGAGCGGAGGCAGCATTTTGACGGAGGACAACAAGCAGCTCGCGCTTCATAACGAAGCGGGCAAAGCGCCGCTCGAATTCTGGTCGCGCATGATTAAGGAGGGCATCATGAAGAATCCTCCCGGTGAAAAATACAATGCATGGGACGTGGCCAAGCAGGACTTCGTCAACGGACAGGTCGCCATGATCTTTACGTCGACGGGCGACTTGAAGGGCTTGAAGGAAACCGCGAAGTTCGATGTCGGCACTGCCTTTTTGCCCGCGAATAAAGACTACGGCGCTCCCACGGGCGGCGCGAACCTAGCCGTGCTCGCAAAATCGTCCGCCGAGGAGAAGCAGGCGGCATGGAAGTTCATCGAATGGATGACCGGCGCAGAGCAGACGATTCGGTGGTCGCAGGGCTCCGGATATATGCCTGTCAGCAAATCGGCCGTAGAGTCCGATACGTTAAAGCAGGCATTTGCGAAGGATCCGAACTTCAAGGTCGCCATCGACCAGCTCCAATACGGAAAAGCCCGTCCGATGGTGCCTGGATACAAAGAATTGCAGGAGGTCATCATGACCGAAATTCAGCGGGTCGTTCTCGGCCAAGCAACTCCTGACGAGGCGCTGCAAGCGGCTACGGAGAAGGCGAACAAGCTGCTGCGCAAATAGCTGGTTCAGCTGCGCATGCCTGTGAATGCGGAACTCCCATTTCAATAAAAACAAGCACCTTCCCAACCGCATGAACCCGATGCGCGGAGGTGCTTGTTTTTGGCTGCTTCATGATTACTGCACATTTTCGCGCAGCGTCAAGGGATGTGGTAAACAATAGCTAACGGTTAATTAAAACAACTTGATGCTTTCCGACCGCAAACGAAACTTTGCAACTTTGCGAAGTGCAAACAAGAGTGAAGCATTGATAGGATAAATGGAGAATTGAATCTCAAATGATTGGAAAGGAGGGCGGAATTTCATGAAAGTGGTAAATTCGGTGCAGGTGTTGCAACTGGTGTGACAATTTTTCTTTCCATCAAGGAATGTTAAATGAGCGTTAATTAGTAAGACATTAGTATGAATATATGTCTTACTCGATTTAAAAGAGGGAGGTAACTGTGAAACAATCCATAATGCCATTTCTGTTCGGTTTGATTCTATCGTTGTCAGTGTTGCTTTTAGTGTATGAATCGGATATTGCTATTCATATCATCAAAGTTCTGGTGTTACTCCTCATTGCATTTCCCGTCGCAATCTTAATCCATGAGATTGGACATGTGATCGGAGCTCTGCTGACGCGAGCGAAAATCGTCCAATTTCTATGGGGCCCCTTTATGCTGTTTGTACAGCAAAAAAGATTGAAAGTTTCTTGGAAGAATAAATATTTTTTCGGAGCCGTTATGGTAGATTCATCCAATTATGTTCAGGATGCAGATTCATTCAAGGCGGATTGCAAAAGGCAATTTGTTATTTCCGTTATGGGACCACTCATTAGTATAGTAACCGGGGGTGCCGCCCTGATAGTGAGCTATCCTAATGATAGCATTGGTTTTATGTCATTGTATGGAACATTATCTCTCGTAATTGGAATTGGTACTCTGCTGATGACCGATGGAAAGCAAGGCATAATGATGTTTCGAAAAAACTATGCTTTAGCCTATTATTGGGCCTTGTTCTTCACTGTTCCTCATGTCAACAAAGATAGCTTACGTTTTCTGCTGAATGAGTCAGAATACCACTTGAGCTCTACATTCGAAAACAATAAACAAAATATAGCTTTAAATTTGTCTGATTTACACATCCTCTATTTCATTATGTACTTTTGCCAAGTTACAGGAAAAGAACTTAGGATAAAAAACGATTTTGTTGAAGTGCTAAAAGAATCTATATCCAATCTAACGTTACCAAAGCAAAGCAGGGAAATGGTGGCGCTTATATTATGTTATGAGGTGGTGAATATAAGATTAGAGAATAAACGGGAAGATGCGGAAAGGTTACTTCTTTTACTGGAAACTGCTGATGTAGACATCCATCCTATGATGAAACAACGAATGCAATTGTTTTTAAACAGATCCAGTGATGGAGGTAAAAGCTATATTGCTCAGCTGCAGGATGAAGACGTTTTGCGATGCTATGAGGAACCATTTTTGAAGGAGTGGGGATTCTGGAAAACGTAATGACATCACACGCTTCCAAATCAAGTGCAGAATACAGACGATTTTGCAATGGCTTTAAAGTGGTTCTTAGTATGGGCGAAAGAGAGATTAGACGAGCTAAACGCCAGCTATGCCTTGATAACGCTATCAGAAACAAGCCTTACAATGTTGATGGAAGAATTTTGTGAATCACTGGTATACATTGCAAGCAAGTCGTTCATTAATGAATTGCATGCTTGCAAAGAGCAATGTTTGTTGGAAGGCGATACCCCGGAACAATGATTCCGCAGTTATGTGCGGCTGAGGTTCGTAAACACAGAGCAAATGATGGTTTTTTTCGATGAATATCCCGTCCTGAGCAAGTTGCTTACGAATCGAACCAGCTTCTTTGCCGCGAATATTCAAGCCTATTTGAAGCCTTTAAACGACAACTGGGAGGAAATTAGAAAAAATTTAATTGGTCACCTTTTCCAAATACGATGATGATCCCACTGAGCAATAGCGGGAAGAGGTACAGAAGCAAGCCCGGGGAAATCCGTTTTCAATCCTTTTGATTTCATGCAATAATGTGCACCGATCTGCGCTAAATGAGCTAGGGAAGAACCGCCCTTGGAGATGCCAAATTGTTCTCTAATTTCATGGAGGGTTATGGAATGACCGTAATAGCCAAGAAGCATTGCTGTGCAGGCTAGCCCGCACTCACTATCTTCGATTTGTTCAATGAATGGTACTCGTTTAAACATATGCGTCACCTCTTCATTTCCCTATCGGTGGAAGGTGGATCCAATGGACACATCCAACCGAAGTGATACGCAAGAACGCCGATCTCCACACGTGAAGAAATCTTCCACTTTTTTTTAATCAGAAAGATGATCTCGCCTACTCGTCGTCGGCTGATAAAAAGCTGTTTTGCAATTTCAACGTCTTTATATCCGTGTGCAATAAGAACGGCTACCTCTTTTTCCATCTCGCTTAAACGCATAGATTAATGTTCCTTCCATAATAATCACACTATTATATCTGACAGTTTTTTTTTGGAAAAAAAGAAATGAAATTTTATTTATTACATGAAGTGGGGTGCTATAACCGAAGGTGCTTAGCGTTGACAAAAGTTGGAATGTAGCAAGGTCAGTATTTCTTTTCCTTTTATTCTATTAACATGATTTTTCGCACGTGGGGATGAGTGCTACAGTTTTATTGATCACACTACATCTGCACCTTTCTTTGCTTCTTCATTGACTTCCTATATTTTACCATGGTATTTGAGAAATGAAAACAATACTAAAAATATTAACCATTTTGTACAAAAAGTTATATAAAACACCGTTGATCGAAGGTGTGCGTGGCGAAGGCTGCGGAAAACAAAAACAGGCTGAAGCGGGCTTATTGAGAAAAATAGGTTGATTCTATCGAATAGGTCAAATATAATAAAAATATATCAATGTAAGCGATTACAAATGGCTATGCAGTATCGTACTGATCCCGCCGTTTGTAATCCTTATCCTCGCTTATTGCAGTAATTCCATTTATAACCCAGGAAGTCCGTTTGCAAGGATACGATAGCACTGACTGATCTCAACAGCTTTAGAAAATATCTTGCAGCAAGGGGGATTTACGATGAAACGTGGAAAGAGGACATTACTGCTCACCCTCATTATGGTGCTCATGTCATCAATGGTACTGGCGGCATGCGGCAGCAGTTCTTCCGGCAGCAAGCCGGGCGATGCTTCCGGCGATACGGCCAAGAAGGACGAGAAGCCGGTTGAACTCATCTGGTACACGATTGGCACTCCACAGCCGGATGTAGACAAAGTCATGGCGAAAGTGAACGAATATACGAAAGAGAAAATCGGCGCCACCATCAAGATGAAGATGCTGGATTGGGGCGATTATGACCAGAAGATGCAAGTGATTGCCGCTTCCGGCGAGCCGTATGATATTGCATTTACTTGTTCCTGGGCGTTCAACTATATCAACAATTCGCAAAAGGGAGCTTTCCTTGAGTTGAATGATCTGGTGGACCAGTATGGAAAAGGCATTAAGGAGACGCTTCACCCTTCCTTCCTCGAAGGGGCGAAGATTGACGGGAAGCTGTATGCGATACCGGTCAACAAAGAGCTTCCGGCGCAGCGGGTATTCCGCTTCAATAAGACGCTGGTCGATAAATATGGATTTGATATTGCAAAAGTAAAGACGATCGAAGATTTGGAACCGATGCTGAAAACGGTTTTTGAGAAGGAAAATATCAAACCGATCAACTCCAGAATCGGTCTCCCGCAAATGTTCGATTATATCATTAACGCGGATATTCCAATCGGCGTTCCGCTTGATTCCACAGACTTGAAGCTTCAACTTACGCTGGATACGCCAGAGCAGATGGCACAGTTCGAAACGATGCGTAAGTTCTATAAGGCGGGATACTTGCCGTCTGATGTCGCATCATACACCGATGCCAATCAGAGTGAAGCGCTGAAGACAGGGCGTTGGTTCGTCGATACGGCGCACTACCAGCCATATGCGGAAAACAGCTGGTCTGAGGGCATTCCGGACAAAGTCGTCGTTCAACCGGCGGAAGAGCCGATTGTATATAACTGGTCGGTTACCGGTTCGATGATGGCGATCTCAGCGACATCGCAATATCCGGAGAAATCGATGGAATTCCTGAATCTGCTCAACACGGACAAATATTTGCGCAACCTAATCAACTACGGCATAGAAGGCGAGCACTATAAGCGGGTGGACGAACAAACGATCGAGCTGCTGCCTGCGAAGAAGGAACGCTACGATTTGCCGACCTTCACCTTGGGCAATTTGTTTCTGCTTGATTTGCTTCCGGAAGATCCAAAAGACAAGTGGCAGAAGTTCGATGATTTCAACAACTCGGCCATAAATGCGCCGTTGCTTGGCTTTGCGCTGGATACGTCCAAGATTCGCACCGAGATTGCGGCCGTGCAGAACGTGACGGACGAATTCATGAAGACGCTGACGACAGGAACCGTCGATCCGAAGGTGTATGTGCCAAAGGCCATGGAGAAATATAAACAGGCTGGCATTGAGAAAGTGATGGAGGAAGCGCAGCGTCAGATCGATGAGTGGAAGAAGTCTAAGCAATAATCGGATATACAGCGAAGCCGCAGCCGGGGAGGCGCGGCTTCGCTGTTCTGCTATATCGGTATTTTCATAAGAATCCAAAATACGAGACCTGCAACCTAGAGGAGGCCCTTGATCTTGAGCGAACAGAGTCCCAACATCGTTATGATCGTCACTGATCAACAGCGCCGCGACACGCTCCGTTGTTATGACCCGAATACATTGTGCCAGACGCCGAATCTGGATGCGTTAGCCGCGGACAGCGTAGTGTTCGACAATGCTTATACGACATGCCCGGTCTGCACGCCGGCAAGAGCTTCGCTTCAGACCGGCATGTATCCGTTCAAGCATGGCATGCAGACCAATACGTACACGTTGGGCTGCATCGTCAACGAGCTTCCGGACAGCCCAGGCCTGCTCAGCCGCCAATTGCAGCGGCATACGAATTATAGCATTGGACATACGGGTAAATGGCATCTCGGACAAGGCCCGGTGGAACGCTCCAAGTTCGACCGCAACTTGAAGCATGTGGCGTTCCCGGACATGATGGCGGGTCATCGTTCCCTGCCTTCCGATGTTGGCTATGAAGGGGATGATTTTCCGGGGCACGGGGGAGGCGGATGGGATTATCCGCAGTTCAGGCAGTACTTGTCGGATGCCGGACTGGAGCTGAAAATAGAGAACCGCATCAGAGGCCATTACGAGGGCCATTGTGCGGCGGAAGTGACGTCTCCGGTCGAGACGACGATCGAGCATTATTTGACAAATTGCGCCATGTTTCACATGGAACGTTTTCTGGAGAGAGAGCGCCCGTTCATGATGGGCATTCACTTCTGGGGGCCGCATGAGCCTTATATTTCGCCAAGCAGCGCTTTGGATGTATATCGTAATATATCCATCCCGCCTTGGCCGAGCTTCCATGCAAAGGAAGCGGACAAGCCGCGCATACACGATATCAAGCGAAGTCCGGTGACGGATTGGAGCGTGTTCGAGCCTTTCGTGAAGCACTATTATGCGAGCATGACTCATATCGATGCACAGATCGGACGCGTCGTTGAATTCCTGAAGAAGCGCGGCGTGTACGATAATACAGTCATTATGTTTTGCGCCGACCACGGGGAATCGCTAGGCATCCATGGGGGACTGTGCGACAAGGGATTTTTCATGTATGACGAAACGTGCCGCATCCCGCTTATCATTAAGCCAGCCCATGGACAGCCCCCAGGCCGGCGCGAGTCCGCAATGGCAGGCATGTGCGATCTGTATGCCACCGTGCTGGACTGTGCAGGTGTTCATGACCTTCCTGCGGGCACGGATGGCCGTTCACTGATGCCACTGGTCGATGGTCATGAGGTGGAAGACTGGCCGGAGTCGGTCGTCACGGAAGGGGCTGGACTTGGCGGCGTCATGTTCACGCAGCGTATGCTTCGGCGCGGCGGCTACAAGTATGTGTTCAACTGCGGCGATGTTGACGAGCTGTATCATCTGCAGGATGATCCGCATGAATTGGTGAATCTGGCCGGGCATACAGCCTATGCCGAGCAGTTGGCCGACATGCGGGGAGCGTTGGCATCATGGATGAAGGAACATGACGACAGTCTTATTGCGGAGTTTGCCCGCATGCGCCTAAGAGATAAATAGGGAGGACTTGCAACAATGGAAAGAAAGCTGAATGTAATCTTTATTTATTGCGATGATTTGGGATATGGCGATTTGGGATGCTACGGATCAGACGCTGTGCGAACGCCGCATTTGGACGATTTGGCGGAGAAGGGGGTCCGCTTTACGCAGTGGTATTCCAATTCTCCGGTCTGCTCCCCGTCCCGCGCTTCGCTGCTTACCGGACAGTACCCCCGCCGGGCGGGGATTGGCCATATCGTGGGCGGCAAGCGGGATACTGCCGGCGTGCACCGCGATGTGCCGATGATTTCAGAGCTGCTGCAGCCGCATGGTTACCGGACGGCCATCTACGGGAAATGGCATCTTGGCGCGGGCGAAGGCGCGCGCCCGAACGATCGCGGCTTTGACGATTACTACGGATTTCTGAGCGGCTGCGTGGATTACTATTCCCACATCTTTTATCATGGATCGCCGGAAGTGAATCCGACGCATGACCTGTGGGACAACGAACGCGAGGTATGGAACAACGGCGCTTACTTGACGGAAGTCATTACCGGGAAGTCTGTTGAATTCATTCACGCGGCAGGGGGGGAAGAGAAGCCGTTCTTCCTCTATGTTGCATACAATGCGCCGCATTATCCGATGCATGCTCCGCAGAAATATATGGACCGCTTCGCGCATTTGCCGTGGGATCGCCAAGTGATGGCGGCGATGATCTCGGCGGTCGATGACGGAGTCGGGGAAATAGTGGCAGCCTTGAAGCGCGCGGGGCTGTATGATAACACGCTCCTCTTCTTTTCGAGCGATAACGGGCCGTCCTCGGAAGCGCGCAACTGGTTGGACGGACGCGAGGACGAGTATTATGGCGGCAGCGCCGGTATCTTCCGCGGGCATAAGGCGAGCCTGTTCGACGGCGGCATTCGCGAGCCGGCCATTCTGTACGTGCCGGACGCGCTTAGGGACAGAATGTGCGGCGGCGTGAACGATGAGCCGGTCATGATGGCTGACATGGTGCCGACGGTGCTGGATTGGGCGGACGTGCCGTATGCGGCGGATACATTTGCCGGACGCAGTCTGAAGCCGATGCTGACACAATCCGGGGCTTCCCCGCACGAGCGGCTGTATTGGGAATATGGCAAGCAGCTTGCCGTACGCGAAGGCAGTTGGAAGCTCGTGCTGAGCGGCATGCTTGATTTCTACAAGGGGCAGCCAGATGAAGTCCATCTGTCCAATCTATCTTACGATCCGGGAGAGCGTGTTAACCTGGCCAAGGATTATCCAGATCTGGTGGAACGACTGACGGCGGATGTGAAGCGCTGGTATGCAGATCTTACGGCTGAGGGATGATGGGTGAGCGGGTCAGCAGTAGACATTGGCCTATTAGACAATGGCATAGAGGGGAGGCTTCGAAGCTTGCTCTACCCTTCATTCAGAATGGAAGCCTTTTTCCCCTTGTAAACACCACATGCAATGGCCCCCTTCTCCCACATAGTCAGGAGGGAGAATGTCGAGGGTAGGGGGCATGCGGTGCCGTATAGACACCATGCCATGAAGAGTTCGATTCTAGTGGCAGTATGCCAGAAATGGTCTTTGGCATATCGCCTCCTGATGGACGGGGAGAATGAAGCAAAATGTCAAATCCCCCCTCATAGTGTATCCACCATCTGAAGGATGAGGAGAATCGGTCAAAGTGAAGATCCCGCTGTTGTGCCCGCTTTCTGATGGAAGGGGAGAATGAAGCAAAGTGTCTAATACCCCCTCATGATGTCCCCGCCATCTGAAGGAGGGGCTTATTTCGTATGCGGAAATATTGAGAAGCCCAACTCTATGCGACGTTAGGCTTCTCTTTGTAAGACAACTGGAGATGCTTTTATCTCCATTCGGCCGGAGTATCGCTTCCCATCATGCCACGCGTCTGTTCAACGTTTCGGCCGTGGCAGTTGTTATACATTTCTTCCAGCTCGTTGTCATTCATCGATGGATGCATTTGCTTCATCCACGGGAGCATTTGCCGGAATCCGGTATCATCCACAGCGGCATAAGCAGCCGTACCCATGACGAGGACTGCGGCCAGCACGGTAATGGCGATGACACTCTTTTTCATTGTTCATCCCTCCTTGTGAATTAATGTACATAAAAAATGTGTAGAAACAATGTAGACGAAGGAATTCATCCGGGTCCAAAATACTGGACTTTCCGGTGACCGGGGACTATAATTACGAATGAAACGGCAAACTTCGACAACTATATACGCACGCTAGGGGTGCTGGAATATGGCCGGCTGAGATTGTATCCCGTATAAGATACCGACCCTTACACCTGATCTGGGTAATGCCAGCGTAGGAAAGACGTTGAACCGCGTCTCTAATATCGGGTTTCATGCATGTCAGATTGTCCGGTGACTTGCTGCGCTTTTTTGGAACGCCAAGCGGCTTCCGAAGAACATTCGCAGCGGCTGAGCAGGCAAGCATCGACTTGAGAGAAGGAGAAGATGACGGTCATCGCATCATGCATTTTCGCATGTACGCACATAGTGGCAGAACAGCGTCCCGATGAGGGGCGCTTTTTTATTTTTCATAGCATGCATGGGTTGTCGGCAGCGCCGTTGAAATGCCCGTAACGGATATATCGTTGCGAATGAATAGAGGAGCGGGGGATTGACGATGCAAAGAACACGGATGGCACGCGGATGGCTGCTCGCACTTGTCATGATCATGACTGTGGTGCTGGCTGCATGCGGAGGGCAAGAAGCAGCGTCTCACGACGGGGCTGCGCAAAGCGAAGGCACGAAGCAGCCGCAGGAGAAGAAGGACGTCAAAGTGGTGCTGGAATGGACGCCGAATACGAATCATACTGGCCTCTATGTAGCGAAGGAGCAGGGCTTCTATGAGGAAGAGGGCTTGAATGTGGAGATCATCCAGCCTGGCACTGGCGGAGCAGATGCGATGATCGCTTCCGGCGAAGCGCAATTCGGCATCAGCATTCAAGAGGGCATTACACTCGCGCGCGTACAGAACGTGCCGATTGTGTCCATTGCAGCGATCATTCAACACAATACGTCAGGCTTTGCAGCGCCGAAGGACAAAAACATGAAGACACCGAAAGACTTTGAAGGCAAAACCTATGGGGGCTGGGGCTCTCCGGTGGAAGAGATGGTGATCCGTTCTTTAATGGAGAAGGAAGGCGCAGACTATGACAAAGTCAAGAACGTCAATATGGGTTCGGCTGATTTCTTCACGGCCGTGAAAAAGGATATTGACTTCGCATGGATTTTCTACGCGTGGACGGGCATTGAAGCCGAGCTGCGCAACGAACCGATCGATATGATGTATGTTAATCAATATTCGGATAAATTGGATTACTATACACCGGTCATTGCCACGAATGAGAAGCTGATTCAGGAGGATCCCGAACTTATTAAAGCATTTATGCGCGCTACCTCCAAAGGCTATAAATATGCCATCGACAAGCCGGAAGATGCGGCCAATCTTTTGCTGAAGGCCGTTCCGGATTTGGATAAAGACTTGGTTGTGGCAAGCCAGAAATGGCTTAGCTCCAAATATCAGGATGATGCGGCACGTTGGGGCGAGCAGAAGCGGGAAGTGTGGGACAACTATATGAACTGGCTGCTCGACCACAAGCTGATGGAAAAAGCGATTGATGTCGATAAGGCATACACGAATGATTTCCTTCCTTCGGCATAACGCTGGTTGGAAACGATGAGTGTACTGGCAGGACGGGGGATTGACTAAGGAGGAAACACGAATGGCAAACAGCTTAGTGAGCATTCAAATTATTCCGAAGACGAAGAACGGGGAAAATGTAATTCCGTACGTGGACCGTGCAATCGAGGTCATTCAGGCCTCGGGTGTGAAGTATCAGGTAGGACCGCTGGAGACGACAATGGAAGGCGAACTGAGTGAATTGATGCAGGTTATTGAACGGATGAACGAAGCGATGATTGAATTGGGCAGCTCAAACGTCATTTCCCAAGTCAAAATCTTGTATATGCCTTCTGGCATTACAATGGATGAATTGACGGTGAAATACCGGTCATGAGCCGACGCCGCCTCGCAAAAGCAGGACCGCCCATAGCGGCGTTCCTGCTGTTTATCTTATTATGGCAAATCGGGGTCATGGTGTCAGGCGTGGAAAAATGGATGCTGCCGAGCCCGCTCGATATCATGAAGGAAGCAGCTGATAACGGGAGCGCGTTGCTTGCGCATACGCTCGCAACGCTGCAGCTGACCATCATAGGGTTCGGCGTGGGAGCTGCCGTGGGTCTGTTGCTCGCATTTTTGCTTCATCCGATCCCTTGGCTTAAGGACGCCATTTATCCGCTTGTCATCGTCAGCCAGAACATTCCGACCATCGCGCTGCTGCCGCTGCTCATGATTTGGTTCGGCTTCGGCATGATGCCGAAGATTGTCGTCATCACGCTCGTCTGCTTCTTCCCGGTATGCGTGGCGGCGCTAGACGGTCTGGCGCAGACCGACCGCACGATGCTCAATTATATGCGCATGGCCGGGGCAACACGAGCTCAGCTGTTTTGGAAGCTAGAGCTGCCGCATGCGCTGCCGTCCCTGTTCTCCGGTCTGAAGATTGCAGCGACGTACAGCGTCATGAGCGCCATTATATCCGAATGGCTCGGGACGGACAAAGGAATCGGCTATTATATGGTGCTGCAGAAGGCAGCGTTCCGCACCGATCGGATGTTTGTCGCGATTGCAGTCGTCGTCCTGTTGAGCTTGGCGATGTTCGGAGCCGTACGCGCATTGGAGCGGATGTTGATTCACTGGCGGCGCGATGACAAAGAGTGATGAAAGGAGAAGCCCATGAACGGAATTACGATGGTTGCGGAAGCATGGGATGCGCAATCCGCGCGAGCGGGAGGACGCTCTCACGCGCTTGAGTTGAAGGACGCCAGCATGTCCTTCGCCGGGAGCACGGGCAAGCTCCACGTATTGGACAACGTGTCGCTGACGGTGGAGCAAGGCGAGTTCGTCTCCATTATCGGCCCCTCCGGATCTGGCAAGAGCACCTTGTTCCACCTGATTGGAGGCTTGCTCCGTCCAGCGGCAGGGACGATTCGGGTGAACGGCCAAGATGTCGTCGGACAGACGGGGCACGTCAGCTATATGCCGCAGCAGCCAGCGCTGTTCCCTTGGCGTACGGTGGAGGACAATGTCATCCTCGCCCAGGAAATAGCCGGGACCCCCAAGAACGAGGCGCGCGCTGAGGCGCGGCGGTGGCTCGCGAACGTCGGCCTGTCCGGCTATGAACGGGCCTACCCGCATGAGCTGTCGGGGGGCATGCAGCAGCGCGTCGCTTTTCTGCGCGCCATGATGAGCCCGCATGAGCTCATGCTGCTCGATGAGCCGTTCAGCGCGCTGGACGCGCTGACGCGGAGCGACATGCAGCGCTGGCTCATCGAGCTGTGGGAGCGCCACCGCCGCTCCGTGCTGTTCATTACGCACAGCATTGAGGAGGCGCTGCTCTTATCCGATTCAATATACGTGCTGTCGAATCGTCCGGCGCGGGTGCTGCAGAAGGTGCGAGTGCCGTTCGCGCGGCCGCGTGCCGGGTCGCTGGCTTCGGAAGCGAAGTTCATCCGTTTAAAGCAGGAGCTATCAGAACTGCTGCATAGTGTTCAGAAGCCAGTTGGCGAATAATACGCGAGGGGCTGTTCTCCATATGAGAACAGCCCTTTTTAGGTTTAGTACATGTTCAAAAAGAGGCACTTGGAACATGATTACTTCTGCCAAGCCGACCTGAGCAGCATATGCTTCTTCGCCGGCCTATATTCAGCGTCCAAACGCCCAAACGCCCGTGCAGCCTGCCAATTGCGCTTAGCGCCCAAAACGCCTGTTCACCTACCGGCCTGCAGCGGGCTAACTGCAAAGATGCAGTTAGAACTGAGGGAAATAGAACCTTTTCGCCCTCTAAAATGCAAAAGTACAGTTAAAAACGCAAAAATTACCATTATTTATGATATTATATGAAAATCAAGTGCACTTTTGCAGTCCAGCCTCGCGTATAGCGAGTAACGGGGATCAAGCAAATGTACAATTGCAGTTGGTGCATGTGCTGCCCGATCTGCTGAAAAAATGAGCCGCATAGGTTCGTTCGCCAAGAGTAATGTTATGGTAAGCTAGTTTCTACAAGGGGACGTAACGATGACCGCCCCTCTGCAGGCATAATTGCATTGAGAAAGCTTTGCACATGAAACATATGCGCAAGGGCAGCAGAAAGGGAAAAAGCGGCTGACCCGCCGTTCATATTTGAGTGGAAAATGTTAGCTGTTACGTTTATAATGGGATTCTGTTAAAAACGAATGTTGACGGAACAGGTGAAACCGCAGACTGAATGAATGGGAAAGATGGGCTCATTACCTACATACTTGACTTATTCGTCGCGCAGAAACGGTTTCGTCCATTACGAGGGGACGGCAAGGCCGTTTCGATTTGGGAGGAAACAAAATGATAGCAAAGGACAGCAATTTACGCTATGTTGTGGCCGGACTGCTGTTGGGTATTCTGATGTCGGCAATGGATAATACCATCGTTGCGACTGCGATGCCGACCATAGTCGGGCAGATGGGCGGATATGAGCAGTACGTCTGGGTTACCTCCGCATACATGGTAGCGACCATGGCAGGCATGCCGATATTCGGCAAGCTGTCGGACATGTACGGACGCAAACGGTTCTATATTTTTGGACTGCTCGTCTTCTTGATTGGAAGCGCATTGTGCGGAACCGCGGACAGCATTGTCATGCTGAGCGTGTACCGCGCCGTTCAGGGAATTGGCGGGGGCGCTTTGATGCCGATTGCGTTCACGATTATTTATGATGTGTTCCCGGTGGAGAAACGGGGCAAAATGACCGGATTGTTCGGTGCGGTATTCGGTATATCCAGCGTAGCCGGGCCGCTGCTGGGCGCTTATATTACCGAGTATATCGGCTGGGAGTGGGTGTTCTACATCAACCTGCCGCTCGGCGTTCTGTCATTATGGTTTATTTTGCAGTTCTACAAAGAAACAGCGAAGACAACGAAGCAGCGGATAGACTGGGGCGGTGCGGTTACGCTTGTCGTCGCCGTAGTCAGCTTTATGTTCGCGCTGGAGCTTGGCGGGAAAAAATTTGAATGGAGCTCGCCGCTCATTGTTGGGTTATTTGCCACGTTTGCGGTCTTCCTGATTGCATTCCTTCTCATTGAACAGCGTGTGAAGGAGCCGATCATTTCATTCTCGCTCTTCAAACGCCGTCTGTTCGCAGCCAGCCAGGGCGTAGGCTTTTTCTATGGAGTCACGTTCGTTCTCGCCACCGTCTATATTCCGTTGTTCGTTCAAGGTGTATATGGCGGGGCAGCTTCGAATAGCGGTCTTGTCCTGACACCGATGATGATCGGATCTGTCATTACGAGTTCGATTGGCGGAATTCTGGCAGCCAGAACAAGTTATCGTAAGTTGATGATTATATCCGGCGTCTTCTTTACCGCAGGTATCGTATTGTTAAGCACGCTGTCGGCAGATACGCCGCGGGCGTTAATTACGCTATACATGGTGTTGACCGGTCTTGGCGTAGGGTTCTCCTTCTCTTTGATCAGCATGTCGTCGATGCATGGCATGGAATATCATCAGCGCGGAGCGGCCAATTCGACGGCCTCCTTCTCCCGTTCGCTCGGGATGACGATCGGGATTACCGTGTTCGGCTCAGTGCAATCGAGCATTTTTGCAAGCCGCATGCAAGAAATGTTCCCTGAGGGCGGCGCAGCTGCCGACATTAAGCCGGAACAGCTGCTTAATGCGGGTCAGAGTCAGAATCTGCCGCCTGAAGTGCTGAAGGGGATGTCTGGCGCGCTTGCCGATTCCATCGGCGGCACCTTTATGTGGGCCCTCGTGCCGGTTGCCTTGGCGCTTATCTGCATCGCGCTGATGGGAAATGCCCGGATGGTGGAGCGGGGCCAAGGGAAGAACGATAAGCCTGACAATGGCAGCGGTGCCGATGACGCGCTTAAATATGGCGAAGCGTAAAAGGATCGGAGGAGAGGGGGATGACGGTGCAGGGCATGCAACCTAATCATTCAAATCACCCTGGAGGGCTTGATCAGCCTGTGTATGTGGTGGATACGCATATCCATCTTGATTTATATGAGCCCGGTCAGACGGCGGCTCTTGAGCAATCGCTGGAGAGCCCCGAGCTGGAGTATGTCGTGGCGGTATCGATGGGGCTGGAATCAGGCCGCCGCACGAAGACGTGGGCGGAGCGCTACCCGGGAAGGGTGCTGCCAGCATATGGTTTTCACCCCGAGCAGACGCTGCCGTCCGAAGCCGGGCTGGCCAGCTTGCTCGCTTGGATGGATGCGCATGCGGAGGCGATGATCGCGGTTGGCGAGGTCGGGCTGCCGTACTATATGCGCCAAGAGGCATTGGAGCAGGGGCGTCCTTTCGAGCGGCAGCCGTATTTGGAGCTGCTTGAGCCTATGGTGAAGCGGGCGGCGGCATGGGATAAGCCGATTGTGCTGCATGCCGTGTACGACGATGCTCCGCTCGTCATCGACTTGCTGGAGCGCTTTAGCGTGAAGAAGGCGCATTTCCATTGGTTCAAGGGAGATGCGCGTACAGTGGAGCATATGGCGCGCAACGGGTATTTTATTTCGTTCACGCCGGACATCGCATATGAAGAGGAAATACAGACACTGGCCCGCCGCTATCCGGTAGAGCAAGTCATGACTGAGACGGATGGGCCATGGCCTTTTGAAGGCTCATGGGCGGGGCAGGTGACGGTACCTACTATGGTCCATGCAGTTGCCGGAGCGTGGGCGCGAATTCACGCAATGGACATCGGTGAAGCGGCGGTGCTGCTGCGGAATAATGCGCGGTGCTGTTATGGCGTGTAGGCCGGAACGACTTATAACAGAGGCAAGTGAAAGGGGCGATCCGGCGGATCGCCCCTTTTCTGACTAGACTTATATCAGGCCCTCGTATTTTTGTGGTATAACACGCGTTCAAAAAGCTCACTAGTTGAACAATTGGGCAGTCTGTTAGAGCACCATGGCGGCGATGAAGCCGAACAGCAGGAGCGGCACGTTGTAATGGAGGAATGTCGGCACACAAGTGTCCCAAATGTGATCGTGCCGTCCGTCGGCATTCAACCCGGCCGTCGGTCCGAGCGTGCTGTCCGAGGCGGGGGAACCGGCGTCGCCGAGCGCCGCGGCCGTGCCGATAAGCGATACGGCCGCCAGCGGACTGAAGCCCAGCTCCATGCAGAGCGGCACGAAGACGGTGGCGATGAGCGGTATCGTCGAGAACGACGAACCGATGCCGAGCGTTACGAGCAGGCCGATGGCCAGCATCAGAATGGCTGCCAGAGCCCGGTTGTCGCCTACCGCATGGACAGCCGCTTGCACGAGCGATTCGATATGCCCGGTTTCGCGCAGCACCGCACCCAAGCCGGAGGCCGACATCATGACGAATCCGATATAAGCCATCGAGCGCATGCCGTCGGTTAGCACGCGGTCAGCCCGGCTCCATGCGATGACGCGCGTGATGAGGAGCACGGCAAGTCCCGCCGCGGCACCGTATATCATCGATCCAGTGCTCAGCTGTACGGCAAGCATGGCTACCACGGCCCCAAGCCCGGCCCAGGTGCCTCCGGCACCGCTCCCGGAAGCCACCGACTCCTCCTTGCCGGCCTCGGCAGCAGCTTCCGTGCCGGCGTTATAAGACCGTGGCTTGCGATAGGAGAGAGCAATCGCCGTCAAGAGGCCGGCAACCATTCCTATAGCCGGAATCATCATCGCCTTCGGCAGCATGGACGCATTAACGGCAAGGCCATTCATCGTCATATTGCTCACCACGGTCTCGTGGAAGATGGCGCCGAATCCGACCGGCAGGAACATGTACGGCGTAATAAGGCCGAAGGTTAATGCGCACGCCACTGCGCGCCGATCAAGCTGAAGCGAGTTAAAGAGCGCCAATAGCGGCGGGATAAGCACCGGAATGAAGGCGATGTGCACCGGGATTGCATTTTGCGATAAACAGGCGATGAAGGCAATCGCGACTACCACGCCATAACGAGCCGCTGCCCGCGGAGCATCTCCCGGTTGCTTGCCCTTCACGAGTCTAACGGCCCGCTTCACTAGCCGCTCCGGCAGTCCGGTCTCGGTCAGACCTGCGGCAAATGCGCCCAGCAGTGCGTAGCTCAAAGCGATGCTCGCGTTATCCTTCAAGCCCTCGGTGAATACCTCCACCATGTGGGTCATGCCGAGTCCGCCGGTCAACCCGCCGACGACTGCGGCCGTTAGCAGGGAGAAGATGACGTTCACCCGCAACAAACTTAATCCGAATAATACGACCAATGATAACAAGACCGCATTCATTAATAGTCACCCTCACGTTGCTATGATAATTAATTAAAACATTAACACTTTACCATAGCAATGTATAATAATTTCCTGTTATTTCAATAAATTTTCTTAATTGTTCAACTCTCCTCCTGAAGTCCTATTCGATTTCCGTCTTGTGACCCGATCGCAATCCATTCTGCAACAGGAGATAGAACTCCCTCTTCGAGCGGATGTATACGAATATCTTTTCCAATAAACTTATACTCAATGAGCGTGACCGAGCAGTCGAAGCTCTGGCTCCCGGGAGAGAAGAAGCTGCCGCTCAAGCTTCATGCAGACGTGATTCAGACATGGCTGAGGCGAGAGTCAACCCCAGGATAAACCACGGATTGGCTAGGAAAAAAATACGTCCTAAAAACGATTGCGCAACTTAATCAATTCTATTAAACTAAATGGGTTCTGCAACAAAAAGAGAGAACAGAACGACAATCTATGATTTGACGGGGAGAGATGCACCATGACTACCGCCCAATCCGGGAACAGCAAATCAGCTTTCAGCTTGTTCCGCAACCGCTTTGTGCAAGCAATTATGTTGGCCGGTCTGTTCATGCAGGTTGGCATATGGGTGAGGAACTTTGCAGTCCTGCTTTTTGTAATGGAAATGACGAATGGAGATGCGTTCGCCGTATCGATGGTGTCCGTCGCGGAATTCGCTCCCATCTTTGTTTTCTCGTTTATCGGCGGAACATTCGCCGATCGCTGGCGTCCGAAACGCACGATGATATGGTGCGACTTCTTAAGCGCCATGTCTGTGTTTGCCGTCATGCTGACCATTTTGTCCGGCTCATGGCAGGCGGTCTTTTTCACGACGTTTATTTCCGCAATTTTATCCCAGTTCTCGCAGCCTTCCTCTATGAAGCTGTTCAAGCAGCACGTGCCAAGTGAGATGCTGCAGGCGGGAATGTCCATCTTTCAAACGATGGTTGCGTTATTTATGATACTCGGTCCGGCTATCGGAACGGCTATTTTTCAAAAATATGGCATAACCGTCTCGCTTATCGTGACGGGCATTGCGTTCATCATGTCCGCGCTTGCGCTTCTGTTCCTGCCATCCGATCATGCGGAGGATACAGAGAAGCAGGCGAAGTCCAATGTGTGGCAGGAACTGGCGGAAGGCTTCCGCTATGTGATGCGCAGCAGCCTGTTGAAGCCGCTTGGCGCCAGCTTTGCCTTTGCCGGCTTGGCGCTTGGCCTCATTCAGCCGATGGGAGCGTTCCTCGTTACGGAGCGGCTTGGACTGCCGAAAGAATATTTGAGCTACCTGTTGATGACGAATGGGATTGCAATGCTGATCGGCGGGGCGCTTGCGATGGGGCTGTCGAAGAAGCTGTTGCCGCAGCATATGCTTGCGATCGGCATGTTTACCAGCAGCGGCGGCATGCTGCTGGCCGGCTTGTCTACGGATTTGTGGTTAACGCTAACTGCGCAATTCATCAGCGGACTCGTGCTGCCTTCGATCCAGATCGGAATCAATACGATGATTTTGCAAAATACCGAAGGTGCGTTTATCGGCCGCGTCAATGGCATCTTGAGCCCGATGTTCATGGGGGCGATGGTCATTACGATGTCCTTGTCTGGCTGGATTAAAGGAATGACCTCGATTGTGTTCATGTACGAAGCCGCGACGGTCTTGTTCTTGATTGGCATTGTGGTGCTGGCGCCGATTCTGCGGATGCGGAAGCAAGCGATGCCTATGCCGCAGGCTGAGGCTACCGGTACGGAATCGTAATCGAAATAGTGCCATCAGCTTGTGAGTTTTGTGAAGAACTGCGGCGGCCCATTGACTTGGGCACGCCGCTTGTTCATAATAAGAGAAATAAGTTGGAAGGTTGGACCAACATCGATGACGAGAACAAGTTCGTTGTGATGCAGTCTGAAGAGAGTCGACGGCCGGTGCGAGTCGATGTCTGGCACAGCGCAACATCCTCTCCGAGATTCTATGCCGAACTCTGCCGGAACATGCGGCTTCGCAGATAGTAAGTGTGGACGGTATATCCGCCGTTACCGGATGCGCGGTTCATTCGCGGCCAAGTGCCGCAGGACATAAGTGTAGTATGCAGTAAGGTGCTTTGCTTTCGAACTGTCTTTTGCTCCTTGAGCAGAAGAGAAGAGGCGTCTGAGAGAAGTAACCTTATTCATGCAGCTCTTGTTTCTGCGGAACAAGGGTGGTACCACGAGAAGAAGATCTCGTCCCTTATTAGGGGCGAGTTTTTTTATTTTTATAAGCAAAATATAAGACCAGACACGCAGGACCTACACCGAAAGCGAGGAAACCGATATGGAGACGACACACACGGCTCCAGCCGTTACGATGGAGCATATTGTCCGCGCACACCACGTGCTGAAGGAAGTGATTGTGCGGACCCCGCTGCAACGAGACCCGATATTATCGGCCAAATACGGCTGCAACGTATATTTGAAGCGGGAGGATTTGCAAATTGTGCGATCCTTCAAAATTCGCGGGGCTTACAACATGATCCGCCACTTATCCGCGGAAGAGCTTGAGCGGGGCATCGTCTGCGCCAGCGCCGGCAACCATGCGCAAGGAGTGGCTTATTCTTGCCAGGCGTTGAAGATTCAAGGCACGATCGTCATGCCGAGCACGACGCCGAGCCAGAAGGTGACGCAGGTGAAGCGCTTCGGAGGCTCTCATGTCAATGTGGTGCTTACGGGCGATACGTATGATGATGCGTATGATGCGGCGATGAACATTTGCAAGGAGAACGACATGACGTTCATCCATCCGTTCGACGATCCATTTATCGTGGGCGGAAACGGCACCGTAGGCATGGAAATTATGGAGTCGCTGGATGTGCCGGCCGATTACGTGTTCGTGACCATTGGCGGGGGCGGTCTGGCAGCCGGTGTCGGAACATACATCAAGACCGTCAGTCCGTCGACCCGTATCGTCGGCGTGGAGCCGGAAGGGGCAGCCTCCATGACGGCTGCGCTGGCACATAAGGAAGTGCTGACGCTGGAGACGATAGATAAATTCGTTGACGGCGCGGCTGTGAAGCGGGTTGGCCAGCTTCCCTACGAAATTTGCTCGCAGGTGCTGGACGATGTGATTCGCGTCCCGGAAGGGAAGGCTTGTACGACGATTCTCGAATTGTATAACGAAAATGCGATTGTCGTTGAGCCGGCCGGCTCGCTGGCGATAGCGGCGCTCGATTTGTACCGCGACCAAATCCGCGGCAAAAATGTCGTCTGTGTCGTTAGCGGCGGCAACAATGACATCGATCGGATGCAGGAAATCAAAGATCGTTCGCTCATCTATGAAGGCTTGAAGCATTATTTTACGGTTAATTTCCCGCAGCGGGCAGGCGCCCTGCGCGAATTCTTGGAGGATGTGCTCGGGCCGAACGACGATATTACGCGCTTCGAATATAACAAGAAGCACAATATGGACAATGGATCTGCGCTGGTAGGAATCGAGCTGAAGCATCCGGAAGATTACGAGCCGCTTGTCGAACGACTCCGCAAGAAGGGCATTCAGTTTATTGAATTGAACAAAGATATGACACTGTTTAATTTGCTCGTATAAGAGGTTGTGCAAAAAGTTCACTTTTGATCACGAAGCATCCCAAGAGGCCATTCGACATCGAATCTTGCATTCGCTCTCGAAGTCCGGTGCTCATGTAGTCCCGGCCTACACTGCGCTCCTCCTCCTTCGAGTTCTTGCAACCTTCTCGGTGCTGAAAAGTGATTTTATGAACACGCACTATAAGAGAAAAGTTCACTTTTAATCACGAGGCACCCCAAGAGGTCATTCGGACGAGGTGATCGGAGTTGAACTCCCGTAACGATACGGGTATATTAATAAGCAAAGCGTTAAAGGGCACAGAAAGGTTGATATTGGTGGAGAATCCAAATAACACATCCAACTTTATTCGTAACATCATTGTAGATGACTTGAAGGAAGGCCGCGTGGACAGCATCGTGACCCGATTTCCCCCGGAACCGAACGGTTATCTGCATATCGGACACGCGAAGTCGATCTGCTTGAACTTCGAGCTGGCACGCGAATTCAAAGGTCGCGTTCATTTGCGTTTTGATGATACGAATCCGTTGAAGGAAGATACGGAATATGTCGAATCGATTAAAGAGGACGTGCAATGGCTCGGCTTTGAATGGGACGGACTTTATTTCGCGTCGGATTATTTCGAGGAAATGTATAAGCGTGCGATACTGCTTATTGAGAAGGGCAAAGCGTATGTCGATGATTTGAGCCCGGACGAGATCCGCCAGATGCGGGGAACGCTGACGGAGCCGGGCCAGAACAGCCCGTATCGTGACCGGGGGGTGGAGGAGAATCTGGATTTGTTCGAACGTATGCGGGGCGGCGAATTCCAGAACGGAGAAAAGGTGCTCCGCGCCAAAATCGACATGAACTCGCCAAATATCAATTTGCGCGATCCGGTCATTTATCGCATCGCTCATGCGACGCATCATAATACGGGCGACAAATGGTGCATCTATCCGATGTATGCATTCGCACACCCGATTGAGGATGCGATTGAAGGCGTTACACATTCGATCTGCACGTTGGAATTCGAAGACCAGCGTCCGCTCTACGATTGGGTCATCGAACAGTGCGAGATGGATTCGACGCCGCACCAATATGAGTTCGCGCGCCTCAATTTGACGAATACGGTGATGAGCAAGCGCAAGCTGAAGCTGCTCGTTGATGAAGGGACGGTTGACGGCTGGGACGATCCGCGCATGCCGACCATTTCCGGGCTTCGCCGCAGAGGATATACTCCGGAGTCCATTCGCACGTTCTGCCGGGAGATCGGCGTAACGAAGGGCAGCGGCGTTATCGATTCCAAATATTTGGACCATTTCCTGCGCGAAGACTTGAAGCTGAAGGCCCCGCGGACGATGGGCATTCTGAAGCCGCTTAAGGTCGTGATTACGAATTATCCGGAAGGCCAAGTGGAATGGCTGGATGCGGAAATCAATCCGGAGAATTTGGAGATGGGCGTACGCCAAATTCCGTTCTCGCGCGAAATCTACATCGAGCAGGATGACTTCATGGAGAATCCGCCGAACAAGTATTTCCGCTTGTTCCCTGGCAATGAAGTCCGTTTGAAGCACGCTTATTTCATTAAATGCCATGACTTCGTGAAAGACGAGAACGGCAACGTGGTTGAAATTCACTGCACATATGACCCGGAAACGAAGAGCGGCAGCGGCTTTACCGGACGTAAAGTGAAGGGGACGATTCACTGGGTGGAAGCCTCGCACGCAGTGCCGGCCGAATTCCGCCTGTATGAGCCGCTTATCCTGGATGAAGAGAACGATGAAGATGAATCGTCGTCGTTCTTGGACCGCATCAATGCGAATTCGCTCGTGAAGGAACACGGCTTCGTGGAGCCGAACATGAAGGAAGTAAAGGGACAAGACAAGTTCCAATTTTTCCGTCATGGGTATTTCAATGTCGATCCGAAGGATTCGAGCGACGATCACATCGTGTTTAACTTAATTGTTTCGTTAAAGAGCTCCTTTGAGCTGCCGAAGAAGTAATTGCGCCGTATCTTGACGCACGAATAGACCGGAATGAGCAGGGCTGCACGAGAGATCGGCAGAGATTGCCGCACAGGCTGGGAGGTCAAGAAGCATGAAAGGGAAAGTCATTTTACTGACATCGGATTCGATTGGGGCGCAGGAGAACGGTCTCGGCGCGACCATTCTGGAAACTTTTTTAACGCTGCTGAAGCAACGGGAAGAGAAGCCGGCGGCCATTTTTTGCATGAACCGCGGAGTGCTGGCTCTTACGTCCCGTTCGCTGGCATCGCTGCAGTTGGCCGAGTTGGCCCGAACGGGAGTGCCGGTGCTCGCTTGCAAGACATGTGTCGATCATTATGGCATCGCAGATGAGCTGGCGGCAGGCGAAATATCGAGCATGGGCGCGTTTGTCGATTTGGCTTCGCAGCATGAAGTCGTCACATTAGGATAGCAACCGAACTTCCATATTGTGTATACAGTAGACCGGGCTCTTGCTAGGGCCCGGTTTTCTTCTATCTTTCGCTGTGACAGACTGCGTTATAGTTGCTCCAGAAGCTTCCGCTTGAGCTCCTCTATATCTGTTTCGGTTAGACCGAGCGCATCCTCCAAGTATGAATGGACGCCGCCATATGCTTGTTCCATTTCCTTGAAGGCGGCGGTCAAATACTCAGGCCGAGCTTCCATGACCGCTTGCAGCACGTCGGGGTTCATCAGCCCGAGACTGTCGGCCATCTTAGCTTCCGTCTTCAGGCGCAAGTTAAAGACATTCAGGTACGTATTCGTCAGCATATAATCGTGCATGACCGTCTCCTTCGGCACGCCAATCGCAATGAGAATAAGCGCCGCCATAAGCCCGGTGCGGTCTTTGCCGGCTGTGCAGTGGAAGAGAAGCGGCGCACCGTCCTCCCGAAGCAGAAGCTCGAACACGCTGCGGATACCGGCTGTTGAATGAACGAGCGAACGATTCAAGTCGACGAGCAATTGCCCTGGCTCGCTCGCATTAAAGGCGGACGGTTGCCGGAAGATATCCCGTGTCTGGCGAATGGCGGTTGACCCTGCCGCTTGCATGAGCGGAATGTGATTGCTGTTCACAATCTGCAGAGGCGGAGAAGGCATGGAAGCTGTTTCGTCGCTGTCGCGGAAGTCGCACAACGCGCGCAGATGAAGTGAATCAAGATAGGACACATCGTCTGCTGTCAATTCAGACAGCTCTGCGGACCGGAACAGCCGGCCCCAGCGCACCCTTCGTCCGTCGCTGGCGACATAGCCTCCCAGATCGCGAAAGTTGGAACCCCCTGCAAGCGGCAGCACGCGTTCCCCCACGGTCAGCACCGAGTATCCGCTTTGCATCACATGAATGTAGCAACGTCGTCCAGGCGTAGGATCGTCGATCTCCAGAGCGTTCCCCTCGGTGCCGATGGTACTGGTGATGAAGGAGGCTTGCTCCCGGTTCCAGTCGGGTGAAGGGCTGCTGTACACTTCATACTCGGCATCGGGTCTGCCGTCTGATAAGCGCAGGCTTAGCTTGCCGGGCGCGCTTCCGCGCGTCAGTTCGGCTTGAACGGCTTGTGCAGCGGATCGGGCGGACGGTATGATCGATTCGGATGTGGACATATAAGCATCACTCCTATCTAAGATGTTAGGTCTCCGTGCGGGGGTGAGACGGAACGGAAGCCTGTATGCTGCCTCCATCATACAACATATCAGACGCTCTAGGCGACCGCTTATGCTCAACCGTTACCTTCAAGCCGCTTATCCGAGGTAGCTGCTTCCATTTTGAACCGCTAAAGGGAAGATAGTTCAAAGGCCGTGGATACGGAGGATTCCGCAATTTCCTCGGCTGTCACCTCGCGGCCAAGCGTGCTCGACATATAAATGCCTTCGCTGATAAGCATTGTATCCAACGCCAATTCCGCAGTGGGCAGAAGCGGAACCAATCCGTTCAGCGCAGCCACCCAGTGGCCCTGCGAAGAATCGTATGCCCATTCATGCGGATTGATCAGGTGCCGGCGGCTGTCCATCGCGTCGAGATCGATCGTCGCATTCAAGTCCAAATCGGCTACTGTGCTGTGGTAGGAGAACGAATGAGCCCCTTGGCTCGTGCGGTACGGCATGCGGATACCGCCTTCGGATCCGACGATGCTGCTGCCCTCGAAGCTGCTGAGGTATATCGCCCATGCTTCGACGATATCGAGTGTCAGGCCGCCTTCGAATTTGACGAAGCCAAGACCAAGCTCCTCTACGTCGAATTGGCTCTGCTCGCGGCGGTCCGGGAGCATTTCCATTTCTTGATACGTCTGGCCGCTGATACGTGTTACCTTCGGCAGCCCAAGCAGGTACAACAGCTGGGAAATATGATATACGCCCATATCATACAGGGCTCCGCCCGATGCGGTCGCTTTCTGCGTGAAGGCCTTCGATCCGTACCCGTCGACGAATGGGCGGCCGCGGCGGCGGAAGCCTGTAGATCGGGCGTGATACAGCTTGCCGAGCTTCCCGGCGTCGATTAATGCTTTAGCTGCTTTCGTCTCTTTGGAATAGAGCGTGCCTAATTGGATATGCAGCATGCGGCCGGTTGCGCGGGCTGCTGCCGCCATCGCTGCGCCGTCACGATAGGATCCGGCAATCGGCTTCTCGCAGTAGACGTGCTTCCCTGCTTCCAATGCGGCAATCGTAACCGGAGCATGGAAGTTGTTGTGCAGGCAGACTTCGACAGCCTCGATGTCATCTCGTTGCAGAAGCTTGCGGAAGTCGGTATATACATGGGGCACTTTGTATTGCTCGGCGACGCGCGCTGCTTCTCCTTCATTCACATCGCACACCGCGACAATGTCGACACCTCCGACGTGCGCGTACTCGCTTGCATGGTGCTTGCCAATCTGACCAACGCCAATGAGGGCAATACGTCTTTGTTCCATTTATATTCCTCCTGCTATCCTATCTCTTCCTTATAATCATATTCAGTCTGAAGTATGCTCTGAGTTGTTCTCGTTCTGGCATGCAGCCGCCACATGATGACGAAGTTTGTTCAATGCGCCGCCAACTGCGCTCAACGGATCATTGTCCGCATTGTGCTCAATGGCCCAATATCCATCGTATCCGGCTTGGAGCAAGCTGGATATACGCTCCACTGCGTTCTCCGCTTCAATTAAGCGGTTATCGACGTGCGTGTGGCGAACCCAGCGGCTGACTTGACGATCTGCTTCCATCGCCAGCTGTGCGGCATCTTCCGCTGACGGTTTGCGGTGACCGAATGACACGCCTCTCGTCTGCCAGCGGCCAAGATGGAGCAGAATGCCGTAATGCGGGTGATCGACCGCTTCGGAGATGCGAACGAGCGAGGCCGGTTGCAGGGCGAGGCCGGTGTGATTTTCGGGACCGACCCAGTAACCGCCGTCGGCCGCCCGGTCGGCATATTCACGGTAACGCGCGGCGATGTACGCCAAAGCTTCGTCACTTAGCTGACCGTCACCATGCAGCACGGCATCCAAGCGCACCGATTTCGCTTCCAGTATTTCTGCGGCACGCAGGTAGGAGAGCGCATTTTGATGGAGCGCTTCCCGCACTTCCGGATCGGGGTCCCATAGATGCGCGCTATCTACAGCAATGTTCACCAGCGTCATTTCTCGTTCCTTCAAAGCGTCGCGGATGCGCCGCAGCAGGTCGTCATCAGCAACTCTCCAAAGCGGACGCGAGATATCAGCGAAGAAGGCGTTCCAGAAATCAATGGCGTGAAGCTGGTAACGTGCATGCACCGTGTCTATATAAGAGAAAATATCCATTTTCCCTTCCAAGCGCATGTTGTTGAACGAAAATCCACCTATGGATAACTTCATGATTTTCCTCCTTTGATGCACAGCTACGATTCCCTACGAGCGTAGCAGATAATGGAATCGCGAACAATCCTCTCCTATAGCTGTAATGTCACTGTTTAAATGCCAAGTTTACCCTGCTGCTCTTTCTTACGCCGAATTATGAACTTTTCCGCGATGTCAATATAAGCGCATTCAACTTTAACAGTCGTGTGGACCACTGACTTGCTCTCCTCTAGAGAAAGGGCTGCCAAATAGTCCTTTTTCTTTCTATCCTAACAATTTACAAAATGATCCACATATCCAATATAGAATCGTTTGTTAAGCTCTAAACTGAAGTTATTTACTGGTTACATTATCAGATACCCACTATTGTGGAGCAAAAAGCCCAATGGAGCCTAGTGCCATTCTCTAGCTTCGCCTGTTAGTGGTTTTGGAACGATTGGGGATTAGTGGGTGGTTGGATTTCATGGCTGGTCCAAATCTCTTATAATTCCTTATCTTTAACTCCGAGCTCTTCAAAACATCCGTAGCCCCACGCATGGCACCGCAGTCCCTGTACGATCAAGGAATAGCTAAGAGAGGCACGTCCAAATAAGTCAGTTTAATACTTTCTTTTCACTCGAAGACTTTTTTCTTAACACCAGAAGTTGGACAAGAGAGTGGTGGAGGTGTTAGCAGCGGATCTCATCGAGCAGGGAAAGTTGAGATCGGGATGGGCGGCAAAATCCTTATCGTGTTACTATTCCTGCGTAATGGTTTTCTCCCGTTGTGCGGCTTGGGAAATAGCTCGAAACATAAAAAACGCCCTCTTGGCTTATTGCTAAGCAAGAGGGCTGATAATCTGGAACTTTGTGAAACTTTTGAAACCGTCTACCGTTACACGTATTCTGTGAGAGGTCGGGAGGCTAGCCTCCTCCTACTCGATTATTCAGTTTGGATACAAATTATAGTTTAGTGACATACTTATGTGTTTTCTGGCGTAGAAATCTTTTTGATCAGAGTTGGTGTATGAAATATTAAAACCCCAAATTGCTAAATAGCCTGCAGTAAAAGCTAATTCTCCACTTTCAGTTTTTGTGCTTTTGTGGGTCACTACTCCAGTTCCATTGGCTCTAATTTCTGTAGTAGGGAAAGATCCAGTAGCTGAGATAGCAACTACGTCTCTGTCTTCTACAGTGAAATATCCTGAACTGACAGGGAACATTTTCTTACTTTCTATGCTATTAATTTGTCGGAATGAACCTGAACTATAAACATTCATTTTCACTTCTAATCTAGTTACAGCTGGCCCATCCGTTTGTTCTTCATGAACGGTTACAATGTAAAAATCTCCACTTTTTGCAGCAAAGGTTGAGGAAGTGTCCTTTTCAACTGTTTCTACGTATTTATGTAACAAGTCGCCAGTAGTTTTGTCGAACAATTTAACTTCTGCAGTGTTTGTAGTTTCGCTCCTTACAATTTTTACATTATCGTAGTTCGGAACTTGTACATACATCATTTTCAACCTAACTTTTTGTACCGATCGATCTAATCCTTCTTGTGCAGATGCTACAGAAGAAACAATAAAAGCAATACATAGAAACAGTGCCAAAAAGGGTGCAAATTTTTTTCTCAAAAGAAAATACCTCCCTCATATTCATTATTTTACAATTATATGTTAATCTATGGATGCGCGGAGAGTCAATAAAAACTTATCATTTTGGAGGTGAATTATGGAAAAGAATGATTTTTCTGAACTTCATCAGTTTTTCAATGACATAAGTTCTAGTATCGGAGACGTAGCCAAGGGAACCAGCAATGCTTTATTCGAGGTGCGAGCAGAGCTCAGTAATTTAAGTCAAAATCTAAGCACCACAAATAATTTGCTTATTATACTAATTGTTATTAACACTGTTGCAGTAATATTTAACATTGTTCAAAAAAGAAAAAAATAGAATGTGTCAGCGAGTTCAACGAGTACTGGTAACTCATTGCAAAGTTATGTTGAGCTGTAGGAGAAGTTGTTCCTGATATGCTGAGGCAACCGAGCAGTAGGTGGCATCGGATCCCATTGATGCTGAATCGGTCCGGTTGGAGCAGTTGCTTCCGGAGTCGGCGCTAAAGAACCAGTAGACGTATGAGGGCAGAGGCAGCGAAAGAAAATTGAAGGAAACGGGAGATCTAATTTCATGTGGATCTGCCGTTTTTTTGTATGCATGACTATATTACTTTTTTTAAACCTTGTGCACCAGATCCGGTATATGTCTTTTCCGGAGAAACCAGTCACGAGATATTTGTTCTCCCTTGAACAATACCACACCCAGAAGAAAACCCGCATACTATCGTTGCGGGCTTGGAAGTGCTATTCAATTGTTGTTTCACTGTCGTTTCGTTTCCTGTTTCTTCCTGGTTATAATGATTAAAGAACACGCTTGGCGCCGACATAGGTGCGGCTGGACCAGGACGAAGACAAGCTCGACACGACAACGCGTTGGGCTTTGCCTGATGAAGCATTCAAATACTGATTGTTGCCGATGTAGATGCCGACATGCGTTATGGATTTACCTCCGTCCGCAAAAAAGACCAAATCTCCGGGCTGCAGGCTGCTTACCGATGTGCCCACGGCACGATACATTTCGCGGGAAGTGCGCGGCAGGGATATTCCGTGCTTGCTATATACATAATTAACATAACCGGAGCAATCGAAGCCGCTAGGCGAAGTGCCTCCCCATACATAGGGCACGCCGACGTAACTATTGGCCGTGTTCAGGATGCGATCAGCCTGGCCGCCTGTTTTTGCTTTAGCTGCCTGAGGTTTTTCCAGAGCATTGCGCTCAATGCTTGGAATGTCCTTTAAATAATCTGAATTCCACGTAAAGGCTAAATTGTATTGCTCCATTAAAAAGCGCAGTGGGATATATGTATTGTCTTTATACGCCCATGGCTTGCTTCCCATATCAACGGTTTGTCCGTCAACTTCGGCCTTCGGACTGTCGGTGCGGAACCGAACGGTCTTGCCGCCGTTGGAGAACTCGATCTCAACAACATCTTCGTTAATTGCAGTCCAATTTATCGTATACCCCATTTGATCGGCAAAGCCGCGCAATGGGACGTAAAGGTTCTTATTCTCATCAAGAATTGGAATAATATCAGTAAATTGCAGTGCTTCTCCATTAACGTGAATCGTCACTTGCTTTGCTTCGGCAGCATGTACCGTCGCGCCGAGAGCGTCATCTGCCCACAGCATGCAGCCGAATACTGCGCCTGCCACCAGGACAGTGCGTAATGCGGTTTTCACTGCATCTCCTCCTTCAATGTAAAAAATGTAAGTTGATTACTAATTAATCGACAAAAATAGACTAGCATAATTATTAAAAAGCTGACAATAGTCTCGAAGAATCATTATTACAAAAATGTAACTATTACTTCAATTCATTTTACAGAGCCGGGTTGTTGCGAAATCTTAGTTATCTAGAACATAGAACGGATACTGGGAATGAAAGGGATAGTAATAAAAAACCAGAAATTTGTCGAAAAATATACTGGAAATTTGTTTGTAACCCTTGCTATGTCAGCAGTTGCGAACAAACGAGCCGAGTATGAAAAAGGAGACATTATTTATGCATGTGCTTGTGAAAAGATTGAAACCGCGGCAACAAATTGGGTATGCCGATTCACGCAGCGTCATGATCAATCATGAAGGCGGAGGCAGCGATGATAAAGCTGGATTTAGTTCTTTGGAACTATGGCTGTTCTCTCTCGCTTCAAGTGCAGCAATATCAATGGAGAGCTATGCCGAGGAGAAGGGATGGAACTTGACCTTTCTGCAGATTGAGGTGGAGGATGAGGCGAATGAGGAAGGGTACCTGATGGATCTGAAATTCTATATTACGGCCGAAGGCTTGACGTCCGATCAAAGAGGAGAGATGTTCGGCGCCGTCCGGCAAGAGTGCACGCTGTTGCGCGCCGTGAACCCCGATATAGAGCTGTATTTCGCTGACAGGTTGGTAGAAGACGGGATTGAGCCTGCCGATTAGACGGATATGGTTTGCTTCGGCATAGGGGAAATTATGGATCAAATCCTTGCAATATAATACAATTGAACTGCTAAAAGAACTTATCTGGCAGCATATTGCATCGGAAATGAACCAATTGTGTTGAAGGAGACCAGGGCGGATGAGGACGATATTGGTAGCGGACGACGACGAACATATTCTCGAGCTCATCGGATTATATTTGCGCAACGAAGGATTCCACGTGCTTGAAGCGCGGGACGGATTGGAAGCTATTCATTTAATGGATACGAATCGGGTGGATTTGGTCATTTTAGACATTATGATGCCGTGTATGGACGGATGGGAGCTATGCAGCGAGCTGCGCCGCGGCTACCCTGATTTGCCCTTGCTTATGGTTACTGCGAATGGGGAACCCGGGCAGAAAATCAAAGGGTTCCAGCTCGGCACCGATGATTACATAACGAAGCCGTTCGATCCGATGGAGATTGTCATGCGGGTGAAGGCGCTGCTTCGACGTTATCGGATCGTATATTCGCAAGTTGTCCAGCTCGGCCAGCTGCGGTTGGATCGCAGCAGTTATAAAGTGATCCGGCAGGAAGACGATTCGACTATGACATTGCCGCTGAAAGAATTTGAGCTTCTGTTTAAGCTCGCATGCAGTCCAGGACAAATCTTGACGCGCGAGCAGCTGATTCAAGAAATATGGGGCATGGATTATGAAGGGGACGATCGTACGGTAGACGTACATATTAAGCGCCTCCGAGAACGGTTTTCCGGCTATGCGGAGTCATTCAACATCGTGACCGCCCGCAGTCTTGGCTATCGCTTAGAGGTATACCATGATTAAGACGCTGTATGTCCGGGTCGTGCTCACTTTTATGCTAGCATTGATTGTAGGCATCTTTGCTGCGTTTTCTGTGTCTGGGATGTTGTTTCAAAAAGAGATGGAGGAGGTTGCGTTTCAGGATTTATCGAAACTGGGTCAAGATCTGGTTCGACTTCGTACAGGTATGCCGTTGTCTCAATTTCAGCAATATTTACTCTCGATGCACTCTTTGGATACGTATCAAATGCAACTCTTCGACAGTCGAGGCCGGACTTTGCTGGAGCGCGGCATCAATGGACGCCAGATGCTCCATGTTGAAGCGGATAGGGTTAAACAAGTGTTGACGGGCGAGCAAGTACGCATCATTGCGGATAATGACGATAGCGGTCCGATTATTGGACTCCCTATCGATATTGGCGGAGAACGGCAGGCGCTTTTTTTGCAGATGTCCTTCGGCGGCTCGGACGTCATCGGGCGCTTCATTATCATGGTGCTTATCGTCGTGCTGGCAGTGGGAAGCCTGTGCTTCCTCGTGGCTGCGCGTTATATTGTCCTTCCGGTGAAGAAGATGACCGCGGCTACAAGGAGAATGGCAAAGGGTGATTTTACGACTGAATTGCGCACGAAGAGAAAGGATGAGATCGGAGAATTGGCGGCCAGCTTCAATTATATGGCCAAAGAGTTGAATCAGGTGGAGAAAATGAGGCAAGATTTCGTCTCGAATGTCTCGCATGAGATTCAATCCCCACTGACGTCTATATTCGGCTTCGCCAAGGCGCTCAAAAATAACGTTGTCCCCGAACAGCAGCGTGAACGGTACCTGCAAATCATTATGACGGAGAGCGAACGCTTGTCCCGTGTGAGCGACAATCTGCTGCAGCTCGCTTCCTTGGAGTCAGAACATCACCCTGTTAATATGAGGGCCTATTCGTTAGACGAGCAGCTGCGCAAAGTCATTGTTGCTTGTGAACCGCAGTGGCAAGCCAAATCATTGCAGATGGAGCTTCGGTTCGAAGCAGTCGCCATTATTGCAGATGAAGATATGCTAAGTCTCGTCTGGATGAATCTAATCGGTAATAGTATGAAATTCACTCCAGCTAACGGAACGATTACGATAGCGTTGTCCCGCCAATCTAAAGGAATCGAAGTTGTCATTTCCGACACAGGCATAGGCATACCTGAAGATGACCAGAAGCGGGTGTTCGAACGGTTCTATAAGGTGGATCGGTCACGGCGGCGGGATGGGAACGGAAGCGGCCTCGGCCTGGCGATTGTGAACAAGGTCGTGTCATTGCACAATGGGTCGATTGCGTTGGCAAGCGCGAAAGGCCAAGGAACGAAAGTAACGGTGACCCTGCCGATTATAAAGGGATAGCCAGTCAAACGTGGTCTCATTACTAGTTGTTACCATGCTGCCTCTTCCATATTAACATATAATTTATGCTTTCAATGGCTATAACCGCTTCCCTGCGGTTATGGCCTTTTTCTTGTTCCAGAATTTTCTTTTGTTCATGCTCCGTTCATATTTCCTTGATACGTTATGTTCTAAGCCGGAACCTTGGAACATGAAGCTGTAAAGGAGGAGGCAAGGAGAAAACTATGAATTCGTTGATTCGATTTTCAATGAAAAATGTGGCTGCGGTTCTCATTATCGTAGCGATGCTGTTCGGAGGAGGGGTGTATGCGTCCACGGGCTTGAAAATAGATAACATGCCCGATATTTCCTTCCCGCTTGTCTTAGTGACTGCGCGGTATGCGGCGCCTCCGCAGGACGTGATGGAGGAGGTGACGAAGCCGATTGAGAAAAAAATATCCGGCATGGAGCGCGTGAAGTCGATCTCCTCGACATCCAGCGACCAAATAGCTTCGATCCTCGTGACATTTGAGGAAGGCGTGGATCCGGATCGGAAGAAATCGGATATGGAAAGTTTGATTCAGGAAATTTCACTCCCGGCTGGTATGGATCGCCCTCATGTATCTACGCTCGGCGTTGCATCGATCCCTTCCTATTATTTGGCCATGTATGCGGACGAAGGCATGACGCAGTCTGAACTGGAACAGCACTTCGAGAAGACGATCAAGCCAGGCTTTCAAGCGTTAAGGGGCTTGGATCATATGGATATTATCGGTGCGAGCAGCACGACGCTGAGCATCCGTCTATCGCCGGAGAGGCTCCGCGCATACGGGCTTGCGCCGGTTCAAGTGTCGGAAGCGGTGCGCAGCGCTCTGGCATCCGGTCCTGCAGGAACGGTGGAGCTGGATGGGAACACGCTTCTTGCCCGCATGGACAACGGAATAAGCAGCGTGAAGCAGCTCGAGGATATTCCTTTGCAGACTGCCCAAGGAGGAACGGTTCACCTGGCTGAACTGGGGAGGATCGCCGAGATTACCGAGTCCAAGTTCATGGCAAGGCTGGACGATCAACCAGCCATCGGCATTTTGCTGTATAAGGCAAGCGGCGCGAATGCAGTCGAGTTCTCCAGCGGGGCGGATCGGCTGATGGAACAGTGGAAGTCGGAGCTCGCGGGCGTAACCTTCAAGAAGGTATACAATTACGCAGACCAAGTCAAAGAATCCATCGGGGGACTTGTGCGCGAAGGGCTTGTCGGCGCTTTGCTGGCATCGCTCATGATTCTTGTCTTTCTGAAAAATATGCGGATGACGCTTATCGTGCTCGTGTCTATTCCGCTGTCGGTGCTTATCGCTCTGCTGCTTATGAAATGGATGGACATCTCGCTTAATATTATGACGCTCGGCGGCATGTTTATAGCGATTGGCCGCGTCGTCGACGATAGCATTGTCGTCATCGAAAATATTTATTCGAAGCTGCAGCGGGCTGAAGAGAGGGACGAGTCTGTCATCGCCTTAGCGACCAAGGAAGTGGCGAATGCCATCACGTCATCCACGTTGACGACAGTGGGCGTATTTGCGCCAATCGGCATGATTAGCGGCCCGGCCGGTCAATTGTTCCGCCCCTTCGCCATTACGCTGGCCTGCGCCTTGATGGCATCGCTGCTCGTTGCCTTGACCGTTATCCCGATGCTTGCCAAGCTGATCGTGCTGAAGCAGGCTGACGTCAAGGGGCACGATCAGTCTAAGCCATCGGCTCTTGCGTCCAGTTACCGGCGATTGCTGGAATGGTCTTTGGCTCACCGCTTGAAGACCCTGCTTATATCGGGTCTGCTGTTCATCGTCACGATGGTGGCTATTGTGCCGCAGCTTTCCTTCACCTTTATGCCGGAAGGCAATCCGCCGCGTCAGTTCTTCTTCACGGTGAAGCTGCCTTATGAGAGCTCCTTGAAGACGACGGACTTCATCTTGAAAGAAATGGAGGCAGAGCTGCGTGCGGCACGGGACGGACAAGATCGCCCTCTGTTCACCTTCATCGAAACACTGGTCGGTTATGGCGGCGATCCGAATGCGCTGCCATATATGGCGCAAATATATACGGAAGTAAACGAAGAGGCTGATGTCGATCAGGTAAAGCGGGAATATAAAACGAAGCTTGCCAAGCTCATTCCGGCAGGGTCGGAATTGGATACGATGACTCTGTCAGGAGATGCCGGCTCGTCGCCGGATTTCACCTACGTTCTGTCTGGAGAAGACGCTGCCCAGTTGAGGCAGGCCGCCGCCGTCATCAAGCAGGAAATGAAGAAGTTCCCTGAGCTGTCTGAATTCAAGGACTCATTGAGTGAAGCCGCATCGGAAGTCGTCATTGATGTCGATCCGCGCAAAGCGAATCAATTCGGGCTTACCCCTGCTGTTGTGCAGAACACGCTGCAAACGTGGCTGTTTCAAGACAAAATTGGCGAATACCGGTACGAGGAAGGACTGCTGTCTACCGTAGTCGAAACGGAGGGCGGACTGCAAAACGGCTTACATGCCCTTGGCCTTATTCAACTGAAAACACCGACTCAAGACACGATAGCGGTTGCGGATATCGCGGATATCAAACGGGTGCAAGCGCCTGCCTCCATTAAGCGGGACAATCAAAAGCAAGTCATCAACGTAACCGCAAAAATTACCGGACAGAACAAGGGCGGCATCAGCGCCCAGGTTGCGGCCGGATTGGATCTCGTCGAGCTGCCTGAAGGCGTTGGCCGTTCAGTAACGGGCGTGAGCGCGGACATCGGCGAGAGCTTCAGTCAGCTGTTTGTGGCAATGGGCGCGGCGGTATTCGTCGTGTACTTGATTATGGTGCTGACGTTCGGCAATGCGAGCGCGCCGTTCGCGATTTTGTTCTCCCTGCCGTTTGCGGCTATAGGGGGCGTGCTGGGGCTGTTTTTAACCAATGAATCGATCAATATTACATCGCTCATCGGTTTCATGATGCTTATCGGCATCGTGGTCACGAATGCCATTGTGTATATCGATAAGGCGCAACAGCTGCGCGAAGCGGGATTGGAAGTACGTCCGGCATTGATCGAAGCGGGGCTCTCCCGTCTGCGTCCTATCATCATGACGGCCGGCGCCACGATTATGGCGTTGCTGCCGCTTGCATTCGGGTTCGGCCACGGAACGCTCATTTCGCGGGGGTTGGCGGTTGTCGTTATCGGCGGTCTGACCGTATCTACGCTCTTAACGCTCGTCGTCGTTCCGATCATTTACGATATCATTGCCCGGCGGCAGCGAAGCGGCAAGCGCGTTTCCGGACAACCGGGGAACGATGCGGCGCCGCATGCCGCAGGAAAGGGGATATAACTCATGAATCAAACCTATAGAAGCAGCCGCATCAAAAGAGCGCTTCTCCTGGCGATACTCGCGGGAACGGTTGTTGTCGCCGCCGGATGCTCTCAGCCAGACCAGGCCACTGAGCCGGGAGCCGAGAGCGGGCAGCAGACAGCCATTCCCGAGGTCAAGACGGCGGCCGTGGCTAAGCAGCCGATGGGAGCTCCAGCGGAGGTTGTAGCCGATATTGCTCCATCGATCATGATGGATATCGTCGCGAAGGGAGGGGGCGATGTCGTGTCGGTACAGAAGCGGCGCGGGGAGCAGGTCAGACGCGGGGAAGTGATAGCCCGCACGGATGTAGCCCGCATTGAGTCGCAGAAGCAGCGGGCGGAACAAGCGTTGCAGAGCGCCCAGAAGCTGCTTGCGTCATCACGGGAGACCAAGCGCGCGGACATGGCTGAAGCGCGCTTGTCGATCACGAAGCTGGAAGCCCAAGTCGAGGAACAGACGAAGGCGCTGAACAAGCTGAAAAACGGATATGACGAAGGCACGGTGGAAAAAACGGCCGTCGAACAGGCGGAGGTGCAGCTTAAAAATACCAACCTTGATTTGCAAGTGCTGAAAATAAAGCTGGATACAGCGGAGAGCGTTCAGTCCGAAGTGACAGCGGAAGATCAAATTGCGGCGGCGCAGTATCAGTTGAAAGAGGCGAATCTCGCGCTGGAAGAAGCGGAAATAAAATCGCCTGCCGATGGCATATTGACGGAATGGGAAGCCCTCTCCGGGATGAATGTGGCTCCCGGGACGAAGCTAGGCCGCGTCGCCAACATCCGCACGGTGCGTGTTCAGGCGAAGCTGGCCGAAGATATGCTCCCGCTCGTGCACGGTAAAAAGACGTTGGATTTTTATGTATCCGGCAGCCGGGAGAAAATCTTTAAGGGAACAATCACCTATTTGTCATCCGTCATGGATATGGATACGCGAACATATGCCATCGAGCTGAAGGCGGATAATTCCAAGCTTGAACTGAAGCCGGGAATGAAGGTTCAGCTAAGCCTGGCGGGAGAGAAAGAGCGCGAGGTTCCTGTCGTGCCGGCGAACGCAGTCGTGCGCGACGAGGGAGCAACATTCGTCTTTATATATAAAGACGGTGCCGCAGTGAAGCGTCCTGTCAGACTGGGGCCGTTGGAGGAAGCTCTATATGCGGTGACGGACGGATTGCGGGAAGGAGAATCCATCATAGTATCAGGCCAGCATCAACTGCAGGATAAGCAGCAGGTGCGGCTTGCGCAGTAAAGGAGATGGCGATCAATGAATAAAAAAATGATTCAAGTGACGGCAGTTGCTGTGCTGCTTGGAATCTACGCCGGCACGATTCCAGTCCATGCGCGCCAGCCTATGGATGACGGGCGAGTGACAGCCTATTCCGTTAAGCCAGCTTTGCAGCCTGATGAGGCTATGCAAGTCAGTCAGGTAAACTCGCTCCATGATGCCAATAAGATTAGCAACGCTGACAAAACCATTGCAGTCAACAAAGGAAATAACGTTAAAAAGGTTAATGCGGTTAATAAAGCTAATTCCAAGCACAAAGTTAATGCAGCTAATAAAGCTAACGCTAACGCCGCCAACAATGTTAATGCAACTAATGAAAAAAGCGGCGCAAATACCGCCAATCCGCCCAAGCCAATACAAACGTTGGTGCCGGATGCAACGGAATACATGAAGGCCAAATTCGGATTGAACATCGAATTGGCCGATGTCATTAACAGCGATACGACTGAGGGACGGCAGGTTGCCGCTGTTATCAAGCTAAAGAACGATTCGGGCAAACGGCTTCGCCTGCCTAACTATGAGCTGTTCGTGCAGATGGACAATAGGGCGGAGTATGCCATGGAGCCCAGCTCGAACAATGTGCGCGTAATGTCGCAGGGCGAAGTCGCCGAATGGCGTTGGATGAGCCATGTGGTGGCTGAGGAAACGGCCGCTCCAATCCGCTTCATATGGAAGGAAGTCAACCGTGAAGTGTATCCGAAAAAGGAAACGGCCGTCGCTACAATGCATATGCCGCAGCAGGCATGGGAGAACGACTACACGCCGATAACCGATCCCCGGATGATTAAGGACTGGGGCCAGCCTTTCCAACTCAGAGCATTGTCTGATGCGTCGATGCTTGTCTACACGCCGATAAGCATCGTCAAGAGCTCGGGCAAGCCGGAGCAGGCGGCGGAACGCGGCAAAGAAAAGCTGGAGTCCGTCCATGTCGTCACGTTCCGCGTAGAGAACCGGAACAACATACGGGAAAGCGTGCCGGACTTTAAGCTGACTGCTTGGTCTAACAACGTCCTCTATTACAGCAAGAAGCTGGGCAAGGTTCCCGAATCGCTCATGCCGGGGGAAGGCACGACCCTCCGGTTTGCGGTCGAGACGGGACCGCGGACGGAGCTGACCGGCTTGCAGTTGATGACGCCTGAATCGTTCCAGCCGCCGGGAGCGGCCGATGCGTCGCAAGCGGTCACGTATCAAGTGGGGCGTCTCTTTATTAACATTCCGAAGCAAGCGTCAAGCCAAGTGACACCGACTGACTACAAGCTGCGGGAGCCGATGAAGTTCGGAGCCGGGGTCGATTTATTCCCAGAAGGCTTGAACGTATCGATCGAAGAGGAAACGATGCTCGAGAACAAGGAGGCGGGCTTCAAGGCCTTGCTGCTTCGCTTCAAGCTTGAAAACAAGAGCGGATCCGCCGTGGTGCTGCCATCGTTCCATGCTGAATTGGAGAATAAGGACGGAGCCCGATTCGGCGGAGAACGTATCGGATCGAAGACAGACAAGAAGTCGCTCATCCCGAATGCGGCCGTAGTCGAATCGCATCTGTTCGTTCTGCCGGATGGGGGGAAGGAGCAAGAGTTGTTGCTGCATATCGTTGACAACCGTGAAGAGAAGGAATATCCATTCGTTGTTGATACGTTTCGCTTCAAGACGAGTCCTGATTATACAGGCGACTTGTTGTTCGACATGTACCCGTTCCGCTTGAAGATCAACGATTGGGAGGGCAAATGGCTTCGGGACGGAAATTCGATAATGGAATCGACGTCATACGGATTGAAGCTGAAGCTCAATATCGAACGTGCTCAACAGGTAATGGCCGATCCGAGCTTGTCCAAAATAAAGCTGGAGCTGACGGATCATGGCGGGCGCATGCTCGGATCGAAGCTGTTCTCGCTCGTCGAGGAGCCTCGTCTGGCTGAGGGAGAGCAGAACATCATTTTCGAGAATATTGATATGATAACGGTAAGATATCCGGTCATCGTCAACTTCTATGAAATGCTTGATACGCCTTACGGGCCGGTGAAACGCTTCTTGGGCAGAGTCGTTCGGAATTGATGCATCGCAGATGGCAGTGAAGCAATAGCGCACGAATGGGGCAGAGGGACCCGGCCCGTTATCGGCTTTCTCCTTTAAAAAAGATAGCGGACGGGACCAAGTGCATACCAAAACAGCAGCCTATACCGATTGCCGGTACGGGCTGCTGTTTTTTGTTATCTCTGTGCTCATACGGCTTGAGCGTACAGGCGAATTCGTCCTGGCGCGCATCACCTTGCTTGCGCAATTTCTGTCAAGTCGCACACCGGCCAGAACTGGCTTCCTCTTCAGAAAGAAATAATTAATATTTAATATATTGATTATGATATTATAGGTGTATAGTCCAGTCTAGTAAACGAGTGGCACATTTTCGATTTGAAAATTTGGGTCTGGCACCATTTGGTTCTCCTTCTCCATGCAAACGTTTGATAAAGTAAATAAGAAGAATGAAGAATAAGCCCAAGTCTGCAGAAAACCTAATAGATATGTTTCCCTTGGAAACATTTTCGTTAACTTTAAGATGGAGGTAAGCGCCATCATGTTCAAAGCGTTCAAACAAATTTATCAAAAACACTTTAAGAAAAAGCTGTTCAATAAATTGATTGCCGTCTACTCCTTTATCGCGGTCGCTTCTTTGCTTACCGTATCCGTATTTGCCTATCAGTACTTTGCGCGCAATGATATTAATACCGCTCTGCTGGAGCAGCAGCGTACCGTGGACAACATGAATCGCTTTCTGGATCAGAAGTACGATATGGCGCAGGCGATAACCCAGCAGATGTTCCAGGATAATATGCTCATACGCGATACGGTTTATTTGCTTGAGCAAGGATACGAGCAATACATTCGTTACCGCCTCGATACGTATAGTTCGAGCAACGTGTTTTTTACCCGCAATTTACAGGATTTTTATGTCCTGCAATTTTGGAAGGATCCCGACTTGCAGAACATTAGCTTGATCAGCCCCGCGAAGCAGTTTGCCCTGATGTACAGCGCGCAGGCGTTAAGCGGCAAGATGTACGATTGGAGCAAGGATCCCGGATTGAATGAACAGTGGCGGCGCGAGCGCTACGGTTTTCAGAATCCTTCCTATATGAGTAAAAAGGCGAAGCAGGAGGGAACGGAATCCACACAGGGCAATCGCGGTCAGGAGCCGGCGAAAGATATGGACGGATCGCGGGATATGTCGTTATTCACGGTGACGACCCGCATCAGCAGTCCGGAAACGTTGCTGACGGCTGGCCATATATCGATAGATTTCAATGCCAAAGGGATTGCGCGCCAGATCGGTTCTTCCATTAAAGGAGAGCAATGGCTTGTCCTGAATCAGAAAGGCGAGATCGTGTATCCCGCCGAGGCGGCCTATGATGGGCAAGTATGGCCGAACTATGAGAAGCTGGCTTCTGTAGACCGCAATAAGTCGCAAGCGGTTGATCTGGAAGGTCAAAAATCCTACGTCATCGTATCCAAGACGAACAAGCTTGGGTTAACGGTAGTGGGGGCTTTGCCGCAAGCTGCGATTACGGATCATTTATCCGGAATCAGAAATACGATTGGCATCGTTACCGTTCTATGCATCGTCACCGTATTGATGCTGACTTATTTTTCGGTGCTCCATCTATCCCGCCGCACGCAGACGATTGTCAAGGCGATGAAGAAAGTGCAGGACGGCAATTTGAATGCGCGTCTGCCTGTAGATAGAGAAGACGAGCTGGGACTGATTTCAGAAAGCTTCAATAAGATGTGTGAAGATTTGAAGCAATATATCAACCGCTTTTATAAATCGGAATTGAAGCAGAAGCATGCGGAGCTCATCGCGCTGCAAGCCCAGATTAAGCCTCATTTTTTATTCAATACATTGGAAGTGATCCGGATGCGCGCCATCTCGCAAGGCGTGCATGATGTGGGAGAGATGATCTACAGCCTTGCTTCGATGTTCAGGCATATGGTTAAAGATAAAACCGTCATTACCGTCAATGAAGAAATCGAGAACTGCCGCAGATACTTGGAATTGACCCGGATTCGGTACCGGGATAAACTGCAGTACACGATCAATATGGACGAAAGACTGGGCGGTTATAATATTATGAAACTGTCGGTGCAGCCGATTATCGAAAATTATTTGGTGCACGGCATTGGCCTCGAGCGGACCGACAATCACATTTTAATTGAAGTGATGCAGTCGGAAGGGAAACTCGTCATCCGCATCTCCGATAACGGAAAGGGAATCGAACCGGAACGTCTCAAGCAAATTCAGCAAGAATTGAACGAAGCCCAGATACAGGATCATGGGTCGCTCGGCTTGAAAAATATACAGGAACGTCTCAGAATCTTGTATGGCGAATCTTATGGTTTGACCATTGACAGCGTATTGAACCTAGGCACGATAGTTACCATTCGCGTGCCGCTTAAGTAATGGAGTGGACTAGGGTTGGGGGGATAAAACGATGTATGATGTGTTCTTAGTCGACGATGAACCGTTTATTATTGATGGTTTGCAATCGATTTTAGAATGGAACGATTACGGGCTTCGCATTGTCGGTCAAGCTGAAAATGGTGAAGCTGCATGGGACATCTTGAAGGATCAGCCCGTCGATTTGGTCGTTACCGACATTATGATGCCGAAGATGACCGGACTTCAATTGATACAAAAAGTAAAACAGGTTCATCCGCACACCAGATTTATCATACTAAGCGGCTATAACGAATTTGTATATGTAAAGGAAGGCATCAAGCTGGGAGTAGAGAATTATCTGCTCAAGCCAATTAATATTGAAGAGTTTCGATCGACCTTGGAAAATACAGTGCAAAAATTAGACCAATCCCGTATGCACCATATGGCTGAACAGCATAACCGCGACATTTTGCGTGATAATGTGCTGTACCGCTGGCTGCGCGATCATATTCATTTGGAAGAACTGCAGCAGCGTGCCGATATGCTGGATATTCAGTTCAAGCACCCATGCTATATGGTCGTATTGGTTCGGCCCGAGGTTCACATGGACAACGAATTGGACTATGCGAAGCAGGATGCGGTTGCCAAGGAGGCCAAGGAGCTTCTCGCTTCGCTCTCTGGAGGCTTCTGTGTCCGGGAGTGGGATGGCGAGACAGCCATTGTATTCGGCCTGTGCCAGCCTGCAGACAAGCAGGCGATTGTGGAGAAGCTGCGCCAGTGGAAAAAGGAAGCGGAGCACAGATTGATGACACCGCTGCAAGTGACGATCGGCAGCGTGCAGGACGGATACTCCAATGCGTCGCTGAGCTTCGCACACGCGAAGCAGGTGCAGCCGTATCATCTCGTCCGGCTCGATGACGATGTCGTCGATTGCGATGAGATCGCAAGCTACCGCTCGTCGCGCCCGGCTGCCGTTCAACCGGAGACGGAACCCTATGTGAAGTTATTGTATGCTCGTGATCGGCAGGGAATCGCCGCGCAGCTGCAGCAGGATTTCGATCAGTTATCCGTGACGGAAGGGGCGGCCCCGCGCGACATTCGCAATTTTGCGGTCGAGCTCCTTATTGCATGGAAGCAATCGATGAAGGATTCTGCCATTCTGCAGCTGGATGATGAGCAGGATTGGTTCGATGACGTGTATCATATTCAGACGCTGGACGCATTGAAGGAGCATGTCATGCAGGTGGCCAGACGCATGATTGAGCGGCTGGCTGAACCGGAAGATATGAGTCCGGTCGTGAAGCAGGTGCTGAATGACATTCATGACCGCTACGCGGAGGAATTGTCACTGAAGACACTAAGCCAGATTTATAACATTAATCCGGTCTACCTAGGTCAATTGTTCCAAAAAGAAGTGCAATCCACCTTCTCCGATTATTTGAATAAGACAAGGATTAAAAAAGCGAAAGAAATGTTGGTCGAAACGAACTTTCGCATGACTGATATTGCGGCGAAAGTCGGATATTGGGACAAAAGTTACTTTTACAAACAATTTAAAAAGTATGTGGGCATTTCTCCTAAAGAATACCGTGAAATCCACTGGAAGACAGACTGAATTGGGATGAAAACCATAACAGGAAAGGGCATCCACATCGGAACGGCGCAATAGTTCCGGCGTGAAAGCCCTTTCTTTATTTTGTACACCAAATCTAAAGTTTGTTTACTGTTGAAAACGTATTAATTGGGTTACGCTAAATGTACAACATAAGCAACGGGGGATGATCGGATGCAATTCATCAAGAATGCCTTATCGAACCTAAACCGCAATCGGATCTTTCTTCTCATGGTTCTGCCAGGAGCCTTGTGGTTTTTGTTCTTCTCCTACCTGCCGATGTTCGGAACTGTGATCGCTTTCAAGGACTATCGTTTTAGCAGAGAAGGTTTCCTTGCCAGCTTGCAGCAGAGCGAATGGGTAGGATTTAAAAATTTCGAATATCTCTTTAGTACGAATGACGCCTATGTCATTACACGAAATACGATTTTGTACAACTTGGTGTTTATCGTGCTCGGGCTCGTATGTGCCGTGGCGATGGCCATTATTTTGAGTGAAATCGTTAACAAACGATTGGCCAAAGTATATCAAACAGGGATGTTCCTGCCTCACTTCTTATCTTGGGTTATCGTCGGATACTTTACGTTCAGCTTCCTGAGCGTGGACAAAGGGGTTATGAACCAATTCCTGGCTTGGATGGGTAAAGAACCGTTATCTTGGTATTCAGAGACGACGTACTGGCCTTACATTTTGGTGTTTTTGAACCTATGGAAAGGGATCGGTTATTCCAGCGTCGTGTACTTGGCGGCTATTGTAGGTATCGACAAGACGTATTATGAAGCCGCGATGATTGACGGAGCAAGCAAATGGCAGCAAATCCGCCACATTACGATTCCATCGATTACGCCGCTTATCACTATCTTGACTTTGCTTGCGGTTGGCCGGATTTTCTATGCTGACTTCGGTCTGTTCTATCAAATTCCGCGCGATTCGGGTCCGTTGTACGGGGTTACGAACGTTATCGACACTTACGTATACCGTGGTCTGAAGGCGACAGGCGAAATTTCGATGAGTACGGCTGCGGGTCTGTATCAATCGATCGTCGGTTTCATTCTCGTCATGACCTCGAACTGGATTGTACGAAAATTCAACAAAGAAAATGCGCTGTTCTAGGATAGGGGGGAATGACATTGCGTAAGAAAAAACATCGGGACGTTCATGATTTACCGAAAGGCATGAATATCCTGTTCAACATTATTGCCGGTGGTTTTGCTTTCCTATGTGTGTATCCGTTCCTGTTCGTTATTGTCATCTCGTTGACAGACGAATCATCGCTGGCGACAAAAGGGTATAGCATATTCCCGGATAAATGGAGCTTCTCAGCTTACGAATATATCTTCAAAGCAGGGGATCAATTGCTTCGTTCCTACGGAGTAACGATATTTATTACGATTCTCGGAACGGTTGTCAGCTTGGCCATGATTGCATTGTACGCCTATGCGATCTCACGCAAAAACTTTACGTATCGGGGATTTTTCTCCTTCATCGCATTTTTTACGATGTTGTTCAACGGCGGTCTCGTACCGACATATATGGTGGTTACGCAAGTATTGGGCTTAAAGGATTCCATTTGGGCATTGATTCTTCCGCTCGTCATGAACGCGTTCTATGTGCTCATCATGCGGACGTTCTATAGCACGACTGTTCCGGATGCCATTATTGAATCCGCGAAAATAGACGGAGCCGGCGAGCTGCGGGCGTTCTTCAAAATCGTGCTTCCGATTTCCTTGCCGGGGATCGCCACGATCGGGCTGTTCGCGACACTCGGCTTCTGGAACGACTGGTTCAACGCCTTGCTCTACATTGACAATCCGGCACTTGTTCCGCTGCAGTCGATGCTGATGCGGATCGAGAACAGCATGCAGTTCCTGCTCAGCAACGCGCAGCTAAGCTCTTCGGGTCAATCGCTTGAATTGCTCCGCTCGTTGCCGCAAGAAGCGACGCGCATGGCGCTCGTCGTATTGGCTACCGTACCGATTGCTTGTGCGTATCCGTTCTTCCAACGCTACTTCGTACAAGGGTTAACGATTGGTGCCGTTAAAGAGTAACACGTTCTTACCATCTTGATTATTCCCGGAAGGCGGCTTCCGTCTCGAATGGTTGCCGCCATTTCGGAAATAATATACACAATTATGTGTGGTACAAAAGGGGAGGAAACAAAATGGCTAAGGCAAAAAAAATGTTGCTGATGACGTTCTGCCTCATGTTGGTCGCGTCCTTGGCACTGGCTGGTTGCGGCAGCAGCAAGAAAGAAGAAGCTGCCGGCGGCACAGGTGAAGCAGCGAAGAACGAAAAGCCGGTTGAACTGATCTGGTACACAATTGGCACACCGCAAAAAGACGTTGACAAGGTTATGGAGAAAGTAAACGAGTACACTGCTGAGAAAATCGGCGTTACTGTAAAAATGAAAATGTTCGACTGGGGCGATTATAACCAAAAGATGGGTGTAATTGCCGCTTCTGGCGAACCTTATGACATCGCTTTCACTTGCTCCTGGGCATTTGATTATGTTGCGAACGCGAAAAAAGGCGCTTTTTATGAACTGGATGACCTGCTTGAGAAATATGGCCAGGACATTAAGAAGAACGTTCATCCATCTTTCTTGGAAGGAGCAAAAATCGACGGCAAAACGTATGCGATTCCGGTCAACAAAGAATTGCCTGCACAAAAAGTATTCCGCTTCAACAAGGAATTCGTTGACAAGTACAACCTTGATATCACGAGTGTAAAAACATTGGACGATCTGGAGCCATTGCTTGCAAAAGTGAAAGAAGGCGAACCGGGATTGTATCCAATCTCCGCTGACAAGCAATTTAAATTCGGCGTTCCTTACGACTTGGTATCTGAAAACTTGCCGCTTGGCGTAGCTTTGACAGATACGACTGACCTGAAACTGGTTAACGTGCTGGAACAACCGGATATGATGAAAAATTTCGAAAAAATGCATGAGTACTACAAAAAAGGCTATCTGAAAAAAGACGCGGCAACGGCTCAAAACGGCGACGAAATGAAAACGGGCAAATGGCTTGTTGACATGCCGGATACACAACCGTTCGCAGACAACCTCTGGTCCCAAACATTGGGCTATGAAGTCGTCTCCACGCCTTACACAGAGCCTTATGTATACAACTGGTCCGTAATGGGTTCCATGCACGGTATTTCCGCTAATTCTCAATACCCAGAGAAAGCAATGGAATTCTTGAACCTGTTGAACTCTGACAAATACTTGCGCAACCTGGTTAACAACGGTATCGAAGGCGTTCACTACAAACGCATTGACGCCGAAACAATCGAATACTTGCCTGCGAAAACAGAGGGTTACGATATGCCGTCCTTTACATTAGGCAACTTCTTCATCTTGGATAAGCTGCCTACTGACCCTAAAGACAAATGGGAGCAATTCGCAGAGTTCAACAATTCCGCTAAAAATGCGCCATTGCTTGGATTCCACTTCAACGGAGACAATGTAAAAACGGAAGTTGCCGCTTTGCAGAACGTAAAAGAAGAGTTCTACGCTTCCTTGTACACAGGAACAGTAGACCCGAAAGTCTATGTTCCGAAAGCAATTGAGAAATTCAAGCAAGCCGGCCTTGACAAAGTTCAAGCGGAAATGCAGAAACAATTGGATGAGTGGAAAGCATCCAAAAAGTAAAGAACAGCAATTCATAATGAGGCAGCAGCATCTCGCCTTGCAGCAGATTTGACAACATGGAATGACAGCGATGCATAAGCGAAATGAATAGCCCAATGTGTGCAATCAGGTGAAGCGTTGGCTTCACCTGATTGTGTTTATATAAGGTTGCTCAATGACCATTTTGAACACGGGCTATATGAGTTGTATTTTCCCAATGGCTTATATACAATATGATTGACATATTTAATGATTTATTTGCTATAGACAAAACACACAGATTGGATTGGAGAAGGAGAGAGCCGATATGGAACGTCTACCGCAAGCCGTGCTTCGCGTGATGGAAGAAGCAAAGACAAAATTGGCGGATAACCCGAAATTGATGCAGCTGTTCTTGAATTGCTTCCCGAACACGCTGCAAACAACGACCAAATTGCACGAGGACGGCACGTCCTATGTCTTTACCGGAGATATTCCGGCGATGTGGCTGCGTGATTCATGCGCTCAAGTGCGCCAGTACATGCCGCTTGCCAAAGACGATGCGGACGTTCGCCGCGTAATTTCCGGATTGGTGCGCAAGCAGCTGAAGTACATTCAAATCGATCCGTATGCCAATGCTTTTAACGAAGAAGAAATTCCGCTTGACCAAATCCATCACCGCGACCAAACGAAATTGAACGGTTGGGTATGGGAGCGCAAATACGAAATTGATTCCTTGTGCTATCCGTTGCAGCTCAGCTATCTTTATTGGAAAGAGACTGGGGATACATCGCTGTTCGACGGAGAATTCAAAACTGTGGCACACATCATCATGGACTTGTGGACTACGGAGCAGCGTCATTTCGAGCACTCGCCATACCGCTTCGAGCGCATGGATTGCCGCAAGACCGATACGTTGAAGAACAACGGCATGGGCATGCCGGTGAACTATACCGGAATGACCTGGTCTGCCTTCCGTCCAAGCGACGACGCGTGCACATTCGGTTATCTCGTGCCTTCCAACATGTTCGCAGTTGTTGTGCTGCGCTACTTGGAGGAAATCGCGGACACGGTGTACCAAGATGCTCCGTTTGCCGCAAAAGCGCGTGCTTTGCACGAAGAAATCGAAGATGGCATTCAAAGCTACGGCGTCTTCCACCACCCGAAATACGGCAAAATTTATGCATATGAAACAGACGGCTTCGGCAACTATAACCTGATGGATGACGCGAACGTGCCTAGCTTGCTCGCGATTCCGTATCTCGGGTATACGACGGCTGACGATCCAATCTATCAAAATACGCGCCGCTTTATTTTAAGCGAAGAGAACCCGTACTTCTATGCCGGGAAAAAAGCGAAAGGCATCGGAAGCCCGCATACGCCGGAACGTTATATCTGGCACATTGCGTTATCGATGCAAGGGTTGACAGCGAATTCCCAAACAGAAATCGACTCGTTGATCCAGCTGCTTACAGAGACGGATGCGGGTACAGGATATATGCACGAAGGCTTCTGTGTCGACGATCCAGCGCAATTTACGCGCGAATGGTTCGCATGGTCGAACAGCTTGTTCTCTGAATTGATTTACCGCGAACGCTGGTTGAAGGCATAACAACTAGAGGAAGAGAGGGATTGAACATGACGAAAAAGACAGCCCATATTATCTCGCACACTCACTGGGACCGCGAATGGTACATGCCTTATGAATATCACCATGCGCTATTGATTGAATTGATGGATACCTTGCTTGATACGCTGGAGCATGATCCAGGCTTCAAGAGCTTCCATCTGGACGGCCAGACGATTATGCTGGAAGACTACTTGCAAGTTCGCCCGGAAATGAAGGGCAAGCTGGAGAAATATATCCACGAAGGCCGCATTCATATTGGTCCGTGGTACATTTTGCAGGACGAGTTCCTGACAAGCAGCGAAGCGAACGTGCGCAATCTGCAAATCGGGCATCGCGATTGCGCCCATTACGGCGGACATATTTCTAAAGTCGGCTATTTCCCGGATTCGTTCGGCAACATGGGACAAGCTCCGCAGATGCTGAAGCAAGCCAATATCGACGTAGCCGTATTCGGCCGCGGCGTGAAGCCGACCGGCTTCAACAACCAAGTATCTGAGGACGCGGCTTATGAGTCTCCATTCTCGGAAATGATCTGGCAATCCCCGGACGGTTCGCGTGTCATCGGTATTTTGTTCGCGAATTGGTACTGCAACGGCATGGAAGTTCCGGTGGACGAGAAGCAAGCGGTCGCCTATTGGGAAAAGAATATCGAAAATGCGGAGAAATTCGCGTCGACGAACCATCTGCTGTTCATGAACGGCTGCGACCATCAGCCGATTCAGACCGATCTGTCCAAGGCTATCGAAGTGGCGAAGAAGCTGTTCCCGGACGTCGATTTCGTTCACTCCAACTTTAATGACTATGTGGATGAGCTGAAGCAAGAGCTGCCTGAGAATCTGCAGACGATACAAGGCGAGCTGCGCAGCCAACGCACGGACGGCTGGTATACGCTTGTCAATACGGCTTCCTCCCGCGTCTATCTGAAGCAGATGAACGCCGAGAATCAGACGCTGCTGGAGAAAGTGGCGGAGCCGCTCGCTGCGTTCGCTCATCAGGCAGGCAAGCCTTATCCGCATCATCTATTCGTGTACGCATGGAAGACGCTGATGCAGAACCATCCGCATGACAGCATTTGCGGCTGCAGCGTGGACGAAGTGCACCGTGAAATGGTTACCCGCTTCGAGAAGTCGAAGCATATGACGGAAATGATTATTAATGAAACAGTCGACAGCTTGCTTAAGCAAATCGATACGACTGTATATAACGGAAAAGGCGCGGTGCCGTTTACGGTGTTCAACACGGCGGGGTATGACCGCAGCGGCGTCGTGGAAGTGAAGCTTGAGCTGTCGCGCCGTTATTTCCGGGAAGGCCATCCGACGAAATTGGCTGCGGAAATGAAGCAGGAGCCAATCGTTCCGGGCGCAATCGTCGACGCGGACGGCAACGTGCTGGATTGCCAATGGGAAGATGCGGGCGTCACATTCGGCTATGACTTGCCGAAGGACAAATTCCGCCAACCATATATGGCGCGCTCCATCAACGTGCGCTTGCAGGCGAAAGATATTCCGGCATTCGGATACCGGACGCTCGCATGGGTGCCAGGAGCGGCGAAAGAACAATCCGCAGGATTGGTTACAGGCGAATTTATGCTGGAGAACGATCACTTGAAGGCACAGGTGGCCGAAGACGGATCGCTTACCTTGACGGATAAAAAGACAGGACACACGCTCGCGGGGCTGAACGTGTATGAAGACGCGGGCGACATCGGCAACGAGTACATGTTCCGCATGCCGGAAGGCTCGAAGCCGTTGACGACGGCAGGGCTGAAGGCAGAGCGTAATGTCGTCGAAAATACGCCGTTCCGCGCGGTCATCGAAGTCACGCATCATTGGAGCATTCCGGTTTCCGCAGATGACACGTTGAAGCAAGAGCAGCTCGACATCGTTGACTTCCCGAAACGGAAGGCACAGCGTTCGATGGAAATGGCGCCGTTCCATATCGTGACGCGTTACACGCTGGACCGCGGAGCGAAGCGCGTGGACGTGCATGTGACCATGGACAACCAGTCCAAAGACCACCGCGTCAGAGCGTTGTTCCCAAGCGGCTTTACAGCCGAAACGCATTTGGCGGAATCGATCTTCGAAGTGGCGCGCCGCAACAACGTGCCGGCTCAAGAATGGGAGAATCCGAGCAACGACCAGCACCAGCATACGTTCGTCAGCGTCAGCGACGGCAAGCTCGGCTTGACAGTTGCGAACAAAGGCTTGTTCGAATACGAAGTATCGCAAGACAATAAAAATACAATTGCCGTCACATTGCTCCGCTCTTCGGGCGAATTGGGCGACTGGGGTTACTTCCCGACGCCGGAAGCGCAGTGCATTGGCACACACACGGCGGAATACGCAATTATTCCGCATGCGGGCGATGCCGTAGCTGCAGGCGTTCACGCCGAAGCGCATTCGTTCCAAGTGCCTTGGATCGTTCGCCAAGTAGACGTGCACGAAGGATGTCTTCCGGCAAACCATGCGTTCCTGGCATGGGAAGGCGAAGGCGTGGCGTTCTCCTCGATCAAGATGGCGGAAGAGACAGGCGACATGGTCGGCCGTTGGTTCAACGTCGCGCACGAAGGCAAGACATTGAACGTCCGTCTGCCGGAAGCGGCGGCAGGTTTCTACCGCAGCAACATCTTGGAGCACACGGGCGACAGCATTGCGTCCGCGGCGAACAACCAAGACGTAGCGATTCAGCTGGGCAGCGCAGAGATCTTCACGCTCGGCATAAAGAAATAATAAGCAATCTATAAATAAAAAAATGGTGGGGCAGAGACTATTTCTGCTTCACCATTTTGCATTTTACTGGCTGCGGCCGCCCCGCCCAGACGTCGAGCGCATCGCATACTTCGCTTTTGAAGCTTGTTCCGCGTCCGTTGCCTGCAGCAGGCACGAGAGATACACCCCGTGCTTCATTCAGCAACAAACCGTGACTATTCCTTAGGTCACTCACACCTATTCAGTCAGCCCCTTTCTTTTATGCCCGTTCCATCCATTGCCATACTCTCCCATGCAATCAGGCAGGATAACATATTAGACGCATTCCGTTGTGTGTAGTGTTAAAGGACGTGCCGTCTTTTATCTGATGGAAGGGGAGAATGAAGCAATAGAATCCTTGCCTTTGCTTGAGGCATCCATTGGCGGAGGTTCTGTTAAGCAGCCATTCCCATTTGCGCCAGATGCTATTTTAGGGACAGTGGCAATCTATGGCGTCCTTTACTCGAAGCGGCTATTGTCCCGAAGAAGAACGGTGCTTCATCTTGTGGGCGCGCCGCTTCAGCTGTTGGAATCGGGTCAGGCTGACGGCCCGGCGGCGGGCGGACTGCGCTCCTTTCGGCAGGCTTACCTGCTGCGAGGTGTAGATGCCGGAATGGCCTGACACCAAGTAGCTGATTAAGCAGGTAAGGACGATGTAGAACGAGCCGGACGTGCCGAATATTTCAAATGCCAAAAACATGCACGCGATCGGCGTGTTGGCTGCGCCGCAGAATACGCCGATGAAGCCAAGCGCCGCAAGGAACGTCATGTCGACGTGAAGCCATGCGGACAAGGTGTTGCCGAGTGTGGCGCCGATAATAAAGAGCGGTGTCACTTCGCCTCCTTGGAACCCAGTGCCGAGCGTCAGCGCGGTCATGAATGCCTTCCAGAAGAAGGACAGCGGCGCGACTTCGCCTTCGAACGACTGATGGGCAAGCGGCAGGCTTAGCCCTTGATAGGCGGTGGTGCCGAGTGCGAGCGTGACGAGCACGATTACGGTGCCGCCAATACCGCAGCGGAGGACGGGATGGGCAATCCAACGCGCCGATATCCGCTTGATGCCGTGCGTCAACGAGCTGAAGCCGCGGCTTGCGAGGCCGAACAAGACGGCGGCGAAGGCGACTTTCAATATCGTCGGCAGCGCAACGCCGGGAAAGAAAGCGGCATAGTGCGAACGATGAACGCCCCATATTGCGGTCGCGGCATAGTCGCCGATGTAGCTCGCGATAAAGCAGGGGAATAGCCCTTCCAGATGCAGCGCTCCGATGGCGACCACTTCCATTCCGAAAATAGCTCCGGCAAGCGGAGTGCCGAATACAGAGCCGAATCCGCCGCTAATTCCGCACATTAAGGCGATTTTCCGTTCTTTGCCGCTCAGGCGGAAGCCTCTGCCGACCCAATCGGATAAGCTTCCGCTCATTTGCACCGCGGTCCCTTCCCGTCCAGCCGAACCGCCCAGCACGTGCGTCACGAGCGTACCGAACAGTACGAACGGCGCGAGCCGCTTCGGAATGCGCTCGTGTCCCCCCTGAATTTGCTCAAGTATGAGATTGTTCCCTTTGGCACATGAGCCCCCATACTTCCAATACAAATAACTGACCGTCATTCCCCCGATCGGGAGGAAGTAAAGCAAGTACGGATTGGCTTCCCGAATGCTCGTTACAGCCTCCAGGGAAAGCAGGAACAAGGCGGAAGCGGAACCGGTCAATATGCCGATAACAGCGGAAATGATGAGCCATTTGCACAGTTGGCGCACCGATGCCCGTTCATTTGCTTGCAACACCTTCATGATGATAGAACTCCTCTCGGCTGACTGTGTCACAACATAAAAAAGACCCCTATCGAAAGGCGAAGGCGTCGCGTTTCCGAATAGGAGTCAGTAGCCCGATAAAGGGCGATTATGGTCGAACGTTATCGTCCCAGTGGACGGCGTGAGTCTTCAGATTTTATTGTAAATAAGTACTGATTGTATTTCAATACCATTTTCACTAGTAAAATCTTAATGAAATGGAAGGGGCAAAGACGTTTGCTGCTTATTCGGCTTATACCCCGATAACGGTCAATTCTTTCGGATAAGAAGTCAGCACCTTGACACCTGTTTCGGTGACAGCAACATCATCTTCTATGCGCACGCCTGCGACCTGAGGAACGTAGATGCCCGGCTCTATCGTAAAGGCCATGCCGGCTTGGAGCCGATCTTCATTCTGGTCATGTATGGACGGATATTCATGAACATCTATGCCGAGACCATGTCCGAGACGGTGGGTAAAATACTGGCCGTACCCCTTCTCCGTGATGACTTGGCGCGCTGTCCGATCCAGGCTGCCGAACGTGACGCCCGGCTTCACCGCTGCGATCGCCGCTTCATTCGCGGCAAGCACCGTGTCGTAAATCTCTTTGCATGCCGCATTCACTTCGCCGACGGCAAAGGTGCGCGTTATATCGGAAGCATATCCGTTCAAGTATACGCCCAGATCGAACAGCAGAAGCTCGCCCTCTTGGATTATGCGCGTACCCGGAATGCCGTGCGGCAGTGCGGAGTTTTCCCCTGCCAGCACCATCGTGCTGAAGGAAGGACCGTCTGCGCCGAGCTTCTTCATCAAATATTCCAATTCCGCCACGACTTCGATTTCGGTCATGCCTGTACGTACTTTACTTACACCTTGACGAAGCACGTCTTCGATGAGGTTTACGGCGTCTTTCATTCGCGCGAGCTCATCTTCCGTCTTAATAAGCCGCATGCTTTGCAGTATTGGACCAGCATCCGCGTATCGTTGCGCCTGCACGGCATGGTCCAACGCTTCAAAACGATGCAGGGACATATGATTTTTTTCGATGCCGAGGAGAGGAATGCCGTGCGGCAGGTGCTGCTTCAGCAGATCATACGGGTTATCCGTATCTGCGTGGGTTGCGATCCGCTTGACGGAGGAAGCGGAGGCCGCTTTATCCTCATCGAGAGCAGGCACAATCAATACCGGTTCCTCGTGCTTCGATACGATGAGGCCAAGAAAGCGCTCATGCGGATCGCAGGCAAACCCGGTCAAATAATATACATGCTTCGGATCGGTAATGAGCATCGCAGGAAGTGATTCCTTTTCCATCGCCTTCATCAGCGAGTTCCACTTTTCGTTCATCTCGATTCATCCTTTCACTATAACTGCTGTTAAATCGAAGATACCACGAACGATTGGAAATTGCGAATGGACAAACTGAAAAAAAGGAGTATTATATATATTACAGACTGAATATTTTCATTTGTTTTCATATAATGTGTTTTAATCTGTATCAGTGTGTTTATTCTATTGATAGGAACATAGAAAGGGTGACCGACATGAATGCAACGAAAGAACAACCACAACATCAAGTCGTTAGCCGCGGGGCAGACATCGTCGTCGAATGCCTGATGCGGCAAGGCGTCTCTCACATATTCGGCATTCCGGGGGCTAAGGTAGACAGTGTATTTGATGCACTAGTAGATCAAGGCCCTTCTTTGATCGTGTGCCGTCACGAACAGAATGCCGCGTTTATGGCTGCCGCAGTCGGACGCTTGACCGGCAAACCGGGCGTATGCCTCGTCACGTCGGGGCCGGGCGCTTCCAATCTGGCCACTGGTCTCGTGACCGCTACGGCGGAAGGGGATCCCGTCGTAGCCTTGAGCGGTGCGGTATCGCGTGCGGATCGTCTGAAGCGGACGCACCAATCGATGGATAACGCGGCACTGTTCCAGCCCGTAACCAAATATAGCGCCGAAGTGCAGCATCCGGACAATTTGCCTGAAGTGCTCACGAATGCATTCCGGGCAGCGACGTCGCCGCGCCCGGGTGCAGCACTCGTCAGCTTGCCTCAGGACGTCATCACAAGCCCGGTCGAAGTGTCGGCGATCGGTCCGCTTCCTTCACCGAAGCTGGGGGCCGCTCCTTCTGAAGAGATCCGGGCGGCAGCCGAAGCGCTGCGCGGGGCGCGCATTCCAGTCATTTTGCTCGGCATGAGAGCAAGCGCGCCGGAAGCGACCTATGCGATCCGTGAATTGATCTCTCATACAAATATACCGGTTGTAGAGACATTCCAGGCAGCCGGGGCCATCTCGCGCGAGCTTGAAAGCCACTTTTTCGGACGGATTGGATTGTTCCGCAATCAGCCGGGTGATGATTTGCTGGCGCAAGCCGACGTTGTGCTAACGGTAGGCTATGACCCCGTCGAGTATGATCCGAAGTTCTGGAACGGCGACGGGCTGCGCCACATTGTTCATGTGGATGAGGTTCAAGCTGATATTGACCACGATTACCAACCGAATCTGGAACTGCTCGGCAGCATTGAACGGACGATACAGGAATTGACGAAGCACCTGTCCGGTCTGCAGCGCACGCCGGAAGCCGCCAAGCTGTGCGATTCCCTGCAAGCGAAGCTGTTGGAAGCTTGCGAGCCTCCAGAGCATGTGCGGGAAGGATTGCTGCACCCGCTGCAAATTATACACAGCCTGCGCCGTGTCATCGATGACAAGGTGACGGTAACGTGCGACGTCGGCTCGCACTACATCTGGATGGCGCGCTACTTCCGCTCTTATGAGCCGCGCCGTTTGCTGTTCAGCAATGGAATGCAGACACTAGGCGTTGCGCTGCCATGGGCGATTGCCGCAGCGCTGGTACGACCCGGAGAGAAGGTCGTCTCGGTATCTGGCGATGGGGGCTTCCTCTTTTCAGCCATGGAGCTGGAAACGGCTGTAAGGCTCCAATTGCCTATCGTGCATCTCGTATGGAATGACGGCACGTATGATATGGTCGCCTTCCAGCAGCAAATGAAATACGGACGCACCGCAGGGGTTCACTTTGGCCAGCCGGATATGGTTCAATTCGCCGAAAGCTATGGGGCACAGGGCTACCGCGTCACCGATCCGGACGACTTGGTGCCGACGCTGCAGCGGGCGCTGGCGGCGGAAGGGCCGGTCATCATCGATATTCCGGTCGACTACAGCGACAACATCACATTGGGCAACATGCTTCTGCCGGATCAATTCCATTAAAAAGCAAGGAGGACATAACATTATGAATGCCGTTTTACAACCGATGGAGGAGCAACAAGAGCAACCAAAACAACAGGCAGCGAACAATAACCCCCTTGCCGGCCATGCGCCTCGGGGGGGTGCTTCAGAACCCGTCACCATCTTTCAGACATCCACGATGAGCGCCTTGCTGGATGGTGTGTATGAAGGGAGCATGACGATGAAGGAATTGGCCCGGCACGGAGACTTCGGCCTCGGAACATTTGATGAATTGGACGGGGAATTAATCGCGTTCGATGGCGAGTTCTATCACCTTCGTCATGACGGGAGCGTCAATCCGGTTCATGCGGAGGAGATGACACCGTTCGCCTCCGTCACCTATTTTCAGCCAGAGACGACGTTCACCATCGATCGCCCGATGAGCCGCACGGATCTTGAAGCATTAATTGACGGCTTGCTTCCCAGTGAAAACTTGTTTTATGCGCTGCGCATGGATGGCCAATTCGAACAAGTGGTGACTCGTACGGTCACGAAGCAGAAGCGTCCGTACCCGACATTGGTCGAGGCGACAAAATCCCAGCCGGTATTTACACTGAATCAAGTCGAGGGGACAATGGCCGGATTTAGAATGCCGGCATTCGCCCAAGGCTTGTCTGTGGCAGGCTACCATCTGCATTTTGTGGATGATGACCGTACAGGCGGCGGACATGTGCTGGATTTTACGCTGCTTGGCGGAACGGTTCAGATTGGCCAGCCGGCGGAGCTGCACCTTCATTTTCCGGAAACTGCGGGCTTTATGAACGCTGATTTGACTGGCCGTGACGTGGCGGGTGAAATCGAGATTGCGGAAGGCGGGGCTTCCCGCTAAATTTCTGGGAAGCGCATGCGAAATAACTTAGCCAAGAAGGTCTGAATGGGAGAGCATGGAGCCCGTTTGGGCCTTTTTTTACGGAACAGGCTTGTTGTTTCTTTCCTTAGCAACGCTCTCCCTAAGAGTCAGAGGAGCTGCGGAAATGTACGGGAAATGCACCGGGACATGGCAAGGAAAGAAGTGCGGGAATGAAGATGGATAGCGGGGTACGCAGGCAGAGACTATTCCATATGGAGCCTTTCCTGATTCAGGGGGAGAATAGGCATGAGGGAGATGGGCCGCCACGCTCTCATCTCCCTAAGTCCAATGACTTTGCTGCATCGTGTCACAGTTGTCCCCGATACCACTGCACATATCCGAGCTTCCACGACAGGAAATAGCATAGCGCGATCCCGCCGAGCAGCAGAGCGAATAAGAGCCAGTCCTTCCAGGTGACGCGCAGCTCCGTGTAGTAGATGCGGCCGCGCCGTCCGGTGAAGCCTTTGGAGATCATGGCGGCTGCCACACGCTCCGACTTGCGGATGGCGGAAGCAAGCAGCGGAATGGCATATCGCTTCCAAGCGCGCAGCTTGTTCTTCCAGCCCCGTTCGCGTTCGACGCCGCGCATGCGGTGAGCATGCTGCAGAATGCGAAGCTCTTCCTTGAAGAACGGAAGAAAGCGGTAGCCGGCCAGTATGCCGTATGCCCATTTCGGAGACAGCTTGCACTGCTGCATCAGGCTCAGCATGAAGCGGACAGGATCTGTCGTCAGGATGAATATGAGCGATAGCGCAGAGAAGATAAGCACTCTTAGGCCCAGTGACAACGCTTGATGAAGGGTTGCTTCTGTCACGATGAACGATCCCCACTGCCAGAGCGCGGCACTCGCTTCGGTAGCGGCTGAACGGGGAAACAGAAGCGCCGTCCACACGTAGCCAAAGCCCATAATAAAAAAGGGGGCAAAGCCCAACAGCCATCTGCGCCAAGGCACCCGCCCCAATCCGAACGTAAAAAGGATGGTATAGGCGAGCGCCAAAAGCGGCGTTACCGGATCAAAGGTAAGAGACAGCAAAATGACGGCCACAATAATCGCCAGTCCCTTGATGCTAGGATTCCAATCCCGCAGCATCATATCCTAGCACCGCCTTCCGCATGTTGATTTAGAGTGCGGAGCTGTTCGGCCACCGAATAATTCATCGGCATGCGCAGATGATTGGCCTCCAGCAGAGAAGCATGCTCCCTCCATAAGGCGGCTGGAGAGCCATCATAACGAATCTGTCCCTCGGACAGCACGATGACACGGTCTGCATACGCCTCAACCCATTCCATATCATGGGTAATCATAAGCACGGCCGCACCGCCTTGCACCCGTGAATGGAGCATTTCCATCAGCTGCTTCGAGGCGTAGGCATCTTGGCCATAAGTTGGCTCGTCGCATATGAGCAGCTGCTGGCTGTCGGTCAGTACAGCTGCTACGCTAAGACGCCGTTTTTGGCCTTGGCTAAGCGAGAACGGGTTGGCATCCTCCATTTTCGTCAACCGGAAACGGGTCAATGTGCCGGCGACTTGCCTTTGAACCTCCTCTTCGCCTATGCCCTGCAGCCGGAGGCTGAACGCAAGCTCGTCGCGCACCGTATCCGCTATGAACTGGTGCTCTGGATTTTGAAACACGTAGCCGATAGACGCCCTCAGCTCCCGTTCGGCGTAACGATGAAGGTGAATCCCCTGCAACAGAATGTGCCCCACGTCCGGCCTGGTCAGTCCAGATAGAAGCGAGGCGATCGTGGATTTTCCAGCCCCGTTCGGTCCGACAAGCGCCACCCATTCTCCAGCATGGAGTGCAAGAGTGACTCCGTCGATGACGGCACGCCCTTGGCGGCGATAAACGAGTCCGTTCGCTTGCAGCAAGACGCGGTCTCGTGTATGCGGCCGCTTCGTCTTCGTTGGCGTCAAGAGGCGCAGCGCTGTCGCCTGTGCTTCGCGGGGAAGGGAACACAGCGCGGCAAGCAGCTGCTGCTCCGTCAGCGGCGGATCGCCTGTATACATAGCGGTGTCGGCCAATGCGTTCCCGGCCGTGCCGTCTGCCTTCCCGGACGCGGGCAAATCCTCCGCCAGCGCCTGCTGCAGTTCAAGCGCGCGAGGAAGCCAAATGCCATGCGCCTTGGCCTCGATAACGCGATGCTTGAAATAGGAAGCGGGCAGTCCGTCATAGGCGATCGTTCCGTCCGCATCCATGACGAGCAGGCGATCCGCTAAGCCAATCCAATCATCAAGCTGATGCTCGATAATGAGCAACGCAAGTCCTTCCTTGCGCGAAAGCTCAGCCACGAGGCCTGCGAACTGGCGTCTGGCATGCGGGTCGAGATTCGATGTCGGTTCGTCCAGCACGAGCATCCGCGTGCGAAGGGCCAATGCGCAGGCAAGGGCCAGCTTCTGCTTCATTCCTCCGGACAGCTCGTGGATGAATGCATGGCGCCAGTCGTTCAAACCGACTTTATTGAGCACTTCGTGTATGGCAGAGTCCATGTCCGTGCGGGGGCAATTCCGATTTTCGAGACAGAAGGCGATTTCCTCTTCCACCCGCAGCATGCAGAACTGGCTCTCGAAATCTTGAAACACGATGCCGATGAGCTGAGCGATATCTCCCGATTCATAGTCTGCCAGCGGCTTGCCATATACGCTCACCCGTCCCTTCACTTGGCTGTCGACCGCGTAGGGATACAGTCCGGTTAGGCAGAAAGCGAGCGAGCTCTTGCCGCATCCGCTCGGACCGAGCAGCAGCACGGTCTCGCCTTCGCGAACAGCAGCGTCGATATCGGAAAAAACGGGCTCCCCGTGCTCTTCGAATGCGAGCGCGAGACTCTCCGCTATGACTGCCATCCTGCCGTCGTGCTCAACGTTCCCTGCTGGAGCAGAAGCAGCATGACCGCGGCCTGTTGCAAGAAGCTGACCGGGCGTCATCTTACTTGCGCTCCTTCGCTATCGGGAAGCTGCGCAGGACGCCGGTCTTCGCCAATGCATCGGCAATCCATTTGCCGAGAAGGCCCGAAATGAGCGCTCCGCTAATGCAGCGAGCTACGAGCATGGCGATGACGAGACCGAGGGAGTAGGCCCCGAATCCGCTGCGGAAATAACCCCATACAAAGCTGAATATGGCGGAACCTACGCCGGCTAGCATCAGGACCTTGGTTGAATAGCTGCGGTAGCGCGAAGCGGCAAACACGGCTTCAGCTCCCAAGCCTTGAATAAGGGCGGACACGATCAATATCGGTCCTACGGCGTTGCCGATGAGAACTTCCACGACACCGGCGACGGTCTCCGAGATGACTGCCGCTCCCGGTTTGCGGATAATATAGGCTGCGATTATCGACACAATAAACCAAATGCCGAATATAACTTCGTATCCCATCGGGCCCATAAAGCCGACAAGCACATTGCCCAATTGCAAAAAGAGCAAATAAATAACCGCAAAGACGACGGATAAAGAGCTAAGCACGATAATATCGCGTAATTTCCATTGATTGTTCATGTACAGTTCCTCTTTTCACCACGTTTTATCTCGATGCCATAGGATGTGCTGCAGCTGTATGAGATCCTGTTTTTAACCGCATCGAAGGCTGCAATGTTTTGTGCGTTACCTGATCGCGTCAATGTGTTATGCCCGCTCTTTCTTCGATGGGCTGTTGGCCGAAATTGTCGCCGTCATCACGATATGCGAAGCATCGGAAGCTTGCGCTTTTACAAATGCATGCTCCAATGTTGCGAATACCCGCTGCGCGTCTCCGTCCAGCCGGCTGGCGTAATGGGCGCTTCCGCCGAAGGTTCCTTCTTCTTTGGCCAATGCGACGATATCGTAAATTGTATCCATGTAGCTTGTAGAACCGAGCGGATAGAGCGAGAATTGGGAAGCAGCCTCGAACTGGATGGCCTGGCAATGTCGGGCATTCAAGCGGATGTCGTCTTCGCTCAAATATACATCCCCTTCCGAATCTCCCGGACAGCCAATCGAAAAGGTCGCATTCAGCACGACATGCTCCCCGCCTGCCGCACTATGTAAAAATATCGACTGAACCACGTCAAAGACGTGTTCGGTCCGTCCGCGCACACATGTGCTCACATCATCGGTTTTGGACCAGACCTTGGACATGTCCGTTTTTTTCAAGGCCTCCATAATGATGTCGACGAAGCGATCGCTCATCGGATAAATCGAGAATCGGCAGCCGACAATGCGGCTTGATCCGCAAGATGCAGTGTTCATCGTAAAATCCTCCCTTGTTGCGGTATATTTGGCTGGCGCAACAAAAAAACTGCACCATGAATCAGTGCAGTTTCGCTTTGAGATAACGTCCAGTCTTCATGCATGATGAAGCCAAGGTCTATATCCATCAGTCGACTACACTTCCCCACGCTAGTATTATCTAGTTCGGGTCATAAGGGTTAACAGCGTTGCCGCTGCCTCTCAGCCTGTTCAAGCACCCCTAGTGTTTCGAAATTACTATGCGGTTGTTCGTATGCCTTGCCGCTTCCATTATACAACGGACGGCTGGATTGTAAAGGGATAATTAAGCGCCGTGACCCGATTATCGGATTCGGGCAACGGTAAAGTCTCCCGACAACGAACCCAGCTCAGCGCCCAGCAGGGACGTTGCCACAGAACCGCGAGCGTCCAGAATGTAACGGAATTCATAAAATCCGCCAAGTGTCGCTTTGAAGTTGGTTTCCCAATAGTTAGTCATCAGCCATGCGTACGAGTCCGGCTTGGCATCTTGCTGCTGCGTATGAACAAGACGGCGGCCGAAGCCGAGCGGTCCGAGCTGTATGAGCGGCGTGTCCGGCGTGCCGAGGAGCAATGTCCGGGACTGTGCTTCATTGACCCATGCCAACCCTTCTTGAATGCACATGTAATCCAGCAAGGTGCCAGGCAATTGGTCGATCCAAGGCCGCACGATGGCGCCCGCCTTCTCAACGCACAGCGTATCCTGAGTGCCATCGCCATTGGTGAACGGCAGCGCGACATAGACGTTTTCCGGCAGCCAGACGCTGTCTTTATGCAGACGGACGGATACGTCAACACGGTTCATCGTCGCATACACCTTCAAAAAGAGGGCGTAATAGCTCATGCCCGGCACTTTATACAATAGCTCGACCGTTGCGTAGAGCGGTCCGTTCTCGAGCGGACGGACACGGATGAGCCGCCCGGCAGAACGATCGACGTCCAGACCTTTGCGATTGCGGCCCATTCGGCTGCGGACCGACCAGACCTGGCTCTGATTCGTGGCGTCAGCAACTGGAGTCACCTCGTAGATTGGGGTGAAGGCGCCGTATTCGCGGTCTTGCCGCAGCATATCGGCTCCTGTTTCTTTGTTGCGCCACATCACGATCCCGCTCTCTTCCTTCCACTCGATACGGACGAAGGGAGATTCGACACTATGCTGCGAAATGATGACCGGACCGTGCGCGGATGAATTCCCCGACAGGTCCTCCATATCGTACACGCGGTCACTGCCGACCAGCCGTGTGCTGGAAGTCATATAACCGGCTGTGCGCCCTGTTCCGTTCTGCGGACGAATGAGCAGCGTGCATTCTTCGCCTGCATTCAACCGCACCTCGACGATAGCCGCTTGCGGATGGGGGAGTTGGTGCGGCATGACTTGACCGGTGGCTTCATTCACCACTTCCAGCCCGTTCTGGAACAAGGCGGGCTCCCAGCCGTCTATCGCCAACGTGACGAGTTTGTTCGCCGGAACCGTGTCCGTATTGATGACGCGGTAGCGGAACGGACGCTCCGGATACAGCGTGGAAGCGCCTTGGGCGAAGAGCGTCTTGTCCAGCGCCCGATGAGCCAAGCGGCTCGCTTCCGCGGCGTAAGCCTGCTTGCGCACTTCAAGCAGCTGCACGTTCGGATGCCACGGCTCGGCGATGGAAGAATGGTAACCCCACGTATGCTCGGCGTACATGACGAGCGCTTGCTCCGCCGCGGCTATTTCGTCTGCCGTCACGCTGTGAGCGTGCGCATCCAGCCGTCTCACTTTGCGAAGCGTCCGCTGCGCATCACGGAACAGCTGCGTATGCATTGCCGTTGAGCCTGCGCCGTCCGACCACCAATCCGGCCAATCGCCGCGGTATACCGGAATCGCGTTGACATCCTGCTGTCTAAGACGGGCAAAGAAGCCGCTTAGCGTTGTCAGTTCGATACGGATCTTATCCCCGTATTGCTCGTTCCATGTGCGGATGAATTCCATAATGCGGCCATTCGGCGCCGCGTTATCCGTGCCTAAGCCCGACAGCATGACGGGAACGAAATCGTAAGGATAGCGTTCCTCTTCCAGCTTGCATACGTAGCGATGCAGGCGGATGCGCGCAATATCGTCATGGCGCGAATCAATAAGCTGATGGTCGAATTCGTCCTGGATCATATATTTTCCAAGCGCATTCGGGCACAGCCCAAGCTCGTTGCCAAACATGTAATGCTCGCCGTTCCATACGAGCAGCCGTTCCCCGCTTGGGGCTTCCCACCAGAATGGTGTCTGCTTGCGGCCGAGCGCGAACATGCCATGATGGGTATGGATGCAACTGAATAAGTGCTTGATGCCGTTAGACAGCAAGCTATCGGCATAGCCCCAGCCGTACCCGTTAATGTCGGCGGTCATGGCGGAGTCTATCGTATGGCCAATCGATTTGGCGTACGCTTGCGCCTTGCTGTGTATGCTGTGCAGCAGATCGTAATCCGGCAGCTCCGTCATGTTCAAATAGGTGCCGGACAACTCGATATCGCCGTTTAAGACCGCAGCTGCGAATTGCCGGCGCTCCTCATAGGATGCGCTTTCAAGGAATCGTTCGACTGCCCAGAACGTTTCGCATGTCCATTTGAAGCCCTGCCATTCGGGCCGTGCTCCGTCCTTGGCTTGCCGCAAGATGTTCAGCGCTTGGCGAATGAAGTCGGCATGATAGTGCCCGATTCGCTCCTGCCGCTCGGTATAACCGATATCCGTATGCGAATGGTGGATGGCATAAATGGTCCAAGTCCGCTTCGGGGCGGGTGTCTCGGCAAGGGCAATGCGTTGTTCCAGGTTCATCATCGTGAATCACTCCTTTAATTAGTATGGGATTCCGGGGAGGAGCGAACATGCTGTCATTCCCCGGAATACAATGTCGGCAGCCAAGACGGACGCACCGTCAGGCCTGATGGAAATCATTCATTGTCTGAAACGGCGGAAGCTCATTGAAACAATGCATCAATGCCCAAATACGTAAATTCCATCACTTGATTGTTCGTCTGCAGCTCGCATTCGTATGGCTGCAGCAGCGCATTCAGTTCTGCGGCGAACAAATCGGAGCTTTTGGCGATTTGTCCGCCGAGAATCAGCCGTTGCGGACGGAAGCTGTGAATATAAGGCGACAGCATTTCGACCAAACGTGTCCCGAACTCGCGGAAGACAAGCAAGGAAGCGATATCGCCGCTGCGGGCCGTGTCGGCCAAGTCGCGCACATCCTGCTCCGGCCGGCGCGCGCGCATCCGATCAGCCAGCTCCAATATGCCGCGGCGGCCGAATTGCTCGTCCACGAGGCGCCCGCGATACGCCTCCGCATAGAGCATGCCGCTGTCCGGCACGCCGCTGCGGCCCGCGACGGGGCGACCGGCTTCGATGAACGCCGAGCCAAGCCCGGTGCCGAGCGTCAAGCAGAGGAGCCGCTCGTGCGGGTACAGGCGGCTCAGCCCGAGCGCGAACAGCGTCGCGTCGTTCTGGAAGCGAACGTCGGCGTCGGCCAAGGAAGCCGCCCACGCTTCCCCGGATGCGGCACGGCGGGCGAATTCGGCGCGGAGCGCGTCGCGCACGTTGACGCCATAGAGGCGGTCGTACTTGCCCAGGCCTTGCAGGCGCGCCACGCCCGCTTCGTAGTCGAACGGACCGGGGAAGGCGAAGCCGATACGCACCGCCGCCGCAGGCCGGTCCGGGCTTGCGGCGGCGTATGCGCCGAGCAGCTCGCGGCAAGCGCCGGCGAAGCCCGCCACGATGGTGGCGGTGTCGCCCTCCGCCCGCGACGGCCACTGGCCGCTCACGTTCGGCACGAGGCGCCCGCCCGCGACGACGGCCGCTTTCAGCGCCGTGCCGCCGGCGTCCAGCGCCAGCGTCACGGCATGCGGCGCCGGCGCGGAGCCGCGATGCGCAGCCGAGGATGGGCCGCGCATCGCTTAGGCCTCCTCGCCAGCGTGCCAGCCGTGCGGCAATAGCGGCGTCGACCATGTGGACGCCACGCCCGCCTTCACGAGCCTGCACGGAGCGCCGCCGGCGTTCTCGATGCGGTAGCGGCCTATGCTTGCCGGCACGATATACGCTTCCGCGTAGCCGAATTCCACGGCCTTCGCCTCGTCGTCCAACGGGATGAGGCGCACGCGCTCGCCCTGGACGAGATTGTACATGACGAATTCGCCGTTCGTATCGTCTTCCCAGCGGTCAACGAGATGAATCCGCTTGACGCAGAACAGCAGATCGTCATGCTGTCCGAGCAAATACTCCTGATTGGCGCCTTGCTCTTCGATCAGCTGCGGCTCGGGTATTAGATGGCGCTTGACCCAATCCGTAGTTTTGTCGAAGTCGACATTGTGTTCGGCATGCTCGATGTTGATCGGGCGGGGCTTGCCGTCCAAGTCCTTGCGCAGATAGTCGTAAATTTTAAATGTAAACCACCACGTCGTCGAGGAGACCTCCAGCACGAGATTGCCCTCGCCAGAGCAGTGCACCGTTCCGGGAGGAATGAGGAACAGATCGCCTTTGCCGGCATCGAACTCATTCACGTAATCCGTGAACGGCATCGGCACGCCCGTCTCCTGAGCTTCGCGAACGGCGCCGAAGAAGCTGTCCGGGGTGCTTCGATCGGTCAAGCCCAGATATACTTTGGCGCCTTCCTTCCGTTCCATGATGTAATAGGATTCTTGCTGCGTCATATGCTCGTTGAAGTTCGCTTCTGCATACTCCTGCTTCGGGTGGACCTGGCAAGACAGGTTGTCGCCGTCAATCGTATCCAAATAATCGAAGCGGACCGGGAAATAGTCGCCGAACAACGCAACCGGACGCTCTCCCATCACGCGCTTATATTCATAGGTCATCAGCAGCGTGAAAGGCACCTCGATCGTGCGGTCTTCATGCTGGAGCAGCAATGAGTTTTCCGGCGCAATCGGCTCGAAGCTCCAGGCGCAGTTCACCCAGTCCTGCGGCAGATCGCACAGCTCCTTCAAATATTGGCCGCCCCACACGCCCGGCGCAAAGAACGGCTTGACCCGCAACGGCTGCGCGGCGGCTTGGGCCAGCATGTGGCGCAAGCCGGCTGTCGTCGTGACGACGGGCTCCTTCGGCTTGTTCATGTCTACATAATAATCAAAGCGCTCAAAGTTCCTCTTGCGGTAGGTCTCCCACACGGGCCATTCGAGGAACAGGCAGATTTTATATTTTTCCACATGATCCCGATTCCATGACAACCCGAGGTTGCACAGGCCGTTGCGGTGCTCGAGCTGCTGGTATTCCCGTGACACATCGAAGTAAAAGGACAAGTGAACGTTGGGCTGGGCGAGCCATAGCGCCCCTGGGCCAAACAGCAGAACGACTTGCTTGCGGGCGGCGTCCGAGCGGCGCTCATGCTCTGCAGCATCGGCTGCCACAGCGGCTGCGAAGCGCTCTTTCGCATCAGACCTAAAGTAATCGGCAACGTCCGCATCCGATGCCATATACCCAAAAGCGCGGTTCTCGGTAATATAACGGCGGAATTGGCGGCGAAGCGAGTCGCCGCTGCGCATCAAGTCCGCAGTGCAGTAGACGCAAGCAGTCACCTGCTCCTTATCCAAACGCTCGACAATGCGCGAGATGATGAGTTGCATATTTGCGCCATGCGTGCCGTCCAGGGCCACGACCAGTTCATCTTGAACCGAATGATTCAGGGCGGACATAATCGCTTCCGCTATTGGTTCCGTACCGGGATCAAGCCCTTGCGGCATCCAGGCCAAAGGACGATTGCCTTCGCAGGACACGGCTGAATGAATCACATTGCAGGGATATTTATTAAACATGAAGAAAGCCCTCCATTCTTTCGCAGGTCATTGCGCAGGGAGAGGAAATCGTTCTCCGGCCGCTATGCCCCCATTGTAATGAAAGAAGGGAAGGCTGTATTTGGACATGGATGCTCCTTTTTTGTACAAAACGGACATGACAATCGTTTAAGCGCGCGGGGGCGCTTTCGGGCGGGAACGTCCCTCGGCAAATTGAGACCTCCGGAAACGCGCGGGGGATACACCCAGCTTGCGCGTGAACACCCTTGTAAAATAATGAACCGATTCAAACCCGCACCGCGCGGCGATATCTTTAATCGCGGCGCCGGAGCGGAGCAGCATGTCCTTCGCCGACTGAATTCGGCGCTCCTGCACATAATGGACGAACGTCTGGCCGCTTTCCTGAACGAATAAGCGCGACAGATGGCGCGAAGAAATATGCAAATGCTGCGCCACAATGTCTAGCGATAGCGGCCCGCTCAAGTTATCTTCCAAATAAAGCTGCGCCCGGCGGAACAGGTCATTGACCGGGCGAACCGGATCTTCCGCGCTGAATGCAGCCGGCAGACGGTTCGGGTCCGGCGTGAACAGCGGGAGCATGGAATAGAGCAGCGCATGCGTCGCTGCTTGCAGGACGGGGGGCGGATAGAGCGCCTGCCCGACATCGAACATGCCAAGCAGCGTTTCCCATAGCTTTGCCATTGGGGACGCGGAGGCATCCGGAATGATAGGCAAGGCGTGAGCTGCCATATGTTGAAACGCTTGGGCATAATCATCTTCTGTATGCTCCTCATCCATATCGAAGGCGACGAAGCATAGCGCAAGCCCTTGAGCGCTGCGAATCTGATGCCAGATGCCAGGGCGGGAACAGAAGGCGGATCCGGCGGTCAGCGGGTAATCATGTCCGTCATCCGTGTACTCGCCCGTGCCGCTTAACACATAGCACGCTTCCAAGAAGGAATGGCGGTGCACAGTGTTATTATAATGCTGCGGCATGAAGCCCCAATAATGCACGCGAAAGGCGATGGGCCCATTGCGAAGGATGGATGCATGCATATTGAGCGCCGTATTCGCTTTTTTAAATACGGAATGGTTCATCGTCAATCTTCCTTCCTGTCCTCATATCCGCTTTGCTGCGCTTTCATTCGCATGCGGATTAAGCCTGTGCTTGGTTGCTTTTTCATCGTTGTCTCCTTTCGGCGCCGCTTGGTTGTGAGGAAAGAATTGGAACTGTCTCTTTAGTGTGACGTTTGTTACAATAAATTTTACGACTAAAACAGTGTATCGTTTCGGGAAGAGCGAATACCGAAATACACTTCACAGAAGCGTCACATAAAACGCTTTCTTCTTCCTTATTGTTTGCATTTTGTCACAGCTTTTGACAATTGGATATGGGACAATATGGATGCAGGGAGAAATCATCATATGGAGGGGACGGACGATGTTGTTAACGGCAGAACAGCCGGTGCAGTGGAACGATGAAACCGTAGAACGTTTGGAGACCCGCAAGGCGGTTTATCAGTTGTTAGCCGATTTCCTTGGCGAAATGCCGACGCTCGATGTCATTATGTCTTGGCGGAACCATCAGGGGTTACAGCAGATGTCCTGCACGTCTGAAGGAGCCAAGCAGCTGCGCTTGTTGTTGGAGAACTTGTCGATTAACGAGTTGTACGCCGTATTTTCTTCGCTGCGCGATGAATATATGCGCCTCTTCGGTTCCTCGGGCCAATTGCCCGTGACGCCGTGCGAGACGATGTACCGTGCGAGCGAACAGATGATGCCGAAGTCCTACGCTCAAGTTGTGCGGCAGACGTATGCTGAATTCAGCTTATATTTCAAAAAAATGAATGGCGAGCCTGACGATCATATCGCGATTGAGCTGGAGTTCATGGCCGTTCTGATTGAAAAGATGATGAACAGCGTCATGACGGAGGATCGCTTTGACCGTTACATGAACGGACAGCGTGAATTCTTGCTCCATCATTTGCGCCGGTGGGCGCCGCGTTTCGGGGATGACCTGAGGCAGCATGCGGAGCATCCGGTATATCAGGCCATTGGTCTGCTGCTTACCGAGTTTATTTCCAAGGAAGCAGCTTGGGCGGAGAAGACTGCTTAACTATAACGATTTCTAATTCATATGCGAGAGTATAATTATTTGTTGTCTAAGGGATTGTCGCGAAAGGTCTGCCGGACCTGAAGGACAGTCCCTGTTTTTAATTGAATAAAGTACAGTCCAATTGCCATTTCTTCACCCCATTTTCCTATTCCGCTGGATGTTTTCCAATGAGACTTATTTTGACCGCCAAAAAGAGCTGTCCCTCAAGTCTGCTGCTCTTGGGATAGCTCCTTGTAGACGGCATTCCGATGAGGAAGACTGAACGTTTGCGATATTATCCGGTTACGCCCAATCCTCTTTGACAGTCAGTCCGCGCCAATATATCGACCAAGCCGCTTCAAGCTTTTTCTCAAAGCGCTCGGGTCCGCCATACAGCAGTTCTACGAATAGTCCATCAAGGATGCAGATGAACGCCCTGGAAGCCTGCTCCGGATGCACGCCACATATTTCATGGGTTCTAAGAGCTTGAGCCATTCGGGGAACCAGCCCTTTTTCCAAGCGGTCCAAAAATTCATTCATACGCTCCATAACTTGTTCCTGCAGCGCTTCCGGCGGGAAGAAGGAGACACGCAGAATGAACTTCAGCACATCGTATTGCTCATAGCGCTGGCGGTATGATTGAATGAGCTGCGTAAGCTGATCGTGCAGGGACATATGCTCATGTTTATTGAAAAAATCGGTAATCCAGTTCCACTCATCTATAAAAACGGTTTGAAGAACATGAAGAAATAAATCGTCTTTGCTCTTATAATGAGCATATATGGATGGTTTCTTGATGCCGACATCTTCGGCGATTTTCGCTAAAGACGTCCCGTCATAGCCATGCTTGGCAAAATGGGAGAGGGCGATGAGTTGAATGCGGTTTGCGGTCAAAGGGAATTCCTCCATTCCTCGCTGTTCCTTCATCTTGCAGAAACGGCCTCGTGTTTACAGCGATAGGGGGATGGCCGTCTCCACTTGGCTACCTACCGTTCGTTCGAAAATTATGTCACATGATTGTAACCGTTGTCAATGACATATTTGCAGTTACTGTTTTCGGGTATAGTAAAGGAATATAGAATGAGCACTACCTTCATTGTCTCTTCGGCCGGAAGGGTTTATGCGTTATAGAATCGTCTTAGCCTCGATCTGGAAAAATTATTGGCATTTTCTGCGTATGCGCACTAAAAAAACGATAGGGAACACGAGAAATTGGGTGAATAGATAGCATAGATAGTTAGAATGGGGGAGCATGCAGATGAGAAGGGCGCTGCAGGTCGGGTTATTCATCATCATGTTGTTGACGTTCGGCTTTTATATCAATGATACGTTTGGAAATACGATCGCTACAGCGCTCAGTATTATGACGACGTTGGCAGTCGTCACGCTGGCAATCATTATCTTTATGGAGAACCGGCATCCATCCAGCACGGTGGCATGGATATTGGTGTTGGCGCTCGTTCCTGTAGTCGGGTTCATATTTTACATGCTGTTCGGACAGAACTATCGCAAACGGCGCCGGTATGCGCGTAAAGCGGAGCAGGACAGACAAGCGTATGCCTTTATCGACAATGAGGCATTGCTTCGGAGAGAGCAAATATTAGGATCTTTTACTGATGATCAACGTCAATTGTTGCGTCTGACCAGCCGTCTCAGCAAGAGCCCGATCTCGTTCTCGTCGGAGACGCGCATTTTGAACAACGGTGAAGAAACGTTTGCGGCGTTGCTCGCAGAGCTAGGCCGGGCCGTTCACCACATTCATATGGAATATTACATTTATCGGGACGACGATATCGGACGGAAGATTAAGTACATTTTGATGGAGAAAGCAAGGCAGGGCGTAGAGGTGCGCTTTATGGTCGATGCGGTAGGCAGCATGCATTTGCCAAAAACGTTCCTGAATGATCTGCGCCGGGCAGGGGTGGAGGTAGCTGCCTTCGGTGCGGTGAAATTCCCGCTGTTCTCGAATCGGGTCAACTATCGCAATCACCGCAAAATCGTCGTCATCGACGGCGATGTCGGGTTTATCGGGGGACTGAACGTCGGCGATGAATATTTAAGCCGCAGCAAGACGTACGGCTTCTGGCGGGACACGCACATGATCGTGCGGGGAGAGGCGGTGCAGACGCTGCAGATTATATTTATGCAGGATTGGGCCCATACGACGACGGCCAACCTTTACGGGCCGGAATATTTGCTGCCGCGGCCGGTAGAAGCTTCAGGCGGAGCGGTGCAAATCATTGCAAGCGGGCCGGATCAAGATTTCAAAACGATGAAAAACGTCTTCTTCTCGATGCTGACCTCGGCCAAGAAGTCCATCTGGATCGCAACGCCGTATTTCATTCCGGATGAAGATATTTTTACGGCGCTGCGGGTGGCGGCGTTGGCAGGCATCGATGTGAAGCTGTTGTTTCCGGCCAAGCCGGACAAGTGGCTGCCGTTTCTTGCGTCGCACTCTTATTTTCCCGGGCTTATGGAGACGGGCGTGCAAATTTATGAATATGAAAAGGGCTTTCTGCATTCCAAGCTTATTATTGTAGACGGCGAGGTTGCGACAATCGGAACGGCCAATATGGATATGCGCAGCTTCCATTTAAATTTCGAGGTGAATGCGATTCTTATGCGAACGGACAGTGTGGCGGCGCTGGTCGAGGATTTTGAACGGGATTTGCAATATACGACGCCGATCGAGGAAGAACAATTCGCGCATAAGAAAGTCGTCACCCGGTTTTTAGAGTCCGCCGCCCGTCTTTTTTCACCTTTGCTTTAACGATCCGGATTGCGTCATTCCGCTGCCTTAACCGTATAAAGAAGGCCGAAAAGACCCCTGTTAAACGGGGATGGGACGGATTGACTGCTGCAATCGTTTATGGCATGATGTTACTAATAATTTGGGAACGAGTTTCATTATCCATGGAGTTTCCAAGGCGGAATAACTTATTTATGCAGGTAATCATTCATATAAGAAACTATTTATATAGTAAATAATAGTACGGGATTAAAGAGTTTAATCTATCTCTTGAGCAGCAGAGCTGCTTCGCTTGATGGCGGAGCAGTTTTTTTGGCTACTGAGGAACAGGTTTGCAGCAACCTCTAACAGACTTATGGGAGAACGGGGATGGATCCATGTGGAATAACCGTAATGTATGGATTGTGCTGAGCGGAGAGTTTGTTGCCGGTCTCGGTTTGTGGACTTCGATTATCGCGAATTTGGAATTTATGCAGCAGCACGTGCCGTCAGATTTCATGAAATCGCTCATTTTATTCGTCGGGCTGCTTGCGGGCGTGCTGGTTGGCCCGTATGCGGGAAAAGTCATCGATACGAGCAGCAAGAAGAAGGTGATGATATACGCCGGAATTGGGCGGATGGTCAGCGTGTGCTTCATGTTTCTTGCTTTGTCGATGGAATCGGTATGGTGGATGGTGTTGTTCGCGGTCAGTCTGCAGGTGTCCGCGGCGTTCTACTTTCCGGCTCTGCAGTCGGTCATTCCACAGATTGTCCAAGAGAAGGATTTGATAGCGTTAAACGGAGTTCATATGAATGCCTCCACTATCGCCAGAATATTGGGTACGGCGCTGGCGGGAATGATGTTGGCCGTCATGAGTCTATTCTCGTTATATTTCACTTCTCTTATCGCGTACGCGCTGCTGCTGGCATCCACCTTCTTTTTGCAAGTAGGGGATAGCGGGACGCCGCATGGCACAAGGAAGCAAAGAGGCAAAGAGAACGGCGGGTTCAAGGAAATCGTCCCGATGCTCAAGCAACTGCCTGTAGCTGTCATGGCGCTTGGGTTGTCGGTTATTCCGGCGCTGTTTATCGGCGGCTTTAACTTGATGGTCATCAACATTAGCGAATTGCAGCACGATCAGCAGATTAAGGGTCTGCTGTATGCGGTGGAGGGCACGAGCTTTATTGTTGCCGCATTTTTCGTGAAGCGGATTTCCGGAAAAGTAAATCTATTGAAAATGCTGCTCTCGTTTTCATTTGTCATCGCCATCTCGCATATGCTGTTGTTCTTTGGGGATATCAGATGGGTGACGCTGCTGGCATTCGGCTTGTTCGGCCTTGCGGCAGGCTTCTTCTTCCCGTTGCTGTCAACGTATTTCCAGACGACGATTCCGAAAGATTATCATGGCCGCTTCTTCTCGTTCCGGAATATGTTGGACCGGATGCTGTTCCAAATCGTTCTGCTCGGGACCGGCTTTTTCCTCGATACGATCGGGCTGCAGTACATGGTGCTCATTTTCGGCGGACTTTCGTTTGCGCTGGCGCTCTATGCCTTGCTTTACTCTGACAAGATAACGGCGCGAATGCTCTCCAAGCATGCCGGACCACACGTTGAAACCGGGAGTGCCCGGATGTAGCCAGTTCCCGCTCGCATTGTGCAATTTGAATGCGGCGGGAACTTTTGTATTTTCCTGGAGGACAAATGGCATTATTTTACCTTTATGTGAAACAGTATGATATACTCTGAATATGCTGTAGGAAGCGATTTCATTACAGTTCAGAGGAGGATGGTGAATGGCAGGCTCAGAAGAAATCATTCAATTGACGGAGCGATATGGCGCGAGGAATTACAATCCGTTGCCTATTGTCATTTCCAAAGCGGAAGGAGTATGGGTGGAAGATCCGGAAGGGCGCCGTTATTTGGACATGTTGAGCGCCTACTCTGCCTTGAACCACGGACACCGCCATCCGGGCATTATTCAAGCGCTCCTGCGTCAGGCGGAGAAGGTGACGCTATCTTCCCGGGCGTTTCATAGCGAATCGTTGGCTTTATTTTATGAGAAGCTGTCTGCCTACACGGGGAAAGCGATGATTTTGCCGATGAATACAGGTGCGGAAGCAGTGGAGACCGCCCTCAAGGTTGCGCGGCGCTGGGCATATAGGCAGAAGCAAGTCCCGGCGAATCAAGCGGACATCATCGTGTGCAGCGGCAATTTTCACGGGAGGACGATTACGGTTATCTCCTTCTCCTCGGCAGAGGAATATAAGGAAGGCTTTGGACCGTTTACGCCAGGCTTCACGATCATTCCATTTGGGGATGCCGAGGCGCTGGAGCAGGCTATTACACCGAATACGGCCGCTTTTCTCGTGGAACCGATTCAAGGGGAGAATGGCATCGTCATTCCGCCCGACGGTTATTTGCGGCAGGCCTTCGAAATATGCAAACGGCACAACGTCTTGTTCATGGCGGATGAAATCCAGACGGGCTTCGGACGTGCAGGCAGACGGTTCGCCTGTGACTGGGAACATATCGTGCCGGACATTTATATCATGGGCAAAGCGCTGGGAGGTGGCGTGCTGCCTATTTCGGCCATCGCGGCGGATGAAGAGATTCTGGGTGTGCTGGAGCCTGGATCGCATGGCTCTACCTTCGGAGGCAATCCGCTTGCTTGCGCGGTGGCGGTAGCCGCTCTGGAGGTATTGGAGGACGAGCGGCTTGCTGAACGCTCGGAGAAGCAGGGAGCATACTTCAAGCAGCGGCTGGAGGACATTGATAGCCCGGTTGTCCGCGACGTGCGGGGCCGAGGGCTGCTCATTGGCGTGGAGCTGACGGAGCCTGCGCGCCCGTATTGCGAGATGTTGATGCGGCTTGGCATGCTGTGCAAGGAGACCCATGACAATATCATCCGCTTGGCTCCTCCTTTAATTATCGAGGACACTGAGCTCGATTGGGCGTTGGAGCGCATCCAACGCGTATTGGCTCGTTCATAACCGTACCCGCTTGTCAGTCTTGGAGCTTTATTTCATATTAGCTTGCAAGGAGGAGAAAAGTTGTCTATGACGATGACGATGAATCGAAAGCTGTCGATAATTAGTGTTCCATTCGGACTAGGGGCAGGCAGAGCGGGAGCGGAACAAGGACCTGAAAGTATTGTTCGCGCCGGATTGCTCCGGCAGCTCAAGCAGTTGGGGGCAGAAGTGGCGGCGGTGCGCGAGGTGGATTTGCCTTCGGCGGCTACGGCCAAAGAAGGGCTGGATGAAGAGCCTGTCCCCGCGCGGAACGCGAAGCATCTCGCCGAGGTGCTCTATACTTGTTCCGCGTTGGCAGAACAGGTGTCTGCTGCCGTAACCGACGGTTGCTTTCCGCTTGTGCTGGGGGGCGATCACAGCATCGCGATGGGCACGCTCGCTGGATTGACACGGCACTACCGCAATGTAGGCGTCATATGGTTCGATGCCCATTCCGACTTGAACACGGAAGAGACGAGTCCGAGCGGGAACGTGCATGGCATGTCGCTGGCCGTTGCGGTGGGCAGAGCCGGGTTCGAGGAAATGCCATGGGCGGGGCCATATGTGAGAGCGGATCGCGTCGTGCTTATCGGGGCGCGCGACCTCGATCCCGGAGAGAAAGAATTCATTCGTCAGCAAGGCATCACCTGCTTCACGATGCACGAGATTGACCGCATGGGCATGGAGCGGGTTGTGCAGGAAGCGCTGCGCATTGTCGGCCGCGACACGGATGGAGTGCATCTCAGCTTTGACGTGGACAGCATCGATCCTTCCGAGGCGCCGGGAACGGGCACGCCGGTACGGGGTGGAGTGAGCTACAGGGAAGCGCATTTGGCGCTGGAGCTCATGCATGAATCCGGCCTTATCACTTCGGCGGAGTTCGTGGAAGTGAATCCGACGTTGGATGTGAACAACCAAACCGCGAGGCTGGCCAAGGAACTGATCGGCTCGCTGTTCGGACAGCGAATATTATAATCACGACCTATCTGCTTTTCATTCGCGGTTATAGCTGCCCATTGGAAAAGATACAGTAAAAAGTAGGGATAGAGCGGTTGAATGATATGTAGACTGTATTTCATCCAATGGGTAAGACAAAGGGGTTGCGGTTAAACCTTCAGCCCAGCTTTTTCTCTTGGAAACGGAGAATAAGTGTCGAGCCGGATATGTTCTCGACAAGCAAACCGGAGGTGGAAAACCTCCGGTTTGCAGCCTGCTGCATTTATATACGCCGGATGCGATTACTTCATGATGACGCTAGGAATGCTGCCTATGGATATCACCTGCTCCAGCGCCATCTGGACTTCTGCCCCTTCATGATTGAGCACATAGAAGCTTTTTCCCGCTGCTTCATAACGCCGCAACAGGGCTGCGAATGGCTCCAACTGATCCAGCAGCATCATATCGTTTAATTCAAAGACGACACATTTCGCTTTATGCTCCAGTGTCCGTTCCATGCCAAGAAATGCTTGGTATTCTCCCCCTCGATGTCTATCTTAATCATGTCGATATGAGGCAAGTGCGCGAGTGCATCGTCCAGCCTTGCGGTCTCCGTCTCGAATTCCAATATATCGTCCCGATAGTGCTTGAAGTATTCCGGTCCCGCCAAATGGGCAAGAATGACGGTGAAGTATCCTACATTAGCTCCGATATCGACGACGACATGCCCCTCTTTTACGTGATTCTCCAAATACTTTGTTAGCGGCCATTCCATATCGCCGTTTATAGCGAGCTCTGGTGTAATGCTCAGATCGGCGGAAGGGACGATGAGCTTGCCTCCCTAAACGGGTTTGACGAGAAACGGTCATTATCCATGTAAATTGCGTGCGTTCAGTCACTCCTTTGCAAAAGATCCCTTGAAATATCAAACTTTTCCATGCCGGACTTTTACAACTTATGCGGCGCGGTTCAGCAACATAACGCTTGAAGGGGAAACGTCTGGAAATCGCCTCGCCGGAGGGGTTGTGTTCTTGGCGAAGCCTTGGTAGGATGAGTCTGAAAGTGCTTGCAGCGGCTGGCTTTCGTCGTGGAGAAAGCGGGACCGCTTGCGTACAATAATATCGTATATTCTATAAAGCGACTTATTGAACAACATTTAATAGAAACGAGCAACGATGTAGTGGATAGCGGAACCATACGGATAGTTTGGATAGAACATTGGGGGAACGCTAAAGAGGAGGAAGGGCAATGAAGTATCGCAGTGTGTTTGACATCATCGGTCCGATTATGGTGGGTCCGTCCAGCTCGCATACAGCCGGGGCAGCCAAGATTGGGCGCCTTGCGCGCAGCATTTTCGGAAGAGAGCCGAAGCGGGTGCATATTTCTTTATACGGCTCGTTCGCGGAGACGTATAAGGGACACGCGACGGATGTGGCGCTCATTGCGGGCATTTTGGATTATGACACGAATGACCCGCGTCTGCCGCAGGCGCCGCAATATGCCGCAGAAGCCGGCATCGAAGTGGTCATTACAACGGAAGACGCCGTGCCGGAGCATCCCAACACCGCTTGCATCAAGATGTCGGACGAGCGGGACGAGATGGAGGTCGCAGGCATCTCCATTGGCGGGGGCAAGGTGGAAATTACGGAGCTGAACGGATTCGAGCTGAAGCTATCCGGTCAATGTCCGGCTATTCTGGTATTGAATCATGACCGGTACGGAGTCATTGCCGGAGTGACGCAAATATTGAGCGGACAGCACGTCAATATCGGACATATGGAAGTAAGCCGCAAGGAGAAAGGCAAGATGGCGCTTATGGTCATTGAAACGGATGAGAAGATAAGCGAATCGATTATAGACGAGATTCGCGCGCTAACGGGGGTTAACCGCGTGCTGCGCATGGAAGATTAACGACATCGGCGAGGAAAGGAGGACAAGGTTATGTTCCGCAATGTAACTGAATTAGTCGCGCTTGCCGAAGAGCGTTCGTGCAAAATCGCGCACATTATGATACAGCAGGAAATGGAAGTGCGCCAAACGACGCGCGAGTCGGTCATCGAGCTGATGACCCGCAATCTGGACGTCATGGAGCAGGCGGTCGCGCGCGGTCTGGCAGGGGTAAGCTCCCACTCCGGCCTTACGGGAGGAGACGCGGTCAAGATCCAGCAATATATCGTCTCCGGCAAAGTGTTAAGCGGCGAAACAATAATGGATGCGGTCAGCAAAGCGGTGGCGACGAATGAAGTCAACGCCGCGATGGGGCTCATCTGCGCAACGCCGACCGCAGGATCGGCCGGCGTCGTGCCGGGAACGCTGTTCGCGCTCAAGGAGAAGCTGCAGCCGACACGTGAACAGATGGTGGACTATCTGTTCACGTCGGGAGCCTTCGGCATGGTCGTGGCGAACAACGCCTCCATCAGCGGCGCTGCGGGCGGCTGCCAGGCCGAGGTGGGATCTGCCGCGGGCATGGCGGCGGCAGCCATTGCCGAGCTGGCGGGCGGAAGCCCGCGCCAGGCGGCGCATGCAATGGCGATTGCGCTGAAGAATATGCTCGGTCTGGTGTGCGACCCTGTCGCAGGGCTGGTAGAGGTGCCGTGCGTGAAGCGCAATGCCATGGGTGCGGCAATCGCCATGGTGGCGGCAGATATGGCGCTTGCCGGCGTGGAGAGCGTCATTCCGTGCGATGAAGTCATCGAGGCGATGTTCCGCATCGGACAGACGATGCCGACCACGCTGAAGGAGACTGCGCGCGGGGGGTTGGCCGCCACTCCGACAGGCCAAAGATTGAAGCAGCAAATATTCGGGGAACAGCAGACGCAATAAACGAAAAGAGATAAATAAAATAGCTGGAGCCGGAATGTTAAGGTTCCAGCACTGAGGGGGTACTGAAATGCAAGAGCGACAGCCCGAACCGGGGGGATTGACCGGGCAGCGCAAGACAGAGCATGTTCGCATCTGTTTGGAGGAGCCGGTGAACGGTATTGGCATTACAACGGGACTGGAACGATACCGCTTTGTGCATCAAGCGCTTCCGGACATCGACTACCGCGACATCGATCTTGCTACCGCTTGGTTGGGCAAGCCGGCACGGACGCCGCTCTTGATCAGCTCGATGACGGGAGGCAGCACCCATACGGCATCGATTAACCGGCGTTTGGCCGTCGTGGCGGAAGCGCGCGGATGGGCAATGGGCGTCGGCTCAGTGAGAGCGGCAGTGGAGAATCCAGACGTCGCGGACACATTCCAGATGCGCGATCTGGCGCCGACGATTCCTTTGTTCGCCAATTTGGGCGCGGTCCAATTGAATATGGGCATGGGACCGGATGAATGCCGCCGTGCGGTGGAGCTAGTGCGGGCGGACGGGCTTATTTTGCATCTCAACGCGCTGCAGGAGGTGTTCCAGCCGGAAGGCGACTTGAACTTTGCCGGGCTGCTTCGCCGCATCGAGGAAGTGTGCCGGGCATTGGAAGTGCCCGTGGGCGTGAAGGAAGTCGGCTGGGGCATCGCGGCGGATACGGCCAAGCAGTTGGCCGACGTTGGCGTTGCCTTTATCGACGTGGCCGGAGCGGGAGGGACCTCGTGGAGTCAAGTCGAGAAGATGCGGCTCCCGGACCCGGTTCGCCGGCAGGCTGCCGAGGCTTTTGCCGATTGGGGCATTCCAACGGCAGAGAGTGTGCGGCAGGTGCGCGCCGCGTTGCCTGACCACATGGTGGTAGCCAGCGGCGGGCTCCGCACCGGCGTCGATGCGGCCAAGGCAATCGCTCTGGGGGCGAACGCAGCCGGCTTCGGACGTTCTCTGCTTGCCGCGGCGGCCGATTCGGAAACAGCGGTTGACGATGTGCTGGCACGGGTGGAGACGGAGCTGCGCATCGCGATGTTCGGAATCGGGGCGCGAACGATTGCGCAGTTGCGAACGACTGAACGGCTAGTATAATATGACATCACCCTGTTATAATTGAATATACTAATAATGGCCGCAGCTTGATAACTGTGGCCTGTTTCGTATAAATTTCAACCGGGAATAGTCATGAAAAACGGAAACTTTTCACGCAAATCGACGCCTTTTATTCATAAAATCCACGTTTTTCACGGTTTATTGCCTTGATATCTAGAAAATGTGCTTGAAAACATCATGTTTGGAAAATAAAACCTGTACCCATACTATGGAAAATCCTTTATATTATGATCGGAATCACATTCAAACGTTCGGATTTCATAATAATTAGAGCGTGAATATAGATATCGAACGGGAGAGCGTCGATAAATATTATAATGAGTGAAAAGGAAGGGTTGAACGGGATGAAACAATCGATTTTCAACTTTAATACCAAAACGGTAGTCGCTATCGGTATTGGAGCTGCGCTGTATGGCTTGCTCAGCACGATTACGATACCGCTGGTTCCTCAGACGGGATTGCGCCCGGCCATTGCCATTCTCACTATTTTCGGCGCGCTGTTTGGTCCTGTCGTTGGCTTTTTAAGCGGAGCTATCGGCCATATCATTACTGATTTGACTTGGGGCGGCGGTACGATTTGGTGGACTTGGGTGCTTGGTTCCGCGATCTCCGGTTTAGGAATGGGCCTCGTATATGCAAGCAGCTCTTTTAACGTCAATGAAGGCCGTTCCACGAAAGGCAACCTCGTTACGCTGGCTATTTCCGGATCGGCGGCTTTGGCAGTCGGCTACGGGCTTTCCAGTATACTTGACGTGTATTTGTTTGGCGAGGCGCCGGACAAAATGTGGGTGCAGTTCTACGCGTCCGCCATTGCCAACATTGCCGTACATCTGATTCTCGGCGTGCCGGCCGTGCTTGGATTGCTTAGATTGAACCGCCGCAACTCGAATTTGCGCGTACTTAAATAGGTTGCTAGATTGCAGCATGATGACAGGAGCTATTGAATCTATGAAGGAACCGCTTATCTCGTTTCGAGATTTTAGCTTTCAATACCGCAGCTTGTCTGAGCCGACATTGAAACAGATTAATCTGGACATTTACCCAGGCGAGAAAATACTCATTGCCGGGCCTAGCGGCTCGGGCAAATCTACGTTGGCCCATTGTATCAATGGGCTGATTCCTTTTACTTACAGCGGCACGATGTCTGGAGAATACTCCCTTAAGGGGCAACGGCCGGCTGACCTCAGCATTTTTGAAATCAGCCGCAGCGTCGGCACGATACTGCAGGATCAGGATGGCCAATTCATCGGGTTGTCCGTCGGCGAGGATGTTGCTTTTGCTTTTGAGAATGACTGCATGGCTCCCGCGGACATGAAGCCGAAGGTGACGCATGCGCTCGATATTGTCGACATGCTGCCGCTTCACGATCAGAGCCCGCATGAGTTGTCGGGAGGACAGAAGCAGCGGGTCTCGCTGGCGGGCGTGCTGTCGATGGAGGCGGATATTTTGCTGTTCGACGAGCCGCTTGCCAATTTGGATCCGGCCAGTGGCAAGCATGCGATGGAGCTGATGGAGGAGATCCACCGTCAGACCGGGAAGACCATCATCATTATCGAGCATCGCGTCGAGGATGTGCTGGAGCAGCCTGTCGACCGTGTCGTCATTATGGCGGAAGGCAGCATCGTCAAGGTGGGAACGCCGGATGAAATTTTATCCTCCAACATCATGCGTGAGCACGGTTTGCGGGAACCTCTTTACGTCTCTGCATTGAAATATGCCGGCTGCGGCTTGCTGCCGGAGGACAAGCCGTCCTCCCTGGCACACGTCAGTGCCAGCCCTGCCGTTAAGGAACGGCTCGCGGTATGGACGGACAGCGCTGAACCCGCATCGAAATCCTCCTCTCCTCCTCCGCTCATCGAGATGGAGGATGTCCGCTTCTCCTATGACGGGGAGCGGGAAATTATCCGCGGCGTATCCCTTGCGATAGGCAAGGGGGAACGCGTTGCGCTGCTCGGCAACAATGGCGCAGGCAAATCGACGCTGTCCCATCTGTTGACCGGCATCGCGAAGCCGAATGCCGGAGTCATCCGGCTGCAAGGAGAGACGATTAATTCTTGGTCTATCCGCCGTCGCGGCCAGCATATCGGTTATGTGATGCAAAATCCGAACCATATGATTACGCAGCCCATGATCTGGGACGAAGTGGCCCTAGGCCTGCGTGTGCGCGGCTTATCGGAGGATGAAGTGAAGACGCGCGTAGAAGAGACCTTGCGCATCTGCGGCTTGTTCGGATATCGGGAATGGCCGGTCTCTGCGCTCAGCTATGGCCAAAAAAAGCGGGTGACGATTGCCTCCATTCTGGCTATGGAGCCGAAGCTGATGATCTTGGACGAGCCTACGGCGGGACAAGACTATAAGCATTACACCGAATTCATGAGCTTCATCTCCCACTTGGCCGACAGCGGCATGTCGTTTCTTTTTATTACGCATGATATGCATTTGGCGCTTGAATATACGGAGCGTGCCGCGGTTCTGTGCAACGGAGAACGGATTGCCACAGGCGATACCGCGCAAGTGCTGACGAATATCGACGCGATCGCGCAGGCGAATTTAAAGGAAACGTCCTTGGGCGCTCTGGCGCGGCTTACAGGTGTCTCCGCACCGGAAGCGTTCGTGCGTCATTTTATCGCGCAGGAGAAGAAGGTGAATCACCATGAGTAAGGCCGGGATGCTCTATATCGACCGTGACACCTTGTTCCACCGCATGGACGGAGCGGCCAAGCTCATCGTGTTGGCTGTCTGGACCGTGGTCGTCTTTTTATTTCAGGATATTCGCATTTTTGTCCCGCTCTTTCTGATTGGGATCATCATGCTGCTGTCCGCCAAGCTGCCATGGAAACGAATTCGTCTTTTGGTCTGGCTCATGATCGTATTCAACATCTTCAACTCCCTATTCACCCTTGCCATTACACCGGCCTATGGAAGCGAAGTGGCGGGCTCGACGACGGTCGTATTGAATTTGGGATACAATGTGCTTACGCTTGAAACGATAGTTTACGTGCTAACCTTATCAATGAAATATATGTCGCTTATGCCGATTACCGTATTGTTTATCTATACGACGCATCCGACCCGCTTGGCCAGCAGCTTGAACCGGGTAGGGGTTCCGTATAAGGTGGCTTACGCATTCAGCATCGCGTTCCGCTATATTCCAGATATGCAGGCGGAATTCCGCAACATCTCGAATGCAATGCAAGCACGCGGGCTGGGCTTTGGCAAAGGCGAAGGGACTTTGAGCCAGCGGCTCAAGCATTTCGTCTCGATTGCCATTCCGCTTGTCCAATCCTCGCTCCACCGGATCGAAACGATTTCGAATGCGATGGATTTGCGCGGCTTCGGGAAGCATTCCAAGCGAACGTGGTATTCGGCGACGGTATGGCACCGCGAGGATTACATCGTCATCGCCACGAGCGTCATCGTGCTCATTGCAGCAATAGCATGGCGGGTACAGGGATACGGAACGTTCTGGTATCCATATTGAACTATATGAATCGAGTCTCCAGGAGGAGGCTCGATTTTTTGATCCAAAGATTATAATGTCCTGCAGATCGGGCGCTAACAGTCCAGCAACTGAAATAATAGTTTTATTGGCGGGAGTTGAACGAGATGGTTCTGTGGGACAAGGTATGGCAAATAGAGTATTGATATAGGGCGTGCGGATTCGCGAACGGAAATAAGAGTCTGAGCCCTGTCGTCAGAGTGATTGTTTTGTTAGCGAATTAACAAAATTTCAATATCAGCTTAACACTCTCTTGCCAGAGGAAAGTTATGGTAGATGGGGATGGTAAATGACATGCCGTTACATTATGAACGTTACCTTGAGAAGGGGGGAATCGTAATATGCAAATGCGAGCAAAGTGGACGCTGCTCCTGCTGCTCTGCTTCATGATGCTGGTCGGATGCGGACAGTCGGGAAGCCCGAACGCAGAGCAGGCTGCCGATAAGGCAGCAAAGCAAGGAAATAGCGGCACAGCGCCATCTGGCGACAATAAGCCGAACGATGGCGAAGAGAAAATGGAGCTGACGTTCTACTATCCGATTGCCGTAGGCGGACCGTTAACGTCAGTGATTGAGAACATGACGAAAAAATTTACGGAGAAGCATCCGAACATTACGGTCAAGCCGGTGTATACGGGCAGCTACGCGGACACGACGACGAAGATTCAAGCCGGCATTCAAGCGCAGCAGCCGCCGGATGTAGCCGTGATGTTATCCACGGAATTGTTCAGCATGCTTGATACGAACGCGATACTTCCGCTCGATGATTTCATGGCCAAGGAAAGCGGAGACGTGCTGCAGGATTTCTATCCGGCATTTCTTGCCAACTCGCAAGTGGAGGGCAAGACGTACAGCATTCCGTTCCAGCGCAGCACGATCGTGCTTTATTACAACAAGGATGTCTTCAAGGAAGCCGGGCTGGATCCAGAGCAGCCGCCGAAGACGTGGACGGAGCTGGCTGAAGTGGCGGCAAAGGTCAAGAAAGACGGGCGCCATGGCATCGAGGTTCCCGGCTCCGGCTTTGCCTATTGGATGTTCCAGCAGTTCGCTTTACAAAATATGGCCGATCCGAAGCACAACTTAATGACGCAGGATGGCAAGCAAGTATTTTTCAATACACCGGAAAATGTCGAAGCGCTGCAATTCTGGCGGGACCTGTCTCTAAAGCATAAGGTCATGCCGGATGGTGTCATTGAGTGGGCCACCGTTCCAACGGATTTCTTGGAGCAGAAGACGGCGATGATGATTCATACGACCGGCAATCTGACCAATATTAAAAATAACGCCAAATTCGATTTCGGCGTCGCTTTCCTGCCGATGAGCAAGCAGTACGGCTCTCCGACAGGCGGCGGAAATTTGTACATATTCAAAGATATTGAGCCGAAGAAGCAAGCGGCGGCATGGGAATTCATCAAGTTCATGACCGAGCCGGAGCAAGCGGCGCAATGGAGCATAGATACGGGGTACGTAGCGGTCCGGAAATCGGCTTATGATACGGACGTCATGAAAACCTATGCGGCAGATTTTCCGCAATCGATCGTCGCGCGCGACCAGTTGGAACATGCATATGCGGAATTGTCCACACATAACAATGGCAAAGTGTCCAAAGCGCTGACCGATCAAGTTCAGGCCGTCCTGACCGGAACGACCGACGCCGCGACCGCATTGAAGAAGGCGCAAGAAGAAGCGGAGCGTGCGCTCAAGCCGTTCAACAAATAACAATGTGTCCACACAAGGAGGACTAGATGCGGATGAGCGCCACGTGGAAAGAACGGCTTGCGCGCAACGGACTCGCTTGGGCCTTGCTGCTGCCATCCTTGTTATTTCTAATTTTGTTCACGTATTACCCGATGCTGAAGACGGCATGGCTCAGTCTGTTTCAAGCGGACTTGGCCGTGCCGGAGCCGGTTTTTAACGGAGCGGACAATTATGCGTTCCTATTTTCCGACCCGGTGTTCCAGAAGGTGTTCAGCAACAACATATGGTTTGCTGTCGGCACGGTGCCGACGTCCATGATCTTGGCGTTTCTGATGGCGCTCTTTGCGGACAAAGCGCTGGCGGGCAGGACTTTCTCCCGCGTTGCCTTCTTCTATCCGAATATGGTACCGATGATAGCGGTGGCGAACATTTGGTTGTTCATTTATACCCCGCAGTACGGGCTGTTGGCGCAGTTGGCGCAATGGGTAGGGCGTGCGGATATGAATCTGCTTGGTCATCCGGATACGGTAATGGGAGCTATGATCGTGATGATGATTTGGAAGGAAGCCGGCTATTTCATGATTTTTTATTTGGCGGGCCTTCAGAACATCCCGAAGGATTTGTATGAGTCCGCTTCCATGGATGGCGTTGGCGCATGGAAGGTGACTACGCGAATCACGATACCGTTGACGATGCCGACTACCCTGTTTGTGGCGGTCGTCGCGTTAACGAATGCTTTCAAGCTGGTCGACCACTTGTGGATAATGACAAAAGGCGGGCCGGATAATGCAAGCAATCTTCTGCTTTATCATATTTACGACACGGCCTTCAGCTTCTACGACCAAGGAATGGCGGCTGCGATGACGGTCGTTATGATTGCGGTGTTGCTTATTTTGTCTTCCCTGCAATTTTTCGGGTGGGATCGCAAAATTCATTATCAATAGAGGGGGCTCCAAGGCTTTATGGGGAAATTGGATGAATTGGACAGAGCGGATGCGGTCAAATTCAGCCTGGATCGTCATTCCGGGATTGGCGCGCGAACGGACCGTGAGCTGCGAATCGGACGTCTGAAGCAACGCGCCGCACGCGGGCTATGGCATTTGGTTATGCTGGCTGTCGGCGTCGTCTGGCTCATTCCGTTCGTCTGGGTCATCTGGACCGCGTTCCGCCCGAAAGATGCAGGGATGAATTCGTTCTTGACGTGGCAATGGACTTTCGAACATTTTGCCCGTGTATGGGAAGGGGCGCCGTTCGCCCAATATTATATGAACACGTTGACGATAGCTGGCGGAGTGCTCGCCTTTCAACTGTTTAGCTTGACGTTGGCAGCCTATGCCTTTGCGCGTCTGCGCTTCTTTGGCCGGGACGTTGTGTTCATGCTGTTTTTGGTGCAAATTATGGTTCCGGCAGATGTGCTCATTTTTTCCAACTACCATGTATTAAAAGAATTCGGCCTGCTCGATACGAAGCTTGGGATTATGCTGCCTTATTTTGCATCGGCCTTCGGAATCTTTCTGCTGCGCCAAACGTTCAAGCAAATGCCGCTGGAGCTCGAAGAAGCGGCGATGGTCGAAGGATGCTCCCGGCTTGGTATGTTGTGGCGCATCTTCGTGCCGTTATCGCTTCCCGTTTATATCTCCTTTGCCGTCGTCTCGGTGAGCTATCAGTGGAACAACTTCCTCTGGCCGCTCATCGTGACGAACTCGGTGGAGAACCGCCCGCTTACCGTAGGCTTGGCCATGTTCGCCCAGTCGTTCGAGACGGGCGCGCAGTGGGCGGAGGTAAGTGCCGCGACTCTGCTCGTCGTTGCTCCGCTGCTCATCGGGTTTCTGCTTTTTCAACGGAAATTCATTAACAGCTTTATGCATTCCGGCATAAAGTAGCAAGTGAGATAGAAGAAAACGTGAAAAAGAAATAAATTTACAAGATAGAATGAGTGTTGTAAAATATCACCTTAGCAGGTTGGCCATTTTTTCAATAAAATGAAGTCTATATCTGCCGCCAGGGCATCATACATATGATCGCTGGAAATGAAGGGGTGCGTTACAGACAACATGCCAACACAAGGAAAATCTCAACAACATTCACAACAGAAGTCTTCCTGCCAATCCGGCACCAAGAAGTCGGAGCGATTCAGCTCCTCGGGCTTTATATTGGCGGCTATCGGCAGTTCGGTCGGCTTGGGCAACATGTGGAAGTTCCCGTATGTTACCGGTCAGAATGGCGGCGGAGCCTTTTTTCTGCTGTTCATCATATGTTTGCTCATTGTCGGTTTGCCGGTTCTGCTCGGGGAACTGGCCGTCGGGCGGGCGGGGCGCGGCGACGCGGTAACCTCGTTCACGAAGCTTTCGAATAAGAAAGGCTGGGGCGCGCTCGGCTTCGTCGCCGTCCTGGCAGCGTTCCTCATTATGACCTATTACAGCACCATTGCAGGCTGGACGCTTCATTATGCGGTGCAATCCCTAACCGGCAATCTGTTCACCGATGCGAATTACGGAGAGCAATTTACCGCTTTTACAGCCGGAATGTGGCCGATCATTTGGCAAATCGTCGTTATGGCGTTGTCGGGTTTCATTATTGCCCGGGGGATTTCCGGCGGAATTGAGAAGTTCAATAAAATTGTCATTCCGGGACTTTTGCTTATTTTGCTTATCATGCTCGTGCGCACGCTCACGTTGGACGGAGCCGCTGAAGGAGTCGCCTATTTCCTGTATCCCGATTTCTCCGTGTTAACCTTTCAATCCGCGTTAATGGCGCTTGGCCTCGCATTCTTTTCGCTATCGCTGGGGCTTGGAGCCATGCTGACGTATGGCGCTTATGTGGATAAGCGTCAGTCGCTGCCGCTCGCGACGTTGGCCGTTGGCGCCGGAGACTTGACGTATGCGTTAATCGCCGGCTTGATTATATTTCCGACGACGTTTACGTTCGGCATCGAGCCTGATTCCGGACCTGGCCTCGTATTCGTTACTTTGCCGGCTGCATTTGCGTCTATGCCTTACGGCAGCTTGTTCGGAGGGCTGTTCTTTATTCTTCTGGCTATCGCAGCGGTTACCTCGTGTCTGTCGCTGACCGAGGTTCCTGTCTCCTATTTGATTCGGCGGTTCGGATTTACCCGCGGCAAAGCGACTGCCTCTGTCGTGAGCGCCATGTATGTCATTGCGCTGCCGTGCACGCTTGCCGCTGGAGGAGCTTGGAGCGATGTTACGTTCGGCGGGCGCAATCTGTTCGATTGGCTCGACTTCATTACGTCGAATATTATGCTGCCGCTCGGCGGCTTATTCGTTACGCTGCTGGTCGGTTACGTATGGAAAGGCGCAGGCGGCGAAACCGGATTGCGTTCGTTAGGAATGAAGATTTGGCTCTTCACCATGCGTGTCGTCGCGCCGGTTTTGATTATTTTGATTTTCCTGTCGTCTGTCGGCCTCGTATAGCGCCGGCATGAGAGTCTTTCTCCATTTTGGGGAAAGGCTTTTTTATATTTCGCAAAAAAATGCATTTTCATGCAACATATCTGCCAGTCGCCCCGTCTATGAGGTTGAAGAGAAACAAATCCCGGGATGAAAAGCGCTACATTCAATAAAAAACGAACTGGATTGCAGGAGGAACTCGATATGAAGAGACAAGCTTGGATGAAAATGTTGTTGACGACGTGTGTAGTGGCAATGGCGGCGATCCCGCTCACAGCGGCCGCGAAGGCAGACCAAGTGCAGGGTACAGTCGTGAGCCAGACGGAAAACCAGAGTTCAAATAACATGATCCATGAAACGGGCGAGAAAAAGCCTGAACAGCAGGAAACGTTCTCGACCAAAGGAACTATCGATCAAATCACATATACGAAAAACGGAGCTTATGTAATGATGAAGGGAAAATCCGCGCAGACGCAAAATATGGATGAGCTCCGGGTTGTATTCGCCAAAGGAACGCTGGTTGTCGATCAGAACGGCAAACAGGCGGACTTGCTGCAGGCGCTCAACGAGGGGTGGACGGTAACGGCTTATTATGGTCCTGCCATGACGAGCAGCATCCCGCCTCAGGTGACAGCGGAGAAATTCGTCGTCGAGCGTCCGGATGCGGAAGAAGAGTTCAAAACCACAGGTATCATTACGGAAGCGGGCAAAGACCGCATTACCATCAGCGGAGAGTATCCGATCATTTTGAACCTCACAGGGGACACAAAGATAACGGATGAATCCGGCAAGGTGCTTACAAAGGACGCCTTGAAGCAAAATGTCCGCGTAGAAGTGGAATACAGCCCGGTCATGACACGCAGCCTGCCGCCAATCAGCCATGCCGTCTCCATTGTCGTGAAAGAAGAGACCGTTCGCGCAGAGGGCACGATCGGCAAGGTGAATCAGCATGACGGGAAAACGTCGGTTGCGGTAGATGTGAAAGCAGATGGAGGCCAAGTGAGCGGCATCGTGCTGAATACCGATGAGAATACCGTCATCGTAAACCAATCCGGCGAGAAGCTTGATGCCAAGGATTTGAAGGCCGGGCAGAAAATCATCGGCTACCACGCCCAAATCATGACGATGTCGCTGCCGCCGCAGAGTTATGCCTATCAAATTGTCGTAGCGAACTGAATCTGGATCTGAATCTGAATCAATCACCATTTCTTCACGTTTCTGTTTGCATGCAGCCGATGCTGGGTAATGAATATGAAATGAATAATCGACTGTATAGCAAAACGAGGGTGGTGAAGCTTTGTGCGGCGCAAATTGCTGCGTATTGGCAATAGTTTCGGCCTTATCCTGACCAAGGATATTTTGTCCAAGTTAAAAGCCGAATACGGAGATTTGTTTGAAATGGAAGTTAGGGAACAGACTGGCGAAATCGTTATTCGTAAGGTCGCTGACGCATCTAACCGCAATAGAATAAAAAAGAAGGCGAAACTATCGGTGTAGGGATTTTATCCCTGCACCTTTTTTTTCGCCAAACAAGCAACAACCCCTCGGCTTGTTGCTTTCGAGAGGGTTGGGGGGTCATGCAGTTATATTTTCACCGAATTCTTTCCGTTTGAAACGGCAGATATAAAATAATACAATATACCTATTCATTTCACGGTAATTCGACAATTTTCGATAATTATACTTCAATAGTTGACATGAAATGATATAATGGAAATTAAAACCACGGCCCCTGTAATAGGGGCGGCTTATGGAGGCGTAGAGAAAATGGGCATGGCTAATGAAGCGGGATGGATTCAGGCATTCGGCTCGGAAGACAATATGCCGGAATTACTCTGTGTCATAGAGAACGGATCGAAGGAACAGTCTGCGGAAGCGGCTCAAGCTTTATTTGAGCAGATTTGCCGGGAGAACGATGTGGATGAAGCAGCCTTTCCTCTGATTGATCCGCTGCTTGATATTTTAACCATTCGGCACAAATCGGTCGCCAAGGCAACGATTTTGAACGGGATTGCGCAGGTGTTGAGATGCGCGATGCCGAATTCGCTGCCATTTGGCGTTACCCCGCTGCGTTACTGCAGCAGCCAAGGTTATGGGGCGGAAGAACAGACCGGTGCGGCGGCAGCGGTCGCGCGGCACTGGCACCTTACGCTGCGCAGCCGTTATGCAGAATGGTCTGTGCTGGCAGAGGAAGGGGAATTAACGGCAATCCAAGCCGTGTATGTGCTGCATTGGCTGCAATGGGACGACCCTAAGGTGGAAAATAAGCTGTTGCGCGCCGCTTTTTATGGGGAGTCTTCCCGGCTTCGCCTGAATGCGCTCATCGCGCTTGCCGATTACCGCCGTCGTGCGGGCAAACCATTCAACCCGTCGATAGCGTTCGGCCAGCATCAAGACGATGAGCTATATGAAGCGGTTCGCGCGGTCTGTGCTGCGTTAACGTCCTCCGAAGCCCAGACTTCCCAGGTGACGGCCAAGCTTCTGCAGGGGTGCGCACTGCCGCGGCTAGACCGCATCCAATTTCCTTGGGCTGATGGTGCCATATCCTCGCTGTGCGCGCAGGCAGCCTGTTATTTATTCCAGAACGGGACCCCGATTGAAGAACGGGCCGTGTTCTGGGTGAAGGCGCTTGATACATGTATTCATGCGCATCAGCTGCGTTCCCGCAAAGTGGTATGGGAGATTGGCGAATCGACCGTACAGTGGGATGAAGAATGGCTGCAATGGAATTGGAACGGCCCGATGCTTGTGGCGGACGGCATGCTGCTCTCGTTGTTTCCTGTAAATGGCGATCACCTTGCAGATGAAGGGGAAGAGCTTACTCTTCCATCGGGCGTATCGCGCGCCATCAAATTATGTCTCCAGCATCAAGTGGAGATGCCGAACGCAGAGCGTTACGGTGTAGGCCGTGTCATACGGCAGCTGTACCGTTTTATTACGTAAGGGGGGTATTCCCGCCCCAGCATTCAGTTGAGAAGGAATACCCGCGATAAGAACGTGAAATGGACTATATTGATGATGCCGAGACGGGACTAGTCCGTCTTTTTCTTTTTGTGCTGATAAGGGGTAACGGTCTTGGCCCCTTCCAATGTATCATTGACAAAGGCCATATCTTGGTTTTTCGCTTTCATATTCGTAGTGCCCTTGTAATTTCCGCGATGCGTCTTGTTTTCCATGATGAATCTGACCTTCTTTCTATAGAAAATGTCATCATCCCATTCAGGATGCTCTGCCCTATTGTTCGCAGGTTGGGGAGACGCTATCCATAAACGAGCGGACACGAGAAAATGTTGACAATATGGAAAAAATCTAGTCGATGACTAGGTTTTTTGAGCGTTGTTGGTTATAATGGTTAAGGAATTTTTGCGCGTTATTTATGGCATTGCAACGAACGAAATAATCGAAATAATGAATGAAATAGAACTATATTAAGGAGTTGTAATTATAAATGGCACTGAAAGCTGGTATCGTCGGATTGCCGAACGTTGGCAAATCTACATTGTTTAACGCAATTACGCAAGCAGGCGCAGAATCGGCCAACTATCCGTTCTGTACGATCGACCCTAACGTTGGCGTGGTGGAAGTGCCGGATGAACGCCTGAACAAATTGACGGAATTGGTCGTGCCGAACCGTACGGTTCCAACGGCATTCGAATTCGTGGATATCGCAGGTCTTGTGCGCGGCGCGAGCAAAGGCGAGGGGCTTGGCAACAAGTTTTTGGCGCATATTCGCGAGGTGGATGCGATCGTGCACGTGGTGCGCTGCTTCGAAGACGAGAACATTACGCATGTAGATGGCAAAGTTGATCCGGTAAGCGATATTCAAACGATCAATCTGGAGCTCGTGCTGGCTGATCTCGAATCGGTAGAGAAGCGTCTAGATCGCACGAAGAAGAACATGAAGAGCGGCGACAAGAAGTTTGCGCAGGAAGCCGAAGTGCTCGAGCGCTTGAAAGAGACGCTCTACAACGATAAGCCGGCGCGCAGCATGGATTTGAGCGACGATGAGAAGCTGCTGGTGCGCGATCTGCACTTGCTGACGATGAAGCCGGTTCTGTATGCCGCAAACGTAAGCGAAGACGGTGTGGCGGACGCGGACTCCAATCCTTACGTGCAGCAAGTGCGCGATTTTGCCGTGGCCGAAAATGCGGAAGTCGTGCCAATCAGCGCGAAGGTGGAAGCGGAAATCGCCGAACTGGATGGCGAGGACAAAGAAATGTTCCTGCAGGAGCTTGGCTTGGAGGAATCGGGCTTGAACCGCCTTATCAAGGCGGCTTACCGTCTGCTCGGTCTGTACACGTACTTCACCGCAGGCGTTCAAGAAGTGCGCGCATGGACGATTCGCAAAGGCATGAAGGCGCCGCAAGCGGCAGGTGTCATTCATACCGACTTCGAACGAGGCTTTATTCGTGCCGAGGTCGTATCGTATAATGACTTGGTTGCGGGTGGTTCGATGAACGTGGTGAAGGAGCAAGGCAAGCTGCGTTTGGAAGGAAAAGAGTATGTTGTGCAAGACGGAGACGTCATGCACTTCCGCTTTAATGTTTAGTTGAATGAATGCCTTGCGCGAGTGAAAAGGCTGATGAATATAGGTGTTAGAGCCGAAGATTGAAGCATGAGAGAGGTGATCGTATTATGATGGACCGTCTGCAATCCCTTGCGGATCGATATGAAAAATTGAGTGAGTTGCTGTGTGATCCGGACGTGGCGAACGATCCGAAGAAGCTGCGTGAATATTCGAAGGAACAGTCCGATTTGCAGCAAGCTTACGAGGCTTATATGGAATATAAGTCCGTCGTTAGCGAGCTGGAGGCGGCAAAAGTAATGCTGCAAGAGAAGCTGGACGATGAAATGCGCGAAATGGTGAAGATGGAAATCGAAGAACTGAGCGCGCGCCAAACCGAGTTGGATGAGCACATCCGCATCTTGCTTCTGCCTAAGGATCCGAACGACGACAAGAACGTCATCGTCGAGATTCGCGGCGCGGCTGGCGGCGACGAAGCGGCGCTGTTCGCAGCCGACTTGTACCGCATGTATACCCGCTATGCGGATACGAAAGGATGGCGCACGGAGCTGATGGAGGCCAATATCAGCGATCTGGGCGGGTTCAAAGAGGTGATCTTTCTGGTATCCGGCAAAGGCGCGTACAGCAAGCTGAAGTATGAGAGCGGCGCGCATCGCGTGCAGCGCATTCCGGCGACGGAATCGGGCGGCCGCATCCACACGTCCACGTCGACGGTAGCGGTGATGCCGGAAATCGAAGATTTTGAAGTGGAGATTTTCGACAAGGATATCCGTGTCGATACATTCTGTTCCTCCGGCGCGGGCGGACAGTCCGTCAATACGACGAAGTCAGCCGTACGTGTCACGCACATTCCGACCGGCATCGTAGCGACGTGCCAAGACGGTAAATCACAGAATGATAATAAAGCGAAGGCGCTGCAAGTGCTGCGTGCGCGTATTTTCGACATTAAACGGCAAGAAGAGGAAGCGAAATACGCAGGTGAGCGGAAGAGCAAGGTCGGTACGGGTGACCGCAGTGAACGGATTCGGACGTATAACTTCCCGCAAAGCCGCGTGACGGATCATCGCATCGGGTTGACGCTGCACAAGCTCGACCAGGTGATGAATGGGGATATGGAAGAAATTGTTCAAGCGTTGACGCTGACGGAACAAGCGGAGCTCCTTGAAAAGGAGAATCATGCATGAGTGAGCACAGCAGATCGATGAGTGAAGGACAAACGCAGGGAACGGGCGAGCAGCCGGCTCTGCGCTTTCACCTCGCTGTGCCTGCGACGATTCGAGAAGCCTGGGTGCAGGCTTCTTCTTTTTTAGCGGCGGGCGGGGTGGATGACGCTGCGCATCATGCCGAGCTGCTGCTGCGGCATGAGCTGGGGATGGAGCGGGCGGCATACTTGGTCGCCCTGCCGGACGCGCTGCCGGAAGCGGCTAAAGGCCGCTTCGAGGAAGCGATAACTCGGCGGGCAGCGGGCGAGCCGACACAATATATTATCGGCTGGCAGCATTTCTATGGCCTGCCGTTCGAGGTGACGCCGGACGTGCTTATTCCGCGTCCGGAGACGGAGCTGCTCGTGGAGGCCGTCATCGCGGAAGCGGGCCGCCTTTGGCCGGAGGACGCTCCGCTTGAGGTGGCGGACGTGGGCACGGGCAGCGGCGCCATTGCATGCGCGCTGGCGCATCTGCGACCCGCGTGGCGCGTCACGGCCGGCGATATTTCGCCGGCGGCGCTGCGGGTAGCCGGGCGGAACGCGGAGCGTCTCGGCGTGGCTGCGCGCCTGTCGTGGCTGCAGGGCGACCTGCTGGCGCCGTTCGCCGGCCGCGGGCTGGACATCCTCGTGTCCAACCCGCCGTACATTCCGGCCGGCGACTTGGCGGGGCTTATGCGCGAGGTGCGCGATTATGAGCCCCGCACGGCGCTGGACGGCGGTGCGGACGGGCTCGACCCGTACCGCCGTCTGGTCGCGATGCTGCCGCTGCTTGGCGCGGCGCCGCGCCTGATTGGCTTCGAGGTGGGCCAAGGACAGGCCCACGACGTAGCCGAGCTGCTGAAGAGCGCCGGCTACGGCTCGAAGCTGATTATCGTGCCCGACTTGGCGGGCATCGAGCGCCACGTCATCGGCGCGCGTTAGCTGCGCAGTGCGCGCTCTGCAATGATTTAATTGGGGCACGAATTTGGATTTGGATTGTGCTGGTAAATTGAATTGCATTGGAGCTTTATTTTGGGATAGAGTTTTTCGAATCTGTGCCGCCTTCTTGAAGGCTGCCGGATCGGAAAGACTCTATCTTTTTTTTCTATGAGATCGCAAATTGCTAGGTTTAATCGCTTGGCTGCCGGACATAATGATAGACAAGAGGCGCGCCCAACCTCACAAGGAGTAGATGAACATGAAGTTTCGTGTGTTCGTGCTCGGTCTCGCGTTTGCCGCGATGGCAGCGGGAGCTTTGATGCGTTGGGAAATAGGCCGCGTGGATGCGGCTATAGGTGAAGTGCAGGAACAGAATGCGGCTGACGCAATTCCAGAGGATGCGATACGTTTGCGGGTCCTGGCGAACTCCGATACGGATCGGGACCAGCAAGTAAAGCGCATGGTGCGCGATGTAATCGTCGAGCAGATTAACGGCTGGTTGAAGCTTGAAGATGCCCCGCAATCACGGGATGAAGCCCGGGCGCTCATTGCGAAGCATATGGATGAGCTGACGCAGGCTGCTGCTGAAGTGCTTGCCCAGCAAGGTTTGCCTTACAAAGCGAAGCTGGAGCTCGGCGAAGTGCCGTTCCCGGCCAAATGGTACGGAGGCAACGTTTATCCTGCCGGCATGTATGAGGCGCTGCTTGTGACGCTGGGAGCAGGTGAAGGCCAGAATTGGTGGTGCGTGCTGTTTCCGCCGCTCTGCTTCATCGATGGAGATACGGCGCAAGGCTCGGCAAATGACGCTGCGACTGATTCTGCAAGTGCCGCTGCAAGCGACGCCGACGATACGACCGAAGTCCGATTTTTCTTGTGGGACATGATTGTTACTCTCGTTCAGTGGATTTCGGGACTATGGACTGCTGTTGCAGGATGATTTGTAATTGATATCCATCGATAATAAGCTTGATTCGAGGTTGATCCAGCTCCGTTACTTAGATATTGGAGAGGCGTGACTCTCTACGTTGAGTCCTTCCAATCACTCTCCCCTTTGGTCAGTACGGCTGCCCTGTTCCGCCGAAAAGCATAGTCTTGAACTGGTTGCACGTTTCCATAGGATCGACAAGATTGGACGAGTTGAGGAGGGATGTCCCGTCTCAACGGGAGGGAGAGTGGAGAGAATTACTTGGAAGCAGTTGGAGCTATTGAACTTCGCATCCAATGAACCGGCTCGTGCTGTGCAGGGAACTGAGTTGAATCGTATCTAGGCTATAACTGGACGATCCTTCAGCTATTATGGTACAACTAATGAAGAACCAAGGAACGTGAACGGAAAGATGTCGAAGCTCCTTCGGCATCTTTTCTTGCGATGTGTGCCTAAATATAATCTTCCTGACGGCATCCCATGCAGTGACGAACTTCTATGTATCTCTGACAAACTGTAGCAGGCGCATGAGGCGTTGCGGTTGAAGGATACATCTAGCAATAGTTTGGGCTGAAACGGCTCTTTTTCCTGAGCATTAACAAGCGAAGCGTGCATCCGTCTGCATGGGTGCAACAAGCATAAGCAGCAGATACCAGATAACTGTAACGAGCCAGCCAGAACAATAATAGAGCGTAACACCATCTCCATAAAAGTAAGGACTTGACGCTATGAACAAATCAAATGACAGCAAAGTCGAAGTTGAAGTTAAAGTTGAAGTAAACGGCAACGGCATAGAAACGCCCATCAACCAAGCCAAGGCGGAGCCGCAAGCCACAAAGTGGTGGACGGTGGATAAGGCGATTCCGGTACGAGAGCAAGCGTGCATTGCAGAGGCTGCCGCCATGCTGGCAGCAGGGCAGACGATTGCCTTCCCGACAGAGACGGTATACGGCCTCGGGGCGAACGCCTGCGATGCTGAGGCTGTGCAGCGCATTTTTGCCGCCAAGGGACGCCCGTCCGACAACCCGCTCATCGTGCATATCGCGGATATGGCGCAGCTCGATGAGCTGGTGCTGCCGTACGGAGACACCGCGAAGCGGTTGATGGAACGCTTTTGGCCGGGGCCGCTCACCATCGTGCTGCCCGTCCGGCCGCAGGCGGTCTCTTCCTCTGTGACCGCCGGTCTCGACACCGTGGGCGTGCGTATGCCGGCACACGATACGGCGCTTGCGCTTATTCGCGCTGCAGGGCGCCCGATAGCGGCACCGAGCGCGAACCGCTCGGGAAGGCCGAGCCCGACTCGCGCGGAGCATGTGCGCGCGGACCTGGACGGCCGTATTGGCGGCATCGTTGACGGCGGCCCGGCTGGTGTCGGCGTGGAGTCCACGGTGCTTGAAGTGCAGGGCGATCGAGTCCATGTGCTGCGCCCGGGCGGAATTACGACAGCGATGCTGCGTGAAGTGGCCGCCGAGGTGACGGTCGATCCGGCGGTTGATCCGAATGGGGGCATGACGGAAGCAGCACCGCCTGTTACCCCTTCGTCGGCACCGAGCTCCACAAAGCGTATGGCAGATCATGCTGCGGGGCTTGCGGCTGGAACACCAATGGAGGAACCCGCAGCAGGCTTCATGTCAGAGCAAGTGGCAGACCGCTCAGCTGGGCTTTCCCCGGTTCAACCTGCACCGCGCTCGCCTGGAATGAAATATACGCATTATGCGCCGCAAGGCACGCTTTCTATTGTTAAGGGAGTGTCTGCGGAGCGCGTAAGCCAGTGCATCCAGGCGGAATTGGATGCAGCCAAACAACGCGGCGAGACGACCGGTGTATTGGCATTTAGAGAGCATGCCGAGCGATACCGGGCGGACATCGTCGTCTCGCTAGGCAGCGTGGAGGCGCTGGAGGAGGCGGCCCATTATTTATATGATGCGCTGCGCCATTTCGATGAGGCTGGAGCCACCTATATGCTGGCGGAGGCCTGCCCGACGGAAGGCATGGGGCTTGCCGTCATGAACCGGCTCGTTAAAGCGGCCGGTCACCGCATCATTCGTTGCCAATGATATGATTTGGGTAAAATAGAGCTTGTCATGATCCCGCCCTTGTCCGCATACGTTGATTAAAGACGATCGGACGAGGAGAGAGGCAAATGTGGGAAACGGCTGTACCCATTGGACAATGGATGACGATTCTCGTTATGGCCCTGGCACTCGGTTCGGATGCCTTTTCCCTATGCATCGGCATCGGAATGAGAGGGGTGAGGCGGATGGATGCCTTTCGCATCAGCATCGTCATCGCGTTCTTTCATGTATTGATGCCGTTAATGGGCGTCATAACAGGCGTATATATAGGCATCGTCCTCGGGAAGATGACGGCAATGGCTGCCGGAGCCCTTCTTGTGATCCTTGGCGGACATATGATTTACAGCTCGTTCAAAGGGGAATCATCCCACTTTATCGATACGGCTTCATTGTGGGGGACGATTTGGTTCGCGCTGAGCGTTAGTGTCGATTCGTTCTCCGTCGGTGTAACGCTCGGCATGTTCCGCTCTGACTTGCTCATTACAATCGTTGCGTTCGGCCTGTTTGGCGGGGCAATGTCCATTGTCGGGCTGCTGCTTGGACATCATGCCGGGCAGTATATCGGTGAGTACGGCGAAGCCGTGGGCGGTGCTATACTGCTCGTTTTTGGCATTTTGTTTTTGATCCCTTCTTGACATAGGGTACAATAGATGGATGAGAACTTCACGAGAAGGGGGGATGCGATATGAAGCGCATCTTATTTGTATGCACAGGCAACACTTGCCGCAGTCCAATGGCAGAAGCGATGCTAAGGCATTTGGCGGAAGAGCGGTCTTTGGAACTAGAGGTGAAGTCCGCCGGAGTGGCGGCATGGGATGGCACTCCCATTTCGGAGAATGCGGCCGAAGCGCTGGCCGAGCAGCAAATTACGAGCCACCGGATGTTTCGGTCTACTGCCCTGAACGAGGAAGGGGTACAGTGGGCGGATATTATTTTGACGTTGACCCTTGGTCATAAGCAGCATGTGCTGCAGCGTTTTCCTCATGCAGCGGACAAGACGTTCGCGCTGAAAGAGTATGTGGAACAAGACGGAGCGGCAGTACAAGAACGGGAACAGCTGCTTGCTATGGCGGCGGAACTGCAGTTGAAGCTGGCGCTTGGCGAAGAGCCGACCGAAGAAGAACGGAAGCAGCTCTTTGAACTGCAACAGCGCGCACCGAGCATGGATGTGGCGGATCCGTTCGGAGGCACGTTGGAGCAGTACCGAATGACGGCGGCGGAAATTCGCGCGGCTCTCCATTTACTGCTGGATATGCTGGACAAATAGGGATTGCATTTCAGTTCAGTATCCTTTATCATCAGGGATAGAAGATGCAGGTTCGATGTAACTGGCGACGAAAGTGGGTAACCACGATGGAGCATCGAATAATACGGCCGGTCGCCTGGGCGAAAGAGCAGTGTATGGCAATTGCCATGCTATGCTCTTTTTTTCATGCTATATTATGATATATATGGTATAAATGGTATTGATCCGACTTGGATGTAATCCTGTGGAAACCGCTAAACGGAGTGATCATCCAGTATTTGAATGAGGCGCTTGTCTATGGGGATTGTATTAACAGAGAAGGGAAATCGCAATTTGTTTGCTCCAATTTCCCGGAAATTCGTTATAATAGAGCCATGGCTTGTCTCATGAACAACGTTGGATGCGCCTTAATGAAAGACGAACGGATGGAGGGAATGACGATGAAAATTGCCGTAGGCGCAGATCATGCCGGTGTGCGGTTGAAAGATGGAATTATTTCAGTCATTAAGGACTTGGGTCATGATGTTGTTGACTTGGGCTGCAATTGTACGGAATCGGTAGACTATCCAGATTATGCGGTGCCGGTTGCAGAGATGGTTGCTTCCGGAGAAGCGGACCGGGGTGTGCTCATTTGCGGCACGGGCATCGGTATGTCCATCGCCGCGAACAAGGTGCCGGGCGTGCGCTGCGCGCTCGTTCACGATCTCTTCTCTGCAAAAGCGACCCGCGAGCATAATGATACGAATGTGCTGGCCATGGGGGAGCGTGTCATCGGGCCAGGACTCGCCGAGGAAATCGCGCGTGTTTGGCTGAGTACGGAATTCAGCCAAGGCGAACGTCATATAGGGCGTCTGGGCAAGGTATCCGATGTGGAGCACAAATATCACCCTGCACCGTAATAAGCGGAGGTAAAGTTATTGATGAATAATCAAACTAAAGGACAACAGCATTCGGAGACATCGGCTGATGTTGTTTCGTCTGCGAAGGGCTATCGAATGCAAGCGGAAGCGGCTGCAAGAGCCCTTGTGCAGGCGGCGGGATTGAAGCCCGGGCAGCTGGTTGTCATCGGGTGCAGCACGAGTGAAGTGGCCGGGGCGCGGATAGGAACGTCAGGCACGCTTGATGCAGCCCAGGAGATTTATGCCGGATTGGATGTGCTGCGTGCGGAATTCGGCCTGCACATGGCATATCAATGCTGTGAGCACCTCAACCGCGCGCTCGTCGTAGAACGGCGCACGCTCGAACGATTCGGGCTGGAGGAAGTTGCTGCAGTGCCTGTACCGACTGCGGGCGGCTCTATGGCTGCTTGCGCATACCGGAGCTTGCCGGCTGCCTGTCTGGCGGAAACGATATCGGCGGATGCCGGAATCGATATCGGCGAGACGCTTATCGGCATGCATATACGCCGGGTCGCCGTGCCGCTCCGCACTGAGCCGCGCTATATCGGCAAGGCGAGAGTCAATATGGCGGCAACGCGGCCGAAGCTTATTGGCGGGGAGAGGGCTGTCTACCGGCTTCCAGACTTATCAGACACAGATTCCTGTAAGTAGGATGAGCGGGCAAGGCTGCCGGATGTCGATAACATGTTTGAACCTTAACGCAGAATGCGTTGTCATACAATGCAATTAAGGTAATTTAACAATGGGAGGGCTATGCTAATGGTAGATCATTTAAGACAATCCGATCCGGACGTATTGAAAGCGATGGATCTGGAGCTGCAGCGCCAGCGCAATAACATTGAACTTATCGCTTCGGAGAACATCGTCAGTGAAGCGGTGATGGAAGCGATGGGGACGGTGCTTACGAACAAATATGCGGAAGGCTATCCGGGCAAACGCTACTACGGCGGCTGCGAGCACGTCGACATCGTCGAGAACATTGCGCGGGATCGCGCGAAGGAGCTGTTCGGAGCGGAGCACGTCAACGTGCAGCCGCATTCCGGCGCGCAGGCGAACATGGCCGTATATTTAGCGGCATTGAAACCGGGAGATACGGTGCTCGGAATGGACTTGGCGCATGGTGGTCACTTGACGCATGGCAGTCCTGTCAACGCTTCCGGCCTGTTGTATAACTTCGTCGCATATGGCGTCGAAGAGGATACGTTCCGCATCGATTATGATAAGGTGCGCAAGGCAGCTTTCAAACACCGTCCGAAAATGCTCGTTGCCGGCGCCAGCGCTTATCCGCGCACCATCGATTTCGAGGCGCTGGCCTCCATTGCGAATGATGTAGGCGCGCTGTTCTTTGTCGACATGGCTCACATTGCCGGCCTTGTAGCGGCAGGATTGCATCCGAGCCCGGTTCCACACGCCCATTTTGTAACGACGACGACACATAAGACGCTGCGCGGTCCGCGCGGAGGCATGATTCTGTGCCGCCAAGCATGGGCGCAGGCGATTGACAAGGCAGTGTTCCCGGGAACGCAAGGCGGCCCGCTCATGCACGTCATCGCATCCAAAGCGGTGGCCTTGGGCGAAGCGCTGCAGCCTTCTTTCAAGCAGTATGCCGAGCAGGTAATCAAAAATGCGAAAGTATTGGCCGATTCCCTCATCGAGGAAGGATTGACAATCGTATCCGGCGGTACGGACAATCATCTCATGCTGATCGATACGCGCAGCATTAACATTACGGGTAAAGATGCGGAAAAAGTTCTTGACTCCGTTGGAATCACCGTGAACAAGAACGCGATTCCGTTCGACCCGACGAGCCCGTTCATTACAAGCGGGATCCGCATTGGCACGCCGGCGGCAACTTCGCGCGGCATGGATGAAGCGGCTATGCGCATTATCGGACAGGTTATCGCCATGACACTCAAAAATCCGGCAGATGCGGCGGTATTGGATAAGGCCCGCGGCATGGTCCGTGACTTGACCGCGCAATATCCGTTGTATGAGACATTGAAATATTAATGGTAAAGGCGGGAGCAAGCTCCCGCTGACATAGGCCGTGAATGCCTCAAGCGGGCATGCGCGGCCTGTTTTTGCTTGTCCGGCCGGCTGAGCGTTAAGACGGCAGCAGCGGAGCGCGAGTCGTTGTACTTGTGAAGGAGGGGCGCATTTACCTTTTTCTCATGGCTTGTCCGTTTGCATGTATAACCAATCCAAGGAATGTTTACTAATAGTACAGCGGCTCTTTCTTTTCCAATTTCAGGTAGTCGGGAAAAAGGTTGCCAAAAGTGATGGGGAACACTGTGCAGTAATGGGCTTCAAATGTTATAATAGAGCCTGTTTAGCGTAAACTGATAACTTGAAGGCAACGAGAGTAAAAAGCGGAGGGACATGTTATATGGGCAAATTGGTCATTTGCGATCATCCTTTGATTCAACACAAAGTGACATTAATTCGTGACAAACGCACGAATACGAAAGATTTCCGGGAACTGGTGGACGAAGTGGCAACCTTGATGGCGTATGAGATTACGCGCGAGCTGCCGCTGCAGACCATCACGGTGGAGACACCGGTGGCTGAGACGGAAAGCAAAATCATTGCGGGGCGGATGCTTGGTATCATACCGATCCTTCGTGCGGGGTTAGGCATGGTGGAAGGCATCGTCAAGCTGATTCCCGGCGCCAAAATTGGACATGTCGGTTTGTTCCGCGACCCGGAAACCTTGAAACCAGTAGAATACTACACCAAGCTGCCTACGGATGTGCACGAGCGCGCGCTTATCGTCATTGATCCGATGCTCGCAACAGGCGGCTCGGCCATTGCTGCCATCGATGCGCTGAAGAAACGCGATTGCACGCAGATTAAGCTTGCATGCCTAATCGCCGCGCCAGAAGGTGTCAAGGCAGTGCAGGAGGCGCATCCGGATGTGGATATTTACCTGGCAGCATTGGACGAGCGTCTGGATGATCACGGTTACATCGTGCCTGGATTGGGCGATGCAGGAGATCGTCTGTTCGGCACGAAGTAACAATATGTTTAGACTACGGAGGATTAGAAGATGTCCAAAGTGAAAGTAATGACGGTGTTCGGTGTGCGCCCCGAAGCGATTAAGATGGCGCCGCTCATCCTGGAATTGCAGAAACATCCGGAACAAATCGAGTCCATCGTGTGCGTCACGGGCCAACATCGTCAGATGTTGGACCAGGTGCTCGATGTATTCAGCATCAAGCCTGATTACGACTTGAACATCATGCAGGCGAGCCAGACGCTGAATGACATTTCGATTCGGGTGCTGCAAGGATTGGAGCCGGTGCTGCGGGAGGCGAAGCCGGATATCGTGCTTGTGCACGGAGATACGCTCACCACCTTCTTGGCTAGTTATGCCGCATTTTTGCAGCAGATCCAAGTTGGGCACGTCGAGGCAGGATTGCGGACATGGAATAAAATGTCGCCGTATCCGGAAGAAATGAACCGGCAATTGACCGGAGTATTGGCAGACCTGCATTTCGCGCCTACCGATTGGTCGGCAAATAACTTGAGACACGAAAATAAGAAAGATTCATCGATATTTGTCACAGGCAACACGGTAACAGATGTGTTTCAATATACAGTACGATCCGATTACACGCATGAAGTGCTCGATTGGGCACAGGGCAAGCGGCTCGTGCTGATGACGGCTCACCGCCGTGAATCGCAGGGAGAACCGCACCGCAATATATTCCGCGCCGTGCGCCGCATAGCGGACGAGTTCGAGGATATCGCCATCGTGTATCCGGTCCATCTTAGTCCGGCAGTTCGTGAACCGGCCTATGAGATGTTGGGGGATCACCCGCGCATTAAGCTGATTGACCCGTTTGATGTGGTGGACTTTCATAATTTTTATCCTCATACGCATCTCATACTTACCGATTCGGGCGGTCTCCAGGAGGAAGCACCGTCATTTGGCATACCGGTGCTCGTCCTTCGCGAAACTACCGAACGACCGGAAGGCATCGATGCAGGCACATTGGAACTGGTCGGTACGGAAGAGGAGATGGTGTATGAGCGTACAAAGGCATTGCTGTCGGATGAATCAACCTATGCAAGGATGAGCAAAGCCGCCAATCCATATGGAGACGGCAAAGCGTCGCAACGCATTGTCAGTGCGATTCTTCACAATTTTGGACTGCAGGCGGAGCGTCCGGAGGCTTTTCACACAACGTTCACAATTTGATTTCAAGCTGTCTTCTAGAGCATAACGTTCCAGCATACAGTGATACTGTACGGTTTGCGCGGATTTTTGCGACATCAGAAGGCAAAATACATCGTTTTCATCCTTATAAATACAGGGTTTTTATGAATTGACAAAATCTCGTATTGTTAAGTAAAATGAATGGGAATTATTAGCCTATGAAAACGCCGAAACGCAATGAAAGCGCTTGGCTGACCGCCCTTAGTATTGGTGGGGCAGGTGTTATGCTTGCCGTGTACATCATCATCGGATACTTTGCGGGGAAGTGGCTGGCGCAAGTGTTGGACGGGCCAAAGATTTGGCTTGCCGCAGGAATGATATCCGGGATGTGCCTCGGTATCGTGAACATCATCTACTTTGTCAAAAAGTTCATGGGGGAACAAGATGAATGATATGACTTCGATTGTCCATGCCGTGACCAGGGTGGCGTTCATCCTAATGTCGGTGTTCCTTCTCGTATGGGCTTTTTCACCGGATTACCGGCCTTACGCTGCCGGCTTGACGCTGGGAACGGTCGCCGGCTTAATTAACGCGCGCTATTTGTCGATGAAAGTTAGACAGCTTGCCGAACTCGCCGTAAGCCAGGAGCGGAAGCGGTACAACCTTGGACTCGTAACGAGAATGTGCATCGTGCTGTTGGCAGTCATGATTGGCATAAAGTTCGAGCAGGTGTCGCTTGTGTCGACAATTGCGGGGTTGATATTTATGCAAATATTGACAATTTCCGTAAGCATCATTATGGAATGGAAAAAAAGTGAATAAGCAGCTTATTGGAAAGGGGTGAACACATTGCATTCAGCACCGATTATCGAGGTTTTGGGACTGCGCCTTGATCTATCTATCATCCTAACGCTTCTCATCAGTATGACTATCGTCTTCGTGCTAGCCCGTCTGGCCGTTCGCAACTTGTCGGTAGAGAACCCTTCCAAATTGCAAAATTTCATGGAATGGGTCGTCGAGTTCGTGCACGGGATTATAGGAAGCGCCATGGATTTGAAGAAGGGCAGGGCTTACGTCTCCTTAGGAATGACGCTCATCTTGTTTATTTTCGTATCCAACTTGTTGGGCCTCCCGTTCGCGGTCATTACGGAAGCGCATCATCCGCAGACTATCTTCGGACAGGAAATTACGACGACAAGCCAGCAAGTATTCGACCAACTGGTTGCCAAGGGCAAAGACCCGCATGTTGAGCTGCTCTGGTACAAATCGCCGACGGCCGATATTTCCGTAACATTCGGTCTGGCCTTTATCGTTTTCTTGCTGGTCCATTACTTGGGCTTGAAGCACAACCGGAAACATTACTTGAAGCATTACGTGGAGCCTTTCCCAGTCTTCCTTCCACTCAATATCGTGGAAAATCTGGCGAAACCGGTCGCTCTCGGCATCCGGCTATACGCCAACATTTTCGCTGGGGAAATTCTGATAACTACGCTCGTCGGAGCAGGGGTATTCGGCTTGCCGTTCCTTGCGGCATGGCAGGGCTTCAGTATTTTCATCGGCGCCTTGCAGGCCTTTATCTTTACGATGCTGACGATGGTATACATCGCGCAGTCAAGCATACATGAAGAACATTAACAAACTCTGCCGAACCGCCCCTTAGGGTATTTCGGATGAGACATATAAACAATGCTAGATTACAATAAACAGTTTTGAGGAGGACTTTTCTAATGGAAATGTTAGCAGCAGCAATTGCAGTAGGTTTGGGCGCATTGGGCGCCGGTCTTGGTAACGGTATGATCGTAAGCCGCACGGTGGAATCGATCGCCCGTCAACCTGAAGCGCGCAACATGTTGCAAACAACAATGTTTATCGGTGTCGGTATCGTCGAAGTTATCCCTCTCGCAGCTACAGTTATCGCGTTCTTGGCAATGTTCTCTTAATACGAATAGACAAACGGTTTGGCGGGGAAGGCCGATGCCATCCGCGCCTTCGTTTTGTTAAATGAATGAGAACGTGCCAGTTCCTGTGCTTGTCTTATTCATTGAATCGGAACGGTGTCATGTCCATATACAAACAAGACTTCCGTTTCTGATTGGGACCCGCACTTCACGTTAACGGAAAGGAGTGACTGTAGTGAACTTTGTTTGGGAAAATTTCGTGTTTGCGATTGTTGCTTTTTTAATCCTATATTTATTGCTGAGAAAATATGCATTCGGGGCGTTGTTCGACGTCATGGAAAAACGCCGCGCGCTTGTGCAGCAGCAAATGGATGAAGCGGCTAACAGCCGCACACAGGCGCAGACTTTTGTGGAAGAACAGAAGCAAGCTCTTGCTACAGCGCGCAAGGAAGCGTACGACATTATTGAGCAAGCGAGACAAACTAGCGCGCGGCAGGCAGATGATATCATTGCTGGCGCCAAAGAAGAATCGGTTCGCTTGAAAGAAGAAGCGGCCCGCGATATCGAAAGCGAAAAGAACAAGGCGGTGGCTGCGCTTCGCAACGAAGTGAGCAGCATGTCCGTTGCGATTGCTTCCAAAATCTTGGAGAAACAAGTGGATGAGAAGGAGCAAGAGCAATTGGTTGGCCAATACCTGAAAGAGGTAGGGGACAAACAATGAGCCAAGAAATCGGAATTGCCAAGCGTTACGCCAGAGCGTTGTTCGAGCTTGCCGAGGAACGCAAGTCCATTTCGGAAACCGAACAGCAACTGAAGGAAGCCGCTCAATTAGTATCCGGCAACGAGAAGCTGCATGTCTTGTTGACATCGCCGAATGTTGTGTTGGCGGACAAAATCGGGGTGCTGGACATTGCGCTCAAAGAACAAGTCTCCGACATCGTATTCAATACGCTGCAGCTGCTTATTGAGCGCGGCCGCATCAACATTTTGCATGAGGTGGTCGACAGTTACATTCGGATTGCAGGCGAAGCGATCGGGCTGTTGGACGCTTACGTGACAACGGCTTATCCGTTAAATGAGACGGAGAAGCAAGCGGTTGCCGCAGAGTTCGGTCAAAAGCTGGGCAAGACCATCCGCATTCAAAACGAAGTCGACGCATCCATCATTGGCGGCATGCTCGTCCGCATCGGGGATCGCCTGTATGACGGCAGCTTGTCCGGCAAGTTGAAACGCTTGAACAAAACATTGAAATCTCAAGCATAGTAGTTTTCATATATAGCACGGTAGAATGGGGTGAAGCGAATTGAGCATCAGACCTGATGAAATCAGCACGCTGATTAAAAGTCAAATCGAGAAGTACAAATCGGAAATCGAAGTGGCAGAAGTCGGCACTGTCATTAATGTCGGTGACGGTATTGCTCGCGTGCACGGATTAGAGCAATGTATGTCCGGCGAGCTGCTCGAATTCTCCAATGGCGTTATGGGGATGGCACTCAACCTGGAAGAGAACAACGTAGGTATCGTTATTCTTGGACCATATAAAGATATTCGCGAAGGAGACCAAGTGAAGCGAACGGGTCGCATCATGGAGGTTCCTGTCGGCGAGGCGCTTCTTGGCCGCGTTGTCAACCCTCTTGGTGAACCGGTCGACGGCAAAGGTCCGATTGCGACGACGGAATTCCGTCCAGTGGAAGCGAACGCTCCGGGCGTTATCGATCGTAAATCTGTTCACGAGCCAATGCAAACGGGGATTAAAGCGATTGACTCGATGGTACCAATCGGCCGCGGTCAGCGTGAGCTCATCATCGGTGACCGTCAAACGGGTAAGACGACGATTGCCATCGATACAATCATTAACCAAAAAGGCAACGGCGTAAAATGTATATATGTCGCTATCGGCCAAAAGCAATCCACGGTTGCACAAGTTGTGGAAACGCTGCGCCGTCATGGCGCATTGGATTACACGATCATCGTGACCGCATCTGCATCCGAGCCGGCACCGCTTCTGTTCTTGGCGCCATATGCAGGCTGTTCGATGGGCGAGTACTTCATGTACAAAGGCGAGCACGTACTCGTTATCTATGACGATTTGACGAAGCAAGCCGCGGCTTACCGCGAACTTTCCTTGCTGCTTCGCCGTCCGCCGGGTCGCGAAGCGTATCCAGGGGACGTGTTCTACTTGCATTCCCGCTTGTTGGAACGCGCAGCGAAGTTGAGCGATGAGAATGGCGGCGGTTCTTTGACGGCATTGCCATTTATCGAAACGCAAGCTTCTGACGTATCGGCATATATTCCGACGAACGTCATCTCGATTACAGACGGGCAAATCTTCCTGGAAAGCGACCTGTTCTATTCGGGTCAGCGCCCGGCGATTAACGTCGGTATTTCCGTTTCCCGTGTCGGCGGTTCCGCACAGATTAAAGCAATGAAGAAGGTTGCGGGCACACTTCGTCTCGATCTGGCCCAATACCGCGAATTGCAGGCATTCTCCCAGTTCGGTTCCGACTTGGATAAATCGACGTTGTCGCGCTTGAACCGCGGTGAACGCCTGATGGAAATCCTGAAGCAAGGTGTCAACCAGCCGCTTCCGGTCGAGAAGCAGGTCGTCAGCCTGTATGTTGCGACCAAAGGTCATTTGGACGAGATTCCGGTTCAGGACATTCATCGCTTCGAGATTGAATTCCATGCTTATCTGGAAAGCAACCAAGCAGGTATTTACGAATCGATTCGTGACACGAAAGATTTGGTAAAAGAGAACGAAGACGCATTGGTTGAAGCTGTAACGAAGTTCAAGAAAAGCTTTGCCGTGTCGGTGTGATAGATAATGTTATGACAGCCGGGAAGCCGGACGGTCTCCCGGTAGCATGACGAAGAAGTCCGCTTTGCCCTGCGCAAAGTGCTAAAGGCAGGTGAGATGGAAGTGGCCAAAGGGATTCTCGAAATCAAACGCCAAATCAAGAGCGTGCAGAGCACGAAGCAGATTACGAAGGCGATGGAAATGGTCGGTGCGGCCAAATTGCGTCGAGCACAGGCGAAGGCGGAAGCAGCTCGTCCTTATGCGGATAAGCTGAAAGAAGTCGTATCCAGCATTGCGGCAGGCACGCAAGGGATTTCCCACCCGATGTTGCAGAAACGCCCGATTAAGAAGACGGGGTATCTCGTCATCACGTCCGACGGCGGCTTGAAGGGCGGTTATAACGCCAACGTGCTTCGGAAGGTGATGCAGACGATTCAAGAACGTCAACAGACGAAGGATGATATCGTTCTGTTCGTAATCGGACGGAAGGGTCGTGATTACTTCCGCAGAAGAGGATTCACGATCGTGGAAGCCGTGACGGAATTGCCGGATACACCTACATTTGCTGACATTAAGTCAATTGCATACAATGCCGTGAAATATTTCGAAGAAGCACAGTACGATGAGCTCATTTTATTCTATAACGAGTTCGTGAACGCCATCACTCAAGTACCGGTGGAAAAGCGTCTCTTGCCGCTTGATGACGAAGCTTTCAACGGAACGGTAACGTCGTATGAGTATGAGCCTTCAGCGGAAGGTGTATTAGGGCAACTGTTGCCGAAGTACGCCGAGACGCTCATTTACAGTGCGCTGCTCGATGCGAAAGCAAGCGAGTTCGGCGCGCAAATGACGGCGATGGGCAATGCGACGAAGAACGCGACGAAGATGATTAGCTCGCTTACGCTCGTATATAACCGTGCGCGACAAGCGGCGATTACGCAGGAAATTTCGGAAATTGTAGCTGGTGCGAACGCTCAAGCTTAATCGGAAATGCATGTTTTTCAGTAGGAGGGAACGAGATGAGTAAAGGACGCGTGATTAGCGTGATGGGTCCGGTTGTCGATATTGAGTTCGAACGTGGACAACTGCCTGAAATTTTGAACGCGATCAAGATTGAGCAGAAATCGACGACTGCTGGCGCGCCTGACATCAACTTGATGTTGGAAACATCGGTTCACTTGGGTGACAACGTAGTGCGCTGCGTTGCGATGTCTTCGACAGACGGCTTGATTCGCGGCATGGAAGCGACAGATCTGGGCGCTCCGATTACGGTACCAGTAGGCGAAGTAACGTTGGGCCGTGTGTTCAACGTGCTTGGGAATGCTATCGATAATGCGGGTGACGTCGTAAGTGAGACGATGAGCCCGATTCATAAAGAAGCTCCACAGTTCGACGAACTTTCGACACAAGCGGAAATTCTCGAAACAGGCATCAAAGTTATCGACTTGCTCGCGCCGTATGTAAAAGGCGGTAAAATCGGCCTGTTCGGCGGTGCCGGCGTAGGGAAGACGGTAACGATTCAGGAACTTATCAATAACATCGCGCAGGAACACGGCGGTATTTCCGTATTTGCGGGCGTCGGTGAACGTACGCGCGAAGGTAATGACTTGTATCATGAGATGAGAGATTCCGGCGTTATCAACAAGACAGCCATGGTATTCGGCCAAATGAACGAACCGCCAGGAGCGCGCTTGCGCGTTGCGTTGACGGGTCTCACGATGGCGGAATATTTCCGTGACGAAGAAGGCCGCGACGTGCTCTTGTTCATCGACAATATCTTCCGCTTTACTCAAGCGGGATCCGAAGTATCCGCTTTGCTCGGCCGCATGCCGTCCGCGGTAGGTTATCAACCGACGCTGGCTACGGAAATGGGTCAATTGCAAGAACGGATTACGTCCACGAAGAAAGGTTCCGTTACGTCGATTCAGGCGATTTATGTCCCTGCGGATGACTATACTGACCCGGCTCCAGCTACGACGTTCGCCCACTTGGACGCAACGACGAACTTGGAGCGTAAAATTTCCGAGATGGGTATTTTCCCAGCGGTTGATCCGCTCGCGTCCTCATCCCGGATTTTGACGCCGGACATTGTTGGCGAAGAGCACTACAATGTTGCACAGGGCGTTAAACGTCTCTTGCAGCGCTACAAAGAACTGCAAGACATTATCGCGATTCTCGGTATGGACGAGTTGTCGGAAGAAGATAAGCTGACCGTTGCGCGTGCACGCAAAATTCAGCGCTTCTTGTCCCAGCCGTTCCACGTAGCCGAGCAATTTACAGGCATCAAAGGGAAGTATGTACCGGTCAAAGAAACGGTGCGCAGCTTTAAAGAAATCTTGGAAGGCAAGCATGATGACCTTCCGGAAGCAGCTTTCTTGTACGTAGGCACAATCGAAGAAGCTGTTGAGAAATCGAAGACGCTGTAAGCGGCTTGACGTGAAACGGGCTGTCTAACGCCAACGGCGGCAGACAGAACGGAAGGAGGAAACCTCAGTTGAGCACCTTTTTGTTGGAAATCGTTACACCGGAGCACAAAGTGTTCGAACAGCAGGTGGACATGATTAGCGTCAAGGGCGTCGAAGGTGATCTGGGTATTTTGGCGAACCATATTCCAATGGTTACTCCGCTGCAAATTGGTCCGATGAAGATCAAAGAAGGCGGCAAAGAACATTGGATTGCGGTTCACGGTGGATTTGTCGAAGTGCGTAAAGACAAAGTCGTCGTGCTTGCGGAAAGCGCTGAAATGCCAGAAGAAATCGATGTGGAACGTGCCAAAGCAGCGAAAGCCCGGGCGGAACAACGTCTGGCGCTGGCTGCGCGGAGCAAGCAGGATTCCGTTGACTTCCGTCGTGCGGAATTGTCGCTCCAACGTGCCGTGACGCGGATTAAAGTGTCGCAAAGACAATGGTAACATGCCTTTGGCATTAGTAAGGGATTGTCCCCTAAGCAGAATGTTCTGCTGCGGGTACAGTCCCTTTCTTTGTTAGGCGGGAGTTACATGTAATACAAGAACCGGGTTAGGCTTCTTCTGTACAGCGTTCCCCGGTTCTTGCCTTAAAATGTATGATTTATCACGTGTTGAGCTGAAGCGCGTTGTGCAGCATCACGGCTGCCTCCGCGCGCGTTGCCCGATGAAGCGGCTTGAGCTTGCGGTCTTCATAGCCCCCGAGTATGCCGTGGGCAATGGCGGTGTACACATCCTGTTCAGCCCACCCGGATAGCAAATACGTATCTGTAAACCGTTTGTATGGTTGGGCCAACGAACGTTTCGGCAGATGCGAAGCTTTGACTAGCATGACCGCCATCTGTTCGCGTGTAATCCAATCGTTCGGTCCATACGTATTCTCATCGTAGCCTTGAACGATACCGTAGGATTGCGCCGTGGCGATAGCGTCCTTGGCCCAATGCTTGGCTGTATCCGGGTAAACGCGGCCAGCGCGCGGCTTAAGCTTGTATGCGCCAACGATCATTTGCGCGAATTCGGCTCGTGTCACCCGGCGATTGGGGCGGAACGTGCTATCCTCATAGCCGCTAACGGTGTGATCGGCGACAAGCTGCCCAATGGTGCTCTCTGCCCAGTGCCCGCGAATGTCCCTAAGCGGTTCATGGGAGGCGACCGGTGGAGTGTAAGGCCCGATTCCTCCCCCTGGCAATGCCGGGCTCGCCACGTCTGCGATGAAGTAGCGCCGTCCGTACATATCGAATTGAGAAACAGCATTGACCTTCCCCTGCAGCAGCGGCTCGGTGAGCTGAAGAGTCTGACCATCCCATATGTAATCATTCTCCCACAACGGAATGACCAGAATTGCTTCTTCATCCTTGAGCTGTGCTTGGAAGCGATTGGGCTGAACAGCGACGGTCTTATTGCGCAGCTGAACCGAGCCTGACAGCACGTCCACGCTTCCGGTAACTTCATGCAGCACTGTGCCCGGAATATCGCTGCTCTTGTAGAATCCGTTCCAACGCGCCCCATTGCGTGTTCCGCCAGCAGGCAGCGCGAGCAATGGTTTCTTTGCATCTTCGTAGCCGCTAATGTATAAGCTCATGCTGTCTGACACCGTTTGGTTCAGTCTTTTTGTCATCTCCTTGGCCGCGCCTGCAATCTCTGCCGGCAATGACTGCCATTCGGCAGACTGGGACGACAGCAGCGTTCTTGCGGGTTCGGTGCCATTATAGGCGGCTTCACGCCAATCGATACCGGCCTCATCGGCCAACAATGCTGTCCACAATGTGACTGCACGGCTTTCATCCACCAAGGAGGCAAGGTCAGACGGCTTCCATTGCGCAGCTTCCGCACGCAAGGAACGTCTCCATGACGCCACATCACTGGCATCGGGATGAGCGGCTGCATATCGAGCATAATTGCTGACGTAGCTTGCCGCCCCTTCGCGAAGTTCCTCGTTAACGCGTGCGCGTGAATCGTCAGCGGCATTTTGCTGATATGTGTCCCACCAATATTTAGCTTCCTGCAGACGGTTCTTGCGATAAGTTTCATCCAAGACGGCGCTGGTCAACCGATCGATAAGCGCCAATCTGTATTGACGCGGCTTGTCGCTTAAAGGGTATTGGGTTGCGCGCCGTGTGCCTTCACGCGGGAAGCCCAATGTGAGCACTAACTGCTCTGTAGCAAGCCGGAAGGCTCGCTCCTCTTCCGCTTCCGCGCTGGGGCCTTGCAGGCGGCTATCCGGCTTCCGTACGATGACGGCGTGGGTTCCTTGCCATGTCCGTACGCTAACTTGCCCGTAATCGGGCAAGGGCAGAGCGGCCTGATGATCGTTGCCCGCCAGCAGCCGGACGCTTTTTGCTTCGACGGCGTAGACTTGCTGGCCATCCGCGTAGAGGAGTGCCACATCAGACCACGGAACATGCGGCCAGATGTTGTTCAACTGCGGCCATGCCGCGGCGCGAAGCGACTGCAGCCGCTCCGGCACGGAAGCGTCGGCAGCCTCGTTAACGTGAATTCGCCGGGGAGCTTGTCCCTTATCGGTGAGCGACTCGGAATGCGGTCTTGGCTGCGGGGCCTGGCACCCGTTAAACGCCAAGAGGAAAACGAAGAGACAAACGAGCAAGCTTGCCTGCCGCTTGAGCTTTCTTCTTCCATTGGTGTTGTATGCATCCATGTACGCCACTCCTTTTCCGTAACTACTCCATTCTGAGCATCTGTTGCATGTAGTGTGAAGTAGAAACGAAAAACTTATGCGAACGGACAGATTTTCAGCTCCGCTTATACAGGAAAACCGGGAAGACTAGTGCAAGTTTGTCTCTCCGGTTCTGCATGGTTATCATATGTTGTTGCTTGGTGCACGAAGAAAACTTAAGATTGAGAACATTAAGAGCTAATGACTTTAAAGATTAACGACTTCAAAAGTTAGTAGCATTAAGGTTTAAGCACAACCTCAGCTTCGGCCCTTTTCATATGCATTTGATAGAACGCATCGCCGATCGTTTGCGGATCGAATGGTGTATTCGGCTGAACGAATCCGCATACCGTTAGAGTGCCGGCATACAATCCATATTCTTTGAACTCCTCGTGCAGACTGAGCGCCAGGCTGCGGAGCGCAGATTTGCCGATGCCGAGCGATGCCAATGCCGCGGTCGGACGCAGACCCTGTCCGCCACCGGTAAGCAGCACAGAGCCTGTGCCCCGGGCCTTCATGCCGGGCAGTACGTGCTGAGCAGCCGTCAATGCCCCGATCACGTTCACTTGCAGGTCCTCTGTCAATTGCTCCGGCACCACTTCGGAAGGCAGTCCGGGTGTATGTGCAGATGCGTTATAGACAAGCACATCAGGAGTGCCCCATTGCGTTTCCAAATGCGCCAACGTGTCTCTTAACGCCTGCTCGTCTCCAGTATGGGCAACCGCGCCTGCAGCTTCTATATTCATTTCACGTAAAATATCCTGCATTTGCGACAGCGTCTGTGCCTCGCGCGTAATTAGCATGGTGCGGTATCCCCGCTGTCCGAACGACTTGGCAATGCCGAGTCCGATACCGCATCCTGCGCCGACGATCCAAATCATCGGTTGATTCATTTCCTTCAGCCCCTTGTGATGTAATCCAATAAGTAAGAGGTTGTTCAAAAGTCACATTTTCGATCCTATTGAACACGCACCATTAAGTATTGTAAACCGAAGGGGCAGGCAAGTTCAAAATCATTTTTCACATTTCCTAGAAATGGACGATCCGCTCTACTTGCTAAGTCTGGCAAGACCTGAAAGTCCCTCAAGTGCGGTGAATGAACCCGGACTTGGTGCGCAGGAAGCCATTCGGGAGCGTGTCCAAAAATTGAAAAATATTGCTTGACGGCAGGGGGAGAAGCTTTTATAATGAAGACAGTTAATATTGATAATCATTCTCAAATGAATGGTCGTCATATTAAACATCAGTGTCGAAATCCCTTCTTCTTGGTTATTTTGTTTTGCAGTAGGTTCGTTAATTGTAGGTAGTTTCCTCATCCTCCGTGAGCTGTGGCACGTCCGCAGCTCCTTTTTTTTGTGCAGAAAGTCCGCAGTTCTTACAAAACATTCAATTAACTTCTGCTAGAGGTTGTTCAAAAAGCCCCCCTTTTTGAACACGTGCTTCTAGTCGCCGATGCATGTGAATAGTTATATATTGAATAAACCATGTCATTCTCAAAAAAAAGAGGTAAAAGGTGGCAGGAATTGCATAGACGGGGTTGGTAGGTTTTGTTATAATTGTGGCGGGTTTATTACAAATTGCACAGTTTTCTTGCAAAATGTTAGCTGCTGCGACGGAGGGGATGTCTTTGGAGTACATCAACAATTACGTCATTGTGGCCATTTTTGTCGGGCTGGGTATTTTCCTGCCGGTGGCCGCATTGACTGCCGGTCGATTATTGCGGCCGAAGAAGCCTACAGAAATGAAACAGACGACTTATGAAAGCGGTAACGATCCGGTCGGTGTCGGACAAGTCCGGTTCAACATCCGGTACTACTTGTTTGCGCTTATGTTTGTCATTTTCGACGTGGAAACCGTTTTCTTGTACCCGTGGGCGGTCGCTTATAATCAATTGGGATTGTTTGCGCTCGTCGAGATGTTGATTTTCGTTGGATTGCTGTTGGTCGGTTTAATTTATGCCTGGAAAAAGAAGGTGCTTCAATGGAACTCTCATTAGAGTCAATCACGCCGGAAGAACGGCAAGAGCTAGAACGCAACGTGTTCTTTGGCACGTTGGAGCAGTTGAAGGCATGGGCGAGAAGTAATTCATTATGGCCTCTGACATTCGGGCTTGCATGCTGCGCCATCGAGATGATGGGGACTGGAGCTTCGCATTACGATCTGGACCGCTTCGGCGTCATTTTCCGGACGTCCCCCCGTCAGTCGGACTGCATGATTGTGTCGGGAACCGTCACAAAGAAGATGGGTCCGCTCTTAAGGCGCCTGTACGATCAGATGCCGGAGCCGAAGTGGGTTATTGCGATGGGCTCTTGTGCTACTGCAGGCGGGCCTTATGTCAAATCCTATGCGGTCGTGAAGGGCGTGGATCAGATTGTGCCCGTCGATATTTATATTCCGGGCTGTCCGCCTAATCCCGCCGCGCTGATTTATGGCATTAACAAATTGCAAGAAAAGATCCGCTATGAGGCGAAGACCGGAAAGCGGGTGACCAACTCATGAGTGAAGAACAAAAGGATAAGGAAACGAAACTAGAGAGAACGAACGAAACGTCGGAACCAAAGCCAGAACAATCGGTGCAGCCGGATGTTGCCGTGGAGCAACCTGCGGCTGAGGAAGCGAGGGCAGGGAGCGTCCCTGCGGCGGATGCGCCAGCGTCCGTTGAGTCAGACAAGCCGAAGCGCGCACCGCTTACCGAAGAGGAGAAGGCGGCTCGCGTGAAAGCCGCAGCCGAAGCGCGCGCTGCCCGAGCGAAAGCCTCAGCCGAGGGCGGCACAGAAGCACCCGCCGACAAGCCTGCGCGTATCCGCGACAAGGCAGAGGGGGACCCGGCAGACGCGGATAAGCCGGCACGGCCGGCGCGCGCCCCACGCGCCAAGGCCAACGAAGAGCCGCCGCAGCCGAAGGAGCCGTCGCCTAAGCAGCCGATTCTCGACCGGCTGGTCGCCTTACTTAAGGCGGACGTGGCCGAGGATGCGGTGGAAGATGCCGTCATCAACTATGAGAACGACCATTTGCCTACCGTGACGATTAAAAACGAACATTGGCTGTCCTGCGCGCATTTGCTGCGCCGTCATGCGGATTGGTCATGCGACTATTTACGCAATCTGTCCGGCGTGGACCAAGAAACGCATCTTGAGGTTGTTTACCATATGATTAATTTATCAACGAAGGCAGAAGTCGCGGTTCACGTCAAGGCTGATCGTGAAGCGCCATCGGTTGCTTCAGTGACGCCAATCTGGCCGACGGCGGATTGGAACGAGCGTGAAGCTTATGATTTGCTCGGCATTCAGTTTACGGGACATCCCGATTTGCGCCGCATCATGATGCCGGATGATTGGGTAGGACACCCGCTGCGCAAAGATTACGAGTCGTTGGATTCGGAGGTGTAACCACCCGTGATTCGCACAGAAGAATTGCTTTTGAACGTCGGACCGCAGCACCCGAGCACGCATGGAGTATTCCGCATCGTCGTCAAGCTGGACGGCGAGGTTATCACAGAGGCCACTCCGGTAATGGGCTATTTGCACCGGGGAACGGAGAAGCTTGCCGAGAGCCTGAATTATACGCAAATTATTCCTTACACGGACCGAATGGACTATGTGTCCGCCATGACCAACAACTATGTGCTCGTGCATGCGGTTGAGAAAATGATGAGCATTGAAATTCCAGAGCGCGCTGAATTCCTGCGCCTTATCGTGATGGAACTGCAACGAGTTGCAAGCCATCTCGTATGGTGGGGGACGTATTTGCTCGATATTGGGGCGATGAGTCCCTTTCTGTATGCGTTCCGTGACCGGGAAATTATTATCGATTTATTTAACGAGCTGTGCGGAGCGCGTCTCACCTACAATTACATGCGGGTCGGAGGCGTCAAATGGGATGCCCCTCCAGGATGGATTGACAAGGTGCGCGAATTCCTCCCTTATATGAAGAAGCGGTTGAAAGAGTACAACAAGCTTGTCAGCGGCAATGAAATTTTTCTTGCCCGGATTAAAGGGGTAGGCGCTTATGATGCCGAGACAGCCATCGCTTATGGCCTCAGCGGGGCGAATCTGCGCTGTACGGGCGTTAACTGGGACTTGCGCAAGAATGAGCCATACAGCTTGTATGACCGCTTTGAATTCGATGTTCCGCTCGGCGTGAACGGAGACTGCTATGATCGTTATCTAATCCGTATGGAGGAGTTGCGGCAGAGCCTGCGTATTTTGGAGCAAGCCGTGGAGCAATTCCCGAGCGGGGGAGAGACGATGGGCAAAGTGCCGCGCGTCATCCGGCCGCCTGCCGGTGAAATGTACGCCCGAATCGAATCTCCGCGCGGCGAGATCGGATGCTATATTATTTCTAAAGGGAAAGCGGAGCCGTATCGTTTGAAGTTTCGCCGTCCGTCTTTTGTTAATTTGCAAATTTTTCCGAAGCTGCTAGTCGGTGAGACGATGACGAACCTCATTACCATTTTGGGCGGGGTCGATATCGTCGTTGGGGAGGTGGATTGCTAATGGACGAACTGCTGAAACAGACACTTACGTGGCAAAACGGATTTATTTTTCTCGGATGGGGAGTCGTGTTTCTCTTCGTCGTTCTTGGCTTCGTCACCTATGCAATTTACTTCGAACGCAAAGTTATCGGCTGGATGCAGCTTCGTCACGGACCTTCGCGCGTCGGGCCGCTTGGCTTGCTGCAGACGGTCGCCGATATTTTCAAGCTTCTGATTAAAGAAGACACTATTCCTCGCAAAGCAGATAAAGCGCTGTTCATCTTGGCTCCAGTCATCGCTTACGTTCCGTCGTTTGCCGTGCTAGCGACACTCCCATATGCTGCGAACCTGGGGTTTGCCGATTTAAACGTGGGACTGTTGTATTATGCGGCATTGTCCAGCATTTCAACTATTGGTATCATTTTAGGTGGTTGGGCTTCGAACAACAAATATTCACTATTGGGAGGAATGCGCTCTGCGGCGCAGATGGTAAGTTACGAAATTCCGCTTGTCATTTCCGTTGTCGGCGTAATCATGTTGAACGGATCGCTCAGCTTGCGTACTATTGTAGAAGGGCAAGGAAACTACTTCTGGGAGTGGAACTTTCTCCCGCAAATTATCGGCTTCGTTGTCTTTATCATTGCCGGAGTGTCCGAACTGAACCGTACCCCGTTCGATTTGCCGGAAGCGGAGTCTGAGCTTGTGGCGGGCTATCACGTCGAGTACAGCGGCTTCCGCTTCGCTTTTTTCATGTTGTCGGAATATGTATATGTGTTTGCGTTGTCGGCACTTACGACCGTATTGTTCCTTGGCGGCTGGCATCCACCGTTTCCGTTTCTCGATTTCATCCCGGGGCTGTTGTGGTTCGTGCTAAAATTCTCGTTCTGCGTCTTCTTCCTCTTCTGGTTGCGTGCGACGATGCCGCGTATTCGCGTGGATCAATTGATGAGCTTCGGGTGGAAGGTGCTGCTGCCGCTTGCCCTAATCAACGTCTTCTTGACGGCGGTATACATCGAAATTTTCAACAAATAGTTCATGTTCAAAAGATCTCCTTTGAACAACCTCAAAAAGGCTAGGGGTGAAATCCGTGAAGGGATTGATAAAAGGTCTTGGCGTCACCTGGAAGGCGATGACATCAAAAAAAGTCACCTATAAGTACCCGGATGTGCCTCTGCAAATGCCCGACCGGTTTCGCGGGATTCAACATTTCGACCCGGACAAGTGCATCGTGTGCAATCTTTGTGCAAAAATCTGTCCCACCGATTGCATTACGCTGACGGGCAAGCCGAATCCCGATCCGGAGAAAAAAGGAAAAGTGATCGATACGTACGATATCAATTTTGAAATTTGCATTCTGTGCGATCTGTGCACGGAAGTATGTCCAACAGAGGCGATTGTCATGACGAACAATTTTGAGCTTGCGACCTACAGCCGGGATGATCTGTTCAAAGATATGGAATGGCTTAACGACAATAACGAACTGATCAGGCAAGAAAACAATTCCGCCATGCCAAAAGGGGGCGCGAAGAAAAATGTTTGATTTCTCCATTGAATGGACGGGGGAAACGGTCGCCTTCTTCGTGCTATCCATTTGCATCATTTCAGGCGCCGTCTTAATGCTGAACTTTACCAAAGTAGTGCACATGGTCGCCTCACTGGCATTTGCTTTTCTCGGGCTGGCCGGCATGTATGTGCTGCTTGAAGCGGAGTTCGTAGCCTTCGTGCAAGTGCTTGTGTACACGGGGGCGATCTCCATCTTAATGATATTCGGTATCATGATGACCCGGCATGACAAGCAGGATGAACAGCTCGTGCGGCCGTGGAGGGAAGGGCTGGCCGCAATTGGCTGTCTAGCTCTGTTCGGAGTTCTCTTTTTCTCCATACGAAGCGCCGAATTTCCGGTACACGACAAGGTGTCGCTTGCAGAGGACAATACGCTGAATCTTGGTAAGCAGATATTTACGGAGCATGTCATTCCGTTCGAGCTGCTGTCCGTTCTGCTCACGGTGGCCTTCATTGGGGCTATCGTCATTGCGAAAAAGGAGGCGGACTAGGATGAGCACGATGCTGGCTTCTTACTTGACTCTCGCCGCTATCTTATTCTGTATCGGCCTGTTCGGAGTGTTGACGAAACGCAACGCCGTGATTGTGCTATTGTCGATCGAGCTAATGCTGAATGCAGCCAATTTGAATTTGATCGCATTTTCCAAATACGGTGTAGTGCCAAGCTTAAAGGGGCAAATTTTCTCGCTCTTTACGATTGCCATCGCGGCTGCGGAAGCGGCCATCGGCATTGCCATTCTGATCGCGTTGTACCGGAACCGAGGGACGGCCAACGTGGACGAATTTGACGACTTGAAGAGATAATCGGTTGGGAGGATACGACAATGGAATCCGTCTTTTCGCAATACGCTTGGGCCATTCCGGTCATTCCGCTGCTCGCGTTCCTCGTGCTGACGGCATTCGGCCGCCAGATGAAAGGCGTGGCCGTTGCGATCGGCGTCTTCAGCTCGTTCGCCGCGTTTGCACTTTCCGTCCTTGTGTTATGGGAACGGGTACAGGGATCGCCGGATGATTATACCCGGAGCTTCGAATGGTTGGGCTTTGGTGATATCCGTCTGGAATTCGGATTTGACGTGACGAATTTGAACGCGCTGATGCTTGTTATCGTCACGCTTGTGAGCACGCTAGTTAATATTTATTCCAAAGGGTATATGCAAGGGGACGAACGGCTAACGGTGTTCTACGCCTATATCGCCTTGTTTACCTGCTCGATGCTCGGACTCGTGCTGTCGCCGAATATGCTGCAGCTATACATATTTTGGGAGCTGGTCGGCGTATGCTCATTTCTGCTCGTCGGCTTCTGGTATGAACGGCCGGCGGCGCGTGCGGCGGCTAAAAAAGCTTTTATCGTGACCCGCATCGGCGATGTGGGGCTATTGATTGCCATCTTGCTTCTCTTCTGGCACATGCCGAATCACGCGCTCGACTTCTCGATGATCAGCAACGTATTCGCCAGTGTCGATTCGCTTGCGCAGCATGGAATTTCAGCAGGCATCGCCACTTGGATTGCTTCGCTTATCTTCGTCGGAGCAGTAGGGAAATCAGGTCAATTCCCGCTGCATACATGGCTGCCGGATGCGATGGAAGGTCCGACGCCGATTTCGGCATTGATACATGCCGCAACGATGGTTGCCGCCGGCGTATACCTTGTGGCGCGCACCTTCGATATTTTCCATGTCTCGCCGACGGCGATGACGATTGTCGCGAGCATGGGCGGTTTCACCGCCATCTTTGCGGCTACGATCGCTATCGCGCAGCGCGACATGAAGCGCATTCTGGCATTCTCGACCGTCAGCCAGCTCGGCTATATGATGCTGGCGCTCGGACTTGGCGCAGTGACTGCCGGGGTATTCCACCTGTTCACGCATGCTTTCTTTAAAGCATTGCTATTCCTTGGCGCAGGCAGTGTCATTCATGCGGTACATACACAGGATATATTCCAAATGGGCGGGCTCGGCCGCCGGATGAAAATTACGACGTGGACGTTTGCCATCGGAGCTTTGGCGTTATCGGGCATACCGCCGCTGTCCGGCTTCTGGTCCAAAGACTCTATCTTGTCGGCAGCGTGGGAGCAAAATAAGCTGTTGTTCGCCGTCGGTGCGGTCGCGGCATTTTTTACCGCATTTTATATGGCGCGGCTGTTCTTCCTAGTCTTTACTGGCCAGCCGTCGAATGAAGCGGATGCGTCCAAGGCGCATGAGTCGCCTTTGTCCATGACGGTACCGCTTATCATTTTAAGCGTGTTGGCGGTGGTTTCCGGATTTGTGTATACGCCTTGGACCGGTTCCTTCGGAACTTGGTTGACGGGGGAGGAAGCAGGGGAACATGCCAACGTTATCGTAATGATTATCTCCGTTCTGGTCGGCGTGCTTGGCATCGGTATCGGATATATGATGTACGGTCCTGGGCGCAGCCGGCGCGGCGAACCTCAAGAATCGGCAGGTCCGGTCTATCGTCTGCTTGCCAATAAATATTATATGGATGAGCTATATCAATTTGTGTTTGTCCGTTCCTTGCAGGGTATTGGCCAAGTGTTGAAGGCTATCGACAAGTGGGTCATCGATGGTCTTGTCCGTCTGGCGGCCGGAATTATGGTAGGCATCGGCAAGACGTCAACCCGCCTGCAGAACGGTCAGATGCAAACATACGGTTTGGTCTCGCTGTTCGGATTTGTAGGTTTGGTCGTGCTTGTATTGGCCCTCGGAAGGAGGTTCTGGTAAATGTGGAGTGAACTTTCATCTTTGCCGATATTGACGCTGCTGACCTTCTCTCCGTTGCTCGGGGTTCTTATTTTATTGCTTGTTCCAAAAGGGCGCACACGAGCCATCCAAATCGTCGGCATTGGAACGACATTCTTGCCGCTGCTCATTGCGCTCGTTATTTATGGCGGTTATGACATGTTGGAACAGGGAAAGGCGCTTACGGAGCAGACATCATGGATTTCAATACCGCTTAACATTGAATTAATGAGAGGTATTCAATCTTGGACATTTGATATACAGTACCATTTATCGATTGACGGCTTGTCGCTGCCGCTCGTGGTGATGACCACCATCGTGGCATCAATGGCAGCCTTTGCCTCGCTTTACTTGAAGAAGCGTTGGAAAACGTATTTCATTCTGTTTCTCCTGCTTGAGGTGGGAATGCTCGGCGTATTTATGGCACGGGATTTGTTCTTGTTTTTTATGTTCTTCGAATGGACGCTCGTTCCGACGTATTTCCTTATCGGCATATGGGGATTTATGCACCGCGAGAAAGCGGCCAACCGCTTCCTCGTCTATAACGGTCTTGGTTCTGCGCTCTTGTTGGTTGCCTTTGTCATCTTGACGGCAACTGCGGGCTTTGGTCCGAATCCGGCAGTGGACGACGGCAGTCAATATATTTATAGCGGCAACCTGAATGTCATTATGCAGAACCTTGGCAATCCAGAAGCATTCGTGAACATGGCGGCCGAGGGCAACACGTTTTACCTTACAGAGGGGATGCGGACGTTAGTATTCGTTCTGCTGCTCATCGCGTTCGGCATCAAGCTGCCGCTCTTTCCGTTTCATACGTGGATGCTGCGCGTTCACGCTGAGGCGACTGCACCGGTCGTTATGCTGCACTCCGGTGTGCTTTTGAAGATGGGCGCCTATGGTCTGATTCAGTTCGGTACGGCGCTTCTGCCGCAGGAAACGGCGTCATGGGCCACCGTCATTGCTATCCTTGGCGTTATTAATATCCTGTATGGTGCTATACTGGCCTTCGTGCAAAAAGAATTCCGGCTTGTGCTAGCCTATTCCAGCATCAGCCATATGGGCTTCGTGCTGCTCGGCATCGCGGCGATGAACGATATCGGCCTGCAGGGAGCCGTCGTGCAGATGGTGTCGCATGGGTTTATCTCGGCGCTGTTCTTCCTGCTGGTAGGCAGCCTCTTGCAACGGACGGGTACGACCCGCATCGACGAATTGGGCGGCTTGGCGAAGAGCATGCCGTTCATCTCAGGCATTTTGCTGCTTGCGGGGCTCGCATCGCTCGGTCTGCCGGGCCTATCGGGCTTCGTGGCCGAACTTCTCTCGTTGCTTGGATTGTTCGGTACGATGAAGTGGGCCGCCGTGCTCGGCGCTATAGGCATTATTCTAAGCGCAGTCTACGTTCTGCGCGGGGTGCTCGCCATCTCATACGGTCCGTTGAACGAACGGCACGCGGGCTTAAAGGACGCCAGACTCGTGGAAGCAATGCCGATTATGGTATTAACCGCGTGTATTGTCTTAATCGGTCTGTTCCCGTATTTCGTTACGGCTCCGATTGAGACCGGCGTGGAACACATGATTGAATTATTCAAGGTGAGGGGGTAGGCCCATGGATGCGCCAACTGTTCAACTGTTGCAAATGGGCGATCTCGCATTGCTGGCACCCGAGCTTACGCTCGTCATTGCAGCCATACTCATCACGCTCATCGATCTGGTGCTCCCCCGCCGCGTAAATCGAGATTTAATCGGGGGACTGTCATTTATCGGCGTGCTCGTTTCGCTTGGGTTCGTCTTGTGGAAGCTGTATGAGCGTATTCAGCATACCGAAGCGGTGCAAGCCGTTCAATTGTTGAATCACAGCTACCGTATCGATGAGTTTGCATTGCTGCTCAAAATCGTGTTTTTGACAGGAACAGCGTTCATTTTGCTGATGAGCATCGGCAATATGCGGGATGAAGAAATTCCGCACCGGGGAGAGTACTATTACTTGTTGCTGCCTGCTGCGCTCGGCGGCATGATTATGGCCTCTTCCGGAGATTTGATCACGCTCTATGTCGGATTGGAACTGCTCAGCATCACGTCCTATATTTTGGTGGCGATGAAGAAGAGCGATCGGAAGTCGACGGAAGGCGCGTTCAAGTACGCGGTCCTTGGCAGCGTGGCCTCGGCATTTATCTTATATGGCATGTCTTTCCTATATGGCATTACGGGCAGCACGCAGCTTGGAGCAATGGCACAGGGACTGGCGGGGAATTCCGCTTCCTTTGAGGCGCTCATCTATGTAAGCTTTATATTGATGCTCGTGGGCTTCGGCTTTAAAATTGCGGCAGCGCCATTTCATGCGTGGTCTCCAGACGTATATCAGGGAGCGCCGACGCCGGTTACCGCATTTCTTGCGATCGTATCCAAAGGAGCGGGCTTGGCCATTCTGTTCCGTGTATTTTACAGCTTGTTTCTTGGTCTTGGCGGGCCGGAAATGGTCATCTACCGCGATTTCTCCACCATGCTGCTGGCTGTTGCGGCGTTGTCGATGGTAATCGGTACGGCAATGGCGCTGCGGCAGGCGAACGTAAAGCGGCTGCTTGCTTTATCCGGAATAGCGAATGCTGGCTTTTTACTCGTGCCAATTGCGCTGAATCCGTTGGGAAATCATTTGCATACATCGAATTTCTCGGAGTTTATGTACTACTTGGTCGCTTACTTGTTTATGACGATAGGGGCATTCGCCGTTCATATGATTATGGAACGTTCATCCGGACACGATGAAATGAGCGGGTATGCCGGTCTGTACTATCGCTCTCCGTGGCTTGCGGTCGCTATGACAGTGTTTGTATTGTCGTTAGCCGGTATTCCGATTACCGCCGGATTCTTCGGAAAGCTCTATATTATTTTGGGCGCGGTTGCCTCAAAAGCGGTATGGATTGCGATTCTTATGATGGTGACGGGCGTCGTCTCCTTCTATTTCTACTTTGGATTTATTCGACAAATGTATATGCGCGCCGGCAACGAAGCTCAGGTCCGCGTATCACTAACGCAAGGCTTCGTCGTTGCGATATGCGTATTGGCTGTAATCTCGCTTGGCGTGTTCCCGGACATCGTGATGAAAGCTATTCAGAGGACTTTCTCGCTCGGAGCAGATTTATTAATACGGTAAACTCGTCAATTGTGTAATGATTCATTTTAACTAGACCCGAAATCACTCCATTGGAGGATTTTGGGTCTTTTTGTTACGTTGTAGGACTTATGACCTAAATTAGCGTTTTGTAACAGGAATGACCGCATCGATGGCGAACCTTAACTAAGCTATGGCCTGATTGGTCATACGCCCACGAGAAGAAGAGCAAATTAGATTAGAGGTCAGGAAGAACGGCGAATACGTGTTGTATTCTTCAAACTCAACTGGCCTTGATGTGCGAATTGGATGGGATTTATGATGAAACGATTGTCTCGTGCCGTCGTACCGACTTTGATCATTGCGCTTACCTGTCTAATGTTAAGCGAGACGATTGCCTCGGTGCCGTTGAATCAAACGTTGCAGCAAAGGTACAAGATGGAGGAAACAGAGCAGCGAGTTATAAGCAGCATGAATGTTACACAGCGCACAGCCGCTAACCCAGCTATGAATGACGGAGTTGAGGCAGGCGCGACCTCTTGGATTGTCAAATGGAAGCAGGGGAAGAAAGACGCGAAACTGCTGCAGCACAGTGAGATTTTAAACGAACAGGCCGCCGTTGATATTGCGGTTCTTAAGCCTGTAGACGAAGCCGAGACGGAACATTGGCTGCGTGATGCAAAACAATCGCCGCAGGTAGAATACATTGAGCCGAACCATGCGGTACATTCGCTAGCATCCGGGGTAAAACCGAATGATAAGCTGTATGCGCAACAGCATTATTTACGGCAAATCGGGGCGGATACGGCATGGACTCAAGCCAAGAGCAATTCATCGATCACTATAGCACTGGTAGATACGGGCATTGATTTCAATCATCCGGATCTCAAGCAAAATATCGTTAAAGGCATCAACCTGCTGGACTCAGGTTTGCCCCAGGATGACAATGGGCACGGAACCAGCGTAGCGGGCGTGGTTGGCGCCGTGGGCAACAACAACAAGGGCACCGCCGGTCTGCTCTGGTCAGCCAAGATCATGCCGATTAAAGCGCTGGATTCACGCGGTTACGGTGATGAAGACAAGCTGGGCGCAGGCATATTATATGCGGTTGACCATGGCGCGAAGATCGTGGTCATGTCAGTCGGGTTGTATCGATATTCGAAATACATGCAAGACATCGTTAACTATGCGGAGGAAAAAGGAGTTCTGCTTATTGCTGCGACCGGGAATGATGGCGGGCGGTATCAGGAGAAGGTAGCTGTCAAGTATCCAGCCGCTTATCCTACGGTCTTCGCTGTTGGCGGCAGCACACCGCAGATGAAGGTGGAGCCGAGAACGAATATCGGTCCGGAAATCGACGTAGTCGCGCCTTGGCATGTGTTCACCACCGCATTGGGCGGGGGGTACAAGTCAGAAGAAGGCACATCGATGGCAGCGCCGCAAGCGGCGGGCGTGGCTGCGCTCTTATGGAACAAGTATCCCGAGTTGAAGCCGTATCAGGTTCGTCACCATTTACGCTATACGGCGAAGGACATTGATGGGAAGGGCTGGGACCAAAAAAGCGGCTACGGCCTGCTTCGCGCCGACGCCGCATTAACCGTTCCGTTTCAAGAAGATGCGTTCGGGACGAATACGGCCCGCAACAAGGCGAGGGTATTCCCAATCGATACTTCGCTAAGCGCGGTTCTCCATGCGAAGGAAGAGCATTGGTATGTGATCGATGCGCCTTATGACGGCACGTTGAAGCTTCAATTTCAACGGATTAAAGGTGCGGGACAAGTCCACGTTATGCATTTCATAGGTGAAACAGCCTCTGGGACGAAGTTCAATGATATTAGCGGCAAACAGCCTTCTATTCCGGTGAAACGGGGGAAAAATGTACTGCGTCTGTCGTCCGATGACATCGGTGGCAATGGAGGGTTAACCTATAAACTAGCCTCTCGCTTCATCGTGTACCAAGATCCGTTCGAGCCGAATGACAAGCAATATCAGGCATATGCCATTCCGGCGCGAACGCAAGATATCGTTGGCACGTTCAGCCATGCGGGCGACACGGATTGGTACATGATTCAGTTGCCGAGCAAAGCAACGCTGCGGTTGAAGCTGAGTACGGATACGGTTCGCATCGATCCGGCGCTTGAGATTAAAGGATCGCAAATCGATACCCGCTGGATTGATGAGGAGAAGGAAGGGCAGTCCGAATTCGTCCAACTGGAAGATTTGCCGCCCGGCAAGTATTACATTCAGGTGCAAAATGCCGTAACGGCACGCCCGGAACCGGTAGCAGGCGAATATAAGCTGCATGTGGAATACATGACTCAGCTTGCCGATCCGAATGAGCCGAACGATAAGATGTATGAGGCGGTTACGATTAGTGAAGGCACCGAATACAAAGGCGTCTTTCACGACGAAGACGATGTGGATTGGTTTCAATTCATCGTCAAGCAGCCGGTCTATGCAACGTTCAGGCTGAGCCAGTTGCCTTCGAACCGCATTGTCACAATGGCGGTGATGTCGAAGGAGCAGAAGCCGCTTGGATCTGGACGCAATGCTTCGGGAGAAACCGAAGTGACGACCGGAACAAAGTTGGATCCGGGAACGTATTATATACGCCTGACGACAAACGCGAAGTTTGATACGAGGTACTATCGTCTCTCAGTAAGCACAGAGCCGCTTATCGCCGGCTTAAGGGACGTAAAGGGCCACTGGGCGGAGAATTCGATTGTTCAAGCCGTAGAGTCTGGATGGATGAACGGTTATGGCGACGCGAAATTTGAACCGCATCGGCATATTTCCAGAGCAGAGGCCGCTTCGGTTATCTCGAATGCGTTCAAGCTGAGCCGCGATATCGGGAAAGCTCCCGTGTTTACGGATGTGCCTTCCTCCCATTGGGCTCATGCCGCGGTTGCCCGGGTAGCCAAAGCAGGCATTGCCGCCGGAGTTGAGCCGAAACGCTTCGGTCCGAACCGGATGGTGAAGCGGGCGGAGATGGCCGTCATGCTTGGCAAAGCGCTTGGTCTCGCACCGGCGAAAGTAACCGAAGCGCCATTTCAGGATGTAGCCGCCACACATTGGGCAGCTCCTATGATTGCCGAAATGAAGCGTCAAGGCTTAATCAGCGGCAATGAGGGGGAAGGATTTGGACCAGAGCGCTTCGCGACTCGGGCCGAGTTCGTGGCAATGCTCGTCAACGTGCTGAACAGTGAGAAGTAAGGAGGAATTCGCGTTGGATGATTCGTTGTCTCAAGTGACTTCATCCGTAGGATGGAGCGGCATGGCGCATATGCTTATTACGCTCGTATGCATCGCTCTGTCTTGGTGGTCGCTGCAGCATCTTAAAATAGACTTGTTCATCCGTCATCCGCAAAGCCCGCAAGGAAAAATGCTGCATCTTATCCTTGCGATTATTGTGGGCCGCGCGGTTGCCCAGTTTTTTTTGGATTATTGGGGATGGACCCAATCGCTGCGTTTCTTGTTTTGAATCGATTCGGAATGGTTAAGAGGGAAAAGGACAGCGTTCCCTCAAGGAATGCTGTCAATGATACACTAAAAAAGCTACGCCCGACAGAGAGTCAGTTCCTGTCGAATAACATCGAATAAAGATGTCAACAATGGTAGATAACCCTAAGTAAAATGTGGAAGGGTATGTCGAAAAATATCGCTTGTACCTACTTGTCATACAATGGTATTATGGAGTTTGGGTGACAAAAGAGCGTGCCATTTTTTACAGATTTATGGATGATGGGGCGAAAAAAAGCGCGGAGGGAAACATGATGAGCAAATTTATCGTCCGCGGAGGCAGACGACTGACGGGCACCGTGCGCGTAAGTGGCGCAAAGAATTCTGTGCTTCCGATCATCGCTGCTTCGTTATTGGGAGAGAAGGGCAGCAGCGTCATTTACGATGCTCCTCCACTCGACGATGTCAAGACGATACACCATGTGTTGGAGAAGCTTGGAGCCAATCTTACATATTCCAATGAAACCATTCGTGTTAATTCGGAGAATCTTCATTCATTTGAAGCTCCTTACGAACTAGTACGCAAGATGCGGGCATCGTTCCTCGTCATGGGTCCCTTGCTGGCCCGAGCAGGACAGGCGCGTATTTCCTTGCCAGGCGGTTGTGCCATTGGAACCCGTCCTATCGATCAGCACCTGAAGGGCTTTGAAGCGATGGGCGCGGAAATCGGACTTGGTCAAGGGTATATTGAAGCGAAAGTAAACGGCCGACTCAAGGGCGCCAAAATTTATTTGGACGTTGCGAGTGTCGGTGCGACTGAAAATATTATGATGGCGGCGACGTTGGCCGAAGGGACAACAACGCTCGAGAATGCCGCTCGCGAACCGGAAATCGTTGACTTGGCGAACTATTTGAACAAAATGGGAGCCAAGGTGCGCGGTGCCGGAACGGGTGTCATTCGCATCGAAGGTGTAGAGCAGTTGCATGGGGCCGAGCATACGGTCATACCGGACCGCGTCGAGGCGGGAACGTATATGGTTGCCGCGGCGATGACGGGCGGCGATGTGTATGTCGAGGGTGCGATTGCGGATCATCTGGGCCCGGTTATTGCGAAAATGGAAGAAATGGGCGTAATTATCGAGCCTGATGAGAACGGCATTCGTGTTCGCACTGATAAGCCGCTCAAAGCTGTGGACGTGAAGACACTGCCGTATCCGGGCTTTCCGACGGATATGCAGTCGCAAATGATGGCGCTTCTGCTTGTAGCGGAAGGGACATCGGTCGTTACGGAGACGGTGTTTGAGAACCGCTTTATGCACGTCGATGAATTTAATTTAATGAATGCCAATATTAAAGTGGAAGGCCGTACGGCCGTAGTGACCGGCGGAGTCAAGCTGGCGGGCGCCAAGGTGTGCGCTACCGACCTGCGTGCGGGCGCTGCACTCATCTGTGCGGGCTTGGTTGCGGAAGGGACGACGGAAGTTAGCGGCGTTCATCATATCGATCGCGGATATGTGAATTTGGCAGAGAAGCTGTCTTCGCTTGGCGCGGACATCTACCGCGTGACACTGGAGGAGCAACCGGCTGAGGTGAAGGAAGAGAAGGAAGTGAAGCTCTTCAATGTCCAGCCGACTTGGGCGTAAATTCCTAGGGCGGTGGGGACGCGGCCATCATGCGAGCTTCGACAGTGAGAGCGTATGGAAGGTACAATTGAATCAGAGGGTGAGGCCGTCTCGGTAAGAGACGGCTTTATTTATTGTGTCATACGTTGCGCCGTAGTCCATTGCCGGTTCTGGCCATTAGTTACTACCCTCTACGAGAAGTAGTTATATGTAAATATTCTACATTATACCATCCGCTTGGAATAAATGGGTCTTTCTGTTCTTATGTCCAATCTCCCAACGGCTCAGTATGTTCCAGTGATCAGTGAGTAAGTGAATAGCGGGTATAGTTATTGATGGATAGACGGCAGGAAGTTTCGTGATATCGCATAAGTGAGTGAATAAATATAGCACCGAGCCCCGCCGCATTCGCAGCAGCTGTATCGATACCGTCATAACATGCAAAACAGAAACGATCCAATCTGTGTTTTATGCATCTGATAAAGATTTGCGGGGTCATTGTTGCCGATTGAGACGCGAGGGTTTACAGAGTTATTACGATCACCTTAATAAGGGAGGGCGGTTCTATGATATACCTCTGGTTGATGCTTGGGGCGGCCGCGCTTATATTGCTGCCAGCAACTATCTATTTGTATAAAAGTCGAAGCAAACGGCAGAAGGTTGTGTCGATGGCGTCTTATGCGAAAAAGAAGCCGGTGTCCAGTCAGCCATGCTCGTATTGCAAAAAGAAAGCAGAGAAGCTTACGTTTTACGCAGGCAATCACGGCTCCGTGGTGGGAGTGTGCGCCACATGCAGGAAGAAGGCGGAACGGCAAGGGTTGCTGCCTATTTGAATGAAGGGATGTCTCTTAAAAGCATGTATGCTTAGACAGGGATATCCTTTTTTGTTGCTAGGGAGCCGAAATGAGCACTGGAGATCCTGTTTGACGCATTCGTTGACTGAGTATATAAGCTAGGCCAGATGGAAGGCGTCGTTGAACTGTTTCGATAGCAGCTCTGTTTGTTTCTGCGGTTCTTTCCTCTCTTAAAATAGCATAGGTTAGAAGAAGGGAAGGTTAGCCTCGTTCATTTCGAGAGATGCTAGAGGTACAAGCATCGACAGGAACATATGAGGAACGACTAACATTGTTCTTGAGGAACGGAGAGTGTACGGGAGAGGAGAGAAAAACCTATGGCTACGCAGACGAGACTGCTAGAAGAAGGACGGCGATTGATTGGCCGACTATGGACGAGCCTGTGCGGAGGTGCTTGGGGGAACCGGCGACGCAGGCGCAGAAGGAGCCGAAGAGGCGCAGCCCGTCCCCGGCCCGCGCTGGTGCGCGCTACTGCGTGGGCCGGCGCGCTCACCGCGCTCGCCCTGCTTATGCCGCTGCTGCTGGTGGACACTCACCCACAGCAGCGGGCGGCGAGCCCAGGCAGTGAGCGCACACTGCCAGCAGCGCCGGATGTGGCGCCGCCCGAAGCCGGGGCGGCAGAGCAGGTGCGCGTGCACCTAAGCGGCACGCGCCAGGTGGAGCGCGTCGCGCTGGAGCAATACGTGCGCGGCGTCGTCGCGGCAGAGATGCCAAGCGACTTTGAGCTCGAAGCGCTCAAAGCGCAGGCGATTGCCGCCCGCACGTACATCGTGCGCCGCCTGCTGGCGCAGGACGCTAGCGGCGCACCTGAAGGGGCCGACGTCACAGATACCGTCGCCCATCAAGCCTATGTGCCGCTCGCTGAGCTGGAGCGGCGGCCGCAGGACGCGGTGGCGAAGTTGAACCGCGCCGTGAACGAAACGAAGGATATCGTGCTCACCTATAAGGGAGAACCGATTATGGCCGCTTTTTTCTCGACGAGCAATGGCTATACCGAGAACGCGGAGGATTATTGGACCAATCCCGTTCCGTATTTGAAGAGCGTGCCGAGCCCATGGGATCAATCGGTATCTCCGCGTTATAGGGAACAGGCAAAAATGAAAGTGAGCACCCTGTTGGCGAAACTTGGCCTGCAGGCCACTGCGGTGCCGGCTCTGTCCCGCGCGCTCGGCTCTGCGAACGGAATCGGTCAAGCATTCTCTGAACCTTCGCAGCTTGATAGCAAGCTGTCAGCAGTCGCTTTTGCCAAAGATATGAAAATTCTATCGCATACACCTGGCAAACGCGTAGAGCAGGTGCGGATTGGAAAGCATCGGTTTACAGGCCGCGAGATTCGGGAAAAGTTAGATTTGCGCTCCAGCGCTTTTGAATGGAAGATGGAAGGCGACAAAGTCCTCATTACGACCTTCGGATTCGGACATGGCGTCGGCATGAGCCAATACGGCGCACAGGGCATGGCGCAGGAAGGCGCATCGGCGGAGAAGATCGTAACTTACTATTATAACGGGGTTACGCTTGGCAAAGCTTCGAAGTTACTAACTTCAAATCTTAAAAATTAGCAAAACAGCACGTATAAAAGTAATAGCCCCGGTAACAATGGTTACTGAGGTGATCACAAATGAGTGAACAAAACCAAAACTCAAAAAACAAATCTACAACAAGTTCATCGGCAACGAGTGCAACGAATACGCCTGAAGCTTCTAAATCGATGCAAGGAGCTCAAGCGGTTCAAACATCCGCGTGGAGAAAGCTGTTGTCGAAGAAATGGGTCTTCCCCGCTTTGTACATGGCCGCAGCAGCAATCATCCTAACGTTAGTGTGGGTCTATCAAGACATGAACCAGCAGCCACTAGACCCAAATAAGGATGCGACGCAGGTAGAACAACCAGTAGATTCCGGCACATTGGCGGAAGGCAAGACGAATGACGAGGCGGTTGAAGTGGTCGCATCCAACGAAACGTTGGGTTGGCCGGTGGCGGATGCGCAGGATGTAGATGTCGTTATGTCCTTCTATGATGACCAAGCTTCCAAAGAGGAGCAAGCGGCTGCGATGGTAGAATACAAGCAGACGTTTACGCCGAACGTAGGTATCGATTTGGCCCGCAAAGATCAGAAAGGGTTTGATGTCCTGGCAGCGATGAGCGGCAAAGTGATCCGCGCCGAACAAAACCCGATGACAGGCTTTGTGGTGGAGATTGACCATGGCAACGGCTTGAAGACCGTGTACCAAAGCTTGGCAGACATGAAAGTCAAGAAGGGCGACACCGTGAAAAAAGGCGATGCGCTTGCTGCAGCCGGACGCAACGAGCTGGAGAAGGACTTGGGCGTTCACGTGCATTTCGAAGTGTATGATGACAACAAGCCGGTCAATCCGTCGACGCTGTTGGCCAAAAATTAATAACACCGATGCGTTGGAATAATGATTCCAGATGCAGTGGAAAAGCGGGGGCGCGAGCTTGCCGCTTTTTCTTTTCTTGAAGAGCATCACCTCAAAGGGGAAGGTTGGACATCCTGTCTTAAATTTTTTTCAGGTTGATTATTTTATCGCCGATGCTCGCTTCAAGATTGCCCCACTTCGAAAGGCATAGCTTCATTTTTTCCCAATCCGGCAAGCTTTTTTGGGACAGACAAGCATTAGCCTCCTCCTGCTCCTCCTCCTTTTTGTCCACAGAACCTTGGCAAATTTATTGGTTAAGCCAAGCTTGTCAGGCTTCGCAACAACGCATAAGTGTCCGCACCCCTCATATAATGTACCAATTAAACCGAGTAGGGGAGGCGGGAACGTGCACGATTACATCAAAGAACGGACCATCAAAATAGGTCGCTGCATCGTCGAGACCAAGCATACGGTTCGCACCATCGCCAAAGAATTCGGCGTGTCCAAAAGCACGGTACACAAAGATTTGACCGAACGGCTGCCCGAAATTAACCCTGATTTGGCGGACCAGGTGAAGCACATTCTCGAATACCACAAGTCCGTACGGCATCTTAGGGGAGGGGAAGCGACCAAAATCAAATACAAGAAATCCAGTTCGAAAAAACGTGAGGTGATGACCGCAGGAAAGTCCTAGGCAACCTTTCTTGAAATTGGAACCGCTGACTATTCGATAAATTACCCTAAAATCGATTCCGAAATGACAGCTTTCGCCCCTCATTCTCATTGAACCTAGCGCTCTAAATATGATATGTTAGACGATGAGTAAATATTTTGCAGGAAACGGTCGCAATTCATCGAAATATATGAAAAAAGAATGTGGAGGCTCTCGAACTTATGTTAAGCAAGGATATCGGAATTGACTTAGGAACGGCGAACGTTCTGATTCATGTCAAAGGGAAAGGGGTCGTGTTGGACGAACCGGCGGTCGTTGCGATTGAGAGCGATTTGAAGCGCGTTCTGGCCGTTGGGGAGGATGCCCGCAAGATGGTTGGACGCACGCCGGGCAACATTGTGCCGATCCGCCCGTTGCGCGACGGGGTTATCGCAGACTTTGACATTACGGAAGCGATGTTGAAACATTTTATTAACCGCGTCGGCGGCCGCAAATGGTACTCGCATCCGCGCATTCTGATTTGCGCGCCGACGAACATCACCTCGGTGGAGCAGAAGGCGATCCGGGAAGCTGCCGAGCGCAGCGGAGCGAAAGAGGTATATTTAGAAGAAGAACCAAAAGCGGCGGCAATCGGCGCGGGCATGGATATTTTCCAACCTAGCGGCAATATGGTAGTCGACATCGGCGGCGGAACGACGGACGTGGCGGTATTGTCCATGGGGGATATCGTCACCGCCTCTTCTATCAAAATTGCTGGGGATAAGTTCGATAGCTTCATCATGCGCTATATTAAACAAAAGTACAAGCTGTTAATCGGGGAGCGCACCTCCGAGGATATCAAAATTAACATCGGTACCGTGCGTCCGGCAGGCGGCGAGCGGGAGATGGATATTCGCGGACGGGACATGGTATCCGGTTTGCCATACACCGTGACGATTACATCCAACGAGATTCGAGAAGCGCTGTGGGACCCGGTATCCTCCATTGTCGCTGCCGCGAAATCGGTGTTGGAGCGGACACCGCCGGAATTGTCGGCGGATATTATCGATCGCGGCGTCATCTTGACGGGCGGCGGCGCGCTGCTTGACGGGTTGGACGAGCTGCTCGCGGAGGAACTGAAGGTTCCGGTCCTGATTGCGGAGGATCCGATGCATTGCGTCGTAAAGGGAACCGGCATCATGCTTGATAATTTGGATAAGGTCGTAAAGAAAAAGTTTATCTAGTCCGATAATATACATAGTGTAGATTAATGGATCGGGAGGATCGGACATGATTAGAGGGTTATATACGGCTGCTTCAGGGATGATGACGCAACAGCGCCGTCATGATACAGTAACGAATAATATTGCCAATGCCAATACGCCAGGATATAAATCGGTAACGGGAGTGACGCGTTCATTCCCGGAAATGCTGCTTTCGTTGCAGGGCAGCGATAAGGCCTCGGGACGTGAAATCGGACGGCTGAACACCGGCGTGTTCGCGGAAGAAAGCCGCATGCTGTTCAATCAGGGAGATTTGATGCAGACGAACCAAGCCGGCGATTTTGCGCTGCTTGCTGATCTGCAGGTGCCGGGCGTAACATTTGACGGGTCCGGAAAAGGCCTCGACGCCCAAGGCAACGTCGTATTTAAGCCGGAAGCGTTTTTTACGTTGCGGGAAGGCAATGATGTTCGATATACGCGTGACGGACATTTTCGCGTGAATGCGCAGAATGAGCTGGTTACCGCTGACGGAGCTCAGGTTCTTAACCGGAATAATGCGCCTGTCGTGCTGGATGGGCAGGCTCTTGAAGATGTAATGTTGAATCCGGCGGGGCAACTGTATAACACCCGCACCGGTGCTGCTATAGGGGGAGCCGATCTGCTGATCACCCGTATCGACAACCCGAATGATTTGATTCGAACGGGCAATGGACGCTTCCGTTTGCAGAATGGCGCTCAACCAGGCGCGCCGGTTGAGTTGGGCCGTGACGTTCAAGTTCAGCAGGGGTATCTGGAGCGTTCCAATGTGGATCCGGCACAGTCCACAATCGACATGATGACGGCGTATCGCGCTTATGAAGCGAATCAGAAAATCGTGCAGTTCTATGATAAATCTTTGGACAAGACTGTCAACGAAGTTGGCCGCGTCTAATGACACAATAGGAGGAACGACATGAATCAATCGATGATTGCCGCATCCGTGTCGATGAATGGCATCCAACGCAAGCTGGATGTAATTGCGGACAATGTGGCTAATGTCAATACTAAAGGGTATAAGCGGAAAACGGCTACCTTCGCGGATGTGCTCACTACGGTACGCCAGCACGATGCAGACTATCGTCTGCCTGGACGGGCGACGCCAATGGGATATACAATTGGTTATGGCTCGCGTCTTACGTCGTTGAATCGGGATTTCACCCAAGGTTCTCTCACTCAGACGGGAGTGGATACCGATGTGGCGCTGCAAGGTGACGCCATGTTCGAAATCATGACTCGCGACGGCGCAACGGCTTGGATTCGTGAAGGATCCTTTCAATATAATATAGATAGAGCAAGCGGCGAGAAAATACTCGTTACCGCTCATGGCGATCAGGTGTTGAATTCCGAAGACCTGGAAATTCGCATCGCTCCCGATAAAGAACTGCAAATCGACGAGGCAGGGCGCATGTTCGCCGTCAAGAATGGTGAAGCGCCGGAAGCTCTCGGCAGCTTGAAGCTTATCAAGGCAATCAAGCCCGAACAGCTTGTGCAGACGGACAACAATTATTATGTATTGCCTCCTGATATGGACCGCAATACGGTCGTTCAAGTGCTGAATCTGACCGGTGGCGATCGTTCGGACCCGAATCAGCCTGCCATCTATGTTCGGCAAGGGATGCTGGAAGAATCGAACGTGTCGCTTATCGATGAGGTCAATGAGTTGATTCAAGCGCAGCGTGCATATCAATTGTCCGCACGAGCGTTGACTTCAGGGGACGCGATGTGGGGACTGGCGAATAGTCTGCGCGCGTAAATGAAGTAGGTGATAATATGAGTGATACCCGTGATAAAGATAGAAAGCTGCCTGACTTTGAGCCGCTTCAACAGGACATATCTCTGGCGCGCCTGTCACGCTCGCGACATGGCGATGAACAATCTGTTGATAGGGAGCCGGTTGATACGGCCATTGGCAATGTGCGTGCTGCCGCAGGGACTGCCGCCAAGCCCATGCTGGAAGAACGGCGCAAGGAACGGCGCAAGGAATCCGTACGCGCGGATAAAGAGGATAAGGGAGATACGAAAGGGCATAAGCCGGCTCGGCGTTCCAAAAGCGTCAAATGGCTCGTTCGCCTGGCCATTATTCCGATGCTATGCATCTTGACGTTATTTGCCGGCATGATTGCCGGATATGTCGTATTAGGGAAAGGCTCCTTTAATGAAGCGTTAAATCTGAATACATGGACTCATCTGTTCCAGTTGGTGTTCGCTTGATTTCATCCCCACTTCGGTGGGGTTTTTTGTTTTAAGTTGGTGCTGGGGTTACGGGGCGACAGTTTTATTTTTTATTTGAGGCATGTATAATGAGTTGGAGGAACATTGAAAATGGGGGTTACTGGGGGTTTTAGGGTTGAATTTACCGAATATGCTGACGATGGTACGATTTCTTCTAATCCCCGTCTATGTGGCTTTGTTCTTCTTCGGTGAGAGGTTTGCGGCGTTTGGCATTTGGCTGTTGGCCGGATTGACCGATATTTTGGACGGATATATCGCACGCAAGCACAATATGGTGACTACGGTCGGCATGATGCTGGATCCGTTAGCGGACAAGTTGATGATGCTGACCGTCATGCTGTCTCTGCTATGGGCCGGAGATTTGCCATGGACGGCTGCCATTGCGATGCTGGTGCGGGATGCAGGGATGATTATCGGCTCGGCTCTTTTTCATTTTAAAGGGAAAAAGACGGTGCCTGCAAACTGGATGGGTAAATTAACGACGGTCTTCTATTACATTGCTATATTATTTATATATTTTCAATGGCCTTATGCGCTTGAACTGCTGTGGGCCGTCATTATTTTTTCATTCCTGACCTCGTTGATGTATGTTGCACTGTTCGTCCGCCTGAACCGAAAGATGGAAGCCTGAGCATTGCGCCATTGGAGACATAACTAGAACGACGATAGAGACATAAGCAGGCAAAAGGAGCTTCCCGTCCAGCGCCTCGCCGCTTGGGAAGCTCCTTATCTCAACCTTCACGCCTGCAGTCATGAAGGATGCTCTTAGTGTTGGCGTATCGGTGCTATTTTATTCACTTAGAAGAGAAATAAAAGAGAAAAGCTAGAAGAAAGGAAAATGAACATGCTGAATATCGAACAAATTCAAGAGATTATTCCACATCGCTATCCGTTTCTTCTCGTCGACCGTATCATCGAAGTAGAGGAGGGCAAACGGGCCGTCGGGATTAAGAACGTAACGATGAATGAGCCTCATTTTGCAGGCCATTTCCCTGGGTATCCGGTGATGCCGGGCGTGTTAATCGTTGAAGCTCTTGCTCAAGTTGGAGCGGTTGCCATTCTGAAGATGGAGCAGAACCAAGGGAGACTTGCCTTTTTTGCAGGTATCGACAATTTCCGTTTCCGCGGTCAAGTTGTGCCAGGAGACACGTTGACGTTATCTGTCGATATTACGCGTCTAAAAGGAAGTATCGGCAAAGGACAGGCCGTTGCCAAAGTGGGCGACCAGGTCGTTGCCGAAGGCGAAATGATGTTTGCGTTGTCAGACCGCAAGTAAATTGCCATCAATTGTGAACAGGCATGCAAAGAAAAGACCTCGTTCGGTTATTCTAAAAGAAATGACGTCGGCAGCAAGAAGGTTGCCTTTAGGTGAATCGTTCTTTTGTGGAATGACCGGGGAGGTTATGCGCTGTCGATGTCGAAAAGACTCGGAAGCGCTCGAAGAACATGCCGTTCCGTATGGCACCCGTATTGGTTTAAGGAGGGAAACAAGTGCTTCAACAGTTAGAAAATTGGAATCGGCGCATGAAGAAGTGGCTGTGGCTGCTTGTCATCGTCGGGTTAGTTGCTGCCACGCCTGTCGTGGTTCAGCGTGTGCAAACCGAACATACGGCCAATCAAGTCGAGATGGTGTTCAACTACCGCGACCTGGTGGACATATCCGGCTATATGCCGAATCCGGCGGCGTTCATTGATGAACAGTTGGAACGTTTGAAAGAGGCTGGCGTACAGTCAATGGCCATGTTCGAGAGTACGCTGGCGGATTTGAAATCATCTCGCAGACTGATGCTGTATAATTCCCAAGAAGCCGCGATGTTGCAGGGCAAAGTCCTGACCGGGGATGAGAATTATACATATCTGCTATTCACTTCATCTTCCAATGAAGAGCGATTATCTCCGATGATTGAGAAGGCGTTCATGAACGCTGGGATACAGGTTCGACTCTGGCAATTCGACGGCAAAAACGGCTTAATCTTGGAATCGCCGCTGGAAAATGCGGTGTTGAAGACGATGCCGCAGGACCCGATTGCGGTAGCTCAACTGGTAGCGAAGGGCTTCCATATCGTCCCTCGTTTGTCCGATACGAAGGAATACAACCAGACGGAAATGGACGAACTGCTGCGAGGTTATGCGGAGATTGGCGTTAAACGAATCGTGTTCGACGGCGAATCTGTCAAAGGATTCAATGACGATGCGGATAAGAAGAGCCTGACCGCATTTGCTGAACTGTTGAACAAGTATGATATTGGCTTTGCTGCGATTGAAGGCTTGAAGGCTCCGCAGAAAGGGATGAACAAGCTCGCTTATTTGACCAAATACAATGTGGCGCGCTTGCACTCCATCAATGGGCAGGAGTCGTTCAATGAACCGGAAGTGCTGTCGGACCGGTTTACACTTGCGACGAAGGACCGCAACATCCGCATGATTTACTTGAACGCGGCGGTCAAAAAGGCGACGACCAAAGCGGAAATCGTGCACTCTATCGACAACATTCTTCACACGCTCAAGGAGCCGGGCAAAGCCATTGCTTCCATTGAAGCGAACGGCTTCACGCTGGGGCAAGCGGAGCCGTTTGATATTGTTGACTCTTCATGGCAACGCTATGCGAAGATGGTTGTTGTCGTAGGGGGAATTGCGCTTATCGCGCTGATGGTCTCCTTCTTCGTTCCGTATATTATGCTGCCGATCTTCCTTGTCGGCCTTGTCGGAAGCGCAGGTTTGTTTGTGCTCAAGCCGACATTTTTCGAGCAGGCCTTAGCGCTTGGCGTATCGATCAGCGGGCCGACCATTGCGATGATATTGGCAGTTCGCCGGGTTGAACTCAATCCGCCAATCACTGCGTTCGGTGACCGTTTCAAGAAATCGATCGCGCTGTTTGTGCGAACGACCATACTGTCGCTCATTTCGGTGCCGTTGGTTATCGCATTGCTGAACAATATTACGTACAGCTTGGTGCTGAATCAATTCCGCGGAGTCAGCCTGCTGCACTTCGTCCCGATTGCTTTAACGGCGTTGTACGTCTTCCTGTACCGTGGCGATTCCGTATTCAGGGAAGCGGGCCGCTGGTTGAAGATGCCGATTACGGTGTTATGGGTGGTCGCTTTGGGAGTCGTTGGTGTTATCGGGATGTATTATTTGTCCCGCACCGGCAATGCCGGTAACGTGTCAACCTTTGAATTGTCGTTCCGATCGCTGCTGGAAAATACATTTGGCGTTCGCCCGCGCAACAAAGAGTTTTTGATGGCGCACCCGTTGTTTATCGTCGCGGCATATATTGCTTTCCGTTATCGATTCGCGGTGTTCGCGTTCATCGTGGCTGTAATGGGGCAGTTGTCCATGGTAGATACGTTTGCTCATATCCATACGCCAGTCGTAATCTCTGCTCTGCGCACATTGCTCGGTCTCGGACTTGGGCTGGTCATTGGTATTATCGGCATCTTCGTATGGACTATCATTGAAAGGTGTTGGGATGCATGGCGTCCGAAGTTACAAGGATAGCATTATCCGGCTATTACGGATTCAATAACAGCGGGGATGAGGCCGTGCTGCTGTCCATCCTTACCGCATTGGAACGTGCGGGGGAGCAAGCCGGCTTGAAGATTGAGCCTGTCGTGCTCTCTGGCGATCCGGCCACCACGACCCGTCTGTATGGCGTGCAGGCGGTTCACCGCATGAAGCCGGGCGATCTGCTCGGAGCGATTCGCAGCTGTGACGGCTTGATTAGTGGCGGCGGCAGCTTGCTTCAGGATGCGACAAGCTCGAAGACGATTCCATATTATTTGGCAGTGCTGAAGCTGGCGCAATGGTTCCGCAAGCCAACCTTTATTTATGCGCAAGGTGTCGGCCCTGTTGAACGGGAATCGTTCTATCCTTATATTCGCCATGTGTTCAGCCGCTGCGCATATATTTCGGTGCGCGATAACGAATCGGCCGAGCTGTTGGCCCGAATGGGGTTGCAGCGGGACCGCACGAACGTGGTTCCGGACCCGGTCATGGGGCTTCGTCTTCCCGCGGCGGAATCTGGCGATGATGATGTTCGTGCCCTTGATGAACTGCCCATGGGGGCGGAGCGTGGATTAGATGAAGCGGGTCGTCCGTATGTCGGCGTATCGCTTCGTTTCTGGAGCGAGGACCGTACGGATATGATGGCTATCGCCGATATGTTGAAGCGGGTATGCCGCGCACGAGCGCTTCATCTGCGGTTTCTGCCGTTCCACGGACAAGCGGATGAGGAAGCTTCACGCTTCGTGATGGAGAGGTTGGAGGGCGAAATTCCTTCCGGGCCATCTGAAAAAAATGATTCATCTGTGATGAGTCTATGTGCGGCGCTTGAGCACCCGCAAGCGATGCTGCGCGAAGTGAGCCAATGCCGCGTGCTGGTCGGCATGCGTCTGCATTCGCTCATATATGCCGCTGCGCAGGAGGTTCCGATGCTGGGCATATCTTACGACCCGAAGATCGATCAATTTTTGCATCGGCTTAACCTTAAGGCAATCGGCTCTACAGCCAGATTGGATGCTTCCGCAGCAGCTGACGCGATACTGCATTCGCTCGAACATGTGGATGCTTGGCGGAGTGAGCATCATCAGGTTATTTCCGCGTTGAAGCAAGAGGCGGAACAACCTGCGCAACAGGTTGCAGCATGGCTGCGTCATAAGAAATAAGGTGGTAGCGACATGAAACAAATCGTGGATGTGCCGACCGTCTCTATATACGGCATCCCTTTTTCCAAATTAAATATGCGCGACACGGTTCAATTGTTAACCGATTCAATAGACAGCGGACAGCAATCGCTGCAGGTCATTACAGCGAATCCCATCATGGTCATGGCTGCGTTGGAGAATGATAAGTTCATGAGCATCATGAAGCAAGCCGACTTGATCGTGCCGGATGGAACGGGCGTCGTCTGGGCCGCCAATTACGTAGGCAATCCGGTGTCCGAACGCGTGACGGGGTTTGACATGCTGCATGAATTAATGAAGGTCGGAGAAGCCCGGCGGTGGAAAATATTCATGCTGGGGGCTGCGCCCGAAGTGGTTCAAGCCGCTGCGGAACGGTTACATCAACAATATCCGGCTATCGAGATTGTAGGAGCCCGCGACGGTTTCTTCGGTGACACGGAGGATGAGGATGTTGTTCGTCAGGTTCAGGAGGCGAACCCGCATATATTGTTCGTCGCACGCGGGGCGGACACGCAGGAGCCTTGGATTGCGAAATATCGCCATCAGCTTCGAGTCCCCCTCATGATGGGTGTGGGCGGGACCTTCGATATCCTGTCAGGCAGAACCAAACGCGCTCCGAAATGGACGCAGAAGCTGCGCATCGAGTGGTTATACCGCTTGGTGACGGAGCCTAAACGCTTTAAGCGGATGCTGGTGCTTCCGATATTTGCATGGAAAGTAATGCGGGATAAAGAAAAGGTGACAAAAGCCCATTGAAATGTCGTCCAATCTTTCATTTTCGTAAGAATCCTTATCGATACAGCGTTGGTGTTTCCATTATGAACGGAGTATAATTCAATCCGGTAACATAAATGGGGGTTGAGAACAACCGATGATAACCGTATATGTAGTAGGTGGATTTATAGCATTGCTGTTGGCCACCGGATTAACGCCGTTAGTTAAGAAGTTTGCAATTAAGGTTGGCGCGGTTGACGTTCCGAATGCGCGTAAAGTCCATACACGCATTATGCCGCGCATGGGCGGGCTTGGCATTTATGCAGCCTTCGTGTTGGCGCTGCTTGCTCTTATGCCTTTTATTCCAGATACCTTATTTGGCTCTGCACGCGATGGCAATCTGGTAAAGGCATTGCTCGCCGGGGGTTCGGTAATTGTGCTCGTGGGAGCCTTGGACGACCGCTTTGAATTATCGGCCAAAGTGAAGCTGGTTGGCCAGATCATTGCTGCATGTGTGGTCGTGTTCGGTTTTGATTTAACCGTAAATTTTGTGAATGTGCCTTTTGGCGATAAATATTGGGCGATTGAATCGTGGATCGCGATTCCGCTGACGATATTCTGGATTGTCGGTGTAACGAACGCCATCAATCTCATTGATGGACTTGACGGACTGGCTGCCGGGGTGTCCGGCATCTCGATTGCGACCATTTTGGTCATGGCTGTCTTTATGGGCAATCCGGCTGTCATTTTATTATGCTCGATTTTGCTTGGCAGCATTGTCGGATTCCTGTTCTTCAATTTTCATCCGGCAAAAATATTCATGGGTGATACGGGCTCGCTCTTTTTGGGCTTCAGCTTGGCGGTATTGTCCATGCTCGGGTTCAAGCAAATTGCGATCGTTTCATTCATTACGCCGCTCCTTATTATCGGAGTGCCTTTGTCGGATACCTTCTTCGCAATCATACGCCGCTGGCTGCAGAAGAAACCGATTTTCGCGCCCGACAAGGGTCATTTGCACCACTGCCTGCGTGAGCTCGGATTCAGCCACCGGAAGACGGTGCTTATCATTTACGGCATTGCCGCATTTTTCGGAGTGCTTGCCGTCATTCAATCGTTCGCGGCGTCGCATGATGCGAATTGGGTTACCTTCGTCGTTATTTGCATTTTGCTCGTCTCGCTGCAGCTGGGCGCCGAACTCATCGGCATCGTCAGCAAGACGAAGCGTCCGATGCTCAGCATGCTTCATCGCTTGCGCGTGAAGGTGCATGCGGATTCCCGCACGAAGTAACATCAGCACTTGTAATTTGAAGCTTGTTCTCTTTATTGAGAACAAGCTTTTTTTGTTGCCATTATTGGCATATCTCTTAAATTTGGACGGCCGGAAGCCGATAACAAGTCTATATGATTATATTGGTTGAATAAGGATTATGGAGGCGATACAATGCGTGCGTGGCTAAAATCCCTTTGCATGCTGCTGGTCGTTGCCTTGATATCCGCGGGAATCCCGTTGGGTGTCGCAAAGGCAGACGATCCAGAGGGAGCAAGATATTTTCACTTTTCCAATCTGAGCACGAGCAAAGATCATCCTACTCAGGTGAACACGGAAAATATTGAGGTGAAAGGTACGTTTAACGGGGTATCTTCCAGCTCAATTGGTTACAAAGTCGAATTGGAAGTGGACGGCAAGGTTGTTCATACAACGTATGGAACGGATGTTAAGCCAACTATTACCGGCAACTCATTCGTATTCCGCGCAGTTCCTTTGCAGACGGGCTTGAACATTGTGACGGTGACGGGGCTGGGGCCAAACGGCAATACGGTTGAGGCCAGCGCTTTCGTTGAATTCAGCAACGTGCCGGCCATCTCCGACATTAAGCTCTCTGACGGGCGGACTTTGGAATCGGGCGTGCCGCTCATTGTAAAGGGCGATACGGCAGGCCTCTCCTTGAAGGCGCCAAATGCGACTGAAGTATCTGTCAATGGACGTCAAATGTTCAATGGCGGCGCCGGTGTCTTTGTAGCATCCGGCATTAAGCTTCAGCCAGGCTTGAATGATATCGTCATTGTGGCGACGAACGGCAGCTTGACCTATACGATTACGCGTCAGGTTGTGTCATTCAACGGCGTTTTGACAGGTTATGATACTTACATCGGTGGCAAGGCGATTGATCATACGTCCAATCACTTTGTGACAGGTGATGTGAGCGGCGCCGTAAAAGGGAAATTCATCGTCCCTAAGCCGCAGCAAGGCACGACGCCTGGCGATCCGACGATGGAAATCTTGGTCAATAAAGAGGGAGATCCGACACCTCTGCTTGATGAAAAAACGGGTACAACGATTACCAAGTTGGAAGAAAGCTCGAACTATATCATTTACGAATATGTGACTGCCGGCTCGGTCACTACTAATTCTACCGGCAAACATTTGCTTAAGCTGACGGTAACGTTTGACGGCAAGACGAATGTGTTCAACAATTTCTTCATTATAAGAGACAGCAGCGCCGCTGAAATCGTGGATGTAAAACAATTGTTCAATCCAGAGGAAAGCGGAACCGGCGTATCTTATAGCGCGGAAGCGACATTTGCGCAAAACAGCACAGTCTTCGAAGTTCCGCTTTATCTGAAGCTGCAACTGAACAATTTTACGGGTCAAACCATTTCCATTACGGACTGGCAGAATGGCAAGGAAGTAAAGGACCCGGTATTCAAGGCTACGACCGGCTTGAAGACGATCAATGGCGAACCGGTCATTAAGCTCGAGGCGTTGCCTGCGGGCGATCAGACGTTGAAGATTGAAGTGGGCGGAGAAGAATACGAAATCAAAGTGAGCTATGCTCCAGGTCCTTACATTAAGCTGACGAACGTATTCGACGGCAAAACATTCGATAATGCGAAAGGCCTGCCAAACATTCAAGGGCGATTAGTTAACTTCAACCTTCAGAACAGCTCTGAAATGGATCAAACGTATATCACGTTCAATGGCAAGAAGGTAAGGTTGTCGGGTATCAACAATGGTACTGGAGAGTTCGACCATCCGCTGGGCGGCGATCTTGTTGCGGGACCGAACAAGATTACGATTGATGGGGTGGCCAACGGCGTTCCGATCAGTTATACCATTACGGTGTTCTTCTTCTCGAAGGATGTTCCTGCGATCGTGAAGATCTATCCGGTGCCGGAAGCAATGGATGCGACTAATCCGAACAAAGAGGATACGGAACAGAAGTTTAAATTAATTCAAGATTATCAATACGTCACCAAAGAGCGCTCGGCCGATGTGTGGTTCGAAGTGCAAAATGCGACGGGACTGAATATTTATATTGACGGCAAGCTGTTGACTTCGCTCGAAGAGAAGGATTTAACTACTGGAAGTCCGAGTACGAACCCTTCTATCTTGTTTAAAGAGAAAAACGCTACAACGGGCTCCTTTCTATACTTAATGCATGGATTGGAGTTGCCGAAGTCCGGCAAGAAGAACGTAACAATTGAGGCTCGCAAAGGCGTGACTACCGCTCGTCAAACATTGGAAATTACGCGCGAGCAAAATACGTTTGAATTGCTGTCGCCGAAGCTTCCGGAAGAAAGCGTCGTGAATCAGAACTTCCTGAAGGTGAGCATTCGTGCAGAAGGCGCGGATAAGGTGCTTATCGGGAAGCAAGAGCTGGTGAAAGGCGAGGAAGATATTTTCCGTGGCGAAGTGACGTTGAAGAATGGCAAAAACAATATCAAATTTACGGTAATGCAAGGCAAGCAAAAAATTAATGGCAACTTTGAAGTGAACTATGCCAATGCGGCGCTTCCTGGCGCTCAATTCAAGACTTCCATCGGCAAAAACGGAAAGCTGTCCGCATTCGGGGGCAACCTGGTGCTGCAGCTGCCAAAAGGCACGATGCTGCGCGACATGAACCCGCGTCCGGGACAAACGCCGAAGGAAATTCAATTGTTCGATAAGCAGAGCTTGCTGTTCGGCATTGCCGATCCGGATGACGGCAGAACGATCACCCGCGAGAACCAAGTCGGTGTTCGTAAACCGGTTACCGGAGGCAATGATGAATTCCTGGATGGCACCATAAGACGTATCTCTCCAGATGAATTTGCGCGCAGCGTGCTGTTGCCGAAGTCTCACTTCGGACTCGGTTCGCAGCTGTACTGGGTTGATGCAGGTTACTTCAGCTCGGAAGACAGCGTCCTGAATCAGGATTATAAGCTGATTAGCGCCACTCATCCTTATGATGAAGCGAAAAAATTCTATGAGCGCGGCGATCGGATGTGGCTCGAGCCGACGCAACGCGGAACGATTACATTGAAGTACGACCCTAACATCGTTAACGAGCAGGCACGCAACGTGGGTATCTGGCGTTGGAATAACACGAATAAGCTGTGGGAGAATGTCGGCGGCAAGCTGGATACGAAGAAAAAGACGATTACCGCGCCGTTCGACGGCTTCGGATATTACGGAGTATTCAGTGTGAGATACAGCTATGACGACATCATCTCACACCGTTATGCGCGTCCTAGCTTGGAGCTCATGCTCTCGCGCGGCTTTATGAAAGCGAAGAATTTGAATGAATTCGGCGTATACGACAACATTACGCGCGGTGAATTCGCGACGATGCTCGTGAAAATGCTGAACATTCCGCTTGATTATGACGAGAACAACTTGACGTTCGACGATGTATTGAACTACGAAGTGCCAGATTTGCTGTGGGATTACCGTTATATCGAGACCGCGGCCCGCAAAGGGATCGTGCGCGGACTGGCGCCGCGCTTGTTCATGCCGAATGGCGAGCTGACGAGACAAGAGGCTGCGGCGATGATTGCCCGTGCGATGAACTTGAAGCTCAACGATACGGAGAAAGAATTGGCGAAAATGCAAAAATCATTCACGGATGCCAACTTAATTGACTACTATAGTATAAGTCCTGTATCTGCGGTGTCGAAGGCAGGCATCATTTCCGGCATTCCGAACGAGCTGCAGGCTGGTCAAAAGAAGCCGACTTATCGCTTCGATCCGAGATCGCCTCTGACGAGAGCGGATGCTTCCGTGATGGGTGAACGCATTCTTACGAAATTGAAAAAATAATATTGCTTTCTGTTTTACTTCTATATAACGCGGGTATTGAAGAGAAGAGCCGAACTGTGACTCGGCTCTTCTTTATATGCCAGCCGTCCACTTCCAATATTGTGAGGCGATGTATGAAATTCATATTGGTGGGTTTATTGTAACGGGTTGGTAAACATTAGTGCGTGACGGAATAGGTTAGGGACGCTATACTATGGTTTGTAGTCGCTGATGCATACATAATCGATGTCGGATGGTATAGCAAAATGTATAGCAGAAGCAAGCAAATGCTTGTGTAAATGCAACGTTTCTGTGGGTATGAGGGAATCTGCGAAAAAATATTTTATTTTTTCACCGAGAGCGCAACTTTTTGCGAAGTGGTGCGTTTAATATGATGAAGTCGAAAACAGTGGTTAAATTCTTTATTGTTCCCTGTATTTCACAAAAATATGCTTTACGCTAGGCGTTTGTCATTGTATAATGTCTAAAGTGGTATGAGTATTTCTATTTATTTTCATCTGTTCTTATTTTGATTACTAGTTTCTGTGGCATGTCCTTGTGTTACAGACTTCTTTTTTGAATACATTTCGCTCTTACTCTGGGAAGGGGGTGAATCGGCGAATGAGGGAAATGAGCTATCAAACTTCTACGCAAGAATCTCAACAAACGAAGCAATTTAGAGGAGGAGAAAAAAAGGTTATGAAGAAAAGATTGGCCCTGCTTCTTTCCGTTGCTATGGCGTTCTCCATGTTCGCTAACGTAGCATTCGGTGCTGACGAAGCTAAGACGACACAAGAAAAATTCGACGCATTGAAACAACAAGAGGTATTTAACGGCTATCCAGACGGAACCGCTGGTCTTGATAAAGATATGACTCGCGCTGAGTTTGCTAAAGTAGTTGTTAAATTGTTCGGTTTGAAAGAAGTACACGGCGTGTACTCCTACAACGACAAAAACTACGGTCCAAAGAACTGGGCTGCTCCTTTCATCGAAGCAGTAACTGCTGAAGGCTTGATGCAAGGTAAAGATTTGACTAAGAAATTGTTCGACTTCAACGGCAAAATCACTGTTGAAGAAACAGCAAAAACTTTGGTTGAAGCTTTGAAATTGCCAATGCCTAAAGATTCCCAAAACAACGCTTCCGCTTGGGCGAAAGATTATTTCCAAGCAGCAGTTGATGCTGGTTTGATCGCTAAGGATGCAAACCCTAAAGCGAACGCAACTCGCACTCAATTGGTTGAAGCAGCTTATGCGGCTGACCAACTTCTGAAAGGACCAAAAGTTGAGTCCTACAAAGTAGTCGACAGCAAGCACATCGAATTCACAATGTCCGACAAGGAAGTTGTGAAAGTTGAACTTGAAAAAGCTCTTGAGCCAAACAAGGAAACTGAAGTGAAGTTCACTTACAATAACAAAGAGTACACTCACAAAGTTACTCATGTTATCACTTCGGCTCAAAAAGTTGAGTCCGTTACAGCTGAAAACCTGAAAGAAGTTGTTGTTAAATTCGACGGTTCGGTTGACAAGAGATCCGCTGAAAGAAAAGAAAATTACGAAGTTAAAGACAGAAAGATTGATACTGTTACGTTGTCTTCCGACAACCGTACGGCAACAATCTTGCTTGAAGAAGCAGACTCTTCTACTATGAAGAATCAAAAAGAAACTGAGTTGAAAGTAAAAGGTGTTCAAAACGAGGATAAATCCAAGAAATTTGAACAAACAATCAAATTCACTCCAGTTGACGTACAAACTCCTGAAGTTAAAGAAGTAGTGGGCTTGGGTACGAAAGCATTCAAGGTTGTATTCTCTGAGCCTGTGAAGAAGTCAGGTGTTTATTCTTCCAGCAACTACAAAGTTGACGGTAAAACAGTTGGCGCTAACGTAACTTATATCTATCCTAACGTAGCTATCGTTAGCACTGATTTGTCCGTAGGCGAGCACAAAATCACTGTTAGCAACATCGAAGACTTCTCTGGTCTTAAAATTGCTCCAGTTGAAAATACGTTTACGGTAGCTGAAGACACAACTGCACCTGAAGTGGTTGGTGTCACAGCAAAAGATCCTATGGAATTGGAAATCGAATTTAACGAAACAGTTAAATCGGTTGACAAAATCTACCATGGAAATTCCAACAACACAGGCGTTGTTACGTACAAAGATAACAAAGTGACTGTGAAATTCAGCAAAGATAAAGCTTTGAACATGGGTGAAAACACGATTTACATCGATGGCGTTAAAGATTACAGCGACAACAAAGCTAATCGTACTGCAAAAGTAAATCCTTCTTTGGATTCTGAACGTCCAGAAATTGAAAAAGTGGAAGTGAAGCAAAACGACCATAAACTGGTCCTCACTTTCAGCAAAAAGCTGGATAGAGCATCCGCTGAAGACAAAAACAATTATGTGTTGAAAGACAAAGACGGCAAGACTTTCACCCACACTGGTCTTGAGTCTAAAACTGGTCATCCTATCATGAAACCGACTTATAATGAAGAGAAGAAGACGGTTGAAATTGATTTGATGAAAAAATTGGATAGCGGCGACTATACGTTGGAAGTTAGCGGTGTGAAAGACACGGCTTATGTATCCAACACAATGCTTCCATACTCCCAAACTTTCAATGCTGATGCAGTGAATAGTGCAGCTCGCGCTTGGGTATCTCAAGATTCCAACGATGATAACCTTTATGTGCAGTTCCCTAAAGCAGTTAAAACTGATGGGGACGGAAACGCCCTTGTCAAGGCGAAATATACAATTGCTGGCAAATCTTTGAGCGGTGATTTCGAAGATCCAGAATTGATTCAATCGGATACAGTTCGTATCAGAGCAAAACGCGGTACGTTCTTGACTTCCGAACGCAACCAAATCGTCTTCAAAGACGGTTACAGAAATGTTAAAACTGATGCTAACGGAAAACCGGTAGTGGATGCAGATGGCAACACTGTCTATGTAACACCAATCGAAGCTCGTTTGGTTAAAGACATCGATGGCGACTTCTTTAAAGAAGGCGACAATTACACAATTACAATTAAGGATGTCTCTGAAGACAAAGTAAATGCATCTGTAGCTACTGCAAGCTCCCGTGAAGAGTTGAAAGTTGAACTTACGGGTAAGCTGAGCAAAGTTGATGTAGGCGACTTTAAAGTAGTACAAGGAAGTAACACATATCGTCCTAACGATTATCGTTTGAGCGATAATAAAGACGTGTTGTACTTGAAGTTTACTGACAATAATAAGCTGCCAGCGGGTCTGGAGAAGGCTTACTTGGAAACAGCAGCTAATCGTTATTCTCAAGATACTTTTGGAAACACTATTGGTGCGATTAACGTTGCTATTACGGACGAAATCAACCCAGAAGCTACTTCGTTTAGCGTTTCGAAAGTTAGTGTAACTGATGCAACTTACAAAATGACTGTAAAAGTGGACGCGAAAGTTTACACTGAATTTGCTCAGGGCGACAAGCTTACTGAGTACTACAAAAACTTGTTCAAAGTAGAACTTCAGGAAAAAGGTTCGACAGAGCAAAAAGCTACTATTAATCATGTGAAACCTGCTACCACGGCAGACGGAGCAAAAGATTCGTTTGAAATCGAATTTAAACTTCCAGCAGGCGTTACATTGAAAGATACTACCGTTGTTCGCTTGAGCTATGACAACACAGGTACCATTAAAGTTATCAGAGACATCGCTGGTAACGCTTTGAAAGAAATTCAATTGGCAGCTCAATTCGATCGCATTTCTGAATAATATTGAGTAGCTAGAAAGCCCCTCGAAAGGGGCTTTCTTTTTTTATGACAAAACTTTAACCCTCTCAATTTGCTAAAATCCGAAACTTTCTAGCAATCATCAGCGTTTAATAAGGTATAGGCAAATCAAGCGAAATGGGAGGAATACCATTGAGAAAAGGCAAAACATTAGCTGCATTTTTGGCGCTTGCAGTGGTACTGGGACAAACCGGTTATTTGGCAGAAGCAGCACCGGCCGCAAAACAGACTGCTTCTAAACCGGCAGCTACCAAGCAAGCTCAACCCGCCGTACATACATTAGATAAATTATCGCCAGTTAAACTTACTGGAAAAAGCTTCGTCAAGCTGACGGATCTGAATATTTTAACCCAAGATGACGGCAATGTATTAACGTACACACTTACTTACTACAACAATGATACGAAGAGCATTTCGTTACTTGATTATTGGACGAAAGTAAAATCCAAAAGCGGAACTATCTATTCTGTAAATATGATTAGCAAAGACAAGGACAAGAAAAATATTGCTCCTCAATCTCAGATGAATGTGACTTACTATGCAAAATTGGGTAAAAATGTTAAAGTTAATGATTTGTTCTTTCAAATCATTAAATGGGATTTCAGCAAGCCAGGGTTTGAAAACCAAATTGGACATTTTTCGATTCCAGCTTCGTATTCCATAACAACTCCGACTAATCAGGCTAGAAAAATTCGGATTAACGATATACCGCTCAATTCGAAAGTGGAACAAATGTTAATGTTCCCATCCGATGGTTACAATATGGTTAATCTAAACGTATCGTTGGAAAATATCGGATATAAGGTTTTGGAGGATCCAAAATTAAAATTTTCTATTCGTGCGAACAATGGCGCGAACTATCCTTTAGCATTGGATAGTTCTAGTGTTGATTATAAAATACAGCCAAAAGATAAGAAGACATTAAACTTGATGACGAAAATTCCCACTTCCGTAAAATTGGATAAGCTGGAGCTGCAAATTATTCAAGAAGATGTATCTGCCAAATCAGAGACAGATAAAATCAATTATGCCGTAGCTACACTGCAACTGCCAATGGCCAATTCGAAAGACTTGGTTACTCAACAATATAAGGAAAAGATTATAAAAGTTGAAAATACGAAGCTGGAAACACGTATTCAAACGGGATGGATAACGCAGAGCTATGATAACAGCGACGTTTCTTTAACGTTTGAGATTAAGAATATTGGAAATCAGCCGATTACCTTGCCTAAATATGAATTTACGATTCATGCGGATAAAGGTGAGATATTCCCTATCTCTAATAAGATGTTTGAAAAAGTGACACTTCAGCCTGCTGAAAGCAAATCATTTAAATTAAATGCGACTATTCCGACAGCTTCCGGCACAGGTCATTTAAAACTTCATATGAATACACCTTCGGAAAATGGAACAAGCCCGGCTGAAGGTACAAATCAGTCTAACAAAAACGATAACCAGTACAGCTTCCCAGTTGCTGTGTATGAAGTGCCTGAATTGATCTCTATACAAAATGCCAAAGGATCGGAATTCCAGGTCGCAAACAGCAAAGGAACGTTCGGTGTTACGCTGTCTTCTATTCAACGTTTACCTTGGACGGACGGCGATATTGTATCGGCAAAGCTGACGTTGCGGAACAAAGAATTCAAAACGTTGGAGCTTCCAAAACTAGAAGGCATGTTTAAGATTGATTCAGCAAAATCAACCGGTGAAACAAAACTGATTCAAAGCGATTCTTCATTAGTTATTGGGCCAAAGAGTGAAATGGATGTGTATATTGTAACTAAAGTTCCTTCTTATTTGGACTTTACCCAACTACAAATTGCGCTGATGGAGAAATTGGGCGAAGAAACAAGTGAACTTATCCAGTTTACTAATTCTAGTAAAATAGAAGATTTAGATGTTGTTAAGTTCGGTTCTGACTATAATTTAAAGACAGCTGGCAGAAAAGCTGAAATCAAAGCACGTGAAACACTGATTTATCCGGGTACTTCATCCAATCTGGTTGTCACTGACTTGGAAATGAAAAATGCGGAGAAACGTCCGACTGATCTTTCGCAGATTGTTGGATATTACAAATCCAAAGATGGTGAACTATTTAAAGCAAATATCATTCAAGTCGATCATCAAACAGGACCTGAAGGGAAAAATATTGTTACCTTGTGGGCTAGAATACCTGACAAAGTATATACAACAGATATGCAGCTTATTATCGGTGAAGGCATCACAGATGGAAAATTGACTCCGCCAAAAGGTGAAGCAAACGGATATGTAAATGCGGTGGCATTGGAATTGCAAACTTATCAGCCTGGATCCAAAACGCCAATCGAGAAGATTGAGATGTTCCCTTATACATTAACTATGAACAAACTTAAAGCCGAAGCTTCAGGCGCATCGCTTCGACTAGAATTTAATTATCATTTGGATCGTGACTTGTCTTATGATATGGGAGAATACCAGCATAAGCTTGTATTCGAGGTAACTGACACAAGCGGACGTGCGTTTAGTAAAGAAGTTGCTTTAGAGTCCGAACTTAAGGTTGGTTTAAATCAAACACAGACGATTAGTTTTGACAGTTCATTTTTTGATAATGTGAAAAGCGGAAATGTAATGCTCTCAATTTATGACCAATTCCAAGGCCACAAGCTGAGATTGGCTCATCAGGCGTTATCATTTTACAGTAAAGACATTAACAATAGCCGCGATTGATTATTAAATAAGTCCCCTCGTACGAGGGGATTTATTTTTGCGAGATTAACGAAACATAATGGCTCCCATCAGATGGCAGGACTTGCAACATTTCCTGTGTCTCCTTTCCTTCATCATGAGGCACAATATAAGCATCATGCACTTATGTTAAGGAGGAGCTTTTATCGTGAGTAAAAAAACGTTAGTTCCAGCGAGCAAAGATGCCTTATACCGTCTTAAATATGAAATTGCGGCCGAGTTGGGTCTGCCTGTCGCCCAGCATGGCGTGCACATCGGCATGAATACTGAATTTGCGGCAGAATTGGGCAGTCTGCCGGTGCAGCAGACGACCAACCATGATGATTGGGGGCATCTGACCTCGCGCGACGCGGGTTCCGTTGGCGGTGAAATAACGAAGCGATTAGTTATACAGGCTTTGCAGAAAAAATAGGAAGCCCAACTTACATTTCATTCATTGACAGGACCGGACAAATAAAGTAATATGATTTTTCGAAGGCTGGTATACAACCTTTTCCATCGTGGAAAAGGTTACTTTTTTGTTTAGGCTGCTCGCGGGAGAGCCATAATAAAGGTTAGGAGGTCGAGTCCTATGTCATTGAAAGGACGCCACTTGTTCACATCCGAGTCCGTTACAGAAGGACACCCGGATAAAATATGCGACCAAATTTCGGACGCGGTGTTGGACGCCTTTTTGGCCAATGACCCGTATGCTCGGGTCGCGTGTGAAGTATCCGTAGCTACAGGCTTGGTTCTGGTTATCGGAGAAATTAGCACGAAAGCGGATTATGTTGATATTCCGTCTATCGTACGCAATACCATTAAAGATATTGGGTATACGCGCGCGAAGTATGGATTTGACTATAACACCTGTGCGGTGTTGACCTCGCTTAACGAACAGTCTCCTGATATTGCGCAAGGGGTTAATGCAGCCATTGAAACGCGCACAGAGGATATGAAGCAGGAAACGGAAAACATTGGTGCGGGTGACCAAGGTTTAATGTTCGGCTTTGCGACAAATGAAACACCTGAACTGATGCCGCTTCCGATCGCTCTGTCTCACCGTATTGCGCGCCGCTTGTCAGAAGTGCGTAAAGACGGCACATTGCCTTACCTCCGTCCGGATGGTAAGACGCAAGTGACGATCGAATATATGGATGGAAAGCCAGTTCGTGTCGATACAATTGTAGTATCTACCCAACATGCGGAAGATACTTCGCTTGAACAGATTCAAAAGGATATTAGAGAGCAGGTCATTGCCCCGGTCGTTCCAAGCGAATGGTTGGATGATAATACGAAGTATTTCATCAACCCGACAGGCCGCTTCGTTATCGGCGGACCGCAAGGCGATGCCGGTCTGACAGGCCGTAAAATTATTGTGGATACGTACGGCGGTTATGCCCGTCATGGCGGCGGCGCATTCTCCGGCAAGGATCCAACGAAGGTTGACCGTTCTGCAGCTTATGCAGCGCGTTATGTTGCGAAGAATATCGTAGCTGCGGGCTTGGCTGACAAATGCGAAATCCAATTGGCTTATGCAATCGGCGTAGCAAACCCGGTATCCATCAGCGTTGATACGTACGATACGGGGAAAGTGGAACAGGACAAATTAGTGGAACTCATTCAAAATAACTTCGACCTGCGTCCAACAGGAATTATTAAAATGCTTGACCTGCGCCGTCCGATATACAAGCAAACGGCTGCATATGGACATTTCGGCCGCAACGATCTCGATCTGCCTTGGGAGCGTACGGATAAAGCAGAAGTGTTGCGTGAGCAAGCAGGAGTTTAATAAAATATAATGATGAGCCTTTTCTCGTAATATACGGGGGAAGGCTTTTTTGTTTTTATACGATTCAACTATCTCTTCTAAAAAAAAGGCCCCTTCTTACCGACAAATAGAGTAGAACTGTCTTATCGGAAAGAAAGGAGCAATTCTTCATGAAAAAATGGCTTTCCGCCCTGCTCGTTATCGTTCTCGCCTTGGGAACGTTCGGATGGGGGCCAGTCATTGCGGAGGCAAGCCCTTCTGCAACGGATACAGCACCAGCAATTATCGCGACGACACCGGCAAATGGACAGCCTGGTGTTTCGGCAAACCCTGCTGTCAGTTTTACATTCAATCAAAATGTAAAAATAGTAAATGGAAATGTGACTGTAACACAGCAAGGAACGGGCAATAAGCAAATATTCAATAAAGATGGGGGAAACGGCATCGGCAAGGTCGTGTCCTCTGACTTGCAGACCTACCAATTAGAGGGCTTGCAGCCCTTGCAGCTTGGCGCCACTTATGAAGTGTCGATAGATCCTCTGCTTTTCATCAGTGAGGGCACGAACGAATTCTATAACGGCATGAAGTGGTCGTTTACCGTAAAGCCGCAACCTGGCATTGAACGGGTATCCCCCCAACAGGGAGTGGCTCCGGTCAACCCCAAGCTGGAAATCACATTTAAGCAACCGGTACAAGCTGGAACAGGAAGCATTCGTATTATTCGGTATAGTAATAATAATGCGCTAACCCCAATTCCAGCGAGTAGTTTTACGTTCGATCCAACAGGTCTGGTTGCCAGCTATCAAATGAATGAGTCTCTAGAAGCTGGCACTTCATATTATGTGACGGTAGATGCTGAAGCCTTCAAAGATGCTGAAGGGACACCGGTAGAAGGATTTTTGTCGGCAGACCGGTGGCATTTCGAAACAGAACGCGGAGCGGACACGACGCCGCCTGTCATTCTGAGCCGGGTGCCTGAGCGAAACGCGGTATCGCCGCTGCAATCCAGGATAGAGATGACATTTAGTAAGCCTGTTTTTCAAGAAAAAGGAGATATTGTTGTAAAGTCGGACGGCAAACCGGATGTGCGTATTCCGGTAACGTCAGCCATTGTGGGCGGGGGCACGGCAGTAATCAAATCGGTTAACACTCTCACCTTTGAGCAGAACCGCACGTATACCGTAACCGTGCCAGAGGGAGCGTTCCGCGATCAAGCCGGCAACTTGATGAAGGAAGATACGTGGTCTTTCCGCGCTCAAACCATAGACACATCAGCACCGACGCTCTCATCTTATGATCCGTACGTAGGCAGTACTGGGGTATCTACGTCGAAGACATTGACTGCCACATTCAACAAACCGATTGCCTATTCAGGTACGGGAGTGGAGCTTCGCCGTCAAAATCAAACGACGAGCGAAAAAATCAATGTTACTACTTCAGGAAGAGAGCTGAGAATTACACCGGTGTCCAGGTTGCAGGATAATATGGTTTATACGGTCAACATTGCCAGAGGGGCCGTTAAGGATTCATCCGGCAATGAGTTTGCTGGCGCGTCTAACTGGACGTTCTCAACGTCAGCAACGGATCGTACCGCACCGGTAGTGGAAAGTGTAAAGCTGTATAACAATACGCTCATCGAGATTCGATATAATAAGTCATTGGATTCAAGCGTCAATCTGCCTTCAAATGAGTTCACTGTTACGGTCAACAATGGGGAGCGTAAGGTGAACAACGCGTATACATCCGGCAATAATGTATATGTCTCACTTGAAAGCGGGGTCGCTGTTGGTCAGGACGTTAAAATTAGTTATGCGGCACGCTTCCGCATGGTTCGGGATACATATGGCAATGTGGCATCCTCATTCGGGAGCCGTGCGGTGGAGAATAAAGTAGATTCTTCCTTGTCCAAAATCCGGGATGCGACAATCTACGGTGACAAGATGTACGTATATTTCACTGAATCTTTGAAAGATGTCTCTTCTTATGCAGGCGGACAATTTACCGTTACGTATGATGGCTCTTCGGTTGGTATCGACAAAATATCAAACAGCGGGTCCGGATTATACCTGACCATGAACCGATCGGTATCAGATGGTGAAGTCGTCAAGATTAGCTACACTCCAGGCAGCTATCCGCTAGAGGATAGATATGGAATTAAAATTGATGCATTCGAAGGCGAATTCGTGCGCAACACCAAAGATAAGAAGCCTCCTGAGTTGACGGAAACGAACGTCATCAGCAACAAGCTAACCTTGATATACAATAAAGCGTTGGATAAGAACAGCATTCCGCTGAACAACCATTATTCGGTTCTCGTTAACGACAAGCCGAGATATGTAACAAAGGTGGAAATTAAAGTTAACCGAGTGGAGCTGACGTTGCAATCCGCCGTATCTACTAGTGATACGGTTACCGTGTCCTATGTAAGAGGATATCCAGCCCTGCGCGACTTGAACGGCAATTTGGCGCCCAATTTGAACCTTGTCGCGGCAGGCAACGTCACTGACAGTGAAACGCCTGTGGTGCAATCCGCCAATTGGAGCTCGCCATCCGTCGTATTGACGTTCAACAAAAAGTTGGAGAGCATGCAGGCGTCCTCGTACGGCCAATTCTATGTCCGTGCAGGGAATCAACTGCTGACCGTAAAACAGGTGACTGTAAAAGACACCAAAGTAACGATAGAGCTTGTGAATCCGCCGGCGCAGACAGATGCGCTGACGGTGTCCTACAATACGGGCTCTAAGCCGATTAAATCGACATCAGGCGTTGAGATTAAGCCGTTCAGTAATAAGAGTGTCACCGTAGGTCTGGAAGAGTTGGCAGGTGCCAACTTCGTCAAAGTGGCAACGGACACCTCGTTTATCGATTCCATGATCGTGTTATTGGACGACGTGGCCCAGAAGTCTTCAGACCGAACGAGCAGCGGTCAAGTGGTCAATCGCTACACATTGGACCAGAACAAGCTGAAGACGGCGTTCCAGTTCCTGTCAAGCTCATCCGGTACCGATAAGCAGTTGATGTACGAAGTGCCTTCAAGCGAGTCTGCAGCCCGCGTGGCGGTGCCGTTGAGCGCGTTCGACTCGGCGTATATCAGCAAGGATCCGGTTCTGTTCGCCATTAAGTACGGAAATACCTTGTATGGCATCAACATTAGCAGGGACAGCATCATTCAAGTGGTACAGAACATAAAAGGATCGCTTGCCAATTCATCGCTTTTAATTGAAATTGAGCCCGCCCAGTCCCAGGGCACAAATATTCAAAATACGTTGGGCCGCACCCAATCGACAGCCCTTGTGCAGGGACATCGCTTTACGGTATTCGGTTATACCGGCGGCAACCAGTTAAGCGGAATGACCGAAGTGAAGATGGATACGGTCATTAAAATGAGAACGACGGATTCCGTGACGGCGGGAAGAACGGCCATTGTAGAATATCAGGCAAAAGATAATCAGCTGTCCTATATACCGACGAAGCTAACCCGCTCTGGTGTAGTCACTGTCGCTGAGGTGCGCGCGAAGCAGAGCATGCTCGCCGTGTTCGCCATTGGGAACAAAGTGTACATGGACATACCAGGTCATTGGGCACAAGCCGATATGACGGCGCTCAGCGCCAAGATGATTATGGATGGCCGCGGAAGCACCAAGTTCGAGCCCAACAATCCGATTACGCGTCAGGAATTTGCGGTATCCATTTCAAAAGCGCTTGGATTGGAGCCGAGTGAAGAGGCAGCGAAGAGATTCCGGGACATCAACAGCTCGACATTGGATGGAGCATATATTGGAGCGGCTGTGAAGGCCGGAATTATAACCGGATTTCCAGATGGCACCTTCAAGCCGAACGATAGCATCACTCGCGAGCAGATTACGCTCATGATGGTGCGCGCTGCCCAAGCTGCCGGCCACCGTCTGCCGAATTCCTCGACAACCGTGCTCAGCATGTTCAAGGATAGCAAGCAAATTACGACCCTAGGCGCTCCGACTGTAGCTCAGGCCGTACAAGCGGGCCTTATCCAGGGTGTATCGAAAGATAAGTTCCAGCCAAAAGGCTCGGCAACGAGAGCGCAAGCGGCTGTCTTGCTCAGACGTCTCTTAACCACAATTGATTATATTACGTTGGAGTTCTAATATTTTTTAGTTCGTATAATGGACTTGTTTACTGCTAATTTCAGCCCTATCCGTTGTCTATCCGACAGTAGGATGGGGCTTTTTGTCATTCTATGACCCGGGAAATATGAATTGGTAACAAAACCGCAACTTTTTGTCGATTTTAATAGTCTATATATTAGTAGAGTTGATTAATTGGGGAATCGATACATACCATCTATTAGTTGGGAAATGGGAGAGTTGGATATGATGAAGTCACCTGCATCCGCTACACGGATGCCTAAGGGTCGTTGGGGAACGAAAGCGGCAGTTATCGTGCTGTCGGGGACGCTGCTGATTCAACCGCTTGCGGGTTGGGGAACTTATGTATATGCGGATTCATCAAGCGGGACAGTAAGCAGCGCATCTATCAATCAATTAAAGAAGCTAAGCGAAGAAATTATTACTTCAGGCGCGAAACTCGTAAAATATCAATACACGACCAAGCGTGGCAGCAAGACATACAAGACGTTGATCAATGTCATTGAAGCGGATTTGCAAAATCAATATTTGAAGCTGGATGTCATGACAGGGCAGAATGGGAAAACGGCGGCAAGCCAGCCCGTGACGAAAATGACGAAAGAAACTGGAGCCGTCGCAGGGGTAAACGGGGACTATTGGATGATGGGATCGGACCGCGTTCCGATGGGAGGATCCATTTCCGATGGGGTTCTCATTACAAGCCCTGCGGAGCTGCAAGGCATGTACGCGTTTGCCGTATCGAAGGATGGCACGCCTAGCATTGGGCAATATCGCTTCGAGGGAAATATTACTGCTTCCGATGGCCAGACCTTTCCGCTCGCGGGCATCAACAAGATGAAGTATGACAAAGAGCCTGGCAAAGTCCACAGTCATACCAATGCCATGTATATTTATACGAGCGCTTGGAAAGGAACCAAACGGCCGAATGACACGACATCGACACCTACGGAGGTATTGGTTCGCGATGGAGTCGTTGAGCAAATATCAGAGATGGCGCCGCTTCCGATAGACGTGCCGGAGGATGGGTACATTTTGCGCGCTCATGGCAAGGCAGCGGAGTTCATCCGTCAACATGTGCAGGTAGGAGCACCTGTTCAGTCTGAATATCGTCTAATTGCCCAGTCTTCGGGGCAGGCTGTCGATCCGTCATCCTTCCAGATGATGATAAGCGGTCATACGTTGCTTGTGGAAAATGGGAAGGCATCGGCCTTCACTCGGGATACGAGCGGGATTAGCGGCAGCTCGGTGACGGCGAGAACGGCGGTAGGGTATTCCAAGGATGGGCGCTACGCCTATATTGTAACCGCGGAATCCAACAGCGTCAGCTCGGGGCTCACATTGAAGGAATTTCAGCAGGCGCTCGTGCAAGCGGGCGCGTGGAAAGCGGTGAATCTGGATGGCGGCGGCTCCACGACGATGGCCGACCGGCCGCTCGGAGAGACGGAGACGAAGCTTACGCACGAAACGAAGGAAGGCGGCAACAATATCCGCTCTGTCGTGAACGGCTTGGGCGTCTACACTACGGCTCCCCAAGGGAAAGTTAAGGGCATGACGCTGCGCGGAGAGAAAACGTTGTTTATCGGGCAACGTGCTGCGTTCAGCATGAAGGGCTACGATGAATACTATAACCCGGTAGTTGATTTTACCGACGTGGATATAAAGTGGAGCGCGTCCAATGATAAGCTGAAGTGGGACGGAGACGCGTTCGTAGCCAATAAATCGGGTAAAACGCAAGTCGTCGCAGTATCCGGCGGAGCGAAAGCGACCGAGGAAGTAGAGGTTATCGGCGCCGATCAGATAGCTGAAATGAGCATCGCTACATCTTCTGCACCATTGAGCGAAGGATCCAACATTAAGCTACCTGTAAAAATTACGCTGCAGGACGGCCGGAATTACACGTTGCCAGCCTCGTCCGTGAAATGGGAAACGAGCGGCTTCCAAGGGTCGGTTCAAGAGGGCAGCCTTCACATCGATTCAGTGCCGGAAGGCACGAAGATTGGGTACGCCATTGCAAGCTATGATGGATTGCGCACGATGATTCCGCTGACGGTGGGGGCAGAGAAGCTGTTTGAAGACTTTAATGCCGTTAACTATCCAGTCTCTTTCTCTGGATTGCCGAATGGCACGACGACTGGACAAGTTGCTGTTGAAGGAAACATCGGCGATCGATCAGCGAATGACAAAGCGTTAAAGCTTACGTATGATATGACGTCAGGCACGGGCAACAAATTTGCCTATGCGGAATTGAACGGTTCCACAGGAATCGATTTGCCGAGCGGCACGAGTGGCATGAAGCTCGATGTATACGGCGATAAGAGCTTTAACAATCTGCGGATGGAAATCCATGATGCGAACAAGAAAATTCATTATGTCAATGTGCAGGAATCAGTCAACTGGGAAGGCTGGAAGACGCTAGAGGTCAACCTTTCCTCCGAAAACATAGCTTATCCGGCGAAGCTGAAACGTCTCTATCTCGTGAATTTCGCCGATGGGCAGGATGAGCGCGCCCCGCAAGGGATGATCGCGATTGACAACTTAAGAGCGCAATTGCCGGCTGGTTCGTCTTCGATATTAAGCAATGCAGCGATGGATCTGACGGTGAACAGCAAGTCGGCGAAGATTAATGGCGAGACGAAGAGTCTTGACGTTGCTCCTATGGTCCTAAATGGCTCGACATACGTGCCGGTCCGCGTTATCCTGGATGCGTTCGGTGGAGAAACGAAATGGGACGGAGCCTCCCAAAGGGTCACCATCCTGCGCGGCGACCGCTTTCTAGAAATGAATGTCAATCAGAAAGCTATTAACCAGAATGGCAAACGGCTTACGTCTGATGTCGCACCGGTTATGCGCAACGGTCGAACTTTAGTCCCTCTGCGGCTCGTATCGGAACAATTAGGCCTAACTGTAAAATGGGAACAAAAAACGAAGTCCATTACCATACGTTGATGTGTTATGATAAAGGGTGAATATCCATTCATCCTTTATGTGACAAGGAGACGGAACGTAAGTGGAGAATCAAGTCGATGTGATTGACCGCGTAATTAAAAATGCAGTGAAAGTTATGGAAGAAAGCAAGTATCAAATATATGAGATTTTGGACTCGTCACGCCATGAAGTTACGAACATGTATAACGAGCTTCAAGAGGTGATGGACCAGACGGCTGAGATATGTGATAAAGTGGACGAGCTGGAACGAAACTATCGTCTGGCTCGTTTGCGTTTGACAGATGTCAGTCGTGATTTTGTGCGCTATACGGAAGACGATATCAAGCAGGCTTATGAGAGAGCGACCCAACTGCAGCTGGAGCTCATGATTTATCGGGAGAAAGAAGGCTATCTCAAAACGCGGAGAGACGATCTGCAAAAACGCATGCGAGCTGTAGAAGGCTCGATCGAGCGGGCAGAGACAATCGGATCTCAGATGAGCGTCGCCCTCGAATATTTGTCGGGAGATTTGAGCCAGGTTACTCGTATATTAGAGTCTGCCAAGAACCGGCAGCTGCTCGGTTTGAAAATCATTTTGGCCCAGGAAGAAGAGCGAAAGCGCATCGCGAGAGAAATTCACGACGGACCGGCCCAGTCTCTGGCCCATCTAGTGCTTAGGACGGAAATTGTAGAAAGAATGCTGTCGAAGCAGGATTTTGAACTGGTGAAGAACGAAATAGTAGATTTGAAATCTCAGGTTCGTTTTGGTCTGGAGGAAATACGCAAAGTTATTTTCAACTTGCGTCCGATGGCTTTGGATGATTTGGGGCTCGTGCCGACACTGCGCAAATTTATACACGATTACGAGGAGAAGCACAGAATCAAGACGTCATTCGACATTAGAGGACTCGAACGGCGTCTGAAATCGGAAATGGAAGCCGCCATTTACCGACTTGTGCAGGAGGCATTCACCAATGCAGCGAAGCATGGGCATCCATCTCATGTGTCATGCGAATTGACCTATGACGAGGACGAGGTCCGGCTTGTCATTCGAGATAACGGATTTGGCTTCAAGGTGGAGGCCTTGGAGACAAAATCAAAAGAGCATATGCACTTTGGCGTGCTTGGCATGAAAGAACGCGTGGAATTGCTCGAAGGTCAAATGGAGATTCACTCAGCCGAGAACCGCGGGACTCGAATCGTGATTCAAATTCCGACGAATGTGGAGAAGAGAGAGGAGTAAACCTATGGAGAATCGTAATATGGGAAGATCACAGATTAAAGTACTCCTTGCTGACGATCACCAGCTGTTTCGTGAAGGATTAAAACGAATTTTAAATATGGAAGAGGATTTGGAAGTTATCGGAGAATGCGGTGACGGAATTCAAGTCGTCGAATTTTGCAATCAGGAAATGCCTGATGTCGTGTTGATGGATATTAACATGCCGGTGGAGAACGGAGTGGTGACTACCGAGCGACTTCGTGATATTTTTCCCGACGTGAAGGTAATCATCCTGTCGATTCATGACGATGAGAGCTATGTGTTCGAGACGCTGCGCAAAGGGGCTTCAGGTTACCTGCTGAAGGATATGGAGGCGGAGTCGCTCATTAATGCGATTCGTTCGGTCGTAAGCGGGTATGCGTACATACATCCCAAGGTTACGGGCAAGCTGATTCAGCAGCTGCGGCGCATGACGCTGTTGGATGGCAATGGAATCGTTAACCAATCCAGCCGGGATACAGGCGTTAAATTTATTGCCGCGGAAGACAACCCGTTGACGAGACGGGAGGCGGAAGTGCTTCGTTTAATGGCGGAGGGCAAGAGCAATAAGATGATCGGCGAGTATTTGTTCATAAGTGAGAAAACGGTGAAAAACCACGTCAGCAGCATTTTGCAGAAGATGGAGGTTGATGATCGGACGCAGGCCGTTATTAACTCCATTAAGAATGGCTGGGTGACGTTGTAACCTAAAATACATGTTCAAAAAGTAACTTTTTGAACGGCTTTTATACCAGAAAGGCGACGCTTGTCCGTCACCATGAGACCCCATGCGGCATACACTTGATAGTAAGGAGGTGGCCGCATGATCGCAATGCTATTATGGATTGTTGGGTGCTACGGGTTGGCGGTAGCGGCCGTTCATCTGGCGCATAAATGGCAGAAGCTGCTGCGTGGCGCCGCACCGGCGCCGTGGATGCATGTCGTTATCGTGACCGAAAATGATGAACGCCATATGGAATGGTTGATACGGGCATATAGTTGGTATGCATGGCTGAAAGGACGTCGTTTGCACTTTACCGTTGTTGATTGTGGTTCCACGGATGCAACGATTCATATTGCTGCGCTTGCGGCACACGGACATGGAGTAAGCTGGCAGGAGCTGCACATTCGTCAGGATGAACTGCAAGCGGTTCTTAACGATTTACAGCAGCGGCAAGCGGCAGAGGAATCGTTGATTGTCGTTCAACCGCGCCGGCAAGAAGATTGGATGAAGGTGCCCTTTATGGCTGGCAGCGCGCTGTAGACGGCGGTGGCGCCGATGGGTTCGGCGATGCTGCAAGTGCCGCAGACATCGCTAGTCTTGTTGGTTCTGCGCAACTGCGGATGATAGCCGCGCTGTAAGTGGCGAGAATGGCCCACAATATGTTTTGTTAACGGATACACTGTGTTTAATGCGGGACTATATTTTTTCGAGATGTGATAGTAAACCAGTTATTTATGCATGATTCATGAAGGAGCAATTGTACGACAAGTACTTTTGTTCCTTTTCATTTGCATATATTTCTAGTAACATTGCTGCTCAGACGATGTTGCCATATCACCGAATTGTAGTTGTTGGCGCTCAGAGTTCAAATTAGATAAGAGCTCAACGAAATTTTTTTTGCGGATTTTTGCAATAATGGGTTGCCAGAAGTGACGGAATCATATACAATTTTATACAAATATGATAGGCGCTGAGCATGAAGCACATGCTTTTCCTAAATTAACGGGAAAGGTGTGCTTTTTTTGATCCCGTGGACCAGACATCGTGAACAGGCCATTACCACTATGTGCTTAGAGAAGCGCCGTGCGAATGAAGGAGAGGAAGAGGATGCAGGTAAGAATCTATGCCGTACGAACGGAGTACGGGTGGAACACAGGTATGACTCTGGATTGGCGGGTGGATGCAAGCTATTGGTTAGCGGAGGATGGACGGAAGGCGAATGGATCGAGGCTTGTCATTCTGCAGCAGGCTATTTCGATTCAGCTAGGTTTGGTGGTGCTGGAGCAGTTCTCGTTCGTAAAAGAAATGGATGAATGGGGAAAGCGGAGATGGGTTCAATATTTTGCCGAGCTGCTTATGCCGCATCGCGAGACGTTGGAAGATAGTACGCAGCAATTGTTGGCGGAGGAGCATCTGGATGTGCTCATTATCGAGCCGCCCCATTCAGAACCTGCCTCGAATACATACGTTAGGGAACATCAAGATCAGGTATACTTGGTTGCCGAACGTGCAGTTGCCTATATGGGAGAAGAGGAGCGTGTCACGGGCAACATTACTGATGAGCAAAGACAGAAGCAGATAGAGGGGGCAGGGGCGCAGCGCGCTCCTCTTTCTTTATATGCGGATACGCGGCAATTTGCGGATGGGATGCGCGGGCGATTGCTGCTGGACGAGGAAATCGTGCAGCTTCTTCGTGATAAAGGATGGGAACGATTCGTTCCGATGAGACATGTGCTCATTCAATTTGGTTGGCTGCAAGGGTGGCTGGAGGTGTGTTCCGGCATACAATGGGGACGGGATACTGTCTCCAGTGGTACCCATGAGCGAAAGCGGGGGAAAGGAAGATGGTGGCTGCACATATCATCACTTTGTCTCTTCAAAGATAAATCCACTGCAGCCTTTTGCGGTCGATGCGGGAGCTCCGAAGGTTTGAATGCTTCCTCCTGCGCAACGTGCGGCTCCAAACGTTGTCTGACATGTACGCAATGCTTGAATCTCGGTCGCAGCCGCTCGTGCGCGCTTCTCATTAGAGGCGTATTTCAGCAGGAAGTGAACAGTGATTGCCAAGTTGCTCCTGTAGAAGAGAGGTTGAAGAAATGGAGCTTGGCCCTGGCGCAAGAAGCAGCAAGTACACAGGCTTTGCAGTATATTCACACAATCCGTGAAAAGGGAAAGCGCAATCGGAGGAGCAAGTTGGCGCTGGAGAAAGGAGCGTTTCTGCTGTGGGCGGTGACCGGAGCGGGCAAGACGGAGATGATATTCCCATTGATTGAGGATACGCTGCTTCATGGCGGACGAGCGCTGGTAGCGACGCCGCGGCGTGATGTGGTGTTGGAGCTTAAGCCCCGCATTGAGAAAGCATTTCCCGCACAGAAGGTGGTCACCCTCTATGGGGGCAGTCCTGAACGTTGGACCGAAGGAACGCTCACGCTTGCGACCACGCATCAGCTGCTGCGCTTCGCAGAGGCTTTTGATCTCGTCATTATTGACGAGCTCGATGCGTTTCCATATCACAACGATCCGATGCTCCATCGGGCGGCAAATCGAGTATGCCGTCCAGGAGGCGTGTTCGTCTATTTATCCGCCACTCCTCCGGAAACGATGCAGCGGGATGTGAAGCGCGGGAGGATGGCTCATGCAAGAGTTCCGGTCCGGTTTCACCGTTATCCATTGCCTGTTCCAGCTCACATTGCGATGCCTGCTGTCGAACAGTGTCTTGCTCGGCGTTCGCTGCCTGACCTGCTGATGAAGCGGATATCGCATTCGGTCGGGCGGGGAGCTCAGGTCTTTGTTTTTGTCGCCCGCATTCGTCAGGTAGAGCCGATGGTCCGGTTATTGAGCCATCAGTTGCCTGAAATTATTGTAGGCGGCACGTCTGCTGTGGATGAGATGAGAAGTGATAAGGTAATGGGTTTCCGTGAACGGAAAATACGGGTGTTAGTGACGACGACCATTTTGGAGCGTGGAGTGACGGTGCCGAAGAGCGACGTTTATATTTTGGATGCGCATGACCGTCTTTTTGACGCCTCGTCGCTCGTTCAGATGGCGGGCAGAGCAGGGCGTTCGAAGGATGATCCCGCAGGCAATGCCGTGTTTGGTTCGGCCCAATGGAATGAGGCACAGCGGAAAGCAGTGCGTCAGATTCGCGACATGAACCGAATTGCCGGGCGCAACGGCTACTTGCTAACTGAGGATGAGAGGGGGAAGCAGGTTGGTTAGCTTGCCGCAATGGGGCGAGTGGATGGAAAAGGTCTACGTGAGATTAATGCAACCTCGAGTGAGCACCTGCATTGTCTGCAACAACAGAATAAACGGTTTCTCATCGGCGTCGCTTGTAATGGAGCCGCGTGCGGGCAGGCTGCTGCCATTGCTCTGTTCAAAGTGCTTGGTATCGATCCCGTGGATACAAGCACTCGGCTGCCCTTCATGCGGGCGCAGCATTCGCTGCACCGACTGTAAGCGGCATCCGCTCCAGAAGGATGGTTTAACCGCCAATCGCAGCGTCGTGCAATATGATGAGCAAATGAAGCAGTGGCTTGCCGAATACAAATTTAGAGGGAATGTCCGTTATGAGCGTATTATGACGGATATGATGATTTCGTCGTTCAGTATGCTGTTCGAATCGGTGTGGACTAGGCGCCGTAGAATAAGGAAATCGCGAATGGGCCTGAATGAAGGGAATCGTATGCTGCTTCCGGACATCATCACCTATGTGCCGACAAGTGAAGCGCGGTTGCGTGTACGCGGGTTCAATCAAGCGGAGCAGCTGGCACAATCATTGGGGCGAGCTTGGAAGGTTCCGGTGCTATCGTTGCTGGCACGGGTACAGGATTCCGAGAAGCAGAGCATGCAGTCGCGCGGTGGAAGGGCTACTAATATCGCTCATGCTTTTGTCATGAAGGAACAGGCCATGAACGATCTGGTTACCTCCCTGCGCAAGCTTCCTGCAGAACGTTGGCAGACGCTAGAGGAGGTGCGATTGTTGCTAGTAGATGACGTTTATACGACAGGCAGCACGCTTCGATCATGCGCCCGGGAGTTTGCCGTCTGGAACAGGAATTTCCGCCTTCCTGTTGCCTTAGCGAGCTATACTTGGGCCAGGGCGTGAGTCCATCTAAAAAACTGCTCGTCAACTGTCGATGAATAAGATATGATGAGATTATACGAAACAGGCATCGAAGGGGGCGAAATACATGGAATTGAGCAATTGTCCGCGCTGCGGAAGACTGTTTGCGAAGGCGTTCAGAGACCTCTGTCCGGCTTGCTTAAAGGAGATTGAACAGGAATATGAACGCTGCGTTGCTTATTTGCGTGAGAAACGTCAGTCCGCGATGCAAGAACTGAGCGAAGCGACGGAAGTAAGCGTGCGGCAGATTACCCAGTTCATTAGGGAAGGACGCATTTCGGTCTACCAAGCGCCGAATTTGACTTATGATTGCGAGATATGCGGCAATCCGATTCGGGAAGGTCATATGTGCGAAGCATGCCGAACGAGGTTGATACGGGATATGAATGAAGCGCGCAAAGAGACGGGGACAGACGAAGAGAAGTCTGCTGCCGGCAGCCGGGCTTATAAAGTCATTGACACGAAGCGTGAAAGATAGTATACAACTTCTTTCAAATAATACTTAATATATCTTGACAATAAGCCGATAATCTTAGTAAAGGTTATCGGTTTTTTGATTTTTAATGAGGTGAATCGAGATGAAAATTAATGAGACACAGCGTCTTGGAGCGATACAGTACTATCAGAAACAGCAGGCGATGAACCATGCCTCTAAAAAGCCTTCCCGCAAGGATGAGCTAATCATTTCCACGGAAGCGAAGGAAATGCTGGATGCGCAAAATCAAGTGCAGGATGCGGGACGCGGCGAGCGGCTTGCAGCATTGAAGCAGGCGGTAGCTACAGGCACGTACCATGTAGAAGCGGATAAGATTGCGGAGAAACTGCTTCCCCTGTTTAAAAAAGACGTCGAATGAGCGGAGGGCCAAGCGTGAGCGCATCAGCATTAATCGATGTATTGAATCGAATGGAAACGGTGTATCAGCAGCTTGAAAGCATTGGAGAAGCGAAGACGCGGGTCATTATTCAAAATGACATCAAAGAGCTGGTTCGAATGTCAAATCAAGAGTCGAAATGGTTGAAGGGACTTTCCGCTCTGGAGGAGGAACGGGAAGGAATTGTACACGCTTTTTTGCAAAGCAAAGGGATTAAATCCAAACTTCAGCTCTCCTTGACCGAGATTATGAAGCTCGTATTCGATGCTCAGGAACGTACCGAAATAATGGCCGTTCAAGAGAGGATTGCCGCCACACTTCAGCGATTAAAGCAAATAAATGATCATAACCAAACGTTAATCGAACAGTCGTTGCATTTTGTAGAGTATCAATTGAATCTTTTTATAGATTATTCAGAACAGGACATGCTGTATCATCGCCCAGAACAATCGGCTTCGAGCTACAGCAGACCCGGCATGTTGGATACACGAGCTTAGACAGATACAGAAAGGAACGAAGTGTAATGAGATCAACCTTTCACGGACTAGAAACGAGTAGACGCTCCTTGTTTGTTCATACGACGATGATGCAGACATTGGGGCACAATATTGCGAACGCTTCGACGGATGGATATACGCGCCAGCGCGTCAACGCTTCCGCAACCCGCCCGTTAGCGATGCCCGGCATGTTCAACAGCGTAGCGCCGGGACAGCTAGGAACCGGCGTTCAGTATGACAGCATTACCCGCATCAGAGACAGCTTCCTCGATGTCCAATTCCGCAGAGAGAACCAAACGTTAGGCTCCTGGAGCATTGTCGACAACAGCATTCGCTCAATAGAAGGCTTTTTTAACGAACCGACCGAGAACGGTCTGCGCGGCGTCATGGACAAGTTCTGGAACTCGTGGGAAGTTCTCAACCGCGACCCTTCCTTGCTTAGCGCCCGCGTAGAAGTAGTCGGCGCGGCCACCAACATGACGAACATGATGAAGCATATCGACGAATCGTTAACGAAGCTGGAAAACGATATCAATTCCAGCATGAACATCAAGGTCAATGAAGCGAACGACCTGATCAACAACATCGCCAAGCTGACCGATACGATCAAGCGCGTGGAAGGCACGGGAGACAACGCCAACGACTTCCGGGATCAGCGTGATCTGCTCATCGATAAGCTCTCGACGATAGTTGACGTGGAAGTCACGGAAGGCGAGTATGGCGACATGACGATTACGGCGGGCGGCGTCATGGTTGTTGAGAACGCGGAAGCAACACCAATTACCGCCGATATTGAAGCAACATCCGGCCAATTGCACGGCTATGCACTTTCGCTCGGAGAAGTGGCGAAAGTGCGCGACCAGACGAACGCCATGGTGCAAACGTTAGTTACAGGCAATGTGCAAGTCGAGCTGGCTGCAGGATATGTAGCTTCATCTAACCTGGTTGCGAAGAGCACCGTCGAGCTGGAGAATGGCATGACCATTCCGCCAGGAGGAACCATTCCGGCAGGGGCGCGCTTGAAGAGTGCCGCGCAGGTTGAAGTGAGCGGCTTCAATGGTTTGCATTCCTTGGGATATTCGTTATCCGATCCGGCGAAATCGGGCATTCCTTTCTTTACGGCAGCGGATGGCGGCAATTTCTCCATCTCGAACATTCAAGTCAATCCCGAAATTACTGCGGATGTGAGCAAAATTGCCGCTTCCGGCCGCTACGATGTGGTGAACGGACAAAATATAACCGTTAAAGGGAATAGCGTGATTGCACATGCTCTGGCTTCCTTGCGTGATAAAACATTCACTTACCCGAGCGATATGACTTCGTTGTCCACAGGCTCGATTGATGACTATTACCGCGCCATGATGGGCGACATGGGGACCCGGGCGGCCAATGCAGAGCGTAATGTGAAAGTACAAAATGATATGGTTGATTCGGTTGAGTTCCGGCGCCAGTCGGTGAGCGGCGTGTCCTTGGACGAAGAAATGGCGGATATGATCCGATTCCAACATGCATATAATGCTGCTGCCCGCAATATGACGACCGTGGACGAAATGTTGGACAAAGTGATTAACCAAATGGGCGTAGTCGGCCGTTAAGAATAGATAATTGTTATGAATAACATAAAGCAAGGAGGACTTATAAAATGCGTGTAACGAGTTCCATGCAGAACACACAGCTGCTGCACAATTTACGGTATATGAACAGCAACATGACCGACTTGAATAACAAGCTGTCTTCCGGTCAAAGAATTCACAGACCTGGTGACGATCCGGTTGGGATTGGTTACCAAATGCGTTATGACAGCGAATTGAATCGAAATGATGAGTTCACCATGAACGCCCAGATGGGGACAGGAATGCTAAAAACAATGGATTCATTGATGCAGCAGGCGAGCGATGTCCTCAAGCGGGCGCGGACATTGACGCAGCAAGCATCGACCGGAACCACTCCTGACGATGCGCGCAAGTCGATTCTCGCTGAAATCAAGCAGCTTAAAGAGCAATTGGTGATGATCGGGAACAGCGCTTATAACGGGCGATATTTGTTTAACGGCCAGAAAACGGATACGCCTCCTTACACGAATGATGGATCGGCTACGGAACAAACCGATCAAGGGATATATAAATTGAATGTCAGCCCTGCGGTTACCGTGCCAGTGAGCATCACGGGAGAGTTCATTTTCGGCAGTGCGATCGATACGACGAAGCCGATCGATAAAAGCAATGACAACGTGTTCCAGACGATGGATGACATCATTAAATCGTTGGAAAATAACGATACTCAAGAATTGCTTTCCAGTTTGGATCGAATTGATGCCTCAGCCGACCGCATCAATACACAATGGTCAGAGATTGGCGCGCGTATGAATCGCTTTGAACTGATGGAAAATCGTTTGGCAGATGACAAAGTGAGTTTGAAAGAACAGCGCAAAGGTGTGGCGGACACAGATATGCCGGCTGGCATTATTGAATTGAAAACGCAGGAAAATGTATTGCAAGCGGCATTGTCGACTGGTGCCCGCATTATGCAGACCTCGCTCATCGACTTTATCCGATAGCGGGTTCTGTGGAAGGATGATGAAGATTGCGGATATCGGATACCATTCGTCAAATCCAGTCTTATGCATTTCGTTATGAACCGGCAGAATTACATATACAGAACCGTAGTGTCGAAATCGACATGAATTGGGATTCGGTGTGGAACGAGCTGGGGCTGCAGCGGCCATCGGTGGTTGCCCAGGATATAAGTGATTCTGCACGCCAAGCGGCTATGAGTGCAACCGAACAGTATGCCCAAGAAGGCGATAGCCTTGGCAACATTGCGAAGCAGAAGGTTACCTTCGGTCAGATTGCTTTTCAACGGTACATGCAGAAGGGACAGAAAGAAGTTCGCATTTACGCTTTACCTTCCCAAGGAGTATCTATAGATGTGCGGATATATCCACCAGAAATTGAAGTGCAAACGAAAGGTGTTGTCCGAGATTGAAATCGACGAATGAACATGTGACATCAACGGTGATTAATAGTCCAAGTTATGGGGAGCTTCTTCCTCAACCTCATCAAATTTATGAGTTTGTCAAAGGAATGGTCGGCTTTCAGTCGATAGTTTCTTATGCGCTGATGCCTTATGAAGATTCGGTGTTGTATATTTTACACGCATTAGATGAGGAACGAAGCTTCATATTAATGCCCGCCGAGCATGTTCAGGACTACAGCTTTACGATTGACAAAGTTACAGTGGAGGCTCTGGAAATCGAGCAACCCGAAGATATCGTGACGATGCTTGTGGTTAACATTATCGATGGCGCGATTAGCGTAAACTTGCGGGCTCCAGTTCTGTTCTCGCCAAAGACACAGAAAGCGTGTCAGTATATTGTTACAGACTCTAACCTTCCCGTTCGTTATTTTATCCAAGGAAGGGGAGATTAGCATGCTCGTTCTGAAACGTAAGATCGGTGAAACTGTAATGATCGGCGATGAAATTGAAGTCCGCGTTCTCGGTGTGGAAGGAGAATACGTAAAGTTGGGATTTTCTGCTCCAAAAAACGTTCAAATTATGCGTAAAGAACTGTACGAGAGTATTGCTGAAGAAAATACTACAGCTGGACAAACACTCCTGTCTGATAAAGAGATGGAGAAAATGTTAAAGCAGTTTAAAAAGAAGGACTAAGAGGATTGACCAAACGAAAAGCAAATATGTACATGTTACGAGGTGGATTAGGATGGGAAATGTTCATCGTACAGACACCAACGGATTAGACTTGCAAGTACATCGTGCGACGATACAATCGGTAAGGAATGTGCTCGTAAAAGAGTTGCCGGAAGAAAAAGTTGCCTCGCAAAAAGGGACTGAAAAGTTTGATTACGAGCACTTACGGCCTGAGGAAAAGCAGGATTTGCAAAAAAAAGTGGAAGAACTGAATGAATCAATCGCAAATTCGGGTAAAGAAATTCATTTTAAATATCATGATGATGCAAAAGAGTTATATGTCGAGGTTGTTGATAAGGCGACAAAAGAAGTTATCGCCAGTCTGCCCCCAGAGTTTCTAATCGAATTGTCTGTAAAGATGAAAGAGTTGATTGGAATGTTTTTGGATGAAAAAATTTAATGGAAGGTGGTTGTAACGATGGGATTTAGTATTGGTGGTCTCGCTTCTAATCTGGATACGGGCATGATGATTGAAAAATTAATGATGTTGGAGAAAATCCCGTATACCAATCTGGAGCAGAAGAAAAGCGATTTCTCTGCTTTTCAGTCATATTTTCGGAATTTGAATACAAAGCTGTCTACCCTGCGTGATAAAGCTTCCGATTTAACGTTTAACGCGAGCTTTAAGCTGACATCGACCAAAAGCTCGGATGAGCAAGCCGTGAAAGCGGTCGGTTCCGATAATGCCGTAACCGGTAACTATCAGGTTACGGTAGATAAGTTGGCGAAGTCGCATGTTATTAAAGCAAATGAATTCAGTGAAAAAGGCGATTCCAGCGCACTCGAAAACGAGACGATTACCTTGACCCAGCCAGATGGGAGTAAGGTTGACGTTACGCTGAAAGGGAAGACGTATGGGGAAATGCTGGAGAACCTTAAAAACGATATCAATAAAAATAGCAAAACAGTCTCCGCATCCTTGGTAGAAACATCTCCGGGAAACAAAACCTTGGTCCTCACTTCGGTGAAAACGGGCGTTGAAAATAAGTTCCATACAGGCGGAGGAACCTCAGGAATCGGCATCACTGGCAGTGGCAACATCTTGAACAATCTTGGCCTAGTGTCCGGCGGCAATTTCCAAGAGGTTCAGGCGGCGCAAGATGCAGAATTGAAAGTCAATGGTTTGAGCGTTAAAAGTTCCTCTAACGAGGTTAAAGGCGTCATTGACGGTGTCACATTACAGCTGCAAAAAGAGTCTTCTTCGGCAATGATTACGGTGGGGCAAGATTCCGAAAAGGTCATTGAGAAGGTTAAAGGATTCGTGGATGCATTTAATGAAGTCCGCAAGCTCATTCGTGAAGGCATGGCGAAGCCAGAAGAAAAACCAAAAGATGACAAGACGCCTTACCGGAAAACAACGCTGCAAGGGGACTCAACATTGCGGCAGTTGGATATGGAATTGGGCACTTGGATGTCAAGCAATATTGCAGGCTTGGGCACGTTGTCAGAACTTGGAATTGAAATTGACAAGGATAAAAAAGGGACCGAGATGACGGGGCAAATCGTCTTTGACGAGAAAAAATTCAAAGAAGCCTTGGAACGGGATCCCGATAAAGTAATATCCATGTTCAATATGGATGAGACAGATTCGGCAGGAAACAAGAAGCAAGGGATCGCAACCATTCTTAACGAAGAGCTTCCTACTTGGACAAGCAAAGCTAACGGGATTTTGCAATCTCGCGTGAATGGCTACGATTCTGAAATCTCTTTTATAACGGAATCAATGAGCAAAATGGAAGATCGCCTGACGTTGAAAGAGCAGCAATTAAAGAGACAATTTACAGCGATGGAAGTGGCTCTGAGCAAATTAAAAAACGAACAATCTTGGATGACCAGCCAAATCAACAGTTTATCTAAAAGCAGCAGCTAGCGGGCTAAGGGGATGAATAGATGTACACGAATATGACCGCCGGTTATCAAGCATACCAAAAAAATAAATATGAAACGGCTTCCCCTCATAAATTAATCTTGATGCTGTATTACGGGGCGCTAAAGTACACGAATCAGGCGGAAGCTGCGCTTTCGGAGGGCAATCCTTTGTTGGCTCACCAGCATATTCTGAAAGTGCAGGATATCATCTACGAGTTGATTGCTTGCTTGAACGAACGTGAGGGCGGAGAAGTTGCGCAAAACCTAAAAAATTTGTACTTATATGTTATCGAGCAATTAGTGCAGGCTAATATTCAGAAATCAGCACAGCCGCTAGCCGAAGCCAAAACAGTCATTCAATCCATCAAAGACGCCTGGGAAACGATTGGAAAAGAAGTTACGGCAGGTCAAAATTATGCTTGATTCGCGCAGCAGACTTTTAATCTATGATGAGATGATTGACTTGTGCCAGCGGTATTTGCTTGAGATGAAAGATAGTGCGGAGTGGCAGGAGGCAGCGTATCAGCTTTTCGAGAAGAACTGGGATGATTTAAAAAGACGCTTGACGTCTGAAGAGACAGGAGCGCTCAGCGGGGAAGAGAGGGAACAGGAAGCTGCCCGTTGTCACACGCTGCGGGTTCTTTATCAGTCCATTATCGATCGCATGGAAAGACAATTCAGCCAACTGACCTCCCAAGTTCAAGGCGTCCGCCAAAGCAAGACAATCATGAATGCTTATCAAGGTATGGGAAGAACGGATCAGGTTGCTTATTATTTTGATGAAAAAAAATAAATATTTTTATGTGCCAGCTATAAAAAATGTATGAGCATTATTCGATATATATAATAGGCCGCAAGGATGTGGCCCAATAATGATATCATGGAGGATGATTAAGAATGTCGATGTTTATTAACACGAACGTAGGCGCAATCAATGCTCACCGCAACTTGGGCATGAACAACACTGCAATGGGTAAGACAATGGAAAAATTGTCTTCCGGTTTCCGCATCAACCGTGCGGCAGACGATGCAGCAGGTCTTGCTATCTCTGAAAAAATGCGTTTCCAAATCGGCGGTATGAACCAAGCAATGCGCAACGCGCAAGATGGTATCTCCCTGATTCAAACGGCTGAGGGTGCTTTGACAGAAGTACACTCCATGCTGCAACGTTTGAACACGTTGGCTAACCAATCCGCTACGGGTACTTATGACGATAAAGACCGTGCGAACACGCAAAAAGAAGTGGATGCGTTGCTTAAAGAAATCAACAACATTGCCACTTCCACAAACTTCAATGGCACGAAATTGCTGAGCGCAGCCGGCAGCATCAAGTTCCAAATCGGTGTAGATAAAGCTAACGTTCTTACTGCGAAATTAGCTGCAATGGGAGCTTCTGCTCTGGGATTGAATGGCTTGAAAATTTCATCTCAATCAGCAGCAGCTTCCGCGCTTGCTAAAATCTCCAGCGCTATTAACAAAGTATCTACACAACGCGCAGATTTTGGTGCGGTTCAAAACCGTTTGGAACACACTATCAACAACCTGGGTGTTACAGCTGAAAACTTGTCCGCTTCCGAATCCCGTATCCGCAACGCTGATATGGCTAAAGAAATGACTGATTTCACGCGTAACCAAATCTTGGTTCAAGCAGGTACGGCTATGTTGGCACAAGCGAACTCCGCGCCGCAAAGCGTACTGAAATTGTTGGGCTAATTCTTTTTTGCTTAAAAACCTCGTTTATTTTAAACGAGGTTTTTTTTCTATTTAAATAGAGCTAAGGAACTAATAGGGTACCTATTTAATTATTAGGGGGAATGACCGATATAAAGCATAGTAGTTATAAACACAAGGGTGTGATTTTTGTGAAGATATGTATTGATGGTGCTTGGGAAGAGAGAGAGTTTCATTCCGCAGAAGAAGTCAATGATTTTTGGATGTCAAGAACGATGCCCATATTACAGGCCGATCGTCTAATTTATTATGTTGAAATCGGCGAAGAGAGATATTATAACGGATATGAATCAATCATATTGGAGAATTATCAAAATATTAATGAACTAAATATAGTAACACAAACAAAAGCCGAGTGTTTTGCAATTACACTGGAAGATTTGAAAGCTTATTTGCCGCGAGTTGTTCATGAAATCCCTGCAATTGCTGAGAGATTGTACGCCGAAGAAGTCGATGATATGAAAACATTGATAACACCTATTATTGATTCCATACACTGGACTGTTAGCGCTCTGGAGTTCGCTTATGCAATAAGTGACGGGATGAATGAGGTGAGCGGGACGAGAGATTCCCTTGAGCACTTGTATAAAAATATAGAGGCTTTTGTTGAAAAATTCCATGAACAACTAAGTTGGAGCAATTACGTTGGCGTCTCAGACCTTCTCCAATATGAGCTTGTTCCTATGCTGGAAGCTTGGATTAATGACGTTGTTTAAGGAGTGAGCGATATTGGATTATCTATTGTCGAATACAAAGGTCTTAAGCAAACACTTTCCTCAAGTAGCTGCATTACTTGAAGCGAGTACGGTAGATGGCGGCATATATCGTAATATTACAGCACGCGACGGCAGTCCGAATGTTGAAATACATAAAAATGAAAGGGTTGTCGCTTTACATAGTTTGTACGATCCGGATAGGGAAGCTGCAGGTTGGCTAAAGTCTACTGAAGGAAGATTAGAAAAATCCAGCCATGTATTAGTTGTTGGATTAGGGCTAGGTTATCACCTGCAGCATCTGTTGGAAAAATATCCAACGAAGAAATATTATATTTATGAGCCGGATATCCAGCTGCTGCATTTAGCGTTAAAGCTTCGTGATCTGACAGGGATATTGAACCATCCCAGCGTCATAACATTGGCAGTTGGAGAAGAAGATCATGTATTAATCCAACTTCTCCAATCCATTTCAAGCCTAGTGACAGATAAGTTCGAAGAAGTGACTATCCCTATCTATAAGCAATTATACGGTGAAACTATTAGCAAACTTCATACCATATCGAAACAAATTCTATTGCAATATCGTGCTAACTATATAACGCAATATTATTTTGAAAAAGCATGGTTTCAAAATATCATTTACAATATAGATAAAGTGTTAACCTCTAAATCCATAGCATCACTTAAAGAAGCTTGCACCGATATACCTGCCATCATCGCTGGATCGGGTCCCTCACTAAGGGATGATATTGAATGCATAAAAAAACTGGGTTCTAAAGTTCTAATTATAGCTGCAGGCTCGAGTGTGCAAGCTTTATTGCATCATGGTATTGAACCGCACCTTGTCGTTTCAATGGATGGAGGAGAACCCAACTTAAAGGTATTTCAAAATGTAGATACAACCCATATTCCGTTGTTATTTGCAACGACGATTCATCATGGAATCGCTGAGCAAAATCATAAATGGAAATTATCAACAAGATTAAACCTTGAAGAAGTAACTCCATATTTATTCTCAAAGAGCGAAGGAGAACCCGAGCCTTCATTTATTTCAAGCGGATCCGTTACTGGAACCTGCATTCAATTCGCAGCCTTCCTAGGCTGCAAGAAGATTTATTTGGCGGGTCAAGACCTGTCTTACCCTAATGATGAATATTATTCGGAAGGCGTTAAACATATTACAGAGGAAGCAAAGAAGAATACGATTGAAGCCGCCGATGAATGGATAGAAAATGTTCATGGCGGAAAGAACCGTACATCAGAAAAAATGTTGGTAACTTTAAGAGATTTAGAGCTATTACTATTAATATATACGGATATCGAGTTTATTAATACATCGAGCAAGGGAGCGGCTATTAAACACACAGTTTTTAGACCATTGAAAGATTGTATCAATGAGTTATTACTATTACCTGAACGTAATAAAAATTGGTTTAAGCAACTTGTTGAAGGAATTCCTGCTTACAGCGAACAAACGGTCAGCAAAGTTGGAGCAAAATTGAGAAGTGAGCTGCAGGAGCTTAAGATGTTAAATAAAAAGACAAGCAGCATCATCAAATTCATTTCCGAACTTGAACATGTAAACCCCACTCAAAAAGATAAGTGCAGTAAGTTATTAATGAAATTAAATAAACAATGGGGCCAAGTGACTGGCAGCGGCAGTTTTAAGTCATATATATCATTTGCATTGGATACTCCCTTATCGCAATATATGCGTTATGTGCCCGACATCGTTAATGAGACAAATGAGTATAAAAAGTCTAAATTAATTGTCGAGCATCTAGGGAAATTTGCCACTAGTATTTCGGAATTTATTCCGTTTGCAGAAAAATGCATGGAAGAAGCGATTAGACGTGTAGACAAGATTGCGAATGGAGCAGAGAAATCGTATGCATAATTTTTTTCGCGGCAAAAAAATCTTGATTATCGGCGGAACGGGAACTGTAGGCACAGGTCTTTTAAATCATCTTTTGTCCTGCAATCCGGCTGTAATTCGTATTTTTAGCAGAGATGAATATAAACAATTCAAATTACAACAGCAATATAGAGAATATAGCAACATTCGTTATCTCATCGGAGATGTAAGGGATTATCAACGCGTCGTTCGAGCGATGGAAGACATAGACTATGTATTCCATGCGGCAGCAATGAAGCATGTTCCTGCATGCGAATATAACCCCTTTGAAGCGGTGCAAACTAATATTATTGGAACGCAAAATGTGATTCAAGCCGCATTGGAGCGTAATGTCTCCAAGGTCATTTTTACGAGCACTGATAAGGCCATCGCTCCTACCAATACATATGGCGCATCCAAGCTGATGGCAGAAAGACTTATCTCAGCTGCTCAATATCAAGCTGGCACCAAACACACAACATTTGCATCCGTACGATTTGGGAATGTAATGGGATCCCGAGGCTCGGTCATTCCTCTCTTTCAGCAACAAATTAAAGAAAAAGGTTACATTACAGTCACCTGCCAAAAAATGAGCAGATTCATGATGACAATGAATCAGGCAACAACGTTGATGTTAAAAGCAATGCTCCAATCCCAAGGCGGGGAAACGTTTGTGTTAAAAATGCCGGTCATTCAATTGAACGATCTGGCAGAGCTGGTTATCAAGCATACTTGCGATTTCTTAAATCTTAATGATGATTCTATCGAAGTCAAGGAAATCGGTTTGCGTCCCGGAGAAAAAATGTACGAAGAACTGATGACGGAAGAAGAAGCCAAGCATGCTAAAGAGATGGATGACATGTTTGTAATTCCAAATTCATTCATTAACAAGAATGCATATTCACACCTCAAACCTGCAGAGGAATCCAGTTATAATTCCCATCTCATCAAACCGATGGCGAAATCAAAATTGGAAGAACTTTTGTTAACACATAACTTGATTGGCAGGGAGGCGCTAAATGAATTTTCGCCTTGCAACACTTGACGATTGCGATTGGATATATCGTATACGTAATTCATGGGAAATAAGAAGACAGTGCATTGATATGTCTCCAATCGTTTATGAATCGCACCAAAAATGGTTCAGTGAAGCCTTAACCCGTGCTGATATGAAGATATGGATTTATGTAAATGAAAAAAATAATATTGGCATGCTTAGATTGGATATGAAAGAACAATTTCTTCTAATCAATATTTTTGTGGATCCTTCATGTAATAATCGCGGCCATGGTTCTCAAATGTTGTCTCACCTAAATGAGCTCGTGAAAGCGGAGTTTCCCAAATACAACAAAGTTGTTGCGGTAATTAAAAAAGATAATCGAGCATCAGTCAGACTTTTTGAAAAAGCTTCATTTAGCAAAGGTAAAGAAGATGAAACTTTCTTTGAGTATATTTATCGGATTCGGTGACAAAAACGGTCAAAATTAAAATGAGGTTAATATGAAAAATATTATTATTATTCAAGCTAGGATGGGTTCTTCGCGTTTGCCGGGGAAAGTATTAATGCCTTTACATAATCGCCCGGTACTTCATTATGTTGTTGAGCGATGCAGACGTGTGAAAGGAGTGGCGGATGTAATCGTAGCTACTTCCACATTGTCAAACGATGACCGTATTGCAGAGTGGTGCGAAAATAATGGGGTTTCGTTTTTCAGAGGGTCTGAAGAGGATGTGTTGTCACGTTACTACGACTGTGCAGTGCAAAATGCGCCAGACTTTGTGATAAGGGTTACTTCTGACTGCCCCTTTGTCGACTACGAGATGGCGTCGGAAATTGTGCAGGCTATGGAACAGTCCCCATCCGATATAATAATGGTTCAAGGAGAACTTCCTCGCGGATTAGTAGTAGAAATGGTATCTTTTCGGGCTTTGTCTTACATGCACGAGCACGGTTCGGAGTCCAGACATCGTGAACATGTAACCTATTATGCTTATGAGCATCCGGATGAATTCAGTTCAACTGTATATGAATCACCTATTAATCGCCAATATCCCAAGCTTAGACTTACCTTGGATACTGAAGAGGATTATGCCTTATGCCAAGCTGTTGCTGAATACTTTAACGGTCAAGTAGAAGTATCTGCAGCAGAAGTGTTGGATTATTTAATCAAGCATCCCGAAGTCGCGGCTATAAATGCGCATATTGAACAGAAAGCAGTTGAATAGAAGGGAGTTCGTGCAGTTATGCTTCATGCCGTTATTCGTGCAGATGCCACTGAGCGGATCGGGATAGGCCATATCATGCGTTGTCTTGTACTGGCTGATAAACTGAGGGAACAAGGGGCATACGTTACTTTCTTATGTAGTCCTCTTCCATCGGCACTCCATCAAAAACTAATTGATGATGGTTATAATATTGTTACTCTCCCGGTTTTCAAAAATTGGTCAGAAGATGCTGAAGCGGTAAGAAAAGTGCTAACGACATTCCCTGAGACAATTGCTTGTCTTATTGTTGATCACTATGGAATCGATTATCACTGGGAAACACAGATGCGTTCATATGTAGAAAAAATTGCATTGATAGATGATATGGCAAATCGTAAACATGACTGTGATATATTGCTTGATCAAAACTATGTGTTCAACATGAACTGTCGTTATGAAGGGCTTCTCCCCAAAGAATGTAGACTTTTTCTAGGACCAGCTTACGCCTTGCTTCGTCATGAATTTCATGTTCATGCTGCCCATGCAAATGTGCGCCGTAAATTAAATCGAGTACTAATCTCGTTTGGCGGGAGTGATCCCACTGGAGAGACAAGGAAAGTAATAATGGCTTTGCGTGAGGGTCATTTTCCTGCGCTTCAATATGATATTATAGTGGGTGCCGCTAATAAACAGGTTGAAAGAATATTGGCCGATTGCAGCGGAATGCCTAACGTGCATGTACATGTTGATGTTCAGAATATGTCTGAATTAATGCGCCAAGCCGATATTTGCATCGGTTCTCCGGGGATTTCTACGTGGGAACGCTGCATGATGGGTCTCCCCTCCGTACATATTGTTGTTGCATCCAATCAACATGAAACGGCCGAAGCGCTGGCAGCGAATGGGCTGGCCTGGAATATGGGATGGCATGAATCTGTCACTGGCAAGGCATTGGCAGACCAACTCATACTTCTGCAACGATCTCCGGATACGGTGGAGTATGTGAGTGAACACGTAATGGAGCTTATGGAGCTTGCTGCCCAAACTAAAAAACATCCGTTTCTGCAGGCCATTCTTGAAGGAGGAACATCATGAAAACAATAATTCAAGGTAGAGAGATTGGCGCGCACCAGCGTCCATTTATTATAGCAGAAATGTCCGGTAATCATAATCAATCTTTGGAACGCGCCCTAGCCATCGTGGAGGAAGCGGCGAAAGCGGGTGTTGATGCCGTCAAACTTCAGACGTACACGGCGGATACGATGACACTCGATATTCATGAAGGAGATTTTTATATCGATGACCCGAACAGCTTATGGAAAGGGAGTTCTTTATACGAATTATACAAGCAAGCGTACACCCCTTGGGAATGGCACAAACCTATCTTCGATCGCTGTAATGAACTCGGTCTGATAGCATTCAGTTCTCCATTTGATCACTCTGCCGTTGATTTCCTTGAAAGTTTGCATGTACCGGCGTATAAGATTGCTTCTTTTGAAAACACAGATCATCAGCTTATTAGAAAAGTGGCTCAAACGGGCAAACCTATCATTATGTCTACGGGCATGGCGACGGCGGCAGAACTAGATGAATCAGTTCGAGTGGCGCGAGAGGCGGGATGCAGAGATATTGTTCTGCTAAAATGCACGAGTACTTACCCGGCTTCACCTGAAAATACCAATCTCTCAACAATTCCTCATATGGGACAACTATTCCGGTGCCCTGTTGGGTTATCCGACCATACCATGGGGGTAGGAGTCTCTGTAGCTGCTGTGGCTCTAGGAGCGGTTATCATTGAGAAGCACTTTACGTTGTCGCGAGCTGATGGCGGCGTTGACTCCGAGTTCTCCATGGAACCAGCTGAGATGAAGCAACTGGTTCAGGAATGTGAACGAGTATGGCAAAGTCTCGGTAACGTTACCTACGGCCCGACTAATTCGGAAAAGCCATCTTTAAAGCACCGTCGCAGCCTGTATATCGCAAAAGATATGAAGGCGGGAGAAACATTTACAGCGGAGCATATTCGCGCAATTCGTCCCGGTCTAGGATTGCCAACTAAATTTGCAGATTTATTTATAGGCCGTCAAGTAAAGCATAACGTAAAAAAAGGAACGCCTATTCAATGGGACTTGCTATAAAAGGAAAATACCGTTGATTTAGAACTAAAATATTGAAATTATGAATTCGTGAAAGGGAAGATAAGAATGAATATCTTACTTACTGGCGGAGCCGGATTCATTGGCCGTTGGGTCGCCAAACAGCTTCTTGAAGACGGGCATCAGATTTGGATTCTTGATGATTTGTCTAATGGGAGCGAAGAAAATATCAGGGAGTTTCGCAACCATCTTGGCTTCAAGCAATTTATAAAAGGGACTATCTTAGATAGAGAGCTATTGGAGAGTTTATTTAATAAATATCAGTTTGAAATGTGTTATCATTTAGGAGCTTCCATTAATGTGCAAGATTCAATTGATGATCCTCAAACGACCTTTAACAATGATACAATAGGCACATTCTACTTATTAGAACAGTCCAGAAAGTACAATACTAAGTTTGTTTTTATGAGCACGTGCATGGTTTATGATCGTTGTGCGGATGAACGGGGTATAACTGAACTGCATCCGATAAAGCCGGCGTCACCTTATGCAGGAGCGAAAATCGCAGCTGAAAACATGGTTTTGTCCTATTACCATGCATACGGGCTGCCGGTAGTCGTTGTTCGTCCCTTCAATACCTACGGTCCCTATCAAAAGACTGGCGGCGAAGGCGGGGTAGTTGCCATCTTTATTAAGCAAAAGCTGAATGGCAACACACTCAACATATACGGCGATGGCAAGCAGACTCGCGATCTCTTATATGTTTCTGACTGTGCGCGGTTTGTGGTGCAGGCTGGCTATAGTGATAAAGTAAATGGTGAAATTGTTAATGCAGGATTGGGACGAGACATTTCAGTAAATGAGTTGGCGTTGCTGATCGCTGGAAATCCGGATCAAATACGCCATGTAGAACATATTCATCCGCAAAGCGAAATTGCAAAGCTGTTATGCAATTCGGAAAAAGCCAAGCATTTGTTGGATTGGGAACCAATGGTTTCGCTGGAGGAAGGTATTCGACTTACTCAAGAGTGGATTCAAACAACGAATCTCATATAATTGGTGCAAGCAGCATTAGGGGGCGCATAAATAGTGGCGAAAACAAGTGAAGGCAGCCTAGAGGCATTTATCCCTTATGGACAGCAGTGGATTGATGAAGACGACATTGAAGCGGTTGTCATGACGCTCAGAAGCCCATTTATTACGCAAGGGCCTGCTATCGAACAATTTGAAGCACGAATAGCGAACATCGTCGGTACACGTTATGCTGTCGCTTTTACGAATGGAACGGCAGCGCTGCATGGTGCGTGTTTTGCTGCCGACATTGGTCCTGGTGACGAGGTCATTACGTCACCGATTACATTTATTGCGAGTTCCAATTGTGTATTGTATCAGGGCGGTAAGCCAGTATTCGCGGATATTGATAAAGACACGTATAACATTAATCCAGATGAAATTGAAAGATTAATAACAAATCGAACAAAAGCGATCATTCCAGTTGATTTTTCGGGGCAGCCAGCCGAAATGGATCGGATTATGGACTTGGCAAAACGTAAAGGATTGACGGTTATTCAGGATGCTGCCCACTCATTAGGGGCCGAATTCAAAGGAGTTAAAGTAGGCGCATGGGCAGATATGACGATGTTCAGCTTCCACCCGGTTAAGCATATCACGACCGGCGAGGGCGGAATCATCGTAACAAATGATGAACGATTCTATCGGCGCTTGCAGTTATTCCGTAATCATGGCATGACCCGAAATCCGGAAGAGTGGACGCGTAATGATGGCCCGTGGTACTACGAAATGCATGAACTTGGCTATAATTATCGAATGACGGATATGCAGGCAGCGCTTGGGTTTTCACAGTTGAATAAGTTGGATCAATTTGTGGAACGACGCAGACAGATTGCTGCCCAATATAATGAAGCATTCGGAAAACTGGATGGAGTAGTTATTCCACGACACCACAAAGACGCGGGATCCAGCTGGCATCTTTATGTGATACGTTGGGAACCGGAATACTTCTTGGCGAGCCGTCGGGAAATATTTGATGCGCTCCGGCAAGAAGGTATAGGGGTACAGATTCACTACATACCGGTGTACAAGCAACCTTATTATCAAAGGCTTGGATATGATATGGAACTTTGCCCAAATTCGGAAGTATACTATCAGACAGCCATGTCCATTCCAATTTTCCCCAAAATGGCTGACGAAGACGTTAACAGAGTTATTTTCACTGTGCAAAAGATATACAATCAATTTATAAAATAAAAGTAAGATGTTAAAGGAAATAAATTAATGGATTATTTTGATTGACAACGCTTCCAGCCAGTGATATAGTCGAAATTGTGAAGGATAATCTTCACGGCATTTGAAGATGAAGGGAATGTTATCGACATGCAAGGTAAAGTAAAATGGTTTAACGCTGAGAAGGGTTATGGCTTTATCGAAACTGCAGAAGGAAACGACGTATTCGTTCACTTCTCCGCAATCCAAACAGACGGCTTCAAAACGTTGGAGGAAGGTCAAGCAGTAGAATTCGATATTGTGGAAGGCGCTCGCGGTCCACAAGCGGCTAACGTAATCAAATTGTAATCATTCCGGCGTGAGCCGAATTATATATGATTCCGATTAGCTCCACACCCCTGGCTTATAGCCGGGGGTTATTTTTATTTTTATTTTTTTTGGTTTTTACATTATTTTCATTCATAATGTCAACGCAATTAAACGATAATTATACTATGGTAGAAAAACACTTGGACAATAACTCTGGCAATATTGCCGTTCAAGCAAGAATGGTATTGCATTTCATCAAATAAAGGAGAGGCATTAAAATGGAATATTCTAAGAGCAAAGAAGAAATACGAAAATTATTGTCACTAGGAAATATAAATCAGGCTGGAGAGCTGATCACTACTTACGAAGCTGCGATGCCTTACGATCTCGATATGTATTCGCTTAAGGCGAACTACTACTTTATATTAGGGGAATACGAAAAAGCGGAGCAAGTTTTGAAAAGCGCATTGACGAAAAGACCAATTAGTTTTGATCTTCATTACAATGCAGCCATGGTGTACCAAGCGCAAGAAAAAAGAGAGTTGGCATGGAAACATTTTAATATAGCCAATAGTCTGACAGAAAGTGACATTCAAAGAAATGCCGTACAACAAGCTTTAGATAGCATGATACAACAAATAAAGGAGGAATGTGTTGATATTGAGGATCTGAAACGGCAGCTGGAAGGATTCAAGCAAGTAAGCAAAGAAGTCGAAAAGGATACAATGGATTCGTATTCTAACTTTCCTGCTCGAGGAGAAGACCTATTAATAGGAGAAGAGCTGGGAGGATATTACATAGGATTGTATGACGGCATGAAAATAGAGAGAGACGGTATAAATATGCTGCCGCTCCGATCATTTAATAAAGTAGAAATGTGCAAGATTGGAATGGGGCAAGTACCCAAAGTTGGAGAGTTTGTGCTGCCTGTCGCAACTCAAAATATAAATGGTGAATTTAGAGTCAAAGACGGCGAGAACAGACATGTCTTTGATTTGAAGTATCCAAATAGATGGTATCATTTTAAATTAAACTCAATGATGGAAATAATGAAAGATGATAACGTGATCTTAGGGGAACCTATTAGTCTGGCAAAAGATAATAGCAAGGAAGGTTTAGTACTAACCATTTTTGTGGATGGATTGTCGCAAACCGTCTTGGAACAATACGGATTAAACGAACTGATGCCTAATACGCAACGTTTCTTTAAAGATGGCATGTTGTGCAGCAATGTCTACGTGTCAGGTGAATGGACGTATGTGAACATGGCCAGTTTTTATTCCGGAAAATATACGGCTAGCCATAATATGTTCCATCCAAATAAAAATACGACTTTACCTAAAGAGAATAAAATATTATCGGAGCATTTCAAAGATGCCGGGTTCACTACTGCGAAGATAGATGGTGATTGGCGCAGTACGCCGATGTACGGATATTATAGAGGATTTGACCGCATTGTTTACCAACCATCATTGAGAGGAATGGATACACCCGATGCCATTCAAGAAGTGATAGAACATCTGGAAGCCTTCAAAGGAACGAACCAATTTGTATGGACCTGCTTGCCGGATTTGCATGATGTTGCAGACGGTTACCAAAGCACGATTTCGGTGCAAGTTAATGAAACCATGGAAGAGAAGCCTCATAATCAACAGCATTTACAAGGAAAGACCAGTGTTAGACAGGATTACAGCATTGATAAAACAACCCGTTATACCAAGCAACTCCAAAGAATTGATCGTTATTTAGGAATGCTGTACAGCTATTTGGAGCAAAACTTTGATATGGAGCGGGTTACCGTCGCACTTATATCCGATCATGGGCAAGGTTATCTTGTGCCAACCGGAGAGCATATGTTATGCGAAGAGAGAGTCAAGGTTCCTTTTATGTTTAGAGGCCGCAATGTAAAGGCTGGAGAGTCAGATGAACTGATTCAAGGCTTGGATCTGATGAGCATACTGTGCAAGTTGGCTAATATTGAGATTGATGCCACGGATGCTGATACGAATCTGCCTAAATGCTTTGGCGGAGAACGTGAAAGAGAGTATACGTATAGTGAATCTATTTTTCCGGGAGATTCTTATAAGGCGAGCATTCATACAAAAGAAGCGGCTTTCTATTATGAGACCGAAGAGAAGGTATTGCAAGACGGCAGTGTCAATATGGAGAAGTTCACCGTGAAATTGGTTGACAAGCATACCAGACAACTTATTGAGAATCATTCTCTTACGGAAAAGTGTATTGAAATCGTTCATGAGCACATGAAGTACCGCAGGATCTATGTATAGAACGGTTAAGGTGACAAAATGGCGAATCGAGTAAGGAAATGGGTACTGGTATGTATGTTAATGATCTGCGTAGCAGGATTAGCCGGTATTGGAAAAGTTAACGACGGGGTCGTCATCTACTCTTCGTTAGAAGAGTTCCGCAATGAAAAGCTAAGGGAAATGCTGCGGGAACAATTGCCTGACATTGACGTAACCATACAATACATTTCAATGAATAAAGGCGCAGCCAAAATTAAATTGGAAAAAAGCAGAACTGACGCTGATATTTTATTGGCTTTTGATATTCAAAGCCTGGAGCTAATCAAAGATGAATTGAATGATTTGAAGATCTACGATACAAGGCACTATTTGGATGGATTAAATCCAAAACATAACAAATATAGAATATGGGAAAGATTCGCGGGCGCCATCATTGTAAATAAAAATTTGCTGAATAAAATGAATATGCCGATTCCTGCCAGTTACGAAGATTTAACCAATCCCATATATAAAGATTTGATAGCTATGCCAGACCCCAAGTCGTCCGGGACAGGTTATTTTTTTCTGAAGCATATCGTTAATGAGTGGGGAGAGGAGCGGGCCTTTGAGTATTTTGACAAGCTTCATTCTAATATTAAGCAATATACAGCGTCTGGTTCGGGTCCTATCAAACTACTTCTCCAGAATGAGATAGCGATTGGCATGGGAATGATATATCAGGCTGTGGATGAGATCAACAAAGGCGCAGATTTGCAAATTATTTATCCGCCAGAAGGCGCGCCTTATTCACTCTCCGGTATTGCAATGATACAGAACCGGACGGACAGGCCTGAAGTAGCGCAAGTATTTGACTTTTTATATAGAAAGTTTACATTCTACGATAAAGAAAACTATTCCCCGGAACGTGTGTTCAAGAGACAATGTATTAAAGTGCCGCACTACCCGAGGCATATCAAGTATGGAAACATGAAGGGATTAAAATCAGCTGCGATTAAGCAGGATTTACTAAGGAAGTGGAAATATTGAACGCACTGCCCAAAATAGCCGTTCATAAATTGAATAAACAATTTGAAGGAAATCCGATATTAAAGGATCTCGACTTTACTATTAATGAAGGAGAATTTTTGAGCATATTGGGTGATTCCGGGAGCGGAAAGACGACATTGCTTAAAATTTTGATCGGACTTGAGAGGCAAAGCAGCGGAGAAATCTGGAAAGACGGTAATAAAATAGACCAACTGCAGCCCTATGAACGAGGGATTGGAATGGTGTTCCAGAACTACGCGCTGTTCCCGCATATGAATGCGATTGAGAACATCATGTATCCATTGAGAGCGAACAAAAAAAAGGAAAAAGAGGCTGAACAAACCGCTCTGAACCTATTGGCCAAGATGGGCCTGATTGAGCATAAGGATAAGATGCCCAACCAGCTTTCCGGAGGCCAGAAGCAACGCGTAGCTATCGCGCGAACATTGGCGCTTGAACCGGACATCCTACTGTTCGATGAAGCATTGGCCGCATTGGATGCAAGCAATCGGATGAAGCTTAGCGCCGAATTTAAAGAACTTCAAAAAACATTTCAGGTAACCATATTGTATGTGACTCACGATCAAGAAGAGGCGCTCAGCATCTCAGACCGGGTATTGGTGCTGAACAAAGGCAGAATCGAACAGTTGGATACGCCGTTCAATATTTGCAAGACGCCTAGAAGCAAGTACATCGAAGAGTTTGTTAATGTCAATTTGCGTAAACGATTCAATAGCATGCAGCAGCTCGTTGGAGATTTATATGAATAGAAATAGGCAAGTATTATTTAGCCCCTACGTTATTGTTCTTATATTAAGCTTTTTTTTCATCAGCATCATATTACCGATAGCGTACTCGTTTCTTAATGTCGATTGGACTACGGTTGCAGAGGTTTTCAGCGACCCGTTATTCCTGGAGAGTCTGTTGAATTCGGTTATCGTAGCCGCATGCACTACTCTTATCAGTGTAATCTTGGCTTTTAGCTTGGCCTATATGATTGACAGAAGCAATATAAAAGGCAAGAAAGTTTGGCGGGCGCTGTTTATTCTCCCCATGCTGGTGCCTTCCATAGCACACGGATTTGGCCTGATCAATTTATTTGGAGACAACGGGCTTATTACTCAGGCAGTTGGCATTAACATTAATTTGTATGGCATTAAAGGGATCGTCTTCGGAAGCGTTATTTATGCACTTCCTATAGCATTCTTAATGTTTTCCGATATTTTAAAATACATGGATACCGGAGTTTATGATGCATGCAGGGCATTGGGCATTCCAAAGGCCAAAGTGTTTTTTGACATCACATTGGGATTGATAAAAAAACAGTTGTTGATCGTTGCTTCAACCGTATTTACGATTGTATTCACCGATTATGGCGTGGCGTTGGCCATAGGCGGAAAAGCGAATACCCTGCCTGTTCTGTTATACCGTGAAGTAATCGGGCTGCTGGACTTCTCAAAAGGCGGGTTTATAGCCATTCTGCTCTTAATACCAGCGATTATAACCTTTCTGCTGAGCCGAAAGATAAACAATGTAGAACTGGATCAAGTGAACAGTCCTGTGTATACGGCAACAAGGAATAAAGCAAGAGACATATTGTATACCGCTATATGTGCGATAGCAGCTCTTATTGCCCTAATGCCCGTTATTTCTTATATCGGAATCGGGCTTGTTGAACAATATCCCACTAATATGACGTTTTCATTGAAACATTTACAAGCTGTCGTCTATGGGGGAGCAGGAAATGCAATCTATAATTCCCTTGTCATCTCATTATCAACTGCCTTAATAGGCACCGCAGCAGCTTACCTTATCGCATATGTCAGTATTAGATTGCCCAATAAATTTATGGCAAGGACAATCTATTCCTTGGCTGTATTTCCATTAGTCATCCCAGGGATCGTGCTTGGATTAGGCTATATCCAATTTTTCAGCTTTACGCCGATATACGGAACGGCATACATCATTATTTTGGTAAATATCATGCATTTCTTTTCAACCCCGTACTTACTGGCCTACAACAGCCAAAATAAAATTCCCGGGGAATTGGAACAAGCGGCTAATACGATGGGAATTAAACAACTGAAGTATATAAAAGACATATTGGCACCTAGCACAAGTGCTACCATCATGAACATGTTCAGCTTTTTCTTTATCAATTCAATGGTAACGATATCCGCAGTCGCATTTTTGAGCAATACGAAAAATATGACCATCGCCTTAATGATTAACCAATACGAGGCGCAGCTGCTGTTTGAAGAAGCGTCCGTCGTTGTGCTGCTGATATTGTGCGTGAATCTAGTTTTTAAATGGATTGCTTCACTTTTTAGAAAGTATTTATTTTAAACAAATACGAGCGGAGAAAAGAGCGATAAAAATGTTAACGAAAGAACAATTCGACATAATCATGCAGCTTGAACAAAATCGAGATGCGGGACTCCCGAAAAACGAAATCGATCAAAGCATGCTCAATCAACTGACCGCAGCACGGTGGGTAAGCCTTCATGATGACGATACCATTATGATTACGGAAAAAGGCTTGGATGTATTGGAAATGTACAGAGTGAAGCGTGCCGTCTTCATAGTTGCAGGCATGGGCACCAGACTTTATCCATTAACGAAAGACAGACCTAAGTCCCTAGTGGAGGTCAACGGAAAAAGCATGATCGAAGACATGTTGGAGACGGTTCACAATATTGGCATTCGGGAAGTAGTGATCGTAAGAGGATACCTCAAGGAAAAATTCGACTTCCTATTAGAGAAGTATCCCCATATCATCTTTATAGATAATGACAAATATGAAGAATACAATAATATTTATTCCGCTTACTTGGCGAAAGATTATCTTGAAAATACGTATATTTTCGATGGTGATATTTTGTTGACGAATAAGAATATCATACAGAAATACCAATATCACTGCAATTATGCAGGCATCTTCAAAAAGGAAACGGATGATTGGTGTTTGGAACTTGAAGGCGGAAGAGTTGCCTCAATGAAATTAGGCGGCGAGAATTGTTACTTGATGTATGGGGTCTCTTACTGGGACGAGAAAGCAGGCAAGCAATTGAAGCAGGACATTATCAAGGAAATACAATCAGATAGCGCCAAACAGCGCTATTGGGATGAAATCCCGACGAATTTATACAATCAAAACTATAATGTTTATGTCAGATCTTGTGAAGTTGGGGATATTGTAGAGATTGATACAATAGATGATTTTCATGCGGCAGAGGAATTGTTACAGAGGAGAATAACTCTGGCACATAATTGAGTCGGCACTGTTTCACCCCCTCCGGACAAGGGTACTAAAGGATACGGAATTGTAAACGAATTGTAACCGTTTTTTTCGTTCCGTGCCCAAATATATGTTATAATATAGACATCAAAGGAGGAGTGTCCTATGAATTATAAAGTTCGAGGTCAGAACATTGAAGTTACAGACGCGCTACTTGACTATGTCGAGAAGAAATTAAGTCGACTGGAACGGTATTTTGAAACTCCCCCTACCTCAGACGTTAGCGTAACGTTGAGCGTGATTCGTGATTTACACATAGTTGAAGTAACCATTCCGCTAACTGGCTTGCTTCTGCGTGCGGAACACCGCAGCAAGGATATGTATTCTTCGATCGATTCCGTCGTGGATAAGCTGGAACGGCAAATTCGCAAGCATAAGACGAAGGTGAACCGGAAATTCCGCCTATCGGGAAGCACAGACCATCTGTTCAGCGACGAAGTGACTCAGCTTCCTGCGGGTGAAGAGGATATGCTGGAAGTCGTGCGGACGAAGCGATTTACGTTGAAGCCGATGGACGTGGAAGAAGCTATCCTGCAGATGAATATGATAGGACATAATTTCTTCGTGTTCTCCAATGCGGAGAGTAAAGAAGTGAACGTGGTGTACCGTCGGAACGACGGCCGCTACGGGCTAATAGAACAAGGCTAAGAACGGGACAGAACCTCTGTAATCAACAATTAGCAGAGACTGCACCTGATACCAAAAAAGGACTGAGCCTAATTCCACAACGGAATGGGCTCTTTTCGCGTATAATAGAGGTAGTGAAAAAAAGTGGTTTTTGAACACGACTCATAAAGGATTATGAAAGTTCTACATCATTTACGAAATCAATAGGACTCCCACTATAATGCTGTATCGACATGAAAATGTACGCAAAACGTCTGAAAACTTGCCTGACGGCGGTTGCGGGACCTTGTTGAAACTGTTACAATTTATTGCAAAACAAGTCAATGTCACCGTTCTTTCTCTACAGATCGACCTGAGGGGGAGCGGCCATAAAATCACGATCGGATTTGCGTGAAAGGGGTTAACCATGCTAGGAATTGTGAAGAAGATATTCGGCGACGCCAATGAACGCGAAGTGAAGCGGTTAATGAAGACCGTGGAGCTTATCAATGGTATGGAACCGGAATTTGAAAAGTTGTCTGATGATCAACTGCGCGCGAAGACAGATGAATTCCGTGAGCGCTTGGAAAAAGGCGATACGCTCGATCAGTTGCTTCCAGAGGCGTTTGCAACAGTGCGTGAAGCGGCGAAGCGTACGCTGGGCATGCGTCACTATGACGTGCAGCTCCTGGGCGGTATGGTGCTTCATGAAGGTAAGATTGCAGAGATGAAGACAGGTGAGGGGAAGACGCTCGTCGGAACGCTGCCTGTCTATTTGAACGCGTTGGCAAGCAAAGGCGTGCACGTCGTTACGGTCAACGATTATTTGGCTTCCCGCGACAGCGAATTGATGGCCCAGATATACAACTTCTTGGGTATGACGGTTGGTTTGAACTTAGCGGGTATGGACCATGCGATGAAGCAAGAAGCGTATGCCTGCGACATTACGTACGGAACGAACAACGAGTATGGCTTTGACTACCTGCGTGACAATATGGTGCTATACAAGGAGCAGATGGTTCAACGTCCGCTCAACTTCGCCATTATCGATGAAGTGGACTCCATCCTCGTTGACGAAGCGCGTACGCCGCTCATCATTTCCGGACAAGCAGCGAAATCGACGGAATTGTACCATATTGCGGATACGTTGGCTCAACTGTTGAGACAAGAAGAAGACTATACGATTGACGTCAAAACCCGTCAAGTTGCTTTGACGGAAGCAGGGGTGTCCAAGGCCGAGAAAGTCCTTGGTATCGAGAACTTGTTCGATGTGAAGAACGTAACGATGAACCACCATGTTCAGCAAGCGTTGAAAGCACATGCGATTATGCGCCGTGACGTCGATTATGTCGTGAACGAAGGCGAGATTGTCATCGTTGACGAATTTACGGGCCGCATGATGGCGGGACGCCGCTACAGCGACGGCTTGCATCAAGCGATCGAAGCAAAAGAGCAGCTCGAAGTTCAGAACGAGAGCATGACGCTCGCGACGATTACGTTCCAGAACTACTTCCGGATGTACCGCAAGCTGGCCGGCATGACCGGTACGGCTAAGACAGAGGAAGAGGAATTCAAGAGCATTTATGGGTTGGAAGTTATCCAAATCCCTACGAATAAACCAAATCAACGCAAAGACTTCCCGGATGTCGTCTACAAGACGGCGAACGCGAAATTCAACGCGGTCGTGGAAGAGATTGTGCAGCGTCATAAGGAGCAACAGCCGGTGCTCGTCGGTACGGTATCGATCGAGAACTCTGAGCTGCTGTCCGACAAGCTGCGCAAAAAAGGCATTAAGCACCAAGTGCTGAATGCGAAGTTTCACCGTGAAGAAGCGGAAATCATTTCGCGCGCGGGTGAACCGAATCAGGTTACGATTGCGACGAACATGGCGGGACGCGGTACGGATATTATTTTGGGCGAGGGCGTATCTAATGTAGGCGGCCTGCATATCATCGGTACGGAGCGTCACGAAAGCCGTCGTATCGATAACCAGCTGCGCGGCCGTGCCGGCCGTCAGGGTGACCCGGGTTCTTCGCAGTTCTATCTGTCGCTTGAAGACGAGCTGATGCGCCGGTTCGGTGCGGACAACGTGCTTGGCATGATGGAACGCCTTGGATTTGAAGAGGACCAACCGATTGAATCCAAGCTCATCACGCGTGCCGTTGAGTCTGCTCAGAAGCGCGTCGAGGGCAACAACTTCGACCTGCGCAAAGTCGTCCTGCAATATGACGACGTCATGAACCAGCAGCGCGAAATCATTTACCGCCAGCGCCGTGAAGTGCTGGAAGCGGAAAATATCCGGCAAATTGTTATGGATATGATTCAGCCGTGCGTGGAACGCGTAGTCAGCGCGCATTGCAACGAAGACGACATTCCTGAGAACTGGGAATTGCAAGAGGTCGTTGATTACATGCACCGCAGCATGCTGGATGAAGGAGCCATTACGAAGGATGACCTGTGGGGCAAAGAGAAGGACGAGATTATCGAGTTCCTCTTTGACAAGGTGCTGGCTAAATATACGGAGCGCGAGGAGCGCATCGGGCCTGAGCTGGTACGCGAGTTCGAGAAAGTCGTCGTTCTCCGTGCGGTCGACTCCAAGTGGATGGATCACATCGATGCGATGGATCACCTGCGTCAAGGGATTCACTTGCGCGCATATGGCGGTACAGATCCTCTCCGCGAGTATCAATTCGAAGGCTATGAAATGTTCAATAGCATGGTCGCTTCGATTCAAGAGGAAGTATCGACATACATCATGAAGGCTCAAGTTGAGCAAAATGTGGAACGTCAAGCCGTTGTGGACGAGAGCAAAATGTCAACAAATGCGGAACCAGGCGAGAAGCGCCCGGTAACGAAAGAAGAAACCGTCGGCCGCAACGACCCTTGTCCGTGCGGCAGCGGCAAGAAATATAAGCAGTGCCATGGCAAGCAAGGTTAAGGCCGCGAAGCTTTAGGCAAATACTAGCTAGCCAAGTGACGGTATCGTGTCCGTCACGACTTATACAACTCCAGCGACGGGCGGCCTTAGCCGCCCGTTATTTGGGGAGACACTATGGACCGAGGTGAATTACGATGATCGATGCAACCGTACGCCATAATTTGCGAGACATCGCCGCGAAACTTACAAATCTTAGGGGGTCACTTTGACCTCGATCTGAAGCAAGAGATGATTTCCAACTACGAGGAGAAAATGTCGGCTCCCGACTTCTGGGACGATAATGAGCGGGCGCAGGGCATTATTTCCGAGTTAAATGCCGTTAAGGGCAGCGTGGAAGAATTTCAGAAGCTGATGCAGGATTATGAAGACGCGCAGATGATGGTTGAGCTGGCGGAGGAAGAGGACGATGAGTCCTTGGCAAGCGAATTGACGGCGAATGTGGAACAGATTCTCACTCGCGTGGAAAATTTCGAGCTGCAGCTCTTGTTGAGCGAGCCATATGATAAGTTCAACGCTATCCTGGAGCTCCATCCGGGCGCGGGCGGCACCGAGTCGCAGGACTGGGGGCAGATGCTGCTGCGCATGTACACGCGCTGGGCGGAGAAACACGGCTTCAAGGTCGAGGTGCTCGACTTTTTGCCAGGCGATGAAGCGGGCATTAAGAGCGTGACGCTGCTAATTAAAGGCTACAACGCGTATGGCTATTTGAAGACGGAAAAGGGGGTCCACCGTCTGGTGCGGATTTCCCCATTCGATTCATCCGGCCGGCGCCACACATCCTTCGTATCTTGCGATGTCGTACCGGAAATTACGGACGATATCGACATCGAGATTCGTACGGAAGATTTGAAGATAGATACGTACCGTGCCAGCGGCGCGGGCGGCCAGCATATTAACACGACCGATTCCGCCGTGCGGATTACGCACATTCCGACCGGAATCGTCGTTACGTGCCAGACCGAGCGGTCGCAGATTAAAAACCGCGATCGGGCAATGACCTTGCTTCGTTCTAAATTGTACGAACGCAAGATTGAAGAGCAGCGGCAGCAGCTTGCTGAAATCCGCGGCGAGCAGATGGACATTGCCTGGGGCAGCCAGATTCGCTCCTACGTGTTCCATCCGTACAGCATGGTGAAGGACCACCGGACGCAGGTGGAGACCGGGAATGTCGGCGCTGTCATGGACGGCGATTTGGATGCGTTCATTGAAGCCTATTTACGAACTTTAATACAACCATCGTCTGAAAATTAACTTGCAGCAACACCGACAGCAAAACCTGCGCCGATTTCGATCGGAGCAGGTTTTTTGCTGTACTTGAACGCTTTACCTTAACATAGGCTGCGCATACTATACAATTCGGATCAGCCAATGTTACCCCTTGTAATAGGAGCAGGGCAACTTCGTACAAGCTTGTCCATTGTATAGAGAGGTCTACCGATAAAGGAGAGAAACCATGTATGTCTAACTCATCATATGCTTCGAAATCATCATCCCGTTCATCCCAAAGAGCGCGGCGCGGCGGCATGCTAATACCTTACGATCATCCGATGCGCACAGTGCTCGATTACGTGCTGCTGTTCGTGGGCGCCTTCATTATGGCGTTAACCTTCAATGCGTTGCTGCTGCCGAATCAGATTGCTTCCGGGGGAATTTCCGGGTTATCCATTGTTCTTCAGCATCAATTCGGTTGGAATCCGGCGATTACGCAATATGCATTCAATATTCCGTTGTTTATTATCGGTGTCTCCTTGCTGGGGAAGCAATTCGGCATCCGCACCTTCGTGGGGTCGGTTGCGTTGCCGACGTTTATTTTCTTGACGGCCCATATCGAACCGGTGACAGATAATCCGCTGCTGGCGGCCATTTTTGGCGGGATCGGCCTAGGCATTGGCCTCGGGATTGTGTTCCGTGGACGCGGCTCGACAGGGGGGAATGCGATTTCGGCGCAGCTTCTGCATACATTCGGGAAGATTAACCTGTCCCTGTCGGTTGCGATTTGCGATGGAGTCATCATTATTTTGGCAGGGGTGCTATTGTCCTTCGAAAGCGCCATGTATGCGTTGATTGCTTTATTCGTTACCAGTAAGATGATCGACATCGTTCAGGTCGGCCTTGGCTATACGAAGGTGGCTTTCATTATTAGTCAAGAGGCGGATCAGCTGGCAGAAGCGATTCTTCACGATCTAGACCGCGGCTTGACGAAGTTAAAGGGGGAAGGCGGGTATACGGGCGAGGGGCGGACTGTGCTCATGGTTGTCGTCGGGCAGACAGAGGTGTATAAGCTAAAATCGCTTGTCCGTTCCGTCGACCCGCAAGCGTTTGTCATCATAAGCGATACGAACGAGGTGCTGGGTGAAGGTTTTCAAATACAAGCATGATAACTTGCGATAATAGATGTGACAGGCTCGGGTAAAGCTTACCCGAGCTTTATGTTTATGTAGAATTTGTGTAATATTGGCAATAGCCTTGTCTGCACGTGGAAAATAGGTTTATACTACAAGTGGTAACAATTCTCATTTTTTCATTTTCATGTACAAGCAGAGGCACAGACAGAAGTCTAGTATAGCCAACGGAATGAAGAAGCTACGAGCGGCATTTTCTGTTACGGCGGGGAGGAGGGAGCAGCAAGCGTCTGAGTTCCAATATGATTAACCGAATAAACGAAGTGCTCCAATTGTATAATGCGACTTCACATATAGCAACGTGATCAGCAGACAACACAGAACGTGTGCCGCTGGTGACGTTTTTTTTATTGTGAATAAACATAAAAACCATTGTATTTATATAAATGAAGTCGTATAATGATACATAATTATTCAATTGGACGTATATTTTTAAGAAAAGATAAACGAGTTTAAAAAGAACGTTTTTCAGCACCGAGAGGGTTGCAAGAACTCGAAGAAGGAGGAGCGGAGTGTAGGCGGGACTACATGAGCGCCGGACTTCGAGAGTGAATGCAAGATTCGATGCCGCATGACATCATTGGGATGCTTCGTGATCAAAAGCGGACTTTTTAAACAACCTCTAAAGGGAATGGAGAGAGCAGTATGGGGAACGAACAGAAGGTAAACGCGGCCATCGTTGGCTCGACGGGCTATGGCGGCGTGGAGTTGATACGGCTGTTGTTGAATCATCCGAACGTGAATATTGCTTCGGTCATCTCCGCGTCGAGCGCAGGCGCGCCGATCGCGGACGGCTATCCGCATTTGAACGAGATTATGTGCGATACGTTGGACGGCGTGAGTGCGGAGGAGATGCGAAGGAAAGCGGACGTGGTGTTTACGGCTACTCCTTCTGGCGTCAGCGGGAGACTGGTGCCCGAGCTTTTGGATGCAGGGCTGACCGTAATCGATTTATCCGGTGATTTCCGTATTAAGGACGGAGCGGTATACACGGCATGGTATAAGCATGAAGCTCCGCAAGCCGAGCTGCTGAATGATGCTGTATACGGGTTATGCGAGCTGTATGCAGATGGCGGGTATGCACAAGGCCGGCGCTTTATCTCCAACCCGGGCTGCTACCCGACGGCGACGCTGCTGGGTCTGGCCCCTGCCATGAAGGCCGGTTGGATTGATCCGGCGAGCCTGATCATTGACGCGAAGTCTGGCGTATCGGGAGCGGGCCGCGGCGTGAATTTAGGAGTGCATTATGCGGAATTGAACGAAAATTTCAAAGCGTACAAAGTGAATAAGCATCAGCATATCCCGGAAATCGAGCAGACGTTGGGCGAAGTGGCGGGGACACCGGTCACCGTGACGTTCACGACGCATTTGACGCCGATGACGCGCGGCATTATGTGCACGATGTACGCTTCATTAACCGGAAATTATTCTGAACAAGATTTTATTTCATTATATAAAGACCACTACGCGGGTCGGCGCTTCGTACGAATTCGGCCGCAGGGCCAGTGGCCGGCGACGAAGGAAGTGTTCGGCTCGAACTACTGCGATATCGGATTCGCAGTGGATGAGCGCACGAAGCGGGTAACGATCATCTCCGTCATCGATAATGTGGTGAAGGGAGCGGCCGGGCAGGCGATTCAGAACCTGAACCTGATGATGGGCTGGGACGAAGCGCTGGGACTGAACTTAACGCCGGTATACCCGTAGTCATTCTTTTCGATCGATACGGATACACATAGTAACATATCCTTTACCATTTTGAAAAAAAGAAGGTTGATGCCTTATGGAAAAATATAAACACGCGACAATGACTATGGAACGCCAGTTCGAGATTATAGATGGATCAATCACGGCTCCGCAAGGATTCCGGGCCAGCGGTCTGCATTGCGGATTGAAAAGGTCGACGCGCAACGACATCGGCGCGATAGTATGCGACGTGCCGGCTGCCGCGGCGGCGGTATATACGACGAACGCCTTCCAGGCAGCGCCGCTTGCCGTCACGCGGGCGAGCCTGGCGGCGGAAGGCAAGCTGCGGGCGGTGCTGGTGAACAGCGGCAACGCGAATGCGTGCACGGGCAAGCAGGGAGAAGCGGACGCGTACCGCATGCGCAGCGCGTTCGCGGAGCAGCTTGGCGTCGCGCCGCACTACGTTGCGGTTGCGTCAACCGGCGTTATCGGCGAGCCGCTCAAGATGGACTGCATCGAGCGGGGCATCGCGGAGCTTCCGGCGGTGTTGACGGCAGCCGGCGAGGGCGCGGAGCAATTCGCGCATGCGATATTGACGACCGACCTCGTGAAGAAGGAAGCGTGCGCGGTCGTCATCATCGACGGCAAGCCGGTCACGATTGCCGGCGCGGCAAAAGGGTCGGGCATGATTCACCCGAATATGGCGACGATGCTCGGCTTCGTCACGACGGACGCCGTCATTGAGCAGGAAGCGCTGGCGGCGCTGCTGAAGCGTACGACCGATGCGACGTTCAACATGATTACCGTCGATGGCGACACGAGTACGAATGACATGCTGCTCGCAATGGCGAGCGGACTTGCCGGACATGAGGCGCTGCAGGAGAGCCATTCCGATTGGACCGCGTTCGCTGAAGCGTTCCAGTACGTATGCGAGCAGTTGGCCAAGGCAATAGCGCGTGACGGGGAAGGTGCGACGAAGCTTATTGAAGTGCGCATCGCTGGGGCGGCTTCGAATGAAGCGGCCAGCGCAATTGCGAAGTCGATCGTCGGTTCCAGTCTGGTCAAATCGGCCGTATTTGGAGCAGATGCCAACTGGGGCCGTGTCATTGCCGCCATTGGATATTCCGGAGAGCCGGTAAACGTGGATACCGTCGACATTCAGGTGGGCCCGATCAAGGTGCTGAACCAATCGACTCCGGTCGCTTTTAATGAAGAAGAGGCGCTTGCGTACTTGAAGGGGGACACGGTTGTGTTTTACGTTAACCTCCATATGGGTGCGGGCACGGCGACAGCTTGGGGCTGTGACTTAACGTATGACTACGTCCGCATTAATGCGGCTTATCGGACATAAAGCTGGAATTTACGGGAGGGGACGGAACGATGCGTACTATATCGGAACAAGCGAGATCATCGGCGCTGGCCGTCCAGACGAAGCGGTTCGTCATGAAATGCGGCGGAAGCACACTTGCGGCATTGCCGGATTCCTTTTACGCACAACTGCGGCAGCTGCAGGCGGAAGGCACGATGCCGGTCATCGTGCACGGCGGCGGTCCGGCGATATCAAGCATGCTGGATAAGCTCGGCATCGAGTCCGAATTTATCGGAGGTCTGCGCAAGACGAATGAGGCCGTGCTGGATGTCGTCGAGATGGTGCTGGCAGGCCAGATTAACAAGCAGATCGTGCGGCGTCTGAACGGTATAGGCGCCGCGGCGGTTGGTCTATCCGGCACAGACGGCGGCTTGATTCAAGCGATGCCGGTAGCGAATGCCGACGAGGTCGGTTATGTAGGCGACGTGACACAGGTCAACGCAGAGCTGATTGAAGGGGTTATGGCGCTGCAATATATGCCGATCATCGCACCCATCGGGCTCGATAGCAACGGCCAGCGCTACAACATCAATGCCGACACGGCAGCCGGTGCGGTGGCAGCTCATCTCGGTGTAGAGCAGCTGTTGGTCATTACGGACGTGCCGGGCATCATGAAGGCGGAACAGGGCATAAAGACGGTCCTGCCCGTCGTTACTACATCTGCAATCGAAGCGATGATTGCTAGCGGTGAAATATATGGCGGAATGATACCGAAGGTGCGCGCGGCTATGCAGTGCATGAAGGGCGGCGTGAAGGAAGTCGTTATCGCAGACGGAGCCGAGCCGAATGTGCTGCGGCGCATCATGGCGGGGGAATCCATCGGCACGAGAATCGTACAGTGAGTGTTCAAAGAGGGCTTGTGGAACAACCATACAAGGATGATAAGGGGTGAATGTAGTGTTAAAGCCAAATGATACCGAAACTAATGCTTTGCTGCCAACCTATGCGCGCTTCCCGATGACGCTCGTCAAAGGAGAAGGAAGCCGTTTGTGGGATGACCAAGGCAACATGTATTTGGACTTTATGAGCGGCATTGCCGTCACGAACCTGGGGCATGCGCCGGAACGGGTGAAGACACGGGTTCAGCAGCAGTTGGATACGCTGTGGCATGTGTCGAACCTGTTCCGTATTCCGCAGCAGGAGCAGGCAGCCGAGCTGCTGGCGGCAAATTCGTGTGCAGATGCGGTCTTCTTCTGCAACAGCGGCGCGGAGGCGAATGAGGCAGCGATCAAGCTGGCCCGCCGTTACCATGCGAAGGTGGCGCAGAGCGGACGCAGCGAAATCATCACCTTCGAGCAGTCGTTCCACGGCCGCACGCTGGCGACGCTGACGGCGACGGGGCAGGATAAGGTGAAGGACGGCTTTGCGCCGCTGCCTGCTGGCTTCCGGTACGTGCCGTTCAACGATATCGCGGCGCTGAAGGCTGCCGTGAACGAGAATACGGCGGCCATCATGCTGGAAATCGTGCAAGGAGAAGGCGGCGTGCTGCCGATTAAAGCGGCGTTTGCGGCAGAAGTCGCGCAGCTATGCGCAGCGAATGGCATCTTGCTTATCGTGGACGAGGTGCAGACGGGCATGGGACGCACCGGGGCGTTATTCGCGCACGAGCATTACGGCTTGAAGCCGGACATTTTCACGGCGGCCAAGGGGCTCGGCAGCGGCTTTCCCGTAGGGGCGATGCTGGCGCAGGAGCATCTGCGCGAAGCGTTCGGTCCGGGGAGCCACGGCTCGACGTTCGGCGGCAACCCGCTGGCGATGTCGGCGGTGCTCGGCACGTTGGAGACGATGCTGGAAGACAAGGCCGCGGTTCGTGCGGCGGAAAAAGGGAGTTATCTTCTGAACGCGCTGCGCGTGAAGCTGAGCGATGTGTCCGCAGTCAAGGACATTCGCGGAATCGGACTTCTAATCGGCATTGAGTGTCACGAGCCGGTGAGCGATATGATTGCGGATGCGCAGAGAGCCGGGCTGCTGTTCATCAGTGCCGGACCGAACGTTATCCGCTTGCTGCCGAACTTGCTTGTGACCGAGGAAGACATGGATGAAGCAGTCGATATTATCCATACTGTTTTGGCGAAACGCTCTGCCGCTGTAACGACGATCTCATAGGCTTCAGGATGAACCCGTGATCAGCGAGCATCCATCGACGATTGACCCATATAAATATACTAGACATGTACAACTTCGGAGGTGGGATTATGACGACTACACAATCCAAGATTGATTTGCGCGGGCGCGACTTCATCGCGCTGACTGACTATACGACAGGAGAAATCCAATATTTGCTTGACTGCGCGATAGAACTGAAACAAAAGCAGAAGGCGGGTGAAACATACCAGCCGCTGAAAGGGAAAACGCTCGGCATGATTTTTGAAAAATCATCTACCCGCACCCGCGTTTCGTTCGAAGTGGGCATGTACCAGCTCGGCGGGCACGCTCTATTCCTCAGCAAGAACGACCTTCAGCTGGGTCGCGGTGAAACGATATTTGATACGGCGCAGACGATGTCGCGGTACTTGGACGGCATCATGATCCGCACGTACGCGCACCGCACGGTCATCGATCTGGCACGGGGCGCGACGATTCCGGTCATTAATGGTCTGACGGATATGAATCATCCGTGCCAAGCGTTGGCCGATTACCAGACTGTGCTCGAGAAGAAGGGCAAGCTGCAAGGATTGAAGCTGGCCTACATCGGAGACGGCAACAATATGGCGCACTCGCTTATGGTGGGCGCGAGCAAGCTGGGCGTGAATGTTGCAGTCGCTTCGCCGGAAGGATATACGCCAGATGAGGACATCGTGAAGCAATGCAAGGAACAGGCTGGAGCCTTCGGTTCCAATGTGCTCGTGACGCAGGATCCGAAGGAAGCGATCGCGGATGCCGATGTCGTATATACGGACGTCTGGGCGAGCATGGGCTTCGAATCGCAGCAGCAGCAGCGCGAGATGGCGTTCCGCAATTTCCAGGTGAACGAGGAGCTGACGCGTTACGCGAAGCCGGATTACCTCTTCTTGCACTGCTTGCCTGCGCATCGTGGCGAGGAAGTGAGCGAAGGCGTCATCGATGGCAAGCATTCCGTCATTTTCGACCAAGCGGAAAATCGGCTCCATGCGCAAAAGGCGATTATGGCCGCGCTGATGGGTTAAGAGAGATAAAACGTCAAATCAATCAGGATGAGAATTACGAACAGCGAACGGGGGAAACACGATGGCGAAGAATAAAATCGTGCTGGCCTACTCGGGCGGGCTTGATACATCGGTCATTTTGACTTGGCTCAAAGAAACATATGATGCGGAAATCATCACCTTCACAGCGGATATCGGGCAAAAAGAGGAGCTGGACGGCTTGGAGGAAAAGGCGATCGCGACCGGCGCCTCCAAAGTATATATCGATGATTTGCGCGACGAATTCGCGCGCGATTTCATCTATCCGATGTTCCAGGCGGGGGCGCTGTATGAAGGGCAATATTTGCTCGGCACGAGCATCGCGCGCCCGCTTATCGCCAAGCGCATGGTTGAAATTGCCCGCAAAGAAGGAGCGATCGCGATTGCCCATGGCGCCACCGGCAAAGGCAACGACCAAGTCCGTTTCGAATTGACGGCGGCATCGCTTGCGCCGGATATTCAAGTAATCGCGCCTTGGCGCTCGGAGGAATTCCGTGCGCAGTTCCCGGGCCGCGCGGAAATGATCGCGTATGCCGAGAAGCATGGCATCCCGGTGCAGGCTTCCGCAGCGAAGTCATATTCGATGGACCGCAATTTGCTGCACATCAGCTTCGAGAGCGGAATGCTGGAGGATCCTTGGTTCGATGCCAGCGCAGATGCGAGCAAGGATATGTATGTGCTGAGCGTATCGCCGGAGGATGCTCCGAACGAAGCGGAACTGGTGGAGCTTGCGTTCGAGCAGGGCGACTGCGTTGCCATCAACGGCGAGCGGATGTCGCCGCTCCAGGTGATGGAGACCTTGAATGAGCTCGGCGGCAAGCACGGCATCGGCCGCATCGATATGGTTGAGAACCGCTTCGTCGGCATGAAGAGCCGCGGCGTGTATGAGACTCCGGGCGGTGCGATCTTGTTCACCGCGCACCGCAAAATGGAGTCGCTGACGATGGACCGCGAGGTTATGCACCTGCGCGATTCGCTCATTCCGCAGTACAGCTCGATCGTGTACAACGGCTTCTGGTTCGCGCCGGAGCGGCTTGCCATTCAAGCGCTCGTCACCGAAAGCCAGAAGCATGTGACGGGCACCGTCCGTCTCAAGCTGTACAAAGGCAACGTCATCGGGGCGGGCGTGCAAAGTCCGCTTAGCTTATACAATCCGGATATTGCCACCATGGAGGCGGATCCATCGCAAGCGTATGATCAGAATGACGCCACCGGCTTCATTCACCTGCACGCGCTGCGCCTGAAGGTAGCTTCCGGCGTTCATGGCACGAGCGTTCATGGAGCGAAGCTGGAGCAAGTGAAAGTGGAATCATAACAGAAGGATATACAGACATGCGCAGGACACGACTCCTTAAGGACAATCACATCCTGCCGCCTCCATTGGAAGGCAGCAGGAACGCGCATGGTGAGGAGGAAACGACGTGAGCAAATTGTGGGGCGGCCGGTTCACGAAGCAGACGGACCAGTTGGTGGAGCAGTATACAGCGTCCATCGCTTTTGATAAAGAGATGGCGGAAGAAGACATTCAAGGTAGCCTTGCCCACGTGACGATGTTAGGGAAATGCGGCATTTTGCCGCACGATGATGTCGATACGATCAAAGAAGGCCTGCATCAAGTAATGAAGCGAATCCAGAACGGGGACATGAATTATTCCGTCTCCGATGAAGATATCCATATGAATATCGAGAAGACGCTGATCGACTTGATCGGTCCGGTCGGCGGCAAGCTGCATACGGGCCGCAGCCGCAACGATCAGGTGGCGACCGACATGCACTTGTATTTGCGCAAGCGGGTCGTCACGTTCGCCGGCCTGCTGGTGCAGCTCCAGGAAGCGCTGCTCAAGCAGGCGAAGGCCAATCTGGACACGATTGTGCCTGGCTATACGCATTTGCAGCGGGCGCAGCCGATTCTGTTCGCCCATCATCTAATGGCGTACGTATCCATGTTCGAGCGCGATATCGAGCGTCTGACGGACAGCTACAAGCGCATCAATGCGCTGCCGCTTGGCGCAGGGGCTCTCGCGGGCACGACCTTTGCCATTGACCGCCATTTCGTGGCGGAGGAGCTCGGCTTCGATCGGGTCTACGAGAATAGCTTGGATGCAGTAAGCGACCGGGATTTCATCGTGGAATTTCTGTCGAATGCCTCGCTCATCATGATGCATTTGTCCCGCTTGTGCGAGGAACTGGTGCTCTGGTCGAGCACCGAGTTCCAATTCGTCGAGCTTGACGATGCGTTCTGCACCGGATCGAGCATTATGCCGCAGAAGAAAAATCCGGACGTGGCAGAGCTTGTCCGCGGCAAAACCGGGCGCGTGTACGGCCATCTCATCGGCATGCTGACGGTGCTGAAGGCGCTCCCGCTTGCCTACAATAAAGACATGCAGGAAGACAAGGAAGGCATGTTCGATACGGTAGAGACGCTGGATGGCGCACTGCGCCTATTTGCCCCGATGGTAGAGACGATGAAGGTGAACCGCGGCCGGATGCGCCAAGCGGTGCGCCAAGACTTTTCCAACGCGACGGACATTGCGGACTTCCTCGTGAACAAGGGCATGCCGTTCCGTCAGGCGCACGAGGTCATCGGCAAGACGGTTCTCTATTGCATCGAGCAGAACAAATATTTGCTGGACCTGTCGCTGGGCGAATTCCAGCAGTTCTCGCCGCTGTTCGATGACCGCATTTACGAGGTGCTTCAGCCCGAAAATGTCGTCAATGCGCGCAACGTCTACGGGGGAACAGCCTCGGTTCAAGTGGAAGCGGCCATTCGCCGCGCTGAGCAGGCGATAGTGCGGTCGAACGCGTGGCTGACAGAGAAGGAAGCGGCGAATTCATTAAAATAATTTCGCATTCTTATTCGATCCATTCGAATCGAATCCATAAACAATGCATGTGAAAGAGCACGCGCGTTAATAGCGTACCGTGAGGCGCTGACGCGTTTGCTCTTTTTGCATTCCGCACTATTCACAATTCCATCATTTGCCTCGATATGTAAACTTGTGTATAATTGACGAAAGCGTTCGACGCTTTTATCCAATTTCATAGGGAGGGATGTCCATGCCTCAGCCGAAGTACGTCACCGACATCGACAAGATTACTCAGTTGCCCGAGACGGAAAGGAAACGGCTTAAGGAGATCACACAGAAATTCGTATTTCGCGTCAATGACTACTATTTGAACTTGATTGATTGGAACGACCCCGACGACCCGATACGGAAGCTGGTCATACCGAACACGGGCGAGCTTCAAGAGTACGGCCGCTGGGACGCCTCGGACGAGGACACGAACTACGTCGTTCCCGGCTGCCAGCACAAGTATGGCACGACCGCGCTGCTTATCGTGTCAGAAGTATGCGGCGCCTATTGCCGATACTGCTTCCGCAAACGATTATTCCGCAACGATGTCAAAGAAGCGATGTCCGATGTCAATCCGGGCCTTGCCTACATTGCCGAACACCCCGAAATCAACAATGTCCTGTTAACCGGTGGAGACAGCTTAATTCTTGCCACCCCCAAGCTGCGCATGATTTTAGAATGTTTACGTGCCATTCCACATGTGAAGATTATTCGCCTAGGCTCCAAGCTGTCTGTATTTAATCCGATGCGTATCTATGAAGACGAGCAATTGCTCGAGACGATCCGAGAATTTTCTACCCCTGATAACCGCATTTATGTCATGGCTCATATCAATCACCCCAGAGAGATTACTCCAGAAGCCAAGCGAGGCTTCGAGGCGCTTCATCAGGCGGGCGCAATCGTCGTCAATCAGACGCCGGTGCTGCGTGGAATCAACGACAATGCCGAAGTTCTGGGCGAGCTGCTCGATAAGCTGTCGTGGGCTGGAGTGACACCTTATTATTTCTTTATCAACCGTCCGGTGGCAGGCAACAGCGAGTTCGTATTGCCTCTCCAAGATGTATATCGTCTCGTGGAGGAAGCGAAGTCCAAGACATCCGGATTAGGCAAACGGGTCCGGCTATCCATGAGCCATACGTCGGGCAAGATTGAAATCTTGGCGATAGAGGATGGGAAGGCGTATCTCAAGTATCATCAATCCCGCGATGGGAATTACGGCAAGTTCATGGTGCTCGACTGTCCCGATGATGCCGCTTGGTTCGACGATATGCCGGGCAATGAGCAATATTGGACGCCACCGCAAAAAAAATCGGAGGACATCGTTTCAGTGAACGCGCTTCCTGATATGCCACAGCGGCGAACGAGGAGGGATGCGTAATGCAACGTTCTGTACCGCCGGTAAGCCAAGCGGCAGCACCCGACGCCTCCCCGGAGAAAGGCCCGGAAGAAGAGGCGCCCCCCATTAGTACGGCAGACGGGGTCATTCAAGAACTGCAGCGCAACGCTGTCGAGTACCTTCGTCTGCAATTTACTGACATGTTCGGTGCCATGAAGCAGCTCATCGTGCACCGCGACGAGGCAAAAGCGGCTTTGGAGGGAAAAGTGTTGTTTGACGGTTCATCGGTCAAAGGGTACGGCGGCGTAGATCAATCCGATCTTGCCTTGCATCCGGATCCAACTTCATTCCATGTGGAGACGTGGCACGTGAAGGCCACGCGAATTGCGTCGGTATATTGCGACGTACGGACCGCTGACGGAGACCGTGCGCCGGGATGTACACGCAGCATGCTGCGTGAAGTGATAAGTGAAGCGAAACAGATGGGCTATTCTTATCATATTGGCGTAGAGGGCGAGTTTTTCCTCTATCCGCTGGATGAACAAGGTGTACCGATACCGGAGACGCATGACCAAGGCGGTTATTTCGACCCCTTTCCTCTGGATCGCGGCGAAGAAGCGAAGCTGGAGCTGCTTCAGGAAATGAGAAAGCAGGGCTTTCGGCTGGAGGCCTCGCATCACGAGGTTGCTCCCGGTCAGCACGAGATTAACTTCCGCTTTGGCGAAGCGCTCTCGATTGCCGACCGCTGGCAGACGTTCAAGCAATTGACGAAGCAGGTGGCCATGCGCAATGGGCTGCATGCGACCTTTATGCCGAAGCCGATGAGCGGTCATAACGGCAATGCGCTGCATTGCAATCAGTCGCTGCAGCAGAAGGGGCGCGGCAACGCGTTCCATGACCCAGAGGGACGGACTGAGCTTAGCGACACGGCTTTGCACTTTGTCGCCGGCTTGCTGAATCATGCGAAGGGGATGGCCGCAATTTCGAATCCGGTCGTCAACTCTTATAAGCGGTTGGTGCCGGGGCATGAAGCGCCGACGCATATCGCGTGGTCGGGCAGCAATCGCTCCGCTCTCATCCGCATTCCTGCGGCGCGCGGCGCCGGGACGCGAGTGGAATATCGCCCGCCGGATCCGACGGCCAATCCGTACCTGCTGTTCGCCATCATGCTCAAATCAGGCTTGGAAGGCATCCGGAATCGCGAAGCGCCGCCGGAGGAAGCGACGGGCAACCTGCACGCGTTGGCGGAACAAGCTTGTTCCCCTTGGGATGCCTATCCGCGTGACCTGTACGAAGCGTTGCAGCATATGGAGCGGGATACGCTAGTCCGCGATGTAATGGGCGAGGAAGCGATTCGGGAATATGTATCGGAAAAATACCGGGAATACGGCAGCTATGCGGCAGAAGTGCACGATTGGGAGATGACGGCGTATTTTCGCAGTTTCTAAAACGGAAGACGGTTAAGGATAGAGCTGACATGCAAGAGGATGGCGTTTTCAGCCATTCTCTTCTTTTTCACTTGCGCTTGATCCAATTGTGCAACGAGCGGTAAAATTATATGCTTTTCAGTTCGTGCCGCAAGAGGTAATATATCTGTAAAGCCGCTCACATATAGCTTTAGCGGCGTCAATGAATACACTAGGAGATAGGGGCGGGTGATCTAATGGAATTTCCGTCGCGTCAAGATTTCGAACTGCTGCCTAGGGAGCAACGAATCGAGACGATAAAAGGATTGCGTCTTCAATATCGCATTGTTGAAATGGCGCACAATTTCGGATTCAACAATTCATCTTCCTACTATGCGTGGCTAAAAAAACAAGACATCTATGAAGATCTGTGCGGCAAAAGAGAGCTGCATAAGACGGACTTGCCAACGCCGAATCGGAACATGGAAATGTATCAGCAGGAGCGAGCCGTGGATATGTATCGGCAAGAGAGAGTTATGGACATGCAGCGGAATGAAGAGTCTGTGGAATCCAGTCCGTATGAACAGGTGTATGCTAGCAGTGATTCCGTCAGTTTCAAGTACAACCTTTCGTTGAAAGGTCCCGACGCCGCCAATCTTCTTCGAAAAATTGCAGCCTATATCGAAGACGATGCCCATCTCTTTACGGTCGAAGTGGCCGTCTCCAGAAATACTGCAAAGCACGACGAATAAATGCCGGCCGCTTCAAAGCCGGCAACAAAAAGCCCTTCGGATTACCGGCTGATCATGGCCGTAATACCGCAGGGCTTTTTGCGTTGCGTGGAGGGCTGAAGGTTTTATCGGATTTGTCTCATCCATTGGATTTTGTGCAATGACAAGAGCATGTAAACATCTTTAGGATTTAACTATGATTTATCGGAAATTAGGACCGTTCACGCCATCCTCCAAAATCGGGCCTTGCTCTTCCTTCGGATTGGGCAATGGGTCTGAAGTGCCCGTATTGACGCCAATGAGCGTCGGCTGCGGCCTATACGTATCCACTGCGATACGTTGGCGATCCACTTGCTTGCCGTTCACGAGCTTGATGCGATAAGACTCGACGACATACCCCTTCTTCCCCCGCTGCAGCGTTTCGTGGCCGCCGATGGGCAGATCTGTATTTTTCACATATTTAATAGTAGGCTCCAACACCTTTACCGTCTTAGTCTCCATTTTGTAAGCCACATTCGAATCCATGGTGCCGAAAAATTTAATGGAGAGGCGGTTGTTTTCCGCGGTGGTGCGGATGAGCAGGTGCTTGCCGGTTGTGTTTTTAAATTTGAAATTGATATATCCTTGCGAGAAGGTCGCATCGAGTCCAAGCGGCAAATACGATACCGGCAGCGAATGATTGCGCCGTTCGACAATTTCGAGTCCGGTGCGCAGCACCGCGTTGTATAGCGTGCTCGACACTTGGCAGATGCCGCCCCCGATCCCCGGAACGAGCTTGCCGTTATAAATGACGGGCGCTTCCTTGAAGCCGTACTTTTTTTCCGTTTCCGCAATTACTTTGTCATAATCGAACTCGTCTCCGGGCTTCAACACCATGTCGTCAATCGTCTTGGCCGCCGACACGACGTTGTGCGTGCGCCCGTCTTCCGCTTGCAGGAAGCTCGTCGAGAACTCGATGATTTTCCGTTCGATGCCTTCTGCCTTTAATGATGCCACCGTCACCGGCGGCTCGCTCACGACAAGCGGAACGTCAATCGCAATCGCTTGCCCCTCTTGCCAAGTATGCGGGATAGCAGCGCGTATAAGCTGTTCCATCTGCATGCGATCGATACGGAATGCCGTTTTCTCCGGCGTGTATTGAATCTGATCGCTATCTGTAATTTTCCGCACGGCATTGACGGGCTTCCCGAACGCTTTCGTTTCCCACCCTGGCGTCAAACGCTCCCTCCATACGTCTGCCTTCCACTGGAAGCGCAGCATCCACTCCTTGGGAAATGACCATCTGGCTTTGATGCGCTCCAGAAGAGTGCCTTCCTGCAGCTGCTGCAGTGCGGTGAGGATTGCGCCAGCGTCGTATTGAACCCCAAGTTCGGACAGTGTTGTCTTGACCTGGTCCACGCCAGAGGTCCCGAATGTAAAGATGAACGGGGTCCGTTCCAACTGCTTGATGCGTTCATTCAGCTCCTGACGGAAAGCGTCAATAGATTGTCCACCTACATCCCACGACGAAAGGCGAACTTGAGGCGGTATCGTAGCCTGTGAGGCATAGCTGTGCCCCCATCCCCACAGTGCGCTAAGAGCTAACAGAAGCGAGGCGACGACGATAAACAAAGCATGTATTTTTTTCAAACCGATTGCCTCCTGCATGAAGAAAGTAAATAAAAAATCAATCTTATTCACTATATGCGCGGGAATAGGCAAACTTTACTTGGAAAGTGTTCGGACTGCTATGCAGAGTGCTTAGCCGGAATGCTTATTGGAGTGGCCAAGAGAGGTGACGGCTCCTGCACGGTTCAAACAGATAAACTCCCTTGTTTCATTCGGTACTAGAGCGTTTATTTTGAGTGTAAAAAGTTAACTGCTATGTTTTTTTAAGAACTCAAATGTTTTGCCCAACGTTTGTTCTGCGTGCGGAGAGGTAAAATCAAATTGATACTCGTGGCCTAATTCGGGATTGGTGCCTTCAAATAAAACACTTTCCACTTCCACGCCATTCTTTTCAAGAACGTCTATAAGTTCAATTGAATGCGGCGCCAGTGGGTCGACATCTCCAACTGTCAAAAAGGCGGGTGGATAATCAGGTGTTACTTGTTTGACCGTAGACATCTCATCCAGTCTAGAGAAAGAGGCGAAATCTTTAACTCCCGTATACGACCAAAATACCGTCTGAATTCCTGCCCTTAGAACAAAAGATGAGGAAGGCTCACTCATTCTATCCATGTTGTAAAGCCCACAATATAACAGAACACCTTTTAGCTGTTTTTTATCGACATGAGGGTGAATATCCATTGACTTTGCCAGCTTTTCATTAGTTATAACCGCAGCGGTTTGACTGGCAATTTGAGCCCCTGCCGAATCGCCGCCAATGAATAATCGATTCATATCGCCGCCATATTGCGCAATAGTGTCCTGCAGGTATTTCAGAGCTTGATTGGTTTGGATGATCGGCCCTGGATATTTTTGAGCCGGAGCAATGGCATAGTTGATATTGGCCACTACATATCCCTCGTTAGCGAGCGCCATGCCATATTCTTGTGTTTGTTCTTTGCTGCCTGATACAAATCCGCCTCCATGTATCCACATAATAACAGGGAGATCCTTGTCGGCATTTTTCGGATAGTAAATATCTAATAGGCTATTCTCAATGCCGTGCTCATCATAAACAATATCTTTTTCGACATTGACTTGTTTCTTTATTGTTTCGATGTTGGCGGGCGATGCAAATGGCTTCCATTCGAAAAGTTGTTTGATTATGAATGCGTTAAGTGCAGGTGTAAACTGACCGATTAAATATATGAGTACTATAGGAATAGCAAGGATAGAGATAGCAGAGATAGGAATCATCCAGCGTTTTTTTTGATAAAATTTTTTCTTTGTTTTCATTTGAATCAACCTTTCCTCTCCAGTTGTTACTAATCCCATTTCGTTTGTTAGTTGATCACGCTCATGCAAGTATTGAGATTGTAACATAACTAGAATGGCCATTAAAAATGATGATATACCTGAAGGATTCATTTATAGTTCGAATCGACATTTTCTACAATGTTCTCTTGTCGAAATTCGTGCAGAGAGTAAAAAGATGTTGAAATTCGCTTTCTTTTAAAGGAATTGTTGAGCCAGTGTCGAATATATAGAGGCTAATCTTTTAAACTTAGGGTGTGATATTTTGATAGAAATGCAAGATGTATGGAAGACGTACACGGATGGATCGCATGCGTTGCGCGGGATATCTGTATGTATCGATAAGGATGAATTCGTTTATTTGGTTGGTCCCTCGGGAGCGGGGAAATCGACCTTTATGAAATTAATCTATAGAGAAGAAACCCCGACCAAAGGGGAAATCTTCGTAAGCGGATTTAATATCGGCAAGCTGAAGCATCGGAAAATTCCGTTTGTCCGGCGCAATATCGGGGTGGTGTTCCAAGATTTCCGGCTGCTGCCGAAGCTGACGGCATATGAGAATGTCGCTTTTGCAATGGAGGTTATCGAGGCGCCGAAGAAGGTCATTAAACGCCGCGTTCCGGAAGTGCTTGAATTGGTAGGGCTGAAGCATAAGGCCTCAAGTCTGCCGGCTCAACTATCGGGCGGAGAACAGCAGCGGATCGCGATTGCCCGGGCGATTGTGAATAATCCTTCCGTTATCGTAGCCGATGAGCCTACGGGGAACTTGGATCCGGAGACATCATGGGGAATTATGAAGCTGCTGGAGGAGATTAATTTCCGCGGCACGACCATCGTCATGGCGACGCATAACAAAGATATCGTGAACTCGATGCGCAAGCGCGTCATCGCCATTGAGCACGGCCACATCGTTCGAGACGAAGCGCGGGGGGAATACGGCTATGATTTTTAACAACTTGGCCCGCCACTTAAGAGAGGGAAGCAAGAGTATTTTTCGCAACGGCTGGATGTCATTCGCTTCGGTCATTTCTATCGTCATCTCCCTGTTCATTCTAGGCGTGTTCATGTTCTTATCCATTAACGTGAACACCATTACGAATCAAATAGACAATCAGGTGCAGATTCGCGTGTTTATGAAGCTGGACGCTACAGAGGAACAGAGACAGCTGCTGGAGACGGATATCGGCAACATGTCCGAAGTAAGCAAGGTCATTCCGGTGCCAAAAGAAGAGGGCATGAAGCTATTGCAGGAAAGCTTGGGCGAAGATGGCAAGGATCTGTTAAGCGGCTATACGAAGGAAACGAACCCGCTGCCGGATTCATTTACGGTCGAGGTGTACGAGCCAACGACGATCGCTATGGTGGCGAAGAAGATTAGCGCCATTAACGAGACGAATAGCGCCAAGCCTATCTGGAAAGTGCAATACGGCAAGGGAACGGTAGAATCGCTCTTTAAAGTAACGCAGACGATACGGAACTTCGGATTAATCGTAGTAGCTGGCTTGGCGGTGACGGCCATGTTCCTTATCTCGAACACGATTAAAGTAACGATTATGGCGCGGCAGCGCGAGATAAGCATTATGAAGCTTGTCGGGGCGACGAATATGTTTATCCGCGGACCGTTTTTTATAGAAGGAGCGTTGTTGGGCATTCTCGGCTCGGCAGTTACACTCGGATTGTTGTTCTATGGCTATCAGCAGTTGATCACGCATTTTGAATTCGGTTTGTTGATGATTCGGTTGGTTCCGCTGCAGGATATATGGCTTCTTATTGGCGGCACCTTGCTTGGCCTGGGGATTGTCATCGGGATGTGGGGAAGCACTATCTCCATCCGCAAGTTTTTGAAAGTCTAAGGGACATGTAACAACCTTTGAGGGGAAGCGTTAGGAGGAGCCGCGTTGAAACAAAAGTACGGAAAAAAGAGATGGGCAGCACTGCTCGCAAGCTTTGCCATTCTGTTCTCGATGGTGCCGCCATCCACTGGACAAGCGTCCGAATTGGACAAGGTTAATCAGGAATTGAAGCAGCTGCAAAGCGAGATGCGCGCAGCGGAGCGGAAGCAGCAGGAAGCAAATTCGACCAAAGCGGAAGCGAAGAAGATGGTCGCCAAGACGACGGAAGATATGAATATGCTGCTCAGCGAAATCGATAAAAAAGCAAATGAGATGGCCTCCGTCGCCACGCAGATCGATACGTCGGAATCGAATCTCGAAGATGCGGCGCACGAGCTTCAAGAGGTGAACCACCGCATTGAAGAACGGGGTAAGCTGTTGGATACTCGCGTCAGGCTTATGTATACGAACGGATTCGTTTCCTACATAGACGTTTTGTTCAGTGCCACTAGCTTCTCCGATTTCCTCGATAGGATTGATTCTTTGCAATCAATTGCGGCGCAGGATAAGGAAATACTGGCCGAGCATAAGCGTGACAAGCTGCTCGTCGTACAGAAAAAGCAGGAAATCGAGACGGAATTGAAACGGGTCAAGCTTCTCTATGCCAAGTTGGATAGTGCCAAGAAAGACTTGATGATAAAGGAAAAAGAAAAAGAAGTCATGATTGCGAGCTATAATCAACAAATCGAAGAGTCGGACGACGCAAGTGAAGAGCAAGAGCGCTTGCTGATGGAATTCGCGCAGAAGCGGGCGGATCTTATGCGCAAGAAGAACAGCTTGTCCAAACCGAAACAACAGGCTCGTCAGCGAGTATATACGTATTCCGGCGGTAAGCTCGGAGTTCCGCTCGCTGCCGATTATTACATTTCTTCGCCATTTGGTTCCCGTGTAGATCCGATTAATGGAAAACGCGGCGCGTTCCATAGCGGTATCGATATGGCAGTAGCGGGCGGAACGCCTATTTATGCTGCTGAGGATGGCGCTGTGACCGTTGCCGAATGGTGGAGCGGTTATGGGAACTGTGTTATCATTGACCATGGGAACGGGCTTTGGACCTTATATGGCCATATCCGGAATGGCGGGATTAAGGTGAAGAAGGGTGATGTCGTCAAGCGCGGTGACAAAATCGCTGAAGTCGGGGCGACTGGTCGCGCAACCGGCAACCATCTTCACTTTGAGGTTCGTTTGAACGGAGAACGTGTTGATCCTGCGGATTATTTAAAATAATTGCGGAATATTTGACATATAATAGTGAGTATCGGGCTTATACGGCGTGCATATTATTTTAAGGCGCATGTTTTTGCGTGATGAACCAGAACCTGTATGACTCTGAAATTGATACTTTTGATTCCATTTGCCAAGTTGCTTTACAAGGTACCGGTTGCAGAACCAGGAGGTTGAATGGCCCGAGCTTAAGCATACGGACAAGACGAAGGCGGTGAATTATTATGTCGTTCAAAGGGCGTACCGTCGCTCTGCTTGTAGGAGCGGCGATGCTGGCAAGCAGTGCGTTAACGCTGACCGCTGTGGATTTGCCGATATTTGCAAGCGGAGGACAAGCTGCCGCAACAAGCAGTGGCCTATCGACGCAAGAAATGCAGAAGCTGAATTCAGCAATGGGAATTATCGAGAACAAGTTCTTTACTTCGGTCGATCGCGAGAAGCTGGTTAACGGTGCCGTACATGGCATGATTTCTTCCCTCGGCGATCCTTACTCTACCTTCATGGAGAAAGAGGAAGCGGAGCAGTTCAATCACAGCATCGAAGGTGCCTTTACCGGGATTGGCGCGGAAGTAACGATGGAGAACGGCGAAGTGACGGTCGTATCGCCTATTAAAGGCTCTCCGGCCGAGAAGGCGGGGGTAATGCCGAAGGATGTTCTGCTGTCGGTTAATGGCGAGAGTCTGGAAGGCAAGAACTTGAACGAGGCCGTAACGAAAATTCGCGGTCCAAAAGGCACGAAGGCGAAGATTACGATTAAGCGCGCCGGCCAATCGAAGCCGATGGAGCTAGTCGTCGTGCGTGACGAAGTCGATATGGAGACGGTCTATCCGAAAATGCTGGATGACAAAATCGGTTATATCGAGATTCGCCAATTCTCTCTGAACACGTTCGAGCGATTTAAGGAAGAATTGGAGAAGCTGGAGAAGCAGGGGATGAAAGGGCTCGTCATTGATGTGCGCAATAACCCGGGCGGGGTGCTCGATATCGTGCAGAAGATGACGGAGCTGTTCGTGCCGAAGGGCAAACCGATTGTCCAGGTTGAAAATCGCAATAAAGAGCGCGATCGTTACAATTCTCAAGGCGCGGCTGAAGTGAAGCCTTATCCAGTAACGGTATTAACGAATAAAGGCAGCGCCAGCGCTTCGGAGATTATGGCCAGCGCGCTCAAGGAATCGGCAGGCGCCAAGCTGGTGGGCGAGCATACGTTCGGCAAAGGTACGGTTCAGACGAGCTACGATTCCGGCGATGGCGGATTGATTAAGATTACGATTGCCAAATGGCTGACGCCAAACGGCAATTGGATTCACCAGAAGGGAATCGAACCGGATATTTCGGTGCAGCAGCCTGATTTTTATTACGTGGCTCCGATTCCGAAAGATAAGACGCTGAAGTTCGACATGAATGATGCGGACGTGAAAAACGTTCAAATTATGCTGGACGGCCTCGGCTATAAGCCTGGACGCAAGGATGGGTATTTCTCGAAGGAGACGGAAACGGCGATCAAGGCATTCCAGCGCGAGCATAAGCTGGGGGCTACCGGCTCGGTGGACGCCAAGACAGGTGAACAACTGGAGCAAGCGATTATGAAGGCAATGCGCGATCCGAAGAACGATGCGCAATTGCATAAAGCGGTAGACACATTGCAGAAGGAAATTCGCTAAAGTCTGTCGAATAGTAAGGAAGGTCGCAAGCTTCGGCTTGCACCTTCCTTTTTTCTTTTTTGTTGCTTAGTGCTGGAACATTTAGTTTATATACATGAAAGCAAGTCAGGTTGGAGTTGTGGAAAGGAGCGGATAAAGTGGACCTCCTAGCGGAAATCGGTGTTCATTTGGCAGAAGGATTGCTGCAATGGCTGCTGTCGCCATTTTATTGGTTGGCAATCATCCTCATCGCGATGTACTATCGAAGGCAGGTGACGCTGGAACGAAGGCTGTTCTCCGTTAAGATGCATAGCTGGGCCGAGCAAACATGGCATGCATGGCTGGGAGGCCTCATCGCAGGCCTTATCGTCTCGGCGGCCGCCATCGGACTCGGGATTACTCTAACCAGCGAGGTCGTTATTGCGCTGTGGATCGTCGCTTTGCTGCTGCTTCTGGTGCGCGTGCGCTTCCTTTGTCTCGCTTACTCAGCCAGCGCGCTGGCCTTGCTGCAGTTCGGATTGCGCGTATTCGCTCCGGACTGGACGGTGGAGGGTTGGGGCGGCACGATGATCGCAGCGATCCGTGATATGGATGCGGCTGGCCTGCTCGTGCTTGTTGCGCTGCTTCATGCCGCGGAAGCTTGGCTCATACGCAAGCAGGCGGCCCGGATGGCCGGGCCGTTGTTCATGGAGAGCAAGCGCGGGGGCATTGTCGGCGCTTATCAGATGCAGAGCCTCTGGCCGGTGCCGCTCATGCTGCTCTTTCCGACGGCTACTGCGGGTTCCCCGCTGCCCTGGACGCCGCTTTTCGGCGGAGATAGCTGGCTGCAGGGCTGGTCGCTTATCGCATTTCCCGTCATGATCGGCTTCTCCGAGCTGACGTTCACGCGCTTGCCGCAGGAGAAGGCGGCCGTCAGCGCCTCGCGCTTGTTCGCCTACGCGGCGGTGCTGCTCGCGTTCGGCTTGGCTGCGTCGTGGTGGTCGCCGCTCGTGCCGGTTGCAGCGCTTGTCGCGCTTGTGCTGCACGAGGCGCTCATTTGGTACAGCCGCCGCGAGGAAAGCGAGCGCAGCCCCGTCTTTACGCAGGATGCGCGCGGCTTGCGTGTGCTGGCGGTGCTGCCGGATAGCCCGGCAGAGGAGCTCGGCATCCGCATCGGCGAGGTCATTGCGAAGGCGAATGGCATTCCCGTGCGGACGAAGGAGCAGCTGCATCAGGCGCTGCGTTCCAATGCGGCCTTCTGCAAGCTCGAAGTGTACGATGCGAACGGAGAAGTCCGCTTTCTGCAGCGTGCGCTCTATGCGGGAGAGCATCATCAGTTGGGTGTGCTGTTAGCGCCGGACAATAGCGTCGGCTATGTTGCGGTAACGAGGCAGCCTTCCTTTTTCGCGCTGCTCGCAGCGCCATGGGCGAGGCTGAAGCGGGGGTTCGGGTCGAAGCAAGATGAACAGGAAATGTCCACAGGGGACGATAAAGCGGATAAACATGACGATGCTCACCGCCAGACAGCAGCGACGGACACCTCCATATAATAATCAAAGCTCACATCCAATGCAGGATGTGAGCTTTTTAGTTGATGACCAAGATAACGCTGTGGATTGTGGATAAATCATTCTCAAACCGATTGATTTGTTCAGAAGTTGTTAACAATCCGTTGATAAACAAGTGTATGACGTGGATAACTATGTTAATATTGTTGATAACCTGTGCATATCTGAATTACTGCACCATCTTGCGCAGAACGATAATTTCGACTCGCCGGTTCTGCTGGCGATGCTCCTCCGTCTTGTTATCAACGACGGGGCGGGTTTCGCCATATCCGGCAATTTGGAACTGCTCGGGATCAAGTTTCTTCTCGTCTACTAAAAATCGAAGCACGGACAACGCGCGTGCCGCGGACAGCTCCCAGTTGTCCTTGTACCGTCCGCCTGGAGCGAAGGCAAGATTGTCTGTATGCCCCTCTATGCTGATCGTGGTGTTCAGCTGCGGGAACAAGCTGGCAAGCTTGTCCATCGTCGGCATCGCTTTCTGCTTCAGATCGGCCCGGCTCAAGTCGAACAGCAGCTTGTCGCTCATCCGGATTGCAATCCCTTTCGGGATATCGGACACTTCAATTTGATCGCCGAGTTTGTTGTCATCCACATATTGTTGAATGACGTTCATGAAGCTTTTCAATTCCTCTTCCTGCTTGCGAAATGCCAAATCTTTGTTCGTTATCGTTCCAATCGCAACCGCATGCTCTTCCTTCATGTCGCCTGACCCGCCGTCTTGGGCCGTATCGAGGGCACCGGTCTCTCCGGTCTTCAAAAAGCCGCCGTCCAAAATGCCCGCTCCCTTCGGCAGGGCGGAATCCGCATTGCGGAAGGAGAGCTGAAGCGTCTCGGAGAGGGATTCATATTTATCCGCGTCCACCTGGCTCATCGCGTACATGATGACGAAAAAAATCATGAGCAGCGTAATCAAGTCGGCATAGGTGATTAACCAGCGCTCGTGACTCTCCGTCTTGGCCGCGCCCCTTCTATTCCTGCGTCTCATGAATCATCCCTCGCTTTGCGTCCGGAACCATCTTCAACGGTTGCAGCGAATCTTCGGCGAGCAGAAACGAGCCAAGCTTTTTGCGCACAATTTGCGGGTTCTCGCCCGCCTGGACGGACAAAATGCCGTACTCCATCATTTCCATTAAGCGAATTTCTCCCTCGCTGCGTGACTTGATCTTGCTTGCGATCGGAAGATAGATGACATTGGCCGTTGCGACCCCGTACAGCGTAGCCGTGAAGGCGACTGCAATGGAAGGGCCGAGCGCGGAAGGGTCGGAGAGATTGCTGAGCACGTGAATCAGCCCCATGACCGTACCGATAATCCCCATAGTAGGCGCATAACCGCCGGCAGCCTCGAATATTTTAGCATAGCCTTCATGCTTCTCTTCGACGGCATCCATTTCGAGTTCAAGCATTTCTTTGATTAGCTCCGGATCGGTGCCGTCCACGACCATCATCATGCCTTCGCGCAAATATCCGTTCTCGTGCTTGTGCGCATGGCCTTCCAAGGCCAGAACGCCTTCGCGGCGGGCAATGTTGCTCATTGCCACGATGTCGTCAATCAGCTTCTGCCCGTCTGTCGTGTTGCGCCGGAAAGCCATTTTGAGCGCGCTCGGAATGCTGCGAAGACGTTTGCCCGGGAAGCTGACGACAACCGCTGCGATCGTGCCCCCGAATACGATAAGCGCGGCGGTCTTCTCCCATAAACCGCCGATCTGGCCTCCTTCCCACAAAAAGCCGCCGATTAGTGCGGCCAATCCTGCAATAATGCCTATTACCGTCGTCTTATCCATAAATTGATCCTCTCCTGTTAAACATACATTTCCCATTTGCATCCAATCAATGAAAGGAGTATAATCAAAAGGGAACAAACATTCTTATTTTGAACGTAACAAGGACTTGGGCAGGATAGAAGCGCAAGCACCTTATCCACGTATAAAAAGAACTGAAGAAACGGTTATTTTTCTTAGCATAACTCGCCTCTCTTTTTCTTTGGGCTGTCTCTATTTTATCGGGTATAGATTGGGTAAAGTTTAGGGAGGGAAACTACCCGCCAAGTTTCGCAACTGTTTTGAGTCGGGGGACCTAGAAGAATGATGGTCCTCCGGATGAAATCAGGATTAAGGAACCATCCGCAAGATGGCAATAATAGAAGTAACAACTGGAAACGGAAAGAGCGGTGACATGATGGCAGATTTGGAAATAAGCACGAAGACGTTCGAGCTCGTCTCGGAATTTGCGCCTCAAGGAGACCAGCCCCAAGCCATTGAACAGCTGGTGGAGGGCGTGCATCAAGGCAAGAAATATCAGACGCTGCTCGGTGCGACTGGAACGGGGAAGACGTTTACGATTGCCCAGACGATCGCCCGCTTGAACCGGCCGACGCTCGTCATTGCGCATAACAAGACGCTCGCGGCGCAGCTGTGCAGCGAGTTCAAGGAGTTTTTTCCGAATAACTCGGTCGACTATTTCGTCAGCTATTACGATTATTATCAACCGGAGGCGTACATCCCTTCCTCCGATACGTATATCGAGAAGGACTCCAGCATCAATGAAGAGATTGACAAGCTGCGCCACTCTGCGACGAGCTCGCTGTTCGAGCGGCGGGACGTCATCATCGTAGCGAGTGTATCCTGCATATATGGCTTGGGTTCCCCGATTGAATACGGCAATCTCGTGCTGTCTCTACGCACCGGAATGGAGAAGCCGCGCAACGTCATATTGTCGAAGCTGGTAGACATTCAGTATCAGCGCAATGACATGAACTTTGTCCGGGGAACGTTCCGTGTCCGCGGGGATGTCGTTGAAATTTTTCCGGCCTCGAAGAGCGAGCATGCGGTGCGCATCGAGTTATTCGGGGATGAGATTGAACGTATTACCGAAATCGATGTATTGACAGGGGAAATTATCGGAGAACGTGACCATATCGCTATCTTCCCGGCCTCTCACTTCGTTACGGCCGAGGAGACAATGAAGGCAGCTCTAGTTAATATCGAACGCGAATTGGAAGAACGGTTGGAGGTGCTGCGCGATCAGGGCAAGCTGCTGGAGGCGCAGCGTCTTGAGCAGCGAACGCGTTACGACATTGAGATGATGCAGGAAATGGGCTTCTGCTCCGGAATCGAGAATTATTCGGGGCCGCTTACGTTCCGGGAACGAGGAGCGACGCCGTACACGCTGCTTGATTATTTCCCGGATGATTTCCTGATTGTCGTCGACGAGTCGCACGTTACACTGCCGCAGATTCGCGCGATGTATAATGGGGACCGCGCCCGGAAAGAAGTGCTTGTGGAGCATGGCTTCCGCTTGCCGTCGGCGCTGGACAACCGGCCGCTCAAGTTCGAGGAATTCGAACAGAAAGCGGGTCAATCCATCTTCGTATCGGCGACGCCGGGACCATACGAGCTGGAGCATTGCCCGAAGATGATCGAACAGATTATTCGTCCGACCGGATTGCTAGATCCGGTCATTGAGGTTCGTCCTACGAAAGGGCAGATCGATGACCTGATCGAGCAGATCCGCATCCGCTTGGCGAAGGATGAGAGGGTGCTCGTGACGACGCTGACGAAAAAGATGTCAGAGGATTTGACCGATTACTTGAAGGAAATCGGCATTAAAGTGCGCTATTTGCACTCCGATGTCAAGACGTTGGAGCGCATGATGCTGCTTCGCGATCTGCGTCTCGGCGTATTCGATGTGCTGATCGGCATTAACCTGCTGCGGGAAGGACTGGATTTGCCGGAGGTGTCGTTAGTCGCCATACTGGACGCCGACAAGGAAGGCTTCCTGCGCGCGGAACGATCGCTCATTCAGACGATCGGACGGGCGGCGCGCAACGCGGAGGGATACGTCATTATGTATGCCGATAAGATGACCGACTCCATGACAAAGGCGATTAGGGAGACGGAGCGCCGCCGCTGCATCCAGATTGCCCATAATGAGAAGCACGGCATTACGCCGCAGACGATCCGCAAAAAGATTCGCGACGTCATCGAAGCGACGAAGACGGCTGAATCGAAGGGCGAGTATGATACTGGCAAGTCCGTGGAGAAGCTGTCTAAGAAGGAGCGCCAATCCCTGATTCAGCGTGTGGAGAAGGAAATGAAAGACGCAGCCAAAAATCTGCAGTTCGAACGCGCGGCCGAGCTGCGTGACGCCCTGCTGGAACTGCGTGCGATGGATTAACAATTAGGAAGTCTTCATGAGGTTCGAGTGAACCCGAGAGAGCAGGAGGGTAACCCATTGGCGAGTGAACATATAGTGATTAAAGGGGCGCGTGCCCATAATCTGAAAAATATCGACGTGACGATTCCGCGTGATAAGTTCGTTGTTCTGACGGGCTTAAGCGGCTCAGGGAAATCGTCTTTAGCCTTTGATACGATTTATGCGGAAGGCCAGCGGCGCTACGTGGAGTCACTCTCTGCGTATGCGCGCCAATTTTTGGGTCAGATGGAGAAGCCGGATGTCGACTCGATCGATGGCTTATCACCGGCGATTTCGATCGACCAGAAGACGACAAGCCGCAATCCGCGTTCCACCGTTGGCACGGTGACGGAAATTTATGATTACTTGCGTTTGCTGTTCGCCCGCATCGGGCGTCCGCATTGCCCGGACCATGGGATCGAAATTACGTCGCAGACAGTCGAGCAGATGGTAGACCGCATCATGTCTTATCCAGAGCGGACCAAGCTGCAGCTCTTGGCGCCGGTCATCTCTGGACGCAAAGGCGAGCACAAGACGGTGCTCGCCGACATCCAGAAGCAGGGCTTCGTGCGCGTGCGCGTGGATGGCGAGATTCGCGAAGTATCGGAGAGCATTGAGCTCGACAAGAACCGCAAGCACAGCATCGAAGTCGTCGTTGACCGTATCGTCGTCAAGGATGACGTGCAAGCCCGCTTGGCCGATTCGATCGAGACGGCGCTGCAGATGTCGGGCGGCAAGCTGCTCGTCGATATTATCGGCGAAGAAGAACTCGTATTCAGCTCGAATCTGGCTTGTCCGACCTGCGGCTTCAGCATGGATGAATTGTCGCCGCGGATGTTCTCGTTCAACAGTCCGTTTGGCGCTTGTCCAGAATGCGACGGACTCGGCATGAAGATGATTGTCGATCCGGAACTGCTCATTCCCGATACGGAGAAAACCATCGATGACGGAGCGTTTGAAGCATGGGCCGGCAGCACTTCGAACTACTATCCGCAGTTTCTGAAGTCAGTCTGTGAGCATTACGGCATTCCGACCGATATTCCGGTAGGGCAGCTTGAGCCCGATCAGATGACCAAGCTCCTGCATGGCACAGGCAGCGAGAAGGTGAAGTTCCGCTACGAGAATGATTTCGGTCATTCGAAGGAAGCTCACGTCGTGTTCGAAGGTGTCATTCACAACCTCGAACGACGCTATCGCGAGACAGCCTCGGAAGGCATTCGCGAGTACATCGAAGGCTTTATGAGCGCGAAGCCGTGCGGTGTATGCAAAGGATACCGCTTGCGCAAGGAAACGTTGGCCGTGACCGTGAACGACAAGAATATGGCCTACGTGACGGCGCTGTCGATCGGGGAAGCTCAGCGCTTCTTCTCGGGTCTGGAGCTCAGCGAGAAGGAGCAGATGATTGCGAATCTCATCTTGAAAGAGATTAATTCGCGTCTCGGATTCCTGGTGAATGTCGGGTTAGAATATTTGACGCTGAACCGAGCGGCAGGAACGTTGTCCGGCGGCGAGGCGCAGCGGATTCGTCTCGCGACGCAGATTGGGTCCAGCTTGATGGGCGTCCTTTATATATTGGACGAGCCAAGTATCGGGCTGCATCAGCGTGATAACGATCGCCTCATTGAAACGTTGGAGCATATGCGTGATTTGGGCAATACGCTGATTGTCGTGGAACACGATGAGGATACGATGCTTGCGGCCGACTATATTATTGATATCGGTCCAGGCGCGGGTATTCATGGGGGCAAAGTCGTTGCGGAAGGCACACCGAAGGAAATCATGGCGGATCAACAGTCGCTTACTGGCCAATACTTGAGCGGACGTAAGTTCATTCCGGTTCCGTTGGAGCGCCGGTCGCCGGACGGGAGATGGATCGAAGTGCGCGGAGCCAAGGAGAATAACTTGCGTGGCGTCAATGCAAAGATTCCGCTGGGCGTATTCACGGCGGTCACAGGCGTCTCCGGTTCCGGCAAATCGACGCTGGTGAACGAGATCCTGTATAAGACATTGGCGCGTGACCTGAACAGAGCCAAGGTTCGTCCGGGCGAACACCGTGAAATTCGCGGCATGGAGCATATCGATAAAGTGATCGATATCGACCAATCGCCTATCGGGAGGACACCGCGTTCGAATCCGGCGACCTACACCGGCGTGTTCGACGATATTCGTGATCTGTTCGCGCAGACGAATGAGGCTAAGATCCGCGGCTACAAGAAGGGCCGGTTCAGCTTCAACGTGAAGGGCGGCCGTTGCGAGGCTTGCCGCGGGGACGGGATTATTAAAATAGAGATGCACTTCCTGCCGGATGTATACGTCCCCTGCGAGATTTGCAAGGGCAAACGGTACAATCGCGAAACGCTGGAAGTGAAGTATAAAGGCAAGAACATTGCAGACGTGCTTGAGATGACGATAGAGGATGGGGTAGAGTTCTTCCAGAACGTGCCGCGCATTCACCGCAAAGTGCAGACGCTTTTGGATGTGGGCCTTGGCTATATGAAGCTCGGTCAGCCGGCCACGACGTTGTCCGGCGGCGAGGCGCAGCGGGTCAAGCTTGCAGCCGAGCTGTACCGCCGCAGCACAGGCAAGACGATCTATATCTTGGATGAGCCGACGACCGGTCTGCATGTAGCTGATATCGACCGCTTGCTGCAGGTGCTGCACCGTCTCGTTAATTCTGGCGAGACCGTACTTGTCATCGAGCACAATCTCGATGTTATCAAGACGGCGGACTATATTATTGATTTAGGCCCGGAAGGCGGCAGTGGCGGTGGCTCGCTCGTTGCCCAAGGCACGCCAGAGGATGTCGTGAAGGTAGACGCTTCTTATACCGGACGTTACTTGAAGCCTGTCCTTGAGCGCGATCGCGAGCGGACGGAGAAGTCATTCGTCGCAGCGGCGAATGACGCGTAACACGTTAACGCAGCATAAATGTAACGATGAACCGTCGTCTGCCTGAGAAGGCAGGCGGTGGTTTTTTTGCATGTACGCGATAGAAGTATATATTGGTTTCATATTCCGTTCGTGCCATCGCGTGTTCAGACAGATGGCGCTCCGCTTCATCCGCTACTTTTGCCTCATCTTCAGGAGGAGGAGCCACGGCCAAGGACGGCTCTGGTTATCTGCCATCACGAGCTGACGCTGTATGCTTGGTATATACATGTATCTCTTTCCCGTCGTCGTCCTTCCTGACGATAGGGGAGAATGGCCATAGTTGAACCATCAAATTTCTTGATTATAGTTTGATACAGCTTCGTTACTTATCTCAAGTTATTGGGGAGCGATACTCTTTTCGCTCGGCGCTTCCGATCACTCTCCCCTTCGATCAGTAACAACGATTTCAACAGCGCCTAGGTATGGTCGGATAGAACGGTTGATGTAATAGTGGAACCCCTCCAACTGCAATTATACATTTGAGAGTCCCCTTTTTACGTTTTTCGTCACGCTGGACTGCAATCGCGGCTAGGCCCCTTAAATCCGGAGTCTGATCCCCCAAAAAGCCTTCTTTCGTAGGATTGCTCGGAATGCCGAGCAATTACATAGCTTTATGAAACATGGATTGATCCTCCAGCGTCATTACCCATTCGGAGAATTTCGCTGGAGGCATCCGTTTTAAGCTCCCATGCATTTTACGGTTATTATAGAAATCCATGTAGCGATCAAGCGCTTCATAGGCCTCCTCAAAGGTCATGAAGTCAACTTTGCTGAATAGGTCGCGTTCCAGCAGACTATGAAATGACTCTATGTACGCATTCATATTGGGAGTTCGTGGCGGGATGCGCTCATGAACCATCCCGAGGCTATCACACGTATCACCAAAAAGCGCACTGACAAACTGTGGCCCGTTATCCGTACGAATCGTAGGGAGCGCTTCATCTGCCTTTATTCGTTTTTCCAACGCACGACATAATGTTTGTACGGCATGCTTGGCCTCGCATTTCGGCCCTCTGTATTGTTCGACGATAACACGATCAAATACGTCAATAATGCTGAGAACGAAAAAGAAACGCCCGCGTCCCGTGACATAACCGTATTTAATGTCCATCTGCCACAATTGGTTTGATCCTGTCACCACTCGATTCTTCGGCAATCTACGTGGATGCTTGGATTTCCTCTCACGTTGTTTTTGGAGAATACCTAGTTCTTTACAAAGTCGATACGATTTCTTTTTGTCTAGTACGAGCTCACGTTCGTTACGGAGACATTGGGCAAGGAGTCTGTAACCGTACACATGCTCTTCTCCTTCAACGAGCTCTAGTAGCCATTCTTTGATCTGTCCGTCACTTACTTTCTCCCCCGTTTTCGTACGAGAAAATCCGGGCTGAGGACGACCTCTCTGTCCGCTTGCGGCGCGTTCTTCGGAGTTGGCCGATCGCTTTCGCCGGTCGTAATACGTTGATTCTGAAAGCCCTATGATTCGCAGAACCCTTGCTGCTGCTTCTCCCCGCTTAATAAACTGGTCTGCTATTTCGTATTTTTCGGATAAGCGGGGTTCTTCTTTTTTAGCAACTCTCGCAGAATCTCAATCTCCAGCTCTTTTTCGCCGATAATCTTAACGGCTTTTTCATAATTCACTTCAACTTCCTGAAGTCGTTGAAGTTCCTGTAAATGCTCATCCGTCGTTGGAATTTCATCCGGTCCAATGTCGTCACGATGCTCTCTAATCCACCCCCGAATCGTTTCAGGGTGTATGTTGTACATGCGGGATAATACGCCAACTTTAATGCCAGCTAACGCCTCACGAACTATTTTTAATCGTGTTTCCTCATTCAATCTTTTCCCCATTCCAGATCATCCCCTTTACAAATAGTTTAATTTATTTGAGGGGGAAGACTCCAGTTTAATTAAGGGGCTTTGAAGATCGTACATTTCATTTTCATATAATTACATAAATAATGGTAAATCACTCGATTTTAACTGTACATTTGCAGTTCGACCGCTGAAAAGGGCGGTATTTCGCAAAAACAACTGCACAAATGCAGCTTGTTGAGAAACCCAGAATGTAAAAAGAAAGAAGTATGGTGGGGGTATCCGCTTCCGTCGCTGTTGAATCCAAGTCATTAGGGATGAGAAGGTGCGGGGATGACTCGGATTCAAAGGCGATCGCCAGGTCTCTTCAGCGGACACCCTCCACCCTTATTTGTTTCATGCGGGTTTCTCAAAAACCTGACAAATGCAGTTCGCCGGCTCTTCTCCTGCCTTCTTTAAGTTAAATGAATCACTCCTATTTTCCAATAGGGAAAATGTGCGCGTATGTCACTTTCAATAAGAAGTCATTGATTTTTACAAATTTAACCTCTAATATGGAATTAGACATAACAAAAGTAGAAATTTAACAAAATAACTAGCGGGAGCCTGCCGAAGCAAGCTGAGAGTACAACTATTTGTTGTTGACCGATTGAACCTGTTGGGTAATGCCAGCGCAGGAAGCGAACATGTAAAGACGCATGCTGTTCGCATGTGTTTTTTTGTCATCAAAATAAAACTATCATCTCCATCCTCTTATGAGAGCAATCTTTTTGTGCCACAAGTTTATCGGAGCCTGGCAAATGCTTGCTTATGTGGCGTTGTGCTCTGTACCCTTCTTATCATTAAATCGTTCAATTCAGTTGTAAACTCGGTCAATCACAATCCGTCTATCATTTCCCTAAACGCGCCATCAAAAAGGAGGCTTAACACCCACTTATATAGGCGCGGAATAAAGCTGGCAGTCTATTAAATTTTGACCATCATCTGCTCTAGCAGGCTCCCGTTCCTAAAGAAAGGTTGGATGGATCATGACCGTACACCTAGTATCCGCTCTTATTGAAAAACTTCACCAAGAGCAACCGCTCATACATAATATGACCAATGTCGTGGTGACGAATTTTACCGCCAACGGATTGCTGGCGCTGGGCGCTTCGCCGGTGATGGCATATGCGCCAGAGGAAGTGGCCGATATGGCCAAGCTTGCCGGAGCGCTGGTGCTGAATCTAGGCACTCTCTCTAAGGAGCTGGTAGAGGCGATGATCGTTGCCGGGCAAGCTGCCAACGCTCACGGGGTGCCTGTGCTGCTCGATCCGGTCGGGGCGGGCGCGACACCGTTCCGGACGGCGTCCGCCCTGCGTATTCTGCGCGAGGTGGAGGTGTCCCTGATCCGGGGCAATGCTGCCGAAGTGGCGCATCTGAATGGAGAGCACCGCGCCATTAAAGGAGTGGATGCCGGACACTCAGCTGATGACGAGCGAGCGGATTTAGCGGTCAGAGCTGCCAAAAACCTGCAAACGGTCGTCGCCGTAACGGGGCCGGAGGACGTCATTACCGATGGACAGGCCGGTTACATCGTAAAGGGAGGGCATCGTATGTTGGCGCAGGTAACGGGTGCGGGATGTTTATTGACATCGGTGTTGGGGGCTTTTGCCGCTGTGGAACCGGATATGCTTTTGGCGGGGACCGCAGGGCTTGCTTTTTATGGAGCCGCTGCCTATGAGGCTGCTGCGCGTACGGAAGCGGCGGGACCGGGGAGCTTCCAAATCGCTCTTATTGACGAACTGTCCAGACTTAACCGGGATTCTCTGGCGACACATACGGAAGTGCGGGAGTTCCAGCCGTCTTTCGTGAAGGAAGGTGAAACACGATGACCGTATACAAAGCTCTGACGATTGCCGGTTCGGATAGTGGAGGCGGTGCGGGAATCCAGGCGGATATCAAGACGTTCCAAGAGCTGGGCGTATTCGGGATGTCCGCGATTACTGCCATAACGGTGCAGAATACGCTGGGTGTTCAAGCTGTCTACTCGCTGCCTACGGAAGCGGTGATCGGTCAAATGGACGCGATTGGCTCCGATCTGACGCCAGATGCCGTCAAGACAGGCATGCTCTTTAACAAAGACATTATAGCGGCGGTGGCAGACCGGATTGTGCATTTCGGCTGGAAAGCGGTCGTGGTCGATCCGGTGATGATTGCCAAGGGGGGCTCCGAACTGTTGCAACAAGAGGCAGTGGAAGCGTTGAAAGAGCAGTTATTGCCGCTTGCCCTCGTCGTAACGCCCAATATTCCCGAGGCCGAGGCCATAACCGGCATGTCCATCCGGACAATGGCGGATCGGCGTGAAGCTGCCAAGCGGATCGGCGCTTGCGGTCCCGCCTATATCGTTATTAAGGGCGGGCATAGCGAAGCGGAGGAGCAGGTGACGGACCTGCTGTATGATGGACAGCAATTCACCGAGTTGTGCGGCAAGCGGGTTCATACCCGGCATACACATGGAACGGGTTGCACTTTCTCCTCAGTCTTGGCGGCAGAGCTGGCCAAAGGCTCGTCTGTCGTTGACGCCGTCGGGACAGCCCGCGCATTCATTCAAGCGGCGCTGGAAGATACGCTCGGCATCGGTCAAGGTCATGGTCCGACCAACCACTGGGCTTACGGCCGCAGAAGGGCGGTGCGGTCATGAGCCGAATTCCGGCAGACCGGATGCGCGCATACTTGCGGCTCTACATGGTGATGGGCAGCGTCAATTGCCGGCTGGATCCGCTATATGTGGTGCGGGAAGCGCTGGCGGGAGGCGTGTCGCTGTTTCAATATCGCGAAAAGGGATCGGGCGCACTGACCGGGGGCAGAAAAAGGGACTTGGGATTGGAGATTCAAGCCCTCTGCCGCAGGATCGGCGTTCCATTTATCGTCAATGATGATATCGAACTTGCGCTCGAGCTCGGCGCGGATGGCATCCATATTGGTCAGGATGATGAACAGGCAGACCGTGTCAGGTCGAAGATCGGCGATAAAATTCTCGGAGTATCGGCGCATACGGTTGCGGAGGCGCGGCTGGCCGTGGAACAAGGAGCGGATTATCTGGGAATCGGGCCAATATATCCTACCCGCTCCAAGGAAGATGCGCATGAAGTGCAGGGCGTATCCATCATTCGCGAGATGCGCGCAGCGGGAATCGATGTGCCTCTCGCCGGGATCGGCGGGATTACTTCTGCGAACGCAGCGGCGGTCATACAAGCGGGGGCGGATGGCGTAGCCGTCATTTCGGCGATAACCGGCGGGAATGACATTCGTGAAGCGGCGGCTAGAATACGCCGGCTAGAGCCGTAAATGAACAGCTAGGGAACGATTATTCAATCATTATCCGTCAATGTATAGCCAAATTTGAAAGGTGGAAGCTGCGAGATGAGTATCGTGACCAAATCGGGTATCAAGAAGTTGTTTTTGGCGGGACCATTCAAAAGTCTGGTGGATGCCGAAACAGGCTGCATGCAAGAAAGCGAGCAGCAAAGATTGATCCAGCTGATCTCATTTTTTGAAGCGAGAAATTACGCTGTTCATAATGCGCATAAGCGTGAAGGCTGGGGCAAAGATTTCATGACGCCTGAGCAATGTACGGCCATCGACTTCGAGGAAATCCGCGCCTGCGATCTGTTCGTTGCATTTCCCGGATCTCCCGCCTCTCCAGGCACGCATATTGAAATCGGCTGGGCTTCTGCCTTCGGCAAGCCGATCATTCTGCTGCTGGAGGCGAGCAAGGATTATGCATTCTTAATCAGGGGGCTCGGTAAGGTCGCCGATGTGACGTTCATTTCCTATCAAGAAGAAAAAGATTATCTGTCCAAGCTCCAACAAATGTTTGGCAGTGCGGAATAGAAGGGGGATAGGTTGGTGCGCTTCGACCAATTTCACGAATCTTATATCGCTACGTTAGACGAAATTTATAACAAACCGCAGTTCTATAATGCGCCGCGCGGTCATCAGAGCCGCGAGAGGCTGAATTATCAATTTGCTCTCGCAAATCCCGTGGAGCGCGTCTGTTATTTGTCGAGCCGCCGCACGAATATCATATTCAATTTTGCCGAAGCATTGTGGTATCTGTCGGGCAGGGACGATCTGGATTATATCGGCTACTACAATCGGAAGATGAACGATTATTCTATGAATGGCTGTACGCTTACAGGAACGGCTTACGGTCCTAAAATTTTTCGTTTCGGAACTGACCAGGTGAATCAATGGAAGCGGGTCGCACATTTACTGGGTCAAGATGACCCGGATTCCAAGCGGGCCTTTATCCAGATTTTCGATGCCAATGAATCGCTGGAATCAGCAAACATCGATGTTTCCTGCACGATAGGGCTCCAATTTTTTGTGCGGGAGCGGAAATTGTATACTGTCGCCTACATGCGTGCGAATGATGCGTTTCGAGGCATGGTCAGCGATGTTTTTTCATTCACGTTCATGCAGGAGCTGCTTGCCAGGGAGCTTCAGCTAGAGTTGGGCGATTATTATCATGTGGTCGGTTCGGTACATATCTATCAGCCGGATAATCATGTCGTGGAGAAGGTGCTGGAAGAGGCTCGTTCTCAGCCGCGTGACAATCAGAGCGTGGATGCTTTTCCCGCAATGCCTTCGGGGAGTCAGTGGCCTTACATTCGGTCCGTTCTGGAGCATGAATCGTTGCTGAGAGAAGACCAAATCTCCTTGTCAGGCCCGGACATTGAGGCGATGGACATGCCTGCTTACTGGCAGCAGGTATTGCTGCTGTTCAGTTTCTATCAATCTGTAGCTTATAAGAGACCGGTGGATGGTTCCGTGTTCCGTGCTTTGTGGCCGGTCTATCAGAGGTTGTTGCAAAACAAGTGGCCTGATCTGTCTAGATCAAATATGCAGCATATCCAGCAGTGATAAGGGGGCAAAGGCATGCAGACGTCGTGGAAGCAAGAAGTCGTCGCTAATCAGTTCGAGGCTTACAATGATATTCTGGAGCAGACATTGGGCTTTCGATTTGTGTTTGATATTTTAAGCACCGTTCCCGGGGGGAAGCGGGTGCTGGATTATGGGTGCGGGCCCGGAAAAGTAGCTTACCGGCTGGCAGAGAGTATGGATTTGAATGTTGTTGCCGTAGATGAATCAAGCAATATGCTTGATATTGCCGTTCAAAAACGTTCTCACCCTCAGGTGGACTACCACCGAATCGAGAATGATCAATTGACATTTCTGGAGGACAATTCGGTATATGGCGCGATGACCTGCTATGTGTTCATCAATACAAGCAGCCAGGAGCGAATCCAGCGAATTATGAGGGAGATTCATCGCGTACTGGCCCCGGGCGCTCCCTACGCGATTTTGGATACGCATCCGGATTCGACGGGCATCGAATTTTCGACGTTCCGCAATGGAGTGCCGGGAAAAAAATATAAACATGGCGAAGCGCGGCAAGAATGGCTTCATCTTCCGGAGCGGGAGGATATGATTCTTCATGATTTTCACTGGCCCAAGGAGATGTACCGCCAGCTTCTGCAGGAGGTTGGTTTCAAAAATATTGAATGTTTGGAGCCTACCTTACAGCATATCCCTCCGGGTGAATTAAGGGAAATAGAGCAAGCCAGTCAGTTTGATCAATGGAAAATGGAGCGGGAATATCCTCCCTTCCTCATTTATCGGGCGGTCAAAGATGCGTGAGCAGCGGACTTTTCCGGTCAGAGTCGGGAGACAGCCTTATGGCAAACCGGCAGAGTGATCGTTAGGAGGAATGACGTGTTATTAGATAGATTTGACGTGTTCTTATTTGATTTGGACGGCGTGATCTATATTGGGTCCGAAGCCCTGCCGGGCGCTGTTTCAGCGCTCGAACGCCTTCGGGCCGAACGCAAGACGATTCGGTTTCTGACCAATAATCCCTGCATGACGCGCGAGCAAGTCGCGGCTAAGTTAAACGGCCTCGGGATTGAAGCGGGCGTTGGTGAAGTCGTCACATCGGGCTGGGCAACGGCGCATTATTTGCGTGAACAGCAATTCCATTCCGTATATGTGCTGGGGGACGAGCATTTGGAATGGGAATGCCGTCAGGCAGGCCTTGAGCTTGTGGATGTGAGCAGCGCCGAAGCCGTAGTCGTCGGTTGGAGTGATGAACTTACACTCCGGGAGATACAGGGAGCCGTGACGCGAATTGTGAAAGGCGCAAAATTCATTGCCACCAATGCGGACAGGATATTCCCGGGTCCGGTGGGGCCTATGATGGCGGTCGGAACGGTCGTTGAAGCCATCAAGTTGTCTGCGGGGATAATCCCGGACGTTGTGGGCAAGCCATTTCCTTATATGTTTCAGCAGGCGCTTGAACATGTGGAGGACTTGTCCCGCGCAGTCATGGTAGGCGACACTCCTGATGCGGATATCGCGGGCGCACACCGGATGGGCATCTCGGCAATTCTCGTATCAAGCGCTCCAAGTTCCGAGTTTCCATCTGCGCGTGATTTTCGCAAACCCGATGCTATCATTCCCGATTTGCGCAGCTTGTGGGACCAAGAGGTGCGTTTGGAGCCTTGGACAGCTCCGGCTTTTCCTTGGCCGGATGACATCAAGCCGGGGGTGGCAGGCATTATTATGGATGAACGCCGCAGGGTTCTCCTGATGAAGCGTGCAGATAACGGGTGCTGGGGGATTCCGTCGGGTCATGTCGAGCTGGGAGAAACCGTAGAGGAAGCGATCGTTCGGGAAATCGCCGAGGAAACCGGCCTGAACGTTAAAGTGACACGGTTGATCGGGGTCTATTCGCACCCTGATTCCCAAGTTTTTTCGTATCCGAACGGGAAGGTCAGCCATTTTGTGACGACGTACTTTCGTTGTGAGGTGGCGGGCGGAACGTTGGTCAGAGAAGGGGACGAAACGTTGGATGTGCAATATTTTGAATTGGATGCGCTGCCGAATAATATGTTGACGATGCATCCCCGGTGGATCGCGGATGCCCTAGCGGATGATTCTATCTCTTTTTTCCGTTAAGACAAAATCTATCAAGCTACCATGGTGATTTAAATTCCAATAAAGGAGAGCGATACCGGCATGAAGAGTTTTAAAGGAATCATGTACAGAAATTTGATGATTATGCTGGCATTGTTGCTTGTTGTCGTCAGTCCGGCAGCGGCTGGAGCGGACCATCTCAACGCACCTGCGAATATCACGCTGAAGGTAGCGGTATATCCCTACGTGCCTGATTCTTCCCGGTTTGAAGCGGCCGTTCTCGAACAGTGGGAGCGGAAAGAGCCTGATGTCAAGCTGGAGTTTGTGGCTTGGGATTCCTACTCTACGGAACCGCCTGAGGATCTGGACGTGTTCGTGTTAGATTCGATTTTCCTCAGCCATTTCGTGGATGGGGGGTATTTGCTCCCTTTCAGCAGCAATGAAATCGACCAGGCGGATGATGTTGTGCACTTTGCTCTGGAGGGTGCGAAACGAAACGGGAAAGTGTACGCCCTTCCGCAAATTTTATGCACGAACCTGCTCTTTTACCGGAAAGATGATCTGAAAATGGCGCAAGTAAATAATATTTATGAGCTCTACAAGCAAGTCGGCACCAATCAGTCCGATCAAATCCCGCCTCCCGCAAATAAGGGGCTGCTAATCGACATGTCAGGAGGCACGACCAAGGCGAGCATGTATTTGGAAGCGCTCATCGATGTAACCAACCGTTATACAAAATATGACGTGCTTCCGCCGCTGGACCATCTAAATGAGAAGGCCATTCGCGGCTTGAGGCTGCTAATCGATATGGCGGGGGTGAATCAATCGCAATATTATCCGGAGGATGGCGACGCTTATGCCAGAGCCTCCTGGTTCGCGCAGGGCAGCGGCAGAGCCTTTATCGGCTACAGCGAATCGATGATGCGGATGGGGGCTTTTGCAGATCAGGTAAGGTTTAAACCGATTTCGTCGTCGGCCGAGCAAGACATTCCGCTCTTCTACAGTGATGCTGTCGGTGTGAACGCTCAGACATCCCATCCCAGACTAGCCAAAGAGCTAGCGAATGTCGTGGCCGCTTCGGATACGGTGGAACAAGGCCTGCGGCCTCATGCTGAGGGCCAATATCCGCAGTATCTCTTACCGGCACGCCATAGTGTATATAGTGCCTTAGAGAAGGATTACCCTATCTATTCCGAGTTATCTCGAATTGTGAATAATCCTTCTAACCGTGTATTCCGCATTGGTCCTGAGGCGCGCACGTGGCTGGATGCCGCCAAAAAAGTATTGCCGGAAGCGCTTGGGTTGACGAGCTTGGCGAGAGCAAGCTAAAAGCATGGTGCCCCTGTGATTGCCAAGGTTCATCGGGGCGCTTTCTCTTTTTTAGAACATATTGTCCCGAACAGGTGGGGTAGAAGGCTTGCACAGGTGTTTGGCACAGGGAACAGAAACTTGCAAGATATTAGCCAAAGGTTATTCACTAATTAGGGAATATGTGGTAAAATGTAATCAAAAGTCGATAAGTGTTATTTGGAAGGGTGAGGGAATGAGAACGGAGTCGTTAGAGTTCACATCTATTGGCGACCTCATCAGAACAAGCCGACAGGAAGCCAATTTAACTTTAACCGTGCTGGAAGAGAGATCGGGCGTAGGGAAAGGGATCATTTCCAAGATTGAGAACGGGGAAACGAAGCGTCCGGATTTTAAAACGATGCAGGCCCTCGCGGGCGCCCTTGACTTGCTTTATGCAGACATTGTGGAGTTATATCTCTCTGTCGAACAAAGAGCCGATGTGCTTATGTCCATCTTAAGACAATCGGTCACCAGCGCGCCCTCATTATGTACCCGCATTGCCTCCCGCTATTTATTGGACGAGCGAAAAGACAGCTACGATTTGGTAGAGGAGTTATACACCTTTGTTGGAACGGTCACAGACAATCTAACGATTAAACTAGCTTTGTACAAGCTTATTATAGATTATACGCGTTCACATGGAATCCAAACGTACTACGCCAAGGCGTTGCTGCAGGACTACCTGATTCAACGAGACAAGTGTGAAGAACTGCAAACTACCTATCATACCGGAAAATGTATTTTAAATTATGTTCAATTCTTGACGAACGAAGAACAAATTAAGCTTTATTACAAGCTGGGCGTTCATGCCTACCACCTGAATAAATACGAAGAGGCAATAGAGTCGTTCCATTATGTCGAGAAGCTGGATGTTACGGAAAGCAAATTAAAAGCGGATGCTGTTCTCTTGGTCAGCTTTTGTTGCTTTTTTATCGGCAATTATAAGCTGGCGGAAGAGAACATCAATAAATATGAAACCTACTCGTTTCCTGCTGTATTAGAAAATGTACAGTTCATGCGGGGGAAACTGAATGCCAAAAAAGGAAAGCTCGCTTTGGCTACTAACCAATTGCAAGGTTGTTTGATAAGAAACCCCGGAAAAATATACATCATTTACGAGCTCATCGATCTATACCTTCGGCAGGACAACTTTAATGCGATCGAGCAGCTTATTAAAAATGAAAAGGATTATATCGAGCCTGCTCGGTTAAATCCCCTCGTTTTTTCCGATCAGGCTTTTTATTACAAGATAAAAAGCGACTACTATTATAGGCTGAACAGGAAAGAAGACTCCGTGGATTGTTTGTTAAAAAGCGCGACCCTGTTTTTTAAGATAGATAGGAAAAATAACGCTCATAGTTGTTTTGAACTGCTGTTTGATCGGCTATTAGGCGAGATCAGAGCAAAGAATGAAAACATCGAACAGTTATACGGTTTGCTGCAGAAGGTAAGAGCAGCGTTTCATGCGCTGAAAAATACCCATCAGGAGGTTTTACAATGAAGAAAATGTGGAGCAAATTATCAGTCATGGCATTGGGTGTTGCCGTATTCGCCTATCCTTTGCTGGAGGCGGCTGCACAGTCGGACGTATTCAAAGCGTTCGCGGGCGGTGGCGGCGGAGTTGTGGAGTGGTAAGTCATTAACCAGTATCGTTGTGGCAAGTATCCATGGAACGCCCTTTATAAAGGGTGTTCTTTTATTTTACAAAATAGGATAATTATTGAGTTTTCTAGCGTGTCCAAAATCGATGTTTCGAGAAACATGGGTTATACTAGGTCGGAATACAGAATCTGGATAACGAATTGTCGTCAGACCGTTTCCAGCCGGAAAGGGTGACCTAGCTTATGAATATCGCTCATATATCGGGGAATCGCACGCATGAAGCGTTGATCCACAAAATAGAACGGATTCGTCGTGACTTGGTGCAGGCGGTGAACGAGAAGAAGAGCTTTACGGACGATGAAATCGTCAAGCTGAGCCAGCAATTGGATGATTATCTGGTAGCGGTGCAGCGGGAGACATATGCCAAATGGATGGTGTCAGCAGCCGTGTATGCACGGACGGAGCGGTTGGACGCCTAAACATATAACGAATAATCTTGTGCGGGAAAGCAGGAAATATGAAGCTTTCGCCGAACTTATGATACCATCAACGGGGGAAAGGGAGATGTGGATGGTACAGATGAACGTCGGCGGCTGCAGCGCACAGGTGCGCGGCATTCTGTTCGATAAAGACGGGACGCTGCTGCAATTTATTAGCCTGTGGGGCTGGTGGGCAGAGACGGTGCTTTCGGGATTGGAACGGGAGCTGAAGAAAGAAGGCGGAGAATTACCGGAACATCCGGGTTATATATTGGGCGTATACATTGAGGAGAACGGCTCCGTGCGCAAGCATGATCGCCAAGGGCCGCTCGCGATGGGCTCGCCTTCGCAAATGATAGGCATTGCCACATACCTGCTGTATAAGGAAGGCGTGCCATGGAACGAAGCGGTTCAGCGTGTGACGGAAGTGTTCGAGTATGCGAACGAACAGGTGCTGGATCGTGCGAACATCGTGCCGATATCCGGCGTCGTGCCATTCTTGGAGCGTTGCCGTGAGCTCGACCTGCCAATGGCCGTAGTGACGGCGGACGATAAGCGCCCGTCAGAGCAGCATCTGGAGAAGATGGGAATCCGCCAGTATTTCGCTGCCGTCATTGGCGATGATTGCGTGGAGCATGGCAAGCCGTATCCGGATATGGTGGAGCTCGCTTGCCGGGAGCTGGGCTTGCAGCCGCATGAAGTGGCTGTTATCGGCGATTCCGTCGGCGATATGGAGATGGGCCACAGCGCGGGCTCGGCGCTGCAGGTGTTCATTGATGAGGAGCGCCAATTCGATGCCAAGCCGGCTAAGGCAGATGTCATGATACGCGCGTATGATGAAATTGAGCTGACGCTATAATAATAGAGCATGAAAGAACCCCTCTTATCCGATAGCTAGTCAGATAGGAGGGGTTCTTGCTGCTCTGCTGTCCTTCCATAACAAGAAGTAGACCTCCCTTGGGCTCGGTTGTCCAGGAGGTCTACTTTCTGTCAATCTTAGTCGACTGCCCTAAGGGCAATCTATTGCAAGACCGTAGATGTTACAGCATCTGCGGTCTTTATTAGTTTATGCATGTCTAACTATAATAAAACGAATTTTCTTTAGAAATAATACCATAAATAAGGATCATTTGGAAGATGACGATTGTACGGAGTGTAATTTGTATGGGTTGTGCAGTCACGAATTGACTAAGACGCCGAGGCCGTTGCGGTTAACACCTCCGTTAATTTCGCCTGGAAGGCTTCTGCTCCGACACGAAGGAAGAAGGCATGGAACGATTCGCCCGTGTGACGTTCCTGTTTATAGTAGAGCAGCAGTTGCTCCAACACATGCGGAACGTCGTCGCCTTTTACGCGGCCTTTCAGTGTCGTATTGAAGCGGGCATTCGGCCCGAGAATGCCGCCCACGGCGATATCGAAGGCGTCGATCATGCCTTGCGCCGTCTTTACCAGCGCTCCCTGCAGACCGATGTCCGCTACGTGTTTTTGTCCGCAAGCATTGGGACAACCGATAAAGTGGATGCGGATGAGCTCGTTCAGATCTGGGACGCGCTCATCCAAATACTCGGCAACGCGGCGGGCGCGCTCTTTCGTTTCGACGATGGCCAAGTTGCAGAACTCGTTGCCCGTGCAAGAGACAGTGCGGCTCATGAATGGCTTCGGGAACGGGGTGAGCCGTTGCAGCACGGGAGCCGACAGCACGGCATCCAGATGTTCTTCCGGAATTCCCGTTAAGATTATATTTTGCGACATGGTCGTCCGTAGCGTGCCGTCGCCATACTGTTCGGCCAGAGCGGCCAATTGGCCGAACTCCTCCGCATTCAGACGCCCGATGGGCACATTGAGTCCTACGTAATGCAGACCGGATTGAAGCTGCGGATGGACGCCGTCGAAATAGGCCGCCTGCCAGCCAACTGTCATATCATCTCCCCGTGCCGGAAAATTGCCGATCAGCTCTTCCAAATGCGCTTGGAACTTCTCGACGCCCCAGGCGGCGATTAAAAACTTGAGCCGCGCTTGATGGCGCTTCTCCCGGAAGCCGTGATCGCGGAACAGCGTCGTCACGCCGATCGCGACCTTGAGCACTTCCTCGGGGCGAATGAACATGTCGAGCGGCTTGGCCAGGAACGGCTTCGCTGATAACCCGCCGCCGACATGGGCGTGGAAGCCGAGCACCTGCTCGCCGTCGATCTCTTTCACGGCCGGGGTAAAGGCGAGGTCGTTTATTTCCGCGTGCGCATTGTTGTAGATGTTGGCGGAGATAGACATTTTGTATTTGCGGGGGAGGTTGGAGAAGTCACGATTGAGCAGGAAAAAATCGTTCACTTCGTTCACTAGCGCGGTTGTGTCCATCAGCTCGTTCGGATCGATGCCTGCAAGAGGATTGCCGACAATCGTGCGCGGGCAGTCGCCGCAAGCCTCATAGGAATATAAGCCGACGTCTTCCAGCCGCTTAAAAATATCCGGGAGGTCCTCTACGCGCAGCCAATGATATTGAATCGCTTGCCGCGTCGTCACATCCATCAGACTGCGCCCGTACAGCTGGGCAATATCCGCCAGCGCTCTGGCTTGGGCCACGTTCATGATTCCCGAATTAATGCGGATACGCATCATGAAATAGCCGTCCTTCGGCTTCTGTTCATAGACGCCCGCCCATTTAAAACGGCCTTTGTCGTCTTCGGGAATGGATTCGTAGCCTTGCAGCGCATACGTCTCAATAATGTCGCGGATGACATCCAGTCCGTCCTTTTCCATTTTGACAAATTCAAACTTGTTCAGCTTCGAAGGGTCCTGCATCCACACTGGTTCATACGCCATAGGTAATCCCTCGCTTCCTCATCTAAATTCTAATCTAATTAATTCCGATATAAATAGTCTGATTTAACTTTAGCTCATCGTAGCATATTTACAGAAGGGCCACAATAAGGTAAGGTAAAAAAAGGTATTACTCTTTCTAATAAATGATCTCAAATTTGGTTATGAATCGGTTGAGAGCGAAGATTCACCCCTGCGTTCTATGACATCGGTCATCGAACTTGGGCTGCAGCAAGCATAAAACGTGAAAAATTGGTGACAATCTTGTTAAAATAATGATTTAGACTTGCATCTGGAGCTGGGTAAATATAACATAGGTTTAGATAGGTAAAATGCGCGTGTAGAGGGAGGTCACACCATGTTTCTGGCCGAAGGAGCACAACAAACTGAAAGTTTATTCCAATTGTTCGACATATTTATGATCGTGTTTACGATCATTTTGGTGTGGGCGGTTATTCGTCAAGTGAAGCAGCGCCAACGCAATGTATTTGCACTCGGCTTTGCCGTAGTCAGCTTGCTTGTGTTCTTGTATGCAGACTGGATCATGATTCAGGGTTGGTAGGGGCATCCCTCCACGGTTCAATATTGGAAGCGGTTCACTCACGAATGATAACATCGCGAGATAAGATGGCATGGTCAAGCTGCGCGATACATAAGAAAGTCAAGAATAGACAGGCTCTTTGGTGGGAATCATCAAGGAGCCTTTTTTCGCTTGCATAACCGGGGAGTATCATCAATAGTGGTAAGCGGAAGCAGCGGAAATGGCTGCAGAGCAAGGAAGGAGCAAGAAAATGGGAGAGCGGCGAAAGAACGGCAGCGGACGGAGAGAAAGAGCATGGCGCGTGGGACTCTGCATCGTGTTGGGGTTGACAATGGGGGTTATGGGAGTCGCGACGGTATCGGGGCAAGCGTCAAATATAGTTACCATGAAGGCGGCGAAGGTAAAAGACAAGGTGTACATCGAGGCGGATGCGTTCGAGCAAATGACGGGGAACAAAGGGACGTATGATGCCAAGACGAAGACATACCGTTACGCGCCAAATGACATTCCGGCCATCGTGAAGAAGGTCAGTCCATCGGTTGTCTCGATCATTGGAAAGCATCGGGATGCTGAGGATAATTCCGATAATTGGCTGGCTCATGGGACAGGCGTCGCTGTTCGTCAGGATGGGTGGATTGTCACGAATGCGCACGTCATCTCGGAGCTGGCGCATCCGATGGTTGTAACGCCGAACGGCAAATCGTATCCGGTCACGAAATGGTTCGCCGACGAAGAAAGCGATCTGGCGATTGCGAAGATTGCCGTAACGGGCCTGCATCCGATCTCGTTCGTACAGCCCGATGCGGCTCTGCAGGTAGGGGAATCGGTCGTCGCATTAGGCACGCCCGTGTCCTTCACGCTCCGCAATTCAGCGACAATGGGCATTATTAGCGGTACGGATCGTGCAGTAGATTCCAAGTATAAACTGATTCAGACGGATGCGGCTATCAATCCGGGCAACAGCGGCGGTCCGCTGGTGAACATGAAAGGCGAGGTCGTCGGCATTAACAGTATGAAGTTCGCCGCGGTGGGCATTGAAAATATGGGCTTTGCCATTCCTGCCGATACGGTGAAGATGGCGGTGCAGCACTTTTTCAAATTCGGAAAGATAAAGCGGGCTTCGCTTGGCGCAGAGCTGGAGGAAAGCTGGGCCGCCTATGTCGGGCTGCCATCCGACGATCCGATTAAGGTGACGAACGTGCAGAGCGCATCGGCGAAAAAGGCGGGCATCACAGCCGGTGATGTATTGTTTTCCATTGACGGGAAGTCTGTAAAGACGCTCGTCGATGTGCATGAAGCGCTCAAGCTGAAGCTTCCGGGCCAGCAGGTGAAGCTGATGATGCAGTCGGGAGGCGATCTGGTCGCGCGGACGGTCACATTGGCGGGAGAGGAGCCCGTGCAGAAGACAGAGGAGCAAGAGAATCTGGGAATTGCCGATTGAAAAGGGAATTGGCAAGCTGCATGAAAATGAAAGTAGGGATTGTAGATATAGCGGCTAAACCTAGCATTCATTAATAAGTGATATTTTTCCGGGGAGAGTGGGGATGATGGAGCTCACGTTATGCAAAGAAGGGCCGCGCCAACGCCTGCGCACAGCTATTGTGGCGCTGACGCTGGTGGCAATGGCAACGGGAGGAGTGGGGCTGACGGCTTCTCCGGCGCCGGTCGCTGCCACAGAGGCGGCGCTCCAAGATCAACTGCGCCTTAAGGCGGGCAGCGCCAAGGCGTCGCTGAACGGAGAAGCGCTCACGATCGTGAAGCCCTATGTGAAGCAAGGCACGACAATGGTGCCGCTGAGTATTTTTACGCGGGCGTTCGACGCGTCGCTTAAGCTGGATGCGGGCAATGTCGTGACGCTCGCGAGTGATCGCGCTTCCATCCGCATGCGTATCGGTCAGAAGCAAGCTATGCTGAACGGGAAGCTGGCGACGCTTCCAGTCGCGCCTGAATTGATGAACGGAACGGCGATGGTGCCGCTCGAGCAGGCAGCGGAAGCATTCGGAGCCACCTGCAAGACAGATTCGGATCAGACGATAGTGCTGAGCTGGAAGCGACTCGAGCCGCTGGCCGCCGCTTCGATGCAGGTGGGCGCAACGGCGCCGCGTATCGGGGATTCTTATTACAAGTGGTCCATGGTGCTCCCGCAAGGCTGGAGCCATGAGGCGGTATCGCCAACAGAGAGTGAAGTCGTGATCGGCAATGAATCCAGATCTGTTATCGCACATGTGGCAGTGACGGATTGGGAATCAAATGAGCTGGCGCACTTGACGAGCGCCTTCCAGGGCGTGGCGACCGAGAAACAGCTAATGGAGCATTTGCAGACGGAAGTGACTTATGCGGGAGAGCTGGAATTTCTGCGCACCGGGAAACTGGATGGAGTTGCTTATGCCCAAGGTGTATCTAATGACGGAGATACGATGTACCTTGTACGAATATTTAGCGCAAATGGCAAACGGTACGTCGTCCGTATTTTTGATGATGCGGCGAAACGGCCGAAGCAGCTGCTTCAATATGAGTCCTTCTTGAATACATTTCGCCCGAGCTACGCCGCAGGTCAAAGTGCGCTTACGAATGTGAGCACGGTTAAGGACGGCTATCGCCACATGAAGCTGTGGGGAGACGGACTGTCCGCCGACTTGCCGGTGGATTGGCATCAAGACTATGGGGCTCCGCGCGTTCTGGCGGGTGAAGGCGATTGGAAAAGCGTAGAGTATTACTATGGAACGGCGGAAGAGGGAATGACGCTGGATGGTCTGGTCAAGCGGCAAGAAGCTTATTTGAAGAAGCTGTACAAGCCGGAATATGTGAAGCTGGTGGAAACGAAGGACATTTCGTTGGCAGACGGGACCTCGGCCAAGCTAAGCGTGTATAAGCACCGTTATAATGAGAAGGACTGGAGCCTCAGCATGCATCTCATCGCGATGGAGGAAGGCGTTCAATATATAGTGTCTTTCTATGGGCAGGATGATATAGCAGACAGAACAGTCGGCGACCGCATTCTCGCCTCGGTACGTGTGGACGGCAAGATGAAGGAGAAGCAGGGCGAACTGGCTGAGCTTCCTTCCGGGGAAAACTGGCGGATGCCTTGGGATAAATTTGTGGAGCGTGACGGGAAGCCGTTTGGCTTTACTGTGCAAATACCGGAATGGTGGCTGAACGACGCCAGCTATTATGTAATGGAAGGCTATGAGAATAACCTTGACGAAGGCACGATTGCCAGCTATTCGTTGCCGAACAGCAATTTCTTCATTTATGTTGAACAAGCGGAGACGGCAGAAGAAGTGTTGGCTCGTTGGGAAGAAGCGCTGATAGATGATGACATGGTTCGCTTTGTGAAAAAGGAAAAGACGACACTGCAAGGCAAACCGGCTTATCTGGTCGACATGACAGGCAGAGATGTGGATATTGATGCGCCTTATACGACCCACATGCAAATTGTCGCCAACAACGGAAGCGTGTATACGATTCTGTACACCGTCTATGACGCATCTATGACGCCTGAATTGATGAATAGCTTGAAGCAGGCAACCAAGTCTTTTACATTTAAATAACAGACGATTTAGTGCAGTATTGGCCGTCGTTGAAAATGGAATACAAGTTGAAGCGCCCGCTTCGGAAGGCTTAAGTGGCTGTCCGCTAGGGCGCTTTGTTGATCGGCGGCCAGGCGGCTTCGGAAGAGCATCAGGAAGTTCTAGCCTTTACTGGAGTTTCGGCGCAAAGATCGCTATACTAATTTATGCATCTTCAGCAGAAAAAAAGAGATAGAACGCAGCTCATGCTGTGGCGCTGAGGAATCTAGCTTGGAGGATGAGCATGACTACAATAAAGCAGGACATAACGCGTGGAGATATAGAGCTGTTGGCGCCGGCCGGCGATTGGGATTGCATGCGGGCGGCGGTCGCGAACGGCGCGGATGCGATATTTTTCGGGGTCGAGAAGTTCAATGCCCGGGCGCGCGCCAATAACTTTCGCATGGATGATTTGCCCGACATTATGGCTTATTTGCACTGCTATGGGGTCAAAGGCTTTTTGACGTTTAATATTTTGGTGTTTGAAAACGAGCTGGAAGACGCGAAAGAGCTGATTGAGGCGTGCGTTGATGCCGGTGTGGATGCGGTCATTGTGCAGGATTTGGGCCTGGTCAAAATGATCCGCGAGATTTCGCCTGATTTCCCGATTCATGGCTCGACGCAGATGACGATTACGTCTCCCGAGGCGGCGGAGTTCACGAAGCCGTACGGGATGGAGCGGGTCGTGCTCGGCCGGGAGAACAATTTGAAGCAAATTCAGAAAATTGGCGAGCAGGCGCAGCTGCCGATGGAAGTGTTCGTGCATGGGGCGCTGTGCGTATCTTATTCCGGGCAGTGTCTGACCTCGGAGATGTGGGGCGGACGCTCCGCGAACCGCGGGGAATGCGCGCAAGCCTGCCGTCTGCCTTATGACATGATGGTCGACGGGGAGCATCGCCCGATGGGGGATGTGACGTATTTGCTGTCGCCGAAGGATTTGGCGGCGATCGATATCGTGCCGGAGTTGATTGAAGCCGGCGTCACATCGTTCAAAATCGAAGGCCGGATGAAGCAGCCCGAATATGTGGCGAACGTGGTGAGCAAGTACCGCAAGGCGATCGACGATTATTTCGACGGGCGCTGGACGGGTCCGTCGAAGGAGGAAGTGCGCGAACTGCAGCAGAGCTTTTCGCGCGGATTTACGCACGGCTTCCTGAAGGGGACGAACAACAAGCAGCTCGTGGACGGGACGTTCCCGAAGAGCCGCGGCGTCTATCTCGGCACCGTGCAGCAGGTGCTGCGCGACGGTGTCGTCTGCAAGCTGGAAGCGCCGCTGAAACGCGGCGACGGCATCGGCTTCGATGCGGGCGATCCGACGAAGAAGGAAGAAGGCGGACGCGTATATGACGTGCGCCGCAAAGGCGTGAAGGTGGAGGGCGAGGCGGAAGAAGGCTGGCTCGTGGACATCGTTCCGGGGCGGCAGGATGTCGACCTGCGCCGGGTTCACGTTGGCGACCGCATTTGGAAGACGAGCGACCCTGCATTGGAGAAGCGCATGCGCGCGACATTCGATACGGAGAAGCCATATCGGGTGTTCCCGGTGCATGTGCGCGTGGAAGGACGCGCGGGCGAGCCGCTGCGCACGTGGTGGACCGACGTGCAGAAGGGGACGACCGTACAGGTCGATTCCGAGCTGGAGCTCGACGTGGCGCAGAAGCGCCCGATGGATTCGGCGCTGCTGGAGGAGCAGTTCGGCCGCTTGGGCGGAACGGTGTACCAGCTGGAACGGCTGGACGCGGTGCTTGAGGGCGACGTCATCGTGCCGATGCGCGAGCTGAACGCGATTCGCCGCCATGCGGTGGACTTGCTGGCTGGAGAGCGGCCGAAGCCGCCGGTGTACGTGAAGCGCGAGACCGACGTGTACGGCGAAGCCGTGAGCGAGCATGTCGCCGTGCCGTTCGGCAGGGCGCAGCTGACGGCGTTGTGCCGCTCGCTCGAGCAGGTGGAGGCTGCCGTGAAGACGGAGGCCGCGTTAATCTATGCGGACTTCGAGTTCATCAAGCAGTTCCCGGCCGCTGTCGAAGCCTGCCGTGCTGCGGGCAAGCCGATCGCCCTGGTGACGCCGCGCATCCATATGCCGAATGAGAACGGCTACCACCGAAATATTCTGAAGCTGAAGCCGGACGCCGTGCTTGTGCGTAACACGGGCGCGCTGCAATTCTACGTGCAGGCGAAGGAGGAAGCGGCCGCGAAGGGCGAACAGTTCCCGACGCTGATTGGCGATTTCTCCTTGAACGTGGCCAATCATAAGGCCGTGGAGCTGTTCGCGCAATCAGGACTCGATACCATTACGCCGTCGTATGATTTGAACATTCAACAAATGGTGGATATGCTGCAGCATGCGGACACAAGGAAGCTGGAAATCGTTATTCACCAGCATCTGCCGATGTTCCATACAGAGCATTGCGTCTACTGTACGTTTCTTAGCGAAGGAACAGATTACACGAACTGCGGCCGTCCATGCGAGGAGCACCGCGTCTCCTTGCGCGACCGCATCGGCATGTCCCATCCTGTCCGGGTGGATGAAGGCTGCCGGAACACGGTCTATAACGCGATTGAGCAGTCAGGTGCGGAATATTTGAGGAACTTCCTTGAGCTTGGCGTAGGTTCCTACCGCGTCGAATTTTTGGAAGAGACGTCGGAGCAGGTGCACGAGGTCATTGATCTGTACGGCCGCGCGCTTCGCGGCGAGATTAGCGGCACCGAGGTGTGGCGCAAGCTGAAAGCAACGAACCAGCTTGGCGTAACCCGAGGACAGCTTGTCAAGTAAGTCTAGAGCAGCGGCTTAGCCAAATAGAATTGGAACATGGGAGCCCGAATGGAAGCGCAGGGAGTGAGTCTGCATTTTCATTCGGGTTCTTTGTTGTGTTGTGATAGTGATTTGTTTCAATAACATTTATCCTTCATGGCAAAGGGATATCTATTTCATCCTTTGCGTCACTCTCCCCTTCATTCAGAATGTCTCCAGCCTCCCTCTCCTTTTTATGTTAATCATTAGTGTTGTAAAGGATTAATGAGATTAAAATTTAGCACTCAAAAGGGGCACGAAAAGGGTCTCCCTGGAGCTGAATTGTTGTTCCTTGATGAACGCACGCCCAAAAGCTTGTTGCTACATATAAAGCGGAAGGAGCGCATAAGATCGATGTGTAGAATAAGGATATAATCATGTATACTTACAGGGAGTGCTTGGAGCGGATTACATTGAAGGATATGGAGGTAAACATGAAAATCAGGAAAGCGATTATTCCTGCCGCGGGACTCGGAACGCGTTTCCTTCCGGCGACAAAGGCGATGCCGAAAGAAATGCTGCCAATAGTGGATAAACCGACCATCCAATATATTGTGGAAGAGGCCGTTGCATCGGGAATCGAAGATATCATTATCGTCACTGGTAAGGGCAAGCGGTCGATTGAGGATCACTTCGACAACGTTTTCGAACTCGAATATATGCTGCGCGAGAAAGATAAGCTCTCGCTGCTGGAAGAGGTGCGAAAGCCGTCCGACCTGGCCGACATCCACTACATACGTCAGAAGGAGCCGCGCGGACTCGGCCACGCGATTTGGTGCGCCCGCAAATTCATCGGCAATGAGCCGTTCGCCGTGCTGCTGGGTGATGACATCGTGCAAGCGGATACCCCATGCCTGAAGCAAATGCTTGAAGTGTTTGAGCAATACGAATCCTCCATCGTTGGCGTCCAGCCAGTGCCATGGGAAGAGGTATCCAGGTATGGCGTCGTTGCTGGACCGCTCATTCATGAACGCATTCTCAGAGCGGAGCAGCTCATTGAAAAGCCAACGCAAGAGAAGGCCCCGTCGAACTGGGCCATTATGGGGCGGTATGTGCTGACCCCGCACATCTTTGAATTGTTGGAGCAGCAGGAGGCAGGGGTAAATGGCGAAATCCAACTCACGGATGCGATTGCCCAATTGGGGCGGGAAGAAACCGTATTGGCCTATCACTTTGACGGGCATCGGCATGATGTAGGGGAGAAGCTTGGCTTTATTGAGACGACACTGCATTATGCGTTGCAACGGCCGGAGTTGCGAGGGAATTTGTTGAAATATATGAAGCGGATGATTGAACAGTATGAGGGAACGGAATAAATCATCCTATGGTAGCAACATCCGCATCTGTAACAGTGAACGTTAATGTGAATGAAGAAGACCCTAATCTCATTTTCTATCGAGATTAGGGTCTTTCAGTTTGAGAGTTATTCTGCTTTAAAGCGCATCGCCGCCACTTGCTCGATTTGTTCTTTCTCAGAAGGATCTGCTGCTACGAGCTTATCGTACCATGCTTGGTCGATTTGTCCTTGCTGCTTCGTTGCCGCAACGTACCAGCGTGCAAGCTCCTTATTATTGGAGTCAGTCAGGTCTTCCTGCAAATAAGGTTTCATTGCATCTGCAGCTTGTCCCGGGTCTCCCTTCATGATGTAGGCGCGGCCTGCATTTATTGCCATGCGAGAAGTGACATAGAACTCGTTACCTTGCAATTGTCCTTCCGGCAGGGTCTTCAAGTGTTCGACTCCCTGTTGAACATGATGGAATGCGGCAATAACTTCGTCCATATATTCATTTTTCTTATCAGGCGCTTCATTGTTCGCAATCACACCTTGACGCAGGGCAGCCTCCATATATTTATCGTACCATACCATATCCCACGGGAAACTAGATGCATGTTCAGAGTAAACCTTATATAACTCTGATTCCATGCCTTTCATTTCGTAACCAGCGATAAGACGTGTGAGCAGAGACTGTTTGTTATAGGGTTCCTTTTTTAGGGCTTCTTTTAAGGTCTGCTCTGCAGTGCTGAAAAACTTTTCGTCTTGTTGCAGTTGATACATCTGTTGGAACAGATAAGCTTTAAAATCCGCGTATTCCGGAACTGTCGGCCGGATGTTCATTGCTTTGTCCAAGTGAACCATCGTTTGATTAAAATCCTTCGTTAGAGCCACAGTTTCTTGTGCTTTGGTAAAAGAACTGGACGCTTGCAGGAAGAGCAGCGACGTAATAAACATTCCAAGCCCAACGACGCCTAGAATAATTGTCATGGCTATACGGAAGGTTTTAGGTTTGAGTTTCGCAAACGATTTCGGCTCAATTGTAGCTGCCATTCCTCCAAGACTTATAAAGACAATCATGCCAATGAAGACATAACTCATGTTAAAGTCCATTACGCTATGTATTAAGATACTGGTAGCCAGAATGAAATACATAAAGTAACTGTTGCGTTTTTCTTCATGTGCCGTAATGAAAGATCGAATGTATTTCCAATATAAGAATGCCAAAAATGCGATTAAAACGACAAAACCAATAATTCCGACTTCGACAAGATATTGCATATAATAACTGTGTGCCTGCGCTGATTCGTAAGGGTTGTTTTGATACTTCTCATAGAGCGTGCTCCATGCGCCGCCACCGGCGCCAAGCAGCGGATAATCAGCCACCAGCTTCAACGAGTCTTTGTAAAAAGTTATACGTTCTAAGACACTGTGCTGTTGAAAATTAATTGACCCTAAACGGGAAGAAATGCTTTCTGGCAACATATTTTTCGCGCTAGTCCCGATGAAAATGAATAAAAGCAATGCTACTGCAACAGTGCCGCCGACAGGGATGAGGGCGTTCGCCCACTTCTTGGCCGAGAAGTTCTCAAGCTTTCTCTCCAGCCAAGGGGCAACAAACCTCTGAATGACCCAGCTTAGTGCAGCAGACACAGCGGATGCCCCAAGGACATACATCCAGCCTTTCAAGGAGGAAGCCTCCGTTGGGTACAGTTGAGCTTGAATACCGATTTCCGAAACTGGATTCAATACTATAAACGTTGCCACACCACTTATCGCCAAATGTATAATCCATAGCAACTGCCGGGCAGGCTTTACAAATAACAACACAACGATAAATACGACCGGCAGCAGAACCAAGCCTCCGCGGGAGAGCGTCAGAAAGATGGATAAAATAATCGGTACCAGCATAAAGCCATGAACCGCATGACTTACCGCCTTGCGAGTTGTAGTTAAATAGAACACGGCTACAAACAAAAATGCCATGAGATAGGCCGCGTAAGTGTTCGGATACTGAAACACAGAGGCAAGACGCGGGCCGTTTGCATCTATCCATATGGCTTGCTCATATAAACCGTCCGCATTAAGCCTTGAAAACCATCCTATCAATGCAGCGGCAAATTTACCGTTTCCAAGCCAATTGAACAGTCCGAACCAAACAATAGCATAGGCGGAGCCCGTTAATGTGAACTGGATAATACGATTCATTCTTTCTTCCCCAGACATAAAATAGGTAAGAGAGAAGAAAACAGCATACGTAAACATGATTAGAACAGCATTTACCGCCAAATAATTGGAAGCTGCAAAAAATGACGAAACTCCGTAGGTTAAAGGCAGTAAAAATACAATAGATGTAAATATGTCGGATTGATTATCTCTTTTTTTGAACTGAAGCAGGAATCCTGCCGCCAAGAATGATAGAATAGAAGCGATAAGGACTGACCAGTATATCGGTTTTTCAAAGTACGTCATTTGTCCGTTAAACAAAGCAAACTGAAACGGGGACCAAATCAAGAACAAAATAAGAGTAATTAACATTCCCCAATGAAGAAGAGGGAATTTGTCATTTTTGTCGTTTTTTTGCTTGGGCTTAGCAGCCCCGTAGCCATATGTAGACAAAGTTTTATCTCCTTTGCATTAAATTACGATAATAATAATAGCATAGGTAGTCGAAAACTTCCATTTCACTAGTCAGTCAGTTCTTCCGGTAATCAATAGACGCGAATAAAAAAAGTATCATCAATAAACGGTATAGTTCTAGTCTAATTAATGTGAAGGAGAGATTCTCGAAGGAAAGAGTTTCTTTGAAAACGTAATATTAATTATGCCTTGAAAACGAACGGTAAGATAGAATTAATGGATCATTGCTGAAAATCTGGTTATTGATCTAAAAAAGCGTATTTTATGAATTGCTAGCAAAATATTCTTTTTGACACGTTGGATTATAAAGATTGTGTGAAAAATTTCATTCAATTTAATTTCTTAGGGCTGGATATAATAAAGAACAATGAATAAATGATTTAATGGTTCTCGAATTAATAATCACGATTGAATCTAACATGACGATAGAGGGTAGGGAAAATTAGGGTGAGTAGGAAAAAAATTAATCGCTTTTTAGTAGTCTTGATTGTCGCAATAATAAATATTTTAGTTTTGTGTTATGTAAATGTAGCATTAAAAAAAGATATCACATTGAAGTATGAAGTAATGAGTCACAAAAATGATATGTATCAGGTTTTTTACAGTAACGATGGAAAGTTTGATGAAGAACGATCATTAAAGGTTAATTACACGAAACAAGGTAGTAGGCAAGATATGAATTATAATATTCCAATTGATACAAAGCAAATCAGGTTAGATTTGGGGACACAAGAGGAAATCATTCTTATCAAGAATATTTCAATTAATTATTTATGGGAAAGCGTGGATATTACTGATGGTTTTTTCGGTATAAGCATTAAATCAAATGACATAGAGGGGATTAAACAAAATAATGATGACATTGAGATAATAAGTAGTGGAAAGGATCCGTTTATAGTAATAAATTTAACTGATGTTGATGCTCTGAACATATATCAAATCAATAATTCTATAAACTATATCTATAAAATATTACTTTGTATAATAATTGACCTATTATTGTGGGTATCTTTAAGAAAATACAAATCATTCAAGAAGATGGTTGTGGAAATATTCAATAACAGAAGGATGATATGGAATCTTTCTAAAAATGATTTTAAAACAAAATATGCAGGTTCTTACTTGGGGATTATTTGGGCCTTTGTCCAACCCGTGATGACTATTTTGATCTATTGGTTTGTATTTCAGGTCGGTTTTAGAACGGCTCCAGTCGAAAACTTTCCTTTTGTACTCTGGTTAGTTGTAGGCCTTGTACCATGGTTCTTTTTTTCTGAGGCTATTGTTAATGCAACAAATAGTATGATGGAATATAGCTATCTCGTAAAGAAGGTAGTATTTAAGATTGATATATTGCCAGTAGTGAAAATATTATCTGCTTTTTTTATTCACATTTTTTTCATTGGGTTTGCAGTTGTGTTGTTTTTATTAAATGGCTATTTACCTACAATATATTTAACACAAGTGTTGTACTATACTACTTGCACTTTTATATTGGTACTAGGAATTTCCTATGCTACATCGGCAATTATTGTTTTTTTCAAAGACTTAGGGCAAATAATAGCAATTGTATTGCAGATGGGATTGTGGCTTACTCCGATTATTTGGAGTTACAATATGATTCCAGAGCCATATCAATGGACTATTAAGCTTAATCCTATGTTTTATATAGTAGAAGGTTATAGAGATGCCTTCATAAATCACAGTTGGTTTTGGGAGCATTTCAACCAAACAATCTACTTTTGGATGGTGGCTTCAGGCTTGTTTTTGACTGGAACTATGATATTTAGAAAATTAAAAGTACACTTTGCGGATGTGTTGTAATGAGGTGATTGAGTGTGAATGATGTAGTTATTGATGTAAAGAATTTAAGCAAGGTCTATAAATTATATGATAAACCAGCAGATAGGCTAAAAGAATCATTAAGTATAACCCATAAAAAATATCACTCTGATTATTATGCATTAAAAAACGTCAATTTTTCTGTTAATAAAGGTGAAATTTTGGGAATAGTAGGGACTAATGGATCTGGGAAATCCACGTTGCTTAAAATAATTACAGGAGTCCTTAATCCAAGTGAAGGGCACGTTTATGTTAATGGAACTATATCAGCATTATTAGAACTTGGAGCAGGTTTTAACCCGGAATATACAGGGATACAGAACATATACTTGCACGGTGCTATGATGAATAAGACCAAACAAGAAATAGAAAACAATCTACAGGAAATAATTGACTTTGCTGACATTGGCGATTTTATTAACCAGCCTGTAAAAACATATTCAAGTGGTATGTTTGTTAGACTGGCGTTTGCAGTCGCAACAAATAGTAAACCTAATATACTAGTTGTCGATGAGGCGCTATCTGTTGGCGATATTAATTTTCAAATGAAGAGCATAAATAGAATGAAAGATTTGATAGCTGAAGGAACAACTGTCTTATTTGTCAGTCACGATATCATTTCAATAAAAACCTTATGTAATAAAGCAATTTACTTAAATAATGGTGAGGTTATTGCATACGGTGAAAGTGGCTTAATATGTGACTTATATCTACAAAATCAAAACGCTAAAAACGGATTGACGACTAATTATAGAGAAAAACAGTTACAGGATAGGCTTGAGGACGCAGAAGAAATTGCTGCAGATGATGCGGAGATTATTGAAGCTTTTAAATCACGTGAAGGAACAGGGAAAGTTTTAGTTACTAATATAATAGTTGAAAATGAAAAAAAGGAAAAGTGCAAAAGTTTCTACTATGGAGAACAGATAACAGTCAGAGTGCATGTTGAAGTATTACAAGATGTAGAGTCATTAGTATTAGCATTATATCTGCGAAACAGAAATCAATTAGAAGTTATAGGTACTAACACAAAGTATGAAAGTGTAAATTTGGAAAAATTATCAGAAGGAACTAAATGTGTAGTGATATTTAGGTTCTTTAATTATCTCCAAGAGGGAGAGTATGGGGTCACAACCATTCTAGCAAATGATATTCCGACTCAAGAATTCTATGATAAGGTTAACAATGCTGTTATTGTGAAGTCTAGTGATCTAATGAATCAAAAAAGATGGGCTTTAGTCGGTATTCCTATGACTGTAGAATATAAGTTTCTTTAAAATCAATGTTTAATGGAGGTGCTTATGAAATGTTTGGCAAAATAGATGGGGATTCTGATGGTATACTTGCAGATCGAATAAGTTTAATTATACCCTCATATAATTACGGGATGTTTTTGCCGGAAGCCATAGAATCAGCTCTCCATCAAACACTAGTGCCACATGAAATATTAGTTTTAGATGATTGTTCAAATGATAATACTGAAGAAGTAGGGAAATGGTATGAGAAGAAATATCCCGATTTAATAAAATTCCATAGAAACTCTTCCAATATGGGGATTGTTGATAATTTTAACAATGGTGTTAACTTAACTAGTGGTGATTTTATTTGTTTTTTAGGGGCAGATAATAAATTCAAACGTAATTATATTGAGAAAACCTCTGAAATACTCCTTCAGAATGCTAATATAGCAATAGCTTACACTGATTTTATGCTTTTCGGAGAAAGAGCTGAAGTGGTTTATGAAAGTTTTTTAGAGGAGAGAAGAGGACAAATAATCGATGGGAAATACTATATAATTCGATTCCCGGATTTTGATATAAATCTACTGGAGAAAGGAAATTATATACACGGATCTTCAATGTATAGACGTGAAGCATTCGAACAGGTTGGCGGTTACAAAAATAAAGGTGATTTACCTGAAGATTACAATCTTTTTCATAGAATGGTATTGGCAGGTTGGCTTGCGAAAAGGGTTCCGGAACCTTTATTAGAATACAGGCAACATTCTGCGGAACAAGCGAATATTAAAAATATTGCTTTAGCCGAGTCAGAAATGTATAAAAAACAAAATAATGAACTAAAAGCAACTGTGATTTCTCGCGATAAAGATATAGAAGAGCTCAAGCAAGTAATAGCGCACAGAGATAGAGATATAGAAGAACTTAAGGGAGTAATAAAGCATAGACATAGAGAAATAGAAGAACTTAAGGGAGTAATAAAACATAGAGATAGAGATATAGAAGAACTTAAGGGAGTAATAAAACACAGAGATAGAGATATAGAAGAACTTAAAGGAGTAATAAAACACAGAGATAGAGATATAGAAGAACTTAAAGGAGTAATAAAACACAGAGATAGAGATATAGAAGAACTTAAGGGGGTTATTACGCAAAGGGATTGTGACATTGTAGAGCTTAATAAAGAAATCTTATTTAGAGATCAGAGTATACAGAGGCTTGAGGAAATAATAGAGCAGAATAAATCGAAAAAAAGATTATGGAGATTTTAAATAAGCCGAACAGTGATCATATGTATATTGATTTGGCGAATCTGAGTTTAGCTGCTATGCTATACAACTCAAAAACTAAGACTTCAATTTCGTGGTTGATGTAATCACGGATAAGTTGGATTGTCCGGTTATAACTATGCTGTGAACTTTATATAATTCAACCTAAATTAGGATTTCTATAATACCTTTACCTGTCCATAAATTACTCAACGTAATATGTTCTGAAACAGAGCAGTGTTTAGCTAAACTTAATTTAGATCATCATCTCATAATCATTCATGCATTATTTAATCAACAGTAAGGTGGGAATATAGTTGGTGAAATTTGATATAGTGCTCGTTTCTTACAATTCAGAAAAGTGGATTGAGAAATGTTTAGTTAGTTTGGAAAGACTTAATTACCCTTTAAGTCATATATACATCTCTATTGTTGATAATCAATCAACTGATAGATCGAGAGAACTTATAGAAAATTACTCGAATAAGCACTTATTTGGGTCATATCAGTATCATCTGCTAGATCAAAACATTGGGTTTGGTAGGGCAAATAATTATGCAGTGCAAAATACAAAACAAGATTTTATCTTCTTTTTAAATATTGATACAGAATTATTAGAAGACGCATTGAAAGAAATGTCCATTGCAATAGAAACTAGCGGTGATATGACGGGATTGTGGGAATGCAGGCAGTTTCCTTATGAACACCCAAAAATATACAATCCAGTGACGCTTGAAGTATCCTGGGCCAGTGCTGCAGCTTGTGTTGTACGTCGTGATTATTTCGAGAAAGTCGGAATGTTTGATGAAAAAATCTTCATGTACGCAGAAGATGTTGATTTGAGTTGGAGATTAAGAGCCCATGGATACAAACTGCAATATGTACCTAAATGCGTAGTTTATCATTATACTTATATGAGTGCTGGTGAGGTTAAACCTAATCAGTTTTATAACAGTACTTACAATAATTTGATGCTCCGATACAAGTATGGAACTTGGCGTGATATTTTGAAAGGATACATGCTTTACAAGAGTTTATTTGTTATTAAAGGTCCTTCTAGGAATCATAAAAGAATAATCATATCAAACTGGATTCGAAGCTTTGTAGATGGGATGAAATTTAGAGAATGGAAACGCAAGCACTCTAATTTAAAATACAAACCTGAATTCAAAGTGTGGGATTATGAAATTATAAGAGATGGTTCTTTTTATGTGAATGAGAGACCGTCAAAATCTCCACTTGTATCGCTTCTGATACGTACTTGTGGAAGACCTAATATATTAAGGGAGGCTTTGATAAGTGTACGAAATCAAACTTATAACAATATAGAAGTTATTATTGTAGAAGACGGCCCAAATATTTCAGAAGAGATGTTGAAAGTTGAATTTAATGATTTAAATTACAAATACTGTAGTACGAATGAAAAAGTTGGTAGGTGTATAGCTGGTAACATAGCAATGGAGATGGCAAAAGGGGAATATTTTAATTTTTTGGATGATGATGATTTGTTTTATGCTGATCATGTCGAAACACTAGTTTCTCAAATCCAAAAAAATCCAGACTATAAAGTTGTTTATTCCATAGCATTTGAAGTCCCTACAAAAGTGATTTCTACAAATCCATATAAGTATAAAGAGTTATTCCACAATGTACAGCACAGACAGCCTTTTAATCGTTTGTTACTATTACATCACAATTATTTTCCAATTCAAACCGTCATGTTTGAACAGTCAATCTACAAAGAACTTGGCGGTATGGATCCAGAACTGGAAGTGTTAGAAGACTGGGATTTGTGGCTTAGATATGCTTTAAAGCATGAATTTTTGTTTGTTGAAAAGCTAACATCTTTATACCGTGTTCCGGCTGAAATTATGAATGCACATGAACGACAACTTTTGTTTGATAAGTACTTGAATATTGTGAGAAACAAACATTTTTATGATAAAACTGAACTTACAACAGGTGAAATTTTTAAAGATGCTCAAAATATTATTGAACGAACACATAGAGTATTTAATAATAACGATACTATCACGGCAGTGGAGATAATTAAAAGAAAAATAAAAGCTAAGCTTTTTAATTTGCTAAGGAGAAATTAGAAAATTCAACCTAGAAGGAGATACCATGAAAATCTTTATTAAAGCATTTGCAATTATTCTATTTTTAGTAAGTGGGTCCGTTGTTTATGCAACAAATGAACTACCTGAGATATTTGGTGACATAAATGCACCAAACAATAACGTATATAAGCCGACTGATGAAATTGATGTAAATGGTTGGGCTCTTTCAGAAAGTGGAATCAAAGAGGTTTCAATTATATTAAACAATACATTTTACGGTCATGCTCTATTAGGAGGGGAGAGAAAAGACGTTTATGACTTATACCCTTCTATTAAAAATAGTCTCAATAGCGGGTTTAAATATAATTTAAAAGGACTAAAACCAGGGAAATATCAACTATCAGCGGAAATAAAGACAGTCGACAATAAAAAAAAAATAATTGATCCTGTCAAGTTTGAGGTTTTAAAGTCCTGGGGCTATATCGATTCATTACCGAAAAGCTCAACGATAAATAATAACAAGTTGAGGGTTACTGGTTGGGCAGTCAATTATTCTAAGACTACGGATGTATATATATATTTAGATGGCAAGATGTATGCTACTGCTCAACATGGATTAGAGAGAAGCGATGTACACGAAATATATCCAGATATGGACAATTCTAAATATAGTGGTTTCTATACTAACATCGATATTTCTAAAGTAGAAAAAGGGGATCATAAATTAGAGGTTTTTGTTAAGACAGATGACGGCGAGTTATTATTAATTGATACAGTAGATTTCAAGAAAGTAAATAAATTTTATGTACAGTTACTAGCGGTATTTTTAGCACTTATTGCAGGTTTTATTTTTATTCTATACGTATCGAGATATAAACAAAAACAAATGCACATTGATAAAGAGCGATTTATATCAGTTATACTTAAAAACTATCTTGATTGTTTCGCTATAATAGTAGTTGTATATTTAAAAACAATTCTCTTTTTTTATTATGCAGATATTGACATAGAAAAAAACGTATATATATATTCATTCTCAATTATTATTGCTTTATTTGCTCCTGTAATATTAATTACAAACAATCGAATCCGTTTTTTGCTACTTGTTCTTTTAGATATATTATTCAGTTTAATCATTTTCTCAGACGCTATTTATGTACGTTATTTTGATGACATGCCATCAATAATAAGTTTGCTTTATGCAGGTCAAGTTACAGATTTATTGGATAGTATAATAACGTTGATAAAAGCAACAGATGTATTATTTTTTGTTGATATTGTTTTTCTTGTCTATTTTTACTTCAAAGTCAGTAAATCTACTGCTATAAGAGTTAAATCAACTGTAAAAAAAAGAATTATTGTTTACATAATCAGTTTTGCATCTATACTTCCTTTGCTGTTTCAATATTATGATATTAAATCTGATGAAACAAATACGTATAAAGAAACATTTTACAGAAAACTTCTTGTACAAAAAATGGGTCTGTTAAATTACCACATTTATGATGTTGGTAAATTTATCATAGAACAAAATAGTATACCGCAAGTAACTGATAATGATATGGAACAAATCATTAGCTGGTTTAGTAATCATAATAAGCAAAATAAAGACCGAAATAATTATTTTGGATTAGCAAAGAACCATAATATTATCTTAATTCAAGAAGAATCCCTACAGGATTTCGTTGTAGGTTTAAAAGTGAATAATCAGGAAATAACACCGAACATAAATAAGTTAATCAAAAACAATAGTTTTTATTTCAAGAATTTTTATGATCAAACTGCTAACGGTAGAACATCTGATGGAGAATTCACATCAATGACATCGCTATATCCTTTAGACATAGGAGCTGTTAGTTTTAGATATCCTTACAATAAATATCCTTCATTTCCGAAAATATTAAACGACCAGGGGTATTTCACATTTTCAAGTCATGCTTATAAGAGTGATTTTTGGAATATTAAATCAATGCATGAATCATATGGTTTTCAAGAGTCTATGTTTGAAGAACAACTTCAAGATGGAGAAAAGATTGGATGGTCCCTTTCAGATGAAGCCTTTTTCATACAAACTACTGAAAAAATGAAGAATTTAAAACAACCATTTTTATCATATCTTATGACTCTTACAAATCATCATCCATATCATCATATACCTGATAATAAAAAAGAATTAAAGTTGGGCGATTTAGAAGGGTCACTAATAGGAAATTATCTACATTCCGTTCATTATGTTGACCAAACAATTGGTAACCTAATTGAGAACCTTAAATTAGAGGGGTTATATCAAAATAGTGTTATCGTAATTTATGGGGATCATGATGCAGGTATTTCTAGAGAACAGATTGACATGGTAATAGAAGATAAAAATATACCGTCAGAAAAATTAGATAAAGTTCCTTTGATTATACACATTCCTGACAGTGGTATTACCGAGACGAGGACAACTCCGTCAGGACATTTAGATATTACTCCGACTTTGTTGCATTTATTAGGATTAGAAAATGATTATTTTTTTATGGGTAATAATCTCTTTTCAAATAACAACGATTATCTAGTCGTATTAAGAAATGGATCATTTTTGAATACAAAAGGTATGTACAATACTTATTCTAAGAAATGTTATGATTCTTATGAAAACCTTGAGAAGGATGCTGATCAATGTAGCCAATATATTAGTGAGGCTAATGATAGGCTGAAAATATCAGATATGATAATAAAAAACGATTTAATTAACGATTTAATAAAAAATCATGATAAATAAAGGGAACATTCCATCAAATGAAAAGTGCTAAATTGATTTTTTGTCCAAATTCTAGATATAAGAGAATGAAAAATATAATTCCTAATATTCTAAATTTATTAGATAGTAACAATATTGAGACTTCAATAACGTTTCCGGGCAATAAAAATATTGAAGCATTTTCCTGTGAGATTGAAAATAGTCGATCTGAATTATTAATTGTAGCTGGTGGAGATGACATTCTGCATCAAATAGTGAATATTGTTTCGAAAAAAGAGAAAAGACCGAAAATTGCAATTTTACCCATTGGAGAAAGAAATGATTTTGCTAATGCATTAGGGATTCCTAGTAATATTAAGGACGCATTTCAAAACATTCTTTTACAAAAATCTAAGATTATTGATGTTGGAAAGTTGGAAGAGGAGTATTTTATTAATTATTGTGGTGTTGGTTTCATTACATCAAGCAATTACAAAAAAATGTTGTTTGATGTTGCTGCTAACTTATTAAACCCAATATCAAGCAACATGAAAATTATTATTGATGATGATATCCTCATAGAAGAAGAACTTGCAGCTATCCTTGTTCTGAACAGGAACTTTTTTATAAGGAATTTAGAGCAGCATCCCACTTTAAATGATGGCTTACTAGATATGATTTTTTTTAAAAAATCGTGTACTAAAGATTATTTTAAGAGTTTATATAATCTACATAGAGGGGAGGTGTCATATGATTCAAATGTCATATATAGGAGAGCACATAAATTAAATATAATTAGTGATGAAACTATGGACTACTTTATAGATGGTAAAAGAGGAACATTTATTTCAAAGGAGATAAATGTTCTGCAGTCTCATTTAGAGTTTTTATGTTGAAATTTTCTTGTGATTTTCAATAATGAATAATGGCTTTTTAAACAATATAGATGAAATATGTCTTTTGTAATAGGTGATACAATTACTATAAAAAAGGAGATAAAATGAATGAAAGGGATAATTCTTGCAGGTGGTACAGGATCACGTCTTTTTCCTTTAACTAAAGTAACTAATAAACATTTACTTCCAGTAGGCAAATATCCTATGATTTTTCATGCGGTAAATAAATTAAAACAAGCTAGTATCCATGACGTCTTAGTTGTTACGGGTAAAGAACATATGGGTGAGGTCGTTAATCTCCTTGGCAGTGGCCGTGATATGGGAGTTTGCTTTACCTATAAGGTTCAAGATGAAGCAGGCGGTATTGCTCAAGCGCTCGATTTAGCAGAACAATTCGTAGGAAACGATCAAATGGTCGTAATCTTAGGTGATAATGTATTTGAAGATGATATCGTCCAATATGTAGACAATTTCCGCCAACAAAATCAAGGGGCTAAGATACTCCTTCAACAAGTCCATGATCCAAAACGATATGGTGTTGCAGAGTTACAGGGCGATCACATTGTTTCTATTGAGGAAAAGCCACAAGAACCAAAAAGTAACTACGCTGTAACGGGAATATACATGTTTGACAGCAATGTGTTTGAAATTATAAAAACACTTAAGCCGTCAGGACGTGGTGAACTTGAAATCACAGATGTTAATAATGCTTACATAAAGCGAAATGAACTTACATTTGATGTTCTTCAAGGTTGGTGGACAGATGCCGGTACTCATGCATCACTTGCACGAGCGAACGAACTCGCCAAAAGTATTACGTTTGGTGAAGAGTTTGGTAAACTGAAGTTGTAAGGAGAGTTATTCATGAAGGCTGAACCTTTATCTCTATCAGGTGCACATATTATTGAACCGGTAATCCATGGGGATCATCGGGGCTTTTTTATGGAAAGCTATAATGAACAGAAGTTGAAGGAACAAGGGATTTTATTCAATTTCATTCAAGACAATCAATCTCTGTCTGCTGAAGCAGGCGTGGTAAGAGGATTGCATTATCAGCTTAATCCTAAGGCGCAGACTAAGTTAATCAGAGTCATTTCTGGGGCGATATATGATGTGATAGTTGATATTCGCAAGAACTCACCAACTTTTGGTCAATGGGTCGGAGTTACCCTGAGTGAGCATAACCACCGTCAGCTTTTGGTGCCTAAGGGGTTTGCGCATGGGTTCTGCACGCTAGTCCCCAATACACAAGTCTTATATAAAGTTGATGAATATTATTCACCTGAGCATGATCGCGGGATTTTGTGGAATGATCCAGCCTTGGGTATTGACTGGCCGACATCAAAGCCAATATTGTCTGATAAGGACAAGGCACATCCTGTCCTCAAAGAAGCAGAAATAAATTTTGAATAGGAGATAGTCTAGTGAAATTACTCGTAACTGGTGGAGCTGGATTCATCGGAAGCAATTTTGTCATTTACATGCTTAACAGATATCCTGATTATAAAATTGTAAACGTAGACGCATTAACTTACGCTGGTAATCTTGAAAACTTGACTGATATTCAAGACAACCCAAACTATCGTTTTGTTAGAGCGGATATTGCAGACGTTCAAGCGATGGAGCAACTGTTTAGCGAAGGTGTCGACGTAGTTGTTAACTTTGCAGCAGAATCTCATGTGGATCGAAGCATTCTAGAACCTGAGATTTTCGTGAAAACCAACGTATTGGGAACTCAAGTGCTCCTTGATGCAGCTAAAAAACACGGAGTGACGAAGTTCGTCCAGGTATCTACAGACGAGGTTTACGGCACTCTAGGAGAAACGGGTTTATTCTCTGAAACGACTCCGCTAACGCCTAATAGCCCGTATTCGGCTAGTAAGGCAGGGGGAGATTTGCTGGTACGGGCGTATCATGAGACGTTTGGGCTGCCAGTAAATATAACGCGTTGTTCTAATAACTATGGACCTTATCAGTTTCCTGAGAAGCTCATCCCATTAATGATTGCCAATGCTTTGAACGACAAGCAGCTTCCGATTTATGGGGATGGACTTAACATTCGTGACTGGTTGTACGTTGAGGATCATTGCAGTGCAATCGATTTGGTTATTCATAAAGGCAGCAATGGTGAAATTTATAATGTAGGCGGTAATAATGAGCGGACGAACATCCACATTGTTAGAACGATTCTAGAGCAGCTTGGCAAGCCAGAATCATTAATCAAATATGTTGAAGACCGACTTGGACATGATCGTCGCTATGGAATCGACGCGACTAAGATAACGGCCGAACTCGGCTGGAAGCCTAAGCATACTTTTGAAACGGGGATTGAAGAAACAATTAGCTGGTACTTGAATAACCGGACATGGTGGGAGAGAATTCAGTCTGGAGCGTACCAAGCTTATTATGAACAACAATATGGGAAACGGCTGGGGGAGTAAGAATGAACATACTCGTAACAGGCGCTAATGGGCAATTAGGGGCGGACGTAGTCCGCCTCTTTTCTGAAAAAGGACATCATGTAGTTGGACTGGGTAGAGCACAATTAGACATTACGGACGAGATCATGTGCAACAATGTAATTGGTGAAATACAACCCGATGCAGTTATCCACTGTGCAGCCTATACAGCGGTGGACAATGCAGAAGCGGATCAAGATAATGCCTATTTAGTTAATGCCATTGGAACAAGAAACATCGCCGTTGCCGCAGAACGTGTAAAGGCCAAAATATGCTACATTAGTACGGACTATGTGTTTGACGGCACGTCCTCTAGTCCCTATTATGAGTATGACAATACGAATCCATTGACCGTGTACGGGAAATCGAAGCGGGCAGGAGAACAATTGGTACAATCCTTATGTTCTCGTTGGTTTATTGTAAGAACGTCCTGGGTGTACGGAGTTTCAGGTAACAACTTCGTGAAGACGATGTTGAAATTAGGCAGAGAACGAGAATCATTGCAGGTGGTAAATGATCAATGGGGATCGCCAACTTACACCTGTGATTTGTCATTATTTTTAGAGGAGCTTGTAGCGACTGAAAAGTATGGTATTTATCACGCCTCTAATACCGGAATATGCTCGTGGTATGAATTTGCCCAAGCCATTTTTGAAGAGGCAAAAATGCCTGTCAAGGTTGAACCTTGCACGACAGAACAATTTCCGCGTCCAGCGCCGCGTCCCCGGTATTCGGTTATGGAGCCAATGGCTATTCGAACAAATGGTTTAACACCAATTCGACATTGGCGAGAGGCGTTGCAAGATTATATCAATCATCGATAGAACTGGATGTGAATGAGAGTGGGAGCTCGTCGGGATAAAGTCCAAATTGTTATGTCGACCTTTAACGGGGAAAAATATTTGGCCGAACAGCTTAATAGTCTGATGGAGCAAACCCATTCTCATCGCTGCATTACGATTCGAGATGACGGTTCCTCAGACAGTACATCGACAATTATTAATGAATATGTATTTAAATATCCAAGTGAATTTGAAGTCTTTTATAAAAAGAATATTGGTGTCATTGCGAGTTTTTTTGAGCTTTTGACGAACTATGTTCATGATGATACGGATTATGTATGTTTCTGTGATCAGGATGATGTGTGGAAGCCACATAAGTTAGAGAGAGGAATACGTTACTTAAATCAGTTTTCAGGGGATGAGCCTGTAATGTATTTTACTCCTACACTAATGGTGAATGAAACGTTGCAGCCAATTAACTCTTGGCCCCCTTCACCGCATCGGCGGACATCTTTCTTTAATGCGCTTGTCGAAAATGTGGCAGTTGGAGCTACGATTATGATTAATCGTCCAGCTATTGACCTGATAAAGGTTAAGCCCCCTCATCCTAAGAATATTGTCATGCATGATTGGTGGGTGTATTTGGTAGTCTCTGCATTTGGTAAAGTGGTATACGATAAGGAAGAGAGCATTTATTACCGACAACATCAAAATAATGTCGTTGGCGGGCAAAGCGGGATCGTTGATATGTGGGTACAAAAATGGAGAAATTATCAAAAGCATTGTGAAAGTAAAATCTACTGGAATCAAGCTAAGGAATTCGAACGATGCTGGGGAGAGCATCTCCCTGCAAAGTTAAGAGCAGAACTGCACGAGTTTCTGCTTCCTGATAGAGGATTTTTGAAACGAACGAAATATGCTCTATCAACATCTCTATACCGCCAGTCTACGTTGGACAATCTCGTACTCCGTCTTATGATGATTCGAGGAGACATAATCAAATGATAGACCTATCCATTATCATCGTTAATTATAATACGAAGCAGTTAACCTTGAACTGTCTGGAGTCCGTTTATCGATCGGTAACGGACTGCCAATTTGAAGTCATTTTAATCGACAATGCCTCACGCGACGATTCAGTACAAGTCATTGGAGAGCAATACCCTCAAGTAAAGCTTATCGCCAATGAACACAACCTGGGCTTTTCCAAAGCCAACAACCAAGGGATGCGTGTTGCGGAGGGGCGTTATGTTCTCCTTCTTAACTCCGATACGGTTATTCAACCGGATACGCTCGACATCATGATACGCTTTATGGATGAGCATCCTGAAGTGGGCGCATCAGGGTGTAAGGTCGTTCTTCCTGACGGCTCTCTGGACAAAGCATGTCGACGGGGATTCCCGACGCCAGCTGCAACCTTCTTCTACGTGTCTCGCTTATCGAAGCTGTTCCCCAAAAATCCGCGAATCAACGCGTACCACCGTGAAGATTTAGACCCTGATCAGGCTTATCCGATTGATTGTCTCATTGGAGCATTCATGATGGTGAGACGTGAGGCTATCGAGCAGGTCGGGATGCTGGATGAAGACTTTTTTATGTATGGGGAAGATGTTGACTGGTGTTACCGCATAAAGCAGGCGGGCTGGGTCAACTATTACTATCCAAAGACGAAAATTGTTCACTATAAGCGGGCAAGCAGCCGGAATAAACCTTTTAAAATCACGTATGAATTTCATAGAGCGATATATGTCCTCTACAATAAACATTTCAAACAGCAATATCCGTTTTGGGTGAATGCGCTGATGTATGCCGGTATGGGCGCAAAGTTGGCTGCAGCTTTGACATTGAACGCGCTAGCGAAAGGCTTGGCCATTTTTCGGAGACCGCAAACAAATAAATAACAACCATTCCCTTACAGTATGAATCTCTAGTATAATGGTCTTAATCAAATACGGTAAAATGAGGTTCTTATACATGATTCGCAAAAATCAGAAGTTTTTGTCGAAAATATATATGATTTTCGATATTCTCGTCATCGCAATCGCATTCGGATTGGCTTGGTGGGTAAAATTCGATAGCGGCTGGTTGGATAACGATGGCTCATTGTCTTACAGGACTTATATGGGGTGGGGAGTGGTATACGCGGCAACCGTTATTGTTGTTGGCACCATGTCTTCGCTATATCATTTCCATCGGAAAAAGCGGTTCTCGGATCAGCTTGTCCGCATCATTCAAACGCATGCGATTAGCTTGTTCGTGTTGCTTAGTTTGTTGTTCTTCTTCAAACAAGTCCATATCTCCCGTGAATTCCTGGCGGTCTTCGTAGGGACTGCCACAATGGGAACTATCGTCTATAGATACACGGTTAAGGTTATGCTGCGCTCCTTGCGCCACAAAGGGTATAACAAGCAATTTATTATTATCCTGGGGGCAGGGACTCTGGGGAAACGCTTTTATGAGAATTTGCGCAATTACCCGGAAATGGGTTACGAGGTTATCGGATTTTTAGATGATCGGGCACAGTGGGATTCCATTGAAGAGAAACGGTATGAACCCATTCTAGGAACTCTGAATGAATTAGAGCAAGTGCTGAATGACAAATTAATCGACGAAGTAATCATCGCTCTTCCGTTGGACGCACATCATAAGTTCCCGGACATCATTGAGGTCTGTGAAAAAGCAGGAGTAAGGACGCTCATCATTCCGGACTTCTTCGATTATCTGCCTTCACGGCCGTACTTTGATAACTTTGCGGGCATGCCCATGATTAACGTGCGGGACATTCCGCTCGACGTATTGCGAAATAGAGTATTTAAGCGTGCCTTTGATATCGCCTTCTCATTAGTCGCCATCATCATAACGCTGCCAGTCATGCTTGTCATTACGATAGGAATTAAGCTAACCTCCCCGGGTCCAATTATTTTTAAGCAGGAGCGGGTTGGATTGAACCGGCGGCATTTCATGATGTACAAGTTCCGTTCCATGAAAATAAGCTCAGAGAAGACTTCAGATACGGTGTGGACAACGGAAAATGACCCGCGGCGGACGAAGTTTGGTTCTTTCTTGCGCAAGACAAGCTTGGATGAGCTGCCTCAGTTCTTCAATGTACTGTTTGGGCATATGAGCGTGGTTGGTCCGAGACCGGAGCGTCCGTATTTTGTGGAACAATTCAAAGAGGAGATACCTAAATACATGGTGAAGCACCATGTCCGCCCTGGTATTACCGGTTGGGCTCAGAGCAACGGCTTGCGTGGAGACACTTCTATTGAGGAGCGCATTCGTTACGATATTTTCTATATTGAGAACTGGTCTTTATTATTTGACATTAAAATTATTTGGAAAACGGTAATCAACGGATTCATCAATAAAAATGCTTACTAAAAATATCATGTAACAGGTATAATTCAAACTCTTTTCTCCCCAAACTGTGAATACCATCACGCTTTGGGGAGTTGTTGTATGATGAATCAACATGAAAAGGATATAGAAACCGATAATACGGAAGTAGGCCGTGGTTGGGTCATCGCCTTTTTACTCGGTACGGTCACGTGGATCGCTATTGCCGTCATGGTCATCCGTGTATTCTAACTTTCTGATACTGCAATCACTGTATCCCTCCACGTTGTATACCTTATACACAATACGTTTCTCCATCATTTTCACCGTGACATATCTTCCCGTTTTTATTACAATAAGAACATACATTCTCTTAGAGGCATGCGACCAATATATTCAGTCTTCTCTTCATTGACACCCCCCACCTGCACCCTTAGACTTAACTTTGGTACACTATATATACGAGCATAATTGAAGCGAAAGCTCTTTGGCGACGACATGTAATTTTGAACAGAATGCGGCCTTCGCGAATGCAGTAATCCTGCTCGTGGCATGTGTGCTGCATGATGCGTGAAAGAGCGACGGACTTGGAGGAACACAACCTTGAATACGCCTGTTATACCTATAGACTCGTGGCGGCACGTGTTCAAATTGGACCCGGATAAAGAAATTGACGATGAAGCATTGAACCGGATATGTATGTCCGGCTCGGATGCAATCGCAGTCGGCGGGTCGAGCGGGGTGACGTTTGAAAATACGGTTGATCTGTTGGCGCGCATTCGGCGGTATGAGCTGCCGGTCGTGCTGGAGGTATCCAACCTGGATGCCGTAGTGCCAGGATTCGACGCGTACCTCATCCCAATGGTGCTGAATACGCCGAATCCGGATTGGATCATTGGGCAGCACCAGCGTGCGATACAACAGTATGGTTACATGATTCCATGGGATTTGCTAATACCGGAGGGCTACATTATATTGAATCCTGATGCAACGGCGGCCAAGCTTACGGAGGCGGATGCGGGCATAACCACTGCGGAGACGGTTGCGCATGCGCAAGTGGCGGACAAGCTGATGCGTTTACCCATCGTGTATGTTGAATATAGCGGCATGTATGGCGATATGGAGCGGGTGAGCAAGGTGAAGGGCGCTCTTCGCCAAGCGCAGCTATTCTATGGCGGTGGCATTCGCACCACTGAGCAAGCAAGAGCCGCCGCAGCAGCGGCACATACGGTCGTGGTAGGCAACATTGTATATGAAGATTTGGATGCGGCCATAGCTACGGTAGAGGCTGTAAAGGCTGCTCCATTGAATTAGCGCCTAATGATTAAGACAAGCACGAAATATCGGCATACTAGCCAAGAGGATAGATTTATTTTTGGATGAGCGGCATGAATCAGCAACATTATTTGTCATTGCATAGACCCAGTGCTTATTCATCTGGCGGATACGGCACATCTATTAGACGCAGATAATTATGCCGTCTCTGTTTTTCCAGCAGAAAGGAGATTTCGCACTTATGTTTGAATTTTTGGAATCCGGTGCAAAGGCAGAAGCTTCGAGCGCCAATATGGACATTCAGGAAGCGATTAAGCGCCTGAATCCGGAGCAGCGCCGCGCGGTAGAGACGACGGAAGGGCCGCTGCTTATTATGGCGGGGGCGGGCTCAGGGAAGACGCGTGTGCTGACGCACCGCATCGCTTACCTTATCGCTACGCGCAAAGCGGCTCCGTGGAGTATTTTGGCGATTACATTTACGAACAAAGCATCCCGTGAAATGCAGGATCGGGTAGCGAAGCTGGTTGGTCCGGAAGGGCAGGATATTTGGGTGTCGACGTTCCACTCCATGTGTGTGCGCATCCTGCGCCGGGATATCGAACGAATCGGATACACGTCCAATTTCTCCATTCTCGATTCGGCTGACCAATTGTCTGTTATTCGCGGCTGTATGAAGGAATTGAATTTTGATACCAAAAAGTTCGAGCCTAAGGCAGTTCAGGCGGCGATCAGCAGCGCGAAAAACGAGCTCGTCTCCCCGGAACGGTTCGAGCAGAAGATTGGCGATTACTTCGACGGCATCGTCGCGAAGGTGTACAAGCTGTACCAGAAGCGGCTGAAGAGCAACAACTCGCTCGACTTTGACGACTTGATCATGTCAACGATCCAACTGTTCAAGGAAGTGCCCGAAGTGCTCGATTTTTATCAGAAAAAGTTCAAGTACATTCACGTCGACGAGTATCAGGATACGAACCGCGCGCAATATATGCTGTGCCGCATGCTGGCGGATCAGCATCAAAATATTTGCGTGGTCGGGGATAGCGACCAATCTATCTATCGCTGGCGCGGCGCGGATATTACGAATATTCTGAACTTCGAAGAAGATTATCCGAAGGCAACCACAATCCTTCTCGAGCAGAACTATCGTTCCACCGCTAATATTTTGAATGCGGCGAATGAGGTCATTAAGCAGAACGCGGGACGCAAACCGAAGAAGCTGTGGACCGATTCCGGCGAAGGCAACAAGATTAAAATATATCAAGCGGACACGGAGCACGATGAAGGTTACTTCGTCACGGCCGAAATCAAGAAGAACCAAATGTCCGGCTTATCGTACAGCAAGCATGCGATTTTGTATCGGACGAACGCCCAGTCGCGGGTAATCGAGGAAATTCTCATCAAGTCTGAAATACCGTATCAGATCGTTGGCGGCATCAAGTTCTACGACCGCAAAGAAATTAAGGACTTGCTTGGGTACCTGCGTTTAATTTCCAATCCGAACGACGATATCAGCTTGGATCGCATCATCAATGTGCCGAAGCGGGGCATTGGAGCAACGACTATGGCCAAGCTGTCCGACGCTGCTGCGGCACGGGGCACGTCTGTCATGGAAGTCATAGCTAATATGGATGATTTGGATATTGCTCCGAAAACCAAGGGCACGCTGCGTGAATTCCGGGCGATGATCGATGGTTTGCATCATATGGTCGAATATTTGTCTGTTACGGAACTGACGGAAAAAGTGCTGGAAATGTCAGAGTACAAGCTGGAGCTGCAGCGGGAAAACACGCTGGAATCAAAGGCGCGGCTAGAGAACATCGATGAGTTCCTGTCGGTAACGCAGGAGTTCGAGCAGCGCAGCGACGACAAGTCGCTCGTGTCGTTCTTGACCGACTTAGCCTTGATTGCGGATATCGATTCGGTGAATGATACCGACGAAGAGCAGGAAGAAGCGGTTATCCTGATGACGATGCACAGTGCCAAAGGACTGGAGTTCCCTGTCGTCTTCATCATCGGGATGGAGGAAGGAGTCTTCCCGCACAGCCGTGCCTTCAGCGACAGCGAAGAGCTCGAAGAAGAGCGCCGCCTCGCCTATGTAGGCATTACGCGCGCAGAACAGCAGCTCTTCCTGACGTGCGCGCGGACGCGCACACTGTTCGGACGGACGAATGCCAATCCGCCTTCACGCTTCCTCAGGGAAGTGCCGGAAGAACTGATGGAAGACGCATCTCCGTCAGGCACGCGCTACGGCGGGGGCGACCGTTACGGAAGAAACGCATCCTCCGCCTCCTATGGCGGGCGCGGTCTTGGCTACACCGGTGGTGCTGGTGCGAACCAAGTAAACGATTCAGGCGCATCTGGACAGGCGCCGGGCGGATGGCGCACATCCACGCCCAAAAGCAATGCGCCGGCCGCCAGCGGAGTTACCGTTACGACCTCGCTTGACAAAGCGAAGCAGGGAGGCGCGCAAGACGGCAGCTTCCAAGCCGGCGACAAGGTATCCCACGCCAAGTGGGGCGTCGGCGTCATCGTCTCCGTCAAAGGGACGGGCACGGATACGGAGCTGCAGATTGCCTTTCCGGCGCCTGTTGGTGTTAAGCGTCTCTTGGCTGCATTCGCGCCGGTCACGAAAGTATAAATGAACAGCAGGTGGCATAACCTGGTGCAAGATTGTAAATACGCAATTATAAAGGTAATTGTTGAACAACCTTTTGCAATATGATGCAGAACTGAGTAGGAAAGGGGCAACCTCCGTGTCGAATGCACATTCCCGCATGGAACAACTTGTGGCCGAACTGAACCGTTACAATTATCATTATTACACGCTCGACGAGCCCGTCATTGCGGACAAAGAGTATGACAAGCTGTATGACGAGCTCGTCGCGCTGGAGCGAGAAACGGGGGTTGTATTGCCCGATTCACCGACGGTTCGGGTCGGTGGCGAAATCCTGAAAGGATTCGATCCGCATCGCCACTTGTCGCGGCTGTGGAGCTTGGACAAGGCTCAGAATGAAGACGATCTGTATGCTTGGAATCAACGGGTTTTGCGTCTTATTCAAGATTACAACACGAAAAATCCAGAAGCGGAGCCTCTTCCTGCGCCCGCTTATGTGGTCGAGTTGAAATATGACGGCCTGACTTTGAACCTGACTTATACAGATGGCCAGTTGGTCCAGGCGTCGACGCGCGGGAACGGTGTCGTCGGCGAGGCGATTTTGCCTCAGGTAAAGACGATCCGCTCTGTTCCGCTGACGATTCCGTACAAGGATGGCACGATTGAAGTGCAGGGGGAAGGCATTATGAACCTTTCTGTGCTGGATGCCTATAATAAGACGGCGGCCGAGCCGCTTAAGAATGCGCGCAATGCGGCGGCGGGAGCGCTCCGCAACCTGAACCCGCAAGTAACGGCGCAGCGGAAGCTGAGCGCTTTTTTCTATAATGTTGGTTATTCCGATGACGCAGCATTCACGAATCATCAAGAAATGATGGAATTTCTGCGATCGAATCATTTCAAGGTGAATCCATATATTACGTACTTCGATACGATAGAAGAAGTCCGTGCGGAACTGCATCGCGTGCAGGAGCAGCGCCCATCCCTGGATTATTTAATCGATGGGGCAGTCGTGAAGATTACCGATATGCGCACGCGCGAGGTGCTCGGCTATACGGACAAATTCCCGCGCTGGGCCGTTGCCTTCAAGTTCGAGGCAGAGGAGACGACGACCGTGCTGGAGTCGGTCAATTGGGAAGTCGGGCGCACGGGGAAAATTACGCCGGTTGCGCGCGTGGAAGCAGTGGAGCTCGCCGGGGTGACTGTGCAGAACTGCACCTTGAACAATGTCGGCGACATTGAGCGCAAGAACCTGAAGCATGCGCTGGGCGCACGTGTTTTCATCCGCCGTTCGAATGATGTCATTCCCGAAATTCTTGGCCGCGTGCCTGATGAAGAGGATGGCGAGGAAATTGTGTATCCAACGGAGTGCCCGGCGTGTGGTTACACGCTGGAGATGCGCGGCGCGCATCTGTTCTGCAACAACAAGCTGAATTGCAAGCCGCAGATTGTGGCCCGCTTGGCGCACTTCGCTTCACGCGATGCGATGGACATCGAGACGTTCAGCGTCATGACGGCGGAGCAGCTGCACGACGAACTGAACGTGCATGAACCCTCCGACCTGTATGCGCTCGCCTTTGAGCAGTTGGTCGGTCTCAACCGCTTCGGAGAGAAGAAGGCGAACAACCTGTTAGAGGCGCTGAACAAAAGCAAGACGCGCGATCTGGCAGCCTTCTTGTTCGCGCTCGGCATTCCGAATACGGGCAAGACGACGACGCGGGCGCTTGCAGATCACTTTGGGACGCTCGATGGCGTCATGCAAGCCTCGGCCGAAGAGCTAATCGCCATTCCGGATGTGGGCGATATCGTGGCGGACAGCATCGTAACTTATTTCGCCGATCCGATGAACCGGGCGAGCATCGACCGCATGCTTGAGCTTGGCGTGCAGCCGCAAGCGGTGGAGAAGCCTGCGCCGGTAAGCGAGGATTCGTTCTTCTACGGCAAGACGGTTGTGCTGACAGGGACGCTGCACCTCATGACGCGCGATGAAGCAACAGAGAAGCTGGAGGCGTGCGGCGCGAAGGTGACGGGCAGCGTATCGAAGAAGACCGATCTTGTCGTCGCAGGAGAGAAGGCGGGCAGCAAGTTGGCAAAAGCCGAACAGTTGGGCATTCCCGTAATTACGGACGAGAATGAGCTCGTGCGGCTGTTGAATGAGGCGCTGGGTTCCGATTAAACTGCTGCTGCTCTTCGGACCACCGTTGAACAGTAAGAATATGTATGATACAGTAAGTGTATAATAAAAAGAAGATCGCAGCGCCAACTGCGACCTTCTTCCCACAATAACCGCATGAAGAGCGGTTGGCTTAATTAGGTGAGCAATCTAAAAAGTAGACCGCAGACCTTGGTGAGGGCGGTCTACTTTTTCTTTAAGTAAGTGAGCAAAGCAAGAATGAACATCCCAAAGAGGAACATTAGACTCAACGCTTCAAATACGCTCACTGGCATCACCTCCCTTGCAGGAGACTAGCCAACCGCCCAAAAGCCATTATTGTGTTCCTATGACTATATCATAATTTTTCCAGTTAAACTATATGAGTTGAAACTTATATAGCAGAACATGTGTGTTAAATAATTGAGGCCGATGAAACAGTTTGGGCGCTGATGTGTATGGTGAGTTCGCTCATCCTGACTATTCTACGGACCACAGTTGAACAGTAAGAATATGTATGATACAGTGTGTGTATAATAAAAAGAAGATCGCAGCGCCAACTGCGACCTTCTTCCCACAATAACCGCATGAAGAGCGGTTGGCTTTTTATAAGGTGCGAAAGTAGACCGCAAACCTTGGTTGGAGGGCGGTCTACTTTTTCTTTAAGTAAGTGAGCAAAGCAAGAATGAACATTCCAAAGATGAACATTAGACTCAACGCTTCAAATACGCTCACTGGCATCACCTCCCTTGCAGGAGACTAGCCAACCGCCCAAAAGCCATTATTGTGTTCCTCTGACTATATCATAATATTTCCAATTAAACTAGATAGTGTTGCTCCTGCACCGTTTGCGGGTACGAACTACTGACTCGACTGCAATATGCGCCAGCCCATATCCCCGACCTCGACTTGCAAGCCTTTGCTATTTCCGACTAGCATCTCGCCCGTATCGGACTTCGCTCCGACATCGATACTTTGCCATTCACCCTCACAGATTTTCAAGGTTACCGTCCGTTTCTGCTCGGATCCGTTCAGCACGAAGAGCCAACGCCCGTCCGCATCTGCCCGCTCATATGCAATGACCCGGTCTTTCTCCTCCGCATGAATGAAGCGGAAGCTGCCCGTCCGCAAGGCGGAGTGCGCATGCCGCAGCGCGATCAGGCTGTGATAATATTGGAGCAGCCCGGTATCTTGCCCCTTTTCATCCCATTCCATGCATTTGCGGCAGCCCGGATCATGATCTCCGTCCAAACCTACCTCATCACCATAGTAAATGCACGGCGTGCCCAAGAACGTCAACTGGAACAGCGCAGCTAGCTTCATTTTGCGCTTGTCGTTGCCGCAGAGCGTCAACAGACGGGGCGTATCATGGCTGTCCAGCAGGTTGAACATAACCTCGTTGGCCTGCAGCGGGTAGCTTGCCAACTGATGCTGGATTGCCTGCGCGAATCCAAGTCCGTCAATCGCCTCTTGCGCAAAAAAGTCATGCATCGCGTACGTGAATGGATAGTTCATGACCGCATCGAACTGGTCTCCCTGCAGCCACATCATGCCCTCATGGAACATTTCGCCCAAAATATAAGCGTCTGGGTTGACGGCTTTGACCGTTTGGCGGAATTCACGCCAGAACTGGTGATCCACTTCGTTAGCGACATCGAGACGCCAGCCGTCGATGCCGACTTCTTCAATCCAGTAGCGGGCCACATCGAGTAAATAGGTCTTTACTTCAGGATGCTCCGTATTCAGCTTCGGCATCATCGGCGTGAACGCAAATGTGTCGAAGGTCGGCACGCCGTCAATGACCTCGAGCGGGAACTGCCGGACATGGAACCAATCCTTGTAAGCGGACTGTTCGCCTTTTTCCAGCACGTCAACAAAAGGCGGGAACGTGTGTCCGCAATGATTGAACACCGCATCAAGCAGCACCCGAATGCCGCGGTCGTGGCACGCTTGCACCAATTCCTTCAGCTTTTCATTCGTGCCGAAATGGGGGTCTACCTTCATGTAGTTTTTCGTATCGTATTTATGGTTTGAAGTCGCCTCAAAAATAGGAGTGAAATAAATCGCCGTTATACCGAGCTGCTCCAAATGATCGAGGTGATTCAGAACTCCTTGCAGGTCGCCGCCAAAATAGTTGTCCGGCTTCGGCTCGCCGCCCCAAGGCTGCACATCCTCCGGATCGGTGCTTGGATCGCCATTGGCAAAGCGTTCCGGGAAGATTTGATAGAACACGGCATCCTTCACCCAAGCCGGAGGCGCAAAGATGTCCGCCGGGTTCAGGAACGGGTACTCGAACCAACTTTTGGTCGGTTCCGGCGTTTCCTGCTGGAAGCCGCGCTCGGTCATCCATACCGTGTCATGCCCATCCTCGAGCTTGAAGGCATAGGCGAGACGGCGGAATGGCGGGAGCGTCTCCGCTTGCCAATAATCGAATAGCTCATCCTGATACATGCGCGTCATCGGAACAGAGGTGGTTGTCTCTATTCCTTCCCAGCTGTTGAATTTATCCCCGTAATAGACGGTAACCTGTTCCACGTCATTTTTCTTCGTCCGAATCCGAACATGAATGGTTTGGCGGTCATATGCATAGGCCCAGTTCTGCTTCGGGCGGTGGTAAATGGCTTCGAGCAACATAATAATGTCCTCTCCTTTGACTTATATCGAACTGCTTGCAATCTTGCAGACTGACTAACGTACGATAACTATTTCATAGGGGATAGGGCCACTAGGTAACTGGAGAACATGAACGGTTAGGTCTAATAGCCAACCGCTTCTTGTTTCGCCGCGGCGGTTCATCCTGATACAGAGATTACGTTACGCCATCGGGAGGCGCAACCGACCTTCGCCATATCAGCTGATGCGGGATGATGATGCGCGCCTGCTCGAATCCCTCGCCTTTGATGCGCTGAATAAGAGCCTGAACCGTCGATTGGCCCATTTGATACATGCCGATATCGACGCTCGAAATTTGAGGCAAGCACATTTCAGCGAGCGACGTGTTGTTGAATCCGACGACGCTGCAATCCTCCGGAACCCGGAGCCCGTTATTCCACAGCGAGCGAATGATGCCGAAGGCAACGACGTCATCAATTGCGATGATGGCGGTCGGACGCTCTTCCAGCTTCAATATCTGCCCGGTAATGTGCATCGCCGAGTCAGGCGTGAATGCGCCTTCAAATACATACTCGCGCCGGAACGGAATCCCCCCATCAAGCAAGGCTTTGCCATACCCGTCCAACCGGTCTTTCGATACCGTCAATTCGAACGGCCCGCTGACGAAGCCAATGCGGCGGTGCCCGAGTCCTATTAGATGGCGGGTAATCGCCTGCGCGGCTGCAATGTTGTCGTTATCCACGGAAGTAATATCGCTATAATCTTCACTGCGCCCGACGAGCACGAACGGGAACTTTTTCTCCCGCAAGAACGATATATTCGGATCCTCCCGCTGCGAGGCGAGCAAAATAATGCCGTCGACGTTGCGACCCTGTACGAGCCGCTCCACCGCTTTCCATTCTTCTATTTCATTGGTGCTGGTGGTCATCAAAATATCATAGCTGCTGGAAGCTGCCTTCGTCACAATGCCCCGGATGATTTCGGAGAAGAACTGGTTCTGGAACAATTCATCTGCAGGGCGGGGGAGAACAATGCCGATATTGTGCGTTGTTTTCGTTACTAAGCTCTTGGCCATCAGGTTTGGATGGTAACCAAGCTCTTCCATGACCTTGCGCACTTTGCGGCTCGTCTTCTGGCTGATGCGCGGATCGTTCGAGATGACGCGCGATACCGTAGAAGGCGAGACGCCAGCCTTTTCGGCCACATTAATTATGGTTACTGCCATCGGGAAACCCTCGCTTACTGTAATAATCTCAAGTATGACTCACAGTATAAAATAAATTATTTTTTTGTGCAAACGGTTTACAAGATAAAACTTGAATTGTATAATCCTCATATACGCAACCGCTTACAAAGCCTTTGTGTGGAAGGTTTTATTTTTTTAATGATTTGTGCAAAGGTTTGCACAAATCATGGAATTATTTTGCATCATGGTACCTCAGCTTCAACTTTTGCACGCTTGAAATCAACAGACATGCACAATTGAAAGGGGATTCACACATGAAGAAATGGGTAGTAACGCTTTTGTCGGTCATGATGGTATTTACAATTACGGCTTGTTCCTCAGGCGGCGGCAATAATTCGTCGAGCGGAGCGGGAACAACGACAGAAGCGACGGAGTCGACAGACACGGCGGCGGACAGCGGGGCAGCGGAAAGCGATCAGTTGGTTCCTGAGGAAGGAGCAAGCTTGGTCGTATGGGAGAGTAAAGAAAGCCGTGCTTTCATTGAGGCGATTGCCAAAGATTTTACGGCGAAGTACAACGTTCCCGTCAAGTTCGAAGAAGTGGCGGCTCCTGACCAAGTCAACAAGCTTGTCAATGACGGTCCGGCCGGCATTGCCGCGGATGTCGTAGTTTTCCCGCACGATAACTTGGGGAAAGCGGTAACGGCAGGCCTCGTGTTCCCGAATGACTACCATGAAGCGCAAACGCGTGAAGCCAACTCCGAACTGGCAGTCAATGCGGCATCCTACGATGGCATTCTGTACGGATATCCGCGCTCTGTAGAAACTCTCATCATGTTCTATAACAAAGACTTGCTGCCAGAACCGCCTAAGACGATGGAAGAGGTCGTTGAGCTATCCAAAAAAATGAATGATATCCCGAACAAAAAATATACGTACATGTGGGAAATCGGCAACTTCTATTACGACTACATGTACCTGGCGACGACAGGCGGCTACGTGTTCGGCAACAATGGTAGCGATAAAGCGGACATTGGCCTGAACAACGAAGGTGCGGTTAAAGGGGCGCAGTTCCTGCAGCAGTTCGCGAAGCAGGTGCTTCCATTGACGACATCCGATGTAACGGGCGACGTAAAAAAAGGCTTGTTCACAAACGGCCAGCTGGCAATGAACATCGATGGTCCATGGGCGATTCAGGAATTGAAAAAAGCGGGCATCAACCTTGGCGCAGCGGTGATTCCGAGCATCAATGGCGAGCCTTCCAAGACGTTCTCCGGCGTGAAAGCTTGGTATGTCAACTCTTATACGAAATATCCGAACGCTGCTAAACTGTTCGCAGAATTTGCATCGACCAAAGAAGCTCAGATAAAAGCCTTCGAATTAAACGGTGTCGTTCCTTCCAACAAAGAGGCGGCAGCTGATCCGACAGTAGCCAACGATCCGTTCACCGTTGCGGTACTGGAACAGTTCAAGAACTCTTACCCGATGCCGGCCATTCCTGAGATGGGCAGCGTGTGGAGCCCAATGGCGGCAGGACTTGCGGACGTGCTGAACAAAGGAAAAGATCCGAAAGCGGCGCTTGACAACGCCGTACAGCAAATTAAAGACGCCAATAAATAATAGAGTGAGTTCAATAAAATCCTTTCAAAAGAGGCACATTGAACGCTTGCTAAAGAGAGAGAAAAGAAGCCCGGGGGAGCAATCGCTCGCCCGGGTCGTTTAAATTGGTTGGACTGACATGACATCACGATATTGGATAATGAGAAAGGAGAGTCCTTTATGAGCACTCGACAATCGGCTTCTTCGAGTGATGCGCAATCCGCATTTCATCAGACAGGGCCGACGCCAAACGAGACGCAGGGGAAATACGCCAGTAAAGCTGCCGTGCTTTCCGGTGTGTTCTGGGGTCTCGGGCAACTATTTAACCGTCAGTATCTCAAAGGAATTCTGCTCATGCTGTGTGAAGCCTTGGGGCTTTACTACTTAATCAATGAATTGCCGCGCGCGCTATGGGGATTGTACACGCTTGGAGAGACGCCTGCGCAAATGCAGAAGGTCGGCAAGCTGTACAAGATGGTGCCAGGCGATCATTCTATCTATCTCATCATTAAAGGTTTAATTACGCTGCTTGTCCTGTTCATATTTATATGGATGTATATCCTGGTAGTGAAGGACGCGCTTGCGGTCGGACGCCTGCGTGAACGGGGCGAGACGCCGAATCGCTTCCTTCAAAGCTTGGAGTATGTAAAAGAGAACAAATTCGCTTACTTGTTCTTGGCTTTGCCTACAGCAGCCGTATTGTTCTTTACGATAATGCCGATCATCTTCATGATCCTGCTCGCCTTCACGAACTACTCGGCGCCTGAACATATCCCGCCGGCGAAGCTGGTCGATTGGGTCGGATTGCAGAACTTCAAGGATTTACTGCAGCTTGGAACATGGAGCGGCACATTCTATGGCGTATTGACGTGGACGATTATTTGGGCCATCTTGGCTACCGTCACTTGTTATTTCGGCGGCATTCTAGTAGCGCTGCTGGTTCAACAGGCTGGAATTCGCTTCAAGACGATGTGGCGCACCATCTTCATTATTCCGTATGCGATTCCGACAAATGTTGTCGTTCCTTATTATGCGCAACATGTTTAACGGTGAATTTGGTCCGATCAACCAATACTTGAGTTATTTCGGTTTAGGCAAGCTTCCTTGGCTGTCCGATCCGTTCTGGGCCAAAGTAACGGTGCTTATGGTCAATATGTGGGTAGGGATCCCGGTAACGATGGTGCTTGTCATCGGCATATTGACGACGATTCCGAAGGATATGTATGAAGCCGCGGATGTTGACGGGGCAACGGCATGGCACAAATTCCGGTCCATCACGATGCCGATGATTTTGTACTCAACAGCACCGATTTTGATTGGGCAATTTGCAGGGAATATCAATAACTTCAACGTCATCTTCCTGATGACCAACGGGAACCCGCCTAACGGCGAATACCAATATGCGGGCAGCACCGACTTGCTTGTCACCTGGCTGTACAAGTTGACGCTGGATAACAACAAGTTCAATATTGCGGCAGCCATCGGGATCATTATCTTCATTATTGTGGCCTCGCTATCGATATGGAGCTATCGCCGCACACGTTCGTTCCGAGAGGAGGATCTCATCCAATGAGTGTGGGGAAAAAGAAAAACTCAAAGCTGCGGCTCGCATTTAGTTATCTGTTGCTCATCATCATTGCAATTAGCGTATTTTATCCGACCATTTGGATTTTGATGTCCTCCATCCGGCCGGGAACGTCCATTTACAGCGATACGTTAATACCGCGCAATCCGACATTCGAGCATTATGTCAGCTTGTTCACATCGGAGCAATATCAATATGGCCGCTGGTATTTGAATACATTGAAAATTGCGACCTTCAACATGATCTTCGGTGTCATTTTGGTCGTCATGACCGCTTACGCACTGTCGCGCTTCCGGTTCTACGGACGCAAAAATTTGATGTCGGGGATGCTGGTGCTCGGCATGTTCCCTGGATTTATGAGCATGATCGCCGTATATATCCTGCTGATGCAGCTTAATTTGCTGGATACGCATATGGCCCTGATTTTGGTGTACTCGGCGGGAGCTCCGTTAGGGGCGTTTGTCGTCAAAGGTTTCTTCGATACCATTCCGAAGAGTCTGGAGGAATCGGCCCGGATTGACGGCGCCTCCCACTGGACCGTATTTCGGAAAATTATGCTGCCGCTTTCCAAGCCGATGATCACATACGTCGGGCTTACCACTTTCGCCGGCGCGTGGGGCGACTTTATCTTTGCCCGTCTTGTGCTGCGGACGAAGGAGAAATGGACGCTTGCCATTGGGTTATGGGATATGGTCAACAACGCATCGACCAACTTTACGATGTTTGCGGCCGGCGCCGTGTTGATTGCCATTCCGATTGCGCTTCTGTACTTATTCCTGCAGCGATTCCTTGTGGAGGGACTTACTGCCGGGGCAAGCAAAGGTTAATAGAAGCGTGAACAGGATCGAATTAGAAAACAAGAGGAGCAGGAGGGATTACGATGCTAGACACAAGTGCAGCGATACACCCGGAGAATGCAAGCCAGCATACAGAGAGAAGCACCGGCGTGCAGCTCGGGATGATTACACAGATTACCGAACAGAACAATGCGCTTCTGCTGATGGGGGAGCATTTTAATCTGGCAATCGCTTTGGTAGACGGCGGCTCGATTCGCATCAAAACGTTCCGCGGACAAGAGCCGAATTGGAAGACAACGCCCGCGATTGCAGCGCCAGAGTCCCAATCTCAAGTGCCGCTGCAATGGACGGCAGGCGAGGAGCGGGTGTCGGTCGTTAGCGGGAACACAACGGTTGACATCAATCGGAAGACGGGTTCCCTGTCCATTCGCAACGGAGAACAACAAGCAAATATCGTCAGCGTGCAGCGGAACCGGGAGTCTGTGGGCGATTATGCGGCATTTATTTCGCTGGGCGAGGATGACCATATTTACGGGCTTGGGGAAAAGACAGGATTTCTGGATAAGCGCGGTGAGCGCTATACGATGTGGAATACCGACGTATACGCCCCTCATGTGCCGGAAATGGAAGCCTTGTATCAATCCATTCCTTTTCTTACGATGCTGAACAACGGCAAGGGCTATGGATTGTTCTTGGACAATCCAGGCAAGACCGTGTTTGATATGCGGTCCTATGCGAACATGGCCATGCTTCAAACCTGGACGGGCGAGCTTGATCTGTATTGGATTGAGGGGCCTACCTTAAAGGAAGTTATTGTCCGCTACAGTGAGCTGACCGGCCGCATGCCGCTGCCGCCGAAGTGGGCGCTCGGTTATCACCAATCACGTTATAGCTATATGGATGAAAAAGAAGTGATGGATCTGGCGCATACGTTCCGCGAGAAGAAGATTCCTTGCGATGTCATCCATCTCGACATTCATTACATGAACGGCTATCGCGTCTTTACGTTCGATGAGAGCCGCTTCCCGAATCCGGAGCAAATGATGGCAAGGCTGCGCGAGCTTGGCTTCCATATCGTTCCGATCGTGGATCCGGGCGTGAAGAAGGATCCAATGTATGCCGTCTATATGGAAGGCGTCGACGAGGATTTCTTCTGCAAAACGGCCGAAGGAGACATATACACCGGTCCGGTCTGGCCGGGAGAGAGCGCGTTCCCGGACTTCACCGAATCGCGCGTGCGTGATTGGTGGACGGAGAAGCAGCGCTTCTATACGGACCTGGGCATTGACGGCATTTGGAACGACATGAACGAGCCAGCCATCTTCAATGAGACGAAGACGATGGACGTCAACGTCATGCACGGCAACGAAGGAGACCGCAAAACCCACGGCGAGCTGCACAATCTATACGGCATGTGCATGTCCCAAGCAAGCTATGAAGGGTTGAGGGCGCTGCTCGAGGGCAAGCGGCCGTTCGTCCTGACCCGCGCCGGCTACAGCGGCATCCAACGCTATGCGGCCGTGTGGACAGGCGACAACCGCAGCTTCTGGGAGCATATGTCGATGGCGATGCCGATGGTGCTCAACCTGGGGATGTCAGGAGTTCCGTTTGCGGGACCGGATATCGGGGGCTTTGCCCATCATACGAGCGGCGAGCTGCTGGCGCGATGGATGCAGATGGGTGTCTTCTTCCCGTACTGCCGCAATCACAGCGCCATTGACATGCTGCGGCAGGAGCCTTGGTCGTTCGGCGAAGAGGTCGAGCGCATTTGCCGGCAGTACATTTCATTGCGCTACCAATGGATGCCTTATCTGTATCATTGGTTCTATGAGGCCTCGCAAACGGGGCTTCCGGTTATGCGTCCGCTTGTGCTTGAATATCCGGACGATCCGCAAACATACAATTTGTGCGACCAATTCCTTGTGGGCGATTCGGTTATCGTGTCGCCGGTTTACCGCCCGAATACGGAATGGCGGTCCGTGTACTTGCCGGAAGGCGAATGGGTGGATTATTGGAGCGGGGAGCGCTATGCGGGCAAGCAGCACATTCATGTGCACGCTCCGCTTGCGAAGCTGCCGATCTTTATTCGCGCAGGGGCTATTTTGCTGGAAGGGCCGGTTCGCCAATATGCGGACGAGGCGGTTGCGGATGAGTTCGTGACGGCATCCATCTATCTGCAAGGCCGAAGCGGGACGAGCAGTCTGGAATGGTATGAGGACGATGGCCTGACATTTGCCTATGAGGACGGGAAATGGAGCAAGATGCTGATTGAGACGATGGAGACCGAGCAGGCGCTGAACGTAACGGCGAAGTACACTGCCCGCGGCTATGAGCCGCAGCGGGCAAGCATCCAGTTCCGGATCGTCGGCCTTGCTGCTGCTCCGCAAGGAGTGGCTGGCTCGGGCGGGCAGGTTCAGGTTGCGCAGCTGGCGCAGCAAGCATCAGGCTGGGCTTATGATGCAGAGCGCGGCGAGCTGTTGTTGAAGCTGCCTGACACTGCGGATGGAATCGAATTGAATATAGTGTTGTAAAGAAAAAAGAACTGAAAAAGCGATGGAGCATACGGCTGAGCAGCCGGGATGTTCCATCGCTTCTTTTATTAATAACTCTTTCTCGTTACGCTTTACGGAAGCGTATTTGTTTTGAACTATGATCACGCGTCATCGCACTTGCTTATGTATCTGAATGCAACTCCGTGACTGAATCACGCCATACGAGCTGATGCGGAATAATGATTCGGGCTTGCTCGAAGCCGTCGCCCTTGATGCGCTGGATAAGCGCTTGAACCGCCGAGCTGCCCATCTGATAAATACCGATATCGATACTGGCGATGGGAGGCAGGCACATCTCAGACAACAACGTATTATTGAAGCCGACCACACTGCAATCCTCCGGCACGCGCACGCCGCTGCTCCGCAACGAACGAATGATGGCGAATGCGACGACATCATCGATCGCGACAATGGCCGTCGGCCGTTCCTCCAGCTGTACAATTCGCTTGGTTATCCGCGCAGACGATTCCTGAGTGAAATCGCCTTCCAAGATGAACTCCTGGCATGCAGGGATTCCCGCCTCGAGCAATGCTTTGCGATACCCATCCAGCCTATCCTTCGATACCGTTAAATTGAACGGGCCGCTCACAAAGGCAATTTTGTGGTGGCCCAATTGGATCAGCTTGCGGGTAACGTCATACGATGCGGCAATATTATCGTTATCCACCGAAATGATGTCCACATACTGATCGCTGCGTCCAACCAGCACGAATGGGAACTTTTTGTCCCGCAAAAAGGAAATAATCTGATCGTCTCTGCGGGAGGACAATAGAATGATGCCATCCACATTTCGGCCATGCACCAATCGTTCGACTGCCTTTTCTTCTTCCACATGGCTCGTTCCGGCTGTCATGAGCACATCGTAGCGGCTGGAAGCGGCCTTTGTGACGATACCGCGAATGATTTCGGAGAAAAATTGGTTCTGAAACACTTCATCCGCAGGGCGAGGCAGGACGATGCCCAGGTTGTTCGTTGTCTTTGTGACCAGACTCTTCGCAAGCAAATTCGGGTGGTACCCCAGCTCTTCCATTGCTTTGCGGACTTTGCGGGACGTCTTCTGGCTAATGCGCGAATCATTCGAGATGACACGTGACACGGTAGATGGAGATACGCCCGCTCTTTCAGCTACATGAATAATCGTTACGGCCATCGGATTGACCTCGCTTTGCGAAATATATCCAGAGTATAAGCCAAAACCGGATCGGGTGCAAAGCATTTGCGGCAATAAATCAGACGCCTGTGAACAATTCGTTTCTTTCAATTGTAATGTGACGTTCACATTCGGTTCATGTTCTCTTTCTACAATAATAGAAGTCCGGAGCGACATCCTGATATACACCCGGCGGGACAATATCATATTGCTGTGAAACTAGATAGATTGGAGTGGATGAATCATGTTTTTGGCTATCCGTGAGTTGAAGCATGCGAAATCAAGATTTGTGCTCATCGGATTCATTATGGTGCTGGTCGCTTGCCTGACGTTAATCGTATCGGGACTGGCGAATGGACTATCGGGGGACAATGCGTCTGCGATACAACATATGAATGCGGACTACATGATATATCAAGCTGACACCGACTATAAATTAACTCGTTCCGTCCTATCGCGGGACAAGCTTGATGAAGTGAAGAAGCAGGACGGAGTAACCGATGCTGCGCCGCTCATTCAGACGATGCTGACCGTAACGCAGGAGCATTCGGCGAAGAAGTCGGACGTTGCCTTGTTCGCTATTGAACAAAACAGCATGCTGATGCCTGACGTTATTGAAGGCAAATCGCTGTCCGGAAACGGAAAGCATGAAATTGTGGTCGACGCTTCTCTGAAAGAAGACGGAGTGAAGCTGGGCGATGTGCTGACGATTAAAGATACGACCGCCACGATGAGTGTCGTCGGTTTTGTTCAAAATCAAATGTTCAGCCACGCGCCTGTCGTGTACATGGATATGGAAGGACTGGAATCGCTGATGACGGAAACAGGCCAGCCAATGCCTCGTTTAAGCGCGATTGCGATTAAGGCCGGCGGTAATATTCAAAATGCGCTGGCAGGTAAAGTAGAGGGTATTGATATCGCCACCAAAGATCAAGCGCTGCAAGGCATTCCCGGTTTTAAGGAAGAACAGGGCTCCTTGACAATGATGATCGGATTTTTGGTCGTCATTGCCGCATTCGTTCAAGCTGTATTCTTTTACGTGATTACGCTGCAGAAAACAAACCAGTTCGGCGTGCTCAAAGCCATTGGAGCCAGCACATTTTATTTGGCTAAAAATTTAATCGGGCAAGTGTTGATCTTGGCAGTCGTGTCCGTGGCTATCAGCATCGGCTTGACCTTCGGCGTCAATGCCGTGATGCCGGACAGCATGCCGTTTGACTTGGGAGCAAACGTCTTAATTCAATACTCAGGCTTGCTTGTGCTCGTATCTGTCCTTGGCGCGCTGCTGTCTTTGCGCCGGATTGCCGCGGTAGATGCGATTGAAGCGATTGGGAGGGTGGAATAATGTGCGCGAAGTTGGTTCTTGAGCAAGTAAACAAAGTATACGGCGAAGGGGAAACGGTTGTTGCTGCGCTGAAAAATGTATCGTTGCAGGTGGAAGAAGGGGAATTTGTTGCCGTTGTGGGCCCTTCGGGCTCGGGGAAGAGCACCTTCTTATCAATTGCAGGGGCACTGCTCACGCCTTCAAGCGGACGTATTCTAATTAACGGGACGGATATTGCA
>NZ_JAFFHZ010000001.1:1662500-1727500 GCF_017052585.1 Paenibacillus apiarius | reverse complement strand
CCTGATCGTATCGGAGTTCTAACCTAGGACCGTAATCCGGTTCGGGGACAGTGTCAGGTGGGCAGTTTGACTGGGGCGGTCGCCTCCTAAAGAGTAACGGAGGCGCCCCAAGGTTCCCTCAGAATGGTTGGAAATCATTCGAAGAGTGCAAAGGCAGAAGGGAGCTTGACTGCGAGACCTACAAGTCGAGCAGGGACGAAAGTCGGGCTTAGTGATCCGGTGGTACCGCATGGAAGGGCCATCGCTCAACGGATAAAAGCTACCCTGGGGATAACAGGCTTATCTCCCCCAAGAGTCCACATCGACGGGGAGGTTTGGCACCTCGATGTCGGCTCATCGCATCCTGGGGCTGAAGTAGGTCCCAAGGGTTGGGCTGTTCGCCCATTAAAGCGGTACGCGAGCTGGGTTCAGAACGTCGTGAGACAGTTCGGTCCCTATCTGTCGCGGGCGTAGGAAATTTGAGAGGAGCTGTCCTTAGTACGAGAGGACCGGGATGGACGTACCGCTGGTGTACCAGTTGTCTCGCCAGAGGCATGGCTGGGTAGCTACGTACGGAAGGGATAAGCGCTGAAAGCATCTAAGCGTGAAGCCCCCCTCAAGATGAGATTTCCCAATTAGTAAGACCCCTTGAAGACGACGAGGTAGATAGGTTCGGGGTGGAAGCACAGCAATGTGTGGAGCTGACGAATACTAATCGGTCGAGGGCTTATCCTAATAACAATGATTCTAGAGCAAATGAAACTTTCGCGTTCAGTTTTCAGGGTGCAAGCTTTGTTGAACTGCCAAGCGCAGCGAAGACAAAGGCACATCAGCACTTGGCGGTGCTGACCTGAACTTAAGTTGGCAAGTGAATACGAGCCGACAGCTGTTTGGTGGCGATAGCGGAGGGGTTCCACGCGTACCCATCCCGAACACGACCGTTAAGCCCTCCAGCGCCGATGGTACTTGGACCGCAGGGTCCTGGGAGAGTAGGACGTTGCCAAGCAGTTAAACCACTGACATTCCGTTAGTGGTTTTTTGGTTTGTCCACAACTTATCCACAGAGCAAATGCCTTCCCTGTATGATATCCCTCACATTTATGCCATTCTATCCACATTGTATTTTATGATATCAACAAAAGAATGGATTAATTTCATGAAAGATATATACTATAAAGTATTTATCAACAATCTATCTATATAAGATATATAATTTATATATCGTTATATACATATTCATCCCCAGCTTATCCACGCCTTGTGGAAAAGTCACGAAATATACACATTTTCAACTCTACACAACATGAAAATAAAGTATTGGCAAAGCAAACGAATTCCGCTATAATAAACATAAAGTCAAAGAAAGTCAAAGTCAGAACAAAACAAAAAAAGTCAAATAGTTAGAAAAAGTCGAATAAGGTACCGTCATAATTGGTTAAACCTATTATATAAGCTGCGGAAAGGAGGGAGAAGATGCGCAATATTTCCGATTTGATTGAGCATTATTTAAAGCATATGTTAGTGGAGAGCCCGGAAGGCGCTGTAGAAATTCAACGAAATGATTTGGCGGAGCAATTTTCTTGTGTGCCTTCGCAAATCAATTACGTTATCAGCACCAGGTTCACCTTGGAGAAAGGTTACGTTGTGGAGAGCAAACGGGGAGGCGGTGGATACATCCGTATTCAACGCATTGATTTGCCGGAACATAAAGATATCCACAATCATCTGTGCGAATCAATTGGAGAGCGAATCAGTCAATCGGCGGCAGAGGGCCTCATTTACCAACTGGAAGAAGCGGAATTTGTCTCCCGCCGGGAAGCGAATTTGTTAAGGGCCGCCGTGTCGAGGGACAACTTGCCGATTAAGCTGCCTTACCGCGATGAGCTGCGTGCGAGGCTGTTGCGGGCTATGCTGCTCGCGCTGCTTAGCAAATAGAAAGTATATATAAGATTGCATATGTTATTCACAAAGGAGGAGAAACGGAGATGATCTGTCAACAATGCGGTCAGAAACCAGCCACGCTGCATTTTACCAAAATCATTAACGGACAAAAGACGGAATTCCATATTTGCGAATCGTGTGCCCGGGAGAAGGGCGAATGGATTCCAGGCACGGCTAACGGCTTCTCTATCCATAACCTGCTTTCCGGCTTGCTTGATTTTGATTTGTCAGGCGGCGATTCCGGCGCAAGCAGTACAGCTTATGGCAACAAGCCCCAAGCGATGCGATGCGAGAAATGCGGACTTACTTATACGCAATTCAGCAAGCTCGGCCGTTTCGGGTGTGACGAATGCTACTCCTTCTTTGGCGACCGATTGGATCCATTGCTGAAGCGAGTTCATGGCAATACCGTTCACATCGGCAAAATTCCGAAGCGTGGCGGAGGAAGAATTCAACGCAAGCGCGAATTAGAAGATTTGAAGAAGCAACTGCAACTCAGCATTATGAATGAGGAGTTCGAACAAGCTGCCAAGCTGCGTGACCGGATCCGCGACTTGGAGAAGAATCCGTCTGGCAGTGCGGAACAGAACGGTTAATCTCATGCGCATGAATGAATTGAATATGATGAACGAAATGGAAGGAGATGGCGAGATGGCAGGGAGACGATTTATGGAACAAGCGCTTAGCGACTGGATGCGCGGTACGGGTCCAGACTCCGATATCGTCATCAGCAGTCGGATCCGTGTAGCACGGAATTTGAGCGGACTGCCGTTCCCGTTGCTGGCGACGAACCAGCAATCGGCGGAAGTGCTTGACCATTTGACGGCGGTTGTGGATAAGCCTGACTTTGCAGCGATCAATCATTTTCATAAGTTTTCGCTTGCGGAAATGAATGACACCGAGAAGCAGGTCCTGGTGGAGAAGCATTTAATCTCTCCGAGTTTGGTCAATGAATCGCGCAATGGATTCGTCATACTAAGCGATGACGAATCGATTAGCATTATGATTAATGAAGAGGATCATCTGCGGATTCAATGTCTGTATCCGGGGTTACAAATTCGTGAGGCGTGGGAACAAGCAAGCCGCATCGATGACGTGTTCGAAACGCACGTCGACTATGCCTTTGACGAGAAGCGCGGCTACCTTACCTCGTGTCCGACGAATGTCGGTACCGGAATCCGGGCTTCGGTCATGATGCATTTGCCTGCGCTGGTAATGACACAGCAAATTAACCGCATTCTGCAGGCGGTGACTCAAGTAGGCCTGGCTGTACGAGGGATATATGGGGAAGGAAGCGAAGCGATAGGCAACCTGTTCCAAATTTCTAACCAGATTACGCTCGGTCAATCCGAAACCGAGATTATCGATAATCTGTACAGCGTTGTGAAGCAAATTATCGAGCATGAGAAAGCGGCGCGCGAGCTCCTGCTGAGCGATGGTCGAACGCGGCTGACTGACCGTGTATGCCGGTCCTTCGGCATCATGAAGCATGCGGCTATTATGGATTCGAAGGAAGCAGCGCAGCGATTGTCCGATATTCGTCTCGGCTCGGACTTGAACATACTGAACCATATCCACTCTTCTGAATTAAACGAATTGCTTGTCATGACACAACCGGGATTTTTGCAGCATATATACAACAAATCGCTGTCAACCGATGAACGGGACGTGTATCGGGCGAGATTGATTCGGGAAACGTTATCCAAATCCAAATCAAAATCATAAAGTTTATGGAGGTGCTTAGACGATGATGTTCGGAAGATTTACGGAACGTGCGCAAAAGGTGTTGGCTTTGGCACAGGAAGAAGCGGTCCGTTTGGGACACAATAACATTGGAACAGAGCATATTTTGCTCGGCCTCATTCGTGAAGGGGAGGGCATTGCCGCAAAAGCTCTCGTTGCGCTCGGCCTTGGTCTGGAGAAAATTCAAGACGAAGTCGAATCGCTAATCGGGCGCGGTCAAGAACAGCCGACAAATATCGCCTATACGCCTCGGGCGAAGAAGGTCATTGAGCTATCCATGGACGAAGCGCGCAAGCTTGGCCACACGTATGTCGGAACAGAGCATATTTTGCTCGGACTGATTCGTGAGGGCGAAGGTGTAGCGGCACGCGTGCTGAACAACTTGGGCATCAGCCTGAACAAGGCGCGTCAGCAAGTGCTGCAGCTGCTGGGCAGCAGCGAAGCGGTATCGAGCCATCATGGTCAAGCTCAGAACGTGAGCACGCCGACGCTGGACAGCTTGGCACGCGATTTGACGGCGATTGCGAAGGAAGGCAATCTGGACCCGGTCATTGGCCGCAGCAAAGAAATTGAGCGCGTTATTCAAGTACTCAGCCGCCGGACGAAGAACAATCCGGTATTAATCGGGGAACCAGGCGTGGGGAAGACAGCCGTAGCCGAAGGCTTGGCCCAGAAAATTATCAATAATGAAATTCCGGAAACACTCCGTGACAAACGCGTCATGACGCTCGATATGGGATCGGTCGTGGCCGGCACCAAATATCGCGGCGAGTTCGAGGATCGGCTGAAAAAAATAATGGATGAAATCCGTCAAGCCGGGAACATCATCCTGTTCATTGACGAGTTGCACACACTGATTGGCGCTGGCGGGGCTGAAGGTGCGATTGATGCTTCGAACATTTTGAAGCCGGCGCTGGCGCGCGGAGAACTGCAATGCATCGGTGCGACGACACTAGATGAATACCGTAAATATATCGAGAAGGATGCCGCTTTAGAACGCCGCTTCCAGCCAATTACGGTTGACCAGCCGACGCCGGAAGAGACGATTCAAATTCTAAAAGGGCTGCGCGATCGCTATGAGGCGCATCACCGCGTCAAAATTACGGATGAAGCGATAGAGCAAGCGGTGAAACTGTCAGACCGCTACATTACCGACCGCTTCCTGCCGGATAAAGCGATTGACCTCATTGATGAGGCCAGCTCGAAAGTGCGGCTTCATTCGTATACGGTACCGCCTAACTTGAAAGAGCTCGAATCCCGCTTGGATGACATCCGCAAAGAAAAAGATGCGTCTGTTCAGAGCCAGGAATTCGAGAAAGCAGCCGCGCTGCGCGATACCGAACAGAAGATGCGCGAAGAGCTGGAGACCGTGCGCAATCAATGGAAAGAGAAGCAAGGGCGCATGGACTCCGAGGTGACGCCGGAGGACATCGCTCAGGTCGTAGCAAGCTGGACCGGCATACCGGTATTGAAGCTGAAGGAAGAAGAAAGCGAACGCCTGCTCAATATGGAAGAAATATTGCATGAACGCGTCATCGGGCAAGATGAAGCAGTCAAGGCAGTCAGCCGCGCAATTCGCCGTGCTCGTGCGGGTCTGAAAGATCCGAAGCGTCCGATGGGCTCCTTCATCTTCCTCGGCCCTACCGGGGTAGGGAAGACAGAGCTGGCGCGAGCGCTTGCGGAATCGCTCTTTGGTGACGAGAATGCCGTTATCCGTATCGATATGTCCGAATATATGGAGAAGCATTCCACCGCGCGTCTGGTAGGGGCGCCTCCAGGATACGTCGGATACGAAGAAGGCGGCCAATTGACCGAGAAAGTGCGCCGCAAGCCGTATTCGGTCGTACTGCTGGATGAAATCGAGAAGGCTCACCCAGAAGTATTCAATATATTGCTGCAAGTGTTGGAAGACGGCCGTCTGACCGATTCTAAGGGACGCGTGGTCGACTTCCGCAACACCCTCATTATATTAACGTCGAACGTCGGCGCCGAAGCGATTAAGCGCAATTCGACGCTCGGATTTACGGCTGCGAACGATACGGGCCGTGATTACAACAACATGAAGGATAAAGTGATGGGTGAGCTTAAGAAGAGCTTCCGTCCGGAATTTTTGAACCGGATCGACGAAATCATCGTCTTCCATTCGCTTGACGAGAAGCACATAGCTGAAATCGTCACGCTGATGGCAGATGAGCTGCGCAAGCGTCTGAAGGAGCAAGACGTCGATTTCCAACTTACCGACAATGCCAAAGCATTCTTGGCCAAAGAAGGCTACGACCCTGCTTATGGAGCGCGTCCGCTGCGCCGCGCCATTCAGAAGCACATTGAGGACAGATTGTCCGAGGAACTGCTGAGAGGTCAAATCAATAAGGGCGATGCGGTGCTCATCGACGAGAAGGACGGCGAACTTGTTGTGCTGCGCAATACGGAGAAAGCTGCAACAACGAATGCATAATTGATACTACAGGCGCATCTCTTGCGATAAGCGAGGGGTGCGCTTTTTTACATGAAAGCCACTCGAGTTTTTTACGTGACGATATATTGCTCCTTAGAGCCAGAACTGCAATAACCCGAGTGAATGCTCTGGGTTATTCCTTCATTTTCCTCATCTTTCCTACCTCAATTGCTAAATCGCTTTATCCCGCTCCTTAAAAATGGTAAACTTGAACGAGGTGGGTAATAAATAAATTGGTTTCCTCCGATACATTGTTTATTGACAACAAACCTTTCGGCAGACCAATGGAATGAGCTCGTGATTATCAATTAGGAGTGTCGGCTTGCATGGCCAAAGTAAAAACGAAATTTTATTGCAGCGAGTGTGGCTATGAGTCTCCAAAATGGATGGGAAAGTGTCCGGGCTGCAGCGAGTGGAATACGATGGTCGAGGAACGTGAAACCGTCGTGAAGACTGCCGGTGTCCATTCTTCCTTGATTCAAACGAAAGAAAAGCCGCAATCGATCATACATATAGAGAGTGGACGCGAGCCTCGGTTAACAACGACGCTAAGCGAATTGAACCGTGTCTTGGGCGGCGGAGTCGTGCCCGGTTCACTCATCTTAGTCGGCGGAGATCCGGGTATCGGCAAATCCACGCTGCTCTTGCAGACCTCGAATGCGCTCGCGGCGAGCGGGCTGAAGGTGCTGTACGTGTCCGGGGAAGAGTCGATGCGGCAGACGAAGCTTAGAGCAGACCGGTTAGGGGTGCTGTCCGAGCGTTTGTTCGTCTTAAGCGAGACGAATTTACAATATATCGAAGAAGCGATTGATGCGATGAAGCCCGACTTTCTCGTCATCGACTCGATTCAGACGGTATACCAGCCGTCGGTCGAATCCGCTCCGGGCAGCGTGGCGCAAGTGCGCGAATGCACAAGCACTTTTATGCGCATCGCTAAAGGCAGAGGAATTGCAACGGTGCTAGTCGGCCATGTGACGAAGGAAGGGGCGATTGCAGGCCCCCGCCTTCTGGAGCATATGGTGGATTGCGTGCTCTACTTTGAAGGGGAGCGGCATCATTCCTACCGCATATTGCGCGCGGTCAAGAATCGGTTCGGCTCCACCAATGAAATCGGCATTTTCGAGATGACCGAAGGCGGGCTGGCAGAAGTGAAAAATCCTTCCGAAATGTTCCTGCAGGAACGGCCGCTCGGTGTAGCAGGCTCCACGGTCGTAGCCAGTCTGGAAGGCACGCGGCCCGTGCTCGTGGAGATGCAGTCGCTCGTGTCGGCTACCAATTTCCCGTCCCCGCGCCGCATGTCGACAGGGATTGATCATCAGCGGCTATCGCTTATCATAGCGGTATTGGAGAAGCGCATGGGAATGTTTTTGCAGAATCAGGATGCTTATGTGAATGTAGCCGGCGGCTTGAAGCTGGATGAGCCGGCGGTTGATTTGGCTATGGCGGTCGCCATTGCTTCAAGCTTTCGCGATATGCCGACGCAGCCCTACGATGTCGTATTCGGCGAAGTCGGCTTGACAGGAGAAGTCCGCGCCGTCTCGCGTGCGGAACAAAGGGTGAAAGAAGCAGAGAAACTTGGCTTCAAGCGGGTTATTTTGCCAGAGAAAAGCTTGCGGGGGTGGAAACCGCCTGATCATATTGATATTATCGGCGTAAATACGGTTGCTGAAGCATTAACGGCGGCGCTAGGTTAGGGGGCATAGATAAAGAATGAAGGAAAGCCAGCTAGATATAATGAATGACCTGCTGCGGATGGTGGCGCCGGGGACCCCATTCCGTGAAGGGTTGGAGAACGTATTGCGTGCGAAGACAGGCGCTCTTCTTGTAGTCGGCTATAGTCCGGAAGTGATGGAAGTCGTTGATGGCGGATTTTCAATTAATTGCGATTTTTCGCCCAGTTATTTGTACGAACTTGCCAAGATGGATGGCGCCATTATTTTAAGCGAAGACATTAAGCGAATCCTGTATGCGAATACGCAGCTGATTCCGGATTCCTCCATCCCGTCGACAGAGACCGGAATACGGCACCGCACAGCGGAGCGTGTAGCGAAGCAGACCGGGAAGCTTGTCGTGTCCATCTCCCAGCGCCGCAACATCATTACGCTGTATCAGGGCAGCCTTCGCTATGCGCTGAAGGAGATTGGCGTCATTTTGACGAAGGCGAATCAGGCGATTCAGACGCTGGAGAAATATAAAGCGGTGCTCGTACAAGGCATGACCAATCTGACGGCCTCCGAGTTCGAAGAACTCGTGACTTTGGCGGATGTTGTAAACGTATTGCAACGTATTGAAATGGTATTACGTATTAAAATGGAGATAAAGCGTTACATCAATGAATTGGGCACCGAAGGTCGTCTTATCAGCATGCAGCTGGAGGAACTGGTAAGCAACACGGAAGAAGACGCTTGGCTGCTGGTGAAGGATTACGCCCGGGATGAGAGTGATGAGAAGATCCGCGAAATTTTTGCCCAACTGAAAAAATGCACCGCGGATGAACTGCTCGATACCCATCACCTGATTCGTCTGTTGGGATATCCAACGACGAGCGCGATTCAAGATGAGTCCATTTCGCCGCGCGGTTATCGTGTCTTAAGCAAAATCCCGAGACTCCCGAACGTCATCACTCACAACTTAGTGGAGACATTCCACTTCTTGCCGCACGTCATGATGGCCACCATCGAGGAGCTGGATGAGGTGGACGGCATCGGTGAAGTACGCGCGCGCACAATCAAGGAAGGACTCAAACGCATTCAAGAGCAGGTTTTCATTGACAGGCAGATTTGATTTTCCAACAATGAAAAGACGAACGTTGGGCATAGTAAAATTAGAGGTGAACCTATGATTATAAAGTCTATTCCGAGCTTGTTTACGATCGGTAACCTGTTTCTCGGAATTATATCCATTATGCTTGCGTTTCACGACGACTACAGCAAAGCCGCTCTTATGGTCATTATCGCCATGCTGCTTGACGGACTTGACGGTCGGGTAGCACGGGCATTGAATGCGCAGAGCGAATTCGGCAAAGAGCTGGACTCCTTGTCCGACGTCATTTCGTTCGGCGTCGCCCCGGCGTTCATTATGTATGTGGTGGCATTTAGCGAAATGAACCCTGCGCTTGCCTGGATCGTAACGGCCATATTTCCGATTTGCGGTGCGCTTCGCTTGGCTCGCTTTAACGTCAAGGATGGGATTCCGGGCTATTTCATCGGTTTGCCTATTCCGGCTGCAGGCGGCGTTGCTTGTACGCTTGCGCTATTTCATGAAACGATTCCCGGAGCTTACTTGATTATCGCCATGCTCCTTCTGTCCTATTTGATGGTGAGCACTGTGAAATATCCGAATTTCAAAAAGGTCGGCATTCCGAAAAAAGCGATTTGGATTACGCCTATCGTCATTGCGGCATCCGCAGCCATTGCATTTTGGAAGCCGGAGCAGACACCGAAGCTAATATTTGTTCCCTTGGTGCTATATGCTCTCCTTGGTTTAAAAAAAAACGTTAGAATGCTGAATCGGCGCCGCAAGAAACAAAGAGACGCGGAAGAGTGGTATCAATCGAAGCATTCCTGACCTAAATGACACAGCACTTGAGCGCGGAGGGAACGGCATGCGTCATTCCTTCGGCGTCAAGTGCTGTATATGTATTCCGAGCCGGTATCGTACATGATACCGGCTTTTTGGCATGAAAAAAGCCGGGAGAGGGAATTGAAGCTGCCTTAATATGCAGCACAGATGCCCGCTCTCGGCTCCGTTTATTGTATTGTCGTCCTAAGCTGCGGTTACGACAAATTGAAAATGCCAAGCGTCGAACATTTGCTCGATTCCTGCTTCACGACATCATTCAGCTCGATGTCTAGGAGGTTGCACAGGGCGGACATGTAGAAGAGGTGCTTTCCAAGCTCGCTTTTTACGACGTCTTTGCAATGGTCGCACAAATTTCCTTGAACGTGGCTTTCCATGCTCTGCTTCGCTTGATTGACATCCATATCAGCGCAATACGGCTGCCGCGTGGCGTGCAGTTCCAAGCAACCGCATTCTGTAATTGCTTTGGTCACGGCGCGGTTCACCGAGGCGTCGGACTGACCGTATTTGGAGAGTATGTCCAACAAGCTTCGGTGTCGTAACAGTAAGTCAGCTACCTGATCTTGAAGCGTTTGCAAACTGGGAGTGCTCATTTCCATCCACCTCTATTCTTGGAATCGTGCAACGGAGCATGCGTCGCACGTGATCGCTTATTACGTCTAACGTTTTCAAGAACATTATACGACTAGGAATTCCCATTTTTCAACTCGGCACCGCGATAAAATTCCGAAATCGAGGATTAGGAGCCATTTCGTTGGGCCATAATTGTAAAGAAATCCAAAAAGAGTAAGGAGGTGGACGTTTGTGTTTAAACGAATATTTCTGGGATTAGCTGGACTGATTGGCGCTTGGAGCGGGTTGGAGCTTCAACATTACTGGTATACACAGACGATGGAATTTGCTGCGGCAATGGATCAAGGATTTACTTCCGGCCGCCTGTTATGGGCACTTGGCGGGGCATTTTGCTTTTATGTAGTAGGTCGTGCACTCTTTATGCCATTGTCACGTATTTGGAATACAGGGCGGGAACGAATTGCGGAGATGTCCACGGGAATGCTGGTGGCGGCTGCGGCAGGTGCGCTGCTCGGCCTATGCTTTGCATCGCTCATTACGCCGCTCTTGGGCAATTTCGGGAGCGTAGGGCATATGCTATCGATCATTATCGCGGTGGCGAGCGGGTGTGCAGGCATGCAAATTGCGCTGCTCAAACAGGAAGACATGGGAATGTGGCTGTCTTCGTTCAAATGGCTGGAACGCAGCAGCGATGAAGACTCCGAATACCGGTACGAAGAGCACAAAATATTGGATACGAGCGTCATTATTGACGGCCGGATTGCAGATATTTGCAAGACGGGATTTATCGAAGGGACGATTGTCATTCCGGAATTCGTGCTGGAAGAGCTGCAGCATATCGCCGACTCTTCGGATTTGTTAAAACGAAATCGCGGACGCCGGGGATTGGATATTTTAAATAAGATTCAAAAGGAACTCGAGGTCAAGGTACTGATTTATGAAGGGGATTTCGACGAGATCTCCGAGGTGGACAGCAAGCTCGTCAAGCTTGCGAAGCTGTTGAAGGGCAAGGTCGTCACGAATGACTTTAACTTGAACAAAGTGTGCGAGCTTCAAGGCGTGTCCGTGTTGAACATTAACGACCTCGCCAATGCGGTGAAGCCGGTCGTATTGCCCGGAGAAGAGATTGTCGTGCAGGTGATTAAAGACGGCAAGGAACACGGTCAGGGCGTGGCCTACCTGGATGACGGCACGATGATCGTGGTCGAGGGCGGACGCGACTATATCGGCATGACGATGGAAGTGCTCGTAACGAGCGTGCTGCAGACGTCGGCGGGACGCATGATCTTCGCCAAGCCAAAACTGTTGGAAAAAGCCCAATAAACAGGTATGATGGAGTTAGCACCATCATGGAGGGTTAACAGGGATGGAACAAGGCTTTGGAGTGGTGATCGTGGCCGCGGGCAGAGGCACGCGCATGGGCACCGAGGAGAGCAAGCAATATTTACGGCTGATGGACAAGCCGGTCATTGTACATACGGTGGAGCGGTTCCAAGCGATGCCCGAATGCGAGACGATCGCTTGGGTGACGTCAGCGCAGGACATGCCCCGTTGTGCAGGCTGGGTTCATGAATATGGGCTGGACAAAGTCCGCGATATCGTAGCCGGCGGCGGGGAACGGCAGCACTCGGTGTATGCGGGACTGCAGGCGTTGAAGGCGCGCGGCTTGGATTATGTATTAATTCACGACGGCGTGCGTCCCTTTGTGGACCCGGGCAAGGTGAGGACATGCTTTGCCGCGGCCCGGAAGCATGGGGCGTCCGTACTGGCCGTCCCGGTGAAAGATACGATAAAGCAGGTGAACGGGGACGGCGTCATTACGGCAACGCCGGACCGACGCAGCTTGTGGGCGATTCAGACCCCACAGGCTTTTCGTCTTTCCGTATGCATGTCCGCCCATGAGCAGGCCGAGCGGGAAGGAATCATCGGGACGGACGACGCGATGCTCGTGGAGCGCATGGGCGTTCCGGTTCATGTCGTGGAAGGGGATTACACGAACATTAAGCTTACGACGCCGGACGATCTGGATTGGGCGGCTTGGTGGATGTCACGGAATCAATAACAACGGGTAAGGGAGAGGGGAAATTCGTGATACGAGTGGGACAGGGATTCGATGTGCATCAATTGGTGGAAGGGCGTCCGTGCATCATCGGCGGCGTGCATATTCCATATGAAAAAGGGCTGTTGGGGCATTCCGACGCCGATGTGCTTCTGCATACGGTAAGTGACGCCGTTCTCGGCGCATTGGGGCTCGGCGATATCGGGAAGCACTTCCCAGACACGGATCCGGCATATAAAGACGCGGACAGCGTGAAGCTGATGGAGCATGTCTGGGCGCTCGCGAAGGAGCGTGGCTACCGGCTGGGCAACGCGGACTGCACCATTATTGCGCAGAAGCCGAAGATGCTGCCGCACATACCGGCCATGGTTGCGAATATCGCGCGTATTTTGGAAGCGGATGAGTCGCAGGTGAACGTGAAAGCGACGACGACAGAACAGCTTGGCTTTACCGGGAGAAGCGAGGGAATTGCCGCGCAGGCGGTTGTCTGCCTCTTTCAAGATATGGTATAACTAAAAGTGAGTGTTCAAAAGGGGACCTTTTGAACACTTTCTAAAAAGGTAGACTAAAATAATCGGTGTGAGGGAAGCTATCATGAATAAAAAAATTCGTGTACGTTATGCCCCAAGTCCAACGGGACATTTACATATCGGAAATGCACGTACTGCACTGTTCAATTATTTGTTTGCACGTCATCATGGCGGGCAATTCATCGTCCGTATCGAAGACACGGACGTGAAGCGCAACGTGGAAGGCGGAGAAGAGAATCAATTCAAGTACATGAAATGGCTCGGCATGGATTGGGATGAGAGCATCGATGTGGGTGGCGATTACGGCCCGTATCGCCAGACCGAGCGTTTGGATATATACAATCAATATGTGAATGAGCTGCTTGAACGCGATTGGGCGTATCGCTGCTACTGCACGGAGCAAGAGCTTGAAGCGGAGCGGGAGGAGCAGACCGCCCGCGGGGAAACACCGAAATATTCAGGCAAATGCTGTGGACTATCCGCAGAGGATCACGCGCGTCTCGAAGCGGAAGGACGTCAAGCCAGCATCCGCTTCCGCGTTCCGGCGGGCCGATCCTATACGTTTCCCGACTTGGTCAAGGGCGATATCACCTTCGAGTCGGACACGACAGGAGACTGGGTTATCGTAAAGAAGGACGGCATTCCGACGTACAACTTCGCGGTCGTGATTGATGATTACTTGATGCGCATATCGCACGTCCTGCGCGGCGAGGATCATATTACGAATACGCTGCGCCAATTGATGATTTACGAGGCGTTCGGCTGGGAGGCTCCGGTATTCGGTCATATGACGCTTATCGTCAATGAGAACCACAAGAAGCTCAGCAAGCGCGACGAATCGATCATTCAGTTTATCGAGCAGTACGAGCAGCTCGGCTATTTGCCGGAAGCCATCTGCAACTTCATCGCGCTTCTCGGCTGGTCTCCGAAGGGAGAGGACGAGTTGTTCTCGCTCGATGAGTTGATTTCGATTTTCGATGCGAATCGCTTGTCGAAGAGCCCTGCGGTATTCGATACGAATAAGTTGACACATATTAATAATATGTATATGAAAAAGGCAGACCTCGACCGCATCGCGGCGCTTTCGATTCCGCACTTGCAGCAAGCGGGACGATTGCCGGAGACTTTGAATGAGCAGCAGCTCGCTTGGGCGACATCGCTCGTTAAGCTGTACCAAGAGCAGATGAACTGCGCTTCCGACATCGTGGAGCTGTCTGAACTGTTCTTCCGCGATGAGCTTGTCATAGATGAAGAAGCGAAGCCTGTTCTGGAGGAACCGCAAGTTCCTGCCGTGCTGAGCGCGTTGCTTCAAAAGCTGGAAGCCGCATCATCTTGGGATGTCGATACGGTCAAAGCGGCAATGAAGGAAGTTCAGAAAGAAACGGGCGCCAAAGGCAAAGGGCTGTTCATGCCTGTCCGTGTGGCGGTATCGGGCCAAATGCACGGGCGCGACCTGAACGAAACGATTGTCCTGCTTGGCCGAGATAAAGTATTCAATCGTTTGCGCCAGCTGTCGTAGCAATATCGGACGAGAAGCCCTTATTGTCAGTTCAGCTGCACATCCGATATACTAGAAGATATAATACGAGTAAGGAAAAGCGTTGAACGGGAAAGCGTTGGCTATGAAGAATCGCACAGAGAGGAACGAACGGCCAAGAGCATGGAGCATGATGTTCTTGCAGGCTGAGAGTCGTTCCGGTTCGATGCCGATGCGTTGCACCCGGAAGCTTCGTCTTTGAGCGTGCTTGAAAAGCGCGGGTAGGAGATGACGTGTCGTTCGCGTTAATGAACGTTGAAGTGGGATAGCTGTTACAGCTTGCAGACCGCGATAGCGGCCAGGAATCCGAACACCATTCGGAGGACTGAGGCCGTGCGGGCTGAGCGTTGCGCTATCCAAGCAGAGTGGAACCGCGCACCGCGCCTCTGCAGCATCATGCTGCAGAGGCGTTTTTATTACCAAAGTTCCGGGGGGGAACGGGTCATGAGGCGTATCATTCGACGAATGCAATCTGATGTGCGAGCGGTGTTCGATAACGACCCTGCGGCAAGAAGCCGGTTCGAAGTGATATTCACCTACTCTGGTCTGCATGCGATATGGGCGCATCTCTTCGCTCATTGGCTGTACCGGCGCCGGTGGTTTACGGTGGCCCGTGTCATTTCGCAGGTAAGCCGCTTTATGACCGGAATCGAAATTCATCCGGGGGCCCGCATAGGGAACCGTCTGTTCATCGACCACGGGATGGGTGTCGTTATCGGCGAAACGTGTGAAATTGGAGACGATGTCGTCATCTACCAAGGGGTTACGCTTGGGGGAACGGGGAAAGAAAAAGGAAAGCGGCATCCCACAATCGGGAACAACGTAGTCATTTCTTCCGGCGCCAAGGTGCTCGGCTCGTTCAAGGTTGGAGACAATTCCAGCATTGGAGCCAATTCCGTCGTGCTGCGGGAAGTTCCGCCGAACTGTACCGTAGTCGGCATACCCGGACGTATCGTGAAGCAGGACGGGATTCGGATCGACCGTCTGAATCATGCCCAATTGCCTGACCCGGTCATTGACATGCTGCGCAGCTTGCAAGGCGAAATCGATGTGTTGAAGGCCGAATTGAAGCAAGTCAAGTTAACTCAGCCAGGCCATATTGCTGCCAGTAATCAACCCGCTGAACAAGCAGGAGATCCAGACGCGGCAGGCAAGCAGCCTCAACAAGGAGCTGTGGAACGGCTTGTTGAAGCCGCTGCAATCAAAAAATAAAAAACGAAACGAGATCAATGTAGGAGGTTAACGCACCCATGACGCTGCACATTTATAATACGATGACGCGCCGCAAGGAACCGTTCGTCCCAATATATCCGGATAAGGTGAACATGTATGTATGCGGTCCGACCGTATACGATTATATCCATATCGGCAATGCGCGTCCGCAGATTTTCTTTGACGTGGTACGCCGTTATTTGGAAACGTTAGGCTATGAAGTGAACTATGTCGTCAACTTCACGGATGTGGATGACAGGTTAATCCGCAAAGCGGGAGAACTTGACTCTACCGTGCCTGAAGTGGCTGACCGTTTTATCCAGGCATTTTATGAAGATATCGACGGGATTGGCGTCCGCCGCGCTTCGCAGAATCCGCGCGTAATGGATAATATGCCGGAGATCGTCGCCTACATCGCTGAATTGGTAGAGCGGGACTTCGCATATGAATCTGGCGGGGACGTCTATTTCTACACGAAGAAGTTTCATGAATACGGGAAGCTCTCTCATCAAAATATAGAAGAACTTCAACTCGGCATTCGAATTGAAGTGGACGAGCGCAAAGAAAACCCTGAAGATTTCGTACTGTGGAAGGCGGCAAAGCCGGGAGAAATCTCTTGGCCGAGCCCGTGGGGCGATGGCCGTCCAGGCTGGCATATCGAATGCTCCGCGATGGCACGCAAATATTTGGGCGAGACACTGGATATACACGGCGGGGGCCAGGATTTGCAGTTCCCGCACCACGAGTGCGAGGTGGCGCAATCGGAGTCCATCACAGGCAAGCCGCTGGCGAATGTATGGATGCATAACGGATATATTCATATTAATAATGAAAAAATGTCGAAGTCGCTCGGCAACGGCGTGCTTGTCAAAGATTTGCGCAAGCAGTATCAACCGGCGGCGCTCCGTTATTTCATGCTGGCGACGCATTATCGCAATCCACTTAACTTCAGCGAAGAGGCGATGGGGCAGGCGGAGAAGAGCGTAAGCCGGATTGCCAATGCGATGGCGAATGTGCGGCATGCCCTGCAGACGGTAACGAGCGGAGCGGGGGCGGAATCAGGGCATGAACAGGAGCCGGATGAGAAGCTTCAGGTGAAGCTGGCCGGAATTCTCGATACGTTCGATGCGAAGATGCGGGACGACTTCAATACGGCTGATGCCATTACGGCTATGTTCGAGTGGGCAAGCGAGGCTAACACCTACTTGCAGCAAGGAGCCCAAGGGGCGCGGCAGGCCGGTAATTTGCAAGCGCTGCTCGATGCGTTCGAGGCGATGAATGACGTGCTCGGTCTCGTGATGGAGCAGGAGAACGAGCTGCTTGACGATGAAGTGGACCAACTCATTCAAGAACGCAATGATGCGCGCAAAGCTAAAAATTGGGCGCGTGCCGATGAGCTTCGCGATTTGCTGACAGCGCAAGGAATATTGCTGGAGGACACGCCGCAAGGCGTACGCTGGCGTCGCAAATGATGAGAGGCGAACAACCGGCGTCCGGAAGCAAAGGAGCGAGTAACAGCGCCATGAACAAGGATGAACAAGAACGGCGTGGAATAGATGAAGCGAGCACGGGACAAGGGGAACCGCAGCCTTTGCTCTTCCCCTTCGCTCCGTCCAAGGAAGCGAAGCATTTGAACCCGATCGTGCTGGCTTACATGGGTGATGCCATCTACGAAGCGGCGATACGGCAATATTTGATTTCGAAGCGGAATCATCGTCCGAATCATTTGCATCGTGAGGTCATTAGCTATGTGTCAGCCAAAGCACAGGCGCGCTTTCTTGGCTGCATCGCCCCATCCTTGACGGAAGAGGAGGCCGACATCGTGCGCCAAGGGCGAAACACGAAGTCGAGCGTGCCGAAGAGTGCCGATGTGGGCGAATACCGGCAGGCAACGGCGCTGGAAGCGCTGTTCGGCTATTTATATTTCAGCGGGCAGCACGATCGCATGCGCCAGCTGCTGAACCTGATCATTCACGCGCATGAAGCGGAACACGACAATAAATAAAGCGTGGACGGAGATGCAATACAGCAATACGCGAAGTAACATAACGGGAGGCCATTACACGCATGCATGAAGAATTTATCGCCGGGAAACACTCGGTTACCGAAGCGCTCAAATCCGGGCGCACCATCAACAAAATATGGATTGCGGATAATGCGCAGAAGCATTTGACCCAGCCTATCATCGCCGAAGCGAAAAAAGCGGGCGTTATCATTCAGACGGTGGACAAGCGCAAGCTGGACCAAATGGCCGAAGGCGTGCAGCATCAAGGTGTTGTCGCACAAGTCGCTGCTTATGAATATGTGGATGTAGAAGATATTCTCGCCCGGGCCGAAGCCAAAGGGGAAGTTCCTTTTTTGCTGCTGCTGGACGAAATAGAAGATCCGCATAACCTAGGCTCCATTTTGCGTACGGCGGATTGCACGGGAGTTCACGGCGTCATCATTCCGAAGCGGCGCTCGGTCGGACTTACCGCTACGGTATCGAAGACATCGGCAGGGGCTGTGGAATATGTGCCGGTTGCCAGAGTGACGAATTTGTCGCAGACGATGGAGCAGCTGAAAGAGCGCGGCGTATGGATCGTCGGAACGGATGTATCGGCGAACCAGGAAATATACGATGCGGATGTGTTCACACTTCCGGTAGCGCTTGTAATTGGCAATGAGAACAAAGGCATGGGCCGTCTAATCCGCGAGACCTGCGATGTTCTCTGCAAATTGCCAATGGCAGGGCAAATCAATTCGCTAAACGCGTCGGTAGCCGCTGGCATCTTTATGTATGAGGTTGTGCGCCGGCGCCGCGGCTGAGGCTGCGGAGCATGGAACGGCAGGATTGGCGCGATGTTCTTTTGGTCGACGGCTACAATATGATTGGGGCATGGCCAGAATTGTCGCAGCTTGCGGATAACCGCTTGGAAGAAGCGCGGGATCGGCTGCTGCACATGCTTACGGATTATCAAGCCTATTCGGGGCGGAGGGTCATGGCCGTGTTCGACGCGTATCGCGTTCCCGGGCTCGGAATGAAATACAAGCAGGGAAATGTGACGGTTTATTTTACAAAAGAAAAAGAAACGGCGGATGAATGCATTGAACGTCTCGTAAAAGAGCTTACGCATCGCCGCCGTCAAATCTACGTCGCCACCTCCGACATGACGGAGCAGCGCATCGCCTTCGGGCAAGGGGCCCTTCGCGTCTCTGCCCGGGAGCTGCTGCTCATCATCGATCAGGCGAGACAAGAAGTGCAGTCGCGCATTCGGGAGCATGCATCGCAGCCGATTAAACGCAATCCGCTGGAAGGGAAGCTGAGCCTGGATCAACTGCTGAAGCTGGAACGGATGCGTCGCGGCGAGAAAGACTAGAAAAGATAAAGTGACCTTAAATACGCATTGGATTCCGGAGAAGAGTTGTTCGCCCAGGATGGATTTAGGTAACTTTTTTCCAAGTGATCGTCTCTTTATTTGTAAAATAGCCTGGATTCCGCTCTGGATAAGGCTTCTCTTGGTTGACGGTGCTAGATAGATTCATATATACTGAATCTATCATTTGTGATGTGACGGTGGATTGCGTTGCAGGCCGGAGGGATTGCTAGTGAGTGTTGACCTCAGAGTATTATGCGCCTCCTCATACGAGCGGTTGACGGATGAACAGCTAGTCGACGCAGTTCGTGGCGGGGACAGTGAAGCGCTTGAATACTTAATTAACAAATACCGCAATTTCGTACGGGCGAAGGCACGCTCTTATTTTTTGATCGGGGCTGACCGTGAAGATATTGTACAAGAAGGTATGATCGGCCTATACAAGTCGATTCGGGATTTTAAAGGTGACAAGTTGGCTTCATTCAAGGCGTTTGCCGAACTGTGCATCACAAGACAGATTATTACCGCGATCAAGACCGCGACGCGTCAGAAACATATCCCTTTAAATTCCTACGTTTCGTTGGACAAGCCGATTTACGATGAAGATTCGGATCGGACGCTGCTGGATATTATCGGGGGTTCGCGTGTATCGGACCCGGAAGAACTCATTATTAATCAGGAAGAGTTCGTGGGACTTGAAGACAAGATGTCCGAGATACTGAGCGATTTGGAACGCAAGGTGCTGATGCTTTATTTGGACGGACGTTCCTATCAAGAGATTGCCGTCGATCTGGACCGTCATGTCAAATCCATTGACAATGCTTTGCAGCGCGTGAAGCGCAAGCTGGAGCGGTATTTGGAATTGCGCGATGGCGCGCACGAGGGATAATGGCGGGCGATAAAGGAATATGATGAAGAGCTTATCCACCTTGCGAGTGATGGTATAAGCTTTTTTTATCATTAAGGAATGTTTAAGTTTGTGAGATGATAGGCGTACGTTTAGATTGTTAGAAATTCTACCATACTGGTATAGACTTCGACATTCGAGATTCTTCCCTTTGCATGCGGCTGTCGGTTATGATAGAGTGGAGGTCGTGAACCCCCGTGGCGTCAATACTTTTCATTGACATGATTTGACCCTTATGATAAAGTGTTTTAGGTAGCCCTAAATATGCGTACGTTTTTACTGAATAAGTCTGTCTTATTCAGCTCGAGAGGCGGTTTTTATTCCTTTTAGAAGGGGAGCAAACTGTTTCCGCTTGGGATAAATTCGACGCTTCTTATCATTAAGGTGTCTTCAGGAGGTGTACTATATGCGGGTAATCGTTACGATGGCTTGCACGAACTGCAAACAACGCAACTACACGACAACAAAGAACAAACGCAATCACCCAGACCGCATTGAGTTGAAGAAATTCTGCAAGTTCTGCAACGAGCATACTTCTCATCGCGAAACAAGATAAGTCAGATGGAGGTGTAGTCCGTGGCTTTCTTCGGGAATCTGAAACGTAGTTTCGGTTCAATGTTTTCCTTCTTTGCCGACAGCTGGGGCGAATTGAAAAAGGTTCGCTGGCCCAATCGTAAAGAATTGACAAGCTATACGATCGTCGTATTAGCCACGGTTGTCTTTATGACGCTTTATTTTTGGGTCCTTGACATCGGAATTTCCGCGATCGTCGAAGCGATTATTTAATAAAGTCCCAAGGTGGCTTGGTTATGGAAAAGAGATGGTACGTTGTTCATACCTATTCGGGGTATGAAAACAAAGTGAAAGCCAATTTGGAAAAGCGCGTCGAATCCATGGGCATGGAAGACAAAATTTTCCGAGTTCTTGTTCCGATGGAAGAAGAAGTGGTAAACAAAGACGGCAAGAAAAAGACCGTCATGCGCAAGGTTTACCCTGGCTATGTTTTGGTAGAGATGATCCAGACGGATGAGTCTTGGTATGTTGTTCGCAACACGCCAGGGGTCACTGGTTTTGTCGGTTCTACTGGTTCTGGTTCAAAGCCTATTCCGCTATTGCCTGATGAGGTTGAACAAATCTTGAAGACAATGGGAATGGAAGCGCCGAAGCCGAAGGTCGATTTCGACTTGAAGGAATCGGTGCGTATTAAAGTGGGTCCTTTTGCCAACTTTGTCGGTACGGTTGAAGAAATCATTACGGACAAGCAAAAGTTGAAGGTCCATGTCAATATGTTTGGAAGAGAAACCCCGCTTGAGTTGGATTACCACCAAGTGGAGAAGATTTAATACATCTTTTCAGGTTTCTGCTGTGAGACAGGGCGCAAGCTTCAAGCTCACATATTAGCGCAAGGAGGTGTACTACGTGGCGAAAAAAGTCATCAAAATCGTTAAGTTGCAAATACCAGCGGGAAAGGCAAATCCTGCGCCTCCGGTAGGTCCAGCATTGGGTCAAGCAGGGGTTAACATCATGGCGTTCTGTAAAGAGTTCAACGCGAAAACAGCGGATCAAGCAGGTCTTATCATTCCTGTCGAAATCACTGTGTTCGAAGATCGTTCCTTTACGTTCATTACGAAGACGCCGCCGGCTGCTGTATTGTTGAAAGTAGCTTCGAAAGTAGAAAAAGGTTCCGGCGAACCGAACAAGAAAAAAGTTGCGACTGTAAAGCGCGACGTTGTTCGTCAAATCGCAGAACAAAAAATGCCTGACCTGAACGCAGCATCCGTTGAATCGGCTATGCGTATGGTTGAAGGTACGGCTCGCAGCATGGGTATCGTCGTAGAAGACTAATTTTGGTTTTCTTGACGCATGTGGGAGGTTTATCCGTTAATACCACAAAGGAGGAAACATAACATGGCAAAACGTGGCAAGAAATACGTTGAAGCCGCTAAGTTGTTCGACAAAGATGCAACTTACCAGCCGATGGAAGCTATTGAACTAGTGAAAAAATCGGCTACGGCTAAATTTGACGAAACGATTGAAGTGGCTGTTCGCTTGGGCGTAGACCCTCGTAAACAAGACCAAAACGTTCGTGGGGTTGTCGTACTTCCTCACGGTACAGGTAAGACTAAGCGCGTTCTCGTCTTTGCAAAAGGCGAAAAAGCGAAAGAGGCAGAAGCAGCTGGCGCTGATTTTGTAGGCGATCAAGATATGATCAACAAAATCCAACAAGGCTGGTTCGAATTCGATGTCTGCGTAGCAACACCAGACATGATGAGCGAAGTTGGTAAATTGGGCCGTATCCTTGGTGGTAAAGGTCTGATGCCTAACCCTAAAGCCGGCACGGTTACATTCGATGTCGCTAAAGCGATCCAAGAGATCAAAGCGGGTAAAATCGAATACCGTCTGGACAAAGCAGGCCAAATTCATGCGCCAATCGGTAAAGTGTCCTTCGATGCAGACAAGTTGCATGACAACTTTAAAGCTCTCATCGATGCATTGAACCGTGCGAAGCCGGCAGCGGCAAAAGGCGTGTACTTGAAAAACATCGCCGTTTCTTCGACGATGGGACCTGCAGCGCGCGTTGAAACTGCAGCATTCCGCTAAGATTAACTTTCCTGAGGGAAATGATCTGGCCTCTGATGGTAAGTAACGGAAGAGGTTGACATGATTCGGCCGTTCGTGCTATACTGATAGAGTTGCTGAAAGACAGCGTATAATTAAACTTGAATAATCGTACCGTAGACAGTAGGTGCCGGAAGGCTTAATCTCCTACCGAGGTGTTCGAAATAGAATGAGTGCGAAGGTGCGCGTCGTAGACGCGACTGCGCGCCTGACCTTTTCGTGATGCCTCTGTAGTGAACTGCAGAGGCTTTTCTTATGCTGAAGTAGGTAGAAGACATCGGTCGGGATGCGGTTAGAAATGATACTTGTAGGAGGTGGATCGAGTGGCAAACGCAAAAGTAATCGAAGCGAAGCAGCAAGCAGTGGAAGTAATCGCTGAGAAATTGCGTGGCAGCGCAACAACGGTTGTGGCCGACTACCGTGGCTTGAACGTATCTCAAGTTACCGAGCTCCGCAAACAACTGCGCGAAGCAGGCATTGAATTCCAAGTATTGAAAAATACATTGGTTCGCCGTGCGACAGCAGCAGCGGAATTGTCGGAACTTGATGAAGTATTGTCGGGTCCTACGGCAATCGCATTCAGCCGTGAAGACGCAGTAGCTCCTGCGAAGATTTTGAACGACTTTGCGAAGAAGAACGAAGCTCTTGAGATCAAAGGTGGCGTCGTCGAAGGCCGCGTCGTCGATGTGGCTCAAATCAAAGCGTTGGCAGAATTGCCATCCCGTGAAGGTTTGCTGTCCATGTTGCTCAGCGTGCTTCAAGCGCCTATGCGCAACTTCGCACTTGCTGTCAAAGCAGTCGCAGACAAGAACGAAGCCGAAGCGTAATCATAATCGCGTTCCCGACATGGGGCATTGCGCGAACATCTAATAATCAATCACGAATATGGAGGTTTAACAATGAGCAAAGAGCAAATCTTGGAAGCCATTAAAGGCATGTCCGTTTTGGAACTGAACGACCTTGTTAAAGCAATCGAAGAAGAATTCGGTGTAACAGCTGCAGCTCCTGTAGCAGTTATGGCTGGTGGTGCTGGCGACGGTGGCGCAGCTGAGCAAACAGAATTCGACGTAATTTTGAACGGCCCTGGCGCTGGCAAAATCAACGTTATCAAAGTAGTTCGCGAAATTACAGGTCTTGGCCTGAAAGAAGCGAAAGACTTGGTAGACAACTGCCCGAAACCATTGAAAGAAAAAGTAAGCAAAGAAGAAGCAGAAGCTGTAAAAGCGAAGCTCGAAGAAGCAGGCGCATCTGTAGAAGTGAAGTAATTTCAGCTCTGTAAAGTGCGAACCCCTTGAAGACCATTCAAGGGGTTTGTTGTCTAGGATACGACCATGGTGCGCATCTTAGCCAATGAACGGCAGCGATTTTGACCTGCTGGAGTGTAACTCGCTAGGAGGTAAGGGAATGAACGGACACTATTACAGCAAACGGCCGGAGGCTTCGCATGACCGTCAGCAGTGGCGGGCGGCTCTTCGCGGAATGAACTTCCAGTTCGTTTCCGATGCAGGCGTATTTTCGAAGGGCGCCGTTGACTATGGAAGCCGCGTATTGATTGACAGCATGGACATTCCCGAACAGGCGCAGGTGCTTGACGTCGGCTGCGGGTATGGGCCAATTGGCTTGACGGCAGCTCGCTTGGCAAGGCAGGGGCATGTTAAGTTGGTGGACGTCAATGAACGCGCCTTGCAGCTGGCACGGGAAAATGCCGCGCAAAATGGCATTCATAATGTCACGGTTCAGGAAAGTGACGGATTGGCCGCACTTACAGGCGAACGCTTTGATGTCATTTTGACCAATCCTCCGATTCGGGCCGGGAAAGAAGTCGTCCATCGCATTTTCGAACAGTCCTATGAACAATTAAACGAACAAGGATCGCTCTGGATCGTGATTCAGAAGAAGCAGGGGGCGCCTTCAGCCGAGGCGAAGCTGCATACGTTGTTCGGAGAAGACAATGTGGAGTTGGTAACGAAGGATAAAGGGTATCGCGTATATCGGGCAACGAAACGATAATAGACGGTAACCCAATTTTCGAGTTGACTTCATATGCCCAATGTGATATTATTATAAAATGTCAGTATTAGGATGGCCTTCATGTCTTTACATGACCAAAATGTCAAGTCTTTTTTTAAAACGATGCATACTTTTTTAGGAATTGACGTATAATGTTTACATTTTGGGCAAGTCTATCGATATGAAGGACAAACGACAACATGAAACGGCGGCACGGGGAAACGGCGTCCATCGCAATTCGCGTTTTTGCCGTGAACGTGCGTTTTTCTTTTTGCTTTATTTTCTACATTTTCAACTTGTTTCAGAGTCTCTTTCGTGGACTTTATTATAAAGGATACCGAAAAGGATTCGCAATCCATTTTTGTAGTAGACATGAGGGGTGAGTTAAAGTTGGCAGGACATCTTGTTCAGTATGGACGACGCACTCGGCGCAGCTACGCGCGAATCAAAGAGGTACTCGAAGTTCCGAACTTGATTGAAATCCAACAGAAATCGTACGAATGGTTTTTGGACGAGGGATTGCGTGAAATGTTCCAAGACATTTCGCCAATTCAGGATTTCACAGGCAATTTAGTTCTGGAATTTATTGATTACAGCTTGGGCGAACCAAAATATTCGGTCGATGATTCGAAGGAACGCGATGTGACTTACGCAGCGCCGCTTCGGGTTAAGGTGCGTCTACTCAACAAAGAGACCGGAGAAGTCAAAGAGCAGGAAGTATTCATGGGTGATTTCCCGCTTATGACCGAAACGGGTACGTTCATCATCAATGGTGCGGAACGCGTTATTGTCAGCCAGTTGGTTCGATCCCCAAGTGTCTATTTTAGTACTAAAGTTGACAAGAACGGGAAGAAAACCTACACGGCGACGGTCATTCCGAACCGTGGGGCATGGTTGGAGCTGGAGACGGACGCGAAAGATATCATTTACGTCCGCATCGACCGCACGCGGAAGATTCCGGTGACGGTGCTGCTTCGTGCCTTGGGCTTTGGTACCGATGAACAAATCTTAGATTTGCTTGGACACGACGAATATATCCGCAACACGCTGGATAAAGACAATACAGATTCGACGGAGAAAGCGCTGATTGAAATTTATGAGCGCTTGCGTCCGGGTGAGCCGCCGACATTGGACAATGCGAGAAGCTTGCTGATCGCACGTTTCTTCGATCCTAAACGCTATGATTTGGCGAATGTTGGGCGCTACAAAATGAATAAGAAGCTTCACATTAAGAACCGCTTGTTCAACCAACGCTTGGCTGAGACGCTGATCGACCCGGATACGGGCGAGATTATCGCAGAAGCAGGTCAAATGATTGACCGTCGTCTATTGGACGAAATTTTGCCGCGACTCGAAAGCAATGTTGGCTTTAAAACATATCATGTTGCGGGCGGCGTATTGGAAACCGACGATATTCCGATGCAGGTGATTGAGGTGTTCTCGCCGATTGAGGAAGGCAAGGTCATCAAGGTCATCGCCAACGGCATTATCGACAAAGCCGTTAAAAACATTACGCCAGCAGACATTATCTCGTCTATCAACTACTTTATGAACTTGCTGCACGGAATTGGCAGCACGGACGACATCGACCATCTGGGCAACCGTCGTCTGCGTTCGGTAGGCGAGCTGCTTCAGAACCAGTTCCGTATCGGTCTGTCCCGTATGGAACGCGTTGTTCGCGAGCGGATGTCGATTCAAGACGCGAATGTCATTACACCGCAGGCTTTGATTAACATTCGACCGGTTATTGCGTCTATTAAAGAGTTCTTCGGAAGTTCGCAGCTGTCTCAGTTCATGGACCAGACGAACCCGCTTGCAGAACTGACGCATAAACGCCGTCTGTCTGCGCTCGGACCCGGCGGTCTGACGCGTGAACGCGCGGGCTTTGAAGTTCGAGACGTTCACCACTCTCACTATGGCCGGATGTGTCCAATCGAGACGCCGGAGGGACCGAACATCGGTTTGATCAACTCCTTGTCTACATTTGCCCGCGTCAACGAGTACGGTTTCATTGAAGCCCCATACCGTTGGGTGGATCCGAAGACAAGCAAGGTGTCCGAACAGATCGATTATATGACGGCGGATGAAGAAGACAACTACGTCATTGCCCAAGCGAACGCGCTGTTGAATGAAGATGGCTCGTTCCAGGACGAAATGGTCATTGTTCGTTACAACAAGCAATCTGACAACATCTTGACGATGCCGAGCGAACGTGTAGACTACATGGACGTCTCGCCGAAGCAGGTTGTGTCGGTAGCGACCGCGCTCATCCCGTTCTTGGAGAATGATGACTCCAACCGTGCGCTCATGGGTTCGAACATGCAGCGGCAAGCTGTGCCTTTGCTTATTCCGGAGGCGCCGTTTGTCGGTACGGGAATGGAGCACAAATCCGCTAAAGATTCCGGCGTGTGCGTCGTATCTAAAGTGGACGGCTACGTGGAACGCGTCACGGCCAATGAAGTGCAAGTGCGTCGCGTCGAAGTAGTGGACGGCAAAGAGGTCAAAGGCGACCTCGTGAAATATAAATTGCAGAAGTTTATGCGTTCCAACCAAGGAACATGCATTAACCAGCGTCCGCTTGCGAAGCGAGGCGAAATCGTCAAGAAAGGCGATATTCTTGCGGACGGACCTTCCACGGAGGTGGGCGAATTGGCCCTTGGACGCAACGTCGTCGTTGCGTTTATGACGTGGGAAGGTTACAACTACGAGGACGCGATTCTGTTGTCCGAGAAGCTGGTTAAAGAGGATGTCTACACGTCCATTCACATTGAAGAGTACGAGTCCGAAGCCCGTGATACGAAGCTCGGACCGGAAGAAATCACTCGCGACATACCGAACGTCGGTGAAGAAGCGCTCAAGAACCTTGACGAGCGCGGCATTATCCGCGTCGGTGCTGAAATTAAAGCAGGCGATATTCTCGTCGGTAAAGTAACTCCAAAAGGCGTTACGGAACTGACGGCAGAGGAACGCTTGCTGCACGCCATCTTCGGTGAAAAAGCCCGCGAAGTTCGTGACACGTCCCTGCGCGTACCGCATGGTACCGACGGCATCGTCGTTGACGTTAAAGTGTTCACGCGCGAGAATGGCGATGAGCTTCCGCCAGGCGTCAATCAGCTCGTTCGAGTATATATTGCCCAAAAACGTAAAATTTCCGAGGGTGACAAAATGGCGGGACGCCACGGTAACAAGGGTGTCATCGCACGTATCCTTCCGGAAGAAGATATGCCATTCTTGCCGGACGGCACGCCGGTTCAAGTCGTCTTGAACCCGCTCGGCGTTCCTTCCCGGATGAATATCGGTCAGGTGCTCGAAGTTCACTTGGGTATGGCTGCGCGCTATCTCGGCATGCATATGTCTACCCCGGTATTTGACGGCGCGACCGAGTACGACGTATTCGATACGATGGAAGAAGCCGGAATGCAGCGCAACGGTAAGACGCGGTTGTATGACGGCCGTACGGGCGAACCGTTCGAACGTGAAGTGACAGTCGGCGTCATGTACATGATTAAGCTCGCGCACATGGTCGACGACAAAATTCATGCCCGCTCTACGGGCCCTTACTCACTCGTTACGCAGCAGCCGCTCGGTGGTAAAGCACAGTTCGGCGGCCAGCGCTTCGGCGAGATGGAGGTATGGGCACTGGAGGCTTATGGTGCGGCATACACCTTGCAAGAGATTCTTACCGTCAAGTCCGATGATGTCGTCGGCCGCGTGAAGACGTACGAATCGATTGTCAAAGGCGAAAACGTGCCGGAGCCGGGTGTTCCAGAGTCATTTAAGGTCTTGATTAAAGAGCTGCAAAGCTTGGGTATGGACGTCAAGATTTTGACAGAGGACGAAGAAGAAATTGAAATGCGCGAATTGGACGAAGACGACGATGCCCCTCAGGATAAATTGAATCTGGGTACGGATGACGAATACGTAGCAGAGTAACAGTTGCGCAAATTGGATAGCGTTGTTGGTTCAGACGATGGTCGGCGGCTCTTGCCGTTCCGGCCATCGTCAACCCATATAGATTCGAACACAGAAGGCCGCTTCCTGTGTGAAAACAAAAGCGGCGAACTCAAGTACAGATTAAGGAGGGTCGCTCCTTGATGGACGTCAACAATTTTGAATTCATGAAAATCGGGCTTGCCTCTCCCGACAAAATTCGTTCGTGGTCTCGCGGCGAAGTCAAGAAGCCAGAAACGATCAACTATCGCACGCTGAAGCCGGAGAAAGAAGGCTTGTTCTGCGAGAAGATTTTCGGGCCGACGAAGGATTGGGAGTGTCATTGCGGTAAATACAAACGTGTACGTTATAAAGGCGTCGTCTGTGATCGATGCGGCGTTGAAGTAACTCGCCAAAAAGTTCGACGTGAACGGATGGGGCATATTGAATTGGCCGCTCCGGTATCGCACATTTGGTACTTTAAAGGTATTCCGAGCCGTATGGGCTTAGCGCTGGATATGTCCCCGCGTTCATTGGAAGAGATCATTTATTTCGCTTCCTATGTCGTAACGGACCCAGGAGATACGCCGCTTGAGAAGAAACAACTGTTGTCCGAGAAAGAATATCGCAGCTACCGTGAGAAATATGGTCATGCTTTCCAAGCCGGTATGGGTGCGGAAGCTGTCAAAAAGCTGCTTCAAGATTTGGATTTGGACAAAGAGCTGGATATGCTCAAAGAAGAGCTGCGCACAGCTCAAGGCCAACGCCGCAACCGGGCTATTAAGCGTCTGGAAGTCATTGAGGCATTCCGCAATTCCGGCAACAGCCCGGATTGGATGATTCTTGATGTGCTGCCGGTCATTCCTCCGGAACTTCGTCCGATGGTGCAGCTTGATGGCGGTCGTTTTGCTACGTCCGACTTGAACGACTTGTACCGCCGCGTCATTAACCGGAACAACCGTTTGAAGCGCTTGCTCGACTTGGGAGCACCGGACATCATTGTACAAAATGAGAAACGGATGCTTCAAGAAGCGGTAGACGCCTTGATCGACAACGGCCGTCGCGGCCGTCCGGTAACAGGTCCAGGGAACCGTCCGCTCAAATCACTTAGCCATATGCTGAAAGGGAAACAAGGGCGCTTCCGTCAGAACTTGCTTGGTAAACGGGTTGACTATTCCGGTCGTTCCGTTATCGTTGTAGGTCCTTACTTGAAGATGTACCAATGCGGTTTGCCTAAGGAAATGGCCCTTGAGCTGTTCAAACCTTTTGTCATGAAAGAGCTCGTGAATAAAGGTTTGGCACACAACATCAAGAGCGCAAAACGCAAAGTGGAGCGCGTCAGTCCGGAAGTATGGGACGTTCTCGAAGAAGTTATCCGCGAGCACCCGGTTCTGTTGAACCGTGCGCCGACGCTTCACCGTCTCGGTATCCAAGCGTTCGAACCGATCTTGGTCGAAGGCCGCGCAATCCGTCTTCACCCGCTCGTTTGTACGGCGTACAACGCGGACTTTGACGGTGACCAGATGGCCGTTCACGTTCCGTTGTCGGCAGAAGCGCAAGCTGAAGCGCGCTTGCTTATGCTGGCTTCCGGCAACATCTTGAACCCTAAAGACGGCAAGCCGGTCGTTACCCCGTCTCAGGATATGGTCCTCGGATCTTTCTACTTGACGATGGATAACAAAGAAGCCGAAGGCTCAGGCATGATTTTTGCTTCTGTGAACGAAGCGGTGTCTGCATACCAACGCGGCACGGCGTCCTTGCATGCGCGTGTTGCCATTCCTGCGAAGGCTTTGAATAAGACTTCGTTTACGGATAAGCAACAAGAAGCGTTTATCGTTACAACGGTAGGACGCATCATTTTCAATGAAATTTTCCCGGCAGAATTCCCATACATCAACGAGGCGACGAAGCGCAACTTGTTCGAGGGAACTCCGGATCATTACTTTATTTATGAAAAAGGCGCGAATATTCATGAAATTATTCAGAATATTCCGCAATCCGGGGCAGTCGGCAAAGACTATCTCGGTCAAATCATTGCCCGTTGCTTCGATATTTTCCATACGACGAAGACGTCGGTCATTTTGGACCGTATCAAGCAAATCGGATTTACGTACTCCACACGCGCCGGAATTACGATTGCGGTGTCGGATGTTGTCGTGCCTCCGGAAAAAGTGGATATTTTGAAGGAATCCGAAGAGAAGGTCAAAGTCATCACGAACCAGTATCGTCGCGGTCTGATTACGAATGACGAGCGTTATGACCGTGTTATTGAAGTGTGGTCCATGACGAAGGATAAAATTACAGATATACTCATGAAATCGATGGATCGTTACAACTCCATCATGCTCATGGTAGACTCGAAAGCACGGGGTAACAAATCGCAGATTACTCAGCTCGGCGGTATGCGGGGTCTGATGGCGAACCCGTCTGGACGGATTATTGAATTGCCAATCAAATCGAACTTCCGTGAAGGCCTTACGGTTTTGGAATACTTTATTTCCACTCACGGTGCGCGGAAAGGTCTCGCGGATACGGCTCTCCGTACGGCTGACTCGGGTTACTTGACCCGTCGTCTCGTCGACGTTGCGCAGGACGTTATCGTCCGCGAAGACGATTGCGGCACAGACAAAGGCTTCTTGGTCAGCAATATTTCCGATGGCAAAGAAGTCATCGAAGGATTGTATGACCGAATTGAGGGCCGCTATTCCTTCGAAACGATTCGTCATCCGGAAACGGGCGAAATTATCGTTCACCGCAACGAGCTGATCGACACGGACAAGGCAGAAGCTATCGTCAATGCCGGCGTCAAAAAGCTGCAAATTCGCTCTGTTCTTAGCTGCCGTGCCCGTCATGGCGTATGTAAGATCTGTTATGGCCGCAACTTGGCGACAGGCAAGCACGTGGAAATCGGGGAAGCCGTCGGTATTATCGCGGCGCAATCCATCGGTGAACCAGGAACGCAGCTCACGATGCGTACGTTCCATACCGGTGGTGTTGCAGGAGACGATATTACACAAGGTTTGCCGCGTATCCAAGAGCTCTTTGAAGCGCGGAATCCGAAAGGTCAAGCGATTATCTCCGAGATCGACGGTGTCGTCAAAGAGATTCGCGAAGCGAAAGACCGCCGTGAAGTGGAAGTCCAAGGCGAGGCTGAGACGAAGGTGTACCCAGTTACCTATGGTTCCCGCATTCGCGTAACCGAAGGCATGCAGATCGAAGCCGGCGACGAGATTACGGATGGTTCGATCGACCCGAAAGAAATGCTCCGCATCAAAGGTATTCGCGGCGTGCAGAACTATATCTTGCAAGAAGTTCAGCGCGTTTACCGGAACCAAGGGGTAGAAATCAACGATAAGCACGTTGAAGTCATGATCAAGCAGATGCTGCGCAAAATCCGCATCGTTGATGCGGGAGATACGATTCTTCTGCCAGGATCATTTGTAGATATGCATGAATATGAATCAGCCAACAAAGATGCGATTCTTGCTGGAAAAGAGCCTGCCGTGGCGAAACCAATTTTGCTTGGTATCACCAAAGCGTCTCTTGAGACAGATTCCTTCTTGTCGGCAGCATCGTTCCAAGAAACGACACGCGTATTGACCGATGCGGCGATCAAAGGCAAAGTCGACCAATTGCTCGGCTTGAAAGAGAACGTCATTATCGGTAAGCTCATTCCTGCCGGTACCGGTATGAACCGTTACCGCAGCGTGAAGCTGATCAATCCGCTTGAAGAAGAAGCAACGGAAGAAACTTTGGACGCTGCCGGCGTAGGCGCATCGGAGTAAGCTTGACTTAGCTGTACAATGAATAATGGCGGAGTGTCAGCTGGCGCCGGCAAGCAGGGTGCCAGCTGACTTTCTGTTTGAGAAGCGAAGGGGAATTATATTACGCTAGTGTGGTATAATCCTCTCCCCCTCGCTTTTTCTTTTTTTAATTTAATAGTTTGCAATAAAAAGTAAATAAACTGCTTGACACTCGGTTTTTGAAATGCTAATATATCGTAGTGTGCCCGAGGCAATGACCTGTACTTTTGGAGGAACATGTTTCATGTCTAATGATAAAGGGTTACAGGATAGCAATGTAAGAATTGGGACGAAACAAACGTTAAAGATGGTTGAGCATGGCAAGGCCATTGAAGTGTATGTCGCAGAAGACGCAGACTCGCGTGTAACGTCCAAGGTCATAGCGCTGTGCGAGAAGAAGGGCGTCAAGCTTACTTATGTAAGCACGATGCGCGAACTCGGGAAAGCATGCGGCATTGAAGTGGGCGCTGCTATGGTGGCTGTCGTCGAAGGCAATGAATAAGGAAACCTATGTTTTTGTTAAAGGTGAAGTCCTACGGCAAAAACTTTTCATTTGTTCATTTATGAACCACCTGGATCTGTGGGCTTAAATGAATGGGTTGTAAAGGTGTTTAATTTTATGGGAAGGGGGTGGCAACATGCCAACAATTAACCAATTGGTACGTAAAGGCCGCGAAGCTAAAATCAAGAAATCCAAATCCCCAGCATTGCAAAAAGGGTTCAACGCGTTGAAACGCGAAGAAACGGATTTGAGCGCGCCTCAAAAACGCGGTGTCTGCACTCGTGTAGGTACATTGACTCCGAAGAAACCGAACTCCGCGCTTCGTAAATATGCACGTGTTCGTTTGACGAACCGGGTTGAAGTGAATGCTTATATCGGCGGTATCGGTCATAACCTGCAAGAGCACAGTGTCGTTCTCGTTCGCGGCGGCCGTGTTAAGGACCTTCCGGGTGTTCGTTATCACGTCGTTCGCGGTGCATTGGACACTGCAGGTGTGAACAACCGTATGCAAGCTCGTTCCAAATACGGTACGAAGCGTCCTAAAGCGAAGAAATAATAGTTCGCGTCTCTTATGAAGTCATTTGGAAAGGGGGATTCACATGCCACGCAAAGGTCCAGTTCCTAAGCGCGACGTGTTGCCGGATCCGGTGTATAACAGCAAGCTGGTTACTCGCCTGATTAATCGCATCATGCTCGACGGTAAACGTGGTGTTGCTCAAACAATTCTATACGATGCATTTGAAGTCGTTCGTGAACGCACAGGAAATGATCCTATGGAAGTGTTTGAAGCAGCATTGAAAAATATTATGCCGGTCCTTGAAGTTAAAGCTCGCCGTGTAGGTGGTTCTAACTATCAAGTACCTATCGAGGTTAAACCTGAGCGCCGCACATCCTTGGGATTGCGCTGGTTGGTTAACTACTCGCGCAACCGCGGTGAAAAAACAATGCAAGAGCGTTTGGCAGCAGAGATTATCGATGCTTCCAACAACACTGGCGCAGCTGTTAAGAAACGCGAAGATACGCATAAAATGGCTGAAGCGAACAAAGCGTTTGCTCACTACCGTTGGTAGAATAAAGCTATTCGGGTCTCGATTATCGAGTCACCTAACCCATTTTGAAGGGAGATCACTCCATGGCAAGACAGTTCTCCTTGGCAAATACGCGTAACATCGGGATCATGGCTCACATCGATGCCGGTAAAACAACGACAACGGAGCGTATTTTGTTCTACACTGGTCGTACTCATAAGATTGGTGAAACCCATGAAGGTTCTGCAACAATGGACTGGATGGAACAAGAACAAGAACGCGGTATCACGATTACATCTGCGGCAACAACCGCACAATGGAAAGGTCACCGCGTTAACATTATCGATACTCCGGGCCACGTTGACTTTACGGTAGAGGTTGAGCGTTCCCTTCGCGTATTGGACGGAGCCGTAGGCGTTTTCTCTGCAAAAGAGGGCGTTGAGCCGCAATCCGAAACGGTATGGCGTCAAGCTGACCGTTATGGTGTGCCTCGTATTGCTTACGTGAACAAAATGGACATCATCGGCGCTGATTACCTCGGCGTTATTGATTCCATGAAAGATCGTTTGCAAGCGAACGCTGTAGCGATTCAATTGCCGATTGGCGCAGAGAATGATTTCGTAGGTATCATCGATTTGATGACGGAAAAAGCGTACATCTTCAAAGATGACCTCGGAAAAGAAGTTGATGAAACTGAAGTTCCTGCTGAGTTGAAAGACAAAGTTGAAGAACTTCGCATGGAATTGGTTGAGAAGATTGCAGAGCTCGACGAAGACTTGATGATGAAGTACCTTGAAGGCGAAGAAATTTCAGTTCCTGAACTGAAAGCAGCTCTTCGCAAAGGGGTATGCAACGTTCAAATCTTCCCGGTTGTATGCGGATCTTCCTACCGTAACAAAGGCGTTCAGATGATGATCGACGCTGTTGTTGACTACCTGCCATCTCCATTGGATGTACCTGATATTCAAGGTCATCTTGAAGATGGTACGGAATCGATTCGTCATTCTTCGGACGAAGAGCCGTTCGCGGCCCTCGCGTTCAAGATTATGACAGACCCATACGTTGGTAAGCTGACGTTCTTCCGCGTATACTCTGGCGTACTGAACTCCGGTTCTTACGTTCTGAATGCAACGAAGAACAAGCGCGAGCGTATCGGTCGTATCCTTCAAATGCATGCGAACAGCCGTGAAGAAATCGCCGTAGTTTACTCTGGTGACATCGCAGCTGCAGTAGGCTTGAAAGATACAGGTACTGGCGACACGCTTTGTGACGAGAAGCACCCGATCATCTTGGAATCCATGAATTTCCCTGAACCGGTTATTCATATCGCCGTTGAGCCGAAGACAAAAGCGGACCAAGACAAACTTGGCGTAGCTTTGTCTAAGCTTACGGAAGAGGACCCAACATTGCGTGCTCACACGGATGAAGAAACGGGACAAACGATTCTTGGCGGTATGGGTGAGCTTCACCTTGATGTCATCGTTGACCGTATGCGTCGCGAGTTCAAAGTGGAAACAAACGTAGGTAAACCTCAGGTTGCTTACCGTGAAACGTTCCGTACAGCCGCTAAGGTTGAAGGTAAGTTCGTTCGTCAGTCCGGTGGCCGTGGTCAATACGGACACGTATGGATTGAGTTCGAACCGCAAGAGCCAGGCGCTGGCTTTACCTTTGAGAACAAAATTGTCGGTGGTGTCGTTCCGCGCGAATACATCGCGCCGGTACAAGCCGGTATCGAAGAGTCGATGAAGAACGGTGTCTTGGCCGGCTTCCCGCTCGTTGATATTAAAGCGACCATCTTCGATGGTTCTTACCACGATGTCGACTCCAGTGAAATGGCGTTTAAGATTGCCGGTTCCATGGCGCTTAAAGCAGCAAAAGACAAGTGTAATCCTTGCTTGCTCGAGCCAATCATGAAAGTCGAAGTCACTGTTCCTGAAGAGTACATGGGCGACGTTATGGGTATGCTGAACTCTCGCCGCGGTCGCATCGAAGGTATGGATTCCCGTGCAGGCGCACAAATTATCCGTGCCAAAGTGCCTCTCGCAGAAATGTTCGGTTACTCGACAACGCTTCGTTCCGGTACACAAGGCCGTGGCGTGTTCTCAATGGAAATTTCTCACTACGAAGAAGTTCCACGGAACATTTCGGAAGAGATTATTTCCAAGAACAAAGGCGAGTAATTTCGTCCTTGAATTGTTTTCAATCGGCTGAGCGCATGGCTTGCCCGTGCGCTTCCAGCCATTAAACCATACATTCCACTTATTAAGGAGGAACTAGTTCAAATGGCAAAGGCTAAGTTTGAACGTACGAAACCGCACGTTAATATCGGTACGATCGGTCACGTTGACCATGGTAAAACAACTTTGACTGCTGCAATCACTACAGTTCTGGCAAAAAAATACGGCGGTGGATCCGCTATCGCATTCGATCAAATCGATAAAGCTCCAGAAGAGCGCGAACGCGGTATCACAATTTCCACTTCCCACGTTGAGTATGAGACGGCTAACCGTCACTATGCTCACGTTGACTGCCCAGGTCACGCCGACTACGTTAAGAACATGATTACGGGTGCTGCTCAAATGGACGGCGCGATTCTCGTTGTATCCGCAGCTGACGGCCCAATGCCGCAAACTCGTGAGCACATCTTGCTTTCCCGCCAAGTAGGCGTACCTTACATCGTCGTATTCATGAACAAATGCGACATGGTTGAAGACGAAGAGTTGTTGGAATTGGTTGAAATGGAAATTCGCGATCTTCTTAGCGAATATGAATTCCCTGGCGACGATACTCCAATCATTCGCGGTTCTGCTCGTGAAGCTCTTCAAAATCCTGAAGGAGAATGGGCTGAAAAAATCGTTGAATTGTTCAACCAAGTTGACGAGTACATCCCAACTCCAGAGCGCGACACTGACAAACCTTTCTTGATGCCTGTCGAGGACGTATTCTCCATCACAGGCCGCGGTACAGTTGCTACTGGCCGTGTAGAGCGTGGTACAGTTAAAGTCGGCGACGAGATCGAAATCGTTGGTATTCACGAAGAAACTCGCAAATGTGTTGTTACGGGCGTTGAAATGTTCCGTAAACTTCTTGATTCCGCTCAAGCGGGCGACAACATCGGCGCATTGCTCCGTGGTGTTGACCGTAAAGACATCGAGCGCGGTCAAGTATTGGCTAAACCGGCTTCGGTTAAACCACACACTGAGTTTACTGCACAAGTGTACGTGTTGACTAAAGAAGAAGGTGGCCGTCACAAGCCTTTCTTCACTGGATACCGTCCACAGTTCTACTTCCGTACAACGGACGTAACTGGTGTAATCGATTTGCCAGAAGGCACTGAAATGGTTATGCCTGGTGACAACATCACAGTTACTGTTAACTTGATCGCTCCAATCGCGATTGAAGAAGGTACTCGCTTCGCTATCCGCGAAGGTGGCCGTACAGTAGGTGCTGGTGCGGTTGCATCCATCATCAAATAATGCAAGCTGCCGGCAGTAGCCGGCGCTTGATAGAACCCCTTGTCCTTCGGGACAGGGGGTTTTTTAGATCGCTTTTACATAACCATTATCGGAAATTCACAGTTCGTTCATCGTTCTCTCTTTGCTTTTTGTGCAAGACTTGTATAATAGAGCTTAAATCCTGCATTCATTGAAATTTAAATAGGCTTATAGACCTGTTTTGTGTCGAAAGTTGTTAGAATGTGCTGGCAGAAAGGAAGCAAAACATGCGCATAAAGCAATGGATTCAACGGTGGATAGATACAGTTGGTCAGACCCAGAGTAATGTCGGGACTCCTGTCCAACCCAATCACGTGAAAATATGGGATATCGATACGGATATTATGGCAGAGCAAGGGATTCGATTGCCTGAGAATCATCCTATACATAAACAAATTGGCATGATAGGGATAACGGATAACGATTTATCCTTGCTGCGAGCGATAAAGCCTCATCTTCTTCCCCATATCGCCCCAATAACGGACGTTTTCTATAACACGATTCTGGATGTAACCAGCCTCAACAACATGATTCAAAGTCACAGTTCAGTAGAACGTCTGAAGAAGACGTTGGAACAGCATATTTCCGAAATCTTTGACGGTATCATCGATGAGGCTTTTTTGAAGAAACGTTTTAAGATCGCGGAAGTGCATCATCGCATCGGACTGGATTCCAAGTGGTATATGGGAGCCTTTCAAAATTTACAGAACGGGTTAATCGATATCATTCATCGGCACATCGGCGATTCGCAGCTGCAGATACAGATGATGAGGGCGATTATGAAGATTATGAATCTGGAGCAGCAGATTGTGCTTGAGTCTTACGAGGAGCGCCACCGCATAGAACGGGAGCGACAATATCAAGAGGTTAAGGATGAACTGAAAGGCAATATGGCAGAACTGAGCAGCCACTTGGCAGAGCTTGCCGCTCATACGAATGAAACGATTCAAAGTCTAATCATGCGCGGCATGAATTTGAATGAAAGGGTGCTGCAGACAAGCGACTCAGCACATCAGACGCAGGTCAGAGCGGAAGACGGTGAACGGCTCATGATGCAATTTACGGGCAGCATGCAGCAAATCGTTGCACATACGCACTCCATGAAGTCGAGCATTGACGAGTTGAAAAATACATCGGTACGCATCCGCTCGATTGTAGGGGCCGTTAAAGAAATTGCAGACCAGACGAATCTGTTATCGCTCAATGCGTCGATCGAAGCTGCGCGTGCCGGCGAGCATGGAACAGGCTTTGCGATCGTTGCCAAAGAAGTAAATAAGCTTGCTGCGCATACGAAGGATACGGTTACGGATATTGAAGAGCTGATTGGCAATTCCACGTTGGTGACGAATGCGGTCGTCCACATCATTGCGCAGGTGAAGGGGAATGTAGGCGCCATTAGAGAACAAGCAGATGAGACGAGAGAGACATTCCACAATATCGTTGAACAGGTAGAGCGGAGCACGACAGATATGGAGCATGTGCAGGAGGAGATGAAGACGCTGCTGCAAATGATTACGGGCATCGGCCAATCGACAGCAGAAGTTGCCGCTTCGGCAGAACGGCTGAACGAAACGACACTGCATTTATAGCGGGAGCCGCGGAGTGAATGTTGCCCTAATCTTTATTGGAAAAGGCTGAGCTATTACGCCAGTCTTTTTCTATGTTTTGAAGATAGGACATGCTACGATTGCAATCGTGTTGCTTCATATTATAGGGCAGGAGGATTAAGATGAAAGTAATCATGAAACGGTTTATGCTGCTGCTTCCTTCTTTGTCTGATATTGCTTCAGCCAAAACACCTCTTAAGGAGGGAATGGTAATTGGCAAGATTGCATCGCAGCAATTGAAAGGGAAAATCAATGGCATACCCATACAGGGTTATACATTTCGCAATTCTTTCTGGGTTGCCGTCAAAGATTTAAACCACTACGGCTTTGACGTGGCCATCAACAATGACTCAAAATACGATACGCATCTCCCGAAACATAAATAAAAAGCTGGGCGGAATTGCCATTGCACATTCGGATCGTACTCCAATTGAGTCGAATGTTGCGTTTACACAAAAAGAGGCATATATAGAAAATCGTAAACTGACTGCTTATCAAATTGAGCTATCGTATATATCGAGGAAAAGTTCAGAACGGCTGATCAGGATGTTGAATCAATAGACGGCAATAAGGAAGAGGATAGCAAACAGTATTTAGGTACATATCTCGGCACGGTATTAGACTATGTTCTAACATCAAATGGCGAGAAGATTGAAAATCCCTATTTAGAGTCAGACACTGAGTTTTATACTACAAAGCAGCGTGCAAGAGATATTATCTATATGAAAGTGACGATAACGGGCTACGATGCTTATGATCGGGTCGTCAAAAATAGCATTTCCGGTGTTGGTTCAGCAAATGGAACCGCCCAACAAATGACTTTGGAAAGAGGATATACGAATGCCTATGGATGGAAAATGTATTTCCATGACAATATGGTCAAAGCGAACGTGAAGATTACATCTGTTCGTTACTCCGACGGAACGATATGGCGGCTTAAATAATCCGTAGCTACCTAATATAAGTAGAAGTATCTATATTGATAGATGGATTCATATCCAAAACCTGTGTCTTACAATGCACGCAGAGCTCATGTTAAACTCATATAGCAGATTCGATAGAGCCGGATTATATAATGTCCTGGAATGATGCAAGCGGCCAATGAAAATCATTGTGAAAAACACTTGCAATCGCCGGGACATTTATATATAATAATGAATGTTGTTCGTCGACGTTGCGATGAAGTGAGAGGTTACCGACACACCCGGCCCCTTTGCCATGGCGGTGTGCGAGGAAAATTTTCACGGAGTATGTCCGATGCAAAATTGGGCGATAAAAGGAGGGACTAAAATGGCAAAGCAAAAAATTCGTATTCGCTTGAAAGCATACGATCACAGAATTCTTGATCAATCCGCTGAGAAAATCGTTGAAACGGCAAAACGTTCCGGTGCAGGAGTATCCGGGCCAATCCCGTTGCCAACGGAGAAGCAAGTTATCACAATTCTTCGTGCGGTGCACAAGTACAAGGATTCCCGCGAGCAGTTCGAAATGCGCACGCATAAGCGCTTGATCGACATCGTGAATCCAACGCCGCAAACGGTGGATGCGCTGATGCGCCTGGACTTGCCGTCCGGTGTAGATATTGAAATTAAGCTGTAAGCTTTATTGAAGGAACAGTTATCCACAGCTGAATAACTGCTTTTTTCATAGTAATGAACGGATTAAGGATGGAAAAGAGGTGTCAACATGAAAGGTATCTTAGGTAAAAAGCTCGGCATGACTCAAATCTTTACCGCTGAAGGTAATGTAGTGCCGGTAACTGTTATCGAAGCTGGTCCTTGCGTCGTTCTTCAGAAGAAAGACGTTGAGAACGATGGCTACGAAGCTATCCAAATCGGCTATGCTGATAAGAAAGCAAAGCGTTCGACTAAGCCAGAAATCGGACACGCCAAAAAAGCAAATGCAACGCCTAAGCGCTACGTAAAAGAACTTCGTGGTGTGGAACTTTCTCAATATGAAGTTGGCCAGGAGTTGAAAGCCGACATCTTTGCAGAAGGTGAATTCGTAGACGTTACTGGTATTTCGAAAGGTAAAGGATTCGCCGGCGTTATCAAACGTTGGGGACAACACCGCGGTCCAATGACTCACGGTTCCCGTTACCATCGCGGACCAGGTTCCATGGGTTCCATTCAAGCGAACCGCGTTCCTAAAGGCAAACGCCTTCCAGGTCACATGGGTACAGATACGGTTACAATTCAAAATCTTGAAGTTGTTAAAGTGGATGCAGAACGCAATGTCATCCTCGTTAAAGGTTCCATTCCAGGTCCTAAAAACAGCTTCGTTAACGTAAAACAAGCAGTTAAAAAGTAATTGGTGAGGAAAGGAGGAGCTCAGAATGCCTAAAGTAGCAGTATACAACATTAGCGGTGCGCAAGTCGGTGAGATTGAATTGGCCGACACAGTATTCGGTATTGAACCGAATAAACACGTGCTTCATGATGCGGTTGTAATGCAGCTTGCATCGATGCGTCAAGGTACGCACAAAGTTAAGAACCGTTCCGAAGTTCGCGGCGGCGGCCGTAAGCCTTGGAAACAAAAAGGAACAGGCCGTGCGCGTCAAGGTTCGATTCGTTCGCCACAATGGAAAGGCGGCGGGGTTGTATTTGGACCGACTCCACGCAGTTATGCCTACAAGCTTCCTAAGAAAGTCCGCCGTCTGGCGATTAAATCCGCATTGTCTTCCAAAGTGTTGGCAGAGCAAATCATCGTATTGGATGCATTGGCTATGAACGCGCCGAAGACTAAAGAATTTGCGGCGATCTTGAATAATCTGAAAGTGGATCGCAAAGCGCTCGTCGTGCTCCCTGAGTACAATGACAGCGTGGCACTCTCCGCTCGCAACATTCCTTCGGTGAAGTTGGTTGCAGCAGACGGTGTGAACGTATATGATGTTCTTCGCCATGAGAAGCTCATCATTACGAAAGATGCGGTTCAGAAGGTAGAGGAGGTGTTCGCGTAATGAAAGACCCTCGCGATATCATTAAGCGTCCCATTATCACTGAGCGCACAGCTGACATGATGAACGACCTGAAATACGTATTTGAGGTTGATATCCGTGCTAACAAGACGGAAATCAAACAAGCTGTTGAGCAGATTTTCAAAGTGAAAGTAGCGAACGTGAACACGCTTCGCGTGCCAGCTAAGCCTAAACGCTATGGCCGCTACTCTGGTTATACTTCCGAATGGAAGAAAGCATTTGTAACGTTGACTAAAGACAGCAAGCCGCTCGAATTCTTCGAAACGGTATAAATACACGACTTGTAAAGTAAGGAGGGAAAACTAGTGCCTATCAAAAAGTACAAACCGACATCCCCGGCTCGTCGTGGCATGAGCGTGTCTACGTTCGAAGAGATTACGACAAGCACGCCGGAGAAATCGTTGCTTGCGCCATTGAGCAAACAAGCAGGCCGGAACAACCAAGGTAAAATTACGGTTCGCCATCAAGGCGGCGGACACAAGCGTAAATACCGCATCATCGACTTCAAACGCAACAAGGATGGCATTCCAGGCCGCGTTGCTACAGTTGAGTACGATCCAAACCGTACTTCCAACATCGCTTTGATTAACTATGCTGACGGTGAGAAACGCTACATCATCGCGCCGAAAGGCTTGAAAGTTGGCGACGTTATCGAATCGGGTTCCGCTGCGGACATCAAAATCGGTAATGCATTGCCGCTTGAGAATATTCCAGTGGGTACAGTTATCCACAATATCGAGTTGCAACCGGGTAAAGGCGGTCAGTTGGTTCGCGCCGCTGGTACGGAAGCCCAATTGCTCGGTAAAGAAGAAAAGTATGTAACAGTTCGTTTGTCTTCTGGCGAAGTTCGCAAAATTTTGAGAACTTGCCGTGCGACAATCGGTTCCGTTGGTAACGGTGACCATGAGCTTATCAAAATCGGTAAAGCAGGACGCAGCCGTTGGTTGGGTAAACGCCCAGTCGTTCGCGGTGTCGTTATGAACCCGGTTGATCACCCACACGGTGGTGGTGAAGGTCGCGCGCCGATCGGTCGTAAGTCTCCTATGTCTCCATGGGGTAAACCGACACTTGGTTACAAAACGCGTAAAAAAGGTAAGCATTCCGACAAATATATTGTTCGTCACCGCACGAAATAATATGAATCGGATTGAATACGAAGTGGCGTAACATGCGCAAGTATAAGGTCTCGTGAAGGGAGGATTCACACATGGGTCGCAGTTTGAAAAAAGGACCATTCGTCGATGGTCACCTGATGAAGAAAGTTGAAGAGTTGAACGAGTCCAACAAGAAAGTCGTTGTTAAGACTTGGTCCCGTCGTTCTACTATTTTTCCTCAATTCATCGGCCACACATTCGGAGTCTATGACGGCCGTAAACACGTGCCGGTGTACGTAACGGAAGATATGGTCGGACACAAGCTTGGCGAATTCGCGCCAACGCGTACGTACAAAGGTCATGACGACGATAAGAAAACGGGCAGACGATAATTTTGAGATATAGCATTCGAGGGGAGGTACTTCCATGCAAGCGAAGGCACATGCGAATAATGTTCGCATTGCTCCACGCAAAGTCAAGCTCGTTATCGACTTGATTCGCGGTAAAGAAGTGGGCGAAGCAATCGCAATTTTGCGCCACACGCCGAAATCGGCGTCCCCAGTGGTGGAAAAATTGTTGAACTCGGCAATTGCCAATGCAGAACATAACTACCAAATGGACGTGAACAAACTTGTTGTTACGCAAGTGTATGCGAACCAAGGGCCAACGATGAAACGTTTCCGCCCACGCGCTATGGGACGTGCAAGCCGTATCAACAAGAGAACTAGCCACATTACAATCGTGGTATCTGAGAAATAAGGAGGGATAACGTGTGGGCCAAAAGGTAAATCCAGTCGGACTTCGAGTTGGTATTATCCGTGACTGGGAATCCAAGTGGTATGCCGAGAAAGACTTCGGCACATTACTGATCGAAGATGTTAAAATTCGTGAATTCCTTAAAAATAGATTGAAAGATTCAGCCGTTTCCAAGATTGAGATTGAACGCGCGGCTAACCGCGTTAACGTAACAATCCACACTGCCAAGCCGGGTATGGTCATCGGTAAAGGTGGTTCCGAGGTTGAAGCGCTTCGTCGTGAAGTAACTAAAATTGCTGGCGGCAAGAAAGTTCACATCAACATTTCGGAAATCAAAACACCAGATTTGGACGCTATTCTGGTTGCTGAAAGCATTGCACAACAATTGGAACGTCGCGTTTCTTTCCGTCGTGCATTGAAACAAGCAATTCAACGTTCCATGCGTGCAGGCGCAAAAGGGATTAAAACTGCAGTTAGCGGTCGTCTGGGCGGTGCTGAAATCGCTCGTTCGGAAGGATATAGCGAAGGGACAGTGCCACTTCATACGCTTCGCGCCGACATTGACTACGGCACAGCTGAAGCTCATACAACTTACGGCCGAATCGGCGTAAAAGTATGGATCTATCGTGGAGAGGTACTTCCTGCGGCTAAGAAAAAGGCTGTTGAGGAAGGAGGCAACTAATCATGTTGGTACCTAAACGTGTCAAACACCGTAAGCATCAAAAAGGCCGCATGAAAGGTCAAGCTAAGGGTGGCACGACGTTGAACTTCGGCGAATACGGTTTGCAAGCTATGGAACCTACATGGATTACGAACCGTCAAATCGAAGCTGCCCGTATTGCGATGACTCGTTACATCAAACGTGGCGGTAAAGTATGGATTAAAATTTTCCCTGACAAACCGGTAACGGCGAAGCCGCTTGAGGTTCGGATGGGTAGCGGTAAAGGTAACGTCGAGAAATGGGTAGCTGTAGTCAAGCCAGGCAAGATCATGTTCGAGCTTTCTGGTGTCCCTGAGGATGTAGCACGCGAAGCAATGCGTCTTGCTGCTCATAAGCTGCCAATCAAGACGAAGTTTGTGAAACGCGAAGAAATGGGTGGTGAAGCAAATGAAAGCTAGTGAATTCCGCAACTTGACCACTGCTGAACTTGAACAAAAGATTGCCGGATTCAAGGAAGAACTTTTCAACCTCCGTTTCCAATTGGCTACCGGACAGCTTGACAACCCAACTCGCATCCGTGATGTACGTAAGGCGATTGCCCGTGCAAAAACGGTTGTTCGTGAAAGAGAACTTGGGATTACCAGTTAATTGACCTTGATGTCGATATCGGAATATAGACATCCTGTATCCAGGAAGGAGGCTTACCACTCATGAGTGAAGAACGTAACGCTCGTAAAGTGCAGATCGGGAAAGTCGTTAGCGACAAGATGGACAAAACAATCGTAGTTGCGGTTGAAACGTACAAAAAGCACAACCTGTACCACAAACGCATCAAATATACGAAAAAGTTCAAAGCGCATGACGAGAACAACGAAGCAAAGATCGGCGATACAGTGAAAATCATGGAGACGCGTCCGTTGTCGAAAGACAAGCGCTGGAGACTCGTTGAAGTCGTAGAGAAAGCAGTACTCGTTTAATGGACGGATAGTTTCACCGAAAGGAGGACAATCGAATGATTCAGCCATTTTCACGCTTGGCGGTAGCAGACAACTCTGGTGCGAAGGAACTGATGTGCATTCGCGTGTTGGGCGGTACTGGACGTAAAGCAGCTCACGTTGGTGATTTGATCGTATGCTCCGTAAAACAAGCAACACCAGGCGGCGTTGTCAAAAAAGGTGACGTTGTAAAAGCGGTTATTGTTCGTACAAAGCGCGCTGTACGTCGTAAAGACGGTTCTTATATCGCATTTGACGAGAACGCAGCGGTTATCGTGAAAGAAGACAAGGGCCCTCGCGGGACTCGTATTTTCGGACCTGTTGCTCGCGAGCTTCGCGAAAAAGATTTCATGAAAATCGTTTCCCTGGCTCCGGAAGTTATTTAATCAACTTGCCCGCCAGGCAAGACTCAGGAGGTGTGACACATGCCACGATTGAAGAAAATTCTCGAGTCGCATAACAACAAATTGCACGTGAAGAAAGACGACACGGTTATCGTCATCACGGGTAAAGATAAAGGCAAAAAAGGCCGCGTTATCGCAGCTTATCCTCGTGAAAACCGCGTTCTTGTGGAAGGCGTAAACATGGTGAAGAAGCATCAGAAGCCTAACGCTATGAACCCACAAGGCGGCATTCTCGAGCAAGAAGCGCCAATCCACGCGTCGAACGTAATGCACGTGGATCCGAAGTCGGGTAAAGTAACGCGCATTGGTTACAAAGTTGTGAACGACAAAAAAGTGCGCGTAGCGAAACGCTCCGGCGAAATCATCGACTAACGCTTACGGAAAGGAGGTCCTTTTTACATGGCAGCTCGTTTGAAAGAACGTTATTTGAACGAAATTACTCCTGCGCTGATGCAGAAGTTCAACTATACATCTGTTATGAAAGTTCCAAAAGTGGAGAAAGTCGTCATCAACATGGGTATGGGTGAGGCTGTTCAGAACTCCAAGGTATTGGATACAGCGGTTGCTGAATTGGAACAAATCGCTGGTCAAAAGCCAGTTATTACACGCGCGAAGAAGTCTATCGCAGGCTTTAAACTTCGTGAAGGAATGCCGATTGGTGTGAAAGTGACACTGCGCGGTGAGCGTATGTATTACTTCTTGGACAAATTGTTCAATGTCACGCTTCCACGTGTCCGCGACTTCCGCGGTATCTCGAACAAAGCGTTTGACGGCCGCGGCAACTACACGCTTGGTCTTAAGGAGCAAATCATCTTCCCTGAGATCGAGTACGATAAAGTAGACAAAGTGCGCGGTATGGATATCGTCATCGTAACGACGGCGAATACGGATGAAGAGTCCCGCGAACTGTTGACGCAACTCGGCATGCCTTTCGTGAAGTAATTCGCGCAGGTCGGTTAAGATTGTGAAATGAACGGAGATTATTCGTTCCGAATACATCGACACAAATCTCTAGGAGGTGTCAACTACGTGGCAAAAACTTCGATGAAAATCAAGCAACAACGCAAACCGAAGTTTCAAGTACGGGCATACACACGCTGCGAGCGTTGCGGACGTCCGCACTCTGTATTACGTAAGTTCAAAATTTGCAGAATTTGTTTCCGCGAATTGGCATACAAAGGCCAGATTCCTGGCGTTAAAAAAGCTAGCTGGTAATCAACCCTGTTGCGGGAAGGAGGTTTACACTAATGGTTATGTCCGATCCGATTGCAGATATGCTTACACGCATTCGCAATGCAAACACAGTACGTCATGAAACGGTGGAAATGCCAGCTTCGACGATGAAGAAGCAAATTGCTGAAATCTTGAAGCGTGAAGGTTTTATCCGCGATGCAGAATATATCGATGACAACAAACAAGGTATGATCCGCATTTTCCTGAAATACGGTGCAGACAACGAGCGTGTTATTACAGGCTTGAAGCGCATCAGTAAACCAGGATTGCGCGTGTACACGAAATCCACAGAGGTACCACGCGTATTGGGCGGTCTCGGTATCGCAATTATTTCGACGTCTAAGGGCGTTATGACAGACAAAGAAGCTCGCCAAGCAAAATCTGGTGGCGAGGTAATCTGCTACGTTTGGTAAACCATTCGCATAAGATTGGAGGTGCAACAACACATGTCTCGTATTGGTCGCAAGCCAATTAACGTGCCAAGTGGCGTAACTGTCACTTTGGATAACAGCGTTATTACTGTAAAAGGACCTAAAGGAACATTGACACGTGAACTTCACAAAGACATGAAAGTGTCCGTCGAAGAAACTGTTATTTCCGTTGAACGTCCTTCTGAAAATAAACTTCATCGTTCGTTGCACGGAACTACTCGCAGCGTAATCAGCAACATGGTGAATGGAGTAACGGAAGGTTTCTCCAAAACTTTGGAGTTGGTCGGTGTAGGTTACCGTGCGAACAAGTCCGGCGACAAGCTCGTCTTGAACGTTGGATACTCCCATCCGGTTGAAATTACACCGGAAGCTGGCATCGAATTCGAAGTGCCTGCTCAAACGAAAATTATCGTTAAAGGCATCGACAAAGAGCGCGTTGGTGCATACGCAGCGAAAATTCGTTCCGTACGCGAGCCTGAGCCTTACAAAGGCAAAGGGATTAAATACGAAGGTGAACGCATTATTCGCAAGGAAGGTAAAGCAGGCAAGAAGAAATAAAATCTTGCCTAGCTCACTTACCTTAGTAGCTTGACGGTCAAACTGAAGGGAGTGAAACAATCAGATGATTACGAAAGCCGATAAAAACAAAGCTCGTTTGAAAAGACACCTTCGTGTCCGTAAGAAAATTGAAGGAACGACTGAACGTCCTCGTTTGAACGTATTCCGTTCCTCTAAACATATCTACGCTCAGCTTATCGACGATGTTAAAGGTGTCACTATCGTATCTGCATCGACGATGGACAAAGAGCTTAGTGCCGACATCAAAAACGGCGGTAACGTCGAATCGGCACGCAAAGTGGGCGAATTGATCGCGAAACGTGCAAAAGCACAAGGTTACGATACAGTCGTATTCGATCGCGGCGGTTACTTGTACCACGGACGTATTCATGCGTTGGCTGACGCGGCACGCGAAGCTGGCCTTGAATTCTAATGAATTCAATCGAAGGAGGTAAACGACTTGCGAGTTGATCCAAACACGTTAGAACTTTCTGAAAAAGTTGTTCAAATTAACCGCGTGGCTAAAGTCGTAAAGGGCGGACGCCGCTTTAGCTTTAGCGCACTCGTAGTTGTTGGAGATGGCAATGGTTGGGTCGGCGCAGGCATCGGTAAAGCATCCGAAGTACCTGACGCTATCCGCAAAGGCATCGAAGACGCAAAGAAAAATCTGATTCATGTTCCGTTTGTTAACACGACAATCCCTCACCTAGTTACGGGTCAGTTCGGCGCTGGTAAAGTTCTCTTGAAACCAGCTTCCGAAGGTACAGGGGTTATCGCTGGCGGGCCTGTTCGCGCCGTGTTGGAGTTGGCAGGTGTAGGCGATATCTTGACGAAATCGCTTGGTTCCTCGAACTCTATGAACATGGTTAACGCAACACTTGAAGGTCTGTCCCGTCTGAAGACGGCAGAGCAAGTAGCGAAATTGCGCGGCAAATCCGTTGAAGAACTGTTAGGATAAGGAGGGGACAAAGATGGCGAAATTGCAAATTACCCTCGTTCGCAGTCTGATCGGTCGCCCGCAAACTCAACGTAGCACGGTGAACACATTGGGCTTGCGCAAAATGAATCAGACAGTTGTTCATAATGACAACGATGCGATCCGCGGAATGGTCAATCAAGTGAAACATCTGGTTGAAGTAAAAGAAATCGAAGCGTAAGGTTTCATACCCCGCGCTTCATTCAACTGTTCGAAACATGTACAACAAATAATGATGAGTGCATAAATATTTAAGGAGGTGCGACGAACGATGAAGTTGAATGAACTTTCTCCGGCACCTGGTTCCCGCAGCGAACGTAAGCGCGTTGGCCGTGGTATCGCGACAGGAAATGGGAAGACATCTGGCCGTGGTCACAAAGGTCAAAATTCTCGTTCCGGCGGTGGTGTTCGTCCGGGCTTCGAGGGTGGACAAAACCCACTGTACCGTCGTTTGCCAAAACGCGGTTTCATCAACCCTACTCGCAAAGAGTACGCGGTTATTAACGTGACGGAATTGAACCGCTTTGAAGCAGGAACGGAAGTAACTCCGGAATTGCTGATGGAACAAGGCATCGTGAAAAACCCAATGAGCGGAATCAAAATCTTGGGTAATGGTGAATTGTCCGTTAAATTGACGGTCAAAGCAAATAAGTTCTCTCAATCTGCGGTAGAGAAGATCGAGGCTGCCGGCGGTAAATCCGAGGTGATCTAATGTTCAAGACCGTATCGAATATATGGCGAGTCGAGGATCTGAGACGTAAGATTTTATTTACGCTCATGGTCTTGATCGTATATCGCGTTGGTTCCTTCATACCGGTTCCTGGCGTAGATACATCGGTCTTTGCTTCAGCGAACCAAGGAACAGACCTGTTCAGCTTGCTGAACACATTTTCCGGCGGTGCGTTGTTCAAGTTTTCCATCTTTGCGCTCGGTATTATGCCGTATATCACGGCATCCATTATCGTGCAGCTTCTAACCATGGACGTCATTCCGAAGTTTGCGGAATGGGCGAAAGAAGGAGAAGTCGGCAAACGTAAGCTAGCCCAGATTACGCGCTACGGCACGATTATTTTGGGATTGATTCAAGCATTCGGTACAGCGATTGGATTTAACCGTATGTATGGCATGGAGTTGGTTCCGGGGGCCACACTTGCGGATTACATTCTAATCGCCATTGTCCTGACTGCCGGTACGGCCTTCTTGATGTGGCTTGGTGAACAAATCACGGAGAAGGGCATCGGAAACGGCATCTCGATCTTAATCTTTGCGGGTATCGTTGCAGGTATCCCTACGCATATCAGCGAGATTTATCGTTCGCAATTTGTCGATGCCAGCGGACAAATGTTCCTGAACATCGTTAAGATGATTTTAATCGTGTTATTCATCGTGTTGATTGTGGTTGGTGTTATCTTCATTCAGCAAGGTAACCGCAAAATTCCGGTGCAATACGCAAAACGTGTTGTCGGCAACAAAATGTACGGCGGGCAGAACACGCATATTCCACTCAAGGTGAATGGCGCTGGCGTTATTCCGGTCATCTTCGCGGTATCGCTGTTGATGTTCCCGATTACGATTGCGCAGTTCTGGGCGGATAAGCCGTGGGCCAAATGGGTAATCTCCCACATGTATTATGACAAGCCGCTTGGCATGGTCTTGTATGTGCTGTTGATTATCGGGTTCACGTTCTTCTACACGTTCGTGCAATTGAACCCGCAACAAATGGCGGATCAAATGAAAAAGAACGGCGGATATATTCCGGGCATTCGTCCTGGGAAGGCGACAGCCACGTACTTGACTCGCGTTATGTCCCGCATTACGTTAGCGGGCGCGTTGTTCCTGGCGCTTATCTCAATCTTGCCTGTGTTCTTCGGAGCACTTGCCGGATTGCCGCGTTCCGTTCAAATTGGCGGTACTTCAATTCTCATCGTCGTCGGCGTTGCGCTGGATACGATGAAACAAATTGAAAGCCAATTGATTAAACGCCATTACAAAGGTTTCATCAACAAATAGGCGATAGGTACTGATGAACCAAGAGCGGCTCATCGGCACCTATTGTGCTGTTTCTTGTAGGGCAGAGGCTTAACGAATGGCATCGAAGCACCCCACTTCCGACGAAGTTAAGCCTGTGCTTACAGTAAAGGGAGTGACATTCGATGAACATTCTATTCATGGGGCCTCCTGGGGCAGGAAAAGGAACGCAGGCCGAACGTATCGTTGCACAATTCGGCATTCCACACATTTCGACCGGGGACGCGTTCCGTGCAGCAATGCGCGAGGGCACGCCCATCGGATTGAAAGCGAAAGAATACATTGATCAGGGTCTGCTCGTTCCTGATGACGTGACGGTCGGCATCGTGCGGGAGCGTCTCGCGCAGCCGGATTGTGAACAAGGGTTCCTGTTGGATGGATTCCCGCGTACGTTGGCTCAAGCCGAAGCGCTGGACGATATCTTGGAACAATTGAATCGCAAGCTGAATCACGTCATCGACCTGAGCGTTGACCGCAATTTGCTGCTGGCCCGTCTTACGGGACGGCGCATCTGCAAATCCTGCGGCGCAACGTACCATGTCATGTTTAACCCGCCAAAACAAGAGGGTGTTTGTGATAAATGCCAAGGCGAGCTGTACCAGCGTTCGGACGATTCCGAAGAGAAGGTCGGCACGCGCCTTGACGAATATATCAACAAAACGGCTCCTTTGCTCGAATATTATAAGAACAAAGGCTTGTTGCGTCAGGTAGACGGGGAGAAGGAAATTGATACGGTGACATCTGAAATCGTGTCTTTACTGCGAGGTTAAACTAAATGATCATTTGTAAGTCCGAAGTGGAACTAGGCTTCATGAGGGAAGCTGGACGAATTGTAGCGGAAACGCATCGTCTTCTGGCTAAATCGATTGAGCCGGGCATAACGACTCGTGAACTCGATTCAATCGCGGAAACGTTCATTCGCAGTCAAGGAGCGACACCTTCGTTCAAGGGCTATAATGGTTTTTCTGGCAGCATTTGCGCATCAGTTAACGAAGAACTGGTACATGGCATTCCCGGCCAACGCAAATTAAACGAAGGCGACATCATCAGCATCGATATCGGTGCGGAATACCGCGGGTATCACGGCGACTCCGCTTGGACCTACGGGGTTGGTGCCATTTCGGAGTCGGCGCAGCAGTTGCTTGACGTAACCGAGCAATCGCTGTTTGCGGGACTCGCATTGGTAAAGCCGGACGTTCGTCTGTACACGATATCCCACGCGATTCAACGCGTTATCGAAGATGCAGGTTTTTCCGTCGTGCGGGAGTACGTCGGGCACGGGGTAGGCGCGGAACTTCATGAAGAGCCGCAAATCCCGAACTACGGCGTCCCGGATCGCGGCCCGCGGCTCAAACCGGGCATGACGTTGGCAATCGAGCCAATGGTTATTGCCGGAGAACGGCATGTCAAGACGCTCGCGGATAACTGGACGGTCGTGACGGTGGACGGGACGCTGTGCGCTCACTTCGAGCATACGGTAGCTGTGACGCCGGACGGTTGCGAAATTTTGACGAAGCTGGTTGAGTAGGTGAACTTACATGAATGAAATGCAAGAACCACGTCTCGGCCAATTCGTCAAGGTGCTTCGAGGTCGTGATGCAGGCACTTACGCAGTCATCACGGGCATTGAAGAATCGCGCTACGTCAAGATAGCGGACGGGGACAAACGTAAGTTTGACCAGCCTAAACGAAAAAACTTGCTTCATCTCGAATTGCAAACCGCAATGAGTCATGAAGTTGTCCAAAGTTTAAATGAAAGCGGTCGGGTAACCAACAGCAAGCTTCGATACGTGATATCGAAGTTTGCCGAGGAACAAGCCGCTCAGCATGCTGAACAGAGAGGAGAATGACGGTGGCCAAAGAAGACGTAATTGAAGTGGAAGGTACGGTCATTGAACCGTTGCCGAATGCGACGTTTCGGGTTGAGTTGGAGAACGGTCATCAAATTCTTGCCCACGTTTCCGGGAAGCTGCGGATGCACTTCATCCGTATCCTGACGGGGGACAAAGTGGTCGTGCAACTGTCGCCATATGATTTGAGCAAAGGTCGCATCACTTATCGGAAGTAGCACTCGGTTCGTTCCGAGCAGCGCTTGCATGCACTTGCAGACCGTTCGACGCGTCAGGTAGACGGTTTGACGTGCAACTTGAGAACTGGGAGGTATTCAGCATGAAGGTAAGACCTTCTGTTAAGCCAATTTGCGAAAAATGCAAAGTCATTCGACGCAAAGGCAATGTTATGGTAATCTGTGAGAATCCAAAGCACAAACAAAAACAAGGATAAGAAGGGGGTGTAGCGTAAATGGCTCGTATAGCTGGTGTAGACTTGCCACGGGATAAACGCGTTGAGATCGCCTTGACATACATTTTTGGTATTGGTAAAACAACTTCTAAAAAAGTAATCGCTGAGGCTGGCGTTAACCCTGATACTCGCGTTCGCGATTTGACAGAAGACGAAGTGAACAAAATTCGTGAACTGATTGACAAAACGGTTAAGGTTGAGGGTGACCTTCGTCGTGAGATCTCTCTGAACGTAAAACGTTTGGTTGAAATCGGATGCTATCGCGGTATCCGTCATCGTCGCGGATTGCCTGTTCGTGGACAACGTACTAAGACAAATGCTCGTACACGTAAAGGCCCTCGTCGTACGGTAGCGAACAAGAAGAAGTAAGGGGGGATAAGTAGCAATGGCTAAACCGAAAAAAGTCGTACGTACAAAACGTCGTGACCGTAAAAATATTGAGACCGGTGTGGCACACATCCGTTCTACGTTTAACAACACGATCGTAACTATCACGGATCCACACGGCAACGCTATTTCTTGGGCTAGTTCCGGTAATTTGGGCTATAAAGGCTCCCGTAAATCGACGCCATTCGCAGCTCAAATGGCTGCTGAGTCCGCTGCCAAAGCAGCAATGGAACATGGCATGAAGTCGGTTGAGGTTATGGTTAAAGGACCAGGCGCAGGTCGTGAAGCTGCCATCCGTTCCTTGCAAGCTGCAGGTTTGGAAGTCAGCATGATCAAAGACGTAACGCCAATCCCGCACAACGGCTGCCGCCCACCAAAACGTCGTCGCGTTTAATGATGGCACACCGATGCGTGTAGTATTAAGCTAGCGCCTGTTGGGAATAATGGTTGTTTAGGCATACTGCATGAATCGACCGACCGTAGGTGTTTGACGTTGATAAACGCCAGCGACGTTTGAAGGAGGGTTATACAGTGATTGAGATCGAAAAGCCGAAAATTGAGACCGTTGACGTCAACGAGGAAGGCACATACGGCAAATTTGTCGTAGAACCGTTAGAGCGAGGATACGGAACAACGCTGGGCAACTCCCTGCGCCGCATCTTGCTCTCCTCTTTGCCGGGCGCGGCAGTGACGTCTGTTCAAATCGACGGCGTCTTGCATGAGTTCTCGACAATTCCAGGCGTCTATGAAGATGTTACTGAAATTATCTTGAACTTGAAGTCCTTGTCGCTGAAAATCCACTCTGATGAAGAGAAAGTTCTCGAAATCGATGCGGAAGGCGACGGGGTTGTAACGGCTGGCGATATTCGAGCGGATAGCGATGTGGAAATTTTGAACCCGGATCTCCGCATTGCGACATTAGCACAAGGCTCCAGACTCCACATGCGAATCTTCGCAAATCGTGGACGTGGTTACGTTCCTGCCGATCGAAACAAGCGGGAAGACCAACCGATCGGGGTTATCCCGGTAGATTCGATTTACACGCCGATTTCGCGTGTAAACTACAGCGTTGAAAATACGCGTGTAGGTCAAGTAACCAACTACGACAAGTTAACCCTTGAAGTGTGGACGGATGGTAGCATTCGACCTGAAGAAGCGGTAAGCCTCGGCGCGAAAATTTTGACGGAGCATCTGATGCTCTTCGTCGGATTGACGGACGAAGCGAAAGATGCAGAAATCATGGTCGAAAAAGAGGAAGACAAGAAAGAGAAAGTGCTTGAGATGACTATCGAAGAGCTCGATCTCTCCGTTCGTTCCTATAACTGCTTGAAGCGTGCAGGCATCAATACGGTTCAAGAGCTGATTACGAAGACCGAAGAAGATATGATGAAGGTCCGCAACCTGGGCCGCAAATCTTTGGAGGAAGTTCAAGAGAAGCTCGAAGAACTCGGATTGGGCTTACGCATGGAAGACTAAACGGGACATGGCTTAGAAGGAGGGGAAATAGCAATGGCATACCAAAAGTTGGGTCGCGATTCCAGTGCCCGTAAAGCATTGTTCCGCGACTTGGTAACTGATTTGTTCTTGTATGAGCGCATTCAAACGACTGAAGCGAAAGCGAAGGAAGTTCGTTCCATCGCTGAAAAACTAATCACGTCCGCAAAACGCGGTGATTTGCACGCTCGTCGTCAAGTGGCTGCATTCGTGCGCCGCGAAACAGTGAATGGCGAACAAGACGCAATTCAAAAGCTGTTCTCGGAGCTGGCACCACGTTATGCTGAGCGTCCGGGCGGATATACGCGCATTTTGAAACTTGGTCCTCGCCGTGGCGACTCCGCGCCTATGGTGTATTTGGAACTGGTTGACCGCGCGTAATCGCGGTGATGTCACACGTACGATAACGACGCATTTTGCGACGTGAAGGAAGGCTCCCCCTGAGGAGCTTTTCTTTTTATCGGGAGGGTTGCAACCAATGCGTAACATTGGAATGGTATTAAGCTATGACGGGACGGCTTACTGCGGTTTTCAAGCTCAGCCTGAGCTGGATACGGTTCAAGGCCGCATCGAACGCGCGATATATATGCTGACGGGCGAGCAGACGTCTATTATGGCATCCGGCCGCACGGACGCGGGAGTTCACGCGTACGGTCAAGTATTCAACTTCAAGACTGCATCGATGATACCTGTCGAACGCTGGTGTTTGGCGTTGAACTCACGATTGCCCGATGACATCGTCATTCGAGAAGCTTGGGAAGCGCCGCAGTACTTCCATGCCCGCTACTCGGCGAAACGCAAGACGTATCGTTACTCCATATGTGCAGAGCGGACACCAGATGTTTTTCGACGGAATTATGAATTCCATTATCATAGACCGCTGAATATGGCAGCCATGCAAGAGGCAGTCCGCCATTTTGTTGGAGAGCATGACTTTACTTCTTTCGTTTCGCCGAAATCGACGAAAACTTCCAATGTGCGTACCCTCTACAACGCTAGCTTGGATATCGAGCCTAGCAAGTCGGGGGAAGTAGGCAGGGGCCGCCTTCATTTGGAACTGACCGGAAACGGATTTCTATACAATATGGTGCGTATCATTGCAGGGACACTCCTGCGGGTTGGCGAAGGAAAGCTTACTCCGGCTGATATTCCGCGCATTTTGGAAGCCAAGAGCCGGCAAGCAGCCGGGCCGACTGCGGTACCCCACGGACTCACGCTATGGCATGTGGATTACAATGGAGAAGAACGGCTTCACACGGATAACAACGCATCCAAGTGATTCGAAAAAATCCCTTGCAAAAATGGCATTTATATTGTAAAATAACATTTGTGTTTCTTTAGGCTTCCCACGGCCCCGATAAAGAAATCACAACTGCTTGTAGCAGTTTTTAACAAGACATAACATTGAAGTGAATGAATATAGACAATGCAACATTGGAACGAATGTGAACAATGAATTTGTAACGCAACTGCTGTTGCGTCAAATGTCATCAGAGGAGGATATTTCATGCGTACCACATACATGGCCAAGCCCGCAGAAGTTGAGCGCAAATGGTACATTATTGACGCTGAAGGCAAGACGCTTGGTCGTCTGGCAAGTGAAGCGGCTGCACTGATTCGCGGCAAACACAAACCAACATTTACGCCTCACGTTGATACAGGTGACTTCGTTGTCATCGTTAACGCTGACAAAATCGTGTTGACAGGCAAGAAATTGCAAAACAAAATGTACTACCGTCACTCCCTCTATCCAGGCGGTTTGAAAGTGACAAGCGCTCAAGAAATGTTGAACAAAAAACCTGAGCGTATGGTGGAACTCGCTGTTCAAGGCATGCTGCCAAAAACGCGCATGGGCAATAAAATGAAACTTCGTGTTAAAGTTTATGCCGGCGTAGAGCACCCACATCAAGCACAACAACCTGAAGTTTACGAACTTCGCGGATAATAGAAAGGGGAGGACAGTTTCATGGCACAAGTACAATACTATGGGACAGGTCGTCGTAAGCACTCGGTAGCTCGCGTTCGCCTCGTACCGGGCGAAGGCCGCATCGTTATCAACAAACGCGACCTTAATGAATACTTCGGTTTGGAAACATTGAAGCTTATCGTGAAGCAACCGTTGAACCTGACAGAAACACTCGGCAAATATGACGTGTTGGTTTTGGCTCATGGCGGCGGTATCTCCGGTCAAGCTGGCGCAATTCGTCACGGTATTTCCCGTGCATTGCTCAAAGCTGATCCAGAGCTTCGTCCAGCTTTGAAAAAAGCAGGCTTCCTGACGCGCGATCCACGTATGAAAGAACGTAAAAAATACGGTCTTAAAGCAGCTCGTCGTGCGCCTCAGTTCTCCAAACGTTAAGATTGGATTACGAACGGAATCAACCCTTTTGCGGCTATGGGCGCAAAAGGGTTTTTTGCGTCTATTTGCGTATATAGAATATCATGCTCATTCCGCTCCATCATCCGCTATAATGAATGTGAAGGCAGCTTATACCGGGTTATGTGAGATGGAGGCGAACGGGAATGAATCGAGACTCTCAGAACAGCATGGTGCCCACGGAAGGTTCAGACTAGTATACAGGGCAGCGGACTGGAGAAGAGCCAGGAGCTCAGGATCGTTTATATTGGCTGGAACTGTTGAATCGGATAGCGCGTCCCGTTCTGACGGCATTGGCGGAGCGACGTTTGAAGCTTGATATGCCAATCGAGTCACACGGCGGGGAGAGAGAGCATTATGCATACCTGGAAGCATTCGGACGATTAATGGCTGGAATCGCGCCTTGGCTCGGCTCGGATGGCGGCATTGAAGTAGAGAAGTTGCTCCGCCTTGAGCTGCGCAAGCTGTATGAGGAAGCCATGGATGCCGCTACGGATCCGCATTCGCCGGACTGCTTGAATTTTGCTGATGGATACCAGCCGATTGTCGATACGGCGTTTCTGTGCCAAGGTGTGCTGCGTGCGCCACAGGCGCTATGGGACCCGCTAAGCGAACGGGTCAAGAGTAACGTCATTGCAGCTTGGAAGGTCACGCGTTCGCGCAAGCCGCATTACAACAACTGGCTCCTGTTCTCCGCAATGATTGAAGCAGCGCTGTATTATGTTGGCGAAGCAGACTGGGATCCGATGCGGATAGACTATGCATTGAAGCAGCATGAGCAGTGGTATGTTGGCGACGGGGTGTATGGTGACGGTCCCGCGTATCACGCAGACTATTACAATAGCTTCGTCATTCAGCCCATGCTGCTCGATGTGCTGCGGCTGCTGGGCGACCTATATCCGGATTGGAATGCAATGAAGCCGACCGCAATAAGACGTGCTCAGCGATATGCGGCGCAGCAGGAGCGCATGATATCTCCGGAAGGAACGATACCGCCCATTGGCCGGTCACTGTCTTACCGATGCGGAGTCTTGCAGACGCTGGCGCAGATGGCATGGCTTGATGAACTTCCCGCTCCATTGGTTCCTTCGCAGGTGCGATGCGCCATGACGGCAGTGATGCGTCGTATGATGGACGCCCCGGGCACTTATACCCCGGACGGATGGTTAACGGTCGGCTTCTGTGGACATCAACCGGGCATTGGAGAAACCTACATCTCGACTGGCAGCCTCTATCTTTGTTCGACTGCGCTTATGCCGCTTGCATTGTCTCCGGCTCATTCATTTTGGCAGGGGGAGACGGAGTGGACTTCGAAGAAGGCTTGGTCCGGCGAGTCCTTTGCCATTGACTATGCTTTGCATGATTAGTGTCATTTCTTGAAAAAACGCCCGAAAAGGCATACCGATACACCGTTACCTCTTGCAGGTAGCGGTGTTTTTTATTTGCGCAAATCTGATTCACCTTAGGCCATCGCCCGGAATATGCTGTCATTATGGTGCCAAGAAATAGAAAAACAAATTGACAAAGATAGGAAAGCTTCTATAATTATAAAGTATATAAAACATACCAAAATACTATGAATTAAAATGAGCATGCGGAGGATGCAATTATGAATCTGTTGGAAAAGGAAAGGCTCGTGAGTGAAAAAGCGGAACAATTTGAACATGCAGAACCGGAAGAAGTTATTGCTTGGGCTGTTCAAGCCTTTCCTAATTTGACGTTTGCTTGCAGCTTCGGTTCCGAAGATGTCGTCTTGGTCGATATGCTGCAGCGAATCAGCCCCTCAACCGATATTTTTTATTTGGATACCGATTTCCATTTCAATGAGACGTATGACACCCGTGATCGCATCTCAGAGCGGTATGATTTGGAATTTGTTCGCGTGGCCCCTGAACTATCCCCCGAAGCACAAGCCGAAGCCTACGGCGATCAGTTGTGGTTAAGCAATGCCAATCTTTGCTGCAATATTCGTAAAGTAGAACCGTTGACAGGAATACTAAGCAAATACGATGCATGGATTACCGGCATTCGCCGCGATCAAGCGCCGACCCGCGCCAATGCGAAAAAGGTGGAATACGACACCAAATTCGGATTAATTAAATTCAACCCGTTGGCGGCATGGAGCTGGGAAGACGTTTGGAATTACATCCACAGCCATAACGTCATTTACAATCCGCTTCATAATCTCAATTATCCCAGTATCGGCTGCAGCCATTGCACACGTCCGGTACAGCCAGGGGAGGATCCCCGTGCGGGACGTTGGTCGGGAAGCGATAAAGTCGAATGCGGATTGCATAAATAAGTGCGTGCTGTAATGGGGACTTGTTGAACAATCTCTAGAAGGGAGACTACAGTTATGAGCTCAATTTTGCCTCATGGCGGGCGGCTTATCAATCGGTTCGTTCCGGAACAGGAGTTGGAACGGAAGCTTGCCGAAGCAAAGTCGATGCCGGTAATCCGCGTTAATCGGCGCACGCTCTCGGATTTGGATTTGATCGGCGTCGGAGCCTTTTCTCCGCTCACTGGGTTTATGAATGAAGATGACTATAAAAGCGTCGTCGAGCGAATGCGCTTGGCAGATGGCACAGTATGGAGCTTGCCCATAACGCTTGCCGTTCCGGATTATATCGCCGAGACGTTAACGATAGGTTCAACCGCGGCAATCATCGGGGAAGAGGATGGAGTCATCTATGGAACGATAGACGTTGAAAGCAAATACGTCGTGGACCAATTAAAAGAAGCGGAACAAGTATTCAAGACAACGGACACGGAGCATCCGGGAGTGCAGAAGCTGCTGGAACGTCCCGATTCGTATGTCGGCGGTAGCGTGCATGTGCTGCAGCGGGTACAGCCAGAGCAATTCGGACAGTATTACTTTGATCCGGCCGATACCCGCCGCCTGTTCCAAGAGCGGGGCTGGCGGACCGTGGTTGGCTTTCAGACCCGCAATCCCGTTCATCGGGCGCATGAATATATTCAGAAGAGCGCGATGGAGATCGTTGACGCTTTATTTCTCAATCCGCTGGTCGGGGAGACGAAATCAGACGATGTGCCTGCAGATGTGCGGATGCGCAGCTATGTTAGTCTGTTGGAGCATTATTATCCGGCGGACCGGGTATTTCTCGGCGTCTTTCCGGCTGCGATGCGATATGCGGGACCGCGGGAAGCGATTTTTCATGCCATCGTGCGAAAAAATTACGGATGCACCCACTTTATCGTCGGCCGTGACCATGCGGGGGTAGGAGACTACTACGGAACATATGAAGCGCAGGAAATCTTTCATTTATTTTCCCCTGAGGAGTTGGCGATTCAACCTCTTTTTTTCGAGCATAGCTTTTTCTGCACGACTTGCGGCAATATGGCGTCCAGCAAGACGTGTCCCCATCCGAAGTCGCATCATGTGGCGCTGTCTGGCACGAAGGTGCGCGCGCTGCTGCGTGACGGCATTTGCCCGCCGCCGCAGTTCTCGCGTCCGGAAGTGGCGAGCATTCTAATTGAAGGCATGGCACAGTCTATTTCGAGTGACGTATAGTCGTGTAATATTTGTCCACCCTGTCCCATATAGATGATTAGGAGTCTGTAAGGGAGCGGAGGTGGACTATTTTTATGAGTGAAAAAAAGCAGCGAAAAACTTCCATCCTATGGATACCGTTGCGCCATGTCCGGCAGTGGGTCATTAGCGTTTGCCTTGTGCTTCTCGTCATTGTTATCATGACTGCTGATATGCCGGTTACAAAAACATGGACCTATTGGACAATACCTTTGTCCGGCAAAATAATTGCCATCGATGCGGGACACGGCGGACCGGATGGCGGAGCGGTTAGCCGGCAAGGAGTCATTGAGAAGGACATCAACCTGTCAATCGCTCTATATTTGCGTGATTATTTGCAGCAGGCAGGTGCGGTTGTTTTCATGACCAGAGAAGGTGATTATGATCTTGCCAATCAGGATACAAAAGGATATTCGAAGCGGAAATCCGAGGATTTGAAACAGCGGGTCAGATTTGTGGAAGAAAAAAAAGCGGACCTCCTCATCAGTTTGCATATGAACAGCATTCCTTCCCAGCGGTGGAACGGTGCGCAGACTTTTTATACAGAGCGCAATCCGGAGAGCGAGCGGCTCGCGAAATGGATTCAAGCGGAAATTCGCCGCAATCTGGAGAATACAGACCGCGTGGCCAAGCCCGTAGATCGGCGGTTATACTTGATGGATCAAGTAAGCATGCCGACCGCGCTCGTGGAAGTCGGATTCCTGTCCAATCCCGAAGAATCGCGGAAGCTAGCGGATGAACAATATCAGCGCAAGGTGGCTGCATCGGTGTATAAAGGAATTTTGCGATTTATGGCAGGGGAAAAGATTGGTAAAAGGTGAGGCTGTGCTATAATAGTATCCGTACATCATTCATCATTTATCAATAGTCCTTGATATGAGACGAGGTGCCATCTTGATTACAAAAGAGGAAGTGCTGCAAGCGCTGCAAGGTGTGAAAGAACCGGTAACCGGACAAGACATGACAAGCATAGGCTGGATTCGGGACATGATGGTTAGAACCGGGGAAGTGAAGTTAACTGCAGTCATTGCCCCGCAGGCTGCGGATGCGGCGGCACGAGAAGCGTTAACTCGGGAAATCAAGAGCCGGTTATCCGAATTGTCTGTTCAAGACGTGCATGTGCGTATCCGATTGGCATCGGAACACGAACAGGCTGCTATCGGATTGAAGCCGGACCAGAATCAAGCCGGTCAAGTTCAGGGGGCGGGACAACCAGCCCACAATCCAAAAGGACCGCAAGCGGGAGTCGAGCATCCACTTCTGGATCCGTCCTCTGGGGTAAAGTTTATCGCTGTAGCAAGCGGCAAGGGCGGCGTCGGCAAATCGACCGTGACGGTCAACTTGGCGGTGGCCTTGGCACGTCTTGGCAAGCGTGTCGGATTGATTGATGCAGATATTTATGGCTTTAGCGTGCCGGATATGATGGGGATCGATGAGCGTCCAGCAGTAGTGAACAACCTAATTGTGCCAATGGAGCGCTTTGGCGTAAAAGTGATGTCTATGGGCTTCTTTGTCGAAGACAACAGTCCGGTTGTGTGGAGGGGGCCAATGCTTGGCAAAATGCTCCGCAACTTTTTCCAAGAGGTGGAGTGGGGTGAACTTGATTATGTGCTGCTGGATCTGCCTCCCGGAACCGGAGATGTCGCGCTTGATGTCCACCAGATGATACCGCACAGCAAAGAAATCATCGTTACTACACCACATGCGACAGCGGCGTTTGTTGCTGCAAGAGCGGGGACGATGGCGATTCATACGAAGCATGATATTCTTGGTATCGTTGAAAATATGGCATATCTTGAATGCGGAAAATGCGGCGAGAAGCAGTATGTATTTGGGCGCGGCGGCGGCGCTAAGCTGGCAGAAGAGCTTCACGTCGACCTGCTCGCGCAAATTCCGCTTGGCAGCACGGACAACCATCCATCAGAACGTGAGTTTGCACCGTCTGTTTATAAAGCAGAGTCGGTTATTGGAGCGATGTACATGGAATTGGCCCGAAGTGTGGCTCAGCGGCTTAATTCCTAACAGCGTGCAGAGGGATGCCATTCGCGGCTCCCTCTTGTTTTGTAAGCGGATTAGGATTCGGAGCCGCCATCATCTCCTCCACCTCCGCCGCCGCTCTCGCCGCCCCCGCCGCCTTGTTCTCCTTCTTTTCCTTCTTTCCCGCCTTGTTCCTTAGGCTGAAGCTCTTCCTTTACAACCTTGCCTAATAAATCCATAACTTCGAGCCTGAAGATAGGACTGCTCATCGAATCCTTGAGGACCGCCATCAGCTGTTTACGGTACTCCGGGGTTTTCATCATGTCTAAATATGACTTCATCATGTCAGGGGATTTGATAATATCTCCCACGGATTGCTGATAAGCTGGATCCTTGATTAATTCTTTATGGATTTGTTTATTTTCTTTACTGACGACTTTGGCGAATTCACCGGCGAACTTCGGGTCAGTCATCACTTTTTCTACCGTTTTTTGATAATCGGGTGAAATGAGCGTATCCTTCACGGCTGTCCGGATTTGTTCTTGCTGCTGCATATTCAAGGCTTGCATTTTCATCCCGCCGCCGGCTGAAGACGATGACTGCATGGCCTTTTGCGCTTCTTCCGTCTTGAGGATATCCACCACCATGGTCTTTAGATCTTTATAATCCATTGTAGTGCTTGAAGCTTGCTGTTCCATGCCGCAGGCGGATAGGAGCATCAAGAACATGAACATGACTCCAGTGAGCGCAAGATGAATGAACTTTGACTTCATGGAATAGGCCCTCCTTTCTGTCCTGAGTGGACGCTGCGCGTTCGACAAGTTCAGCTGCAAAATTCGGTCTTCACGCGTAGTATGGCGGAGGAAATTATGAATTATGTTTGACAGCGATAGTTTTTTGCTGAGAAGATTGGTAAAATAATGAACATTGTGGAGGTGGAGCGCCTTGAATTTGAAAAAATGGTCTTATTTATTCTGGACTACACTATGTTTAGGCGGAGCGATTTCACTGATTATTGGTCTATCCTTACAGGTGTTCCAACAAGAGTTCTCTAATTTTAACGGTCCAGTGGATATTATGCTGAATGTGCTGCAGCTGATACTAAGCGGCTGTATGATTAGCGTGTATTCGCAGATGGGGTTCTTTGCCTATTTGACGCTGAATTACATAGCCTTCGGCATTTTTAAAAAGGCGTGGCCGTACGTGCAAGTTCTGCTTACGGTGATCGTATGGCTGGACTTAATGTTTCTCCGCACCTTGCTTGCAGGGGATACTGTAACGAATGGGGTCAATGACATTATTCTCGGTATCGTCGTGCTGGTGGTCGCGTTAGTCGTTGCTTATTTTAAAGTAAAGGCGACGAATCGTTCCGCGTTCATCCCGACGTTATTCCTCATGATTGCGGTGACGACGATCGAAACGTTGTCAGCGCTTACCATCGGCAACATGGCGACATGGTTCGTCTATATCCCGCTGGCGGCATGCAACGCATACCAAGTTCTTATCTTGCACCGCATTCTGGACAGAAAAGAAAGCTGACGGGGGGCCGTCAGCTTTTTTAATTGGATTACATACCGGCTGCATTGTGCAAATGCTGGTTCATCGTAGATTGATCTTGAATGGTCTTGCTTTTTAATTCCGTTTGCTGAATCAGTTCGGAAACGGTGACGAATTCATAACCTTGCGCGCGAAGCTGATCGATGATGGCCGGCAGGGCAAGGTGGGTCTGCTTGCATGAATCGCTCGCATGCAGCAGCACGATATCGCCAGGGTGCGCTTTCTTGACGACGCGATTCACGATCGTGTCCACACCTGGATTTTTCCAATCCAATGAATCGGTGTCCCATTGAATGACCTTATAGTTCAGACTGTCGGCAATGCGCAGGACACGCTTGTCGAAATCTCCGTTCGGCATCCGGATCAATTTCGGCGCTTTG
>NZ_JAFFHZ010000001.1:0-1657500 GCF_017052585.1 Paenibacillus apiarius | reverse complement strand
CGAAATAGCTTTAGGGCTAGCCTCGGAGTCAAGAGTCGTGGAGGTAGAGCACTGATTGGATGCGGGGCCCGCCAAGGGTTACCAAGTTCAGTCAAACTCCGAATGCCATCGACTTATATCCGGGAGTCAGACAGTGGGTGCTAAGGTCCATTGTCAAGAGGGAAACAGCCCAGACCATCAGCTAAGGCCCCTAAGTATACGTTAAGTGGGAAAGGATGTGGAGTTGCACAGACAACCAGGATGTTGGCTTAGAAGCAGCCATCATTTAAAGAGTGCGTAATAGCTCACTGGTCGAGTGACTCTGCGCCGAAAATGTAACGGGGCTAAACGTATCGCCGAAGCTATGGCTTGCATCGTAAGATGCATGGGTAGGGGAGCGTTGTGTATCGGGTTGAAGGTAGACCGGAAGGACTGCTGGACTATACACAAGTGAGAATGCCGGTATGAGTAACGAAAAGACATGTGAGAATCATGTCCGCCGAAAGCCTAAGGGTTCCTGGGGAAGGCTCGTCCGCCCAGGGTAAGTCGGGACCTAAGGCGAGGCCGAAAGGCGTAGTCGAAGGACAACAGGTTGAAATTCCTGTACCACCGTAAGCCGTTATGAGCAATGGGGGGACGCAGAAGGATAGGGACGCGAGCTGATGGATGCTCGTCCAAGCAGTGAGGCCGGTCAGTAGGCAAATCCGCTGACCATAAGGCTGGGCTGTGACGGGGAGGGAAATTTATAGTACCGAAGGTCTTGATTTCATGCTGCCAAGAAAAGCCTCTAGCCAGGTGAAGGTGCCCGTACCGCAAACCGACACAGGTAGGCGAGAAGAGAATTCTAAGGCGCGCGGAAGAACTCTCGTTAAGGAACTCGGCAAAATGACCCCGTAACTTCGGGAGAAGGGGTGCCTCGGTAGGGTGAATAGCCCGAGGGGGCCGCAGTGAAAAGGCCCAAGCGACTGTTTAGCAAAAACACAGGTCTGTGCGAAGCCGCAAGGCGAAGTATACGGGCTGACGCCTGCCCGGTGCTGGAAGGTTAAGGGGAGTGGTTAGCCGCAAGGCGAAGCTATGAACCGAAGCCCCAGTAAACGGCGGCCGTAACTATAACGGTCCTAAGGTAGCGAAATTCCTTGTCAGGTAAATTCTGACCCGCACGAATGGCGTAACGACTTGGGCGCTGTCTCAACGAGAGATCCGGTGAAATTTTAATACCTGTGAAGATGCAGGTTACCCGCGACAAGACGGAAAGACCCCATGGAGCTTTACTGCAGCTTGATATTGGACTTTGGTACGGTCTGTACAGGATAGGTGGGAGCCTGCGAAGCCGGTGCGCCAGCATCGGTGGAGGCATCGTTGGGATACCACCCTGATCGTATCGGAGTTCTAACCTAGGACCGTAATCCGGTTCGGGGACAGTGTCAGGTGGGCAGTTTGACTGGGGCGGTCGCCTCCTAAAGAGTAACGGAGGCGCCCCAAGGTTCCCTCAGAATGGTTGGAAATCATTCGAAGAGTGCAAAGGCAGAAGGGAGCTTGACTGCGAGACCTACAAGTCGAGCAGGGACGAAAGTCGGGCTTAGTGATCCGGTGGTACCGCATGGAAGGGCCATCGCTCAACGGATAAAAGCTACCCTGGGGATAACAGGCTTATCTCCCCCAAGAGTCCACATCGACGGGGAGGTTTGGCACCTCGATGTCGGCTCATCGCATCCTGGGGCTGAAGTAGGTCCCAAGGGTTGGGCTGTTCGCCCATTAAAGCGGTACGCGAGCTGGGTTCAGAACGTCGTGAGACAGTTCGGTCCCTATCTGTCGCGGGCGCAGGAAATTTGAGAGGAGCTGTCCTTAGTACGAGAGGACCGGGATGGACGTACCGCTGGTGTACCAGTTGTCTCGCCAGAGGCATGGCTGGGTAGCTACGTACGGAAGGGATAAGCGCTGAAAGCATCTAAGCGTGAAGCCCCCCTCAAGATGAGATTTCCCAATTAGTAAGACCCCTTGAAGACGACGAGGTAGATAGGTTCGGGGTGGAAGCACAGCAATGTGTGGAGCTGACGAATACTAATCGGTCGAGGGCTTATCCTAATAACAATGATTCTAGAGCAAATGAAACTTTCGCGTTCAGTTTTCAAGGCGCAAACCTTGAATATCTGTTTGGTGACGATAGCGGAGGGGTTCCACGCGTACCCATCCCGAACACGACCGTTAAGCCCTCCAGCGCCGATGGTACTTGGACCGCAGGGTCCTGGGAGAGTAGGACGTTGCCAAGCAGACCGTTAGGACTCTTTAGATGGGTCCTGTGAGAGTCCACAATATTCCCTGATAGCTCAGTTGGTAGAGCACTCGGCTGTTAACCGAGTTGTCACAGGTTCGAGTCCTGTTCGGGGAGCCACTTTTGCTCTCATAGCTCAGTCGGTAGAGTGCATCCATGGTAAGGATGAGGTCACCGGTTCGATCCCGGTTGAGAGCTCCACAACTTACTTGTTTAGAGCAATGATAAGCATTATGACTAAGGCCCGTTGGTCAAGGGGTTAAGACACCTCCCTTTCACGGAGGTAACAGGGGTTCGAATCCCCTACGGGTCACCATTTTGGACGCTTAGCTCAGCTGGGAGAGCATCTGCCTTACAAGCAGAGGGTCGGCGGTTCGATCCCGTCAGCGTCCACCATAATATGCCGGTGTAGCTCAGTTGGTAGAGCGGCTGACTTGTAATCAGTAGGTCGTGGGTTCGACTCCTATCGCCGGCACCATTTACAACTTATACTGGGGATTAGCCAAGCGGTAAGGCAACGGACTTTGACTCCGTCACGCATAGGTTCGAATCCTATATCCCCAGCCATTTATAAGAGCCATTAGCTCAGTTGGTAGAGCACCTGACTTTTAATCAGGGTGTCGAAGGTTCGAGTCCTTCATGGCTCACCAGTTAATCGTGCGCGTGTGGCGGAATTGGCAGACGCACTAGACTTAGGATCTAGCGTCTAACGACGTGGGGGTTCAAGTCCCTCCACGCGCACCATTATCATCAAACCCTTGGGATACAAGGGTTTTTTGCTTTTCTAAGGGAAGTTTTTATTTTATCTAACTCCCTGCGTCCAGTAATGGTTTCCATTGCTGTCATATGCGTAAATAGTCGCATCTCCAGGTTTCAACCCTGTTACTCTACCGGAAGAATCGAGGGATACTACACCAATCCTGAAACAAGTCTCCATGACGAACCCATTAACCAAGCGGAGTATGAAACCCTCAAATCCGAGTAAGTAACACCTGCGGCCATAACGGAATTATTAGCTGGTTTGAACTCTTGTTACGTTGTACTCGCAGACGCCATAGCCACTCTGGTGGCTGGCTCTGTCCGCAATTCAGCTATTCGCTCGCAACAGCTAAAAGGCGATTCTTAACGTTTAACGTGGGCGTAAGGAGCCTTATCCGCTACGAGATTCAACACGATGTCGTGCTCAAGAAGCGCTTTCAGCCCACAGAGAACAATCGTAAATCCTTCCGTTGAATCTATCGCTTGCTTTACAATATCATCCGCATCTCCCTTAAACCCTGAGTTTGTAATCGTGACGAAAGTTTCGTTTTCTGCCCGGGGAGTAAAAATCCACTCGACCGTGGTGCCAAATTCGATGAGGATTCGCTTGTTTTCTTCGATTTCTTTTACTTCAACGTCTGCAGAAGCACCGTACATCTCCCAATCCCACTGGACGCGCTTTCCCGTTTCTAATCTTCCGCTGCTTTTCGTGAACCAGAATCTTGAAGTAATCGCCGGATCGATAAAAGCCTCAAACACCTCCTCAATCGGTTTTCTAATAAGCATCTCTGCCTTTGCAATCGGTACATGATTCAAGGTTGGCATCTTGATTTCTCCTTTTATCGTTTAAGGTTCCTTAATCACGAATGAACTATGACAGTGTCTTTTTCATTCTCAACGTCTCGAAAAACGGTATAGACTGTTGATGAAGAAATTTACTTCTTCTATCCATTCAATTCGAACTATTGGCATATATAATTATATAAGGTACATTGAGCACTTAGGAGCTTATTCCTAAGTGTTCTTATTATTTTGTGACAAAATTGTTAATCATATGTAAAAATAAAGGATTTATTGCTTATAAAATAGAAATAAGGAAGTGTAACCAAAAAATACAAGGAGGTTCATCACTATGATTACAAAAAAGAAAGTAGTAGCTGTAGCAACCATTCTTACTTTAGGTTTAGGATTTTCTGTAGGATTCACACCGGCTTATGCGCATTCAGACGAATCTTCATCGAAGAGCGCTTCTATCTCATCTATTGAGAAACAGGAACAGTCACGCTTCACTGGATATATCATGTCCATTGGCGACAAGTATATGACTGTTGCAGATACTTCCACAAAAGAAGAAGCAGTGCAAGGAAATTGGGGAGAGCTAGTTGATCAAGGAAAAATATTAATTGTTCCTATTCCAGAAGATGAAATATATATAGTAGGAGATAAAGTAAATGTGTTTTTTAAATTAGCACATTATTCAAACCCGCCAATTGCAATTTTACCTACTATTGAAAAAATAGTAGACTAATCTATGCAGAAATGCTGGGTTGTAGTTAAGTTATTTCAATGAAAAAGAGACGAAGAGACCACGGAGGTATAAGCCAATGCCAATGTGGTCTTTTTTTTGTACTAGGGCAAATGAGGTTAACTTTCCTCCAGTCCGGTAACCTATGTTATTTATCACTTCAGACGATACTCCTAATTGAAAAAAGTAAGTACCCGAGAAAAAAATGCTAATGGGTTCGGTTCGGTACAGTAATTTTTTCTATTGTAAATCAAATGCTTATTCGCATATACTATTACCGAACAAATGTTCGAGGCAAGGATAACGCTGAAACATTACATTGGGCGAATAGTTGAGATTATTTACGAAGACAGGAATGGAGTTTTTACGCAGCGTCGAATCGTTGTACGCCGAGTTAAGAATGGCGTGGTCCATGAACGTGCCTTTTGGCCAAAACGTCGCCTGGAACGTATTTTATCTTGGTACCCGGTTAAGGGGAGAACGGCGTGAGAGAGGCGATGTTATGCTTGCAAACGAGTTTAATCTTTCTCTAGCGGAGGTGGTTGCGCGACACATGCGAGTTATTGGCATATGGCCCTGCTGTACGGAAAGGGATATCGTCGTATGCGCCGATTGTATGGGGCAGTTGATGACATGGCGTTTTGATGCGCTTGCCTTTTTGAAAGAAGGAGATTTTTCCGATAGCATTGATGATATCGTGGAACCAGTTGAAGGGATGCAGGTCAACATCAGGCGAGAAGGGATAGTATTGCGTTATCGATACTCAAAAGGCAGATGGATCGGTATTGGGGATTTACCCGATAAAGTTTATTATTGAAGCCTCGGAGAAATCCGGGGCTTTTCCATTATGCTGAACACTTTTGCAAACGAAATATTTAGGCAAGACATTGCAGTTAATCTGGGGAGTATTTATAATAAGTAGAAACACGGTAGACGCAGTTAAAATCTGCCAAAAAAAGAATCCTGTGGATAACTGAAAAAAACGTATACAAAGACTTACACGCAGCCAGGGTAACAGGTCACCTAGACTTAGGAGCTAGCGTCTAACGACGTGGAGGTTCAAGTCCCTCCACGCGCACCATTATCATCAAACCCTTGGGATGCAAGGTTTTTTTGCTGTGTATATAAGTCTTTTGCACAACTGCATGACATTTTTTTAGGAGGTTTCGTTATTGGGGCCATTCACCATGTTTTTATTGATGTCTATCGCACTTATTTTAACTCCAGGGGCTGATACGGCGTTAGTTACGAAAAGTACGATTGTTTATGGGAAACGCGGAGGAACTGCAACTGCTGTAGGGACTTCCGCCGGCATTATTATCCATACTTGTGCCGCAGCCATGGGATTATCCGTATTGTTAGCGCAATCCGCGGTATTGTATGAGACGGTTAAATGGGCAGGGGCCGTTTACTTGATATACTTAGGAATCAGTTCGCTCATATCGAAGGGTTCAAACTCACATAAAGAGGCGCCGTCTTCAGTAGATGATGCAGACGTTGCAATGGGCCGCAGTTCGGTTATAAAGTGTTTTTCTCAAGGCGTATTGACGAATGTATTAAACCCGAAAGTCGCTTTGTTTTTTCTTACCTTTTTGCCTCAGTTCGTTCGTTCAGATACCGCTTCTTTTACACAGTACCTGACGATGGGGCTCATCTATGCCTTTTTATTAATTGTGTGGTTGCTCATGTTCGTCTATTTTATTCATGCGTTCCGCAAATGGCTGCAGAAGCCTTCCGTTCATAAAACGATTGAACGCGTAACCGGATTAGTGCTTATTGGATTCGGCCTGAAAGTTGCGTTTGAACATCGGCATTAATTTGCCTTCGTAGATATGGCATCCACCTTCTTGACGGAAGGGAATCAATTGTGGACGAAAGCAGCAGTTGCTTTTCATATGCACCAAGTATTCTCATTATCCAACATGCAGAAGGATCGGGTGTGTAGATAGGGAAATTGCGTTGTGGATGACTGGTGATGAGTTATTCACATCGCAAGGCCTGTTACGATTAATGACGGAATATGTCTAGAGGTTACGGATGATAACTTTGAAGAGATCCTTAGTAACATTTATGCCAAAATGAACCGATAACTAAAGTGTTGCATTTCATTCGAATTCATGATATATTATTACTTGTCGCTTCTTATTTGAACTGTAATTGGATAAACACCATTACACAAGCGAAGCAACGAGCATGTGCGGTAATAATTCATATCATTAAGAAATTTTTTAAAAAAAGTGTTGCAAATGATTCAGTATTGTGATATATTATTACTTGTCGCTTCTGAAAAAAGATTAACTGTAAATGTGCGGACATAGCTCAGTGGTAGAGTATCGCCTTGCCAAGGCGAGGGTCGCGGGTTCGAATCCCGTTGTCCGCTCCAGATAAAATATGTGCCCTTAGCTCAGCTGGATAGAGCGTTTGACTACGAATCAAAAGGTCGGGAGTTCGAATCTCTCAGGGCACGCCATTTTAAGCGATCGGGACGTAGCTCAGCTTGGTAGAGCACTTGGTTTGGGACCAAGGGGTCGCATGTTCAAATCGTGTCGTCCCGACCATTCATATGCGGGTGTAGTTCAATGGTAGAACTCCAGCCTTCCAAGCTGGTAGCGTGGGTTCGATTCCCATCACCCGCTCCATAACGCACAAAGCAAACGCCAACGGGCGTTTTTTTGTTATGTACATAGATGGGAAGCGAATCAGGTTCGACCGCGCTGCCATGCTTCTGCGAAAAACAGACCAGCGCGCGTCCGGGGGCGCTATGAGCGTTGCCGATAATGATCGGCACGCAAAAGCAAACGGAGTATTCCCATCCCCCGCTCCATAATGAACAAGATAACCACTTCATCGGCGTTTTTTAAATGGGTATGTCTGTGGGGAAGAAGTACTTTAATTTAATGCTTAGCTTCACTATCCCTTCGAATCAGAAGGATACAAACATGTATGATGCGCTACCCGAGTAAAATTCGAAAGCGTGGTAGCTTATCAATTGGTGGAAATTCCTCATTTATGGGAGATAAACATTCGTGAAGGCACGCGTATTGTTCTGAATGGAGGGGAGAGTGCGGCAAAGGAGCGACGTATGAACAAAACCCTTTGTGGGATGTCCAGACAGCAGGGATTATCGATGCTCCAAGGGGAAACTTCCCGCCCAAAAAGTTTATGTAAAGAAAATGTTGAAATATATCGAATGATGTGGTAATATATTTATGTTAAAGAAATGCGGACATAGCTCAGTGGTAGAGTATCGCCTTGCCAAGGCGAGGGTCGCGGGTTCGAATCCCGTTGTCCGCTCCAGATAATATGTGCCCTTAGCTCAGCTGGATAGAGTGTTTGACTACGAATCAAAAGGTCGGGAGTTCGAATCTCTCAGGGCACGCCATTTTTTAAATAAGCGATCGGGACGTAGCTCAGCTTGGTAGAGCACTTGGTTTGGGACCAAGGGGTCGCATGTTCAAATCGTGTCGTCCCGACCATTCATACGCGGGTGTAGTTCAATGGTAGAACTCCAGCCTTCCAAGCTGGTAGCGTGGGTTCGATTCCCATCACCCGCTCCATTTACAACTTCATGCAGGGAAGCGAATCCAAAGGTTCGACGCCCGTACAGGCATCAGATGAGATTGCTTGCACAGGGCGCGCGTTAACACTTTAAGATAAGTGACAGAGTGTTGGGTACTTCCTTAACAATGAAATGCATAAATATACCTTAATATACATAAAGACCTTCGCTGCAAGGTCTTTTTTTGTATATGCAAACCCGAACTAATGTAAGGGGATACAGAACGAACGTACGATTTTTTAATGTAAATGTAAAGATTTTAGTCTGATTTTGTAGTATGATGTTAGGAAAGCCCAATTCAGTGCAGACTGAATACGCAGAGATAGGGGGAGACGAATGACTGACCATACGTTAACCGCAAACAAAACGAATTCAAATAACTTGTTGCGGCGGGACGTTCGTTTTCTGGGAAATATCCTTGGCGAAGTACTCGTCCATCAAGGCGGTCATGAACTGCTTAACATTGTGGAGAAAATTCGGGAATTAAGCAAATCATTACGTGCTGTGTTCTTGCCTGAATTATACGAAGAGTTCAAACAACTGATCAATACGTTGAACCCTGAAATTCGACATCAAGTGATTCGTGCATTCGCTATCTATTTTCAGCTGGTAAACATTGCGGAGCAGAATCATCGGATTCGACGCAAACGTGATTACGAGCGCTCTGCTGGGGAGACGGTACAGCCGGGCTCCATTGAGGGTGTCATTCTGGAGTTGAAAGAGCGGAAAGTTTCGGAAATTGAGTTGCAAGAAATTCTTGAAAGCATTTCTTTGGAACTTGTCATTACGGCTCATCCGACCGAAGCGATGCGTCGCGCAATTCTTGATATTCATAAACGCATCGCCGAAGACGTCATGCTGTTAGATAATCCGACACTTACTTACCGTGAACGGGAACAATTGCGCGACAAGCTGCTCAATGAAGTGATTACGCTGTGGCAGACGGATGAACTGCGCGATCGCAAACCTACGGTATTGGATGAAGTACGCAACGGCCTGTATTATTTTCATGAAACCTTGTTCGATGTTCTGCCTGACGTGTATCAAGAGCTAGAGCGTTGCCTTGATAAATATTATCCGACCCAAGCATGGCACGTTCCGACTTACCTTCGATTCGGTTCATGGATTGGCGGAGACCGGGACGGCAACCCTTCGGTTACGTCTTCTGTCACATGGGAGACATTGACGATGCACCGCGGGCTGGCCATACGCAAGTATGAAGAACGAATAAGAGAATTATTCCGCACTTTAAGCTTCAGCACAAGCATCGTTCAAGTATCCGAGGAGCTGTTCGGCTCGATTGCGAAGGATCAGGAGAACGTAACGTTGAAATACGTTCCGTTTTGGAACAATGAGAAAGAACCATATCGCATCAAGCTGACCTATATGTTGGAGAAGCTGAATAACCTCTCCGATGAGTCTACGAAAGACACTTTGCAGCGTTACCGTACGCCGAAGGAATTCGTGGAAGATTTGCAAATTATTGATCGCAGCTTGCGTCACCATTTTGCAGACTATGTGGCGGATACTAATGTAAGCAAGCTGATTCGCCAGGTGGAGCTGTTCGGCTTCCATATGGCCACGCTCGATGTTCGTCAGCATAGCAAAGAACATGAGAGTGCGATGACGGAAATTTTGGCGAATATGAATATCGTCGAGGATTACAGCCAACTAAGCGAAGAAGAGAAGATTGAACTGCTGAACCGTTTGCTGAACGATCCGCGTCCATTGATTTCGCCCTATATTCAATATAGCGATTCCACGACAGAATGCTTGAACGTCTATGTTACGATTTATGAGGCGCAAAAGGAATTCGGGGTCAAGTGCATCACCAGTTATCTGATTAGTATGGCGGAAGCGGCCAGCGATGTCCTGGAAGTCATGCTGCTGGCGAAGGAAGTCGGCTTGTTCCGTCAAACGGCGAACGGGGATATCCATTGCACGCTTCAAGCGGTGCCGCTCTTCGAGACCATTGACGATTTGCATGAAGCGCCTGGCATTATGAAGACGCTGTTCGATCTTCCGGTTTATCGCAGTGCCGTAAGTGCCATGAATGACATGCAGGAGATTATGCTCGGTTATTCAGACAGCAACAAGGACGGCGGCGCATTCACCGCCAACTGGGAACTGCGCGTAGCGCTTAAGGAATTGACCGCGATGGCACAGAACTATGACGTGAAGCTCAAGTTCTTCCATGGCCGCGGCGGTGCGTTGGGACGCGGAGGAATGCCGCTCAACCGCAGCATTATGGCTCAGCCGCCTCATACGATTGGCGCAGGCATCAAGATAACGGAACAAGGGGAAGTGTTGTCCTCGCGTTATTCGATGCAGGGCATTGCTTACCGCAGCTTGGAGCAAGCTTCCTCTGCGCTCATTCAAGCGGCTATGCTGGCACGTACGCCGCATTCCGATTTGTATGAATCCAAATGGAAAGAATTAATGGAGAGCATTTCGCAAGCTTCTTTGAAAAAGTATCAGGATTTAATTTTCCGCGATCCGGGCTTCCTGAGCTATTTCAAAGAATCGACCCCGCTTCCGGAGGTTGGCGAGCTGAACATAGGCTCCAGACCGTCGAAGCGGAAGAACAGCGATCGTTTCGAGGATTTGCGTGCCATTCCATGGGTATTTGCATGGACGCAGAGCCGTTACCTCCTTCCGGCATGGTATGCGGCAGGGACTGGATTGCAAAGCTTTTATCAAGGCAAAGAAGAGAATATGGAGATTCTGCGGGACATGTACCAGCACTATTCCTTCTTCCAGTCTATGATCGACAGCTTGCAAATGGCGCTCGCCAAGGCAGACCTAGTCATAGCGAAAGAATATGCCAATATGATTAAAGACGAAACGATCCGGGATCGTATCTTTACAGCAATTGAAGAAGAACATCAATTAACGACTGATTTGATTCTGCAAATCACCGGACAAGAAGAAATTTTGGATAACGTTCCCGTCATTCAGGAGTCGATTCGCTTGCGCAATCCGTATGTGGACCCGCTGAGCTATATGCAAGTTCAACTGCTGGCCGAACTGCGTGAATTGCGCGAATCCGAGGAAGACGATCCGATATTGCTGCGGGAAGTGTTATTGACAATTAACGGCATTGCAGCAGGACTTCGAAACACGGGTTGATAATGACGGACATGCGCAGTGGCGTGGCTAATCGTCGTATCGACTGGAGCACGAAGCAGCGACGATGCAGTCGAGTCTTGAGCGATCAAGGCTCGACTTTTCCTGTGTTTATGCATAGGGACGACTGGTGCAGCGATGACCAGGAACCGAGCAGAAGGTGGATGGGATGAGTACAGATGACGGTGCTCCAAGGTTCGGATTCCTGCTTACGATGTCCGGCATTGTCATTGTACCTCAATGATTGTAGAAGACATCGGCGTAACGAGCAGTGAGGATGGAGGGAGACCGTTGGATACGTTAGAAAAACGGCTCGCGAGATTGGCTCGAAAAGGGGATACGCGGGCGTTTGCCGAGATTGTCGAACTATATAAAGATAAAATTTTTCACCTCGCCTACCGCATGCTGAGCAATCGGCATGAAGCGGAAGACGTAGTTCAAGATACCTTTTTGCGAGTATACCGCAATCTGGATCGATATGATGAGAACCAAAAGTTCTCGACCTGGATATATCGTATCGGGACGAACTTGTGCATCGATCGACTGCGCAAGCGTAAGCCGAGCTATTCGTTGGATGCGGAGATGACAGACCAGGAAGGCATTGACGGGTACGCGATGATTCCGAGCGACGACCGGACACCGGAGTCGTATTTGATTGTGAGCGAGACGCAGCGCATGGTGCATGAGGCTATCAATAGCTTGCCAGCCAAATATAAGACGGTGATGATACTTCGTTATTTGCAGGATATGTCTTTGCAAGAGATTAGCGACGTGCTGGATATGCCTGTCACGACGATTAAGACGAGGGTGCACCGGGGACGTGAATTTCTCCGCAAAAAGCTCGAACGGAAAATCTGAGAAATAATAGCAGGTTAAAAGTTTGAAACTATTTTGATCTCAAGTCGTATCGTATATCAAACCGGCATAACGTGCGTCCTGCGCATGGAACCGGACAAGAGCGGAGCATGCGGGTTGCTGTGGATGATCGATCTACATCCTGCGCATCCATTCCGCCCTTGCATTTAAACGGCGGTACCGCCGTTTATATTTGGAAACTCCATGAAAGGATTGGCTCAAATGGATTGCAAACAAGCCGTCTCATTAATGCACGACTTACTAGATGACGATTTGGACCGAGAATGTGCGAAAGAACTCAAAGCGCATATGCTTGAATGCCCGGCTTGCCGTGAGCGTTTTCGTCAATTAGAAGAGGCGGATCGCCTGCTGTACGGATTCAATCATCGTTTGCAGCCGACATCGGATGATTTAACCGATCGAATTATGAGTGTCATTCCGAAGCCAAGGCAGCAAAGTGCTTTATTGGTATGGGTGAAGCGGCACCCGGCTATCACGGTCGCAGCCGTTTTTGTCTTGGTCATGATGACAAGTGCGCTTAGCATGTGGAATGCGGATAAACAGCTTATGGTCAAAGGAGCACACTTGGACGGTGTTGTTATCGAGAATAACAAAGTCATTGTTCCCTCAGACAAAGTGGTTGCCGGTGATTTGACGATTCACAACGGGATGGCCGAGGTGTACGGTCAAGTACAAGGTGATGTAACGGTCATCGACGGCAAAGTGTTCCAAGCATCTACGGCGAATATATCGGGCTCGGTTCATCAAATCGACGAAGCATTAAGCTGGATTTGGTACCAGATTACGAATCTGTTCGGTTCAGGGCCTTCATTGCCATAACTGGACGGGTACGCATATCATTCGTATCGTACCACAGCTCTCCTGCGTTACATGTAGGAGAGTTTTTTGCCATTAAGAAATGTTTATGGTATATGAAGAGTAAGCGCAACCAAACATTTCTTATGGCGCTAAAAATCACCTCTAAGCGCGGTCGCTCATCTGCGGAAGACCTCGATAGAGGTTTTCTCATATCAAAAGGAGTTTTGCGTCAGCTCCGCGAAAAGTATATAGTTAGTACGTAGAGAGAAGGATGTTTTTATCAGGCTCTTATCAGGGAATTGCCGGGGGTACCTGCATGAATTATTTTACGGATATGACGTGGAAAGACACGATCAAAGATATTATCGATATTTTAATTGTCAGCTTCATTATTTACAAGTTGCTCGTTCTCATCCGCGGAACCCGTGCCGTACAGTTGCTGAAAGGGATTTTTATCCTTGTCATCACATGGGCCATTAGTACGTGGTTTGATTTGTATACGTTGAAATGGTTGATGAACCAAATGTTCACGTTCGGCGTGCTCGCGGTTGTCATTATTTTTCAGCCTGAGCTGCGGCGGGCGCTGGAGCAATTGGGCCGAGGCAAGTTTTTCGGCGGCCGTCTGATTGCGGAAGAAGATGAAACCGCAAGAGTCATCGGCGAGTTAATTAAATCCGTTAACTATATGTCCCGCCGCAAAATCGGAGCGCTGATCGTATTCGAGCGCACGACGGGACTTAATGAATATACCGAATCGGGAATCGCGATGGAATCACGCATCAGCTCGGAGCTATTGATTAACCTGTTTATCCCGAACACTCCGCTCCATGACGGGGCGGTCATTGTGCGCGGCAGTCATATCGCCGCCGCCGCCTGTTATTTGCCATTGTCGGAGAATCCTTTCATAAGCAAGGAACTGGGCACAAGGCATCGTGCCGCCATCGGGATTAGTGAGGTATGCGATGCCATATCTGTCGTCGTCTCGGAGGAGACCGGTCAGGTCTCTTTAGCGATGAATGGACAGGTCGTAAGGGATATTAAAGAGGAATCGCTTATTTCCAAGCTGTTCGAGGAATTGAAGCCCAAGACGAAGAAAGAACGCCGGTTGTTCTGGAAGCGAAAAGGTGAGCATCATGGATAAGTGGCTAATGAATAACAATGCAGCGAAGGTGATAGCGCTGGTCCTGGGTATTTTGCTTTTCGCCGTAGTACATAAGGACGATTCTACGGTTGTAAACACACCGCCGTTGATGGAGTCGCGTTGGATTGACAGCGTTCAAGTGCGGACGATAGGACTGGATACGCAGCAGCAGGTTATTAAATCAATGAAGCCGGAAACGGTGCGCATTCAGGTTCGCGGGAAACGAACCATCATTGCAGCCGCTTTGCCGGAGGACTATAAAGTGACTTTGGATTTGACCGGATATGGGACAGGGAGGCATGTCATTCCGCTTCACCATGAATTCCCGCCGGGCATCGAGCTTGTCTCCATGCTCCCGTCAAGCGTAACCGTCGATCTGGAAGATGTTCAGACGAAGGAATTCGAAGTTCAGGTGAAGACGCAGGGGATCCCGGCCAAAGGCTACAAGGCCGGCACGGCGATTGTAAGCCCGTCGAACCGGGTGCACGTAACGCTGCCTGCATCCCGGATGGCCGAAGTGAAGTCGGTGACGGCTATGGTAAATATTGAGAAGGCGAATGAGTCCGTTGTGTCGAAAGGGGTCAAGCTCACCGCATATAATTCCAAGGGTCAGGAGATTAAGGACGCGGTTATGACGCCTTCTGTCGTGGAAGTCGAAATACCGGTTACGAAGCCGTTCAAGAGCGTGCCGCTGCAGGTGAATTTGGAGGGGCAATTGCCGGATGGCCTGGCCGTATCGACCCTTACGCCTGATGTGAATCAGATTACGTTATACGGCCCGCAGGAGGCGCTGGACCAATTCGAATTCTTCGATGGGGTTCGGGTCGATCTGCGTCAGATTAAAGCCGAGGGTGTATATAAATTAAATGTGAGATTGACGCCTCCGCCGAACATTGAGAAAATAGAACCGAGTGAGATTACCGTCGACTTACAAATTTCGAGCGTGAAGCAAAGAGTGATTTCCGGAGTGCCTATCATATTAACAGGGGAGAACGACCGGCTGGAGACGACGGTTGCGGAACCGGCTACCCGCAAGATGGACGTCACTGTTGTCGGCGCGCCGAGCCTAGTGGATGAGCTCAAGGCCGCGGATATTCAGTTAATTGCGAACGTGAATGATTTGCCTCCGGGCAAGCATACGGTGAATCTTCAAGTCAATCTTCCAAGATTTGTTCGACGAGTGGAGAATATGCCGCTTACGGTGACGATTATAATCCAGGATAACAGTGCGCCCGTAACGACAGAGCCCGACACGAAACCGATTCCTCCCGCAGGAGGAGATGCCGGGAAATCTGAGGGAAGCCAGAGTGAGACGGGGCAAGAGGAGCATAAGCCGGCCGGACAGGAAGATGCAGGAACTTCGAGCGAGGCGAACGACACTTCTCCGGATTCGAAGTCCGAAAATGATCAATCATCATGACGAATTGCACAACATATCGGTACACCTAAATAGATCTTCTTGAAAACACGCATTAAATTGAAGTTAGGAGAAAAGACGATGGGGAAATATTTCGGAACAGATGGGGTACGTGGAATTGCGAATCAAGAATTGACCGCGGAACTCGCATTTAAGATCGGCCGCTGCGGCGGTTATGTGCTGACTGGCGAAGCTTCAGGCAAGCCAAAGGTGCTTATTGGGATGGATACGCGCGTATCCGGACGCATGCTGGAATCAGCTTTGACGGCAGGGCTCTTATCTATAGGGGCGGATGTCGTGCTGCTTGGCATCGTTTCGACGCCCGCTGTGGCATATTTGACGCGGTTATTGGGCGCAGATGCTGGCGTCATGATTTCGGCTTCACATAACCCGGTAGAGGACAACGGCATCAAATTTTTCGGCTCTGACGGCTTCAAGCTGCTGGATGAGACGGAACTTGAAATAGAGCGTCTCATGGATGCGGAGACGGATGAGCTGCCGCGTCCAATCGGCGAAGGCCTCGGTACCGTCACAACGGATACGGAAGCAAAATGGCGCTATGTAGAGTATTTGAAGTCTACCGTGTCGAACCGCTTCGAAGGCCTGCGCATCGTGCTCGATTGCGCGCATGGAGCGGCATATGAGCTTGCTCCGCGTTTGTTCCGGGAGCTCGGCGCAGAAGTTATTGCCATCGGGGCGGAACCGACCGGATTGAATATTAACGCCGCTTGCGGATCGACGCATCCGGAACAGCTGAAGGAAGAGGTTGTGCGTCAAGGTGCGCACCTCGGACTTGCGTTCGATGGCGATGCCGATCGATTGATAGCCGTTGATCAGCATGGGGAAGAAGTGGACGGAGACTTTATTCTGCTTATTTGCGGACTCGAGATGAAGCGGGCCGGCCGTTTGAAAGGCGATACGATCGTGACGACGGTCATGAGCAATATCGGCTTCTTCAAGGCGGCGGAGAAGCTCGATTTGAACACGGCCAAGACTGCGGTCGGCGACCGTTATGTCATGGAAGAGATGAGACGCGGCGGCTTCAATCTCGGTGGAGAACAGTCAGGACACGTCATCTTCCTTGAGCACAATACGACCGGTGACGGCATGCTGACGGGTATCCAGCTTGTCGATACGTTAATCAGCAGCGGCAAGACATTGGGCGAAGCGAAGTCGCTTATGCGCAAGTATCCGCAAGTGCTCGTCAATGTGCGTGTCGGGGACAAGAGCAAGTACAAAGACAATGCTGTCATTGAGCAAGTTATTGCTGCCGTAGAACAGGAGCTCGGTGATAACGGGCGTGTGCTCGTGCGTCCATCCGGTACGGAATCGCTCATTCGGGTCATGGCGGAAGGCCCGGATGCAGATGTCGTCGAAGCGTATGTGAAGCGCATTGCGGACGTTGTACAGAAGGAATTAAGCTAATGCTGTGAGCCGCTTTTCTCATGCTGCGAGAGAAGCGGCTTTTTTCCTATTATTGTGTACCCATTGCCAACAAAAACCGAAATGCATATAATAAAGAGCATGTTCCACTGAAACGGAGCGATGAGAAGACTGTCGAACTTCCATGGCTCATGCAAGCAGCCGGCGTATCATTGGAGCTGGACACGGTGCAGGGTATCTATGGTTGTATTTTTGGACTTCGCTGTGCGCAATAACGTGTCTAATGATGCAAGTCTCATTTCGGAATAGTAAGGGAGGGTAGAGACAGGAAGGAAAGTGAAGCGGGAAACCGTATCAAAAGCGCCAGCACTTGGTGGCAGGTTCGACATCTGCAGCAAGTGGACGAGGTGGGGGTGTTCGAAATTATCGGCGGGGACCTCCCGGTGTGTCACCGGCACCGTAATGGCAGAGCGGAAAACGACGAGGCAACTTATCGCACAACGCTTGCTTACGAAGGTGAATGTCAATCAATTATTGAATATGATGAACGTTTAATATAAAAAATGGGCTGCCTCATGGATGAACGGAGCGCACAGAATTCAAGGGATCCTTATCCCATAATGCTGTTGTGCAGTAGAAGCACGGAACGTGTAATCTCCCGTTGACGTCTTCTATGGGCAGAAATTTGCGGTATTATGTTTAACCTCATAAATTCATTGAATGCATGTGTCTGTATGGCCAGCAGCATGACTTCTGTGCGCGACGTTCGTCCAGAACGCAGCATAATGGAGGTCTATGAATTATGTGTGGTATTGTCGGATATATCGGAGCAAGAGATTCTCAAGCGGTGTTGTTGGATGGATTAAGCAAATTGGAATATCGGGGTTATGATTCCGCAGGCATTGCGGTATTTACGCCGCAAGGCTTGCAGGTCAGCAAAGCTCAGGGCCGACTGGCCGTGCTTGCTTCCCGTCTGGAGGAGCAACCGCTGCAAGGCACGGTAGGCATCGGTCATACGCGTTGGGCTACGCACGGGAAGCCGTCGGATGTGAACTCGCATCCGCACACGGATGAGGCCATGAAGTTCTCTGTCGTCCATAATGGTATCGTCGAGAACTATATGGAATTGAAAGAGGAGCTTATCGAGGCGGGTTATACCTTTGTGTCGGAGACGGATACGGAAGTGATTTCCCATCTGATTGCGAGAGAATACGATGGGGATATCGTGAAGGCGGTACAGCGGGCAACGTCGCATATGCGCGGAGCCTTTGCCTTGGCCGTGCTGACGGAATATGAACCGGAGAAGCTGGTTGCGGTCCGATTCGCCAGCCCGCTCGTTATCGGTATTGGCGATGGAGAGAATTTTATTGGCTCGGATATTCCGGCGATTTTGCAATATACACGTCGAGTGTACATTCTCAATGATGGTGAAATGGCGGTCCTGACTAAGGACGCTGTCGAATTGATGACGCTAGAGGGGAATTTTATTTCTCGGGAAATGATTGTTGTCGATTGGGACGCGCTGACTGCAGAAAAAGGCGGTTACGACCATTTCATGCTCAAAGAAATTCATGAGCAGCCCAAAGCGTATCGCGATACGATGCGCGGCAGAATTAAGGAAAAACGCAGCGGAATCAAGCTGCCAGAGTTGAAGCATGTGACACCATCGAAATTGAGCACTATCCGCAACGTGCATATTGTCGCTTGCGGAACGGCCTACCACGCAGGACTTGTCGGACGGACGCTCATTGAGCAATGCGCAGGTCTGCCGGTAGAGACCGATGTTGCGTCGGAATACCGCTATCGGTCTCCGATTATTACGCCGGACACGCTCGTCATCGTGGTCAGCCAATCCGGCGAGACGGCGGACACGCTCGCGGCGCTGCGTGAGGCGAAGCGCTGCGGCGCAACGGTACTGGCTATCACGAACGTGGTCGGCAGCTCGGTCGCTCGCGAAGCGGACGATACGGTCGTCACGTGGGCGGGCCCGGAGATTGCCGTCGCTTCGACGAAGGCGTATACGTCGCAGTTGATAGCGTTCATGCTGCTTAGCCTATACATGGCCGAGTCGTTAGGCACGAAGGAAGAGGCTTGGATTCAGGAGCAGCTTGCTGCGATGGAGGCTTTGCCGGAGCAGGTAGAACGCATCTTGGAGCAGACCGACGAGCTGAAGCGGGTGGCCGAAGATATGGCGCAGCACGACCATATGTTCTTTATCGGCCGCGGCCTCGACTATGCGGTGGCCTTGGAAGGTTCGCTGAAGCTGAAGGAAATCTCCTACATTCATTCCGAGGCGTATGCTGCGGGTGAATTGAAGCACGGCACGCTAGCGCTGATTGAGGAGGGCGTACCGGTCATCGCGCTGGTCACCCAATCTGCGCTGGTGGAGAAGACGGTAAGCAACATTAAGGAAGTGAAGGCGCGCGGCGGGGTTGTCTATGCGATTGCCGACGAGGCGAACGCTCCTGCGGTGCAGAAGGCGGTTGACGGCATGTTCGTCCTGCCTGCGACGCTGCCGCGGCTTGCACCGGCGCTCTCGGTGGTGCCAATGCAGCTTATCGCTTATTACGCCAGCTTGGCACGCGGCAATGACGTTGACAAACCGCGCAACCTGGCGAAGAGCGTGACGGTGGAGTAAAAGTTGTAGGATGTTGTTTTGATTTGTGTCAGCGGAAAATAAAGTATTAGACTGGATGTCTATGATCTAGGTGACTTTTCAAACTGTTATAACGTCAGACTCCATATAATAAGTTTTAGACTGACCCTAGAAAATAAAACAGCGACAGGCCAAGGATAAGAAAATAAAGTCCTAGACTGTCGCTGTTTCATTGAACTAACGTTTCTCGTTAGTACGATAAGAATTAAGCAACTGTATCACTGATCACCTTCAGAAATCCGTTCTTTCCGGCCGTATCCAACAACTGACGAATGGAATCTCCTGCGGCATTGCTAAACATATACCATTGGTCTTCGGAAGCGTCATGAATCAATACCTCTGGGTATCCTGATAACAAATCATTTGGGAATGCATTAACTAAACTATAGATATCATATTGTTTTACGCTATTTCCCTTTTCGTCCAAAAAAACATATTGTCCATTTTTATAATAAGATCCAGGTGTATCAAGATTAACCATCCAAGAGTAGCTGTCAGGATCTTTTACCTTTGTACCCTTGTTTTTTGAAATAATATGATAAATGGTTTCATTATACGCATTCCCATTTATTTGTTGGACTACGCCGCCCATCGTCATATGGTATTCATATTGCAATGCTTTTATTTTTACACCATCAATGACTAATGGCTTGGTGTCTACAGTTACTGTAGAGTTGCTGTAATCGACTTTACATCCAAACGTCTCCGCGGTAAAACGAAGTGGGACGATTACACGATTATTTTTTACATATGGTTTTACATCAAGAGTTATCTTTTCGCCGTTCTTCTTCGCTGAAGTGCTGTTCGGAGTTAAAATTACTTTCATATTGTCTTTCGTAAGAGTAACTTCGGAATTCGACCAATTGACAGTAGCCCCCAAATTTTCGCAAATAACACGTAGGGGTACCATTGTGCGATTGTTCTTAAATTCGGGCTTCACATCAGATACGACAGAAATACCATCAACTTTTATTTGAGTGTCCGCTGCATAAGTAGTAGATGCACTACATAAGAGAATGGCAAGAAAAGCACCAAACAAAACTTTTTTCATAATTTATATCTCCTTTCTTGGTATATTGGTATACAATTTTATCACTAATCAGATACTTTGTATGAGGCGTCTTCGATTCCATGTAATGTGGGTGGGGTGCGTCCTCAGAGTATGCTGGAAGTCCGACGCTTCCGGGATTAACAATCCATTTACCATCCGGCAACCACACCGATTTCTGAATATGTGTGTGACCACAAAAAATTACTTTTTGAGGAACTGGAGCTAGTTCAGACATTAGTGCCTCAACATCTTTTTAATAACACCATATGTAGTAACTTCCTCCAACAGATATTCGTCATCTGCGAAAGGAGTTCCATGACAGAATAATAAATCTTCAAATACCCACGTCTTTGAATCCAATCATGTATTTCTGGAGTAAGTACTGGTTTCACATAATGAAATGTCACTGATTCCATTTGTTCTTGAAGTAGGTACCGATCACAATTACCCATAATGTTAATTATATCAGGTCTCTTCAAAATTAATTCGGCTGTTTTAATAGGATCTGTAGGACCAAACAATGTATCTCCTAAATTTACAATTGTTTTTATTCCACGTGAATCTATGTCACTTAGAACAGCTTCCAAAGCATAGATGTTGCTATGTATATCGGAAATGACTGCTATCGTGTAATCTTTATTCATTTTAAATTTCCTCATTATCATTTGATACTGAACTAAAGAGTCCCGTTACCCGACATTTATCCTTCAGGCGTTCGGTTCACGTAGCTTGTAATATAGAACCGTCGCATCCAGATTTCCGTTTGCCGATTTTGCGTATGACGGGATTGTTCCAGCCTGTTGATATCCGATAGAAAGGTACAACAGGTTTGACGGGTCTCCTTTCCGCGTATCGAGTACTAGCAATGTGCGGTCTTCGCTCCACGCTGCCGCTTCCGCCATACGCATAAGTTCACCCCCAACTCCCATTCTCCTGTTTTGTGGCCGCGTCATCAATTTAGCAATTTCCGCACGATGGTTACCGTTCGGCTTACCGCAGAGATGGAGCTGCACAGTACCTACCACGCGTTCATGCAGCACGGCAACCCATAACCTAATGTCTGGATTCAAGAGGTTAGCCCAATAGTCCTGCGCTTCACGGTGCAAAAGCGGCGGTAAGAAGCCGATTGAAGCTCCGTTTTCTACCACTTGTACGAGAAGGTCTGCAAGATCCTCGATATAATCATCAATGGTGTTCACTTGTACAATTCGTAACAACTCATCATTCATTATTTATAACCTCCCATACCCAAGTTTCCTTACAATACATATCTTGTATGAAAAGTATAGTTGACCTAGAATGATTTGTATAACAAATCTTAAACATTGTAGTAATAAATAAATCGAATCGAGGAACGCTAATGGACCAGTTTCATTTGGAGGCATTTATTGCGGTTTACCAAACCCTCAACTTCACTACCGCGGCCAAACATCTGCACATCTCCCAATCCGCTGTGACTGCGAGAATTCGGGCGTTGGAACAAGCCGTTGGCAAGCGGCTGTTTGATCGCGACAATCGAACCGTCAGGCCGACGCGATCTGGCATCGCTTTTCTACCCTACGCTGAACGTATGCTCCAGCTCATCCAGGAAAGCAAACTATCGCTGTCCGAACAATTTCGGGAACATATCGTGGTGAGCGGTCCTGGCTCCGTATGGCACTACCGATACTTGAATCGGATTATCGACTTCAGAGTAAAAAATCCGCATGTCGCGGTCAAATTTTTGAGCTATCTCGATCCGAGTTATATGATTCGTGATTTGCTGCTTGACGGTTCCGTCAGCCTTGCGATCAAACTAGATCCGCCCGACCATCCAGGTATTTCGAAACGGTTGCTTTTCGAAGACGAAATCATTCTTGTATCTGCCGACGGATCGACCGAGCTCCTTGAGCCCGATTTTTCCTCGCCGACCTATTGCCATATCGATTGGGGCAAAACGTTCGCGGAATGGTTTACCTCCCTTGTTGAGCCGGGTTTTATTTCAGCCCTTCAAACCGACCATTCATCCATTATGTTGACGATGCTGTTAAGCAACTCTGTTTTTGGTTTTTTGCCAAAATCCATTGCTGATCCATATCTTCAATCGAACAGGCTGTATCGAATCCCGTTGCCTGTCGAGTCACCACTTATCAAGGGTTACGCCTGTTATTTGACTGAGAAGCATAAGCAACTCCACGTCCAGATGGCGTTGGAACTGCTCGGGGCCGATGCAACTTGATTTAGACTGGGTGCTATTATTTCAATTGTTATTAGATTTTTCTTCCAGTTAGCGTAGTGAAGGTTGCCAATCGAGCTGGCAGTCTAAATAAAATTGAACTACCCTGCCCGGTAGCTTAATCGATCGGTCGAATTCAGAAAGCCAGCTAGTGAACTGTTGAAGCAATCTCAATTTTAGCCACTCTTTTTTATATTTGAGTGTTTTGCATGGCGTAAAGCTGTGGGGAACAGGGAGATGAGGCGGCCAAACCTTTACATCTCCTGTTTATATCCAGCGATACGGTCTTCTTACTTGATATAAATGTTTTCGACGACATAAGATCTAGTTCGAGAACGATCAAGAAAATTGAGCTCGTCCTCTGCAACTCCAGAGTGTGGAGCATACATCTTAGCTACCCAAGCTTCATAAGCACCACGGTCAGGAAATACGAGTTCTGTCACGATATCGAAGTCATCTTTTGTACTAGAGTCGTCATTTCGTAGAATGTAGTTTCGTTTGTAAACGCTAGGGATTGGTGCCAATCTAGTAATCAGTGGTACATGTAGATTCTCATAGTATTCGATAAGATCTCGTATATTCATGCCATCCTTTTTGGTAAGAAAGGCCATTACTTTAATCTGTTGATCCACCTCGCTAGTTTTTAAATTACTCTAAGGGACCACACTCAAATTAACAAGTCAATTTTATGGGGAAATAAGCCAATATAAGTTCGAAGTTTTTCGGTTACCAAACCAAAAACCCCAAGTTTTATCATCATTGATGATCGCACTATCCTGCTCGTTAGCCTAAATGAAGCAACGTCAGACTAATACTTTATTTTCACAGTCTACAACTTTATTTGCCTAGTCTAACACTTAATTTTTCAGTCTAGAACTTAATTTTCTTTTGACAATTTGTCCGGTGATAAAAAAGTGTGGAACCACGTAAGATGATTATGCATCAGAGGGTAACCTGAAGGAATGATTTCGGGTTGCCCTCTTTTTATTAAGTCGATATTTGGTGGTGAGAGGTATGGGCGAAATCGGATATCGGATAAAATGTATTCGAAAAGAGAATAATCAAAACCAATCTCAATTCGCAAAGGTTATCGGGATTTCTCAGGGAAACTTGAGTGAAATTGAAATGGGGAATAGTAATCCTTCAGCGGAAACTTTAGCATCCATTGGAACTCACTATAACGTTAATTTAAACTGGTTATTAACAGGTCGGACTTCGGGAGACGGAGTTACATATGAAGACGATAACGAAAAAGGGTTAATTGAGCTTTACAGGAACCTCGATGATTATGATAAGAACGAAATTATAGAAATAGCTCATCTGAAATTAAAATTGAAATCAAATTCATAACGGGATAAGCTGCTTGCGAGGCAAGAAGAGAGTGTCCAAAAACTCATTGCCCTTGCAAATAAGGCGCAATAGAATAACAGATCATTGATAGGGAGCCTGTAGAGGCTCTCTTTCATGTTTAATTTTCATAGATTTGGCGATAATGCTTCTATCACCTTTAGGGGGGAGAGGCATTGAAATCAAAGTATTCAAAGGTTATCCGCGGTAAATTTCGTTTAGGAGAAAATGCTTTCCCTTCAGCCCAAGAGAAGAGAGAAAGTATTATACGGGATGTGGAACGTATTCTAAGGAAGTCGCAGCAGTCCAGAAAGAAAGGTCAGAAATAAGACGAGCTGTTCACCTTCGTTATTGCATTTAATAAAGGTAGCCGCTGAAGCCGTTGCTTTGGTCATACCCCTGTCAAGTAGACAGATGAAAAAAGCTATGCAGCCAGCGCGTGCCGATACTCAATTGGCACGCGCTGTTTGAGTTTGGCTTGAAAGCGCTGATAATTATAAAAGTAGATATACTCTTCTACAGCTTGATGAATCTCAACTTCTGACGTACACTGGTGAAGATACAACTTCTCTGTTTTGAGATGCGAAAAAAAGGATTCGATGCAGGCGTTATCCAGGCAGGTTGCTTTGCGAGAGTGGCTGCCTTTGACGCTGAATGCTTCCAATCGTGAGTTGTAGGCCTGAGACGTGTACTGGAAGCCCTGATCCGAATGGAGCACGGCTTCCGAAACGTCTCTTTTTCGTGTCCACTGCTCAATCGTATCCAGCACCAGCTTTACGTCGTTTCGCTCGGATAATTGCCAAGCCACAATTTCATTGTTGAACAGATCTTGTATCGCCGACAGGTAATAAAAGCGTGTGCCGTCGGAGATATACGTAATATCGGTGACTAGCTTCTGCTGCGGACCTACAGCATGGAATTGACGCTTCAATCGGTTAGGATACACGACGGAAGGCGTAGAACTAGAACGCTTTCGTTTCTTGCGAATGACGGACTGGATAGATAATTCCTTCATAAGCCGCCATACTTTTTTATGGTTAACACGATAACCAGCCTCCCATAAAGCTGTCATCATACGAGGATATCCAAAATAGGGGTGCGCAAAGTGAATAGCCATCATGTGCTCCTTGATCTCGTGATCCCTTGTTTGTCTTTCGGCCCTTAATGACCGTGTCGCTCGCCACTTGTAATAACTAGCCCTAGGTACCCCCGCAATGGCTAACAAACGCGTAACATCATAGAGATCACGCAGCTCTTCAATCACTTGGTAGTTATCCTGCGAACGGAGCGTGCCTCCTTTACCAGATTTGGATACCGCTTTTTTAAGTAATCGACCTGTGCTTTCAAATAATCCCGTTCTTGTTCTACAGTGTCAAAGGCTGTACGCGGACGTCCCTTAAGAGGATTCGATACCCCTTTACGGATATCGAACGCTTCTCCATGCTGCCACTTCCTTACCCATACTTTTAATTGGGTACAGTTTCTGATTTCTAACTTTTCCGCTACCGTTTTATAGCTGGCCTTCCCTTCTAAATACGCTTTGACTGCTGCTAGTTTGAATTCTTCGGTATACTGTTGAAACACTTGTCCCTTTCTAGCCATAGAAAAATCCCCTCCAAGTTCACTCTTGTTCCTCATGATAGCACAAGGTTTTTTTTGAGTGTCTACTTAAAGGGGATAATACCACTGCTTCGGTTTTTTTACTCTAGAATGTTTTCAAAATATGAACCGTCTCAGGAATTTGGTGAACTTTTGATATGAGAAGAAGTTATCATGAGCTATGCAGTTCGTGTAAGTTACTGGTAATCAGGATATAATGCCAAAATTGTATCACAGAAGAATAACAAAGTTTATTTGTATATGTTGATGAACCCGAATGCCCCCTTATAAGGCAATAAATGTAATAAAAACCTTGTTAGGTGTGGCTCCTATGCAAACATAGGCTACTTGCCCAGAAATATCGAAAGATGCCCATGGGTAGAACAGGGATTGCCGGATTAAGGCTTTTCTTAACGTGGCTAAGTGATTAATTGTTTTCTCTTTACGTTGCATAGTGCTAAAACTCAACCAGGGGGTGCGGAAATGTTATATTTGCATACATTTATCGAACCCTCCAGTAGCCCTGGAGGGTTTATTGTTTATTCTGACCAATAGGAGGTATACACAATGGATAGTAGTTCCAGTATTACGTTTTTCAATTAGATTCATAATTCTAATAATAATGATTAGAACGACGAGTTGACAAACGCTACTACTTTGCGAATTGAGGGGACAAAAAACATGGTTCAAAAATGGATGATTCAAGATTTGAAAGACAGACTGGCCGAACAAAAGCAGGGTGCCCTCAAAGAATTCCTCGCCCGGTTCCAGCCATATGATTTAGCCGAAATGTTGATGGAGCTCGAGGAAAGCGAGCAAATTCAATTCATTGCCAACCTTCCGGTTGCCCTAGGGGCAGAAATTTTGGAATATGCCGATCCCGAATTGCAGTATCGAATCTTGGACCGCGGGAGCAAGGAGACAGCCGCTTCCATGCTGAATGAGATGTCCAGCGATAAAGTCGTCGATCTGCTGCTGGCTATCCATCCTCACCAAGCCGGAACTTTATTGGAGTTTCTGCCTGTCGATTACCGGGAGAAAATCAGCGCTCTGATGCAATACCCGCCAGAGTCGGCGGGGAGCCTGGCTACGGTAGATTATATTGCGGTCCGGAATTATTGGACGGTGGAGCATACGTTCCAGCATGTCCGTAAAGTCGGGCAAGATGCGGAAATGGTTTCGTACTTTTACGTACTGGATAACAACGGCAAGCTGGTCGGGATAGTGTCGCTCAAACAGGCGATCCTCGCCAAGGCCGACGCCAAGCTGGAGGAAATCATGCTCAAGGATTTCGTGTCGGTGACTGCCCGGATGAACCAGCGGGAGGTTGCGACGATTTTATCCAATTATGATCTGGTGGCTCTTCCCGTCGTTAGCGAGGAGCAGCGAATGATCGGGATTATCACGGTCGATGATTTAATTGACGTTATCCATGAAGAAGCTACGGAAGATTTTCAGAAAATGGGCGGAAGCCAGCCTTTAGAAGTGCCGTATTTTAAAAATTCCTTCTGGAAGCTATTTCGCAAGCGAATCGCATGGCTGCTTGTCCTATTCGTAGCCGAAGCCTATACGGGGAATGTGCTCCGCTACTTTGAAGACACGCTCTCGGAAGTCATCGCGCTCGCTTTCTTCGTCCCATTGCTGATCGGGACGGGCGGCAATACGGGGACCCAGACCGTAACGACTCTTGTTCGCGCCCTGGCGCTCGGGGAAGTGAAGCCGAAGGATATATTCAGAGTCGCTCGCAAAGAGGTGGCGACCGGTTTCGTTCTCGGAATCTGTATGGGCGCAGCCACGTTTCTTCGCGCCCAGTTCCTCGGAGTAGGCTTTGATATCGGAAGCGTTGTTGCCGTCACGGCTATTTTTATCGTAATCTGGGCCTCTCTCATCGCGGCTGTGCTGCCTCTGGTCCTGCACAAGCTCAGAGTCGATCCGGCCGTCGTCTCCGGCCCGTTCATTACCACCCTGGTGGATGGCACCGGACTCATCATCTACTTCACTATGGCTAAGATGATCCTGAATTTGTGACTGGAACCAGTCCGGCGCCGGCAGCCATTGGTTCACCTGACAAAAAACTGACGGTGCGTTTATCGTCAGTTTTTCCTTTATTAAGAGCATCAATTGGGGGATAGTTTCTCTCAGGTTTGGCATAGGAACAACGGGATGAACGTGAGAGAATTCATCGTGTCCTATAGGCAGAAAGAGAGGCCCTTCATGGCTATCGTTCCAAAGAGGTTGAGCGTCAGATGAGTCGTTCACTCGGACAAGATACGCTAAGTCTTTCGCACAAGTGAGGCGAAGGGAAGGACCAAACTGTTTCCCTGGTGGCCAGAGCCGGATATGTGTACTTAATGTTAAGCGAAATAAAGGGATCCGAAGGAACTTGGTTGGAGAAGAGAACAACAAAAAGAGACCCTTGAAATCAAGGGCCGCTCTCAGTAACGTCCTGCCAGATTACGTGTTCATGATATCTTCGCTTAAGTTACTCATTGGTGACCAGCCTGATCCGATGTTGCTGGTCTGCCATCCCGTTCCGATGACACTTGGAGACCATCCCGAGCCGATGTCGCCGCCGACTTGCCATCCTGATCCGATGTTATCCAACCCCATTCCCGAAGATGCCCCTATAAAACTGAACAAGAAAAGAGCCATGGACATGATGATCGATGCTTTTTTCATCCGATTTCACCTCTTTCGAAAGGATATTTACGAATCGTTTCTTTTGCTCTGCTGAAGCCTGCATTTCATATTCTTGAAACGTAACGACGGCCATTCCTACACGCCGCATATTCTTCAGTGCGAGTGCCAATTCCAACGACAAGGCGTTGTATTCAAAACCTAATTCATGATGACCGGTTCCGAAATGATATTGAGCCAAAGCTTGCGTCAGGCGCAACTTATGTTTCAAGTAAAATGGGTCCTTCCGGGACAACAAATCATCTACATTTGACTGATACTTCATCAGATATTGTTTTGCATCATGAAAGGCACCGTTACAAATATAACTGTCTAACGCAACTGGAAGAACCAGAAGCAATTGATCATCCTTCACCATGCTCATGAGTTCTTCGATCGGCTCGGTTTGCTTCATTTCAATGGAGATGTAGTGCACGTTGCATTTAGATAACCAAGCATAATGTTCTCCATATACAGCATACTGCAGAGTTGCCGTCAATGCGCTATCAAAGTCTTTCATACCCATCAGCGCAAATGACTCATATAACCAACCTTCGGCCACGTAGTAATTTTGCCCTTCGGCAAGCGCGATGTTCCTCAACTCCTTGGCATACAGGATCAGCTTCGGCCAGTTCTCTACTACATTATAGAACGTCAGGATGCGGTAATATGCATCAAATCTGATTTTGTCAGGCAATAAAGGCAAATATTCAAAAAGCTGACATAATGCTTCACAACCGGCTCCGCAAGTGTCCAAGTTTCTAAGGATGAGAAATCTCCTGTAGTAAGAGATGGCCAATTTTTCACTTCTGCTATATCCGTTCTGGGTGATGATGTCATAGAAGGGGAGCGAGTAGTTGCGCTTGTCTGACTGGAAGATGTGTTCGGCTATTCTGAAGGTGGTCCCTTTTAACAAGTTCTCTTGCAACTTTTGACGGAGTACCGTCGGAGCTACATGATGGTCGTATACCATTTTGTGGACCCTCCTAATTAGTAATTCATCATTTCGATAAAAACTCCTGCTAGGTTTACAAATTATCACAATACCTAAATCTGTTTTATTTAGTATAAGTTAGGATGCAGAGAAACTCGAATTGACTTCTGGTTAAATTTCTAGCTATTTTTGTCGAATTTTGAGGGAGAGTTCCGCAGGGAATGGGAATCGGAAGTAAAAAGGGAGTCAGTCCGACACCCATTTTTCCCCAAATCCAACCAGGCAAGTCTCTAAATGGAGTAGCCGGATAAAGGTTCTAGGTTCATAACAGGGAGCCACGACGGCTAGTCGATACTTCCGGCACAAAATACTCATCTATCCTAAGTATCCAGGACAAAATTGAAATCAGCGTTTATCGTCATGAGGACTTCTCTCAAATTACCGTCCGGCCGCCTATACGAGACTGATACCTTAGATACTCTCTCAGACGAACGGATTCGCCTTCTGTCGGTCTGTTCTGGGGCAGGGATAGGTACATCTATGTTTATCGACACGATACAGCTGTACAAGAGGTTGAAATTGAGGAAGACAGCGGAGAAGTTATCAAATATAGCTTTCCAAACTCCTTTCTGTTTTCAGGAGATTTGAGAGACTGTAACACGGTAGCTAAAGCTGATGTTGCGTTATGTGAGTAATGGTTATAATTGAGACTGACTATAACAATAAATGAGACAAATGAGAGTATATGTTTGAGACAATATATATTTACCTGAGAAGCCAAAACCCTTGGTTTATCAGGTTTTTTTCTATTCAACCAACTTTATTACTCACATCGGATTTGCGCCGTGAACCATTCACGCCGTTTACCATCCTATGTTTAAATATTCCTTGCTTCATTGCGATGCATTCAGGAGGCCGCTTTCATCGGGCCTCCTTTTTTTAGGATAAACGACCATTTTTGACTTCTTGATTTTTCGGAACAGTGTTGATAAACTTCACCTTAAAAGGCCATGGGAATAAAATCACATTCTTTGTCCGATAAAAACTCGTTTACAGCCTTGACCTTAACGGAGGTGTGCCGCATAAGTATGAGCAAAGCAAAGGTACTCGTCGCCGATGACGAAGACTATATTCGAAAGCTGATCACCACTGTTCTTGAAAGCGATAACATGCAGGTATTTCAGGCGAAGAACGGAAGCGAAGCGATGGATATGATCCAAAAGCAAGCCTTTGATCTGATCATTCTTGATATTGTGATGGATCATATCGACGGTTACGGCGTTCTCGGGAAAACCCGCGCACTCGGCATCAACACCCCGATCGTCTTCCTTAGCGGCAAGAAGGAAGACACGGATCAGATCATCGGCTTCGGCTTGGGTGCCGACGGTTACATCACCAAGCCCTTTAGCCCGCAGGTTATGTGCGCCCAGGTGAAAAATCACATCCGCCGCTACCGCGAGATGCTCGAATCAAAGGATAAGTTTTCCAAATTGGCCTTGGGGCCGTTCCTGTTCAATCTGAAAACGTATACGTTCTACAAAAACGGCGAAGAAATCACGCTTTCCTCCAAAGAAGCGCTGCTGATGAAATTTTTGATGGAGAATCCCAACCAGGTGTTCAGCAAGGAGCAGCTGTACCAGAACGTCTGGAAGGAAACGGTGATCGACGACAATACGATCATGGTGTACATCCGGCATCTGCGAACAAAAATCGAGGATAAGCCCGATAAACCAAAATATATCCAGACGGTGTGGGGGATCGGATACCGTTTTACTGTGGAAACCTAGAACAAAATTGCATAAGCCGAAAGACCGTCAGGACCATCCTCCTGGCGGTCTTTCGTTTTCTTTCAAATCTTAAAAAATAATAAGATTTGATCAGATTACTTTAAGAACTGCAATTTACAATAAATTTATCTCAATCCCAGATGATAAAACGCTCTGGATTAGGAAGAAAAATGAAAACGTTAATAAAAATCCGGATGCTGTTATAAAGGAGGATGATCCAACATTCGATGGGAGAAGCAATACACGCTTGATCATTTCGACATCGGAAAGGAAGAAACCCAATGAACAAGCCTCGACAAGAATGCTCGCTATGTTACGGCAATGGAAGGACATTGGACAAAGCCGGGCAAATTTGCGATCAATGTGCGGACTTGCTGGAGTTTGGTTACCCATCCTTCCCCGCTTACCCGTTAAGCGAAAAACCAGCCAAATACCAGGAAGCTCGATTGCGGAAAAATGGGAAGCGTTTACAGTGAGCGTAACCACGCGAAAAAAGGTATCCCATTTGTATAGGGAAGTGCCGTTTCTGTAAGCGCTTACATATTTCATGGCCCTGTAATTCAGTCAGTTTAGGAGGAAATAACGATGTCAAAACTATCACCAACGTTAGGTTCTGAGGGGATTGGAACCTCCTCAAAGGGAAATTTTCTATCCCTTAACATGTACGGGTTGCCTTTATGGGCATGGTTTTCCGGTTTTGTAATCGTGACTTTATCTATTGTCACCAAATCTATCGACACAACTTTTGCCGGAAGTATTATGTTATTATACGTTGTTGGATTTTTCTTTGGGAAGGTCGGAGATAACGTTCCGATCTGGAAAGACTATCTCGGCGGCGGCGCCTTGCTTTCTTTCTTGGGCGCTTCATTTTTAGTGGCTCAAGGTATTATTCCTACAGAAGCAGCAGACGGAGTAAAGAATCTTTTTGACGAAATGGGATTGCTTGACTTTTTTATTGCGGTCATTATCACCAGTTCCATTTTGGCAATTAATAGAAAGTTTTTGGCCAAAGCGATTGGCGCATTTATTCCGATGGTTGTCGTCGGTACAATTACTGCAATAATCTTTGCGGTTGTAGGCGGATTACTTGTTGGCGTGCCTTATAAAGAAGTCGTCATCAATTATGCATTTCCGATTATGGGCGGCGGAAATGGCGCCGGCGCCATTCCGATGAGTAAAATTTGGGGCGAAGTTACTCATCAAGACCCGAAAATTTGGTATTCCTCGGCAATCGCAATCTTAACAATTGCCAACATTTTCTCCATCATTTTCGCAGCAATTTTAAATGGAATCGGAAAGAAAATACCGAAGTGGACCGGTAACGGTGAATTGATTAAAGGTCAAGTCACTGCTGCAAACGAAGCCAAAAAGGAAAATAATGCCACAATGGCGGATGCAGTTTTCGGGCTGTTTGTTGCCATGGCCTTCTTTGCTCTGGCAAATTTGGTTGGTAACGGCCTGCTTCCAAGTATCGGTTCTTTCAAGGTTCACCCTTATGCTTACATGGTTATCTTTTTGATCCTTGCAAATGCATGTAACGTCATTCCTCAACGTGCAAAAGACGGGTTGAAAAAGGTTAACGAATTTATGATGGGTAAAATCATGTATGTCTTTTTGGCAGGTGTCGGTATCACTTTTACCGATTTTAGCGCACTGCTTCATGCAGTTAATATGCAAACCGCTGTTATTAGTATCTTTACGATTGCAGGCGTTTCCATCGGATGTTGGTTCTTTGCTAAAATGGTTGGCTTCTATGAAATCGAAGCCGTCATTGCCGGCGGTCTGTGCCACGTTAACCGCGGCGGCTCGGGTGACCTTGAAATATTGGGCGCATCGAACAGAATGATCTTGATGTCCTATGCGCAGCTGGCTACCCGTCTCGGCGGAGCCTTGATTCTGGTGGCAGCAGGCGTAATTTTCGAGTTGTGGTTGAAGTAAATGATATAAGGGCGGGTTGGCGTTGCAGAAAGCCTGTCTGTGTTGTGGGGGCTTCCATTGTAGCCGCAATCACGGCTTTCTCGATCCCGACAAATGTATCGAAAGCGAAAATCTTTAAAAAATTTTAAGATGATGCCAGAATACTTTAAGATTTTCGTTCTACGATGGGTATATCTCGAGATCAGCAGATTCGTTAAGAATGATTTTACAAGTCGGAATCTGGGAATCGCTTAAAAATTACTTCACATTCGTCCATAATGGAATCAGGTTGCCTCCATCCGGATGAAGTGGGCGACTAGATGATGGCCCGGAGAGGAAAAACGATATGTATTTCAAACTTGACAAGCTGCGAAACAAAAAAAGTTTGCTGTATTTCATTATGCTGTTGGCGCTTCCGGTTGCCTTTCTGCTTCTTGTCTGGATGGCCTATGGTTCCTATGTCAATGACGAACGGACCGTGATCACTCAGCAACAGCAGCAGCTTTTGACGATCGCCAAATTGACCGCCAGGAACCTGGAGGTGTCCTTTAAAGAGCAGGTCCACAATCTTGAAATCGTCGCGGGAAACCGCGGTGTTGCCCTCGGAATGGCCAATGCCGATCCGTTGCCGGTAAAGCAGGCGATTGAAGCTTATTACATGGCAAAAAATCAAGGGGTTGAAAGAATTTACGTTATTAACAAAGAGGGAAAAATGGTAGGTATTTTTCCCGAAACCTCCGGTACCGTAGCGGGGGCCATTCGGACAACCATTGAAGATGAGATTCAAAATGTTCTGAGGGAAAAACAGGCTCTGATCGGAGAGGCCAAGTTTGAACAACCTGGAAGATACATTACAAATATTTACCAACCCGTGTTTCTAGATCAGGAATTTGAAGGTATTCTCGTCAGTTCGGTTGATCTGAACGCTGTATATGAACTTCTGGTCAAGCCGTTCCGAGTCGGCAAGAAGGGCTATGTCCACGTGAAGAACGATGAGGGGGTTTACCTTATGCATCCTAATTCGTGGAATATAGGGAAATCCCTGGAGAGTCTGAAAATTGCTTATCCCGAACTGGATTTTAGGGATCTGGACAAGTTAATGGATTTGCAGTTAAGCGAGGAAGAAGGTTCGGCGGTTTACCATTCCTATTGGTGGATGGAGCAGAGCCTGGCGAAAACCAAAAAGTTTGAAGCTTTTTCCAAGGCTCACTTTGACGGTTTTTTTTGGATCGTCGCCGTAGCTATGGACTATGATGACGTGAAGGGGCCCATCGCCCAAAATCGTTTCAAAAACATGGAGATTTATGCCATGATCTTACTAATTTTATCCGGTGCCATCTTCATGGTCATGAAGGCTCAGAAAAATAAAAAAGCCCTTGAAGTGGAAACGAAGTATTTGAGGGAGCTGAACGTCACTCACGAGCAGATAAGGAAAAAGGATCTGCAGCTGCTGCACGCTCAAAAGCTTCAGGTTATCGGTACGTTGACCGGTGGAATCGCTCATGATTTCAATAACTTGCTAACCCCGATTTTGGGGTATTCGGAAATCATGCTGAACAAGTTTAGTCCTCAGGATGAAATGTACGATTATGCGAACGAAATCTATGAAGCGTCTGAAAAAGCCCGGAATATAATCGAACAAGTGCTTGTCTTTAGCCGTTCGGACAACGGGAAAGGCAAATACGAGCCCGCAAACGTAGCCGCACTGGTTGAGGAAACGTTGAAACTTGTCGAGCCGATCATAACGCCAAATATTGATGTCGTTTTTGAAAAGCTCGATGGCAGTGCCGTCATGCTGGCTAATAAAGTGCAGATCCATCAGGTAGTATTAAATCTTTGCACCAATGCGTATCAGGCAATGAAGTATCAAGGCGGGACTTTGAAGGTCAAGGTGGAAACGCTCTCTCTCCACGAGGCCCGAAAAATAAATGAATCCGCACAGGACGCTCCACGCTTTGTCAAAATATCCGTTTCTGATACGGGATACGGCATGAGTAAGGAAACGATGTCCCGAATCTTCGATCCGTTCTTCACGACGAAGCAAACCGGAGAAGGTACAGGACTTGGGTTGTTCATCGTGTACGGAATCGTCGAGAATCATAAAGGATTTATAACGGTGGAAAGTGAATTCCGAAAGGGGAGCGTCTTTTCGGTTTACATTCCTCAAGCCACACTGCAGGTGAATGAAGGCCAGTCTTGTCCCTTGCCTGTTCCTACGGATTCAAAGACCGTTCTACTTATCGATGACAAGATCAAGGTTTTGAAAGCGATGAAAAAAGGTCTTGAGCCCTTCGGCTTTAAGGTACACTCCGAATCGAGCAGCGTTGAAGCGATCAAAACATTCGAATTGAACCCGACAAAGTTCGACGTTGTCATTACCGATCAAGCCATGCCCTATATTAAAGGCCTGGATTTGGCGGAACGGATGAAAACGCTAAACCCGGAAATCAAGGTCATCTTAGTGACCGGATTTGTGGAGGAAAAGGTCGTGGAGTCCATGGAACGGTTCATCATAGACGATTACATGTGTAAGCCGGTAACCGGATCGGAACTGGCGAGAAAGATCAAAGAGCTGTTCCAATCCGGAGGCTAAAGGCAATTAACAGACATGGTTAGCGAGGTGTTCACTTTGGAGATTAGCAAAGTAGGGATAGCGGGTACGCTTGAATCAAGCGATATCACGATATCCATCGAACAAAACGAAGGCAAGGGCATCGAAATCGAGCTAGTCAGCACGGTGGAAAATCAGTTCGGCAATCAGATTCGCAAAGTCATCCGGGAAACGCTGGAAAACATGGGGGTAGCGGATGCGCTTGTACGCGCCAACGACAAGGGCGCACTGGATTGCACCATACAGGCGAGGGTCAAGACAGCTGTCGGCAGAGCGGTCCATGATAACTACCATCCATGGGAGGCGGAATAAATGCAAAAGCTTAGACGAACGATGCTCTACGTTCCCGGCAACAATCCCGGCATGATTCGGGATGCCCATATATACGGCGCGGATTCGATCATGATCGACCTTGAGGATTCGGTTTCGTTACACGAGAAGGATGCGGCGCGTCTGCTCGTATACCATTCATTGAAAACGTTCGACTTTGGCGAGACGGAGGTGCTCGTTCGGGTCAACGGCCTCAACACTCCTTACGGCAGGGACGATTTCGAGGCGATCGTGCGGGCGCAACCGCATGCCATCCGATTGCCGAAGACGGAGACAGCCGACGATGTCGTCGAAGCGGACGAATTAATCACGGAGATTGAGCGCAGGATCGGCATGGAGCACGGCACGATCAAGCTGTTCGCCGCGATTGAAAGCGGCAAGGGCGTGTTGCACGCCGAGCGCATCGCCACGTCCAGCAGCCGGCTCATCGGGATTGCCCTTGGCGCCGAGGATTTCGTAACCGATCTCAAAACGACTCGTTCGGCCGACGGCATTGAGCTGCTGACGGCCCGCAGCATCATCTTGTTCGCCGCAAGGGCGGCGGACATCGATGCGATCGACACCGTCTTCTCGAACGTCAAGGATGAGGAAGGCTTTGCGAACGAAGTGAAGCTGATCAAGCAGTTGGGCTTTGACGGCAAGTCCATCATTAACCCGCGCCAAATTGAGATCGTCAATCGCATTTACACGCCCACGGAGGACGAAGTACGCAAAGCCCTGCGGGTCATTGAAGCCATCGAGGAAGCGGAAGCCAAGGGCTCGGGCGTCATCAGCCTGGACGGCAGGATGATCGACCGTCCGATCGTCGAAAGAGCCCGTAGAGTTCTCAGCTTGGCCAACGCGTAAAAATAACATGGAATAAGGTGAATGTGATGCATAACGAGGCAGGAAGAGAAATTCCCTTGCATATCGACGGGCTCGGCTCGCTGACCCCCTATCATAAGAAACAGGTCAACGGCCAGTATAAGAATACGGAGCGGCTCAAGGACCGCCAGCAAAATCCCGCCAAAAACAAAATCATCGCTTCGATTGAAGCTGCCATTAAAGCGACCGGCTTAAGAGACGGGATGACGATCTCGTTCCACCATCATTTCCGCAACGGAGACTATATCGTCAATATGGTCATCGATAAAATCGCCGAGATGGGCATTCGCGACCTCGTGCTCGCGGCCAGCTCGCTTACGGATATCCATGCTCCATTGGTCAAGCATGTGCAGAACGGCGTCATCCGCAGAATTGAAACGAGCGGCCTAAGAGGTGAGCTCGCGCAAGCCTATTCGCACGGCCTGATGGACATTCCCGTCGTCATCAACTCCCACGGCGGCCGGGCGCGGGCGATCGCATCAGGAGAATGCCCGATCGACGTCGCGTTTCTCGGCGTGCCTTCGTGCGATCCGTACGGAAACGCCAACGGCTATTCGCGGGGCAATGCCGCCGCTTCCGCCTGCGGCTCGCTGGGCTATGCGAAAGTGGATGCGCAGCACGCGAACCATGTCGTCATGGTTACCGACAACTTGGTCCCGTACCCCAACGTTCCTTTCGGCATCCCGGAATCGCAGGTCGATTACGTCGTCGGAGTCGATTGCATCGGCGACCCGAAGGGAATCGTCTCGGGAGCTACCCGGTATACGAGCAATCCGAAGGACCTCCTGATCGCCCGCTATGCCGCAGACGTTATCGAGGCTTCCGGTTACTTCCTGGACGGATTCTCGCTGCAAACCGGATCGGGCGGCGCTTCCCTTGCGACGACGCGGTTTTTGCGGGACAAGATGCTGGCGCACAATGTCAAGGCAAGCTTTGCCCTTGGCGGTATCACCCAACAGATCGTCGATCTGCACGAAGAAGGCTTGATCCACCGGCTGCTCGACGTGCAGAGCTTTGACCTGAAAGCGGTGGAATCGCTTAAGAACAACCGCTTCCACCATCAGATCGACGCCGAGTATTATGCGAGCCCCGACAACGAGGGATGCGCGGCGCACCAGCTCGATGTCGTCGTACTGAGCGCGCTGGAAATCGACCTTGATTTCAATGTGAATGTTATCACAGGATCCGACGGCGTGATTCGTGGCGCTTCGGGCGGACATTGCGACACCGCGGCTGGAGCTTCCGCCTCGATTATTGTCGCTCCGCTGATCCGCGGCAGAATGCCCACGATTCTCGACAAGGTCAATACGATCATTACCCCAGGCCATACGGTCGACGTGCTCGTCACCGATCAGGGCATCGCGGTCAACCCGCTGCGGGACGACCTGCTGCACAACCTGAAAGCAGCCAAGCTTCCGGTAGTGACGATTGAGGAACTGAAGGAAAAAGCAACCCGCATCATCGGAAATCCCGAGCCCATCCAATGGGAGGATAAAATTGTCGGCGTTGTCAAATACCGCGACGGCTCGGTCATCGACGTCATCCGCCAGGTAAAAAACAAATAAGAACGGGCGTTTCTGATCCTATCGAAGAGGAGGCCGTATTGAACCTGCTGTTCAATACGAAATAAAACAATGAGCATAAAAGAAGTGGCGTTAAAAGCGCATAAGGAAAGCAACGGAAAGCTGCAAATCGCAGGAAAAATGCCCATCAATACCAAAGATGATCTGGCCATTGCGTATACGCCGGGAGTAGCCGAGCCATGCAAAGAAATCGCCAAAGACAAAAGCAAAGCTTACGAGTATACGATCAAAGGCTGCACCGTTGCCATTCTTACGAACGGAACGGCGGTTTTAGGGCTTGGCGATATCGGTCCGGAGGCGGGATTGCCCGTAATCGAAGGCAAGGCGCTGCTGCTTAAGGAATTCGGCGGCGTGGATGCGTATCCGATCTGTATCGACAGCTCTGACCCGGATGAAATTGTCAGAACCATTCAAGTCATCGCTCCGGGCTTCGGCGGCATTCATCTGGAAGACATTAAAGCGCCGGAATGCTTCTATATCGAAGACAAGCTGAAAGAGCTGCTCGATATTCCGGTCTATCACGACGATCAGCACGGCACGGCCGTCGCGGTATTGGCTGGCTTGTACAACGCGCTAAAGATCGTCAATAAGTCGCTTGATAGCGTAAACATCTTGATCAACGGCGCAGGCGCATCGGGAATTGCCATTGCGAAGCTATTGCTTGCAGCTGGAGCCAAGCATATCGTATTGTGCGATATCAACGGGGCCATTGTCGAGAACGACGATTCCATTAACGACGCGCAGAAAAGTATGGCGAAGGTTACGAACCGAAGTCTCGAAACGGGCCCGCTTGAACAGGTCATCAAAGGCAAGGACGTATTTATCGGCGCATCGGTGGAAGGCGTGCTAACGAAAGAAATGGTGCAAACGATGAATCCGGACAGCATCATTTTCGCGCTTGCCAACCCGGTTCCGGAAATTTTGCCGGATGAAGCGTTTCAGGGCGGCGCAAGAATTGTGGCCACCGGGAGATCGGATTTCGACAATCAGATCAACAACCTGCTGGTGTTCCCGGGTATATTCAGAGGCGCTCTGGATGTCAAAGCAGCCGCTATTACCGATGAAATGAAGCTCGCCGCCGCCAAAGGAATCGCCGAATTGGTGCAGGATGATGAGCTGAACGAGCAATATATCGTCCCGGACGCACTGGATAAAAGAGTAAGTACCGCCGTCAGCGAAGCGGTCAAAACGGTTGCCCGGCAACAGGGGTAGCAAGATAATAATCGGCCCTCCCACAGCTCCAGCGGCGGGATAATTATGGGGCGCGTATTCGTCCATACCTATACAGGGACGGGACGCGCCTTCCTTTATTGGAGAGAATGCCATGTGGACAGATCAACTGCAGGAACAGGTTCTAAGGCTGGAATCTGGGCGCGATATCAGCGGGCTTCAGGCGTTCCTTGGCACGCAGGGACTGACGGTGGACAAGGAAATGGAATATGCCGTGGCCATCGTGGACGACGGCCGAATGGTGGCCACGGGCTCCTTCTCCGGCAGGGTGCTGAAATGCATCGCCGTCGATGACGAATATAAAAGCCAAGGGCTTTCGGCCCGGGTCGTCACGCATCTGGTGAACGAAGAATACCGGAGAGGCCGGACGCACCTGTTCATTTTTACCAAGCCCGAGAACAAGCGGATATTTTCCGGTCTCGGCTTTCATGCTATCGCCGAAGTGCCGCCTAAAATCGTGCTGCTGGAGAATCGAAGGGACGGCGTACAAAAGTATCTCGATAACGCCCTGCGCGAATCCGGCGAAGCGGTTCCTTCGGCGGCGATGGTCGTCAACTGCAATCCGTTTACATTAGGACACCGGTACTTGATTGAATATGCCGCCGCCAGGTGCAAAAGGCTGCATGTGTTCGTCGTCCGGGAGGACAGGTCGATTTTTCCGTCGGAAATCAGATACAGGCTGGTGCAGGACGGGATCAAGCATCTGTCCAACGTAGTGCTGCATTGGGGCAAGGATTATATCATATCCGACGCTACCTTTCCGTCTTATTTTATGAAGAAGTATGAGGACGTGGCGGAGACCTATGCCAAGCTTGACCTGACCCTTTTTACCCGATATATCGCGCCTTCTTTGCGGATTGAAAAAAGGTTTGTAGGCGAAGAACCGTTCTGCGAGGTTACCCGCGCCTATAACCGGATCATGAAAGAGATGCTTCCTTCCTGCGGAATCGAAGTGGAGGAAGTGCCGAGATTGGCAGCCGGCGGAGTGGCCATCAGCGCATCGAGAGTCCGGGAGCTGATTCGTAAGGGCGATATGAATGCCGTACAAGACCTGGTCCCGGAGACGACCTATACGTTCCTGATGTCGCCGGGGGCCGGTGAACTTATTCGTCGTATCCGGGGAGAGACGCCATGATGCAAGACGTTGAAGTAACCCTTGAACAGATGCTGCTGGCCCGCGAAGACAGGGCGGCCACACAAAGAAGACTTCTGGAGACCTTCTCGCTGCCGTTAATTTCCTTTACGGTAAACATCCCCGGTCCCCGGAAATCCACTTCGATGAGCAGGCAAATTTTCCAGGAGGGGTATCAGAGCCTGATTCATCGACTGACAATGAATCGAATATCGCCGGTCTATCTGGAAACTTATAATCTTGCGACAGGTTCCGAAGCATTTATTGTCGTCGATGCGGATGAACGTGCGGTCAAGGAGCTTCTCATATCGCTGGAGAACCTACATCCCCTGGGCAGATTGCTGGATATGGACGTTATCGGGCGCAACGGAACGATTATATCCAGAGAGGAGCTGAGTCATCCCAAGCGCAAGTGCCTGCTGTGCGAACAGGACGCGCACGTATGCGGACGGAGCAGGGCGCATTCCATAACCGAGCTTTTGCACGCTATTCAAAAGATCGCGGACGATTATTTTCAGAAGGAAGCCGTACATGCAAGAACTACGGAGTTTGTCTGTTAACTATAATGAAGAAAGAGGGAAAATCGAATGGCAGCTCTACATCTTCCAACCACTGAGCGCGATGAAGCATCCGTCGTCTGCGGGAAAGAAATTCTCGCCAAGCCGTTACTCAATAAAGGCGTGGCCTTTACGCTGGAAGAGCGCAAGAAATTGAAGCTCGAAGGATTGCTGCCCCCCATCGTGCTGACCTTGGAAGAGCAAGCCAAACGGGCCTATGAGCAATTTCTCGCGCAGCCGAACAAGCTGCGGCAGAACATCATGCTAAACGATCTGGCAAAGCGAAATACGGTTCTGTTCTATCGTCTGTTGAGCGATCACATCAGCGAGATGCTGCCCGTTATCTACACGCCGACGGTTGGGGAAGCGATCCAGAATTACAGCTTGGAATACCATAGCCCCGACGGTGTGTACCTTTCGATCGACGACATCGGCGGCATGGAGGAGACATTCGCCCATATCGATGCGAAGCCGGACGATATCGATCTGATTGTCGCCACCGATTCCGAAAGCATCTTGGGGATCGGCGACTGGGGAGTAGGCGGCATTAATATTTGCATCGGGAAGCTGGCGGTTTATACGGCAGCCGCAGGCATCCATCCGGGCCGGGTTCTCGCAGTCGTGCTCGATGCGGGGACGAATAACGAGAAGCTGCTCAAGGACCCGCTTTATATCGGCAACCGTCATGAGCGGATCAAAGGAGAACGGTATATGGCATTTGTCGCTACCTTTATTGCCAAGGCGCTTGAGCGGTTCCCGAACGCCCTGCTTCATTGGGAAGACTTCGGCATCGTGAACGCCCGCAACATTATCAAGTCCTACAAGGATCGAATCCTCACGTTCAATGACGATATTCAGGGCACGGGCGCGGTTACGCTTGCCGCCATCTTATCGGCGCTCAAGCTCACGGGTGTTCCGCTGCGGGAGCAGCGGATCGTTGTCTTCGGCCCCGGCTCGGCGGGCACCGGCAATGCCGATCAGATCAGCCGGGCGATGATGGCGGACGGACTTTCCGAAGAGGATGCGTACGATAGATTTTGGGCCATTGATCAACGCGGGCTGTTAACGGACGAGATGGACGGAATACTGGAATTCCAGCGGCCTTACGTTCGAAAAGCCGATGAAGTGGCGGACTGGAAACGCTGCGAGAAGGGAACCATTCCTCTGCTGGAAGTCATTCGCCAGGTGAAGCCCACGATTCTGATCGGCACATCCGGCGTGGCCGGCGCTTTCACGGAAGAAATCGTCAAAGAGATGGCGAGGCACGTGGAACGGCCCATCATCATGCCGATGTCTAACCCGACAGCTTTAGCGGAAGCGGCGCCGGGCAGCTTGATCGAGTGGACGGACGGCAAAGCGCTGATCGCCACGGGCAGCCCGTTTGAGCCTGTTGCGTATAAAGGAACGGAGTATGCGATCGGGCAATCCAATAACGCGTTCGTGTTTCCCGGCCTCGGCCTTGGCTCCATTGTCGTGAAAGCCAGGCTGATCACGGAAAATATGTTTACGGCTGCCGCATCCGCCGTAGCCGGTCTTGTCGATATTACCAAGCCCGGCACATCCTTGTTGCCCAAGGTAGAGGATCTTCGCAGCGTGTCGAAAGCCGTAGCTATTGCGGTGGCGAAGGCCGCGATGAAGGATGGCGTAGCGGGCGCTCCGACGGACCATATCGAAGAAGCGGTGCAAAACGCCATGTGGGAGCCGGTTTATAAGCCTCACATCGGAAAAAACCAATTCCATTTTGGCTTAGGAGAAAGGTGACCTATGATGGCAGAGGTTGAGCTTTGCGAGAAGCTGGGAAAAGATGCGGTGCTGGCGCTGCTGCTGGAGGTTTCCGCCAGTCCGAAGCCGGGTTTGGTTGACCGGTTCAATCGGGGCGCGCATAATGACATGGACTTTCTCACCTTTATGGAGAGCTCTGCCGCCCTTTATTCCTATTTCGTCAAGTGTGCCCGGTTGGGAGCGGAGTTTCGCGGGGACCATCCGCAGGAGCTTTTCAACAGCCTGCGGCCGCTTGGCATGGCGGCCGAACAAGCCATGTTTGACGCTACAGGCGGCGTAAACACCCACAAGGGGCTGGTGTTCTCACTTGGGATCATCTGTGCCGCCGCAGCTTGCTGTATGGTGGAGCAGCAAAGGGCCCGTGTGGATGAAGACGCTCTTTGCGAGCGAATATCCAGGATGACGGCGGGTTTGTGCTCGCGCGAGCTGGATTCCTTGAAGAAGACGGAAGGGCTGACCAACGGGGAAACGCTGTACAGGAAATTCGGCTTGAAAGGAATCCGCGGAGAAGTGGAGAACGGATTTCCTACCGTAAGGAACTGCTCGCTTCCGGCGTTCCGGCATTTAAAATCCCAGGGTGCTTGCCACATGAACGATAGATGCGTGCAGACGCTGCTCCATTTGATGACCGTAAACGAGGACACAAACATTGTCGCCAGACACGACATGGACACACTGGCGATTGTCCAAGGGCAGGCTCAGCGCGTTCTGGACGCCGGCGGCATGCTGACGGACCAGGGCAGACAAATGGTATGCGAGCTGGACGAGGACTTCATCAAGCGAAACATCAGCCCCGGCGGTTCGGCGGACCTGCTCGCGGTCACCATCATGCTGGACCGCATTTGCAGCGAGGGAACAGAACGTGCATCTGTGCTGCGCGAAGATTAAATATAACCGTTACCGTAAGTGAAACGATCGGTTGCCGTAATCCTTTGGCAACCGGTCTTTTACGTTATACGAAGCTTTACCTCCCGGAATCTTCTAAGAAGATTGGACCGGAAGCATCCCGTTTGATGATCTTGCTGTCGCAGTTTTTTAGAGAGAGACAGGAGTCCATAAGTTCTGCAAATGGAGTACATATCATGCGTTAGTGGGATAAATGTATAGATTTTTAGGCTAAGGAGGCGATTCGTGCGCTTAAGCAGCTTCGCCTGCAACGGCTCCGGTTCAGAGCTCACGCGGGAGCCAGTGCTGTTGTCATCGCAGCCGTTGTTGCTTCGACGGCGGCCATATCCGGTACGGCAGCCGTAGCGGGAAAAGCGATCTCAGATATCCACCGGGGGCAAGTCAGCGACGTTACGGCTTATATGGGGGATGCGTTTCGAGATACGACGATAGGAGCCGTATCCGGCGCTATATTTGGTCCCTTTGGGGGGATTTGGGCTTTCATAGGAGTCCGGATTATTATAGTATGAGGAAGAATAAAGGTACTGGGGAGGATTGGTCAAGACCCCATTTTATTGCCATTACGCTTGAGATTGATAGATTGATATTATTATGAGTCGGGAGTGCGGGTACGCTTTGAGCAGAAGAATTTTAATTGTTGAAGACGATGAGAATATTTCCAAGATTATCAAGATGAATTTGAATATTGTCAATTATGATACGGCTGAGGCGTATGACGGGCATGAGGCGTTGGCGCGGATTCGGAAGGAAAGGTTCGATCTGGTGCTGTTGGATGTCATGATTCCGGGGATCGGCGGGTTTGAACTGATGGAGGAGCTTCAACCGTTCAATGTTCCCGTCATTTTTTTGACTGCGAAAAATTCGGTGTTTGACAAGGTGAACGGCTTGAAGCTCGGGGCGGAGGATTATATCGTGAAGCCGTTTGAGACGCTTGAACTGCTTGCGCGTATCGAAACGGTGCTGCGAAGATGCGGCCGGGAGGAGACGGCGCTCGCCTGCCATGAGGTTGAGGTGCTGCTGGACCGAAGAGAGGTCACGCTTCGCGGGAAGACGGTAGAGTTGACGATGAAGGAGTTCGAGCTGCTTGTCGTACTATTGAAAAATAAAAATATGGCGCTTTCCCGGGAACAATTGCTGGATAAAGTGTGGGGAAGAGACTATTTTGGCGACACGCGAACGGTGGACATGCATATTAAGTCACTCCGCAAAAAGCTGGAGCTCAAGGATCAGATTAAAACAATTTATAAAGTCGGCTACCGCCTGGAGGCGTAGGGATGAAGTTTTGGCAGAAGATTTGCCTGTTCTCCATCCTGGTGTTTGTCGTTATTTTCAATCTGGCCTCCGTGTTCATCATTGAACGCAATCATGGCAAGCTGCTGAAGCAAGAGATCAATGCGACGCTAAGGGAGAGCCTGAGCATTCGTTCGACGGTGGAGACGATTGTGCCGATTTTGAAGATATACCATTCTCTCGATTATGAAAAAACGGTGCTCTCCAATACCGGAACTGATTTTATGGCGCGGAACAACGATCCTCATCTGTATTTGCAGATAACGCGCGAACCGGATCATCATACGGTGTACAGCAGCAGCGCGGACGCGGGTATGCCTCATCCCCGGCGGGAACTGCTTGATACCCCCTTGGACGAGATTCGGTACATGTTGAGCGATGCCGATCAGCGCACGATGCTGTTCACGGTGTCCCAGATCGAGATCAATCAGAAGCGGTATGCGATCAGCTACATGAAGGATGTTACGCCTGTGTATGCGGAGCGGATGGAACAATATCAATTTTTCCGGCAAGTCGATATCGCCGCCTGCCTCATCTATATGATTCTGATGTTTTTCATTAGCAAAGGGCTGACGAAGCCGATTGAAAACATGGTCGGAACCGCCCAGGTCATTGCCCAGGGGGACTTCTCGAAGCGGGTGGAGATAAGTTCGCAGGATGAGATCGGCAATCTGGCGACCCATTTTAACGGTATGGTCGCGGTGGTGGAGGAGAAAATCAAGGCGCTGGAGATGAACAATCTGGAGAAGCAGCGCTTTATTCACAACCTTACGCATGAGTTGAAGACGCCGCTGACTTCAATTATCGGCTATGCCGAGTTTTTGCGGGTGACCAAATATGATGAGCGCGTATTCGTGGACGGTCTGGATGTAATCGGAAGCGAGGCGAGGCGGCTGGAGTCGCTTGCGGCAAAGATGATGGATCTGATTGTGCTGCGCGGCGATGAGGTGGAGATGCGGCGGGAAAATCTGAGAGCCGTCATTGGCGAGATGGAAGCGGCGCTCGCCTTGAAGGCGGAGGAGAAGCAAATTGAGCTTGTCCTGGAGTGCGAAGATTGCTGGTTGCGGATGGAGAAAGATTTGATGAAGGTGCTTATTTTCAATCTGGCGGACAATGCGATCAAAGCGTCTTCCGCGCAAGGGCGCGTCACGATTAAGGTGTACAATGATAATAAGCGGCGCATTGTGGAAGTGGCGGATCAGGGCATCGGGATGTCGCAGGCGCATTTGGCCCACATCTTCGAGCCATTCTATGTGGCGGACAAAGCAAGGACGCGCAAATCTAACGGCGCGGGCCTGGGGCTGTCTATCTGTCACAGCATCGCGCGGATTCACCGCGGGACGTTCGAAGTCATCAGTGAAGAAGGGGCCGGGACAACGATCAAAGCGGTGTTCGAGGACCGGCAAGAGGAAGTCGAGGCGAAGGCGAACCGATGAAGATGAGAAAACTTGCAAGTATCGGGACAGCATGCATGCTGCTGCTTGCCGGCTGCGGGGGATGGTATGAACCCGTCGACAAGGATACGGTGATGGCGCACAAAATCGGGCCGGCACAGGCGAAAAAACGGCTCGCGTATCCGGGAACGTTGGCGGAGGACACGGTAAAAACGTTAAGCGTGAAGGCAGTGAATACGTATTTTGGCGCTGATCTTACGCTCGAGGACACGCGCATTGAGCTGGAAACATTTGATCCGGATCAGGTCAGAAGCTGGTTGAAAGAGTTAAAGGGCGACGAAGCTCTCCTCGATGATGAGTATAACACCCAATTAAGCGACCTTCCGAGCGGCGTGAATACCGCTATTCTCATCAATCGGCATGATCCGTCGATTCACTATATCGTCTCCTTGAATGCTAGCGATGGCGATATTTTGGCTCTCCGCCAATATAGCGGTTACCGCTCCGGCTCCACGGGTGGGGGGGCTCTCGGCAAGCATAAAGCGGGCGCGATCGCCAGACAATTCCTGGAACGGGGCGGCGCGGTGAATTGGAGCGAGCTGGAATGGAGAGAGTATCCGGTGAACGGGGAAGAGTATACGCTTTTGTGTTATCGCCATAAGCAAACCCGTGTCATCAAGTATATTGTGGGGATCGATACCCGCACGAAAGAGGTATTCAGTTTCAGCAAAGACATTATGGCCGTGACATCATATTTTTTACAGGTGATTTCAAATCCAACGTATTCTATGCCAACGTAGCCCGCGGCGATTTTGGCGCAAGCCCTCATCTTGAAGAAGATGAGGGCTTATTTTTTTTCGGAGCGATTTTACAACTTGATTACAACTTTACCTAACTTCTCATATATGCCGGGAATATGATGGTTGTACGACAACATAGGAGGGCTGAAGTATGAAAATGTGGCGTTCCGCTCAAAAGGAAATCGGGATCGCCGTCTGTTTCCTGGCGCCGAGTGCGGTCGGTTTTTTTCTGTTCTATGTGATTCCATTCGGTCAAAGCATCCTGTATTCCTTTCAGAGCGGACCGGATCGCGAGATATGGACGTTCGCCAATTATGAGGCGCTGTTCCGGAGCGCATCGTTCCTCAAGGCGGCAGGCAATACGCTTCGTTTTACGGCCATGGGCGTCCCGCTGCTTATCGTGGCCTCGCTCGGTACGGCGCTGTTTCTCCATTCGCGGGTATTTTTCCGGAAATGGCTGCGGACGGCTTTCGTCTTGCCGCTCGTCGTTCCAGTGGCTTCCATTGTGCAGGTCTGGCAGATTTTTTTCGACTGGAATGGCGCGTTGAATGTCGTGCTGGAGCGGTTCGGCATGTCCCGCATCGATTGGATGAGATCGGATTGGGCGATTGCCGTTGTTGTCCTGATTTATATTTGGAAAAACATCGGCTATAATGTCGTGCTTTTTTTGGCTGGGCTGCAGAATATTCCGGATCAGTATTATGAGATTGCCGATCTTGAAGGGGCGGGAAGGCTCCGCAAGTTGTGCAGCATTACGTTGATCTATTTACTGCCCAGCATGTTTTTGGTCATCCTGATGTCGATCTTGAATTCGTTCAAAGTGTTCCGGGAGACGTATTTGGTCGCCGGCGATTATCCGCATGACAGCATCTATATGCTGCAGCATTACATCAACAACATGTTCGCCTCGCTCGAAGTGGAGAAACTGTCCGCCGCAGCGTGCCTGATGGCGCTTTGCATCTTGGTGCTCGTCTTTGCGCTGCATCGGGTCGAGCGGTCATTCAGGTCATTTATGGAATAGAGGAGGGAGGAGCGACCATGACTCAGAGATCTATGCTGTCCGCATGGGTGCGGACCCTATGCTTGAGCGCGGCCGCGGCGGTCGTGCTGCTGCCGGTCGTGCTGACGATCGTCAATTCTGTGATGACCGAGCGGGAGATCCATGCCAATTACGATATGCTCGGCAAGAGCGAAGCGCATGAACGGGTGAACATGAAGCTGATTCCCGATTGGGTGTCCTTTGCCCAGTACGGCAAGCTGCTGATTCAGACATCGCAATATTTGGAAATGTTTTGGAATTCCGTCTTTATGGTGGTTCCGATTATCATCGGACAAACGATCATGGCGCTTCTAGCCGCATTTGCGCTCGCCAAGCTGCGCTTTCCCGGGAGGGAGCCGCTGTTCATGCTCTATTTGATGACGATGCTCATGCCGTTCCAGGTTACGCTTGTGCCCAACTATATTATGTCGGACAAGCTGGGGCTGCTTGATACGCCTGGGGCGATAATCTGGCCCGGCATATTCGGCGCATTCGGCGTCTTCTTGCTCAGGCAGTTCATGCTGCAGATTCCGGACGCTTATATTGAAGCGGCCAAGATGGACGGAGCCGGCGTGCTTCGGATCTTCGGCACGATTGTCGTCCCGATGGTGAAGCCGGGGGCGGCTGCGCTTGTCGTCCTGTTGTTCGCGGACTATTGGAATATGGTGGAGCAGCCGCTCGTGTTTCTTCATGATGACGCGCTGCAGCCATTGTCGGTCATTCTGTCCCGCGTGCAGGAAGGGACGTTGGGAGTGCTGTTCGCCGCTTCGGTCCTCTATATGGCGCCGATGCTGCTGCTCTTTTTTTGCATGGAACCGTATTTTATCGAGGGCATTGAGCTTTCAGGGATTAAAGGATAGGGGGCAAACACATGAACGCTACTCGAAAACGGTTGACGCCCGCGCTGTTTGTTCTGTTTTTGGTCATCCTTGCCGGCCTGACGGTGTACAGTCATACCCTGCAAACGATGACGCTGCCGAAAGTAATTGCGGAGAAGCCGGCCTCCCGAATGATGACTCATCTCATCCAGGGGAGCGGAAAGGTTATGCCCAGGCGGCAGGACGAGCTGGCAAGCGACAGCGGCTGGAAAGTGAAGAAAGTGCACGTCAAGCCCGGCGATGCCGTGGCCAAAGGCCAGGCGCTGGTCACCTTCGATGGCTCCGAGCTGGAGCAGACGCTGCTTGATGAGGAAGCGGAACTGCAGAAGCGGCTTCGGGGGCGGGAAGAACTGCAGGAACGCTTTAAACTGGCGGGGCGTGACGGGGACACGGAGGAAATGCGCAAAGCCAAGCGCGATCTGCAGAACGGCAGGGTGGATGAAGAAATCGCCAGGCGCAAGCTGAACGCGCGCCGCCGGGAATGGCAGCAGAAGTTGACGCTGACTGCGCCGTATGCCGGGTTCGTCGCCGATGTGCAGGCGCGGGAAGGGCTGCGCGTCTCGCAAGGCCAGACGGCGATAACCATGATGAGTTCCGGCGAGGGATTTCAATTCTCGTTCGTGATCGATGCGGATGCCGCCGCGCTGTTGGCGGCCGGGGAGGAGTTCCCTGTCGCGGTTCGGGGCGCGGGACAAGAAAAGGGCACGATAACGGAAATCAAGGCTGACGCTCCGTTCCATGGGGCAAGCGGAGGTGCGGATGGCGGCAAGCCGGGCGGGGGGACGGAGAACCCGCAGGCCCAAGCGATTGTGGTTGTCGCTCTGTCCGGGAAGACGCTCAAGGGAGGTGAGCAGGCGAGCGTTCAGATCGAGAAACCGTCCCCGGAAGAGGGGCTTGTCTTGCGCAAGGCTTATTTGCGGAAAGATAGCCGCGGCTATTATGTATTTGTCGTGGAGGAAAATAGGAGCTCCCTCGGCAACCATTATTATGTGAAACAGAAGTATATTCGGATCTTGGACGAAACGAGCGAGGAAGCCGTGGCGGAGGGGCTGAACGCGCAGGACCAAATTGTGGCCGAATCCAGCGAGCCGCTGCGGGACGGCGATCCGGTAAGGCTCTGAGACGCTGTTGCGGATTGAACGGAGCCGCCTATACGATGCGTGGCGAACGATACGACTCTATTACCGATTGAAGGAGAGGGGACATAACGATGATAAAAAAATGGGCGATGATTTTAACGGTTATGACTGTGCTTGGATTGCTGCTCGCTGCTTGTTCCGGCGGACAAGGCGGACAGGCAGCGGACGGGAAGGCGGTTGTGCAAGCGGATGGAGCGAAGTCGCTTGTGATTGCCGTCCCGGTGGCAAGTTCTTTTTTGAAGGAAGCCGTGCAGAAGTTTGAGATGCTTCATCCCGATATCCATGTGGAGATTCAAGAGTATTTTGAGGCGATGAAGTCCAAGCAAAACGTTACCCTGCTGGAAGTGGAAAAATATATCCAATCGATGACGACCCAGATTATGTCGGGCAAGGCTTCCGATATTATCGCTACCGATTTTTTGCCGAAGGATAAGTTTGCGAAGAAGCAGGCGTTTGCCGATATCCAAGAGATGCTGCGCCAAGATAGCGCGTTCCAACCGCAAGATTACTATCTGCTTCCGTCTGTATCATCCGGGGATGGCCAGTATATTATGCCGATCAGCTTTACGCCCTACGGGTTCGTTCAAGGCAACAAACAACTGATGGAGCAAGCGGGGATCACGATTGACGACAGCAAGTGGACATGGAGCGATATTGGCGAGTTATCCGGCAAGCTGAAAGCGAAGGCGGGACAAAAATTCTATGCATTTTTGAATATCGCACCGGATTTTTTGCTGACAGGCGATTTGAAACAGTATTACCGGAACGGGGAGGCCCGCTTTGATTCCGACGAGTTCCGCCATGCGATGGAGCAGATCAAGTCGCTTTATGATGAAAAGGCGATCGGAATGGAGGACGCCGGAAACTATGGCAAAGGGCTGTCGAATAGTCTGTTCAGCCTTGCCGATATGTCCGGACCGCTGAATGCCCTAGTCAGTTACTTGAACCCGGATACGGCGATCTACCGCAAGCCTTCCTTTGCGGGTACGGGGGGGCACGGCGGAACTGTCTATGAAATGTGGGAGGCGTATGCGATTAACAACAAATCGGCCGTAAAAAATGAGGCATGGATGTTCCTGAAATTTATGCTGTCCGAGGAAATGCAGACTTCAACCGAGCTTCAGGGATTTCCGTTGAACAAGGCGGCTACCGCCCAAAAACTGCAGCAGGCCCGGCAGCAGATCGTGAAATGGGACGGCAAGCAAGATTCTCAGGCAGCGGATGTGCCCTTGCCCCTCTCTTTCCCGCTGCCTGATGCCCAAGCGTTCGAGCAGGGGATAAAGAAGGTGCAATCGGCTTTAGAGACGGTAAAATACAGCGGCTACGGATCGGTTGATTTGGATCTAGTCAATATCGTCTCGCAAGAATTTGCTTATTACATGAATGGACAGAAATCGGCGGAGGAAATCAGCAAGCTGATCCAGAACCGGGCGATGACGTATCTGAATGAGTAGTTCGCGGATAGATCTTGTACGTGCAGCGATGTGAAAATGGTCTGGTAGTGGCCAACGGCTCGCTCCTTGGTGCTTGAACTTGTGCGGCCGCATAACCGCGGGAGGGGCGTACGTTGACGCCCCCCCTGCAAGCTATTCGCTAAGACGCTGAAGCGAATCGAGGGTCTGCTTGACGAGGGCGCCCAGCTCACCCAGATGACGCTCGTCGATCGGCTGGCTGAACGTCAGCACGATGCGGTGCGTCCCATCGTCCGCGGCGGGAGAAGCGGCCCCGATCCGAATCGGGACGGGAACCGTTCGTTCCTGCCGCATGATGACGGCGTCGCCCCAGATGGAAGCCAGCCGTTCTCCCATCTCGTCCGCCTGCGCCGTATAATCGCCCGCCAGCTCGAAGGAGAGCTCCAGCCGGGCGCCCGGCTCTTCCCCGACAAGCCGCAGACCCCGCAGCTCGGCGGCGAAATCGGCCAAGCCGCTCGCAAGCGTCAATGCGGCAATGCAGGCCTCCCCGGGCCGCTGCACGCGCATGCGGAAGGTCCGTCCGAACCCGGCGAGATCGATCAGATCCTCCCGGCCGATGACGAGCCATTCTCCTTCCTGATCCAGATCATAGATTTTGCCTTCCAGCACGACCTTCAGATTGTCGAAAATCGTAGGATCAAACATGGTCCAAGCCTCCTGCGCAACATGCGAATGATGTGTACGATCATAATACAAATCTGCGCTTATCGAAAAAAAGTGGGAGGATGTCGCGGGCTACTATCGATGCACGCGGCCACAGCAGGAGCAACCAACTCCAGTCAAGCGGAAAGAAATTAAAGTTTTAGAATGGTGATGTTGATCTGGTGTAAGAAGAAAAGGCTAGGGTACCGAAATTAGACAAATAAGATGACCCCTGACGTCAGAGGCCATCTTTTAGCAGCATAAACACTTGATGCTTTTAGTCACTGTCCCTGTACTCCATTCCAAATCCAGTTCCAATGTTAACTTGTTGACCATCCTTCTCCTATGACATTTGTTGACCATCTAGATCCAATGTCACTTGATCCCATTTGAGAAGACATTCCTATAGAACCATATAAGGAAAGAGTTATTAACATAGCAAGCATTGCTTTCTTCATCGGACTTCACCCCTTTCGAAAGGATATTCATGAATCGACTTTTTTGCTCTACCGATGCAAAGAGTCCATAATCATGAAATGTAAATACTGCTTTTCCCACACGTTGCATGTTTTTTAGAGTGAGTGCTAATTCTAAAGATATTGCATTATATTCAAATCCCAACTCATGTTGACCTGTTTCAAAATAATATTGTGTTAAAGCCAGTGTAAATCGTAGCTTATGTTTTAAATGAAACGGACCTTTTTTTTCTAAAAGAGCGGCTGTTTGAACTTGGTATTTCTCAAGATATAGCCCAGCCTCATCCAACATACCATTCTTTAAAAAAGCATCAAGTGCAACAGGCAGAACAAAAAGTAATTGGTCTGCTTGTAACATGCTCATGAGCTCTTCAATTGGTTCTGTGTTCGACATCTCAATGGAAATATAGAGCTCATTGCACTTAGATAACCATGAATAATGCTCTCCGTATAAAGCATACTGCTTTGTAGCTATTAAAGCGTCTTCAAAGTTATTCATACCTATATAAGCGGATGACTCATACAACCATCCTTCAGCCACATACTTATCTTGTCCTTCAGCGATGGCCATTTCCTTCAATTCGTTAGAATAAGAGAGCAATTTGGGCCAGTTCTCAAGCGCACTATAGAAGGTCAGAATGCGGTAATATGCATCAAACTTTAAACCATCGGGTAATAATGGCAGATATTCCATAAGCTGATGCAAAGCTTCATACCCAGCTCCGGTGGTGTCTAAGTCACGCAGAATTAAAAACCTCCTGAAATAGGAGACAGTGGTCATACCCCTGTCAAGTAGACAGATGAAAAAAGCTATGCAGCCAGCGCGTGCCGATACTCAATTGGCGCGCGCTGTTTGAGTTTGGCTTGAAAGCGCTGATAATTATAAAAGTAGATATACTCTTCTACAGCTTGATGAATCTCAACTTCTGACGTACACTGGTGAAGATACAACTTCTCTGTTTTGAGATGCGAAAAGAAGGATTCGATGCAGGCGTTATCCAGGCAGGTTGCTTTGCGAGAGTGGCTGCCTTTGACGCTGAATGCTTCCAATCGTGAGTTGTAGGCCTGAGACGTGTACTGGAAGCCCTGATCCGAATGGAGCACGGCTTCCGAAACGTCTCTTTTTCGTGTCCACTGCTCAATCGTATCCAGCACCAGCTTTACGTCGTTTCGCTCGGATAATTGCCAAGCCACAATTTCATTGTTGAACAGATCTTGTATCGCCGACAGGTAATAAAAGCGTGTGCCGTCGGAGATATACGTAATATCGGTGACTAGCTTCTGCTGCGGACCTACAGCATGGAATTGACGCTTCAATCGGTTAGGGTACACGACGGAAGGCGTAGAACTAGAACGCTTTCGTTTCTTGCGAATGACGGACTGGATAGATAAGTCCTTCATAAGCCGCCATACTTTTTTATGGTTAACACGGTAACCAGCCTCCCACAAAGCTGTCATCATACGAGGATATCCGAAATAGGAGTGCGCAAAGTGAATAGCCATCATGTGCTCCTTGATCTCTTGTTTGTCTTTCGGCCCTTAATGACCGTGTCGCTCGCCACTTGTAATAACTAGCCCTAGGTACCCCCGCAATGGCTAACAAACGCGTAACATCTTAGAGATCACGCAGCTCTTCAATCACTTGGTAGTTGTCCTGCGGACGGAGCGTGCCTCCTTTACCAGATTTGTATACCGCTTTTTTAAGTAATCGACCTGTGCTTTCAAATAATCCAGTTCTTGTTCTACAGTGTCAAAGGCTGTACGTTGACGTCCCTTAAGAGGATTCGATACCCCTTTACGGATATCGAACGCTTCTCCATGCTGCCACTTCCTTACCCATACTTTTAATTGGGTACAGTTTCTGATTTCTAACTTTTCCGCTACCGTTTTATAGCTGGCCTTCCCTTCTAAATACGCTTTGACTGCTGCTAGTTTGAATTCTTCGGTATACTGTTGAAACACTTGTCCCTTTTTAGCCATGGAAAAATCCCCTCCAAGTTCACTCTTGTTCCTCATGATAGCACAAGGTTTTTTTTGAGTGTCTACTTAAAGGGGATAATACTGGTGCTAGACTCAATATTGGACACGGAGACCCGAGAATGCGAAAATAAAATCATTCTTAATCGAGGTGTCCGACATGACGAAAAAGTACGACAAAGAATTCAAGTTGCAAACCGTTCGACTCATTCAAGAAGAAGGAAAGTCGGTGGCGCAGGTAGCTCGAGAAATGGGCTTGCATGAAAATACGATTTACCGATGGATCGCCGAGTTTAAACAAGACGGCAATCAAGCGTTTCCCGGTAGCGGGCAACTGAAGCCAGAAGAAAAGGCCATGCGTGATCTTCAGAAGCGGATTCGTGATTTGGAAGAGGAGAACGAAATCTTAAAAAAGGCGATGCACTACTTTGCAAAAGACCGGCGCTGATCTATCAATTTATTCATGATCACCGCTTCAAGCTCCGTGTCGCGAAGATGTGCACCGTATTTGGAATCTCCCGAAGCGGTTATTATGATTGGACTCGGCGAAAAGAAAGCAAGCGTAGCAAACGCCATGAGTGGCTGAAAAAGAAAATTCGCCGCATTTTTCTCGACAACAGGCGTCTTTACGGAAGCAGGAAAGTCTGGGAAACCCTAAAGAAGCAAGGGATAGAGGTAACCGAGAAAACTGTTGCTCGTATCATGAAGGAACTGGGCCTTAAATCCCGTACGGTCAAGAAATATAAAATTCCAAACATAACTTGCCGGTCGCCGCAAATGTGCTGAACCAACAGTTTCAAGCGAGTGCGCCTAACCAGATCTGGATGACAGACATCACTTACATCCCAACCGATGAGGGGTGGCTTTATTTAGCCAGCGTCATGGACTTATACAGCCGTAAAATCGTAGGATTTCATATGGATGAACGAATGACCAAGTCACTTGTGATCAAGGCGCTAGATCAAGCCTACCGAGTTCAAAAGCCACGCGGCGAAGTCCTCCATCACTCTGATCGCGGAAGCCAGTATACTTCTCAGGAGTACCAGGAGCGGCTTAAAACGTATAAGATGAAAGGCAGCATGAGCCGTAAAGGGAATTGCTATGATAACGCTTGTATCGAGTCGTTCCACAGTGTGCTGAAGAAAGAACTCGTATATTTAGAGAAGTTCAAGACCCGCAAAGATGCTAAGGCTCGGATTTTTAAGTACATTGCTTGCTTCTACAATGGGAAACGAATAGCTATGGGAGCCATGATCAAATGTCTCGCATGTGTTGGACTGAGAGTAGGGTGGGTGGTCGCTGACAAGGAGTTGATCGACCAAATTCGTGATTTTAAAGATTATACTACTCATACAATTTGTTCGATTAATGATTTTATTGCGGTTAGGCTTCTGCTTCATTGGAAGAAGATCGGACTTGAGCACAAGTCATGGATGCTAGAAAAGTATCAGAATTCCGAAAGCTAGTCAACGAGCATAATACGGTACTCGACTGGGTTGAACTAGAAGGCGGAATCGTTGCCTTCCCGTTTTTGAAAGATAAAACACTTAGTAGCCAACATTTTGCAGAGAAATTGATTGCGAGTACGGAAGTATCTGTTCTTCCTGGTGAAGTGTTTGAGCGTCCTGGACATTTCAGGGTTGGATTTGGGCTTCACCCTGACAAATTCCGCGGTGCAATGAAATTGATGTCTGAATTTATTGCATCCAAGGGATGGGAATAGGAATAAGCAGAATTTCCGCTGACTCATGATCTCGGCGAGGCGAGTGAACGAATGATGAGAGGGATGGGAAAATGAGCGATACAAGGACCAAATTGATGCTGGATTTGCAAAGAATTGAGAAGGATGAGTATCAGTTACGCGAAGGTGAGCAGCATCAAGATTTCTTACCTTTGTTACTTCAATATATTGGCGATCCTCAGCCAGAATTACGGGATAACCTGATTTATCCGATGTTTTATATGTGGATTAAGGAAGAGAATAGGTTCAGTGGAGAGGAGTTGCGTAGCCTCTTAACTGTTCTGACTGATGAGAACCATTTGTTCTATAATATTGGCAGCGAGGATGATCAGTCAGTTTTTACAAGGACGTTCTCTGCCTTGCCTATCGCTTTGATTGTGCAACGCCACAGACAGAATCCATTTTTCAATCAAGCGGAAATTGAGCAATTAATGCATGCAATGCTCCGTTATTATAAAGAGGAGAAGGATCTGCGAGGTTACCTTTCAGTAGGAGGCTGGGCTCACAGCGCGTCTCACGGTGCGGATGTTTTTGTCGAGCTGGTGCAGTGCGAGGAGAGCAGCGTCGCAATGCTGCGTGAGGTTCTTGTCGCTATTTCTGGCATGCTTCAAAATGGTAGACACATTTTTAGCGATGAGGATGATGAGCGGTTGGTCAACATCGTGGATACGATGATTGACAAAGAGTTACTTCCACATCAAGAAATCGCTGATTGGATTAGCGGCTTAGCGCAATGCTGCAATTTGCCGAGAAGTCGCAGTCAGGTGATTGCTCGCGTGAACAGCAAGAATTTTTTACGCAGTCTCTATTTCAGAAGGGGACAAGATAGCCGAGGGAATGAGCTTAACACTGTCATGCTTGGTACTGAGGCAAAATTGAACAGGTTTTCTATCAGTTAAAGGATTAGAGGGGCTGTCCCAAAAGCCATGGAAAATTGGCTGAGGGATTGCCCCTTTTTATGTAAAGAAAAACAAAAAGAAACCATCCTTTGGTAAAATGGAAGTACCACCCACCACGCACAAAAGGAGAGGCAAGTATTCCAGATTTACAAAAATTCCGGTGAGGGTTTGAACATCATTGATTACCAGACAGTAGAGATTGAACCAATTAAAAACAGCAAATTAATTTACGGTAAAACTGACTTTGCTAAGCTTGAATCGTATTTAATTAAATGGGGAAGGCCATTAGAGTGTGTTCCAATTTTCGTTTAGTTAAAAATGGAAGTCACAAAATTACTACTGTGACTGCTTTATTTAAGTAAACAAAAAGGTTGACCAAAGCCTTAGTTCTTTGTTTGACACCCTCTGGCATGTTCCTCCATTAAAGGGCGCTTTAATGGAGGAAATATCATAGAAATGATCAAACTTTTTTATAAAAGAATGATTCAATAAAATATATTAAGAGCGTATTTTGATTAATCTTTTTTCAAAACACGCTCTTTCTTTTTGCTTGTTTATCAAGGCTATTAGTATTAATTTGATCAATCTTTATTCTAAAGCTACAGATTTTGTTCGGAGAAAATAAAGTTTTTTATGAAAAATAAAGTTCTAGACTCGCGGAGCTATTAGGCTAACGGGCAGGTTAACGTAGTAAGGATTATCTGTTTCGACCATTCGACCATTAGAGCTTATAAAAATTGCAGTGAGTATGGTATAATTAAAATTTGGGGTAAAATCCCAAATAGTTTTAAAGGAGAGTGCTCCTAATGATTATCAAGTTCATTCGTTTACGTTAATTTGAAGTACAGTTCATCTAATCTCATTCATTTTTTTGAAAAATGTATGGGTTAATTTGAGTGTGCTTTTTTAAATTACAAATTCGAATGAAATGGGGAGTTATCTCATGAGTGAAAAGATAAGGAAAATCAATGGCATTGAGATATGCACAGAGAGTTTCGGCAATCCGAATCATCCACCTGTCTTGCTGATTATGGGAGGCATGTGTTCGATGATTTATTGGGACGACGAGTTCTGCCAAGGTTTGGCTGACTCGGGTCGTTATGTGATTCGATTTGATAACCGAGATGTGGGACGTTCAATTACCTATCCATCTGGGGAATCCCAATATACCGTGGTGGACATGGCTGATGATGCAGTCGGGGTGCTTGATTCATACGGAATTGACCAAGCGCACATCGTGGGATTGTCACTGGGTGGCATGATTGCACAGATCATCGCAGTAAAGCATCCTCAAAGAGTTCTAACCATAACTTTGATCGCCTCGACTATCTTTGGATCTGATTATATCGACAGAGGTTTGCCTCCGATGGATGAGAAGATTCATGCTCATCATGCAGATGGAGCGACACTGGATTGGTTAGATGAAGAGGCGGTTGCAAAATACTTGGTCAATGGCTCTCGACTGATGTGTGGTACCAAGCATCACTTCGATGAGCATAGAGCGTATAAGCAAGTAAAACGCGAGATAAAACGAGCGAATCATCTAGTCAGTATGTTGAATCATGGACTACTTAAAGGTGACGACGCATACGAAGGAAAGTTAAAGGAAATCCATGTACCTGTTTTGGTTATTCACGGCACGGGTGATACGATTCTTCCCTTGGAACATGGTGTTGCACTTGCTAATGAAGCACCAAATGCATCCTTGTTAACGGTTGAGGGAATGGGGCATGAAGTACACTTTGACGATTGGGATACGATTATTAAAGCAATTTCGAACCACACAACGTTGACGTAATAGTGAATGCAGCAGTCAAATTGTTAACTAACGCAATAATAAAGAAGGGGTTACATTACAGTTTGTAACCCCTTCTTTATTTTGTTATTAAGCTAACGGGGTTCGATAGCTAAGTAAAGCAGCGGCGAGTCTAAGGCTTTATTTTCAGGTCTTAGGTCGCCGTTGTTACATTTATTGTGGTAAATCTAAAACTTATTTTTCTGAGGCTGAAGCACGGTGATTTGATTCTCTCACCATTGTGCAACAACCTCATAGCTTTACATCTATTCGTTTTCGTTTAGATCAACTTATACTCTTTAAGCAGCTGCATGATTCTGGTGTGAGAAATTTTTTGCACACCCGTCATTGCTGCTAATTGGATTGTTGGAGGCAGCTCCATATCGGTTAGTTTCTTGCCGTCCATCATTTTCGCTGTGGAATCCATCAACACACGGACATCATAAGCTGAACCAAATACTTCTGGCACGCCGCGGTCAATGTCAAGAAGCGTGTACACAGCTTCCATGGCGGTACGTACCGAATACTCTGTGGTGAATACCGTGTCTCGCGGTGTTTCGGCAAAGTTACCGATAAAGGCAGCGTTGACACATCCATCAGGAACTACATTCGGACGATCTCCCGCAGCTCTTGGCATGAAGTAAGATGTAACATAAGGCATCATGCAAGGGACACAGTTTGCGGAGTTTACGGCAAGATCGTGAATCTCTGCTTCAGGTACGCCGATGTGGTAGAGCCATTCTTTCGTGATCTCGATACCCGTGCAGTCCTTCATCGGTTTCTTGATGTAGTCACCTGGCACGTCGCAATACAAGCTGTATACCCATACGACGAGCTGGTCTTTTGGCTGGGATTTGAAGTGAGGCTGACGGTTCAAGGTAAAGCTCATCAGCCATTTTGAATCTTTTACCGTCACGATACCGCCAGTAACGACCTTTCCGCTGAATGGATCGCGCTTGCAGATTTTTTCGATATAAGGCGGAATCCGGTCATCTAGCGTTGTAATGGTGGCAGACTCCCAGTTGCTTTCCGCAATGTTGCCACAGAATTTGTCTGGACGACCAAAGGCAGGATCTTGCTCCGCGATCTTCTTCCAAAGCTCCCAGCTTCCCCCGAGGGATGTGTTCATAATGGCGGGAGTGTTGTTGTCGCCTAAAGTGGAGCTTTCGGTATTGCTGCCATTGGTGATGAATACCAGATCATTTTCAGTCAGGTCAATGTGTTTTTCTTGTCCGTTTTGAACATAGACCAGCTTTTTAGCAACTTTCTTGTTCTCCGTAATATCAAACTCAACATTAGTTACGGTCGTTGCATATTGGAAAGTGACACCATGGCCTTTCAAATACTTCATTAGCGGCAGTGCAAGAGACTCGTACTGATTGTATTTTGTAAATTTCAACGCTGAGAAATCTGGCAATCCCCCGATATGATGAATGAATCTAGCGATATATCTGCGCATTTCCATGGCGCTGTGCCAAGGCTCAAACGCAAACATCGTCTGCCAGTAAAGCCAGAAATTCGAGTTAAAGAAATCTTCCGAGAAGACATCTGTAATTTTCATATCTTCAAGCGCTTCTTCTGGAGTAAAGAACAACTTGATAATTTCCATCGAAGCGGTTTGAGTAAGTGTGAATTTGCCATCGGTATGTGCATCCTCACCACGATTGAGGATAGCACGCTGCAAGGAGAAGTTCGGATCCTCCTTGTTGAGCCAGTAAAATTCATCTAATACCGATGCACCCTCCGTTTCAAGTGAAGGAATAGAGCGGAATAGATCCCAAAGGCATTCGAAGTGGTTTTCCATTTCCCGGCCACCGCGGATAATGAAACCCCGGCCGTCATCGTAGATGCCGTCTAATCCACCTCCGGCAATATCGAGTTCCTCAAGAATATGAATGTTTTCCCCCTTCATCTGACCATCACGTATGAGGAACGCGGCTGCGGACAGTGATGCAAGACCAGAGCCGATCAGATAGGCGGATTTTTGATCAACACCGAGTGGTTTCTTTGGACGGGCAAATGCTTCATAGTTACCATTGCTATAATACATCCTTATAACCTCCTTTAGTGTTCCTGATACCTCCACTTTATAGGAGTATGAATGGAATAAAAATAGACAGTAAAAGCCCTGTGTCTAAAATTTCAACGTCAGGTGCCATGTGTCTAAAAAATCTATAGGTTATGGTAAAATAATAAGGAACATTGCACCGTAAGGAGAGGTTTCCTATGCATCCGTACACCAAGCATACATTGGCTGATGCATTGAAGGATATGCTGGGCACCAAGACTTTAGATAAAATAAGACTTGGTGGAAGCCTGCAAGTTGAATCGCCAAACCTTTTACTATCATTTTCAGGATATTTATGACCTGCTTGGATGGATATATAAAACGGAGGCACTAGGCGCTATCCAGAATAACAAATACTATGCGACTTGGCAGCAGGGGCTGTTGATCATTTCAGAATATGTGGAAAGCAACAAGACGCTTTGTATGAACACATGTCGTTCTCTTGGAAAAGAGCATTTGGAGATGTTTTTAAATCAGGTTTTGTTTGAACTTCTAAGCAATGTCATCAATGAAGTTTCGGATTCCCGTGCGATTTCGGAAGAGGACAAGACGTTCATCGTTCAATTTTACAGCCATGCCTTTGCAGGAACGCTGCTGGATTGGATTGAGGATGGGATGAAAACGCCTTGTGAGGCGATCGTGAACCACATCGTTCGACTGATGGATGGGCGTTTTATGGATGCAGTGGAGCGTTTTAAGAATTAGTACACCCATTTATCATGGAATGTCAGGTGTTTCGCTTGTTGTTCCCTCCACACATGTGTTCTTCATAGGCATCCCCATTGCCACGAAGCTTCATTGATCTAATTTTGTTGGAGATATTTTATGGTAATAGTCCGATGTCCCAAAGGAAACTCTATATGAACGAATATCCTCATACGAAAACGAAAGACCTTTTAAATAGAACCCCTATAATGTGCAAGAATTGAAAAGTTGTAAACCAACGATAAAAAATGACGAAGTTAAGATAAAGAACCGACTTTTTATAGTCGGTTCTTTTGATTACAATATGGTGCAATTTAACAAGAAAAAGGTAAGCGTACCGGATACTTTTGTCGGCGATGAATTATAGTGGATGCTGACAAAGGCATCAGCAGAGACGGACTGTGACAACTGAGCCCTGCTGGAAAGGGAAATGCGATGGCTGTCTTTCGTCCGTGTCATGGTTACGTGAGCACCGGCATCCTTTAAATAATCGCGCAGATAATAGACGGTCTGCAGGTTTAAATTTTTTTCCAAGGTCCCGTAGGTGGTGCCGATCATTCCCGGATCACCGCCATGTCTGGTGTCGATGACGAACGTCTTGCCCCGGATGCTGCCCAGTTCGTATGGTTGCTTGAGCTGCTGCTGGCTGTTCCCCCAATAGCAGAAGAGCCAGAGAGGGCTACATAATCATCCGACACCCAGCCTGTTAGACGACCGGACTGGATCTTCATCCAGCCGTACTGTTCGTCCATCACCGTTACAACACTGCCTTCCGTCACCGCCCCATGATCTTCGCTCCGGCCGCGGGTTCATTACGGACATTCAGGGAGGAAGCATATACTTTTGCGGAATAGCTTTCTGCATGGGCAATGTTGAAGGCCGGAGTAAAGCTAATGATGGCCGGAAGCTATCGGAAGTAGACCTTAAGTCATTCAATTAACGGGATACGATAGCTAAATAATATAGCGGGAGTCTAAGACTTTATTTTCGAGTCCTATCCGCCGCCGCTGCTTCTTTTTACGGGGTCAGTCTAAAACTTATATTTACAGAGGCTGCTGATTTTGCTATTCAAAAACCGCATAGGATCAACAACCTCGGTCTAATACTATATTTTCCCGTGACAGCTGTCTGGTGATATAAAGTGTGGAATCAGTAAAAAAAGTGTGGAACTTCTAGAATAGTCACGATGATGCTTTGTTAGGTCATCGGGACTGTTTTATTAAGAAGGGGATGTAGCCAGTGAAGTATATGACGAACATTTTGTATATATTTGGAACGTGAAAACAGAGCAAACTTTGATAAAATAATCAAACAACAGCTTGTGATAAAGGGAGGTAGTTTCCATAGAAGGAGATTTCACGATGCTGCTTCAGCTCTTTGAGCGGGCAGCATTATTGTTAATTATTTTGTTTTTCTTAACTCGTATTCCGAGCTTTAAGCAAATTCTGCAAAAAGAATCGCTGACAACGAAGGAGTTTTCCGTCGTTACGATTCTGTTCTGTACCTTTGCACTATTCGGTACCTACTCAGGCATTGATGTGGAAGGCTCGCTCGTCAACGTACGGATCATCGTGATTATGGCAGGAGGCATCTTATTCGGGCCTTGGGTCGGTCTTGTCGTGGGCGTGGTGTCCGGAATCCATCGTTATTTGATCGATATCGGCGGGGTGACCTCGATTCCATGTCTCATCACGAGTATTATTGCGGGGCTGGTATCTGGATATATTCATCTTCGAACATCTAAAGCGAAACGTTGGTTTATCGGGATTCTTGCCGGGATGGCTTGCGAGGCATTAACGATGCTGTTGATCATATTCATGGCGCAGCCTGTAACTTTAGGTATCGAGATTGTATCCAAAATTGCAACACCGATGATTCTAGGGCAAGTGAATGCGGGATTGATCATTTTGTTAATTCAGAATGTAGAAAGTGAGCGGGAAGGAATCGCTGCGCAGCAAGCGAAGTTAGCTTTGGACATTGCGAATAAGACATTACCCTATTTCCGCTCCATCAATACCGAATCATTGCACAAGATCTGTTCCATTATTAAAGAAGATATTCAAGCCGATGCAGTGGCGATTACGGATGCCTCGAACGTGCTCGCTTACGTCGGTTTTGGGGAAGACCGCTATCAATTCCGGCATGAGATCATAAGTGATATGACCAAAGAGACGATACGGAGCGGGGAGTTCATGATAAGCAACCATGCGTTGGACGATGCGCTGCCCGGCATTCAATCCTTACTCATTATTCCGCTGAAAGAGCGAGAAGAAGTTACTGGGACCTTGAAGATTTATTATCGGAAAGCGCATAAAATTACCTATCCGCTGCAGACTATGGCCGTCGGTTTATCCCAGATCATTTCGACATTAATGGAAGTTTCCCGTGTGGAAGAGACTAAGGAGATGGCGAATAAAGCTGAGCTCAAAGCGCTGCAGACAACCATTCAGCCTCACTTTTTGTTCAATGCGTTGAACGCGATTGGGTCCTCGATCCGGAATAGACCGGATCAAGCGAGGGAACTGATCGTCAATTTATCAGGATATTTACGTTATAATTTGGAGCTAACGGATGAATTGATCGATATCCATAAGGAGCTGGAGCAGGTTCGGAATTACGTAGAAATTGAAAAAGCACGCTTTGGAAATCGGCTACATGTTGTTTATGATGTGGATGAGGTCGCCGTGAAGATTCCCAGTCTCATCATTCAACCGTTAGTGGAGAATGGGATTGTCCACGGTATACTGAAGGAGAAAGGACCCGGAACGGTCACCATCTATGTCAAAGATACAGAAGATTACATTCGGATTGGTGTGCAGGATACTGGCGTGGGTATCCGTGAAGATATCATTAAACAGGTGCTGGAGGAGCGTGTTCCACCGAACCATATTGGTCTTTTCAATGTGCATAAGCGTGTGAAGCTCATTTTCGGGCATGGTGTTACAGTGGAGCGACTAGATCAAGGAACGAATATCTTTTTTGACATACAGAAGGAGACACGATGAGAGCGATAATTGTGGAAGATGAAGTATTGGCCAGTGAAGAGCTGGAATATCTGATTACCAAACATAGCCGCATTGAAATCGTGGAGCGATTCGAGGATGGCCTTGATGTGCTTAAATTTCTGCAGGAGAAGGAAGTCGATGCGATTTTTCTCGATATCAACATTCCATCCCTGGACGGGATGCTGCTAGCGACTAATATCAGTAAGTTCGCGCAAAAACCGTATGTTATTTTTACAACAGCTTATAAGGAACATGCTGCCCAAGCTTTTGAACTGGAAGCTTTTGATTATATCTTGAAGCCCTATGACGAGAACCGGATTGCCGCGATGTTACGTAAGCTGGAGACCGCCTTCGAACGGGATGTGCAGCAAGGAGGAAGTTCAAATCCTATGGACAGCAGGCCAAGAGCTGAGGAAAAACGCATTAATCTGCTGAAAAATGATAAATATATCGTAACGGATAGCGATGACATCTACTATGCCGAAGCACAAGAGAAGGTGACGAACGTATTCACGAAGAGCGGTATCTATACGATGCCAATGAGTATTTCGGATTTTCATGCTATGCTGCCTCAAGATCGATTCTATCGTTGTCATCGTTCCTATACCGTCAATTTGTCCCAAATCCATGAAATCGTTCCATGGTTCAACAATACCTACCTGCTGCGTCTACGTGATATGGATGCCAAAGTGCCCGTCAGTCGAAGTAAAGTCAAAGAATTTAGGCAGTTGATGCATATATAAATGCAATTCATTCCGTAATCCCGTCATTTCATGTCGCTCTTGGCTCAAGAAAGCGTTTTATCTTGTAAGATAAGGGTGTGAAAGCAAGGCGTAAGTTGCTTTCTTCCCTACAGATAACGCACACATCTTGGTCATAGCAGAATGAAAAGAGGGGATCTATCATGAGAACGCATCAAGCAACCCAATCGCAGATAAATCGATGGATGATCGTCCTTGGAACAATCATTGTACAAATGGGATTAGGAACCATATATACGTGGAGTTTATTTAATCAGCCGTTAGCTGACAAATTTGGATGGGAGCTTAGCTCTGTATCGATTACGTTTTCCATCACCAGTTTTGCACTGGCTTTTGCGACACTGTTCGCCGGTAAAATTCAGGATCGTATCGGAATTCGGCGTTTGACGATGATTGCAGGTGCTGTTCTCGGTGCAGGGCTAATCGCTAGCTCACAGGTTTCATCGTTGTGGATGTTGTACTTACTTGCTGGTGTGGTTGTTGGTTTTGCGGATGGTACAGCATATATTACATCGCTATCGAATTTAATTAAATGGTTTCCTGAACGCAAAGGATTGATATCGGGGATCTCGGTGGGAGCTTTTGGGACAGGCAGCTTGGTTTTTAAATATATCAATGCTAATTTCATCAATACCATGGGGGTCTCCTATGCATTTCTGGTCTGGGGATTGATCGTGATGGTGATGGTGATTGCCGGTTCGTTCTTAATCAAAGAAGCCGTAATTACGGAAACACCTGCGAACGCAAATACCCAATCGCACAGTGGGCGGAACTATACAGTCAAAGAAATGCTGCGTACGAAAGAAGCGTATATGCTCTTCATTATTCTATTCACAGCTTGTATGAGTGGATTGTATCTGATTGGTATCGTCAAAGACATCGGTGTGCAGCTTGCCGCTCTTGATATCAGCACAGCAGCGAATGCTGTAGCTATGGTGGCGATATTCAATACGGCCGGCCGGATCATTCTCGGTGCATTGTCCGATAAAGTAGGACGTATGAAAGTTGTAGCTGGAGCGCTTTTCGCAACGGCATTGTCCGTCATGACGTTAAGCTTCATACCTTTGAACCAGGGCATCTTCTTCACATGTGTCGCGGTGATCGCATTCTGTTTTGGCGGTAATATCACAGTCTTCCCAGCGATTGTGGCTGACTATTTCGGCTTGAAGAACCAAAGCAAGAACTATGGAATCATTTATCAAGGATTCGGTTTAGGTGCCTTGGCTGGTTCGTTCCTTAGTGCTTTGTTCGGTGGTTTCCATATTACCTTTACAGTCATCGCGGTCTTGTGTATGCTCTCTTTCTTGTTCGCGATCTTTATCTCAGTACCTAGCCAACGTAATCAGTCGAACAAGAACCAAGAAGTTGTGCTAACACCGCATTACAATGTGGGATAATCGCAATGGAACCTCCTATCGATAAGAAAGGCCACTGAAAGAGTGTCAGAAAATCAAACAGGTTTCTTTCGCACATATAAGCTGTGCAAAAGAAACCCGTTTTTTTGTTAAATAAGGTGAGGACAGCTATCAAACCCATTCGAATGTTCAAGTACTTAATGTTAAATCCATATTCGATTTGTCGGATGTATGGAGCAGCTTCGAGCGTTTATCAACGAAAACAAGCTGGTCTGCGAAAGTTTAGTTAATTAAATTAGTTTCCAACTTTCTTTACATAGTAATTTCTAGTGGTTCCACACTTTCTTTTTTTCGCGTTTATCAAATGCCGCGGCAAACCCAGTAAAATCAACAAAATTGGTTCCAGAGTTTTTTATCACCTGACATGATTTTGTAACAAGCAAATAAAGTCCTTTACCAGCAAATTAAACTCGTTTTGAGAAAATAAAAATCATATCAGAGTCGAGCAAATCCAGGATGATTTCCTGACATTTGCTCGGCTTTTCTTTTGTTGCAGGTGATAGGAATTAGGGGAGAGGGAAGGAGAAAGCAGGGTTCTTCTCGAATCATATCTCAGAGGCTTTTCTTAGGCGTTTCAAGGCTTCTCATGCTTTGGGCGGGTTTCTTATCCAGGCTTTGCTCTTGCTTTTACTCAGGCGGTTTTTGTGCCCTTACACACAGTCTTTTTCCTGTCCCTGATACGCCTTTAATTTGCCTCAAGTTGTCGGACAATTGAAGGGAAAAGGCGAGAAAATCCAGTCGGGACAAGGGTTTGAGCGAGTTGAGATGGTCGGGGTGTAGCGATACGACTTTATTTTCGGGACATAGATTTGAATGCGTTAAATATTGTATGTAACCGAACAATAAACTGTGTAACTGATTAATAATATATGTAACTAGGTATTATCTTAAATTGTCCTGATGAGAATCATCAGGACAATCTTTTTCTATAGGCCAACCTACTAGTATAAGTATCTTCTGGACTGGGAAAATCATCATTTACCGTTTATAAAAAATTCGTACCAAAACTAACTACACTCTGTTACTGCACTAACGGGGCAGGACAGCTCAATAAGAAAACTATCTCCAATGGTACATTGCGTGTCTACCAATTGAAATGGTTTGAATTTCCGTATCAATAATTGTATATTTCCAATACTCTTTTGGTTGACCAATATATCTTCCTGTTTACTTTTCAAAATTCATAATTACATTTGGTATTATTTTTCGACGTACTGATAATATGAAATAGGATAAAGAATATGTAGCAATAATAAAGGAGAGTATAATGTACACAATTGGACAAGTAGCTAAATTTTTAGGTGTATCTAGAGATACCTTGAAATTTTATGAAGAAAAGGAATTAGTAAAGCCTAAGCAAAATATGGAGAATGGGTATAGAAAATATAATCATTTTGATATATATGATATAACAACAGTAAATTTCTATAGAGAAATTGATATTGAAATTAAAAAAATCCAGGAATTAAGAAAAGGCAAGAGTATAGAGGAAATAAAATCATTATTAGAAGAGAAAGAACAAGATGTTTTAGAAGAAATAGAATATAAAAAGCTTCTTTTAAAAAAGCTTCAGATGGTAAAAGAAGATTGCGGAAAAATTAAACAATTTTTAGGAGAATACACAGTAAAAGAAATGAAGCCTTTAGAAATAAAAGGAGAAATAGAACATTTTACTGCGTATGATGAATATGAAACTCTAAAAGAGAACACAGACAGCTTAAAAAAAGCAGTTACTCTAACATCTTTAAGAAGAGTCATAAGTTTCAATGAAGAAGGTATTATAGAAGATAAGTTTATAATTGTAAGAAAAGTAGAAGACTTTGATAAAGAAATAGAAGGTGAAATTCTATCTCATCCAAAATGTATGTATACCGTTATTGAAGATGGAAGATGGTCAACTGGTGGAAAAAGTATTGATCATAGCGTGGAAGCTAGTTTAAGAAAAGTAGCAATAGAAAAAGGGTATGAACTTTTGGGGCTCGTTTATATCAATATCTTACTTACCACTTATGAAGATGGGCTTGAACGCATATTTTTAGAAATTTATGCACCTATCAAATAAAGCAGACCTGTATTGACCTGTGAGTAACCCCTAGGTTTAAGCTAAAGGTATTCGTGAATATGAACGTTATCATATTTACGAAATACTTAGTTTGAAGTGGGGATTGTGCATGAATAAAGAAAAGAAACTAAAAAAACCAGTAGCAAGTTTTATTGGACTAACCAATATCATTTTTTGGCCACTTTTTTGTCTTGTAGGAGCCGTAAGCATGCTAGGATTTCCTGCATGGATCATTGATGTCATGTTCTGTATATCAGCTTGGTCCTCAACCTTTGCTTTTGCAGCGCTATTTAAAAAAATCTATCCTGGGCAGAGTCTTATACAATTTGTAAAAGATAAATTCAAGAATAAACTTAAATTTTCTGTGATTCTTACTGTGAGTATGATTCAAGCCTTCATATTTGTGATGATTTTGTTTATCGTATCTAATAATAGTGAAGTAGACTCTATTTTTACGATATCATCATGGGGAATGCTGATCTATTTCTTTTTTAAAAACCTTCTTGCAGGGCCACTAGGAGAAGAAATAGGGTGGAGAGGTTTCGCTCAAATTGAGCTCCAAAAGAAGCATTCGCCATTAAAAGCTTCGATAATCATAGGGTTTTGGTGGGGGATGTGGCATCTACCCATATGGTTTACTACAGGGTATGTGGGCATTGATTTAATCAAATATATTCTATTCTTTATGATTTCACTCATATCCACTAAGATCGTCATGACAGCATTTTATAACTTAAATCAGAATTTAATCATTCCAATCATCATCCACCAATTCTTTAATTTTTTTATTGGCTTAATAAACGGAAACTTAATCGATTTAATCATGTATAGCGCAATTTTTTATTCAGTGGTAGCAGTTTTACTCATCGTTATAAATCCAAAGAAAGTATTGTATGGAAAGGAAGATACAAACATTATTAATGGGAAGCAATACATGATTTAGTGATAGTTTGTACAGCTATACACTTCAACTATCGGGAGCGTTAGCATTCCTGTAGATGGATTAATTTCGTCTTTGAAAAAAGAAAAGCGCCTCGGTACGATGGGAGTACGCAACGGGTCATAGCCCTTAAAATCCCATCATCTAGGAGGACGCTCTACTATGAAGTTTAAATCGCAGGACAAACAAAATCAACTCATTGAAAAAATTACTGCTCAGCATCTCGTCGTCGGGATCGACATCGCTCAGCAAATGCATGTCGCACGTGCTGTTAACTTTCGTGGAATTGTTGTCGGTAATCCTTTATCCTTCTCAAATGATGAAGAAGGCTTTCACAGCCTTCTCCAGTGGATCCTTTCGCTGCAAGCCGCGCATGGACTAACGGCAGCCATTGCTGGCATGGAACCTACCGGGCATTACTGGCTCAATCTCTCCAGGTGGCTCTCCGAGCGCCAGTTTGAAGTCGTTCTTGTTAATCCACACCTGGTTAAGAAAAATAAAGAAAACCGCGACAATACACCATCCAAAAGCGACAAGAAAGATGCGCTAGTCATAGCCGACATGGTTAAGAATGGCTACTACTCATTCACTCGTAACACGCCCGAAGCCTTTGAAGAGCTTCGAGTCTTTCTCTCAAATCGGGACTCTGTCGTAACGAGACTCGTTAGTGCCAAAAACCAAATCCATCGTTGGGTAGACATTGTTTTCCCGGAGCTGCGTCAGGTCTTTAAGAGCCTGATGTGCACCGGTTCGTTGGCCACCCTTCGTCTTTTCCCTACGCCTGAAGAAATTCGTAAACTACAGCCTAAAGATATCATTGAAGGGTGGAAATCGCTGATGAAGCGTCATTCTGGTGAGCGAAAAGCTCGTGCTCTCATCGCGCTTGCTAGCTGTTCCGTTGGTTCTAAACAAGCCACGAATGCCTACAAGCTTCACTTAAAGCAATTATTCGATGAGTACGACCTTGCTTGCCTGCAGCTCAAAACGGTTGAAATGGAGATCATCGCCGTGTTGGATCGTATTCCCTTTGCCAAGTCTATGCTTGCTGTCAAAGGGATTAGCGCCATTTCACTGGCCGGTATTCTTGGTGAGGCAGGAGATTTAAGCGGCTTTGTTCACGGCAATGCACTTTTGCGACATGCTGGCCTCAACCTTGCGGAAGCAAGCTCAGGAAAATGGACTGGACAGATGAAAATTAGTAAACGAGGACGATCTCGCCTCCGCCGTTTCATCTTCATGATGACCATGAGTTTAGTGGCGAACAATCCGGAATTCAAAGCCATGCACGCGTACAATGTACAGGTAAAAAAGATGAAGAAAATGAGGTCTCTTATGAAGCTATGTGGTAAATTAGCTCGAATACTCGTTGGAATGGCTCGGAGCCGTGAAGCCTACAAACCTCATAAAACAATACCAATTCAACTAGCAGCTTAAGCAATATCCTACCATTTCGTCGTACGAATTTTGGCTTATTCGCGGGATTTCAAAAAGAAAGCACAGAGTACCGGATGTATTCAACCAAAGGGCACCGACCCGTACCGTTAGCTAGACCGGCCTCCACCCCTTGGACAGGTGTAACGAAGGAATGAGAGGGCATAGACCCGTTGAGACATGGGAGTGATAACCTCCAGGGGCGGCGTGGAGAATGCGTGCAGTATATGGAAGGATATGGGGTTTCGACCTCCCCCTCTATTTCCTCGCGCCTTCATGTTATCCTGGTCTTCTATGGTCTTCCATTTACTATCTTTCTTGATTTCTGGCAAGGGTGAAATCCTGCGAATAAGCGAGCATTCGTGAGAAAATTAAATCGTACCGAGGGAGTTGAATAAGGTTATCGCCTCACGCAGGTTACGACCGAAAAGGGAAAGGCCGTCAGCGACCGCTACAATGGAGATAACCTGATGGTGGAACGCTCCAAAGGCGGTGTGACGACCCGCTATATTATTATGACGACCGAGCGAAAATCGTAGCGGAAGGAAAGGTCGAAGCAGGTGAAAGTGTCACCATTATGGCTTAACCATCTCCGCATCTAACGCGTGGCGTCATGCGTTAGATCATGGCCAGGAACGCTCACCCTTGATCACCTGGGCGCCCATTTCCAGATCACTTGTGTTCTTGAAGTTCGGATAGGCCTTCTTCATCGCTGCAATCAGCTCAGCGGAATTCTTGGACTGCTTAGCCGCAGCTTCAAATTTTGCAATGTAGTCACGGGTAAAGGTGACGCTGGATGTATCTTCGGAGCTCTTGCCAAGGTAATGGCCCGGGATAACCCGTTCCGGCTTCAGGGCAAGAATCCGATCCAGAATCTCCCGCCAGTGGTCACGGCTCTCCGGGGTCTGGTTGTCTGCCATCCAGACATGCAGGTTCTCGTAGAGCGGGACACCGCCCAGGATGGTCTTTTTCGACGGAACCCAAAGGACGGTATGAGACGGATCTGAACCGTCGAGACCGATCACCTGCACGGTTTCGCCATCGACCGTCAGTTTATCCCCGTCAAGGACATCAGGGACGATCAACGCGGTCGGGGCGTTTTCTTTCAGGATCGGACTCCAGAAATCGCTCTTGACCTGGATGGTTGCCTTGATCCCTTCCACAGTGGCCGGGGTGGCAACGATTTTTACATCAGGAAATGCCTCGCGGATCGCCGACAGGCCGAAGTAGAAATCCGGATCCTTGTGGCTGATATACACCGTAGTCAGCTTCTTTCCAGTGTCGCGGATCATCTTGACCAGTTGCTCGGCGTTGCTCTTTTCGAACTGAGCATCGACGAGCAGCACCTCGTTCGGTCCTTCGATCAGGCTCGAGGAGACGGAGAAGAGGCCGTTTTCTCCAGGGTTGAACGGTGTGATCTTCAGCTCTGCCGCCGGCTTCTGAGTTCCTTCGCTAGCGGTATTCGCAGTATCCGCCGTATTCGCCTTGCCGGAGCATGCGCTCAGCAATAACGTGAAACAAAGCAACAAAATAACTCCTATCGATGATTTCTTACTAAACTTACTAAACATCGTCAAATCTCCCTCTTCCTTATATTGATAAAAACAGTAACGTAACGCTGCCAGCACAAGCTGCTCACTCAGATTCGCTCCCGGCATCGTCCAACAGATTCAACGTCTGCGATTCCTTCCAAGCCGTCTGCAAAGCGTTGAGAAACATGTCAGTTGACTGCGCCTCGCCCAAATTCCAAGAGTAGGTAAAGTATGCCCGGAACAGTTCCTGTGCATTCGGGTTCACTTTACCTTGATTGAATGCGTACTTCGCCAACCTATGGGCATCGAATGTGTTCGTCAGAATCAAGGTGGCAAATTGGAATGTAAGCCCGATTTCCTTCGCTTTACCGCTAAGATTTTCGTTTATCGCAATCGCTTGATCCCGGCTCATACCGTACTTGGCGACCAGCATGTCATGGACGTCGTAATCCACGTCTCTCCTTTCAATGTATTTCGAGATTTGGTGTTGTAACCAACTTTATTACAACAATTCCAAAAAAAATGGGTTCACTTTTTCATGTTGATATGTTCTGCAAGTTTGGAAAGTAACTCATGCATCGTTATGTCAGACAGGACCGCTTCCATGGCATTTTGGGCCTGTCTTACGATCAGTTCCAGAACGACGCTCGAACGTCCGTCAATCCTGCTTTCTTTAGCTGCCCGAGTATTTTCCGAATGATAACCGGATTCGTTCCGACGCTACCAGCAATCCATTCCGGCGTGCAATGCGCATCCTTGGCTGGAGCAAGCAATGAAAGAATGTGAACCGCTATGGAAAATCTGCTGCTTATTTTCATTACTGACACCCTCACGATGTAACCATTATAGTTACAACACATAACAAGTGTCAAGAGGGCTTTTGATGGAGTAATTTCAAGATCAGTTTTTGACGAGATTTTGCACACTCTCTTGACAACTCTAAATAGTATGCTATTACGTTACCGACAGTCAGTCGGTCGGTTACGAAGGAGGCATAAAAATGAGAGTTGTAAAAGAAGCGGAGGAACGCAGGAACGAAATACTTGACGCGGCGGATGAGCTTTTCGGTCAGAAGGGCTTTGACGGCACAAGTACAAACGATATTCTTGGAAAGGTCGGAATTGCGCGGGGAACGCTATATTATCACTTCAAGTCGAAGGAGGATATTATGGACGCGCTGATTGAGCGGTATAATGTCCGTATTTTAGGTGCGGCGCAGGAAATTGCCGCAGATAAGAGCATACCCGTAATCGAGCGCGTAATCCGCGCTGTAATGGCAATGAACATAAGCGGCGGAAGCAGCAAGGTAATTATGGACCACATTCACAAGGCGCAGAACGCGCTTATGCATCAAAAAATACAAAAGGCCATAATCAATGGCGTTCCGTCGATACTGACGGGAATCATCCGCGAGGGCATTGAGCAGGGACTATTCAGCACGCCGTTTCCGTATGAATGCATGGAAATGGTTGTGATATATGCCAATACCGTTTTTGATGATGATATGGTTACAATGACGAACGAAGAGTGCGTTTCGCGAATACTGGCCTTTGTTTGCAACGTAGAAAGGCTGCTCGGTGCAGAAAGTGGAAGTCTTATGGACGCTATGCAGATGTTTGGTAGAGGAGATGATGGAAGCAGCTATGAATAAATCGGGAAAATCCTTCAGAAAATTTCTTCTACTGTGGTCGGGACAGCTTATTTCAGCAATAGGAAGCGGGCTTACGTCGTTCGGGCTTGGGATTTATGTTTTCCAGCAGACGCGAAAGGCATCGGCAATGGCACTTGTAACCTTGCTTGCATTTATGCCTTCGCTTCTCTTAAGCGCCTTTGCGGGAGTGCTTGCGGACCGTTATGACCGCAGGCTGTTAATGATCTTGGGCGATGGTCTTTCTGCATTGGGACTTTTATTTATTCTGATTTGTATGTTTCGTTGGAGAAGTACAGCTATGGCAAATTTGTGTGGGCGTTACCATAAGTTCTGTGTTTTCATCGCTGCTTGGTCCCGCATACAAGGCTACGGTTACGGATTTGCTTACCGAGGAGGAGTAACGGTTGCTTCAACTCTTGCTGTACGTAAAGGTCTTGTTTCAAAGAAATGCGGACAGATAAAATCGTGAATCGGGGAATTCAAAGACGGCTGGGTGCCATTTCTGAAAACAGGGGCGTGCTTGTTCTTGTGATCATGTCATCGGTAATGACTTTTTTCCTTGGCTTCATCGAAACACTTTCCACGCCGATGATACTTGCTTTTTCGGACAGTGCCGTAATAGGAACACTTGCAACAATTGTGGCTACTGGAATGCTTGCATCAAGTGTGATTGTAGGGTTTCTTCCAATAAAAAAAGATTATGTAAAAATTCTATCGATTGCGCTGTTTTGCGAAGGAATATTTATGGCGGTATTCGGACTTCGCGAAAATATTATACTTCTCTGTATTTCGGGATTTCTCTTTTTTGCAATGATGCCGTTTGCCAACGTAAGCCTGGATTTTCTTGTTCGCACCAACATTGATGATTCCGTTCAGGGCAGAGCATGGTCACTTATAGGGTTAATTTCACAACTTGGATTTGTTGCCGCTTATGCGCTTGCGGGTGTGCTTGCGGATTATGTGTTCACTCCTTTGTTAGTTGACGGCGGAGTGCTTGCTGAGAGTGTGGGAAAGATCATCGGCACGGGCAGTGGCAGAGGAACGGGATTACTCATTATTATCGCTGGGATTTTGTTATGTGTTACTTCCGTAATTCTGTACAACTTGAAATCGGTTAAAAAGCTTGAAAACAGAGGTGACTTATGTATTCCGGGATAATCCGCAATGGCATTTTAAAGAGCAAAGCAATTACGCTGACAACCATGATATTTGTCTCTGCCGCGGCTATGCTTGTTTTGCGGAGCAGAATAGCAATGTCGATGAATTTCAGGCGCTTGAATTTCTTAACATTGACGGCGCTCGGATTATATTTGAAGATCGTTCGCTTGCGAATAGTGTTCAGAATAAAGGTTTCAGCATACAGAGCGAAAAGTTCGATTATCTTCTTGATCTTGGCGGAAACGTCATAAACGTATCCGACGGCGAGCTTTATGTTCCGATAAGCTATATGAAGGACAACACCACAAAGGTCGGTGACAAGGCTATCATAAGCGGGAAGAAATTTATTGTTGCGGGTTTTCTTCGAGATTCGCAGATGAATTCCATGCTAGCCTCTTCCAAAAGATTTCTGATCAGTAAAAATGATTTCGAGGAGCTAAAAAATCTTGGAAATACAGAATATCTGATTGAGTTCAGATTAAAGGATTTGTCGGCGCTCGGAGCATTCGAAACCGCTTATGCTTCCGCAGGACTTGAAGCGAACGGACCAACGATTACATATCCGCTTTTCAAAACGATTAACGCACTTTCCGACGGGATGATGATTGGGGTTATCCTTCTTGTAAGCGTGCTTGTCGTTGCAATCGCATTTATGTGCATACGCTTTACGCTCCTTGCGAAAATCGAAGACGATTACCGCGAAATCGGCGTAATGAAGACAATAGGACTGCGTATCTCCGACATAAAGAAGATTTATCTTGCGAAGTACGCGGCGATTGCGGCGGCAGGCTGTACTCTCGGTTTTGCACTTTAGTTTGTGTTCAAAGGCATGCTTCTTGAAAATATCCGGCTTTATATGGGGGAAAGCGAAAATTCTTCTTTTGCCTTGTTGTTCGGAATAATCGGCATACTGCTTGTATTCCTTGCAATAATTGCTTATGTAAGCGGAGTGCTGAGACGCTTTCGGAAAATATCTACCGCCGAAGCAATCCGCTTTGGTGCTTCACAGGAAACAACCGCGGGCGCAAAGCGTTTTCGCCTAAGCGGAAACAGGCTATTGAACACGAATATTTTTCTCGGTGTCAAAGATGTTCTCGGAAGGAAAAGACTTTACGCCACAATGCTTGCGGTGCTTGTGATCTCGGCATTTATCATTATTGTTCCGCAGAACCTGTATAACACGATTTCCTCGGAAGACTTCATCAAATATATGGGGATAGGTAACAGCGATATACGTATAGACATTCAGCAGACCGACAATATTTCTGAAAAAGCCGCTGAAATTATAAAAACGATGAGCAGCGACAGTGCCATTTCAAAGTATGCCGTGCGTGTCCGCCTACATAAACGAGGGCGAGTTCGTTGCGGTTATGGGACCTTCGGGCTCGGGAAAATCGACGCTGATGTTTGCACTGAGCGGAACGGATGGCGTTAATAGCGGAAAGGTCGTTTTTGACGGGAGGGATCTATCGGCGGTTGGGGAGAATGAGCTTGCAGATATACGCAGAACAAAAATGGGATTTGTTTTTCAGCAGCCGACTATGCTAAAAAATCTGAATATCCTCGACAACATCATTCTTCCGTCCATGCGCGGCAACAGAAAAAACGCCGCAAAAATTACGGAGAAGGCAAGAGCGCTTATGAAAAGGACAGGCATTGCGGAGCTTGAAAAGCGCGACATTACACAGGTGTCGGGAGGTCAGCTTCCGCGTGCGGGAATTTGCCGTGCGCTTATGAACAGCCCGAGAATTATCTTCGGCGACGAGCCTACGGGCGCGCTCAACTCAAGATCCGCGCAGGAGATTATGGACATCTTTTCCGAAATCAACGCGGACGGTACTGCGGTTATGCTTGTAACTCACGACTCAAGGTTGCGGCGCGTACGGAGCGCATTATGTTCATGCGCGACGGAAAAATCGTAAGCGAACTGAAGCTTCCGAAGTTTGACGGGACGGATATGGATGGCAGGGTCGAGAAAGTTACGGTGAAAATGTGGGAAATAGGAATATGATTCATTGTATCACAGTCACGATTTTACTAATGACACTTTCAGTTATCCAAGGCCAGTGTCTTCCGGGCGGTTGCTATCCTCCGAGACGGCGGAAGATGATAAGTTCCAACAATTCTATGTAGGGTGGATGCGCAATAAAGAAACTATTATGAAGAACTTGAGAAAAACGGATTTATCCTCGATACACCCTGAAATAAGGCCAATGGCATATATAAAACAAAGCATCCATGCGAGTGTACCGCTTTGTTTCGATATGCCGGATTGGCACAGGAGCAAAGTAAAGTCAAATTCGCCCCAAAGTGTACGCAAAACGGGCGGCACCCGCACATTCACCTTGCGAAAGCTTACGAAATCTTGGGATCTATTTTGGTATGCAGTCTTTTTCTGTTCTAGCTATCCCCGTTATTCTGTGTTTCAAATCCATTTATAGTATAATGGTTACTACTGTATGGGATGAAAAACAGGGAAAGAGGGAACGGATGCCTACTATACTGGTTGCTGACGACGATGCGAACATTCGCGAACTCGTCTGTTTGTTTCTACGCAACGACGGATTCGCAACAGCCGAAGCCGCGGACGGCAAGGAAGCGCTGAACGTCTATGCCTCGACGCATGTCGATCTTGTCGTGCTCGATATTATGATGCCGATTATGGATGGTTGGACGTTATGCAAGGAGCTCCGAAGAGCCAATCCTGATCTTCCCTTACTTATGCTGACTGCGAGAGGCGAAACATGGGAGAAAGTGAAAGGTTTCGAACTTGGGACGGACGATTATTTGACGAAACCATTCGATCCGTTGGAGTTGACGGCTCGTGTTAGGGCATTACTGAAACGATACCGGATTGGCTCCAAGCAGACGATCCAATTCGGCAACGTCATCCTTGATCGGCAGACCTATAAGGTGATGAGAGGGACGGAGTCTCTCACGTTGCCGCTCAAGGAGTTCGAGTTGCTGTATAAGCTCGCTGGAACACCTGGACAAGTCTATACGCGCGAGCAGTTAATCGATCAAATTTGGGGGAGCGATTACACTGGAGATGATCGAACGATAGACGTACATATTAAACGCCTGCGCGAACGATTCGCGACTACCTCCGATTTTCGTATCGAAACGGTGCGTGGGCTTGGCTACCGGCTTGAGGTGTACGAATGATCCGATCCTTATATACACGCGTCGTCCTGACCTTTCTCGCCTCTGTCATCGGGGGCACGATCATTGCTTTTTTTGTGGCAATATGGGTATATAAAGATCAATGGAACGAAAACTTGCAAGTCAACTTACTTTATTTTGGCCAGGATATTGCCCGGATTTACGAGACATTCCCATTACGGGAAGCAGACACGTACCTAAGTGGATTGAAGCAGCTCAATTATTATATTCGAATTTATGAGGAGACGGGGCAATTCCAGTCTTACGGCACGCTTAGCGGGCAGCATATTTCCACTGTCACGATGGAACAAGTCAAGGACGTATTGGATGGAAAAATGGTTCAAGTCACAGGCCTTGATTCATCCCTCTTAGGCTTGCCGTTAAAAACAGAAACGGGAACAAAAGCGATGTTTGTGTACCCGATCGCTCCCCCTTCTGCCTCTTTTCTCATCAAGTGGATTATGAACTTTTCAACCTACTCATTGATCGCAGGAAGCCTATTGATTCTGATTGCTGCCATGTTCCTCGTCAGACCGATCAAAAAGCTGACAAAAGCGACTAAGCAGATTGCAGGGGGAGATTTCAACGTCAAGTTGAATATTAAACAAAAGGGTGAGCTAGGTACTTTGGCCCGCAGCTTCGAAGACATGATGCACGATCTGCGGCAACTTGAGCAGATGCGTAGGGATTTCGTATCGAACGTGTCGCATGAGGTTCAGTCGCCACTCACCTCGATATCCGGTTATGCTTTAGCGCTTAAGCAAGTAGACCTCGCAGATAACGAGCGAAGCCGTTATCTCGATATTATCATCGCTGAAGCAGATCGAATGTCCAAGATGAGCGATAACCTGCTCAAGCTGAGTTTGCTTGAATCGCAGTCACAGCAACTGCGGCTGGTCACGTTCAGCCTTGATGAACAGATCAGGCGAGTCATCGTCGCGCTCCAACCGCAATGGTCGGCTCGCAACATCCGTTTTGAGCTCAATATGAAGGCCGTCAGCATAATGGCTGATCATGATCAATTAAACCAGGTATGGACGAACATACTCGGCAATAGCATCAAATTTTCCAAGGATGGCGGCGTTATTGACGTCAGCATCAAACAAGATATCAAAAACGTGACCGTCCGAATATCCGACACGGGCATTGGTATTTCCTTCGAGGACCAGAAGCGTATATTCGAACGGTTCTTTAAGGCTGATCGTTCCCACAGTCGTAAGTATGGCGGCAGCGGTATGGGACTCGCCATCGTTAAACAGATTGTATCGCTACACCAAGGCGACATTCGGGTGGAAAGTGAACCCGGCCGAGGAACGACCGTCATGGTCACCTTGCCAATCACAACGCCAACAGATTAGTTAGATTCATAGGGGATAACTCGGATTGTCTAAATCGCATTCTCCATGCTACGGCTCATGTGCAAGCTTCCTTGCATGTGACGCCGTAGCATTTTTTTTGCTTGTTCATACTCCGTTCATATTGTCGTCATAGAGAGTACATCTTCGTCGTATAAGCTTTCATTAGCTGCCCGTTAAGGCAGCCGGAAAAAACCGATAGGGACAGGAGACGATACGAGTGGAACAAAGAGTGATAATGAAAAGGAGGATACGCACGAGTACAGGTAGAAAACGAGCTTCAATTGTCGTTCTAACCCCTCGCGCATAAATGATGAAAAAAGCGCTTCTCATTATACTTAAATCCATAGGAGTTATAGCTATAGCAATAGTACTTTTTCTAGCCATTGTTTTTATCGTTAATATTGTCTGCAACAAATCGGAGCAAGGAAAAATAGAACCCTATGGTCAGTCTGTAACTGTCGATGGGAAAAAGATGAATGTATTGATTCAAGGAAAAGGCGAAGAAACAGTCGTGCTCTTACCTGGTTATGGAACAGCGGCACCAGCTCTTGATTTTAAGCTGCTAGTAGATGAACTATCTCCATTTTACAAAGTTGTCGTGATAGAGCCTTTCGGTTATGGATTAAGTGATGAAACCGAAAAAGAGCGAAGCACGGAGCATATTGTAAGTGAAATTCATGAAGCTTTACAGCAGCTTAATATTAACCGATTCACTCTAATGGGCCATTCCATTGCAGGCATTTACGGACTGGATTATGTGAACAAATATCCAAACGAAGTGAGTGCATTTGTCGGAATCGATAGTAGTGTTCCAACACAACCCGGTATGGATGTTAAATTCCCATTAAAAACGTTTAAATTTCTCAAACAATCAGGTCTCTTAAGATTGGTCAAGAAAGTAAGTGGTGACCCCTATGCTTCATTAGCATTTGATGATAAAACAAAAGAACAAATGAGCATGATTTCGAATAGAAACGGGAATAATGCCACTACCTTGAATGAAATGAAACATATTTCTTCTAATTTTAAAGGTGCTCAACATTTAACATTCCCAAAAAATCTTCCTCTTATTTTCTTTATACAAGCGAATAATACAAGCGTGAAAGGTTGGATACCCCTGCATGAAGAGCAAGTCAAAGATTCTGTACATGGAAAAGTGATGAAACTTGAAGGAGAACATTATCTACACCATACGAAATCAAAAGAAATAGCTGAAAACTTTAGAAAATTTATGGAAGAAATAAAATAAGCGCACTGAAAAAGGTCTCTCCACTATTTTGTGCATGTGAATAAGTGATATAAAACCGTCCTTTAGGACGGTTTTTTCGCTGTTTGTGAAAGAGAACCCGGCCGAGATTCTTTTGTATGCCGTAGCATTTTTGGGGCTGTTCATACTCCGTTCATATTGTAGTCACAGGGAGTACATCTTCGTTATATAAGCTTTCCTTAGCGGCCCGTTAAGGTAGCCCAATAAACCGATGAAGACAGGAGAAGATGCGAGTGAAACGAAGCGAGGTAATGAAAATGAGGATGGGCACGAGAACAGGTAGAAAACGGACTTCAATAGTCGCTTTTACCCTCGTGCTAACGATGCTTGCTCCAATGTCTGCAATGGCCGCAACGGCCACCAATAACAGCAGTCATCTTACTTTTGATGCAACTAAAAAAATAGCTGCTGAGAAAGCTAAACTGCTAACAGAAACTTACGGCACTACAAGTCTGCAATATGCGCTCATTGATGATGGAGAGATTGTCATTTCAGGGCATGCTGGCAAAAACGACATAAAGGGAAATGTACCTCTTACTTCCGATACGAAGTATGGTATAGGTTCTACGAGCAAAGTGGTGCTCGCGGCGGCTGTTATGAAGCTTGTAGACGAGAGCAAGTTAGATTTAGATTTGCCCGTTGCGAAATATTTACCTGATTTTAAGATGAAAGACAACCGTTACAAACAGATTACACCACGCATGCTGCTGAATCATTCCTCCGGTCTTCATGGATACACGGGCCCAAATTCAACATTGTATGATGATAATGATACTTATGCACATGATACATTGTTGGAGGAATTGGCAACCCAGGACTTAAAAGCAGCTCCAGGCGTGTTCTCGGTATACAATAACGTTGGTTTTTCGTTAGCTGAAATATTGGTAGAGAGAGTTAGCGGCATGGGCTTTACAGCATTTATACACAAGTATTTTACAGTTCCTCTAGAAATGAACAACACAAAAACACCGCAGGATCTTGTGGATTCGGCGACACTGGCGGGGGTCTATCACCCTAATTATCAGGGACAACTTCCACAAGAGAATTATAACATCATTGCAACAGGAGGCATTTACTCCACAGCTGAAGATATGGTTAAATTCTCACAGATTTTCACGGGAGAAGTCGATGGTATTCTTTCTACCAAATCGGTATCAGCCATGGAACAAGCAGAGTATAAAAGAGGCATGTGGCCGGAAGAGGGCGATACGTCTTTATCATACGGCTTAGGATGGGATAGTGTAAACTTGTTTCCATACAATCAATATGGCATTAAGGCAATTACGAAAGGTGGAGATACGACGTCCTATCATTCATCGTTAGTCGTGCTCCCGGAATACAACATGGCTGCGGCTGTTCTCTCTTCAGGTGGCTCAAGCGCAACAGATCAATTGATAGCAAATGAACTGCTGCTTAGCGCGCTGCAAGAGAAAGATGTTATTAAAGAACGGAAGCCAGCGAAGTCGCATGGCGTACCTATAAAGGCGGATATGCCTCAGGAATTATCCCAGCATGCAGGTATTTATGGTGGAGGTTCAGGTGCATTAATGAAGGTAGAAATGAATCCTGTGGGCGAATTGTCTTTATCCACGATCACGACTCCAAACAATCCTTCCCAAAAGTATACGTATACGGCAGATGGTTCTTTTGTAAACGAGGAGGGCACGCAAAAGTACAAATTCGTCGTTGAGAAAAATGGACGCACTTACTTGTGGTCCCGCTCATATATATCCATACCGGGGCTTGGACAGTTAGCTTTCTCAGAGTATAAGGCAGAGAAGCTTGAAGCCAATGAATTATCCCACGATATCACTGCCGCATGGAAAGAGCGTGAAAATAAAAAATATTACGTATTAAGTGAGAAATACTCATCGATGATCTATTTCAACGGTGGGCCAGTTCTACAATTTAATATGATTAAGGATGTTCCTGGTTATTTGTTAAATAATAAGATCATTGATGCAAACAAAGCAGCCAACACACTGCAAATCCCTACTATGGCTGGTCGAGATACAATGGAAATCAACTTCTTTAAGGAGAATGGAGTAGAGTATTTTACGGCAGCAGGTAACTTATACGCTAGTGAGGAACTTGTAAAACCACTCTATTCGGGTAAGCAATCCTCGACAACGATCCAAGCGGACGGTCTTGCCAAATGGTATTCAGTTCCAGCTGCCGCCAAAGGAAAGGTCATGACGGTTAAGATGCCTTCGAATGGTTCCTTTGCAGTCTATGATCAAGCAGGTATTTGCATCAACCACACCGTGATCAGCGGTAAGAATCAGGCCTTATTACCGGATAACGGTAGAATCGTATTTGCAGGAGAAGTTGGCTCCAAATTTGAGATTTCATTAAAAAAATAAATACAGGCTTGTCTAAAAGGCTGTCTCTAAGGTCATTACTGACCTTATGGGGCAGCACTTTTTTTGTGCGGCCATAGAGAGTAACATCAAGATGATTAATCAAAGATTGAACTAACAATGAAAGCAACCTTACCCACGACGAAATGGTTCGCGGTTGGCAGACGAACTTATGGATCTGAAAGTTTTTTAGGCTCGTCAACGAAATCGCATCCTCATGCAACCTTTAACAGGTTGCTTTTTTAGTTATTCAGCACATATTTGCTTAAAGTCCGTCTGCTTGTTGATAAACCTACTTGTATGGATTCCATTACTCTCCTGAGATTTTCTTCCTAATAAAAAGGTTATGGGAAGCCGATAAATTGAAAGTAATAAAATATAGGTCCTAAGGAGTGGTTGTCATGACAGATTGGCGCATACTCAATCACTACTTATTACCCAAATACGATTCCAAGCGTGAATCCAGAAGGGGCTGGTTAACTCCTGTTTTGAGCACCATAGAAAAATATAGTTAAAGTGGAGGTTTCAAATGATCGCTAGAAAAATTGCCCGTAAAGTTTTGACCATCGTTCTAATGATAAGTTTAATGTTTGCCTCAATCGGAGTTGCGTTCGGTCAAACGATTTATTCGGATATTGAAGGACATTGGGCGGAAAACCAATTAAGAAACTGGATTGCTCAAGGTCTGATCAAGGGATACCCCGACGGTTCTCTCAAACCGAATAACACCATTACGCGTGGAGAATTCATGGCTCTAGTTAATCGTTTGTTTCAATTCAATCAAACTACTAACATAAGCTTCACTGATATGAAAGAATCAAATTGGGAATACACAGAAGTTCAGAAAGCAGTAAAGGAAGGCTACATACAAGGCTATGCAGATAAGTCTATACGCAGTTCCAAATTCCTAAGCCGCCAAGAAGCGGCAGTTATTGTAGGAAATCTGTTGAATATGTCTAACGAGGAACAGACAGCAAATGTATTTAAAGATGCTTCAACAATAGCGTCATGGAGCAAAGGTGTAGTAGGTGCTACAGCATCCAAAAACATTATTATAGGGTATTCAGACCATACTTTTAAACCGAAAGCATACATTACTCGGGCAGAGGCCGTTGTGATGCTGGATAGAGCGAAAAGCTCAACTCCAGAGACACCTACAAACAATAACGGCAAGACTCCTACGACTCCTACACCAGAAACAAAACCGGAAGCTAATTCTAAAACTGAACTAGAAACTAAATCTGAATCTAAAACTAAAACTGAAATCATATATATATATGAATCTAAGTCCGAATCTGAATCTGAATCAAAGCCAGAATCAAAACCAAAACCAGAACCAGAACCAGAACCAGCGTTACCTACTGTTACCGGTGTGACATATACGACTACCATAGAAAATTCATCGACTACGGGTGCCGCTCAAGTTGCAACACTAACGATAATGAATGATGCAACAGTAGCGGGAACACTTCGTGCAACGTTCACGGATGGAACGACACCTGTGTCTGTAAATGTAACACTGACTGGTGCAGAGACTGCGGCTAATGTAGCAGCAGAAATTGCTACGGCATTTGGATCGACTATAAAGGGGTGGAGTGTAACTGCAAGCGGTACAAATGTACTCTTTACAGCTGACGCTCCTGCAGCGAATAATGCGAATGTGAAAGCTACAGTAGAGGATATCGCAACAGGAGTGGGTACGTTAAATAGTACGATTACTACCTCAGGCGTTGAGGCAATTGCAGGCACTGCGCAAGTCGCAACATTATCGATAACGAACGGTGCAAAAGTGAAAGATTCGTTCTATGCGGAGTTCACGGATGGCACAACGCCTGTTCGTGTAAAAATCGACTTAGCAGGAACAGAAACGGCTGAGGAGGTAGCTGAGAAAATCGCTGCCGCATTCGACAGCTCTATTCCGGGCTGGAATGTGACGACGAGCGGTTCAGATGTCCAGTTCACAGCCCAAACACCAGCGACGAATAATGAAAATGTTTCAGTAATTGTCTTTGAGGCGTCGGGAGTAGGCGCACCAAGAAGCACAATAACTACTCCTGGTAACTTAGGCTCAAACACATCACAGGTTGTAACATTGACGCTTCCCGGTTCTATATCAGGCGGAGGACCTGTTGGCGTTAAATTCATGGATGGTGTAGCATCTGTAACTGTAAATGTAATGACGCTGGACACAGAAACAGGGGCTCAGCTAGCGGATAAAATTGCTGCCGCATTCGGCAGCTCTATTCCGGGTTGGAACGTATCTACAAACAGTTCGAGAGTAATATTTACAGCCAATGCTCCCGCTGCTAATAATACAAAGGCTGTAGCAAGACTATCGGGAGATTACACAGGAATAGGAATGCCAGATAGTACGATTACTACCTTAGGTGATGCTACAGCTAATACGGGGATTGAGCAAGTTGTAACCTTAGCGGTGCTCAACGGAGCAACAGCTCCAGGATCGCTCTATGTGAATTACACCGACGGTACAACTCCCGTCTCTGTAAATGTATCTATAGTAGGAACAGAAACGGCTGAGGAGGTAGCCAACGCTATCGCTATGGCGTTTGGCACATCGATTAGCGGATGGGATGTAACAGCAAGCGGTGCGAATGTGAAGTTCACAGCTCAAGCACCAGCAGCGAATAATGATAATGTTGCCGTAACGGTAGAAGAAATGTTAACAGGAGTAGGAACGCCGAGTAGCACGATTACCACAGCAGGGGCTGCAACGACTGTAGGTGGCACGAAAGTTGCAGCATTAACGATCACTAATGGTGCCAAAGCAGCAGGAAACCTTCATGTAACGTTTACGGATGGGTCGGCACCTATCTCTGTAAATGTGACACTCACGGGTACAGAGTCGGCAGCTGATGTAGCAACGAAAATTGCACAAGCATTTGGAAATATAATTACAGGATGGAACGTAGCGACAAGTGATGCGAAGGTACTCTTTACAGCCAACACTCCAGCCGCTGCTCATACGAATGTCAAAATAATGATTCAAGAAGAATAAAGGAATCGAAGTTATGGTTATTTGTTCTGTTAATTTCATGCATTAGTACTTTAATCCTCATAGTGGGAGATTTCGTCAATGATAGTGATGAGGTCTCCCGCTACATAAAAAGCATCCAGCTATTGCGATTCATGACATCAGACATACGCATGGAAGGCAGCTAAAACATGGAGCACATCCCTAAAATAATGCCCCATCTGAGGTTCCAAAATAGGAAAACTCACCAAAAATTAGTCAGGATAAATAAGTTTACAAATCTGCTCAAAAGGTCTAGAATAAAGAAGTAGCCAGTTATGGAGATTATCACTTAGTGGTGCCACTCACCATAATAGCTTCGTTCAATCGGGATGTAGCGATCCCCCTTGAACCCAGTATCGAATATGGGTTCTTAGCTCAGTTGGTAGAGCAGTTGACTCTTAATCATCAGGTCGAGGGTTCGAGCCCCTCAGAACCCACCAGTTATGTAATCAAAACGGCAGAGATGCCGTTTTTTTGCTATATTCTTTTCAGTTCCCCGCTAATCAACGATATTAATCCTGCCTAACCAGACTAGCTCTAGGCCCGCTCTTGCCGACAAGGGACTATCGCTTGCAGATCGATCTTAAGCTCCTGTCAGCACATAAAGGACCTCATAAACATAGAAAATGCTCCTCTGGTATAGAAGAGCATTTTCATAACCTTTAATTATTGAAATCATATTTTGGATTTGCCAAAATTTCTTGAACGAGTTGATTTAAATCGACATCACCGACTGTTCCTGTTTGTCCTAACAGATTTTGTAAATCGGCAGAAAGATTGGATTTGTCAGCTTCATAATGAAATGCGAGCTCGCCCAAGTGTTTAAGACTAAAATCAGACTTCGAGCCAGCGATAACTTCAATTGTTTTTTCACCAACGTTTTCAGGCGCCAGTGTTATTTCGATTGTGCCATTGTCGGCTATTTTCGCTTTAGTAGCGTCTATTTTCCCTTTTCCTAAGCCAATGGCTTTAAACTTCAAGTTAACGAGTATCCCTGTTCCGTTGATCCCGTTTTCCCGTCCTTTGCTTGCTGTAATTAATCGCAAGGGATCGGCATTGCTTTGATGGACGAGCATCATGTTGTCCGTTGTTTCTACACCAACGAGTTGAAAGCGGGTTTTATCGTAGTCGAGCGTGAAATCTTCGGCATAAATATTTTGCGCGTGGTTTAGAGCAACTTGCACAAAAAACGTCTCATTGAGATAAACAAGATCGGTAACTGATGTAACGTCCAGTTCCGGTGCAGCAGGTTCTGCAGGAATGTCCGGGTTATAAGGCATCAATTCTGCTGCATTCGGAAGGTCAATCCCTTGCAGGATGATATACTCTCCGGTTTTGTTGTTGATGAATTGTACGGAATGTTCCTTGTCGGACAATCCGTCAACTTCGTATTTTAATCGAGCTGTATAATCTGAAGTGCCTTTCAAGGAAAGTGTTCCTGCCTCTTTACCGTCTATGAGAACGGCAATGTTATCCGAAGCAGATGAATAATTGATTGAGATGATACGGAATGAAGTGCCTTTAAAGTTAAATTGAAAGGCGGCATCTTTAGCGGTTGTCTCATATTCGATGCCTCCATATTCATGCCATCCATTGCCCGAGTAAGTGATTTGAGGAGATTTATAAGAATACCTCTTCCAACCTTCCTCGGGCTTCGTTAAAGTTTCTCCCACCTTTGCCGCTCCAAAGACCGATGCTACTGGAATCATCAAAAATAACATCAACCCGGCCAAAAACGCAGAAACCATTTTTTTCCTCACAAGCAAAACCCCCTATTTTTGGATGAAAATTCGAATTGCATTTTCATTTTATCGGATATATACCTGATGAACAAAACAATAATTCCTTTTTATACATATTTTTATAGCTTTACGTTAGGAGTTGTTAGACATTTTTTCATTCAGAAAAGTGCAGATGCTCCAAGGGCTATGATTCACTAAGTTAACCAACTTCGCCTGCGAATGACGGCATTTGAAAGAAAGAGGGATTTCCCCGCTAGGATATAGGGATTTCCCCTTATAGGAATGAAAATGAGTCCCTTTCATAATGAGTGTATAAGAATAGACAAATCATTGATTCCCGTCAAATCTTTGTCATTCTGCAGAAGGAGTAGTGATCTCCAAATGAAACGGAAATTTGGACTGAGGTTCTTTAAGCCAACAGAAAGCTATTCAGGCAACTGGTCGATTCTCGAGGAAAAGGATCGCACATGGGAGAACATGTATCGCGGGCGCTGGTCGCACGATAAAGTCGTGCGCACTACGCACGGCGTCAATTGTACGGGATCCTGCAGTTGGAAGGTATTTGTGAAGAACGGAATTATTACATGGGAAAATCAGCAGATCGATTATCCATCATGCGGTCCGGATATGCCTGAATTTGAACCGCGCGGTTGCCCGCGCGGCGCTTCATTTTCGTGGTATGAATATAGCCCGCTGCGCGTGAAATACCCGTATATGCGAGGCCGGTTGTGGCGCTTGTGGAAGCAGGCTTTACAGGAAACCTCGGATCCGGTCGCGGCTTGGGCAAGCATTGTGGAGGATCCAGAGAAAGCGTTATCTTATAAGCAAGCGCGCGGAAAAGGCGGTCACATTCGCGTGTCTTGGGAGGCTGCGACGCAATTAATCGCAGCACAGCTCATCTATACGATTCGCAAGTATGGACCCGATCGTATTGCCGGCTTCACGCCCATACCTGCGATGTCGATGATTAGTTACGCGTCAGGCGCAAGGTTCATCTCGCTGCTGGGCGGTGAAATGCTGAGCTTCTATGATTGGTATGCCGATCTTCCGCCAGCATCGCCGCAAATCTGGGGCGAGCAGACGGATGTGCCCGAGTCGAGCGACTGGTACAATTCAGGCTACCTCATCATGTGGGGCTCGAACGTGCCGCTAACGCGTACGCCGGATGCACACTTTATGACAGAGGTTCGATATAAGGGAACGAAGGTTGTGTCGGTGGCGCCGGATTATGCGGAAAATGTGAAGTTCGCAGATAACTGGCTGGCTCCGAATCCGGGAACGGATGCGGCGATTGCTCAAGCCATGACGCATGTCATTTTGAGTGAATTTTATAACGAGCGCCAGGAGCCGATGTTCCTGAATTATGCGAAGCAATATACAGATATGCCATTCCTGATTCTATTAGATCAGCATGAAGGATCTTATAAAGCGGGCCGTTTCTTGCGAGCGAGCGATCTGGGAGATTCTTCGCAGCATGCCGAATGGAAGCCGGTCATTCTGGATGAAGGAACGAATATGATCACGGTTCCTAATGGAACGATGGGGCAGCGTTGGGAGAAGGACAAAAAGTGGAACTTGATTCTGGAACGTGAAGACGGAACGAAGATCATGCCGGCGTTATCCGTTGAACCCCATGGCGTCGAATGGAAAGAGATGGTGTTCCCGTACTTCGACAATACCGGAAATGGGGTTTTTAGGCGTCCAATACCAGCCCGGAAAATCCAGCTTGCCGATGGGACGGAACGGCTAGCCGTTACGGTATATGACCTGATGCTGAGTCAATATGGCGTACGCCGCATCGGCAGCGATCTTGAGGCGAAAGGGTATGATGACGCATCATCATCCTATACACCTGCATGGCAGGAATCAATCACGGGTGTTAAGCCATCCATAGTGACTCAAATTGCCCGCGAATTCGCTCAGAATTCGCTGGATACCGGGGGACGCTCCATGATTATCATGGGTGCGGGGATTAACCACTGGTTTAACAGCGATACGATTTATCGTTCGATACTGAACTTGGTTATATTAACGGCTTCGCAAGGCGTGAACGGAGGCGGTTGGGCGCACTATGTAGGCCAGGAGAAGTGCCGTCCGATTGAAGGCTGGTCTGCAATTGCCTTTGCCAAGGATTGGCAAGGGGCGCCTCGGCTGCAAAATGCGACATCCTTTTTCTATTTTGCAACCGATCAGTGGAAATATGAGGAGATGGGTGCAGAATCGTTGAAATCGCCAACGGGCGGGAACATCCGCTACCAGCATCCGGCGGATTATAATGTGCTCGCTGCACGTCTTGGATGGCTGCCATCCTATCCGCAATTCAATAAGAACAGCTTGGCGTTTGCCGAGGAAGCAGGACAACAAGGAACCGTGACGAACGAGGGCATTATTAAACAGGCACTTGATCAAATTGTATCTGGTGAGACCCAGTTTGCCGTTGAGGATCCTGATGCGCCAGTGAACTTCCCGCGCTCCTTATTTGTGTGGCGCTCCAATCTGATCTCAAGCTCGGCGAAGGGGCAAGAGTACTTCATGAAGCATTTGCTCGGCGCAGGGGACGGATTATTGTCCACGCCGAACGAGGAAGACAAGCCGGAAGAAATCACATGGCGCGCAGAGGTAGAGGGAAAGCTTGATCTCTTGGTTGCTTTAGACTTCCGAATGACTGCGACGCCGATGTATGCGGATATCGTATTGCCGGCAGCAACTTGGTATGAAAAAACGGATTTATCCTCCACGGATATGCATCCGTTCGTGCATCCGTTTAACCCTGCGGTCGATCCGCTATGGGAATCCCGATCCGATTGGGATATCTATCGGACAATTGCGCAGACCTTCTCGGATTTGGCGACAGAGTATCTTCCAGGCGTGTATAAGGATCTGGTCGCTACGCCGCTCACCCATGATTCTGTAAGCGAAATTGCACAACCTTTCGGTGAAGTTAAAGATTGGCGCAAGAGGGAAGTCGAGGCGATCCCAGGGAAAACCATGCCAAACTTGTCTATTGTAGAGCGTGATTACACAAAAATTTACGACAAGTATGTCTCGCTCGGCCCGAACCTTGCAACAGGCAAAGTAGGCGCTCACGGTGTCAGCTTCTCGGTTGCTGAAGAGTATGAAGAATTGAAACGGATCAACGGCGCTTATTTCGATGACTCGATTAAAAATGGCTTGCCGAAGCTTCATACGGCGCGCCAAGCAGCAGACGCGATCTTGAATTTATCCTCTGCGACGAACGGGAAGGTATCTCAGCGCGCTTGGGAATCGGCCGAGCAAGACACGGGCGTTGCGCTGAAGGATATTTCAGCCGATCGCGCAGCTGAACGGATTACGTTTCAAAGCATTACGGCTCAGCCGCGCGAAGTCATTCCAACACCGGTATTCAGCGGGTCCAACAAGATGGGGAGACGGTATTCGCCATTCACGACGAACATTGAACGTCTTGTTCCGTTCCGTACTCTTACCGGGAGACAGCATTTCTATATCGATCATGAAATCTTCCTCCAGTTTGGCGAAGCGTTGCCTGTATATAAACCGACACTTCCGCCGATGGTATTCGGATCGCGCGACAAGCAGATTGTTGGGGGCAAGGACGCGTTGGTCCTTAGGTATTTAACTCCGCACGGCAAATGGAATATTCACAGCATGTATCAGGACAACTTGCACATGTTGACCTTATTCCGCGGCGGTCCGACCGTCTGGATCAATAATGAGGATGCGGCGGCGCATCATATTCAAGATAACGACTGGCTTGAAGTGTATAACCGCAACGGTGTGGTAACAGCTCGGGCGGTCGTTAGCCACCGCATGCCGAAAGGCACGATGTTCATGTATCACGCGCAAGATAAGCATATTAACGTGCCGGGCTCGGAGATTACGAAGGATCGCGGCGGAAGTCATAACGCGCCGACGAAAATTCACGTGAAACCAACTCAAATGGTAGGCGGCTATGCTCAGCTCAGCTATGGCTTCAACTATTATGGTCCGATTGGAAATCAGCGGGATATCTATGTTGCCGTCCGCAAAATGAAGGAGGTCGAGTGGCTTGAAGATTAAGGCGCAAATTGCCATGGTCATGAATTTGGACAAATGCATCGGATGCCACACCTGCAGTGTGACGTGCAAGAGCACATGGACCAATCGTTCTGGCGCCGAATACATGTGGTTCAACAACGTAGAGACGAAGCCGGGCATCGGCTACCCGATGCGATGGGAGGATCAAGAGCATTACAAGGGAGGCTGGACCCTGAAGAACGGAAAGCTCGAATTGAAATCGGGGAACAAGCTGTCCAAGATTGCCCTCGGGAAAATTTTTTATAACCCGGATATGCCTGAAATGAAAGATTACTATGAACCGTGGACGTACAACTATGAACACCTGACCAATGCCGGAGAAAAGAAGCACCAGCCTGTAGCTCGTCCGAAGTCGGCTATTACAGGCGACAATATGGATCTGAAGTGGGGCCCGAACTGGGAAGATGATTTGGCGGGCGCGCATGTCACAGGTCCGCAGGATCCGAACATCAAGAAGATTGAAGAAGAGATCAAATTTGATTTTGAGCAAGCGTTCATGATGTATCTGCCACGGCTCTGTGAGCACTGCTTGAACCCGAGCTGTGTTGCATCCTGCCCGTCCGGGGCTATGTATAAGCGCGATGAGGACGGCATTGTTTTGGTAGACCAAGAGGCTTGCCGCGGTTGGCGTTACTGTATGACAGGCTGCCCCTATAAGAAGGTATACTTCAACTGGCAGACCAATAAAGCGGAAAAATGCACGTTCTGCTTCCCGCGAATTGAGGCCGGTCTGCCAACGGTATGCTCGGAGACATGTACGGGACGTATTCGTTACCTGGGCGTGTTGTTGTATGATGCCGATCGAGTGCAGGAGGCGGCTTCCATACCGGATGACAAGGAGCTGTATCAAGCCCAATGTGACTTGTTCCTGGATCCGCATGATCCCGCAGTGATTGCGCAGGCGCGGGCAGACGGCTTAACCGAAGAGTGGATCGAGGCGGCTCAGCATTCACCGGTATACAAGCTTGCGATTGAATACAAGCTTGCTTTCCCGTTGCATCCTGAATATCGGACGCTGCCGATGGTATGGTATGTGCCGCCGCTCAGCCCGATCATGAACTATTTTGAAGGCAAGGATTCGATTCAGAATCCGGATATGATATTCCCGGCAATCGAGGAAATGCGGATGCCGATTCAATATTTGGCGAACATGCTAACGTCTGGCGATGCGGAACCTGTGAAAGAATCGCTGCAACGGCTGGCGATGATGCGGTCCTATATGCGGGCCTTATCGCTAGGCACGCCTTTTGAAGAACAACGGCTAGAACGCCTGGGGTTGACGGCGCATCAGACCGAACAAATTTATCGATTGCTTGCGATCGCTAAATATGAGGATCGGTTTGTCATTCCGACCTCACATAAAGAAAGCTATTATGACACCTATCATGCGCAAGGCACGGAAGGCTTCGGAATGAATTGCGGAGGCTGCGGACCTGCAGGGCCATCGGTCAACAAGAGCGGCAAAGACAGCTACGACGACAACTTCTATGGGGGAATATGGCGTGATTAATCTCGAGAAGCTATATGAATATAAGCCTATATTCGGTTTTTTCGCTCAGCAGTTAACGTACCCGGAGAAACTCGATTTTCACCCATCCGTCATGAATCAATTGCTAGATCCAACAGATCCGGCCTATGAACATGTTGAGCGATTCTGGAATCTCATGCATGACTATAGTATGGAACAAATTGAAGAGCTGTATGTGCAAACCTTTGATTTTCAGAAGGATTCAACCTTGTATATGACCTATTTTAAATTCGAGGATACGAAGGAACGCGGGCAAATGCTTGCCAAGCTGAAAATCTTGTATCAAATGTTCGGCTTGGATATGCCTGACAATGAATTATCAGATTACCTGCCGCTGATGTGCGAGTTTATCTACGCCGCAGAGTGGCAGGGATATCCGCAGGCAGAGAGGGACTTCGGTGTCCTCATCAGCGTAATCGAGGACGGTACCTACCATCTTCTGCAATCACTGGACAAAGGCAATAGTCCCTATTTTCACATCATGAAAGCCTTGCGCGAAACATTGAAAGCTTGTATCCGTCAGGAGGCGCCAGACCATGAACTTGCTTGATCAATTCCTGTGGGTCATCTTCCCTTACATGTGCATCGTTGTATTTGTTGTTGGCCACATCTTTCGTTATCGCAATGATCAGTTCAATTGGACAGCCAAATCCAGTGAATTTATCGAAAAAAAGCGTCTCAAGCTAGGCAGTCTCATGTTCCACCTGGGCATCCTTCCCGTAATCGGAGGGCATATCGCAGGCCTGGGCATTCCCAAGTCATGGATGGATGCCATCGGTATCAACGATCATATGTATCACATCGGGGCGGTGTACATCGGAAGCCTATTTGGATTCCTCACGCTGGGCGGAATGCTGCTGCTGACAGCTCGCCGGCTGACCATAAAGAATGTTCGTAAATTAAGCTCCGCGTCGGATATTATCGTGAATTTGTTGCTGCTATTCATTGTGGTTATGGGATTGTACAGCACGGTCGTTACCAATGTCGTCGAGCCCGGTTTCGATTATCGGTCAACCATTTCAATCTGGTTCCGCAACTTATTTATCTTGCGTCCGGATGCCAGCTTGATGACGGATGTGCCGCTCTCTTTTAAAATTCACATTTTGTCGGGCTTCTCCATCTTTGCGCTTTGGCCGTTCACAAGGCTGGTTCACGTCTGGAGTGTTCCGTTGAATTATGTAGGGAGAAGTTATATCCTGTATAGAAAGAATCGTAAACACGGATTATAGGAGGAGAAGGTGTCATGCCTTCTTTTCAATTAACGAGGGAGTAATTGGGATGCATGATGAACCGAATTTTGACTATCAGCAAGAAATCGACACACTTCGGAAACGATTTGATTTTGACTTTGTTTCCATCGCTCTTGTACAGCCGGCAGAAAATCAATTTGTGCTAACGTGGCAATATGCTTCGGGCAATTTAAACAATCGCTTTAAACGGATTGTATTGCATTCAGGCAAAGGGATTGCTGGCATGGTGTTCAAAACGGGGAAGCCGATGCTCATCAAGAACGTGAATACTGACCTCGATCCTAAAGATATGTTCAATTATCCGATTATTGTGTCGGAGCAGCTTCAAAGCTTGGGTGCTGTCCCCTTGTGGAAAAATAGCCGTGTTGCAGGTGTATTGCTTGTAGGCTTTCGTTGTGAGAATCAATTAACAGAGTCCCTGCTTCGCGCATTTCAGCAAGGCATCGAGCCGAATTTTGGCCCTTGCTTAACCAGGGAGATGGTAGAACAGTGATTCAAATGAACGAAATTCAGCTATCCCAGTTGCTGAAGAATATGTACGAGAACAGCATGGAAGCTATCTTTTTTATCGGTGCGGAAGGGGAAGTGCTGGCCATGAATCCGGCTGCAGAGACTATCCTCGACATCGATGTGATTGAGCAGATGCATAGGGAGAAAAAGACTTCGATCTGCCAGTCTTGTGCGGGCTATACGAATGAAGAAGCGGTGCTGTCCTGTTCTAACTGCTTTTTAGACGATAATGAGGGGGATTTCTCCTCTTTCCAAGTCTACTTGAATACGCGGGGGCAGGGAATTGTGCCTTATGCAGCCAGCTTTCATACGATCGATGAGGCACAAGGCATTCGTGTCTTCATCCTGCTTAATTTGACCAAGCAATTTAAAACTCAGGAAATGCTGTATCGAACCAATATGATGAAATATGTCATCAAAGCGCAAGAGGATGAACGAAAGCGGATATCGCGCGAATTGCATGACAGTGTTGCGCAGGAATTATTGAGTTCCCTCGTAGATTTACGCTGCTTAAAATATATGAATGTGGACGAAGTCGTGATGAACAAGCTGCAGCAGACCGAAGCTTCATTAACAAGATTATTGGATGATATTCGTCATTTATCGGTCGAATTGCGCCCGGCGTCACTCGATGATCTGGGTTTAGAGGCAGCTTTTCGCTCTCACTTCAAATGGATTGAGAAGAACTATGGCCTGCTGGTACATTTTGATTCCGAGCTTTCGTCTGCCCGTTACAGCAGTGAGATCGAAACGGTAGTCTACCGGATATGCCAGGAAGCGGTGCTGAATGCTCTTAAATATGCGAATACGGATGAAATACACGTAAGATTGTTTGAGGAGCAAGGGAACCTGCAGCTTATCGTGCGTGATGAAGGCTCCGGGTTTCATGTAAATACAAGGGATCCAAAAGGGACGGGGCTTGGAATATTCGGCATGCGTGAACGCTCTGAGCTAGTCCACGGTCGCTTGTTGATTCTATCGGAGATTGGTGCGGGAACGACGATTCATCTTCACATTCCACTGTCGCCGATTGAATGAGAGGAGGATGAAATGTGAAAATAGTCATCGCAGATGATCACGCCGTAGTTCGAAGCGGCTTCTCCATGATCCTGAATTATCAGGATGACATGGAGGTTGTCGCCACGGCTGCGGATGGGATGGAGGCTTACCAGATGGTTGCCAAGCATAAGCCTCACGTCCTATTGATGGATTTAAGCATGCCTCCCGGCGAGAGCGGATTGATTGCAACGGGGAAGATTAGCAGTGATTTTCCGGACACGAAAATATTGATTCTTACGATGTATGACGATGAAGAATATTTGTTCCATGTTCTTAAGAACGGGGCAGCGGGGTACGTATTAAAAAATGCGCCGGATGAGGAATTGCTGTCCGCGATTCGAACGGTTTATAAAGGCGGCACTTACATTCATTCCAAAATGGCGACGTCCCTTGTAAGGGAATTTATTAAGAAAGACCAAGAATCCAGTGACTCCGATCCCTTCAAGTTATTAACCAAACGCGAAATTGAAATTCTTCCTTTGGTTGCCAAGGGCTTTGGGAATAAAGAAATCGCGGAGAAATTGTTCATTTCCGTCAAGACTGTTGAAGTGCACAAGACGAAAATCATGGAAAAGCTGCACTTGAAAAGCCGGCCGGAGCTTGTCGAGTATGCGCTCAAAAAGAAGTTGCTTGATTTTTAACGCACATATAGGGATTTCCTCTGAAGAATCAGGGGATTTCCCTATTATTTTTTTGCTCGCCACCCATTTACAATAGACATGGGAATCAATATATTGTCATTCAGTACTTGGGAATTAGGTGATGTGATGATAAGAAAAATACAATTGCCATTGCAAACGCTAAACTTGGTGCTTGGCTTTATGGTCTGGGTTATTATTTCGGCGCTTCTTCCATTTATTAAAGAGGATATTCCAATTCCGGCAGAGCGGCTGGCGATTCTGACTGCGATTCCAGTTGTGCTGGGCTCGATTCTAAGGATCCCGTTGGGTTACTATGCCAACGTCTTTGGAGCGCGCATCGTTTTCTTGGTCAGCTTTATTCTGCTTCTTTTCCCGGTCTTCTATATCAGCGAGGCTTCTTCATTTACCGATTTGGTCATTGGCGGATTGTTTCTGGGCATTGGGGGCGCGGTGTTCTCCGTCGGCGTAACGTCGCTGCCGAAATACTATCCGAAGGAAAGACACGGGCTAGTCAACGGGGTGTACGGGATCGGCAATCTGGGGACGGCGATTACGACCTTTGCAGCGCCGGTCATTGCGACCCAAGTAGGCTGGTCGTTAACGGTGAAGCTCTTTCTCGTTCTGCTCTTGGTCTTTGCCGTATTGAATCTATTCTTCGGTGATCGGAAAGAAGTAAGAGCGAAAACACCGATTATGGAAGAAATGAAGGGTGTCTATAAGAACGACAAACTATGGCTCTTCTCGCTTTTTTACTTTATAACGTTTGGTTCGTTCGTCGCATTTACGGTATATCTGCCGAATTTTTTAGTCTCTCACTTTGAGCTTGATAAAGTCGATGCAGGAATGCGTACGGCCGGGTTTATCGCTTTGGCTACGTTCATGCGTCCGCTCGGCGGATGGCTGGGTGATAAGTTCAAGCCTTTATTTTTGCTTATGGGCGTATTCTTGGGCCTGACCATGGCTGCCATTCTCCTTGCGTTCTCGCCATCAATTGGGCTCTATACGGCAGGCAGTTTGACAATAGCAGTGTGTGCGGGGCTGGGAAATGGCGTTATTTTCAAACTTGTCCCACAATATTTCAACAAGCAGGCGGGAACGGTGAATGGGATCGTATCGATGATGGGCGGGTTAGGCGGTTTCTTCCCTCCGTTGATGTTATCGAGTATTTACTCCATCACGGGGCAATATTCAATCGGGTTCATGGCGTTGTCCCAAGTCGCTCTAGCCAGTCTGATCCTCGTCGTATGGATGTATTACCAGGATCGGCTTGCCTTGTCGGACGAAGTGTTTCGATCCACAGGCCAAGGGATTCTAGTCACTGATTCGATGGGAGTTATTCAAGCCGTTAACCCGGCATTTACGGAGCTGACAGGCTATACAGAGGCAGAGGTCATCGATCGCACACCAAGCATTTTAAAATCAGGGAAGCAGTCTAGAGCATTTTACGAGGAAATGTGGAATGAAATTAGGCAAACGGGTCAATGGCAAGGGGAGATTTGGAACCGCCGGAAGAGCGGGGAAGAATATAGGGAACTTCTGACCATTAATGCAGTGAAAGACGGCGCAGGAGAAGTGGTCCGCTACGTGGGTTCTTTCAGCGTTATTCCCTTTCACTGAAACGGAACAACTTGCAAGGCGGCAATGGCTCACCCTGCAAGCGGACGCCATATTTAGTTCGCTTGACGTGTAAAATCGCCATTTTTCCCGCCGGTTTTATGCATCAGCATGGTGGGACCAATGATCATCTCTTTGCCAGCGGCTTTGCACATATCATAGATCGTTAATGCAGCGACGGAGGCAGCGGTGAGAGCTTCCATTTCAACGCCTGTCAGGCCTTTTGTTTTCACTTCTGCCAAAATCAGCACTTCATAGTGAGCGGCTGCCTGATTGATGTTCCATTCGAACTGAATGTTGATCCCGGTTAACGCGAGGGGATGGCACATTGGAATAATCGATGAGGTCTGCTTGGCAGCCATGATGCCCGCGACTTGTGCGACGGCGAATACATCGCCTTTTTTGTTCGCTCCCTCTGAAATTTGCTTATATATGCTTTCATTGACCAGAATGGAGGACTTCGCGACGGCAGTGCGCACCGTTTCCTGCTTCTCGCTGACATCGACCATTTTAGCCCGGCCTTGTTCGTTAAAATGTGTTAATTCGGACATGTTTCACACCCTCTTTTTCATAATAATCCGTAGTATAACACAATATGCGCTAGGAGAAGATGTTTATGAATGTAATGAGAAAACCGGTATCCGTGTCCGATGCCATTGTCAAAGTGCTCGCTCATGCGCGCTTGAGCCAACATGAAACGGTGCCGCTTGGCGCGGCATATGGCCGTATTTTGGCAGAGCCGATCATCGCGAAGCAGGATGTTCCTCATTTTAACCGTTCAGCTTATGACGGGTTTGCGATTCGGTCCGTGGATTCGATCGGCGCATCGGGTATAAATCGCATCTCGTTTCGTATTATTGATCGTATTGGGGCCGGACATGTGGCTAAGGCGCCGCTTGCTGAAGGGGAGGCGGTTCGTCTGATGACAGGGGCTGCGATGCCGGAACACGGGGATGCGGTAGTTATGTTAGAGCAAGCGGAAGTGTCCGAGCCGGTGTTTACCATTCGCAAGCCATTTCAACCGTATGAAAATGTCTCTCTTCAAGGGGAAGATGCCCGAGTAGGGGAAGAGCTGATCCCGTCAGGGGCGTTCATTCATCCCGGAACGATCGCGCTTCTTGCAACGTTCGGATATGATCGGGTTCGTGTAGCCCGCAAACCGATTGTAGGCATTCTTGCTACAGGCACCGAATTGCTCGAAGTCGAAGATGAGCTTGTCCCCGGCAAAATCCGGAACAGTAACGGTCCCATGATTGCGGCACAGCTTGCTCGTTTAGGAATTGAAAGCCGTTCCTATGGCATGCTTGCAGATGATCTGGATGCTTGTTATGAGACAGTCGTTCAAGCCTTGAGCGAGACGGATTGTCTGATTACGACAGGCGGCGTGTCGGTTGGGGATTTTGACTATTTACCGGCCATTTATGAGCGTTTGGGTGCTGAGGTCTTGTTCAATAAAGTTTCGATGCGGCCGGGAAGCGTAACGACGGCCGCCGTTGCTCAAGGACAGCTCTTGTTTGGATTATCAGGGAATCCTTCCGCGTGCTTTACCGGGTTTGAACTCTTCGTTCGTCCCGCAATGATGAAGATGATGGGCAGTCAGAAGCCATATTTACCTTATGCAAAGGCTGCATTGACCGAAAATTTCCTCAAAGCCAATCCATTTATGCGATTTATCCGCGCTGTGTATCAGGCGACCCCGAATGGGGCGCTAGTAACGCCTGCAGGATTTAATAAATCGAATGCGGTGTCTTCGATTGCGCGGGGCAACGCATTGATCGTGCTCCCGGGCGGATCCGCGGGATATGAAGCGGGACGCGAAGTGGACGTGCTTTTATTAGGGGGTGAGGAAGGGTCCGCGGAGTGGGTACTATGAAAATATTGCAGGTAGTAGGCTATAAAAATTGCGGGAAAACGACACGGATCGAAAAATGGATTCAATTCCTGTTAGCCCGAGGTTTGCGTGTCTCGGTGATTAAGCATCATGGACACGGCGGACCGCTCTCCATGCCGTCTGCAGACACAGACAGCATGAAGTTCCTGTCTCAGGGAGCTGTGAGCTCTATCGCAGTTGGCGGCGGTTTGGTTCAGATGCATATGGAGGGCGGGCCCGAGCTTCCAGAATTAATCAAGTTAGCTGCGTTGGCCAAGCCAGACATTATTTTCGTAGAGGGCTTTAAGGAAGCGCTGGAGCCCAAAGTGGTCATTGTACGCACGAAGGAAGAATGGGATGGTTTGCAGAAAGCATCGAATATCGTACTTGTCTTGGCATATAAGGATGCGAATATCGAGCGGGACGAAGATATTACGGTGCTGGGCAATCAGGATGAGGCTTGTATAGATGAATGGATGTTAGACTATTTAGAAGGTGAGCGTTAAATGAAGCAATACGAGATTATCGACGGTCCCCTGAATGTTCAGCAGGTTATGGAATTGGTATTGCATCCAGGCGCAGGCGCTGTGACTACGTTCACGGGTCATGTGCGAGAGTGGACACAAGGTGTGAGAACGTTATACTTGGCATATGAGGCCTATGTGCCGATGGCGGAAAAGAAACTTGCGCAAATCGGTGCCGAGATTGAAGAGAAGTGGCTGGGCACGCGCGTTGCCATTGCCCATCGGATTGGTGAGCTTCATATTTCAGATACGGCAGTCGTCATCGCGGTGTCGTCACCGCATCGGAAAGCTGCCTACGAGGCAAATGAGTATGCGATTGAACGGATCAAAGAGATGGTGCCGATCTGGAAAAAAGAAATATGGGAAAACGGCGAGGAATGGATTGGCGAACAGAAAAAGCCCGCGCAAAGGAGGGGGATGGAATGATTCGTGTATGTTATTTTGCAGGTCTGCGCGAGATAACAGGAAAGTCCGAAGAAACCATAGATCGTGCAGAATGGACTGTTCAAGAGCTCATGGATTGGGCCAAAGAAACCTATCCCGATTTTAAGAACAAAACATTATTTGTTGCAGTGAATGAAGAGTACGCTCGGCCAGACGATGTTATTCGTGCCCGGGACGCGATTGCCTTTATTCCCCCGGTCAGCGGCGGTTGATGGATACGGTCGGCATTGTTCTTGCAGGGGGATTGTCTAAGCGTTTTGGATCTCCAAAAGCATTTGCCCAATCAAATGGCAGATTCTATTATGAAGTTGCATATGAGGCACTGCGGAGCATTAGTTCTCACGTAGTGGTCGTAGGACGCCCGGAATTTCAGGAACGATTTCTTCCGAAGATGAACGTGATCACCGATGCCGAAGAATTCATGGGATGCGGACCGCTTGCGGGAATCTATTCAGCGATGGCAGCCTATCCTGCCAAGCGGTATGTTATTTTGCCCTGTGATATGCCCTACATGACAGCCGACGTGATGAAATCGCTTGTGAAGTGTTACGCAGGCGAGGATGCTGCTGCCGTTGAAGCCGATGGAGCTCGCCACCCGCTTGTCGCTGTGTTTCACCGTCGGATGAAAGACTTCATTCACCGTTCGTTGGCGCAAGGTCAATACAGTGTAATGAGATTATTGGCACAAGTTGATGTGCGCTGGGTTCAGGGAAGCAAGTTAACCGTGGATTCCGGCCATGTGTTTCAAAATATGAATACGCCAGAATAGCATGAAGAGAGAGGGAGGCTGTAATATGACCATAGAACCCATGCGTGATCAGTTGCACCGACCGATACGCGATTTGCGCATTTCAGTCACCGATCGCTGCAATTTTCGCTGCACATATTGCATGCCGAAGGAAGTTTTCGGTTATGACTTTATGTTCTTGCCGAAAAATGAGCTGCTGACCTTTGAAGAGATCCATCGCGTGGCTCGACTATTCGCTTCTCTCGGTGTGAAGAAGATTCGTTTAACTGGCGGCGAACCCTTATTGCGAAGCAATTTACCGGAATTAGTCGAGATGCTTGTTCATATTGACGGGATCGAGGATATCGGATTGACTACCAATGGTCTTCTCCTGAACCAGTACGCCCAGCAATTATATGATAAGGGTCTGCGCAGATTGAACATTAGCTTGGATGCGCTGGAGCCGGAGCTTTTCGCACATATGAATGGGCGCGGGATTAAACCGGCTGCTATATTGGAAAATATTGAACATGCGAGAAAAATAGGGTTCCATATTAAAGTGAACATGGTTGTGCAAAAAGGCGTGAACGATCAAGAAATCCTGCCTATGGCAGCCTATTTCAAAGAGCAGGGAATCACGCTCTGTTTTATTGAATTCATGGATGTGGGGAACGACAATGACTGGAGCTTTGAGCGTGTTGTCACCAAAAAGGAGATTTATCAACGATTGTGCGCTGCCTACGACCTGCAACCTTTAGAGCCCCATTACTATGGGGAGGTTGCACAACGTTATCAATATACAGACTGTAAAGCCGAGATTGGCTTTATTACCTCCGTATCGGAATCGTTCTGTTCGACCTGTACGCGTGCGCGGTTGTCATCGGAGGGGAAATTTTATACCTGTCTGTTCGCTTCGCAGGGATTTGACTTGCGGGAACTGATTCGCGGAGGTGTGGCGGACCATGAAATCCTGGCCGCTATTCGCGATTTGTGGGAGAAGCGGAATGACCGCTATTCGGATGAACGTACCGAACAGACGGCGAAACAGCGAAAAAAAATAAACATGTCCTATATTGGCGGGTAGAAGAGGTTGCGGTATGACAAAGAAGGAACAACCGCTCCATATGCTCACACGCAAAGCGGTTGTTCTTATGGAATATGATTAACCTGCCCTCTGAAATCACGATTGAAAATAGTAAAATTTTCATCGAACGATAGAGCATAAACAAACAGTCCTATTATTCATGCGAATAGGACTGTTTGTTATATTCTAAATATGTAGAAGAAGAGAAATATAGTATTCGGAGATTAAAACTGACTTGCTGCTATATCCAGGTCTTTGGCCTCCATTCTTTAAGGGAAAAAAAGGGAAATAATCCCATGCCCATGATTATACATATAATAGTTTATTTTATAAATGAAGAAAAATCCAAGAAAAAAATTTTCAAGTATCGGTAAACTGAAAATAGTATAACCGGCATTAACCATAAAATGCTTGCGGAGCAATTAAAAGAGCTGGAAATGGCAGGAATTATTCATAGATATGCCTATCCAAGCTGACGTTTATCCGTGTAATCCATATATTTCAATTAATTGATTGAATAGTATTGTAAGCGATTGAGAACGTATATTATACTTTGAGATGTCACAGGGTATCGAATCAAGTCGGGGAGCCGCTCGCCAATAGGGATCATTTCGTTTAACACGATCAGTTTATATCTGTATCACGCACGTCTAATAACCGAAAGGGCGATCCTTACTATGTTATGGATCAGTAAAATGGCAAATAAACTATTTTTGCTTATTTACTTGTTTGCATTTGTGTTTTTGAGTTTTCTGTTTTTTCCCGAGCACTCCAAAGAAACGAGTTCACAAGAGAAAAATACGATTTCCATCGTTATCAATGGTTTGAGTTTTCCTTTCCCGGATGGCTTGGATGAGAATCATAATCCTTACTTAACATACATAGAAGAACAAACCGGTGTAAATGTAGATGTCTATTTACCGCCTGTAACGAGCTATGGGAACACCGTTCACGCCTTACTTTCTTCCGATGCGAACCTTCCGGATATGCTCAGTGTTTATTCTAAAATTCAGTTCTTCCGCTATGTCGCTCAGAATAAGTTAATGCCGCTTGAGGGTTGGATTGAAAAATACGGCTCGGACTTAAAGCGAGTCATACCTAAAGAGGTATGGGATCAAGTAACAATCGACGGTCATATTTATGCGATCCCGAGTGTTAATTTAGTTCATGGAAACGAACTGATGTACATCCGACAAGACTGGTTGGACAATTTGAAGCTCCCGCAGCCAGTAACGCTTGAAGATTACAAGAAGGTTATTCAAGCGTTTACGGAGCGCGATCCGGATGGCAACGGCAAGAACGACACCTTCGGCTTTACGATGATGGCAAATCTTGAGCATTCTTCTCCTTTCTTTGGCGCACATGGAGTTCAATTGGATCAATGGACTGAACGTCGCGGAGAGCTCGTCTATGCGGACATTTTGCCGGAAACGAAAGAAGCGTTATCCTTTTTGGCGGAATTATATAAACAGAAATGGATCGATCCAGATTTTCCGCTCCACACAAGAAAGACCATGTTAGAGAAAATCGCGGAGGGGAAAGTCGGCCTATTCTCCGCCGCTTGGTATGATACGCGCGGCGCGATAGCCCAAAATATGAAAAAAGACCCGAAAGCCAAGTGGATTCCTCTGGAATATCCAATTGGAAAGAACGGTGAGCAGGGGGTTAACGGAAAGACGATTTACGGATATCAGGTGGTTCCCAAGGAAAGCCTTCACGCCGGTGAGGTGATTCGCTTTTTGAATTTTATCGCGGGCAAGGGACTGACATCCTTAGTCTTTGGATTCGAGCAGCAGGTCTGGAATCGAAAAGACGGAGAAATCATCAGTGATTTTGCCGAGCATGATAAGCATGTATATAGAGGGATCTATTCTGCGTTAGTGAATGTGGACGATCGGAAGATGCTTCGATCCCGCGTCGACTCCTATGGGAAACAGTATCGTTTGTATGACAACATCCAAAGGGTTGAAAGGCATGCCATACACGACGCATTTTTGGGTTCGCCTACGCCTGCGATGCTGAAAAAATGGGGTGAACTTGCCGGGTCGCGAGAATTGTTTGTAAAAATCGTACTCGGTGTAGCTCCTTTGGAATCATTCGATGCCTATACGCAGCAATGGAAACAAAATGGAGGGAGCCAGGTTACGAAAGAAGTGAATGAATGGTACAAAGCCCATCCGCATGAGGGCGAACGATGAAATTGTTCATACGCTTATACAATAAGTTCCTGCAAAGCTCGCATATTCGCCTAACCACCTATTTCTTCATCGTGCTTCTTCCTCTAGTTGTCGTCAGCTTATACGTGAACAACCAGGCGAATCAAATTATTGTGAAACAAGCAACAGAGCAGACCCGGCAGAAGCTCGAGTCCGTAATGGTTAATCTTGAATTGACCTTGCAAAATAGTGAAGTGCTAACCAACCTGATCGCGACGAATAAAAAGATAATCGAAAGCTTGGAAGTAAACGAAAATGAGTTGTCTCCGCAAACCATCGTACAGTATAGTGAATTGCTTGAGGAGCTATGGAACGTTACAGCGGTCAGCCAGATGGTCTCCCAAATATCCATTTATCATGCAGGGACCCATACGATGCTGTCCACGAAGTTCGGGGGGCGCCGCATCGGGGGAACCGAGGAACGGAAATGGCTTGCAAGTTTGGCAGCTCATTTAGATAGCGGTACGGAGTTAATGATGCCCGAACAGAAAATAGGGGGAAACCATTCATTTGGGCAGCTGATTGATAGCGATACGATCTCGTTCACACGGACCATGGATCTGTACAACATCGAGAGGAAACCAAATTTATTGATTGTCACCTTACATAAAAACAAACTCACAGCTATTCTGAAACCATTATTAGCTTCTGCTCACACTAGCGTTGTGTTGCGGGGCAGGGATGGTCATGCAATCCTGTCACCCTCAGACCGTATTCAAAGCGTATCTATCGAGGAGGCTGACAGGCTGGGAGTGAGTGTAGAATCTGCCCGGTATCCATGGACGCTGGAGATCTTTTTGCCGATTGATGAGATTTATGCGGAAACGAAGACGATGCGGCATTATACTTATTTAATTATAGCGAGCAGCTTTATGCTGGCCTTATTTATCTCGTGGGGAATTTATAATCGGATCGCATCGCCTTTATGGCAATTAAAAGATGCAATGAAAGGACTTATCGAAGGAAATTACAACATTCAGTTGGACACCGGAAGAAAAGACGAATTCGGATATCTCATGAACGGATACAATCAAATGGTCAAACATCAAAAACATCTGATTCAAGATCACTATGAACAACAGCTTCGTATAGCGCGAACGGAGCTTACCTTTCTTCAATCTCAGATTAACCCGCATTTCTTATACAATACATTGGATTCTATATATTGGACGGCCCAGAACTATGAAGCTGAAGAGATAAGCGAGATGGTATTGAATCTATCCCACTTCTTCCGGCTAAGTCTTCATAAAGGCCAGGATACATTCACGGTAGATGAAACGATGACACATCTGGATTACTACATTCGCATCCAGCAGATTAGGTTCTTGGACAGCTTCCAAGTTATATATAAGGTGCAGGAAGAATCGAAATCAATCCCCGTACTCAAGCTGCTCCTGCAACCGTTAGTGGAAAATGCGGTTATTCATGGGCTGGAACAAAAACGGCACGGGGGAGTGTTGACCATTTCGAGTGTTGTGGAGTCAGGGAAGTTAATTCTTACTGTACAAGATAACGGAGCAGGCATAAGCGAAGAACGAATTCAGTCTATTCATCAAGTCCTGAGCGAAATCGCCGGCAAAACGACGCCCCTGTCTTTTTTGGAAACGGCAGATAAAGAATTATATGGCTTAAGCAACGTCTTCTCCCGGGTCAAGATGTTCTATGGCGATCCTGCGCAAATCATATTCCAAAGTGAATTGGGCGTCGGAACAACGGTGACGCTTCTATTGCCTATTGAGAATTGCACAAACCAAAACAACTGAATAAGGGGAGAGCGATGTGAATCTTCTTATTGCGGAAGACGAAACCAGATTGCTGGAAAATTTATCACATATGCCATGGGACAAGCATGCTATTGAAATGGTGGGGACGGCGTGTAATGGAACGGAGGCTTTCATACAAATTAAGCAAAAGCAACCAGACATCTTGCTGATGGATATCCAAATGCCTGAAATGGATGGACTCACCTTGGCGCGCGAAGTTACCCGTGAATATCCGCATATCAAGATCATTATTTTGAGCGGTCATGATAATTTTAAATATGCTCAGGCGGCGATCGAACTGGGCGTATATAAATATTTGCTCAAGCCAGCGGGCGAAAGCCTCATCCTTCAGTCCGTGCGTGACGCGGCACAATGCATCCATGCCGAGTTCATCGAACGGAGCAACCGTGTCATGCTTCAGGAACAATGGACACAATACCTGCCTATCCTTCATCAACATTTTTATAAGAACTTGGTGCATGGACATTACGGACTTGAAGAGATTGAACATTGCATGAAGTCGTTAAAGCTAGAGATGGACTTGCATTCCAGCTATGCCTTAATCATTATAGATGTAGACGAACCTGCTAGCCGCATTGCTGAAGGCGGCTTGGATGCGAACAAGCTAATCCATTTGATTCGTGAATTACTGTCTGACTCCGATTATTATCTATGTAAAGATGAGAATGGCTCGACCATTGTCATAGGAAAGATCCCGGGTAAGGTAGATGTCCGCCAAGAGTTGTTTGCCATTCACACCACGATGGAAAAGCTGCTTAGAAATATCAAACAATGCCTCGATATATCTGTAAGTGCAGGAATAAGCGGGGATGCTGGCAGGCTCCATGAATTGCAGCCGTTATATGTTCAAGCGAAAAAAGCGCTGCAAAATCGTGCAGTCTACGGCGGCGGAATCGCAATCCCTTATCACGAGCCGCAGCAGATCGATGGGATGGTTCATCCTCATCATGCACATGATGACAAGCAGCTCGAGATGGCTTTGGAAACAGCAGACGAAGAGCTTGCCATGCATATGATTTCGAATATGTGGGAGGCTTCGAAGAACAACTCTGCTTCCTATGAGTCAATCATGGAGCACATGTTATATATTACGGGTGTGCTGGCGCTTTTTATACGGAAACGCGGATGGTCCATTCAAGAAGTCACCGGCACGGATTTTGCTTATCTTTATAATTTGCAATCGCTCACAATCCCGGACCGCATGTATGATGTTTTGCGCAGCGCCGTGAAAAGCATTGTGTCCTACTCTCATTGTCACGACAGAAAAGTGACTCACAGAACCGTAGAAGCTATTTTAGAGCTGTTGGAGACGGAAGTGGAACAAGAATTCACCTTGCATACGCTAGCCGATCGCTTTTACGTGAACGCTTCTTATTTAAGCCGTTTATTCAAGCAAGAAACAGGCATGTCCTTTACTTCGTATGTGCTGGAACGGAAGATGGAGCGGGCGAAGGCCGCTTTGATGAACGGGGCTAGAGTGTATGATGCGGCCTCTATGATAGGGTACCGGGATATCAGCTATTTCACTAAAATTTTCCGCAGATATTGGGGGATAACACCGGGCAGCATCAAGAAGTAAATTCAACCAGCCACTTTGTGATAAAATGTTGATTTATACATTGACCAAGCTGATTTCCTGTACTCAACAGGAGTCAGCTTTTTTTAGCACTATATGCAACTTACAAAGCCATATGTATTATATTTTTCCCTAGGGCAAAAAAGTTTAACTTGATTAAAATTATTTCCTTAGGTAAAGTATAAGTAACGGATTTGGAGAAAGGAGAACTAGATATGTCTTGTGCTTTAACAGTGAAAGATCTATATGTGTCCTACTACGGGAGTCAAGCGTTACGAGATATCAGCTTTTCGATTGAGAAGCAGAGCCTTGTTGGCATCATCGGGCCGAATGGAGCGGGGAAATCCACACTTTTAAAATCATTGTTGAAATTGATTCCGCGCGACAAAGGAGAAGTGACGATTTTAGGTCAGGAAGTGGAGCAGGTTCGCAAGCAGATTGCTTATGTGCCGCAGCGAAGCAATATTGATTGGGACTTCCCGATTTCGGTATTGGAGACGGTGCTGCTGGGTACTTATCCAAAGCTTGGAGTCTTCCATCGGCCGAAGAAAAGAGAAAGGATGTGGGCGCATGAGTGCCTGGAGAAGGTTGGGATGGAAGCTTTTGCAGAGCGGCAAATTGGCGAGCTCTCCGGCGGGCAGCAGCAGCGTGTTTTCTTGGCCCGGGCGCTTGCGCAGGAAACGGAAATCTTTTTTCTTGACGAGCCGTTCGTCGGAATTGATATTTCCAGCGAAGAAACAATTATACAAATTTTGAAAGAGTTGCGTGACAGCGGTAAAACCGTACTCGTCGTGCATCATGACTTGAGCAAATCGGACGAGTATTTTGATGAATTGGTGCTGTTGAATAAAGATCTTGTTCGTTACGGCACCGTAGAAGAAGTGATGAATCCGAAGATGATCGCCCAAGCATACGGAGGACAGCTTTCATTTTTAAGAGATATGGTGGTGACGGGCGCATGAATTTCTTCGAGGCAATTATGCAGTATGGCTTCTTGCAAAAGGCGTTAGTCACATCGATTATGGTCGGCGTTATTTGCGGCGTCATTGGTTGCTTTATTATTTTGCGGGGCATGGCTCTCATGGGGGACGCCATTTCTCATGCCGTTCTTCCGGGCGTCGCTTTATCGTATCTTTTTGGAGTCAATTATTTTTTCGGAGCGGTGCTGACCGGTGTCTTGACGGCGATTGGAATCGGCTATATTAGTCAGAACAGTAAAATCAAGAACGATTCTTCCATCGGGATTATGTTTACGTCGGCGTTTGCTTTAGGCATTATACTGATAACGATTCTCAAAAGCAGCACCGACTTATACGACATATTGTTCGGTAATGTGCTGGCTGTAAGGCCTTCTGATATGTGGATGACTTTTGGAATTGGCGCCTTAGTGCTGATAGCTGTAGTTGTATTTTATAAAGAACTGCTCGTCAGCTCATTTGACCCGACGATGTCCCAATCTTATGGGTTGCCTAACAAATTGATTCATTATTTTTTGATGACGCTGCTTACGATGGTAACGGTAGCTTCTTTGCAAACGGTGGGAATCGTGCTCGTGGTGGCCATGTTGATAACGCCAGCGTCCACTGCTTACTTATTAACGGACCGATTATGGAAAATGCTGTTTATTGCCGCAGGGTGCGGGGCGCTTTCCGCAGTTCTCGGGCTGTATATCAGCTTCCGCTTTAACTTGGCTTCAGGAGCAACCATTGTTCTGGTAGCGACGGTCCTGTTGTTTTTGGCATTCATGTTTTCACCAAAACAAGGCGTGCTATGGCGCTCGTTAAAAAGCCGCAAACAAAAAACCGCAGTCAATTACTAATTATGTATAGGGAAAAGGAGGGAGCGCAGATCATTGGTTCTCCATACGATCTGTGCGCTTGAACAATGAAAAAAAGAAATTTGCTTCTTACCGTGGTTATGGCGATTTCCATGCTCGCGCTTGCCGCTTGCGGAGGACAACCTGTGACCGAGAAGGCTTCGGAATCGAACGATAAAGAAAAATTGCAGGTTATTACAACTTACTCCATCATCTATGACATTGTTAAAAATGTAGGCGGCGATCGGCTGGATGTCCATAGTCTGGCGCCAATCGGGTCCGATCCCCATCAGTACGATCCGCTTCCTGAAGATGTGAAGAAGACAACCGATGCCGACCTTGTCTTCTATAACGGGCTGAACCTGGAAACGGGGGACGGCTGGTTTGAGAAAATGATTGAGACTGCCGGGAAAACGGGAGAAAACGCACCGGTCTTCAAAGTAAGTGAAGGAGTCCAGCCAATGTACTTGAAATCGGGGGGACACGAAGGCGAGGAAGATCCGCACGCGTGGCTGGATGTGGAGAATGGCATCATTTATACCGAAAATGTAATGAAAGCGTTGATTCAAGTCGATCCCGATCATAAGGAAACCTATGAAAAAAATGCAAACGCATATATTGAGCAATTAAAAAAATTGCATGAGTCCGTGAAGCAAAAAATGAATGAGCTCCCTAAAGAAAAGCGAATCTTGGTCAGCAGCGAAGGAGCCTTTAAATATTTCTCCAACGCTTACGGCTTCGATGCTTATTATATTTGGGAGATCAATTCCCACGATGAAGGGACTCCGGAACAATTGAAGTCGATTATCGATATTATTCGCAGTCATGACGTCAAAGCATTGTTTGTCGAGACGAGCGTCGATGCGAGAAGCATGGAAACTGTTTCTTCAGAAACGGGAGTTCCGATTGCCGGAACGATATTCACGGATTCGCTCGGCAAGCCAGGCGAAGCTGGGGATACGTATATGAAGATGATTGAATCGAACGCGGATATCATCTATAACGGACTAAAAGATAAATAGATGGATTGCCTTTCTGGATAGACCGGATGGAACAGACTGTTCCTCCGGTTTTTTTTTGCGGAATTTGCTGGTCATTCAGGATTTGGGCGGTTGTATTGACTCCATTTCCAACCATCACGTACGGATATAATATAGACTTTTTACATTTCATGCTATATTAAGATCATATCCATCACTGAAGGAGGATCCACATGATCAGTGGGTTGAAGGAAATAGCCAAGCTCGCAGAGGTCTCGGTTTCAACCGTGTCCAATGTACTGAACGGTCGCAAAAATGTAGGACAAGCGACAAGGGAACGAGTGTTGAAGATTTGCAATGAAAAGGGGTACTTTCCAAATTCATCGAACAAAGCAAGTAAAAGCAATACGATCATGTTTGTATTCAGTGACTTTGACCGTGACTATTATTTGCAAATCATAAAAGGGATTAACCATTGCCTCTTAGAAAATGGATATGATTTAGTAATATGCACGAATAAGTCCAGCGCTAATTTGATACGCGGCAATATTGCGAGCGGAATCATCAGCTTAGATCGCAATATGACCGATGATGATTTAATCTCTTTTGCAACGCCTCATTTTCCTATTGTCCTGATGGACAGACTGATTGAAGAAGAATACGCCAATACCAAAAGCGTAATCGTTGATAACTATCCGGTAATGTGTGAGATGGTGCAGGCTTTGGTTGACAATGGATATAAACAGTTTGGGTTCATTGGCGGTGTGGAATTTACCTTGGATCATAAAGAGCGCTTTGCTGGGTTTTTGGATACTTTGGCAAATAATGACGTAACATTTGACAGAAGGAATTATTTCCACGGTGATTATACGGAGAACAGCGGCTATCAGGCAGCCAAGATTATGATCTTAAGCAATGTGATGCCTGAGGTGCTGGTGTGTGCGAATGATAATATGGCCATTGGGGCGATGAAAGCATTTGAGGAAAACAACATCAGAGTGCCGGAAGATATTTCGGTTGCAGGGTTCGACAATTCCGATGCAGCGATAATGGCGGGATTAACCACCATTGCGATCCCTCGCTATGAAAGCGGGTATCTGGCGGCCAAAGAGTTGTTGGCCATGATAAAGGGTGCAACGAGCAGGGAACCAGTTAAGCTAAGCGCAACCATTCAGTGGAGAAAATCCGTGAAGCAAGTAAAAAAATACGAATTTTTATTAAAAAACAAGTGAAATTTTATGAGTTTTTTATCAATAATTTATGAAAACGTATTCATTTTTTGTTGACATGTGAAGAAAAACCCAATAAGATATTTTTGAAAGCGCTTTACTACATAAATGCATATACTTATTGGGGAGGCGTGAAAATTGAGAAAAGGTAAAAAAGGTAAACATGTATTAAGTCTATTGACCGTGATGGCTCTAGTCGCAACCTTGATCGGCTGTGGAAGTTCTGAAAGCGGCAGTTCCAGTTCTTCTACGGATTCATCAGGCCAAGAAAAATTAAAAAAAATCACCATCTTCCAATCGAAGGTTGAAATCACGGAAAAGTTGGAAAATTTAGTAAACAAATATACAGAGGAAACCGGTAACGAAGCTGAAGTATGGGGAGCTGCCGGCGACAACTACGGGACTCAATTGCAAATGAAGCTTACCAGCAATCAGGGGCCATCTATTTTCAGCATCGGAACGGGTACGGAAGCAGAAAAGTTTAAATCCTACTTTTATGATATGAGCAATGAGGAATATGTGAAGAACATTGCTCCTAATATGGCGTTAGAGATTAGTGGAAAAATTGTAGGCGTTCCTTATGGCGTAGAGGGATACGGTCTGGTCTACAACAAGGAGATGGTTGATCCGGCGGATGTGACGAACCTTGACTCTTTCACCAAGACTCTTGAGAAGTTCAAAGCGGAAGGTATAAACGGTCTTGCTCTATCACAAGAGGGATACTTCTTAATTGGACATATAATCAATACTCCATTTGCATTACAACCGGATTATCAAGACTACATTGAGAAACTGAACAACGGCGAAGTGAAGATGTCGGAGACAAAAGAGTTCCAGGAGTTCGCGAAATTTATGGATGCCATCAGAGCGTATGCGAAAAATCCGATGGAAATCAAATATGACACCCAAATGGGGGATTTTGCAACAGGTAAAACAGCGATGATTCATCAAGGCAACTGGAGCTACTCCATGCTGAAGGATTACGGGGATTTTGGTTCGAAAATCGGTATGATGCCGTTCCCGTTGGCAGGCAACGATAAGCTCACAGTCGGCGTAGCAAGCAACTGGGTAATTAATGGAACAGCGGATGCAGATGAAATCAAAGCGGCTAATGCCTTCCTGGACTGGCTGTTCAACAGTGAAACTGGCAAAAACGCGATTGTTAATGATTTTCAATTCATTCCTGCAATGACAAATATAGAAGCAGGCGATCTCGATCCATTGTCTAAAGCGGTGTATGAAGCAACAAAGAATGGTAAAACGATTCCGACAGCCAATAACTATTTCCCGGCCGGCATCATTATGAACGATTTGGCGCCTGCTGCACAAGAGTACTTCCTGAGCAAGGACATGACGGGTGAGCAGTTCCTGCAGAAGCTCGACGAAGTGTGGGCAAAAGCGTCAAAATAAACCTATATCTTTCAAAATGATAAAACAAAAGCCTAACCTTTAAGGTTGCATGCATTAGAGCGCTAGGCTTTTTGTTTTTCTTTTGTTTCTTGTGAATACTTGAACCTTACTTGAAAGAAGGGGATGGATGTGAAGAAGAGAAAGGATAAGCTTTGGTTCGTATTATTTACGTTCCCCTTGCTCTTTATCTTTACAACTGTTGTCATCATACCGTTTCTATTCGGTATTGCCTATTCCTTCGTGAAATGGGATGGCATTCCTGCTAATCCGAAAGTGTTCGTTGGTTTTGACAACTTTCTTCAATTGTTTAAAGACGAGCGATTTCTCTCATCCGCATGGCACACCGTAAAGTTTACCGTGATGGCGGTAATATCCGTCAATGTGTTGGGACTTGCATTTTCGCTGTTCGTGACCACCAAGCTGCGTGTAAGAAATGTGGCGAGAACGTTGTTCTTTATGCCTAACCTTATCGGCGGTTTAATACTTGGATATATATGGCAATTTATTTTTACCGATGTGTTTGGTTATTTAGGGCAATCAACAGGGCTGGACGGCATATTCTTCAACTGGCTGCTTGATCCTCAGTTCTCCTTATACGCAATCGTAATCGTCTTTACTTGGCAGGTGGCTGGCTATACGATGATTATCTATATTGCCGGTCTCCAAGGGATTCCAGATGAGCTTGTTGAAGCGGCCAAGGTGGATGGAGCGAATGTGTGGCATAGATTGACCAAGATTACCTTACCGCTGCTTATGCCTGCTTTCACCATCTGTCTCTTTTTGACGCTGTCTGGCGCATTCAAAATTTACGACGTCAACTTGTCTCTGACTAGAGGGGGACCTAATAACGCTACGGAAATGTTTGCAATGAATATTTACAATGAAATATTCGCCTATGGCAATTACGGGCTGGGTCAAGCCAAGGCTGTTATATTCTTTCTCGTGGTAGCTGTATTCACCTTGACTCAAGTTGTTATGACGAAAAAGAGAGAGGTGCAATATTAATGAGAAAACCAAGCAGGCTATTACTCGAAATATTGCTTCTCGTCCTTGCCGTCATATTCCTCTCGCCGATATATATGATGGTGGTCAACTCTTTCAAAAACCGTGCGGAACTATATGAAAATGCGCTGGCCTTCCCTACTTCCTTCAGCTTTCAATTCTATAAAGAAGCCATGCAAAAAATGAACTTCTTCACGGCTATCGGCAACTCTTTATATGTAACGATTGTTTCTGTCTTGCTCATCATCGTATTGGCTTCGATGACGGCATGGATGCTCGTAAGATCCGACAATAAGCTAAGTAAAATCATCTTTATGACGTTGGTTGCGACGATGCTGATTCCTTTCCAAACCTTGATGATGCCCTTGATGCAGGTGATGGACTGGATTCGCACCAATCTGCATCTTGCAATGCTGAATACGCATGAAGGCTTAATCTATATGAACGTAGGATTTGCTTCGGGTATGGCCGTTTTCCTGTATCACGGCTTTATCAAATCGATTCCGATTGATTTGGAGGAAGCGGCGACGATCGACGGCTGCGGCAAATTCGGCGTCTTTTGGCGAATCGTATTTCCAATGCTGAAAAACATTACGATAACGGTTGCCATATTGAATGTGATCGCGCTGTGGAATGACTACCTTCTTCCGTCATTAACATTGGCCGACAAAGGTCTGCGCACGATTCCGTTGTCGACCTTCTATTTCTTCGGAGAGTTCACCATTGTATGGAATCAGGCGATGGCGGGATTAACGTTAACAATTATTCCAGTTGTCATTTTTTATATGTTGGCACAAAAATACATTATTAAGGGTATTGCATCAGGCGCAGTCAAATAAGAACGCAAGAGAGGGGGATCAGAGCATGGCGCGGACAACGAATGCGCTTGTGCTCACGAGCAGGTATGTCAATATGGAACTTGTGAAATAAAGAAAGTCGGATTTCCGCTCTTACAGAAATCCGACTTTTGCTTTTTATTCCGCTTTGACCAAAATTTTGACTTGGTTTTTTTCTTGTAAGAGGGTTTCAAAGCCTTCTTCCACAACCTGATCAAGCTTGATCCGCTTCGTCACGAGTTTATCGGCAGGGAAATACCCTTTTTCCATCAAGCTGATAACCGCCGGGAATACATCACGGTAACCGATAATCCCCTTCATGGTCCGTTCCTTCGTTACAATGGTGTTCGGCTTAATGGCCGCCTCTTTTTCGAAAATACTTACAATCATCACTTCGCCGCCAATTCTGGTGGAATTGATCGCATCCGTTAACACAGGGGGAACGCCAGTGACCTCATAAGCGACATCTGCTCCGCCATTGGTCCGTTCATGAATTTCTTGCACAACATCAACCTTGGAAGGGTCGAGGACAATGGCTCCGAGCTCCTCTGCTTTTTGTTTGCGTTGTTCAGATAGCTCGACGGCATAGATTTCCGCTGCGCCGGATGCTTTTAATGCCTCAATGACTAACAGGCCGATCGGTCCGGTACCGAATACGACTGCCCGATCGCCTACTTTCAGCTTGCTTTGGCGGACTGCATGCAGTGCAACCGCAGAGGGCTCCACAAGAGCGCCTTGCTCATAAGACACACTCTCGGGGATTTTGTGCACCATATATTCTTCTGCAGCCACGAACTCGGAAAATCCGCCGCCGCCCCCAGCCAGGCCAAGGAAGCCCATTGTGCCGCAAAGATTATATTTTCCTTGCTTGCAGGCCTCACATTCACCGCATGAGTATATCGGCTCGACAACAACCCGGTCGCCTGGTTGAACCTTCGTCACGCCTTCGCCGACTTCCACGACTTGCCCCGAAAATTCATGTCCCATAACAATAGGCGCCTGCTCTCCCGTAATAGGATGAGGGGCGCCTCCCGGAATAAAGATCGGCCCTGCTGTATATTCATGTAAGTCGCTGCCGCAGATTCCGCACCATTCGACTTTTATTTTCACTTTGCCTTTGAGAGCGGTTGGTTCGTCAATATTCTCCAAACGCAGGTCTTTTACGCCATGCCATCTCAATGCCTTCATTGCTATCATCTCCCTGGAAGTGTAGAAAACAAGTGATAAGGATATTATGAAATCATGGAAATTGATAGAGCATACTGGAAACGTTTCCGATATTAAATATGTCACAATGTCGCCATAAAGTCAAATCTGATTTGTATCATCGTGAAAATATAATGAATAATGGGTGTTATGTGGTATGATGTCCTTGATTTGTTCACAATATAAAAATGGAAGCAATTCCATATTAGGCGGGAGGGATATTCGGAATGGTTCATAAAAAAGTTACGATTGAAGACGTGGCCGAAAAAGCGGGAGTTGGCATCGCGACTGTATCCAGAGCGATTAATGATGCGGATGGCATCAGCGCGAAAACAAAGGCCAAAGTGATGGCAGCCGTTGAAGAACTTGGATTCATTCCCAATACTTCTGCCCAAAGCTTAAAAGTGCGGCAAACCAAGCAAATTGCGCTAGCCGTTCCGGATATTCGCAACGCGTTTGTTCCGGAAATCGCATATGCTGTCGAACAAGCCGCCAAACACTATGGCTATCGCATCGTTCAAATTAATACGTTGGGAAATGCAAGAGCGGAGCTGGAAATTTTGAAGGAAGTAAAGAAGCTTCATGTGGATGGACTCATTTTGCTGCCGCTTGCCTACCCGAAGACACTCAAGGACTGGATTAACAAATCCAGTACCCCCATATCCGTCATCAATTACGGAAAAAAATTAGAGTCCGATATCAAGGCGGACATCGTAAGCATGTCCGCTCAAGAAGGCAAACTAGTCATGGAGCATTTGCTTAACATTGGCCGAACTAGAATCGCTTATGCAGGCGCTCCCAAAGATATTATCGAGGAGAGGTTTTTCGCTTATGAAGATGCCTTGCCGCATGTCGATATCTCATTGGTCTATTTCGGAGATGATTTCTCGTTGCAGACGGGAATGAAGGCAGCCGATTACTTTGCCGGGCTTGCGAATATGCCTGACGCTATTTATGCGGGGAACGACATGATCGCAATCGGATTGGCCAACCGGTTCAAAGAATTAGGCATCCGCGTGCCTGAAGATATCGCTGTCGTTGGCATCGATAATATACTGTGGGGCACGATTACGACGCCGAAACTCAGCTCCGTCTCGATTATGGGGGCGGAAGTGGCAAGAGTGGCTACTGAACTGTTGTTGAACCGGATTATGGAGCAAAAAAAGGGAGTTTACGAGCGGGTTCAATTCGAACCTCGCCTCATCGTGAGAGAGTCAAGCGTATCCATGACCCGCACTTCTCAGCAGCTTGAATGATTCAGGATGTGATGTGGGGGACGATCGGATTGCCGACAGCAACGGCTGAACAGAGCTTCCGCCCCTCTTATGCCGTTGTATCCGCCGGGCCGGCAAGTTCTTGCTTGAGACACTCATACAGCTTTGCACAAGCCAGCTTCAATGGATAATCGGCAGCCTTGCAGAGCATGCCAAAAGTGATGCTGATCCGGGTGCCATTTATTTGGCGGGCGACCACACCCGATAGCTGCGGGGATGTGATACTTTTGGGAACTAGCGCGATGCCTAGACCGCTCTCGACATAGTGTTTCATGGCAGCCATACTGCTGATTTCCATCGTTTCCACTTGATTTTCGCATAGCTCCTGCAGCGCGATTTCGATTTTTTTGCGATACAAGCAATTTTTGGATGTAAGAAGCATGCGATGATGTGTAATGTCCTCGAAAGAGAGCGTCGGATTGTTTGCGAGCGGGTGCCGCTCTGGAACTAGAAATACAAGCTCCTCTGAAAATAACGGTTCGAAGTAAAGGGCGGTTCCGATGTCCTGTCTCGAACAGAGTGCCAAGTCAAGCTCCCCCTTTAGAAGCCGCTCGCTTAAATCAGATGTATTCGCAATGTCCACCGAGATGCGGATCTTCGGATATTTGGATAAGAAGCTGTCCAATATGCCGGGCAACTGGCAACTGGCGATAGGTTCTACCGCCCCTACACGAATATTTCCGGCTTCCCCCACTAACATATCCGACATTGTGGCTTCCAGATGTTCTATATCCTTTACAATATGCGTACTTTGTTGATGGAACAATCGGCCTGCTTCGGTCAGCTGAAAACTTTTACCCCGTTCAATCAACTGAACTCCCAATTCCGACTCTAGCTTTTGGATTTGCACCGTGACGGTGGACTGGGCATAATTCAGTTCTGCGGCTGCGCGGTTAAAGCTTCCGAGTGCCACGATCCTATGAAAGGTCTTTAATGCTTTAAGATCCATGTTAACCTCCATGGTTCAATAATATTGAATTATTGATTCGATTAATTCAATTATACAAAACGATTATTGAGATATACAATAGCAGTACTAATAAGCCGCACGAGGGGGAATCACATATGCCGTTTGTACGAATCGACCTTCGCACAGGCAGATCAGGGACAGAACTCCGCAATATCAGCCAGACTATTCATCGCGCCATGATCGAAACCATCGACGTGCCTGAAGATGATTACTTTCAAGTGATTACCCAGCATGGAGAAAATGAATTTTTTTATGACCCGAACTACTTGAATATCAACCGCACGGAAGACATGATCTACATTCAAATAACGATGAAAGGCCGAACGCTTGCGAAGAAGCGGGCTTTATATGCGCGCATCGCCGAACGGCTGCACGCAGCCTTGGAAATTCGCAAGCAGGATGTCATGATTATTGTGACGGAGACGGGCACATGGAATTGGTCGTTCGGGAACGGTATTGCCCAGCTCGCGCCGCAAGAGGAAGTTGGCGCAACAACGGAAAAGGAGTGATTGAGATGGATTTGAAAAACAAAGTGGTTCTCGTTACCGGCGGAGGAACAGGGATAGGCAAGGCTGCGTGCATCGAATTGGCTCGGCGGGGGGCAATCGTAGCCGTGAATTATTCGCGTTCAAAAGCAGAGGCGGAGGAGACGGCGCAACTGATTGAAAACGAAGGCGGGCGCGCAATAGCCATACAAGCCGATGTCTCCCGGGACGGGGAAGTGCGGAACATGGTCGGGCAGATTGTCCATCAATTCGGAACGGTTGATTTGCTCGTCAACAACGCAAGCATCACCCGGCACATTCCGCTGGATGATCTGGAAGCGGCAACGGAAGAGGTATGGGATGAGCTGTATGCGGTTAATGTCAAAGGCATGTTCTACTGCGCACGGGCTGTTGCTCCCTTCATGAAGGAAAATAAAGGCGGCGCCATTGTCAACGTGGGCAGCATTGCGGGATTGGCAGGGGCAGGCTCTTCGCTTCCATATGCCGTATCCAAGGCCGCGGTGCATGGTCTGACGAAATCGTTGGCCCGCGCTCTGGCGCCGGAAATCAGAGTCTGCAGCGTGGCGCCTGGAGCCGTCGCGACAAGGTGGTGGGCAGGACGGGAAGAGAAGATGAACCGATTGAGCAGCAATCTGCTGCTGCAGCGCATTTCGACACCGGAGGATATCGCTCATCTCATCTGTTCGGTGCTGGAACAAGAATCGATGACAGGCCAAATCATCACCGTGGACAGCGGACAAACCTTGTAATCAAACTCGCCGGAAACATAATCGTTTGTAAATTTACAAAATCCACCTTACTTCGACATCCCCTATTTAGTATGATTGATGATATAGCGAACCGGAACAGATGCCGTGCAGCAACGGCAAATTTCACATCGGTATCGATAGGAGTGTGTCATGAGTATAGTAAAGCTATTTTGCGTTCCATATGCAGGAGGCTCTGCAATGATATACAACCCGTGGAAACATGTCATGGGTGATGCTGTAGAGTTAGTGCCATTGGAATTGTCAGGCAGGGGCAGACGGTTTGGGGCCCCCTTCTATAAGTCGATTCGTGCTGCCGTCGAAGATGTAGCAGAACAGATTATTCCGCATGTCGATGACGGTTCATATGCTCTGTGGGGGCACAGCATGGGGGCGATTATTGTGTATGAGCTGTGCCATTATATGCGCCAGCAGGGACATCCGCTGCCGGTTCATTTATTCTGCTCAGGCAGCAGCGCTCCCCGCCTGAGGAAGAAGGATAAGCCCATTCACGACCTGCCAGAAGAACAATTTCTGAAAGAAATTGAAGAACTGGAAGGGACGCCGCAAGAGTTTTTTGAACATAAGGAATTAATCGATTTATATCTTCCTATTCTACGCAATGATTTCATGATTATAGAGCAATACGAATATGAGGAGAAAGCGGAAAAGTTGAACACGGATCTCAGTGTTTTGTACGGGAGCGGCGAATCCTTTGTCAATGAAGTGCAGGGATGGGAAACCCATACGTCCACATCGTGCAGACTCCATGAATTTCAAGGAGGACACTTTTTTCTCTTTGATCATGTTCAACCAATCGCAAATGTTGTCAAGGACGCTTTGTTGCCCTATAGCTCCTCGAGAGCGGAGCTGATTCGAAGCGGAGATTTTGCTTGACAGGAATTCCGGGGGAGAGAGCACATTGACTGTTAAAATATATTTTGCCTCTAATCAATTGGGGGAAATCACGGACGAGCAATTACAGCTCATGCTTGATCGGTTCGATCTCGGGAAGCTAGTTTCCGCGGAAAAAACAGCACACGGCGTGATGGGCCAGACCATGTTCATCACATCTTCTGCAGGCGAGTATGTTTTGAAAGGGAATCCCATTTTTCAGGGGCAATTCAGAGAGGAAAAATTCTTTGTAGAGCACTTGGCCACACGGACGAATGCGGCTGTTCCCGCTCCCTATTTGATCGACGACTCGGATGACATTTTCGGCTGGAGCTATTCCTTGATGCCCCGCCTTTCCGGCATACATCTGAACGCGCCGCAATTGCAAGCAAGCCTTCACGCAGAAGATAACAAAGAAATCGCGCAATTACTGGCCGCAACCTTAGTCGAGTTACATAGCTGGAAAGTGGAACAATACGGCGAGTTCAATCCCGATAATCACATGGTGCGCCCCTTTGAAGGCTCCTACAAAACATGGTTGTATAACACCGTTCGATATTGGCTCGATGACGCTAAGAAGTATTCCGTAATTACAGGCGAAGATATGGAATGGGTTGAAGATGTGTTGGCAAGCTCGGCTGCCGCATTTGATGAATTGCCCGCTCCATGTTTTGTTATGGGCGATTATAAACCAGAGAACTTCCTGTTGCAGCAGCATGCGGATAGGTGGCAAGTAAGCGGCGTGTTTGACTTTACCAATTCCTATTTCGGTGATGGAGCTGCGGACTTGCCCCGAATGACCGAATGGTATGTAGAGAACGGGGAAAAAGAGCTGGCAAGGCAGTTCCTCTCTCATTATCTCGCCGGCACTGACACGAAAGAGTCCTTCATGGAACGCTTCAGAGTCCATATGCTTCATCGCCGGATATTGGTGTGGGGATGTGCCAAAGCAACCAATCAAGCAACTTGGGACAATGACCTTTCTTTTTCCCGCTGGGCCGAAGGATTCATGGAATCTGCGGCAAGCCTGTTGAAAGATGGCTCCTGATTCGTCAGGAGCCATCTTTTTTAGGAGAAAGAGAGCCTCGGCACCGTGCATCTACCCGCTTAGAGAGCGTTCCCGTTCCACAGGCAGTTCTGACAGCCGCCGCCAAGCCCATTCTATCGGACCTGCGGTGAATTTACGAAGCCAGAGATGAGCGAATACCATCATTAGAACCGATATAAGTCCCCACATGAAAATGGTAAATACCGACGAACCAGAGGTTGTGCCGAAGCCGAATCCCCAGCCATAGAAAATAACGGAAGCGAGAATGTTTTGCAGCATATAGCAGGATAGGGCTGTCTTTCCGACTTCCTCCAAGCGGGATAACAACCAGCCACACTTGCTCAGCTCCATCACTTTCGCAATGATCGCCATATAACCGAGTGACAGCACGGGCGCAAATAAATAGCGAACCGGAATATCAAACGAGAGACCCGGAACAAATATGAGCATGTTCAGCGGAATTCCCAGCCCCAACCCCCAACGCAGCATCTTGCGGCGGATGGCTTGCCCATTCGTGTCCGCAGCGAACGCGCCGGAACGGAACAAGAGGACGCCACACAAGAAGAGAAACACATTCATAGGCAGTATCACGATCGACTCGAAGCGGTACATCCAAAATGCTTCGAATCGGTAACAGATTTGTTCGAACCACGTGCCTGTTTGAAATAGCAGTATGACACTCTTGAACGCGTCTCCGGTGGACACAGTGACATTCGCCGAGGCAATTAACACAAAAGCGGAGATTATCATGAACGAATGCACGATTCCGGCCAACAGCATGACGCGAATAATCGTCTTCCGAGTCCGGTTCACAACGAATGATACGATGATGGCCGTAACGGCGTAGCTCATCAAAATATCGAACTCCATGACGAGAAAATAATGCAGCAAGCCGTCCGCAAGCAGCAGGAATGATGTCCATAAATAGATACCAGGCCAAGATGTTCCAAGCCGTTCCGCCTTCCTCCGCTTCATTTCCAACCCTACGCCGAACATCATGGTCAGCATGCCGAGGAACTTGCCGTTAACGAGAAACAATACGATAGTTGAAATGATGGTGTCCAGAGACAACCACCAATGTTGGGATGAAGGGGGGAATATGGCTTCCAAATTACCGAGATGAGCGAACAGCCATATGTTCGTGCCGAGCGTGCCAATTATGGCGAACCCTCTCCATATGTCGAGCAATTGTATTCGGTTCATTTTGCGCATCCTTTCCTATTTCCTTCGAACCTGCCGGAGCGATCGTCCTGAGCTTGCCATTTCTAGCTTTTGCGCGGCCACAGCGTATAGCTGAAGCTCCAAATAAAGTCGATTATTAAAATTGCCGTCCACATCTGCGCCGTTTTCAACAAGCTTTCTGTTTGATTTGCATTTCCCACGCTGTATATGATGCCGAACAGTAATAAGCTGCCGATTGCCCACGCGAGCACATGCCGATACCAGCCGGCCCGCTCCTGTTTGGCGTGCTGTGCGCCATGCTTGACGGAAGAAGACAGAGGGCGGGAACCGCCTGCGAACAAATGCGCGAATCGTTCGTCCGCCCATTGGATCATTCGCTTCCCGAATGCGATGGACACGCCGACATATACTGCCGCCAAGCCGTGAAAGGCAGTGGCGGCTGCTCCGTTTCTCAGATCGACAACGGTAAATACGATGAGCAATATATCGATAAGCGGAGTGCACAACAGCAACACAGTTCCCAATGTTCGCTGACGCAGCCGGTATCTTGCGAACAACCCCAATAAGATAAACACCCAAAAACCGATTTCACAAGCTAAAATCAACCATCCGATCATGCTCCCACTCCTTATTTAATACAACTGTGTTATTTAATTTAGCACGATTGTATTAAAAAGACAATATCTGTTATACTGAGCTCATGCCTAAAATTGTGGATCATGAAGAAAGAAAAGAAAAACTTGCGGAAGCCGCCTGGCGGGTTATCCGCCGGGATGGATTGGAGCGCGCATCTGTCCGCACCATTGCCGCGGAAGCCGGAATATCGGCAGGTTCGATGCGGCATTATTTCTCGACCCAATCCGAGCTGCTGGCCTTCTCCATGAAGCTGGTATCCGATCGGGTGAAAGCCCGAATCAGAAGCACTGAATTTACGGGGGTGCCTTTCGAAGACATTCAATTGCTCTTATATGAATTATTGCCGAGAGATGAAGAGCGAAGCGCAGAAATGGAGGTGTGGTTTAACTTTACGGCCAAAGCGCTCGTCGATCCGGCTCTTCAATCCTTAAGCAATGAAGTGTACGATGAGCTTAGAGCGGCTATGTCACAAAGTATAGACCTCCTTGTTGATTCCGGCTTGGCGCGTCCCGATCTTAACCGGGAGATTGAATCGGAGCGCTTGTATGCGCTTATTGACGGCCTGGCCGTGCACGCTGTCATGCAGCCTGGCCGTGTTACTTCGGACGTGCTTAAATCTGTAGTCCTGCATCATTTAGAGGCTCTTTGCCAATGATCCAACCGCTTTTTCAGCGGATTCTGTTAGATGATACCAAAGTGGGGAAGGACAGATCTTGACCGCGTTTCAAGAAACCGAAAAAGCCATTGAAGTTCTGCAAAGCGGAGCGGATAGTTATCTGCTCAAATCTATGCACCCGCGCGAACTGGCGGAAACGATCCGTCTCGTATATCGCGGGGGAATGCTGATCGATCAAGACATTTCAAATAAGCTGCTTGATGAACTTGAAACGCATCGGAATGAGATCAAGCCTGCCGAGGCGAACACGGAAATAAAAGAGTATGGCCTGACGACACGGGAATTAGAAATTTTACAGCTCCTGTCCACAGGTTTGCGTTACAAAACCATCGCCTCGAAACTATACTTGTCAGACGGTACGGTAAGGAACTATGCTTCAACGTTGTATGTCAAGCTGGGCGTGCGCAATCGAGAAGAGGCCGTAAGCAAGGCATTGGAAACCGGGCTGCTCTAAGACAAACTGATAAATGACAAAAGGTCACTAGCTTCTATGACACTGACTTTGCAATACTGAAAGGCGCTAGCGAGCTAGCGTCAAATAAGGTGTAATCATCATTGTCTATTAGGAGGAGCTGCATTGAAAACAGCGTCCTTTTGCAATTGGATTTGCAAGTGCCGATCCCAGTAAACCAAGCTATGCAGACACTTCGTTAAGCCAGGCGTTTGACATACTCATTCCTATTCAAAAAGTGACCGCCTCCCCGCTTAGCAGCCAGGGCACAAAATAGAGGGCATCCGAACCGGATGCCCTCTGATTGCAATATTTTCCCACACATTCGGTTTTGAAGGTTGTGTTGTGCATTAATGAATGGAGCAGTGTTGTTCCTCGGGTTCCTCCTCGCATTTTGGCGCAGGTTCATTGTCTTCAACGATGACTTCAAGTTTGCGAATCCGGTTTTTGCTCATGCCGCGAATAATGATTTTAATATGCTCATATTGAATTTCTTTGCCCAGCTGAAGATCGAGGAACTCACTGAATACCCAGCCTCCGATGGTATCTACCTCTTTATTTTCAATAATGATTCCGGTAAGATTGCAGAATTCGTGCAGATTCACCTTGCCGTCGATTAAGTAACAGTTCTCAGCCAGCTTCTCGATGTCTTTTCGTTCATTGGTATCGAATTCGTCCCGTATTTCTCCGACAATTTCCTCGAGAATGTCTTCGATCGTAATCAAGCCGGATGTCCCTCCGAATTCATCTACCAGCAGGGCGATATGTACCCGTTTTTGCTGCATTTGCTTCAACAGCGACTTGATCGGAATGACCTCGGGGACTGTCAAAATCGGGTACACCAGCTTCTTGAAATCAAAGTCTGGATTGTTGTCGTACTCCAAAAAGAGCTGCTTGGTGTTGATCATGCCTACGATATGATCTTTACTGTTGGTAGCGACCGGAAAACGGGTATATTGTTCTTTGCGGATAATGCTCAAATTCTCCTGCAAAGAATTATTGGTATATAAACATATCATGTCTGTGCGAGGCACCATGATTTCTTTGGCCAGCAATTCATCAAAAGCGAAAATCCGGCTCACATAACCATACTCGGTGTTGTTGATTTTTCCGCTTTGATAGCTTTCCGACAGGATGATCTGAATTTCTTCTTCCGAATGGGCTTCTTCATGCTCCTTAACCGGCTTGAATCCGAACAGGCGAACAAGCAAATTGGCGGAACCATTGAGGAGCCATATGAAAGGATACATCATTTTGTGAAAATATATAATCGGTTTGGCCGTCGCCAAGCTGATTGCTTCCGCCTTCTGAATCGCCACTGTCTTGGGAGCAAGCTCGCCGATAACGACATGCAGGAATGTGACCGAAATAAATGCGATTAAGAACGACATGACATGGCTGATGTCGCTTTGAATGTGCCATTTGTCAAAGAGGGGGCGCAGCATGGCTTCTACTGTAGGCTCTCCTAACCAGCCTAGTCCCAAGGCTGTAATGGTGATACCCAACTGACATGCCGACAAATATCCATCCAAGTTGCTGGTTACGCGTTGAACGGCCAATGCATTTTTTCGTCCTTCCAGCACGAGCTGATCCACACGACTGGAACGGAGCTTTACAATCGCAAATTCCGTAGCGACGAAAAAGGCGGTCAACACAATGAGTATGGCAACCATGAATAGATTAAATCCTATGCCCATATTACTTTGTCTCATCCCTTTATATTAGATTTTAGAGTTCATTTGAACTAATTATACGAACTTGCGGATGGTTATACAAATAACCGCTGCAAACATTGAAGGTTAAACCAGCACGTAAAATGGGTGAAATAGAGTCAACGCATTCATTTTCTTAGTTTTGCTGGCAAACGGTCCAATTCAGGAGGATTAATATGTTGCTTTGTATAATATATTTATCAAGTATAAGCCAGTAGATTGTTTTTTTCTTATGATGAATGGTGTGGTAGGTTGCGGCAAGGATTGTTCACGAGCATGCTGGGAGAAGCGCTTGAACAGTTGTCTCGGCGGGGGCCGAAGGCGGTTATTTACATCTGCTCGCGTAATTCCGCTTCCGGCGTTGCTTTTCTGCAGCGGCGCGGGGTGCCGTATGCGTTCTCCGAATACGTGATGGAGCGGAAAGATGCTGCTGATGCGCCGCTGCCAAGCGGGCAACAGCGGGAAATCGATTTGCGCGAAGCCAGGCCTGATGATGTGACCGTGTTGGCTGAACTGAACCGGGTCGGCTTCGACCTGCCGGAACAGGAAGCGGGTGACTTGGCGACGGCAGCGCTATCGCCGCAGGAAGCGACGTACATCATTGAGAGCGGCGGCCGAGCCGTCGGCAAGCTTGGCGTACTGCTTGAGGGAGATGAGGCGTTCATCTATGGCTTCTGTATGCGCCCGGAGGAGCGGGGCCATGGATTAGGGCGGGCCGCTCTTGCCGGGACGATCGAGCGGTTGCGGCGCGAGTCGAACATCGCGCGCTTCCAGCTGGAGGTAGCCGTCAGCAACGAGCGCGCGCTCGGTCTGTATGAATCGTGCGGCTTTCGCCGGACGAATGTCATTGATTACTATAAGGAAACGTTAGTATAGCCATAACAAGACACACCCCCTGGGGACACTGAGATATGCTCAATGTCCCCAGGGGTGTCTTTCTGCGATAGGCTGCAGGCATCTTTCACGGCATCATGTTGTTACTGTAAAGGGATTTCGAATTCGAGCTCCTTGAAGAAGGTGGCCTTCCGTATTTTGCTTGTATAGAATTTGATTTCTTTGTCTTTTTGCAGTGGCTGATCATCACATTCCATAACGTACGAATATATCCCATTTTCTACTTTCAATAACTTATTTCTATACCAGACGCGCTCACCGTCTTGTATAAGCAGTATGGCGTTTGTTTGATCTTCCGGGGAGTTGCCCTCAACATCAAAGTGCAGCACCGTTTTATCCGGGTTGAACGCAATGCTTCGTATCGTAATCGAACCGATTTCTCCTTGCTGTACGGTTACCGGCAAAGCATTCGGATCCACTATAACGGTATTGTCTCCATAGCGTTTTCCGGGATAATAGGGCTTGAATATGAGCTTTTTGGCATGCTCGGGCAATGGGGCGTAATCAAATGCAAATTCCATTGTCACCGTGCTATTATCGGTTTGAGCACCCGGTCCTCCTTTACCACCCATCGATGGAATAATATATCCGTTCTCATCCATTAAGATATAGGAACTATTCCATCCACTCCAGTTTTTCTTCTGTTTATCCGGTGAGGAATCCTCTGCAATCTGGAATCTCACTTCTGTTCCGAGTGGCGTGGAGATTACGGATTGAAGGGTGATAGAGCCCTTTCCATTGTTTACTTGCTTCGTTTCCTCGGGGAGTATTTTTTGGGTTTGGGAATCATTGATTTTGACAGGGACGTTGAACTCCCAGTTCCCGCTTACCTCCCCCACCTGCTTGATTGAAAACGGAACGGTGAACTCGTCGGGCAGCTTGGCGTCACGCTCTGCTTCCAACCCATGGACAGATTCGAACTTCAAAATTCCAATATTTTGCGCTGGCGTTTTTGAAATCATCCGTGTCGCTTTATGCGTCCATATGTCGCTCACATCAGCGTAATAGTCACGTAATTCAATCTCATATCTGTCCCAGCTGTCGTCAAGCGCGGGCAATGCATTTTCCGATTCCTCCTGGATTCCGAGCACGACCTGGACGCCGTCGTACAATACCTCTGTAATGGTAAGGGTAATGCCCTGATCGGCGGCGGTGAAATGAGCAGGCGCGGACAATCCTTTCCGGTTCGCATTTTGGAGACCTTCATCACCGAGCGTTTCAAAAATTTGACCGATAAACGGCACTTTTTTCAGCGTCTCCGCCATTACGGGGGACACGAAGCCGGACGCTAGCGTGCCGCCAATGATAAGGATGGCGGCGGCAGCGACCAACCATGGCTTGCGGTTACGCGTTTTTCTTCGCACAGGCACAGCGTCGAGGGATTGAAGCGTCTCTTCCAACCGCGTCTTCACCAGATCGGGAAGATCCGAGGCACATCTGGCCGTTAACCGCTGACGAATTTCTTCATCCACTTTGGACTCCATCAGGTTGTCAGCTCCTTTCCGCTGCCGTTAGTGACATTCAACAGCTCGGACAGCTTTTGCCGGGCTCGGTAGAGGCGTGATTTGACCGTGCCGACAGGCTGATCCAGCATGTCGGCCACTTCTTTCAGCGGCAAATCTTCAATGTAAAATAAAGTGACGACAATGCGTAAGTCTTCGTCCAGCGAATCGACAATCTCTTGTGTCTCAATATGCACGTAATCGTCTTCATACGCACGCGCATGCTGAAGCTCGATGAACGGAACGGTCTGTTTCCGCTTTCGCAAAATCGATCGGCATTCGTTCACCAATATCCGAACGAGCCACGTCTTGAAATATCGCGGCTCCCGCAATGAATGAATAGAGCGGTACGCTTTCAGTACCGCTTCTTGGATGGCATCCGCGCAATCCTCGTCCGAGGACACAATGGACTTGGCTATTCTGTAAAGAGAGGCTTCATGAGCCCGAATGAGCGTTCCAAACGCATCCTTGTCGCCTTGGCGGGCCCGCTCTACTTCATGCTCTAGCTGCTGCAATGTTATAATCTCCTTTGTGACTTACTGCAAAATTTCCGTTCGCTGTTCAGGAGGCGGAGGGGGGAAATCGTCATCTTCCGGAATTCCCCCTTATCATTGATCGTGCCTTTCACGGACGGCTTCCCTTTGTGGCAAACGTGTATTCATCATATTCTATAGATACCTCGCAGCCTTTCAAGTCCAGATTGAAGTATAGTTTGGCCATATCATTTAGCTCCTCCTCGCCGACTTGCATCTAATACATTAGATTCTGCGGCACAGCCGGGAGGTTCACGCAATATGAAAATTTTGTTTACAGCTATTTTATATTCATGGTAGATTAAAAGTTAGATGTTGGAAAGGGGAATTTATACTTCATGCCAGTTTCTTTGTAATGGTTGCCAAATAGCACAAAAATCCCGTATTTGAACAACGGGAGAAGTGTGCCCTTTTGACCCATTACATGGACTCAGCGGGAGTATTGCATATACTTGCGGAGTGCCTATTTGGGGCACTCCGTTTTTTTGTTGGACAAATGCGGATACGGAAATTTCATTCACTTTGAAAGGTGTTTTATAAATGAGACAACAGCTTGGTTTTGCAACCGAATCGTTACGATTGAGAGAATTCACAAGGGCGGATATTCCCGATCTATATTCACTGACCCGTCAAACGGAAATTACGGAAATACTCCCGGACTGGAACATGTCCGAAGAGGGGATATACGACAGAAGCGGTGCCGGATCTGGAAGGCACTGCTGTGCTTCGCAAAGTGTTGCGATGAGTCATTCCGCGGAGGCAACGTGCCAGCTCCGCTTGATGGGAAGCGGATTTGCATTGATTTACACGCTCGAAGCTGTCCCTGTTGGAAAATATTCAGTCAAATGTGCGGAGAGTGCGATTAAATCGGATGGGACTGAATTTGTGCAGCGGATCCGGCAAAGGGTCAGCCTCGGACGGCAGTGTGTCCGAGGCTGACTTGTTGCGATACCTGATATAAGCAGGCTGCGTGGCTTGCCTCAGCAATCGTTACTGCATCGGGCTGGCGAGGAACGTGCTGATGAGCGCGGCCGCCTCTTCGCGCAGCATGGCGTGCGTCGAGTTGTAATCGACCGATCCGTCCGGCTTCGGCGTTACTTCCGGGCCGTGCTTCTTGCCGGCAACGATGTATTTCACGGCCGGAAGCGCCCAAGAGCCGGTATCGCCAGATATCTTCGCATCCTGCTTCGGCACGCCGAGCAGGGAAGCGATCCGCCAGATGAGGGCGGCCGCTTCCTGACGGGTAATCGGCCGGTCCGGCTCGAAACGTTTATCGGCCGCGGCCGTGAGAACCCCCCACTCGACTGCCGTCTGGATGTCTTGCGCCGCCGCGTGGCCGATCGTGTCGGAGAAGGCCGGCGGATTCGCCGATCGCTTCAAATGCATGCTGGCCATTAGCATCGAGACGAATTCGGCGCGCGTTATCACCATCCTAGGCCAGAAGCGTGCGCCTGCTTCAGCGTCAATGCCGCCTCTCATAACGAGGTCGCGCACATAGGGGCGATACGGATGGTCCGCTCCGATGTCCTTGAACTTGACCTCTGTTGCGGTCAGCTTCTCGGACCAGGCGACGCCTCCTTTGTCCATATAAGCGATGCTGCCGTCCGCATTCCGCTTGAAGCCGATTTGTTGGCCTTGGTCGTTAACGAAGAGAAGCGGATCCACTTGGCGCAGCCGCTGCCGCCCGAAGAACGGATCGGCCAACTCCAGCGTGCCGTTCGCTTGCGCTTCCACGCGAACAACATAGAAGCCTGTGCGCAAATCGCGATAGTTGCCCTCGTACAGCTTGAGCTCCTTCTGCGTCGGCTTCAAGAAGACGGGCTCCGGCCGATTATCCGGGTAATAGCGGTCCATGAACGACTTGAAGATATATTCGCGGAAGTTATCGGCCATGCCATCGTTCCGGTTGAAAATGACGAACGCGCCTGTTTTATGTTCAGGCAGCAGCCACATCCATGAGCTGAAGCCCGGCAGATCTCCGCCTTTGCCGATGACATTCTGGCCGTTAAAGGCCTCGCGGTAGCTCGCTTCGAACCCATAGGACGTATTCGGAAGCTGTGGATGCGAGGATACCTTTACGTCCAGCATGCTGCGCACCGTCTCTGGTTTTAGAATTTGTTTGCCGTCATATGTCCCTTCACTTAGCAGCGCGATCATGAACTTCGCCATGTCGCCTCCGGTCGAGAGCAGGCTGCCGTCCGGACTGTCCGCCGGCATAGTCTCATAGTAGGGAAGGACTGCGCCTGTTGGCTGGTACGAGACCGATAAGCCGGCCTTCGTTTCCGGCGTCATGACGAAGCTGCTGTGGTTCATGGCAAGCGGATCCAGCAGATGCTTTTTAGCGTATTGATTGAATGGCATGCCGGCAACTTGCTCCACGATATACCCCTGCAGCATGAAGCCGAAATTGTCATACATGTAGGTTTCCCCGGGCTTGCGTACAACGGTCGGCATGAAGTGGCGCACGAAATCGGAAATGTTGTCAATGTTGGTATTGCTCGGGGTATCAGCAAAATCAAAACCGCTCGTATAGGTCATCAGGTGCTCGGCCGTCAGCGGACCCTTGACCTTTCGCGGAATTTTCATGCCGCCCATATAGGCTTCGACATCCTTCTTCAAGTCTATTTTGCCCTGTTCGGCCAACTGCAGCAGTGCCGCGGAGGTGAACGGCTTCGTGACGGATGCTACGCGCATGACCGTATTGTCGGGATCCATCGGCTTCTTGGCCGCGACATCGGCATAGCCGTATCCTTTGCTGAGGAGCACCTTGCCGTCCTTCACGACGACGAAGACGGCTCCGGGGACCTTCTCCAGCTTCGGGGAAGCGAACAGCTTGTCGGCGAATGCCTCCACTTCCTTCGAATCCGTCGGCCCCGCACTTGCCGCCGATGTTTGCCCGGTTGGCGCCGCTGTGGAGGACGAGGCAGGCTTGTCGGCGCCTGTGCCTTCCGCTGCGTAGACAGGACCGCATAGCGACAATGCCATCGCCAGCGCGAGTGTGCAGAGCAGCCCTTTTTTTCCTGATTGACGGGTATACCGTTTCGTTGTTTTCAATCCCAATCACTCCTTCTCCGCATCAAAAGATGGGCGATTCACAAAATTATCCTGTAAGACTGTGAAAAACGGCCCTTACCCTTCAAGTATTTTCCACTTGCAAAAAAATAATCGGCTTCTCCGAGCGACTCCGCGAGAAGATTACGTCTGCCTGGCAGAGGAATGCTTTTGTCGAGGCAAGTACGGTAGTTCGGACGGTTTGCAAACTGGTGTCTGTGGTTGAAATTCACCAGTTTGTTGATTGTGCAAGTAATCAGAGAGTTGAATTTGGTTGATTTTATCTAAAATTGATCAAATTGAGTTAAATTATCGAATAAATCATTCGATTTTGCAGTTTATTATTCTTTTTCTCAATCAATTGAATTTTTTTAAAATTCGAATCATGCCGCATTGGGGAGGATATGGGAGGTATTTTTTGGATAGACCCTCTAATCTCATCTGTTCAGAGGATAAGAGTCCTGAAGATGGATGAAGTGGAAATATCAAGGATGAGATACATTTTGGTTCATGTTACCCTTTAATAGGGCCCCAAAAAAAGGAAAAGGAGTTTTCGGATGAAGAAGTTGTTTTCGTACGCGCTATGTTTCGCACTGGCGGTCATGCTGGTGGGCTGTACTTCGACGGACATCAACAGCCGAACAGAAGCAAACGGTGAAAAATCAACCAATCAAGAAAACTTACTGGAAAGAGCCAACCAACAAGGATTCATTACCGTAGGATTCGCTAATGAGAAGCCATATGCTTATGCCACTCCGGATGGGAAATTGACGGGGGAGGCCGTGGAAGTGGCTAGAGAAATTCTGAAACGTATGGGCATCAATGAGATGAACGGCGTGCTGACGGAATTCGGTTCGTTAATACCGGGCTTGAAGGCGAAGCGATTCGACATCATTACCGCAGGGATGTTCATTAATCCGGAACGAAGTAAAGAAGTAGCCTTTGCCAATCCGGAATACAGCATTGGCGAGGCACTGGCCGTCAAGAAAGGGAATCCGGCCAACCTGCACAGCTATAAGGATATAGCCGGCAATAAGGATGTCAAAGTGGCTGTGATGGTCGGGGCGATAGAAGCCGAATATTTGACGAAGTCAGGTGTGGCGAAGGAGCAAATTGTTACTGTTCCAGACCAGCCGTCTGCCATCTCGGCCCTGCAAGCAGGCCGTGTGGAAGCGGTGACGATGACAGGACCATCCTTGCAGGCCATGCTGGATTCGACGAAGGATGACCAATTGGAGCGTGTCATGGACTTTAAGCAACCGGAGATAGAGGGAAAGAACGTAAGAGGGTATGGAGCGGCGGCGTTTCGCAAGGAAGATACCGCTTTCCGGGAGGCTTTCAATAAAGAATTGGACAGCTTGCAAAAATCGGGCAAACTGCTTGAAATTTTGGAACCGTTCGGTTTTACCGAGCAGGAATTGCCTGAAGACATGACGGCTGAACAGCTGTCACAAGAGTGAACCAATGGGTACACTCGTAACGCTGGCTGAATTTTTGCCTACGCTTTTGCGGGGAGCGTGGGTCACCCTTCAACTCGTATTTTTTTCTACCATATTGGCGTTCATAAGTGCTTTTCTGGCGGGGGGGATGCGTTTGTCTAAGCATCGCAGCATCCGCTTTGCCAGCATGGTATATGTTGAAGTGTTCCGCGGAACCTCTTTACTGGTTCAACTGTTTTGGCTGTACTTTGCGCTGCCCATGCTGCTGGACATTCGCATGTCCGCGATGACCGCTGCAGTGCTTGCTCTTGGTTTAAATTATGGCGCTTACGGCTCTGAAGTGGTACGGGGTGCCATCTTGTCCATATCCAAGGGTCAGTATGAAGCAGCTGCCGCCTTAAATATGAGCCCTTGGCTGCGGATGCGGAGAATCATTTTGCCGCAGGCGATGGTGCTCATGCTGCCTTCGTTCGGCAATCTCAAAATTGAACTGCTCAAGGGAACTTCACTCGTATATTTGATAACGCTGATGGATTTGACTTATCAGGGAATGGTATTACGCTCATTCGACAACTCCCGTACAACCGAGATTTTTGCTTTGATGCTCTTGATTTATTTCATTATGGCCTACTCCTTGACGCTCGGCATTCGATATTTGGAGCGCAGGGCCGTGAAGGGGAGGGTGTAGCGGATGTGGAGTTGGCATTATGCCTTGCAGATTCTTCCTCAACTGCTTCAAGTGCTTCCGATTACGATTGGAGCCACGTTGCTCGGATTTGCGGTGGCGTGTACACTCGGCTTGCCGTTGGCGCTTGCCCGACGATCCAAATATAAAGCAATGTCTGTATTGGCGACGGCCTGGATGGAGTTCATCCGCAGCACACCGCTGCTTGTTCAGCTATTCGTTCTCTTTTATGCTTTGCCGCTTTATGGCATTTCATTTACCCCATTCGTAACCGGAGTCATTGGTTTAGGTTTACATTATAGCACCTATATGTCCGAAGTATTCCGCTCGGGCATCGAGGCGGTGCCTGCAGGGCAGTGGGAAGCGGCGAAGGCTCTTAATTTCGGAAGGCGGCATTCGTGGAAGAACATCATTCTGCCACAGGCAATACCGCCGGTCATCCCTGTCATGGGCAATTATTTAATTACGATGTTTAAAGAAACGCCAATCTTGTCGGCCATCACACTTGTAGAACTGCTGCAAACGGCCAAAGCGATCGGTTCGGGCTCATTTCGCTACTTAGAAGCCTTTACGCTGGTAGGTCTATTATTTCTGCTGCTGAGTTATCCTTCATCTTTGCTTATCAGAAGGCTGGAAAGGAAATTCCAAATAAAATAGGGGAGGGGAAAATCGGAGATGGAAAGCGCCCAATGCAAACCGATTGCCCCGGCAACGTCACAAAGTCCTATCGTTATTTACCGGAACGTGTGCAAGTCTTACGGTTCTGTTCCCGTGCTGAAAGACATCAATCTTAATATATATCCTGGTGAAAAGGTTGCGGTTATCGGTCCGAGCGGATCGGGAAAAACGACATTGGCCAGAATGCTCATGACATTGGAGCAGCCAACTTCGGGAACGATTCAAGTTGATGGAGAATGGTTATGGCATCAGGAAGTGAAGGGGAAGCTTGTTGCGGCGAACGAAAAGCATCTGCACAAAGTCCGCAGCCGTATCGGAATGGTATTTCAACACTTTCACCTCTTTCCACACATGACCATTATGCGCAATGTAACCGAAGCGCCCATTCACGTATTGGGTTTGCACAAAAAGGAAGCCGAAGAGCGCGCCATTGAAATGCTTGCGAAGGTCGGATTGACTGACAAGGTGGACGAATACCCTGCACGCCTGTCAGGCGGGCAAAAACAGCGGGTTGCGATTGCGAGGGCCGTTGTGATGCGCCCGAAAGTGATGTTATTCGACGAGGCTACCTCTGCGCTTGACCCTGAGCTAGTCGGCGAGGTGCTTACGGTCATCAAGGATCTCGCTGCAGAAGGCGACATGGCCATGATGCTGATTACGCATGAGATGGACTTCGCAAGGGAGATTGCGGATCGGATTATCTTTACGGACGGCGGTGCGATTGTCGAACAAGGAACGCCGGAACAGATATTCGAGAACCCGCGAAGCCCTCGTCTGCAAACCTTTTTGAGCCGTTTCCGGCAGACCTGGTATATGGGAGGGCTTCAACAAGCCACTACATCTGCGGCAGAGGGGGAATCGTGACCATGACCATGAACTTGACGGAATCCATTCCTTGTACCTTGCGCAAAGCCAGGGTGGCCGACGGAAAACAGATATGGAAGCTAGTGGAGGAGAGCGGCACGCTTGACGTGAATTCGGCCTATTGCTACATCATGCTGTGTGAATACTTTTCAGATACATGCATCGTGGCGGAGTGCAATCGGAACATTATCGGGTTTGTATCCGCGATTCTGCCGCCGGAAACACCGGAAACGCTGTTCGTGTGGCAAATAACCGTACAGGATGCCTATAGAGGCAGGGGAATTGCCGAAACGCTTTTACAAAAATTGTATGATGAAGCGTGCCGCGAACAGGTTCGGTTTATTGAGACGACGATAACGCCAAGCAACACGCCTTCGCAACGGTTATTTGCCAAAATGGCAATAGCATGGAAGAGTGCCCTCGTGACGGAAGAAGGATTCTCCTCTCATTTGTTCCCGGAAGGGGCGCACGAGAGCGAGAAGCTGATCCGAATAGGACCATTATGCAACAACAAAAACGATAGAATGGAGACGGTGACATGAAACTATTAGATTCAAGTAAACCATCGTTACAAGTATTCGATTCGTTAGAGTCTGAGGTACGGAGCTACTGCAGGTCGTTTCCTACCGTATTTACGAAAGCCAAAGGTTATAAGCTGTGGGACGCCCATAATCATGAGTATATTGATTTCTTTGCCGGCGCAGGTGCGCTCAATTACGGGCACAACAACTGCGCCATGAAACAAAAACTGCTCGATTATATCCAAAGCGATGGCGTTACACATAGTTTGGATATGGCTACCAGAGCCAAGGAACAATTTCTGGAGAAGTTCCAGCAAGTGATTCTTAAACCGAGAGGGCTTCCCTACAAAGTCATGTTTCCTGGCCCTACGGGAACGAACACGGTGGAGAGCGCGTTGAAGCTGGCGCGTAAAGTGACGGGACGTTCGACGATCTTTGGATTCACGAATGCCTTTCACGGAATGACGCTGGGCGCTTTGTCTGTAACGGGCAACAAATTCAAACGGAGGGGAGCGGGGATTCCTCTTCACCATACTGTATCTATGCCGTATGACGGTTATTTGGGTCCTGATATCGATACGATTGAGTATATGGAGAACTATATGACTGATAGCGGAAGCGGAGTATCGCTGCCCGCAGCCATCATCGTCGAGACGATTCAGGGCGAAGGCGGCATTCATGAGGCAAGCAATGGATGGTTGCATCGTCTGGAGCAGCTCTGCCGCAGCAAAAAAGTTCTGCTTATTGTGGACGACGTCCAAATGGGTTGCGGCCGGACGGGGACGTTCTTCAGCTTCGAACGGGCAGGCATCATACCGGACATCGTCTGCCTGTCCAAATCGATAGGCGGCTACGGATTGCCGATGGCGCTTACCTTGATTCGCCCCGATCTGGACATCTGGAAGCCGGGCGAGCACAACGGAACGTTCAGAGGGAACAATCTCGCTTTCGTTACGGCCACAGAGGCACTCCGTTATTGGGAGTCCGGGCAGTTCACGAACGAGATTATGGCAAAAGGGCAGATCATCAGGACTTGTTTGGATGAACAAGTCGCACAATATCCTGAACTACAAGGATCGGTTAGAGGCAGAGGATTGATGCAGGGGATTGCCTTCGGCATACCTGGTGCGGCGGAGAAACTCTGTGCCAGAGCCTTTGCTAAGGGGCTCATTATGGAGACGTCCGGTACAGACAGCGAGGTGGCCAAGATTATGCCGCCCCTAACGATTGATGAAGCGGGTCTCTTTGCAGGATTGGATATTTTGCGAACATGCATGAAGGAAATTGCAGAAGAACGGTAGCAAACATATATTTCACGAATAGGAGGAATTCGCTATGATCGTCAAGCATTTATCTGACATTATCGGTACGGAGCATGATGTGAAGGCAGATACATGGAACAGCAGAAGATTGCTGCTGAAGAAGGATGGGGTAGGGTTTTCGCTGCATGATACCTTGATCAAAGCGGGCACGGAAACCGAGATCTGGTACAAAAATCATGTCGAGGCTGTCTACTGTGTAGAGGGAGAAGGAGAAATAGAGGTAGTAGAGAGCGGAAGCATATATCCAATACGGCCCGGGACGTTATATGTACTCGATGGTCACGAAAAGCATCTGTTGAGAGGGAAGAGTCAAATGCGCATGCTGTGCGTATTCAATCCGCCTTGCTCAGGCAGCGAAGTTCATGATGCAGAAGGCACGTATCCTTTAGAAGCTAATTAATGGAAGGAGCACGACCATGATGACATCGCAAAGCCAAGTTCAACATGTTGCAGGAACGTCTGATGTGTATCCGTCAAGGGTGAATACGGAAACGTTGTTATTGAAACGGCAGGATCCTGTTGTCTATAACCACATGATTAACCAAGCTGAAATTACGGCTGAACAGCTTGCTTCCTACGAAGCGAATGGATATTTGTTTTTGGATTCATTCTTTGACGAGGATGAGGTGCAAGTATGGAAGCAAGAGCTTGTCAGACTGTTTCATGAAAATAAAGGCAGCAACAAGCCTGAAGTGATTCAGGAGCCCGGCAGCGAGGAGATACGCTCCATATTTGCGGTGCATCGTGACAAGGGGGCGTTCCAGCAGTTGGCCAGCCACCCGAGAATTGTGTCCATCGTGCAGCAGATTCTCGGCAGCCAGATCTATGTGCACCAGTCACGCATCAATTTTAAACAAGGCTTTACCGGCAAGGAGTTTTATTGGCACTCAGACTTTGAAACGTGGCATGTGGAGGATGGCATGCCGCGAATGAGGGCGCTGAGCTGCTCCATTGCGCTGGAAGATAATCATGCGAACAACGGTCCATTAATGGTAATACCGCGTTCTCACCGCACGTTTGTCTCCTGTATCGGAGAAACGCCAGACGACCATTACAAGTCATCGCTGCGCCGCCAAGAATACGGAATCCCCGATCAAGACAGCTTAATCTGCTTGGTCAACCAAGGCGGCATCGTGGCGCCGACGGGCAAGGCGGGCTCGATTCTGTTGTTCGATTGCAATGTGATGCATGGCTCGAACAGCAACATTACGCCTTTTCCGCGCAGCAATGTGTTCATTGTCTATAACAGTGTGGACAATAGACTGGAGGCGCCTTACTCGGGCAAGCAACCAAGACCTGATTACATTGCAACGCGTTCATGATAGCAGCGGCACGATGTATCGTTTCTATTTCCGCAAGGAGAAGGGCCCACCGCAAGGTGGGCCTTTTTACCTTTGAGCAGAGGTTGTCTATTTTGAGGATTATCATGGATGGCCTTGAGAGTCAGCTCGTAGAGCCTTTATTCCGCAAGAGTTCTGGTGTATACTTTTCTCAGCAGAATATATGAAAAAAAAGGAGTAAGAAGATGGATAAAATTCTTATTTTCGGACATAAAAACCCTGACACCGATACGATCTGTTCCGCAATTGCATACGCGGATTTGAAATCCCAGCTGGGCTTCCATGTGGAGCCCGTCCGCCTCGGCAGCGTTAACGGGGAGACGCAGTTTGCGTTGGATCACTTTAAATTCGATGCGCCTCGTCTTGTTGACACGGTAGCGAACGAAGTGAAGGGCGTTATTTTGGTCGATCATAACGAACGCCAGCAAAGCGCGAGTGACATCGATCAAGTTCAGGTGTTAGAGGTCATCGATCACCATCGCATCGCCAATTTCGAAACGAGCGGTCCTCTGTATTACCGGGCCGAGCCTGTCGGCTGCACCGCGACGATTCTGAAGAAAATGTACAAGGAACACGGCATCTCCATCCGCAAAGAAATTGCGGGATTGATGTTATCCGCAATTATTTCCGATTCTCTGTTGTTTAAATCCCCGACCTGCACGAAAGAAGACGTGGCGGCAGCCCGTGAATTGGCGGACATCGCCGGCGTGGATGCAGAAAGCTATGGCCTGGATATGTTGAAGGCCGGTGCGGATCTGAGCGACAAAACGATTGAGCAGCTCGTCTCCCTCGACTCCAAGGAATTCCAAATGGGAAGCGCCAAGGTCGAAATCGCGCAAGTCAATGCCGTGGATGTCAACGATGTACTTGCCCGCCAAGCCGAAGTGGAAGCCGTGCTGTCCAACATCATTGCCGACAAGGGCTTGGACTTGTTCGTATTCGTCGTGACGGATATCTTAAATAACGACTCCGTTGCATTGGCCCTTGGCCGCGCGGCAGATGCCGTCGAGAAAGCATACAACGTATCGTTGGTTGATAATAAAGCCGTTCTCAAAGGCGTTGTGTCGCGCAAATCGCAAATCGTGCCTGTATTGACGGAAACGTTGAAATAGTCCGAGTTGAACCAAGACTACATCCAATAGAAGAAGAAGAGGCTGCCGGCAATTGTGCCTGGCAGTCTTTTTGTTGCGCGAGTGTAAGAAAGTCCGGACTTACATGGTATTAGGAGTAGAAATATCACTAACAATGGAAGGAAGGACTTATACATGACAAAGAAAAAATGGATGATAGGCACGACAATTGCCAGTGTGCTGCTTGTCTCCTATCCGATGAATGCGGCTCATGCCGCCGAATCCGTCATTATTATTGAAGAGAACGCGAACAAAAGCGACAGCCAGCCGGAACAGAAGGTCATTGACGCGGCGCAGCAGGAATTGGGCGCCTTCTTGAACGATTCGGCAGTCGAATTGGAAGTTGAGAAAAACGGCATTAGCGATATTTCAACTCAATGGATCTTCAACAATAAGTTGGGACGCGGCCGCATTCTGGTTGACAAGAAGACAGGCGGCATTAAGGGCATATTCGCCGACTACAAGTGGAGCGCTCTGGACGCATTAGTCAAGGATGCCGCGACGCAAGCGATTCGCAAGCTTGATCCGAACAAAACGTTCGCAGCAGAGTCCGTCAGCCGGGAGAAGAAGTTCCTGAGCGACGGCACGGTGCATGAGTGGGTTATGACGGGGAAAGACATGGTTGTAAAGCATGGCTCAAAAGCGCTCAATGTGGGGAAAGAGAGCATGATAACGCTTGATGCGGATACACTCAAGGTGAAAGATGCTACGATTAGTTACCCGTTCGACAAGGCGACAGACAAGAAGGCGCTAAATGCCGGGCTGAACGCGCTGAAGACTATGAACGGCGGTACAGCCGTGCAATTGGACATAGCAATCCACTACTGCGGTGAACATTATGACGGATGGAAGTTCCGTGACACCTTGGCCAATTATGTCGTGGATATTGATTCGAAGACGGGAAAGGTGACAAACATCAGCTTGTGGGGGAAGAAAGAGGCTGTCAACAAGTCGGGTAAAGCCGTCAAGCAGGACAAGAAGCCGTTCTACACGAAGAATCAGGCCGTTGCCGCAGCCAAGCCGATGGTAAAGAAGCTGTTCGATATCGATTTGACCGGTTATGATGTCACCATCAAGAAGGATAATTATGCGTTCACGAAGAAAGGCCAACCGACCGTCAGCGCCAATATTGATGCGAAAGGCGGTTTCTGGAGTTATATCGTGCTGGAGCCGGATATCAAATAGTGCTGCGATCTATCAGAGAAACCCTTAGGACTTCCAAGTCGATCGCAGCTGCGCACGCTCGTGAATGAAGTCATTCAAGATAATAAACGTTCCTTTATCCGTAATTATGTCTATCCCGAGATTCAAGTGGATGCCGTCTATGTGGTGGAGACGGATGCCAGCGGGGTGGCATTCCTGGCCCTGCAGCAGCTGGTGGATTATTCGGTGCTGATGGGTTCGATTATCATTTTCGCATCCTTTGTGTCGGTACAGTTCGTATACTTCATCATGATCCGCTGGCGTTACTTGCAGCGTTTGCAGCGAAAGTTGACGTAAGCAGACAGCATGTTGCAGATTGCTCTTTCTTAAAAATGGCTGTCCGTGCAAGAGCTTTCCTTCATTGCGGGAGGAGGGCTCTTTTTACTATGCTGGCGGTTGAAAAACAATCGGAGTTGGCATAAAATAAATATGTTTAAAAGTATCAACATAAGGAGGCGCAGGTTGGATGGAATCGTTCGAATGCAGAAATAAAGAACTTGTGTTGGACAAATTCAAAGCAGCGACTCCCATTTTCCAAGCGCTGGGAGACGAGAATCGCCAACAGATCATTATGCTGCTTCTGGAGCAAGGCAGCTTGAATGTCAATCAAATTACGGAAAAAATGGGGATTTCCAGACCGACGGTATCGCATCATTTGAAAATATTGCGCCAAGCCGATCTGATTTCGTTTGATAGAAACGGCACGGAAAAGTTTTATTCTTTGCGCGCCAGTGAATTCATGACACAAATTAAAGAGCTGATTGCGGCGATCGAGACAAACTACTAATTTTTTTTGAATTAAATGTTTATATGTTTAAACATATAATTATTATAATGGAGAAGGAGCTAACAAAATGAATGGAAACATGGCAAAGCAGGATAAAACGAAATGGAGCTCAATGTACGTATGGATGCTGCTCGTCCCTTTATTTTGGGGAGGATCGTTTGCGACGGCGAAGCATGTCGTGACCGAGATTCCTCCGCTTGTGGCCGCCACGATTCGCTTCGGCATGGCAGGAATTATATTGGCCTTAATCGTCACCATCCAAGCCGAATGGAATATGGGGGCGCTGAAAGTGCGGTGGAAAGGCTTGCTGTTTGTATCTTTCACAGGCATATTCGGCTATAACGCGTTGTTCTTCGCCGGTCTGCATGATACCTCGGTCATTAACGGTTCCTTGATTATCGCGACGATGCCCGTGTTCACTGCGCTGGGCTCCGTGCTGTTTCTGAAGGAATCATGGAGCGGCAGAACGGGGATTGGCCTCCTTCTAACATCGATTGGCGTGCTTATAGTCATCACGGAAGGTTCGCTGGACGCGTTGTTGTCCTTGTCACTGAATATCGGAGATTTGATGTTTGTGGCGGCATTGATATGCGGGGTGCTATATGGTCTGGCAGGGAAAGCGGTAATGAAGGAGGTATCGCCGTTATTCACAACTGCGTTGACGACCTTATTCGGTTCGATATTCCTTGCGATTAGCTCGTCGTTCGAAGGCGGTTGGGAACGGGTTCCCCAAATGTCATGGCAAGGATGGCAGGAGATGCTTTATATGGTCGTATGCGGAACGCTGGTAGGCTATATCATTTTTAACAAAGGAGTCGAACAAATCGGGGCCATGAAAGCGAGCATGTACTTAAATCTGGTTCCCATCGTCGCAACGCTGGCTTCAGTAGCGCTGTATGGCTCAACGGTATCGTGGCAGCAACTGCTCGGCATGATTATCGTATTGTCTGGTTTGTATATCGCCATGTTTGGTAATCAAAAATGACTATGGCCAAGAAGGTTAGTTAGACTCCTTGGAAAATAACGGTTGGCTGAATACAAAAAAAATAATATACTAGTAGTTATTGCTATAACATCTAGGGGTTGATTCTAGTATGAAGTCATTATCACTGCCTATGGTTAAAATGATCATTTCGATGTGCATATTCGGTTCGATCGGCTTCTTCTCCGAGCATACGGGGCTGCCGTCACTCGAATTGGTCTTTGTGCGCTGTATTTGCGCGACGTTGTTTTTAAGTCTCTGTTGGGTCTTGTCCGGACAATATAAGCGAGAAAGATGGAGCAAGCGGGAAATTGCGCAAATTTTGGCCTGCGGCGTTTTTCTCGTATTCAATTGGGTATTTCTATTCAAAGCCTTTGAGCTGATGTCCATTACGATAGCCATTTCAATCTATCATCTGGCTCCGGTGCTCGTTATTCTGATCGGAAGCATCGTATTTAAAGAAAGATTGACGCTGCTGGCATTTCTGTCGATCATCATCTGTTTCATCGGCACTTTGCTCGTCATTGGCCTTAATAGCGGCACTTCATTTGATGAATTGCTGTCTTCGGGTGTGGTCTGGGCGCTGCTGGCCGCTCTGTTCTATGCGTTTACGACCTTGCTGGGCAAGGGGGTGTCGAATATGAGCGCCTATGCGATGACTGTTCTGCAAACAACGCTCGGCATCTTCATTTTGCTGCCGTTTGTCGATTTCAATGCTTTTGAAGGTGTAACGGCAAGCAATTGGGGTGCCATTGTGGCTACGGGATTCATTCATACCGGATTTGTCTATTATTTGTTTTTTGACAGCTTGCGTTATTTGCCGACGCGCATTATTTCGGCGCTCGTCTTTCTCGATCCGGCTGTAGCCATCTTGCTGGACACGGTGTTCACCGGATTCCGGCCAACCGGCATGCAGATTGCGGGCATTGTATTGATTTTCGGCGGAATGGGCTTCGCACTGGTTAAGCCGAAGGTGAAGGAGACGTCCGGGCAGGAGAGAGCGATTTAGCAGTTATAGTGTCGCGGCTTCCAAGATCGACAAGGAGGCCGCTCTTTTTTTCGTAGCGGGGAGACGGGATGCCTTCGGCCCCTTTCCGTGCTTCTGCTGTTGGAGTATATGGCATTGATGCTATGCTGCATCGTGTTCTTGGCAGGTCAGCCGCAAAAGGGTGCTGAACATATCAGGATACGATAGGGTAAATATCAACTGGCACCGACTGATGGTCGAGTGCATGCTTGGATGAATATGGGATGGAAGCCGAAAAAAGGAGCGCCCCTCGCGGGGGATTGATTCCCGCTTGGAGAGCCGCGGCGCTCCTTAGCGTGCTACCGTCTCCGCGATAACGACAAGCTTGCAGCGATAGGGTAGTGATCTGACGCCAACGTCTGGATAACCTCGCGCCGCTCTCCGATGAAAACCTCGCTGCCAATGAGGATGTAGTCGATCGTTTCAGCCGCATTGCCGGCCGGATACGTATATGCCATCGGAACATCGGCGAACACATTGCGGAATTCCCGGGTCATGTTCGTAATCTCCGGACCGTCCGGATAAGCATTGAAGTCGCCCGCGACAATGGCAGAACCTGCTCGTGCCGCGGCAATTTCGAGAATTTTCTCTGTTTGCGCCATCCGTTCGTTTTCTTCCAAGCCGAGGTGGGCCGCATAGAAAAACAGCCGGGTCCCTTTAACGTCGATCTCCGTCTCCAGCAGTCCGCGCTGTTCGTTGCCGAAGCTGTTCAGCAGGTAATGGCGCTGCATCACGATCGGGAATTTGCTTAACACGGCTATCCCGTATTGACGCCGCTCGCTGCGTCCCGGCTCGGGGGCCCAATCCAAGTTGGCGCCATAGGCGTAATTCATCTCCAAATGCCCGGCCAATACGGCAATCGTATCTTCGTAGTTGCTCCGGTCTGCGAAGTGGCGATCAACCTCCTGCAGACCGATAATATCCGCGCCGGAATCACGAATGACATTCGCAATCCGGACCGGATCGTACCGGTCATCCATTCCGCGGCCATGCTGAATATTGTATGACATGACGGTTAGCGAAGCTTGTATCTGCATCATCATTGCACCCCCCGACTGATTGCATGGATATCGTCCTATGCTTCCTACCTTTGCACAGATTGCGTCAGCCGTCAATGACGGTTCTCAGTTATCCCGGAAGCCCTTTCAATAGGCACTGTCACGCCGTTCTGTTAAACAGTTCTTTCAAAAACGCATTAGCAACGACGCTCCTACTGCAATTGTGCATTTGCTTGGCCCTGGCTCTTGCCATTCAAGGTTCTGGACTGCAAAAGTGCAGTTTATTTTCACGCAACCTCATAAATAATGGTAAAACATGCGATTTTAACTGCGCAATTGCACTTGATGGGCCGAAAAAGCCGGATTTCCGCAAAAATAACTGCACAATTGCAGTTCTCCCCCTTCGCGCCACATTCTCTTGCCTGCCTCCTGGGGAAATACCTCCTCCCCAGCATTTTTGGAAAAAGGTTGATTCGTGAACGAGGAAATTCCATTCGGGACAAGCTGGAGATGCTCGGGCAGCCCTTCTATACGACGAAGGATTCGGGAACGGGCCTTGGCCTGATGGTCAGCTACAATATTATTGACAACCATGGCGGAAGCATATCGGTGGAGAGCTTGCCGCAGCAAGGGACTGCCTTTACGATCAGCCTGCCTGTCATTACGGAAGCGGAATTGCGGCTTGATAGACCCTGAATTCTCTGGAGAAAATGCGGGATATCCAGGGAATCCAGGGTCCGTTTCATTGCTCTTCGTACACCTTCTCGCCGCGGCTAGCGAGACCGGCCAGACGCAATTGTCCGGAGCCGTAGACGGCCTCCTTCGTCCCGTCCAAGGCAGGGTCGACATAACGGTGGAACCAGGCTTCGAGCTGAGCCTTCATCGTGGCCGCTTGGCGGCAATAGTCCGGATCATCTATCAGATTGCTGCGCTCTCCCGGATCGGCTGCCAGATGATACAGCTCGTGCGGGCCGTAGGGATAGCGGTGAACATACTTCCACTCCTTGCTCCGAATCATGCGAACCGGCCCATATTCGTCGTAGATGACGATATTGTCCCGCTCCTTCATCTCTTCCCCGAGCAGAAGCGGGAGGAAGCTGCTCCCCGGGAGCCGCCCGGCCTCGTCGTGCGTCAAGCCGACATAATCGAGCAGTGTGGGCATAAAATCATACCCGCTCACCAGCTGCTCGCAGACGATGCCGAGCGGGATTCGCCCGTTATGACTGAACAGCGCGGGAACCTTGACAGAGGTGTCGTACATATTTTGCGGGAACGTGCCGTTGCCTTTGCCCCATATGCCGTGATGCCCCGTGTTGAACCCGTTGTCGCTCATGAAGATGACGAGCGTATTGTCCCGTAAACCTTTCTCGTCGAGCTTGTGGAGAATCCGGCCTACGTTGGCATCCAGCGCCGTGATGGCGGCGTAATAGCCGATAGCATTCTCCCGCGGGTTCTCTGGTCCAGGAACGGCCGGGATTCGCCAAGGGTGTTCGGGCTCTTGCGGACACGTCTCGAACGGACAGTCAGCGTACAGATCGGTGTAGGCTTTCGGATGGTTCCCAATCCAAGGGCTGTGCGGCGCTGTATAATGAACGCTCAAATAAAAAGGCCGCGAGCCGTCCTGCCATTCCAGAAACTGCAGCGCATCATCCGTAATGACATCGGTAATGTAGCCTTTCTCGCAGACGAGCTCCCCTTCCCTCACCATTGGCGCATTGTAATAGGGACTCCCTCCGGTCTGGTGAACGAACCAGTGGGTGAAGCCCTTTTGCGGTGTCATGCTGTCACCGAGATGCCATTTCCCGCTGATGCCGCAGACATAACCGTTCTCCGCCAAAATTTCGGTGAAGGCAGTCTGGCCTGCCAAATACGGAGTCGCATCCGGGCCGATATTCCCTTCCCGGATCCAGTCGTGGACGCCGTGCTGCGACGGAATGCGGCCCGTGAACAGCGATGCCCGCGCAGGGGAACAGACGGGTGAGGTGCAGAAGAAGTTGGCGAACCGGACTCCCTGCGCAGCAATCTGGTCGAGGTTCGGCGTGTGAATTTCATGATTTCCGGCACATCCCATAGCCCATGCTCCTTGATCGTCCGTCAACACGAATACGATATTCGGCTTGCTGCCTGCCGCCTCATTTTTCATAATTACCGCCTCCCATAAAATAGGTAGCCTGTGAATTCAAATCTGAAGCCTCTCTTGGCTGTGTTATACTTCAATAGATCGCCTTGGATTTTGCTTCATGTCGGGGGTGCCGGCAAGCATGTCCTAACCATCGTGGAGGTCGAAAAATATGGGGTGATGTCGATTAACGGTAAACGATTAGATGTATTATAGCAGAAAATGGAATGTTCAACTTACTAATATTTTGCAGCCGTAGAACCGCCAAACACGATGCGGTGGTAGTATTATTATTTTCCAATGATAATAATTATCATTATCCTTGACACTCGTTATTAGGTAGGCTACAATACTCTTTGAGTTGAATGATAATGAATCTCATTACTACTCTTATTTACCTATGTTTCAGTTGCTACATAAGCAGAATACAAACTCCTCAAAAAGGAAGAGTCATGAAAATAAGATACTTGGTTATCGCCCTCATTATTTTTTCATTTGCTTCGATTTTTATCGGGGTCAAGGACATTACGCCGCTGGATCTGTTCACATTATCGGATGACCAAGCACAAATTTTGCTCGTCAGCAGGCTTCCGCGCCTCATCAGCATTATTCTTGCAGGCGTCAGCATGAGCATCTGCGGCTTGATCATGCAGCAGTTAAGCCGCAATAAGTTCGTGTCGCCGACAACGGCCGGCACGTTGGATTCGGCCAGGCTGGGCATTCTCGTATCTTTGATGTTATTTACGAGCGCAAGCCCGCTGGTGAAGATGATTGTCGCCTTCGTATTTGCCTTGCTTGGAACTTTCGTATTCATGAAGATACTGGACAAGATCAAGTTCAAAGATACGATCTTCATTCCGCTTGTCGGGTTGATGTTCGGCAACATTATCAGTTCGATTTCTACCTTTTTCGCATATAAGTACGATTTGATTCAGAATATGTCCTCATGGCTGCAGGGCGATTTCTCCATGATTCTGAAGGGGCGGTACGAGCTGATGTATATCAGCATTCCGCTCATCGTGATTGCTTACCTGTACGCCAATAAATTTACGGTTGCCGGAATGGGCGAGGATTTCTCCAAGAACTTGGGGTTGAATTACAAGCGGGTCGTGAATATCGGCTTGGTAATCGTAGCTCTGGTGACCTCCTCCGTTGTGTTGACGGTAGGGACGATCCCGTTTCTGGGCTTGATTGTGCCGAACATCGTGTCCATATACCAAGGGGATCATTTGAAGAACAGCCTTTCTCATACCGCTCTGCTTGGGGCCGTATTCGTCTTGTTCTGTGATATACTCGGTCGAATCATTATTTATCCGTATGAGATTTCGATTAGCTTGACCGTCGGTATCATAGGCAGTGCTATTTTCGTTTACTTACTGATGAGGAGAAGGGCGCATGGGCTATAAAGGAAAACTGGGAGCGCTCGCCGCCATTGCCGTCGCGTTGATTGCCGTATTTGTATTTTTCAAAATCGGAACCAACTGGGGTTATGTCCTTCCACGAAGAGGCATGAAGGTGCTCGCCATCATTTTGACCGGGGGCTGCATCGCTTTTGCGACGACCGTATTCCAGACCATAACGAACAACCGCATACTGACGCCGAGCATTTTAGGCTTGGATTCGCTATATATGTTAATCCAGACGTTCGTCATTTTCGTATTCGGCTCGATGAATGCAACGATAACGAACAGCAATATCAACTTTATCATTTCCGTTGGCCTTATGGTTCTCTTTTCAAGTATTTTATACAAAGTCATTTTCAAACGCGAAGATCAAAATATTTATTTCTTGTTGTTAATCGGATTGATTTTCGGCACCTTGTTCGGAAGCCTGTCCACGTTCATGCAGGTGCTCATCGATCCGAATGAGTTCGCCGTCGTGCAGGATAAGATGTTCGCCAGCTTCAACAATATCAAAACCGATCTGCTTATTATCGCCATCATCGCGGTGCTGCTCGTATCGTTGTATTTCATGCGATTCACCAAGTACTTGGATGTGCTGTCGCTGGGAAGAGAGCAGGCCATCAACCTGGGCGTCGATTATGATTACGTGGTCAAACGGCTGCTGATCGTCGTCGCGATACTCATATCCATCTCAACGGCACTGGTCGGTCCCATCACGTTCCTGGGGCTGCTCGTCGTGAACGTGACGTATGAGTTTTTGAAGACGTATCAGCATAAGTTTTTGATTTTAGGTTCCGTCCTCATCAGCATCATTGCGTTAGTCGGAGGACAGTTGATTGTGGAAAGAGTGTTTACCTTCTCCACAACCTTGAGCGTCATTATCAATTTCGTCGGCGGAGGTTACTTCATCTATCTTCTATTAAAGGAGAATAAATCGTGGTAGAAGTAAGAAATGTCTCGAAGCAATATGGAAGCAAAAACGTGGTGGAGCGGGTGTCCGTTACGATAGAGAAGGGCAAAATCACCTCCTTTATCGGTCCGAACGGGGCCGGGAAGAGCACGCTGCTGTCGATGATCAGCCGCCTGATTTCGAAGGATGAGGGGGACATTTACATCGATGAGCAGGACATCAGTCAATGCAAGAGCAACGATCTGGCGAAAAAAATATCGATCCTGAAGCAGTCCAACCATATCAATCTCCGCTTGACGATTCGGGAACTTGTATCCTTCGGTCGATTCCCATATTCGCAAGGCAGACTGACGGCAGAGGACTGGAAATATGTCGATGAAGCGATTGAATATATGGATCTCAAGGATATAGAGCATAAATACCTGGACCAACTAAGCGGCGGCCAGAAGCAGCGGGCCTACATCGCCATGGTCATCGCCCAAAATACGGAGTATATCCTTCTGGATGAGCCTCTGAACAATTTGGACATGAAGCATTCCGTGCAAATCATGAAAATTTTGCGGAGACTGGTGGATGAGCTTGGCAAGACGATCGTTATCGTCATCCATGATATTAATTTTGCTTCCTGTTATTCGGATTATATCGTTGCGCTCAAGAACGGCAGAGTCGTTAGAGAAGGCACGACCGAAGAGATTATTGTTCCGTCCGTATTGCAGGAAATATATGATATGGACATTCAGATCGAAGATGTCAATGACAATAAGATCTGTGTCTATTTCGCTTAATCTTAACGCTGGTTACAACTTTCAATGATACCGCACCGGTATTCGTTGAAATGGCATATATGCATCAACTATTTCAAAAGGGTCACGATGCGAACAGCATCAAAAAAAAATTATCGAGGTGGAAAAATGAAAAAGACAGTCATGTTTCTCATAATTGCCATGCTGGTCACGGTAGTGGCGGCTTGCGGGCAAAAGGAATCAAAAGGCGATGCGTCCAACGCAGCGGCAACGAACCAACCGGCTGAAGAGCTTACGATTAAGCATGAGTTAGGGGAAACGAAGGTAAAGAAAAATCCTTCGAAGATCGTCGTATTTGACTTTGGCACATTGGATTCATTGGATAAATTGGGAATCGAAGTAGCTGCGATGCCGAAAGGCAGCTTGCCGCCGTATCTTTCCAAATTCGAAGACGACAAATATACGAATGTCGGCAGCTTGAAAGAGCCTGATTTCGAGAAAATCAATGAGCTGGCACCGGATTTGATTATCATTTCCGGCAGACAATCCAACATGTATGAAGAATTCACGAAAATTGCCCCGACGATTTACTTGGGTGTCGATACGGCGCGTTACATGGAATCCTTTAAAGAGAATGCAACAACGATCGGCCAAATTTTCGGCAAAGAAGAAGAAGTGAAAACAGAGCTGGCCAGCATCGACGAATCCATTAAAAAGCTAAATGATAAAGTGACGGCAAACAATAAAAACGCGCTTATCATTTTGGCGAACGACGGTAAAATCAGCGCATACGGAGCAGGTTCCCGATTCGGCATCATCCATGACGTATTCGGCTATACTCCGGTAGATAACAACATTGAAGTGTCTACACACGGCAAGTCCATTTCCTTTGAATATATCGTGGAAAAAAATCCGGACTATCTGTTCGTTGTAGATAGAGGCGCAGCAATCGGCGGCGAATCGTCTGCGAAGCAAGTCGTTGAAAATGAACTGGTCAAAAATACGAAAGCATTCAAAGACGGCAATATCGTCTATCTGGATCCGAGCTTCTGGTATCTGTCTGGCGGCGGACTGCTCTCCGTTTCGGAAATGGTGAAGGAAATTGATGCAGGCACGAAATAAAGCTTAACTATCAAAGTGCATGGAAACAGGCTTGTAAAAAGGTCTGCTTTCATGCACTTTTTTGTCTGTTTATTCATACCCAAAATTTGTCTCCTCCGCCGCAAGCGTAAAACACAGGCCGGCTTCCGACAGGATTGCTTTGGCTTCGCTCCAGTGCGTGCCTAGCGGACACATAGCGTAAGCAAGTTGAACTGCCACTATTACTTCAACAAAATGGTTAAAACGTTAAGTATTATTTTAATTCTGTGAAGATCATGGTAAAATATAGGTGGTCAATTATTCTGAAACCAAGAGGAAGGTGCGGGTATGAGTGAATGATATTATTCATACAATTGGGGACTTGATTCACCATCACAGGCGTGAAGCTGGCATGACGTTATCGCAATTATCGGAATTGACAGGCATCCACAAAGGAACCATATCAAAGATTGAAAATGGAGACGTCAAGAGACCGGAATTTACAACAGTCCGTCCATTAGCGACAGCGTTAAAGATTCCCTTTGCAAAGCTCATCGAACTTTACATTGAAATTGATAATAGGGCGGACTCCCTACAAAGCATTTTGCAAGATGTCATTCAAGAAACAGGAAATGAAGAACTTGTCTATAAAGTAGGTTTAAAGTTCTTAGAATCCCCAAATGAAGACAGCCAAATTCTTATTGAGCGCCTTTACAGCTTTGTTAACGGGCTAAAAGATAAAAGGATTAAGTTATCTTTGTACATGCTAATCATTAATTACTCACGTGACCATGGAATCATGCCATTTCTTGCAAAAGGTCTTTTGCAAGCCTATTTGATCAAACGAGACGATTTCAGCAAATTAGAGGCTATATATCAGGCGGGGCAACATATCGTGCATTACACAACTTTTCTGTCGAATGAAGAAGCCCTTACACTTCATTATAAACTTGGTGTCCATGCATACAATTTAATGAAGTACGAGGAATGCATTGACTTATGCGAGTACGTAATTAAAAACGATAACACTAAGAGTAAAATAAAAGCAAACGCTCTCTATTTAACGGGTCTTGCATATGATTGTCTGGGTGATCATGAAAAGTGGGAGGCCTTTTTAAAAGATTATGGCAACTATAACATACCTGGTGTTGAAGAAAATAAAAAAGTTACAAATGCGTTAGTCAATAGCAGGACAGGAAACATGAACATGGCAATTGATCAGCTAAATCAATTATTACCAAATGTAACTGACAGAAACTTCATCATTATTATAACTAGGCTATTCGAAATATACCTCCAAAACAATGATGTGCATGCTGCTCGACAACTTTTTTCTTATGAGGATAAAATCAACAATATTCCAGTGACAACACCTATCACACAATTAAATATAGCTTACTATTACCGACTCAAAGGTAAAACTCTTATTGGAGATGATATAGAGGGTTCTTTTGAAAGCTTATATAGGAGCACACTAGAATACGCTAGTATATCAAAATTTGATGAAGCATTTGAGAACCTAAGTTTTGTGTCCAAAGAACTCCTGAATAATACTAGCCTCATAAACGTTGAAACCATCAGTAAAATTGATTTGCTATATGATGAGTTAAGACTAAAAGGGAGGAGTAATGAGGTATGAAAAAAAAGTTGTATTCCATGGTTGTTCTTTTCATCTCTTTGTATTTAATTTTCACCCCAATTTCGGTTAATGCTGAATCATCAGATGTAACCGCATATTCAGGTGGAAACCCCGAATGGAAACCAAACTAATATCCATCGGTAAAAAAGTTTGGCGTTCGTGTGAAACTATTTGAAAATAATATAGAAATATATATAAGGGTATTGGAAAGAGACTCAGCAGAGAGTCTGTTAAAATAACTTCCCCACCATCAATGAACTCCTGAAACTCGAAGAAAAATCCAACTCGATACCGTACATGAACCCCCTATGTCAGAAGAAAATACAGTTTTAGACAATCTTGATTTGACGCGATTATATGGGCATTACAATTGTCACTTATAAGCGGAAAGTATTAGACTGAATACAAAAAAGTGGCCGTACAAATGATCAGTTTGGGAAAATAAAGATTGATCCGGCCTACCTTGTCCGCATGCCTCTCGTTCGGCTCCCTAAAGCAATCTCTATATAATGGAGTTTACCCCTGGTAGTAATGAGTACCCGTTAGGGTACTTTTTTTATGTGGATATATTTAGTTAATGAGGTGTAAAGTTGCTTAAATAACATATTACCGTTTTTTATACGACTTACAATATAATTGCAGTAAAGACACAGCTATCGTGGGCGCCCATTATCGAAGCTGTATTTGCGAGGTGATAAAAAATTGTACCTTTTCACAACAGTTTAGATGATGAACTAACAGAGAAGATACAGAACCTCAGACAGCAACTTGTTAAAGCGGTAAATCAGAAGAAGGGGTTTACTGACAGTGAAGTTATTATGATTAGTCAAGAATTAGACGTATACATCTTAGAGTCACAGAAAAAGCGTTATGTTAGCAAGGAGCTTTAAATGAAACACGGAGAGATTGAAAAACATATTTTGTTTTCTTCTGGGTAGCCATTTGAGATTTTGAGAACCCTATCCTTGAAGACAAGCATAATCTGGATAAGAACAAGCAGAACTTTTGGTGTACTAACGACAAAGGGTTACACTTCTACTTTAGGCGTTAGTGTGGAAGGCTTGATTTATATTGGTTATACGTTAGGTTAAACCGTAGAAAATACGCATTTGATCATGCCAGCAAACAGCCTCATGGCTTGGTAACGACACCGACCAGAAAAGGTGAACTCGTCCAAAAACAGGTGTGAATTTATGGGGTATTCTCCTGGGGATACAAATACCCGAGTCCACTTATAGCATGAGACTGGAAAATAAAAGATTAAGACCAGATGTGTTGCTGAGTTAACGGAGAGTTAGTATAAGTTCAAATGAACAGGGGTAACGTTTACTAGACAGGATTTAGCACTCATGAATATTCTATCTGATCGGAGAAAACAGCTAACCAGGAGGTCTATTGTTTTTTGTAAAACTGGGGCGTAAAGAAAGTATTTAGTTCTATTCAGCCGTTAGCAGTCTAAAAGCTGCTAGCGGCAATTTATTTAAGAACAAGCGTTGAAATTGACAGAAAAAAAATACACTATTTTAAAACAAGAACATAAGTTCTTGTTTTGGTTGTTAAACCTTGGGAATTACCTCCTTATAAGTAGGATGATAATATCAGTGAGGCTTTTTTTTATATTATTTTTTAGAACAAGGGATTTCCCATATAATTATCGTTCACAGAGCAACCGACTGAGATGATATGTTAGATCTATGTCAGATTTTTATGCTATCATGCCTCATTGTGATATTTGTTGGACATCCCATACATCGGATATATAATAGTTAGGCTCGACTTTAATTCATGGTTAATAAGGAAGCGGTGGTATTTTCTATCGTTCTGGCGTTATCGATAACGAATACATAGAGATGGCGGAGACGGCTTGGAGCACGCCCAATCACAGCAGCAGGCCCACTGCAAAGTGATGGATTTGAACAAAGTGGTTTTCGAAATTTATAATATGGGTAATGTGATGAGGGACATTTCGGAACAAAGCCATCTCCTTGGTTTACATGCGGCCATTGAAGCGGCGAGAGCGGGGGAACACGGGAGAGGATTTAATGTGGTGGCCGATGAAGTCCGGAAATTGGCGGGCAATTTTGCAAATGAGTTAGAATTGCTGAAAGCTGAAATTTAATGTTCACAAGAGGGACACCAGTATGAGTACAGAAGACGACGAACAATCCATGCCGATCACGGCAATGGAGCATGTGATTAGCTCTTTCGCCGATTGTTACCAACTGACGAAGCGGGAGAGCGAAATTATGCATCTTATGGTTACATACGGCTTTAGTAACAAGGAGCTTGCGAGGTATTGCATGATTAGCGAGAAAACGGTAAAAAACCATATCGAAAAAATTAGAAGCAAAGTGGGGGCAGGATCGACGAGACAGCTGTTATCCTCCTTCATCGTGCATCAATTTACGACCTAATCAAGCTTCTTTATTTTAAGGAGGGATACAAACGATAGTTTTATTTTAATTGACAAGTGTTCTTTTATTCACTATACTGTTCTGTAATCTTATATATGATATACGTTGAAAGAGCCCAGTAGCAGTTTGTCACTGTTTCCAGAAAGCTAGGGGAGATGCGACCTAGCACAAACAAACTTGCGAATTACACTCTGGAGTATCTTAGGTAATGCTAAGCGGATTGGCAATCGATACTATTGCCGAGAGTGGTATTTATAGCGACTGCAGCGCTATGAATGCAATTTGGGTGGTAACACGGTTAATCAATCGTCCCTATGTCTAGATAGACAATGGGGCGATTTTTTTTATTTATCAGCGTTTATCATACGTATAGGATACTTACAACAAAGGAGTTGGAAACCATGAATATTATCGAAGAACTCGAATGGCGCGACGCGATCAACCAACAAACAGATGCAGAAGGATTACGCGAATTGGTAAAAGAGAAGAAGATTTCTTTGTACTGCGGCGTCGATCCAACGGGCGATAGTATGCACATTGGGCACTTAATTCCGTTTATGATGATGAAACGCTTCCAGCTGGCCGGACACCGTCCCGTTATTTTGATTGGCGGAGCGACCGGAACAATCGGCGACCCAAGCGGACGTCAAACCGAACGTCAATTGCAAACATTAGAGCAGGTGCAGAAGAACGTTGAAGCTCTCACTGCACAAATGAAAAAGCTCTTCGATACAGATGGCAGCAATGAACTGAAAATGGTAAATAACTATGACTGGACACATAAAATAAACGTTATCGACTTTTTACGAGACTACGGGAAAAATTTCAGCGTCAACACGATGCTGGCCAAAGACATTGTAGCAAGCCGTCTCGATAGCGGTATTTCATTCACGGAGTTTTCATACCAAATTCTTCAGTCCATGGATTTCCATCATCTATACACAGAAGAAGATGTTCAATTGCAAATCGGCGGTGCCGATCAATGGGGCAACATCACAAGCGGTCTGGACTTGATTCGCAGAAAAGAAGGACCGGATGCGAAGGTATTCGGATTAACCATTCCATTAATGTTAAAAGCGGACGGAACCAAATTCGGTAAAACGGCGGGCGGGGCCGTATGGTTGGACGCCAACAAAACAACGCCATTCGAATTCTACCAGTTCTGGGCCAACACGGATGATCGTGACGTCATTAAATACTTGAAATTCTTCACCTTCCTAGACAAAGCGGCGATTGACGAATTAGAAGCCAAGGTGAAAACAGAGCCTCATAAACGTGAAGCGCAAAAAGTATTGGCGGAGGAAATGACCAAGTTTGTGCACAGTGAAGAACTGTTGACTCAAGTCAAGAAAATTACGGCAGCATTATTCAGCGGAGATATTAAATCGTTGACAGCGGATGAAATCGAGCAAGGCTTTAAGGATATGCCTACGTTCCATGCGCCGAAAGAAACGAAAAATATTGTGGAATGGCTGGTCGAGTTAGGCATTGAGCCTTCCAAGCGCCAGGCGCGGGAAGATATTGCGAACGGGGCCATCTCCATGAATGGCGAACGAGTAAATGATGTGAACATGGATGTGACCGTGGAGAACTCATTCGATGGCAGATTCATCATTATCCGCAAAGGCAAAAAGAACTACAGCCTAGTGAAATTAGGGTAATCGAGCAGCTGTATTCAACGATTGGTCATGGAGTGAAAGCGAGGGTTAATCATGCTTGTATCGTGGAAACGCTCGTTACAATTAGCATATTATAACCACTGCATGATAGCGAAAGTGAACAAAGAAAAACAAGTCAATTGGTTGATAGTAGAGCTGGGCATGGAACATGTGGCAGAAGAACGTATCAATCAAGAGCTTGATAATATGTTAATTGGATTCAATCGGCTGTTTAAGTATAAGAGTATAAAGCAAGCTACACTTGGTTATTTTCGGATGCTGGATATTGTGAAGCGGGGGGATGAATATTATCCCCGAATCCATATCTTGCTCCCCGCTATAAAAAGTTATTTTCAAGGCAGATATTATATAAAATATGATAACTGGTTATCTATGTGGAGCAAGGCATTGGATATTGAAAATAACTTGTTTGTAAAGGTAAAAGCCGTTAATTCCAAGTGTGATGCTGCTGCGGTTATGATGAAGATGAAAAAAGGGTTATCATTGTTGCACAAAGCTGCGGAAAGCAAGAATACCGCGAAAAAAAGCACACCTATTGCATCGCGAAGATTAATAGGATACAGCAGACTGTTAAAAGATGAGATGGATCAAATCGGATTCGATAACGGCTTTGCTCCAGAGATGGATGCATTGCATACCGAAGATTCAATTGCGAATCGGGCATTTGACAGGATGTTGGAATGGCATCCGGGCTTGCGATCAGAAGCGAGCAACCCTTTTTTTTCTTCTAATAACCCTTTATAATCTTTCCATTGAGGGACTGTCCCCTAGCCATGAAAGTGGCTGCGGACTAGTCCCTTTTCGCTTCTTTTACCAATCTCCCATATAATCAGGAAAGCTGCCCCAGAGACTCCCTTGGTTGAGCCGGTTTCTTTAAAAAAAAAACATTTCCAAATCCTAACTCCAACTCGAATTAAAACAATTTTGAAACATTAAAATTTGATTGAAAAATATAAGAAAAATAGGTTAATTCCCCTATTCTTCATGTGCCCGGCTGCAAATCAATACATATCCTTCGTCTGCATAAGTATGCCTCCCGCTCTCCTGCACCTATCAACACTTTTATCTATTCGCCTGACGGCACGGATAATGTAAATGGCAAAAAAAGAGCGCTGAACCGATAAGCACGTTTCTTATAATCATTAATATTAATTCATATAAATACATTATTAATTAATCGTTGAATTCATAACCGCTTTTGCCCATAAAAGCGGTTATCGTTTAAAGCCTTTATCAATGGAGTAGTAAAAGCTTTAAAGTAAATAATAATTAGATTCTGGAAAATCAATGAAAAGCCTTGGTACTAAAGGGGTGTTAAGAGATTGACACAACAAAAATAGAGGCGTAAACTGGCGTTGTTCAAGTTAATCGATTAACAATTGCATATCAAGATTATCGTAACGAGAGGTGAAGGCGAGAAAGAACCCAACACGTTCGTTATACATTTCCCCATGCATGTGAATTATTTCTCTAATTTTTGAGAGAGTTTGAAATAAAGAATTGAATAGCAGAAAGAAGGACAGATCTATGGCCAATTCAAAAAGACTAACGCTGTTCGGGTTAATCGGTATTACGATGGCGTTCTTTGGCACTGTTCGCAGTGTGCCGACGCTTTCCATTACAGGTTGGACCCAAATCTTCTACATGCTCGTTGCAGCGGTGTTATTTGCACTGCCGATTGCGCTCATGTCAGCCGAGCTTTCAACCGGATTCCCCGAAGAAGGGGGACCTCAAGTTTGGGTGAAGAAGGCTTTGGGTGAAAAATGGGGGTTCGTAACCTCTTGGTTATTATGGGTCCAAATGTTTTTCGGCATGGTAATGGTCTCTTCAACGGTAGGCGTGCTGTTCGGATATGTCATTGACATGCCGGAGCTGTCTTCGAACAATTACTTTATTTTTGCGGTTATCCTCATTTCTTACTGGGGGGTAACATTATTAAATCTCAAATTCGATATGGTTAAGATTTGCGGTAATTTGGGTTCGGTTATCGGGGTCTATATTCCGTTTGTAATACTGGTCATTTTGGGTGTCATGTACATGTTCAAAAACGGAATCCAGCCGAACAGCTATTTGGGAAATTTCGAATGGAAAGATTTAGTGCCGAACTTCGGAGAATTGGGAAGCTTGTCTTATTTGTCGGGCATTATCTTCATCTTCGCGGGTGTTGAAATCTCATCCGTGCATGCGAACAATATCGAGAATCCGAAACGCAATTATCCAATTGCCGTTATTGCTTCCGTTATCTTGCTCGTTATTTTTAACCTTGTTGCCGGCTTGACGGTATCGAACGCAGTGCCGCAGGGGCAATTGGAGCTTGCCAATATTACGCAGCCTTATCTTATCTTTTGTGAAAATTTAGGCATACCATCTATCTTTGTCAATATTATCTCGGCCATGATTTTGATTGGGGTATTAGTGCAGCTGAGCGCATGGGTGCTGGGACCAAGCAAATCCATGATCAAAGTTGCGGATGAAGGCAATCTGCCGAAGTTTTTCCAAAAGAGAACCAAAAAAGATATTCCAATCACCTTTGTCATGATACAAGCGATTGTTATTTCATTAGTAGCTGTCCTGTACGTAGTTGTGCCGGATGTCAACAGCGCGTTTCTAATCATTACGATTACGACGACCATTCTTTATTGTGTCGTATACGCATTAATTGCTGTCTCCGCGATTCGCTTGCGTTACAAATTGCCTGAGATTGAGAGACCTTTCCGATTGGGAAGCAAGGGCAACGGATTAATGTGGTTTGTCTCGATTCTATCCCTGCTAAGTGTTGTGATCACGATTACGGTCAGCATCATTCCGCCATCGATTCTTAAGCCTAGTCAATACACGGGATACATTATCTATCAAGTGGGGGCTACTATCGTAATGGTCGGTATCGCTCTTATTATTCACAAGTGCAAAAAGCCGGAGTGGAAAAAAAGTGAGTAATCACTAGTTAACCAGATAACATCAAGTTTCATATATTCCGTTAACAATCAAATTGAACATATTGGAGGAACTGAACATGAATTATCAAATGCCAGAGATCAATCTAAAAGCGCTCTTCCTGGGTGACAAAGGTGAAAATGTTGATTTATTCAAAGAACTGCTGCTTAAAGTAGTGGACGAGCATGTGGGCTGGCGTCAAAACTACCAACCGCAAGACTTGCCGGTTATTACTCCATATGATAAAAGTTCGAAGAGCTTCCAAGACACTACCGACCATGTGCGCAGCGTATTTAATGAGTTATCTTCCAAGCTGCGGACAGAATCGCTGCCATGGCACACAGCAGGCCGTTTCTGGGGACACATGAATTCGGAAACGTTGATGCCTTCCATTATTGCTTATACAGCCGCCATGTTATGGAATGGCAATAACGTAGCGTATGAATCTTCACCAGGCACATCTCAAATGGAAGAAGAAGTCGGACATGAATTAGCTACGCTTATGAGCTATGAAAAAGAAAAAGGCTGGGGACATATTTGCGCGGACGGTTCGATCGCGAACTTGGAAGGTCTCTGGTATGCAAGAAACATGAAGTCGCTGCCGCTTGCCATCAGAGAAGTAGCGCCTGAATATGTAGCAGGCAAATCGGAGTGGGAGTTATTGAATATGTCGACGGAGGAAATCCTCGCCATCATGGATCAAATTCCTGACAAGCTTGATGAAGTGAAGGCTCACTCTGCTCGCAGCGGTAAACACCTCAATAAATTGGGAAAATGGTTGATTCCGCAAACGAAGCATTATTCTTGGCTGAAGGCTGCCGACATTATCGGCACGGGGCTTGATTGCGTAGAAGCTATCGATGTAGATGATCATTACCGCATGGATATTGCCAAGCTCGAAGCTAAAATTCGTGAATTGGCCGCGCAAGAAATTCCGGTTCTTGGTGTAGTGGGTGTAATCGGAACAACGGAAGAAGGCCAAGTGGACCGCATTGATAAAATGGTAGAGCTGCGGGAGAAGCTGGCCAAGGAAGGAATCTATTTCTACATCCATGTGGATGCCGCTTATGGCGGATATGCCCGCGCCATCTTCTTGGACGAACACAATGAATTTATCGATTTCGAAAAAATCGATGAAGTATATGAAAAATATAACGTGTTTACAGAGAAAAACGAGTGGCTGACCAAAGATATTTACAATTCGTTCAAAGCGATGAACCAAGCGGAAACCATCACCATCGATCCGCACAAAATGGGATATATTCCTTACTCTGCCGGCGCGATTGTTATTAAAGACAGCAGAATGCGCGATGCCATCTCCTACTTTGCAACCTATGTTTTCGAGAAAGGCGCGGACATTCCTGCATTGCTGGGCGCTTATATTCTTGAAGGCTCAAAAGCAGGCGCAACTGCAGCAGCCGTCTGGACAGCTCATAAAGTCTTGCCATTAAACGTAACCGGCTATGGTAAATTAATCGGCGCGAGCATCGAAGGTTCTTATCGTTTCTACGAATTTTTGAAAAATAAACAATTTAAAGTTGGCGATAAAACAATCCGAGTATATCCGCTGACAAAACCCGACTTCAACATGGTCGACTATGTTTTCAACGAGGAAGGCAATACCGACTTGGAAAAAATGAATAAATTAAACCATGATTTCTTTGACTATGCTTCTTATGTTAAAGGCGGATTATACAACAACGAATTCATTACTTCCCATACGGATTTTGCTATTCCTGACTATGGCAATAGCCCGCTTCCATTTGTTAAAAGTCTTGGCTTCAGCGAGAAAGAGTGGGAACGCGAAGGCAAAGTCACCGTGCTGCGCGCTTGCGGATTATCTCCATATGCTCATGACAAAGCCGTCTTCGACGAATATGCGGCTAAGATTGAAAAAGCGATACAAGACAAGCTTGAAACGATTTACAAAGAAATGAAATAAGTAAAAAGGACACGTGAATGCGTAACGATAGGGATGTTGTTGCGCATTCACCCTTTATTTCAATTCCTACGGGGCAGGGAGTGCTTGAAATGACTATCAAAAAAGTTTTGACGGTTGCAGGCTCTGATTCAAGCGGGGGAGCAGGACTGCAGGCGGATCTCAAAACGTTCGAAGAATACGGTACTTTTGGTTTATCTGCCATTACGGCTATCGTCACCATGGATGCTGATAATCATTGGCATCATCATGTTCATCCAATTGCTTCAGAGCTTGTGCATGAGCAAGTGACAACGATTTTCTCCGGCGGTTCATTGGATGCCATGAAAACGGGAATGCTCGGATCGGTTGATACAATTAAACTCGTAAGCAATGTCATAGACAAATATGATGTGAAAAGTGTAGTAATAGATCCGGTGATGGTATGCAAAGGGGAAAATGAACTGGTGCAGCCCGAAAATGGACAGGCCATGCGCGAGTATCTGTTGCCAAGAGCAACGATTGTAACGCCTAATTTATTCGAAGCAAGCCAATTATCCGGCATGGCCAAGGTAAGCACGGTAGCCGACATGAAAGAAGCTGCGAAAAGAATTATCGAGCTTGGCGCGGAACATGTCGTGATTAAAGGCGGGAAATCGCTAGAGGATCAGAATGCGATCGACTTGTTGTATGATGGCTCCGAGTTCACGCTGTATGAATCGGAGAAGATTCATACGAATCACAATCACGGCGCCGGATGCACCTTTGCCGCGGCTATTGCAGCAGGACTTGCCAAGGGGCTATCCGTGGAAGCGGCAGTTGCGAAAGCAAAAGCTTTCACTGCCGAGGGCATCAGATCCGGCTTCGCTTTTAATCAATTCGTGGGACCTGTCTGGCACGGAGCATACAATAAAGCGGATCAACGCCTGCTTCAATAAGATCGAATTATTGTTTATGTCCAATCTATAACCCACTTCTCAATGACTGCATGTTGAATAGATGGTCATTAAATGATAAGGAGTATATGATATGAAAAAAGATGTTACGCTAAAAGAAAGCATGTTTCTTTTAGTTGTGTTATTGGCGATCATAGGAACTTGCATTATAGGCTTAGGCTTATCTCCTCAAGTTCCTATTTTGATTTCATTGGGTGCCGTTATCTTATTCGCGAAGTTTAAAGGCGTTTCTTGGGAAATTATTCACAAGGGAATTCAAAACGGCATCATGCCTGGTTTGATTCCGATCCTCATCTTTATGCTGATTGGCGCTTTGATAAGCGTCTGGATTGCTGCAGGAACGATTCCGACGATTATGGTTTATGGTTTTGGAATTTTATCTGCTAAGTTCTTTTTACCTTCCGTCTTTGTCATTTGCGCGCTTGTAGGAATCACCGTAGGGAGCTCCTTCACGACGATTTCGACAGTTGGCATTGCCTTCTTCGGCATGGGGCAAATCATGGGATACCATTCGGCGCTAACGACGGGAGCCATCATCTCCGGCGCCTTCTTGGGCAATAACATATCACCTTTATCCGATACAACGAACTTGGCTTCTGCTATAGCAGAGGTGGATTTATTCGATCATATTCGGAACATGATGCGGACCATGATTCCATCCTTCATTATTTCGCTCGTCTTCTTCGGAGTTGCCGGTCACGCAAAGGTCTTGTCGACAGGGGCTCAAATTGATGAGCTGGTTAACACCTTACATTCCTCTTTTACTATATCGGCGGTCACTTTGATTCCGGTATTGGTGCTATTTCTTTGCGCTTGGAGAAAAATACCGGCTATCCCGACTTTATTGTTAAGCATTGCCAGTACGATCTGCATTACTTATATCTATCATCCACACACGAGCTTTGTTGAGATTTCCAATCTGATGCAAGATGGATTTATTTCGCATACAGGGGTAGAGAGCGTAGATGTCCTGCTTACTCGCGGCGGTATGCAAAGCATGATGTGGTCTGTTTCCCTTATCCTGCTTGCGTTATCTCTCGGAGGGTTGTTAGTCGAGCTCAACATTATCAAAACCCTGATATCCAAAATTTCGGCATTCGTAAGCACAAAAGGAAAATTAATTTTAATGACCGCGTTATGCGCCATTGGAATTAACATTCTTCTCGGAGAACAGTATTTATCCATTATTTTGCCGGGAGAAGCCTTCAAACCCCAATTTGAAGAACTCAATCTCCATCCAAGAAATCTTTCCGGAATCGTGGCCAATGCCGGGGCAGCCTTCAATGCGCTTATCCCATGGGGTGTCAGCGGCGTATTCATTACGGGCACCTTGGGTGTATCTACATTGGAATATCTTCCATTCGCAATATTCTGTATCATCGCTCCGGTGATTAATATTTTGCTCGGGTTCCTTATCAAAGAAAAAAAATCATGTAGAACCGCTTGATCGGATGTGCGGATCTGTCCTTTATAAGGGGAGGTCCGCGTTTTGCCCTACGATCGATTTGCAGCGTTTTCATGCGGAAAATGAGTGATAAAATTTCCTAAATCATGTTTTTTTGTAATATATGGATTAATTACGCGCGCAAGAAATAGTGATATAATATGTAATGCCTATTTAAAAATTAAATATTGTTGTATTTATTGGTGAAAAAAATCACACTTTTCGGGTTGAACTTGGCGAATATTTCACCGATTTTCTAATCAAAATAAATATGTTATTGTAAACGACCTTTCGATTATATACCTCAAGATGAAGCAAGTTTTACAGCATACGGCAATTACTCCAGGAGGTAGACACATGTTAATAGATGAACTGAAAGGAAAAGCGTTGGATGAATTTTTTGAGGGAATTATGACACTCGAAACCGTTGAAGAGTGTTATTCTTTTTTTGATGACTTATGTACCGTGAATGAAATCAAAACGTTGTTTCAAAGATTTCAAGTTGCCAAAATGCTGTACAATCACCATACATACAGCGAGATTGAGGCCGAGGCCTGCGCAAGCACGGCAACGATCTCCCGCGTGAAGCGTTCCCTTCATCACGGTAACGATATGTATGATGTCGTGTTTAAGCGGATGCAGAATAAAAAAAATTCAGAAAAGTGATGGGGCCCCGTCATGTTTGCTGGCGGGCAAATGAATAGAGCCTTAGAACCGATTCTAAGGCTCGCGCATTTGGATAATAGCACCTTATCTATCGGCAGGAGTCAGCTTCTCTTCGGTATCACAATAGATGTGCATCGCTTCCCGCATAAATTGGGCCAAGCCCGGCTGGTATTGATCGATGCTCTTCGTGAAGCGAGCGTCAGCAACGTACAAATCGCCGAGGCCGCGGAACACATCGAGCGTGCAATCATAGAAGTTGCTCGTAATATGACGTCTCCATTCGCCGATGGCCTCCTGGACCTGCGGGTCTGCGGGACCCCGATCCATCGCAGCGATGATTTTGTTGTATATGGCCGCTTGGCTCGCCATAATCGCGGCCCAGTCGTCTTTACCATACTTGGATGTCCGATCCATTGTGCGATCGACGATATCACGACCATATTTCTCGCGCGCTTCTTCGGCATATTTCTTTTGGTGCGCCTCGATGTCTGCCATATCGAAGCCCTCGAACATCTCTTTCTTTTCCATATCTATACCTCCTTCTAAAGATACTATCGTTCGCTCGACCGTGCGAATAATCTCCTCAAGCCGTTCTCTCTTCTTGAGAAGCAGCTCCCGGTGCGACTGCAGAGCATGCTTCCGATCAAAATTCGGCTGGCCTACAATTCGCTTAATATCCTCCAACGTGAAGCCGATCTCCTTGAAGAACAAGATCTGCTGCAGCATCTCCAAATTGCCGTCCGAATACAGTCTGTATCCTGCCGGGGTGACGGTGTCCGGCTTCAGAAGCCCAATCTCATCATAGTGATGGAGCGTGCGCACGCTGATTCGGACCCAATCGGCCACTTCTTTTACTTTGTACGCCATCCGCCTCACCTCCTTGCCTTTATCGTAATCTATCACGTTACGTTAGGGTCAACAGTTTTGTGCCGCTTAAAATCTGCCGGATTTGAAAATCCCGTACAGCAGCCACAGAAACATGAAGGCAGCGACCACGAATCCGATCTCGATCGCGGGAACATCCCATAGCAGCGTCGGCTTTCTGGTGAGCGAGGAACCGACAATGAGCCCGACCATAATGATGCTGAAGGCGAGCAGCACGATGCTGAAGGAGAGCCGGTTGCTAATCTGATCGAGCTTATGCAGCGCATGATCCAGTTCCGGCAATTCGACTTCGACTCTTACTTTGCCGCTGCTCAGGATGCGGGCAAGCTGATTGGCCTGCTTCGGCAGATCAGTCAGCGCCTGCAGGAAGTCGGAAGCTCCGCCGAGCAGCTTTTTCCGGACCCTGCGGGGACTGTATTTTTCCAATAGCAGTTTGCGCCCGAATGGCTCCGCCATATCCAGAATGCTGAGCGTCGGGTCCAGCTCCTCCACGACGCCTTCCATCGTAATGAGCGCCTTCGCCAGCATAATAAGATCGGGAGGAAGCGTAATCCGGTGCCGCTGGGCGACCGCAAACAGATCGTGGAGCGACTGCCCCAGGCTGATGTCGGTAAAAGGAATGTCGTAATACTGCGCGCGCAGCCGATCCAGATCCCGCTTCAGCTGCGTCATATCGGTGCGGTCTGGGACGACGCCAAGCCCTGCAATCGCCCGGATGATCCCGCTTGTCCGCTGCCTCATCAAGGAGATGATGAGGTCTGATAAATAATCCTTCATGTCGCCATTCAAGCGGCCGACCATCCCGAAGTCGAGAAAGGCCAATCTGCCGTCATCCAATACAAGCAGATTGCCGGGATGCGGATCGGCATGGAACAAGCCTTCGATGAACATTTGGTGGAGCATCGCATGGACGAAGCGTTCGGCTAGTGCCTTCAAATCATGCCCTTGTGCGGCGATGTCCTCGTGCCGGCTCAATTTTACGCCTTGCACATATTCCATCGTGAGCACGCGAGAGGAGGTATGCTGCCAATAAATCCGGGGGATATGTATGCCTTGCACATGCAGGAACTGCCGTGCGATCTTTTCTGTATTGCGTCCTTCGTGGTTGTAGTCCAGCTCCGCCTTCATCGATTTGGAGAATTCCGCGATCATTTGCGGAATCTGATATTCCGCCACCCATGCCCAGCGTCTCTCGGCGATGGCGGTCAAGCCCTTGACAATCTCCAGATCGCGCTCGATGACAGGATGAATGCCCGGCCGTTGCACTTTAATCGCTACCGCTTCCCCGCCGTGCAGCTTGGCCAGATGCACCTGGCCAATGGAAGCCGCCGCCACCGGTTCATCATCGAAGGAACTGAAGACGTCTCCGATGGGCCTATTGAGCTCCGCTTCAATGATGCGGCGCGCTTCGTGCGCCGGGAAGGGGGGAACCTGATCCTGCAGCTTGACCAGCTCCCGGATGACGGAGTCCGGGAACAAGTCGGAGCGAGTGCTGAGCAGCTGCCCCAGCTTGATGAAGGCCGGACCAAGCTCTTCCAATACTAACCGAATCCGTTCTCCTACCGTCTTCGTCTCCGGCGCTTCGCGCGTAATCAGGCGGCGGGGGAGCGACAGCACCTGGAAGAGCCCCATTTCCTCGACCATATAGCCAAAGCCATGACGCATAAGCGCCATGGCGATGTCCCGGTAGCGGCGGGTATGTCTAATCCACACGATCCTGCTCCGCTTCCGTCTCCAAGCGGGCGAGACGAGCCTCCAATTCGGCGATGCGCGCTTCCAACGCGGCCAGTTCGGACTTTGCCGCCACGTCCATGTCCTGTAATTTGCGCTTCACTTGCTCTTGAATCATCGTTTTGAACTCGGCTTGTTCTTTCTCGCCTTTTTCGATGAGCCGGTTCATCCATTCTTTGGATTCTGCAGGCGCGAGCTCCCCGCGCTTCACCAGTTCGTCCACGAGGCTTTCCACCTTTTCCTTGCTGGCCATTGTCAGGCCCCAACCGAGCGAGACGGCTTTTTTCAACAAGTCACTCATGCGTTTTCCCTCCTATTCTCATCCTGCATTGGATTTTATGCAACGAACCGGGCGCGTATTTCTCTTTACGGCAGGCTTCATTGGAATTGCTTCAGAAAGATAGTGATATCTGTAGTATACCCGTGGATCTTTCCAATATTTCGGGTTATGCAGCAAAAGAGGCCGCCCTTCGTCATTCATTGACGTAAGGAGCAGCCTCGCAAGCTAGTTTTCTGTTACGGAATGCATTAGGAATCCAAGTTGGCCAATTCGTAGATCGCTCTGGCATAGATGGCGGCCGCTTTCAACAAGTCGTCGATTTCGATGTGCTCATCCACTTGATGCGCCGTCTCTTCCCTGCCGGGGAAGAGGGCGCCGAAGGCGACACCATTGTCCATGAAGGCCGCGTACGTGCCGCCGCCGGTCGTGAGCAGTGTCGGTTCCAGCTTCGTCTCTTCCTCGTATACCTTTTGCAATATCTTGATCATGGGATGGCTTTGGTCCACATGATGGGGTTGCTTCAGATCCAGATCATCATCCATCACGATATTGTAGGGAGCCATTTTCGCTTCAAGCATTGCGAGGATGTCGTCGCATTGCTGCGTAACAGGGAAGCGGATGTTCAAGTGAAAGAACGGTTCGATCTCCGCTCCATATTCGAAAATGCCTGCATTTACAGTCAGGGGACCAGTAATGTCATCCTGGAACTGAATGCCGAGCGCCGCGCCCAGATGGTCGTCGACCAGATGCTGGCCAATGAAGCCGATGTACCGCTCGGCATCAGGCTGGAAGCGGTAATCCCGCAGGAAGCGGACAAGCTTCAATGCGGCATTGATGCCGACGTGCGGCTCCATGCCGTGCGCGGACTTGCCCTTCATCCCGAGCTCTATCCGGCCATCCTTCACCTCTGCGGTGCCGTTCAGCTTCTGTTCGGCGCAGTAGGCTTGGAATTGTTCCGCCATGTCCGCAAGAGCAGACGCTTCACCCGCTACGGTCGCTGCAGCCGATTCCGGGACCATGTTGGCGATGCCGCCGCCATGGAAGGCAATCAATTCGAATCGAGTTCCGTCCGCTGGATCTGCTGCTTCGGAGGAGCCGCCACTCCGCTTCAGGAGAAATTTCGTGTTGATTTGCCCCTTCTCCGCATGGGTAATCGGGAAGTCGGCATCCGGCGCAAAGCCGGCCATGGGCATCTTCTCGCGCTGCGTATACGTCTTCATGCATTCCATGCCGCTCTCTTCGTCGGTGCCGAATATAATCCGCACGTTATGCTTTAACGGCAGCCCCAGTTCTTTTACGATTTTCAGACCATAGAAGGCTGCGAGCGTAGGGCCTTTGTCATCAATCGCGCCGCGCGCGTACAGCTTGCCGTCACGGACATCGGGTTGGAACGGCGGCGTAGTCCATTGGCCAGTGGCCGGAACGACGTCCAAATGGCACAGCACGCCGATATACTCGCCGCTGTCGGAATCCCCGTATTCGGCATATCCGACGTAGCCGTCCAGATTGTTGACGCGGAACTGCTCGCGTCGGGACAGCTCCAGAATATAATCAAGCGCCCGGGCGATTTCCTGGCCCATCGGCTGTCCAGGTCCGCTGGTGCTGGTGTCCTTGACGCTTTCAAAACGGAGCAGCCCTTTCAAATCATTCAACAGCTCGTCTTGTCTTGCGGTAACTTCAGCCATCCAATTCATTATTGTGCACTCCTTATTCCATTGTCGTGAAAAATTGTTCGTGACATAAGCATGGCCCGAGCAATTCAATCCATTTAAGTATAGCATGGCGCAAAACGTTTGCAGTCAAGCAAAAGGAAATATTGCCATGAAGGAGCCGCTTGGCTTTGAAAGTCCGCGGCAGCTGTTCTCACGGCTGCTCATCTTGGCACATCGAGACGAACCTGTTGAACGCGGCGGTCTTTACGATGTCTTTATGATAGATGAATCGGGTCGTGACGCTCCCGGCGGTTCCAGGCAGCGGGTACCGGGCCAGGTCATGATTCCGATCGAGCTGATCGACTACGGATTCGGTCAGCATGGACATGCCCAACCCGGCTTTGACACAGCCGATAATTCCCTCGAGCGTGTTCAGCTCCATCGTTCTGTTCGGAACGATGCCCTCGGCACGCAGCCAATCCTCCATCGTTGTGCGGTAGAAGCAGCCGGACTTGAACACGATCAAGTTATGCCGCTTCAAATCGTCCCGGACGAGACGGGACGTCAAGTTCCTGGGCACGACGAACACCAATTTCTCCTTGAAGACGGGTATTTCACATAAGGAGGGATGATTGGCTTCCCCGGCAATAAATGCGCCTTCGATTTCACGGTTCAACACCATTTTGACAAGCTCGCTCGTTCTGTCCGTATGCAGGAGCAGCTCAACCTCCGGATATCGGGCGCCATAAGCGGCCAGCAGCGGGGGCAGGCGCACGGCGGCCGCCGTTTCCATCGCGCCGATAGCCAACGGGCCTCGCGGGGAGTTCGAGTGAATAATTGCTTTCTTGGATTCATCGATGAGCTGAAGGATTTGTTCAGTATAGGCCATAAGCGCCTTGCCGGTTGACGTCAGCGTCACACCGTGCCGATGGCGATAGAAGAGCAGTGTCTCGTACTCCTGCTCGAGCCGCTTGATTCGGGCGGTAATGTTCGATTGGACGAAGTTGAGCGTTTCCGCCGCTTTGGATATGCTCTGTTCCCGGGCGACAACGTGAAACGTATATAAATCCTCGATGTTCATCGCGTTCTCCTCGCAATCCTGATATCAAAATAATTGATATGAAACATGAAAATATATCATTTTACTAACCAGTTTAGCATCCTTATGATGAGGAGAAAGGGGAAATTATAAATAAAGGTGATGTTTTTACTATGGGAAATCGGGTGGACAGCAATCATCCGGCCTATCTTCTTGCAGGGGGAATGCTCTCTCTCATTATTGTGATGGGCATCGGCAGATTCGCCTATACTCCGCTCTTGCCTCTGATGACGCATAATGCGGGATTGTCCGAGACAGGGGCTGGTTATCTGTCATCGTATAATTATATTGGTTATCTGCTCGGATCTTTAGCCGCGGGCATGCTGCCTTGGCGCAGAGGCAAGGTATTTCACTTGAAGCTCTATCTGCTTGCCAACGTGCTGACGACGGCGCTGATGGGCGTTGCGGGCGAGTTCGTGTCATGGTCTGTCCTGCGCTTCGTGTCAGGCTTCAGCAGCGGGCTTGTATTCGTCTTTGCTTCCGGGATCGTGTTGGACGGGTTGGCCCGGCGCGGGCGTTCGTCCTGGTCCGGTTGGCTCTTCAGCGGCGTCGGGTTGGGGATCATGCTGAGCGGATGGATCGTGCCCGTGTTGAACGGGTTCGGAGGGTGGAAATGGGCGTGGGGCGGGCTTGGCTGTGTATCGATGCTGCTGGGTTCATTCCCGCTGCTGTTTCTTAAGGAACCGCAGACAGCATGCGGCGAAAACGAGCGGATCGAGCGGGATTATCAGGACATCGCAGGTAACCGTGGCATGCTGATGCGCCTTATTGTCGCATACGGCTGCGAAGGCATGGGCTATATTGTCAGCGCCACATTTTTAGTGGCCATCGTGGATCAAATACCGGAGGTTAGCGAATTTTCCGCTTTGAGCTGGGTATTCGTCGGTCTGGCGGCTGCTCCCTCCTGTTGGCTGTGGAGCTGGACAGAGAAGAAGTATGGCAGCATGCAGGCACTATACGCGGCCTTTTGCGCTCAAATTTTCGGGGTCATTCTGCCTGTCCTTTTTCCGAATGCAGTGGGCGTATTGACAGGCGCTTTTTTATTCGGAGCGACGTTTATGGGGATTACGATGCTGACCATGTCGTTAGTCCGGCGCATGTTTCCGCAGGCGAGCAGCACGATTATCGGCTATGCAACGGCAGTCTATGGGGCCGGACAGATCATCGGACCGATCGTTACCGGTGTATTGATGGCGCACACCGGAAGCTACGATGGCGCGCTTGTGTTCGCGTCGCTGACGCTCCTGTGCGGATTGATCGTGCTGGTGACGGGACATGAAAGAGTGCAGGCGGCAGGCTGATTTTGCTATAATATTTGGAAAAGGATGATAGACGGAGGAGGGCTTTATTTTGGATTATAAAGATACACTTGCCCAGTACATCGCAGCGACGAACACGCATGATTTTTCCAATGTCCAACCACTGCTCGATCCCGCTGCCGTATATTGGTTTACGGACAAGACCTGCACATCGCTGGAAGAGATAAAAAACTATTTCGAACAGGCATGGCAGACGATCCAAGAGGAAGTATACAGTGCAGTGGACGTAACATGGATCGCGGCTGGGAAAGACGTGGCCGTATGCACCTATACGTATAAATGGGAAGGGTACTACAAAGGCGAGTGGAGAGAAGGCTGCGGCCGCGCCACGAATGCGTTCAAGCGCGCAGACGGCGGGTGGAAGCTCGTGCACGAGCATTTGAGCCCGCTATAACCGGCAGGGCGAATCATAGACATTGCAATTTCGTGATAGCGCAGCACGCGAGATATGCTCTCGTCCCTTTAGGGGGCGGGAGTTTTTTGTTTTGAAAATATGGCGCCAGCATATTGCCCGGGGCTTGGCAGCCCGCATTGCCAAGTCTTGGGGCGTGCTCGAAGAGGAATGGATCATGCGTGACCAGTATGACGGCTTGCTGTTCATCGGCAGGCTTCATCGGTCGCGGCGGTTGCCTTAATGAAATGGCAAAAACCGAGAGGGGCGGGATGAAGTCCCGTCATTCTCTCGGTTTATTAATCGAGTTGATTACCCGACACGATACCCGCTAAGCTTATAAACGCTCCTAGCATGATAAGAGGGAGGTGATTTTACAGAGAGATACCGCTGCGAAATCGATGGCTTGCGTAACATCCAAGATGACGATCCCCTCGCCGGTTCTGGACACGACGGCGTTCTGAATATTGGCGAACAGTCCGAAGCCGACGGTAGTAATATCGACTGCCGTCCCGATGTTGGCGTCAAGAAATTCACGCAGCGGAGCTTCAATGCAGTCGCTTGAGGGCGACGGCGGCTCCAGCAGCGCAACGTCCTCGACCTGAGGAGCCGCGACGGCAACCACTTCACTGATGGGAATGACGAACAGTCTCGTATCTCTTCGGACCGTCACTAAAGAATCGCTCACACTGACAATGATCGAGTTACTAAAATTTCCAGGGGGGTTGCTTGTCGTTCCCAACGTTACCTGGACTCCTTCCAGCTGAGACAGGATGTACTGCATCGGCGGGACACAGCAATCCGAAGAGGAGCCCGGCGGTCCTTGCTGCCCTTGCGGTCCCGGTTCTCCCGGCGGTCCCTGAGGTCCAGCCGGTCCGGGAATCCCCTGTGCGCCTGAAATACCTTGCGGTCCTTGCGGTCCTGTCGCTCCTCGCAATCCCGCGGGTCCCGCAGCGCCTTGCGGTCCAGCCGCTCCTTGCAATCCCGCGGGTCCTGCAGTACCTTGCGGTCCAGCCGCTCCTTGTAATCCGGAGGGTCCCGCAGTACCTTGAGGTCCTGACGATCCTTGCAATCCCGCGGAGCCGGCAGTGCCTTGCGGTCCAGCCGGTCCTTGCAGTCCTGGGGGATCCGCGGCACCTTGCGGTCCAGCCGGTCGTTGCAATCCTGGGGGATCCGCGGTACCTTGCGCTCCTTGCAGCCTGGAATCAGAGTGACACACTCGCGGCTTGGTACGGCGAATCAACTTGTTTTTTTTATGAGAGCATCGGCCTTTTCCCGTTTTTTTTCGCAAGCATTTGTTCCGTTTTTTTATCCACCGGCAGACGATTATCGTTTTTTTGCGGCAGTGTCTTCTTCTTAATGCAGTGCGGCCCAAGTCAGAGACACCTCCCTATCATTTTTCTATATAGTACGGCGTCTGCACTCAAACAGGGTGGACGAATGACTAAGCGGAGATAGACAGGAGACTATTTATATCAATAAATAGGCATTGGACTGGGGAGAAACCATCGGGCAATCCCCCTAGTAACGGCGCAATGAAAAAAGAGGCGGTTGCCTTAACACTCGTCTACAGGCGATGACATACTTTAGTATTAGCTATGCATATGCAAAAGGGTTTGATGGAACATTGGCGAGGTGCCACTCACTATGAAGAGAAATATCGAAAGTAAGATATGCGTTCGTAAATTGCCCGCCCCCTGGATTAATCCGAATCTGACCATTCTCAACTGTTATAAGCTGGCCTGCTGCCGGCCTGTCATGGCCCCAACAGTGATACGTGCCCGCAAACATAGAGGTTCCCGCCGGAGACCGCATCACTCTGTCCCAAGAAAGGCACAGAAGCTGTCAATCCAACCATATCATCGATTGAGCCAGCTAGCGGCTCGCAGGAAAAAGCCTTCCTCCAGCGCTGCCATACGTATTCCACAGCGTAACCGCCCCAAGGCTCTATCTATTGCTCCGCCGAAACGCTATCCGAAACGGAAAGCTCCGGCGAAGCGGACTAATCGGCGGCGCAAGCGAATCTTTTATGCATATGAGCATCGTCCCGCCAAGCAGACGACTGCCGATCCGGAGGTGCTCTTCCGCCACATTGATCCGCCGGCAGAAGCGGCCGTGATCGAGACGGTAAGGCTGCCGCAGGAGGAACTGGTTGCGCAAGCGCCTTCGACCACTATGGCTATGGACACACCGCCGGCAATAGAGCTGCACACCCCGGTTGACGATTCGCTTCCTGTGCAGGCAGATACCGATCCGCATCCTGTGCAGACAGATGCAGATCCATTGGAAGAAATGGACCCTCCGCAGCCGAAGCAGTCAGCGCGTATGGAAGATCATGTCCAGGCAAGTAAAATGGAACCGATTATGACCCAAGCCTGCGTATCATACCGCAATGAAGATCAGGCAGCATCCTTCACGGAAGTATCCTTATTGGATGCCATCTGGGATATCGGCTGGGAGCAATTCATTCAAGTGCAGTGGGAGCATGACTGGAAAGACGTGCGCTATGAGGCAAAGCTCATGATAGAGGACACACGTATTGACGAAGCTGAGTCAACATTCGTCTGGCTTACGGGTCAAGTCAGGTTAACCGCTATAGGCACAACGCTGGACAGTCCCGATTTGCGGCATCAAATGACGTTTATTCCTTTTTCAAGCACGGTGCTCCGTCCTTTTTCCGAGAAACGGCCTTTAGATCCAAAGTCCTGTGACATACTCCCGCCCTATCAGCCAAGCATACGGGCAGAAACGGGAGATTGGCATGTAAAAGCCGTGTTGGAGCGGGATCAAGCCGACGGTCAGATGGCTAGAGGCATGATTCACGTGTCGGGCCGGGTGTGGTGGTTCCGGAAGCAGTTGATCCCTTTGAGCATTGGATGAAAAGGGGCAAATTCTCCAAGACAAGCGCCAAAGCAATTATACTTCTCCGTAATAATATAGTATTGCACGAACAAGATGAGCAGCTATTACGAGGAGGATGAAGAGATGTCCTGTAATGATGGGGATTGCCGCGTAGTTGAGTCAACAACACTAGCTGAATGCGAGAACGAAAAACACGATCCACATTGGCCAACGATTAAAGTTCCTTTAGTATTGGCAGAGCGTGAAGTTCAAGTTAACGTTGAAGCTCTGATTAGCTTAGATGAGCCTGCATTGGAAATTAAACGGATAAAGAAAAAAGTGTTCTTGGAGCAGTGCAAATTGGTTCCGGTCGATTTCCATGGCAAATGGGTAACGAAAGCCAAATTATACCTCAGAGGGTTTATCCGTAAAAATATTGAATATGCTACAGCCGACACATCTCCAACGGAGACTGCCGTGTGCGGAAGAATTCTTCATACGACAGCACACGTGCCTTTCCAATGCGTCACAGAAATCAAATTCGGCAAAGTGAAGCCTGAGCTTTCCAACGAAAAAGTGGAAGAGTTTGAATTTTTGGATAAAGATGAAATGTCGCCTCAACTTGAAAAGACATTCTTCAGCCATGAAGTATTCTTTAACGAACAGCCTTTCTGCGAACTGGTGAAGGTCAGATTCCATGAACTCGACCTTGGCGAAGACTTCTTCTACGATGATGACCTGCCTCGTAAAGAGAAAACGTTCCGCAAACTGCGGGAAAAAATCGTCATGCACGTAACGGTAAAAGTACTGCAAAAGCAACAAGTTCCATTGCCATGGGGCCATAAAGATGACGATGATTGCAAAGACCACCACAAAGACCACGACAAAGATCATGACAAAGACCACGACAAAGATCACAAAGACCTTAAAGACCACAAAGGCCACAAAGACCTCAAAAGAGATTGCAGAGATCGGTAATGCAGCTTAGCTGTCGAGAATTTCTCGACAGCTCTTTTCTATTCATCGATATAAGCTGAATAATTGAACTTCCACCATTGTGTTTCACGGCCACGGCAGTCAGTCCCGCCACGAAAATCGAATTTCGTTCAACGTACATCGATTCGTGCGAATGATTTGACAAATATAAATATTGGATTATAGTAATTATTATAATAACTACTATGTGCGAAAAAGGAAGCGTGACATTCATGGACGAAATTGTTGCGGAGCTGCATAAGCTGGGTTTCTCTCAATATGAAGCGAAGGCCTATGTGGGCCTTTTGCGGACCTCTCCGGTTACCGGATACGAGATAAGCAAGCGCTCTGGCGTGCCGAGGTCGATGATCTATGAAGTGCTCGGCAAGCTATTGGATAAAGGGGCGATCTATACGGTGCCGTCCGAACCCGTGAAATATGCGCCAGTGCCTGCGACGGAACTAATGAATCGGCTGCGCAAATCGTATGAACAGTCATTCGATTATTTGGAGCATGCGTTATCGGGGATGGAAAGTGAGCGTGAAGTGGATGTCATCTGGCATGTCCGCAGCGATCAGCGCGTGATTGATGAAATGAATGACATGATCGAGAACGCGAAGGAGGAATTGTGGTTATCGGTATGGGAACCGCAAGTTCCGCCGATTCAGCCGGCAATTCAACAGCGCGTTCAGGCAGGGGTGAGTGTCTTCTCGATTCTGTTCGGCGCGCCTGAGATTGAACTAGGCAATACCTATCATCATAATTACATGACTCCCGATGTCGTAGAACAACGAATGGGCGGACATTTAACAATTGTATCGCGCGACGGGGAGGAAGTTCTCATCGCCAGCTTCTCCAATCATGCTCCGGCTTGGGCGGTCAAGACCCGTGATCCGGCCTTGGTATTGGTGGCAACGGAGTACATACGGCATGACATCATGGTCGAAGAGGTTACAAGAGAATACGGTCCGGAACGCTTGGACCGGCTCTGGCGCACGAAGCCTGATCTGGTGCACGTCGTTACTGGGCTTCGGTTCAATGCGGAATGACGCAGATTGAGCCTTTTTTTTGAAGAAATTATAGTCGTTAGAATAATAACATCTAATAAGAGGGGAGCTTTGGGATGAAGGAGAATGCTGCGGTGCAGGAACGACTTTTTTGGCTGGGCGTGAAAGATTGCCTGCCGACGGTGCTCGGATATTTAAGCATCGGCTTCGCTGCCGGTGTCGTGGAGCGGACGGCGGGATTGACCATAGCGGAAATTGCGCTCATGTCCGTGGTGCTGTATGCCGGTTCCGCACAGTTTATTGCAGTGGGCATGTTCGCGGCCGGGGCCCCGATTACGTCCATTATCGCCACCATATTTATCGCGAATTTGCGTTATTTGCTGCTGAGCGCAGCGCTGGCGCCTTATTTTCGGCATTTGCCTGCTTGGAAGAATACGATTCATGGCTTCCTGTTGACCGATGAGACGTTTGCAGTCGCGGCGAATCGGCTCTCGCGGACAGGTTATGCCGATAACGGCTGGATGCTCGGCTTGAATATAACAGCCTATTTGAATTGGCTGCTTGCCAATATTGCCGGCGGTATTTTTGGGCAATGGATTGGCAAGCCGGAAGCGTTCGGCCTCGATTACGCCTTGCCGGCGATGTTCATCGGCCTGCTCGTTCTGCAAATGGCGGATCGGCCCGGACGGAGACACGATCTGGCTGTCCTAATGTGCGCCTTGCTGCTGACCGTTGGCCTGCATACGGTGCTGCCGTCTGGAATAGATGTCATTGCCGCGACGATGCTGGCGGCTGCGATAGGGATGGTGATTGAGAAGTGGAAGTGAGATGGGAGCTCATGCTAATAATAGTGGGAGGCGCAGTCGTGACGATGATTCCGCGGGTATTTCCGCTTGTCGTGTTAAGCAAAATGAAGCTGCCTGAATGGTCGATGCGCTGGCTTCATTATATTCCGATCGCGATCATGGCTGCTTTGCTGTCGCAGGAATTGCTGTTGAATGCGGCCGATTCGGGCTTCATCCGATTGTGGGCCGCATTGCCTACGGTGCTCGTAGCCGTCCTGACCCGCAGTCTGATGGGGACGGTGGCGGTGGGCATCCTTTCCATGATGCTGCTGCGTTATTTCTTCTAGTCACGAGGACGTCAAGAACAGAAGCAATCCATGAATGGGACGCAAACGCCCGGCTCCGATCTCATCGTCGGATAAGCCGGGCACCTGTGTCTTGACGTTATAGTGGCGGGTTCCTGTGGCATTTCCGGCATACCGGATAGTAGCGGTCGTTGCCGCCGATCAGAATCTGATCGCCCGTATATACAGGATTGCCGTTGCCGTCTACTCGCAGGTTCATCGTCGCCTTTCGCTCGCAGAACCAGCAGATCGTCTTCATTTCCTCCAGTTTGTCTGCATACAGCAGCATATATCGGCTTCCCTCGAACAATTCGTTGCGGAAATCATTCTTAAGTCCAAACCCCATAACCGGAATGTCGAGCTCATCCACAATGGAGGTAAGCTGCATAATGTGCTCCTTTTTCAGGAACTGCACCTCATCCACAAGCACGCAAGACGCCGGCTCGGGCTGGCGGCGCACAATCTCGAACACATCCGTATGCGGATGAATCGGTATCGCTTCGCGTCTTAATCCGATGCGGGAAGACACATATCCGACTTCGTCCCGGTCATCCAAGACGGAAGTGAAGATAAGGACCGACTTGTTCTGTTCCTCATAGTTGTGTGCGACTTTTAAGATTTCGATGGATTTCCCGCTGTTCATCGCGCCATATCGAAAGTATAACTGTGCCAAGCTGATGCAACTCCGTTCTGTGCTGACATGACGAAGTTTATAATAGCACAGCCGAATGAATTAATCGAGAATGACCGGCTTGTCGGGCTGTCTCAAAAATTCGAACATCGTCCGAATTTGCCGTGCCGTATTGCGTTCGACAGAAAGCTCAGGGAGCTCATCTTCACGAAAGAAACGGACGGCGCTCGTTTCTACGCCGCTTAATGCTTCTCCGCCCACCACCCTGCATTGAATGAACAGCTTATACACATGGTAAGGCTCCGGAGGATGATGGTGAAGCCGCTTATCCATAATCGCCAGCAGTCTGACCGCTTCCGTCTCATAGCCGGACTCCTCTTGAATTTCCTTAACGGCTATTTCTGCCGGCGAGAACCCGATATCCGCCCATCCGCCGGGTAACGACCATGCGCCGTCGGCTTTTTCCCGAACGAGCAAAATCCGGTCATCCTTGAAGACTACGCCGCGTATATCGACCTTGGGTGTCGCGTAACCATCCTCGGCCGCAAAAGCGAGCTCGATCTGTTCCTTGTTAACTTCAGAATAGTTGGCCATCATGTCTACGCTCATTCCCCGCAATTCCTCATAGCGCTCCCGGTCATATACGTCCTTCGTGTAGGTGAGCCCGGTTTGAGCCAGCGCTTGCAGCCGTTTCGCCCATTGAAGCCACTTTATTTCATTCGTACTCCCTGTATTGCTGCAATCGATTAGTTCCAACAATTCCGCAGTTCGGGTGAAGATTGCATTCGGCACCGTCGCGAAATGCTCGGACTGCACCGTGTCGAACCACTTCGCGCCTGCGGTATAGACCCTGGCAGCCACACCAGCAACAATGTCAGCTTCGCTGTCTCCGATCCATATGGCCTCGGCGGGATCTGCCTGCAGAGCGTGCAGCGCTGTCGCAATTCCTTCCGGATCAGGCTTAGCCCGCTTCACGTCGTCTCCCGTAACGGCCGCATCAATGAACGGGGCCAGCCCGAGCATGCCGACCGAAATATCGTAGGCTCTCCGGCCTTTGCCCGTCACGACGCCAACTGCCAGGCCTCTCTCCTTCAAGGCTTGCAGCAAGCCGCGAATATCCGCCGACGAACGCACGAAGCTTGGATGCCAATTGCGGTACAGCTCGAAGTATTCTTCGACCGCTTGCGGCAATAGTCCGGCATGCCGAAGGTTGGCTGTGAGGATGCCCTCCTCCGTCGGTCCGAACATGGCGACAATTTCTTTGTTCGTGACGATCCGGTTATCATATCGTTTGAATACCGCTGTAAACGCATGCAAAGATAGCGGCAGCGTATCCGCCAACGTTCCGTCAAAGTCAAACAGAACCGCTCGAATCATCGTATCCGCCCTCCCATGTAGGTTGATCAACATTCATCTGTATATCCATCTATTATGAACGATCTTAGGGCGATCTGCCAGCACATAGGTGAGCTGCCTGAGAGGGAGGAACGGCGCGCCAAACGAAAAGGAGGGGGAGACTCCCCCCTCTTTTTACCTTACTCCTATCGTGAAGCTTGAAGTCAATTTTGTTCGCTTCCTCCCGGAACAAGGCTGTCCTTCAACGTCCAAATAGCGGCCGCGGGCTTCGGCAGCTTCAAGCCGAGCACCTTGGCTTTGGCCTTATCCGAATATTTCAAGCCCCATGTATCAAAAAATTCTAGCAGATTGTTGCCGCTGAGCTCCGAGGTCTTGGCCACGAATAGATCGATTCGCTCCTGATCGTTCTGCGGGAGCTGCGCTTGCGGCATGTCGCGGACGGAAGTGTGCAGCTTCGTGTACAGATCCCAGCCGTAGGCGATCTGCAGCTGGCGGAACATGATCAGACGCGTCCAGACGTCGTTCTGATCGCCGTTGTTGAAGTTTTTATTTGGAGTGCTGTTGTTCAAATATTCGAAGGCGACGTCGTAATACGTTTTGCCGTCTGAAGTCTTCTTGGTGAGAAGACGCGAATGGTTGCCAAAATAGTCTTGAATGAACAGGGAGTATATATTGACCGTCGCTTCGCCGACTGCGCCCCATGTCCAAGCGTATTGCTGGTATTCATGACCCGTCTCGTGCCACCAGCCCCATCCGTCGAGCGTCTTGATGCCATTCACGGTTACCGCATCGATAGCCGACGGATCGTTGAAGAACATGATCGGATAACCGGCATGCATGAAGCCGGCGCTGATCTGGGCATCGCCGGCATAACGGTACGGAAGCGTAACGCTGCGGTGCGGCTCCGGCTTGTTCGGCGCGACGCCCGCCAGTTTGTCGTATTGATCGAGCATGACATCCCATAATTTCAGGAACTCCTCCGGGCTATCCAGATTGCGCACATATTCGGACGGAACGGTGATGATGACGCGTCTTGATTGCAGCTCTGCCCAAGGCGCCGAATAGTTGCGCACGGTATTCTTCCATTCTTCCTTGTCCGTCGTTCCCAGCACATAGTACGGAGCATTGACGGCGCCGCTCAGATGAACCGCAGCCTTCTTGCCTGATTGCGGCTTCGCCGGAATCAAATAGACCAATCCGCCATAGGGGCTCGTTATCGTATTGGCGCCCGGCTTCAATGACATCCGTGTCGTCACGAGCGGCGCGCGGGACCACTTGTCGATCGGCAGGCCCTTCAGATTATCGGTATGAGCGCCGATCTGCACATCCAAGTCGGGCGTTCCCCCTGGCACAGTGACGGTAATCGTCTTGCCCGCTTCCGCGTACAATCCGGTGCTGATCCAATTTTTCGGAACGGTTCCTTGGCGCAGGTAATCATAAGTGGAGTAATCGAAATCGACCTCGACAACCTTGTCGTTAATGACAGGAGCCTCAACGGACACCTTGCCTGGAAAGGCATCGGCGAACGGCGACTTCGTTCCGGACGGATTCTGGTAGATGCGGTCCATGACGACCGGAAGCAGGGAAGCGCTGTACGGCTTCTTTTGCGGATCGACCGGAAGCGCCACATGAGTGAATTGATGGGAATCGGATTGGACTTGATCATAAATCGAACTGGACGGAGTAAGAGCGCCGAGCGTAGAACTCAACGTAGAGGTTAAAATGGCCATTTTCTGTTCTGCATTCGAATCCGGAAAGCCGATGCGAACTTCATCGATCGTTTTGGTGCCGGCTTCTATCCATTTGGCTTCGGAGATCAAATTGCCGATTTCGTAGGCCGCCGCTTGATTGGCATTGAGGAACGGGGCCGTACCGTCCCACGTCGTCGCCTGATTGTTCATCAAGCTCAAGCCGGCCGAATTGAGCAGCTGCTGAAGCGGATAGTCCGTTCCGAGGGATGCCGAAGACTGGGCGGTATCCAGCGATACATTAGGGAATTGCTCCAATACCCATCCTTTGAGAGCGACGACCAGCCTGCCTCCTTTGTGTATGTAATCAAGCAGCGCCGGCACTTCGTCTTTACTGACGAATTTATAGTCAATGAAGGCGACGGGGAACTTGCCGGGGTCAAGCATTGGCTTGCCGCTCTTATCGGCTTCCCTCCAACTGTCGATTCGTGTAATATCTACCGGAAGATCGGATCGTGCCTTGAAGTCTTCTGTCTTCGTAAGGAGGGCGATGCGACCTTTGCCGGCAAGCGCGTCCTGATAGCTCGTGGTCAAGCCTTCTGTCGCCCACAGCAGGATATTGCGCGCAATCGTCGCCTTGCCGTTCGGTTGATCGGATTCGCTCAAGTTGAAATACGATTCGCTTCCGACCGTGACAACCCGGCCTTGTCCGTAACGGGCCGCTGCCATTATGGGTGTCGATTTGGGGCTGGCCGCCACGGCGAAGGCATTCTGGCCTATGGCTGCGACGCCGCCGTTATAGGAATCGCCGTCAAGGGGAAGGCCTGTCATATCCCGGCTCAACAGATCCAGGTCGCGCTCAGTGAAGGAAGCGGTTGCAATTTTGGCGTTGAGCGGCTGCTCGGGCCTCACTGATGATGACGCAGGTACCGGATCCGCGAATATAGAAGTCGAGAACAAGGACAATGCCAGAGTCATGGAGCAGATTGCGGAGATCATAATCATTTTCGTATTCATGTTCATGCCGATGATACACTCCTTTGTATCCGTATTCATTGTCATGGAGTATACGCCTGAAGCAAGGGGGAGGACCTTGCTCCCTCTTGTGGCCTTGCCGGGATGAGATGAGGACTGCTCTTTTCGGAAAATGATGAACAGCAGCGAATGCGGGTGCGCATCATCCCTCGGATTGTGCCTCCCTTCCTCGCCTGGAATGCTGTTGTCGTGCGTTACAGTGCTCTTGGTGTGTATCATATTGTACTGAACAGCGGTGTCATTTACAATAAGCCGCATGTAATTAAAAGCAGATTGAGCCTCCGGTCTCCTGCATGGGTAAGTCCTACGGTTATCAGTCTGTATCCTGCAAGGAACATGGAACCGGGAATGAAAAAAGAGCGAAGTCCCGAATAGCTGGTTGTATAAAGCCTAAGATACGGTATATACTGAAATCAAACAAGAACATATGTTTGTGAACGGCCGGAATGGTTTCGGCTATAAGGATGAGGAGGCATGGACATGGAGGAACAGCATCAGATTACAAAGCAAGTTCCCGATAAGGTGCTGGCACGCAAGGGGTCAAGCAAGGCTGCGGATATCCCGGAAGAGGTGCTTGAGTTATTGCATCAGGGTGCGATTGAAAGCGTCAATTTGACGGAATGGCTGGCTGTCGATCATGTGATTCTGCTGCGGCATGTCCTGCCTGAAGTTGGGCTTCATCATTTAGTGCAGCCGTTAGGGCTGGAGATCAACCAACTCAAGCAGAGAAGCACGATGAAGATTATCCCGCTTATTGCCGAAGCGATCCGGGTAGATCTGCTGAATCGCAGTCAACAGGAATTCACTGCTGCCATGAATTTTCTAGCCGCTCATCTGTCCGATAGCGTACGTTGTTGGGCAACGTATCTAATCGGCTTGAACGAGGAGCTTTCCTTGGAGGAGAAGCTAATACAGATGAAGCCATTTGCTGCCGACAAGCACTTCGGTGTAAGAGAAATCGGTTGGATGGCGGTCCGCGAATCGATTATTCGCGAGCTTCCGGCGGCGATCTCCCTCTATCAGAGCTGGGTGACGGATCCGGATGCCAATGTCCGGAGATTTGCCATTGAATCGACAAGGCCGAGAGGAGTCTGGTGCAAGCATATCGAGCAGTTAAAGCTCGAACCGGAATTGGCGCTGCCGCTATTGGAAGGCGTCAATTCCGACCCGGCCAAGTATGTTCAAGATTCGGCAGGCAATTGGCTGAACGATGCGAGCAAGTCGAATCCGGGATGGGTCCTGCAAGTATGTGACGATTGGCTGCGGACATCGGACACGAAAGAGACGGCAAGAATCGTAACCAAGGCCAAGCGGACGCTTGCCAAGCAAGTGCAATGATTAATGATCGCTTGCCAACGGAATATATGTTGTTTCCATCGCACCATATCCGAGTGGAGGCTGGGACAAACGGGGGCGTCCATGATGGAACGTTACTCTTGCGAACATTTGCTTAAAAAATTCTTAAAAAAGCAAACCTTTTTCATCTCTCATGCATCTAATAACAAGGCGGGCAAGCTGTAAGGCTTGAACTCATACAAAACAAAGCCGCCAGATATGAAAAAAGGCAGAATACATCGGGAACAGCAAGAGAATGGAGGACATGGCAGCGCTCTTCAAAGTCTTTTGGATCCGTGCAATATGCTCTCCATTTGCTCTATCAAGGACAAAGAACAGCAAGAGACGAAAGCGAACTTTACAGTAAATAACGAACAGTGGAATGACATCATTCATATGGATCGGCTGCAAATCAATCAAGTAACTGAATACGGTATCATGCTGTAACGGCACCCTTTCTAATCACTGCTATTGAGCGCTAACCTCAATGTATGATAAGAAGGGGTATTTTTTCTCTGTCTAGTAAAATTTGCAAAGGGAATCCACCCAGCAGAGAGAACAGAAGTGCAAGCGGTTATAAAAAGAACCATTAAGCCGCGGCTTAATGGTTCTTGCACTCTTTATTAGAGTTAATACTGATTCCCCGTTGGATTTCATGCAGTCCAGATGGGGGTTATGCCCATCTAATTCAGTGCATCTCGGCAGCGTCTTTAGGCAGGGATTTCACATGATGAAGGTGTGCGGTAACTCTTTCATCGTCAACATGCGGATATTCATAGCCATAATGATCTGCGATATTTACGGCAACGTGTCTGAACAAACCGCACATTGCAAAGAGCGATTGCCATATATTCTCGTAATCAGCATCGGAATAAGTATTTACGAACTCATTCCATATCTGATCTTCAAGGTGTTGTTCGAAGTATTTGCCGAACTTGCCTGCGCTCACAGTAAAATTGGCCGCAATCCCAATATGCCATTCAAGCATGCTGTTCAGCATGCTTCTCACAGGACCTTCAAGCATCGCTTTTGCATATGGCAGTTCTTCCCGCCACAGCCCTTTTGCAACATTTGCGCTGCACCACCAAAACTCATTGCAGCAATCCGAGAATAGCTTGGCAGTCGGTTGCCCGATAAGATAGTCTTCATCACTCGCCGGAGGAAACGGCGCGAATATTTTATCTTTATCCAGAAGGAGGATACTCAAGCTGTCACGCCCCACAAGTTCATCCGCCTTCTCTATAGGCACTAGCGTAAGATCTATCCGATTGCCGTCTGTGAACTGCATAAGATAAGGAAAACATCCATCCTCTTCAGCTGGAACAAGAATAATATCCTCGGGCATTTGCATGATCATTCTGTCGCCAAGCCGATCAACCCAGCTATGATCCGATGTAAATGATTCGATGGCTTTGACGACATATACAATATCATAATCCTGAAAAAAGTCTTTCTTTACATTGGGATTGGCACGTGATCCGTTCATAATGACAGCGCGAATTCGCTCATCTTGTGCGGCAGTGGTTAGTATTAGATCCATCATTTCTTTTTCGGTTCTCATTTCGTAACAACAACCTCCCAATTATAGTTTTCGAAAATACGAGCCCAATCAGGAGGCGCTCGGGAATGATAACCGGAGCGATATGCCTTACGTAAGCGTTATAACTTGTTTAGCCTTTTCTTCATATCCTGCCCTTCCTTTCCTGCTCATCAATCATCTTAAAGATGACTATATCCTAAGAGCGGGAGATTCACAATATTTGGGTCGCGGCAGATTCTGCCGCAGTCTGCCATCGGCCTGCCCCAAGCAGACGCATCCATCCCCCAGGATGAGACGATTTCTAGTTCTATAGGAGAAAGGTGCCGGCGCATGCCTTTGCTCGCGGATGGGCATACCATAAAAAACTCCTTTTCAGGATAAAAAAATGAAACAAATAGGAGGGGGCCCGCTTGGGGAAGGATTTATGACGGAACAGGACAAGCAACCGCTGCACACTGATTTGAAGGCGCAGCTGGATGATGTGCGCCAGGCGCTCGGCGACAGCTCCGATCTCGTCATTCGGCAATTGAAGGCCGGTCAGGACGGGGAGACGGACGTTGCCTTTATTTATTTGGATGGAATGGTCAACCCGACAATTGTATATTATTTGATCCAGTCCTTTCTGGTGCGATCTGACCGCGTGGATCTGAACATGACAACGAACCGGACGTCTGATCCGGGAGCTTGGATACAGCAGCTGGGCATTGCGGCAGGGGATGTGCAGCCGCTTAAGCGGCTGGATGATCTGCTGCATGCGGTGCTGTGCGGCAAGACGGCGCTGCTTATCGACGGCCATGAAGAGGCGTATGCGGTATGCACGAACGGCTGGGAGCATCGCCCGGTCAGCGAGCCAACCTCTCAAACGGTAATCAAAGGACCGCAGGAAGCATTCACAGAGACCATTCGCGTCAATACGGCGCTGCTGCGCAAGCGGATTAAACATCCGGATCTTCGGCTCGAATCGAAGGAGCTCGGAGTATTGACGAAGACGTCCGCGATCGTCATGTATATTCAAGGGATCGTGGACGAAGGCGTGCTGGCCGAACTTCATTCGCGCTTGGAGTGCATTAACATCGACGGTGTGCTGGAAAGCAACTATGTGGAAGAATTCATTCAGGACACCACCTTCGGTCTTTTTCCTACGGTAAACAATACGGAACGGCCCGATGTTGCGGCTGCTGCACTATTGGAAGGAAGAATCGTCATTCTGGTTGACGGATCGCCGCACGTATTGATTGTTCCATCCCTCTTTTCCGAGTTGATGCAATCGGCGGAGGATTACTACCAGCGCTATGATTTCGGTTTTTCGCGCTTCCTCCGCTTTGCTTCTTTTTTCATTACCTTGTTGACTCCATCTATTTACATCGCCTTGACGACCTTCCATCAGGAAATGATACCGACCCAGCTGTTGATCAGCCTTGCAGCGCAACGGGAGGGAGTCCCTTTTCCCGCATTTGTGGAAGCGGTTATGATGGAGCTTACATTCCGGCTGCTGTATGAGGCAGGGATACGGATGCCGCGCGCTGTCGGGACGGCGATCTCGATTGTTGGCGCCCTAGTATTGGGACAGGCCGCCGTTGAAGCGGACTTGGTATCCCCCGTCATGGTCATCATCGTCTCGATTACCGCAATTACCAGCCTGATCTTTCCGAATCCGGAAGTCGGCATTTCCATTAGGCTGCTCCGGTTCGTCTTTATGGGGTTGGCAGCCTCATTCGGCTTCTATGGGATATTTATCGGAATGGTTATTTTGGTGATGCACATGTGCCATCTGGAATCGTTCGGCAAGCCGTATATGTCTCCGATCGCGCCCGTTCGTTTGCCGGATCAGAAGGATGCGTTGATCCGCGCACCGTGGTGGATGATGTATACGCGGCCGAGCCTGCTGCACACCAATGTATACAGACAACCGCCAGACGAGTCGACAGAGAAGAATGGCGACCAGGATTCGTCTGCATCTCAATCATGAAGCATGGAGGATACCCAATGAAACGAATGGCGGGAGCCCTTCTGGCTCTCATGATGCTTGCCCTGCTGCTGACATCGTGCTGGAACCGCAGGGAGTTGGATACGCTGGGGATTGCCCTTGGCATCGGAATCGACAAGCAGGACGGCGAATATATCGTATCCGCGCAGCTCGCCAACGTCAGCGCGGTTGCCGCCAAAAAGGGGGGCTCGACGGCTGCGCCCGTATTAGTCGTTCAAGAGAAGGGGCGCGTCTTGTTGGAAGCGTTCCGCCGTATGACCGTGCAAATTCCGCGCAAAGTTTATTTATCCCATATGCGCATTCTGGTTATTAGCGAAGAGGTAGCCAGAGATGGGTTGAAATATTTGCTCGATCTGTCGCGCGATCACGAAATTAGAGGAGATTTTTATGTTGTCATAGCCCGCAATACGTCCGCGCATCACGTGCTCGAAGTCATAACGCCGTTTGAACGCATGCCGGCAAATAAGCTGTTCAAGGCGTTGGAGCAGTCGGAGAAGAACTGGGCCCCGACAAGAGGCGTGCTGTTGAATGACTTTTTGCAGCAGACGTTCCTCATCGGCAAGGAACCGGTACTCCCCGGTGTCACTGTCCAAAATCCCGGACAATCCGCAAACAAGGTCGACAATACGCAAAAAACGTCAGATCTGACCATAACGAAATTTACTACACTGGGCGTATTCAAAAAAGATAAGCTGATCGGATGGCTCAATGAGGAGGAGAGCAAGGGATTTAACTATATTACGGGGAATATAAGCAGCACGATCGGGATTGCGCCATGTCCAGACGGGGGCAGTATCGGATTGGAGGTAAAGCGGGCCGACAGTTCGGTGACCGGCCATTTCCGCAACGGCAAGCCCGAAATACGGATTGACATATCGGTAGATGTGAATGTGGCAGAAGCCGCTTGCAATATTGATCTGATTAATCCGGAAGTCATTGCTCGCGTGGAACGGGATGCGGAGAAGTCTTTTTCCGATTTGCTTCGCGCATCCGTCTATAAGGCGCAGCGTATATTCCGTTCCGATATTTTTGGATTTGGGAAGGCGCTGCATAAGGCCGATTTTGCGGAGTGGAAGAAGATAAAAAGCCGATGGACCGCCATTTATCCCGACGTCCCGGTTCATATTACGACGAAGGTCAGCTTGAACGAAACAGGAACACAGCTCAATTCCTACCTTAAATTTTACGAGAAGGAGGAGTAGCGGATGGCTATCTTGATTCTGGCCGTTATCGGCGCTCTGATTCTGTGGTTTGAAGTTCCGCAATTGCGGCGTCAGAATCGCTCGAAGGAGCTGCGATATTTTAGCATCATGTTTACGGGCGCTATGGTACTGGCTCTCGTCTATTTGTTGGATGTGCCGCTGCCGAATCCGAATCAGTGGTTTGCCTGGATGATGGAGCCGCTTAGCCACCTCATTATCGACAGCTTGGACAGGATGGTGGAGCAATGAGAAGGGAACGGATTGATGTTCGCCAACTATTATGTTTGGTTGTATTGCATACGGTAGGCTCATCCGTCCTGTATGTGCCGTCTGCCGCGGCGTACTACAGCAAGCAGGATGGATGGCTTGCGGTGATGATAGCGGTACTATTGAGTGCAGGTGCGGCTCTACTCTATGGAAAATGGCTGGGGGCGGTCCGCGAAAAAACGATTTTCGATTACATAGATAACACGGTTGGAAAGTGGCTGGGGAGCGTGCTCATTCTGTTGTACGCTTTCGTGTCGTTTCTGGACGGAGTAGCTTCCTTGTTAAGTTATTTGGGTTCGTTCATGACGACTCAAATCATTCCCGAGACACCGCGTATCGCGGTGCAAGCGATGTTTATACTGGCGGTCGTCATCGGATTGCGTCTGGGAATGAAAACGGTAGCGAGAGCCGGAGAACTGTTTGCCGTCATAATGACACTCACGTTTGTCGCCTTGACGATATTCGTGTTTCCCCAAGCCAAGCTCGATAATATTCTTCCGGTGTTTGAAGCGAATGGAGCCGCTTATATCCGGACAATTCTGCATTATTTAAGCTTCACGACGCTGACGCTGTTTTCATTTTGGACGTTGTATCCTCAGGTTGACGGTCACCGCAAGTCCAAAATCCGCGCCTTCGTAATCGGACATGCAATCGGCGGTTTCTTTTTGTTTCTGATGACGTTCATGTGCATTTTAGTATTGGGCAGCGAGAGTACGGCAAGAGCCTCTTTTCCGAGTTATATGCTTGCGCAGAAAATCAATCTTGCAGAATTCATTACCCGAATTGAAGTATTGATGGCGACGCTTTGGCTGACTACCTTATATTTCAAAATGAGCATGTACTTTTACTTCGGCATTAAGGCGCTCGAGCATGTGCTTCAATTAAAAGACGGCCGATCGATGATTTTCCCTTGGGCGATTATTTGCATGGTGCTTTCGTTAATCCTCTATCCGAATACATCCTATCAGATTTGGTGGGATACCCGCATTTGGCCGATGCTCACGATTGTATTGTTTCTATTCCTGCCGCTTGGATTGTGGATGGTATCCTTTCTGAAGAGTCAGATGCGGGAGCTGCGCGAATAAAGAAACTGGGTGCTTGCGCCGTTTCAACCGCATAACGGCGCAAGCACCCGGTTTGAATGGCGGGACCGCATCAAACCAATCGGAAGTTAGAACGAATTATGCGTCACGAATTCGCGGACCGGCTTGCGGTAACCGCGCGGACGCTGACTGGAAGTATCCTCCTTTCCGATCGTGATCAACATGACCGGTACGTAATTGTCAGGGATGTTCAGGATGGATTGTACTTGATCGGGATCGAATCCGATCATCGGGCAAGTATCCCAGCCCTTCGCTTTGGCGATGAGCATGAATTGCATCGCGGACAGGCTTGCGTTGCGAATGGCATCCTCTCTCTTGAACGTGTCTCCCCGTTGTTCATAAAATTGCGTCGTGCCTTCCACTGTCTTATCGTACTCTTGTTTGCTCAAGATCCCAAGATGAAGCAGCCCTTCGTTCAATTCTCCCGCTTTCAGGTGGGCTTCCGTATCACCCAATACGACAATGGCAGCCGAGGCGGTTTTGACCTTATACTGCTTATAGGCAGCTGCATAGAGCTGATCCATCAACGCTTTGTCCGTGACGGTCACATAGTGCGCATGCTGAAGATTGAATGCGGATGGCGCGAATTTGACGAGCGAGAACATATCGTCAAGCTCCTCGGTGGATATTTCAACATTTGGAAGAAATTTATTGGCGGATCGTCTTTCTTTAATGACAGTCAAGAAATCATTACTCATTTCGTTCTCCTCCTCGAATTCATCGGGATATTTGTTAAGAAAAGTATACCACACTTACTTTATAAAAGTAAGTAAATAATATAAATATATAAACAATAATTAAGTTACTTAAAATGAATCATACATTATGTGAAAATAATTACATACTGTCGTTCAAAAAAGACACGCCTACGCTTCACAGGCGTGTCTGGCTCTTCCTGCCCTAGTGCCGCCATATTTGTGGATGATCCGTTGGAGCCAGCAGGGCGGCGCGGGCATTGCTTTCGACTTGGGCTTCATTTTTGCAGCCGGGAATGACACAGGTAACCGCTTCGTGCCGCAGACACCAAGCGAGCGCCCATTCAGCCATGTTGACATCCTGCGGCACTTCCGTGCGCTTAATTTCTTCGGCCTGCTTCAGCTTCTCATCGACTGCGGCCCGGTCATGATTATGGCGCACATCGTTCGCGGCGAATTCGGCTCCAGGTCTGTATTTGCCGCTCAAATAGCCGCTCGCGAGCGGAACACGCGCCAATACGCCTAAGTCCTGATCCATGCAAGCGGGAAAGACGTCTGCTTCCGGTCCGCGATCGAGACGGTTGTAGACGACCTGGATTGCGCCGGCGCCAACCTTGCTGGCAGCCGAAGTCTGATGCATGCTGTTGCTCTTGTTCAATGACAAGCCGATATGGCGGATCTTGCCGGCTTGCACCTGTTTGTCCAGCATCGTCCACAAATCGTCATTGTCGAACGCTTGGTCGTCTCCGGAATGGAATTGATATAGGTCAATATAGTCCGTCCGCAATGCGCGCAAGGAATCTTCCAACTGCTGCAGCACCTCTTGGGCGCCGTATTGGGTCGTCCGCTGGAGATGAGAGTGGAACTTATGGCCGAACTTCGTGGCGACGACCCAATCTTCCCGCCGGTCGCGCTGCAGAAATTCACCGATGAACGCTTCGGACAAATGATCGCCATAGCATTCCGCCGTATCGATCAGGTTAATGCCTGTGTTTTTTGCTTTATGTAAAATACGGTCTACTTCCTGCTGCGTGTAATCATGACCCCACTCACCGCCGAACTGCCACGTTCCGACGCCGATGACGGACACTTTCAATCCGGTCTTGCCGAGTTTGCGATATTGCATCCAACGATTCACACCTTTCTTATCAGCTTCGTATTGCTACTCTGATGATAGCATATGGCAGCGCCGTATTTCTATTTTTTGCGAGCTGCTGGGAAGCCTCTATTTTGGACAGCAGGAGGGTTGACTTTAGCAATGATAGCTACTATGATTTTTATACCTGGTGGGGTATGTGGTTGCGAATGCTTGCATGAAGGAGGAATTGACGTGAATTGGTGGATAGAGCTAGGGGCGCTTGTCAGTCTGTTTCTAATCATGTCTCGCATTTGGCAAATGCGGCCGGTTGCCGGCCTGACCTATGTTACGCCGACGGCCGTGTGCGAGTTCGTACAGATGGATCCCGCCGTCAAGCTGATCGACATAAGGGATCCCGTAGATTATATGGAATGCCATTTAGAGGGCTCGACCTCTATTTATGTGGGCCGATTGCCTTATGTGTGGAGGAAGGAGCTGTCGGTGCTGGATTCGGTCGTCATACTCGGGTCCAGTGCGAGGGAAGTGCGGAAGGCGGCTCGTATTCTGAAGCGGAGAGGGTTCGTGAAGCTATACGCCGTGCGGGCTTATCGATGCCAGCCATGCGCTGGCGAGGCGACGTGTTGAGACGTTCGCCAATTATGGTAAAATGGGAAAATACGAGGAGGCTGGAAACTCCGGAATGAAGGAAGATGCTTCCCGCTACACAAACAAATCATAACGATGCTGCTGGAATCAAGCGCAATCAGAGACAAAAATCTTGGGGGGGTCAGTTGCCGTAAGCGGGAAAATCCTTATAATGAATCGTATGGTTGTTTTACTCGAAGAAAGCGTTATATAGGAGGAATTTATGCTCTACCTATCGGCTTTTTTGATTTCATCTCTAATCGTGATGTTCCTCATCCCGCCGCTGCGGAAGATGGCATTTCGCATTGATTTTGTAGACAAGCCGCGGAAAGACAGTGAACGGAAGATACATCGGGAACCGATCCCGTTAACGGCGAGCATTGCCATCTTTATCGGTTTCTTCATCACTTACGTGCTGCTCGTGCGCAATGTCATGGTAGAGTCGATCGCCATTTTTGGCGGCGGGCTGCTCATCTTGCTAATCGGTACGGTGGATGATTGGTATAAGACGCATGGCAAAGAATTTCCCGCACTGCCCAAGCTGTTAGTGCAGGTGTGCGCTGCAATCATAGTGTTTAGCTCCGGCATTAAATTTGAAGGATTCACGAATCCGTTCACGCATGAATTCGTCAGTCTGCCTGGATGGCTGCAATTCATCTTGACGGTCATGTGGATATTCGGCGTTACGACCGTCATTAATTTTTCTGATGGAATGGACGGTCTGGCAGGCGGTCTGACGGCGATATCCGGAGGGACGCTCTTTGCGGTCGCCTTGGCGCAGGGACAGAGCGTATCCGCCATGATGGCGATTATTTTGGTGGGCGTTTCCGTTGGCTACTTGCGTTATAACAAACCGCCGGCGAAGGTATTTATGGGAGATGCAGGCGCGACATTCTTGGGCTTCATTCTCGGGGTCATCGCATTGGACGGCGCCTTCAAGCAAGCGACGGTATTGTCTTTGTTCATCCCGATTCTTGCACTTGGCGTACCGATATTCGACAACGTCTTCGTTGTCATCCGCCGCTTCCTGCAAGGGAAACCGGTGTATAAGGCGGATGCCTCCCAAGCGCATTATCGCCTGCTCGCGGTCGGCTTGAATCAGAAGCAGGCTGTTGCTTTTCTGCTGCTCATTAACCTGTGCTTCGGTCTGACCTCGATTATTTTAACCTTGCTGCAAGTGTAGAATAGGTGCGATAGATACATAGACAAAGGGGCGTTCCACAGCAGATAGCGCTGCTGGCGGGATAGCCCCTTTCATGATGCATGGCATGATGCGCAGGTTTACACTTCGATTGTTTTGATGATGCGCGCCGGGTTCCCTCCGACCACAACATTTTCCGGCACATCCTTCGTGACGACTGAACCGGAAGCGATGACGACGTTATTGCCGATTGTCACGCCCGGGTTAATGATGGAACGTCCGCCGATCCAGACGCGGTCGCCAATCGCGACCGGCTTGCCATATTCATAGCCGGAGATTCGTTCCAACGGATGAAGCGGGTGGGTTGCGGTATAAATGTGGACGCCCGGCGCGAGAAAGCAGTTGTCGCCAATACGGATTTCGCACACGTCCAGCATGACGCAATCGAAGTTCGCATAGAACCCTTTGCCCACATAAATGTTATAGCCGTAATCGCAGCGGAAGGTCGGTTCGATATATATTCCTTCGCCGACCGTTCCGAATAACGTGTGCAGCAGCCGGCTGCGTACTTCATAGTCCGTCTCCGACGTTTGGTTATATAGACGTGTCAGCCGTCTTGCCTGCTCACGATCGCGTACCAGCTCCTCGTCTCCTGCCATGTACAACTCGCCGCGAATCATTTTTTCTTTTTCAGAATGTGTTGTCACTGTGTATGTCTCCTTCTGCGATGAGGTGAAATGATAACGGTCTTGTCTACATTATCGAAATGCTTGCTGGTTTGCAAGCGCTGCGGTCATAGACGGGATGGCGCGCCATAACCGCCGAATTCACAGGAATAGCAAAAATATGGTATGATGGATTCAACTTTGATGGGGATGTGAACGTTGCCATGAGTAAGATAATTGGGTTCGGCATGCTGTATTGGCTGTTTGGCAATCCGTTTTTGGCCATTATCGTTTTGCTTCTCATCGTCTATATTATTGATCGGCAATTTATTGGTCTGTCACCGAGCATGGTTAAGCCGTTGCAAAGAATGAACCGTATTTCGAAGCTGAGGCAGCAACTGAACACGAATCCTCATGACGTCTCCGCCAAGCAAGACATGGCGCGGCTGCTCATGGAGCGGAAGCGCTACCGTGAAGCCCGCAGCCTGCTGGAACCGCTGCAGGAGTCGATGGACCATTCGGCTGAATACTGGGACGACCTCGGCACCAGTTATATTCATACCGGCGACACCGCAAGGGGAGAAGAAGCGATTCGAACAGCGTTGGACATCAATCCGCGCGTGAAATACGGGGAGCCTTATTTGCGCCTGGCCGCCATGCACTCACAGTCGGATAAGAATAAAGCGATTGAAGCGCTGCAATCGTTCCGCCATATCCAATCCTCGTCCTGCGAAGCCTATTATCGCCTCGGAATGTTATACGCGCAGATCGGGAAGAAAGAGGAAGCGAAGCGCGCCTGGGATGAGGCGGTTCAGATCTACCAAGCGCTGCCGCGCTATAAGAAGCGTCACGAGCGCAGATGGATGATGAAGTGCCGCCTCAAGAGAGCGATGGCATAACAGCATGGTTCCAAGTGAAGGGAACATTCAGGTCTTCATTTCCGAATGGGAGCGCAGGGCTTTTTTTTGTTGGATTTGCTTTTCCATGAGCAGGCGCGCTTGCGCACGGTTTGAGCATGTTCGCCATTTATTTGGCTCCGTGTCCGCCGAACAACCGCTTTGCATAGGTGGGGGGACTATGCTACACTGTGATTCATATATAGATGTGCTTGTTCAAAAGAGGAGCCTTTGGAACGGGAATCTTTAAGAACAAACCTCTAGGAGGAGATTGTATGGACGAGAATAACCAAGAACTTGACTGTTGTGCAGTCTCGAATGATCGCAAGAGCCACCACTCCGAGAAGACGAAGAAGAATTTAATTACCCGTCTCAATCGAATCGAGGGGCAAATACGCGGCGTCAAGGGCTTGATTGAGAAGGATACGTATTGCGACGATGTGTTGAATCAGATCTCATCGATTCAAGCGGCCTTGAACGGCGTCGGTAAGCTGTTGCTGGAGCATCATATGAAGAGCTGCGTCATCGAGCGCATCCAAGAAGGCGATCACGAAGTAATTGATGAAATATTGACGACGATGAATAAATTGATGAAATGAAGTTGGGGGATTCGTATGAATCCCTTTTGTCTCGCACATGCAAGATAGGATGGGGTCCTATGGTATTAAAGTGTTGACTAATATAGGGTAGAGGGGTATACTAAAAAACAAGGAGGTGAACTTCTTCCGGACGCGATATTCCAGAACGGGACCGCCGCGTGTTTCGTCGGTCGTGAATGCGGCACACTAGAAGAATGCACACCGCACGTAACGATGAGAATGAACCATGTTATGAAATGATAAATAAAGGAGAGCGAATTAAGATGCAAACTGTGACATTGAACGTAGAAGGAATGAGCTGCAACCACTGCGTAAGCTCCATTGAAAATGCGATGAAAGAATTGGGTGCGAGCGGTAAAGTCGATTTGGCCGCAGGCAAAGTAATGGTGGAGTACGATGAGAACCAACTGACGCTGGATGCAATTAAGGAAGCAATTGAAGATCAAGGCTACGACATCGTGTAATGACAAGCCGTCCGACGCAAGGGCGGCTTTCTTCTCATAACGATGCTAAGAAGCAGGTGAGGTGTTAGGATATGGACGCAACGGGTAAGGCGACAAAGCAAACCTCTTTACAAATTTCAGGCATGACCTGTGCCGCTTGCGCAAATCGGATTGAGAAAGGGCTAAGCAAACTCGAGGGTGTTGCGGAAGCGAATGTGAACTTCGCCATGGAACGTGCGACCGTCACGTATGATCCAGACAAGACCGGCACGGGGAGGATGGAGGAAGCGATTCAGAAGCTGGGCTACGGCACCGTGAAGGATACAGTCGACTTCCAGCTTGGCGGGATGACTTGTGCGGCCTGCGCAACTCGAATCGAGAAGACGCTCAACAAAATCCCGGGCGTAGCTTCAGCCACTGTCAATTTTGCAATGGAAACGGCTCATGTGGAATACAATCCGGCGGACTTGTCGGTTCAAGATATGCAAGAGCGGGTGGAGAAGCTCGGTTATACGGCCGTGCCGAAGCGGGAGCAGGGGGATCCGGCGGAGCGCCGCAAGCGGGAAGTGACACGCCAAAAGCGCAAGCTGATTGCATCTGCCATTCTGTCCTTCCCGCTTCTGTGGGCGATGGTCAGCCACTTTTCCTTCACGTCATGGATATGGCTGCCTGAATTGTTCATGAATCCGTGGTTCCAGCTGGCGTTGGCCACGCCGGTACAATTCTATATCGGGAAGCAATTTTATGTCGGCGCATACAAGGCGCTCAGCAACAAGAGCGCCAACATGGACGTGTTGGTTGCGCTGGGAACGTCTGCTGCTTATTTTTACAGCCTCTATTTGACCGTCCAATGGGCCCTGCAAGGCGCCAACGGGCATCATGGTCCAGAGATGTATTACGAGACAAGCGCCGTGCTCATTACACTTGTCATTCTGGGTAAACTGTTCGAATCGCTTGCTAAAGGCCGCACCTCCGAGGCGATTAAGAAGCTGATGGGATTGCAGGCCAAGACGGCTCTCGTCGTCCGCGACGGACAGGAGCTGACCATTCCGGTGGAGGAAGTCCTTGCCGGAGATGTCGTGCTGGTGAAGCCGGGCGAAAAAATCCCGGTGGATGGAGAGGTGCTGGAAGGCACATCGTCCGTCGACGAATCGATGTTGACGGGAGAAAGCATTCCCGTCGATAAAAATGCCGGGGACCCTGTCATCGGCGCAACGATTAACAAAAACGGCAGATTGAAAATTCGCGCGACCAAGGTCGGCAGAGACACCGCCTTGGCGCAAATCATCAAAGTCGTGGAGGAAGCGCAAGGCTCGAAAGCCCCGATTCAACGGGTTGCCGACGTCATCTCCGGCATCTTCGTTCCGATTGTGGTCGGCATCGCGATCGTGTCATTCTTCGTATGGTATTTCGCGGTAGATCCGGGCAACTTCGCGGGTGCGCTTGAAATCTCGATTGCCGTTCTGGTCATCGCATGTCCGTGCGCCCTCGGCTTGGCTACGCCGACTTCGATTATGGCCGGATCGGGCCGCGCTGCCGAGTTGGGCATTTTGTTCAAGGGCGGCGAACATCTCGAATCGACGCACAAAATCGAAGCCATCATACTCGACAAGACGGGCACGATTACGAAGGGCAAGCCGGAATTGACGGATGTCGTTGCTGAGGGCATCGATGAAGCAGCATTTCTGCGCTTGGTCGGGTCTGCCGAGAAAGATTCCGAGCATCCGCTGGCCGAAGCGATTGTGAACGGAATTATAGCGCAAGGAATCGCCCTGACGGCAGCGGATGAATTTGAAGCGATACCGGGGTATGGAATCCGCGCTGTCGTGGAAGGCAAGGAGGTGCTTGCCGGTACACGCAAGCTGATGGGCAAATATGATGTGCAGGCCCAGCATGCGTTCGAACGCATGGCCAGACTCGAGCAAGACGGCAAGACGGCCATGCTGATCGCGGTCGATCGCCAATATGAGGGCATCGTCGCCGTTGCCGATACGATTAAGAATACTTCGAAAACGGCAGTTGCGCGCTTGAAGCAAATGGGCATCGAAGTCATCATGATTACCGGGGACAATGAACGCACGGCTCAGGCAATTGCGGCCCAAGCCGGCATCGAGCATGTATTGGCCGAAGTGCTGCCGGAAGGCAAGGCGGCAGAGGTGAAGAAGCTGCAGGCGCGAGGCAAGAAAGTTGCGATGGTCGGCGATGGCATCAATGACGCGCCGGCGCTGGCGATGGCGGATATCGGAATGGCCATCGGCACCGGAACCGACGTCGCGATGGAAGCGGCTGATGTGACGCTGATGCGCGGCGACCTGAACAGCATCCCGGATGCGATTTATATGAGCCGCAAGACGATGAGCAACATTCGCCAGAACTTATTCTGGGCGCTTGCCTACAATTCGATCGGCATCCCAATCGCGGCGCTCGGCTTGCTGGCTCCATGGATTGCGGGCGCGGCGATGGCGCTCAGCTCGGTGTCTGTCGTGCTGAATGCGCTGCGGCTGCAGCGGGTGAAGCTCTAATACGTCACATGAAGTTTATGCATAGTTTTGCGAAGTCTCGTAATGTGCCGCGGCCGTTACGGGGCTTTTATTTTTCTCGTTTTGCAAAAAAACCATTGAAAATGTTTTATTAAGATAATAATTTATTATTTACTGTTTCTTGCAGAAAGGAGGGGCACCTGTGGAACACCCCAATGGGGTTTTATTGCAATCTTACTTTCCCATGGCTCATTTATCGCTTCGATTATCCCATAACGTCAGACCTGTGGAGCATCCCTCGGGCGATATTCATCGCTGCGGGGGATGTTTTTTACGCTTGGGACGGAATGCGTCGAAATTTGCAACATTTGCAAGAAGGGTTCGGTCTATAAAAGAGAGAAGCATTTAAAGAAGAGAATAAGAAGCTTCAAGACAAATGGATATCCACGTAAGAGAGGAGCAGAAGTGAGATGAGAAAATGGCTAGCCGCCGCGCTTTGTCTGTCCTTGTGGCTCGGATTCGCCGGAACAGCGGCACACTCAGCGCAAGCGGCCCCGTCGAAGAGCGATATGAAGGTGTACTTGAACGGGTTCGATATTTCGGAATGGAAATGGGAAGAAAACCACATTATGGTTCCTCTCTTTGCATTCGACGATTACAGCTACTTTGACGAGCAGGACAAAAAAGATAAACAGGATATCACGTATAATTGGGATGCGAAGAGCAAGACGGTATGGGTGTATCCTCCCGACAAAACGAGGACGGTCAAGCTGGTGGCTAACGAAGCGCACGCTTTGGTTAACGGGAAACAAGTAAACTTGGACGCGCCGGTGCGCCTTATCGATGGCCACACGTATGTGCCGCTGCGTTTCATCAGCGAAGCCTTGGGAGGCAAAGTGGTATGGAACGAGGCGAAGAAGACGGCCGTCATCCGCACGCCGGAACGTGTAAAGCGGGATGAGGTCATTCGAACCGGAAGCTTGGAGGATGCGCGCAAGGAAGCACTTCGTCTGCCAACCGTACATCCGAACCGGGAGCTGCTGCCGCGCGCGGAAGGATTTGCGGTTAGCATTCAGTTCCCTGAAGGGGAGGCGCTGCGCTATTATTACAGCGTCAAAGACATCATGAGCTATGTCGTTATCAATGGCGACGGCTTGGCCGAAGTGATGTGGCAAGGACGCAGGGGCACTGCCTCCGATAAATTCATCGAAGAGATTGGCAATAAGCCGGAACAAGAAGAGAAGGCGGTCTACTTCAACCATTCGTTCCCGGTTCAGGATGTTGTCACCTACGGCAAAGTCGGCGTGGATGGCACCACTGCGCAGCTGGGCAAGTTCGAAGTGACGAAATCGCTGCGCTCTCATGCGGATGCGATTATAGCGATACCTGGCGAGAAAAGAACAGACGGAGAACAGCCAGACGGCAAGGCATGAGGGAGGTCTGCAAATAATGAATTTGCGCAATAAACGGGCCATTTGGTGGTTCGTGTTGACGCTGCTCTGGATGGGGGTTATTTTCTATAAATCGTCGGAGCCCTACACGCATCAGGATCTCCGGCCTACGCTAGCGGCATGGCTGCCAATGGATATGGTGGCGCGTTGGCTTCCGCAGGTCGAGTTCTATTATGACGGCGGGCTTGTCACCTGGACGAAACCCTATGATTTTGTGGAATTTTTCATCCGTAAGGCGGCCCATGTTACAGAGTATGCGATTCTTGCTTTTTTAGCGATTCAATTAGGTTTGGCGCTGTATCTGAAACGGGCAGGCGCTATCGTGCTCGGGGCGTTGTTCACCTTGCTCTATGCGATGTCGGACGAGTGGCACCAGAGCTTTGTCCCCGGCCGGACGGGTCACGCCATCGATGTCGGCGTTGACAGCATCGGCATTCTGCTCGTCGTCACAGGCTTCCTCCTGGCGGGCGCGATCGGCAGACGCAACAAGCGTTCCGGATACTGACGGCCGGAAGCGGTGCGTGCCTAAGGATGGATGCACATTTCATCCAGTTAAAATGCCGGTTGGCCGCTCAAATGGAACCTTCAACTGTCCATTTTCCAATAACACATAGGAACTCGTCTCCGATTAGGCGACATTCGGCTATTAACCAGATGCCCGCCCGCTACCCTTGTCAGATGAGGACAGGGTAGCGGGCGGGCATCTGTCATGTTGCCGTATATAGCGTCTCTTACGGCCGGATCTCTGCCAAGCCGCGCATATAAGGGCGAAGCGCCTCGGGAATGCGGATCGAGCCATCCGCCTGCTGATGGTTCTCCAGCAGCGGAATGAGGATGCGCGGTGTAGCGACCGCCGTATTGTTCAAGGTGTGGCAATATTGCAGCTGGCCCTCCGCGTCGCGGTAGCGGATGTTCATGCGCCGCGCCTGGAAGTCGTGCAGGTTCGACGCCGAGTGAGTCTCGCCATAAGCCCCGCGGCTAGGCATCCATGTCTCGATGTCGTACTGCTTGAACGTCTTCTGCGACATGTCGCCCGTGCAGACCGCCACGACGCGGTAAGGCAGCTCCAGCGCCTCCAGGATGCTCTCGGCATGGCCGACCATCTCTTCCAACAGACGGTTCGACACCGCAGCATCGTTCGGCGCGAGAATGACCTGCTCCACCTTGGCGAATTGATGCACGCGGTATAAGCCGCGCACGTCCCGCCCGGCCGAGCCGACCTCGCGCCGGAAGCAGGGCGACGCGCCAGCGAGCCGTATCGGCTTGCTCATATCGACGATCTCGTCGCCATAATAAGAGACAAGGCTTACCTCCGAAGTGCCGACAAGCCATAGCTGCTCCTCCGGGATGGCGTAACATTGGTCTTCACCGAGCGGGAAGAAGCCCGTGCCGATGAGGGCGTCCCGGCGCACCATGAGCGGCACATCCATGATGGTGAAGCCGCGATCCGTCAGCATGTCGATCGCGAATTGCTGCACGGCGCGATGCAGCAGGAGCCCGGCATTTTTCAAATAATAGCTCCGTGCGCCGCCTACCTTCACGCCGCGGGGGATATCGAACAGGTCGAGCCGTTCGCCTAATTCCACATGATCGAGCAGGGGGAAGTCGAACGCGCGGGCCGCTCCGACCCGCCGCACTTCGATATTGTCCGCATCCGAGACGCCGACAGGTGAATCATCCGCGGGCAGATTCGGCACGAGCAGCAAGAGATGGCGGTACTGCCGTTCAGCTTCGTCCAATTCCTGCTCCGCTCGGCCAAGCTCTTCGTTCAACTGCCGGACCTGCTCCTTTAACCGTTCGGCTGGCTCCTTTTCTCCTGCGCGCATATGCGCAGCGATTTGCCCCGAAGCCTTATTGCGCTCCTGCCGCATCGCTTCCGTATTCTGCAGCAGGTCTCTGCGCTTCGCATCCCAAGCTAGAAGCTCCTGCACATTGAAAGCCATCCCTTTGAGCCGGGCCGCCCGCTGCACCTTATCCGCATTCATTCGTATCCATTTGATGTCCAACATCGTTCCTCGTCTCCTTTACCGTTCGCATATCCGTAAATAAACAGAAAGCGCCCCTCATCCGATTGGGACGAGGAGCGCAAGCTCGCGGTGCCACCCAACTTGATCCACGCGCATAGGCGCGATGGATCCTCTTGGTTCCGCGGTAACGGGCGGTGCCGGTTAACTTAGGAGCATCGGAATGCCGATGCCTTGACGAGAACGCCTCTGAGTTGGATGCTCATCATCGGCATAATGACGATATCGGATTGTACATGCAATGATTGATCAAACGTTATAAACAACTTTAATTATATGACATCATTCCCGGAAGTCAACGTCTTATTCATCAGCGCCCTCATTCGCGTGCCGCAGCAGCGCCAGAAGGGAATGAAGCTCCTGCAGCAGCTTGTCGGGAGCATCGGTCAGCTTGCACACCTGCCCTGCCAATTGCTGAGGGATGCACCTCGCCTCGTCCTTCATGGCCCAGCCTTTGTCCGTGAGCGTAATCACGACTTTGCGCTCGTCCTCTGGATCGCGCCTGCGTTCAAGCAACCCTTGCTGCTCCATGCGTTTCAGCATCGGCGTCAATGTGCCGGAATCGAGATACAGGCGGGCGCCCAGCGACTTGACCGTCATTCCATCCCGCTCCCATAGCGCCAGCAGAGTTAAATATTGCGGATAGGTGATTTCCAGCCGCTCCAGCAGCGGACGGTACAGCTTCGTCATTTCCCGCGACGCGGCATAAACGGCGAAGCATAATTGATTATCCAGCTTCAGCAGGTTATCGTTATCGTTTGCTTCGTGAGCTCCATGCTGTGTTGACATCGTAAGCAGCTCCTTAATTGCGCCTTACAGCAAGGCTATTATTTCCTCTTCCATTTTGGCGGGATTCGTCTGAGGCGCATAGCGCTTTACGACCTGACCGGAACGGTCCATCAGGAACTTGGTGAAGTTCCATTTGACATCGCTGCCGAGCAGTCCTTTTTTCTCCGAGATCAAATGCGTAAAGAGCGGCTCCGCATCCGGACCTTTCACGTCCACTTTGGCAAACATCGGGAAGGTGACACCGTAGTTCAATTGGCAAAATTCCATTGTTTCACCAATATCGTCGAACTCCTGCTTATTGAACTGATCACATGGAAATCCGAGAATGACCAAACCGCGCTCTTTATAGGTATCGTACAATTGCTGCAGCTCTGCGAATTGGGGCGTAAAGCCGCATTTGCTTGCCGTATTGACGATCAGAATGACCTGTCCTTCGTAGTCGCGCAAGGATTTCATGTCACCGCTCGGCGTCTTGACTGAGAAATCATATACTGTTGTCATCATTATTCTCTCCTTTGCATTCACATGCTCCATGTATTTTGGAGTCGTTCATTTCTATTTCATTTCTATTTCATTTATATCACACTATTTACTTGTGGTCAATTTAATTGCACACAATTTAAAATGGCGTTTCTGTTTCTTTATCAAGAATGAACGGCAATTCTTTCGGATAACCTAACGCTATTCCTAGGATGATTAGAGGTGCAAATAATGAAGAAAGTTACAATGATGCTGCTGGCAGTCGTTCTGCTCCTTGGACTAACCGCATGCGGATCAAAGACCAACACGGATAAGGAACAGGCACAAAAAGAAAATCAAGGTCAAACGCCAGGAACAACGCAAGGAGAGACGCAAGGAGAAGCCACGACTACTGCAAATGCCGAAGCGGTATACAAGCAGAATTGCCTCGCTTGTCATGCTGCCGATTTAAGCGGACAGGCAGGACCCAATTTGCAGAAGGTAGGGGCAAAAAGGACGCCGGAAGAAATTTCGAATATTATCCACAACGGCGGCAACGGGATGACGGCATTCAAAGGCATACTGAGTGAAGATGAGATCAAGTCGCTTACCGATTGGCTGGCGGCGAAGAAGTGAATTAGCTTCGATTCGCGGACAAATAGATGCTGGCATGAGGCGGGGCAGAGGCTCTGCTTTTTTTGTGCATAGATTCGGATAGGGCGGAAATAGTAAGTTTACCAGCATGAAAGAGAAGAAATGGATGAAAGACGAGGAGGATCATTGTGCCAGAATATAAAGAAAACCAGCCTCGAAGCAGCTCCCGGCGCAATTTCTTGAAAGTGTCCGGTGCGGCGCTCGGGGGAGTCGTCGGCGGCGGAATTATAGGAGCAGTCCTCAACATCCTTAATAATACGCTGACGAAACCGGAGGAACAGCCGGATGCTGCTACTCCGGAAGAGCAGCCGTTACTAGCCGATTTCAATCAGGTGCTCATGTATTTCATTCAGCTATTTCGTCGTATTTCTGATGATGATCCACTTTTTGATGAAAATGAACCAGAGCATCGGCGCAATGGAGACGTATGGGATCGACCGGTGCTTAACGTTCATGTTCAACGTCGTATTTTCGCTTGGCGTCGCGTTCGAGATGCCGTTAATCATCTTGTTTGAATGCAGTGCCGTCATATCGAGCTTGTACTATCGCAGGCTGACGGCCTTGCCTACCAACAGTTAACGAATGGAGGAAGCTCATATGTTGAACAATATTGGCGTATCGGGTTTGATTATTATCCTGCTCATCGCCCTTGTCATATTTGGGCCGGCGAAGCTGCCCCAGCTTGGCCGCGCCTTCGGGGATACCCTGCGTGAATTCCGCAACTCGACAAGAGGTATCGTGGATGACGTGAAGGATGAGGCGGAGAAAGATAACATCGAAGATCTGAAAAAGCTCATTTAACTTTTCAAATGGTATTATCCGGGTGCGAAAAAGAGACGTCTCGGAAGCCTTGCTCGATTCGGATCAGGGCTTCCAGTACATGTCTCAGGCCTATAACTCACGCTTGGAAGCAACTGTCAGATATTTTGGGCGTAACGCTCGTTGGGCGTTTTCGTTAATACCACATAAAGGCTGGAAACGGTGTCTGCACCGTTGCGATAAGAGAAACTCTCGTCTCCAGTGATATGAATGATATCCCCTTCTACTACTGCTGTTTCCGCCCCATTGCTGGTTACGGTCCCCTTTCCGTCAAGCACCAGAATATACACGTTGGCGCCCGGATGATTATGTGTCGGCAGCTCGGCTCCCGGACTAAAATTCAAAATGAAAATTACATTTTCCGCTTCCTTGTGAATAATGCGTTTCGTAAATTTGTTCTCCTGATATTCTTGAAACTGGGCAAGGTTATTCTTTTGCATTAGATATCACTCTCCTGTTAGGTAATTAATGTTCACTTAAAGTCCATGTTCAAAAAGGCCGCTTTTCACTTAAAAACGAATTTCATATTCGCAGCAGTCGTCTCCGTTAACATTGCATTTTATTTCCTTGACAAAAACCCTCTTATTTTTAATTTTGTTCATCGCCCCCTCCATGATCGCTCCTTCCAGATCACACACCATATTGCCCTCCATTTCAGGTAACCCTTCACAAAAACAGTCTTTCACAGCAACATGAATTTTGTGCTCTTCCTCATGAACAATTTGAGGATCTCCTATTTTTAATTCACGGAATACATCCAGCAACTCCTCTAACGAATGAACGGGTAAGCTTTCGCCGATTTTTCTGCCAATCGTAACTGTAGTTCCCTTCCCTTTCATGGGAAGCCCTTGATACATTCCAATTAAACGAACTGCTCTGTACAGCTCCATCGGAACAGTGTGCCCCAATTTTGTTCTTGAAATTTTTTTCATATCGTCAAACGTAAACTCTTGTGCAACAGTTGCTTGATTCATATGTACACCGCCTGTTCTTCTCTGCTGAATGATTGAATTTACTTCTATTATATTGGACTGCTCCTTACAATTTGTGATTCCAGTCACATAAATCGCAATCCGGCTTCGGAACCATTTTTTTATTTTCGAAAATTTGATTTCAATCCTCTTTTTCCCCTGCAAATAGGCATAAAATCAGGGTGTCGTTACAAATGAACAAATGATCCGCAGGAGGTTATTCTAATGCTAACGGAATGTAAGCTGTCCAAAGATATTTACTGGGTGGGAAAGATTGATAGTCGCGAGGTTCCCTTTCATCGTCTTACGTTAACAAAAGGTACGACCTATAATTCATATTTGCTCAAAACCGGCAAACCAACCGTGATTGATACGGTAGATATGGAGTTCGGAAGAGAGTACGCCGAAAAAATAGCCGAAATGATAGATCCGCTGGATATCCAATATATTGTTATTAACCATACCGAACCCGATCACTCAGGCGGTCTGGCGGCGCTGGCTTCCAAGGCAACCAATGCCACGATTGTCTGCACGGAAATCGCTGTGCCGGAAATTCAACAAATGTACAAGCTTCAGCACCGCAATTATCTTGTGGTCAAAGATGGCGACCAGCTTGATATTGGAGGCAAGACGCTTCTCTTCAAAGAAACTCCATATCTGCATACGGAAGAAACAATGATTACTTACTGTATCGAGGATAAAATATTGTTCCCATGCGATATTTTCAGCACTCATGTAGCCGTGGAGCATCCCTTTGCGGATGAAGCGGGATATGATATCACCGCCGATTTCATCGGATATTACCAGGCAATTATCCATCCGCACAGAAGATATGTCCGGACACTGATGGAAGCCATCCGGGATTTGGAGATCGAAATCATTGCCCCTTCCCATGGCTATATACTTCGGCGTGACATTGCCAAGTACATCAGCTTGTATGATGAGTTCAGCACCGAAACAAAGGACAACAAGAAAGTAACGATTGTATATGCAACGCTTAAAAATAACACCAAAAAAATGGCCAATATCCTGAGAGAATGTTTTCTTGAAAACAATATCAGCGTGGATCTGTGGGACGTGGACAAGGCTGACGAGACTGAAATATTAAGCAGCATCGGGGCTGCAGACGCCGTCTTGATCGGCAGCTCGACGAAATATGCGGACATGACCGGTACATTGGAGACCCTTTTGCAGAAGCTGCAAGAGATGAACCTGGAAGGGAAGCTTGCAGCAGCCTTCGGCTCTTACGGTTGGAGCGGCGAAGCCATTGAAGTCGTTCAGGATTATTTGAATCAGACGAATATGACCGTGCTAAGCACCTCGCACGTAATCAAGACAACCGGAATGACGCATGTGGAATTCCCTGTACGTGTGCGCTTCTCGCCAAAAGAAGAAGAAAAAATCAAAAAAATCAGAAATGCTGCCGAATTCATCACAGACCTGCTGCTTAGCGCGGTTTAACGAGATCAGACTATAGAAAGGAAGATAAGTATGGCCGAGAACAACCATTATGTTATTGTTGGCAGCGGAGTTGCCTCCGTACATGCAGCCAAAGCAATCAGAGATCATGATGACGAAACGCAAATATCCATTTTTGGGGAGGAGCCGGCCCTTCCGTACAACAGGGTGAAGCTTTCCAAAGGCTTGTTTACAGACTTGCACAGTGAAAAAGTATTGATCAAGAAAGAAAAATGGTTCCGCGATAACGGAATTGCCGTACATGACAGTACCCGAATCGCTTCCATTGATACGGGAAAAAAATCAGTTATGACCGCTGACGGCCAGACGATTGCGTATCATAAGCTTCTGCTGTGTACAGGAGCCACAAATCGCAAGCTGAGTCTCCAAGGCGCTTCTTTATCAAACGTGCATAACATTCGGGACAGGGATGATGCGGACAAGTTCAAGGCCGCTTTGCGGATGGGGGATCGGATCTGTGTCATCGGGGGCGGCATTCAGGGATTGGAAACCGCCTGGTCGCTTATTCAGACCGGATATCCTGTCACTATTATTGAGGCCGGATCACGGCTTATGCCCCGGCAGTTGGATGCCCAATCCTCGGCAATGTTGATGAACAAAGCTGTTGAATTCGGAGCAGAGGTGAGACTTGGGCAAGGTGTCAAAAGCATTATTGGCACAAGCCGCGCAGAAGGTATAGAGCTTGAAGACGGCTCGACTCTTGCCTGTGAGCATGTCGTCTATTCAATCGGAGTGATTCCGAACATTGCGCTTGCCCGCGAGGCAGGCCTGGAAGCCGGGACGGGCATTATCGTCAACGAGCAAATGCAAACAAACAACATTGATATTTATGCCGCGGGGGACTGCGCCGAATTCCAAGGCAAGGTGGACGGCCTGTGGGGATGTGCCATCGAGCAGGGGAAAGTGGCCGGGGCCAATATGGCCAACCACAAAGCGATTTACCAACGGCCGGTTCCAATGACCTTGTCCAACACCTTTGACACCCCCTTATTCTCCATCGGCCTGGTGGAAGAACAGCAATGCGACAATAGCATAACCGACTCGGCACAAGAGCGTTATAAACGGATTTTTATGAAAGACAACTCCCTGTGCGGAGCTATTGTATTCGAGAACGTTGCCGCTTCCTTACCGTATAAAGCCGCTATTGAACAAAGCCTTAATCTTGATGGATTAGACTTTGCAATCTGCGGCATAGAGGAAGTCATGAACGAAGTCACAAGAAGATTGCAATAATCCCAACCATAGGTGCTGAAAGCCGGCCTTTTTGAATACGCACTATAAGTTAATGACAAGGAGAGAATACTATGAAAAAATATATATGTCAGCCTTGCGGGTATATTTACGATCCGAGCATCGGCGATCCTGATGAAGATATTTTACCCGGCACAGCCTTTGAGGATCTTCCCGAGGATTGGGTTTGTCCGGTGTGCGGTGAAGACAAGACCCAATTTGCGCCTATTGAAGGCTAACGGCACTGAAACGTTGTGCGGTCATGCGTTCAGACTGTACATGGAGCAGATAGAGTGAATGGAGTGGATACGATGACAGAAAATTCCTGCCAATACGCCGAGGAGCCATGCACCCGCAAAGTACCCATTTTCGCTTCTCTTTCTGATGAGGATTTGGCTAAAGTCAGCGCGATGATTAGACACAGAAAGTATGAGAAAGGCGAAGCGCTGATTCTGGAGGAACAACCTTCGGATACCTTATTCATAATTAAGCAAGGCCATGTCAAACTGCTGAAAATGACGCCTCAAGGAAAAGAGCAAATCTTGCATATCCTGTCCAATGGAGATTTTTTTGGCGAGTTGAATATCTTCAACAGTGATGAATTGAGTAATTTTAGCGCATATGCGCTGAAAAAGACCGACATTTGCATGTTTACCAAAGATGATATGGAGCATCTTGTCCGAAGCAACCCGGATATTTCGTTGAAGCTGCTCAAAACGGTTACGAAAAGATTGGCGCACACGGAAAACCTGGCCCAAAGTTTGGCTACAAAGGACCCTGAAATACGTATTGCCTATATGATCTTGGAACTCGGGAATAAATATGGCAAACCGGCGCAGGGAGCGCAGGGAAGGATAAAGGTTGAACTCCCTCTTTCACGCGAAGAAATGGCCAACTATGTGGGAGTTACGCGGGAAACCATCAGCCGCAAATTCAGCAAGTTTGAACGGCTGGGTATTATTGAAATCAAAGGCACCCGGGAAATTACGATACGAAATATGCAAAAGCTAAACGAATATATTGATTAAGCTTTCTTCATCTGTCTGCTTGACAGGGGGATGACCAAAAAGCCGCGCGTCTGCGGCTTTTTTTGTGCGCATTTTGCATATTTACGAAGTTGTAATGACTTGTGAACATATATGATATGTAATTTATTTCCAAACCATCCGTATGAGACTCTATTCCAGTGCTTAGCCTCATTCTCCCCTTTGTTCAGAAAAGGAGCTGCAGTTCTACAATCAAAAATACTTTTTCGTAAGAAATGTACGCTGTTGTTCCAAGGGGGTGGCTCACGGCCAAGTCCTTTTAACAATTTTCTGATGGGAAGGGAGAGTGGCGCTAAACGAGAAAAATGGGACTCTGGCGAGCGGGGAGAGCGATTCAAAAGGAATGCCTAGTTATCCTTTCCACCGCCCGCTATTTATGGATTAGCAATTAGGTAACCGAACGTGTACAACAGCCAAATGTGAACGGGATAGAATACGTAGAACATGTACTTGGACCATGGGGCGTGATAGCCGCGGGTTCCGTCGTACAGCAATATCGGGATAATCGCGAAAATCATCATCCATTGGTAGTTGATCAGGAACAAATTCTCATATGTGAACATGGGATTCGGGCTGCTGAACTCCAAACCAAGCGTAATGAACAGCATGGACAGGACGTAAGCAAGGGCCATGTTGCCTTTATTCCCGCGGCAGAAATAGAAGACGAATGTCATCATGACGCCGAGAATGCTAGCTTCGGTAAAGGTTCCGCCGATGATGGCCAGCACGATATACAGCGTGCCTAGCGCTATGCGGCCCGTTGTCTTCGTCCATTCAATCGCCGTCAGCAGCAGGAGCGCCATGAGAAGCGACAGGAAGATGTTGTTCATAATCGGCGAGCTGTCTGGAAGAGCGAATTGCAGCAGCGTGCTGCCTGCCTTGGTGATGACTGCCCCTATCGCCAGACGCAGCATGTATTTTTTACGGTCGCGCGTGTGGAAGAAGCCTTCCACGATGAAATAGAAAAAGATAGGCGCGACAATTCTTCCCAGCCATCCGAACCAGAGCGGCATACCGGGAATGAATTGCTTCACATGATCAAGCAGCATCAGCGCCATACCTAAAAGCTTCAATTGAAATCCGTTCAAACGCATCAGAGGTTCCCCCTGTCTAAATCAGTGTAACCGACCGTATATAACAACCAGATATGTAAGGGATAAAACAAGTAAAATAAATATTTCGTTCGTTTCGAGTTGCTTCCCCGGGATCCGTTGTAGAGCAGAATCGGAATAATCGCGGCAATCATCATCCATTGCGGGTGCAAAATGAACATTTCGTCGTATGTCCATTTGGTTGCCGCATCCGGCATAAGCGCATAAGGTCCCAACGTCAGCAGCAGAGAGGAGACGACATAAGCAGCTGCGAGCGCGGCTTTATGCCCGCGGAATACATAAAAGATAACCGTCATCGATACCGCAAGCCAGCTGAATTCAACGTAGAACACCATCACCAAGCCAAGGAGGACGCTTAACGAGAGACCTGTTGCATACTGGCGAGATTGGCGCATCCAGTCGAGCGTCGCCATAAGCATAAGCGCCGCAAGCATGGATAAAAAGATGTTGTTGGGTATGCTGCCGCCCGGCAACAGAAGGACAAGCGCATCGCTTCCCGCGGCCATGATGATTGTAAAGACGAGCATGCGGAGCATATACTTCTCCCGGCTGCCCGTATAACAGAAACCTTCAACGAGGAAGAAGAAAAAGATGGGCGCAGCGATTCTTCCAAGCCAATGGAACCAATCGGGAGCTCCTGGAATGAAGGCATGGACATGGTCCAGCAGCATGAGCGCCATCGCGAACAACTTGAGTTGATAACCATTGAAACGCAAGCAGGCAAACCTCCTCCCTTGGAACAAGGAATGTCCCGTCATCGTGACTAATCATAGCATAGGAAGACAGGACACCGTTAGCGGAAGAGAAGGAGGACTTCATTATTCCGGTCTATATTTGTTCATCTGTTTTTTCGGCACACATATACGAAAGCGGGTGGAAAATTCCACAGCACGAATTGGATATGCTCCATGGCAAAGCGTTCTTTTAACCGTTTGCGCATATGCAGCGAGTATTGGAATGTGACAAAGACGCCGCTTGGCTTCAACGACTGCTCCACGATGTCCAGTATCGATTCACGCACAGCGAAGGGAAACATGGCGAACGGAAGCCCGCTGATTATGGCGTCCAATTGGCTCAATCCCTGCTGCTGCATCGTGGAATAGAGCTGCAGCGCGTCGTCGCCGATGGTGACATTCGGATATTGACGGGACAGCTTGCGCCGCATATCCGCGTCCTTTTCGAATAGCAGCATTGCGGCATGCGCTTGCTTTTTTGCACAGATTTGTCTGGTCACGACACCTGTTCCAGAGCCGAGTTCGGCTATGGCTTCCGCCAGCAGCCAGTCGACAGGCTTGGTCATTTGCGAGGCCAAAGCTTTTGAACTGGGAATGATGCTCCCGATCTGCTGAGGAGATTTCAAGAATTTATAGAAAAAGAGAGCCTTGTCCCACCAATTAAGCATGCTGAAACGGCGGCTTGCATCGGCTGATTTCAACTGAACGTCCTCCTTTAGCCCGTACCTTTTAGTGTGTCGTGATGCAGGAAAGCTATTCCGGGGCATCCCCCGTCAACTGGTGGTTTTATTTGGTATACTAACGGTGACTTTATCTTAATCGAAACGATAATCGGAAAGGTGTGTTGGAGAATGAATTTACAATTGCAAGGTAAAGCAGCTATCATATTGGCTTCTTCCAAAGGCTTGGGATTTGCGGCAGCATCCGCGTTGGCGGAGGAAGGAGCCCGCATTATGCTGGTCGGCCGCCATGAGGACACCGTAAGCGCAGCGGTCCGCAGCATAGCGGAACGAACCGGGACAGAACCGCTTTCCTCTGTCGCCGATATTACGAATGCCACAGATATCGAAAAGGTCGTGGCGGCAACGGTAGAACGCTATGGAACCATTGATATTTTGGTCAACAACTGCGGCGGTCCGGCCCCGGGCACATTTGACGACATGGATGATGCGGCCTGGCAGCATGGATTTGAATTGACGCTGCTCAGCTACGTGCGAGCGATTCGCGCCGTGTTGCCCTGCATGCGTCAGCAGCAGTTCGGCCGCATCGTGAACATTACGTCCTCCGCCCACAAACAACCGATCGAGAATTTGGTCATATCCTCTACGCTGCGGGTCGGTGTATTGGGCTTGGCGAAGACGCTGGCTCCTGATTTGGCGAAGGACAACATCTTGATCAATACAGTTGGGCCGGGGCGATTCGCTACGGATCGCGTGCTTCAATTGGATGAATTGGCGGCGCGGGCGCAGCAAGTCAGCACCGAGCGCATCGCGGAAGATGAGCGGGCGCGCATTCCGATCGGCCGGTACGGGGAGCCGGAGGAAATGGGCAGGCTGATCGCTTTTCTTGCCTCGCCGGCTAACAGCTATATGACGGGTCAGGCCCTATTGGCGGACGGAGGAGCGGTGCGCTCGCTCTAGTAATGGTATAATAAGAAAAACAAATGGGAATGGAAGGATTGGACCTATGAAATCACTCGTTCTTGCGGAGAAACCGTCCGTCGCCCGCGAAATTGCGCGGGTGCTCGGATGCCGCACGACTCATAAGCAATATTTTGAAGGACCGGAATATGTGGTCACCTGGGCGCTCGGCCACCTCGTCGGCCTGGCCGAACCGGAAGATTACGATAAAAAATATCAGACTTGGCGCTTAGAGGATCTGCCGATGGTGCCGGAGCAGATGAGATTGAAGGTGCTGCGCGAATCGGCGCATCAATTCAAGGCGGTGCAGCATCTTAGCAAGCGTCAAGACTTGAAGGAGCTCATTATCGCGACCGATGCGGCGCGGGAAGGCGAACTGCTGGCGCGCTGGATTATGCAGATGGTGAAATGGAACAAGCCGTTTCGCCGGCTGTGGATTTCGTCGCAGACGGACAAAGCGATTCGCGAGGGCTTCCGCCAATTGAAGCCGGGCAGCCAATTCGATCGGCTGTATGAATCGGCCCGCTGCCGCGCAGAGGCGGATTGGCTCATTGGCTTGAACGTTACGCGCGCTTTGACCTGCAAGTTCGAGACTCCGTTGTCCGCAGGCAGGGTGCAGACGCCGTCGCTGGCGATGATTATGGATCGGGAGCGGGAGATCCGCGATTTCCGTTCGCAGGATTATGATTTGATTTTCGCGGATTTCGGCGGCTTTGAGGCGGCTTGGCGCGGCAAGAACGGCGATGCGCGCGTGTTCGACGAGCAAGCGGCTCAAGCGACGGTCAGCCGCTTGCAGGGCAAGCAAGCGGTTGTCGCGGAATTGAAGAAGGCGGCCAAGAGTGAACCGCATCCGCTCGCATATGATTTAACCGAGCTGCAGCGTGACGCGAACCGCCGCTATGGCTTCTCGGCCAAGCAGACCTCGAATGTGCTGCAGCGCCTGTATGAGCAGTATAAGATCGTTACGTATCCGCGCACGGACAGCCGGCACTTATCGTCCGATATGACGAATACGCTGCCGGAACGGCTGGACGCCATGGCGGTTGGCCCCTATGCGGCACTGGTCAAACCGCTGTTGCGCTCGAAGCTGCCGGTAACGAAGCGGATCGTCGATGACAGCAAGGTGACGGATCACCATGCGATCATTCCGACCGATGAACCGCTGCGGCTGTCGGCGCTCTCATCGGATGAGCGGAAGCTGTACGATCTGATCGCGCGCCGCTTTATCTCGCTCTTCCTGCCGCCGGTACGCTACGAGCAAATGAACATTGTCGTCGAGATGGCAGGCGAGCGCCTATATGCCAAAGGCCGGACGATGCTGGATTCCGGCTGGCGCAAAGCATACGAGGACGATTGGGATGACGCGTCTGAGGAGGAGGACGGCGATGCGCGGTCGTCTTGGAAGGAAGAGCAGCAGCGCTTGCCGAGCCTGTCCCAAGGGGACCGCTTGAACGTGAAGCGCATCTTCACCCGCCGTGACCGCACGAAGCCGCCTGCCCGATATACGGAAGCAACGCTTCTCACTCAGATGGAGAAGCACGGACTCGGCACCCCGGCGACACGCGCAGATATAATCGAGAAGCTGGTCTCGTCGGATACGATTGAACGGCAGGGCTCTTCGCTCCAACCAACCGGCAAGGGGACGCAGCTTATTAACCTCGTATCTGAACAGCTGCGTTCACCGGAGTTGACGGCTGAATGGGAGCGGGAGCTGGAACGTATTGCGCGCGGCGAGGCGCGCACATCCGCATTCATGAAGCATATCCGGCAGATGACAGAGCAATTGGTCCGTGAAGTAAAGACGAGTGCCGCCGAATACAAACCGCATAATTTGACCAACCGCTTCTGTCCGGAGTGCGGCTCCCGCCTCATGGAACGCAAGGGCAAGCGCGGCACGCGGCTCATCTGCTCCAGCAAATCGTGCGAATACAAACGTTCCGAGGAGAAGAATCTGTCCAATCGCCGCTGCCCGCAGTGCCACAAAAAAATGGAATTCAAGATCGGCAAGGCGGGGAAATTCGTCCAATGTCTGCCGTGCAACATTACGGAGAAGCTGGAGGAAGGCGGGGGCAAGGTCCGTAAACGCGAGGAACGGCAGTTGATCAAGCAATACGAAAAGCAAGAGCCGATTGGCAACAATTTGGGCGAGCTGCTGAAGGCGGCGCTTTCGAAGCAGGACGACTAGAACCGGCAACATCTCGGCGCACGCGACAAGAAGAGCAGGTCAAGGGAGATGCTTACGATGAACATCGTCATGTAAAGGGGTACTGTCTGGTATCTGATCCAAGGAATGTACCGCGAGAGATGGGAGTTAGGGGATTCGGCTAGTCATCTTTGTGTGCATAGGAGATTGGAATAACGACGATGAGAGCAAAAAAACGCGCCTGAGGGATTGAACTGGACGGTTTGAAAAAACGGCCTTTGTCTATCTGGCTAACAGATGGCCTCTGAATTCATCAGGGGTCATCTTTTTTTTAATGTCTATGGGTGTTTGGCCTTCCATATATACGCAGAGCGGAAGCCTGAACGCCGTGGTATATGTGATATATATGTGATATTCGTCTCCGAGACATGCTGCACGTTCGGATTGGCTTCGAGTCTCCTCATTTCCTCTTTATTGAATAATGCTCGATTTATATTCCCCATGTTTGTTACCTCGTCTTTCGTTAATAATCTGATTTAAAACACAAATAACTCGCAAGAGGGTCACTGTTTGCAAAGTGTCCCTCTTACGGGTCACAGATCAGTTTTCAAGTGGCCCGATATCCTCCTCTTAATTTTGACATAAACAAAAATAAATTCTTGTGGTCGGACGCAGATGAAAAAGTAGAGATACTCTCTAATTCAAAACCCATTATGCTAGAACAAATATTAGCGATAAGGAGGAAAAAGCTTGAGTATTTTTATTTGTGTTATTCTTATTGTTGGTTTTGCGGGGATTATTGGGAATCAAAATATTATTAGTAAAAAAATATCCAAAATAAATGAAAAGTTAGATGAAATGACAAAGAACTAAGTTTTTTTGCTGAACACGTGCTCTGAAAATCTCTGCGCCTGCGCCTTATCATGCGGAAGTCAGCCGACGTTGGTTTATGAACCAGCGCCGGCTTTTTTTATGCTCAATAGACCGTCAATTAACTCTTTTTTTCGTGTTTTACTGTCCAAAAGCGCGATGCCATCTTATTCATTTCCTAATCGTGCGCCGTTTTAAAATGGCCATGCATTTTCGAGGTCCATCGTTCATATATCGGGAAGAAGGGGGAAATAACCGCACAAATGCAGCTGGAGCAAAGAAAATGTTCTGTTTCAAATGTAAGCGCTAAATACAGACGTTCCCTAAAATGGTAACAACATTGTATCTAAATTTTAGACAAAATCTCGTATCTTGTAACGTTTCTGTAATGCCAAAATGGTAGATTTATATTATAGTAATGTCGAATGAAGTCGCTAGAAGGAAGTGGATATGTAGAATGGTGGATAGAGGAGCGGTGACGGTCGGCAAACGTCGCCGGAGAAGTCGCAAGAAATTTATAGGTCGTACGATTCTGTTTTTGTTGTGTGTGGCGATTGGCATAGGCATATATGCCGCTGGGAAAAGCTTGCTGGGCACGGTATCGGCCTCTGGCAGCGATCTGATCGTAACGGAAGTGGCCACGTTCGCCTCGGCGGCGAAAGAGAAGGAGACGCCGAAAGAGTTTAACGGCATGACTCGCAAGGTTGCTTATTTGACGTTCGATGACGGACCGAGTAAATACTCTAACGATATGATGGACTTATTGAAGAAACATGACATTAAAGCGACTTATTTCATGCTAGGCGATAATATGAACACTTACCCGGACGCCGTCAAGAGAATGGTGGAGGAAGGCCATTATCCTGGACTACACAGTATGACGCATGATTATAACAGGCTGTATAAGAGCGGCGGTTCAGGGAATTTCATCAAGGAGTTCCAGGAAGCGCAGGGCATCGTGGAGAACCTGACCGGCTTCAAGCCGACGTTGATACGGGCACCATACGGCAGCGCGCCGCAAATCGGCGAGTCGTTCCGTAAGGATATTGCGGATGCGGGCTTTAAGATGTGGGACTGGACGCTCGATTCGCTCGACTGGAAGTTCATCGGACAGCCGAACCGGATTCTTGAGCAGATCAAAGGAACGTTAACGGAAGACGTGGAAGTGATTCTCCTTCACGACCGGCAGCAGACATTGGAAGCTTTGCCTTCCATTATTGAATATATTCAGAGCAAGGGCTATGAATTTGAAGTGTATGACCCGAATGCGCATTTCGTATGCAATTTCCATCACGACAAGCGTTTATAGCATCCGGACTGGGAGGTTAAGAGATTGGCAAGCTGGAAGAAATTTGCCGCTATCGCGGCATTGTTATCCGTAGTAGTTGGATTGACCGGATGCGGGGCTGCGCCGACGACGAAGATTTTCGAAGCATTCGAAAAGGCTTCCTCGGCGGAAGTAAACGTAACGGCCTCCTTGGAAACGTTGAAGACGTTGGAAGATAAGGACGAGCAGCAATATATCAATATTTTGAATCAAGGGAAGCAAGACAATCGCAACGTGCAAACGTTGATTGACAATACGAACAAAGCGCTGGAAGAACGCAAACAGGCAATGGAGCAAGTGAAAACTCATCTTGATGACGCGCGCAGCCAGATGGGAGAATTGGATAACGTCATCGCCAAGCTAGAGGACGAAGAGTTGAAGAAGCAGGCGGAACAGGCATATACCGCATATGTGAAGCGATATGACACGTTCAAGGCGTTGCATGAGAAGTATGGCCAATGGCTGGAGCGCGAGCAATTCATCTATGACGAGCTGAAATCGCAAAACACGAAGCTGAAGTCGATTACGACGGGGATTTCCGAACGGAATGAAGTATACCGGAAGGTGGAGGAGCTCAAGTCGCAGTTCAACGACTATACCACTCAGTTTAACACGATGAAGTCCGCCTTTTATAAGGGGGCCGGCCTCCAAGTGACCGAGTCCGAAGGGAATCGGGACGAGAACGCTGAGAACAAAGAAGGATAGCATAACAGAATCAAGATAGAGTAAAAGAGGGCCCAAGTGCCCTCTTTTTTTGTTGTGAAAATGCAGGCAGCCCGGCGGCAAGCGAGGCTTGACGCAACCTTGCTATTACACAGTTGCTAATACCATAGTAATGGACCTCCTTCATGGCCCATCTCTTCGTTAGATGACAAGAGACGGACGTTCTCCAAATATAATTATGAATGTGCTGTTGTGCTTGCTATGCGGTTCGGGGCCGGGGGAACTATCCATCTCTCATCACCTCCTGAAATACAAAAAAACATCCGCAACGAAGAGGATGTTTTGTGTACGCAGCAAATTTACATGCTAAAAAATATAGCAACTACAAGTGCCATTGCCCTCTATTCGTTGAGTTTTAGCACTATGTGGCATAGGAATGACGCATGCGACATCCAGCTACGTTAAAAACCACCTTAAGTCGATGGTTTCTGTTGACCCATTGGCGTCTCTCGACATTTTTGGGCAGCAGCATATCTCCACATAGGAGCCTCACCTAACGAGGAATATGAAATTGCATTCATGACTCTATATAGTTATAGCATCTTTTAACCATAAGTCAATGATTCGGGCGCTTATCGAGTATAAAATAGCCGGTTCCTTCGAAGAAAGAGTCAGCTCCAGGTCTTGGCCACAAAATCCGCGATGATGAGAAAGACGACGTAAGATACGACCGCGGAAGCGATATAAGTTATTCCGGCCTTCATACGCTGTTGGAAGAAACGAACTACGCCGAGACTGAGCAGCGGGCATACGATTAGCAGGAAAAAAAGCACCGTTACGAACAATTGCGGGCTTATGCTGCTGATGTCTACATACGTCATATGATCATTCACCTCTTACAATCCTAATTAAAATAATTCTTGAATCGGGGCTCGCGTGTGACATACATCACAGTACTATTATAGCGATTTGCTTCCAGTTCGTCTTTAATATTGTTTCCAAGTTTAAGGCAAATTTAAGGCGAAATGATGGCGAAGACTTGAAGCGGGAAACAGTGAAGTATGATTTTTTCAATCAAAAACTTGACTGCTCCATGCTATAATACGGATAAATCACAGCTATACGAGTGTTTCAAACTTTATAGGGAAGGCAAGGTGGAGAAGTTATGCAATATATGATAGGAATCGATCTAGGCGGAACGAATATCGTGTGCGGACTCGTGAACGAACGTTACGAGATGGTGGACAAGGTGAAGCGGCCGACGGAAGCGGCACTTGGCGTTGACCACGTTTTGGATAAGATGGCCGACATGATTGATGAGCTGTTCGCGAAAACGGGGCTGGATCGCAGCCATTTGCTTGCCGTCGGAGCCGGCATTCCGGGATTTATCGATCCGGAGCGCGGAGTCAGCATTTTCGCATCCAATTTGAAGTGGCATGATGTGGATGTTGCGGGACGGTTAAGCGTAAAGGTTGGCGTGCCTGTCTTTATAGATAATGATGTGCGCATGTATGTATATGGCGAGGCGATGAGCGGAGCGGGACGTGGCGCGGGCGTCGTGCACGGCGTGACCATCGGCACAGGGCTGGCAGCCGCTACCGTGGTGAACGGAGAATTGTATTACGGGAGCGGTTTCATGGCAGGTGAATTGGGACATGTCGCGATTGACGGCGAGTCGACGCCGTGCGGCTGCGGACTTGCAGGCTGCCTGGAGACGGTCGTCTCCGCCACGGGTATCGTGCGCCAAGCTAAGCAAGCGCTGGACGCGGGCCGGGACAGCATTTTGCGCGATTCGCACGAGCGCGGGGAATTGACCGCCGCTCATGTCTCGCAAGCTTATGACGAAGGCGACGCGCTGGCTGTTGACATTCTGACCTATACCGGTCAAGTGCTTGGCAAAGGGTTGGCGTACTCCATTTCACTCCTCAGTCCGGACGTTATCGTGATTGGCGGCGGCGGGGCGCTGGCTGGAGACCGGTTGTTCCAATCGGTGCGAGAGACGTTGCAGCGTTCGGTCTATCATGGTTACTTGGAGCGGTTGACGATCCGCCAGGGTGAGCTGATTGATGACGGCGGAGTGATCGGCAGCGCGGCTTTCGCGAAGAACCGGGCGGAAAAGCTGCGTCATTCAACTGCCGGAAGCGCAATATAAGGCAGGCAGTTGAATGACATCGGAACAACAAGAGAGGGGGCATGGCAGATGATGAAGGACACCGATGAAGCAGCGATGAGAAGAGATAGCCTGATAACGGCAGCCGATCTGTCTATAACGGAACAGATGCTAACGGCACGCATCGTGGCTATTTTCCGCGGCTTTACTGGAGAAGCGGCCGCTCTTGCCGGAGAAGCGCTGGTGAAGGGCGGCGTCCGCTTCATGGAGGTGACCATGAACACGGAAGACGCTGCGAAGATTATCCATCGTTGGCGGGAACGGTTCGACGGTAAGGCATATATCGGCGCAGGAACGGTAACGGATATGGCTGAAGCCCGAGAAGCGCTCGCCAGCGGCGCCCAGTTCCTCATTTCTCCGAATTTGGACGAGGAGGTCATTTCCTGTGCTGCGGAGCAAGGTGTGGATGTGTGGCCGGGCGTGCTTACACCGACGGAAATCGTGCGCGCCTGGAAAGCCGGGGCGAAAGCGGTCAAGCTGTTCCCGCTCGGAACGCTTGGACCGGATTATATCCGGGAAATCCGCGGCCCGCTGCGGCACATCCCGATCATTGCGACAGGCGGCGTGGACATGGGCAATGTCGCGGATTACTTGAAGGCGGGCGCCTCTGCCTTCGGCTTGGGCTCCAAGCTGGTGCGAGCCGACTATATTCGGGAAGGACAGTTCGAGCGGCTGGCCGGGCACGCCGAACGCTTCGTTCTAACCGTACAGGAAAAAGCGTTGGAGAACGGGTAGCTGCATGATTGTCTAACCGCACATAAATTTGCGCATGCGGGTTTCGGATAAGGCCGATATGATTAAATAATAATAGTAGACAATGAACGTGAGGCAATTATATAAGAGAGGCGATATATGTGGCTATGCTGTGGACTTATGGTGTGAGCGCTTTGGCTCTCGTCAGCAGCGCAGCGGGCGGTGCTTGGGCGTTGGCAGTGAAGAGCCAGTCCCCGCGGCAAATTCCGGTGAGCGCCGAACCCGAACGGCCTTTTGAGCGGGTGACGTTTGAGGGCTGCGCCGCGCTTCAGGGCTGGTTCATATGGGGAAAAGGGAATACGCCGGCACAAAAGGCTCCGGTTATCATCGTGTCACACGGTTGGGGCTCCAATCGCGTGCGTGTGCTTCGCTATGCTTATCCGCTCGCGGATGCGGGCTTTAATGTATTCATGTACGATGTGACCAGTCATGGCGAGAGCGGAACCGTGAAGGCGCCGTCCGCATTGTTGTTCCGAGACGATTTGCTTGCGGCGGTGCGCTACGTGCGGAAACGTCCGGATGTGGATAGCGGGCGCATCGGAGTGCTTGGACATTCATTGGGCGGCTTCGGCGCCATCTTGGCGTTGGACGAAGGGTTGTCCGTTCAGGCTGTCGTTACCGATTCGATGCCCTCCCGCCCGCTAACGATGGTTGCGGCGGAGCTGAAGCGGCGCAAGCTGCCCGCGTTTCCGCTCGCAACGGTCATTCCGCGTATTTGGCTGTATCGGTCCCAGATTCCAACTGCTGTCTACGACGGCCTGGATCTGGCGAAATGCATGTCCAGCAATTATGCGCGCACTAGGGAAGAGTCCCGCTGCTGCTGGTCCATTCCCGCAAGGATGGCTATATTCCTGCCAGCGATTTGGAAAATGTGCTGCAGCGGTTGTCCTATCATCAGCCGCATTTGATTGTCGATTCAGACGGCCACAGCAGCTCGGACAGAGACCCTGCGTTCTGGCCGGAAGTGCTGCCGTTTTTGCGGCAGCACTTGCAACCCGGCTCTTCATAAGGCGCAAGACGAAGAATTCTCTTCCTCTTGCGCTTTTTTTTCAGGCAAATGTCGCACGCATTCGCTATCAGTCGTCTTTTTCTCTGCATAGGAAAGGGGGTATCCGCGACGCCAATCATCTAAAAAGGGCTCTCTTGCTGCCACAGCTTGTCGATCACGATAGAAACGGAACGAAACCTCCTCGATCATATCCGCTCCATAACTAGACAGCATCTGCAAATTGCCTATGTTACGATTCGTACCAGCATGGGCGGGACAACACCGCCGAAGCGAAGGTGGTGATGCGGTTGTTCGATATTAAGGCTCGGAACGGCGTATGGTGCCCCCGGGAAATGGGTGATTTACAGCGCAAACGCTCCTGGTTCTCCATGATTCGCGTCTTGATTTTTGGCGGTATTGCCATAGGAATTATTACAGGCTTTGCAATATGGCCTACCGTAGAAGCTCAATCCTCTCAAGTTACGTTGCGGGACAATCAAGGGATGCGCGATTGGTTGAGTGAACGATTCACCTTGCGCGAAACGATGTCTTCCTTCCGATATGTTGGAAGTACGGATACACTGACGGAGCAAGTCAGCAAGGCGTTGTCGGAAGCGCTCTATTCCGATCCGTTCATACGCTACAATGTCAGCAAATATTCGTTCAAATGGAAAGGCGGCAATGATTACGCCAATGTCACTGTATATGTTGATTACCGTGAAACGTATGCGCAATCGCTTTATGTGCGGAATCAGGCGAAGGAGATCGTGGCAAGCATCACGAAGAGCGACGAATCTCCGCATGTGAAGGTAAAAGCGATACACGATTATATCGTGAGCCATGTCGCCTATGATGAGGCAATGACGAAGTTTACCGCCTACGAGGCGCTGACCGAAGGAAAGACGGTATGTCAAGGCTATGCGCTGCTCATGCAGGCGATGTTCGAAGAAGCCGGTATTCGGACCATCATAGTGGAAGGGGAAGCGGGCGGCATGCTTCATGCGTGGAATATGATCCAGTTGGATGGCAAGTGGTATCACATTGATGCAACGTGGGATGATCCGCTGCCAGACCGGGGCGACCAGGTCCGGTATACCTATTACTTGCGCACCGACGCGGAGATGCGCATGGATCATTCATGGACATCGGATAACATCCCGCAGGCGGTCGAGCCGTATGAACAGGCTTTGCTGCGCATGCATCAAAGCGATGACGAGGCATTGAAGCGGTTGACGGGCCAACTGGAACAGGTATGGAGCGCAGACGTGCTCCTGCCGGACAGGGCGATACGGGATGTGACGGACTTGACGGGACGCTTCCAGTCGGCTAGGCAATCCGGGCGCGACCACTTTCAACTCCGATATACGGGGAGTGAACTGCAGCTTCGCTCCGATCTGCATGATGTGCTGGATGCGGCCGGTTTGTCCGCTCCGCTGGAGTATCGCGTGTCCTCTCTGAAGGACAACGACGATCTGATTGTGGAGATTATAATGCCGGAATAACTTGTATTATAGCAATGGACAGGCCTTGCCCCGTTACGCCGATGCGTGGGACAAGGCCTGTTGTTGCGTCTGCTCGCGGCGAGCGTGGCGATTTTCTTATTCCTGTTCGAGGTAGCGCCTGTCCTTCAAAAAGAGTCTCCAGAACAGGATGAACACCGGAATAAGCAGGATGGTGCTCACAATGTATCCGATCAGCAGCGAACGGAAGATGGCAGGGTTCGTAAAGCCAGCCTCCAGCGTAAGCTGCGGGTAGATGATATAGGGCAAGTGCGCCCTGCCGTAGGCAAAGCTCGCTAATGCATACTGCACCGCGATGAAAATAACGGCTGCGCGCGTGCTGCCGATGAAGCCCTTCCGGCGCTTGATGAACAAGCAGCCGTATCCGATGCCGAAGGCGGCGGCTGACAGGAGGAACCACAGCCACTGTTCCCGGAAGCGGGCGATAATCCATGCAGCCTCCGGCAGCATCGTGAACGTGACGGCAACCGCCGCAATAAGGCTGAGCGGTCCGAAGATGACGGCTAAACGCCGATACGTTCTATACGTCGCCAGATCGCGGCCTTCCCGGGCATAGTCGGCCAGGAACAATGCCGAGAAGAACAGCTCAGTGGCGTAGCCGAATGCCAAATGCGCATACAGCGTCGGGCTGGTCAGCAGCTTGCCGTAATTCAGCGTTAAGGCGCCGTTCGGCGCTTCCGTTACGAGCCCGCCCAGCGTCACCGCCAGCACCGCAACGAGCAGGCCGGGAATCAACAACCCCGTAATCCCGGAAATGATGCGCAGCGCGCGGTCATAGGAGTGCACGGAATAGCTGTACACCATGAAGGCGCTGCGAATCGTTAGCAAAATGAGCACCAGGCAGACGGGCACCAAGAGCAGTGAGGCGAGCGAGAACGTCGCCAGCGGGAAAAAACCGACCAGCGCGACTACGAACAGCACCAGAAACGTATTGGTAATTTTCCACGATGGCGATAGGAAGCGGTTCGCCAGGCCGGCGGCTTTTGTATCGCCGCCTGCATTTCTTTGCCCAAAAATCATCGCCCAGAAGCCGGCGCCGAAATCAACCGAGCCGAGAAGCGAATAAATAAACAGGAAGATCCACAATACCGTAATCGCAATCGTAGCGTCGCTCATGAGAATGCCCCTTTGGTGTCATTCGTATCTTCCGCATGCTCGATCAGATCGGCGGAGACGGGATGGCGCCTGAAATAGTGGCGCATGACGAGCGAAGTCATAATTAACAGCACCACGTAGATGATGACGAATAGTAAGAACAGCGTGCCCATGCTGTCGCTCTTCAGGGCGGCATCCGTCGTGCGCTGTACGCGGTAGATCGTCCAAGGCTGCCGTGCGGAACAGCTGAAGATCCAGCCGATTTCGATGCCCAGCATAGACAATGGGCCAGTCCACACGAACAGGTGCATCAACCAGCGCGGGAACGGCCGTGGCGATTTGCGGGTGAAGGCGCGCCACATGACGACCGCGAACGAGAGGCCCAGCAAGCCGAATCCGATAAACACCATGAGATTGAACAAAGTATGGACGAACAACGGCGGCCAATCTTCCCGCGGAATCTCGTTCAATCCTTTCACCTCGGTATCGAACGAATTCGCTGCCAGGAAGCTGAGCATGCCGGGAATTTCGATGCCATACTTAATCGTCTGCGTATCGGGATCGGGAATTCCGCCAATGACGAGCGGGGCATGTGTCGTCGTTTGAAAAAGCCCCTCCGCTGCGGCAAGCTTCTCCGGATTGTGCTTATGCAAGGATTGAGCGGCCGCATGCCCATTCATCGCCGTGATCAGCGACATTGCCAAGCCGATGACGAGTCCGAGCATCAGGCCTTTGCGGTGATAGGCCGCTTCGCGCTCGTCTTGCCGGGCTTTAAGCAGCATGACGGCGGCTGAGGTCACGATGAAGAACGCGCCGGTCATGTAGCCCGTTGTCAGCACATGATGGGCGGACGTGAAAAAGGACGGGTTAAAGACGGCGGCCCAAGGATCGACTTCGGTAATCTTCCCGTCCACTAGCTTGAAGCCGGTGGGCGTGTTCATCCACGCTTGGGCATCGGTAATGAGCACCGCCGAGGCGCTGGCACCGACCATGACGAAGAACACGCTCAGGATGCGCATGCCGGAAGACAGGCGATCGGCGGCATACAGGTAAATGGCCATGAACAGCGCCTCGAAGAAGAAGGCCCAGATTTCCACTTGAAACGGCACGGCGATTACCTGTCCAACGATTTCCATAAATCCGGGCCACAATAGGGCGAGCATGACACCTACGATTGTGCCGGATGGAATGGCGACGCCGAGCAGAATGCCGAGCGCCTTCGTCCAGCGCCGCGCGAGCACGGCATAGTCCCGGTCTTTCTTGCGCCAGTACATAATTTCGGCGAACACTATCATGAGGGGCAGTCCAACCCCTAGCGTGGCAAATATAATATGAAAGGCCATGGAGGTGCCGAATAAGGCACGGGCCATTGTTACGGGATCCATACATCCACCTCTTTGCTTCGGAATAAGGTCGGCTCGGACGTTAGTGTATGGAAAGATGTTAATGAATATACATCATTAACCAATTGGTGGAGCATTGCTGCAAAACAAAAGTGGATATAACCCCGTGCAAGGCGACTTCAACGTTTATCTAGCCACTGGGCTAAGTTTCTATAGTACTAGTTTCCCTGCCGCACAGTATCCACTGGCCAGAGACCATACAAAATAAAAAGCCCGCCCCCTTATTCGCCGCGCCGCCATGTCTATGGCGCGCAACGGATGAGGTGCGGACTTGCTTCTTGCTGGGGAAGATCTTTATTTATGGTCGAATTTGCATTCCTCAAGCGGAATGACCTTCGTGCGGTGCTTCCATTTGTAACCGAGCCATACAGCCAAGAAGAGGGGCAGCCCGATGTATGTCATGAGAAGGCCTTTCCAATCAATCGTATGGCCGATAAATGCTTGATAGTTCTGGCCGAGAATAACGATCATACAAAGCGTAAAAGCGAATACCGGCCCGAACGGGAAGAAGCGGGCTCTGTAAGGCAGCTCCTTCAAATCGTGGCCTTGCTTGACGAAGGCGCGCCGGAACCGGTAATGGCTGACCGCAATGCCAAGCCAGGCGATGAAGCCGCACATGCCGGATGCGTTCAGAAGCCACAGGTAGACAACGCCGTCTCCGAAGAAGCTGGCGAGAAAGGCGAGCATACCGACGGCAGTCGTCAAGAGCAGCGCATTGATCGGAATGCCGCGCTTGTTCAGCTTCGCCAGGAATTTCGGCGCCTTGCCTTCCTTTGCAAGCACCCACAGCACACGCGTGGATGCGTACATGCCGGAGTTGCCCGCCGAGAGCACCGACGAGAGAATGACGGCATTCATAACCGCTGCTGCGAAGGCAAAGCCCGCTTTCTCGAATACAAGCGTGAACGGGCTAGTGTTAATATCGTTCAAATCGCTTGCCAGCAAGCTCGGATGCGTATAGGGAATAATTATCGCAATTACGAAAATCGCCAAGATGTAAAAGAGCAAAATGCGCCAAAATACCTGACGGATGGCACGCGGCACGCTCTCGCGCGGATTCTCGCTCTCTCCGGCGGCGACACCGACTAACTCCGTCCCTTGGAACGAATAACCGGCCGCCATAAAGACGCCGAGAATGGCGAAAAATCCGCCGTGGAACGGCGCGTCACCGACGTGGAAATTTTCAAAGCCAATGCGCTCGCTGCCCAAAATGCCGAAGATCATCAAAATGCCGACCACAAGGAAGACGATAACGGTCGTAATTTTAATAATCGCAAACCAATATTCCGATTCTCCGTACCCTTTGACGGACAAATAATTCAATAGGAAAATGATGCTCAAGAACAACAAGCTCCATATAAACGAGTTGCTGTCAGGAAACCAATATTTAATAATAAGCGTGGCTGCAACCAGCTCTGACGCGATCGTAATCGCCCAGTTGAACCAAAAGTTCCAACCGAGCGCGAACCCGAACGCCGGATCGACGTACCGGCTGGCATATGTGCTGAACGAGCCGGAATCGGGCATATACGTAGCCAATTCCCCCAGACTCGTCATCAGGAAGTACACCATAATGCCCACGGAAATATATGCGGCGAGCGCTCCTCCCGGGCCTGCCTGGGCTATCGCCCCGCCGCTCGCGAGGAACAATCCTGTTCCGATGGAACCCCCAAGCGCGATCATTGTCAGGTGGCGCGTCTTCAGACTTCTGCGCAGCTGCTGTTGATCTTGTTTTTGACTCATGATGTCCGATTTCACTCCTTAGGTATCTTTAGTATAGCCGGAAAGGAGGAGAGAACAACAAAAAAACCGTTGAAGCGTATAACGTTCAAACGGTTAGACCGTCCCCTCATCATACCCTTCCAAAGATAGCGCATCATGCGAGGATGGGTAATCTCCGCATGACAGTGCAGCGCCTTTCGGCAGCAGCCCCAACCCACGCCCCGGAAGCGGGCGGCGTGAACTTCGGCGACGGTTCCTTTCTCTTCGCTTCATCGGCGCTTCCCGCCTTGACGAAGATACTCATAACAATCGCAACCTCTACCTCATCGTGGATAGGATGAGGATTTTTTGCACTATGAAGATGACATGCATCATTGTTACAATATATCTGTTAAGTATAGAGAATGCTGTCGGTCTGATCAATACCAAATATTTCAAAACGTATGACAATATCGAAACATCCATGATAAGGAGAAATGCCTATGCGTCAAGCTTGGAATGGCAATACGATGCGAATCAATGAACCGCAAGGGGCGACGAAACGAGCTGAGGTAAAGGATGTATCGCTTAAGCGGATATGGGCGTTGTTCCGCAACTATTGGCCCCGGTTGGCGTTGATTATACTGTTAGCGTTAACGGCTGCTGTCATCGGTCTGCTGCCGCCGCTTGTGATGCAACGTATTATCGATGAAGCAATTCCGGATAAAAATATGCATCAATTGCTTACTCTGGCAGTATGGCTCGTCGGGCTGCCGATTGCAAGCGGCATGCTCGGTGTCTTGCAGAGCCATTTGAACACGCAGGTGACACAAAGCATCATGGCGGATCTGCGGCAAGGATTATTTCGCAATCTGCAGCGGCAATCCGTAGGCTTTTTTACGGCCTCGCGTTCAGGCGAAGTGATTCAGCGCGTCACCGATGACGTCGCGGCGATTCAGAATGTGGTCACGAATGTCGCGGTCTCGTCGCTGACGCAAATCGTCATTGTATTGACGACGATCGGCATTTTGTTCACGCTCGATTGGAAGCTAGCATTAATTGCGATATTTATATTGCCATTATCGATGATTCCCGTACGCAAAGTATCGCGTTACCGCAAGCAGCTCCGTGTCAATACGCAAAAGGTCCGCGCCGACATGTCCTCGCAGCTTGGCGAAGTGTTCGGCGTATCGGGAGCGATGCTCACGCGCATCTTCGGCCGCGAACAAGCCCAGGAAGCGAGATTCGCGGAGCAGAATCGTCAGGTGCAGAACCTGGAAATCCGGCTTAACTTGGTAGGCCGCTGGTTCTTCATGTTCGTCTCGACGCTCGGTCCGCTCGGGACGGCCGTCATTTATATGTATGGCGGATACGAGGTTATTAACGGTTCAATGACGATCGGGGCGATTGTGGCCTTTGCGGCTTATTTGTCCCGGTTGTATCAGCCTTTCGGCACCTTGTTGAACTTGCATGTGGAAGTGGTGACCGCTTTGGGGGTATTTCAGCGCATATTCGACTATTTGGATATGGAGCCGGATGTGGCGGATCAACCGGAGGCCATGGCGTTGTCCGCCGTGGAAGGGGAAATCCAGTTCCGGCATGTGAGCTTCGGCTACGATGGGAGCGGGGACGTGCTGCAGGCTGTCACGTTCCAGGCTTCGCCGGGCGAAGTGGTGGCGCTGGTCGGACCGAGCGGAGCCGGGAAGTCGACGCTTATCAATCTGATCGGCCGCTTATATGACGTAACGGCAGTGGCCGTGCTCATCGATGGCCATGACGTGCGGGAAGTAACGATGGCATCGCTCAGGGCGCAGGTAGCTTATGTAACGCAGGAATCCTTTCTGTTCCATGCTTCCGTGGCCGATAATCTTCGCTTCGCGAAGGAAGGGGCGTCACAGGAGGAATTGGAAGAAGCTTGCCGTAAAGCCTATATTCATGACATGATCATGAGCTTGCCGCAAGGCTATGACACCATCGTGGGGGAACGGGGCCATCGGTTGTCCGGCGGAGAGCGTCAGCGTCTGTCGATTGCGCGAGCCGTTCTGAAAAATCCGCGAGTCTTAATTCTGGACGAAGCAACCTCGCATCTCGATTCGGAGTCCGAAGCATATGTGCAGGTCGCGTTGGCGGAATTGATGCATGGACGGACGACGGTCGTCATTGCGCACCGTTTGTCGACCATTCTGGCGGCCGAGCAAATTCTCGTGCTCGACGATGGCCGCATCGTGGAGCGGGGACGCCACGACCAGCTGCTGCAGCAAGACGGCTTGTATGCTGCGTTATACCATACGCAGTTCAAGGATCCGGATTCAGAGGAGCTTACGGGCGAAGAAGAATTGAGAATGCAGCAGTATATGAATGCGAAGCCTTCCTTGAGAGGGTTCTGATGAAGAGCGGCACTCTATGGCCGCTTTTTTGTATGGGAGCAAGGAATGATTCTTTTGAAGCGTCCCGCCCACATCCCCGCAGAAGGTGTGCCTGTTCCGTTTCTTTCTTCACTCTTCCCTTCATTCAGAAGGGGGGCCTCCCTTTCTATTCACACGAGAATAAGTTGCAGGCTTCTATGCAGCGGCTCTTAGCCTTGTTCTCCCAGAACATCCTCTTACGGAAGTTTTCTAATGCCCGGCCGTGAAATCTTTATCCAATCTTTAGATAATATTTAATGTTGTCAAGAGTAATTCCCATCATTTTACTACAATTACATATGCCGTGATGGTAAAATATACAGGTAAATATATCCTTCACAAAATATTCGCAAAGATGAAAGGGGATACAATGTGGTAAAAAAGAAGAGGATGTCTTTATTGCTGATTATGGTGCTTATTGGAACGCTGTTATCAGCGTGCGGTGGTTCTAACACCGCGACGAATCCACCCAAGGAAGAACCGACACCGTCAGAGAATACATCACAGACGGAACCAGCGAAGGAAAACACAACAAAGACGCCGAAAGACGGAGGCACCCTTACCATGGGCACCTTCTCCGATATCGTGACCGTCAACCCCGTGTTTCAGAGCGACACCTCTTCGGGAGACGTATCCAAGCTTATACTCGCGCAGTTGTATGATCTCGATCGGCAGGGCAACGTCGTAGCGGAACCATGGTCGCTTGCGGCCGAGCCGCCGCAAATAAGCGAGGATGGCAAGACGTACACCGTGAAGCTGAAGCCAGAGGCCAAGTGGACGGACGGCACTGCGGTTACGGCCGATGACATCATCTTTACACTTAATACAGTCCGCAATCCCGAAGTCGGCTCGCCGGGAATAAGCGCATACGACAAAGTAGACTCCGTCGAGAAGGTCGACGAACAAACCGCTAAGATTCAATTGAAACAAGTTTACGCACCGTTCATATACTCCCTTACACTCACACTCGCTCCTAGTCATATACTCAAAGATGTGCCACCCAAGGAATTGAAGCAGCATGAATATGGAACGGATCCGGCCAAGACCGTCACCAACGGCCCATGGAAGTGGTCCGAATGGAAGCAAAAGCAGCATATAACCGTAGACGCAGATCCGAACTACTGGGGAGCCAAGAAGCCTCATATCGCAAAAGTCATCTATAAAATATATGCCGATCAAAATACCGAGGTTCAGGCGCTTATTAAAGGCGATGTCGATACGATATCAGCCATCCCTGTCACGCAATTGGCAGCGGTGCAAAAACGGGACAGTCTCCGTGTCGTTCTTGCGCCAGGGCCGATGTACGAGTATTTGGGCTTCAATTTCGAGCCGAAGAATTTCAAGGATAACTTCAGCCCGTTCGAGGGACAGAAGACGAGACAGGCGATTGCCTATGCCTTGAACCGTCAAGGCATGGTAGACAATGTGTTGAAAGGAACAGGCCAGCTCATGAACGCTCCGTTCCTGCCTGGCTCCTGGGCAGATCCGGGTGAAGCGGCCGTCAACTATGAGTTTAATGTGGAGAAGGCGAAGCAACTGCTGGCAGAAGACGGTTGGACGCCTGGAACCGACAACATACTGACCAAGGACGGGAAACGTTTTTCCTTCGAGCTGCAGTATAACGCCGGCAATAGCCGCCGCGAGCAGATCTCTTCCATCGTGCAGCAAAATTTGAAGGATGTCGGCATTGAAGTCACCACCAAGGGCATCGATTTCGCCGCTTGGGTCGATCAGCATCTAAACACTGGCAAATACCAAGCAGTCTTGATGGCATGGTCGTTGACTACGCCAGATCCAGACGGGGAGAGCACGTTCTCTTCGAAATATTATCCTCCTGCCGGTCAGAACAGCGGCTGGTATAAGAATGAGAAGCTGGATAATTTGTGGGTGAAAGGCTATTCGGTCGTCGATCAGGGCGAGCGCAAGAAAATTTACGAGGAAGTGGGGAAAGAAATTTCCACCGAACTTCCTTACGTATTCTTGTACCAGTACGGAACGCCGCAAGGAATCGGGCCGCGAGTGAACTTTGCCGAGGAAGATAAGCCGGAGCCGTCACTTGCTTATGGATACATGTACCGCATGATTAATTGGTGGGTCGAATGACGTAACGGTTACAGCTAAACAACACCGGTGAAGGGGAAGGGGAGCTTGCCCCTTCCCCTTCAAGCTTAGGAGGATAACATATGACCGAATATTTGATCCGGCGCATACTGCAGTCTATTCTGGTGCTCTTTCTCGTATCCATAGTTACGTTTGCGCTTATTCATGCGGCTCCAGGCGGGCCTACGCAAGTGTTTCTGTCACCGGGATTATCACAGGAAGCGGCGCAGATTCAAGCGAAGAATCTCGGCTTGGACCAGCCGGTTTATATCCAATATATGCGTTGGATGGGCAATTTGCTGCAGGGCGACTTGGGGCACACGTTCAAGAACAACCTCCCCGTAGGGGAGATCTTATGGCCGACTATGCAAAATACGCTCGTTCTCATGAGCGTTGCTTGGCTGTTCTCGCTCTTGATAGCGATTCCATGGGGCATATACAACAGTACCGCTGAATACGGTCTTTCCGATCAGACCGCTTCATTCATTTCCTATCTTGGCTTCGCCATGCCTACGTTCTGGTTCGGGATATTGCTGCAGGAGCTGTTCGCGCTGAAGCTTGATCTGCTTCCGCTGTCCGATATGTATACGATGGGCAGGGAAGGCGAGATCGGAGATTTATTCATGCATTTGATTTTGCCTGTTACGGTGCTTACATTGGGTTTCTTGGCTTCGTATGTAAAGTATTCCCGCTCCAGTATGCTGGAGGTGCTCAATCAGGATTATATCCGGACGGCCAGAGCGAAGGGAATGAAAGAAAAACGGGTTATTTATCGGCACGCCTTGCGCAATGCGATGATACCGATTGTTACCATTCTCGGCTCGGATTTGGCCATTCTCGTGTCCGGCGCGGCCATAACGGAAAATGTGTTCAACTGGCCGGGCATGGGGCGTCTCTTCGTAGAAATGGCCTTGGCGCGGGAATACTCGGTATTGATGGCCATTACGCTCATTACGGCCGTTATCGTCGTCATCGGCAACCTGCTTGCTGACATTCTGTATGCGCTCATCGATCCCCGGGTTCAATTGGCGCGCAAGGGAGGGGCATCGGCATGAGTGTACCGAAGCTGCAAGGGAAGCGACACAAGCTAGCCCCCGGCTCCGAACCGAAGTTAGAGCCGGCGGTGGAGAAAGTACCGGATAAGCCAAGCGGGCTTTGGAAGACGGCATTCAAGAAATTCATGAGCAATCCGTTTGCCGTAGCCGGGCTTGTCGTCCTGCTGTTCTTTATTATTATCGCTTTATTTGCCCGTGTCATCGCCCCATTCGATCCGGCTGCCATCGACTTGATGAATGCGAACTTGCCTGCCGGCAGTGAAAAGCACTTGTTCGGAACGGATGAATTGGGCAGGGATGTGCTGTCGCGGTTGATTTACAGCAGTCAAGTCTCGCTTCTCGTCGGTTTCTCCGTCGCCATTATTACCGTCGTCATCGGTTCGTTTATTGGCGCGATGTCCGGTTACTTCGGAGGATGGGTCGACACGCTTTTCATGCGTCTGGTAGACGTCATGTATTCAGTGCCGACGTTGTTTCTCAACATTCTCGTGCTGTCCATTTTCGGCTCCAAATTCAGCTACATGATATTCATTATGGCTTCCACCAGTTGGATGGGGACGGCCCGTCTCGTGCGGGGCAACTTCCTGCAGCTGAGGGAAATGCAATACGTGGAAGCCGCGAAGGCGATTGGCGTGTCAAGCTGGGGAATTATCGGGAGGCATCTGCTTCGCAACACGACCGCGCCGATTATCGTCAGCGCGACGCTGATGGTGGGCGGCGCCATTCTTGCCGAATCGGCATTGTCTTATCTCGGCTTGGGGGTGCAGGCGCCCGAAACGAGCTGGGGGCTGATGCTTAGCAGCGCGCAGGAATTCATGCTGGTCGATCCGTTGCAGGCGATCTATCCGGGATTATGCATCCTGATTGTCGTGCTGGCTGTCAACTTCATCGGTGATGGCATACGGGACGCTTTCGACCCAAGCAAAAAAGTGAGAATACCCCGGAGGAGGTTGCAGGAATGGCGGAAAAACTTCTCGAAATCCGGAATCTGACTTCGGGCTTTGTGACGGAGCAAGGAATCGCCAAAGCGACTGACCGGATTACGCTTTCCGTTGAGAAAGGGAAAACCCTTTGCATCGTGGGAGAGTCCGGCAGCGGCAAAAGCGTTGCGTCCCTCTCCATCATGCGGTTGGTAGACTATGCCGGCGGTGCGATTTTTGAAGGCAGCATTGGTTTTAGCGGCAAAGAATTGGCTTCTATGAGTCAAAAAGAAATGATCCGCATTCGCGGCAACCGGATTGCGATGATCTTCCAGGATCCGATGTCTGCGCTCAATCCGGTGTTCTCGGTCGGCGATCAGATCGCGGAGAGCTTGCGGCTGCATCGCGGGATGAGCCGCAAAGAGGCGTGGCGGCAGGCTGTCGATATGCTCCGCATGGTCGGCATTCCCGACCCGGAATTAAGGGCCAAGCAGTATCCGCACGAGTTGTCCGGCGGCATGCGGCAGAGAGTCGTCATCGCGATGGCGCTCGTATGCAAGCCCGAGCTTCTTATCGCCGACGAACCGACTACGGCCTTGGACGTCACCGTTCAGGCCCAAATTCTTGATCTGCTGCAGCGATTGCAGCAGGAACTGGGCATGGCCATTGTGCTAATCACCCACGATATGGGCGTAGCCGCCGAGATGGCCGACCGCATTGCGGTCATGTATGCCGGCAAGATCGTCGAGGAGGGCACGGTCGGAGAGATATTCGATCATCCGAGCCATCCGTACACCATCGGGCTGCTGAAGTCCATTCCCGGATTGGAAGGCGCGCGTGGAGAAGAGCTTTATACGATACCCGGCACCATTCCCGGAATCAATCAATTGCCGTCAGGCTGCCGGTTCCATCCGCGCTGCGCGAAAGCGGAGGCGAAGTGTCTGCAAGTGGAGCCTTCCCTCCATGAATTCAGACCGGATCATCAAGTGTCCTGCTGGTTGTATGAGTCCGGTGGGAGCTTCTGTGCAGACGACAAGGAATCCGAGGTGAAGCGCGTATGAGTCAACCCTATTTTGTCGATATTCGCCATTTGAAGAAGTACTTTCCCATTAAAACTGGGCTATTCAATCGGGTCGTCGGTCATGTGAAGGCGGTTGACGATATTTCGTTGGGTATATATAAGGGAGAGACGTTCGGATTGGTGGGCGAATCCGGCTGCGGCAAGTCGACGCTTGGCAGAGTGGTTCTCCATTTGCAGAAGGCAACGGATGGAGAAGTTTACTTTGACGGGAAAAATGTGCAAGCGATGAATTCACAGCAGCTGCGGCGGCTGCGGCAGGATATGCAAATTATATTTCAGGATCCGTTCGGATCTCTGAACCCGCGCTTTCACGTACAGGATATTATCGGAGAGCCGCTGCGTGTTCATCGGCGCATGTCGGCCAAGGAGATGGACAAGAAGGTCGTTGAATTGATGGAGCTGGTCGGACTGGATGCATCCAGACGCAACCGTTATCCGCATGAATTCTCCGGCGGTCAGCGGCAGCGCATCGGTATTGCCCGGGCAATCGCCCTGAATCCGCAATTCATCGTAGCGGACGAAGCCGTGTCCGCCTTGGACGTCTCGGTTCAATCCCAAGTGTTGAACCTGCTTATGAAGCTCCAGAAGGAACTTGGGCTGACGTTCTTGTTCATTGCCCATGGATTGAATGTGGTCCGGCATATATCCGATCGGGTAGGAGTTATGTACTTGGGTAAATTGGTTGAGGTAGCGCGCACGGAGGAGTTGTTCGCGAATCCGCTGCATCCCTATACGGCAGCGCTGTTGTCCGCAATCCCAAGACCGAATCCGCATCGGAAGAAGGAACGCATCGTTCTGCAGGGAGATGTGCCGTCGCCGGCCAATCCGCCGTCAGGCTGCCGCTTCCATCCGCGGTGCGCATATGCGCAGGAGCAGTGCCGGAAGATAGATCCTGAAATGCAAACGGTGTCGTCCGGCAGACAAGTGGCTTGCCATTTTCCGCTGGAATATAGTGAAATGAAGGTTCTGATACAGTAAATGGGCAATCCCCTCTTTCGATCCTGGAAGAGGGGATTGCTGTTGGCGGGGTTAATGAGCGGCCTGCCGCATAAACCGGGGAAATTGGAGCACTGCGATAAACAGGGTAACGCAAGCAAATGCCAGCAATATAAGTACGTTAGGCCATATATCCTGTACGTGAGCGCCATGCAAAATGACACTTTTCAAACCTTGCTGCGCCCAGTATTGCGGGGTGAATTGTCCGATAATTTGCATGAATTTCGGCATCATTTCCGTCGGGAACCACAGCCCGCCGATGACGGCTCCTCCCATGGCGATTAGCTGGGTAAATGCGACGCCTTGGTTCTCGCTCTTTGCAAAGACCGACAGTGCAAGCCCCAACCCGGTTACGCAGAGGGACAGCGCCAGGATGATGACGACGACGGACAACATGTCACCGAGCTCCAGACCGTATACGAAGTGCCCGAAGGAAAGCAGGACGGCGCATTGAAAGAGTACGACGAGCAGATATGGAATCCACATGCCGATGAGATAGCTTAGCGGACGCATCGGCGTGCTGGAGAGCCTGGCGGTCATTCCGGTCTCCTTGTCGGAGATAAAGCGGCGAGTCATCGAGATGATGATGAAGAAGACGAACATGACCGTGTAGCCCGGCACGACTTGACTGATCATATCGAAGGGCACTGCATTTTCTGTCTTCTCCGCAATGTGAATCGGCGGCGTGAGAACCTGCTTCAGCTTCGCCTCATTCATGCCTGAGGATGCCAGCGCGTGCGCGATGCTCGCATCCCGGTATCCACTGGCGATGTTGTGCAGCACGGCTTGGATCGGAGCGACAGTAGAGTTAACCGTCTCATCCCGGTACAGCGTTACTTCAGCCGGCCCGTTGGCGTCTGCTTTCAAGCTCGCTTCGAATCCTTGCGGCAGGACGAGCAGCGCGGACAGCTTGCCGTCGCGGATGCTGGCGAGCTGTTCCTCCAGCGAGAGCGTGGAGTCGGTCTTCAATTCGAATCCGTCCATACGTTCGATCGACTGCAGCAGTTCCTTGGACGCCGCGGTATGATCCATGTCAAGATATTGTACTTTGATCGTCGAACTTCCGGCGCTGCCGAAGACAGATGCGAACAAGACGATGAATAGAATCGGCAGAACGAGCAGCCAGAAGAAGGTGCCTTTTTCTTTCAACAACAATCGGATTTCTTTGCGAGCCATGCTTTTAATCACTGTACAATCCTCCTAAACTTCGGTTGTTTGCCACCTTCTTGATGCATAAAAGTTCACTTTGCGAACTCGAACCAGCAGTTTGGTTATCCTTAAGCATCCCGCAGCGACGTGCCCGTTATATTCAAGAACACCGTTTCAAGTGAAGGGCGGACGACTTCCAGCCGGGTGACGGCACAGTGCGACTGCAGGCATGCATCTGACACGCTGCGCATCGTACGCAGCACGTCGTCAGTTTCGATCTTCCAACCGCTTCCATGAGAAGCTGATGTGCCCGGCACGGATGCCAGATCCGGCACCGCGGCGCCGTCCGTTTCCACGTATACCGATTGCGTTCCGTATTGCGCCAGCAGCTCATGCAATCCGCCATGAACGATAACGGAACCGTGGTCGATAATGGCCACATCCTCGCACATCACTTCGACTTCCTCCATGTAGTGCGTAGAATATAAGATGGTCACGCCTTCTTGATTCAACTGCCGAATCATTTCGAATATATGATTGCGGGACTGGGGGTCGATGCCGACGGTCGGCTCGTCGAGAATGATGAGCTTCGGGCGGTGCAGCAGCGCCGCTGCCATATTGACCCGGCGCATCATGCCGCCGGAGAATGTAGACAGCGCATCACGGGCCCGGTCTTGCAGACCGACCAGTTCCAGCACCTCCGATATTCTCTGTTTCAATGCGGCTCCTTGCAAGCCGTACATTTCCCCGAAAAAGAGCAGATTGTCATAAGCGGTCAGCTTCTCATACAGCGTAATGTTTTGCGGGACGTAGCCGATGACCTTGCGCACATCCCCCGCGCGCTGGACCGCATCGATGCCGAATACGTGAACGCTGCCGCTGTCAGGGGCAATAATGCCGGCTAATATTTTCATCGTCGTAGATTTGCCTGCTCCGTTCGGGCCGAGCAATCCGAAGCAGGTTCCTGCCCGGACTTGAAAGGACACGCCGTTTAATGCGGTCTTTTGCCCATAAGATTTTTGCAGTTGAGACACCTGAAGTGCATATTCCATATCAATAACCTCCGTTTGATCCCGAAGTCCCCTTGATTTTTGAATTTTTTAACTTAAAGGACAACCTGTTTTTTTAACATTATGGCAGAGCAGTACAGCAGGATCGCGGCCAAACCAATAGAAACGGGCACCGCGATCGCAAACTCGTACGGTCCGAACGGAATCGAGCCTCTGTCTAAATGTGTGTTCAAGAAATGACCTCTCTCCGGTGTTTGCGTTAACCAAAATATCGCGTTCCCGGATAAGCCATATATCATCCAGAGCAGCGGGGTTAGCGGCTTCAGACGCGACTGTCCAGCGATGGAAGTAAAGAGACCGAATGCGTTCATGAACGGAATGACAGCGAACACGAACAAATACCACACGGACGAACCTGACATAAACGATAATAAGCCGGCGACTTCAAACGATCCTTGCCAGATAGTCGCGTAAACGTAGAAGAAGAGCGTAATGAGCCAAGCGGCGGTGAAAATGAGAAAGACGACACAGAGACTAGCCGCATACTTGGACAGTATGAGCGTGCTGCGCGAATAAGGCAGTGACAGCCACCAGCCCAATGTACCGTTTTTCCACTCTTTTTTGACCAAGCTATAAGCCAGCATGAATGACATATAAGGCAAGCCGAAGGTGATGAACATCAACCCCATTGGCTTGACCTTATTGGCAAAAAAAGCGGTGACGGCAAGGAGCAGCACAATCCCTGCGGCGAGATAGAAAAGCCGCCATTTGGCGTGATCCTTTTTGCTCTTGCGCCGTTTCAGTTCATCTTTGACTAAATAAAGCAATGCATTTGTATCCATAAGCAATTCCTCCCCGATCCTTAACGGTACAGTGTGCGGTAGATAGACTCCATCGAACCCCGCTCCGCGCGCAGCGTCTCGACATCTCCGTGCAGCAGCGCTTGCCCGTTGTCCATAAAGACAACATAATCAAACAGACTCTCTGACTCGTGAATCTCATGGGTGCTGATAAGCACGGTCTGCCGCTTATCGCTCAAATTATCTATAATCGCTTCGATAATCCGCTCGCGCGTCAGCAGATCAATGCCAGAGAAGGGCTCGTCGAGCACTAATAAAGGCACGCTGCGTGCCATGCAAATCGTAAGCATCAGCCTTGCTTCCTGGCCGCGTGACATGCCGTGAACCTTCATCTCGGGGTCCAGCCCCATAAAGGAAATAAGCGCTTCTGCGCGTTGGCGCTCGAACCCGGGAAGCAGTTGTTCCGCCCAGTCCAGAGCCAGCATGACCGTATGGCCTTCATACCAGCGGGCCCGGTCGGGCAAATAAGCAATGTCCCGATTCGTCTGCCAGCCTGGCGCGTGTCCGAGCACATCGATAGTTCCTTGGTCCGGCTTTATCAATCCGGTTACCATCCGGAAGAATGTCGATTTGCCGGCGCCATTCGCTCCGAGTATCCCAATGACGCGTTCTTGCGGCAAATGTATGGTGAAATCGTCCAATGCCCGCTTCTGTCCGTACCGCTTCACGATATGATCGGCCCGGATTGCGATTTCGTTCATGAGGAGCGTCCTCCTTTTTGCTGAATCAGTTGCTGAATATCATCCCATGTAAATCCTATGCTGTGCATCTTTTCAAAAAATTCTTGCACCGCTTCTTCCGCCAAGTTATTGCGGATTGTCTCCACGGTGTCCGCATTCGTCGTGATGAACGTGCCTTGACCCCGTCGCGTCTCGGTCAATCGTTCCCGCTCCAGCTCCTGATAAGCGCGCATCACCGTGTTCGGCGTTACCTTCAATGCTTGCGCCAGTTCCCGTACCGAAGGAATCTTCTCACCCAACGCAATCTCCCCCCTCGCAATCGAACTTCGAATCTGATTCAACACTTGCTCATATAACGGCTTGCTTAAGTCAAGCACAAAGCGGAATCCACCGATGTCAACTTCATTCAAAGAGCTCCCTCCTCGCGTAAAAATATTGTATAAGGTGTATTATATCACTTGATACACTTAATACAATAGGTGCACGAAAAAAAGACAGCTTCCGATTTGGAAACCGTCTTCAAGAGCTGCTTATTCAATTGCTTAGTTTACCGCCGACCACAGGGCTGGCACGACCGGCGGTGTTGCCAGCGGCCTCCATGGCCTTGACCGTGCACCCGGCTAAGAACAAAAAAGAAAAAGCCTGCACGCACTCGCGCCCCGCAGCGTGTTGCTCTGGGGGGGAATATAGAAGAGAGTCTACATTCTATTACGAATGGACAGGCTGGAACATTTTGTTTCTTAAGACGGGCTGTTGTTTTTTATTCAGGCTGCTGCTCGCGCAGGCGGGCCATCTGCTGCCATACGGTGCCGACGGCATCTTCTCCGGAACGGATGCGTTCCATCGCAATCCGCGCCTGCAATGCGACTTCGAACTCCGTATCTTGAGCGGCCGCTTCAAGCACAGGCAACGCCCGATCGTCTCCGGCTTCGTACAAGAAGCGGGCTGCACGCCAACGGACGAGCTTGTTCTTGTCCTTAATCGCTTCCATCATCGGGCCAATAGCGGCCGGATCGCCGATATCGGACAACGTGTCTCCCGCTGTGCGGCGCACGCTAACCGAGGAATCCTTCAAGGCTTGGAACAGCAGCGGCATGCATTCCGCCGTCTTCAATTCGCCCAAGTAGACGACGGCCAGGCGCCGAATCTGGCTTTGCCCGTCTTGAAGTGCTTGCGCGATGAACGGCAAACGTTCCTGAACAGGCTCCATCCGTTCCAAAGCGGCGTAACGTACGCGCCAATCTTCATGCTGCAGGCGTGCATCCAATTCCTCATCTGTCAATTCGCGGCGTTCTTCGACGAATGGCGCGTCCGTTGTGCCAGCGGCAATGCCTTGCTGCACTAAAGAAGCGAGCCGATCGTCGGGATAGGCTGCTTCCAGCTCCTGTTCCACTTCACGAGCGATATCGGGCAGCTCGCCATAGCGAATCCCGTAATCGCTCAGCTTGCGCTCTTTGATCAAGGTGGCGCTGGCAACTTCCGTCACGGCGCGCACGAAGCGCTCGGATAGGCCGATGCGCTCTTCCTTGCCATCGGCTTGCACGCGAATTTGCATCGGAATGCCGCGGAAATACTGCACATACACTTGGGCTTCCCCGAAGGATGTCCATGCCGCAAGGTCGCCCTCTTGGCCTTCAGCGGCTTGCGGTTCGCCGAAGATATCGCGCACATCTGCTAAGATACGCGCCCAGTCCGCATTGGAGAATCGGTCCAACGCAATAAAATCAGCAGTATGAAAGACGCTCTTTACACCCTCGATATCAAGCAGGCGTCCGATAATGGCGGGAGCGGAGCGCCGGTTCTCCTCCGTATATGTTCGACGAATGCCCGCCGGCAGCGTCTCATCCAGATGAAGCTTCATCGAATTCGGGCTGGGCGTTGGTTCAATTGTGATTAAGTTCATTGACGGCACCTCCTGTATGTGTTGTTTTGACTATATTGTACCGCAATGAACCTGCAGGAACAATGAATCGAAGCGGGGTGCAATTTGACGGAGAGACGGTTGGAACGAACAAAAATGAGTTATAAATATAAAGACACGAAGTGTGCAATGGATCTCAACAAGAAGCTGCCAGTTGAATACGATGGAGATTAGCCGCAGCGCCTCTTGCCATGACGGAATCAAGCGCTGCTGCGCTTTGCTGTGAAGCGATGGCTGGTCAGTTGTTGGAGGAAGTCTGACTCTGGTATGCTAGAACAAGACATTGACTTCATCGCATCTGCAAGGGAATGAAATCTAACCCTTGTCATTCGATCCGAACTTTTTGCAAATGAGGTGGTGCTATGAAGCGCTATTACGTCAATATGGACGATGTGACGACGGAAAAGGCCTGGAAGCAGTTTCGGCGCTGGCGTGCCGAGCGAAAAGTGCGGCTTAAGCAGAAGGATTATTCCTATGTGGTTCCGCAAGCGGAGCCGGATCTTGACCGGCTGGGCGCCAACCGGACAGAGACGACTATCACTTGGATAGGTCATTCGACCTTTCTGCTCCAGACGGGTGGTTTAAATATCGTTACGGATCCGGTGTGGGCCGAAAGCATGGCGATGGAGAAACGGTTGGCCCCGCCCGGCATTCCGATTGACCGTATCCCGCCGGTGGATGTCATCCTCATCTCGCACTCGCACTATGATCATTTGCATCTCGGCTCGATTCGCCGGCTGATGAACCCGAAGACGGTGTTAATCGTTCCGGGAGGGCTGAGAAGTAAAATGGTGCGCAAAGGGTTTTCGCAGACGATGGAGATGGATTGGTGGAACGATATCGTTCTCGGCTCGGTGCGCTTTACTTTCGTTCCGGCGCAGCACTGGACGCGCAGAACGCTGACGGATATGAATCGCTCCCATTGGGGCGGTTATGTGATAGAACGGCTGCAGACGGAGAAGCCGCGCGATCTTAAGGGTCGGGCCGACAATGCCGCTGCGGTGGAGGACACGATTTATTTTGCGGGGGACAGCGGGTATTTCCGGGGGTTCGAATTGATTGGCAGCCGCTTCGATATCGATGTCGCCTTGCTGCCGATCGGAGCGTATGAGCCGGAATGGTTCATGTCGCCGCAGCATATTACGCCGGAAGAAGCGCTGCAGGCGTTCGAGGACGTGAAGGCAAAGGTGATGATTCCAATGCATTACGGAGCTTTCAAGCTGGCGGACGATACGCCGAAGGAAGCGCTCGACCGTTTGGAGGCCGAACGGCGCAGACGAAATATAGACCGGGATAAGGTGCGGCTCCTGTCCCATGGCGAAACATGGAGTCCTTCCGGGGCGAACGCAGCGAACAGGGAAGTGCCGGACAATATGCGCCGCGCTAACTTTAGACAGTAAATGCAGGATAGCATATATAAGTGGATGCAACATACGATTGCGATTCAAGAAGCAGCCTTTAATAGGAGGCTGTTTTTTCTTTTTTCATCTAAAAAGGCTAGTCCTGTGTGAGCAGAAGAGGAAAGGAATATAATCGAGCACAAGCGATAACCTGGAAGGATTGTTTTCGTTTCAACCGGCGGAAGCGGTATTCCAGAAAAGAAAAGGTTCAGGAACGCTCGCGGGAGCATCCCTGAACCGCCGGTGAAGAGGGTATCTTTCAGCGTGAATGCCATTCCTCTTGGATGAGTTGATTTAACTCCGCTTGCCGGAAGAGTTGGGCGTCTTCGCCGTCTTTTTGGCGCTGTTCGCGTGTTGGCGCTTCAGTTGGGCCGCTTCCGAGCGGCGCATATAAGCGATTTCCCGCTGCAGCTTATGATAGCCCCGCAGACGCTCTGCTTCCAGCTCTCCGGAAGCGATGGCTTCCTGCACGGCGCAGCCGGGCTCGTGCTGGTGGGAGCAGTTCGAGAAGCGGCAAGCTGACGCCAACGCTTCAATATCCTCGAAGGCGTGCTCCAGGCCGCTGCCCCCGTCCACGGCGATCATGCCGACTTCGCGCATGCCGGGCGTGTCGATGAGCCACGCTCCGCCGGATAGCGGCAGCAGCTCGCGGTGCGTCGTCGTGTGACGGCCTCTGCCGTCGTTCTCGCGCACCGCCTGCGTTGCCATGCGCTCTCCGCCTGCAAGGGCATTGGCGAGCGTGGACTTGCCGACGCCGGACGAGCCGACGAGGACGACGGTCGTCCCGGGAGCCAGCAGCGCCTGCAGCCGTTCGAGGCCTGCGCCCGTAAGCGCCGACACCGCGAAGACATCGGCGCCGGGGACGGTGCGCATCGCCTCGGCCACGAAGGCTGCCGGGTCCTCGGCGGCGTCGGCCTTCGTCAGCACGACGGCCGGCATGGCGCCGCTGTCCCACGCGAGCGCGGCGTAGCGTTCCAGCCGCCGCGGCTCGAAGTCGCTCGTCATCGCTGTGACGAGCAGCGCCACATCGGCGTTCGCGGCGACGACCTGCGCGTCCCGCCGGTTGCCGGCGACCTTGCGCGCGAACAAGCTGCGGCGCGGCAGGACGCCGGCGATCGTCGCGCGTCCCTCTGCCGGGCGCGGCGCAATGGCGACCCAGTCGCCGACGCACGGCCAGTCGCTTAGCGCCAGCATGCCCGCGCGCGCTTGGCCGGACAGCTCGGCGAGCCACTCGCCGTCCGCGCTGATGACGCGGTACATATGCTTGTGCGCAAGCGATACGCGCGCTGGCACGAGCTCGCCGGCAAATCGGCGGACAACCGCTTCGCTAAGCCCGTCGAGCCAGGCCGTCCACGTATCGGACCACGCGTCATCCCAGCCGAGCGCGGTGATCTCCTTCACGGCACGGCCGCCGTCTTGCGCTTGCGGGAAGCCGCTGCCGGCCTGTTCGGCCTCTGCGGCTTGTGCGGCTTCCGTATATGGAGTGGTTTCGTTATTGACGATGTCGGTTGCTTGCGATTGGTTTTGAGCTTGCTTGAGATTGTGCTGTTTTTTTAATGGATTCAAATCTGTATTCTCCCTTGTTCACGGCTTGAGGCCGCTTCGAATGAACTTGCATGGTTGTCACCTTCCAACGACGTTGCGCCACGGTCAAGTTCGGGAACAGAATACAGTTCAACGACACTAGCGTCGAGTTGCGTCATTACGGATGCGCTAGGCGCCGAGCAGTTCCTCCCGAACGTTATATGCTGTTGCCATATGACATCCCTCGCTTTCTAAATCAGATGATCACATTATATACGGATAACCCACTAAATGGTAGGCAGGAAGCCGAGGATCTAGACAAAATAGAGGCGTGTTAACAGGCGCGCATCTAAATATATGGACAAAAATCGCCGAATCCCGTGCAATAAATGCCGGAACAATCGCAAAATGCCGATAAGTGTGCTATAATAACCGTTTGAAACCATTAAAGTTAAAGGACGGGAATGCCATGATTAGTACAACCGGCGTTACGCTCCGCTACGGCAAACGCGCGCTGTTCGAGGACGTGAACATCAAGTTTACGCCCGGGAACTGCTATGGCCTAATCGGCGCGAACGGTGCGGGGAAATCGACATTTCTTAAAATATTGTCCGGCGAGATCGAGTCGACCAATGGAGAGGTGCACATTACACCGGGAGACCGTCTGTCGGTCTTGAAGCAGAACCATTATGAATATGATGAATTCCCGGTGTTGGAGACGGTCATTAGAGGCCATCAACGCCTGTACGATATTATGAAGGAAAAAGACGCTCTCTATGCCAAAGCGGATTTCAGCGAGGAAGACGGCATGCGCGCCGGCGAACTCGAAGGAGAATTTGCGGAATTGGACGGCTGGGAAGCGGAGGCGAATGCAGCAGAGATGCTGATTGGCCTTGGAATTCCAAAACATCTGCACGACAACAAGATGGCGGAGCTGGAAGGCAACCAGAAGGTTCGCGTCCTGCTTGCTCAAGCGCTGTTCGGCCGCCCGAACATCCTGCTCCTAGACGAGCCGACGAACCACTTGGATCTGGAGTCCATCAATTGGTTGGAGAACTTCTTGATGGATTATGAAGGCACCGTTATCGTCGTATCCCATGACCGCCATTTCTTGAACAAAGTATGCACGCACATCGCGGACATCGACTTCGGCAAGATTCAGCTCTATGTGGGCAACTACGACTTCTGGTACGAGTCAAGCCAACTGGCTCAGCAAATGATGCGCGACCAGAACAAGAAGAAGGAAGAGAAGATTAAAGAGCTGCAAGCGTTCATTCAGCGCTTTAGCGCGAACGCATCCAAGTCGAAGCAAGCGACTTCCCGCAAGAAGATGCTCGACAAGATTACGCTTGACGATATTCGCCCATCGAGCCGCAAATATCCATTCATCAACTTCAAGGCGGAGCGTGAAGCAGGCAAGCAGCTGCTCACTATCGAAGGCTTGACGAAGACGGTGGAAGGCGAGAAGGTATTCGACAATCTCCACCTGGTTGTCAACAAAGGGGACAAAATTGCGTTCGTCGGACCGAACAGCACGGCGAAGACGACGCTGTTCCAAATTCTTATGGGCGAGCTGGAAGCGGATGCGGGCACGTACTCTTGGGGCGTTACGACATCGCAGGCCTATTTCCCGAAAGACAACTCAGCCTACTTTGACGGTGTGGAGTTGAGCCTTGTTGACTGGCTGCGCCAATACTCGAAGGATCAGGATGAAACATTCCTGCGCGGATTTTTGGGCCGCATGCTGTTCTCAGGCGAAGAAGCGCTGAAGAAGGCAAGCGTGTTGTCCGGGGGCGAGAAGGTGCGCTGCATGCTGTCGAAAATGATGATGACCGGCGCGAACGTGCTTCTTTTGGATGAGCCTACGAACCACTTGGACCTTGAGTCCATTACGGCATTGAACAACGGTCTCATCGACTGCGACGGAACGATTCTGTTCACATCGCATGACCACCAGTTCGTACAGACGATCGCGAACCGCATCATCGAGGTTACGCCGAATGGCATCATCGATCGCGTGACGACGTTTGACGAATATTTGAATAGCGACGAAATTAAGACATTGCGCGAGCAGATGTACGCGTAGGCTATGAACAGGAGTCCAGACCTTCTCTTTACAAGAGCGGGTCTGGACTTTTTTTGACTCATGGAATGGAACCTTTCCCAAGAGGGGAGGGCATGCCTTTTCGCCCCTTTGTGTCACTCTCCCGCTCAGTCAGAACGGCAGCAGCAGCCCTTTCTCACGCATACGGGCATATTGAAAAAATAGAGGTTTCTCGGCAGCCTGGTCTTTTCCGTGGGTCTCTACATAATCACTACCAAACTGTCAAAACGTTGGACAGATCCAATCTCCGCCGAAACACGACACGGGAAAATGATCGACAACCTCTCTCGTGTGAACGGGATTCGGGGACAAAATGTAGGAGCCACGGAGTTTTTTTGCTGTACAACGTCTTTCTCGCCGTATCTGAACCAGCGGGAGAGTGAAGCAAAGGATAAAAGGAGAGAACATTCAATCTGATGAATGCAGACAAACAGCATACACCATAAACTAAACTCTACTCTCTTCCACCTTTTCCCCTTGCTATGCTCACTCCAGTCACCATTTGATCTATTGGAAAATATACAGTCTTCTATCGAGTTTTGAGCGCAAGCCGCCTTTTCATTGGAAATCATCCGGCCAAAACCGGGATTCTCGTTGTACGCCGCCGTTTAAGCACGATTCAGCTGGACCTTTTCCAGTGGTTCTCCATACAATCGCTCTCAAACCGTCAAAGCGTTGGACAGAATCCAATCTCCGCCGAAACACGACACGGCAAAATGATCGTCAACCTCTCTCGCGTTACGAGTTTCGGGTATAGAATGTAGGATCCACGGAGTTTTTTTGCTGTACAACGTCTTTCTCACCGTATCTGAACCAGCGGGAGAATCGTGAGCACTTCAATAAAACGGAACGCGAAACGCCTATCCCCTCCAACCGGATTGAAGCCGGCTGGCATAAGGATAGGCGCTATGGTCGTCAATGCCGGTGCGGAAAGGGGCGTTTACGTGGTGCGCGCAGGACGGAATGCGTATTGAAAAGCGTGCAGCAGCTTCGCGAAGGCCCGCTTGCGAATATGTCCGTAGGTGACGGCGCTAATCGGAGGATCGAAGCTGAAGCTGTACACTTTCATATCGGTCATGCGCGCTGCTTTCATATAGCGTTCGCGGATAAGGAGCTGCTCGTCCGGCTCCAGCTCGTTCACAATCGATTCGACCAGCTCGCAGAAGGCGAGACATTCGCTTGCTTTGTCTGTGTTGTATACGGCAACCGCAGCCGTCGGATCACCAATCCGGTTCGTGGTCCCATTCTCTCTCGTTTCATAATTCGTCGTAATCTTAGCTTCGCGCACCGTAAACTTCATTACTTTGCACATTCTGTATTTAGCAAATACTTCCTCGATGCGGGCTTTCGTTTGTTTGGCATCCATCGTTTCCATTTTAGGGATCTCCATATATTCCATTGGTATCATCAAGCAAGTCCTCCTTTATTTCGACTCTTGGAGATGTTCAAAAAGTCTCCCATTTTCAATACTGAAAGGTTTTTTTGAGCAAATACTCTAAGTAATAGTTGTTTAAAATATCTCTTCTTGCCCATCAAACTCTTAAAAGGCCATGCGGAATCGAAGCTTGGGTTCACTCATATAGAGCACATGCTTCGGCGATCGTTGCCTGCGCTTCATGCTGGCGCTCGTGTAGGGCAAGCAATGCCAGCGGAAAGAATTGCTTCCTTAATATGAACAGCGATCCGCATTCCCTTCGCGAATGCTCCCTCCAAGCGTCTGCGTATGCACAACCTTCTATGGTGCTGAAAAGCGGCCTCTTTGAACATGCACTTATAGAAAACAACAACGACTTGAGGTTGTTTTAATTGAACACCGTGGCAGGTATACCCATTATACCACAAATACAAGAACATGTGTTCTTATAATAATATAAAAAGAAATCAAAAAGAAACTAAACCTTTCCTTTAAACCAAACATACGTTCTCCGTTCTATACTAGTAACGTGGACATCGTGAACACAGAAGCCGCATCAGTGACAGTGCCTGCAAGGCTTCAAGGAAGCGGGCCGTCTGAACAGGCAGTTGGCAGAAGGATGTTTCAGGATGATTCCAAGGAGGTGATGGAATTTGATTGCTTATCGGAATATCGTTCAACAGTGGATCATGCCGCTGGGTCAGGCGTTGCAGCTGCCTGTCATAAGCGTGGATGCGCTCCAGACGGACAGCTCGCTGCCGCTCATTGCCTATGATGTCGCTTCACCGTACATCGATTGCACGCCGAATCATCAGGAGCATCAGGGCGCTGTGGACAAGGTGGTGGAAATGGAGTGGCTGCTTCTTATCCGAGCGGGCGATCGGATGGAGATGGTTGAACGATGCCGGGACATGCTGGGCTGGCTGTGGACCGACGGACTGGATTGCCTCGAGAGCATTCCGGCCGCGATGGTGCATATCAGTCCGGCGCAATGGAAGACGGAGCCGCATGCGGGGCTTGGCCTTCAAATCAAGCTCCGCATGAAGGACCGCTTCGAACGGACGGTGCCGTCCGTAGCAACGATTCATTTGAATCCAATGAAATCAAAGGAGTGAAGGGAAGATGACATTGCAAGACGTGCAAGTAACGATTGATTTGCAGAAGCCGACGGGACGATTGTCCTTCGCCATGCCACTGATTCTCGGGAAAAAAGAGGGCGGTTCCGCCTACAAGGAATACGGCGATCTGGAAACGGTGAAGGCCGACTTCGCCGAGGCGACGCCGGAATACAAAATGGCGCAGGCCCTCTTCGGTCAAGGAGATCGCTCTCCGGCCCGCATTGCCATTACGGCTCACGACGAGCAGGAAGCGGCGGTGGACCGCCTGCGTGCCGTGTTGGATATGGGATGGTACTATTTGCTGTCCGCCGACAATGGTCCTGCGACGGTAGAAGCCCTTGCGGCCGAGCTGGAGAAGGAGGACTATCGCTTGTTTGTCACTCGGGTTGCAGACAAGACGAAGCTGCAGGCGTTGAAGGCGAAAGGATATACGCGCACCGCGGCATTCTATCATACGGATATGGACGCGTATCCTGATGCGGCGCTCGTGGGCGCGGTCGGCTCCGCGGATGTTGGCTCCGTTACCTGGAAGTTCAAGGCGTGCACCGGCATCGCGCCGCTCAAGCTGACGGCAAGCGAGCTGATGGAAATTCATGACGGCGGAGCGTTCACATATGTGAACAAGCAAGGCGAAGCCCGCACGTCGGAAGGCAAGACCGTATCCGGCGAATATATCGACGTCATCATGTCGCGCGACTATGTCCGCGCCCGCATGGAGGCGCAAATTCAGCAGCTGCTCAATCAGTCTGACAAGGTGCCGTATACGAACGCAGGCATCGCGCAGATTGAGAGCACGGTCGTCAATGTGCTGCAGGAAGCGTTCCGCATGGGCATCATCGCGGCGGATGACAGCAGCGAGCCGTTGTTCGGCACTTCTTTCCTGCTGCGCAATGAGGTGGATCCAAGCGATCGCGCCAACCGTGACTATCGGGGCGGTTCGTTCTGGTTCGAGATTGCCGGCGCGGTCCATCAGGTGCGTATTAAGGGTGTCATCCGCTTCTAACCGGAAGCGGTATGGAAGACACTTTACGACATTATTCATAATATACGGCTTGGACAAGCCAAGCTGTTGGAATGCATTGAATTATATCCGTACAGGAAAAGGAAGGTGCGATAGCAATGAGTATCGGCATTTATGATGCAAAGCAAGTGTCCGTTATCGTGGACGGCAAGTATATTACGGGATTCGGAGAGAACACGTTCGTCTCCTGCGAGAAGGATGAAGAGCAGTCCGTGGCGCACGTTGGCGCTCGTGGCGAAGTTGCCATTGCGCACAAAAACAATCCGCTCGGCACGGTGAAATTAACGCTCATGTCAACATCTCCGCAGTTGGAGCTGTTCCATCGTCTCGCACGCGAAAAGAAGATATTCGACATCTGGGTCGTATCCCACAATGAACCGCGCGAGCGGATTGGCGGCACGCAGGCTATCGTGAAGAAGCTGCCGGCAGCGGCATACGGAGCGGAGCTTGAGGATCGCGAATACGAGATTCAAGTGCTGGACTACACACATCAGGTGATGTAACGAAAATACGACTGGGAAAGGGTGAATCAATGTGAGCAAGCAAACGACAGTAACGCTGGAGGGCGAGGATTACGTCCTGCAGCATCCGGGCGCGCGTGCCTTGATGCGGTTGTACGACGTTGCCCTGAAGGCGGACGGCGGCTGGAAGCTGGAGTCTTCGATGGATTTCTTCCTCCAGCATGTGATCGTATCCCCGCGCCTCAGCTGGGAGGCGCTCGAAGACAAATCCGACCTCTTGACTCCGCTCTGGCTGGAATGCGCGCGGTTTTTAGGGATGGTCGATACACCCTTGGAGCCCGAATCATCCATCGTATAAACGTTCCATTTCCACGAATCCGCTCCGGCAATTATTTTGGCATGTCGTGTTGAATAGCCGGGGCGGCATTACGTATGCGGAGGCGGACGCCATGAGCATCGAGGAGCTATGCGAGGCCGCCTCCGCCATGGAGTGGATGTTCGGGAAAGGAGGGAAATAAGAAATGGATGCACAGGTGTCTACAGCCATTCACCGCGAGCTGAGATCGATGAACGGCAGGTTGGGCGATTTGAAGCCGATCATCACCATTCTGAAGGATGCGATGCGGGATCAGACGGAGCAGTTGAAACGGCAGGGCAAGCTGGCAAGCTCGCTGTTGGCAAGCAATATGTCCCGACAGGCGGGCTCAGCTTCTCTGGCCAGCGCCAATAGCTCGAACATCGCCCAAGCCCAAGCTTCCGTCAAGGTTGTCGTCGGGCAAAGCTCGGGAGAGAAGGACAAGCCCGCCAAATGGAACGATCCATTTATGAAGTCGGCGCCCGTGACGTTGACGCAGGATATGAATGACATGTTCAAGTCGTTCAAGGAATTCGCAGACAATGTGAAGTGGGTGAAGGACAAGTTCAAAGGAGACAAAGGCGGCTGCAAATGCTGCTGCTGCGCGGGAACGACTGGCTCCGGCGGGAAGGGCGGCCTGTTCGATTCGGGCAAGGATGACAGAGGCAAGCGTTCCGGAAAAGGAAGCGCGAAGAAGGGCGCCTCTGCGTCCCCGGGGGACGACAGCCAAAGGGAAACGCCGCGGCGAACCGACACTTATCGCCGGCGCGGATGGAGAGGCCGCAATAAATCGCCTTCCTCGATGAAGCCGTTTGCCGAAGCGGCAACCGGCACCGGAACAGGCGCCATGGGCGCTCCTGCGCCTAACGCCAGTGCCGGAGAGATGGGCAAGGCGGCTCACGCGGAGGTCAGCCCGATTGGGAAGACGAGAACACAAACGCACGGCAAGGCAAAGAGGATGCCGAGGATCAGCAAAGGCAAGCTTGGCAGGGGAATAGGTCTCGGAATGCTTGCTGGGGGCTTAAGTTTGATTGGAGGCTCTGCAGACAGGCAGAGCGGCGAGCCGTCCGAGGCTGCCGGAGCTGGAGCGCCATCAGCTGCGGGAGACCCGCTCGCGGGAGCCGCATCGGGAACCGCGATGGGGACGGCCGCAGCCGGTTCGGATGCGCCAGCGCCGGTTGCGGTGCTTGCCGATGCCGCTGCGGCCGCACAGACGACGATGGATATGGCGCATACCGCGCAATCCGTGCGCACGGCAATGAACCCGGTGCCGAATCCGGTGCAGCAGGCAGCCGCCTCGGCCCAGGCGACGGCCAAGACGACCGCGACCGTGCAGAAGGCGGCATCCGCCGCGAAGAAGACGAGCTGGTTCGGCAAGCTCATCAAAGGGGCGAAGGTGGTCAGTAAAGCAACGAAGATATTGCGGTTCAATCCAGCGGGTTTTCTGGGAGGTCTGGCGCTGGATGCCGGTCTGTGGGCTGCAGAGAAATTTTTGCTGCCGAAGGATGAGCAGGAGGAAGAGGCTTCTGAACAGGCGCCGTCAACCAATCGGATTATTCCGAAGATGGAGCCGCCGACGGCCGCGCTGCGCGCCCAGAGCACCCAGAGCGGAGGGCCCCTATCTTCCGTGTCCGCTCCGGCTCCGGTATCGCCTCGGCCTTATTCGGATATGACCGGAACGGGGAACGGCATCACGACGGCTCCGCCGCTGAACATTCCGGGTCCGCTGCCGGGCGGTGGCGGGTCGATGGATGTGAATGCGAACAGCAACGTCGTCATGAACCTCAATGTGAACGGTTATATCGATATGCGCATGATTGAGGAAATCAAGCGCATCGCGCGCGATCAGTTCGACGCCTCGTTCCGTTCGTTCGAGCGCAGCATTTCGAGCAAAATGCCGCAGCCGCAAACTACGAAGGAAGGGGCGATGTCCTATTAAGACGAAATTGAGCCGCTTGGGCGGAATCGACCTGTTCGTCACGTCGGAGGAGCCGGAATACGCGGTTCAGGTTAGCAGCCACAACATTGAAAAGGGCGGCACGATAACGGATCACATTCAAAAGGATACGGTCAGCCTGCATCTGGAGGGGCTCATTCTCGGGCCCCAGGCGTCGAATTACCGCCATCGCCTCGTGAAGGCGATGAACGCGGGCACGCTGCTGCAATATACCGGGCGCAACATGCTGCTGAACTGCGTCATTACGAGCCTGCGGACGGCGCATGACAGCTCGATCGGCAACGGTATGAGCTTCTCGCTGACGCTCAAGCAGATTAATGTCGTGACGATCCGGTATACGAAGCTTCCTCCGAAGCGCAAAGCGGCGGTGAAGCCGAAGGTCCGTTCGGGCAAACGGAACACGTCATACCGTCCGAAGCCCTGGTCGCATATTGTGCGAGCGGGACAGAGATGGGAATCTATTGCCCGCTACTACGGCATTGGCGTGAGGCAGCTCCGCGAATGGAATTCTCACTTGGATCCCAGTGTGCCGCCGCCGATTGGCATGATGCTGTCCATTGGGCAAAATGCGACGGAGAAGCAGAAGAAGGTGAATCCGAATCTGAAGTATGCGTACCGGACCTATACGGTTCTGCCGGGAGATTCCTGGTACTCGATTGCGGCCAAGTTCCGTATCCCGGTCGACGTGTTGCGGGGCATGAATGACAATATCAGCTCTTACGCCACGCTTAAGGCGGGCATGGATATCCGGGTGGCCTGACGCGGCGGGAGACAAGGAAGGCGCCTTTTTGGCAGAGAGGAGGAAGATGGATGGCGGTCATTGTCATTGACAAGGAGCTTGTCCCTTATTCGTTCGACATGGATTTAGGGGAACGGACGTATACGTTCGAGGTGCGTTACAACGCGCGGCATGATTATTTTACGGTTGATTTGCTGGAAGGGGACCTTCCCCTTGCGCTTGGCGTCAAGCTGGTGTGGGGAGTGCCGTTGTTCGAGAGCATGGAAACGCCCGACTTTCCGCTGGAGTTGATCGTGCCATACGGAGAAAATCCGGAAGAGCACGTCACTTGGGATACGCTCGGTCAGTCCGTGTCCGTGCATCTGGGAGAAGACGATGGAATATTTGTATAAACGCAATTGCGAAGTGCTTATTGGCGGCTACCGCTTCACATATGAGGATTTATCGCTCCGGGTCGTGGCCGATTTCGATGACGACAAAGAGCCGAATGAATCGACGGTTGAGCTCTATAATCTGTCCAAGCATACGCTCGCCAATCTAAAAACAGGCATGCGCGTCATCGTGAATGCAGGTTATGGAACGGATCTCGGCACGGTGCTGCAGGGCAACATCGTGGAAGTGCGCACGAAGCGGGAGCAGATGGACCGGGTAACGACGATTCAAGTGAAGGATGACTTGAAGGTATCAGTGTATGACATGGTGCATACGTACCGGCCGGGCAGCAAGGCGAGCGAGATTATTAGGGACCTGTTGAACCGGGCCCAGATTCCGCACGGCGAGCTGCGGCTGCCCGCCGACCACACCTATGCGAAGGGGTTCGTGGTCAAGGGCGATCCGTTGAATGCGATTCGGCGCGCCGCGGCGGCATGCGGCTTGGGCACGTATACGATGCAGGGCAAGCTGTATTTTCAAGCGGCCAATATGGTTGCGACGAGCCGCACGTTTGTGGCGCTGTCCCCGGAGAGCGGGCTGATCGACAGTCCCCAGTCCTTTGAAGAGGGGAAGACGAAGGGAGTCCGCGCGACATCACTGCTCAATCATCGTCTGCATGCGGGCGCCCAGGTTAGGCTCGTTAGCGAGGATTTCGAGGGCGTGTATAAGGTGAAGCAGGGCAAGCATACGATTTCGGGCGAGCAGTTCATCACGGAAGTGGATCTGGTCAAGGAATGAGGCCAGCGGAGTGATTACGCGGTCGTTTTGCGGGCAAGTTCGTTTTTTAGAGAGGGAAAGGAGGGGACGCCATGGGAGCCAATCGCGCAGTCGGCGCTTTGGAGGCATGGATAGATCACAGGTTGTCCGGCATGACGGGCGCGCAGCTCGGCACCGTAATTCGCATGGGAGCGGCCGACGCCGATGTGGAGCTGGACGGGGAAGCAGGGGTGATTCGCTATCAGCTGCCCGTTGTGCAGCAGGCATCCGAGGTTGTCTTGGAAGCTGGAAGCCGCGTTCTGGTCGTCTTTACGGAGGCGAATGGCGGCGGGGGCGTTATCGTGGGAAAGGTGGCAGGCGAATGAAAGCTTGGGCTTTGAACGACGGGGATATTCAGGTGTCTGACGGGCAAATCGCTTGGATTGACGGGCGCGAAGAGCTGGCGCAGTCGGTGCGGATACGGATGGGAACTCGTTTGGGCGAGTATTTTTTTGCGCCTGACATGGGGTTGGATCATGATCAAATGATGGGCAAGCAGGTGGACGAGGATAGCATCCGGGAGGCGGTCATGCGTTGTCTGGCCGAGGAGCCCCGCATTCAGTCGGTGGAGGAACTGGAAATTGACTGGGATGAGCGTGCGCGGACGGTGTCTATGCGCCTCGTCATGATGAGCGCGGATGGAGAGGAGGTTGAGTTGAATTATGCTGACGGAAGCGGGTTTGAAGCGCAAAACGTATAACGATATTTATGAGGAAATGGTGTCGGAGCTGGGCAAACGGCTCGGGCAGGATATCAACACGTCGGAAACGTCGCCGCTGGGCATGATGCTGCAGGTGTTCGCGTGGCATTTGTCGGTGCTGTGGGAGGACGTGGAGCAGGTGTATCACGAGTCGTACATTCAATATGCGACCGGCGTGCAGCTGGATGCGCTGGCGGTGTTCTACGGGCTGCGGCGCAAGCTGGAGCAGCCGGCCCACGGTTCGATCGAACTGAGCGGGACGCCGGGTCATACGGTTCAGGCGGGGCTGCAGGTTGGCACGAAGGCGGGCGTCTGGTTCGCGACGACGATGGCGTGCACGCTGGATGATGCGGGCCGCGGCACGGTGAATGTGACGGCGGCGGTGGCCGGTATCTCTGGCAACGTTCCGGCGGGAGCCATCACGGAGCTGATGAATCCGGTGAAGGAGCTGACGGGCGTAACGAATGCCTGCGGCATGATCGACGGTCGCGAGCGCGAAAATGACGTGGAGTTCCGCGATCGCTTGCGTGCGGCGCGCGATGGCAGCCATGCGGCGACGATCGATGCGATCGCATCGGCGCTGTTGCAGCTGCCGGATGTGAAGTCGGCTTCGGTGCGCGTAAATAACACGATGGATACGAATGCGGAGGGCATTCCGCCGAAATCGATCCGCGCATATGTGTACGGCGGGCAGCCGGAGCAGATTGCGAAGGCGATCTTCGACAAGAAGGCGGCGGGCATTGGCACGGACGGCACGGAAAGCGTGCAGGTGCGCGATGTGAGCGGGAGCGAGCATGAGGTGCGGTTCAGCCGCATGACGATGCTGGACGTGCATGTGGAGGCCGCCGTGTCGGCCAATCCGACGTTCCCGGCGCGCGGCGCGGACGATATCGTGACGGCGATTGCGCAGTATATCGGCGGCATTGGCGCCGACCAGCAGGATTACACGGGGCTGGCGCAAGGCTCGCGCATCGTGTACAGCCGTTTGCTGACGGCGGTGCAAAATGTGATCGGCGTCGAGGAAGTGATGGACTTGAAGGTGAAGCTGGCGGATGGCGAATATGTGAGCGGCAATGTGGATATTCCGCTGTATCACGTGGCGCGGGTGGCGCCGGAGCGGATCAAGGTGGCGGTGACTCATGTTTAAGCTGAACGATCTGATGGACATGCTGCCAGACGTTATCGCGAAGGAAGGCAGCCGTTTTTCTATTTTGGCTGACGTATGGCTGCAGCAGTTGAATGAGATTGGCGCGACGGTGCAGCGCATGTCCGCTTGGAAGAGCATCGAACAGGCGGAGGGAGCGACCCTCGACATGATCGGCGGCAATCTCGGGCAGCCGCGCGGCCAGGCGACGGACGAGGTGTACCGTCTGCTGCTGCGCTCCAAGCTGGCGCGCATGAACGCGAGCGGCAACCTCGATTCGGTCATCGAGGTGCTGGCGCTGGCCCTGAACGCGGAGCCGGGCGAGTTCGGCCTGTCGGAGCGGTACAACGACCCGGTCAGCCCCGAGCCGGCGGCGATTCACGTGAGCGAGGTGCCGTACGAGAAGCTGAGCGGCGTGGGCTTGAGCCCGTCGCAGTTCGTCTCGCTCGTGGAGCGCCTCGTCGCCGCCGGGGTGCGCGTCGGCCAGGTCGAGCTGACCGGCACCTTCTCGTTGTCGTCGGCGTACGACGCACTGGAGCAAGACGAGCATGGCCTCGCCGACGAGGCGATGACCGTGGGCGGCACGCTCGGGGATATGTACGTGCCGGGGAACGATTACGCGATACCGGTCTAGGTGTGCTGGGAATGGCGTATGATGGCTGGGGCTAGGCAAGGCAGGACTGGGGAACCTATGCCTGCCGTTTAGCCTCGCTGGTGTTAGGCTGCGTGAAGTGCAAAAGTACATTTGAATTTGCTGAAATGGACGATATTGGGGCCATGAGATGCAAAAGTACATCTGAATCTGCGTAAAACCGGCAACTGCCCCGAAACGACGTCATTTAACTGCACTTTTGCAGCTTATTCATGGAAAGTGGAGTTCCACGCTGCAATGAACTGCATTTTTGCAGCTGACCGTTACGTTGTCACCGGAATCCTTGCTGTATTGGGAGGGAGGGTGGCAATCCAATGGCAAGCTGCGGTTACGAATATATGAGGAGGGATTACACAATGGCATTTCAAAAACCGCTTCCCGAATGGAAGAAGCAGGGCATCCGCCCGCCAGAATCCAAAATCACCGAAGGCTACAACGTCATGGACAAGCCGCCGGCGGCCTGGATGAACTGGCACATGAACACGACGTACGAGGCGCTTGAGGAGCTGCAGAATAATGCTGCAGAGAAAACGGATGTTACTTCCGCTTTGTCCGAGGCTAAGTCATACGCTGATCAGAAAGTCGCAGACATCGACCTGTCCAAGATAACGCCGGAGTACATTGGGGCAGAGACGCCTGCGGGGGCACAGGCAAAGGCAAATCAAGCGGAGGCGAATGCAAAAAACTATGTCAACACTTCGTTTGTGAAAAAAGCAATATATCTCCCTGCGAACACGGATATGAACAACGTTAGGGACGAAGGCGAATATTACAATCCTGCTAACGCAGAGGTTAGTACTTTTGCAAATAGACCTGATGATCAGTCCTGTTATGTAAAAGTAAGCAAACATGCGGGTGTAAACCAAACTTGGTATGTCTTTAATCCAAGTGATAACAGGGTGTTTACGCGTAACTTTTACAACAATTCGTGGGGACCATGGAAAAAAGTGTTGAATATCGATGATTACAACGAACTAAAGCACTCTGGCGTTGAAGCGAAAAACAAAATCGCGGGTGCCATCAACGCCAAGGGAGTCCCGGCATCCGCGAATGATACGTTCGACCAATTGGCGGGGAAGATTGGGCAGATATCGACAGGTGGTCGGATCGATGTGTCAAATAGTGCATACGGTGAGACTGGACAGGGGACGCAAACGGTTATGTTTTTCACACTACCTGCATCAGCAAAAAATGCCTATTTCGCTGATGCAGGAAACCGAAACTCATCAATTTATGCCAGTGACAGTGCCCACGCGGCTTTGGTTGCGTTCGATGATACAGGCATACGTTTGCCGCTGATGACGGGTAACCCAGATGCTGGTTCACAGTCAATAGTCAGTGTTGAATTAGTGAGTCAATCTCGCCAATTTATCGTCAAATATGCCTCGTATGGGAGTACTTCGAGCCCAGCCTCTAGAAATATACCTATACCAGACGGGTTTAACATAAACGGAGAAATACGTATTGCGGGCGAGGCATACGCGTATCGCGCGAATGATGTTGCAAGTATCACCTTGAGTGGTTCCACATTTTTATATTAGGAGTTTAACGATGTACGTAGGATTTACGTAGGATATAAAGGTGTTGCCTAAAGCAACCGGATCACGTCCCGGGTTGCTTCTGGTACTAAAATTGGACTGGAAACGGCAAAATTTTATTACGACTATTAAAGTATAGACACCGTAGAAAGTAGAGTCCGGGAACTGGAAGCCGAAAACGGACAACTCAAGCAGGACAACACTCTCCTGAAAGACATCCTAGCCGAAAATGGAATCATAGTATATTGCGAATTGATTAAAAAGGGACTTAGAACGCTCGATGCTGTGCCTCTGAGATGGAGAAACGACGTACAAGCAATGCTGGAAAAAATAGAGTAAGCGCCACCTAATAGAAGGCGCTATTTTTATGCCCTCGGCCGCGGCCGGGGGCACTTTTATTCTCGAAAGGAGGAAACATGATGGAACGAATCGACGTGCTGCTCAAAGCAGGCGTAGCGATGGCAGCGGGAACCGCATCCTTGCTGTTCGGCGGATGGCCATTGCTGCTGCAAGTATTGGTCATTATCGCGGTAGTAGATTACGCCACCGGCGTGATGGCCGCAGGAGCGGAGGGCAAACTGCGCAGCAGCGTTGGCCTTATCGGCATTGCGCGCAAGGTGTTTATTTTCTTGATTGTCGCGATTGCGCATCAGATCGACACCGTATTGGGGGATCAGCATTTGCTGCGAGACGCGACTCTTTTTTTCTATATTGCCAACGAGTTGCTATCGATTATCGAAAACGGAGGGCGGATGGGCGTGCCGCTGCCGCCGGCAATTCGTCAAGCGGTCGAGGTGTTGAAAGGCAAAGGAGGAATGAATGATGAGCATCGAGGTTAAACAGCGCCTTCTGCCTGATGGGAGGCCGAACAAGCCAAGCCGTCCGATGAAGCCGATGTACATGACGGTGCATAATACGGACAACACGGATCCGGGGGCGACGGCGGAGGCGCATGCGCGCTATATTTTGAACGGCAGCGGCGGAGCGCAGACAAGCTGGCATTACACGGTGGATGATTGCTCCGTGTACCAGCATTTGCGCGATGACGAGCAGGGATGGCATGCGGGCGATGGAGCGGGTCCCGGCAATGCGTTATCCATTGGCGTCGAGATATGCATGTACGCCGGGATGGACGAGCCCAAGGCGTGGCGCAATGCGGCGCAATTGCTTGCGATGCTGTCGCAGAAGCACGGTATCCCGCTGGATCGCATCGTGCCGCACCGTCACTGGAGCGGGAAAGCATGCCCATCCCGCTTGCTGCCGCAGTGGCAGCAGTTCATGGCGCTCGTTGAGCAGTGTCTGCGGGAGCATGAAGCCGGAGCACGCCCGAACGAACCGCACAGCGTTCCCGTCCGCCAAGTTCACATCGAGCTGCAAGGGAATGCTGCTTCAACTTCATCCATAGCGATGACGGGCTACCTCATTGACGGCAAAGTGTACGCCCCTGTCCGCGAGCTGGCCACAGGCTGCGGGCGCAAGGTCAAATGGGACGCACAGCAGTTGAAGACCTACGTTATCTAGTTACCTCGGGTATACTTGTCCTCCCCAGCGCACATCCTATCTAGATGGGGCGTTGTTGCCCCCTAGCAACTTTTCTTAGCAGACTCAACTTTTCTAACCGGAAGCAACAGGTTTTTGCCGGTTCAAGAGTTGTTTCAAGGGTCAACACTGTTTCTCTAGACCCACACGGAATCGGTCTGTTAAGATAGGGATCCGAAAAATGCAAATGAAACCATGAACATAAAAAAGTTATTTTTTCAGCAATTGTGAATCGTGATGGAAAGAAGACTTTTTTATATCCTATATCGTTTTCGGGTAAATGGTGCGGGGAGGGTATAACATGAGCGCAGACGTATATGCGGACATGAAGCAAGGGGAAAAGGGAGCATGGATTAGCATTGCTGCCTATATTGCCTTATCTGCATTAAAGCTGACCATTGGATTCTATTACCAGTCGAAGGCGCTGCAAGCGGATGGTTGGAATAATTTGACCGATATCGTTGCTTCTATGGCGGTGCTTATCGGATTAAGAATCTCTCAGAAGCCGCCGGATCGCGATCATCCGTACGGTCACTTGCGCGCGGAGACGATTGCTGCGCTCATTGCCTCATTTATTATGGCAACTGTCGGCATCCAGGTTATTTTGTCCACCATCGGCTCTATATTTAACGGAGAGTCAGTAACGCCCAATCCGATTACCGGATGGGTGGCGGTCGTGTGCGGAGCGGTCATGTTCGTCGTGTACCAGTATAATAAGCGGCTGGCGAATCGCATCCGCAATCAGGCTCTAATGGCGGCGGCGCAGGATAATCGTTCCGACGCGCTCGTTAGTCTCGGGGCGGCGATCGGCATCTTTGGCTCCCAGATCGGGCTGCCTTGGCTGGATCCGTTAGCGGCCTTGTCGGTTGGCGTGTTGATTTGCAAAACGGCGTGGGATATATTCCGCGAGACGACGCATACGTTGACCGACGGCTTCGATGAGGCGCATCTGGAGCGGCTGCGCAAGACGGTGGCGGGCACGGACGGAGTGCGGGCTATTCGCGAAGTGAAGGCGCGTCTGCATGGAAGTCTGGTCCTCGTGGACGTAGTCGTGCAGGTCGATCCGAAGCTGAGTCTTATCGAAGGCCATCAAATCTGCGATGATATCGAGCAAAGCATGAAGCGCAAGCACAATATTACGCATGTGCACGTGCATGTGGAGCCGATGGATACGGGAGCGGCGTCTGAGTCGGCAAGTCTTCAAGGACGAGCGGCACATTGAGAACCGCATCATCATAGAAATGAAAATGAAAAGCGTGCAGGAGGCTTCTGAGTTGTTGTCAGAGCTTCTTGCACGCTTTTTTGCTGTGGTTGACTGGCACATGACAAGCATGACAAGCTGCGACTTCCGCAGGTTCAGCAATGGATGCCAGACATGCCAGACATTGAATTACGAGAGCCGCTTCACAGTGAGCAACTCTTCCTGTGGCAACGCCAACGCTTGCTGCGAAAGCTCCAGCTTCAGCTTGTCAAATTGCTCCACATCCTGTGTGGTCATCGCTTTGTTGCGGCCTTTTGCCAAGTAGTCGTAGAACTCAAGCGGAAGGAAGTTGTCCTTCAACACCACTTCAACAGCGGCGCCTTCCCCGGCCGAGAGGACAAAGGCGTAGGACTGGGCGCGATGCGGGTCGTATTGCGCCGCCGGGTAATGGACATTTACCTTGTAAACCCCGCGTGTGACAGCGCGAGTAACGAATTCGAACGCATCGCGGAACCCGGGACCCGCATGGCCGGACAGGATGCTGAGCATGTTCCGCTGCGGCGGTTCCGAGCCGAACAATTCATGTATAGCGGCTTGCTGCACGCGGAAAGCAACAGCGATAGCCATGAGGGCCAGTCCGCCATGGTATTTTTTAATATCTTCAAAGCTGATTTCAATTACATCCTTGTTGTCCATAATTCGAATAACAGACATCGGTTCAACCTCCAAAACGCGCACATCCAAAAGACGCGGCAAGAATGATTAAGCGTTGCCATTCAACAGTAAAGTGCCTTGAGCACATTCGCAAAAAGCGGTCTCGATTTGGGTGAGCGGCTTGTGCTTCCTGTGAATAAATCCGTTGTTTCGTTCGATACGCAATCGGTATACGGGCTTCGCTATGAGCTCGCCTTTATCTAGTGAGCCGCGTACGGCATAGTAGGGGATAAAGGCAACGCCCAATCCGGCCTTAATGGATTCCTTGATAACCTCGAAGCTGCTCATATGGATTGTGTCTGGCCGAATCCCCAACTCATAGATAGGAGATAAAATGCAATCCTGCAAATAGCTGTTTTGCGGCAGCAGCAGCGTTATGCGAGCGATATCGCGGGCATACAGCATCTTTCGCTCCGCCCAAGCATGATCCGGCGGAAGCACGAGCACGAACTCGTCTTTAAACAGCACAATGGAATCATATTGAGTCTGGACATATTTGTCTTCCTCATAGATAGGCAGGAAGGCCATAGTGATTTTTTCTTCCATAAGCATGTCAATCAAATCTGTATAACCATACGTATGGAGCTCAAAATGCTGCTGTGGATAGCTGTGGTGAAACCGCCGCAAAATATCCGGCAGCACGTAGACCCCCATATAGTTGCTGGCATACAGCGCGAGCACAGGGCTCGAAAGACCCGCGTTCTTGATGCTCTGCGAAGCCTCCTCAAATAGGGCGACCATTTTTTTGGCGTACTCGTGCAATACTTCCCCCTGTGGCGTCAAACGCACCGATTTTCCCGAGCGCATTAACAGCGTTGCCTCGAATTGCTCCTCCAACTGCTGAATGTGGCTGGTTACCGTCGGTTGAGAGCAGAAGAGGCGCTTCGCCGTTTCGGAAAAAGACCCGCATTCAGCCAACGTCAAAAAAGTTTCCATTTTATCGAGAACCTTCATGAGTGTGCAGCCTCCTAGGGGGAATGAGAATAGTAGAGAGTATACTAAATATGAGATTGATTATCAATATCAATCATAACAATAAATCTATCGCTCTTTTTGATACATCTATTAGATTTTAATATGAAAACGGAATCAAATGGGTTGTGCCGCTATTATTCCAACTATCACTTCATCTTTTGATATTGATTTTCATTCTCAATTAATTTATCTTAAATTTTGTACGTTACCGCTTGAATCGAGAAAAAGGAGTGTTATTTTCATGCAATTTCGCACGACATCATACTTAGCTTTACTATTCATGGCATTCATTTTGCTTGCAGGATGCAGTTCATCGCATACATCTACACCGGCAGAACATGCAAAGGCTCCGCAATCCTCAACAGTACCAGCACAGGAGCAGCCTGCCATCCGAATCGGATGGCAGGAAAGCGGCTACCCATCGCCGTTTGCTTTCAAGCCGTCAGGACCTGGCGGTTATTTGCGCAATAGCTTTTTGTTCGACACCTTAACCTGGAAAGACGGCACGGGAGTCATTCCATGGCTCGCTGCATCGTGGAAGGTATCCGAGGATGGATTGCGGTATACGTTCACGCTGGAGCAGGATGTGAAGTGGCATGACGGGACGGCGTTTTCCGCGGATGATGTCGTGTTTACATTTGAATACTTCAAGACACACCCGTTCCCATGGACTGGCGACATTAGCCAAATCAAATCCGTGTCCAAAACGGGAGACGGCACGGTTGAGTTTCAGTTGAATAACAAATATGCTCCATTTTTAAGCGACCTAGTGGGGATTATGCCCATTATTCCGAAGCATGTATGGGAAAACGTAAGCGATCCGATCGCTTATCGCGATCCGTCAGCACTGGTTGGCACAGGTCCATTTACGCTAAAACAGTATGATGATAAGTCGGGGCAATACTTGTTCATCGCTAATGGCAGCTATTTCAAGGGAAACGTGAACGTACAAGATGTTGCATACATGGATACGAAAAACAAAGTGCTGTCCCTGCAGAAGAATGAAATTAATGCAGCGTCGACTTTGAACTATCGGGAAGCGGAGCAACTTCAGAAGGAAGGCTTTCAAGTCATGAAGAGCGAACCGGCAGGCAGTGCGGTCCGCGTCGTATTTAACCATAGCCATCCGCAATTAAAGGATAAGCGGTTGCGCCAGGCATTGGCATATGCGCTTGATCGTACGGAAATGGCTAGCAAAATTGTTGGGGGGACACCTATTCCGGGCAGCGGCGGGATTATTCCACCGGATTCGCCTTGGTACAACGATAAGGTTAAGACCTATGAATATGACACGGCCAAAGCTGAACAAATGCTCGACGAGCTTGGTTACCGCAAAGACGGCAGCGGCGTGCGCCAAGACTTGAAGCTAAGCTTGATAGTCTCCTCTACTTCCAAAGAAGCGCAAATGATGAAGGAGATGCTGAAAAAGGTTGGCATCGAATTGAACATTCAACAGGTGGATGGGGCGACGTTCACCTCTGCAATGGGTGAGAACAAATACGATATGGCGTTAACCGGGCATATCGGGCTGAGCGGCGACCCCGACTTTTTACGGCTGTGGTTTTTAGGAAAAGCAAGCAATTCATTTGCAGCCAGAGGCAGCTCATTCGACAATCGACAGTTCCAGCAGTTGGCCCAGGAGCAACTGCAAGAGCTGGATACAGCGAAACGAAAAGAGATTGTTGGCGAAATGCAAATTGTTTTATCAGAGGAATTGCCGACGCTCGTCTTGTATCATCGTCCATTTTATTTCCTTTACAAGGCAGCTGAGTTTGACCGTTGGTTCAACACCTATGGCGGTATAGCGGACGGCATACCGCTATGGGACAACAAGGCGGCATTTATCGATGCGAAGAAGTAAGCATACTGTCACCTATTTATATGTGTTGTTATTTGTGCTGCTTTTGAATTTTGTTCTCCCCCGGCTGCTGCCGGGGGGGCCTATTGATTTTTTGGAGGGCGGGGAAGACGGCCCTGTTTTTATCTCGGATGCGCAAAAAGCAGCGATGAGGGACTACTATCATCTCGATGAATCGGCATGGATGCAGCTTGCGGACTACGTGAAGGGGATATTCACCTTCGATTTTGGGCAGTCGTTCACCTATAAAATGCCAGTCTATGAAGTGATTATGAATCGTCTCCCGTGGACGCTGCTCATCGTTGGCGTGGCAACCGTGTTGTCAATCGTGATCGGCATAGCTGCAGGATTGCTATCTGCATGGCGGCATGCAGGGAATCATGACCGCGGATGGTTTCTCACCATGATTAGTGTCAGCACAATCCCGGATTTTTTGACAGGGATGTTGTTCGTGCTCGGATTTTCGGTGAAATGGGATTGGTTTCCTCTCGGTGGCGCGGAGACGCCTTTTTATACACCTAATGGTTGGTGGGACCTGGCGATAGACGTGTCTTGGCATGCAGTTCTGCCTGTCGTGACCTTGACGGTGGCGAATACGGCCAGCATCTATTTACTGATGCGCAATGAAGCTATTCGGGTGCTGCGCGAGCCGTTTATTGAATTTGCATTGGCCAAAGGTGTGGGCAGCGGCACTATTTTGTATAGACACGTTCTGCGAAACGCCATTCTCCCTATTATAACGATGGTTGTTGTCCGGCTTGGCGGGCTGCTGGCCGGATCGGTACTCGTAGAAACGGTATTTTCGTACCCGGGCATCGGCAATTTGTTGCAGGAAGCGATTTTGGCGCGGGATTATCCGCTGCTGCACGGACTTTTTGTGCTGATGACCGCTTTTGTATTGCTGCTCAACATGGCCGCAGATAGGATATACCCGCTGCTTGACCCTCGAATTCAGACAGGAAAGCAAGGGGGAGCATGATGAACCGATCAAAAAAAGCAGGCAGCGTTATAGTAGCATGTTTTGTCGCATTAGCTCTTGCAGGGCCTCTGCTCGCAGGTGTAGAGCCCTTTGCGCTTGATGGCGAACGACTGCTCGCTCCATCGAGTGTGAATTGGCTCGGCACCAATGCGCTAGGCCAGGATGTGTTCAGCCAGCTCAGTTATGGGGCGCGTACGACGCTCCTAATCGGGCTGGGCGTTGCCATTATTAGCACCACGCTAAGCGGTGTTCTTGGGCTTGTGGCAGGTTATTTCAAAAGGCTTGATCCATTGATAAACGGATTGGCGAATGTGCTGCTTGTGCTGCCTTCTTTGCTGCTTGTGCTTATTGTAGCCGCCTTTACATCAGGCGGCGTCTGGCAGTTGATTGTAGCGCTTGGCTTGCTTACCTGGCCCGGATATATGAGGCTCATTCGAGCCTCCGTGTTGTCGCTGCGTGAGCGGGAATTCGTGAAAGCGTCACAGTTGTTTCATGGAAAGCCAAGCTATATTTTGCGAAAGCACCTGATGCCCTTTATCGTTCCACTTTTGCGAACGAAGTTCATTCTATCGTTCCGTCAGGCGGTAACGATGGAGGCGAGCTTGTCTTTCCTTGGTCTTGGCGATCCGAACCAACCGACCTGGGGCAAAATGCTGGAGCAAGCTTTCCATCAAACCGAAACGTGGATAACAACAGCTTGGCAGTGGACGATTGTACCGCCGATGCTGGCGCTCCTGCTCGTAACGATTGGACTTGCTCTATTAAGCGAAGGCGAACATCAGCAAGGGAACAGATGGCTGCGTTCCTACAGCCCCAGCAGCAGGGTCAAGCTGCTGCTGGCTTCCGGCGAAATGGATGCGTCTGTCCCAGGCACGCATTCCAGTGTCAAGGCAGCCGAGCAATCTCAACGTGCTGTACATTGTACTGCGACTCATGCTGGAGCGGATAACGCGGTTGCGGTTCACGATTTAAGCGTGGTGCACAATGGACTTATGATTTTGCAGCCGATGTCTTTTTCTATCGCTGCAGGAAGCGTCACGGCTATTATTGGCGAATCGGGTTCAGGAAAAACGACTTTGGCGCGGGCTATATACGGCATGCTGCCGGATGATGTCATGAGCGGGGCAGTAAATATTCGCAGTGTCGGTCCGAATGGCGGCTCTGCCGAACAGAGTATAAACCGCTGGGTCGACGCTGCATTTATTGTTCAGGACCCTCGACTCAGCTTTAATCCGCTATTGACCGTAGGACAACAATTTATGGAGGCGATGCAGGGGGCGGACGCGTCAAGCGTCACTGCATCGGAGAAACGGCTTGCCGCCGGGCAGGCATTGCGGGAGGTGCAGCTTTCTGAGCGATTGCTGGACAGCTATCCGCATGAATTAAGCGGAGGTATGCTCGGCCGCGCATTAATAGCGCTGGCGCTTATTAATAAGCCAAGTCTGCTGATTGCTGACGAGCCGACAGGCGCGCTCGATCCTGTCGTAAAGCGGGAAATCCTTAATTTGCTCATCACAAAGGTTAGAGAGTATGGGATGACACTGCTGCTGATCACACATGATCTGCAAGCGGCGCTGCGGGTGGCTGACGACATGATGATTATCAAAGATGGTCAACTGCTGGAGCACGCGCCTGCGGAGCAGTGGCTGCTTCAGCCTGCAACGAGCTACAGTCGTGAGCTGCAGGCGCTTATACCATCGACAAAGTGAAGACATATAAGTCCGTAATCAAAAGCGGACTTTTGAACAACCACGATTTGAATGAGATAAGGAGTGCAAGCGATGCTCGAGCTGAAGCATATTTCAAAGCGTTTTGGGCTGTCCAAGCCATTTGCGGTTCAGAATGTGTCCTTCTCGATTTCCGAGCATGAGGTATTTGCGCTGATAGGAGAAAGCGGGTCTGGCAAATCGACGCTGGCCGAGCTGATTGTCGGCTTGCAGCAGCCGACGGAGGGGGCTGTTTTTTGGAAGGGCGCTCCCATACAGCCGCAGGCGAAAGTGCAAATTGTATTTCAAAACCCGGATCGCTCCCTGAATCCATATTGGAAAATCAAAGATATTATTGCCGAGCCGCTTATGTTGAACAAATGGACGAGCTTGGCCTCGCAACGGAAAGTCGAGGAACTGCTGGAGCGAGTTCGGCTGCCTCGTGACCTCTTAGACAGACTGCCTGCCGAATGCTCGGGCGGACAGAAGCAGCGTGTTGCCATTGCGCGCGCCTTGGCGCTGGAGCCTGAACTGCTTGTTGCCGATGAAATCACGTCGGCACTAGATCCGATGACAGAACGGGACATTTTAAGCTTATTGTCTGACTTGAAGCGGGAGCATAACATGTCCTTCTTATTTATTACGCATCGGCTTGAGACGATTCGCGGCTTCGCGGATAGTGCCGCTGTCATGCACAACGGCATGCTGCTTGAGATGGGAACGACAGATGAGGTATTGCAGCATCCCGCTAACGCGTATACCAAATCACTATTAGCCGCTTGTTACGATGACTTTGTTTAGGGAGGTTAATGTATAGCGCCATGACGATGCCCATAAAGATTGCTTACTTAGATTCCTATTCGGACAGTTCCTCGCGAGTGTATCGGCATGAATTGTACGAGAATCGGTTAGAGCGCATGTTTTTGTATGATATGACGATGGATAGACTGGCGCCATACGGTGCGATGGTTGTGCCTAACAATATAGATGAGGAATTTTTGCATCAACATCGTGATTGTATCGCGCAGTTTCTGGAACAGGGACGAATTGTCGTTTCCTTTGCCCAAATATTTTTGCCATGGCTGCCCGGCAATGGCTTATGGATTCGAAGCTCGCTAGACATCAACGCGCGGACCATACTTGCCCATGATGAGCATCCGCTCTTTCGAGGCGTAACGGAGTACGATCTGAATTATCGCCGTGGTGTAAAAGGCTTCTTCTCACGGGGCTACTTCGAAGCGCCTGCACATGCGGAGATTGCGCTATGGGATAATGCCGGCCAGACGGTTGTTTATGTGGATCGACACACGACCAACGGGACGATTGTAGCAGGTGCAGGCACCGATCTGTTGGCATACGGATTGTCCGACACGACAACGGCTCGAAGAATGGGGCTGCAGTTGTTGGCTTGGATCGATAGAGAGTATGAGGAGTTAAGACGATGAAGACAGGTATATTATACGGCGGTGTCAGCTACCAGCATTATTTTTTTACGAGAAAAGACGGAAAGTACCGCCAGCGGTTTACCGATAGGATTTACATGTTAGATCTGCATCGAACCGAACTGCCGCAGTACGATTACGTGATTGTGCCTACCCGCTTGAATCAGGATATGCTGTGCCGGCATTCGGAGCAATTCCGCCAATACTTGAATCAGGGAGGACATCTTATCACCTTCGGGGAGATCGAGAAACCGTGGCTTTCTCCTGTCAATTGGAAGTTTTACCCGACTAATTTTTACTGGTGGGTGAATCAAGGCGCAGATTTGCCGTTATATCCGGTTGATGCTGAACATCCGTTATTTCAAAAGATTGCGGTCGATGATGCAAAGTGGCACTATCACGGCGTATTTCGGCTGGAAGGCGGCGCAAGGGCGGAGCCGATCCTTGTCAATGAACTGGGAGAAGCGATTATTTGCGTCGATCGCCAGTCGTACAAAGGAAATATATATATGACGACTTTGGATCCAGACTATCATTTCGGACAAGGTTTCATTCCAAAAACAGAAACGTTTCTGGATGGCTATCTCGCGTGGATAGAAGAAGATATCATGCTTGAATAAATCATTTTGTTACCCATTTACCCGTCAGGCTGCCGAGACATTCTCGACAGCCTTTTATTACCCCTCAATCCAAGCCGGGAAGCCGTACTGCCAAGAGCAGTAAAGCATGGCTACAGCCGACCCGGCTCCCGATCACCCATAACCTCAGCCACAAAATCATGCGGCTTATCCAAGCACAGCGCGATCTGCTTCACGTTGCGCTTCATGCCGAAGCGGCCCGTCACCGTGACCGGACGATGGAACTGGAGGATGACGTTCGGCGTGCCGAAGGCAGGAGCAGCCGTAACGGGTACCAGCTCCTTCGGCAGCGGTTCTTTCGTCATCCAAGCGCTGCTGATGTCCTCGCGTTCCACATCGGCCCAGATGTCGTGGGCGTGGCGGATTCGCACGCTCTGCCCGGTAACCAGCACCGGGTTCAGCATTGTCAGCCGATAATCCGCAATGAGGACCACAATGAAATATACATTGGACAAGGTTAAAATCCATGCCGCGATCGCGGACCATTGGTGAATGAGAAAATGGAGCCCGATCCCTTCCAGGACGAGCACATGGATGGTTCCGATGACGATGACGAGCATGCTGGACTGTTCCAAGCTGCCGAAAGCGGCGGCGCGTTCAGGAACATACGATTTTTTTCGCCAACTGAACAGCGCGTGGTAATAGACAGAAGCTTCGTGCACAAGCAGCGCGCCCGTCTTCTGCGAGCTTACCGCATCGGCGAAAGACGATCGCAGCGCATCCAGAGGAGCCCCGCCATCGGCAGACAAGATCCGGTACGCCCGCCGCACCCGCACCGTTTGATAGATCACATAAGCAGCCATGCTGATTCCGCACCCCAATGCCAAAGCGTCGAGGATACGCTGCAATTCTGTGCCAACAGGCGGGACGAACAGACTCATTGCCGCATATCCGGCCAGTCCTGCTGCAAGCGAACGGACGAAGGCGGCTCTTTTCAGGGAGTCGGCTCGGCGAACGCGGAACCAGAAATACAACAAGGGCAGGATGATCATAAAATCCAATGCCACTCCGAACGATAACAGATCCGGAACGGTGGCTGAGGAGAAGGTGAGCAGCATAGAAACATCCGCCGCAGCGACCAACATCATAACCAGTACCGGCCAAGGGACAGAAAATCGATGTATACGAACCATAGGAACACGCTCCTTTTTAATAACAATGACTTCTATAATATACCATCAATCTATGGGGGATTGTGTAAATGTTTTCTTTTATATGGGTTTCAATGGTTCGATAGGACTAGTTTTGGTTAAATTTTTGTCGAATTTTAAGAGAATAGTCCGATGGCAGCCTGGTTGAAAGTCTATATATAATAAGGGCGAGCGTTATTGGGATGTCGTTACAAATATAGAATTATGATTAAAATAATCTAGTATTTGACATCTTGTTCATATGAACATTAGCTCAACATTCGGTTGCACGTCACAGTAATGTACGAACAACAAGGAGGCTTCTCATGAAGAAAAAATTACTGTTAGGTTTACTAATGTTTACGATGGCAAGTCAGATGATGATGACACCACTGCACGCGGCGCCTGCATCAGCGGCAATGACCGATGAAGAAATAACGAGCCAAATTCCGCAATTGGAAGAATATTTGATAGAAGAAAGCGATCCGGATAACGATGATGATAATGGCGGTTTCCTGCTTGATTCGGAAGCGACCTTAATCGATCCGGCTGCATTGCAAGCAACACCTGCGGATAAGCAGTCGAACGATCAAAAAACGGGGAAAGTCGTTTACGGCGTTAACTTGCGTACCGAACCGTCCTTGTCCGGGACCATTATTCGCATGGCGAAGAAGGGCGAGCAGGTTGTCATTTTGGACAAGCATAATAGCAATTGGTACAAGGTACAGGATCAAAACGGCATCATCGGGTATATGAGTGCCGACAGCAAATACATACAGGTGGAGGATACCCCATCCACAGCGCCTTCTGGTTCAACGGCAGCCGCTTCCGGCGAAGGCACCTACGTTATGGCTGCCTCTTCTACCAGCAAGTCGGCTAAAATCGAGAAAGTGATTAAGACGGGCAAAAAGTATAAGGGAACGCCTTACGAGTTCGGCTCGAACCGCAACAATACGAAAACGTTCGACTGCTCGGACTTCGTCAGACATATCTATAAAGAAGCATTGGGCATCGTGCTTCCGACAGATTCCCGTAAGCAAGGAGCCTGGATTAAGTCGCATTCCACGGCCAAAACTAGCATCAGCCAATTGAAACGCGGAGACTTAATGTTCTTTATGACCTATAAAGGGTCGAAAAAATCCAATTATAGCGGCATTAACAAGTCCAAGCAGCGCATCACGCATGTCGGCGTCTACTTGGGCAACGGCCAAATTTTGCATACGTATTCCAAAAAATCGGGCGGCGTGCGTATCGATAACATCAAAAACACGACGTGGGAATACCGCTTCCTGTTCGGCGGCAGCGTCTTGTAAAATGAACGCTTTCAGCCAATAAGAAACGCTATGCAAGCAAGCTATACAATGAATCTCCAGCTATTATTTTTCTCTTATCATTTCATATGATGTGCGAAGGAAGAGACCCATGGCGGCCTCTTCCTTTCATTTATATGCGGTCGTCAGCAGCATGCAAAAAAGAAGGCTGCACCCGATGAGCGTGTTCTGCTCACGGATACAGCCTATTCCGCCATTCATTGAAATTTCGGAGGATCGTTCTTCGTTTCGTCGATTCTCGGTATGGACCGGTACTTCTTCGTCTTGGACAGACGTACCGCAATCCAAGAGCTTATGGCGCCTAACGGCAGCAGGAGAACGATCGCCGCGACTTTCACCGATTCATTCTGTGCCAATGCGTACAGAATAACGCATGCCATGAGCGGCAAATAGTCGATGGAGCGCACGACAACGTGGCGGCGGCCCCATTTGCTCTCCGCGATGCCGAATAAAATAAAGCCGAAAAAAATGACGGCTATAAACAACCCCTTGCTGGTTATCCAACTGAGTGTCTTGGCGAGCAGCCCGAGCGCGATCAGCACATTGCCCGCAAATCCCATTACTGAAAACATCATTATGCATCCATCCCTTTACATCAGTTACGTGAATAAGATTCGATTATTGCAGCAATTTCAATACGGTTTGGGCGCATTTGTCAGGCTCTCTGAAAGAGAGCTGGCCCGATTGCCGCTTCTGGCGCAGCGTCTCATAGTGAAGCTGCAAATCATTGAACCATTTCGCCACCGTTGCTCTCGATTCAATGCGCTCGCCAAATCCATGCTCTGTAAAATAGTCGCAATTTTCTTCCTCTTGCCCCGGTATCGGCGCATAGAACAGCATCGGTATGCCTTTGGTCATTCCTTCCGTGCACGTCATGCCCCCGGGTTTCGTCACTAATAGATCGGACGCATCCATTAGTGTAGACACCTCTTGCGTATATCCAAATATATGTATGTTCGGATGCCGGTACATCGGGTCCTGCTCCATGCGCTGAATCGCTTTCTGATTGCTGCCCATGCAGAATAAGAGCTGCACATGCTCGCGCCAAGTCGACATATATTGCAGCAGCTCTTCATCCAGCGCCAATCCCCAGCCTCCGCCCATAATCATCACGGTCGGGAGCGGCTTCAGGCCAAGGATATGCTGTGCCTCGGCTTGGGGGCAGCGCTGCCAGAACTTCGGATGGACGGGAATTCCCGTAACTACGATGCTATCGGAGGCGATCCCGCGCATAAGCAGCTTCTGGCGCACCTCGGGAGCGGAGACGAGGTATTGGTTCACTTCGGGATTCAACCACGTGCCGTGGGCGTCGTAATCCGTTATCAATGTATATAAAGGAATGTCCAAGCCGGAACGCTTAAGACGCGATACGACGATATTGGGAAACGGATGCGTACAGATGACGGCATCTGGGCGCAATTGTTCAACGACATGAGAAGCTTGTGTGTAGAATATGCGATGTAAAGCCAATTGAGTAAAACGGTTCAGCGATTTCTTATATTTTTTACGATACAAAAGTCCGACCAATTTCGGCTGCGTGCTCACCGTCTTGCGATAAGCGGCAAAGATTAACGGTCCTACCGTCGGATTCAGGAACTTGCCCAGTTCAATGACTCGCGTCTGAACATCGGGGGCAAGTTGTCTAATGCCAACCGATAAAGCATACGCTGCTTGCGTATGGCCCGTGCCGAAACCTTCGGACAAAAGAAGGATTCTTTTTTTTCGCATGTTCTCACCCATTTCCATTATAACCGGAATGTCTACAGGAAGCATCAGCCAATAAGACGAACCATGCATGTAAGTAATTCCCTTCGTCAGGCAGTGAATTCGGTTGAAATTCAGATTATTATATGTTACATTTCAGAGTAAAGACAGTATGACCAAAATATCGAAATGGTCATTTAGTCAGAACTCTGTCGAAGAAAGGAGCCAGAGGAGATGTCCATAGACCGCCGAAAACAGATTGTTGAAGCGGCAGCGCAATCCTTTGCTTTGTTCGGCTATAAAGCGACGACGATGGATCAAGTTGCCAAGATTGCCCAAGTAGGCAAAGGCACGATATATACGTTTTTTACGAATAAAGAAGAATTGTTCGGTGAAATATTGCAACAGCTCATTGGTGAAATGAAGGAGATTGCCGATCGTGAAATTCAAGCGGACAAGTCATTCTTCGATAATTTGTACCGCGTGCTCGATCGGGTGTTGGATTTCCGCACTCGGCATGAACTGGCGATGAAGCTTTCGCAGGAGGTCCGGGACTTCGGCACTCCGATGGCGAAGGAAGCGCTCCTTATGCTCGAAGAGGAACTGCTTGAATATGTGGAACGCCAAGTTCGTCTTGCCATGGAGAAGGGCGAGGTGAAAGAGGCCGATCCGAAGATTATCAGCTTCGTTATGCTTCAACTGTATAAAGCGTTGTCCACGGAGTGGAACAAGCTGCATGAACCTTTGGACAAGGAATCGATCAAGTCCTATTTTCGTCTCCACTTCATGGACGGGCTCGCCACTGACAAATAAGCGGCTTAAGCAAGAACAACCTTCCAATTGCGTACCGAGTTCCCGGTAGTGTGGAAGGTTGTTTATATTTGTGCTTATAGCTGCTGCTATTTGCTGATTCTGACCATTTGCGCGACACGGACTTCTTTGCTGACATCGCCGAGCAAATGTTTAGGGTCTTTTTTAAATGTAACGACAGCCATTCCAAGATGATCGGCATTGAGCTTCTTCCACGCTGTGTCATCCATCACGACAATGGTTTCCGCATAGGAGCGGCTCTCGCCAATCACGACATCCCCGCTGTACGAACCGGTTAACTTGTTGCCTTTTACAGTTGCTTCGGCAGTCCGAGTTTTGGCGAAAATGATGGCTTTGTCGGCAGATAGGGCAGGAAGCTCCTTAATTGGCTTCGTTGCTTTGTCCTTCACTTCCTGCAGCAGGCCGGATTTCAACAACCCCTCTGCGGTTGATTTGCTGATGACGACCATAGTCCCGCTGTCTTGTTCGTCAACCTTGATTGGATATGTTTCTTGGGCAGATACATCTGGCTTCACTTTCTCTGTCGCCTGGCTGAGTTGTTCATCTGTTCCATATAATATAATCCCGTTTGCTTTTTCACCAAATAAGGAGGAACAGCCTGTCCCTGCAACGATTGCGAGCATAACGATCGCGGCCAAACCTATCATTTTTTTCATTGTGTGTTCACCTCTGCATCTGTTTTGAGAAAATCCATCTTAAACAATACAGGAGCATGAACGATGGAACCATTGAGTTCAGTGACAATTGTCTTTCAATATCGTAAGAAACATTACCATAATTGATTCAATGCCCTAAATAGGTAAATAGACTCAAATTTATGTTTCTTTCATGGAAGTTGAGTGTATAAGGTAACAATTTTCGCTTCAATAACCGTTATATCTATATAGAAATATGTTATAGGCAGTGTAAAGGGAAGGGAGAAGATAGGGTGCACACAACTAGTAAGAGAACATCGCGGTTCAGCCTAGCGCTTGTTTTTACGCTTTTGTTCGGCTTGCTGCCGTTTTACGGGGTAGCGGTCGCGGAAGATACGGTGACAGGCATTGAATTTGAATCCAACGTTTCCCCTGTGCATGTTGTTGTCGAAGGACAATCCGTACAATTGAAAGTAAAAGCGACGATTAAAGGCAAGACAGAGACGAAGGATGTAACGAGCTTGGCTACATGGAGCACTTCCAATCCAAGCGCAGTCAAAGTTGATGCGGGCTGGGTAAGCGGCGCAGGCAAAGGAACATCGGAAATTACCGCTAAGTATCAAGGTTATACGATAAAGAAGACGGTGGTCTCCAGCTATCAGTTCGATCAGCTGAGCGTGCGCATGTCGGAATCCGGGGCAGAAGTGCCCAAGGAGATGAACGCGCAGCTGGGCATGAAGCTGAAATGGAAGGCGTTTGCCATTGATCAAGCTACCGGAACGGATAATGACGTGACAGATGACGCTACGTGGAGCTCGTCCAAAACAGACGTAGCTGACATCAATAAAGGCGTTCTTACCTTGAAAACGAAGGGCGAAACCGAAATCACGGTTAAGCATAAAGGGCTTAGCAAAAATATTAAGCTCAAGGTCGATTTGCCTTATGAGGAAATGACGCTCGCGCCGGACAAGCTGGTTGAATTCGATTACGGCGCTGATTCCCAGACGGTGACCGCGCAGGTTAAGAAGAAAGACGGCACGTTCGAAGATGTGACGGATAAAGCCGAATGGAGCATAAGCGATACGAACGTTGCAGAAGTGAAGTCCGGTGTCGTCAAGCCGATTGGCGTGGGAACGGCGACGCTAACGGCCAGCTATCTCGGCGCTTCCCAATCGGTCACGGTCGTGGTGCGGGCTTCTTATCAGGCGATGCGATTGACGCCGGACAAGGCGCAGCATATGATGCTGGGCGACGGGCCGCTAACGGTTCAGACCTTCGTGCTGAACAGCGCTGACAATCAGCAGGACGTGACGAGTCTCGCCGAATGGACGTCGAGCAATGTGATGGCCGCGACTGTGGAGCAGGGCAAAGTGTATGCGAAAGGCGCCGGTTCGTCCACGATTACAGTGAAATACAAAGGCTTGACCAAGTCCATTGAAGTGACGGTTCACCCGACGATCGAGAAGCTGAAGTGGGCCGATGTCGACGAGGATAAGGACAAGGGTGAAATCCGCAAGCAAAATATATATATGGAAGATGTGCAGGATCTGCCGAAAATTAACGGGGTGACGTTAAACGGCGATACGATCGATGTCTCGGGGCTGGCTGATTGGACATCCGGCAACTCGGACATCGTCTCCATCAAAGACGGAAAAATGAAAGCAGAAAACCGCGGCGTCGTCACATTGACGGCGAACGTGCGCGGCCAGACGCTGGCGACGGAAGTGACCGTGCAGCGCAAAGCGCTCGTGCTGCAGGCCAACACGACCGAGCTGAGCGTCGTGACCGGACGGGAGCAGCCGGTTCCGGAAGTGACGGTCATCTACATCGATGGCGAGGAAGAGCGTGTCACTTCCGATATGAAGTGGGAATCGAGCTCGCCGAACCTGCTTGTGCGTGACGGCAAGATCAAAGGGCTCATCGCTGGCAAAGTTACATTGAACGGCACTTTCTCGAATGTGAAGCTGTCGCTGAAGGTGACGATTGATGAGGAGATCGTATCGTTTGATATCGTTCCGCAGACGATTACCACGAATGTAAAAAAGTCTCAGTCGGTCAAGGTGACGGGGAAATATAAGAACGGCAAGACGATAACTCTCGGATCGAAAATCAAATGGAAGATCGAAGATGAAAAGGTGGCAACAGTTAGCGGCTCTAACGTCAAAGGAGTAGCCATCGGAAGCACGAAGCTGATTGGCGAATATCAAGGCCAGCCGCTTGAGGTTCCGGTTCATGTCAAGCCGCGCTTGTTGAAGCTGGAGGCGACTCCGAAGAGCGTGAAGCTGGGCGTCGGGCAGAAGGCAAGCTGGAAAGTGCAAGCCATCTATGACACGGGAGAAGTTGTAGATGTAACTTCTAAGGTCACTTTTGTGCCTTCGAATACGAAGGTTAAGGTAGATCGCGCCAGTGTTCAAGGCGTGACGAAAGGCAGCACCTCCGTCAAGCTGACTTTAGATGGCAAGAGCACATCGCTGCGCGTAAGCGTGAAATAAATAGGAATGGAACAGGCGAACCCGCATATCCGTCAGGATGTGCGGGTTTCTCTTACGCAAATGCGGGGGAGGATGCCCTCTCCTGTCACGGCCTTGCTTTATCCTTATTGAGGAAGGAATGTCTATTCGCTTCATTCGCTCCTTTTTCTCACTCTCCCCTCCATTCAGATCAGATGCAACCCCTCTTCCCTTTTGAAATGTAAGAGTTTTTGCTCCTAGACGATAAACATGATGCCGGTGCAGAGGGGTCTTAACATGGTCCTTAGATCCATTCTCCCATATAGTCAGGAAGAATGACGTCGGGGATAAGGCGCATTCCGTTCTGTGCGGACAATAGGCTGCGAGCATGAAACGGCCGATTACAAATAAACCAAGGAGCGCACCCGTCTTCTGAAGGAAAGGGAGAATGAAGCAAAGAGGAGGGGAGTAGAGTCCCTTCAGTCTGAACGCGCCATTGCTCAATATCAAACAGTCTTCTTTTATGCATGGAAAAGAATAAATATACATATATGTATGGGAAAATTTTAACTTACGTTTCTGATAAATCTAAATAATATGTTGAAAAGTGCAAAAAAAGAATCATAATTTATAAACGATAGATGTCTGGTGAATGTAATGTGTTGAAGCGGGATAAGCTCTTTACAATGGCTGAATAGGCCAAATAATTAAAATTATCATATACATAAAAATATTAAATTGCCATGATATAAGCGTGGTGTTAAAATAATTAAACAATACAAATGAATAATTATAAATTCATTTCAAGTCCGTAAATAACGATGCCAGGATAGTTCAATTTATATAGAAAGGTTGCATTCCATGAAACAGAACGGCTTACCTCCAAAACAAGGTCTATATGATCCGCAGTATGAAAAAGACGCATGCGGAATGGGTTTCGTCGCACATATCAAAGGACGTAAGTCTCATGATATCGTTCGCCAGGCGCTAAGCGTGCTTGTCAGCATGGAGCACCGCGGCGGACAAGGCAGTGAACCAAATACCGGTGACGGCGCAGGCATTATGCTGCAGATTCCGCACCGCTTCTTCGCAAAGGAAATGAAGGCCCAACATATCGAGCTTCCTCCATCCGGCGAATATGGCGTCGGGATGCTGTTCATGTCCCGGGACGAACGCATCCGCGAGCGTCATGAGATGGTGCTCCGCCGCATTGTCGAAGCAGAAGGCCAGACGTTCATCGGCTTCCGCACGGTGCCGACGAATGAAGAAGGGCTCGGCCAGTCCGCCAAGGCGGTGAAGCCTTATGTCCGCCAACTGTTTATCGGCCGCAGCTCCGATCTTCACGATGAGCTGGCATTCGAACGCAAGCTGTATATCATCCGCAAGCTGGCGGAGAAAGAAATTCGTTACACGCAGGAAGATGGAGCCGATTCGTTCTATATTCCGAGCATGTCGTGCCGGAAGATCGTATATAAGGGCATGCTGACCACGGAGCAGGTCGGGCGATTTTACTTGGATTTGCAGGACGAGAATCTGGACACGGCAATTGCGCTTGTCCATTCGCGCTTCAGCACGAACACGTTTCCGAGCTGGGAGCGGGCTCACCCCTACCGCTATATGATTCATAACGGAGAAATCAATACGCTGCGCGGCAATGTGAACTGGATGCATGCGCGTCAGACGTTGTTCCAGTCCGGCATCTTCGGCGAGGACCTCGCGAAGATTAAGCCGGTCATCGACCACGACGGTTCGGATACGGCAATGTTCGATAACACGTTCGAATTTCTTTATTTGGCGGGACGGCCGCTGCCGCATGTCGCCATGATGATGGTGCCGGAACCATGGTCGAATCACGACAGCATGGATGAGGCGAAGAAGGCATTCTATGAATATCATAGCTGCTTGATGGAGCCGTGGGACGGTCCGGCGGCAATGGCGTTTACGGACGGCGTGCAGATATGCGCAACGCTGGATCGCAACGGTCTGCGCCCTTCCCGCTATTATGTGACGAAGAATGATTTAATTATATTAAGCTCCGAAGCCGGGGTATTGGATATTCCGCCGGAGCATGTGCTGTATAAAGACCGCCTCCGTCCTGGGCGGATGCTGGTGGTCGACACGGAGCAAGGGCGCATTATCGCCGATGAGGAAGTGAAAGCCCGGATAGCAGCAGAGAACCCTTACCGGGAGTGGTTGGATGAGCATCTGATTGACCTGACCGATCTGCCTGATGCGCCAGAGACGCCAGAGCCGAAGCACGAGAACGTGCAGCAGCAGCAGCAAGCGTTCGGTTATACGTTCGAGGAGCTGCGCAAAATTTTGGAGCCGATGGCTGCAAGCGGTGTCGAGCCGCTCGGTTCGATGGGATATGATGCGCCGCTCGCCATTTTGTCCGATCGGCCGCAGCGTCTGTATAACTACTTCAAGCAACTGTTCGCTCAAGTTACGAATCCGCCGATCGATGCTATCCGCGAAGAAATCGTGACGGCGACGGGAACGACGATCGGACCGGAGCGCAATCTGCTCCTGCCGGAGCCGGAGAGCTGCCGTCATATCAAGCTTGAGACCCCGGTGCTGTCGAACGAAGAGTTCGCGAAGCTGCGCCATATCCGGCGCCCGGGCTTCAAGTCGATCACGATTCCGATTCTGTTCCTGGCCGAGGAAGGAGCGGAGGGAATGCGCGCGGCGCTGCAGACGATGTGCGAAGCCGCAGACCGGGTCATCGGCAAAGGACATAACATTATTATTTTGTCCGACCGCGGCGTAGATGAGGACAATGCGGCGATACCGGCATTGCTTGCAGTAGCGTGCCTGCATCACCACCTGATTCGCCAAGGCACGCGCACGAAGGTAAGCCTGCTTCTCGAATCCGGGGAGCCGCGCGAAGTTCACCATTATGCGCTTCTGCTCGGCTACGGCGTCAGCGTCGTGAACCCGTACTTGGCGTTCGAGACGCTGGACGATATGATTCATCAAGGCTTGCTGGGCGGCGTTACGCATGAGAAAGCGGTGAAAAATTACATCAAGGCCGCCACGAAAGGCGTCGTGAAGATTTTGTCCAAGATGGGCATCTCCACCGTGCAATCATACCGCGGCGCGCAAATCTTCGAAGCCGTCGGCTTGAAGCAGGAATTTATTGATGCATACTTCACGTGGACACCGTCGCGTATCGGCGGCATCGGCTTGGAGGAGATTGCGCAGGAAGCGCTGACCCAGCATGTCCGGGCGTTCGCGAAGCAAGCGGGGCGCGATCCGGAGCTCGATTCCGGCGGAGAATATCAATGGCGCAAGGGCGGGGAGGATCACCTCTTCAACCCGCAGACGATTCATACGCTTCAACAGGCATGCCGCACGAACGATTACAAGTTATATAAGAAGTATTCCGCCTTGGTGCAAGGCGAGTACAGCCAGAACCGGACGCTTCGCTCCCTATTCGAATTGAAGCCTGCCGGCCCGGCGGTCTCCATCGATGAGGTCGAACCGGTGGATTCAATTGTGAAGCGGTTCAAGACTGGCGCGATGTCATTCGGATCCATCTCGAAGGAAGCGCACGAGAGCTTGGCTATTGCGATGAACCGCCTTGGCGGGAAATCGAACTCGGGCGAAGGCGGAGAAGATCCGGCACGCTTCGTGAAGGATGCGAACGGCGACTGGAGACGGAGCGCCATCAAGCAGGTGGCCTCGGGACGCTTTGGCGTCACGTCGAACTATCTGGTCAATGCGGAGGAAATCCAAATCAAGATGGCGCAGGGCGCGAAACCGGGCGAAGGCGGACAGCTGCCGGGACGCAAAGTATATCCTTGGGTCGCGGAGGTGCGCGGTTCGACCCCGGGCGTCGGGCTCATATCGCCGCCGCCGCATCATGATATTTATTCGATCGAAGATTTGGCGGAATTAATATATGATTTGAAAAATGCGAATCCGCGAGCGCGCATCAATGTCAAGCTCGTGTCCGAGGTCGGCGTCGGCACGATCGCCGCAGGCGTGGCGAAGGGACGCGCCGACGTCATTCTGGTCAGCGGATACGATGGAGGCACCGGGGCATCGCCGCAAGGCTCTATCCGCCATGCGGGGCTGCCGTGGGAGCTCGGACTTGCGGAGACGCACCAGACGCTTATCCTGAACAACTTGCGCGACCGGATCGTGCTGGAGACGGACGGCAAGATGATGACCGGCCGCGACTTGGCGATTGCAGCCCTGCTCGGAGCGGAGGAATATGGCTTCTCGACCGCGCCGCTTGTCGTCATCGGCTGTGTGATGATGCGAGTCTGCCAGCTCGATACATGCCCGGTCGGGGTGGCGACGCAGAATCCGGAGCTGCGCAAAAACTTTGCGGGCGATCCGCAGCACGTCGTCCACTTCATGCGCTTCATCGCGGAAGAGCTGCGCGAGCTGATGGCGGAGCTTGGATTCCGCACGCTCGACGAGATGATAGGCCGCTCCGAATGTCTGAACGTGAGGGAAGCCATCGATCATTGGAAGGCGAAGCACCTCGATCTGTCGTCTATCCTGCATCAACCGGAACTGCCTGAAGGCTCTGCGCGCATTCGGGTGCGCGAACAGAATCACGGCCTGGAGGAGACGCTTGACATGCAAGAGCTGCTTCCGTTAGCCGAGCCTGCGCTTGCGCGCCAGGAACCGGTTGCAGGCACGTTCGCCATCTGCAACGTGAATCGCGCGACCGGCACCATTGTCGGCAGCGAAGTGACTCGCCGTTATGGAGCGGCCGGCTTGCCGGAGGATACGATCCGTTATACATTCGTCGGGTCGGCCGGGCAGAGCTTCGGCGCGTTCGTGCCGGGCGGCATGACGCTGTCGGTCGAGGGGGACTGCAATGACTATGTCGGCAAAGGCCTCTCGGGCGGAAAGATTATCGTCAAGCCGTCACGGCAAGCGACCTTCGTGCCGGAAGAGAACATTATTATCGGGAACACGGCCTTCTATGGCGCGACCAGCGGAGAAGCATACATCCGCGGCATTGCCGGCGAACGCTTCGCCGTACGTAACTCCGGTGTCCATGTCGTCGTGGAAGGGGTTGGCGATCACGGCTGTGAATATATGACCGGGGGAAGAGTCGTCGTGCTGGGCACGACCGGCCGCAACTTCGCCGCAGGGATGTCTGGCGGAATCGCCTACGTGCTCGACAGAGACAGTTCCTTTGTAGACCGCTGCAATCTTGAGATGGTGCTGCTGGAGCATGTGGAGGCTGAAGATGAGGCCCTGGTGGTGAAGACGATGATCGAGCGGCATGTTCACTATACGGACAGCACGCTCGGCGAGCGTCTGCTTCGCGACTGGGAGACGACGAGACGGCAATTGGTCAGAGTCATTCCGAAAGATTATAAACGGATGATGGAGCAGATCGCGAAGGTGGAAGCGAAAGGAATGACTGGCGAGGCAGCCTTGCTGACTGCTTTCGAAGCAAATATGCGAGATTTATCACGTGTCGGCGGAAACTGATTTATGATACGATAGCCTTAGTTTGCAGCTCGGAGATTTTCGAGCTCGGACTAAGGCTTTTTTTAATTGGACCTTGACTTCGGGAGAGACAGTTGGTGATAGAATGAGGCATTCGCCTTTAGGAATGTTCCGCAATTATACGCGGGAAATGAACGTCTTTATATGGGCCAGCATGATTAATTCGACAGGCGGCGCGCTCATGTGGCCGCTCACTACCTTGTTTGTGCATACGCAATTGAACCGATCGCTGGCAGATGCCGGATTCGTCATCTTCATGCAGATGCTGGGCGGGGTCATCGGGCAATTGCTGGGCGGAGGACTATACTATCGCATTGGCGTGCGGCGGCTTCTCATCGGGGCCTTGGCAGCGACGTCCGTTCTGCAATTCGCGCTTGTCATTACCGCACATGCCGATTGGTGGATTTATGTGACGACGATGACCGTGCTGGGCTTGACCAACTCCATGTCGATGCCAGCCATCCAGTCCTTTATTGGATTTCGCTGGGCCGAGCGAAGGGAAGAGTTATTTAACGTTATTTATGTGGCGAACAATATCGGCGTGGCGCTTGGAACCGCATTGAGCGGCGTGCTGGCCGACATTTCCTTCAATCTCACCTTTATGTTGAACGGTTTGACCTCAGCTGCCTTCGCCGTTTTCTTTCACCGCTTCCTGCGCGGAATGAAAGATGAAGGGCGGGCGGGGGCACATCCGGCGGCTGAGGAACGAGCGGGACAGAACCGGAAGCTGGGGGAGGCGCCGGAACTGCAATTGCCCGACAGCGGCGTGCTGCCCGAGCGGAGCATCTGGCAGAAGCTGGCGGCGTATCGGATATATTTGTTCATGTCGATCGGTTCCATGTTTGTCTGGCTTGCGAATTCCCTTTGGGGAACGGGCGTCGCTCCGCATATCGCCGACAACAATATGAGCTTCTCGATGTATAGCTTGTTATGGACGTTGAACGGCGTGCTTATCTTCATGGCGCAGCCTATCATTTCGTGGTTGAAACGCACGATCGCGAAGCCGCTAACGGCACAATTGACATGGAGCGCCGTATTTTACGGACTGGCCTATCTAGTTATATGGTTCGTGCCGGTATATGGAGGATTTGTGCTTGGCATGGTATTGGCTACGCTCGGGGAAATGCTGGTGTCCCCAGCGGTTCCCGCGTTCCTTGCCGCCCGCGCCGGACGGGAGGCGCCGTTCTACATGGGCGTGGCTGGCGGCATCACTTCCGTCGGCCGCATGATTGGTCCGTATGTGCTTGGGATTATGTACGACCGGAGCGGGTTGAATGGAGTAGCCGTCATTTCGACTTGGATAGCCGCTATCGCGGTCATGTTTTTCGTCCTTCATGCATGGGTGCAAACGAAAGCACAAAATCAGCGGAAAACGAAAAAGCATTCATTTGACACATATTCATAAAAGTAATATGAGATTCGACAAAAATAGAAGAAAAAAGAGGCGCGCTTCGTTTCAGCATCCGACAGTATACCTAATTCGGCTGGGCTATAATAATGGTGTCGCAAAATAATGATGACGGGCTCTAACGATATCTGCGGACAATCTGAACGAAGTGAGGTACGGGTTATGATAGAGAGTGGGCACACGGAAACGATTCATACGACCGAATACATCCATGCGAATACGAATTGTGACAAAATATCATTAGACATCATTTACGTTCTGCAGCAGCTAGATATCGAATTAGAGCGATGCCCAGAGGATATAAGACGTATGGCGATTGTACATACGATAAGATAAAAAGGGCGGAACAAAACAGCATCCTCCGTACGGACGGCAGTCCGTCGGAGGATGTTTAAGATCTGTGCCCGAATCATTCTACCGGAACAATGCAGGATTTTCAACGTATAGACTATTAAAACAACCACAATTTTCATATTTTGGATAGCGGCATTGAGATAAACGAAACAAGGCACAGCTGAATGACCATCGGTGAACGAGAGAGGGACTAGAGGAGCTCCTATCAAAATCGAGAGCCCTTCAATAATTAAAGCGTATTAATTATGCGGGAGCGGAAATCGACATCGCCAGTGAGCCTGGGTGCGGTAAGAAGGTTATGCTTCGAATTCAACACGCGGAGGGAAGGCAATGAGATCGATTTTGGGGACATGAGGCTCAAGCCGGCATTGCTTCCTCGGTTCAGATCCGCGCTAGGCCCGTCGGAGCTAATGCACAAACGGATTTTATATGAAGAAATGTTGACTATCGTTCGCTTTTTCACGGGCAGATTAATTACGCAGCTCGCCGGCACCCCAATTGTCATCGTCATCTCGGATGAGAACGGCTGTGAGCTCGACATGGCGGGGGACGAGACGATGCAGCAGCTGGCGGCAGCTCGGCATCGAAGCGGGAGTGCAATTCACCGGAGAAGCATGCGGAACGAACAGCATCACTCTTGCGAAGACATATAGAAGGCCTGTGCAGCTTGCTGGAGAGCAGCATTTTCACCATTGCTTTCACGACAAAGCCTGTTATTCCGTTCCCTTTGGCGCCACGGACGAGAATAACCTGCTCGGCACGGTGTCGATGATGACGTCCATGGAGCATGCACATCCCTATTTTATGGCGATGCTCGTTACCGTGGCCGACTCGATTGAACGCGAGCTGCTCTTGCGCAGGCAGAACCGCAAGTTGAACATTTTGAACCATATTATGATGGATACGACGCGCAATGGCATTATCGTTACGGATCGATACGGGCGAATTACCGAATTCAATTCATATGCAGAGCGATGGACGGGTCTATCCCGGAACGATCTGATACAGCAGCCGGTATGGGAGATGAAACCCATGGGGCCTTATATCGAGAAGGTCATCCGAACCGGCAAGACCTGCGAGGAGATTGAGATGGTCGTGTGCCACATGGCAACCGGAGCAAAACAGGTATGTCTATTCGACGCTCTTCCCATCATGGATGAGCATGGCAATCGAATCGGGGCTTTCGGGCAATTTCGTGATATTACGGAAAGGGTCGAGTCGGAGGGGCGCTATAATTACTTGACATACCACGATGACTTGACGGGACTGCCGAACCGGAGGCGCTACAAGGAGCTGGCGGCCCGGTTGATCGCCGAAGCGAAGCAGAACAAGCAGATGATGGCCGTTGACGGATATGCCATCTATGCTCCGGCCATGCCCCGCGAATCTCATGGCAAGCTGCCGATGGAGCCCCAACGAGTAATGAAAGGAGTGCAACGAATTGAAGCGTAAGCTTATGCGAATCGGGAACAGTTACGGTGTTTTTACAAAGGATATGCTGGACAAGCTGGATGTGGAATTCGGTGATACGCTGGATGTGGAAATCAGTGAACGGACCGGGGAGGTCATCATCAGGAAGTCTTCCCCAAACGCCGGTCAACAACAATTGCATGAGCTGTACAAGGCGTCGATATGAAAACAGCGAAAAAAAATATCTTCATCATCGGGTTCATTCCCGAATCAAGCCAATGGACCTCACCCCCGCTCTATTTTGATAGCGGGGGGGCTTTATATTTGCAGCACTTATCTATGGCCGCATAGAGCGTTCCGCTCGCACGAAAGCGATGAATCGGCGCGCTTCGTCCTCCGTTAATTCACGGCCATCCACAGTAAGCCGAAACTTTTTGAGCAGCTCCTCATCCGACAGTTCAAGCCCGTCTGCAAACATAAGTACCTCTTGCGTCGCCTGTCCGTTCGGACTGGACAGACGCCCGACCAAATAATCGATGGAAACCTCAAATTGATCCGCTAATTTCGTCAACGTTTCAAAGTCGGGTTTACGGCGATCTTTCTCATAATGAGATAACGCAGCCCGCGTAATTCCAAGCAATTCAGCCAACTCTTCTTGAGTCCATCCCTTTCCTTCGCGCAGCTCCGCAATGCGGATTCCGGTGCTCATTTGAATAACCCCCTTTTGAATCCAAATCCAATTACTATGAAACAAATCGTATCTAAAATAACAAAAAAATAGAAGAAAAGGATTGACGTGTTACAAATTGTATCGTAAAGTAAAGAGGTGATTTGATACATAATGTATCCAAAAAATATTGATGTAACATTAAGTCTCATTATGCCATGCTGCAATGATCAGCACCATCACTTTTATATCAAGCAGAGGATGAAGTTATGGAGCATGTGAGCTTAAAAAACACAGAACGATGTGCGGCTTCCTATAAATGAACCCATCGCGACGTTGTGTCCAGCTCAGTTCAACATTCACGAGTTGTACAAGTTAATGCCGGTCTATTATTTGCAACCAAATTCCAGTCTATTTTACCACATAAAAATTTTGCAGTTCAATCAACTCGTCAAAGAAAACCATGATAGAAATAATGCCGAATTGCAGTAAATCGTCGATACGTTTTTTCGATAAGGAGGAAAGTAAGGCAATGAGGGAATTGGACATGAAGACGATGCTGCGCATGCTGAGGAAGAAGTTGTGGATCATTGCGCTCTTTGTAGTGATTTGCACCGGCGGAACACTGTACAGCAGCATGGCTATGGTGCCTCCGGTCTATGAAGCGTCCACGAAGCTGATTGTAAATAAAACGAGGATCGTCGAAGGGGAAAGCACGCTTGACCTGAATGATTTAGAAGCGAATATGCAATTAATTTCCACATATAAAGAATTGATTAAAACCGACTGGATGATTAAAGACGTCCTGGCGAAATATCCCGATCTTAATATGAACAGCAAAAAATTGCGCGACAGTGTCACGGTAAGCTCGACGAATAAGACCCAAGTGATGACCATTAGCGCCGAAGCCTCTTCTTATGAGCTGGCCAGTAAAATCGCCAACGGCATTGCAGAGCAATTCATGAAAAAAATACCCGGCTTGATGCATGTGGACAATGTAACGATATTAAATCCGGCCGATCCCGCGCTTGATCCAGGACCGGTGAAGCCGAACGTTATCCTCAATGCGTTAATAGCCTTCATACTCTCGTTCATGATAAGCATCGGGGTCATCCTCGTACGAGGATGCTTTGATGATTCCATACACGAGGAAGAGGAGCTGCAGCAGCTGATGTCTTTGCCGACATTGGCCGTCATTCCCAAAATAAACGGAAAATCCTCCAACTTTGCAAAACATCGTCAGTCTTCCATCACGCACAAAAAGGCGGGTGAGCGTACCAATGTTTCGACAAATGCGTAAACCGGCATTCATTACTAGAGACGACCCCCAATCTTACGTATCCGAGCATTACCGTCAGTTAAGGACCAATATTGGGCAGTTGCTGAATGAAGGGAATCTGAAAAGTCTTGCTGTCACATCGGCGAATCAAGGAGAAGGCAAGACGACAACTGTCATCAATTTGGCGGTCTCCTTTGCAATGGAAGGAAGACGGACCGTCATTGTAGATGCGGATTTGCGGCGGCCTGCCATCCATCAAGTGTTCAATGTTGGCAAAAGCTTGGGGCTGTCATCGCTTCTAAATGAAACGACCGTTCTGGATCAAGTGCTGCGGGAAACGGAAATCGAGCATTTATGGACGCTTCCGGCAGGCGCAATCCCGGATAATCCGGCCGAATTGCTCTCCAGCCAGCCAATGACGGATTGCCTGCGGCAATTGCAGCAGAGCTTCGATGTCGTGCTGGTTGATTGCCCGCCGGTCTTGCCCGTAGTCGACTCCAAAATTATAGCAAATAAATGTGACGGGGCCGTGCTCGTCGTCCTGGCTGGCAAGACGAAAGCGCAGGCGGTAAAAAAGGCGAAGCAGCAATTCGAAATCGTGAAAGCAAATCTGCTGGGCACCGTCTTGAACGGGCAGGAGAAAATATATAAATCGGAGTGGTACGACTATTGTTAATGCTTCGTGATTAATTGGGTCAGTCCATTAGCCGGACTATCATAAGGTAATGCCTACTATACCTTTATCATTGTAGGCACTCGGCCATGCTGTGGGCAAGCGTGGGCCTTAGACGTTCATCGTCGAGGGTGTGGCGTGAGGAGGGGTTAAATGCCCCAGTTTGCATGATGACGGCTTGTCGGACAACGTATGAAGTTAAAGCGATTTAACAATGTGCCTTGTGCTGCAAGTGCTCTGCGGATTCATGCAAATATATCGGGATTGTAGGTGTTGGAAATTGTCCATCTTGGCGCTTCCTAAAAGCAAGCTGTTCAAAAATGCCGCCGTTCTCATGTCAGGAACCGCATTGTCACAAGGCATTGCGATTGCAGCGGCCCCATTGCTAAGCCGATTGTATACGCCGGAGCAATTCGGAGTTTTCTCCATATATACGGCATTCGTCAGTTTGTTCTCTGTGACCGCGTGTTGGAAATATGAAATGTCCATAGTCGTTCCCGAGCGGGAAAAAGATAGCGTTAATCTCGTTAATGTATCGATGATCGCGCTGCTGCTTACAACGCTTGGCACCGGGCTTCTGATGCTGATTATAGGGCCGTATATCGGCAATTGGTTTGGCGTTCCGCGCATGGATGCCGTATGGACGGTATGGCTGCCGCTCACTGTATTTTCTATCGGAGGGTATCAATGCTTTAGTTATTGGTGCACGCGGAACAAAAAATATAAAAGGCAGTCCATCTCGCAAATCTTTCGCTCGACGGGTGTTACTGGCATGCAATTGACGGGCGGTATAACCGGGTTGGGTTCGATCGGGCTCGTTCTCGGGCAATTCGCGGGTCAAATGCTCGCTTCCGGAGTGCTCTTCTTCCAGGTGTGGAAGGAGGACAAGGCCAAGTTCATTACAGAAACGAACGTGGCGGCGATGAAGGAGCAAGCCCGCAAATTTAAACAGTATCCGTTGTATAACATGCCGCAGACGATAGTGAATTCGGTCGCCCAAAATATGACCCCCTTCTTGCTTGCCGTGTTCTTCGGACCGGCTGTCGTCGGGCTGTACGGATTATCTCTTCGCATGCTGCAGCTGCCCATTTATGTCATAAGCGAATCGGTTCGCAACGTTTATTTTCAACAGGCGTCAGAACTGCATAATCAAGGAATGCCTTTGTTCGGTCTGCTGAAAAAGACGACCTTGGCGCTGATTGGCGCCGGCATTGTCCCTGTGCTCGCCACAGTGGCGTTCGCGCCGGAATTATTCGCATTCGCGCTCGGAGGAACGTGGTACGAAGCGGGAGAGTATGCCCGGTGGATGGTGTGCTGGTGGTTTGTGAATTTCTTTATGCCGCCTGCCTTTGTAACCGGTCAGCTCTTTAATTTGCAAAAGCATTTGCTCGTGTATGAGATCATTTCGCTTCTGCTTCGGGTAGCGGCTTTATTCAGCGGATACGCATATAACAGCCCGCTGCTGAGCATTGCGCTATATAGCTTGGTGGGAGTCGTAATGAATCTGGGCTTGGTTGCGTCTATGATGATCGTCGCGCGCAAACGCAGCTTATTAATAGAGAAAGGAAGAGAAGAAGGCAATGGTATTGAATCCGCTGAAAAAAGGGTTGACTCGAATTCGGTTGTATAGACAAAAGGATGTGTTCGGTAAATATAAAACGCTGCATCGGAATCAGTGGCTCGAGCCTAAGCAATACCAGCAATACGTGCATAAGAAGCTGAGCGCCTTGCTTCAGCATGCTTGCCAACAGGTTCCCTTTTACCGCGACAAAATCAGTGTAAACGAACTTATTCATAACAACATGATCGATTGGCCCCGCTTTATGCAAATTCCGCTGCTTACGAAAGATATTATGCGGGAGCATTACGGGCAATTGATATCAACAGATATACAAGCGCGGAAATGGTTTGAAGAAACGTCCGGAGGATCGACGGGCGAGCCGGTCCGATTCATTCAAGACGATGATACGATGTCTTGGATGCTATCGTTGAAATTGCTCTATGACCAGTGGACGGGGCGGCTGCCGGGAGACCGGCAAATACGGTTATGGGGATCGATGCGCGACCTGCTCGCAGGCAAAGAAACGATGCGAACTCATGTTGGAAGATGGATGCGCAATGAAAGGTGGATCAATGCGTACCGCATGGATGAAGAACGGGTAAGATTGGCTGTCGATAGCATTAATGAATACAAACCGAAGCAAATATTGGCCTATGTGGAAAGCATATACGAGCTGGCCCAATATATCGAGCGCCATCAGCTCCCGATCCATCATCCCGATGCGATTATGACGACGGCTGGCGTGTTGTTTCCCCATATGCGGCAAACGATTGAACGCGTCTTTCAAACGAAAGTCTATAACCGTTACGGTTCGCGCGAGGTGGGCGACATTGCCTGCGAGTGCGAGCATCATAAGGGATTGCACGTATCGGGGCTAACCCATTATGTAGAAGTGCTGCGCGAGGATGGGACGCCGGCCGCTCCGCATGAAGTCGGGGAGATTGTCGTAACGCCTCTGTGCAACTTGTCGATGCCGCTGATACGATACCGAATCGGCGATCTGGGCGTCTGGTCTGATGAGAGCTGCACGTGCGGCCGGCCGTTCAAGCTGCTGAAAGAAGTGACCGGCAGAATTAGCGATACCTTCATCAATGCGAACGGAACGAAAATTCAAGGGACCTATTTCAGCCAGCTCTTCTTTTATCAGGATTGGGTTAAGCAATATCAGATTATTCAGGAAGCGTACGAACAAGTGAAGGTTTTCGTCGTGCTAAAGCATCCCGAGGTCGGTTTAAGCGGATATGCTGCCGAAATCCGGAAAATTAACGATCAATTCAAGGCTGTGCTTGGTGAAGGCTGCGATATTACATATGAGCACGTTGAGGTTATATCTCCGCAAGCTTCAGGGAAGTATCGCTACTTGATTTCCCATGTGACGGCATGACCAAAAGGAGCTGGATATGAAGAAAAAAGTGCTTTTTATTACGCCCAATTTGCATGGCGGCGGTGCCGAGCGAGTTGTTGTTAATTTATTGAAGCATATCGATAGGGAGCGCGTCAGCCCTTGTTTTATGACGCTGTCTCTGCATGGGCCGTTTGTATCCCATTTGCCGGAGGATATAGCCGTTACCGATCTTGGCGTTTCCCAAGTGCGTTACAGCATGATTAAACTCGTCAATGAAATCAATCGCATTCAGCCGGATGTCATTATGTCTACGTTAATGCATCTGAACATCGCTTTGCTGGCGATTAAGCCGTTCTTGAAGGGGAACCCGAAGGTCATCGTACGCGAGGCCAATATGCCCAGCCAGGAGTTGAAACGCCGCAGCAAGCTGCACCGGTTATTATTCAAATGGTATTATCCCAGGGCCGATCAGATCGTCGCCCTGTCGAATGATATGAAGAACGATATTTTGCAATCCAATGAGCAGATCCAAGCGCGACAAATTACGATTATTCACAATCCGGTCGTACTGCATGAAATTCGGAAACATGCGCAGGAACAGGTGAACCATAGGTGGTTATCCGATAAAACAATGCCAGTCATCTTAAGCGCGGGACGTCTGGAAGAGCAAAAAGACCATATCACCTTGCTTCATTCGTTCGCGCTCGTGCACAAAAGAATGAATTGCCGGATGATTATTTTGGGAACCGGCAGTCAATACGAGAAGCTTACTGCGTTGGCGCAACAGCTTCATATTTCGGAGCATATCGATTTTGTGGGCTTTGTCGAGAATCCGTATATGTATATGAGACAATCCGATTTATTTATATTGTCTTCCAAATATGAAGGCTTGCCTAACGTCTTGCTCGAAGCAATGGCGCTAGGGCTTCCAATCGTGTCTACCAATTGCGCAGGCGTTCCGGACGTGCTGGAAGAAGGGACGTACGGGAAAGTGGTGCCGATCGGAGATGCCGAGCAGTTGGCTGATGGCATTTATGCCAAATTGTCTTCCCCTGATCCCTCTGACTTCATGAAGCTGCGAACCCACGCGGAAAAATTCGATATTGAACGGATTGTGGACCGATATACGGATTTATTTGTTGCGATCTGAGGGGAGGAGAACAAAAATGGGGTGGCTGGCCGTACCTGTTGCGATGCTGCTCGGAGGAGTCATCCTGGTCATGGAACAGGTTAGAAAAAAAAGAAATGGCCCGTTTGATTTTTTGGCTGCCGTCAGCGGCATCTATTTTGTATGCTTCAGTGTCATCCCGATTTATTGCGCTTTTTTACTCCCTGACGAACTGGATAGCTGGAGCTGGATTCTGAAGAATTCCTTCTCTTCAACCTCATACTTCTACGCATCATTGTGCAGTCTGGCCGGTTATCTGTTTATCGCGGCCGGTTATTTCACGTGCTCGCGCTTACGCCAAGGTCAGGCTGACGGCATGCAGCGGGAGCGGCTCGATAGGCTGGAGCCATTACAGGAGAGCGGTCTATTCGCTGCTTCCGCTTTAATCGCCTGTATCGGCCTCATCAGCTTTGTCATTTATACGTCCTCCATCGGCGGATGGTCCAAATTGTTCGAATATGCTATTTTGCTTCGTTCCGGCACTGATTTTATTGAATCAAAATGGCTCTTTTTCAAAAACCTGTCGACGTTCATTATGGCAGCCTCCTTATGTTTTTTTGCGTTGGCCAAGGAAGCGGAGCGCTCCAGGATCCGCGCGTGGTCACGTTTATGCTTTTTGCTCACCTTCGGCTTGTCGATGGTGCTGCTGTTCCATAAAGCAGGAAGAATGGAGATGGTCTCCTATTTAATTACGTTCCCGCTGGTCAATGTCGTCCGAAATAAAGCATGGAATATCAAACTCATTTTCGGGTTTGGTTTTTTTTTCGTCCTCATCGTCTTGTTTGGAAAACAAATTTTCAATTATTTTATTTATCCCGAAGGTGTTGGCAACCAGCTGACCAATATCGGCTCGGAAGCGGGCAACATTATTTCCAAAGTGCTGCTGGAGTTCTCATTCCCCTATGTGACGTTAGCGAATGCCATACAGACGTTTCCATATGAGAATATGTATCGGTTCTTCGTGGATATTCCGCTCGGCGCGCTTCATCTGGTGCCGTCCCGGCTCATTCCGCTCAATCTCCCGGAGACGGTGTCCGAGCTGAATACGTGGATGTTCCAGACGAAAGGCACGACGCCTGTCGATTTCGTGTCCTTCGGTTATTTCAATCTAGGGATAGCGGGTGTCGCCATTCTCGGATTCGCTTTTGGCGGCGTGCTTGTTTTGATGGAACGGATGTTTTCGGCAAATAAAAACGGGTTCATCGTCATTTACCGAGTTCATTGGATACTGTATTTCGCGTTCCGCATTATGTACAGCGATCCGCAGATGGCCTTTCAATCCGCCTTTACATACGCAATCGGATTAGGGCTCGCGCTCATGCTCATGAATATAGGCAGGAGCAAAGCAGCCGAAAAAAAAGCCGAAAGATTAATTTAATCCATTAAAGAGGTTGAATACGCACTTAAAGGGGAGTTATATCGGATGTGTGGAATTGTCGGATTTGTCGCTCGGAATGCGCCGCTCACTATGGCCAAGATGGAAGCAACGATTAAAGCCATGACGGATCGGATTGTCCATCGCGGACCGGATGCCTGCGGATGGTGGGGGGAAGATAGCGATGGAACCATCGGGCTCGGCCACCGCAGACTGTCCATTATCGATCTGTCCGAACACGGACGACAACCGATGCTTTCTCCCAGCGGCCGCTATGTCATCGTGTTTAACGGCGAAATATACAACTACAAGGAAATTCAGACGTGGCTGCAATCAACCGCGCCTGAACTATATTCCCAATTGCGCGGTCATTCCGATACGGAAACGATGCTGGCAGCCATTGAAAAGTTAGGGGTATACCGTGCCGTGCACCGGTTCACGGGCATGTTCGGATTTGCGCTGTATGATCGCAAGGATAAGAAATTGCATCTGGTCCGGGATCGGATGGGGGAAAAACCGGTCTATTATGCTTTTGGACAACAGAATGAGTTTTTGTTCGGTTCGGAATTAAAGGCGCTGCAGGCGCATCCCCAATTTGTGAATCAGATCGACCGGGATGCCATCGGCTTGTATTTGCAGCATTGCTATATTCCAGCGCCGTATACGATCTTTCAAAATTGCCGCAAGCTGCCGCCGGGAACGATGTTGACTTACGATACGCGGTCTGGAACGCATGATATACAGTCTTATTGGACGGTGGAACAAGCGGTTCAGAATGGTCAAGGCCACAAAATCGACATAAGCGAGCAAGAGGCGGTGAAGCAGTTGGATGCGCTGCTGCGCCGGTCAATCTGGGGGCAAATGGTATCGGATGTCCCGATCGGCGCTTTTTTGTCGGGAGGAATCGACTCTTCGACCATCGTTTCCATCATGCAAGCGCAAAGCTCGCAAAAGGTGAAGACCTTTACAATCGGCTTTCACGAGGAAGGATACAATGAGGCGGTGCATGCCAAGGAAGTAGCCCGTCATCTTGGCACCGATCATACGGAGCTGTATGTCACGCCGCAGGAAGCGATGAACGTCATTCCTAAATTGCCCCGTTTGTATGACGAGCCATTTTCGGATTCTTCGCAAATTCCGACCTATCTGGTCTCGGAGCTCGCCCGCAAGCATGTAACGGTCAGTTTGTCCGGAGATGGAGGGGATGAGCTGTTCGGGGGATATAAGCGATATTTCATCACGAAGGATATATGGAGCAAATTGAACAAAGTGCCGGTATTCGGCCGTATCGGCGCTTCCAAAATCATTCACTCGATTCCGGTCTCCACATGGAATCAATTATCGCGTTGGTGGTCTCCGCTCAAGAAACGGGCTACCGTGCCGGGAACGGCAGGGGACAAAATGTACCGTCTGGCGGAACTGATCAAAGACAGCAGCCTGAATTCCCGCCAATTTTACCGGTACATGATTTCACACTGGAAGGATCACTCCATCGTTATCGGAAGCTGTGCCTTGGATACGGTTTTTGAAACGGTGCCGCAGCAATTTTTTTCCGATTTTTCGCATGAGATGATGTATTTGGATATGATCAGCTACTTGCCGGATGATATTTTGGTCAAGGTCGACCGGGCCGGCATGGCCGTCAGTTTGGAATCCCGCATTCCTTTTCTGGATCACCGGATTGTGGAGTTCGCTTGGCAGTTACCCGTTACATATAAGATTAAGGGCGGTCAAGGAAAGTGGCTGTTGCGGCAAGTATTGAATCAATATGTGCCGGAAAGCATTATGAATCGGCCGAAGATGGGCTTCAGCGTACCCATCGGTTCATGGCTGCGCGGACCGCTGCGCGAATGGGCGGAGCATTTGCTGAGCGAAGCGAGGATGAGGCAGCAGGGATATTTGAATCCGGCACCTATACGTCAGCGGTGGAAGGAACATCTGGAGGGCAAGCGGAATTGGCAATACGATTTATGGGATGTGTTGATGTTTCAAGCGTGGTTGGAGGAACAGACGAAATAGGCTGGAAGCCCATAGTGTGATAACTATACCATTATGCCCCCTCTCTCATATTTTATAGCAGGAAGCCCGACTGCTTGGGTGTGAGGGGGAATCAATATGGGCCCGAAAACGGATAAACTCCAGCTGCATTTATGGAACTGTCTATTTTTAAACCGTTGTAGATATAATGAAAATTTAGTTAAAATTGATATCGCCTGCGCCGAAATCGATAGGGTCAAACAAGATTTCGGCAGCGTGAACGAACATATCGGCACGCTGCGATGCGGGCTCGCGTCGGCGAATGGGCACATCGGCACGGTCCGGAGCGGGATCGCTTCCGTGCAACAGCACATGGAAGAAGTTCGAGCCAAGCAGGCATCTATGAGCAACGACGTAACCAAGCTGCAGCGCGACGTGGCCGAATTGGAGCTGGACGGCACGTTTCCCCTGCAGGAATTTATCCAGCGGGGAATTAACGTAACCTGGTACAAACAAGACACCGACAATGATTACACGAAGGCTTTGACCGATGCGCTGCAAATCGGGCGCAACATCTATTTTCCGCCGGGCAGCTATGAAGTGAACTTCCCGAAGCTGCCGGAAGGCGTCTTGATTTACGGTGAAGACGCGGTAGTCATCGGGGGATTGAGTCTGAGCAGCAATACGATCATTCGCGGAATCAAATTTGCCGGCAAGACGAGTTCCGGCACGTATTTGAATCCCGGCGTGTGGATCACGGAGGGAACTGGAATTACGATCGAGAATTGCCTGTTCGACCAAACCCGGATTTATGCCGGAGATCCACAGAACGGCAAGACCGTCTCCAAAATCCGAATCCAACGCTGTTCGTTTACGGGGGACTATAACGGGTTTCAGGTCGATCCGCAATCGATTGAAATGTATGGTGGCTACGATGTTCAAATAACTGACAATCTGTTTGACGTGGTCAACGCACACCGCTTCTTGAAGATTAGTACGTCCAATCCGGATTCGACACCGGTTGTCGAGGAGTTGTATAGCCGGCGTGTCGTTATATCTGGCAACATCATGAAGGGATCGCTGAAGCCCAAGCAAAAGCAGGTTATCGATCTGTTTAACGGTGCGGTGGAAGTGGTTATAGCGAACAATGTTGCCGAAATTGACGGTGAGCCCGATGTGTTCCTCGAATGCAAACCAGACGGGGCCCGAGGAGCTTCGACCAGCAAACATCGTCAAATCGCCATCACCGGCAATTCAATACAGGTTCGTTCCAAGCATATTATTACCTTGTATGGGGCCAACTCCCTTCCATTTGAAGACGGATTGCAGACATGCACCATCGTCGGCAACGAATTGAAAAGCACGCATCCTTCGCCTTCGGAGGCTATTGATGTGCGCGGGTTCGATCAGACGCTCATCGCCAATAACAATATTTTTTTTGCAGGCGATCATTCATATCTGGTGGCCATTTGCGCCGCATGCAACGATGCCTTCTCCATTAACGGCAACGTCGCGAATAAAGGCTCCATACTCATTGAGAGCGAGGCGCAGACGAAGGAAGGAACGGATTACCGGACGGATTGGGAGCAGGGCAGCGTAAAAGGAAACATTTTGCGCAATTACAGATATTATGGCGGCATTAACTTGATCAAGCTGCATATGACACAGTTGATTATCGAGGGGAATGTCATGCAATCCTCTGACGGAGCGAAAGTGAACTCCGCCATCTATATCGACTCCGAATCCATTGTTAACCTGATCATGACGGGAAATATGAACAAGGCGATGCAAGAGTCGTTCAATCGCGTGCTGCTCGTGAACGGCGATGTCGTGCGCTGTACCGACACGGGAAACTCATGGAACGCGCGGGAAATCGAAGGGACGGCTCCGCCTGCGGGCGGGGCTTGGAAAGTCAGTGACACGGTTCGCAACAAGGCGGCGGTCAGCGGCCAATATATTGGTTGGGTATGCGTGGCCGCAGGCCGGGCTTGCAACACGCTCTGGCAGCCGAACACCGCTTACAACGTGAATGCGATGGTCAATGCCAATGGAAAAGTGTATAAATGCACAAAAGCGGGCACTTCGGGAACTACCGCACCGACCCAAACGTCGGGCGCCATAACGGACGGGACGGTAACGTGGCAGTATCTTGACGTAGTGGCCGTATTCAGCGCTTACGGAATGATCGTATAAAGGATAGTCGGTCGCAGCTAGTTGAACCTAAGATATCGCTGCCGATTCCGCCGCACGTAAAAGGGCCTGAGGCTCAGCCTCAGGTTTTTCTTGCAAAAATGCTAAAGAGAAATGGAGGGGATACGCGGTGGGGAGAACCAGAATTATGTTTCTCATTTCCGGCCTTCATGTCGGAGGAGCGGAAATGATGCTGTATCGTCTAACCGATGCGCTGAAGGAACGTTATGACATCGTGATTGTCTCTATGCTTCCGGGAGGACCGGTAGCGGACATCATGAAGCAAAGCGGACTGCAAGTAGAGTCGTTGCAAATGTCCTCGAAGAAGGACGTGCTTGCCTTACTTGGTCTTATCCGGCTGATTCGGACATTCAAACCGGATATCCTGCATTCATTTATGTTCCATGCCAACATTGTCGGCCGCATTATCGGCCGCATGTGCGGCGTTCCTGCCATCATATCGAGCATACGCAACACTTATTTCGGCTCGGCCGCGAAGACAAGGCGTGCCGGATTCGAGATCCGCGATGCCTTGCTAAGATGGACGGATCGCTTTTCAGACGCCACCACCATTATATGCCGCTTGGCGGCGCAGCGAATGATTAAAGCGCGCATTGTTCCGCCCGAAAAACTGCATGTCATCTACAATGGCATCGATGCCTCTCCTTTCGTATGCCCGGATGAAGACGCGAGAGCGGACGTTCGCCGGGAGCTGGGCATTGCATCCGGGCAGCTGATGATTTTATCGGTAGGGCGTCTGCAGGAACAGAAGGGCCATACGTGCTCGATAGAAGCGGCCGCCTTATTAAGGAAGGCTGGACTTGATTTCAAATGGCTTGTCGCCGGGGAAGGGGAGATGAGGGAGGAGCTGGAGGCGGCGATTGAGGCCAACCAATTACAGGACCGTTTCTGTCTGCTGGGATTGCGCGACGATGTGCATCGTTTGCTGTGGGGGGCCGACCTTATGGTGCTCGCCTCGAATTGGGAGGGGCTGCCCGGTGTCGTCATTGAAGCAATGGCCGCTTCGGCTCCGGTCGTATGCACGGATGTGGGAGGCAGCTCCGAGCTCGTCATTCCTGATGAAACAGGTTTTTTGTGCCCGCCCCAAGAACCGGACTCTTTATTTGGATGCATCATCCAATACGCTTCACTCTCTCCGGCACAACAACACCTTATGGGGGCCCGCGGACGGGAGAGGGCGATTCGACTGTTTAATCTGGAAAGCATGGTTCAGCGTCATGAAGACATATATGCTTCGTATACGAAGCCTGCTCCCGAATCGGTTGAACCTAACAAAGACAAAGTGCTGGAATACAGATAGGAGGGAACTATGGTGATTGCAGTTACGGGAGCGGCAGGCTTTATCGGCTTTCATACAGCCAAAAGACTGCTTGATGAAGGAAAGGAAGTATTGGGAATCGATAATTTGAATGACTACTATTCGCCGCAGTTAAAGAGGGACCGTTTAGAGCTGCTGCAGCAGTATGACCACTTTCATTTTCATCAGGTTGCTCTGGAAGACGGAGATGCGCTATTCAAGCTTTTGGGCAACGGCCGGATTCACACCGTCATTCATCTGGCCGCGCAGGCCGGAGTGCGCTACAGTATTGACAATCCGAAGGCGTATGTGGACGCCAATATCGTCGGCTTCATTCACATCTTGGAAGCATGCCGCCATCATCGCATTTCCCACCTTATCTATGCATCTTCGAGCTCTGTCTACGGGGCCAACGTAACCATGCCGTTCTCGGTGCAGCATCCGGTGAATCACCCGGTCAGCTTGTATGCCGCGACGAAAAAGGCGAATGAATTGATGGCGCACACCTACAGTCATTTATATGCTCTGCCGACGACGGGACTTCGTTTTTTCACCGTATACGGACCGTGGGGAAGACCGGATATGGCGTACTATAAATTTGCCAAACTCATTTTGGCAGGGGAGCCGATACCGGTATATAATTATGGCCGCATGAAACGTGATTTTACGTACGTTGATGATATTGTTGAATCGATCTTCCGCTTGATGGGGCATATCCCGGCAGCCAATCCAGACTGGGATCGGGCAATCCCTGATCCGGGCAGCAGTTATGCGCCATACCGTGTATACAATATAGGGAATCATCAGCCTGTCGAATTGATGCGGATGATTCAGCTGCTCGGAGACTATTTGCACCGCACGCCAGACTTGAACCTGCTGCCGATGCAGGATGGCGATGTTTGCGAGACCTTTGCCGATGTTGCGGAATTGAGCCGCGTCATTCAGTTCGAGCCGGAGATTGCGCTAGATGAAGGTTTGAAGCGATTTGTCGAATGGTTCGTCCATTATGAAGCCAAGCAAAAAACAGGAGCGTGATCGCAAGTGAAGAAAGTGGCGCACATCTGCACGAATGCCAAAAGTCATCGTATATTGGTCGACAAACTGGCGCTGATTCAAAAGAAAGGCTACGATTTGCATCTGATTTCGTCCAGGGAAGGCTATGATGCGGATTTGATGAGCCGGCATACGATGACCTTGCATTTTGTCCCGATGAAAGAGACGGTAGCGCCTTGGAACGACATGGTTGCAATTGCTCGCCTCGTTCACTTGTTGCGAAGCGAACGTTACGATATTGTTCATACCCATAACGCCAAAGCCGGAGTCATTGGCAGAATCGCCGCTTGGCTGGCCGGTGTGCCGTTAATTGTCCATACGACACATGGCCTTCCATTCTACGAAGGGCAGGGCCGTCTGAAAAATACGATGTATCGCGAAATGGAACGGATCGGGGCCTGGTTCTGTGACGCGATTGCGTCCCAAAACCGGGAGGATATGAGCAAAATCAAAAAATACGCGCCCAGAAAAAAAATACTGTATGAAGGCAACGGAGTCGATTTGGAGCTGCTTGACAACCGCCGCAGCAAGATCAGCGCCGCCGATATCGAACAATTAAGGCTGCAGCATCATATCGGGCCGCATCAAAAAGTGATTTTAGTCGGAGCTCGTTTCGAGCCGGTTAAAAATCACTTTTTTTTATTGGACGGGTTAAAGAGGCTCAAGGATGAGCTTCAAGTTGATTTTGCCTGTCTGTTGGCCGGCAAGGGCGGATTGGAGCAAGAGGTGGAAGCAAGAATCAAGCTGCTCGGATTGGAACGTTATGTGCAGCGGATCGGTTATCACACAGATATCTATCCATACATTCAAATGGCGGATACTGTCGTTCTGACTTCGGAAAAAGAGGGAATCCCGAGAATATTGATGGAGGCCATGTCGTTTGAAAAGGCGGTGCTGGCGACTGATGTGCTGGGAACACGGGAGCTGATTCGTCATAACGAGACAGGTGTCCTCGTTCCGTACAAAGATGTGAAATTGCTTGCGCAGCAATTAGGGCTGCTCCTGAACGATGATGCGCAGCGGGCGCGGATAGGCCGCATGGCCCGCGCATCCATCGAGCTGGAATTCAACGAGGATATCGTTACACGACGCATTCATGCTTATTACCGCGATCTGCAGTCCCGTACGAACAGGCCCCAATCTACTTCGGTATCGGTGTAAAGAAAAAGGAGGATGCCATACATGAAACTGAAGAAAGCAATCATTCCCGCGGCAGGACTAGGAACCCGTTTTTTGCCGGCTACGAAGGCGCAGCCGAAGGAAATGCTCCCCATCGTAGACAAACCGACCATTCAATACATTATCGAAGAAGCCGTCGAATCCGGGATCGAAGATATCTTGATTGTGACAGGCAGAGGAAAACGCGCTATCGAGGATCATTTTGACCGCGCCATTGAATTGGAAGAGACGCTGGAGAAGAAAGAGAAGCGGAAGGAACTGAGTGAAATCAGGCAAATCTGCAAGCTCGCTCATATTCATTATGTGCGCCAGGGCGAGCCGAAAGGATTGGGCCACGCCATTTGGTGCGCCCGGAAGTTTATTGGCGATGAACCGTTTGCCGTCTTACTGGGCGACGATATTGTGCAGTCTGAAAAGCCTTGCCTGAAACAACTCATCGGCATATATGACAAGTATGAACAACCGATTGTCGGCGTTCAGCAAGTGCCGGAGCAGCATATTTCGAAGTATGGAATCGTAGCGCCCAGCGGCATAGCTCTGGAGCCTAATGTAATGAGAGTGTCGCATTTTGTGGAAAAACCATTGCGCGAGCATGCCCCTTCTTCCTTTGCCATTATGGGACGTTACATTTTGACGCCTGACATTTTCAATATTCTCGAACAGCAGCAGCCGACGACCGGAGGAGAAATACAACTGACCGATGCGATTTCAACGTTGAATTATGAGCAGGCCGTGCTCGCCTTTAATTTTCAAGGGATTCGGTACGACGTCGGCGACAAATTCGGCTTCATCAAAGCGACTGTTGATTTTGCTTTGCAGCGGGATGATTTGCGGGCGGATGTGCTCCATTATTTGCAAGAGCTGTATGAAAGAGAACTCGTCGGGAGCGGGAGGTAATCCGTATGAATAACATTTGTGTGCTGGGGACCGGCTACGTGGGCTTGGTGTCGGGAACCTGCTTTGCCGAGATCGGGCATAACGTCATCTGCTGCGATGTGGACGGCAACAAGATCGCCAAGCTTCAGCGCGGCGAGATCCCGATCTACGAGCCTGGCTTGGCAGACATGGTGCAATCGAATGTGAAGTCAGGGAGGCTGCGCTTCACAACCGATATTGCTCAGGCGATCCGTGAAGCGGACATCATATACATCGCGGTCGGCACGCCGATGTCTGATACCGGGGAAGCGGATCTGACCTATGTAATGGCGGTGGCGCGAACGATCGGACAGCAGCTGAACGGGTACAAAATCATCGTGACGAAAAGCACGGTTCCGGTAGGAACGGGCAAAAAGATAGCGCGTGAAATCCGGGAACATATGATAGATAAAAGCATGAAGTATGACGTCGTCTCCAATCCGGAGTTTTTGCGGGAAGGCACTGCAATCGAGGACTGCCTGTCGATGGAGCGGGCGGTAATCGGAGCTTCCAATCCGGAAGCGGCGTTGGCCATTGCGCGGCTGCATGAACCGTTGCATACTAAAATATTCATTACGGATATCGAGAGTGCGGAAATGATTAAGTATGCGGCGAATTCGTTTTTGGCCATCAAAATTTCGTTTATTAACGAGATCGCCAACATTTGCGAGCGCGTGGGGGCCGATGTGACGGATATCGCAATCGGCATCGGCTTGGACAGCCGCATCGGCGACAAGTTCCTGCAAGCGGGCATCGGGTATGGAGGCTCCTGCTTCCCGAAAGATACGGAGGCGTTGAAATTCATTGCGGAACAGAATGGAATCGAAGCGCGATTAATTCAAGCCGCCATCGAGACGAACGATAAGCAGCGCATGGTCGTTGTCGACAAATTGATAGAGGGGCTCGGCGACATTTCCGGCTACAAAATCGCTATTCTCGGATTGGCGTTTAAGCCGAATACGGATGATATGCGCTATGCGCCTTCCTTGACGATAATTCCGGAGCTGATGAAGCGCGGTGCATGCATTGCCGCCTACGATCCGATTGCTCAATATGAAGCGCTCAAGTGGCTGCCTGCCGGAGTAGAGTATGTCAATGACGTTTACGAGGCGGTGACTGACAGCGATGCGGCCATCATCCTTACGGAATGGGAAGAAATCAAGTGGATGGATTTACATAAAGTGATGCGGCTGATGAAACAACCGATTTTGATCGATGGGCGGAATTGTTTTTCATTAGAGAGCATGCAGGGCTTGGGCTATTATTACGCAAGCATCGGACGGAAGGTCGTGACTGCGGAGAAGGTGCTTGCCTGACACATTTCCAACCTGTGTGAATCGTTCAACTTATATAGATACAAAGGAGATCGCAGATGAATAACCGCAACCCAAACGGCTGGAATCGGAAAATGGATCGGAGGGCGCTGCTCGCTGCATTGGGCACGTTCGGGATCGGAATGGCAGGCGGCAACTGGCTGTCGAGGGAGCTGGACATCGGCCATGGGGACGGTGAGGTGGCGAGCGCTGCCGCGGCGGCAGCTTCCGGTGCAAAGACCAATTGGCTGAATGTAAAATCGTTCGGAGCCAAAGGAAACAATAAAACAGATGATACCGCAGCCTTTCAAAAGGCGCTGAAACAAGCCGAAGGCAGTGTCGTATATGTGCCGAAAGGCACATATGTCATCTCCAACACGCTGCAGCTAAAAGGAAACACGTCACTTATTGGAGACGGGAAGGCGCTGTCTATAATTCGGATGAAGGCGCGGGGGAAAGACGGCATTCGCATTATCGATGCGAATCAGGCTTACGTAGGGCACATTCAAATCCGCGATGTGCTCAATCCCGGAGAAGGGGAAAGTCACGGGATCAACGTCATGTCAGGCAAACACGTCGTGTTGGAGCACTGTCAGGCCTTCAACTGCGATAATACCGGGATACGAATCGGATTCGATCATAAAGGCGTAACGGAAGACTGCAAGGCGCTTTTTTGCGAGGTGTCGCAAGTAGTCGAAGGCTCGGGCATCGAAGTCATTCGTGCCGATGGCGCTGTTGTGTTAGGTTGTACGGTTGCCGAATGCGCGCAGCACGGGATCCGTATTTGCGGGGCAAAGCGAGCTACTGTAAGCTGCAATACGCTGTCGTACAACAATCAATCGGACATCTCGATTCAGGGGTTCGGGGACGGTCAAGACGTGTCGCATCGCGCCGAGCGGTTCCTGGTCTCCAATAATCAATGCAAAGGCGGCGGACAAAATGCGGGAATTATGCTGTTCAATTATGCGAACAACGGTATCGTGTCCGAAAATGTCGTGCAAAACAATGTAGTGGGCATTGAAGCCTATGCGCCTAACCAGCGGGGAAATTACGACGTGAGCTTCACTAACAATGTAATTATGCAGTGTCACACCGGGATTCGTATACTGGGGACGCAGAAAAGGTTGTATTTTAAGCAAAATGCCATCATGGATTTCGGATTGAACGACTTGACTAAAAATTCCACGCAACTGACAGGGATCGATATTAACGGTCTTGGCGAGCCTCTCAATCATATATTTGTGGAGCATAACTCGATTACGAACGCATGGAGCGAAACGGCGCAAATTGCCGTTCAAGTCAGAGAGCTTAAGGACAATGCGCAAATATGGATACGCCACAATCAAGTGGCGCTGCGCAAGCCGCTGTCCACCGGTTGGCTGCAGCATCTAGGAAATGAAGGGACGGTCATTACTCGGGCTGGAAATGAAGAATCGAATGTGGTGATCCCCATCGAAAACGTATAGAGCCAGATGCCGAATAGCTTCTTGGGATGCCTCGTGATCAAAAGGGGACTTTGAACAACTCTTAGAGAACATGTTCAAAAATACCACTTTTCAGCACCGAGAAGGTTGCAAGAACCCGAAGAAGGAGGAGCGGAGTGTAGGCGAGACTACATGAGCACCGGACTTCGAGGGTGAATGCAGGATTCGATGCAGAGTAACATCTTGGGATGCCTCGTGATCAAAAGGGGACTTTGAACAACCTCTTAAAGAACACCTTTTTGTGGTGCAAGCATATGATAATCAATATTGTGAGTTACCGCAAAGAGGTGAAAGAATGAAAGTTACTCGTACGAAATTGAAAGAGGTACTCATTATAGAACCGGACGTGTTCCAGGATGATCGAGGCTTCTTTATGGAAAGCTACCACGCGTTGAAATTGGAGCCATTCGGCATCGCGCATTCGTTCGTGCAGGATAATCATTCATTGTCCGTTCAGACGGGAACGCTGCGCGGACTGCATTATCAATTGCCTCCGCAAGCTCAAGCCAAATTGATACGGGTGGCGGCGGGAGCCATCTACGACGTCGCGGTGGACATTCGCCCGGGTTCGGCGACGTTCAGACAATGGGTTGGGGTGGAGCTGAGCGCCTCCAACAAGCGGCAGCTGCTCATTCCGCATGGCTTTGCCCATGGGTTCTGCACGTTGGCGCCCGATACGGAGGTTCTCTATAAAGTAGACGCGTATTACGCTCCAGAGCTGGATCGAGGCATTATATGGAATGATCCGGCCATCGGCATTGCTTGGCCAGTCCGGAATCCGATGATGTCAGAGAAGGATCGGAAGCATCCCTTGCTATGCGACGCCGAGCTGCCGAACGTACTAAGCGCGAGCCATGCGTCCACGGAAGCTGGAACTGAAGGCGATCGCCGATGATGAATTGTGCTGCCGGTTCGATACTTGTGACTGGCGCCAAAGGACAACTCGGCGCTGAAATGATGGCTCTCCTTCAGCGGAAGGGGATCGAGGCGATTGGATACGGACGGGATGAACTCGACATTACGGATGCGGAGCAAGTGATGGACGTGATGCTGCGGGAGCGCCCGGCGCATGTCATTCACGCCGGAGCTTACACGAAGGTAGATGATGCGGAAGGAGATCCGGATACCGCTTACCGGATAAATGCGTATGGCACCCGCAATGTCGCGGCAGCCGCGGCGCAAGCCGGGGCGCGGCTCGTGTATATTAGCACCGATTATGTATTTGACGGACGGGCGTCGCGGCCGTACAACGAGTTCGACCCAGTGCGTCCGATAAACAGGTATGGGCGCTCCAAGTGGGAAGGGGAGCAATTCGTGCGCCAGCATCATTCCCGTGCATTTATCGTCCGCACCTCGTGGGTGTTCGGGGCTTATGGGGAGAACTTTGTAAAGGCGATAATCCGCAAGGCGCAGACCGAATCAGAGCTGCAGGTCGTTCACGATCAAGTCGGCTGTCCTACCTATACGCTTGATTTGTCAGAGGCGATCTTGCGGCTGCTCGCGACCGATAAGTACGGTACCTATCATATAACGAATAGCGGCAGGTGCTCATGGCATACGTTCGCTTCCGCCATAGTGTCGGAAGCAGGCTTGGCCACGATGGTGCGCCCTGTCGGAACATCGCAATACCCGCGTCCGGCGCGCCGTCCGGAATATTCGGTGCTCGAGCCAATGGCGCTGCGGTTGAATGGATTTCCCTTGCTGCGGCATTGGTCGGAGGCGCTGCGGCATTTCGTGGAGGAGTGCTTGGAGCAGACGCTCGGGGATCGCAACGGGAAGGCGTAAAAACATATCTGTGCCCGGAGGGTTTATGATGAAGCAAATATGGAAGCGTTGGCGGCCTTGGCATAAGGCCGCCTTTGTGTTGCTCGGCAGCCTTCTCATTGCCGGGGCGGCAGGGTGCATTACGGTGTGGAACGCGCTCAAAGAGACGGCCGATTCCATGTATGAGCCGCTTCCTTCCCGCGAGAGGCCGTCGTTTCCGGCATCCGCTGGGGTAAATTCCGGTCGGACGGTCAGCCCGAAGCCGTCCGCAGGTACGGATGCCGGCCGCAGCCAAGCGCCGTTACCCGTGCATGACGGCGGTATGCCCGATTTATCCGCCCAGGATCCGTTCACGCTGCTCATCATCGGGGTCGATGAACGGGAAGGCGATCGCGGCCGCGCGGACACGCTTGCGTTCGTTACCGTTCAACCGAAGCGGGGAGCGGCATCCATTCTGAGCATTCCGCGGGAGACGCGCACGCGGATTGAGGGGACAGGCACAGTGGATAAAATCAATCACGCTTATGCCTTCGGGGCGTGCCGATGACCGCCGCGACCGTGGAGCAGCTGCTTCAGGCGCCCGTCCACTATTATGTAAAGACGAATATGGAAGGCTTTACGGCCATCATCGACGAGCTCGATGGCGTGGATGTAGCGAACGCATTCAGAGATTGATAATGTGGAGCATGACACATTGCAAGGACAGGGCGCGAAAATTGGCGGAATTTATTATTTGCTTGTCGATGAGCGGGAGAAGCAGTGGGTGAGACAAAAAAATTATAAAAATTTGGATGATACATCTTGACAAATGTATTCGCAATACCTTACATTTGTGATACGAATTGTAACGTTGAAAGCGGACAATCGATGTAAAGGGGAGTGCCTAATGAAGACGGACGTGCGGCAAACGGAGCAAGCGATATATTGTATCGGGTGTGGGCAAATGCTCGCTGAGGAACCTTCCATGCTGCATTTTCGCACAGGATTTTATTACGGACGCACACCTTTAGGCGCGTGCCAACCCTGCATAGGAGCCTATACACCGTTACAAATGCTATGGAGGGCGGTTATGACGGAAAGGTCATACGGCTGTCCGAACTATGCAGCTTCCAATCGGTAATTCTCCTTCCTCTATATATGGAACGAGAAGCAAGCGCTACCCCGCTTGCTTCTCGTTCACCTTTTTCTCTTCGCTTTCCGAATCGCTCCCTTTCTCCTTTGGTTTTTCTTTGTGAGCACCCGAATGACCTTCAGCAGGGGCCGGCTGCTCTACGAGGCTGGTTCCGTTCAATATACCGCCTTCTTCGATGACGAGCACCGCGGATTCGCAATTGCCGCATACTTTACCGGTTGACGTAATAAGCAGCTTGCCAGAAGCATGTATGTCGCCGACGACGGTGCCGGCAATGACAATCAAGCCGGCAGATAGCGTGGAATGCGCTTCACCGCGATCGCCGATCGTGATGGAGCCGCTGCTTATGATTTCTCCTTTGAATTTCCCGTCAATACGGATATTGGATTCACAGCAGATGTTACCCTCGAATTCTGCACCATGCCCGATAAAAGTATCGGTTTGTTGCGGCTGATACTTTGCGCGACGACGGAACATGCGTGTACAACCTCCTTATAAAGCGCAGTTAATATTTCTCTCTGCTGCCTGACGCCAGCTGCGGATTCTTCGGCAGGAGAGGCCGGCGGTGTGACGGTGATGGCTGGAGGGGGGAAGAAGCAGCGGATTTGACGGACGGGGCGTTCCCTACGAACGGAAGCGGATCAATCGGCTCGCTTTTCTGCACAATCTGGAAGTGAAGGTGAGGGCCGGTGCTGCGCCCCGTAGTGCCGACCTTTGCGATTTCATCCCCTTTCGCCACGCGCTCTCCCGCCTTGACATCGATACGCTGCAAATGCATATACCAAGTTTCCAGCTGATTCACGTGGCGGACGATAATATAGTTGCCGCGGCCTGAATTGAATCCGGCTTCAGTGACCTCGCCATCGGCGGCGGCATACACCGGGTCGCCCATCTCGCCGCCGATGTCGATGCCTGCATGGAAGGCGGCCCGCCCATTAAGCGGGTCCTGCCGGTATCCGAAGCTGGATGTGATGCGGCGTGACGTCGTCGGCCAGATGGACGGCGTTCCGGCAATCGTCGTTTGCTTCGTCAGCGCCTGCTTCAGTGTGGCGGGAGCGCTTCTCTGTACGGTTGCGAGCATGCGGCGAACCTGTTCCAGATCGAAGCTGGAACGATGGGCAAGATCGATGATTTGCTCGGATCGCACCTTGCGCGCCTCGCCGCCGACTTGAACGCGTTCGTTCCAGGCGGTGTGCTGAGCCGTGTAGGTTGACGGGCTGTTCGTATCCTCGGGGACGTTGATATAGCCTTCGACGAACTGCTGCATCTGCAGTTCCAGCTCGCTCATCTGCTTGACGCGGGCCTTGACGGATTGAGTCTCCGAGGATAGGCGCACGATCTCGTTCTGAAGCAGGCGAATCGCTTCATCTTTGTCCTTTACGGTAATATCCAGCGCTGCTGATTGATTGGAGAGCTGGCCTTCCAAATCGCGAATATGAGCGGCAGATTTCCACTGCATGCTTAAAATAAGACCGGATATGGACAATACAGCGGCAATCGGAACGGAGACGATCAGCATTTTCGACATGTTCAATTGTCTGACCGTCTGTTCCGCGTCGCGGATGACAAGCAACGTCATTCTTCCCTTCCACCAACGCCGTTTCATCATATCACCTCGGCTTTAGCGTCAACTGCAAGTTTACTCTCTATTGCACTCTATTCAATTATCTCTCCAAACATACCTTTTATATTTCGTCACTCTTTTACATCGGTTGTCTCTGCGGCGGCCCGCTCAGCGTTTTGTTGCTTATAAATCGAGTGTCCGGATGCCAAAAACAGCTTTACACGTCGATTTCCGTCCTGATTCTGTTCCTCTTGCTTGACGACGTAGCCTTCTCCCTCGATGTCTACCTTCCATTCGAGCAATTGACAGATAGCAAGCGCATCCCGCAATGGCAATCCTGATAGGGAGGGGAGCTTGACCTGATCGCGCTTGTCCGTCACCAAGTAGATCGGTTGTTCGATGAACAGCCACGTCCCCTCTGACGGATATTGCTCAAGCACCTTCGAACCGTTGCCAAGGACGACCGCCTCGAGCTGTTCCTGCCTAATGGATGCGATAGCGGCCTTGACTTCCTGCGAGATGTAATTCCCCGCGATTGCTTGCGGCTTCGGCCCGCCCCGGCTCTCCGCGGCCCCGGCAAAATCGGCTGTGTGCGCCCCGTCTGCAACGTTCTTGTCCGGCTTGACGCCCATATACTGCAGCGTGCGCAGCATCGTATCGCGGAAGGCTGGCATCGCCACGCGGCCTCCAAGGGTATAGTCGCCGTTCATTTGCGGCTGATCCACGACAATCGCGACGACTGCCTTCGGATTGTCTGCGGGCGCATAACCGACGAAGGAGATGAGCCATGTTTTCTCGCTATAGCCTTTTTTTTGCGGAATCTGGGCCGTCCCCGTCTTGCCGGCGACACGATAGCCTTCGATGTAGGCAGGCTTGCCTGTGCCATTGAGAATGACCTTCTCCAAACGCTCGGTTACTTCTTTGGCCGTAGCTGCGGACACGATGCGCCGCTCGTTGTTCCGAGCCGTGGCAGGGGCGTGGACGATGCTCGGCTGTTTCCACGTTCCGCCATTTGCAATCGCTGCATAGGCGTTGGCGAGTTGAAGCGAATTGACGATGATCCCGCCTTGACCGAAGGTTGCCGTGGCGATTTCGGAAGGACGCTCGAAGGCAATGATTGGCTTGGATTCGCTGCTTAATTCGATGCCTGTCTGCTGGGTGAAGCCGAAGCGGGCTATGTAATCTTTAAGCTTGTCCGGCCCGAGCTGTTCGAGTCCGAGCTTGATAAAGGCGACATTGCTTGATTTCTCCAGCCCTTCCTGGTAACTGATGTAGCCCCATCCTTCCCTTTTGACATCGTGAATGGGGCGGCTTCCCGGCACCTTGATTTGTCCCGATTTGAAATGATCCTCCGCCCGGAAGACGCCTTCCTCGATGGCCGCGGCCAGCGTGACTAATTTGAAGGTGGAGCCGGGCTCGTACCCGAAGTGGATTGTATGATTCGTCAAAGCGCCGATGTCTGGAATTTTCCAATAGCTGTTTGGATTGAAATCCGGCATGGAATTCATGGCGAGCACCTCCATCGTGTTCGGATCCATGACGATGCCCATCGCTTTGAGCGGGCGCCATTCCGCCATCACTTGCCTCATCGCATCATTCAGAAAACGCTGGATTTCTATATCTATCGTCAACGTTACCGATTCCCCATCCGTCGGGTAACGGATCGTCTCCTTGCCGCTTGGGACAGGGTTGCCCCGATTGTCTTTCAGGAACTCCACCCTGCCGTCATGACCTTGGAGAAGCTCGTCGTATTTCGCTTCAATCCCCGAGATCGCTTCGCCTTCCTTGTTCATGTAGCCGACAACATGAGAGGCAAGTTCATTATAAGGATAGTAACGCTTCGTCGCCTTCAGCAGGCCAATGCCGTAGTCCGGGAAATGCAGCCATTCGCCGAAATCATTATAATCGCCGAATTGCTCCTTGAAGCGCTCCAGCTGGGTATAATCCATATTCCAGCCTTGCGTGCGCACTTCCACTTGCTGCTGCTTCGTTCTCCCGATGAGATCCTCCAGTTCGGATCGAGGTTTGCCGATGAGAGCATGCAAGCCGCTGGCCACCTTGTCTTCCTGCTTAAGCTCTGCAATCTCCTTCGGAAACAGCACGAGGTTGTATGCGGAGGCTTCCAGTGCCAGAGGCTTGTGATTGCGGTCATAGATCGTGCCTCGTTTCGCTTGAAGCACCTCGCTGCGGGCCCAGGTTCGCAGGTTGCTTTCCATGTAAAAGTCATAGCTTACGACCTGAATCCAGAATGTGCGTATGATTAATACGATAAAGACGCATACCATGAGCATACCGAGAACGATGACACGCAATCGTATCCTCTGATTCATTGGTAAAATCCTCCTCGCCTGATTCGAATGGTAATATTTACTCTACATTGATTGTTATTGCAGCGCAAGGCATGAGAGGCGCCGCCGATGCCGATGACGATTGGTTCAGACATGCGCGGAATTCCGTTTCGCCCTGCTCCAAATTATGATATAGATAAAATATGTAATTTCTTTCACGAGTTCGGAGGTTAACCTTATTTATGATATGGATCGTAGTGGTTCTGCTCACTTATATTTTTCAAATCGTTACGATTGTGCTTTTAGAATATAAGCATCCTTCGAAGGCCGTGGCATGGCTGCTCATTCTATTCTGTTTTCCGCTCATTGGATTTGTAATGTACTATTTTCTGGCCCAGGAATATACGGCCCGCCGCCGGGTAAGGAAGCGGGAGCTATGGGCGGATGATATGAGCAAGCGCGAACAAGTGCGGTTAAAGGAGATACGAAATGTATCTGAATTGAATAACCGTGAAATGCAAAGGCAAGAGCGGCTGTTCTCCTTGATTTCTTCGTTATCCGCGAGCCCGATAACCGGCTGCAACCGCACGAAGGTGCTGACGAACGGCCATGCCACCTTCGAATCCATGCTTGAGGCGATTCGTGCGGCGGAGCGCCATATCCATATGGAATTTTACATTTTGCGGGATGACGGCATCGGAACGATGTTTCAAGACGCGCTCATTGCCAAGGCGAGAGAAGGCGTAAAGGTGCGCATCATTGCGGATGGAGTGGGGAGCATTGAGCTGCGGCACAAATTTTTGCGTAAATTTCGGGAAGCAGGCATAGAGTTTCATTGGTTTTTGCCGTTGACGGTTTCCTTCTTCCGCCGCCGCTTGAATTACCGCAATCATCGCAAAATTCTAGTCGTGGACGGAAAGACAGGCTTTGTGGGCGGCATTAATATCGGAGACGATTACTTGGGACTGAACCGCAAGCTTGGCTTCTGGCGGGATACGCATCTCCGGGTGGAAGGGGATGGGGTATTCGCGTTGCAGGCGGTATTTCTGCATGATTGGTCGTTCGTAAAAGAAGAGATATTGAACCGTTCGGATATGTTCCCGGATCACCAATGCACGGGGCGTGAGCAGGTGAAAATGATCTCGAGCGGACCGGATACGAATTGGGACGCCATTCAAGAGCTCTTCTTCGGGGCATTGAGCATGGCGAAGAAAAGAGTATGGATTATAACGCCGTATTTCATACCCGATTCCAGCATTCAATTGGCGTTGAAAACGGCTGCGGTTAGCGGTATCGACGTGCGCATCATCATACCGGGCAAGTCAGATTCTAAGATTGTGGATTGGGCTTCCTTATCCTATGTCGAGGAGCTGATGCAGGCGGGCGTTACCTTCTATCAATATCAAAAAGGCTTTGCCCATGCAAAGACGTTCATCATGGACCATACGCTCGCTTCGGTCGGTACGGCCAATCTGGATATGCGAAGCTTCTTCAGCAATTTCGAGCTGAATGCCGTGCTGTTTGATGAAGACGCGATCGCACGCTTGGAGGAGGACTTCCATCAAGATTTTGCGGATAGCGTAGAGATTGATTATCATGTGTTCGCAAGACGATCGCGCTGGCAGCGGACAGCTGAGGCTTTTGCCCGGTTGTTGTCGCCGCTTCTTTAAGAGGTGGTTCAATATGTCCCTGTGGCCATTTTAACGCGTACGTTAAGTATGGTGTTTAAAACAAGACGTTTTTTTGGGACAATCTCTATCTGAAATCTAGAATGGCTTCGTCTGTTTTTGCGCGGAAAGGGCCCGCAAAACCGGTTCAATGGGCTGGGGCTTGGCCTGTTGAATCAGATCGCCGATTGCTTGCAACCGGTCCGCCGCATTCAGCAGATTGAACTCACGCGGCTTCGGATTGCGATTCACCTCGTCCCAAGTAAGCGGCATCGATACAGACGCATAGCGTGTCGCCCGGGGCGTATATGGCGCGGCAATCGTTCTTCCGGCATCATGCTGCATATAGTCAATGTAGATGAGACTGCCCCGGTTCTTTTTGAAGCGTTCGATCGTGAACAGCTTCGGGTGCCGTTCGCACAGATAGCTCGCGAGCAATAGCCCCAGCTCCTTTAACTGTGTGAAGGAGGGGCCTTTTTTAATCGGTATGACCAGCTGCACTCCCGTGGCGCCGGATGTTTTCGGAATGGAACGAATGCCGAGCTGCTGAAGGAGATGTCCGACAATAGCAGCCGCCTCCATAATCCGATCTTCTTCCGGCACGGAAGGATCCAAATCGATAATCCACTCGGAAGGGAGCGGATCCTGCACCCGATGCAGGGAAGGGTGGTATTCGATGCAGGCCAGATTGCCGAGCCAAATAAGCGTTGGCACGTGCTGAAGCATGACATACTCGATTTTTTCCTGAACAGCGGTGTGCACGAAGGCCGGTGTCGGGACCGGCACATTTTTTTGATAAAAAAAATGGCCGTCCACGCCGTCCGGATAACGAATCGTCGTCAAAAAGCGATCTTGGCAGGCAGGCAGCAGAAAGGGGCTCAAGCGAATGAGCTCCTGAATGAACCGGGCTTTCGTAATCCCCATCTCGGGCCAGAGCATCTTGTTCGGATTCGTAATGACAAGCTCGTGGCCGTCCACCATTAATGCTGTTGCCGTTTGTTTTCCCATAAGATGAAGGCCCTCCCGTTTATCGATTAGAGACAGTTATGACAAACTCGTTCATCCAGGCTCTGCAAAGCTGGTTCTTTATTTGAACAAGCGCTATTGCAATGGCCGTTCCAGCAACGGAAAGAGTAGAACTCGCGGATGCCGCAGCTGTCCTCCCGGCGTATATTCGAGCGCGGATACCCGAATGGGAATCGGCTGCCGGAACCAGACGATAGGTTCCCGTTTTAAGGAGGCCGGAATCGATCCGGCTGCAGGGGCTTCATACTGGGCGGCCCAAGCGAGCAGCAGCTTCCGGTGAGTCTCGTCCAAGCCGATGGAGGCTTTGCCGATATATTGCAGTTGCTCGTCCGCCAGCACGACGCTTGCCGGCCGCTTGCCGTTCAGCATGAAGCCGACGGCCCAGCCATCAAGCTGCACGTCCTTCTTATTTTTATACCAATCGCGGTGCTGCTTGCCTGACACATAGGGGGAGGCTTTGCGCTTGCTGACGACGCCTTCCCATTCATGCTGCTGGACCCATTCCCACAGGGAAGCTCCATCGGAGAAGGCATCTGCGACGAAGCAATGATCGCTTTTCTCTGGAAGCAGCCCGGTCAGCATATGATGCCGCTCTTCGTACGGAAGCGGCCTCAAGTCCTGCTCGCCGATGCCCAGCACGTCAAAAACGACGTACGTCGCATGCAGTCCGGCATGGCGCGGATTGAGGCTGCGCGTCCGCTCGCGCTGCAGCACGAGCGGGAACGATGGCCGGTTCAACATCGGGTCGAAGACGACGACTTCGCCGTCGAGCAGCACCGATTGTTTTGCAAGCGCGGCGCATCGTTCCAATGTGGCGGTCACTTCGCCAAAGATCGCGGTTTTCTCCAACAATCGTTTGGAGAACAAGCGCACTTGGCCGCGATGACACTGCGCCATGATGCGGACACCGTCCCATTTCAGCTGGTGAAGCCAGTCGGCGCCTTCCGGGATGCGGTCGACGAGCAGCGGCGACATCGGCGGCGACGGAAGCGCAAGCGAAGCGGGAAGCGGCGGCGCTTCTTCCGAATGGCGGACGGATTCGTCTGATCCGGCGTTAATCATCGCTTATTGTACCGCTTCATCAGCTGGCGTCTTCGCAGTCTTGCGCCGGGTGCGGCGCGTGGCTGGCTTCGCTTCCGGCTCTGGATCTGGCTGCGCCGTGCCGCCCGCTGCCGCCGGAGGCTCCGCCGCCTTGCGGGATGTCCGCCGGCGCGTCGTTGGCGCCGCTTCGTCAGGCGCCGGGTCCGCTATCGCTGCCGCCCCGGCTGCGGCCTTCTTCCGCGGCTTGCGCGCCGCCGGCGCTCGCTCAGTGCCCGGATCGGTGCCGATCGGCTGCTTCATCGCATCGATGCTCGCCTGCAAGGCGGCCATCAAGTCGACGATGTTGTCCGCAGGCTGTACGGAAGGCGCGGCGCTTACCTCTTGACCGGCTATCTTCCGTTGAATTTGTTCCAGCAGCCGTGCCCGATATTCATCCGTATACTTATCCGGTTCGAATTCGGTGGAGAGCTGGCTAATGAGAAGCTTGGCCATGTCGAGCTCCTTCGGATTCACCTCGACATGGTCCGGAACGTTCGGAACCTGAGAGACGGCACGTATTTCATCCGGATAGAACATCGTCTCCATCACAAGGCAGTTGTCGATGACCCGAATCGCCGCCAGACTGCTCTTGGCGCGAATCGTTACTTTGGCAATGCCGATTTTGGCGGTGTCCTTCAGCGCTTCCCGCAGCAGCTGATACGCATTCGAACCGGCCTGATCCGGGGACAAATAGTACGTTTTCTGAAAATAAACCGGATCGATTTCCTTTAAATCGACGAAATCCAATATGGTAATGGCGCGGTTCGCATCTTCCTGCAATTTCTCCAGCTCGTCCTTTTCGAATAATACGAATTTGCCCTTCTCATATTCGTATCCTTTTATGATTTCATCCCAAGCGACTTCCTTGTCGCAGACTGGGCAGCTGCGAACGTAGGAGAGCGGGCTTCCGCACTCTTTATGAATCATGCGCATGGAAATGTCTTTGTCTTCAGTGGCGGTATGCATTTTGACGGGGACGTGAACGAGTCCGAAGCTGATGGCGCCTTTCCATACCGTATGCATGAAGGTCCCTCCTTTGTTATATAGGCTTAGTGCATCCTTGCCTCTTGCGGCGTATGCGTGTTTTTCGTTCATTTACGTGCTTTGCCTTTGCTTTCTTTTCAGTATGCGACCGTTTTCTTGGAACTACCCATGCATGAAAAAGGCAGCTTTGAGTCACGTTAACAGCGACACCGTAAGGAGGAAGATAACGATGGATGTCAGTCGTGCGAAGCAAATTCTCGAAATGACGGATACAGTGCCTGTCCGCCTTGACAACGATCATCCGGTCTGGATAGAGAGTGTGGACGAAGCTAACGAGATGGCAACGGTTCAAGTGGGAACCAATCCAATGAATACCCATACTGTATCCGTGGGGCGTCTGGTGGAAGAGAAGAAGAAGTGAGTGATTGAAACGCATGATGGCGTCTGCAGCTTGCAGGCGTCATTTTTGCGGGGAGAAACATGCGGAAGCTGGAGGACAAAGCGGTTGGCAGCATGGGATTTGTGATATAATAATGAATCAGTTACCAGAGGCTGCGGCTCATAGGTTTAATGTGGCTTTTTGTATGGAGGGAATTATGAATCAATCAGTTGAATTTGCCTTCCGATCCACGAGTGAAGCGGATACGGAGCGGTTAGCAGAACGGCTTGCCGCACAGTTTCAACCGGGTACCGTCATTGCGCTTGATGGAGACTTGGGAGCGGGCAAGACCCGATTCTCCCAGGCGGTGGCCAAGGCGCTCGGCATCACGGAAGTCGTAAACAGTCCGACGTTTACCATTATTAAAGAATACGAAGGCGCCGACCTGCCTTTATATCATATGGATGTATACCGAATATCGATGGCGGAGGCGGACGAGCTGGGGCTGGACGATTATTTCTACGGTGATGGGGTATCGCTTGTGGAGTGGTCCAGCATTATTACTCCGATCTTGCCCCCGAAGTATCTTCACTTATTCATTCAGTCGGACGGCGAGCACCAGCGCGTTATGAGGCTCACAGCCTACGGCGAACCGTATGTGACGTGGGTGAACGAACTTAAACGGATGGGAGTCTAATCATGGCGGAACAACAAGGCATTCACAACGAACAGGTACTGGCTCTGGACACGTCTACGGCGATGATGACCGTTGCGCTGCTTCGGCAGAAGCAAGTCGTCAGTGAGCATGAATCGCAAGCGGAGCGCAATCATTCCATCATGCTGGTGCCGGCCATTCAATCCATGATGAAGGAGCAAGGCTGGGCAGGGAATGAGATGGATCTGGTCACGGTCGGCGTAGGGCCGGGATCGTATACGGGCGTTCGCATTGCCGTCACGGCAGCCAAGACGGTGGCCTGGGCGTGGCAAAAGCCGGTAATAGGCGTATCCAGCCTGCATGCGCTCGCATTAAGCGGAATGGAGCTGTGCCTGAACGAATCATCGCAGCCATGCGATTCGGGGGAAGGAATGACGGGAGACTGGATATTCCCGCTTATGGATGCCCGGCGTGGACAGGTCTATACGGCGCGCTTTGCCGTGGATGACGGGACAACTGAAGACGGATATCCTTATGTGCGGCGTGAACAGGAAGACGGCATCCGTCTGTTCAGTCAAATTGCAGAAGAGATCGAGCAGGCTTTGCGGGAAAATGGCGTGCAGGGGGAACATGCGGATCGCTCCGTGAAGCGCGTATGGTTTGTAGGTGAGATGGAGCAGCAGCGAGATAGGATTGAGGCGCTGCAAGCACAGTTCGGCGGACGGATTCAAGCGGTGCCTTGCACGATGAAGTCGCATTGGATCGGCAGATTGGGGCTGGAGGCATGGCGCAGCGGAGAGCGGACAGACACACATCGCCTGGAGCCGAATTACACGCAATTGGCTGAAGCGGAAGCGAAGCTGTTGGCCAAGGAACAAGCCGCCGCGAGGGCGAACAAGTAACCGTAAAGGAGCGCAGGCCGGATGGGAGAAGCTGAACGGAGATATGGGCAAGCGGCGTCTGAAGAACCTATGGAATTGAATAAAAAAGGCGGAACGGGAAAAGGACGTCATGAAGGAAAAGAAGAGATTCCCGTCGATTTGCGTTGGATGACGATTGAGGATATTCCCGGCGTCATGACGGTGGAGCATGCTTCTTTTACGATGCCCTGGACGCAAGACGCTTTTCGCAACGAGCTGACGCAAAATCATTTTGCCAAATATGTTGTCATGATTTTCGAGGAGCGCATTATCGGTTATGCCGGCATGTGGACGGTCATTGATGAGGCGCACATTACCAATATTGCCGTTCATCCCGATTTTCGCGGTCATGGACTGGGCGAGCGTCTGCTATTGGAGCTGGTGGTGCGCGCCATGGCGCTGCAGATGCAGAAGATGACATTGGAGGTTCGTGTATCCAATCAGGTGGCACAGCGTCTATACGCCAAGTTCGGCTTTACGGGCTGCGGCATTCGGAAAGGCTACTATTCAGACAATCAAGAAGACGCGTTGATTATGTGGACGGATCTGGCGTCGAATGACTAAAGCAGGTGAATTCATTGATAAATTGTAGTTCTGAACCATCGAAATCATGCACTATTTTAGCCGTGGAAACGAGCTGTGACGAGACGTCGGTCGCCATCGTGCGCAACGGACGCGAAGTGCTGTCCAATATGGTATCGAGTCAAATCGACGTTCACCGCCGTTTTGGCGGCGTCGTGCCGGAGATCGCCTCGCGCAAGCATGTGGAGACGATTACGGTCATGCTGGAACAAGCGGTTGCCGAAGCTGGCATCGCGTTGTCCGATGTGGACGCGATTGCGGTGACGCAAGGTCCCGGTCTTGTAGGCTCGCTGCTCGTTGGCATTGTCGCGGCGAAGGGGCTTGCCATGGCATTGGATATCCCGCTTATCGGCACGCACCATATCGCAGGACATATTTATGCCAATCAGCTTACGGAACAAATGGAATACCCGTGCATGGCGCTTGTCGTGTCCGGCGGACATACGGAGCTTGTCCATTTGGAGAGCGAGGGTCAATTTCGCGTTATTGGGAAGACTAGAGATGACGCTGTGGGCGAGGCTTACGATAAAGTGGCGCGAGCCGTCGGATTTCCTTATCCTGGAGGCCCGCATATCGATCGCTTGGCCGGGGAGGCAGAGGAAGTAATCGAGCTGCCGCGCGCTTGGCTTGAGCCGGATTCCTATGATTTCAGCTTCAGCGGCTTGAAGTCAGCGGTTCTGAATGTGATCAATCAAGCGAAAATGCGCGGTGAGCCGCCGGTGTATGCTGCAGTCGCCCGCGGATTTCAGGAATCGGTAATCGACGTGCTTACGGGCAAAGCGATGCGCGCCGTGAAGGAGTACCACGCGAAGCAGCTATTGCTTTGCGGCGGCGTGGCGGCTAATCGCGGTCTTCGCGCGGCTCTAGGCGAGCGCTGCAAGGCGGAAGGCGTGCCGCTGCTGGTGCCGCCGTTCGAATATTGCACCGATAATGCGGCGATGATTGGCGCTGCCGCCTATTTGAAATGGAAGAGCGGACAATTCACTCCGCTTGACTTCCAAGCAGGCCCGCTGTTCTCTCTTGAAGGCTGGTCCGTCGGAAACTAAAAAGGCTTTTAATTATTTGCTCAAAAGGTATTGACTATGCCAGCAACGAACAATATAATATTCAACAAACCTAATCCTTCCATGGAATGGGAATATCGGTTAAACGCTAAGATCAGGAGCAGTAAGGTTTAGACTTGTCTCAGAGAGCTGTGGGTTGGTGCGACACAGCGGCAGTCGGCCTGAACTCGCCTGTGAGCGGAATGGCGGAATCGACTATGCAGTACGCCATTACGGAGCCCCCGTCATCGGGCGCGCATAACGGCGAATGTCCGGATATAGGCCCGGCGTTGTGCGCATGAAGCGGATGGCTGCTTCATCTTTCGCGAGGATGAAGGCCCATCAAGTAGAGTGGTACCACGGCAGAACACCTGTCGTCTCTAATCGAGACGACAGGTTTTTTTATTTTTAAAGACAACATTTGGAGCAACCTGCGTATAGATAAGAATAAGATAACACGATGAACAGGAGCAGTAAGACGGTGGATGCCTTGAGCAGAGAGCTGCGGGTTGGTGCGACGCAGCGGCGGAACGGTCTGAACTCGCCTCGAAGTGGAGCAGCTGAAATGCATTGCTGCCTAGCCGATTGAAATCGGTAGGCAGCGAAGTGCTAGGCCGCTACGGTCCCTCCCGTTACAAGGCTCAAGCGGAAGCATGGCAACAATACGTTCCCCATGCCTCAATTGGAGTGGTACCGCGGCAGAACCTGTCGTCTCTAACATGGAGACGACAGGTTTTTTTGTTCCATAACTTAAAAGATACGGAGGATGAAATCAATGAATAACGAACGCCGCTTTCATAGCATGAACGGAAACAGAATCCACATTTTCGATACGACGCTGCGCGATGGAGAGCAAGCGCCCGGTGCCGCTTTGAGGCTTGAACAGAAGCTGGCGCTGGCATCTCGATTGGCGCAGCTTGGAGTAGATGTGATGGAGCCGGGTTTCCCGGTGTCCAGTCCAGGCGAGTTCGAAGCGGTGCAGCGCATCTCGCGCATGCTGCCGGAGGTGGAAATTTGCGGCTTCGCGCGGGCGGTTCGCGGTGATATCGATGCGGCAGTGCGCGCAACTGAAGACGCCGCTTTACGCCGCATTCATGTCTTTGTCTCGGCTTCGGATATACACTTGAAGCACCAGCTGCGCAAATCGCGGGCCGAGGTCAAGCAGATGGCGCGGGAGACGGTCGCTTATGCGAAGCAATTCGTCGATCCGATCGAATTCACGGCCATGGATGCGACGCGCGCGGATGTGGACTTCATCATCGAACTGGTGGAAGCGGCCATCGAAGAAGGGGCGACCATCATCAATCTACCCGACACGGTCGGATATGCATTGCCTGAAGAATACGGCGCATTGTTCCGGAAGGTGCGTCAAGGAGCGCGCGGAGCGGAGCACGTAGCCTTCAGCGCCCATTGTCATAACGATCTCGGCTTGGCGGTGGCGAATAGTCTTGCCGCGATCCAGGCTGGCGCCACGCAGATTGAAGTGACCGTGAATGGAGTCGGAGAACGCACGGGGAATTGCGCGTTGGAGGAGCTCATTATGGCACTTGACACGAGGGGCGAGGCTTTGCAGGCTGACACGAACATCCGGCCCGAGCACTTGTACGAGACGTCGCGCATGGTCAGCCGCATGATGCATTTTCCGATTGCCTTCAACAAGCCGATCGTCGGTCGCAACGCTTTCCAGCATGAATCAGGCATTCATCAAGACGGATTGCTCAAGCATCGCAGCACCTATGAAATTATGGACCCGGTTAAGCTGGGCATCCCGCATCATATGATTATTTTTGGCAAGCATTCAGGCAGACATGCGCTGAAGCATCGTGCCGCTCAATACGGAGTGCAGTTGGACACGGTTCAGTTGGATGAGGTCTACGATCGCTTTAAGGAAATAGCGGATAAGCAAAAGGTCGTCACGGACGATCAGTTGCTGCAATGCATCGGGGAGACGCTGCATCAGCAGCTGGAGCCCATTCAATTGCTCGATGTGCAGGTGATCGCGGGCAGTTCTCGCGCTAGCGTCGCTTCCGTTACGGTCAAGAATCAAGCGACTGGACAGGAAGCGACTTACGCGGGAGTCGGGGGCGGTCCGATAGAAGCGGTTATCCGGGCAATCGCGCAATCTGTGCAGGCGCCGGTCCAATTTGAAGACTTGGAGCTGCATTCCCTGTCTTCCGGAGAAGCAGCGTCGGGCGAGGCCGTTGTTACCGTGTCGCTATACAATCATACGTACCAAGGAAGCGCCATGAATCAAGATATTGTGCTGGCTGCTGCGCAAGCCTATATCGCGGCATGCAATCAAGCGCTGCGCGCTCAAGAGAATGACGGCGATAACGGCGCTGAAGCCGTTCAGGCAGCTGTTCCTGCACAGTCCAAAGAGATATCCTAATCATATGTGGACAAAGTTATCCACATATCCTGTTGAAAATGTGGATATAACGCTTACAGCCTTTCGGGACTTACGGTCTATTTTCTATGAAAAAGGGGATAGGTTTTGCATACAAAAGCATCTTTTCTGTGGATAATGTGGATAAATCAGTGGATAATGTTGGTTTACAAAAAAATAATACTGGTGCACCAATAAAAAAACGAAGTTGGGTTGCAAATATGTTCTCATTTGCATGGATTGATTTTGTGCATAACCTGTGACTTTCATGAGCACAGATTTCTCGTGAGAAGCAAGCATGAAAATCAGCATCCGCGCCATGTTTCATGAAAGGAGGAGAAATCTTTGCGCGATACAATCAAATATCCCGCACCGCTAAGAAAAGGAGATTGCATTGCCATTACCGCCCCTTCCAGCGGGGTTGAAGAGCACTTGCACCATTTACTGACACGGTCAAAAATCGAGTTCGAGGATTCGGGGTACGAGGTGATGGAAGGAAAGACGATTTGGACGAATGATAAATGCGTTAGTTCTGGCAAGGAGCAAAGGGCGCGCGAACTTCAAGACTTTCTGTCAGATGAAAGAGTGAACGCTGTTATTCCGCCTTGGGGCGGCGAATTCCTTATCGAAATATTGCCTCTCTTGGATTGGGATTCATTGAAAAATCAGCAGCCTAAATGGATTCTGGGATACTCGGATATCAGCACATTCAACTTCGCCTATACGTTGCGAACAGGATGCGCTACAGCGCATGGAGTGAATTATATCGAGCTCGGTTCCGGCAATTGGGATGAAACTACTGCCCGTTGGGAGGACGTTTTGAGCACAGAACATAACCAAACCGTTGTTCAGACCTCCTCGGCTTTCTTTCAGTCTTTCTGGGACTTTTCCACTCCCGGGTATCAATTGGATACCCCTACAAGGTGGAAGACGCTCGGCCAGGAAGAGGATTCTGATAGCGGGCTTCATTTTACAGGGAGACTGCTGGGCGGTTGTCTGGATACTTTATCTATCCTTGTCGGGACGCCTTTTGCGCCTATCAATGAGTTCTCCCACAAGTATTGCAAACAGGACGGGATCATATGGTACATGGAAAGCAGCGAAATGAATGCGGCCGATATATACAGGCATTTATGGCAGATGAAGCAATGCGGGTGGTTTGAACATGCGAACGGGTTTCTTTTTGGGAGACCGAATGGTTATGCGCCAACCCAAAATTTCGAACTTCAGGATGCGCTGCGCCACATCTTCGATGATATACAGATTCCAGTCATCTATGACGCCGACATTGGCCATGTTCCCCCGCAATTGACTTTGGTCAATGGAGCGTTGGCGGAGGTATCCTCGCTTGCCGGGAGAGGGAAGATAACGATGTCATTTTGTTAATAAGGTAGAAGATGTAGTGTGAGGCGCAAAAATGCACAATTGTCGGAGGGCCTAAGCCATGGAAGAAATAAAGGACAGCGCCAAAGCGGTGCAAAATAAACTTTTGGAGTTGGGATATAGCAATAAGGTGGCAGAACTTCCAGACAGCACGCGCACCGCTCAAGAAGCAGCAGATGCAATAGGCTGTCAGGTCGCACAAATTGCGAAGTCAATCATCTTTCGGATTAAAGCTTCGGGAAAACCTTTATTGGTTGTCGCAAGCGGAATAAACAGAATTGATGAAAAGAAAATTAGCAAAATGCTCAATGAGAAGCTAGGAAAAGCCGATGCGGATTTTGTGCGTGAACATACAGGATTTGTTATCGGGGGAGTGCCGCCTTTATGACATAAGGAGTCTATTATGACTTTTATTGATGAGGACCTCTTGCAATTTGAAGAGATATGGGCTGCCGCAGGACATCCGAAAGCAGTTTTTCAACTAACACCGGAAGAACTCGTAAAAATGACGAAGGGACAAGTCATTTGCGTGCAGTAATGGTCTGGGCCGCTTTTCAAGGACTGCTGCGGAAAGCGTGCCAAACCACTGATTGATTTCCAATGAGACCTATCGTCATATACGTTGGTGTTTCATTGCACAACATCCAATGGATGAGAGAGACAGTGGGGAACTGTCCCTCTCATCACCCAGACTTGTGTCCTACTCTTCCATCAATTGCTCCCATTGCGCATACACGGCGTTAAGCGCCGTTTTGTCCGCGTCCAGCTGCTCTTGTATCGATTGAACACGCACATAGTCGTTGTATACTTCAGGCTCGGCTAGTTCCAATTCACGTTCCGCAATTTCCGCTTCAAGCTCTGCAATCTGCTTCTCCAATTGCTCCAGCTTCCGCTGACGCGCCCGTTCTTCGCGTTTGGCCAGCTTGTCCGCTTCGAATGCCGCGGCTCCGCTCTTCGAATCGTCTGAATCATCAGCCGTTTTTCCGCCTTGAAACGTCGAGGGCTTGCTCGTGCCGCCGGTCGGCTGCAAGGAGGCGCGTATCGCCTCGTCTTCAGCCAGCTCCTGTTTTTTAGCTTGATAATCGTCATAATTTCCCAGGAAATGACAGGTTCCGGTTGGACTCAACTCGACGATGCGCTCTGCCATTTTGTTCAAAAAGTAGCGGTCATGTGAAATGAACAGCACGGTTCCTTCATAATCCATGAGTGCGGATTCCAATACTTCTTTGCTGAATAAGTCCAAATGGTTCGTCGGCTCATCCAGTATGAGCATATTGGCTTGCTCAAGCATTAGTTTTGCCAACGCGACCCGGGCTTTTTCTCCCCCGCTCAAGGATCCGATTTTCTTCAGCACGTCTTCTCCGCTGAACAGGAAGCTGCCAAGAACGGTGCGAATCCGCACTTCTTCAAGGTGGGGATAAGCGCTCCATACTTCCTCCAGCACGGTATTGCTGTTATTGAGCGTAGTCTGCTCCTGATCATAGTAACCGATCGAGACGTTCGTGCCCCAATGGAACTGCCCCGCTTGCAGCGGGTGCTTTCCAATCAGCGTCTTTAGCAGTGTTGATTTGCCGATTCCGTTCGGTCCGATTAAGGCGACCATTTCTCCACGCTTCAATTCGAAGCTTGCGTGTTCAAAGAGAGGCGGGTGGTTATCATAGCCGACAGCCGCATCCTGAACGTAAAGCACATCTTTGCCGCTTTGGCGGGTAATTTCGAAGCTGAAATTCGCCTTTTTCAAATCGCCGAGCGGTTTGTCGATTCGTTCCATACGGTCTAGCGCTTTGCGGCGGCTTTGGGCGCGCTTGGTCGTCGATGCCCGGACAAGGTTCCGTTGCACGAAATCCTCCATCCGCGCGATCTCATCCTGCTGCTTCTCATACAGCTTTAACTGCTGCTCATATTCGGCTGCCTTCAATTCCATGTACTTCGTGTAATTACCGGTGTATCTTTTGGCTTGGTGACGCTCGATTTCAATAATGGTCGTTACCATGGCATCAAGGAAATAACGGTCATGTGATACGACCAGAACCGCGCCGGGATAAGAACGCAAATATGACTCAAGCCAAGTAAGCGTATGAATGTCAAGGTGGTTCGTCGGTTCATCGAGCAGGAGAAGGTCCGGCTGCTGCAGCAAAATGCGCGCCAGCGCGAGTCTCGTCTTCTGGCCTCCGCTTAACGTATGAATCGGAGTTTTTGGATCCATCTGTGCGAAGCCCATCCCATGCAGAACGCTGCGGACGCGCGTCTCCATCTCGTAGCCGCCTTGCTGGCGGAACCATTCCGAACGCTCCGCATAACGGTGCAGTATGTCTTCATATTTAGCTTCGTCTTCGGCCAGCTTCGGATCTGCAATCTGATGCTCCAAGTCTCTCAGCTCTTGCTCCGCTTCCATTAGATGCTCGAAGACGTGCATCATCTCGTCCCAGATGGAACGCTCGGATTGCAGGCCGCTATTTTGCGCAAGATAACCGATGCGCGTTTCTTTGGACTTGAAAATGGTGCCGCCGTCTGGCGTCAATTCGCCTGCTATCAATTGAAGGAGCGTAGACTTGCCGGCACCGTTGACGCCTACCAAGCCGATCCGCTCCCGTTCAAGAATTTGCATTGTAATGTTCGTCAATACGGGGGTAATCCCGTAATTTTTGCTCATGCCGTTCACTTGAAGCAGCACTTTATATCTCCTCCGTTTTGGACAAGTTAACGTAAATGATGAATTGAAGCTTTCCCCAATCAAACAATCTCCTTAAGTGTACTAAAAAAAGTGGAAAAGTGCGATAAGCCTTTCTTTCGTGCATAATTTAGAGGGGAACGGACGTAAGAAGGGTTTGGAGCGGAAGAAAAAAGGGGAATGGTGGCGGAAACGAAATAAGGATGGTAAACTAAGGTTGAAAATCGTGAAAAACAATGAAAACAAGTGTAATCGCACATAGATGAGAGTATGGAGCAAATTCTCGTTAATGGATAACGTGAAGGGGGATTTTCTGTGACGGCAGCTGAACAGAAACGACAAATGCGCCAACGGTTCAAGCAGCGGCGTCGTGATGTCACCAATGAACAATATCGTTCAGCCAGCTTGGCGGCCTGCCGCAGAGCTGCTGCCCACGTCGCGGAGCTGCGCGAGCAGCTCGGCCGTCCGTTGCGTATTTTCGCCTATCTCCCTTTCGGCAAGGAGCTGGATATTAAAGCGTTGCTGGCGGCATGCCGATCGGCAGGAGATGACATCTATATTCCCCGGACGGAAGCGGCCGACCACTCGATGACGCTGCATCGGTGGGATGAGCGGACGCGGTATACTACCGGATGCTTCGGGCTGCAGGAGCCTGTGCCGGAGACGGAACAGCTGGCCGCTGCGGACTGGCCGCTGCTAGACGTTATTGTTGTTCCAGGCATTGCTTTTGATCGTCAAGGAGGGCGCATGGGTTTGGGGGCTGGCTATTATGATCGATTTTGGGACCGGTTGATTGCCGCGAGTCGGTTAACCTTGGTCCCGGGGGGCGAAGGGAAGCCTGCATCTGATATACCGCTGCCGGTTCGCATCAGCTGTGTTTACGCTTGGCAAGTGATCGAACGGGTGCCTATGGAGTCCCATGATATGACAGTCGAGCGGTTATTTACGGAAGACGGCGTAATTTTTTGCGCAGAGAGCAGGAATTTGAGGAATGAACACGAACATGGATCACTTGACTCATTTTAATGATGAGGGACGCGGCAAGATGGCGGACGTGGAAATGGAAGCGCTGACGGCCGTATCGGCAGCTGCACTCACGGTATATGACATGTGCAAAGCGATGCAGCAAGATATCGTCATCTGCCATACGATGCTCGCGAAGAGCGGCGGCAAACATGGAGATTACCAAGCGAATCAAGCTTAACATACAGAAATACATAGAACCGACAAAGGACGACCCGATAAGGGGAATTCGTGGAAGGAGGAACGGGCATGCGCTGGAAAGTGGCGATTCTAACGGCAAGTGACAAAGGATCGCGTGGGGAACGCGAGGATACGAGTGCGCAGGTCATTCGCGAGCTGGTAGAAGAAGAGCTGCATGGAGAAATTGTCGAATACCGTATCGTACCCGATGAAATGAATGATATTTCGGCTTCCCTCATTGAGATGGCCGATTACTTTCAAGCGGACTTAATCATTACAACGGGGGGGACGGGGCTGGCGCCGCGGGATGTAACCCCGGAAGCAACATTGAAGGTCGTGGAGAGAGAAGTTCCGGGACTTGCCGAAGCGATGCGGCTTGCTTCCATGCAGAAGACGCGCCGGGCCATGTTGTCACGCTCCGTATGCGGTATTCGCGGCAATACATTGATTATTAATTTGCCGGGCAGCCCGAAGGGAGTTCACGACAATTTGATGGCTATTATGGATCAATTGCCTCATGCCCTCGAAATTATTAGCGGCAATTACGGCGATCACGAGTAATCTTGCTATCCTTCAAAATACTGTTACAATTCTTGGTATTTTACGGCTGGCAGCTATGATATGATATAGATCACAGGAAGTTTTTTTAGAAGTTGTTCAAAAAGCCGAAACAGTGGATTGTTTTTTGGACACATATTTTATTAAGAAAGCGACGAAAGGAGAATACGCTGTGTTTAATGGTATTGGAGTATCAGGTGTTCTTTTGCTTTTAATCATCGCATTATTGTTATTCGGACCCAATAAACTGCCGGAGCTCGGACGAGCGTTCGGACGCACGCTGCGTGAATTCAAGGCGGGCGCGCGGGATATTATGGGTGACGATGAAGATGTGAAGCCTGCACGCAAGGAAGTGCAATCCGTTGACGTGAACCAAGCGCCGGCCCCGGCTGCATCGGCTTCTCAACCTGCCGCCAGTGCTGAACAGCAACGTCGTTTGCCTGAATAATAGCGGCTTGAGGCGCTATTATTTATTACTATGTGCAGGCTTTCCTTCATAAAGTGCTGCACACGCTACAACGTCATGAACAGGTTGGTGTGAGTATGTCGCAAATGACTGAAGAGACAGAAGATCAAATGACGATTGTTGAGCATATTACGGAGCTGCGCAAACGGATTATTTATGTTGTCATTATGCTGGTCGTCGGACTCATTGGCGGATTTCTGCTCGCTGACCCGATATACAATTATTTGCGCAATACGGAACCGGCGAACCAATTCAATTTGCACGGATTTTCGTTATGGGACGGTATCGGCATTTACATGAAATTTGCCTTCATCGTGGCTCTAGCCATTACACTTCCGTTTATTATGTACCAGCTGTGGGCATTCGTCAGCCCAGGGCTTAAATCGGAAGAACGGCGCGCTGCGCTTCGGTATGTGCCGTTTGTGTTTGTCCTCTTTTTGCTTGGCCTGTCGTTTGCGTATTTTGTCGTATTTCCGATGGCGTTTGAGTTTACGTCAAAAATCAACAAACATATGGAGCTGGCGGAGACGTATGGCATTACGCAGTATTTTACGTTTATGTTCAACATCCTGCTGCCAATGTCGCTGCTATTCGAGCTTCCCGTCGTCATCATGTTTCTCACGCGGATTCGGATCTTGAACCCCCTGCGTTTGCGGAAGATGCGCCGGTTCGCCTATTTTGGCTTAATCGTGCTCGGGACGATGCTGTCGCCGCCGGATATCATCTCCGATATCCTCGTGTCGATCCCGCTGTTGATTTTGTATGAGGTGAGCGTATTCACTTCTTCGATTGTGTACCGCAAACAGCTGGCCGAGCAGCAGGCATGGGAAGAAGAATTCGACGGTTCGTCGGATGCGACAACGGCTTGATGACTCCAGAGCCGAACGTTATATCGTGAAATGATGCAGGTTTGAAGGGATGCAGAGAGCATTCTTTTGCACCTGCATTTTTATTTTTCATGTAAAAAGGATAGCGGGAATTCCAAGAACTTGGCTCCTGGTTATAATCTTAAAAATTTTTAACCCGCTACCCTCTTGCAATCGAAACCTAAAATCAGTATCATAGAAATTGGTTATTAGCACTAGAGGTGCTTGAGTGCTAACACTGGATATCCATTTGTTTTTGGGAATCCGGTCCGTCGCCCGTAAGCGGCGGTTGGATTCTTCACCTTATAACTTCTTCTTTAAAAGGAGGCTATTTTCATGATCAAACCTTTAGGTGAACGCGTATTGATTGAGACAATCGCGAAGGAAGAAACTACAGCTTTCGGTATCGTACTGCCGGATACAGCTAAGGAGAAGCCGCAAGAAGGCAAAGTCATCGCTGTAGGCAATGGCGTATGGAAAGACGGCCAACGCGTGCCATTGGATGTAAAAGAAGGCGACGTCGTTATTTTCTCCAAATACGCAGGTACAGAGATCAAATACGACGGCAAAGAGTATTTGATTATGAAAGAAAGCGACATTCACGCAGTTATCGGCTAAATAGCCGCATCTGCGCCAAGTTTGCTGAATAGTTAAAACATATGGATCTGATTTAATGTCAGATCGCACGCACCAATCATACATGAACTATCAATAATTCGAATTGTATCGAGGAGGGTTTCACGATGGCAAAAGAAATCATGTTCTCTGAAGACGCACGTCGCGCAATGCTTCGCGGTGTCGACGCTTTGGCGAATGCCGTGAAAGTAACGCTCGGTCCTAAAGGCCGCAATGTCGTGTTGGAGAAGAAATTCGGTTCCCCGCTTATCACGAACGACGGTGTAACGATTGCGAAAGAAATCGAGCTGGAAGATGCGTTTGAAAATATGGGCGCTCAGCTCGTTAAAGAAGTAGCAACGAAGACAAACGACGTAGCCGGTGACGGTACGACAACTGCAACAGTATTGGCTCAAGCGATGATTCGTGAAGGCTTGAAAAACGTTACTGCAGGCGCTAACCCTATGGTCGTGCGCAAAGGGATCGAGAAAGCCGTAAAAGCGGCAGTTGAAGACTTGAAGAAAATTGCGAAGCCTATCGAAGGCAAGCAAAGCATTTCTCAAGTTGCGGCTATTTCCGCAGACGACGAAGAAGTAGGCGCATTGATCGCAGAAGCAATGGAGAAAGTCGGCAAGGACGGCGTAATCACTGTCGAGGAATCCAAAGGCTTCAACACAGAGCTTGAAGTGGTTGAAGGTATGCAATTCGACCGCGGTTATGTATCTCCATACATGATCACTGATACAGACAAGATGGAAGCGATTCTCGATAACGCTTATATCTTGATCACAGACAAGAAGGTTTCCAACATTCAAGAAATCCTTCCTGTTCTTGAGAAAGTCGTTCAACAAGGCAAGCAGCTCCTGATCATCGCTGAAGATGTTGAAGGTGAAGCTCAAGCTACATTGATCGTTAACAAGCTTCGCGGCACATTCACTTGCGTAGCCGTTAAAGCTCCAGGCTTCGGCGATCGCCGCAAAGCAATGTTGCAAGATATCGCTGCATTGACTGGCGGTCAAGTGATTACAGAAGAACTCGGCCTTGAATTGAAATCGACTTCGATCGACCAATTGGGTACAGCTCGCCAAATCCGTGTTACGAAAGAAAACACAATCATCGTTGACGGCGCTGGTGCAAAAGAGGATATCAATGCTCGCATCAAGCAAATCCGTACACAGCTCGATGAAACAACTTCCGAGTTCGACAAAGAGAAGCTGCAAGAGCGCCTTGCTAAATTGGCAGGCGGCGTAGCGGTTATCAAAGTCGGCGCAGCTACGGAAACAGAATTGAAAGAGCGCAAACTGCGCATCGAAGATGCTCTGAACGCAACTCGCGCAGCCGTGGAAGAAGGCATCGTTGCTGGTGGTGGTACGGCATTGATGAACGTATACCAAGCGGTAGCGGCAGTTCAATCTGCTGGCGACGAGTTGACGGGCGTAAACATCGTATTGCGCGCGCTGGAATCCCCAGTTCGCACGATTGCGGACAACTCGGGTCAAGAAGGCTCCGTTATCGTTGAGCGCCTGAAAAATGAAAAAGTCGGCGTAGGCTACAACGCGGCAACTGGCGAATGGGTTGACATGATTGCTCAAGGCATCGTGGACCCTGCGAAAGTAACTCGCTCCGCATTGCAGCATGCAGCTTCCGTTGCGGCTATGTTCTTGACAACTGAAGCGGTTATCGCTGACAAGCCAGAAAAAGATAAGCCTGCAATGCCTGATATGGGCGGCATGGGCGGTATGGGCGGAATGATGTAATCCATCAGCCCCAAGGCTTGATATAGCAAGAAAGAAAGGCCCCGAAAGGGGCCTTTTTCTATGGAAAAGACATATATGGGTCACGTTATGTTAGAGGTTTCTTAAATCGTTCACCGCACTTTTGATAAGCCTTTTTGCAGGAGCTAGAGTTCGTTCCACCGGCTGGCTTCGGGCGGTTTATAGGGACTTTTTGTAGGAAAGGTGTCTCCAACTGCAATTGTACCGTTGAAAATTTCCTTCTGAAGGGTTTTGTCATCACGTACTGCAAAAGTCAGACTGTTGAAAAAAGCCGTGTTTTCCGGTGCATTAACGCATTAGTATGATACAATATCAGTAATTAATCTGATGAGAGGCGTGTGGTGATCTTGTTGAATAGCAAGCAGTCCGAAAACAAAGCTCATAATGAAATGGAACTTATTTGCATGGATTTATTGGTACCTCAAGATCACCTGCTACGCCTTATCGACAAACATGTGGATTTCTCTTTTATCAGGGAGAAAGTTCGGCCTTACTATAGCGAAACCAAGGGACGACCGGCCTTAGACCCCGTTGTATTATTTAAAATGATGCTCATCGGATATTTGTACGGCATACGCTCTGAACGTCAATTGGAGCAAGAAATCATTCCGAATGCTGCTTATCGCTGGTTCCTTGGCCTGCGTTTCTCCGATCGCGTCCCCGATCACTCGACGATCAGTTGGAACCGGAATAATCGGTTTAAAGATACGAATCTCTTTCAAGAGATTTTTGATGAAATGGTACATCTAGCGATCAACCATAAGATGGTGGATGGTCGTCTCTTGGTGACCGATTCGACTCATATTCGAGCCAACGCTAACAATAATCGCTACACGATGCAGGTTCTCGAAGAGACCCCTCATGACTATCTAAAAGAATTAGAGAAGGCCATCAACGAGGATCGAGAGAGCCACGGAAAAAAGCCCCTTCCTCCCCGGAAGCCTTCCGGGGAGGAAAAACCACGTAAAGTAAGTCAAACCGATCCCGAGTGCGGACTGATGAAACGAAGCGGTAAACCGGAGGCATTCTGTTATCTCGACCATCGCACCGTCGACCATAAATATAACATTATCACCGATGTCCATGTGACACCTGGCCATGTTAATGACGCTGCCGTCTACGTGGAACGCCTCAAACGACAAATCCAAACCTTTGCATTTCAATCAACGCTGGAAGCCGTGGCGCTGGATTCGGGGTACATGACGCCTTACATATGCGATCAGACGCTAAAGCTAGAGATCGCTGCGGCTATCGCGGAACGCAATGCTCCAACGCCCCCTGACATTTTTCCGAAGAAACAGTTTATCTACCATGCAGAAGAAAATGGCTACCTGTGTCCCGCAGGAAAAATGCTAATGTATACGACTACCAATCGACAAGGGTATCGGGAATACACGTCAAATGCCGAGGAGTGTGCAAACTGCCCCTTGCTCAATCAGTGTACGAAATCGGCCAACCACCAACGTAAGATCGAACGACATATATGGGAAGAGAGTAAAGAGAAGGTCGCTCAGTACCGGAAAACCCATTCCGGAGAGGCGGCCTATAAGTTGCGTCCTCAAACGATAGAACGAAGCTTTGCAGATGCAAAAGAGCTTCATGGATATCGTCGCTGCAAGTTCCGCGGGAGAGCTAAAACGCAGGAACAAGCTTTCATGACCGCAATAGCCCAGAATGTAAAAAAGATTGCCAGGTACCTGGCCCAAAAGGTCGGAGGTGGGCAGAAGCAAAAGACTCCACCTGTTCTTTTAACCAAATTAAGGAACTTATCGAAACCTTTAGCTCTAAATTCTGCCGCTTAAACCGATTTTTCAACAGTCTGAAAAGTGCAGTTCGTTTTCACATATTCGCACAAATAATGGTAATTCTCTTGTTTTGAACTGCACATTTGCAGTCCAGACACCGAAGAGGGCGGTATTTTGCGAAAACAACTGCACTAATGCAGTTCGCATCGGCTCCTCTTCTCCTGGACGCTGTCGCAAGGCTCGACATATCTTATCAGAGGCCTAAACCCTTGCCCGCAATGCCATTATATGAAATCTGGCGGGACAGTCGGACACTCTTTCCTGCAAGTACACGTTCAACATGGAAGTGGCTATATTGCCTAGCATTGAGATAAACGATTGGCAACGGAGAAGTCCGACACTCCCATCACAGGCCTGCACCCCCCAAAGCCGTAAGGAAAGTTTTTTTGTGCAGGAATATCAGCAGCGTTACGACAGACGTCAATAACGCGAATCTCCATTTTTCCCTTAAGGCTCTATACCCGATGATAATTATGTTCAGCTGCCTCTGCGCTCGAACTGAAAACTTTTATTTTTATAATAATCAACAAGAAAGCAAGCAGGGCAAACATCATTCCGCTCCAGATAAGTTGATGGACTCCCAATCGGGAAATAAACCAACCACCGACAAATGCTCCTACAGTAATGCCAAGATTGGAAAAGGAGACAAACAAGCTGTTGCCGAATTCAGGAGCTTCTTGCGCCTCCGCGGTTAGCCATGTCTGACTGACAATAAGCCCGCCAGAATGCACGACTCCCCACACGAACACGATAGCAACCATCGGAATGAAATACGAACCCCCATAATAAACGAATAAGTAAACGGCCGTAATTAGGAGGGGATATAGGATTACGGTTTTGGTTATGCTTTTTTGCAATAAGCCCCCAAAGAGAAAATTTCCCAAAATCATGATTAGACCGAATGCCATCAACATGACGCTAATCCAGGAACCATTCATATGCGTTACTTGTCCAAGATATCCAGCAAAGTAGCTGTACACAGAAAACATAGCTGCAAAAATAAATATGACTGCCGCGATATTTAACCATAATTGAGGTTTGCGCAGTATCCCAAGCTGCTTGCCATAAGACATTTTTTCCTTAACAGGCAGGGAAGGAAGCCAAGCCAGCATTCCTGCAAAGGCAATGGCGCTTACCACAGCTCCGAACAGGAAAGCTGCTTCTAACGAAATCTGTTCCGCGAGAAAAGAAGTCAAAGGCACGCCTAAAGCAAACCCGACCGTGATGCCGGCAAAAACCTTGGTGACTGCTTTGGAGCTTTTTTCACGAGGGGCAAGCTTGGCTGCAGTCACAAGGGCTACCGAAAAAAAGACGGGATGAAAGATAGCAGGAAGAATACGGAAGACCAGCATAACATCAAACTGCGTTGTATAGGCATACACAATATTTGAAATCGTGAAAACAAACACAGAGGTTAATAGAATGACTTTGCGATTTATACCGGATACGAGCAAGATAAGGAATGGACCTGAAATGGCAACGACTAAAGCAAATATGCTCACAAGCCATCCTGCTTGTGAAGCTGATATATTAAATTTTTGAGTTATCTGGGGCAGAACTCCTACAATACCCATTTCAGTCGTAATAATGCCGAATACGCCTAAAGCCAGCACAATGATAAGCAGAGGGTTAATCTTGTTCATTTTAAAAAGTCTCCATTTCTAGAATGAATTTTATATATAGATATCTATATAATTAGATTTGATAAATCGCTAGAAGAGCCTGACCGTCGAAAATATACCAGCAGAACTTCAAGCGACATGACTCAGATGTAAGATCCATACCAAAAAGCTTTATTCTATACGAAACCTCATATCTATATATGTAGATATAAAATAAAAGACCTCCTTTCTGTTTATAGTTCCTTCTGGACATACTCGGAAAATTGTTTGATCATTTTTTCATTCCGGCGATAATACGTCCACTTCCCGATTCGCTCGGAATCCAACAACCCGGCTTTTTGCATCGTTAACAGATAACTAGAGATGACAGATTGCGCAAGTCCCGCTTTAGCCTGAATATCTCCTACACATACACCAATTTTAAAGCTGAGGCCTTGCTGTAAATAGAGTTTTTCATCAAAGAAATCTTCCGGATTCTTTAACCAACGCATAATTAGAAGACGTGTCTCATTTGACAATGCTTTATAAATCAATAAAGGTTCCATAATGTTTATTATATCTATTTTTATAGATTTGTAAATGGATAAGCGAGCAGTGCAATAGGAAGGAAATTGGACGTTGAAGCAGATTCGGAATCCAAATAAGCTGCAGGGCAAGCGCAGTAATCTTCACGACCTGCCCCAGCATCCCAATAATGAGCCCACACTAACCAATCATGACAGATATTTGCGAAACAGCTTTTGTTTCATTCTCCCGCAGCACGTTGTCCGAATATACGATTATTTTATACTCGTCATCCCATTCTCCATTGTTATATGTAAACTTTATTGAGGATGTCACTATCCAACACCGTAAAAAATGTTGCGAAATAATGGTTTGGACTATTGTCATTCCGATATTCTGCCGTATAATTAAAACGAATGTAAGCGCTAACTTTCTGACTATTCCAAAAACGGAAAGGATGAGTGTTCTTGCACAATCGTTACACCAACGGGCGCAGACGTATTGCCTGCGGCTTATTCGCCTTCGGATTGTTGTTCCCTTATATCCCTGTTACCGCTCACTCGCAGACCGCCGCCGATTCTGCCGTAATCGCAGAGCCCGCTGCCGCTTCATTTGTGCTAGCCTCCGTAAACAACTATCCCAATTTACTGAAAAATTCAAGCTTTGAAGAAGTGCGCACTACATCCCGGAATCGATGGAAGGACAATATCGAGCCGCTTCACTGGAGCGAATGGACACCTTCGGGTTCACCTGTCCTATCTGTGACGGACATGGTTTACAAGGGGGAACGGGCCATCCGTGTGGACGCTGACGTGGTCAGCCGCGCAGCCGTGCTGCAGGACGTGGCCGTCGAGCCGGACAGCAGCTACGTGCTGTCGCTGGCGATGAAGGCCGAGCGGGTACGGACGGAAGCGGGCCACGGCGGTGTCTACGTGCGGACGCAGTTCTTCGGGCCGAACGGCGCAAAAGCAGGTGATGGCCCGTCCACCGTCAAGCTCAAGGGCAATACCGGATGGGAGCTGCATACGTTGGCGATACAAACTCCCGGCAATGCGGCACGGCTGCGGATTGAGCTGTTTCTTGAATCAGCCACGGGCAGCGCTTTTTTTGATGAAGCACAGCTGAGTCGGACCAATGAACCGGTCATCAACGCTCTAATGCTGCAGCCGAATCCGGCCTCTGTGCGAACGGGAGAATCGATTCGCTTGACCCCCATCCGATTCCCGGGAGGCACGGAAGAAATTCTATTCAAGTGGTCTTCGCTTGACCCGGAGGTGGCTGAAGTGACCCAAGACGGTGTTGTCATTGGAAAAAAGGAGGGAATTGCCGTGATTCGAGTGGAAACGCCGAATGGCAAGGTGGAAGCCGTGTCCCGGGTCCATGTAGACACGGTTGATCGGAAGCAGGACTTCCGGAGCATGCGGGACAAATGGGTTGACCGTTTGACAGGCAACGCGTTGCATCATCCCGGAGATCTCGATTTGAACGGCAAAATAGCGGAGCTGGATGCGAAAATTCGTAATGAGAGCCATACCGGATTACTGGATACAATGAACTTGGAGCCGGAAAGGTTGAATTTGTGGGGAGAAGGGCCGCCGGAGCATGTATCTTGGGCGCCTTCCAGCAACATGGATAAGCTGAGAACGATGGCTGTCGCATATCGAACGGAGGCATCACGCTTCTATCAGAGCGACGAGCTAAGGCGGGCGATAGTCTCTGGAATAGACTTCGTCTACATGCATCAATATAACGAGCGCACGAAGACGTTCGGCAATTGGTGGGATTGGGAAATCGGCTCTGCCCGCATGCTGGGAGATTTGATCGTCCTCATGCATGATGATTTGACACCAGAGCAGCTTCGCCAATACGTTGCCGCCATCGACAGGTTTGTTCCGGATCCGAAAATCAGGTTTACCGTAAACCCGGATATTGTGGAGAATGGCGCGAATCTGCTTGATAAGGCAATGGTCGTCACGCTGCGCAGCATGGCGGATGACAACAGTGCTAAGCTGCTTCAGGCGAGGGATGCGCTGGATTCGGAATATCAATATGCCGTATCGGGGGATGGCGTCTATGACGACGGCTCGATTATCCAGCATGCCAATATTGCCTATACTGGAAGCTACGGCGCGGTCCTCATATCGGGTATGGCTGACGTATTCTACTTGTTCAACGGATCGGCCTGGCCAATTGAGCACGCGAATGCGGGCATTGTGTACGAGTGGGTGTTCGACTCCTTCGAGCCGCTTATCTATAAAGGCGCGATGATGGATATGGTTCGCGGCCGCGCCATTTCAAGAGCGGCAGCGGAAGACCATGTGTCCGGGCGTGCGGTTGCGATATCGCTGCTGCGCTTGGCGGAAGGGGCCCCGGCAGAGACACGCCAGCGCATCCGTGCCATGATTAAGGAGTGGGCTTTGTCCGATACGTCGCTCCAGCCATATTTTGCCGGTCTGAATATATATGAAATGAGCTTGGTGAAAAATCTGATGTCCGACGACGGCGTCGTTCCAAGAGGCGAGTTGGTTAAACATCAGTTGTTTGCCGCAATGGACAGGTCCGTTCATCTGCGTGAGCGGTTTGCTCTCGGCATCAGCATGTTTTCCCCGCGTATTTCCGCCTTCGAGTACGGGAACGGCGAGAATGTGAAGGGGTGGTACACGGGTATCGGCATGACGTCGCTGTATAACGGTGATCTGTCTCAATTCAGCAACGGATATTGGGCTACCATCGATATGGGACGCCTGCCCGGCACAACGACGGACCATGTGCTGCCGGAACCAAAAGATTGGGCGTCCTATTATAACCGGAAGCCGTGGGTAGGAGGAGCATCGCTTGACGGCATGTATGGCACAGCCGGCATGGAATTCGCATTGAGCGGCAGCACAAAAACGAGTTTGGAGGGCAAGAAGTCATGGTTCATGTTTGATAACGAAATCGTGGCGCTTGGCACTGACATTCGAAGCAGCGGCAACGGCGCGATGGAAACGATTGTCGAGAACCGCAAGCTGAACGGACAAGGCTCCAATCGGATTATTGCAGACGGGAACGACATGCTGACGCAGCGGAATGGCGAAGAGATGCTCAAGCGTGCTTCGTGGGCGCACATGGAAGGGAATGCGGCGAACTCAGACTTGGGTGTCGTATTTTTAGATCTTCAGCCGCTCCGTATCATAAGGGAAACGCGGACCCATTCATGGCGTGAAGTAAACCGAAGTCCAAATGTGCAAGACGATCTGCTGACGAGACATTACGGCAGCTTGGCCATTCCGCACGGGGGGGAACCGAACGCGGATTCATACCATTATGTGCTGCTGCCAAACGCTTCTCCAGAAGGGACGGCAGCGTACAGCAGGAATCCCGATATTCGCATCCTCCGCCAAGATAGTCAAGTGCATGCCGTGTCCGCCAGCAAGAGCGGGCTAACCGGGGTTCATTTCTTTGCTCCTGCAGAGGTGAAAGGGCTGCGCGCGGAAGCTCCGCTGGCCTTGATGATGAAGGAGACGGATACTGGTGTCGCCATAGCTATATCCGATCCGACTCAGACAAGGAAACAGCTGACCTTATATTGGGATAATGCGGATGATCAGCTTGAAGTTGCGTCATCTGATCCCTCCATCCAAGCCTTTCGGGCGGATAAAGGATGGAAAATCGTCGTTCGTGCGGAAGGCTCTCGCGGCAAGAGCCATGCGATACGCTTTCAATTGCGGTAAAGATGTGAACCATTTGCTGTTTGAGACGCCGGAAGCATTCATTGACCAGCTCGCTCCCCATATTATAGCCGTACATATCTCTGATTATGACGGTCAAGACGAAAAGCATTGGATGCCGGGCGCAGGAATCAACAATTGGCATGATTTGCAGCAGCGTTATTTGCGATATAAAGGAGCTGATCGGGAATCATAAATGTAACGACGGAAATGAAAGCCCCTCTTTACTTTCCGTTTTTATCCGTAACGTAATAGAGGCGTTTGAGCGTATCATTTATCGATGCTCAAGCGCCTCGAATTTAGTTACTCTTCTACAAGTTCTTTGAAGGACTTTACTTTGCCATGCGGCGGATGAGGAGTCTGTTTTCGAATTTTATTGGCATTTACTCGGCGGTGTTTAGGAATGGACATGATTGCTGCCTCCTTAATAGAATACGTTATTTTTCCGTTCCGCTAAAGTCTGTGGCGATACAGACGGCGTTTTGCCAGACATGCTCTTGCTTCCGGCGCATCGCCAAGCTTCAATGGAGCGTGTCATTAATATGGTCTGTACGAAGCGCGCCTATTCCCGCCAAAGTCAGGTGTGAAAGGCCAATGGAGTGGAGAATAACCCCTTCCAACGATTCTCGCACAAACAGTAACAAGCAAAGTCTCCAATAGATTATAATAAATAGGAATACATATTGATTTTCGCTATCGTGCGTTTTGATGGGAAAGGAGAGTGGGGTTCCAAAAAATATCTCGTAGCCAGTTTGGATCAGAGCTTGAAGCGGATGGGACTGGATTATGTCGATATTTTTTACTCTCATCGGCCGGATCCAAATACGCCTTTGGAAGAAACGATGGCTGCTTTAGATTTAATTGTTCGTCAAGGAAAAGCTTTAAATGTTAAAGCCTTAGACAATCTCGCATTTTCGGAAGAAGAATTAGCAGAGCTTGAACGAATATTGGGTTGAAAACGTAATATAGAAAGCTGGGTTATTGATTTAATCTGTTAAGGGGATGTAGATATGAACAAATCGGCATGGAAATGGATGATGAGCGCTTGCTTGTTGTTCGGCAGCATGGGACCCGTTGCGTTGGCGGCGGAAGAGACTCCGGCCATTGAATTGGGAGAGCAAGAAAATCTGACGATGGTACCGTTAAGAGAAGCTGTTGAATCCGTCGGCGCCTACGTGAAATGGAATTCAGAGGATCAAACTGCCAAAGTCGCCTATGGTGATCGGGTATGGACAGTTCGTCTCAATGACGATCGGTCAGATGTGAACGGAGAACAATTGAAGCTGGCCGCGAAAGCTGAATTCAGCAAGCAGGGCGCTCTGGTTGTGCCATGGGAAGCGGTCAAGCAAGGCCTTCATGTGAATGCCTCGTGGGTTAACGGTTCGGTCGTTCCAGATGCTTCGGATTGGAAAACGCGTGCCTCCCAGTTCGTCGCAGAGTGGAGTAAATTGGCCGCACAGCCGCAAGCGGAAGCCGACTTGCAAAAATGGATTACGCCGGAGCTCCGGGAAGCGACAAAGAAGACGACACTGCTCTCACATACGAAGCTGCTTACCGGAATGTTCGGTCTCCCGACCCAATTCGTGAATGCGGTCATGGACGATAACGGGGTGCACCAAAATGTAAGCATTGTGTTCAAGACGGATAAAGGGCAGATGCTGCCGCTTGAAATCCGCTACAATGATCAAGGTCTTGTCGACGAGCTGTTCTTCGCTATGATCGGGTCAGGCGGATATCAAGCTCCGGCATATGACGATGCGAATGCATATAAAGAAGAAAACATCGTCATCGGCGACGGCAAATTCAAGCTTCCCGGCACATTGACGGTGCCTGCACAAGGCGAGAGCCCGTTCCCGGTAGTCATATTGGTGCACGGATCCGGCCAGAATGACCGTGACGAATCGATCGGCGCTGGCAAGATGTTCCGGGATATGGCTGTAGGTTTGGCACAGCAGGGCATAGCGACGCTCCGCTATGAGAAGCGTACGCGCGAATATCCGTTCCAAGCGACCGCTGTGCCGAAGTTTACGGTCAAGGAAGAGACGATTGACGATGCGTTCGCAGCAGTCAAATGGGCGGGACAAGATAAGCGTTTGAACAAGGAGCATGTATATGTATTGGGCCACAGCCAAGGCGGCATGCTCGTGCCTCGCCTGCTTGCGCAAGACAGTGCGAAGACAGTGCGCGGCGCTATTATTGCGGCCGGTCCATCCGGCCCGCTTGAGGACTTGATGCTGACCCAGATGGAAGGACAACTGAACCGCGCGAAGGAAGCGGGACAGCCGGAGCAGGCCATTGCCCAGCTTGAAGCGCAGGTGAATATGTGGAAGCAACAGCTGCAACTGATTAAGGACGAGAAATATACGGCAGATCATTATCCGCAAGATTTGCCGCTGGCTATGGCATCCTGGTGGTTCGATTTCCGCAACCATTATGGCGGAGAAATCGCCAAGAACCAGAAAATTCCGCTCTTCATCATTCAAGGTGACAATGACGTCCAGGTCGGCAAAGAACATCTTGAAGGTTGGAAGGAAGCATTGGAGAACCGGAAAGATGTAGAAACCAAGCTGTATCCGAAGCTGAACCATATCTTCGTACCGTCAGATAAGCCTTCCACCGGAGAAGAATACTTTGTTCCGGGCAACGTGCCGCTTGATGTCATCAACGACGTGGCAAAATGGGTCAAATCCCATTAAGGTGACGGAAGAAGGAATATGAATCGATACAGCTAAAATAATAAGCTGGGGAAGTGCACGGTCTTGGGACTGTGCACTTTTTTCAGCAAGGCGGGCGCACCCACAGCTTTTTTAGGTCGATGAATGTGAAGGAATCGTACTGGATATGCTCAAGCATCGGATCGAACATGCGCTGCTGAAGGGGGTGGTGCATAAACACGATCAGCATTTCCTTGTGCATGTATTGGACGACTTCGTCGATAAGCCGCTCTCGCCCGGTGAATGGGGCATGCTTCAATCTTTTCAGGTTGTTATTGATGATGGTCATATGATTGTCGGCAATGAATCGCCTGAAAGCGAGCGCATCATTGTAAAAGGCCCCCAAAAACGAAAGGTGCGGATCAAGCGTGGACACCTCTCCGGAAAAGATCATATGAATGTCCTCATCCTTAGAGCGGTCATACAGCTCAGCGAAAGAGTAGGGATGGAGCATCATGTTTAAACCGATTTGTGCGGCGCGGCGCTGCAACCAGTCTGCCTCCTCCCTTCCTTCCGGCAAATCCAACGTGTATACATGCAGCATTTCCCCGCTGTAGGAGCTATTCTCCAGCCATTGCTTCGCCATCGCTAAGCTTCGTTTTATCGGCTTGCTCTTCCAAGGGAAGAAGTGAGAGGCATGGACCAGTCCGGTTCTGTTCAAATCCTGCCACATCTCATCCATCGCAAACAGGTCGTTGATAGCCAGCCGCAACTTCTTATCTCTCATCAAGGGGACCTGCTTCGTATTGAACATGACAAACCGAAAGCCATTCTCAATGAGATCTTCCTGTATCGCCAGTTCAGGCTGCTCGTCATCTTTATTGATGCGATACGCAATCAGGTGCGCTTTTTCCGGCGGTACCCGCCAAAATTGGACGGCATCGATATAAGGCCTTTCTTGAAAGTAATCGTCGAATGCCTCCAATACCGCTTTGTTGTCTGTGCATTCCGTTAGTTTGTAAGCGCCCGTACCAATGAAATGCTTGTCTTGTATTGGAGCATCCGCTGGTACAATCGTCATCGGCGCTGACGCCAAGTAACGCCCGAATAAGGGATTGGACTGACGCAGATTGATTCGGACCATAAGCGGGGACAAGCAGTCGATCGAAGCGATATCCTCCGCAAGCCATCGGTTGGCACACGATGCTTCCTGCAGCCGTTCCAAGCTGTATTTTACATCGTCGCTCCTCAATGTGCGGTGGTGATGGAACAGGACTCGTTTTCTCAAATAAATCGTCCATATTTCACAACGTTCATCCGCTTCCCAGGCGATGGCAAGGTGAGGCAGAAGTTCGTCCTTGTCCGCGTCATATTGAAGAAGGGTATCGCCAATCATGGAAACGAGCATCTGATCGAACGTAATCGATGAATGCGCCGGATCGATGGTTGTCACAGGCTGGATTATGATGGCGTGCAATACATCAGTGGCAGGATTGGACGCCTGCAGCCCTAATTGCTCCTGTATGGGCTTGCGCAAATCGTCTATCCATTGCTGAGGAAAAGGGAGCTGCAATACATGCATGAGCCGCTCCAAATCTCTGTTTTTTAGATATGTCTGGATTACGGTATGCAGCTCCTCGCGAAAATCGGTAAAAAATTGAACCTTCGATCGATTTCCCCTGCCACGGCCGGGAATGTAGGAACAGTAACGCTGCTCTGTCAGTTTTTTTAATTTCCGTTTTGCGTTTTTGACGCTGCAGCGCCAGATGATCTCCAGTTCGTGCAGCCGGAACGACGCGGTGCGCTCCTCCTGCTCGCGTTCATATAGATAGGTGCGGAATTCTAAATAATCCAGCATCATGCAATCACCTCCTCAAAAGGGGACACTTAAGCAAGGATTATACCCTTTTTTCCTCTTTTGGCAAATCGGATAATGAGATTGTCAGCATCTTAGGCAAAAATGATGATAGGAGGGAGCATGATGTTTGCAACAAACAGAATCAAACTGAGAAAAATGACAGAACAAGACATTGCCGTTTATCACAAGTGGAGAAACACGATTGGCGTGATGGAATCGACCAGCCTTTCCTTGGACATTTACTCGCTGGAGGAAACCGGGGGCTTTGTTCAACATGTCATTCTTGGCACAACCAATTCCAAAACGTATCTCATAACGGATTCCGCTTCCGATCAGCCAATCGGTCTTACTTCGCTCATCTCCATTGATGTTAAGAACAGGAACGCCGAACTGGTTATCGACATTGGCGAACCGGATTATTGGGGGAAGGGATATGGACAGGAAGCGTTAGGGCTTTTGCTCCGTTATGCCTTCATGGAATTGAACTTGCACCGCATCTCATTAAGGGTATTTGACTTCAATACGAGGGCGATCAAGCTGTATGAGAAGCTTGGCTTCAAGCAGGAAGGGATATCCAGAGAATTCTTGTTCCGCAACGGCGCATGGCATCATGTTATTCATATGGGTTTGCTCCAGTCGGAATATAACGGGTAAAGCTTCACACCTCTCGCGCCAAATAAGTGCCGAATCTTCCCTATAGTGGTTCATATCGTGTACAATGGCAGGTGGGAGGCTTATCAAGATGAAAAAACTTCTTCGGGACATAGCGTTAGTAGCGCTGGGTTCACTTATTTTCGCGCTCGGCATTAATTATTTTGCCATTCCAAATCGGCTGTCGGAGGGCGGGATCATCGGCATTACAGTGGTGACGCACTATTTGTTCGATTGGTCGCCAGGAGTCGTTAACTTTATTTTAAACGGTATTTTACTTGCAATCGGCTATCGATTTTTTGACAGGCAAACGGTCCTATATACCGTCGTCAGCATTGTGTTAACCTCGTTGTTTTTGCATGTCACCGAAAAAATCGGGGTGAAAATTAACGATGACACGCTGTTGGCAGCCTTGTTCGCGGGATTGCTGGTAGGCGTCGGTCTGGGCCTCATATTTCGAGCGGGAGGCACTTCGGGAGGTTCCGCAATATTGGCCCGGCTTGCGAATGAGTATTTGGGCTGGAGTGTCGGCAAAGGGATGCTCATTATCGACATCGTCGTGATTGCGGGCTCGATATTCATCATCGGCCAAGAAAAAGCGATGTACACTTTGATCGCCGTATATGTGGGCGCGAAGGTCATTGACTTCATGATTGAAGGTTTGGATGAACGGGTAGCGGTTCTCATCATCTCTGAAAAGCCTAATGAAATATTACAAAAGGTGACGACCGCGATGTCGCGCGGATTGACCGTGCTGGAAGGGCGCGGTGGATATACGGGTTCCAACAAGGAACTGCTGTATATCGTCATTAACAAACAGGAACTCGTGCAGCTGAAAAAAATTATATGCGAATTGGATGAGCATGCTTATGTAACCGTTCATAGCGTTCATGAGTTCATTGGCAAAGGGTACAAAGCAAGCCAGGTGTCATGAGCAACAAGCTAGGGGAAAGGGGGTCAAGGTGACCCTCTTTTTTATGAAAAACCGCTTTAAACTTGGTGAAAGTGATAACTTTCACTTTTAAATAAAAAAAACTATGCTACTATAATTGATGTATTGTGCACAGTATTATTTCGCTGCGAAACTAGAGCATATTAGACAAGGGGTTAACGACATGAAGAGCATTCAGAAAGCGGGAAGCATATTGCTCATCCTATGTTTAGTCGCGATGTTGGCTGCATGCGGCAATGGAAACAAGGATGTTCAAAGCGCCGACAATGGAACGGAACAGGCGAAGACAGTCACTTCAATCGGCGAAGGCGATGGAAAACACGGTGCGATTAAGGTAGAAGTCACATTTGAGAACAATGAAATCAAGGACATTAAAGTGCTCGAACAGAAGGAAAACGAAGTGCTGGCCGAGCCTGTGTATAAAGAATTGAAGGATACGATGATCGCATCGAACCGTGCAGATGCAGATGCGATTAGCGGCTCCACCATGACCAGCCAAGGTTTCATTGATGCGGTGAAAGATGCGGTGGCGAAGGCTGGATTGACGCTCGTAGCGAAGAAGGCGGAAGGAAACAGCCAATCGGAGGAGCCTGCCGAACAGACATTTGATGTCGTCGTTATCGGCGCCGGCGGCGCCGGATTCAGCGCGGCATTGGAAGCGAAGCAAGCGGGGGCCTCGGTCGTGCTGCTTGAGAAAATGCCAAGCGTAGGCGGCAATACGCTCATCTCCGGCGGAGAGATGAACGCGGCCAATACGTGGGTGCAGAAAAAGCTCGGCATTGAAGACAGTGTCGATTTATTCGTGAAGGACACGCTGAAAGGCGGGGACGATAAGGGCGACCCAGAAATGGTCCGCGTGCTTGCCGAGAATGCAACCGCAGCCGCCGAATGGCTAAAGGATGAAGTGAAGGTTAATTTCTTGGAGGATCACTTGTTCCAATTCGGCGGACACTCTGTCAAGCGTGCGCTTATTCCGGAAGGACATACGGGAGCAGAGCTCATTACGAAGCTGAAAAAGCATATGGATGATGCCGGTGTCGTTCTGAAGACGAACACGAAGGCAGACAAATTGATTACCGACGATAAAGGTAAAGTCGTAGGCGTCGAGGCAACAGGCGCCAGTGGCAACACCATCACATTCCATGCCGGCAAAGGCGTCGTAATCGCTGCGGGCGGCTTCGGATCCAACGTCGAGATGAGAAAGCAATACAATCCGGAATACGATGAAAAATATATGACGACCGACGCGCCTGGCACGACGGGTGACGGTATTGTGATGGCGCAAGGCGTTGGCGCCGCGATTACAAATATGGATAGTATCCAGACTTATCCGGTATGCAATCCGAAGACAGGCGTTATCTCGCTCGTTGCAGACAGCCGCTTTGACGGGGCGATTCTGGTAAACCAGAGTGGCGAACGTTTCGTCGAAGAGTTAGAGCGCCGCGACGTAATTTCGAAAGCGATTCTCGCGCAAGACGGCGGTTACGCGTATCAGTTGTGGAACCAATCCATTGCCGACATCGGCAAGACGATTGAAGTGCATCAGGATGAGTACGATATGCTGGTAAAAGACGGCCTGCTTCACAAAGCAGAAACGCTGGAAGAAGCCGCGAAGTTTTTCAACATCGACCCGAAAGCGCTGCAGGCGACGGTGGATCGCGTCAATCAGTTCGCCAAGGCAGGCAAAGATGACGACTTTAAACATCGTGCAGGGTTGAAGGATATGAGCCAAGGACCTTATTACATCCAAAAGGCAGTGCCTTCTGTTCACCATACGATGGGCGGACTCGTGATCAATAAGACGACAGAGGTGCTGAATGAGAAAGGCCAGCCGATTCCGGGCTTGTTCGCCTCAGGCGAAGTGACAGGCGTCATTCACGGCAAAAACCGGCTTGGCGGGAATGCGATTGCCGATGTAATTACATTCGGGCGCATTGCCGGTCAGCAAGTCGCAAAATAAATAGTGAGAAAAGCCGTGGCTATGCTGTGGCGGCGTGCATTAGCATAAGGTTTAGCATTGATGAGAATTATAATGTGAGCTGGTGAGCTGAGCATTATTTGGCTATAATCAAGGTAAAGTGACGAAGAACGTCCCTGTCCATCCCGTGATGGAGCAGGGACGTTCTTTTTTTATGGAGGTGCAGGAAAAATGGGGGGGCTTGCCGAGCGGGAGATCATGCTGCTTGTCTTCCGGTTGGCAGGAGAAATTCGTCCGAAGGATGTCGTGGTACAGTTGGGAATGAATCATCGGACGGCAGTTCGATATTTGCAATCCCTCTGCAAACAAGGGTGGCTGAAGCCGATTGCTATTGGTAAAGGAACTAAAGTGTTCCGCTACGGGCTTGTGCGCACTCACTTAGATGAATACATATGGTAGATAATATTTCATATTGAATGAACTGGAATAATTCAGAAGGTTGGTTGGACTTGAGGAACTGCAATCATACAATATAAAACATAAAATAGCAGTTTTTGAACAGTGGAGATGCAATAGTGCAATAAAAACATCTGATTTTCAGGGGCAAAGAGTATCGACTCACACTATTGGAAGCAAAAGCAGATTAGAGAAAAGGATGAATAGCTGGTTGTTCAGATGTTTTTGCCGAAGAATAGAGGAAAATGCAGGATGGGGGCGAATTGATGTATCTGTATGGAATACTTATTCGGCTAGGCGGCGGGGGTTAAGCGTATGAAGTTGCATGTAAAGGCAATGCTGGTCATATCCGTTTTTATATCTCTATTATGGAGCGGCGCTGCTGACGCCTCTGCTGCCCCGCACCGTGTGCAAGAGAAGACGGTCAATCGCACGAAGCAAGAAATTATTAATAAATGGCTGCAGTACAAGCCTATGGAGACGAGCTTTCAGTACATGAAGGCGGCGGACATTTACGAGGCGGAGCCACAGACACGCGCACCATATGCTCCGGGCAAGCTGAAGGCGGAATATGTAACGGATGGAGTTAACGCGACGAATTTCGTGCGTTACTTGGCCGGGCTGCCAGATGATGTTGAGCCGGAGTGGGGGTTGCATACCCAACAGCAGGCCGCTGCGCTGGTCAATGCCGTCAATGACCGCCTGACTCATCATCCGACACACCCAAGCGGCATGGAGGATGTATTGTTCAAGCTCGGCAGCGAAGGAACGCGAACGAGCAATCTATCGATGGGCAGGTCAACCTTCTATAGCAGCATCATCCATGGTTATATGTCTGACAGCGGGCCGGGCAATATTGACCGGATTGGACATCGACGCTGGATTTTGAATCCGCCTATGCAAAAAACGATGTTCGGCATCGTGTTCTCTGCAGAAGGAGTCCCTTATTCTTCGATGTATGCGGTCAATAAGGACCGTGCGGAAGAAGTGAAATACGATTACATAAGCTGGCCTTCCCAAGGCTTGTTTCCCGAAGAAATGTTTGCGCCAGACGATCCGTGGTCTTTCTCCCTTAACGTTGAGCGATATGATCGGACCCGAACGGATCGCATTCAAGTCACATTGACGAGAACGCGTGACGGGAAGCAATGGGTTTTCGATAACAAGGATACGAATAAGAATGGGAAATACTTTAATGTAGAAACAGGCCCTTATGGGGTGCCGTTTACCATCATCTTCAGACCGGATGGCATAGAACGGTTCCATGAAGATGATGTTTTTCATGTAGAGGTGAGCGGTGTATACGACAAAGCAGGCCAAGCTGTGGACATCGAATATGACACGGTCTTTTTCGATATGATTCCGGAAGTAACGTTAAGGGCGTCATCGCTTCGCCTTGCGCAGGGAGAAAAAATAAAGCTTAATACTCGAACGACGTCCACTCATCTGCAGGCTGCGGATGTTCAATTCGAAATGGCCGATCCAGAGGTCGCCTTAGTTGATGCCGAAGGCTATATTACGGGGCTGAAGCCCGGCCAAACGCTGCTAGGCGTCAAAAATTATTTTCAAAGCTACGACACGATATTAATTGATGTCGAGCAGCCTGGCAGCGGCGATAGGGTCAGTCCGTGGGCCTTGCCCGACTATCGGAGGGCGAAGAGCAACGGCATCGTCCCGTATCAATATGACCAATCGTATCAGGCGCCCATTACGAGGATCGGCTTTACGGAGTTGGCTGTGCGCCTGTGCGAAAATATTTTAGGTGAATCACTTGCCGAGGGCCAATCGCCCTTCAAAGATATAAGCAGCATAGAAATATCAAAGGCATACGCCAATGGGCTCATCGGCGGGACATCCAACGATATGTTTTCGCCATTTGACAACATCACGCGCCAGCAGGCTGCGGCATTGCTCCTTCATTTGCATACGACATTAACGGAGCGGACCGGGAGCGGAGCCTCCGTTTTAGATACGGCAAAGGCGACTTTTGCCGACGATGCGAATATTGCCCCGTGGGCGAAGGACTACGTGTATAAAGCAGTTAGCCTATCGCTATTGACTGGAGTGGGGGAGCAGAAGTTCGATCCAGACGGATTGCTTACATATGAGCAGACATTTGTGCTGTTGCAGAAGCTGTTCGACATGTTTGTGGAACAATAGAGATTGTATTGTTGCGCACATACTTCCCACCCGTGCAATATATTCACGTTCGCTTTACTCAACAACGAGGAGGACTATACTATCATGGAATCACCACAACGTTTTGCCAGACCGCATCTTGCTGATTGCGTGCCTGATCTGGTCGCAACCGCGCGCGGAGATATGAAGGCTACACTCGTTATTCTACATGCAAAATTGGTCAATGTTTGTTCCGGAGAGATTCAGGACGATATTTCCATCGGTGTGCAGGGAACACGCATTGCTTTCGTAGGCAAGGATGCAAGCCATATGATTGGAGACGACACGAAGGTAATCGACGCGGGCGGACGTTATGTAGCGCCGGGATTGCTGGATGGGCATTGCCATATCGAGAGCAGCCAGATCACTCCGACGCAATTCGCGAGAGCGGTGCTCGTCAAGGGGACGACCGGCGGCTTCTTTGACGCCCATGAAATTACGAATGTGCTCGGGCTGCCCGGCCTCCGGCTCATGCTCGACGAAGCGAGAGAAACACCGCTTGCGGCATATATGCAGGTGGCTTCCTGCGTGCCGTCGACAGGGCCGGAGCTGGAGACAAGCGGGGCCTCGATCGGTCCAGAGGAAGTGGCGGAAGCCTTCACCTGGGGACCCGATATGATTGCGCTGGGCGAAGTGATGAATTTCCCGGGTGTCGTGTTCGGCGACGAAAAAATGATCGGGGAAATTCAAGCCACCTTGCGTGCGGGAAGAGTCGCCGACGGGCATTACACATGGCCGGTTGACGACTGGAGAATATCCGCCTATGCGGCCAGCGGCATTTCCGGCTGTCACGAGAGCGTCAAGGCGGAGGATGTCATCGAGCGCGTGCGCCGGGGCATCTATGCGAAGATGCGACGCGGTTCGGCATGGCATGATGTGGCCGAATCGATTAAGGCTCATACCGATCACGGTATCGATACACGCCGCATGATCCTGGTGACGGATGACCGCAGCCCTGAATCGCTGGTGGACGAAGGCCATATGGATTTTGTCGTGCGGCATGCGATCGCGCAAGGCGTCCGTCCGGTGACGGCGTTCCAAATGGCGACGATCAACACCGCCGAGCGCTTCGGAGTTGCCCGCGATGTCGGCACGATTACCCCTGCTTCGTGCGCCGACATCATTATCCTGGATGGCAATCTGGCCGATGTCAATGTCGTCATGACGATTGCTGCCGGACAAGTCGTAGCGGAGCATGGCCGCATGGTCGTCGAGCTGCCGGAATTCACGTATCCGGAGGAAGCGATCCATTCGGTTCACCTTACCCGGGAAGTACGGCCGGAAGACTTCGTTATTCAAGCGCCGGTGCAATCGGGAGAGCGGACGGCAAGAGCGATCCAAGTGCGGGAGAACCACGTCGATACGAAGGAGCAGCTCGTATCCGTACGCATTGAGGACGGAAGCATTGCGCTAAACGTGGAGGATGGCTTGTGCAAAATCGCAGTCATTGAGCGCCATAAAGGCACAGGCAATCAAGCGCTTGGCCTCGTGTCCGACGTCGGCTTCAACGTGCCGGCGGCGATTGCGACGACAGTGGCTCACGATTGCCACAATGTGATGGTAATCGGGAATTCGGATGCGCTGATGGCCCAAGCAGCCAACGTCGTCGCCGATATGCAAGGCGGTATCGCTGTCGTGACAGCGGACAAGGTCGTCAAGCTGCCGCTTCCGGTAGCGGGGCTGATGTCGAACGCGCCGTTCGAAGAGGTTGCCGAGCAGTCCCGCGCCATCAGCGAAGCTTTGTATGAAGCTGGCTGCACGATGAACTATGCGTTCATGACGCTCTCATTGCTTGCGCTAATCGTGGTTCCCGAGCTGCGGCTGTCAGATATAGGGCTTATCAAGACGACGGAGCAAGGGTTTGTCGAAGTGCCGCTGTTTGTGGATGATGAGCAATATGTTTAACAAGCTTATGTCTGGAGATTCCAGTGGGCTTGGGCTATAATCGAATTAAAGTGGCGAAGAACGTCCCTATCCATCACCCGATGGAGCGGGGCGTTCTTTTTTGTTGAAGGGGGAGGTGTTGGCAGCGTGGAATATGAAGCTGCTCATGCGGAATGGATTCATTCCCATCTCGAACGGAGGTCGGGAGAACGGAAAGGACGGCTGGAGCGGGGGCATCAGCACGGAGAAGTGCTGTTTTTGCGCAACGTCTGGTGGCCGCTCTTGGGGAATTTCGATTATTTACATCCGGAATATGAGGTGATGGATTGGAGGGGGAGATCTTATTTTGCTGACTTTGCCTGGCTGCCGGGTCATGTGAAGGTGATATGGGAGATTAAAGGATACGGTTCACATGTGCGGGATATGGACCGCAAGAAGTACTGCGAGGAGTTGAATCGAGACACGTTTTTGCAGGGGTTGGGATTCCGCGTTGTCTCCTTCGCCTATGATGACGTGGCGTAGCGACCCGAGTTATGCATCACCTTGCTGCGGATGTTGTTGAGCCGTTATCAGCCCGGGCGGGCGCCTGTGGACACGAGAACTCTCGCGGAGAGAGAAGTCATCCTGCTTGCCTTCCGCTTGGCGAGTCCGCTTCGCCCAAAGGACGTTGAGGCACAGTTAGGAGTAAATCACCGTGCGGCCGTGCGTCATTTGCATTCCCTTTGCGCAAAGGGCTGGCTGAAGCCGCTTGTCGGCAGAGGGAGCAGAGTTTGTCGCTACGCGCTCATACGCACCAGTATCGATGAAATCGATTGGTGAAGCAGGTTACTGATTCGATTCCTTCGTGGGCTAGCACGAATGGGCTGACGCATAACTGCAAATGTACATTAGAAATTCGCTAGACAGCGATTTTCAGGCTATTGAACTGCAAAGGTGCAGTTGAACTCGTGATTTCTTTGAATTAAGGCGATTTTTGGCAAAATGAAATGTATTTTTCAGACTGTTGAAAAATCGGTTTAAGCGGCAGAATTTAGAGCTAAAGGTTTCGATAAGTTCCTTAATTTGGTTAAAAGAACAGGTGGAGTCTTTTGCTTCTGCCCACCTCCGACCTTTTGGGCCAGGTACCTGGCAATCTTTTTTACATTCTGGGCTATTGCGGTCATGAAAGCTTGTTCCTGCGTTTTAGCTCTCCCGCGGAACTTGCAGCGACGATATCCATGAAGCTCTTTTGCATCTGCAAAGCTTCGTTCTATCGTTTGAGGACGCAACTTATAGGCCGCCTCTCCGGAATGGGTCTTCCGGTACTGAGCGACCTTCTCTTTACTCTCTTCCCATATATGTCGTTCGATCTTACGTTGGTGGTTGGCCGATTTCGTACACTGATTGAGCAAGGGGCAGTTTGCACACTCCTCGGCATTTGACGTGTATTCCCGATACCCTTGTCGATTGGTAGTCGTATACATTAGCATTTTTCCTGCGGGACACAGGTAGCCATTTTCTTCTGCATGGTAGATAAACTGTTTCTTCGGAAAAATGTCAGGGGGCGTTGGAGCATTGCGTTCCGCGATAGCCGCAGCGATCTCTAGCTTTAGCGTCTGATCGCATATGTAAGGCGTCATGTACCCCGAATCCAGCGCGACGGCTTCCAGCGTCGATTGAAATGCAAAGGTTTGGATTTGTCGCTTGAGGCGTTCCACGTAGACGGCAGCATCATTAACATGGCCAGGTGTCACATGGACATCGGTGATAATGTTATATTTATGGTCGACGGTGCGATGGTCGAGATAACAGAATGCCTCCGGTTTACCGCTTCGTTTCATCAGTCCGCACTCGGGATCGGTTTGACTTACTTTACGTGGTTTTTCCTCCCCGGAAGGCTTCCGGGGAGGAAGGGGCTTTTTTCCGTGGCTCTCTCGATCCTCGTTGATGGCCTTCTCTAATTCTTTTAGATAGTCATGAGGGGTCTCTTCGAGAACCTGCATCGTGTAGCGGTTATTGTTAGCGTTGGCTCGAATATGAGTCGAATCGGTCACCAAGAGACGACCATCCACCATCTTATGGTTGATCGCCAGATGTACCATTTCATCAAAAATCTCTTGAAAGAGATTCGTATCTTTAAACCGATTATTCCGGTTCCAACTGATCGTCGAGTGATCGGGTACGCGATCGGAGAAGCGCAGGCCAAGGAACCAGCGGTAAGCAGCATTCGGAATGATTTCTTGCTCCAATTGACGTTCAGAGCGTATGCCGTACAAATATCCGATGAGCATCATTTTAAATAATACAACGGGGTCTAAGGCCGGTCGTCCTTTGGTTTCGCTATAGTAAGGCCGAACTTTCTCTCTGATAAAAGAGAAATCCACATATTTATCGATAAGGCGTAGCAGATGATCTTGAGGTACCAATAAATCCATGCAAATAAGTTCCATTTCATTATGAGCTTTGTTTTCGGACTGCTTGCTATTCAACAAGATCACCACACGCCTCTCATCAGATTAATTACTGATATTGTATCATACTAATGCGTTAATGCACCGGAAAACACGGCTTTTTTCAACAGTCTGATTTTTGCAGTTGGAGAGGCAAAAAGAGGGGAATAGACCTGAAACAGATGTACTTTTGCAGTTCGTGCAACGTGCGCTGCGTGGTTGAGGGGGGCGGCGAATGAAGGCGGTGACGGTAGCCAAGACGTTGAATTTGTTGGAGGATACAAGTTCGTAGCCAACTGGGGGGCCTTCATGGCCCCTCGTTGATATGTATATTGAATACAACGGCAATAATTAATGGTTTACAATCATGGTTGTTTAGCATATAGTTGTTAAAACAACTATTAAAAGGAATGAGACAAGGAAGATGGGAATGACGACACATGGCAACGGCTTAGAGCATTCAATCGGTTTCGCTATGGGCGTAACCTATCGCAAATTATCGAACCTTCTGCAGCAACGGCTGAAGGAACATGACATTACGCCGGAGCAGTGGTCGGTCCTGTACCAGATAAGCAGGGCCAATGGGCTGATTCAGAAGGAAATCGCCGAACGTGCGGGCAAGGATAAGCCGACAACGACTCGAATTCTCGATCATTTAGAGAGGAAGGGGCTTATTTACAAGAAAATCGGCGAGAACGACCGCCGCTCGTTCTTGGTCAATATTACGGATAACGGAATGGCACTTATTCAAAGGACGGCCCCGATCGAGCGGCAGGCCGCCGACGACATTAAGCAGTGTGTATCCAATGAAGAATATGAAGTGCTCATGGAGCTTCTGCTTCGGATTGGCAATCACGTAAACGAACTAACAGACAGAGAGTAGGAGATAGCCATGCAGTACGATGAACAACCAATAAAGCTATGGACGAAATCGTTTATAGCTTTAACGATTTGCGCGTTCCTGTTATTTCTGAATTTGCAAATGCTGCTATCATCTTTTCCGGCGTATGTGAAGAACCAATTCCATGCCGGGGATTTGATGGTCAGCCTAGTAACGAGCGTGTTCGCGGCTTCCGCGATTGCGACTCGTTTTTTGACAGCGGCGCTGATGAGGAAAGTGCGCCGCAATGTCATCTTGTTTGTCGGGCTGGCTGCAGCTGCCCTAACGACAGGCCTCTATGTTCTGGCCGGATCGATTGGCTCGCTGCTCTTTATGCGAGTCGGTTATGGAGTGGGGTTCGGGATGGCGAGCACAATCATTCCCACACTGGTGTCGCAAATTATTCCCGTAAAAAGAATGGGAGAGGGCATCGGCTATTTCGGATTGTCCACAAGCCTAGCCATGTCCATAGGGCCGATGATCGGCTTGAACGTGATGAAGCAGTCCGGTTTCGATGTGCTGGCCATGCTGGGGACCGTGACTGTGCTTCTTATTTTTCCGATTATGGTGCTGACGCGCTCGCTTCCTCCTGAGCCAGAACAAAGGCGCGGGGCTCATGCAAGACCTCGAGCCAAGCAGCCTTTGAATTCGAAGCTGTTGTTTCCGGCGCTGCTGAACGTTATATTGTCGGTCACGTACAGCGGTCTGCTCAGCTTTATCGCTTTGTATGGGGAAGCGGTTCGTCTGGAGCAGGTCGGCCTGTTTTTCTTGTTTAATGCAGTCACTATCATTATTATCCGCCCTATCTCCGGCAGGGTGTTCGACAGCAGAGGACATGCGGCGGTACTTATTCCTGCGGCCATTAGTGTCGTGGCGAGCTTAACGGTGCTATCATATGCGGCATCGATGCCCATGCTCATTCTGTCCGCTCTGCTGTACGGACTTGGATTCGGCGCTATCCAGCCAACGATCCAAGCTTGGATGATCCGGTCGGTTCCGCAGGAACAGTACGGCATGGCCAACAGCATGTTCTACAATTCCACGGACTTCGGCGTCGCGACTGGCGCATTGATGCTGGGGGCGATCTCTTCCGTGACAGGCTATGCAGTGATGTACCGGTATGCGGCGGCGTTTATGATTTTGTTCCTTGTTGTCTATGCCGCAGTTCAAATGATTACTGTTAAACAGAGCGGGAAAGCAGATGTTGCCACCTAAGTATTGCCACTGTACGACGGCTCCGCAGCAATGATATTCCTGTTCCCGATCATGTCTCAGTCGGTCCTTTTGTTCACTCTCCCACTGGCTCAGACTAGCAATTAAATTTACTGAGTTTAACGAAAAGAAAGTGGACAAAAGAGCCACTGGGCTGCCCATCTTATAAAAATAACATGTACACTCCCTTTCCTGTTAGCAGCTCAAAACCGAGACTTGCGTATAAGGCCCGAGCAGGAACATTTTCATCGTCTGTTTCAAGCTGTAAGCGAGCAGCTTTTTTCTCATTGGCTAGATCAATGGCATGTTGCAACAATTTCCTGCCGACACCCTTGTTCCTATAGCTCGGCAACGAATATAAAGCTTCTATACGCAATACAGCATAACCTTTGGATAGTGAAAAACTCCATGAATGGACAATAAGCCCTACATACTCCTCGCCATGCTTAGCCAAATAACAATGAGCCAAATCAAAGCATAAGAACCGATTGAGAATTTGCTCACACTTTTCCATTTGTTCGGGAGAATAGGCGGATTCATCATCCCCATCAAACGAAGAATTTAAGTAACCACTAACCAAGCCTCTTACTTTAGGAATAAGAGACTCATTCAACGAAACAATTTCAAGCAGCATTCCATAACACCCCCAATATACATATTAGTTTGACGTTACGTATTCTCCAGATAATCGATTGGTATTGCGAGCCCTATGTCGATGGATTGGTCTCCCTGTTTCATATTTGAAGCAGCGAATACAACAGCGATGACTTTACCATTCTGGTTGATAACAGGGCTGCCGCTGTTCCCTTTATGGATAGGCGCCTGTATCATGAGCACGGGAAGATCGCGATTATCAAGAGAAGCCAATCCTATAAGGGTGCCTTCAATGGCGATTTGGTAGAAAGATAATGGATTGCCTATGACATGGATTGGGCTGCCTGCCTGATACGGTGTCTCTGTCTCCAATTCTAGCGCAGGCAGGTCGGTCTCATTGTCTCTGATCTTAAGTATGGCAACGTCGAGTTCCGTATCGCGAACGATGACATCTGCCAGATACGACTTCCCATGAAGAAAACGGACAGAGCCAACCTGCTCGGCTTCCATTACATGTTGATTCGTAATAATGAGGCCGTTCGCGGCGATATTGAATCCGGTACCTTTCCGATCGCTGGCATTTATGACGACCACCGCTTGTTTATATTGCTGAATCTGTTCATTCTGCGATAATTCTGTGTCCTTGTTCAAAAAACGGAGGGCTGGAAGGTTGTAGATCTGCGGTAAAAAAGCGATCAAATTGCCGAACAGCAGGATAGCCAGCAAGATGGCTATCGTTTTTTTAATCCATGTTCTTCGGGAGGGAGTATACAGATCTTCTTCACTGTCGTCCTCCTGGTTCCATTCAGCTTCTTCTCCTATGAAGAAAGGCTTAGTCATGTCATCTGAAGGCTCGAAGGGGACTTTTTGATCGTTCAATTCATTTTTATGGATGGGATATGCCTCCTCGCTAATGATTGCATTAGTGATGGGACTATCAATAAGAAATGCTCAGAAGTGCAGATTACAGACTATTATATCAAACCTAATGGGACCGCGAGCGAACAGATATGTAGAATATGGGCAAAAGCTGCGGCCCGATGAGGCTGCAGCTTTTTTATTGATTATTTCAAATGCTCGAGGATGGTGCGGTAAGCAGTGACGGCTTCGTAATCATGAATATTGAAAATGGTCGGATCAACCCCGGTTTTTACGATAACGGCATGTTCTTGCTGATTCACATAAATGTGTTGCCCGTAAATGCCGCGCGCCATAAATTCAGATCCGTTGCTGTTTTGCGGAATCCACCATTGATATTGATACCCGAAGAAGTCGTCGGCTGCCCCTGGCTGCAAATCGGCCCGATCGGGAGTTACCGATTGCTTGACCCACTTGTCGGATACGATTTGGCTGCCATTCCAATTTCCATTATGCAAATATAGTCTTCCGAACTTGGCGTAATCCCTGAGCGTCGCGTTAACGAACGTGAAGGCAATCTCGTTGCCATGCAGATCGGTATTCCAGTATGCATCCTGTTCCATGCCCAGCGGCTTCCATATTTTTTCTTCTAAATAGGCAGATGCTTTCTTTCCGGTTATCTTTTCAATCAACATGCATAGAATTTGAGTATCGACGCTTTTATATTGGAAACGGCCTGGCGCCTGCAATCTTGTCAGCTTTTGCACAAACTTCGATATGGGCATGGCCGTCTCGCCGAACACATCGTTCAAGAAGGTGTAGATCTCCGCATTCTCGTCAGCGTAATCTTCATTGAAGCGAACGCCGGAAGACATCTGCAAAATGTCTTTAATGCTCGCCCCGTCAAAGCCGCTTCCGATTAACTCCGGCAAGTATAAGGTCACCGGATCATGAACATCGTTCATAGCCCCTTCCTCAAACGCGATGCCCATTAAAGCGGACACCAACGATTTAGCCACGGACATGGACATGGCGGTCGATTGCTCGCTATAGCCGTTAAAATACTGCTCCGTCATGATCGTATCGTCTTTAATGACCAGAAACCCGGTGGCAAACACCTTTTGCAAATAATCGGCGACTTTGTTGCGCTGTCCGTTTATCTCATAACCAATTTCTGTTAACGGCTGTTCGACTTTTTGAAACAGAAATTTGCGTTCTGGGGCCTGAATATCGTTTTTGGGCAAAATTTTGTCCATATTTCTAAAATTCCATGCGATATGGTCTTCGTGCAGCAGCGTTCCTAATTTGGCTATATCGTATTGTTGATTGTGCTCGGTGTTCAAATTCATCGAACCTCCATATGTGATAATGATTCTCAATGAAGCTGTCCTTCCATTGTACCCTACTGTTCTCTGAAGGAGAAGCAAGGATGTTGAAATTGTGCATAAAACAGGAGTGCGTCTGCAAATGAAGAAAGGTTTCGCTTCCATTAATAGCATCCTTTAACCTATTTGATCGTTTGCTAGGTCTTGAGGAAATGGATTGGAATGGAAGAATTGAGGAAGACCTTAAGAAGTGGAAGGAACAGCTTCAGGAACAGAAGGAGAAGGGGCGCCAAAATGTTAAAGAGCTCAAGGGTGAAATCGAATCGGCCCTCCCTCATCCGCTTATAGACTATACAGGGACTTATGAACATCCAGGCTATGGGAAGGCGAGCATTGAGCTTGATAATGGCCGTCTGCAATTGATGTATAATTCGTTGACCTTGCCTATGACACATTTGAACGATGATGTGTTCGAAATTTCCTATGAACGGTTTGAAGCGGAGGTAAAAGGCACATTTTATGCCGACTCGAACGGTAATATCCTTCGCTTCTCGGTGCCGATGAACATAGAGCCGGGGGCGAAGGAAATTGAATTTACGAAGAACTAGACGAACGTTTCGGAATTAATGGAATAGTTGGTTTGGATATATTGTTAAAAGGCAGCTTTGTTATTGATTTAACTATAGTGAATATTTCGCAAAAACGTTAGACAACCGTTAAAGTAGTGTGAGTAGTTGCTCACACTACTTTTTTTGTAGGAGACAAGGGAAATTATGTTAACGAGGATGGCGTATGACAATTAAGCTGTTCAGAGTGCATGGCCTGCAATATCTACTCATGTTGGGATATTTCTAACCGTAATTTCTTTTTCATTCTTTTTCATGGAGAGTAACGAATTTTTCTCGGAATCTCTTATTGTAATAATTAGGTTTCCCTTTCTGTCGATGGATGTTTTGAAATTTTGCACGTTATCAGCTCCCATATATATATGTTCCTCGTATCCCGCCATTACGGAACGTAAGATTTTCTTAAGAAATAAGAAACAGAAAAGAAATGAACCGCCGCTAAAATAGAAAATAGGTAAAGACAGAAAGGTGATATCAAATGCTGAAGCTCATGAAGCTGGAATGGAAAAAAACGAAATTTGGTTGGTATAGGAATGGAGCTATCATTGCAAATGTAATCATGGCGGCTTTGCTCTGTCTGATTGGGTATGTGGAAAGTAACGAAGGCCAATCTGCATTTAATGGTTTTCAGGAAGCTTTTGTCGTAATCGGCGCAATCGTCAGGGCCACATTTATTGTGTTTGCGGCAGTGCTCATTGCAAGGCTGGTCATCGAGGAGTATAAGAATAAAACGATTACGATCATGTTTTCATACCCAATCAGCCGCAAGAAAATAATTGCTTCTAAATTATGCATAGTAGGCGGGCTGACCTTTATTGCGATCATCGTTTCCAACGCGTTTGTGGCGCTTGTATTTTTTAGTGTAAATGCGTATTTGCAGTTTATTCCCGGATCATTGCCATTGGAAATGGTCGTTCAACAGGTCGTGAGCATGTTCGCATTTGCCTTTGCCGCTTCGGGAACGAGCTTGATTCCTTTATTTTTCGGGATGCGCAAACTATCGGTTCCAGAAACGATCCTATCGTCCATCCTGATTACAGCGATAGTCAGCGCGCACAATCCAGTATTTTCGTTAGCCTCCATTATATATATTCCGTTGTCCTTGGCGGTGGTTGGCCTTGTGCTGGCAGCCGCTACGGTTCGCAAGGTTGAACAAGTTGACATTACTTAATTTTTAGGGGGAGATAAGGATGACAGCACATCAAATTATGAAATGGATTTTCCTTATTTGTATGGCTTCCATCTTCATGAACGGGTTTCTCTATGCCAATATAGGGGAACCCGGAATTTTAATCGGAATTTTTTGCACGATCGGACTTGGCGTTCTATCAGGACTTGGCGCATTCATGACGAGAAATAAGTGAGTTGATTTCCTGGAGCACCTGCTTCTTGACCTCGGCGAGGGGAAATCCCTTCGGATAGTTCGAAAACATAAGCATAATTCCTTGAAGCAAGGATGAAAAATGGAGAGATCTCATCCTCGGGTCAGGAACTCCCAGCTGTTCGAACATTTCACATTGGACTTCAAACTGTCTTTCGTACTCTGCGGCCAACTTGGCCGTATATTTGCTTAACACTTTGTCTTGTTTGGGCTGCGTCATAAGATGAAGATAGAACCTGAACACTTCGGGCTGAATGCGCACGTTATCCAGCGATCCTTCTACGATGTGCCGGATTTGCTCGGCAGGAGTCTCGTTCGCTGCCGCAGCCTCCATGACGACAAGCAGCTCTTCGATCCGAATATCGACCCTTGCCGCTTTTAAAATCTTCTCGCTGGCAACGCTCCGAATTTGATCATTTGCTTCTGGGGGCAGGCCCGCAAGGGGGCCATGATGATGATGATCACAGTAATATTTTACCTTTTTGTTATCAAAACTTTTGACTGAACGGATAGTCAATACAAACATTGCTGCATGCAGCTTAAGAAATTTGTAAGAACGGAGTAAGAGAAAAGAGAATTTCATTCTCTACTATTAATAATAGAAGTGAAGGAGTTGAACATATTTTACTAGGGAAATAGGTGACTGTATTGAACGTGTTTGCATCAACCTCGAAAGTGTGTTTGCAATCTATTTGGATGATGTGGGAAAGAGTGTTTGACTTGTTTACCAGATTGCGAAGTGTATCCGTATCCCAATATGGAATATGCAAGCTGGTTGTAAGGCGTCATCATGGGCAAGACGTGCAATGCAATGACGGTCATTGGGTGCATGCCGGAGATTGGGTGGGAGAGCTTCATCTTGATAATAGACAAGTGCTGCAGTTGTCCCGTTCCGTCGGACCGGATCGGGCAGCCTTGATGACGGCTCGTCTATTGCGCGATTCGCTTGGACAGATAAGCCTGGCAATGGAAAGCACGCCCGAACTTGCGAAAGTCAAAGCATTAACGGGCATCACCTTGCTCCATCGCGGAATTATTTACGGATTGGGTTTTGAACTGCACCCGATGACATCGAAATGGTTCCGGTGGATAACGACTTGGTATCTTCGTTTCTTGCTCGCGGTGTTGCATCCGAGCGGCAAGCGAAGAGTCAAGCAGAGCACAGGGAAGCTGAACCCGATGATGTTGATGATGACGAAGCAGTCTTTAATGCAGCGTTACCGAAAAGAAGTGATCCCATGCAGAAGTTGATGCTTGGGGTATCCATCTTCATTCTTTTATTGATTTTCATTTATATGGCGCTTCCTTTTTTCATGACGAGAATATGCGGCATAGGCGTGTTTAGAAAAGGAAAACATGCGGCGAAGGTTGCCTTTACATTTGATGACGGCCCCGATCCCCGATATACTCCGCAACTGCTTGATTTACTGCAAGAGCATGGGATCAAGGCAACCTTTTTCGTGCTTGGCTGCAAAGCCGAGAAATATCCAGAGTTGATGAGGCGAATATACCGTGAAGGCCATCAAATTGGTATTCATAACTATACACATCTGCCTAATTGGCTGATGACGCCAAGGCAGGTCAGGCGGCAGCATGTGGATCGGTCGGCTGACATTGTCGAACGCATTACCGGGGAACGGCCCGCCTTCTATCGGCCTCCGTGGGGGATATTGAACGCTGGGGATTTCCTCTTTTTGCGCAAGTCTTATCGGATCGTGCTCTGGTCTGTTATGGGATGGGATTGGAAGCGAGATACGGATGCGGATCGGCTTAAACGAAGACTAATCAAAAAAATCAAACCAGGCTCCGTTGTGCTGCTGCACGATAGCGGTGATACGATCGGAGCAGACGAAGCTGCTCCGCAGCAAATGCTGGAAGGACTGCAGGATGTTCTCAAGGATCTGCGCTTGAAGGGATATCAATGCGTGCGCGCGGATGAGCTTCAGGCTCTAAGATGTGCCGGTTATGACAAAGGTGTTGATAGGGGACGCGTTCCTATTAATGTGGCGCTGCCTCGCATTTATAAATAACGAATGGAATGGGGGAGCCTTCAGGATCCCTCTTTTCGCGTCTGCCAACATGCAATAAGCCGCGTTAGACACGGTCTTGCAACATGCGATGAATGGCGTGCACCTATAACTTGTCACGCTTGTCATGCTAGTCTGCATAATTGGCCAAGTACCCACATAGACATGTTATCAGTGATGAGGAGTACACCGAATCGAAGAATATTCAATGTCAGAGGGGATGATCTCATGCGTCGGATCACGTGGATATTGGCCATCGTGATAAGTGTTGCGATTCTGGTAGTCGGATGCGGGAAGAAGGATGCAACCGCCGTGGTTCAGGATTTGGATCACGTGATGAGCAAGCTGGAAAGTTATGAAGGCATCGGCACGATGACGCTGCATTCCGGGCAGCAGCCGCTCGAGTATCAAGTGGAAGTCCGGTATCAAGATCCTTCCTATTACCGGATCGTGTTGACCAATGCGAAGAAGGACATCAAGCAGGTTGTGCTGCGGAACGAAGAAGGCGTCTTTGTATTGACGCCAAGCTTGAACAAAATCTTCCGCTTCCAAAGCGATTGGCCGGAAAATCAGGGTCAAGTGTATCTGTATCAGACGCTGGTGCGCAGCATTCTGTCGGACAATGGCCGCCAATTCGCTACCGACGGGGACAGCTACGTGTTTGAAGTTGCTGCCAACTATCAGACAGACTCGCTCGTGCGGCAAAAAATATGGTTGAACAAAAATGACTATGCGCCAAAGCAAGTTCAGGTTACGGACTCCGACGCGAATGTTGTGGTCGAAATGAAGTTCAATCAATTTGTATTCGGCACGAAATTCGACAAAGACTCGTTTGATATGCAGCGCAACATGACCAGCATGAACCATGCGTCGATCCCGACCGGAATCGTCGATTCGAAGGACGGGGCCGGGGATGCCGCCAAGGAGACGACAGTGCCGGAAGGCGAGCCGGACGCGAAGGGCACAGGAACCGATCCGGCAGTTGAGCCGCAGAAGGAGTCGACCGAGGAGCTTGGGCCATTCGGCTTCATCGAGCCTTCATACCTCCCGGAAGGCGTGGCGAAGAAGGATGATATGGAGGTTCCTGAGAGCAAAGACCACTCAGTCATGCTGCGCTACGCCGGCACATACAACTTTACGATTTTGGAATCGCGGCCGAAGGATCTGGAAGTAGGCTTGATATATGGAAAAGCGCTTGATTTGGGCTTCACGTATGGTCAGTTGACCGGCGATGAGCAGAAGACGCTCACTTGGGTGTATGACGGTGTTAAATACCGGATGACAAGCGCGGATCTTCCAGAAGCTGAAATGGTCAAGGTTGCGCAATCAATGGTGGATCAGCCAGGAAAATAAGCAATAGGAAAGAGCCAGCCCGTATTCTGTAGACCTCTTCAGAGTATGGGCTTTGGTTTTTTTGCATGTAGAGCGGGTTCAAGCGGGATAGAATCGGAACAATTTCCCTATATAAGCGGTTATTCCCATAGCAAAGACCGGAAAAGTCATTTTTGCTTGGTTGACAGTCTGCGATCCGGCCTTTAACATAGGTTATTGACGATTGAACGGGAGAGATAGGGAACGGAGAAGGTGACTGACTTGGAAACGTACTTTCGCCCAACGTGTGCTGAGATTTCACTAGACGCTTTGCAGCGTAACATGCAGGCTTTTCGCGACGCGCTGCCTGCTGCAACCAGATTGAGCGTCTGTGTCAAGGCGAATGCGTACGGTCACGGCGCGGTCGAAATGGCTCGTGCCGCAGAACGATTCGGTGTAGACTATTTAAACGTGGCTTTCCTGGAAGAAGCGATACAGCTGCGACGCGCAGGTGTACGCACTCCGATATTGATACTAGGCTATACGCCGCCTGAAGGTTTTTCGGCGGCTTACCAATATGATATTACACTCAATATTTTTTCCGAGGAATGCATTCGGGCGCTTGAGGCCGAGGCACCATCGCTCAGTGCGCAGCACGGCGGACGAATATTGAAACTGCATGTAAAGATTGATTCCGGCATGGGACGGCTCGGCATTCGCACCCCGGAGGAAGCGGTAAGCTGCATAGAGCGATTGAACGCCGTACAGGGCGTAGAGGTAGAGGGGATATTTACTCACTTCGCCTGTGCCGATGAAGCGGACAAAGCTTATTCCGAGCTGCAGCGGACGAGATTTCAAGCCGTGATTGAGGCGCTTGCCGCAGAGCGGATTACGGTTCCGGTTGTTCATGCAAGCAACAGCGCTGCAGCAATCGATATGCCGGATTGGTCTTACGACATGGTTCGCGTCGGAGTCAGCATCTATGGATTGTATCCTTCCATAGAGGTGAACCGTACCCGAATTGAGCTGGAGCCGGTGCTGACGTTGAAGACGAAGGTCGTGCATACGAAGACGGTGCCGCCAGGCGAAGGCATCAGCTATGGCGTTCAATATTGCACGACGAGCGACGAGCGAATTGCAACGATGCCGATCGGCTATGCGGACGGCTATTCGCGCTTATTAAGCGGTAAGGTCAGCATGCTCATACGCGGCCAGCGAGTGCCTGTCATCGGCCGTATCTGCATGGATCAATGCATGGTCTCCTTGCGGCCGTTGGGCGCAGCCGCCGTCGAGATCGAGGCGGGAGAAGAAGCCGTGCTTATCGGCTCCCAAGGAGAGGAGCGGATTACGGCAGAGGAGATTGCCGCACATTTAGGCACGATCAATTATGAAGTGGTGTGCATGATAGCGCATCGTGTTCCGCGCTTGTACATGGTGCAAGGGAAGCCGGTGCAGGTGGTGAATCCGTTGTTGGCAGGGGAGCGAGTGCAAGATTTGACGGAAAATAACGGAAAATAAGGGAGTGGAACCATTTACCGTGTGTCATTTTTTAAAAGATGAAGGATTTTTATGTCTAAAGCGCGAATAAGTATCGGGATGCAGCTGTTTTTTTGCTTGCGCATGCAACATACTCCATCTGCATCGGGCATATATATGCTTTTGTATAAATTTTCTACGGAATCGACATAATGGTAAATAGGCAGGAAAGGTTTTGGGGGTGCGAGGACAGGTGGCTAATATTCAGAACACCAAACGAATCATGATCAGCTTGCCCGACCAATTACTACAAGAAGTGGACGGCATTGTTGCTATGGAGAAATCCAACCGAAGCGAATTTATTCGACAAGCAATGAAATTATATTTAAACGAGCGAAAAAAACGACACATTCGTGAATCCATGCAGCGCGGCTACATGGAGATGGCCAAAATCAATTTAACGATGGCTTCTGAGGCTTTTTATGCGGAAGAAGATGCGGATGGCACTCTCGGCCGTTTGGTTAGCGGGGTGTAGACATTGATTGTAAAGCGCGGCGACGTATTTTTTGCGGATTTATCGCCCGTCGTTGGATCGGAGCAAGGCGGGGTCCGTCCCGTCCTCGTGATACAGAACGATATCGGCAATCGATTTAGTCCGACGGTTATCGTTGCTGCGATTACGGCTCAGATTCAGAAGGCGAAATTACCGACACATGTGGAGATTGACGCGGAAACGCACGGCTTCGACCGTGACTCGGTTATCTTGCTGGAGCAGATCCGCACGATCGATAAGCAGCGTTTGACTGACAAGATTACGCACTTGGATGAAGAGACGATGCGCAAGGTCGATGAAGGACTCCAAATCAGTGTTGGTTTAATTGATTTCTAACCATTTGCACAAGCTTTTTAGAAGAACGAGGGCAGCCTCGTTTTTTTATTTTTGCGTTCCAGAATGGCGGCATTCCCTTCCGCGCATTTGCTGTTAGCTCCATTCTCCCATATAGTCAGGAAGTATGAGGACGAGGGAAGGAACATGCCGATCACGAGTGCAAACGGATAAGCGGGAGCAGGCAGTATTGGCGTGTGACCTTTGCTCTGGAAAAACGGGCTCTCTTTTGCGACAATAGAACATAGGGTCTTAGGCAGAGGAATACGACACTGATTCGGATTACGGAAAGGAATGAAACGATGGCAGTACAAGACACCGTAATGGAATTGACGGCGCTGGAGCCGTTATTGGAACAAATGAAGCAGGACGAGCCCAAGCGCTTGCTGAAGCAGCTTGCGCAAGAATTATCCCTTGGCCTGAAGCAGGTGGAGACGACAGTCGGCCTCTTGGACGAGGGGAATACGATTCCATTCATTGCGCGTTACCGCAAAGAAATGACCGGTGAGATGGACGAGAATCAGCTTCGTTCCTTGGAAGAGCGCCTCGGATATGTGCGCGGACTGGAGGAGCGCAAGCGCGAAGTGCTGCGCCTTATCGCCGAGCAAGGCAAGCTTACTGAAGAGCTGCAACGCTCCGTTGTCGCGGCCGTGAAGCTGCAAGAGGTGGAGGATCTGTACCGCCCTTACCGCCAGAAGCGGAAAACGCGAGCAAGCGTGGCAAAGGAACGTGGATTGGAACCGCTTGCGAATTGGATGATGAGCTTCCCGAAGCAAGGCGATGCGTTAATGGAAGCGGCGGCTTATGTGAATGAAGAGAAGGGCGTGCCTACGCCAGAACTGGCCGTTCAGGGCGCTCTGGACATTATCGCCGAGAGCATCGGCGACGATCCGAACATTCGCGCCTGGGTGCGGCGCTTTACGATGGAGCACGGCGTGCTTCGCACCGAGGCAAAGGATAAGGAGCAGGAATCGGTATACGAGATGTATTATGAATACGTCGAGCCGGTCCGCAAGCTGCCTTCGCACCGTATTTTGGCCATCAACCGCGGGGAGCGCGAAGAGATTTTGAAGGTTGCGCTGGACGTGCCTGTAGAGCAGATTATCGCTCATATGGAAAAGAAGGTAATCAAGAGCGCATCTGTCGTCACAGAATTGTTGAAGGCGACGATCGAAGACTCGTACAAACGGCTTATCGCTCCGTCCATCGAACGGGACGTGCGCAACGATCTGACGGATAAGGCCGAAGAGCAGGCGATTCAGGTATTCGCCCAAAATTTGCGCAGCCTGCTGCTGCAGCCGCCAGTCAAGGGCAAGACGGTGCTCGGAGTGGACCCTGCATTCCGGACAGGCTGCAAGCTCGCTGTCGTCGATGAGACGGGTAAAATGCTCGAAGTGGCCGTCACGTATCCGACCGCGCCGCATCATAAGACGGCGGAAGCGGAGAAGAATTTCAACCGTCTGGCGGATACATATGGCGTCCAGCTCATCGTCATCGGGAACGGGACAGCATCGCGCGAGACCGAGCAATTCGTTGCGAATTGGATGAATGCCCGCAAGGATCGGTCACTGCAATATGCGATTGTGAACGAAGCGGGCGCCAGCGTCTATTCAGCCTCCAAGTTGGCACAGGAGGAGTTCCCGTCGCTTGACGTCGCGGAGCGCAGCGCAGTCTCGATTGCCCGCCGCATGCAGGACCCGCTGGCGGAGCTCGTGAAGATCGACCCGAAAGCGATTGGCGTCGGTCAATATCAGCATGACGTCGCGCCGAAGCGGCTGGAAGAGAGCTTGGGCGCCGTTGTGGAATCGGCGGTCAACCATGTTGGTGTTGATGTGAATACGGCATCGCCATCCTTATTGTCGTATGTATCCGGCGTGAACATGACATTGGCGAAAAATATCGTCAAATACCGGGAAGACAACGGGAAGTTTACCGAGCGCCGCCAGCTGCAGAAGGTGCCGCGCTTAGGGCCGAAGGCGTTCGAGCAGTGTGTCGGCTTTATGCGCATTACTGAAGGCGACCATCCGCTCGATAAGACGCCGATTCACCCCGAATCGTACAGTGTCGTCGATCGGCTGTTCACCGAGCTCGGACTGCGGCTCGATTCCATCGGAGCTCCGGAGCTGGCGGCATCGCTGCAGCGCGCGGACGTCACCGCCCTGGCGCAGAAGCTGGATGTTGGCGTTCCGACGCTGAAGGACATTATCGACAGCCTGCTGCGTCCTGGGCGTGATCCGCGCGAGGAGCTGCCGCCGCCTATTTTTCGGACGGATGTGCTGCAGATTGAAGATTTGCAGCCTGGAATGGAGCTGAAGGGAACGGTGCGGAACGTAATCGATTTCGGCGCGTTCGTCGATATCGGGATTAAAAATGACGGTCTAGTCCACATTTCCCAATTAAGCGACCGATATGTGAAGCATCCGCTCGATGTCGTATCCGTCGGTGACAATGTCACGGTATGGGTACTTCAGGTGGATGTGAAGAAAGGACGCGTCGGTCTAACGATGAAGCGTCCGAACATGGAATAGCGACTTTAATCAAAACCCCCGTCGCGGTCGCGGACGGGGGTTCGACTTTTCATTTGTGATGGTCAGGCAGCTTTGCTTCCGTTTTTCGGGCTTTTTGGGCGAAACGCAGCAATTTACGAATGAACACGCGGCTTTGAACGATAAAAAAACCAACACTCATTCAACAGTTTGATTTGACGGCGGTCTTTCTTGTGAAAGGCGCGCATCAACTGATTGCACAACCATTGCGGCATGAGCATCCCTCCTTCAACCGGGGACGAGAGATTCGTCGTTGTATCGCTATCTTATGGGCAATGGCCGTTTTTGGTGCAGGTCCGCATGCAAAAAGCCGGGTCCTTGCCTAAATGGCAGGTTCCGGCTAAATGCGGGTCATATGGCGGGCGATGCAACTTATGCGTTTCGGGAACGCCAAGCGCCAAAAGCATACAAAAAAGCCGCCGCTTCATGCGGCAGCTCTGTTCGTCTGCTAAGAAAAAAAGGATTGGTGCATCGATATAATGGCAGCTTTAGCCTGTCCGTTCGCGCCTAGCCTTCGTATTCTTCCTCATACCATTGCTCCATCTGAGCTTGCAGCGCCCGGATCTCCGTCAAGAGAGCGATGAGCGGATACTGATCCTCTTGGATGGAGGCGAAGGCGCGCTCCAATCGATTCACGTAATCCAATCCGTTGATTATCGTGTCCTCTTCCCGCAGCAATTCCAGATGGTCGCACTCCGCAACCGCAGCAGGCAGCTTCGGTACGCCCGAGGCGGTGAGCTTGCCAATTTCCTTGCACAATCGCAGATTGAGTGCGCTCAATTGGTAGGCATAATCGGAAGGCATCTCGACAAATTCCAATGTCCCTTCACGTTGAAATAGAACATAGCGCATCTTCGGCATCCGTATTCCCTCTCTTCTTCCGCAATTCTACTCTTGACAGTGTACTGAACTTCCAGTACAAATTCAAGTAGGAAGTAGGGTGATTCACAATGCTAGAGTCGAACGAGCGATTGCAGGCCTGGATTGAACAGGTATCGATCCGGGACTTCGGTAAACCGTTCCGCCACAAGGCTCGATATAACGCCAGACTCAAGTCGACGGGAGGGCGCTACCTGCTCAAGTCTCACGATATTGAAATCAATCCGAAACAGCTCGCAGCGAACGGAACGGAGGAAGTGGAACGGATCATTAAGCATGAGCTGTGCCACTATCACCTGCATATTGAGGGCAGAGGATATCGTCACCGGGACAAAGAATTCAAGGATTTGCTGCAAGCGGTAGGAGGATCGCGCTATTGCAAGGCTTTGCCGGGCGCTGCCCCGAAGCGGACCGAGCCGTACCGTTATCGCTTGGAATGCGGCCATTGCGGGCAGGCATATTTGCGCAAACGACAGGTAGATGTGAAGCGCTACGTATGCGGACGCTGCCGCGGACCGCTGCGGCTGACGGCTCTGGAGAGGCAAGCGGCGATGGGAAAAGGAACAAACAGGCGCTGAGGCCAGCACGTAACTTGGCATAGCCGCTTGCGTGCGGCGATGGTGGAATGGAGAAGAGGAGGAATACGCACATGGCGAAATGTGAAGGCAAAGTGATCGCGCTTACGGGGCCCCGCAAAGCGGAAGAGATGGCGGTGATCGTCTCCAAGCAAGGAGGAACGCCGCTTATCCGGCCGACGCAGGGCACGATAGTCGAGCAGTTCGAGCATTTGGAAGCCGAGGTGGATAAGCTGATTCATGAACCGCTTGACTGGGCGATCTGGACGACTGGCATGGGAGTGGACAAGCTCGTCGAAGCCGCGCGCGCAGCAGAGAAAGAGGAGGCCCTTCTTGCCAAGCTTGCTCGGCTCCGCCATGCGGCACGGGGCTACAAGACGGTCAATGCGCTGCGCCGCTTGGGATTGGCGGTGGACGTGCGCGATGATGACGGCTCGACGCTCGGGCTTATACGCGCCTTGAGGGCGAGCGGCGTGGAACGGATGGCAGGCAGCCGTGCCGCCTTGCAACTGCATGGTGACCCCGCCCCGGCGCTGTTGCAATTCCTTCTGGAGGCCGGGGCTGAGACAATGGAATTAATGCCATATCGGCATACTCCGCCAGAGGGCGCCGTGCTCCGGCAGCTAACCGAGGAGCTGCTCGAAGGGAAAATCGATGCCGTGGCGATGACAAGCGCTCCGCAGGCGCGGTTCTTGTTCGCGTATGCCAGAGAGCGGCAGCTGACCGGGCAATTGCTCGAAGTCTTGAAGGAGCGGACAATAATGGCCGCCGTTGGCAAAGTAACGGCCGCTGCCATCGCGGACGCAGGTATTGAGCGCATCCTCGTTCCGGAGGAAGAGCGGATGGGAGCGCTTATTGTTGCGCTGTCCCAGTGGTTTGAGCATCAGGAGGGCTGAGTCAAATAAAAGCGGGAAGCAGCGGGAACGCCATGAATGGTTTGCAGCGGGCGCGGCGGGGCGGCGCAGAACTCGGCTTTCTCGTGGTCTGCGGCCGGGGGGCGAGGTCGCAGTCGATACCGTAGTCTAAGTTCAAAAGTTGAAGTCGAAGTCGGAGCAGCGCCATTAAGGAATTATTCCAGTCAAATGAACGGACTCGGCGAAAATACGGCATGTGGGCTGTAATTTGTCCAGTGGAAGCGGCCCTGTTGGCGCCCGAAGATCCCATCCAGCTATTTCTCACAACAAATTTCATTCCAGACACTTGACACCGTTAATTATTCATGATAAATTAATACTTGTCTTTCCCCGATAGCTCAGTTGGTAGAGCACTCGGCTGTTAACCGAGTTGTCACAGGTTCGAGTCCTGTTCGGGGAGCCATTTTATTATGGAGAGGTACCCAAGAGGCCGAAGGGGGCGCTTTGCTAAAGCGTTAGGGTGTAACAGCCGCGAGGGTTCGAATCCCTCTCTCTCCGCCATTATGGAACAGACAAAGTCCCGCGAGGGATTTTTTTGTTTATCCAATATGTAAGCGTTTACTTGCCTAAAGGCAGCAATCCATCTCTTTCCATCCTTGCAGTGGAATTCGAAGGAGGAACGTTACGCTATGGCCAAACGATGGTTTTACCGCTTATTGCTGTCGTATATGCCTGTTTTTATTATTGTCGTCAGCTTCCTGTTCTTTGTGTTCTTTCAGACGCTGAGCGAACAAAGCCGCAAAGACGCAATCCAGTCGAATTCTTCGCTTCTCCTTCAAGCTCTTCGCGCCACGGACGCTTCCTTGAAAGACATTGACCAAATGGTTGTCTCCGAGGTATTGAACGCCCCGGAGCTGGAACAATATTTTCACGGCAAAAAGAATGATGACGTCGCTCTACATATGCGTATCAAAAAGCTTATGAAACGGATCAGCGCCCGTAATCTGCTTATCGATAACGTATATTTGGTCCGATTGCAAGATGAATCGGTGCTTAGCAGCAGCGGCGCCTTCACTATTCGCGAATATATGGACAAGGACTTCATCGAGGCGCACCGTCATATTCGCAGCAACGAATACGCGTGGGGTGACGTGCGCCCCTTTAAAGAATATGATTTTCAAGATGAAAAGTCTGTCGTGTCGCTCGTGCGTCACGTGCCTTTAACTGGCGGGGGAGACGGAATGATCGTCGTGAGCGTAGCCACCGCATCCATTCAAGCGCTCGTGCAGGAGTGGCATGCCTCCGACTTGAATGCCGTCAGCATTCGCGATCGCTCGGGTGTCAATTTACTAGAAAATGATACCGATAACCTAAATTCTGATTCTAACCCTAATTCCAACTCTAATTCTAACTCTTCGCCGTCATACACGGTCGTATCGGACTATATGTCGCCTTATACGGGGTGGACTTTCGAGAGCGGGTTTCAGAAGGGCAAGGGTTTCTTTCGTATAGAGGAATGGTTCAATGTATGGATGATTGGCGGCATGCTGCTGCTGCTCGCCGCGATGGGATGGATGGTGTACATTACCCATCGTCATTACAAGCCAGTCGCGAATCTGGTGCAGCGGGTCAACTCCATTGCCGAGACGACATCCTACCTGCAATCGGACCAATCGCGCTGGGATGAATTTGCCGTCATCGAATCCGCTCTTGATCGGATGTTTGCCGAACGGGACGAGAGTGCGGAACGGGGCAAGCAAGATGCCGTATTTCTGCGCAATTACGCATTTCGGCAATGGTTGGACGGTAGCTATGAAGAGCATCCGCTTAATAAGGAGAATGCATTGGACGTTCCGTTGGATGCCGAGCGCTGGTGTGTGGTCGTCGCGGTCGAAATCGATCGGTATCTTTCGTTCACGAAAGCGTATTCCCGGCGGGATCGCTTCCTGCTTCAATATGCGATGAAATCGGCCTTTCATGAAATAGCCGCAGAGTATGAGTGGAAGGTGTGGGCCGATTGGTTGACAGGGGAACGGCTCGTGATGCTGTGGCAGCCTGCATCTGCACAGACGGAGTATCCCCATGCTGCCCGTAAAGTTGCGGATGTGATGGAAGAGATGCTGCCTTGGATTCAAAATTATTTGAAATGGACATCTACGGCCAGCGTCAGCGATGTCGCCGCCTCCATCCAAGACATTCCGCAGGCGTTCGCCCAGGCCTTGCGGGCGTTGAGCCGCAAGCTGACCTGCGGCATGAACCGGGTGCTCATAGAGAAGGAGCATCAGACCGTAGATGTGGATGTGGCGCCGCTCACCCGGGCGCTCGCGCTCAGCGTTGCGCAGGGCAAGGGAGAGTGGAAGGCACGTCTGCTGGATTGGCTTCATATGCTGGGAGCGGCAAGGTGTTGCCGCCAAGAGGTGGTGCGGGCCTGCACTCTGCTGGGCGTGGAACTGAACAAGCGGCTGAAGCTGACGCAACGGACGAGTGATGCTCCTCCGGATACAGCGAAGTGGCTGGAGCGGATTGAAGGATGCGAGACGATGCAGGAGCTTGAGCAGCTGCTGTCCGAGCTGCTGAAGCAGGCGGAACAGTGGATGTCTGCTGCGGAAGCGGAGCGCTCGACCGCGCTGATACGTCAAATTCAAGCGTACATTGAAGCGAACTATGCGCATCCGCAGCTCTCGCTCGACCACTTGAGCGAACGCTTCCAAGTGCCGCCGAAGACGTTGAGCAAATCGTTCAAGGAGGTTACCGGTGAAAAGTTCATCGATTTTCTGATTCATATCCGCTTGGAGCGTGCTAAGCGGCTGCTCCGGGATAGCGATGACTCCATTCAAACGATAGCGGAGCAAGTTGGTTATGGCGGAGCGGTATCCTTCAGCCGCATATTTAAAAAAGTGGAAGGGGTTGCTCCGGGGGAATATCGCGCCGTCATGTCGGCGCAACCTTCACCCTTGACACGCGACGGATAAATAATCAGCGCCGTAATATCGGCATGCGGGGTTCTGGATGAGCCTGGTGCCGGCAGCAACGGCGTTTTTTGTTATAATCAGACAGGTTTGCGAAACATATCAAGCGGGCGAAAAATATATATTGCCCCCAATAAATCCCTTGCAGGGAGCAGGCTGCGCGATAGGGAGAAATCCGTTAAGCCTTGCGAAAACGGTTGATTGTCATGGCCTCATTCCGCCTTTTATAATCAAGGCAACCCGGGAGGCTCGATATTATCGACGCCGCAATAGGAACTGCCTCAGTAATGAACCCTCTTTTGAAGTCGGTTGCAAAAGAAATGAAGGAGGAATGGAATATGGCAAACGTCACGCCCGGAACTGCCTCCCGCCGCCTGACGACATCGCGCTTCGCGTTTGCCGACGGTGCCGGCAAGAAAATGAAGAAGCATTGGCAATTATATGTGCTTGTTTTTCTTCCAATCGCTTACATTATCATTTTCAAGTACGTTCCGATGGGCGGAGTGCTCATCGCCTTTAAAGAGTATAACGTCGTAAAAGGGATTTGGGAGAGTCCGTGGGTAGGGTTTAAATATTTTGAGCAGTTTTTGAATTCGCCCTACTTCTGGAATTACATCCGCAATACCATCGTGGTTAGTCTGTACGGCCTGCTGGTCGGGTTTCCCGCCCCCATCCTATTGGCATTGTTTTTGAATGAGATTAAGAACGGTTTCTTCAAGAAAACTGTGCAAATGGTCACGTATGCCCCTTACTTCATTTCTACCGTTATTATGGTATCCATCATTATCGTCGCCCTGTCTCCGAACGTAGGGATGGTGAATAACATGTTGCGCCTGTTCGGGCTGGAAGGCATCGACTTCATGGGAAGGCCGGAACTGTTCAAATCGATATATGTCTGGTCTGACGTGTGGCAATTTACCGGTTACGGCGCAATCATATACATCGCGGCTTTGTCTGGGGTCAATCCGGATTTGTACGAAGCTGCCAAGGTTGACGGCGCGACACGCTTCCAGAAGATTTGGAATATCGATTTGCCGAGCATTTTCCCCGTCATGGTCATTTTGCTCATTTTGAACGTAGGCAGCATGATGAGTCTCGGCTTCGAAAAAATGTACCTCATGCAAAACCCGCTCAATTTGGAGTCTTCCGAGATTATTTCAACCTATGTGTACAAAGTGGGCTTGTTAAATGCGAACTTTAGCTTCTCGACAGCAATCGGACTATTTAATTCTATCATCAACCTCGTTCTCATCGTGACGGTCAATGCGATTGCGCGCAAGCTGTCAGAGTCGAGTCTGTGGTAAAGGGGGCAGCATTCATGAGCAAACCGGCTATTCGCGAGTCGCTTCCCGACCGCCTGTTCCTTATCTTCGTGTACGTCGTGTTAAGCGGAGCGCTTGTTATCGTTCTATTCCCGCTGCTGCATATTTTGAGCGCTTCGTTCAGTTCGCCGCAAGCTGTCAATTCAGGCCGCGTATGGTTGTTCCCGGTTGATTTCACGCTGGCTGGATATAAAGCGGTTTTTGCGAACCCGAATATATTGACCGGATACGGGAACTCGCTCTTCTACGCCGTGGCGGGCACCTTCGTAAACGTCGTCATGACGGTGCTGATTGCCTATCCGCTGTCTCGCCGCACGTTCTACGGGCGGCACATCATCATGATGCTGCTCGTCTTCACGATGCTGTTCGATGGCGGACTCATTCCGAACTATATGGTCGTGAAATCGTTGGGTCTGATTGATACACGATGGGCCATGATTATTCCAGGCGCATTGGCTGTTTTTCAGGTTATTATCGCCCGCACGTTCTTCCAGACGAGTATTCCGGAAGAATTGGCGGAGGCATCGGAGATTGACGGCTGCAGCGACGTCCGCTTTATTACAAGTGTCGTGCTGCCGCTCTCGAAACCGATATTGGCCGTTATGACGCTGATGTATGCGGTGGGTCATTGGAACTCTTACTTCGGCGCTCTCATTTATTTGAAGTCACCGGATATGTTCCCGCTGCAAATCGTGCTGCGGAATATCCTTATTTTGAACACCGTCGATCCTACGATGATGGCGAACGTGGATGATATGCTGCAGTTGCAAGGCATGTCGGAGCTGTTGAAATATTCGCTTATCGTGGTGGCAAGCGCTCCGGTGCTGATGATTTATCCTTTTGTGCAAAAGCACTTCGTTAAAGGGGTCCTCATCGGTTCGTTAAAAGGTTAGTTCTGTGCCAGGTTACAACCCAAATGGACAATATATAAGGGAGGCTTGTAGGATGAAATTGAAATGGACGACAATGCTTGCGGTATTGCTGTGCGCTTCCTTGTTCTTGGCGGCTTGCTCCGGCGGTTCGGGCGGTGCCGGCACCGAGGAAGGAAAGGGAAATGCCGCTGCTAATGAACCCGCGAATGCCGAGGAATTGTTCAATCCGGTGGGGGAATACCCGATTGCGAAAGAACAGATGACACTCAAGATGTTCGCGCCGCAATCGGCAGCGATAGAAAATCTGGAGACGAACGAATTTACGAAATTTGTAGAAGAGAAGACTAATATTAAAGTTAAATGGGACGTCGTGCCGGAGGGGGCCATCGAAGAGAAGAAGCAATTGATGATGGCAAGCGGAGACTATCCGGAAGTCATTCTCGCCGGCAACTTTTCCAAGGCGGATCAGATGAAGTATGGACAGCAGGGCGTATTTGTTCCGTTGAATGATTTAATCGAAAAGTATGCTCCGAACATTAAGCAGGCCATGACGGACATTCCGTACTTGAAGGATGCGATGACGACGCCGGACGGCAATATTTACACGATCCCGAAAGTGAACGAATGTTATCATTGCACCTACGCTTCGAAAATGTGGGTCAACCAGACCTGGCTCGATAAGCTCGGGATAAAAATGCCAGAGACGACGGAAGAGTTCTATCAAATGCTGAAAGCGTTTAAAGAGAAGGATCCGAACGGAAACGGCAAAGCAGATGAGGTGCCGCTCACTACGGCGGGGAAAAAGGAAATGTGGGGCGGAGGCTTGGATGCTTACTTGATGAACGCCTTTATCTATAATGATGCCACTACTTACATGTACATGGACAACGACGGCATTAAGTTCTCGCCGAATCAAGAAGCATGGCGCGAAGGGTTGCGTTTTATCAATAAGCTGTATGCGGAAGGGCTTATCGATAAAGCCTCGTTCACCCAGAATGCGGATGCCGTCAAGCAAATCGGCAACAAGCCGGACAATGTGATGGGAGCCGTATCGACAGCGCTTATCAGCTATGTGTACAATCCGAACGATTTGACGCCGCGCCACAAGGAATATGTAACGGTTCCGCCTTTGAAAGGGCCGAACGGCGTACAGTTGACCGGGTACTTCGTCGGCGCCGGCAACGGACAGTTCGCGATTACGAACAAAGCGACACCGGAGCAGCAAATTGCAGCCATTCGCTTTGCGGATTACCTGTACACCGAAGAAGCAACGGTATATACGAGCCTGGGCAAGGAAGGCGATGGCTGGCGCAAAGCGAAGGAAGGCGAAAAAACGGCTGACGGCAAACCTGCGCGCTTCAAGCAAACACCGAAGCCGGGAGTATCGCAAGTTCAGAACGGCACTTGGCAGGAGCTTGGCATTATGAAGATGACGAACGAGCTGCGCGATTCGTTTGCGGTGCCGGATGATATGTTCGCGGAAGACGGCTACGGACTTCGCCTGCGCAATGAGTCGAAGAAATATGAACCGTTCGCGAAGCCGGAAATGGCATTCCCTGCGGACGTATTCATCGCAGCCGAGGACGCTTCCTTGGTGGCTCAACTGCAGACGTCCATCAGTGACTATGTCGAGTCGAACATGGCTCAGTTCATTACCGGCAGCAAAAGCTTGGATAAGGATTGGGATGCTTACGTAAAAGGCTTCGATGGCCTGCAGCTGCCGAAATATTTAGAAATTTACGGCAACGCCATTAACAAATAAAAGGGAGCCATTCGTTATCCGCCGGTGCTTGGAAACATATGCATGGCTTATACTGACGCACTAATTTGCGAATTTGAAGCAAGGGAGAGGACGTCATGACGAAGACGAAGCTGGCTTTGCCCACCCCGCAGCAAATAGCGTGGCAGGACTTGGAATTGGGCATGTTTTTTCACTTTGGGATCAACACATATTGCGATCAGGAATGGGGAGACGGAACCGATTCCCCGGAGCTGTTCAACCCGGCGCAGCTGGACGCGCGGCAGTGGATCCGCACGGCCTCAGAAGCCGGATTCAAATATGTCATTCTGACGGCTAAGCATCACGACGGGTTCTGTCTGTGGCCGACGAAGACGACGGCTTACTCGGTCCAATCCAGCCCATGGAAGAACGGTCAAGGCGACGTGGTGCGCGAGGTTGCCGATGCATGCCGGGAAGAGGGCATGCTGTTCGGACTGTACGTATCTCCTTGGGACCGCAATGCGGCATGCTACAGCGATCCTGCCGCTTATGATGATTTTTATGCGGAACAGCTCACAGAGCTCTTGACGGGCTACGGACCGTTAGTGGAAGTCTGGTTCGACGGAGCGGGCTCGGAAGGAAGGCAATACGATTGGCCGCGCATCATTGGCCTTGTGAAGCAGCATCAGCCGGATGCGATGATCTTCAATATGGGAGCTCCGACGATTCGCTGGGTGGGCAATGAAGACGGCGTCGCTCCGTATCCGTGCTGGAACACTGCCGGCAGCGCCCGCGTAAGCATGTTTACGAGCGATATGAATACGTGGCTGGAAGCCACGCCGGAATGGGTCCCTGCCGAATGCGATGTGCCAATTCGGGCGAGACATTGGTTCTGGCACCCGGATGACGAGAGCAGCCTGCATTCATTAGATCACCTGCTGGACTTGTACTACCGCTCCGTAGGCCATGGGACTACCTTGCTTTTGAACGTCTCCCCGGATGACCGCGGCCTGCTGCCTGACAGCGATGTGGAGCGCGTGCGGGAATTCGGCACGGAAATCCGACGCCGCTTCGGACAATGCCTTGCCGAGACGAAGGGCTCCGGAACGGAAGTTATGCTCGATTGGGGGGCGGAACGGCCGATCGACCATGTCATTGCGATGGAAGATATCACTTACGGCGAACGGGTCCGCGCTTATAAAGTGGAGGCCCTGGTTGGCGGAGAATGGAAGCAGGTGGCGCAGGGCAGTGCGATTGGGCATAAAAAAATCGATCGGATTGAACCGCTGCAGACCGACAGCATCCGCCTTCGCATTTCCGAATGCGTGGAAGAGCCAATCATTCGTTCCTTGGCCGTTTATAGCACGAAGAATGAAACAGATGAAGAAAAAAGCAGCGAATGGCTTATAGAGGCAGGAATGTCGCCTTAATATATCGAATATAAGACAGGGCAAGGATCTATCGCGGATTCGTTCGTGGTTATTCCTTGCTTTTTTTCATACACTATGAGTGCCGGCTGAACTAGCATACATATGTCCTGGTTCGTGAATAACACCATGGTGTATGATTGTACTGGGGTACCATGTCTGACAAGGCAGGGTGAGAAAGAGGATTGCAGGAGGTGAGCGACGTGAGCGATAAATCATCAGACAACTATCGTGACGACGGCGACAACTTGAAAGACAACAGAAGAATCCCCTCTGAACCGGAGGATATTCTTGAAGAAGCCGACCGCATCTTGGAAGGCACGCCAGAAGAGGTGAGGCGGGAGCTTCGTTATTGGCAGCCGTATGACTTGGCCGTCGTCTATCGCGATGCGAAGATGACGAAGCGCTCTCACTTGCTGGGTGCTCTGGATATCGATCAGTTGACGGAGATGGTACGGGAACTGGATCCGGATTTGCAGCTTGAAGCGTTTCAGATGCTCGGGCGCGAACGCGCCGCGGAAGTGCTGAACCGGATGGATAATGACGATGTCGCCGATATGATGGCGGCCGTCAGTCTGGAAGCGAAGGAATTCCTCCTCTCGCTGATGGAACGGGAAGAGAGCGATACGGTGCGTCAGTTGCTCACCTACGAGCCGGAGACGGCGGGCGGTCTGATGACCAACCGTTACGTGTGGTTCTATGACCGCTACACGGTGCGGGAAGCGGTAGAGAAGATTAAGGCCTTTGCAGAGCTGACGAAGCACGTGCATTATTTTTATGTAGTCAACGAACAGAAGCGTATCGTCGGCACCTTGTCATATCGGGAGCTGGTGCTCGCTCAGGAGAATGAGACGATACAGGAGCTCATGAACGAGAAGGTTATTTCCATAACGGCAGACACGGACCAAGAAGAAGTGGCGAAGCTGTTCGAACAATACGACTTCCTGTCCATGCCGGTCGTGGATGCGGACGACAAGCTCATCGGTATCGTGACCGTCGATGACGTCATCGACGTCCTGCGGGAAGAGGCGCATGAGGATATTAATAAGCTGTCGGCAACCGACAAGACCATCGACTTTCGCACGAATCCGGTAACCGCGGCACGGCGCAGACTGCCATGGCTCATTATGCTGCTCTTTCTCGGACTCGTCTCCGGAAGCATTATTAGCCGGTTCGAAGAAACATTGCAGCAGGTGGTGGCGTTAACCTTCTTCATGCCCATGATTGCCGGAATGACAGGGAATACGGGCACGCAGTCACTAGCTGTCGTCATTCGCGGATTATCTTCTGAGAATATAGACAAAGCAATCGTACGGCGTCTGTTATGGCGGGAATTGTTCGTAGGACTTATTATTGGCGTGGTGTGCGGCGGATCCGTGGCACTGGTGGCGGGAATATGGCAAGCCAGCTTGCCGCTGGGCATTGTAGTAGGATGCTCCTTATTTCTTACAGTCATCATCGGGACGATGGCCGGCACTATCATTCCGCTCATTTTATACAAGTGCAATGCCGATCCGGCCGTAGCGTCCGGACCTCTTATAACGACGTTGAATGATATCTTTTCCTTGACTGTTTATTTTGGCACGGCGACTGTCTTTTTATCGTATTTGGTTTGACCGCTTGCTTGCGGGATGCAGGCCTGCGGGTGGTGTCTTCCGCGCAAAACGTTTTACCCGTTTGGTAAAAAAAGTTTTAAAAAAAAGCTTGTCAACGAACATAGCGTTTGTTATACTCTTAATTGTCGCCGCGGAGGTGACGATGAAAGTGTTGAGCATGGCCCGTTGGTCAAGCGGTTAAGACACCGCCCTTTCACGGCGGTAACACGGGTTCGAATCCCGTACGGGTCACCATTTCTATTTTTGAGATGGATATGGCGAACAACAATGTTCGGTCAGCATGAGCCATTAGCTCAGTTGGTAGAGCACCTGACTTTTAATCAGGGTGTCGAAGGTTCGAGTCCTTCATGGCTCACCAGTTTTTCTTTTATTAAGAGAAGCTGGGCATATATTTCCCTAAACGTGCGGTAGTGGTGGAATGGCAGACACGCTATCTTGAGGGGGTAGTGGGCGTACGCTCGTGGAGGTTCGAGTCCTCTCTACCGCACCATACCTAAGCAATCGTAAAGCCTTGATGTTAAGGCTTTTTTTGTTTTTCGGGGAAGAAAGTCAGGACGAGCCCAATGCTTGTCAGGACACGCCCCAGCAGCCCCGCAATCTGCAATCAAGATAGGCAAAGCGACTTTAACCTCTGCCTGCTCCGCTTGGGACCATCAGGAGGTTCACATGTCTATTCGTAAATACGGTCAGCGTTTTCGGAACGGAGCTTCTCGGATTTGATGGTTTCAGCATGCGGTTTGGATTTGTCATCCCGAGTAAAGTTTCTAGTCTTCATGGTTTTTTCTAATTTCTTCGGTCCGTTTTTTGTCGTTTGATCCATCCATATCACCCCCTTATTCAAGAGTAGTTTTATCCAGACAGGTCCTTCTCATTCCCTTTCGGAACAGTAAATCCCCGGTAACATCCTAAACGGGCAGACTGTTCATTTGGAAGGATATTATTTTGTGAATACATAAAAAGAAAAAAATGTAGCTAGTTTCCACAGCTCTTTAAATGTGTTCTTTTGCTATAAAACATCATCAGTTAATATTTTGTCGATGTAAGCGAATATACATAATTTATTTTTATTATGTTATAATTTAAATATGAACATATACTAAAATATTACTATATACATATTGGAAAATAGGCTGTTTTACTTAAAAGGTAAACAATAATTGACACAAATACGATACATGAGGCGGATGGTATGTTTATTACTTATAATTCGTATGCTGTAAACGCACACAATAATATGAAAAAAAGCAATCAAAAAATAACGAAGACGATGGAAGCTCTCTCTTCAGGAGATCGCATTAATCGCGCAGCAGATGATGCGGCGGGTCTGGCTATTTCGGAGAAAATGCGCTTTCAATTGAACGGAGCGCGGCAAGCAGCTAGTAATATTCAGGATGGCATATCTCTGGTACAAACTGCGGAAGGAGGGCTGGCGGAAGTTCATGCCATGCTGCAGAGGATGAATCAGTTAGCGGTGCAAGCGGCTACAGGGACATATGATGAAAACGACCGGAGAAAAATAAATTTAGAGTTTCAACAACTTAATTACGAGATTGATAACGTTGCCAGGTCCACAAAGTTCAATGATATATCTCTGTTGAGCGGGGGAAACGGGAAAGGAAAAGTGCCTATTAGATGGCAACAGGTTGATACGGGTACAACTACTCATTTTTATGATATAGAATGGAACGGCAGTATGTTCTTGGCTGTCGGAAAAAATTGCAACTCTTTGGTTTCAAAAGACGGGGTAAATTGGTATCCTCCTTCTACATCACCTCCTCCTTCAAACGTAAATTTGCATAGTGTTAAATGGGACGGAGAGCAGTTTTTAGTGATAGAGAATCACGGAGTATACACCACTAAAGATGGATATTTGCGAACGGGATATGGTCAACCTTCGGGAAAAAATAGTCCTCAATTATTTGATGCAAAATTAGTTGGAGGGAAATATGTCGCAGTCGGCGAGGATGGGACAATCGCGATTACAGCTAAAGCTAATGAAACGAATGCTAAATGGACTACGGTGTTATCGGGGACCAATAATCAATTATCGGGAGTTGCTTCTAATGGGGAACATTACGTAGCTGTTGGGAAAGACGGAACCATCGTTAGATCTGAAGATGCAATTCATTGGAGCGTTCAGAAGTCTGGGACTGGAAATAATTTAAAAGATGTTATTTGGGAAAATAATCAATATGTAGCAGTAGGCGATAATACAATCCTTACTTCAAAAGATGGAGTAAACTGGAATCAAGCTAAGCTTAGTTCGAATAGAAACTTTATGGAACAAATATTATACGATGGCCATCAGTATGTTGCACTTAGTGGGAGTAGTGTACATACTTCTAAGGATGGTTTGGATTGGGAAACAAGCAGAATAGGTAGCGCTTCTTTGCATGGTCTTGCATGGAATGGAAAGGAATATATATCTATTGGTATGAACGGGAAGGCGTTTATTGGTCGTACGGATGCTGTGATAACCATTCAGAAAGGCAGCAGTCCTGACGATGTGATCGATATAGTCATCCCCAATACTGACAGTTTTTCTCTAGGTCTTCATAATATTGATTTATCTGAGCAAGCGGATGTGCATCAAGCCATCGAGCAGATAAAGAGCGCGATCGATACAGTTTCTAATGGGCGGGCAAGATTAGGCGGAGATCAGAACAGATTGGAGCATGCTCTGAATCATGCGAGCAATTATGCGGAAAATTTGGCGGCATCGGAATCCCGTATCAAAAATACGGATATGGCAGAAGGCATTGCTGAATTAACTAGAAGTAAAATCATTGCCGAAGCGGGACAAGCAATGCTTGCACAGGCCAATACATTACCGAATATGGTGCTTCAACTTTTGAAATAACACAGAGAAGCAACAGAATATAAGCGAATGCTGACTCCGAGGGGCCGGCGTTCGCTAGTTACTGAGAGCGAGGTAACTCTGCTTCGTATAAAAGATTTTACTTTATATCACATATGTGCTATAATTAAATCCTATCCCTTGAATTACTAGGAACTTGCGGTAGTGGTGGAATGGCAGACACGCTATCTTGAGGGGGTAGTGGGCGTACGCCCGTGGAGGTTCGAGTCCTCTCTACCGCACCATACATAACAATCTCGAAAGCCTTGTGCCACAAGGCTTTTTCTTTTTTGTCTTTGGGGACGTGGTTGGGGACTAGCTTGGAGGAGATTACGCATTGGGGACCGATTGGGGACCAAATCCCGATGCGAACTTGTCGAACTTCTCAGCAATATGTCGGTTATACCTTCTTTGTTATATGTGCATATATGTCGGCCGTGGTTTGACACTTTGAATGCCCAAGACGTTTCTAGATTGCCCTGAGGGGGGGCTCCAGCTTCGATAAGCAACGTAGCAGAGCTATGTCTTTAAATCGTGAAATCTAATGCGTTTTAGCTTATGCCTGGTGACAAACTTGATCCACCATTCTGAAGGGTATGTGTGATAATACGGTTTTCCGAATCCGCCATGGAATACATACTGCCGGTCTCCCCCCAGCAAAGCGGCGACAAATGCCTTAACTGCGCTGTTTTTCGGAGTTGATGGAGTTTGGCAACCGTGCGACTAAGATGCCACTGTCTCACGATTCCTAAGATGCTATGATGGTAATGTGAAATAATTAGAGAATTGGCCGTATACGAGCTTATACGCACTAGGTGGCTGCATCTTTTATACCAGTGTAATCTTGGCTGAGGTACGGAGGCGGCCGCAAGAACAAGACTCCGAACTCCCAGGTTCGAGCCCTGTCATTCGTATCATTTTCCCCTTCTCCTAAAGCCGTCTCCTTGTGAGGCGGTTTTTAATTATGAAAAAAAGCGGCCTAGTTACGGCCGCCGTTCAATGCCTAGAGCTTCGCGGACAGATTGCTGCAGCAATTGAGAGAAGTTAAGACCAGCTTCATCTCCAGCATCGCGAAGCCATTTCGGCATAGTGCAGTTTTTAGTTACTGTTTTATCATCGGTCGGCGGTATTACAAATACTTCGACATAGATAATTCTGTCGCTTGGCTCTTCCAACTGGATTGTGTCAATCTCAGAAGGCACCGGAACAGACTCGTTATTGTCGTGCAACTCTGCGATACGATGAATCAGCATGATCTTAGCATCCTTTATACCGGCCACGACAGATGGAGCCGTAACTGATGTGCCTGGAAAATCCGGAAAGTACATACTCACACCAGTAGGTGTTTCTTCAACAACAACCGGATAAATATAATTCGGCATCATGAAGCCTCCTTTATCTTTTTCCGAAGGGAGGATTGGGGATTAGAACATCAAGGGTTTAATACTCAACCCCTGATGTTCGTTCGATACTTCTCAACGTCCCCTTCGCAAGTACATCGCCGCTGGAGTGGTAACTGACATCGGCGTATCGCGTAGGGTCCTCTTTGTGTATGTACCGACGGTGGCTAGTGCCTTTGCCGTGAGTGGGGGATTTGTAGAATCCCGCAGCTTTGAGCGCTTGTAAGACTTCCCTGACGGTACGTTGCTTCCCCAAGTGTTTCTCTCTCCCTTCACGAACTATTATAACACGCATAAATAATGCGCGTCAATAATAAATGCGTATAAAATATACGTGTTGATTGAAGAAGGATGCGGGAACGGTCTATTTTTGTCGTACGATTGCCACCTATGAATAGACGGATACATCGGCCGGCAGCAAGTTGCGCCGTGTTTACTTCATTGTTCAACCATCCTAATGTATGGTGGGAAAGGCGTAAGGGCAAACATCTGATTTTCTTAATATTTTTAAAGTTCTCTTAATTATTATTAATAGACTGTTTTGTGGTTTTTCCCCAACTCCTTCGCTAGGATAAAATAAGTGATCATATATTCAAGTAATTACATAGGAGGATTTTACCGTGAACTTAAAAAAAGCTATCGTCGCAACATTGGTCGTATCCAGCATGTTGGCCGCATTGGCAGGTCCGATTCCTGCGGGCGCGGAGGGAGCGCAAGAGAAGCAGCAAGAGCAGCAACAATCGGATAGTAAGAAGGTTCAAATAGACAAGAAGCAGGCTGCCAAGCTGCAAAAAGCAGTACGCCAATATGCGGGGAAAGAGATTAAGCTTGAGGATGTTGGCGAGCTTACGTTTGTTACCCAGGTCACGGTTCAATCTGTAGACGGAAAATATGGTGTTTTCTACAATCATAAATCAGGACAAATAGGGGGCGTTTTCAGCAAGACGACAATCGACAAAATCAGTAAAAAGGATCAGGATGAAATCCTGAAAGTGCTGAAAGGGATGTATTCAAAGAAAACATACGCATTTGATAAAGAAGTGCACGTGGAACGGTACTATGATAATAAAAAGGAAAATTTGAGAGATCATACCTCGTATACGTTGACAGGGAAAGACTTTACTGTAGAACTGGTTAAAAACCATCCCTCAATGAAAGAGTATATCAATGGGGTCATGATCTTTTTTGACAAGAAAGAGCTTGAACCGAAATTGCTGAAAACGGCGGCAGAAGCGGTGAAAACGACTTTAGATCATGATTTTGACGTGACGAAGGCCCATCTCTCATATGGTGGTTTGATAGAAAATACGTGGATGCTTCAGGACGACAAGGTGACAATTTACATGGAGAGCGGGAAAGTAGCCAGCCTGATCAATGAACAAGGTAATAAGGTGACGACGAACAAAGAAATGACGGAAAAAGAGGCCAAAGAAGCGGTCGCCCCGATTGCCAAGAAATTATTCAATATCGACATTACGGGATATGAAGTGAAATGGGACAACTTATTTAAAGATTACCGCTTCATCGAAAAAAATGATGTTACGACGGTGAGAGCCGCATTGGATGCCGATAAAAACGTGGTGTACATAAAATCGGGGAGTAGAGCCGCTGCAGGGAATTAGGTGTCGCCAGTGACTACGGCGAATAAAATGTAGATTTCAAAAAGCACCTTAACCGGTGCTTTTTTGTTACCTAAATTAAAAGAAAAAGACTCCTCATGAAGAGAAGTCTTTAGCAAGTGAAAGGTATTGGAGTTTAATCACCTATTATTGCTTTTTTTTACTTTTATAGCTATCTCGAGAGTCAATAGTGGCCGAGACTGTTTTCTGTTTATTACCTTTAATGTGACCTTCAATGCAAACATCGGAGGCAAGCAGTTCCCCCGAGAAACCAGTATTGGTAATTACAACATCAACATTTTCTTGGCCATTTTGCGGTAAGGGTGGCGAATGACGGCGACCAACCTAAATTTACGCATCAGTCGACGGATCTTCTTGTGATTCATCACGATGCCGTTCAGACGCTCCAATCGCATTTTGATTACCAAGGCACCCGCCTTCGCCTCTCGTTCATCTGCAGCTTCTCGAAGCTGTCGTTTCTCTTCTAAACGGAACCATCGATAATATCCGCTCGGGCTCACCTCAGCCACTTGACACAGATAGCGTGTCATCCGACGCAAATCATGTAGGCGAAGCGTCTGGTTGATCATCTGGAAGCGCTCGGAGGGCTTTAGCGTGTTACGACTTTGCCTTTCGAGCGCTTCGAGCTTTTTTAGCATGTCGTTCTCCGCTTCCAGCAGCTTAATCCGGGCTCCGGCCCGTTTGAGCTTGTCTTCTGTCGTTAACGCTCCTGCTGGTCGCCTTTACGTCAAAGCAGCAACATCTTTTTGGGCTTTTCATGACCAAAGATATCCATTTTAAACCCAGCCTTTAGAAATATCTCTATTGGCGTCTGACCCTCATGATAGGCTTTTATTGCGGCAACTTTAAAGTCTGGCGAATACGTGATATTCTTTCCCGACACGTGCCGCACATTTGGGTTGGCCTCCAGTTGTTTGATTTCTTGCTCTGTGGATACCTTTCGCGCTCTTCTTGTCACTCCCATTTGATCATCCCCTCGTACCATTCTCCATAGTTTGATTAAAACACAAATGACCCGTAAGAGGGTCACTTTTTTCAAGTGTCTCTCTTACGGGTCACAGTTCATTGGACGGATGGTTTATTTCTAGTCTGCATGAAGTTGTTTGCTGCCCTAGTACCTTTTGAACATGCCCAGAGACTTGGGATGCGTGTAATCAAAACCAAACTTTTTGTATAGATGATCGGCTGGTACATCTGCCAATAAGCTTACATAAGATTTATCGGGCGCGTTATGCTCTAAGTAATTGGTGATCTCCGCCATAATCATCTTCCCCAACCCTTGTCCTTGATAAGAAGGGGCAACCGCAATGTCTACAACTTGATAAAAGCAACCGCCGTCTCCGATGATTCGGCCCATACCTACGAGCTCGTCTTCATGTCTCAATGTGACTGCAAAGATGGAGTTTTTCAAAGCGATTTCGGCTCCGGCCAAGCTTTTGGGACTGAGACCGGCAGCGACTCGCAAAGATGTATATTCCTCTGGTGTAGGCGCTTCGTGAAATATATGTATGTTTGGATGCAACGGAACAAACCTCCTAAGTATATGAATTCCGTTTCATTATACAGGATTTTTTTGACAATGTGCTACCGCTGGCAGGGCAGAAGCGCAAGTTTGATGGATGTGGGCATTTAATAGAATCATTTTGCCACAGCAGGCCATACAATAACAACGCAAGTACACATTAATAACGGTGAAGGAGGACAAAAAATGAGCGACATTGCTGGAAGATGTGGTGGTTTCTTTACTTCTACAGGCGTAATTTTGGTTCTCTTCATTTTGTTGGTGATCGTGTTGCGCTCCGGCTGGTTCTAACCATACACCGGGGAAAAGCCGGGATTGTGATTCCGGCTTTTTTGACATGATGGAATGTTTACGTTCGGTGCGCTAATTTTTTCAGCAAATTTGCGAGCAATGATGCGGGTGTCCGAGTCGAAGGCCGCCTACTCTTCTATCAGACGGACAGTAGGCAGTCCTTTGTGCGTTTATACGGACACTCTAGTTCGTCCGACAAATGATTGAATGACCTCATTGGCCGCGCCAAGCACGGTCGAACGCTGCTGCAGCGAGGAAAAATGAATTTGCAATCCATGTTGATGAGATTGAAGCGTGCGCTGCTGCACCGTCCGCAGAAGCGGCTTGCGGATCCAGCGTTCAGCTTGGGTGAGCTTGTTGCTGATAATGACTAGCTCCGGGTTGAACGTGTTAATAATATTGGCGATGCCGACGCCCAAGTACTCTCCAATCTGATAGAGCGTATGAAGCGCGATCGGCTCATCCTGCTCAGCAGCTTGCATGATTTCTTCCAAGCTATGATAGGTCACGTTCTTGCCAGCTTCTGCAATCGCCTTCTCCGAAGCGTACAGCTCCCAGCAGCCCCGGTTGCCGCAGCTGCATTTGCGGCCGTTCGCTGCAATCGTCATGTGTCCCATTTCGCCAGAATAGCCGTATGCGCCCTTGAACAATTCCCCTCCGATAATCGTTCCGGTGCCGATGCCGGCCCCTGCACTGACATAGACGAGGTGCTGCGCCTTCTCGCCTGCGCCGTACTCCCATTCGCCAATGGCGCCTGCCCGAGCTTCATTGTCGACCGTGACGATCGCCCCGGGAAACCGCTCCTCTATAGTCCGCTTCAGCTCAACGTTTCTCCAGCCCAAGTTCGGGGCGAACAGAACATTGCCTTCTTCATATGCGTGTAATGAGTTATGCATCCATACGATGAATACATATGACATATATTTTTTAGTATCGGGACAGTCTGCGAGGTTTTGCGGCGGATAAATTTGCGGCGTTTAATCCATATTATTACTGGGATAGTACAGATTACGAACACCATAGGAAGAAATGATGATGTTAAACAACGATACAGTAAAATGCATATCTGCTTATCGCAGAATGTGCCCGATTATTCATACCGCCGTTTCGTTCCTGCTGTTGGTGATGATATTGCTCATGCTGCCGTCCAAGGCGCAAGCTGAACCGCTGCCGATTATGTCAGAGCAAGAAGCGGTTCATCTCGTCGTCGATCCTTCCAAGCACGAGCTTACTTTCTTCATTCACGGCAGACCGGTCAAGAAATATCGGGTAGCCCTCGGCAATCCCGCTACTCCATCGCCCGTCGGACAATATGAGGTCGTTTTTAAAGGGAAGCATTGGGGATCGGGATTCGGAACGAGATGGATGGGGCTCAATGTACCGTGGGGGATCTATGGCATTCATGGTACGAATCGTCCCGATTCTATCGGCCATAACCGAAGTCACGGCTGTGTGCGGATGCGGAACAGGGATGTGGAAGAGTTATTTGAACGGGTACCCGTCGGAACGAAAGTCACGATGCTGGGACATGTGCTAGGCGGACTGTACCGGGAGCCGCGAAGACTGGCGGAAGGCGATGCAGGCGGGGATGTGCTGCTCATACAGAATCGGCTGCAAGCGGCTGGGTTGTACGAAGGTGAATGTAACGGGAGATTTCGCGGGGCGACGACGACCGCATTGAAGCGATATCAACGGTTGCATGGACTTCCAGAGGACGGTGTTGTCTCCAAGGAAATCTATCAATCTTTGGGGTTATGGGAATGACGCTTGACAAGCAAAATAATAAGTCAAATCAAAACAAACAATCCCTTGCCGAGTCGGCAAGGGATTCGTTAATTACTGGCGGTAAGCGGGCTTGTTCAGCAAATCGGGGAGCGTTACGATGTCAATGCCTTGCTCGTTGAGCTGCTCAATGATAAGCGGCAGCGCCTTGACGGTGCCGGACAGATCTCCGCCTTCTCCGATAGCGGAATGCTGCAGCACGATAGCCCCGGGTGTTAGATGGCTCATAATGTTCGCTTCTATTTGTTCTGCAGTCAACCCTTTCCAATCGAGCGAGTCAACATTCCAGTTCACGATGAGTATGTCTTGGCTGGCAAGCCATTTGATCTGTTCTTCGCTTATATTGCCATAGGGAGGCCGAATATAACGCATATGATGCCCGGTCAATTGCCGAATGATTTTTTCGGTCCGGGTTACCTCGTCGCGAAAGCTTTCGTCAGACAATTTAGGCAAGTTGGCGTGAGTGTATGAGTGATTTCCTATTAAATGTCCCTCGTCTACCATGCGTTGAACGATTTCCGGATACTTTTCCGCCCGGTTGCCGACGACGAAAAAGGTGGCTTTTACGCCATATTGTTTCAACACATCCAGCACCTGCGGAGTGAATTGGTTGTCTGGCGCGTCATCGAACGTCAAGCTGACGCGCTTCCGATCCGAAGGTCCCTGCAGCACGAAATGTGAACGGTATTTTTTGCGAAGCTCTGCTAAAGACAGGGGTTTTGGTTTGCGCACCTGACTTTCTTGACCCCCGGCAAGATTTGGTGTTTCCTTCGCTGCCATTTTGATTTTCCGTTGTTGAATGGTGTAGCCTTCTTGCGAATTTTTGGCTGCGGGTGGCTTGGTGGACGGGTTGCATCCAGCGGCCGATACCGCAAGCAGAACCAATAATATGATTCTCTTGTTCATTGGTGTTCCTCCGCACATTCTATTTTCATCGAGTAGACAGATGTAGCTTTATGTTTTGGAGGAAACAGTGGATTTATCCAAATTATACGAAAAAAGTTGAATGAGGGATGAATTATTCGTATAGCGCGTCCTTCAGTTTGGTGGACATGCAAGCGCGTGGCTTGCCTTTACCGGCAGCTTGCAGCGATTTGCGCAGCCGCTCGTTGTCCTTCATCAACTGCTCCATATCTGCCATCAATTCCGCAACAAGCGCGGAGATCTCTTCATTAGCTGTTGAGAGAATCTCTTCTTTCCGCCGCATGTATTCGTTCAGTTTTGCTTCGTTCATAGGACAAGACTCCTGTTCATTTATACAATCAATGATTTGACTAGCCTCTTCATTATAAAGGAAAATGAAAAAGCCGTCATATACGACGGCTTCAGGCTACTGAACCCACTTTGCTTGTACGGCGTTCATATCGAGAACATGCATCGTATCCATGGCGTAGCTTCCGGAGGTGGCGAATTTCTCTGCACCGGATTCATATAAAATGTGCAGCGAATCTTCAATAACCGCCAATTCCTCTGACATTGGGGGCCCATCCAGCTTGTCCATCATAGCTTTGTTGTCGAGGAACCATACCGGGACAGTTTCTTTTCCGAGCTTCACCTTCATGTGCGGGGCTTCCTTGCGCGGATCGGCATAGAAGAGGATGGTGCTCTCGCTATTGCGTCCGAATGAATCGCTTAATATCCAATGGCCTTTCCATAGACTCATGCCTTGAATGCGATTCGGAATGGATAGGATCGCCGCGGGAAGCGGAGCTTCTGCGCTGGCGGCAAGCTGCGGCGGCAAGCCAGTCTGGGCGTCTATCTCATAGCCTTCCATCCACGCACGGTATTCCTCGCCGTCGCGGGTCCGCAAGTGGTGGGACGGATCCGTCGGATATTCTGTCCCGTGGGCGAACTCTCCGACCCATAGCAATCCGTCTTCATACGCAACGTTCGAAGCGCGGACGCCGGTCTTCAGACTGCCCTCGAACACAACGCGCCCTCCGTCCTCCGCCTTGTTGAGCGCTTCGATTGACAAGTAGCGCGCTTCGCCGCCCGAAGCGATCCACACATAACCCGGTGTGACGGCCGTGCCGCCTGCATGCCCGGTATAAGGCTTGTTATTCTTTTCATACAGCTCGAACGATTTCAGCAGTAATCCGCTTTTGGCATCCAGCAGGGCGAGTACGCTGACTCCGCCTTTTTCCCGATAGCCTGACATCACGAGCCAGCCTTGTTCAGGCGCGTAGGCGAGCCCTTGCGGAATGACCTGTTCATGCAGACCTGGAATAATCGGACCAAGTGTCGCCAGCTCCAGGATCGGCCGGAACTCCTTTTTATCGATGCGCATCTTCTTCTCGACTTCTTGCTGTGTCAGCTTTCCATACCGAACGGGAGCCTGTGCTGTTTTGGTCAACGGAACGGCAGTTGTGCCGGTGGCAGAAGACGCAGGCTCCTTGGCAGCCGATATATCAGACGCCCCTCCGGAGCCGCTGCCGCATGCGGTTGTCCAGAATAGAATGCCAAGCAGGAGCAGCCCGCGCGCGCTTTGTTTCCATTGTGCTTGCTTAGTTGAACACATGCCATCGCCTCCTATATTTTCATCGGGTTGATTAGATTCAAACCGTTCACTCGATCTTTTTGCTTATGCGTTATTTAAATGTCGAATTGGCCAATGCCGCCACAATATGCTTCTGGGCAAAGGTGAACACGATGACAATCGGCAGGATGACCATGACGCTCGCAGCGCTCAGCATATGGAAGGTCAACGCCTCATCGCCTGCCACAGAGTCACGCATCATCGCCACGGCGACAGTGAGCACGCGCATATTATCGGAGTTCGTCATAATGAGCGGCCAGAAGTAAGAGTTCCAGCTGCTGATGAACGTTAGCACGATCAGTGTCGCAATCGTCGGCATCGCCATCGGCACGAGGATGCGGTACAATTGGTGGAATCGTCCCGCGCCGTCCACGCGCGCCGCCTCCAGCACATCGTTATTCAATGATTTGAACGACTGCCGCAGCAAAAAGATACCGTATGCCGACGCTCCGTGGGGGACGATGAGCGCGAAATACGTGTTCAACCAGCCGAGCTTAGACATCATCACATAGACCGGCACGAAGGTAACCTGCTCCGGCACGATTAGCGCTGCGAGCACGAGAATGAACCATTTGTCTCGGCCCCGGAAGTTCCCTTTGGCGAATGCGAAGGCGGCCCAGATGGCGACGTTGATTTGCAGGAACATGATGCCGAATGTCTGGATCGTCGTATTGAGAAAATAACGTCCGAACGGCGAAGCTTGAAATGCCTCGACGTAATTTTGCCAGCGGAATGACTCCGGCCAGAAGGAGGGAATCGCCAGACGCAGCTCGTACGGCGTCTTAAGCGAGGTGACAACGAGCCAGTATGTTGGAAAAAACATCAGTATCGTTATTAAGATGGCTGCTGCCAACCGGATGGAAGATGAGATGGATTTGGACATCCGCTAAGCCTACCCTTCGTAATGTACTCGTTTTTTGGAAATCCATAGTTGAATGACGGTCAACGTAATAATAATGATGAAGAAGATGACGACAAGCGCTGATGCGCGGCCGGTGCGGAAGTCGGAGAAGGCCATCTGATAAATCCAGAACACCATCGCCTTCGTTGCGTTAAGCGGTCCGCCGTTCGTCATAATATCGATCGATTGGAACACCTGCATCGAGCCGATAAAGTTCGTAATGATAAGGAACAATGTCATGGGAGACAAAAGCGGCAATGTAATATGCCGGAACTGGCTCCAGCGCGTGGCCCCGTCAATGCTTGACGCTTCGTAATATTCCACCGGAATGCTGCGAAGTCCTGCGATGAAGAGCAGCATTGCGAAGCCGACGCCCTTCCATAATGACACGGTGATGAGCGCAGATAGTGCCGTATTCGGATTCGTCATCCAGGCTACGGGGTCGAACCCGGCCAGATGAAGAATGTGATTCGCCAAGCCGTATTCCGCGTTGAAGATCCATAAGAAAATCATGGCGGCTACAACCATCGAGATGTAATACGGCATAAAGACAACGGCACGCAGGAAGTTGAATATTTTTGATGTGGAGTTGAACAGCAGCGCCAGCCCGAGACCGATAACAATCGTGAAGAAGACGTCGAACACGGTATATTTGAACGTGACGGTCAATACTTTCCAGAACTCTTCCCCCGATAACAGCTTCGTATAATTCTCCATGCCGACGAACTTCTTAATCGGACGCGTCATGTTCCAGTTCGTCATGCTGATGTATATCGAGTAGATGAGCGGGTAATAAGTAAACACGAGCAAGAATAGCAGCGCCGGCAGCGCGAAACTGAAGTCCTTCCACTTTTCAAAGAAGCGGTACCAAGACCAAGGCCGTTTGGCGGATAGCCGGGCAGGCTGTACAGCATAAGATTGTTCCGAATGTGAATTCATATCGATATTCGCCCTCTCCTTAGAACGGAATCAACTGATAATAGAAAGGCCAAGCCAAAGCCGCACGCCCTGTGTCCATACTTGAGGGGATACAGCCTTGCTTGACCGCTGAACTTTTGATCACGAAGCATAACTGGAAGCTGATTCGACATCGAATCTTGCATTCACCTTCGAAGAGCTTATGCTTCCAAAGTATGTTTCCTTTAGAAACATTTCAGGTGCTCATGTAGGTTCTGCCTACACTCCGCTCCTCCCTCTTCAGGTTCAAGCAACCTTCTCGGTGCTGAAAAGTTCAATATTTGATCACGAAGCATTACGGATTTGATCACGCTTAATTGCTGTCTTCCAGCACTTTGTTGATTTCCGCTGCCGCTTCCTTCATCAATTGAGCCGGATCCCCGTGTTCGAGCACCATTTTTCCGACTGCTTCAATATAGAAGTTGCTGAACTCCGGATACAGCGGATGCTGGAGGCGGGGCTGAACGTTATCGAAATTTTCGAGCACCGCTTTATATTGCGGCCAGCGTTCCTGATAAGCTTTGCCTTCTTCGGTATCGACGACTGACTTATGTGTTGGCAAATAGCCGACTTTCTCCGCCCATTGAATGTTATGCTCTTGGCTTGTCATAAACTGAATGAATTTCCATGCTGCTTCTTTTTGGTCGTCTTTGGCACCGCTCATCATGACGATACCCGCTCCCCCGATATTGGAAATGCGCGTTTTATCGCCAGGCAGGAAGGAGACGCCGACTTCAAAGTCTGCATTTTCCACATATGTCTTAATCATGGCGGAAGTGTGTTCAATCATGGCGATTTTACTTTCCAGGAACATTTGGCGCATTGTGCCGGACGCTCCTTTGCCGTATCCGATATGCATGGCGCCTTCATCTACCCAACGTTTGAAGTTTTGAATGTAGCGCAGGCTTTCCGGCGAATCGATGCTGGCTTGCGTCATATCGGCGTTCAAGACGGAACCGCCGCCGTTGATCATCCACGGATCATAGTACCAGTTGTCCCATCCTGGGACGGAAAGAGCATAACGCTCGGTTTTGCCGTCTTTTTTCACCGTGACCTGTTTGTTGAACGCTTCGACTTCGTCCCAGGATTGCGGCGGTGTGACGCCTAGCTTGTCGATCATCGTCTTGTTGTAAATCATGACGCTCATGCTCACGATAAGCGGAAACCCGAATTGGCGTCCTTCGTAAGCATAGGCTTTCGCCATGCCTTCGGAGAAGCTGGTCATGTCGACCTGATCGCGCTCGATATAAGAGGTAAGGTCTTCAAAGATTCCATCATGAGCAAACATGGGCAAGGAAGAGACCTCAACGTTCGTTACCGCAGGAACGTCGTTCGCCGCGACCGCAGCAAGCAGCTTCTTGTGCAGATCGCCATAGCCGCCTTGATAGACTGGCTCAATCGTAATGTAAGGATATTTCTTGTGAAATTCTGCAATCATATACGTCAAGCCCTCTTCTTGGGCTTCCGCATGAGAGTGCCAATATTGAATCGTGACTGGCGTCTTATCTTCTTCCTTTACAGCCGGAACGGCAGTATCCCCTTGGCCCTCGGCCGAATCGCCCGTGCTTGCCGGAGCGGCGCCGCTAGAACATCCGACGACTGCCAGGAACAGCATGGAAATAATGGTTAACATCGTAAACCAGCGTTTTGCTTTCATAGATACATTTACACTCCTCATGAATGGGTTCCTAATGTAGGGTATTGAGTTAGCTAATGAAAAATTAGATTCTGCAGTAAAATCATCGGAACTGTGCACATGTCCCATTGTAAAATGTGATTTTTAACATAGCGTTAAGCTAGTAATAAGGAATTGTAAATAATGCCATTAATTTTGCAGGGCGAATATAGAAATGCCTACTTCATCCTATGGGTATGCGCTTTCAAAAATAACTCGAATATTGAATACATTTTAATAAACTATGAAAACGAAACCGCTTAAACTTTTCGTGTGCTAAAATAGGGAATATTCTTAATTCTGACACGAAAGGGACTATGAACAGCATGATGCGCATACGTGAACAAGATAAGAGCATGGGTGTCCTTCTGAGCCTCTGTACGGAGGCAGGCAGATGAGTTCCATGGAATCCTTGAATCATAGTTTCTATCGCAAGCGGCAGCTCCGCCATATGTATGTCTACATGTTTATGCTTTTTACGCCGGCGGCGGTCTTTTCTTCTTTTTTTCCGTTATATTACAAAGATATCGGTTATAGCGATGCCATGTACGGATTGCAAAACGCAGTGCTTCCCATCGTTGGCATGATCGGCAATTATTTAATTGGCTACTTGAGCGACAAGTTCGCGGCTATGAAGCCTCTCCTGTTGGCCCTCCTGCTTGCGTTGCTTGGAGTATTGTTTTTCGTCTTTCATACCTCGGAGCCGTGGACGGTGATGGGGCTCATTTTTGTTTTTCAATTTCTGTGGGTGCCAGCCACGTCGCTGACCGACAGCATGGCGATGCTTGCGGCGAGACGGCTGGGAGATTCCTATGCGGTCATTCGCGGCTGCGGCGCGGCAGGGTTTGCGGTATCGGCGGTTCTTATCGGATGGCTGCTGGAGCGGCTGCCGGGACATGCGTCGATGGGATGGATCGTGATGGTTCTGGTCGGTTTGACCGGCTGCGCGCTGCTGCCGCTGCGGGATCCGAGACGGGACGATACGCCGCGGAATGCTGCCGAAGCGTTTGCGGCAGAGGTTGGCGAAGGGAGAACGGGCGGGAAAAAGCCGCGGACGAAGGTGAACATGAAGGAGTTCTGGAGCTATGTTTTTACGCGGCGCTTCGTACTCTTCATGATTGTGCTCATCATTTACAATATGACGCTCATCTTCAACGATCAATATTTTAGCTTCATGATCCGGGATATGAACGGAAGTTCGCTCGACATCGGGCTCGGATGGATGCTGCCGGCGGCGACGGAGGTATTCGTCTTCTTATATTTGGGACGCTCCGGCCGGCAGTTCCGGCCGCTCACCATGCTGGCATTGTCCGCCGTCATTATGGCTGCGCGCGCGCTAGTCATCTACGCAACGGACATCCTGCCGCTCATCTTGTTCATGCAGGCGATTCAAGGAGTGGGCATCGCCCTATACTTCATTTATTTGGCGGAGTATATGATGGATCTCATTCCCGACCGTTTTCGCGCAAGCGGCCAAGCAGTCATGTCGGTCGTCATGAGCATCGGGGCGACGATGACGGGAAGCCTTATCGGGGCTTTTATATATAATCAACTGGGAACAAAGGCTCTGTATTTAGGCATGGGGCTGCTCCTGCTCGTATCCGCCGCCGGATTTATTGCCGCGGAACGTCTGGAAGGGCGGCATGGCACCGTTTGCCCAGAGACAGATACCCACTCTGCATGAGGTGAGCCGCTCATCACATGCAGAAGGTTCATTCCGTTATATTCCAATCTGATATCAAAGCCGTTCTCATCTTCGCGCTGCGACTGGGAACGGCTTTGTGCATTTTGTATATCCTTTACCTTTAGACCACTCTCTCGGTGACTCCCTCTGAACGACAAACATGAATTCCGAATGAGAGAGCAACATTTCAAAAATCACCTTGTGGTATAACTAAACACGAATTCCAAACAAGGAGATGAGGGCATGAGTAATCTGGGCGTGTTTGTCAGAAAAATGGATGTATTCCGGTCAGTATATAGTGAGGCTGCTGCTGGCTCCTGCTCGTGATTGTCATAGATCTGCGGTTCCAGTCCGCCGGTATGTGAAGCACTGCGATTAATCATAGCCCGTCTCCTGCGGCCGCGCTTGCCGAACTCGCGCAGATATGGCAAATGGCAGGTACATGAGCAAGAAGATCAGGCATGCGACAACCTCCAGCGACACTAAGTACCATGGATACGGTCCAAGCACGTCCAGAAGCGAGGCCGTCTCAGGCTTGCGGGCGAGGAACATGTAATTGCCGCCGGTCATTGCGTTCACGGTGCCGACTGCAACAAGGAGCAGATTGAGAAAGCCCATGGCGGCGAATACAGATTTTAGGGTTGGACGGTGTCCCTCCACCCAGAGCATATAAAGCACAGCCAAAATAATGGCGATATGCGCCGCAAAAAATTCAATGAACCGGAAGTGGGGATAGTCATAATCGAGCGCTGGGGTGAGCAGCGCTTGCAAGGCTCCGCCGATTCCGACGAAGTATACAATCTGGAACAAGCGCCGGCTTTTCCAGATGAGCATCGCAACGGACAGGTACAACGATATGGTGCATAGCTCAAGCGGCAGCGTATCCTTCAAGTCGTACCGACCATACCAGATATACCACAGATTCAGCGACAGCTCGGACAGTGCGAGTACCGTCACCAGACTGAAGCGGACGATGCTCCCCATTTGGTTTCCCCGAAGACTCATTCGGTACGCATACATTAGCCAGATGAGCAAGGCGAACAGGGCCAAGGTTACGATATGAGCGGGCGAATAGGCTGTGAACAGGGATACGGCTTGTATATCGAACAATTGAGCCATGGGAAATACCTCCATATAAAAACTGGATTCATTATACCATGCCAAAGAAAGCGTTAGGCTTCCTTTTTATCGGCAGAATAGTTATCGAAATCATGGAGATGAATTTAGTTTTAAAAGGTACCTTGTATTGTACAGTAGTGTGTGTTACTATGTAGAACATCAAGCCATGGAACGATTGTCCAGATAAGTTGAAATAGATGCGAAGGAGGCAATCGAGTGAACGTTCAATTCAAAAAAGGCGCCTTGGAACTGTGTGTGCTTGTGCTGACCTATGAGCAAGACCGCTACGGCTATGAACTCGTTCATCGCATTTCAGAGAAGTTCCTCGTGGCAGAAGGCACGATGTATCCCCTGTTGCGCAGACTGACGCAGGAAGGCTATTTTTCGACGTATTTGAAAGAGTCGCCGGAAGGGCCGTCCCGAAAATATTACAAGCTGACCGAGACGGGCGAGACTTACATGCGCGAGATGATGGCAGAATGGAGCCGCTTCTCGGAAGGCGTGGATGAAATTATTAAGGAGGTCATGAAAGCATGAGCATGCAGAGACTGGAATTTCTAGTGAAGCTGGAACGGTTGTTGAATGGAATCCCGGATTCCGAACGCAAGGAAATAATGTCTGATTTCGAAACGCATTTCGCAGAGGCGCGTGAAATGGGGAAAACGGACGACGAAATCGTGCGCTCGCTCGGCAGCGTTCAGTCAATTGCGGACGAGATTATCGAGCAGTATCGTCCTCATGCGGCTCCAGCGGGCGGTTCCGGTACAGAGAAGCCTTCATCTGGCGAGCGGGAATCATCATTTCAAGCGGGCGGCCTGAACTTCGAATTGCCGAACTATCATCATGATTCACTAGAGGGGAACCAACCATATGGGTATATGGGATCGGCGATTCATGCGGCGAACATCATGACCGATGTGACGGATGTGTTTATCGAATCATATGACGGTGATACTTTCACGTATCGATTCGACACGAGCGATCCGGAGCAATATGAAGTGACTGAAGAAGTTGTCCACGATACTTACAATATTAAGGTGATACTGCGGAGAACAGGCGCGAAGCGATTCTTTTCTTTGATGTCCTCTGCCGGCGCCGATCTATATGTCCGAGTGCCGCAATCGTTCCGTGGCAGCATGCGCCTTAACTCCAATTCGGGTGATGTAAAGCTGCGGTATTTGCAGAACGAGCAGATCCGCATCCAACTGAATTCTGGCGATGCAAGCATCGAGAACAGCTCGATCGGGCTGCTGCGTGCAGACGCCAAGTCAGGAGATGTGGAGATTGAGAACTGCCGCTTCGGTGTGCTGGAGGTAGAGGCGCTCTCGGGAGATTTGGCGGTGGAGAACGTGGCAGCGCAACGGGTTCGCCTCAATTCCACGTCCGGGGATCTCGAGTTGGAAGGTGTAGAAGCCGAAGAGCTTGTGATGGAACTGCTGTCTGGTGACTTGGAGGTACGCAATGGACGAGGAGAGAGATGGAGCTGCAGCACTGCCTCCGGTGACGTGAAGCTGGAACGTATTGCGGCTGATGTGGAAGCGGCCTCGGCTTCGGGCGATGTGACCGTGCAGGACATCTGCGGCACGCTGCGTGTGGACGTGAAGAACGGGGACATCCGCTGTGCCGTAGGTCCCGAGACCGGGGCATGCGACATTGGCAATGTCGCCGGCAGCATTGATCTTCGTATTGCGTCCTCCACTCGACAAATGCAGTTGGAAGCGTCCGCCCTCCTCGGAGACTTGTCTCTCAACGTGCCATTGCTGCAACGGCGCAGAGGATCGGGCGGCTTCTTCGAAGGCGGCATCGGAGAAGGCGGTCCGCTCGTCAGATTATCTACAAAGGTCGGAGACGTCAACGTAAATATGGATTAAGAAGAAAGAGAGTTGAAGCGCGTGCAGCATGATTACTATTCCGTCGAGAAGCTTATCGAGATGAAGCAAGGACAGGTCGAACGCCAGGCGCGATACATGTGGATGCGGGGACAGGCGACATGGAGTCTCCCGGCCGAAACAGGATTGAACGAATTGCGTGACAAGGCTCTTTCCGTGCTGCGGGAAATGCTTGATTCCGAGCAGGAGGAGATTCGGCTTCAGGCGGCTGCAATCATCATGCGGCTCCAACCGGTCAAGAAGCGCACCTTCCGCTTCGGTTCATAATACAAGCAAAGGCTGCCCCCCAATCGCGGTTTGATGGGGAAGCAGCCTTTTGATATTGTAATGGCAGTTTAAAATAGTAGCTTTTTGAACAATCTCCTTACATAAAGGTTCCAACAAGCAAATAGAGATTCAAGCCCGCAATCATGATGCCGGATACCCAGGCGAGACTATTCATCCAGAGCGGGGAAACGAAAGCCCCCATCTTCTTCGTGTCGCTCGTGAACCGGATAAGCGGAAAGACGGCAAACGATAATTGGAAAGAGAGGATGACTTGACTCAAAATGAGCAGATCCGCCGTTCCTTCCTCTCCGTAAATGGCGATGACGATGACGGCGGGCACGATAGCGATGAGACGCGTAATGAGGCGGCGCACCCAAGGTTTGAGCCGGATTTGCAGAAAGCCTTCCATGACGATCTGCCCGGCGAGCGTGCCAGTCAAGGTCGAGTTCTGGCCGGAGGCGAGCAGCGCTACAGCGAACAGCACGCTCGCCATGCCTGTGCCGAGCAGCGGTGTCAGCATGTGATACGCATCCTGAATTTCCGCGATCTCGGTATGTCCGCTCGAATGGAACGTAGCGGCCGATAATATCAAAATGGCGGCATTGACGAACATGGCCAGTATCAACGCGATCGTTGAATCAAGCGTCGCGAACCGAATCGCCGATTTTTTGCCTTCATAAGACTCTTCATAGTTACGTGTCTGTACGATCGAAGAATGCAAATACAGATTATGGGGCATTACGGTCGCTCCGAGAATGCCTAGCGCGATGTAGAGCATTGCCGGATTTTTCACAATTTCGGCGCTGGGAACGAATCCGTGCAGCACTTCGCGAGCGTCAGGTCTGGACAAAATAAGCTCGGCGCCGAAACACATCATAATCGTAGCGATCAGTACAACGACGATTACTTCAATATATCGAAAGCCTTTGTTCTGTAGCAGCAGCACGATCAGAATATCCAATGATGTAATAATGACCCCGATAATAAGGGGGAGTCCGAATAATAGCTGCAAGGCGATCGCCGAGCCGATGATCTCCGCCAGATCGCAGGCCGCAATCGCCAATTCGCATAGAATCCATAACACGAAATTGACAGGCTTGCTGTAGTGGTCGTGACAGGCTTGCGCCAAATCTCTTCCTGTTGCAATTCCGAGCCGCGCAGACAACGATTGCAGCAGCATGGCCATCAAATTTGAAATTAAAACAACGGATAATAGCGTGTAATTAAATTGCGAGCCGCCTGCAATAGCGGTTGCCCAGTTCCCCGGGTCCATGTAACCGACGGCGACGAGGTAGCCCGGCCCGACAAAGGCGAGAAACTTTCGGAAGAAGCTGCCCTTCTTCGGCACCGGCATTGATTTATACGCTTCGGGAAGACTGGGTTCGTCCCGTTGTTGCTTCCATCCATCCTGAACGTCAGCCGTTGATTCATCATTAGGATACGGCTTCATGTGTAACCCTTCTTTCTAGTTGTGTCGACGTGCGCCTTGTTAGTTAATAATGAAGGGGGATGTTATACCCTATATAAATATTATACCCCCAACTAACAGAGTTGCACCAGGTGAATAATGTTTCCTTGAGGCAAGATAAAACTTTTATTCACAATTTGCTGTATGTAGATTATAATAAGTATAGAAAAGTTTCCTCTGTTCAAAAAAAATGACCACGGTGAAAATTAATCTCATTCTCAATACATGCTGTTCCCTATATGGGAACAGCATGTCTCATTTTTAGGGGATTAACAACGATAGTCATTATCAACGAAGGAGGATATTACACTTATGAACAAGCGATCAACAATCCAATTATGGTGTGAAAAATATGGCGAAGCACTGGCGGCGGCAGGCGCTTTATTCTTTATTCTGCTGGCTTTAGTTGCCGGAATGGTGTCGGAAGCATGGGCGATAGCTTTTTATCTGCTGGCTTATGTTAGCGGTGGCGGGTTAAAGTTAAAGGACGGAATTGCAACATTGGTCCGGGAAAAGGATTTGGACGTCAACCTGCTGATGATCGCGGCTGCGGTTGGTGCGGCTTGCATCGGGTATTGGTCGGAAGGCGCCGTGCTTATTTTCATCTTCGCGCTGAGCGGAGCGCTGGAGACATTCACGATGAACCGAAGCTCACGCGATATTTCCGCGCTGATGGAGCTGAAGCCCGAGCATGCGAACGTGCTGCGGAACGGGGAAGAAGCGAACGTACCAGTCGAAGAGCTGCGGCTTGGCGAACTGGTAATAGTCAGACCGGGAGAGCGCATTCCGGCTGACGGCACGATTACGGAAGGACATTCAGCGGTCAATCAAGCATCCATTACCGGAGAGAGTCTCCCCGTTGATAAAGCTCAGGGCGATGAGGTATTTGCGGGTACGGTGAACGGCCAAGGGGCGTTATATGTGGAAGTGACGCAGACCAGCGAATCCACTCTTTTCTCCAAAATCATTCGCCTCGTTCAGGAAGCGCAGAGCGAAATGCCGAAATCGCAGCGGTTCATCGAGAAATTCGAACGCATCTATGCCAGAGTCATTATATTGGCGACGATCGTGCTTATTCTCGTTCCGTTTTTGTTTTTCGGAGAAGCTTGGGAGGACGTATTTTACCGCGCCATGGTATTTCTTGTGGTCGCATCGCCATGCGCCCTCGTCGCTTCGATTATGCCGGCGACACTCTCGGCTATCTCGAACAGCGCCCGCAAAGGCATGCTGTTTAAAGGCGGGGCGCATTTGGATCATATCTCGCGCATTCAAGTGATTGCCTTTGACAAGACGGGCACGTTAACAATGGGAGAGCTTTCAGTAACGGATGTCCTCCCGTATGCCGGTTTCTCCGAGCACGAATTGCTTCAAGCGACGGCTGCGCTTGAGTCGCTGTCGACGCATCCGATTGCGAAGGCTATCGTGCAAGAGGCCGAAGCGTGCCGAAGCGGACAACACATCGATGACGCATGGATGCGTCCGACCGACTATCAAGCATTGGCGGGGCTTGGCATCGAGGCTCGGATGGGCGGCGCGCGCTGGCGCGTAGGCAAACCGAAATTTGTTATGCATGCGGAGCAACAGAATGCTCTGCACGGCGTGGTGCGCAGCCTTCAGCAGCAAGGCAAGACAGTCATCGTTGTTCAGCGGGAAGAAGAAATTGCAGGCATTATCGCACTGCAGGATCGCATCCGCCCGCAAGCGAAAGCAATGGTGCAGCAGTTGCAGCGGATCGGCATCAAAGTGGCAATGCTGACTGGCGATCAGGAGCAGACGGCTGCCGCCATTGCGCAGGAAGCAGGGATCGAATTGGTATTTGCCGAGCTGATGCCGGAGGATAAGTTGGATATCGTGAAGAAGCTGAAGGCCGAGTACGGGGAAGTCGCCATGGTAGGGGACGGCGTGAATGACGCACCGGCGCTCGCAACCGCCTCCGTCGGCATTGCAATGGGGGCAACCGGCAGCGATGCGGCACTGGAAACGGCAGATCTGGTCCTGATGAACGACGATTTGGATACGATTAAACACGCTATTTTACTTGGCAGAAGAACGCAGACAATCATTAAGCAAAATATCATTTTCGCGTCTGTGGTCATCACGGCCTTGATTATTACGAATTTCGCGTTCGGCGTTCCGCTTCCGCTTGGAGTCGTAGGTCATGAAGGAAGCACGATACTAGTCATATTGAACGGGCTCCGGCTACTTAAGTCCTGAACCAATGCGCCTAATTTGCACGAAGTCGGGTTGATAAGCAGGAAATTGCCGCTATCCTATCGTATTCATTCATTTATGAACGAATTGAACAGTCGCTCCTTATTAATTGGTATAATGAGGAGAGTTATTCCATAACCTTGTAGGGAGGTTTATTCCTTGACATTGCAACAACGCGATAAAGTGGTCATTATTGGCGATTCGATTACCGACTGCGAACGGGCGAGACCGGTTGGAGAAGGATTATTCGGCGCCCTTGGCAAAGGATACGTCTCGTTGTTCGATGCGCTGCTCCAGACGGAACATCCTGAGCTCGGCACAAGAGTCGTAAATATGGGAGTAAGCGGCAATACGGTGGTGGATGTGGAGGCGAGATGGGACACGGATGTTCTCCAACAACAACCGGATGGTGTAATTCTCTGCATCGGAATTAATGATGTATGGCGCCAATTTGACATGCCGCATGTGGTCGAATCCCACGTGTATGCGGACGACTATGAAGCTGTGCTGGAGCGTCTGGTGGCGTGCACGAAGTCTCAGGTGAGATGGATGGTGCTCATGACTCCGTTCTATATTGAACCGAATCCGCAAGACGAGATGCGGCGGATGATGGATGAATATGGCCGCATCGTCAAGAGAACGGCCGAAAAGCACGGGACGTTGTTCGTCGACACGCAAGCGGTGTTTGACCGTTTGCTGCTTCATATGTATCCGGCCTCCTTGGCTTGGGATCGTGTCCATCCGAATGCCATTGGACATATGGCTATCGCCAAAGCGCTCATTCACGCATTGCCTGTATCATCTTACTCTTAAATACTTATTAATCTACGTCCCGGTATGGCATACCGTCATCATTTGCATCTGGCATACCAGGACTTTTTCCCCTTTTACAAGAGGCGGCAGCCATTCCGCCCTCGATTCCGTAAGGAATCAAGCCATATTCAAGCCATATGCCGTTTGGTGAATATATTGCAAACGCTTACACAGTTTGGCTTGCCCATATTCCGCATATCGATCTTGAAGGGGAGGAATGAATGATGTCTGTCGTACAAAATGGTCGTGTAATGAAAAATAGGTGGGTCAATCGGGATACGGCTGAGTTTTCCGCTCGAGGCATTGTATTTTTCCATTCGCAATTCGAGTTCCCGGAGCCCTTGCCCTGCAAGATGTACAAGATCGATCAAACACATGGCTCGCTATGGGATCACACCCATGATTATTTTCAAATCTGGTATGTCGTAAGAGGCTGCTTTACTCATAGTTATTTGGGCCGGCAATATGAAATGCAAGCGGGCAGCATATGCATTGTTCCGCCGTATGCCGTGCATCGGGTCGAGTGGATGCTGCAGGAAAAAACCGAGATCATCGGCTGTGAATTCCTGCCTGTATATATTAATGACAGCTTCAATCAACCGATGCTGCAAGAGGACTGCTTGGATTACCGCTATTTGCAGCCGCTCTTGGCTGAAGAAGGCAAGCGGTTGATGAAGGTGAGTCTCATGGGCGAAGATGATTTGCGAGTGCGTCACATCCTTGAAGAAATGCGGAAGGAATTTCGGATGAAGACGCCGCCCCGGTGGTACCCAACAAGAAGGCGGAACGGCTCAACCGTTGCCGCGATTCGGTGCTGGCCTCAATCGATTTCGTCCAGAAGCATTATCGCGAAGAGATTCGTCTCGATCAAATATGCCGTCACGCCTCATTGTCCAAAACCAATTTTTGTGACGTATTTAAAGCCTATACCGGGAAGACCTTTAACGAGTATTTAAATGATTTGCGGCTTCGGCATGCCACCGAGCAGCTGCTCAAGCCCGACGTTACCGTCGCCGAAGCTTGCCGGGGCTTATATAGCTATATTATTTACGGTATAATGGATAAGTATATTCATATGGCATAAGTTAACTTGGCTTTCACTTCGTTAAGTCCCCCTTATCTCATTCCTTAATTGAATTGCACTGCGGCATGGAAAAGGCAACACCGCGATGCTGCGCTCTATCTCTACAGACATCTAAGAATTATCGCATGAAAGGATGATGCCGTCTTGTGGACGACTGACGGATTGTTATTTTTATTCGGGGGCTTATTGTTGGCCGGGGTGATCAGTGCCAAATTCTCGAATCGATTCAATGTGCCGTCCCTTGTTTTTTTCATTATAGTCGGTATGGCTCTGAATCCATTTATTTATTTCGACAATGCCAAGTTAGCGCAGCTATTCGGGATTTTGGCTCTGATCATAATTTTGTTCGATGGCGGCATGCAGACGAACTGGAGGCATATTCGCCCGGTCGTTGGATCTTCCGTCATATTGGCGACGTTGGGGGTCGTCATTACGGCTATCGTATTTGGCGTAGGCGCCGTCTATATTTTGGATATTGATTGGCGGGAAGGAATGTTGATCGGAGCCATCGTAGGCTCAACCGACGCCGCGGCCGTCTTCGCCGTGCTGGGGAGCCAGAACGTAAAGCAGAAGCTGACATCGACCTTGGAGGCGGAATCGGGCACGAACGATCCAATGGCGGTATTTCTGACGATTTCCTTCATTGAGCTTGTCCAGGCACCGGATATGTCACTGTGGAGCATGCTGCTTTCCTTCCTATGGCAAATGGGGTTGGGTCTTGGATTGGGCTTGCTGGCCGGATGGATTGCCATCCAAATATTGAACCGCATCTCGCTTGATACATCCGGGCTGTACCCGGTATTGTCCATCGGCTTCGCCATCTTTACATACAGCGGCGTCGGTTTGCTGCATGGCAGCGGATTTCTTGCCGTATATGTGATGGCATTGGTGCTCGGGAACGCTGATTTGCAATATCGGTTTACCATTGTAAGATTCAATGAAGGCTTTGCCTGGATGATGCAGATTATGATGTTCATTCTGCTTGGCTTGCTTGTGTTCCCGAATCAGTTGGTGGAAGTGGCATGGCAAGGAATTGTCCTTTCCATCATCTTGATGTTTGTCGCGAGGCCCATCGGCGTATTCATCAGCTTGCTTATCAGCAAATTTTCATTAAAGGAAAAGACGTTGATCGCTTGGGCGGGGTTGAAGGGAGCAGTGCCGATTGTCATGGCTACCTATCCAATGATTGCCGGGCTGGAGCACGGACAGTTGTTTTTCAATGTCGTATTCTTTGTCGTTCTGACATCTGCCCTCATTCAAGGAGCAACGATTTCACCGCTGGCCAAACGATTGGCATTGTCGGGGGATGCTTCGGGCGAAGCGGTGCATGCGCTTGAACTGGTATCTGTCGGCAAGACGAATATGGATATGGTGAAAAAGACTGTGGAGCCGGGGACAAGCGTTGAGAATCGCCCTTTGCATGAATTGAATCTGCCGGACGACACCTTGATAACCGCTGTAATTCGGGGAGAGGAAATGATTGCGCCGAAAGGGACGACGAAGCTGCAAGCGGGCGATGTGGCTTACGTGCTCGTAGCGAAGAAACAGCGGGACGAAATTCGCAAGCTGTTTACGGAGAAAGAAGAAACGTGCCGAGAGTCGCATGATAGCGGTGCAGCCAACGATATAGAGGCAGATACCAACAGTGAGGCACAATAAACATTTCAAATCTTTACATCGAACTGTGATCGATTTCCTTTAACCCGCCTTTTTAATAAGGCACTATGAAATGGATAGGGCGTATGCGTTTTCAGCCGCGACGCCAGACGGAATTTACGCTGATTGATCTCTCCCCCCACCATGCATGAGGCGTAATTCCTATTTTTACGACAAACGTACCTGTATTATTACAGGTGCGTTTGTTCTTTTTGCTCATTTTTCTGGGATATACACAAAAAAATGAGGAAAATGTTGTATGAGCTATTGTGAAATAGGTCCATTTAACCGATATTATAATAGTGCATGTAGAAAAGTAGCACAGCAAAGAAAGGTGAAGTTCATTACGATGAAATACGAGAAATTAAATGAAGCGTTCAAGCATCTGGGGTATCACCCGAACCGGTATGTTCATGTTGTGGATGTAACCAGTCAGACTATCGACTTTGATTACAGTGACAAGGAGCGGGTGGATCAGCTGGTCATTGGCGCGGAGGAACCGATGACCCTCGAGGAGCTGCGTCATGCTGCCAGAGAAAAGTTGATTGGGGAACATCCCGATTTTCAATTTTACCGCGAGGTGAATGTAACGAAGCTTGATATTGTGCACGCATTCGATCTGGGAGAAGAGTGCTTGTAACCGCGCTCATGCTCTGGGAGAGGGTTATACATATGTGATGCCTGGCGCCTTATCCTCTCCTGACGGGATTCAGGGATAGGGTGCTTTACTTACACAGCAGAGAAAGTTTCAGAGATAAGGAGATGAATCAGTTGAAGGGGAATAAGGGGAAACAACGCAAGAAGCAATGGAGCTGGAAAACGCTTACGGCTTCGTTTGTCCAAAATCCGGCTCGTTCGGTTGGAGCGAAGCTGTTCCTTGTGTTTGTTGTCAGTATTATCGTGTTCGTATTTGGCGTAGGTATGTTTTCCTATTTGGTATCGAAAAATGCGATTGAAAAGCGCGTATCCACCTCAAGCTATCAGACGATGGTGCAGGCTGCGCAAAAGATTGATATGCAACTCACCCAATTTAACAATATGACGATGCAAATTATGTTCGATCCGAACCTTACCTCATCGCTGAAGACGATGCGCGGATTGAAAGTCGGAACCTACGACATGATTCAGATGTCGGATGTGATTCAGAAAACGCTGCAAACCTATAGCGTAGGCAATTCGCTTATCGAGAACGTGTATCTCATTCCGATTAACGCGGATCGGACTCCGTTATCGGCTATGGGCATGCGCCAAGGCATTCAGAATATTAAGAAGAACGCTTGGTTCGAAGAGGCAAAAAATAGCAACGGGCAATCCGTTTGGGTTGGCACGATGCCGAAGGGCGTCGATAATTCGCCTGAGTCTACTTTCGGTATTGCAAGACCGATGCGTGATTTGAATTCCGGCGAGGCGGAATATATCATCTTTTTGGAAATTAAGCTGAGAGCGATTAGCGATTCTTTGGAGGATATCGATATCGGTGAAGGTTCAACGATTCAGCTTTTGAACCAACAAGGGCAATATATGTATGCCCAAGACGCGAAGGCATTGACGACTGCAGCGCCGGAATGGCTGCAACCTAAGGCGGAAGATGGCAAGAAGACGATAAGCGGGAGCATGACGGTCCATTCGGAAGACAATGGCGACATGCTGCTCGTGTACGATCAGATGAAAGCGAACAAGTGGGTTCTCGTGGGAGCGGTGCCTGTTCAAGAATTGGTGAAGGATGCGAAGAGCATCCTGACCTTGACTTTCATATCGATGGCCGCTGCTGCGTTGCTGGCTGCCGTTATCGGTTGGCTCGTCATTCAATGGGTAGCAACACCGTTGGTGAAGCTCCGCAACTTGATGAATGAGGGAGCAGAGGGGAATCTCTCCGTGCGGGCGACGTCGAAGAGCAAAGATGAAATCGGTCAATTGGCGCAAGGTTTTAACATCATGATGGAGCAAATTACGATGCTCGTGCAGAGTACGGATGCGAGCGCGCGCGCCGTGCTGGAAACGGCAACTTCTTTGTCCGAAGCCTCCCGGTCTACAGCCATTTCGGCGAAGGAAATCGCCGTTGCGACGGAGGAGATTGCGAAGGGAGCCACCTCCCTGGCCGTAGAAGCCGAACGCGGACATGATCTGACGCATAATATGGCTTCGCAAATGAAGCTGGTCGTCGGGGCGAACGAACAAATGGATGCTTCTGCGCAAGCGGTGGCGGAATCAAGTGAATTGGGCGCATCGAATATGACCGCTTTGATGGATCGGACTACGTCGACCGGAGACATGATGCGTTCCTTGGCCAATAAGGTAAATACGCTCAGCGAAAGCACGCAATCGATTCGCAAAATATTGGACGTGCTTCATAACATGACGAAGCAGACGAATATTTTGTCTCTGAACGCTACAATCGAGGCCGCTCGTGCAGGGACGGCTGGCAAAGGCTTTATGGTCGTCGCCGATGAAATCCGCAGTCTTGCGGAGCAATCCCGCCAGTCCATCGATATCGTCGGTCAAATAACCGAGCGCATTCAGTTGGAAATTACCGAGACGGTCGGAGCATTGTCCGAAGCGATCCCGATGTTCCAGAAGCAGGCGGAAGCGGTGAACGAGACGGATGTCATCTTTGGAACCGTTCAAAATCAGATGGGCGGCATGATCCAAGAGCTTAACCATGTTACCGGTTCGATTGAACGGCTGAATGAAGCGCAATCGACGCTTGTCGAAGCGATGAGCAATGTGAGCGCAGTCGCGGAAGAAGCGTCCGCTACCTCGGAAGAGGTGGCGTCGTTGAGCACGGAGCAGCTGAATATTTCCAACCGGTTAGTCGAGCTGTCCCAGCAGCTGGAAGATGTGTCCGTAAGCTTGAAAGACAAGCTGTCGCAATTTAAATACTAGGCAACGATAGCCGGATTGAATCCGTAACCAGAGATGCCCGTATTCCTGATGTGAGGAATGCGGGCATTTTGTTGGAGCGTTAAGTGTTTAAAACGCAGTCATCAATAGAACATGCCGGCGATGGCTGCGCTTAGCAGGTTGGCAATCGTTCCGCCAAGCACGGAGCGAAGCCCTAAGCTCGTAATATACTTTCGCTTGTCTGGAGCCATGGAGGCCAGACCGCTAATTTGAATGGCAATGGAACCGAGGTTCGCGAATCCGCATAAAGCAAAGCTGACGATCATGAGCGAACGGTCGGTTATTTGAGCTTTAATGGTTGGAATTTGGGAGAAGGCAACGAACTCGTTCAGCGCGATTTTCTGCCCGATTAAGCTGCCGGCAATCGGAGCATCGGCCCAAGGTATCCCGACCAAGAAAGCTACCGGCGAGAACAGCCAGCCGAGAATGCCTTGCAGAGACAAGGCTGCATTGCCAAACCATCCGCCGATTCCCCCCAACAGCCCGTTAACGAAGGCGATAAGCCCAATAAAGGCGATCAGGGAAGCGCCTACCGCCAATGCGATTTGCAGACCGTCCACCGCTCCGCGGGCAGCGGCATCGATGACGTTGCTGGCATCTTCCTCGCCGCCTGTAACATCGATATGTTCGTTAGTGACAGGGTGTTCTGTTTCCGGTATAAGCAGCTTGGAGACAAGCAATCCCGCAGGTGCGGACATGAAGCTTGCCGCAATCAAGTATTCCAAAGGGACGCCAAGCAAAGCATATCCCGCCAATACCGAGCCTGACACGGAAGCCATGCCGCCGACCATGACCGTAAATATTTCAGAGCGGGTCATTTGATTCAGATACGGCTTAATGGCTAGCGGAGCCTCGACTTGACCGACGAAAATGTTGGCGGTAGCGGACAAGGACTCGGCCTTGCTCGTGCCGAGCATTTTACTCAGGAAGCCGCCGATGATTTTAATCACCCACTGCATGATATGGAGATGATACAGCACTGCGATGAGCGAGGAAAAGAAGATGATGATCGTCAGCACTTGGAAGGCAAATACGAAGCCCTGCCCTGCCTGTGGAATCGCGCTTCCGAATACGAAGCTGACCCCTTCATTGGCATAAGTGATAACATAGGAGACTCCGTCAGATACGGCGCGGAGCGCCCGCCGCCCGGCTTCCCATTTGAGAACGATCATCCCGAACAGCAGCTGCAGGAAGAGGGCTCCTATTATGGGCCGCCAGCGGATGCGGCGCTTATCCTCGCAAAATAAAAATCCGATCAAAAGAAGGCACGCAATGCCTAACAATCCCCAGACGTATTGCATGAGTCACACTCCTTTGCAGTCACGACAGAGGTATTATTCGTTGTTGCATGCCTTCTTTATGCATTTTATGTAAAAGGAATCCAGCTGTGGTTCAACATAAGGAGGGGAGAGAATAAACATTGCGTCTCACGTAAAAATGTGGTATTGTAGGGATAACTTCACATTGAACGATTGTACGGAAGCACCGTCATCAAGCTAGAGACATGTTCTTGCATGTCAGCTTGGTGGCGGTGTTTTTTGTGCTTGGAATTCGACGCGGTGAGGTGGAAAGGAGAGAAAAAGCATGAGCAGGTGGGATATCGTCATTGCTCATCAGCAGAAGCGCGTACTTGATGGGTTTACGGATTATTGGAAGCAATCCAATTATGGCGAATCACTTCATTTGCGCGTGTTTAGCCAGCGTGATACGCTGCGCCATTATTTACGGTTGAAGCCCGGGATACATATGCTCGTGGCGGAGCCAGAGATCCTTCAGGAAGTAACGCAGGAAGATGTGGATGGGATACTTGTTATGGTGTTATCCACTGAGGACCGATCAATGGAATGTGCCTTTCCTTATATTGTCGAGAATCCGTACCAGCCGCTTTCCCGGTTGTTCCGCACGATTGAAGAGCGTTGTCACTCGCATTTATTGCAAGTCGCCGTTCAACCACCGGCACACGATTGCCGCATTGTCGGGATTACCTCTGCAGGGGGAGGAGCGGGGAAGACGACCGTCGCGTTCCACTTAGCGAAGCATGCGGCCGGCATAGGGAAGCGAATCTTTCTTCTCAATGTCGATCCGATTCAAGAATATTCGCTTCTGCAGCAGCCGCGTGGAGAAGCAGACGGCGATTCAGCTTCTTTGTCTCAGCTTCTTTACTATTTAAAGCGTAATCAGGAGAGCGGCACACGGCTCCCTATGCCATTGGAACAGTATACCGTCTCGTTGCCAATGCTTGGGGCGAGCACGTTCGAGCCGCTGCAAATGATGGAGGAATGGGGGGAGCTTGACCGTAAGCTGATGCAGCGACTTCTTTGCTGTATTCAAGCGAGCGCCCGTTTCGATCTGATCATAGTCGAAGGCCGCAACGAGCATCAGCCGTTTGAAGCGGTATGGAGCTTGAATGGCGAGGTCATTTGGCTGCTGCAGGACGATTTGGGGCACATAATCAAGTCCCAGCACATATTTGGGGAATGGATGCGGGCGGAAGATGAGGCGGTTCGCCATCGCCCTAAGCGAATGAGATTGGTGGTGAATCGTTATATGGGGACTATGATGAACCGCTGGACGTTTCGCGAGGCGGCTGTTAGCGGATTTCTTCCATATATTCCTTCTTGGAAACAGATTCATGGACCGGAACAATGGTTCCAATCGACGGTATTCGAGTCAACATTGGCGAATTGGGCGCACAACCATTTGAATCTGACGGGAACGGATCAGGTAAGGGGAACGGCGCGATGAGGAAGGGAAGCGGCACTGTGTCGAGCGCCGATCAACACTCCGCTGCGTTGGAAGCGGTCTATCTGCTTATTCGTAGACGGGTGCAAGAAAGTATGGAATGGGGAGAACCGCTGTCAGATGAGGCATTGACGGAACGTATCGAGCAGACGTTGTTCGGTTGTGATGAAGCGCGGCAATTCACTTCTGACACGCTATGTCAGCTTGTCAGCAGATTGTTCTACTCTTTTCGCGGACTGGATGCGCTGCAGCCGCTAGTGGATGATCCCGAGATAACGGAAATTATGATTAACAGCCATCAAGAGCTGTTCATTGAACGGCGCGGTTGCATGGAGCGGCTGACGCTCGGCTTTGAGAGCCGCGACAAGCTGGAAGACATCATACAAGCTGTCGTATCCCAGGTGAATCGCGTGGTGAATGACTTTTCGCCCATTGTGGATGCGAGATTGCCCGATGGGTCCAGAGTGCATGTCGTGCTGCCGCCCATTGCTCTGAAGGGGCCGACGGTGACGATTCGCAAGTTTCCGGATGAGCCGCTTACTATGCACGACCTTGTGGACGGCGGCGCCATAAGCGAAGAGGCAGCATTGCTGCTGCAAATGCTAGTGCAAGCAAAGTACAACATATTCATTAGCGGGGGAACGGGCTCGGGTAAGACGACGTTTTTGAATGCCCTCTCGCAAAATATTCCTGCCGGCGAACGGGTGATTACGATTGAAGACGCTGCGGAATTACAGATTCGCACGGTTCCCAATCTGGTTTCGCTTGAGACGCGCAATGCCAATTCGGAAGGGAAAGGAGCGATCTCGATCAGGGAATTGATTCGCGCTTCGCTGCGGATGAGACCGAACCGCATCGTCGTCGGGGAAGTGCGGGGCGCAGAGGCGCTCGACATGCTGCAGGCGATGAATACCGGGCATGACGGCTCCTTGTCGACCGGGCACGGAAATGGAACAAAGGATATGGTGAGCCGCCTGGAGACGATGGTTCTGAGCGGAGCCCGGCTCCCTATTCTTGTCGTGAGGCAGCAGATTGCATCGGCGCTTGATATTATCGTCCATCTAGCCAGAATGCGGGACGGATCGCGCAAAGTAATGGACATAGCAGAAGTGCTTGGCGTTGCAGAGGGAGAGGTGATGTTGGCGTCATTATACCGGTATGAAGAACGCGGGGAACAAGACGGGAAAATAGCAGGCAGTCTCGTTCCGTCGGAGCATGTCATTCGCAATAGGCACAAGCTGCGGATGGCGGGTCTGGATGTGCCCTTAAGATGAAAGGAGCAAGAGAATGAAGCAACCTTCCCGCCAACTTGATATGGGTTTGCCGCAATATTCGGTCTATGTTATGAATCGGAAGGAACGCCTGTTTGCTCTCTACGCGGGAGCATCTGTTATGGCGGGAATCGGCTACTTGTTCTACCACCACTGGCTGGCCATGATAGTGCTGGCCGTTATCGGAACACGTTATACCCGTATCAGGCAGTCTGTGCTGCTGGAGCGCAAACGATCGCAATTGACCCAACAGTTCAAGCAAGTGCTATATTCTTTATCTTCGTCATTATCGGCAGGGCGTTCCATGGAAAATGCATTTCGGGAGGCCAGTTATGATTTAAAGCTGCTGTACCCAGGCACTGAAGTGGATATCATCAGAGAACTGCACATTATTTCAATGAGGCAGGAGAATGGTGAACCTATTGAGAAGGCAATTTTGGATTTCAGCCGCCGGGCGGAACAGGACGACATATCTAATTTTGCCGACGTATTCGTCACTTGCAAGCGAACGGGCGGGGATCTGATTGAGGTTGTCCGCCGGACAGCGTCGGTCATCGGCGAGAAAATGGAGATTATGCAAGAGATCGAAGTTCTTGTTGCGCAGAAAAAGCTGGAGATGAAAGCGATGATGGCGGCGCCTTTCTTGTTTTTGGCATTCCTGAATTTGACTTCACCCGACTTCATGGCGGCTTTATATGAAGGCATGGGCAGAATGATTGCTACGGCCGCGCTGGGCTTGCTTTTGCTGGGAGCATGGTTAATTCGGAAAATGATGAATATTCGCGTCTAAATGGGCAGGAAGTGTGTTGTTACGTCGAAGGGGAGGTGAACAGAGTGCTGCCGGAATGGGTATGGGGGCTGGCTTGCATAGGAGGAGCGCTGCTCTACTTGTTGGTGAATCAAATAAGCAGAGCCCGTTATGACAAGCTTATTTCAAATATGGGGATCGAGCCGAAGACGGCTCGTTGGCTGCCGGCATCGCTCCTGTGGCTGGAGAAAGCGCAGCCTGCCTTGGACACGCATCCGTCATTGGCTTCTCTGCGTCAAGCCGTAATGCAAATCTATGGGCCTGCCCTTTCCCATACGATGTATCGGGCCGTGATGGCGGAAATGGCGTTGTATGCATATGCGGCACTGCTTGCCGCCCTGCTGCTTCCTGCTGTTACCGATGGAAGCTTCGCGAACATGGCGGGAGGGCTGCTGCTCGGCACCATATTGCCGTTGGCGCGTGCGCGGGATGTCATCAATAGAGCAGAAAGCAAACGGCAGGAGCTGCAATTGGAGCTGCCTGAGCTGCTAAGCAAATTAACGCTGCTGGTACAGGCGGGAGAGACGGTTCAGAAGGCATTGGCGCTCTGTATTGAACGAAAACGGGAGGAGCGTTATGGACACCCCTTGTACGCGGAATTGAACCGCATGATGAAGGATATACAGCACGGCTATTCGTTCCCTCAAGCAATGGAGCAGTTCGCTAAGCGCTGCGCGATGCAGGAGGTGTCGATGTTCGTTACCACGCTCCTTATGAATCACCGGCGCGGAGGCGCAACATTCGTCCTTGCGATGGAAGAGCTGGGAAGGCAGCTGTGGGAGAAGCGCAAGTCGGTTGCCCGCAAGCGGGGCGAGGAAGTGTCAACGAAGCTTGTTTTTCCGATGATGCTTATGTTTCTCGTTGTCCTTGCCGTAGTTGGAGCGCCTGCTTTATTAATGATGAAATAAAAAAGTCAATCCTTTGCGAGAAGGCAAACAAACCGAAAAGAAAAGAGGTTAGCATGATGCAGTTGCAATACATATGGAGGCGTTTGTGGCAGGAAGAGGATGGGCTTGGAATGGTGGAAATCGTTGTCATTATTGCGGTTATCGTCGTGTTGGCGCTTGTATTCCGTAAAAATATTACGGCTTTTTTGGAAAATCTGATAGGCAGGGCGGAGAAGGAAACAGACAAAATCTTTAAGCCATAAAGACGATCGGCTTTCTAAAAGGAGGGAGCGATATAAAGAAGCTGCGGCAGTGGATGAAGAAGCTGGCGGCGGATAATGGAGCGATGACTTTGGAAGCGTCCATCATTTTTCCGGTTGTGTTTTATTGTACGCTTGCAATGCTGTTTTTCGCTGTTTTAATCTTTCAGAGCGTGCTCGCTTCTCATGCGGCAACTCTGGCCTCGGAGCGGGGGGCGGCCTTCTGGGACAACAGCTTTAAGGATGGCAAGAATGGTTCTTTTCAAGCTGGCCGGCATGACGGACTTTATTGGCGTCTCTTCAATGACAAGCTGATAGACCGGCTGTTTTCAGACTTGTCCGATACGACGTCGTATGCCGTGACATTGCCTCCGCAGCATGATTCCAGAGGTCTGCCCGAACGTAAATTGGAGCGTGCGGCCCTGCTTTTGCCGAACATTTTTCAAGGTGAATTAAAATACGACAACTCAGTGGCAGAGCGTACCGTGACGACGTCGCTCATCAGGCCATTGTACCAAGTGGCCTTTCATCGTCTGACAGGCAGCCGCGTATCTTCTGAAGGTCAAGCCGTTGCCGCTGTAGTTGAACCGGTCGAATTCATTCGTTCGGTCGAATTGGCCCGCTATATGCATACCAAATTGCAAATGTGGAGCAAACAAGGAATTTCAGCGGGACAAGCGGCTGAAGCCGTCAAGCAAGCGGCGGCACAGTCAGACGACGCGAAGAACAGCCCGCATTGAAGAGGAGGAGGGCTATGAAGCAGGACGGCAAATGCGGCAAATTGCAACGGAATTTAGGATGGGCAGATGATCGGGGCTCCGTATCCGTGCTTCTTATCTTCATTGTGGCTGTGGTGTTTCTGTTCACTTCCGTGCTCATCGATTATGCCCGCATCGCCGCAGCCGAATGGAGAACCGAAGTGTTGGCGCAGTCGGGAATCCGTTCAGTTATGTCGTCATACGATCCGGCACTGCAGGAACGGTATCAATTGTTTGCATACGGATACACCGATCCTGCGCTTATTATGGAGCATGTAATGCAGGATCAGAATGAGTACAAATCAACAGGCGTATTTCCTTGGGTGCCCATGCGGCTGGATAGCCATACGACGACAATCACCCGGCCGCTCGGCCGCTACGATGAATTCGAGCGACAAATATTGGAGGATATGAAATACAAAGCGCCTGTTCAATTTGCCCTTGAGCTTTCCGGCAAGTTGAAGCCGTTGTCAGGAGCATTGAAAGAAGCGGCCCGGACGACGGAACTGCTCGCCAAGCTGCAGAAGCTGGCAGACCGCCGGAATAAGGAGCTGGATGAGGTCGTTCGCTTGCAGAAGAAAGCGCGGGATGCTGCAGCGTCTTCTGCTATCAAGCGCATGATTGCCTCCAGTGAAGCATCCATCAGGCAGGATGTTTCATTAGGGTCCATTCGTTCCGCTGCCGACATTGGCGCCCAATATGACGACTACGTAACGAAAGTACATGCGGACGCTTCACTGGATGAAGGACAAGAGAAGCAGTACGAGCGGGAGACGGAGAATTATGAGGAATATGCCCGGAACGTTGCTTATACATTGCAGCGAGTCGTATCCCGGCAGCATTCCGTGCATACGAAAATGCTTGTACAAGCAGGCACTCATTTAAATAAAGCAAGCACATACAACGAAGATATGAAGAAGGTTATTGAGGAGGTTCGTTCCAGCCGCTCATTTAGTGGCTATGACCGTGCTGGAGGACAATCAACAGGCCCGAATATAAGCCATATGCCGAATAATGCGCAGATTGTTGAAGCGATACAACAAATCAATGCGGCTGCCGATCAACTGGTGCTGCCCGAGAAGTTTGTACAGGAATGGAATGAGGAGATTCAGGGGCAGAAGATGAAGGCGGCTCAATTGAATGCCGCTGTAAATTCGTTTCAAGCCATGATGAGTCAAATTAAAAATCAGTCCGTTTCCTCGTACGCTTTGAAACAGTCCATATACCATCTATGGAGGCTATGGGGAACGTATGAGCAATATTATATCGAATCATCCAGCAACCGCATCTATTTGCGCGAGCAGGAAATGAAGCGGTACAGGGAGGCTGAAAAGGAGCGCAAGCTGAAGGAAAAAGAAGCAAATCAAAAGCTGGGAAAGGCAAACGATATGCTGTTTGCGCTTGCCAATCTGGACACTCGCCTGCAAGCCCATCAACAGACATTTCAAGAGGTGAGAAGCAAGGCGGAAGCGATTGCGCAGTTCAATCAGACGTCTGATTCTGAAGAAAGAAGCGGGAATGGGAGCGGTGCCGATGCGATTGACAGAAGCAAGCAGTCGATGGATTCGATAACATTCTTGTATGACCAATTGGCGGAGGGGATGGGGATGCTCCGGGATCGGCTTTACCGCAACGAATATGCCTTTTTATATTTTACTTCCTACGATCCGGCCAAGCTGCAGTCCTTGATCAAGTTCGGACAGCCAGGGGAAGATGTGCTGGAGTCGTTAGGCATTGGCAATCAAGAGGTGGAGTATATTTTGTACGGTTTCAATAGCCCGATTGGAAATATCACTGCCGCTTATGGTGAAATATTTGCCATGCGGCTTGCCATACGGACGATGGAAGGGTTGGTTGAATTCAGTAAACTGGCCAATCCTCTGCTCATTCTAGCGGCAGCGGTAGTATACGGCATCGAGCAGGCATTGCAGGACATGCTTCTGCTCGTTACCCGCAACGAAATTCAGCTATCGCGCTTCCTGCCGTCCGTAACGCTCGCTTACAGTGATCATTTGCGTTTGTTCATGCTTGCTCACGGGAGCCGTGATGGGATGCTCATGCGTATGCTTGCCCTTATTCATCATAATACCGGCGTAGATCCGTCCACTCGCGGTACATACGGACAGGTAGAGCTATCATTAAATATGCCGTTGTGGTTCTTGCCGGGCCTTATGAAGTGGCTGGGACATACGGGTATATGGGACGGTGACATTTCGGATGGCCGCTATTATTCCAAGAAAACCTCCGTCTTTTCTTACTGACGAGGGGGGAGGCCGGTGCAGCGTCATTTCTTCAAAATGTATCGGGATGGACGCGCCAGCATTACGTTAGAGGCGGCATTATTGCTGCCTATGGTGTTGCTGCTGTTTCTGTTCTTTATCTTTATGGTTCAAGCGGCCGTAATCTCGACCTCTCTCCAATCGGCAGCCGTCAACGCAGTGAAGCAGGTCGCCGCTCATATGTATCCGATCAGCCTGGCAGCGAATCAGCTGCCGGACTCTGCCGAGCGCGGAGCCGCAGGCAAATGGTTGTCCAAGCCTCCAGCGATGACCATGAGAATGGCGGTGCGTGACTTCGGAACGAAATTCGGGGATGCGCTGCCCGATCCGATTAAGAACTGGGTGCAGGATGGCACGGAGTGGGCGGAGCGTCAAGCGGAGTCTGCCGGGGAATGGGGACAGGCGCGTATAGGCGAAATGGTGTTTAAACCTTTAATGACTAGGTATGGCATTCAAGGGGTGCTGCGGGAGGACCGCATTCGCATTACGCATCTTAAGCTGCCCGACGTCATTAAAAAAGAGGAACCGTATGTCGCGATAGAAGTCGCATACGATCTGCCGATGCGAGTTCCGTTTTTGTTGAAGACAGTAACCATCGTTTCCAGAGCATCCGAACGCGTATGGGTCGGCGACGGTCCGCCGCCGGGAGCAGAGGGGACTGCAGGCGAAGGAAGGGACAGGCCTGTTCCCGTATTGGTCAGTTTAACGCCGGAACCGCTCCTTCCAGGCAGAAAAGCGAAGCTAATTGCCAAAGTCGCGCCCAATGAACGGGTTGAGCTGATCGTATTTTACAAGAGCGGGCAAAGCCAAGCGAGGCATGTTGGATGGGCGGTGGCCGATGCGGATGGACATATTTTTTGGGAATGGCACGTTTCGGGCAATACGACATCTGGAGCATGGCGTCTTGTCGTGAAGACGGAAGACGGCCGCAGCGCAGAGCGGATGTTTACTGTCAAGTGACGATAATGCATATTTTATGAGATCGGATTTCTATAATGATGAGGGGGGAGCCGCATGACATGGACGGCGTGGTTCTGCAGCGTGATGCTGTCGGCCGCTTTTATCACCGATATTTTTACGCGCAAAATTCCGAACAAACTGACCATGACAGCCTGTGCTGCGGCAGTAGTCGGGCACGGCATCATGAATGGCTGGAACGGGATCGCCTTTAGTGTGGCAGGAGCGTTATCCGGGTTTGGATTTATGCTGCTGCTGTTCTTGGTGCGTGCTGTTGGGGCTGGGGACGTCAAGCTGTTTGCGGCGATTGGCGCCTTTATGGGAATGCAATTTACGTGGGAAACGATTATATATTCGATATTGTATGGAGGGCTCATTGCAGCGCTCATTCTTCTTGTAGGCCGAAAAGGCAGAATGAAGCGGCTGTGCATCGCATTCATGCAAGTGATATGGCTTCGGACGTGGATACCCTTGAAGCTTCAGGCCGCCCGCCAGGCGACATTTCCGTTTATGTGGGCCGTATTGCCCGCTGCGGTTACGGTATATTACAGCCAGCTGCTATAAATTGCTGCGAGCCGGCGATTCGAAAGGAGCGAGAAATACAGTGTACGGATATCGGGCGGATTTCGTTCACGAAGGCAAGATGGGGATGCTGCTGACCCGTGAACGGTCTGTTCATTCCGATGAGTTGGATCTTCATCAACTCAATATGCTGCGTCATAATGTCGTGCCTCACTTTTTGCCGCTTGAAATTCAAGAAATTGATTTTGAAGTAACCTTTCTATATGACATTAGCGGTAAAAAGATGCTTCACCAAGTGCTTCGTACGGCTAATATGACATCCATCCAGTATTTTGAATGGATGCTGCAGTTGGTGCGGGTATTGGAAGAGAGCCGGGTGTACATGCTGCATCCAAATCACATATTGCTTCACGAGCAGTTTATTTATGTGGAGAGCCATGCTTGGAACGGAAGTCTGCATGTGCCTTATATTCCTACGCTCGAGCCGCTGCATCCTCAGGCTGGAATGGATGGCCTGCGCCGTCTGGGCATATTGTTGTCATCATATGTGTGTAACTGGATCGGGGACGGATTTCAGCGCCTTATTCAAATTTTGTCTCAGGAGGACAAGTCTTTGGCGGATGTGCGCCGTTTGCTGGAGTCTCTTATCGTAGGCTCTCCAGACACATCTCCCGATGTGCAGCAAGGAGCTTCTCTGTTTACCTTGCCAGATGCAGTTCCGGATTTTATAGCAGATGATGCTCGAAATGAAAATCCGGTAGAACAAGCATGGCCTTCAGCGGAAGAACGGAGCGGGAAGGATTCCTCAGGTATAGAAGCGGAGCAAGCGGGCGCAGCATCCGGTAAAAAGCGCATTATCACCGTCACGGGGGCCGTTATCGCCGCAGCCGCATTGGGGTGGAGGTATAGTTACCTGTCCTCGCCGTCCGCTGCCTCTTTGGCCGTAGCCATCATATGGAGCGCCTTTGTGGTCGGAATCGGCGGCGCATGGCTGTCCGGCTGGATAGCGAAGTGGAGTAACCGATGGTCTAAGCAGAGGGGGGAGGCTGGTCAGAATGAAGTGCATGCAGCCGCTTTCAGCCATGACGTTCCATCCAAGAAGGATATGCTGCTGCCTGATTTTCTGTCCCTGGAGATGCCGGGCTGCGCTTATTCAGCGGAAGCGATGGGACAAGGAGAGACATTGCAGCCTGAATCGGTTCATCCTAGTGAGCATTGGGCACAGGCTGCGCATGGCGGAGCAGCATATTACGATAATTTATCGCAGTATACGTCGATGTTGGGCGATTCTCAAGGAGATGCTACTGTCATGTTGGGACAAGAGGGAGAATCGGCTCAGGCTTCACCAGTCAGCAAGGGCCCTCACTTGCAGAAAATGAACGAAGCGGGCAGCGTGCTGCCGGATCGGATTATGCTGGAGTTGTACCCTTATACGATTGGGCGTGCGGAACAAGGCGTCCAACTTCGCGATGAAGGCATTGGTGTATCCAAACATCATTGTGAGGTTGTGCTCGCGCAAGAAGGAGGCTGCGCGATTCGCGATCTAGGTTCGAAGAACGGCACCGAGCTTCAAGGAGAACTGCTTATACCGTATAAGCTGTATCCGCTTAACGATGGGGACACTTTGACAATCGCACGTTCCAAATACATATACCGGGCAGGATAAAGGCAAATGTCTGAGGAGGATGTGCGGCAAAAAAAGCTGACCCTTGAATTCGGACCAGCTTGTTCATATCACACGTTAGTGAAGCTTAGGAAAGCAATGGTCTAAGTGGTCAAGGTTGTGGTGGGGTGCGTCCTGCATCACGAAGCGTGGTTAACGCTTTCTCAAGCGTTCCGTAATTGAAGGTAAAACCGTGTTCCAGCGCTTTGGCTGGATATACGCGCTGGCCTTCCAGCAAGAGCATCGACATCTCGCCGAACAGGAGCTTGAGCGTAAAGGAAGGAACCGGGAACCAATGGGGCCGATGATACACTTTGCCTAGCGTGCGGCCGAAGTCCTCGTTCGTAACGGCTTCTGGCGCCGAGGCATTAACAACGCCTTCCATGCTGGTGTCATGAACGACAAAGTCTATCAATCGGACCATATCCTCGATATGTATCCAAGAGAATGGCTGCTTGCCGCTCCCAATCCGCCCGCCGACTCCGAATAGATAAGGCAGCTTCATTAACGGGAAGGCGCCGCCGACGTTGGCAAGAACCGGGGCGATTCGCAGCTTGACGCAGCGTTCGGCCGGGATGGTGTCGGCGGAGGCTTCCCATTGATAGACGACGTCAGTCAAAAAATCATCCCCGGCAGCGGGACTCATTTCATCGAAGGTTCCCGTCTCCGAAGGACCATATACTGAAATGCCGGATGCGCTAACCAAGAGAGGCAACTTCCGCGGCAGCTTGCCCGCCCAATCCGCTATCCGCCGGGCCGGGACGACGCGCGAGGCGACAATGCGGTTCTTTGCCGTATCGGTCCAGCGTTGATTGATCGTTTCGCCAGCCAGATTGACGACGACATCAACGTCGCGGCAATGTTCCGGAGCATGAGCCAGTTCAGACCAGCTCATTACGGATGCTTGAGGGTTCCGGGTTTCTATAACAAGCTTGGTGCGGGAACGGGATACAATGATGACTTCATGCCCTTGCTGTAGCCAAGTCTTGTACAGCGCTTTCCCGACAAGGCCGGAACCGCCGCAGATCATCATTTTCAATCGTTATCCCTCCTTAAAATGCGTAATCCAAAGGGGGTCTTTTTGAACAACCTCTTAGAGGTTACATGTCGACATCCTCAACAGCGGGGATGTTCAATTCAAACCCGGATATTCTGCAGTGACTGACGAGCGTGATGAAAATTATTTGTTGAGCAGGTGCTTGTATGGCGCGTAATCGATTTCATTTTTGTCCAAAAATCGGATTAGGCTGCGATAGTCCCGCTTCGGTGTCGCAATGATGTAGCCTTGAATGCAATGATCCCGAGTTACCTCGGAAGCGCCGCTCTCGACGGCGACTTGGCCGATCTTGGCGGCTATCGAATGACGCGCGATATCTCGGAAAGCTTTCGGGACAGGTTCGACCAGCTTTTCCAAAAAAGCTTTGGCGTCGTCGGTCCACAGCTCCCGGCTTCGTTCCACCCAGTAATTTTGCCAATCCAGTTTTGATTTTCCGTCATTCATCGGCAGCACCTTCATGAACTTGCGGAACATGAAGAAGCCTCCGATAGCCATAAATCCAAGCAATACAAAGGTCCAAAAAGCTATCGAATTCATGAACCATTCATTTGGCAAGCCGGTTGTCAACGGGAAAAAAACGATTGTGTCAAGCATGGGTTCACCTCGCAAACATGTGGTACATTTTACAAGTAGTCTATTAGGAATTATACCGCATTCCTAGATTTATTTCGATATACCTTGTAAAATAAGGGGTAATGATCTGAGAGGAGTTGCCTTATGCTAAAAATAGGTTCCCATGTTTCTTTTTCCGATAAAGGGCTGTTGACTGCGACGAAGGAAGCCGTATCCTATGGGTCCAGCTCATTCATGATATATACCGGCGCACCGCAGAACACCCGCCGCAAGCCAATTGAGACGCTCTATATTGAAGAAGGCAAGGAATTGATGGCTCAGCACGGCATCGAGGAAATTGTCGTGCATGCCCCGTATATTATTAACCTTGGCTCCTACAAACCAGATACCTTTGAATTGGCTGTTAATTTTCTTCAGGAAGAAATTCGCCGTACAGATTGCATCGGCGTACAGAATATAGTGCTCCATCCTGGCGCCTATACAGACAAGGATGCCGAGTATGGAGTGAACCGGATTGCGGAAGGCTTAAATGAGGTGCTGCGCAATACGAAGGAAACGAATGTTAATATCGCGTTGGAAACGATGGCTGGGAAAGGCACGGAAATCGGCCGCAGCTTCGAGGAATTGGCGGCGATTATTGATAAGGTCGAAGACAATCATCGCTTAACCGTGTGCATGGATACGTGCCATATTCACGATGCCGGATACGACATCGTCAATGATTTGGATGGCGTGCTGGAACAGTTCGATCGGTTGGTCGGATTGGATCGCATCGCGATTGTCCATATCAACGACAGCAAGAATCCGACCGGCGCTGGCAAAGACCGCCACGCACCAATTGGGGCCGGCTGGATTGGATTTGACGGCATCAAGCGAGTCGTCCATCATGAGGCGCTTCAAGGCCGTCCGTTTATTCTCGAAACGCCATGGATTGGGAAAGATGCGAAGAAGCAGCGTCCGATGTATGAGGCGGAGATCGCACTTTTGCGCGGAGATGCGGCAGAACGCTTCGGCGAACATTTTTTTGCAGACGTGGAGCGTCTGGGTCATTTCTTCACAGAGCAGGATATTGAACAACGCGCATTCGTATTGGATACGTGGAGTCTGTTGAAAAATGACGCCAAGGCAAAGAAAGCGGATCCGCGCGAGCCGATGGAACGCCTTTACGATATGGTGCTCGAGTCGGAGCTGTTCCCGGACTTGGCGGAAGAAGAGATCAACCATCGCTTGACCGCATGGTTCGCTGGACAAGCAGTGAAAGAATAGAGGGCGAGCGCAGCTACTAAGGCATTTTACTGGAGGAATTCCTTTCATGACCCATCAACATACAATGGTACATGCCCGGCAGCAGGCCGGAGAACATTCGCATAACCGCGCACGCATGCTCATTTCATGCCCGGACCGCGCGGGGATTGTAGCGACGGTGTCCCGTTTTCTATATGAGCACGGAGCCAATATTGTCCAATCGGATCAATATACGATGGATCCCGAGGGCGGCATGTTCTTCATGCGCATTGAATTCGACATGGAGCAGCTAGGGGAGCGTATGCCTCAGTTGGAATCTGATTTCCAAGAGATTTCTGGAGAATTTAACATGCAGTGGCGCATTTCGCGTGTCAGTCAGAAGAAGCGCCTTGCGATCTTTGTGTCAAAAGAGGATCATTGCTTGGTCGAGCTGCTGTGGCAATGGCAAGCGGGTGATCTGGATGCGGATATTGCGATGGTTGTAAGCAATCATCCGGATATGAAGGAATATGTGGAATCATTCGGTATTCCGTATATTCATATTCCGGTGAATCCGGACAATAAGCCGGAGGCGGAGCGTTTGCAGCTTGAAGCGGTGGAAGGTAAAGCGGATGTCATCATTTTGGCCCGTTACATGCAGATTATTTCACCGAAGTTCATTGAGCGTTATCCGAACCATGTCATTAATATTCACCATTCTTTCCTGCCGGCCTTTGTCGGAGGCAAGCCTTATCAGCAAGCGTATAATCGAGGTGTAAAGCTGATCGGCGCAACCGCCCACTATGTAACGGAAGAGCTGGACGGCGGTCCGATTATCGAGCAGGACGTCGAGCGCGTAACGCATCGTGCAGACGTGAATGAGCTGAAGCGCATCGGCCGCACGATTGAACGTGTCGTGCTTGCCCGTGCTGTGCATTGGCATATTGAAGACCGGATTCTTGTGTATCAGAATAAGACAGTTGTATTCAATTAATAGAAAGGGGGCTGTACCGTAAGAGCGTTCTCTATGCTCGTTGGGTATGGCCCCTTTGTGAGATTGCCTTAGATCAGATTAATGGTAACCCGAATACCGGCGAGTATCAGGTTGAATATGCCGAATATAACAATTGATTTCAAAAAGCCTTTGAAATGAAACATATAATCTTTGTAGCTCTTCATGCCCCCGGTTCCGGGAATGATAATGAATTTTGGCGTAATGCTGCAAAAAACAAGCCAGTCAATAAGAATGAGATCGGCCAAGCTTATCATCATAAAAACGATGAAAAAATGAAGAAAGGCGTTCATGTAGGTTACGTTTCCCCCATCGTATAGCGATGTGATGAAAGGTACAAGCATGAGGGCCATAACACAGCTTCCATATATGGCAAGCTGTTTTTTTTCTGTGTCCGTTTTCGGGCGGACTGCCTGTTGAATGTCATTCGGATAATCGTGCAGCCACATACGAGGATTAACATATAGCGAACCCAATAAGATAACGACGAACAGCAAAGACAACCAAGCTCCTTCTAGAAGAACGCGCTCCAGATCAATCACAAGCAATCACTCCAATTCTACGGTAAAAATCCTTCAGTTAACGGAACGGCTTCGGAGAGTGCAATTTGAAAGCCAGTTGGCTACGAAGTTAATTAAACGTTACTCCCGATCAAACGTCTTGATTTATGCCGATACACCGTATCTCCTCGGCACCAGGCGGGGAGAAATGTATAAGCACGAGATGACCGAGGATGATCATGTGGAATTGCTTGACGTGTTACTAAAGCACCCGGGTCCGGTTCTTCTTGCGGGCTATTCAAACGAGATGTGCGACCAGCGGCTGGAACCTTGGCGCCGTAAAACAAGAAGAACACAGGCAGAGGCTGGGCAGATACGAAACCGAAGTTCTTTGGATAAAATCTGTCGCTGCTGAGCAGACTTGTCAGAGCTTTGTACTGAATCTGCAGATTATAGGTGCTGTCGCATAAAATATCCTAACTACATGAAAAGAGAGCAGAAAAAATTCTGCTCTTCTCTACCGACCTTACTATATTTAATCATTTACACGTATATAATGCTTCCAATAAAGCCGGCCATTTTCATACGCGTATATAATTGCATCCCCCTGACTTCGGCCAGTGACTAGCCCATAAGGATTAAGAGATACTACATCAGCTCCAGAAACAAGCTTCCACGATGTACCTGACAGCATAACCGAATGGGAGACTTTCAGATCTCTGTAAGTAACGCCAGCGGTTACGGTGAATGTATCTTCATCATTGATGCTTAAGTTTGTTTCTGTCGTAGCAGCAGAAGCTACTCCACCGAATACTGAAAATACAAGAGCAGTAATTAAAACTAATTTGTAGGGCAGTTTCATGACTTTAGCTCCTTCTATAATCACTTATTTTAAAGAACAACGTTACCATTAAATAGGAAAATAATAGATGTACTTCAGAGAGAAAGGAGAGTGTAGACAATGATAAATCAAGAAAAGGTGGATTTGCTGAATAGTCTAGAACTGACCGATGCTTAGGGCGGTAGACTCACGACACCATCACCACTTACTAATACGACTTTTGAGCCAGACATACCAACCCAAGTGGACCAACCTGTGCTGCAATGCAACAGAGCAAGGCTTTACTTAGGTATTTCATAAAGACAACCTCCATCCAAAATTAGTTGTTACGACTACACCATAACAGGTAAACATTGGAATATAAAGTAGCTAATTAGAAAACATAACAATAAGTTTTTTAACGACAATAAGACCCCCGCGGAATCCGTGGAGGATGAGGATGCCAAGAAGGCGTTCGATTACAGATACATTCAGGGCTATTCGTATAAGGAGACGCTACTGTTCTTCCGGCACAGCTTATCAGACAGTACGATCCGGCGGAAGATCGGTGAGGGAGCCGAGAGCATGGCCAACACGTTGAAACTGATGGTTCTTCGAGCTGGATAAGGATTTTTGAACAGTAGAGACAAACTGAGCAGTGATGAGTTTTCATTAAATTGTAACTATCTCAAAAAAAATTAGTCCCTTCTTAATTTACCTATTAAGAAGGGACTATGGCTTATTAATCTTATTCGTTTTTATTCAATGAGGTGCTCTAGAATTAAACCTTATGGTTTTATTTCCCTTTGATAAAAGTCATATAATTGATTAATGGAAGAACTTGATAAGATATGATTGGCCCGTTCAATTTTCTCACGTTCCCAATCGAACCAACGCATTTCCTTTAACATTTCGATTTCTTTGTCTGTAAAGCGTTTCTTTATCTCTTTAGCAGGGTTACCGCCTACTATCGTATATGGTGGGACATCTTTTGCGACAACCGATCCAGCCGCAACAATGGCACCTTCACCTATTGTCACACCGGGCATAATCATTGCATTCATGCCAATCCAAGCATCACTTTCGATGATTGTATCTCCTTTTGGTTTGTAAGAAGTTTCAATTTGCTCCACAAATGGATACACGGTAATCCATTCACAATGATGATTGTGATTTCCACCCATTAAAATAATTACACCACTCGCAATGCATACGTAATTACCTATAATCAACTTATCTATATGCCAACCATAGTCTTCGATGGGGTTAAATAACTTTCTTGATTTTTCATCCCCCCATAGGTATCTAACGCACCCATCTTCAAAATCATGATTATCGTAATAACCAGAATAGTAAGAGTAATCCCCTACTTTAATCATTGGGCTCGTGACAATATCCTTTAGATACTTAATTTCAGACCAGTGGTCAAATCGATGTTGTTTCATTCTTTTCCCTCGCTTCTAAGTAGTATAAATCATTTTTTACTTAGAAGCTTAATGCCGTAGCAACATTCTTAAACCGTTTCAAACGACGAACCATCGTCCTCATCCTTTTCCTATTTGTTGGTGAGATTGTAACAAACGAATTATCAGTTCGTCAAATACACTGTACGAATATAAAGTGAAATTTTTGACCCTTATATGAGCACGACCTGACTGTAAACTGACCCAAAGTTGAACACCATATGACGGTCTTTTCACGATAGTATGGAAACATAGAAAAAGGCGATAATGACACGCACGGCTGCAGATAGGTAGCATACGAACCGGGGCGTAACTCTTCTCCTCTTTTCTTCATTTCACGGAGGGATTAAAGTCCTAAATGTCGAATATTGGTATATCATAACATTCGATGTATGGGGGATATGTAGACATGGCGAGAAGAAAGAGCAAGGCAAAACAGCAGGAGGAGTTTATTCAGGGCTTATGTGGTCTTGTGGTCATAGTTGCGGCCTTTGGGACATACTCGTTAACGAAATCGTTACAGGCATCTTTGATAGTTAGCATTCTTGCTGTCGCGGTTTTGATAGCTGTGCTGATCAGCATCAGTGTAAAAAGAGACGAACGGCTAAAAAAGTCAGGCATCGAAGATATCGATAAGATGGAAGGCGTTCAGTTTGAAAAGTATTTAGGGCACTTATTCCGAGCACAAGGTTACAAAACCCAAGTGACCAAAGCTGCTGGTGATTATGGCGCCGATCTAGTCCTTCAAAAAGAGGGGAAGAAGATCGTTGTCCAAGCCAAGCGATACAACAAGAATGTGGGGATTAAGGCTGTTCAGGAAGCACAGGCGTCCATTGCACACTATGGAGCTGGAGAAGCCTGGGTGGTCTCAAACAGCGACTACACGGCTGCTGCGTATGATTTGGCTAAGTCTAATAAGGTGAAACTTATTAATCGTGAAGCCTTGATTGACATGATCCTGGCAATGAACCCCGGAACAGATCCGACACCAAAAGCGGTCATAGCAGCAGCGCCGGTTGATAAATTGACTTGCCAAAGATGCGGTAATAAATTGGTACTGCGAAGCGGGCCCAAAGGTCAATTCTACGGCTGCAGCAACTTTCCAAAATGCCGGTATACTAAGAAGGTCGAAGCAGTGTAATGAAATAATGAGATATTTCGAGCTTGAGGACGATGAAATGGGGAAATTGGAAGAGAGTAAGAAAAAATGTTTTTGGCTCTAATTTTCGCAGCTCAGTAAAATGGTTTTAGATCCACGTATATTGTATCCGAAGTCGCACATTCCTGGGCGGCTTTTTTATTGGAGGAAAGCACTATGAAGAAAAAGAAGCGGTTCAGATCCCCGCCGAAGCAGCCAGAAAAATGCAAGAGTTGTCCATGGGGAAGTTGGACCGGGATGAAGCAGTTCTGCAGCATGCTGCGCTGTGTAAAAGGGTAGCGAAAGTTGTAGGAAGAAATACCTTCTTAATTGTCGAAATCCGACATGAAGAAGTGGAGCCATATGTCATATTTATTATGGTGTATGTTGGTGATTGCTAACATACACATAGCTTATTTAAGAAACAGAGTAGGCCCAAGATGGGTTATAATTTCAGCACTAGGGCCTATTGCAACTGTTTGGTTTGTTTTTTTCTTGAGGTCGAATATTCCGGTCCGAGACGATCGCATCTATGTATTTTATAGGAATACTCTTTTAAGAAGAGAGCGGGATATTTCGGATTGGCATTATCAAAGCAGAGTTATAGAAGATTTACAGAGGGAATGTTGTGATGAAAATGAGTTACTAAGATTATCTGCATATGTGAACGCTAATTTAGTGGCAAAAAGAGCTGATATAGGATGGACTACTCTAGTAGCCTCAGCAACTATTGCATTTGTAATCGGAACTATAGCTCCTTCTCTATCATCTGAGATGCAGAAGCCATATGAGGTTTTGGATAGGTATGTTACTAAGGCTTTTTTGTCCATGAGTATAAGAGATGGTATGTATTGGCCTGTTTTCGTCCCCCCAAATCAAACAAGATCAGGTTTTACTTTACACCCTTCCCTGTAGGATGCTCTAATAACCTCTCCACTAGAATAATCATATGCAAATGCCCCTACTCCAAGTCATTAATAATATCAGCAGGGGCTTGGATGCGGTTAAAAGGCTTATCTAGATCACCATCATTACCAACAGCGACGACAAAGAGCTTTCGATAATTCCAAGCTAGTTCATCAAGAGCATAAGTAAACCTGGAAATATCATCATCTACAATTGGTCCGTTAGGCCCGAAGGATAAATAATAAACACTAATATCATGCCTAGAAGGGACGATGCTTTCTATAATGTCAATTGCTTCATAAAGTTCGTAATCATCAGGCTCGCTTAAAGGAAGAACTCTAAAACTCTCGACAGAAACAAGAGGCTGTGGTACCTGAGAACCTTTTCCGTAAGCATTTAATGGTCCGTACAGGATACAGCCTGCGACTGCTGTCCCATGTTCTACACCTTTATCTAAAGGTTCTGTTTCTAAAACCTTGTTTTCGTTAACATGCCTTATAAGCAAAGGATTTGTTGGGTCTACCCCGCCATCAAACATTCCTACCTTAATAGCCGAACAAGTGTTTCCCCTTGAAGGTTCTTGAGCATTTGAATCTATGCCAAATTTCCTCATTTCGGGAAAGGAATTCACTTTTAAAGGATGTGCAGTTCTCAAGGGATTAAGAGTGCCTTGGCGATTTCTTCCGCTATAGCAGGATGCTCGTTTTTCAACTTTCGTATAATGGTGAGGGCAGAGGCTCCTACTGTTCGCATGTCATTTTCAAAAGATGCGCGTACCAATTGGGGAATCATGCTAAGAACCAGTTCAATCTTTCTTTAGCGGAGGTGGTTGCGCGAGACATGCGAGTTATCGGCATATGGCCCCGCTGTACGGAAAGGGATATCGTCGATAGCGCTGATTGCATGGGACATTTGATGGCATGCTAAAAGTCACGGCAAAGTCACTAAAGTTTCAAAACAATCCGGCAATACACGATAATTTTCTGTTAACACAGATATACTATCTGTAATCATTTGAATTTATGCAAAAATAGCGCGAGGTATATATTTCATTATATAGCAAGGGAAAAAATTGCATGCAACTAATTAGTTTGATTTATGTAAACAACTGGTGTGTTCTTACAGCAGTATTTGCTTGCATAACAGGTTGGATATAGATAGGATGGATTATCGTTACATATAGAATGGGGATGCTTCCAGTTGAGGAGCGATGCGGACCGTTCTTTTTACTACGTTGAAGTGGCATCGAAAGGTGAGTAATGGTACAATAATGCAAAATGGGGCAGAGTACAAGTTGAGCCACTACGCATTCTCAATTCATCCTAAATATCAACTTGTGAAGAGTAGGAGTCTAAGGAGGAAATCAGCAATGACTGTAAATCAAACCAACATTGATCAGCTTTCGGTAGCGGCTATCCGCACGTTGGCTATCGATGCAATTGAGAAAGCGAAATCGGGACATCCTGGTATGCCAATGGGCGCCGCACCGATGGGGTATCATTTGTTCGCGAAGGCGATGACGCACAATCCTTCCAATCCGACATGGATCAACCGCGACCGCTTCGTGTTGTCCGCCGGGCACGGGTCCATGTTATTGTATAGCTTACTGCACCTTAGCGGCTATGATCTTCCAATGGAAGAGATTAAAAATTTCCGCCAATGGGGCAGCAAGACTCCAGGGCATCCCGAGTTCGGCCATACGGCCGGAGTCGACGCAACGACCGGTCCGCTTGGACAAGGAATTGCGATGGCCGTCGGTATGGCCATGGCTGAAGCGCAATTGGGCGCGACATACAACCGTGACGAGTACAATGTAATCGACCACCATACGTTTGCCATTTGTGGCGACGGCGACATGATGGAAGGCGTGGCAAGCGAAGCGGCATCGCTCGCAGGCCATTTGAAATTAGGAAAACTAATCGTGCTCTACGATTCCAATGATATTACGCTGGACGGAGAAGCCAATCTCTCCTTCAGCGAGAACGTGCGCCAACGTTATGAGGCTTACGGCTGGCACACGCTGCTTGTGGAAGACGGCAATGACTTGGCTGCGATCGCTCAAGCAGTGGAACAGGCAAAATCAGACAGCAGCAAGCCGACCCTGATTGAGGTGAAAACGGTCATCGGCTATGGCAGCCCGAACAAGCAGGGCAAGGGCGGCCACGGCGGCACGCACGGTTCGCCGCTTGGCGCTGACGAGGCGAAGCTGACCAAAGCATTCTTAAATTGGGAGCACGAAGACTTCTCCGTACCTGAGGAAGTATACGCTCACTTCGAACAGAATGTGAAGAACAAAGGCGCACAAGCCAATGAGGCTTGGAATAAGCAGTTCGAGCAGTACTCGCAAGCGTATCCGGAATTGGCTGCCCAATTCAACACGGCGATTAGCGGCCAACTGCCGGAAAATTGGGATGCCGACCTGCCGGTGTACGCATCCAGCGACAAAGCGGTCTCGACTCGCGTCGCTTCGGGTAACGCGTTGAATGGACTGGCGAAAAACATTCCGTTCTTGACGGGCGGCTCTGCTGACTTGGAAAGCTCGACGATGACCCATTTGAACGACCTGCCTACATTCCGTCCCGGCCAATACGAAGGCCGCAACCTGTACTTCGGCGTGCGTGAATTCGCGATGGCCGCCGCAATGAACGGCATGGCGCTGCATGGCGGCGTCAAAGTATTCGGCGGCACGTTCTTCGTATTTACAGACTATCTGCGCCCGGCCGTACGCTTGTCGTCCATTATGGGCTTGCCTGTAACGTATGTATTGACGCATGACAGTATTGCCGTCGGCGAAGACGGTCCTACTCATGAGCCGATCGAGCAGTTGGCATCCGTTCGTGTCATTCCTGGCGTAACGGTTATCCGTCCTGCCGATGGCAACGAGACATCTGCCGCATGGGCGTATTCGATGGAGAACACTGGCAATCCGGTGGTGCTCGTGCTGACTCGCCAGAACCTGCCGATCTTGGAGGCTACTGTCGAAGGTGCCCGCGAAGGCATCACTCGCGGCGCGTATGTCGTGGCTGACGCTGCCGGCGGCAAGCCGCAAGCGCAAATCATCGCTACAGGCTCCGAGGTTCAATTGGCAGTGCGCGCGCAGCAAGCATTGGCTGAAGAAGGCATTCAAGTTCGCGTCATCAGCATGCCAAGCTGGGATCTGTTCGAGAAACAGCCGAAGGAATACAAAGATTCCGTATTGCTTCCGGATGTGAAGGCGCGCCTAGCCGTAGAAATGGCTTCTCCGTTCGGATGGGAACGATATGTTGGCGACCAAGGCGACATCCTCGGCATTTCGACGTTCGGCGCATCCGCACCTGGAGACCGTGTCATGAGCGAATACGGCTTTACGGTGGAGAATGTTGTGAGCCGCGTGAAAGCTTTGGTGTAGCATAAAAGCCTGATATGATACATGCAAGACCGCTATGCGGGCAAGCTGGCTGATGCCGGCTGCCCGTTGCGCGGTCTTTTTCTCGTGCAGCAGGCGCATTTGGATTCGTTGCGAACGAGACATTCATTTTTAATCAATCGGTAAAGATCCGAGCAGGTCAGCGATGTCGCGGTACCATCCGTGCGGATTTATTATTGACAATCCAACTGTATCCGCATGATCCCAAGAAGCCATTAAACCAAGATAGTTCCACTTCCCCATCTGCGGCCTCCCGTTGTAAGCTATGATTTGATCGTTCGATCCATTCCTTGGCCCGCTCATTGAAATCGTATTGACCAGACCATCATTTTGCCACCAATCGCTATCGATTGCTACGCGTTCTGGGACATTAGCCGCATAAGAGCCGATAAAAAGGCCTGACACAACCAAAAATGGATTCATGTGCAATTTCGGCACATGCCAACCGAATAACGGGACTCTGAATGTTTTCTCCGCCGACACCGAGAAATAGTAGACGCGCGGCTGCGCTTTTACCCACTCATTTAATTCTTTTGCCCCATCCGGACTCAGATCCCATTGGGAAACATCCTTAGTGTCTCTCCAAATGGCGCTTTTGTATATGCGTGTGGAATAACTGAGGAACGATTCTTCAGGCATTCTTTTCAGACCCCATTGGTCCAATTTGAAATCATAAACGGGGTTCTCCGAATTACCGGCTACTGCGGCGGCCAATCCGATAATTTGTTGCGCAAAGGGAGCGATTCCCTCAATAAAATGCGTTAAACTGGTACCGTCATGCGGAGAGGCAATGGCGACAAGGCTGCTAACATGCGGTGCCTGCTTGTCACTAAATAAAGGGGATAAATCGGATCCAGGGGTGACGTCACGTTCCGAAGCAGATCCGTTCTCAAGCAATTGTATGAACAAGCGTGCGGTTTGCCCTCCTTGACTATGGGCCAGCAAGTGTATCCGCCTGGGCTTTCCGGTCTTCGGATTGATTTCCCCCCACTCCGGGTACAGACCTTCATACGTTCTTCCATAGCGCGCATGATTGTGCAGGCTCGAGTGGGCTTCGCCATAATCGACGGTCCCTCCTTTAATTTGCGCATACAACTCGCAAGCCCGATCCCAACTGCTCGACACAGGCCCTACCGCGGCGGTAAAGACCGAATACCCGTAATGACGCAGATCATCTTGAATATCGCTGAAGCCGCCCCAGTATTTAAAACCAAGCATCTCTTCCCTCCCCCAACCTCCAAACCCATGCACAAGCACGATCGGGTAATCATTTTGACGGCTCTTGTGAATCGTATTCTCCAGAGGACTCATGAAACTCAATTCATTGTTGTAATCGTTGGTTTGCGCGTGGGCATCCGGCAAGCGGGCATTAAAGATGGAGTAAAAAAGAATAAGGAAAATCATACAAAGTGACAGTCTGCGCTGCATGAACAGGCTCCCTCCTTGTTAACGTTTTCAAAATTCCGCAAATCTTTTTTGAGGTGTATGTTGAAAATATTACCATTAAAACTTTATGTTTACAACTAGAAATAAAAAAACAAAAACAATCCCCAGTGTTATATAAATTTTGATATAGTAAAAGAAGATTTTTTAGATAACATCTTGGGTGGAGCGGAGGATTGCAATGAAAATAAAGCAAGGCGAGTATTCCATGGGGGTGCTCGCAACAGGGTTATCCTATCTTTTGTGGGGTGTTCTTCCCATTTATTGGAAATCGGTTGGATCTGTCCCTGCCGGAGAGGTGTTGGCTCACCGAATCATATGGTCGTTGGTGTTTATGCTCCTTATTCTTTTGCTGTTAGGAAAGCTGAAGACGGTAACCGCAGAAATGAAATATGTGTTTACCCATAAAAAACAGGCCATAAGCATGATTTTGGCCTCCGTTCTGATCAGCGTCAACTGGCTCGTTTTTATTTTTGCCGTAGAGAGTGATCGCGTGGTTGAAGCGAGCCTTGGCTATTACATCAATCCGCTGCTAAATGTGTTTCTAGCCACATTTTTCTTGAAAGAACGCTTGAATAAGGCAGAGTGGATATCCGTTGCCATCGCGGCAGGAGGTGTGCTGTGTCTGACGATATATTACGGAAGCATACCTTGGGCCGCGTTGACCTTGGCTGCCACCTTCGGATTTTATGGTCTTATTAAAAAGAAGGTCGCCATCGGCGCCTGGACGGGACTGACCATTGAAACGCTCATCATGACGCCATTTGCGCTTGTCTTTCTGCTCTTTTTCGATCATAGCTCCGTCTCGTTATGGGACAGGGATATATCGGTTATTTTGCTGCTGATGGGGGCAGGCGTTGTGACGGCCATTCCTTTGCTGTTATTTGCCGCTGGAGCCAAACGAATTTCCTTTACGCTGGTCGGCTTCCTACAATATATCGCGCCGACCATCATGCTGCTATTAGGGTTGTTTCTGTTTCACGAGCCTTTTAGCCTGCCGCAACTGCTGGCGTTTCTGCTGATTTGGATCGCTCTTCTTATTTTTACATTTTCCCGATCCAGAGAAATGCTCCAGCGCAGAAAATCGGAAAGCAAGCTTGGCATTCAGAAGATGTAGCGCGTTTTCAGCCTCAGAAGGAGAGGGAGAGCTGGCATAAGAACAGATTATCAATCATCATGGGGCAGGCCGGGGAAGCGTGCGGCATTATTGCCGGCTATATGAACAGGGAGTGGCGGATTTCCCCGCACACTCCCTGTTCGCCGTAAAGATCTATATCCAGCTTACTTGTCCCGTCCGATGGCATGTCCGATCCATTGCTCGTACATTTTTACGACCGAACACAAGTCTTCTTCGCCGAAGCCGGCGGTTTGTCCCATTTGGAACAAATTTTTGGCGGCATCGAGCATCGGAGACGGAGACTGCATGTCCTCCATCAAGACGGATGCAAGCTTCAAATCCTTGAGCATCAGCTGCAGCGAGAATTGATTGTCGAAGTCGCCGGCGATGATTTTCTCGCCTTTCAACTCGGCTGCTTTGCTTCCGGCGCTGCCATTTTTTACGACGTCCAAGAAGGCGCTCGGGTTCACTCCGGCTTTGGCAACGATAGAGAAGCCTTCGGCCAGCGCCGCATTGTTGATGCCTACAATCGTATTGTGGGCGAGCTTCGTAATCGATCCGCTGCCTGTCGGCCCCATATGGACGATTTTGCGTCCCATCGCCTCCAAGACAGGCATGGCGGCTTGAAGCGCTTCCGCCTCTCCGCCGGCCATGAAGACGAGCGTGCCGTCGACAGCAGCAGGTTTGCTGCCGGTAACCGGCGCATCCAAGAACTGTGCGCCGCGCTGCCTGCAATCGGCAGCCAAGCGCTTCACGAGCACAGGAGAAATCGTGCTGCAATCGATAATAATCTGACCTTCCCGAATGCTTGCCATCAGACCATCCGTTCCATAATAGAGCGCTTCAATCGAGCGATCATCGCTTACCATCGTGATGACGGCATCGGCATATCCTGCCGCTTCTTGCGGCGTTGCAGCCGTCTTGGCGCCGAGCTCTTGCAACGGTGCGGCCTTCTCTGGTGTGCGGTTATATACCGTGACGTTGAATCCTTTGCGAATCAAATTCGCGGCCATCGGCGCGCCCATCGTTCCCAATCCCAATACTGCTACGTTCTTCACAGGGTTCACCTCGCGTTAGTGTAAGCTGATTGTCCGAGAATAGTGTACCATACTCGGAAGGAGCGCGGGGAGGCATGAAGCAGGCGATATTTTTTTTCCTGACAACGCATTCATACTTGATATTGTGCAATGCTATAAATATGTTTTATCGTGTAAACCTTTTCAATGAGGCGCGTTCCCTTGTGTTTCCGTTCAAAATCCAGTATTCTATGACTATATCTTGATTTTCATGGGTTAAAGTGGCAAAGTCAACCAATACTCGAGGAGGGTGTACGATGACAAAAAAAGTGCACTTTGATTACAGCAAGGCGTTGACGTTCGTTAGTCAGCATGAAATTGATTATTTTAAAGAGCCCATTCGCTTGGCGCATGAGCAATTACATAATAAGACAGGCACAGGTTCCGACTTTTTGGGTTGGATCGATCTCCCTTCTGCGTATGACAAAGAGGAGTTCGCACGCATTAAAGCGGCTGCCGAGCGCATTCAGTCCAATTCCGAAGTGCTGATTGTCATTGGCATCGGCGGGTCTTATCTGGGCGCGCGCGCCGCGATTGAGATGCTGGGGCATTCCTTCTATAACATGCTGCCGAAGGACAAGCGTAAGACACCGGAAATTTATTTCGCAGGCAACAACATCAGCTCGACTTATATTACGCACCTGCTCGATCTGATCGATGGCAAAGATTTCTCGGTCAATGTCATCTCCAAGTCAGGCACTACGACAGAGCCTGCCATCGCGTTCCGTATTTTCCGTGAATTGCTGGAGAAGAAATACGGTAAAGAAGAAGCGAAACAGCGCATTTATGCAACGACAGACCGCGAGAAAGGCGCCCTCAAAAAGCTGGCCACAGAAGAAGGCTATGAGACGTTCGTTATTCCGGACGACGTTGGCGGACGGTACTCCGTACTTACTGCTGTAGGCCTATTGCCAATTGCGGCTGCAGGCATTAACATTGACGAAATGATGCAAGGCGCTCAGGACGCATCTGTGGAATTCAACAATCCCGATGTATCGGATAACTTGAGCTACCAATATGCGGCAGTGCGCAACGCGCTATACCGCAAGGGCAAGACGACGGAAATTCTCGTGAACTATGAGCCTGCCCTGCACTACGTGTCCGAATGGTGGAAGCAGCTGTACGGCGAGAGCGAAGGGAAGGACAACAAAGGAATTTATCCGGCGTCGGTCGACTTCTCGACAGATCTTCACTCCATGGGACAATTCATTCAAGAAGGAACGCGCAACCTGTTCGAAACCGTCATTCAGGTGGATAAAGTGTCTCACCATGTGACGATTAATGAAGATGCAGACGACTTGGATGGACTGAACTTCTTGGCGGGCAAGACAATGGACTTTGTCAACAAGAAGGCATTTGAAGGCACGATGCTCGCTCATACTGACGGCAACGTTCCGAACTTGATTGTAACAATTCCGGATATGACGCCGCATTCGTTCGGTTACTTGGTGTACTTCTTTGAAAAAGCATGCGGAATCAGCGGATATTTGCTCGGTGTCAATCCATTTGATCAGCCAGGTGTTGAAGCTTACAAGAAAAATATGTTCGCCCTGCTTGGCAAACCAGGCTATGAAGCCGAGAAGGCGGAATTGGAAGCGAGACTGTCCCGTTAATCGGGTCGGCGCCAGTCAACACAGCTAAGTTAAGCGACAAGCCGATGAAAGCAGTTCACCGTTATGGGGAACTGCTTTCTTGGCAATAAGAAGGTGAGTTTTTTGTTAGAACGTTACAAGACCGTACGCCAATTCGGCAGCAAGGAAATCGTCATTAAGAAGTCGCGCTTCATCGGTTACGGCAAACCCGTAACTAACGAACAGGAAGCGATTACATTTATCGAAGAGATGAAGAAGAAGCACTGGAATGCGACCCATAACTGCTCCGCATACATTATAGGGGAGCGCGATGAAATCCAGAAAGCGTCGGATGACGGGGAGCCAAGCGGGACCGCGGGGAAGCCGATCTTGGAAGTGATGAAGAACCAAGGCCTGAAAGATACGGCTATCGTCGTCACGCGTTACTTCGGAGGCATTCTGCTCGGTGCCGGCGGCCTGATACGCGCATACTCGGACGGTGCGGTGGCAGCGATTGAAGCGGCTGAAGCGATCGAGAAAGTATTGCATCAAGAAGTATTTGTCGAGATTGATTATACATGGCTTGGCAAATTGGAAAATGAGTTGCGCAATAAAGAAACACGGATGGGAGAAACGCAATTTGCCGATAAGGTCACGCTGACGTGCTTGCCCGTCGTGTCGGAGTGTGAGCGGTTTATCGCGTGGATAACGGATCTGACGCAAGGTCAGGCCGTAATCGGGAAGGGAGACCCGCTATATTACATTGAAGGGGAATAAGGAGAACAACCGCTATGGCAAGAAAAGCAGTGGATCAAGAGTTGTCGCGAGAGCGAATCTTGGAAGTGGCGCGCCATTTGTTTGTTACGAAGGGGTACCGAGCCATCTCCATGCGAAGTATCGGCCAACAATTAGGGTACAGCCATGGTTCGCTTTATTATCATTTCAAAGATAAAGCCGAGCTGTTCTACGCGCTTGTCCAAGAAGATTTCAAGCGGCTTGAACGGCTGTTCGAACGTGTTGTCAACCAAGCTCCTTCCGACGGATTGTCCAAGATGGAGCAGGTTATGTTGGAGTTTGTCCGATTTGGACTGGAACATCCGCATCATTATGAAATTATGTTCATGACGCGGGATGAGGAATTGCTCGCTTATGCCCGGACGGAACAGGGGCGTTGCTTAGAGATGTTTTCGACTATCGTAAGACAGTCCCTGAGCGGCAATATGCATTCCGATCAAGAGCGCCATAATATTCCGCTCAGTTTATTTCTTGCTATGCACGGCTTCATCTCCTTTTATATTCAAGATCAAGTCACCTTTGAAGAGGTCAAACCGGCTGCATTGGCCCATGTTCGCTTTCTATGCCGGAGAGCGCTTGAATCGGCGCAATCGGCATGATGTATTGGTGATGACAACGAACCGCATAAAGCCTCCTCACGTTTTCATTCGGCTGCACATATCGTGACAGTAGCCCAGCCACAACCCGTCATTAGCAAGGATGGGGGATGAATGAATGTAAGGAGGCTTTTTAATGATTGATAACTCCCCCAATCTTGCAAGATTGTAAGCTAAATGTAAGAGGAATGACATGAAGCTTTCGTCCGTATCCATTATGCTTATAAGGGGACGTGTCTCTTGTCTCGCTATCCCGGAGCTGCCACCATATAGAAGGGGAAAGCGGGGCGCCGCGCGTCTTAGATGGCAGGATAGAAGGCAAGGGGAGAAAAACGGATGAACAAAACAGCGGCGCTGCTTGCGGGAACCGTAATCATATGCCTTGTGCTAACGGGATGCGGACAAGCTGTGACAGATACGTATCATCAAGTAAGTAAAACAGTCAAAGCGTACGGAAAGGAAAAAGCGATCGACAAAATCAGGATGCAGCAATTTGCCGTTGACGGATTGAAGCGGTATTTCGATCTTTCGATCGATATCGGGCAATGGAATATGACGTACGGCTTTACCAGACGCTTGGCAGGTTCCGGGAAACGGAAGGCGCGCCCTGGCCATGTCACGTTCGTCGGCTTGCCCAAGCATGCTGGCGCCACTGGGGGAATCGAGCGCTTCTATGGCGAATTGAATTTGAAAACGGGTGATTTTTACGAACTTGGCGTAACGCGCAATTCAATGAAGGCGCCGCCTGCGAGAACGGAAATGAAGCGATTGGAGTCAGAAGCCCGTCATTACGTGGTACAGCAGCTGCATGCCGCCGCGGGAGAACTGGAAATGCTCTCTGGCGAACGCGCATTGCGGCATGGTATTATGCATGTTGCATTCCAAAATAAAAGAACAAACGCGACTTACGACATCGGTATCGATCCTGCTCAGGGGCGGGTCGTATCCTTTGCCGTCGCGAAACGATAAAGCCCGGAGACGCTCATGTCTTCGGGCTTTCCATATCTATTTTCACGCAATCCCATAAAATCATGGCCTTTCGGAAATCATATGAAAACGTGAAATCTTAATTAATTTGATTTTCGGAGGCTCTAATGGTTGAACATCGTGATACACTTCGTCAAAAAGCGCGCGAGTTGGCGCTGCGGCATACACCAAAACGCACTGCCCGTTCTCGAACAAGCCTGTTGAAGCGAGCAGCGGCGGATTTGGACTCGTTGCGTGCGTTTGCCAACCTTTTGCAGCATCATCCTGCAAGCTGTACACAGCCTGCGGAGGATTGGCTGCTTGATAATATTGAATTTATCGGGGATCAGGTAAAGGGCATGCAGCAGCAAATTACCGGGGCGCTGCCCAACAATTTGCCGTATTTGCGCAAGGAGCGCCAATACCGTATTCAATCGATTTGCATTGAATATATCGCATTGGTTGATGGCGTGCTGGATGAAACGTCGCTTGTTGAATTTGTGAATGCCTATCAGGAGGTAGCGGTTCTGACCGTTGCGGAAGCATGGTCGATCCCTCTTTTCCTTCGTCTGGCGCTCATTCATCAGCTTACGGATGTCATGCTTCAGGTGCAGGACAGAAGAGAAATATGCATGGATGTCGAACGGCTGCTCGGACAATTCGAACCCGGCGCTTGGAATGCCGAATCCCTTGGCGCCAAGCTGGAGGAGGAAGGACAGTCCTTCCCTCTGTCAGGGGCCTGGGCCGTCCACTTAATATCCCACCTGCGCGAGTGGGCCGATCATGCCGCTTCCGTACGGGAATGGTTGATCTGCCAGTTCGAAAACGGCGATCGGGATCTTGACCGTATCGTAACTTATGAGCTGCAGTTGCAGGCGTCTTATCAACGGAAAGCGGGTCATCTCATCAGCAGCCTGAGGAAGAACGAGCGTTGGTCGTGGGATGACGCATTCGTCCGCATCAGCTTGGTGGAACAAACGCTTCGCCAAGACCGGACAGATACGTATCCGAAGCTGGATGCGGCGAGCCGCGGAACGATCCGTCACCGGGTGGAGCTATTGGCCCGGCGGCTCCGGGTACAGGAGAATCTGGTCGCCCGCGAAGCGCTTGCGCTTGCGGAGCAGGCTTCCGCCTTACCGGCGGGAGTGGCGGTGGAATCGGCATCGGCAGTAAAGGAGGGTTCGGCGCAAGCAGCGGGTCCATTGCATACATTGGGTGCATCCATAGCATCAACTGCGAATCTTATGCCGCGGCGTTCGTTCTTGGCCTATTACTTGTTCGAGCCCCGAGGAGTAAGTGAACTCCAGCGCTCCTTGAAAAAATGCAGCAAACCCCGGCCGCTGCCGGGGAACCGGCTCCTAGGTCGCCGTGCCCAGACATCCTACATGGCGCTGCTTGCATGTTTGTTTGCGGTATTCTGGGCAGCCTTGTCGCTCATCATTGGCTGGGGGCAGGGAATCAATCCAGTGGGCTGGTTTATCGTTATGGCGGCTGTGGCGCTTCCGGCCAGCGAATGGGCGGTAACCGGTCTTCACTATATTATCGAATGCGCCATTCGTCCGAATACGTTGCTTCGTTACGACTTCTCTGCCGGAGTGCCGGCCGAAGCCGCGACGATGGTCGTCATCCCCGTCATATGGTCGTCCAAGGAAGAAGTGGACGAGATGGTGGACCGCCTTGAAATCCATTACTTGGCGAATCGCAGTCCCCATATCCATTATGCGATTTTGGGGGATTTTACGGATTCCCGCTTGGAACGGCTGCCTGAGGATGACAAATTGGCTGCCTATGCCATAGAGAGGATGGAGCGGCTCAGCAAGCGATATTCGATCTCCGATGATACGACGTTCCATCTTTATCAGCGCAGCAGATGGTGGAATCCCGGCGAAGAAGTGTACATGGGCTGGGAACGCAAGCGCGGCAAGCTCGTGGAATTCGTCGAGCTGCTGAAAGGCAGCAATGAGACAAGCTACGACTATACATACGGAAATGCCGCGGTGCTGCCGCGCATCCGCTATATTATTACGCTGGATGCGGATACGCGGCTTCCGTTGGAAAGCGCCCATCGAATGATCGGAGCTTTGCATCTGCCTTACAACAGACCGCGTCTAAATGAAAAGCGCTCCCGGGTCGTAGAGGGATACGGGGTGCTGCAACCGCGAATCGGAATCCATCTGGAGTCGGCCTTGCAATCGCGGCTAGCCGGTTTATGGTCGGTGCCCGGCCTGGATCCATATTCGTTCGCCGCTTCCGATCCGTATCAGGACGCTTTAGGCGAAGGGATTTTTACCGGGAAAGGCATCTTTGATGTAGATGCATTTGCGGAAACCTTGTGTGAACGAATTCCCGAAAATCGGGTGCTAAGCCATGATCTGCTGGAAGGCGGTTTTTTGCGGGCGGGCTTGCTGACGGATGTAGAGCTCATTGATGATCATCCCGCCAAGTTCATCGCTTATCAGAACCGGCTTCACCGGTGGGTGCGAGGAGATTGGCAGCTGCTCGGTTGGCTTTTTCCCCGGATGAAGAGCCGTCGGGGCGAGCTGCTGCCCGTTGACTTGTCTATCATTACGCGCTGGCAAATTATTGATAACCTGCGGCGCAGCCTGCTTCCGATCGTCTTATTCGCACTGCTGCTCGGATTCACCATCCTGCCCGGGACGCCTTGGAGGTGGCTGGGCGTCGTGCTGGCGACGATGTTCATTCCCGTCATCCGTCAATTGGTGAATCTGACCCGAGCGGAATGGGATCCAAGGGGAATCGGCATGGCTGCGGCTCATGCGGGGCTCGCTTTGCTTGCTTTGCCTTTCCAAGCGGTGCTGATGGCTGATGCCATCGCCAGAACCCTATACAGGCTATCAATCAGCAAACGCCGCTTGCTGGAGTGGACAAGTTCTTTGCACATCGAACGCAGCAACCGGGAGAACGCGCATCCCCCTCTCTTAGGAATGACGGCGGGCTATGTGCTCGTGCTGCTCGCAGCCGCGGCTTCCATACTGCAGCGGGATCCATATATAGCAAGCTTTGGCGTGGTGTTGTGCCTGCTATGGGCAATGGCCCCGGCCGTCATTCGCTGGCTGGATCAAGCGGAGCCGGAAAAGGCGGAATCCGTGTCCGTGCACGACGAACGGGAGCTGCGGGAGCTCGCCCGGCAAATCTGGGCTTTTTATGAAGATTACACGGTAGCCGAAGATCATTGGCTCCCTCCGGACAATGTGCAGATTGATCCGCCCAATGGCGTCGCTCATCGCACTTCTCCGACCAATATCGGCTTTTTCCTGACTGCGGCTTTGACCGCGCGGGACTTCGGATTTATCAACACGGCCGAGCTGCTGGAACGATTGGAACGAACCATCCATTCTGTGGAACGGATGGAAAAGTGGAACGGGCATTTGTTCAATTGGTATGACACGCTTACCCTCAAGCCGCTCGTTCCCGTATATGTGTCCACGGTCGATTCCGGCAACTTCGTAGCCAGTCTCATTGCAGTTAAGCAAGGAGTGGCGGAATGGCTCATGAAGGAATTTCCCGGAAAAGCACATTCCGAGCGCAATCGGCTCGATTCAGATGGCAGGGATGATCTGCACTTTGAATTTGCGGCCGAGCTGGAAAAGCTGAAGCAGGAGTCATCCCATGGGCCGGATCAGGTTCTGGAGCGCGGCCGGGAGCTGTTGGAGCGTGTGGAAACGCTCATTAACGGCACCGATTTCCGCGCGTTGTACGATCACAAAGCCAAGCTGTTCGTGCTGGGGTATCACGCGGCCAGCGGAGAACGCGACGCGGTATTGTATGACCTGCTCGCGTCCGAAGCGAGACAGACGAGCTTCGTCGCGATCGCGCTGGGGCAAATCTCGGTGTCCCACTGGATGGCGCTTGGGCGGGCCACCCGCAGTCAAGGCGGGCGCACGGCGCTCGTCTCCTGGTCGGGAACGATGTTCGAATATTTAATGCCCTGGCTCTTGATGCGCACCTATCCAAAAACAATTTGGGACAGCACGTACCGGGGCGTCGTTCGCCAGCAGATGGCGTATGCAAAGGAACGCGGCGTTCCGTTCGGCATTTCGGAATCGGGATATTATGCCTTCGACTACCAGAAAAACTATCAATACCGGGCATTCGGCGTTCCCGGTCTCGGCTTCAAGCGGGGGCTGGAGCAGGATTTGGTGCTGGCGCCGTATGCGGCAATCATGGCGCTTCCATATGCTGTTGCCGAAGGCATGGACAACTTGCGCCGGATGGAGGAAATGGGAGCCCGGGGCAAGTACGGCTTCTATGAAGCGATTGACTGCACGCCGGAACGAATGCCGGACGGCAGCAAGGCCGAGGTCATTCGCAGCTTCATGGCCCATCATCAAGGGATGAGTCTGCTGACCATCGCCAATATGCTGCATGACCATAACATGATCGAGCGTTTCCATCGGGATAAACGCATCCAGACTGCTGAATTGCTGCTGCAGGAGCGGATTCCGGCCAAGCCGGCGCAGGCGCGCGTTGAGGCAGCGGGCATCCAGCGCATTGCGCAGCCGACGCAGCCTCAGGCATCACCGGTCCGCTCCTATCCGTCTGCCGATACTCCGGCGCCGGAAGCGGCGATACTGTCCAACGGTTCGTTCACGACCGTGATTACGAACAGCGGCAGCGGGCAGCTGCGGTCTCAAGGGCTGGCCGTCTCCCGTTGGCGGGAGGATCCGGTGAAGGATGACTGGGGCAGCTACATGTACATTCGGGACGTGCAACGGGATGAGTGCTGGTCGCCGACCTATCAGCCATGCCGCGTGCCGCCGTCTTTCGCCGAGGCGCATTTTTCGTTGGAGAAAGCGCTGTTCAAGCGGACGGACGGGGAGATGCAGACCGCATTGGAAATCGCGGTATCTCCCGATGCCGATGCGGAGGTGCGCAAGCTGACGCTGTATCATGCAGGCGCGGACACTCGCACCTTCGAGGTGACTACCTTCCTTGAATTGGCGCTGGCCCGACCGGATGCGGATGCAGCCCATCCCGCCTTCACGAAGCTGTTCATCGAGACGGAGTATGATGCAAAAGCGCGGTGCCTGCTCGCGCGCAAACGGCCGCGAAACGCGGACGAGCAGGCGCTGTGGGCGTTCCACGTCTTCACGGATGGAGAAGAAGCGTCCGACACTCCGGAGATGGAGACGGATCGGGCTCGTTTCATCGGCAGGGGACATACGCTGGCCGCGCCGAAAGGATTGCGTTCCCGCTTGGGCGGAGCAGTCGGCTCGGTTGCGGATCCGGCGTTCATCATGCGGAGAAGAATAACACTGCAAGCCGGCGGACGCATTGCGCTGTATGCCGTTACCGGAGTAGCCGGCACGCGTGAGGAGGCGCTTGCGCTCGCGCGGACTTTATCGCGGAAGGCCGAGGCGGACCGGGTGTTCGAGCATGCATGGACCCATGCCCAAATCGAGCTGCATAACATGCAGTTGAGCCCGGCCGATGCCGCTGTGTATCATGTGCTGGCGAGCCGCGCGCTATATTCTGGGCGATTGAATGATGAGCAGGAAGCGAGTATTGCCGTCAACACGAAGGCCCAATCCGGCTTATGGTCATATGGCGTTTCAGGGGATCGGCCCATCGTGCTCGTCACTATCGACGATGCGATTCATTTGCCGTTTATCCATAAGCTGTTGTCAGGCCATGAATATTTGCTTCGCAAAGGGCTGTCTTTAGATGTGGTCGTGTTGAACGGAGCGCTTGAAGGATATCAGCAAAATGTGCAGGAAAGCCTGCAGCGCAGCATCGAGCACCGTTTGAACCGTTACCGCACCGATCACGGAAGCGCATATCTCATAGCGTCGGCTGGACTGCCGGATGAGGACCGCGCGCTGCTGTTCGCCACGGCACGAGTCGTTCTTCGAGCGGATGGGCCAAGCCTGAAGGCGCAGCTGAAGGCAGCGGAAGCATCCGATTCGGCAGCAGGCCAAGAAGATGAAGAACAGGCAGAGGCGAACCGAAAGCCGTCAAGCCAAGCGAAAGCGAATCTGCCGAAAACGAAGCAGCAGCGTCTTAAAGCAGGGCACACGCAGAGTGATTCCTATCAATCAACGGCAAATGCAGGAGAGAGTGAGATGTCCGACTCCACGCCGCTCCTCTTTTTCAACGGATGGGGCGGCTTCTCCAGGGACGGCAGCGAATATCGGATGACGCTCAAGGATGATCGCTTCCTGCCAGCGCCATGGATCAACGTGATGGCCAATCCGCGTTTCGGATGTCTTGTGTCCGAGCTGAACACGGGATATACATGGTGGCGCAACAGCCGTGAATGCAAGCTGACCCCTTGGTCCAACGATCCTGCGCTGGATCCGCGGGGCGAGGCGTGCTATCTCAAGGATGACAAGAGCGGCGAATATTGGTTGGTCGGTTCCCCTAACAGAGAGGAGGGCATGGATGGAGGAGCTCGGTACAATATCGCTCACGGGATGGGGTATTCGCGCTATGCTCATGACAGCGGCGGCCTCCATCAGGAGCTGACCGTGTTCGTGCCCGTAGACGCTCCGATTAAAATTATGAAGCTGCGCCTGCGCAACCCGTCGGATGAACGGCGGGAGCTGTCCGTCACGTATTACGCGGAGTGGGTGCTCGGCGTGAATCGTCAGAGCAACGCTTCGCACATCGTGAGCGAGTGGAACGGCTCGGTGCAGGCCTTGATCGCGCGCAACACATACCAGGATACGTTCCGCGATGCGACGGCTTTTCTTGCGGTGTATCCCGCCGCATCCGCAGAGAATGAACCGTCTGCGGCAGCCGATGCCTCCATGCGGGAGACGTCGTGGACGGTGGACAGGCAGGAATTCATCGGTCGGAACCGGACGGCGGAGCAGCCAGCGGCGCTTGAGCGGGACCGGCTGTCGGACTCGGACGGTCCGGTGAGCGATAGCTGCGGAGCCGTACAGACCCGCTTTGCCATCGAGCCTGGCGGGGAGCGGACGATTTACATGCTGCTGGGCTGCGACGATTCTGTACAGGCCGCCGAAAAGTGGCTGCGCAAATACCGCGAACCCGCTGCTTGCGAGCAAGCCTATGAAGAGATACGGCAATTTTGGAGCGGACTGTTGGGAACGGTGGCGGTGTCCACGCCGAGCAAGGAGATGGATATGCTGCTCAATAATTGGCTTCTGTATCAATCGCTGGCATGCAGAATGTGGGCTCGATCGGCCTTCTATCAGGCCGGAGGCGCATATGGCTTCCGTGATCAGCTGCAGGACTCGCTGTCGATGCTGCATTGCCGTCCCGACTTGACCCGGGCTCAGATTATCATTCATGCTTCCCACCAGTACAAGGAAGGAGATGTCCAGCACTGGTGGCATGAAGAGACGCACCGGGGCATCCGCACCCGCTTCTCCGATGACCTGCTCTGGCTGCCTTATGCCCTGAGCCGGTATTTGGAGCATACGGGGGACGACAGTCTGTTAGAGGAAAGCGCTCCTTATTTGCAAAGTGAGCTTCTGCGCGAAGGGGAGCATGAGCGATATGAGGAGACAGTCTTATCCGGCGACACGGGAACCGTATATGAGCACTGCTTGCGCGTGCTTGACCATAGTCTGGAACGGTTCGGCGAACACGGCCTGCCTCTCATAGGCATTGGCGACTGGAATGACGGCATGAGCCTCGTCGGAGCGGAAGGCCGGGGCGAGAGCGTCTGGCTGGGCTGGTTCATGGGCGACGTTCTGATCCGGTTCGCAGCAGTATGCGAGCGGCGCGGGGACACGGAGCGGGCGGCGCGGTATCGCGACGTCGCCGGGCAGCTCAAGCTTGCGCTCAATGAACACGGCTGGGACGGTCAATGGTACCGCAGAGCCTTCACCGATGCGGGGCAATGGCTCGGTTCCGTACATCAAGCGGAATGCCGGATCGACTCCATCGCCCAGTCCTGGTCGGTCATTTCCGGACTCGCGGAAGCAGGCAAGGCCGCGCGGGCCATGAATTCATTTGACCGTGAGCTTGTGGACAGAGATATGGAGATGGCCTATATCCTCACGCCACCGTTTAACAACACGGAACCGAGCCCCGGGTACATTCAAGGCTACCCGCCTGGCATTCGGGAGAACGGGGGGCAGTACACGCATGGAGTCATATGGAGCATTGTCGCTTGGTCGATGCTCGGAAATGGAGATAAGGCATTCGAGCTGTTCCATATGCTGAACCCGATTACCCATACGATGAATCCAGCCGAGGTCAACCGATATTACGGGGAGCCCTATGTCATGGCGGCCGATGTTTACTCGGCAAAGCCACATAAAGGGCATGCCGGATGGACCTGGTACACGGGTGCGGCGGGGTGGATGTATCAAGCCGGGCTGGAATGGATTCTTGGCATTCGCCGCCGCGGAGACAAGCTGATTATTAGCCCGTGCATCCCGAAAGACTGGCCGGCGTTCTCCGTGCGGTACCGGCACGGCAATGCGGAATATCGGATTCAGGTCAGCAATCCAGCCGGCAAGTGCAGTCCGTCCCGTCCTAACGAGGGTCAGAGCAAGCTGGCCATCGATGGAAAAGAGCTCGATTTGGAGCAATATTTCGGGGAAGAGGGGCCATTCATTCCGCTGCGGGATGAACAGGGCGCGCATGAGGTCGAATTGACGTTGTAGCTGTGCAGTATATTTCGTTTAGCCATCTTTCGGGATGGCTTTTTGTTTTTAAATCATTCGCCAGCTTTTCCCTTCGCGGAGGAGGTATGCTTGTTTCCCCTTTGCCTCATTCTCCCCTTTATTCAGAATGGGGGGACTTTCCTAAAAAAGCATGTTGGCGATCGCTCGGTTGAGGTTGAGGGATATCTGGAGGGGGAGTTTGAGGGGATAGCGCTTTTCGTTTGGCAACCATGGCCTAAAACGGCTGATATAATGGCAGGGAGTGAACCAGAGTGGACGCTGGACATGCGGCCCCCTGAGGAAAGGGGAGGATGGAGGAAAGAGGCGAATGAAGCATATCACCGCCAGTTTGCTCGCGCCATTATCGCGAACGGAGCATTTTGTTTTCCTTGAAACGGGTTGCGGCAGTCAAAAAACAATGCGTAGGTATTCACCCATCATAAGCATTTGGAATAAGTTGCATAAGGTTCGTTGAAGGATGAAGACCAGCCAGCTTTCCCTTATTTATAATATGAGCCTTCGGCAGCCTTGACGGAGCGTTCTATATTTTGGTAAAATAACGAAAACAAAAACCAAGTAAACATGTAGGAATTATTTAAATGATACTTTGATATAAATGGAGGTAGAACGGGTGAACGTAGTGCTGCGACATAAAGGGGCTTTGTGGGGCTTTCGCACCACGCTGCTTTTGTACGTGTTTTTGCTCATTGTGCTGCCAATCGGCGGAATTTACTTTCAATCCTTTGCCGGAGGATGGACCCGTTTCACAGAAAGCTTGGCGGAACCGCTCGCTTGGCAGTCAGTGGCCCTAACCTTCCGCCTGGCGCTCATCGCTACAGCCATCAATGTCGCTCTGGGCACGATGTCGGCTTGGGTGCTGCACCGTTACCGCTTCTTCGGGCGGGCATGGCTCAATAGCTTGGTTGATTTGCCCTTTGCCTTGCCGACGGCGGTTGGCGGATTAATGATTTTGCTGCTGCTTGGTCCGGGCAGCATGGCCGGGGGGCTTGCAGACATGCTCGGCATTCGGATCGTATTCGCGGAGCCGGCTATCATCGCCGCCATGGTCTTCGTCACATTTCCTTTTGTCATCCGCGCCGTGCAGCCGCTTCTTGAAGAGGCCGATCGGGCCGAAGAAGAAGCTTCCTATATGTTGGGAGCGTCCCGCATGCGCACGTTTATGCAGGTGCTGCTGCCGCAAATGCGTCCCGGCATCATAAGCGGAGCGATGCTCGCTTTCTCGCGGGCCATGGCGGAATTCGGCGCTGTCGTGCTCGTGGCGGGAAATATACCGGGCAAGACGCTGATTGCATCGGTCTATATTTTCGGAGAGATCGAAAGCGATAATCCGCAAGGCGCCGCGGTTGTATCTGTCATCCTCTTAACGATGTCATTTATTGTACTGTGTTTCGTCAACGTCCTGCAGGCGCGGAGGTCTCAAGTATGAGTGATCCATTCTCCCCGATTTCTTCCTGCAAGGATCTATCCGAATATGAGTCCGCACGGGCTGTTCGCACGCCGCCTGGCTCTGGGCCGGGAGTTCGCCCGAAGCAATCCGTCATTCTTATCGTCCTTACTTACCTTGTTTTCTTTGCTCTGTTGATCGCTCCTTTGCTGCAGATGATTGCAGGCGCATTCGAACACGGGCTCCATTCGTTCATTAACGCGTTGACTCGTCCCGCCGCCATTCATGCCATGGCAATGACGGGCGCCGTCGTGGTAATTGTGACGGTCGTCAATATGATTTTTGGCATTCTTACCGCACTTGTGCTCGTCAGAGGGAACTGGCTGGGAACAAAGCTCCGTCATATATTGAACAGCTTAATCGATCTTCCGTTTGCCGTATCCCCGATTATTGGCGGATTTATGATTGTTCTGCTGCTTGGTCCCAATACGATAATGGGCGCCATGTTTGCGCGGGCCGGGATCGACATCGTATACGCTTTTCCGGGAATGGTGCTGGCCACGCTGTTCGTTACGTTTCCGCTGATGGTCAGAGAGGTTGTTCCCGTTCTTCAAGAAATCGGAACACAGCAGGAAGAAGCGGCGTCGATGCTCGGCGCTTATGATTGGACGATATTCTGGCGCGTCACATGGCCATCAATACGCTGGGGCGTTCTCTACGGCGTTGTGCTGACCATTGCGCGCTCGCTCGGTGAATTCGGGGCGGTCCTCGTTGTGTCGGGCAACATTATGAACAAGACGCAGACGGCCACGACTTTGGTGTATCAGGACGTGGAAAATTTCAATATTGCGGCCGCGAGCAGCGTTGCTCTCGTTCTGGCTCTCATCTCGGTCGTGCTGCTTTTAGTGATGGAATGGGCAAAGAAGCATAAAGAGCACAAGGCGCATCAAGCGCACAATGGGCAAAAAGGGGTGCAATAGCGATGCATATCGAGGTTCGTCAGTTAAACAAATGGTTTGGCTCTTATCACGCCGTACAGGATGTGGAATTCTCCATTGAAGCCGGACAATTAATCGGACTGATCGGTCCAAGCGGCGGCGGCAAGACATCTGTTCTGCGCATGCTGGCAGGCTTGGAGCAGCCGGACAGCGGCGAGATTATGTTTCAAGGAAAGCTTATGAACGATGTGCCCCCGCAGCAGCGCGGCATCGGCTTTGTGTTCCAGCATTATGCGCTGTTCAAGCATATGTCGGTGTTCGACAATATCGCGTTCGGCCTGACGATACAGAAGTGGCCGAAAGCGCGTATTCGGGAACGTGTAGCCGAATTGGTGGAGCTGACCGGGCTGAGCGGTGTGGAACGGCGGTATCCGCATCAGCTGTCAGGCGGGCAGCGGCAGCGCGTCGCCTTTGCGCGGGCATTGGCGCCGGAGCCTCAGTTATTGCTGCTGGATGAACCATTCGCGGCCATTGATGCGAAAATTCGCAAAGAGCTGCGCAGCTGGCTGAAGGAGCTCATTGAGCGGGTCGGCATCACTTCGATTTTCGTTACTCATGATCAGGATGAGGCGATTGAGGTGGCCGATGAAATCATGATCATTAATCAAGGGCGGGTCGAGCAGATGGGGACGCCATGGGAGATTTACAAGCTGCCGGAGACGCCATTCGTGGCTGAATTTATCGGCGAATCGACGCTGCTGTCGAATGCCCACACTTTGAAAGGGTTCGAAAGCATGAACCCGGGTGAGGAAAGCAAGGCGCTCATACGGCCGGAATATATTGAAGTTGGGAGAGAGGGCGAAGTGCGGCTGCCTTCGGCAAGTGTTCAAGGCAAGGTCAAGGCGCTTCATTTTCGCGGCAGCGAGTGGATGGTGGAGGTGGATGTGGGCGGCATGAGGCTGAAGACATACCGGTCGCTGGAGAGTCCGGTGCTTCATATCGGAGAGCGTGTGCAGGTGCTTATCCATCGCATTTATTTATTCGATAAAGACCGGAGCTGGATGCAGGAAAATGCGCTCAAAGAGGACCCGTTGCCGGTTCTCATATAATGACGGAGTCAGCAGGAGGCGTGCGATGAGTACGGGCAAAAGAAAATATGCAGTTGCGGCGGCGCTGCTTTTCTTCATCCTTGTATGGTCCGCTTGCAGCGGGGAGTCTCCCTCATCCGCGCCGGAAGGGATGAATGCGGCTGCATCGGCACAGCTGAAGCAGGCGGCGGGGGCGGCCGGAGACAGGGAGACGGATAGCGTAACGCTTGTAATCGGCGCCTACGCGGTGGCGAAGGAAGCTCTCGGGAGCATTCTGCCCCAATTCGCAGCCGATTGGGAGGCGAAGACGGGGCAGAAGGTCGTCTTCCAAGAGTCATACGAAGCTTCCGGCACGCAGGCACGGTCAATTGCCGGCGGGCTGGAAGCGGACGTGGCCTTGTTTGCCATGGAAGGGGACGTTGACAAGCTGGTGCGCGCCGGCTTGCTGCCTGCCGATTGGAAAGAGCAGGACGCCTATGACGGTATGGTGACGCGATCGATCGTCGTGATGGGAACGCGGGAAGGCAACCCGCTCGGTATTCGTGACTGGGAGGATCTGACGAAGCCGGGTGTTGAGGTGCTCTACCCGAATCCGAAGACGTCCGGCGGGGCGCAGTGGGATATTAACGCAATCTACGGCGCCGGCTTGAAGGCAGCGGCAGAGCAGAACCTGGACGGGCCGCGCCATGCGAAGGAGCTGCTGCTGCGCATTCATCGCAACGTCATTTCCTTGGATAAGAGCGGCAGGGCCTCGATGGCCGCCTTTGAGTATGGGGTCGGTGACGTCATCGTGACGTATGAGAACGAAATTTTGTCGCGCAAGCGGGAAGGCATAGCGTATGGCATGGTTATTCCGAAGCATACGATTCTGATTGAGAATCCGGCGGTCGTCGTCGAGCGGTATGCGAAGAAGCATGGCACCGAGGACGTGGCGCGGGCGTTTGTCACATATTTGCGCGAAGCAAAGGCACAGCAATTGTTCGCGGAAGCCGGCTTCCGGCCTGTTCACGAGGAGACGGCTCATGCGATGGAACGGAAGTATCCGATTCCGGAAGGGCTGTTCAGCATTGGCGATATGGGAGGCTGGTCTCAGGTCAAAGAGACGCTCTATAGCAAGCGCGGGATATGGTACGAGGTGCTGGCCGGCATAAACTGAACAGAACAAAAATCAGCGCAAGCGGCTGTTGTCCGAAAAGGGCAATCATCGCTTGCGCTTCTTGAGTTAGCATATCGTTAATCCCGATATAGCGGGATGTCGGACGTTAATCGGCGCACACCCAATCGCACAAGCCGATAGGCGTCCTGGAGATCGCGTATCGTCCATACGCCAAGCCCGATACCGGCCGCCTCTGCCGCCTGCACGATGTCGGGCTGCCGCTGTACGACCCCATGCTGCAGAAGCAGCGTGGCGCGGCCGAGCTCCTGCAAAGGGGCAAGGTCAACCGGCTTGTCGGATAACCAGCCGAGTTCAATATGGGGATGCAGAGAGCGCACGAGCCGCAAGTTGTCCGGATGGAAGGAGATGACCATGGTCCGTTCCTGCATGCGATAATTCGTGAGCAGATGCAGCAATGCGCGCGCCTCGCCTTCGGTGATGCGTTCCTTCAGCTCGAGCTGCAATCCGACCGTGCCTCCGCACAATTCAAGCACTTCCTCCAGCAACGGAATGCGGCACCCGGCAAATTCGGGCTTGAATTTTGTGCCGGCGTCCACTTGCTGCAGATCTTCAATCGTCTTCTCGCGCACCGGGCCGGTTCCATCCGTCGTCCGATCCAGCGTGTCGTCATGGATGACGACGGGAATGCCTTCCTTGGAATGATGGACGTCTATTTCCAAGGAATCGGCGCCAAGCTCCAGCGCACGGCGTAAGGCTTCCATTGTATTCTCAGGGTGTATCGCTGCGTAACCGCGGTGCGCCACAATTTCCACATGATGAAATAGTGCATTGCTATTCATGGTTATCCTCCTCGAATGGCGAACATGATAGGGCCCAGGTTATCATGCATGTTGTAACATGGCGGATCCGTCATTGATGAATGCATGCCGAATTGAAACCGATTATACTGGATAATAGACGGAAGAACAATGACGAATTCCGAACGGTTTCGTTATTTTCTTGTAAAGGTGAAGCCATGCAAATAGAAATGCGGGGGAATGATAGATGGAGCACAATTCGATAACGGCATGCGGCGCAAATACGGGCGCAGCGGATTCGGCTGACCCGCTTCAACCCTTGAGCGCAGCGGAGGATTGGAGCATTGCCTTCTGGGGGACCGGGGATTCGATGGGAGTGCCGCGTGTGTATTGCGCGTGCGAGGTGTGCGAAGAAGCGAGACGAAGCGGAGTTAACCGCAGGTACCGCTCGTCCGTGCTGCTGGAACGGGGAGAGGATAAGCTGCTCATCGATTGCGGGCCCGATTGGACGGGACAGATGGAGCGCGCCGGCATCTTCTGGCTGGACGAGCTGTTGATTACGCATGCGCATCAAGATCATATTGCAGGCCTAACCGCCTATGCGGACGCATGCCGCTGGCTGCAGCGGAAGGGGCGCGTCATTACGCCGGCCGAGGTAAGCGAGACGATTCGCCCGATGTATCCATGGCTCGAACGGTTCGTGACGTTCCAGAGCATCGAGGAGCCTTGGCGTTGGCACGAATGGTCCATCCGTCCGATTCGGGTGAATCACGGCAAGAACGGATATGCTTATGCGTACCGGTTCGATCGGGTGGATGGCGTTGCGCCTGTCGCCGGGGCGGGAAGGGGGCAAGCTGGGCCGGATGGCACAGCCAGTCCGGTCTTGCGAAGCTGGGTGTACGCCTCTGATGCGATCGGCTTGGGCGAGGAGGAACTGCAATGGTTCAAGGACCTCGACCTGCTTATTTTAGGGACGAACTTCTATCATGAGCAGGCGGAATATTCGACCCGGTCCGTCTATGATATGGTAGAGGCGCTGCGGCTAATTGAGGACATTCAGCCGCAGCAAACGGTATTCACGCATATGTCCCACGATATCGATTTGCGCCAATCGTATCCACTGCCGTCACAAGTCACATTGGCTCGTACGGGGATGCGGATAGGCGGATGACGTTCAGGTGAACGATGATATAGTCTGAAGCGAAGCACCGCTCAATAAGTTGAGGCAATCGAGGCATCACAGCTCATAGAGGCAAAAAACAAGCCGCTCCACCGTGCATACATGTATACGCACTGGATGAGCGGCTTGTTGTATTCCGTCACGCGTTATTGCTTGTCTTGAGCAGGATGAAGCACGAACTTCTCGATGACATGGCGGACGCCTTCCTCGTTATTGCTAAGCGTCACGTAGTCTGCGACTGCTTTGAGCGAGTCGACGGCATTGTCCATGGCGACGCCGAGTCCGGCTGCCTCAATCATATCGTGGTCGTTCCACGAGTCACCGATTGCAATCGTTTCTTCCAAGCTGCAGCCGAAGTGCCGGGCAAGATGGCGCAGTGCGCTGCCCTTGGTGCCTTCGCGGTGCGTCACTTCGAGGAAATGCGGCTTCGATTTCGTAATATGAACATCCGGGCCGAGCAGTTCCCGCAGCTCCGGCGCGATGGCGTCCAACCGTTCCGGTTCGTCAATCATGAGCATCTTCGTCGATGGAGACGCCAGCAATCGGTCGAAATCAGGCTCGATCGTATACGGAATGTTCGACAAATTCGCATACGCGATGAGTTTGTCATTTTCTTCACGAGCATACAAATGGTCGTCAATGTAAAGCTGCAGGTGCAGCTTATGCTCGTCGCAATAACGCAGCAGGCTGAGCGCGGCATCTTTCGGCACCGAACGTTCGTACAAAATGTGTCCGTCAATCACATTTTTCACTAACGAGCCTTGATACGTAATGAGCGGCACGTTCAACCCGGTCTGCAGCGCAATATTGTGCGCGGACGCGTACATGCGGCCGGTAGCCAGCGTTACGGCAACGCCTTGGGCGACGGCCTGCTCCAGCGCTTGCTTCGTGCCGGGCGTCACTTCTTTGTCATCGGTAATCAATGTGTCGTCTACGTCAATGGCAATTAGCTTATACATCGTTTCTCTCCCCATTTCATGGGCTGTACGCAGCAGCCTCATCTCATCTTTTTGAACACGTATTCCTATTGTACCTCATGCACGCCTTATTTCAATCGAAAGCAATCATTCCCGCAATTAGAGGAGATAAGAGAAGAAAATCATTTTATAGATAAATAAAAGGTGCGAATATCTAGTATAGTAGTTGACAGAAAGTTATTTCTTTCAACGGCTTAGAACTGTTGTAAATGCATGTAGGCCGGTAGATACGGTAGATACGGTTTATCGGTAGACAAAGGGGGCGCTACGGCCAGTCTCTTGGAAAAATGTTCAGACAACATTTGGTGGGAAAAACATTCGCTTACCCTCTACTCGGCCACATCGGATGCAACTTTTCAAGATTATTGGATGAGTAGCAGTTGTAAATATCGGGTTGAACTACAGGGTGATAATGTTGAGTTGGCACAAGCGTATGTAAAAAACAGTGTGGATTGAACCTATACTTGTCAAAAAAACTGACGATACGTTTATCGTCAGTTTTTCCTTTATTTAGAACATCAATTGGGGGATAGATTCTCTCAGGTTTGGCATAGGAACAACGGGATGTACGTGAGAGAATTCACCGTGGCCTATAGGCCAGATGTTTTGAAAGCAAGGCCCTTCAAGGCCTGCGTTCCGAAGAGGTTCAGCGTCAGATTAGCCGTTCGCCCCGACAAGAAAGTATCCGAGGATCTTGGCTGAGAAGAGAACAACAAAAGAGACCCTTGAATCAAGGGCCCCTATCGCTAATGTCCTGCCAGATTACGTGTTCATGGTATCACTGTTTAAGTTACTCATTGGTGACCATCCTGATCCGATGTTGCTTGTCTGCCATCCCGCTCCGATGACACTTGGCGACCAGCCTGTTCCAATGTCGCCGGCTAGCCAACCTGTTCCGATGTCACCCAGTCCCATTCCCGACGATGCTCCTGTAAAACTGAACAAGAAAAGAGCCATGAACATGATGATCGATGCTTTCTTCATCTGAATTCACCTCTTTCAAAAGGATATGTACGTATCGATTCTTTTGCTCTGCTGAAGCATGCATTTCATGTTCTTGAAAGGTAACGACAGCCATTCCTACACGCTGCATGTTCTTGAGCTTAAGTGCCAATTCCAAAGATACAGCGTTGTATTCAAATCCGATTTCATGTTGCTCGGTTCCAAAATAATATTGACTCAAAGCTTGCGTCAGGCGCAGTTTATGTTTCAAGTAAAATGGGTCCTTCCGAGATAACAAGTCGTCTACATATGACTTATACTTATCCAGGTACTGTTTCGCATCTTGGAACGCCCCGTTGCTGATATAGCTATCCAAGGCAACTGGGATCACGAGGAGCAATTGGACGTCCTTCAGCATGCTCATAATCTCTTCGATAGGCTCGGTTTGCTTCATCTCAATGGAGATGTAAAGTTCGTTGCATTTGGATAACCAGGCGTAATGGTCCCCATATACACCATACTCCAGAGTAGCCTTTAATGCGCCTTCAAAGTTTTTCATGCCTTTCAATGCGAATGACTCATACAACCAACTTTCGGCCACATAGTCATTTTGTCCTTCGGCAAGTGCAATGTTCCGCAGCTCTTTGGCATACAGGAGCAGCTTTGGCCAGTTCTCTACTACATTATAGAACGTCAGGATGCGATAATATGCATCAAATCTCATTTTATCGGGCAATAAAGGCAAATATTCAAAAAGCTGACATAATGCTTCACTACCGGCTCCGCAAGTGTCCAGGTTTCTAAGGATGAGAAATCTTCTGTAGTAGGAGATGGCCAATTTTTCACTTCTGCTGTATCCGTTCTGGGTGATGATGTCATAGAAGGGGAGTGAGAAGTTGCGCTTGTCTGACTGGAAGATGTGTTCGGCTATCCTGAAGGTGGGGTCGATCATTTTGGAACGGCTAGTTTCTTCATGGAGGAGTTGGACAAGTTGTTTGACGAGTTCATACTTTTCAATTGCGATACAGTGGAGTATGAAATCGCTCGTCTTATCTGGCTTTAGCCGGCCGTTTTCGCTACAGCATTCCCCAATAAACTCTTCATAAAAGGCATGGTTCGGGGAACCAAAAGCTTGATTCATGGCATGGAGCTGTGGAAGCATAAGGAACTGTTTATGGTTGAAGATGTTGCTGATCGATGAACTCTCTATTTCAGCAGCTTCCGCCAGATCTTTTTGCTTCCACCCCCTTTTAATCAGTTCCTCTTGCAACTTTTGACGGAGTACCGTCGGAGCTACATGATGGTCATATAACATTTTGTGGACCCTCCTCATTAGTAATTCATCATTTGGATAAAAACTCCTGCATAACTTACAAATTATCTCAATACCTAAATCTGTTTAATCTAGTATAAGTTAGGATGGGTTGAATCTCGAATTGACTTCTGGTTAAATTCTCTAGCTATTTTTGTCGAATTTTGAGGAGGATTCCTTCAGGATCTGAGAAAACGAAGTAAAAGAGGACATGCATGTTACGAGGCTCCACATGAAATAGAAGATGCAATAATTTGAGTGATTAATATCAATGATTCCTTTTTTTATAATATATGGTACAATAGCAGTGAATCCAGCTTGTTTTGATTATGAATGTAATACTCTTCATTCCGATAGTCATAATGATGGAAACAAAAATCTAATAAAGGAAGGTGACCAGGTAGAAGCTATTCGCCTGTTTCTATCGTTTATGAACTATAAATCTGCGTAGGTTTTTACCATCGGATGCTGAGCTCCTAGACTTCAATCTACACCCGCACTATTCACTCTCGCAAACGGCCTATTTGCTTTCGAACCCTCCAAATTTAGGCCGCTAACCACCTGTTTTCGTACTCTTTTTGAAGAACCCTTAAAGCTGGCATTCGGGTAAACTATGCTCAATAACAATGAAGGAGGATGTTTATCATGAAAAAATTTATGGTAATTTGCATGTCTATGATTTTGATGTTATCCATCTCCTCGGTATCTTTTGCAGATAATGACGGGTTAAAAGTGGCTAGTGGGCAGGAAATCGAAAATGAAACAGAATTTACGACTCTTGATAATACCCCCATAAACGACGTGCACCACGTAAGCAGGTCTGCTTTTGAGAATACATTTTCACTTTCACCATCAAACGGAAAAGAATTAAATGTATTTGTTAAAAACAACCACAGATCGAAAACAGTAAAATTTAAAGTGGAGCATATTGGTTATAAAGACCATGGATATGTTGAAGTTGGTCCTGGCGAAGGCAGAACAAGAAATTTTACTATGAACAGCGGCGGTGGAATGTCTGGGAAGTGGAAAGTCTATGTAACTAGCAGTGATGGACACGAAATGGACATCAATGTCAGTGCAAGACAATTTTAAGTAAATAACGATTACAAAGGGGCTACCTCAGAATGAGGCGGCTCCTTTTTTATATGTGTGTTTGGAAAGTCTTGGAGTCTAATATGATGAAGTTTTGATTTTGAGAGAGAATACCTCCGATCTTTTTTAGGGATGAGATAAAAAGGAACCAAACGGAAAAAAAACGGTCACGCCCCCCCCTAAAGCCCAAGCTTGTAATTTGTTGCAAATCGGTAGTTCTGCATATAAAATAAAGAAATAAAGGAGAATAGTACCTCTATTATTCTTTTAAAAGAAAAAATATTCCGATATGAAGGTGCTACAGGAGGATTATATGTGATTAGCGGAAATGAGACCGGGAAAACATTGCTCAACATACGAAGTCACCTGAATGGATTGACGAAGACCGAACAGAAGGTAGCTCTATACATTTTGGAAAATGCGCAGGATGTCATTTACCATTCCATAACCGAGCTTGCCGAGAATGCCGATGTAGGCGAGACGACGGTGCTGCGGTTTTGCCGCAAATTGAAGTTTCAGGGGTTTCAAGAGTTCAAGCTGTCCTTGGCGCAAGATTTGGTAAAGCCGGCCGAGCATTTGCACCAGGCGGTGAACGAAACGGACGAGCCGGAAGTGCTGAGCCAGAAAATCGTGGCCACGCACATTAATACCTTGGAGCAAACCCGTGAATTACTCGATCCGGGTCAATTGGGGCAGGCCATTGAAGCCTTGATTGCAGCGAAGAACATTTGCTTCTTCGGCGTAGGCTCCTCGGGCTTGACGGCAGTGCAGGCAGCGCACACGTTCTCGCGCATCGGGAAACTGAGCAGCGCCAAGACGGATACTCATTTTCAGGCGATGCAAGCCGCTTTTATGAGTAAAGAGGACGTCGCGGTAGGCATTTCGATTTCCGGGAGCACGAAGGACACCATCGAAAATTTGATGATTGCGAAAAAAACGGGAGCGAAGGTGATTGCGTTAACAAGCAATGCCCGTTCGCCGATTACGAAAGTGGCCGATATCATCCTGCTCATTGTGGCGCGTGAAAATCCGCTGCAAGGCAGCTCGCTGGCCGCCAAAATTTCACAGCTTGCCGTCATCGATATTTTGAACGTAGCCGTGTCGCTTCATATGAAGAAACAGGCTTTGAGATTTAGGGAACTATCCGCAAAATCAATCTCTGATAAACTGTATTAGATGTTGTTTATCGCCGTTTGCCTGTGCTATCTCAGGCCGAGCGGCGATACATATGTATATATGAAGAATATATCCGTTATAATTTTTCAGAAAAGTAAATATTCCCGCTTGAATCTGCTCGGGGAATGGACACGAGGAGGGAGAATGAGTTGAAGGCGATTGGAATTGATATTGGCGGCACCTCGATTAAAGGGATCGTGATCGATCAAAGCGGGCGCATTGCCGGCGAGACGAATCAAGCGACAGATGCCGCCAAGGGCAAGGACTGCATCCTCGCGAATGTCAAGGATGTCATCAGGCAGCTGTTGGAGCAGCATCCCGACAGCGAAGGCATCGGAATCGGCACAGCGGGCCGGGTCAATGCAAGCACCGGCGAAATCGTATACGCTACCGATAATTTGCCCGGCTGGCAAGGAAGCAATCTGAAGGAAGAAATCGAGTCTGTATTTCATCGCCGGGTGAGCGTGGATAACGATGCCAATACGGCTCTTATTGGAGAGTGCTGGCTCGGGGCGGGAGCAGGCTGTTGCGACGTGACGATGCTGACGCTGGGCACGGGGGTCGGCGGAGCCAACCGGATTGGCGGCAAAATCGTGAGAGGGGCGCAATGGAACGGCGGGGAATGGGGCCACGTCATTTTGGTGCCGAACGGGCGTCCATGCAATTGCGGCCAGCGAGGCTGCATAGAACAGTACATATCCGGCACCGCCTTTGTTCAAGCAGCCGCAGAGGCGGCGTCTATCCATTTTCCGTCAGGCGTCGAGGTATTGGAGGCTTATGAGAAGGGCAATCCTGCCGTTGCTGCTGTGCTAAACCAATTCATCGATGATTTAACCGTCGTCATTCATAACATTCACCTTGGCATTAATCCGCAGGCAATCCTGATCGGCGGCGGCATGGTCGATTCCAAGTCGATATGGTGGGGGCTATTGGAAGAGCGGGTAAAGCGTCAGAGGCTTCATATTTCAATCAGAGCGGCCGAGCTAGGGAATCAAGCCGGGTCCATCGGAGCGGCCAGGATGGTGTGGGATGCACGACTTTAGGAGAGTAGGAGCTGACATTCACATTCATGATTGTTATATGCCTTGGAGCCGGATGTTCGCGGCGGGATTAACTACGGAAGCCGTTCACAGGATTGTCCAGACTAGCAATGGGAGTTGGAATGGTATGGGAAAACACATATTGGAACGAATTCAGAACAAGCTGATCGTGTCTTGCCAGGCGTTGGAAGATGAGCCGCTGCACGGCTCGGCATTCATGGCGAAGATGGCGCTGGCGGCTGAAATGGGCGGGGCTGCGGGAATACGGGCCAACACGGCGAAGGATATTCAAGAGATTAAGAAAATGACGGGCCTGCCGATTATCGGCATCGTGAAGCGCGATTACGAGGATAGCGACATATACATTACGCCGACTTTAAAGGAAGTAAAGGAATTGCTCGATGCCGGCGTCGATATGATCGCCCTTGACGCCACGCGCCGCAAGCGTCCGAACGGAGAGACGCTGGAGGAGATCGTCGCCTTTGCGAAGGAACGGCAGCAAGCGGTTATGGCGGATATTTCGACAGAAGAGGAAGCCTTGTATGCCGCATCCCTGGGAGTTGATTGTGTGTCGACGACGCTGTCGGGCTATACTCCGTACTCACCCCAGGATTCGCTTCCGAACTTCTCGCTCGTCGAGAAGCTTGCCAAGTCATTAAGCATCCCGGTCATTGCCGAAGGCAAAATCAACTTGCCATCGCAAGCGGCTCATATGCTGCAGCTTGGCGCGCATGCGGTCGTCGTCGGCTCGGCGATTACGAGGCCGCAGCTTATTACCCAATCGTTTGTCGCTGAAATCGAACAGCATGCCAAGTGAGTTGCGGTTCATTCTTTTAACTTCCAGAAGACGTATACGTCCAGGCTGGCGCTGGGAACGGCGACTTCGTATACGTCTTTTTTGCGTTGCGGCGGAACGCAGCGTTATGACAAATGTCAATAACGCTAATATCCATAGTCCGAATTGGTTTTTCCTTTGTATCAAATTCTATTCTATTTTTACAGGTTAAAACATCCAGGCATCTCATTGCAGTTAATTCAAGGAATACATTATAATAGATGGAAACAGGTTAACTCAAAAAAACATTTGTATCAATACACGCAAGTAAGCGCTGTAACCTATCACCTAGATAAACAGGTCCAGTATAGTTTCATAGAGTACTGCCGGAGACGGGCCAGACAAGCGTACGGCTGACATTGGCGGCACTGCCGGCGCGAACTGTGCGAAAAGCGAAGAAATGAGGTGATTCCTTCATGATCGCAGGCGAACATACCAATACGCTGCTGCTGACACGCAGCCTGTACCCATCGTTGACGAAGACGGAGAAGAAGATTGCCGATTATGTGTTGAAAGATCCTGATTCGGTGCTGTATGCCACGGTTACGGATCTGGCGGAGAAAGCGGATGCCGGAGAAACATCGGTGCTGCGGTTTTGTCGCAACCTCGGCTTTAAGAGCTATCAAGATTTCAAATTGTCGCTAGCCAAAGATTTGGTGACGCCGCTGAAGCATCAAGAGAGTCAAATTGAAGAGAGCGATGACCTCTCCAGCGTGGCGCAGAAGATGACGATGGAGAACATCGCTTCATTGAAGCATACGTTGTCGCTGCTTAACATGAACGAGCTGCAGAAGGCTGTCGATGCCATTTTGAAGGCCCGGCGCTTGTTCTTCATGGGTGTCGGATCGTCTGCGATGACGGCGATGGATGCCCAGTACCGCTTTATGCGTCTCGGCTTCGTAGGGGAAGCGGTAACCGATCCGCACGTGATGGCCATGAATGCGACGCTTATGTCGGCCCAAGATGTCGTATTCGGCATTTCGACTTCGGGCAGTACGAAGGACCTCGTCGATGCCGTTCGGCTTGCAAAGGAAAATAACGTGCATTTCATCTGCCTGACGAGCCATGCGAAGTCGCCGATTACGAAGTTCGCCGATTCCATCCTGCTCATTCGCTCGCGGGAAACGCCGCTGCAAGGAGGGGCTTTCTCGTCGAAGATGGGTCAAATCCACGTGCTGGACATCCTGTCGACGGCCGTGGCGCTGCAGGCAAAGGAAAAGACGTGCCATGCGATTCAGCAAACGGCGAAGTCCGTGCTGGATAAGCTGTATTGAGTCGGCGGGAAAATAACAACGGCCTGAATGGGAAGCGGGCGGTTGGTATTTTGTGTCTGCATGCGGATATGGATGGCGGGCTTCAAGGTGAATATGCGCATTTCTTAAGGAGTGCGCAGGTTTGAGTTGCACGGCTTGGTACCCGGGTTCGAAGACATAGTCAGCGGTGAAGGGCTTGGTGTCCGGGATGGCTGACAGCAGCCAGTGGTCAACATCTTGGTGTCACGGTTAGCTGACGTGCAAAGTATGTTGTAGTGCTGTTGTCTGGATTCGCAGTTGTGCAGACTGCTGCCCCGCTGCTGATCTACTCTGACCTGCAATAGTACAGTTGAATTCAGCAATTTGGGCTTTTTGGACGAATTAACTGCATTTGTACATCTGATATTGACGTTTTTTCATATATTGGGGTCAGGCAACAGAATGAACTGCGTTTTCGCAGTTGAAATGACGATTCAGGTGAAAACGGGACGAATGAACTGCACAATTGCAGTTGCGGGCGTCGGGGCAAGCAGAAGCGGAGAGAAAAAGCGCTCCGCCGCTTAACCGGGCGAAGCGCTCTTCGTTCTATTCTTGCAGCATGACCAAGCCGATGAAATCATCCTTGGATATATTGCCGAGATAATGCTCGACATTCATATCTTCGAGCGCCTCTCTGACCGCTTGTTCTTCATAACGCACGCCAGCCATTCTTGTCTCGATATCGCTGACCTCGCCCACGCCGAAGAAGTCGCCGTATATTTTCATCGATTGAATGATGCCATCCGCCACGTCCATGCGCACGTCTACGATGCCCGCCGGGAATTTCTTCGAATGCTCGACATTGAACTTCGGCGAGCGGCCATAGTTCCAATCCCAGTTCTGATAGCGTTCCTTCGAAATGCGGCGAATCGTCTCCCAATCCTCTTCGGTCAGCTTGTACTGCGGCACTTGGTCCGGCTCCGCGCCGAAGATGTGGCGGAGAATGGCTGCTTTGAACTGCTCGATGGTGAGCGGCTCGTTCAGGAACTCGAAAATGTTCGCCACGCGGGAGCGCACCGATTTCGTTCCTTTGGATTCAATTTTGATCGGACGCACCTTAAGCGCCGAAGCAACATGCTCCATCTCCGATTGGAAGAGCAGCGTGCCGTGACTGAACATTCGTCCGCGTGTAGAGAACTGCGCATTGCCGGAAATTTTCCGTTCGCCGACTTGAATGTCATTGCGTCCCGTCAAGTCCGCGTCTACGCCCAGTGAGCGCAGCGTATCGATGACGGGCTGGGTGAATTTGCGGAAGTTGTGGAACGACTGGCCGTCATCCTTCGTAATGAAGCTGAAATTCAAATTGCCTGTATCGTGATACACGGCGCCGCCTCCGGATAGACGGCGAACCACGTGGATATGATTATCTTTGACGTATTCGGAGTTAATCTCTTCTATCGTATTCTGGTTCTTCCCGATAATGATGGAAGGTTCATTGATATAGAACAATAAATAGCTGTCTTCTTCGAGCGGCAAATGCTTGAGCACGAACTCCTCGATTGCGAGATTCATGCGGGGATCGGTTATGCCTTGATTATCGATAAATTTCATTGCTCGTCCGCCTCCTTATGATGTTATTGTAATCGATTTAAGAAAAAACACAAAATATATTTGATATTGATAATCGTTATCACCTATAATAGAGTATAGAAAATATATGCACGGCAATAAGTGCTGAACAGAGGAGGACGAACCATGTCCATTGCTTCCATTATTCGTGAACGCCGGAGTATCCATGAATTTAATGATAAACCTGTAGATCGAAGTCTTGTGCTTCGCCTGTTGAACGATGCGGTGTGGGCGCCGAATCACGGGCTCCGCGAGCCGTGGCGCTTCATCTATGCGGAAGGAGAAGGCAAATCGAAGCTCGTTAACGGCCTGATGACCATCTTGGACAAGACGAAGCTGAAAGATGCAACCGATGAGCAGAAGCAGAAGTTCCTGAATCACCTGAATAATGTTCCGGCCTATTTGATTGTCGTCATGCCGGAGGACCCGCGTCCAGCTATTTGGGAAGAGGATTTGGAGGCGGTAAGCTGCCTCATTCAGAACCTCCAGCTGCTTGGCTGGGAAGAAGGGATCGGCATGCTGTGGCACACGGGCGATTACATCTACAACAAGAAGTTCCGCGAGCTTGCCGGAGTCAATCCGGGGGAGAAGATTGTAGGCGTGCTGCGCCTTGGTTATTTCGATGAAGCGCCGAAGGCCCGTCCGCGCACATCGGCGGAAGAACTTTTCACCGTGCTGAACTGAACGGATTCATTCAATCAATCAATTTATGAATAAACAAAAGCGCAGAAGCCGAATGGCCTCTGCGCTTTTGTTGCGCTAACAAGCGGTTTTATGCGATAACTGCAGAAGTAATCGTTTTCATTTTTGCGGATGGTCCATGGCGTCAGGCTTCAAGTAACGATAATACAGCAATAGCTCCACCGCATACTTGATGATCCATGCCGAGAGCAGCACGCTGACGAGCAGATGGGCGCATACAAGCGGAGACAGGAGCAGTGTGCGCGTGTCTGACACATAGATGAGATAGGCGGCGCAGCAAGCGACTGCCAGCACGAGAAACACGAGCGCCATCTGGTTCGCTTGCAGCGAGACCATGCGCGCCACATCTTTATCTTCAGGCTCGTCCTTGGACATGAAATTGACAAAGTACATGACGGCTTGAACCACTACCGCGGTGCCGAAGACGTTGCGAGCCAGCGCCATCATTTCCGTACTGTATAGTCCGATGTCCCCCTTGAGGCGGAACAGGACCGTTGCATAGTAGATGGTGACAATGATGGCGGCGCTGATAGAGGCCCAGGATGTTTTGTGATGCACCGACATGATTATCCCTCCTCCGAATTACATGACGACTCCGGCCGAAATGTAGAGTGTATAGTAATTATACAACATTTAACAGATGTGTAATAGTGTGCGTTTTTCCAATGTTTTTCGGCATTTCGTTGAAAAGGAAAAATCGTTTGACGAACGCCGTTGCGTTACGCATAATGTACGAAGAGAAATGATATATGCGCGAGATCAACGCCCACTATGGCGAGCGGCACCTTTTATCGACCCTTGGCTGATAATAACAGTTCCTCCGGGGGAGTTGCAAGTGTACAAGTATAGGCGTGTTGGAATGAAGAAAAACGAATTTTGGACAAGGAGGCTGCCATGTCATCAATAGAACAATTCGGGCACGGAGGGGATGTATGGACCGCCGCAGATGCATTCGGCGTATCGAGCGAGGCATTTCTGGATTTCAGCGCGAACATTAATCCGCTCGGTCCTCCGCCGGTGGTGGCCGAACGTCTGCAGCAAGCAGTGGAGAGCATCGTTAACTATCCGGATCCGGGCCACCGGAAGATGAAGGCGGCGCTGTCGGCCAAGCTGCAGGTCTCTGAGGAACGAATAGTCATTGGCAATGGCGCCGCTGAGTGCATGGCGCTTCTTCTGCTTGCGTTCCAGCCGCGAACCGTCGGCGTCATCGCCCCCTGCTTCTCGGAATATGAGACTTTGTCGCGGCAGTTCGGAGCGGATGTCATCACGGCGGTTGGACAAGAGGAGGAGGGCTTTCTGGCAGCCGAGGAGCAGCTGCACCAGCTCATGGAGGAGACCGATCTCGTCTTTATCGGACATCCGAACAATCCGACGGGCCTCGTCTATGACCGCGAACGGCTGGAGCGGGCCGCCCGTATGGCGGAGAAGACGAATACGCTGCTCGTTGCCGACGAAGCGTTCATTGATTTTTTGCCGCAGGAAGAAAAGGTTTCGCTGCTTCCGGTTCTGCATCGATATGAGCGGTTGATTATCATTCGATCGCTGACGAAATTTTATGCCATTCCGGGACTTCGTCTAGGCTATGCCGTGGCTCACCCCGAGCTGATAGCAAGGATGATCGCCAAGCAGGTTACATGGAGCGTCAATGGACTGGCGCTTGCTGCCGGAGAGGCCTTGCTCACTGACAAGCACTATGACGATTATGTCCGAGCGACGCGCGAGCTGATTGTGACGGAAAGGTTCTGGCTGCGCGATCGCCTTGCAGGCCTTGGCATCAAGACGTGGCCCAGCGAAGCGAACTTTCTGCTCTGCCGGGCACCGGCGCCTTGGACGGCGAAGGGGTTGCAGGAGGCATTGGGGCGCAAAGGGATATTGATTCGCAACTGTGACATGTATACAGGGTTGACGGCGGGCGACTTCCGGATTGCGATCAAAAATAGAACGTTAAATGAACGTTTGGCGATTTCAGTGCAAGCTGTGTTACATTAAAAGGATGTTATTAGAGATTGCAGAATAGTCTCTTTTTGTTAACGGAAGTGAAGCTAGACGCGGATAGCGTCAGATATTGAATCGGCGTTTTTGCAAGGAATATACCGTGGATCAAGGGGGAGAATGATGCAGCCTTATCGCGACGGTGCGCGCGCCTATGCGTCTGAATGTATTGCGGGCGTTCATGTCCGCTGGGGACATGAGCATGTGACGGTTGATTTGCCGCGGCGGGCACCCATCTGGAGCAGCGCGGTATTCCATGGCGGAAGCTGGACGGGAACCCGAATCTTGAATTGCATGGTGCGCAAAGGCTTCGATTGCTCGGAGCCGGTCAGGTATATGCAAGAAATGTGCGGGCAATGGGGATATGCGCCGGATGATACCGTTGGCCTGATGACGGCCGCCAAAGTGACTCATGCGTCAGTCTCGGAGGAGCATGGGGACGGCTGCTCGCTGCTGTGCGTTACGACGGCAGGGACAAGCAACGCGGCGCGCGCGGGACTGGCTCGCCAAGTATTTTCGGCGTATGAACCGCTCAAGCCCGGCACGATAAACACGATTATCGTATTGGATGGCAGGCTGTCCGATGCGGCGGTATGGAATGTGTTCATGACGGCGACGGAAGCGAAATGCGCGGCGCTGGCCGATTTACATATTTATGATAAAGAGACGGAGCGTATGGCGACGGGAACGACAACCGACGCGATCGCTTTTGCGATGCTCGACAGCGGACGCTATAACAAAGTTCATCCCTATGCGGGCACGGCAACCACGATTGGAAATGCAGTCGGGCGGCTTGTATACGAGACCGTTACGGAATCTGTCGCGACTCAGCATGAAGCTGACGGATCGTTGTTTCCATGACGAGCGAATCGTTAGGCGTTGTTGCTCCGACAGGGAAGCGGCTGAATGCAAAGTCTGCCAGGCAAGAGGAAATGACTACGGTCGCAACAAATAAGGTGGGGGAGAAATGATAGCGGCGTTCATCATCATAGCAGCATACATATGGGACCGATTGGCAGGTGATCCTCGCTGGATTCCCCATCCCGTCATTATGATTGGAAAAGCGATTGCGGCGTTGGAGCGTGCCATCCGCAAGGCCGCGGCATCTGAAGCGGCGCTGAAGCCGCTCGGCATCCTGCTGCCGGTCATCGTCGTTGGCGGCTCCTATGCTTTGACGTGGGCGGCGCTATGGGGACTTCATGCCATTCATTACTCGCTTGCATGGGCGGCCGAAGCGCTTCTTATCGGCACGACGATCGCAACCAAAGGCTTGAAGGACGCGGGGATGGCGGTGTACAAGCGGTTAGCCGCACGGGACATCGGAGGTGCGCGGCGCGAAGTCGGCATGATCGTCGGCCGCGATACGGATGAGCTCGACGAGCCTGAAATCGTGCGCGCCACGGTTGAGACCATAGCCGAGAATATTGTGGATGCGGTCATATCCCCGTTATGTTACGCGCTAATCGGCGGTGCGCCGCTGGCGATGGCTTACCGGGCGGTCAATACGCTCGATTCGATGGTTGGCTATAAAAATGAGAAGTACGGCAACTTAGGCTGGGCCTCCGCGCGGCTGGATGACATTGCGAATTGGATTCCGGCCCGCATGACGGCGGTTCTTATCGCGATATGCGCCTGGATGAAGGGATATGACGGGACGCGGTCTTGGCAGACCGCCAAGCGTGACGCGCCGAAGCATCCAAGCCCGAACAGCGGCTGGCCGGAGGCGGCCGCGGCCGGAGCGCTTGGTATCAGGCTCGGCGGATATAATGTGTATAAGGGCGTTCGATCGTTTCGCGCTTATATGGGAGACGCGGCCGAGCCTTTGCAAGCCCAGCACATTCCGGCTGTCTGCAGGCTGCTGACAGGCAGCACGCTGGGCTTCACAGTCATCGCTGCCGTGCTGCTATATGCGCGCGGGGGATGGCTCCTGTAGATGAATGGCGGATGAAGGAGTAAGAATGAAATGAGACTGACACGACAATATAAAGCTCCCCGTCAAAAACGGCGTCAATCAGGAGCAGGCCCATCTGGAATGGCAACAAGAGGTATTCCGTCCGCGCGGAATATGCGCAGAAAAAAGGGCGCGCGTGATACCATCGTGCGCTTCGCGCTCGTGCGGCACGGGTTGACGCAGGCGAATGTGGAACGTCGTTACATCAGTTATACGGATAATTCCATCCTGCCGCAGGCTTCAGAGGAGTTGAGGCCGCTGCGCCGTGCGTTGGCGCACCCTGCTCCGCTCCTCTACACAAGCGACATGCGCCGCTGCCGCGAAACGATCGCGTACTTGCGGCCCCGCGACAGCCGGGAAGCATCTGTGGATACGCGGCTGCGCGAGTACGACTTCGGCATGTGGGAAGGCTTGACCTATAACGATTTGAAGGAAGAGCCCCAGTATCGGAAGTGGCTGGATGATATGTCGTCCGTGCAGCCGCCCCGGGGGGAACCGTGGCAGTCATTCTGTACGCGCACGGCACATGTATGGTGGGAGATATTAAGAAATGCGCGGGCGCATGTTCGCTCTGTTCCGGAACATGCAGGGAGGACAGGCAGACGCAATCGTCCGCCGCGAACGGGCGGAAAGCGAAATGCCCGGATTCGGACCGGCCACTCTGCGCAAGGCTCATCCTGCCGCATGGCTCGCCCGGATGTCCTCGTGGTGACCCATGGCGGCATCGTGCGGCGGCTGCACACGCTCGCATTCCCGCGCAAGTCATTCTGGGAGACGGCGGCGCCGATTGGCGGCGGCGTCATGATTACGGCGAAGCGCTGCGCGCGCAAATGGGTGTTTCTTCGTGCCGAGCGATTTCCGTCTCCATAGCCGGGGCAGCCGGGGAGTGGGATGGCCGGATTGTTGCTTCGTGCAGGGCAGGCAGATTGCCATGTGAGCATCCTTATTGCAAGAACGGGGCTTTTCCCCTATAATCAATTATCAAGTTCAATGCTTGAACGGACAAATGAATAGTGCAATTTCTTCAGGTCCTTGCGTGTACGGATACGGCTCAGCCGATCGAAGGTATAAAATCCATGCCCAAGGTTAACAGGGAAGCCGGTGAGAATCCGGCGCGGTCCCGCCACTGTGAATGGAGTGTTGCGCTCATGAAGCCACTGTCGATGAGGCGCCGGATGTGCAGACGTCCGGATGCGGCGATGGGAAGGCGAGCGGCAACGTGCAGCTTCTAAGTCAGGAGACCTGCCTGAAGAGAGACGAGCAATATCCTTCGCGGAAAGGACCACGTCAATGAAGTAGGGCATGAGGCAATGCAAGGCGCTGTCGATACCGCTATTGCGGCAAGCATGACGCTGGCGATGCCGTGCCGTACCTTTGAGGCTAAGTGAGACAAGTCCCCCGATCCGCAGGATCGGGGGTTTTTTACACACTGCGCATCTTGACAACCTATTTCCTGACAGTGCGTGTTCAAAGGGATTTTCTCTATTCAAGCAAATTCTGATTCATTGGACATACATGTGATGAAGGAATGTGCTCGTCACCTTTTGACAAGCACTATGTTTGCTCCGGTTCACAGAAGACGATTCACACTCAACACTCAAGGAATATTTTAAGCAAGGGAGAGGGACATGTATGCACAAGTGGTTGAATAAAACGCTGACAGCCGTGCTGGCCGTAATTTTGGCGGTAAGCTTGACGGCTTGCGGCGCGGCCAAAGAGGAAGCAAAGCCTTCCGACAACACGGGGGCGCAGCAGGAGAACACGAACAAAGAAGCTTCCAATGCTGAACAGCCAAAACAGGATGACGCCGCCAAGACGGTGTATCCGCTTACCGTAAAAGACGTTACGGGTGAAGAGTTCACCTTCGAGAAAGCGCCGGAGCGCATCATTTCGGTATCGCCGGCTGAGACCGAGTCGTTGTTCGCACTCGGCTTGGATGAACAAATCGTCGGGGTATCCGATTATGACGATTATCCGGAAGCGGCTGCTGCGAAAGCGAAGATGGGCGGCATCGTGAAGCCGAATGAAGAAGCGATCATCGCTGCGAAGCCTGACATCGTCTTTACCGGTATTTCGATGAAAGAGCCTGTCGTAAAGAAATTCCGCGAGCTGGGCATTAAAATTTTCAAAGTGGAACCGAAGACATATGACGATGTCGTCAAAAACATAGAACTGTACGGTCAAATTACGGATCGTCAAAAAGAAGCGCAAGCCGTCGTCGATCAGATGGAGAAAACGCGCGAAGAAGTGCAAACGGCCGTGCAAAGCGTAACCGACAAGAAAAAAGTGTACATTGAATTCTCTCCGGGCTGGACAGTTGGCAGCGGCGAATTCATGAATGAGATCATCGAGCTTGCGGGCGCCGTGAACGTAGCGGCAGATACGGAAGGCTGGGTGCAAATCAACGAGGAAAACATCATCAAGTCGAATCCAGACGTCATTTTGTATACCCAAGGGGTGGTCGATCAGGATACGAACAAGTCGTTGGAAGAAATTATCCGCGGCCGCAGCGGGTGGAACAATATTAACGCAATAAAAAACAATCTGGTTATCGGCGTGGATCAGAATCTGATCAGCCGTCCGGGACCGCGTGTGGCGGAAGGGCTGAAATCCGTTGCAAAAGCGATTTACCCTGACCTGGTGAAATAACCAGTGTGGAGAAATCGATGAGCAAGATGGCATGGTATGGAGGAGCGGGCATTGTGCTGCTCCTCTTGTCCGTTGTTGGATGCTTGGCTGTAGGTTCGGTGCAGATGCCTTTGGGTGAAATTACGCGGATCTTGCTCCATCATATACCGGGGTTGGACACGGCCATTCCGGTGACTTGGGATGACGCGTCCGCGCAAATTATGATGAAGGTGCGCTTTCCGCGTGTCGTGCTCGCGATGCTGGTCGGCGCGGCGCTTGGCGTGGCAGGCACCGCATTTCAAGGTGTGCTGCGGAATCCGCTGGCCGATCCGTACACGTTGGGAGTATCGTCCGGAGCGTCTGTCGGCGCGGCCTTTCTCATCTATTTCGGGCTCCAATACGCGCTGCTTGGGGAGTGGACTATTCCGGTCGTAGCTTTTGGAACGGGCGCGTTGACGCTTATCATCGTCATGCGGCTTGCCAATGAAGGCGGGAAAATTCCGATCGAAACGCTTATTTTGTCGGGGGTCGTCATGCAAGCCTTCCTTGGCGCCGTCGTCTCTTTTCTGGTCGCAATGACGAAACAGACGATTAATGAAATCATGTTCTGGGTGATGGGCAGCTTGGCGCTGCGCGGGTGGTCCTACTCCGCCGTGCTGGGCCCATACTTGGCTATCGGCATCATTCTTCTTATTGCTTATGCCAGACCGCTCAATCTGCTCGCGCTGGGCGAGCGGCAGGCTTCCCATCTCGGGCTCCATGTGGAGCGCACGAAATGGGTCGTGCTCCTTACCGCCACGTTAATTACGGCGGCGGCGGTGTCCGTGTCTGGCGTCATCGGCTTTGTAGGCTTGGTCGTGCCGCACATATTGCGTTTAATCGTCGGTCCGGATTACCGCTATTTGATTCCGCTTTCGGCGGTTGGCGGCGCGATCTATGTGATGTGGGCGGATACGATTGCAAGAACGGCGTTTGCGCCGATAGAAATTCCTCTCGGCGTAGTGACTGCCTTTATCGGCGCGCCATTTTTTGCTTACCTGCTCATCCGGAACAAGCGCGCGAAACGGGGGACTTGGTCATGAGTCAGACAGCGGCGCAGCAAGAGGCGCAATCAACGGAACCGATCATTCACGCTGAGCGGCTATGCAAACGCTACGGCGACAAGACGGTGCTCAGCAACGTATCGCTTTCCGTGCAGCCGGGCGAATGGCTCGGTATTATCGGACCGAACGGAAGCGGGAAATCGACGCTCTTGTCGCTCGTGTCGGGAGCGGATACCGCGTCCGCCGGACGTGTCCGCATTCAGGGACGGGCGGTTGCCTCTTATAAGCGGAAGGCACTATCGCGGTTGATGGCGGTGCTGCAGCAGGAGGCACTGCCTCCGCTTAGCTTTACCGTGCGAGAAATTGTTGAGATGGGGCGATTCCCGTATCAATCTTGGTTCGGATCGGAAGGGGAGGACAGCGGTCCGTTCATTGACAACATTATGGAACGGCTGCAGCTGACGCCGCTCGCAGATCGTCCGCTGGACCGCTTGAGCGGAGGCCAGCGGCAGCGGGCTGCGTTGGCGAAGCTGATGGCTCAGTCGCCGAGCATCGTGCTGCTCGATGAGCCGACGACCTACCTTGACATTCATTATCAGGTCCAATTCATGGATGTCGTGCGTGATTGGCAGCAGGATTGCGGCTTGACGGTCGTATCGGTGCTGCATGACTTGAACTTGGCCTCTCTCTATTGCGACCGCCTTGTCGTGATGCAAGAGGGGCAACTGATCGCGGAGGGAACCCCGGACGAATTGATATCTGCAGAACTGCTGGAACGCATCTTCGCAACTCGGACGACGATTGTGCCGCATCCGGAGACCGGAAGGCCGCAGGTGCTCATTTGTCCTCAACACGGCAATACGCAGACTAATTTGCAAACCAATATCATTGAAAACGGAGATGAACAAGCATGAGCGAACAACTTCAACTACTTATTGACCGTATTCAGCCTTTGGATGAGCCTGCTAAGCAGGCGGCGCTTCATCATCAGAACCAATTGACGAAGCCCCCGGGAAGCTTGGGCCTGCTTGAGGACCTTGCGGTTCAGCTGGCGGGAATTACAGGAGAAGCAAAGCCGAAGATAGAGAAGAAGGCTGTCATTGTGATGGCTGGCGATCACGGAGTCTGTGAAGAAGGAGTTAGCGCGTTCCCGGCCGAAGTGACACCGCAGATGGTTCACAACTTCCTGCGCGGCGGAGCGGCGGTGAACGTGTTGGCACGCGAAGCCGGGGCCGACGTCATCTGCGTCGATGTAGGCGTCAATGCCGATTTGTCCGACCCGAACCTGCAATCGCGCAAGGTGAGAAAAGGGACGGCCAACATGGCCAAGGGGCCTGCGATGACCCGTGCGGAAGCGGAAGCCGCCATTAAGGCCGGTGCGGATACGGTACAAGAGTGCATTCAGGCCGGATACCGCCTCTTCTCGACCGGCGAGATGGGAATCGGCAACACGACGGCCAGCGCCGCCATTTTGTGCGCGTTTACCGGCTTGCCAGCAGCCGACGCTGTCGGACGCGGAACAGGCATCGGCGATGCCCAATGGGAGCATAAGTGCAGCGTCGTCCGCCGTGCGCTGGAAGTGAATCAACCGGATGCGGACGATGCGATCGATGTGCTGGCAAAGGTCGGCGGCCTGGAGATTGCGGGCTTGGTCGGCGTCATTCTCGGTGCGGCGGCGAATCGCGCGCCGATCGTCATCGACGGCTTCATTTCCAGCGCCGCGGCCTTGACCGCCGTCCGCTTGGTGCCTGCCGTCAAGCCGTATTTAATCGGCTCTCATTTGTCGGAGGAACGGGGGCATGCGGCACTGCTGTCGGAATTGGAATTGCAGCCGTGCCTGCATTTGAATATGCGTCTGGGCGAAGGAACGGGCGGAGCGCTCATGTTCCAGCTCATCGATGCCTCGTTGCGCATTATGCGCGAGATGGCCACCTTTGCCGAAGCAGGCGTATCCGGCAAGGATGACGGCCAATGAGCCGACTCATTCTCGTCACCGGCGGGGCGCGCAGCGGCAAGAGCACGTTCGCGGAACGCTTGCTCCAGAAGCTGGCGCCGCAAGGCGGCACTTATGTTGCGACGGCGGAAGCGCACGATGAAGAAATGCGGGAACGAATTCGGCTGCATCAAGCGCAGCGAGAGGCTTCGGGTTATGGATGGCATACCGCCAATTGTCCGCTGCAATTGCCGGAATGGCTGACGGAAGCGGACGGCGCGGCGGTGCTTATCGATTGTCTGACGCTGTGGCTGTCGAACGAGCTGCTCCAAGCTGAGCAGGAGTCGGGGGAAGGCCCGGAGCTGGAGCAAAGATTGGACGCGCGTATCGACGAGCTGCTGGACGTTTTGGCGGAAGTGCAGGGAACCGTCGTAGTGGTGACGAACGAAGTCGGCAGCGGTGTCGTGCCCGTTTACAAGCTCGGGCGCATCTTTCGCGATGCGGCGGGCCGGCTGAATCAGCGGCTTGCGGCACGGGCGGATGAGGTGTATCTCGTCACGGCGGGCATACCGATTGAAATAAAGAGCAGGATGGTTCAATTATGAAGCAATGGCTGCAGGCATTTGTTGCCGCAATGCAATTTCTGACCAGAATTCCGGTCCCCGTGAATGTTCCCTTCACGAACGAGGTGCTCAAACGAAGCACCTTTTTCTTTCCATGGGCTGGATGTATCATCGGAGTTCTTATATGGGGGGCGGGAGTTGGCCTTCAGCTTGTCCTGCCTTCAGGCCCCGCTGCCGCATTGACGCTGGCGCTCGCCGTGGCTCTGACCGGCGGACTGCATATGGATGGGCTGATGGATACGGCAGATGGCGTCTTAAGCCATCGTTCCCGTGAGCGAATGCTGGAAATTATGAAGGACAGCCGCGTCGGAGCGATGGGGGTCATCATCTGCGTGCTCGTGCTGCTGCTCAAGTGGTCGCTTATATCAAGCCTGATGACGGACGGAGCATGGCAGCTATGGCTTGTCGTCCCGTTCATTTGGTCCAGGGCGGCGATGGTGTGGGCTATGACGAACGAACCGTATGCGCGTGCGGAATCGGGTCTGGGCGGCTATTTTCAAGGTTTGCACCGCGGGCATTTGCTCGGTGCTGGTTTTTCCGCGTTTCTGCTTAGCCTTGTGATCGTATATATTACAGTGTCAATGCCGCTTGATATATCCGGACGGTCTGCTTCCTTCACAGCGCTGTCTGCGTATGCGGTTCATCCGTGGTGGCTCCTGATGGCCGCTCCTGTGCTGGGATTGGCCGCAGTTTGGAGCTGCTCGAGTTATTTGTCCAAGAAGCTCGGAGGCTTGACGGGTGATACGTATGGAGCAATGAATGAGCTGACGGAAACGGTTTTGCTGCTGCTGCTCGTACTTATGACCGGATGGAAAGGGTGAACGGTTAATGGAATTAGACACAGGAAAGAACGCTTCCGCACGTGTTCCATTATGCAAAGAAAGCGGCGGCAAGGGACGGGCGATCATGCTGCAGGGTACGGCATCCGATGTCGGCAAGAGCGTCGTCACGACCGCGCTATGCCGCATCTTCAAGCAGGACGGCTACAATGTCGCTCCGTTCAAATCGCAAAATATGGCGTTGAACTCATACGTTACGCCTGACGGCAAGGAAATTGGCCGGGCGCAAGGGGTGCAGGCGGAAGCTTGCGGCATAATGGCGACGACGGATATGAACCCGGTGCTGATTAAGCCAATGAAGGATATGCAGTCTCAGATCGTCGTGCACGGCAAACCATATATGAACCTGAGCGCGCGCGATTACCGGACCGGCTTCCTGCCTGAGGCGAAGCGAACGGTGGTCGACGCGGTGAATCGGCTGCGCGCTGGTTACGATATCGTCGTAATGGAAGGAGCCGGCAGTCCGGCTGAAATCAATCTCAAGCAGAACGATATCGTCAACATGAACATGGCGGCCTGGGCGGAAGCGCCGGTGCTTCTCGTTGCGGATATCGACCGCGGCGGCGTATTCGCCTCCATTGTCGGCACGCTGGAGCTGCTGGAGCCGCATGAACGGGAGCGGGTGCAGGGCTTCATCATTAACAAGTTCCGGGGGGATGTCACGCTGCTGCAGCCGGGACTCGATTGGCTCGAGGAGCGGACAGGGTTGCCGGTGCTCGGCGTGCTGCCGTATGCCGATGATCTGGATATCGAAGCGGAAGATTCCGTTGCGCTCGAGCAGTGGAAGGGGCAGGTGCTGCCGGAGAACGATCTGGATATTGCCGTCGTGGCCTTGCCCCGCATATCCAACTTTACGGATATCGACCCGCTCGTGGCGGAACGCGATGTGCGCATCCGCTATATTCGCCGTCCTCAAGAGCTGGGTGTGCCGGATGCAATCGTCATTCCGGGGACGAAAAGCACGATGGCCGATTTGCAATGGCTGCGCGAGACCGGACTAGCGGAAGCGATTGTGTCTTATGCGAAGGACGGCGTCGTGGCCGGCATATGCGGAGGCTATCAGATACTGGGCGAGCGGCTTCTTGATCCATACGGGGCCGAGGCGGAAGCAGGCGCCGTCATGGACGGCTTGGCGCTGCTGCCGATGGAGACGGAATTCGCTGCGGATAAACGGACAGAGCGGGTGCGGGGTGCGGTGTCCGCCTCTATGCTGCGCGATACTCCACTCTACGGTTGTCAGATGGAAGGCTACGAGATTCATATGGGCCGCTCGGTGCGGACCGAATCGGATATCGCGGCCGAACCGCTCATGGACCTGCAGGCAGCAGACGAAGAGGGGACGCTTCATGATTGCTATAACGGCTATGACGGCATGCTGCATGCGAATGGGCGCATCATGGGCACGTATATGCATGGCTTGTTCCATAATGACGGCTTCCGCAGGGGCTGGTTGAATGGGCTGCGCCATGCCAAGGGGCTGGAGCCCCTTCCGAATGATTTCGACTTCGGCGCTCATCGGGAAGCTGCCTTTGAACGGCTGGCGGAGCGGGTTCGAGAGCATCTGGATATGGATCAGGTATACCGCATTTTGCGCGATTACGGACGCTGATTGCGAACGGAATGACGCAAGCATCTCGGCCCCCGATATGAAATATAGCGGAGACGGATATGATCAGATTTGTCATGTCTTCGTTCGGCTGTTGGTATTTTTGGCAGTCTGGAACTTGCGTTATAAGTTCCGGACTGCTTTTTATAGCCTCGCTGAGCTTGAGCAGTGAAGAACCTCCCCATTCTCCCCAAGGCTCAGGTGGAACAAGAAAGAGCTGCCAAAGCTGCCCTTTTGTTCATTCTCCCCAAGGTTCAGGTAGCCAGTCTGGTATCGTTGAATCACCCCTTTTATTCACCATCCCCATTGTTCAGATTGTGAAAGTAGCCGTTTTGACCATTAAGAGCCTTTGCTTACATCTTTCTGAATGAAGGGGATAGTGAGCAAAAGGACTTTTTTGGAGCTCTTTCGTTTGAGGAAGAGAGTGCAGTCCGCGCATGGGAAGATTACGCCGCCAGGCTGTCCAAGCAGACGCGCATCCCATCGTCTAGGACAGCCCGTTAATTGGAAGCGCTCATCCGGCTCTAATTTGGCTTGTGTTGCAGATGTAAAGGGATTACAATCAAGGGAGTCCGGCAAATATGCCGGGGCCCTTCTTTTTTAGCAATCGTTTCTGGGACGGGGGAGAAGGGTAATGAGCTTTATATAACAAACGCTTTGCAGCTGCTTCGGCGGAAGGAAAGGAACACGATATGTTTACGATTTTAATCGCAATTTTCACCATCCAAATCGTCTACGTCTCATTTTTCACTCTGCGGATGATTCTCACCTTAAAAGGGCAACGGTATTTGGCCGCTGCGCTCAGTACGGTCGAGATTATCATCTACGTGCTCGGCTTGAATATGGTGTTGAAATATTTGAATGAACCGATTAGCCTCATCGTCTATGCGGCCGGTTACGGCATCGGGGTGCTGGTTGGATCGTGGATTGAGGACAAAATCGCCCTTGGCTATGTTGTTCTCAAGGTTATTGTGAACAATCCGGAAAGCGATCTGCCGAACTACCTGCGCGACCATGGCTATGGCGTAACGACATGGATCGGCAGCGGGCGGGACGGACACCGTCTTATGCTGGAGGTGCTGTCTCGCCGGAAGAACCGCAATAAGCTGTATGCTTTGATATTGGATATCGAACCGAAAGCTTTTATCGTGACATCCGAGCCAAGCCAATTGCATGGCGGATTCTGGACAAAGGTGACGCGGCGTTAATGCTGCAGCCTTTGTTCTTTTTTTAGGTGGAAATGGTTGAAAAAGTTCGATCGTTGGATATTGTACAGTGGATTTGCTCGTATGATGCCGTGTGGCGCCGATTGATTGGAACACATCCAGTCAAATGGACAACGTTGAAAAGGCTATGACAGATATCCTTGACGACACCTTCAATCGCTGCTAAAGTTGGAGAGTTGGTTTTTCATACATGCAAACATAGCCCTTGTATAGGTTCGCGAATAAGGCGCGGACGTTTCTACAAAGCTACCCGTAAAGAGCTTGGCTACAAGGAGAACGCGCTGGAGGACAAATGGGCTTGGCGGTTTGCCTTCGGCGGGACGAGTTCATGCGCGGATGAAGCCGCAGCGGACCCGGATATCTCCAGTTGATGTACAAGCTTTGGACTTTGCGTAAAGCAAGGCGCCAGAGCTTTTTTTCATGATTAAGAACATGCAAGCATATTCATCAGGAGGCGCATCCATGAAATCTTTTTTTCAATTTGCGGAACGGGGTACGACCTACCGCAAAGAAATCATTGCGGGCTTGACGACCTTTCTTTCCATGGCCTACATATTGGTCGTCAATCCCATTATTTTGAGTGAAGCCGGCATGGACCGCGGCGCCGTATTCACCGCGACGACGCTGACGGCGATTATCGGAACGCTCCTCATGGGGGTGCTGTCCAATTACCCGATTGGCGTCGCCTCGAGCATGGGGCTTAATTCCTTTTTCACGTACTCGGTCGTCATCGGCATGGGCATATCGTGGGAGACGGCGTTGACCGGTGTATTCGTATCCAGCATATTATTTATTATTTTGAGTCTGATTAAAGTCAGGGAAAAAATTATCGCGATCATTCCGGAGGACTTGAAATTCGCGATTGCGAGCGGAATCGGCTTCTTCGTTGCTTTTATGGGCTTGAAGAACGCAGGCATTATTGTAAAAAGCGACGCGACGTTCGTCACGCTCGGCGATTTCCGCTCCGGTCCGACGCTATTGGCGGTGTTCGGCTTCATCGTCACTGTCGTTCTGCTCGTGCGCAATGTGCGCGGGGCCATCTTCTACGGCATGATTGTATCGGCGATTGTCGGCATGATTACGGGACTGGTTCCATTGCCGACGGGCATCTTGGGCAGCATTCCGAGCCTGTCGCCTACGTTCGGCGCAGCGTTCACGCATTTGGATCAAGTGTTCACCCCGGAATTGCTGGCAGTGGTGTTTACTTTCTTATTCGTCGGATTTTTCGACACGGCAGGAACGCTCATTGCGATCGCAAGCCAAGCAGGCTTGATGAAGGACAACCAGATTCCGAACGCGGGCCGGGCCCTCTTGGCTGACTCCTCCGCCTCTTTTGTCGGTTCCGTGCTGGGCACGACGACGACGGCATCGTTCATCGAATCGTCGGCAGGGATTGCCGCAGGCGGACGCACCGGATTCACTTCCGTCGTTATGTCTTTGTTATTCGCGTTGGCGTTGTTCTTCTCGCCGCTATTGTCTGTCGTGACGACTGAAGTGACGGCTCCGGCTCTTATTGTAGTCGGTGCGATGATGTCTTCGCAGGTGCGCTTCGTAAAATGGGAGAAGCTTGAGGTAGCCATTCCGGCCTTCATTACGATCGTAGCGATGCCATTCACTTATGGAGTCGCGACAGGCATTGCGCTCGGCTTCATTTTGTATACGATCATCAAAATGGCTAAAGGCGAATTCCGCGAAGTTCATCCGATTATGTACGTGTTGACCGTGCTGTTCGTTGCCTATATTGGATATATCGCTTGATGTCCACACGCATAACGACCGCCCTCCGAAGAAGGGCGGTCGTTCCTGGTTTATGTGAACTGCTCCGCCTCCGTAGAATGCGCATAGGCGGTCGTGGATGAAGTGCCGCCCGAGATGGCCTGCGCCACTTCGTCGAAATAGCCTGTGCCGACCTCGCGCTGATGCTTCACCGCTTCGTAGCCGAACGGCTCCAAGGCGAATTCGGCCTGCTGCAGCTCCGAGTAAGCGGCCATGCCGCGCTCCTTGTAGCCCTTCGCCAGCTCGAACATGCTGTAATTGAGCGCATGGAAGCCGGCCAGCGTCACGAACTGGAACTTGTAGCCCATCCGTCCAAGCTCGCGCTGGAAGCCAGCGATCGCCTTGTCGTCCAATTTCTTCTTCCAGTTGAAGGAGGGCGAGCAATTATAAGCGAGCAGCTTGCCTGGATATTTGGCATGTATCGCTTCAGCGAAGCGCCGCGCTTCGTCCATGTCCGGCTCGGATGTCTCGCACCAGACGAGGTCCGCATAAGGCGCATAGGCAAGGCCGCGCGCGATCGCCTGATCGAGCCCCGCACGCGTATAGTAAAAGCCCTCAGGCGAACGCTGCCCCGTCAGGAACGGCTGGTCGTACGGGTCGGCGTCGCTTGTCATCAACTGGGCCGCGTTGGCGTCGGTGCGTGCGATGATAAGGGTGTCGGTGCCCATGACGTCGGCGGCCAAGCGGGCGGCAATCAAGTGGCGGATGGCCTGCTGCGTCGGCAGCAGCACTTTGCCGCCGAGATGCCCGCACTTCTTCTCCGAAGATAATTGATCTTCGAAGTGAACGCCGGCCGCACCGGCTTCAATCATCGCCTTCATCAGCTCGAATACGTTCAGCGTCCCGCCGAAGCCCGCCTCGGCATCGGCCACGATCGGGGCGAAGAAGTAGGTGCCGTCCTTGCCTTCGGCATGTTGAATCTGGTCGGCCCGCTGCAGAGCCTGATTAATCCGCTTCACGACCTGCGGCACGCTGTTCGCCGGATATAGGCTCTGGTCGGGATACATGTGTCCCGACAGGTTCGCATCCGCCGCCACTTGCCAGCCGCTCAAGTATATGGCCTGCAAGCCGGCCTTGACCTGCTGCACCGCTTGGTTCCCCGTCAACGCGCCAAGCGCATGCACGTAATCTTCGTTATGCAGCAGATGCCACAGCCGCTCGGCCCCCATCTGCGCCAGCGTATGCGTCACCTGCACGGAACCGCGCAGCCGAACGACCTCTGCAGCCGAATAAGAGCGGGTGATGCCTTTCCAGCGTTCCATTTTCCATTTTTTCTCCAATTGTTGAATCGCATGCCTTTCCGTCATAGCAGCCATCTCCTCACATTCAATGATTTCATCCCAACAGTTCATAGCCCGTCACCGTCAAAAACTCGCTGCAAGTTTCTTCGCTTACCAAATCCGTAAACAGCCGCTTTGCCTCCGCAAATCGGCGGCTTTCAAATACAGCCTTGCCAAGCTGGGCTTCAATCGCGCCCAATTCTTCCTCCGTCAGCTTCAGGACAAGCTCAAGCGTTATGTCGGTGCCGTCCGCAAGCCGGCCTTCCGGATGCCGGATCCATTGCCATACTTGAGTGCGGGAAATTTCGGCCGTGGCCGCGTCCTCCATCAGGTTGAAGATCGGCACGGCGCCGTAACCCCGCAGCCATGCTTCGATATACTGCAGGCCGACGCTGATGTTCGTCCGCAGCCCCTGTTCGGTAATCGTTCCTTCCGGAATGGCCAGCAGGTCTTCGGTCGTCGCATGGACGTCTTCACGCTTGTTGTCCAGTTGGTTCGGACCCTTCATCCGCTCGTCGAACACTTCCAGCGCAATCGACACGAGTCCCGGATGGGCTACCCATGTGCCGTCGTGGCCGTCGCTTGCTTCGCGCAGCTTGTCGGCGCGGACCTGCTCCATCGCCTTCGCGTTGGCTGCGGCGTCGTGCCGGATCGGAATCTGGGCCGCCATGCCGCCCATGGCGTGCGCGCCGCGTTTGTGGCACGTGCGGATGACGTGCTGCGTATATGCCCGCATGAACGGCACCGTCATTGTCACTTGGGACCGATCGGGGAGCAGCGCGTGCCGATGGCGGTTCAGCCGCTTGATGAAGCTGAAGATGTAGTCCCAGCGGCCGCAGTTCAAGCCAGCGCTGTGCTCCCGCAGCTCATATAGAATTTCGTCGGCTTCGAAGGTGGCGAGTATCGTCTCGATGAGAACCGTCGCTTTAATGGTCCCTTGGGGGATGCCCAGTTCTTGTTGGGCGAACACGAACACATCGTTCCACAGCCGCGCTTCGAGGTGAGATTCCAGCTTCGGCAGATAGAAATAAGGGCCGGAGCCATTCTGGATGAGGGCTTGCGCATTATGGTAGAAATAAAGGCCAAAGTCGACGAGGCTGCCGGCGGCGTTCTCTCCGCCGATGCGGATGTGCTTCTCCTCCAAGTGCCAGCCGCGGGGACGGATGAGCAGGAACGCCGTCCGCTCGTTCAAGCGGTATGATTTGCCCTCCGGGCTTGTGTAAGAGATGGTGCGCCGGATGGCGTCGCGCATGTTGATTTGGCCGCGGATGGTGTTCTCCCACGTCGGGGAGTTGGCGTCTTCGAAGTCGGCCATGAAGCCCTTGGCGCCGGAGTTGAGCGCATTGATGACCATCTTCGCGTCCCCGGAAGGGCCGGTTATCTCCACCCGCCGATCCTGCAGGTCAGCCGGCACGGATGCGACCGTCCAGCCGCCGTCGCGGATGTGCTTCGTCTCCTCCAGAAAGTGGGGCAGATCGCCCGCATCCAGACGGCGCTGCCGTTCGGCGCGGACGGCAAGCAGCTCGCGTCTGCGCGGATTGAACCGCTCGTGTAGCTTCCCGAGGAAGGCGAGCGCTTCCGGCGTCAAAATATCCGCGAACGGTTCCGGCATCGGGCCAAGTACGACAATATCCTTGCAATCGCGTGATGACGTTTTTGTCATGATCGGTTACCTCCCTCTGCTGAAGCTTGGGCTCAAATAGACGGCTTGCAAAATGTCCGCAATCGAGTCCTGCTCGTTGAATTCATAGTCCAAGCTGCCGCTCCCGTTGCAGCGAAAGCAAGGCGTGTAGCCGTGCCCCTGGCATGTGCGGCATTCGCCGCTTTCCCCCTGATTCCCTTTGCCGTCGCATTTCAAGCATTCCATCTCTCCGTTGCCATGGCAGTAGTAGCAGTCCATTTCAATCGCCTCCTGATAATGATGATTCCTGTTATAATACAGTTTTTTAAATCTTTAATCTGTATTATAACAGGACTTCCGAAAATGAAAAGCCCCTTTTTTTAAAAATTTTCCATCCGTTTGCGAATAATCTCATTAAACAACATGTTCGTGTCATGGCGATAAAATATTTATAATTGCGCATAATGAATGACGGGAGGGCATGTAATCGCGTACCCGGACGCAGTTTTTTGCGATTTTTGGTTCATAAGTCCATGCTCGGTTTATTTATAAGTTATGCTTATGTTTACCTGTGAAAATAAGATTTTGCGTTCTAACGCAGGTGGAGGAAACAAGCATAAACATTTACATAGAGAAATAGTTATGAAATAATAAACATAAGTAGTTTCAATGTATGGAACAATGTTCTATTAATTTAATTTATAAAAGAGGTGAACGGTGCATGATTGAATTTCAACGCGTGAAAAAGGTATACGACGATGGCTTCCAAGCCTTGAAAGAGATTAACCTTGAGTTCAAGAAAGGCGAACTCACCGTTCTTATCGGTCCGAGCGGGTGCGGTAAGTCCACGACCATGAAAATGATTAATCGTTTAATGACCCCTTCGAGCGGTAAAATCCTCATCAACGGCAAAAATGTGTCCGAGCAGAATCCGGTTGAACTACGGCGCAATATCGGCTACGTCATTCAGAACATCGGTTTGTTTCCTCATATGACTATTGGCAAGAACGTTGCCGTAGTGCCTCACTTGAAAAAATGGGATAAAGCCAAAGTCGATCAGCGTGTAGATGAATTGCTGCGATTAGTCAATTTGGATCCAGAGGTATACCGGGATCGCTATCCATCGGAGTTAAGCGGCGGACAGCAGCAGCGTATTGGAGTAGCCCGCGCCTTCGCCGCCGACCCGGACGTCATCCTGATGGATGAACCGTTCAGCGCGCTGGACCCGATTAGCCGCGAACAACTGCAGGATGAGTTGATTCGCCTTCAGGAAGAGCTGAATAAGACGATTGTGTTCGTGACGCATGACATGGACGAAGCGATCAAAATCGCGGATACGATCGTGCTGATGAAAGATGGAGAAGTGATCCAGACCGGTTCTCCGGAACGAATTCTCCGTCACCCCGCGAACGACTTCGTGCGCGCCTTTATCGGCCAGAAGCGAATGGACAGCGGGACGAGCATCGACATTCCGACGGTCGACGAAGTTACGGTGCCGAATCCGGTAACGATTTTTCCGAACCGCGGTCTGGCAGAAGCGATCAAAATGATGGAGCGGCGCAAGGTCGACTCGCTGTTTATCGTGGATCGGCAGCATATGCTGCAAGGTATCGTATCCATCTATAACGTGTTGGACCAATACGGCGAAGAGAACAAGACGGTGAAGGACGTCATGAAGCCGATCGGATATTTGGTTCGTCCGGGCACGCCGCTGCCTGACGCCGTGAAGATGATGAGCGAGCATCGTTTGACGAATTTGGCAATCGTCGATGAGACGGGCAAGTTCGTGGGACTGATTACACGGGGGAGTGTCGTCAAGCATTTGTCGGAAGTATATCCGTCCATTGTAGACAGCGTAACGAATACGTTCGGAGAGGAGGCGTAACGAATGAATGCATTCTGGTCCTTTTTGCAGGAGCGAGGCGCGGACATTGCTGTTGCTCTGCGGGATCATTTGACGATATCGGCTGTGGCTGTATTGTTCGGATGTCTCGTCGCGATACCGCTTGGCATCGCGCTTGTATATAACCGTTTCAACTGGTTGAATAGCATCGTATTTTTCTTGGCGAATCTGCTGCAGACGGTGCCCAGCTTGGCTTTATTGGCTATTCTCATCCCGCTGATGGGCATCGGCATGAAGCCTGCCATCATCGCGTTGTTCCTGTATTCCATCATGCCGATACTGCGCAATACGTACGACGGCTTTGAATCGGTCGACCGCGGCGTGCTGGAGTCGGCGCGGGGAATGGGGTACGGCACGCTTCAACGCATCATACAGATCCAGCTTCCGCTCGCGCTGCCGTATATTATGTCCGGCATCCGCGTCACTACTGTCTATATCATCAGTTGGGCTACGCTTGCAGCGCTGATTGGCGCCGGGGGCCTGGGACAGCTTATCGTGTCGGGGCTGGGCGTGAACAAGCCGGAATTGATCGTGACTGGCGCTTTGGGAGCGATTGTGCTGGCATTCTTGATTGACGGTTTGCTCGGATGGTTGGAAAGAGTACTGACACGCCGTTTCGGACGGACGAGCAGCATTGCGGCATAATGCCGTACGCGAACGGGGTGTGCAGTCGGTGCAGCGAACGGATTGGCTTAGTAGAGGAGGATACGGTATGAAACGATGGAAACGGCTTGCCGGCATGACCTCGGTCATGTTGGCGTTCATGATGCTGATGTCTTCGTGCGGCTTTGACAATCGCATTGTCATCGGAGCCCAGACTTTCTCGGAAGCGAAGATTTTGGCAGAGATGTACAAGGCGCTGATTGAGGACCGGACCGATTTGAAAGCAAAGGTGCTGCCAGATCTGGCGGCAAGCCCGGTCGTTATTAACGCGATGAAGAAAAATGAACTGCAAATGGCGACGCTTTACACTGGAGAAATTTTCAACAATCATTTCCCGGTAAAAGATACGAAGGATCGGGAGGAAGTGCTCAAGCAAGCCAAAGCAGGCTTTGATCAATATTTCGGTTTCAAGTGGTACGACCCGCTCGGCTTTGAAAATACGTACGCCTTCACCATTCGCGAGGATTTGGCGAAGGATAAGGGTTATCAAACGATTTCCGATACGGCCAGAGATGCGGGCAGTCTTCGTCTAGGTGTCGATACGACTTGGCTGGAGCGCGATACGGACGGATACAGGGGCTTTCAGAACACTTACGGCTTCAAATTCGGACAGGAATTTCCGATGGAATTAAGCCTCGTCTACGCGGCGGTGGCGAACAAGCAGGTCGATATCGTGCTGGCATACTCCACCGATTCCCGGCTGAAAGCTTTTAACTTGACGACGATTAAAGACGATAAGCAGTTTTTTCCTCCGTATGACGCATCCACGGTCGTGCGCAAGGATCTGCTGGAGAAATATCCGGAATTGGACGAAGTCATCGGATTGTTAATCGGCAAGTTCGATGAAAAGACAATGATAGACTTGAACTATCAAGTAGATATTGAGAAGAAAAGCGAACGTGAAGTGGCCGTCAATTATTTGAAAGAAACCGGTCTGCTCCAGAAGTAACGAAAGGAGGCGCAACATGGGCGATTATCAATGGACTATTGCTGATTTGCTGTCTTATATGGGACGGAATGCGGATTTATTATGGGAGTATTTTGTTACACACGTTATCATGGTGCTGGCTGGCGTCGGATTGGCATTTGTCATCGGCGTTCCGCTGGGCGTGCTCTGTTCCCGCAACGAAAGGTCGGCCAGATTCATTCTGGCCGTGACCAGCACGCTGCAAGTCATTCCCAGCTTGGCGCTGCTCGTCCTGCTGATGCTGGCGTTCGGACTCGGCACGACGACGGTCGTGGTTGGCTTGTTGCTATATTCGCTCAATCCGATTGTCAGAAATACGTATGTCGGCCTGAAGCAGGTGAATGCAAGCTATGTAGAGGCGGGACGCGGTGTCGGCATGAGCCCGATCCAGCTGTTGTTTAAAGTCCGGTTCCCGCTGGCGCTCACCTATATGCTGACAGGACTGCGAATTGCCGCGGTCATCGCAATCGGGGTGGCGACGATAGCTCCGCTTGTCGGCGGCGACGGATTGGGCCGGGAGATTTATTCCGGACTGAACGGGCAAAATCCGCTGCGCATTTATGCCGGCGCCATTCCGGCGGCATTGCTCGCCATTGTCTCGGATATCGTGCTGGGCGCGCTGCAGCGCAAGCTGAACTTGTCCGAGCGCAAGTCAAGCAAGAACGCATCCAAGAAAGAGCCGTCCGCATCACCGACGGCATAATTGCAAATTCAAGCGCGGGAAACAAACCGCAACTCCGAAAGTTGATTGCGTCACATTGACTTTCGGCTTTTTTTGCCTTTTCCCATATGTCAATATTGACACTGTATCATGAGGGGAGTAAACTTTATTAGCAAGACGTTTCATGTCATTTCTTACATTAATTATTGCATTGTATCTTTTATTTTATAGACAGAAAGTAGTGATGGATGGAATGGGAGAAGGAGAAAAGACGATATCGAATAGCACCTTCTGGAGTATTATGTTTGCTATATTCTTCGGCAACTTTTTGGCGGTATTAAGCACGAATACGATTAATATCGCTCTTCCCGTCTTAATGAAGCACTTTCACACCGACCTGCTCACGATTCAATGGGTGTTAACCGGCTTTATGTTGGCTACAGGGATTATTGCGCCTGCAGTCGCTTATTTCGGCAACAGATTCAGCACGAAGCGGCTGTATCTTGTCGCATTGGGCGGTTTTGTCATATGCTCCGTGCTGTGCGCGCTATCCTGGAGCGAGTCCAGTCTGATCGCATTCCGCGTCTTGCAGGGCGCCTTCAGCGGCATTATCATGCCGACGACGATGACGATTGTCTATCAGGTCATCCCGAAGGAACGCCAAGCGTTGGGGATCAGCCTATGGAGCTTGTCGGCCATGGTAGCGCCTGCTGTCGGACCGACATTGGCCGGCTGGATCGTTCATGTGGGCGATTGGCATTGGCTGTTCTGGATTAACGTGCCGATTGGCCTTATTGCGATGGCGGCGGTAATCCGCTTTATTCCGATGTACCGCATCAGCGAGCAAACGTCGTTTGACCGCATCGGCTTCGTGAGCGTCATGCTGGGCAGCTTGTCCTTGCTGCTTGCGTTCGGGAACGGAGCGCGATGGGGATGGGCCTCGTGGCAGACGCTTGGTCTAATCGGCGCGGGTATCCTCATCATTGCGCTCTTTGTCCGCCGATCCTTGAAGATGGAACAGCCGTTGCTGGACTTCCGGGTATTCCTTCATATGCGGTATACATTCAGCATGCTGCTTGTGTCTATCCTGACAATCAGCTTATATGCAGGGGCTTTGCTGACACCGCTCTTTTTGCAAAATGTTCAAGGGGCTTCGACGCTTACTTCCGGTCTCGTGCTGCTTCCGGCCTCTGCCTTGATGGCTGTTATTATTCCGTTTACGGGCCGCTGGTATAACCGATTTGGTCCGGTGAAGCTCATTTTTGCCGGACTGTTGCTTATGGGCTTCGCCACGTATGAGATGAGCCGCCTGCACGTCAATACGCCGCACGGTTACATTACGTTCTGGATGGCAGTGCGCAACGTCGGCATCGCGCTTGCGAATACGCCGGCGATGAATGCGGGGATGTCGGCCATTCCGCGGGAATTGTCCGGTTACGGTTCTTCCATTAACAGTTGGCTGCGGCAGGGCTTGGCCTCCTTGTCCATCGGTCTGTTCAGCTCGCTGCTCGCGGCGCGGACCATCACCCATCTGGCTGAATTGAAGGGGAGCATTTCGGATCCGGTGCTGCTGCAAAATGCAGCGTACACGCTAAGCATCAACGATATTAACTTTATTAGTGTCATCATGACACTGCTCGGCTTGCCGCTAGTATACTTTCTCAGCAGAACGCCGAACCGCAACCACCCGATGGAGCTGCAGAAATCCGGAGCCTCGGCGAGCGCTTCCTCCTGAGCTGGCCATTACGGCCGGCTTTTTTATTTGCAAGCGTCTTGGGAATCATAGCCTCGCCTCTTTCCTGTAGAGAGGAAGGTACGTCCATTTAGCTATTGCTTCACTATCCCTCTTATTCAGAATGCTCGCCTTCCTTTTCAAAGGGGAATATGTTATGTTGTCGTCTTTCGTATAATAACTCTTAGGTCCATTCAAGGTGTTTGTTTTAACGTTGTAACGTATTAATAATCCTAATTAAAATGAGGCTGTCCCGATGGACCTAGTCCTGATATGCTCCCCTTACGGTAGACAGGTGAAATAATAAAGCCTGTGTAAGGGGAGCTTTTTTATGCCTAATAAAAAATATGATGCGTCAGAGAAACTCGTTATCATTGGTGAAATCGAAAGTGGCGAAATTGGTGTTAAGGCTGCAGTTAAGAAATACGGTATCAGCAAAACGACTTTGGTGAAATGGCGTCGTCGTTACAAGGTGTATGGTTATGAGGGGTTAGAAAAACAAAACCATAATCGAAGTTATAGTGCTGAGCTTAAGCTCCAAGCGGTGAAGGATTACATAGAGGGAGGATTGTCCCAATATCAGATCATCGATAAATACAAGATTGCAAGTAGAACGCAGCTTTCCAACTGGATTAAGGAGTATAATCGTCATAGCAGCTTAAAAGCTTATTCAGGAGGAGCGAAAGCAATGACGAAGGGGCGTTCAACGACTTGGCAGGAACGGATCGATATTGTGCAATACTGTCTTGCTCATCAGCATGACTACCGTAAGACAGCGGACCATTTTCAGGTCTCCTACCAGCAAGTCTACCAATGGGTGAAGAAGTTTGAAGAGGGCGGTCATGATGCGTTAAAGGATGGTCGGGGAAGAAAGAAAGCGCCGGAGGAATTAACAGAGGCCGATCGTCAAAAACTCGAGATGAAAAAGATGGAATATGAAATCGAGTGGCTTCGGGCGGAGAATGCATTTCTAAAAAAGTTACGGGAATTCCAAAGGAGGCGAAGCTAAGCCAATACCGTCAAGAGAACGTCTATCTTGCTATTCAAGCGCTTCAGGAAGAAGCGTTGTTCAGCGTTCAGCTTCTGTGTGAAATTGCAGGCATTTCACGTTCAAGCTATTACAAGTGGCTAAATCGCAAGCCCAGTTCGCATGAGCAGGAAAATGCAGAACTGACGCATGTCATGATGTCCATTTATGAGAAAGCCGAGCGTACCTTTGGATACCGTCAATTGACGTTGCACATGCGCCGCCAAACGGGAAAAACGATTAACCAAAAGCGCGTGTACCGGCTGATGAAGATACAAGGAATTCAATCCGTCATCCGGAGGAAGAAAAAGAGATATGCGAGATCCACTCCACAGCAGGTGGCGGAGAACGTGCTGAACCGCAAATTCACGGCAGATGCGCCAAATGAAAAGTGGGTTACGGATGTGACGGAATTCAAGTACGGCAATGGCCAAAAAGCGTATCTAAGCGCTATTCTCGACCTTCATGATAAATCCATCGTCTCCTATGTATTCGGGCGTTCCAATAACAATCCTCTTGTATTTCAGACGTTGAAACGGGCCTTGCAAGAAGCACCAAGAAGCAAGCCCATGCTTCATAGCGACCGGGGTTTCCAATATACCTCTCTGGACTTCAAGAAGCTCTTGGACGACAACAAAATGACTCAGAGTATGTCCCGTGTTGGACGATGTATCGATAACGGTCCAATGGAATCTTTCTGGGGAACTCTAAAATGTGAGAAGTATTATTTACACACCTATCATACCTTTGAGGAGCTCGAGAGGGACATCCAGGCCTACATCCACTTTTACAATTACGAACGATTACAAGCAAAACTAAACGGCCTCAGTCCGATGGAATTCAGGACCAAAGCCGCTTAATTAATTTTTATTTTTTGTACTGTCTACTTGACGGGGTGCAGTTCATCCATGGGACAGCCTCTCTTATTTTTGTAAGAAGCGAATTAATCCTACTGCTAACAGTACACCCCCAAATATACGGTAGGTTGCTGTATACGCTTTAAAATGAGCCATCAAATCCTCAGTATTTACACTTCCACCCATCATCGTTACAAACTTGCTTGCTTGATTATCGCCCATCTTTGTGCTATTTAATAAAAAATAAGCACCTACTATCACGCATATTATAGAAAGTATTTTAAGGATGATACCTTTATTCTTATCCGGCTTGCTTCCCTCCTAAATTATCCCCAACCTAAATTGGTATATTTTGGACCGTATAAACAAAGTTAATCTTACCATTTTTAAAATTGATTCTCAAATCAAACGATTTCTTCATCAGTCCTCCATACGAGCTATAATAAGTTTCGTCAGCTTCCGCTGGTTCCCTTTTCGCACTTCGACCAATAAATCCATAAACAATATCGATAGCAGCTCGTCAGTCGTCATTTCGAATGAACCTGAATGCATGGTCAAGTCATGCAGGAATACTTCACCTCGCAGGGCAAGCGCTCACTTTATTACTAATGGATATGATATCCATTTGATCCGTATTCATATGTTTTTCAAAATCAGCTTCACATTTCTTTCGAGCTCTATCCGTTTTTCATCAATCTTTGGATCATGCCCTCAACATCAAATGAATTTTCGTACCTCCTGCATTGGTACCGTCAGCAATCTGCGCGCTATGCGAAGGTGTATGGCGGCGACAGACCTGTGCCTGCCGTCGCGTTCTTCCATATTCCATTGATGGAATACCATCAAGTATAGGCGTTCGAATGTATGTTGGACAGCGGGGAGAGCCCATCTGTTTACTGCCGCTCAACAGCGGGATGTTCAAAGCGATGGTGGAGCAGGGGGATGTGATGGGCCCTTTATCGGCCATGATCACGTGAATGATTTTATGGGTGAGCTCCGTGGCATCAAGCTGGCCTATGGGCGCAACGCGGATATACGGGAGTGCCGCTCGAGCCCGGCGCGCGCATCGTGCGCCTCTATGCTGGAGAGCGCCGCTTCGACTCGTGAGATTCGCCTAGAGAGCGGAGGGCCATTATGGAGCAGCCGCATCAATCCATCAGCCGGAGCGCGTCTGATGGATCGATGCGGCTGCGCGACGCCTGCGCTATTTCCCAAACAGGCGCTCATTCGTGTCAGTCGTGGAGCCGGCCAGCCGCTTCGTGAAGGTGGCGCGCCAGCTGGCGGACAGCGCTTCGACGTCCAGGAGGAGTCGAAGACCCTCCTCGCCGTCACGGCGGTGGTGCATGACCTCGTTCGCGTATTGAATCGATACAGCGGCAGGGTCCTGTGTCAGCCGGACCAGCATTCCGTCAGGCTGAACGAGGCCAGGCTCAAGCACGCGGAAATACAGCCCAGTGTAACCCGTGTCCTGCATCCATACGGGTACTTCCGGCATCTTGTAGCGGGCGGCCAGCTTGAAGCAAGGCTGGCGCGGCTGCGTCACCTGCACGACCGCTCCGCCGGCTTGAAAGATGTCGCCGATGTGGACGTCCTCTTCAATCAGGCCTTCCGTCGTGAGATTCTCGCCGAATGCCGCCGCCGGAAGTTCGCGCTGCCATCTTGCCTCCCGGTAGGCATAGTGCTCTTGCGCATAGACGCAGACCGCTTTATCGGGTCCGCCGTGATGCTTCGTGTCGGCCTGTCCATCGCCGTCGAACCCGAGCGGGTGAAGGTATGTCGGCACGGCGACCGGGAGCTTCACCATGCCCGAAAGGACCGGCTTCCCGTTATGTTCCAGGCAATGGTGCGGCAGAGCGACGTTCAATGACTTGATCTTGATGTTCAAGGTATCTACCTCCAAAATGTTTCCTTTTAGATCGCGCTTAGAGGATTTTATTTCCTGCGTGAAGAATACAATAGAAGTACATGCCCGCAGCGTTCATGCAACAGGGGCTATTAGCAGTATAGTGCATTTAGACCAATCTTAATAGACTGACAGGGTGATGAACATGTCACATGATGCGAGGCGCGACCAAGGCCCCTCTCGCACGATGAACGACGTCATCGTATTTCATTCGGAACAAGAGCTGGAGGCTCACCTGCCTTGTAAAATGTACAAAGTGGATCAATCGGGCGGAAGCATCTGGGATCATACGCATGATTACATACAAATATGGTATGTGCTGAAAGGCGAATTCAAACACACGATTAATCGCCGGACGTACAATATGGTTAAGGGCAATCTGTTTGTCATACCGCCGTTTGCCGTGCACCGCGTCGAAATGATCACGGGTCAGGATATGGAAGTAATCGGCTGCGAGTTTCTGCCTCATTTTATTAACGAGCGTTTCGAGAGAGCGGATTGGAGCAAGGACTGCTTCGATTTCTCTTATTTGGAGCAGTTTCTTACCGACGAGAAAGAGGTTACGCCGAAGGTGGCGCTCACGGGCGAGGCGGATATGGAGGTCAGCCGTCTGCTTGAGGAAATGCTGGAGGAGTACCGCCAATCGAGGCGTTATTTTGAGCTTGTCCTTAAAGCCAACCTGCTGAAGCTGCTGTCCGTCATTATTCGCGAATATACGAAATTGGCCGATAGGCCTAATGAGGAAGACGACCGCGTGGAGAAATACCGCGATTTGATGACCTCGGTGACGGAGTACATTCATGCGCATTTTGCGGAAGAGCTGCGGCTTGAGCGTCTGTGCCGGCAGTTTAGTTTGTCGAAGACGTATTTTTGCTACTTGTTCAAACGGTTCACAGGCAAGACCTTCAACGATTATTTGATTGATTTGCGCGTGCGCAAGGCAGCGGAATGGCTTGTGGAAACTGACATGTCCGTGACGGATATTTGCTTCGGCGCGGGCTTCAATGATTTGGCTTATTTTTCGCGCATGTTCAAGCGGCATGCAGGCGTATCCCCTTCGCAATACAAGAAGAAGGCGCCGCCGATTAACGGACTGGGCCAGCCGTAGGAAGCGCATTTGCCATACATGGGGAGGCAGCGCTTGACGCCGCATCTCTTCATTTAGTATGATTGGGATATTATGCAATAAGGGGAGAACTTGATGTTGGTTAGCGTTCTTAACTAATCAATTCCATATCGAGGTTAAGTTGACGATTGCAATGAAGCGTCATAGCTGACGTTTATTTTTCTACGCCGTTAATGAGCCTCTGGATTTAGTTAAGAACAGCGGATATCATCCAACGCCCGAGATCTCGCCTCCATACGAGCCGACTCCGTGCTGTTTTTCAGCACGTTTTTTTGTTTACCCAAGCTTGCAACGGTACGGCATGCCCTTCCCGAGAAGGTCAGATGTATCGTTCCAGCATGTCGGCACGTATGTCAAAGGCAAGTATTACGACAGGCAGAGAATGCGATCTACGCATTTCTTCTGCCTTTTTTTATTTTTCACTAAACTTTAAAAGGAGCTAAAACAATGAATAACACAATGCTGCAGCGTTTGGAGTACGAAAGAATCAAAGAGCGCGTTATGGAAAACGCCCTCTCCTATTTGGGCAGACAGCACGTCGAGAAGATGGAGCCGATGACGGATTTGAACGAAATACGAAAGGCGCTCGACGAAACGGCGGAAGCGCACGCTCTGCTCTTGCAGGGGGCCAGCGTGCCGCTGCCGTCTTTGCAAGGAATCGAGCCGGTACTGTCCTTGCTCGGAACCGGATATGTATTCAGCGAGTCTGACTTTACGCATACCCTGTTGTTTTTGCGCAGCTGTGCCCAGCTTAGAAGGTATATGATCGCCAAAAGCGAGATTGCTCCGACGGTGAGCGGGTATGCGGCAGCCATGCATGATCTGGATAAGCTGAAATCCGAAATTGAACGTTGCATTCACAATGGACGGGTCGCTGACGAGGCAAGCAAGGATTTAAGCAAAATCCGCAAAAAGCTTGCCGCCGTTGAAAGCCGCATCAAGTCCAAGATCGAAGCTTTAATGAGCAGATACCGCACGCTGCTGCAGGAAAACCTGGTCAGTATGCGAGGCGGGCGTTATGTGCTCCCGATTAAGAAGGAGTTCCGCAAGCAATTCAAAGGCAGCACGCTGGACGAATCGGCGAGCGGTCAGACCGTATATATGGAACCGGTCGAAATTGCGCATCTGCAGCATGAGCAGGCGGGATTGAGAGCGGACGAAGCGAGGGAAGAGGCCAAGGTGCTGAGCGAGCTGTCCGGCCTCATGGAGCAGTATGCCCGCGAACTGAGATTGAATGTGGAGACGGTCGGCACGTATGATTATTTGTTCGCCAAAGCAAAGTACAGCCTTGCCATCGGCGGCCGCAACGTAGGGCTGAACACGGAAGGCGTCATCGACATTCGCGGGGGCAAGCACCCGCTGCTCGGACGCAATACCGTGCCGCTCTCGTTCCGTATTGGACGCATGTATCGGACGTTGATTATTACCGGACCGAATACCGGCGGCAAGACGGTAGCCTTGAAGACGGTGGGGCTGCTCACGTTAATGGTTCAATCCGGCCTGCTGGTTCCCGTGGAGGAGCGAAGCACATTTGCCGTGTTCAAGCATGTAGCGGCAGACATCGGAGACGGACAGAGCATCGAGCAATCGCTCAGCACCTTTTCCGCGCATGTCAAAAATATAATCGACATGCTGAGCTATGCGGACGATTCAACGCTTATACTCATCGACGAAATGGCATCGGGGACCGATCCGGGGGAAGGCGTCGCGCTGTCAATCGCGATATTGGAAGAATTGCATCGCAGAGGGACGACCGTCATGGTTACGACGCACTTCAATGAAATTAAAAATTATGCTGCGCTTGCCCCGGGATTCGAAAACGCCCGCATGGAGTTCGATGCCGCCACGCTGCAGCCGCTTTATCAGCTGCGCATCGGAGAAGCGGGACACAGCTACGCGTTCCTCATCGCGCAGAAGCTGGGCATCTCTCCCGCCATCATTGCCCGCTCGGAGGAAATTACGGCAGGCAGGAAGGAGCTTGGAGCTTCTGCACTGCCTGCAGAAGGCGGCCTCACCGAAGGGCAAGAGAAGCAGCCATTTGGTGAGGCCGGAGCGAAGCCCGATGGCGGCAGTTGGCAAGCGGGCCCAATCCAGCCGTCTCAAGCCGCGATGGGCGCGGGAGCAATATCTGCTGCTGAGCGGCCATATGCGGAACCCATGATGGCGGAAGTGGCGGACTACCTCGACGGAGTGGCTATCGCGGAGCCTGGTTCCTCAACCTTGACGAATCAACCCTCCATTGCCGACGTGCCGAAGGAGCAAGCCGAGGAGCCGCCGGCTGTCATCGTTCCCGCCGACAAGCGTTTCGAAATCGGCGACAGCGTATACGTTTCCTCTCTGAATCGGGCGGGCACCGTCTGCGAAGAAGAGGATTCCAAGGGCAATGTCGGTGTGTTCATAGAAAAGCAGCGCATCAAAATCAACAAAAAGAGCCTTCAGCATGATTCAGGAGCCGGAACAACGGCAAAGGGCCCGAAGTGAATGCAGTTCGAGCATTGATTGTTGAAATCTCCAACCGACCGGGGTGAAGATTATCCATGCAGGCTTCCATATTATAATCATATGAAAAACGAATAATGTAAATATTTTTCATATACTATTTTTCGTGGTAGCATAAAGGAAAATCCCGATAACGAAGGGGGAGTAGCCTCATGCTGCGCGCGATGGCTCTGGCATTGTCGATGTTGCTGTTCACAGGCTGTGCCAGTGCTCCAGACAAGAATCGATCCGGGGTTCAATCTCAAGCAGATGCGGACCAAGATCGCAACGCCGGCCGAAAGCATGAGCAGAACAGGGATGGCAAGCCGAACAAGGACCTCGGCGGAGAGGATGTGCCAGCATTGAACGATGCTTTGCTAAGTGCGGCCAAGGAGGGGAAAACGGCAGAAGTGCTCCGGCATATCGCGGGCGGTGCCGACGCAAATGCGCAGGATGGCAGCGGCCGGACCCCGGCCTTGCTGGCCACGATCGGCAATTACCCGGAAACGGTCAAGACGCTGATCGAAAAAGGCGCTGATATTAACATTCAGGCTCATAACAAGGACAATCCATACTTGTATGCGGGAGCTGAGGGATTGTTCGACATTCTGAAGCTGACGATTGAGGCGGGAGCGGATACGAAGCTGACGAACCGCTTCGGCGGGACGGCGCTCATTCCGGCGGCAGAGCATGCGCATTTGGACGTTATCGAGTACTTGCTGACGGAGTCCGATGTGGATGTCAACCATGTGAACAATCTTGGCTGGACCGCCTTGATGGAAGCGATCGTGCTCGGCAGCGGCGGGAAGGAGCATCAACAGGCGGTGAAGCTTCTCATCGGGAATGGAGCGGATGTGAACATTCCGGACAGCCATGGGGTGACAGCGTTGGCCCATGCATGTGACCGGGGCTTCGAGGAAATTGCCAATATGCTGGAGCAAGCCGGCGGCAAGGAAGTGCGATAACCGACAAGGGGGAAAATCATCATGAATGCTGCGACATGTGCGACATATTGGTTGATTAATGTCAACTTGGAAACAGGCTTCCATAAGGAACAAGGACGCATCTTAGGAACAGAGACGGCGCTTCATCATTTGCGCGTCGAGGAGGGCATTATCGCTGTCATCGAACCGGCAGGCCGCTTGCCTCAGGATGGCCTTCCGCAGATCGATGCGAAGGGGCTCCTTATGCTGCCGGCCTTCCGGGAAATGCATATCCATCTTGACAAGACCTATTACGGCGGGCCTTGGAAGGCCGTCCAGCCGGCCGCGAGCATCTTTGATCGGCTGGCGGAGGAACGTGAGCTGCTGCCGAAGCAGTTGGCTACGCTCAAGGAGCGTGCAGCCGCGCTGCTGGATCTGATTATCGATCATGGCGCGACTCATGTCCGAACCCATACGAACGTAGATCCGGTCATCGAGACTAAGAATATGGAACTTACGTTGGAAGTGCTGGAGGAATATAAGGGCAAGTTGACGGCGGAATCGGTTGCCTTCCCGCAGCACGGGCTTCTCAAGTCCGCTTCCGTCGATCGGGTGAAGGAGGCGATTCGTCTGGGCGCGACTCATGTAGGCGCGGTCGACCCGGCGGCCGTCGATGACAATGTCGAGAAGTCGCTCGGGGCGCTGATGGATATCGCAGTGGAGTTTGATGCGGGTATCGACCTTCACCTCCATGAGCGCAACCAGTTGGGCCTATATACGATGAACAAGCTGGCCGATATGACGGAGCAGGCCGGTTGGCAGGGGAGGGTAACCGTCAGTCATGCGTTCGGCTTCGCGGGCATGGCCAATGCGCAAGGGACGGAATTGGCGGAGCGATTCGCGAAGCTTGGTATTTCTGTTGCCTCAACCGTGCCAATCGGGTCAGTGAACATGCCGATACCGATGCTCTGCGGCAAGGGGGTTCGGGTCGAATTGGGCAATGACAGCATCACCGACCACTGGTCTCCGTTCGGTACGGGGGATATGCTGCAGAAGGCGAAGCTGGCGGCGGAGCTGTATCATTACGTCGATGAGTTCACGCTGTCCCGCGTCCTCGGCCTCATTACGGGCGGCGTAACGCCGCTCGATGACACCGGCAAGCAGGTGTGGCCGGCGTCCGGCGCTCCGGCTGATGCGGTGTTCGTCGAAGCAAGCTGCTCGGCAGAGGCCGTAGCCCGCTGCTCGAAGCGTCCGGCCGTTCTGTTCCAGGGCCGGATCGTGGCAGGAGAGCTGCCGCGCGCTTAATCGCCCATTCGTTAGTGGTGCGGCGCTTCCGGTATAGAAATATAAGATCTGTGTGCCGTAAAGAGGTTATGATCCTTCCGAGAATGTTATTCGAATGGTCATAACCTCTTTGTCTTCTCCGCGATCCGGCCAATTCAGGCGCTGCCTTCGGACAGACTTGTTTCATTTGTGTAAGAAAGTCCAACAATTGTGGAATATAGTGCAATGTGAGCGGGGTGTACTTACCTATAATGAAGAGGAGAGATTACACTATACATGTAACCGCTTGCATTTGTGCGGAAAAACAGCAAGTTTGAACAACAACGAAATGGAGTGAGCCACGGTGAAATTAGGAGTCAGTATTTACAGCTTGCATGCCGCGTTGCATCAGAAAAGGATGAGCGTGTTTGAAGCGATGGAATGGCTGAAAGAACAAGGTGCGGACCATGCGGAGATCGTGGATTTGGACTTTGATATGGTGAACCGTCCGGAATTCGCCGATCAGCTGCGCGAGAAGGCAGAGCAGATTGGTTTGGAACTGTCCAACTACTGCATCGGCGCCAATTTCGCCGGTCTGAACGGTGAAGCGCTGCAGCGCGAGATCGATCGCGTGAAGGCGCACGTGGATGTCGCGAATCGGTTGGGAGTGACACGGATGCGCCATGACGTGGCGTCGCGTCCCCATGGCGAGACCGGAACCGCATACTTCGAACAGGATTTTCCTCAGCTTGTGGAAGCGTGCCGCCAAATCGCCGATTACGCCGCAACCTACGGCATCATTACAAGCGTGGAGAATCATGGCTTCTATACACAAGCGAGCGAGCGCGTGAAACGCCTTGTGCTTGCTGTCAATCGGGACAATTTCCGCACGACGATGGATGTGGGCAACTTCGTCTGCGTGGATGAGAACCCGCTTATCGCCGTGCGCAACAACATTGAAGCGGCATCCATGGTTCACTTGAAGGATTTCTATATTCGCCCTGCGGACCGTAATCCGGGCCAAGGCTGGTTCAAGTCGCTGCATGGCAATTATTTGCGCGGCGCGATTGTCGGCCAAGGGGATTTGCCGATGTACGATATTGTGCGCGCGGTAAAGGCTGCGGGCTTCGACGGTTATGTCAGCATCGAATTTGAAGGCATGGAAGATTGTCTGACAGGCACGAAGATTGCGATGGACAACGCACGCCGCATCTGGGATGAAGTTTAATTGCATGTTTCATATATAGGGAGGATGGATAAGTGATGAGTAAAGTAAAAGTAGCGGTAGTAGGCGCCGGATCGATATCTGAAATGCATTTTGGCGGTTATGAGAAGAACGGCGAAGCCGAAATCGTGGCGGTCTGCGACCTGAATGCAGAACGCGCGAAAGAGAAGGCCGTCAGATTCGGCGCGCCTGAGGCGGCTATCTACACGGACTATAAGGAATTGGTCGCCGATTCGAATGTTGATGCAATCAGCATCTGTACATGGAACAATTCCCATGCTCCGATTGCGATTGCCGCACTGGAAGCGGGCAAGCATGTGCTGGTGGAGAAGCCGTTGTGCATGACCGTGGAAGAGGCGCTGGCCGTACAGGAAGCGCAGAAGAAGAGCGGCAAGACGCTGCAGGTAGGATATGTGCGCCGTTATGGCACGAACACCCGCGTGTTGAAGAAATTTATCGATGATGGCGACTTGGGCCAAATTTATTACGCGAAAGCTTCCTGCTTGCGCCGGCTAGGCAACCCGGGCGGATGGTTCAGCGACAAAGAGCGCTCGGGCGGCGGACCGTTGATCGATTTGGGCGTGCACGTCATCGACCTGTGCTGGTACCTCATGGGCAAGCCGAAGGTGAAGTCGGTTAGCGGCAATACGTACAATCTGCTCGGCAATCGGAATCATATTGAAAATTTATCGTTCTATAAAGCATCCGATTATGATGCCAATGTGAATACGGTCGAAGATATGGCGAATGCGCTCATTCGCTTCGAGAACGGCGCTTCTCTTGCCGTCGATGTCAGCTTCTCCCTGCATTTGAAGCAGGATGAGCTTAACGTCAAGCTGTTCGGCGACAAGGGCGGAGCGGAAGTGGAGCCGGAGCTGCTCATTCTCGGAGAGAAGCATAATACGATTTTGAACATGAGCCCGCAGATTGACCATCTGAGCTTCGACTTCAACCGCGGATTCCAAAATGAGGTTGATCACTTCATAGATTGCTGCCTCGGCCGCACGGAGACATTGTGCCCGGCAGAGGACGGAGTGGAAATGATGAAGATGCTGTGCGGCATTTACGAATCCAGCGCCAAAGGAAGGGAAATCGTATACTCTTAGCAGCAGGTGCGAGCGGGAAGGGATGGCAGGGGGATTGCGCGAGGGATTGGCTGCGCGCGTTCTAGAACACAACATGCCCATGAATTGCCGGAGCGTAACTTGGGTCCTGCTTCTGCTCAGCGATCATAGTAGGCCATCATTACATTAAGGAGTGGTAACCGTGACAAAAATTACGAATCCAATCGGTGTCATTACAGACAGCTTTCGCCTCCCGGTGCGTGAAGCGCTGGTGAAAGCGAAAGAAGTCGGCGCGGACGGCGTGCAAATCTATGCCGTCAAGGGCGAGATGGACCCGGCCAATTTATCGCAAGCGGAACGCAAGGAATTACGCAGTTATATCGATTCGCTTGGATTGCACATTTCCGCGCTTGTAGGTGATTTGGGCGGCCACGGCTTCCAAGATAAACAGGTGAACCCGGAAAAAGTGGAGAAGTCGAAGCGCATTCTCGATCTCGCGCTTGATCTGGGCACCAATGTGGTCACGACTCATATCGGGATCGTTCCGCATGAACAAAATGAGATATTTTACACGATGCAGCAGGCTTGCGAGGAGTTAAGCCAATATGCCAACAGCTTGGGCGCGCACTTCGCTATTGAGACGGGGCCAGAGCCTTCTGCTCATCTGAAGTCGTTCCTCGATACATTGACAGGCACGGGGGTAGCCGTCAACTTCGACCCGGCCAACATGGTCATGGTAACCGGGGATGACCCGGTTCAAGGCGTGTACACCTTGAAGGACTATATCGTTCACACTCATGTCAAAGACGGCGTTCGTCTGCGCGAGGTCGATCCGCGCGATGTATACGGCATGCTCGGATATGAGCCGATGACGCATGAGAAGATTGCCGAAATGGCAACGTCCGGCCCATTCAAGGAAGTTCCGCTTGGCGAAGGCAAGGTTGACTTCGACGCGTATTTCCAAGCACTCGCAGACATCGGGTACAAAGGCTACTTGACGATTGAGCGCGAGGTCGGCAATACGCCTGAAACGGATATTCGCAAAGCGGTGGAATTCATTAAAAGCTATAGATAAGACCAATAGAAAGGACGGCGGTTCTAAGACTGCCGTCCTTCTTCCATGTCTGAGGCGTCATCGCTCGCCGCGCCGGACAACAGGCGCTGCATGGCAGCCTTCTCCTTCTGTCCCAACGCATGGCCGATTACGTTGACATATCCGCCGACCGTGGTCATTTTTCCTTCGTATCGCGTAAAATATTGCTGCCATACGGCATCCAGCGCTTCCGTTCCCGTTTGCCGCACCCATTCCGTCATCACCGCCGCGCCTTTGACGCGGTACAGTTCAAGCGCACCCTCATCCAGCTGGATGCTGGAGGTCGTCACCGGCTGGCCGGATAGCGCAGCCGGGGATACTTGCTTCCAAGGCGCTCCCTGGCTTTCGTGCCGAAAATATTGAACGGCAAATTCAGATAATCCTTCTTCCAAAAATGCATCGGTGGCCGCGTTATTGCCGATGGAGGACGAGAACCACTGCTTCGCTATGGAACGGAGCGTATCATCCGTGACGACTGCGTCAGCGTCACTCGCATCAGTCCGGGCGTCTCCAAGCTTGCCGAATAGGATGACGCCGTCCAATCCCTCATTCATTTCCGGAAACGGAGCCTCGACGAATTTCCAATGCTTTACCGGCAGCTTTCCCAATTTGACACTGTAAAACGCTATGGCGTCCCCGACGATCGAGAACCATTTTTCTTGCGCTGCCGCAGAGATCTGCCTTTGCTTGAACGTGTAGAGCGACAATGTTCCGCCGCCTGTTAACGCATGTTTCGTTTCTTGATAGTCCGGGCTGGCATAAAAGACGAACTGGCGGATGCCGCGGGCCTGAGCGTGCACGATTTGCCTGTTCTGTTCCATGGTGCGCCCGACTTGGGTTCCATTCGTAATCAGGGCCCAATCAGCCGGGACATTCAGCTGGACATCATAATCGGCTGCATAGAAGAAGTCGCTTTTATAGCCAGGATAATTCGGGACCCGGTTCCAAGCGCGCCGTATCGGGTCATAGACGGCAAGCTGCGGCGTCCAATACGTTCCGCCAGCGTAACGCTCTGCATAGGACAAGCGTTGTGCCCCATAAGGCACTTGCACTTCATATTCGATGCGGATCGAGGCCGTTGCGCCGGGCGCCAAAGCTTTGCCAAGCTGGACAGTAAGCGCTTGGTTGGCATGGGTATATTCAAGCTTCTTGCCTTCTGCCGTCGTTACTTCCTTCGTCGTCACGCCGCCAAGGAAGACATCGTTGCCGCCACTCGCGTCATGCCGTCGTTCAAGCAGCAGCTGTTCGTTGCGCTGTCTATATTGAATGGGCTGGAGCTCCGGCTTGCGGTAGCTGTCGGCGAACCAATGAAAAACCAATTCCTGCAAGGCGCTGTCATGCGCATTGCGGAAAGTGACGTTGGCCGATGCCCGTATCGTATGCGTTTGTTCGTTCCAGGTCGCTCCGATAGCATATCGAATCGGGGAGGATGAAACCTCGGGATGCGAGGATTGGGCTTCGCTTTTATGTAACGCGCATCCGCCAAGCAAGCTTATCAGGATAAGCAGCAGGACGAGCATTATCCCATGCTTGCCGCCAGTGCGCGATGGATTTATTTGTATTTTTCTCATGATGGGGCCCCCTTCCGCCGATGAGATAAATAAGGCTTCCTGTTAAAGGTTGTTAAACATCTACATTTATTGTAGAAGAGGGCCGGCAGGGTCGCCTATCGATTTGACTTACGCGAGGCTTACAGTTTTGTCACGAAATAAGTCGAAAAAATAGGTCTAATGGTCTTAAGGAGGAATATGTTACTATAATTAATATGTGAATATGATCATATCCTTATATATTTTTTAAATCTAGAAAGGGATGAACAGCGTGATTCTTCGCAAACCAACGTTACCCCAAACCATTCATGATACAACGGTCGACGCATTGGATTCATTAAAGTCGAAGCTCCTATTTTTGCAAGTCACATCGCAAGACGTTGAATGTTTGCGCCGCTTGGCCCCGTACTTTGACAAGTATGCCGAAGCTATCACGGAGCGCCATTATGAACTGTTGTTCCGGCTTCCCGAAATGAAATCACTCATCGAACAACACAGCACACGAAAACGGTTGACAGAGACATTTATCATCTACTTGCGTTCGATTCCCCATATCGCATTCGATGAAGAGTATGTGCGCGCGAGAGAGAAAATCGGGCAGGTTCACAGCCGCATTCAATTGGAGCCGGAATGGTTTCTCGCTTCGTTTCTGCGCGTGTATGAATATCTCGTTCCGCTAATCGTCAAAGACTTTCGGGCGGATGACGCGGCACAGATGACGCTGGCGCTGCATCGGATTCTGATGCTGGATGCTCAGATCGTACTGGAAGCGTATCAGGCCGCTTATGAGTTTCGGATTATGGATTCGAACAGCCAGACGATGGAGATGCTCATTCAGATGGACGGCATCCATTCACTGCTGCAAGCGGCCGACAACTCGATTCAAGATGCGCTGCGCATTCAATCGGCTGCAGAGCAATTGACCTCTTCGATCGAAGAAGTTTCTTCCCAGACGACAGATGCAGCCGCAACGACCGATCGGATGGTTAACGCTTTGCAAGAGAACAAGGCGATAGTCGAACAGACGATTCAAGGCTTTGAGGAGATGACGGAGTTGTTCCGCGATACGAGAGATCGGTTCGAGCATTTGCAGCAGTCTGTACAGGACTTGTCCGACGTTGTGCAGTTGATCGACTCGGTAGCGGATCAGACGCATCTGCTGGCGCTGAACGCTTCCATAGAAGCGGCCCGTGCGGGCGAAGAAGGACGCGGCTTTGCCGTCGTGGCCGGAGAGGTCCGCAAGCTGTCGGAGCAGACGAAACGCTCCGTTCACGATGTCTATGAAGTGATAGGCAACATTCAATCGCTGGCAACATCCGTTCAAGAGCGGACGAATCAGATGTCGGATCAGATGGACATCCAGCATGGCAAAAATAGAGGCGCGTTTGAGCAATTGGAACAAATGATGTACTCCGTAAACGAGGTCGGATTAACCGAAGATACGATCGCGTCCATCGTCGAACAGCAAGCAGCGGCCACCCAAGAAATAACGAACAACATGGCAGGCATCGTCAAAAACACCGAAGCGGTCATGTCGCTGGCCCAGCAGACCGGCGGGCATATTTATACGACGAGCAAATCAGTCGAAGGCTTAAGACGAAGCTCCTTGGAATGGTTCAATCATATGAGTGACGCACAGTGGATTCGCATCATGAAGACGGATCATTTGCTATGGAAATGGTGGACCTACAATCGGTTGTTGGGCTACGATGATAGCGATCCTGAGTTGATGGAGAACTACAATCAATGCCGATTGGGCAAATGGATTCAAGCACAGCATGAACAGAAGTCGACTGCCCTGCTGCAAAGCCCGAAATTTCAAGCCTTGGTCGATCGGCACCGGGAAATGCATCTTTTGGCAGGCAAAGCGGCGCGTCAGGTTGATGAAGGACGGTTGGCAGATGCGATTGAAAGCTACAAGCAGCTGGATGACAGCTCGCAACAATTGCTGCAGCAGCTGGACGAATTGAAAGCATGGCTGGAGAGTGATTCAGCGGCTGCATCATCATAGCAGGGTTATTGTTGTAATCACTTACATTTACATGGGGTATATTCCCTTTTGCGCTGAGGCCATAGTGATTCAATGATAATTTGGAAAAGAGCATGATTTCGAATTGGAGGATGCACTATGGAACAGCCTGCAAATAATATGAAATACGGAGCAGCGCGATGATTGAAATAACCCGAAAGCTTATACATGCACATCGTCAAAACAACAGATTGGATGCGGGAATCGTGTCCGCTTATGCGGATCTCATCGCCAAATACGGAAGTATCGATGATGCGTTCGCACTTGCCCAATGGTTTCTTGAAAGTCCGGCTGACTTTGACGGCAGCTTGTTCTACCCCATCATGAAGCATGGTGATGAAGAGCTGGCGCAAAAGCTGCACAACAAGTGTTTTTGCCATCACGAGCTAAGAGAAGGGATTCCGGATGGTATCCTGCATGTATTGGGGTACCTTGGCTTCACCGATTGCGCGGAACAGCTTATCTCCTATATGGAAGCAGATGATTGGGGCCTATCGAAGAGCGCCTGCATAGGGCTGCTCCATCTGCCCTGCGAACCTTACAAGGATCTGATTAAGGCGAAAATCGAAAAATGGATGGGCCAAAGCTTGTTCCCTGAATTTTTGCCGGCCCTGAGCGTTACATGCGCCGCTCCCGATATCGTTCCCCGATTGGCGGGATGGGGGGAACATGCGGCCTCAACCGATTGCAACGCCGGACTTATTTTAGGCATCGCTTTGTTTGGAACCGATCAGAAGGATGTGCTCAAAGATATTTTATGGAATCCGAGCTGGGAAGCGCAAGGAATGGGCACAGGCACCGGCGTGTGGTCTTATGTGTCCATGCAGCACGTCGGATTGACCTTCAAGGAGCTGATTCGGGATATAAAAAATGAGGCTGCGCTTATGAGCGACAAAACAGAACTGGACTATCGCCTTGAAGTTCTCTATGAAATGTTGAGCTTGAAACTGACTTACCATAGACAACCAATCCGGTTCGCTCGTCAAAATAATGAATCCGTCCGGGAGATTTATGAGGAATTATTCAGTTGGCCTAATCCAGATAAGGATGAATCGATTATCGGCTTGATTATCGATCATTTCGGGCTGGGGAACAGACTTTTGGAAAAGTACTATGAATTGAGAAACCGTTGCGAGCTGAAAATCGATCATGAAATTGAGCTGGAGCATTTATTAGCTGATCAAAGGGGAGAGTGATCAAAAGTATCGAATGGGATAAGGAGGTAATATATCCTTTTCCATGCTGAACACGTACACATGAGGAAAGATTAACGGACTGACCCGCCGGATTTCTTCAATGGGTTCCGATAAAAAAATAGATTCGGATTGTGATGAGACATGTTGTGCTTTTCGACTGGGACAAGGCAGGAGAGAGGCATCCTACTGCATTTGTCAGACTGTTGAAAAAAGCCGTGTTTTCCGGTGCATTAACGCATTAGTATGATACAATATCAGTAATTAATCTGATGAGAGGCGTGTGGTGATCTTGTTGAATAGCAAGCAGTCCGAAAACAAAGCTCATAATGAAATGGAACTTATTTGCATGGATTTATTGGTACCTCAAGATCATCTGCTACGCCTTATCGATAAATATGTGGATTTCTCTTTTATCAGAGAGAAAGTTCGGCCTTACTATAGCGAAACCAAAGGACGACCGGCCTTAGACCCCGTTGTATTATTTAAAATGATGCTCATCGGATATTTGTACGGCATACGCTCTGAACGTCAATTGGAGCAAGAAATCATTCCGAATGCTGCTTACCGCTGGTTCCTTGGCCTGCGCTTCTCCGATCGCGTACCCGATCACTCGACGATCAGTTGGAACCGGAATAATCGGTTTAAAGATACGAATCTCTTTCAAGAGATTTTTGATGAAATGGTACATCTGGCGATCAACCATAAGATGGTGGATGGTCGTCTCTTGGTGACCGATTCGACTCATATTCGAGCCAACGCTAACAATAACCGCTACACGATGCAGGTTCTCGAAGAGACCCCTCATGACTATCTAAAAGAATTAGAGAAGGCCATCAACGAGGATCGAGAGAGCCACGGAAAAAAGCCCCTTCCTCCCCGGAAGCCTTCCGGGGAGGAAAAACCACGTAAAGTAAGTCAAACCGATCCCGAGTGCGGACTGATGAAACGAAGCGGTAAACCGGAGGCATTCTGTTATCTCGACCATCGCACCGTCGACCATAAATATAACATTATCACCGATGTCCATGTGACACCTGGCCATGTTAATGATGCTGCCGTCTACGTGGAACGCCTCAAGCGACAAATCCAAACCTTTGCATTTCAATCGACGCTGGAAGCCGTCGCGCTGGATTCGGGGTACATGACGCCTTACATATGCGATCAGACGCTAAAGCTAGAGATCGCTGCGGCTATCGCGGAACGCAATGCTCCAACGCCCCCTGACATTTTTCCGAAGAAACAGTTTATCTACCATGCAGAAGAAAATGGCTACCTGTGTCCCGCAGGAAAAATGCTAATGTATACGACTACCAATCGACAAGGGTATCGGGAATACACGTCAAATGCCGAGGAGTGTGCAAACTGCCCCTTGCTCAATCAGTGTACGAAATCGGCCAACCACCAACGTAAGATCGAACGACATATATGGGAAGAGAGTAAAGAGAAGGTCGCTCAGTACCGGAAGACCCATTCCGGAGAGGCGGCCTATAAGTTGCGTCCTCAAACGATAGAACGAAGCTTTGCAGATGCAAAAGAGCTTCATGGATATCGTCGCTGCAAGTTCCGCGGGAGAGCTAAAACGCAGGAACAAGCTTTCATGACCGCAATAGCCCAGAATGTAAAAAAGATTGCCAGGTACCTGGCCCAAAAGGTCGGAGGTGGGCAGAAGCAAAAGACTCCACCTGTTCTTTTAACCAAATTAAGGAACTTATCGAAACCTTTAGCTCTAAATTCTGCCGCTTAAACCGATTTTTCAACAGTCTGATTTGTGCAGTTGTTTTTTCAAAATCACTCCCTTTTCGGCGTCTGAACTGCAAATGTGCAGTTGAAAGAGAGGGGGTTACCATTATTTATGTATTTATGCGAAAATGTACTGCACGATTGCAGTTCAGCGTGACGAAAGACGCAAAAAGGGTGCTCTTAGAATTGCAGTAGGAGGCGCTCCCTTAGGACGAGCGCGGCGCCCACAGCATAATAGCTACCCCCGCCAGACAGAAGACGGCGCCGACCCAGTCGTAAAAGTCCGGTGTTTTTTTATCCACCCACCAGCCCCAGAGAACCGCAAGGACGACGAATACCCCTCCATATGCCGCATAGACACGCCCGAATGAAGGAAAGGATTGCAGCGTAGGGATAACGCCATATGCGATTAAGATAAGGCTTCCAACGATGCCATACCATAGCGGCCGGGCTTCGCGCAGCCACAGCCACACCATATAGCCGCCGCCGATCTCGGCTAGACCGGCAACAACAAAGAGCAATACAGCCATGAACATATAATGTCACCTCTAGAATAGCAGTCATGTTGTCCCCACTATATCGCAAACCCTTTCGGATGAAAAGATAGTCCTTGCTTCTGCGCCGACCATGGCAATTGGAGCATACGACATTGAACGGGGACATTTTATGTCGCCAAAAAAGACATGCGCAGCTGTAAAAAAGTTAAGGTTGACTCTCACGCAACGTGATCCCGTATCGTCATGAGTGACAACAATACGAAAGGGGATCACACCATGAACATCAACGTGTATGATATGGTGCAAAGGCAGCGCGACATTATCGCATTGCCGCAGGAACTAAGGGAGGAAGCGATGCGCAAGCGCCTGCTGGGGCCGTTCGCGGGGAGGATAGACTATATTGTGCCGCCGCAAAATGATCCGATCGAGCAGTTCGGCCTGATGCGGCCGGATGGTCCTGTGGACCGGTATGAAGCGGCGCTCACTCAACTGGCGGAAGCCGGGGCCGAGGAAATGTGCCGTCAAGCGCTGGAACAGTCGCTGGAATGCTTCCGCCAGCTTGGTTATGAGCCGCCAACACCCTACATCGAGTTCGGCCTGTTTTTGCTGGAGGACCGCCATCCCGAGATGGCGGCATTTCATCAGGGATATACCGGGTTCGCGGGCATTCCGGGCTATATTATGGTTAACGTGTGGCCGAGTGAATTCAATCTTCCGCGCCTTCCGGCTGCTGCCGCCCATGAATTCAACCACCAAATGCGATTGGGCTTTGAGTCTTGGAGCATGAAGGTTACGGTTGCGCAGTATATTGTGATGGAGGGCTTGGCGGAAGCATTCGTGCATTCGCTGTACGGCTGGGAGAAGGTCGGCCCATGGGTAAGCCATGTGGATGCGAAATCGCTGGAACGGGCTAAGCAGCTAATCGGCGAAGCACTGGATGTCAGCGGCTTCAACGAGGCAAGGAGCTATATCTTTGGCGATGACATCATGGCGATGTTCGGAGGCGAAGCGGTCGGCATGCCGCCTCACGGCGGCTATGCCGTCGGATATCACTTGGTCCAGGCTTATCTGCAAAAGACCGGCAAGACGGCTGCGGAAGCGACATTAACGCCGACCAGCGAGATCATCAAGCAATCCGGATACTTCGATAAGCATTAATAAAAGCGGCCCCGGAACCCAAAGGTTACCGGGGCCGCAGCATAAATGCTATCTGCCCTTATGCTTGTCCGGACTACCAACCGAACCGTGTTTTTACACTCATGAACAGAATATCGCATCATTCCCATGGATTATATAGGGGAGCTGCACGAATGAACGAAAACGCCGCCTGTTTTCCTCTGCCGCCCTAATCATGATATGATGAAAAAAGAGAAATACATGAAGCAGCGGAATGTGGAAGCATTATCGGGGGATTGCGATGAATACGAACACGAATAAGCGGTATATGGCCATATATGAAGATATCAAAGGCAAGATTGCATCCGGGCAATACGCTCCGGGGACGAAGCTGCCGTCTGAGCATGAATTTTGCGGCATTTATGACACGAGCAGAGGAACGATTCGCAACGCGCTCGACCTGCTCGTCGAGGAAGGGCTCGTGAATCGCCATCCGGGCAAAGGGGTATATGTGCTCGACAACAATGCCATTACGTTTTCGTTCGGCGGGTTGGTCAGCTTCAAAGAAGCGAGCGAGAGCAGCGGACAGCAGTTCGTCACGACGGTGCCGTATTTTGCGGAAATGAATGTAACCGACAAGCTGCATCAACGGACGCGGCTGCCTGTGGGCGAACAGGTATATTGCCTCCACCGCGTGCGCAAACTGGACGGGGAACGCATCATTTTGGACATCAACTATTTTTTGCAGGACAAGCTCGAAGGATTGACGAAAGAGATAGCCGAGCGCTCCATCTATGATTTCATCGAGCAAGAACTGGGCTTGAAAATAGGCTTTGCCCAAAGAATCATTCAAGTGGAGCCGGCGACAGCGAAGGACCGCGAACATCTGGACATGAAATCGTACAGCTTCGTCGTCGTCGTGAAAAATTTCGTCCATTTGCATGACGGAACCTTGTTCGAGTATACGGAATCGCGCCATCATCCGGAGCGCTTCGTCTTTACCGATTTTGCGCGCCGCCGTTAAGCAGAGTGGACGGGCTGCGCGTTTGCAGTGGAGTTATTGCCACACGATTGTCTAAGGACAAGGCGTGATGGCCGAATCGAGGCAATATGACGAGGACAGTTAGGGGGATAAACGTTGTCTAATCCGGAACAAAGAGAAGAGCAGCATCAAGAGATACCGGAAGATGTCGTTTTTTACAGTGCGGAAAGTGAAATTGGAACGCTGCTGCCCTTTAAAGTATACCGTTGGAATCGGGCCGGCGGCAGCATCCGCGATCATACGCACGATTATTTTCAAATTTGGTATGTCGTCAAAGGCGAATTCATTCATACGATTAACCAACACACGTACCGGATGGTCAAGGGCAACATTTTTGTCATACCCCCTTATGCCGTTCATCGCGTGTCGCTGGTGCCGGGACAGGAAATCGATATTATCGGGTGTGAATTTTTGCCGCACTTCATCGACGAGCAGTATCAGCCGCACAATGGAAGAAAGGGCGGATTCGATTACTCCTATCTAGAGCAATTCATGCTCGACGAGGAGCATGTAACACCGAAGGTCGCGCTGTCTGGAGAGACAGACCTTGAAGTGTCGCGCATCTTGCATGACATGCTGGAGGAGTTCCGGCTCGGCAAACGATACTATGAACTTGTGCTGAAGGCGGATCTGCTTAAGCTCATGTCGCTTCTCGTTCGGGAGATGGCCCGGCAATCCGGTCAAGCAAACGATGAAGACGAACGGTTGGAGAAATTCAGGGAATTGATGACCGGGGCTATCAATTACATCCATGAGCACTATAATGAAGAACTGCGTCTGGAGATGCTGTGCCGCAAGTTCAGCATTTCGAAATCGTATTTTTGCGCGTTGTTCAAACGGTTCACCGGCAAAACGTATAATGACTATCTTGTCGACCTGCGGGTTCATAAGGCGGCTGCGATGCTGCTGGATACGGATATGTCGGTGACGGATATTTGCTTCCAGGTCGGGTTCAACGATGTGCCGTACTTTTCAAGAGTGTTCAAGCGCCAGACGGGCGTCACCCCGACTCATTTCAAGAAGAATGCTTTATCCATATAGAGCATATAGAGCGTCCATAGAGTGCGCAATCCAGCTGGCTAGTCCGGCTGGATTTTTTTGCGTCGAACAGGTTATACCTATACTGGGAACGGGTAGTACTAAGTAACGAAGGGATTGGTATATATTACATGAAGCTGCATAGAGGGGCTTGTCTATACAAGTGTTTACAAACCTGTCTATACAAGCTATAATAAACTCACAATCATGGAAGCGATTCCATTGGGGAGGTTAACACATGGCTATCAAGCAACAGTCGGTTGAGCAGATATTAGAGGCCATTGGGGGAAAAGACAATATTGGCGCCGTAACCCATTGCGTGACCCGGCTGCGGTTCGCGCTGAATGATGAAGGCGTTGTGGATCAGGAAGCGCTAGAGCGCAATGAACTGGTAAAAGGATCATTTTCGACGAACGGACAGTTTCAGGTTATCATCGGTCCGGGACTCGTTGAGAAAGTATACGGGGAGCTGTTGGCTCTTACCGGAGGCGAACGCGCTTCCAAGCAAGACATTAAGGATGCGGCGGCGAAAAAATTGAATCCGCTGCAGCGTGCGATCAAAACGCTGGCCGATATTTTCATTCCGATTCTGCCTGCCATCGTAACGGCCGGTCTCTTGATGGGGATCAACAACATCTTGACAGGCAAAGGGATATTCTTCGCGGATCAAGCCTTCATTGACGTATACGGCCAATGGAAAGGCTTCGCCGAAATGATCAATCTGATCGCCAATACGGCCTTCGTCTTCCTGCCGGGACTTATCGGCTGGTCGGCCGTGAAGAAGTTCGGGGGCAGCGAGCTGCTCGGGATCGTGCTCGGCTTGATGCTCATTCATCCCGATTTGATGAATGCATGGTCGTACGGCGATGCGGTTGCGCAAGGAACCGTGCCGCACTGGAACTTATTCGGCTTCGAATTTGAAAAGATCGGGTACCAAGGCCAGGTTCTGCCGGTGCTCGTTTCCGCTTTCTGTTTGGCTAAGATTGAGTCCTTTTTGAACAAACGGGTGCCTGACGGGTTCAAATTGCTGCTCGTGGCGCCGATTACGCTATTGCTGACCGGATTTTTGTCATTCATCGTTATCGGACCGCTGACATTTGCGATTGGCAATGCGATTACGACGGCGTTCGTCGGCATATTTGAGCACTTCTCCGTATTGGGCGGACTCATCTACGGCAGCCTGTATCCGCTTCTAGTTGTCACGGGCATGCATCATACGTTCCTGGCCGTTGATTTGCAGCTGATTGCCAGCACGGGCAGCACGTTCTTGTGGCCGATTCTGGCGCTGTCCAACATTGCGCAGGGCTCGTCGGCGCTCGCCATGTTGTTCGTATCCAAAGACGAGAAGCTGAAAGGGATGTCGGTTACCTCCGCAATCTCGGCTTATCTGGGCATTACGGAGCCGGCCATGTTCGGCGTGAACCTGCGTCTGCGCTATCCGTTCATTGCCGCGATGATTGGTTCGGCTCTCGGAGCAGTCGTCATTACGGCATTTAAGGTTCAGGCCGTATCCATCGGCGTGGGCGGGCTGCCGGGATTCTTGTCTATCTTCCCGCAGCAGTGGGTGCCATTCTTCATCGGCATGGCGGTTGCGCTGGTCGTTCCGTTCGTCATTACGTTCTTCATCGGGAAGACCAAGCGGCAATCGTAATGAAGGAACGCGTTGGTTTAAGGTTAAGGTCTAAACATTGACGGTCAATGAACTGACATCTATGTGTGAATGCAAAAAAGAAAGACATGGTGGTGCAAGTGATGAAACAGGAATTGGAGCAGGAGTGGTGGAAGAAATCAGTCATTTATCAAATCTATCCGAAGAGCTTTCATGATACGGATGGAGACGGACTTGGCGATTTGCAGGGCATTATTGACAAGCTGGACTATTTGCGGGAGCTGGGCATTGATGTCATTTGGCTTACTCCGATCTATGAGTCTCCCCAGAAGGATAATGGTTATGACATTAGCGACTACTATCGCATTCAGCCGGAATACGGCACGATGGAGACATTCGAGGAGCTGCTGCGCGCAGCCCATGCCAAAGGCATCAGAATCATCATGGATATCGTCGTCAACCATACATCGACGGAGCATGCATGGTTTAAGGAGGCGGCCAAGGGCGCAGACAGTCCTTTACGCAACTATTATATTTGGAAAGACGGCGTGAACGGCGGAGCCCCGAACAATTGGCAATCGAAGTTCGGCGGCAGCGCCTGGGCATATGACGACGCGACAGGGCAATATTACTTGCATCTGTACGACGTATCCCAAGCGGATTTGAACTGGGAGAACGCTGAGCTCCGGGACCGTGTGTACGACATGATGCAGTTCTGGCTGGACAAAGGCGTTGACGGATTCCGGCTGGACGTCATCAATGTCATCTCCAAGGATCAACGCTTCCCTGATGATTCGCTGGATATGCCGACAGCTGACGGACGCAAATATTATACGGACGGTCCGCGCATTCACGAATTTTTGAAAGAAATGAACGCACGCGTATTTTCGCAATATTCACAGCTGCTGACGGTCGGCGAAATGTCTTCGACGACGATGGATAACTGCGTGAAGTACACGCGGCCGGAGGAGCGCGAGTTGAGCATGGTGTTCAACTTCCACCATCTGAAGGTGGATTATCCGCAGGGTGAGAAATGGGTGGCCGCCGATTTCGATTTTGTGGGGCTGAAGCGGATTATGAGCGACTGGCAGGCCGGCATGAACGCGGGCGGCGGGTGGAACGCTCTCTTCTGGTGCAACCATGATCAGCCGCGTGCCGTATCCCGGTTCGGCGACGACGGGGCGTACCGCGTGCCTTCCGCGAAAATGCTCGCGACGACGCTGCATCTGATGCAAGGGACGCCATACGTGTATCAAGGCGAAGAGCTTGGGATGACGAATCCGCATTTCGATGATATCGCGGATTACCGCGACGTCGAATCCATCAATGCGTATCAGATGCTGCGGGAGCGCGGTGTACCGGAATCTGATATAATGGCTGCTTTGCAGCAGAAATCGCGCGATAATTCGCGTACGCCGATGCAGTGGAATGATTCGGAGCACGGCGGCTTCACGAGCGGAACGCCATGGATTCAGACCGCGCCGAACTACCGCGCCATTCATGCCGAGGAGGCGCTGCGGAATCCGGATTCGATTTTCCATCACTATCGCAAGTTAATTGAATTGCGCAAGCAATACGACATTATTGTGCACGGCGATTACAAGCTGTTGCTGGCTGACCATCCGCAAATCTTTGCGTATGTGCGATCCTGCAAGAAGGAGCGCCTGCTCGTCATAAGCAACTTCTACGGACACGAGGCGACGTTCACGCTGCCGCAGGAGGAAGAAATAACGGGCGAAGCGCGCATTTTGCTCAGCAACTATGCAGATACGCCGAATACGATAGAACGGCTCGTCCTGCGCCCATATGAATCGGTCGCTTTCCATGTGGTGAACGACAAGTAATATGCTGCGGCACGAACATTTGAAGCTCCTCTCTTTAGGGGAGCTTTTTGGTATGCCAGAATGGATAAGTTTGCGAGGGCGGCACTGGCTGATCTTGGTGTATAGGTGCTTATGCGCACTCTCCCTCCGGCTCAGTCACGCTACGATTACGGATATTCCATATTTTCCAAACTCACGGCCAAAAAGCTATACATATGGTCAAACGACTAATACGAGGGCGGAAAAAGCAATATGAGTAACGGGGATAGTGAAGCTAACAGCGTGTTGACATAGATGGAGTGGCGGGAATTAACGTGAGATCGAATCCGGAAAGTGATATAACGGCGCTGCTGAAATTTTAGATAAAATAACGGGCGATGCCACTGAAAGGTTGAGGCGGCTAAGCGAACGGCTAGCGGCGGTCTGTCGGAGGAGTGAAAGGCAAGGAGTCAGAAATCGAACGAAGGCCGCGAGGCTGAAGCGGATGTGAAGCCTGCATATGCGGCGTTCTATCTGTGGAGAAGCTTGGCAGGCGATGCTCCAATGGCCTCCACAGATGAACTTGCATAGTGTGCAGCGGTCAAATCAGTTTTAATCCAATTGATTCCACTTATTCCCGAACACAGGCGGCACGTAGCTGCTTAATTGATCCAACAGCTCGGCAGGTTCTGCCGAATTCAGAATTAATTGCTCATGTTCCGCCTTTACGAATCCGGCTTGAATCGAATGACGCACCATTTCCATCATCGGCGTATAGTAGCCTTCGATATTGAGCACGCCAATCGGTTTTTTGTGAATGCCGAGCTGCCCCCAGCTAATCATCTCGAACAGCTCTTCGAACGTGCCGAAGCCGCCCGGCAGCGCGATGAAGGCGTCAGCAAGATCGCTCATCGTCGCTTTGCGCTCGCGCATGTCTTTCACTTCAATCAGTTCGGTCAGCTGCGTATGAACGATCTCGCCGCGGAACAATCCACGAGGCATAACGCCTGTCACTTTGCCTCCGAGCCGGAGCATTTCATTGGCGACTTCGCCCATCAATCCGACGTTGGACCCGCCGTATACGAGCTCCAGCTGCCGCTCGGCCATCAAACGCCCCAATTCCTTCGACTTTGCTGCAAAGTCCGGATGATTGCCAAGATTCGAGCCTGCATATACGCATATTTTTTTCATGATAGATTGCCTCCTTCATCTGCTATACTGTTCTAAGTATAGACATCATGGAAGAAGAAAGGAAGTTAAAAAAAGATGGAGATGAAGCCGTTCCAGGAATGGGTGCAGCAATTTTACCGTGCGCGGGAGTGGTCGCAGTACAATCCGTTCATCCGCGTGGGCTTCCTGATGGAAGAGGTCGGGGAAGTGGCAAGGGTCGTGCGGGCGCTAGAAATCGGGCGCGATCGTCCGGATGAAGGCGAGAAGAGCGGTGCGGAACTGCGGCAGGAGCTGGTGGAGGAATTGGGCGACGTGCTTGCCAATCTGATTGTTTTGTCGGAAAAATACGACATCGAATTAAGCGAGATTGCTCAGGCGCATATACAGAAGCTGGAGAAGCGCTTTGGCAGCAGCGAAGAGTAAGTCTCGATTAAAAAGCTTCCGGGCGGGCCGCTCGCAGCGGATGAGGGCCTCTGGCGCAGATGGCGCGACAATCGAGTGCCCATCCATAGAAGAAGCGGGATAGATGAACGATGTCATTTATCCCGCTCCTTCTATAGTAAATAGACAGGCTGTCCTGCTTCGATGTCACCGGTCTGCACGACCGAGGCGTACACGCCGAAGTTGCTGCTCCGCTCCTGCACGACGGTCTTCAGCAGCGAAGCAGCCCGTTCTCCGCTGTCCGGATCGACCGTAATGATCATGCACCGTTCGCACAAGCTGTTCAATTCCAACTCCGCAGCGCCGATGCGCAGCCTTCTGCCGAGCCATCGTTCTTCGATGAACGGAATGGGATTATCCAATTGGATGAATAGATTCGGCCGAAAACGATTGTAATCGATGCGGTTCCCCCACAGCCGTTCCATCTCAGTAACCGATGCATCGGTCACGAGGAGGATGTGAGCTTCCTCAATGGCGCCGAGCGGGACGTGCTGCGGCGAATAGCTGTGCGGCGACATGGCTCGCTTCGCCTCCTGTTCCAGCTCCAGCTTCAGCGCTTCATCCTCCCAATCATATACGGCGCCGTTCGGTGAACGAACCTCTATGCGCGGATACCGGTCCGCATTATCCGGGCCTGCAAAACGGGCTTCATATTGGGCCATCTTCGTACACTGGGTAATCGTTACATATTTCCCCGGCCGCGTGTCATCCAGAAAGACGTGGCTTCGATCTCCGTATAAGCCGTAATCCATTACCTTCGTGTGTTGAACTCGCTCTCCCCGGAAGGATTTTACCGGATGTCTTACGATTTCTTTGAGTGCGCCGATGCGTTCCATCGTTCATTCACGCTCCGATTCAAAAGGTTGTCGGTAGTTGTTTTATTGCTTCCATTGTCTGCTATTTGGCCGATTCGGTCAAGGAGTTCTCCTGAGAGAGAGGCGCAGGATTCCTCAGTTCATGAATGGCTGATTATAAGCGTTACCCGCGAGAATGCCTATTGGGCGGTCTGGCTATGCCAAGGCGATAGCAGTAGAAGCAGATGAAAGCTAAGGCGAGCGATAGAATCGGAATGCCAGCCAGCATGAAGCGGATGCCGGCAATCGCAGCGTCGGGCTGGGCGGCGGCGTTCGCCGCATAGCCGCTCTGTTCCAGCACGAGGCTCATAATGACCGCCTGCAGCGATACGCCGAAGCGGATAGTGAAGCCGTTCATGCCGAAATAGATGCCTTCACGGCGCGCTCCCGTTCTGCGTTCATCCTCGTCGATGACTTCGGCAAGCAGGACCTCCAGCAGCATGATGATGCCTGCCAGACCGAAGCCGATGGCCGCTCCCGTCACATAGGCGGCAGCCGGGGTGGCGACGAACAAGAGCGGGGCCAGCGCGGCGGCGTAGCATGCGATGGCGGCCAGCATCGTCTTGCGCGGACCGAAGCGGTTCGTCCAGCGCGCCCATGCGTAGACGCACGGAATGGCGGTGACGAAGACGAGACCGAGCAAAATGGAATTGGCGCTTTCCTCTGCATGGAGCGCATATTTGGTGAAGAACGGAATCGCCGCGGGCAGGAGGGCGAAGGTCAGCTGCACGAAGAAGCCGCCGAGGACGTAAATGATGAAGAAACGGTTGGAACAAGTATACCTAACCGCTTTCCACAAGCCGAATGTGTCCGGGGCCGCCTGTTCATTTTCTCTTGAACCCCAGACCATCACGCCCATGAACAGCGCGGCAGCGATACCGAACATAAGCCCCATTGTCTCCCAGCCGTAACGGTCATAGAAGAGCGGCGGCCCAGCCACGCCGGCGATCATGCCGATGATGCCGAACATCTGCTTCCAGGACGAGGCGGAGGCGCGCTCCTTCATGGTGGCGAACATTTCAGGAAACAGGGCGGAGTAGTTCAAAATGACAAGCACGTAGAGCACGTCGTAGAGCAGGACGATGAAGAGGAAATACCAGAACAAGCCCGTGCCGGAGGAGAGCGGGAACCATAGCAGGGTGAACACTGCCGCCAGCGGAATCATGCCGAACGAGATATAAGGGACGCGGCGCCCCCAGCGCGTACGGAATCGATCGGACACGTAACCGAAGAGAGGATTGAGGATGGCCCCGAATATGCCATGAATGACCATGGCTATCCCGATAAGGCCAGGACGGACGCCGAGCACGTCGACGTAATAATACACGATGTAAGCCGAGAACATCTGCGCCATCAGGTTGGAGGCGAGGTTCCCGGACGTGAACGCCGCTTTGCGGACCGGAGTGGCGTGAATGCCCATATGCTTAGCCCCCTAATGCCGCTGTGGGGGCATGCCCCGCTGCGCGTCTCTAAGATCGGCCCAGCGTATCAGGTGAATGCCTTCGTCGGCGATGACCTGCTTCATTCCGGGATCGAGCAAGAGCTGGAACTCCAACCCGCGCCGCGCCCAATGCGGGGTGATTGACTGCAATTCCGTAGTGATGCACGAAGGGTGGATGATGATTTCGGACACCCCCGGCTTCAAGCTGCGGAGCAGTGCGGCCATCTCTGCCTTCACTTGTTCCTCGTTCTGACCTTCCTGATTGGCGTACGGGAGACTAAGCAGTTCATCCAGAATGACGACTCCTTTGGCTGCAGCCTGTGCGGCCCGCTGCTGCGCAAACGCTTCCATATCAGGGGAAAGTTGCATCCCTGTAATCGCAATCGACTTCGGCAGGCGGAAGGGCAGGCCGTATTCGGAGCAAACATCAAATACGATGTCAAGAAAATCACGGCCTGTCTCGAGACCGTATAAGCTGCCCATATGACTGTCGAGATGCGTCGGGTTCATCCCGAGAGAGAGAGCCATCTCGATCTGCGCGATCACTTCGGCGCGAACCTGCGCGGGCTCGGCCTGACGTTCGAACGTCAGGCAATCGCTTGGAAAATACCCCTCTGCCGTGACGAGTGACGAGGTGCCGCCCTGGCGGTTAACGGGCCCCCATTTGTAGCCTTCCCATTCGCTTGTAAATGTCAGGTGAATCCCGACATCGGCCTGTGGATGGGCGGCACTCCAGACCGCCGCGTCCTTAGCCCATCCGCACGGCATCATCACCGTCGCGGAAGATACGGCGCCTTCGTCGAGAAGCTGCTTGATGGCTTCATTCGTAGCGTGGCACATGCCGAAATCATCAGCATTGACTATGAGCAGCCGATCTGCCGCTTTGTACCCGAGCATGCCTAACACATCCATCGCAAACGCCTCCGTTTTAGTTTGGAATCGCTTCAAAATGATGCTTAGTTTGACTATATTCCTGCCTAGACGGAAACTTGCAACACTTGTAAAAGTGCCTGTCCATGAACTCAAATTTACAGCAGCGGAATATTTCGTTTTGGAGGATTTGGAATCGTTCGATTGATCATAACGAAGGATACTGCTAATATTAGTACCAAGTATTAATACCAAACACTAATGGTGGTGAGGTGGGAATGGTGCCAGGAGCAAGAATTACGGCTATCGGAACTTATGCGCCGCATAAAAAGCTGACAAACGCCGATCTGGAAGGCATGGTTGAAACGAGCAATGAGTGGATTATGCAACGAACAGGCATTCAGGAGCGCAGAATCAGTCAGCCTGATGAATTTACAAGCGATTTGTGCGTGGCTGCAGTCAATGATTTGATCAGAAGATTCAACAAAGACGTTGAAGATGTAGATATGATTATCGTTGCCACAAGCACGCCTAATTTTTCATTTCCATCGGTAGCGTGTCTTATACAGGAACGTTTGCAAATTTCCCAGAAGGCCGGGGCAATCGACATCAGTGCGGCCTGTGCAGGATTCGTCTATGCATTACACACGGCACACAGTTACATTGCCTCTGGAATGCATCGGAAAATTTTGGTGCTTGGAGCGGATACGCTTTCGAAGATTACAGATTATTCGGACCGCAGCACTTGCATATTATTCGGTGATGGGGCCGGCGCCGTGCTGGTCGAAAGTGACGAGCGATTCCAGAGCTTCATCGGATTTCATTTGGGGAGCAATGGGAAAGGGGCACAGCACGTCTATCGTACAGGTCTGGCCAACAAAATAAATGAGATTGAATTAGTGGATAGCCAATGTCTTGTTCAAAATGGGAGAGAGGTGCTGCGATGGGTTGCCCGAACGGTGCCTTCCGGTATTCATTCGCTGTTGGATAAAGCTCACACCCAATTGGATCAAGTTGACTGGTTCATCCCGCATAGCGCTAATTTGCGTTTGATCGAGCCAATTTGCGAGAAGTTGAATTACCCAATGGAAAAAACATTATATAGCTTAGTGAACTTTGGCAACACTTCGGCTGCCTCCATTCCCTTATCGCTTGATCTGGGTATCCGTAATGGCAAGGTTCAAAATGGAGATCGGGCGCTTATGTACGGTTTTGGCTCCGGGTTGGTTCATGCCGGACAGCTTGTGCATCTTAACTTTGACGAGCAAGTATCGGAGCCGACACCGCTCTAACCTTCATCATGAGCGAACCTGAGCCGCAGCCCTGAGTTAATCCGGGGCGCGGCTCTTCGTGCTCTCTTCTCGTTATCCCTTCAGCAGAAATTCATTGCCGTCAAGGTCTCTAAAGCTTACGAAGGTTCCCCATTTCATCTGCTGCGGTTCCCCGGCAAATTCAACGCCCTTGGCCTTCATCGTCTCGTACGCGCCAAGCACGTCATCCGATTCGAAGACGATGGACGCCTTCTGCTCCTCCCAATTGTTCATGATTGACTTCGGATACAGGACGAGGCGTGATTGCGCGCCTGCAGGACCGACTTCCAGCCAGAAGGTGTCCGCTCCCATCGGGAATTCAGCCGTAACGGCAAAGCCGACCTGCTCCGTCCAGAATTGCTTCGCTTTTTGCTGCTCATCCACATATACGGCTACCGTAGAAATTTGCTTAATCATTGATCATCACCCTTTTTCGTCCAATATTAATATAGATTGTCCTCTATTCACGATCATAAACAGGCATACAGATATAGGAACGAATGTTCTTGTTAATTCTATCATACGACTGAACGCGGACACAAACGTTTGGCAGCGGCATCGTTCCCCAGGAACTTCTTGCGGCCAAAAGGCATATGCTGTCCATAGGCTAATGTCTTCTTCGGATCGGATTGTAAAGGTTGTTCCAAAAACCTGCTGTTGATCATGAAGCATCTTCTCGGTGAAAAGTCGTCTTTTTGAACACGCACTTATAGGCTGTACAGATAGGTTAGGTAGATTATGCAATAAGAAATTTTTTTGCAAAAGAGGTGCCGAACGCTATGGCTTGGGACATCATTCGCATCCCGTGGTCGGAGTATCGGGCGGCGGGAACGACGGATCATCTGCCGAATGCCCTGCTCCAACTGCAACAAGCCGCCACCGTGAAACAAGCGGAACAAGCCTGCTGGCAAATCGAGAACACGGTCGTTGTGCAAGGAGCGGTATATGAAGCCGCCATTCCAACCGTCATCTGCTTGCTCGGTATCCTGCAGCGCACGACGGATGCGGCGCGGCCGTTCCTGTTGGAACTGCTCGTTCAAATTGCGTCCGGGGAACCGGCGGAGGTCAGCATGGAGAGCGGCCATTCGCGGCTGAAGGAGCAATGCATGCGTGAGATTGCCCGCGGCACGGCGGTGTACGTGGAGTTGTTCGAATATGGAAGCGGCTCGGAACGGCTGCATTGCATCGATTTGCTCGGACTGTGCAGCCAGCGCGACCGGTCGTTGAAGGAGCGGGTGAGATGGCTTTTTCAACGGGTGCTGCACATCGAGGAGGACGAACGGGTGAAGGAATTTCTGGCGTATTGGATTACCGAGCTTGCATGAGTGCTGCGGTATCTGGAAGGGGAGCGTCTGCAACTGTGAAGCCCGGAACCTGACAACGCGCTTCGCTGGGCTCGGAATGCACGCGTGAAAATAACGCAGCGTAATTTGGCTTTAAAGCAACAGGAAGCATAAAACGCAGATGACCCGCAAGAAGGCCGCTTTTGCTAAAGTGGTCCGTCTTGCGGGTCATTGTTCCCCTGAGGGCCCGTTCCGAATTATTTCAAATGCGTATCCAAAAACTTGAGCATGGCGTTGTAGAACTCGATGCGGTTCTCTTCGTTGTTGAAGCCGTGGCCTTCATTGTCTTTGACCATATACTCCACATCGATGCCTCTCTTTTTCAGCGCCTCGACGATTTGATCGGATTCCGCCTTGTTCACCCGCGGATCGTTGGCGCCCTGAGCTACAAAGAGCGGCGTCACGATTTTGTCCGCATGGAATACCGGTGACACCTCTTTGAGCAGTTCCTTGTCCTTCTCTGGATGGCCGACACGCTCATAGAACATGTTGCGGTTCGTCTCCCAATATGGAGGCAGCGTATCAAGCAGCGTGAAGATGTTGGACACGCCTACGTAGTCCACAGCGGCCGCGTACATGTCAGGCGTGAAGGTGATGCCTGCGAGAGTCGCATATCCGCCGAACGATGCTCCATAAATGCCGACGCGATCCGAATCGGCAATGCCTTGCTTGATGGCCCATTGCACGCCATCGGTGATATCATCTTGAATTTTCCGTCCCCATTGCTTGTTGCCCGCATCCAGAAACGCTTTGCCATATCCGGTCGAAGAGCGGAAATTGACTTGCAGCACGGCATAACCGCGGTTCGCAAGCAATTGCACTTCCGGATTGAAGCCCCAGGCATCGCGCGCCCAAGGGCCGCCGTGCGGGTTGACGATAAGCGGCAGCTTCTCCGGCGTTTTGTTCTTCGGCAGCGTCAAGTATCCATGAATCGTCAATCCATCTCTGCTCTTATACGAGATCGGCTGCATATCGGCCAGATGGTCGGACTTGAGCCATTCGCTCAAATTGGCAAGCAGCGTCAACTGATCGGTTGTGGAATCATAGTAATAGTACTTGCCATACGTTTTGTCGTTGGACATGCTGACGATGAATTTCGTCATGTCTTCATTGTAATCGTTCAGGCCGATTTCGCTTTCCGTCGCGTTCAATTTGTCCTGCAGCTTCTTATACAAGGCTTCAAATTTATCATCGAAAAACTTCACATGAACTTTATCCGTCATATAAGCCGTCATCAGCAATTTGTCTTGCTTCGAGTCGTACATTGCGCCTGCCAGATCCACATCCGGATGCGAATACAGCACGTTCTCCTTGCCCTGCAAATCGTACGTAACGAGCGCCGCTTTGTCACGGCCCTTGTTGGATACCGCATAGATGGTCTTGTTATCCTTGGAGAATGCGAGCGGATTGACGGTGTCTCCGGCTTCCATCGTGATGAACGGCTTGAATTCTTCGGCCTCTGTATCACGGTACAGCACGGCGCCTTCGATGCCGTCTGACGCGACGGCGAGCCGGATTTTGCCTTCATGATCGGAAATCCAGGCTTGGATGTTGCCCGGGTTTTTGGCTATGAGCTTGGTTGCGCCCGTTTTGACGTTCAGCTTGTATACGTCGAACACTTTCGCATCGTCTTTGTTCATCGTGATGAGGATTTCATCCTTCACCCCGGACAGCATGCTGACGAGACCGACTCGGACCTTGTCGAACGGCGTCAAGTCCTTCTCTTCGTTGCCGTTGAAGGCCGCGGAGTAAAGGTGATAGTTCTCGTCTCCGCCCTTATCTTTCAAATACAAAATATGATCGTCTTTCCAAAGGAAGCCGGCAATATCGCGATCCTTCGAGCTTGTGACGCGGGTAGGCTCGCTGGAGCCATCCATTTTCTGCACGAAAATATTCGCGCGGTTCTCCCACGGAGCCGCATACGAAATATAATCGCCGTCCGTGGAAAGCTGGTAGGAGAAGTTGCCCGGGTTGCGCATGAAATCTTCTACGGAAATCTGCGGCACCCCTTTATTGTCGATCTTGGACAGGCTGAGCTGCTTGTAATTATCCAGAGCCGAAGCGGCTTCACGGATGGTCGCCGTCTCCTGTTCGTGAAGCTTGCCGTCCGGGAAGCCTTTCATCAGGCCGAGCGCTTTCGCGCGCTCCGCGTATTCAGCCAAGCTCTTCTCGCCTAGCTCTTGGTCGAGAGCGCGCACCAGGATACGGGCGAGCTCGCCGCGCTTGATCGGCGCGTCCGTCGATGCGAATTCTCCATCGGCGATCCAGCCCTCTCCCATGGCAGCCTTCATCGGATCGATGCCATGCTGGTAAGTGAGATCCGTTACGGAATAACGGACGAAGTCGCCGACTGAGACGGTTGCCGTGACATCCGCATTTTCAGCGATAATCCCTTTCGATATGAGCGCACTGACTCCGCTCTTGTACCATGGCGCAGCTTGCTCCTGCGCCATGACGGACATCGGCAAGGATGCGGCGAGCACGGCGGCGAGCGCCGCGGATATGACTTTTTTCTTCATCTAGTTAACCCCTCTCTATATGTACATCCACTCAAATACAAGTATACACCCTTTATTGGCCTAGCATATTCATGAAAAAAATGACAGTGTCTTCAGGATAGCCTGTCTTTGCCCTGCCTTCGGTTACGAAAAATAATGCTCTTGGCAGAAGCGGATTCGTTCCTTCAGGAAGTGCTGGATCGCCGCGGCCCGCCTTAAGCGGGAGGAAAAAGCCGGGATGCCGCTGCCAGTGCGGATGCGCAGCGCTTCATGCACCTGAGGATGCCATTGCTCCGGCAGGACGGCAAGGGCATGCTCTCCGGCGCCAGTCTTGGAAATGATATGCCGTTCCTTCAGCGTATATTCGATCCGGCACAGGGTGAGCACCGCGCTTTCCACCCATTCGTCGAGCAAAAAGCAGAGCCGCTTCTCCGCCTTCTGCGCCCAGTAGACTTCAATGTTGTACTTCAGCGTATCCGACACGTCGCGCCAGTCCGTCCGTATCAAAGGCTGCAGTTCCCGGCCGGCTACGGGAATGGCGTGATGCTTCAATGTCCACCACGTAATATGGTTCACATCCCAGTAAGCGGACGGTTTGAACGTTCCGCTGGCGCAGCAGGGCGAAGACGGCGAGATCGACGAATTGGCCCTGCTCGAACTCATGCTGCCGGAGCAGCCCTTCTTGTCTAAGACGAAAGCGCTCAGTCTTCAGCAGGGAGAATTCCTGAAACAGTTGTGTTGTGCTCATGCGCAAGCTCCTTTTCATAGCCTTAGGCGGAGATTAGAACGAAATAAGTTTGTTATAAGGATATTACGGGCGGGGGCCAAAAAAGGTTGGAGAAATTTCCCTTGTTGCGCAACACGGCCGCTGCCTGCGAGCAAAAAAATCGGCACACCGCGTTCATGTTGAAACGGGGGCCGACTTTTTCGTTTCTAACTGCCTCTTTCACGAACTGCAAATAAGAGCTTGTTGAGAAACCCAAAATGTTAATGTTTGCCGATCAAATCAAGCACAGTTTTTAAAGCATCTTCCGATTCAATATCCGGCGTAGTGCCCACTTCCTGACTACTGCTTCCGTCTGGATTGAGGCCATACTCCACATCAAACTGTATTAAGAGGTGACTAATTGGCAGTTCAAACAGAATAGGACCGCCACTGTTAGAACCACCTGTTGTTTTACCTACTAATGTAGCAAAATGTGTGGATTTACAAAATACCGCAAATGATTCGGCAGAGGAATACACCGCAGGACCAACTAGCACCCATATATCACCTTTAAATAATTTTTCGCTGAATTTAGGCTCTAGGGTATATGAAATCTCTCTTGCCAATGTCAAATCTTCTAAATCCTCTTTGTGAAGAGATGTAAAATTAGGGTCGTTTTTCACATCTTCTGTGGTTAGAGCAGAGCCTTCATAATCAACGCCATAAAATCTTTGGGTCAATTCGGTATTTTTCATAAGCCTTACAAGAGATGTGGTGGCAGGTTCGGAAATATTTGGACGGACAAATGCCTCTTCCCAGTACGTGGTGTTGCCGCCATCGTTATTTTGAATATCTAGAATCAAATGCTCGTAATCCTTGACCTCTTCTAAAAATGCACGTATTTTAGGCATATCGCCTTCAATGAATACATCATCAAAGGATTCAACATTGATATACGCTATTTTTCCTTTTTCCAGTATTTTTGTCGTAAGATTTGTCGCTTTCATTTTGTTGAGTTCTTCTTCCTGCTGCGCGTTTATCTCCTCAGGGGTAGGAGCACTTCCTCCTTTATCTGCTTGTTGGAGTCCCATCAAATAATCGAGATACTTATAAAAAGCGATTATTTGCGGATCTTCTATCACATCGACCCATGGCCGCACTTCCGGACTTTCATTTACATGCTCTTTGTATACTTTCAATGAACGCAACATGTTAGGGTTTACAATGCTCACATGCCCAACCGTGCCGTACACATCATTCACACAAATTGCAATAATATTGGCAAACTCAAACATAGCTTTATCGCCTTCAAGTTCCATATTTTCAATCTGCTTGCGGTATTTTGTTTTGGTAGCATTGTAATAGTCAGGCTCCATATTGTTTAAGAGATACAGCCGGTCAAGCACTCCATAAAAAGGATAGTTTTCCTCAAAACTCTCCCACATCGCATCATAATCTTCCAGCATCTGTTTTTTTGTAAGGATCATATCCAGATATAAAGTGTCGCTTGACATTGTCGTGGAATTATCTTTACTTTCACCTGATATACCATCTTGTTTCGATCCGCAAGCGAACAGGGATAAAGTCAGGGTAAAAATTAATATACTTGCTATTATTTTTCTTTTCATATCATCAAACCTTTCCAGCCTTTTGACAGTCTAAAAGCTCTTAATCTTTCGCGTTCTTCTACGGAAATCTGCGGCACCCCTTTATTGTCGATCTTGGACAGGCTGAGCTGCTTGTAATTATCCAGAGCCGAAGCGGCTTCACGGATGGTCGCCGTCTCCTGTTCGTGCAGCTTGCCGTCCGGGAAGCCTTTCATCAGGCCGAGCGCCGCGGATATGACTTTTTTCTTCATCTAGTTAACCCCTCTCTATATGTACATATATTCAAATAGGAGTATACACCCTTTTTTGGCCTGGCATATTCATGAAAAAAATGACAGTGTCTTCAGGAAAGCCTGTCTTTGCCCTGCCTTCGGTTACGAAAAATAATGCTCTTGGCATAAGCGGATTCGTTCCTTCAGGAAGTGCTGGATCGCCGCGGCCCGCCTTAAGCGGGAGGAAAAAGCCGGGATGCCGCTGCCAGTGCGGATGCGCAGCGCTTCATGCACCTGAGGATGCCATTGCTCCGGCAGGACGGCAAGGGCATGCTCTCCGGCGCCAGTCTTGGAAATGATATGCCGTTCCTTCAGCGTATATTCGATCCGGCACAGGGTGAGCACCGCGCTTTCCACCCATTCGTCGAGCAAAAAGCAGAGCCGCTTCTCCGCCTTCTGCGCCCAGTAGACTTCAATGTTGTACTTCAGCGTATCCGACACGTCGCGCCAGTCCGTCCGTATCAAAGGCTGCAGTTCCCGGCCGGCTACGGGAATGGCGTGATGCTTCAATGTCCACCACGTAATATGGTTCACATCCCAGTAAGCGGACGGTTTGAACGTTCCGCTGGCGCAGCAAGGGTATGGCTGCAATTCGCCATTGACCTTGCCCGCGTCCTCCAGACGAATGTACATCCCGTCCATTCGTTTCGCTAACGGGAACTCGCGCGGAAGGCGGCGGTGAATCTCCCGCAGGCGAGCCAGCTCGTCTGCGCTCAAGCTTCGATTGATGGTTGTGACGAAGTCGATATCGCTGTGCCGATCGTCATATGCCCCGAGCGCAATCGAACCGTACAGGTGCACGCCGTGGAATGCATCGGGCAGCTCGGACTGCAGCAGATCGGCATATTGCCGCAGCAGCGGTTGAATGGATGGGGGTATGCGGTCATCCATGGCGAGAGCTTCCTCCTTGTTCCCGGCTAGCATATTCTTGGCGCAGCAGGGCGAAGACGGCGAGATCGACGAATTGGCCCTGCTCGAACTCATGCTGCCGGAGCAGCCCTGCTTGTCTAAGACGCAAGCGCTCGGTCTTCAGCAGGGGGAATTCCTGAAACAGTTGTGTTGTGCTCATGCGCAAGCTCCTTTTCATAGCCTTAGGCGGAGATTAGAACGAAATAAGTTTGTTATAAGGATATTACGGGCGGGGGCAAAAAAAGGTTGGAGAAATTTCCCTTGCTTCGTAACACAGCCGCTGCGTGCGAACAAAAAAAAACGGCACACCGCGTTCATGCTTGAAACGGGGGCCGATTTTTTTCGTTTCTAACTGCCTCTTTCACGAACTGCAAATAAGCAGTTATTTTTGTGAAAATCAGGCTTTTTCAGCCTTAGAGCTGCAAATGTGCAGTTAAATTCAAAGGTTTTGCCGTCTTTATGAGATTTCACGAGCATGAACTGTACTTTTGCAGTTCAGCACCAGGAATGGCGGATGATTCGGTAAATCAGATGCACAATTGCAGTTGGAACAAATTCAGTCATCTTCTATAGATGAGAGCAGCCAGAGATGCATTGGAAAATTTTTCGCTCGGTTTTACTTTTACTTAGAAGAACGTAAATGAGAGCCAAAAATTATTTAGTAAAAATACTTGTTTTTAATTGGTTTATTGTAGTAAAAAAGAAGATAAAACGTGAAAAAAGATAGTAAATAAACGATTTGTGGAAATTATGAAGGGGAAAACGAACTGCTCTTTTAGTTTTCCCCCATTTAATTGAGTAAAACATATTGACTTTTTACTAAGGTAAAAAATATAATGGGAAACAACATCTTCTCCATACCGGCTGATTTTGCACTTCAGATGGTGTGGTCTCATCCAGCATTTTGCATACACATCTCCAGATCGGCTTGCATGGTTATTGAATGCTCATCGTACCGTACATTTTTCTGGCATCCGCAGCTTGTTCGACATCCTGATATGGCATGAATGCAGTATAGCAATCAAATACAGTAAGGGGTGCTTTTCATGGAAAAAGCGAAAGGCAAGTCATGGTTCATTGTTCTCCTTCTCGCTTCGTTATTTCTGACGGCATGCGGGGGAGGAGGAACGGCGGAACCAGCGCAAGACGGCAAGTCAAGCGGGAAAGTGACCGTACGCTTCGCGACTTGGGATTCGGAAGAGAATTTGTCGCTCCAGCAGCAATTGATCGACAAGTTCAACGAAGCCCATCCTGACATCAACGTCAGCCTGGAGGCATACGGCAGCGAATACGATACGAAGATCGCGGCGGGAATGGGCGCCAAAGACGCTCCTGACGTGATGTACATGTGGAATTACCCGACCTATAAGGACGCGCTGGAACCGCTCGATGAATATATCGGGAAAGAGGGCGCGGAGTTCAAAAGCAACTATTATGAAACGCTGTGGAATTACAACTCTGCGGGCGGGAAGATTTTAGGCTTGCCTGTCGGTTATACGACACATGTCATTTACTACAACAAGGATTTGTTCGACAAGGCCGGGGTGCCATACCCGAAGAGCGGTTGGACATGGGACGATCTGCAGGAAGCGGCCAAGAAGCTGAACAATCCGGAGGAGAGCATCAGCGGCTTCGCCTTCTCGGGCAAGCCGGATCCGTATGATTTTGAAATGTTTTTGTGGGGAAATGGAACCGCTTACGTCGATAAGGAAGGCAATCTGCAGGGCAGCGTCAACAGCGATAAATCGGTTGAAGTATTGACGATGTTCCAGAACATGCTCAAGGAAGGGTATGCGATTACGACCGAAGGCTCAGGCTCTACAGAAATGAAATCCGGCAAAGTCGCCATGTTCAGCAACGGAGCCTGGTCCATCGGAAGCTTGAAGGAAGCCGGGATTAACTTCGGCGTCGTCGAATTGCCTGCTTTCCGCAATGGAAGCGCTGTCAGCATTGTGTCCTCTTCCGGCATCTCGATGTCGAAGGATTCGAAGAAGAAGGATGCCGCTTGGGAGTTTATCAAATTTTGGACGAGCGAAGAAGCGAACAAGGCGCGCATCGATTACGAGCTGCCTGTATTGAAGAGCGTGGTCGCAAGCGAGAAGCTGCAGCAGGATGAATTGAAGCAAGTGTTCTACAACATGCTGGAGCAAAGCCAGGACTATACGCCAGCCTCGTATAAGGTCGAGAATTGGAGTGAAATCTCGGAGCGGCTCGGACTCGTGTTCGAGCAGATCTTCAACCCGAGCACAATGACGGATCCGAAGGCTGCTCTAGATGAAGCGGCGCAATAAGTTGTTAGGGTGAAAGGGGTGTGCGCACCCCTTTTTCCTTCAAAACACCATCCTTACCGGGAGGCACAATATGGAACAGGCAGTCGCGCGACACAAAAGAGTCCGAATAATGGAAAAGTTGACTCCGTATTTGTTTATTTCACCGTGGATCGTCGGTTTATTGCTATTTACGATCGGGCCGTTGGTTTTTTCGCTCGTGATGAGTTTTTTTGACTGGCCGGTAACGTCCGCTCCCAAGTTTGTCGGACTCGACAACTATGCGAAGATGTTCACGAATGACCCCCAATTCTATAAATCGCTCGTCATCACGCTGAAATTCGCGGTGCTCTACGTGCCGTTAAGCTTGATCACTTCATTGATTCTCGCGATGCTCATATCGCAGCCTGTCACAGGGGTCAAAGTGTTCCGGACGATATTTTACTTGCCGGCCGTCGTATCCGGCGTGGCTGTATCGATTATTTGGGGCTGGATTTTCAACAGCAAATATGGCATTTTGAACTACGCTTTATCGTTGCTCGGAATCGAAGGGCCCAAGTGGCTGATCGATCCGGCCAGCGCCATCATGACGATCGTCATTGCCAGCGCATGGGGCGTCGGCACGATGATGCTCATTTTCTATACGAATATAAAAGGCATCTCGCCAGATTTATATGAATCGGCAGCGATAGACGGAGCGGGCTCCATCCGCCAGTTTACAAGCATTACGCTTCCGCTCATTACGCCGACCCTCTTCTTCAACTTGATCACGTCAACGATATCCGCCTTGCAGCAATTGACACTCGTCCTGCTCCTCACGAACGGCGGCCCGTTGAAATCGACGTATTTCTACGGATTGTTCGTGTACAACAATGCGTTCAAGCATCACAAGCTGGGATATGCCAGCGCGAACGCCTGGTTCATGTTCATCATCATCCTGCTGTTGACGGCGCTCATCTTCAAGTCTTCTTCCGCATGGGTGTTCTATGAGAATGAAGTCAAGCATGAACGGAAACGAGGGGGCAAGAAGAAATGAAAATGTCCAAATGGCATAAAGCGATCGTCTATCTTTTCTTAATCGGATTTGCGATTTACTTCTTGCTTCCTTTTGTCTGGATCGTATTGACCGCCTTGAAGACGGAAGCGGAAGTGCATCAATATCCGCCGGCTATCTTTCCGGGAATGCCGCAATTCGTCAACTTCGTGGATGCGTGGAAAGCGCAGCCGTTCGGCCTGTATCTCATGAATTCCGTCGCGATTACCGTTTTGACGACGCTCGGACAATTGATTTCCTGTTCGTTAATCGCTTACGGCTTCGCCAGATACCATTTCAAATTCAAAAATGGCCTGTTCATCCTGCTGCTGGCTACGATGATGATTCCGTGGGACGTGACGATGATTCCGCTATATATGCAATTCAATTTGTTCGGCTGGATTAATACGTTGAAGCCGCTTATCGTGCCTGCCTTTTTCGGCTCTGCCTATTACGTGTTTTTGCTGCGGCAGTTCCTCATGAACGTTCCGAAGGAGCTGGAGCATGCGGCCAAGATTGACGGCGCGAACGACTTTCAGACGTATTGGAAAATATTTGTGCCGATTATGCAGGCTCCGCTTACGCTCATTGCCGTATTGAACATGCTGTCCGTCTGGAATGATTATTTGGGGCCGCTCATTTTTTTGCAGGATCGGACCAAGTATACGCTGGCACTCGGCCTTGCCTCGTTCAAGGGCGTGCATGAACTGCAAATCCTGCCGATCATGTCGATTACGATTTTGATGATTATCCCGCCTGTCATTGCCTTCTTGTATGCGCAAAAGTATATCGTGGAAGGAATTAGCGGCGCCATTAAATAGCAAACGAGAGAAAGAAAAGGGGTGGGGTTGTGCAATTGGATATTTCCAGAATTCCCTTCAGCCGGTTTGGTTCTTATTTCGCAGTGTCCATCGAGAGGGACACGAATCGATTGATTGTAAGAGACTTGCATGGGGGAGACGAAGCGCCGAGCAGCATCTTTGTGCTGGAGCTGATGAAGCACGGCCAGGCCGCCGACTTCGATCTCGACGTGACGGAGACGAGGCTGCGCATCATCCATCGGCACAATCATGCGGAGTATGCCGAGCTGTGCATCAGCGGTGAAGACATCATTCATTGCCGGATCGCCGGGGCGTCTTTGAAGCTGACGGCCGTGAAAACACGCTATGACAGCCTCATGCCATATGGGCCGCAGCAATGGGAATATCATCTGTATTCAAAGGAAATCAAGCTCATGTTCACCTTGCTTTATGGGGATGCCCGCATTCAAGCTCCATGGAAGATGGTCGGCAATGACAGCATCGAGCTTGTCATGAATCCAGACGGCGATCAGGATGAGGGGGGCGTCTTCGTCATTGAAAGCTATAAAACGGTATGGCGGAAGAAGGAGTATGAGAATTACGCCCGGGCATGCGAGCGGGTGGATCGCCATTATGAACAGTGGCTGCGGCAGATGCCGGCGGTGCCAGAGCGATACGAGCCTTCCCGCCGGCTGGCGGCCTATATCACCTGGTCGTGTGTCGTCCACCCCGAAGGGCAGCTCAACAACTATGCGATGTACATGTCAAAAAACTGGATGTTCAATATTTGGAGTTGGGACAACTGCTTCAATGCGATGATGCTGAGCGAGCGCGATCCCATGCTTGCTCTGGCTCAGCTTGACATCTTCATGGCGCATCAGGATGAAAGCGGCATATATGCGGATTTCATCAATGACAAGTTCCTGTCCTTCAATTGCTGCAAGCCGCCTATCCATGCGTGGGCGTTCGCGCGGATGAGAGAGCGGAATGCGTGGTTCGATGATAGGGCCATCGTGGCCCGCATGTATGACAGTCTGGCGCGGGCGACGAACTACTGGCTCGACTATCGCCGCCCCTCGGCTTCCCGGCTCCCGGTCTACAACCACGGGAACGATTCGGGCTGGGACAACGCCTCCATCTTCCATGACGGCATCCCGGTGGAAGCGCCGGATCTGGCGGCGCATTTGATTCGCCAGATGGACATCCTGAGCGGCATGGCTGCTGAATTGGAGCGGGCGGATGAAGCGAAGGCATGGACGGAGAAGGCGGATGAGCTGTATGGACTGCTGATGGACCGATTGTATCGGGATGGCCGCTTCGTGGCGAGATATGCGCCGGAAGATCGGATTATCGCGCATCAAGACAGCTTGATACTCTATATGCCGCTTATTATCGGATACCGATTGCCTAGTGAAGTGACCGCAGCGCTTGCGAACGGGTTGACCGAGAGATTCGAAGCGGATTATGGCTTATGCACGGAAAGCTACCGCAGCCCTTTGTACCGGGACAATGGCTATTGGCTGGGGCCGATCTGGGCCCCTGTCACCTATTTATTCATTGATGCCTTGCGGCGCAACGGATATAATGAATTTGCATCTCGATTAGCTGCCAAGTTTATGGATTTGACGCTGGCCGGCGGCATGGCGGAGAACTTCGATCCGTTCAGCGGGAAAGGCTTGGTCGATCCGGCATTTACGTGGACATCAAGTGTATTCCTTATGTTGGCCAGAGAGTCCATCCAACCGCCGGAGGAGCATCATGAGAAAATATTCAGGTGAAATCGGGCTGTTGCTGGTTGCCATCATCTGGGGCACCGGATTCGTTGCCGGAGCGCTCTCGTTGGAGTCGCTAACTCCTTATCAGGTGATGGCCATCCGCTTTTTGATTGCCGCAGTGCTGATTTCCGTTTGCTTCAATAAACATGTACAAACTTTAACCAAATCCGCGATCGGCGCAGGCATCGTGCTGGGCGTGTTTCTCTATCTGGCCTTTACGCTGCAGACGGTCGGCCTGCAATATACGACGCCATCCAAGAACGCCTTCTTGACGGCCATCAACGTCGTTATCGTGCCGTTCATCGGCTATCTCTTGTATCGGAGAAAGCTGGACAAGTACGGAGTGATTGGGGCGGTACTGGCCGCCATCGGTGTCGGTGTCTTATCCTTGGAATTCAACTTCAGCTTGAATATCGGGGATGGGTTAACGCTGCTTTGCGCCGTTTTCTTTGCGCTTCATATCTTTTTCACGTGCGAATTCGTCAAGAAGCATCATCCGATACAACTTACGATTGTTCAAATGATGGTGGCGTTCCTGCTGTCTTTCCTCGTCGTCGTGTTCCGGGGGGAGGCGTTTGACATCCACGTTGATGCGAAGGGGCTGCTGGCCGCATCGTATTTAGGCGTGTTCAGCACGACGATTGCCTTCCTCCTGCAGACGGTTGCGCAGAAATATACGACCGAAACGAAAGCGGCCATTATTTTATCGACGGAAGCGCTGTTCGGCACGCTTTTCTCCGTGCTCATCCTGCATGAGATGATGACGCCGCGCATGATCGCCGGCAGCATCTTGATACTTATAGCGATCGTGACGGCAGAAACGAAGCTCAGCTTTTTACAAGGCAAATCGGGGCGGCGCATGAATTAGACGCGTATGAGGCTTGTATGAATCAGCTGTATGCAGGCAGAGACTATCAAGGAATGTATCGATGGAGTTACGTAATGATAGACAATGGTGCAAAGGAAAATATGAAGGCGGCACTCATTGATGCAATCGGTCCTATTAAACGAAAAAAAGAGACACATAGCAGCGCCCCTAAGATTTATAAACATCACCGCGTTCGGATGTCTTGGATTCTCAGAGAGTATATTAATGTGATCAAGAATCCGATTTCGTGTTGTTTTGTCTAATTTACGGAGATTCTTTATTGCTTCTTTGTAGAACTTAATTTCGTAACTCATGTTCAATGTCCTTTAGAGCTACTAGTTCTCCTTTACTCATTGCTTCGTGAGCCGCTTGAATCGCATGTAAGTCATCTTGGGTAGTGGGTTCATCATCAATTGGAATTTCAGTTTGATTGTGTTGAATCAGTCGTTCCATCAAATCTGTTATTAGTTCAAGATCTTTATTTGACAGACGAGTTATGAGGTAGTTAATTCGATCTTTACTAACCGCCAAGATTAACAGCTCCTTTCCAAACTAATTATAACCATTATATCATTGATAAAACCTTACTTGTAGAAAGAGGAGCATATTTTTGTAAGCCATGCGGAAGGCAACGCCATCAGACAACACCGTATTTGTGCAGCGTTGCGACGCTCTTTATTCTGCCTGTTGCTCATACTGCATGAGATGATAATGCCGCGCATGGATTAGACACATCACAAAACAATGAATGAGACGGGCCGGGGGTGCAGCAACCTGCGGCCCATCGTCGTTCACGCAAGGAGGATTCCAATGATAACGATCCGTGAATTCCGTCCGCCGGATGTGCGGCAGATGGTGGAGCTGTTCTATGACACCGTTCATACGATAAATGCGCGCGATTATTCCAAGGCCCAGCTTGAGGCTTGGGCGCCGAAGGCTGAGCAAGAGGCGCGAGCGCGGCAGTGGCTAAGCTCGTTCCGCGATCGATTCGCATACGTTGCCGAATGCGGGGGTGACATCGTCGGGTTCGGGGACATGACAACGGAAGGTTATTTGGATCGGTTGTATGTGCATAAAGATTATCAAGGGCAGGGCGTTGCTTCGGCTCTCGTTGCCGCTCTTGAACGGGATGCGGGTAGCGCGGGCATCCGAATGGCGCATACCGATGCAAGCTTGACCGCGAGACCATTCTTCGAGAAGCAAGGGTATGCGGTAATTCGTACCCAGAGCGTGGAACGGAAGGGCGTTATGCTCACGAATATAAGGATGAAGAAGGAATTGCAAGGGGATCATGCGCGGGATGATTAGCGCCTTGAACGCTTTCATGAATGTATTATTTGACTGAAATCCATGATATCAATCGGTTCATGCATAAGCGCTGTTTTCATATCATGATAAAGATGGTAATATATAGGTGGTCAATTACATGCAAGACAAAGGAAGGTGAGTTTGTGAGTGCCGTTGCTGCGAAGCCTGCAACACTCGGGGAACTAATACAGTGTTATCGCCAGAAAAAAGACATTAGTTTGTCTAAGCTCCAGGAGCTTATCGGCATCGATAAGAGCAGCTTGTCGCGGATTGAGAACGGGGAGGTTAAGCGCCCCGATTTTAACATTATTCAATCCATTGCTGCTGAATTAGACATCCCCAGTGACGACATCGTAGAACTGTACATCGAGATTGGGCACAAATCAGATGTGGTTTTCTCATTTTTGCAAAAAGCGCTCGAAGCGCCAAGCAACGCATCTTTAGTAACCAAGATAGCCGCCAAGTTTCTCGAATCATCGAATGAAGACAGCTTGGACTTGGTTGAGAAGTTGTACCAAACGACAGACTCCATAGAGGATACCTCCATTCAATTATCTTTGTTCAACCTCATCATCGACTACTCGCGCGCGCATGGAATTATGCCCTATATTGCCAAGGGATTGTACCGGAAATACATGATTGAACGAAATGATTTCAGTAAATTAAACGAAACATATCAATCCGGTAAATACACATTGGATTACGCCAATTTTCTTAATGAGAGGGAAAAAATAATAGCTCATTATAGTTTAGCTGTTCATGCATACAGCCTTATGCTCTACGATGAGTCTATAAAATTTAGTGAATTTGTCATAAAGAATGATACAGGGAAATACAAGCCATACGCAATTAACAACATCATCTTTTGTTATTACAATCTGAAGAGGTTTGAAGAAAGTGAACAATATCTGGAAGAATACAAAAAATTTGATTTACCCTGTGCAGTTGAAAATTCAGAGTTGTTCAAAGGATTTGTTAGCGTAAAAACAGGAGACATCAAATTATGCCTGCATCAATTAAATGAGTATTTAAAACACTCTTCCGAATACAATTTGGTATATGTCGTCTCCGAATTATGCAGCTTATACATACGAGTGAATGACCCAAGCTCTGCATTACAGTTGCTTCAATATGAAGAAGAAATGGAAAACTCACTGCAAGACACTCGTACGACACCTGACAAAAGAGCGAAGTTAGCTTATTTTTATCAATTAGTTGGAAATGTTCTTTTGGAAGAAGACAGTGTAGATAGAGCTTTTGATTATTACCTTAAGAGTGTTGTAGAATACATGAGAATAGGGTTGTATGACAATGCTTTTGAAGGCATTACCTTGATCAATCAAGCAATTATTAAGGGTGCAGCACGTTTAGACGTGGAACTTGTAAAAAAGATAAACTCAATGTACATGCAGGTTATCAACAAAAATTATTAGAAAGGATTGGTATATATGAAAAAGCTTAGGTCAAAATTACCGATTCTTTTCCTTGCCGCTTTAACTGCCCCATGGATAATTACAGACATTGTTACTTACACAGCTCCGTGGATTGTACCGAAATGATAGTCATATGAGCAGAATATTGTTGGGACAAAAGGACGCCTTTTGGGCGTCCTTTTTTGTATATATGATAATGATACGACTAAATAGTTGCATAAAAAAACATAAAAAAGGTATTTTTGCCCAACGACATCTATAATCAAGTCAAAGATACAGTTTATGGATGAGGCGATCCCCATCATACACTGTCATTAATTACGAAAGGGTGTCCCGGCAATTGAGCCTTTTTACTTTTGTTATGAAAAACGTGACGACTTGCTTGATCAAATAGAAAGTGTCCGTCGGCAATTGATACAAGCGGTGGCTGAGAAGAAAAGTTTCACAGATGTGGAGATTGTCAGGCTAAGTCAACAGTTGGATTTTTATCTTGTGGAATTTGAAAAACGAAGGAACAAAAAGCTGGGGAGTGAAGAGTTCATTTGAATGCTCAATTTGCAAACCGCCCTAGTATTTAACAATAAAATATGGGGATAGGGCGGTTCGTAAAGGAGGGGGAGGTAATGGAACTTAGTATAGCTGGGTCCATGTTTATTATCCTGTTCTTTCTCACGTTGTACGCTTTAATGGTTGTTTTGGGGGTTCACTTCATTTTTAGAAAGAATCTCATATTCAGGGACTATGTCCTTATTGGAATCGCAATAGTTGGAGTTCTAATCTCGTATTATTATGCATTGTTTGGAGCCATGGATACGCGCAATCAGTCTTTGCTCTTAACAGTAGGATTAATTGTGCTTATTCAACGGCAAAGAAAACGAAAGAAATCGAGCAAATAAATGCTCCTGAAAAAGCAGTTACAGGCTAAGCAGACGAAAGATACCAAGGGTTGAAGCTGTGACCTTTTTAACAGGTCACAGCTTCAGGATAGGCCATAAATGGTCTTCTTTTTTTGTCGTCCAAAATAGACACAAACATTGTTTTTGCTGCATGAGTCTCGGATAACGAGCCTGTACTAGAGGAGGCGATGAACTGCATTTGAGCAGTTGTTTCAAAGAAATCCCGTCCTTGTCGGTGTTTGAACTGCAAATGTGCAGTATAATACCAATTGTTTACCATTATTTGTGCGGTTATATGGAAAAGATCTGCACGATTGCAGTCCAGGGTGATGAAAGAGCTAACAAGGGAAATTTCAAATGTACAATTGCAGTTGGAGACATTATGAAGAACAAGGCACCGGGAGCCGCCCCGGTGCCTTACATATATATTGTTATTGAATCGCGATATAAATGTCGATCTGCGCGTCTTCTGGGTTCATGCTCCGCTCATCATAGCGCTCGAAGTCGCCCGTGAATGCGCGCTTCATGCCAGAGGTTGCGGACCATTTCCAGATCCCTTGCCACGCTTCGGCGACGACCTTGGCGAACGGGCCGCGCTCGGTGGTGAACACGGCGTACTTAGCCGCGGGTACGATTGTGGCAGTCAGGCCTTCCGGAACGGAATCAAGCGAGCTTGCGCTAGAACCGATGAGAATCGAGTATTCGCCTATGGCGCCGTTCTCATAATCGTGATAGCAGCCATAGATAACGCCCGGTTCAGCCGGATTCGGAATCTTCGCTTGCACCTGATCCTGCCAGAACTGCCCCCATAGCTGAGGTATAACTCCTTCCGGCGTGAATTCCCGCGCATTCGTCGTGCGCGCGGCAACGCCGATAAGCTTCAGTTCCTCCCGCTCCACAATTGCGACCGGTTGCAAGGACGGTGTATCATTGCCGTGTTCGGCGGCCCAGCGCTTCAGATTGGGCAGGTATCCCTGGAGCATCGTGCGGGCGGCTTGCTCTTCCATGCCATTCTCCACGATGAATGGCACGCAGAGGTCAATCATTTCTTCCAGTGTCATGTCCGGCTGCGCAAACTCGCCGTTTGCGTAGCAATGAATGCAATAATCCTGTACTTTATTGTTGTCCTTGTCGGTTCCGAGCTGCTCCTCGGTTTGCAGCGGCATCCCGCAGCTTTGGCATTCGCGTTGCAGTTGTTGCTGAGTCATTGGAATCACTCCTGTTTCGTTTTGTCTTCAGTATACAAGCGCGAACTTGACAACCTTCTGTCAGGTTTAAAATAAATAATTTACTTGTATTTCGCGGCAATGCGGGAGGCAATGCTGCGAATCTTGCTGCGAATATGCTCCGGTTCGATAACCTCCACCCCTTCGCCGAAGCTGAGAATAAAGCCATACAGCCAGTTGTCCTCGGGAAAGGGGACGGATACGACGAATTTGCCTTCCTCGTCTTCCTGCAGTTCTTCGATGCCGAACCATTCCTCGGCAAGATGCTTTACGTTCGGTTCAAAGCGCAGAACGATTCGAACAGTCTGATGCGGCGCATTCCAGTCCCGTTCCCATGGAAGCTGATTGATTGGTATATCCTGGCGCTCGAATTGACGCGCTTCCGTCACCATATCCTTGATGCGGAACAGCTTGAAAAATCGAAACTGCTCGCGCAGCGTACAGTAGCCGTACAAGTACCATCGCTGCCGCTTCAATACCAGTGTATACGGTTCGACACAGCGTGCCGTCACTTTGCCGTCCGCGCTGCAATAGGTGAAGGTCACTGGCTGCTGCTGCTCGATGGCTTGCTTCAGCTTCACCAGCTTCTCCTCAGTCCGGCTATGGTTGCCCCACGGCGAGAAATCAACCATGAACTGCTTCGTCTTAATATTGAACTGCTCCGAATCGGCAGGCGGGACAATGCTGCTGATCTTCTCCAGCAGCATGTCGTTCTCCTGGCTGCGGTAGGAGGAGGAGATGCTCTGCAGCGCCGTGACGAGAGCGGCCAGCTCGTCGTTCGTCAACAGATTGCGATCGAGCCGGTAGCCTTCCGCCAGCCCGATGCCGCCGTTCGCCCCCTGAAAGGTGACAATCGGAATGCCAGCCTGATTGATGGCCTCGATATCGCGGTAAATGGTGCGCACCGACACCTCGAACATGTCGGCGAGCTCCTTCGCTTGCACCATCTTCCGGTTAATGAGCAGAATGACGATGGACAACAGGCGATCGATTTTCATTTCTTATCACTCCGGTTTTCCTTAGAATGTTAACGTTTGATCAGGTTATACGCTGTCAAGCGATGCGGGAATCGTTGTTACTAAGTTATGTTATACCAAAGGATCGAGCGAGGCCAATATAATACATTACTGCACGCGGGCGTTGGTCTGGATAATAGGTCGAGTGTGTGCGGTAAGTTATGATGATTTTCGACGCTTATAGGTATAGGGATGGAGACGCATAATTCTTTCGAATCATTTAAGAAAGTTGATGCAGTTGTTATTGAATAATATAACCTTTTAAATATAATGAAAAGGAAGTATATTCCACCATGCTCAAACACGCAAGTAAGCTGCGCAGAGGGGAGGTTTTATAATCACTTGTGAAAACGCTTTATTTACATTGGGATATAAAGGAGTGAAATTGTGAATGAGGATATGGAAACAAGGTTTAAGCTTGCTGATGGCTGCATTTCTGATGACAACTGTTTTATCCGCGCCTGCTTTTGCCGACTACTTCCCCAAAAATGATGAAAAATCAAATCACGCTTCAAGTTGGGTAGCCGGAGCGCTACGGACCGGTAAAGCCGTCATTCGGGCGACAGTGGGAAATATCGAGGCGGAATCCAAGGTTGTGGAAGTGTCGTCATGGCGATTCAACCAATTGAAAGGAGCGGATTCTAATATTGAAGTTGACTCACGATTAAACAATCCTGTCATTCGCGAACCTTTGCAGGGTGAAAAGCAATACGTAGTTAAGGATGGAAGCAACATTAAAGTGGCTCACAAGTACAATGATCGCTACGATATGTGGCTCGTGTTCGATCATTTCGGGGCGAATAAGCTGCACAGCTTTTATGAATGGCGGCTAAGCCCGAACGAGGGCAAGGAGATCAGTCCGGATTTGAATCGGGCGTCGACCGTGCTGCAGGGAGAAGGATCGGATTGGATTGGGCCTTATATCGTAAAGGCGAATGAGTCCGGCAACCCGAACGGGCAAGATTTTACAGGGGGAAATCACAACTATGACGGGGGCATAAACAGTTCCCCTACAGCAAGAACAGTTCAATATAAAGTGTGGGCCGATGGAGTGGAAGTCGAAGACGGCCAAGTGATTCCGAACAGCAAGGTGACGATTCAAGTGGTTAACTATATTCAAGGATACAATACGAAGCAGCAGGACGGCAGCGGCCGTGAAATATTGAAAGAAACGGTAACCTACAATATTGCAGGCGGCCAGGTTCAGGTAAATAACGATATTGAAGCCTTGGAAGACGTGACCATATACAAATATTACGGGCTGCAGACGGTCAATGGCGCTTGGAATGACGAGATACGTTATTATGCCGGGTGTAAGCTGGTGGCCCGGAGTTCAGCCGCAGGCTATAGCGATTCCGGAACGAAAGCGGAGCACCCGGATATAGACAACTATTTGCTTCGCTCCGGCAAACAGGAAGCGGGACGGCATCATTTGCTCGCCTGGCTCGATCGCGATTACGGCCTGGGCAAATTACAGTATCTAGCGGATCTGCGTCCGATTGTCTTTACGCAAGATTATGGGAAAACGTACTTTTTGCAGATTGTGGATACTGCGCCGGAACTGAAGAAGGGTGAAACATTTGCCTGGCGCGGTGGTTATCACTTCTTCTCTGGAAAGTTCAATGAAAAAACGATACGTTGAATCGAGCAGGCCAGAAACTGCGAGCGTTTCTGGCCTTTTTCCAGGTTATCCGATTACGAGCGCAGGGCATCGATGGCTGGCACGGTAAAGGAAGCCAGGTTCGGCGGCAATTGATTCAGAGGGAACCACTTTACTTCCTGAAGCGCCCCGCCTTCCTCCATATTGCGGGCTTCGCCCGCGGCGGCTCTGGTCTCGTAGATGACGGATATCCAATGATCCCCCCGCCCCGCGTCAATCGTTTCCGCTGTACAGAGCAGCCGCTGCACCTCCACTTGAAGCCCGACTTCCTCCATTACTTCACGGACGACGGTATCCTCCAACGTTTCGTACAAGTCAACCTTGCCCCCGGGAATGCTCCATCTATCCTTCTCTGGATGACGGGCCCGCAGGACGAGCAAAATTTCGTTCGAATCGTTAATGATGACGGCTCCCACGCCGACTCTAGGTTGAGAATTCAACGTTATCTATCTCCCATCTATTCAATTTTCCACATCATCAAAGAGAACGATTCCTACGGTCCGTTGGCGATTCATCTGAGTCATCATATCCACTCCTTCTGTCTAGTTCATTATAATTCATTTTGGGAGAAGGTGGACAGGATTAAGGGATGAGCTTTTCATTTCCCGGCGGCTGGAGTAAGATAGTCGTAACGCGACGCGGAACAACGTTCCGAAACGGATGCAAGGATAAGGAACAGAAGGAGGAGCAATGCTTCAAAAATTCGGATTCTCGCAATATGAGAGCAAAGTATACGAAACGTTGGTTGCCAGTGAAGGCCCGTTGGATGCCTCGACCGTGGTGAAGCACTCGGGCGTGCCGAAGGCGAAGATCTATGAAGTTCTGTCGAGGTTGAGCGATAAAGGGCTGGTCTCAGACTCCATTTCCGACAAGAAAAAAACATATCTGGCGCTGCCGCTGCAGGTCGTAATCGACAAGCTGTCCAAGGAATTCGAGCACAGCATCGAGCAGTTGAAGCAGATGAACAAACGCAAAAAATATGCCGATAACCAAGTGTGGAGCTTGAAGTCGGATACCTCCATCGAGGCGTACTGCAAGCTATTGATCGAAGAGGCATCGGACTCCATCATCGTCTCGATGTGGAGCGATGTGTTCAAGGAATGCGTTCCGCTGCTGGAACGGAAGGAGCGGGAGGGCGTCCGCGTCGAGGCGTTTGTCACGGGAATGGACGTGCCGCAGGCAAAGGTATCGAAGCTGCATACACTTGCCCCGACGGAGGAACATCAGACGCTGGAGCGGTTCATGCTCATCGTGGCCGATTCGGAACAGCTCATGTTCGCGGGGATGGAGAACGGGGATTGGCAGGCGATGCGCACAGGGTCGCAACCGTTCGTTAAGTTTTTTATTGAGTATTTCTATCATGACGTCGCCTTGGCCAAAATATCGCAAAAATATTATGCGGAGCTGATGCAGGACGAGGAGATGAAGTCGCTGCTTATGCAGCTGCGCTATTGAAATCGGGAACACTCTCGCACAGGCCGGAAACGTGCGGGAGTTTTTTGCGTGGTGAGGCGGGTAAAGGTGTTCGGATAATTTGGATTCTGGGGTGCGGTGTTCTATAGTTTGGCCTATTTGCCCACTCTCCCAACCTCTCAGAAGCGGCGCAGCGGCAGGCCACCTGGATATGATCATGGATATGAAATGGAAAATAAAGAACACTGTTGCAATGAAAATCAAGTCGAGCACGAAGCTGCAGATTAGGAGAGTATACTGGCCATTCGAAACGTTGCAGGGAAGCGAGCATTTATATTGCTTTTTTCCTGAGGCAGGGGGAGAATGGAGCAAAGAGCTGGACGAAGACATACTTTTGCTGCGCAATAAGGCCAGAAGGTATGCGGCAAAGAAAAAACAAACCCGAGGCAGATGCCCCGGGTATATTCATCTATTCTGCAATTGCGGCGGGAGCAGCCGGCTTGCCGAGAGCGGGGCGGGTAAGGGAATACACCGCGCTCCCAAGCGCCAGCACCACAAAGATGCAGCCTACCCACGCATTATGAGCCACGGAGCTTTGTTCGATGACGATACCGCCGACGACGGAGCCGCTGGCTATGCCCAGATGCAGCACAGACGAATTCAAGCTGAGCTGAATGTCGGACGTCTCGGGTGCGGTCTGCATGAGATAGCTCTGCTGCGCCGGAGACAGTGCCCAACTGAGCGCGCTCCAGAGCATGACCGCCGCCATAAAGACATAGAACGATACTTGCGCGGCCAGAGGCAGAATGAACATCGCCAGAGCGAAGCACGATACGATAACCAGCATTGAGCGGCTCGTTCCCCATTTATCCGCCAACCATCCGCCAAGCCCGCCTCCAGATACGGCCGCGAGGCCGAACAGGAAGTAGACCACGCTTGTCGCCCCCGGACTTAGCTGAAAGGTCGTCTGCAAGTACGGCGTGAAATAGGCGTACATCGTTAAATGCCCCGTTAACATCAAATAGGATATGAGGTGGCCACTGACGAGCTTAGCGTTCTTGAGCGAAGACATTTGCATGCGAAGCGATGTTACCGCGGATGGCGGCACCTTCGACAAGAAGGCATAGATTCCGCCCATAGCCGCTGCCGTAAGCAGCGCCACGAAGAGAAACGGCGCTCTCCAGCCGTATGCATTGCCAATCAACATGCCAATCGGAACGCCCAAGACGAGCGAACCGCTGATGCCCATATAGATGACGCCGATGGCGCGCCCTTTGTATTCTGGCCGGACGAGCTTCGACGCGATCGTGATGGACAAGACGACAAGCAATGAACCGCTTGATGCGGACAAGGCTCTAGCCGCCAACAAGGTCACATAATTCGAGCTGAAGGCGACGATAAGATTGGAAATAAGAAACACGAATAAAAAGACAAGGTATAGCTTCTTGCGTTCAAATCTTGCCGTTACGTTCATCAATATCGGCGCAGACACGGCGAAGGCGATCGAGAAGATCGTAATCAACTGCCCTGCCGCACTGACGGAGATGTGCAAATCGGACGCAATCTGATCAAGAATCCCGCCGATAATCAATTCCACGGTACCAACGACAAAGGCCGCCAGCGCTAAAATATATACACGAAAGTCCAAACGAAACATTCCTTCCTTCACGTTGAAAAGTTACTACTATTATAGTAACCAAATAACCAGAGCGCAACAAAAAAATTATTTTTTGGGCGTATTCACTTTTATATAGCCGGGTTCTGTACCGAGCTTATCAGTCTGAAAACTAGATTTAAACCAGCATATAAAAGTCCAAATAAATTATGAATAAACTTAATAATCGCTTATATATTTACTTTACGTAAGCTTCCTTATTGGTTTTATGAATTGACAATGGTTGATATGTTGCTGAAGTTGTTGTATATCTGGTATATAACTTGTTTATATCTAGCTAGGATAATGTTAAGCATCAGCACTTAAAGACAATTTAATCTACTTGTCTATATCCATTCCCCTCTCCTAACATGAAAGTAGGAACGGTGCTTCACCATTAAACCAGAAGGAAGGGAAATGGGATGAGAACGATTGAAGAGCTTGAAGCAAAATTGGCGGAGCCGTCAGATGCACTGGTTCAGGATATGGCCAATATCGAGGGGGATATTATGCTGCTGGGCGTCGGCGGCAAGATGGGGCCGAGTCTGGCGCGCTTGGCGATGAATGCGATCCGGAAGGCGGGAGTGAACAAGCAAGTGTACGGCGTATCGAGATTCTCCGCTGCGGGTCTGAAGGAACAATTGGCGCGTGACGGCGTGAAAACGATTGCAGCGGACCTGCTCGATCCGAACGGACTCGAACAACTGCCGGACGTGAAGAACGTCATCTACATGGCAGGCAACAAATTCGGGACGAAGGGCAACGAAGGGTTTACGTGGGCGATGAACGCCTATCTACCGGGGCAAGTGGCGCAGAAATTCCGTAATTCCCGCTTCGTCGTGTTCTCGACGGGGAACGTATATCCGTTAACCCCGGTACTCCAAGGCGGCGCCAGCGAGCAGTCGGATACGGGACCTGTCGGAGAGTATGCGCAATCCTGCTTGGGGCGGGAGCGGGTGTTCGAATATTACTCGAAGGCGCATTCCATACCGATGGCCATCTATCGTTTGAACTATGCTATCGATCTGCGCTATGGCGTTCTGCTTGAGATTGCGAAGTCGGTGCGGGAGAAGCGTCCGATTGATATCAGCATGGGGCATGCGAATTGCATTTGGCAGGGGGATGCCAATGAAATCGCCATCCGCTCGCTGCTGGCCTGCAGCACGCCCCCGAACATGATTAACGTGACAGGCCCGGAGACGATATCATTGCGCTGGGCGGCGGAGCAATTCGGACAGCGGTTCGGGCTGCCGCCGATCATCGAAGGCAAGGAAGCGGATACGGCGCTGCTGAGCAACGCGGCGAAGTCGTTTCAATTGTTCGGATACCCGCGCGTATCGTTGATGCAAATGATCGACTGGATTGCCGAGTGGCTGGAGCAGGGCGGAGAAGTATGGAACAAGCCGACTCATTTCCAAGAGAGAAAGGGGGATTACTAGCATGGCTGCATATCGGCCGTTATCAACCGCGGAGCGGCAGAAGCTGCATGAAGGCGTCGTCATTCCGGCTCATCCGCTGGCGCTCACGGCGGAACGGAAGCTTGATGAGACAAGGCAGCGGGCGCTTACCCGGTATTATATGGCAGCGGGCTCTGGAGGCATTGCTGTCGGCGTCCATTCCACCCAATTCGAACTTCGCGCTGCCGGCCTGTATGAGCCGGTGCTGCGGATCGCGGCGGAGGAGGTGGAGCGGGCCGGACTGAATCGCCCGTTTCTGAAGGTAGCGGGGATATGCGGCACGACGGATCAAGCGGTTGCGGAAGCGCGCTTGGCCGTATCCCTCGGCTATGAAATGGGCTTAGTGAGCATGGGAGGACTTGAAGGCTGGACAGAATTGAATCATTTGGAACGGGTGAAGGCAATTGCGGACATCATCCCTGTATTCGGATTTTATTTGCAGCCGTCTGTCGGCGGACGGGTGTTCAGCTATGACTTCTGGCGGCAATTCGCAGATATCCCCGGCGTGATGGCGATTAAAATGGCGCCGTTCAACCGTTATCAGACGATTGACGTCGTGCGCGCGGTGTGCCACTCCCGGCGCAAGGACGAGATTGCGCTATATACCGGCAATGACGACAATATCGTCAACGATTTGCTGACCGTGTACCGGTTCATGGTCGATGGCAAGCCGGTCGAGAAACGGATCGTCGGCGGGATGCTCGGGCATTGGGCGGTATGGACGAAGCGGGCGGTCGAATTGCTGGAGCGCGTGAAGCATGCCTGCGAGCACGAGCGGATATCCAGCGAGTGGCTTACGCTGAATGCGCAGGTTACCGATTCCAACGCGGCAGTGTTCGACACGGCGAATGGATTCAAGGGCTGCATTGCCGGCATTCATGAAGTGCTGTTCAGACAGGGCTTATTGGACGGAATATGGTGCTTGAATGAGGAAGAAGGATTGTCGCCCGGGCAGGCGGAAGAACTGGACCGCATTTACCGGGACTATCCTCATTTGACGGATGACGAATTTGTTGGCGAGCATTTATCGGCTTGGCTCAAGCCGTAGCTGTTGTTTCGAATGATCCATTTATCGGGGAGGGGCATCCATGGTGGAAACGGCACGAAGATTGTTGGACAAAGGCATTCCGATTGGATTGATTGGGTCAGAAGCCGTCATTCCGATTATGAAGGCGGCGGTGAAGCGGTTTCCGTCATTTGTTCCGGTAATCGCAACGTACAGCAAGGAAGCGGAAGTGCCCAGGCTGGTGGAGCGATGCCTGAACCAGGTGGAAGTGATTTTGTTTTCCGGTCCTCTCCCTTACAAAAAAGCAATCGAAGAGCAGCGGTTCGCGATTCCGGCGCATTTCGTCCCGCTTACCGGGGGCGGACTATTCCGGGCATTTTATCAGCTTAACAAGCAATACGGCTTGACGGCGCTCTCTGTCGATTCGGTTACCGAGAAGGATATGGCGAAAACGAACGTGGAGCTGAACGAGCAGCCGGCCGAAATGATGTATTTCGGGGACGCAATCGGAGCGGAGCTGGAAGAGGTTATCGATTTCCATCAGCGCCACTATAGCCGGGGGGAAACGGCAGCGGCCCTGACCGGGATTCATGGGGTGGCCGACGCGCTTGCGGAAGCGGGCGTCCCCCATATTTTTATCGCGCCGACCGAGCAGGACGTCGTGGTCGCATTGGAGCGGGCTCTTCTGGCGACCGAGACGCGCCGCAGCAAAGAAGGGCAAATTGTGGTTGGCATGATTCATCTCGACGGCTTCGCGCGGCTGGCGGAGAGCAAAATGCTGGAGCATGAGCTGCAGCGCTTGAAGCTGGACATTCACCGCACGCTGCTTGGCTATGTGGAGTCATTGGAAGGGTATTTAACGCCGTTTAGCGGTGATGAGTATTTGTTCATGACGACACGGGGGGTGTTTGAGCAGCAAACGGGAGGGTATAAGTCGCTTCCGCTTGCAAAAGATTTGGAGCGGCAGTTCGGCTTGACGCTGAGTGTCGGCATCGGGTTCGGCAAGACGGCGAATGAAGCAGGCGTCCATGCTCGAATGGCGCTTCGCCATGCGAAGGATGCCGGCGGCAATATCGGGTTCATCCTTCGCGAGGATCGGAGCGTCATCGGGCCGTTGGAGATGACGCGGCCCCATGAAGTCGATTTATCGCTGATTGATGCGGGCATTCTTGCAGAAGCTGCGGCGGCGGGCTGCACGACGGTGTATGTGAGCCGGCTCGTGGCGCATATTACCCGGAGCGGTCAGATCGACTTCTATGCGCGGGAGCTCGCCGATACGTTGAGTGTGACGGTGCGAAGCGCGCACCGCTTATTATTGGCATGGTCTGATGCGGGGCTGGTGAACGTCGTCGGTGAAACGAAAGGCAGGTATAAAGGCCGCCCCCGGCAAATTTACCGGATGTCATTTCTGAGCCGTCTCGTTCGCTGAGGCGAGCGTTGACTTTTTCTATACATGTCGATATCATTATTATGTAAACTAGATATATACTAGGTCGGAGTAGTTATGGGTGAAGGGGATTATAGAATGACAAGCAAACCGAGCCGCACCACATTTAGAAAACGTCTGGACGAAATGGTCTCCGTGCTAAGGGAAGAGATTGTGACCGGGAAACGTGCTGTTGGACAATATTTGCCCTCCGAATTAGCATTGGGCGAACAGTTTCAATTGAGTAAAAATTCCGTGCGCAAAGGCTTGGATATTCTCGTATCCGAGCAATTGATCGAAAAAGTGCCGCGCATCGGCAACCGGGTAATGACCCCGGGCAATGAAGGAACCGTAGAGCTTCGGCTTGGATACTACAGATCGGTAGTCAAAGAGGCGGCAATGGAATCATTGTTGTCCGACTTCCAACTCAAGCATCCGCATATCCGGGTGCGCATGATCCCCCTTCCTTATGAAAATTACAGCGATACGGTGTCGGAGTATATGGAGGGGGACATGCTTGATATCGCGACCGTAAATTACAGCGATTTTCAAATGTTCGTTCATGCGGGGCATCATCACTTGCTCGAACCCCTCGAGAGTCCTGCCGGACAGTATCCTTTTATATCAGATTGCTTCAGCTATCAAAATCACTTATTGGCGCTGCCGCTTATTTTCTCTCCGGTCATCCTTTGCTACAACCGGGATCACTTTGCGGAGAAGGATATGGCCGAACCGGACAGCAGCTGGCGCTGGTCCGATCTGATGGAGGCGGCTGCGCAGCTAGGCAGCGGGCAGGACAGGTACGGATTTTACTTTCATTTGCTGTCCACCAACCGCTGGCCCGTATTTCTGCTTCAGAGCGGAGCGGTGGTGGAGCGCGACGAGCAAGGACGCGTCCGGCTGCGCGGCTCGCGGCTTATGGAGGGCGTGCGCTTGTCCCGCGATTTGTTGGGGCGCCAGCATATTTTTCCTAACTATATGTCGGAAAGCGATGCGGATGCGGAAGATCTGTTTCGTCAAGGCAAGGTCTCGATGATTATGTCGACCTATTTCAGCTTGAACCATCTGAAGGATGTCCAGTTCTCGTTCGACGTGGCGCCCTTGCCTTACTTGAACGAAGCGAAAACATTGCTGCTCGCGATCGGGCTGATGATTGGCCGGAAATCGAAAGCGAAGGAGGCGGCCAAAACACTGGTCGATTATTTGCTTTCCTACCCGGCGCAATTAACGATTCGCAAGCATACGTTCAGCATACCCGCGCATAAGAAGGCGGCAGAATGGAACGGCACAGATATATTGTCCCGCCCGGGCAGATTTTCGATGTACCGTGAAATCATTCCGTCGTTCCGCTTTTTTAGCGAGCTGCGGCTGCGAACGGATGAAATCGATCGGATGCGCAACGAAATGAAGCTATATTGGTCTCATATGGAAGAGGAAGACGAGCTATGCTCCCGGCTGGAGCAGGTGCTGGATGAGTCAGCGGGAAAATGAGCGCGTTTTGCCGCTTGGACTCGTTGCATGAACCGCCACGAATCCGAATAACCCCGGTACTTTTACGTATTGGGGTTATTTTTTTGTTGGACGAACTTCCGCGCAAAGCTTCTTGCGTCCATTCTCCCATTCCGTCAGGGAAAGGCAACGATGAGGGAACATCACCTATCGTGTCGCAGCGGGCTGTCTTTAAATTGTCGCTAACACGGAAAGTATTGACAGCGCTTTCTTGGCTGGGTAAACTTATAAATACACCAGATATGAACTAAAGTGGTCCTATAAATCGTTTGCTATATCGTCGTTTATTTAGAACACATTGATTGCTGTGGGGGTGATGACGACGTTACATATGTTTACAGTGGGGGGGTAAAAGGCTTGCTTTGGTTCTTATCTAGTTTGTTTAGCATATAAAGAAGGGATGGTCTTAGATATGGTTAAACGCACGGGCATGTTGCTGTTGACGCTTGTATTGCCGCTGTCGATACTGCTCGCGGCATGCGGACCAAGCGGCTCGAATTCAGGTCAAGGAACGGATGCCGGAGAAGCGAACCCTGCTGGGGAACAGGCCAATTCCGGGCAGGAAGCCGCCGGGAATAAGCTGTCCGGCAATATTACGGTATGGATTCATCCCTATGTTGCCGATGAGAAGAAGGATGAGCTGAAGGCGGTGTTTGACGGAGCGATTGGAGCGTTCAATGAGAAGCATCCCGATGTCAAAGTGAAGCTGGAAGAGATTCCGTGGAAGAACCGCGAGCAAAAAATATTGACGGCCCTTGCGGCGGGCAATGGTCCAGATGTATTTTATCAGCTTCCCGACCAGATTCCGCAATTTGCCGACAAGGACGTGCTTGAGCCGTTAATGCCTTATCTGGCAGACAACAACATGGATGATTTTTCTCCTGGTTCTTTGGAAGCGGGGACGTACCAAGGGACTCTATACGGTTTGCCTATCCTTCAAGAAGCGCAAATGATGTTTTACAACCCTGACATTGTTAAGGAAATCGGCGAGGACCCGGCGAACGTGCCGAAGACGTGGGATGAATATAAGGTCTGGGCGGAGAAAGCCGCCGCCAAAGGATACTATGCCCGGGACTTCAACGGGGGAGCGGCCTGCTGCAATTCGACGTTGTATCCGGTACTGTGGCAGTTCGGCGGAGATGTCGTTGACGAGAGTCAGAACGTAATCATCAACAATGCGGAAGGGGTTGCCGCCTTCCAATTCATCAAAGATATGTATGACAAAGGGTGGATTCCGAAGGACTCCATATCCAATCAGGATCAGTTCCCGGAATATTTGTCCGGCAAAATGATGTCGGTATGGGGAGCGGGCGTTACTTTAAGCGTGTTGAAGACGGAGAACAGAGACTATGTGCTTGGTCCGCCGTTAAAGGGAAAGGCAGAGGCCAGCTTCGGCACCGTAGGCATGTTCGTGGTGCCGAAAAACAGCAAAAATAAAGCTGCGGCGGCAGAGTTCGTGAAAGTGCTGACCAACACGGAGACGCAAAAGGCGTTCAATAAGCTTGCCAATTACATCCCTACCCGCAAGTCAGCTTCCTCCATCTATGAGAATGAGGAAGACATGAAGAAGTTCCTCGAGGTGGCGGCTTATGCCCGTCCAGGCGTAATGAGTCCGGTCGCCAGAACGATTATGCCCAAGATTCAAGCTGAAATCTCCGCTATGCTCGAAGGCGGGAAGACGCCTCGGCAAGCAGCGGATGCGGCGGCCAAAGCCATTCAAGATGAGCAAAGCAAAGGGTAGCAGTGCTGAAGCGCTGATTCATTAAGGGTGTGGGGGTTCATCGCAAGCAGGGTTGCGGTGGCCTCCTTATTACTAATTCATGCGATCGTAGGTGATTACGTTGTCAAAAGCGAATGATCAGGCCGAGCTGCTGATTCTGCGGCACAAACCGCCATTAGGCGCGCGATTCCGGCTGGAATTCAAGAAAAATGCGATCGTCTACGTGTTTTTGATTCCGATATTAGCCCACTTTCTCATCTTTCAAATCGTTCCGCTCGCCTTTAGCTTTGTGCTGACGTTTATGGATTGGCCGATTATAGGCACGCCGAAATATGTGGGGCTGGCGAATTGGACTTATTTTTTTCAAGACGAGATTGCCTGGAAATCGATCTGGAATACCGTGTTGTTTTCCGTTTATTATATTGTGCCGACGATGGGCATGGGACTGGGCTTGGCGCTGTTGGTCAACTCCGGCGTGAAGGCTTCCGGCTTTTTTAAGGGCTTGTATTTTCTCCCGGTCGTCACGTCCTTCGTTATTATTTCCGGTATTTGGGCTTGGCTCTTCAAAGGCACGGAATACGGGATGATCAACTATATATTGAGCTGGATTGGCATCGATACGCAATTGTTCTTTTCCGATTCCAAGCAGGCGCTGCCTGTATTGGCCGCCTTGAGCGTGTTCAAGGTTAGCGGCAGCACCATGGTTTATTATTATGCAGGCTTGAAATCAATCCCGGGCCATCTATATGAAGCGGCCAAAATTGATGGGGCCTCAAAGTGGCGAACGTTCTGGAGAGTGACCTTCCCGCTGCTGCTGCCGATCCATTTCTACGTGGCGATAATTACGACGATTGGTTCTTTCCAAATATTCGATTCCGCGTATTTGATTACGGGCGGCGGGCCTAATTACGCAACGACGACTCTCGTGTATTACTTATACGAGGAAGGCTTCACAGGGCTTCGCTTGGGCTATGCCAGTGTCCTTGCTTATCTATTGTTCTTTATCATTTTCGCCATCTCGCTCGTGCAGCGCAAATATTTGGGGAAAGATGTGCACTATTAAGCTGCCCGTCACGGCAGGAGGAGGAGCTTGCTTTGACTATCTCAATGAAGAAGAGCCTATTTGTATACCTGATGCTCGCTATCCTCGGAATCATCTTCTTTTTCCCGTTTGCGATGATGATTTTAGGCTCGCTGCAAAAGGTAGAGAGGGCCACAGCCGATCCGCTGTTCTGGATTCCGACCAATCCTACGCTGTACAACTTCAGTTATATTATGAACCAGAGCTCGTTCACGCAATGGATTAAGAACTCATTGGTCATTACTATCGTGCCTGTTCTGGCACAAATCTTTTTCGGGGCAGTGCTTGGCTACATTTTTGCCAAAAAGAAATTTCCCGGCCGTGAATTCGTCTTCTGGACGATGATGGCGGTCGTCATGGTTCCGGGTCAGCTGCTCATTATTCCGAAATATGTCATGTTCAGCCAATTTGGCTGGATTAATACGTATGCTTCGATCATTGTGCCGGAGCTGTGGGCGATTATGGGCGTGTTTCTCGTGCGGCAATTCATGATGACCATTCCCAAGGATTTGGAGGAGGCGGCCTATATGGACGGGGCGGGTGATTTTACGATTTTTTTCCGCATTATGCTGCCGCTCGCCAAGCCGGCGATTGCCACGATCGGGACGTTTGCCTTCATTAGCTGCTGGAACGATCTGTTCACGCCGCTCATCTTCATGACGTCCGAGGATATGTTTCCGATTACGGTGGGGCTGGCCTCCATTTTGACGAAGGAAGGGAATTTCGGGGTTGAGATGGCCGGCTCCGCGATTTCATTCGTGCCCACGTTCCTCATTTTCATTTTCTTCCAACGTTACTTTACGGAAGGCATCGCCATGACGGGACTTAAATCTTAAGAATTTGCGATAGCGCAATACCGCACAAGAAAGGGAGAATCAGCATGATATCGGTTGTAGCATTGGATGGGCAAATCAAGACGGTTACCCTCCCCGAGCCGAAAGTGAAGCAGAACTTCGTCTTGGTTGATACGGAATACTCGGCCATCAGCCCGGGGACGGAAATGATGATGTCGAAGAAACAAACGGACCGCCCGATCCCGCTCGGCTACAGCGCCGCCGGCATTGTGCGGGAAGTGGGAGCGGGCGTCACTCATGTGCAGGCGGGACAGCGCGTCGCGTGTTACGGCGCACCGTTCGTGCGGCATGCGGGCTTGCTCGCCGTGCCGAAGCATTTGCTCGCGCCGCTTCCCGCTGACGTGGAGATGCGCGAGGCGGCCTTTGCGGGCTTGGGCGCGATTGCGATTCACGCGCTGCGGCAGGCCAATCTCCAGTTCGGCGAACAGGCCGTCGTAGTGGGCCTGGGCATATTGGGGCAGTTGATAGGCCAAATCGGGAACGCCGCGTCCTATCATATGCTGGGCTATGATCTGCTGCCGGAACGCTGCGAGGTGCTGCGCCAGTGCGGAATCGATGACGCGCATGCGACGCTGGCAGCGATCGAGGCAGCCATTCAAGACGCCACCGGCGGTGATGGGGTCGATACCGTCTTCTTGTGCACAGGACGGAATGCGGCGGGGATGATCGATCAGGCGCTCACTTGGGTTCGGGATCGCGGCAAGGTGGTCATTGTCGGAGACTTGGAAATGGAATTCGACCGGGAGCGGATGTTCTCCAAGGAAGCGCAAATCTTAATCTCCCGCGCCGGCGGACCAGGCAGGTACATGCGCGAGTATGAAGTGGACGGCATCGATTATCCGAAAGGGTATGTGCGCTGGACGGAAGGCAGGAATGTGGGCGAATATGTGCGCCTGCTCGCCGGGAAGCGAATCCAGGTCGCGCCGCTCATCTCGGCCGAGATGCCGGTGGACGAAGCCGCGGCAGCCTATGAGCGTTATAAGACCACTTCACGCGATACGGTAGGTATCGTGCTGTCGTATCCGCCATCTTCTTCGGCAGCGGAATGAGGAGCGTCTCCAACTGCAATTATACATTTGAAGGTTCCCTTTTTACGTTTTTTGTCGCTCTGGACTGCAAAAATCAGACTGTTGAAAAATCGGTTTAAGCGGCAGAATTTAGAGCTAAAGGTTTCGATAAGTTCCTTAATTTGGTTAAAAGAACAGGTGGAGTCTTTTGCTTCTGCCCACCTCCGACCTTTTGGGCCAGGTACCTGGCAATCTTTTTTACATTCTGGGCTATTGCGGTCATGAAAGCTTGTTCCTGCGTTTTAGCTCTCCCGCGGAACTTGCAGCGACGATATCCATGAAGCTCTTTTGCATCTGCAAAGCTTCGTTCTATCGTTTGAGGACGCAACTTATAGGCCGCCTCTCCGGAATGGGTTTTCCGGTACTGAGCGACCTTCTCTTTACTCTCTTCCCATATATGTCGTTCGATCTTACGTTGGTGGTTGGCCGATTTCGTACACTGATTGAGCAAGGGGCAGTTTGCACACTCCTCGGCATTTGACGTGTATTCCCGATACCCTTGTCGATTGGTAGTCGTATACATTAGCATTTTTCCTGCGGGACACAGGTAGCCATTTTCTTCTGCATGGTAGATAAACTGTTTCTTCGGAAAAATGTCAGGGGGCGTTGGAGCATTGCGTTCCGCGATAGCCGCAGCGATCTCTAGCTTTAGCGTCTGATCGCATATGTAAGGCGTCATGTACCCCGAATCCAGCGCCACGGCTTCCAGCGTTGATTGAAATGCAAAGGTTTGGATTTGTCGTTTGAGGCGTTCCACGTAGACGGCAGCGTCATTAACATGGCCAGGTGTCACATGGACATCGGTGATAATGTTATATTTATGGTCGACGGTGCGATGGTCGAGATAACAGAATGCCTCCGGTTTACCGCTTCGTTTCATCAGTCCGCACTCGGGATCGGTTTGACTTACTTTACGTGGTTTTTCCTCCCCGGAAGGCTTCCGGGGAGGAAGGGGCTTTTTTCCGTGGCTCTCTCGATCCTCGTTGATGGCCTTCTCTAATTCTTTTAGATAGTCATGAGGGGTCTCTTCGAGAACCTGCATCGTGTAGCGATTATTGTTAGCGTTGGCTCGAATATGAGTCGAATCGGTCACCAAGAGACGACCATCCACCATCTTATGGTTGATCGCTAGATGTACCATTTCATCAAAAATCTCTTGAAAGAGATTCGTATCTTTAAACCGATTATTCCGGTTCCAACTGATCGTCGAGTGATCGGGGACGCGATCGGAGAAACGCAGGCCAAGGAACCAGCGATAAGCAGCATTCGGAATGATTTCTTGCTCCAATTGACGTTCAGAGCGTATGCCGTACAAATATCCGATGAGCATCATTTTAAATAATACAACGGGGTCTAAGGCCGGTCGTCCCTTGGTTTCGCTATAGTAAGGCCGAACTTTCTCCCTGATAAAAGAGAAATCCACATGTTTGTCGATAAGGCGTAGCAGGTGATCTTGAGGTACCAATAAATCCATGCAAATAAGTTCCATTTCATTATGAGCTTTGTTTTCGGACTGCTTGCTATTCAACAAGATCACCACACGCCTCTCATCAGATTAATTACTGATATTGTATCATACTAATGCGTTAATGCACCGGAAAACACGGCTTTTTTCAACAGTCTGAAAAATACAGCTCATTTTAGCTTAATATCACAAAAACGGGGATTCCATTGTTTTTAACTGCACATTTGCACTTCAAATGCCGAAAAAGCCGGAAATGCGGAAAAACAACTGTATTTTTGCAGTTTGATATCTCTTTTCCTAACTTGTCCTGCATCCTTTTGAATGATAGGGTGAGTGATGGACAACTTTCGATGATTGTCGGAGCTGGTCATGTAATAAAATCGACATTGGCAATGAACGATAATCCTGCAGGATTTTCGCTTCCAAGCGGATTGAGAATATAGTTGACTGCTGTAAAAGACACTACCACGACATATATTTGTCCGGGAGGAAGAGGGGTGTTAGTGTTTTTTTTGTACACTCTTATGTCTTGCCAATTGTAAGGCGGCGTTTCGGTTAGGCCGACAATAGGATCCATATTTCCATCCAAGAGCACTGGAGGAGTTAACGTCTGCACCAACTCAGGGGTCGGTGGACTAAAATTATAAACGTCAACCCGGGCCACATGGGCATTGTCGGAAAAGGCGCATAAATTTACGTTAATTGTGAGCGGATTAGCGTTACTGATGCCGCCGCTTCTTGCGGCAAATGCTCTGCTTTGACCATCGGATGTAGTTGAATCCCAAATGTATCGGGGATTTATAGTGGGGAAAAGCCCGTTGTCATTCGAATATTTAATTAATTGGGGCCAAAGAGCATAGCGGGGGACAACCGTGGCTTTATTGCCTGGCGCTCCGCTTACGGCCAAAGCAATGGCTGTATCCCGGTCATTCGCAACATATACGTTACTGCTGCTAACTATTATAGCCTGACCTACAATAGGCATTCGATAACACCCTCTTCTAGATGAATGTGCTTCGCTGCTCCATGATATTCACGATAGGTTAGATGTGACGGGGCGCAGGAATTTATTTTGTAAAAACAAAAAAGGTTTTCTTTTTTATTCCGATTTGATAGGATAAAAGAAATTGAATGCTGTATGTAACTGGCGAAAAAAGTGGGGGCAACCACGAGGGAGCATACAGTCGGATGATACCGTTCGCCTGGGTAAAAGTATTTGTTGAAGACTCGATTGATGAGCTTCGGCAAATGCTTTTTTTGTTTTTCAAATGATTGCAATCGATATGCTACAGGAGGTTATACGATGGGAATGATCATGAAAGCAAAAGAAGCTGCGGATGCCGTATACAACGATATCCGGAAGCGGGTGGAGGGGTATGCATCGGAGGGGCATCGTCCATGCATTGCCACGATTCTCGTCGAGGGGGATCTCGCATCCGCTTATTATGCGAAGATGAAGCAGAAGGCGGCGGATAAGCTGGGGGTATCGTTCCAGCTGCATGCCTTCGGCAAAGACGCGGCGGAGCAAGAAATACTGGAGCTCATCGCCAAGCTGAACGCCGATCGTGACGTGCATGGCATTATGCTCGAACTGCCTTTGCCGGAGCATCTGTCCGCGGCGGCAATCGAGCGGGCCATCGCGCCGCTCAAGGATGTCGATGGCGTGACGCCGTTCAACAAGCTGGCGACCATTACTGGGGGAGCGCGGGATCTATCCGGCCACGCCGCAGGCCTGCATCCGCTTGCTCAAGCATTACGGTTATTCGCTGGCAGGCAAAAATGTCACGCTGGTCGGGAGAGGGCAAACCGTAGGCCTGCCGCTCTTCCACATGCTGCAGCGGGAGCAGGCGACCGTGACGGTATGCCATTCCCGCACGCCCGATCTCGCTTTCCACTTGCGGCATGCCGAGATTGCGTTCGCGGCGGTCGGACGCCCGAACCTGATTACAAGGGATATGGTGCATCCAGCGCTCGTTCTGGTCGATGCAGGGATCAACGAGTCGGACGATGGGTCGATTGCGGGCGATATTGCGCGGGATGTGGCGGATGAGGTGACGGCCATCACGCCGGTTCCGGGAGGAGTAGGCACGCTCACGACCGCCATTCTGTTCGAAAATGTGCTGCGGGCGCTGGATTACCAGCTCGGCGAAAAGGAGACGGAGCAATGAATCAAGCGATCACGTGGGACAGTTCGATAAGAAGCTTTTTGGAGCATGCGGGCAGCGCCGAGCCGACACCGGGCGGAGGCAGCGTGGCCGCGCTTGTGGCGGCGCTCGGCGCAGCGATGACCTCGATGGTGGGCAATCTGTCGCAGGGCGAGAAGTTCGCGGCCATTCGGGAACAAATTGAGCTTACGCTGAATGAGATGAACAGTCTGTCTGCTCTATGCGAGGAGCTGCTTGCCGACGACATTCGCACGTTCGGGCAGTTCATGGAGGCGCTGCGGCTGCCCAAGGGCACTGAAGCAGAGCAGGCGCAGCGCAGACATGCGATGCGCGCAGCGACCTACGCGGCGATCGATGTTCCGCTGCGGCTGCTCCGGGTATGCAAAGACGGAATGCGCATGACGGCTGCTATCGCGGAGATATCCAACAAGAACGTCATCTCCGATCTGGGCATTGGGGCCATTCTGTTCGAAGCGGCTGCCCAATCCGCTTATTTGACGATTGAAATGAACCTTGCCTCGGTGAAGGATGCGGAGCGCAAGGGAGAATACGCGGAGCAAGCTTCCCAATTGCTCATGGAACTGGGGCAGTTGAAGGAAGCTGCGCTGCGCACCGTGCATCAACGAATCAAGGCATAGGGCCTATTTGCTGCACGGCATAGAAAATGGCCGGCGGTTCCGTAGCGGAATCGCCGGCTTTCGTTGCCAGTATGGGTCCTTTTATGAAGAAAGGGCTTGCGGGCGCTGATGCCGATCGGTATGCAGAACCTTCGTCATCAGCCCAACCGACACGATAATCAAGGCCGCGGGTATCCAGAAGATGCGCGGCGTCACCCCTTCGATTAGCAGCGGCAGGAAGTAGCCGATGAGAGAAGCCGTCTGGGAAATGAATACATACAGACTGGCGCCGAAGCCCGCCTTGTGAATGAACATGCGCTGCACGTAGCCCATCCCGACGCCATACAGCACGGACACGAAGAATGAATACAGCGGTTGCACCAGAAAAAAGACGGTCAATGACCCGCTGGCGCTGTAGGTCAAATAAGTGGCCAGCGCAAAGGCGCTGCCGAGCAGGATGATCGGCTTGCTGCCGTATTTGGCGGCCCAATAGCCGGCCATCGTCATGAACAAGAGCTCGAACACGGCCTGCGTGCTCCATATGTAAGACATCAGGCGCGGATCTCCGAATTGCTCGTGGACGACGAGCGGCAAATACAATCCCCGAATCGCATCGGCACAGGACAGCAGCAGAATGGCGAACAGCATGACGACGGAGAAGGGTTCCCCCTTAACCGTCTTGTTGGCTGACGCCTCTGCCGTAATTTCTTTATAGAACAGCAGCAGGATGAACAAAGCCGCATACCCCGCCATATTCCCCCACAGCACGCCCTGGAACGTTGCCAGCAAATACAAATTGGCCCCAAGCAGCAAGCCCGTGAAGAAGCCGACGCTGTACGTCGCGCGGAGCCAAATCTGGGCGATCTCCACGACGTCCGGAGCCATGCGCGTAAAATGATTGCGGGCCATCGCGAACAGCTGTCCCATAATCATGCCTGAAGGCGCGGTCGCGAGCGCCATCCCGATGAGTGCCGGAACGTAGGCCGCAGCATTCATATAGATGAGCAGACCCGTCATGCACACCAGGGATGCGAGGATCGGAATCGTCTTCTTCCGTTTCATGCTGTCGCTGATGAATCCGACCGAGATCGTAAGCACCATGTTCAAAAAGAGCGATATGGCAAAAATCGAAGCAATCTCGCCTTTGCCGAGTCCTATCGACTCCTTTAAATAAATGGCGTTCATCGGAGCCAAAATCCCGGTTCCGATTCCGTACAAAAAGAGGGTCAGCACGAGAAAACCCGCGCCCTTAATCCTCATAAATATCTTGAAATCCTGCCATACGTGCATGGAAGAGTCTCCTTCCCCTAAAATGTCATCTATTTCCTACCATTATGCGCATGTTTGCAGGATTACGACAAGCATGAATATCGTAGTTCCAACCGAGCTGCACCCTCTGAACCTTGTTCATGTGCCGCCATGCTTTGCTTCACTCTCCCCTCCAGTCAGCAAACGGTTTCTGATGAATGGGGAGAGCGGATAAAAGAGGCGTTTCAAGGGTAAGGCGATACGGCTTGCATTCATGGTGCCTAAATAGAAAAACGGCAGGAGCCTCATGCTCCTGCCGCCGCAAATCCGCGTCAATCGTTCAAACTGTCATTTCGTTATATCGCCCAATTGCCCTTGCGGAAGATTGGCTCGACAGTACCGTCCTCATGAATGCCGTCAATGTCCATCTCCGCGGAGCCGATCATGAAGTCGACGTGCGTGATGCTGATGTTCACGCCGGCCGCAGCGAGCTCTTCCTGCGACATTGTCTTGCCGCCCTCCACGTTGAAGGCGTAGCCGCTTCCGATCGCCAGGTGATTCGATGCATTTTCATCGAACAGCGTATTGTAGAACAGGACATTCGATTGCGAAATCGGAGATTCGTGCGGCACAAGCGCCACTTCGCCCAAGTAGTGCGAACCCTCGTCAGTGTCGACGAGCTGCTGCAAAATGTCCTGGCCCTCTTCCGCTTCGACCTTCACGATGCGCCCGTTCTCGAACGTCACTTTAAAGTTATTGATGAGGTTGCCTCCGTAGCTGAGCGGCTTCGTGCTCGACACGTAGCCGTTCACGCCGGATTTGTGAGGCACGGTGAATACTTCTTCGGTCGGCATGTTCGCCATGAACGGCACGTCCTGCTCGTTCGTGCTGCCTGCGCCTACCCACAGATGCTTCTCTGGCAGCTCGATCGTCAAGTCCGTGCCCGGCGCTGTGTAGTGCAGCTTGTGGAAATGCTTGCTGTTCAATACATCCACTTTTTTATGTAATGTCGCGTTATGTTCTTTCCAAGCTGCCACCGGATCAGGCGTATTGAGACGGACGGATTCGAAGATCGCATCCCACAGCTTCGCGATTCCTTCGTCGCCGGACAGATCCGGGAACACTTTGGCTGCCCAGGCGCGGGTCGAAGCCGCCACGACCGTCCAGCTTACTTTATCGGATTGCACGAATTGGCGGAAGCGCTCCAACGCTTTGCCCGATGCCTTCTGATTGTTGCCGATCCGCTGCGGATCGATCCCCTTCAATAAATCGGGATTGGAGGATACGATGGAGATGAACGCCGCTCTTTTATCCAGAAATGCGTTGCGTTTCTCGACTTCCCACTGCGGGAACTGGGTAAACACGTCGTCTGCCGCTTTTTCGAACTTCAGGCGCGTCAACGTATCGTCCGTCCACTCTACATGGACATTGCTTGCGCCTGCATCGTACGCTTTGCTTGCGACGAGACGGACGAGGGGCGCCATTTCAAGCGAGCCGGTCACGAACACGGGTTGCCCTTGCTGCACGTTTACGCCCACCTTCACGATGAGCTCAGCGTATTGTTCCAACTGTTGTTCGAATGTTGCCATATGTCATCACCTTTTTCAATTGTTATGAGCTACACACCCATGCGCTTGCGCTGATTGTTAATCTTTTTCGTATGCTGGCTTTTCATCATTTGGTTGCCTGCCGCTTGATGCTTGTGCGGGCCTTGTGCTTGGCCTTGCGCTTGTTTCTTCTGCTGCAGCATCCGCTTGGCCGCGTCGGCGAGACTCACTTTTTTCGCCTCATCTGTTTCCGCAGCGGTTGTTTTATTTTCTTCCATCTTATTTTCACCTCGAATGCAATTTCCATTTTAGAATTTTAACCTATCTGTCCAATAATATCACATGTTCCTGTATTAATAATAATGGGATCTCATTGCCGTGAGCAATCCCTAATCAGGATGAATGTGTCAGTATTAGGAGAGAGCCAATTGTTGTAATGCTCCCAGTATGCCGATTTATGCTCCTGCAGCGGATTTCCAATCTCTTTGGCGGCGGGCAGCTCCATTTCGATCGCGGGTCCAGGCTCCTTATCCTGCGTTGGAAATTGGAATTTTGATCAAGTTCGCTTGATCAATGTAATAAATATGCTCGTTGCCTTGCCCGTCCTTGGCCAGCGTCATAAAAGCAATTTCCTTGAAGGTGCTGCCGTTATCCTCGGATAACGTTGCAAATTCCCACGTGTTCGGGTCGATGACGGTGATGCGATCCGCCAAATCCATGTATAACAATCCGTCTTGGCCCCAATGCGGGTGGTAGGGGCGCCAGAAGCCGTAATTTTTAACATGCGGGTATATATTTTTATAGTCGAGGATGCGATACGTATCCGGGTCCAGCTTGAACAAGATTCCGTCGACCCCGCCCCATACATTGCCGTCTGGGCCAATGGACAAGCCGCTAATCATGACAGGCCGATCTAGATCGGGGATGTCCAGTGTGAATTCCGTTATTTTTTGTTTTTTCTCGACATCCCACACGAACATTTTGGCCGTTTTTTCAGTCGGGGCAATCCCCAGGCCGCCAAAGACGGTGGTCGAGCCGAATATTTTCCCGTCCTTGTATGCCAGGCCGTTGATGCTCTGGTTGCGGACGACATTACGGTATACTTCCTTCTTTCCCGTATCCGGATAATATAGAGTCAATGCGCCGCCTAATTTGCCGTAATCGGGAATTGTCCCCATCATGATGAAGTCATCCGCAGCCCGCATAATATAAGGGCGATCTTGCTCAGAGCCGATTTGGAACACGGTGTGCGCTTGTGGAACCGGCTTGGTCGTATCTAAGTTCTGAATGTGGCCTCCCGGATATATGCCAAAATACATTTCTTGGCCATAGGCAACCATGCCTTCCGCCTGTCCTAAGCCGAAGGTGGTGAATGCGTCGGTCCGCGGGTCGAACCTCACTCCGATTCCGCCGGGATATCCGCTCATGTATATGTTCCCGTCTGGACCGTTTTCCATATTGTGCAGCGGATTGGATGCTCCTGTGACGACGGAAGGGAGATCCTTTCTCTTCTCCGTGTCGACATTGAAGATGGACGTCTTGCCGTCACGCTGCATCGTTACGAATGACATTCCCGGGAAGTCTGGATCGTCCTTGAACGCTACCCAGGCGGCTCCGCGGAAGGAGGTGCCATATTTCATGGCGGTCATGCGCGCCTCGAACGTAGTCAAGTCGATCTCTGTAATGACCCCGTTGGCGGGGACATACACTTTGCCGTCCTTCGCTGCAAGCTGGTTAAACGAGAACACGCCCGCTCCTTGCACGCCGCCAATGTTTTTCCCGACTTTGTGCGGCAGCCATTCGCTTTTGTCCAAATCATAGAACAACAAGGTCATGAGCGGATCGCCGAACTTCACGAGCAAATACCGATCCACGATCGCCATGTCATACGCAAACGGAACGTCTGCCGGAGCCACGCCGAGGAGATCGGCCACTTGGCCGGAAATCACCTGCTTCTCCCCGGTCTGAACGTTCAGCTTGACGATGGCTCCCGTGGAGCCGATGCCTGCATAAATGTAGCCGTTGTCATACGCCATTGAGCGCACGTATTCCTGGTCCTTCAGCATGCGGCCGTAATCATGGTACTTCTTCGCAATGGGATCATACTTAAACACCTTCCCTTGCTGGAACGTGCCTCCGTATACGTTGCCATCCTCGTCGGTTACCATGGACCAGATTGATTTTTCGCCTGGAAGCGGCTCTCCCAAGCTGCTTACGGTCTTCGTCCGGGGTGAATAGCTCCACAATTCTCCTCTAGTGCTGCCGGACATAATGGCTGCAATATAGACGGTTCCGTCCGGAGCAATCGTATGGCGCCAGGAGGTATGAACGCCCTCTAGCCGAAAGGAGCGCAGCAGCTTGTTGCTTTGAATATCCACCACATTGAACACGGACGTATCGCCTTGCGCCGTGGAGTACATTGTTGGCCGTCCATCCTCGATACCCGCGACCGCATCGTTAATCGCAACGGTGAAGACGGGAATGCCCAGGTCTACCGGCTCTGCAAATATTTTGTTTTTAAAGACAATCGATCCTGCCGGCGGCATTCCGCCAGGGGCTGTGCCGGCCGTATCTGCCGCGGCCGCGGGATTGCCGAATGCCAAGACGGTCAGCATCACCGCCAACATGGCGCTAATCGAGCTTATTCGTGTGTTCCATCGCTCTGTCAAGAGTTTCCCTCCTCTAATTGATTCATCCACCATTCCATACAGGCATAAGTTCCAGGCCGCTCGGTGGGAAGCGAATCTGCTGCAGGTTTTCATGTGGTTTGTTATTCGTGGTATTCCACAGCAGTAACTAATGGGCTAAGGCACTTGCTAGAATATAACTGGTTCATATAGATCTTACCTCGTTCGATAGAGGTGTCAACTGGCCGCCGATATATAGACATGTTAGAGACAAGTCAAAAAAGCTGAAAAGGATGCACCTGCTCTCGGCAAGCGGTTCAGCTTTCTTTTCTATAAATAAACGTTCATAATTCTATTGAAATGCCGTCTTAATCCTTCGCCTAGTATATTGAAGGTTAAAATGGAGAAGGCCACGGCGAGCGCCGGAAGCAGCGCCGGGAAATAGTAGCTTTTCGACAGCCGCCATGAGCTTAGACCCAATCCCACTCCCGCTTCGACAAAAGGCTCGTGCGCAATTTTATACGTTTGCTCCTGGATCAAATGCGCGACGCGGCCTGTCTCGATAATCGCCAAAAAGAAAATGCAATGGAAAATAGATCAGAATCGTCTCTTTCGTGCCAATGATCAGCTTGCTTAAATTGTCGACGCCGTTTTTGTCACTGCCCAAAGGGGTTAAAATTAACCATTGGTTATAAAAAAAGGTGTGCTTTTTTCTATTCCTGATGGAAATATGTCTACTAGTGATGGATTGTGTAGTTGAAAGAACCGAAACGATTCATTTTTACTCGAATAAAAGGGATGGGAGATGGGGATAGGCGGGAAACGGATGGAGTGCAGCCATGAAAAAGGGGCATGGGATGTAATCCCGCCCCGCTATTTCTATACAATATACTCCACTGGGAAAAATATCTGTTCATGATTTCGCTATGGAGTCTTCCAGCGCTATCATTGCTTGATACACATCGTCTGCCGTAATTCCATCCTTCATGAGGTGAATCGACTCATTCGGGTGCGTCGCGGCGCTGGCGATGTTCTTCAATGTTGCCTCATCTTGGCCGGACAGACCCAGATCGGTTAACCGATAAGGCAGATGCATATCCCGATAGAAAGGAAGCAGCCGCTGCGCCTCCGGCAGGTTGCTCTCCAACACCAACTGAACGAGTATGCCATAGGCTACTTTATCGCCGTGCAGCAGCCCATGCGTTGCCGGAGCCGCGGTAAGCCCATTGTGAACCGAGTGGGCTCCCGCGATGCGCCCCAGATGATCGCCGAACCCGCCTACCATTCCGCCTGTCATTATAATCGTTTCGGCGACCTGCACGAAGGCGTCCGACAGCTGCTTGGCCTCGGCATCTTGGATGCTTTGCCGCCCATGCTCCAACAGGGTGGACTGGCACAGGCGGGCAGCGTGATGGGCGATTTGTACGGCGGCAGATGGGTGCGCCAGCTTGCGAATCAGCACATCGGCTTCGTACCATTTGGCCAACGTATCGGCAATTCCGGCTCTTAGATAAGCGACGGGAGCTTGCAGCGCAATTCTCGGCTCGACCAAGACCATCAGCGTGCTCTTTGGAAATATCGTATAGTTGGTAAATTGTCCGTGTTCGTTGTAGAACACGCTCAGCGGTGTCCATGCCGCACAGTTTGAGGCAAGCGTAGGCACAAGGATAGCGTCCAGCCGAGATTCGTTCGCGGCAGCTTTGACCACATCCATAACCTTGCCGCCGCCGACGCCGAGAATGACATCGGCTTGCTCGGTCTGGGCGTAACGGGCGATGCGCCGGGCTTCTTCCAACGTACATTCGCCATTGTAGCGCAGATATAATAGCTTAAGCTTGGTTTGCTGTGGAAAAAAAGGCTTGGCCGCCTCCAAGGAGCGATCGCCGTGCACGACGAGCACCCGCTTGCAAGCATAAGGCTGCAGCAATAGTTCCAGCTTGTCCAGTATGCCGGCTTCACAATGATAGAGCGCAGGGGCTCCTCTGACGATTACTCGTTGTTCCAACGATGTCACTTCCTTTTCAGCATCCATTCCGGCTTGCCAAAGCCTTTGAACTGTTCGTCGATCATTTGTTCGAATTCAGCGGATTCTACGGCTTCCTTCAACTCTTTAGCGAATTGCTTGTCCAGATCCGCTGTATTGACGACCACGCGGTTGCGATAATCATCAGGCATATTTTCGAGCTTGAGGGCGTCCAGCAAGTTCATTTTGGCAGCCAGCGCGAAGTTGCCGGGAACGAGCGACAGGTCGGCGCTATCGACCGCGCGCGGCAGTTGCGCGGCTTCTATCGGCTGCAGCACGAGCTGCTTCGGATTGTCTTTCACGTCTTTCTCCGACACGCGCAGCGGATCGATGTCCTCGTTAATTGTCAGCAGTCCCGCATCCTGCAGCAGTCCTAACGTGCGCGCGAGATTCGTCGGATCGTTGGCAACCGCGACGGTGCTTCCGGCTGCAACTTCATCCAGCGACTTGAATTTCGAAGAATAGATGCCCATCGGCGCGGTCGGAACCGAGATGAGCTCAGACAGCTGCAGCTTGTTTTCCTTTGCGAAATTTTCCATGTAAATTTTGTGCTGGAATAAGTTCGCGTTCAAATCGCCATTGGACAACGCCAGGTTCGGCTGGACGTAATCGCCGAATTCGATTACCTCGATCGTATACCCTTTTTTCTCTATAATCGGCTTAATCGCTTTGGTAATCATATCGCTGTACGGTCCGGCAGTGGCTCCGATTTTCAAAGCTTTGCTTTCTTCTTGCTTAGAGTCTGTGCCGTTTGCCGTTGTGGACGTGCTGCTGCCGCATCCGGCAAGCAAGCCAATCGCCAGGATGAGAGAGAGAAGAAGTGCTGCTTTTTTCATGTTAAAACCCTCCAGATGATGTGTGTATTTACAAATACTTAACGCTTATCTACTTTCTTGGCGATGAAATCTCCGCCGTATTGAATCAGCTGCACCAAGCAAACCAAGATGACAACTGTAGTGAACATTACCGTATTATCGTAGCGGTAATAGCCGAAACGAATGGCCAAGTCGCCAATCCCGCCTCCGCCAACGGTGCCTGCCATTGCCGAATAGGCTACCAAGCTGATTGCGGTGATGTTCACGCCTTGAATAATGCCAGGCTTTGCCTCGGGAAGCAGCACGTCCTTAATAATCATCCACGGCGTAGCTCCAATCGAGACAGCCGCTTCAATGACGCCTTTATCGATCTCGCGCAGCGCCGTTTCCACCAGCCGGGCAAAAAACGGGATCGCGGCGACCGATAAGGATACCGAGGCGGCCGTTGGGCCGATGGTGGTGCCTGTAATGAGCTTCGTTACCGGCAGCAATGTGACAAGCAAAATAATAAATGGAATCGATCGGATCATGTTGACGATGAAGCCCACAATATTTTTCGTCGGCGTATGCTCCAGAAACAGTCCCTTGTCAGTCACAAATAAGAGAATTCCAATGGGAAGACCCAGAATTAAGGCGGCAGAAAGCGAAATTCCTACCATATACAGCGTCTGAAAGAATGCTTTATTCAGGTCAGGCAATAGTTGAATCAGGGAGTCCATGGTAGATCACCTCCAGTCGATATGTGCGCTCTCTTATATAATCGATAGCCCGCTGCACTTCCGCAGCGTCTCCGATGAGCTCCAACATGAGAATGCCAAGAGGATTGTCATGGATGTATTCTATTTTCCCGTGCAAAATGTTGCCTTTGACCCGATAGGCTTGCATCACATCGGTAATGATGGCTTCTTCCGCTTGCGGCGCGACAAAGTGAATTTTGACAATCGTTCCTTGGCAATGCCGGAGCAACCGTTCAGGAAGCTCGAATTGGAACAGGCTGCTGATGAAGGATTGGGTCATCGGGTGCTTAGGTTCGGAGAAGATGTCATAGACGGCTCCTTCCTCCACCACATTGCCGTTTTGCATTACAGCCATCCGATCGCATATATCTTTTACCACTTCCATCTCGTGGGTAATGAGCACAATGGTCAGCTTCAGCTCGCGGTTGATTTTTTTCAACAGCTCCAATATCGCTTGCGTCGTTTCCGGATCAAGTGCGGACGTTGCCTCGTCGCACAGCAATACGTGCGGCTCGTTCGCAAGCGCCCGGGCGATGCCCACCCGCTGTTTTTGTCCGCCGCTCAGCTGGGCCGGATACACATTGCGTTTGTCGGATAGTCCGACCATCTCCAGCAGCTCCATGACGCGAATATCGATTTCATCTTTGGCTTTTCGATTCGCTTTCAGCGCAAAGGCGATGTTCTCATACACCGTCTTGGAGCGAATCAGGTGAAAATGCTGAAAAATCATTCCGATTTTCAAACGCGCTTGGCGTAAAGCTTCGCCCTTTAAAGCGGTCAAATCCACTCCATCGACGGAAATATGGCCCGATGTAGGCTCCTCCAGCAAATTGATGCAGCGCAGAAGCGAACTTTTTCCCGCTCCGCTTCGTCCTATAATGCCGTAAATTTCTCCTTTGTTTATTGTTAAGGAGACGTTGTTCACGCCAACGACCGTAGATGTTTTGCTTTTGTACTCCTTTACCAGATTTCTGATTTCGATCATTTCTCTCACCCCGCCATTCCTGTTGCTGGACCATTATGATATCAAAAAAACCTCTTTCGTAAGAGAAAGAGGTTGAATTGGCATTAACCGACTTATCTCTCAGAATGGGATGCATTCCGTAGGATTTAGCACCGTTTACTCTCATGGTAAGGTTGCCGGACGTCATAGGGCCTATTCCCTCAGTCACTCTTGATAAGGTAGAATATGAAGTTTAGTGAAAATAATACACATGAAAGATTTGCTTGTCAATAAAATTTTCAATATTTATTTTCAAACTGGAAATGATAACTTTCCATGGTATAGTTTTTCGCTGGGGATATTTGCGAACAATGGAATCATGACACCGGGACTCAACTCCCCTTTGAGTTCAAGGAGATGACTGCCCCCAGGGCGTGCTGAGGCGTATTTTTAAAAAGCTTCAAGTGCCGAACCTCTGCCGGTACCCGCACTTCCTGCATAACTCCTCAACAGCTTCTCTTCTGGAAAATCCATAGTACACATTATTCGCTCTTTCGCCCTCTACAATTTCAGAGAAAGGAGTGCTGTTGATGTTGCCTAAATTAATTACGCCTTCGCCATCCAGACAGCAAGGGACGACCGTTCCGTCGACCAGCACCGCGGCCTGACTCCGAAGCGCATGACAGAAGCCTTTGCCATCATCTTCAGGCGCCTGCAAGCTTGGCCATTGAAATTCATGGTCCTGATTCAGATAAATTCTGTCGGCAATTTTGACTCCGCTGCCCGGCATCACTTTTTCTTCAATTTTGTAGTCGAGGTTGAACTCTTTTTCTAAAATGGCCAGTGTGTCCCGGTTTCTGCTTTTCATCAAATTCGTTGCATTGTCTTGATCTAAATTCCATAGCCTGAACGATATGATGACATTATGCTCGGCCGCTTCCCGCACAAAAGAAAGAATATCATTCAAGTAACCCTCTCGATTTTCAGATCCCTCGTGGCCGTCGAAGCTGTGCAGCGAGAAGTTCATTTGGCGCAGCGCCGGTTTCCCGAGCAGCTTATGCCTGTTTTTCTTAATAAGCGTTCCGTTCGTCGTTATATTGACCTTGAACCCTTTGGCATGGCTGGCATCCAGCAACTCATCGATTTTGGGATGGAGGAGGGGCTCGCCTTTGACGTGAAGATAAATATGATTCGTATGCGGTTTGATCTGATCCAAGATGTTGTTGAAGGTGTCCAGCTTGATGAAATTAGCTTTGCGAGCCGTTTGCGGACAGAAGCTGCAGGCCAGATTGCATACGCTTGTAATTTCGACATATACCTTTTTGAACGTTTTCAAGACTTCTTCCCCATTCTATATCTTTCTGTAAATACGCAGGCCGTTGCTGGCAATGACTTGATAACACGCCTGATTCTATATTGTACTAGAAACATCGGGCTTATAGAAGGCTTTCGTTCTTGAGGCAGATTGATAAGGGAATCGACTGTGACAAGGAGAGTTGCATGAGGAGGGTTAGTTGGCTGAGGTATAGGCCGTGCTCTCTCCCAAGAAGGAGAGGGTCCTATTTCGTCCTTTTGCTCACTCTCCCTTTGGTTCAGAAAAAGGAGAATCCTATCGAGGCGTCAGCAGTTGGTACCGTTTAATCGCTCTGCACGGCTCGGATCCGATCCAAAACGAACTTATCTCATCCATAGTACCATGCATAGTCTGAGCCAGTGGGAGAGTGAAGCAAAGAATACGTCGAGCACTGTTGTTTCGCTTAATCTGAGCCAGCGGGAGAGTGAAGCAAAGAGTACGTCGAGCACTGTTGTTTCGCTCAATCTGAGCCAGTGGGAGAGTAAAGCAAAGAGTACGTCGAGCACTGTTGTTTCGCTCAATCTGAGCCAGCGGGAGAGTGAAGCAAAGAGTACTTCGAATACTGTTGTTTCGCTCGATCTGAGTCAAGGGTAGAGTGAAGCAAAGAGTATGACGACGGTTCTAGTCCTGCTCAATCTGAGTCACGGGTGGCGGAACCGCAATCAGCATGCAAAAAAACTCAAGCCGTATTTCAGCTTGAGCTTCTAGGACGCTGCTTATGCTGTCTACATTGGCCTCTTACTGGGCCGAATCGTTGCGGAATGGGCTGAGCAGCGTTTTGGGGATGTTTGTTTCAAATCGCATGTCGGTTCCTTTGGTCGGATGCACAAAAGCCAATACCCGCGCATGAAGTCCGAGCCGGCCGATCGGCTTTGTTTTCGCACCGTATTTTTTATCCCCCACAATGGAATGTCCGATATCCTGCATGTGAACGCGGATTTGATTTTTCCGTCCTGTCTCCAAATGGATCTCCAATAAGGAGAAGTTCCGGTTGGATTGTATGGTCTTATAATGAGTGATGGCATGCAAGCCGTCATTTGGGTAGGGGCTCGAATACATCTTTAACGTTTTGCTTTCTTTCAACCATGAGGAAATCGTACCCTCCGGCTTCTTGACCTGCCCTTCTACCAGCGCGATATAGGAGCGCTCCTGCACCATATCCTTCCACGATTGCTGCAGCTTCTGCTGCACCTTCTCGCTTTTCGCAAACATCATGACTCCGGAAGTATCCCGATCAAGCCGGTGCACGACAAAGATCCGATGCTTGGGGTTGTCCCTGCGCACGTGTGCCATCAGCTGCCGATAGGCCGTCAATTCTTGCTCCTGCGCTGAAGCGATCGAGAGCAATCCGGCTTCTTTCTGAATGACGATGATGTCTTCGTCCTCGTGCAGAATGGTAAGCCCGATGAAAAGGGGCTCATCGGATACTCTCTCCTTCGAAATCGTGACCGTGTGCCCGGGCTGAAGCGGGAAATTGTATTTCGTCACGACCCGGTCATTTACGGATACTTGTCCGCGCGCCAAAATGGATTTAACAGAGTTGCGCCCCATATTGGACATTACGGTCAATAAATAGGGCAGCAATTCCGCCGGTTCCGTGACCGTATACCGTTTGGGCGCGGAATGGCCGGAATGTGAATGATGTGCTTTCTTCTTCATGTCATACCTCCTGTTACATCGCTAACGAAGTTCACGGGAAGCAGACGACGATAACATCTTCTCCATCCAGATCTGACCTCGCATATCGAATGTTCTTACTATAGCAAAAAGCCCGTTCGGATGCACGAAATCCCATCATGGACAAGGGAATCGATTTACTATGTAAGCAAACGCCATGATATAATGGGGGCAATGTGATGTCGATTATAGACGTCTTCGAACGGCTCGTTGGTCATCACCAAATTTGCATGAAAATGGGAGAAAAAAGGAGTTATCGCAATGATATCGATGGACCAAGCGCGAAGCGCGTTGAAGCGGGTGTACGGCTATGACGACTTCCGCGCGGGGCAGAAGCGGATTATACAACATATTATAGAAGGAAAAAATACGGTGGGCATCATGCCGACGGGAGGCGGGAAATCGATCTGCTACCAGCTTCCGGCATTGCTCTTGCCAGGCGTGACACTGGTCGTATCACCGCTTATTTCACTTATGAAGGATCAGGTTGACGCGCTGCAGAGCTTGGGTGTAGAAGCGGCCTTCATCAACAGCACGCTGGAGCTCGGAGAAGCGGGGGGCATATTGCGCCAGGCGCAGAATGGACGCTTGAAGCTGCTCTACGTGGCCCCGGAACGGCTGGAAAGCGAATGGTTCCGCGAGCGTGCCAAGACGCTCCCCATCTCGTTCGTGGCCGTGGATGAAGCGCACTGCGTCTCGCAATGGGGGCACGACTTCCGGACAAGCTACCGGGCAATCGCCCCGTTCATGCGGGAACTGGAGGAAGCCGGTCGTCCGCGTCCGCTGATGGCGGCATTTACGGCGACTGCCACGCCCGAGGTGACCGAGGATTTGACCCGGCTGCTGGAGCTCGGGGATTCGGAGCTGGTCGTCACGGGCTTCAAGCGGGACAACCTCGCGTTTACCGTGCTGCGCGGGGAAGAGCGCAAGGCGTTCACGCTGGATTACGTGCGGCGGCGCGAGCATCAAGCGGGGATTATATACGCCTCGACCCGCAAGGATGTGGAGGATTTGCACGAGATGCTGCGTCGTGCGGGCGTCGCGGCCGGCCGCTATCATGCGGGCTTGGACGACGAAGAGCGGGCGCGCATGCAGGAGGCATTCCTGTACGACGACGTCCGCGTCATCGTGGCGACGAATGCGTTCGGCATGGGGATCGACAAGTCGAACGTGCGCTACGTTTTGCACTATAACATGCCGAAGCACATGGAAGCCTACGTGCAGGAAGCGGGCCGCGCGGGCCGGGACGGCGAGCCGAGCGAGTGCGTGCTGCTGTTCCATCCGCAGGACATTCTGACGCAGAAATTTTTCATTGAACAGAGCGAAGCGACCCCGGAACGGAAGACGCACGAATATAGGAAGCTGCAATCCATGATTGACTATTGTTACACGACGGGCTGCTTGCAGAACTACATGCTGCGCTACTTCGGGGAAGAAGGGGAAGAGGCGTGCGGCACGTGCGGCAGCTGCAAGGACGAGCGCGAGTCAATCGACATTACGACGGAAGCGCAGAAGATCTTCTCCTGCATCTATCGCATGCGCGAACGGTTCGGCGTATCGATGGTTGCTTCCGTGCTGAAGGGTTCGCGCAACAAGAAGGTCATTCAATATGGCTTCGAGAAGCTGCCGACACATGGAGAAATGCGCCACTTGACGGAGAAAGCGATTGCCGATCTGATCTATGTGCTCATTGCCGAAGGCTATTTGCAGCTGAGCGAAGGCCAATATCCGGTCGTCCGTCTGCTGCCGCTGGCGGCAGAGGTGCTCAAGGGGCAGCGGCAAGTGACGCAGCGCGTAGCCAAATCGTTGAAGCCGAAGACCGCGTCAGCCGTGGATGAAACCGTATTTGAACAGCTGCGCCTGCTGCGGCGCGAGCTGGCCCAAAAGGCGGGCGTTCCGCCGTACATCGTATTTAACGACAGCACCTTGCGTGAATTGGCGGAGGTGCAGCCGACTACGGAAGCTGCCATGCTGCGCATTAAAGGGGTTGGCGAAGCGAAGCTGAAGCAATTCGGGGCGCCGTTTTTGGCGTTTTTTCAGCAACGGGAAGAAGAGGCAGTCAAGCTTGATAGTCAGGAGGAATGGATATGATGGAAGATAACATTACAAATACCTTTGCATCAATAGAAGACTTCATGAAGCTGGATATGCGCGTCGGCACGATTGTAGAGGCTGAGCCGTTCGAGAAGGCGCGCGTACCGGCGATTAAGCTGTATATTGATTTTGGACCGCTCGGCATGAAGAGATCAAGCGCGCAGATTACGGCGCGTTACACGCCGGACAAGCTCGTCGGCCGGCAGGTGGTGGCCATCGTGAATTTTCCGCCGCGGCGCATTGCGGGCTTTGATTCCGAGGTGCTCGTCCTGGGTGGAGTTCCGGGCAGCGGAGACGTCGTCTTGCTGCAGCCGGATGAGGAAGTCCCGAATGGGACGCCGATAGCATAATCCCCGGCAGGTCCCGCAATGCATATATGAAAGGAGCAACCATGAAAGTTGTACTTGCCACGTTGAACGCAAAATATATACATACCTCGCTTGCCATCCGTTATTTAAAAGCGAGCTGCGAGCATGAGTTCGACGTCGAACTAGCCGAATATACGATTAAAGATCCAGCGATGAACATCGTCTCCGATCTGTACCAGCGGAAGGCGGATGTCATCGGATTCTCATGCTACATTTGGAACATCGAAGAGACGATTCAAGTCATAAGCATGCTGAGAAAAGTTCGGCCTGACGCGCGTATCGTGCTGGGCGGGCCGGAGGTGTCCTATGACACTGAATATTGGATGGAGCGGCTGCCGGACGTCAACTTCATCGTCATTGGCGAAGGGGAGGAGACATTGCTTCATCTGCTTCGTGAAATACGCGATGAACAAAAATATCACTTTGTATTCGGACTGGCGTACCGCAAGGGGGAAGAGGTCATGATCAACCCTCCCCGTCCGAAGCTGGACCTGAATAATATCCCTTCGCCGCACCGTTTTGCGGAGGATATACCGAATCTGGGCAAACGCATCGTCTACTTCGAGACAAGCCGCGGCTGCCCGTTCAGCTGCCAGTTCTGCTTGTCGAGCATCGAGGTGGGCGTGCGTTATTTTGATATTGAGCGGACCAAGGCAGACTTGATCTATTTAATCGATAACGGCGCAAAGCTAATCAAATTCGTCGACCGTACGTTCAACATTAAACGCGAGTATGCGATGGAAATGTTCCAATTCCTTCTTGAGAACCACCGGGGATGCGTCTTCCAGTTCGAGATTACGGCCGACATTATGCGTCCGGAGGTGCTCGACTTCCTGGCGGAGAACGCGCCTCCGGGTATCTTCCGCTTCGAAATCGGCGTGCAATCGACGAACGATCCGACGAACGAGCTCGTCAAGCGGCGCCAGAACTTCACGAAGCTGACGCGCACGGTGACAAAGGTGAGGGAGAGCGGCAAGATCGACCAGCACTTGGATCTGATCGCGGGACTGCCGCTGGAGGATTATGACACGTTCCGCAAAACGTTCAACGACGTGTTCGAGCTGCGGCCTGAAGAGCTGCAGTTGGGCTTCTTGAAAATGCTGCGCGGAACAGGATTGCGTCTGGAGGCGGACAAATACGGTTACGTCTATATGGATCATGCGCCTTATGAGATGCTGAGCAATGATGTGCTGCCATTCGACGATGTGGTCCGCTTGAAGCGTTTGGAGGACGTGCTTGAGAAGTACTGGAACTCGCACCGCATGGACCGTACGATGGAGCATCTTATGCAGCGGGAATTCGCATCGCCGTTTGATTTCTTTCAGGCGTTCGGCGATTATTGGGAAGCGAACGGCTGGCAGAAGATTGGACATCAGCTGGAGGATTTATTCGTGCGTCTAAGCTCCTTCCTGGCGGACCATGGCCTTCAGCGGCCTGATGTGGCGCTTGGTCTGATGAAGCTGGATTACTTCATGAATCATAAATACAAGCCGCGCAAAATATGGTGGGACGCTGCGATAAGGAAAGAGGAAGCTCTGCACATGCTGCGCATGGCTGCGAATCATCCCGGCCGGATCTCGGCAGATTTCGCCGCACTCGGTCTGAGCGAGAAGGAGCTGCATAAGCACGCGGTCGTGGAACGGCTGCCGTTCGATGCATCCAAGTGGATGAACATGGGGCCTTCCGTTGCGGAAGCGGTCTTTGCACAGCAGGAGGCGAAGCGGGAAGAACCGGCGGTCGTTATCGTGCTGTACCAGCAGACGGATGACGAGACACCGCTTCTGTTTGTTGCACCGGAACGTGTCATGGCCGAAAAGTAAACAAGTTAGGGATACTGCATTGCTGGAAAGCTTTTTTAATGTCGAAATTTGTCGTATTAATATTTCGATATTAGCAGTCCTTACTGTTTTGTGTGAGGTCAGGATCAATAGATACAAATGTTTGCGCGGACAACTCTTCAGTCATGCGGCCGTAAATAGGTTGCTGAGTGATAGGAGTGCTGCAAGGGGCATCTCTGTCCAATACCTTTGCGAACAGCCGTTCTCTAAGGCTGGCGCGTAATATGAACGAAGGTGCGGATAGTTCATACGTTTTCCCCATCCGCCTGCAAGGTTGCCCGCGCCACGTATAAAGCGGCCAATTGCAGTTTACAGAAAATATAAGGAAAAAAGTCATGGTCTTTTTCGCTCATTTATCTCTGGTAATATTTCCTGTATAGTATAGCGGTGTTAAATAGAGATAAATGTTCTAGGAGGAAAAGACCTTGAAAAAATGGCTACAAAGATGCACTGTCATTATTGCTAGTGCTGCAATCCTGCTCGGAGGAATTTCTCCAGCGGGTGCGGCACCAGAATTGAATTGGGTGGAAGGAGCGGGACAAGCCATCGATATTGGCGAGGGCTTGGCGTCCTTTACGCTCCAAGAAGGCATGATTTTTTTGAATGGCAAGGATGCGCAGACGTTCATAACAGAAACTGGCGGTAAGCCATCCGGTGAAGAAATTGGAGCTGTGCTCCCTGCTGCTGAGGATGCGACTTGGGGCGTATTCATTGAATATACCGATTCCGGCCATATCAAAGACGACGAGAAAGATAAGATTGATGCAGATGAGCTGCTTCAGAGCTACAAGGACGGAACCGAAGCCGCTAATAAAGAGTTGGATCCGAGCGCACACCTATTCGTGGACAGCTGGGATATCGAGCCCGCTTATAACGAAAAGACGAAGCGGCTGACGTGGTCTTTGCTTGCGCACAACTCTAGCAATGAGAAGATTGTAAATTATAACGAACGGCTTTTGACGCGTGAAGGTTATATTTCCATCGTACTGGTTTCCAATCCTGAGCATTTGGCGGCAGACCGTGTGGAAATGGAAAAGACGGTGCTGTCCAGCTTCAAGGTGAAGGAAGGAAAGCGGTACGAGGATTTCGATAAATCTACCGACAAGGTCGCTGAATACGGCCTTACTGGACTCGTCCTCGGCGGCGCGGGCTTGGCCGTTGCCAAAAAAGTCGGATTTTTGGCGCTGATTCTGGGCTTGTTCAAAAAGTTCTGGATCGTGGTCGTAGCTGTGCTTGCCGGGTTGTGGCGTCTGATTACGGGGAAAAAGAAAAAAGACGAAACTACGGTTCCGCCTTCTGGTGATGACACTCCACAGTCGCTGACATAGGAAGATGGATTCTGCTGTTGTTCGATGGAGCAGGGCATCATCTTGGAACGTGTGGACATGAGGAGAATGAATAGATGACCGCGATGATGAAATACAGTTCGCAGGCCGATACGGATACGAATACGAAGATCGCAAAAGAGCTGTTCAACCTCGTATGGGAGCTGCTGGAGAAAACGACTCGCACGCAGGAAGAGACGGATCAAATGATTCATGCGGCACATGCGTCCCGGTATCATTGGGGCGCAGCCGGTAATGAACTGCAATTCGCACGGGGGGAATGGCAAATTTCCCGCGTATATTCGACGGCGGGCATGGCTGAATCCGCGATGTACCACGCGAGACGGTGTGTGGATATATGCCGGAAATATAACTTAGGCGCGTTTGATACGGCTTACGCGTATGAGGCGCTGGCCCGAGCGTCCAGTCTGCTGAACAAAGCGGAGGATGTGGAAGGCTACATTGCGCGAGCGGAAGAGCTTGCCCGGCATGTTGATAGCGAAGAGGATCGCCGTTACCTAACAGATGACTTAAAGACGATATAGCAGCGATATGAAGCATGAATGAACGCAGCGTCCCTAACTTGAAAGGCAAGGAGTTTTCTCTTGCCCGTCAAGCATAAGGGACGCTGTCTTTGCTTTATATATCTTTTCGGCTGAAATACATTAATCCCGCACTCAGAAATACGATGAAGCTGCCGGCAATGATGAACAGCAGCGTCTCCATCGGCATGTTGAAAGCTCCGTAGTTATTATCGCTAATCAGCAGCATGGATCGCGCCGGTTGGGACCATGGGTACCACGGCCCGTACTTCTCCGAATTGACGACGAGCATGTTCGGCAGCGTCAGCATGACATTGATGGCGAGCGGCGCCGCGAAGCTGGCCCAGGCCGTGGAGACGAACAACTGCAGCGCGGCAAGCGGCAGCGTGGCGAACCAACCGCTGCATGCGCGTCTAATGAACTCGTCCCACGGAAGAACATTCATCGCATATCCCTTCAGGAAGCCGACGGCAATAACGCCTGCTGTGAACAGCAGTTGAGTCAGCGCCAGCAAGAGCACAACGTGGAGGAACTTGGCCATATATAACCCGCTGCGCGATACAGGCAAGGCGAGGAGCTGCTTCCAGCCACCGCCGTTATGTTCATAGCGGCATACGAAGGCGGAGAATACGCCTGTCAGCAGCGGCAGGAACAAAAGGGCGTGTATGCTGGCCATGGTAGTCCACGGCAGCGGCCAATCGTTCGAATTAGGATCTCCGCTCGTCTGCAGCAGACCAAGCAAGGATGCGAGCAGCGGACTGACGAATATAAGGAGCCAAATGTTTGACTTGCGCAGCTTCATTCCTTCCGAATGGAACACATTCATAAAGGATTTCATGTTAGTTCACATCCCTTCTGGCAAAATGGACGAGGCTTGCCGCATAGATGACGGCGCCTGCCGCCAATCCGGCCAGAACGGAATATTCGGGCACGTCTGCCGCATTTACCAAATGTGGCCATTTCAGCGGCATCCAGTCCGGCATTTTTATGGAATACAGGGACAAAATCGTGCCCATAATGCCGCAGGTAAGCGGGATGGCTTGATTGCGCATCACGATGGACAGCCATAGCTGCACGGCCAATACCGGCATGGCGGCAAAGAATGGATAGAAGCTGATGATGAACAGTCTTGGCCAAGGAATATCCCAACCGAATCCGAGTCCGGCGCCGAGAAGGATGGAGCCTGCCGCTAGCAGCACACAGGCGCCGAGCAGAAGGATGAGGTTGAGCGCGAATTTGGCGGTAAAGACGTGAAACCGCGATACGGGCAGCGCCAACAGCTGCTTCCATGAATTCAGGCGATGCTCCATTCCGGCGATCATCGACGCAATGAGCGTAATGCCGAACAGAAGCGCCGGAGCAGACAAGGATTGAACGTTGTGCAGCAAGCCTCCCCACAGATCATCGGCGTACACCTTCGTCAAATAGTCATAGCGCAGGCTGAAGTTGATCGCTTGCAGACTGACAACGCCGAACGGCCCAAGGAAGATGAGGAGCCAAATCCACGTGCGGCGGATTTTCATAAAATCGGACGACAGCACCTTGCCTATCATTGTCTGCTCCCCTCCCCGGTAAGAGCCAGGAACATCTCTTCGAGCGATTGGCGTTTCTCTTCCACCCGGTAGACGGAATGGCTGTTGCGAACGAGCAGCTCGACAATGGCGGCTACCTTGTTGTCAGGCATGTAATCGAGAACTAGCGATTCCTCGTTGAATTCCGCGCTGCAGCCAGAGGCGGCAAGCGTGCGGAATGCCTGCTCCGGGTTCGACACCGCGATTTGGATGCGATGCTGCGCCCGATTGCGCAGCGAGTTGATCGTGTCTTGAAATACCATCTCGCCGTGCTGGATGATGCCGACCCGATTCGCCATCTGCTCCACTTCGCTCAACAAGTGGCTCGATACGAGCACCGTAATGCCGTGCTGCTGCGGCATGCTTATAATCAGCTCGCGAATTTCCAAAATACCGGACGGGTCCAGACCGTTCGTCGGCTCGTCCAGAATGAGCAGCTCAGGCTGGCCCAGCAAGGCGCAAGCGATCCCGAGCCGCTGCTTCATGCCGAGGGAGTAGCCCTTTACAGGACGCTTCGCATCTTGCGTCAAGCGGACGATAGACAATACTTCATCGATGCGGGACTTCGGCACATCCAAGATGCGGCGAATCGCCTCCAAATTTTCGTATCCTGTCAAATGACCATAGTAAGACGGATATTCAACCAAGGAGCCGACCTTTTTCAAGATCGACATCCGGTGCTTGTGCAACTCTTTGCCGAAAATGTGAATGCGGCCCCGGCTCGGGCGAATCAGACCGAGCAGCATGCGAATGGTCGTCGTCTTGCCGGCGCCGTTCGGGCCGAGAAAGCCGTAAATATCACCGCGCCGTATGTTCAATGTAACTTCATTCACCGCTTTGCGCGCGCCATATTGCTTCGTTAATCCTTGAGTCTGAATAATGTAGTCACTCAACTGGAATCACCTCGGTATTCATACTATCTGCCGAAGGTTAAACGAGCGGGACCCTTAGGTTAATTCCAGTTTAATTTTGGATACAAGAAAGTGACAGTACCTTCTGAACTGCTGGCGACTTCCCAATGCAGCCGCATATCTTGCGTCATGAGCGCCACGATTGTCAGTCCAATGCCCGCGCCCTTTCCTTGGGAGACGGCTTCCATGCCCGGGCCGCGGTCCTCGATGACGAGCGCTTCGCGTCCTGCGCGCATCTCCGTCCGTACGCCGATATAGCGGCCGGAAGCGGCGTGGCGCAATACATTTTGGAACAGATTGTCCAAGATGCGGGCGAACCATTGCGGGTCCACCTCCCATGTAAGGGGATGCTCAGGCAAATCGATATTCACTTCGAAGCCCTCTTTCTCCCATACAGGGAACCAGCCTGCCGCCGAAGTGCGAACGAGACGCAAAATATCGGTTTGCTCCGGATGAAACTCGTACTTTTTGGCGGACAAGAGGGTATAGGAGAGCAAATTGTCGATAAGCTGGGCCAAGTCGCCCACCTTCGTATCAATAAGCGTCAAAGACTGCTTGCCGCGGTCGGACACCGGCTCCTGCCGCAGGGAATGGGCATGGCCGCGTATCGTCGTCAGCGGCGTGCGCAGATCATGCGATAGATTCGCGATGAGCTTCTTGCGCAGCTCTTCCTCTTCCCGTTCCCGCTGCCGGCTTAGCTGCAATTCGCCAATCATGCGGTTGAACGCGTGCTCCAGTTGTCCGATTTCATCGGAGCTCCTAACTTCCACAGGCGCCGGTATCCCGCTGCCGTCAGGCGATGTCATCGCTTCTTCCAGACGGACGAGCCGGCTTCGCAGCCGATAGAAGAACCACCAGGAGGACGCGGTGAACAGCACGAATACGGCAATGACGATGATAAAGATGTGCGCGCTGTCAAATGAAGCGTCGGACACCATCAGCTTACGCGGAACCTGGATAACGATGAAGCCCTGCTCCGGCTGTTGCCCGATAAAGGCGACGGCGGTGAACGGATCGCCATTGAAGCTTTGCTTCATGAAGGCGATGCTGTCACCGGCGTTCCATTGCTGCGGGATGCCGGGCCGCTCGGGCAGCATGAGGCGCGTTCGTCCCGTCTGATCGACCCAGAATAGGCCGGCTTTCGGAAATTCCCGCTTCAAATCACGCAGCCTCTGCGCAATCGCTGCTTCCTTCGCATCCTTCAAGGCGGCTGCCTCTTCGTGCCACCGGTTCTCAAGACGATCGCCGCCCGCATAAATATTTTTCTTCAGCTTCGCCTCATTGCTATAGTCAATCGTCAACTGATACAAGGTGGAGGCGAGCGGAAATATAATTGGCCATATGACGAGCGCGGCGAAGACGATGATCATATAGCGGACTAACAGCGACTTGCTAAAAAGAACGCGCGGCTTCATAGCTTCAACCGGTAGCCAATCCCGCGAATGGTCTCGATGATATCGGGCTGGCTTGGATCCGATTCGATTTTTTCCCGCAAGTGCCGGATATGAACCATGAGCGTCTTGTCCCCCTCGATGTAGGGCTCTCCCCAGACGCCTTCATATATTTGTTCCTTGGTCAAAATCTGATTGCGATGGCGCAGCATGTATGTAAAAATATGAAACTGTTTGCCTGTCAGCACAAGCTCTTCATTGGTTCGCGTATCCACGATACGATTTTCCCCGGGATAGACATGTAAATGCCTCAGCTCCGTAAGCGCCGCCTCTTGCTTCTCGCAGCGCCGGAGCAGCACCTCGATTCTCGCTGCCAGCTCGTCGGGATGAAATGGCTTGGTCACATAATCATCGGCGAACTGCAAGCCCTGAAGCTTATCATCGATGGCCGTGCGTGCGGACAGCATCAGGATGGGGGTGAGGGGATGCTCTTTTTTGAGCCGCTGTCCGATCGTGAAGCCGTCAAGACCCGGCAGCATGACATCCAGTAGGACGAGATCGCTGTTTGCTGCAGCATCTAAAGCCTGATCCCCGGAAGTAAGCCATACCACCTCGTAACCCTTCTCGTGTAAATATTCGCTCGTCCACTGACCAATTTCTTGGTCGTCTTCAATATACAGCAGTCGTTGTTTCATATTTGTTCATGTCCCTTTCCGGCGTTAATGATGCGCAATCACAAAAAAGAAGCTGACGTCTTGGGACGCCAGCTCATTAGGGTAGGGTTACTGAGTTGGACTCATGTAATTGCGTGTATCCCTTCAATTCCAATTTTAAGATTGCGGTAAATCCTTATATAACAGACGGCGGCTGCAATTTTGCTTGTCTCAGCTGCTGACGGGAAGTGTGCAAACTAACGGCAAAGGGCAGGCTGCGCACCTTGTTCCGAATTCGGCGCAAGCCGGCGAAAAAGGGGTGAGCCGATGGCTCGCGTTCAAGCTGAGCGGGCAGAATGGCCCATTCCTGATCGCACCTAGCCCTGTCGTATAGTTATTCACCTTATACGAAAGACTGGGCGAAGTGTTTCACAAAATCCGTACGTTAGCGCCCAACGTTCGGCGCCGAGGCGGAAGAGGCGGCTATTGACGTCATCGTTACCGGTTGTAATATATGGCGAAACAGGATCATCGCAGCGGTATAGCAAAGCATCGTCAGGATAACTATGGCGGGAAAACCCGCTACCCGGGCATAGAGCAGGCCGGCCAATGAAGAACCGATCATCGTTCCGCCATACATCGTGCTGTTCGCCAGCGCGGCAATCGTTCCCCGTGCGGAAGGCTGCTGTAACTGCAGCGTATTCATCAGAAGCGGGAACAGAATGCCTCCCATCCATGCGATCATCATATAAGCGAAGCCCACGACAGCGATATGACCACCCCACATGACGAGCAAATACATGCTTATCATGCCGAGTAGAGCTGCCGTTACGGTAACGCGAGTGCCCAACCAGCGCTCAACTGACGCTGTCATCAAGCTTCCGGCCAAATTGCCGGCACCGAAGACGAGGATGAACAGTCCTGTCTGTTGCAAGGATAACGCGAAATCATCGGCCAGCCAATTCCCCAAGAAAGAGAAGGTGGCGAACGTGCCAAGCTGATACAAGAAATAACCGAGAAATGCCGTAATAGAACGTCGCTCATTCAGCACGGAACGATATTGTTGCGCCAAGGCGGCGACGGATATCCCGCTCCGTTGACGCGGTGGAATCGATGGCAGCTTAACAGCCAGAAGAAGTGTAATGACAAGCGCGCCTCCGGCTAGCGCAAAGAACGGAAAGCGCCAGCTGCTTGCCGCCAGCACACTGCCGAGAGGGACGCCCATGCATTGGGAGACGGCAAGCCCTGCAGTGGCGCAGCTCATTGCTTTGACGACGCGGTGAGCGGGCATTAGCTGCGGAATGGAGGCCCATACTTGGGGGGAGGCGATTGCCGCGCTTATTCCCGCGAGAGCGCGCAAAGCTAGCAATGTGGAAAAATCCGCTGCCAGGCCGCAGCCTGCCGTAAAGGCGGAAAACCCGATCATGCCGGCAACAAGGCACGATTTGCGATTGAATCCGTCAGATAACGGACCTGCGATTAGAGCGAAGCCCGCATAGCCGAGAGCATAAGCCGATACAAGCCATCCCGACTGCTCTGCTGAAATATGGAATACCTGTCTTAAGGCTGGCAGCAAAGGGGAGACGATGAACGTATCCGTTCCGATAACAAACATCGTGAAAAAAAACAATGTCATTATTATTCGAGCATGTGGTTGTGCGTCCGTTGATTTTTGTTGCATGTTGTGTGTCCTCCTGTGGAGTGTCTGTATGAGTTGGGATTGAAAAGGCGCGCACCTAAATTCAATAGTTCGAGTGTATTCGAACTATTGAATGATGTCAACGATTGCAGTACAATGTTACTATGAGAACTTTATATCATCCGGAAACGGAACAGCTTGAATTGCAGCACATTTTTTATGCTTTGAGCGAACCTATTCGTTTTTCGATAGTGCTGCAGCTCATGGATGCATCGGAATTGTCATGCGGCGGCTTTGAATTGGCGCTGCCAAAGTCAACCCTGTCCCATCACTTTAAAGTGCTGCGGGAGTCAGGAGTCATTCGCACACGACTGGAGGGGACTCAGCGGTTTATCTCATTGCGGACGTTGGATTTGGAATCACGGTTTCCGGGATTGCTGAAGGTGATTCGGGAGAGTGCCCCAAGTAGCGGGGCCAAAGAAGAATAAGGAGATTGCTCGCAAGCTGACCGCCTTATAAAGGCGGTCTTTGCGCTGAGGATGATGCTGCTGCTTGCCGGAGCGGAGCTATGGGAAGGCGTCGGAATGCCCATACGGCTAATCCAACATAACACAGCATGCTGATTACACTATTGTCCCCGCTAATATAGTAGGCGGAAACAGATATCGGTGTCGTAATCACAGCCATAACCATCCAGGCCAAATTATGCGCCGTATGCAGAATGGAGGCGGGCCATACGCTTGCAGTACGCAGACGCACATAACCGATAAATGGCCCGAGGCACAGGGTGCTGACGACGATACAAACACAGGCGAGCACGGGATTCTGTTCCGCATGATAGTTGCCTGCGATGAAAATCATCGGCACATGCCATACTCCGTGAATAAACCCGCTAATGAGCAGGGCCCGGCGTTCTCCGCAGGCAGATGCAAGCAGCGGGAGCCAATATCCCCGCCAGCCCAATTCTTCGCCCAAGGAACTGGTCAATACGTTCATAAGGAACGTAATCACAATTACGATTGGAAACGAACTCCATGGATATCCTTGGAAGTCACGCGGCACGTGAAACGTCAGCAAAGAGGCTGCCCAAGCCATTACATAACTGAGCACAATGATGGCCACGGGTATAATTAGACTTGCCGCCCACATGCGCAGTCCGAGACGGTGCAAGCCAAGTGTTGCCCATCCTGCGCGCTTCCAGCCGTCACGTGTCACGATGAACATCATTAGCATAGCGGCGATGGCAGGCGTCAACATATAGGCAAAGGAACTGATGTTCGGAATGAAGCTGAATCCGAGTCCCAGGACGAGCACAAGTGCCATATAGGTGTAAGCTTTTGACCGATCTGATAAGTTATAAAACATGATGCATTCCTCCATGTTATTCTTTCTTTTTCCTTATTAGCACGTGTCCAAAGGGTGACTTTTTGAACAACCTCTATTAGCATATTAAAATGAACATTGGACACCTAGTGAGGAACATCGGAAATTGCAATCATATGAATGTCATATTTTACGAATGAAAGAGGAATAGTCATGAAAGAACGGCAATGGCATTGGATTGATTGGGCTTTACTGGGCCTTTATGTGTTGTGGATAGTCTCCGGCATCCTGTATATGCTTTTCACTCCCGGCTTTGTAACGCTTCCGGATTGGCAAGCCTACAGTTTGTTCATTCTGTCGGGCGGTATTCCCTTATTGTTTTGGAGACCGGGATACATACATCCGCGCCTATTTATTGCCTCGGAAATAATTTGTGCGGGCGGAATCAATGTGTTCATGCATTTCTCGATGCCGATGTATCTGGACAATATGGTTGTTCCTTCGCTGTTAGCCGGATTTCTTTCATCCAAAAGAATGGTTTGGTGGTCGGCTCCTATCTTTACATCGTTTCCGTTACTCGGAATTTGGAGCGGGAAGATTGCCTGGTTTACTGTGCCGGATCAGATGATAAACCATCTTATTTTGTTTGGTATCGGATATGGCTTTAATGTCTTCCTGTATAACCAACAGCGATTGCAGCAGCTGCTGCGTGAGAACGAACGGCAATTCCTCACGATTCAACAATATGCGGAGCAAGTGGAAAGACTCACGGTGCAGGAGGAGCGATCCCGTGTCGCGGGAGAGCTGCATGATGCTCTGGGTCATTCGCAGGCATCGCTCATTATGGGGCTGGAGACGGTACATTCTTTGCTGGATACTGAACCGGAACAAGCGAAGCAGCGCTTGCACAGTGTGCTGCAGCATGCCAGAAGCAGCTTTGCTGCGGTGCGTCATCATATACATGGCATAGCCTTAGCAGAGCATTCGGAGATAGATATGAGCGAGCATGTGCAGAACATGCTGAACAGGATGAGCGAGCAGACAGGAATCAAGAGTCGTCTCATAGTGAGCGGGGAACCCCGGTTCATCCCATTTGTTCATCGTGTGACGTTGGAGCGATGCGTGCAAGAAGCGATTACGAATGCTGTGCGCCATGGTCAAGCGGAACAAATCGAGGTGGAAATGGCGTATACGGCCAGTAAAATAAGTGTGACGATTAAGGATGATGGGGTCGGGAGCGACGGCCTCACATTTGGCTATGGGCTGACGTCGATGCAAGAGCGTCTGCAAGCATACGGAGGATCGCTGGACATCGCGTCGCAGCCTGATGGAGGCACACGGGTGAGTTGCTGTCTTCCCGCTGTGCAGCCTGAATCTGAACCGCCAATACGATTGTTCATTGCAGATGACGAGCAGCTAACACGAGAAAGTTTACATTTTTTGTTAGAAAAAGAACAAGGGCTAATTGTTTCAGGAACGGCTGCCAACGGTCGTGAAGCCATTGAACGCATAGCCGGGGCGGAAGAGGAACCGCATGTTGTTCTGATGGACATTCGTATGCCTGTAATGGACGGAATTGCTGCCGCACGGGAAATAAAGGATCGCTGGCCGCATATCAAGCTGATGATGCTGACCGCGATCGATGAGATGGAGCATGCGGTGCAGGCTATCGAAGCCGGAGCGGAAGGCTACTTGCTCAAGTCCATTCATCCGCAGGAGCTGTTTGCGATGATTCGCCTTGTATCCCGTGGCAGCACGTTTGTGCCGCAGTCGTTGGCGCTGGCCATGACTGAACAGATAAAGCAGGGGCGGCCTGAAGGAGCAGGGATGGCCGCAGCGGAAGAGGTACCTGCCGAAGATCCGTTTGGGCTGACGGAACGGGAACGTGAGGTGCTGCATTATTTGGCGAAAGGAATGAAGTATCGTGAAATCGCGGCAAAGCTGTATTTGTCGGAGGGAACGGTGCGCAATCACGTGTCGAGCCTGTATGCGAAGCTAGGCGTCCATGATCGCTTATCCGCCGCGAATGCGGCCCGCAGGGCCAAGCTCGTGCGAGATTAATAAACACAAAACCCAATCCTTGTACCATCGAAGCGCACCGGGACTAATCCTAATCCAGTGGATAATTCAATTGCAATGAAGAAGACCGCCTGCTGGCTTCAGGCGGTTAAATAGGTAATAAAATCAAAGCCGAACACGGTGCCGACGGTTAAAACTAGCGACCAGACGGCTAAGCTTACGGTCATCCATGCAATGACCCATTTGCGTGGAGAGCCGAACGAAAGCGCGAGGATAGTGGCAATATCGGTGCCAATGATAATTGGAGCGAGCAGCGACAATCCGGGGACGCCGTAGCGATCCCATATTTTTTGGGCCTTCGCCCATTTCGGAGACGGCTCTATCGACTTTCCCCGTTTTTGTCTCCACTCCTGCCACTTTTTAAATAGCAGCCCGATCAGGAGTATCGGGATTAAATTGCCGAGAAACCCGGCCAATGCAACGGGAATGGGCGACAAGCCCATTAATATGCCTAATGGAATGACGACAAACACTTCCAACCATGGTAAAGCGGCGAACAAAAATAATACTCCGTATTTCCATTCATCGGGTACAGAATATAGAAAATCCAAGTCCATTTCCATACGCCCCCTTATTATGTTTTAATTCCAATTTCAGCTTAGGGATATCTCCTGGCCATGCGTACCATTTCATACAATACACGGTTCTATAATTCGGGGAAACCTTTTTTTCGGAATATGCCGCAATCTGTCGGTGCCTGCAAACGAGAACCGGAAAAATGAGCGGTTCGTCAGCGCTGGGGAGAAAATTGGCAGGGCGCGCGGATGAAAAATAAAAATCCGGCTCACGAACATCGAGAGCCGGATAAGCAATGGAATTCGTTAAGGCGCGACGGAACGGAGCACTGTGCAGTCGCCTTCAAGTGTATATGCGCCAAGATTAGCAGGAAGCAGGAAGCATTCGCCCGCTTTGAACGGCAAATTTTGCTCTTCCCATTTGAGTGTGCCCGTGCCTTCGCATACGACGAGGATAACGAAGCTTTCCGGTGTCGTGGACAAGGTCCATGGCTGCTTTACGATTCCTTTTTCTACGCGGAAATAAGGAGATTCAGCAAGCTTCAGCCATTCGTTAGGCGCAGCAGAGTCCGTCTTCATGCGCGAAGCTCCCGCCCCCTCGTAAGCGATGACATTCAGGGAGTCTTCAATATGCAGCTCGCGCGGCTTGCCGTCCAAGCCTGGGCGGTTATAATCATACAGGCGGTAGGTGGTGTCGGAATTTTGCTGAATTTCGGCGACTACAACGCCTGCGCACAACGCATGCACCGTGCCGGCTGGAATGTAGAAGGAATCGCCCGCTTGCACGGGAACTTCCTGCAGCGCTTCCATGATGCGGCCTTCTTCAATGGCTTTCGCCAGCGCTTCGCGATCGATGTCTTCTTTCAAGCCGTAAATGATTTTGGCGTCTGGCTTCGCATCAAGCACATACCACATTTCCGTCTTGCCCAGCTCGCCTTGCGGCAGGCCAGCATATTCATCTGTCGGATGCACTTGAACGGACAAGTCGTCATTGCAATCCAACAGCTTGATGAGCAGCGGAAAGCGTCCGTTTTTCTCAGAGAAGCCCTTCGTGCCGAACCACTCTTTGCCGTGTTGCTCGCGAACTTGGTCCAAGCCCAATCCTGCAAGCTCGCCGTTCACGACCTTCGTCGTGCCGTTTGGATGATCGCCAATCATCCAGCCTTCACCGATATGGCCTTCCGGCAGCTCCAGTCCGAACCGCGTCAACGCGCGTCCGCCCCAGACACGTTCTTTGAATTCAGGTTGAAATTTCAGTGGGTATGGTGTTGTCATGCTCTCTCACTCCCGTGTTGTCTAGTTTCTCGTAGTTTGGAAAAATTCAAGCCACTCGCCGTCCGGACCTTTAAAGAAGAAATAGCGGCTGCCGTTCGGCAAGGTGACGAGTTCCTGATCAATAAGCTCGACATGGCCGAGCGCCTTCACGCGCTTCAACTCGGCTTCCGCGTCGTCGACGCGGAAGGCCAGATGATGCACCCTGCCTTCCTCAGGAAGACGGTCGCTGTAGCCTTCAACCAATTCCAGTTCGCTCTCATCCGCACCGGGAAAGGCAAGGAATGCGAGCCGGATAACGCCGTTCGTATGTACTAGCGTATCCTTCAGCTTCATGCCGATAACATCCTCGTAGAAGCGGATGGATGGCTCCAATTGACGGACCATAATTCCAGTATGCTCGATTTTGCGCACTGCCATATCCTTCAACTCCTATCGTTGGTTCGGCAAGCCGGCTCTGGTGGAACGTTTCTCCACGCCGATGACATAAGGCGCTTCGGGCCGCTGCAGCATGCGGTACACGACCGCCTGCCCGAGCGCCGAGGGCAGGGCCTCCGCCCAAGCGCGGACGGCGTCCGCTTCGCGGTCGCCGCCTTCGTGGCCCGGGTACAGCACGACGCTGAGCACACCGCCCGGACGCAGGAGCGTCAAGGCGGCGTCGAGCGCCGCGAGCGTCGTGGACGGCGCCGTCATGATGCGCTTATCCGCTTCAACCGTCGGCAGATAGCCGAGGTTGAACATGACAGCCGCCGTCGCGCCGTGCCACGAAGGAGGCAGCGCGCCGCGCATCTCGGCATGGCTTGCCAGATGCAGGCTTGCCCTCGCGCTGCCGTCCGCCCCCAAGGCGGAGCGGAGACGCTGCCGCGTCAGCTCCAGCGCCTCCGCTTGTATGTCAAAGGCCGCGACTTCGCCGCGCGGCCCGACGAGCCGGGCCAGGAACAAGGTATCCACGCCCGTTCCCATCGTCGCGTCAATGACGCGGTCGCCCGGCTGCACGCGCTCCTTCACGATCTGCTGCCCATAGCTCAGTACGGAAAGAAAGCCCATGCTATGGCTCCCTCCAATACTTGCCCTGCCACGTATCGCGCCGTCTGAGCTCGGCGTCAATCGCGTTCAGCACTTCCCACTTCTTCAAGCTCCACATCGGACCGACAATCAAGTCGCGCGGCGCGTCGCCGGTGACGCGGTGCACGATCATTTCCGGGGGAAGAATTTCAAGGGAATCGACGATCAACTTCACATATTCGTCCATCTCCAAGAAGCGAAGCAGTCCTGCTTCATATTGCTTGACCATCGGCGTCTTGCGCATCAGATGGAGCAGATGGAGCTTGATGCCCTGCACGTCCATGCGTGCGACCGCCTTCGCAGTCTCTATCATCATCTCATGCGACTCCTGCGGCAGTCCGTATATGATATGAGTGCAGATGCGAATGTTGTGCTTGCGCAGCTTCTGTACCGCCTGCAAGTAGCAGTCCGTGTCGTGCGCTCTGTTGATCAGCCGGGACGTCGATTCGTGAATCGTCTGCAGCCCCATTTCGACCCAAAGATACGTGCGCTCATTCAGCTCTGCCAAATATTCGACGACATCATCCGGCAAGCAGTCGGGACGTGTCGCGATGGATAAGCCGACGACACCGGGCTGCTCCAATATAACCTCGAAATATTCGCGCAGCGTGTCCACCGGCGCATACGTATTCGTATACGCTTGAAAATAGCCGATATATTTGGCATTGGGCCACTTCTCGTGCTGCTTGTCGCGAATCGTATTGAACTGGGTAACCAAGTCGTCGCGGCGCCGCCCCGCGAAATCGCCGGACCCCCGCGCGCTGCAGAAGGTGCAGCCTCCGATGGCGATGCGTCCATCCCGGTTCGGACAGGTGAAGCCGGCATCGAGCATGACCTTGAATACTTTCTCCCCGAATTGTCTCCGCATCTCGGTATTCCATGTATGGAACCGCTTATCTCCCCATTGCCCGGGGATACGCGGTAGTTCGTTCATTAGTTCATTCAATGGCACACAAGCCCTTCCAATCTAAGGTTATGCTTCAGCTTGCTCCGGCTCCGATTGCAAAGAAGGAGAGGAGTGCGCTGTGGTTTTATTGTAGCAGATCTGGCCGCAAAAGCGAAGATGCGGACGCTCGCAGGTCGGTGCGGCAACGGATATGAAACGCCAGGAAGCCGGCAATGGCGGATTAGCCCTGTACGATGATTACAGCTTCCAGAAGACGGCTATAGGCTGTCTGGAATTGGTCAAGATTAAGATTCACCTGTTCGAAACGAGACATGTATGAAGACAAAATATCGTCAGCCAGCGGCCTCCGTTCCCATAAATCCGCTTGAACAACCTCACATTTCATGTTATATTCGAATCAGTGGATAAAGCGCTTTCACAACGCGTTGAAGCAACCCATTTCGCTAATCGGCAAGCCACTCACGTGTTGCCATCAATTAATGAGGTGATGGAAGATGAACTCTGCTATTCATATTCCGCAAGGAGAAGAGAAGATTACGATTGAGTTGACGGTGAAGGAAGCAATGGCGTTGGCGGGGCAGAAATTCCATGCCGATTCCTCGGTCAAGTCTAAGGCGATGCGCAAGCTGAACGCGGTCATTCTGCGCAAATACGGCATGGAACGGCAGTAACGAAGCTAGATGCATGATATTGATGACAGAATGCCGCGGCAACGCAGGCATTCTTTTTTTGATTACGCGGCTGCTGAGCCGGAGTCTGTTATGGTAGTCTTTACTTTTTACCCGTTCTCATTCAAAATAGGGGATTGGATCATATTCATTGGAGGAAAGCACATGCGTTTACGTGGCAAAAGAGGGGTTAAGGAACTGCTGGAGCAACAATCCCAGCTCGCCGTGCTGGAGCCGGAAACATATAAGGGCAAATGGAACGAATTGTTCGGAAATGACCGGCCGATTTATGTGGAGCTTGGCATGGGGAAAGGGCAGTTCATCAGCCAGATGAGCTTGAACTACCCGGAAGTGAACTTTATCGGTGTCGATATGTATGATGAATTAATTGCGCGCGCTTGCGAGAAGGCGTGCTCGTTATGGGAAGAGCAGGGCGTGGAGCCCCGCTCGAATTTGAAGCTGGTGCGTGCGAATATCGAATTTTTGGAAAAGATGTTCGCTGAAGATGAAATTGAGCGCGTCTATTTGAACTTCAGCGATCCTTGGCCAAAAAATCGCCATGCCCGCCGCCGCCTCACGCATGCGCGCTTTATTGAGAAATATAAGCGCGCCCTGAACGAGAAGGGTGAAATTCACTTGAAGACGGACTCTGAGACGCTCTTTGAATTCTCGCTCAATTCCTTTGCGCAGATGGGCTTGCAAATGCGCGACATCAGCCTGAATTTGCACCGTGATGGCATTAACGAATCGCATGTCATGACAGAGTATGAGCAAAAATTCGTTAATAAAGGCATGAACATTCATCGGGTCGAGGTGCTTATCGGCACCCAGGCTCTTCATAATTACCGCGCTTCCCTGTCGTAAGCCAAGCTGCGGGTTTCGTAATACAAGAAGAACACGCGAAGGCTTCGTATCAACTTACGACGCAGCTCTCGCGTGTTCTTTGTCATATTCAGATTGTTCTTGTCGTTCCGTTATTCTTCAAAGAAGGAGAAGGCGGGATTCTCTTGCTCCGGCTCTTGCTGCAGCATGCGCAGAATCGTCTCTGCGCATGCTTTGGGATGATAGCGCGCCACATTCTGTTCGTGCTCACGGCGCCGGGCTGCTACTTCATCATATTGATGGGCGAGCATATTCATCCACTTCGTCACCGAATGTGACGATTCGATAGGCTCACCGTAGCCTTTTTCCGTAAAATAATGGCAGTTCTCTTCCTCTTGTCCCGGAAGCGGCTGATAGAACAGCATCGGAATGCCCTTCGCCAGCGCTTCGGTGCAAGTCATGCCTCCGGGCTTCGTAACGAGCAGATCGGAGATGTCCATCAGTTGGTCGACTTCCTGCGTATAGCCGATTACATGGATGTTCTCGTGCTGGAAACGCGGATTTTGCAGCAGACGGCGGTGCAGCTTCTCATTGTTGCCGATGCAGAAGATGAACTGCACGTCTTTGCGCCACCTAGTCAAAATCTCGGTCGTCTGGCTCGGATCCATGACCCCCCAGCCGCCGCCCATGACCATGACGGTCGGCATGTCCTTCAACCCGAACCGTTCCCGGATGTTTGCCTTCGTATTGCGGTCATGCGTCTCCCAGAATTTTGGATGAACCGGAATTCCGGTTACTTGGATGCAACTGCTGTCCACGCCGTGCGCCTCCAGCTTCGCCTTGACTTCCGGGGTGGAGACGAAATAACGGTTCACGGCCGGGCTGACCCAAGCCGCATGCGCATCATAGTCCGTTATAAGCGTGCACAGCGGGACATCCAGCCCCAGTCGGCGCAGACGCGAAATGACTGCGCTTGGAATCGGATGCGTGCATACAATCATATCCGGCTTCAATTGGCGCATCACCGACATTGCATGCGTGTAAAATACCCGATGCAGAGCCATTGTTGTCAGACGGTTTAACGATTTGTGATATTGCGTTTTATACATGAATCCGACCAGCTTCGGCTGAACGATTACCGTCTTGCGGTAAGCTTCTATGATAAGAGGAGCCGTTTTCGGATTTAAGAAGCTGCCCAATTCCATCACGCGCGTCTGCACGTGCTGCGGCGACAGCTTTCTCAGGCTGACGGCCAGAGCATGGGCAGCCTGGGTGTGACCTGCCCCGAATCGTTCCGACAACAACAATATGCGCTTTTTGCCTTCCATGTCGGAACCGGGTGTGAACGGACCCGCCGGAAGCGTCAATGTCACAGCTTGTTGCATGGTAGTCACCCTTTTACTTTTTTATCAATAAAAAACGATATCCATCAATACGCAAATAACTTCCTTACGGTGTCAACTTGTTCTTTAAGTCCACAGCGTGACGGTGCTGATGGCGGCCCCTGTCCCAATCAAGGCCCCAGCCAAGCAGTCCGAAGGATAATGGAGTCCAAGATACATGCGGGACAACGCCACGATGGCCGCAACCGGAAGCAATGCCCAAGCCAATGTAGGGTTTGCGATAATAAGCGGTATGATGACAGAAAATATGGCGGTTGTATGTCCCGACGGGAACGAATGGTCCACAAGCGGCTTGCGGAAGGTCCGAATATCCGGCAGAGCCAGGTGGGGCCGCACGCGCGGATACCATTTTTTAATCAAAGCGACCGGTATATGACTCACGGCCAGAGCGACCAAGCACTGCCAGCCGACTCGGGCCCATGGAGCGGGCGCAAACAGAGCGAGCAGAACGGTAAACGCAATGGTGAAGGTAGCCCCGCCGAGATGAGTCATCGTATACAGAAAAATATTCATGGTGCGATGGTGCAGCCGTCGATTTATCCAAAAGAACAATTGACGTTCACGATGCCCAAGCCACGCGATAACACGGGTCATAGCTGTTCCCTCCGTTATGCGGTAAATTATGTTTAATTGTAACAACGTAACATTAACAGAAGATAATGAGTTTGTGAATTTTATCTGAAGCCCTGCTAAGTCACCGGGCATCTTCATCATATTTTTAAATGCGGCTGATTTCAATTATATATTCTTATTTTATCCTAAGTAATATATGGCTCAAAATCGAGAAAGCAGATTGTATGATGCGGATTGCGTTATTTACCGACATGTACGGGCCTGAAAGGGACGGAGCGGCATGAACGCTCCGGCGATTGGCCGATTGCTCCGATTCTTTCGCTTTGTCTGCCGAACGCTGGTTGGCCCTTCGCACTCCGTAACAAATCCTCAAGCAACGATCCAGTTTAGGCCGACTCTTGTCCATGCCGCCACTTCGTTCTCACTAGGAGTTCTACCGAGTCCCATCTTTGGAAATGCTGTTATGGAGGCAGGCATATGCCGCTCGCTGCAACAAATAAGCTGGGAACTTCTTCATATACTATGGACCCGCGGAGTTGATTCGGATAGCTGCAAGCCGCTTCATCCCGTGCAGCGGGAGCCGGTTCGACATCAATTATATGCGGAATCGGCTCGATAAGTGCTTCTTTATATGAGGACGATCATCCCCGAAAATAGTTTGGATTGCTGCAGCAGGAATTTGGCCGATTCATTCAACGACTGCGTTTGTTCTGGATTATCCATTCATTCGACGACAAAAGGGGGAGGCGGCCCGTCAGATTTCCGTACACAAATTGTGGAACCTTACACTTTCGCCGTCGGATAAAAACGTGCCTCCATGTTTGAATCGGGACATAATTGGGTAACAGGTGGTAGATATATGCAAACCATTCCATTTCTTAAAGAAATTTAAGGTTAGAACTTGCAACCTTTAGCGGAAGTGCTCCGTTTTAACAGTATAGGGTAACCTAGACTCTATCGGGATGAACCTGCATCATTTATACGTCATGATTCAACATGAACATCGACTTTTGACGAAAAGGGGGTCCAAAGCCATAATTTTTTAGCATTTGGATGAAAATAAAACAAACCCAGCGGGAAAGCCCGATCGAGCGCGACTTCGCAATCGAACTCAAGCGATAATGTAGCAATTGGCGATTGAAAGCCAATAAAAGGTTTTGACAAACCAAGGCAAACAGTAGAAAATCGTGATCGACCGTCTCCAGCGGGGTAAACAAATATAGAGAGATGAGCATGTTCACATATATAAATGCATGCTCGCTGCAACAAAGCAATAAATCAGGGGTTATTAAAAGGGGGACACCAAATATGGTGGATAATTTATTTATCGGCCTGCAGGTGCTATTGGCCGCGATTGGGGTGTACCAGTTTACCTTGTCGCTGTTCGGCATCTACCGCAAGAAAGAACGCAAGGTATACGACCCGCAGAAATCGTTCGCGGTTGTTGTTGCCGCACATAACGAAGAAGCGGTCATTGGAGCGTTAGTCGAAAATTTGAAGACGTTGGATTACCCGAGAGAGTTGTACGACGTTTTCGTTATTTGTGATAATTGTTCCGACAGCACGGCTGACATCGTGAGGGAACACGGCGTTTACGCTTGCGAACGCCATAATCCGCATCAACGCGGGAAAGGCTATGCGATTGAATGGATGCTGAAGCAGCTATGGGATATGCCGCGCCAATACGATGCGATTGTTATGCTGGACGCGGACAACTTGGTCAGCACGGATTTCCTGCGGGAAATGAACAACGACCTTTGTTCAGGGGCACGCGTCATTCAAGGATATATCGACACGAAGAATCCGGAGGATTCCTGGATTACAGCCGCATACGGCGTGACCTATTGGTATTGCAACCGCCTGTGGCAGCTGTCCCGCAAAAATCTGAATATGGCCAATTTCTTGGGCGGCACAGGTATGTGCTTTGAAAGCAAGCTGCTGAAAGAAATGGGCTGGGGTGCGACGAGCTTGGTAGAAGACTTGGAATTTACCGCCCGTTGCGTCATGAACGGAGTGAATCCGGTGCTTAATTACAACGCGCGCGTGTTCGATGAGAAGCCTTTGACCTTCAAAGCTTCAGCCCGTCAGCGGCTGCGTTGGATGCAAGGCCACTTTACGGTGGCGCGCCGTTACTTCTTCCCGCTCTTATGGCGGAGCATCAAGGAACGCAATATGGCGAAGTTCGATATGGCGCTGTACACGATTACGGTGTATACCGTATTGGTGACGTTCCTGATGACAGCGTTTATGTGGGTCGATGCGGCTTTCTTCAATGGGCCGAACGTTGCAACGTTCTTCCAGTACTTGCCATCGTGGGTGCCTGTCGTATCGCTTGTGCTATCATGCGCGGCCTTTGTTCTAGCGCTTGTTTTGGAAGGCGTGAAGTCTTGGCGGATTTACGCTTCGCTCATCACCTTCCCGGTATATCTGCTCTCTTGGTGGCCAATTACGTTCTACGCGTTCTTTACACAGAACAACAAGGTGTGGAGCCACACGGAACATACGCGCGTCGTACGTCTCGAAGAGATGCAGGGCAAGCAGGTGTAAAGAGCGGTTTGGGATATCGCGGCACATTGAATTCTTTGCTTGACATTGTTTCGGTGCCATGATATATTACTTGAGTATGTGAATTGCATATTTGATTTTGAAAAAGAAGAAGCGCCCGCTTCTCACCTGACCGACGTAGGTTGGCTGGTTCCTGGACTTGCACTGCACGTCAGTGTTTCACATGAATGTTTAATGTCTATGTGAGGGATGTGGGCTCTTTATAGAGCTTGCATCCCTCTTTTGCTCAACATAAGCAGATTGGGAATTCGAATATGGAGGTGGCACACCATTAGCAAGGATCATTTGATTAACGAGGAAATTCGTGCGAAGGAAGTTCGTTTAGTCGGTGCAGAAGGCGAGCAGATCGGAATCAAACCATTCCGCGAAGCGCTGCAAATGGCGTATGACGCGAACTTGGACTTGGTTAACGTGGCTCCGCAGGCGAAACCGCCTGTATGTCGTATTATGGACTACGGTAAGTTCCGTTACGAGATGCAGAAGAAAGAGAAGGAAGCACGCAAGAACCAGAAAACGGTGGACATCAAGGAAGTATGGTTCCGTGCGAATATCGACGAGCATGATTTTCAGACGAAGCTGCGCAACGTCTTGAAGTTTTTGCGCGAAGGCGATAAAGTAAAATGCTCCGTTCGTTTCCGTGGACGTGAGATCGCGCATGCTGCCATCGGTAAGAAGGTATTGGATCGTGTTCTGGAGGAAGCGAAAGAGCTTTGTAATGTAGAGCGCGCGGCGAAGTTGGAAGGCCGCAGCATGATTATGATTCTGGCGCCGAACAACAATAACTAAGCGTTGCCCGCCGCGCAGGGTATAGGCGGCGGATGGAATTACCGAACTTGAGGAGGAAATGATTATGCCTAAAATGAAAACGCACAGCAGCTTGAAAGGCCGCTTCAAAATTACAGGTACAGGTAAGGTTCGCCGTTACAAAGCGTACCGCAACCACTTGCTTTCCCACAAATCGCAACGTACGAAGCGCGTTCTTGCAACAAGCCCGGTTATGGCGGCTGGCGACGTTCGTCGTCTGAAGCAGCAATTGGCTAACTTAAAATAAGCAATTTTACGGATACATGAATTGATTGGGAGGTTAACAAGAAATGGCACGAGTAAAAGGCGGATTTACGACACGTCGTCGTCATAAGAAAGTATTGAAATTGGCAAAAGGGTACTTCGGTTCCAAACACCGTATTTTTAGAACAGCAAATGAGCAAGTGATGAAATCCTTGCTTTATGCATATCGCGATCGCCGCAACAAGAAGCGTGACTTCCGCAGACTGTGGATCGTTCGTATCAATGCAGCAGCTCGCATGAACGGCATGTCCTACAGCAAAATGATGCACGGCTTGAAATTGGCTGGTGTAGACATCAACCGCAAGATGCTGGCTGAATTGGCAGTGAACGACATCAACGCGTTCAACTCCTTGGCAGCAGTAGCAAAACAAAAAGTTAACGCGTAAGCGATGACGGTATATAAAGCAGCGCATTCGAAGCTTTCGAATGCGCTGCTTTTTTTGATCCGCATAAGTGTATTGGATTGGATGGGTTCCTCCACGGTGTTGAAGCTGGTGTATGCTATTTGACAGGTTGCCGGGGGGAGTAAACATATGACAATGTCTTGCTCCATCTCCCTTAAGCTCAGAAGAATAAATAGTAGCCATTTTAAAGAGTCGTCAAAGCAAAGATGGGTAGGAAGCTGAAGCTACGATAAAGTTAATAGCGGACCCAACTTTTGGCGATAAGCCCTCTAACCGCCAAACTAACTGAAAACCTAATAAACTTACTGAGTTGACTAACTGAACAAGCTGCGTTGACTTACTAAACTAACTGCACTTACCGGACTTACTGTCCTAATTTAACTGAATGAACTGACGGAAGGGGAGAGTGAAGCAATACGAAAATGGATCTATGCTCTCATGTGAGAGGCACATGGAGTGACCTTATAAATAACCGGAGGCAGCGCCTCCGGCCAGCTTGCAGATCACTTCACTTCATGTTCCTTAGCCTGAACATCATTAACAGGAGTATGCCCTATAAACGATGGCTCTTATGCGCCGTTCATTCCCAATATTTGCGCGTCGTCAGCTTGTCCGCCAGATTCTTGCTTGCAACGCGTCGTAATTTGCGCAGCCGGGATCGTTCGGGAGCGGATTGGTGCAGCAGCTTCTCTTCATCTGTATCCGGTATGACCTGCGGCACGTTGGCAGGTGAGCCGTCTTCCTTGCGGGCCACGAAGGTGAGGAAGGAGGTTGCGGCAACGGTGCGCTCTCCAGTATATAAATTCTCGGATATGATCTTGACGAACACTTCGATGCTCGTCTTGCCCGTCCAAGTGACGAACGATTCCAGGCAGACCGAATCGGTCGGACGGATGGGACGCAGGAAGTCGACTGAGTCCGTAGACGCCGTGACAACGTTGCAGCGGCAGTGGCGCATGGCGGATATGGATGCCGTCTCATCGATGAGGCTCATCAATTTGCCGCCGAACAATGTCTCGTGATTGTTGACATCGTTCGGGAAGACCCGTCCGGTCTTGAACACGCGTGATTCCCGGCAATGCTTCGTTTCGGGTTGCGTGGATGGTGATTGGCTTACGGTCATTTGTTTATTACGTCCTTTCATGAAGTCATACACCTATTATAAATGCTGGTTCACGACGAACAATCAGGAAATATGTTACAGCCACCAACCGGAGCGGGCTCAGTTCTATGTACTCTCATCCATTCGCATATCTTGGTTATTCGTAATCCATTAAAACATTTGTAAGAAGTATATTTTTACAGTCGAATGATAATAATTATCAATGACGATGGCAAGCAAGGGCGACGGGGAAGGTCGCCCTGCGCCTTGCACGAGCTACAGCTTTGGTTCGAACGTTTTGCAATCGGTATCTCCGGAATCATGTGCCTGCTTGCCACGGTTGTTCACAACATAGATCGAGGTTGCGGCGCATTTGTTGCCGGCAGCCCAATACTTGCAGGAGTTCACTTCGCATAATACGTCTTTTGCCATGGTTGTTCACCTCCTTATAGTTATAAATTAGCCATAAAGGCCGTAATATTATACCCCGCCCCCGAAGGTATCCTATTTTTAGCATGAAATAGTACATGAAACGTACTATGAAATCTATCAACCAATCAGGTGAATGTTGGCTTTCCCATTCTCTCTTTTTTTCGATACAATAGAAGAACGCGACTTTACGAAAGAGAGAGTGAAAGCATGATAGATTTGTCAAAAGCGGAAATTCACCGGATGATCGTCCATCGGGTAGGCAGTCCATCCCAAGATGAAGGCGTCCGAATATCACAAACCTTATACGACGTTCCGAACGAGGATGTGCGGGATACGTTGTTGAAATATTTTTTGTCGAGCTTTAAATTCGATGCAACCTATCGCTTCCAACATGAGTCCGAGCTCTCGTTAAACGAGGTGTACACCTATGCAGGACGCATTTTTCAGAAGGCGGATGCGTTCCATGAGCAATCGGTTCATATCTTGAATCACCTATATGCGGTGTCCGGCCATCCGCAGATTAAGCCGGGGGAGCTGTACGTTGTTCACTTGAACAACATTTTATATAACAACTTCAGCATCGATGCGCTAGGCATCTTCAAGTCGGAGAACAAGGACGTGTTCCTGCAGGTGGACGAACCTCAGGAAGAACGTCTCGGCGTGCGGGTGGAGGAAGGCGTCAATGTGCGCAAGTTGGACAAGGGCTGTCTTATTCTGAACGTGCAGGCGGAGGCAGGTTATTCGGTTGGCGTCGTAGATACTTCCTCCGGGAAGCAGGGCGAGGCGGCACTGTTTTGGCTAGAGGATTTCCTGAACGTGAAGCTGTTGGAGGATGAGCATTATTTGACGGACAAGGTTATCGAAATGTGCACGCAATTTTACGATGACGTCATCGCCCCGGCAGCCGAGGAGCGCCCAGAAAAGAAAGAAAAGCTGCAGTTCATCAACAGCACGATCGATTACTTCGCGAAGCATGAGCAGTTCGAAGAAGAGGCGTTCACGGAAGAGGTGATAGCGCATCCGGATATCGCCCCCATTTTTAAAACGTACAAGGAAACTTACGAGGAAGCAAACGAACTCCCGCCGCTGGACGAAATTCCTATTTCTCAGGTGGCGCTCAAGCGGGCAAAGCGCACGTTCAAGAATAATATCCGCACCGATACGGGGGTGGAGCTAAAGCTGAAGAGCGAGAGCTTCCCGTACGTAGAGAAGGGCTATGACGAAAACCGGGGCATGCACTATTACAAAGTATTCTACAATGAAGAAGAATAAACGGCGGAGGCTGATGTCATGAACGATATCTTCCAGCTTGATCGTGTAAGCAAGCGCTATGGCACTTCTGTTGTTCTTGAAGATATCTCTTTCTCGCTGCAGGCGAGACACACGGTCGCCGTCAACGGTGCCAACGGCTCGGGAAAGAGCACGCTATTGCGCATTATTGCAGGCCTATCCCTTCCTTCCAGCGGCAAAATAAAGAGGGGAACTCATGGAAAGCTGAACATCGGATTCGCTCCCGAGCGGTTTCCGCGCTTGCGTTTGACTCCTCATGAATATTTATACTCCATGGGCATGATTCAAGGGATGGCCGAGAAAGAAGTGCGCGAGAGGATGTCGCAATTGCTGACGCTGTTCGGGTTGGAAGAAGCGTCGCATCGCCGAATCAGCACCTTCTCCAAAGGAATGATGCAGAAGGTGAACCTTATGCAGGCAGTGCTTCATCCACCAGACCTGTTAATATTGGATGAGCCGCTATCCGGGCTGGATGCCGCTTCGCAGACGGAGCTCGTTCAATTGCTGCAGCAATTGAAGCAGCAAGGTCTGGCCATCATTTTGACCTGTCATGAAAGGCGGTTGCTGGACGAGCTTGCCGATCGGGTAATGGTCCTGCAACGTGGAAAGATTGTGTCTGACACGCTCCTGGAGCGCCGTGAGGAGCGCTGCTTCGTCATCGAGTTCAGTCTGCCAGGAACGGAACAGGCGAATGAACTGCGCCATCTTGCCGGCGTGGTGAGTCTGATTAGCCACGGACATACGCATCGGTTAATTATCTATTCGGAGCATTCCGATGATGCGCTGCGCGCCATATTGAACAGAAATGGGACGATTACTGCGCTGCATGCTGCCGACAAGGAACAGGCGGCGCGTCATTCGTGCGCGGATCGGGAGAGGGGCCAAGCGTCATGTGCAAGCACTTAATCTTGTATTTAATCCGCGATTTTAGCAGATCGCATCGATATATTCCTTCGTTGCTTACCTTTGTGATATTTATAGGATTATTTTATACCTATGCCCCGAATCCGATTATGGGAAGCTATGCGGCCACGTCGGTGCTGCTGTTTCTGATTGCCTCGTGGCTTGCCTACGGCTTCTTTGCATCGCAGGAACAGGTGCAAGAGCAAATTACGATTTTGCGGTTGGGAAGCGCGAAGAAATACTATGCGGGAGTTCTATGCTCGGTTGTTCTGTTGGTTGTGTTGCTAGATTTATACTCCATACTATATCCGATTATTTTTAATAAATTTGACAAGCCTGCAACCTGGGAGCATGTTACAGTTGCTTTTGCGGCCCACTTCGGTCTGGCTTTATTGGGGACGTCGTTCGCCGCTTTATTCAATTCCAGATTGGAGGCGAAGATGGGTCATGCCATTGGCGGCATTTTGGCGCTGATTGCGATATCATTCTCCCAGGGCAAGCTGGGAGAACTCCTTCCTCCCGGCATACAATGGATGACATGGCTGCTTCCTCCGGCATTTCCGGCGATGGACATGCTGATGAATTACGAGAAGTATTCCGTGCTTGGCCGAATCGGCGTATTGTTGTTGCCGTTTCTTTATTCTGCCGGGCTGTTGGCTATTTGCTGGAAGCGCATGAAACGCCGAGATTTATGACGAGTGCATATCGTCTTCTTCTAATCTAGTTTTTGCTGACAGACTCTAGCACAGTTTTTGTTATGGGAAGGCCTTTATACAAGCAGCCTGTCAATCACTTACATACGTTGTACAGTAACCACCATGAAGGAGGGGTTGACATGCGGGGTGTTACCAAGGCTCAAGCGCAAAAGCTGGTAGGCAAGCGCATATACGCAGTTCATAAGAGCGGCAAAGTTGTGACGGGAAAGCTGGTGCGCATTTCTGGAAACAAGCTGGTGCTGGAACAACCGAAGGACAAAAAGGTCAAGACTAAAGCGATTATACCTTTGGTGTTATTTGATTTGTTGGCCATCGGCACGGCTCCATACTACGGCTATGGCTATGGAGGATATGGAGGCTATGGAGGATATGGAGGCTATGGGGGGTACTATGGATATCCATACGGCTATTATCGGTAACGAAATAGAACTTGCCGCAGAGGGCACGAGAGAAGAGAGGCAAGCCTGAGGTTGATTCCTCAGGCTTTTTTGTATGAAAAGAAAGTTTTTTCCATCTCATTGCAGACAACCGCGGCCACATATCGGATTAAGCGATAGCCATTGCGTTCATAGAATCGTTCGGCCTCCCGGTTTCCGTAATCGACAAGCATCCGGGACGATCTGCAGCGGTGTTTGCGCCCATATTGCTCGGCCCGATTCAGAAGCTGACGCCCATATCCTTGGCCTTGAGCTTGACGGGAGACAGCGAGCATATCGATAACGAGAGTCTGTTCCTGCACAAGCAGGTGAACGAAGCCAACCGTGCGATGGAGGCGGTTGGTTGCTACATAGGTAATGCCTTTTAACCGCCGAGGAAGTTCTTTGCGCACTTGTTCAGGGTCCCATGCTAAGTGCGAACGCGGAAGGAGCTCCGACTTAATGATTAACCAAATGGATTCGTCATCACTTTTGGGACGGCGAAGTCGAATCATGTTCATCCCCCTGAAAAGATTTGTTGCTGTTATCATATGGAGGGATTGGCAATCGGTGAGTCTGATATGGATGGAAGTGATCCGGTTTTTGTACGCCGGAACGGTTCGGGTTTTATACTAATGTCCTCTCTAGGTGGAAAATTAGCCGATTTGTCGTGGCACAAAAAAATTTGAAATTGACCTATTGACTCCTGATAGGTGTAGGAATATAATGTTTCTAAACATTTGAAAGAGATTTACACATAATACCAACGGCTATGAAGAGGACGAAGCGTTAAGGGCCCTTATGAACAGAGAGCGATCGGAAGTTTGCTGAAACCGGCGCCTTAATCCCTTAGATGCGAGCTCACCTCGGAGCTGTTTTCCTGAACAGATGGCTTTGATGAAACTGATGTTTTACAACAGCCATGTGAGTAGGGAGAATCGTCAGACGCGCGTTAGGCGTCAAGAGTATGCGTATTTGAATTGTATGTCACGTGACATGCGCGTACTCGCTGAGATTTCATATCGCGAGATGTGGAATGAACACGGGTGGTACCACGGAAGAACAACCTTTCGTCCCTTAAGCAGCGGGCAAGCTGCGGGGATGGAAGGTTTTTTTGTTATAAATATGCCTGGCCAGGCAAGACACCTTCATGATGAACCTAGAGCCCGAATTGGATACCAACAAGGATGCGTAAGGAGGATGGCTTATGAGCTCACATCGCACGACAATGCGGTCGACAGATGAATTAAGACAAAATTGGATGAAGCCTGAAGTAATTACAGGCTCAGAAATGTTGCTTCGCAGCTTGTTGTTGGAAGGTGTGGAGTGCGTGTTCGGCTATCCGGGCGGCGCGGTGCTCTACATCTACGACGCTATGCACGGCCGCGAGGATTTCAATCACGTCCTGACTCGACACGAGCAAGGGGCAATTCATGCGGCGGACGGTTACGCTCGCGCAAGCGGCAAAGTAGGTGTCTGCATCGCAACTTCGGGTCCCGGTGCAACGAACCTGGTTACAGGAATCGCAACGGCATATATGGACTCCGTTCCGCTGGTAGTCATTACAGGGAACGTTGCTACGAATTTTATCGGGACAGATGCGTTCCAGGAAGCGGACATTACCGGCATTACAATGCCTGTAACGAAGCACAGCTATTTGGTTCGAGATGTTGAAGATCTGCCTCGCGTCATTCATGAGGCGTTCCACATTGCCAATACTGGACGCAAAGGCCCTGTTCTTATCGATATTCCGAAGGATGTATCGGCAGCGAAGGCGCTGTTTACCCCGGTGACGGGCGTCAACATTCGCGGTTACAATCCGACGGTTCAACCGAACAAATACCAAGTGGATAAGATGCTGAAGGCAATTGAAGAGGCAAAGAACCCGGTCATCTTGGCTGGAGCTGGCGTTATTCACTCGGGAGCGCACGAAGAATTATACGATTTTGCAACGAAGGCGCAAATTCCGGTCACGACGACACTGCTCGGACTTGGCGGCTTTCCCAGCGGTCATGATTTATGGATGGGCATGCCGGGGATGCACGGAACCTTCACCGCGAACATGGCAATTCAGCAAGCGGATTTGCTTATCAATATCGGGGCGCGTTTCGATGACCGCGTGACGATGAAGCTAGACGGCTTTGCGCCAAAAGCAAAGATTGTGCACATTGATATCGACCCGGCGGAGATTGGGAAAAATGTTCCGACAGACATTCCAATCGTGGGCGATATTCGTTCAACGCTTCAGTTAGCTAATGCGACGGTCAAGCGCACGGATAAAGCGGATGCATGGCGCGCGCAGATTATGCAGTGGAAAGAAGAGAAGCCGCTCGCTTTCATTGATTCGGATAAAGAATTAAAGCCGCAATGGGTCATTCAAATGATCAATGATATGACTCACGGAGATGCAATCGTAACGACAGACGTCGGACAACATCAAATGTGGGCGGCACAATATTATCGCTTCAACCATCCGCGTTCTTGGATTACTTCGGGCGGACTTGGCACGATGGGCTTCGGATTCCCAGCTGCCATCGGGGCGCAGATGGCTTACCCGGATCGCACGGTCGTCTCTATCAATGGGGACGGCGGCATGCAAATGTGCGCGCAAGAGCTTGCAATTTGCGCCATCAATAACATTCCCGTAAAAGTGGCTATCATTAACAACCGTGTTCTCGGTATGGTGCGTCAGTGGCAAGAACTTATTTATGACACCCGCTACAGCCATATCGATTTGGCAGGCAGCCCCGATTTCGTGAAATTAGCTGAAGCTTACGGTGTTCGCGGATTTAGAGCGACGACAAAGGAAGAAGCGGAGCAAGCATGGCAGGAGGCGTTGAATACGCCCGGGCCGGCTGTGGTGGAATTTGTTGTCCGCAAGCATGAGAACGTGTATCCAATGGTTACGCAAGGCTGCACGATTGACCAAATGATACTGGGGGAAAGTGAATGATGAGTACGACGAAGCATACGATAGCCGTCATCGTTAACGATCAACCTGGCGTTTTGCAGCGCGTTTCCGGATTGTTCGGGCGCCGCGGATTCAATATCGAGAGCATCACCGTCGGCGCTTCGGAGGAAGAAGGACTTTCCCGAATGGTCATCGTCACGACCGGAGATGACCATCTGTTGGAGCAGATCGAGAAGCAGCTGTACAAAATTATCGATGTCATCAAAGTGGTGAATCTGAGCAAGCAGCCGATGGTTGCCCGCGAGCTGGCGCTCATTAAAGTGAAAGCTGAATCGCACGAACGTCCAGAAGTACTAGGCGTCGTCGAGACATTCCGCGCTTCGATTGTCGATATCGGCCCGAACACGCTTATGGTTCAGGTGGTCGGAGATTCAGAGAAGATTGAAGCGATGGTTGAACTTTTGAAGCCATATGGCATACGAGAAATTAGCCGTACAGGCGTAACGGCCTTAATTCGTGGTCAAGCCAACGGATAGTGAGGAACTGAGACACACTATAATATGAAGAAACAGGGTGGAGCCGGTTTGCTTGCAGCTGCCGTTACCGCCGTCGCATTGCCCCCGAATGAGGGGGTCTCTCAGGGGACAAGCGGTGAACGGCCATGATGAAGGGGATTGTCCCTTGAAATACCCGCTTCATTCGGGGTTAACAGATTATACTATGATAAGGAAGAAAGAGGAGGACTCATACGTATGGCAGTTACTATGTACTATGAAAAAGATGCAGATTTAAGTGTATTGCAGGGGAAAACAATCGCCGTTATCGGCTACGGAAGCCAAGGTCACGCTCAAGCTCAGAACTTGCGCGACAGCGGTCTTCAAGTTGTTATTGGGCTTCGTGAAGGCAAATCCGCGGATAAAGCACGCAACGATGGCTTTGAAGTTATGTCAGTTGCGGAAGCGACAAGCCGTGCAGACGTCGTTCAAATCTTGATGCCGGACGAAACGCAAGCTTCGGTATATAAAAACGAAATCGCACCGAACCTGAAAAAAGGCGCAGCGCTCATGTTCTCCCACGGATTCAACGTTCATTTCGGTCAAATCGTTGCTCCGAAGGACAACGACGTATTGCTCGTAGCTCCAAAATCACCTGGACATTTGGTGCGCCGTACGTATGTGGAAGGCTTCGGGGTTCCGGGTCTGATCGCTATCGAGCAAGACGCAACAGGCAATGCGCAAGCAATCGGTCTCGCTTATGCGAAAGGTATCGGCTGTACACGCGCAGGCGTTATTGAAACGTCCTTCAAAGAAGAGACGGAAACAGACCTGTTCGGTGAACAAGCGGTACTGTGCGGTGGCGTCAGCGCCCTGATCAAAGCCGGGTTCGAAACGCTGGTAGAAGCGGGATACGCTCCTGAAATGGCTTACTTCGAGTGCTTGCACGAAATGAAGCTCATCGTAGACCTGATCTATGAAGGAGGCCTTGCAACGATGCGCGATTCCATCAGCAATACAGCGGAATACGGTGACTATGTAACGGGTCCGCGCATCGTAACGGAAGAAACGAAGAAAGCGATGAAAGAAGTATTGTCTGATATTCAACAAGGCAAATTCGCACGCGACTTCATTTTGGAGAACCAAGCAAACGGTGCTTATATGACGGCAACTCGCCGCAATGAAGCGAACCATCCAATCGAAGTGGTAGGCGGTCAATTGCGCGAAATGATGCACTGGATTAAGAAGTAAGCATACTGTAATGTAAGGCGATAACGCACAGCGTCCGCCCGTCGACAGGCGGAGGACGCTGTTGATTTATGGAGAACTGCAGAGCAGCGCTCCGATAGAACTGAAGGAGGTGCAACGATGCGTGAAATTTATATGTTTGACACGACGCTCAGGGATGGAGAACAATCCCCTGGCGTCAACTTGAATACGAAAGAAAAGCTCGAAATTGCACATCAGTTGGAGCGCTTGGGCGTCGATCGCATCGAAGCGGGATTTCCTGCCGCATCACCGGGCGACTTGGCGGCTGTAAACGCGGTGGCGAAAGCGGTAAAGAACTCGACGATTGTCGGTCTTTCCCGTGCGCGCATACCCGATATCGATGCCGCCTATGAAGCTTTGAAGGATGCGCAGGATCCATGCCTGCATCTCTTCCTTGCATCGTCTCCGATTCATCGGAAGTATAAGCTCCGCATGGAGAAAGAACAGGTGCTGGAAGCAGCCGATGCGGCCATTCGCTATGCTAAGAAATATTTCAGCAAGATTGAATTCTCCCCGGAAGATGCGGGCCGCACTGAATTGGATTTTCTATCCCAAGTTACAGAAATGGCCATTCGCGCCGGCGCTACTGTCGTCAATATTCCGGATACGGTCGGCTATTTGACGCCGTACGAATACGGCAACATCTTTAAGACGCTCAAGGAGAACGTTTCCGGTATTGAAAAGATTCAGCTCAGTGCTCATTGCCACGACGATCTTGGCATGGCAACGGCCAATGCGCTTGCCGCCGTACTGAATGGCGCCGATCAAATTGAAGGCACGATTAACGGCATTGGCGAACGAGCAGGCAACACGGCGCTTGAAGAGGTGGCGATGGCTCTTGAGACGCGCGCGGATTTCTATCAAGCGAAGACGTCATTCGTGTTGTCCGAAATTGCAAGAACGAGCCGCCTTGTCAGCAAGTTGACTGGGATGGCGGTTCCCGGAAACAAAGCGATTGTCGGGGCTAATGCCTTCGCGCATGAGTCAGGCATTCATCAGGATGGCATGCTCAAGGAAAAATCGACGTATGAGATTATTTCCCCAGAGACGATTGGTTTGAAAGAGAGCAAGCTAGTGCTCGGCAAGCATTCCGGACGTCACGCATTCCGCGAGAAGCTTTTCGACTTGGGATATAACCTTGATGGAGAGCAAGTGAATCATGCGTTTGCCAAGTTCAAGGAACTGGCCGATAAGAAGAAAGAAGTGTCGGATGAAGATATCCGCGCGATGATTGAAGAGAAGCTCATCGATGCGCCTGAAGCGTACACATTGGAAACGATTTACGTCGCTTACGGCAATAAATCGATCCCTTCTGCGAAGGTGCGGATCGTAACGCTGGATGGTGGCGTGCTGGAGGAAGAGTCCGAAGGGAACGGCTCCGTCGACGCGATCTATATGGCAATCGATAAAGCGACGCAAGAGGCAGTGGAACTGTCCGATTACTCCATCAAATCGGTTACGAACGGCAAAGATGCGCTTGGAGAAGTACATGTCGTGCTTGCTCAAAATGATATCGCCGTAACAGGCAGAGGCGTCAGCACCGACATTCTCGAAGCGAGCGCTCGCGCTTACGTTGACGCGTTGAATCGCCTAATCGAGAAACGGAAGTTAGACGGCGGCAATCGGCGTGATAAGATCGGGCTGCTTTAAGCTTTGATCAGGCGCTGTATGCACGCAATGGAAAATAAATAATCAAGCGCCGCCAAAGGTTGTCCCACAACATGAATGTGGGGCAGTCTTTTTTATTATGGAGTCATTCTAATGTGCACCCGACCCTATGTCTTTCTTGATAAGTCCTTTTGTTCACTCTCCCATTGTCTCAGCTCATGCAACTGACGTCTCCGGAACAGTCCGATTGCTTCATTAAATGGGTTGGAAAAGAGATGCAGACGCCTCTCAAAAACTAGTTCTATTGTGCACCCTACGCACTCTGCCTATGGCACTCTACCTATGTCTTGATAAGTCCTTTTGTCCGCTCTCCCATTGTCTCAGGTTGTTCAAATCATGATTCAGTAAGAGCTGTTGTTGCTCAGATTCTGCGATTAAGTAGCTAGAAGGATACCGGATATATCTACTTGAAACATCAATCTTTATTTGCTATAATTTGCATAAGCAGAACAAATGTTCTCTTTCAGGAGGGCGGTAATATGGTGGGGCGGGTGTCGTTTAAGTCGTTGGAGGAGCTATTTGCGCATTTTCATTCTGAGGAAATATGTGCGGATGAGGTATTTCGGAGAAAGTGGCCTCATGGTTACGTTTGTCCTTGTTGCAACCACCGTGAGGCGTATACGATTCGTTCGCGTCGGCTGCCGCTATACCAATGCTGCTCCTGCCACCATCAATGCTCTCTCATTGCAGGCACAGTAATGCAAGGAAGCCGGACTGAACTCAGGAAGTGGCTGGCTGCCATTTGGCTCATTTCAAGAACCGACGAGGGGATTAATGCTGTTCAGCTAAGTTCACTCATACAAGTTACCTATAAGACGGCTTGGGCGATGCTGCACAAGCTTAGAGCCGTCATGAGTGCAGTCGATGCAGATCGTCCGCTCGATCAGGCTGTTCGTGCCGCCTTGACCTGCTATGGACCGAAATACACTCCTTTATTTCATTTGCATACCAAGGAACATCCGTATATGATTGCCGCCTCGATGAGTGAGGACAACACTCCCATCTATGTGAAGATGAAGCTTGTTTTGCGCAAACATTTATCCTATAAGAGCTTGATGAATGAGGGGCGGGAAGCATTTGTCTCACGGCACGTATCTTATGATGCGCGTAATGTTGACATTATGAAGCACCCTTTCCGTTTTCGCCGGCCTGATGTGCTTCGTCACCTTGCTGATCAGGCTCGCGCTTGGATTAATAAGACGTTTCATGGCTTGGGTGGGACATACTTGCAAGCTTATTTGGACGAATACTGCTATCGCTGCAATCTTGAATCGCAGCATGTATCCATATGGGAACGGTTGGCGGATCAATGTTTATCCGTTAATATCTTTACAGCGTTAGTGTGGAGAAGACATGGAAGAACGAGAGGGAGAATGCCTCTTGCTGCTTGACGGAAAACGTTTGCGTCTTGTTTTAAGCTGAAATTGACAAGGTTTAGAGCTGGACAATCAGCATAACTTATCACGAAGCTTCCATTTACAGTGAGATGATAAACGCTACAATTGTGCAAATATCAGCATTTATCGATAAGGATATTGTCAAGTATGGCAGTTAAGCGAGCCCATTATAGTTGCAGCATTGCGTCACTGCCATTATTCGATGCTCAAGAGATCATTCTCAAGTTAATGAGGATGGTCTGCTTTGTGTGCAAGGAAGTCTTTGAGTCATGTTTTAGTCCTGTAAATGCCACGTACGGTGGATGGTGCTGCAGTGCATTATCTCGATACTATAAAAAAACGGCTATTGATAGTGTTGCGGACATGGATTGCATCACTTCTATGGCAGACGATGATATTGCAATATACGATGAAATGTAATAGATTTTGATCTTTTACTGAAAAATGGGCAAATAGCTACATGCTGTGCTCATTTTCTGAATAGTTGGGATAGTGGGCAAAAGGACTATTTAGAGCAATACCATCCATCCATAGCGCTACCTTATTTCTTAACACCCAATTAACACCTTTCCCGCCTGCCGCATTGGAGAATCAATGATACGATAATTCATGTCAGAGAGAGACCATGTAGTGTGGTAAAATAATGACAGATGTTTTGGCCTATAATCAGGAGGATGATGAAAGATGGAGCAACAACCCAACAATGTCCGTTTGACGACTTTGTCAAGCAAAGGAGGATGCGGCTGCAAGATTGGCCCTGCAGATTTGGCGCAGGTGCTGCGGCAGCTGCCCGCGGCGGAGAAGCATCCCGATTTGATCGTCGGCTTGGACACAAGCGACGATGCAGGCGTGTTCCGGTTGAACGACGAGCTTGCGATCGTGCAGACGGTCGATTTCTTCACGCCAATTGTGGACGAACCGTACGCATTCGGCCAGGTTGCGGCAGCCAACGCGCTTAGCGATATTTATGCGATGGGCGGCAAGCCGTTGACGGCACTCAACATTGTGGCATTTCCGATCTCAAAGCTGGATAAGTCCGTGCTGGCAGAAATATTGCGTGGAGCGGGAGACAAGGTCAAGGAGGCGGGGGCTACATTGGTCGGAGGCCACTCCATCGATGATGCGGAGCCGAAATTCGGAATGGCTGTAACCGGCATCATACACCCGGATAAGGTGCTCACCAACGCCGGCGCCCGTCCGGGAGACAAGCTCGTGTTAACGAAGCCGATCGGGGTCGGCATTATGACTACCTCGCTCAAGCGCGAGCTGCTGCAGCCAGATGAAATCGAGCTCGTGACAAAGACGATGACGATGCTCAACAAGACGGCGGCGGAAGTGATGGCGGCTTATGATGTTCACGCCTGCACGGATGTTACCGGCTTCGGTTTGCTCGGGCACGGTTCGGAAATGGCGCAGGGCAGCCAGACCGGCCTGCGCATTTATGCAGAGTCCGTTCCGGTTCTTCCGCGCGTGCGCGAGTTGGCGGAGCAGGGCGCCGTACCCGGCGGCACAAAGAACAACTTCAATCATGTGAAGGATAACATTCGCTTTGACGGTCGCTTGGATGACCTATCGCAGCTGATTATGTGCGATGCCGTTACTTCCGGCGGATTGCTGTTATCCGTAGCGGAGGCAGACGCGGAAGCCCTGCTGCAAGCGATGAACGATAAAGGCGTTGCGGCAGCATGCATCGGCGATGTCGTTGCGGATCATCCGGGTCAAATTACCGTGACGGGGCAGATGGTCGGCAATCGCGGCTAATAAGCGTCATTCTATATATATTTTTCCGCGAGTCTCAGGCGCATTCAGAAAATGAAGGGCTATTCTGCACAATTGGTTGGAATTAATCTGTTGGTGAGAGGCGTGCCAGACGACCTTTTGCCGGTTGATTAAAATAATTTGCGGAGATACGTGAGGGATTCCGAGTTCGAGAGATACCCGATCGGACAGCGCCTTTTCCTCGACGACCCGGATAACGCCGAATGCGAAGCGGGAAGAGACGTCCGGAAAGCGGGATATAAACTGATTGAGCGCGATATGGGCGACCCGGCTCGACCCGCAGCGCGAGCTATGTTTGTATAAAAACAACGGTCTGGCATCGGATTGCTGAATGAGCTGCGTAAGCTGTTCGCCGGATTGAATAATCATCAGAGACATCGCAAGGTTCCTCCTTAGCTTTCATATCAAGCGCGTTGAACGCGGCTATGTATTCGGTTCTTGTCAGGTCCAGGGTGACATACAATGAATTGAACCGGTACGTTTTGCAGGACATGGGGGGAACTGCTGATGTGGGACATCTCTTGGTTTACGTTCGTGCTTCTATTTTTGGCAAGCTACCGCTTGACGAGGCTTATCGTGTTCGATGAAATAACGGCATTTTTGCGCCGCCCGTTTGTGGAGGAACGGTTCCACACCGACGAAACGGGCGCCATTTATGCCGTAATTGACGAAAAAGGCGGACGTTTTCACGCATTTATGCGGAAGCTCTTGACCTGTTATTGGTGCGTCGGAGTGTGGTGTGCCGCCGCAGTGGGAGCAGCTTATTTACTTATACCGGATATTGCTTATCCGTTCGTGCTCGTGCTGGCGATCGCCGGGGCGGCCGGGATTCTGGAATCGTTTGTTAAAGGCTGAGCAGGCAACTGCCTGCCTTTTTTTATGCTCTTTTTGAACCACGCATTAAATGGATGCTTATTTGTCCACTAATAAGGCAGCCGTCTGCATCTTTCAAAATCATAATAGCATATGATAAATTATGGCTCGGTTAGTCGTCAGGTTGCGATGTAATTCAGCAAGCTGTTCAGCCTATGCGAAAAGGTATGCTGGGCACATGTTCTGTGATAGGCTTTGGCTGCCGCTTCCTGCCTTTTCCCGGGTTCGTTCATATAGTGGTGGATGAGATCCGCGCACTGCTTCGGGGAGTCATAGCAGCCAATCTCTTCTCCCGGCGTATAGAATAATTCCAGATCCGGACGGTAATCGGTAAGCTGAAAAGCCCGGCATGCTGCGATATCGAATGTGCGGTTGTTGATCGTATGAGCGGGAGCCCCGGCTTTGTTCTTATCGATGAGCGAGTCGTCCTCGCTCCTATGGATATTCAAGACGATGCTTGCGCCGTTAAAATAACGAGGCGTTTCCGAGAAATTAATCCATTTGCTCCGAATGCTTGGCACGCAGCCGCCTGACCAGTCTACCGTTTCCCAGAAATGACCGACCAATTGCACCCGGACATCCTTGTTGACATACCGCAGCGCTTCCTTCATGAAAGCAAGCCGATTGTCGTAGCCCGTTCCGATGAAGCATACGTCGTTCCGGTACGAAGCATGAACGGCATACGGACGAAAAATGTCCAAGTCTGTTCCGAGCGGCAGGTGAAATACGCGCTTGCTGCCGTTCCTTTCATAGTAGGGGATGCACCCGGAATCAATCGTAAACACATAATCGTAATGCGGAGCCACTCGCAACGCGTTGTCGATCGCGTATGGATCGTCCGTGAACCAGACGCCCGTTGGAATGCCCATAGCCCGGATGGCGCGAATCAGCTCCGGAGGAAGAAATGACTTCGGTCCGCACAGCGTAAGCACAAAATCAGGAGCGAATTGACGGATTTCGGGCAGCAAGCTCTGAATGGGAGTCCGATTGAGCCGAAATAGCCGCACCTCGTGACTGTGTCCGCAAACTGCTTTCATCAGCGCATTATCGAGAATATCAATCGGTCTCCGGTAGCCGGAAGCAATATAATACAGCTTCATAGACGCCTCCTTGCTTGCCTGTGAAGAAAGGACGAAAGATTAAAAAAGGGATGGTTTGGTCCACCACCCCAAGCGATCAGCATTTAAATTATCCAGGGAACGGATAAGGCGCACCAGGGAAGACGTCAGGGCATTGTTGAGGGAACGTGACCACACAAGGACCTTCCGGAATCGGAATTTCAGCGCGCGGCTGGCACAATTCCGCTTCAACCATCATCTTGACGTTAGCTTTCACTTGAATGCTTTGGCAAATGACGATATCGACGTTGACGAACGTGTTGTTCACGATATCCAAGAACTCGATTCTTGTTGCTTCCGGCACGATATGGCAATCGATTACCGTTCCCGGAGGAGCGCACAAGAGCACTTTTTCAAAGCGCACGAAGTTCTTCGTATATTTGCAGTGCACAACGTTCGGGATAACCGAGGTGTCGATAATCGTTACCTCATACGTTCCGAACTTTCTTATGACTACCCGTTGCAACGTCACTGGAGTGCCACCGACCGTGACAACTACGTTTTCTCTCGTAGAACCAACTTTCTCTTCGCAGTCGACGTCAACTACTCTTACCTCGATTCGGAATGAGGTCGGAAGCGGTAAGCAGGACATCGGATCGACTGTGGACTCGTCGACAATTTGGGTTACTTTCAACACCCAATCGAATATTTTAGGAACCTCTATACATTCCAAAGAGGGTAAAGGCAAATATTCGGGGGGTGTCGTCTGCCCTTGAACCAACTTGCTCTCCATTGATGTTTCAGGCCTCCTTTATAGAATTCAAATTCAATACAGTCTATGGAGGAGGTAATAAAAAGGTGACGAAACCCCATGAATTTTTTGGAGGGATAACGGTGCTGAGGAATGTCTTTTTTCAAATGCCGCAAGGTTCGCATTGGCTCGGCATTAACCGTGACGGGGTGCTGCAGCATGCGGTGCATCGGCTGCAGGAGCCGCCGCTGTTCATGACATGGCAGGCGCACGGGCCGATCAGACAATTTTGCGCGATCCCATCTGAGCATCAAATTCATGTTCTGGCGCAATGCGATACGGGTCTCTACTATTTGAAGTGTTCTCTGGATACGGGCCTGCAGCAGGAACGGTGCATTGAGCGCAGCGGGAGTGCCGGGTTCCCGTATTTATTCATGCATCGGTCCGCCCTATATATTGGTTATGTCGTGAAAGAGCAAGAGGCGCTGACGTTCAAGATGAAAGTCTGCCATAAAGGAGTGTGGCGCGAGCGTTCCGTTACGTTTCCGGATATGAGTCCGGGTCAAACGGGCCAACGTATCGAGCAAGCGTTATTTACCGTAAGCGAGCAAGGGAGGCTTTACGGCTTGTTTCATGTGTGCAGCGATGAAGAAGAGCAGCATGCTCTTGAGCTGCTTGAAGTGGATTTCAAGCACGAGAGCGACGAGGTATGGATGCGCCTGTTCGCAGCGGCAGAGGTTCGCCAGCGGTGGAAGATTGGATTGTCCGTCGATGAAGACGGCCAGCCTCATGCGGCGTGGACGATCCTCAGCGGTACGGCGGTTGCATCTCATTATGCCAACCCAACGCGAATTCCCGGATCATGCATGCCGCTATCGGTTCGATTTGAAGATGCGGTGCCGCAGCCCTACTTTATATGCAGGAGAGAAATGCTGCTGCTGCTGCTGGTTGAAGAGGGCGGGCGAATTGCGATTACATATTCGACGGATTACGGGGAGTGCTGGTCGCCCTTTACCGATATATGCTTTTCACCACAGGCGCAGCTGTCAATCGTCCAGAGCATCATAAGCGAATCTGACTGGCTCATTCCGGTGCTCTTGCTCGGAGTGGGGGCACCTTTCTTCCGGCCGATTGAAGAGATTGATTTGCTGAACTCGTTCTCTGCGATGAAGGCTTTGCTGCCTGTTGACACCGGGTTAGCTTTCTACGGCTTGCAGGTGGAAAGGTTATTCCGGCATTTCGAAGGCAAGGTGGATGGGCTGCAAGCAGCCGTCAACGAGATGGACAGCGGCAATGCGGCAAAAGAAATGTCGCTGCAGCAGATCATGGAGCAGTGCCGGATGCTGGAACAAATGGAGCGCGAAGTACTGGCGGAAATAAAGAAGCTGCAGGAGGCGGCCGATGCGGAAACATTCTCTCTGCGCTTCATATTATAAGTGTAGTTCGAAAAGTGGGCTTTTCAGGATTTACCCAGATCAGAACGGAGGGGGAACAGATGAAAATCCAAATTAGCTCCAAACCGCTCTGCACGATTTCCGAATCGATGCTTCCCGATGTGTATCAACTGCTTGGCATGCATTCGTTTACTTTTCATTTGGACAAAGAAAACGATACGCTCAATATTGTCAATCCGTTGTCGGGGCATCAGGTCGTATTGGAAAGCAAATGCAAACGGGTTACCGACAGACTGCTGACGCTCGCCAGTGAAGCGCTTAGAGCAGCTGGGCTGCAGGTATGGATTGTTGAAACAGAGGATGAACGAAAGGCATGCTTATCTGAGTTGAACGGAGCGAAGCCGAGTATTTGGCTTTCGGTGTTGGAGCCTGATCAGGACGAGAATAAGGTCACAGCCCATTTTTTTGTTCAGCAGATGAAATCAAGCAAACAGCTGGCACAATTGCTTATCCAAAATATTGTGAAGCTATCTGACTTGCCTGTCGGCGGGGTGTCGTTGAATTGGAAGAAGATAAAGAGTTATATTTCTCCTTTATCCGGCCACAATATGCCGATGGTTGCTTTAACGTACGGAAGGCTCTATGCGTTGTCTCCGCTGGAGTTGGAGCAGTTGTCCCGAAGCTTTGTATGCGCGGCGACCTCATTTTTTGCGAAGCAGCCGGTCCTTGACCTCATTCGAACGCTGCAGTGGATGGAGCAAGCTGGCCTTGCCGTTCAGCAAGAGACGGATGATTCAATAGCTGCGGAACAGCACTGCGATGTAGAAACAGTGGAATCGGGCCCAGCAGCTGCAGCCGCAGATGATGCAGGCCAACTAACCGGAGCGGTTGGCATTCCGAATGCAGTCGAGGATGAGCTTGTGAACGATGCGGATGAAACAGATGAAGAAGAGTATGAGGCAATTGAGGTTAATGAAGGAAATGAAGGGTATGAGGCAATTGAGAACAATGAAGAAGAGGAAATGAATGAAGCAATTGAACTAAATGAAGAAAATGAAGCCTATGAAGCTTATGAGGTCTATGAACACGATGAAATCCATACTATCACTGATTCAGATTCACAATTTCCGCCGGAAACCTTGCTGGAAGCAAGTGAAGCAGATGCAGCCGAAGCTGTTCACACTGTCACTGCCGGCACAGAACCAGAGGATCGCATTGAATCGGAACGTCAAGGCGAGAACGGGATGAAGGCTTTGGCAGAAGAAGGGCAGGACACGCGTTCCAAGCATACGCCAACATATTCGACTTTTATATGGCTGCACACGCAGACGGCAAAGAAGGAGCAGGGGCCATCCGATGAGGAACAGCGCCGCAACCCGTCATTTTTTAGTTACATGAATCAGATGTCGCAAAAGCAAGGAAAAAAGCAGGAACAAAAACCGTTTAATATGATGACGTTAGAGAGAGAAAGGGCTCAGAAATCGTAATATGGGCTGCCTTCGAATCGCAGCAGGAGCCTATCGTGAAATGGTTCGTCACTGCATGGAAGAGAAACCGCTTGAAGCCTGCGGCCTGCTGTCCGGAAGCGGTGGGACGGCCGGACGCTGCTGGAATATGCGGAACGTCAATCAGAGCCCTGTATCGTTCGCTATGGATACGGAGCAAGTGGTGGCGGCTTTACAGGAAATGAAGCAGCACAATGAAGAATTGTTAGGAATATATCATTCTCATCCGAATAGTTACCCTTACCCGTCCGCATTCGATATTGAACATGTTGCGTATCCCTGTTCGTACCTTATCGTATCATTGAACCGGTTGCGACCGCGCGTCCGCAGCTACCGCATCACGGGGGGAGATGTGCAACATGAGCCGATTTGGCTTGTTCCTTCCTAACGGTCTTCTTATCTTTGTCTTTGCAGTATGGATAAGGGACCGTTTTTGTTTATTGTAGGCTTCCAGAATTCCCAAGTCCCCCTTTTACAACACGTCCTACAGGGGAATCGATTGATAGATTTCCGCAATGAAAGCCAACCCTTCCGGGATCGGGTCGCGTTCATCTGCAGGTTCAAAGGAAAAGACGAATTTGACATCCAGTCCCGTCCACGCCTCATCGAACACAACCGGTATTGTGTAGCTCCGCAAGCATTGTGAGCGGCTGTGGCTGTCCGCATTCAAGGAAGAGAAAATGAGCAGGGATTTTCTTCCTGGGTTCATAGGCTGAGGACATGAATGAAGAAGGTTCAGGGTATCTAAATCTGCAATGTCAACACGAGTATGCAATTCAGTTGTGCTGAACACCATGAGCACAATAAGAAAATTGTTCGACAGGTCCAGATTAATCGGATGGGATTGCGCCGCATAGCCCTGACTGCAGTCAGCTTGATTCGCGGCAGCATATTTCACAATATGCGGATCGGGGACGGGCAGAAACGCGCTGCCGTCATTAAATAGCCTCGCAAGGGCGTTGTTTTTGTCATACAGCTTGCCTGTCTTGATGACATTTGGAGCCGTTCCGGACAACAGCTGGCCGACAGCCGTCTCTCTGTCGGCAGCGCCGACTACGGTCGCGGTATGGCTTACTAGTCTCTGAATCGGAAGCAATGGCACGATTTGCAACCTCCTATCCAATAATGATGCCATAAGATGAGAGCACCATACCCGCATGAATAACGGGTATGGCTGTTGCTGTCCTAGATTACATCAATTTTCTCAGATTAGAGCAGGGTGTTTTGATAAATATCGGCCGCGAAGGCCAAGCCGGCCGTGTTGATGGCGCCGTTGGTGAGATAGTTCGTCACTTGGAAGGAGAAGACGAATCGCACGCCAATGCTGATATTGATTAATCCGAGGGAAGCCGGGATCGAGTAGAAGCGGACTCTTTGCCAGTTATACGGGTTGGCGACATCGGTCGTTACGCCGGTGGTTGGGTCCAACGAGCCGGCGTTCAAGTCGACATCCAGCCCTGGAACCGGGAACAAGCTGATTCCAAGCGAGCTGACGGCTTGAATCCGTGCGGTCACGGCGTTGTCGGCAAATACGGTCAAAGCGATTAGAAAATCATTGACGATACCGATTGTCAATGGAACCGTAATGGATACTGCGGCAAAGCCGTGGGTTTCTCCGGGAATGAACGTCGGCTGCGTCCATACGGCCTGTGGATCCGGAGCAAGGGAAAATATGGTGTTGTCATTGTCGAACTTGCGAATTTCAGGCCATATCAATGGCGCGTTTCCTACATTGACTACGTTAGGAGCTGCGCCGCTAAGCGCTAAAATAGCTGCATTTGCCCGGGTATCCGCGCTGACTACGTTGGCTGTGGTGCTTGTAAGCCGTTGAATAGGAATAATTGGCATATAAAATAACCTCCTTTAGGCTTGTTAAAGGACTTGGTGTTGTCCCTTCACATTACTACTGTATGAACAGCCGGAATCGATGGTATGGATGGATCGCTAGATTCATTCGCACAAACCTTCATCGTTGAATCAGCATATTTATAGATTAGAAAGTTAGATTGAGGAGGTAAGAAATGACGATCCCATTAAAGAAAAAGCTTGTCTTCCGCACGCTGCACGTGACGGCTCACTGTGAAAACGCGATTAAGTTCATATTGCGGAATGAGACAAAACAACCGTTATGTGACCTTGATATTACCGTGACCAACGATAATTTGAAGGAAAAATGTATAATTCATCATCATAACGACCGCCATCATGAGTGCAATTGTCACGATAAGTGCAAACATAAGCACGACTGCGACTGCCACGATAAGTGCAAGCACAAGCGCGACTGCGGCTGCCACGATAAGCGCAAGCACAAGCGCGACTGCGACGGCCACGATAAGCGCAAGCACAAGCGCGACTGCGACTGCCACGATAAGCGCAAGCACAAGCAAGATTGCGATTGCCATGATAAATGCAAGCATAAGCACGACTGTGATTGCCATGATAAATGCAAGCACAAGCACGACTGCGATTGTCATGATAAATGCAAGCACAAGCACGACTGCGACTGCCACGATAAGTGCAAGCACAAGCACGACTGCGATTGTCATGATAAATGCAAGCACAAGCACGACTGCGATTGTCATGATAAATGCAAGCACAAGCACGACTGCGACTGCCACGATAAGTGCAAGTGCGGTGATCACGGACATCATAAAAAGGGAAACAAATGCGAAGTTCCTTGTATCGTCAAAGTAAAAGTACAGACCACATTTTGCGCAAAAACGATTGTGTTAGATTGTCCGACATGCTGCCTGCACCTCGACTTTGAAGAACTTTTCGGATGTTGCAATTGCATTCCGACGAGTGAACCAGACAATTTGCTCTTGCTCACGCTGACGTTCGACAGACCTTTCTGCCAAGGCGACGTATTAACTATTGATCCCGACAATGGTTGCGGCCCTGTCGTCATCGACGAAGATGACTGCCCGAAGCATCCTCATGTATGCATCCAAGAGGAGGAGAAGGGCTGACTCTCTGCTTGTGGGGAATTGACATCAGAACGGCGGGGCGTGGATTGGTGACTATGGGGCCCATTTGCCTATAATTGGCAGGGCCCTTTTTTGTTTCTATTGGACAAGCAAAGGCCGCTTTTTTCATAATGGTATGAATGTTTATACCAATATCAAGTAATGGAATACAATGATTTAACGGAGGTGAGAGAGATGCTTGCTTTTTGGGAAAAAATAATATTGCCTCTCTTGCAAATATTTGGCGTAAGGAAGATTGTGGAAATTGGGGCGGAGAATGGGTGGAATACAAGTCATCTATTGCAATATTGCCGTGCCGTAAACGGAGAATTGTTCGTTATTGATCCATACCCTAGGTTTGACGTTCTGGAATATAAGAGACTTTTTCACAAAGAATTTCATATGCTAATGGATTACAGCTTGGAAATTCTTCCTCATTTGCGGCAGTACGATGCCATTCTTATCGACGGAGACCACAATTGGTACACCGTATATCATGAATTGAAGTTGATTGAGGCGATGGCCTCGCAGGACGAAAAATTCCCTGTCGTTCTGCTGCACGACACGCAATGGCCATATGGCAGAAGAGATATGTATTACTTCCCTGAGTCGATACCGCCTGCCTATCTTCATCCGCATGCCAAAAAAGGAATGGAATACGGCCGCTCGGAATTGCTGGAAGTTGGAGGGGCGAACAGCATTCTCTACAATGCCCTCTATGAAAATGGGGAACGCAACGGCGTACTCACGGCGGTCGAAGACTTCTTAAAGCAAACGCCATTAAGTGTTAGCTTTCATCAAGCCTATTCCAATAGCGGACTTGGCATTATCGTTCCAAAACATGATGCAGTCGATATGCAAATCCAAGCGATTCTCTCTTTGTCGGGATTATAGGAGATATAAAGACTTGTAGAAGGAGGGAAAAAGATGTCTTCATCACTATTCGGCATTGCTATTCTAGTATTGAATCAATTGGATATGACAAGGCAGTGCATCCATTATATACGAGCCTATTCCAGCCAACATATACCGATCTTGATTATCGATAATGGCTCTAGCATACAATATCAGGCAGAACTGCAGGCTCTCGGCGATTACTATATCCGCAATGAAGTGAACATCGGGGTCATCCCTGCCATGAATCAGGCATGGCAGGTGTTGAATACACCTTACATTATGTATCTCCATAATGATCTCCTTATTTTAGAGCCGCATTTTGATGTAAAGATAAATCGGGTATTGTCACAGGTTCCTTATGTCGGAGTTGCCGGATTCGGCGGAGGGCATTCAATGGATTGCAAAGGATTCCGCACATCATTCACAAGCAACATGATCAATGCCGAAGTTCACGGAACACGCATGGTACAGGATTACGTTCCTTCCGTTGTGCTGGACGGGATGTGCTTAATTATACGAAAAGAGCTTATTCTTGAAATCGGCGGTATCGCGAATCAGTATCCGATTCACCATTATTATGATATGGATATTTGCCTTGAATCCATATACCGGGGATATAAGGTGCTTACGATCGGCGTTTACGTTCACCATGTCGGTTCACAAACTTCGTCACAATCAGATTATGCGACATGGCTCGAACAGTTCGGTCTGACTGAGATGTCGCTATATGGTCAAAACCAAATCATCTTCCATGGGAAGTGGGGTCATAAACAGGCGCTTAGCGTCGATTCGCAATTTAATTATTACGATGTAAATGGGCCGATCGCAATGAAGGTATAGCCTCGATAGAGGCTTTGCTCATTACTTAACTTCACTTGAAGCTCAAGCAACGGTTCTCCGTTCAAAATGATGCAGGCCGCGGGAGTCGCATATAAAAAGGCTGCCGAGAATATCGCGGGCAATCGAGCAAGCAATAGCCGCAGACGTCGAGGACATCTGCGGCTTCGATTATGATCGCTTACATGCCCGATTGCGCGATGATGTGACGGGCCGTTTCATTATAATGGCGATAGATATCCGAGTCGTCCGGCATTAGTACGCCAAGACCGAATTGGCTGTGAACTCTGTGTAATTGCAGAGGCCGCTTCGATTCCTTCATGAAATCCTCCACCGCGGTCAATACACCGTTTCTCTCCCCGTATTCATACTCGGCATTATGGACCGATGAATTATGACCCTCTTCCACCAATTCGTTGACACCGGGCAAAATGCCCTTTTTCGCACTAGGCTTCCGGAATTGAACAGGTATGGATTCCGGAAAATAATACATGTCTCGTCTTCCGTAAGGCCACTCCAAATCGTGCAAAAATACGATCGGAAACCGTTCCATTCTCTCTAAATGCTTTAATTCATGATATACCGTAAACCAATTGTGATCCCCGTCGACAAACACGGCATCGCTCTGGCGGATGTGAGGGAGGAGCTCCAAACTGAATCCCTGCAGCATCTCGAACTTACCCCCGAACTGCAGCTTCAATTGCTGCACATCGAACTGAGGAGAGGGATCGATGGCAATGAGGCGTCCGTTGTCCGCCTCATTGATGTAGCTTAACAGGTTCATCGTATTTAACCCTTGCGCGCACCCAATTTCGACAATCGTTTTTGGTTTCGTCAACTGCAAGATCGGATGTATGATTTGATTCCAGAAATAAATCACTATCCTTACCTCCCATGGCAACCAGATTCATACTGGTTTACCGCTTGCCATCCTCGGTTTTAATGCTGATGATAGCTGTTTTGTCTCCACTGATTCAAATGATGCTGCAACAGTTGGATATACTCCGGAGGAACTGCATTTCCTTTGATGCCTATGCCGACTACGGTATGCGGGAAGATTTCCTCTCCCGCGTAATCTGTAATGACGGTATCGAACGGTTTCAATATGCTGGCAAATGCTTGCGGCGTAAAGCGCCAATAATCAGCCGGATAGTCATGAATCGGGAAATTCATCACCGAACTGATGATGGCAATCCCGTTTGGCTTCAATATGCGGTGGATTTCGGTCAATGCGAGCCGCGGATCCTCCACATGTTCCAGCGTATCCAATGAAATAACGAGTCCTGCCGTCTCGTCCGGCAGATCAATATGATGAAGATCCAGAACGAGATCGACACCAACGCCTGGACGCATGTCGCATCCGACATACGTTTTGCCCGGGAAATAAGGACGAAGATCGGCAAAGCCTTCCTGGCCCGCGACCTGATAAGCGCCGAACTCGTATACCGGCTCCTCGTAAGGCAGAACTGCTGCGCAAATGGCAGCGAAATTTTTAATGATGTTTCTCATTTCTTCACTCCTTATTACATTGTGTCGTATGCTGCCCACATATGGTGTAATGCCTGTTATCCGTTATTTACTGTATTCATCGGAAGAAAGGAAGTTGTATGGTCAATCGCACAATTTATGCGCTTATGCTGATACAGATGGAATTGAGGGCGGAAAAGCGGGTGTCTTGCGCCATAATAAAAGCGTTCACCGTCAAGGGCTTTGCCAGTTTGTCCAGATCACATTCGATTTGCAAATCTTTCATTTCAGTCCATCCGCCGCCCGGAGACAGCGTTAGAGGTTCAATCGCTTCGATGTGATACTCTCCGCTCGCTTTGCCGGACCGAAACCAATTATCATCGGTGAATTTCCATCCGGATTGCCTGCCGCCCTTTACATAGACGGCAAGCGTTTGAATCAATTGGGGAGACAGGATCTTTCCGCTTATCTCGCAAGCGCGCTCTGGGGAAACAGCAATCACGATGCGGGGGTGCGCAATTGGCTGTTGTCCCGTATTGCGGAACAGCACGTTCACGAACAAGGTTACGCGCCTCATGGTTACATCGATATCGGCCGCAGATTGGAGCAAGCATTCGACTGACACCGAAGCAGGGGAGTGATTCATGGTCATCACCTCGCAGTTACCTGATTTTTGTCATTTTGGATAAGAGATCGGCCACTTTGATTTTGAAGCTTGATGCTTGGGTTGCGTCTTCATACCGTGCGGGATAGTAAACAGTTGACAGTGCGGGAACTGGAGCGGATTCATAGAGGGTCTCCGCAATATGAGTATGGTTGAGCTCTTGCACCTCATTTTTGCCGGGCTCCTGTTCCTTCACAAGTGCGGCTTCAGGCTGCAGAGCGGGGGCCTGCATCTTTGCAAGCAGCTTATCGGCCACTGTAGTAACATGCAGCGCGCGGCGGATGTTTTTTTCCTCTTCAAGCACGGACAGCCGCTGCTCCAGAGTTGATTTTCTCTGCTGCCAGCACTGTAGTGTCTGCTCCAGTCGTTCTCGTTCTTCATGCAACTGATTGCGGCGTCTCGTCAATGAATCGGCGGTGGCGATCGCACGATGGGCGAAACGCAGGCTTTGCCCGAAATTCCTGGCAGCCCGGTATGATTCAACGCCCCAACCGCTCAACTGAAACAAGCTGCCGATATGATTGCTGTCAGACAGCCAATACGGCGCCGCGCCGCTGCCGGTCTTCAGAGCGGATATGATGTGCCATGCAACCGGATGGGATGCAGGGACCGTATCGAGACCTCCCCACGCACCGCAGGCAATATGGTAGTCAATGCGATAGATGCTCTCCTCTGCAAGCCAAAAAAAGCGGAGTCGTTCACGTTCCACGGCGCAGACCGCACATTCCACCCTAGCGGGAGGAATGGCGATGCTGCCCTCCGCCGCCTTGGCCGATTCCGATTCTTCGGGTGCAGCGCAGGAATGAAAGGAGAGCTTTCCGTGAAGAAAATGAATCAGCATCACGTGCAGATGGCCGTTCCAATCGGGTAAGACCTGAATGAAGACAGGCCCTTGCGCATCCGTGTGCGGCAAGTGGAACATGCTGTCAAGCAAGCTCCACGTTCCCGCAGCCTGATCGAAGCTCCAGATGCAGGCTTGCTGCATCATGCAGCCTGCAAGCCAGAGCGAGTTCCCGTCCGTCACAAGCTGAATCGAGCGGACAGGCAGCTCGGTCACGGTCGATCCGAGCTTCGTCCAGTGGATGCCGGACAGCGCAAGATGATCGATGCGGCCGGGGAAACGAAGCGCGAGATGAAGCCGATTGGCGCAGCATGCGATCTTCAGATCGGCAAGCTCCGTGAAATCGCCGTCCAGTTTGCATTTGATCACCGTGCTGTCGTGAGGGGCAATCCGGGCATGCACGAGCTGTTGAAAGCAATCTGCATACACGATATGAACATACTGCTTGTCGTCCTGACAGATGTCGTATAGACGGTCCGCATATTCAAGCACAAATTCCTCGCGGCTCTCTTTCCATGCATGATCCAATGTTTCTATAACAAGCCCGCGGTCCGCAGGCTTAACGATAGACATATGATAGTCGTTCGCCACCAAATACCGGCGTTCCATTTTCAACCGCCTCCTGCTTGATCTTCCATTGATATCATTTTATTCAGCGCTTGAACGGATTAGGATGGATTGCGGCTATTCTTGCATTTAGTTTGCGCGATAAAGCGCCCGCCACGGTCAAATGCACAGGCAAAGCAATGGCTGTGCTAATACACTGGATCCAAATGACCGTATCATCCGCAGTGTGTTGGAGGGATCGATATTGAACATCATCCAAAAGCTACACCAGATGTTCCGATTGGAAGAGGAAGCCTATGTTACGGAATTGTACAGACAACTGCTGAATAAAGAACCGGAGATTGTCGGCGTGAGCCATTTTGCGGGGCTGCTTCGCTCCGGACATACGAAGTTATCGATTGCGGTCAACTTCTTGCGGAGCAGGGAATTAAAGCAGACATACGCCAAGGAAGGCGCTGGCGGTCTGCAGGGCGTCACTCCCCGCATTTATCACCGTATCTATACCTTGTTGACCATCGATTCCGCTTCCTTCGTTCATGAACTGTACGCCGAGCTGCTGTGCCGGGACGTGGAGCATGAGGCCGTGCCTCATTATGCGAACTTGCTGCGCAACGGAAGGTCACGTCTCTCGATCATTTTGGGTGTGCTTGTGTCGCCGGAATGCCAGCAGCTGTTGGCTTCGCCCCAAATGCCAAGAATGAACGGGCCGTTCGAATTCGGCGAGTTCGAAATTGATGAGGCTGCGCCGGAGAAGGAGGAAAGCCGTCATCCCGCCGCGCCGCCACTGAAGCGCAAGGTTTCTGTCGTCATCTTGACCTGGAACGGTCTGAGGCATACGAAGCAATGTATTTCATCCCTTGCCCGCCTGGCGGATAACGATCTGGTCGACGTCGTGGTCCTCGATAATGGCAGCACGGATGAGACTCTGCCCTATTTGCGGGAGATTCAGTGGGTAAAGCTGATTGAACATGGGCGGAACAGCGGATTTACGGCCGGAAATAATCTGGCGATTGCGCAATGCGATCCGGACAGCGACATTATACTGCTGAACAACGATATTGTCGCACCGCAGGCTGATTGGATTGAGAGGCTGCAGGAGACAGCCTATTCCGCCCGGGACATCGGAATTGTCGGCTGCAGATTGCGGGGGGACGATGCGAAGCTGCAGCATGCGGGAACGTATATCTACGCGGAAACATGCTGGGGCCAGCAGCTTGGCGGGCTGGAAACGGATATCAATCAGTATGAGGGTGTACGGGATGTGCAAGGGGTTGTATTTGCGTGCGCTTATTTGAAGCGGGAACTGCTTGATGCCATCGGAACGCTGGATCCCGATTATTTTGCTTATTTTGAAGATACTGACTATTGCCTTAGAGCGATTGCGGACGGATACCGGGTCGTCTATGACGGAAGGGTAACGCTCATTCATTCGCAGAATGCGACGACCAAAGTGAACAACGTCGATTTTAATCAATTGTTCATGCAGTCGCAGAGCATATTCCGCGACAAATGGGCCAGCTATCTGGAGGAGCAGTACACTCACAAGTTGAACTGGCATTCCATTGCGAATTTATCAAGCGGTTATGCCAACTCTTCAAGAAATATGATGACAGCGCTCGACGAGCTTCGCGTTAAAATGCATTACCGGTACGTCTATGGCCCGGGAACTCCGTTCCAGACGGTGGAGCCGCAGATGAGCGACGATTACCGCATCAATGTGTTCAGCATGCGCGCACGAGATTCGTCTGCTCCGGAAGTCGTCTATGGCCAAGGAGACGTTTTCTTTAAAAATGAAGGAAAATACAAAGTCGGCTATACGATGCTGGAGGTTGACGGCTTGCCGGAGGAATGGGTGCGGCAGTGCAATAGAATGGACGAAATATGGGTTCCGTCCAGTTTTAACGTTGAGACATTCCGCAATAGCGGCGTCCGCGTGCCGATCCATATCGTGCCGTTAGGCATCGATCCGAATTATTTCAATCCGGGGATACAATCGTTTCGCTTTTCGGAAAAATATACGTTTTTGAGCGTGTTTGAATGGGGCGAACGAAAAGCGCCGGCGGAAATGCTGCGCACATTCGCAAATGAGTTCGTTCATGACGATGTGCTGCTTGTATGCAAAATTACGAATAAAGATCCGGACATCGATGTGCGTGCGGAAATCCGCAAATTGAATTTAAAACATGTCGAATCCAAAATATTGATTGTCTATAACCAGACGATTCCTGCTTATTTGCTTGGCAGCATGTACCGTTCCGCCGATTGTTTCGTACTGCCGACCAGAGGAGAAGGCTGGGGCATGCCGCTATTGGAGGCGATGGCGTGCGGCATCCCGGTAATAGCGACCGATTGGAGCGCGCAGCGTGACTTCTTGAACGAACAGACTGGATTCCCCGTCCGTGTAAAACGGTTGGTGCCGGCAGTGGCCAAGTGCCCGTATTATACCAACTTCCAATGGGCGGAGCCGGACTATGAGCATTTGGCACATATTATGCGCTATGTATATGACAACCGAGAGGCGGTCAAAGAGCGCAGTCAGGGGATTTCGCAGCAGGTGCTGTCACAATGGACGTGGGCGAATGCCGCCAAGCGGATTGCGGACCGTGTGCAGCATATATGAACTCCATGAACATCCTCTTAAAAAGTGCGCAATCGAAAAGGAGTGGTCAGCATGCGTTACATCGTGGGAATTCCGTATGTCAACCGCAAGGACTTGTTATACCGGGCCATCGATAGTATCCGTCCGTATTGGGGGAATACATTCGTGCTCGATAATTCGGCGGAGCGCGAGCTGAAGCACGATACCGGCCTGTCGCGGAGCGTGACCGTATATGAACCGCCCGTCCCGCTTACGTTTACCCAATCCATGAACTGGTTCCAACGGGTGGCTGCCGAACGCGAAGCCGATGCGGTGTTTTATATGCATAACGACGCTGAGGCGCATCCGGGCACGCCGGAGGCGTTTCTTGGAGTGCTGGAGGATCTGCTGAGCAGCGGGCGCAAGTGGGGGCTGGCCTTGACGAACTTCGACGCGCTGGCTGCTTACAACATGGAGGCAGTGCGGGCCGCAGGACCTTGGGATACGATATTCAGCAGCTATTTCGCCGATATCGATTATCACCGCAGACTAAGGCTGGCAGGCTATGATGAAGTGTTTACAGGACTGCCAGTAGAGCATCACGGAAGCTCGACCAGAAAGTCGGATTCGCGGTTCAACTTTATCGTTGATACGACGTGGCCGCTCTATGAACGGTATTATGAGCTGAAGTGGGGCGGCAAGATGGCGCAGGAAACGTATTTGACACCGTTCAATCTGCCGTAAGGAAGGGGAGATATGATGCGCTTGTCTGAAATCAAACGGACTTATGACGCTGTATACAGTCTCGGATCGAATTGCTACCCGTCCCAGCGTATGGAGCGGTATGGACTGCGTCCTTACAGTGGCGTTATTGATTGGATGTACTCTAATTCTGTTCCGGGGTTGTGCACGCTGCTGCGCAATCGGTTCGCTCATTTTATGCATCCCGCCAATATTGTGGTGGATGGGACGGTATTCAACGGTCACAACTTTTCGGTGCGCGATTGCATTTACGGCATGCAGTCGGTACATGATTTCCTGTGTTCAGAAGGAGCAGAAGGGATTCATGCAAAATATCCGCTTTTTCAAGAAACGCTGCAGCGCCGCATCACCCGGTTTCTCGACAAAGTGGAGCGGTGCGAGTGGATATTTTTCTTTCGGTTGAATGCGACTTATGAAGAAACGATCGAATTGGAGGCCGCTTTGGCTTCCATCGTCCAGCATCAGTTTACCCTTCTGGTCGTCAATCCCGGATCCGCTTATCAGATCGTGGAAAGCGGATGGCCGTTAGCACATACCTGCGCCTTGGAAATTCCTGCCGAATGGGATGCCCAGAGCGATGAACTCTGGAACGCAGTCTTTGCGGGCATTCATTACCGGGCTGATTGAAGGTTGCGCTCCGTGCGGACTCCATTTCCGGGCATTCTTCTTGGAAAGTAATGCTAGACCGTGCTGCATGAGGATTTGGCCCGCTACGGCGACTTGATGCCGGGTCACGGAATGGCTCCGCCTCGAGTATGACGTTGGCGCCGCATTCATGCAGCACGCGTACATATGATTCGGGTGACATGACGGAGTCCATGGAACGAGAACGCGTCTTCCCTAAATTACGAACTTTCAATGAGCCTGTATATGCTTGCCGTGGCAGAATCATCCAGATTTCATATATATATAACGTTTCAACAACTCAGAAACAACGACACATCGTTTGGAGGTTATGACCGGTGCTCAATCCGCTTCTGCCCATGGTAAGCATTGTTACGCCTTCCTTTAACCAAGCGGCGTTTATCCGCGAGACGATAGAAAGCGTATTGTCACAATCGTATCCGAATATCGAGCATATCGTAATCGATGGCAGCTCAAGCGACGGGACCGTTGCTATATTGCAGGAATACAGCTACCGCTGCGGACACCGCTTCCGCTATGTGTCGGAACCGGACAGAGGGCAGTCCCATGCGATCAACAAAGGTTTGCAACTGGCGCAGGGCCAAATTATCGGATGGCTGAATTCGGACGACACGTATTTGCCGGAAGCGGTTGAAAAGGCGGTACATGTCTTGCAGGCTAATCCCCATTTGGGGATGGTATACGGCAGAGGCAACTATACCGACGAGTCCAACCGATTTCTGAAGCCGTATCACGTGGAGCCCTATCAATCGCAACGGTTATTCGAATGCTGCATCGTATGCCAACCGGCATCGTTCGTGCGCAAAGAAGTGTATGACAGCTTGGGAGGCATTGACGAGCAGTTGCAGTTCTGCATGGACTATGACATGTGGATGCGTATTTCCAAGCATTATCCGATCGGGTATATGGACGAATTGCTGGCGAATTCGCGTATGCATTCCTCATGCAAGACGGTCGTCGGTTATACGGAGGTCGGTTTGCCGGAAATATTGACGGCAAGCATGAAAAATTACGGCACTGTGTCGAACAATTATTTATGCCAGCTTATCATCCATTTTTTCAAGAACGGTCTGCTGTGGTGGGCCGAACTCGTCAAAAAATACCCGCTCTTCGGGCATTATCCACGCATCGCCGACACCAACCGGTATGAGGATGGATGGGCTCCCCCCAACTACCGCGCAACCATAGAAACGACACCGGATCAACCATGCAAACGGCTGCTCTGTCATGGAACCTATCAACGCATACATGGGGATTTGCATCTTACGGTACATGTGAACGGCATCCCGGTGAAGAAGGTGACTGTCGCGGATGGAAACTTCTATATCGACTTGCGGATCGATGCGGTTAGCACGAGAACGTCAATTGATATTAGCGCCGACCAGCACTTCGTGCCTGCCGCACGCGGCGGAAGCAACGATGCCCGCCAGCTCAGCTTTAGAATTAATCTCATTGCTCCGTTGTCGCAGCAGGAATATGAATTTTTTCATCATTTAAAAAAGGGAGCGGATGTAGCAAACAGATGGGTGCTGGCGAATCGGCATCCCGTTCCGTTGCTATAAGAGGCCCGTTAAAGGATGTGAATGTCAGGTGAATCTTGCTCTTGCGCAAAAAAGGATAGCGGTGACTGGCGGGTCTGGCTTTTTGGGCAAACATGTCGTCCGCAAACTAGAGGAGTATGGATGCAAATCCGTCTTTGTTCCACGCAGCGCCAGCTATGATTTGCGGAAGGGGCAGGACATTGTTCAGATGCTGAACGATTGCGCGCCTGAAATCATCATTCATTTGGCTGCCGTTGTCGGGGGGATCGGCGCTAATCAGAAAAATCCCGGCAAGTTTTTTTACGACAACCTTATTATGGGAACTCAGCTTATCGAACAATCGCGCCTGTTCCAGGTAGAGAAGCTTGTGGCGATTGGGACGATTTGCTCCTATCCGAAGCATACGCCCGCTCCATTCCAAGAGAGCGAATTGTGGAACGGGTATCCGGAAGAAACGAATGCCCCTTACGGGTTGGCCAAGAAGATGATGCTGGTGCAGTCGCATGCCTACCGTGAACAATATGGTTTTAATTCTATCTATTTGCTTCCCGTGAACATGTATGGACCGGGAGATCATTTCGATTTGGAAACATCCCACGTCATTCCGGCCATTATCCGCAAATGCGTGGACGCCATGGAGCAAGGAAAAGAGAGCATTACGCTATGGGGAACAGGCACAGCGACACGCGAGTTTATTTACGTCGAGGATGCGGCGGAAGCGATTGTGAAGGCAACGGTATTATACGATGGACCGGATCCGATTAATATCGGCACCGGTCAAGAAATTACGATTCGCGAGCTGGCCGCGCTCATTCAATCGTTGACGGGTTATGCCGGAGCGATTGTCTGGGATGCCGCCAAGCCGGACGGACAGCCGCGGCGGTTGCTCGATGTCGGGCGGGCGAAGCAAGCCTTCGGTTTCGAAGCGGCTACCGACTTGGCGAGCGGGTTGAGGAGCACGATTGAATGGTATCGGGAACAAAGATCCAAAGGGGATATCAAGTAAAGAATGGATATGCGAGATTGGAACGGAAGCGGGGAGGGGAAACGGTGAGTGATCAGTCCTTCTGGAAGGGCAAAAACGTATTCGTGACCGGTCATACGGGATTCAAGGGCTCATGGCTGTGCCTGTGGCTGCACAGACTCGGCGCGCGTGTTACCGGATATGCGCTTCAGCCGCCGACGGATCCCAGTTTATTTGCTTGCTGCGGCATCGGCGCTCTTGTCCGCTCCGTAACCGGAGACGTGCGGGCGCGGGAAGATGTGACCCAAGCTCTTGTAGAGGCGCGGCCGGACATTGTCATTCATATGGCGGCCCAGCCGCTGGTCCGCGCCTCATATGTCCATCCGGCAGAAACGTATGAAGTCAATGTGCTGGGCACGGTCAATGTGCTGGAAGCAGTGCGTGCAGCCGTTCATCAAGGAATACCGGTCAGAGCGTGCATCAATGTCACGACCGATAAATGCTACGACAACCGTGAATGGATCTGGGGCTACCGCGAGCAAGACCGCTTGGGAGGATATGACCCGTATTCGAACAGCAAGGCGTGCAGCGAACTTGTGACCGCCGCATACCGCAGCTCTTACTTTCATCCGGATCGTCATGGCTCGCACGGCGTTGCCTTGGCGTCGGCCCGGGCGGGCAACGTCATCGGCGGAGGAGACTTCGCCGAGGATCGGCTCGTGCCCGATGTTGTACGCGCATTGTTGCGGCGGGAAGCCATCCGCCTCCGCAGGCCGAATTCCGTCCGCCCGTGGCAGCATGTACTGGAACCGCTCGGCGGCTATCTGCTACTCGCGCAAAAACTGTACGAGCATGGAGCGGCATATGCCCAGGGCTGGAACTTCGGTCCGGACGACAGCAGCTCCGAGACGGTTCTGTCGATCGCCGAATCACTGTGCGCCGCATGGGGGAGCGATATACCGATTATTATCGAGGATGAAGACGACGTTCACGAAGCGCACATGTTGAAGTTGGATTGTTCCAAAGCGAAGGCAGAGCTCGGTTGGCATCCGAAATGGAATGTAAAGCAAACCGTTCAGCATATTTCGGACTGGGTGCGCGCTTATAAAGCCGGCTGCGACATGCAGCAGGTCTGCTTGCGTCAGATTGCCTTATATGACAGCGTATAGCGTACGGGCTCGCCTATCCAAGGAAAGGGGGAAGTTAACAGATGAAGGTCGTTATATTGGCTGGCGGTTACGGCACGCGGATTAGCGAAGAATCCCAAGTCAGACCGAAACCGATGATTGAGATCGGCGATCGGCCCATCCTCCACCATATTATGTCCATCTACTCGCGGTACGGGTATCATGATTTTGTCCTTTGCCTCGGGTACAAGGGCTATATGATTAAGGAGTATTTTGCGAATTATTATTTGCATCGCTCGGATGTGACCTTTGATTTCAGCAATCAGAATCAAATGTCTATCCATCAGCATTGTGCCGAGCCTTGGCGGGTCACGCTGGTGGATACCGGTCGGGATACGATGACGGGAGGAAGACTGAAGCGCGTTCAGCGGTACGTCGGGGATGAGCCGTTCATGTTGACCTACGGAGACGGCTTGGCGAATATCAACATTGCCAAGCTTGTCGAGTACCACCATTCTCACGGGAAACTGGCGACTGTAACGGCCACTCTGCCTGGCGGGCGCTTTGGCGCATTGCAAATGCAGGATAATCAGGTGACGGGATTTCAAGAAAAGCCGATGGGAGAGGGAGGATGGATCAATGCCGGATTTTTCGTTATGAATCCGGGAGTCTTCTCTTATATTCGCGGCGATGAGACTGTGTTGGAGCAGGATCCGCTGGAGCGGCTGGCTCATGACGGCGAACTGATGGCTTTTCCGTTTACGGGCTTCTGGCATCCAATGGATACATTGCGCGACAAAAAGCATCTCGAGCAGCTGTGGAAGACGGGGAATGCGCCATGGAGCCAATAGAACCGGGGAGCAAGGCTGAACGGCCGTTGCGAGTGCTCGTGACGGGCGCGACGGGGTTCTTGGGCAGCTATATCGTCAAGGCGCTGCTGCGCGACGGACATCATGTCATCGTGCTGAAACGCAGCTTCTCCGATTGCCGCCGCATCAGCGGGGTGCTGTCCGGCCTCGCAACCGCAGACTTGGATCGGGCGGAGCTCGAGGCGATTGTCGCGCAGCACGCCCCGATTGACGCCGTCGTTCATGCGGCAACCCTATACGGCCGGGACGAGGCGCCATTCAGTGAATTGATGGCGGCGAATGTCGCATTTCCGCTGCGGTTGCTGGAGATGGCCGTACGTTACGGCGCCAAGCTGTTCCTCAACACGGATACGTTTATCAACCGCGAGCCGCTCGACTACAAATATTTAATCGGCTATACGTTGTCCAAAAGGCACTTCGCCGAATGGGGCAGGGAGGCGGCGCTTAAGGGCGCTGTCCGCTTTATCAACGTCAAGCTGGAGCATGTGTACGGACCGCTTGATAATAACGATAAATTCACCAGCCACGCCGTGCGGAGCTGTGTCGCGAACGTGCCGGAGTTAAAGCTGACACCGGGGCGGCAGGCGCGTGATTTTATCTATGCGACGGATGCGGCCGATGCGTATGCGCTATTGCTAAGGCGCAGTGCAGCCCGTGATTCCGAGCCGTTCCGGCAATATGAGCTCGGCACCGGGCGGGCGGTTGAGGTTCGGGAATTCGTGCAGCTTGTTCACCGCTTGGCCCGGTCGCAGACCGCGCTCCGGTTCGGGGCGCTCCCATACCGGGAGCATGAAATTATGCACTCACAGGCGGACATCGAACCGCTCACCGCTTTGGGATGGTCGAGCAAAGTCGATTTGCAGGCAGGAATCCAAGCGATGCTTGATGAAGCGGTCCATAGTTCATAGATGAGTAACAGCCCCAGCCTGATGTAATCAAGCTGGGGCTGTTCTGTGGGGAAAGGGTGTTTTTCTAGCGACAAACATGACGTCGTCTGCCATGAAGCGGATGATTTGGCAGCACGAGGTCAACCATAGACGCTCTATGGCATGCCGTCTCCTGAAATAGCGGCTGTCGCATAATCCGACATTACCCAAGTCTGTGCGCCATAGTGGAAATAGAACGTTTCATTTCTCCCGGATGGCAAATACGGTGTGTGAAAATGGGACATATAGATTTTGGCGCCTCCTTGGAAATGCAAACTGTTTATGCGCAGAAACCGGTGTTCCGCGAGTAGATTGCCGTATAAGGCGCCGCCGCACCAATATATCTTTTTGAAGCCGCCCTGCATTTCAAACCCGCTGCAATGGTGGAGATTGTAGTCGTATAAACCGTCTTGATGGAAGCCGTACGTTCTCGTGTTCCCCAGCACATGGCTGTAAAACAGATCGAAGGCGATCATGTCGGAAACGGCGGGATGGCCAAGCTGCCGTGTATGGTGGCGCAAATGAGAAAAGCTGGCAGGATCGGCGAACGCGCCCATCATCATTTCGCACAATTGCTTCAGCGGATCGATATGAACATAGGTCGTCCAGCACAGCTCGAACGGATGGCGGCGAAGATGGCTGTTCCGCATATCCGCATACAGCATCACATCGGAATCCAAATAATAACCTTCTGTAATTCCGTGCCTGCACATATAATCCCGCAGCACAAACCAACGTTGAAAACAAAATAGGTTATACTCGCGGGTGTTCGGACTGTCGTGCTTGTATACGTTCGAAAAAAGGGCGGCGCCGGCAAAATAATCGCCGAGGAACGCATGGCGGACATGCGGTCCGCCATGGCCCCGGTTCGCCGGCTTGCCGATAAGAATAACCTCCGCATGCGGATTGCTGCATTTCGCTTGCTGCAGGCTGATTGATAGATAGGGCTCATTACCCCGATGCATGAAGAAAATGGGAGCAGACATGGCGGGCGCCTCCATTCTCAGTGCTGCAGCTGCGGAATCAGCGAATGAAACACGTTCGTCAAGTTGTTCATGACGCGCGGCCAATTGTATTGCTGCGCCGTGGCCATCCCATTCGCTGCAATGAAGGCAGAAAATTGCGGATCGGTCAGTATGCGCTGAATTCCTTGCGCCACTCCAGCGGCATCCCCTTTTTCCGTCAGTATGCAATTCCATCCATTCTGGCAAAATTCTTCATTGCCCTCCGCCTTGGTCGTCACGACCGGAGCGCCGCACGCCATCGCTTCGAGAATCGGCAGTCCGAAGCCTTCATGATACGATGTTTGTACGAATACGCCGCAGTTGGCGTACAGATACGATACATGCTGATCATCCGGATGGGAAAAATGGATTTGCGGGATCCCTTCGATATAGGGCGGTTCTACGCCGAAGGTGACCAGGGATGCTTGCGGCAGCTTGGCGCATGCGTCCTTGACGGCGTGGACGGTGATGTCGAAGCCTTTCAAATGCTGGCTGCGCCGGCTGCAGGCGAGAATGCGGAATGGATCGTAATCGTGCGTGCGGTTCGGCTTATACAAGTCGAAGTCGACCGCTATGGAGATATTGCTGGCATGCTTTTGGAACCGTTCAAGCAGCTGTCTGGTCGTCCAGTCGGCGATGGTCATCATGTGCACCGGCACCCGGTACGTATTGCGCACCCGCTCCTGCATGTCATGCCAGTTCGGATAGTAGCTTTCCTCTATATCTTGTACAAGGTACAATGGCACTCCGCTGCCGCCGCGTCTGCGGTCGCAGCTGTGCCAGACGACGGCGAGCGTTTTCCACCAGGTGGCGATTTTAATGCAATTCATTCGTCTTAATGTGCGCAGCATGACCGGATAGCTCGGAAACCGGTGAACGGCGATCTTGAGCGGAAACCAGACAGGCTGCTTATCGAGCGCGAACAAATGAACCTTTACGCCCATATCGTGCAGGCGGTTTACCTGCTCCAACACATTTCGGATGCCGCCGGACAATCCGGTCAGCTCCAGCACGTACACGACCTCCAACGGTGCAGTCATCTGAAGGTGCTCCCTCCCCATTTCATCCAAAATTTTTTTCGGGCCTCCATCTCTTTTTGCCGCCAATACCTATTCTTGTTATGTTTATTCGTGCCTCTGGTATAGCCTTCAAGATGAAGGGCGCAGGCCGTTCCGCAGTAAATGACGCGAACGCCGTGCTGCTTGGCGCGGTAACAGAAATCGACGTCTTCGAAGGCAATGAAAAACTCTTCCGAGAACAAGCCAATCTGGTCAAAGAGCTGTCTGCGCACGAGCATCAGCGCGCCGGTAACGGCATTCATGTCTTCGACCGCCAAGGCTGGCGGGAAGTCGGCCGCTTGACCCCGAAAGCGGTGATCGAAATGGCCTTTATGGGCCGGGACCACACCGCCATGTTGAATCGTCAGGTTCGGGTATAATAGACGGGCGCCCACAATGCCAATGTCTGCGGAGCCATGCATGGTAAGCAGCATATGCTGCAGCCACCCCGGTTCATGGAAGACGACATCGTTGTTGACGAGCAGCACGAATTGCCCCTGCGAATGTTGAATGCCGAGGTTGACCGAACGGCTGAAGCCTTCATTGCTTGGCTTGGCGATTATGTGCACATTGAGGGGAGCGGCCCAATCCGCCAGCTCCCGCTGAATGTGGGGCGGACTCCCGTCATCGACCACAATAAGTTCGTATGGCAGATCATGCACGCTGTTGATGAAGCTGTGTATGCATTGTTTCACCAGTTCGGTATGATGGATGGTAGGTACAATGACGCTGATCATGGCGCTGTAATCTCTCCTTTTCGTGCAGGTTCGAACAACCCCTTTTACCTGGCGGATATTTCCTGCAGGCGCTGCTGCATGCGGGCAGCGCTCGCTTCCCACGTGAATTGCCCGCTTACCGTCTGCCGGCCGAGCTCCGCCTTGGCTGCGGCTTCTTCACGGTGAACGTAGACGTGGCGCATCAATTGCCGCAAATGATGCTTATCCGGAACGGCCCACAGCAGCCGGGAGTTCGTCTGATGAGACGGGACGAACCTTTGCACGGCAATGAGATAGCCGTTCATATCGTTCACGAAGTCCAGATGGGCAGACCAGCGTGTCGTAATGACGGGCAAGCCCGACGCCATCGCTTCCATGACCGTCATGCTCCAGCCCTCGCCGCGGGTGGCGAGGACGTAGCTGTCCGCGCTGTTATACAGCATGGCCAGTTCCTCTTCCGTCCAGCTATGGATGGCTGACAGCAAGATGACGGATGATCTCGTCCGCCCCGGTGTCTGGGAGGCGATGGCATCTATATACGCCTGCTGCCTTCCAATCTCCGGTTCCGAGGAGGCGCGCGTCTTGATGATAAGGCAGACGTCCTCCGATTCGGAAAATTCTTCGAAGAAGGCGGACAGCAAAATATCGATTCCTTTGCGGTCATCGAACGAGCAGACCGACAAGAAGGCATAGCCCCGCCTGCCGGGAACGGGAAGGGGCGGCCGGGCGGGAGAATACATGAGCGGATCGATGCCGTATGGCATGACCCGGATTTTATGCGCCGGGACGCCGGATTGGATGAAGGTATCCCGGTTGAAGGTGGACGGCACCCAGATCTCATCCATGCTGCAGCATCGGCGAACCCAAGTGAAAGGGAGACGGTTGCATTCGAACATCGTCATGCCGATCGTGAACCGCTGCGCATCTTTGACGAAATGGATCGCCGGGTAGTGGACCAGAACCGTATGATGCTGCGGCAGGGGAGTGTGCATAAGCGCGTGCAATCCGGCCTCGACGGAAGGGGATAGCGGCACTTTGACGACTTCGGGATGAATGGGGGAAAATTGGGAATGCACGCCTCTTTTCATAAGTTCCAATAAAATATGCCGGTTTGCTTTCGCGTAACCTGTCGGCTCGAATACGGTCCCGATGTTGCGGATATACATCTCGCCGCTCACTGTGCTTCCTCCCCTCAAGACGGACAACAGTCTATAAAAATGTGCGGTAACCTTGCTGGCTCAGCCGTTCCACAACCTTCTTAATATCTTGGGTCCGTTCTTTATGACAGATAAGCAGGACATCATCGGTTGCGACGATGACCATATCTTCGACCCCTACCGTTGAAATCAGTTGATTCGATGTCCCATATATGATGCAGCGGTTCGTATCCAGTCCTTGATGGATCCCGTATATCACGTTATGCTGCTCATCCGGCTGCTCCGTTCGTTCCAGCGCATTCCAATTGCCCAGATCGTCCCACCCGTAATGTACGGGAATCATGTAGATCGATTCGCATTTCTCGATGACGCCGTAATCGATGGATTGCTTGTTGAGTCTGCCGTATAGCAGCGCAAGCGTCTCTGAGCCGCCGGCCGGGTTGCGCATGATAGGTTTCATTTCCATTAATATATCGTGCAGATCGGGCAGATGCAGCTTGAGCAAATGCATGATTGTGGATGCTTTCCAGATGAAAGTGCCTGTGTTCCAATAGTGGCATCCGTCAGAAAATATTTTTTGCGCGACGGACAGATGAGGCTTCTCAATAAACTTTTCTACGGCCGTTATTGGTTCCGCCCATTGCTCTCTTTGCTCGCCGGCACATTTCTCCGCCGCGTCGCAGTGATCGGTACGAATGCGGATATATCCATAGCCGGTCTCCGGACGGGTCGGCCGAACGCCCAGCGTGACGACGCACGGCTCCTGCTCCGCTCGCCGGACTGCGGATCGCAGGCCTTCATGGAATGCATCCGGGTCCGATATATAATGATCGGAAGGCAAGGTGATAAGCACCGGATCCTCATCGGCCATAAGCATATGCAGCGCGGATAAACCGATGCAGGCGGCCGTATCCCTGGCCATTGGTTCAATGATAATGTTTTGAGGCGGGAAGCCGGGGAGCTGTTCCCGGATGAGCGGAACGTATTCTTCCAGTGAAACGATGTAAATATGTTCAAGCGGTAAGTAGCGCAGCATGCGCCGCAGAGTATCGGCAATCATGGATTGCTGGTGAAGAATCGGCAAAAATTGCTTTGGACAATGCGAACGGCTAAACGGCCAAAACCGGGTCCCTTTTCCCCCAGCCAAAATAACAGCCTTGACTGTTGTAATGAGAAACACCTCCTGAAAAACAGACGATGATGACAGAAGAGAATTATTACTACATATGAACAAAGAGGAAAAAAGGGCACGGCGCTTGACGGAGTGTGGGCGCAATGGGCGGTGATTCATTCGTTTGGAAGGCGCGTTTTTTGTCCATGATAGAAGGCAGAGTAGATTTATGGCCGGGTTTGCTATAGTCTTAAAAATAGAGATGCGTAACGAGAGAGACAACAAGAGGTGAGGGGCATGCAAGATATTGCATTGGAGCAATGTTTGTCATTGCGCGATAAAAAGGCGACGCTGGTCGACGTGCGATCGCCGGGGGAATTCAAGGAGTTTACGATTCCGGGGAGCATCAACATTCCGCTGTTCTCCGATGAGGAGCGGGCGGAAATCGGCACGATTTATAAGCAGGTTAGCGTCGAAGCGGCGAAAGAACGCGGGCTTCAAATCGCATCGGCCAAGCTCCCCGCATTGTATAAACAATTTAAGCAATTGGATGGTCCGGTTGTCATCTATTGCTGGCGTGGCGGCATGCGCAGCCGCACGATGGCTACGGTCATGTCGTTGATGGGCTTGAAGCCGTATCGGCTGTCCGGGGGCATCCGCTCTTACCGGCGCTGGGTGCAGGAGACGCTGGAGCAGCATGAATTGACCGTGCCCTGCATCGTGCTGTCGGGGCATACGGGAACGGGGAAGACGGACATGCTGCGGCGATTGCATTCCGAAGGCTATCCCGTATTGGACTTGGAAGGGCTGGCTGGTCATCGGGGATCGGTGTTCGGACATATCGGACAGGCACCGAACAATCAGAAGATGTTCGACGCGCTGCTGCTGGACAGACTGATTCAGCTGCAGTCGGACAACGCCGCCTATGTGCTCTTGGAGGCGGAAAGCCGCAGGCTCGGCAAGATTGTGCTGCCGGAGTTCCTCATGCGCGCCAAGCAGCGCGGAACCGTGTTAGATGTGCATTTGCCGGTGCAGGAACGGGTACGCAACATTGTGGCCGCCTATGAGCCATCCAAGCATCCGGAAGCGATTCGTGAAGCGTTTGCCCGCATCCAGCGCCGGATGCACACGCCTGGAGCGCACGCCGTTGCCGACGCGCTGCGATTGGAGAATTACGGAGAAGCGGCTGCGCTCATGCTTGAGCATTACTATGATTCCCGCTATGACCATGCTTCCGAGCAGTATGACGGATCGATCCACGCCATTGAGGCGGCAAATGTGGGCGAAGCCTTGCAGCTCATTAAGCGGCAGCTTCCTGTATAGATTCTGACAAAGATTCCCATTTTAGGTTTTAGCTTTAAAAAGGGAGAACTTGGGGTAGTTGAAACAGGTAACGAAGAAAGAGGTAAGGGCGGCTTCCTTATCTCTTTTTTTGCAGTGGAATATCAGGTGAAGGAGAAGCCGGTCATGTTCGTAAGCGCGTGGATAAGATCTTGCGCCGCCTTATCCGGAGAGAAGTGCGTCAAAGTATGCTGCATGACGATTTGCCCTTTCACGGACGCTTCCGCATAATGGGTCATGACATGACGCATCGTGCTTCGCAGCGAGTCGATCGATGCTTCCGCCCAGAGCTGATCGCTTTGGTACCCGTAATAATAGGGCTGCGGCTTCACGGGCACGAGCTGATACGGAATTAAGTAGCTGTTATGCTCATTCAAAAAATCGGCATGGCCTCCCCATCCCGTCACAATAACCGGAATTCCCCTCATGGCTGCTTCCAGCACCGGATAGCCGACGCCTTCCCCCCGACTCGGCAGCACAAACGCATGACTGCTGCGGTACAGGGCATCCATTTCCATTTCGCTCCTCAGCTCCAAATCAATGTATACCGGCGCGGGCATGTGCGTTAGCATCTGCTCCTGCTTTAATTTTTCCACTTGTTGGAAAATATCCCCGGTTCCCGCCGATTTAATAATCAAGCATACCGGATCGGCAGCCGTAAATTCGTTCCAGAACGCTTTCAACAGCAGGTCGATTCCTTTGCGGTCAATCCAGGAACAGACCGATAAAAACCGGAATGGAGGCAAATGGTGCACATATGGCGGCGTAGACTCGGGAGAGGGCGAATGATATGGCTCGGACAGGCACGGACGGACATAAAATAACGGCACGGTGACGCCGGAACGGTGAAAGACATCGATATTGTGAAGACTGGGCAGCAGCACGGCATTCATTTGGTTCGCTTGCTTGACCCAGGTGTCCGGAATTTTGGATGTTTCCCAGTACGTGAAGCCGAACGAGGGCCGCAGCTTTTTTCTCCAGAAGTCCGGGATATAATGAAAGACGCTTACACGCTGAACCGCTCTGCTCCGCTTGACCCGCAATTGTTCCAGCACCGTTTTTTGGTTAAGGGGGAGCTCGACAGGAGGGAGTCCGGAATAGGCCTCCAGCTTGACGTCCGCACCCCGCGCATGCAAGGCAAGCACGTATTGTCTTGCTGCTTTGGCGTACCCTGTGGAGTCGAATACATTTCCATGCCATATGATCTGCGCCATCTTCATATCCTCCTTTTTTCCCATCTATATTCATCTTATTGGCGTGAAATATCTTTGCTTTCCGGACATCGCGATGAATCATCCATGAGCGCGTCGCATATTCATTAAGGAATTGCCGAATCACCCGCTTGTAAATGCTTCAAGTGCGTGTTCAAAAGGGGGCTTTTTGAACAACCTCTTCAAAGGGGAGTTGCAAAATGAGAATTATGATTTGGTGTGCCAATTTGATTTCCGCAGGCGGCGGAGCGAGACTATTGTCTAATCTATTGCCTGCGATGGCACGGCAGGAAGATATTGATCTGGTGAGATTAGTCATATCCTCAGAAACAAGCTTTAAAGAAAGAATCGATATTACGGGATACCCGAATATCGATATCGTTTATTTTAGCGGATCCATTCAATCGTCTGAAGGAAATGCGCTGCTTTCCGATTGTCATGTCGTATACTTTTTCTGGCCGCATGGTCCTGAATATGTCAAGGTGCACATTCCGGCGATATGCACGTTCCATGATACAACGGTGATGGACTTTGTCCCTCATTATTTGACGGGTGCCGTCGTTCAACAGTGTTGGAAAGAATCCAAATGCTGGATAGAAAATATGACGTCCGTCGCCGTCTCTTCCCATCACGTAAAATCAAGATTAATCGAGCACTTCGGGCCGCAATGCAATGAAGTCCATGTTATCGAGCATGCCATTCTTCCGTCCGCAAACTTGACAAATACGAGGGTAACCGAAGAATTGGCATTACGTCTCCCGCAGAAGTACGTGGTGTACCCAAGCAATGTGTCACCGCATAAAAATCACTATAATTTGCTGCTGGCCTATTCAAGATTTACTGAAAGCAACGAAGTTCCGCTCGTTTTGTTCGGCTACAACACGGAGCTGTTGCGCAGCGTTCCGCCTCACTGGCCTGATCATTTGTATGTTCCCGCACTTATATCATTAATGAAACGGGTCGGGCTGCATCTTGACAAAGATGTGTATCCGATGGGATTCATTAAGGATGTGGACGTCATCCCGGTCGTGAGGAATGCTCAAGCCCTAATCATGCCGAGCATGTCGGAAGGCGGCGGAAGCTATCCGGTCGAAGAAGCGTTGAGATTGGGCGTCCCGGTGCTCTGTTCCGATATCCCCGTCATGCGGGAGCATCTGGCAAGGCACAGCGCCGACATCGTCTGGTTCGACCCGGAGTCGCCGGATTCGATCGCGCAAGCGTTGAAGCGTCTATTTGACAACTATGCGCATTATAAGGCCTCTGCCGTACAAGGCATGAACGATGCGTCGGAAACGTGGGATGATGTCGCAAAAAAATATATTCATATATTCCGGCTAGCTTACATGAAGCATTACAGCATGCTGTGAGCCGTTCAAGCAGCCATTAGTTCGTGCTGGCGACGTGCTGTAGTAAAGCGTAATATTCATTGGCGACATCTGTCCATCTGCGCTGCATCGCTCCGCTAATCGCGGCTTGTTGCCGGGCTAGCAGAGTGTGGCGGTACGTCCATAATCCGCGAATGGCCGCTTCCATTTCTTCGATGGAGTAGGGGTTGAATGGCAGGAATGCGCTCATATCTGTAATGATCTCGTTCGTCACCTCGATATTGGCTGCCGCGACAGGCGTGCCCATCGTCAATGATTCCAGAATGGGGAACGGGCAGCTGCCTTCGAACAGAGTCGGAACGATGGTTCCCAGCGCGTATTTGTAGAGCGAGGGCAGATCGGATTTCGGAATTCGGCCTATAAACATGATGCTGCTCCGAATATCTTCATCTGCAACATGCTGTAATATTTGCATGACTTCCGCCTGCTTTGGATTGTTCGTCAGCTGATCAGTGAATACGAGACGCAATCGAGAATGGTAACCGTCGAATGATTGTCTAAATTTGATAAATGCGGCAATTAGCCGTTCGAAATTTTTATGCAGGCGCAAAACGGTCGGGAACACAAGGTACTCATACAATAACTGGTATTTCAAACGGAATTGGGTTTCATCAATAAAAGTAAAAGATTGATATTCGTCGTTCGGAGGGGCCAATCGGATAACATGTGTTTTCTCCGCAGGCATTCCGGCGACAACGATGGCATGGTGGTACCGGACATAATTGGAATTGGATACGATGGCTACGGCTTTCTTCAAGACCAGATAACCATTGCGGTCAACCCGATAGCAAAATTCAGGATACATTGTAAAATACAAGTCCTTGAATTGATGATGAACCAAATCATGCAAACATACGATATAAGGTTTCTTTAAAAACATCGCCAATTCAAGTGAAACGATAGGCACAATCCAAACTTCCGCCGGGACATTCGTATTGAACGTTTCGATATTGTTCGATCTAGTGATATGAACCCGTCCAGGGAATTGGAATTTTAATGAAGCGAATGAATGTTCAGCATCCGCATAGTTGTAATCTGTGGCGGCTATATGGATGTGGACATCCGGTCTTTTACTTAAAAAGCCCTCAATTAACCGGTAAAGAAAGCGCCCGATTCCCTCGCCGTCCAAGGCGAGAGGGTGAGGATAAGCCAAAAAGATGCCGATATGGTTCACAATCCGATGTCCCCATGGAGGAGCTGCAATCCCCGTTCCGACCGTCCGACAGTCGTTTATGAAAGGGATTTGGGGCATGGAAAGGAATTTTTGGCATTCCGCCGATATGAAAAATGCGTGAAGCAGATTTTTCTTTTGCATGCCCCCCAATAAACTGTGCAGGTGGCCTTGCATTCCTTGCGTATCCGGATTGCGGCATAACAATTCATTGTATAACGAATGAACGAAAAAAAACGGTTCAGAAGGATAAAAGCGGCGCAAGATGCTTGCGGCCGTCTCATTCTCATCATGGAGATGGATAAATCCGGAAGGCGGCTGATGATATAACCGTTCCGCCTCCTCGCTGCACATGACATGGACTATCAGCGTCTGCTTGGTCTGGTGCATAGCCAGCAGTCTCATATAATGCTGATACTCCATCGCACTCGGCTCCCGGTGGAGGAATTGCCGATACAGCTCTCTAATGAAGTCCAACCCTTCCAGCTTCAATATGGCATGTATGAAATGTATGACCCGGTGTTGCAATGCCAATGACGTCTCCCCCTCAAACCGTTGTAACGAGGTTACAACACATTTCTTAGCGTCCGGCAAATAAACCGGATATCGTCTTCCGTCAACTCACCATGACTCGGAAGATTGATGCCTTGGGACGCAATGCGGTTAGCTACCGGAAATTCCGTAGACGTCTGCCCGTGTGCATACGGAGGAAGGATATGCATCGGATAGAAGAACGGTCTTGTCTCGATCCCATAGTCTTTTAAATACTTCATGATCGAATCCCGCTGCATTTCCGAACATCGGTTGAGCACGACGCTGAACATCCAGTATACATTTTTGGCCCATATTTTCTGAACCGGAAGCGTCAGTCTGTCTTCACCTTGGAGATAGTCATAATAGTGCATGGCAACGCGGATACGCTGCTGGATGTGCCAGTCGGCATTTTCAAGCTGGGCGCATCCAATCGCCGCTTGAATGTTGGTCATCCGATAATTGTATCCGATAACGGGATGCCAATATTTCTTGTTTTGGTCGATTCCTTGCCCCTTCAGCAGTTTGACTTTTTCGGCGAGAGCGTCGTCATTGGTCGTTACGACGCCCCCTTCGCCGGTCGTAATGATTTTATTTCCGAACAGACTGAACGTGGCGGTGTGCCCCAACGACCCCGTCATTTTTTCTTTATATTGGGCGCCAATGGCCTCGGCAGCGTCTTCGATGACGAACAAGTCGTGCTTTTGCGCGATATGCATGATGGGATCCATATGTGCAGGATGTCCGTACAGATGAACGGCAATGATTCCTTTCGTGCGGGGCGTAATCTTGCTTTCAATGGCGTCGGTGTCTATATTCCATGTTTCTGCCTCCGCGTCGACGAACACGGGGACCGCTCCGCAGTATGATACGGCATTTGCCGTTGCAACGAATGTAAGTGTCGGAACGATCACTTCATCCCCCGGTCCGACCCCGTGAGCCATCAGCGCCAAGTGCAGGGCTGTCGTGCCGTTGCTGCAGGCAATTGCGTGCTTCGTCTGACAGAAAGCGGCGAATTGCTGCTCGAATTGATCCAAATACGGGCCGTTGGAAGAGATCCACGTCGAATTCAAACAGTCCATGACATATTTCTTTTCGTTCCCATTCAAAATGGGAGTTGCAATGGAATAATATTTGTTCATGTATTTTTCCCTCCAACGTTCGTATCTGCGCATTAGAACGGTTCATGACGTTGCTTAATGACGCGGGCCGGCACGCCCACAGCAAGGCATCGATCCGGAATGTTGCGGATGACGACGGAACCTGCGCCGAGTACCGACCAGGCGCCAATGGTTATGCCGTCGATGACTTTCGTTCCCGTGCCCAAGAAAGCCCCGTTTTTAACGCGCACATTCCCGGAAAGACTGCTACCCGGCGCCACATGACACGATTCTCCGATGACGGATTCATGATCGACCGTCGCTCCCGTGTTGATAACGGCATTATCATGAATGTGCGCTTCCGCATTCAACACGGCGCGGGGCATGACGGCAATCCCCGAGCCTAACTGGGCTGACGGAGACACATACGCAAATGGGCTGATGGCATTAATCAATGTAAATCCGATGTCTTTGGCATGACGTGTCATCTTGCGCCGGATCCGGTTGTCGCCGATCGCCACGAATGCGTGGCGGACGCCATGATCATATAGATACGGCAAGATAGAGTCATCGCCTAATACAGGCACGTTCAAGACTGTGCCCATTCCCGTGGCGGCCGTGCACCCCACTATCTCTATCATGGGATTGGAGCCCAGCATATCAATGATAACTTTGGAATGTCCGCCTGCGCCAATGATAACCGTCTTTTGTCTGCTGGACACGAATCATTCCCTCCTGACAATCTCATGTCGTATTGTAGGTTATGATTGAAGCAATGGGACGATGTAGGCAGAAGAAATGGTTATCGTAAAATGGGTGAAAATAGATGGCAATAAAGTAATCGAAAAGATGGGGTCCAGATAGCGTCAAGCGTACAAATACAAAGTAGCAGGCAAATGATAATAGCAGAGCAATAGCTCCGAGTTATAGGATATAGAGTTCCTATTAAAAGAATGTGGGTGTGAACTATGGGGGAATTGTATTTTCGGCCGCGTACCGGCCTGAAGTTCTAGTTATCGGAATCGAAGCAAATGGGGCCCTTCCATTACTATATAACGGAGTCTGAATGACAAAAAAAGGAATAGTTATGAAAGACGGGCGCCTTCACTATTTGAGCGTGCCCGTCTTTACATTTTGAAGTAGATGCCGGCGCTTATCCCCTGCAAGGCTTATGTTGGCATCCATCATTTACTGGTGTCATGCTCGGGAACAGCTTATGAGGCATCAATTTGTACCCCAGGCATCGCGTATGGGATCTTCGTGTTTGCGCTGTGCTTGAATCACCTTCCAGATTTCCGAACGGCCTTTCTCTGGGTTCTCGGTATAACAAATATATTCATAACTTGGATCCGTGAAATCTGGATCTTTAAGGATATCTCTTTCTCCGAAAATCGGTGCTTCAGTCCGGTCTATATCCCGGCCAATTCAAGAACCTGCTGCAGCTTGTTGAGATCAACGGTAAAGTTGTCCAATCCTCCTATCGGTTTGGGCGGATATTCGATGTCACAGACGATTTCGTAATAGTCGAGCTGCGCATGGTTGCTTATTTTCCAAAAGTAATCATCTGCAATGGTATACGGCGTAAGCTCCACGATTTTGGTTCCGGGATTGCAAAAAGCGAGATTGATGTTGCCGCTGCCGAATGGCGCGACGATTGCTTGGGCGGATGAATAAATGGCTATTTTTTCTTGGGTACTCAACGGAGTGAGCACGATGCGGGTGAAGCCCTTAGCGCGCAGCAAATTCATGACTTCGTCTTCATTCAGGACATAGCGCGCATGCGCATCTTGCCGGGTTACATATATTCGTTCATAACCGCTCACAGGTTGAACCGGATGGGTATCCTTCAAACGATGCCGGATAAAGTGATAGGCCCATCTAGGGCTCTTGCCCAATATCCAAGGCACTGCGGGGACGACCAACTTGTCAGCCATCAGATGGAAATCATTTTTGTCTACTTGTATCAATTTATCCATTGGAATACCGAGCATATTCAGCGACTCATATTGAAAAGGATGGGTCAGCTTGCCGATTAAGTATCTATCTATTGCGATCCCGCTATGTTCCAACAGATGAATGCGCGGCAAAATATCAAAAAACCAGTGGCCGAATATGGCTTGCGTGAAAACGACTTCGGGAATATTCCAACCCCATATGAGGGTAGCCACGGTCTCCGCCCGATACTCTGGAGGCGGCAATTCCTGAAAGCTGTAGGGATAGCTGTACTCGACATCGAGCAGCCGTTTATTGTCCGACGTGACGGAATAACAGTTCCCCGTAACGGCACGCCCATATGGAATGACGGCCACGAAGGCCTCGTCGAAGCTGCATAGCGTAGGCCAACGGGGAAGGTCCAAACCTTTGGGCGCTTGAAGCTGAAGCGTCTCTCTCGGATAAATCACCTTGTAAACGTCCTCCAAGCGGTAATTGTTGCTTAACGCGTAAGTTATAGCCCAGTCGATCGTTTTTGCATAGAACTGGTCGGGGATTGTATACATTTTTCTTCCCTCCGTTAATAGACTCGTTGCCTTACTTTACGGCGAGGGTTTAGTAGATTGAAATATTCTATGATTGATTCGGAGGCGGGGGGACGGCGTATAGGATACAGATATACACATTTCTCGAGCTGAGAGACCCCGGCTTTATATTGGCCTGTAAATGAGATTTGGGCTTAGATGATAGAGTGCAAGTTCATCTATTTCTTTCACGAAGCAATTATAATACTCATACACTGCTATAAAAGGATATGAAAATGCAATTGGCCGGAAAGGGGTAGAAACAATGAACGATTGCGTAAAATCTTTTCATCATCATTACTTTGATAGTGAAGTATGGCTGGACACATATTGGTTCGGGCACCGCGTTCTTAAATGTCCGCTAGACTTATTCAACTATCAAGAAATTCTGTTTAATATCAAGCCGGATGTCATAATCGAATGCGGAACGAATGCGGGCGGAAGCGCCTTGTTTTTAGCCCATATGTGTGATGTATTAGGCAAGGGCAAGGTGATTACGATCGATATCGTGGAAATGGAAAGACCCGAGCATGGCAGAATTACTTATTTAATAGGTGACACGACCTCTTCGGAGATGGTTGATAAAGTAAAGGAATATATATGTCCTGCCGATGTCGTATTGGTCATTCTCGATTCCGATCATACAGCGCCGCACGTTCTCAATGAAATGAGAATATATCATCATCTGGTCACGGTTGGAAGTTACATGATTGTAGAAGATACTATCATCGGGGGGAATCCGGTTGTTCCCCAATGGGCTCCCGGCCCCATGGGAGCCGTGCAACAATTTTTGACGGAGAATGACCAATTCATAGTGGATGAAAGCAGACATAAATTCCATCTTACATTTAATCCGAATGGGTATTTGCTAAAAGTAATTGATGGGCAGGCCGATTGAAAATAACTATACCCATAGTTTTTTCCTATAAAAATGATAGCTTTTATATCTTAGCCAACCTCTTTCATTTGTGTTACAACTGAAGTAACGACAATGAACGAGGAGTGACAGACATGCCAGACGTGAAGAAGATCGCCATTATCGCAGGTGACGGCATCGGGCCGGAAGTCGTCAGAGAAGCGGAAAAAGTATTAAAACGTACGGAGGAGCTGTTCGGGTATTCTTTCGAAACGAGCCACAGCCTATTCGGCGGTATTGCAATCGACGAGACAGGAACCCCGCTTCCGGAAGAAACGCTGGAGAAGTGCAAGCAAGCGGATGCCGTCCTGCTGGGAGCGGTAGGCGGTCCGAAATGGGACAGCAATCCGAAGGAGCTTCGCCCGGAGACCGGGCTGCTTGGCATTCGCAAAGCGCTCGGATTATTCTCCAATATCCGTCCGGCAGTCATCTTCGATTGCTTGAAGGATGCCTCTACATTGAAGCCGGAGGTGCTTGAGGGAACGGACCTAATCGTCGTGCGAGAGCTGACGGGCGGCATCTACTTCGGCGAGAAGTTCCGCCGCGACGGCGAACACGGGCAAGAAGCGGTCGACACGTGCGTATACAACGTGCAGGAAGTGGAGCGCATCGTGCGCCAAGCGTTCGAGATTGCGCAGAAGCGCCGCAAGAAGCTGGCTTCGGTCGACAAGGCGAACGTGCTCGAGACGTCCCGCCTCTGGCGCGAAACGGTGAACCGCATTGCGCCGGAATATCCGGACGTGGAGCTGGAGCACGTGCTGGTCGACAACTGTGCGATGCAGCTTCTGCGCCGTCCGTCGAGCTTCGATGTCATCGTGACGGAGAATATGTTCGGAGATATTTTGAGTGACGAAGCGGCGATGCTGACGGGCTCGATCGGCATGCTGTCCTCGGCTTCGCTGGGAGAAGGCAGCTTCGGGCTGTACGAGCCAGTGCACGGCTCCGCTCCGGATATCGCGGGCCAAGGCGTGGCGAATCCGATTGCGACGATCCTGTCCGTGGCGCTTATGTTCCGCCTGACATTCGGATACGAAGCGGCGGCGCAGTCGATTGAGACGGCGGTGAAGGAAGTGCTTGACGCGGGACACCGCACAGGGGATATCGCAACGGATAAATCGAAGGCGCTCGGCACGGAGCAAATGGGCGATCTGATCGTGGCCGCGATGAAATAAGGTTGGATGATAAAGGTCGGAGCGTTATGCTTCCGACCTTCCAATCGTATGCGTGAATATCCGAAATCGGTATTTGACCTTAAAGCACGGGCATTCGGCGCCCGGAGCGGAACTTATCTGGAACCAATCTTGTCAGATGACGGCACTTCGCCCTGTAGCCTTTTGCCGCTTGGACTAGAAGGGCAATCTGGTCGCCCTCTGATACGTGTCAATGTTCAATGTCAACATGCTTATTTCAGTGCGATACGTTCAGACAAGGAATCCCATTTCAGAGGCAGACCCGTTAATTTGCTGAATGCGTCGAGGTTTAAGTACAGCACGTTGTGGTCTAATTCTGCCGGCAAGGTGCTGGTCTGGCCGTTCATTGTTACCGTGTTATCGTCCTTTACTTTTAAGGTTACCTTTCCTTTTGTGAATGTTGTTTCCTTTGCAGCGCTGTTATCCGACACCTTGATGTGCAGAGCTTGTGCCAATTCCACTGCGGGGTACATGATGCTGCCTTCAGGGGTTACTTTAAATTTCGGGTACAAATGCTTGCTGCGCAGTTCAGCTGTAGCCCTCGCCAGATCCAATCCTGCAACTTCAGCCATGCTTTTGGCGATATCGGTATTGTCGACTTGCCCTTTGACAAGCTGGCTAATCGGACCGTAGGCCCATACGCCTACGTCAACGGCAGAATGTCCGTGTCCGGACCATCCGACTAAATAACGCTTCGCCATCACTTGGTTAAATGCACCTTCCTGCTTATAAGAGGATCCGTCGCCCTCCATAATGTATTGCGCTTCTTCCTCTGTCACGTCGGTAAAGCCGGTATATTTCTTGATGAGTTCCTTGACTTCATCTGTTGTGGTGGCTTTGGCAAGCTGTGGCCCAAGGAGCTCGGATGAAATCTTTTGTTTATCCCATGCATCCACGTTCAGCTCGTAAATGTTATCGCGTGAGAGCGAGAATCCGCCTGTTTCATGGTCCGCTGTTATCACCACAGATGTATTGCCGTCCTTTTTTGCGAAGGCCAGCGCTACTTTGACTGCTGCATCAAAGTCCAACGTTTCTTGGATCATAGATCCTAAATCGTTCGCATGGCCGGCATGATCAATCCGTCCGCCCTCGATCATCATCGTGAAGCCTTTTGGATTGGCAGCCAATGATTCAATTGCTTTAGAGGTCATGTCAGCCAAGCTAGGTGTCTCCGCTTTGCGATCAAGCACGTAGTCTATGTGGGAATCATGGAACAGGCCCAGAATTTTTTTGTTCTTTGCCGTTAATGATTTCAAGCCTTTTTTATCGTATACAACTTTATAACCTTTTTTCTCAAAGTCTGGAATAATGGTTTTGTCTTCACGTTTGCCTTTTTCTTTCTTGCTCACGAAGTGGCGCTTGCCGCCGCCAAGCAGAACATCCACATCGGATGTCAAGTATTGAGATGCAATCGCATTTTCATTATCACGGCTGCGGACATGCGCTGCGTATACTGCAGGTGTTGCATGCGTGATCCGGGCCGTTGTGACAAGCCCTGTTGATTTGCCGACTGACTTGGAAGCTTCGATGACCGAGGCAAACGGCTTGGAAACATCCTCGTTAGAAACGCTGACTGCCGCATTGTATGTTTTGTGTCCTGTGGCAAAGGCAGTACCTGCCGAAGCAGAATCTGTTACTTCGCCGGACACAATGGCATCGCCATCTTCACCTTTATCAGCGAAGGTGGTGGCTTGACCCACATATATGCTGTCCAGATTGAGGTGAGGTTGGTTCAGCTTGTTCTTGGAGTAGATTCGAGCTGCCGACACTTGTGCAGGTCCCATGCCGTCACCGATCAGGATGATGAGATTTTTTGAGACCGGCTGAGGTTTTGCGGTTTCTTTCGCCAGCGTCGTACCTGATTGCATCGCGCTAAGCGGAAGCACGAGAAGTGCCAGACCAATTACTAGCGATTTGCGTACATATTTGTTCAACAGTTACCCCTCCAACTGGTTATATATTTGCATCCTTTATTGTAGAGGGGGAATGTCACGTGATGGTTAAATGAATGTAAACGGAAATTCAAATGTATATGTAGTTTTTGTAATGGCTCCAGACACCGGATGCTCTAACAAATCGGTGGCTTTTTGTGCGTAAATGAGGCGGGAGATGCATTAATATTACAAAAGGGGAGGCAGCTTCTGATTGAAGGGGAGAACGAAGCCAAGAGGTGTTATAGGTGTTTACGCTATGCGCCGTTCTGCGAATTCACAAAAAATTAACGTTCCGCACAAAAATTTGCATCGGCTGCAAGCAGGAGAGGGATATAAGGGCGTAGAAATGATATAATATGGAGGCATTGCAAGTTGTACTGAGAATGATTCGCAATTCAGCCATATTTTATAATTAATATTAATAAATAATGATTATAATCTTGACATCATTATTATCGAATGATAACATTCAATATGGAAGTTGTTCCACAGCAACTAGCCTATTAACTCGTGTGAATCATTATTATTGATATAGTTCAAGGAGGAATTCGACATGGCAGAACGTTTAGTTGGCAGACCCGCTCCAGAATTCAACATGGAGACAGTAAATGGCGATGGACAAAACTTTGGTGCAGTAAATTTGTCCGATTATCGCGGAAAATGGTTGGTTCTGTTCTTCTATCCGCTTGATTTCACATTCGTGTGCCCGACTGAAATTACTGCATTGAGCGATGCGGCTGAAGAATTCAAGAAATTGGATACAGAAATCGTCGGTGTTTCGGTTGACTCCATCCACAGCCACCGCGCTTGGATCAACACACCGAAAGAAGACAATGGCCTCGGCAAGTTGAACTTCCCGCTTGCTTCCGACATTACGAAGAATGTTGCGCGCGATTACGGCGTCCTTATTGAAGAAGATGGCGTTGCGCTTCGCGGTCTGTTCATCATCGATCCGGAAGGCGAAGTGAAATACCAAGTCGTTAACCATAACAACGTTGGCCGCAGTGTTGAAGAGACACTCCGCGTATTGCAAGCATTGCAATCCGGCGGTTTGTGCCCAATTAACTGGAAACCAGGCGACAAGCATTTGGTTGCGAAGTAAGCAGTGCGCTTGACGCATCCAATTGAATGAACATAGCAAAGCCCCGGCGGATCATTCCGCCGGGGCTTTGTAGATCGGGTGAGCACGTGTTATGGGTCATTGCTCAATTGTTCATACTTGGCCAAGTACTTGAGCACAGTGTCCACGTAAGTGGCATGCGACCACGTTAGCGGCGCGACCGAGACGGGACTGCCGTCAAACGGATCAAGCTGCTCGGATAGAAGTCCGCTTGACAGGCTATGCGCTTCGACCCATCGCAGCGTGTCATGGGCTTGCTCCAACTGGGTGAGCGTTGAGGCCAGCTCGATGTCATAGTTGGCGAACCATAACGTACATATGATCCACGGATTACCCGGAGCAACACTCATATCGGAGCAGCGTTGGAAGTAATAATCGCGATAGTAGCGGGCAATGCCTCCCGTGCCGCTTCGAATGGAGAGCCTTTCTCTTAATGACCGCATCGTGGACAATACGCGCGCGTCGTCCGCCGGCAGCACACCGAAGGCATAGATGCCGAAGATGCTGCTTTCCGGTGTCGTGTCCTGCGTCCACTGGCCGTCGTGACGATATAAGCCGCGTGCGAAGCGTTGTTCCTCTTCATTCCATAAATGGGTCATGATTCCGATTCGAATCTCTTCCGCAGCTTGATTGTACCGCTGCGCCCGCTCGTCATCCCCGAATAATGCAGCGAACTTCGAGGCTGCGGCAAGGCCGCCATATACGGCGGAGGCGGTAAACGTGAATATCCCGTACCGTTCCTCCCATAAATCATAGCTTGGAAGCGGCAGTCCCAGATGCGCATCACGGTATTGGAGAAGAAATCTTGCGGCTTGCCGGATGAGCGTCTGATAGAGCGATTGCGCCATTTCAATATCCCCGTGCTGCTCGTAATCTTGCCATAGGGCGTACAGGACAAGCGCCGTCTCATCCTCTTGAATCGGCAGCTGCTGCTTGCCGTCATGAACGTAAGGGTGCCAGCTCGAACCGACTGTTCCATCCGGATTATATTTATGAAGCAAATATCCATCGGAAGTCAGCGCCTCGGCACAGAAGCGGAAGAAAGGCGCAATCATGCCATGATAGCCGGCCGCAGACATGGCCTGGGCAACGAGCGCGCCGTCACGCGGCCACATATAGCTGTAATGATCGCGATTGAACTGCATAATATCCGTATCGTTCGCCGCGATGATGGCGCCGTTCACGTCCGTCTGAGAGCGCACGATAAGCAGACTTTGCTTATAGAGGCGAATCAGCTCAGGTTCAAGATTCGCAAAGGACCGGCTTTGTTTGTTCACCCAGCGCTTCCAATAGGTGCTTACCCTCTCGATAAGTTGCTCAGGGTGACTGCTGCGAACATATTCATTGAGCCGCACGACCTCTTTCAAATTAGTCCCGGCGCCGAACCAATAGTAGGCTGTCTGTTCACCGGCAGCCGGCACTTCGGTACGCAAGCTGAAGGTGCTGTCTACAGACCCTTGGGCAATGTCATTTCCCATCAGCTGTCCGTCTTCGGCATCCTTCCACGTGCCCTCCGCGTGGTGAAACCTTTTAATGCCGGTCGAATATTCATAGATCCCTTCGAGTGTGCCATCCCGCCAAGAGCTTATGCCGTTGAACATGAAGTAGCGGTCCTTCTTATAATGAAAAAGGGTTCCGTTATTCGGGTAGTACACCGCGGTATCGCCCACTTCCGTTTCATTGATGACCAAATCTTGATGGAAGAACAGGCGGATTTCACGCGCAAAGGGCAGGTGGTTGACGATGCGGATTCGTTTGAGAAAAATGGTGTCGCGCTGATGGACGGCATCATTCATAAACAAGGTCAGCCCTAATCGGGGATGATCGGCTGTCACGTCCGTAACGAGGGATTCCTCGACATAACCTAAGCGAAAGCTCCACTCCGGGTTATCCAACCAACTGAATTGCCCATCCACCCATACGCCGACACGGCAGCGATAACCTCCTACGTGATTTAATTGGCCTACATAAGGGAAGTAGACATCACGTATATAGGTATGCTCATCCAAGTTGACCAGGAATTTTCCGTTTCCTACGACGAGATGTCTAGGCACGTCATCACTTCCTTATCAAAGGTTGCGTATTCGTTAATTTCCCTGCAAATTCATGAGCCAAAATGCGTGCCTTCGCGGGGCTTTCCGCCTGCGCGATAATATGAAACAGCGGTTCGTCTTGATCCGGTTGAATGAGAATCCAGCCTTCTTCGGATTGAATGCGAACCCCATCCAGACATTCTGCCTGAACCGATTCCCGGCGGACCCATTCCATCAGCTCCCGCATTATGCCGCCCTTCTCGTGCAGGGCGCAAGGGACTTGCTCCTTCGCCGTGTGAACCGACGGCATGCTTGCGACAAGATCGCGCAAGGATCGCTGCTCAGCTGCCATGAGCTGCAAGATGAGACCTACCGCATACAAACGATGGGCGAACGGGGAGAAGGGCAGCCCGTTCGTTGCTTCCATACGGGCGCGCAGCGGCTCCTTCGTCCGCACGATGCGGATGCCGCTGTTCGCGGCGACTTGCTCCACCGTAACCGGAGCGCTGACAGGAACACCTACGCTCGCATGGATACCTGACTTCGCCAAGGCGAGCACGATGAGGGGAAGCAATGTGTCTTCATGAATGAGCGTTCCTTCGTCCGTAACGAGCTGGAAGGTGCCGTCTTCATTCAACATGACGCCAATCTGAGCCTGAATATTGCGGACATGCTCGATGATCGCTGCCGGATTCGGCTGGGCCGATAGGGTGTGCACCCTTGTTCCGCCCAGCATAGCAGCGAAACGTTCCGTTGTAGAAGCCTCGGACGAGGTGGACTGTACGACGATGGAAAAACAAGCATCCTGGATCAGTTCGAAATCACCCGCACGGCGCAGCGCTTCGATATAATCCGGAATGGCATGATCATAGCCTTTCCACCGTCCAACCCGATCGATGGCGCCCCTTGCAAAATCCTCTTGAAAATAAGCATTCTCAATTTTGCGTTCCAGGCCCTTGGCTATCGGCATTCCTTGGGCATCCGTCCATTGAATCATGACCTGTTCAGCTTGCAAATCGTTGCTTGCCGCGTAGAGCTGCACGTGAACCGCTCCGTCTGCCTTCAGCGTCTGCACAGCAAAGCGGGTGCACTCCATGGAGGCAGCGCCGATATCGGTGACGTGGATGCCGAGCGAACGCAGGCCGGCGGCGAACACGCTTTTTAATAGCGTGTCGAAGGGATGCGTTCCCGAACCGAGAACAACTGCAGCGTCGGAGGGGAGAACGGAGCCATATGCGGCTGCAAGCTTGCCGGCAAATTCGGGGGTAATGTCTCCATTCGCCCTGCCGACAATTCCTTTGCCGCCGAAGAGAGCGGCAGGCGCCTCTTCGCTCCATATCAATGAAGTATGGACCGTGCTATGAGGCTGGATCTTTTTGTCCGGCCATAACTTGACTTGGGGGCGAATATGAGACTTGTCTCCCAACGCGCAGCCGTGCCCGATAACGGCTCCTTCTTGAATATGGACGTCATTGCCAATCAGCGTGCGGTGCAGCACGATTGCATCTTGGATATCGCAGTGGCTGCCGATATGGCTGCCATCCCATACGATCGTTCGCTCCAGTGAGCTGTACGAATGAATCACGTTTCCCGCGCCGAGAATCGTGTATGGGCCAACCGCTGACGAAGGGTGCAGCGTGCAGCCCGCTCCGATATAAGATGGCCCGCTTAGGCGCAGCCGCGATGGCAGACGCACCCCGTGCTCTACGAATAAGCCGGGCATCGGCTCGGCAGCCGGTATGCGCACTTCGACTTTCCGGTCAAGCATATCGAACTGTGTCTGGCGATACTGATGCAGGCTGCCGACATCCGACCAGTACCCATTCGCTACGTAACCATATAGCGGCTTATCCTCCCGCAGCAGAGCAGGGAAGAGCTGCATGCTGAAATCGTAGGTCTCCCGTTCCGGAATCCACGACAGTATTTCAGGCTCCAGCACGTAAATGCCGGTATTTACGGTATCGCTGAACACTTCGCTCCAGCTGGGCTTTTCCAGAAAGCGAGTCACTTTCCCCTCTTCATCCGTCATGACTACACCGTAATCCAACGGGGAACGGACTTGCGTCAATATCATCGTGGCGAGTGCATGCTTCCGCTTATGATATTGGATGGCTTGACGCAAATTGAAATCAGTCAAGGCATCGCCGCTAATAACGATAAAGGTCTCATCCAGGAAGGAGGCGGCGTTCTTGATGCTTCCGGCTGTCCCGAGCGGAGTGTTCTCCTCAAAATAATGAAGCTGCACGCCGAAGTCAGACCCGTCTCCGAAATAGCTGCGAATAACATCGGGCAAGTATTGAACCGTGACCGCGATCTGGTGAATATCGTACCGTTTCAACAGCTCGATAATGTATTCCATACAAGGGCGATTCAATAACGGTACCATAGGTTTCGGTGTCTTTAGCGTAAGCGGCCGCAGACGTGTTCCTTTTCCACCAGCCATGATGACGGCTTTCATCGAGCGATCACTCCTTCATATACTTGTCTCGTAGACACAGCTATCGTGTTCCAATCGTATTGCGTGCGCACCTTGTAGAGCGCTCGGGCAGCCATCTCCGCCGCGTGATCCGGATGCGACAGCATGTCGGTGATATGCCAAGCGAGGGATTCAACATGGCCCGGCAGCGCTTTGTAGCCATCAACGCCATGATCCACGATCTCTGCCAATCCACCCGTGTCGGACACGACAACCGGCGTGCCGAAGCGCATGGCTTCCAGTGCAACGATACCGAACGGTTCATATAGACTCGGAAAAACACATACGCGAGCGGACTGAATCAGCGCATCCCGCATCTCATCTTGGACGAATCCGGCAAAGTGCACATGCTCCGCCAAACCTATGGCTTGAACCTGGCGCTCAAGTTCCTGCTTCATCGGACCGGTACCAGCGATAATAAGCTTCGCATCTGGTACGGTATGCAAAATGCGAGGCATCGCTTCGATGAGGACGTGAATTCCTTTTTCGTATACGAGCCGTCCTACATAGAACAGAAGCGGAGGTTCTGATGCGGGAACGGTTGATTTTGACAAGTTTTGTATCGCAGCCGGCTCCGCTCCAAGTTCGACACCATTCGGAATCATCGTAATTTTGCGGCGCGGCAGGGAAAAGATCTGCTCGACCTCCTGCACCATGGAGTTGCTGCAGACAATGACATGTTCTGCTTCTTCGGCAAGCCGGTATTCCATCTCATGAATGCGCTGTGGCAGCTCGCCTTGAATCCGGCCGTGATTGCGCCCGTGCTCGGTCGCGTGAATGGTTACGATGAGCGGACAGCCGAATGCTTGCTTTATGTCTTGGGCAGCAGGATAGACGAGCCAATCGTGGGCATGAAGGAAATCGAAGGCCAGCCCTTTGCTGACCAGCGCATCTACTCCGTCGGACATGGCCGCGTTCATCTGGAATACCCAATCCATAAAGCCGAAAGGAGTGACCGAATGGATAAGCGCGACGCGGTGCACATGCACGCCATCCATCAACTCATAGGATGGAGCGTCCGGGACTTCGCGCGTGACCACATGGACGTCGCACTGCTTCTCCGCCAAATGGCGGGACAGATCGTACACGGCCCGGGATAAGCCGCCTACGACGAGAGGCGGGAACTCCCATGCCAGCATGAGAATGACCTTGGCTCTGGGATTTGCAGCAGGGGTGAAAGCGGACGGCTGGAAAGCGGTGTATGACGGCGTGTCAGCCTTGCCCGTCGCGCTGTAGCCCGGGCCCGAAAGCAGAAGGCGATAATCGGCTGTCTCGAAGCAGGGATATTCCGCCTCCATTTGTTGCAGCTGAACCTGGTCATAAACCTTTTGTTCGAGCATATCGAGCAGCAAATGACAGCGCCCGAGATGCTGCCGGGTCCGTCCTGCGGCGTATTCCGTCACGGTGCCGGCATCCAGGATGAACGCCCAGTCACTGCTGGCAGCGAGCATCCATTCCTTCAACGCCCTATTCATGATTCGTTCTTGAACCGGTGTGAACCCCCAGCTGCCCTGCAGCCGCTGCGCATGATGCAATAGCCGATCTTCCGCATGATGAAGATGCTTATATATCCAATCGTTGCGCTCTTGCAGCCATACGTCGGCATATCCGCCCCGCCCCCAGCTGCTGAAGGACAGATCCGCCTGTTCGCTGGCCGGATAGGCCGCAATATAATCGCTTGGCGCGACGAATTTCGTCCGCTGCTTATTCCGTTCCCGGCGGGCATGCTGCTCGCGGAACAGGGCTTCAATCCACAGCGGTCCTTCAAACCACCAATGACCGAACAATTCTGCGTCATAGGGGCAGACGACAAGGGGCGCCCGATCCATCCATGTCTGCGCCTGAACGAGCTGGCGCTCCCGGCTGTCCAGGAAATGCTTGGCGTGCTCCCGCACCTTGCGCAGAGCCCAATCCAAACGGTAGGGAGTTTTGTCAGAGCCCGCTCCTGTAATGCGGTAGTATTTCATGCCCGTGTTCAGCCTTGCTCCATCCTCCAATATATAGGGGCGGATATAATTCCATTCCTCTTCGTTATTCCAGCCCAAATCAAAGCCGATGTCGCGGTAATATTCCCGGTAATCGCAATCTCCGGGATAGCCTTCATAGCTGCTCCAGACTTGGCGGGATGAATCCGGGTCCCGGGCAAAGGCGAATACACCGTCTTCTGTCATGACGGGAGCATATTGAAGCCGATCCTTCCGGGGCTGTGCCGTCAGCAAGCTAAGTTGATCGACCATGAAATACCGGATTCCGCTTGCCCGCAGGAGCGAAGACAGCTCGGGGGAATAGGCGCATTCCGGCAGCCATATGCCTTCTGGCCGTTGTCCCAGCAGCCGTTCGTGCTCGCGCGCTCCGATTTCAATCTGAGCGCTGGCCATCTCCGGATGCTTGATGAGCGGAAGAAAGGCGTGAGTGGCGGCGCAGGTGATGCATTCCAGCCATCCTTTTTGGACAAAATGACGGAACCACTCGATGACGCGGCCCTTGCATTCGCGATATAAATGCAACCATTTGAGCCAACGATCCAGATACATGATGGCGACGGGCTGCAGCTCGTTGTCCGTGTGCAGCCGCTTCGTCTCGGAACGCGCAAGCCGGATGGAGTTCTTCAAATGCTCTTCGAATCGGGATTGCAGCACCATATCGTCCATCATCGACAGGAGCGTGGGCGACAGCGTCATCGTAATGCGGAACGGAACGTTATCTTGCTCGAGCTGGCGAAAGACGTCTATCAGAGGCAAATACGTTTCCATCATCGCTTCGAAGTACCAGCGTTCTTCCAATGAATTCGGCCGCTCCGGGTGACGCACATAAGGCAAATGCGCATGCAGGATCAAGGCGATCTGTCCCTCGTTCTGCGTTGGCGCGGCTGACGGATACAACGTGATTGCGTTCATTTACGGACTCCTTCTCGATTTGGATATAACGTGTAAGCAGAGAATTGTTCAAAGGGTGAGGACGATTCGGACGACGGAGGTTGGGCGGACAACGAAGTGATTCGCGCCGCTGCCGTCTCTTCCGAATCGGCGGATGCTGCCGAGAGACTACGGGGAGTGCGAATGGCTGCAGAGCGTACAACAGGTATAAATTGCAACGATGAGTTAAGAAGACCGTAATCTGCTATGTAAGATTGGTCCGGCTCGATGGAATGGATGTAGACGGAATCCCTATCCTGTTCCAGATGCTCGAGATTCACATCGAAATAATGGACCGATCCGGACTGCAGCTCTTGTTGATCCGTTACGGCATACAATCGGATTTTCTTGGTTAGTCGGTGCCAACTCATGCGGTAGTGTTGTTCTGTGGCTGCGCGCTTGCGATCGGTTATGTCCCAGTACGCAAATAAGGTATATGGATCTTTGACCATCAGGTGGATGACCGAATAATGCCGGCGTGAAGACCATTTGTCTTGGATAGGTGAGCGGATGAGAGTTCTCCCCCTTTCGGATAACATCGGTAATTTACAAATGGGACCCGAGACTATACTTATCCAGTACTGCCGGGTTTCATGTCTGATGTTTGGTGAATATTTGAAAAGCGTATTGAGAACCTATGAAAATGAAGCTCAAAAACAATGAAGCTAAGCCGCTGCATCGGCCTGATCAGCAATGCTTCTCCGCCGGCTTCTTCATTACGCTTTCCGTCAAGCGCATGAATTCGTCATACCGGTTCTCCGAATGAAGCAAACGCTCATACCAGCTTTCGGGCACCGACGGATAGGCCGCCGTTTCCCCGGTAGCATAGTGTACAATCAATTCATGATTCACTTTGTCGTAGCGTAAATACTGAATTTGCTTAGAGGACACAAACAGCACATTCGGTTTCACACGCACGCCCCCATTTCAAAGATTGTTCCACATCTATATGCTTTATGGCTTGGTGATATACGTGGACACGGATTTGAAATAGGACATTGGGAGGAAGTTGGAGTAAAAAAAAGGAATTGAGCGGGAGAGCGGCGAATAATCTACATCAATCTAGTCTTCAATGGATCCATGCGAGGAGGGAGAACATGAGCTTTTGTTGTGGAGCAAGCATGATTGGGACCAATGGTACGCTGCAGCATTATCGGACTCGCATTCATAATGTTCCCCTGTTGCTTTGTCCGGTATGTCATCGCATTGAAGTGCATTTTTTAGTGGAAAATGAGTATGAAATACTGGCGGAATATGCGCAAAGCGACGGTGCGGAGGAAGTTGACTTCCGTGATTATGTCACCTCGGAAGACGGCCGGCTGTTCGAGAACTGCATCAATCATGAGAATGATGATCCGCTCGAACTCGTGAAGAACCAGATTGATAATGCGCTGGACCTGCTGGCTTTGGCGAAACAGTGGAACGATGCGCAGTGGGAATCTCAGTTGAAGCGCCGTCTGGCGCTGATGAGCCGCCGCAAGGCGCAGTTATTGAAGCAGAAGTAGGAAGCGGAAGGCGACAGGCATTCCAGCGGATGCTGGATGCGATGGCAGGAGGCGACGGTTGTCATAAGTCCTAAAGCGCATTGGCCAATGGTGGGCCGATTCGACTAAGGCGGACGAACTCGCCTTCTTTCACATGCGTAATCTCGCGCCGAGCCTTTAAGTTACCTTTAGAGGATGCGAGTTTATTTGTCTATTTTCGACATAATAATGGGTTGACGCTTTTGCCAAAAGTTTACTATGATGGTACTGTTGGAACGAACCTATGGGACGGAAACGGTTGCCGTATAATGAGGTGAGTCACAATTGAATGCGCTGAGTGCGAAGGAAGAACGTAATCAATCGGAATGGAAACAACGTTACATCAATGGGTTGCGGCACTATATCCTGAACGGCGGCGAGCAAGACTTGCAGCAAGTGAGAGATTCGGCCTGCGCTACGAATCAATTGGACCCCCGGGATGTATTAAGCATCCATGAGGAAGCGTTGTTCACCGTGCTATCCCATGTCGAAATGGATGAAGGCATAAAGGCGCTTAATCGTTCGTTCATTTATTTCATGGAATGGATTACGGCTATCAAGACAGAACAGGGAAGCAAGGAGGGGAATGCAATGGTTTTAGACCCGATTCGCGAGCCTTGGATTCAGTCCGCACAGGCGTTGTACTCCACCCAGAGCGTACGCAATAAGTATGAAAACGTGCTGCAACAGATGGATAGCGGAATTGTGCTGTTTGACAGCAGCGGGGTGCTGTCCTTTATCAATGTTGAGACGGCGAAGCTGCTCGACGTTCCCCGCAAGGCATTGGTAGGATGTTCCTTGCTCGAATTGCTCCTCCACCCGCTTTTAAAGAGGGACAAGCGCAAAATGATTTTACGGCTCTACAAAGATACCATTTTGAGAAGAAAGCGCTATCATGAATTCTCCGATCGAAATGACAGGCATTATCTTGTTACCGTTACGTACGGAGACCAGATGGATGGCGACTATTTGTTCAGCATCAAAGACGTATCGGATTTCAAACGGATTGAACAAACCGCTTATCAAAATGACAAACTGGCTATACTCGGCAAGATTGCAGCGGCGATCGCCCACGAAATCCGCAATCCGCTGACCTCTATCCGCGGCTTTATTCAGTTGCTGCGTCCGCATTTGATGCAACTGGGAAAAGAAGAGTATGCCCGGATTATTTTAGCCGAAATCGACCGGGCCAACGATATCATTTTTGAATTTCTGAACTCTTCGAAACCTTCAGCCCCGATGACCTCAGAAGTTCCTATCTCATCCCTCCTTCGGGAAGTGGTCCTCCTTACCGAGAGCGACGCGCTTATGAAAGGCTGCGAAATCGAATTGACGGATCATTCTGAGGCAGGCTCTCTTTTTGTATCAATTGACGTCAAGCAAATTAAGCAAGTCATTCTAAATATGATTCGCAACGCCATCGATGCAATTGATCACGTTCACACCAAGCGGAAAGGATTAATCCGCATCTCGACTCAACAAGAAGGAATGTATGTATCGATCAAAATTCACGACAACGGCAAAGGCATGGATCATAAGACGTTGGAACGATTGTTCGATCCCTTCTTCACTACGAAGGAAGAAGGCACCGGCCTCGGCCTGTCAGTCAGCTACCGGATTATTAAAAATCACGGGGGAACGATCACCGTGGACAGCAAGGAAGAGGCGTGGACGGAGTTCGTCATACGTCTGCCGTTGGCGTAAGGCTGAATAACATCATCCCGAGATTGCAATCGCTTTAAATGGCAAATGGTCCTCCGTCTCGTACCGGATTTGAACTTGTGGTACAATATGGAGGGCATTTGGCATCATCATTTTTATACAAAGGGATGGTACATAAATGAAACTAGCAAATGTGACATGGTTGCAAGATGTTAAGGTTCAAGCACAAGCCTTGGCATCAAATCAGGTTGAAGCGGACGCCGTAATCGTTATCGGTACCAAAGCGGAGTTCGAGCTGGCGTCAGGTTTCCCCGGCGCAGAAGCATGCGCGGAAGCGGTGCGCCGCGGGTTGTTCGAAGCGGGCTGCTGCAAGACGTATGTTGTCCCGACGGGACAAGAGCAAGCGCCTGTGCTTATCGCCATTGGCCGCAAGGAGGAAGCGTTAACGGTCAAGCAAGTTCGCTTGATGTTGGCGGAAGCCGCTCGCGAAGCAGTGAAGCTTCGTCTCGGACGCATCTCGGTCATCGTTCCTCAGGAGCTCGTGCAGGCTGCGGGGGAAGACGCGAAGGCGATGGCTCATGCGATGGTGGAAGGCTTTATGCTAGGCGCTTATCAGCGCGTCACGTACAAGAAAGACGCCAAGCCGGCACATGAATTCGCATCGTTCACGCTGTGTGCGGAAGGTCTTGCTGAAGCGGCTTGGACGGAAGGCGCAGAACGTGGAACCGCCTATGCGTACGGTACGACGTTTGCGCGCGATCTAACGAATCTGCCAGGGAACGTATTGTACCCGAGCACGCTTGCTGAAGCGGCTCTTGAGCTTGCGAAGGAACACGGCTTCGAGGCCCACGTTCTCGATGAGAAGCAAGTCGAAGAGAAAGGCATGGGCGGTCTTCTCGGCGTCGGTAAAGGCAGCGTGAATCCGCCGCGCATGATTGTGCTGAAATATCAAGGCAAAGACGAATGGACAGACGTCTATGGTCTTGTCGGCAAAGGGATTACGTTCGACACGGGCGGCATTTCCTTGAAGCGCGCGGGCAATATGGACGAGATGATTTGCGACATGGGCGGCGCAGCGGCGGTACTCGGCGCAATGGCGGCGATCGGCCGCATTCGTCCCCAAGCGAACGTGCTGTGCGTGGTCGCTTCGGCAGAGAATATGCCTGCGGGCAATGCGTTGAAGCCGGGTGATGTGTTGACCTCCTACAGCGGACGCACGATTGAAGTGCTCAATACGGATGCTGAAGGCCGGCTGGTTCTGGCAGACGGTATGACGTATGCCAAAGAGCTTGGCGCAAGCAAGCTGATTGACGTTGCAACGTTGACGGGCGCTGTCGGGGTGGCGCTAGGCAGCATTACGACCGGAGTCGTAACGAACAACGACGAGTTCTTCGGCCAGTTCAAAGCGGCTGCGGCGCGCACGAATGAGCTGGTGTGGGAGCTTCCTTCCAACCAAGAATATTGGGATATGCTGAAGAGCGATGTGGCTGACGTCCGCAATGCCATTCCAGGCGGCGCAGGCACGATTACGGCCGGTCTGTTCGTGGGCACCTTCGCTGACGATCTGCCTTGGGTGCACTTGGATATCGCAGGCACGGCCTTTTTGGGCAGTGGCCGCGGTGTTGATCCGAAAGGGGCGACCGGGGTTATGGTGCGCACGATTACGGAAACGGTGCTGGCGAAGTAGAGCCGCTCATTTCACGCATTGATAATATATGAATACACAACAACAAGGGAGAGGCTATCGGGCCTCTCCCTTGTTGTTTGTAGGGGTAATTTCAACCTTGTAGGGTTATGTGAAGTCTAGTTTGTTATCGGTAGTCGATTGTTTTCCTTTTATCCTGTCGGAGCGTGCGTATGCTTTTTCGGAACGCGTCCGTGAACTGGCTTCGGCGCGGCTGCAGCTTTCGCTGTTGCCTCTGCAGGTGACCGGCGGCTAATGATGTTGTTGACGATGAGCGCGCACACGATAAGCAGCGTTCCGAACATTTCCGCCCCGGACACGGAGTAGCCTTGAATGACAGATATAATAAAGGTAGTTGCCGGCACGAAGTTGATGAACAGCATTCCGTTAATGGCATGCAATCTCTGGATGCCTTGAATCCAGCTTAAGAGTGCGAGCAATCCGGCTACAACAATCATGAATAGCATCTCAGGCATAATATTGACGATGGTGCCGGCAGCCGGCGCATCGACGATGCCAAGCGCCGTCATTATCAAGACGATGGCAAATGTCGTAACTCCGCCGTACAGCGAGGTTAGTGCCGAGAACCGCAGCGCCGACCAGCCTGAGAATTGATCGCTGCTCACGGTAAAGATGACCCAACCGGTTACACCGGCAAACACGGACAGCAGGGGCAGCAATTGCAAGCCGCCATTCGCGAGTGTGGCGAAATCGCCTTTCGTGACGACGAAGAGCACGCCGATGAAAGCGACGATGACACAGCTTAAGGTCCAACTATTCGGACGCTTGCGGGTGACCAGCCATACGAACAATACGGCAAGCATCGGCATGAATGATTCCATAATCGAAGCGAGCAGCACGCCTGACTTGCCAAGCTGTTGCTGTCCCCAAAATACGCCGAAGTTATATATGGTAAACGCGAGCGCGCCGAGCACCCACAGCTTCAAGCCGCGGCCTTCGGTGCGAAAAGCCCGCCTTCCTTCTTTGAAACCAAGAATAATAGCCAACAGCAAGCCGACAACAAGGTAACGTATTCCCGAGAACCAGAACGGATCAATATGATGCAGCGCGCTCTCGGCGATGGGGAACATGGCGCCCCACGCAACAGCGGCGAAGAGGCAGAATAACGCTCCTTGCCAGAAATGTTTCTTACTCATGATGAATGTTCACTCCTACAGTGCAATCCTGATGTTTGCGACTCAATGACATTCATCATATGACTTTTTTAATATCTTGTAAAACAATTGAAAGTGATTTAAGATATCACTTAGAATAATAGCTCACACTTACTGTGAAGGATCATCATGAAGGAGCCATCAGCATGGACGTAAGTGATATTCATATCTTTATGGCCGTTGTCGAGCATGGCAGCGTGAGCCGTGCCGCCGAGGAAATGGGCTATGTTCAATCCAACGTCACCGCTCGCATCCGCTTGCTGGAGCAAGAGCTCGGCCATCCGCTGTTCCATCGCCACCGCAGGGGCATGATGCTGAATGCGGAAGGGCGCAAGCTGCTGTATTATGCGGAGCGCATGACTCAGCTGATGAACGAGATGAGGAAGGCATTTCAAGATACGGATGACCCTGCCGGCTCCTTGCTTATCGGTTCGGTAGAGACTGTCGTCGGCTTGCCGGATATCCTTAGTCTGTTCTATCAGAAGTACTCGAAGGTAGACCTCTCGTTAGTGACTGGCGTTACTGAGAAGCTGACGGAAGAGGTGCTTGAATATAGGCTGGACGGCGCCTTCGTCTCCGGACCGGTGACGGCAGCCAACGTGGAGCAGCATCCCGTATTCGACGAGGAGCTGGTGCTCGTCTGCGGCCGCGGCGTCATGGAGGGGCAGATGTGGGCTGATCATGTTCGCGAGCTTCTGCATCGGCCGCTGCTCGTCTTCCGCAAAGGCTGCGGTTATCGCGCCAAGCTGGAGGAATGGCTGCAGCAAGAGGGAATCTCGCCCACGAAAGTAATGGAATTCGGCACACTTGAGACGATAATCGGCACCGTGGTCGCCGGACTCGGCATCACAGTCGTGCCGCGGGCCGCCATCAGCAAATTAGAGGAGGAAGGGGCGTTGCGGGTGTTCCGTATTCCCCGGCCATTCAACAAGGTGTCGGTCGTGTATATTCGCAGGGGAGATGCGTATCTGGGCGAAGCGGAGCGGCGCTTCATGGAGACGATCGAAGAGATTCGCACACGGCGGGGAAGCCACATTCCGTTGACGACACTGTTGACAATACCATAGCAGAGAGCTGAGCATAATAAGACGAGGGTGAGCCGTTCCTGAAGGAATGGTTCACCCTCGCGCGTTATTGGGGCAGGTTGCGGCTGTCGAGGCTGTTTCGGTCTGCCTGCGGCTCGGCGGCGGAACATGCCGACGTGCAGGAGCGATTCAGGGCGCAAGAAGCGCATGCTCCTTGCTTGCTTTTTCGAACGTGACGGACAACCATCCAGATGGCATAAGCAAAAATAATGGCAACGAATCCGATTTCTATCCATGGCATGAAAATGACCTTCTTCCTAAGCATAGCCGAGCAGCCGCCCGACGCCGGTAATGAGGAGCGCAACAACGTAAGCAATGACGAAGGAATATCCGATTGCGAACGCCGTCCAGCCCCATGAAGACGTCTCTTTGCGCAATATTCCGACCGTTGCCAGACATGGGACGTACAGAAGAATAAATGCGCAGAACGTAAAGGCGGATAGCGGCGTAAAGGCTTGGGCAATTTGCGCTTCCAATAGCGCCGCATCCGGAGCATGATAGATGATATTCATGGTCGATACGACAATTTCTTTGGCCAAAAAGCCGGTAATTAAGGCTGCTCCGGCCTGCCAAGTTCCGAATCCGAGCGGAATGAACAGCGGTGCGAGCAAGCCGCCGATGCGGGCCAAGAAGCTGTCGTCCATCTCTACTCCGAATCCGCCCGGCCCCGCATAAGTCATGAGCCAGATTAACACCGACCCTCCCAGAATGAAGGTTCCGGCTTTGCGGACAAAGCCTTTCCCTTTCTCCCACGTGCTGCGGAACAGGGTCTGCCATTGCGGCATGCGGTACGGCGGGAGCTCTACGACGAATACGCTTTGCTCTTCCTTCATCAACCGCTTCGTGAAGAGCTTCGCGAGCAACAAGGAAAGCACGATGCCAAGCAAATAAAGCGAGAGCACGACCAGCGCCTGATGGCTTTCAAAAAAGACGCCGGCAAACAGGGCATAGACCGACAGACGTGCTGAACAGGACATGAGGGGCACGAGCAGCGTCGTAACGAGCCGTTCCCGCGGCTGTTCGATCGTGCGGGCGGCCATGATGCCGGGCACGTTGCAGCCGAAGCCGATGACGAAGGGGATGAACGCTTTGCCGTTCAATCCGACGGCTTCCATCAGCCGGTCCATGACGATCGTAACCCGCGCCATATAACCCGAATCTTCGATGAACGAGATGAACAAGAACAGGATGAAAATTTGCGGCACGAAGACGAGCACGCCGCCCACACCGGCGATAATGCCTTCCTCCAGGAGCGCATGGGTAAAGGATGAAGCGCCAATGGTCTCTAACAAGGACGAAACGCCGGCGGTTAACGGACCCGAGAAGAAGGCATCCAATGCATCCGAGAGCGGAGTGCCGAGCCATTCAAAGGTCGCTTTGAACATCAGATATAGGATACCGATAAATATCGGAATGCCGAGCCAACGGTTGGTGACGATCGCATCGATTCGTTCGGTGAGAGTGTGGGGCTTCCGTTCATTCATGTTCACCGAAGATGACAACACTTCGCGGATGAAGGAGTTCCGCACCAACCGCAGATGCTGCGCCAAGTGCAGTGCCTGACCATGAGCGCGCAACTGATGTTCGGTCTCCTCGCATATCGAGTCCAGACGTCTCGTCTGAACGGGATCGAGTCTGCCGCGCACCCAGCGATGAACCTCCTCATTGCGCTCCAAGTATTGCAGCGCCACCCAACGAAGAGGCACATTCGTTTCCGGGAGCACGGCGCTCATTTGCGCAACCGCCGCTTCCACTTCATCGCCATAATCCAAGTGGAACGCTGCTGGCTCGTTGGGGGATTCGGATCGCGCAGACTGCAGCTGCGCGATAATGTCCGCTATGCCTTGCTTGCGCCGGGCGTTGACCGGAATAACCTTGACTTGAAGCGCTTCGGACAGCTTGTTCGCGTCGATGCGGATGCCGCGGCCTTCCGCTACGTCGTTCATATTCAGCGCGACATAGGTTGGAACGCCATACTCCAATAATTGGACGGTCAGATATAGATTGCGTTCAAGCTGGGAGGCGTCTACGACATTCAGTAATGTATCCGGGGTTTCACGCAGCAAATATTGAACCGCTACGCCCTCGTCACGCGACATCGGATGCAACGAGTATATGCCAGGCAAATCGATCAATGTTCCAGATTGGCGATGAAGCTGTCCGACTTTCTTCTCGACGGTGACGCCGGTCCAGTTGCCGACGTATTCATAGGAACGGGTTAGCGCATTGAATAGGGAAGTCTTGCCGGTATTCGGATTGCCGACAAGCGCCGTCGTCCAGGTCGTCATAGGTGCGTCACCCCGATAAGCCGGGCAACGCTCCGCCGGATTCCGAACAATTGTCCGTTGGCTTCAAGCGTAAGCGGTCCGCCGAACAGGCTGGCGCGCTTCATGTGCACGCAAGTTCCTTCTTCAACCCCCAGATCCAGCAAGCGGCGGAATATGCTTGCATGAACACGGGTCAAATCACAGATGCAAGCCTGTTGTCCGGGTTTAAGCGCACTTAGAGTGGTATTGATGTCAGCAGCAGTCGATGGCTGTGTGCTCATGGGAATCATCCTTCTTTCTATCGTTTGCAGCTTTCAAGTCTATTCAATCAAGTTGGAATGATAATCTTTATCACTATGAATAAATTGAACTTATCATATGATTTGTGTAAAAACATGTGATTTTTCTCATGGAAAATACATATTTTATGTGAATGTTCGGCGATGTGACTCAATTAATCGCAAAAAACAGGTTATTTTGCTTTGCTTTATGTGAAAGTTTCCATTAGAATGGAGAGAAAATTATTTTTGCAAAGGAGATAGCGGGATGAAAACGAATCATTGCAAAATTATCGACTGCACGATTCGCGATGGCGGACTTGTGAACAACTGGGATTTCAGCGTAGAATTTGTGCAAAGCCTGTATGCCTCATTGAATGAAGCAGGCGTCGATTATATGGAAATTGGCTACAAAAATTCGCCGAAGCTGTTGAAGGGCGCTGACGAAGCAGGTCCTTGGCGATTTTTGGATGACGATTTCTTGAAAAAAGTCATTCCGCAAAAAGGCACCACGAAGCTGTCGGCGCTGGTTGACATCGGCCGCGTGGACGAGAACGACATTTTGCCGCGCAGCGAGAGCCTGCTCGACTTAATCCGTATTGCTTGCTACATTAAGGATGTCGACAAAGCGCTCGATCTGGTGAACGTGTTCCATGAACGCGGTTATGAGACGACGTTGAATATTATGGCGCTGTCCAATGTAATGGAGAACGACTTGGTGGAAGCATTCGCCATGATTAAAGAAAGTCCGGTCGATGTGGTCTACGTCGTTGATTCTTACGGCAGCCTTGATCATAATGATATTCATTACCTGGTAAACAAATTTAAAGAACATCTGCCGAATAAACGGCTTGGCGTGCACACGCACAATAATATGCAGCTTGCTTTCTCGAATACGCTCGTTGCGGCGGAAATCGGTGTTGAAATGCTGGATGCATCGGTGTATGGCATGGGCCGGGGCGCGGGGAACTGTCCTACGGAGCTGCTGCTGACTCACTTGAAGAACAGCAAGTATCAAATGCGTTCGGTGCTGGGCTTTATCGAGAACTTCATGCTGCAGACGCGCGAGAAATGGGAGTGGGGATATCTGATCCCTTACCTCGTCACGGGTACGCTTGACGAGCATCCGCGCTCGGCCATGGCCCTGTTAGCATCGGAGGATCGGGACAAATATTTGGAATTCTATGATCAGATGACGACGCCGGAAGTGAATTTCAACCAGAAGAGTCAGAAACGTTCGGAATCATAACGTAACCTATACAGCGACCGCCCTCCTCTCCGGTACCGGAGAGGAGGGCGGTTATTTATTATTGGTTCACGCGCACATATTTGCGCTCTCCCGACTTGGGATTGTAGTACACTTGGTATTTGAAGCCGTCACGAGGGTCGATGAAGACTTCTTTCGTAGGGACGAAATCACCGTTCACTCCGATTGCATCCAGCGGATTATCGTATTGCTTATAACGCTTATCAAAATATTTCTTGCCGATAATAATAAGAATGATTAGACCAAGCAGAGGAAGCCCGTATATGATGAGGGCCGCCACTAGAACATTGAGTGCCGTCGTCATGCATGCACCGGCTTCAGCTTGACGACGGTTCCATAGGCTACAATTTCGCTCATATTCTGGCCGACATCGCCGCTGTCGAAGCGCATCATCGTGATGGCGTCTCCGCCCATTGCATGCGCGTTCTCAATCATGCGGTCCATGGCCTGACGGCGCGCGTCTTCAATCATTTGCGTATATTGCTTTACTTCGCCGCCGACCAAGCCTTTTAACGACGCCATAATATCTCCGCCGATTCCGCGGGCGCGCACGACTACGCCGAAGGCCGTGCCCATTACTTCAGTCACTTCATAATTTGCGATACGCTCTGTTGTCACTACGATCATGGAACGCTCATCTCCTTTTCCCCTTTAAGAAGTTGTTAACTAAGGTAAGGGTGTCCTGAGGATACTGTTTTTATAATCATACGGGAGCCGCTTCATTTCGTTTCAAGGATTTAATGAATGAAAAAGTATATTCAAATTTATTGGAATAACGCTTTAAATTCGTTATTATTTATACTAGATGTTGCAAGCCTATCCAATACGACGAAGCTATGAGGAGAGAAGGCTAATGAAAGTCAGTATTTTTGATGTGGCCAAAAAAGCTGGCTTGTCCGTTGTGACGGTATCCCGTGTCTTGAACAACGCAAGTACCGTTCGAGAGAAAAATCGTCAAAAGGTACTGCAGGCGATGAAAGAACTGGACTATCATCCCAATGCGGCGGCACGCAGCTTAGCGAAAGGAAAAACAGGCGTAATCGGAATGATCGTAACTACGCTACAGGATTCATATTTGGACAATATCGTGCAGACGGTGTCGGTTCTTTTGCGGGATCATGGATACTATTTGGCCTTGTCCGTAGCCAACCATCCCTTGGAGGAGGGGGCGGGGAGCTATCTCATTCAGGAGGATCGCGTAGATGGCCTGCTCATATTAGCAGCCGTTGATGAAGAGCCTTACGTGATGGAGTTGAAAAAACGTAAAATTCCTTTTGTGCTTATCGATAACCAAAAGAATCATCCGGCAGTGTCAAGTGTGACGGTCGATAACTTCAAGGGAGGATATGAAGCGGCAAAGCATCTTATTGATTTGGGGCACCGATCGATCGCCCATATTCAAGGGCCGCCATATTTCCTGAGTGCAACCGAACGTGAAAGGGGTTTCATGCAGGCGCTGAAAGAGGAGGGGCTGGAGCCATTCTCCCTCGAACCAGGAGAATTCACTATTCAATCCGGATATGAAGTCGTGCAAAAATGGTTGGCGCAAGGTGATCTGCCGACCGGGCTGTTCGCTGCAGACGATTTCACTGCGATCGGCGCTGTCAATGCGCTGCGGCAAGCGGGCCTCCGGATTCCGGACGACATATCCGTCATTGGCTATGACGATCAAGCGCTGGCTTCCGAGCTAAGGCCAAGATTGACGACCATTCGCCAACCTGCCGTACAAATGGGCAAAATGGCGGTAGATGTGCTGATGAAACAAATCAATGGCGTGAACAAACGCAGCACTACGTTGAAGCTTAATCCAGAAATCATAGTACGAGAGTCAACAGCTCCACCGCAGTAGAGTCACTGGGAATGTGGCTGTGACATCATTGCGGCAACTTCACTGAAGCATGAAGGTCCTTCTTAGGATGTGCCTCATGCTTTTATTGTTTGGGTTAGGAGGAGAAGCGCCGTGAGCGACAAAATGATTAAACGACTCATCTTATGGATACCGACGATTACGATCGGCTTATGGGAGTATGTTCGTCACTCCTTCCTGCTGCCCTATCTATCGATGGATATGGGAAATATTCTTGCCCCGGTCATCGTCTTCATCGTGTCTGCCACGCTGCTGACCAGATTGTTCAAGCTGCTGGACGATACGCAGGCGACTCTGCGCAGGGAGCAGCAGACCAAGGCGGCGCTGGAAGAACGGGAGCGTTTGGCCCAGGAGCTTCATGATGGAATCTCGCAATCGTTGTTCATGTTGTCTGTCAAAATCGATCGGCTGGAGGCCGCGTCTACGGAAGAAAAGCGCGACCAGCTGGACAAGCTGCGCCAGACGGTGCGCCACGTCTATGACGATGTGCGCCAAGCGATTGCCAACCTGAGAACGGCGCCTCAAGAGGCGGATTTCTCTTGGTCTTTGCAATTGATGCACATGATTGAAGACAGCAAGAAGGATACGGAGTGGCAGGTCGAAGTCCGATGGAATTTACCGGAGGAAGCGCTCTCGATTAAGGAGAAAATCGCGCTGTTCTCCTGTGTTCGGGAGGCGCTGACGAACGTGCGCAAGCACGCGGATGCGCAGACGGTTCAGGTCATAGGGGAACAGAGCCCCGGCGGATTTTACTGCGAAGTGCGGGATGACGGAGTCGGCTTCAGCAGCGATCCGTTCGCCGAATCGGGCAAGTACGGCTTGAAAATGCTCCGGGATCGCACTCGCAACATGGGCTGGAGCTTGCATGTGGAACGTGTGGCGCAGCAGACAACCGTGCTGCGCGTATGCAAAGAATCAAGGCCAGAAGCGTGACAGACAAAAAGGAGGTTTTATTTATGAATTCGCTGCCGGAAAACGCATTTCGCGTACTTATTGCAGACGACCATGCGCATGCCCGTGAAGGAATGCGTGACATTTTGTCCATCGATCCTTCCTTTATTATCGTTGGCGAAGCGGTAAATGGCGAAGAAGCGCTCGCTATGACGGAAACGGTAATGCCTGATTTGATTTTGATGGACATCTCGATGCCGATGATGGACGGACTAGAAGCGACCAAGCGCATTAAAGAGCGATTCCCCTATGTTAAAATTGTAATGGTAACGGTATCCGATGATATTACCCATTTATTCGAAGCGTTGAAAAAAGGGGCGCAGGGCTATTTGCTCAAAAACTTGCAGCCTTCGGCATGGCATGAATATTTGCGCGCCATCGCCATAGACGAAGCGCCAATGTCGAAGGAGCTTGCCTTCCGCATCCTGCAGGAGTTCTCGCCCAAAGGGCCGAATAAGCCTCCGGCAGCGACACCGCTTACTTCACGTGAACGTGAAATATTGGAGCGGGTGGCGAAGGGCGAATCCAATAAAGAAATTGCTGCGCAATTTTCGCTGTCCGAGCATACCGTGAAAAATCACTTGAAAAATATTTTGCAAAAGCTTCACCTCGAGAATCGAGTCCAATTGACACGTTACGCGCTTGAGCATGGGCTCGTCGATAATTAAGAAGGTGTGATCGAGAGACTGGAATATATAATTGCAAGAAATTGCTTGCGTAATGGCGTTAAATATGATATATTCAATGTTGTCACTAGTTGTTGACACCTTAACGTCTGTCGGGACGTAGCTCAGCTTGGTAGAGCACTTGGTTTGGGACCAAGGGGTCGCATGTTCAAATCGTGTCGTCCCGACCATGAATTTCTAACTGTCACACACTCCAGTCTGCGTTATTCTTAGCTAGAGTGTGTTTTTGTAATTTGCGGGTGTAGTTCAATGGTAGAACAGCGGCTTCCCAAGCCGCCGGCGTGGGTTCGATTCCCATCACCCGCTCCAAGAGCATTATGGGATAGGAAGCGAACCCAAGGGTTCGGCCGCCCGTAAATACTTCGGTGAAATACCCAAAGTAGGGCGCGCGTCAACATTACCTCTAAGCGAGTCGAAGGCTCATTTAGAATCAGATGTTGAATATTCCCATCACCCGCTCCAAGAGCAACTTGTTGTCAGGACCAATTTTTTCTTCATAACCTTTACCCTTTTTAAGCCTTGGTTTTTCCAAGGCTTTTTTTAATTGAATTTTGTCCTTCAGTCAGCAAACAACGATGACAGAATCGCTTAGAGCCTATTTATGTCTGGTCGAATAATTGCGCTCCAACTGCAATTGTACAGTTGAAAGTTCCCTTTTTGCGGTTTTCATCATGCTGTTCTGCGAATGTGCAGTACATTTTCACGTTATCGCACAAATAATCGTAATATCCTCCCGTTGAACTGCACATTTGCAGCTCAAACGCCAAAAAGAGCTGGATTTCGCAAGAGCAACTGCACAAATGCAGCTCGGCGTCACCTTTCCTCTTCATTCAGAATGGTGGCCATTTGCTATCTTTCAGCAACATTATATAATGGGGCTTAGCTCCATTCTCCCATGCCGTCAGGATAGGATAAAGCTGAGGAGAAATGACATGCTCTATTACATATGGATACGACGCGATGATTCTATTTGATAGAAGGAAGTACACTGGAGTCGAGCATCGGACTGGCATTTTCTGAAGGAAGGGGAGAATGAAGCAAAGGGATTGTTGGGGCAAACAAAACTGTCTTTGTTTGAGCGAATCTTTTTGTGCACAACTATCAAGAGGCAAGGAGATGCAAGCGTGGATAAGAAAAAACAGAAGAACACCGTTGTTTCACCGCCTAGATTACCCAAGGAGTTAGAACAGCTGGACAAGCTCGATTTTACGGATAGGGAGATCTATACCGAAGAGCTGTTTCAGATTGGGATTGTCGAAAATGAAGTGATCGGACATCAGGTTGCTGAAAGAGTCTGTTTTGACCAAGTTATCTTTAAAAATGTGACGTTTGAGCAACTCAGCCTTCATAAGCTTGAATTAACAGACGTTATTTTTGAAAAATGTGACCTGTCTAATATAGATTTAAGTGACGCAATCATGCACAGAGTGGAAATGAATGACTGCAAAATGTTGGGGCTGAATTTGCTTGGATCGACTTTGCGAAATGTATTGTTTCATAATTGCTCCGCGGATTTTGCGACCTTTCGCTTTGCCAACTGCAAGCAGGTGAAATTCGAACACTCGTCCTTATGCAACGCCGATTTTTACAGGTCGGAATTAACAAAAGTGGAGTTATGCGAATCAAATCTGGATCAAGCTCAAATGTCAGGCACTAAATTAGCGGGAATCGATCTAAGCACCTGCCGCTTCAATGGCTTGGGCGCAACGCTGGAAGATCTGCAGGGCTGCATGATTTCCCCGGAGCAAGCGGTCGTGTTGTCCAGAACGTTTGGCCTCATTATCAAAGAAACAGACGTGTAGTGGTAATTTTTGGTTTGCATCTTGTCTAACAATCTAGTATGCTGTTAAATATTTCCGAAGAAAGTGAGTGATTCACATGACAGTCAGCTCTTTGCAAGCGAATATTTTATTCAAGGTGCGGAAGAGTTGAGAGCAATCACGTTCTTAAAATAACCGTTCTTCCGTTCCTCAAATAACGGAGGGAAAGAACATGTTCAGCTATTACGGGGAACTTAGTGCGGAAGTTTATGATTTTACGAAACCGGTCGGACATTCCATTAATGGAGACATTGAATATTACCGTGAACGGCTGCGCACCTGCAGTGGTCGCATATTGGAGGCTGGAATCGGCACCGGCCGCATGCTGATTCCGTTGCTGGAAGCCGGGATGAAGGTGGATGGCATCGATTATTCCGCGGAGATGCTGGCTGTGTGTCGGACACGGATGGCGGAACGCAACTTGCACGCCGATTTATATGAAGGCAACTTACAGCAGTTTTCCTTGCCGCATAATTATGAAGCGATCATAATGCCTGCCGGCACCTTTTTGCTCATCGAAAAGCGGGAAGAGTCAATTCATGCATTGAAATGCATATATGAGCATCTTGTGCCAGGGGGCCGTTTTATTGTCGACATTTTTCTGCCTGATTATAGTGGCATTGATTTTTCTATCGGCAATGTCCATACGACGACCCATGTGCTGCCATACGGAGATCTGATTACAATGGAGCAAAAAGTGGTCGAGGTTGATTTTCTCCATCAACATCAGGTGTCTTATTTAAAATATGAAAAATGGCGGGAAGGAAAATTAATACAGACGGAGCTGCAGCGGTTCGCGCTGCGATGGTACGGAGTCGAGGAGCTCAAGCTGCTGCTGGAGAGCGTCGGATTTAACGACATTGTATGCTCGGCCGATTACGAGTTCGGTGCCAAGCCAGCTCGCGAGACGCAAATGTTCACGTTCGAGGCACGGAAATGACGATTAACTAAATCACTAAAAAGGAACCGCCACTCTGCAATAGAGTGGCGGTTTTTTTCGTTTACACACGCTCGCGCCAATAGTTGAGCAAATCGCGCAATGTCTGCTCAAAAGGAATCTCTGGCTTCCAGCCCGTGTGCTTTGAGAATTTGGTCATGTCGCCGAGTAAAATCTCAACGTCCGACGGTCGCATGCGGCTTGGGTCCGGCACGATGTCAATCGAGACGGTACTCATGGAGAGCAGCATGTCGAGCATTTCGCGTATGGTGACGCAGGAGCCCGATGCGATATTGTAGCAATCTCCCGCCTCGCCATGTTCAAGCGCAAGCCAATAAGCCCGAACGACGTCGCGCACATCGGTGAAGTCGCGCTTCGCATTCAAGTTGCCGACCGACACTTTCGAAGGGCGGATGCCTTTTTCGATCTCGGCAATCTGCTTGGCGAAGTTGGACGTAACGAATTGCTCTCCGCGGCGCGGTCCGGTGTGGTTAAAGGTACGGGTGCGGATGACATGAAGGCCGTAGCTTTTGAAATATTGGTAACCGAGATAGTCCTGCGCCGCTTTGCTCACAGCGTACGGGCTTAACGGGCGCAGCGGATTTTCTTCCCGAATCGGCGTTTCGTCCGGCTCGACATGGCCATATTCTTCACTGGAACAGGCGATCTGAATGCGGCAATCGAGATCCAGCCGCCGCACCGCTTCAAAAATGTTCAACTGTCCGGCAACATTGTTATGAATGGTGTCGATAGGGGAGTTCCATGATGTAGGGACAAAGCTTTGCGCGGCCAAATGAAAAATAAGATCGGGACGTTCCTGCGTCAAGAGCGACTCGACGGAGAAAGGATCGCGCAGCTCGCATTCCACAAGGTGAACCTGATCTTGAATGTGGAGGATATGCTCCATGCGGCTGCGATTGCGAATCGTGCCGATGACCTCTACGTTGTTATCGAGCAAATATTCCGCCATATGACTTCCGACGAAACCGGAGATCCCGGTGACAAGCGCCTTCATGTAAATGGTCTCACCTCTCAGATTAATAGCATACACCCATAGTTCGGCTTTACCCTATACTATGTGGAGTAGGCAGAAAAGGGTGACGGCATTTATACCGATCGGCGCTGCATTATAGGGAAAAAAACGGGATACGAAGTATGATCCATACTTTCGCATCCCGCGCTTATTCTCGATCGGATTCGATTGGAAGAAACTTTGCCATTTCCGGCGGAATGCCATTGCGCGCGCAATATATCTCCCGCGTCTCGCCAGCCACGCATTCTTGGTCCGCCAGCAGAAGCTGCAGCGCAAATTGATTGGCCTGCCGTTCGAATTTGCCGACTTGAAACAAGGTATGGCGCTCGATAAAAAAGTGGCCGACTCCCTTATGGAGCCGGTCATGAGCGAGCTCGTGCGCGCACACAAAGCGCTGCCATTCAAACGGTAGATCTGAATTAATGACAATATAGCGGCGGCGAAGCTTGCGGAAATAAAAGCCGCGCGTCGAGTTGCCAAGCTGCGTCAGCTGAACTTGAATGTTAACGTGCTGTGCAAGCTGAAAAGGGCAGTTCGTCTTATATTTTCGAATTAACGATCGTACAATCTTCTCTACATCCATGAGATGCACCTCGCGGATAAGTTAGTCGGTATGTTGTGTTCGGTTTCGGTTCAGCTTCCGCTTATTTCTTTTCTTCGCATCCCAGAACAAGGCCTCCAGTACCTGGATGACCCGCTCGCGATCATCCTCTTCGATCGGGACGCCATCGAACATAATCTCCGCATCTTCTTCAAGCAATTTCTTGAAATCCCGCTTATCCTTCCACGTGGCCCATTCCGGTATGGATTCGTGAGGACTTACGGTCAAAGGCATCGGATTATCGATGCGGCCGAGCAAATAGTCGCTTGACGTGTGCAGCAGATCGGCGAGCCGCCCGATGATGTCGCTTGGCGGCGTCGTGCGCCCCGCCTCATAATTGGCTACATTGGCCCGCTTCATGCCAAGCTCGTGTGCAACATCGTCTTGAGATAAGCCTTGCTTGAGCCTCATTTCTTTAATGCGAGAACCTACACGTTCTTTGTTCGTCTCTGACATCGTTATCACCCTTATTTTTCACATATGTTCATAAATTCATGATTGACGTTCATTTTATGAGCATGGTATGCTTGCAGTATATCATACGGGAACAAATGTTCGCAACATGATTTATGAGTTGTTTACAATGAACAACGTCTATTGTATATAGTTGTTTACAATAACTCAAGAGCTTTTCGAAGCCAAACAAGAACCCTTTATAGCGCTTATATAGTTATTTAAAGTAACAATGTTGCTTAGTGTGTTGGTATTATAAACGAACTGAAGGAGTGACGGCGATGTTGGCAACGGTAAACCGGACGGCGACGCGAAAAATGGTGGAGCAGCAGTTATCATTGGCGTGCTTGTACAAACGCGCGGGAGTGGTGCGGCGGGAAATGAGAATGACCCCCGCCTATGAACCGAGGTTCCATGGGGCGACGAATCAGGTAGGCAAGCCTGTCGAGGCGGCTGCTGTTCATAATGTGGACAAGGAAGCTTATATGAAGTCGGTGCATGACAATGTGATGAAGGCGGTCGCGCATCTTGGGGAAACGGAAAGAGAGGTGATTGAATGCTGCTACCTCGATCCGTACGCGCACAAGCCGGATTACTTATTATGCCATGAGTTGAACGTCAGCGAGCGCACGTTCCGCCGCATTAAAGCACGGGCCGTGATGGAGCTGGCCTTCATGCTGGGGGTAGAAGTATTTGAGGATTGAAGGAATCAAGGAACCATATTGTCCGAAGGAGATGCTGCAGTTGAGCCCGTATTTCGCCGCTTGTCCTCTTGATGGCCGGATGATGGCACGCCGTTGGACGGGACACGGTGCTAAGATGATAGTGTGAGGTTGTGGGCATTTGGCAGGGCAGCCTTGCAATAGAAGACCGTTTGCGGCCAAGCTGCCGAACGGTTTTTTTGCATCTATGAACAGGAGGTGAAGGCTTGCGGAGCTATGATATTCGGCAAGGAGTGATGCGGCGAGTGCGGGAACGCTTCCCGGACATCCCTGTGCTGGAGGCGGAGGAGCGGACGGACGAGGCAGCGCCGTGCTTTGTCGTCAAGCTCGTGCGGGGCGAACGGGAGCGCGTCGGTGAACGCCGCTACTTGGCGCAGGCGGCGGTCGAAGTTCATTATTATCCCGCCGTCCTGGATGCTTCCGTCCATGATGCGGCCGATGCGCTGTACGAAGTGCTGGAGCTGATCGAGGCGGACGGCGGCTTATGCCGGGGAACGGGCTGGAAGCATGAGATTGCGGAGCGCACGCTGCGGTTTCAGGTGCAGTATGAGCTGATGTTGACGCGTTCACGGGAAGAGGCGAGCAAGATGAATTCGATGAAGCAGGAGGGACGCATTCGAGATGCAGAACCGCGAGATGGACAAGCGTAATACCCGGCAAGCTGCCCCGGACACCGCTTATGCGAAGGGACAGTGGCTGGAAGCGAAGGAATGGGGCGCGGGCGAGCGGGACATGCTGCACGCGCTCTTGCAAGAGAACGAACGGTACACGAAGGCGCAAGTCAATGCGCTGCTACAACATTTTCTAATTCAGGAGGTAAAGTGATGGCTGGAGGAACATGGATGACTCAGAACAAGGTAAGACCAGGCGTATATGTGCGCTTTCAGGGGGATGCCGCTCCGATGGGAGCGATTGGAGAACGGGGCGTAGTGGCGCTGCCGTTGAAGCTGAGCTGGGGACCGGCGAAGCAAGTGCTCGAATTGCATGCGGGGGAGCCGGTATTCGAACAGCTCGGCTACGAGCTGACGGATGAGGCTCTGCTGCTCGTGCGTGAAGCGTTCAAGCGGGCGAAGACGGTCCTGTTGTACCGCTTGAATGAAGGAGCCAAGGCGGCAGCGACTCATAAAGAACTGAAGGTGAAGGCGCGCCACGGCGGCGTGCGCGGCAACGACATTCAACTCGCGGTGCAGCCGAACGTCGACGACGACACGAAGGTGGATGTCATTACGAAAGTTGGCGGACGCGTGGTGGATAGTCAGACCGTCAAGCAAGCCGAACAATTGACAGCCAACGCTTGGGTGGAATTCGAAGGCGCAGGAGCGATTGAGGGGATTGCGGGACTTCCGCTCACCGGAGGCGACGACGGCAGCGTGTCGAATGCGGAGCACGTGTCTTTCCTCGATGCGATTGCCGTGCATGATTTCCATACGGTCGCGCTGACTTCGGCGGACGCGGCGTTATGTTCCGTATATGCGGCATTTGTGAAGCGGATGCGCGAAGACGAGGGCAAGAAGGTGCAGGCGGTTATGGCTCAATATCCGACGGCAGACAGCGAGGGCGTCATCAGCGTGAAAAATGGCGTCAAGCTGGCAGACGGCACCGTGCTGAACGCGGCGCAGGCAACCGCCTGGGTTGCAGCGGCGACGGCAGCGGCGGCAATGAACGAATCGCTGACGTATAACGCATACGAGGACGCGGTCGACGCCGATATCCGCATGACGAACAGCCAAGTGGAGGAAGCGCTGCGCAAGGGCGAGTTCGTGTTCGTTCATCAGCGCGGACGCGCCGTGGTGGAGCAGGATATCAACAGCTTGTCGACTTATTCGCCGGACAAAGGGCAGCCGTTCTCCAAAAACCGCGTTATCCGCGTATTGGACGGCATTGCGAACGATATGAAGCGCATTTTCGAAACGGCGTATGTCGGCAAAACGAACAACAACGAAGAAGGGCGCCAATTGTTCCGCGCGGAGTGCATTGCTTATTTGGATCAGTTGCAGCGTTTGAATGCCATTCAGCCTTTTGACGCGCAGACGGACGTGCTGGTTGCGCAGGGCGAGGCTTCGGACAGCATCGTCATTCAATTGACGGTGCAGCCGGTCGATGCAGTAGAGAAAATTTACATGAAAGTGAAGGTGAAGTAAGATGGGTTTCTTACAGGCAAAAGATACGATTTCCGGCCGTGAGGGCAGCGCATTTGCGCAAATTAACGGCAAAAACGAGGAAATGTTTTATATCAAGACGCTGGAAGCGAAGATCGAAAAGCAGAAGGCGGAGATTAAGACGCTTGGCAGCCGCGCCACGCAACACAAGACAGCGGGCTGGTCAGGAACGGGCAGCATGACCATCTATTACATGACGCCGTTGTTCCGCCAGATGATGCTGGAATATATCAAGAATGGCAAAGACACGAATTTCACGATTCAAGTGACGAACGAGGACCCGACCTCTTCCATCGGAGCACAAACCGTCACGTTGAAAAATGTCAACCTGAACAGCGTCGTCATGGCGAAGCTCGATACGGAAAGTGACGTGCTGGAGGAAGAAGTGGAATTTACGTTTGATGATGTCGATATTTTAAATAACTTTTCCAACCCTTCCGTGTAATTTAAAATAACAAAAAGATGAGGAGAGCGAAACAACTATGAGCACATTAAGCTATTTCTTTGCCCAAAATGCCGAACCGAATACGGAGATGACGTTTGCGGTATCGACCCGCTTCAAAAACGAAGAGGGAGAACCGGTTGCCTGGACGCTGCGCAGCATGAGCGAAGTGGAGAACGAGCAATGCCGCAAGGCGGCCACGAAGCAGGTGAAGGGCAAGGGGGGCGTCGTTACGCCGGAAATCGACTTCAATGAGTATACAGCGAAGCTGATCGTGGCGAGCGTTGTCTACCCAGACTTGAAAAATGCGGAGCTGCAGCAATCGTACGGCGTCATGGGCGCGGAAGCGCTCTTGCGCAAAATGCTGCTGCCCGGAGAATACACGGCGCTGCTGCAGCAGGTGCAGACGCTGAACGGCTTCAACCAGGACACGAACGACCTCGTCAATGAAGTAAAAAACTAATCCGGGAGGGCGACGGCGAGGCGAACTATGCCTATTACGCCCTCCATAAGCTTCGCATCTTGCCGCATGAGCTGCTGGCGCTCCCGGCTCGCGAACGCGCCGCCGTCTACGCGATGATTGACATCCGCGTGGAAGAGGAGCGCAAGGCGCAGCGCAGCATGCGCAAGAAGCGGTAAAGAACACGATGGATGAACCGCAAGAGACAGAGGCGGTTCCACAATTGGCGCGTACAAGAGCAGCTATCGAATGAGGCTGTCAGGTGCAAATGGGGAACCGCTCTCTTCATCTTTGCGGACAGAAGGAGGGAAGTGAACATGAATGCACAAGCAACGTTGGCGTTTTCGGCTCCTGTCCTGTCTATGCAATCGTTTACGGCCGCTTTTGCCCGAGCAGATACGAGAATAAAGAAAGAACTGGAAGAAACGATGGAGCTTGCAAAGAACACGTGGCGAAAAACGGTTGATGCCATGAATCAATTGGCGGTTTCTGTATACCTCCGAACGTTGAAAGCCGAAGCGCCTTTACGTCAGCCTTCGCCTGCTGATAATGACAATGGCAAGGGCATTTCGCATGGTGGGAAAATTTACGAAAAAATGCGGGACAACATTGCTGGAATATTTAAAGGGCTCCGAGAGAGCATTAGTAAAAGTTATAGCGAATTGGGCACCAAAATGCTGGGCATATGGAAAATGATAGGTGTCAATGCCGTGAAGGGAGCCGCCGAATCAGAAGATATGCGAGCGCGCTTCAATGCCCGATATGGAACTGCCCAGAAAGGCTCGCCGGTCTTCGAAGCGCTGCGGGGACAGGCCCTGATGAATGGCAAGGATGTAGCGAAATCATTGCAATCTGGTCTTGCATTAACCTCGGTATCGAAAAATACGAGTGATGTGCTCCGCATGAATGAAATGGTGCAGCGTTTATCAGCCTTTCAACCACAAGGCGGTGACCCGGCAGAGACAGCGGGCTTGATGAAGGATGCTTATTTCGGCAAGAGCGAAGGCTTGCTGCAGAAGCTCCAAATTCCGGCAAGCGCCGCAGAACAAAAAAAATTGGAGTCATTCTCCAAAAACGGCGATTTGAATGGCTTTCTGCAAACTTTCGATGCGTTAATGACGAAGGCGAACATGAGCAAAGCGTCGCTGGAGTTGTTGATGGACAGCCCGATTCAAAAATGGGAAGCGGCGGTAAACCGGTTCAATGGCTTGTTGGCCGCGGCCGGAGAGACTGCGTTACAAGTGTTCGCTCCGGTGCTGGACATCATCAATCAGGCATTTCAAGAAGGAAAGTTCGACCCATTTTTTGCAGGCATACAAGCGGGGTTGACCATGCTGGCGGGTGCAACGGCTGCCGTTGTGAACTTTCTCGTCGAGAATTGGAATCTTGTTCAGAACACACTGATTGTCCTTGGCGCCATTGCTGCAGCCATGGCGGTAGCGTGGCTTGTCCAATGGGTGATAGCCGCTTGGCCGTTATTTGCCATCATTGGCGCGCTCGTCCTTATCATGACTGTACTGAATGAATTTGGAATATCAACGGGAACCGTCGTCGGCGCCGTCGTTGGAATCTTTGCTGTGCTTTTTGCGTTTATCAGCAATTCTGTTGCCCATGCGTGGAATTTGCTGATTTCCTTTGCTGAATTCTTTGGCAATTTATTAATCGATCCAGCCTATGCATGCGAAAAACTAATTTATGATCTAGTTAAAACGGTATCCGATTATATAGGAAATTTAATTAACTCGTTCGGGGATGCCTTTAATTGGATTATTGAGAAGGTTAATGATTTAACAGGCTCTAAATTTGAATTAATTGGTAAATGGAGTTCCGATCAAATTGTGCCTGAGAAACCTGAGAGTGATAAAGATGTATTGGATTTATCGAAGTACCGTATGGATCAAACCAATCTGACGGATGCTTTCCTCAGCGGGCAAAAGCTTGTTCAAGACAATCTCGACTTCACTAAGAAATTGATTCCGGACACGTCGGGTCTTGCGCCTGGAGGCAAAGTGGATCCGTGGAATGGCGGAGCTGCGGAAATTCCGAAAGTAGGCGAGGTTGGAAAAGTAGGGGCTATCGGCGGCGAGGTAGACATCTCGGATGAGAATCTGATGATGATGCGCGACTTGGCGGAAATGGACAGCATTCAGAATTTCGTAACGCTGACGCCGACGGTGCAGGTCAGCACGGGCGACATTCATCAAGGCTTCGATATGGATACGCTTATTAACCGCATCGGGCAGAAGCTGGAGGAAGAATTCGTGATGACGGCGGAAGGGGTGTACGGATGAGCGGATACCATATGTATTTGAGCTTCAATAATCAGGAGCAGGTGATCGAATTGCCGGTCAACCCGGCGCAGCTTGATATCAGCGAAGCGGGGAATCTGCAGTCGTTCGATATCATCGGCCTTGGGGAAGTGAATGCCATCGAGACGCCGAAGCCGGCAGCGATTCAGTTCAGCAGTATTTTTCCTATAAGCCCCGCGCCTTACGTGCATGTCCCGCCGGACAAGCTGCTTCCTCCGAGCGACTACGTTATCCAGATCCGCAGTTGGATGGAGAGCAAGCGTCCAATCCGCTTCGTGTTGACGACCCCCACTTATCAGATGAATCTGGCGATGGCGATTGAGAAGTTCACCTGGCGAGAGGCGGCAGGCAGTGTAGGCGATCTGGAATATGATCTGTCGCTGAAGCAATATAAGTTCTATTCTGCGCAAAAAGTGAAGGTTTTGGGCAATGGCCAAGCGGAAGTCAAGGTGCAAAAAGCGCCGCAAGCACGCGCTGATGAACGGCAAGGACCAACCGAATATACAGTTCAGGCGGGAGACAAGCTGTGGAGCATAGCCAAAAGCCTCTGCAACGATGAGAGCAAGCTTGTTGAAATTCAAAGGTTGAACGGCATACGGAACGATGAAATGATGAACGAGCTGGAGCCGGGACGCATTTTGCGCATTCCCAAAAAGTGAGTGGTATTTACGGGTACTTTAGGAGGTGACGGACTGGATGGAGGTGCACATCGATAACCGCAACGGCACCCTGTGGGATATTTCCCAATTGATTACCGATATGTCGTGGTCGACGTCCCGCTCAGGCAAGCCGGCGAGCATGTCGATTTCGTATATCAAGGGAGCGCTGTTTCAGGATCGTTCCTTTACCATTAACAATGGCGACATCGTGCGCGTGTGGGCGGATGGGGCGGCTATCTTTTACGGGTATGTGTTCAGCGTGGAAACGGACGAGAGCGATAAGGTAAAGCTGACCGCATTTGACCAAATCCGCTATTTGCTGACGAACGATACGTACGTGCTTGAGAACGTGACAGCGACGGAGGTGATTCAGCGAATCGCCAAAGCTTGTCAACTCGAGGTTGGCGAACTTGCCGACACGAAGCATAAAATCCCGATCTTGCTGCAGGACAATAAGAAACTGCTGGATATCATTCTCCGCGCGCTCGACATGACGCTGATCGCGACGAAGAACATATTTGTGCTGTATGACGATTTCGGCAAGCTGACGCTGCGCGACGCCAAAAGCTGGACGACGGACCGTATTGTGGGCGAGGGCAGCCAGATGACTGGCATATCCTATAAGGCAAGCATCGATGAGGAAACGTATAACCGCGTAAAGCTGTTCCGGGATAACGAGGCTACAGGCAAGCGCGAGGTATATATTATGCAGGACAGCAACAATATCGCGAAATGGGGACAACTGCAGCTGTATAAAAAAATCGATGAAAATCTGAACAAGGCTCAAATGGAGGAGCGTTTGGAAGCGTTGATGAAGCTGTACAACCGCGAGAAGAAAACGATGAAAGTGAACGCTGTAGGGGATGCGCGCATTCGGGCCGGAATGTACATCCCCATTTTTGCGCCTGAACAGGGCATGGAGCAGTATATGCTGATTGACGAGTGCTCCCAGGAATGGAGCGGGTCGGGGCATAAGATGTCATTAACGTTGAAGGTGATATAGAACATGAAAATGATGCTGGACATTATTAAAAAAGCCGGCGCGGGCGCGGTGGAGGCTTCGAGTCCGGTCGCGCTGCTGTATGGCGAGGTGCTGAGCGTATCACCGCTTCAGGTTCAGATTGATCAGCGGTTTACGCTGCCAGCGTCTGCTCTGGTCATAACGGAACAGCTTAAGGAATATAAGGTGCACATTGGCGCGGAGGAAATCACGATTCGTCAGGGCCTGCGTTCCGGTGACCGCCTGCTGCTGGCCCGCATGCAGGGCGGGCAGAGCTATATCGCGCTCGACAAGGTGGTGAATGCATGATTCCGAAGTACAGTACAGGGGTTACACCGGCTTCAACGGTGCTGGATTATGCCGAGCAGCCGACCCGAACCTATCGGTTGGATATGGAAGCAGGGCGCATCGCCGGCATGACGGATGGATTGGAAGCGATGAGGCAGGCGGTGTTGAAGATACTGCTGACGGATCGGTTTGCGCATCTTATTTACAGCCCTGATTATGGTTCGGAACTGCTGGCGCATATTGGGTACAGCCTTGGCTTCGTGCAGTCCGAATTGCAGCGCACTATAACCGAGGCGCTGATGCAGGATGACCGTATCTTACGTGTAAACGAGTTCGCTTTTGAGCAAAAAGGGGATTCGCTGCACGTACGCTTTACAGTAGAGACAAGCGTAGGCAAGCTGCAAATATCGAAGGAGGTGAAGATGAATGGCTGATATGGAACAAGACTCATGGGCGGTGCCCCGCCTTGAGGACATCATGGAACGCATGCTGGAACGCGTTCCGGACGATGTGGACAAGCGGGAAGGCAGCATCATTTACGATGCGCTCGCGCCCATTGCCGTGGAGCTCGCACAGGCTTATACAGAGCTGCATGTGCAAAACGAGCTTTCTTATGCGGATACGTCAAGCGGCGATTATTTGGAGCGGCGCACGGCTGAATACGGGGTGAAGCGGAAGCAAGCAACTGCGGCACGGCGGAAAGGGCTGTTCTATGATTCCGCGGGTGAACCGTTTGATGTTCCGTTGCGTTCCCGTTTTTCTACAGCAGCACTTAATTATGCAGTTGTCGAGCGGTTGTCGGCGGGGGTGTTCGTGCTCGAATGCGAAGCGAAAGGCTCGAAAGGGAACGAGTATTACGGTTCGCTTATGCCGGTGGATTACGTAGATGGGCTGGCAAGGGCCGAAATAGCGGACGTTATCGCTCCCGGGGAAGACGCAGAGGCGGACGAGTCACTGCGGAGCCGCTTCTTCGAGGCGGTGAACGAGCAGCCGTTCGGAGGCAATGCAGCGGACTATAAGAAAAAGGTAACCTCCATTACCGGCGTCGGCGGCGTGAAAATATTTCCGGTATGGAAAGGCGGGGGCACGGTAAAGTGCACCATTATTTCGAGCAGCTTCGACTCCCCGTCCGCTGAGTTGATTAGGGAGGTTCAGACTCTGATCGATCCGGAAGCGAATCAAGGAAAAGGACTGGGATTCGCCCCTATCGGTCATACGGTAACGATTAAAGGCGCTATCTCTGTCGGCATCAATGTGTCGACGACGCTCACCCTCGATGCCGGCGTTACCGTTTCCCAAGTGAAGTCCGACGTGGAGAAAGTCATTGCCGATTATTTGCGGACGCTGCGGACGGCATGGAAAGAGGAAGACAGAACAATCGTACGCGTCAGCCAACTGGAAGCGCGCATTTTGACCATTAAAGGGATTGCGGACATTGCTGACACCAAGCTGAATGACATGGCTTCCAATGTTGAGCTGGATGCGGAGGAGATCCCGGTGCTGGGGACGGTGACCTTGAATGGCTGATAAGTTAATCGGACTGCTGCCTGACCTTTACCATGAAATGAAAGAAATGATTCTGCTGATGGAAGCGCAGGAGGAAGAGAAAGAGGAGCTTTTGGCTGCGGCGCAAAGGCTCTTCGATGATCAGTTCGTCATGACGGCGAGCGAGGAAGCGCTAGCGCGGCGGGAACGGATGCTCGGCATCCTGCCGGACCGCGATGCGGAGACGCTGGATTTTCGGCGCAGACGCATCATTAACCGCTATACGACGAAGCCCCCGTTTACCGTGCGGTACTTGCAGGAGAAGCTTGACTTTTTGCTGGGCAAAGACAAGGCGCGGGCCGTTGTGGATACGGATGCCTTCTTGCTGCGGATTGTCGCCAACATTACGGATGCCGCCGTCTTTAAAGAAGTGGGGCACACCGTACGAACGGTTAAACCGGCGAACTTGGTCTACCAGCAGGAGACGGCGCTCGTATCGGGTGTCGGTATGCAAGAGAACATATTCCGCTCGGATCTGAAACGGACGACACGGCTTTCCACGACGTGGAAGCTGGGGCGATCGCCGTTCGCCGAGCGCGGATCGGAGGTGCAGATGAAATGATAGAACCGTCGCTTTTGAGTGAACTGGCAAACCATGTGAATACGCGGATCGCCAAGGTTGTGCTCAATAAAACCTACGAAATTACGGAATTTACGGTAAAAAAAGTATCCGAGAGCATCGTGAACCTGGAATACATGATACCCATCGGTTCGGTTGACAGCGTATCGCTGATTGAGCTGCGGGCCGCCGACGGCGCGGTGCTGACGTCGAACGCCGTCTACATCCCGCTCACATCCGATACCATCATCAAGCAGCCGATTACAGTGAAGGAGGTGGCCTAATGCCATACGAGGCAAAGACGGATTGGAAATACGACGATACCGTGACGGAGAAGGATTTGAACCGCATCGAGCAGGGGCTGAAGGATGCGCATGTGGCGGAGCGCGAAGCGTTGACATTATCCCCCGGCGTGCAAGTGGTTGAGGTGGAGAATGATACGCCGTTTAACTTTGGCGAAGTTAAGGGGCGGACATTGATAAACATGTTGGGTTCGATGGGCAAGGGCGATTCTGCTACGCATTGGCTAGGGACAGGCGCAACTGTTGCTACCACAAGCGATTCGTTAAAAGTAACAGCTCTTTCTGCCCCAGAGAACCCCGAACACTTTGCAGGGCATAAAACGGTTGAATTTTTGCCCGTGAAAGGAGGGGCATTTTATGTTGTGATCGGTCATGTACATGCTGAAAGCGGTGGGGAGGCGTACATTCGCCCCATTGAGTTTTCAGCTGATGCCGTAACTTCCGATTATGGGGCCGTGGTACCAAAAGTGGAAGCCGGCAAAAAAGCATACACTGTCTTTTCCTTCCGCTCTAAAGCAGAAACTAATAGTCTAGTGGTTCGTCTGCAAACGTGTCCGGACAGTGTCGCGAATTTCAAGCATGTTGCCATTTACGAAATATCCGAAGCCGAATACAACACTATCCAGTCTATGACCGCAGAGCAAGTCGCAGCACGCTACCCATACGTAGACGCTATGATAAACGTTTGCAATCCCTATGCCATCGTAACAGGGGCGAACTTTCTGCCGCCGTTTACGGATTGGGATCTACGAACAACTGATACAATTAATGGCCCATACAAACTTAGTAAAACAGTCACCGCACAATATCAAGCAACCATTTCTCCAAAAATCCGGGTTATTCGCGGTCAGACATACACGCTGTCCTCTTCAAGATATGGTCGAATGGTATTAGGTGAGTATAAAGAAGATGGTACCGTAATTGGATACCCCATAGCCGAAACAACAGACGGTGACGGATTCTTTTCGCAGTCAGTCACCATCGGCGCAACAACAGACTATATAATAGTGCAGTTATCTAATATAGCCACCTCAGGCACGTTCTCCTTCGAGAATACAATACTCGTTCCCGGCACCGAACCGAAGCCATTCACGCCACAACAACGCAGCATATGGGCAGCAGAATGCGACCTAGCCGCTAATCCGGTAGATGGTAGCAATCCGGACGTGCTATTCGCTGGCGACGATGGTCTGCCGTATGTGCTGGAAAAGTGGAAGAAGGTTGCGTTGGATGGTTCGTTGCCGTGGATGCACGACGCATCATTTACGGGGCATAAACGAGTGCGTATTATTCAGTACGTTCCAGGAGGGGTTGCCTCGAATCCTCAATTTATGACCAAGTATAATGGGACTACCTTAAAGCACGATAACACAAATGACAAACCGGATTGTTTTGACCTGCAGCCATCTACGGGGTACCTATATTTAACGATACCAAATTCAGACAGCGGATGGGGGCCAGACTATACACCGGATACAGACGAAATTAAGGCGTATTTCTTGGGTTGGAAAATGTATAAATCTATTAGCTCCGAAAATCCAAACATTGATTCAAAAAGCCCTCTGTATAACGGAGAAGTCGGACTAAAAACATGGGGAAAGATATGGAACGGTACAGGTACGAACAACAATGGTGTCGTAGACGGTACAGGTGGTGTTAGGACGGTACCTCCTACCTCTTATGCAGAATGGACGCCATACCGTCTCCAATATCTCAAGGCCAAGTCAACCGTCGAACCTGTCCGTAACTACGAAACAGGCGCGACACTGTGTAAGGGAGCGAATATGGTCGAGGTCGGCAGTGGCATTGTGATTCGTGAGAAGGCGAATCCTTACGGTAATTACATCAATGCGATTAACGCACCTGGTGGACGTTTGCAGCATAGAACAACGAGACTCCTTGCAGTATACCGTAACCAAACAAGAGATCTCGGCTGGACATTCAAGGATGGCGTTTGGAATGGCGAGCCGTACCAGTACGCCGAGAACCCTATCCCTGAAGTGGATGCAGTCTACCACGTCACCTATACGATGCTAGACCAAACGCTTGCGGCTCCAATCAACGGCATCGTGGCGGCGAATCTTCGCGGGACTGTATCGGACTTGGTGCAGGATGTAGGCGATGTTCAGCGGCGGCTGTCGGTGGTGGAGAACAGCAAGGCGGAAGCGGTTGAGGATACGGGATGGATTCCGGTTACGCCAATAAACGGGTGGACAACATTCGCAGCGATACCCTTACGATTTAGGGTTATTGGTAATCGACTGCTACTGCGCGGTGCAATACAAGGTGGCTCGTCAGGAAAACTATTACAGTTATTTGTACTTCCCATAAAGGCGCCAGGATACAACAGTTATTTTGGTGTAGTAACCTGGGGAGGAGGAACAGTCGCGACAGCTAATTGCCTTTTATCTAGTGGCGCAGTTTTCTTAAATACGGGCACAGCAGGGACATACCTCTCCTTTGATGGATTAGAGCTGTTAATTGATGGGCTGGAGGTGAAAAAGTCATGAAGTACGCATTTATAACCGACCTATCCGGTCAATACGTCGAACCAACGCTCGTTGCGGACTCCGTGACGGGTGTTTTTGATCGGCGCGAACCTGTCCAAACGGACGAGGGAGAGGTGCTAGAAACGAAGCAGCCGAACGACGAGCAGCCAGCCGAAACGGAAACGGTGCTTGTTGGCTACACGGTCGCCGTACCGCTGCCTGACGGTCTCTATGAGCCGACGTTCGACGTCCAAGGCCATAGACAAGCCATGTCAGACTACGAGGCTGCATATGCCGAATATACCGCAGCCAAGGCCGAGTACGAACCGGAAGGAGAAGACCCGCAGCCGAAGCCGCCGCCGCCAGTAGACGGCCCTTCCTTTTGGAGCAATGGCCTTACGCAAGAGGAGATAGAGGCCTTACAGCCTAAGCCAGTGCCATCCGAGCTTGACTTGCTTCGGGTGGAGAATGCCAAGCTGTTGCTCCATGTGGCTGAACTGGAAGCGAAGAGCGAGCAACATTCTGAACATACAACCGCGCTGTGTGCTCAGAATGCCGAACTGGATACGAAGAACGAGCAGCTTACGCAAGATCATGCAACGTTACTGTTGCAACTAGCCGAAAAAGGAGTGATCTAACATGGATTGGTTCGCAACGATTAAACGCTACTATGATATGGGGATTTACAAAATCGAACCGGAAGAGCCGCTTTACATCGGCAAGTTTTGCGAATTCGGCAAGATTACTCCGGATCAGTTCGAAGAAATCACGGGACAAACATATCAAGTCAAGAGCGCCTTGTAAATCGGATACGCAATGTTCATGCCCTCGGCGATACGGGGGCTTTTTTCATTTTTTAAGGGGAATTTAATTTAAAGATAGCAAGCAGATGCTGGTGTGAGGACAGCCTATTACGGGAGTTTTAACGGCTGGGGCAAGAAAGTGCTGCCGTCCACCTTGAAGGAATATCATACAATGGTCTATCTGGGACTAGCCGCTGCAATATCTGTACATTGTGCAATTGCTTTTATCCTAATCGCGTTTATTCGCATTGTCTTCCCTTTTTTTAATGTGTCTGACTCTAAAAAATATAGAGAGCAAGAGGAAGAAACCGACAATGCTTATTATATCCTTAATCGATTCGTCTTCAATGAAAAAACGGTCGAAAAATGTGAACATAAGTATAAATAACGCAAGCAGATAATAGGGGGTTTCTTTTTTCATGTTAAAATTCACCTCTAGAATATTTGTATTTATTCCAATCATAATATATGATACACTAAATTATGGCAATACATAATTTGGAAGAGGAGGTTTTTTCATGATTAAAGGAAGGGTGCAAGTATGTGTTACTGCTATAATAGCTGTATCGTTGTTTTTTACATCATTAAGCCTTCCAATATCCGCAAATGCACAGGGGAAGCATCAAACAGCTGAAATGACAATTGCCGATGCACAGAAGCTTCAAGAGCTGGAACAGGGACTCAGAATGATTGAACAGATACCCGATAGCGTACTTGCGCAAGGTGACGAAGCTACACGTGAATGGATAGTAGAACATTATGGGTATCAGCCTATGGGCATTTTAGGCTGTGTAGCTGCCATTGGTGAAACTTTAATAGGGGCAGCAATACCGGCGGCAAAGGTAACTAAAATCAAGGATGCGATTAAAGCTGCCGGCGGTGTGAAGAAAGTCGTCGAGGTGATGTCGGGAGCATTTAAAGCTGCAAGAGACTTAGGTATGTCAGTAGGGGAGTCGATCAAATGGGCAGTAAAAGATGCTTTTAAACTGGCAAGCGAGGAAGTGTTTTCGGCATTATTGAGCTTTTTTGGTGTCGCCGGCATTATTGATGAGTGTTTCGGAGGTTAAAATAAATGAGCCGTAGAGGTATTCTACGGCTCATTTTCTGAGCAGACGTGATGAGTTCGTTCGCTAACGAGCTGACGGTCGTGTAAATGAATTAAATCAAGTAAATAACTTTGTAATTCCATGACACATCAAGCTTGAATCTCCTCTTTATTGCCGGAGGCGCCAGCCTCCTCTTGATCTTCCTCATCCTCGCGCTCCCAAGCCATCGTGCGTTCTACGGCTTTTTTCCAGCCCTTGTAGAGCTTATTCCGCTTGGCATCGTCCATTTGCGGAGTGAAGGTGCGGTCCAGTTTTTTAGTCTTTTTCAAATCGTCGATATTCCAGAACTGCACAGCCAACCCTGCGAGACTGGCTGCGCCGAACGCCGTCGTTTCCGTTACCTTTGGCCGCTCAACGTTGACGTTGAGCATATCGGCTTGGAATTGCATCAGCAGATTGTTGGCGACCGCGCCTCCGTCTACGCGCAATGCCTGCAGCGTAATGCCGGAGTCGGCCTCCATCGCGCTCAGCACATCCTTCGTCTGATAGGAGAGCGATTCAAGCGTCGCCCGGACGATATGCTCCTTGCTGGAGCCGCGCGTCAAGCCGAAAATCGCTCCGCGCGCATACATATCCCAGTAAGGAGCGCCCAATCCGACAAAAGCGGGCACGACATACACGCCGTCGGAGCTTTCCACCTTGCCCGCATAATATTCCGAATCGGGAGCGGAATCGATCATTTTCAGCCCGTCGCGCAGCCACTGTATCGCCGCTCCGGCAATGAATATGCTGCCCTCAAGCGCATAATTCACTTTGCCGTCGATTCCCCAGGCAATCGTCGTCAACAATCCGCTCTTCGAAGCGACGGCGCGCTCGCCCGTATTCATCAGCATGAAGCAGCCCGTGCCGTACGTATTTTTCGCTTCGCCCGGCTCGAAGCAAGCCTGACCGAACAGCGCCGCCTGCTGGTCGCCCGCCACCCCGGCAATCGGAATCTCGGCACCGCCGAATGTATGCTCATCGGTATAACCGAAAATGCCGCTTGAAGGCTTCACTTCCGGCAGCATCGCAGCCGGGATATCCAGCCATTCCAGCAATTCGGCGTCCCATTCCAGCGTGTTGATGTTGTACAGCATGGTGCGGGATGCGTTCGAATAGTCGGTTGCGAACGTCGTGCCGCGCGTCAAATTCCAAATGAGCCACGTATCGACCGTGCCAAACAGCAGCTCGCCCTTCTGGGCCCGTTCGCGAGCTCCTTCCACGTGGTCGAGAATCCATTTTACCTTCGTGCCGGAGAAATATGCGTCCAATACGAGTCCCGTTTTCTCGCGAATCGGCTCGGTCAGCCCGCGCGCGGCCAAGTCGTCGCAAATGCCGGACGTGCGGCGATCCTGCCATACGATGGCGTTGTGAATTGGCTTGCCCGTATCTTTATCCCAGACGATAACCGTCTCCCGTTGGTTCGTAATGCCGATGGCCGACACTTCCTGCGGCCGGATTCCGGAGCGTTCCAGCACCTCGCGCGCGACGCCGCTCTGCGTGCCCCAGATTTCCATCGGATCATGCTCGACCCAGCCGGGACGCGGATAGATTTGCGTAAACTCCTTTTGCGCCACGCCGACGATATCGCCGGAATGATCGAATAACATGGCTCGTGAGCTGGTGGTGCCTTGGTCGAAAGCGAGAATATATTTTTTGTCCATCTGAATTTCCTCCCCATCAATTAATGTGTGCAAATCATTGGTATATTAGAACATGAACGAATAAGCAAGCGCTCCAAGAACGCCTCCAACGACTGGCCCCACGATCGGCACCCATGCATAGCTCCAATCGGAAGACCCTTTTCCTGCAATGGGCAGAAGGGCATGCGCGATGCGCGGGCCGAGATCGCGTGCAGGGTTAATCGCATAACCTGTAGTGCCGCCCAGGGAAAGACCTATGCTGACGATAAGGAAGCCGACGATAAATGGTTGTAATCCGTCTGCAAATGTATTGCCGCCAATGGCAAGCAGGCTGAACACGAAAATAAACGTGGCTATCACTTCACTCAACAAATTAGACCCTGTGCTGCGGATGGCCGGAGCCGTTGCGAACACCGCGAGCTTGGCCGCTTGATCCTCAGTCGCCCGCCAGTGCGGCAAATAATGCAGCCATACGACCACGGCTCCGAGAAATGCCCCGATCATTTGCGCCGCAATATACAGCGGAACTTGATCCCAAGCAAACTTGCCAATGGCCGCCATCCCCAGCGTTACGGCCGGATTGAGGTGCGCCCCGCTAACTGACCCGACTGCATACACGGCAATGGCCACGGCGAGTCCCCATCCGAACCCGATTACGATCCAGCCGCTGTTTTCCGCTTTTGATTTTCGCAGGACGACCCCGGCCACAACGCCATCACCCAATACAATCAATAACAAAGTCCCAATTAACTCTCCCCAAAATGGTGTCATCCAAAGTTCCTCCCCGGATTATCTGTATGCGTTTTCATATTTTCAGAATACGATACTTTTTTCTGCTACGCACCCCCTGCAAGCAAAAAGAGATGATCCAATATCATACACCCTTGCCGCAAGGCAAAGATATGAATTGGTCATCTCCATTTCTCATGTAACCGCTTTAGCTATTAACTTAATTACAGTATATTCAACTATTTTTGAATTATCAATGAATAATGAGAAATTTTGTTGAAGAATCTGTCCACCCGAAGTGAAAAAGAGGTAAGGGAAGACCACCCGTGCAGCTAAATCATGGTCCCGTCATTGGATTTTGTGCAGCAGAAAGAGCATCGAATCCTTCTTTACAGCAGGTTTAACTGGAATTAACTCCAGCGCTTCGACACTTTTATTTCGGCAATCGGTAAAAATAAAGCAGAGCCACTGGACAGAATACAGTCTACTGGTCCTTGATCCGCCCGCTTTGCACATTCCGTTGTACTTTGTCCAATGGGACTTGCTTCGAACGTGGAGAAAAATATAGTTCAACTTAGATTAACTAACTGCAAAGTGTTTCTCCGCATTCTCCCACTCGGTCAGAAGGGGCACTCCTCTGGAGGGCAATATAAATTCCTGTGTACCTGTCTCCAGTAACATTGCATCTCAGTTGTTGCAGTAATTACAGTTAAATCACTCGCGTCGTCTAGCGCCTCAGGCACGCAGTACTCGTTTTCTCTGAATGAAGGGGAGAGTGACAGGAAGCTCCAACCGGATAAAAAGGGACGATGTCCATCTCCATTTTCATGACATATGCGCAGAATGACTGGGGGACTGTCTGGCCTGCTTTCATCTAATGTTTCCACTCAAAAGGGCGATTTCGGCATCTGTTGTGCCATGTTGTTGGACGAAGTTCAGGTGAGGTGCCTGCGAACTGCATTTGTGCAGTTGTTGTTGAGAAATGCTTCCCTTTTCGGCGTATGAGCTGCGAATGTGCAGTTCGAAATGCAGGTATTACCAGTATTTGTGCGATTTCGCAAAAAAGAGCTGCACGATTGCAGTCCAGTGTGACGAAAAACGTAAAAAGGCTGCTTTCAAATGTATAATTGCAGTTGGAGCCGTTCCCTCTCCACTATTGCATCAACTGTTCGTCCACATCTACATCTACATCTAACCTGTGAACGGTGTTTCGCGGCACAACAAAGGCGGCTTCAATCCGAAGCCGCCCAGTTAGCAATAATTATAGTGCTTGCAGCACGAAATGCACCGCGAACAACACCGAGATGACGTAAAACAGCGGCTTTACTTCGCGCGCCTTTCCGACAGCGATTTGGAACAAGGCGTAGCTGACGAACCCAATGGCGATGCCATCCACGATGCTGTGCATGAGCGGGATGAACGCGATGATGAAGAACGCGGGCAGTCCCTCGGCCATAGGCTCGAAGCGAATCTTCTTCACGGCAGGCATCATTAAGCCGCCGATGAAGATGAGAATCGGCGCAACGGCCTGATCGGGCACGAACGTCAATAATGGCAGCGCCACGAGCGTAACCAGGAATAAGGACCCGGTCACGATGGAGGTCCATCCCGTACGGCCTCCCGCCGAAATGCCAGCCGCCGTTTCGACCGTAGCTACGGTCGGGCTCGTTCCGAATATCCCGCAGGTGACGACCGACAGGGCATTCGCCTGCATGGCGCGCTGGAAGCGCTCGGGGCGGCGGCACATGTTCAATTGGGCGTTAATCAAGCCGACATTTTCAAACACGATGACCAGTGTCAACGAAAACACCGCAATAGCCATAGAAGCGGCGGACACGCCTTCCCAGGTGAACTGACCGAAAACGTCGCCGTACACCGCCCAGGAAAACGCCTCGTTCGCGGCTCTGCCTTCACCGGCTGCACTAGTTGCGCCGGAAGATACGGCTCCGGTCACATAAGCAAGCGCAGTGCCGAAGATGATCGCGATCAGCAGATGGCCCGGCACTTTGCGCGTGAACAGGATGCAAGTCAGCGCCAACGTGGCGAACGTGACCCACACGCCTGGCTCGCCGAAGGATTGCACGGCAATGATGGTCGACGCATCGGAGACGATGACGCCGCCTTTTTGCAGCCCGATGAGCACGAGCATTAAGCCGATGCCCACGGAAATGGCCTCCTGCAGCGAATCAGGAATAGCCGCCCGCAGCTGTTCAGCAAGCGTGGTGAAGCTGATAATCGTGAAGCAGATGCCCGATATGAATACAACCGCCAACGCCTGCTGCCACGTTAATCCCATACCGTGCACGAGCGTGTATGTGAACATGGCGTTGATCCCCATGCCCGGCACGAGAATGATCGGCGCTTTGCCCCACCAGCCCATGATGAAGCATCCGGCGGCGGAGGCGAGCACGGTCGCGACTATGCCCGCTTCTTGCGGAATACCGGCGTCGGCCAATATCGATGCATTGACGATGATGATATAGACGATTGCAAAAAAGGACACGACTCCGGCCAACAGCTCCCGGCGCATCCCGCCAGCGGTTGACCGTAAAGGCGCATTAGGCAAAGAACCGGAATCCGCCTGCGCGCGCGAGTGTTCTTTTTGGCGGACCAATGAAATACCCTCTTTCCATCGTAGCCCCTCACCCAACCCTTTCAATAGTATGAAAGATAGACGGCATTGAAGCCGTCATGCGCTTATTGTATCACATCCCGCGTTCAAATAAACAAGGTTTCGGCCTCAACACCCATTGGTTTCAAGGAACTGAACAAAAGGGATTCGCTCCGTCCTTTGCTGCACTCTACCTTTTGATCAGAAAACCTGTCTCAAGGCCTTTCGTAGGTGAAAGAGTGCGTGCAAAGGCGGTTGTTATAGCCATAAGGATTGCTCGCATCTTTTTTAATCCCAACTTTGTATGCTTTGCAGCGATGTTTACATGGATTTTCAAAAAAAAGACGCCCGCGAGTGCGGACGCCTGTTTATTGGAGCGATGATCCATTTTCTACACGGACACGGAATGCAGCGAAGCGTTCCGGCTGCCGAGCAGCAGCTTCGCTTGAGCGGCTGCGATCCGGGCAAGCGGGATACGGTATGTCGAACAGCTGACATAATCCAATCCTGTCACGTGGCAGAAGAGGATGGAATCCCGATCCCCTCCGTGCTCGCCGCAAATGCCGGTCGTCAGCTGCGGGTTGGCGGCAAGGCCGCGGGTCACCGCGAGCTCAATCAATTGGCCGACACCGGTCGTGTCCAGCACTTGGAACGGGTTGGCGGCCAGCAGGCGGCGGTCGACGTAGTGGGTGAGGAACTTGCCCTCTGCGTCGTCGCGGCTGCAGCCGAACGTCATCTGCGTCAGATCGTTCGTGCCGAACGAGAAGAAATCGGCATGCTCCGCGATCTGGCCCGCCGTAAGCGCGGCGCGCGGCACCTCGATCATCGTGCCGACGCGATAGGCGCAGCTGCGGCGCTCCGGACCGAGCACCCGCTCGGCGGTGCGCTCGATAAGCTCCCGCAGCAGACGCAGCTCGGCAGCATGCCCGACGAGCGGGACCATAATGTCCGGCTGCACGCGCACGCCTTGGCGCAGCATGCGGGATGCCGCCAGGAACAGCGCCTCCACCTGCATTTCATAGATTTCCGGGAACAGAATGCCGAGGCGGCAGCCACGCTGGCCGAGCATCGGGTTCATTTCGTGCAGGGAGCGTACTTTGGCGATTAATCGTTCCAGTTCGCGCCGCTCCTGCGGCGTTCCGACGTCCTTCGCCATCAGCTCCGTTTGCCGCACGACGAGCTCCTCCAGATTCGGCAGGAACTCATGCAGCGGCGGGTCCAGCAGACGTATCGTGACCGTCAAGCCGTCCATCGCCTCGAAGATGCCCTCGAAGTCGTCCTGCTGCATCGGCAGCAGCTTCGCCAAGGCCTTCCGGCGCTCCGTCTCTGTCTCCGCAAGGATCATGTCCTGCACGATCTGAAGCCGGTGCGCGGACATGAACATGTGCTCGGTTCGGCACAGGCCGATGCCTTCTGCGCCGAGCGCGCGCGCCTTGGCGGCCTCCTCCGGCGCATCCGCGTTCGCATAGACGCGCAGCTCGCGTTCACGGTCGGCCCATTCCAGCAGTTGCAGGAACTCGGCCGACATATCCGCCTCGACGACCGGTACGGCGCCGGCTATAATCCGGCCTGTCGTACCGTCGATGGACAGCAGGTCGCCTTCGCGGAACGTCCGCGTCCCGATGACGATGCGCTTCTGCCCGAAGTCGAAGCACACGTCCTCGCAGCCCGAGACGCACGGCTTCCCCATGCTGCGGGCGACGACGGCCGCATGGCTCGTCATGCCGCCCCGGCTCGTCAAGACGCCTTCTGCCGCCAGCACGCCGTGAATGTCCTCCGGCGTCGTCTCCGGCCGGACGAGAATGACGCGCTCGCCGGCGGCGGCCAGGCGCTCGGCCTCATCGGCATCGAGCACGATGCGGCCGGAAGCGGCGCCCGGGGAAGCGGGCAGGCCGGACGCGACCGCGTCAACCGCGGCATCGGGCGCTATCGACGGATGCAGCAGATGCTCCAGCTGCGCGACATCCGTCCGCAGCAAGGCCTCCTGCACCGTGATGAGCCCTTCCTTAACCAGCGCGACCGAGATGGCGACGGCGGCCTGCGCCGTCCGCTTGCCGGCCCGCGTCTGGAGAATGAACAGCTTGCCGCGCTCGACCGTGAACTCGATGTCCTGCATGTCGCGGTAGTGGCGCTCCAACTGCCCGGCCGCTTGTATCAGCTGCTCATACAGGTCCGGCATGTCGTCCTCCAGCTTGGCAATCGGTTGCGGCGTCCGGGTGCCGGCGACGACATCCTCTCCTTGGGCATCCGTCAAATACTCGCCGAACAGCTCACGCGACCCGGTCGACGGATGGCGGGTGAAGAGCACGCCCGTGCCGCTGTCCGCGCCGCGGTTGCCGAACACCATCGATTGAATGTTGACGGCGGTGCCCTCGTCGTCCGGGATGTGGTGCAGCTTGCGGTATACCTGTGCCCGGTGGTTGTTCCAGCTCCGAAATACCGCCTCGACGGCCAATTGCAGCTGGACGTGCACATCTTGCGGGAACGGGGCGCCGGCCGTTTCCTCCAAGTATTGCTTGTAGCGCCCGACAAGCTCGCGGAAGCCGTCCGCCGTTACGTTCTGATCCGATTGGGCGCCGCACTGGGACTTCACATCGGCGAGAATGCGTTCGAATGCGTCGGACTCGACGCCGAACACGACGTTGCCGAACATGTGGATGAGCCGCCGATAGCAATCATAGGCGAAGCGTTCGTCGCTCGTGACGGCGGCCAGCCCCTGAACCGTGTCATCGTTCAGCCCGAGATTCAGAATCGTATCCATCATTCCGGGCATGGAATGGACAGAGCCGGAGCGGACGGATACGAGAAGCGGATCGCCGGCGTCCCCGAATTGCTGGCCGCGCGCCAGCTCGACCGCCTGCAGGGCGGCGCGCGCGTCATCCATCAGGCCGTCTGGCAGCCGATTCAGCGCATAATAGGAGCGGCACGCCTCCGTCGTGATGGTGAAGCCCGGCGGCACCGGCAGCCCGATGCGCGTCATCTCCGCCAGATTGGCTCCCTTGCCGCCTAGCAGCGACTTCATGCCGGCATCTCCATGCCGGAAATGACTAATCCAATTCGATTTCATCAAACGTCTCCCCCGATTCGATCTATTTCATTACTGGCGGCGCAATCATCGCACCGATGGTAGTAGACGGTCACTTTTTCTGTATCGATCTCTTCCAGAACCTTGTCGCATCGTTCGCATAAAATGACGCCCAGCATTACTGGGCTGCTGCTGTTGGACATGCGCTCTCCACTCCTTCCTGAGTCAGATGGCGGGCCAAGTCGACGACCCGCGCCGCATAAGCCCACTCATTGTCATACCAAGCCAATAGCTTGATGTGCCGATCGTGCGCGATGAGCGACAAGCCGTCCACGACCGCGGATTTGTCGTTGCCTATGAAGTCCGTCGAGACGAGGGGCTCATCGCACCATTCCACATAACGGTCATATCCGTCCCGGATCGCATGAAGGAACGCGAGCCGGACGTCGTCTGCCGTCACCGGTGTCTTCACCTCGGCCGTCAAATCGACGAGCGATACGTCTGGTGTCGGCACCCGTACGGAAATGCCTTGAACGGCAGGCGCCAGATGCGGCAGTATGCCGGCTAGCGCCTTGCCTACTCCGGTAGACGTTGGGACCATCGATTGCGTGCATGCGCGCGCGCGGCGCAGGTCCTTATGCGGATTGTCGAGATGCTTCTGATCATTGGTATACGAATGGATGGTTGTCATCCAGCCGGAGACGACGCCGAACGAGCGATCGAGAAGGTGCAGGACCGGCGCGAGACAGTTCGTCGTGCACGATGCGGCGGAAATGAGCCGGTGAGCCTCGTCGTCATACATCTGTTCGTTGACGCCCATGACGACCGTAAGGTCGAGCTGCTTGCCGGGGGCGGTGACGATAACTTTCTCCGCGCCCGCTTCAATATGCTTAGAAGCACCTGGGCGGTCCGTGAATTTGCCCGTTGCATCGATGGCGGTATGAATGCCGAGTTGTTGCCACGGCAGCCTTGCCGGATCGGCTTCTGCCAATACCGGAATGTGCGTATCATTAATAATGAGCGTATTGCCTTCGGAGGCAATATCCGCGTTCCATTTTCCGTGAATGGAGTCGTACTTGAGCAGGTGCGCGATGGTGGAAGCCGGATAGAGGCTGTTCACTGCCCGAATGCAAAACGGTGATTCAGCTTCATCCATAGCCCGTCGAAACACAAGCCGGCCGATGCGGCCCATGCCGTTGACGGCAACTGGTAATGCCATTTCAATTCCTCCTTCAGGATGGATCGTTGGTTTATTTTTCCTGGATGTAGTATATCACAAATATTAAATGATGTGTAATATATAATCGTTTATTTTTATATAATACGTCATAATAAAAATTAAGGTGTTCTATTCCCTGCGGGCTCACGTCCACCACTTTGTTTCGTTCTCCCTTTCCGTCAGGGGCTGCATGCCCAAGGGGCATCTCGGTTAACGGACATCTAATTGCAGCTTCATTCCAAATCTTTTCTGCACAACTCATTATCGTTGCGGTTTATTCTGACTGTATGGGAGAATGGGCATAAGCACTGTTTACAGCGGGTGTGTGGCGACGTTAAAGTGCGCTTTTATCTTTTCCGCGCGGTTCAAGAACAACATTGGGTCGGATTAGGCTTGCAAATCGTCCACAGGTTGACTATAATACTTGAAATGTAACGCATTGTTTATAGTCAACACATGCATCATATCGACATTGACTATAGTCAACATTTGTATCCATGCAATGCCGAGATGGAGACGAGTACGCAGCACCGCTTACCAGGGAGGAGACGCCGAGGATTGAGAGCGTTTCTTGAGGACGGACTGCCGAAATTCACTCCGGAGCAGGGCCTTGAACGGCAGGCAGCCCGCCTGAGCCAGTAGAGGTGCCCGGTGACGACCCGTTATCGTCGTAGCAAGTGAGACAGCACGTTGCGCCTCGGCGCTGCAGGAGAGCAGATCTACGCCAGAGCCGCGTGATGTCTAATAAGGGTGGTACCACGGCCTTCTCGTCCCTTGAGACAGAGAAGGCCTTTTTATTTTGAATGGAAACTATAGGGAGGTTGACACCATGAAGGAGCGTTTACAGGCGCTGCGCGCCGAAGCGCTGGAGAAGCTGCAGCAAGTGAAGGATGCGAACAATCTGAACGATCTGCGCGTCAAATTTCTTGGTAAAAAAGGGGCGCTTACGGAGATTTTGCGCGGCATGGGCGCTTTGAGCGCGGAAGAGCGTCCGTTGATCGGCCAAGTGGCGAACGAGGTCCGCGGCGCCATCGAGGAGTTTATCGAACAGAAGCAGGAAGCGTTCCAACGCGAAGAGACGGAGCGCCGTCTGCAGGAAGAGACGATTGACGTCACGCTGCCAGGCCGGACAATGGCGCAAGGCGCAATCCATCCGCTGAACAAAGTGGTGGAGCAAATCGAAGACATCTTTGTGGGCATGGGTTACACCGTGGCGGAAGGCCCGGAAGTGGAGCAAGATTATTATAATTTTGAGGCGCTCAATCTGCCGAAGGATCATCCGGCGCGCGACATGCAGGATTCCTTCTATATTACGGAAGATATTTTGATGCGCACGCAGACGTCTCCGGTGCAGATTCGCACGATGGAAGCGATGAAGGGCGACGTGCCGGTCAAAATCATTTGCCCGGGCCGCGTCTACCGCCGCGATGATGATGATGCGACGCATTCGTTCATGTTCCATCAAATTGAAGGACTTGTCATCGACAAGAACATCCGCATGAGTGATTTGAAAGGAACGCTGCTGCAATTCGCGCGTGAAATGTTCGGTCCGCATATGCAGATCCGCCTGCGCCCGAGCTTCTTTCCGTTCACCGAGCCAAGCGTGGAAGTCGACGTTACCTGCATGAAGTGCGGCGGCAGCGGCTGCCGCATCTGCAAGCATACCGGCTGGATTGAAATTCTCGGAGCGGGCATGGTTCATCCACGCGTGCTTGAGATGGGCGGCTACGATCCGGAAGTATACTCCGGCTTCGCCTTCGGCATGGGGGTGGAGCGGATTGCGATGCTGAAATACGGCGTTGACGATATCCGCCACTTCTATACGAACGATATGAAATTCCTCCAACAATTTGCTCGTATGTAACCTAAATATAGGTTCAAAAAAATGGTTTTTTTGAACAACCTCTGAAGGGAAAGGAAGAGAACGGTCATGAACGTATCCTACCAATGGCTATCGCAATATATCGATTTGACCGGCGTATCCGCGGAAGAGCTTGCCGAGAAGATGACGCGCGCCGGAATTGAAATTGATGTGGTGGAGAACAGAAATAAAGGGCTTGACAACATCGTGGTCGGTTATGTGGTATCCCGGGAGAAGCATCCCGATGCCGACAAATTGAATGTATGCAAGGTGGACACCGGAAGCGGCGAACAACTGCAAATCGTCTGCGGAGCAAAGAACGTCGATGCGGGACAGAAAGTGCCTGTTGCGCAAATCGGCGCGGTCATGCCCGGCGGCATGAAGATTAAGCGCGCGAAGCTGCGCGGCGTGGAATCCCAAGGGATGATCTGCTCGGCCAAAGAGCTGGCCATGAATGATAAGCTGCTGCCGAAAGAAATGCAGGAAGGCATTCTCGTGCTTCCTGAAGATACGGAGATTGGCACGCCGATTGCCGATGTTCTCGGCTTGAACGATCACGTGCTTGAGCTGGACTTGACGCCGAACCGCTCGGATTGCTTGAGCATGATCGGTGCTGCTTATGAAGTCGGCGCGCTGCTGGGCCGTCCGGTGCGTCTGCCGGAAGAAACGGTCACCGAATCAACTGAGCAAGCAAGCGAAGCCATTAGCGTTCGCATCAGCGCTCCTGACGCATGCAAGCGGTATGCGGCGCGTTACATTGCAAACGTCAGCATTAAGCCGTCGCCGCTCTGGCTGCAGAATCGGCTGCTTGCGGCGGGCGTGCGCCCGATTAACAACATCGTTGACATTACGAATTTCGTCATGCTCGAATACGGGCAGCCGCTCCATGCTTTTGATGCGGACAAATTAAGCGGCAACGGCGCGATCGATGTGCGTTATGCGGCCGAAGGCGAGACGCTCGTTACGTTGGACGGGCAAGAGCGCAAGCTTGAGCCGCATATGCTGTTGATTACGGACGGCATCAAGCCGATCGGGCTCGCCGGTGTCATGGGCGGCGAGAATTCCGAGGTGAGTGGCGACACCGTTAATATTTTGCTGGAGTCGGCTCATTTTGCGGGCAGCGTTGTGCGCAAAACATCGCGCCAAATGGGACTCCGCTCGGAAGCGTCCCTCCGTTTCGAGAAGGAAGTGAACCCGGAAGCGGTCATTCCGGCGCTCAATCGCGCGGCAGAGCTGATGCGCCAGTTGGCAGGCGGCACCATCGCCGCAGGCATTGTCGAGGAGACGGCACAGCCGCATGAACGCAGAACGGTAATGCTGACGTTGGACAAAACGAACCGCATGCTCGGCACGGCGCTGACGTCGGCAGACGTGACGTCCATTCTGCAGCGTTTAGGGCTGGAAGCCGCCGAACCCGAAGCCGGCGTCTTTCATGTAGAGGTTCCATCCCGCCGCGGCGACATTACGCGCGCCGTCGATCTGATCGAAGAGGTGGCCCGCATCTATGGATATGACAACATTCCGACGACGGCCATTGAAGGTCCGACGACACCGGGACATCTGAACAAAGGACAGATGATCCGCCGTGCGATCCGCAGGGTGTTGACGGATAACGGCCTGCACGAAGCGGTAACGTATTCGTTCACGCATCCGGCTGAAACCGAGCTTTTCCCGACGTTCCTCGACGGGGCTGTTCCGGTCCGCTTGGCGATGCCGATGAGCGAAGAGCGGAGCGTGCTGCGCACAAGCTTGCTGCCTAGCTTGCTGGATGTGGCGGCATATAATCGCAACCGCAAAAATGACGATGTAAAGACGTTCGAGCTTGGACGCTTGTACTTGACGGCGCAGGAAACATTGACGTCCTTGGTGAAGGAAGAGCTGGCGCTTGGCCTTCTCATGACCGGCAAGCGCAGCGATTCACAATGGAATGTCAGCTCCGACGCGGTTGACTTCTATGATGTGAAGGGCGTTGTGGATGCTCTTGCTTCGTATTTGGGGCTGGAGGGCCGCATCCGATACGAGGCGAATCGTCCACAGGGGCTGCATCCGGGGCGTTCGGCTTCCCTGTATTTGATGGGTGCGGAAGGCGAGCAATATATCGGCATCATTGGACAAGTGCATCCTGAAATTCAACGTCAGAAGGATCTTGGCGAAACGTACGTGGCGGAGCTGCGGTTGCAGCCGCTGATGGATGCGGCAGATTTCAGCATTGCATATAAAGCGCTCCCTCGGTTCCCGGCAGTCGATCGCGACATTGCCGTCGTGGTCGACCGCAACGTGGAAGTGGGCCGATTGGTCGATACGGCTAAGGAAGCGGCTGGTGAATGGCTGGAATCCGTAGGGGTATTCGATATCTATACAGGCGATCGCATCGCAGCGGATAAGAAGAGCGTCGCGATTTCCCTCGTATACCGCCATGCGGAGCATACCTTTACCGATGAGGAAATTACAACTATTCACGGGCGTGTCATTGCAGCGCTTGAAACAGCCTATAACGCAGAATTGCGCAAATAAAGGTGTATCATGCGGTAACATTAGATCTGCATCAAAAAATGGTGGAGCAGGAAGAGTCCTGTTCCACCATTTTTTTGAAGTGCATTGTCACATGCAGTTTATTTTGCGGCTGCCTGTCCGGGAGCGGTGAACCTTACCAAGGGTTAATGACACCGCCGCCACCAGTGAACATGGTTGCCGCCGGAGCAACGATCAGAGACAGAAACAGGACAACAGCAGTCAATTTAGCTTTTACGTTTTTCATATCATCTCTCCTATCTTTTGTTTGCTGCTATTCAGCTCGTAAAACATGGACTTGATTCTATGTAAATACTTCATGTTGTTAATTGGGTCACAATTCTCATAGAGCCGATCAAACAATAATTCAATGCATTCATAGGCGTTTGTATGCCTGTCGACACTAACGAACATGGTAATGCTTTTCAGCAAGCAATCGACAGATTGCTCATGCATTGCGATCAGTTTATAATATTCGCTTTTATTTTTGTAGTATAAAGCAAGCTCTGCAATCAGACTCGGGTGATTGGAACGCTCGGCTTCAATAAGCTGCTCTTCCCGCTGAAATAGCTTTTCGATAGCGTCCAAGTTGTTCTGCTGCAAATATAAATCAAAAAGATCATAAATAATGTTGACTTTATGCGCAGACTTTTCCAAACATTGTTCCATTTGATGAATGGCTAACTCAACATTTCCTTTTTTGCCGTTTAGCTTGGCTGTCATGAAATCTGCGTTTTCTTGCACAAATGGAAATTGGAACGTGCAGTATTGCCGCAAATAATGTTCCGCCATATCGTAATTGTCCAAGAAATAATAGGAAAAGGAAATGAAGGAGAGGGCATGCGCTTTGGTGACACTGTCCGTTGTATCCAATATTAAAACTTGCTTGCAAAAATCGATTGATTCTTGGTGTTTGTTTAATTGATAAGCATGGGCGCCTATTTTATAGTAAAAGGAAATTTGTTCTTCAGATGAAAGAAATTGCACATAATGAGCAATGTTTTTTCCTGTATGATAGGTTGAATGCAACAACTCCAAGTTATCCCGTTCGATCAGATACTCTTGCAGCAAGGCTTTGGCGAAGTAGTCCTGAATGCCGTGCGTGCGTGAATATTTGATGATGAGCTTGTACAGGGAAAGCCTGACCGATTCAGCATCTTCAATCGAGCCTGCAAATCTATACAATTGTCCCACTAATTCAGTGCTGTCTTTTTTTTCGTCGCGCAAAAATTGAGCGGCAATCTTATAGCACAATGAGGGAGCGCTGTAAATGGACTCCTTCAAAATGGACATGAGCACATCAGCTCTCTGCTCGACGGAGAGATATAATTCCACGATATTCGGATATGCGGTGTCGAGGACACTCGCAAGGGCATGCATCGTTTTAAATTCCGGGCGCTTTGTTTCACCGTTCTCGATTTTGGAGATGATGCCTTTGCCGACTCCTGTCATTTCTTCTAACTGGACTAACGTTAAGTTGGCCTCTTGTCTGCGTGTTCGGATGAAGTCTCCAATAGTCGTAAATTGAAGCGACTCGGCCCTCATATCATCACCTCTTCAAAACCTGTAGGTTATTCTTATAACAACAGTACCAAATAATGCCTTATAAGTAAATATCATTTGGTCAATTCGTGTCGGATGAAGGTTCGACGGAATTCTGCATTGGATTCCGCATCGGTTTTACCTGTTGTTTCCTCCCGAGAGGAATAAGACGGACCCCATTTCTTTTTCGGCCCGTCATATATGAAATGAAACCTGACTTTCCGCTTTGCGTAGCAGGAAATGAGGCTAAGGACATCGAACTTATAAAGGGAAGATTTCGTTGCCTCATTTGCAAAGTCATATTTGCAGTTCGTTGGCGACGCAACGGTAAGGAGGACGTATAGAATGACCACTCCAGATAACAAACATCGGGTTACGGTTGAAATATATGGAACGCAATATAAATTGGTAGGTACGACAAGCAAAGAATATATGCGAAATATCGCTGCCGTGGTGGACGAGCATATGCGGGTCATCTCGGATGCGAACTCGCGTCTGGATACGCCGCGCATCGCCGTGCTTGCGGCCGTGCACATTGCGGAAGAAGTGCAGAAGATTAAGGACGACCATGAGCGCATAAGCGCATCGCTGATAGAGCAGGAGCATGCCGGCAAGGCATTGGCGCGCGAATTCGAACAGCTGAAGTCCGAATCCTCGCAAGCGCTAGAGAAGCTGCACAAGGAATCGGGCGCCGAGATTGACAAGCTCCAAGCAGAGCTGGCCAAGGAGAAGGAGCAGGTAGAGAAGCAGACTGCTTCGCTTCGTGCGGAAGCGGCGAAGCTGAAGGAAGCGAACCGCCAGCTGTCTGATGAGAAGCGCGCTGCGAACGAGCGTCTGCAGAAGCTGACGGAACAGACGAAGGAAGCGGACCGCCGCATTCAATCGATGACGGCCCGGGAGAATGAGTCGAAGCGCAAGCTCCAAGAGCTGGAAGCGAAGCTGAAGACGGCCGCTGAGGACAAGCAGCAGGCTGCCAAGGCGCACGAAGCGGCGCTGCAGCAGAAGCTCGCCCAGCAGGAGCGGCAATGGCAGTCAAAGCTGGATGCCGAGAAGAAGCGGACAGAAGAGACGGCTGCAGTCTGGGAAGAGCAACTGGCGGAGCAGACGGCTGCTTGGGAAGGGCAGTTGGCTGCGCAAGCGGCTGAATGGGAGAAGCGGTTGACCGAGCTGAAGGCGAGTTTGGCTCAAGAGCACGGCGCTCAGACAGAAAGGTTAAAGTCGGACCATGCGCAGCGCGTCAAGCAGCTTGCTGAACAGCAAGCCGCGCAAGTTGAGCAATTGAAACAGGAGCGAACGAGCGAGGTTCAAGCGCTAGAAGCAAAATATACCGCAGAGATAAATCAGATTCAAACGAAGCATGAAGAGCAGATTCAACAATTGAAGTCGTCTCATGGCAATCAATTGCTGAAGTCGAATCAGCGCCACTCAGGCCAGATGAAGGAATTGGCCGAACGTCATGCGAAGGAGCTGGAAGAGGCGGCAGCCGCTCATCAGGAGAAGCAGGCAGAGGCGCTGTCTGCGCTGCAGCAACAATTCGATCAGAAGGAGGCGGAGCTTCGCACTGAATTGGAACGGACAGAGGCGAAGCGCCGTACTGAACTGGAGCAGGCAAAAGCAGCGCATCGGACCGAAATGGAACAAATCGATGCGAAGCATAAAAACGAGCTGAAGCAAGTAAATACGAAGCATCAAGATGTTTTGTCTCAATTGAACGCGAAGCACCAACAGGATCTCGAACTGCAGAGCTCGAAGCAGCAGGACGCTCTGGAGGAAGCGCAGTCCCGCCACCAAAGCGAGCTGGAACAATTGAAAGCAGCCCTTGGCAATGAACTCGAGCAGATGGAGACCGCGCATCAGAAAGAGCTGGAGCAAGTGCGGGCCCAGCATGCGGAGGATGTGGAAACGTTCACGGCCCTGCATGAGGAGGCGGCAGTCGAACATGAACAAGCGATGGCCGCGCTGGAGCTTTCGTTGCGCGCGGAAGCGGAGGAACAACTGAAGAAGGCGTCTCATCGCCTCCATCAGGTCGAAGGGCAATTAAGCCGTGCGGAAGAGCTCGATCGCGCGCGTTTGGTGGAGATGGAACGGCTCATTCGGGTGCGGGACGACGCACACGCGGAAGTGGCGGAACTGCAGGAGCAGCTGAAAGAAGCGGAACAGCTGGCGGCTGCCGAGCGCGAAGAACTCCTTGCTCAGCACGAGGCGCAGCTTGAGGAACGTCTTCAGGCGGAAAAAGAGTCATGGAAGCGGGAAGCCGAGAAGGAACGCATCAGTCTGCAAGAACAGTTCAAGCAGGAGCGCAGCCTCCTGCAGGAGCAGTTCGAACAAGAACGAAATGCTTGGTTGGCGAAGGAAGAGAAGGGACAGGCAGCCTTCAACGATATCGCCGCCGAGCTGGAAGCAAAGTGCCGTCAGATGGAGGCGGAGAAGCTGAACTGGCAGTCTGCGGCAGAAACGCTGCAAAGCGCGCAGTCTGAAGCGGCGGCAGCAGTGGAGACGGCTCAGAAAGAAGCGGTGGAGGCAGCGGAGCGCTGCGCCCAACTGCAAGAGGAGCAAGAGTTGTACGAGGCTGAGCTTGAACAATATGAAGCTTACAAGAAGCAGATGAAGGAGCGGGAGCAAGCTTGGGAAGCGGAGCTTGAAAGTGTGCGGGCGCGCGAGCAACAATGGCGGGAACAGCTCGCCGAGCAGCAGCATAACGAACAGGAATGGACCGGGCAGAAAGAGCAGTGGGAAGCTCGGGAAGCGAACTGGCAGGAGCTGGAGAAGAAGTGGCAGGCTCGGGAAGAACAGTGGCTTGAGCATTTCGAACAATGGAAAGAGGAAGAACGGAAATGGAAGCAAGCGGAATCCAATTGGAACGCGCGGGAACAGGAATGGGCAGAGCAAGAGAAGGATTGGTCGCTTGCGTTCAAATCTTGGAATGATGAACGAGAGGAATTGAAGCAGCAGTTGAAGGACGTCATAGCCGAATTGGGGCAAGCCAAGGAACAGGCTGCCGTGAACGAGGATATGGCGGCCATTCAGGAACAATTCGAAGTATTGTCCCATCAGTTCCGGTTGTCGCAAGTAGAGCGGGACATGGAGCGCAAGCAAGCTCAAGAAACGGAAGAAGCCTACACCAAGCTCAAAGACGAGTATTCGAAGCTGCAATCGGAGTTCAACGAATGGTTGGAATTGATTGAGCAGGATGTCCGTTAAATCGCAATAAAGGATGAATTATGTTACAAGAAATCACAATGTTTTTTGACAACCTATGGAATGGACTCGCAGAGGGGGTAATGGCTTGGAATGGGCTCGATTATATCATTGCCATAGCTGCAGTGATATGCATCGCGTGGGGAGCGAAGCGGGGACTGAAAGCACAAGCCCTCTCGTTGTTCGGCTATATCGTAGCCTTTGTCGTCGCATCGCGCTTCTATGATTACTTCATCCCATGGGTAAGGAAGAGGCTGTTTGCAACAGGCAAGCAAGCGGCAAGCCCGCACCCGCCCGCAGACGGTGCGGGTTCAATGTCATCTGAGCTGATGGATACGGTGCATGCGGTCATTGCCTTTGCGCTGCTGTTCTTTTTTGTCCTTGCCGGCTTATGGCTAGTCCGCTTTGCATTGAGCAAATTCACCGCGTCCGGGCCAATCCGGACCGTAGACCGGCTTACCGGCGCAGTGCTCGGACTTATTCAGTTCGTATTTTTGTGGTGTATCCTGTATGTGCTGCTTCGGGCATGGCCTGCAGGCTATATACGTACCTGGGTGGAGCAGTCAGTCTGGGTGGATAAGACGGGGCAGTGGATCCCGGATGTTATGGTTGAAGCGGTAAAATGGGCGCAATGGCTTTGAAAAAGCCGCCGTTTCCAATAAAGGATACGGCGGCCTCGTGTATGCGGCCAGGCTTAGCCGTGGGGAAGCCGTTCATGGGGAGCTGGTTGCAATGTTATTCGACGATCAGTACAGCCTTCATATCACGGTGGCCCGGGCCGCACATAATCGTGCATTGGAATTCGTAGGTGCCGGGCTTCTCTGGAGTTATTACTTGTTCCTTGGTATTGGGATCGAGAGAGAGACCCAGCTCTTTGACGGCTAACCCGTGATTTCCGGAGGAATCCAAAACGATGCGGACAGGTTCGCCTGCTTTAATTCGATATTCCGGTTGGTCAAACTTATAATTGGTCGCTTGTATGACAAGCTCTGTATCTGCGGAGGCAGAAGCGCTTGCTGGCGAATTCTGTTCTTTATTTCCTCCGCAAGCGACCAGCAAGACGATCATAATAATGAAAAATGATGATAACGTCCAAAGGCTGCTTCGTTTCATGCTCATCCTCCTTTTCCATAACAGTGTAGCTGATTCACTCCTTTTTTGCCATTCTTTGTCGGGCAAAAATACAGAATTGGAGTGATTCGGCATATCGTCTGGAAAGGACTGATGGCGTGAAGCGGCAGCCTTCGGATTATTTCGCTTCGCGTCCGGCTTCGAACGGAGAGGCGATTGGGATGAACAAGTCAATCAACCCGATGACCAAGGCAGCCAAAATCGCTCCGAGGATGGTGACCGATACGCCGGCTACAAAGAATTGGGCGACGTAAATGACGAGGGCGCTGACTAAAAAGCCAACGATACCCCGACCGAACGGCGTAACTTTTTTTCCAAAAATGCCTTCGACAATCCAGCCGAACAAGGCAATGATCAAGGCGAGGATTAAGGCACTCCAGAAGCCGCCTACGGCAAACATTGGCACAATCCAGCCCGTGACCATCAACACAATGGCTGCCACAATAAATCGAACGACATGACCGAGAAAACTCATGGACTTTCCTCCTTACTTGTTTGAAGGGTATAGGTTTGTGCAACAATTATTGTAACCTTATCCGCGATAAACATAAGTGGCATGTTCAGACATGAATAGCCTTCAATTAGGTCTTTCGATATAATTACAGCGAGAGGAGTCGTGACTAGAATTGGATTCGAAAATTTTAAACACGATGGATTACCATAAAATACTGCAGTCATTAGCGCAGCACGCGGCGACCCCGCTGGGAGAACAGTCTGCGCTGGCATTGCAGCCGAGCACACATTTAGATGAAGTGAAGCGCCGTTTGCAGGCGACAGATGAAGCGATGACGGTAGAGCGCCTTAAGGGCGGAGCGCCGTTTTCCGGGGTGAAGGATATTCGCGGCTCCATCAAGCGCGCGCGCATCAATGCCATGCTCAGCGCAAGCGAGCTGTGGGATATTTCGTTGCTGCTCTTGTCAGGCAGACGTGTCGCCCGGCATATAGCAAGCGTTCATGAAGACAATCCGGTGCCGCTCATCCATGAATTGGCGCAATCCATCAGCGACCAGAAGGCGCTGGAGGAAGATATTCGCCATTGTATCGACGAGCAGGGCGACGTATTGGATCAAGCCAGCACGGAATTGGCGACCGTACGCCGTGAGCTGCGCATCGGGGAAACGCGCATTCGTGAAAAGCTGGAATCCATGATTCGTTCGCAGAGCGGACAAAAAATGCTCCAGGATCAGTTAGTTACGATTCGCAATGATCGGTACGTCATTCCGGTGAAGCAGGAATATCGCGGACATTACGGTGGTATCGTGCATGATCAATCGAGCTCGGGCGCCACGCTCTTCATTGAACCGGAAGCGATCGTGGCAATGAACAACAAGCTGCGCGAGACGAAGCTGAGAGAAGAGCGCGAAATTGAGCGCATTTTGTCGCGTTTGACCGAGGAAGTCGGTCTTCTCGCCGATGTGCTGCTGTACGATACGGATTGCGTGGAGCAATTGGATTTCATTTTTGCCAAAGCCAGATTAGCCCATCAGATGAAGGCATCGATTCCGCGCATGAACGACCGTGGCTTTATCAAGCTGAAGAAAGGCCGTCATCCGTTGATCCCGGCAGAACAAGTCGTGCCGATTGATGTGGAGCTCGGCAATTCCTACACCTCCATCATCGTCACGGGTCCAAATACCGGCGGCAAGACGGTATCCCTGAAGACGATGGGGCTGCTGAGCCTTATGGCGATGTCAGGTCTGTTCATTCCGGCGGAGGAAGGCAGTCAGATGTGCGTATTCGATGCGATATACGCCGATATCGGAGACGAGCAGAGCATCGAGCAGAACTTGAGCACGTTCTCCAGCCACTTAACGAATATTATTCGAATATTGGGCCATATGACGCCGAAGAGCTTGGTATTGCTTGATGAACTGGGTGCAGGAACAGATCCTGCGGAAGGGTCGGCATTAGCAATCGCCATTCTGGAGCATATCCATAAGCTCGGCTGCCGCATGGTGGCCACGACCCATTATAGCGAGCTGAAGGCGTATGCGTACGAACGCAAAGGCATCATTAACGCCAGCATGGAGTTCGATGTTCAGACATTGAGTCCAACCTATCGTTTGTTGATTGGCGTGCCTGGACGAAGCAATGCATTTGCCATTGCCGAACGGCTCGGGTTGTCGAAGTCCATTATCGAGCATGCTCGCGGCGAAGTGACGGAAGAGGATCTGCGGGTAGAGACGATGATCGCTTCATTGGAAGAGAATCGTCTGGGAGCGGAAGCGGAACGCGAGGCTGCGGAGCGGTTGCGGCGCGAGACGGAGGCGCTGCGTCAAGCATTGGCTGAAGAACGCGAGAAGTTGGAAGCGGATCGCGACAAGCGGGTAGCGCGCGCGGAAGAAGAAGCGCGGGCCATCGTTGCGAAAGCCCGCCGCGAAGCGGAAGAGATCATTTCGGAATTGAGGCAGCTGGCTCTGGAAGGGGCTCAGGTAAAGGATCATCGTTTGACGGAAGCCCGCAGAAAGCTTGATGAAGCGTCGCCGGCCAGCAAGATTGCCGCGAAGACGAAGAAGAGCGTGAAGGCAGCCCGGAAAATCGAAGCCGGCGACGAAGTAATGGTATACAGCTTGAATCAAAAAGGCACCGTCGTTGAACTGGCAGGACAGGAAGCCGTTGTTCAGCTCGGCATTTTGAAGATGAAGGTTCGCCTCGATGATTTGGAGCTGCTGTCCTCGTCCAAGTCGGAAGCGAAGCAGGTGCAATCCGGCATGAACGTGAAGCGCACACGTGGAGAAAATGTCCGGTCCGAGCTTGATTTGCGGGGGGCCAACCTGGAAGAGGCGATGATGGAAGTGGATCGTTTCTTGGATGAGGCGCTGCTTGGCAACTTGGGTCAGGTATACATTATCCATGGCAAAGGAACGGGAATCCTTCGCACCGGCATTCAAGAATTTTTACGCAGGCATAAGCATGTAAAGAGCTTCCGTCTCGGCAATTATGGCGAAGGCGGCACGGGAGTAACCGTGGCGGAGTTGAAGTAATCATTCTTGAACGTGGGGAGGACAACAGTGGAACATCTAATTGAACAATGGCTTAGCAATCCGTACGTATCGATGATAGCGTATTTTTCGGTGGCGCTGCTCGCTCTGGTGCTGTTGTTATCCGTATTTGAATTGGTAACGCGTTATAAGTGCTGGGACGAGATTCGCAAAGGAAATATTAGCGTTGCCCTGGCGACATCGGGGAAAATATTTGGGATATGCAATATTTTTCGCTTCGGGATTGAAGCGCGGGACTCGTTATACGCTTCGTTGACATGGGCGATAATTGGTTATGTACTATTGCTTGTGGCTTACTTTTTGTTCGGCTTTTTGATGCCGTATTTTAATTTGGACAATGAGATACAGAAAGACAATCGGGCGGTGGGTCTCCTGGCGATGATTATCTCGGTATCGTTGTCCTACATTATTGGTTCGAGCATCAAGTAGTGTGATTGGATTATACCGCGGAGGTCATTCATGAAGTACTTATGGGGAACGCTGTTTGCTTTAGCCGCGCTATTTGTCATTATCGGAATTGTGTATTGGGTAAATATTTAGGCTTAAAATGAAATCGGGTTTAAAAAGTGGAATTTTTAGCACCGAGAAGGTTGCAAGAAGCCGAAGAAGGAGGAGCGGAGTGTAGGCAAGACTACACGAGCACCGGACTTCGAGGGTGAATGCAAGATTCGATGCCGCTTTTGCTTTCAGATACGCATCGTGATCAAAATGACACTTTTTAAACTACCTATAAAGGAAAGGTTTGATGATGGACAATGAGCAGCACGACAATCTGTCCTTGGTGCGATACGGAAATTGTATGGGACGAGGTATTGGGGCCGGAAGAGGAATGCCCGCACTGCCATAATGAATTGAATGCTTATCGGAGTTTGAACGTCATGATCGAACACGATGAAGATGACGCGAAGGATGCGCGCAACGAACAAGCATCCGATGCGGATACAGATGAGCCGGAAGAGAAAGGCTGGTCCAACTTTGGCTGGGATGACGATTCCGTTCTATTTAGCGAACCGGATGCGCTGCGCTACCAAGAAGGCGTAGACAAGGTGCTGCATGAGCAGCCAGAAGTTCCTGAATGCCCGCAGTGCCGGGAATACATGATGCTTATCGGCAAAGAAACGCTCCCTTCTGCCCAGTTCGCGCCCCACATCCCTGAGACTATCAAGCAGCCGCTGCTTACAGCGCCGTTTCAATTGGATGTATATGTATGCACGTCCTGCTTTCAAGTATCGAAGGTGCTGGCAGAGACATATCGTGAACCATTAATGGAAAATGTACGCAATACGAAATCAGAATAAATAAGACGCGCGCTTTGGGGTAACTTAAAAGCTGTAACGAAATGGGTGCAAGCCCACGGAAGCGGGGAGGTTTACCTTCGTGAAGGCGCGTCTGGACGGCCAATCCATCTTGTTGTTGGTCGTATACGGTCTATTCTCGTTGGCGAACGCCCTGTCAGGGACGTTTGTCAACGTTTTTCTTTGGAAAGCGAAGTCGGATTATTCACTCATCGGCTGGTTTGCGTTCAGCCAGCAAATTGCAATCGGGCTCATGTTCTATTTCGCCGGCAAATGGGTTAAAGAAGGCAACAAAATGAACTGCCTGCGCCTTGGCATCGGGCTTGCCGGCATCTTTTACGCCGTGGTTTTGTGGATCGATAAGGAGGCTGTTCATTACATATGGCCGCTCGGCTTAACGCTGGGTGCCGCTTCCGGGGCCTTCTGGCTGGCCTTCAATGTCGTATATTTTGAAGTGACGGATGCGGCCAACCGCGATTTGTTCAATGGCTGGGTCGGATTTATCGGATCGGGCTGCGGGATGGCAGCGCCTTGGGCTTCGGGCTTTCTCATCTCCACGCTTGGCGATAGCCGCGGCTATCCGATCATATTTACCATCTCCTTTGTTGTCTTTATCGGAGCGGTCATTATTAGCTTCTGGCTTCACAAACGTCCGCCGGAAGGCCATTATTGCTGGGCGCTTCCGTTCACTTGGGTACGTCCTCTGCACAGTCCTTGGCGCACCGCTCTGCCGGCTTTGGCGTCACAAGGAATACGCGATGGCGTGTTCGCTTTTCTCGTCGGGCTGATCGTGTATATTGCCACTGCCAATGAACTGAAGCTCGGCAATTACACACTTATTACCTCTGCGGTTGCGCTGGCCAGCTTCTATGTGGCAGGGCGTTTCTTTGAAGTATCTTACCGTGCCAAAGGGATATTGCTCGGCGCGGTAGCGATGGCGCTCGCGGTTACCCCATTATATTTTCAGATCAAATATGGGACGCTGCTTATGTTCGGTATTATAACTTCCCTCTTCTCGCCGCTGTTCACTATACCGATGACATCATCCACATTCGATATTATGGCGGTCGATAAGGAGTCGGTCAGCCAGCGCGTCGAGCTCACTGTACTGCGGGAATTTGGTTTGATCATCGGGCGGATGGCGGGCATCGCGGCCTTTATCGCTCTGGTTCAATGGCGAACGAACAATACGGCGATTATCGTATTTCTCACGGTTATCGGCGCAGCGCCTGTGTTAAGCGCATGGTTCATGCAGCCGTTAGTGAAGCGCCCGCATGCGAGCAGACACCCGGACGGTCTGGAAAAGCATCGAAAGAAACCGGGAAGCTAAGAAGCAAAGATGAAGCGGGAGCTAGACGAGCAGCCGTAAACCAGCTGCCAATCATGAGGCAGCTGGAATTCACGGCATCAAGCGATTCAGCTTACCAGACAATTTGTTTTCGTTGTTTGCATTACATATTTTCCTATTGCTGGGTCCATAATACACATAGTACGCGAACATACAAGAGATGGAAGGAGATCATGCCAAATGCAATATGGACAACAAAATCATCTGACCATGAAACCGCTGACCGCCAAAGAATTAGAGTATATAGCCGATTCGATCTCGAATGAAGATCTGCTGATCAAGCAATGCGCGGCAACCGCCGCCAGCTCGGCGAATACGACGGTTCAGCAAGCGCTGACGCATATGGTGTCCACTCATCAGCAGCATATGAATATTCTTGTGCAGACACTGCAGCAGCACGCTCAGCTGGCGCCGACCCAACCGCAGCAATCTCAATCGCAATAACATAGTCAAATAAGAGCAGGAGGCAATGTTGACGATGAACAATACACGAAACAGCGGGTTCATGGCTGAGGAAGATTTGTTATATACGATATTGGCCGATTTGAAACGCACGTCGCGCGAATATGCGACAGGCGTTACGGAGGCGGCGTGCCCGACGGTCCGGCAAATGTTTACCGATTTGACGAACAGCACGCTCAAGATGCAGGGAGAATTGTTCACTCTAATGGAGCAGAACAATATGTATTCCGTGGCTTCGCCGGCGCTGCGTCAGGAAGTAAATAAGCAGCTGCAGCAAAATCAACAAACGCAGATGAAAACGAACCAGTTCGTACAGCAGAAGCTGAGCGGCCAGCAGCATAATTACAATAACAACAACTATACACAAGGGAACTATCAAGGCAGCCATTCCCCTAATTACATGTAATCATTCGCTCCGGCCGATAGCGCCGTCTTTCCATTGTGGAAGGACGGCTATTTTCATATTAGCCGGCGGCCAGGAGCAGATCCGGATAGACCTGGGAATACGGCATAGGTGGTTCTTGGCAGGAAGTTGTAATAAGGTGTATCATAATAGGCATACCAACTGAAAACGGCCTTATAGAGGTAGTTCAAAAAGCCCCTTTCGGATCACGAAGCATCCCAGGGTGGAGCAGTGCCCCTTTGAACACTTGCTATTTATCCAGGCCGGGGGAGGATTCGTCATATGAAGGATTTGAGCGAATTAAACATTAATATACTGAAGCTGCTGAAAGAGGACGCCCGTCGTTCTCCTGGCTTAATCGCGACGATGCTTGGTGTGGAGGAAGAAGAAGTCAGAGCGGCCATCACCGAAATGGAAGACGATCACGTCATCGTTAAATATGCGACAGTCCTGAATTGGAGCAAGGTGAACGACGAGAAAGTGACGGCGCTGATTGAGGTTCAGATTACGCCTGAGCGCGGCCGCGGCTTCGAAGGCATTGCGGAGCGCATCTACTTGTTCCCGCAGGTGAAATCCGTCTACCTTATGTCCGGCGCGTATGATTTGCTCGTGGAAGTCGAAGGGAAGAACTTGCGTGAAGTCGCATCGTTCGTATCTGACAAGCTGTCTCCGATTGAATCGGTGCTTTCGACGAAGACGCATTTTATATTGAAGAAATATAAGCAAGAAGGCATTATTTATGAAGACCGCGAGGACGATCATCGCCTCGTAGTATCCCCGTGAAAGGTGATGTGTCATGATTAAGGAAGAGGATAAGCAAGCGACGATGCGCTCCATGGGAAATTATATCAATCCGTTGGTCAGAGACATCCCACCTTCAGGCATTCGCAAATTCTTCGACATGGCGAATGCGAGCAAAGACATTATTACGCTTGGCGTCGGAGAGCCGGATTTCTGCACGCCATGGCATGTGCGGGAGGCATGCGTATACTCATTGGAACGGGGACGCACCAAATATACATCCAACGCGGGGATGCCTGAGCTGCGCGAGGCGATTGCCGAATATTTGCACGATTCGTTCCAGATCACGTACAATCCGGCGGACGAGATTCTCGTTACGGTCGGCGGCTCGGAGGCGATTGATTTAGCGTTGCGGACGCTCGTGTCGCCAGGCGATGAAATAATGATTCCAGAGCCTTGCTATATTTCATATTCTCCGATCGTATCGATTGGCGGCGGTGTGGCGGTCGGAATTGAAACATCTGCCGAGAACCAGTTCAAATTGACGGCTGAAGCGCTCAAAGCAAAATTAACGCCGAAATCCAAAGTGCTCATCCTGTGCTATCCGAGCAATCCGACCGGGGGCATTATGACTTACGAGGATTGGCTTCCGATTGCAAAAGTGGTGGAGGAGCATGATTTAATCGTTATTTCCGATGAAATCTATGCGGAACTGACTTATGATCAGAAGCACGTAAGCTTTGCATCGGTTCCGGGCATGAAGGATCGAACTATTGTGGTGAGCGGCTTCTCCAAGGCGTTTGCGATGACGGGCTGGCGCATGGGTTATGCGTGCGGACATAAAGAAATTATTGCAGCGATGTTGAAAATTCACCAATATACGGTCATGTGTGCGCCGATTATGGGGCAGGTGGCTGCGTTGGAAGCGTTGAAGAACGGCCATGAAGAGAAAGCCCAAATGGTGGAGTCATACAATCAACGCCGCCGTTTGGTCGTCAAGGGCTTCCGGGAGATCGGACTTGACTGCCATGAGCCGCAGGGGGCATTCTATGCTTTTCCATCCATTCAATCGACGGGACTGACTTCGGAGCAATTTGCCCATCGGCTGTTATTCGAAGCAAAGGTTGCGGCAGTGCCCGGCGACGTGTTCGGCTTGGGCGGGGAAGGCTTCATCCGTTGTTCTTACGCTACGTCTGTCGCGCAGCTGAATGAGGCGCTCGACCGCATGGGACGCTTCCTCGACAAGATGAAGCAAGAAATGTGAAAAAAATTCAAATTCAACTAAAATGAACTAGTTTTTGTACCCTTCCTCTGGTATAATATAACATGTCTCGCTAGGTTGTCCCATCATATGGAACAGATGGACAACTATAGGGACTTCGAGTATCCAGCTGCGAAGGGAGGAAAGGTCACTTGTTTTGTTCGAACTACACCTTGACGGCGTATTCACGTAGTTTATTGAGAGAAGATGGATCTCATCCGAAATGGTCGGGCAAAACAAGAAACGTTTCGTCCAAGCTACTTGCGCTAGAAAATGAAATTCTTGTTCTTCGCAAGCAAATGGAGCAGATGTTTCAAGAAGAACAGTCGTTTACGGCTGAGAATGTCATCGAAATCAGCAGTATGCTGGACTTGAAAATTAACGAATATATGAAGTCGCATGTCAAGAAATGACTGCGTGAACGAAGACCCTGCGGGGTCTTCTTTTTTTGCTTGCAGCGTTTATGATATAGTGAATGAAGAGACATATGAGGAGAGAGGGGATTGCTTGATGCGCAAATGGGGATTCGTGGGGGCTCTGCTGGCGATGCTTATCCTTATAAGCGGCTGCGGCGGACCGAAAGCGGATATAACCGTATTCATGATGCCGAAGTCAACAGTGCCATCCGAAATGACGCAAGCGTTAAAAGAAGAATTGAGCAAGCAATTTGAAGGAAAGTTTACGGTGGATGCCGTTGCATCGCCGATGTACAATTTGCAAAAACTGATTGTCGAATATGCTGCAGGCGACAACGGCATCGTTATGTTGCCGGAGGATGACGTCAAGACGATGGCGATGCAGGGCGGACATGTCGTATTGGACAACTATTTCGACAAGGAAAAATATGCGGCTGGTGTTATGGACGGAGTCGTATACGAGAAAGCGGAAAAAGGATATAACGAATATAAAGGAAAGCATCTGTATGCTCTGCCTGCAGACCAGATGCCGCTTCTGAAGAAGATTGGCATTCAGGAGCCAGGGCTGTTCGTTACGATACCGGCCCGAACCCCGAATGAAGAGCTCTCGGTTGAGGTGCTGAAAGCGTTGGCAGAGGAACAGTAATTACAGAAACAGGACGGATGACAGGTGATGGAGGGAAACAACATGATAATAGGGGTGACAGGAGGCGCCGGCAGCGGCAAAACGCCGTTTGCCCTCAAGTATGCGGCAACCTTCGGACGCGAAGGGCTATATGTCGTTACACACGCTACGCCGCTGCCGGATGCCATGCCCGCACCCCCACATTTCACATGGCAGACCATTCACACCGGGTACTCCTTGCCGGCTGTGCTCCATCGCATCAATGAGGAATCGAATCTGTATCGTGCCGAGCGGAGAGTTCTGGTCATTGATAGCTTGACGTCGTATTTATGCGCGGCGCATCAACGCTTTATGCAAGAGCATGCCGGCAGCATCTCCGATGGCGATTATATGGAAATGATAACGGCGGCGCGCGAGGAACTGCAGCATGCGTTGTTGTCGTTCCAAGGGAAGGTGTTCGTTATTACGGACGAACCTCCCGGATACACGGCATTTACCGATAGGAAAGAACGATGCTATATTACGCAGCATGCCGCATTGAATCTGGAACTGGCTCGGAGGAGCCATCAATGGTTTCGCTTGACCGCCGGCATTCCGGAGGAGCTAAGCGCAACTCGATTCCGCGGATAATAGATTGGAAAAGATGGGAGGGCCTTAGTTGTGAATATATATACTCGGACGGGTGATGCAGGCATGACTTCGCTCATCGGAGGTCGGGTCGCCAAAGATCATCTGCGGGTGGATGCATATGGCGAGCTGGATGAATTGAACGCGTTCGTCGGCTGGGCTGCGGCCTGTTGCCGGGAAGACGGCTATAATGAATTGCGGGAGCAGCTAGTCGAAATCCAACACGAGCTGTTCGATTGCGGTTCGGATGTCGCGTATGCGGAGACGAAGCAAGACAGCGTCACCTACAAAATTCACGCAGCACAGGCGGAGCGGCTTGAAGCTTGGATCGATGCGCATGAAGACTCGACTCCGGCTATACGCAAATTTATTTTACCGGGAGGAAGCGACGTCGCTTCGGCGCTTCACGTCTGCCGCACTGTATGCCGGCGGGCGGAACGCCGCTTGGTCGCCTTGTCACGGCAAGAGACGGTGCATGCAGAAGTGATGAAATACGTTAATCGGCTATCGGATTATTTCTTTGCCGCGGCACGCCGCGCCAATGCAATTGCCGTGGTGCAAGACCAGGAATATGTGCGCAGCGCCGAAGTGTTTCGACGTCAAGAACGACATGACTGAATCGAAATTGGATATCGCCGCGGAGCTCACTTATGTTGTGCCGGAGGAAGAGGCCGGCATTCAACTGCGGACGGTTCTCCGTTCGCGGCTGAACCTGTCGCGGCGATTGCTGACCCGCTTGAAGACAGTGGAACGTGCGATAACGGTGAACGGCATGGAGCGGTACAACGATAGGCCGCTTACCGTGCGGGACCGTTTGAACGGCGGAGATGTCGTACACGTCCGAATTGCGGAGGAGACCGTTGATTATATTGAGCCGGAGCCGATTCCCGTAGATGTTGTATATGAAGATGACGATATCCTCGTCGTCAATAAACCGGCGGGACTCGTCGTCCATCCGACGAAAGGCTATCCCAACGGAACGCTGGCCAACGGCGTTGTCCATTATTGGAGGGTTAAGGGAGAGCAGACGCGCTTCCGCCCCGCGAACCGGCTGGATCAAGAGACGTCGGGCTTGCTTATCGTAGCCAAGCATGGACATGCGCATCATCAGCTGTCTGATCAGATGCGGAACAATGAAGTCTGGAAGCAGTACGAAGCGTTCGTATATGGCGTGCCGGTTCCACGCGAAGGAACGGTTCATGCCCCGATTGACCGGGACAAGGAGCAGCCGCATCTTCGCGTCGTGACTCCGGATGGATACGATTCGATTACGCATTACGGTGTGATCGAAACATACGATGGCGAGGCGGCACGAGTATCCTGCCGCTTGGAGACGGGCAGAACCCATCAAATCCGCGTGCATATGCAGCATCTAGGATGTCCGCTGCTGGGAGACAAGTTCTATGCAACGAACGAGCTGGCGCGAACGCCATTCCTTCAGGCTGCGGTTGCGCCGCTAACCCGGCACGCTCTTCATGCGTCCGAGCTGCGGTTCTTGCATCCAATGACGGGGGTGCCCCTGCAGTTTACAGCTAAGCTGCCGCCCGAACTGCAGCAGCTAAGAGAACGGTTGCGTCAAGGGCTTGTATGATAAAGGCTTCGATAAGATGTATGAAGCATGTGTGAACGACGTCATAAAGGAGAGAGTACAATGAAGTTGACCGTATATGAATATTCCAAATGCAGCACGTGCCGCAAAGCGGTTAAATGGCTGCAGGCTCAAGGCATTGAGACCGAGCTGATTCCGCTGATTGAACAGCCGCCAACGGCAGCCGAGCTGAAGAAGCTTGTGGAGATGAGCGGACTGGAATTGAAGAAGTGGTTCAATACGTCCGGCGAAGTATATAAATCGATGCAATTAAAAGATAAATTGCCGCAACTGAGCGAGGAAGAACAGTTGGAGTTGCTGTCATCGAACGGCAAATTGATCAAGCGGCCGATCGTGACCGACGGGAATCGGGCGACAGTCGGCTTCCGCGAAGAGATGTTCGAGAACACGTGGACTGCTGCCTCCAAGCATTGAGCGGGCATGGCAGAATCCGTTAACCGCGGTGAGCCGCAATATATGGTATACTGGAAGGCATTGTATTGCGAAAGGAGTTAACACTCATGCTGGAAGAACAGCTCGAAGAACATGCAGAGACATCTCAGCCATCTCAACTGCCGCGCATTCTGTTGGTCGACGGGATGGCATTGCTTTTCCGCGCGTACTATGCGACGGCATACGGCGGCTCCATTCGCCGCATGAAGGACGGGACTCCGACCAATGCGGTATACGGGTTTATGCGCTATTTTTGGGATGCGGTGCAAACATTTGAACCGACTCATATCGCTTGCTGCTGGGATTTGAGCAGCAAGACGTTCCGTGCAGAGCAATATGACCAGTACAAAGCGAATCGTGCGGAGTGCCCCGAGGATCTGGTTCCGCAATTTCAGCTCATTCGCGATGTGATGGACAGCTTCGGCATTCCGAACATTTCGGCGGAAGGGTATGAAGCGGATGATTGCATCGGAACGCTTGCCCGTTTATACCGGGATGAAATGGAAGTCCATATTTTGACAGGCGATCATGATATGCTCCAGCTTGTCCATGAACGGACAACGGTTATTATAATGAAAAAAGGGCATGGCAACTACGCGGTATACAGCCCGCTCACTTTAATGGAAGAGAAGCAGTTGACGCCAGAGCAAATTATTGATTTGAAAGGTCTTATGGGAGACACGTCCGACAATTATCCGGGTGTTCGCGGCATTGGCGAGAAGACCGCGCACAAGCTAATTCAGGAGTATGCCTCCATCGAAGGCATCCTTGACAATCTGCCGTCGCTTGCCAAAGGCGTGCGCACGAAGATTGAGTCGGATATGGACATGCTTCATTTATCGCGCCAACTGGCGCGGATTGAGTGCGACGCTCCGGTCGTATGCGATACCGAGCGCTGTCTGTTCGAACCGGAACAGACTGCGGTGCATGCCGTATTTGAACGGCTCGAAATGTCCAGCATAGTGAAGTTAGTCGGAATTTGATTCATTCGAATAATAGCACAACCATAAGTGCCGCATAACAGCGGCAACAACACGGTGAAGCTTGCTTGTTCTGTCATGATGTGACACGGACCAGCCTGCATCGCCGTTTTTTTATCCAAGCGAAACCAGACAATCCTTATGGGGATGAAACCTATCCCTAAACGTGCTCGCTCGTCTTCGAAAGGCCTCGATAGAAGATCTTTTGGAGCGTCACTTCCCTTTCCGGAAAAAGGTATGCCTGTTCGGTATCCATTGCCTCACTCTCCCCTTCATTCAGAATGGCAGTCCTCTTTCCCTTTGAGCGAAAACATGTTATCGGGCCTCCGTACAATGGTCCTTAGATCCATTCTCCCATACCGTCAGGAGAGATAATGTCGAGGTTAGCACATGCCGTTCGGATCCATGGCATGAAGGGGCCGATAATGATGGAAGTAAACCAGAGTCGCCATTCGACGTGACGCCTTCTGATGGAAGGGGAGAATGGAGCAAAAGGCGGATACAGCGAATCACCGCCAGTCAGAACGCGCCACTGCCCGAACGGAATATTACATATGATGAAAAGTCAAGCATTAAAGACCTACCGGCTCGAAAAAGCGCTCATCGTGCTTCTCCGTGGTATTATCGACAAGAATGGAGCGGTGTTGAAGTGAAATAACTGCACAATGTGATATATGGGAGCGAACAGGAGAACAGATATCGTTGATATATCGTTCTCCATCCGCATCTTACCGTGGAAGTATGAGGCTTCATCAACCTGGCCCTTAGTCCGTAAAATGGACGGCACCGATAACCATGGACAGAAAATGACGCAAATCTTCCGCTTCTTCGTCGCCCAAGCGATAGAACGATTCCAAATAACCCTCTTCTTCCAGATCGTCTTGTCCGAGGATGGCGGTCAAGCCGCTCTGCAAATCCGTAACGAGCTTCTTGCCGTAGAAACGGTTCGTCGTCGTAACAGCCAGATCAAAGCGGTGCATGCTCGGGCCAATAAACGTAACGAAGCGCGTTGACGTCTCCTCTGTACCGTCGGATAAAAAGTCTATATCGTTCATATTCATCGTGACGAACCTCCTTCTATGAGTAGCATTCCCATTATAGCGTAACAGCGGCAACTTCTAAAAGAGTTGAACATGCACGAAAAGTAACAATTGCAACCTTTCATACCTATGTGGTATAATTTAGGTAAATTCATAACTAGGACGGGGAAGCACCTCTTTGAAATGCGTATAACCGCATTTTGAAGAGGTGCTTTCTTTTTTATGTTCCACATTATGAATGGATAACATGCAACTTATGATAAAGGAGGAGTCGTCGCACATGCAAGTAATCTGGACGGCAAGGTTCGATTATCAGGAAGGCACAGACAAGGACGGACGCATGGGGAAGCGCAAGACTAAAAAAGAGGTTGAAACGGTCAAATCCCAGCAGGGCCTTGTCACGGTAGGAGAAGAGGAGGGCAAGTGGATCATAATCTGGGAAGTGGACGGCGGGGCTTCTGAGGTATGGTTCGAAGGTTCCATTTGGGCCGAGATGCGCGCTGCGTTGCGGGGAGGGTTGGCTCAGCTGCTTAGCTTGGGCTATCGCATGGTGCTGGGATTTGTCCCAGATACAGACATTCATGAACGCCGGATGAAAGAACGGCAGGAATGGGTGAATTGCTATGCCCAGTTATATGCGAAAGAGAACGTGTACGAGCAGTTGGCCAAGTGGCGCCGAGAGATGGCAAGCCGCCTGAAACGCGCGCCGTATTGGGTGGCGACGAACCGGATGCTTCGGCTTGTGAGCGCATTTTTACCGCATACATTGGAGGAATTGAAGGAGCTTCCGGGATTCGGCGATGCCAAATTACAATCGTTCGGGGACGATATCATCGCAATAACGAAGGAACATGAACGCAGCACGACCTTCCCTCTGCAGTGGGTGCAGGAGGCCATTACCGAGCAGCAATTCGCACAGTGGATCTATGCGGAATGGGAAGCGAAACAGCGGGATGAGTTGACGAAGCTGACCGAGCGCAGAAAGCTGCTGGAGGGAATACAGCAAGGACGGAGCCTGTTGGAGCTGATGGAAATTCTGCACGTAGACCGCCGGGAGCTCATTATGCGAGTTGAAACGCTGGAGCGGGAGGGCTACCAAGTAGAAACGTTAGTGGAGGCCGAGATTAGCTCGCTGCCGCCGGAAGAGAGGCAGGCAATTGATATGGCTTTTGCAGAGCTGGGGGACGAGTACTTGAAGCCGGTGTATATCAAAGTATTCGGTGAAGCGGCTTTAGAGCAATCTTCCGCTTCCGTGCAGGCGAACTACGAGCGGATTCGTCTTCTGCGTCTGCTTCACCGCCAGCAAAAGAATGCTGCTTCCGCACGTCAGGCAAGCTGAATGAACTATAATGCCCGTGTCCTTGAGCGAGTCAGGAACACGGGCACATCGGGACAGCCGCTTGTCAAATCCAATCTTTTTTTCGGAATAAATAGAACATGAATGCTCCGAGGACAAACATGAAGCCAATCATATAGAATGAACCAAAATCCCAATCCATGAACGGGATGTAGTCAAAGTTCATTCCATAGATGCCCGTAATTAAAGTAAGCGGCATAAATATGGTCGTGATGGCGGTGAATACCCTCATAATATCATTCGCGCGATTCGCAATGCTGAGCTGGTATGACTCGCGCAAGTTTCCCATCAGATCGCGGAATGTTTCGAATGTCTCTGACACTTTAACCGCATTTTCATAAATGTCGCGGAAGTATTTTTGCAAATCGTCATCGATAAGCCGCAGTTCTTTGCGGTATAGGACGAGCAGCACTTCTTTTTGCGGAGCCAATCCTTTTTTGAGCCATAGGATTTCGCTTCTCAAGCTAATGATTTCATTCAGGTGGGTCTTTTTGGCGCTGACGATGAGCTCTTCTTCCAGATTGTCGATCTTCGCTTCAATTCGATCGGCTACCGTAAAATAGTTGTCAACGACCATATCAATTAAGAGATATAGCATGCGGTCTGCCGCACTGACTTCCTGTTCCCACAGGACCGGCTTCACCATGCGCAACTCGTTTATTTTTTGTTTCGTTACCGTGATGATAAAGTGCTTGCCTAAAAATATGTTCAGTGAACGTAAAAATATTTCTTCATCATCAAACCGGATGCTGTTAAGCACGATAAAGTAGTGTCCTTCATAGATTTCAATCTTCGGGCGCTGCTCTTCTTCGCTCATACAGTCTTCTACGGCCAGATCATGCATGGAGAATAAAGGCTGCAGCACGATCAGATCGTCAATATCGGCATCGATCCAGTAAAAGCCTTGTTCAGGCGGCTTCAATGCGACCTTGATGTCTTCTACAGGTATAAATACCCCTTCGTTTACAAGACGGATTTTCATTGCATTCACTCCTTCGCGCCGCCGACAATGGACGGGCTGCATCGTCTAATCTTGACGATTCAAGCAGGGTGATGCTCATTACGTCATCCGTCATTCGGTGCATAGTCATACGTCGAGGCAGTTGAAGGTCGGCTCAACTTATAGGCACGAGCAACAGACAGCAACGGTCTTGGGCGACATCGGTTCCTGTCGAATCGTCATATTCGGTTGTCCGTTCGTACCGTGGCACGGCCTCGGGTCGCCATCCATCCGAAATTCACCTCAACTTATTCGTTATAAATAAGGTAGTGCGCTCACGCACTTGTTAAGTATAACGCTCGTACTTTCACCTTTCAAGAAAAAATGAATGACAGAAGTTAGATGAGTCCGCACAGGGCAGGTAGCGAAAGTATGAAGTTTGTCATTGCTTTAAAATATGCATTTCAAAAGAGATTGTGATTTGCCTCTTGACGAAAGGCTTGTCTTTGCTATAAATTATTACCAAGTCCTATTTGGCAACTGGCAAACAAATGAATAATGAACGATAGCAATCTTATCAAGAGCAGGTGGAGGGACAAGCCCGATGAAACCCGGCAACCGGCGTTAGCCATGACACGACAGATTCTTGTTCCAAGAGTCTTGACGGCTATGTACGTACGGTGCTAATTCTTGCAGCAGCGATCCAATCGTTGCTGACAGATGAGAGAGGCATGAGAACGCAATGCATGACCTTTCTCGAAGCCGGGAAAGGTCTTTTTTGTATAGAAAATGGAAAGGAACGCCGTATCCACTTGCCGCATAACGTTTGCCAAGCCGTAAGTATGGACCCAATATGAAGGAGGAGAGCGTCATGCCGATTAAAATTCCGGATCATTTGCCGGCCAAAGAAATACTGACTCAGGAGAACATATTCGTGATGGACGAAACACGCGCGTATCACCAAGATATTCGTCCGCTCCGAATTGTGATTCTGAACTTGATGCCGACGAAAGAGACGACGGAAACCCAACTGCTGCGCTTAGTTGGCAATACGCCGCTTCAAGTAGATGTGACGCTGCTTCATCCAGCGAGCCACACCTCGAAAAATACATCCGCGGATCATTTGTCTTCCTTTTACAAAACGTTTGAGGAAATCAAAGATCAGCAGTTTGACGGCATGATTATTACGGGGGCTCCCGTGGAGCAGATGGAATTCGAGGACGTGAACTATTGGCAGGAGCTGTGCCGCATCATGAAATGGTCCAAGGAAAATGTGACCTCGACCTTTCATATCTGTTGGGCGTCCCAAGCAGGTCTGTACTACCATTACGGCATTCGCAAATATTCACTGAAAAAGAAAATATTCGGGGTATTTCCCCATACGTTGACGAAGGAAAATGTAAGTCTGACACGCGGGTTCGACGAGATGTTCCTCGTTCCGCAATCCCGCCATACGGAAGTGAGACGCGAGGATATCGAGCAAGTTGCCGCATTGAATATATTGGCGGAATCGGAAGAAGCGGGAGTCTACTTGGTTGCAACCGAAGACGGCAAGCAAATTTTCGTAACCGGGCACTCTGAATACGATCCCTGTACATTGAAATGGGAATACGATCGGGATATCGCGAAAGGGATGAGTATGGACCTCCCGGTTAATTACTTTCCGAATAACGATCCGTCCAAAACGCCGTATTCGACTTGGCGTGCGCATGCCAATCTGCTCTTTTCCAACTGGTTGAACTACTACGTATATCAAGAGACGCCATATGAATTGGGCAGAGCCGTATCGAATAAGGAAGGGGCGCAAGTGTAATGGCTGCACAGAATTCTGACAACTACCGCATCGAAAGCCGGCTCGCGCAGATCGGGTCGGTACAGGAGCCAAGGACGGGCGCCGTCACGTATCCAATCTATCAAGCAACCGCTTATCGCCATCCACGGCTCGGACAGAGCACCGGATTTGATTATATACGCACGAAGAACCCCACCCGGCAGGTGCTGGAGGACGCGGCGGCAGCCTTGGAGAGCGGCGATGCAGGTTTTGCGTGCAGTTCGGGCATGGCTGCATTGCAGACCGTGTTCGCGATGTTCGGTCAAGGGGATCATCTCATCGTATCGTTGGACTTGTATGGCGGGACATACCGCTTGCTTGAAAAAATTATGGCCCGCTTCGGCGTGTCGGCGACCTATGTCGATACGAATGATATGGATGCGCTCGAGTCGGCGCGCAAGCCAGAGACGAAGGCAGTCATCATCGAGACGCCGACCAATCCGCTCATGATGATAACCGACATCGAACGGGTGGCGGCTTGGGCCAAGGCGCACGGCATGCGGACGATCGTCGACAATACGCTGCTTACGCCGTTCTTCCAGCGTCCGCTTGACCTTGGAGCAGATATCGTTGTCCATAGCGCGACGAAGTATTTGGGCGGACATAACGATGTATTGGCAGGCCTCATCGTGACGAAGGGCGAGGCGTTATCCGACGAAATCGCAATTCTGCACAATTCCATCGGCGCCGTGCTCAGTCCGTCCGATTCGTATCAATTGATGCGCGGCATGAAGACGCTCGCCCTGCGAATGGAGCGGCATCAATTGAATGCTGCGGCTATCGCGAACTGGCTGCTGGAACATCCAGCCATAGAAGAAGTGTACTATCCGGCGCTTCCGCATCACCCGGGCTATGACATTCAGAAGCGGCAGTCGTCGGGCAACACGGGAATTTTCTCATTCCGTGTGAAGGATGCGCGATATGTTGAACCGATTCTGAGACATCTGAAGCTGATTGCATTCGCGGAAAGCTTGGGCGGCGTCGAATCGTTAATGACGTATCCGGCTATACAGACGCACGCGGATATCCCGCAGGAAATTCGGGAGCGGGTCGGCGTTGACGACCGTCTACTGCGCTTCTCGGTCGGTATAGAGCATGCGGAAGATCTAATAGCGGATTTGAATCAAGCCATTGCCGCGGCAAAAGCGGAAATAGAGAGGTGACGAAGATATGAGCGAGCGACATAATCGGCACGGTGATGAGCCGGGCAACAAGCAACTCTCTAAAGAGGAGCGCCGCTTTGCGACCAAGCTAATCCATTTTGGCAGTGAAATCGACAGCAATACGGGGGCGTCCAGCGTTCCGATATATCAAGCGTCAACGTTCCACCATCATGACATTTATGAGCCGCCCGAATATGACTATTCGCGCTCCGGCAATCCGACGCGCCAGGCGCTGGAACAATATATCGCTCTGTTGGAAGGCGGAAGCAACGGATACGCTTTCGCATCCGGCATGGCTGCCATTTCATCCGCCTTCCTGCTGCTGTCGGCAGGCGATCACGTCATCGTGACAGAGGATGTATACGGGGGGACGTATCGTTTGTTGACGTCTATCCTGAGCCGGCTGCACATCGAATCGACGCTCGTCGATATGACGGATATCGAGCAGATCAGAGCAGCCCTTCGACCGAACACCAAGGCCGTATATATGGAGACGCCGTCCAACCCGACGCTCAAAATTACGGACATCGCGGAAGTGACGGCTTGGGCCAAGGAACAGGGACTCATCACGATGCTCGACAACACGTTCATGACGCCGTACCATCAGCGTCCCATTGAGCTTGGCGTTGACATCGTGCTGCACAGCGCGACGAAGTTCCTCGGCGGTCACAGCGATGTGCTGGCCGGGCTGGCGGTTACGGCGAACGAAAGTCTCGGACGCCGTGTCAAGCAAGTGCAGAACGGGCTCGGCACCGTATTGGGCGTACAGGACAGCTGGCTGTTGATGCGCGGCATGAAGACGCTCGAAGCCCGCATGAAGCAGAGCGAGCATAGCGCGCGGCGGCTTGCGGAGTGGCTTCAAGCCAGAACGGATATTGCCCGCGTCTACTACCCCGGGCTGCTCAATCATCCCGGCCGCGAGGTTCATGAGAAGCAATCGCAAGGCTACGGCGCGGTCGTATCCTTCGATGTCGGATCCGGCGAACGGGCGAAGCGGGTGCTCAACCAAGTGAAGGTGCCACTGGTCGCCGTCAGTCTGGGTGCTGTCGAGAGCATTCTGTCCTATCCTGCGATGATGTCCCATGCGGCCATGCCGAAGGAAGTGCGGCTGGAACGAGGCATTACGGATGGATTGCTCCGTTTCTCCGTAGGCTTGGAGCATATTGATGATTTGCTGGATGATTTGGATCAAGCGTTAAATAGGTAATAAAATATTAGAATGAAGTTGCTTTATTCCTCCCGTTTCAGGTGTCGCGCCGGACTAATCTTCGGTGCAGCTTGTACCGGGAGGTGCTGTTTTTTACGGGCAAACTATGTTACCATTATTGCAGTTGTTGACATGGATTGATGCAAGATCATGTCACGTACGGATGAGCCATATCACGCACGTTCATATATTTTTTTGTGGCTGTGGCTGGCCAAGAGATAGTTTTTTTCGCATGAGCATGCAACTTGTGCAACTTATTTTTGAGAGGAAGTGACTGTACGATGTCACCGATTGACCGCATATTAGACAAAGCGCTGCGCGGCGAACGAATTGACACGGACGAATGCGTAACCTTGTTCGAAACCGACCAGATAGAGAAGCTTGGAGCCGCTGCCAATCAACTTATGCAGAAGTGGCATCCCGAGCCCGTTTCTACCTTCGTGATTGGCCGCAATGTCAATTACACGAACATTTGCGATACGTATTGCCGGTTCTGCGCCTTCTACCGCGCGCCGGGTTCGAAGGAAGGCTATGTCCTTCCGGATGAAGTCATTTTTCAGAAAATTCAGGAAACGATCGACGTCGGCGGTACGGAAATATTGATGCAGGGGGGAACCAATCCCGAGCTTCCCTTCAGCTATTACACGGACTTGCTGCGCGCGATCAAAGAACGTTTCCCCAACATAACGATGCACTCATTCTCGCCAGCCGAGATTTTGAAGATGCAGGAAGTATCTGACGGATTGTCGTTGGAGCAAGTCGTGCGTGAAATTCATGAGGCGGGACTGGACTCCTTGCCTGGCGGCGGAGCGGAAATTCTGGACGATCGCACGCGCCGCAAGATTAGCCGGCTTAAAGGCTCGTGGCGGGATTGGATGGACGTCATGCAGACCGCGCATAAGGTTGGCATGAACACGACGGCGACGATGGTTATCGGCTTCGGCGAGCTCCTGGAAGAACGAGCGCTTCATATGGAACGCGTTCGTACGGCGCAGGATGAATGTCTGGCGAACGGTTATTCTTCCAAAGGATTTCTGGCTTTCATCCCTTGGACATTCCAGCCGGACAATACGAACATGAAGGCGGAGCGCGTAAGTCCGGAGGAATATTTGAAGACATTGGCCATCAGCCGGATTTTCTTGGACAATATTCCGAACTTCCAAGCTTCTTGGGTAACGATGGGCCCCGAAATCGGGAAGCTGACGTTGAGCTACGGCTGTAACGATTTTGGCAGCACAATGATTGAAGAGAACGTCGTGTCCGCCGCCGGAGCGACGCACAAAGTGAACATCGAGAGCACGCTTCGCCTCATTCGCGAGGCCGGCAAGATTCCGGCGCAGCGGGATACGAAGTACAACATACTGAAAGTGTTTAACGATGAGCACATCCGTGTAGAACGCGACTTCATCATGCAGAACTAACCAGGGGAATTCAGAGTAACGCGGACATGAATACGTAATCATGCGTTACAGAAGCTCGCCTTCTCCACATGTGTTTATGATGCATATGACCTCGGTATTATGGTCTAATTATACTGGCGTTGCCCGTGCCCTTGGTAGACGAGGAAGCTTGGGCAGCGCCTTTCTCGTTGGATGAAGCGAGTAGTCCATAAGTTACATTGGATTTCGTCCAACGGATGTGAACGTGAGGTGTTATGAGCAGGGTCTATTTCCAAAACCCTCTTCGTATATCTGTTTCCTTGCTCCCATATACTTAATAAGGAACAGAAAGGAGTGAGTTCATGGAACTGTTCACCATATCGTTACCGCATGCATCGCAGGATGACATAGCAGCTTTGACGGACTTACTGCAGCAAGAGCTGGGCGATTTACATAAACAGCCGAACGGCGTAGAGTTCGATCAATTGCTTACCGAACAGATGGCTTTGATTACTTGCCGCGGTCTTATGCCTGGATTTCAGCTTGCCGGACAAGGACAAGACGTATGGAATAAAGCCGCACGGGCACTTGCCGAATATATTTTGTCCATGAAGGAAAAATCGCTCATCCGTTCCTTTATTACGAAAGAAACGCATTATGATGAGCGCGAGCAGAGCAAGATTGAGGAATATTGCCTGCAGCTGCTTAACGGAACTGACGATATCGGTGCTGCGGAGGCGCGCCGCCGCCGCAAAGGCAAAGTGATGCGGGTGCTGCGCCGTTATTTAGAGGAGCATACGGATCTGAATCTGGAAGGCTTTATCCGGTTCCGCTTAGTAAAGTATATGAACGAATTGCGCGAAGTCGTGGATTACGCGATTGACGAATATGTGCTTGAACGCCAATATCAAGAATTTATCGGACTGCTGAAATATTTCGTGTTCATTCAAGAGACCAAAATACCGCTTGCGCATTTGATGCATAGGGGCGGACATGAATTTACTCTTCTCAATGAGCAGATGCAGCCGCTGGAGCCGAAGCACGTCGTTGACGGCATGATTGTGGAAATGCTGGATTACGACATGGAAATGGAAGATATGATTGTAAGCACGCTCATTAACGTGTCTCCGCAAAATATTATTATTCATACGCGGGAGCCTGATTCCCAAGTGATTAAAACCATTCAGCAAATTTTTGAGTCACGTGTGCACGTTTGCATTTACTGCAGCGCTTGCCAGCCCCAGGCAAGCGAAGCATTGCAGACGCAGGACAGCTACACTTGAATCCGTCTTAAGCAGAAGGTGATTCCCGACTGTTCGGACTAATATCCGAATCAGCGGCAACGCCTTTTATTTTTGGCCAAATCGGGGCTCCGCCTTCGACGGGCTTGGACGAATGCAGCGGATAGCCGCAGCTGCAGGATCGGATCGCCCCTTGACCGCCGATGAAAGATCGCATATAATATGCCATATTGATTCAACAGCTGCATAATGTCATGCGATGATGAAGACATGAATGACGGATGGAACCGCGCAGAGAGAGAGACCAAGGCTGCAAGTCTCTTCGGAGTACGCCGTACATTTACCCCTTTGAAGCATTGAATGAGAACTCCTTGGCCATTCCATACTTGTTGTATGGACACCAGAGACAGTATCATTCGACGTGTCATTCCCGTTACCGAATGCTCAAGGATTGCTCAGCCCTACCGGCATGCAAGTGTTGACTCGTATCGGCGCAGCAATCGAATGAGGGTGGAACCACGGGTTGCTATGATTATGAACGCTCGTCCCTTTTACGGGACGGGTGTTTTTTATTTTTAAGAGGTCATATGCTTCTAACGACAAACAAGGAGGAAACAGCACATGTCTATGGTTAAAGTAACATTGCCGGATGGCGCCGTACGCGAGTATGAGCAGGGGAGCACAATTGAAGATGTGGCCGGCTCAATCAGCAGCGGCCTGAAGAAAAGTGCATTGGCTGGGAAAATGGATGGGAAAGTAGTCGACTTGTATACGCCGATCGAACAGGATGCACAGGTCGCAATCGTGACGGCGGATTCCGCCGACGGTCTGGAAGTGATGCGTCATAGCACCGCTCACTTGATGGCGCAAGCGATCAAGCGCCTATATAAAGAGGCGAACGTCAAGCTCGGCATCGGTCCGGTTATCGAGGATGGCTTCTACTATGATATCGATATGGATGTATCGCTCACACCTGAAGATTTGCCTAAGATTGAAAAGGAAATGGTACGCATCGTATCGGAAAACTTGCCGATTCGCCGCCGTGTCGTCTCGCGTGAAGAAGCGCTTCGCATCTACAATGAGATCGGCGATGAATTGAAGGTGGAGCTCATTTCCGACTTGCCTGAAGATTCGGTCATTACGATTTACGATCAAGGCGAGTTCTTCGACTTGTGCCGCGGGCCGCATGTGCCTTCCACCGGAAAGATCAAAGTGTTCAAGCTGCTTAACTTGGCGGGCGCGTACTGGCGCGGCAACTCCGACAACAAAATGCTGCAGCGCATTTACGGTACGGCTTTCGTAAAGAAGGCGCAGCTTGATGAATACCTGCATTACCTGGAAGAAGCGAAGAAGCGCGACCATCGCAAGCTCGGCAAGGAATTGAAAATCTTCACGTTCTCCCGCGAAGTCGGACAAGGCTTGCCGCTCTGGCTGCCGAACGGCGCAACGCTGCGCCGGACAATGGAGCGTTATATCGTGGATTTGGAAGAACGCCTCGGCTACAGTCACGTCTACACGCCAGTATTGGCAAATGTCGATCTGTATAAGACGTCGGGTCACTGGGATCATTACCAAGAGGACATGTTCCCTGTAATGACACTCGACAATGAAGAGCTCGTGCTCCGTCCGATGAACTGTCCGCACCATATGATGGTGTATAAGAGCGATATGCGCAGTTATCGCGAACTGCCGATTCGTATCGCAGAACTGGGCACCATGCACCGCTACGAAATGTCAGGGGCGCTGACAGGCTTGCACCGCGTTCGGGCTATGACGCTGAACGACGCGCACATCTTCTGTCGTCCGGATCAGATCAAGGAAGAGTTCGCCCGCGTTATTAACTTGATTCGCCGCGTATATGAGGACTTCGGCATTAAGGAATACCGGTTCCGCTTATCTTATCGCGATCCGCAAGATACGGAGAAGTATTTCCCGGATGATGCGATGTGGGAAATGTCCCAGCGCATGCTGCGTGAAGTTGTGGAAGAGCTTGGCTTGCCGTTCTTCGAAGAAGAGGGAGAAGCGGCGTTCTACGGCCCTAAGGTGGATGTGCAAATCAAGACCGCGCTCGGCAAGGAAGAGACGTTGTCGACAGCGCAGCTGGACTTCTTGCTTCCGGAGCGGTTCGAGCTGGAGTATGTCGGCGAAGACGGGCAGAAGCATCGTCCGGTCGTTATTCACCGCGGCATTATTAGCACGATGGAACGCATGACCGCGTTCCTGCTTGAGAATTTTGCCGGCGCGCTGCCTCTCTGGCTGTCTCCGGTACACGCCAAGGTAATTCCGGTATCGCCGACTTATGAAGCGTATGCGAAGGAAGTTACGGAAACGCTGCTCGATGCGGGCATCCGTGCGGAAGCGGACGTGCGCAATGAGAAGCTTGGTTATAAAATTCGCGAAGCGCAGCTGGAAAAAATGCCGTATATGCTCGTTGTCGGCGAGAACGAGAAGAACGGTGCCGCCGCATCTGTCCGCAAACGGGGAGAGGGCGACCTCGGCATGAAGCCGCTCGCCGAAGTTATCGCGATGCTGCAAGAGGAAATCCGTACTCGTCATGTGGCGGAAGCAGCGCCGAAAGAACAATAAATGATGCTGTAACCAAAGGAATAGAATAGGAACGGAAGACGCCTGTCGCTGACAGGCGTCTTTATTTTTCAGTCTGTCCGGCGGGAGCAGATGAGTCGTTCTCCGGCTATGTCAGTGGCAGCCCAGCCAGCCATCCTGACAAAAATGTAAGGAAGCGATAAGATAAATCCCACGCTGCATGCGCGTGATTGTTCTATAATGAATGTAACATCACGAGATGATTATTTGACTGAAGGAAGTGGATGATAACAATGAAACTTACTGGACGCCAACTGCTGCACACGACGATAGCAGCTTCCATGGCCTTTGCTTTGCTCGCCGCTCCGTTTACCTCCGCAAATAGGGCTTACGCGCAAGCGGATTCCAAAGGAAGCTCGGCACAGGCCGCTTCGGCATTGGCAGCGAATACGAAGCAAGAAGTACAAACGAACATTCAATATGAGATTCAAGCCAAGCTGAATACGGATGACATGACGATATCCGGTAAGCAAACGGTGAAATACCGCAACACATCCTCCGACAAGCTTAACGATGTCGTGTTCCGCTTGTTCGCCGACGCGCATCGTTCGAAGGAAACGCAGCCATCGATGTTTGCACGCAGCAACGAGCAAATCGCCAAAGAAAACCCGGACAAAAAACCGGAGGATTTTCTGGGCGGCATCGATATTATCAGCGTTAAAGACGCGGCTACAGGGCGTACGCTTGCCGTGAAGAACGGGAAGCAGGCGTTGACCGTCCAGCTGGAGAAGGCGCTGAATAAAGACGAAGAAGTCACGTTGGAATTGGAATATAAGACGAAAATTCCATTTGGATCCCAGCGTTTGTCCTACTATAAGGACATCATTAACGGCGCGCATTGGTTCCCTGTCATGTCGGTCTACGACGAGAAGACGCATGCTTGGAACAAGACGCCGTACAGCACCAAATTTGAAACCGATTATTACGAAGTGGCTGACTATCATGTGAGCATGAACGTCCCAGAGAAGCTTGAAGTGGCCATGCCGGGACAAATGTCGGAACAGCCGGCTGAATCCGGCCGCAAAGTGGTATCGACCAAGGCTGACAAGACTCGCGAGCTTGTATTTTTCGCGAGCGAAAAATTCCATAAAGCCAGCAAGACAAAAAACGGATTGACGATTGAGTATATGTACTACAATGACAAAAATGATCCGGCAAAAACGGCTGTAATCAACAAGTATATCGATCAAGCATTCAAAGCGATCGAATTTTTCAACGATAAATTCGGCAAATATGAATATCCCGAATTCCGCATCGTGGAGTCCCACGTGGAAGGCGTAGCCGTGGAGTTCTCTCGCGTTATTCAGATGGGCCTTGTAAGCGCCAATGCCGTGCCGGAGAAGCACACTGCATTTGTCCATGAAATCGCGCACCAATGGTTCCACTCCATTATCGGCAATGACTCCGAGACGGAATCGTTTTTGGATGAAGGTTTTGCGGATTTCGCCATGAGCTATTTCTTCAATGAGCAAGGCGACAAGCTGAGCGGCTTCGACGACGTGCGAAATAACGAATTCCCGGAGGACAGAGCGATCAACTCCACGAACGATAACGCAGGGGAATCACCACATGAGTTGTTCTACAAAAGAGGACGGCTCGCCATTTACGAGCTGTACCGCACGGTCGGCCAAGAGAAGTTCGACTTGTTCATGAAAGAGTATTTCAACCGTTATGCATACCGTAACGCAACCGTCGATGGCTTGCTGCAGACCATCGAGGATCAGTTCGGCAAGACGGTCCGCGATCGAATGGATGACAACCTGAACAAGCCCAACTTCGAGCTCAAGCCGGAGTATCGCATGACAGAGGCGGAGCGGGCTGAATTTATGCGATTAACGTTTTTGGATATGTATGAAGGCGTCGAGAAAGGGTTTCCTGACTTGCCTAAAGAAACGATGTTCAAATTAATGACCAAGGCGCTGCGCGGCGAGCCGTTGACCGTCGTATACAGCGATCCGGCCAGCAAAGCGGCCCAAGAGCAGCAGGAAATGCTGTTCGGCGGCATCAACAATATGCTTGGCATGCTCGGAATAAAAGCTGACATTTTATCTGAAAAACAAGCCGTCAAGAAGAGCATGGAAACAGCGCTGGCCAAGAGCAACGTCATCGTGATCGGCAATCCGAAGCATAACGCGTTCATTCAAGCATTGAAGCCCGGCATTGTTGCAAATGCCGAGCGCGCGGGCTTTCCTTGGAAAGAAGTGATGGCCAAGCCTGGGCTTCACGGTGCGTATGGCGTCCTGCACCCATATAATAAAGACCGTCTCGTCGTGCATTATTTCTGGACCGACGACCATCTCAACAAACAAACGGCTGATGATATCTTGCCTACTATGGGCATGGAACCATTGGGCGCAACGAGCAATTTCTATCAGTATTATGCGAAAAAGGCAGATGGCTCCATCTATAAAGAAAAGTTTGTGGAAAACCCGGTTGCAAAGATTTTCGCGTCAGTAGAATAACTTAAAACTTACGAACGGGTTATAAGCCGCAGAGGTCAGACTTCTGCGGCTTTTCGTTTGCGGTTTTTATGTGAAGTTTATTTACATATATTGAACAATTATATGGATTCTTTTGATTGACCCATTGAAAGGAGCCGATCTCACGTATATAATCTCCATAAATCAATACATTTATGTTAGATAACATGACATAAAATGATAAGGAGTGTGGAGAAAATGTTGAGCAACCATGTGAAGTGCAAAATGCGAGATGGAGGAAGGTGGACTGCTGCGGCTCTTTTCGGCTGCGGTTGGTTCGGGCTCGTTACCGATATGGTCTCGGCTGCGGGAGATTCGTCCGTCCAGACGCTGGAGACGGGACTGAACGCCTTGTGGGTGATGCTGTCCGCCATCTTGGTGCTGTTCATGCAAGCGGGATTTATATTGCTGGAATCGGGATCTACCCGCATGAAAAATGCGGGGCATGTCGCAGGAAAAACCGTCTTCACCGTCGGCTTATGCTCGATCGTGTACTGGGCGGTCGGGTACGGCCTGATCTTTGGCGGCGGCGGCAATTCGTTTATAGGTTGGGGCGATTTCTTCTTCAATCCGTACACGGCCGCCGGCATGCCTCCATTCGTGTTCTTCACCTTTCAGTTCGCCTTTGCCGCAGTATCTTTATCCATTGCTTGGGGCGGTTTTGCCGAGCGGGCTAAGCTATCCGTCTACGTGCTCTTCACGGTGCTGTTCACCGCCGTCATCTACCCGATCGTTGCGCATTGGATATGGGGCGGCGGCTGGCTCGCCGCACATGGCAAGCAGGATTTCGCCGGCTCTACGGTCGTCCACTTGACTGGGGCGATGGCGGCGCTTGCAGCCACTCTTCTCTTGCAACCACGCATCGGAAAATACAATAAAGACGGGGCTCCGAATGAAATAAAAGGCCACAACCAAGTCTATACGACGCTCGGCGTGCTTATCCTCTGGATTGGCTGGTTCGGGTTCAATGCGGGCAGCACGTTGACGGTCGGCGACGGATTTTTTGGGTATGTCGCGATGAACACTCAGCTGGGCGCCGGCGCCGGCGCCATTGCCGCGCTTGCCATCAGTTGGATCGTCAACGGCAAGGCCGAAATTCCGACGATATTGAATGGCACCCTTGCCGGATTAGTCGCAATTACCGCATCGTGCGCCTTCGTTGATCCGTGGGCGGCGATCGTCATCGGACTTATCGCCGGCGTGCTGGTCTTCTACAGCGCAAAGCTGTTCGAGAAGCTGCGCATCGACGATCCGATCTATGCCTTGTCCGTGCACGGCATGGCGGGCATCTGGGGAACGCTATCGAACGGCATCTTCGCTACGACGGAGCTGGCGGAGAAAGTCGGCGTCGGCAAGGGAGGGCTTATCGACACCGGCAGTTTCGAGCAGTTGTGGGTTCAAGTGTACGGCATAGCGGCGGCGGGCGCCTTCGCTTTCTTCGTCTCTTATATCCTCCTGTTCGTCATCAAAGGGTTGACAGGTCTGCGCGTGCACGAGGAGCAAGAGATTATCGGACTCGACCTGAGCGAGCATGGCGAGTACGGGTATCCGGAACAAATGAAGCAGGTGCATGAATCCCTTGCTGGCCAACATTTTTGAGGCGGCCGGGATGCCTCTGCCGCCCTTGCAGCTGCTCCGCCGTTTTATCGACAAGGCGCCCGACTTGGCACAGCTGGGCCAGCTCCGCAAGTCATTGTACGTGCTGTTCGCGACGAGCTTCGTTCAGAATGAACAGGACGAGTTCGATTTCCATGAACAGTGGAACGATATGCAGGATCGCTTGATCGCCCAGACGGTCCGCTTGACAGAGGCAGAGCTGCGCAAGCAAGGGTTGAATGCGCCTTGCGCCTATGCATTCGTCCTGTTCGGCAGCGGGGGCCGGCGGGAGCAAACATATTGGAGCGATCAAGATAATGGCATTGTGTACGAAGACCTGTCTTGCGATCGGGCTGAGGAGGCCAGCCTTTATTTCCAGCGGCTCGGGACGGAAATAGAGAAGGCGCTGCAAACGGTCGGTTATCCGCCATGCGCAGGCAAAGTAACGTGCGGCAACCCGCAATGGTGCATGCCGAGGGCTAAGTGGCTGGAGCAGCTGCAGAGGTGGTTCGATCAGCCTGTTTGGGAGCATGTCCGTTATTTGCTCATCTGTGCGGATATGCGACCGCTGGCCGGAGAGAGCCATCTGGCGGACGATGTATCGGACCATTACCGTACGTGTGTAAGACGGTATCCGGAGCTCGCTGGCCAGCTTCTGCATCATTCGCTGCGCCATCAGCCAGTGCTCGGGCTGCTTGGCAACTTGATCCGGGTTCCTTACGGCGCGCATGCCGGAGGAACGGAAATCAAATATGGCATTTATATCCCATTCGTGAACGGAGTCCGTTATATAAGCATCATGTACGGGCTCGCGGACACCTCGACGAAGGCGCGCATATCCGGGTTGCGCAGAATCGGAGTGCTGAAGCCGGAGGAAGCCACGCGGCTGCTGGCGCGTTTCTCCCTCTGCCTGCGTTTGCGCAAGCTGACAGAGAAGGAGATGATCGCGGACGGTCTATGGCAGTCAAGCGGCATTGTTGCAAGGGAGCTATTGCTGAGACCGGTCCGGGCGCAGATTAAGGCGTGCGTGCGTGAAGTAAAGACCTTGCAGCAGCGCGCCCGCATCGAGTGCAGAAGGCAGGAGAAGAGGCTGAGCAACGATGCCGATGCAGACAGGGATGGGGCTGATGGAGGATGACGCGCTGGGGTCCTGCTTCGGAGGTATGGAAAATATACCGTCAAGGCGGCCTCGCTCCGGCGCTCGCTTCCCTGTACGACATGAAAAGCGGGCAGCAGATCGCTTTCATTCGCTCGCTGGCGCGGGAGCAGAAGCGGCAGAGTCTGGATCATGTCCCCTTGACAGAGCTGGAGGCCGTCATATTCGATCTGGAGACGACTGGCTTCTCGCCACAGAGGGGGGACGAAATTATTTCAATCGGTGCAGTAGCGCTTCACGGGGAACAATGCCCCGAGCATGACCAATTCTATAGTTTGGTCAATCCGAATCGTGATATCCCGCCGCACGTAGAACGATTGACTTCCATCACGAATGAGATGGCCCAGCAGGCGCCGAGCTTGGTCATCGTGCTGGGCGAGTTTCTCCAATTCGTGCGCCAGCGTGTGCTCATTGCCCATGGAAGCGGGCACGATAGGCGCTTTATTAATGCCGCTTTGTGGAAGACGTCCCGTGTCATGTCGCAACACCGTGTTTTAGATACGATGCACGTGGCTGCGAAGCTGTATCCCCGATATATCGATAACACGCTCGACGATTGGCTCTCGTTCTACGGATTGGACAATACGGGCCGCCATCACGCGTTGCACGATGCTATGTTGACTGCCCGGCTGTGGTGCGCGCTGGTGAGCGACATCGAACGGCAGCGGGAGGTGCGGACGGTCGGAGAGCTATACGCCTTTCTGGGTCAGGATTAAACTGGATATGAGGTCTGAGGACGCCAATGTTCATGTGAGAGGTGCTGGCGGTCCCTCAGGCTTTTTTTTTGCAGCGGCTGCAAAAAAACGTATTGCATTATATTCTAATTTAAATATAATTACTTATGTATTCAAATTAGAATATAGAGGAGTGGGGTTAAAGTGTCTCGTGTTCATATGACTGTCCTTGGATTGTTAATGGCATTGCTTATCGTCTCGCTGGACCAAACTATACTGGTCACTGCCTTGCCTGTCATAGTGGCGAAGCTGGGAGGGATGAAAGAGTTCGCTTGGGTATTCTCTGCGTACTTGATCGCGAGCGTGGCAGGCATGCCGCTATTCGGGAAGCTCTCCGACATGTATGGGAGAAAACGATTTTTTGTGTTCGGAATAATCGTATTTATGGCCGGATCGATGTTGTGCGGCACAGCCTCGTCCATGGACGGGCTTATTATGTTCCGTGTCGTGCAGGGAATTGGCGGTGGGGCGCTGATGCCTGTTGTGTTTACGATTCTGTTCGACCTTTTCCCGGCCGATAAGCGGGCGAAAATGACGGGGTTGTTCGGCGCTGTTTTCGGACTATCCAGTGTGCTTGGGCCGATAGCCGGCGGATTTTTCACGGATTATATACATTGGCGTTGGATTTTCTTTATCAATCTTCCGATTGGGCTTATCGCGCTGCTGATTGTCGTCTTTTGCTATCGTGAAACTTTGGTTTTTCGGAAACAGCAGCTTGATTGGTTAGGAACATTTACGTTGGTCGCCTCTATTTTGTGCTTCATGTTCGCGCTTGAGATGGGCGGCAAAGAGGAAGCGTGGACATCCCCGCTCATCCTTGGTCTGTTTGCCGCAACGATCGCGCTGCTCATTGCTTTTATATGGATCGAATCGCGTGTCGCGGAACCGATCATTCCATTGAGGCTGTTCCATAACCGGCTGTTTACATCCAGCATGGCTGCCGGGCTGCTGTTCGGCATGGTGCTGATGGCAGGAGCCGTCTTCATTCCGTTATTCGTGCAGGGCGTCGCCGGAGGGAGCGCCACGAGCGCGAGCACCGTGCTCACGCCGATGATGCTTGCTCTTGTCGTCAGCAGCATGGCTGGCGGGATGCTGGTGAGACAACTGCCATTCCGAAACATTATGCTGATCGCAGTGTCGGTTCTGTTGGCAGCGGTCGTCTGTCTGGCAGGGGTGACCCCGGAAACGTCACAACTGCAAATGACGCTTTATATGATAGTAATGGGGCTTGGAATCGGGGCTTCTTATCCCGTGACATCCTTGGCTGCCCAGCATAACATCGATTATCGGCAGCGGGGGACGGTCAACTCGCTAGTCCGTTTTTTTCAAACGCTTGGCAATGCGCTTGGCATCGCTATTTTCGGCAGCTTCCAGACTTCCTGCTTGCAGGAGAAATACAGCGCCGTCCTATCGGACCCCAAGCTGGCGGAAGCGTTCGGCAATCCGCAGGTTCTGCTTCAAGAGGAAGTGAGACAATCGATGCCGGGATCGTTGCTCAAGCAGCTGCTTGAAGTGTTGTCAGATTCGATTGCATACGTGTTCCAATGGTCAATTCTCATTTGTCTGTTCGCTGTTATGTTCATTTTGATGATGGGTCGTGTTAAAATGGTGACAACTAAACCTCATGGACATTCGACAACCGCTGCCGTTCAAGCGAGCGCATCATCCGGCGAAAGGTAAGCAAGGTTGTTGTCTCATGGATAAAGAGGTGGAACCGATGTCGATGAAACTGGCTATTCTTGGATTGCTCATGGACAAAGACTATCATCCTTATGAAATGAGCCAGGAAATGAAAGAGCGCGAAATGCACAACTATATGAAGCTTCAGTATGGCTCGCTCTATTATGCAATCGAACAATTGAAGAAGAGCGGGTTGATTGAAACGGTGGAAGTAATCAGCGGGGGGGCGCGTCCCGACAAGACGATCTACCGGATTACGAAGCAGGGCGAATCCGAGTTCCAACGGATGCTGCTTGAAGAGATGAAGCTGCCTCCGCATTTGCTGCATCCCTTCTTTGCGGCCTTGTCCTTTGTCAAATACGGCGATCAGGAAGAGATTAAAGCGATTATCCGCGCGCGCATTCAAGCGTTCGAGAAGGAAGTGGAGCGGATGTGGGCTTTGTATGAAGAGCATGTCCCCTCCGCATCGCGAGCCGTGCTGCATATGTTATACGGAGGCTACCGGTATACAGTTACGGAACTGAATTGGTTGAAGGAATTGTATAAGGATGCTGAAGCGAATCGGTTAGGCGATGTCGGTGAGCCGCTTCCAGTGGTTCCATTACACAAATCATAAGCCTGCTAGCGCTATAATATTGTCGAAGGAACATTCTCGCATGTCGGGAATGTTCTTTTTTTGTTGAATATGAATAAAAGAAAAAAACGGTGGAATCCTTCCCACTAAGGGAGGGGTAACCATATGTTTACAATGTATATCACACGCTTGGAACGAAAGGGACGACTGACATCGAGAAGAGATCGTCAGCCATGCGTGTTGGCAAGGTTGTCTAGATTGGCTTGTCTGAGCGCATTCCTCATGACGGCTGCGGCATTGGCGCCGTGGCATACGGCAACGGCTTATCTGTCTGCATCGCATACTTATCAGTGGAATAAGGAGATATCGGAAAAATACAGTACTCCGTGGTCCAATGACCGGTCGCAACCGATGCTGTCAATGGCGGGACACGCCTTCAATCATCATAACATGAACGAGTGGAGCGCCTACTTGGGGCAATTGAATCGGACCGTATCGACGCCTGCGCTCGTGTTCGTCGAGCCGCCTGCGAAAAAGCCTTCGGCAAAGCAGCAGCAAACAGCGATTCCCGTCTCTTCGGCGCAACTGTCGTTCACGGATACGAACCTCGCGCCGCAGCAGCAGCAGGTTCTTAAGAGCGTGAAGGTCGTTGCAACGGGGTATACGGCCGGGGTGGAATCAACTGGGAAAAAGCCGGGACATCCGGAATACGGAATTACGTATTCGGGCGTGAAGGTGCGCAGAGATTACGTCTCGACCATTGCGGCAGATTTGTCTGTCTTCCCTTTAGGAAGTATATTGTATATTCCCGGATACGGATACGGCATTGTATCGGATATCGGTTCCAAAATAAAAGGAAAGAAAATCGACCTGTACTTCGACACCACGAAGCAAGTATATAGCCAGTGGGGCAAAAAAGAAGTGGAAGTGCAGTTGATCAAGCAAGGAAACGGTAAATTGTCGGAGAAAACATTAACCGAATTAAACGAAGCGGTATTTAAGAACGGAAACATACCTAAATCAATGCTGTAGCTGTTGCTGAAGAACCTGGCAAGTTGTATGTGCTCCCCCTTGGAATAAAGGGGAGGATGTCATCGCATAATACTTCTTAGGGAAACGACGTTTCCTTGACATGTCCGCCAATCGGCGGAAATATCAGGAGGTGAACAACGATGGCAAAAAACAACAAAGCAAACCGCATGAATCCTGCAAACTCGAAATACATTTCGGGATTCGCAGCAGAAGCTGGAACGGCAGATACTGAATTCGGAACAGAATCTCTATCGGCAGACAATGAATTCGGAGCAGAATCTGTAACGGCGAATACTGGATTCGGAGCAGAATCTGTAACGGCGGACACTGAATTCGGAGCAGAATCTGTAACGGCGGATACTGAATTCGGAGCAGAATCTGTAACGGCGGATACAGAATTTGGCGCAGAAGCTGGAACAGCAGATACTGAATTTGGCGCTGAGTCGGCAGGGGGCTGCGGAGTAATCAACAATAAAAATGCAATGAAAAATATCGTAAAAAGAACAAAAAGATAGCATTCCAGCGATGGGCCGTCCCGATGAATTTAGCATACGGGATAGCCCATCGTTTAATATTGATGATTTCTCCATTCCTATTGAATTTCTTCATTCGAGTTTGAATAGAGCTTTGTTAGTTATTTCCGAATTTTGAAGAGGACTTTTTCTCTCGTTTCGGCACTTATAGCCCCCTCCCCTTCGGTCAGCATGAACGGAACGAACGATTCCCGCATTGCAAAGCGGTCCATGGCATGCTCTATGTTGTCTAGAACGGTTGATGATATAGCGGGAAGCCCTTCAACTGCAAATATACACTTAAAAATTCCGTTTTTGCGTCTTTCGTCATGCTAAACTGCGATTGTGCAGTTTATTTTTATATAATCGTATAAATAAGGTTAATCCCCTCAGTTTGAACTGCATATTTCCATTTCGAACGCCCCAAAAGGCGGAATATCGCCAAAACAACTGCACAATCGCAGTTCGTCGACCCCATTCCTTACGTGCCCGCCGAAAAGCTCACTTCGAACCGATTGCACGCAGCACAAAAACATCTTCCCGATTTGTTATGCATCCAGTAAGACACTTCCAGCCTCTCGGTCCCGAGACCGAGATCAACTTCCACCCCCCGCCGCTAGCGCAAGGACGAGACTTCGCGTACACTGAAGTTACGAGATTGAAGAATAACGGAAACGAGGGGTAACCATGGGTGAACAACATCGCGGACGGTGGTTAGGAGGGCTTGTTCTCATTGCCATCGGCGTCTTTTTCATGCTAGATCAATTGGGCTACATCAATATGGATATCGGGGAGCTTCTTCGGACCTACTGGCCGCTCATCTTAATCGTAACGGGGCTGAACGCATTGCTCAGCGGCGCATTGTGGGGGCTCATTCTGCTTGGTATCGGCGGTTTTTTCCAACTGACGAACTTGGGTTACTTGAACATGTCTCCAGGTGAATTTTTCAAGCTTCTGTTCCCGCTAATTCTCGTGTTTATCGGGGTAAGCATGCTCTTCAAGCCGAGAAAATACGCGGATAAATGGAAGAACAAGAAGAATGGCCATTGGAATGACGGCCAATGGGGCGGGAACTATGACCCGCATTATAGTGAACCGCAGCCGTTGGATGATGATTTCGACAAGAAGTTCAACAAAGAATTCAATAAGGACTTTGATAAAGAGTTTAACAAGGACTTCAACAAAGGCATTAATAAAGATTATGATATGAATATGGACTATGATTCGTCTATGAAGGGCGGGCCCTCATACTCGGGGCCGATACCTCCGCCGCCTATGGGATCATCCGGAGACAAGCGGACGACGGTCAATAAAGCCGGATTTATCGGAGATATTCATCTGGGCAGCGACTTTTGGGAATTGAAGCCGATGAACATTTCTCATTTTATTGGCGATACGGTGCTTGATTTGACGAAGGCGCAAGTGCCGTACGGCGAAACGAAGGTAACAGTCTCTTCTTTCATCGGCGACGTTAAGGTGTATGTGCCGAATGATATGGATTTGGGCGTCGTCGTCACATCAAGCTCTTTTTTGGGCGACGTGAAAGTGTTTGGCCGGGAGAAAGATGGCTTTATTAACAATTTGCAGGTGGAGACACCTTATTTCTATGAAGCAGGGAAAAAAGTCCGTATCGTCGTCAGCACGTTCATCGGCGATGTGAAGGTAATGAGAGTGGGGTAACGCATTCATGCTGTCACGGTGGTTCCGAAGTTCAAAAAGCGTAAAATGGGAGCTGCTCCTTACCTTTGTCATCTCGGGCTGCATCATTATGAGCGTCTTCTGGATTGGACTTGTATACGGCGGAACTTGGTATCAAGGCATGAACTGGTGGTTGTTCGGAATATCAACCGTCATCATTGTGTCGATTATTATGGGGTATGTGGCCGGCGTGCGGCTGCAGCGGCGCCTGGATGTGCTTCATATCAGCATGATGCAGGTTATGAAAGGGAACTGGTCTGAACGGATTCCGCTCGGGGACGATGCGTCGTTCGATCGGCTGTATGAGGATTTTAATACGATGGTGGGGGCCATGGAGCAGAAGCTTCGCATTTTGCAAAAGCTGTCCGAGCGGCAAGTGATGGATCGGGAGCGGGAATGTGAAGCGGTCGTATTGGAGGAGCGCCGCCGGCTGGCGAGGGATTTGCATGACACAGTCAGCCAGCAGCTCTTCGCGCTTCATATGGCCTCCTCTTCATTGCCCAAAGTAATGGAAATGGATATGGAGCGGGCGCGTCAAGTGGTGGAGCATCTGATTCAGATGTCGCACACGGCTCAGCGGCAGATGCGCGGCTTGATTGCGCAGCTGCGCCCGCTGGAGCTGGATGGGCGCACGCTGCAGGAGGCGCTTGAGCGTTGGTTCCCTGATTATTGCAGGCAGAACGGGCTGCAAGGCAAAATTGATATCGAGCTTGATTTCGAATTGTCGGAAGCCAAGGAGCATCAATGCTTCCTTATGATTCAGGAGGCGATGGCGAACGTCGTGAAGCACGCGCAGGCGAAGCTGGTTACGCTGACGATGCAGGAGACGCCGAATCAAGTCATTTTGTCGGTCAGTGATGATGGCAAGGGGTTTGATCAGCAGAGCGCATCATTTAAGGCCGGGAGCTATGGTTTGACGACGATGCGCGAACGGGTCGACAAGCTGGGCGGGCATATGGATTTGATAAGCCGGCCTGGTGCGGGGACGACGATTCGCGTGCATATTCCGATATTCGAGCATGAGGAGAATGAGGAAGCAAAAGAGCAAGCCGACGATTCCTCCTCGGCATAGGATCATGCATAGGATGGCAGAAGGGACGGGGGACAGCCGATGGGAGATCGGATGACGGTATTTCTCGTGGATGATCATGAGATGGTAAGATTGGGACTTAGAACGTATTTAATGCTCGATCCGAGCATTGACGTATTGGGGGAAGCAAGCGGTGGCGGAGAAGCGATACAAGCGATTCAGGAGCTGAGTGCCCGCGAGGAGCCGCTGCCTGATTTGGTCTTGATGGACTTGATGATGCCGGGTATGAACGGAGTCGAGGCGACGCGGGAGCTGATTGCTTTATTTCCGGATTTGAAAATCGTCATGCTGACAAGCTTTATGGAAGATGAGCAGGTCTTCGAGGCGATTCAAGCCGGCGCCGTGAGCTATGTGTTGAAGACGGTGTCCGCCGAGGAGCTCGTTTACGCGCTTCGCGGGGCTTTGAAGGGAATGCCTGTGATGAGCAGCGAAGTATCGCAAGCGTTGACCCGCGGATTGCGTAAACGCGCTGCGCAGCCGGACGATGAAGGCTTGACCGAACGGGAGAAGGAAGTGCTGCTTCTTATCGCAGACGGAAAGACGAACAAGGACATTTCCGAGGAGCTTCATATCAGCATTAAGACGGTGAAGACGCACGTATCCAATCTATTAATGAAATGCGAGCTGCAGGATCGGACTCAGCTCGCCGTGTTTGCCCATCGCAAAGGATGGGTTAAAAGTGGATGACTTCGTCTATCCTATGTAACAGAGGGGGTAATGCCATGCAACTGTTGCAGGGGAAAATGACGGGACGAAAATATGACACGAATGAACTGGTGCGGGCACTGGGACCGCTTGGCTTCAGCATCGGCGGCAATTGGAATTATGATGGCGGCAGCTTCGACTGTGCGCTGAACGATGAACAAACCGTGTGGCTGAGGCTGCCTTTTCGTGCGGTGAATGGCGCCTTCGACGCAGATTCCGCCGAAGCGGTCCTTGTCCAATTGGATCGGCCGTATGTATTGAAGCATCAATACCAGACTGGCAACGATCCGGCGGCTGATTCGCAGCTGTTCGGCAGTCTCATTAACCAGTTCCAGTCGCCGGCAGATAAGGATGCTTCGCTTGGCGAAGAGGAACTGAAGCTTGCCCGGGCAAAGCTTGACGAAGCCGAAGCGAAGCTGGATGCGGCAAAGTAGTGTGCACGTGCGGCAGCAACAGACATTATTTTTACCAAGATACGCATACAATAGGCATCAAGCGGTTGAAACAGGTCTGGGGGCCTGTTTTTTTGTATGAAAAGCAGGGGAGAACGGCTAAACGGTATATAGATTGGATTTGATCCAATGGATGCAGTTATTTTTCGGCGAATGCAGCGGAATAAGCGAAGAAGCGAGGGATCGAATTGGACATATTCCAACGAAGCTTATCGTACAGTAATTTACGTGCTATTTTCGCAGTACGAAGTCTAATGTATGAGACAAAAGGGAGCTAGAACGAGAGAAATGTGACATCCTGTGTTAGATTGTTCTTAGGAACGGCTCATTATCTTTTATCGTGTTTTATAATGATTTTAAGGTAAGTTTAAGGTTCCTCATCCATTATATAAATATATCATCACGATACTTTGATACGAGTTATTTCTAGGAGGTAAGCACTATGGACGAACAAGGGCGCAAGTTTTTTTCAACATCCGATAAGGATTCTAATACAACATCTTCTACGGAGCCTATGAACGGGCAGGCAGCGGATCATGAGAAGCAAAGCCGTGAGGATGGCACAGAACGCAATTCGCAGGAAGGCAGCTCTTATTATTACGCCTATGGCCCTTACCAATCGGTGAAAAATACGGATCCAGCGACGACGACTTCCGTTGATCCTAAGGGGTGGACGAGCGACGTGCAAGTGACGCCGCCGAATCCAGTCAAGCCGCTGCCCTTCTCTAGCGTAACGCAGCAAGGCGCAGGCCTGGGCGGCTATGCCGGAGGGGGATCCGGCGGAGCGGGAGGCCAGCCTCCTCAGGGAGCTCAAGGCAACTGGCAGTTCAATGAACCGAAGCGGAAGCGCAGAACATCATTCTTGACGATTTTCGCTTCTTTCATGGCAGGCGTGCTGGTCGTTGGTTCACTTATGTTTGCAGCGGATAAGACGAACCTGTTTACAGGCGACCAAGCGTTCGCAGGGAATGACAGCGCCACAAGCGCGGCGGCGAACGCCGTCACCACGAACGCCCCGGGCACGCCGTTCCCTGATGGGGCAAGCAGCGTGGCCGAAGTCGTCAAGCAGGCGAGCCCGGCTGTCGTTAAGATTGAAACGTACGCGAGAACCGGCGGAGGCAGCAGCCAAGGCAGCAATCCATGGATGGACGATCCGTTCTTCCGCCAGTTTTTCGGCGATTCATACGGCAGCAACGGCAACTCCAGACAAGATGCGCAGCTGCAGCCGCTTGGCCTCGGCACGGGCTTTATCTTCGATAAATCCGGTTATATTTTAACGAATCAACATGTCATCGAAGGCGGCGAAATGATTCAAGTGACGGTGGAAGGCTATAAGAAGCCGCTCAAAGCGGAGCTCCTGGGCCAGAGCAAGGATTTGGACTTGGCCGTATTGAAAATTACGGGCGAGGGCGATTTCCCGACCGTTCCGCTCGGCAATTCGGATGGGACGCAAGTCGGCGATTGGCTGGTAGCCATCGGGAACCCTTCCGGCTTCGACCATTCGGTCACGGTGGGCGTGCTCAGCGCGCGCGAGCGTTCCATCGATGTCAACGACAACGGCAGCGCGCGGAAGTACGAGCACCTGCTGCAGACTGACGCTTCGATTAACCCGGGGAACTCCGGCGGTCCGCTGCTGAACATGAAAGGCGAGGTCATCGGCATGAATGTGGCCGTCAGCAAGCAGGCGCAAGGGATCGGCTTTGCGATTCCTTCAAATGTGATGAACAAAGTCGTAAATGATTTGAAGGCGAACAAGGAAATTGCGAAGGATCCGGTTCCGTTCATCGGAGCAACGCTCGCGACAATGACGGAGGATTTTGCCAAACAAATGGGCATTTCTAATATAGAAGGCTCGCTCGTCATGAACGTCCTGTTCGGTTCGCCTGCTTATGAGGCAGACCTGCGCGCGTATGATATCATTACAGGCATGGATGGCAAAAGCTTCGCCGCCAAAGAAGATTTAATTGAAGAGATAGGGAAAAAGAAAGTTGGCGATACTGTAACGCTGCAGATTACCCGCAACGGGAAAAAGGCGGATGTGCAGGTGAAGATTGGCGACCGGAATAAATTCGAAAACCAATTGCAACAGCAGCAGCCTTAAGCATGCACTTGCGGCAGCGGCGGTAAGGGTTGATTTTCCCGCTTATGCGTGACAACATAGGAAGCACAGAACTGCGGCATGCAGTTCTTGGCTTCCTTTTCGTATGATAACAGGGTATATGAACCGATGCAGCCCTAGACTATAAAGAAGAGAGGACTTACATGATGCGTTCTAACATATTGATTGTGGATGATGACGAGAAGATTACATCCATGCTGCGCCGGGGGCTCGTATTCGAAGGATATGAAGTGCGCACGGCGTCGAACGGCACGGAAGGATTGCGGGAGATTATGATGCAGGAGCCGGAATTGGTCATTCTTGACGTCATGATGCCGGAGGTGGACGGATGGGAGGTGTGCCGCCGCATGCGTGAGGCAGGCAGCGCCGTGCCGGTGCTTATGCTGACGGCGAAGGATGAGGTGCAGGATCGGGTGCGCGGATTGGACAATGGCGCTGACGATTATTTGGTCAAGCCGTTCGCCTTGGAAGAATTGCTTGCCCGCGTGCGCGCGCTCTTGCGCCGCCGTTCGGATAGCGAAGGGGGATCTCACCGCCTGGCCTTCGAAGACATCGTGCTCGATCTGCATACGCGGGAAGTGCAGCGGGACGGCAAGTCGATCGAACTGACGGCGAAGGAGTTCGAGCTGCTGCATCTGTTCATGCAGAACCCGAAGCGGGTGCTGCCGCGCGACATGATTATGGAGAAAATATGGGGGTACGATTACAGCGGCGAATCGAATGTGCTTGAGGTATATATTGCGATGCTGCGCCAGAAGACGGAAGAGCATGGGGGCAAACGCATCATACAGACGATCCGGGGGACGGGTTATGTGTTGAGAGGGGACAACTAGAGCATGTCGATTCGCCTTCGCCTGACCGTATGGTATTCCGTGCTGCTGGCGTTTACGCTCATGCTGTTCGGAGTCTCGATTTATACGTTCGTCGATTATAATCTGTACAATGATATTAAGACCAGAGTTCAGAATGAGGCTCAGCGCTTGTCGCTCGAACCGACGGGGGATTGGTTTAACGGAATCGATTTCGATGTGAAGAGATCCGATGTGGCCCGCTTGTTGAATCAAGATTTGTACATCCAAACGATTAATTTCCGCAATCAAAAGGCGCTCCAATCGACTAACCTGGACAAGCTCGGATTGGAGCTGCCTTTGCCGTCAAAGCCTAGCCAGATTCGCACCGGGTACAGGAAAGTGGAATTGCAAGGGTTTGAATTTCTCGTATACGAAATCCCGATTCAATTAGACAAAAACGGATCGACAATCGGCGCGCTGCAGGTTGCCGCCTTTACCGGGCATGAAGCAAAGTTCACCCGCGAGCTGCGCAGCATTCTCATCACCGCCTCGATGGTCACCCTTGTGCTGGCCTTTTCCCTAGGGCTATTCCTGGCGCAGAAGTCGCTAAGACCGATTGGCAATATCATTCGGGCCACGAACCGCATTCAGAAGGGGGCGGACTTGAGCGTCCGCATTCCGCGCGAAGGACCGCCAGAGGATGAAATCGGCCAGCTGACGGACACGATCAACAGCATGCTCAGCCGCATGGAGACGTTCTATAACGAGCTGGATGATGCGTATCGGGCGCAGCGGCGCTTCGTGTCAGATGCTTCCCATGAACTGCGGACACCGCTGACGACCATTCGCGGCAATGTCGATCTGCTCGAGAAAATGTGGATTAACGAGACAGCTTCACCGGGGAAGCTCCCGCTGAGCGAACGGGAACGGGAGCAGATGTCGTTGGAAGCTCTGCGCGACATCGCGGATGAGTCGCGCCGCATGAGCCGGTTAATCAATGACATGCTGTCGCTCGCCCGTGCGGATGCGGGGTACATGATGGAAAAAGAGCTGACCGAGCTGAAGCCTTTAGTGGAAGAAGTCGTGCGTCGAGCCCAGTTTTTACCGCGCAAGGCGGAATGGGAGCTCGGTGATATTGCCGTATTGGATCATGCCGTCGTCTATGGCAACAAAGATTATTTGCAGCAGATGCTGTTCATTTTCATCGAAAACGCGTTTAAGTATACGGACGAAGGCAACGTTCGGCTGGACGCCATCCGTCAGGACGAACAGATCGGGCTGAAGGTGAGAGACAGCGGCATGGGCATGAATGAGAAGGAAGTTCCGTATATATTCGAGCGCTTCTACCGCGCGGACGTATCCCGCGGCGTCACTTCGGGAACCGGCCTTGGCTTGTCCATTGCGAAATGGATTATCGACGAGCATCACGGCTCGGTTGAAGTGGTCACGAAGCCCGGGGAGGGAACGACGTTCGTGATATGGCTGCCGTTGGCATCGGTCGACGAGGATAGTTCACTTCCGGTATAATAGAAATGCAAGCGGAAGTGAAATCTAAGAAAGCAGGTGTACCGATGGAAGTCGTGAAAATAACACCGCGAGGCTATTGCTACGGCGTTGTCGATGCGATGGTGCTGGCCCAACAGACGGCACGCAATCTGGATCTGCCTCGTCCGATTTATATATTAGGCATGATTGTTCATAACAGCCACGTGACGGATGCGTTCAAGGAAGAGGGCATCATCACGCTGGATGGCGCCAACCGATTGGACATCCTCGATCAAGTAGAGTCGGGGACGATCATCTTTACGGCGCACGGCGTGTCGCCGGAGGTGCGCCGCAAAGCGCGCGAGAAAGGGCTGACGACGGTTGACGCGACATGTCCCGATGTAACCCGGACGCATGATCTGATTCGGGAAAAGACCGGCGAAGGCTATGAAATTATTTATATCGGCAAGAAGGGCCATCCGGAACCGGAGGGCGCAATCGGAGTGGCGCCGGACAAGGTGCATCTGATTGAGAAGGAAGAAGAGATCGAATCGCTGTCCCTGACGACGGATCGCATTATCATTACGAATCAGACGACGATGAGCCAATGGGATATTAAGCACATCATGAACCGTCTCATCGCCAAGTATCCGAAGGCCGAAATTCATAATGAAATATGCATGGCAACGCAGGAGCGGCAGCATGCCGTAGCCGAGCAGGCGAAGGGCTGCGACCTCGTTATCGTCGTCGGCGATCCGAGAAGCAACAACTCCAACCGTCTGGCGCAAGTGTCTGAGGAGATAGCCGGCGTGCGCGCGTACCGGATTGCGGACTTGTCGGAGCTGAAGCGGGAATGGCTGGACGGGATCCGAGTCGTCGGCCTAACTTCCGGGGCATCCACGCCGACGCCGATTACGAGAGAGGTTGCCAACTACTTGGAGCAGTACGACGAGAATAACCCGGACACATGGGAGAAGAATCGCACCGTCAACATGCGCAAGCTGTTGCCGACCGTAAGGACGAAGACTAAAAATTAGTTTTTTTACATGGCAACTACATGAATGGGCAAGCTTGCAGCCGGAAAAGAGAATGGGGCGATGGCCGTGCAGAGATGGTGTAAGTATCAGGCATTGAAGCTGCTCCGAACAAGCGGCGGAGCTGCTCAAGTGGCCAGAGGGTTTTGCGTCGGACTATTCATAGAAATGTTCACGTTGCCTACAGCCGGCTTGGCATTCTTGCTGCTGTTCCCGCTCGTATATATGCTGCGGGGCCGGGTGGCGGCCGCCTTCATCGGCTTTGTGCTGGGCAAGGTAATCTATATTCCCGTGGCGGTGCTGAACGAAAGGGTGGGGCATTGGCTGCTGCCTTCACACTGGACCGTGAGCTTCTCCATGTTGCCGGAGTGGCTGAACCATGTGCTCACCATCAATATGTATTTAATTGTCGGCGGCATCATCGACGGCGCCCTTCTCGGCTTCATGCTATATTTTCCGGTAAAGCAAGGCCTGCGGTTCATGCAGGAACGCCGCAGGCAGAAGCGCCGGTGGCGCCGCGCGGAAGCCGATAGGTAAGCAGAGCTCTCTTTCATCTCAGCTCACCCCGCAAGAGGGGAATCGAGAATGGAAGAGAGCTTTCTTTATGGCGGGATGTTATCTTTTTCACATGACAAGAAATTCATGCGGCAAGAAATTGGCTCAGAGGAAGGGTTGACGATTTCCTTTCGTTCCGATATAGTAGCTTTAATGATTAAAAGCATAAAAGCTTAAAAGCGTATAAGCGTTGTAGTGAAAAAGAGGTGCTTGGACGATCCGTTCGCACTGCTTATAAATTGCACGAATAGCCGCTTCTAGAGTAACGCTATCGACACGATAAGGAGGATCATTTGTCATGATCGTAATTGTATCCAACCAGACGCCGGAGGAACGAATCGCGGAGCTGGTCCGCGCAATCGAGAACGCAGGCAATCAGGCCCACATATCCCGGGGGACAGACCGTACGGTCATCGGCATCGTAGGGCAAGCGGAACCAAAATTGGCAGAACAACTAAGACAGATGAGAGGCGTAGAGAACGTGGTTAAAATAACGAAATCGTATAAATTGGCGAGCCGCGACTTCCATCCGGAGGATACCGTCATTGATATTCGCGGCGTGAAAATCGGCGGAGGCAATCTGGCCATAATGGGCGGTCCATGTGCCGTAGAATCTCCGGCTCAAATCGATGAAATCGCCCGGCTCGTCAAGGCGGCCGGCGGACAAATATTGCGCGGGGGCGCATTCAAGCCGCGCACCGGTCCTTACAGCTTCCAAGGCGTCGGCGTAGAGGGTCTTGTCATGATGGCCGAAGCCGGACGCAAGCATGATCTGCTCACGATTACAGAGGTCATGACACCGGAATATGTAGATATTTGCGCGGAATATGCGGATATTTTGCAGGTGGGCACACGCAATATGCAGAATTTTGATTTGCTGCGCAAGCTGGGTGAATGCGGCAAGCCGGTACTGCTGAAGCGCGGCTTCAGCGCAACCTATGATGAGTGGTTGAATGCGGCGGAATACATTTTGGCGGGCGGCAATCCGAACGTCATGCTGTGCGAACGGGGCATCCGCACGTTTGAGACGTATACGCGCAACACGTTGGATTTGACCGCGATTCCGGTCATGAAGCAATTGAGCCATCTGCCGGTCATCTCGGATCCGAGCCATGGGACAGGCCGCCGCGAGCTGGTGGAGACGATGTCGAAAGCGTCGGTCGCGGCAGGCGCGGACGGACTCATCATCGAGATGCACACCGATCCTGACAACTCGATGACTGGCGACGGGGTGCAATCGCTATTCCCCGATCAATTCGCGAACTTGCTGCGAGAATTGGAACAGCTCGCGCCGTTGTGCGGCAAGACGTTCCACACGGAGAAGCAGGAGGCGGCTCATTTCGCAACATGGGTGAAATAGGGGCATCGCCTTGCTTGAATGTAAATAGAACCTAAAACCGGTTTCTATCCTTATAAGGATGGACCGGTTTTTTGTTATATACGCATAGTTAAGTCAAATCGGAATTATAATGCAAATTCGCTTCGGAAAAGATGTTCAGATTGTGCAAGAATTACGGATTAAAACACAATAAACATGATGAATAGTGCAAATGATTAATGAGCAATACAATTATTGTAGTAAACACAGATTATCAAAAACAAGCTCTTTACTTCCTCATTTGATAGGAAAAAAGTTGTTTATTTGCATAGAATAAATGAAAAAGATGCTCTTGTGTAATATTACCTGACATGAAAATAAAAAATACCTGACATGACTATTGACGAAACCTCCTGCTGCAAATTATAATTACATCAACCAAAAACTACAAAGTGAACAATTGATACGTGATTAGCGTTTAATGTTCGGAAACAGGAGGAAATATCATGTCGGTGAACGCAGTGTTCGAGTTGATTCAAGAAAAGCATATACAATATGTGGATTTCCGTTTTGTTGATTTAATGGGCCGCGCACATCATATCAGCTTGCCTGCAGCAGAGGTGGATGAGGGAACGTTCGAGAACGGAGTTGCGTTTGATGGTTCATCCATTGCCGGCTTCCGCGGCATTGAAGAGTCCGACATGGTGATGATGCCGGATGCCGAGAGCGTGTATGTCGATCCGTTTACCGCCCATCCTACACTGATTGTGATGTGCAACATTTACACGCCCGATGGCGTTCGATATGACCGTGATCCGCGCAGCATCGCACAGAAGGCGGAAGAGTATTTACAGACGTCCGGTGTGGGCACGGATGCTTACTTTGCTCCTGAATCCGAATTTTTTATCTTTGACGATGTTCGCTACGAAAGCACGATGAACAGCTCTTCCTTCTATGTCGATTCGGAAGAGGCATCCTGGAATACGAACCGGAAGGAAGAAGGCGGGAACCTCGGCTTCAAGGTGCGCACGAAAGGCGGATACGTTCCGGTGGCCCCGGTAGATTCTCAGCAGGATCTGCGCAGTGAAATGTGCCGCTTGCTCCAAGAAGCGGGTCTGCGCATCGAACGCCACCACCATGAGGTGGCGACGGCAGGACAAGGCGAAATCAACTTCCGCTTCGACTCGTTGACGCGCACGGCCGATAATCTGATGAAATACAAATATATCGTACACAACACGGCGCGCCAATTCGGAAAGGTCGCGACCTTCATGCCGAAGCCGTTGTTCGGGGATAACGGAAGCGGGATGCACGTGCACCAATCGATCTTCAACGGCGACACTCCGCTGTTCTATGAACAGGGCGGCTACGCGAACATGAGCGAGATGGCGCTGCACTATATCGGCGGCATTCTGCATCATGCTCCGGCCCTGATCGCGCTGACGAACCCGAGCACGAACTCGTTCAAGCGTCTGGTGCCCGGCTATGAAGCTCCGGTCAATCTCGTCTTCTCGAAAGGCAATCGCTCGGCAGCGGTGCGCATTCCGGTTGCTGCCGTAACGCCGAAAGGCTGCCGCGTCGAGTTCCGGACACCGGACTCCACGGCGAATCCGTACTTGGCATTTGCCGCGATGCTGATGGCGGGGCTGGACGGAATCAAGCGCAAGCTGGACCCGACCGTGCTGGGCTACGGTCCGTATGACCGCAACATTTATGAATTGTCCGATGCGGAGAAGCGGGAGATTCGCAGCGTTCCGGCAACGCTGGAAGAAGCGCTCGACGCTCTGGAAGCCGATTGCGAGTTCCTCGTAGAAGGCGGCGTATTCACGAAAGAGTTCATCGACAATTACTTGCAAGTGAAGCGTGCGGAAGCGAAATCCGTTGCCATTCGCATTCACCCTCAAGAATACAGCCTTTATTTCGATTGCTAATCTCATATGCACATGGAATACCTCGTGTCCAGCTTGGATGCGGGGTGTTCTTATTAGCGGGTTCGCGTGGAGATACAGAACCTGCTTTTTTGTTTTTTATAGGTGCTCTTCCACATTTTTTATTGACTACTCTGGCAATCTAAAGTTATCATATTACTGAAACTACTTAAACGTTTAAGTTGAGACTGGAGGGGAAAGGCATGTCAACGCGCTTCTTGATTTCCACATTGACGGCAGCTTTTTTCAGTTTTTTACTGCTCGCGGGATGCGGTGCGCAGGATATGAGTCAGCCAGCCGCGCAAGAGCCGGGGAATACGGCGCAACAGCACGCGACACCAGCGGGATTGCAGCCAGAGAAGGGAGCCGAATTGCTCGTATGGGAATCCAAAGGGCCTGAATTGGATTTTCTGAAAGCGGTCGCAGAAAGCTTTGAACAAGAGTATGGAATAAAGGTCAAGGTGGAGGCGGTTCCCGCTATCGATTCCGTGACGAAGCTGACAACGGATGGGCCTGCCGGTATTGGGGCCGACGTCTTCTCCGCGCCGCACGATCATTTGGGCAATGCCGTCATGGCAGGGCTTGTGCTGCAAAACGATGTGTTTGACGAACAAACGAAAAACGAATTTATGGCCTCGGCCGTCGAAGGTGTCAGTTATGAAGGGGTGCTGTACGGGTTTCCAACCGCTATCGACACGTATGCGCTATATTACAATAAAAAATTGTTGAATAAGGCTCCCGCCACTTATGATGAAGTGATAAAATTTGCCGAGACCTATAACGACACGAAAAACAAAAAGTATGCCTTCATGTGGAATGTAGGCCAGTTGTACCAATCCTACTCCTTTCTTGCCGGTTATGGCGGATATGTATTCGGGAACGGGGGGACGGATGCGAACGATATTGGCTTGAACGGCGAGAAGTCGATTGAGGGCGCGAAGTTTTTTCAATCGTTAAAAAAGATTTTGCCGATCAACATTAACGATATCAATGACAATATCATCACCGGCTTTTTTATAGAAGGAAAAACGGCTGCGATCATGGGCGGACCATGGTTAATGACCGATTTGACGAATGCGGGCATGGATTATGGGGTAGCTCCGTTGCCTCTATTGCCAAACGGCGAACATCCGAACAGCATGTCGGGGATCAGAGCTCTATACGTCAACTCGTATACCGAATATCCGGCCGCCGCGAAGTTGTTTGCGAGTTATGCAACCTCTCGGAAGAACAGCACCAAGCGGTTTGAAATGACGACGCAGCTCCCTCCGAGAAAAGACATGATGGAGGAGCCGATCATTGCGGAGGATGCCAATGCTCTGGCGTTCCTGGAACAAGCGAAGCATTCGACCCCAATGCCATCCATACCTGAAATGGGAAATGTATGGGTGCCGGCGGGCGCAGCCTTGGCCGCGATATGGAATGATAATCAAGAACCGGGCGTTGTCTTGAATAAGGCGGTTGAACAAATCAAAACGGCAATGCAGACCAAAAAATAATAAAGGCAACTATAGACACTCAAAATTTCGACTAAGGCGGTCTTCCGTATGGATGTAACAACAGGTGCTCGTCGGCATCGGACAAAAGCCGCTGTCTTCTCTGCGGTTTTTATAGGATTGGGTCAGCTTTACAACAAGCAATATTTGAAGGGCTTGCTATTTATGCTTGCGGCCCAATTGTTCTTCTGGAACTATTATCCGATTGCCTATCAAGGGATTAGAGGGTTAATAACGTTAGGCGAGGTGCCTACGAGGATTGTAGCGGGGAATGTCATTAAAGGCGATCATTCCATTTTCATGTTGATACATGGGCTCATCACCCTGGTGCTTATTTTATTGTTTGCAGGCTTCTATGCCATCAATATTTACGATGCCAAGAAAAATGGCGCGCTAAGGGACGAGGGAAAGCCTGTCCCGGGATTTATCGAATCCGCAAGGCGGGCAAAGCATCGTAATTTTCCTTATCTATTGCTGCTGCCGGCCATTTGCTTCGTGCTGTTCGTGACGGTGATGCCATTGGTATTTAATGTGCTGCTGGCATTTACGAACTATTCGGCCCCGAACCACATTCCTGACCGATCCTTGGTGGATTGGACAGGGTTTCGAACGTTTTATGATTTATTTGCCCAAGAGGCATGGCGCACAACCTTTTTTGGGATTTCTGTCTGGAATGTAATCTGGGCTGCGGCGTCTACATTGTCTGTCTTTTTTAGCGGTCTCTTGCTGGCGTTGATGGTGAATCACCCTAAAGTTAAATTCAAAAAATTTTGGCGGACGATATTTATTCTGCCGTGGGCAGTTCCACAATTTATATCGATTCTGGTGTTCAGGGTGCTGCTGAACGGCTCGTTCGGTCCTGTGAACGATATGATTGCAAAGCTCGGTTTGTCGCCGGTGCCTTGGCTTTCCGATCCGACGATGGCGAAAGTCACGATCATTCTCGTTAACTTATGGTTCTCGACTCCGTTCCTCATGGCGTTGATGTCAGGCGTATTGACGACGATGCCGCGCGATCTGTACGAAGCGGCCGCTGTGGACGGGGCCACCGGATCGCAAAAGTTTTTCAAGCTCACTCTTCCGCTGGTGTTGGCGGCCACGGCGCCGATATTGATTATGCAATTTGCTTTTAACTTCAATAACTTCAATCTGATATACATGCTTACGGATGGCAATCCGAACCATCCTGATTATTATTACGCGGGCAGCACCGATATTTTGATCTCGTGGATTTTTAAGATGACGTTGAATCAAAGCCAATTCAATATGGCTTCCGCCGTCTCGATTATTATGTTCGTCTTTATTACGATATTTTCGCTGTGGAATTATCGGCGGATGAAGACAACTCAAGAAGAGGATAGGGTCTAAATGTCTAAATTGCTGAACAACTTGGTCGTAATCGGCATTTACACGGTGTTTGCCGCACTGCTGCTTACGACGATATATCCGTTGATTTGGGTTGTCGGAACGTCGCTGAATCCGGGCAATACCTTAATGGTGAGCAAGATGTTCCCTGACCAGCCCACGATCGCGCACTATGTCGATCTCATTCGGAACACCGATTTTGTGCTTTGGTTTACCAACACGCTTACGATCGCCATTGCCAACGCGGCGGTGTCGACGGCTCTTGTGGCGGCGACGGCCTACGCCTTCTCGCGCTTTCGCTTCAAAGGCAGACAGCAAGGATTGATGGCGTTGTTGATCTTGCAAATGTTTCCGGGCTTCTTGTCGATTATGGCGATTTTCGTGCTGCTGCTGCAGACGAAGCTGCTGGATACGCATTTGGGTCTCATCCTGATCTACGCGGGCGGTTCCATTTCGATGGGAACATGGGTGATGAAAGGCCATTTCGATACGATCCCGAAAAGTCTCGAAGAAGCGGCTTACATTGATGGAGCGAGTCATACAGAGACGTTGTTTAAAATTATATTGCCGTTGTCATTGCCGGCGATTACCTTTGTCGCATTGAACAGCTTTATTACACCTTTCATGGATTTTATATTGCCGCAAATCGTGCTGAGATCGTCCGAAAAAATGACGTTGGCCCAAGGCTTGTACAATATGGTGGCCACGGAGACGAATTCAAGCTTTACGACGTTTGCTGCCGGCGCCGTTCTGGTGGCGCTGCCGATTACGATTCTATATATGTACTTCCAAAAATATCTCATCCACGGAATCACGGCGGGTGCGGATAAAGGATAAATAAAAGTAGTAATCAAAAGGCGCTTTTCAGCACCGAGAAGGTTGCAAGAACTCGAAGAAGGAGCAGCGGAGTGTAGGCGAGACTACATGAGCAGCGGACTTCGAGAGTGAATGCAAGATTCGATGCCGAGTTACTTCTTGGTTTAACTTCGTGATCAAAAGCGCTCTCTAAAAAGGAGTATGTCACGCCATGCAATTAGAAGCTATCTATCACAGACCTGGCAATTCGTATTGCTATCCCTATGACGACCGCACGATCCATATTCGGCTGCGGGCCAAAAAAAACGATCTCCAAAAGGTCAAAGCCCTCTATGGAGACAAATATGATTGGGACAATACCGTCCGCGAAGCCGAGCTTCACAAGCTGGGCAGCGACGATCTGTTCGATTATTGGCAAACGGAAGTCGTTCCCCCGCACCTGCGGCTCAGATATGCGTTTGAATTGGTTGCCGGGGAGCAGACAGTGTGGTACACGGAGAAAGGCTTTGTCAAGGAAAAACCGGCGGATCCGCTTTCATGTTTCGACTATCCATTTCTATGGACGAGCGAGGTGCTGCAGCCGCCAGCATGGGTGAAGGATGCGGTGTTTTATCAGATCTTTCCCGACCGGTTCGCCAACGGGGACCCCGCAAACGATCCGGATCAGGTTCGTCCGTGGGAAGAGTTGAATCCGGGCCCGCATGATTTTTACGGCGGGGACCTGCAGGGCGTATTGGAGCGGCTTGATTACATCAGCTCGCTTGGCGTCAACGCCATTTATTTTACGCCCTTGTTCGAAGCGAAGACCAATCATAAATACGACACGACCGATTATTTAAAGGTGGACCCGCAGTTTGGCGATACCGAACTGTTGAAAAATCTCGTAAAAGCGTGTCATGATCGCGGAATTCGCGTTATTCTGGATGCGGTATTCAATCATTGCGGCTACTGGTTCGCCCCTTTCCAGGATGTGCTTAAGGATGGAGAAGCGTCACGCTATCGGGATTGGTTCCATATTAAGCAGTTTCCGCTTGTGCGGGCGCCAAGACCTTCTTACCATTGCTTTGCCTTCGAGTCTCATATGCCGAAGCTGAATACCGTAAACCCGGAAGTGAGAGCGTACTTGCTGGATGTCGCGCAATATTGGATTAGAGAATGCGATATTGACGGCTGGAGATTGGACGTTGCGAACGAGATTGACCATGAGTTCTGGAGGGAGTTCCGCAAAGCATGCAAGGATATAAAGCCGGACTTTTATATTTTGGGCGAAATATGGCATGATGCGATGCCATGGCTGCAAGGCGATCAGTTTGACGCGGTGATGAATTATCCGGTGACCGAGGCGGTCATTGATTTTTTTGCGAAGGGCGCGATGGATGCGGAGCAGTTCTCTTCTCAAGTGAATAAGCTCTTGGCCGACTATCCGCAGCAAGTGAACGAAGCCACCTTTACGATTTTGGGAAGCCATGATACTCCACGCTTGCTTACGGTGGCGCAAGATGAGCGGAAAGCGATGCTTGCCGTACTGTTCCAGTTCATCTTCCTCGGCGCTCCATGTATTTATTATGGAGATGAAGTGGGGATGACGGGCGGGCCGGATCCGGATTGCAGGAAGCCGATGGTGTGGGAGGAAGAGCAGCAGAACCGCGCGCTGTTTGATTTTTATCGCGAGCTCATTTCTTTGCGCACCGCGCATCGCGCATTGCAAGCAGGTTCTTTCCAGATTATATATGCGAACCGGCAGCAGCTGGCCGTAGTAAGGAAGCACGCCAGTGAACAGCTATACATTTGCTTCAATAACAGCGGGCAGGAGGCATCATTCTCCTTTGCAGGGATGCAGCGGCAGCCAGTGACTGCAACGATGCTCGGGAACGGAACATACACGCTGGAGAAGGACGAGATTTCGGTATGTCTTCCTGCGTTCGGATGGATGGTATTCATGGCTTGATTCATGCATTAAGGGCGGTAAGTGGCTAAAATTGACACGGAATAGGCGGTATGCTTTAATTAACTTAAACGTTTAAGTTAAGCGAGGGCGGATAAATATGAAAAAAACAACGATCAAGGATATCGCCAAAGCGGCCGGTGTCTCCATAGCCACGGTGTCCTATATTTTAAACGATGTAAAGACGCAATCCATTTCCGATGAGACGCGTGTTAAGGTCCTTAAAGTGGCGCAGCAGCTTAAGTATGTGACCAATCGCACGGCTCAATCTTTAAAAATCAAAAAGACCGGATTAATCGGCATTTTATTATTTAAAGACGACATACAAAGTCCATGGTCCGATCTGAAATATGCCAAAACGATATGCAAAATCGAGCAGCAATGCAGCGCGCTGGGCTATCACGTTATTTTTATGCAAATCGACAGCACGGCTCCATCCTATAAGGTCATTATGGAAAGAAATTTGGATGGCGTGTTTTTGATCAATGTGGATCAAGAGCGATTTTCAACGATCACTCCATATTTCGGGTTCGGCATTCCGGTATTTGTCATTGACAGTTATATCGAAGATTCGCTCTTTCACAAGATTATGCCGGACATGGAGGCAAGCTTCCGCTTATCTCGCGACTTGCTCGGCGAAGATCCGCAATTTCTTGTTATGGATTCATACAACAATGACCAATGGCGGGGCGCAATCAAGCAAGCATCGGGCCTGGCTGAAGATCGGATTTATGTGTATGAAAATCCAAGCGGCATGCAGGCGTTTTTAGGGCAGTTTAATGGCCGCCCGGGCATCGTTATGAACGAGTTTGTCGCCAATGAAGCAGCCAAAACCAATCAAAATATGATTGCATGGTGCACGTGCCATTGTCCGGAAATCCTGCGGGAAGATATGGCAAAGGTGTCATTCGACTTGAATGATTACACGGCAATCGTACATTTGATGGACAGTTATATTCATGATGTGGAATACGTACACGAGGAGAAGTTTTTATTTTTGTCGGTCTCCTCGTAAAAATAGGGTATGAGGAGATTGTCTAATGGACTCATCACGGTTAATCGAGATCAACCAGTTTTATTCAAGCATTCTTAATAATACGAGAGATATGTTTGTTTACTTGCCCCCTAGCTATGAAACGAATGAACAACAGCGATATCCCGTTCTCTATATGCATGACGGTCAGCATGTTTTTTTTGCGGATCATAAGGGAGACTCGTGGGACGTTCATAAAGCGGTTGATCGTTTGGTGTCTGAAGGCAGGATGAAGGAGATCATTGTAGTCGCGATTTCCCATGTGGAAGATGCGCGGATTGCGGAATATATGCATGCGAATCCGGACGGGCACAATGTGTTCCACACGGCCAATCAAGGCGAATTATACGAGCAATTTCTCGTTCAGGAAGTGAAGCCTTATATCGATCGGGAATACCGGACGTTAACTGGTAAAGAACATACGGCCTTGATGGGATCTTCCGCCGGCGGATTGGTCTCTTATAATATCGGATTTCGTCAATCCGACACCTTTGGCATGGTTGGAGCACTGTGTCCGTTCTTTGTAAGCGTGAATCCGGACACGATGGAAGACAGATGGCTGAGCAATGTCTATACGGAGAAGAGGGATCTGAAAATTTGGATGGATGTAGGAGATGCAGAAGGCTTCACCGTTATGGAAAAGCATGTGCGGCAAGTGGTGGATGTGCTCATTCAAGTCGGCTATGAGCCGGGGAATGATTTGATGTACTATTATGCAGTCGGCTCCGGTCATGCGCAAAAAGATTGGGCGGCAAGGGTTCATGCGCCTCTCCTTTATTTTTTTGGAGAGATAGGCACCCCTGTGCATGTTGAATTGCGGGGACCTGAGGCAGTAGGCATAGAGGGGCCGAAGCGGACGTTCAACCCGGTCGTTCGCTTCGACAGCGGCTTTGTCATGACGGATCTCAACGCCGTGTATGAAGTGGCCGATCCCGCAATTTTAGTGGTAACCGCAGACGGAACGCTCGTTCCGAAGCAAGCAGGAAAGACAACCGTAACCTATGCCAATCACTCTATCCATGCTTGTGTGGACGTCACCGTCGTTCCGTATATTTCCGAGACGGCCGCGGTGGACATCTTTGTGAAAGTGCCGGAATTTACGCCGCGCACTGAAAAACTATATGCCGGGATCGAATTGCCGATGATCAACGAAGGGCTGTATGGCGGCACGTTCGAGGCACCGCGGGACTTGTCCTTTGAATTTCGGATTTCCCGCGGCTTAGGCAAGCATGAAACCGATCGCCACGGCCAGGAAGTTCCTTATCGCAAATTTACGGTTACGGATGGATTGGTGTTGCATTACGAAGTCGAAAATTGGGTGGATCTCTTGGCGGAGAACAAGTAAAGGTGATGAATATGATGCGTGGTTCAAGCATATTGCGAATTGAAAATTTTCAATCGGACTATCTGGATAACAAGCGGGATATATTCGTATATCTTCCTCCCGGCTATGAGCATGACAAGAGCAAGCGGTATCCGGTTCTGTACATGCATGACGGGCAAAATATTTTTCATCCGGCATTCAATGGCTATTCATGGAACGTGCACGTTACCGTCGATAAGCTGATTGCCGATCATATTATCGAAGAAATTATCGTAGTTGGCATACCCAATATGGGGCAGGAACGGGCCGATGAATTCACCCATGACATGGAAGGCATTCTCCATCAAGCGGATAAGGTTCCGATCCAACCGCGCGGCCATCTATATGAGAGCTTTATTATCGATGAAGTGAAGCCTTATATCGATTCCGTGTTCCGCACGAAAACAGAGCCGGAGCATACCGCTTTAATGGGTTCCTCACGAGGGGGACAAGTCACGTACCATATGGGATTTCGCCGTCCCGACGTGTTCGGCATGCTGGGCATCGTTTCGCCGTATTTTTATTGCGTGGACCCAGAGACTCAGGAAGAAGCGCCGCAGTATCATTCTTTCACCGCAAAGCAGCCTGTTGCTAAAATATGGATGGATCTGGGAAGCAGCGAAGGGCTCTTGGTGATGGAAAAGCATGTGCGGGAAGTGGCCGAGAAGCTTCTGGACTTGGGCTATAAAGCAGAAGGCGAGCTGGTCTATCTCTATGAACCCGGAGCGGCTCATGTGGAAAAAGATTGGGCGGCAAGAGTGGCTGCGCCGCTCATCCACTTTTTTGGCAATCAAGGCAAGGCCTGTTCATTGACGCTGCACGGCAGTGAAGAGGTTGGAATCGTGGGCCCTCAATGCCGGCTGAACCCGATTGTCGAGTTCGATTCGGGATTCAAGATGTCTCTATTAAGAGCGGCCTATCGAGTAGAGGATGAACGCATCGCGCAAGTTCGGGAGGATGGAACCGTTATCCCTTTGCAACAGGGACAAACGAAGGTAACCGTTCAGTATGATGGGTTGGAAGCTGCCCTAATGATTCGTGTCACCGCAGAGATCAAAACGCATATCACGCTGGATATCGTCGTCCATGTCCCGTCAAATACGCCAGACGGCATCAAGCTGTATGCATGGTTTCCGTTGAGGTACAATCCGGGCAACCGCACTTATACGAACCAACTGCAAATACCGCTGCATGCCGAATGGGTGTACCAGGTCAGCCGCGAGGATGGAATCGTCGAGGTCGATGCAGTGGGGAACACGGTGGAGCGCCGATATAAAGCGTTAATGGATTCAAAACTCGAAATTCGCGTAGAACGTTGGTCTTAGATGATAGCATCGGGTTAACGTAACTCCAAAGATTTTTGTATATTGGAAGGAAAGATAACAATGAAGAAACTAGTTACTGGATTCATATGCGGCGCGATCTTTTTCTCAGGAATTGCATTCGCTGCATCGAACTTTACAGCCAAAGCCGAAGAATACAAAATTTACATTAACGGACAAGAGAAAGCGCTGAGCGACAAGCCCGTGTCCATCGAGGGCAAGCTCTATCTTCCAATTCGGGAATTGGCCGATGCGGTTGGATATCGTGTTGCTTTCGAAAAAGGCGGCATCAGGCTGGAGTCTAAAAAGAAGGAAGAGAAGCCAGAAAGCGGCTCTTCCGGGAGCAGCGATACTAAGTTCGAAACATTGCCTATCACCCAAACCGTGAAAGATGTTGAGGTAACGGTTCATTCGGTGCGGGTTACAGAGGGGAATACGGACTTTGAAATCACGATTAAAAATAATACGAGCAATGAAGATATTACACCTGAATTGGGAAGCGCGAAGACGGGAGCAAACGACGGCATTGAAGGCAAATCATATGAAACGGTTGGGATCTCTCCGGCAAATCCCGATTTTGAAGCCGGGGCCATCAAACCCAAAAAAGAAAAGCATGGCTGGGTGCGCAATCTAGGGTTGGCAGACCGAGATGTCAAAAACTTGACGTTCAGTCTTTCCCTGAATGGAACAAAAGAAACGAGAACCTTTTCTTTCTATATAGACTGTAAAGATCTGAAATTCCGCACCCTCTAAAAAGGAACGGCGGTTCGTTCGGTTTCGCTTTCATAATTGAGCATGTTCCCGAATAAGATACAGTATCTACCTTTTACGTGTTACCCGAGCGGGGCATGAGTGAGAAGTGTAAACTTTTTGCTTATGCCTTTTTTTGTGTTGCAACAGAGTTTTGGAAATTATAGGATAAAAAAAGGAGGTGATGGGCAATAACTTGTATTCGACCAAACCGATAACAAGATGATATGGAGGGACTATGAAGAAAACGATACAATTGAAAGCGGTTTTATTGCTGCTCAGTCTAATGGTTGCAATGACGGCGACCTTGACCGTTGCCCAGCCGACGACAGCGTTGGCGAATTCCAGTGTGAAAAATGCCGCATCAGGACAGGCGGACACGCCTCCTGCCGCAACAGTCCCAGCTGTTCAGGATGGACCGCCGCACAGCGTCACGGATGCCGTCTATGACAAAGACGGCAACGTACTCCCGAGTGACTCTCCAGATGAAGCACCCGCTGCGTTCAGCGGGACGAATCTAGCCTTGAACAAGCCGGTCTTTGCTGCTGGCAACGAAGTGGATTATCTTAATCCTGAATTAGCCGTAGATGGAAAGCCCAATACGAGATGGTCTTCTGCGAAGCAAGATGATCAATGGTTCTATGTTGACCTTGGAGAGCGGAAGGCTGTGGATCGCGTCGTCATTCGATGGCAGACAAGGGCTGATACATACAAGATACTCGTATCTGATGACGGCGTGTTGTGGTCGAATGTGAAGGACAATGATGGGATTATCCAATGCGAGGGAGGGACGGAAATCATTGATTTCGCTCCGCGCCAAGCCAGATATGTGAAATTCCAGGGCGTGCAGCGGGCGCCTGTCGATGGCATCCTGTATGGCTACTCCTTTTATGAATTTGAGGTGTACCAGTTGAATGACTTGCAATCCATCATAGACAAAATAGCAGCAACATTGACGGTGCATGCCGGTCAGACGAAGCTGGATTGGTCTGCGGCTAAAGTGCCGGAAGGATTCCGCGTGAGCGTGTACGGCAGCGACCGATTGCCTGTCATTGATCGGGAGGGCAATATTCGCGCGCCGTTGGTGGATGCCAAGGTGAACCTCCTGGTGGAGGCAGAAGATCTGAACGATCCGAAGCGAAAGCTCCTGTCCGGAAATATCGCCGTGACCGTTCCGGGCCAATATAAGCAGACCTCGGAACGAAATGCAGAGCCGGACGTGATTCCGTCCTTGAGAGAATGGTATGGGGGCTCCGGCAACTATGCACTGACCGAATCTTCGCGCATTGTCGTGAACCCGCCGGACGAGTCAGCGCTGCGCAAGGCAGCCGAATTGACACGCGAGGATCTGTTGGATCTTACGGGATACGAGCTTGAGATTGTCTATGGGGAGCCGCAGACAGGGGATCTGTACTTGTCTCTTGATCCGTCCTTGACGTGGCTCGGTGAGGAAGGAAATGTGTTCAAGGCAGGCGAGTATGTGTCGATCGCCTCCGTGTCGGCGAAGGGGGCTTTCTTCGGTACGAGAACCGCGCTCCAGATCATCAAGCAGAACAAGGATCGCACCATCCCTCAAGGGGAAGCGAGAGACTATCCGAAGTACGAGAAGCGCGGACTGATGATCGATGTCGCCCGCAAGTTCTATACGATAGATTTCCTTAGAAGCTACGTAAAGCTGTTGTCTTGGTACAAAATGAACATGTTCCAGATTCACTTGAACGATGATGTCGGCACGCCGTTCGCAGATGGAACGACGGCAGCTTACCGGCTGGAAAGCACCACATATCCGGGACTGGCCAGCCCGAATGGCTATTATACGAAGCAGGAATTCAAAGACCTTCAGCTTCTAGGCATGGACTATGGCGTCAATGTCATTCCGGAAATTGATACGCCAGGGCATTCCCGCGCATTTACCTCCTATGATCCTGCACTTGGGAACGAACGCTCCTTAGACATTTCCAAACCGGAAACCGTTGCTTTTGTAAAGAAATTGTTCGATGAATACTTGGATGGAAGCGATCCGACCTTCGTCGGGCCTGAAGTGCACATTGGTACGGATGAATATTGGGGACCGGATGTTGAAATTTTCCGGCGGTACATGGATACACTCGTGAAACATATTAACGGCAAAGGCAAGCACCCGCATTTATGGGGCGGATTGACGGAATACAACGGATCGACACCGGTAAGTAATGAAGCTACGATGGACATCTGGTATGAGCCTTATGGTGCGCCGCAGCAGGCCGTAGATCTCGGCTTCGACGTTCTTAACGTTCAGAATGTATTCCTGTATATCGTTCCTACCTTATATGGGGATTACTTGAATTCCCAGTTCCTGTACAATGAATGGGAGCCGATCAAATGGGAGACGACGACGCTGCCATTCGGCCACCCGCGCGGTAAAGGTGGTATGTTCGCCTTATGGAACGATGTGTCTGATGCCAATGGCTTATCGATGGACGACTCGCATGAGCGGCTGCTGCCTGGGATCCAAGTCGTGTCGGAGAAGATGTGGACCGGAACGAGAGACGACAAGTCTTTCGAGCGGTATGTGAAGCGGGCGGAGGCCATTGGCGATGCGCCGAACGCGAATTTATCGCATAAGATCGTCGTTGATAATGAAGAAAATCGTGTCATTCAATATTTGTTCGAAGATCAATTCAAGGATCAATCAGGCAACGGATTTGACGGTGAGGGCGTCAACGTTGAAATGACAGAAGGGAAATACGGCAAGGGGGTCCGCTTGAACGGAGGGAAGAGCTACATTGAGACACCGATCGAGGCGCTCGGGTTCGGATGGACTCTCTCGATGTGGGTGAAGCCGGACAAGAACAATCCAGATGACGCTGTGCTAATGGAGTCTCCCGCAGGCAGGTTGAAGCTCAAGCAGGGCAAGACGGGCAAGCTTGGGTTTACGAAGGAACACTATGACAGCGCGTTCAATTACGTCGTTCCGGAGGACAAGTGGACGCATATCTTTCTGAGGGGTGACAGTAAAGGCGTTACGCTGTTCGTTAATGTGGATGAATACGTGGAGCGGCTCGAGAACACATTTCCTCATCTGCAGACGCTGGTGCTGCCAACGCTCAAGATCGGCAGCGATACGAATGCATTCAAGGGTGTTCTGGATAATGTCATGATATACAATAAACCGATTGAGCTGCTTAGCAGTGACAATGCGGCGCTGCATAAAGCGACGGAATCTTCCGCGACTGAGTTCCCATATTATTCGTCTGACATGGCGGTGGATGGGATTGTGTCCATAAGCTCCAGATGGTCCAGCGCTTACGTGGACGATGCATGGTTTATGGTTGACTTGGGCGAGTCGAAAGAAATCAACAAAGTCATTATCAAGTGGCAAGCGGGTGCAGAAAAATATAAGCTGCTCGTGTCTGATGACAAGCAGAACTGGACGAACGTGTCCGGTGATGGCGGAGTCATTACTTCCAAAGGCAACTTGGACATTATCACATTCGATCCGAAGGCTGCGCGATATGTCAAATTCCAAGGCGTGAAGCGGGCGACCGTCTTTGGTTACTCCTTCTTCGAGTTCGAAGTGTATCAACCGGATCATATTCAGGAATACAAGAGATTGATTGCATTAATGGATGAATTGCTCCCGAAATTACACAAACAAGAGACATTACGAAAGCTGCTTCTCCAAGTGTTGAACCGCTATCCATATGATGCGACACGTGATCTTCGTCCGATGCAAGAGCTGGTACGAATGATTCAGATGAAATAGGCTGGCGTTACCCCCGTATCTATGAAAGATGCGGGGATTTTAGGGGAGTATTAAAAATTTTATGAATCTATCTTTTATGCTATATTCTTTAAAATGTGTTTAGCAGGTCGTGCATCAAGTAACCGTTGCGGCGAATATTGTTGCGGAACTGAAAATACCTATTGCCCATTGATCTGGGTTTAAGGCAGTTGCACCGATTCTTATAATTTTTTACTGTCCTGTACAATGTTTCAAATGCTTCAGGAAACTCAATCGCTAATGATTTTGATTACTACAACCGCGGGAATGGCATAACGCTTAACATTCATTGGTTGCCAGTCATTTATTACGAAGTTACAACAAACTCGTAAGCGCAATTCAACGTAGTGGAGGAGAGTTATGGAACTCAGTCAAATTGAAGCGTTATTAATCACCATTTCTTTTCTTACTCTGTACACATTAATAGTCGTTCTAGGAATTCACTTCATCTTTAGAAAGAACATTTTGGTAAGGAATTATGTTTTCTTGGGGCTTGTGGCAATTGGGTTATTGGTGTCGTATTACACCACCATCTTCAAGAACGGAAGTAATTGGATTCAATCCGTTCTCTTTACAATCATATTTATTGGTCTTTCTCGACAACAATGGATTTACAGCAAAAAGACGAAAAAATAATACAGCATTAAGGATCAAATCCATAAAAAGAACGCCTTCGGGTGTTCTTTTTACATTTTGTTTCTTTACCACCTAATTTTTGTATTCACCGAAACACATTATATACTTATTGCAACTGTAGTTGACCTGCCGCTATAAGTTAAGTTGTTATGCGGAGGTGAGTTCTATTGTATCCAACTATGACGCGTCACTAGATGCACCGTTGTCAAAAAATCGCGGATTAAGACAGCAACTATTGAGAACTGCGGTTGATAAAGGTCTCACTGACGATGAAGTAGTTAGACTAAGCCAAGAACTGGATATCTAAAAAATTTCGAATAAACACGAACGTTAACTGAATACCGGCTAGTTAGTTGGACATGGACTCCTATCGTATCGGGCATCGTTATTCTACTGTCCACAGCCTTGCTCAAGTCCAAGCGTGCGATACAGCGGATAGACAAAGAACTTGGGGTTTCGTGACGAGTTGAGGGAGAGAGGAATGACTAAAGGAATGAATGCAATACATGCGGGCTGGCTGTTTCTTGTTTCCTATATATCGGGAAATGTGCTGTCTACCTTTATATTTCCAGATAAACATCAGCTATACGCTAACTTAGGCTTTTTTCTACTCTATGTAGCGTTCGCACAAATCGGATTGAATGTGATTCCTTCTGTTGTATTAACGAGCAACGAAGAGCTTTCATGGGTGTCCGTATTCAAGTTCCGTAAGGTGACTTGGCGAACGATGCTGCTAAGTATACTGATATATGCGCTTAGTCAGATTTTCATGTTGTTTATTCATCAAGCGACCGAAATCGTATCAGCAGCCCTTGGGAGAACGTATCAGGTATCGATTTATCCGATCGCAACCGACATCATGTCCCTAGCTTTGCTCATCGTAGCGATTGGCGTAATTCCGCCGATATGTGAAGAGCTGTTGTTCAGAGGGGTGCTGTTGACCGGATACGAACAAAAGGGGAAATGGTTCGCCGCGGCGATGAGCTCCGTCTTGTTCGCCCTCTTTCACAACAATCCATATCGGCTGATGGAGCTGTTCTTCGCTGCTTGGGTATCGGCACTTATCGTATACTCTACGCTCGGTCGATCTGGCCGGGGATCGTCATCCATATGACTACAAACATCGCCTATGTAGTCGGATCGTATATGCAAGGCGGGGATTTGGTGAAGAGTGTATCTTCGCCATCTGATTCTCCCAACTATTTTTTGTTAGGGATATCAGGTGCAGCGTCCATCCCTGCGCTGTACTTTTGCTGGCTCCTGTTGCGGAAGATTGATAAGATTGAGCGGCTGCGTCATCACTCCAAAGATCAATATCAATCTTATTTGGAGAGAAAGTATTGGCTGGTACCAATTGTCATTTCTATATGCCTGTTTTGTTTCTATTTATGATACAGTGGCGCCTGGCGATTAGGAATGTTTGGACGGAACTTACTATGAGGATGGCGAGGAGCACATTGTTGTGATGGAACTGCAGGTGTCCTGTTGAGGATTGAAAATATTTCTGCGTTCACCTTTAGATAAGGGGATGTTTATGAAAATTAAAGAATGGGCGCTTTCAATCTTTAGGCGGTCTTTTTTGCGCGCCAGGGGTCTGCCTGTTAAAGGCCTGCAGGTATTAATGCTAATTCCTGGGTTCGTATAGATGTAGTCCGACAATCACGATATTAAGGTGTTGGAGTATAGAAAAATTATGGTTGTATCGTCTTTACCCTCACGTTACGTGATGTCTTATAGTGTAAGTGTCTTCGTCACTTTTGTATTCTAAAATATCTCCAGGTTGGCATTCTAATGCTTTGCAAATTGCCTCTAAAGTTGAAAGCCTAATTGCTTTTGCCTTTCCATTTTTCAATATAGAAAGGTTAGCCATTGTTATTCCAACCCTCTCCGAAAGTTCAGTTACGCTCATTTTCCTTTTAGCCAGCATCACATCAATATTGATTATAATTGCCATGTTATCCACCTCAGACTATTAAGTCATTCTCTGATTTTATATCGATGGCTTCTTGTAAAAGTCTTTGAAGAACAGCAGCAAATACTGCAATCACCATTGAAGCAAAAGTGAACATTAATCCCAAGCTTATAAAACCTGTTATGTCTTCACTTTCACCTGCAATCAATATAACTCCAGATATTATTCCTACTACAATCAAGGTACTGATGGTGATTGCACAATATTTTATATACTTCAAAGCTCTAACAGATAATTCCGAGAAGGCTTTGTTCTGGTCAATATAGCTTAAAAGTTTTAAAGCCTGATATAAGGCAACGAAAAACGGTGTTACCGTTATATATGCACCTATCAAAAAGGGATACTGCAAGTAGGCAGTCTCTGGATGCGCTGCTGCATCTCTAGCGGCTATCCCAGGCAACCAAAATATACTCAAAGCAAGAACTGGAGTTCCGATAATAAAAACAGCTATCTTTAAAAAGAGTGTTGAACCTTGTTTCATAAAAAGCACCTCACTTATTTATTGTAAATTTGACTTTAACACACGTTTTATCGTTTTACAATAAAACATTATTGTTTTACATTATTGTTATAGAAATATCCTTTTCATTTTAAAAAAAGATAAAAAAGCATTCCTCATTACAAAGAAATGCTCTATAAAACCTAAAACAAGGGCAGCAGCAAGCAATCCGCCGATAGAAACGGCAACCGTGGAAAATTAACTAGCCCCAGACTGAATGAGTTGCTTGATGTATCCGGATGCCAAGGACGGTGACGCTCTGCTCAAGATAGTAAAGTCAATGGTCAAAAGTAACTGATATTAATCTTGTTGGTTATTAACGATTTCTTAATTAATATTAATAGAATGTTTTGTGGTTTTTTGCAATTCCTTTGCTAGGATAATATGAGTGAGCAAATATTCAAGTAATTACATAGGAGGATTTACCGTGAATTTGAAAAAAGCTATCGTTGCAACACTGGTCGTATCCGGCATGCTGGCCACATTGGCAGGACCGATTCCTGCCGGCGCGGAGGCAGCGCAAGAGAAGCAGCAAGAGCAGCAGCAAGCGAAGAGCAAAGAAGTGAAAATCGACAAGAAGCTGGCTGCCGAGCTGCAAAAGGCCGTAAAGCAATTTGCGGGGAAAGAGATTAAGTTGCAGGATGTTGGCGAGCTTGATGAAATGTTAGGGTGGGTGTGGGTTCGTTCTGAAGATGAAACTTATAGTGTAGCCTATATACAAAAGACCAAAGAAATATGGAGTATCAGAGGGAAGCAAACCATCGATAGAATCAGCAAAAAGGATCAGGATGAAATCCTGAAAGTGCTGAAAGGGATGCATGCCAAGAAAAAATACACATTTGATAAAGAAGTTGACGTGTCCGAGTACTATGAAAATCCAAAGCAACCTTTTACCCAGTATTCTTTAAGAGGGAAAGATTTCTCCGCCTTTCTGTTGAAAAATATGCCAGGGTCGAAAGAGAAAAATCGTATTGGGGCGGCGATCGAATTTAGCAAGAACGAGCTTGATTCGAAATTACTGAAAACGGCAACGGAAGCAGTGAAAACGGCTTTAGATCGTGACTTTGACGTGACGAAAGCTGTGCTTGAGGGTGGCGTTGAGAATAAGACGTGGGAGCTTAAAGGCGACAAGGTCACGCTTTCTCTAGATGAAAAGACGGGGAAGGTACGCTACGTTCATGATGGTGGGCGAAAACGTGTGTTGAAGAAAGATATTACCGAAAAAGAAGCGAAAGAAGTGGTCGCCCCGATCGCGAAGAAATTGTTCAATATGGACATCCAGGGACTTGAAGTGAAATGGGACAACTCGGCCAGAGATTTCTGCTTCGTCCAAAATAAGGAGACAAAGATGGTAGCGGCGCTGGATGCCGACAAAAACGTAGTTTACTTGATGTCCGGAGAAAGAGTGTATATTGAAGAATAAGCATCATGAAGACGGATTGTAATATGAATTGCGACAGTTACCAGTAAATAAAAAAATGGCTCATGATTGATTCGTGTAAAATGGTGTCACCACAACAATCCATTACACGGAGGAATCAATCATGAGTTACTCACATTTTAGCACAACAGAAAGAGTGCAGCTAGAACTGCTACACGCTCAAGGTTGGTCTACAAGGGTTATTGCTCAGGAGCTAGGACGGCATCATTCAAGTATTGCACGTGAGTTGAAGCGCAATCAGGATGTCAACATGTATAAGGCTGACAAAGCACAAATGTCTTATGAATACTTTAAAACGATCTATCGCTGGCTGTATGCAGGCTTGCTTGTACAAGGTTCTGTTCAGGTGCTTCGCGCTTCCTCGCTATAGTTCATGGGTTATGTCTACTTACTAGAAATGTTGTCGGTCCTGCTCATAAGACAATTAATAGGGCGGGATGATAACTGATGTGGAGTTCGATAAGTAATAATACCAACTGATCATGAATATGTTCAGCATAGCTTTACAGTTAGAAGACCTTTGGAAACTCACACATATTGAATTCGATGACTACGATCAAGCTTGGCATCTGCACATTGACTTCGAGCGAGGATCCTCATTCGCATGTCCCTAGTGCGGAAATACTTCCAAGGCATATGATACCCGAAAAGAAGCAATGGCGCCACCTCTTAGACTGACAAGATTACAATGTCATATCCTCGAAAAAGAAGAAAATAAAGTAGACTGTTCGTATTTTTCGCGTAACCGGGTACTACGAAAGCAACTAGGCAGACGAGCTGATACAGATCATCAAGGCAGCCGCGCCGGCTTATAGCGGAACACTTCACTGATGGTTCCGAGAGCAGCCGAGATGCGGCCGGTCGCGTCACATCAGATGCAACTTTTCAAGATTATTGGATGATGAACTACAGGGTGATGATGTTGAATTGGCACAAGCGTATGTAAAAAAACAGTGTAGATTGAACCCTTTACTTTGACAAAAAACTGACGGTGCGTTTATCGTCAGTTTTTCCTTTATTAAGAGCATCAATTGGGGGATAGTTTCTCTCAGGTTTGGCATAGGAACAACGGGATGAGGGATGACACCGTCCCCAACGTCCAGGGCTGGTGACGCGAACATCATTCAAATCGGAAATGAACAGGTGACCATCAAAGGCAATCAAGGCAAATTGAACTGGCAACATGGAACTCGCATGGATTTTCGTATTCCTTGAGCCTGGAGAAAGGCGTCAGTGAAGAAGAATTATTGTCCATGATCAAGTCAGTGCGGTAATACTTTCAAACTTTTGGGACCATAATAAACGCATCCGCATGTAAGTGTGCTCAAGAGGCGGAGATAACCTCCCAATGGATGATACGTGAAGCGTGTGATCGAATGTGAACGCTCGCCAAAACGTTTACCACTTTGCTCAACATAAAGTTACCCACCCGGAAGATTGAACTCTTTGTTCTCGTGTCCATCCTCAGTTAAAACTGTTGCGGCAGCCAGAGCCAGATCACTACGGCTAACCGTATTCACTTTCCCTTTCAGTGGCATTTGTAATGGTCGTCCCGATCCCTACATTTACTTTTATGACGAATTAACAAAACTCTGTTAACCACCGTTACGTAAGAAGTTGTATCGAATATTCGTAGTAAAAAAAGCATACTCGGTAGTCAGATGAACAAGAGCGAATGGATTGTCCTCAGCAAAAGCGAAGCCGGTATAGGCAATGTGCTTAATACCTGCATTTCGGGCGGATTTTACACGTTGGTATTTTGAACGACACGTAACGGATCATCAGTCTCTGAACTTGAGATAAACAGCAGTTTTTGAACTAACCGCCAAGGCTAACGAGCTCGTCTTGTCGTTGACAGGGAATGATACACAACAGTTAAACTCACACCAATTGTTATTTATATATGGCATATTTTCCTAGTGTTGCTCCGGAATCTTGAATCCCTTCTTATCTCTTCTCAATGATTTTAAAGTTGGACAAACTTGTGAAGAAGGCACATAAAAGTGGCCTCTCCACTTGTAAGTGCCTTTGCCCAAATATAATAAGCAGTGGTTTTATTTACGGATCGACTGAAAGTGTTTGGACAGCCAGAGGGAATTCGTAAGGTAGTCGTCGCCGCCGTTACGGAGGATACGGATCTTCAGGGACCGCACGGGATATTCATCATACGGATTTAAGAGTAGTTATCCTTGCGAAACTTTTAGTTATAAATAAAAGACTACGGTTGCGAGGTTGGTTCAGTAACAAGGAAACGTGAGTTATCCGATGACAAGAACATTATATACTTTGACGATTAGTTGATTATCAAATAAATTTTAATTATCGAATTGTTAGCGTCCTCCTCATATGAATTTGATTATTTCTACACGAATCGGTAACATAAGTAACGGTGCCGTGACCCTTCCTGGCATTAGTAACAAAAGAGACGGGGATTAAGATGAATAAAGCAAAAATTCTCATTATTGAAGATGATATTGCGATTGCCGATCTACTTTCATACGGACTTTCTATGGAGGGCTTTCAAACTCGAACGGCGGCAAGTGGAGCAAACGGAATGATCGAACTGCAAAAATTTCAACCCGATCTTCTGCTTCTCGACTGGATGTTGCCTGACGAAAGCGGACTGGATATTTGCAAAAAGGTAACAGCAAATTATAACATACCGATCTTCATGATTACTGCGAAATCCGATATCACCGATAAAGTGCTTGGCCTTGAATTCGGCGCAGACGACTATATCACGAAGCCTTTTGACTTGCGCGAAGTTGTTGCCCGAATCCGGACGATTCTACGGAGAGTGGATCAAGCGAACAGTGGACAACAAAACGAAGCGAAGCATGGTGTGATTCGTTTCAAACAGATCGAAATTATTCCAGAAGAACGACTTGTAAAAAATAATGGTCACGCTGTTGAATTGACACCAAAAGAGTTTGATCTTCTCATGACCTTGATTGGAAATCAAGGCAAAACGTTCACACGTTCGGAATTACTTGATATGGTATGGGGATACCATTTTGTCGGCGATACCCGTACTGTCGACACTCACATACAAAGACTTCGTAAAAAACTTGACGCCAGCGAGTTCATTACTACCGTTTTCGGGATTGGATACAAATTCGAGAAGCAGGCGGAAAGGGAATGATACGGAAAATCAGCATAAAGTTTCTTATCGGATTTTTTTTGATTTTTTCACTTTCGTTCATTGTCCTTAATCAAACCGTCAAAGAATTCATTCGGACAAGCAATCAAAAAATAGTTACATCTGAATTAGTCGGGGTTAAGAACAACAGCAATGTATACGTTCGCCAAGCGTTCCTGATCAACCATTTTACAAGTAATGAGCTGTACTTTGGCGAGATGGCTCTCGAAATGGCGAATGATCTGAAACACGCCACCGGCAGCAACGTCAGTGTCTATACGGTGGATGGCGAATTGCTGTATTCTTCGGACAAGTCCATGTTCCCATACCAGAAAGATAGCGATTTGAAGCAGGCGATTAAGGGCAGAACTGCATACAGCATCACCTATGAGCATAATACAGCATCCGTTCTTTTTTCCTATCCGGTCGTGATTGATGGGTCCAAGGTGGGGATCTTGCGTTTTTCCAAAGATTTCAGTTTAATCTATGCGCAAAGCGGAAGGATTTTGGACATTATCTTTTTTATTACGCTTGCGATTTTTGCAGCGGCATTCCTATTCTCGTATATTCTTTCGAGGCACATCACTATCCCTCTTGTCAAACTGACCTGGGCCTCGACCGAGGTGAAGGATGGGAACTTGGACGTTCGCATCCGTTTTAATCGTAAAGATGAGATCGGCAGGCTGGCCGATAATTTTAATGATATGATCGATCAAATTAGCAGGCAGATCACCATTATTAAAAAGGATCGGGATTATCTCAAGGAACTTCACCAGCAGGAGAAACGTTTTTTTGACAATATAACCCACGAGCTTAAAACTCCGCTAACCTCAATTCTAGGGTATGCGGAATTGATCAGAGAGAATGGTGAAAAGGACCCGCATTTTTTTGAAAAAGGAATGAACCATATTATAGAAGAAAGCAGACGCCTCCATACCATGGTATTAAAGCTGCTTGAAGTATCGCGTAACAATTCCATGATAAGTGAGTCCGACAAGATCAATGCTGGAATTATCCTGCAGGATGTGTGCGATTCGATGGCCATTCGTGCACAGCGATATAAGAAAAGCATAAAGTATCAAATCGAAGATGACTTGGTCGTATTCGGTCAAGGAGACAGGCTGCGCCAGCTCTTTATCAACCTGCTGGATAATGCGATCAAATACAGCTTATCGCTTTCGGAAATATCTGTGAAGGCGCTGCATGTTGACGGAAAGGTTCGCTTTGTATTTGATAATCCAAGTGACCCTATAGAGGCAGATCAGCTTGCAAACTTATTTCATCCATTCTATTTGGCTCATCCAAGTGTTTCAGAAGAGGGTAGTGTAGGGCTGGGGCTCAGTATTGTCAAATCCATCGTCCACGACTTCGGGGGAACGATCTCCTTCGATAGCCAAAATCGTCATGTGACCGTCACTGTGGAATTTGACGGTTTCAACTCCAAGAGGACGGAGAATCGATCATGAAGAAAAAACGGTTTATTTTATCACTAGGGATCCTGTCGTTGATGCTCATGCTGTTGTCAAGCTGCAATTTAGGACCCAAAACTGAGACGATTATTATTCCGAGCAAAGAAGAGGAGCATACCGAAGATCAAGGTTCTCGACCATTTCAGGTGAATAAGATCTATCGGCTTCCTGATGATTTCACGAGTGCTGGTCAATTGCTTGGCTGGACCTCTACCAACTCCGTGGTAGCTTCGTATAGGAAAAGCTCGACAGACCGTATGATGATAAAGCGTCTAACCCATCCTTACGAGCAAAGCGAGTTCGTTCCAGGAATTCACATGGAAGTTCCAGATATGCAACTGTCCCCGGATGGTAAATACATCTGCGAAATATCCAAATCGAGAGTTGTTCTGAATCTAATATCATTAGAGAACGGCAAAGAAACCGAAGTGGCAAAGATCAATTCCCTTGAGCAACTGTTTGTGCAGGATGTTGCTTGGTCAGGCAATGGCAGGTATCTAGGCTATCTGGTGGTGGATCCGCGTGATAACGGAGTCACCAGCCTTGGTGTATACGATGCCGAGACTCAAAGCTCCAAGACTTTTAAGCTGAAGGGAATTCCCTCGGGGAATACGATCCTAAAGATCAACGTTTCCGATGATGGGCGCAGCGTGCTATTGACTACATTTCAATATGATCAGTCTGGGGAAAAAAATTACATCATGATGGGGACAAATACGGGGGAAGGTGAAATCGAGATTCAATTCGAACACCAAATTGGGCGCGAGCAGAATGCATGGATCAACAACAATCAGTTTGCATTCCTTGGAATCGATGGAACGTTATACGAATACGATCGGCGAAACGGCGAACTTTCCGTACTACTGGATAAGGTGGGCAACTTTAAATTTTCTCATGACAAGAAAAGCATTGCTTACTCATTGTACGACCAGGATATTATCTATGCAGGTAAAATTCAAGGGAAAAATGTTTTGTATAACGAGCCGGTTTACCGCGGGATTCTCCCTAGCTATATTTACTGGAGCCTAGACAATAACAGTTTATTAATTCATGGACAAAAGCTGTTTTCCCCTTCCCAAATGACACAAACGGATTCCACGGTCGGGCAGTCATTTATCATCGAATTTCAATAGCTGCCTGGACCAACGACAACCCAATAACGCTCTTCAAGCCTACAACCTTATCTCGGACTTCGGACCGGAGTAAGGTTGTTTTTGTTTCAAAAAATCGTACGTATCGGCTGTGACATTTTGTTTACATGTTGATCAAACTTTAGTGACATCTGCTAGCTATATTAAAATATGGCCCTCCATCCCCCATCGGCCACCTCTGGTCACTGTCCATTGAGAAGAAGTCAATCCCTTTATCGATATCAATTTATCGGTATACGATATGTGGAAGCTGGCTTCAGTGGGATATCAGAATACGGTAGAAAGAAGGGTAAACTCGCCAAATTAGGTACTAAAGAAGACCTATGTGGGAGGAGTAGCTGTTCTATCCGTAACGATAAAAAATTGAGCTGAAAGAATTTTTTCGAGAACGAAAGATTCTGATCCGGTTAAAAATGACGTCTATGTACATGATTAACCGACATGGTTGTGAGAACAATCGTCGGTGAGATATCGCCGAGCGGGGAAGCCGCCCAGTAAGCCGGAGATGGAACAAGGGGGCCTATGGAGCGTTATTTGGTTCATGACTATTTTTTGCATTAAAAGTGAGCCTACGAGAGAAGAGGAGGAGAAAGGTGTTTAAGAACTTGATCACAAAGCGTTATTTGGCGTTGATTTTGTCGTTTGCGATGCTACTGGGTGCTATGACTCCAGGCATTGCGATGGCAGAGGTTGTGCAGGATATGGGAATCACTGCTTCGTCCGATCAGCAGGCGGAAATAACGACGCTAAACCTGAAAAAGGTTAATAACCCTCAAACGTTGGAACTGGACAACTATGTTGCATCGATGACAGAGAAAAGAACGCTTCATGCTGCGTTCAAGCTTCCGGAAGGTGTTGATGTGAAAAGCTTAAGCTGGACGTACGATGGCAAACCACTGTCCCAATGGAAAAAATATCAGGATCGTGGTTATAATGGTGCACCTTTTATTACAGTTGACAATGTAAAAGTAAAGGACGGTGAAGTTACTGCAAGCGTTACGTTCGATCTTCCTTACGATACTGTCAACCTGTCCGCACCTCGTTTGCAGTACCCGTCACTAATTGGGACATTTGAACTGGCAGCGGTAGCTAACGGACAAGTCATTGCTCATGCGCCTGTTAAATTGACGCCATATGACAGTTTCCGCAGCTACGATGAGCTAAAGCCGGAGATAGATGCAATCACGGCAGGAGCAGCTCAAAAAAATGACAGGTACATCAAAACTACTTCAATTGGGAAATCGGCGGAAGGCCGCGATATCTATTTCACTGTACTTGCCAAGGATCAAGCTACCGTTGACAAGTACCAAAACGTGACGCATCCTGCAATGATGAATGATCCTAAGCAATTGCAAGCCGACATCACATCCGGGACATTTGGGGATTACAAAGTGCCGATCTGGATTAACAATATTCATCCGGATGAATCGCCTGGCGTTGATGCGATTCTGAATTATTTTAAGACGATGGCATTGGACAAGAGTATTACATATGATACAACCTTGCCAAACGGCCAGCGAACCAAGGTCACTTTGAATATGGACGATGTGTTGGAGAACGTTTTCTTCCTGTTCGTTTATACGGACAATCCGGATGGTCGGGTTCACAACACACGTCATAATGCCGAGGGTTTCGATCTGAATCGAGACAATTCCTATCAAACACAGCCTGAAACGCGTATCGTCACGGAACAAATCGCGAAATGGTCGCCACTGTCCTTCCTGGATATGCATGGATTTGACCCGAACTTTCTGATCGAGCCGGCTACACCGCCCCATGACCCGAACCTCGAGTATGATTTGCTCATTGAGCACATGTTGGAACAAGCGGCCGCTATGGGCGAGGCCGGCATCGCAAACACGAAGTACGACTACTATCATATCCCTTACGAAGAACATCTCAAATCCGTAAAGGATGCGAACTATGTTTCCAAAGGCACTGCCTCCGGATGGGATGATGCATCCGCAGCATATACAGCCGTATTCGCAATGCATCACGGTGCAATGGGGCATACGCTTGAAATACCCGAGTTGAACGAGGATTCTGCCAAAGCGCTGTATTATGCTGCGGCGGGAGCTACCGCTTATGTCAGCGGAAAAAAAGAAGAGCTGTTCATGAACCAATTGAAAATATATGAACGCGGTGTGGACAATATCGATGACCGTGCCGTAGATAAGTACCTTGTTAATGCCAAAAATGAAACAATTGGCCGTCCGCGTCAAGATAACCAAAACTTCTTCCCGGAGTACTATGTCCTACCGATCGACAAAAGTGTTCAAAAGAATGTTCTGGAAACCTACCGTATGGTTGAATACCTGCTTCGAAATGGAGTTAAGATTGAACGTTCGACAGGAGCCGTAACCGTTGCCGATACGACATATCCTGCAGGATCATTTGTTGTAAACATGCATCAGGCTAAGCGTGGAATCGCGAACCTGGTCTTGTACGATGGAATGGATGTATCCGATTTTGAATCGATGGCCGGTGAAATCATTCAAAACTTCCATGATATGCGCGGATTCGATCGTTACGCAGTAAGAGAAGCCGGTGTATTCACAAACAAAACTTCTCCAATAACATCCGTGTCGGTTCCGGCGACACAAATGCCAAATAACTCTGTTTATGTTCTGATCCAGAACACAAACAATGATGCTATAAAAGCGGTCAATGAGTTATTGGCTGCCGGCAAGACCGTTACGATGCTCACCAAAAGCGGGTCAGGATATGAAGCGGGTGACTTCGTGGTTGCCTACAGTGACTTGTCTCCATTGGCTTCCAAGTATTATCTCGACGCGAGCGAATTTGGCAATACCGGGCCAAGCGGTAAAGTCCTTAAGCCTGCTACCGTTGCAGCTCTTGGTGAAACGGCCTATGTGCTGAAAGGGCTGGGCTTTAAGGTGACTACACGCCAGTCGAATGCAGACGTACTTGTTAATACTTTCGGCTCTTCCAGATATGTAGAAGAAGGAAAGCCTTACATCGCATTTGGATACTTTGGATTGAGTAATATCCAAAACTGGATACCTGGATTTTCTTTCGAAGGTCCGAAACAATGGGAAAGATACGAAGGCGTATTCTTGGCAAACGTCATGCAAGATAATCTTATTACAGCCGCTTACGATGAACAGGAATATTTCTACACAGTCACGGGTTCTTACATTAGGACAGTTCCCAAAATGGCAAAAGTGCTTGCCGTTACCAGTGATCGAGACGACTTTTTCAAAGCAGGCTGGTGGCCGGGACATGAGGCTGCCAAAGGAAAGATCATAGCTTTCACATACCATGAAAACAACAAGAACCTGACTGTTTTTTCTAACGATTTCATCAATAACGATCATCCACGGCATCAGTACCGTTTGCTGGCGAACTCGATTTTCAATGCAATTACGGACAAAAATGATGCTGATCAAGCACCATTAGTACCAGGGTCCGGAATAGTTCCTAAATTCAGCGACCTGCAAGGCGCAGAAGCGTGGGCGGGCGATAATGTTCGTGAAATGGCTGCTCTCGGCATCATCAAGGGTGTCTCCGAACACCAATTTGCACCGATGAAGCAAGTAACTCGTGCCGAATTTCTGGCGATGATCGTTCGAGCCCTCGACCTGTCCGACAATCAGGCGACCGTATCGTTCACCGACGTTCAGCCGTCGGACTGGTATTACCCGTACGTAGCGGCCGGGGTTAAAGCCAATCTGGTCCGAGGCGTAGACCGCAACCGTTTTGAGCCAAACCGGGCAATCACGCGTGAAGAAATGGCCATCATGGCCGCCAATTCCCTGAAGCTGACCCGGAATGCTTCGACCGGCAATATCGGCGCAACATTGGCCAAATTCACTGACAGAGGCAACATAGCTTTATACGCTAGAGAGGCTATCGCCCAGTTGACCGAAGAAGGTGTCCTCCAAGGATTAACCGATACAACTTATGGTCCAAAAGACATCGCCAACCGTGCGCAAGCTGCAGTCATTATCAGCCGCATGATGCACCTAGACTGGTGATAAAATCCATAAATGAAAATATATACAAAAACCATCGCTTCGGATTAATTCGAAGCGATGGTTTTTGTGGACTCGAGTTAGCTCCGTCATCCCTTCAACTTGTTTCTACAATCCGATAGGGAGGCGCTGATTTTTTTATATATTTAATCAAGATATCTGCTCGGTATGAGGGAAGAGCATTGAAAGAACACATTTGTGATTCATGCATTAATTTCCTTAAAATATATACATACTGTTACTCCACATATGGCCCTTTTCTGGAATAACACAACCTGCGTAAATACGCAGCCTGTTTTCCCCTTCCCAAATGACACAAACGGATTTCTCGGTCGGGCAGTCATTTATCATCAAATTTCAATAGCTACCTGAAGCTCAACGACAACCCAATAACACTCTACCTGCCTACAACCTTATCTCGGACTTCGGACCGGAGTAAGGTTGTTTTTATGAGGCATAAAATCGCACGCATCGGTTGTGACATTTTGTTTACATCTTGATCAAACTTTTGCGACATCTGCCAGTTATAGTGGAATAAGCATAACAACCACTACTTGCAAGGAATTGAAGAACACCTAAAGAAATAACCATTTTGAGGAGGAATGCTAATTGTCAGTCAGTATCAAGCTGTCGGACGAGTCCGGAAGTGAAAATGAAACAGGAGCAACCATCAAGGATGTAGCGGATTCAAATAACAACGGACTGAAAAACAATGCGGTTTTAGGCGAATCAAACGAGATGTTCGTAGATGTATCGGCTCCACTTCAGGACGGTGGGCAAGTTGACATCGCCAACGGGGAGTCTGCCGGAGTAAGGAAGGCACGGGCTAATTCGAGGACGGCCGGACGTCTCGTTGCGCTTGATGCAGCACGGGGGTTAGCGGTCATAGGGATGTATTTGCAGCACTTCTCATCGAATGAAACGATTTCTGCGATCGTTTCCGGGAATACGACGCTGCTGTTCGTGCTCTGTGGCGGCATTTCTTACTCGATCATGGCGCAACGCATGAAGGATCGAGAAACGGAGACGACCGCGTTCCGAGCACGGATGCTCGCTCGAGCAGTGTTCATTGATGTGATTGGGTATCTGCTCATCCTGCTGAATACCCCGTACGGGGTGATCTTACCCGCCTATGCGGCAATGTTCGTGCTGGCGTTGGTGCTGGTTCGTCGTTCGACGCGTGTGCTCGTTACGACAGCAGCCGTTTTGGCCGTGGTCGCCCCACCGCTGATGATTCTTGGTTTGAGCGCCCTATCGGGAGCGTACCCCCTTTATGATATTGCGGGCGGTCCGATGTCCGCGCTCGCGCTCGCTCCCGCTTTCGTTACCGGTATGGCGATCGGGCGCCTTGACCTCACCAAGGTGCGTACCGCACTCGCACTCGCGGGCGGTGGCGGTATCATGCTCGCCGTCGGTAAGATGCTGAGCGCTTTCGTTATTCCCGGGCTGAGCCGTTCCTTCGATGCGTGGCTCATTGGCCTTCAAGGCACGGTCAGTGCCGTGCCGACCATGCCGACCATGCCGACCATGCCGGACCCGAATGCAATCTGGCCGCTCAACACGGAACCGCCGCTGTGGAACATGCTTCTCTGGACATCTCCGCACAGTGCGTCGACGTTCCAGACGCTGATTGGGCTGGGAGTCGCATTCCTCGTGCTTGGACTGGTATGTCTCGTACCGAAGAAGTCCTCTGTAGTGTTAATGCCTTTCGCTGCAGTCGGACGCGTGGCATTGACGATGTATGCGGCTCAATTCGTCGTGATATGGTCTCTCAAACTGGCGGGGATAGAATATAGTGTCGGAGGGATTCCATTCGGTGACCTTCTCGTCGCGGCCGCAACGCTGCTGACAGGGTGGTTGATCGCGCGGCTCCCTAACGGTCCTCTCGAGTCATTGATGAGACACTTCGACCGCGCGTTTAGCGCCTCTCGAACGGCACCATCGTCGAGGTAGGAGGTTCGTTCTCGACGGCGGCTTTCTAACTACTTGCTTTAGTCTTACGGGGAGGAGATCCGAGATATAGCCTGGTACCCAATGGATGAGTATTTCTGGATCAGCGTATGAGAAAGTTGGAATTTGAAATCTGTTGTTAACCTGAACTGAGATGAATATTACGTTGTATCGAAGAATCGTAGACCCTGCTAGAACAGCTCACCCTTGGGTGGGCTTTTTTATAAACGCTTATCTAATCACTATACCTTTTCCGCATCTACGTAACACAGTGGAGTATTATGGTCAATTTCAGAGGAGAAAATTAGGTGAAAAGGCAACAGTTAAGCCATTAACAATGCATTCGGTCAGATGGTTTTGCATTGGGAGGGGGCGTTAGAGGGGCTGGTCAATGGAATTTTGCTCCTAAAACGTTTAACACCTTCTAAAAGAAAATGATTAGGAGGAGCAACATGATTAGGATTGGAAAAGGAAATCAAAATAATCGAGCTAAAAAAAAGAAGGTATGGATGTACGCTTCGATCAGCATTGGCGTTTTATTACTGTGCATCGTCAGCCTTTTTACCTATCAGGCCATTGGGGCCTTCAATACACTCGATAGTTTGGATAAACCGAAGGACACGATACCGATAGGCCAGTATAAGGAAGATGAGTCAATGAAACCCGTCAAATGGGAAGGCACTGAACGAGTCAACATCCTGCTGATGGGTGGTGACAATCGAGGGTTAAAGGAGAACGAGAAGGCTCGCTCCGACTCTATGTTACTTGCAACTTTTGATCCTGTCACGAAAAAAGCGCATTTGCTGTCCATTCTGCGTGATACCTACGTCAGGATTGAAGGCCATGGCGAAGGACGAATCAACACGGCGCTTGCACTAGGCGGACCGAACCTTGCGATGAAAACGATTGGTGATTTGCTAGGCCTTGACATTCAATACTACGTCTATACTGATTTCGAAGGATTTAAATCACTTATTGATGCGATCGACGGCATCGATTTCTATGTTGAGAAAGACATGACCTATACCGATAAAGCCGATGGCAACCGGTACGATATTCACTTGAAAAAGGGGCAGCAAAAGTTGGATGGCGATAAAGCGTTGCAATACGTGCGTTTTCGTCATGACGCAATGAGCGACTTCACCCGTACCGAACGGCAGCGCAACCTGCTTTCGGCCGTAGCCGATAAGTTGAAGTCCGGTTGGAATCTTATGAGGATGAAGCAAATATTAGAAAGCGTGGCGCCTTACATCAAGACGAACTTGGACATCTCCGACATGTTGAAACTGGCTACGCTCGGTGTGGAGAGCCACATGGCCGGATCCGCGCAAATTCCACCGATGGATCTTCTCGCCGGCAAGTCAGTGAGGGGCGCCTCTGTCCTAGGCGTGAAAAACAACGAGAAGCTTCGTGACTATGTGCAGGAAGTGCTGTTGAAAGACGACAAGGGCAGCGTAAACAGCGGCGGCAGTAGTGATAGGAAATAAGCGATATGTGGATGAGATTTTGACAATGTATCTGGGGAATGCCTCGTCCCACCAACCACATAAAAAACTACTTTAGTAAAAGGGAGGGGAAGTGAAATGTCAGTAACGATGGGGAGGTTGGATAAGCTTCATTCGAATAGGCCTCAAGATGTTATGAAAGACAAACGACGCTATATGCCGGGACTAGATGGACTCCGGGCTCTAGCCGTTCTCGCTGTAATTGCTTATCATTTTAACTGGGGCGTGGCCTCGGGGGGATTATTGGGAGTAGGTGTCTTCTTTGTACTCTCAGGCTACCTCATAACGGATTTGCTGATGGAAGAGCGTAAGAGAAAAGGTCGAATCAACATGAAACAGTTCTGGTTGAGGCGCATGCGCAGACTGTTGCCGGCCATGCTACTTATGCTGTGCATTCTAACCGCCTATCTTGCGATTGTTGATCCAGGAAGGCTGTCTTCGATTCGCGGGGATATTTGGTCATCGTTAACATATACGAACAATTGGTATTTAATTTACCATAATGTATCCTACTTTGAAAGCTTTGGTCCCCCTTCACCTATCGGACATCTTTGGTCGCTCGCTGTGGAGGAACAATTTTACTTGATATGGCCGTTTCTTCTAATGATAGTGATTTCTACTTTTGCCCCAACGCGCGGCAAACTTTTTTTGCTAATTCTTGCGGGAGCAGCCGTTTCGTTTGCATTGATGGTATTTTTGTATGAGCCAGGCACAGACCCGAGCCGAGTTTATTACGGAACGGATACAAGGGCTTTTGGGCTGTTGATTGGAGCAGCACTTGCAATCATATATCCAAGCCACAAATTTTCTGAACCATTTTCGCGAAAGGGAAACGCTTGGGTTAACATTTTGGGCGTTGTCGGTCTCTGTATCGTGATGTATATGTTGACAAAGACCGGGAAATACGATGAATCATTATACCGCGGCGGTATGGTCGTCCTCTCCGTAGCATCTGCATTGGTCATTGCGGCTGCGGCGAGTCCGTTCAGCGCAGTAGGCAAACTGCTTGCCTGGAAACCCCTTCGCTGGATCGGAGTCCGATCTTATGGCATATATTTGTTGCATTATCCGATTATTGTCTTAACGGGATCTGCAGATCCAAACGTGAGTCCGAATCTTATTCTCCAGCTAGCCCAACTAATGATAACTGTTGTATTAGCCGCGCTGTCCTATAGATTTGTAGAGGAGCCCATTCGGAACGGGAAGACATACCATTTAAGGAAAGAGGTTAGATATATGAAAAAATCAAAACCGATCAAACATTTGTTTATGCTGTTTTCCGTCGTTATGATCATCTTCATTTGTGTAGCTTGTGCAAGGGCAGGAAGCGAAAATTCCATCGAAAATTCGAAACAAACTGAATCGGCACCATTGAATAATTCAAAATCGGTGTCATTTAATGCCGACTCGCAAGTCACAAAGTCAACACCCAAGGATGAGAGCCCCTCTAAGTCATCCGTAGAAGTTACAGCAATTGGTGACTCCGTGTTGGTCGGAGTAGCGCCTTATCTGAAAGAACTAATACCCGGCATTGACATAGATGGTAAGGTAAGTCGGCAAATGTCTGAAGCGAAGGATGTCGTGGCACAACTCGATTCGAAAGAGAAGTTAGGAAAGATTGTCATTATTGAGCTTGGCACGAATGGGCCATTTTCTTCCGAAAAACTCGAAGAACTACTCAATACAATCGGTGAGAATAGGCAAATCTATCTCGTTAACTCCCGTGTGCCGCGAGACTGGCAGGATTCAGTAAACGAAACATTGGCCAAAGCGGCCGAGGAGCGTTCCAATGTCACATTGATCGACTGGCACTCGCTTAGCGCAGACAAATCTGAATGGTTTGCGAAGGACGGCGTTCACCCGCAACCGGAAGGAGCTAAAGCATACGCTTCGCTTATTGCTAAGTCAATTCAGTCCAAATAGCATTAAATTGTTATAACAAAATATTCCTGTCACCGTGGGAAACAAGCTATGATGAAAATGTCACCATGGGATCCCGCCAACATTTTTAACGAAAATATTACGCTAAGCCTTCGGACATGGCCGGCTTGGCCTTTTTTCTTACTCTAAGCTAATTATTCCGAGCGGTTCAACCCGGACCGACGGTTTTTCAGATTCCTGTTGTTTAAGCGGTCGCAATGAAGTAAACCCGTAAATTTGAGACTTGTTGTAGCATTTGGGTGGTTTTTACACATCTTGGACTAATAATGAGTAGAAGATAGAAATGAGAGGATTTTTTATGTTTAAAGGAAAAGTTCGTAAGGTTACCATCACCTTGCTAGCAGCTTATACTGTTGTGATTCTCTACTTCCTGTTCTTCGCCTTTGACAGAACAAGTCGTATTCATAACCAAGAGTATTGGTATAACCTAATACCAAATGGGATTCCTTTGTATTTTCCATTAGGTAGAGACTTTCAAAGTTGGTTTTTTAACTTTGCCAACTTCGCAGCTTTTTTACCTTATGGGATTTTAATCCCGCTACTGTTTCCTTGCCGGTTTTTACGATTTATTATTCTATTTTGTGTGTCTATTTTTATGATTGAAATATTACAAATGATAACACATTTAGGAAGTTTTGATATTGATGATATTTTCATTAATACATTAGGCGCTACGATCGGATTTTGCGCACAAAAACTAGTACCTCGTTCTAAAAATACAATAAAGGGTATGAGTAAAGTAGTCATAATAACGCTCCTCCTTTCATTTGGTACAACCGTAATTGTTGAAGGAGTGAATAATTTTTTTGAAATACATCAAAAATAGAAGAAGGCATAGAGATAGGGCTGAATGACTCACTTTGAAGGATGGTTCTGTATCTTGGGATGCAAATCTCACCAGTTTAGAAGTTTACTCCCAACATAGTTGGAGAAGTTGCCCCCCTCATTAGAGTAACTGTGACACAAAGTTACCATCTTGCTTGGAGGAGAGGCCAAAGCTACCCTCAATAGATTAATTTAGACCAAAATTAAAAGGGGAACTTTGTGTCAAAGTAAACAGAGTGAAGACGCTTGTTATGCGAGATCTATTCGTCTCAACCAGCTTAAACATGGTTTCTGCAAGTAGGGGGGCGATCAGTTTTAGCATCGGGTTACAGACCCAGGGGAACGACCGTTCTGCCCCGGCTACTGACAAATACATCACCAAAACAAAAGTGGTCAACCAGTAAAAACTGGCTGACCTCATCATACGACTGGGAACGATAGTTCAAAGCTGCCGGCGTCGGATCCGGCAGCTTTTGTCGTTTAGGAGGTCGAATATTTCGGGAACGGGTTTCGCTACATGTTCTTGTCCTTTAACGATTTATGTTCTTGTCTGGGCCGAGCGGCGCCGATCGTAATTAATTACGTAAAAGAATAGTTTAACGAGGAAGTCGAGAGAAGACGCCGGCTTATCGAGCAAAGTCGAAGGCTTAAAATCAATGGTGTCTTAATCGAAGAGTTAGTTGCAATGAAATATCTGGTATGTTAATATTGCGCTAACACTTACGATTGGAGTTGAAGAGGATAATGTAAAATTTCTTGCTTACGTTTAAAGAATAAAACAAGTTCTATTTGTTCTGTTTTGTTCTTTATTGGCAAGAAAGTTACCTTATTCTTTTCACTCAAAGAATATATCCTTATCTGACTCTGCGTAGGGTTGGATTTGCTTTATTTTTTTGAGCTGTAAGAAAGGTCAACTTTCTTGCAGCTCTTTTTTATTTGTGAACCAAGGAGGTTTCTGGAATGTCATTGATCAAGGTAACGAACCTGACGTTTGCCTATGATGGCAGTTACGACAACATTTTTGAGCATGTAAGTTTACAAATCGATACCAACTGGAAATTGGGCTTTACGGGGAGGAACGGCCGGGGCAAGACTACGTTTCTCAATCTGTTGCTCGGCAAGTATGAATACAGCGGAACGATTTCCTCTAACGTCAGTTTCGAGTATTTCCCGTTCCACGTCGAACACAAGGAAAAATATACATTCGATGTGGTAGCCGACATCTATCCGGACTATGAGCACTGGCAGCTCATGCGCGAGTTTTCGCTGCTGAAGTTGTCAGAAGATGTGTTGTATCGACCGTTCGACTCGTTGTCCAACGGAGAACAGACGAAGGTAATGCTGGCAGTCCTGTTTTTGAAGGAAAACAGCTTTTTGCTTATCGACGAGCCGACAAATCATCTGGATCTGCATGCTCGGAAGCTGGTAAGTGACTATTTGAACGACAAGAGCGGGTTTATATTGGTATCACACGATCGGGCGTTTCTCGACAATTGTGTGGATCACATTATTTCGATCAATAATACCAATATCGAAATCCAGAACGGAAATTTTTCGGACTGGTGGGAGAATAAACAAAGACAGGACAATTTCGAACGGGCCGAGAACGAAAAGCTGAGGAAGGACATTAAGAGGTTGTCCGAAGCGGCCAAGCGAACCAGCAACTGGTCGCACGAAGTAGAGAAAACGAAAAACGGCACCCGCAACTCCGGCTCCAAGGTCGACAAAGGATACATCGGTCACAAGGCCGCCAAAATGATGAAGCGGTCCAAATCGATCGAGCAAAGACAGCAATCCGCGATCGAGGAAAGATCCCAGCTTCTGAGAAACGTCGATAGCTCGGAAAGCCTGAAAATATCGCAGATGACTTATCATAAACACCAATTGGTCGAGCTTGACCGCATTTCGATTCATTATGGAGAGAAGAACGTTTGCCGCGACATCAGCTTTACTGTCGAGCAAGGGGATCGCATCGTGCTCTCCGGTCCGAACGGCTCAGGCAAATCCAGCTTGCTCAAACTGATTTGCGGCGAGGAAATACCTTATTCCGGCGTGTTGCGAAAAGGGAGCCAGATGAGAATTTCCTACGTTTCACAAGATACCTCGCAGTTGCGGGGCAATTTGTCGGAATTCGCCAGATCCAGCGGGATTGACGAAAGCTTATTCAAAGCGATTTTGAGAAAACTCGATTTTTCGCGCTTGCAATTCGAAAAGGACATGGCTTCTTATAGCGGCGGTCAGAAGAAGAAGGTTCTGATCGCGAAAAGCCTCTGCGAACGCGCTCATTTGCATGTTTGGGACGAACCGCTTAATTTTGTCGACGTCATTTCCAGAATGCAAATCGAAGAACTGCTGCTGGAGCATTCGCCAACTATCCTTTTTGTGGAGCACGACAGCGAGTTTTGCAAACATATCGCAACTAAAATTGTGGAACTGAACGTTTAACACACTCTAGGAGGATGAAAACAATGAGCATTGAGGTTGAGGTTGTAGATGATTATGTGAACCGGTTCCTATCGATTGACCCGGTTCACAAAAAAATGAATCTGTTGCCGGAGGTATACCAATCTATCGACAGATGCACGTAGCGATTATGTCCGTAAACGCATCGTGTTTTTTCCTGCGTAGTTGGTGAAAGACGCATGTAAGCGCTGGATGACGGTTGCTTTTCTGCATTTTCTCCGGCGGTAAGGAGAACACATGAAACCAACCTCGAAATACGATACGATTGGGCAGATTTTGTCCAAATACAAGCAGCCTGCGTACCGGTATGGTCAAATTATAGACGCTATTTTCAAACAAAAAATTGCTGAATACGAACGGATCACCATACTGCCTACATTTTTGCGAGAAGAGTTGGCCCGGACGCTTGGTTCGTACGTCTCCAGCGTTATTCCGGTAAAGGAACTCACATCGCAGCAGGTCAGCAAGGTGTTGTTTGCCATCGGTGGTGGCGAACGTGTGGAGGCCGTAAGACTTTCCTATAAACGGGGATGGAAATCGTATTGTATTTCCACGCAGTGCGGCTGCGGGTTCGGATGCCGCTTTTGCGCCACTGGTACCATCGGCCTGAAACGAAATCTGACCGCCGACGAAATTACCGACCAATTGCTTCACTTTCACTTGAACGGCCACGCCTTGGACAGCGTGTCCTTCATGGGCATGGGGGAGGCGCTCGCCAACCCGCACCTTTTCGATGCGCTGGCGATTTTGACCAACCCGAATCTCTTCGGTTTAGGACATAGAAGGATTACGATTTCCACCATCGGCCTGTTGCCAGGAATCGATAGGTTGACGCGGGAGTTTCCTCAGGTCAATCTAACCTTCTCGATGCATTCGCCGTTCGACGAGCAGCGGAACGAACTGATGCCGATTAATAAGCGGTTTCCGCTCCGCGACGTGCTGAATACATTGGATCGTCATATCCGACATACGGGAAGAAAGGTGTATATCGCGTATATTCTTCTTCGAGGGTTCAACGACTCGGCAGAGCATGCGAAAGCGGTTGCCGCTCTGTTAAGGGGAAGGGGATCTTGGGAACATCTCTACCACGTGAACCTAATTCCCTACAATTCGACAGAAGTGACGCCTCAAAGCTACTTGCCATCTGATCCCGAAAGGATCAATATGTTCGTTCAGACGTTGAAAATATATGGTGTGAACGTTACGGTTCGAACTCAATTCGGATCGGACATTAATGCGGCATGTGGTCAGTTATACCGAGCTGATTCTAAAATTAATGGATAGGAGAGATATGGAATGAGTTCTTTGGTTCTCGATTTTCAGGAGATGGAGAAGAAGCAGCTTCTGCTCGTTGGCGGAAAAGGGTTGAACTTAGGGGAGTTATCAAAAATTGAAGGAATACAAGTACCAGAAGGATTTTGTGTTACAACAGTGGGATATCAAAAAGCAATCAAGCAGAACGAAACGTACCATGCTTTGCTCAATCGACTAACTATGCTAAACGTAGAAGATCGAGATCAAATTGGAGAAATCAGCAGGAAGATTCGACAAATTATTTTGGAAGTAGAAATTCCTACTGATGTTGTGAAAGCAGTAACTCAATATCTCTCCCAGTTTGGCGAGGAACATGCTTATGCCGTGCGTTCTAGTGCGACTGCTGAAGATTTGCCATATGCCTCTTTTGCTGGTCAACAAGATACCTATTTAAATATTATCGGCAAAAAAGCCATCCTGCAGCATATCAGCAAATGTTGGGCCTCCCTATTTACGGATCGCGCAGTAATCTACCGTATGCAAAATGGATTCAACCACAGTCACGTTTATTTAGCTGTTATCGTTCAAAGGATGGTGTTCCCACAAGCTTCGGGGATTTTATTTACCGCTGATCCGATTACTTCTAACCGAAAGGTGATATCGATCGATGCCAGTTTTGGGCTTGGAGAAGCACTGGTCTCTGGCCTGGTATCTGCCGATTGTTATAAAGTAAAGGAAGGGGAGATCGTCGATAAGAGGATCGCGGCCAAAAAATTGGCGGTCTATGGACGCAAAGAAGGGGGAACAGTGTCACAACAGATCGATCCTGAGCAGCAAAAGACTCAAACCCTTACTGAACAACAAATTTTACAACTAGCACGCATCGGAAGGCATATCGAAGCATATTTTGGTTGCCCGCAAGATATCGAATGGTGTCTGGTTGATGATACCTTTTATATTGTCCAGAGTCGGCCAATCACGACGTTATACCCGATCCCTGAAGCGAATGATCAGGAAAATCGCGTTTATGTATCTGTCGGTCACCAACAAATGATGACCGATCCCATGAAACCGCTGGGATTGTCTTTTTTCCAGTTAACAAATCCAGCACCCATGCGTAAAGCCGGTGGTAGGTTGTTTGTTGATGTGACACCAATGCTGGCTAGCAGAGACAATATATTAAATTACCTGGGACAATCCGATCCGCTTATCAAAGACGCACTGATGACCGTTCTAGAGCGAGATTTTATAAAGATGCTGCCAGATGATAACACAGCACCAAATCCGTATAAAAGCAACGCAGATAAAATGCGTGAAATTGAAAACAATCCGTCAATCGTTCCTGATTCGATTAAGCGAAATCAAGAATCGCTCGAAGCGTTGAAACAAAATATCCAAACGAAATCAGGATCGGATTTGTTGGATTTTATTTTCGAAGATCTCCAGCAATTAAAGAAGATTGTATTTGATGCGCAAATTATAGATGTGATTCTGGTTGCAATGGATGCTGCAGCATGGATCAATGAAAACATGAACGAGTGGTTAGGTGAAAAACACGCAGCAGATACACTTTCTCAATCTGTACCGGGCAATATTACTTCGGAAATGGGTCTGGCGCTATTGGATGTCGCAGATGTGATTCGTCCTTATCCAGAAGTCATAGATTATTTAGAACATGTAAAAGAGGATCACTTCTTGGATGAACTGCTTAAGTTGGAAGGCGGGCAGGAAACCCGAGACGCGATCGATGCTTATCTCGCCAAATACGGAATGCGCTGTGCCGGAGAAATCGATATAACTAGAACGCGTTGGAGTGAGAAACCAATTACACTTGTCCCGTTGATCCTTGGTAACATCAAAAACTTTGAGCCTAATGCTAGCCAGCGGAAATTTGAGCAAGGGCAGCAAGAAGCTTTGAAAAAAGAACAAGAGTTATTAGAACGATTAAAGCAATTGCCTGATGGTGAACAAAAAGCTAAAGAAACAAAACAAACGATCGACTTCATCCGGAATTTCAGCGGGTATAGGGAATATCCGAAATACGGCATGGTTAATCGCTACTTCGTTTATAAACAGGCTTTACTGAAAGAAGCCGAACAACTCGTACAAGCGGGCATCATTCATGAAAAAGAAGATATCTTCTATCTCACTTTGGAGGAACTTCACGAGGTTGTACGCACAAATAAACTGGATTACCACATCATCAGCAAACGAAAAGACGAGTACAACTATTATGAAAAGCTAACTCCACCACGTGTTATCACGTCTGATGGTGAAATCATTGCAGGGGAGTACAAACGAGAAAATCTGCCTGACGAAGCTATTATAGGTCTACCCGTGTCTTCCGGAGTTATAGAGGGACGCGCACGTGTCATCTTGAACATGGAAGATGCTGATCTAGAAGATGGAGATATATTAGTCACCGCCTTTACGGATCCTAGCTGGACACCATTGTTTGTATCTATAAAAGGCCTCGTCACCGAAGTTGGCGGACTGATGACCCACGGAGCCGTTATCGCACGTGAATATGGCTTGCCTGCAGTTGTAGGAGTGGAGAATGCCACTAATCGGATAGAAGATGGACAACGAATTCGTGTGCATGGAACAGAAGGGTATATCGAAATATTGTAATGGCTGAATACGTCAAGTAAGAGTCTCTGCCATAATGGACGGCATTAAATGCAACCTGTCATGGATAAAAGGGCGGTTATCCCGTTCGTTCTTTTATCTACCTGGACGCATGCACGGTCCCGACGAACGAGAATAAAGCATTGGACAACCATAAGCACTAATAAGAATGTGGACTAAATGCTAATGCTTCGATAGAATATCATTCTATATTGTTGTATTCATGATTTTATTAAGGCAGATTGGAGAGGTAATAATGGGAAATACGGATAAGTTTGAAATGATAGCTAATATATATGACACTTCTGAAAGAATTCAAATTGCAAAGGTATCATCTGATGCCATTCGTGAGTATTTAGTTGACGCTAATAGTAAGCATGCTATTGATTTTGGGTGTGGAACTGGTCTTGTCGGAATGAACTTGTTAAACGATTTTAATTCAATGCTTTTTCTGGATACTTCACAACACATGATAAATCAAATAAAGCAAAAAATTTCTGGTTTTAATATTCAGAATGTAGATACATTATGCTTTGATTTTGAAGAGAAAGGTCTATCGGATTTACATGCTGACTATATTTTTATGGCTCAGGTTCTACTCCATATTGATGATGTTGAATTAGTTTTATCAAGATTATTTGATGTTCTAAATGAAGGAGGACATTTACTAATCGTAGATTTTAATAAAAATGAAAAAGTAGTTTCAGATATAGTTCATAACGGATTTAATCAAGTAAAGCTAACTGACATTATGACTAAAATAGGGTACAGGAATATTCAATCCAAAACTTTTTATAATGGAAGTAAAATATTCATGGGACATGATGCATCTATGTTTATTCTTGATTCTCAAAAATAAGCTTTTAGGCGGAAATTATCCCGTTAGTAGATATGATTTTCGAGAAATGATTATTTGCAAAAACCATAGGGGTTATAAATTGTTACACATCTTATACAAAGCCTCATGGGGTAAGGCCTGAAGCCAATTTAATAACATATGTACAAAAATGTAATTAAGCAGACTTATGTCGTTTTATGTGAGACACAAGTCTGCTTAAATGCTCAGATAAAGATGAGATAGAACTATGGGAAATGTTGAATTTGAATGGCGATGTATTAAAAATTTGCTAGTCATGATTAAGCTATAGGATACTATAGTTTTCTTGCTTTGACTACAAAAGTTACAGGAAGCATCTTTGCTTTTTTTGCAAAATCGCTGTTATCGTCCCGCGATTGCATAATTTCATCATCAGATTGCTCAGTCATTTGCTCAACAGCATCTCACCTGCAGCGCCTGGAATCATTCGGCTGGTCGTGTGGACGTGCTCTGACTTCTCCAAAGGTGGATTCGACAATAGACTTCTGCTCCACTCTAAATTCTCCTCCAATTGAAAGCCTGGAAATTGTGCGAACGCCTGTCTTAATTCTGGTAATACTCGACTGTCAATATTCATGTAAACCCCTCCAATAATATAATGAGACCAGATTCGATCCTCGTTCTCTGAATTGCGAATGAATGGATGCTCCTTATTCCATCTCAGCTTCCCACTTGGCAATTTCCTCTCGCACCCGGGGAGCAACCTCTGTTCCGAGCAGTTCTATGGCCCGCAAGACTTGGTCATGCGGCATCGTGCTTAATGGTACATACATCATAAAGCGTGTAATGCCTACATGCTTGCGAAGGTGGATGATCTTTTGGGCAACTGTGTCCGGATCACCGACATACAACGCACCATCAAAGCGTCGTGCGGCATCAAAGCTGGAACGGTCGTAATAAGACCACCCCCGCTCTTTGCCGAGCTTATTCATACCGGCCTGGGTAGAGGGGAAAAATGTATCTGCCGCAAGTTCCGTATTCTCTGCAACGAATCCTATCGAATGAGACCCCACCTGAAGCCGCGATACATCATGTCCAGCGTGTGCTGCCGCCTTCTTGTAAAGCTGCACAAGCGGTGCAAAATGCGTCGGGCTTCCACCAATGATCGCCAGTATCAATGGCAAGCCCAGCAGACCTGCACGAACAGCGGACTCTTCATTACCTCCGCTGCCAATCCATATTGGCAAAGGGTCCTGAACGGGCCGCGGGTACACACCCAAATTATCAATCGATGGCCGATGGCCTCCCCTCCATATTACTTTCTCGGATTCCCGTATTTTCAGAAGCAGTTCCAATTGTTCATTAAATAACTCCTCATAGTCATTTAAGTCATAACCAAACAAGGGAAAGGATTCAATAAAGGAACCCCTGCCCGCCATGATCTCGGCACGTCCATTTGAGATGCCATCGAGCGTAGCAAAATCCTGAAAGACGCGTACGGGATCAGCTGATGAAAGGACTGTCACAGCACTGGTGAGCCGAATCCGTGTGGTTAGGGAGGCAGCAGCAGACAACACAACTGCTGGTGAAGAAGCCGCATAATCTTTCCGATGATGCTCACCTACGCCAAACACATCAAGTCCCACTTGATCCGCAAGGACGATTTCTTCGACTACTTCACGTAATCGCTGTGCGTGACTCATCACTTCACCAGTCTGAATATTCGGCGTTGTTTCTACGAACGAAGTAATACCTATTTCCATGGAGCATCTCTCCTCTTTCGATTTTTCTCCCTCAACCGCTTAATTCAAGGTCGTATATCTTGATTTCGAACTATTACTCATTTCTGCTGGAGCAGATAGGTGTGTCAATCCGCTTGATGAGGCTGTTATGTTCATATCGATGTCAGGGGACAATAACTTACTCTAGTGGCGTGCAGCCGTAGTGCGTCTTGTCATTGTCCAGAAGAGAAGAGCTGCAGTGCTAACGGAAGCACCTAGCAAGCATACTCCTTCCCATCCGTAGTGCGCATACGTATGAGTCGAAGCAATTGAACCGCCAGCACTGCCAATTGAATAGAACACCATATATCCGGCAGTAATTCGGCTGCGAGCATCCATACGCAGTGGCAGGATCATCGTTTGATTCGTAACATGTACGGCCTGCACTGCCAGGTCAAGCAGAACGATACCTATAACTAATGCGAGTAACGATTGCTCTATACGACTGATGAACAGCCATGAAACTAGCAACAGCATCAAAGCAATTCCCGTTGTCCTCTGACCATAACCTAGGTCAGCCAGCTTCCCCGCTCGTGCAGCAGCTAACGCTCCTGCTACTCCTGCAATACCGAATGCTCCTATTGCGCTATGCGTCAGCGATAATGGCGGCCCACTAAGGGGCAGCACAAGCGAAGTCCACAATATGCTGAAATCCGCAAATATAAGCAGAGCCAGTATAGAACGGATGCGTAACGTCCGTTCTTGTATGAACAACATAAGCACCGATCCTAGCAACTTGGGATATGACAATGAATGTACCTCACGCTCAACATGAGGCAGCACTCTGAGAAACATACAGATCATCAGAAGCATCAACGCCGCAGAGACTAGATATACGGAACGCCAACCCGCAAGATCTGTTAGTATCCCTGAAATGGACCGCGCAAGAAGTATGCCGATTACAATTCCGCTTGTTACCATGCCAACGACACGCCCCCGCTCGGCAGGGGCAGCCATAGTTGCCGCAAACGCCACAAGAGTCTGAGTCACCACGGCAAGCAGCCCCACCAGTGCCATCCCTGCAAATAGTATGCTGCTAGTGGTTGAAGTTCCAACGATTCCCAAAGCTATCGTGGACAGTAACATCTGACCGATAATCAAGCGGCGCTGGTTCAGAAAGTCTCCAAGCGGTACCAGCAACAGCAATCCTAATCCATAAAAGATTTGAGTAATGGTAATAACGATGCCGACAATGGAATGGTCAATACCGAACTCACTCGACAGTTGATCGAGCAATGGCTGCGCGAAATAAATATTGGCGACCGACATTCCGCAGGCAGCCGCAAACAATAGTGTCACAGGGCGAGACATGGGGGCACGTTGATCTGCATCAGACATGCTCTGTGCTGTTTGCGGTGAATCGGCCTTTATTTCGGCGTGAAGTGCTTCTTTTTCGATAACCTCCTCCGTTTTGTACACATCTTCCCCTCCATTCATGTTAGATGCCAGTATATATAACGTACCGATTGGTACATTATAATTATACGTAAATATATCTCGCGCTTACTTGTGCTGTCAATCATTTTATTTGATTTGATTGTTTTCAAGTTAGTTTTTTGCTTCGCTTATTAGGATAGTCCAACCTGCGTTTGACATAATAAACAGCTAATTATACAATAATAACATACTATTCGGTATATAAAAGAGGCGATTGTAGCCACCTAGACACTGCACCTTAAGCAATAAATAAAATTCAAGCGTAAAGAGAGGTATTCCCTAATGGCAAGAACCCGAGAATTTGACGAGGAACAAGTATTAGATGCAGCGATGCAGTTATTTTGGGAGAAGGGATATGAAGCTACCTCATTAAGTGATCTCACTTCTAGAATGGGCATTCAACGCCCCAGCATATATTCTGCCTTTGGAGACAAGAAAGAATTGTTCGAAGCCGCGCTTCGCAGATACACGATGTCCCGTGCTTCCGAGGTACGAGCTAGACTTCAAAGCCATCCATCTGTAAAAGAAGCATTCTCCACTTTCTTTGCAGGGGTGATTGCGGAGGAATATGCAGAAGATCGTAGTCGGGGCTGCTTTTGTATCAATACCATGGTCGAACTTGCGCCTCATGATGAGAAGTTCGAAATCTTGACCAGAGAACATCAAATGTACCTGGCCGTCATTTTTCAGGAGACGATAGAACGAGGAATTCAATCAGGCGAGCTCGAAGCCCACACAGACGCAAAGTCTTTAGCGCAAGCGCTGATCGTAGCGTTAATTGGGCTAACGGTCATGATGAAGTCGCGTCCACAACGTTCCTTTGTTGACAATGCAATCGCAACGGCGCTCACATTACTTAAGTAACTCGGACTGAATCTCAGATTGCGAAAGCCCTGCAGAAGTGGGTGATTGCGGTAACCCTCCAGCAAAGGAACTCCATGATTCACACCTGCACCATTACGGCGCCTGGAATGATAATCGAGAGCTATTGCTCTCATTCCGAGTCTACCAAGGGTCGAAGTAGGCGAGTCTAGACTTTTTTGCGTTACCTCCTTGAAGCGGGAACCAATTGCTGCTATGATTATCGATAAAATATTCGATAGACAAGAATACGAAGGTGGGAGAAACCGATGGAACAACATCAACGCGCGTACAACTTTAACGCCGGTCCGGCTGCACTGCCGCTGGAAGTCTTGGAGCGGGCCCAATCCGAATTCGTCGACTTCCGGGGTCAAGGCATGTCCATTATGGAAATGTCGCACCGCGGCGCCGTCTACGAACAGGTTCACAATGAAGCGAAGCAATTATTGAAGGAATTGCTCCACATTCCTGAAGGCTACGACGTGTTGTTCCTGCAGGGCGGGGCGAGCACGCAGTTCGCCATGGTGCCGATGAACTTGCTGGCACGCGGCAAGGTTGGCGCATACGTCAATACAGGGAGCTGGGCGAGCAAGGCCGTGAAGGAAGCGGAGCTTATCGGCGAGACGCAAGTAATTGCCTCTACCGAATCCGACCGATTCATGCGCATGCCGACACCGGAGGAGATTGTAGCGCCGGAGAACGCTGCATATGTTCACATCACCTCCAACGAAACGATTGAGGGGACACAGTTCGCGACTTACCCGGATACGGGCGGGGTGCCTCTGATTGCCGATATGTCAAGCGACATCCTCTGCCGTCCAGTGGACGTGTCGAAGTTCGGCATGATTTACGCGGGCGCGCAGAAGAACCTGGGTCCATCAGGCGTGACGGTCGTCATCGCGAAGGAAGAATTGCTTGCGAACAGCCCTAAGACGATTCCATCCATGCTTCGTTATAGCATCCATCATAAAAACAATTCACTATACAATACGCCGCCTTCCTTCTCCGTATATATGGTCAATCTCGTGCTGCAGTGGTTGAAGGAGCGCGGGGGCTTGGAGCAGGTTGAGCGGGATAATCAAGCGAAAGCCGAGCTGCTGTACGGCGTCATTGATAACAGCGGCGATTTCTACCGTGGCTGCGCGGCGCGCGACAGCCGTTCCATCATGAATGTCACCTTCCGTCTGGCGGATGAGGAGCTGGAGAAGGGGTTCATCAAGGAAGCCGGGGAAGCGGGCTTCGTCGGTCTGAAGGGACACCGCAGCGTCGGCGGCCTGCGCGCTTCCATCTACAATGCGGTGCCATATGCAAGCTGCGAGGCGTTGGCCCAGTTCATGAAGCAATTCCAACAGAAGAACGGTTAATAATTGATGTAACTGCACCCCGCAAGGTTTTCCATGCGGGGTGTTAGCTTGTTTTGGCGGATATATAAAATGTTGTTGATATAAGGCGTAGTTTCCTAGTTTACGATGGATAACGCCGCTTCTGTTATCGTCTCAAGTTGCTGAACAATGAAGTCAGATGGTTGCAATAGAGTAGTGTGCTGAAGTTGAATGTCTTGGGTCTCTGCTGACTCAGGAGCCAGTGGCTGGGAAGTGGAAGGCTCAGTCTGGAACGCAACGTTCTGCCATGGTCCGGCCCCAAGGTGATTGGCCCCTCTGATACGGAGTTGGTACGTAGAAGCCGGAGTCAAATTCACAAAGGAAGCCGTGCGGGTTAGCACATGGAATGACTGTCCGTTATTCTCGATTTCATACATAAAAGCATGTGGAACGGCACCCCAACTTAAGGTAGCAGACGTATCAGAGAGAGCGGTCAGGGAAACTTGGGGAGCTTCTTTCGGGACTGCAATCGTCTCGGATTTGTTATTCACGGATACTTCAGGAACTTCTGCTTTGGAGTAGTAGTAAGGGTTTAGGCTGGAATAAAAGTCAACAACCGCTCCCGTGTCCGCATTTATTACTAAATACGTAACTGGGTCAAAATCCTCAGTATCCCTTGGGGTTTCCAAACCCAATACATCGGTTCTTTTAATCTCCCATTTTCCCGGGTTCTGTCCGGATTGAGAATAGCTCATTTCACTGTTTATCATGTGTACTTTTTTGACTTGAAGAAACAGCGCCTTCTGTACAGTCCCTGTATATGGAGAGGTGTAAGTGCCATCTACAGCGGCAATCAAGGAACTCGATCCATTGAAGTAATTAATCGTTTGAGAACGTTTGAAGTATCCCGTTGACCATGAATTTTCGAATACCCGCTCCCATCTCATGTTTCCTTGCTGAGAAATTTTGTTGCCGTTCACATAATAATCGCCAGCGTCGTCTTTAATCAAAATAACGGATGCATCCGGTCCGATATAGAGCACTTGCGCCGAAGCCGCATAAGCTGAAGGCAAACTTAGAGAGCTGATTCCAACAATTGCGCATAGAGCCAACACGATGAAGCGAGCAAATCCTGTTTTTATCTTCATTTATAACTCCTCCTTTATATTGAAAATAGAATCCCCACCCTCCCCTTCTATGGAAAATACTTACTTAATTTTAATCAGCAATTGGGCATCTGTTAATAGTTCTTAAGTCATAAGTTCCCAACAAAAAAATATCTTTTGCTGGTAATGAACGGTAATAAAAATGACACAACTCTGATGCGAGCCATGTCATTTATATTCAACGTAAAATGTAACCCCTATCCGGAAAAAGGGGGCTTCCTGTTGTTGCAAGCCGCATAAGATGCGCCGTCATCCAATGGCCGCTGGCTAAAAGCGCCCGGCATCAAGACAGGCCAATCCCTGAACTTCCTCCGATAATGACGACACGTTGATTTTGTAATGAACATGCAGACATCGTTTATTCTCTCCTTCTCTACTTGGAGTGTATGATGGAATAATCTAAGGACTGGACAGTATGTGTGGCTGGGGAAGGGAACATCTGGAGTATATCAAAATGGAAAAATGCAAAGAAAATTAATGATGAACCATTCTGTAAAAATGGTGATGGCATGCTGCAGTCAGGAAAAAGAGCCCTTCAAAGCAAACGCCTTGAGCGGGCTCTTGCACGTTCTACTTTGCAGCCTGCCACACGTCAGCGCGGCCCGGCTCTTCGTCCCGCGTCCACCAGCGCGCGGTATAGACGACGCCGTTATGCTTTACTTGGTCTCCGCCTGTATAGGCTTTGTCCTTGTTCCAATCCAAGACGACATCGCTGACCAGCTTCCACGCATCCGATACGTCGGGCTCGTTGTTCTGCGTCCAATACAAGGCTTCATACTCCAAGCCGTTATTTTGCACCCGGTCGCCGCGGTTGTACACTTTGCTTGCTTCCCAAGCAGATACGCCCGGAAGCGGCGGATTTCCGCCATCACCGCCGCCATCGCCGTCTTCTTTTAACGTGCTGACCGTAAGCGGCGCGGAGAACGGAGACTTTTTATCGGCGCTGTCTACGGCACGGACCGTATACGTATAGGACGTATTCGGCGTCAACCCGCTATCTTCATAAGAAGTCTGATTCGTCGTTCCAATCAACACTCCGTTGCGATGCACTTCATATGCTTTCATTCCGTTCGGCGCCGCAGCGGCGGACCAGCTAATGTCGATCGAAGTTTGGGTCTGGGATGGGGAAGCGACATCGCCAGGGGCGGCAGGAGCTTGTTCACCCGTACCGCCGTTCATCAGATTGACATCGATCACTTGATAAAATGCATTGCCGGTATCCGCGATTTCCCAGACGCCGAGAATCAGGTGATAGCCGCTGCGATCGGTCGGCACGGTGCATTCATGCGTGACGTTGTTCGGCGGTCTCTTGCCGCCGTCGTCGATGGAGCAGAACGGCACTGGATCAAGGTCGGCGCGAGTCAACGGCTTGTTCGGGTCCCAATCCTTCTTCGTGATGTAATATTTCCATTCGGATGTCGCGTGCGGCGCTGTTAAATACCATTTAAACGTATTTTTGCCGCCCTGCAGCGTCACTTTGTGCCAGCGCTCGGCAGTCTGCTCGTTGAGCTCCGCAAATACGCCGCCGCCGGCGATTTGGCCGTCTGCCGGTCCGCCTTGCGGGAAGGAGCCCTTTCCTTCCACGCTTTGCGGCTCATATTGCACCTGTCCGCAGTCCTTGTTTAATCCTTGCTTGCACAATACGGCACGGCTGGTTGGAGACTCGATATAGCCGTGAGCCGAAGCGCTGTCCGCAAAGATGAGCGTGCATGCCAGGCCGAGCGCCGTGAGTCCGAAAGCTGCAAACAGGGGAGATACTTTCGAAACGAGATGATTCCAAATGCGTGGTTGTGTCACCATTTTTGCCTCCTTGTTGTGTATACTCTTGTATTCTCTATCATTATAAAGATAAGCGCTTTAATTTAAGTCTTCTATTAGTATCAATTCATATGAACGTATACTACTATTTTTTGAATAGATCTCAAGTACTAGTTGCAGGGAATATATGCAGAAAAAACAGAAGCAATCTGGCAAACAGCCTAAACAATCGGGCAGTCCTTGTCGATGCGAATCATGTATCCCCATTTGAGGCTGTTGGAAGCAAGGGAAGCAAATTTCAATGGAATCCGTCAATGGAACTACATATTCCCCGCCTGCTCGGGGAAACAGGCGGGGAATATATCGGAAATGAGGGAAATTCAATTGATATTCCGCGCCGGCGCTAGGCCAGAATGCGGCGGGAAGGCTCCGTCAGCTTATAGCCGACGTTGCGGATTGTCATAATATATTCAGGGCTGCGCGCGTTCTTCTCGATTTTGTCGCGCAGGTGGCTGATATGAACATCAACGATGCGCGTATCGCCAAGAAAATGATAATCCCATACGCCCTGCAGCAGCTGCTGGCGGCTGAGCACTTTGCCGCGATGCCGGCAGAGGAAGACAAGCAGCTCGAATTCCTTCGGAGTGAGCTCTACCTTGCGGCCATTCAGCTCCACTTCCCGTTGATCGGCCATGACGGTCAAGCAGCCGATTTCGAATATGCGGCCGTCGTCGGAGAGCGGCAAGGAGCGGATGCGCCGCATCACCGCTTGGATTCGGGAAATGAGCTCCTGCGGAGAGAATGGCTTCGTCATATAATCATCCGCTCCATTATCGAGGCCGTGTATTTTGTCGCCTACGTCCTGCATCGCCGTCAGCATAATTATCGGAACCATGTTGTTCAGTGCACGCAGCTTGCGGCACACTTCCAGCCCGTCGCTCTTCGGCAGCATGCGGTCAAGCACGATCAGGTCCGGACGGAAGGTTGCCAGCACGTCGAATACCGCTTCTCCGTCATATACGCACAACACATCGTAGCCAGCCAATTTCAAGTTATATTCAATGAGGGTAGAGATGGATGGTTCATCATCAACAACTAATATTTTCGATTTCATAGCAGTCCCTCCCGCAATTCAATGATTTCAGTGTCGGAGTCATGTCCTCGCGAACGTCTATCACCATTATGAAGGGCATTCGTCAGCGCCATATTAAGCAAACGTAAACGGGATGTAAAAAAAAGTGTAATTACGTCATGCTCATGACAACGCCGATAAGGTATGGAACGAGCCACAGCCCCCATACGGTCAAGCTGAACTTATGGAACCAGCGCTGCGAAGCCGCGCTGCCTTTCCATTTGACAAGAGCGGCCCATACCGCATGAACGAGCATCAAAATAAGGGCCGCAAGTCCAGTTAGTGCATGCAGCGGATTTCCGCCGTCCCCAGCGAGAAGACTCATCAACGAGGTGCCGGTTGTATCGCAGACAAGACCGAGCAGGAAGAAGAAGAGATGTTTATGTTGCAAAGCGCCCGCACGTTTTTCTCCCCATACCCCAATCGTATAAAAAACGAGCGCCAAATTAATAAATATGACTGCCAATGCCAGCATGTGTGTCTCACTCCCAGTTGTAATTGGTTAGCGGCATCTGTTCATCCCAGAGCGGTGTGCCGCTGTAGTCTAATCATAGATCGGTTTTATGAATCGAATATGAATGGAAGATTACAAGCTTTCGGTTCATGGAGGTGAGAGAGTAACAGAGCTTGTAACGGCGGGTATGGCGCTTACAGCATCGAAAGGGAATGTGGCGTCTAGAAACCGCGGCCTTTGTGATATTTGAGCAAAAGAGCCTGCTGGGCGTTTCCCAACAGGCTTGATTAGAATATCATTATACCGGGGCATGATGTCTACATTGTTATGCCAATATGAGCTATGCGCTTAGGCTATCTCTTTTCCGCTCCGTTTCACGTTTTATGCCGAATGGCCACCAGTTGGCAGAGCCGAAGGTTGCGGCCATGACCGGCACGAAGAATGGAAGCAGCAGGAACGTATACAGCATAAGGCCCGACAGCACGACGGTAGCGATCTGCATCATCGACAGCACGCCCGATGGATAGAACGAAGCGAAGGTCCCGCCCAGAATGACGACGGCAGAGATAATGACCGTTCCCATATTCCGCATCGCGAACAGTATGGCGTCCTGCACGTCAAGGTGCTTGTTCTCGTTGAATCGTTCCATCAGGAAGATGCTGTAGTCCACCCCGAGCGCCATCAGCATGACGAAGCCGAAGAACGGAGTCGCCCAAGTGACGCCGGTGTAGCCCAGGATGTCGACGAATATCAGCTCCGTCACGCTCATTGACGTGAAGAACGTCAGCAAGAGCGATGCAGTAATATATAGCGGCATGACGATGGAACGGAACAGGATGATGAGTATAAGCAAAATACCGATCAGCATATAGACGACTGTCCGTGTGTAATCTGCGCCGGACATCTGCTTCAGGTCGGCGAAGGTGCTGGATACGCCGCCCATGGCGATGTCAGCCTGCTGCAGCGCCGTGCCCTTGACGGCCCGTTCGACGGCCGTGTTCACTTGGTCGACGCGATCGATGGCAGGCGTGCCGTATGGATTGTCGGCGAACACGACATCCAGCGTCATGACGCTGCGGTCTTCCGACAGGTACAGGTCAAGTGCTTGGCGGAACGCTTCGTTCTTCAGCACTTCGTCCGGCACGAACCATCCGCCCAGCTCCTTGTCGGAGGACGAGCCGACTTGATTCAAGTATTCGTTGGCAGATTTCAGGCCGCCGGAAATTTGCGACAAGCCGTCGGCGCTCTGCGCTAGACCGTCTGTCAGCTGCCCGATCTGGTCGTTCAGCTGCGCGAAGCCGCCGCTAATTTGCTTCTGCCCCTGCTGCAGCTGGTCGAGCCCTTTGATGATGGCAGGCACCTTGCCAATAATCTGGCCTTGACCGTTGGCTGCTTGCTGCAAACCGCTCTCCAACTGGCCGATACCGGCAATCAATTCGTCGAATCCGCTCGCCAATGCGGCTTGGCCGGCTGCGGCTTGCTCGTAGCTCTGGTTCGCCTGCTTCATACCGGCATGAACCTGCGCAAGCTGTGCCGCCGCCTCGCCCAGGGCGGATGACAATTGGCCCGTCCCTTGGCCGGTCTCCGTCACCGTGCCGCGGATAGCCAAGTAATCCTCATCCTGCAGCAGCTCTGGGTAACGGCCTTCCAAGCTGGCGAAGCGGGTATTCAAGGACTGCAGCGCCTGCGCGATACCGCCTGCCTGCTGCTTCATCTGGCCCAATCCGGAATCCAGCTCGCGCAGGCCGCCGCCGATCTGCCGGTAAGCCGCCAACAGTTTACTATGCGCTTCCGCCAATTGCTGCGCGCTATCCTTCGCCTGCTTCAATCCGGCTTTCAATTCGCCGGCTCCGAGCGAGCCATCCTTGATGCCCTTCTCAATCTGGCCGAGACCGCTGCTTAACTGCGTAATGCCCTTCTTCAGCTGGGCGGTGCCTTCGCTTAATTGCCCGGTGCTGGCGACCGCTTCCTTCAGCTTCGGCTCGTTCTTGCGGAGCTCGCTGCTCGCTTGAGACAGCCCGCTGTGAATGTCCTGCAGCCCCTTGCTGCCCTCGGTCAAGCCGCTTTCCAGCGTCTTCACCTGTTCGGCCACATGGAAGTCCTCGATTTCATCTCCTGCCGGACGGCTTAAGCTGCGCACGCTGGACACGCCGTCCACCTTGAGAATCTCGCGGCTTATCTTCTCGGCGAGCCCCATATATTCCGCATCATGGAGCGGGCTCCCGCTGCGGATGACGACTTGGGCCGGCATCGATTCGCCCGGATCGAAGCTTGCTGAGATGATGTTATAAGCTTTAACGGATTCGTAGTTGTCGCCGATTTCCTCCAGGCTGTTGAACGACACATCGCCGCTATACGTAAAGAGGAACGGCAAGGTGATGGCCGCTACGATAAGGAAGGCAGCCAGCGGACGGCGCACGGAGAACGAACCGACTGCCCCCCAGAGGCGGCTCTCCTTATGTTCAATCGACTTCTTGGCCGGCCAGAATAGCTTCTTGCCGAGCACCGCCATGAAGAATGGCACGACGGTCAGGAGCGCGAGCAGCATGACGGCGATGCCGATGGCAACGGCGACGGCTGAGCGGTACAGGATGAACTGTGACAGTCCGATGACCGAGAAGCCGACGAGGACGGCGATACCCGAGAACAGGACGGTCTTCCCGGCTGTACGGTAAGTCGCCACAATCGCGTCCCCCGGATCGTCGTGATGGGCCAGCTCTTCTTTGTATCGGCTAATCAGAAGAATGCAGTAGTCCGTCCCGATTCCGAACAAGACGGCCACCATAAAAATTTGCGTAAACGTCGAGATTGGAAAATCCACGCCATCCACCAGAAAGGCGACGATCGATTGCGAGATGATGTAGCTTAGCCCGACGGTCAAGAGCGGGATGAACGCAGCGGCGAACGAACGGAAGACGACGAACAAAATCAATAAAATAAAGACGACGGTAATGATTTCTGACTTCTTCAGTCCTTCCTGCGAGCTGACGATCTGATCGTGGTCGATCAATTGCCTGCCTGTCATGTAATGCTCGACGGAGACGGATTGCAGTTCGTTCGAGATCAGCTCGCTAGTAGCAACGGCGCTCAGCTTCTCTGTGTTGACGTTGAGCGGGGTCAGCACCGTCTGGCCGTCCTTCGAGACGAGCTTATTCTTCAGCTCCGGCTGCCCATACGGATCAAGCACGGAGACGATGTGAAGCGTGTCTTTCTGACGGGACAAAGCTTGAACCGCTTGCTTAATCTCTTGCGTATCCGTCTCGGTCAGCCCGCTAGGATTATGAAAGACGAGCGCAATCTGCGCTTCATGCGCTTTGCCGCTAGCGGCCGATACTTCATCCAGTATGCGCTGGGCTTGGGCAGAACGGTAATCGTCCGGAACGGCGATCGTGCCTTTCTCTTGAACGAGATCGCTTAGGGACGGGGCCGCGATGAACAAGACGACGGCGGCAACGATCCAGATCGAAATGACCGTCCATCTTGCCTTCAATATCATTCTCATGGCCGCTGCCTCCCTTCCGACATCAAGCGAGCCAGCTTCTCGTACGTTCCGATGAACGTCTCAACTTCCGTCTCGTCAAAATGAACGAGGTAGGAGGAGACGATATCCTGCACCGTCTGATCTGCCTGCTCGTAGATGGCGCGCCCGAGGTCCGTCAAGGACAGCACGACGAGGCGCCGATCCTCTTCGTCGCGCGTTCGCGTGATGAAGCCGCGGTCCACGAGGCGCGTGACGATGGCGGTAATGGAGCTTTTCACGACCTTGAAAATGTCGGCAAGGTCGGTGGAGGTACAGCTGCCGCGCCGGTCAATCACGCACAGAATCTGGAATTGCTCCGGCGTTAACTGTTCTGGAATGGCATCGCCAATCTCATTGAACAAATGCTTCATGACGGTAAATTCGGCGTCAATGTACCGATTGATTAAAGTCTTCGGATCCCGGTTCACTCTCTCCATCCTCTCTTTGTCCAATTAGTTCATCAATTGAACTATTCGATGATAGAACTATCATAAAATGAGCCAAACTTCCTTGTCAAATCGCTCCGGCTTCACGCGGGAATGCAAGATGAAAGGCCAAGTTCTCTCTTGGGAAGCTTCGCAATCAAAAGTGCGCTTTAGGTAAAGATAAACAAACGCTATCATTGTCATATGGTGTATAATAATGAGGAATGCGAGGTGAACAGGAGATGGCTCTTCATATTGTGCTCGTGGAACCGGAAATTCCGGCCAACACGGGAAATATCGCGCGCACGTGCGCTGCAACGGGGACGCATCTGCACTTGGTCCGGCCGCTCGGCTTCCGGACCGATGACGCCACGTTGAAGCGGGCCGGTCTCGATTATTGGCACGCGGTAACGATCGAGTACCACGACTCGTTCCAAGAGTTGAAGGACAAATACGCGGATGCGCGTTTTTTTTATGCCACGACGAAGGCGGACAAACGGTACGGTGACTTTCAATTCCGAGACGGCGATTTCTTTGTATTCGGCAAGGAAACGAAGGGGCTGCCCCCGGAAATTATCGAGGAAAACCGTGATACGTGCATGCGCATGCCGATGACGGATAAAGTGCGTTCGCTCAATCTATCCAATTCGGCGGCGATCATCGTATACGAAGCGTTGCGGCAGCTTGATTATCCTAATCTCCAGTAAATCGTCGGGACCTAGTCCTTCCGCATGACGATATCTTTTGACCCATGCGAAAGGACGATGGCCTGCGATGGAAGTCGCACCAAGGTATCGGATGATTTTACTAGGAAGCTTGCAAGATTAGGTATTTTTTACTAGATAAGATAAAACAAGTAATGGATGTTCGAACTCGATGCCGCTGCCTTTTTTTGCTGCCTTATGCGATATTACAAAAAATAATTAAAAACGAAACGAATTGACATATTTCAGCAGGATTTTTGCTAGGTACATAGAAGTAGTAGTGGCAGAGTTTTCAAGGGTAAGCATGAGAATAGAAATACAAGAGAGGTGGAACTGATGAAACCTGCCGGTGTAGTCCGTAAAGTTGACCAACTGGGACGCATTGTTTTGCCTAAATCACTTAGGAAGCGTTATCAGATGAACGAGGGGGATCCTGTCGAAATTTTAGTGCAAGGCGATCATATCATTTTAGAACGCTATCGTCCCAAATGCGTATTTTGTGGCTCAATGGATGGTGTGTCCGAATTTAAAGATCGTTACATATGTTCGCAATGCATGAGTGAAATGATGCACTTGGTGCGGTAAAAAAAGAGCAGGAGCATCCACATTACGGTGGTGCTCCTCTTTTTTTTGCGTTATCGTGCAGTGATTGCCGACATGGCCAGTTTGCCGATTGACAGCTCCCGTATCAGGCCTCTGGTCCTCTGCGCATTCAGCGCCGCAAACAAAAAAACTTCCCTGCTTGGGAAGTTTCTTCGTCTTACAAGCCTTTTGTTTTGTCGTCGTTGTAACCTGCCGTGAAGATGGCGGTCAAGAACAGTACGAAAACAAGCATGATAATCCAAAAAGTAACGGACATGATACGCACACCTCCAGTAACTCTTACTATTATAACCAAGACATGCCAAAAAGAAAATGGAAAAGGTGTGAATTTTGGCACGGTATGGAAGCGCGGCTCATGTTATACTTAGAGGTTCCGTTCTATTTGAAAAACAAAAAGTGCGTCGGCAGCGGACGCAGCTCGCCATCTGACGGACTATTGACGACCCTTCCGTTGAAGACCAAGGTGGAGGAGCCGCCCCCGTCCAAGTTGTAGGCGTCAATGATACCCAGATTGGACAGCTTCTTCTGGAGTTCTGCGAGCGTTGCGCCCGAGCTTCCGTTCTCGTTATAGCCGTCGGTCACGAGGATGAGCAATTGGTCATCCTTATAGTTCCCGATGACGGTGCGCGGCGCCCGGAGCGGTGAAGTCCGCCATTTTTCCGGAATGGTCAGATGCGTTCCGTTCTTCAGCAGTGCGGGAACGAAGGTCGCTCCGGATTGCGGATCCAGGGAATCCAATTCGGACTGATCCGAGAACTTGCCGCCGATCAGCCGCCCCGCCTTATCCAATCCGACAAAAGCCAAGTCTTTGTGGGTCGGTTCGAACGAGCTTACGTATTTCCCGTTCATAACGGTCGTTCCCAGCGGATAACGTTTGCCGCCGCCATCGGCAAAGCCGCCCGCATTAATGCCGGCAACGGCGCCATAGCGGTTAACGGCATGCATCGTCGTCTCGGAACCGCCGTATTTATCGTATCCAAGCGTCAAGCGCATCGCCTTCGGATCCTTAAGCTTGATCTTCATCGCATATCCGCTATAGGTCGGTTGATTGATTGCGAACAATTCGGCACGCAGCTTGTCGCTGTTGACGCTTTCCTTCGGTGTTCCTAACCGGGAGGTGATGCGCCGGTCATATATTTGCTCTGGACGTTTCGCTTGAGCGCTGGCCGTCTTGACCAGATCGTTCATCGTGGACGTCGTGCGTTGATAGAGCGTTGCCGTGCGGCGCACGGATTCTACCGTAAAGTCCGCCGTCTTCCGGGCCTGCTCCAAGTCGCCTACGAGCTTGGCCTGCTTCTCGCTCAACGCGGCTGGTTCCTCCAGCGGCTTCCACTCCAAGTCGAGCGTTGCGGTCAAGGAGGAGGAGAGCATCCATATCATCATGCCCAGAAAAGGGGCGGTCACCAGCATGAACAGCCGGTTGACCCGTTTCACTTGCAGCTTCATCTTATCCGCCTCACTTATTACTTCAGCAGTTCCATTTTTTTCTGCAGCACGCTTAGCTGTTTCTTCACTTCGTTCAATTGCGTATACAGCTTGTTGCTGTTATCGGTCTTGTTCGATGCGTTATCTTTCGTAAATGTGAGCAATTCATTGAACGATTCGACTTTGCTTTGCATCGCGTCCAACTTCTTGTTCAACTCGTTTAGTTGCTTCTCATAGGATAGCTTCACTTGTTGCAGTTGGGCTTCGGTCTGCTGCTGCAGCTCCTGAAGCATGGTTGTCTTCATGTGGTTGCTGTAGAAGTAGGTAGCCGTCACGCCAATCGCTATCATGACTGCCCAGAACAGAAGAAACCATTTCGCGCTAGCTCCGCTCGTCTTCGTTCGGGTGCGACGTGAGGTGTCGCTCTCCGTATGTACTGATGGCTGCATGTCTAATCACCTCGAAGGAAGTCGATTGGATTTTAATCAATCCAATTTTAAAATAATCATTATAGTATTCTAGCATGTATTCTAGCATTTTTCGTGCGAAAGATGCAAAATTCATACAAAAAAGTCATTGATGTTATAGTTGCGGTTCGATACAATCGGTATATATTTGTAGAAATATGTCGGTTCAGCTCGTCTTTTGGTCTAGTCAGGGGTGACAACTTGGGAAAGAAAGATAGAGTTACATATCATTTGAAAACAATTGCCAAAATAGGCTTGGTCGCGCTTGTTGTCCTGCAATGCTGGTTTATCCATGTAACGTTTTTGTATCCGCACCTGGGCATCAGGCTGGAAGTTCAGCAAGGACAGTGGAAGATCGCCGGTTTTGATAACGAGAATGTATACATCAATCACGCGTTGGAGATCGGCGACACGATTCGCAGCATCAACGGCGTACCGCCAGAGGACTATCCGACGGTCCGCAACTGGCATATCATCGAGCAAGCCGATTATATTGAAATCAGTCAACTGGACGAGATTAAGCTCATTGACCTGGGACATGAATCGCGCCATCCGTACTCAGACGTTATTCCCCTCTCCAGCGAAATTGTATTGCTGCTGTTGGCGGGGATCGTACGGTGGAAGGATTCATCGACGAAGACGATGAAGATGCTCTCCATGCTATTTGTCATCATGGGCACGGTATACATGAGTATCGGGGCTGCGCTGCGTGGAGATATTTGGGGAGAAATCACCATAACGAGCGCCATCGTTCTATCTCCGATCGTGCTGTTTCATTTTTTGCTGCAATTTTTTCAAGAGAAAGCAGGCATCACGTGCTCCAAGCGCTGGCTTCAGATTTTATACAGCTTGGCGCTGCTGCAGTTCGCGGCGAAGTTCATTTATTTTTTGCCAGGCGACTTCTATACGTTCTTTGTCGTTGACAGCATCTTGAAAGAGGTATTGTTCATCATAGGCCTCGGGTCGAACCTGGGCTGGTTTGCGTTCATATCTTATCGGCACAGAGGGCAGTCACCGCAGTTATGCGCGGTTATCCGTTACATGTGGCTCTGGATTTGCATTGCCTTTGCGCCGCTTCTTTTCTTGTCGTATTTGCCATTGCTGTTCGGCTATAGAGCGTTGGTCTCGCCTTTGTTGACAAGTTGGTTTGCGCTCACCTTGCCATTGTGTTTCGTTTACTTGAACCACTTTAAGCAGCTGTCGGATATTGAAATGATATTAAAACGAATGATGTCGGTCGTCTTGATTGCGATGGTGCCTGGATCGATCATCGTCGGTTTGAACGCAGTGATTTTCGTCGAGCGCCATACGTTCATGCATCACCTGTTCAGCTTCGGCTTTATCGTGATCATCTTGGCCTTTCTGCTGTATTCCTACCCGTTCTTTCATCGGAAATTAATGGCGGCGATGTATCCGGACAACCTTAAGCTCAAGCAATCGCTCCAGCGGATTACGCAGCAGTTGAATGCGCTCGACACGATGGAAGCTTGGAGTCAAGTGATTCTGTACTCGATGATCCAGACCTTGCAGGTGAAGGGGGCCGCATTGATCATTAAAAATCCGCATAACGATATCGAGTCGTATGCGGAAGGAGAACTGGACATGCAGGATATAGAGAGAAGGGTGCGTTCGGGCAAGTTCCACTCGGAGACGTCCTCTTGGTTCGAAGTAGAGCGGCATGATGCCTATGTGGCCCATCTGATGCTGACGCAGAAACAGAATGAAGACGAATTGAATATGGAAGAAAGAGAATGGGTGCGTCAGGTCATCAGCCATATGAACATCGGCATGAAAAAAGTAATGACGATTCAGAAGCTGAATGAGCGGAATCAGCAATTGAAGCTGCATGCCAATCAAGAGGCGTTGTCTTCCAAAGCTTGCGGCACGTGGATGGTTCATACTCTGTTCGATTCACAAGAGAAAGGCCGGACGAAGCTGGCCAAAGTGCTGCAATGCGGCGTCATGCAGCCACTGCACGAAGCAAGCCTTGAGGTGGAGGCGATGCATCGCTCCGCCGCTCCGGATGAGTCTGCGTCACTGCGCCAAGTAGGGGACCGTTTGGACGAGGTCAACATGAAGCTGCGGCATCTGTGCCTGTCATTGCAGCCGAAGCTGATACTGACAGCAGGGCTGAGCAATGCCATTCGGCAATATATGGAGCTGGAGTTCCAAGAAATGAAGGAACGCATTCACTTCGAGGTAGACAATCAATTGATGGTCGATGTGCAGCTTCCTTCGTTCAAGCTGCATCTGTTCCGCATCGTGCAGGAATTGCTGATAAATGCGCGGAAACATGCGTTTGCAGAGCATGTTCACCTGTCGCTTGCAGCTTCGAGCGATCATGTACTCGTCTCTTATCAAGATGATGGCGTCGGGTTCGATCCGGCTGTCGTCTTCAGCAGCGAGGAGAAGGTTCGAGGCTTGAAGCAGCTGCGGGCGCGCGTGTTCATGCTTAAGGGCACGATGGACTGGAACGCGGCGCCGGGAGAAGGCGCTTGCGGGGAAATTCAGATTCCGTTCCCGGATGTGCCGGTGCTGCCCAACTCAGACGAGACGCCCGTAGCTGCGCCTGTTCAATCCGGGTCATGGGGATGAGCGTACGGGGAGGTCTGCGCTTCAAATGTTAGGTAGAGCGGACAACAATAGGGGGGAGGCTATACTCTCTTCGTTCGGCATTTCCGATTGCTCTCTCCTGCGGTCAGTAATAACCAGTTCCAGCTTCGCCTAGGCGCTCTACGGTGTGGCCGCACGGACTGCGATCGTCAGGTTGTTGAGAAACCCCGAATGAAACAAATAAAGGTGGAGGGTGTCTGCTGGAGAGACCCGGTGATCGCCTTTGAATCCGAGTCATCCCCGCACCGTCTCATCCCTAATGACTTGGATTCAACAGCGACGGAAGCGGATACCCCCACCATACTTGTTTCTTTTTTACATTCAGGTTTTTCAACAAGCTCAATCGTACAGTTCATCTTCGCGTAATCGTACAATTAATGGTCATCCTCTCGCAATAAACTGCATATTTCAGACTGTTGAAAAATCGGTTTAAGCGGCAGAATTTAGAGCTAAAGGTTTCGATAAGTTCCTTAATTTGGTTAAAACAACAGGTGGAGTCTTTTGCTTCTGCCCACCTCCGACCTTTTGGGCCAGGTACCTGGCAATCTTTTTTACATTCTGGGCTATTGCGGTCATGAAAGCTTGTTCCTGCGTTTTAGCTCTCCCGCGGAACTTGCAGCGACGATATCCATGAAGCTCTTTTGCATCTGCAAAGCTTCGTTCTATCGTTTGAGGACGCAACTTATAGGCCGCCTCTCCGGAATGGGTTTTCCGGTACTGAGCGACCTTCTCTTTACTCTCTTCCCATATATGTCGTTCGATCTTACGTTGGTGGTTGGCCGATTTCGTACACTGATTGAGCAGGGGGCAGTTTGCACACTCCTGGGCATTTGACGTGTATTCCCGATACCCTTGTCGATTGGTAGTCGTATACATTAGCATTTTTCCTGCAGGACACAGGTAGCCATTTTCTTCCGCATGGTAGATAAACTGTTTCTTCGGAAAAATGTCAGGGGGCGTTGGAGCATTGCGTTCCGCGATAGCCGCAGCGATCTCTAGCTTTAGCGTCTGATCGCATATGTAAGGCGTCATGTACCCCGAATCCAGCGCGACGGCTTCCAGCGTCGATTGAAATGCAAAGGTTTGGATTTGTCGCTTGAGGCGTTCCACGTAGACGGCAGCGTCATTAACATGGCCAGGTGTCACATGGACATCGGTGATAATGTTATATTTATGGTCGACGGTGCGATGGTCGAGATAACAGAATGCCTCCGGTTTACCGCTTCGTTTCATCAGTCCGCACTCGGGATCGGTTTGACTTACTTTACGTGGTTTTTCCTCCCCGGAAGGCTTCCGGGGAGGAAGGGGCTTTTTTCCGTGGCTCTCTCGATCCTCGTTGATGGCCTTCTCTAATTCTTTTAGATAGTCATGAGGGGTCTCTTCGAGAACCTGCATCGTGTAGCGATTATTGTTAGCGTTGGCTCGAATATGAGTCGAATCGGTCACCAAGAGACGACCATCCACCATCTTATGGTTGATCGCCAGATGTACCATTTCATCAAAAATCTCTTGAAAGAGATTCGTATCTTTAAACCGATTATTCCGGTTCCAACTGATCGTCGAGTGATCGGGGACGCGATCGGAGAAACGCAGGCCAAGGAACCAGCGATAAGCAGCATTCGGAATGATTTCTTGCTCCAATTGACGTTCAGAGCGTATGCCGTACAAATATCCGATGAGCATCATTTTAAATAATACAACGGGGTCTAAGGCCGGTCGTCCCTTGGTTTCGCTATAGTAAGGCCGAACTTTTTCCCTGATAAAAGAGAAATCCACATATTTATCGATAAGGCGTAGCAGATGATCTTGAGGTACCAATAAATCCATGCAAATAAGTTCCATTTCATTATGAGCTTTGTTTTCGGACTGCTTGCTATTCAACAAGATCACCACACGCCTCTCATCCAAATTAATTACTGATATTGTATCATACTAATACGTTAGTGCACCGAAAAACACGGCTTTTTTCAACAGTCTGATATTTGCAGTTCAAACGCCGAAAAGGGCGGCACATCGCAAAAACAACTGCACAAATGCCGTTCTCCGGCCCCTCCCTGCCTTGTCCTAGCAGAAAAGAACATTCTCGAACATAAGGTTGAATAGATTAAACTATTTGCGCCCTTCGGAATGTGGCGTATAGTTTTTCATTATCGGCTGCAATGAGCGCCGATAGCACCTCGGAACAACCGTTTTAACCCGTTGCATAAATAAAGCGATGGGTGTATCATTTTGGGAATAGGAAGGGGCGATAGTCGGTGCAGTACTCATTTTCAAAGCGCATTCAATCGGTTGAAAGCTCAGCTGTGCGCGATATTTTAAAATTAACTCAAGGAAAGTCAATTATATCCTTTGCCGGAGGTCTTCCGGCCGAAGAATGGTTCCCGGTAGATGCGATTCGAACCGCATCGGAGCGGGTATTCCGCCAAGGCCCGCAAGCGCTGCAATACGGATTGACGGAAGGGACGTTGAGCCTGCGCGAGCGCCTTGCCGCCCGCATGGGAAATCAACGCAATATTCAGGCTGATGCGGAAGAGTTGTTAATCAGCTCGGGCTCGCAGCAGGCGATAGATTTGTTCGCCAGAGCTATACTCGATCCAGGAGATGTCGTGCTCGTGGAGAATCCGACCTACCTGGCTTGCTTGCAGGTGCTGGGGATGTACAATGCACGCGTCATACCGGTTGAAAGCGATGATAACGGCATGGTGCCCGAGGACTTGGTGGCTAAGCTGAAGCAGCATCAACCCAAATTCGTCTACGTCGTGCCGACGTTCGGCAATCCGACCGGCCGCGTTTGGAGCTTGGAACGGAGAGAAGCGCTGCTGCGCCTGTGCCGCGAGCATGAAGTGCTCATTCTGGAAGACGATCCGTACGGGGATCTGCGCTTTACTTCCGAGCGTGTGCCGAACATCGCGGCGCTGGAAGGACGGCCGGAAGATAGAATCGTCGCTTATACGAGCACATTCAGCAAAACGGTTGCTCCCGGACTGCGTACCGGTTGGATTGTTGCCGACAAACGGATTATCCGCATGATGGCTCGCGCGAAGCAGTCGTCGGACCTCCATTCGAGTGTGCTCGACCAGCTTATCCTCAGCGAGATGCTGCTGCCGGAAGTGTTCAAGCTGGATGACCATATTCATAAGCTCTCGGCGGTCTACAAAGAGCGGATGGAGACGATGGCGACGGAATTGCAGAAAGACATGTGGCGCGATTCGAAATGGAATACGCCGCAGGGCGGCATGTTCTTCTGGGTTGAGCTGCCGGAAGGATTGGATGCGCAGACCTTGCTGACATGCGCGGTTGAGAAGGGCGTCGCATTCGTGCCGGGCACCTCTTTCTATGCCGGGGAGCCGAAGCGCAACACGATGCGCCTGAACTTCTCGTTCGCTCAGCCCGAGACGATCCGTACCGGCATGGAGCGGCTGACCGAAGCGGTATCCGAATTTTTCGGCCGTTACTCAGGAGTATAACGAACTGCCGAGGTGCAAGCGGACGGGATCGCCCCTTGCGCTTGCACCGGTTTATGGCTTGGCCCGGGTGGCAATGGCTCCCGGCAGCCTCGCTACAACATGGGCATAGCGTATCAATGCCTCTTGCCCGTCAGGGGTTAAGGCGTACACGCCGTGGCTGACCCTGGCGAACCACCCGTAATAATTCCGCTGCAAGATGGCGGCAGCATCGCCGACCCCGGTCCGATCGCGAACGATGGATGCCTTCAAGGCGCCATCCCGCAATGCGGAGGCCACGCGGAGCGCCTTCTCCCGATAAGCCGTTACGAGCGGCTGCTTCGTTATCCCGCCGACGTTGTAATCCCCGCTGCGCGCGGAGAATTCCCGCACAAGCTTGGCGGCGCGCGTCTTGATCGGCTTCGTAGCCATATAGATCCCGCCATCATGGCCCGGCTCGCATATGAGCTCCACGAACGGCGGCTTCCGTTTATAGAAGGTGACCATAATGAGCCCCAGTCCAAGCTTGCGGCACAGGTGGCGCAGCGCGCTGACGGGATGGCTCTTGCTTGCCGCTTTCTTTTTCTCCACCGCTACATACACCTGCGAAGACAGCTTCAATCTTTCCAAGCCCTGCAGCACAAGCGTAAGATTGAAGGAAGATTTCAATTCCACAATGAGGGGCTCTTCATCCGGGGCCGCATCAGGCCTCAATGCGACGATATCGCAATGACGCACCTCGCTTCGAACCTCGTACCCTTGCGCCTCAAAGTAAGCTTTGAGCGGCGCGTACAGTTCCGATTCTTTGCGCTTGCCCTTCTTGCGCCCGGTTTCGTGCTCTTCCATCGGTGCGGACGTGTTCTGCTCGCGCATCTTTTCTTCCTTGAGACCCTGTAAGGACATCATCCACCTATTCCCCCTCGCCAACCACTCTTGATTTATCATTTACTTTCGTTCAAATTCCGTGCATTGCAGTCTGCGGAACCATTATAACACGGCATGAGCGGAGTCTGTTTTTCTCTGCGCCCGGCTCCAAAAATTCGTGATAATAAACAGCTCGGTTTGCATAGGTATGTAATACACTATTTTTTTATCTGTTGTTGGATTAACTAAGACAATAGCCTAGTTGGTTGCGAAGGTAAATGCATACAACATAGAGAGACACCAAAGAACAGACAGACAAATGTAGCGGCGATGAAGGGCTGTGTTGCAAATCGGGAGCATTGGAGGTTTAGAGGGATGGACATATTCAAACGGATTGCTGAGCACCGAGCCGAGAGCGAACGATTGGCCTGGACCGGGACATTTAAAGAATACGTCGAGTTGCTTCGGCGCGACCCCGCACCGGCGATGACGGCTCATGCGCGTGTGTACGAAATGATTGCCTCATACGGTGTGGAGGAAGTCGATGGGCATAAACGATATAAGTTTTTTGAAAAAGAAATTTTCGGTCTGGATCGGGCAATCGAAAAATTAGTGGAAGAATACTTTCATTCAGCTGCAAAACGATTGGATGTGCGCAAGCGGATTCTGCTCCTGATGGGTCCGGTGAGCGGCGGTAAATCAACGCTTGTCACGATACTCAAGCGGGGACTTGAGCAGTTCTCGCGCACCGAGCTTGGCGCAGTCTACGCAATCAAGGGCTGCCCGATGCATGAAGAGCCGCTTCATCTGATCCCTCACGAGCTGAGAGCGGACGTGGAGAAGGAGCTTGGCGTCCGTATCGAGGGCAACTTATGCCCATCCTGCCAGATGCGGCTCAAAACGGAATTCAATAGCGATATTGAACGCGTGGAAGTGGAGCGGGTGCTGGTATCCGAGGAGAACCGGATCGGTGTCGGCACCTTTAGCCCATCGGATCCGAAGTCGCAAGACATTGCCGATTTGACGGGCAGCATCGATTTTTCCACGATTACAGAATTCGGCTCTGAATCCGATCCGCGCGCATACCGCTTCGACGGAGAATTGAACAAGGCCAACCGCGGTTTGATGGAATTTCAAGAAATGTTAAAGTGCGACGAGAAGTTTTTGTGGAATTTGCTCTCGTTGACGCAAGAGGGGAACTTTAAGGCAGGACGGTTCGCGCTAATTTCGGCGGATGAAATGATAATTGCCCATACTAACGAATCCGAGTATAAAGCCTTTATTGCCAACAAGAAAAATGAAGCGCTCCAATCGCGGATGATCGTGATGCCGATTCCGTACAATTTGAAGGTGTCCGAGGAAGAGAAGATTTATGCGAAGCTGATCGGACAGAGCGATATGAATCATATCCATATTGCGCCGCATGCGCTCAGGGCGGCCGCCATCTTCTCCATCTTGACCCGTCTGAAGGAGACGAAGAAGCAAGGCATGGACCTCGTCAAGAAAATGCGCATGTATGACGGCGAGGAAGTGGAAGGCTACAAAGAGAACGATTTGAAGGAAATGCAGAGCGAGTTCACGGAAGAAGGCATGTCCGGAGTGGATCCGCGATATGTCATCAACCGTATCTCCAGTGCGCTCATTAAGCAGGATCTTCAATGCATTAACGCGCTGGATGTGCTGCGGGCGATGAAGGATGGCTTGGATCAGCACGCTTCGATTACGAAGGAAGAGCGGGAACGATATCTCAATTACATTTCCGTGGCGCGCAAGGAATACGACAATCTGGCCAAGAAGGAAGTGCAGAAGGCGTTCGTCTATTCGTTCGAAGAGTCGGCCAAGACGTTGTTCGAGAATTATCTCGACAACATTGAAGCGTTTTGCAACTGGAAAAAGATTCGCGATCCGCTGACCGACGAGGAGATGGAGCCGGATGAAAGGCTGATGCGTTCCATCGAGGAGCAAATCGGAGTGTCGGAAAATGCGAAAAAAGCGTTCCGCGAGGAAATATTGATTCGTCTGTCAACCTATTCCCGCAAAGGGCGCAAATTCGATTACAACAGCCATGATCGGCTGCGTGAAGCGGTCGAGAAGAAGCTGTTCGCTGATTTGAAGGATATCGTCAAAATTACGACATCGACGAAAACGCCGGATGAGAACCAGTTGAAGCGTATCAATGAGGTATCGGCCCGCCTGATGGAAGGGCACGGCTACTGCCCGGTGTGCGCGAACGAACTGCTGCGCTATGTGGGCAGTCTGCTGAACCGTTAACCATCAGACATGATCAAGTATGCTTATCCCCTCGGCCAGAGGGGATTTTTTGTCATTAAGTAACTTAAGCCTCGCTGGATCTATGCTAACATGGTACGATGACAGCAAAACCGTTGCAATGATGCAGCGAATAAGTCATACATTACATTTCGACATTTTTAGACATTTTGGTGTAGATATTTGTTGAATTATGTTGAAAAATGTTCACAATTTAACCACCACTCCGTGTCACTTTATGCGTAAATGAATAGTGGAGGGAGTGGAGAGATATGGTAACCACAATACAGACATGCGCGAACAGTCGAGCGCATGCAATCAACAAACGCAGGAGGCCGCATCGCATCAGGCTGCGCAAGCAGGGCGAACCGTCTGCAGGCAGTGTCTATACCAATTGTTCGGCCCCATTCTATGTGACGGAGATCGAGCCATGGGAACGGGAAGAACGCTGCCGGTTGACCGCGGAAGAATGCGTCATGGACGATCAATACTACTACGTTCACGGACGCCTGACGGTCCCATTCCGCAATGGCCGCGGACAGGTAAGCTGGGATGTCTGGGTGCTGATCAATCCGGAACATGTGGCAGACGGATCGAAGAAAGACACGCAATCAAAGCCTAAGCAAGTAAGAGGAAGACTGTCGTCCGCCATACCGGGGTACCCTGACACATTGGCTTTACCCGTTAAGGTGACGTTTTACGACAAATCGACAACGCCTGACATTATTTTAGGTGAGACGGAGCACCCGTTGTATGAGGAACAGGAGCAAGGAATTACCTTTCAACGGTGGCTGGAATTGCGTCCTCTTCATGCCAGCTATCATCGTTATACGGATGCGCAATAGATTGAAATACCCCATCGAACGGCTTCTTTTAAGTTATCATTGAATATTCCGCATGGGGAATATGAACTTCACGGAACAACTACACCCTGCATGAAACAAGGCACCCCGCCGATAAGACGAGGTGCCTTTTTGTTCATTGGATGCACTTCCCTCAATGAATTATTGCGGCTGCTGCTTGCCTAAGTACAATGCGGCAATGAAGCCGACAACCATCGTGAGCAGGCTGATGATGAGCGATACCCATGACCCTTGCAGCCCTGGATAAACAACGGCAAGCGAGCCGACGACCATTCCGATTATGATTGCGTACATAATGGCCGGGAAGCTGCTAAGCAAATAACGGATGAATTTGCTGCTGACGATAAATCCGACAATTACCCCGCTGCCGATTACCGCGATAAGCGGAATATCCAAGCTCGACAAGGCATGGATCGCGGTCGGATAAGCGCCAAGGAGCAGCAGGACGAATGAGCCGCTGATGCCTGGCAAAATCATGGCCATACTGCCGAGCCAGCCTGCAAAAAACAAGAATACGCCGGACGAAAGCGACAGTTCAATGACCGGGCTCTGGTCTTCCGGTTTGAAGAAGCCCGTACAGGCGACCGCTGCGGCGGCTATAAGCAGCAAAACGTAATGGATAGGCTTGAAATTACGCGAACCGTCTGCTTCCTTCCATAAGAACGGGATAATGCCGAGAATAAGGCCCAGAAAGAAAAAGAAGGTTGGTTGCGGATGTTCAGCAAGCAGCCATTTCATCACTTTGCTGAGCAGCAATAGCGCAGCCCCTACCCCGATTCCTAGCGGAATAAGAAATCCAAGATGTTTTTTCCACTCCCGGCTGAAAAATCCGCTAATCGCCGCAATTAATCTTTCATAAAAGCCAAGAATGACGGCAATGGTGCCCCCGCTCACTCCCGGAATAAGATCACTCGTACCGATGAGGACTCCACGAAATATATTTTTCCACTCAAACACGCGTCTATCTCCTTTTCTATATCTTCTACTCTATGAAACCACATCCATTGTACAATCATTTCTTCTCCGAGTTCAAATGGTCTGAATATGATTATAAAAAATTAACTTGAGTAAATTAATTAACTCGAGTAAACTTTATTTAGATGGAGTAGTGCGAAAGGAGATGGATATGGAGAACATTTCACTCAGAGAACGCAAGAAAGCGAAGACGAAGCTTGCGCTCTATGAAGCGAGTCTGGAATTAATCGTTCACCAAACATTTCGCGACATGAAAGTGGAAGACATCTGCGCCCATGCTGAAGTGTCGAAGGTGACATTCTTTAAGTGCTTTCCTCAAAAAGAGGATATTCTCATTTACTACATGTGCATCTGGTTGACGAACCGCTGGCTTGAAATCGAGAAGCATGGGCTGCGCGGATGGGCGGCGGCCGAGCACCTGTTCACCAGCATTGCGACAGAGGATCAGAGAAGACCCGGCATGATGCTGCGGCTCATCGGACTGCTTGCGGAAGCGAAGATGCACCCAGGCATGCCTGTATTGAGCGATGCGGAAATTTCCCTCTTGTTCCCTGGAGAGGAGAGGCAAGCGAGAGCGGTGGTCCCGCGACTGGACGTATTGATGAGGCGTATCGTGGAAGAAGCGACTGCGGACGGCGAGGTGAATGCCGAACTGAGCATCGATCAGCTGACAGAGATGCTGTTTACCATTTTTTATGGCGCATACTTGACGGCCCATATCATGCAACGCCGCGACATTGTGCGCTGTTATCAGGAGCATCTTGATATATTGAAGAAATGAGGGTGAAAGAATGAAAGTGAGTCGTGGGCGTTATGCGGCCCAAATGGATGGGCCGTTCGTCGTCTTTATTATCGGAATGCGGATAAACCGGCTGCCCGCCTTCCACAAATGGTTGCCCGTAGTTCGCGCGATGCGGCGCATGATGAAGGAATTATACCAAGATAAGGAGCATGGATTTCTGCATGCTGAATATTACATCGGGGGCAAAGGACCGATGCTCATTCAGTATTGGCGTTCCTTTGAAGATTTGGAGCGGTATGCAAGACAAGGATTCCATAAGGAAACATGGCGCCAGTTCCATAAAACCTATAAGGACGGCAGTGTCGGAATATATCATGAAACGTATCGGGTCGAGCCGGGTCAATATGAAGCGGTGTACAACGATATGCCGCCGACCGGACTCGGAAAAGCAGGCGAATTGATTCCGGCGGAAGGCCCGCATCATGGGGCGAGAGGGCGAATGAACGCGGAACGGCACGGTTAAACCGAAGCGGTTGAAATTATTTATTTCATGTGCATAAACCTCCTGCTTGTCTATCCATAATAACGATGAGTGCCGGGCATAGTTCGGCCAAGTGAATAGCATAAGGAGGATATGGCATGACATACCAACAATTTCGGCAAAACAGTCAAATTCCGTCTGGCGGTATAGTAGCTAGCACATACAGCGGCAACAGCTCCGGTCCGTCCGGCAGCACGGCGAACCAAGGCGCGTATAACAGCTACAGCGGCCAAGGCGGCTATGGCGCAGCGAATCCGGGAGTATCGGGCGGCATTGTGGCAAGCACATACAGCGGTAACAGCTCCGGTCCGTCCGGCAGCACGGCGAACCAAGGCGCGTACAACAGCTACAGCGGCCAAGGCGGCTATGGCGCAACGAATCCGGGAGTATCGGGCGGCATTGTGGCAAGCACGTACAGCGGCAACAGCTCCGGTCCGTCCGGCAGCACGGCGAACCAAGGCGCGTACAGCAACTACAGCGGCCAAGGCGGCTATGGCGCAGCGAATCCGGGAGTATCGGGCGGAATCGTGGCAAGCACGTACAGCGGCAACAGCTCCGGTCCGTCCGGCAGCACGGCGAACCAAGGCGCGTACAGCAGCTACAGCGGCCAAGGCGGCTATGGCACAGCGAATCCGGGAGTATCGGGCGGCATCGTGGCAAGCACGTACAGTGGGAACAGTTCCGGTCCGTCCGGCAGCACGGCGAACCAAGGCGCGTACAGCAACTACAGCGGCCAAGGCGGCTATGGCGCTGTGAATCCGGGAGTATCAGGCGGCATCGTGGCAAGCACGTACAGCGGCAACAGCTCCGGTCCGTCCGGCAGCACGGCGAACCAAGGCGCGTACAGCAGCTACAGCGGCGGCCAAAGCGGCTATAGCGCTCTGAATCAAGGGTTGTCCGGCGGCATTGTAAGCAACAGCCAAAACAGCTTCGGCAGCGGATATCAAGCAGGTGGCTTACATAGCATCGTATCCGAAACGTACAGCGGACAACAGTTCCAGCCATCCGGCCAAGTGCAAAGCATTACGGCACAGACGCATGGAGCGCAGCAAAACGTAGTGCCAAGCAGCTTCCAGCCATCTGGCCAAGTGCAAAGCATTACGGCGCAGACGCATGGAGCGCAGCAAAACGTAGTGCCAAGCAACTTCCAGCCATCCGGCCAAGTGCAAAGCATTACGGCGCAGACGCATGGAGCGCAGCAAAACGTAGTGCCAAGCAGCTTCCAGCCATCCGGCCAAGTGCAAAGCATTACGGCGCAAACGCATGGAGCGCAGCAAAACGTAGTGCCAAGCAGCTTCCAGCCATCCGGCCAAGTGCAAAGCATTACGGCGCAGACGCATGGAGCGCAGCAAAACGTAGTGCCAAGCAGCTTCCAGCCATCCGGTCAAGTGCAAAGCATTACGGCGCAAACGCATGGAGCGCAGCAAAATGTAGTGCCAGGCAGCTTTCAGCCATCTGGACAAGCGCAAAGTATTACAGGACAAACGTATAATTCGTAATGGATGTGTGAGCGGTTCGTATTTTACGAGCCGCTTTTTACGGTAAGGCAAAAAGAAAAGTCACTCGATAGATATTTTCTCGACTTCGAAATAAATTTTGCTTGACAAAAGTGCGTATGATTATGTTATTATACTTACATAAAGTAAGCATGTGTTATTAAATAAGCAAGTGGTCTGAGTCAACGTCGACTATCTTGGCATGCTTTCTTCATTACTACAAAATTTATGTACGAGGTGGAATCATAATGAAAAAAGTTCTTGTCGTCAATTCCAATCCGAAACCAAATGAAATCTCCTTCGGCTTGCGCCTGGGCGAGCACTATCTTGCTTCGCTGCAAGCAGCGGCCGATGTTCAAATCGAACGCGTCAATCTGTACGAAGAAAACATTCCTCTGATCGATGGCAGCGTATTGGATGGTTGGGGCAAAGCGGCAGCAGGCGAGACATTGTCCGAGCAGCAGCTTCAAACAATGGGCCGCATGAACGAAATTTTGGAACAATTCATTGCCGCAGATGTTGTCGTCTTCATTACGCCAATGTGGAACTTGAGCTACCCGCCGCTTCTTAAAGCGTACATCGACAACGTAATTATCGCGGGCCGCACATTCAAATATACAGCAGAAGGCCCTCAAGGCTTGTTGAACGGTAAAAAAGTCGTGCACATTGAAGCGCGTGGCGGCTTCTACTCGGAAGGTCCTGCGCAGGCAATGCGCTTTACGGATTCCTACCTGAGCGCCGTGATGGCATTTATCGGCATTACTGAATACGAGAACGTTGTCGTCGAAGGCATGAACGCAGTGCCTGATCGTGCGGAAGCATTGCTTGAAGAAGCGAAGCAGCGTGCGGAAGCCAGTGTTAAACGCATGTTCGCGCAAGTATAAGATATCGATTCATTAGATTGAAAGACCGGTCCGTAATGGGCCGGTTTTTTTTGCGCTATTGTCACCAAATAGGCTATCGCACATATGATGGTATCGTGTGAAGGGAGGGAAGTGAACGGCATGGCGGTTATTAAGACGAATTCCGGGGACGTAAATTTGCTCGCGCGTTTGATGCGGGCCGAAGCTGAAGGTGAAAGCGAGCTTGGCATGCTCATGGTCGGCAACGTGGGCGTAAACCGGGTGTTGGTGAACTGTTTGGACTTTGTCGATATCCGCTCGATGAATGACATGGTGTTCCAAAGTCCGGGCGGATTCGAAGCGGTTCAAAAAAGTTATTTTTATCAAAGGGCTCGCGACAGGGACGTTCGGCTGGCCAGACGGGTCATCAATGGTGAGCGCACGTGGCCGGCAAGCTATGCGCTGTGGTTTTTCCGTCCGGCAGGCGAGTGTCCGGGCACATGGTACAATCAACAAAACTCCGGCCGTTACAAAGCTCACTGTTTCTTTGCGCCGTCAGGGGATGCATGTCCTGACGTCTACAGGTAACACTTAGGCGGTTCCCATTCAAATAATCAGTCCGATAAGAGACTGTAAAGGAGAGAGCGTAAGATGTCTTATATGACTTATTGTCATCAGAATCAACCGATGTATTCTGCGGCGCCGATGAGCGCGCAGCCTAAAGGCGGTGCTTATTATGGAGCATCCAATGTGAACCCAATGCATTATATGGTTCCGCAAGCTCCCCAGACCGCGCAGCCCGTAGTAACTCCGCCGCCAGTAGTAACTCTGCCGCCCGTAGTAACTCCGCCGCCAGTAGCGAGCGGCAATGTGATGACTCCTGCAGGGATGGTTATCCCCGGCCTTGGTGAACAGTCCTATATCGAAAATATTTTGCGTCTGAATCTGGGCAAAGTCGGAACGTTCTACTTCACATACGAGAACAACTCGGAATGGAATGCGAAAGTGTTCCGCGGCATGCTGGAAGCGGCCGGCCGCGATCACATCATTATTAGCGACCCAATGACCGGGCAGCGCATTATGCTGTTGATGGTGAACTTCGATTACGCGACATTCGACGAGCCGCTGAATTATCAATATCCATACGGCTTACCCGCCCGCACGGACGAGTAGCATCATTCCATAGCCATCAGCTAAGCAAGCCGCAGCCTCGCCGGAGGAAAGCGGCTTTTCTTCTTTCTTAAAAAAAACTTTAAACCTGCATAAAGCTGTGTTGAGAATAGGTGGGTATACTACAGAAAACAGGAGGGATTCGATCGGGGGGGGCGAAGGAATGCCGCGTTCGGAAGGCAAAGTGATCATTCTTACGGCTCGGTATGGAGAAGGGCACTGGCAGGTGGCACAGGCTTTAAAGCAGCAGCTGGAACGGCATGGTGCCGAGGTGCTAATCGTAGACTTAATGGCGGAGGCATATCCGAAATGGGATGCTTTCATCCGATTTTTATTTTTGCATAGCTCAACGATGTCTTTATACGGCTTCAACTATTATGGCTGGAGTTATTACGGCACCCGGCGCATGGAGCGGAATCATCCGCTTGTGAAGACGGGGTTTGCGCTCGGCACCCGCAAGCTGAAGCAATTGCTGGCCCTGCACCGTCCGAGCGGAGTCATCAGCACCTTTCCGTTCTTCGATGTCGCTGCTGTCGTGCGCAGAATGGGGATGCATATACCGACTTCTACGGTGATGACGGACTATGATTTGCATCATCGCTGGATTCAATCAACCCAAGATGAGTATTATGTGGCCACAGAGAGCTTGGCTCAGCTGATGCAGGCCGGGGGCATTGATCCTCGGCTGATTCACGTGAGCGGCATTCCGGTGCGGACGGGATTCACCGAAGCGGCGCGTCTGCTCGAACTCGGGACGCATGCCGGGGAAGGAAAAGATCTGCGGCAGGCCGCGCTTCGCCAGACGTACGGCTTGGACGCATCGAAGCGGACAACATTGATCATGTCGGGCGGATTCGGAGCACAAGTCATATCCAAGCGATTTGTCGAGCGTCTGATGGCCATTCCCGACCATCAGTGCGCGATAGTGTGCGGGCGCAATGGGCGTTGGCAAGCTTTGCTGAAGAAAAAGCATGCAGAAAGCCCCAACGTGCACATTTATGGTTATGTCGAGCGGGTTCATGAGTTGATGGCTTGTTCCGATGCGGTCGTTACGAAGGCTGGAGGGCTTACGTTGACCGAGGCGCTCGTGCTGCGTGTCCCGCTCTTCCTTGTCCGTCCCCAGCCTGGCCAAGAGCGGGAGAATGCGCGTTACTTTGCGAAGCAAGGGGCTGCTATTGTTGCCCGGCATGAGTCGGAATTAGCTGTGCAGCTCATGGAAGCCTATTCCAGCCCCGAACGGTTGTCGGCCATGCGGGCGCGTATGTCCGACATGGCGCGGCCCCGTGCTGCAGAGCTCATTGCGGATGACGTTATGCACAGAATGGCGGCGGAACGTGTGCGTGCGCTGCAATAGAGTGCTGTTCAAAGGGAATGATTTGCGTTCAGGCTGCCGTTAATACTATACTGAAATAGAATGGCCCGGGGAACCGCGGCAGTTGGTGGGACGCTTTTTCTCATGATATGAAGGAGGTATTCACAATGCTCATTACTTTGAACAATGGCGTAAGCATGCCGCAGCTTGGGCTCGGTGTATGGCGGGTCGAAGAAGGTCAGCAGATCAAGGATGCGGTGAAGACGGCACTGGACACTGGTTATCGTCTGATTGATACGGCCGCAATTTATAAAAATGAAGCGGGCGTAGGTGAAGCCATCCGTGAATCGGGCGTGAAACGCGAGGACATCTTTTTAACAACAAAAGTATGGAACTCCGATCAAGGCTATGACGCTACGTTAAAAGCTTTTGATGAAAGCTTACATAAATTAGGGACAGATTACATTGATTTATATTTGATTCATTGGCCGGTTCCTTCGCAGGATCTGTATGTGGACACGTACAAGGCGCTTGAAAAATTGGCTCAAGACGGCCGGGTCCGCGCCATCGGCGTCTCGAACTTCCACATCCCTCACTTGGAGCGAATCTTGCAGGAGTGCACCGTGAAGCCGGCCGTCAACCAGGTCGAATGCCACCCGCGCCTTGCACAGAACGAGCTGCGTGAGTTCTGCAAGCAGAACGATATTTATTTGGAAGCTTGGAGCCCGTTAATGCAGGGCGGAGACATCTTGACTCATGAGACGATTGCTTCGATTGCGGCTAATCACGGCAAGACTCCGGCGCAAGTCGTTATTCGTTGGCATTTGCAAAAAGGAAATATCGTCATTCCGAAATCAATTACGGCATCGCGCATTAAAGAGAATTTCGACGTGTTCGATTTCCAACTGAGTGACGACGAATTAGCAGGCATCAACGCGCTGAATGAAGACAAGCGTGTCGGTCCGAATCCGGACGAATTCGCGGTTACGTAATAACATACTCAACAATAAAAAACACGGTTTGCCCTGCAAATAGGGAAAACCGTGTTTATTTATCGGTATTCATATTCCAATTGGCGAGCGCGGCGAACGGATTGGCCGGTTCATCCTCTTGCGCGTCGCGATAGACGACTTCACTCTCGTAGTTCGGATGCTCCTTCACCTCGTTGCGCTGCAATTGGATGTGGTCTTTCATGCGGATATAGATAAGCGCCGTATTATAAGCATCATCGAGCGCACGATGGTGGTTGCCGACAAAAGGAACCTGAAGCGCTTCAAGCGCGGCTTTGAGGCCGACCTGTTGATTATTCTCCCGTTTCATGGCGAGAGACACCTGCTTCTGCAAATTGTTGTGATTGCGCAGCCAATGCATCGGAATGCGCTTTTGGCGGCATTCTTTCAGAAATTGGGCTTTATCGTCCGGGCCCCATGAGCATAGCGCGTAATCCTCTGTGTCGATCCAGGCTACAAAGTGGTCCAGCGCGTCCTGCAGCTGGTTGGCTTGATTGACGTCATCCTGCGTAATGCCTGTAAATTTGACCGTATCTGACGTTAGTTTAGGGGAGAGCACGGGTTTGACGAATGATTGAAAGGTGTCCACGATGACCGTGCTGCCTTCCTCTTCCGCCACTTTAACCGCTCCGATCTCGATGATTTCCGCGAATTCCCCTTTTTTGCGCTTCACGGTCATTTCCAAATCATAGATAATGGCTAACATGCAGCTGCTCCTATTCTATTTATTCTTTATTCTATTATTTTAACATAAGTTGAGAGAAAGGTTGGAAGGAACTACTTGGATGCATTAGCGGAAACAGGGGAAGGTGCAATCCTGTCCGCTCTTTAAGGAGAAGGCTGCAGCAGGTGACAGGCAAGAAGGGCAGGTGAAGGGCGCGTACTGCAATTGTGCAGTTATGTTTGCGGAAACCGGGCAATTTCGGCCCTTTTACTGCAAATGTGCAGTTGGAATCGAACGTTTATCCATTATTTATGAGGTTTGGCGAAAATGAAATGTACTTTTGCAGTCCAGCACCATGAAGAGAGAATAATGGAGAGCGAGCAAATGTACAATTGCAGTTGGAGCATGTGGATTAGCAGAAAACAGCGCGCAAACCTTATGAAAAACAAATGAGACAATAGTATATATATATCATGGAATATATGGTATAAATATGGGCAATGAAGAGTAACTAAATAACAAGGGTGAGATCCTTAAGTTGAGCTTGAGGTCTCATCCTTCTACGAGGTAATCGATGAAAATGAAATTATCAACCTATCATAGAGAAGGCAGTTTGTATCTCGTCATACTGTATTCCTTAATGAGCATAATTATCGTTACGGCAAGTTATTATATCGCTAAGCAAGAAGAGTTAAATTTATTGTCAAGAGGATTGTATGCTGATGACAATCTATTTTTTGTAATAGAGAATACGGATTTAACGGACATTCCTTGGAATAACCTTTCCGCAGCCTATCCATATACCATTTTCAAAGAACTGCAAACGGGTAAAGAGACGATTAGAGCTATATATTACAATCATGATACTTATCAACCTCCCATCCGGTCAGGGAGATATTTCAACAAACATGATTTCTATTCAGGAAAGCGTGTGGCTGTCGTAGGTAAAGAAATTGAACGCGCTAACATAGTAGACAAGCAAGGCAAGTCATATTTAACCTACCAAGGAGACCAATTCGAAATTATCGGTAAGATGGGGGCCTCGTATCCGTCCTTTATAGATCATATGATATTGCTGAATTTAGATGCGGTAGATCAGCAACATCACGATTCCTCGATATATGCAATCAACGCACAAGCTGGAAATTCATTGATAAATGATGGTTTGCTATCCATTGGGGGTGCGGAAATGAAAGTGCGCATATTCAAACGGGGTGACAGCGGATCGCAAAGATTTTTGGGGACAGACATGTACAGCAACATGATTGTTCTTGCCATAACTGTGCTCTTAATAGGTTCAAGTATTTTATTTGCTTTTCATTGGATGAAGAGAAAGCAGCAGGAACTTCACGTGCTTTGGATTGCCGGCATTCGGCACAGACACCCTTTTAAACGGTATACGTTGCGATTTTTGGCTCTGACCGCATTGTGTTATGGGATTATCGGCGGGATTGGTTTCTTGATCATGATGTATCGTTACTCATTATCTGAAGTGATCAAGTCATTTGCAACCTACCTGATAATGGGCGGCGTGGTTATGTTCATAACGTCATTCTTATCTATACTTTTGGCTACAAAACAGATGTATGGACAATTGGCCATGGAAAGGAATGGTCGCTAAATGAACATGATTTTTACGGAGGTAGGCGAAAGTATACGGAGAAGCAGGACGGCTTCTTATTTTATCTTGTTTCAAATCATCCTGTTATTCTTTCTGGTTACCATCCTGTTTCTTAACTACGCTTCTCTAGATCGAAAGACAAATCAAGCCCAAACGCTGAGCTCGCTGAACAGGTATCAATTGTCCGACACACTGTACAATGACGGTGAATTGAGAAAGCTCATGAGTCAACCGAGCTTTTTAACCATATTAAAAAGATTCTATACTAATTTAGAAGAAAATATGGATGAAAAATACATTTATGCATTTACTCAACCCGCTAAGTTATTAAACTATGAAGATGCGAACAAAGAAATTTTTAGGTCATATTATGAAGAGGGTAAGAGGATAAAGCCTTCAATGATTGATAATATAGGTCCTTATTATTCCATAAAGGCCATACAAATGAACAAACAAGCTTTCGATCATTTTCAAATCAAAGTTATAGATGGCCAGCCATTCGATATCGAAGATTTTAAAAATGTAAATAGCAAGAACATTCCTGTGCTGCTAGGTTATGAATATAAAAATATGTATCAGGCTGGTGACGTGATAAAGGGGAAGTACCTTTTTGAGGACTTCAATTTTCATGTCAAAGGATTTGTTAGAGAAAATTCATTGGTCGCGACCGCCAGACGTTCCGATCTTTATTTAGATAGATATATTATTATGCCTGCGCAGCATTTTATCCAATTTCCCGCGGACAATGCATCGTTCAAATTCCAACAAAAGCACTATTTGCAGTTGATTAACGGTGAAATACATAGTTCGAACAATGGCTATGTCGTAAGGAACAAATTTGAAGCGATTAAAAAAGAGTCTGGTTTTTTTGATACGCAGCTGCTCGGAGCCAATAATCCTTCTTATGATTTAGTGTTTGCTGCAATTAATGAACATACGGGCTTGTTATCGCTAATTGCGGCAGCGGTCTTCATCGTGTGCGCAATAAGCATCTTCATCCTCATGGCAGATAAAGCAGAGGAGAACTTTAAAAACTTCTCGGTGCATTTTATTTCTGGAGCGAATGTGAAGCATATATTCACCTATTTTTTAGCCGAAATCGTTGTTATGGTCGGTTTTCCAGGGATGGCCGCAATTGTGTTTTACAAACTATTAATCGATGTTCATTTTGCATGGTATCTCATTCTTATGACAGGATGTATGATCGCTATCGTGTTGTTTACCATAATTCCGGTATTTTCCAAGCTTAAAAAGCTGGAAATTAGCATGTTTCTTAAGAGGGCGGGGTAAGTGGATGATAAAGATGGTTGATCTGCACAAATCGTACCTAGTTGGAACCGAAGAAGTAAAGGTATTGAAAGGGATTGACTTGGAAATCGAACAAGGCTCTATGGTCGCTATTATGGGCAGGAGCGGTTCGGGCAAATCGACTCTATTGAATATCATTTCTGGATTGGAAAAAGGGAAAGGTCGTTATACATTCAACGATCAAAATATTAGTGATAAATCATTAAATGAATTAGCTGAATTCAGAAGAAGGCATATCGGATTTGTATTGCAAAACTGCGCGATGTGCGATACTAAAAATGTTTTCGATAATGTAGCGCTGCCCTTGCGATATGGCAAGCATAAAGAGACAGAGATACAGAACAGGGTAGAACAAGCGCTTGAAGACATGGAGTTGACCGGAATTCATCATAAGACCGTTGGCATGTTGTCTGGAGGGGAATTGCAGCGGGTGGCGATAGCTAGAGCGCTCATTCACAATCCCGAGGTCATTCTGGCTGATGAACCGACAGGCTCGCTCGATGAACAGACGGAGCAGACGATATTGTCTATATTTAAACAGCTTTATCGAAAAGGCAAAACGATCATTATCGTAACCCATGATCGGCAAGTGGCTGATGCTTGCGAAGAAACATACTTTATAAAAGACGGAAAGATTCGGTCGGATTGAACCACTATTCCTTCAGATCTATTTTGCAGTCAGTAAAATACATTGACATTAACCTCCTCCCTTTATACAATGAACGTTACAGAACCGTTCGGATCGTTACCAAACTCAATTCGCGCTCGGAGCGGATTGAGCGGCGGAATTTTGCAAAGGCGTCCTGTGCGGCGGTCTTTGGTTTCGTTCGCCCCCTGTCTTGCAGACAGGGGGTTTTTTGTGTGTTTATAGGCATGCTCAGCTAGAGACACAGGAAGGGAGAGTTTTTCTATCATGAACCTTTTTCGCTACGCACTGCTCGTATTCATCGGAGCATGCAGCTATGGAACGCTGTCTACCATTATGAAGCTCGCGATTGGGGAGGGCTTCACCGTCCCGCAAATTATCGGCGCGCAATATTTCTTCGGCTGGTCGCTGCTCGTTATGGCGACGGTGTTATTCTCCCGGCATAAGGTAAGCTTGCGTCATATTGTGGTGCTGCTCGCCTGCGGCTTGTCACTTAGCTGCACGTCTATTACGTACGGCATCACGGTTGGAGAATTGCCGGCTTCCATCGCGGTCGTCTTCTTATTCCAATTTACGTGGATTGGCGTATTGCTTGAGGCGCTCGTAACCCGCACGTTTCCGGAACGGACGAAGCTCGTGTCCGTCTTGTTCCTCCTCATCGGCACCGTTTTTGCTGGCGGACTCGCCGATCACGGCTTGTCCGGCTTGACTTGGAAGGGAGCGGCGTTCGGTATCATTTCGGCGTTATCATTCGCCCTTTATATTTTTGTCAGCGGCCGGGTGGCGACTGAGGTTCCCGTATTGAACAAAAGCTTGACAATGACTACCGGAGCAATGATGATCGTCTTCATGATGTTTCCTCCCGCTTTTATCGTGGATGGAACGCTTGGCGCGGGGCTATGGAAATATGGGATTACGATGGGGCTGCTCGGCATTATTATCCCTGTCGTCTTCTTCGGCATCGGTGTTCCGAAGGTTGGTTCGGGGATCGGCACGATCTTGGGAGCCGCCGAGCTTCCAGCCGCAGTGATCATGTCCGTCGCCGTTCTGAACGAGCAGGTGACTTGGCTGCAATGGACAGGCATTATCATCATTTTTGCGGGTATTTGTCTGCCGCAGCTGTCATTGGCGCAGCGCATGCGATCCAGGCAGTCGAAGGCAAGTTAGGCTAAAATTATAGCTGTTTCGACCGGGAGCGGCAGCTCTCGGTTTTTTGATAACAAAACAATTCTGATGGCGATAAACCTGCCTCTAAACGTTCCCAATTTGATATAAAAGGATGACGAGAGAGGGGGATTGATCCATAATAGAAAAATATGAACAATGATTCAACCTTTATTTAAGTTTAAAGTATGATCATAGCGGAAAAGAGGGAATGCGTCTTGTCAGTCAACCGTTATATGCACATTGTGCGCAGCGGGACACACGTGCCGATGGGAAAAGCTTATCGCTTTTTTATCATTGTCATGTATCATGCGGATTCGATGGGCTTGGATGTAATTGAAAAAAGTGCAGATTCCTTAAGTAAAAGCGCTTTAACTTTGTCGTTTATTCCGGCGGATGGAATCGAGGTGCGCGCGATATATGGTTATGAGAGCGCTGTGCAGGGCGATCGCCGGCTGATCGTGCTGGGTCCGCCTGTGCCGGACGATATGAAGCTGCTCGTTATCGAATGCGAAAGCTCCGGAAGTTGGGACATTCCCGGCAAGTGGACGATTGCCCAATGCGAATTGATGCTGGAAGGCAAGGGTCAACGGGAGGAGGCACAGACTGTCATCGAGGTCCAACAGATCCAAATGGACGTGACGGAGAGTGATTCCCTGTGTGCTGCAGAGCATCAGGTGAACAGGCAGCTCAAATGGATTAGGGAGCTTCCGCTGCTAACGCCTTCTCTGCACGCCAGCCGCATGACGGAGGATAAGCAAGACCCGTATTGGTTGTTTCAGCGCAAGCTTGACGAGCTCATTGTCGTCGCCATACAAGCGCCGCAGGATGAGCTTCGTCAGATGCTTCTGTACATACACGAGAAGCTGGTTCAATATGGCGAACGTTTGATATTGCGCAAATAGTATCATTTTGTCGATTTTGCAAGCAGGGACAGGGCGAAAAGTGTCGAAGTTGTAACCATTCGACAAACCTCGCGATAAGGGTGCTCAACATCATGCAGCGCGTATATTACCGGAGACAAGTTGTAGCAGCCCGATTTGTTGTGTCCTTGCTAGTTGTGGCGGGAATCGCAGCCTTGACATACGCGGCCTTCACCGTGGCCATGCCGGCATCTGTCCGCTTCGGCGCTCTGGCCGCAGCCATGATTGGATAAAGTTATTTCGGAAGCAGTATGGCATGTTTATTCATCACGCTTCTTAGACCGGACAACGCTCTGTTTTACTATGACGAGACATCGTTATGGAATGGACGGAATTGGAAGATTGGCTGGGATGAGGTGAGCGACATTGCGACGGACGGCGCACGCGTAGGTATTTTGTTTTCGGCCGATTTTTCCTAAATTCAGCTTGCAATTGACGGATGGTTCCCAGTTGAAAATGAATACGTATAACGCAATGACCGAGCAAGAAATGAAGGAATGGAAAACAAGATTAAAACGGCAGCAGAAAGCGTATCATTCCGGCGATGCGGCGGCTGTGGATGAGTTGGCGTAGAAAGATAGGCTTCGTTATGAACGGGAGTCACGATAGTGACTCTTTTTTGTATGTAAATAGGAAGAAAGAACTGGGATTACCTAGTAAAATGTTACCGTAAAAAGCAAGATTCGCCCTGGCACTCGGCTTAAATTTGTAGTATCTTTTTCTATTGTGACAGAAGACCCATTTCACGACATAGAGGAAGCAAATCAGCAAGGAGATGCAGCAGACAATGAAAACATGGGTAAGCAAGTTCTTGGTGTTGGTGATGGTGGTGAGCGCAAGTGTCTCGAACGCGAATGCGGCGTTTGGCGAGGCTTCGGATCCGACATCGCAAAAGGCGTCTTTTACCGATATTTCCGGTCATTGGGCGGAGAAGACGATCGAGAATATGGCCGCTGAAGGAATGATTCAGGGGTTTGAGAATGGCGCTTTCCAGCCAAATGGCGCAATGAAGCGGGCTGAGCTGGTGAAGGTCATTAATCAGCTTTTTGGATTCCAAGAGATTGGATCCGTGCCGGCGGCCGATGTTACGCCAAATGATTGGTTCCATACAGAAGTTGGAAAAGCGTTGGGAGCAGGATACATAACAGGCTATGCCGATGGCACGTTCAAGCCGGGACAGCCGATAACCCGCCAGGAAGCGGCAGTAATGATTTCCCATTTGCTTAAGCTCAACACAGCCGATTCCGGCACAGCATTTACCGATACGGCTAATAGTCCTGAATGGAGCAAGGGGGCTATCGGAGCCGTGGCAGAGGCTGGCATCATGACAGGATATAAAGGGAACATGTTCAAGCCAGCAGCGCCTGTAACGCGTGCCGAAGCTATGACCATACTGGATAGAGCCTATCAAACCGCAAATGTCACATATGACAAAGCTGGCGTTTATGGACCCGAAACCGGCGTGGAGAAGGTGAAACAAAACGTCGTCATCAACGTCCCTGGCGTTACGCTCCAAAACATGGATATCCAAGGTGACCTGCTCATTGGACGCGGGGTCGGTGAAGGCGACGTCACGCTCAAACGTGTCAAGGTTCATGGCACGGCAACTGTGCAAGGCGGAGGGGAAAACAGCATCCACTTCGAGGACTCCGTTATGGTGACGGTAGTCGTAGACAAAGCGGATGGGAAAGTGCGGATTGTTGTGAACGGTTCTACACATATCGCCGATGTGAGCGTGCAGTCGAATGCGAAAATCGAAGCGCAATCCGGCGCGGACATCAATAAGGTGACCTTATCCGAGGCGCTGCCGCAACATTCGAATGTACAGTTGGTCGGTTCGTTCGAGACGGTCAATGTCGTTGCGCAAAGCATTGTCGTTGATATCCCTAAAGGCTCGATTAAAGATTTGAACATTGATTCGGCGGCTGCTGGAACGAAGCTGGAGCTTGGCCGCGAAGCGTCTATCATCACTTTGATTATGAATGCGGCGATTAACGTAGCGGGTCAAGGCTCGGTTCAGAACGCAACGGTCAATGCCGAAGGAATCTCGATGGAGAAGCCTGCGGGCAACGTGAAAGTGGGCAGCGACGTTGCGCAAGACGTGATAATGAAAGTTGGCGGTAAAGACGCTGCGGCGAAAGATGCCAAACAACCTGCTTCGACAACAGACGCCGGCGGCTCTTCGTCGAATGACAGCAGCAGCTCAGACAGCAGTTCGGACAACGGATCGAGGGGTAGCGGAGCGACAGGCGGCGAACAATCAGGGGGCGGCATCGCTGTTCATCCCTTGCCGACAGGTGATGTGCCGGTACTGTCGTCCGTAACCAAAAAAGCAACGGTTACCGAAAGTGTATATGCCGTCAGCAATATGGACGGTTGGGTATATATCGTAGAGAGCGGCACGACACGCAGCGAGATCGGCTTGGAAGAAGCGGTGCGGGGCGGCAGCGGTAAGAAAGCGGCAGTCAAGGCCAACGAACGCGTCCAAATCGACACGACAGGCTTGAGCAAGAAAAGGGTTACTTTTATCGTGGTGGCGCTCAGTGCAGCAGGAAAGGCCTCTTCCCCTGAATTTATTCAACTGTACGCAGGCAAAGAGGATGCATTTGAATATAGTCATACTGCAGACTCGCCACAAACGAACGATAACATTATTTTGAATTTCAACAAAGAAATTCAAAATCATTTATCCGACATGGAGGCTCTGAAAGCGGCGATTACCTTCTCGGCCAATAACGGACCTTTCCGGCCTTTGCGGGCAGAAGATGAAGTACGCCTGTATGCGAATAAGCTGGAGGTTGTGTTCGCCGTGCCTTATACGGGTGAATCGAACAAGCTTCATCTTAATGCAAGCGTCATCCAAGATATGTACGGCAATGTGTACGGCCAAGAGGTTGCCACCTATAACATCAAGGCAGGCATGAACGTCCGCTTGGCGTCGGACAAGAGGACATATGCTGCTGGAGAGGATATTGCGGTGCGCGTGAATCAACCGACAACGGTCTATCTCGCGTCCATCGATGCGCGCTTCAATACATTATTCGATATGGAGAATGAAGTGGTGGCCAAGCGCGCCGTGAAAGTCATCGTTGACAAACAACAGGCGAATCAGGATGTTATCATCCCTACAGCGGGCTTGGCTCCAGGGGGGTATACCGTTCGAGTCTGGTTGGGCAACTCGGTTCCCATTTCGCTTCAATAGATTGATTCATTAAGCGGATCCGCCGGTCGACATGTTCGAGCGGCGGATTTTTTTACATCTGAATTGTCGATTACCCGACGAATTTTCGGGATACCTTTTTGCCGTCATAGGTGAACATAACCGTTTTCTCTTCAACTTTCGTTTCCAGATGGACCGGTTTGCCCCACAGCGTATATACGTACGGCAGCGTGCGCTCCAAATATTTCAGATCGAGCTCCATGCCTTCGTACTGATGATTCAAATACAGCTCGCCGTTACGCTGATAATCCCCGTCCTGCACGACCAGATACGGGAATCCGCCGTTGACGCGCGAATAGACGAGCTGATCGCGGATATTTTCCCATGACTTGTCGGTAATCTTCCATTCCGGCCCTTTTTTCTCAAAAATGTACAGGTCAAGCTCATCCGTCAGCTGCTTTGTCAAATAATTGCGAATGAAGGAGAGATCGGAGTCGAGCTCGCGCACCTCGAATATTTTGGCGCGTCCCTGTCCCGGCTGGCGTCCATAGGTGTCCCGTTCCTCGCGGGATGGCTGATCCCACCTTTTCTCAATGTCCTCGAAAATCTTCACGCCGAGATAGTAAGGGTTCAGGCTCTGGCGGGACGGCTGCACGACGGAGCTGTTCAGCTTCGCGTACTCGAACGTCTCGTCGGTCGTCAGATCGAGCTCGCGCACGATGCGCTGATGCCAATACGAAGCCCAGCCTTCGTTCATGATTTTCGTCTCCAGCTGCGGCCAGAAGTAGAGCATCTCGTCCCGCAGCATCGACATGATGTCCCGCTGCCAATCCTCCAGCACTGGGGAGAATTCCTGTATGAACCAGACGATATCTTTCTCCGGCTCTGGCGGGAAGCGGCGTTCTGGCATCTCCTGCAGCGCTGCCATGCCCGATTTGAGGGCCAGCTTCATCTCGTCGAGCGCCCATAGATCGTCGTAGTCTCCTTGTTTTTTGGCGGGCTGCCCTTCTTGCTCCCGCTGTTCCCGCATTTTAAGCTCCATGTAGCGTTGCTTATCCAGCTTTTGCGGCCGCACGACCTGCGGATCGATATGCTCTTGAATGCCCAGCACCGCATCGATGAAGCTTTCGACCGCTTGTGTGCCATATTCCATTTCGTACTGCGAGACTCGTTCGGCGGTCGCGGACATGCTCTCGACCATGTTGCGGTTCGAGGTGGAGAAGCGGGCATTGTTTTTGAAGAAATCGCAGTGAGCCAGCACGTGCGCCACGATGAGCTTGTTCTGGATGAGCGAGTTCCCCTCGAGCAGAAATGCGTAGCAGGGGTTCGAATTAATAACGAGCTCGTATATTTTGCTGAGACCGAAGTCGTATTGCATTTTCATGCGGTGAAAGGTTTTGCCGAAGCTCCAATGGCTGAAGCGGGTCGGCATGCCATATGCGCCGAACGTGTAAATGATGTCGGCGGGGCAGATTTCGTAGCGCATCGGATAGAAGTCCAGCCCGAAGCCTTCTGCGATTTCCGTAATTTCGGCAATTGCGTATTCCAGCTCGCGGTTGTCATCGGACGTCATGGCGCACCCCTCCCGGCTGTTTTTTGAAAAAATGCTTGAGCGCTTTGTACACCTCAGTCTTCTCCTTAATGACGTAGTACATGAAATGGGGAAGATTGATATTGCGGTAAGCGGACATCAGCGTGCTGCTGCGGTTGTACTGGTTAACCTCGCCATAACCGAACATGTTGGAGCGCTTGAGCAGCTGGGAAATAAGCTTGACGCAGCGTTCGTTGTCGCTCGTTAAATTATCGCCGTCGGAGAAATGGAACGGATAAATATTATAGCTGGACGCCGGATAGCGGCTGTCGATAATTTCGAGCGCCTTAATATAGGCGGAAGAGCAGATCGTGCCGCCGCTCTCGCCGCGGGTGAAGAACTCTTCTTCCGTTACCTCCTTCGCCTCGGTATGATGAGCGATAAATACGAGCTCGACCTTTTCATATTGACGGCGCAGGAAGCGGGTCATCCAGAAGAAGAAGCTGCGGGCGCAATATTTCTCGAACGAACCCATCGACCCCGACGTGTCCATCATGGCGATAATGACCGCATTGGAATGGGGCTTGACGATTTCCTCCCACGTCTTGAACCGCAGATCGTCCGGATTGATGCCATGAATGCCCGGCTGGCCGGCCAATGCATTGCGGCGCAAATTTTCCAGTATCGTCCGCTTCTTGTCGATGTTCGATATGATGCCTTTTTTCCGGATATCGTTGAACCGGATCTCCTTCGTTTCCAATTGATCATTGTCTAACTGCTTCAGATGCGGCAGTTCCAACTCATCGAACAGCATGTTCTCCAGATCGGCGATGCTTACTTCAGCTTCGATGACATCCGAGCCGGGCTGGTCGCCGGCTTTCTGGCCTTTGCTTTGCCCCTGAGTGCTGTCGGTGCCGAGCACGTCCCCCACTTGGCTGTCTCCGTCGCCTTGCCCGACGTGTTTCTTCTTATTGAAGTTATACACGAATCGGAACTCATCCAAGCTGCGGATGGGAACTTTAATAATCTGCTTGCCGTCTGACATAATAATATTTTCTTCCGTCACGAGGTCGGGAAGATTTTGTTTGATCGCTTCGCGGACTTTCTGCTGATGGCGCGCTTGGTCCTGATACCCTTTGCGGTGGAGAGACCAATCTTCACGGGAGACGATAAACGTTCGTGCATCCAATGGCAGACACCTCCTGATGGATGTATTTTCCAACCTGCTGCAACAGTGCATTGGCATTACTTAAGGATTATGTTCTAAAGGTCGCTTTCTCTTATGGGAAAAGAGTTGCGTGTTATTCAAATATATTCAGAATGCAGAGGGTTATGTGATGGATGTATGCTGCTTCGGTATCTGTTTACGTTATTCTCACCATGATATAATAGAGGATATAGCAGGAACAGATGGAATGTTGAATATTCGTAACGCTTTGACAATCCATGATCGATATAAGCATCAGAAGAAAGCGGTCCCATTGTCAATTATTTATACCGATACGGCGCACTGGAGGGATAATATGAAGAAACTGGGCAGAAATGATCGCTGCCATTGCGGAAGCGGGAAGAAATACAAGCATTGCTGCTTAGAGAATGACAAGCAGTCCAACGTAGTGCCGATTGTAAAATCAGAAGCGGGGAGCAAGCAATTCGGCGGCGCGGCAACGAAACGCAAGTCCAACTCGGAACAGGAGTTGTTAGCGTTTATCGAGAGATTGTCTTGGAGGAACGAACTCTACCGGATACTGGCCAGAGGCATTATCAAGCATTGGAGCGGACGCCTGCCCGAACAATATGTGGAATTCGGGATTATGCTCTGGCATTACTATTCAGACGACCAAGAGCCAATTTTCCGCAAGATGGGCGTGTTCTGGGCGGCATTGGAATACGTCGTGCGCGGCATGCATGAGGATTACGTCACACAGGCAGAAGTGGCCGAGCGGTATAAGGTGTCCGTCAGCTCGATCGCTACTCGCGTTCAACAGATGGATGAATATGCGATGGAATTGCTGAAAGTTCAGGAAGATGACGTCGATGTCGGAGAGCGGGAACGCGCCCTCGATGCGATCGTCAACGAGATGCTCGGAACTTCATCCGTGAATGAACAAGGCACCCCTGATTATTATAACGAGTTGGCTGTGACCAAAGCGAAGACGCTTGAGGAAGCGCGCGATTATTATCGCCTTGGCATTGAGGCGGGGAAGGCACAATTAGGTCCAACGTACTTCCGCAAGCATAAAGGGTATTTCTGGGGATTGGCCGAAACGAGACCGTTCATGCGGAGCAAGTCCGGCTATGCCGAGACGAGCTATCTTCTCGGGGACTACGCGGAAGCTGGAGCGCATTTCGCCGACATGCTCGCGCTCAATCCGAACGACAACCAGGGCGTGCGGTATTTGTATGTCAATGGTCTCATTTTGCTGAGCCAATTCAAAGAGTTGGCGGAGCTTCTCGCTCAATTTGAGGATGACGAAGGGGCGCATTTGAGCTATACCCGTTTCTTGCTGGCATATTATACGAAGCAACCCGAGCCTGTGCTGCAGAAGCAGTGGAAGAAAGCTCGGGCAAGCAATCCTTATGTGCCTGGTTACATTGTCGGCCGCAAGCGGCTTGCAGAGGAATTGCCTGACTTTTACGGGTTCGGTGACGAAGATGAGGCCATGAACTACATCTATTACGCTCTGCCTGTGTGGCAATGGGACAAGCCATTAATAAGCTGGGTCAAAAAACAAGCGACGGCTAAATCCCGACGATAGCGAGCGGCCGGTCTTTCTGGCATCGTCCATGCTGAAAATCGCAACAGTAACCGAGCTCCGTATAAAAAGATCAGGCTACTTAAAAGAAGTTCCCGCGAACGCGGGAACTTCTTTCTTGCGCAGCGTTAGTAGAATAGATGAATGCCATGAATCGCTAAATGGCCGGATTGAATAATCTTTCACTCATCATTGCATCCAATGCAATTGCCCCCATCGCGGAGCTCCTGTATTAGGCTGCGGCTTACCCGGTGTGCTTCTGCCATCCTTGATATACCGGGTCAGAAGCTCCTTCAGTTCCAGAACGACTTCAGGATGCCGCTCCGCCAGATTGTGCCGCTCGCCGATGTCCTCGCTCAACCGGTACAGCTGGAACGAAGGCGTACCTTCGGGTTCCGCTCCCGGCATCGGATCGCTCCATCCGCCCGAGCCGGGGCACAGCTCAAGCTTCCATTCGCCCTTGCGGATCGAGAAGGAGCCGTCGATTGAGTGATGCACGATGGCCTCGCGCAGCGGCTGTTCACGGGCTTGGCCCAGCCACAGAGGAAGCTGGCTTACGCTATCTTCGCCCGCATTATCAGGGAGAGGCAAGCCTGCGATATCAGCAGCCGTCGCCATGAAATCCACCAAGCACACCGGCTCTTCGATTATCGTCCCCGCGGCAATCTGTGCGGGCCATCTGACCAGCAGCGGAATGCGATGTCCTCCTTCATAAATATCTGCCTTATGCCCTCTGAACACATAGCTGGGGTTGTGGCCGACTCGGGCCAGCTCCCCGTAATCGGCGCTCGGAGAGCAGCCGTTATCACTGGTGAATACCAGGATAGTATTGTCTGCGAGTCCGCAGCTTTCCAGCTTGCTCATAATGAGACCGATAACATCATCGCACATGAGCACAAAGTCACCATACAGGTTCGTTCCCGATTTTCCCTTGAAATCAGCGGTCGGCAGTATCGGCGTATGCGGAGCGGGCAGCGGGTAATAAATGAAGAACGGTTCGGAACCGGAACTGGCTCCGAATTGTTCAATCCGATCTAGCACCTTCTGCGTCAATCGCGGCAGCACCTCTTCGTGCCGGAAATCCGGAGCCGTCGGACCTTCGCGCCAAAAACCTTTCTTATCATCGTTGCGGGTCACCTGATCAGGCAGTTGGGTAGCCTTGTCATTCTCGATATAGACGTAAGGCGGCATATCAAGGGATGCGCTGATCCCGTAAAATTCATCAAACCCCAAATCGGACGGACCGTTTTGTATCGGCTTGGAAAAATCGACCTCCGCAGGGGTGTCTCCGCTTTTTTGCCAATCCAAGCCGAGGTGCCATTTGCCGAAGCAAGCCGTATAGTAGCCCGCCTGCTTAAGCAGATCAGCAACCGTCATCCGCCCTTGTTCGATTATACTCCGCGAATATCCGCCCAAAACGCCTTCTTTCAATGCCGATCTCCAATTGTATCTTCCCGTCAAGATGCTGTAACGCGAGGGAGTGCACACGGCAGAGGAGGAGTGCGCATCGGTGAATATAATCCCTTCTTTTCCGAGACGATCCAGATTGGGCGTATTGATTTTAGAATTGTCATTCAAGCAAGAAATATCACCGTAGCCCATATCGTCAGCTAAAATGTAAATCATGTTCGGTTGTCTCTTCATCATCACACGCCACTCCCTCAATGTTATAATGTGGACGCGCTCAGCAGCCGTTCGGCACGCACCGCCTCTGCTTGCAAAATCCCGTATATGCGTTCAATGAATCGTTCCTCGAAGGATACGCCCGGCATGCCTATCGCGATGGCTGCAGCAAGGCGTGAATCGGCGCGGATTGGAACGGCGATGCGTCGTATGTTCTGCAAAATTAGCCCGTTATCGTCGGACAGGCCGTTAACCGATGCCTCCTCAATGAAGCGCTGGACGGAAGACTCGTCGGGACAGCGGCCGGCGAGGCCGCCCAGATTCGCATATTCAATGTAAAAGCGCCTTTTTTCGTCATTTGCGTGGGCAAGCAGCAAAAACCCCCAAGGGTGCAGCAGATAATCCGTGCGCACTTCGCCTATTTGCTGCATGACTACCCCTTCGGGATGAACCGCTTTATCCCGGCAAATCATCCGACCGTTCCGAAAGTCGATCCACAATGAGGTGCAGCCAGTCTCTCTGCAAATGCGATCCAGTATAGGGCCGGTCATGCCGCTGACATCGTGGAGGCCATCGGCACACTTTATCATGGCTGACAATTTCGCGCCCGGCACATACTGCTGGTTCTCGTTCTTGCCCACAAATTGCCGTTCCAGCAGCACCTGCAAATAACGGTTAAGGCTGGCTGAGCTCAATTCCAAGGCCGCTTTCAATTGATTGAAGCCGATTCCCGTCTCGGATTCGGATACTAACTCGATGATGCGGAGTCCGCTGCTTAATCCAGGTGCGGAAGCCATAGATTCACCTCCTTTAATTGAAGATAAGTATCATGTTTATTACTTTATAGTTTCATATATATTATTTTAATCGTTGCCGCTTAAAATAACAATACGCCGCGTATGGTGCTTTGTGCCGATGAAAAGCGTCTGCTGGCCTCCATTACAAGACGGAAGGGGGACAATATTGCTATACATGTCCACTTCATTCCACCTTTCCGGTTCTTTTCAGGAAGCTTTTCACCTTGTGCGCATAGGATGTGAATATCGGTCAAAAAGCCGTGAGGTTCTGTTATGGCAGGATTCGATTCACTCCTATATCATCCATATGACTGACTACGTTCATCGGATGCGCGGAATATTCATGATGAAATAAAGTGACAGGAGGATGAGCAAGTGATGCAGTACCGCCGACTCGGAACATGCGGATTGAAGGTGAGCGAGATCAGCCTCGGCAGTTGGCTGACTTATGGAGGTTCGATCGATCAAGATCAAGCGGAAGCCATCATCGATCAAGCTTATGAGCTGGGCATTAATTTTTTTGACACGGCAAATGTGTACCATGAGGGCGCGGCTGAGGAGATCGTTGGCAAAGCTTTGGCCAAATATGAGCGTTCTTCTTACGTGCTGGCGACGAAGGTGTACTTCGAGATGGGCGAAGGACCGAATGATCGCGGTCTGTCACGCAAGCACATAATCGAGCAATGCGAGGCCAGCTTGAAGCGGCTCGGCACGGATTACATTGACCTGTATCAATGCCATCGCTACGATTCCGAAGCTCCGCTTGAAGAGACGCTGCGCGCGCTCGACGACCTTGTCACGCAAGGAAAGGTGCTGTACGTCGGGGTCAGCTCGTGGGAGGCGAACCACATTGCGGATGCCGTCCATACTGCCAGACAGTGCAACTTGGACCGCATCGTATCCAACCAACCGCACTACAATATGCTGGACCGCTCCATAGAGAAGGATGTGTTTCCGCTATGTGAACAGGAAGGCATCGGTCAAGTCGTCTATTGTCCGCTTGCACAAGGAGTATTGACGGGAAAATACAAGCCGGGAGCTCCGGCCCCGGAAGGGACCCGGGCTTCCGATGCGAGCACGAATATGTTCATGGAGAGCTTCATGCAGGATCATTATTTACGCAAGGTCAAGCGCTTGCATTCGATTGCGGATCGGAATGGCATTTCCATGCCGCAGCTAGCTCTCGCTTGGATACTCCGCCATGGCATCATATCGAGCTGCATAATCGGAGCTACACGTCCCGAGCAGGTGATAGAGAACAGCAAGGCGTCTGGAGTGAAGCTGTCGCCAGAAGATTTGAAGGAGATCGAACTTATTTTGAAAGAAGAAACCTAAAAAATGTACACATGATGCTCGACGCCGATGGGCGTCTTTTTTATTTTGGAGTGGAAATCAGTCTTGGATTGAATCGTTCCTTCGTTCCCTTGTTATTGAAGTCATAGCGCTCTGTCCCGCAATTCGGTACGGTACGTATAGAGAGGCTTGAGACGCAGCTCGATAAACGGATAAGAGAGGGGAACCTAATAGATGCGCACCCAACAGGACGGACCAAGAATCCGCAGAGAAAAGAGAACGGTGAGCGTGATGATTTCCGTTTATTGCCGTGCTAAGCATACCGATCGTCCAAGAATAGCGATAAATGCGGATCAAAACAAGATTGACATGTGCGAAGAATGCAATCAGCTATATTTATATGCACAAAAAAGACTATCCTACTGCCGATTCGGTGAACAGAAAACGACCTGCGGCAAATGTCATGTGCAATGCTACAAGCCGGAAATGCGCGACCGGATTCGGCAAGTGATGCGTTATGCCGGGCCTCGAATGGTATGGAAGCAGCCTTTGCTAACGATAAGACATGCCATAGATGGAATGCGTCCCCCGCACAAGTAAAAAAGACGGACAACCATTCATCACGTTGAAAAAGTTCCGCTATAATATGGATATTCCGAATATTCCTTGTGGAAAAACGCGGCACATTCAGATAAGATAGAATCGTAAAATATAGTTAAAAATTGCCGAAATTCGTTCTTAGAGGAGCTGACAACATGTTGCGACGATATACGATGATAGGAAGTTTGAATGCGTTGTTGTCCGTTGCGCTTGGGGCATTTGGCGCGCACATTATGAAGGGGTATTTGACCGCAGAGCGGATGGCTACTTATGACACGGCAGTGCAGTACCATATGGCCCACGCCTTAGGTCTTATCCTTATTGCGATATTGGCGGACAAATTTGCAGATCGACAGAAAGTGCTATGGGCGGCTAGACTCATTTGGATAGGGATTATTATTTTTTCCGGCAGCTTGTACTTGCTCTGCTTCACGGGAGTCGGCATGTTGGGCGCCATCACGCCGATCGGGGGAGTTGCGTTCATTGCGGGGTGGCTCATGCTAGCTTTGGCGGCACGTCGTTAGACTGTGCCGAGTTCGACTTCAAGGCCGGAAGGAAGAGATATGGTGAACAATCCGAAAGAACAGGAGTTAGAATCGCGAGGGCAAAAGACCCAACTGGCTTCTAACGTCATTCGATTCGCTCCGGCCGTTGCAATGGGAGCTGGAGGATGGGCATGGTGGATAGCCGAAGGCGGTCTGCGTGTGGCGATATCCCTAGTGCTGCTGGGGATGATTGTCCATGTTGTCTGCGTTGAGGTCGTCATGAATCGCTTTCGGCAGCCAAGCCTCGGCCAAGCCCCGACTGACCATGCTTTCAACGATGAATCCGTCAAACCAGGTTTGAAGCATTTATATAGTCATGTTCCGGTCCCCATTTTGTTTCTTAGACGAGATGGATTTGCCGTAGGGGCGAACGCGTCGTTTTACGAAGAAACGCATTTTGACGATACCGCTTTGTCTGCCGGGCAATGGATAGATGACCGCTATAAAACAAAGCTGTCGAATGCGCTGTCCGAAGCAATGGACGGCACAGAGGTTCAAATGGAGCTGCTCGGTTACCACAATCAAGGCTTTCCGCAGGATTGGATCGCCCATATCGCCCGTGTGCCTGACGGCGCGCATCCGAATCCGCCGTCCGACTGCCCGCTCTTCTCGGTCTGCCTGCAGGACGCCAGTCCGGACCGGCATATGGCAGAGCGGATTCGGTATATGTCGTATTACGACGACATGACGGGACTTCCGAACCGGCGCATGTTCATGCAGCGTCTGGAGGAAGCGTTGAACATGGCGGCAAGCGCTTCTTTTAACATCGTGATCATGTATATGGACCTCGATCGGTTTAAGCGGATTAACGATACCTTCGGAACCGATTTTGGAGATATGCTGCTCCTGCAGTGCGCCGAACGGCTCCTGCGCTCCATGACCGAGAACGATGTCGTGGCCCGGATGGAAGGCGATGAGTTTGCATGTTTTCTTACATACATAGAATCAGAGCAAGAAGTGCATGAGCGGGTGCGTCAATGCTTGGCCGCGATGGAAGAGCCATTCTATCTGAATGATATTCCGGTGCACGTCACGATGAGCATTGGGGTCACCATCATTGACAAAACACAGCGTCATGTCAAAGCCGGCATGGCGATCAAGCAGGCAGACTTGGCACTATCCCGCGTGAAGGAACAAGGGAAGAACGGATATTTATTCTACACTTCGGAAATGAACGACCGCCCCTTGGAACGGATTACGCTCGAGAATGACATGCGTATTGCGTTGACGAAGGAAGAGTTTGAGTTATATTATCAGCCGCAGGTGGATATGAACTCTCAACAGATTGTCGGCGTGGAAGCGCTGGTGCGTTGGAATCATCCGGACCGCGGGCTTATTTCACCGGGAGACTTCATCCCGTTGGCGGAAGAGAACGGCTTTATTGTCGCATTGGGAACGTGGGTATTGGAGGAGGCATGCCGGCAAAACATGAAATGGCAAAGCATCGGCCTCCCGCCCATACCTGTATCCGTCAATCTATCAGTAAGGCAATTCGAGATGAAGAACTTGGCGGAGACCGTGCGGGATGTGCTCATTCGAACCGGACTTGAACCCCGCTACCTTGATCTTGAGATTACGGAGAGCATGACATTGGATGTGTCCAGAGCCTCTCATATTTTAAAAAAGCTGAAGGATATGGGAGTCGCGATCAGCATTGACGATTTTGGAACGGGGTACAGCTCTCTTCACTATCTCAAAAATTTCCCGATTCATCGCTTGAAGATCGATCGCTCCTTCGTGCGCGATCTGGAGCATGATCCGAATGACGCTGCAATCGTATCGGCCATCATTGCTCTGGGGCATAACATGAACATGCAGGTGATCGCCGAAGGCGTAGAGACCGAAGATCAGCTTCTGTTCCTGCAGAAGCACCGCTGTGATGAAATTCAAGGGTATTATTTCAGTCCTCCATTATCATGTCAGCGGTTTGAGGAGCTGTTCCGGCGTCATTGCAAGCAAGAAGTTACTTAAAGTGCGCATTCAAGGAGGACTTGAGCAGCTTCTTACATGTTGAGAAAAACAAAGACAGCCACATCGTAAGTCGGGAGACTTTCTGTGTGGCTGTTTTATTCATGATTGCTGATTCATTTCTTCTATCTCGGACAAGTGGTAGGCGTATACTTGCTTTTGGTCGACATGATAGACATTTAACAATTGATTCGTGGCATCGTAGTTGAGGAAGCGGCAAGGAAGGCTGACCCGGACCCCTTTTCCTTTGTTGACGGACAATCGCACTAAGCAGTTCTGTTCAATATTTTGCATGATTTTGCGCTCTATTTGAGTGAGCCGTTCTGTGTAAGTATCAGTTGTCGATTGTGACGGCGCGGCGGCAGCCGACGGCCGATCTGCCTCATGCTGCATCGTCCTCATACTGCCAATGTTACCCTTCTCCATAGGCGCGTTCCCGGCATGTTCGGGGTTGGCGCCAGTTCGAACAACTGAGGCGTTAACAGATGATGCGTTAGACGCCATATGTGGAGCATGGCTCTTCGAACGAGGGGCGGAGCTTTGATTGGCGATACGCATTGCTGTCAGCTTGCCGAACGGGGTCGAGTTCATTTTTTGCTGCTGCATCGTTTCCATCATTTCCAGCAAAGAACCGAGTTCGATTCCTGACTGCACCCGAAGATCTAAGATTTCAGGATTCGTCTGCAGCATGTGTAACAGTTGCTCTAGCGCAGCCACGTTGGATTCGCCTTGAATCAGGATGTCGACATTGAACTTATATACGGACTGTTTTGGTGTAATTGGATAAAGCATATTGTGAAATTCCTCCAACCTGGACATTTTGCCTAGATGAGACCATTATAATACGGGACAATAAAAGAATTATAGTCCTAAAGTACCAAAATGAATAAAAAATGCCCATATGAGGCAAAAAGGCTGCTGCTGCATAACATATAGTGCATTATCTTTCAACGTAAAAAAGGAGGTAGTTCATTGATACGTTTGCTGCCGATGACGATTGAAGACCATACCGTTCTCGGAGTGGAAGTGGAACTTCCCAAGACAACCTTGTTAGCGATAACGACAAGCAAAGGGTACATCATGTGCGGAGCGCTTGATGTAGGTTTATTGAACGCGAAGCTGAAAGATCGCGGCATTATTGCCGGCCGCGCCGTCGGAGTCCGCACGCTGGAGCAGCTGATGGATGCCCCGCTTGAATCGGTAACGCATGAAGCTGAAGGGCTAGGCATTCTTCCCGGAATGAAAGGCAGTGATGCTTTGCTGCGCATGATCTGACATGAACGGATGCTTGTGTCGGTGAATGGAAGAAAACAATCAAGCAGGCGGAACGGCCCCTTTCAGAGATGCGAAGCTCCGCCTTATGTAGGAACTGACGCTCATTATATTCAATCCCATTACCGACACGAGCTGAACGAAGCGCTTTGCCTCCATCTGACCATTGTCTTGAAATGACCGCCTGACGTGACGATGCGTCATTTACGCGCGCCCCCCCAAACTGCGATGCCGTGTTCACAAGCCTTAATTACTTCAGCGATAGACTGAACGCGGCGATTCATGCTCACCAGCTTTTTTCCAATAAAGAGGGCTGAGCGTTGAGCGCGTTCCTTGACCGCGGAATCCGGTATGCTGTCGATATCGGCAACGTGAGCAAGCCCCACGATACGGCGAATCATTTTGCATCCAGCGTAGCCGACTGAGTCTTGAAGCACCCGTATCAGATAAATGTCTTGATACCCGTCAGTCCGTGCCATTCGGTCTATTCCATGATTATCCCATAGTGACCGGAATCGCGCCTCGAACCGGTTCCAAATATCACGCACCATTTGCAGCAAGGCGGTTCGATATTGGCGGCGCGCTTCTTCATCTGCACTCCAATGCTCCTGAGATATCGCGTTCAAGATCAGATTGGCGATGACGGCCCCGATATCGAAGCCCATTGGCCCGTAATACGCGAACTCCGGATCAATGACTTTCGTGGATACAGGCGTTACGAAAATGCTGCCGGTATGCAAATCCCCGTGCAACAGCGCTTGAGCCTGTGTAAGGAATTTTTCCCGCAGCAGCATCACTTCCAGCTGCAGACCACGATCCTCCCCCAGCTTCTTCAGCTCGTCTTCAATCGCTTCATCACAATTATTGTTCGGCGATGCAGTGTACGGATCGTCAAAGATGAGATCTTCCGTAATTTTGCACAATTCAGGATTGATATACCGTTCCACATTTCGTTTCTTCTCCTGCTGGTCAAGACCGAGATCGGAGCTGAAGAACAGTGTCTTCGCCAAAAATTCAGCAATATGTTCGGCAAAGAGAGGATAGTGATTGCGTTGCATCAACCCTGTGCGCATAATCGCATGATCGCTTAAATCCTCCATCACCGTCAAAGCGAGGTCTGGATCGTACAAATATACTTTGGGCACCAAATGGGGCACAAGTTCCCCTTGGGCGATAAGCGCTTGGCTTTCGATGCGGGCGCGCTCCAACGTTAACGGCCATGACTCTCCCACCACTTTTGCATAAGGGAGCGCTTGCTTGATAATAATACGTCGTGGAGACAGAGCCGAATCGGTCGTATCTTCAGTCGTTTGATATACGCGAAACACTAAATTTAAATTGCCGTCTCCGATTTCCTCACATCGCAGGGAGGCTGCTGGGGAGAAGACTCCTTCAACACTGCGTGCCAACTGAATGGCATCTTCCAAATGCAAAGGACGGTAAGCTGTGGATTTCGTCATAGTGGACAAGCACCTCCCGGGATACAATAATCCTGAATCATGAACAATCATGTTCCTTGCCGAATTCTGTTTCGAATTAGTATATAGGATTTTATTGCCTATTGAAACAATAATTTTTGAAGGAACTTTTTAGGAGCGCAATGATTCAAAAAGGCGAAAAAATGGGTACATAATCAGTAGGCAAGGCTGGTAAATGCACTAAGGCAAACAAAGGAAAAAATTACAAATCGAAAGAATCTGACAATGTCTTGTTAAAAACTAATTATTATATTAGAATAATTCTTAACAAGAAATAATTAAATTTCAGGAGGAGTAATATAATGGCCAACCAACACAATGCGCAACTCCAAAACCTTTTGAACCAGCAAGTAGCGAACTTGAATGTTATGTATGTGAAACTCCATAATTATCACTGGTTTGTAAAAGGGCATCTGTTCTTCAATCTGCATGAGAAATTTGAAGAATTATATAACGAAATTACAGAGAAGATGGATGAAGTGGCTGAACGCTTGCTTACCATCGGCGGGAAGCCATATGCGACGCTGAAAGAATATACCCAGCACACAACCCTGCAAGAAGGAGCCGGAAACGAAACATCCGAAGAGATGGTGAAGCAATTGATTAAAGACTTCAACCAATTGATTAAGGAGTTCGGCGAAGCTCAGGAAGAAGCCCAAAAAGCGGGCGACGAAGTGTCCAACGACTTGTTCATCGGCATGCAGGGCGACCTGGCAAAACACGTATGGATGCTGAGCGCATATATTGGAGAAGAATCCAAGGCCGCGCATCTTAAAGCGGTGCAGAACTGAATGAAGGAACATGACAACCGTATTTGACACACTTGCGGCTTAGCCTTTGGGCTGCATATACGACAAGCGCATCCTGCAGAGGATGCGCTTTTTAGCGGGTATGAGTAGCATAAATTTAAAATTTAAAATATTTACGGGTGAGAAAAGTCGAAAAAAGGTGAATAGGACAGGGGTTCTCAGGGCCGTTGGTTGATTTATACAAATCATTGTTCTAAAATTATATTGAGAATCAATGATAATCATTTTATAATGATTATAAAATAATATTTTTTATAGAGAAAAGATTCATCTCCCGCGATCAATCTTTCTTTACAGTATACATGCTTATCACAAAACCATCAATCTGGAGGTAACACACACATGGCAACTCAATTCGTCATTAATGGTTTGAAGGCAACCATTGAAGGTAAAGAAATCTTGAAAGGCATCGATCTGGAAATGAAGGGCGGCGAAATTCACGCTATCATGGGTCCGAACGGTACGGGGAAGAGTACGCTCGCTTCCGCGCTTATGGGCCATCCAAAATATGAAGTGACCGAAGGCAGCGTAACGATCAACGGCGAGGATCTGCTTGAAATGGAAGTGGATGAGCGCGCGCGCGCGGGACTGTTCCTTGCGATGCAATATCCAAGTGAAATCGCCGGCGTTACGAACTCCGATTTCATGCGAAGCGCCATTAACGCCCGCCGCGGAGAAGGCAACGAGATCTCCCTTATCAAGTTCATTCGCCAAATGGAAAGCAAAATGAAAGAACTTGAAATGAATGAAGAATTCGCTCATCGCTATTTGAATGAAGGTTTCTCCGGCGGCGAGAAGAAGCGTAACGAAATTTTGCAAATGATGATGCTGGAACCGAAGATCGTCGTCTTGGACGAAATCGACTCCGGTCTCGACATCGACGCGCTGAGAATCGTGGCGAACGGTGTCAACGCCATGCGCAGCGAAGACCGCGGATTCCTCATCATTACTCACTATCAGCGGTTGCTGAACTACGTCAAGCCAGACTTCGTTCACGTCATGATGCAAGGGCGCATCGTGAAATCCGGCGGTCCAGAGCTTGCAGAGCGTCTGGAAGCGGAAGGATACGATTGGGTCAAAGAAGAATTGGGCATTACCGATGAGACGGTAGGACAAGACGCTTAAAATCAGCAATCGACAGATAGACAGGAGGAGCGATAGACCGATGAGCACGCAAACGATACTGCCAGTGGACCGTGAAACGGTCGCTGCCCTCTCCAGCCGCAAGAACGAACCCGCTTGGTTGGCGGAATTCCGCTTGCAAGCACTGGAGAAAGCAGCGACACTGGATTACCCTAAATTAGAAAAAACAAAAATAGAACGCTGGAATTTAGATTCATATGGGACGCATGCGGACGCTGCAGAAGCGAAAAGCTTTGCCGATGTGCCGGCTGAAGCGCGCGGCTTTTTGAACGAAGACGGCGCGCAAGATATGGACAACGTGCTGGTGCAGCACAATTCCGGAGTCGTGTATCGCCGCTTGAATGCGGAATTGGCGGCTAAGGGAATTATTTTTACCGATTTGGAAACGGCTGTCCGCGAGCACGAAGCGCTGGTGAAGCCTTACCTGATGCAAGCGCTCAAGGCGGATGAGCACCGCATGGCGGCGCTTCATGCCGCGCTGTGGAACGGCGGCGCATTCCTGTACGTTCCGAAGAACGTCGAGGTGGATATTCCGCTGCAGGCGTTATTCTACACGGACAATGCGCAAGCGACCTTCGCGCCTCACGTGCTGATTGTCGCGGAAGCGAACAGCCGCGTGTCGTACATGGACAACTACGTCTCCGGACAGCTGCAAGCGCCGATCGTTCATAACGGCGTCGTTGAAGTGTTCGTCAAGCCAGGCGCGAAGGTTACGTATGCATCGATTCACCATCTGGGCGAGCAGGCGACAGACGTTACGTTCCGCCGCGCTGTCGTCGAGAATGACGGCCGCATTGAATGGATCGTCGGCGAGATGCATAACGGCAACGCCGCTTCGGAAACGAATTCCATTCTTGAAGGAAATGGTTCGACTTCCGATGCTAAAATCATATGTGTAGGTAATGGAGAGCAGAAGCTCAATATTACGACCAAAGCGGTTCACGTCGGCAAGAGCTCGGATAGCCAGATGATTACGCGCGCAGTGATGCGGGAATCGGCTTCCTCGATTATTAACGGCATTACGAAAATCGAGAAGGGTGCGACGAAGGCGAACGGAGAGCAAACGGAGCGCGTGCTCATGTTGAGTCCGAAGGCTCGCGGGGATGCGAACCCGATTCTTCTCATCGACGAGGACGATGTCACGGCGGGCCACGCAGCATCTGCCGGACAGGTGAATCAAGAGCAAGTATTTTATATGATGTCGCGCGGCATATCCCGTGGGGACGCGGAGAACCTTATCATTCGCGGGTTCTTGGCGCCAGTCGTCGCGGAGGTGCCGAACGAGTACTTGCAACAGCTGTTAAAGAGCTACATCGAAAGGAAGCTGGGACAATGATTGGACGCGAGCTTCGTGAGCAATTTCCGATTCTGAATCAGGAAGTGAATGGACATCCGTTGGTGTATTTGGACAATGCGGCGACTTCACAGAAGCCGAGGTCCGTTATTGATGCCGTAAAGAGGTATTACGAGTGGGATAATTCCAACGTACACCGCGGTGTGCACACGCTCGGCTCCCGGGCCACGGACGCTTACGAAGGCGCGCGGGAGAAAGTAGCCCGCTTCATCAATGCCAAGCGCGCCGAGGAGATTGTGTTCACACGCGGCACAACGACGGCCATTAATCTGGTGGCGGCTTCATATGGACGTGCGGTATGCCAAGAAGGGGACGAGATTGTGCTTACCCCGATGGAACATCACAGCAATCTCATTCCGTGGCAGCAGGTCGCAAAAGCGACCGGAGCCACGTTAAAATATATTCCTCTGCAAGAGGATGGAACGATTTCGCTCGCTGACGTGGAAAAGACGATTACGGACCGGACGAAGATTGTCTCGGTGATGTACGTCTCGAATGTGCTCGGACTCGTTAACCCGGTCAAGGAGATCGCCGAGATTGCGCACCGGCATGGAGCCGTCATAGTGGTTGACGGTGCGCAGAGCACGCCGCATATGCGTATCGACGTGCAGAATTTGGATTGTGATTTCTACACGTTATCCGGTCACAAGATGTGCGCTCCCACGGGAATCGGGGCACTCTATGGCAGAAAAGAGCTTTTGAATGCTATGGAGCCGATTGAATTCGGCGGCGAAATGATCGACTTCGTCGATTTGTACGAATCGACCTGGAAGGATGCGCCTTGGCGCTTCGAAGGCGGCACGCCGATTATTGCGGGTGCAGTCGGACTTGCGGCGGCCATCGACTTCTTGGAGGAAGTCGGTCTGGATAACATTCAGCAGCATGAGCACCAGCTTGCTGGCTTAGCCGTTGCCAAGCTGGGCGCGATCGAGGGGTTGACTATATACGGTCCTCATCAGGGGCGTGTCGGACTAGTCACGTTCAACCTCGATGACATTCATCCGCACGATGTCGCCACCGTGCTCGATGCCAAGGGAATTGCCGTCCGTGCCGGACATCACTGCTGCCAGCCGCTGATGCGTTGGCTGAATGTCAGCTCGACGGCTCGCGCAAGCTTCTATCTGTACAACACGGAAGAAGACATCGACCGATTGGCGCAAGCGTTGCGGGAGACAAAGGAGTATTTCAGCGATGCAATTGGATGATTTGTACCGCCGCGTCATCATGGATCATTACAAGAAACCACGTAATCGCGGTACGTTCGACGCCGACGTCGTAACCATTGATTTGAACAACCCGACTTGCGGCGATCGTATCTCGCTTCAGCTGCAGGTGAACGATGGAATCGTAGAAGCGGCCCGCTATACCGGAGAAGGCTGCTCCATCAGCATGTCGAGCGCCTCGATGATGACCGAAGCGGTAAAAGGCAGAACGCTGGAGCAGGCGTTGGAATTGGCTGATCGGTTCTCCGCCATGGTGAAGGGCGAGGACGTTACGTTTGAGGAATATGAAGATATCGAAGCTTTGTCTGGCGTATGCAAGTTCCCGGCCCGCATCAAATGTGCGACGCTGGCTTGGAACGCGCTGCGCAAAGGAATTGAAGAGCCGAGCTAGCTCGGCTTAGCAAGTGCGGGAAACCGTACGGAGGAGGTTTACTACAATGGCGAAGAAAATGCCTGAAATGGAAGAGTATAAATATGGCTTCCGCGACAACCACCAAGCGGTCTTCCAATCCGGTAAGGGCCTGACGCCGGAAATCGTCAAAGAGATTTCCGGCATCAAGGAAGAGAATGACTGGATGCTCGATTTCCGCATGAAATCGCTGGAGCAATTCAACAAAATGTCAATTCCGCGTTGGGGCGGCGACTTGGATGAGCTGGACTTCAACGATATTCAATACTATGTTCGACCTTCCGAGAAGCAAGGGAAGACATGGGAAGAGGTTCCGGCTGAAATCAAGGAAACGTTCGACAAGCTCGGCATTCCGGAAGCGGAACAGAAATTTCTGGCCGGCGTATCGGCTCAGTATGAGTCTGAAGTCGTCTATCACAGCATGCAAAAAGATCTCGAAGATCAAGGCGTTATCTTCATGGATACCGATTCCGCGCTGCGCGAGCACCCGGAGCTGTTCCGTGAATATTTCGGGACAGTCGTTCCCCCGTCAGACAACAAGTTCGCTGCATTGAATAGTGCCGTCTGGTCTGGAGGCAGCTTCATTTACGTACCGAAGGGTGTCAAATGCGAAATTCCGCTGCAGGCATACTTCCGTATTAACTCGGAGAACATGGGGCAGTTCGAACGCACGCTCATCATCGCTGACGAAGACAGCTTCGTGCATTATGTCGAGGGCTGTACGGCTCCGATCTACAGCACGAACTCGCTGCATAGCGCAGTCGTGGAAATTATCGTGAAGAAGAACGCGCGCGTTCGATATACGACGATCCAGAACTGGGCGCCGAACATCTATAATTTGGTTACAAAGCGTGCGGTCTGCGAAGAGAACGCGAACATGGAATGGGTAGACGGCAACATCGGCTCCAAGCTGACGATGAAGTATCCTGCCGTTATCTTGAAAGGACGCGGCGCCAAAGGCTCCGTATTGTCCATCGCTGTTGCAGGCAAAGGTCAGCACCAAGATGCGGGCGCGAAGATGATTCACTTGGCTCCGGATACGACATCGACAATTATCTCGAAGTCCATTTCCAAGCATGGGGGCAAAGTTACGTACCGTGGTCTTGCATCATTCGGCCGGGATTCCGATGGAGCGAAGTCGAACGTCAAGTGCGATACGCTCATCTTGGATAACGAGTCGACATCGGATACGATCCCGTACAACGAGATCCGCAACGACAATATTCAGTTGGAGCATGAGGCGACGGTATCGAAAGTGTCCGAAGACCAATTGTTCTATCTGATGAGCCGTGGATTGACTGAAGATGAAGCCACGCAAATGATTGTCATGGGCTTTATTGAACCGTTCACGAAGGAATTGCCGATGGAATACGCGGTTGAAATGAACCGGCTTATTAAGTTCGAGATGGAAGGCAGTATTGGTTAAATCGCTTCAAACGTTGTTGCACCAACGCTTGTAAGCTGTTTATAAAGTTAAGATTCAGGCACGTGCCAACTTTGTGCCCACTCGGTTTGTTTTTTAGTGTAGGAGGCGAATTTATCAAGTTCGTCTCCTTCTATTTTTTCTGTTGTATCAAGATATGTGTCAGTGGTGATTTTTTCCTAGTGCTTTCACGAACAGTGGCTGGGGCTGAGTCTGCTCCCTTTTGGACGACAAGAGCCGCGGGATTATTCCTGCGGCTCTGTTGGCGCGTGTATTCATATCTCTTAAAAACAAAATCTTGAAAGGCACGGAGCCAGTCTCTAGGTCAAGGCCATTTTACTGACAGAATGGCAAGAAAGCCAACTTTAATTTTTCTTCTACTTTCGATTCTAGCCCATAAACCTCAAAATAAGATGTATCAAAAGCACGAATCTCCACTAGAGCTTGTTCATGTTGAAGTCCTTCCTTTTCTTCAGTCGTTGGCAGGTGCTCTAAATTCCATTCGGCAACTTCTCCTTTTATTGCTATAAATACACCGGAAAGAAATTGGTCCACCATTTTTGATTCATTAATCAAGCACTCAGTACTGTCAATCCTACAAAATGGTGACTTAAAAAATTCTTCTGAATGATGAGTGTTACAATCTACATCAAAAACATACCAATTGCATGCTTTTGTTTCTTCATATATAGCAGATAGAATTTCTGCAAGTTGTTCTCCAAGACATGAAAATTGTTGAGTTTCTTCCGTTTTTACAATCCTTAAGACAAATTCCGTTTTTTTCATTTTTCACCTCACCACTGAAACGGAGTAGGACCACCTCGTTGTTTTGTTCCACCCGTTGAATTGGGTACATAATGATGGTCATGTGGATTTGTATGGTTTTTTCTACCGTGATTTGTCCAATCTGTGTCCTTGATATAATCCCCATTTTTTCCGAATTCTCTTGTTTGACGATAACTTCCGTTTCTTCCTTGTTTTTCGCCGATTTGAGTATGGGGATTCTGAGTATCTGGTTTCGGAGTTCCATTTTCATATCTTGGTAACTCTCTATTAACCTTATACTGACCTCCGCCTGTAGGGGCCCTCATGATTGGTTTGGCGCCCGCTCCGCAATTATGTGTCCATATTTCCAACTCCGTTACGAAATAGTTATGTACTCCTTCGACACGGAAGTTATATACGGATGTCTTAACATTCTTGATTTTAATACGATCAATCGGATACAGTTTGCCTTCTGGATTCTGAAGCAGGTCTCCCACCTTCAAATACCGTGCTTCCACCCAACCTTGGCCGGGCACCCAGAACGGATGCTCTTCCGTTGTCGTTATCGTCATTCCTTTGACGGTAATCTGATACGTCTCAGCGGCCTGTCTCTGATATAACTCAATAACCGTATTATATCCTGTTTTTCCTGTTAGTTCATCCTTCGTTAGAACAAAATCACCAATGCGGATTTGTTCTATAGGCTTGAATCCTGTCTTCGTTTGTACCGGCGTGCCGGCAGAGAAGCAATGCAAATTGCAATTAGCGATGGATTGAGCAGAAGCAAGAGGAATACTGGTGAATGAAAGGATAAAAAATAACATCAAAGCAATTAATTTTTTCATGTTCTTCTCCTTCTCATAAAAGAAATTTAACCGGATACTGCGTTCATGATTAGTTACGGAATGTTGTCGTCCATGAACTTCATGTCCATGCTCCGGTTGAGATCAAGCAAACAGACAATAATCATTTCTTTCCCCCCTTATCTCGTCATACAGCAAAATTTTCTATTATATGGGCTGGATGACGGATGGAATATGTTTTGTAAAAAAATGACGTTTTTGAGTATAACAAAAATGGTGATTTATGTATTTAAAGTTTTGTAATAATTACCTAAAACGGCTACGTATTCGCGCCGGTCCGGACGGTCGGGGAAGCACTCGGTGCTAAAATCGGATGGGACGGAAAAACGTCCCAAATAAAACATTCTGTTTCATTAGAGTTTTATTGATGCAAACCAACAGCATTGAAAATAAATCTGTGAGTAATTAGAAAAACCGCAGGACAAATCCCACGGCTCTTTTTCTTCTATATTCTTCTGCGATATTGCCTCTTCGATATCCTCACTAATGAAAACAAATATGATATATCTTATATTTCCATTATTAGTACAAGCAATTCATTATCCTTCAGCATCTTAAATGGTATGGAGGAGGTGAATCCAATGGCAAAAGCTAAACGTTTAATTAAGCAGATATATGATTCCCCACGTCATAGATGTCATATAGAGCTTGTTGGTATGGTGATCACTGGGATCTGTGTGAGCACTGTAGAGTGAGAAATAACACTTCCCGTAAAAGCAGCGTGAAAAAGAAACCTTGCAATTGCGGTGGCGGCAAACGTAAATAATTTTTAGATAAAACGATCTAAATTTATATGTTACTTTTATACGAAATAAAAGAGCCGTTGGAAAGGCACTAGCTTTAGATGAGCGTGAAAAGTAAATTAGTAAAGCCCCGGATTACTCCGGGGCAGGTAATGGTGGACGAGAATATGTTTGTGTCTTCGACACGAAAAAAATCGTGAAACACTTAAAAAGCGAAATCTAATCGACTCCTAACGGTTTAGGGCGTGCCGATTTCGTGCCGATTCAAATTAATAAAGAATGAAACATTTTGAAAGTCAAAACGCGAAAAACCGCGTTATATCAACGATTTGTACACCAGAAAAAACACTTTGAAAACCTCCACTATTTAAGTTCGAGATGGAAGGCAGTATCGGTTAAGCCTTAGGGATAAACCATAATCTTTTTGTAGCATGTAAATACGTGTCCGCTGTGACTTTCACGCTTGCGTGCCCAAGTCGCTCGGACACGTATTTTATTTATTATACGGAATGCGGAATTAGAGTAGCGTAGTGTATTCTGGTACAACTCAAGAACAATTCAAACATCGGTGGAACAACATGAAGCCAGTTATCCTTGAAAGGGAATCCAAATCATCTTGTAATTAGAATCTTTCTACCATGCAAAATATAGTGAATCTCTTAAAGTGTTTGCATTTGATATAATATGCAATTCGTCAGATAAGTTTAATTTGATGAGTTGTAATTAAATATTGAATTGGAGATGTTATGATATGCCAATTGTTATACCGTTTATTGCGGGCAGAAGATTTGCATCCACTATAGGTGCCGGTACCGGAACCGGGGCCACATTTGCGATTGCAGCTACAGCATGTACAGATGACACAGGTGCGGCTGCAACTGCATTTCCTGCCTCACCAGCCTATTACAATCTTTATATTAATAGTGTGGTAATCGTTTTGAAATTATTGCCGGAATAGCTGTGGCATCCCCATGATTGTTGAATTACTGTGGAATTAATGTTGGACAAGGGCTGCGCTAGAGATAGGCTAATAACTCTAGTGTCATCCCTTTTTGTGTATAAACGTCTATTCCTGTATACAGGCGGGAACAGATGAACGCGCATAGCCTGAAGTGATATGAGAAATTGATTTGAACAATAAACAATTTAGGAGATGAATCTTAAGGTGAGTGAAGTAAGCAATGTGATTCGGATTGCGGCGAGACCGTGGGATCGCAATCAAAAGTTTCAGTTATGTTGAAACGCCTTCCACACTGCCATGCAATTCAATTTTCCCTCCGCCGGATTGCTCCGTCATCTTCCCCGTCTCTCCGCCTCCGCCGCCGACCGGGGTTCTTAGGGTCGAAACCTTCCAATACATTACGGTTTCAGATGGCGTGAATAATACTTACTCGAATCAGGATGAGCTGACTGAATTCGGGAGCTCAGGTATACTGAATCCGGCCGCTGTATCTTACATGAATCTATTTATAAACGGCATATTACAGCCAATTATTGTGTATAAAGTATCCGAAGGAGTCTTCACGATAGATGAAGTTCCGGAAAAAGACGTTCCCATCACTCTTCAATTTATTAGAATTCTCTTCAATTAGATAAAAGTAACGGAAGGCTCCATCGGATCATATGCCATACATGATAACGCCTTGTTCCCTGCGAGGAAGAGGGCGTTATTCGATCGAACCGGGTTTTGAAGAATGACACTTCTCTTGCATGGTCACACTAATGGGCATATGTAATCGGATTGCAAAAGCTCATAGATGCATACCCATTTAATTCATGTACGGATGGAGGAGAGGTTATGAGTCGTTCACCTCGACACGGGAAGAACAAACGCTGGCAGCGTACCTTATGTGCAACGGCGGCGATGCTGCTCATGTTATCGTATATGGGATCGCCTGTAGATGCGCGGATGGAGAGTCCAACTGGACTGCGAACGATGACAGAGCTGCAAGAGCCGGCTCGCAAAGATCGTTCGTATTATGAACAAAGAGGAGATATCGTATGGGAAGTGCCTTCTGCAGGCAAGCGGATCGCCCTTACCTTCGATGACGGGCCCGATCCGAAGAATACGCCGAAAATATTGGAGCTGCTTAAGCAGTATGATGCGAAGGCAACGTTTTTCCTTGTAGGACGGCGCGTAGAAAAGCATCCGCAATTAGTAAAACACACCGTATCCGAGGGACATGAAATCGGCAACCATTCCTATCACCACAAATATCTTCGCCGCGGGACGTCACCGGCCGTAATAAAAGACGAGATTATCCGGGCACATCGCGTCATAGAGGAAGTGTCCGGGATTGAGCCGCGATTGTACAGACCGCCGGGCGGATACTACAATGAAAACTTGGTGAAGGTTGCTCAGGCTAATGACTATCGGGTTGTGATGTGGTCATGGCATCAGGATACGAAGGATTGGAGCTCTCCAGGCGTCCACCGTATTGTGAACAAAGTGTTGGATCATGCAAGAAACGGCGATATCGTGCTCATGCACGATTTTAACGATCGGAGCTCCCAGACGGTCGAAGCGTTGAAAGAGATTTTGCCGGAATTAAAAAAACGCGGCTATTCCTTTGTCACCGTCTCGGAGCTCATGACGCATCGCGTAAAAGCGCACACGAACCACTAGCATGAATTCAAATGGTTCTATACTTGCTTAAACGTATACCTGTTCAATGCAAAGTTCTCTCGTCAACGATAAATCGATAAACTGATCATCGATTTGCACGAGCGGGCGGAAAAATTCCGTCTGATGCGTCATGACGATAAGTCCCGTACGGCCGTCGCTGAGTCGAGCCTGCTTATGTATAAAGTTCGGCAGCATGTTACGGATAAACGTATGCGTAATCGTCGGATCCAGTCCGCTGAAGCTCATATGATACAGTTCTTTCAGCACGGTGAACAAATCCTGTTTTTTGCGGTAGCTTCGGTTCGAGGTCATCGCGCTATATATATCTACAATGGCAACGATTCGCGAGACCGGATGAATGTTCTCATCCATGAGCCCATAGGGATATCCGGAGCCGTCGAGCCGCTCATGGTGCTGCAGGGCGGCCAATGAGAGCCATTCATCCTCATATGATTGCCGAATGATCTCGTAACCGGCTATGGTATGGCGCTTCATCGCTTCGAATTCTTCAGCGGTCAAGCGCCCCGGCTTATTTAATATGGCGCTGTCTATGTGGGCTTTCCCGATGTCGTGCAGGAAGCCTGCTTTGCATATCCGCAGCGCATCCTCCTCGTCATAATGAAGCCACTTGGCTAGGTAAAAGGCCAGCATGCCGACCTGTACGGAATGCTGACATGTATAGTCATCCTGAGAATCGAGCATCAGCAGCAGCGATACGACGTCGCGCTCGTTCTCGATTTGTTGAATGACCGGCACTATCGTCTGCTCCACTTCCTTGTCCTTCACAAAGCCATGAGCGACTGCATCGGAGAAAAGAGTCTCGACGCCAGATAGAGCCTCTTTGTAATAATGGAGCATCGATGGTCTGGAATGAGATGTTTGGTCCGGCATATCCGAATGGCTATCCTCATCCAATCCTTTATCCATCACGGAAGTAAGCGGTATCATAAATGTGTTGTCTTCACGAGTTTCAATATCAATCATATCCATATGGTGTCTTAGGAACAAAGCAATATCCCGTTCTTTGATGGCCGTGCCTGCGGATAGGACTAGGAGACCATGATGGTTGAAAATATCCTTCGATAATCTATCCCCATCTCTTATTTGCGTAACATGAACCCGCACGTTGTATTTCACCATCCTAGTTAAATTGGACTACATGTATGATTTATCATATCAACTTCGGCAAATTGTGACAACAACATTTTCCAAATAAACTGAAATTTTGCGGTGATGAATCTTCCTTCAAGCTCGTATAGATATAGAGGCGAGTTTGTCTCCCCACTCTTCTGACGCAGGGCGATAGTCAAGCGATGAGCTTCATGCTATGCTTGATGATGTTTATCAGCCATGGATTGCGGGCGGAAAGGAAGGGATGAAGGTGCTGCATGCGTTAGAATGTGATTCGGACGATTCTATCATCTTATTGTATACGAATGATGTGCATAGCCACTGGGAAGGAGTTACCCGGTTAGCTGCGCTCATTCGCCATTACCGCGCCCGATTCGGGGAGCGGGTGGTGTTGTTGGATGGCGGCGATCATATGGACAGGGCGTTTTCGGAGACGGAAGGAACCTATGGAGCGGCAAATTTGAACCTTATGAATGCTTTGCGTTATGATGCCGGCGTTATCGGAAATAATGAAGGGTTAACCTTTGAACCCGAACGATTAGGCGGCGTATACCGGAAGTGGGGGCAGTGTCCGATGTTGGCGGCTAATGTGTTCGAACTGGACAGCGGAGCACGTCCGGACTGGCTTAGACCATGGATACGCCTTGAGCGGCACGGACACCGTATCGGTATTGTAGGCGTGACTGCATCGTATCCTGATTATTATAAGCTGCTGGGATGGGATGTAACCGACCCGCTAGATGCGGTTGCTGGCGCGGTTGCCGAATTGCGTCCTGCCGTCGATCTGCTTATCGTCGTTTCCCATTGCGGACTGCCTGTTGATGAGCGCATGGCAGAGCGAATCGATGGCATTGACCTCATACTGGGAGGGCATACGCATCACTTGCTGCAAGAAGGGAAGCGAATCAAGGATACGTGGCTGCTTGCGGCAGGAAAGCACGGCGACTATTTAGGCGTCATAGAGTATTGCCGCCGTGCAGGGAAAATACATATAAAGCCATATTGCATCCCGACGGCCGGGACGGAACCGGATAAGCTTATCGTCCAGGAGCTTGAGCGCTGGCGGCAAGAAGCGGCCCGGCATTTGTCCGCACCGGTGGCGGTTTTATCTGAGCCGCTTGCGGCACACCTCGCGAAGCCTTCTCCGTTGGGACAGCTTCTTGCCCAAGGACTTCGTTCCGCGGCTAAAGCGGACATCGGTATCGTCAATGCGGGCCAACTGCTCGGGCATATTCCGGCAGGGGAAGTTACGGAAGGCATGCTGCATGCGATATGCCCTTCTCCCATCAATCCGGTTCGGATGCAATTGAGAGGGGCCGCATTGCGCCAAGCCTTGCAGGAAAGCTTGAAGGACGAATGGATCCGCAAGGCGATTCGCGGATACGGATTTCGCGGAACAGAGCTTGGCACGTTATGTTTTGACGGGCTGCGGGTGGAGGTTATCGATTATGGTGACGAGACGGGAATCCGTTTATGGCGTGAAGACGGCCGGGAAATTTTAGACTTGGATGTGCTGTCGGTGGGGAGCATCGATATGTTCGTTTTCGGTGCTGGATATTTAAGCTTGAAGCAAGGGGAGAACATTCAGTTTTTGTTGCCGGATTTTTTACGCGATATATTAAAATCTCAACTTCAAAATGAACGGGAACTGGAACGCTGCCGTGACAGCAGATTCACATTGACTACCCTCGATTAGAGGGAAAGGAGTGGGCCCGAAGCATGATTTACGTAATGATTGCGATTGTATTAGGTATCGTTGAAGGCTTAACGGAATTCATCCCGGTTTCTTCCACTGGCCATATGATTTTAACGACTCGGCTAATGGGTATTACGGAGCAGGCCGGTTGGCTGAAGACGTTCGAAATCGTTATTCAGCTCGGCGCCATTTTAGCTATTACGGTTGTTTATTGGCATCGAATTATGGAAATGCTCGGTCTGCGGAGCCAAACTGTGCAGCAAGGCAACATGCCGGCGAAGCGGCTCAATTTGCTGCATGTTGCTCTTGGCATTGGTCCAGCTGTGCTCGTCGCGTTTTTTGCCAAAGACTATGTTAAAAGCCAGTTCGATAATACGGCTACGGTGCTTTGGGCACTCGTGGTCGGCGGGGCGTTTATGTGGTTTGCTGAATGGATTGGCTCGAAAAAGAAACCGTCAGCGGAATCGATGGAAGATATCTCGTACAAGCAAGCGCTTCTTATCGGTCTATACCAGATCTTATCTGTCGTCTGGCCGGGCTTCTCGCGCTCTGGCTCTACGATGTCGGGCGGGATGTTAAGCGGGGTCAGCTACCGCGCGGCGGCGGATTTTTCATTTTTGATCGCGATTCCGATTATGGTGATGGCCAGCGGCTATGAGCTGCTGGAGAACTACAAGATGTTCACGCCGGATATTATCGGATTTTTTGCGCTCGGATTTATCGTGTCTTTCATTGTCGCTTATATCGTCGTCGTCACCTTCTTGAATCATATTCAGCGTATCCGCTTGCGGCATTTTGCAATATATCGCTTTGTTCTGGCTGCCTTGTTCTGGTTTTTTATCTTGCGCTAACCAATACATAAACTTCCATAACTATAAATTTTGGATGCATTCTATGTTACTTTAAATATCTGACATATGTTATTATAAAATAGAATTATGACAAGCTTACGGATACATTTCGAAAATGTAAATAACATGACATCAGGGGTTGACTCTGTGTGCGATGGGTACCAGTTCAAGCGTGCCGGCCAGGCATGCGTTTAGCAAAAAAAATATTTAATGAAGAAGGCTTTGTCCTGCTGGAAGAGCACGTCGAACTGAACGAACCCTTCATTCAACGATTGCTGGCGATGGGAATATCCTACGTTTATATCGAAGACGAGTTGACCGAAGGCATCGAAGCCCCGAATTTATTGAGCGAGGATACGCGCCGAATGGCCAATAAGACGATTCGGCAACAGTTCAAGCAGCTTATCAACGATAAGAACTCGCGCAAACGCCCTGTATTCCGGCCGATGAATGGCGCATTTGTACATGTGCTGGATGCCATTATTGACGACCTTTCCAATCATGAAGAAGCGATGGTCATGCTGAATGATATTCAAACGACCGACCATTATTTGTTTCGGCATTCGCTTAATGTATGTGTCTATACTATGCTGCTCGGCATGAACTTCGGCTATGATCGAGAGGCATTGAAGACGTTGAGCATGGGGGCGCTTCTTCATGATATCGGAAAAACGCAGATTGACCTCCAAATATTGACCAAGCCCGGCAAGCTGACCGCTTCCGAATTCGATCATATTAAGCGGCATACCGTATTGGGCTACCGCATCCTTAAGGATGAACCGAGCATTCCGCTTTTGGCTGCTCATTGCGCTTATCAGCATCATGAACGATTGAATGGCTGCGGCTATCCGCGGGGCATTACCTCGCCGGACATCCATGAATACGCCAAGTGGATTGGGATTACCGACTCCTATGATGCGATGACGACGCACCGCGTCTATCGTCAAGCGATGCTGCCCCACGAAGCGCTGGAGATTCTGTACACGGGCTCGGGAACTCTGTATGATCAATCGATGCTTGCTTTGTTCCGGGATCGAATTGCCGTGTACCCGATAGGCATGCCCATCATATTAAGCAACGGGGAAACCGGTGTTGTCGCTTCCATCAATGCGCACTGTCCGCAGCGCCCCGTCGTACGCATATTGAACGATTCCGAAGGCAACCGCTTGTCTGCTCCGCGAGAACTTAATTTAGCTGAAAGCTTGCATTTGATGATTGTAGGATCGGATACCGAGAAATAATCGTTCTGCAAAAAATTGACCCTTGTTCCCGCGAAGCTTACAATGAGACTTAGAGTTCATGTTAACGCGTGTTCGAAAGGGTATTTTTTCGATAACCTCTATTACATAAGCAGGGGGAACAAGTAGTGCGGGAAACAGATAAGCACGGTCTGTTTTGGCATTGGGGCAAGCTGATGTACCGTTGGCGGCATTGGGTGTGGAGCGTGTGGGCGGTCCTATTTTTGGCTATGGCCTTCTTTGCTTTTCAAGTGCCATCCATGCTCAAAGACAATGGATTTACTCCCGCTGGGAGTGAATCCGACAACGGATTGAATGTGCTGCGCGATGAGATGGGAATTTCAGCTACGATGATGGACATTGTCTATGAAAGCAAAGACGGTTCTTCGCTGCTGACGGATCAGGCAAAGCAGTCAATCGGGCAGTCCTTGTCTAAGCTGCAAGAACAGCCGTACGTAACGGACCTGCACATTCGTCAAGACGGCAGAATCGGGAATCGTCAGGACGTCACCTCGGTGAACGTTATCTTCAATATGGATACGAACGATGCTTTGGAGCAATATCCGGACATCCGCAAGCTTATCCCTGATATTCCAAGCATGAATATATACGCCAGCGGCGCTACTCCCGTCTATTATGATATGCAGGAGGCGAGCAAGCGCGATATCGTGAAGTCGGAAATGATCGGCTTGCCGATCGCGCTCGTTGTGCTGCTCATCGTGTTCGGCACCTTGTTGGCCGGGCTGCTGCCGCTCATTGTCGGCTTGTTCAGCGTCACGGTGACACTTGGATTACTGTACTTTATTGCGCTGTCGACTGACTCGCTAAGCAATTTCCTGCCGAATGTCGTTACAATGCTGGGATTGGCTGTGGGAATCGATTACGCCTTGTTCATGGTCAGCCGTTTCCGCGAGGAGCTGCGCAGTCAGCCTTCGATAGAGCAAGCGGTGGCAATGACAGCACAGAGGGCGGGGCAATCTATCTTCTTCTCGGGTGTTGCGGTGTTGATTGGGTTGGTCGCGATGGCATTTATCGACTTGTCCCTATTCCGTTCGCTAAGCTTGGGCGGAGTTATGGTCGTGTCGATGTCCGTTATCGTGGGCAATACGCTGCTATTATCGCTTTTGGGGGTATTCGGTGAGAAAATTAACCGTTATCCGGTCATTCCCCGGCGTTTTCGGCGAAGCGCAGGCGGAGAAGAGAGCAGGTTCTGGAGCAAGATTGCTCATGGAGTCATGAAGCGGCCGATAGCAATCGTACTATTGTTGTGCGCTATCCTCATGGCGTGCGCCTGGCCAGTAGGAGGCATGAGGATTGGCATACCGGATGCCGAGGTGCTGCCGCCGAAATACGAGTCCAGATATGGCGCTGACTTAATGAATGAGGTCTATGATCCTCACGAATTGAACCCGGTTCAACTGGTGCTGCTGGCAGACAAGCCTTACACAGAGCTAGCTGCCATTCAAGCAGCAGAGAAATGGGCCGACCGCATCCGCCAAGTGGAAGGGGTGCGCCGTGTAGACAGTTATGTGTCGGCGCTGGCCCAGCTCCCTACGGCGGAAGCAAAGGCTGGAGCGCTGCAGAATGAACGGCTGCGCGCGCAATTGGAAGGCAGTCACTTGGTGAAAGACCGGCTCATCATTATGCAGGTCATCCCTGATGTCCAGCCTGACGGAGATGAAGCCTTCGAGCTAGTCCGTCAGCTGCGCGCATTGGACCTGGGGAGTGGCGTGAACGAGAAATATGTTACAGGCGGGCCGGCCGTTCAATTGGACATTATCGACCGGATTACGAACGCCCTGCCGTACGTCGTCGGATTCATACTGCTTGTGACCTACTTCGTTCTGTTCATTGCCTTCCGCTCTGTTCTGCTGCCATTGAAGGCGGTGCTCATGAACATACTGAGCTTGGGGGCGAGCCTGGGCATCGTAGTGCTTGTGTTCCAGCACGGGCACTTGGCCGACTTGTTCCAAGTCACTTCTACAGGTATGGTGGTGGCGATGCTGCCGGTCATCATTTTTTGCGTCGTATTCGGCATATCTATGGATTACGAGGTGTTTTTGCTCTCGCGGATTGCGGAAGAATATGACCGGACCAAAAATAATGAACATAGCACGGCAGAAGGCTTGAAGAAGACGGGCAGCATTATTACGAGTGCTGCATTTATCTTGATTGTCGTTGTCGGTGCGTTCATATTTACCGATAACGAGATGATGAAGGCGATTGGACTTGGTTTGGCCACATCCGTGCTGCTGGACGCGACACTCATTCGTGTGTTTCTAGTACCGGCTCTGATGAAGCTGATGGGTAAGTTGAATTGGTGGGCGCCGAGAATGTTCCGGAGCAAGTCGGAGCGCAATGCGGCTTGAATGAATGACAAACATCGGTGAATCATGGCCAGAGATTGCAGAATGAACAGTTGACATGAAGAGGCAACTAGAAAGTTAGGTGGAATAAAAGATGAAACAGCTGCAAGTGGAGAAGGAAACGAATGTAAATCAGGAGCGCACCGCGGGCGGGCTTCCGGAAATTTCCCCATACTATGATCCATGGGATCCGATACGCTCCATGCAAACCTATGGCCGTCATGTGCTGACCAGCGTCGAGATGACCGTGGCGAATGTATGCAATATGCGGTGTGAGCACTGTGCCGTCGGACATACGCTCACGATGATTGAGCCTCCGAAGCTGCCTCTTGATCTCATGCTGAAGCGTCTGGATGAGGTGGAGCATTTGGAGACGATCAGCATTACCGGCGGTGAACCGATGTTCCATGAGAAGACGGTGAAAGAGTATATCGTCCCGATTCTCAAGTATGCTCGCGAGCGCGGCATTCGTTCCCAGATCAACTCCAACTTGACGCTGGATATGCGCCGATATGAGTGGATTGCGCCGTATTTGGACGTCATGCACATTTCCTTCAACTATACGTGCATGGAGGATTTCCATGCGGTCGGGTTCACGCACACGAGCCATGAAGTTAAATCTGGCGTGGCTGCCCGGCTGTATGAGCACATGATCGAGAATACGCGCCGCCTGAGCGAAGCGGGCATGTATATATCCGCTGAATCAATGGTTAATTATCGGACGCATGACAAGATGAACGAGATTCACCGCCTGATTGACGAAATGGGCTGCAAACGCCACGAGGTTCATCCTATGTATCCGAGCTCCTTCGCAGAGCATTTGCCGATGCTTCCAATATCGGATCTGCGTCAATCGATTCATCGTCTCTTGGATACGCGCAACAAGGAAATGTGGATGCTCTTCGGTACATTGCCGTTTTATTCCTGCAATAGCAACAGAGAAGATCAGGAACTGCTGAACCGGTTGAAATCGGAGCCGATGGTGACGCTGCGCAATGACCCTGACGGACGCAACCGACTGAACGTCAATCTCTTTACAGGGGACGTGTTCGTGACCGACTTTGCGGATATCCCTGCTTTTGGCAACATTCACGGCACGAAGCTGGACGATATATTCAATTCATGGCTGCATGAGCATCCGCTCTGCAAGACAGTGGATTGCTACTGTCCGCAAGCGTCCTGCTGCGGACCGAACCTGCTCGTCGCTGAAATGTACTACAAAGGCGTAGACTTCAAAGAACGGGAAGCAGCGATGAACGGCAAGGTCCCGGTATTGTAACGTATTAACATTGCTGCACGCTTGCAATTTAGATAGTAAAGGCGCTCCCTAGGGGAGGCGCCTTTTTGGGTATGAAAGGGGTCAGGTGTGCCATGGTTCTTGGCTCAGTGAACTTGGACAGCGGCCAGAATTGACAACAGGACAGACACAGCAGTTTTATTGTCCCAACGTTGCGTCGATATGTTCCGCGATTAGACGGCCGTGGTGCCTTCCGGTCTCGATAAATACTTCGTTCGCGTTGCGCCCCGAAGCGATAACTCCAGCGACATATAAACCGGGAACATTCGTCTCCATCGTGTTCTCGTGGAACACGGGCTTCTCGCGATCGTCTTGCAACTCGACGCCGCTTTCCGTCAACAGCTTGCGATCGGGACGGAAGCCTGTCAAGGCAAGCACGAAATCGCAGGTGACATGGTCTACGTTTCCTGCAGAATCTTGAATATGCACCTGATCCTGCTCGATGCTTACGACCTGCGAGGAGAAACGCATATGTATGCGGTCCTTGGCGATCATGCTTTCGAAAATCGGGCGAACCCACGGTTTAATATTGTCGGACAGCTCATGGCCGCGATATACGACAGTGACGTTGGCCCCTGCCCGCAATAGTTCAAGCGAGGCGTCAACGGCTGAATTGTTGCCCCCGATAATGATGACATTCATCCCTGCATACGGATGGGCTTCCTGAAAGTAATGCGTGACGTGCGGCAAGCTTTCACCCGGAATCCCCAGCAGATTCGGATGATCAAAATATCCGGTTGCGATAACGACGAAGCGCGCTTGGCGGGTTAACGCCGAGCCGTTTCGCAGCTTCGTATGCAGCTTGAATGTCCCATCATCCTCTTTCTGAATATGGGTTGCTTCCTCGTAGGAACAGACACGCAGCTGATATTGTTCCGCTACCTTGCGGTAATAGACTAGCGCCTCATGGCGAAACGGCTTGTCATGCGGCGTTGTGAACGGAACGCTCCCGATTTCAAGCAGTTCCGGAGTGCTGAAGAACTGCAGATGTGTAGGATAGCGGTAAATGGAATGGACCAGGCAGTGCTTTTCAATAACTAAAGGTTTAAGCCCTATCCGTTGTAACTCGATGGCTGCAGACAGTCCGCACGGACCGGCGCCAATAACTATGGCTTGTTCCAACCTAATCTCCTCCGTGTGACATGTTGTGTGGCGTTGCGATTCATATGATATAGCTTCAAGTTCCATGTTAACGGAAAAAGGAGTCCATTTCCATGGCGCATACTTACATAAAGTTTACAATATTTATCGCTCTCATCCTCCAGTTTCCGTGTGAAGTATGTTATATTGGTCTCATTGACTCATTGAATAACATAAAAAGACGGAGGCTATTTCATGACAACTTCCACAGCTGCATCTCGCTTCGGCCAATCGCTGCCGCGGCCGGAGGCGATGATTTTCGATATGGACGGAACGCTGTTCCGGACGGAAACGCTGCTTATCCCAGCGTATCACCGCTTGTTCGATCAATTGCGAAGCGAAGGGCTGTTCGAGGGTCCCACACCGCCGGAGGAGTTGATTCTAAGCTCTCTTGGCATGCTGCTCGAGACGATCTGGAAGCGGGTTATGCCGGATGCCAGCGATGAAGCAAGACAGCGTGCGGATGATTTGTTGCTGGAATACGAGCTTGCCGGCTTGACGGAAGGTCACTCGGAACTGTATCCGCAAGTCCGCGAGACATTGGCGGAGCTTCATAAAGCGGGCGTAAAGCTGTTCGTGGCGAGCAACGGCCTGGAGGATTATGTCCAAGGCGTGGCAGACGCGCATGGCTTAACGGAATTATTTACGGGAATTTACAGCGCGGGCGGAAGACGAACCGCTACGAAAGTAGAGCTCGTCCGTCTGCTGCTGGAGGAACATCATATCGCTTCCGCTTGGATGGTCGGTGACCGCTCCTCGGATGTGGAAGCAGGCAAAGGGAATGAACTGACCGTCATCGGCTGCCAATATGCCGGTTTCGGAAGAGAGGAAGAGCTGCAAGGCTCCGACTTCTTCATGCAACAATTCGAGGAACTGCTGGAGCTGTACCGAACTTCCGCTCGATAATTACAAAGCTATGCAAGAGAAGGCGCAGCCCGCACGATGGGCTGCGCCTTCCGCCAACATGAATCAGACAGAGCTTGAGGAGGATTCAACATTCTCCTCCTCGATTACGTCATTTGCTGCTTCCTCCTCGGCATGAGTGTCGTCAGCATGCAGACTGGCGAGATTGGCTCGATCGTTCTTCTGCTTATAGAGCCAGGAAGCATACTCCAACGGCCGTGTAATGGCCAGACGATATGTTTCCCGGTCTCCAGCGCGGATGAATACTTCTCGGGCCGGCTTTGGATTCACTTCAAGCAGCCATACATGCCCGCTGCGATCGATGGCCAAGTCGAGCGCGAGCTCGCACAAGGCTCCGTATTTCTGCTCGAGGAATTGGGCGATCTCCAAGCTTGCCGCTTCTGCCTCTTTTTTGACCTCTTCCATCCGGTCTTTTTTGCCAATCCATTGACGCAGCAGTTCATCCATGCGAACCGCTTCCCCGCCGCCGTGCAGATTGGACGTAATGCTCTTTATCGCACCCACGCGTCCGGCACAGCCTGTCACCGCCCACTTGCCGGAGCCATTCTTCTGCACGAGCATGCGGTAATCGTGCACTCTGCCGCTTGGAAGGTTGAGGGAGATGCCCTGTTGGACCAAATAGCGCTCCTTGGCGTTCCAAGATGATAATTTGGCTGACAATTGGGACAACGTCATCTTCTGGGGACGGATGATGCGGCGTTGATGGTCGCGTCCTTGCACGTATATGGTCTGGGTATTGGAGCGGATGCGCTCTATGCGCAAAATGCCGCGCCCACCCGTCCCATTTATCGGCTTCAAAAACACGAGAGGGAATTGCTTCAGCAAGAGCTGTACATCCTGCAAAGATGTGTACAATCGAGTGATGGGAAGGTGCTTCCTGACGCTGGACACCGTGGAGAGCACCTGATAAATCGTCCATTTGTTGCGCAGCGGCCGATTCAGGAACAGCAGATGATTGTACTTGCTGCGAAATCGCTTCAACTGTTCAAAGCGGTAGCTCTTTTGGATACGGCAGCGGTCAAAAATCATATTCGGAAACCGGGACCATTTTCGCGACCATCGGCCGGTCTCGGGATGATAGCACAGCGCATAAATGCGGTGCTGTTGGTCATCGACGTCCTGCGGCGTGAATACATATACGTCAAGCCCCATTTTTTTGCCCGCTGCAATCATCTTCTGATAAATGGGCCGTTCTTCGAGCTGTTTGTGTTCGTTCAAGTAAAGGGTCATTATACCAAGAACCGGTTGAGCCAAGCGTGTTCACCTTCCTCTCGTTATCCGCTTGGTTTCGCGAGGAATGTGCTGTATTGAAAAATGCGCTCCAGCGAGCGTTTGCGAATATGAGGTTCATCAAATTTCATCGGTTTGGCATTCGCTTCGAAGAACCAGATGCCGCCGCCTGCGTCTACGCCCAAGTCCATCGACATTTCACCCAGCGTAAATCCGGAGCCGCGTTCGACTTGGCGCGCGATGACAAGCGCGGTATTTTTGGCCCGTACGAATATTCGTCTCGATTGCTCCGCTCCGAATATGGTTGTGAGCAGCTTCTCTGGGTCGTCGATGCTTCCTCCGCGCGGCACGTGTGTCGTAATGCTCGTGGAACCGGCTATCCGCGCGCCGACACCGGTAATATCCCACTGCCCTTTGCTGTTCTTCTGTACCAATACCCGCAGATCGAAAGGGCGGCGATTGATCGTCGCAAGCGGAATGCCCTGCTGCACGATGTAATCATAGTGCCCCGCTTGCTTGCGAATTCGGGTCCATAACTTGGAGATGGTGGCGCATTTATAGGAGGTGCTTTTCCTTTTATCTTGTATCTGCAAGCGGAATTTCAAAGCTTTCGTATGATTGACACGGAGCGTCATGATGCCTACTCCGGCTTTGCCCGTCTCAGGCTTTAAATAGAGGTAAGGATGTTTATGCAGCATTTTGCCCAAAGAAACGGATGTCTTCAACCGCTTTGTGGAAGGAATGTACTTGCGGGTGGTGCGTGACTTTTTCAGCCACTCGAACAAATGCCATTTGTTAAAGAAATAGGGGTTGAACATGCGAATGGTCGGGTGGGCGATAATTTCTTCGATTTTGCTGCTGACGGAAGGCAGGTTCTCATCCTCTCGATGCGGGATGCGGTTATATACCACTTGAGGCAGCGGGAACCACTCCTGCTGCCATGCCTCTTTCTCGAAATGATAGGAATATCCAATTACTCGCCGTGCATGCAGCTTTAAATCTTTGGCCGTTACAATATATACGATAAATCCAAGTTCTTTGCCAGTTCGCAAAATATCGATAAAATTGTCCCGGTTGCCGCGGAATTTTTCTTTGTCATCATCTATCGTTAGGATGGCTACTATCGGAAGCTGCTCTTGATCCAAAGTGCTCACGTCGATTCCCCCCTGCGAAATTTGCTCAGGTACAGGCAGTGTTCTAAAATGTGCTCAATCGACGATTGTCCTTCGCTTTTTAATGAGGGATGCTTGAATATCGAGCGCCCCGGCTTCGCATTGGCCTCAAACATCCACACCTGCTCATCTCGGTCAATGCCTAAATCAAATCCGAGTTCGCCCAATAAGTGAGGGTGATTGCGTTCGATGGCTTCAGCCAATTCGATGGCGACCTGCTTGGAATTATCCAACACCTCTTCTGCGCGTGCGCCGAACGCGCGCTGGAGCGCTTGCTCTGGCGTCATGAGCCTCCCGCCGTTCTTCACATGCGTGGTCACACTGCCCCTCCCCGCCTTTTTGGCTCCAATCCCGACGACGACCCATTTATCCTCCCCGTTCTTATGCATGTGGAAGCGGAAGTCGATGGGACAGCCGTCGATTTCGATGAGGCGCACCCCTTGCTGAACGACATAGCCCCGCAAGGAGCGTCCATGTCTTGCTTCAAGCATTCGGATTAAGCTCGAGAACTGCTTAAAGCGCAGCAGCACATTTTTGCCGTTGTTCGTATATCTGGCGAAGTAGCCTTTCTTCGGCAAATAAGTGAGCCGGTAAATGCCAATGCCCAAGCTGCCGGCGGATGGTTTGTAATAGACGAACTGATGCCGATCCAGCATGGCGCGGATGGTGTCGGGTGTCGGATTCATAATGGATTCGGGAACGTACCGATTCGCATCCGATTCATCTTTCAACAGAGCGTACACGTCGGATTTATTAAAAAAGCTCCAGTTGAAAAACGGTATTTTCTTCTTTATAAAACGTTCGCGGAGCGCGTTGATGGACGTTGAGGTTTCCGCCCTGCGGCTGGGCAGGCGGTTGTATACGACATCCGGAAGCGGAACCGTCTTGCGCACCCACGCACCTGAATCGGTAACGAAAAAAGCATGCACCGTGTCGTTCTGCCAATTGATGTCGCGCGGACTGAAGGCGAACACGTAGGCCTTCTTGTTGCCGGCGCGCAGAATTTGCTTAATAAAGCCGGTGCGGCTGCCGAATGGGCTCGTGACTGAACGTGAAGAGGTGTCGGACATGACCCCGATTAGAGGGCCCAACTGCAAGTCACCCTCGTGTTCATTCAGCAAATAGACGAGGCCGGATTTAGGCACTCGAAACGAACTTCGCAAGCCGGCCGTAACATACAGATGTTTGCCGGGTTTTTTTATCGGTTTGACCGTGGCGGGAATGCTGGTTTTCCCCAACCTGAGCCGTACGGACTTTTTTCCGGCAAGCTTCAACTGCTTCAACAGTGAGTTGGACACGTATAAGATCTTCTCAGAATTTGGCGTCAAATGGACGTTGCATACCGTCAAACTCATGGACTAACCCTCCTAAGATATCGAACCATTACATAGCGCGCATACAATATGGGGTTCTCCACGGATTTTATGGCGGCTTGCTGCTCGCCCGTCTGGCTGAAAACCGACCTGCCCGGCTTGGAGTTGACTTCAAGAAGCCATAGGCGGGCTTCACGGTCAATTCCGAAATCCAGACCGACCTCAGTCAGGCGACCGTGGCGCGCTTCCAGAATCGGTGGAATGCTATCGCTGTAAGAGTGAAGCTGCTGCGCGAGACGTTGTACGTGTTCTGGTTCGAATTGGCTTTCCAAGAATGGAACGACCGGAACGGCATGACCGCCTCCATGTAGGTTTGAAGTGACGCTGTGCTGCCGCCCGACACGGGCAGCCATCCCCGTAAAGCTCCAACGCCCCTTCTCATTTTTCTGCATCAGGACACGTATATCGAACGGCTCACCTGCTTGCGTCTCCAAGGTTAAATAAGGCTGCACTATAAATTTGCGCTTGCCGATGAACCGGGCAATCCATTTCAATCCTTCACCGGGATGCGTAAAGGTACGATGGATAGGGCGATTGCGTCCGTCCCGGCCGCGAAGCTGCAAGTAGGCTCCAACGAAAGAAGCGTCCCTCCCGTTGCCGGCAGCCGTATCATTGCTGAACAGGCGGCGTACATGAATGGTGGATTTGCCGTGTGTTCCACCATGGGGTTTAAGAAACAAATCTCCCCCGTACTCGTTCAGCTGGTCGGCTAAACTGCCTGCTCCGGCAAACAATCGGGTGGGGGGCAAAATGTCAAGCAAGGACGGTTCCTTGGATAATGATTGGTATACGTCCCATTTTCCGCGCAAGCCGATACCGAGCAAGCTGACATTCGCATCACGAATCATTCTGGCAATCGCTATCCGGGATCTTTGATATTGGTTGCTGTTGGAGTAAGCGCAGCGGTCATATAAGAGTGAAGGCAATGGGACAGTGCGTTGCGCCCATCCGTGTGCGCCGTAGACATACCCGCTTACGGTAAGGTCGTGCCAATGTACCCAACGCGGAGAGAAGACAATGACCCTCACGCCGTACTTGCGGCCGATCTTGCACAGCTTGCGGCAATACGCCGCTTCGGTAAATGGAGGTGAACCTTGCGAATCTAATTCTAGCACGCCAAGCGCATACTCCTTTGGCTGGTCTTCACTCATATATGCCACCTCCTCAGAAGCCGCTAAGAAAACGGGCATACTCGACTATCTTGCGTACGGAAGGCCGAATCTTATTGTCATTCAGGGGCGTATTGTCATTTTTGGAAGGCTTGGAGTTCACTTCGAGAAGCCATACTCTGCCAGAGGAATCCACGGCAAGATCGATGCCCAATTCCCCGAAATGAGCGGGGATGTGCGTATCAACGCCGCGCGCAATATCCAGAGCTGCTTTTTTCAGGCGGACATGAACGTCGTTCTTGACGTTGGAAGGTAGGTTCGCCTTGTTGACCGCTTCCTTCACCGTGCTGAGCGAGCCGCCGCGCGCCAGGTTCGATACGAAATGCTGGGTGCTTGCGATGCGGGCGACGATCGAGGTGATCGTCCATTTTCCCGTGGCGTTCTTCTGTACGAGTGCGCGGAAGTCAACCGGGCGTTTTCCATGATCGATTAACGTCAGCCCTTGTTGAATTTGGTACCGATTGCTCTTCATTTTGCCCGACAGACTGGAAAACAGCTTAAGCAGGCTGGCGTATTGTTGGCGTTTCGTGCCGCTGATGGTGGAATACATGGCCTGATAATAGCCGCTTTCCTGCATACGGGTTATGCGGACGATGCCCTTCCCGAGACTGCCTCTTGCGGGCTTGAGAAATACCGTATTGTAACGGGAACACATCGACTTCAGCATCGTGAAGTTCCGCAACAAATGCGATTCGGGCAAATACCGGGCGAGTTCCGCGTCATGCTGCAGCGCATCGAATACCTCGGTTTTATCCAAAAATTTTTCATTGAAAATGTGGGACTGATACCGTGATTTTACTTCTTTCATAAAATGCTGTACGCTAGGTTTGTTCTCCAGTTTGCGTGAAGTCAAGCGGTTGTTGATTACGTCGGGAACAGGCGTGTTTGTCTTTTTCCAGCTTCCGTTTGCAAAGACCCAAGCTTGCTCGATGTGCAGATCCTGAATTTGTTCAGGAGTAAAGAAACAGACCAATGCCCCTTGAGATTGGCAGGCGTCTACGAGTTCCTTGCAGAACATCGTAATTTGCCCGAACGGTTTATCCGGGGTCTCGGGGCGATCGCGGCTGATCAGCACACCGATGAGCGGGCCAAGACAGAGTGTTTGAGTGGACGGCTTATAGACGATTCTCAGTGAGTGGCCCGTTAGGAGTCCCATGCCGCGTGCAAGTGCATGATTCATTCGCAGCCCGTCAAAGCGGGGAATCGGTACAACCGACACACGGTGCTTGAAGGAGCCGAAACGCAGGGTAAGGGGCTGATTAACGGGAATTTTCAATTGTTTGACGATAGCTTCGCCCAACATGAGCACTTCTTCTCGCAAGATGCCGGAGCTTACCACCTGGAGCGTCACTTTAGATTTAGACATGAAGGATCTCCTTCCAACAACAACTTGCAGTCATTCATACGGTAATACCCGCATGGGTCAATACAGGCAAACCGTATACGTTAATTCATCATATGAGGACATATTTCCCTTGGTGATTGACCTGCATCAGGAAAAGGGGGGGAGAGACATGCCCAATTGGCTTTTTATTGTGTTTCGTGTTCCAGTCATTTGTGCTTCTAGCTGTCGGATAAACGTCATAAATGATAATGAAACGGCAAAATGAACTGTGTTATGCTGACTAATGTATTTTTTCCGAAAGGATGAGATGAAATGAATGTATATGACAAAGCTCATGATTTGGCACGTGCCTTGCAAGCCTGCGAGGAGGCAAAAGCTGTCGAAGAAGCGATGAAAGCAATTGAAGGAGATGCGGAAAGCAAACGCATGCTGGACGATTTCCGCGCGCGCCAGATGGATATGCAGCAGAAGATGATGACCGGGGAAATGCCGGAACAGGAAGAGATGGAGAAGATGGAAAAAATGTTCGAGGTCATCAGCATGAATCCGGATATCGCCCGTCTGTTCGACGCGGAACGCCGCCTTGCGCTTATCATTCAAGACGTGAACAAAATCGTCTCCGAATCGCTGGGTCATTTGTATCAATAGGGAGAACAGTCATCAATCATGAATGTCATGCATACGCTCTAATATAGGACAAGAACACGGCTGGCTGCCTGCAGGGCGTCACCGTGTCGAGTGCAAGGAGCGTAGACACGATGAATAAATGGATGAATTCGGCTTCTGGAGGGCGCCGCAGGTGGAAGCATGCCGTGTATATTGCATTGGTGCTGGCCATGCTGCTCGTCGTGCTGCCCACCATTTCATTGAAGGAAGGCCTGACGCCGGCAGTCTGGTTCGGCATTGTCTGGTCAGCCTTCGCTCTGCTGGTCATCTCCGCCCATCTGCATCGTTTGCTGCGGGTGGATGAAGAGACAGAGCGCCGGTTGAAGCGAATTAAGCAGGAGAAGGTGCGCCTGTGGGAATCACGGTTGACGCAGCGCATAGAGCGGATGAAGTAACATAACAAAGAGCCCTTGTCTGCGGGTGCGGAGACAAGGGCTCTTTGGCACGGCTGCTGCCACTGCGTACTCAAAAAAGGGTCCTTTTTTTTGGATAACCCTTATTGAGATATTGCGGTTTCGAGAGCGACTTCAATCATATCGTTGAAGGTGGTCTGGCGTTCCTGGGATGTCGTCTGTTCTCCGGTCAAAATATGATCGCTTACAGTCAGCAATGCAAGTGCCTGAATCTGATGCTTTGCCGCCAGCGTGTAGAGCGCCGCTGCCTCCATCTCTACCGCAAGCACGCCATACCGGCCCAGCTTCATCGTCATTTCTTCATTGCCGCCGTAGAAGAAATCAGAAGATAGAATGTTGCCGACGCGCAGGTTCAATCCTTTTGCCAGACCGATCTCATAGGCGCTCCGCAGCAGGCTGAAGCTCGCAATCGGCGAGTAATCATACCCCGGGAACGTATGCTGATTGAGGGAAGAGTCCGTGCATACGGCTTGTGCCAGCAGCACGTCGCGCAGCTTGACGTCTTGTTGAATCGCACCGCACGTGCCTACGCGAATGAGCGTCTTGCAGCCGTAATCTTGAATGAGCTCCGTAGCATAAATGGAAAATGAAGGAATCCCCATTCCAGATCCCTGCACTGACACTGGTTGTCCTTTATAAGTGCCGGTATACCCCAGCATGCCTCTGACTTGGTTATGACAGACGGAATCTGTCAAGAACGTCTCTGCAATATACTTCGCCCGCAACGGATCTCCCGGCATCAAAACGATGGGCGCAATGTCTCCGGCTTTCGCTTCCAAGTGAACACTCACGTTGAATCCCTCCATGTCATCGTTAATAGTGAACCATTCGTTTACCTTCATTATTAGGCAGTTAGAAAAGTATGCTAAAAAATACAGTCTTTTAAACATGACCTAATTGAAAGCGGTTACTGCCTATTCTTAACGATACCATGAATCTCAATCCTGTTTCCGTGAAAGAGTCGCCCCGGATTCTGTGAACAATTTCACCGAATTTATGATTGGTATTTAACTGAAACGCTTTCATTTTAGCTTTATAATCAAGGTAAACCCCATGGCTAGCTAGATTTGACGCAATTTTGATGCCGATCCGCATTCTGAACGCCATTTGCGGGATGACGTAACGTCCTGCATGTCGTCGCACATGGATTGCAGCCGTTCCAAGTCGGTAATGTAAATATATTTTTGCTGCATGACCAAGATGCCTTCTTCATGGAAATCGCGCATCACTTTGGAAATGGATTCGCGTGTAACCCCGATCATAGTGGCCAGCAGGTGGTGCGTTAATTTACACTCAATTTTGTAAGCGGATTCATGAAGAGTTCCCAAATTGTAGTACAAATCCAGAATCAAATTGGCTGCCTTCAGCCTGACGTCCAGATAGGACAAGTAGCGCACTTTATGGTTCATTACGCGCAAATGATCGAGCATGCGTTGATACGCCCGGCGCAATATGGAAGGATGCTCGTCCATCGCACGCAGGAAATCGGGTCGGCTGATGACCCAGAAATGGGAAGGCTCCATTGTCTCGATCGAGGCGACGCGATGCTGATGGTCTGCGATCGCTTCCATTTCTCCGACGACATCGCCTGGAAATTGAAAGTTGAAAATAATTTCTTTGTCTTGATGAAGGCGGTACACCTTGACCAGTCCTTCACGAAGAATATATAGGTCTGTGCCTTGATCTTCTTCATAAATCAGTATCTGACTCTTCTTATAGCTCCGAGCTTTCAGCAAGGGGATGATGGCTTCGCATTGTGCAGCAGTCAAATCTTGAAACATGAAGACATCGCGCAAATCATCAATCATGGGTGCCTCCTATCCCGACAGGATGGCCGGACAGCAGAACCTGTCGCGGAACTGTATTTATCTTCTATCCACATATTACATGACGGAGGCGAGTTAATCCAATAGAACGTCTTGGCAAGAACGGCCACATCAAGAAAAGGACATGGATGAGGAGTGGTTACAAATGTTTGAAAGAGTAAGTGTCATCGTTATGGACAGCGTGGGAATCGGGGAGCTGCCCGATGCGGAAGCCTTCGGAGACCGAGGTGCGCACACGCTCGGTCATATTGCGGAGCGGGTGCCTTCCATGCGCTTGCCGAATCTGCAGAAGCTCGGGCTCGGCAATATCGCCCCGCTGCCGCATATGGAAGCGGTGCCTTCCCCATCGGCTTGCTACGGCAAGATGGCGGAGACGTCGGTCGGCAAGGATACGATGACGGGACATTGGGAGCTGATGGGCTTGCATGTGGCGATCCCTTTTCAAGTGTATCCTTCCGGCTTCCCTGAGCCGCTCATCCGCCTGTTTGAAGAGCGTACCGGGCGGAAGGTAATCTGCAACCGTCCGGCTTCCGGCACGGCTGTATTGGACGAATACGGGGAAGAGCAGATGCGCACAGGGGCATGGATTGTGTACACCTCGGCGGACAGCGTATTTCAAATCGCGGCTCATGAGGACATCATTCCGCTGGAAGAGCTGTATGCCGCCTGTCGTATCGCCAGAGAGCTCACGCTCGAAGCTCCATATGCCGTCGGGCGGATTATAGCGAGACCCTACGTCGGGAGCCCCGGGCAGTTCACCCGGACCCCGAACAGGCATGACTATGCGCTTGCACCGCCGGGGAAGACGCTGCTCAATCATCTGTCCGAGCACGGCTATGACGTCCTCTCAGTGGGCAAGATTAACGATATTTTCTCGGGCAGCGGCATTACGCAGTCCTATCCGACAAAGAGCAACGCTCATGGCATCGAGATGACACTGGCGCAGTTGGATAGCCGTTTTCGCGGCTTGCTGTTCACGAATCTAGTCGATTTTGATTCGTTATATGGGCATCGGCGCGATCCTGCAGGTTATGCGAGCTGTCTCGAGGAGTTCGATCAGTCGCTTCCCGGGTTGATGCAGCGCATCGGGGAGCGTGATCTGCTCATCATTACGGCGGATCACGGGAACGATCCGGTTCATTCGGGCACCGATCATACGCGTGAATACGTGCCGATTTTATTATACAATCCGCGGTTCGCACAGTGCGGCGCTTCCATAGGCATCCGTTCCACCTTTGCCGATTTGGCTGCGACGCTGGCCGATAACTTCGGCGTCCCGAGCACGGGTCACGGGAGCAGCTTTCTGCCGCTGCTCAAGGTAAGGTGACGCGCTCTATCTATAGAAGTGAAGTGTCCAAAAGGGGTTAGAAATGAGCAACACATTAATGACACTCAAGGGGGAAAAGGTCATGAAAAAATCAATGCTGCTCGTATTATCCGCTATTTTGCTGTTTTCGTTTGCTTTGGCTGGCTGCGGAAGCAAGTCTGGCGGCTCCGAATCTGGCGGTGTGCAATCCGGCGATGCGCCATCCGGAGAGAGCGGAGGCAAGAAGCTAAAGGTCGGCATGGTCACCGACATGGGAAGCGTCAACGACAAGTCGTTCAACCAAAGCGCATGGGAAGGCCTGCAGAAGCTGAAGAAGGATTTTGGCTACGAAGTGAAATATTTAGAGCCGAAGAACGACGCGGAGGTCATTCCGAGCTTGAACCAATTCGTGAAGAACAAATATGACTTAACGTGGGCGACGGCCGAAACGCTCGATGCGGCAATAAAGCAGATCGCTTCCGAGAATCCGGATGCGAAGCTAGGCATCATTGACGCAGGGGTGGAGGTTCCAAACGTAGCGTCGGTTTTGTTCAAAGAAAATGAAGGTGCCTTCTTAGTGGGCGTTATTGCTGGATTGATGACGAAATCCAATAAAATCGGATTTGTTGGCGGCATGGAGATTCCGGTCATCAAGCGTTTCGAGGCAGGATTCCGGGAAGGGATCAAGGCTGTAAATCCGGATGCGACATTCAAACCGCTGTACACCGGGCAGTTCGTCCGGGTCGATATGGGGAAATCAGCAGCTTCCACGCTTTATAACGAGGGCGTCGATATTATCTTCCACGCATCCGGCTTGACGGGCAACGGCGTATTCAATGAAGCGAAAGAGCGCGCAGCCCGCGGTGAACAGGTCTGGGTCATCGGCGTCGACAAGGATCAATCGCTTGAATTCGGAGATGAAATTACGCTGACGTCGATGATTAAGAAAGTGGATGAAGCCGTATATCAAATCTCGAAGGATTTGGCTGACGGGAAATTCCCTGACGGCAAAATCACTTATATGGGCTTGAAGGAAAAAGGGGTAGACGTGGCGCCGACTTCAAGCAAAAACGTGCCGCAAGACATTCTCGACAAGGTCGAACAATATCGTCAACAGATTATTGAAGGCAAAATTCAAGTGCCAACGACGTAATCAACCATTTTATTGTTTCCCCGCCTGCAGTATGCGGCGGGGAAACTCGTTACGGAGGGGAACGCCATGCATAACGGAGAAATCGTGCTGGAGCTCAAAGGGATCACGAAGCGTTTTCCCGGCATCGTTGCTAACGACCAAATCAGCCTGCAGCTAAGAAAAGGCGAAATTCATGCTCTGCTTGGAGAGAACGGCGCGGGGAAATCCACGCTAATGAATATTGTGTTCGGCTTGTACCAGCCAGATGAAGGGACAATTGAACTGGGTGGACAACCCATCGTGATGAATGGCCCGAACAAAGCGATCGAGTGCGGTATCGGCATGGTGCATCAGCATTTCAAGTTGGTTCCTCCGTTTACCGTGACGGAGAATATCATCCTTGGCATGGAACCGAAGCGAGGCTTCGGCACGGACCTGAAGGGCGCCGCCAGCCGGATTTCCGCTTTGTCTGCGCAATACGGGCTGAATGTCAATCCGGAAGCGAAGATTGAATCGATATCCGTAGGCATGCAACAGCGGGTCGAAATTATGAAGACACTGTACCGGGGCGCGGAAATCATTATCTTCGACGAACCGACCGCGGTGCTTACCCCGCAGGAAATCACCGAGCTGCTTCAAATTATGAAGCGGCTCGTGAATGAAGGGAAATCGATTCTGCTCATTACGCATAAATTGAAGGAAATTATGGATGTCGCCGACCGGTGCACGATTATCCGCCGCGGAAAAATGATAGAAACCGTGACGGTGGCGGACTCGAATCAGGAGACGCTGGCGGAGAAGATGGTCGGGCACCGCGTGCAATTCAAGACCGACAAGGGGCCGGCGAATCCGCAAGAGGCGCTGCTTGACATTGCGGATCTCGTCGTATCAGCCGAGAACGGGCAGCGGGCGGTCGACGGGATTTCTCTGTCCATCCGCGCAGGCGAGATTGTAGGCATCGCCGGCGTGGATGGCAATGGTCAAGCGGAGCTGGTCGAAGCGATTACCGGCATGCGGCCGGTTGAGTCTGGCTCGATTCGGCTTGAGGGTCGTGATGTCACACACGGTTCGCCGCGCGCGGCGTCCGAAGCGGGCATTTCGTATATTCCGCAGGATCGCCACAAGCATGGCCTCGTGCTCGATTTCGACGTTAGCGAAAATGCGGTGCTGAAGTCTTATTATGAAGATCGCTTCAACCACAAAGGGCTGCTGGATCGGCAGGCGATAGCGTCGGTTGCGGAGCGGTATGTCGAGCAATTCGACATCCGAACGCCAGGCATTCATACACCGGTTCGTTCCATGTCAGGCGGCAACCAGCAGAAGGTGATTATCGCGCGGGAAATCGCCAGAGAGCCCAAGCTGCTCGTCGCGGCCCAGCCGACGCGGGGCCTCGATGTAGGGGCGATTGAGTTCGTGCACAAGCAATTGATTGCCGAGCGCGATAAGGGAAAGGCGGTTCTGCTCGTGTCGTTCGAGCTGGATGAAATCATTAACGTTTCCGATCGGATTCTGGTTATGTTCAACGGCAGGATCGTCGGCGAGACGACACCAGAGACGACATCGGATCAAGAGCTCGGTCTGCTGATGGCGGGCAAGCATCAAGGAGGGGAGCGGGAATGAACAAGCTCAAAGCGCTGTTAGCTGGAGAATCCGTCAAAATCTCGTTATTATCGATCGTCTTGGGACTGCTGCTTGGCGCTGTCGTCATGATTGCCGGAGGATATAACCCGCTGCTTGCCTATCAGTCCATGCTGGATAAAATTTTCGGCAACCCCTACGATATGGCCGAGGCGCTGCGCGCGATTGTGCCGCTTATCTTCACCGGGCTTGCCGTAGCCATTGTATTCCGCGCCGGGATGTTCAACATCGGGGTAGACGGCCAGATCGTAATGGGGTCGCTCGGCGCTCTCATGGTCGGCAATATGCTCTCTTTGCCTCCAATCATCCATGCGATTGCAGCTGTTATTGCTGGGACGCTGCTTGGCGGATTATGGGGCGCTTTGGTCGCCGTATTGAAGACCAAGCGGGGCATTAATGAAGTTATATCCTGCATCATGCTGAACTGGACGGCACTGTACCTTAGCCATATGGTCATCAAAGCGTTCATGGCGGAAGAAGGAACATCCCGTTCGCAGAACATCCAGGAATCGGCCAGCATTCAGATCAACTGGTTAAGCGAACTGCTGGACGGGGCGCGCATTCATTGGGGCTTCGCGCTGGCCGTGGTCGCGTTAATCGCTTACCACTTCTATATGAACCGGACAAAGTGGGGATATGAGATACGCGCTGTAGGGAACAACAATCATGCAGCCCGATATGCGGGAATGAATGTGTCGCGAGTCGTCATTCGCACGTTCTTCCTGTCCGGCATGCTGGGTGGTATGGTCGGGACATTCGAAGTGCTCGGCGTCTTCAAATATATGGCGATTGCCTCCGCGACATCGGGGCTGGGCTTCGACGGCATTGCGGTTGCGCTGCTCGGCATGAACGGGGCATTGGGCGTAATGCTGGCTGCGGCGCTGTTCGGGTCGTTGATGTACGGCGCCCAAGGCATGAGCTTCGGCGCAGATGTTCCGGGTGAGGTAATCAAGATGGTCATTAGCATCATCATTTTCTTCGCTGCGGCTCCCGGCATGATCCGTTGGCTGCTCAATAAGACGAAACGTTCCAAACAGGCGAATCGGGAGGGATAGCAGATGGAAATACTAGGGTTTTTGATCAACGGCACTCTCGTATTTGCAACGGCTCTAATTTTCGCTGCGCTGGGCGGCCTTATCGCCGAACGAACGGGTGTCATTAACTTGGGACTGGAAGGCTTTATGGTATCAGGCGCCTTCTCTTCCGCGGTTACTGCGCATTATGCGGAGCAAGCCGGATTCGGAGCGGCGGCGCCATGGCTTGGTTGCTTGGCCGCGCTCGTGTTTACCGTTATCTTCTCCGGCATCCATGTCATCGCATCGGTCCGCTTCAAGGCCAATCAAGTCATTAGCGGCATCGTCGTCAATATGCTGGCCGCAAGCTCTACCTTCTTCTTGGTAAAGCTGCTGTTTGACGGCGCGGCTGACACGCCGGTCATTACGAATGTATTCCATCGGGTTCGCATTCCGTGGTTAAGCGATATTCCGTTCCTTGGCAAAGCGCTGTTTCAGACTTATCCGACGACGTACATTGCTTTTATTCTGGTCATTGTTGTCTACCTCGTCATGTTCAAGACACCGCTCGGTCTTCGGATGCGGGCGGTGGGGGAACACCCGGGAGCGGCAGATACGGCCGGGGTCAACGTGAACCGTCTGCGCGGATGGAGCGTTATGGTGGGCGGTTCGATTGCGGCGCTCGGCGGCGCTACAATCGCACTGACGGCGAACAGCAGCTTTTCGTTCAATACGATTTCAGGGCAAGGCTATATCGCGCTGGCCGCCGTTATATTCGGCCGCTGGCATCCGGTCGGAGCTATGGGCGCCGCGCTGTTCTTCGGCTTCGCCCAGGCGCTTAAGGATCAGGTGCAGCTGTATGATTTTGCAAGGGCCATCCCGACGGAAGTATTCTATATGCTCCCGTATGTATTGACGCTTGTCGCGCTCATCTTTACAGTTGGAAAGGGCAGTTCTCCGGCTGCGCTGGGCCAGCCTTACGAACCGGGGAAGCGTTAGCGCTGCCGGTTAGGAGCTGCTGTAGAATACAATTGAATAGGAATCAGTTGAACCCGCTCCCTATAGAATGAAGGAGCGGGTTTTTCGTATGTTCGAAATATAATTGCACTTTATTAAATGTTATGGATAATGGATTAAGTGTGCGTTTGGGGAAGGATACTTTAAATTTTAACGTTTTTTCAGGTGCTAAAGCTGCAGCATTCCTTGAAAATGATATTTGAAATTTTCAGAACGAAGGAGTATAATAACTGGCATCTGTTAAATCAGAACTAATTTAACAAATTGGTCATTTGGTCATTAAAGGAGGTGACAGTATGAAAACTCTTCGGTTTTTTTGGTCGGAATTGATGGCAATAGTTCGGTCCAAGGACGCCTTGATTCCAGTTCTTGGACTCCTGGTTATCCCCCTTATGTACAGTGGTGTATATTTGGTAGCTAACTGGGATCCATACAGCAATGTTAAAAACATACCTGTCGCTGTCGTCAATGAGGACCGGCCGGTTATGTTCGAAGGAAAGGAAATTGCCATCGGTCGCGAGCTTATCGATAAGCTGCACGATAATGATGCAGTCCAATTTCACTTTGTAACGCGCAAGGAAGGGGAGCGCGGATTAAGCGAGAATAAATTTTACCTCTTAATTCGTATCCCGGAGGAGATGTCGCACAACGCGACGACGATTCTGGACGCCAATCCCGAACCGATGAATCTCATTTATACAGAGAACAGCAGCTTTAACTTCTTGTCCGGGCAAATTTCAGACAAGGTGGTTCAAAACATCAAGTCGGAATTATCGCAAAAAGTGACGGAGACTTACGTGGAGCAGATGTTCAATGCGATTGGGACGGTTGCGGAAGGGCTCGGTACGGCAAGTGACGGGGCCGGAATGATTGAGGATGGTCTGGGCCAGTTGGGCGAAGGGTTACAGAAATTCCGCGACGAGCTCAATTCTCAAGTGAATTCCAAAACTTCGGAAGCCAATACGTTGGTTGAAAGAATGCTGGATGAGAACCAGGAGAAGCTGGACGAATTGATACATCAGGAAATTGACGAAGCGATGGATAAAAACAAGCCGAAGCTCGTTGATAAAATCCATGAGGAAATCGACACGGAAGCAGACAAATATACGGGTATCGTACATGATACCGTCCATGTCAAAATTGATGAGCTTGTCAATGAATACTCGCTGCCGACGAAAGAGAAGCTGCATGAGCAAATTGATAAGCAATCGGTCAAATACGGGGAGGAAATTCGCAAGAAATTGCATGCTGAAATTGATAATGCCTATGAAAAAAATATAAACAAGGTAATGGGCACAATCAGCCGCGAGCTCGACAAATCGATTACAGATATGGGGCCGGTAGCTCGCGCGAAGATGCATAGCATCATTGATCGCGAATATGGCAGGATCGAGGATTCTATTCGGGCCTCTATTCATAAGTACATTGACGAGAAGGTCGACAAGCTGTTCGACGAGGCGATTCAAAAAGGGAAGGAACAGCTTGAACAAATACAGGCCCAGCTCGATCAATTGGAAGAGAAGCTGAAGCCTATCGAAGAGCAGCTTCCTCCGGAGCTGCAGCAGCAATGGCAAGATATGAAGAAGCAGCTGGATGCGGTTCGTGCGAAAATAGAAGCAAGCTTGACTCCTGATAATCTGGAACAGCTGAAAAAGAAAGTCAAACAAGATTTGACTAACATGGTTGACAATGAAATGAACAAGGCCAGCAAGATAATTCTGGGCAAACTGCATCAAACAGCCGATACGAAATTTGACGAAATTTATCCGAAGGTCCGTTCAATGGCTCAACAGGTCGCGACTTCCAAAACAAATGAACTCGCGCCGAAGTTGCTTGCCAAGGCGCACATGTTCGCGGAAGATACGTATCAGGAGAAATCGAAGCTGTTGACTGACAAGCTGCATAAGCTCGTCGACGATAAATGGACGGAATATGAGCCCAAAGTGGTCAACAACGTTCATCATAAAGTGAATGATGAGCTGGATCGGGTTATGCCGGAAGTGATCGCGAAGATCCATCAGGCAGCCGATGACAAGGTGAACGGTCTCGAGCCGATGGCACGCGATATGATGCATGAAATGGCGGAAATGAAGCTGGATGAAGCTGCCAAGAAAGTGCAGACGCTTATTTTTGAGAAAATGAGCGATATGCTGAATCAGGTAGAGAAGGCGCAAGACGCGATTAATGACGGATTCGCCCAACTGTTGGATGGTCAGCAGAAGTTGCTGGCCGGCGGCGGCGAGCTGCGCGACAAGCTGAGGGAAGGCGCGGAGAAGGCAACACAGGATACGACCGACAAAACGTATCAATTTATTACGTCCCCTGTGAGCAGCAGCAAGCAGGAAAATCATGATGTAACAACGTACGGTGTAGGCATGGCCCCTTATTTCCTGTCACTGGGCTTCTTCGTTGGAGCATTAATGTTCTCAATGATTTATCCATTGTATGAGACGAGTGGACGACCGCCTTCCGGTTTTGCATGGATGATGAGCAAATACGGATTTATGATGGTAGAGAGCTCCCTTCAGGTTCTCATTTCGGGTCTTGTTGTTTTGAACGTGATCGGATTGCCAGTCATGAACGTGACGATGTTCTTTGTCGTCTGCGTGATGGCGAGCTTGACTTTCTTTGCTATGGTACAATTTTTCATAACGTCATTTGGAAACGTGGGGCGTTTTGTTATCGTTGTGCTGCTGGTGCTTCAATTGTCATCGACAGCAGGATCGTTCCCAATCGAAATGGCGCCTGAGTTTTTCCAAATGCTGCATCCTTGGTTCCCGATGACGTACACGATCCGCGCTTTCCGCGGTGTCATTGCGCTTGAAGATATGGGCTATGTATGGATGAATTTGAGCAAATTGTCAATCTTCCTTGTGCTTTCGCTAATCGGAAGCTTCGTCTTCTTCAGAATCAGCCATCGCAAGCTGGTGAAGAAAGAGCAAGCGGAAGCGGGAACAGTGGCAGCCGGTTAATGATTAGATGACGCATACGATCTCAAAAGACAAGATGATGCTGGAAGGTTTCCAGCGTCTCTTGTCTTTTTTGCAACCGGCTTTAAATATATGGTAATATAAAGACAGATTACAACAGTTCGGTTATTAGGGGTGCAACAGATGGATGGACATGATGCGACGTTAACGAAGCACGAGCAGCTGCTTCATCATATTGAAAGTCTGAAGCCGGGTACGAAGATTTCCGTGCGTAAATTGGCAAAGGAAATGTTGGTGAGCGAAGGTACGGCCTACCGGGCCGTAAAAGAGGCGGAAAGCATCGGCATCGTCATTACGAAGGAACGCATTGGCACGGTGCGGGTGGAGAAAAAGCCGCGCAATATGTCCGAGCAGCTGACGTTCGGCGAAGTGGTGGATATACTGGGCGGGCATGTGCTTGGCGGCAGCAGGGGGCTCAGCAAGACGCTCAATAAGTATGTCATTGGTGCGATGAAGCTCGACGCGATGGCGCGTTATATCGATGCCGGCAGCCTGCTCATCGTCGGGAACCGGGAGGATGCGCACCGGCTCGCGCTGCAGCACGGAGCGGGCGTTCTGATTACAGGCGGGTTCGGCACGAGCCGGGAAGTGAAGCTGCTTGCGGATGCTCTGGATCTGCCCATTATTTCATCGAAGTATGATACGTTTACGGTCGGATCGATGATTAACCGGGCATTGTTCGACCGGCTCATCAAAAAGAAGATTATGATTATCGAGGATGTCGTGGCGTTGAAGGCCAAGGTATATGTGCTGCGGCCGGCGAGCACGGTGCAGGATTTCGAGGAGCTGCGCGAGGAGACGGGACATAGCCGCTTTCCAATCGTCGACGAATGGTACCGGGTTATCGGCATGATTACGTACAAAGATATATTGGGTGCGGCTTCCGATCAGACGATCGACAAGCTGTACACGCGCAATCCGATTACCGCCACTTTGCAGACGACGCTTGCTTCGGCAGCCCATACGATGGTGTGGGAAGGCGTGGAGCTGCTTCCGATCGTGGACCGGAACCGGAAGCTCATCGCCGTCGTTACAAGACGTCAGGTGCTGCAGGCGATGCGGGATGCGCGGAAGGAACCTCAGCTCGGAGAAACGTTCGACGACTTGATTTGGAACGGATTTGAAGAAGAACGTGACGATCAGGGCCGATTGTTCTTCCGCGGGGTCATTACGCCACAGATGGTCAACGCCTTCGGCTCCGTATCTGAAGGCATATTGACAACGGTTATAACTCAGGCCGCGCTGCGGGCCGTCAAAGACGAGAGAAGCTACGATCACGTGATGGAAAATATGACGACGTATTTCGTGCGGCCGCTTCAGATTGAGGATGTGGTGACGCTTCATCCCGAATTTATCGAGATGAGCCGGAAATTTTGCAAGCTCGAACTGGAGATTCGACATGGCGAGCATCTCGTCGCCAAGGCGATGATGACCGCGCAATCGATCGATCATGATTAAGCCCGTGAAGATGGGAGCAGATAGGAAGGGACGGCGCAATGGCTCGCTGTCCCTTCTGCGCATTTATTTCTGCGGTGACGCAAGTCTCTGAAAATGGCCGTGATTGCGGAGTCCCGCAAACAGATTGAACAGCCCGATAACGAGCAGCACGGCGCCGACGATGACACGGACCGTCGAGCCGGTATACAGGAACATTTGAATCGAAGCGATGAATATAAGCATCAGCCCCATGCACACGTTCATGCGTGCCGCGTATAAGCCGCGCAGCACGGGTTCCGCTTGGCGCCGCGAGCGAAAGCTGTAAATTACGGACAGTGCCGATGTGAGGCAGATAAGCAGCAGCAGAGCCCATTGAATCCATTCCATCATGGAAGCAACTCTCCTTCGTTGTAGAGGTCGTTCAAAAAATAGCTTTTTGAACATTGAGGTTTGTGGTTCATTTTTCCTTAATAGTACCATAATTCGGGAGGCTGTCCTATTGGAATGACAAATTTGTCGGCAGATACGTTTTGACATCGACCCAGACGTGAAGCACCCCTTCTGTCAACAGCATCGTGCGCATCTGCACCGTGTAATCCTTCGCATTGATATCCGGGTAAATTTTGCGCGCGAGCAGTCCTTCCACCAGCTTGCTGTACTCGTCGATTTGGAATGCGTCTCTTCCTTTCAATCCAGCCAAATCCTTCAGCAAACGCCGGCGGATCTCGGTTTCATCCGCTTGCGGAATGTCGGCATCGCTGCTTGACTTGTAAATATGCAGATCGATGCTGCGAATGATCGTCTTGTGGTTTTTGTACCGCAGCAAATCTTCCGTCTTTGCCTGATATTGGACCAAACGGTCCTTCAAATCCATATTCATCATCATCAGCTGATTGAACTGATGCAAATATACGGCATGGTATACCGCTGCACCTATCACGATGCCGACGATGACGAGCGCCGTGTCGCTTAACCATCTCGGCACTGTATTGGGTCGCATGCTGCATCGTCTCCTTTCAAAGTGAAGAGGTTATGCTTCCGAAGCCGTTTTCTTGCGAAAACTTGTGCCTCCCGGCGCTGAAAAGCGGCTTTCTGAACATACGCTTGAGGCTGCTCTTACGACCGTCCGCGGCAAATCCATTGAATGAGTTCCGTACCGAGATGCGCTCCGACAAAGGAGACAAAAATGTAGAGCAGCTGTTTGAACACGGGAGATAAATTACCGAGCCAGAAGTTGCTTTCAATGACGCGTATCGGATCGATCGTGCCGCCGACCGCGGCAACGACCGCCCATATTTTTAAATGCTCGGCGATATACTTCATCGTATCGACCGGCGACTGCAGCGCAATCACGGCACCGATGCCGGCCAGCATCGAGCCCCCGAGCACCACGCCGAAGGCGATGAAGAAGTCGAGCAACGCTTTGGACATGAATGAGCCCATTATGGCCGCTCCTTTCGAATAGATGGATATCGGGCTGCCAGCCAAGGACAAGAGCCCCCTTGTACATGTATAGAATCCGTTCCCGGAAATATGATACAATAAGAGACGAAAATATGTTCGCATGATGCATTGGGATGAGGAGTGAAGGGCATGGACCAGTTCGTGCATTTGCACGTGCATAGTGAATACAGCCTGCTCGACGGCGCGGCGCGTATCGAAGCGCTTGCCGCCCGAGCGGCCGCATGCGGAATGAAGGCGCTCGCCCTCACGGATCATGGGGTTATGTATGGCACCATTGCCTTCTACAAAGCATGTGTTGCGCATGGCATTAAGCCTATTATCGGCATGGAAGCTTACGTGACGACCGGCTCTCTGCGCGAGAAGGGCTCGCGCAAGGACCAGCCGATTTACCATTTGATTCTGCTCGCCAAGAACGGGCAGGGCTATCGCAATTTAATGAAAATTTGCTCGATCGGGCATCTGGAAGGATTTCATTACAAGCCGCGCGTCGATATGGACACATTGCGGGCTCATTCAGAGGGAATTATCGGCCTCAGCGCCTGTCTGGGGGGAGAAGTCTCGCAGCATGTGCTGCATGGCCGGAGCGAGGAAGCACGGCAAGCCGCAGAGCGATATCGCGACATCTTCAAGGACGGATTTTACTTGGAGCTTCAGGATCATGGCTTGCCCGAACAGAAGAAGGTCAACATTGGACTTATCGCCTTGAGCGAGGCGACGGGAATTCCGCTTGCCGCGACCAATGACGTCCATTATATGAAGCAGGAGGATGCGGCGGTGCAAGACGTGCTCATCTGCATCGGCACCGGCAAGACGATTGAAGACGAGAGCCGTTTGCGCATGGGTACCGACCAGCTCTATTTCAAATCTCAAGCAGAGATGGGCCCGCTGTTCCGGCATGTGCCCGAGGCGATCGCCAATACGGCGCGCATCGCAGAGCAGTGCCGTGTCGAGCTGGACTTTGAGACGTCGGTGCTGCCGGCCTTTGAACCGATCCCGGACGGGATGACGGCTGCGGAATATTTGCGCCAGCTGTGCGAGGAAGGCTTGCAGAGCCGTTACGCAGGCCAGACGGAGTGGTCTCAGGAGGCGTTCCGCCGCAGCGCTCAGGAGCGGCTGCAATATGAATTGGACACGATTGAGAAGATGGGGTTTTCCGATTATTTCTTAATCGTCTGGGATTTCATTCGCTTTGCCCACGAGCAAGGCATCATGACCGGGCCTGGCCGGGGTTCTTCAGCGGGCAGTCTCGTTGCCTACAGCCTCCGCATTACGAATGTCGATCCATTGAAATATAAGCTGTTGTTCGAGCGGTTTTTGAATCCAGAGCGGATTACGATGCCGGATATCGATATCGATTTCAACGACGAGCGCCGGGATGAAGTCATTGCCTATGTGGCGGATAAGTATGGCCATGACCGTGTAGCGCAGATCATAACGTTCGGCACGATGGCTGCCCGCGCGGCGGTGCGAGACGTCGGCCGCGTGCTGAATGTGCCGTACAACGAGACAGACCGGGTGGCCAAGCTCATTCCGAATCAGGTCGGCATGACGTTGGACAAAGCGCTGCGCACGAGCTGCGAGCTGCGGGAATGGTCGGAGCGGGAGACGCGTATTGGCGAGCTGCTGGCGATGGCATCGAAGGTGGAGCGTACGCCGCGCCATGCTTCCACGCATGCGGCTGGCGTCGTCATCAGCGAGGAGCCCTTGACCCATTACGTTCCGCTGCAGGCGGGCACGGAGGAGATTGCGCTCACGCAGTATTCGATGGAGCATCTCGAAGCGATCGGCATGCTGAAGATGGATTTTCTCGGCTTGCGCACGCTCTCCATCATTGAGCGCACGTTGGAATGGGTGAAGAGCCGCACGGGCTCCGCGCTTGATCTGAGCGCGCTCGACGATTCGGATGCAGCGACCTACGCGCTGCTCACCCGCGGTGATACGACAGGGCTGTTCCAGCTGGAATCGGCCGGAATGCGCCGCGTGCTGCGGGAGCTTAAGCCTTCCGTATTCGAGGACATCGTATCGGTGCTGGCGCTTTATCGCCCGGGTCCGATGGAATTTATTCCGAATTATATTCAGAGCAAGCATGGGCTGAAGCCGGTGGAATACCCGCACCCGGATTTGGAAGCGATTTTGCGTGATACGTACGGCATTATCGTCTATCAGGAGCAAATTATGCACATCGCCTCCAAGATGGCGGGGTTCTCCTTGGGTGAAGCGGATCTGCTGCGCCGCGCCGTATCCAAGAAGAAACGCGAAGTGCTCGACAAAGAGCGCCAGCATTTTGTCGAAGGCAGCCGGGGTCAAGGCTATACGGAGGAAGAGGCGAATCGGGTCTACGATATGATCGTGCGGTTTGCGGACTATGGCTTCCCGCGCGCGCATGCGGCCGCATACGGCGTGCTGGCGTTTCAGACGTCATATTTGAAGGCGCATTACCCCATGGAATTCATGGCGTCCATGCTGACGGCGAATATGGGCAGCCACCGGAAAATTGCGGAATATATCGAGGATTGCCGAAGATTGCACATCGAGCTGCTTCCGCCCGACGTGAACGAAAGCATGGTTCACTTCACGCCGCTTGAAGGGGCGATTCGCTTCGGTCTCGGCGCGATTAAAAATGTGGGCACGACCGCGATCGAGAGCATCATTCAAGAGCGCAAGGAGAAGCCCTACGCGGATTTGCTCGATTTCTGCCAGCGGGTAGACCTGCGCGTATGCAACCGCCGGGTTATCGAATCGCTTATACAGGCGGGGGCCTTCGATATGCTGCCTGGACACCGCGCCCAATTGCTTACGATGCTGGACGAGACGCTGGACACCGCGGCAAAGTGGCGCAAGGAACGGGAAGATTTGCAAATCCAGCTGTTCGGGTTCGTCGAGGTAAGCAATTGGACGATAGATTATCCGAACGTTCCGGCTTTAACGATGGCTGAACAGCTGGAACTGGAACGGGAGCTGCTCGGACTATATCTGTCAGGGCACCCGTTGGACGATTATACGGATTTGTTGCGCGAGGTGGAAACGGATCGGCTGGTCGATCTGCACGACGCCCCGGATGACAGCGAGTGCATCGTCGCCGGGATGGTCGTATCCATCCGCTCGATCATGACGAAGAAGGGCAAGCCGATGGCGTTCATCGAGCTGGAGGACCGCATCGATCGCGCGGAAGTGGTGCTGTTCCCCGAAGTATGGCGGAGGGCGGAGCCGCTTGTTCATAAGGGAGCTCTGCTCGCGGTTCGAGCCAAGGTGCAGCAGCAGGATGACGATTACAAGCTGCTGGCGAACGAAGCGGTACCGCTGGAGCAGCGTGCCGTCGCCGCGCTTGTGAAGCGCGGCTCGATGCGCCGCCGCGGGCCGCAGGGCGGGCCCGGCGCGCCAAGTCCGCACGAGAAGCAAGCCGCCGTTAAGCCACGGGCGGCAGCGGGTGCGGGGCTTGCCGCCGCAGGCGCTGCGGAGCGCACGGGCGTCGCCTCTCCGGGCCCGGCCCATTCCGATGCCAGCCCGGCAGGCAATGCGCGTGCGGAGACGCCGCGCGGCGCCGCTGCTCTGCGCAGAGACGCCGGGCCGCCGGCGGAGCGCCGCACGCCGAGCGCGCGTTCGGGGGCTCAGCGCGTGTACATCAAGATAACGGCCGATCGCGAACGGCCGGAGCTCTTGCAGGAGCTGAAGCAGCTCCTGAAGACGCGCCCCGGACCGCTGCCGACCGTGCTGTTCTATGAGCGCGAGCAGCAGTTGATCGCGCTGAACGAGGCATACGCTTTAAAGCCTTCCCCGGAGCTGTTCAAACAGATCGAAGCCATATTCGGCGATGGCACCGTTCGTGTTAAATAATATTAATGGCATGAACGTTTCCCCTCCCGCTTGCATACATTTTAGATACGCCCTGTTCATGAAGAGACAAGTCACGGAGAGACGGGGTAAAGGGAGGGGATTTCGTTGACGTCCGATATTGCGGTACAGTGGCTGGAACGGCGCGGAGTCGAGCTTGAATCGATTGCGGAGATCGTCCTTCAGCTGCAGTTGCCTTATAATGCTTCCTTAACGCTTGCGGATTGCATGGACAGCGTCAAGGCCGTCATTCAAAAACGTGAAGTCCAGTATACGTTAATGACGGGAATTGCGCTTGACTGGTTAGCGGAGCAGAAGCTTCTGCCGGAACCGCTGCAGGCGGTAATGGAGGCGGATGAGCCGCTGTACGGGGTGGATGAAACGCTGGCGCTGGGCATTACGAGCGTGTATGGTATGATTGGGCTGACGAGCTTCGGCTATTTGGATAAGGCGAAAATCGGCGTGATTCAACATTTGAATGCGAATGAGCAGCAAATTCACGTCTTCTTGGATGATCTCGTGGCCGGATTGGCAGCTGCGGCTTCGGCACGCATCGCGCACAAAAGTTATGATGCGAACGTATAAAGCTTGTTCAAACAACTCCTTTTCGCTCACGTACTTCATTTAGGGGCTGTCGAAAGATGTAATTTAACGTCGTATTTGCTTATTCTATTCATTTGTGCATTTGTTCATAGCATGATTGTCATGGATTTGGTTGCGGTGAAAATGTCAATTATGTTATCATTATGGCATTATATGAGCCGTATTGGAACGTTAGGGGGGTCTCACGCGCATGTGGACCGTTATCTACATCGCACCGACTGCCAAATTAGCAGACAAGATTCAGACCAGATTGACGGAGGAAGGGTTTCTTGTTCAGATCCGTCCCATCCATCTTTCCAAACAACAGTTTGAAATTTTAGTGCCTTCCGGAGAAATCGAAGAAGTTCAGGAAGTGCTCAATTCGATTTTGCATGCATGATGCGGCTGATTGACGAACGTCACGTTGTTCAAACAGCCGATTTTTGTTGTTTACGGTTAGGACAATCTCCGGCTGTGGACCTAAGTATGTCTCGGTAGCATGGAGAAATCACGCCTAAAGAGGTGTAACGGGTGTTTAAAGACTTATTTCAAAAGAAAAAGTACGCAACGGTGCCATCCGCATCTGTGCATGATGATCGCCCCAAACGCGAGATACCCGAAGGTTTGATGAACAAATGCCCGAAATGCGGCACGATTCAATATCACAAAGAGTTGGAAAAAAACCTTAAGGTATGCTCGCACTGTGGGCATCATTTGCGTCTGAACGCGCTTGAGCGCATTGAAATGACCTTGGACGAAGGCCGTTTCTTTGAATACGACACGGATATCGTCTCCGAGGATCCGCTCGGCTTCCCGGACTATATGAAGAAGCTGAAGCAACAGCAAGCCAAATCGGGATTGGACGAAGCGGTCATTACAGGCGAGGGCACGATCGGCGGATTTCCTGTCGTAGTCGCCGTCATGAGCTTTAATTTCTTTACCGGAAGCATGGGATCGGTCGTCGGCGAAAAAATAACGCGGGCTATCGAAACTGCCATGCAGAAGCAATATCCGCTCATTATCTTCTCGACATCGGGCGGGGCGCGTATGCAGGAAAGCATATTGAGCCTCATGCAAATGGCGAAGACGAGCGCTGCCTTGGCCAAGCTGCACGAGGCAGGCGGATTGTATATTTCGGTATTTACCGATCCGACGACGGGCGGCGTGTCCGCCAGCTTCGGCATGCTCGGCGATATCAACCTTGCGGAACCGGGAGCCCTGGTCGGGTTTGCGGGACGCATCGTCATCGAGCAGACCATACGGCAGAAGCTGCCTGACGAGTTCCAAACGGCGGAGTTCAACATGAAGCATGGGCAGATTGATTTGGTGGTGCCGCGCAAGGACATGCGCCAAACCTTGATCAAGCTTATTGAATTGCATACGGTGAAAGGAGATGTGACGCATGGCGGGTGAGCTTCCGTTCGAGCAGCCTTTGGTGGAGTTGAAGCAGAAAATTGCCGAATTGAAACGATTCGGAGAGGAGAAAAATATTGACTTTACCGAAGAAATCGCCCGGTTGGAGGAGCGTTACGCCAAGTTGGCTGAAGAGATTTATACCAACATCTCCCCATCGCAAAAGATGCACTTGGCGAGACATCATCAGCGTCCAACCACGCTTGATTTCATTCAGCATATTTTTACCGATTTCATTGAGCTGCACGGTGATCGGCTATTCGGTGACGACATGGCCATCGTCGGCGGCCTGGCGCGGTTAAACGGGATCCCGGTAACCGTTATCGGCCACCAGCGCGGCAAGGATACGAAGGAAAATATTGCGCGCTTCTTCGGCAGCCCGCACCCGGAAGGGTTCCGCAAAGCGTTGCGGCTCATGCAGCAAGCGGACAAGTTCAAGCGTCCGATTATTACGTTCATCGACACCAAAGGCGCTTACCCAGGGAATACGGCGGAAGAGCGCGGACAATCGGAAGCAATTGCCCGCAATTTGCGTGATATGACGCTGCTGGGCGTGCCCGTCATCTGTGTCGTGATCGGTGAAGGCGGCAGCGGAGGCGCGTTGGCGCTTGGCGTTGGGAACCGCGTGCTTATGCTGGAGAATGCCATCTATGCCGCCATCTCGCCGAATGGCGCGGCCTCTATCCTGTGGAAGGATGCTTCGAGGGCAGAGCAGGCCGCGGAAGCGATGAAGATTACCGCAGCCGATCTGAAAGAGATGGATGTCATTGAGGAAATTATTCCCGAGCCTCAGGGCGGCGCGCACAAGGATGTCGAAGCGGCGGCCGTGAATGTGAAAGACGCGGTGTGGCGTCATCTCTCGGAGCTTATGCAGTTCTCTGCGGACGAGCTCCGCGAAGATCGCTATGGCAAATTCCGTAAAATCGGCAAGTTCGCAACGCGCGAACGAGTATGATTTATTTTCATCATAAAAAAGGTGTTTATTGGTAAAGCTTATAAATATGATAATCTTCATATACAAATTTTGTTGAGTATAGTAAATTAGATAGATGAGAGCCTTGTTTAAAAATACAAACTAGAGATATTAGAGAGCCCACAATTGGAGGAAGCCCATATGCGTAAAACCAAAATTGTTTGTACTATCGGTCCTTCCAGCGAGTCCTTGGAGAACACGAAGAAGTTGATTATGGCAGGCATGAACGTCGCTCGCCTTAACTTTTCGCATGGTGACTTTGACGAGCACGGCAACCGGATCAAGAACATTCGTCAAGCTTGCAAAGATTTAAACAAGACGGTTGCGATTCTTCTTGATACAAAAGGCCCGGAAATCCGCACAGGAAAATTGGCAGTGGAGCCAATTGACCTCGTGCAAGATGAATTCGTAACATTGACGACTGAAGAAATTCTTGGGGACAAGGATCGCATCTCGGTTACATATAAGGAGTTGCCGCAAGATGTGGAAGTCGGTTCGACCATTCTTATCGATGACGGTCTCATCGGACTGACGGTTGTCGACATTCAAGGCACGGAAATCAAGTGCAAGATCGTTAACGGCGGCACAATCAAGAGCCGTAAAGGCGTAAACGTGCCAGGCGTTAAAATCTCGCTTCCGGGCATTACGGAGAAGGATGCAAATGACATCATCTTCGGTATTGAACAAGGGGTTGATTTCATTGCTGCCTCTTTCGTACGTAAAGCAAGCGACGTTATGGAAATCCGCAATTTGTTGGACAAGCATAACGCTAAACATATCCAAATCATTTCGAAGATTGAAAACCAAGAAGGCGTTGACAACTTGGATGAAATCTTGGAAGCTTCTGACGGCTTGATGGTTGCTCGCGGTGACCTCGGTGTCGAGATTCCTGCGGAAGAAGTGCCGCTTGTGCAGAAGAGAATGATTGAAAAGTGCAACCTCGTAGGCAAGCCGGTTATTACAGCGACGCAAATGCTCGATTCCATGCAGCGCAACCCTCGCCCAACACGCGCAGAAGCAAGTGACGTGGCGAACGCTATCTTCGACGGCACGGACGCAATCATGCTGTCCGGTGAAACGGCTGCAGGGAAATATCCGGTTGAATCCGTTCTGACGATGTCCCGCATCGCGGAAAAAGCAGAATCCGCATTGGAATATCGTGAAATTTTAATTAAACAAAGCTTGAAGCAACAAATGACGGTTACGGATGCAATCAGCCAAGCTGTAGCAAATACGGCGCTTGACTTGAATGCAAAGGCGATCATCAGCTCCACGCAAACCGGATATACGGCGCGCATGGTATCGAAATATCGTCCAAAAGCGCCAATCATTGCTGCGACTCCATCCGAGCAAGTGATGCGCGGATTGTCCCTGACATGGGGTGTCGTGCCGGTGAAAGTGGAACAGGCTTCCTCCACGGACGAAATGTTCGACGTTGCGGTTTGCGGCGGCGTAAATACAGGCATCGTTTCCGAGGGAGACTTGGTTGTGATTACGGCTGGTGTTCCGACTAGCTGCGCGGGTTCCACGAACCTCGTAAAAGTAAGCCAAATCGGTAAAAGCTGCTAAGGCCAGGCCGATTATATAATAGAATGCACGACGACAGAAGCAATGGCGGTATGCCATTGCTTCTGTTATTTGATAAGCCTGTTACATGATATTTGAAGTACCAAAATGAAGTCTGTTACATTTGTAAGGATGATACGTATACATTAAAATAGGGGGTGTAGCAATGTCTCCAACATCGTCTCCGTCTGCGGCCTGCTCTTGGTACGGGTTTCCGCTTCGCGTCCGCTATCAAGAGACGGATAGTATGAAAGTGGTCTTTCACGGTAATTATATCACTTGGTTTGAAGTTGGACGTACGGAATGGATTCGCGCGCTAGGCTTGAGCTACCGTGAATTGGAGGCACGGGGGCTGATGCTTCCGGTCGTTGATTTGCAGGTTGCCTTCAAGCGACCGGCATTGTATGACGATGTGATTATGGTTTATACCCGGCTGGAGCAACGTTCGCCATTGCGCATGACCTTTGCGTCGGTTGTATGCCGCGTAGGCGAAGCGGAAGCAGACCGGACGGCACAGCAAGGCTGGCATGCAGAGCCCATTGGCGAGCGGCTGGTAGAAGGGGCGACAACTCTTGCCTGGCTGAATTCGAATTGGCGTCCGGTACGTATTGAACGGGAAGCGAAGGATATCTGGACACTGCTTGAATCCGTTACACACGACTGACTATGAAGTCATACGATACGCCATACGCCATGCATGCCCCTATACACATGGCTGTTAACAACCGTGGGCATGATAAAATAGCTTAATTATGGGAAGGAGGGAACGCAGGATGAATCCAATCGTATGGATACTTATCATCCTTACATTAATACCCGCATTGGAAGTGTATGGTTTCGTCTTGGTAAGCGGCTGGGTGGGGGGCTGGAACACGTTTTTGCTTATTTTGCTGACGAGTGTAATCGGAGCGATTATAGCGCGCCATGAAGCGGCCCAAGTGTGGGGCGAAGCCCAGAGGCAGCTCCAATCCAAGCAAATACCAGGGCGCGCAGTCATTGACGGCTTATGCATTATGGCGGGGGGCATTCTGCTCTTAACCCCGGGGTTCTTCACGGATATCCTCGGCTTTACGCTCGTCTTCCCTCTAACCCGGCCATTATACAGGTACTATTTGTTGAAATGGATCGAGAAAAAAATGAAGGACGGCAATTTCATTTATTTTCGCCGCTTCTAGAAGACGGTATTGCAATTGAAGCACAGCAGCCTATGCACAATCGTGAATAGGCTGTTTCAGCTTCATCAGATTGCGGTGCCGGTCAGAGAGGAGATACATATGGATAGCACCATACGGCTCAAATATCGGCTAACCATTCAAGATTTTATGGACTATCAGTTTCAATTCATCAAGAAGCCATTGCTCAAGATGGCAAGCTTATTGAACATCGTACTTCTCGTCATCTTGTTCGTCATTACTGGATTTCGGGCGGGGCTGGACGAGTGGAAGTGGATGGTGCCTGTCATCATTGTGGTAAACGGTGCAATGGGGGCGCTGTACTTTATGTTGATGCGGATTGTAATGGGTAAGTCATTTGGCCAAGACGCCGCTGCGCATCAGTATGATGTCCAACTCTCCGATGAAGGCATTCGTCTGCAGACAGATGGAACGGAGAGCAGCTATGCGTGGAGCGAGGTATATAAGGTGGCAGAAAGCCGGAAGCGGTTTTTCGTTTACTTCGCAGAGAATATGGCGCTAATCATCCCGAAGGACAGGCATGCTTCTGCGCTTCACGCGCTATTTAAGGCGCATGCGTAATGCTATATAATTTGAACGAAAGGCTATTTCCAGCCAGTAATGTAACGCTGTCAAGTCCTTCTCTCCATTCTCCCTCTCGTTCAGAAGGGGCATCACTCGGACACAGCGTAGAGCGCCTAGGCGATACGGGAATCGTTGGGGTGGGTATTATTTCCTTCGTTCATACAGAAACAGATAGGCCTCCAACGCATATAATCCTATGATAGGAAAGATGCCGGGAGGATAGAAATGAACAGCAAGTTAGACAGATTGGAACAGAAGCTGACTCTAATGCAAAAAAACAATAAAAATCAGAGTGAAATTACAGAACTGATGAGGATTCTCCATACACTGCGAACGGAAAAGCTGGAACAGGCAGGCACCTCGAACGAGGACACCGTTCCTGACGAGCGGCCAGATACGGACAAGCATCTGTAACTGACATGACTTGCAGCCGGCAACGGCGGGAGCGGAAATCCCGCAAGCTTCTCGATAGGTTCAGAAAGCCGCCGATTGGATCGGCGGCTTTCCTATTTTTCTCATTTTTACCCTTCCAGGAGCAGCTTTTCCGGATCCTCGAGCAATTCTTTCACCGTTCTTAAAAAGCTAACGGCTTCTGCTCCGTCGACGATGCGGTGGTCGTAGGAGAGGGCGATATACATCATCGGCCGGTTCACGGTCCGTTCTTCATCAATGGCGACTGGGCGCAGCTGTATCGTATGCATGCCGAGAATACCGACCTGCGGCGAATTCAGAATCGGCGTGGACAGCAACGAGCCGAACACACCGCCGTTCGTTATCGTAAATGTCCCGCCCTGCAGCTCGGACAGTGTCAGCGAATTGGTGCGGGCTTTCTCCGCCAGATTGCCAATCTGCTTCTCGATTGCAGCGAAGCCGAGCCGATCCGCGTCCCGGACAACCGGTACGACCAAGCCTTCTTTGGCGGCTACGGCAATGCCGATGTCATAATATTTTTTCATGATGATGTCTTCACCATCGATTTCGGCGTTCAGCAGCGGATACGCCTTGAGCGCGCCGACGACCGCTTTCGTGAAGAACGACATAAAGCCAAGCCCTACGTCATGCTTCTCGCGGAACGACGTTTTGCGCCGTTTGCGGATATCCATAATGGCCGTCATGTCAACTTCGTTGAAGGTCGTTAGCATTGCTGCCGTCTGCTGCGCTTCCACAAGGCGCTTGGCAATGGTCTGGCGGCGCCGGGACATCCGGACTCGTTCGGCTGGCTTGGCCATCGTATCCTGCATTCCGGCAACCGGCGGCGCCGCCGGAGCTGCGGCTTTAGGCGCTGCTGGCGCAGGGGAACGCTGGCCTCCCGCTTCCTTCGCCACCGTCTCGCCGGAAGCGGCATGCGCCTGCACGTCTTCCTCGCGGATACGGCCGACCGGATCCTGCGGACGGATATTCCGCAAGTCGATTCCTTGCTCTCTTGCCAGCTTGCGGGCGGACGGCGTCGCATGAAAGTCGCCGCCCCGTTCCTCGCTCGCTTCCATCGCAACTGCAGGCACAGCAGCCGTGCTGCCGTTCATCGCGGCCGCGCTGTCCGCATTCGCATCGGCTGGTTTGCCGTCGCCCGGCTTCTCATCCGCGGCTGGCGGATTTCCGCCGTGTGCGGCTGACGATTGGGCGCCGATGATGCCGATGACCTCGCCAACGGCTACATTCTCGCCTGCTTGCCGCGCGATGCGTTCCACAATTCCGTCTTCCTCCGCGCTGATTTCAAGATTTACTTTGTCTGTTTCCAATTCTGCAAGAACATCGCCGAAGCGAACTGCCTCGCCTTCTTGAACGTGCCACTTGTGCAATGTGCCTTCCGTGATGGATTCTCCCAATTCGGGTACTTTAATTTCCGCCACAACCGCTACCTCCCTGAGCATTCGTGTATTGACCAGCATTATAGTACGTGTTCAAAACGGTCATTGGAATTTTGAACAACCTCTTATAGGGTATCGATAAGTTTCAATGCATTCGCAATCAGATTGCGCTGTTCAATGTTGTGCACGTCCGCATATCCGCTTGCCGTGCTCGAACGCTCGGCGCGGCCGATATAACGGACCGGTATATTTCCTGAGGTCAACTCGCGGAGCCGCGGCTCCATGTATGTCCAAGCACCCATGTTTTTCGGCTCTTCCTGAACCCAGACGATCTCCTTCAAGGCAGGAAGGCGCTGCAGGATGGCAGCGATGTCCTCGTCCGGGAATGGATACAACTGCTCGATGCGGACGATGTGCAGCCAATCCCAGCTGCGTTCCGGTTCTGCTTCGATTCCAGCCTGCAAGTCGAGCGTGACTTTGCCGCTGCACAGAATTAGGCGTTTCGTCTTCTTCGGCTTGCCGCCAAGCAGAGGCTCTTCCAGTATAGGGCGGAAGCTGCCTTCCGCCAGGGATGAGGCCGGAGCCGCGCTGCGCGGATTGCGCAGCAAGCTCTTCGGCGTCATGAGCACTAACGGCCGCGCTTCTGTCGTTCTGCCGATCGCCGCCTGGCGCCGGAGCAGATGGAAGTATTGGGCGGCGCTGCTCAAATTCGCGACCGTCCAATTCCGCTCTGCGCAAGACTGCAAGTAACGCTCCAGCCGGGCGCTTGAATGTTCAGGCCCTTGACCTTCGTAACCGTGCGGCAGCAGCATGACGAGATTGGAATATTGATGCCACTTGGCTAAGCCCGCAGAGATGAATTGGTCAAAAATAACTTGTGCACAATTGGCGAAATCTCCGAACTGCGCTTCCCAGAGAACGAGCGTCTCCGGAGCGAATACATTGTATCCATATTCGAAGCCAAGCACGGACGCTTCCGAGAGCGGGCTGTTATACACACCGAACGACGCCTTCGCTTGCGGCAAGCGGTGCAGCGGACAGAACGTGTTCCCGGTCTTGTAATCATGCAGCACGAGGTGGCGATGCGCGAACGTTCCGCGCTCCGAGTCCTGGCCGCTCAGTCGGATAGGCTGGCCGTCTTCCAGTATGGTGGCGAAGGCGAGCGCTTCCGCCAAAGCCCAATCAACCGTTCCATCGTCATTCAGCGCATCGACCCGGCGCTGCAGAATTCGTTCCAGCTTCGGATAGACGTGGAAGCCTTCCGGAACCTCCAGCAGCTGCCGATTGACATCCTGCAGCCTTTTCAATGGCACGGACGTCTCATTGGAAGGCGCCGCATCGGAACGCGGGAACGAATCGGAATGGTAATGATACGGCCGATCGGTCAGTGCTTTCATACGGTCATAAGCTTGCTGAAGCGTCTCGTCGACTTCCCGCTTCATCGCTTCGATGCGGCTGTCGTCCAACACGCCTTCCCGCTGCAATGTCTCGGCATACAGCGTCGCCACGGTCGGATGTTTGGATACTTTCTCATATACGAGCGACTGGGTCGCGGATGGATCGTCCATCTCGTTGTGCCCGTGCCGGCGATAGCCGATCAGGTCGATTAGGAAATCCTTCTTGAACTGCTCCCGATATTCGGCTGCCATGCGGATCGCCGCAAGGCACGCCTCAGGATCGTCCGCATTCACGTGCACGATCGGAATTTCAAAGCCTTTGGCCAGATCGCTCGCATAGAGCGTTGAACGGGAATCGTGACTGTCCGTCGTGAATCCGATCCGGTTGTTCACGATGATATGGACCGTTCCTCCGTTTTGGTATCCTCTAAGCTTATTGAAGTTGAGCGTCTCCGACACGATGCCTTCACCCGGGAAGGCGGCATCTCCATGTATCAGCACGGCCGCTGCCCGGCCCGTATCCTGTTCCGGATAGCCCGGCTGGCTGCGGTTGTCCTGTGCGGCGCGTGTAAAGCCTTCGACGACCGGATTCACGAATTCCAGATGGCTCGGATTGTTCGCGAGCGTAATCGTGGTTCGGATGCGATCGCCGTCCTCCAGCGCGCGATCGGCGCCAAGGTGATATTTGACGTCCCCCGTCCAGCCGTAGTTAATCCCCATCGACCCTTCCGAAGGGAAGAGGTCTTTGTTCGGCGAATGGTGGAACTCCGAAAAAATGCTGCCATACGGCTTGCCCAGTACATGGGCAAGCACGTTCAAGCGCCCGCGATGAGCCATGCCCATCAAAATATGTGCTGCGCCTCCACGCGCAAATACTTGCACGATCTCATCCAGCATCGGAACGAGGACGTCCGTGCCTTCGATGGAGAATCGCTTCTGGCCTACAAAGGTGCGGTGGAGAAAGGTCTCGAACTGCTCTACTTCAATCAGCCGCTTCAATAGAGCGATTCGCGCTTCGTCGGTCATCGGCGGTGGAACGAGGCCGGAGCTGACCTTTTGTCTGAGCCACAGCCGCTCGCCCAGATCGTGAACATGGCTGAATTCAAAAGCGATCGATTGGGTGTACAGCTCGCGCAAGCGCTGCACTGCGTCCCATGCACTTTCTATTTCATCCGGCGCTTCTTCCCAGACGAGGGAGGCCGGCAAGGAACGCAAATCGTCCGCAGTTAATCCGAACTTCTCCGGTTCAAACCGGCGGGTGTCAGGCTGCGCATTCACTCCGAGCGGATCAAGATTCGCAGCCAGATGTCCATAGGCGCGAATGCCCTCCGCCATTCGTACAGCGGATACCGCTTGCTGGAGCCGTTGTACATCCGTAATCAAGCTAGGTTCCACCGTCGTTGCCGTTCCGGCAGCAGTGCCGCTCGTGCCGGGCGGAGCACCGTAACGAGCGAATAGGTCGCGATAATGGGCGTCTACGGAAGAGGGATCCACCGCATAGCGCTCATACTGCTCTTGAATGTAACCCAGATTGGGGCCGTAATACGACTTCCAAACCCCTCCCGAGTAAGTAACATCAGCCGACATGCAATATGACCTCCTAACGGATTCATGCGAGAAATGGGTTGATTCTCCATTTATAACCCAAAATCTTCATGTCTAATTGTGAACTCCTTCGACAAATATTGCAACTGGTATTACAAATTTTTGTTCAAAAGGGCATGAATGCGATTTAATCAGTTGGAACAAAGGTTTTGAAATGGATTATGAAACATTTAAGAAGGCGAGCCAAATGGAAAATATACAGTAAATTTTAAATTTGGCCGCTCTGACGGCTTACAGGCTTGTGATTCCGATGTTGATCAGCGGATCCGGGGGAAGCACATGAAAAAACCTCCTTCCTGCCGCATGGCAGCGGATTGAAAGGAGGAGGATTCCATAAATTTATTATAACGCTTCCCGTTTGGCCGGTTGAAGCACAGTGGAGCCAATGCCAAGCAGGACGACGCCGAACAGGAGCAGCACTATGACTTGCAGCGCGATAGCTGACCAAGAACCGCCTGCAGCCAACTGTTCCATCGCATCCAGCACCCACCGCTGAGGCACGAAGTACGAAATCTTTTGCATGCTGTCGTTCATGAATTCAACCGGCTAGTAACAACCGCCTATCATGCAGGTTGGAACCACAAGGACAAAGTTGGTATCGAAGTCGTCATCTATCAAAATGCGCAGGAATCGATTACGAATGCGCTTCGGCACGGAGGGGCGACGGCAGTCGATATTCATGTTTCTTACGACCCGGAGGAAGTCGTGCTTGAAGTGAGCAGCAACGGCTCCAAGCCGGATCTACCGTTGCAACGGGGCATCGGACTGAGAGGAATGGAGGAGCGGACGAAGATGATCGGCGGGCGCGTGGAATGGACAGCCGAGCCGCGTTTCACGGTGCGCACCGCCATTCCGGCGGCGAAGAACGCCAGCCGCTCTTCGTCACGCTGATGTGCGGCTGCGCCATGCGCCATAAATGGAGAGCAGATAGAAGCTGCGGAGAAAGGATGCTCGCAATGATTTCAGTGTTGATAGCAGATGACGATGCTTTTATTCGGGAGAGCTTGAAGCTTATCGTCCGCATGCACCCCGATATCGACGTTATCGGGACATGCGGAAACGGCAAGGAAGCGGAGCGGGCCGTCACGGAGCTCGGCGCTGATGTCGTCCTGATGGATCCGGATGTGGCGCGCAAGCTGGCTCAGCTTCTCCAGGCTCCATCCCGCGCGAAGAAGCCTGAATCGATGTGGTCCGCGTATGCGTTGACTGCGACGGAGCAGACGATTATCGAGCGGGTGGCCGTTTTTCTACTGGAAGCAGCAATAACAGCCCAAACGCCGTTGGAGTCGCCTGCAGCGGCGTTTTTCGGATCGGGCAGCCACACGTTCAGCATTCAGCGTCTGCCGGTCAATATGTAATTGCGTAAATCTCGAAACACGTATGCGCGGTTCATTGCGGATATCAGCACCAGCGTAACTGGACCAATGATAAGCCCCATCACCCCGAACAATTTCAACCCTGCGAACATGGCCACAAGCGTAATCAGGGGATCCAAGCCTACGCTTGATGCGAGCACCTTGGGCTCCATGATTTGCCTTGCGACCAGCACGATGGAATACAACACGGCCAGACCGATGCCAAGCGATGAGCTCCCTGCCGCAAAGCTGTAAATAATCCACGGAACCATGACCGCGCCGACTCCCAAATACGGAAGAAAATCGACCAGCCCGATGAGCAGCCCAATCGTGACCGCATATTCGACATGCAGCACGAGCAGCCCGATAATGACGACCACGGCCGTAATGGAGATAAGGAGGAACTGCGCGCGCAAATACCCGAACAGCGCGTGCTTCAAATCCTGCCACACGTTGCGGGTCGGCCTGCGGACCCGTTCCGGCACTATCCGGGTGAACGTCAGTGTCCACCTCGTCCAATCTTTGCCGATAAAAAAGGCCGCGAGCAGAATGACCATGGAGATGGTCGCCACGTTCGGCAAGCTGGACAACAAGCGGACGATGCCGTCGAGGAACAGTGTGATGAGATTCGTGATCGCTGCCGTAATCGTCTGCGCGGTGCTGGATAGATTGTTGTTAATCGAACCTTGTATATTCGGATTGTCTTTATAGAGCGAGCTGATGGAGTGAATGAACTTCTGCACGTTCTCATTTTCAACCAACTGCAGGAATAAATCCCGCCATACATTTAGAAAGTACTCCAATGTCATTGACAAATTGTATATTTCCTTCACGATTCGGGTAATGACCGCGGCCGCCACCGTCAGCATTGCCATAATGAATATCATTAATGATACAGTGACGCTGAGCCACCTGGGAAACTTGAGCTGCAGAGACATCCATTGCACGACGGGATTGAGCGCAAGCGCAATCGCCCATGCGATCAGAAACGGATAAATCAAAGGAACCAGCATCCAGCTTGCGAACAACACGGCTGCCGTGGCAAGCAGCACCCAACCGCCGCGCCATATTCGTTTAATTATTAATTGATCCACGAGCCACCTCCTTATGCGTAAGCAACTGCAACGGATTGCGGGTTATTCTGTTATGACTCTTCGCGCGTCTGGACGACCCCTTTATATATAGCTATGCGCAATGTCACAAAAACTGTTCTTTTTTCCACTCTAAAAATAATGAGGATACTCTGTGTACTAGCATCATAGAAGGGAGAATAGCATTTTGAAAAAATATTATTCGTTCACTTTTTAGGTGATTATTGCTATCGTGGAACCGTAATAAGGTGTAAAAGGAGGGGCAGCATGAAGAAACAGGTTATTAAAAGAAGAATAATTTCAGACATATTGTTTATTGTATTAGTCATTTGTGCTGCTATTTTTTTTCTTATCAAAAAAGCTTACTTTATGCTTTTGATACCCATAGTGTTCTTGCCAATGGGTCTGATCTTTTTAAATAAGCACTTACGAGATTATAAAAATTGGGGAGATGACTGAGATCTCTCTTCATACGTGGAGATAGGACGAACGATTATGAAGAGGGGGGAACTGATGTTTGTAACATTTCTTATGGCGGAGAGACATTACATATGATCTATTTTGATTTTTTATTAAAAGTTCATAGTAGATTAAATTAAGAATTAGTCTTTTATTTATCGGTAATAACCAAGATATAGAAAGAAGTATTAATAGAGGATGTTAACACTTGCGATATACTGCATATCTGAAGTGTAATGAATAAATAAAATCTTTATATTATCCATATTATGCAGTTTATGTATCTCGATTTAATTACTGACCAGTATTTTTTATGACAGTGATAAAGCATTTCTATCCAAATTTTGCACTGAAACCGTTCACAATTCCGACAATATCCTTTATGATCGAGGAAGAATAAGCTGCCGATTTACAGCGCAGACAATATACACCAGGTGAAGACAGAGAAAAGAGAAAGTTGGGATGTTATAGGTTAGATATGCAAAGGAGAGAGGACAGATGACAGCGACGAAAGGTTTGGAAGGCATAGTTGCAACGACTTCTTCCATTAGTTCGATTATCGATGGCGTATTGACCTATCGCGGTTATAATATCGACGATTTAGCCGAGTACGCAACGTTTGAAGAAGTTGTGTATTTATTGTGGTTTGGAAATTTGCCGAATCAAGACGAATTATCGGAGTTGCGCGAGCGGATTGATGAATTTGCCGCGATACCTTCTGCCGTGATTGAACAAATGAAGTTGTATCCATCGAACGCCAATACGATGGCTGTTCTCCGTTCTGCGATTTCCGCATTGGCTTTGTACGACGGCACGGCGAATGACATGAGCCGTGAAGCGAATGTGGATAAAGCTATCAAGTTGCAAGCTCAACTCCCTACAATCATCGCTGCCTTCGCGCGTATCCGTGAAGGGAAGGAGCCTATTTCACCGAAGGCGGGATATTCCATCGCCTCCAATTTTTTGTACATGCTGAGCGGCGAGGAACCGGAAAATAACGCTGTTGTAGCCATGGACAAAGCGCTTGTGCTTCATGCCGATCATGAGCTGAACGCTTCGACATTCGCCGCGCGGGTGACGGTGGCTACGCTGTCCGACATTTATTCGGGCGTCGTATCGGCTGTCGGCGCACTCAAGGGGCCGCTGCATGGGGGAGCCAATGAGGCGGTTATGCGCATGCTCGAAGAGATAGGCTCATTGAACCGGGTCGATGACTACATCCAGCAAAAGCTCGACAACAAAGAGAAAATTATGGGGTTTGGACACCGTGTATACAAGAATGGCGATCCGCGCGCGAAGCACCTGCAGAAGATGTCACGCGAACTCGGCAATATGAAGGGGAACCTCGAACTGTACGAAATGTCCACCCGCATTGAAGAATTGGTAACAGGACAGAAAGGATTGAAGCCGAACGTAGATTTCTACTCTGCGTCGGTATATACCATGTTGGGTATTCCGCGCGATCTGTTTACGCCAATCTTTGCCATTAGCCGCGTGTCGGGCTGGACGGCGCACATATTGGAACAGTATGAGAACAACCGCATTATTCGTCCGCGCGCCGAATATACTGGGCCGTCGAGCCAATTGTTCATTCCGATTCAGGAGCGTTAAGCGGTTGTTTAGCCTTGAATGAGATGAACAATTGCGATAATAGGTTGTCTTTGGAAAAGGCGGGTTGCTACAATAAGAATTGTAGCTCCCGTCATGTCTATTGATATTAGGCTTATGGGAATTAACTTTAAGAGGATGTTCAAAAAGTGCCCTTTTGATCACGTAATGTGACCGCAAGCAAATTCAACATCGAGTTCACTTTTTGAACACGCAATTTAAGGAGGAACGTCCATGCTTCAATTGGAGAAATTCGCATTGCCGACCGAGGGCGAAAAAATTACGATTCAGGGAGACAAGCTTCAAGTTCCCAACCATCCCATTATCCCGTTCATTGAAGGGGATGGAACAGGAAGAGACATCTGGCGCGCTTCCAAACGCGTCCTGGATGCGGCGGTGGAAAAAGCGTATAAAGGTGAGCGCAAGCTCGCGTGGTATGAAGTGTTTGCCGGCGAGAAGGCGTTCAATGAATACGGTGAATGGCTGCCTAATGATACGTTAGAGGCGATTCGCGAATATATTGTTGCAATTAAAGGTCCATTGACTACGCCGATAGGCGGCGGCATCCGTTCGCTTAACGTCGCATTGCGTCAAGAGCTTGATTTGTACGTATGCTTGCGTCCGGTTCGTTATTTCGACGGCGTGCCTTCGCCGGTTAAGCGCCCGGAGCTGGTTGATATGGTCATTTTCCGCGAGAATACGGAAGATATCTATGCGGGCATCGAATATGCGTCCGGATCGGAAGAAGTGAAGAAGGTCATAGATTTCCTGCAGCAGGAAATGGGCGTGAAGAAAATCCGCTTCCCGGAAACTTCCGGTATCGGCATCAAGCCGGTGTCGTCCGACGGTTCCAAGCGTTTGGCGCGCGCCGCGATCGAGTATGCCATCCAACACAAGCGCAAGAGCGTGACGCTCGTTCACAAGGGCAACATTATGAAGTATACCGAAGGCGCGTTCAAAAATTGGGGCTACGAAGTTGCGGAGCAGGAATTCCCTGAGCAAACGTTCACTTGGGGGCAATATGACCGCATCAAGGAAGCGGAAGGCGTAGAGGCAGCCAACAAAGCGCAAGCCGAAGCGGAAGCGGCTGGCAAAATCATCATCAAAGATGCAATCGCCGACATCGCGCTGCAGCAAGTATTGACGCGTCCTAAGGACTTCGACGTCATCGCGACGCTGAACTTGAACGGCGACTACTTGTCCGATGCGCTGGCTGCCCAAGTAGGGGGCATCGGTATCGCACCGGGCGCCAATATCAACTACGTAACCGGCCATGCGATTTTCGAAGCGACGCATGGCACGGCACCGAAATATGCCGACCTGGATGTCGTTAACCCGGGTTCGGTCATTTTGTCCGGCGTTATGCTGCTTGAACATCTTGGCTGGAATGAAGCAGCCGACCTGATTTACAAAGGAATGGAAACCGCCATCAACAACAAGACTGTAACTTATGATTTCGCGCGACTCATGGAAGATGCGACTGAAGTGAAATGCTCTCAATTTGCTGACCAAATTATAAATCATATGAATTAGGGGGTCGAATCACAATGGCCATTCGACGCAATAAGATTACAGTCGTGGGTGCGGGCTTCACAGGCGCCACAACCGCATTAATGCTGGCTCAGAAAGAACTTGGTGATGTCGTATTAGTTGACATACCCCAGTTGGAGAATCCGACGAAGGGGAAAGCGCTCGACATGCTCGAGGCAAGTCCGGTTCAAGGCTTCGACAGCCACATTACCGGGACGTCTAACTATGAAGATACGCAAGATTCCGATATTGTCATTATTACCGCAGGAGTTGCGCGCAAGCCGGGCATGAGCCGGGATGACTTGGTGAACACCAATGCCGGCATTGTGAAGTCGGTATGCGAGAATGTAAAGAAATATTGCCCGAATGCCTATGTGATTATTTTGAGCAACCCAGTTGATGCCATGACGTATGCGGCTTTCCAAACGCTCGGTTTCCCTAAAAACCGCGTCATTGGCCAATCCGGGGTGCTGGATACTGCTCGTTACTGCACGTTTATTGCGCAAGAGCTGAACGTATCCGTCGAAGACGTGCGCGGAGTCGTCTTGGGCGGTCATGGCGATGATATGGTGCCTCTCGTTCGCTATAGCAATGTCGGCGGCGTGCCGATTGAGAAGCTGATTCCGCAAGAGCGCATCGAAGCGATTGTGCAGCGCACGCGTGTCGGCGGCGGCGAGATCGTCAATCTGCTCGGCAATGGCAGCGCCTATTACGCGCCTGCGGCATCGCTCGTGCAGATGGCGGAAGCCATCTTGAAGGATAAGAAGCGCATTCTGCCAGTCATTGCATACCTTGAAGGCGAATACGGCTATGATCGGCTGTTCATGGGCGTGTTGGCCGTGCTCGGCGGAGACGGAATCGAAAAGGTTATTGAAGTGGATTTGACGGCGGACGAGAAGACTGCACTGGATAGATCGGCTGAGTCGGTTCGCAATGTCATTCAAGTTGTATCTGGATAATTTTTTATAATGTGTGATATATATCATTGCAAAGTTCGAAGAGATGCCATTTTTGCGGGCATCTCTTCTTTGTTTTTGGAGGGGGGATTTAGTATAATAGAGAACGATAAGATACATAACATGACTATGGAGGGAATGTATACTTATGTACAGTGCCTTTAACCTATTACACATTTTAGGCGCCGTCTTTATGGGCTTCTATGCGATCGTCCCGTTTATCGTTGGCAAGATGAAGACTGTATCGGGACCTGGACAGGAAGGATTGCTTGTCGGAATTGTGACGGCGAACCGCATCGCGCAATATTTCTTGATCGTTCAGTTCATTACCGGCGGTTATTTGATGAGCAAGGGAAGCTATAATGTGCTATGGATGGTGCTGACGACAGTCATCTTCTTGGCGATTGCGGCGTTCAGCGGAATTATGGGCAAGCAGTTGAAAGCAGCGCTTCAAGCGGTAAAATCCGGACAGGCGAATCAAGCGGCAGCCGGCAAGATCAGCAGCTTTAGCTTCTTGATTTTCGTGCTGTTCATTGTCATGATTTTACTGATGGTATTCAGCTATCAATTTATTGCGAAATAACAACGAATTGTATAAGAGCCTTGTTCAGGTGAATGTGCCTGAGCAAGGCTCTTTACGTTCTAGTGCCGTTCAGCTTTCTGATTTCCCGGCAAGGCTGGCACTAAGGAGCAACACGCTGATTGCAGCAGATACGATGGCGATGACATACATTCCTGCGGTCGTAACGGTGCCGCCAAGAATCAGTCCCCGCATAGCCATCACCGCAAGCAGCAGGACGGACGTCCACTTTTTTGCCACTTTGCCATCTCTCTTCTGTCATTCACCATCTGCCCATCGGCAGCTTATTTCTTCCCGGCCTGCTGCTTCGCTTTTGCCGCCTCGCGCGCCTGCTGGAGGGCCGCATTGCCTTCGGTCTCGATGGCGGCAACGGCTTCCTCCGCAGACTTCCCGTTCTCGACCATCGCCTTCAATTCCTTAATGAGCAGGTTGGAGAAGGCCATACGGAAGCCGTTCGGGACGTTCACGTTCGTGCCGCCCCATATGGACCCGCCCGAAGCCTTCGGCCGCAGCATATAGAAGGGCTCCATGCTTTTGCCGTCCACCTCTTTCATGTAGTCAACCCTTGTCGGCAGTTGGCCCCGGAAGGAACGGGAAGTGGCCTTCGCCATTTCCGGACCGTTCACGAACTTCACGAATTCCCAGGCCGCCCGTTTGTTCTGAGAATCGGCCGCGATCGCATAGATGGAGTCCAAAACCGTAAAGGAAGATTCCTCCGGCGCAGCCGTATCGACGGGAGCCGTAACGAATTCCCAATTGATTTCTTTGATGTCACTATCATACTTCGGCCGGTTCCGAAGATCGCTCATGAGCCAGGCCGATCCGAACATCATCGCGACTTTGCCTTTGAAGAACTGCTCGCTCTGCAAAAAATACATCGAACCTTCGCCTTGCGGCTCCAGAGAAGCCGTATAGACCGCTTTGCCGCGAATCGCGTTGGCTGTCAGCTCCATCGCATCCTTCCAACCATCCGTATTGAATGTGACCTTCTCCCCCTTCGCGTCCAACATTCGCAACGACGAGCTGCTTGCCACATTAAAAAGCATGCCGTCGGCTTGGCCGAGTTCATCAGACAAACCATAAATCTGATCGTCCCCGGAACCGAGGCCCGAGAATCGGCTCGACAATTCGAGCAGTTCTGCCCAGCTCATCTTATTGCGCGGCGGTTCAATCTGATGTTCTCGGAACAGATCGGCGTTATAATAGACGACCGAGGCATTAAAGTACGGAGCCAAGCCGTATAGCGAGCCGCCGCCGCGTTCCCGAAGCATATCGATGAGCCCGGGCATATATCCGTCAAGATCGAATTTCTCCTGTTCGATCACCGGATCCAGATTGTACAGCTTCCCTTCCTGCGCCAGCTTCTCGAAGCTGTCCGAACCGGTCATAATGACATCCGGCTTGTGTTTCCCAATAAATTTGAGATATTCTTCCTCATAGGTCGTTCCGTTTTCTTGCATATCTTGGTATATTTGATCCGTATTGATGACCTCGAATTCAATATCGGGAAACTTCACGTTGAAATTGTTTCCATAATCGCTATAAAAGCTGCCCTCGTCATAATAGAGCACTTTAATTTTCCCCTTGCCCTCTTGACCCAGCTCTTCAAGCGCGGGCTTCCCTCCGAAGCAGCCCCCCAACAAGGAAATCACAGCAAGCAGCAGTATGGAAACCTTCCATTTCTTTTTCATTCCGTTCTCCTCCTTTTCGTTACAAGAAGCAAGTATATCGGCGGTTCCCCCATCATTCAACCAAATAAAGGGAATCTTAATTAAATCGATAGGGGATGTTAAGAACTATTAAGAAACCTGGAAGCGTTCCGCTCCGTTCTTGATCGTTCCTACTTCTTCCCGGTCTTCGCCTTCTCTGCCTTTTCCGCTTCCCGCGCCTGCTTGAGGATCGCGTTGCCCTCGCTCTCGATAGCGGCCGCGGCTTCCTTCGCAGACTTCCCGTTCTCGACCATCTCCTTCAATTCCTTAAGGAGCAGGTTCGAGAATTCCATGCGGAAGCCGTACTGGAATTCGCGCTCGAGCCCCCACCATAGGGACCCGCTCAAAGCCTGCGGCCGCAGCATATAGAAAGGCTCCATGCTTCTGCCGTCCACCTCTTTCATGTAGTCTACCCTTGTCGGCAGTTCGCCCCGGAAGGAGCGGGACTTGGCCTTCGCCATTTCCGGACCGTTCATGTACTTCACGAATTCCCAGGCCGCCCGCTTGTTCGGAGAATCGGACGCGATCGCATAAATATCGTACACGTCCGTAAAAGCGGATTCCTCCGGCGCAGCCGGATCGACGGGCGCCGTAACGAAGCCCCAGTTGATTCCTTTTCCATTTTTATCCTTAGATTGATTCCGGAGATCGCCTATGAGCCAGGACGATCCAATCATCATCGCCAGTTTGCCTTGGAAGAACTGCTCGGTCTGCGAATGAATGATCGTGCCTGAGGCGACCGGCTCCAGAGGAGCCGTATAGACCGCTTTGCCACGAATCGCGTTGGCTGTCATCTCCATCGCTTCCTTCCAGCTCTCCGTATTGAAGATGATCTTCTCCCTCTTCGCGTCCAGCAATCGTAACGATGAGCTGCCTGCCAACTTAAAAAACAAGTCGTCGGCAAAGCCGTATGCATCTGAGAAACCATAAATCCGATCGTCCCCGGAACCGATGCCCGCGAAGCGGCTCGACAATTCGAGCAATTCGTCCCAGCTCATCTTATTGCGCGGCGGTTCAATATGATACTCTCGGAACAGATCGGCGTTATAGTAGACGACCGAGGTATTAAAGTTCGGAGCCAAGCCGTATAGCGAGCCGCCGCCGCGTTCCCGAAGCATATCGATGAGCCCGGGCAAATATCCGTCAAGATCGAACTTCTCCTGTTCGATCACCGGATCCAGATTGTACAGCTTGCCTTCCTGCGCCAGCTTCTCGAAGCTGTCCGAACCGGTCATAATGATATCCGGCTTATGTTTCTCCACAAATTTGAGATATTCTTCCGCATAGGTCGTCCCGTTTTCTTGCATATACTCGGATATTTGGCCCGTGTTGATGACCTCGAATTCAATATTGGGATACTTCGCATTGAAGTTGTTTCCATAATCGCTATAAAAGTTGCCCTCGTCATAATAGAGCACTGTAATTTTCCCTTTGCCCTCCGGCCCCAGATCTTCAAGCGCGGGCTTCTCGCTAAAGCAGCCCCCGAGCAAAGTAATCACAATCAGCAGCAGAATGGCTGCTTTCCATTTCTGTCTCAATTCCTTCTCCTCCCTTTCATTCCAGAGCAAGTATATCGGCCACTCCCCTTTGCAATGACTCTCTGCAAGCAACGGCCGACAACTTGCGTCGGCGGCCGCAGACTCTGTGTTCAACGGGAACCCTTATCCAACTGACGACTACCATTGTAATCAGGCTCTCCGCGCTTCTGTGTGCTACTTCTTGCCGGCCTTCGCCTTCGTCTTCTGTGCCGCCCGCGCCTGCTCGAGGAGCGCGTTGCCCTCGTTCTCAATGGCGGCCGCGGCCGCTTCGGCAGCCTTCCCGTTCTCGATCATTTCGTACAATTGCTTTTCCACCAGATTCGGGAAGCCAAATCTGAACTCATCCGGTCGGTTCACGTTCGAGCCTCCCCAGATGGAACCGCCCCCGGCCTTCGGCCGCAGCAGGTAGAAGCTTTCCGTGCTTTTGCCCGCGATTTCTTTGGTGAAGCCGGATCTTGTCTGCAGGCCTGCATGCGGAGAGCGGGACACGGCCTTCGCTATTTCCGGGCTGTTCACGTACTTCATGAATTCCCACGCCGCCCGCTTGTTCGCGGAATCAGCCGCAATTGCATAGATGCCGTTCAATTCCACGAATGGCGATTCGTCCGGTGATGCCGGATCGACGGGAACAGTGACCATGTTCCACTCCATCTCCTGTCCATCATTCTGCATCGGACCTTGCAAAAGTTGACCCCGGAACATACCTGATCCGAACACCATCGCGACTTCGCCCCTGAGGAACGGCTCAGTCTGCAAATATCTCACGTCTTCTTCCAATGGCGCAAATACCGCTCTGCTGCGAACCGCATCGGCCACCAGCTCCATCGCTTCCTTCCAGCCCTCCGTGTTAAATGCCAGCTTCTCTCCCTTCGCGTCGAGCGCGCGCAGCGACGAGGTCGCCGCTATCCCGAACAGAAGCTCTTCCACCCGGCCGAAATCCTCCGTCAGCCCATAAATGGGCTTATCCTCGGAACCCAAGCCGGCGAAGCGTTTCGATAACTCCAACACCTCTTTCCAGCTCATCTGATTGCGCGGCGGATCAATCTGATATTCCCGGAACAGCTCGGCGTTATAGTAAAGGTTACTCGTATAAAAGGACGGAGCCAAGCCGTATAGCGAGCCGTCCCCATAATCCCGCATCATATCGATAAGTCCGGGCATGTAACTGTCAACATCGAATTTCTCCTGTGTGATGATCGGGTCCAGATTGTACAGCTTGCCTTCCTGCGCCAGCTTCTCGAACAGGTCGGTTTCGGTGGCAAACAGGATATCCGGTTTGTTGTTCTCAATCAGCTTGAGATACTCTTCCTCATAGCTCGTCCCATTCTTCTCGATATCCCGGTACATTTTAATGAGGCTGATGACTTCGAACTCAATGTTGGGATATTTGTCATTAAAGTTCGCATCAAAGCCATTGCCATAATCCCTGTAAAAGCTTTCCTCGTTGTGGTACATTACTTTAATTTTCACCTTGCCCTCCGGATCCAGCTCTTCGAGCACCGGCTTCTCGGCAAAGCAACCTCCCAGCAAAGAGATTACCGTTAGCAGCAGAATGGCAACCTTCCATTTCTTTCTCAATCCGTTCTCCTCCTTTTCGTTTAAAAAAGCAAGTATATCGGCCGTTCCCGGACTCTTCAACCAGATAAAGGAAAAGTTAAGCGAATAGATAAGTGAATGTTAAGAATATTAAGAAATCCCACTCATTCCAGCGCTCCCTTGGGGTGTCTCTATCTGCCGAAAAAAAGACCGCCGACTTGTGTCAGCGGCCTCGGATCCAGCCTTCTCCATCTTCACTTCTTCGCGGCGTTCTCCTGCGCCTTCTCCCGCGCCTTCTCCCGCGCCTTCTCTGCCTCGGTCTTCTCTCTCTCCCGCTCTTGCTTGAGGATAACGTTGCCTTCGGTCTCGATCTTGGCAACGGCGGCTTCGGCCGGTTTATTGTTCTCGATCATTTCCCTCAATTCCTGCTTAATCAGGTTCGCGAAGGGCCAGTAGAATCCCGGCGGGATCTTCACGTTCGGTCCGCCCCATACATTCCCGCTCGACGCCTTCGGTCTCAGCATAAAGAGAGGCTCCAGGCTTTTGCCGTCCAGCTCCTTCATGTACTCCCCCCTTGTCGGCAGCTCGTCGAACAAGCCCTGCAAGGAACGGGAAGCGGCCTTCGCCCTGTCCGGACCGTTCACGTACTTCACGAATTCCCAGGCGGCCCGCTTATTCGGGGAATCGGCCAAGATCGCGAATTGACTGCTAAGAAACACATAATTTGATTCATCCGGATTCGCCGGATCGACAGGCGCGGTCACGATGCCCCAGTCGATTGGCTTTGCTTCCTTATCATATTTCGGATACTCTCTTAGCCCATGCAAGAACATGGGCGATCCGAGAACCATCGCGACCTTGCCTTTGAAGAAATTCTCGCTCTGTTCAACATCAACCTCACCATAGCGGGATCGCGGTTCCAACAGCGTCGAAAAAACCGCTTTGCCGCGAATCGCGTTGGCTGTCAGCTCCATCGCTTCCTTCCAACCGTCCGTATTGAACGCGATCTTCTCCCCCTTCGCATCAAACAGCCGCAACGACAAGCTGCCGGCCACATCAAAAAAAATGTTGTCGGCTCGGCCGTATTGACCAACCAAACCGTAGATTGGATCGTCTTCGGAACCGGATTCCGCAAAACGGCTCGACAATTCGAGCAGTTCTTTCCAGCTCATCTTGTTGCGCGGCAGTTCAATATGCTGCTCCCGGAACAGATCGGCGTTATAGAAGATGACCTTGGTCGTAAAGTGCGGTGTCAGGCCATATAGCGAGCCGCCCCCGCGTTCCCGCAGCAAATCGACGAACCCAGGCAAATATCCGCCAAGATCGAACTTCTCCTGTTCGATAATCGCCTCCAAATTATACAGTTTGCCTTCCTGTGCCAGCTTCTCGAAGCTGTCGGAGTCGGTAATAATGACATCCGGCTTATGTTTTTCCGTAAATTTTACATATTCTTCCTCGTAGGTCGTGCCGTTCGCCTGCATTTCCCGGCGAATTGGAGCGGTGCTCACAACCTCCAACTCAATATTGGGGTACTTCAAATTAAATGGGTTGCCATATTCCTTAAAAAAACTGTCCTCGTCATAATAGAGCACTTTCATTTTCACCTTGCCCTCCGGATCCAGATCTTCGAGCACCGGCTTCTCGGCAAAGCAGCCTCCCAGCAAAGAGATTACCGTAAGCAGCAGTATGGCAACCTTCCATTTCTTTCTCAATCCGTTCTCCTCCTTTTCGTTTCAAAAAGCAAGTATATCGGCCGTTCCCGGACTCTTCAACAAGATAAAGGAAAAGTTAAGAGAGAGTATCAGTAAATCTTAAGAATTACGAAGGTAAACTCTTGAGGACTATTTTTGCTGCGTACTCACGAACACTTACGATAGTGTAAGCTTGCGGCTTGGAACTGTAAGAGAGATGAATGGCTGCGGAAGCGCCAGCCTTGTACAATCAAGACATAAGTTATATAAGTTGAACAAAAAAATTCATTCGACTTATACAGTCAAGCCAGACGCTTCTTCCAGGTGAGCGGCCATTCAGTATGTATATTGAACCGTTGCGAGGGGATATGGAGGCATGCAAGACTGAACTGTCGCAAGCACAAGATGCAAAGGAATGGTGCTCTTATGTCTCATGTTACGATCAACATCAATAACCGCAATGTGTTGCTGGTGACTGAGCCTCGGGTTGTCCGCATCGTAAATAATGATGAGCTTATGGATTTGCTGCAATCCTACGGCAGTCTAATGGAAGCCGGGAAAGCGATAGCCGACCGCGTGTTGGAGGAACATTGTCTTAGAGAGCGCAGAGCACTTAACATTAGCAGGGATTCGTTGGCCGCTGAAATTGTCGGGCATGCGATGGCCATTCCATTATTGGAGCAATTGAAGAAGAAGGTGCCATTCGTTCCTGAACGGCTCATCGATACGCTCTGTGACAAAGCGGAGCATCACGTGGACGTCATTGATTGCGGCGAGGGACAGGTTGACAGCAACCGCTGGGTATGGGACATTCTCGGCTTCGTTTTTTAGATAACATAAAAATAAAGAAGAGCTGAACTTACGCCATTCAGGTGCGCGTAATCAGCTCTTTTTGTTACTTACTCACTTTGGAATTTACCTGTCATGACATAGCGCCACACATCACGAAATACGTTCGCCTTCTGAAGCGCGGTCAGGACGACGAGCGCGATGATGCCGACGAATATACCGATGACGCCGAACAGCTTCAGCCCCGCGAACAGGAAGATGAGCAGCATGAGCGGATTCAATCCGATGCTGGAGCCGTATACTTTCGGTTCGAACGCATGCCGGGTGACGAGAATGACCGGCCATAATATTAACAGCCCCGTACCCAAGAAAATATTCCCTTCAAAATAAGCGAATACCGCCCAAGGAACGATGATAGCCGGGATGCCGATCAGCGGAATAAGATCGACGATGCCGCCGATGATGGCAATGGTGAACGCATATTGGACCCCCAGAATGAGCAGGCCGATAAAGAACACGATTGCGGTAATGGTTGACAAAATAATATGTCCCTTTATGTAGCCAAAGATAGCGTTCTGCAAATCGCGCACGACGACGCCGAACGAGGCATGCACTTGCGCGGGAATGATTGCCGCGCCCCGTGCCGCAATCTGGTTCCATTGCTTGCTGATAAGGAACGTGGCAACCATGATGATGACAGTAATAACGGCGAATTTCGGCAAAAACAAGATTGTGGATTTCAAGAACATGAATAAGTAAGTGACGATCGTCGTCCCTGCGCCAGCAATCGTACTCGTATATTTGGATAGCGAGGACTGGATATCGACCGAGCTGAGCGTGTTATTTAACTCCATTAATAAGCTTTGAAATTCCGCGGATTGATAATAGTCAATCAACATATCTTTCCACTCCACAATTTGTTCTTGCACGATCCCCATAATATGCCAGGATTCCGCGATGATTTTCGTAGCGAACACAAATACCGCACATGCAATGATGGCCGCAAACAGCAGCAATGACGCGGTGACGGCGAGCCAACGCGGGAACTTCCAGCTCCGCTCCAGAAAGCGGACGACCGGGTTCATCATGTAAGCGAGCAGCCACGCGACAAGAAATGGATAAATGATGGGAAAACCGTAATAGAATAGCGCGATGGCGGCTGCAAGAACGATGGCGACCCATGCAGCCCGAAAAATGCGGTGAACTAGTGTGACGTTGAAAATGGGCATATCGCTCTCCTTTTCGTGATGACTCTTTTACTTATGGCTGTTGCCTTTGTGAATGGCACTGTCATTATTTTATCAGAATTGATTCGGGAAACCCAATTGATACAGCCATAGACGGGTAAGCATGCGCGGAATTAGTCCTTAAGAGACATTTCATCTAGTGTCATATCGAAGCTTGGGGCAAGCTTCTGCAGCACGTAATCGACCTCGGACAGACCTAATTGCTTCAGCTTTTCTTCCGTCTCCCGTTTCGCTACCTCAAATTCGCGGTTTCCGGCAGCCAGCTCGCTGCCGCATTTGAAATAAGCATCCAATAAGTCGGCCGCTTTGACATATAACCGCACGTCCTTATCAGGTTCGGACTTCGGATCGATGAGCGGGGCATAGACGGATTGCAGTTCCTCGGGAATCATGCGGATAAGCCGTTCGGCTGCCAGCTGCTCGATCTCGCGGAAGTTGGACAAAATGCGGGCATTATGATGCTTCACTGGCGTTGGAATATCCCCGGTGAACACTTCTGTTGCGTCATGGAACAACGCATACGTAACCGCTTTGCCCGTATCGATATCTTTATGGAATACTTCATTGGCTATCGTGCAGAGCATATGTGTCGTCATCGCGACGTGAAAGGAATGCTCGGCGACGTTCTCTTTATTCGTATTGCGCATCAGGCTCCACCGTTCGATATGCTTCAACCGGTACATATAGGCAAAAAAGTGATGGGGCAGCGCGGATTGGTTGTCTGATTGATGCATTTGAGTTCCATCCTTTCATTAAGTGCTTGAACAACCTAATATAACGTGCTCCAAAGTGGGCCGAAGGTCGCTCTGATTGGAAATGCTTCGAAGAAATTGTGCTCTTATGTTATTATATTACTATTGAGATGTGATTGGCGTCATAGATAAATGATACGTGCATTGCTTCGTTCCCGCCGCAACCAGACTTCGCATCATGATCAATCATTTTCCGGGACATGACATGCGATGAGAGGAGCTACGTCTAATTATGAAATCGTTTTTACAGAGTGTGTATGAGCTGATTGTAGAGACTTCGACGAACCTGCCAGGGGATGTTCGCCGGGCTATTGCACGGGCGCAGGAGCGTGAAGATGCCGCAACCCGTTCGGGTCTGTCGCTAAGCACGATTGCGCGCAACATTAAGATGGCGGAAAACAACGTGTCGCCTATCTGCCAAGATACGGGCATGCCTACCTTTATCGTGCATACGCCAGTCGGCGCGAACCAACTCGTGATGAAGGAGCAAATCCGCGAGGCGATTAGCCGCGCGACGAAGGAGGGCAAGCTGCGCACGAATTCGGTAGATTCGCTTACGGGGTCGAACAGCGGGGATAACCTGGGACCGGGAACGCCGGTCATCCATTTCGAGCAATGGGACAAAGATATGATTGAGGTGCGGCTTGTCTTAAAGGGCGGCGGCTGCGAAAATAAAAATATCCAATATAGCCTTCCCGCGGAGCTGGAGGGGCTGGGCAAAGCCGGACGCGACTTGGACGGCATCCGCAAATGCATCATGCATGCGGTATATCAAGCGCAAGGCCAAGGCTGCAGCGCCGGGTTTGTCGGCGTCGGCATCGGCGGCGACCGTACGACTGGCTACGAATTGGCGAAGCAGCAACTGTTCCGCAAGGTTGAGGATACGAATCCGATTCCAGAATTGCAGAATTTGGAAGATTATGTGATGGATAAAGCGAATCAGCTAGGCATTGGGACGATGGGCTTCGGTGGTGAAGTAACGCTGCTGGGCTGCAAGATTGGCGTCATGAACCGGCTGCCGGCCAGCTTCTTCGTATCGGTAGCATATAACTGCTGGGCATTCCGCCGTCAAGGCGTCCTCATCGACAGCACGACCGGCGAGATTCAAGAATGGGTGTATGAGCGCGGCACGGAAGTAGAAATGCAGGAACCGGCTGCTGCAGATGTGAACGGACAAGCCAAGGCAGCTGACACAGGCAATGAAAGCCGGCAAATCGTGCTGACGACGCCAATCACGGAAGAGGCGATTCGTTCGCTCCGTGTCGGTGACGTCGTAATTATTAACGGCGAGATGCATACCGGACGCGACGCGCTGCACAAGCACTTAATGGATCACGATGCTCCGGTGGACTTGAACGGAGCGGTCATATATCACTGCGGTCCGGTCATGCTTAAGGATGAGGAAGGCTGGCATGTCAAAGCGGCTGGCCCGACGACCAGCATCCGGGAGGAGCCTTATCAAGGCGACATCATCAAGAAGTTCGGCATCCGCGCGGTCATCGGCAAAGGCGGCATGGGCGCAAAGACGTTGGCTGCGCTCGGCGAACACGGCGCGGTATATTTGAATGCGATTGGCGGTGCGGCGCAATATTATGCGGAGTGCATCAAGAAGGTAAATGGCGTGGACTTCATGGAATTCGGCATACCGGAAGCGATGTGGCATTTGCAGGTCGAAGGCTTCGCAGCGATCGTAACGATGGATGCGCACGGCAACAGCTTGCATGCGGACGTTGATCGCGGTTCTTTCGAGAAGCTGGCTCAATTGAAGGAGCCTGTATTCGTATGAGCGCAGCACCCCGCTTGGATTGCAAATAAATGATTGGTTCGAACGCTATATATTCATTCTTATCCCCGGCAGTCTTGTGCTGGGGGTTCTTTTTAGTGATATGCTGATCTCCTTCATCTGGCTCATACCTTGGCTGGGCTGCCAGTTATATATTTGGCAAGCGGGGAGATGCTCTGAAAGAGGAGGCTTGGCTTTGGATCGGGGATGCGCAATATTTCGCTTGGACTGGTGTTGGCGCTGCAATATTTGGGACCTGGAACGGCGGTTGCCGTTGTGCTGGCCATCCCCATTCAGCAGCCTGGGCCACGGTGTATTATGCTCTTTTACAAAAGCTTAACAAACTGCCGTCTAGCCAAACCGAAGCGCTATAAGTACGATGAATAGGTAGATGAGAATCTTAGACAGATGGAGTGGAGAGATGAGCATGTCACGCTTTCGCACGCGTTTGACCCTTATTTTTGTGCTGCTAATCGGCATTTCCGTATTGACGGCGGGCATATATATGGCGTCTTCCTTTAAAGAAAGCCATATCCGGCAATTGGAGCAAAATATGTCCCGGGAAATTAAGCTCATTGAACAGACGCTTGTATGGCAGCGCGGGAATGGCGCCGCCGACGTGGTTGAATATTACAGCGGTTGGGCTCGTAAGCTGCACGAAAGCGCCGATGCCCGCGTCACCTTCATCTGGGCGGATGGAACGGTCGTGGGAGATTCGGATCATAAGGCAGCCAACATGGATAACCATCTGACCCGTGAAGAGATCGCCGCTGCACGCCAAGAAGGCTTGGGTTCAAAAATACGCTATAGCGACACACTGAAGCAGAACATGCTGTATGTGGCCAGTCCGGTGCACACGCCCAATTTCGAAGGCTATATTAGATTGGCGATGAGCCTTGAAGATGTCGAGAAGAGCGTTCGTGAGCTGTGGGCTTATTTAGCGCTCGGATTGGCTGCCTTATTCGTCGTCGCCGCGCTTGTCAGCTATCGCATTGCTTATAATTTGACGCGTCCGATTGAGAACATGACGCGGGTCGCCCTACGTTTCGCCCATATGGACTATAAAGCCCGGGCTCAGGCCGTCGGCAAAGACGAGATCGGCCAGCTCGGATCCGCCATCAATGCAATGGCAGACAGCCTTCAGATTCAGATGACGCAAATTCGCGAAAAGGAAAGCCGGCTGCAAACGGTGATGGAGCATATGATCAACGGCATCGTCATGGTGGATGCGGAAGGCCAAGTCGCCCTGTTGAACCGGAAAGCAGAGCATATTCTCGGCGTCAAGAGCAGCGAATGGCTGGGGCGTTCGTTCCAGGACGTGCGCGCGCCGCACGAGCTGCTGAATATGACGGCCGAAGTGCTGGAGCGAAAGCTCCTGCGGCATGATGAAATTACGATATACTATCCCGAGGAGCGGCTGCTCGATGTCAGCGTTGTGCCTGTGCATTTCACGGATGGCGAGTGGGCGGGGATTCTTCTCGTCATGCAGGACTTATCCGAAATTCGCCGCTTGGAGCGAATGCGGAGCGAGTTCGTCGCCAACGTATCTCACGAGTTGAAGACACCGATTGCGGCAGTGAAGGGCTTTGCGGAAACGTTGCTGAACGGGGCAATGAACGATCCCGAAATTGCGAAAACATTTTTGCAGATCATTCATGATGAGAGTGAACGGTTAAACCGTCTTATCGGAGACATTCTGGAATTGTCCAAGATTGAATCGAAGCGGGTGCCGCTGCAGTTCTCGCCGGTGCAGGTCGACAGCTTCTTGGAGCAGACTGTGGAGATGCTGCAGAAGGAAGCGGAGAAGAAACGGATTGATATTCACCTGCAGGCAGAACAAGACCTGTACGTGGAAGCGGATGAGGACCGTTTCCGCCAGATCGTGCTCAATCTGCTGTCCAATGCGATAAATTATACCCCGGAAGGCGGGCACGTTAAGGTAACCGCAGCCTCTATCCAGAATAACGAGCTGGGGGAAGCGGAACGCATCCAGATCACGATTGCCGATACGGGAATCGGAATACCTAAAAAAGATGTGCCGCGCATCTTCGAACGGTTCTACCGGGTGGATAAAGCGCGCTCCCGCAGTTCAGGGGGGACGGGATTGGGTTTGTCCATCGTGAAGCACTTAGTAGATTCACACCATGGGGCTATTTCCGTAGAAAGCGAATTGGGCGTAGGCACGACGTTCACGATCGAGCTTCCGGTGCTGCAGGATATGCCGTCTTCCAATCCGATGAATTAGCCGGATAAAAAACTGGTCGGCATCGTTAAAAATATGTTAGGATAATGTTGAGATACGATGAAGAAAGACGAGAACGATGAAGTGAATCGACTTTCGGAGGAATAGTGATGTCTGAGCTTAAAGTATTAGTCGTTGAAGATGAACCAACGCTTGCACGGCTGCTGTCGTACAACTTAACATTGGAAGGCTATGAGACGACTGTGGTAGACCATGGCACGCAAGGATTGCAAATGGCGCTTCACCGCAAATTCGATCTTATTATATTGGACATTATGCTTCCCGGCATGAACGGCTTTGAAGTATTGTCCAAGGCAAGACAAGCAGGGGTTCGCACACCGGTTATCATTTTGACCGCGCGCAATGCGGAGGAAGAAGTGGTGCAAGGACTCAAGCACGGAGCGGATGACTACATTACGAAGCCGTTTGGAGTGGCCGAGCTGCTTGCGCGCGTGGGAGCCGTGCTCCGCCGCACCTCTAACGATGCTCCAGCCAATACGATGGATGAAGAGGGCGATGATAAAGTCATCGTGCTCGGCGATTTGCGCATCTATCCGGAGAAATACGAGGTGACGCTGCATCGTGATTTGATTCCTCTGCGCCCGAAAGAATTCGAAGTGCTGCTGTACCTTGTCCAGCGTCCAGGAACGGTCGTCACACGGGATGACTTGATGAATGCCGTGTGGGGATTTGACTATATTGGCGGACAGCGAACGGTGGATGTGCATGTCAGCTCTTTGCGCAAGAAGCTGGAAATGAATCAGCAATCCGTGCAGATTGATTCGATACGCGGAGTTGGCTACAAGCTGGTGGTCCAGAAGAAGCAGACGGTGTAAAAGTAAAAATGTCAGGTCTATTGATGGCTTAGGTTAATAGTAACGGGCTCCCTTTTGCGAGGGAGCCTTTTTTGCTTATGATGCAAACTCGTACAGATCGATGTATTGAAGCGTATAATTGCATGCTAGTGAGTGAACTATAATCGTCCTTGGGGCCAATTTCTGCTTTCTGATGGAAAGGGAGAATGGAGCAAGAGGGTGATTCCACAAGCTGGAACTTTAAGAAGATAAAGGTTATCATAAAAATATATCAGATGCAAAAAGGTGATTCCGATGAATCGGACGGATCGGTTGCTTGCCATCCTTCTCGAACTGCGCAGCAGGAAGCTGTGCCGGGCGGAGGATTTGGCGGAGCAGTTTGAAATTAGCGTAAGAACGGTGTATCGGGATATGCTGGCGCTGTCGGAAGCGGGGATTCCGATATGCGCGGTGCCGGGACAAGGCTACTCCTTGATGGAAGGCTATTTTTTGCCGCCGTTGTCGTTGCTGCCCGAGGAAGCGATTCTATTGCTTTGCGGGGGGGAACTGATGGAGTCGATCTTCTATTCTCCATGGAAGGAGCACGCCCGCTCTGCCCATCGCAAAATCGAGGCTCTGCTGAGCAGCAGTCAGCGGGAGCAGGTGGACGAGCTGCGGCAACAGGTACGGATTTTGCCTGTCCCGTACGCAGAGTCTTCGGCATTGCGCGATCAAGATTTAGAGATGGATACGCGCCTGTTCGGTATGATTCGTGAAGGCATTCAGGAGAACTGTGTGCTGCACATCGAATACTATGGGCTGCATAACGGCAGCGAAGGCGATTCGTCACCGACCCGAAGGAAGATTCATCCGTATGGGCTTATACATGTTGGAGGCAGATGGATGCTCGTTGCGTATTGCGAGCTTCGGCAGGCGATGCGTCATTTTCGTCTCGACCGCATTGAAGCTCTGCAGCCGACGAAAGAGACGTTTCTGCGAGATCCGGACTTTTCTCTGCCCGCATATAAGAAGGACAATGATCGAACCGTTAAGGTTCAGGTGTGCTTTACGCCTGATATTGCGTCCCAGGTGAGAGCTTCCCGATGTTTCTATATCGATTCGTATGAAGAGCAGGCAGACAGGCTCCTCGTGAACTTGCTTGTCCGCCGCGAGGATGAGGCGCTGAGCTGGATTCTTGGCTGGGGGTATCGGGCGAAGGTGCTGGAACCGGCGTCTTTGGTGCAGCGAATCGAAGAGGAAATAGCCGCGCTCCAAAAAGTATACATGGCTTCCGAGCTCCTGACATAAGGTTGTCAGGAGCGATCTCTTATGATGGCTATATAACCAAAAGAAAGAGGGAATTCGTCATGAAGGAAAATCAGAAATGGCTTGAAAATTTAGAGAAAATCGGAGCGCTCGTGGAACATTATCAAAAAAACCTTGATCGATATACGATCGAGCAGCTGTGTTATAAGTCGAAGGATGATGAGTGGTCGCTCGGACAAATGTATAATCATCTCATTCGCTCGACGCTGTTCATGCAGCTTGGCGCGATAGCGAAGTGTGCTGAAGAAGAATCGACGGAGACTGCAGAAGGAATGAGTGAACATGGGCAGCGCATCTTTCAAATGGGCGCTTTTCCGCCAATCAAAATCAAAGTTCCGGATTCGCCGCAGCATACGCCGCCCCAGCCGGAGAGCAAGGAACAACTGGCAAAAGGATTGAACGAGGTATGGGAGAAGACGCAATCGTGGGCGACTAAGTTGCACGAGATCCCCGGAACTCGGAAAGTCATGCATCCAAGGCTTGGCTATTTAAACGCGCCGGAATGGTTTCAGCTGACTGAAATGCATCTCCGCCATCATTTGCGGCAGCAGGAAACGCTTGAACAGGAGCTATAGAAGCCTCATAATAATACAGCCCTCGCGAATTATCTTCGCGAGGGCTGTTGCCGTTTTATAGTTGGTCTTCGTTATTACAATAACTTAACTTTTGCAAAACAGAACATTTACAATTACGTGCTAAATTGGGACTTAGGGCGGATTTCAGGACTATAGTAGGGGTGAGCTTCATGATAACGAAGGTTGGCACGACCCGGCGAAACCAAGAGGAACCGCAGCACCGGCTCATAACAGGAGTATACGACGATCTCATACAAGCGGCGCCCATGATTCAGGCAGACACGACGATTGAAGAAGCGGAGCGGCGGTTTCGCCGCGATCCTTTTCTTGCGTGTCTCATCGTAGGAAATGGAAGGAAGCAGCCGATCGGCATCGTCATGCGCGAACGATTCCATGAAATCATGAGCAAGCGTTTCTCGCCGGCACTATTCCATGAGAAGCCGATTACGCGGCTTATGGACGGCGATGCTGTGATCGTGGAGTGGGGGATGGATACGGGAGAATTGTTGGATCTTGCAGCGGCGCGGCCGGAAGAACGAATGTACGACAGCATTGTCGTTACCCGCCATCAAGAATATATCGGCATTCTGTCCTCGAAGCAGTTATCGCTATTATCCAGCCGAGTCCGAATGAATTCCAAACGCAAAGAAAAGGAAGTGGTCTCTTCGACGCTTGAAGCGCTTGATGCAATCCGCCATGAGGCGGAACGCGTTCGGGAAGCGGCGGGAGACGGGAATCGGCATGCCGACCGGATGATAGAGGAAACGACGACGGGAAAAACAGTGCTTGATAGTGTATCTGCTTCCTTTCATCAGGTCGTCGTAGAGGTGGAAGGACAAGCTCAACAGACGAAGCTGCTGAAGGAGCATACCGAAGCGGTGGCCCAGGCGGTCGGCGTCATCCGGAGCTGGTCTGATTCCTGCCATATGCTCGCGTTAAATGCTTCTATAGAAGCGGCGCGTGCCGGTGAGCACGGAAGAGGGTTTCAAGTGGTGGCTGGGGAAGTGCGAAAGCTGGCGGCGCTAACGAAGTCAGCGACCGGACAAATAGAAGCTACGCTCAATCAGATGACGGACGCTATCAATCTAACGTTACAGGCCAGTGATTATACGAATGCGGAAGTGCAAACGACCCTGTCGGGCCTTACGACCGCAGTCAAGCAATTTGAGCAGCTGTCCCGGGCTATCGTGGACAACCGCAACAGATTGGAGCAAGTGGATGCGTATGCGAAGCGCATGGTGACCGCCGCACGCGATGCGCATACCCAATTAACGATAATGTCAGACAGTCCATAATATTTTACACTGCGTTTACAAAATACAAAAACAGGCTTAACAAACAAGCTTTAAGATACAAAGTGTAAGACGAAAACGAAAAATCGAAATGATTAAAAAGCAATCCAATCAAAAGGAGAGGGTACACTTGAAAAAATGGGGAAAACAAATCATGCTGCTAACGCTTGTTGCAGCGTTAACCGTTGTGCTGGCGGCATGCGGCGGCAAAAAAGAAGATACGAGCGCCAACTCTGGCAGCAACACGACAGCAACGGAAAATACGGCGAACGGTTCGACCTCGGAAACGGCTAGTCCCGAGAAGTTGTCCGGAACGATTGATATAGACGGCTCCAGCACGGTATATCCAATTACGGAAGCAATGGCCGAGGAATTCGGCAAGGAGCATGGGGAAGTGCGCGTGTCAGTCGGAACGTCGGGCACAGGCGGCGGCTTCAAGCGCTTCATCAATGGCGAAACGGCTATCAGCAACGCTTCCCGTCCGATTAAGGATAAAGAAGCGGCATCTGCGAAGGAAAAAGGCATCGAGTACTTGGAATTGACCGTTGCTTACGACGGTTTGTCGATTGTCGCCAATAAAGACAACGATTGGGTCGACAAAATTACGATTGATGAATTAAAGAAAATTTACGAACCGAGCTCCAAAGTGAAGACGTGGGCGGATGTGCGCGCAGGCTGGCCGAATGAGGAAATTAAAATTTACTCGCCGGATGCGAACCACGGAACATTCGACTACTTTACAGAAGAAATCAATGGCAAAGCGCAAGAAAGCCGCAATGACAAGCAAGTGACGTTCAGCGCTGACACGAACGCCATTGTGCAAGGGGTCGCAGGCGACAAGAACTCTATCGGTTATTTCGGATATTCCTACTTCGAAGAGAACCAAGACAAGCTGAAGCTTATCCCGGTTGACAATGGGACTGCGACCGTAGCGCCTTCCCAAGACACCATTAAAGACGGCAGCTATTCGCCATTGTCCCGTCCATTGCTCATCTACGTGAACAAGAATCATATGGAGAAGCCAGAAGTGAAAGCTTTCGTTGAATATTACTTGCAGAATGTAGGCAATATCGCCAAAGAAGTCGGTTACGTAGCGCTTCCGCAAGAGAAATACGACGAGCAACTGAGCCAACTGAAATAATTGGATTCATCATCTGAATGGATGTGGAAACACGTAAGACCAGCATCATACAACCTGCAGCAAAATGTGATGTCTCTCCATACGGAAGGTTAGGGGCATCACATTTTCGCGAAGATAATGTTAACGAATTGTAAAAGATGCAAAGAGAGGTTAAGACAATGCAAGTTAATCTCCCGCAACATGAAACAACGATGTCCTTTAAAAACAAAAGAGCGCACATATCGGATAAAATCGTTCCGATAGTGCTGTTTATGTGTGCAGCCTTGTCGGTGCTGACCACGATCGGGATCGTTTATACCCTCTTTTCTGAAACGTTCTCTTTCTTTAGGAATGTGAATATATCGGAATTCCTGTTCGGCACGAAGTGGAGTCCGCTTATTGAACCGAAATCGTTCGGTATTTTGCCGCTGCTGGGCGGCACGCTGATGGTGACGGTCATCGCCTGCCTCGTTGCTATTCCAATCGGCCTTGCGAGTGCGATTTATTTAAGCGAATATGCGCCGGCGCGAGTTCGCAAAATCGTCAAGCCGGTGCTCGAGGTGCTGGCCGGTATTCCGACGATTGTGTACGGATACTTCGCCTTGTCGTTCGTCACGCCGTTAATTAAGAGCATCTTCCCGGATGTGGGCGTGTTCAACGCATTAAGTGCGGGGATTGTCGTCGGAATCATGATCATTCCGATGGTGTCGTCGCTGTCCGAGGATGCGATGATGGCGGTGCCGCGGAGCTTGCGTCATGGCGCCTACGCACTGGGTGCGACGCGGTTTGAAGTGGCGCTCAAAATTGTCGTTCCGGCCGCGTTCTCCGGAATCGTGTCCTCTTCCGTATTGGCCTTCTCCCGTGCCATCGGGGAGACGATGATTGTGACGGTAGCAGCCGGGGCTACGCCGCAATTGACGCTCAACCCGCTCGAGAGCATACAGACGATGACGGCCTACATTGTTCAGGTCAGCATGGGCGACACGCCGCACGGTTCGATAGAATACGGTACGATCTTCGCCGTCGGGATGACGCTCTTTGTCATTACGTTCTTGCTGAATATTATCGCTCAGTGGGTTGCAAGACGGTTCAGGGAGGAGTACTAAACGGATGACTATTTTACAAGATGCCAACCGCAAGCAAATCGGCAGCCGCCGTAAAGTCGATATGACGCTTCATATCCTATTTCTCATTGCGACATCCATCGGAATTATCGCTTTGATGGCCTTGCTCATTCAAATTATGATGGACGGCTTATCCCGTCTTAATCTGGATCTGTTCAGCAATTACCCGTCCCGGATGGCTGCCAAAGCCGGGATGAAATCGGCCATTGTCGGTTCCATTTATATGGTGCTCATTATGGCGCCCATCTCCTTCATACTCGGCGTAGGAGCGGCGATCTATCTGGAGGAATATGCGAAGAAGAGCGCGTTCACGCGCTTGATTCAATTGAATATCAGCACATTGGCCGGCGTGCCATCGATTGTGTACGGGATTCTCGGATTGACGATCTTCGTGCGCGGGCTGGCTCTGGAGCGCAGCTTGTTGTCCGGTGCGCTGACGATGACGCTGCTCGTGCTGCCGATTATTATCGTATCCGCGCAAGAGGCGATTCGAGCCGTGCCGAAAGCGCGCAGAGACGCATCCTTCGCGCTTGGCGCCACGAAGTGGCAGACGGTATCGCGCTCGGTGCTGCCGTCCGCGATCTCAAGCATCTTAACCGGTGTCATCCTGGCGCTCTCGCGGGCTATCGGGGAGACTGCGCCGCTCGTTATGATAGGCGCGCTCACGTTCGTCGCTTTCCTTCCGGAAAGCATCATGGACCAGTTCACGGTCATGCCGATTCAAATTTTCAACTGGGTGTCGAGACCGCAATTGGCATTCCACGAATTGGCGGCTGCGGGCATTATCGTTCTGTTGGCGCTGCTAATCATTATGAACATTTCAGCGGTGCTGCTTCGCAATAAATATCAGAAAAACGTGTAAGGAGACGATCGCATGAGCACAGCGACTGCCTTGAAAACATTAATCGACATCCGCGACTTAGATCTGTATTACGGCACTTACCATGCTTTGAAGAAAGTATCGATGACGATTCCGGAAAAAGCGGTGACGGCGTTCATCGGGCCTTCGGGCTGCGGGAAATCAACGCTTCTGCGCACGCTGAACCGCATGAATGACATGATTATTGGCACGCGCATCGAAGGTAAGGTCGAAATCTCAGGCACGGATATATACAGCAATGAGGTGGACGTAGAAACATTGCGCAAAAAGGTCGGCATGGTATTTCAGCAGCCGAATCCGTTCCCAAAGTCGATTTACGATAATATCGCATATGGCCCGCGTCTGCATGGCACCCGCAGCAAAGCGCAGCTGGATGAAATTGTGGAGCAAAGCTTGAAGCAGGCTGTTCTTTGGGACGAAGTGAAGGATTACTTGAAGCGCTCGGCGTTCAGCTTATCCGGCGGCCAGCAGCAGCGTCTCTGCATTGCGCGCGCCCTGGCGGTGAATCCTGACATCCTGTTGATGGATGAAGCAACATCCGCGCTCGATCCGATATCTACGCTTAAAATCGAGGAGCTTGTCCAAGAATTGAAACATCGCTATACGATTGTCATGGTTACGCACAACATGCACCAAGCTGCGCGCGTGTCTGACCAGACGGTATTTTTCTTGAACGGTGAAGTGGTGGAATTCGACAATACGGAAACCCTGTTCTCCAATCCGAGTGATAAGCGGACGGAGGATTACATTACGGGACGTTTCGGATAAAAAGAGGCAGTTCAAAAATCCTCCTTTTGATCACGAAGCATCTCAAGATGTCACTTAGCATCGAAAAGGATGATTTTTGAACATGTATGAAAAGGAGTGGATGAAGCATGATTAAGCGCAAGGAATTTGACTTGGCTTTGGATGAGCTCGGCAGGCTGCTCGAAGAGATGGGACAGCGTGTCGAACGCGCCTTATCCGAGTCGATTGAGTCGTTGAAGACGATGGATGCGGAGCGCGCCAAGCGCATCATATCCGAAGATGCGGAACTGAACCGGCTCGAAGAGAAAATTATTGACCTCGGTTCAAGGCTGATACTGACGCAGCAGCCGGTTGCGAAAGATTTGCGCCACATCCTCGTCGCCTTCCGCATCTCGAATGACCTGGAGCGGATGGGCGACTTGTCCATTGACGTGGCGAAGGTGGTGCTGCGCATGGAAGGACAGACGCTCATTAAGCCCCTCATCGATCTGCCGCGCATGGCGGAAATCGTGCAGCGGATGATTACGGACTCCATTCAATCCTATGTGCAGGAAGATGTCAATCTGGCTTACAAAATGGCGAAGGAAGATGACCAGGTCGATCAACTGTACAGCCAAATTTTCCGCGAGCTGTTGACTTACGTCGTAGAGAACCCGCAGAACGCATCCCAAGCGATGCTGCTGACATTCGTAGGGCGGTATATCGAACGGATTGCAGACCATGCGACGAACATCGGTGAAGCGGTTGTGTACTTAGTTACGAACGAGCGTCCTGATTTGAATAATTAATTACGCAACCGATCGGAGACAGTCCGATCGGTTGTTTTCGGCTAGGGAGACGAATTTCCTTTTGTGGCCCTGGCTATGCTATCATGTTAGCAAGAGAATGGATTGAGGTGCTTTGGATCATGGAAAAATGGATTGTTATCGACGGCAACAGCATTATTTATCGGGCTTTTTTTGCAATGCCTCCATTGACGAACTCGCGAGGTTTACATACGAATGCCGTATTCGGCTTTACTATGATGCTGCTTCGCGTATTGGAAGAAGAACGCCCGACGCATATACTCGTTGCGTTCGATGCAGGCAAGGAAACGTTCCGCCACGGCGACTACCAGGATTATAAAGGCGGACGCGAGAAAACGCCGTCTGAGCTGTCCGAGCAATTTCCTCTATTGAAAGAATTGCTGACCGCAATGGGTATTTCCCATTTTGAGCTTTCAGGCTATGAAGCTGACGACATTATCGGCACGTTGACGCGCCAAGCGGATGAAGCGGGACAATTCATGTCTGTCGTAACCGGAGATAAGGATATGCTGCAGTTAGCTTCTGAGCATGTCACCATTCTGCTGACGAGAAAAGGCGTGACAGAGATTGAGAAGTTCACTCCAGCAGCAATCGAGGAGAAATACGGGCTCGCGCCGCTGCAAATTATCGATATGAAAGGGCTGATGGGCGACACGTCCGACAATATTCCAGGGGTTCCCGGAGTTGGCGAGAAGACGGCGCTGAAGCTCCTGCATCAATTCGGCAGCGTGGAAAGCGTGCTTGAGCATGTTGATGAATTGAAGGGCAAGATGAAGGAGAACATTACGAACCATGCCGAGGATGCGCGCCTCAGCAAGAAGCTGGCGACGATCTTCCGGGAAGTGCCTTTGGATAAAGAATGGGAAGAGATGGCTTTCCCAGGCTTGAAGGGAGATACCGCGATCCCGGCGCTCAAGAAGCTTGAGTTCAAATCGGTTATCGAGCGTATTGAGAAGATCGGCATGGTGGATGGATCTTCCCCTGCTGAGCCTGCCATTGCCGATGATTCTCTGTCGGCCGCGAAGCTGAATGTTCGTCTCGCAGACGGCAATTGGGATGAATTGAAGCAGATGCTGAAAGCGGCAGATACGTTCATCGTGGAAGCTCATGGCGACAATCCGCATCAAGCGGAGCTAATCGGCATGCTTATCGCGAGTGAAGAAGCAAGCTGGTTCCTGACCAAGGAGCAGCTGCTCAGCGAAGAAGCCGGAGCAATACGCGAGTGGCTGGGTGACGGGAGCAAGCCGAAGAACGGATATGACATGCACTACGCCGAGCTTGTGCTGCACTGGGCCGGCATACCGTTTGCGGGATCGGCCTTTGACGTGCAGTTGGCTTCGTACGTGCTGAATCCGGAAGATGCAACGGCTACGCTGCAGGCTGTGGCTGAGAAGAACGGCTTGCCCGCCAGTCCGGGCGATGAGGATGTATATGGAAAAGGGGCGAAGTTCCGTGTCCCCGAGCTTCAGCAGGTGGCCGAGCATAGCGCGCGCAAGGGAGCGCTCGTGCGCCGGTTAAAGCCGCTTATGGAGAAGACGCTGCACGAGCAGGAGATGGACCGCCTCTATTACGAGCTGGAATTGCCTCTGTCCAGAGTGCTGGCGCAGATGGAGAAGACAGGCATTAAAGTGGAGATTGAGAGCTTGCAGCAGCTGGGCGAGCAGTTCAGCGAGCAGATTGCAACGACGATGAAGCGCATCTATGAGCTGGCCGGCACAGAATTCAATATCGGTTCGCCGAAGCAGCTGGGCGAGATTCTGTTCGACAAGCTCGGACTGCCTGTCATTAAGAAGACGAAGACCGGATATTCGACCGATGCGGAAGTGTTGGAGAAGCTGGAGCCGTATCACGACATCATTCCGCTCATTTTGCATTACCGCCAGATGGCGAAGCTGCAATCGACTTATATTGAAGGCCTGCTGAAGGAAGTGCGGAAGGGGACTGGCAAGGTCCATACGTATTTCCGTCAGACCATTGCGGCTACAGGCCGCTTGAGCAGCCAGTACCCGAACTTGCAGAACATCCCGATTCGGTTGGAGGAAGGGCGCAAGATTCGGCAAGCCTTCGTGCCGTCAGAGCCGGGCTGGCATATCGTTGCCGCTGACTATTCGCAGATAGAGCTCCGCGTTCTGGCCCATATATCGGGTGACGAGAAATTGAAGGAAGCGTTCGTGCACGATATGGATATCCACACGAAGACGGCGATGGACGTATTCGGCGTAAGCCCGGACGAGGTGGATGCCAACATGCGCCGTCAAGCGAAGGCGGTCAACTTCGGAATCGTGTATGGCATTAGCGATTACGGACTCTCCCAGAACTTGAACATTACGCGCAAGGATGCGGCAAAGTTTATCGAGCAGTACTTTGCCGTCTTCCAGGGCGTTAGACAATATATGGACGACATCGTCGTTCAAGCGCGCCAAGACGGTTACGTGAAGACGCTGCTTGAGCGGAGAAGATATTTGAAAGACATCACGGCATCGAATTACAATCTGCGTTCGTTCGCCGAACGCACCGCAATGAACACGCCAATTCAGGGGACTGCGGCAGACATCATTAAGCTTGCGATGGTGCAAATGGATGAACGCTTGCGGGAAGAGGGCTTGCAGAGCCGGATGCTCCTGCAGGTGCACGATGAATTGGTGTTTGAAGTGCCGACGAACGAGCTTGATACGATGACGAAGCTTGTGCCGGAAGTAATGGAGCAAGCGATTCAGCTTGCCGTACCGCTGCGGGCGGACGTGAATTCGGGCGAAAACTGGTATGAAGCCAAGTAAAATTAACGATTTCCGCACATTCGTGATATTTTCGGTATAATGGACATCGTGAGGTGATATATGATGCCGGAATTACCGGAAGTAGAAACAGTCAAACGGACGTTAAACGCATTGGTCGCGGGAAAGAAGATCGAAGGGGTCACCGTATCCCTCGGTCGGATTATTCAGCGGCCAGCCGACATAGATCAGTTTTGTGACGCATTAAAAGGGCACACGATCCAACGGGTCGAGCGGCGCGGGAAATTTCTTCGCATTCTGCTTGACGATCTCGTGCTCGTCTCCCATCTTCGCATGGAAGGACGCTATGGCGTCTTCGCTTCAGGCGAGCCGGTGGAGAAGCACACGCACGTCATTTTTCATTTTGACGACGGTACCGAGCTGAGATATAAGGATGTGCGCCAGTTCGGGACAATGCATTTGTTCAAGCCGGATGAAGAATGGACGCTGCCGCCGCTTCATAAGCTAGGAGTAGAGCCGTTGTCCGGCGACTTCACCGTAGAGCGGTTCGCGGCTGCCATGCGCAAGCGGCGCAGCTTCATTAAGCCTGTCCTGCTTAATCAGCACGTTGTCGTGGGCATCGGGAACATCTATGTGGATGAGGCGCTGTTCCGCTCTGGGATTCATCCGCTTCGTCCAGCCGATCAATTGTCGGATGAGGAGTATGCCCGCTTGCAAGCGGCGATTGTCGCTACGCTTCAGGAAGCGGTAGAAGCGGGCGGCTCCTCCATCAAGTCGTATGTGAACGGTCAAGGCGAGATGGGGATGTTCCAGCACCAGCTGCAAATGTACGGCCGGGAAGGCCAGCCTTGCATTCATTGCGGCACTCTGATCGAGAAGACCGTGGTCGGCGGGCGCGGCACGCATTACTGCCCGTTATGCCAGCAGCAATCATAACCTGCCCAGAATCGAATTGATGTAGGGATACGGCATGCACATGCACTCTTATCCGCTCCTGCCCATATGATGGTATATATCATCGGCGGCATCCGGCAAGCGCCATTGCTTGTGGCATCCGCCAGGCAGGGAGGAACTGTGTTGCTCATTCAAGTAGCGTCTATGCTGGTCTTGGCTTTTGCGTTAAGCTTGGACAGCTTCGGAGTAGGAATGACATACGGGCTGCGCAAACTTCGCATCCCTTGGACGTCTGTCATCATCATTTCTTTATGTTCGGGATTGGTTATTTTGGTCTCGATGCAGGTCGGCTCCTTCCTCGTTCAATACGTCTCCGCAGCAGCCGCACAGTGGATTGGCTCCGTCATCTTAATCGGGATTGGATGCTGGGCGATTGCGCAACTGCTGCGATCGCCTGCGGACGACAGTGCCGTCATCTCGTCAATTGCTTGCAAGGAGGGCAGCGGCGCGGCCTGGGGGGCCATTGGCCAAGGGAGACCGGAACAGAGCGCGGAGCCAGAGCCCGTCTTCCGCATCCAATTGCGGAGTCTAGGCCTTGTCATTCAGATTCTGCGTACGCCAAGCGCTGCAGATATGGATCGCTCCGGCACGATAAGCTCCTCAGAAGCGGCATGGCTGGGCGTAGCTTTGTCTCTGGATGCGTTCGGAGCAGGAATCGGAGCGGCGCTGCTCGGTTACCCGCCGCTCGCTACAGCGCTTATCATCGCGTTGTTCAGCGGCACTTTTTTACGCATCGGGCTGCAAGTGGGCATCGCCTGCGCCCATTTCCGGTGGATTGGGAAATTGACGTTCATACCAGGGTTAATGTTAATTATGATGGGGATTATAAAGCTATTCTCTTAGAGATAACAGTAAAAAATCCTCTTTTGATCACGCAGCAAATTATAAACGAGGTGAAAGCATGAACATCGGACTAACCGGCGGGATTGCGTCGGGGAAAAGCACCGTCTCTAGCCTGCTTGTGGAACGGGGCGCTCTGCTTGTTGATGCTGATCGGATTGCCAGGGAGGTTGTCCTTCCTGGCAGCCCCGTGCTGGACAAGATTGCGGAGCTGTTCGGGGCGGACATGCTTCTCGAGGATGGCTCGCTCGACCGGAAGCGGTTGGGGGAGGCTGTCTTCGCCAACGCGGAGCAGCGCAAAGCGCTGGAGGGCATCACCCATCCAGCCATCCGGCATGAAATGAAAGCGCAAATGAATAGGTTGGAGAGCGAGCGTCCGGACAAGCTTGTCGTGGTGGACGTGCCTTTGCTGTACGAATCGGGTTTGACGGCGATGTTTGAATCCGTAGTCGTCGTATACGTCCCGCGAGAAATCCAGCTTCAGCGCCTCATGAAGCGGGATGGACTTGACGCGGTGCAAGCGGAGCGCCGCTTGCAGTCGCAATGGGACATCGAGAAGAAACGCGCGCTTGCCAATACAGTCATTGACAACAGTCAAGGACTCGAATGTACGGAGCAGCAAGTTGAACGTTTCTGGTCGCAGAAAGGCTTGTTATGAACCGAGTAATGAAGGTGCTGCGCAAGAAAAGAGTATTGTTGTCGCTTTTCTTGGGCCTGCTGTTTATTTTGTTCGTTCAATCTCAATGGTTGGGTCGCTGGATGTATCCCATTCCATACGAGAATGAAATACGCAAGCATGCGGCCAAGTATAAAGTCGACCCGTTGCTCGTGGCGGCGATCATTCGCGTGGAAACGAATTATCAAGCAGGGCGTGAATCCCGAAAAGGCGCGATTGGCGTTATGCAGCTGATGCCAGAAACAGCCGTCTGGGCAATGGAGCAGTTAAAGTTGAAGAGGCACTGGACAATGGATGAGCTGAAGAACGAGGTCGATCCCAGCATTCATTTAGGAACGTGGTATTTGAATTCCCTGCACAAGCAATTCAACGAGAATTGGATTGCTGCCATCGCGGCATATAATGCGGGCCCGGGAAATGTGAACAAGTGGCTGCGTACGCAAGTGTGGGACGGCCGGTATGAAACGGCCAAAAATCAAATCCCATATGGAGAAACGAAGTTGTATGTGCAACGGGTCATCCATTATTATGATAAATATAAAGATATCTATCCGGCAGATGCGAAATGACAAAGAAGCATCGGACAAGCCGATGTTAATACCGCTGCTCGAGCCGATGCTTCTTGCCATCTTATTTGTATTGACCTGCTAGTTGTTGCTCAGCTATTTGCACGAGACGTTTCGTGATGTATCCCCCGATCGAACCGGTGTCACGAGTCGCCATGTTGCCGTAGTACCCGTCTTGCGGGATGGCGATACCCAATTCTTGTGCGATCTCGAACTTCATTTGCTCAAGTGCACCCGTAGCTTGTGGTACAACCAGGTTGTTGCTTGAACGATTTTGCGCCATATCTATTCACCTCCTTGCGGTTGGTAATTGTATTGTGCGCATTCTTCTAAAGTTCATTACAGGTAACGATTGGGATTTTCATCAAATTGAATTAAGATCAGGCGTAAAGGACGGTGGGAATGAAATGAAGTGCCCCTATTGCGATCATTTAGGAACGAAGGTGCTCGATTCTCGTCCGGCGAATGATAATAAATCTATTCGCCGCAGGCGTGAATGCGAGCTGTGCAGCCGACGCTTCACGACATTTGAAATGGTAGACGAGACGCCTCTTATTGTTATTAAAAAAGGCGGGAGCCGGGAAGAGTTCAGCCGGGACAAGATGCTGCGCGGGCTCATTCGCGCATGCGAGAAGCGGCCGGTGTCGGTCGAACGGCTGGAGATGATTGCTTCGGAAGTGGAGAAGCAACTGCGCAATACGGCGCATGCAGAAGTGGAAAGCCGAATTATTGGCGAGCTGGTCATGGAGCAGCTGTATCCGGTGGATGAAGTCGCTTATGTAAGATTTGCCTCCGTGTACCGGCAATTCAAAGACATCAACATGTTCATGAAGGAATTGAATCATTTATTATCCAAAAATTCTTTGGGCGAGCATCAAGAATAACAACAAATGTAAGAACCCGGGGAAGCGGGGTTCTTTTTTTGTAGGCAGACACAAAAAAAGACACCTCGTTAGGAGATGTCGTTGAGTTAACATGGATTGGTGGAGCCAAGGGGGCTCGAACCCCTGACCTCTTCGCTGCCAGCGAAGCGCTCTCCCAGCTGAGCTATGGCCCCGTTCACCTGTTATATTGTACCATGCATACTGTTCGAATGCAACAGGACAATTTCTTATTCAGCAAGCATTTCAGGCAAGTTCACTTGGCTGTCAATTTGATCCGCGAAGCGGGTCATGCATTTGCAAATAAAGTCTTTCCGGCAAATTGGACAAGGAATCGTCAGCAAGCGGCTAATGCTTTTTTCGCCATGGTTATAGAACACACGGCACAGTGTGCCATCCTGCAGCTTTACTTGTACCTGATAAAGATTTTCGGAATCGTTGCGTTCGATTAACTTTTTTTCCTTTACAATCGGTTCATAGGTCACGTTTGGTTTCACCTGCATCCTTAGAATTTTCGCAAGTAACATATTATGTTTTTTAATTGCCTTTGTCAATTTAAATTATAACAACCTTGATGCAAAGTTATTACTGACGGATTATTGAATACGTGAGAAAATACGAGAAGTGAGTAAATAACGATGTTGAAAATGTTCTGAACGATGGATTGGCCAGCATATGCAATGCAATTTTTCCATGCAAGTCTCGAATCGGTTTCATCCCATTCATGCCCGTCCCCGACGGGAATTGCTGTCATTCATGCTTTGCTGACAATGGGCTATGAGAACGCAAGAGTCTTGCAGGAAGGAGGGTATCAAGTAGTCATGGAAGTTTTCAATGAGATAGATTGGACGACCCGCATGGACACGCCGCAGACCATCATCCGTGATTTTATTCATTTGCCTGACTCTTTTCCATTTATGGCCGCGACAACCGAAGGGGTCAGTCCCGGCTTTCAGCGTTTGCATTGGCATCGGGAGCTGGAGATTAATTACATTCGCAGAGGCCGGGGATTTTATTTAATCAATGGAGTGAGGTATCACTTTCAAGAAGGGGATATATTGCTGATTAACGCTCATGATCTGCATCGAGCCTTCGAAACGGACAACCTTACGATGGATGTGTTCATGTTCGATCAAGCGCTGCTAGCCATGGAGCTGCGCTATGATCACGATGTGCTGCGACCGTTTCGCGAGATGGGCGCCCAGTTTACGAACCTGCTCAGCCGGCAGCATCCCATCCATCTGCAGCTTGTCGATATTTTGCAGAATATTACGGTTGAGATGGACCGGAGAGAAGCGTCCTATCCTTCCGTGGTTCATGCGCAATTGACCCGATTTCTCGCGTTGGTGAATCGTCATTTTTCCGTGCCGGATGCCAATCCTGCGCCTGTCAAGCATCGTGGCATGCATGCGCTCAAAGAGGTCATACGCACGATGGAGCTGCATTTATCATACCAATGGACGTTGAAGCAGCTTGCGGATCTGGCCCATCTAAGCCCCTCCCGCTTTAGCGCTTTGTTCCAACAGGCTGTCGGCACTTCGCCGCTTGATTACCTTATCCAGCTGCGCCTGACTCATGCGGCCCATTTATTAGAATCCTCAGACGAGAAGATAATTGATGTCGCAGAAGAATGCGGCTTTCGGAACTTATCCAACTTCAATCGCTTGTTCAAGCAACACTACACGATGTCTCCCAGTGAACTTCGACACCAAAGACAATTGAATAAACAGTAAGATTGTATTAGTTTATGCGAAATTAGTAGTAGTCTATCTTTGGAACAAAGGTGTAAGGTAGCTTTAAAGCGTTGTATGCGTGTTCTCGCTTGTTGCAGGGACGCCGCACAAATCCAGAGATAGGAGAGGAATTGATGAGCATCTACTTGGGAGTGGACGCTGGAGGCAGCAAAACACACGCCCTGCTGATTGACGCCGAAGGAAGCATAGTAGGCAAAGGATTAGCCGGCAATGGCAATCACCAAATCAACCGTGACATTGCCGCGCGCAATATTCGTCTTGCTTGCGACGCGGCACTTGAAGCGGCCTGTCTGACGAAGGACGACGTAACGTTTGCTTATTTTGGGCTTGCCGGCGCAGATCGGGAGCCGGATTACAAAATTTTGCGCCCGATGATTGCGGAGCTTGGCTATGAACGCCATGCCATCTCGTGCGACACGATGATTGGGATGCGTGCAGGCACGAACCGTCCGTATGGTGCGGTCATCATTAGCGGCTCGGGCTTCAACAGCGCCGCTCGCAACCGGAATGGGCAGGAACTGCAATACGGCGGTTTCGGTCATATGTACGGCGACGGCTTCGGCGCAGGCTCAAGCTTGGCTGTATTGGCGTTCCGTGCGGTCATACGCGCCTGGGACGGACGGGGAGAAGCGACGAAGCTGACCCCTATCGTGCTTGAACAATTGGGCTACAGCTCAGTTGATGAGATGTATAACGATGTGCTGGATCATGTTTATTCCGTCCCCAGGGATTTGGCGAAAGCATTGTTCCAAGCGGCGGCAGAGGGTGATGCCGTGGCGCTCCGTATATTGGAGGAGGAAGGGACAGAGCTTGGCAATGCCGTTAACGCGCTCATACGGCGCCTTCATATGACAGAGGAAGCCTTTGACGTTGTGCTGATCGGCAGCGTGTTGACACGGGGACAAGGGCCTTATTTTATTGACGCGATCAGCCGCAAGGTGAAGACGATTGCGCCACACGCCAGCTGCGTGCGGCTCGCCGCGGATCCAGTCATCGGAGCAGTGCTGAGCGCAATGGATGAAGACGGCATGACCATCAGCCCCGAATTGGACGCTCGTCTGAAATCATTCACATTTCATGAGGACTGAGCTCGCCTAAAAGTTAAAGCGATTATCTTTATTAGTTTAGGAGGTTGTTGCTATGGGAGAAAAAGCAGGCTTAAAAGTATCGGTCATCGGCGGCGGTTCTTCTTACACGCCGGAAATTGTAGAAGGGTTCATCAAAAATTACGAGCAAATGCCGCTTCGCGAGCTATGGCTCGTCGACATCGAAGCGGGCAAGCACAAGCTCGATATCGTGGGCAATCTTGCCAAACGCATGGTGAAGGAAGCTGGCGTGCCGATCGATGTGCACTTGACGTTGGATCGCGAGCGCGCGATTGAAGGCGCTGATTTCGTGACGACGCAGATGCGTGTCGGCTTGCTGGAGGCTCGCAAGCGCGACGAGCATATCCCGATTACGCATGGCGTTATCGGACAAGAGACGACGGGTCCGGGGGGAATGATGAAGGCGCTGCGCACCATTCCCGTATTGCTGGACATTTGCCGCGATATCGAGCGTCTAGCGCCAGAGGCATGGATGCTGAACTTCACGAATCCTGCCGGAATCGTGACGGAAGCGGTCACTAAGCACAGTCGTGTCCGCTCGATCGGCCTGTGCAATTCACCGATTAATTTCAAGAAATTCCTAGCGGAGCAATACAATGTGTCTGAAGCCGAAGTGCTGCCCGAGTTTGTCGGCATCAACCATCTGCACTGGGTCACTTCCGCAGCGGTGAAAGGCGTGGAAAAACTGCCGGAGCTGCTCGATGGCGGCAAAACGTATACAGCTACGAATGTGCCGACTCTGGGCTGGGATGCCGAATTTCTGCAATCGTTGGGAGCTATTCCGACATATTACTTAAAGTATTTCTACATGACTGATGTCATGTTCGACGAAATGAAGGATGCATTAACGAAGAACGGCACGCGCGCCGATGTCGTCAGCCGCGTCGAAGCCGAATTGTTCGAGCTGTACAAAGACGAAACGCTGCGCGTAAAGCCGAAGCAGCTTGAACAACGCGGCGGCGCCTACTATTCGGAGGCTGCCGTCAACCTGATGAATTCGCTCTATACGGATAGACACGACATTCAGACGTTGAACGTGTCCAACGGCAATATTTATGATTTCCTGCCTGTGGATGCAAGCATCGAGGTGAACTGCGTCGTGACGGCGCAAGGGCCGATTCCACTGCCGCCAAGACGGGTGCCTGAGCATATTAAAGGACTCCTGCATGCGGTGAAGACGTATGAGCAACTCACCATCGAAGCGGCGGTCAGCGGCGATCGCGGCATTGCGCTGCAGGCGATGGTTCATCATCCGTTAGTTCCTTCGGTGTCGGTTGCCAAAACACTCTTGGATGAAATGCTGGAAGCGAATCGGGCTTACTTGCCCCAATTTTTCAAATCCTAATAAAGTCGCGTTTTCAAATCTAGCACTTTACCTTTCAGAGCAAGAAGACCTTGCACATTGATTGTGGGTTAGCTGCCGAGTTACTAGGTTGCCGCACAATAGATGCAGGGTCTTTTTGGGCTGCGCGCAGCACATGTTCTACATGATGTCACGCCTGAGATTCCACACCGTGTACAAGCCGACACCGTGTGGACAAGGACTCGCATACAATAATATTATCCCGCGTTAGAGGAGGAACGTTTATGAGACTACTCATTATTAACAGTATCTGCGGGGTATGCGGCATCGTTATGACATTTTTATTTGGTGTATGGGGTCATTTGCTCACTTTATTTATGGTAGCGATCGCGATAGATTATATTTCAGGTATTGCCGCCTCGCTCAAGCAAAATAAAGGTTTAAGCAGTAAGGTCGGTTTTTGGGGTCTTGCCAAAAAAGGCTTGATGCTGCTTATTGTTACGTTGGCTCATCATATGGACATGCTGTTCGGAACGAGCTGGATAAAAGACGGAACGATTAGCTTTTATCTGGCGAACGAGCTCATTTCCATTACTGAAAATTATGCGCGACTTGGTTTGCCGCTTCCTCCGAAAGTCAAAAACATTATTGCTTCTTTAAAGTCGGATTCCAATGACCAAAATAAATCGTGATGGTGATTCAACCAAATAATGCAGGCATGATGGGACTGTGAATTTACTCGCTCCGGCTCATCATGTCTTGTTTCTGTGCTGCAGGCGCTGTCCGGTGTACTGAGAAAGAATTGTAGCCTTATTTAAAAATATGGTTTATTGAATGAAAAAGGAATTTTTTACATAATATAACCTCTATTCGTTCAATATTTCGTCACAAATTGGGAAAATGATTCCGAAATATGCAAGTTTGTATTGAGAGAAATAGGAAACATTTTGTAATATGTAAGGTGATGAATGTAACTGACAAAGGGGCGTAGAGCAGTTATGCAGAAATGGGCGATGTTCATATTGTTCAGCGTCGCGTGCTTGTTTGCCGCCGGTTTGATGCTGTTCAACATGCCGCAACCTGAAGTAGAGGAAGCAGCTCCGGAAGGTGTTCAGCTTGTTAAGATTGAAGCGACCAACGATTTTAAGTTTGATCAAGCGGAATATAAGGTTAAAGCCGGGGAAAAGGTTCGCTTGAAACTTGTGAACAAATCCGGATTCCATGGCGCCGGCATCAAAGATTTCAACATCGATCTCAAGGATGGCCAGATGGAGAAGGACGTCGTGTTCGACAAGCCAGGTAAATATGAAATTCATTGTTCCGTCATGTGCGGCACGGGTCACGACGATATGAAATCTTATTTGGTCGTAGAATAACCAAGCTGAATGACAAGAGAAGGGGCTTTTCAGCTCCTTTTTTTGTGTCTGCGCGCGAACGAATGGATACATATACAGAGTCGAAGGAGAATGAAGGATATGTACTATGTCAATACCGAGCAAATTGAAGAGCGTTTAACGTTTATTCCGAAGGTGGTCCAAGTTGTTACGGAAATGAATACGCGCTGGGATGGAAGTTTATACGCTTCCTTTGCGCAGGAACGAGCGCTGCATATCGCCATCGAGATAGTGACGGATGTCGGCAGCTTGTTAATTGACGGGTTTCTAATGCGCGATGCGAGCAGCTACGAAGATATCGTTGATATATTGGCGCAGGAGCAGGTCGTATCGCCTTCGCTTCACGATTCCCTTCTCCGGTTGGTCCGCCTGCGCCGGGCGCTGGTGCAGCACTACACGGAGTGGGAACGAAATGGCATCCACTCAGCGCTTTTGGAGCTTCCCGGCATCCTTCCGGAATTTGACGATTCGGTTCGCCGGTTCATTGCCAAGGAAATGAATCTTGCCTGAAACGGCATGTCCTTGTTGTCTATCCGAACATGATACGTTACAATGACGATACGATGACAACCAAGGTTAAGGTGGTTAAAATTGAAACAACCGGAACGTAAAGTGACAACGCGTCAGATGCTGCTTACTTTACTGAAGACGAATGGCTCTATGTCCGTTGCCCAGCTTGCGAAGGAGCTTGGCATGACGGAGATGGGCGTCAGAAGACATCTTTACGCGATGCAGCAGGAACAATTGTTAGTGACGGACATGGTTCGCCAGCCAATGGGCAGGCCATTGCAAATGTACCGCCTTTCTGATAACGGGAACGAGCGGTTCCCGAAACAATATCATCAATTGATACTTGATTTGTTGAAAGAGATGGAATCATGGCAGGAGGAAAACGGAGTGCAGCGCCTATTTGAAGGCCGGCAGCATTCGCTCTTGCAAAAGTACGCTCCACAGCTCAGTCAGAAATCGTTGGACGAACGTGTACAGGCTCTGGGCGGCATTCAAGATATGAACGGCTATATGGTGGAGACGGAGAAGACGGATGACGGCAACTGGCTGCTTCATGAGTACAATTGTCCGATAGCCCAAGTGACCCATCTATATAAAGAACCGTGCGCGTGTGAATTGGCGTTGTTTCGCGATTTGCTGGAAGCTGATGTGGAACGGACGGAGTGCTTGGCCGAGCAAGGACAGCGCTGCACGTATCGCATAAAGCCGCGTTCATAAAAGTCGGGATAAATCCCGGCTTTTTTTGTTGCAGCGGACATGCAAATGAAAAAAGGACGATCCCTCTTGTGTCAAGACGAGCCCAACTTTCTTATACTGTCATTACGACATGGGCATTCGTCCTGATCGATGCCGCAATCCGAGGAGGCACACGATGGTAGCCTGGAGCATTTGTGTCGCCGCAATCGCCTGGACTGCTTTATGTATTGCCGCGATTGCGCTTATCTGTCGCAGCTGGCGCAGCCTGAGAAGGGTGGATGCTGGCATGGAAGAGGGCCGCAAGCTGATTGAGCAGCTTCAAGAGCTTACCCGCCGAGCAGAGAAGGTGCTGAAGCAAGCGGAACAGACGGGCGATGTGATACAGGAGTGGTCCCTAACGCTGCAGAGATGGCACAAAGAGGCAGAACGGTGGAATGAAACCTTCGGCAAATGGTCTCAACGAACCTATTCCGGCATCAGCGCTGCGAGAAGTTCGGGTGAACGCACCGAGTCCGATACGCTGTTCTGGATGGACCTTGCATGTAAGGTATGGAGTGAAATTCGTTCCCGCCGCTCCCGTTCATCGTGATTTTCATTGGATGCGCAAAAAGGATGAATGCAAGAGAAGGAGGAACTAACAATGGCGAAAGCTAACAAAACTTTCTGGATTGGGGCTTTAATCGGCGGAGTGCTCGGCTCGGTGTCCGCTCTGCTCTTGGCTCCCAAATCAGGCCGTGAATTGCGCCATGATATTGCCGAGGGGGCGCAGCAGGTCAGCGAGAAGACACAACAATTGGCAAAGCAATTCGGGGAGCAGTCGGGTGAACTGCTGACAACGGCAAAAGAGAAAGTCGTTGCTATGAAACAAGAATGGAGCGAGTGGAGACAGAACGGAGCGGAAGAGGAAGAAAAGGTTATAGTAACTGCGGTTGCGGACCATACACGGAATGAAGCCGAAGACATCGTCAATCCCGGCGAGGAATTCGAAAGTCAAGCCGAGACGGAGAACAAATCGGCGCATCAATCCTGATAACGGTGCAATGGATGGTGAAAAATCCCTTCATACAACCATTGTACCCGGTTGCGTGAAGGGACCGTTTATTCCTATTACGATAGGATTACCATGTGCTTGGGTCGATCTCGCTTGGATCGAGACCCTCCCAGATGTTCTTGATTGTAACTTGCTCCGGATGCTCAAAGACCAAGAAGGCGGTAGGCAAATAGCGCTCACCGTATTGGCTTGCAGGCGAGTTCTTAATCGATCCGCCCCGTTCGACCAACACGGTCGAGGAGCCTCCATCCAAGTTCGCTGCGATAACGGCTCCGTTCTCCAGCATAATTTGTTGGCAGTCATATAAATCGGCGCCGATGCTGTGAGTCTGGCGGCCATCGATGACGAGGAAGAGGATGGCGCCGTCTTCCCGTTGTCCCATTACCGTCCGGGGCGCAATCCCCCAGCCATCTGCATGATCTTTAATCTGTCCTTTGCCATTGACTATCATGCGGGGTTGAAAAGTGACGCCTTCCTCGATGCCCATTTCCAGCAGCTCATTGACTTTGTAGTTGCCCGCCACCATCTTGCCTTCCTTGTCAATGCCGACGATCTGAGTGCGGTGGTTCTTGCCTACGCCATCGTAATACAGTTTGCCGTCAGCGAAGACGACACCGATAGGCTGGAATCCGTTCCCCTTCCAGTTCGGATCGGCAAAACCGCCTGCATTGACGCCTGCCAATGCGCCGGTGCGCTCGACCATGCTGCTTACCTTTTCACCGCGCCCGATTCGATTCGGGACGGCGATTCGAATCTTGGTCGGGTCGTTAACAATCATTAAATACCCGCTAAAATAGCCGCTAGTTCCCTTTCCGCTTACTGTCTTGTATTCAATCAACGGCTTCTGCTTTTCTTCAACAGGTGAGGGCTTCTTTATTTCGAGAGTGGACTTTTCTTCGCCCATTTCGATGAACTTCTTCTGATACGCTGCGACTCGTTTATCGAGCTCCTCTTGTCCAATTACATATTTTGCCCAATGACGGTGTCTCGTTGTAATTAAAGTATCGGCAATCAAGAAACGCATTTCCGTTCCGGATGGCGTGAAAAATAACCACCCTGCCCCAAATGCGCTCATGATGAGCATGACGACTGCTATTAATCTGAGCGTGCGCCAGAATGAACGTTTGCGGCGACGTTGTGTCTTTTGCTGCTTACGCCGTCCTGTCCGTTGTTGAGCGGACTTTCGAGACGGCAGGGAACGAGCGGTGCTTTTTCCCGCAGATGAACGTTCAGGATACATATTTCAAGTCCTTTCTACATTATCTTGCATCATTATAAACGTTTTTTTAGAGTCAAAAGGTTGCAGGAATGTAACAATGTGAAAGCAATGATTTTCGCTGCATGCGCTTCCCGAACATGTGACTTGAACCTTGTCCGACTTGCTGATAAGATCGAGGTACGTTTTAGCTCTGGCAATCATATGGTATCAAAGGTCAGTCAAACAAGAGACGAAGGAAGCGGTGTATTCGTGCAGCAAGCCATAGCAATGTTTGATTCGGGTGTGGGAGGACTGACGGTCGTCAAGGAAGTGATGCGTCAGCTGCCACGGGAAAAAATCATTTATTTCGGAGATACTGCCCGTTCGCCTTACGGCCCGCGCTCAGCGGAGGAAGTAAGACTGTTCACCCGACAAATCGTAGATTATCTCATTCAATATGAACCCAAAATGATCGTCATCGCTTGCAACACAGCGACTGCCGTAGCATTGGAAGAACTGCGTGCATACGTTTCGATTCCTGTCGTTGGCGTCATTCATCCTGGCGCAAGGGCGGCTCTATCAGCAACAGACACAGGTTATATCGGAGTTATCGGTACGGATGGAACGATTAAGAGCGGAGCATACGAACAAGCACTGAAACGGCTGAATCCGCACGTCGAAGTCATCAGCAGAGCCTGTCCCAATTTTGTGCCGCTGGTGGAGAAGGGATTGTTCCGATCTGATGAAAGCTGGCGCATCGTCAGTGACTCATTGGATCCATTGCGGAACGTTCCGATAGACACCCTTATTCTTGGATGCACTCACTATCCTTTTTTAACGGAACCGATTAAACAAGTAATGGGATCAAGCGTTCAGTTGATTAATTCAGCTGAAGAGACAGCAAGAGAAATCAGCACGATCCTGCATGATAAAGGACAATTGGCTCATAACGACGTCGTGCCTGTCCATCAATTCTTTTGCAGCGGCGACCCTGACATATTCCAGCAGATCGCGCGCTCGTGGCTCGGTGAACAGATTCATGCCGTACCGGTCGTATGGCAAATGCCGCAAATCATTTAACGTCAGCAGATCGAGCAGCTTCTAACTAATGCCGCAATGAAATGAAAAAGGATACTGCCATAGAGGCTTGAAGGGGATGCCCTTTCAAGCCTTTCAATATTTTAGCCGGGTGTAACCTGTAATGTTCGCCCTTCTCCTGGCATATGCATCAATGATGATAGGCTAAGGAGGTGCCATGATGGCTATCCCTTATATGGTGCAGCGAGGAGACACCTACTTGCGCATATGCGCGCGTTACGGCATCAATCTGCCTGCGTTGTTAGCGCACAATCCACAGCTGGATACGGAGGATTACGCGCTGCCGGGGCAAGTTATAACGATTCCGACTCGGCCGAACAATACGTATATCGTTCAGCCCCATGACACGTTTTACGATATCGCTTCCCGGTTTCATGTGCCGGCGCAGCTGCTGTCCTCCGCCAATCCATGCATCAATCCGAGCCGATTGATGGAAGGGCAGAACTTGCTGATTCCTTATGGAAGTCCGGAAGGGGCGATAAGACGAAAAGCCGAATACGGACATGCGCAACTTGCCGAAGATATTCATCGACTGAGCAGCCGCTATTCCTTCATCTCTGTCGAAACGATCGGACATAGTGTATTGGGCAAGCCGATACAGGCTATTGGCATCGGCAGGGGAGGCGTTCCGGTACATGCGAATGGCGCGGTGCATGCGAATGAATGGATTACCTCGGCTCTATTGGTTCAGTTCATTGAGGATTATGCCAATGCTTATGACAGCGGCTTGGCCTGGCGCGGATGGGATGCGCATGCGGCTTATGAACGGACGTCATTGTGGATTGTGCCGATGGTCAATCCAGACGGCGTAGAACTGGTGCAGGAAGGGATATCACCAAGGCATTCATTTTATAAGGCGATTATGGAGTGGAATCAAGGATCGCATCGGTTTCAGCGGTGGAAAGCGAACGTGCGCGGCGTCGATCTGAACGATCAATTCCCGGCCCATTGGGAAGAGGAGCGGGAAAGGAGAGGGATGCGTTGTCCGGCACCGCTTAATTATGGAGGAGAGCAGCCGTTATCCGAGCCGGAGGCGGCCGCTCTGGCGTCATTTACAGAGCGGATCCCATTCGAACTTGCTTTATCATTCCATACGCAAGGGCAAGAGATTTATTGGAATTACCGCGATTACGAACCAGAGGAGTCACTGTATTGGGCGGAACGGTTCCAACAGGTTAGCGGGTATCGCGCCGTCAAGCTCTCGGGAAGCGATGCAGGCTATAAAGACTGGTTCATACAGCAGTTCCGCAAGCCGGGCTTTACTGTCGAAGTGGGACTTGGAACAAGCCCCTTGCCTTTGTGCGACTTCAATTCGATGTATCGTGAAGTGTCTTCCATTCTGATGGAGGCCTTAAGAGGAGACCTGATCGACGCCGAGAACCAGTAAAACTAGGTAAATATGTATTCTGTTTTGTTGTATGTTCCCAAGGACGTGACGCACAATACCGTGAAGGAGGTGTGCGCGGAATGGCACCATCATCGCGGGACCCGAAGCAGCGTTCGGGAGGAAGGCGCCCTTGGAACAATCTGTGGTGGCTTATCAGTTCCGTTCCCCGGTTGTTAGCATCACGCAACGTGCCGATTTGGGAAAAAGCACTGTTCGTCGGTCTTGTCGTCCTGTACTGGATTATGCCGGACGTTTTGCCGTTTATGCCGATAGACGATATTTTGTTCACCTTCATTCTGATGCCATGGTTTGCCAAACGTTCTCTGAAATATGAACAGTTATCATGAAGTTTGCGCGATATAGTTGCTTCTCTGCACAGGTTCCCTTACAATGACATAGTAGGTTAAGCAAACAAAATGATTGCGAAAGTATATCATGCATCATGACTAAGTGTTTATAAGCGGAGTGACGAATAATGGCAAACGATATACGTATTTGTGATAAATGTCGGCATATTAAGATGAAGTCATTTTTACCGAAAGTGAAAAAGCTCGATCCGAGCGCTGACATTAAGGTTGGGTGCAAATCATATTGCGGGCATTGCGCCAAGCGGGTGTTCATTTTTATAAATGGCAGATACGTAACCGCACCGACGGAGGACGAAGCAATCGAGAAGGCGAAATCCTTCTTGAAAGAATGAGGGTATAGAAAATGCTGCTGAGCACATCCTAATCATTGGAGAATAACCGCAACGATTAATGATCCAATGAAGGAGGCTCGCAGCATGTCCAAATATGACTCCAGCTTGCAGTCCCAGAATCCGATCTCGCAAGCGCAAAATGCCATTGAAACAGCGCATAATGCTGTTTCTCAGGCTATGTCACATCCAACGGACCAATCCGTACTACAAGCGGAACAATCACTTGAGCACGCTGAACGCGCGGTTGAACAAGCCGGTCTGAGCGTGAATCCACATCCGGTCCAATTAGCAGAAGAAATGCTTGCAGACGAACAGGCCCGCTTGCAATCCCTCCTTGAAAGTGAGCAATGGGAGAATCAAGAGGGGTAGAGTTTCGCAATAAGGCGATGATGTTTTTTTATCCCGGACACAATAGGTCTGGGATTTTTTACATATCATACATAGCAACAAGATAGTCAAGACAAGCATCTAGGAGTGGTTATGTGGTTTTTGGCATTTCAGTCATTATCATACTGGCGTTTGTTATATGGGGATTGATTGCGCCGGATACTCTTGCGGAGCAATCAAGCGCGGCATTGTCGTTTACGACGGAGACGTTCGGCTGGTTCTATCTCATTACGGCACTGGTTATATTGATATTCTGTTTTGTTTTGGCCTTTGGCAAATCCGGGCACATTACACTCGGGAACGATGATGATGAGCCTGAATATTCCAATATTTCTTGGTTTGCCATGCTGTTCAGCGCAGGAATGGGGATTGGCCTTGTATTCTGGGGAGTTGCAGAACCGATCAGCCACTATGTTACTCCTCCTACGAATGACGGGATGACGCCGGGCGCAGCGCGCGAGGCGTTGCGGTATTCCTTTTTCCATTGGGGACTTCATCCGTGGGGGATCTATACTCTCGTGTCGCTCGGATTGGCATACTTTACGTTCCGCAAAGGATACAAGGGACTGATTAGCTGGACGTTTCAGCCGCTGCTTGGGGACAGAGTGAACGGGCCAATCGGAAAGACGATCGACATTTTGGCCATTATTGCGACTGCATTCGGCGTAGCCACATCTCTTGGCCTTGGCGTCATGCAGATCAATGGCGGACTCACGCATATGTTCGGCATTCCGAGCAATACAACGGTTCAAATCATTATCATTGCGATCGTAACGGTGCTGTTCCTAACTTCGGCCGTCTCTGGCTTGGACAAGGGCATTCGCATCCTGAGCAATACGAATTTGCTTATCGCGCTGGGTTTGCTTATCTTTACACTGGTGCTGGGTCCGACGTCGTTTATTTTTGACTCATTCACGACAACGCTGGGCGGATATTTGCAGAACATTATTCAAATGAGCTTGCGCTTGACGCCGTTCACGGAGGATTCCTGGGTGGCGAGCTGGACGTTGTTCTACTGGGCGTGGTGGATTGCTTGGGCGCCGTTCGTCGGTTCGTTCATCGCCCGCGTTTCACGCGGACGCACGATTAGAGAGTTCGTGCTTGGAACGCTGCTCTTGCCAAGCGGATTCAGCTTCATCTGGTTCTCCGTTTTTGGTGCGACCAGCCTGAAGTTCGAAATGTTCGATGGCCTGCCCATTGCCGAATCGGTGAAGCAAGATATTACGTCGGCTTTGTTCATTACACTGGATAACTTGCCTTGGGGCATGTTCCTGGCGATGCTGGCGACGCTGCTTATCGTAACCTTCTTCATCACGTCCGCCGATTCGGCTACGTTCGTCCTTGGCATGATGTCTTCGAACGGCAATCCGAATCCAAGCGTTGCGGTTAAGCTGGCATGGGGCATCTTTCAGTCGCTGATCGCGATTGTGCTGCTGTTAAGCGGCGGGCTGGAGGCCTTGCAGACGGCCTCAATCTTGACCGCCCTGCCGTTCGCGGTCATTCTGCTCGGCATGTGCCTGTCGCTCGCGAAGGCGCTGCGCAAGGAAGAGCGCGAGTGGCGCTTGAAGGAGAAGAAGCGGCGCAGGAAGCTGGACAAGCTGCTGGAGCAGGACGGGGGTTGATTGGCGGGACCTCTTTTTTACTTCGTAATTGGATCTGTTGAACTAGTGAACATGCGTCGAGCTTTCGGCGCATTTTTTATTGAGCGTCATGACCAATTCTCCATAACCTTGCACCCAGCTCTGAACCTCCATCCTCTCGGCAGGATATCCGTTGTCGACTGAGCTTTGAATAATGAAAAGATGCGAACGATGTTGACTCCGACCTTGGAGGAGACTCTACAATGACGATGGAGGTGATTAAGGGATGCTGTACACGGTAAAAGAGATGTCCGAACTTGCGAATGTAACGATTAAAGCCTTGCACCATTATCACAAAATCGGTCTGCTCTTTCCATGCGAAGTGAGTGGTGCGGGCTACCGTCTGTACGGAAGAAAAGAATTGGAGCGATTGCAGGAAATTTTGTTTTATCGGGAGTTGGACCTTCCTCTCGAGCAGATCAAACAACTAATGGACGGCGATCGAGATCGATTGACTCTATTGTCCGCACAAAGAGAACAGCTGCTTGTCCGCAAGAACAGGCTTGCCTGTCTCATTCAGACGATAGAAGAATCGATTAGCTGCGCCGTGAAAGGAGAACATATGGACATATCCGCCATGTTTAAAGGATTTGAGAGCGAGGAAGAATGGAGGGATGCATTAGCCGAACAAAATGAGCATCTCAAAGAGACGTACAATTACGACATGCTTGAAGCCAACCCCATTCAGGCACAGTCCATGAACGAGATGGCGGCCGAAGCGGAAGCATTCATTCAAAATATGGCGCATGCGCTTGAAAATCTTCGAAAGGCTGACGATGAGAACGTCACGATGCTTATTCGCAGCCATATCGAATTTTTGAATCGGCACGGACATCAACTAAGTGCGGCAGACTTTGCGTCTCAAGCGCGATTTTTCCTGGAGGATGATTTTCACCGCGCAATGCTGGAATCCCGGCACATTGGATTGGCATATTACTTATGCTTTGCGGCTGAATCCTTCGCAGCCTTATAGATGAACGCCCGGCCCATCTTAATTTGAGCTAAAGAGAAGATGGGCCGCATCCCCATTCCCGCATTGGATTTTGTCCAGTGAAAGCGAGTCATATATCGCTTTTCGGTCGATATCATTGGAATTGATCCAATGGTTTGGAACTTCAACCGCCTCAAACGTTGCCAAACAGCCGGATCCATTGGACAAAATCCAATCTGCATGACATTTACTCGCCTCCCTCACACATTCCACTGCATGTTTTCCAATGGTTTGTTTTGCCGAACCGAAAAAAATGAGGCTGATAGTTGTTCACGCTATCGAAAGGCGAAAAAGCCGAGCAAGACAGGCAGATACGCCTAATTTTCGCGACGAAGGTATGCAATTTAATAAGTTGAGAGATAGATATCGATTTTACCATTTCAATAGTTATTCACGAGCGCAGTTTCGTTTCTGAACCAAGGGAATAGTGAAGCTAAGCACTAGAAGAGAGATACTGATCTGGGATGAGTTGCTAGCTGATCCTAAAAAAGGCCGCCTCTGCAGTGAAAAAACCGCTTGCGAGACGCCCCTTTTCTAGTGAAATACATGTTCAATTCCCGTCTTGCCTGAATCGTTTGATCAAGTTATGCGTAATGACTTGATCCGAAATGCTTAGGCGATGCTTGGCCTCAGCTTCAAAAGGCTCGCAGCGGGAGACCGCGGCCCTCTCCCGTGTTCCGTAATCGAAGCAGGTGCCGTTCTCGAACAGGCTGTCTGCCGAAGGCACATAGAAGACGTTGCCGTCGGTAAAGGAGCCGTTGCGCAGCACGACGAGCCGGTTATTCGGGTCGAGCAGATTGTGGCCCATCATATATTTGTCTCCCGCATCGATGCCAAGCCAGTGCAATATCGTAGGAGCGACATCCAACTGGCCGCCCGCGGTGTCGTATGTTCCTGCGTTTGCTCCGTCTGGAAGATGGACGATTAGCGGCACTTGATTTTTCATTTCGAGCATATCCAGGTTGCTGATGTCATGCCCCAGCAATTGAGCAAGCGGCTCCCTGTCCCCGATAGAATTGTCATGGTCCCCGTACAGCACCCAAATCGTCTTCTCCCATAATCCGCGCTGCTTCAAATCGGCGACCATCTCTCCAACGGCATCATCCACGTAACGCATGGCCTGCAAATAATCACCGAACATAGTGTCCTTGTGCGGAGCGACGTTCAATTGCTGTGCGGATTCCGGCAGCTTGTACGGGTGATGGCTCGTGAGCGTAATTAAGAAGCTGTAGAACGGACCCTGTGCTTCCGTCATGCGCGCAACGGATTGGCGCAGGAAAGACTTATCTCCCACCGACCATCCGAGCGGCTCGTCCACTTTATAATCTTTGCGGCTCATGAAGAAATCATAGCCCATATTGTCATACATCAAATATCGATTCCAAAACCCTGCGTCATATGCGTGGTATGCCCCTGTCTCGTAGCCCGCTGACTTTAAAATTCCCGGCAGCGTATCATACGTCTGATTCGGATAACGAATGAAGACAGAGCCCGTGGGAAGCGGGTGCAGGCTGCCATTGACCCCGAAGTCCGCATCCGAAGTCCGGCCTTGCCCGGTTTGATGGAAGAAGCGATTGAAATACATGCTTTCCTTCAACAAGGCATTAAGGTGCGGTGTAATTTCCTGTCCGTTAATCTGCTTGTCAATGACGAAATTTTCGAATGCTTCCGCTTGCACGATGATGACGTTGCTGTCCTTGTATTTCCCGAACGAGACGGGCGGACCTTGCCGATCGGCGCGATGATCCGCAAACCATTGCTTCGCAGCCGCCAGCTCTTCGGCGGAAATCGCGGAGCCGGAGAACCAATTCTCCATGGCATAGCGGTACACGTCATAGCCGTGAAATCCGAGCAGTCCGGTAACATTATAGATCGATGCGTTCCACCAATGACCGGCGAACAAGCCTTTCGCCCACGTGCTTGTCGCTTGCTGCACGGGCACTGCGATCAGCAATGAACCGATTACGATGCTAAGCACGCCGCTGATCAGGCGCGCAATTGTCTTGGAACGTCTTCTGGATGCTTCCGGGAGAATATAGCTGTTGCTCTGAGCGCGACGCTCCTTCGAGAGCATGCGGAACATAAAGATTGAAAGCGGAATGATGACGATCCAATCAATGAATAACATGGCATCCTTAAGCATGATTAACGAAGCGATGCTGTCTCCGAGGGAGCTGACCTGTGCCGCTTGCAGCAGAACCGGCACCGAAATGAAATCTTGAAAATACCGGAAATAAACTAAATCCGAAAAGATCAATATCGTGAGAAGCACGTTCAGTATCATTAAGGTCAAGGCGCGCCAACGGGCTGATAACCACAAGGTCCAACCCCCGGCGATAAGAACCGCACCAAGGGACACCCAGAAATCACTCATGGACATCTTCATATTGGGGATGGAGAGCGCCTTGTCGAACCAGATAAGCTTCCACATCATCAAGGCGATAAACCAGACGATATCCAACCGCCCAATGAAAGACAGCAGCGACAAACTGCGGTTCGAATACCGGCTTGGACTGTTTATTGTCGGCTTCATAACTTCTTCCCTTCTCTCGTGCGGGTTGATAACATCCGCAAAGAAAAATAAACACTACCCATCATAACAGATTTACAAAATATATAAAAATAAAGAGACATCCATAACGAGAAGCTCGTCGTGAATGTCTGCTTGGTTCAGCTTAGCTCTGCTCCGGCGTGTGCAATCCGCGAGGCGGCCGGGGAGGAAGCGGGCCGAAATATTGGTAGAACTGGCATTCGATATTTCCGTTAAAGAGCTTGCGCCGCTTGTCGGCCGGTCTGCCGAAATAATGCTCGAACTGCCGATTCGGACTAATCGTGAAGAACGACCATGTCGGCAAGCTTTTCGCCATAAAGCCCAGCTGGCGCACCATGCGTTCCACTTCATCTTTTTCATTCAACCGTTCCCCGTAAGGAGGGTTCGTAATGACAACGCCGTAATCGCCCTCCGGCTTCGCTTTGGCGACTGGAGCAACATGGAAGCTGATCTCCCTGGAGAAGCCTGCGCTCTTGGCAGCCGCTTCAGCGAGACGAATTGCTTCGGCATCGATATCGGAGCCCGTCAGCTGCAGATCGATATCATCCTTTACCGAATCGAATGCTTCCTCGCGCGCCGCTTCCCAGTGTGCTTCTTCGATGACGGGCCAAGCCTCCGCAGGGAAGGAACGACGCAGCCCGGGAGCTACGTTCCAGCCTATCATTGCCGCTTCAATGAGCAGCGTACCCGATCCGCAGAACGGGTCGTACATCGGGCGATTCGGATTCCAGCGGCTTAACAGCACCAGCGCGGCTGCCATCGTTTCTTTGAGCGGAGCCTTGGCGGTAAGCTTCCGGTAGCCGCGCTTGTGCAGTCCCGGTCCGGTCGTATCCAAGGTAAGGAGCGCCCGGTCATTCAATAAAGAAATCTCGATTCGGTATAGCGGTCCGGTTTCTTCGAACCAGTCGATATGATAATGCTGCTTCAATTGTTCGACAATCGCCTTCTTCACGATCCCTTGGCAAGCGGGAACGCTGGAAAGCTGGGATTTATGAGAGCGGCCGTCGACCGGGAATTCTCCATGTGCGGGAATCCACTCATGCCACGGGATCGCCTTCGTTCCTTCAAACAGTTCTTCAAATGTTCGCGCCGGGAATTCTCCCATATTGATAAGGACGCGGTCCGCCGTGCGCAGCCACAGGTTGGTCCTGCATATATCGAGCGGCCCTCCCGTGAAATGCACGCGTCCGTTCTCTGCACGCGCATCTTCATAGCCTAGCTGGTGCAATTCCCGCACCACTATGGCTTCCAGTCCCATCGGGGCGGTAGCGATTAACGACCAAGGTCGATTCATCGGTGTTCTTCACTCCGTTCTACTTTATGTGACTTGTACTGATCTGGCATTCATCATATCATAAAAAGCAGGAGGTTGGGAAAATGTCTAATGAAGCGGTGGAAACGTATTTAGATCAGTTATACACGAAGGATGATACGTTGGAGCATATTAAAGGGCAAATTCGCGCCAATGGAATGCCCGAAATATCCGTTCCGGCAGGATATGGGCGCTTGCTGACGATGCTTGTCCGCATGTCGCATGCAAGGGATGCATTGGAAATCGGCGCGCTGGGCGGATACAGCGGCTGCTGCCTGCTAAGGGGGCTGCCCGCTGATGGCAGGCTCGTGTCGCTTGAATTGCGTCAGGACTATGCCGATTTAGCGAAGCGGCACTTAACGGAGGCGGGCTTCGGCGAACAAGTGGAGTATAGGATCGGGGAAGCGCTTGATTCATTGGCGGCTTTGGAACAGGAAGGCGCACGCTTTGATTTCTTTTTTATCGATGCCGATAAAGGAAATTATCCGAACTACTTGGAATATGCCATTAAGCTGGCTCGGCCTGGAGCCATTATTGCCGGTGACAATCTCATGCTGAGGGGACGCACTCTGGATAGCGAGAAGCGGGGGCCTTCTGTACTGGCGATGCGCCGCTTTAATGAAATGATCGCGCAAGACGAGCGTCTGATGAGCACGATGCTGCCGGCTTATGACGGACTGGCGTTAGCCATCGTGCGCTAATGGGCATAAGTGTAATGATTTGCGTGTGGAAAGGTCGTTGCTCTCTTGTGTTATAATATGTGACAGCGACTTATATATCGGAGGGTACGGACCATTATGAAATCGGGAGAACAATGGACTTCCAAGCTTGGATTTATTTTGGCGTCAGCCGGTTCAGCCATCGGACTCGGAGCGATATGGAAATTTCCGAATGTCGTGGCGACAAGCGGCGGGGGCGCCTTTTTTCTTGTCTTCATTTTATTTACGTTCGGGATCGGATTGCCGCTCCTGCTCGCGGAATTCTTAATCGGACGCAGCACCGGGCAAGAAGCGGTGTCTGCCTACCGCGATCTGGCGCCGAATAGCCGCTGGCATTGGGTCGGATATTTAGGAATGGCGACCTGCTCGATATTGCTTTCCTTCTACAGCGTCGTAGGGGGCTGGATCGTCCTGTATTTCATGCGCGCCGTTACCGGCTCGTTGCTGACGGCTGGACGCGACTATGGCGCCTTCTTTGACCAGACGTCGGCCAGTCCGTGGGAGGCCGTGCTTTCTCAAGGCGCATTTATGCTGCTGACGATTGTAGTTGTGGCAAGAGGGGTCAAGCAGGGCATTGAGAAGGCAAGCCGGATTCTGATGCCAGGGCTGTTCTTGCTCTTTGTCGTGCTTATTATCCGGGCGCTAACGCTGCCGGGAATGAGTGAAGGGCTCGTCTACTTTTTGAAGCCGGATTTCGGCCGATTGTCCTCCGAGGCGCTGCTGTATGCCCTCGGACAGTCCTTTTTCTGCTTAAGCGTAGGCGGATCCTGCATGGTGACGTACAGCTCCTATTTGCAGAAGCACGAACCGCTTGGCAAGCCGGCGCTGTCCGTTGTCGGCTTGAACGTGATGACTTCATTCATGGCGGGCATTGCCATTTTTCCGGCGCTGTTCGCGCTTGGCATGAAGCCGGTAGAAGGACCGGGATTGTTGTTCGTAACGCTGCCTGCCGTGTTCGAGCAGCTGCCGTACGGGAGTTTGTTCATTACGGTGTTTTTAGCTTTGTTCCTGTTCGCCACATTGACCTCGGCCTTCTCTCTGCTGGAGATAGTCGTCGCGGCGTTCGCCCACGGCGATGCAGCCCGCCGCATCAAGATGTGCTGGCTGTTCGGAACGCTTATTTTCATGCTCGGCATTCCGTCGGCGCTTTCCTTCGGGGTCGGCAGCGACTTCGTATGGCTTGGCAGAAACGTATTCGCGTGGGCGGATTTTGCGGTGACCAATGTGATGCTGCCGCTGGGCGTGCTGCTCATCTCTGTCTTTGTCGGCTTTCGATTTCCGCGGGAGCGGCTGCAGGCAGAGTGGTCGGGCGAGTCGGCCTGGGCGCGGAAGGGACTTGCCTTGTATGTCTTCATGCTGCGCTTTGTCCTTCCTGTCATTGTTGTGCTAGTCTTTTTGCACGGGATGAACTGGCTGCCCATTTAGAGAGGTTTTGTGACCTTTTTGAACACATATTGGAACACACATTTCTAGAGCGCAACTATCTTCTAAGAGAGTGACAACAGGGGGAACTAATGAAATCGCGAGATCAGTGGACTTCAAAAATAGGTTTTATATTGGCGTCAGCCGGGTCGGCCATCGGATTGGGGGCAATTTGGAAATTTCCCAACGTGGTGGCAACGAGCGGGGGCGGCGCTTTCTTTCTCGTTTTTTTGCTATTTACATTAGGCATCGGGTTGCCACTGCTGCTTGCGGAGTTCGTTATCGGGCGCAGCACCGGTAAAGAAGCGATTTCCGCCTATCGGGATATCGCTCCGGGCTCCAAGTGGCATTGGACCGGATATCTCGGTATGGGGACATGCTTCTTGCTATTATCTTATTACAGCGTGGTAGGAGGCTGGATACTGCTGTATTTGGCGCGCGGAATAGCAGGCGGGCTGCTGCAGGCAGGACAAAATTACGATACGTTGTTTGGCCAGACCGTATCCAATCCCTGGTCATCCGTGACGGCGCAGTTCGCCTTCATGCTCATTACGATTATCGTGGTCGGACAAGGCATTAAAGGCGGCATTGAGCGTGCCAGCCGTATTTTGATGCCAGGCTTGTTCATTTTGTTTCTCGTTCTGATCGCACGTTCGTTGACGCTGCCTGGCATGACCGAAGGCCTGTTGTATTTTTTGCAGCCCGACTTTGGAAAACTGACGGGAAAAGCGGTTCTGTACGCCCTGGGACAATCTTTTTTCTGCCTTAGCGTCGGGGTATCCGTCATGGTCACGTACAGTTCCTATTTAAATAAAAAAGAGTCGTTGGTGAAGTCTTCTTTCTCCGTTGTCGGATTGAACGTCTTGACCTCGTTCATGGCCGGCTTGGCTATCTTCCCGGCATTATTCGCGCTTGGCATGAAGCCGCAGGAAGGACCGGGACTGCTGTTCAGCACATTGCCCGCCCTATTTGAGCAGATGCCGTACGGAAGTATCTTCATCACGCTGTTTTTGGCTCTGTTCTTGTTTGCGGCTCTGACCTCGGCCTTTTCGATGCTGGAAATTCTCGTGTCTGGATTTTCCGGCGGGGAGGAGCAAAAGCGCAAACGGTTAAGCTGGCTGTTTGGGGCTCTCATCTTTATGGCGGGCATTCCGTCGGCTTTGTCCTTCGGCGTATGGTCGGACGTTCGCATTATGGGACTGTCGCTGTTTGATGCGGCCGATTTTGCCGTGACGAATGTTCTGATGCCGATCGGCGTGCTGCTTATCGCTTTGTTTGTCGGATACCGCCTCCCAAAAGAGCGGTTGCACGCCGAATTTGCAGCGGAGACGGCAGGCTGGCGCAAAGGCTTGGCTTTGTATGTGCTGCTCTTGCGGTACGTCATTCCGGTCATCATCGTCATCGTTTTCCTAAACGTTCTGAATATCCTGCCAATTTAGTACCTCTGCCGCAAGAAAGAATGACAACAAGCCTCCGCCCGTCTGGGCCGGAGGCTTGTTCGCATTACAGCAGGCCCACAGTCCGAAGCCCTTTGGATATGCCGTCCTCGGCATGAGAAGCCGTGACGAGATCGGCGTGCCGCTTGACCTCGCGCGAAGCATTGCCCATAGCTATTCCCGTTCCAGCGAACTGCAGCATCTCGACATCGTTCACGCCGTCTCCGAATGCATAGCAGTGCTCCTGGCTAATACCTGTCCGTTCCAGCAGCTTGCGAATGCCGACCGCTTTCGAGCCGCCCTTCTGCAGGAAGTCCGTCGCCAAGGAGTGCCAGCGGTAGAATTGCATATTCCGAAAACGCTCGGCATACGGTATCGTCGCCTTGTCATCGCAGAATAGAATGCCTTGATATACCGCAGTTTCCTCATCGCCCGATTCATTGACGGGCGGATGCTCCAGATTGCAGGTTCGCAAGCCGTCGTGAATGAGCTGATGCTCCATAGAGGCGGACATACCGTCCGCATGAACGTATACAATTGGATGGTCAAGCGCGGCGGCCATGGAAGCGAAGGCCTTAAGCTCATTGGGGTCCATCGGTTGGTCGTATATGACCTCATCTTCGAAGACGACGTATTGGCCGTTAATCGATACATAGGTGCGGATGCCGAGTTGTTCGCGAATCCATGCGAAGGCGGACGGCGCTCGGCCGGTCGCAATGGCGGTATAGACACCGGCATCCTGCAATTGTAGGATGGCGCGCTTCGTCGATGGGGCAATTTGGTGGTTCTTGTCCAAGAGCGTGCCGTCTATATCAAAGAAAACGATATTTTGCGTCATAACTTAGCCTCCTGCTTCATGCTGTTGGTTTGGGGAAGTGAGCCACCGAGCCGTAACGCCCTGCAACATCCGGTTACGCCGACTTCAGGCGGCTGCAATCTCAACATAAATGATGAAATGCATTTCAGGTCAAGCTGAATTTGCGTAAATGCAAATTTCGTAAATGTTATCGTAATCATCTATAATACAAGTAGCAATCTGGACAGGGGGAATAAGCGCATGGCAAACATAAAGCAAATCGCGGAGCTCTCCGGCGTATCCGTCACTACGGTGTCGCGCGTGTTGAACAATCATCCCTATGTCAGCCGGGAGAAGAGAGAAGCCGTGCTGGAAGTCGTTCGCAGGCTGAATTACAGCCAGAACGTTAACGCTGTCCATTTGGTCAGAGGGCGAACGCAAATGATCGGTATTTTATTGCCGTATATGAATCAGCCCTTCTTTTCGAGTTTTATGAAAGGGCTTGCCGACGAGGCATTGAAGCATCAATACAACCTCATTTTTTTTCAATCCGACTACCGGGAGCAAGAAGAGCTGCGCGCCATGGACATGCTTAAGATGAAGCAGATTGACGGCTTAATTATCGTATCCAAAGCAGTGCCTTGGCATGTCGTGGAGGAATACGCGGCATATGGGCCGATTGTTGCCTTTGAAGATACAGGGGAACAGGCGATTTCCTCGGTGTCGTTCGACCATTATAACAGCTATATGCATGCGCTCGATTATTTCATCAAGCGGGGCCACCGGCATATCGGCCTTACGCTGGCACGGGAGCACAGCTTCAACAGCGGCATCCGCAAGCGCGCCTTCAGAGATGCGCTGGAGCGGATTGGCGAGCATCCGCGTCAGGAGTGGATGTTCTATCAATGCTATGACATTTCGAAGGGTGCCGAAGTGATAAGAAGCTTAGCCGGGTTGAAGGAACGTCCTACGGCCATGCTCGTATCCGGGGACGAAATCGCGGCAGGCATGATGCTTGAAGGGCGGAGGCTGGGGATAAGGGTGCCGGACGATCTCTCCATCATCAGCTGCGAGAACTTGCCGCTGGCCGATGCGCTGGAACTGACAGCTCTTGGACACCGCAACGAAGAGGCTGGAAGTCTGATGTTTCAGGTCTGTTATCGTAAAATTATAAATCCGGCCGAAGAGACAGAGAAGCATAAGCTTCCCTTTCAATTCGTCGAACGCGCATCTGTCAAGCTGATGGCATAGCAAAGATGCCAAGGTTATCCCTTGGCATCTCTGGCTGTTGAGAAACCCTTAAGAGGTTGATTGAAACGTGCGACGTGTGACCTTATCTTAGTTGATTGCAATCGTACGATAGTGGCGTCACGGACGGTGCGCCGCACGGTTCCGGCCATAGAGAGAAAAGCGGGCCCAAGCTGTATTGATAAGCAGAAATACTCCGGACATAATGAAAATGCCTTGGATGCCGATGAAGCCAGATACCGCTCCGCCCATAACGGGACCGATCATATTTCCTAGAGCGAGCGTGCTGCTGTTAAAACTATAGGCACGGCTCTCCATTCCGTCAGGCGTATATTTCCGAATGAGCGCATTGACGGAAGGCAGGAGACCGCCCATAAACATACCCAACAGGAATCTTATGGCGACAAGCTGCCATACTTTACTCACGAAGGCTTGCGGAATGAGTGTGCAGGCAGCCCCGATTAAGCATACTGTCAAGATGCGGTGGGAGCCGATTCGATCGCTCAGCCGGCCCAATATCGGCGAGCATATCATGTTCGACATACCCGCGACCGCGCTGACAAAGCCGGCGAGGAGCGCCAAGTTCTGCTGTGAACCGTGCAGCTCCTGCACATAGAGCGGCAGCAGAGATGCAGGGCTCATCATCGCGAATTGCAGTAAAAAGGTGACCGCAAACAAAGCAAGCAGCTGCGGAATGCCTGCCAGCTGCTTAAAGCCCGCCATGACGGACATTTGCGGCGTCTCGGCCGCTTTCTCGCGGTCGAACGGCTCCTTAACCATAATCATTGTGAGCATGGTCGCTAGGAAGAGCAGCGTACCGGTAATATAGAAGATTGGCCGATAGCCCACCATATCCGCAAGAACCCCGCCTATAAGCGGTCCCAGAATCGTGCCGGCGACGACACCGGATTGAAGGATACCCATCGCGAAGCCCATGCGTTCCTTGGGCGTCGTTGACGACACGAGCGCGACGGCAGCGGGGTTGAAGCCTGAAATCGTTCCGTTCAACATGCGCAGAAGCAGCAGATGCATAGGCGTCTGCGCCAATCCCATCAATGCCGTTACCGCCGCCATTCCGAAGCCGGAACGCAAAATCATGATTTTGCGGCCGTACTTATCCGCGAATTTGCCCCATATTGGCTGAAATATGAATGAGGTCAAGAAATTTGCCGCAAAAATAAGGCCCGACCAGACGGCGATTTCATGCTGGTTGCTCATGCCGATGTCGTGCTGGAGATACAGCGCTAAAAATGGCGTTACCATGGTCATGCCTGCCATGGCTAGAAATGACCCGAACCATAGGATGATTAGATTGACTTTCCATTGCTGCATTTCTCTATTCACCACTTTCTCAGGTCACGGTCCGTCCGATGTGCCAGCAACTGGTATTCATTATATCATACTTTTTCTATATCGATTGTGCCATATGACATACACGGATGCATGTGCGGTATCGCATTCCATATCTCTTCATAATCCCTTTTATTACCTGAATATGGTGCGCAAATCTTGTTTTTTTTATGACTGCAAGCAACAAAGAAGCTGCCCTCCATGCGCGTTGTGCGCATCGAACGGGCAGCTTATATCGGCAGCAACTCTATTTTTTGGAACCGGAAACCGCTGGCGGTTCTCCAGAAGCTTTCTTCTTATAGGTTTGCTCCTCTTCACCGTCATCTTCTAGCGGCGAGATAAGAGTTCTCGTCGCGCTTTTGAATTCGCTCAGCGTTCTTCCGAACGCGCGCCCAAGCTCCGGAAGCTTGGACGGCCCGAAGAGCAGCAGGGCAAGGATGACGATAAGAACGATGCCGCCGACGCCAATATTACCGATCCCCATATGCTCGCCCCCTTACCATGTGAAGCCGGTGATGGCGACGACGGATGGGCGCGGCATGGTATCGCCTTTGCGGTGCGGCCACATGCTGGTCGGCTGCTTCAGGTCAGACGTTTCTTCGCCTGGATGCTGTACCGCCATGAACAGCGTGCGTTCATCCGGCGTAAACCAGGGTCCGGTCATTTCGGCTTCCACCGGCGCGGAAGCGAATTGCAGCGCATGTCCGGTGCTCGGCCCTGTTGTAGGGATTACGAATACCCCATTGTTTTTGAAGGAAGAATAGACGCCGGTATTCAGCTTGCTCGAAGAGATATCCGTCACGGTCCACAGATTGCCGTTGCTGTCGAAGGTTAAGTTGTCCGGTGCGCTGAATCCGCTTTGGCGTCCGCCGGCGGCAAAAATTTCAAAGTCAAATTCCGTGGCGCCCAGGTCATTGTCCTTCTCGAAGAAACGGGTGATATGTCCGTGAATGTTGCCATGCTTGTCATTGTTCGTGTGCGCAATAAAAATGGAGCTGTCGAACGGGCTGATTTCGAGATCTTCCGGACGGTCCGTTGGCGTAGCCCCGAGCAGAACGGCGACCTCCGCGGCATTCACCAGCACATCCGCTTGCGCGGCATATTTCTTCAGCAAATCTGCCTGCGACAGCTTGACGGCGGACGGCGCTTTGAACTTGGCGTCTTTGAGCGCCCGTTGCACTGCGTCAACCGTCAGAGCGATCCAGCGGCCTTTTTTCATATCGGCAGCATACAAGGTTCCTTCCGTGAGCAGCTCGCTATTGGCTCGTCCCGCGCTTGGAGAATAGGCGCCCTTGGAAATGAACTTGTATACGCATGCGTCTGTTGTATCGTCGCCCATATAGACGACCACGCGCCCGTCCTTGGCAAGGCCCATGGCGGAATTCTCATGATGGAACCGTCCCAGGGCGGTATGCTTGCGCACTTGAAAGCCGCTATCGAACGGATCGACCTCGATGACCCAGCCGTAATGCGTCGGATTGAGCCCGGCATCTTCCGATGTCGTCTCGAAATTTTCCTCGCAGGACAGCACGGTGTTCCATAGCGTCATGCCGCCGGAGCAATTCGCAAAGGTGCCCTGCACCTCCGTCTTCCCGCCGACAGCCTTGGAGCCCCGGGCGGGACCGGTCAAATGGAACGGAGTCAAGCCGGTCACGCGGCGCGCATACTTTGAGCCCGCGTCCATTTTCCATACACCATCTTGACCGCGGTACACTTCTATAATGGAGCCTCCCTGCACATACAGCATGGTTCGAATTTGTTCGGCCGTATATTTATCGCCCTGCCTCGCACCATGCACGAACACATCGCTGGAGTATTCATGATTGACCCAGAGCAATCCGCGCTCACTCGATCCGTTCATCGGCAGATACATCGTAAAATCGCAATTAAAGCCAAACGTCTCTCCCGCTTTATTGATGACATCGCCGTAGGCGGCTACGACATCGTATTTATATCCCGCCGGCAAAATGAGATCGTCTGCATCCGATGGCTCGATTGGAGTGAAATATCCGGATACTTTGTTCGTCTTGAACCCGAATAAGTGATCTGCCGAACGTGCTTCGGCTTTGTTCTCCAATACGCCCAATCCGGTAGAAGCGACGGCAAGCGCAGCCGCTCCGCTGCCTAAATACGTGAGAAATTTACGGCGATCCATCGTCTGGTCCATGAACATCATCTCTCCCTTTTTCCAATGATGACGAAGAAGTTGATTGTGAATGCGTTAGCTCGTCACTATAAAGGTAAAAGTTACTTGTAACCGGGGTGTTATCGGCATTTTAAGAAATTGTGTGATAAAATGTCAGAAGTTGTTCACATCTGGGTGATTTTTGTCAACAGATTGTCATAGCTTCGCAGGAAGGTCCGGTTGTGGCTTGACGAGAAAAGGGGCATAATGGAAACGGTGGGTTGTAACAAATTGCACAATGCCGTCAAAGTGGGGGTTATTGATGAATTATAATGATCGTTTCTTGCGTGCATGCCGAGGAGAACAAGTGGATCGGCTGCCTGTATGGTACATGAGACAAGCGGGACGTTATGATCCTGATTATCGCAAAATCAAAGAGAAATACAGTTTGCTTGAAATATGCCGCCAGCCCGAACTGGCTGCGGAAGTCACCATGATGCCCGTGAACAAGCTCGGCGTCGATGCGGCGATTTTGTATTCCGATATTATGAATCCGGTTGCTTCCATCGGCATTGATTTTGATATCGTGGCCCAAGTCGGACCTGTCATTCACAATCCGATTCAAAGCGCTGCCGATGTCGAACGGCTGAAGCCGGTTGATCCGGAAGGCGATCTGGGACATATTTTGGAGACGATTCGCATCTTGGATGCGGAGCTGAAGGTTCCGCTTATCACGTTCGCGGGAGCTCCATTCACCATCGCGAGCTATCTGATCGAAGGGCGTCCGTCCAAGTCGTATATCCGTACGAAGACAATGATGTATGACACGCCCGAAATATGGTTTGCCCTGATGGATAAGCTGGGCGATATGGTCATCACTTATATTCGCGCTCAGGTGAAGCATGGAAGCAAGGCGTTCCAGCTGTTTGACAGTTGGGTAGGTTCATTGTCGCCGCGTGATTTCAAGCGCTTTGTGCTGCCGACGATAGAACGCATTTATGCGGAGCTGTCTGACTTGGATGTGCCGAAAATTTACTTCCCGGGCGTAAGCTCAGGCGAGCTTCTGCCTTGCTTGCGAGAGCTGCAGGCTGACGTGATCGGCTTGGATTGGCGCGTGTCGATGCAGGAAGGGCGCCGGCGTCTGGGCGGGCGCTTTGCGGTGCAGGGCAACCTGGATCCATATGTGCTTACAGGCCCGATGGAAGTTATCACACGCGAAGCGGCCCACATCATGGATGAGGGCTTGCAGGAGCCGGGTTATATTTTCAACCTCGGCCATGGGCTGTTCCCGGAAGCATCGCTAGATAAATTGAAGCAATTAACGGATTTCATCCATTCTTATTCCAGCGGGGTACTCGCCAAACAATAGAATAGAACGTTGTACCGGATACAAGAGGGAGGCGAAGAGATGGGTAAACGCAAAGTAGGAGTTCTCGTGATGTCCTACGGGACACCGCGCAGCATGGAAGAAATAGAGCCGTATTACACGCATATTCGCCGTGGACATCCGCCTTCGGAAGAGCAGCTGCAGGAGCTTACAGAGCGGTATGAAGCGATTGTGGGCGGAGTATTTCCGCTGCGCGAGCATACCGACCGTCAAGTCCAAGGATTGCAGCGCATGCTTGATCGCGCGGCGGAAGGAACGGATGTGCAATATGTGTGCTATCAGGGCCTGAAGCATGTCGATCCGTTTATTGAGGACGGCATCGCCGCGATGGCGCAGAATGGCATTCGCGAAGCTGTCAGCGTGGTGTTGGCGCCGCATTATTCCGTAATGAGCGTGGGAAGCTACAACAAACGCGCGCAGGAAGCGGCGGAGAAGCGGGATATCGCGCTGAAATGCGTGAATAGCTACCATCTGCATCCCGATTTGCTAGATGCGTTGACAGAGCGCGTTCAAGAGCAATTGGACGCTTATGTGTCGGAAGGCGTGTCCCGTGAAAAAGTGGAAGTGCTGTTCAGTGCGCACAGCTTGCCGGCACGCATCCTAGAAATGAACGATCCGTATCCGGACGAATTGAATGCGACTGCTTCCGCCATTGCGGAGCGCTGCGGATTGAAGGAAGGACAATGGCGCTTCACCTGGCAGAGCGCCGGACGAACTGCTGCGCCGTGGCTGGGGCCGGATATATTGGATACGCTTGATGCGCTGCGCCAAGAGGGTGTGAAGCATGTGCTGTCCGCACCGATCGGATTCGTGTCCGATCATTTGGAAGTGCTGTACGACTTGGATATCGAGGCGACGCAGTCGGCAGAACGCATGAATATGAATTTTAAACGCATTCGCATGCTGAATGATGATCCGAAATATATGTCAGCGCTTGCGGATGTCGTCATGAAATTGAATCAATTGGGAGCTTGAAAGAAAGAAGGGGCACAACATGAATGGTTCGCGGGATCTTGTCATTATCGGCGGAGGAATTACGGGACTATCGGCCGCTTATTATGCGGTGAAGCAAGCGGAGGAGCGCGGCCAAACGCTGTCGGTCACCGTTGTCGAATCGGCTTCACGCTTGGGCGGCAAGATAGAAACGCTGCGGAAGGAAGGCTGCGTCATTGAGAAGGGACCGGATTCCTTTCTTGCGCGCAAGCTGCCGATGATTGATTTAGCGCGCGATTTAGGTTTGGAATCGGAGCTCGTGGCGACGAATCCGCATGCCAAAAAAACATATATTGTACGGCGGGGCAAAATGTACCGCATGCCGCCGGGGCTCGTGCTTGGCATTCCGACGGAATTGGGTCCGTTCGCCAAGACGGGCCTTATCTCCGTCTTCGGGAAGATGCGGGCCCTGATGGACTTGGTGAAGAAGCCCCGCACCTCGCCGGATGACGAGTCGCTGGGCTCGTTTCTGGACCGGCGCCTGGGCAAGGAAGTAACCGAGAACGTGGCGGAACCGCTCTTGGCCGGCATTTATGCGGGGGATATGAGCAAGTTGAGCCTGCAGGCCACATTTCCGCAATTCGGGGAAGTCGAGCGCAAGCATGGCAGCCTAATCCGCGGGATGCAGTCGAACCGCAAGGCGGGACAATCGCTGCCCGGACTGCCGGATGTGGCGAAGGGCTCGATGTTCTTGACGTTCCGGAACGGCTTGACATCGCTTGTCGAGAGGCTGGAAGAAGTGCTGAAGGACAAGGTCGAGCTTCGGTTGGGCGCCGGCGCGGAAAGGTTCGACAAGCAGGATGACGGCCGTTACCTCATTGCTTTGCAGGATGGCAGCACGTTGGAGGCGTCTTCCATCGTCGTGACGACTCCGTCTTATCACGCGGCATCATTCCTGGATGCGCACGTCGATGTTAGCGCGCTTCAGGCCATCAATCATGTGTCGGTGGCGAATGTCGTCAGCGTATTCGACCGCACGCAGATTAAAATGCCGGTGGACGGGACCGGCTTCCTTATTTCCCGCAAGGAAGGAAGAGCCATTACCGCTTGTACGTGGACTTCTATCAAATGGCCGCACACGAGCAGCGAGGACAAACTTATCGTTCGTTGCTATATCGGCCGTGCCGGTGATGAAGAACGCGTGGAATGGCCGGACGATGCGCTGAAACGAACGGTGAAAAAAGAGCTGCTCGATCTGATGGCTATTGAAGCCGAGCCGGAATTCGTGGAGATTACCCGCTTACGGAGCTCCATGCCGCAGTATCCGGTCGGACACGTGCAGGCGATTGCCGCCCTGCGCGAGGCCGTTCGTCGCGAGCTGCCTGGCGTATATTTGGCTGGACAGCCGTATGAAGGCGTCGGAATGCCAGACTGCATCCGCAGCGGCAGAGCGGCGGGAGAAGATGCGTATTCGTACAGTGCAAGCCGCGACAATGAATTGAAGCCCGTCTATACGACAACCGGGTGATATTGAATCGTTTTTTTCAGGGAAGGCCGTTCTGCGCGGCCTTCTTTGTGTTGCCAGGGGCTGTCCTTGACATGTCTGCTCGCAACCGTGTATATGTATTTGCAAAGACATGTTGACGTGACAGAAACAGCCCGCAGCGAATAGAAGGAGGGCGCAAATGACGAAGCCCAATAATTATGCAACAGATCCTAAATTTAATCGCACGATTATATCCGTGCAGGAAGCGCAATCCAGGGTCATGTCACGAATGAAGGCGGGAGGAGTGGAATTCATTCCGCTGGAAGAAGCATACGGCAGACATGCGGCGGCGACAGTGCGCTCGGATGTGCCGGTGCCGCATTTTTGCCGTTCCATGATGGACGGCTATGCGGTCCGTGCAGCAGACCTTGCGTCTGCTGGGCTGGAGAAGCCGGTCCGGCTGCGAGTAACGGAGGAGGTAGCGTGCGGAACGGTTGCAAGCCGTTCGTTGCGTCCGGGAGAAGCAGTGCGCATAATGACGGGCGCACAGGTCCCGGAAGGAGCAGACGCGGTCGTCAAGCTGGAGGAGACGACGGAATGCGGCTCTGCCGGCAAGCGCGAGCTGGAGCTGCGGCAGCCGGTAACGGAAGGCGATAACCTATTGCCTGTCGGCGTAGAGATTGAGCAGGGCGAGCTGATGGTGGGCAGCGGCCGCCGCATCGGAGCGGGAGAAATGGCCTTGCTTGCCATGTTCGGCTGCGCGACCGTTCAAGTGCACCGCCGGCCGCGCGTGGCAATCTTGTCCACCGGGCACGAGCTGCTCGACGTCTCTGCGCCGCTGGAGCCGGGCAAGATTCGCAACAGCAACAGCTTCATGCTGGCCGCTCAAGTCCGGGAAGCAGGCGGGATTCCGCATCTGCTGCCGCATGTTCCCGATGAACTGGAGCGGGCGAAGTCAGTCATCATGGAAGCGATGAAGGAATTCGACGCCGTCGTTACGACGGGAGGCGTGTCCGTCGGCGACTACGATGTCATGTACGATCTGACGAATAATTGGTCAGGCGAATTGCTGTTCAATAAGGTTGCGATGCGTCCAGGCAGTCCGACAACCGTCGGCTTGCTACACGGGAAGCTGCTTTTTGCCCTATCCGGCAATCCAAGCGCTTGCTATGTCGGTTTCGAAATGTTCGTCCGTCCCGCGCTGCTGCGCATGCAGGGGGCGCATGAACCGAGTCCTCATCGAATGACGGCGGCGCTTATGGAGCCGTTTGCGAAGCAGGATCGCTTTGAACGGTTCGTTCGGGGCAATTATGCGACCGATGAGAACGGGAACCTTACGGTACGGCTGGCAGGCATCGATATGTCCAACGCGACGATTACGATTCGCGATGCGGACTGCCTCATCTGCATTCCGCCGACGAACGGGGTCATGCCTGCGGGAACGCGGGTGGATATCATCCCGCTGCGGCTGAGGCGCTAAGAAGGCTGAAGGCGAGCTTCCCAGTGGGGAAGCCAAAGGCTTGATTCAGAACAGCAGTCACGATGCAGGCATCTTGCAGCAGGAATAAGAGCGCGGCGTTACTCTTTCCAAGGCAGCAGCCGCGGCTCAGGATCGAGAATCGATTCGTACTGTGCCGTGGAGCCCCATGTCCCGTCAGGATCCAAACGGCGGTAGCGTTCGTATTTAGCGCGGCGATCCTCCGGTAGCGCCCAACCGAAATGTTGGATACGGGCAGGATGGCACGCGTAGGACAAATGCTCGATTTGAGCAGGGAAGCCTGATTTTTAATTATGGCCGTGTTCGTTGCCGTCTGAATGGATCTGAGAGGCGCTCTGCAAATAAGCGTCCGCTCCTTGCAGGTCCGAAGCACGATAGATGTGATAGGCCGGCCGCCGCGTATCGACAAACAATGGAAAACCCAGAGCTGCCGCACGGATGCAAAAGTGCCGGTCCTCTCCCCAGAAGGACACATTGCGGATTTCAGCGAAGCTCACACCGGCGCGAACCGCCTGACGGCTAATCACGCAACCAGCTCAAGCGATGCTTCGGGGGATTCATATCGTCAATGAACAGGCAGTCTGCGGCATGCCGCTTCGCATCCAGCCGTTCCAGCGACGTTAGAAAAGGATTCAATATGTCCGCTGTTTGGCGGACGGGACTTCCGATAAGCACACGCGGGGCGGGCATGACTTCACCTCAGTACATGTGATGGGACTTAAACGGTCGATCACCTACATTGTATGTTCGGCGGGAGAGATTCAATACAGGAAGAAAGCGAAATTAGCGAATGTCCGCTGGATGAGAGGGATGAAGTAGGCTTTTGAATCGCATTCATGTAAAATAGTAGTGATGATAAAAAGGGTATTATCAAGCAGCTGCACGCAACACTTGAGGGAGGCGACGACATGCGGGAGACGAAAGCGTCGGCCGTGCCGGATGGGACAATAAGCAATCATTCAAGCCATGATCGCTATTCTCGCCAAGAACGCTTTCAGCCTATCGGCCCGGAAGGGCAGCGCCGGCTGAAGGAGAGCCGTGTTCTCATCGTCGGTGCGGGAGCGCTCGGATCAGGCACTGCCGAAATGCTGGTGCGCGCGGGAGTTGGAACGGTGACGATCGTGGATCGGGATTATGTGGAGTGGAGCAATCTGCAGCGCCAGCAGCTGTACGCCGAAGCGGATGCGGATGAGCGTCTGCCGAAGGCGGTTGCCGCCGAACGGCGATTGAAGGCGATTAATAGCGAAGCGCATGTGCACGGGGTGGTTGCCGACGTGACGGTTGACGAACTAGACGCATTAGCGGCCGGGGCGCAGTTGATTATGGATGCGACCGATAATTTCGATACGCGTCTTTTGGTTAACGATTACGCGATGAAAAAGGGAATCCCATGGATTTACGGCGCTTGTGTGGGGAGCTACGGCATGTCGATGATGTTTGTGCCGCAGGAGACGCCATGCCTGAACTGTCTGCTGGAGACAGTGCCGCTTGGCGGGGCAACATGCGATACGGCGGGAATTATTGCCCCAGCCGTACAGATGGTGGTCTCTTATCAGACGGCCGAGGCGTTGAAGTGGCTGACGGGACATCATGAAGCGCTGCGCCATACTTTGGTCTCGTTCGACTTGTGGACGAATCAGCACACGGCCATCGGAGTGAAGGATGCAAAACGTCCCGATTGCCCGTCCTGCGGGATAGACGCCGCGTATCCGTATCTTAGCGCTGCCCATCACCGCAAGACTGATATTCTGTGCGGCCGGGATACCGTTCAAATACGGCCTGCCCATCGAGTGGAGCTTGATTTGGACGATATCGCCGAGCGATTTCGTTCTGTTCGCCATGGAGAGGTGCGGGTCAATCCGTATTTGGTGTCTTTGCAGGCCGATGCGCACCGCCTAGTCGTCTTCCGCGACGGAAGGGTGCTGGTGCACGGGACGAAAGATCCGGTCGAAGCGCGCATCGTACATGACCGTTACTTGGGCTGATCCGGCTCGGTCATCGGATTCCAGGACTCGTCCCCGAGCTGATGACCGACCCATTCAGATCCATCCTCCCATATTTCTTTCTTCCAGATAGGGACGCGCTGCTTCAAGCGCTCGATGGCATAACGGCTTGCATCATAGCAGCCTGGCCGATGCGGGGAAGACACCGCGATAACGACGCTTGCTTCTCCGACAGGAACCGTGCCCAAGCGGTGAGCAATCGCGGTTAATGTGCCGGGCCAGCGCGCGGCAATCTCTTCGCCGATGGACTGGAGCATCTTGAGCGCCATCGGCACGTACGCCTCATAATCGAGCTGCATCGTTCGCTTGCCGTTCGTATGCTCGCGGGTCGTGCCGATGAACAGCAGCGCTGCGCCGTGGTCGGGATGCGCAACCGCGCCAGAGACGGCTTCGACCGAGATGGGTTCATACATAAGCGCAAATCGGCCATCGCCGGAACGGACGGGGCCTGTCCCGGCGGAGGACGCCGAGGTTCCGTCTCCGCCGGATACCGGCGGGATTAAGGCCAATTCATCCTGCGGCGCGATCATGCGGTCGTCCGCGGCATATTGTTGATTGACCGCCACAAAGGCGCGCAAAACCGCTTGCGCGGCATGCGGATACCGGACAGCCATCATTCCTTTCAGCTCTGCTGCGGAGATTGACGCGCGGTCGGCTTCGACCGTCGCGACGGCTTGTCCGATCAATTCGCCCAGGCCGGCAAAGCAATGCACGTGATATAGCATTTTATAACCTTCTTTCTCCCGCTGTTGCGATGAACGCAACATCTTTTAACATCTTGTTTGAACCCATCTTACCATAGGACTTGGGGAACTCCTAGTTCTTTGCTATTGGCGCCGAACGTTAAAATAGAAGTCACTCAGTGACCGAGATTGAGGAGAGACTATGACATTATCGAGAGTGGATCGAGCTAAAGAGGAGCGGGAACAACGTAAAAAGAAGAAGCGGAATCGTCTATGGGGAAATGCCATTCTGGGCATTGTCATCATTGCAGCCGCCATCTACGGTTGGCAGAGCGGATTAATCGGCGGCTCTGCGCCTGATGTGAATGAGTTGACTGTCGAGCCGGCGGCCGGACCTTCATCGGATGGCGCTGATGCCAACGAAGCGAAGGGGCAGGATGACGCGAGCGGTCAACGGGGAGATGGAGGCGATGCAGAGGGCGTTCAGCCCGAAGATCAAGATTCTCCAGGGAAAGAGCCGGTGGTGCGCCTATCCTTTGTCGGGGATATAATGATGGCTGGCAAAGTAGAGGCCCTCGTCCAGGAGAAGGGGTACGACTTTCCGTTTCAATATGTCAAAGGGTTGCTGCAAGCGGCAGATCTGTCCATTGGGAACTTGGAGACGCCGCTTACGACGGACGGCGTTCCGGCGGAAGAGAAGGACTTCATATACAAGACATCCCCGCTGGCGGCCGAAGCCATCGCGAATGCAGGCATCGACATCGTCAATCTGGCCAACAACCATACGATGGATCAAGGGGAAGACGGACTGCTCGATACGTTCAAAGCGCTCAATAAAGCGAATGTGAAATATGTCGGGGCAGGGAAGGACAGCAGAGAAGCTTACACTCCCGTTATTGTGGAACGCCAAGGCATTAAGATGGCGATTCTCGGCTTTACCCGCGTCATCCCGGACTCAAGCTGGTATGCAGGGAAGAACAAGCCGGGGGTGGCGACCACCTATGAAGGCACGAAAGAGCAGGCGGCAAAGGCGATTAAGGAAGCGAAGCAGCAGGCCGATCTTGTTATCGTCATTGCCCATTGGGGTAAAGAGCGCGAGGATTATCCTGTCGAGTATCAAAAAGAATTGGCGCAATTATATGTCGATTCCGGCGCCGATCTGATTGTCGGCGGCCACCCGCATGTGCTGCAAGGCTTTGAGCGGTATAAAGACAAGTGGATTGCGTACAGCGTGGGCAATTTTGTGTTTACGCTGAACGAGCTGCCTAAGACGTGGGATACGATGGTGCTGCAGGCGGAATGCACGAAGAGCGGCAAATGCGACCTGCAGATGAAGCCGTTCCGCACCGATCTGGGGCAGCCGGTGCCGCTTGAGGGAGAAAAAGGAACCGAACTGATGAAGCACGTCGAAAGCATCTCCAGCCGTGTATCCATTGACGATCATGGACGTATTGAATCGAAATAAAAAATAGGTGCCTTGAAGGGAGACATGAACGATGAACGCGGATGTAAATGTAAATTTCGTCCCGTCCTCCGTGCGCAACGTGTACTGCATCGGACGCAATTACCGCCTGCATGCGGCAGAGCTCGGCAATGACGTGCCTGCACAGCCGATGGTGTTTTTGAAGCCTTCCCACGCTGTAACGTTGATTGCCGATTGGACGGAGCTTCCTCTGCCGCTTCATGCCGGCGCGGTTCACCATGAGCTTGAGCTTGTGCTTCGTATTGGCCGCAAGGTGACGACGGGTATGACTGCAGACGAAGCGGTGGATGCTTATGCGTTAGGCATTGACTTTACGCTTAGAGACGTGCAGGATCTGCTGAAGCAAAAAGGACATCCGTGGCTTGCGGCGAAGGGAGTGCTGAATAGTGCCCCCATTACGCGTTTTGTGCCGTTTCCGGGCACGTCTGAGCTTGAGCGCATGCCTTTTTCGCTGGTGAAAAATGATGCAACTGTACAGCTTGGGGCCGCAGAAGAGATGATATTCCCGCTGAATGCGCTCATTTCCTATGTCGCTAAGCATTATGGCTTGGGTGAAGGAGACCTATTGTTTACCGGGACGCCTGCAGGAGTAGGTCCGGTGCAGGCCGGAGATCGGCTGGCGCTCTGTCTGCGCGAAGAGGTGCTCGGTTCCTGCACGATTGCGGATCTGGGTTAGAATGGCCGGAACAGAAGAGGCTTGTTGGAGTCTCGAGGAGGGACGAAGTTGTTTGAAGAGTGGATGAGCCTATGGGGCGCCATCAGTCCTTGGTTGATTGGTTTCGCTGGAAGTCTGCTCGTGGCAGGCGCGGCGTGGTGGAAACGATCGCTTACAGCATCGGGCGCCGCCGCAGCTGTTATGATGGGGACGATATATTACGGGAGCGGAGACCTTTTCTGGTTCGGATTGCTGTTGGCTTTTTTCGTTACGTCAACCGGTTGGTCCAAGTGGAAGAAGCGAAGGAAGGCGCGCTTTGATGAATTATATGAAAAAACCGGAGAGCGCGATGCGGGCCAGGTGTTTGCGAACGGCGGCATTGGCATGCTTCTCTGTCTCTTGAATTACGCTGCTCCGAACTCGCTCTGGATGTGGTTGTTCATCGGGGTGATGGCTACGGTCAATGCGGACACGTGGGCTACGGAAATCGGCAGCCTCAGCCCGAAGCCTCCCCGTTCCATCCTGACGGGCCGTACGGTTCCCGCAGGAACATCCGGGGCCGTATCCGTCATAGGGACCCTTGCTTCCGCTGCGGGAGCGCTGACTATTGGCGTTGCTGCCGTAGCGTTCATGCTTATTATGGGGGCCGAGCGGCTTAGCTGGATTGATGCAGGGGCGATTATTGGCGCGGCTGGAATAGGAGGCGTGGCAGGAGCCATGCTCGACTCCTTATTCGGCGCCACTGTCCAAGCGAGCTACCGCTGCAGCAAGTGCGGCGCTGCCACGGAACGAACGGAACATTGCGGTATTCCAACCGAGCTCGTTCGCGGCGCTGGCTGGATGAACAATGATAGGGTCAATATGACTACTTCATGCGCCGGCGGTGTTGTTTCTTTGCTTGTGCTATTGTTATATGGAATGTGATGGAAGTATATGAGCTTTATAGAAATAAAATGGATTGAAATCGACAAGCAATCGAACTCGTGATATATTCGAACAAAGAATATCAGGCATAGGTCATGGCTTGGGCAGAAGTGGAGGAGATGGGCCGATGAGTTACGGTTATGGCGATAAGCTGCACCTCATTTTAGATGCGGCATACGAGCTCTTCGGTTCCGATGGCTTTTATGAGACGAAAATGTCCGATATTGCCGATAAAGCAGGCATTGCCAAAGGAACGCTTTATTTATATTTCAAGAGTAAGGAACAATTGTTCACCGCGATGACGGTGCGTGATTTTGAACAATATTTGCGCGAGCTTGAATTCGGCCTGAATCAGCGCCATTCATTGGAGGAACGGCTGCGATTTATTGCCGACCATCACTTGCGCTATTACTATAACCGCAAACAGTATACGAACCTGTTCTTCAAGAAGCCGAATAACGACCCGGACATGATGGCTGCGCTTCGGGACTTCATGCAAAGCTATATGCGTCTTATTTCGGAGACGATGGAGGCTTACGGCTTGCCGGAGCCGATACTGCATGCCAAATCGTACACGGGCATGCTGGATATGATCAAGTTGGATATTTTATTCTCGCCTGAATTTACGGAACGAGATTTGCAGCAGCGCATTCGATTTGTTGCCGATTTGTTCATGAATGGGTGTGCCGCGAATCATGCAGAAGTCTCTCGGCGGTAATAGGGGCGGCTCGGCCAATGGTGCCGGAAATGGATAACAGCAAGGGGAGAACCTCGGGTTCTCCTTTTTTGAGTAAATGATGCGTATTTGCTTGCGAACCGAATGGGGGATTTGTGATGCATGTAATGACGATAGATCAGCTCGGCAAAAGCTACGGCGAGAAGACGCTGTTCAAGGAGGTAACCTTCGGAATTGAAGCTGGGGACCGCGTTGGCATCGTCGGTGTGAACGGAACGGGAAAATCCACGTTTATGCGTACGATCGCTGGATTGGAGCCGTTGGAAGAAGGGCAAGTGCTTATAGGCAATCGGGTGACTATGCAATATGTGCCGCAGGAGCCTGTATTTGATCCGGAGACTGCCGTGCTCGATCAAGTGCTTGGGGGAGATGCGCCCGAGATGGTCGCCGTCCGGACGTATACGGAATGCTTGGAAGAAGCGCGCCGCAAGCCTGACGATGAAGCCGCACAGATGAGACTTGTGCGCGCAAGCGACGATATGGAGCGGCTGCAAGCATGGCAGCTTGAAAGCGAAGCGAAGACGATTCTGTCCAAGCTCGGCATTCGGCAGTTCGACGCCAAGATGGGCACCTTGTCCGGCGGGCAGCGGAAGCGTGTTGCGCTTGCTTCCGCGCTCATTCATCCATCTGATATTTTGTTGCTTGACGAGCCGACGAACCATATCGACAACGATACGGTCGCATGGCTGGAGACGTTGCTGCAGAAGCGCTCGGGTGCGCTGCTTATGATTACGCATGATCGTTACTTTCTGGACCGGGTTGCCAATCGCATGATGGAGCTTGATCAAGGACGCGCTTTCTTTTATGAAGCGAACTATACCCGTTTCTTGGAGCTAAAGGCAGACCGTGAAGCAAGGGAAGCGGCAAGCGAAGATAAGCGGCAGAATCTGCTGCGTCAGGAGCTGGCATGGATCCGGCGCGGCGCGAAAGCGCGGTCGACGAAACAGAAGGCCCGCATTCAACGATTCGAAGCGCTGCAAGCGGACGGCTCGCTTGCGAAGGGCGATCAGGTGGACGTCTCAACCTTGTCCGCCCGGCTCGGGAAGAAGATAATGGAGCTTGAGCATGTCGGCTGTTCCGTTAACGGTCAAGCGCTGTTCCAGGATGTAAATTATATTGCGGTTCCTGAAGATCGCATCGGCATCATCGGACCGAATGGAAGCGGAAAATCAACGCTGCTTCGGATGATTGCCGGGCTGCGAGAACCCGATGCAGGCTCGATCGTGCTCGGGCCGACGGTGCGCATTGGATTCTTCACGCAGGAGCATGAGGAAATGGATGAATCGATGCGGGTAATCGAATACGTGCGCGAAGGCGCGGAGACGGTCCGTACGGCGGACGGGCAGACCATTACCGCGGCGCAAATGCTCGAGCGGTTCTTGTTCTCTCCCGCCATGCAGTGGACCTTAATCGGCAAGCTGTCGGGGGGAGAGAAGAGAAGGCTCCAGCTGCTGCGCATGCTGCTGGAAGCGCCGAACGTCCTGCTGCTCGATGAGCCGACGAATGATTTGGACGTGCAAACGTTGGCCGTGCTCGAAGATTATTTGGACGATTTCCCTGGCGTTGTCATTGCCGTCTCCCATGATCGCTACTTCTTGGATCGGGTGGCAGAACGAATCTGGTCGTTCGAAAATGGAGCGATAGAACAGCATGTGGGCAATTATTCAGAATATATGGAGTGGAAGGCGAAATACGGCGAAGGAGCAAGGGCGGAGGCCGAACAAGCAGCCAAGCCGGCGGCAGATAAATCCGAACGTCTCGACCGTAAGACAAAGCTGAAAATGTCTTATAAGGAAGAGCGTGAATATGAGAAAATCGAGGATCGAATTGCCGAGGCCGAAGCAAATATCGAGCGCATCCAGAAGGAAATGGAGCAAGCATTCAGCGACTCCGCCCGTCTGCAGGAGCTCATGAAGGAAGACAGCGCGGCCCAGATACAGCTGAGTGATTTAATGGAGCGCTGGACCTATTTAAGCGAGCTGGCGGAACAGATTGAGGCGGAGAAGCAAAAATAACATTGGCCGGTGGAACGGGATACTCGGCGGCCGAGGGAGCTCCGCAATAAGTGAAATGATTTTGCTGCAAGAGGTTGCATCATCCTTTAACGGTTTAGATAAAAAGGATGTGGGAGGAAAGGAGAGATGCCCTGTCGTGACAGCATATGAAGCAGAGCCGAATGCATATGTAATTTATCCAAGCAAGCGCAAATTGATATTAACTCTGTTGGGGTCGCTTGTATTCGTCGCCATCGGTATCTTACTGATGCTTGACAGTGAGGGCGTATCCGTTGTCGTCGGCGGAGTTTGCGCGTTATTTTTTGCGCTAACGTTGGCGTACGCCCTCTTCCGCTTGGCGGTGCCGAAGCCGGCGCTGGTTATCTCGGAGGAAGGCTTCATTGATAATGCCTCCTTGAGTGCGGCAGGCGAAGTGACATGGGAAGAAGTGAAAGACATTTTTATTTATGAATTTATGGGCGAGCATTTTATCGGCATTCAAGTCGTGAATCCAGATCGGCTCATGGCCCGGATTCCGTCGTGGAAGCAATCGATTGCGAAAGCGAACAAGCATTTGGTCAAGGCTCAAGTTAACATTCCGAAGGTGGCCATCAGCGTGCCGCTGGAACAGGCGGCCAACGAAATGATCGCGCGATGGAAACGATCCGGACAGGCGTTGGGAGAATCATCGTAATAACGAAAGAGCAGGCGCTGATCTTATGAATCGGCGCCTGCTCTTTTGTTGTATGAAAATATGGGCATATAAAACTGACATTGGCGCGCTCTCCCGTGCGGCATCGTTGCAGGAATAAGCTCTCTGCTGCACCGTCAAGTTCGGCGCGATTATTCCCGTTCTTCCGCCGCGATGCGGACAAGCGCGCGTCCCCATGTCTGCCCTTCGAGCATGCGTGCGGTATATTCCGGAACCTCTTGAAGAGATAGGTCATGAATCCATTCATTGTCTCCGGCAATGAACTTCCATTCACCAGCCATTCTGGACCAGAGCCTGGTCCGCTGATCGGCCGAAACATAGACCGAATCAATTCCATATAAGGCTATCCCCCTCAAGATGAAGGGATAGACCGTCGTCGGCAGCTGTCCTCCTGCCGTCAGTCCGGCGGCGGCAACGGCTCCGCCATACCGGGTAGAAGCGAGGACGGCCGCAAGAATGTCGCCGCCGCATACATCGATGGCCGCCGCCCAGCGCTGCTTATCCAACGCGCGCGGCCGTTCCGGCTGCCACTCCTGCCGCGATACGACATGAGCGGCGCCTAAATTCCGCAGGCTGCCGGCCAATTGGCTCTTGCCGCTGGCGGCGGTAACCTCGTATCCGAGCTTGGCCAGCATGGCGACGGAAATGGAGCCGACCCCGCCGCTTGCTCCGGTAACAAGCACCGGGCCGTCATCCGGACGAACGCCGTGCCGTTCAAGGCGCTCTACGGCTAACGCTGCCGTCAATCCTGCCGTACCGAACACCATCGCCTCCCGTAAGCTGAGTGAATCGGGCACAGGCACGACCCAATCTCCAGGGACGCGCACGATTTCGGCGAGACCGCCGAAATGAGATACCCCTAGTTCATATCCGGTCACCAGTACAGGCTGGCCGACGGTAAAGCGCGGGTCTTGGCTTGCCATTACGATGCCCGACAGATCGATTCCCGGGATGAAGGGGTACGCTTTAACGATGCCGCCAATCGGCGAGCAAGCCAATGCGTCTTTGTAATTCAAGCTGGAATACGCGACGCGGATCGTAACGCTGCCTTCCGGCAGATCGGACATGCCAAGCTCCTGTACGGACACGTCTACGTTATCGCTATCTGATTTGCGCACGACTAGTGCTTGAAAGCGCTCCGACATGGTTCTTCCTCCTTATCATGGGTACAGTTTGCCGTCCGGCTGATACAATTCTAATAAATAGATTACGCTGCTGGCACTTCTCTTTACACACTCTCTCGTTCAGAAAGGTCATTCCTCCCGCTGGATGGAGCCGACGAACTGCAAATGTGCAGCAGTTTTTGCGAAATCTTTCCCTTTTCGGCGTTTGAAGTGCAAAAGTGCAATTCAAATCAGAATGATTGCCATAATTTTTGCAATTATGCGAATCTGAACTGCACGATTGCAGTCCAGCGCTGTGAAAGATGCAAAAAGGGAACCTCTCAATTGCAGGATTGAGTGGGAGACGCTCCCTCCAGCTATTATCTCAACCATTCGACCACACCATGGAGCTTCGGTGATGCTGGAATCGTAGTTACTGACCGAAGGGGAGAGTGAGCGGAAGCGCCGAACGGAGAGAGTATCGTCTCTCCGGCTAACATTGTTCTGCTGTGCGCCGGCCGGTTGGTTACTACTCCCTAATGTAAGCGGAGAGAAGCCGCGCCGTATTGAGGACCGCATTCTGATGGGTGCGTTCCATCGCATGGGATGCGTGCACGCCCGGTCCGATGAGCGCGGCGCGAATGTTATGGCCTCCCCGCAAAGCGGCGGAAGCATCCGAACCGTAATGCGGATAAATGTCCACGGCATACTCTACGCCTTCACGCTCGGCCAGTGCGATCAATTGTCCGGTCATCATGTAGTCGTAAGGACCGGAGGAATCTTTGGCGCATATAGACACATCGGTCTCTTTGCAAGCCAAATCGTCCCCCATTGCGCCCATGTCGACCGCGATCAATTCCGTTATTTCTTGAGGAATGTATGATGCGCCATGACCGATCTCCTCATAGTTCGTAATGAAGATGACAATATTATGCTGCGGCTGCCAAGATGTCCGCTTCATGCTCTCCAATACGCCGAAGAGTGCTGCGACGCTTGCTTTGTCGTCCAAATGCCGCGATTTGATCAAGCCGTTATGCAGGTGAACCGGGCGCGCATCGAAGGACACATAATCGCCCGTGCGGATGCCAAGCGCTTCGGTATCCGGCTTGGTGTGCACAAGCTCATCAATGCGCACCATCATATTTTTTTCTTCACGCGCATAATCGCGCGCGTCGCTGAACACGTGAACGGATGGGTGATTCGTCATAATCGTGCCGGTGTAGACACGTCCGTCCCGAGTATGTATTTGGCAGTACTCGTTCTCCATCGAATGAGACATGTATCCGCCTAACGAAGTGAGCCGTAGCGTCCCGTCTGCGTTAATGGAACGGACCATGGCGCCAAGCGTATCGACATGGGCCGATAAGCCGATGACTTTCTCCGCATTGCCTTTTGCGCCATTCACTCTAATTACGCCGCATCCTTTTTGTGTAAGCTCGAATGAATAGCCGAGACGCTGCGCTTCTTCGCCGATACGCTTCATAATGTGATGCGTATAGCCGGTTGGGCTTGGGGTCTGAAGCAGCTCCATTAAAAATGAAATTACATAATTCTCGTCTATCGCCGCATGAAACGGCTCCGATGTTATGACAGGTTGATTCATTGTATATCCTCCTTATTGTATATCCAACTCATCCCGAGCGAATCGTTATGTTACTCGGCATGCTTCCGATCAGCGGAAGCGTTGGAGGCGTCGCCCAGATCCTCAGTGCCTTGCGGAGCCGGCTCTCCTGCAGTGTCCGGAATGACATATCCTGTCGCGTCCAGCACTTGAGCAAGCTGCTGTTCCAGCCCTTTCAGCTTCTTCTGGGATTTGTACTGCAAATAAATGCTGTAAGAACCCACAATGATGGCCCCTAACAAGGTGCAGCCAAGGATGAGCAAAATGAGTGGTACGTCAAATGTGCCGAACAACAAATTAACTTGGACCGGATTGACGTTAATAACGGCGAAGATGGCCGTAATCAACGCGAAAAAGAGCCCAGCCAGCAAAGACCATTGAATACGCATCGAGAAATCCTCCTCATGGTTCTATATATCTACTTATCAGTATAATGTTCGACTGCTTTCGTCACAAGTTGAATGCATTCTCCAAAAATAAAATAAATTAAGGCGAAATGATTCAAAACAATGCTAAAGCATGATATGCTCGTATCAGGCGGGTTAATGTGGAAAAGGGGGATCGCGATGAAAAGGATGAAAGCGGATGCAGTGGTTAACGGCGGGGGGCTTGGAGGCACGCTTGCGGCATGGGTGTTGGCAAAGCGGGGATATCAAGTCGTCTTGACGGAAGAGACGGATTGGGTAGGCGGACAGCTGACGAGTCAGGCTGTGCCGCCGGATGAGCATCCTTGGATAGAACAGACGGGATGCACGGACTCCTATCGGGAATTCCGCCAACAGGTTCGGCATTATTACCGCAGGCGAGTGCGGCCGGATCTAGTATGCGACGAGGCGCGCTTCTACGAACATTTCAATCCCGGCAATGCGTGGGTCAGCCGTATAAGTCATGAACCGGCCGCAGCGCATGGCATTTTGCAGCAATGGCTGCGGCCATTCGTGGAAGAGGGCCGTCTGCATATTTTGTATGACACGATACCGGTCCGGGCACAGACGGAGGGAGACCAGGTGCAGGAGGTCACCGTCCGGCATTTGAAGAGCGGAGAAGAGACGGCTCTTGCCGGCGATTATTTCGTGGATGCTACTGAATATGGCGACTTGCTTCCGCTCGCTGGGGTGGAATACAATGTCGGGGCCGAATCGAGGCACGATACCGGAGAGCCGCACGCGCCCGATGAAGCGAATCCAGAGGATACCCAAGCGTTCACGGTCGTCATCGCGGTTGAGATGCTGCCGGAGCATGCAGCTCATCTCACGGCTCCGATACCGCAACCCGAAATGTACGAATTCTGGCGCAGCTTCTATCATGAGGGATCGCCCTATCCGCTGCTAAGCTGGTGGGATACGAAGCCGAACGCCAATGATGAATATCGCAGCTTTACGTTCCTGCCGGGAAGCAGCGAGCTGCCAATGTGGACCTATCGCCGCGTCTTGGATGCGGCGCAGTTCAGGATAGGGGAGGCAGAGGGCGATATTTCGCTCATCAATTGGCCGCAGAACGATTACTCCTTGGCATCGATCATCGAGATGCCTTATGAAGAACGGCAGCAGCATGTGGAGAGGGCGAAGCAATTAAGCTTGTCGTTGTTATATTGGCTGCAGACGGAAGCTCCTCGCGAGGACGGTGGAACGGGCTATCCGGGACTCAGGCTGTGCGGCAAGGCGGTCGGAACGGAGGACGGCTTGGCGAAGTCGCCGTATATTCGAGAATCGAGACGAATTCAGGCGATCTATACGATTACGGAAGCAGATGTAAATAAGGAGTTGCGGCAGGGCAAAGGGGAGGGAATCCGCCGTTACGAGGACAGTGTCGGTGTAGGACATTACTTTCTGGATCTGCACATGACGGCCAAGAGCCGCCGCAGTATGTTCATTCCGGCCTATCGGTATGAGATTCCGCTTGGCGCGCTCATTCCGAAGCGGGTGCAAAATGTGCTCCCCGCCTGCAAAAATATCGGCACGACGCAAATTGCGAACGGCTGCTATCGCCTCCACCCGACGGAATGGAATATTGGGGAGTCGATTGGCCATCTCGTCGCATATGCTTTGGACAATGGCGTGACGCCACACGAAGTGCACGGTCATATGCCCCACTTGAAGGCCTATCAAAAAGAACTCGATGAGGCGGGAATCCAGCGCAGCTGGCCATTCGACGGAACGGACGTGCAGCATTAGGGGATAAGCGAGAAAAAGCGGGTGCCCGACAGGACCCCGCTTTCTCATTGCATGGCATCTTATTTGGCAGCCATTTGCTCCATTTCGGTAATGAGCGATTCCAGAAGGCTCATGCCTTCCTCGATTGGAGTAGGCGTGGACATGTCGACGCCGGCTTTCTTCAAAATGTTGATCGAGTAGTCGCTGCCGCCGCTCTTCAGGAAGCCCAAATAGCGTTCAACGGCTGGCTGGCCATCATCCAGTATTTGCTTGGCAAAGCTTTGCGCGGCAGAAAAGCCTGTCGCGTATTTATACACGTAGAAGCTGGTATAGAAGTGCGGAATGCGTGCCCATTCCATTTCGATATCTTTGTCGACGACCATGTCGTCTCCGTAGTACTTTTTGTTCAAATCATAGTACACTTCGCACAGCAGCTGCGGAGTCAATGCTTCGCCTTTCTCGGCGCGCTCGTGAATAATCATCTCGAACTCCGCGAACATCGTCTGACGGAATACTGTTGTCCGGAACTGGTCGATGTAGTAGGCGAGCAGGTACATCTTCTCTTTCTTGTCGTTCGTCTTCTTCAGCATATAATCCATGAGCAGCGCCTCGTTCAATGTCGACGCTACTTCGGCCAAGAAAATCGTATATTGCGCATCACGATACGGCAGGTTGTTGTCGGAATGATACGAATGGAGCGCATGGCCCATTTCGTGAGTCAACGTGAACATGCTGTTCAGGTTGTCCTTGTGATTCAACAGCACGTAAGGATGTGTGCCGTATGCGCCCCAGCTGTAAGCCCCCGTACGCTTTCCTTCGTTCTCGTACACGTCGATCCAGCCCTTATCGAAGCCTTCCTGCAGCGCCTCTAGATATTTCTCGCCAAGCGGCTTCAAGCTCTCTTTGACGGTTGCCTTTGCTTCGTCGAACGTGATGTTCATGTCGAACTCATCCACGACAGGAGCGAACAAATCATACATATGGAGCTCGTCGGCATTCAAGAGCTGCTTGCGAAGCTTCATATAGCGATGCATGAGCGGCAAATGCTTATGAATGGTGTTAATCAGGTTCGTATATACTTCCTTCGGAATGTTGTCACCGAAAAGGTACATTTCGAGCGCGGAAGGATATTTGCGCGCTCGCGCGTAGAACAGATTCTTCGTCACGTTGGCATTCAGCGTCGCGGCAATTGTGTTGCGTTGAGCGCGATACGTCCCGTATACGGCTTCGAAAGAAGCTTTGCGCACGTCGGCGTTGCGGCTCTCGAGAAATTGAATGTAACGGCCGTGCGTCAATTCTACTTCTTCGCCTTTTTCATTTTTGATCTTGGGAAACTTCATATCGGCATTGTTCAGCATGCTGTAGATGCTTTCCGGCGCCTTCGACATGCTTCCGACTTGGGCCAGCAGCGCTTCCTCTTGCTTGGACAGCACATGGGCCTTCTGGCGCTTCATTTCTGTCAGCGTAAAGCGGTAGCTTGCAAGCGCCGGATCCGCAATCAGCTTATCGAGCTGTTCGTCGGACAGAGCCAAAATTTCCGGAGTCATGAAGGAGAGCGCTTCTCCTACTGTGACTGTCAACTGCTTGGACTTCTCGGACAGCGACTGATATTGCGGTTCGGCAGTATCTTCGTGATGGCGCATATTCGCATATACGTATAAGCGCTCGGTATGTAAGGAAATATCATCTTCCAGCTCGAAGCAAGCGCTCAACGTCTTGGCGTCGCTGAGCTTGCCGTGGTATTGCTTCATCTTCTCCAACAATTGAAGCACGAGTTCGTACTCTCGCTCCCATTCCGCCTTGGATCCGAACAGATCCTCCAGCTTCCAACGGTCTTCTTGCGGTACTTCCGAGCGTTTCATTACTTGTTGCATATGTGCCCTCCTCATTAAATGTTCTTGGAATCGCGATTGCCGTGATGAATCTGCTGCTTGAGCCGGCACAGCCGGAGCAGGGATCAACGCGGCGCTTAATAAAGCTCCTGCGACGAGTAAGATTATAGCGCGGCGCTGTGCGGTCATATCTATCCTCCTGTCGTTCGGGCTGAGACTCGAATCTGAAGGCTAGTATGACCGAAGTGCCGTAAAACTATTGAAAGAGGTTGCTTTAAAAAGCACCCTTATGATCACGAAGCATCCCAAGAAATCTGATCGACATCGAATCTTGTCTTAGGCGCCCAGCGTCACAAGCGAGTATACAATCAGGAAAAAAGCGAATGCGATTAAGAGAAGCGCCACAATAGCCATCGGGCGGCGCAGCGGAGCAGGCACCGTTTCTTTTTTCCAAATCAGAATGGCCCCGAGAGAAAAAGCCAAAATAATGAAGATTAGATTCGTTGACGAATTCATGGATTACCTGCCTTTACACTTGCTTGAAAGCGTCCATAATCTGATTCCATTCATCTTCCTTGCCGACATAGTCTTCTTTGGGGAAGCGCTGTTTGGCCCAATGCATCAGTGCCGGGCGGCTCAGAAAGTTGTGGCATTCTTCGCCCCATTGGTCTGAAATTTCCCGCAATATGATATAACGGCCCTGCACTTCAACCGTCATCATATTCCACTTGTCCGTCTTGTAAATGACATGCTTTTTTATCATATAAAAACCCCGTTTCCATGGTGCAGGACACCGTGAATCTTGCGCACTGCCGCGAAGACAGCCTTATCGATCATGATACCCCAGCCCATACTTGAAATCAAATAATTGTTCAATAAAAAAAGTTGCGTTCTCAAATGACCTCAATTATAATGTAAATATTCGCCTGTAAGGGTGGATTAAGTGAGGAGGTTTTGATCTTGAAAGGTACTGTAAAATGGTTTAACGCAGAAAAAGGCTACGGATTTATTCAAGTGGAGAACGGTGAAGATGTATTCGTTCACTATTCCGCAATCCAAGGCGAAGGATTCAAAGCTTTGGACGAAGGCCAAGAGGTTGAATTCGAAATTACTCAAGGAAACCGTGGTCCACAAGCTGCTAATGTCATTAAATTATAATGAGATTACCCGGCTCGGGGATGTCATCTATAAATAGTGTACAATAGCAAAACCAAGCAGCCTTGTTCCGTTCATTCGGGCAAGGCTGCTTTTTTTGCTGCTTATGTCAGGAAGCGGAACGAGGCATTGCGACCCGGCGCCTCACTCTGCTTGCCCCGGCTGCTCGGCCGCCGGATGCCGCAGGCGTGCCAGCTGCTCGGGTGACACGCCGTCCCGGCTGAAAGGAACAAGATGAACCTTGAATGACATCGGTTCGCACTTCAACTCGTGCTGCGGCAGCGCTTTTGGTCCGCAGCTGTTGCTGCCCAGCCCATTCTGGGCCTTATCGAGATGCACGATGATCTCATCTCTTGGCAGCAGGTCCGCATGATGTGCCGTTCGCTCAAGATCCTGCACGGTGTAGCGGTGCGCGCTGAAGTCGAACAAGGAGTCGCTTAGCGCAAACAGGCCGAACCCGCGCTGGTTCGTGAAGGCAACCCAGCGTGTATCCGTGCGGTTCCCGTTCTCTTGCGGCTTCTCGTAGGCGATCATCAAATCATCTACCGCCGCATCGTACCATCCTACGGCAGCAGCCTGCTTGCTGTCGATATAGCTTTCGCCGGGACCGCGTCCATACCACAAGCAGTGCCCGAAGGTTTCCGGAAGGCTAAGTTCATAGCCGAAACGCGGGAGCACGTCTGGATGATCGCCTTCTGGGACGGCACTTACCTGCAAGGTGAGCGAGCCGTCATGATGGATCGCAATCCGGTGACGGCAGCGAATTCCCCATTTGACCGTTGGCGCACCCATCCGGATGTTGACATGCAAATGGACCCGTCCTTGCTCCGCTTCCGCTGCATCGACTTGAAGGGATTCAAGCCGTTCGGTCATCCGATGCAAGCCGAAACGATGCCAATCCTTGACCGTATAACGGTCGTTGTCAATGAGCGCGCGCCATAATTGGATGCGGGGGCTTCCCGCCAGCAGATCGACGCCTTGCGATTGCCACGCGGCAATGGCCCCATTACGGCGATTGATCCGAATCATAAAATCCCGGCCTTCCACGGATAACATGCTTCCGGCCTCTTGCACTTCGAGCGGCGCTGCGGGGCTGCATGCGGTGGAGGAGAGCGCTGCGCCAATGGCAGCGGATGCTTCGGTCATGCCGTTCTTCGCCATGTTCTTACTGCTGCACGGTTCGAGTTGGAATTGGGCCCATGCCAACTCATGGCCGGTCTGCACCCAATCCTCGCTGCGGCATGTGCGGAACGACAGCCGCAGCCATACGTCTTTGCCGTGCAATCGATGAGCGGAGCTGCCCAGCACTTCCCATGCGTCCCACGTCCAAGGCTGGCTTTCGCGCGGCGCTACATCCGGCACATCGAAAGGGCCTCTTGCGACGACTGCTCCGTCCGCCACAATCGTATATACTCCGGCAAGCGCAGAAAGCGAGGTGAAGTCGAATCGGTTCTCGATTATGAATTGCCCTTGCCCTTGTCCGCTGTCCGACACGTAGACTTTTACTGGCTCGATCGCCTTCTTGTATTCATGCAGGGCAGGCCATGGCTTGCGATCGCCATCGACTAAGCCGTTCAGGCAGAAGTTGCCGTCGTGCACCATCTCGCCGAATTCGCCGCCGTACGCCATGACGGAACGGCCATCATCCCGAATTTGCCGTATGCCTTGGTCTACCCAATCCCATACGAACGCACCTTGGAGCTTCGGATACCGGTAGAACATTTCGGCATACTCCGTGAATCCGCCCGGACCGTTGCCCATGGCATGGGCGAACTCGCACAGGATGAACGGGCGCTGATCGCCGTTCTGCGCAATAGTCTCCACCTCATCGACCGCCGTGTACATTCTTGAGACGATACCGAGGCCGAGCATGTCTTCCCAGTCTCCTTCATAATGCACGACGCGGGTCGGATCGTACCCGCTCGCCCATTCCGCCATCGCGGCATGATTCGGTCCGCAGCCGGATTCGTTGCCGAGCGACCACATGATGACGCTTGCAAAGTTTTTGTCCCGAATGACCATACGCTGCATTCGTTCGACATAAGCCTGCCGCCAGCTCGGCTCATTGCTGAGCTGCGCCCAGTATCCGCCCGGTTGGAATCCGTGCGTTTCCAAGTCCGCCTCGTCGATGACATAGAGGCCAGCCTGATCGCACAGCTCATAGAAGCGCGGATCGTTCGGATAGTGCGCAGTGCGTACCGCATTGATATTGAACGATTTCATGATGCGAATATCCTCCATCATCGTAGCAAGCGGAACGGCCCGGCCCAAGTCAGGATGGAACTCATGACGGTTGACGCCCTTGAACATAATCGCTTTCCCGTTAACAAGCAGGTTCCCATCGGCTAACTTCACTTCACGGAATCCGACTCTTTGGGCGGTGATTTGCTGAATCTGGCCGTGCTCATCCCGAAGCTCGAGCAGCAGGTGATACAGATACGGCGTCTCCGCAGTCCAGAGCTGCGGCGCTTCGACTTCGACCGCAAAGCTGACTGTGCTTGCCGCGCCCGCGGCAATGGCGGCAAGCGGCGTTGATGCCGCACGGGCGGCAGGCTGCAGATTGGCATCGAGCAACGTGAGCAGCAGTTGGCTGTTGACGGAAGGCGCCGCGTGATCATTGCGCAGGGTCGCATCTACCTCAAGCGCGGCCCGCCGATAATTATCGGACAGCGGCGTCCGAACCGTAAAATCCCATACATGTGTGCCTGGAAAAGCAAGCAAGCAGACATCGCGGAATATGCCGCTCAGCCACCACATATCTTGATCTTCCAAATAGGTTCCGTCACACCATTGGTATACTTGTACGGCGATCTGGTTCCTGCCCGGATGAACAAGCGGAGTAATGTCGAATTCGGCGGGGACGCGGCTGCCCTGGCTATAACCGGCATGTTCGCCATTCACCCACACGTGGAATGCGCTGTCCACCCCTTCAAAACGCAGCACGATTCGCTTGCCGGACCACTGTTCGCCTATCCAAAAGGCGCGCCGGTAAGAGCCAGTCGGGTTATGATCGGGCACATGCGGCGGATCGACGGGAAATGGATACAGCACATTGGTATATTCCGGCTTGCCGTAGCCCTTCATCTGCCAATTCGAAGGCACCGGAATGCGCTCCCATGACGCGTCATCGTAATCGAGCCCGTAAAAGTGCTGCGGAGCGTCTTCCGGGCACTCTGCATAGCGGAACTTCCATTCGCCGTTAAGCAGCTGAAAGTATGGGGAGGCTCCGCGTTCATATGTGAGCGCTTCAGTCGCGTTCGCGTGCGGAATAAAGTAAGCGCGGGGCTCCAACCGATTCAGATGCAGCATGGTTTCGTCTTGCCAGATCGATGCGGACGCAGAAGGTTGTGCAGGATGTGCGTTCGAATGAGTGGTTGTCATCTTCATCATCCTTTCCTATGATCGTGTCATGTTATGAATACGGCACGGCGATATAACGATTTGAACATAATTTTTCATCTGTCTATATGATAGGACGGTATTCTGATGGTTTTCAATCTAACGATTTTATAATACATATAAAGATATGAAACAATTTATTTGGAATATTGCCAGCGAAGGAAAGGAGCGGGAAGCGATGGACAGCTTGCACTTCCCTATGCTTACCGATAAGGAACGGACATTGCCGCTTATCGTCACCACGGTGGGGAGCTGGAACAACCAGACCGAAATTGACCGGCCACATGGCTATCCTGATTACCAATGGCTGCAATGCACTTCGGGACGGGGAGTATTCCGCTGGGAAGGGCATGGGGATCCGATTGAGATTCGTTCGGGGCAAGGCGTACTCCTGTTTCCCGACGTTCCTCATGAATACAGGCCCGTGGAGGAGCCATGGGGAATCTATTGGTTCGGCTTTCGAGGCGCATTGGCGCAACAATTGCTGTCTGCGGTAAATATCCGCCAGTCGACGCATATGACGTTGAGATCGCCCGATATTACAATGGAGCCGATCCGGCGCGCGCTTGCGTTGCTGAGCGATTCCGCATACGGGCAAGGGACTGTGTTGTCTGCGCTCGCTTATGAGCTGGTGATGGCATGGGCTCGCTCTGGCTGGGCGGATACCGGTAAAGCAGGAAGACAACCGAAGCAGGGGATTGAATTGCTGGCCCCTCTGTTGGACTGGATTCATGAGCATTATATGAAGGAAGTGACGCTGCAGCAGATGGCGGATCGAATCCACATCTCTCCGCAGTATGTTTGCACGTTATTTCGCCGCTCGATGGGATGTCGGCCGCTTCAATATGTGAATCGGCTTCGAATCCGCAAAGCAAAGCAATTGTTAATGAGCCAGTCCGAACTGTCCGTCAGTGAAATCGGCAACGAGGTCGGATTTCAGCATGCCAGCTATTTTATTCAACGTTTCAGGCAGCAGGAAGGAATGACGCCCGCTCAATTCCGCCAGCTTCATGGGGGGATTGCGGCCAGGGAAGAGCCGTTGAGTAATGTATTGCGGAAGCTGTAATCATAGACAAGCCCCTTGGCTCTTTCCGGCTGGAAAGGACGAAGGGGCTTGTGCAGTGAATGGGATAAGTCCTCATTCGAGCGTGATTAAAAGCAAATCCTCTATTCGATAATGCGCAAAATGTCTTCAACTGGCTTGCGTGGCAGCTTCGCAGGCGTATCTGAAGGATATCCAAGCGCAAGCACCATGTTAACCTGACGATCTTCCGGAATGTCCAGCATATCTTTGATTTGTTGGTCGGCCAAGAGAACGGGACCGGTCATTGGACAGCTCGCCAAGCCACGGGCATGCGCCGCGAGCATCAAGTTCTGAATCGCCAGGCAACTGCTCTTGATGCCTTCTTCATCCCACACCGTGGATGGCACGAGCCCGATCGGGTCGAATATGCGCTCGCGGAATTTGGACGTATACGGCGACGCCAAACATATGATAAGCGCAGGCGCATTGGAAAAAGCGGTTGCGTACGGGCCGAACGATTTGACAAGCAAACGGGCTTCCTTCGCCAGGCCCTGGGCTTCGGCCTGTTCTGCGCGCTTATGCAGGGCATCCCACGTAAGCTGTTCAATCCGGGCAATCCATTCTCGGTTCAAGATCGCGATGAATTCCCACGTCTGAGAGTTCGTGTCGCTCGGCGCATATCGCGCACAGTCGATAAGCTCCTTCACATCTTCGGCCGTTACCGGCCTGTCCTCATAACGCCGTACGCTGCGGCGCTCGTGAATGACTTCTTTCATGATTTCATACGTTGTCATGTCTGATCCCTCCGCCGAGGTTGCCTTAAGCAGCCTGAGCTATCGTAAAATATTGGTTGCACAATTGAAGATTGTAATCATATAGATTAAGACCTTGTACTAAGACCTACCCTTATTATACGGTACCGATGGAAAATTGCAACGAAACCGTCCGAGGCTTAATACATGCTTAATGCGTCTCATACGTCTGTGTCGTATGATTCAACGTCTGCGCCGAATCGGCCGCCGCGAGCCCGTTTCAGCATAATGGGATTGAAGCGCCAGCATGATGAACCCGAGACAAGCGGCGACTGCGAAGATCGCACCGACCCGGTAGACGGTATCTTTTCCGTATGCTTCCAGCAGCACGCCGCCAAGTGTTCCGCTCAGCAATCCGGCGATGCTTGACCAGACGATCGTATAGAGCGCGAGCCCCGTTGAACGGTATTCATCCGGAATAATGCGGCTAATATAGCGTACGGCTACAAAATAAAAAATGCCGAACGATACGCTGTGCATTAACTGGGTGGAGACAATTCCCACCGGATTCTGCATATATGCCACGAGTAGAAAGCGGATAGCGTAAGTAAGTCCGGAGAAGGCGAGCAGCGGCAATTCCTTGAACCTGTCCCCGAATGCATTTAATAAGAAGAAGATGGGGATTTCGCTTAACGCCGAGAGCATCCATGCCCAGCCAATCAACGATTCATCCGCTCCCAACAGGGAGAGAGATAAGCCTAAAAACGCTTCGTTCAAACGATGGGCTATCGCAAGCAGCAGCACAAACAGAAAGAACAGCACGACTTCCCGCTGTTTCAAGACGGCCCATAATCCGGAAAACTCCATTTTCTTCAACGTGGCGCGCTTATCGGTCAAGAAGAAGGCCAGTACAAGGGAAAGCGCCCCTAACATAACGACGGCCCATACGCTGTATTGAGAGCCCACGGAACGCAGCACCATGCCGAAGACGATGGCGGATACGGCAAAGCCGATCGAACCGAAGACGCGGATGCCGATGAAGCTTTTGCCTTGAGATTGGGCCGTAATGATGGCAAAGCTGTCGCTTAGCGGGTAGATTGGAAAGTAAAAAAAATAAAAACAAATCAACATGGCGACAACCGCGCCGAAGGAAGAGAATTGGCTCAACGCGACAGACAGCGCGATTTGGGCTGCGAGCAGCACGATAAGCACTTTTTTAACGGTGCCAAGCTTGTCGCTGGTTACGCCCCAGAATAGGTTCGATACGATGGATACGAGCGGCCCGATGGAATAGAGCATTCCAATTTGCACACTCGTGAAGCCAAGCGTTTTGTAGTACAGCGGTAAATAGGAGACGACTATAGAGGTCGTCATAAAAATCGTGAACGTAAAAGCGCGCAGCCAGTTTGCGTCATTATTTCTCTGCGCTGTGTGCAGCATTGTGAGATCCTCCTCTGCGGTCTTGACCATCTTGTTAGATTGTGAAAAAGATTACGGTATAGTATAGCATGCTTCTGGCAGGAGGAACGCTGCTTTCCTTGAATAATAAGGCACAAGATTCATGTTATAATGAGTCTACATCGGGTCGGCGTCGGCAGATCCTTCATTTTATAAGAGAGGGTTGTCAGCATGGGGAATGTTGTGTTTGAATGGGACGGCCGGTTAGGCATTGAAGTGCCGGTTCTGCATGCCGCTTGGGAATCGCTCCATTGGGATGAAAGATCGGCGATTTTGGCAAAATGGGAAGAGATTCGGGGAATGATACCGGACCGGATAAAGGCGTTGGAGCGGGATATCGTAGCCAAGCAGAATGCTCTGTATGACGAGGAGCAATTCGAAGCCTCTTGCTGTCTCAATTCAGAGATTGCCGAGCTGGCCAGCATCATTAATGATTTGCATTTGTGGTACAACATTCATCAAGAGATGGATGCCAAAATCCACCACTAATAAAGAAGCCATCAGAAGGTTTGTGCAAACTGTCACTTCGTAATATAATAGTTGTGGCTAAAATGAGTGCATTCACAGCTAGACCGATGGAGAACGGAGGTTATCCTTGAACCAGCAAAGTAAACGCCGTACATTTGCTCCGAAAGAGCCGCTCGGGCTCATGTACCGCGTATATAAATACATACTGCCGGAAGTTCGTTCCGCATTGTCGGCATGGCAGAAGCGGGCGGAACTTATACCGAATGAGGAATTGCGCAAGCAGGCGCTGGCAAGCATTGCTGGCAAGCAATTTCACTGTGAAGGCGGTGCGGTGTATGCTGCAGCTCGGTTAGAGGTGCGTGATGTGTTAATTCCGCTCATTGTGGCATTTCAGACGATTAGCGATTATTTGGACAATCTGTGTGATCGCAGCACTTCTATGGATCCGGATGATTTTCGATTGCTGCACCAGTCAATGCTGGATGCGGTTCAGCCGGAGGAGCCGCTTAAGGATTATTATGCGTTAAGGGAAGATAAGGACGATGGCGGTTATTTGTGCGCGTTAGTGGAGCAATGCCGCACCTGTATTGCAAGACTGCCGGGCTACGCGGTCGCACAGTCAAGCATTGTGCGTCTTGTCGGGCTGTATGCCGATCTGCAAGTCTATAAGCATATTCACCCCGACAAGCGGGAAGACGCGCTGCTCACGTGGTGGCAATCCTATGAGGCCGAATATCCGGAGCTGGCATGGAACGAGTTTGCGGCGGCAACGGGGTCCACACTCGGCGTGTTTCAGTTGTTCCTGGCTGCGGCGGACGAGCAGTTGACGAATCGGGAAGTGGAGCAAATTCGCGAGGCTTATTTTCCTTACGTATGCGGATTGCACATTTTGCTTGATTACTTGATTGACCAAGAAGAAGACAGAGTCGGCGGGGATCTGAATTTTTGTAATTATTACGACGGGCAGGGCAAAGTGGTGGAGCGAATTGGCCACATTGCAGAACTTGCGACGGTGCGAATTAGTTCACTGCCGGAAGGACGCTTTCACCGTATGATTATCGAAGGGCTCCTTGCTCTATATCTATCCGATTCCAAAGTGAGAGAACAAGAAGAAGTGAAGAGCGTATCCAAGCGATTAATGAGAAATAGTCCGCTGATGCGATTGTTTTTTTGGATGAACAGCCGCTGGATACGTAAACATATGTATTGAGGATTAGAGGGAGGAAACAACATGACTGCTGTAAAAAAGATTGCCGTATTGACAAGCGGCGGAGACTCTCAAGGAATGAATGCTGCTATCCGCGCGGTGGTTCGCACGGCGCTGTACAATGGTATCGAAGTATATGGAATTCAACGCGGATATCAAGGGCTTATCAATCAAGATATTCGCCCGATGGATATTCGCAGCGTAGGTGATATTATCCAACGCGGCGGTACGATTTTGCAATCGGCACGCTGTCAAGAATTCAGAACGGCGGAAGGCCAGCAAAAGGGCGCGGAAATTTTGCGCGCTCACGGCATCGACGGCCTGATCGTCATCGGTGGAGACGGTTCCTATCAAGGCGCCAACAAATTGAGCAAGCTTGGCATTAAGACGATGGGGCTGCCTGGTACGATAGATAATGATATTTCCTTCACGGACTACACAATCGGCTTCGACACAGCGGTCAGCGTTGTCGTCGATGCGGTCAACAAGCTTCGCGACACGATGAGTTCGCATGAACGCTCTTCCGTCGTGGAAGTTATGGGACGCCATTGCGGCGATATCGCGCTGTATGCCGGTCTGGCAAGCGGTGCGGAGTCGATTCTCGTGCCGGAAGTGGCGTTCAGCATCGATGAGGTGGCGCAGCGCATGAAGGAGAACTTCGAATGCGGCAAACGCCACAGCATCGTCATCGTGGCCGAAGGTGTAGGCCGTGGAGAAGATGTCGCGCAAGGCATTATCGAACGCTGCCCAACGGTGGAACCGCGCGTAACGGTGCTCGGGCACATTCAACGCGGCGGCGCGCCTACGGCGATTGACCGCATCTTGGCAAGCCGTCTTGGCGACTTCGCGGTTCGCAAGCTGATGGAAGGCGAATCCGGCAAAGGCTGTGGCATTATCAAAGGCGAGCTGGTGGCGACGGATATCGATTTGGTCGTCAATACGAAGAAGGAATTCAATATGGAGCTGTACGAGCTGGCTACTCGCCTTTCTCAATAAGGGAAGCGGGCTGGACGACGAACTCGGGCAAGCGCTGTGAGAGCCCGGTTGACTGCATGAATGCGGTTGGCCGGGCTTTTTGCCGTGCGGTTTGCCGGTGGTCAGTGGATGCTATCCAATGTTTTCGGTATTGGGAGCGGTGAATGCAGAGAGAGGCAAGGGGGAAGAGGCGATAGGAAATGGACCGCTTATTTATATGCATGCATCAGCAGGTATCTATCCTTTTATCCTTTGTTCCATTCTCCCATTGAATCAGATAGGGCGAGAATCGTTGTACAGCAAGCATAACCTCCGTGGCTCCCACATTCTGTACCCGAAAGCAGTTAACACGAGTTGAAGAGAAAAAGAACATCGAGGGTGCTAGTATCCATTCACTGGAATGGAGAGCTCGCTCTGAATGGTGTCCATGCACTGGAACGGAGCGCTTGCTTTGTAATCGTGTCCTGCGCTGAAATCGAGCGTTCCGAATCTTGTGGAGTAATCTCCCCCTCATAGTAAAATGTTATCCCTTTAATTACAGCCTGTTCTCTAAGTAAATTAGTTGTGATATCAGCTTTGCCGTTTTGACGATTCCGGACTTTCAAATCTTCGCATCCTTCACGTACTCTCCTTTCCCCTCAACATGCAGCACCATTCGTAGCGCACATCTTTTAGTTTAAGCGATTTGCCTTTTCACTCTCATTGCAAGGAGGTGATGCCAAGCGTCACAACTTTTGTCAGACCGTGCGGCCAGTTGGACGGCATTCCTCCGGATTGCCGGCTGAATTGGCGGCATGTCATTTTATTATGGGACAGGAGGAATTGATGAATGCATTTGCAGGCAGCTTGGGTGCGCAAATTCGCTGTTATTGCGTTTGCTGTATTGATGTTGTTTACGCCGTTTGCTGCAATGGGATCGGGAATTGTGAAGGCGGAGGAGGCCGCTGCAGGGACAGGGTATAAAGTCGTGGGCTACTATCCTTCCTGGGGGGCGTACGGCCGCAATTATCAAGTTAGCGATATGGATGTGTCCAAGGTGACGCATGTCAACTATGCGTTTGCGGACATTTGTTGGAACGGGATTCACGGCAACCCGGAGCCGACGGGTCCGAATCCGCAGACGTGGCCGTGTCAGGATGAGAAGGGAACGATAAATGCTCCGAACGGCACCATCGTCCTGGGCGACCCGTGGATCGATGTCCAGAAGAGCTTCCCCGGCGATACGTGGGATGAGCCGATACGGGGCAACATCAAGCAGCTAAACAAATTGAAGCTGACGAATCCCCGCTTGAAAACAATTATTTCAGTAGGCGGCTGGTCGTGGTCCAACCGATTCTCAGACGTGGCGGCGAGTGCGGCGACGAGAGAGAATTTTGCCAACTCGGCCGTTGATTTCCTGCGGAAATATCAATTCGACGGTGTCGATTTGGATTGGGAATACCCGGTTGGAGGAGGCTTGAAGGGCAACAGCGCCCGCCCGGAGGACAAACACAATTTCACGCTGCTGCTGCAGGCGGTCCGCGCTAAGCTAGATACGGCCGGAGCGGCCGACGGCAAGGCTTATCTGCTGACAATAGCATCCGGGGCGAGCCCGACATTTGCCAACAACACAGAGCTCGGCGAAATCGCCAAAGTCGTCGATTGGATTAATATCATGACGTACGACTTCAACGGCGGCTGGCAAAAAATTAGCGCCCACAATTCACCGCTCTACTACGATCCGGCCGCTGCCGCTGCAGGCGTCCCCGATGCCGCGTCGTTCAATGCCGAAGCTGGAGTGCAAGGACATATCAATGCCGGCGTTCCGGCCGATAAAATCGTGCTGGGCGTCCCGTTCTACGGCCGCGGCTGGGGCGGATGCGGGAATGCGGGCAATGGGCAATATCAACAATGCGCAGATACGGCCAATGTAGGAACATGGGAGAAAGGCGTCTTCGACTATAGCGACTTGGCGAGCAATTATATTAATCGTAACGGTTATACACGCTATTGGAACGACGCAGCCAAAGTCCCTTATTTGTATAATCCTTCGAATGGTATCTTCATTACGTATGATGACGTCGAATCGTTCGGACATAAAACGGCGTTCATCAAGTCGAAGCAGCTGGGCGGCGCCATGTTCTGGGATTATAGCAGCGATCGCAATAAGGTGTTATTGAATAAGCTGACCGGCGATCTGCAAGGCGGAAACCCCGGTGGCGGCAACGACACGACACCGCCAAGCGCGCCGACGAATGTAATCGCGACCGCAAAAACCGCAACGAGCGTGAGCCTTAGTTGGACGGCATCCACGGATAACGTCGGAGTGACGGGTTATACAATAACATACTCATCCGGGAGCAAGAATACATTGGGCACGACTGCAACCATCAGCGGCCTGACGCCCGCCACGACTTACACATTCACCGTTACGGCAACAGATGCGGCCGGCAACATCTCGCCCGGCACGAGCATAGAGGTGGCGACTGATTCAGGAGGGGGCACCTCTTGCTCCGCTCCGGCCTGGGGAGAGAATACCGTGTACACGGGCGGACAGCGAGTTTCCTATAACGGGAAAATCTATGAGGCCAAATGGTGGACCCAAGGCGATCGTCCGGATCAAAGCGGCGAGTGGGGCGTGTGGAAAGCAGTCGGAGATTGCTCCGCAGCAACAAATAGTACCGGGGGCGGCAATATGCCGCCTTTGGTCTTGGAACCGGCTGAATCGGCGGCGGATCGTCATTCGGCCTCGCTTCCTGCAGACAAAAAGATTATCGTCGGCTATTGGCATAACTTCGACAACGGTTCCGGTTTCATCCGCTTGCGTGACGTGTCGCCCAATTTTGACGTCATCAACGTGGCGTTCGCAGAACCGTCCAACGGCCCGAAAGGAGGGACGATAGGCTTTGCGCCTTACAAGTATACGGATTCCGATTTCAAGGCGGACGTGAAATATTTGCAGAGCCAAGGCAAAAAAGTAATCATCTCGATTGGCGGGGCGAACGGTCAGGTTCAGTTGGAGACGGAACAGGCGCGCAATAACTTTGTCTCATCGATGAAAAGCATCATTTCCGCTTACGGCTTTGACGGATTGGACATCGACTTTGAAGGCCACTCTCTCTACTTGAATCCGGGAGATTCCGATTTCCGTCATCCGACGACTCCCGTCATTGCTAATCTGATTGCCGCCGTGCGTGACTTGCATAGTCACTTCGGCGATTCGTTCATGGTGACGATGGCTCCGGAAACGTTCTTCGTGCAGGTAGGCTATAGCTTCTACGGCGGGAACGCAACTGGCGCAGATAATCGGGCGGGCGCTTATTTGCCGGTCATTGAGGGATTGCGCGACATATTGGATTGGTTGCAGGTGCAGCATTACAATTCCGGCTCCATTACGGCGCTCGATGATACGTATTATGCGATGGGCGATGCTGATTTTCATGTGGCGATGGTTGATATGGTGCTGACAGGATTCCCGGTGGCGAAAAAACAGGATCGTTTTTTTGCGCCGCTTCGACCGGATCAAGTAGTCATCGGTCTGCCTGCGAATGTGAATGCAGGCGGCGGATTTACGCCAGTGTCCGAAGTTCATAAGGCGCTTGATTACGCAATGAAGGGACAATCGTTCGGAGGACGCTACAAGCTGCGTAACGCAGCGGGGTATCCTGGGTTAAGAGGCTTGATGACTTGGTCCATCAACTGGGACCGCTTCAATAAGTTCGAATTTTCCGAGAAACACCGGGCGTATCTGGATGGAACGAAGCCAAACCCGCCAATTCCGTTGGCCCCAGACCAATTGCGCGCTGCGAAGGTAACGGCGAACAGCGTGTCGCTTGCGTGGAACGCGTCGGCGGAAGCGGCGGCCTATAAGGTGTACAAAAACGGAAGCTATTTGACAGCGGTCCAGCCGACAAATCATACCGTAACAGAGTTAACTCCAGACACGGCTTATACGTTCACGGTTAAAGCCAGAGATGCGGCAGGCAAGTTGTCCGGACCGAGCAATGCAGTAGCGGTCACGACCTCTGCAGACGTTGATGAAACGCCTCCAACCGCGCCTTCGCAATTGCAGGTGACGGGGAAAACATCGACCAGCGTGAGCTTGAGCTGGACTGCTTCCGCCGATAACGTCGGGATCGCAGGCTATACGGTTGTGTACGGCTCCAAGAGCGCGAAGGTGAGCGCCCCGTCTGCGGACATCACGGGATTGAATCCGAACACGGCGTATCATTTCACCGTGACCGCTTATGATGCCGCAGGCAACGTATCGAAAGGCGCGTCCATCGAGGTGACGACAGATGAGCAGTCCGGACCGGGAGCTTGGTCAGCAGGAACCGCCTATCGATTAAATGATGAAGTGGCCTACAACGGCACAGTGTATAAATGTGTGCAAAGCCATACCTCGCTGCAAGGCTGGGAGCCGCCGAACGTGCCGGCGCTGTGGAAGCTGAAGCAAGAGCGATAATTTGCAGAACAGTATGACTGCAATATGCGGTCGTTGCTGCAAAAGTACATCTCAATTCATCGTTTCCCCTGCGATTGTCAGATTCTGCTGCAAAAGTGCATTCCATATGCGCCAAATGAGGCTTGATAGATGGAAAGCGGCGGTTTCACCTGCATTTTTGCAGTCTCCTGAATCCAAAAAGGACTATTTTATGTTTTAAGCTGTACTTTTGCACTTCCTCATGCCCGACCTAACAAGCGTCTATATGCATGACAAAGAAGTCTCCGGCCCTGATAAGAGCGGTGCCGGGGACTTCTACTAAGTTACCCTGCATGGTCTGAGGGCTGTCTTAGCACCGAACTATTCGCCGCATAGTTACATCGAAGCGAACGCCAAAACGCACGAGCAGAGCAGCAACGGAATGGAGAACAAATAAAATAATTTGTTTGACCACTTATTTTGGCCGAGGTGAGCGGTGTATTCATGTAATGCAATCTTCTTCTGCCGATGCTGCTCTGGTGTGGCGTCTGAAGCATTGAGGACGTCATTGTGCTTGTCGGCCTGTCTTTTTCGATACAGATGGTAGCTCAACGTTTTGAAGAAACCGATATTCCGCACATAACTGAACAACGCAATAAACAAATAGATGAGCCCGCAAATAAAAAAAGAATTCGAGAGATTTACGATAACCGGGTAGTGGCTGTTATAAACCGTATAGGCAACTGTAAACAAAACGGTGATGAGCAATAGTCGTTTCATTCTCCGGCTCCTTTATCGGCGCTTGTATGACGCTCTGTTGATGCAGCATCTTTGCTTGTCCCGGCAGGTAAGAGGCATCTTGCTATTCGCGCTTTTTCGAACACATTCGCCAAATAGATGCAAAATTCCTGCCAGCCCTCATTTTTAGCAATATCCCCCTGCCGGCGCACATATTTATATCTTGACTACAATCAGGGACTTTGATAGGATTTTAAATAATTGCGTTCCAAATATTACCTCGAGAGTATGCTTCCTGTGGCTTACCATGGCGCAATTTCGATAGTTTTCTCCCGCTTCTCGGCTATTGACCTAATATTCCACCTAGACAATTAACATGATGGCTACAGATTGGCTTCATCTGACGAATTTTTACGATTATTAACAGCTTGTCAATTTATGCGGTTGTCCGCATGTTCATTTCCATTGTTACTCACACAAATTTACATAAAACAACAATATTATTAGGAGGGGATATTATGAAGCAGCCAAAAAAACCGTTCTTGGTTATTTTGGCCATGATGATGGTGCTGACGTTTACAGGTTGCACCAGCGGAAATGGAAATAACGCCAGTCAAGAAAGCAAGGAGGACAAGGGGAACGCCGTTGCCGAGCAGAAGCAGCCTTCGGACAAACCAACCGTGGTAAGATTTTCTGGGCTGTCCGCAGAGACGTTCAACCCGCATACAAGTGACAGCTCGGAAACGTCCACCTTACTTGAATATATAAATGGGAATTTATTAGATCTCATTTATGATGAGACTTCAGATAATGTTAAATTCGTAAGCAATCATGCCGCCGATTTGCCAGCTACCACGGATAACAAAGTGTGGACCTTCAAATTGAAAGAGGGCCTCAAGTGGACGGATGGCACGCCGATTACGGCGCGAGATTATGAATATTCGTATCAAATGCTGCTCGATCCGAAGCTGGCCAACCGAAATGCGTTTGTACTATTTGACACCATCCCTGTTGTAAGCGCTAACAAGTATTTCAAAGGCGAAGCTAAGTGGGAAGAGGTTGGCATTAAAGCGAAAGATGATTTGACGCTGGAGATTGTGTTGGAGACAGAAATGCCGGAAATCGACGTTTACTCCGTGTTTGCGAAAAGCGGCAGCACGTCTACGTCTCCCATTCATAAACAGCTGTACGAAGCGGGGATGAAGCCAGACCGCAGTGAAACGACTTACGGGACCACTCTGGAGCAGGTTCCCTCAAGCGGCACGTATCGGTTAACGGAATGGGTTCGTGATCAATACCGCGTGTTTGAAAAAAATCCAGATGCTCCGATGGCCGCAGTCTATACGCCCGACCGCATCGAAAGCAGAGTCGTCTCGGAAAGCTCTACGCGCATGCAGCTGTGGGAGAAGGGCGAAATCGAAAATGTCTCGATAAGCGGGGAACAATTTGATAAATATGGCGAAGATCCAAGGGTTGTATACACCGAGGCAGAAGGCGTATGGGGATTTTATGTAAATACGGAATCAAAGAAGAACCCGATTCTGGCCAACAACGATTTGCGCAAAGCGCTGTATTATGGGATCGACCGTGACAAATTATCGAAAGGCATATTTAAAACCTTTAAATCGGCTCCGTACTATATCTCCACCATTTGCATAGTTGGGGACTATAAGGATGGCCAAAGATACCGCGAAACGGAAGCGGCCAAGGCGAATATTCCGCCGGGAACCGGGTATGAGCCGGAGAAGGCTAAGGAATATTTCGAAAAAGCATACCAAGCGAATGGCAACAAGAAAATTACGATTGAACTGACTTATTTCGACGCGCAGGAAACGATGAAACGCACGGCGGAAGTGACGGAAGAATTGTATGAGAACCTGTTCGGCAAAGATAAGCTCGATATTAAATTAAGAGCGATGCCGCCTTCAGCAGCTTATGACTCTTATCGGGACGGCAACTTTGAATTGGGAATCGGTTCTATTACCCAGAATCCATTCAATCCGTGGTCCAGCATGAAGGCTTGGCGAACGGATTTCCCGAACCGTTCGCACCGCTTCAGCAGCGCTGAATTCGATGAGCTGCAGAAGCGAACGGCGACCGGGGATCTGCTGCTGAAGCCGGAGGAAAGATTGGACGCATTGGTGAAGATGGAAAAGATGCTGCTGGACTTCGTTCCGCAAATTCCATTATTCCAAAATAACAACGCGGTGCTGTATCAAGATCGGATGGATCTGAAAGCGAAAGGGAAGTACTTCCCTGTTGTCAAATTTGCACCGCTGCAAGTGAACATTTTGGAATAATGACAGTCAGAGACCTTGAGCGTGCTTCAGCCCGCGCAAGGTCTCCGAATTTGCGAAAAGGAGCTTCAGGCCCATGCTACGATACATATCGCAAAGATTGGTTGCCATGGCAATCACCTTGTTTTTGATTATTAGTCTGCTTTTCTTTCTGGTTCATTCGATGCCTGGCAGTATAATCAGTGATCCGATGCTGCCGGTGGATATTAAGGAACGCATTGAAGCGAAGTACCATTTGGATAAGCCGCTAGTTGTTCAATATGTATATTTCTTAGGAGATTTCCTGACCTTTGATTTCGGCGACTCCATTAAGGTGCAACCGAAGGTGCCCGTCTTCGATATCATCAAGGACAAGCTTCCGATTACGATTCAACTCAATATTTTAGCGCTTTTATTTACGCTGCCGTTCGGCATCATGTTCGGCATTTGGGCCGCCTTGAAGAAGAACACTGCCACCGATCACACTCTCAATATGATGGTTGTGCTGTTTATATCGGTACCTTCCTTCGTTATTGCAGCTTTGCTTCAGTATATCGTGGCGTTCAAGTGGGAGCTGGTGCCGATTCTGCTTTCAACCGAACAGGCTTTGACGTGGACGAAATTTAAATCCATGATTTTACCGATACTAGCTTTGTCCTTCGGTGAAATCGCCATCATTACCCGTTATTTGCGTGCTGAATTGTGCGAGGCGTTGAATTCGGACTATATGCTACTGGCTAGAACCAAGGGGCTGTCACAAATGCAGGCGACGCTGCGCCATGCGATTCGCAACTCCTTCATTCCGTTGTCCAACATCATTATTCCGATGTTTTTCTCGATTTTATCGGGAGCGATTGTCATTGAGAATATATTTAGCGTGCCGGGTCTCGGCTCTTTATCGGTTAACTCCATCAATGCCTTGGATCATCCGCTTACGATTGCCGTCATGTTCTTTTATTCCTTGATCGGTCTGATCAGTATTTTGGTCGTAGACTTGTCTTACGGCATTATTGATCCACGGATTCGGATGGGAGGGAAGAAATGATGAAATTGGAAACGGATAACAAGAGAGAACACAACCCGTTTGAGCTTGTGCAGAGCGAAAAGCAGATTGCGGACGAGAAGTTCGAAGGCAAGGCCATCGGTTTCTTCAAAGACGCCATGCTGCGCTTCCGGAAAAATAAAGCGTCCTTTGTCGCCGTCTTTTTTATCGGGCTGATTATTGTAATGGCGATTATCGCTCCGTTATTGAGCTCATTTTCGTATCGGGAGCAGCATATTGAATGGTCTTTATTGCCGCCGCGCGTACCGGTAATCGAAAAGATGGGCATATGGGATGGCACGAAAGTGATGGACATTAAGAAAACAAGTTTGGAAGAGAAATATAAAGGCAGTATCGTCAAAGTGATGGAAGAATACGACATGGATTACCGCGGCCGCAAAATACCGATGGTAAAAGCCAAAGTAGATATGTATGAATTAAAAGGAGCGAAAGACACCTATTTTTGGATGGGGACGGACGCTCTAGGACGCGATCAATGGACACGTCTCTGGAAAGGAACGCGCATTTCCTTGCTGATCGGATTCATGGCCGTCACGATAAACGTGCTGATTGGGATCACATACGGTTCGATATCTGGCTACTACGGCGGTACCGTTGATATGGTCCTGCAGCGCATTATCGAAATTTTGAGCGGTGTTCCGCAGTTAGTGTTAGTTATCCTATTCGTCATGTATTTGGGCGCGGGCATACTCCCCTTCATATTGGCGATGATTATTACCGGATGGATCGGCATGAGCCGCATGATCAGGGCCCAGTTCTACAAATACAAAGGTCAGGAATATGTATTGGCATCTAGAACGATGGGAGCCAAAGACAGGCTGCTCATTTTCCGGCACATCTTGCCGAACGCCATTGGACCTATCATTACGCAAGCTACTTTTGCCGTCCCGGGAGCCATTTTTACCGAGTCGTTCCTCTCTTATTTGGGACTGGGGCTCGGTGCGCCCGAGCCTTCGATTGGGGTATTGTTGGCAGAAGGACAGAAAGTGCTGCTGGAGCATCCCCATTTGACGCTATTCCCGGCGATCGTCATTTCGATATTGATGCTGTCGTTTAACTTGTTCGGGAACGGCTTGCGAGATGCCTTCGATCCGACATTAAGAGGCCAAGAATAGGAGCGGGGTGGGGGAAAGATGACTACGAACAACGAAGCAATCTTGCAGGTGAACGACTTGCATATTACGTTCAATACGTTTTCCGGTAAAGTGCATGCCGTACGGGGAGTCGATTTCGATTTGCACAAAGGAGAAACGTTGGCTATCGTCGGCGAGTCGGGATCGGGGAAGTCGGTAACCAACAAAGCCATTGTTGGCATTTTGTCCAAAAATGCCAATATTGAACGGGGGAATATCATTTATCGCGGCGCTGATCTGACTCAATATACGGAGCGCCAGTTTACGCAAATTAGAGGCTCCAAAATTTCGATGATCTTTCAAGATCCGATGTCATCGTTAAACCCGGTCATGAAAGTCGGGAAGCAAATTATGGAGGCGCTAAGAGCGCGCAACGTCAGCAAGTCAGAAGCCAAACAAAGAGCGCTGGAGTTAATGATTGCGGTGGGCATTCCCGATCCGGAAAAGCGCTTTGAGCAGTATCCGTTTCAATTCTCCGGCGGGATGAGGCAACGGATCGTCATTGCCATCGCCCTTGCCTGCGATCCGGAAGTGTTGATTTGCGATGAGCCAACGACTGCCCTGGATGTGACCATTCAGGCGCAAATCTTGGATTTAATTAAGCAAATCCAGAAGGAACGCAAGCTCTCGGTCATTTTTATCACTCATGATCTGGGCGTCGTCGCGAATGTGGCTGACCGGGTGGCGGTTATGTATGCGGGAAAAATCGTGGAGTATGGTACGGTGGACGAGATTTTTTACAATCCGCAGCATCCGTACACGTGGAGCCTGTTAGTGTCGATGCCCGATCTGGATACGAGCTCTTCAGACGAATTGCTTGTCATTCCGGGCACGCCTCCGAACATGCTGTATCCGCCCAAGGGAGATGCGTTCGCGCCGCGCAACCGCTATGCGATGCGAATCGATTATGAGGAAGAACCGCCGATGTACAGGGTAAGCGAGACGCATTATGCGGCAACGTGGCTCCTCCATCCGAATGCGCCCAAAGTGGAGCTTCCCGATGTGCTGAAGCGGCGTATTGCGCAGCAAACCGAAAGGCTGGTGCGATGAAATGATGAATTCGACATTACAGCCGGTTTTGGAAGTGAAACATTTAAAGCAATACTTTTCCAGCGGCTTCGGACGCAAAAAGACGGTGTTGAAGGCTGTTGACGATATCAGCTTTACGATCTATAAAGGGGAGACATTTGGTCTCGTTGGCGAATCGGGCTGCGGCAAAACAACGACTGGCAGAACGATAATCCGTCTGTACGAGCCTACAGACGGAGAGATCTATTTTAACGGCACGCTTATCTCCGGAGAGCTGACCAAAGAAATGAAAAAAGAAGTCACGCGCGGTATGCAAATGATTTTCCAGGACCCGATCGCTTCTCTGAATCCGCGCATGACAGTTAAGGAAATTATCGGAGAAGGTCTGAAAATCAATAAGCTGTGCAGCAATGAAAAAGAGATGCTCGATATGGTTTATGACATATTGGAGACGGTTGGTCTGACAAAAGAGCATGCGGGCCGTTATCCCCATGAATTTTCCGGGGGCCAGCGACAGCGGATCGGCATTGCGCGAGCGTTGATTACGAGCCCTGATTTGGTTATCGCAGATGAGCCGATATCGGCGCTGGATGTATCCATTCAGGCACAGGTGCTGAACCTGCTGAACAGATTGCGGAAGAAGCTGGGATTGACGATTTTGTTCATTGCGCATGATCTGTCGGTCGTCAAATATTTTTCCGATCGAATCGGCGTCATGTATAACGGTAAAATAGTAGAGATGGCCAAGGCCGACGAACTGTACAAACAGCCGCTGCATCCGTATACGAAGTCGCTGTTGTCAGCCATACCGCTGCCTGACCCGCATCACGAGCGGAACCGCAAGCGGATTTACTATAATCCGAAAATTCATAACTACGATGTAGAGCAGCCCGAACTGGTGGAGATCAAACCTGGACATTACGTATATGCATCTCCTGCGGAAGTGAAGCAGTACAAGCAAGGCATTCCGCTGTAAGCCACGGAAATACACCCTGTTTCAGTTGATGTTGTCTGAAATGGCGGTGTATTTTTAATGTTCGGCAAAAAGCCGAATCAGATTCACGTATGAGGTAGCGGATTAGAAACAGAAGGTTTACAATAGAGCAATGAACGACTGCAAACGATTACAAGATGATTCTAACCTGATTCGCTAGGAGTGGAGCCCAATGACAGCAAGATCAGAGCTGAGAAGACCGAATATTCTGTTTGTAATGTCCGACGACCATGCATCGCATGCAATGAGCTGCTACGGCAGCCGAATTAATGAGACACCGAATATCGATCGGATTGCCAATGAAGGCATTCGATTCGATCATTGCTTCTGCACCAATTCGATCTGTTCTCCGAGCAGGGCATCGATTCTGACAGGGAAATACAACCATGTAAATGGAGTGAAATCGATTGATGATCACTTTGACGGGAGGCAGCAGACCTATCCAAAGCTGCTTCAGGCCCACGGATATCAGACGGCCATTCTCGGGAAATGGCATTTGGGCCATGGCGGGTTTGCCGATCCGACCGGCTTTGATTATTGGAGCGTGCTGGACGGTCAAGGTGATTATTTCAATTCGGAATTTATCGAAGCGAATGGGAGGCAGCGCATTGCCGGTTATGTAACGGATGTAATTGCCGATAAGTCGCTGGAGTGGCTGCGAAAACGGGACAAGGATCGGCCGTTCATGCTGATGTGTCATCACAAAGCGCCGCATCGTCCATGGCAGCCAGACGAACGTCACAGCCATATGTACGAAGATGTGGAAATTCCTTATCCCGACACATTCGATGACGATTACGCAACCCGTGCGCAAGCAGCCGTGCAAGCAAAGATGAGAATCGACCGTGACATGGTCGTTACCGATACGAAGGGCAATCCGCCCGCGGGGCTTAGTGACGAGCAAGCGAAGCGTTGGAAGTATCAGCGCTATATCAAAGACTACTTGCGGTGCGTCGCCTCGATTGATGACAATGTAGGGCGGCTGCTGGACTATTTGGACGAAGAGGGGATCGCTGAGGATACGATCGTCATTTACACGTCGGATCAAGGGTTTTTCTTGGGCGATCACGGATGGTTCGATAAGCGTTTCATGTATGAGGAATCGCTGCGCATGCCTTTTGTTGTCCGGTATCCGCGAGAAATCGCGCCGGGAAGCGTAACGGAATCAATGGCGCTGAACGTAGATTTTGCGCAGACATTTTTGGATTACGCCCGCATCGAAGCGCCGGAGGATATGCAAGGCCGTTCGCTGCGGCCGCTGCTGCAGGGCAAAGCGCCGGACGATTGGCGCACCTCGATGTATTATCGATATTGGATGCATCTCGATGAGCATCACAATGTATATTCCCATTACGGCATTCGGACAGACCGCTACAAGTTGATCTACTATTATGCGCAAGCGCTTGGCACTCCGGGATCCCGCGACGAAAATCGGCCGCCTGAATGGGAGTTGTTCGATCTGAGCGTCGATCCTTATGAATTGAAAAACGTATACGGTCTTCCCGAATACGAAGCCGCAACTAGAGAATTGAAGGAAGAGCTGCATAGACTGCAAGCGGAGGTATCGGATCATCCGGTAGATGAAGTATAAACGAAAAGGTTTCTGGAAGATGGCGTCCGCAGAACTAGGCTTGAGTCATATTTGACTAGATGAAGGTTAAAGACAACAAAGCAGGGACGGCACCCGCTGCTGCCTTATAAAAAGGCTTCCGGCACCGTCCCTTTTAGTATGTGGAACTTTAAGCCCGGCCGTATTTTTGTGGTATGTTTCAAATAGGCCTATCCTCCCGAACAGGCCTATTTTTGCAGTTCCTCGCACTCGCCACAGGTGTCTTTTAGGTACAAGCGTATCTTGACGATTTCTTCCTGTTTTTGTATGATGACCGAAGGGAAGGGGGGGACAAGATGTACATATACCGGTTGGAAGCGTCCACAGAACAAGGCCCGTACGTATGCGTTCTCTTGGCAGAGACGGAAGAGCAAGCGTTTATCCATGCAGAAGCGCATATCGAGCAGACCATGCCCGGCAAGACCGTGCAGGATCTGACTTTATTGGAGAAGAAACGTTGTCAGGCAGGCAGCGGATTTATCATCCCCACCCGCGATACTTAATGCACGCTTTTTAACCGCAACATGATGAAGGGAGAGTGCGTCATGCAAATCGTACTCATTGCAGGCAGCAATCGTTCAGAAGCGACAAGCACCAAGCTTGTTCGTTATATGGCTGCGCAGCTGGAAGTGAAAGGACATGAAGCAATCGTCATTGATTTATATCAATCGCAGCTGCCGCTGTATTGTCCAGATTCGAACGAAGATAATGCGAATGTCATTCGCTTGAAGGAGAGCGTGTCATCGGCGGATGCCATCGTGCTGGCGACTCCGGAATATCACGGCAGTATCTCGGGCGTGCTTAAAAATGCGCTGGATTACTTAAGCTTCGAGCACGTTAACAACAAAGTCGTATTATCGGTCAGCTCTGCTGGGGGAGCCGTGGGAGTCAGCTCCTTGACGCATTTGCAAACGATGGTCCGCAACCTGCACGGGATCAACTGTCCAGAGTGGGTGTCCATTGGCGGAGACTTGCGTCAATTTACGGAAGAAGGCAAGCCGCAGCATGCGAATGTCATTCAGCGCGTCAATAATACGCTTGATTATTTCTTGAAGCTAGCGGAACAGACACGTCCGTTAACGTAAGACAGGAGCCGGAGCGCCATGTCATGAGCTGGCAAACGACCTCTCGACAGAGAAGAGCCCGTCCCTGCATGGACGGGCTCCTTCGCATGCCGCAGCAAATATGCCGCAACGCCAGTTCCTGCATGAATAGGAATGCAAGCGTCTAAGCTCAAATGCTCTTCGGACGGCGGAAATTCCCGATGACGCCTACTGTTTCCACGATATTGACGAAGGCTTTCGGATCGACTTCCATTATCGTCCGCTTCAGCTCAGACAGCTCGTATCGCGTCGTGACCGTCATGAGCATGTCCTTTTCGATGTCCGTGAACGCCCCTCGCGTCTTAATGACAGTAACCCCGTGCGGGAGACAGAGCAGTTTGTTTATCAAGGTATCTTTTTCCCTTGTAATTATAAATACGGTCACTTTGTAATGGTTAATATATATGGTGCCGATCACTTTTCCCGTAGTAAAGATGGACACCATGGAGTAAAGCACCAGTTCCCATTCTTGAGACAAATATCCATGCGTAGCGATAACGACAGCATTTAAAGCGACCAAAATGTTCGAAATGGAAAAATCGCGATATCGTGTCACGATGGAGCCGATAATGTCAAATCCGCCGGACGATCCTCCGATGCGAAGCGATATTCCGCTTCCGATCCCGGCGAGCGTTCCGCCGAATACCGCCGAAAGCAACGGTTCATTCGTGACCATCTTCACCGGAATGATGGAAATGAAGAATGTCGTTGCCACAACGCTGAGGATGCTGTATATGATAAATCGTTTGCCGAGGATGAACCATCCCCAGACGATAAGCGGCAGATTGTAAGCGAAATACAAGACTGACGGGTTCCAATTCGTGATGTAATTGGTCACTAGCGACAGGCCTGATACTCCGCCGCTCAACAAATGGTGCGGCATGAGGAACAGTTTGAAAGATAGGGCGATGCACGCTGCGCCGATGAGTAAAATGATCGAATGTAAAATTCGTTTCAAGCAAGTTCACCTCAAAACGTAGTATTGGGTCATATCTTAGCTGGTATTCTTTAATGCGTTTGTGTTATAATATGCTGGATATTCTTGAGTAGGCTTTTGTTATCCACGATGTTCATGATAAATCCGCGGAGTCAAGCGTTTCAAGTGAGGATCACCTCCGCATTGTATATGAGAAGACGGTCGGCTGAATGTGCCATTCGTCACCATTGTCGCGCTACTTAAGAATACAGACAAGGCTGTGGATTGTCCACAACGAAGGAGTATGAATATATTGAAGACATTTGCAGAATTTGGCTTGGAGACGAAAGTACTGCAAGCAATTACGGAATTAGGGTTTGAAGAAGCGACTCCGATCCAAGAAAAAGCGATACCTGTAGCGTTGACAGGACGTGACCTTATCGGACAAGCGCAGACGGGTACAGGGAAGACGGCCGCCTTCGGTATTCCGTTGATTCAGAAGATCAACCCAGCAGATGAGCGCGTGCTAGCGCTCGTTATGACGCCGACACGTGAATTGGCGATTCAAGTTGCCGAGGAAATCGGAAAGCTGACTCGCTTCAAGGGCGTTCGCTCGCTGCCAATTTACGGTGGCCAAGATATCGGAAGACAAATTCGCGCTTTGAAAAAGCACCCTCAAATTATTATTGGAACGCCTGGACGCCTATTGGATCATATTAACCGGAAGACGATTAAGCTGAATGACGTCACAACGGTCGTTCTTGATGAAGCCGATGAAATGCTTGATATGGGCTTCATGGAAGATATCACATCGATTCTGAGCCTGGTGCCTGATGAACGCCAGACCATGCTCTTCTCCGCTACAATGCCGCCGAACATTCAGAAGCTTGCCAATCAATTCCTGCGCGAGCCTGAGCATGTGTCGGTAATGCCGAAGCAAGTTAGTGCGCCGCTTATTGCTCAAGCATACATCGAAGTGCCTGAACGCGTTAAGTTTGATGCATTAAGCCGTCTTTTGGACATGGAATCTCCTGAGCTTGCTATCGTCTTTGGACGCACGAAGCGCCGGGTAGACGAATTGTCTGAAGCGCTGCAGAAGCGCGGATATTCGGCAGACGGGCTGCATGGCGACTTGTCTCAGAACCAGCGCGATACGGTTATGCGCAAATTCCGTGACGGCAGCATTGATGTGCTGGTCGCAACGGACGTGGCCGCTCGCGGCTTGGACGTGTCCGGCGTAACGCATGTCATCAACTTCGACTTGCCGCAAGATCCGGAATCTTACGTTCACCGCATTGGCCGTACAGGCCGTGCAGGGAAAGAAGGAAGCGCTTGGTCCTTCGTCACTCCGCGTGAAATCGACCATCTGCACTTTATCGAACGCGTTACGCGCCATCGCATTCCTCGCAAGCCGGTGCCAAGTCTGGCGGAGGCGATTGAGGGCAAACAGCGCATTATCGCAGAACGAATGCTTGAAGTGCTGCAAGACGGTGATTTGACCGAGTACAAGGGCATTGCGATTCAAATGCTGGAGCAATACGATTCCGTTCATTTGTTGTCGGCTGCATTTAAGCTGATGACAGGCGAGAAGAAAGATGTTGAAATTTCCTTGACGCCTGAGGATCCGATCCGTGCGAAGCGCCGCAAGCCGGATGTGCGCACGAGCGGCCGCAAGCTGTCTGCGCCATACAATCGCGGCGGACGTTCCGGAGGCGGATCGCGCACCGGTGGCCGCGATAACCGCGGAGGATACGGCGGCCGTGACCGCGACAATCGCAGCGGAGACCGCAACCGCAGCGGAGAATGGCGTGATCGCAGCGGAAGCGGAGATCGCCGTCCGCGCCGCACCAATGACGAAGGACGCCGCAGCCGCGATAACGAATAGGAATAGCACAGGTAACAGGTATACGCAGATACAATGCGCAGCTTGATATACACTAATTTACAGAGACAAAGAGACCGCCCTTGGCGGTCTCTTTGCTTCATCTCCATGAAAAGGCGTGTACTTTGCAGATGCGCAAGCCGATTCATCCACTCGCACGTTATGGCGGGTCTAAAAAAGGATAGAACGGCTAACGATAACGAGCAAAATGAACAATACCAAAATTGTGCCTGTGGACGTCCAGAAAGCACCGCCACCATATCCGACTTGGCCCATGAAGCAACCTCCTTAGAACAATCGTGGAATTTAGATTACGGTAACATCATATGCGATAAGGTGAGAGCCGCTTAGACGGCCACCCAGCGCTGAGAAAATAGGCACTGGCATTACATGACCCATTTGTATTATAGTTATAAGACAGGATGTATGAGGGGGAATGACCTTTGGAATTTCGAGGGATAATGGGCGGTTTTTACCGCATTTCGGAATGGATTATGCGATTCTCGGTCACGAACGTGCTGTGGCTGCTCTGTTCGTCACCGTTTTTCTTTTTTTTATTGGTGAAATTGCTTGTCATGCAGCAAAACTTCTTGAACGAATCCATCACGATGAACTGGATGATGGGAATTGTGGCACCGTTTACACTGTTTCCGGCCACGGCGGCGATGTTCTCCGTTGCGCGGAAATGGGTAATGGGTGAAACGGACGTGAAGCTGCTTGGCACGTTCTTCAAATCATATAAAGAGAACTACAAGCAAGCTATGGTCGGTGGTATCTTCTACACGCTTTTGTTCGTCATCATGTATGTAGATTACACCGTATACATGACTCAGCTGAAGTCCTTTCAAGCGATTGGATTCGTCATGCTGGGATTTTTGATCGTGCTGTTCGTGTCGCTGTTTAACTTTTTCTCGATGGTGTCGCATTATCATATGAAGACGGTTCAATTGGTGAAGAATAGCATTTTGCTCACGCTCCTCAGACCGCTGCGCATTATTATGACGACGGTTGTAAGCGGAGCGATTTTGTATTTCAGCCTGTTCAAATGGCCGTTCCTCATCATTTTCTTCTCAGGCGCCATTATTGCTTACTATGCGTTCTTTAACTTCTATGCCGTGTTCCAGAAGATGCAGGAGCAGCATGAACGAGCGCAAGAGCAGGCGGAAGAGGGAGAGAAAGCGGAACCGGATCCGGATGCGGAAGTGCCGTTCGAAGCAGTGGATCATGCTCCAGTCAAGGAAAGCGTGGAAGAGAACAGATACGCGCCTAAGTGAGTGTGCCAAAAGTTCGCTTTTCAGACGTAACACAATTCGTGCGGAGGTACTTGAATTCATATCTGATTCTGTGTTATGATGAGTTCCCAAAGCAAAGCGGATCATGCCGGAACAGTTGGATTGGGCGTGAAGACAGGTTTACTTTTAGATATGAAAACATTATAATAAGTATACATCCTGCGATGTGCGTGTAGGCTTTCGTTGTTTTGAACCAATGGTTGTTTCTAGGGAGTTCAATATCGAAGCACGGCTGACAGGCCCTCTCCGAAGGGAAGTCAAAAGTACTTTTGCGGACACCCACCTGCGAGAGCAGGTTCAGAAACATAGAAGCCAAACGGCATAGGCGGGTATTACAACAACCGAATCACCTTCATAGCGTACCTTGGTCCGCACTGAAGGTGTTTTTCTTTTTCTGTGGAAATCCTCTTTCGTTAACCATCGAACAGTGTTAGACTATAGATTAGTGAGCATCGGCTGCCATGAAAAGGAGGAACACGCTTTTGTCATTCAAACGTGTGTTGGTTGGCATCGTTCGCAGCTTTGAATCGAGCGGCGATCGGGCTAAGGACCCAAAATTGAAAACGCATTACTACCAGTTGTCCCGGGATAAAGCCTGGGAAGAAGTTGCATCGACTTTAAAGAAAATACAAGGATACAAAGTGCTGCATGAGGTGCCTTCGGTAGGCGAGATTACACTGGAAAAACGCACAATGACCGGGCGTACAATGGATATTACCGTGTCCGTCATCAACGTTGGGCCGATGAGAACCGCTGTCGATATTTACTCGGCTTCTCGCGGCGGAATGGGCGATTTGGGAGCAAATTACCGGGTTATATTGGATCTATATGCCGTCTTGGATAAGAAGATGGCATCATTTAAAGTAAATAACAATTAAAGTGCGTATTCAAAAAGACCGCTTTTCACCACCGAGAAGGACGAGTTTTCGCAAGAAAACACTTCGGAAGCATATGCCTGCCTTGGGGCATGCATACTAGGTTCAATGCCGAACGATTTCTTGGACTGCTTCGTGCTAAAAAGGGGGCTTTTTGAATAACCTCTTAAGCGGCTGCCAATGAGGCGCGGAAATAACCTCGTTACATATAAAAAGCGAGAGAGGAGCCGAAACTCTTCTCTCGCTTTTACTCTTTGCGCAGAGATTAGAGCAGGGCTTTGACTGCTTCAATCGCTTGCTCGTAGTTCGGATGCTCCGTCATTTCGCTTAGATATTCGACATACTGAACCGTATTGTTGGCATCCAGCACGAAGATGGAGCGCATGTCGAGGCGGAGCTCTTTAATAAGCACGCCATAAGCTTCACCGAAGTTATTGTCTTTATAGTCGGACAGCATGACGACATTGTCCACGCCAGCAGCTCCGCACCAACGGGCTTGCGCCATCGGAAGGTCTGCGCTTACGGTCAGTACGGCTACGTTATCGCCAAGCTTAGCGGCTTCTTCGTTGAAGCGGCGTGTCTGCATATCGCACACACCGGTGTCGATGGATGGAACGACGCTTATGAGCTTTGCCTTCCCTGCGAAGTCTTGCAAGCTGACAGCTTCGACAAGCGATTTGTTTAATTTAAAATCAGGCGCTTTATCGCCTACCTTGAGTTCTGGACCTAGCAATGTGATTGGATTGCCTTTAAGTGTTGCCACACCTGTGCGTTCTACGGACATGGGTTGGAAACCTCCTTCTTACATAACGGTCTAATATTTGGTAAACCTAATTTTCATTATAATGGTTAACTCGCGCAGTTGTCCAATGTCGGTTCGTGATAGGTTGCGTGCACAATTGAGAATGATTGGGCGGACAGTGAGATATAAGTTGAGAAAGCGAGGGATTCCGAATGATTTTTATTCGTTACGAGAATTGGCGCAGCTATGTGAAAAACTATCCAGTAACGACCCTCCTTATTATTGCTAACTTGGTGATGTTCGCCGTGTTAGCCTTAAGCGGCGGTTCGCAGAACGGTGAGAATCTGTTTCGTTTCGGCGCAATCTGGAAAGAGGAACCGTACATCCATGAAACGTGGCGCATGGCGACGGCGATGTTTCTTCACTCCGGCTTCGAGCATCTTCTGTTCAACATGTTCGCGTTGTTCGTGTTTGCGCCGCCGCTGGAGAAAATACTCGGTTCTTTCAAATATGCCATCCTGTATGTGGCAAGCGGACTGCTAGGCAATGCAGCCGCGCTTATGCTGTCGGAATGGGGCACGCTTGCTGTTGGCGCCTCTGGAGCAATATATGGGCTCTACGGCGCATATTTATTCATTGCCATATTTCAACGCTGGACGCTGGATGAGGCTTCGCGCAAGACGCTCTTAATCATTCTCGGGATCGGTATTGCACAGTCTTTCATCATCAGCGGAATTAGCTGGAGCGCCCATATCGGCGGGTTAGTGGCAGGGTTTGCAGTCTATAGCATTCTGCGGTTAATTCGATAATTTTTACTAGCATAAATCGGAGATCGGAGCGAAGGAGTCGTGGAACTTAGGCAATTGCACTATTTTGTAAAGGTGGCGCAAAAGGAGCATGTAACGCAGGCGGCGGAGGAACTGCACGTCGCGCAGTCAGCGGTAAGCCGGCAAATTCATCAATTGGAAGAAGAGCTTGGCGTGAAGTTGTTTTTGCAAAAAGGCCGCAACCTGCAATTGACGCCTGTTGGGCAGTTGTTCTGCAAACGGGCGGAAGCCATATTGAAGGAGCTGGAACGGTCGGTCCAAGAGGTGCAGGAATTTATGGATCCGGAGCTAGGCGAAGTTCGCATCGGATTTCCGCACAGCTTAGGGGTCCACTTGATTCCGAAGATGGTGGCTGAATTTCGGAAGAAGCATCCTAACGTCAAATTTCGTTTTAAGCAGGGGATGTACCCTTCTTTAATTCGGGATGTAGTATCGGGCGAAGTGGATTTGGCTTTTATCTCCCCATACCCCAAAGAGTGTGATCAAGTTACCGGCGAGATCGTGTTGACAGAGGAACTGCTCGCCATTATGCCGCCGAATCACCCGCTTGCAGGGGAGGAGTCCATTTCGTTGAAGCAGTTGAAGGATGAGACCTTCGTCATGTTCAGTCCGGGGTATTCGTTGCGCCCTATCGTGTGGGATGCTTGCATAGAGGCTGGATTCACACCCCGCATCAGCTTTGAAGGGGAGGAGACGGAGACGATACGCGGGCTCGTCGCTGCGGGCATGGGAGTCAGCTTGCTGCCGGATATGGCCCTCAAGCATACGTCTGAGCTAGAGCCGGCTTGTGTCCGTGTCGTTCATCCGGTCGTCACGAGGACGATCGGATTGATCCGCCGCGTGGATGAGAAGCTGCCGCTCGTCGCGCAGACGTTCCATGCGTTTCTGCTGAGGTATTTCGAACAGCACGATCTGTATGAGCTGGCGCGGGCTAATAAGACTTCTTCTGTCGCTTCATCCAATCATAAATAAAGACTGTGGGCACACGGAAAGCATTGCTGCTAATTAAGAATAGGGGTGTCTCAAAGGTCTGAAGGACCTGAAGGACAGCCCCTTTTTACTTTGCTGAGGTACATCGGAAATGACTTAATTCTCTGCAGCTTGCATAAGTTCGTATATTTTGCGGGTTGTATTTACATTCCTGACTGTCATTTGTTGATATATCTTTGATCCGGCAAGTTTCATCATACCGCTTCTGGTCACATTTTTTCTGTCAACTGACCATAAAAGCGCTCCGGTAACGTAGTTTACCGTATCAATTCCTGGTTTGATGACCAGCTTATCAAGCACTGTCTCATCATTGACGTCATCCCATAAAAACAGCACATCACTTTTCATCTGTTGGTCGTTTGTCCATGACTCCGGAAGAGAGTGCATCACTTTTTTAAAATCATCAATACTAAGGACCAGAACTTTGATTTGTAATCCGAAGGTTTCATGTATGGCCTCTTCCAGAATATGTGATAATTTTGTTTTTGATTGGCCATTGTCTGTAAAAATGATGTTACCTGAATTGATATAGGTCACTACAGAGTTCATACCTACTCGTTCAAAAGATCCTTTAAGCATCTTCATGTCAATTTTATTTTTTCCACCAACATTAATCCCTCGAAGCAGTGCGATGTAGACCATGATTGACCCCCTGTCAATAACCGTTTTTAAATTCCCAAAAAATGCACCCTTGGAAAATAGAAAAATGACGAAGCAGTAATCGTTCCTGCTCCGCCATTTAACCGTAACACCATCCGTTTAAGTAAGATAAGCCGGCCTTAGTCGTCGCGGCTTGTAAAAATCATAATGTACTTCAGCAGCTCCAGGACAGAAATAAGCGCGGCCGCGACATAAGTCAAAGCGGCTGCATTCAGCACCTTCGCCACACCGCGTTCCTCGTCATTCGTAATGAAGCCTTCCGCAATCATAAGGTCTCTTGCCCGATTGCTCGCGTTAAACTCTACCGGCAGCGTCACCAGCTGGAAGAAGACGGCTGCGGAGAAGAAGATAATACCGGCAAGGAGCATCCCCGACCATTGGAACAGGAACCCGGCAATAATGAGAAACGGCGCAAATCCAGACGCGAAGTTGACCACCGGGAAGATGCGGTGACGGAGGACCAGCATCGGATAAGACTGTTGATGCTGAATCGCGTGACCGACCTCGTGACAGGCAACCGAGACCGCCGAGATGGAGTTCTCATAGTACACGGGCTCGGACAGGCGGACGACACGGTGAATCGGATCGTAGTGGTCTGTCAGTGCGCCTTGCACGGGTTCAACGGGGACGTCGTACAGGCCGTTCCTGTCCAGCATGGCCCGAGCTGCTTCGTAACCAGTCATCCCGCTTGATATCGGGACTTGCGTAAAGCGGTTAAACGTGCCTTTGACCCGGAATTGTGCCCAAAGAGAGAGTCCAAACGCAATGATGATTAAAAAATCCATTGGGTGAAAAAACATATGGCTTACCTCCTATTAGTTCGTGTTCAAAAGTTTGCTTCTGAACAGCCTTTCATGCATTCTACCTTCAAAAAGTGTGCCGCCAGACGACTGGCAGGTCATTTATGCTTGGTGGTTCTCATTTACATCATAAAGTGGTTGTTCCCTTTGTCGATGAAGGTGAGAAGCACTTCCACACATGCCGCGCTTTGCGTCGCCAACCGGTTAAACAGAGAACTGGTGTTCTTCGTCTTGAGCTTATCGATCATTGGCTGCAGTTCCTTGGCTTCACGCTCCAGCTTCTCCATATGAAGCTGCAGCTCGGCAAGTCTTTCGGCAATGTCCTGCTCTGCAATTACTTTACTGAGCTGAGAGAAATAATGTTTGATTTCCTCTAATGAATATTTCTCTTGTTTTAATTGATTAATACGTTCAATTCGCTCGATCGTTTCATAGCTGTACAGACGATAGTTAGTATCCGTGCGCTGCACAGGCTCAATAAGCCCAATCGTCGTGTAATAGTCTATCGTACGCTGACTCACGTTAGCCGCACGAGCGAGCTCGCCAATTCGAATTAAATCACTTCTACCCATCACCATTCACCTCGCTTATCTAATGTATATGATACTAAAAAATAAACCATACAGTCAAACGTTATGGTTTTGCAAATGTAATATTAACTGACACGATAAATGATGTGGTAACGCGCTTTTATCCTTGTCGGATATGTCCTGTCAGCATCGTTCATAATTTGATATATTTTCCACTGGAATCCTGCCGATTTTGATGGGTAAGAGAGTCAAGGAGTTACATAATAGATGTATTCTAAACGTGCACGATCTTCTATCGCACGACCTGAATTGGTACTGGCTTGAATGAAATCTGGGGTTTGCCATAAGTGCCCTGCCCGGAGGAAGCGCAGAAGCGATAGGCATGTATGGCGGGATGCTCGTCATTTTCATAAAAAGAGACAATGATATACGCATCAAATATAGCGGCGCTCAGTGCTATGCCCTCCGCATCCTCTGCAGAGGGGATTGGGGGCGTCTTCGGATGAGAATGGACGAGCAGCAGAGTATGCTGCTCACGCTCGGCTTGCATGACGAGATCTACCCATTCCCGGGCATCGGGCTGAAAGGAGTGAAGGCGATCGGTGGCTCGATTCACGAGCGGTCTATAGTGTGTGTAATCGCGGGAATGACGCGCTTTGAAAAGGATGCCGCACGCTTCAAATGGCAGCTGGGAGCGCGCATTGCGAACCATCGCCTCGCAGACGGCATGCTGGATGTAGATCGTATCCATACCAGGTTGGTTAACGACGGCGTCTTGCATCGCCAGCATCTCTCGCTTTCACCTTAACTTATCACGATGTGAAATGAATGTTGCATCTTGTCCAGACATCCATGCTAAGTGTACCATAAACCAACTGGTATGGTTAAAGATAGGGCGGCAGCACGGTGCATCATCCAGATTTCGTCTTGTCAACGCACTTCTTTGTCCGGCTTGATGAACAAAAATACAAGCACAAACGCGATCGCGGATAACACGGTCACCGTTATGAAAATGACGCGATGCGAGATGTCCATCAACCAGCTGAAAAGCGGGGGACCGAATGCCACTCCGAGGAAGCGCAGACTGTTATACAGAGATAAGATCATGCCTCGCTCGGCTTTGTCAACAGAACCGGTAATCATCGTGTTCAAGCACGGCAGCAGCAGTCCTGTCCCGATACTGCTCACCGTAATGAGGCTGATGAAGCCATAGACATTTTTGTTGAAAAAGATCGTGAATCCGAGTGAAACGGCCATCATCAACAACCCGATATTTATGAGCCAACGGATGAGCACGCCATTCTTTTTTATTAAATTCCCTGTAATGTAAGCCGTCGTAACCATGCCCAACAGCGGGATGGCAAGCACCAGGCCTTTCATGATGCCTTTGATCGAATAGGGCTTCTCTTCCAAAATGTCCGATAAATAAAACAAAATGCCAAACAAAATAAATAAGGCTAACGAACCGGCAAAAAAAGCCGGAATCAACCAGCGTCCCTTCTGCTTGAAAATATCCTTGATATTATGCAAATATTTTTTAATTGGAACAGCCTCTGGCCTTTGATCCGGTTCATGGATAAGCCATGTAACGGCTGCCAAAGACAGTGCGCAAAATACAGGAAAAGCAAAAAAGGGGGCTGTCCATGTCCATAGCGCAAGCGCCGAGCCGAGTATTGGACTGATGACTTTGCCTGCACCGTTCGAAGCTTCTATCAATCCCAGCGCTTGGCTTTCCTGCGCATCCTTATATAAGTCCCCGACAAGCGCCATGGCGATTGAGGCGGTGCCCGCGGCACCCAGTCCTTGCAACGCTCTGGAGCCGATGAGCATCCCGTAGGAGCCCCACATTGCGCCCAATCCGGTAAGTATGCCGGCAATTCCGTAAATGATGAGTGACGGAATCATGACTTTTTTGCGGCCAAACCGATCCGATAAATAGCCGGAAAACGGAATGACAATGCCTGCCGTAACGGAGAATAGCGTAATGATCAGACTTGTTTGCAATTGCGTTAAGTGAAGATGACGTTTTACTTCCGGCAAGATCGGCACGAGCATCGAGTTGCCTAAGACAAGCACGAGCGGCACGGTAGCGAGCGCAGCATATTCCAGCCACATGGACCGAGCTTGTTGTTTCGCCATTTTATCTCGTTCCTCCCATTCAAATGCTCTTTAGGACATTTACTTCGTTACTGTACCCCTTATAATGATGTGTCATTCGTTACATTGCAGGATCGTATTTTTGCTGGAAAAAGGGTACAATAACTGTAAGAAGTCTCAGCGAAGGAGAGGCATTGTTTATGAAAAAAAGCGTACTTGTGCTTATCTTAGGCATAGGGCTCATTTGCTTTGGAGCGTGGCAAAATCAAATGGGCAAAGCCAAGGATACGTCTGGGCGGAAGTTGGCTTCTGGAACCGGCGCGGTTCTGCCGACGGAAACGGGGCCCCAGGTCGGGAAGCTGGCTCCTTCTTTTTCGTTGACAAGCACGAATGGCGCGGCCTATCAGGTCGGGGGCAAGCAGAATAAGCCGATCTTTATTAATTTCTGGGCATCGTGGTGCGATCCATGTCAAGCCGAAGCGCCTGATCTGGTGAAGCTGTACGCGAAGTATAAGGATCGGATGGAAATGCTGTCAGTCAATGTCACGTCCTACGATTCAGAAGATAAAGCGAAAGCGTTCGTGAAGGAGTATAGTCTCGTCAATCCAGTGCTGTTGGATGAGAAAGGCGACGTATTTAAGCTTTACAATGGAATCGCATTTCCGACAAATGTGCTCGTTGACAAGAACGGCGTCATTCGGGAGCTGTTCATCGGGCTTCGCCCGCCGAAGGATTTGGAACAGGCTATCGAGAAGCTGATCGGGGAATGAATGACAAGCGCAACAAATGAAGAAAGAACGACAAGGAACGGTGCCTCTGGGAAAAGAAGCGCCGTTCCTTATTTGTGTTGCAATTCATATTAATGATTGACTATACCGATCTGCTCTTTCCGCTCGGGGGTGAGTTGACGCTTCTCTTTGCCGATTAGAGCGTAGCGAATACTGTCCACAAGCGCCGCCCAACTCGCTTCAATCACGTTGCTGGAGACGCCGACGGTGCTCCATGTATTTTGTGAATCCGTCGATTCGATTAGAACACGGACTTTGGCCGCCGTCGTATCGTTTTCATCCAAGACGCGCACTTTATAATCGGAAAGATGCATTTCTTCAATATGAGGGAAGTGCCGAATGAGCGCTTTGCGCAGCGCGCTATCCAGCGCATTGACCGGCCCGTTGCCTTCGGCTGCCATATAGATCGCCTCGCCGTCAATATTGAGCTTCACGATCGCTTCGGACACGACAGAGCGCTCAGCAGACTTCTCCACTAGTATTTTGAACGATTCGAACACAAACGGCTCCTCCGTCTGCTCGGTCGCTTGGCGAAGCAGCAATTCAAGCGAGGCGTCCGCGCCTTCGAATTGGTAGCCTTGATGCTCAAGCTCTTTGATCCGTTCCATGATGGCACGGGTCTCCGCTTTGCTTGCATCCAACTCGTATCCGAGCTGCTGCGCCTTGGACAGCACATTGCTCTGTCCTGCCAGCTCCGACACGAGCACACGCTGCTTGTTGCCGACAAGCTCTGGCTCAATATGCTCATAGGTGCGCGAGTCCTTCAGGATGGCTGAGACGTGGATGCCGCCCTTGTGCGCGAAGGCTGCGTTGCCTACGTAAGGTTGATTGACAGGCATGTGCACGTTGGCGATTTCGCTGACGTAGCGCGCAACCGTGGTCAATTCCTTAAGCTGCTCGTCTTCAATGCATGAATAGCCCATCTTTAGCTGGAGCGTCGGGATGATGGAGCACAGGTTCGCATTGCCGCAGCGTTCGCCGTAGCCATTCATCGTGCCTTGAACCTGAGTGACGCCGGCCTCGACTGCAGCGAGGGTATTCGCCACTGCCAGCTCGCAATCGTTGTGCGTATGAATACCGAGCTTTACCTGCACTTGAGCGCTGATTTCACGGATGATGGAGCTGATTTCATTCGGCAGCGTGCCGCCGTTCGTGTCACACATGACGATCCAGTCCGCTCCGGCTTGTTGCGCCGTCTTGAGCACGGCGAGCGCATATTCGGGATTATGCTTGTAGCCGTCGAAGAAATGCTCGGCATCGAGCATCACTTCCATCTGGGCACGCTTAAGATAAGCGATGGAATCGGAGATCATTGCCAAATTTTCTTCCAACGTCGTCTGCAACGCCGTATGAACGTGAAAATCCCAAGACTTTCCCACAAGCGTCGCAGCCGGCACGCCCGCTTCAATGATCCGGTTCAAGCTCGTATCATGCTCGGCCAACGACTCTTTGCGCCGTGTGCTGCCAAATGCGGTCAGCTTCGAGTTCCAAGCATATGATTTGACTCTCTTGAAGAATTCAATATCCTTGCCGTTGCTGCCTGGAATGCCGCCTTCAATATATTGAGCGCCAAAAGCGTCAAGTTTGCGTGCAATTTTTATTTTGTCGTCCGCAGAGAGGCTTATCCCTTCTCCTTGGGTGCCGTCACGCAGCGTAGTATCAAAGATAGAGATGACATTTGACATTCTAGGTACCTCCTTAGGTTCTTGCAAGGATTAATATGGAAAGAAACTATTTTCCTATTATAGCACTGCTTTCAGCGTTGTATAGAGCCGATTTTTTGGATCAAGATTGATGTGGAAGTCTATCAGTGTCGGACGTGTGTCCTCTCCACCGCTCCATTGCTGCATTTTCAGCATGATTATAAAATGGCGATTTAGATGAACCGCTCATTTTTTCATTTTTTTGCCTGTATTTCTTGCATGGAGAACCAACTGTAGGTAAGCTATAAATAGAACAGGGGTTCTGCTCGGTTCATAGGTGTAAAAGGAAGGTGAAAGACTGTGAGCGGACACGATGGAACCGATGACGACGTTCGTCTGTATTACCCTTCCAAAGGACGTGTCATTCTGCACCTCGATATGAATGCGTTCTACTGCTCCGTCCATGAAGCGGAAGACCCGGAACAATATAAAGGGCAGCCCACAGCGGTGGCGGGCAGCATCGAGCTGCGCAAAGGAATTATCGTCACTTGCTCCTATGCGGCAAGAAAGCTTGGAATACGCACGGGCATGCATGTGAGACAGGCCTTGCGTCTTTGTCCTCACTTAATGCTAATCCGTCCGGATTTTCATTTATACCGGCGGTATTCCCGCGCATTTATCGAAATCGCGAAAAGTTATACACCGCTCGTTGAAGTGATGTCAATTGACGAATGTTATATGGATATTACCGGCTCTAAAATATTCGGTACGCCCTTAGCAATTGCGAATGAATTGCAACAACGGATTAGGGAGGAGCTTTCTTTGCCTTGTTCCATCGGTGTAGCGCCGAATAAGCTGCTGGCAAAAATGGCTTCCGATATGAAGAAACCGAATGGAATTACGGTGCTTCGGATCCGGGATGTTCCGAAGCTGCTGTGGCACAAGCCTTGCGGAGAGATGTTCGGCATTGGACAGAAGACGGCCATGAAGCTGTCGCGCTCCGGCATCCGCACGATTGGAGAATTGGCGCAAGCGGATGAGAAGCGGCTGGTGTCCATGTTCGGCGTGCACGGACATTGGATGAAGCGGGCCGCGAACGGCCAAGATGAAGGCAGGGTGAATCCCGAAAGGGAGCAGAGCAAATCAATAGGCCATACGACTACGTTGCCGAAGGACGTCGATACGGTCGAAGAGGTGAGACGGGTGCTGCTGAATCTTGCAGATCAGGTGGCACGGCGAATGCGCAGACAGCAATTGATGACTCAAACGGTGCAGCTGACGATTCGAACGCCTGATATGAAGACGATTACCCGTTCCAATACGCTCGAAGGCCCAACGGATGATGCGGCGAAGCTGCTGGAAGAAGCATGGCGGCTCTATGAGCGGCATTGGCCCGAACATAAGCCGATTCGCCTGCTCGGCATTACGGCTCAAAATCTGCTTGCGAAGCAGGAGGCGGCCGTTCAGCTCGACTTATTTGATTATGAGCAGCAGCCCAAAAGAGACCAGTTGAACGAGACGATGGATCGGATCCGGGATAAGTACGGAGAGAATGCGATCGTCACATTGGGAATGCTTGGCGACGATCCGTCCACGCTGTTGCGGAACCACCGCGTTCGGGGTACTTCGCTGCAGACGGATTTTTTGCGGGATCAAGAAGAATGAAGCTGGTTGCAAGCGAGATCCTGCAAGAGCTGCCTAGATTGTACAAACATCTTTAAAAAGTTGGAAATCGTTTGAATTTCGGACTTGTTTGTATTATATTGATAACGGAGGAACCAAGAAGATCTGTACTTTTACAGGAGGGAACTAAACCGATGGCAAAATACACTTGGGTTGATAAAGACACTTGCATCGCGTGCGGAGCGTGCGGAGCAACAGCACCAGATATTTATGACTACGATGATGAAGGAATTGCGGAAGTCATTTATGAAGGCGACAACAACCAAGGGGTAACCGACATTCCGGAAGATCTGTTCGACGATCTGCAAGATGCTGCAGACGGCTGTCCTACAGATTCTATCAAGATTGCGGACACACCTTTTAACTAACCTGCTGCACGAATCATATTATAGAGAGAACCTACAGCATCCCCGCGGATTCGCGGGGTTTTTATTTTTTTCGGCAGCTGAAATTGCCAACGATACGGTCCTCGTTCTACAATGAGATAGATTGTGATCAAACGAAATGACTATATCATTCTATTAGTTTTATGGTGTAGGTGTGGTTCATGTTGTAAAGGAGAAGCAAATGAAAAAAATGGCTGTACCGATGCTAATCGTTGTCGTCTTGAGCATGATTGCGGCGTACTTGTACAGCTACGGCAATGGCGGCGTCTTCCGAATGGTGGAGCATGCGTTCCGAGACGCCTTGCGGACGAAGAGCGTTGAAGAGCAGGTTCCCGACGACAGAATCAAAATTATCGCGATTGATGAAGAGTCATTGGAACAGATGGGACCGTTTCCTTGGTCGCGGGCGGTGTATGCCAAGCTAATCGGGGAACTGATGCAGGCCGGAGCCCGGGCGGTCGCGTTGGATTTGCTGCTGATTGATCCAGCTGCGGACGAGGCGGATGACCGCGCTTTATCCGAACAATTGCGCACATATGCGGATATCTATTTGCCTGTGCAAGTGACGCTGCGCTCGCTCCAACCGGATGCCCAATCGCTTGTCGTGGAACGCGTTGATCGGCCCGCCTCCTCCATCCGGGTCGATTCAGGCCAACTTGGGCACGTAAACGTGCTTCCGGATTCGGACGGCGTTATCCGCAATATGAGCTTGGGACTGCCTGATGAACGGAGTTCGATGCTACCGTCGCTCGATATACTTATGGCGAACCGGCTCTTGCCGAAGGATCAACAGATACGCTGGGACCCCGATCGCAAGAGGTGGTACCGAGGGGAGAAACGAATTCCGACTGACGACCGCCATCAAGTCGCCATTGATTTCTTCTCATCGCCTTATGGATATGGGGAAGATGCGATGAACGGGTTCGACCGGCAATCCTTCTATGATGTGCTGACGGGAATCGTGGACCCTGCTTATTATAAGGACGCCATTGTCCTGATCGGTCCTTATGCCACTTCGCTCAGTGACCGCCACATGACTCCGCTCAGCCGTTCAATGACGCTCTACGGCGTGGAAATACACGCCAACATGATTCAATCTTTGGTGGAAGGACGGTTCTATAAAGAAGCCCGCTACGGTTGGAACGTGTTCGCTCTATTTGCAGGAATCTCCGCGGCCGCTTGGTGCGCATATCGCATTCGCGGTGTGCGCGGAGCTCTATGCGGGTTGAGCATGGTCGTAGGTTACACTTGCTTATGGGTCGGGGTGTATAGCCTCGGATCGGTATTTATTCCGTACTTCACGGAAGTTACCGGCATGTCCGCGGCTTATATATTAGTCGTGGCTTACCGAAGCCGGGAAGACAGGCGTGCGCGCCAGCAGGTAGAGGAACTGTTCGGCCGCTACGTAGCTCCGTCGGTCGTGACGGAACTGCTGCAATCCAATGTGCCGATTCGGGCGGGGGGCACGAAGTGCGACGTTACGGTGATGTTCATTGATATCCGCGGATTTACCCCGCTGTCCGAACGGCTGGAACCAGAACGAACGATCCAGGTGCTGAACCAATATTTACACTTATGTGCGGAGACCATCTTTCAACATAATGGCACGCTCGATAAGTTCATCGGCGACGGAGTCATGGCTATATTTGGCGCCCCCCGCTCTCTGGAGCGGCATGCTGAGCATGCTGCGAGCGCGGCCATGGAGCTGCAGCGCCGTTCGGAAGATCTGTACCGCAAGCTGGCGGCAGAGCTTAATGTGTCCGTTCGCTTTGGTATCGGTATCCAAAGCGGGGAGGCGGTAGTTGGCAACGTAGGTTCGGAGACGTTGCGGCTCGACTATACGGCGATTGGCGACACCGTCAATGTGGCGGCCCGGCTGGAGTCGCAGGCGAAACCGGGACAAGTGCTGATTGGAGAAGAGGCGAACCGGCGCATTCAAAATGCGTTCGAGACGAATCCAGTCGGACCGCTCCGTCTGAAAGGCAAGGCGGAAGCCGTCATCGTGCATGAGCTTATATCGAAGCGCTCGTAAGTCGATGTTGCCTGGCGGACGGGTAGAAAATGATTGTTTTGGAAGATCATGACTACGATCCATAAAAATATCATAAATGGAAATTTTTCTATTTTGATATCAAGATTTTGATATAAGGATATAGAGAATAACGGAATTATTTTTTACATTTTCATGAAATGAAGAACACAAATCTGACAAAGTTGTTCAAAATGTCCGATATGTAAAGGAGAGGAGGATGAAAGTGAAACGAATTGCAGCGTGTAGTCTGGCGTTCGTCTTCTTATTTGTCACCTTCATCGGTCCCGGTGTGGCGAAAGCTGCGGACAAAGCGGTACGGGTTGCGTTGGTGAAAGAGTGGAAAGGGAGCGTAACCGTCACGAAGTCAGGCGGGGTAAAGCCGCTTCAAGTATTTAAAAAAATGAGCATCAATCAAGGGGATCGCATTGAAACCGGACCGAAATCGCGTGTCGTGCTGCAGTTGGCAGGCAATGGCGAGGAGGATGAGCTGACCATTGGCGCTGACGCCGATGTCAGCTTCACGGAGCTTAATGATAAGGATGGGGTGAAGACACGAATCGGCGTGTTGGCCGGGTCGGTATTCGCTAAGGTGAAATCGATAACGGGAGCGGATGATCGCTTCGAGTTAGAGACGCCAACTGCCGTTATGGCCGTGCGTGGAACGCAATTCGGCGTTTATGTGCATCCCCGGTTCGGCTGGACGCAGCTGAATGTGGCAGCAGGTGTCGTTCAAGCGGAATACGTGGCTCCAACCGAATTGGGCGGGAATAATCGTCAGGCGGCGGCCGTGAATAATCTAGAGAATCGGGCGCAGAAGGATGGAAAGAGTGAACCTTCGCTCGTTACGTTAGAGCATCACTATGTCTACCCATCACAAAGCGCAACGTTCCTTCCAGCAGGAGGACGCAACATCGAGGCTCTCTACGGGTATACCGATATCCAAGCGCTGCTTGCCAATCTTGATCCGGGCGTTCTTCGAGCCATGATTGCCGGTTATGCGGAAGCAGCGAAGGAGAACGAACAATATGTACAGGCTTGGCAAGAAGCTGGATGTGCCGCGGATTACTCCGGTTCGGTGAAAGAATCGTGTGAAATATTGAAATCGTTCAGCCGATTAGCCGGCGAGAGGCTGCACGATCAAGCTGATGAGAACGGCCAGAGCTTTGAATCCCGCGTCGCACACAACATGAAGATATACTTAGCTGCACTCGTGCATGCAGCAGTAGATTCTGGCTTGCTGACGCGGCAGGAAGCAAATACAAGCCGGATTCCTTGGCAGGAGGCGGCTCTCCGGCTCAATGAACACGAGCGGCAGCACCAGCAATGGGTTATGGAGCGTCTGGAGAAGTGGGTGCGGGAAAAACAGACAACGGTTCCTCATGATGCCGATGCCGCGAGTCAGACTGCGGTCGAACAGCAGGCAATGGAGCGCCGCGTTCAGGAAGCAATAGAGCGGCAATATGCTGATACCCTAAGCCCGACGGAGCGGAAACGGTTTGAAAACGACTTGAAGCAAGCCCGATTGGAAATATGCGAAAATGCATTTGAAAATGCGGTATGCCAATCGGAATCTTCGCGAGCGGACAGTTCTTCGGGAAATGAAGGCAGTGGAGCTATCACTCCAAATCCGGATCCAAAGCCTGATCCAGATCCGGAACCGAATCCAAATCCAGACCCGGATCCAGATCCGGACCCAGATCCAGAACCGCAGCCTCAAGCTCATGTATTGGAACTCGCAAGCACTGCCGATCACGCAGCGCCCAACGGCAGGGTGGTCGTCGACACGGTGCTGAAGCGATTGACAGCCAAGTTGGACGTGGTTGCTGTAGAGTTCGCCGTGGAAGTATCCGGAGGCACGTTGGATACTGTGGAATTGAATGATAATAAAGCGCGCTATCGTCACGGGGGAAGCAAATTCGAAATCGCTCATCATCCTGACGATTATGACAAGAGCAACAGCGTAGATTCGATAACCATCGCAGGGAACCGGTTCGTGTACAGGCTAATCGTCACGACATCGGATACGGTATCGCTAGAAAGCGATGACCAAATCCTCAGTCTGCCCTATATAGCCGGCGGCAGCGGCACGATGACTCTTAAGCTGTCGGAGGTCCGCTTCTATGACGCCAGCGGAGGCCTGCTAGAATTAAACACGATGGACAAGCCGCTTGAAATCAAGGTGAATCCGTAACAATGGAGGGATAATCACGGATGAATCCACAGCACAGTAAATTACGCTGCCGGTACAGTATCGCTATACTGCTTGCCGTGTCTGTTCTGGGTATGAGTATCGAAAGCACGGGATTTGCGCTAGGGACTGCCGCAGACTTGAACTCGCATTCGGCAGCGGAGCGGGACGACAAATTGATGGAACGATTTGAATCGCCAGCGGTGAATTGGAAGTGGTGGAAAACAGGCCCGGAGTGGTACGAAACGGTTCACTGGGCCGGAACAGGCGCATCCGGCTGGAAGGATGGGGTGAAGGGAGAGGCCCAATTCCGCTTCCCTTCCGGATTGTTTGCCGAGCCAGACGGCTCGCTTCTCATAGCGGATACACGCAACCATCGCCTGCGGACACTGAATGAAGCTGGTCAAGTCCGAACCATTGCGGGGGCGGCAGTTCCTATTGGGGGCGAGACAACACCGAAGGGCAGCTTGCGTGACGGGGCCGCCGCACAGGCGATATTCAATGAACCCGCCGGTATGGCGAAGGACAAAGCTGGGAACCTGTACATCGCAGATTCGGCAAATCATGTCATACGCAAGCTCGACCGGGATGGCCAAGTTACGACTATAGCCGGAGATGGAGTGGCGGGCTGGAAGGATGGAGCGGGGACTTCGGCACGCTTCAATAAGCCGCGCGCTATTGCCGCAGCCAATGACGGTACGCTGTATGTGGCAGATGCTCTGAATCATGTAATCCGCCGCATTGATCCGAAGGGGAATGTAACCACCTTGAATGCCCGCTCAGAGCGAATAGTTGAGTACTCGCCAGGCGCAGTCGCGGCTGCAGGGGATTTTCTCGACGGGGCGCTTGCTCAGGCCCGCTTCAATGAACCGAGCGGCCTTGTTATGAATGCCGACGGCCAGCTGATCGTGGCCGATACCGGAAATCACCGGATCCGCCTCGTTGATGTAGTGAAGCAGAGCGTTGCAACGCTTGCGGGGAGCAGTTCGATTGCCAGCTACACCAAGCATTTTCCGGATGCGCCTTTATATGCGGCGGGCGGTTATCGGGATGGCAAGGCGAGCGAAGCGCTCTTCAACGGTCCGGCAGGAATCGCTCTCACGGAAGAAGGCGGCGTTGTCGTGGCTGATCGCTGGAATCATGCGATCCGTTACGTGTATAAGGGAAATGTGTATACATTGAGCGGACACGCGGAACAGAGCGGGGCTGCCGATGGAATTGCCGCATTCGCCGAATTCCACGAACCGGCGGCTGTCGCCGTCCTTCCGAACGGAACGATTGCCGTCGCCGATGCCTTCAATAACGCGATTCGCCTTATTCGCCGTTACGAGCTCCCGCAAGGCGTCATGCCTTCGGACAGCGAGCTCGGCGCAACGGACAGAGAGATTCAGCTTGTCTATAATCGGAGGTTAGTGAAGGCAGATGCAGCCCCCGTCCTTAAGAGCGGCCGCGCGTATGTGCCATTGCGCGTGGCGGCGGATACGCTTGGTTACAAGACGGAATGGTCCGCCGGCGGCCAGCTTCGCGTGTCGTTCGGAGCGATCGAATTCGAGATGCAAGCAGGGAGCAAGCAGGCAGTGAAGCGGGAACACGGAACGGTATCGGAATTGCAACTCCAGGAGGCCCCGTTCGTTCATGACGGACATGTCGTCGTTCCCTTGCGGTTCGTAGCTGAACAGTTCGGATTTCATGTTCAATGGATAAATCAAGCGCGAGCGGTTGTTATTCGGGATCGGATTTATTTACGCTATGAAGCAACCGGATCCCAATTGCCGCCGCGCCGTTAGCGCAAGCAGGCTGCAGAAGGAGGGGAGCGAAGTGCCGCCGGAATCAGACGTGAAGCATCCGCAATGGTCCGAGAAAGACCAAGCCTATATGAAACAGTATATCGAGGCGCATCCGGATAACCGTATGGCGTGGTACTTGTTGGGCAAACAGTACGAGCGCTCCGGTGAGCAAGGCAAAGCCAACTACTGCTTCAATCAAGCAGGAGAAATTTACAAAGCATTCGAAAATGTGCCGCTCCCTTCCGAGGCTGTCGAGGAATGGGTCAAAAAGCGTGAAGAAGAGGAGAAACTCCGCCGTTCGCGCCGCAGTCTGGTGCGCCTGATGTTGTTTTTGCTCTTGTTTTTCATCATGTTAGGGGGCATACCGGGCGGACAAGCATCGGCACCGTCAGGGCCGATTAAGTCAGCCGGAGAGCGGGACCTCCCAGACAAGCGTGCCGGGAAATCCAAGACGGCCGCATTAACCAACGGTGAATCCAAAGCGGCAGAGCAGGCTTTTTTGGTTCCGGAATCGGATGAAGGCGCCTATGCCGCTGCGGTAAAACGGGTAATCGGAACTCCCATAGATGGGGAGTGGAAGAAATACCTTGTGAACATCCCAACCGATCATTCATGGTGGTTGTGGTCGCATTCGCTTCAAGCGATTCTTCAGGCCGAATCGAGTGAGGATATGAATCACATTATGGTCACGCCGCTGCGGGATCCCAAGTGCGATTGTGGCGATGAGCGGGAGCGGGCAAGCGCATTTGTAAGCGGTTGGATACAAGAGAGCGAACATCGGTTAGTGGCCAAGTCGGCGTTGACCGCTATGGTGCGCCGTCACGGAACCGCTCCCAAGGAATGGAGGCAGCTTGCCAAAGGCTACCCCTCCAATGTAGTGTCAGGCACGTCAACGGACGTTGCAAGGGCATACGGCAATGTATATATGCGATACAAGGACGGCTTGCAGGGGAAAAGGCCGGAGCCGAAAACAGCAAAGGAACGCGCGTTGAAGCGTGTATGGAGCGAGCAAACGGATCCTTTCCGGGAGCCATTGCGCATCGTGGTGGATAAGAAGCGCCACCGATTGGCGGTCGTGAGCGGAAATATTATCGTTCGTAATTATAAAGTTGGACTTGGAGGAAAGCGTACTCCAGAAGGACAATTCCAGATTACAGAGAAGGTAGTGGATCCGAATGGTTCTTCTACCGGTGACTTCGGCAGCCGCGGCATGACGTTATCCGACTCGTTATATGCCATACACGGCACGAATGAACCAGACAGCATCGGCCGGGACAGATCGCTGGGATGCATCCGCATGCTGCGTGAAGATGTCGAGGAACTGTTCGATATGGTTCCTATTGGAACAGAGGTCAGCATCGGCAAGGAACTGCTCCCGGAGCAGCCAATCGTGCCGGATAAAGAGAAGCGCTACCGCTTGGATTTAACTCCGAAGCAGGACAATCCGAAGAAGATTTACCGTTGGTTGGACTAAGCGATAAGATGTGAAAGAGCCGGGTTCGCAAGGAAGCTTGGAACCTGGCTCTTTTTTCATTCGCATATGAAATTATCCATTCATAACAAGTAAAATGGAGACGATAATGACAATAAGCACCAGAACGCCCCCGACCCAATACAGAGCATTCTTGTTTATTGATTCATTTGCTTTGGTCGGTATTGTTGGAGGTTTTCGTTTCGTTGCCATCGGCCATCACCTTTCTTCGTAGTAACTCTATCTATAGATGTATTGTAATCGGTTTCTGGGCAAAAGACCAGACATGTCTTAGGGACAATACACACTTTTCTTTTCATGAAGAAAGCTTTAAACTATTTCATAGAGCCTAATGCTGTTAGAAGCGATGCATACGTATGCCATCATGTGGGAAAAATGAGAGGCGCATCTTCTGCGGTACGGTATCTTCACGCATGCTGTCAGTACCTTGGCTTGAATGTTGGCATAATGAACGGAGTGGAACCTTTGCTGTATCGCACTATTGCTAAACCGATATTTTTCAAAATGGATCCTGAACAAGCGCACCATCTTGTTATCGGAGGAATGTCAAAAGCGGCTAAAGTGCCGGGAGGACTTGCCTTGATGCGGGGAATGTATGGTGTTAAACCGGACCCTGCCTTACAGAGTTCCTTGTTCGGCTTGAACTTCGACAGCCCGATCGGGCTTGCGGCCGGACTCGATAAGAACGCGGAAGCCGTGCGCGGATTTTCCAACATCGGCTTCGGTTTCATGGAGGTAGGAACGGTGACGCCGCAAGGGCAGCCGGGCAACGACAAGCCGCGCATGTTCCGTCTGCCCCCGGATGAAGCGCTCATTAATCGCATGGGCTTCAATAACGAAGGAGCGGACGCGATGTGCGCGCGCCTCTCTTCCTTGACGTCAAGACCGATTCCGATATGGGTGAATATCGGTAAAAATAAAGTGACTCCGAATGAGGAGGCGCATGAAGATTATTTGAAGTGTATCCGGGCTTTATATGACGTTGCGGATTTATTCGTCGTGAACATCAGTTCCCCGAATACCCCGGATCTGCGTAATTTGCAGCATGGAGACGAGCTAAAAGCGCTGTTGCAGGCGGTTGTGACAGAAATGAACGAGCAGAATTCGGCACGGGGCACCGGCAAGGCCGTCCTCGTCAAAATAGCACCGGATGTGTCCGACAGCGAGCTGGAGCATATGACCGAGACGATCGTGAATAGCGGCGTATCGGGTATTATTGCTACCAATACGACATTGTCGCGCATGGGGGCTTCCCATGTGCACCGATTGGAGAACGGGGGCTTAAGCGGCAAGCCGCTGACGGAACGGTCAACCGAAGTGATTTCGCAAGTGTATCAGATGACGAACGGAACGATACCGATTATCGGATCTGGCGGGGTCTTCACCGCTGAGGATGTTTACCGGAAAATTCGGGCCGGGGCTAGTCTCGTGGAAATATATACAGGGCTTATCTATCGCGGACCGGGCATCAACCGTGAATTGGCATCCGGGCTGAAGCGGCTGCTGGCTCAGGACGGGTTCAGACATATTTCCGAGGCTGTCGGGGCGAATCACCGTTGAACGGGGCATAGGCTCCAGCAAGCGAATCATGGACAACAACGATTTGAGGTTGTCTTTTTGACCATGCATTATAACATAAAGTAACGGGTGGATTGGACAGGAGGCGTTCGCATGGACGGAAGAGATTGGGGAAAATTTTTGCTGCCTTATGAACAGGCCGTCGAAGAACTTAAGGTCAAATTCAAGACGATGCGCTCTGAATTGAAAAAACGTGAGGAGTACTCACCAATTGAATTTGTGACTGGACGCATCAAACGTATTTCCAGCATCCTTGACAAGGCGAAGCGGTTAAACGTTTCGCTGGAAGACTTGGAGCGGGGAATTGAGGATATTGCGGGCATACGAATTATGTGTCAATTCGTTGATGATATTCGTCGAGTGGCCGAGTTTATCCGCCACCGCAAAGATATGAACGTTCTTTATGAAAAGGATTATATTACGAATTATAAGGAAAGCGGGTACCGCAGCTTTCATATGATTGTGGAATATCCCGTGCAGACGGCTCTCGGCCAAAAGGTCGTGCTGGCCGAAATTCAGATTCGCACGCTGGCCATGAACTTCTGGGCGACAATAGAGCATTCGCTTAATTATAAATACAAGGACAGCCTGCCGGAAGATGTGCGCGAGCGGTTAAAGACGGCAGCCGAAGCGGCATTCGTTCTCGATAATGAAATGTCCAGCATCAGACAGGAAATACTGGTGGCGCAGAGCAGCTTCGAAGACAAGTCCAAAATCGTGCATAACTGCTTGGCATTTATACAAGAGCTGTATTTCTATCATCACATTTCCGAAGCCATCCAATTCCAAAATCGCTTCAATGAGGTGTGGGAGCGGGACGATCTAGCCGAGCTCAAGCGGCTGGAAGAGGATATTATCGCGGAAATGCAACGAGCGAAGAAAAACGGAGATCCGATTGTATGAGCGAAATGGCGGATAAGCCGTCACTTGCGTATGACTGCTTGTATGTCCAGTTTATCAAGCTGTTCAATGAGGAGCGGGACTATTACGCTTGTCATGACGTTATGGAGGAGCTGTGGCTGGAGGAAGGGCGCAAGCCGTTGCTGCAGGGACTTCTGCAGGTCGCCGTAGGGCTGTATCATTTTCAGAACGGCAATCATCGAGGAGCCATCAAGCTGCTCGAAGCAGCCCTAGACAAGCTGAACTTATACCCTGAATACATAATGGGCATTCATCTGGAGAAGCTTCGTCTTGACGCGGGGGAGACGCTGGCATTGCTGCGGCGATCACCGGTGCTTCCGCCGTTCAGCGGCATTACGATAGACATTGTGGACGAACGATTGCAGCAGGAAGTCGCTGCCGCGGTTCTTCCGACCGAGTAGGATGATGAATGGAACACAAATCGCCAATCTCCCGGCCAATAAGGCCGGATGAGAGCGGCGATTTTTTTGGTTTATAGGCGTATATCAGGTTGTTGAGAAACCCCGCACGAAACAAAAAAGGGTGGAGGTGTCCACTGGAGAGACCTGGCGATCGCCTTTGAATCCGAGTCATCCCCATACAGTCTCATCCCTAATGACTTGGATTCAACAGCGACGGAAGCGGATACCTCCACCATACTTGTTTCTTTTTACTTCGTTCTAGGTTTCTCAACAAGCTCGCATATGCACATATCATTGCCGAATGGGATTCCGCCTCTTGACAGCTTCCGGTTATGACTTATAATCATTACTATCACTTATCATCACTTAAAAACACTTACATTTGCTTAGCTGATAGGAGAGAAAGACATGTTTCAAGAGGAAAGGCTCGTCGCTATTCTGAGGCATATGCAGGTCAACAAGCGCATCGAAGTCGAAGAAATCTGCGATCTGCTGGGCGTGTCGCGCGATACGGCCAGACGGGACATCATCAAGCTCGAAGAGCGGGGCTGCATCGTCCGCACCCGCGGCGGCGCAATCCTGCCGACGATATCGAAGGAGATGCCGAATTACGAGCAACGTCTGCAGAAGGAGACGACATCCAAGCAGGCGATAGGCCGCTTGGCCGCCTCTCTGCTTCACGACGAGGATTACTTATACGTCGATTCTTCCACGACCGTTCGTTATGTGGGGGAATATATGACGACCAAGCGGAACGTCGTCGTTACCAATTCCATCGACATGGCCGGCATGCTGGCGACCAAGGACGCGGCGCGGATTCATCTGCTCGGCGGCCTGCTCTATAACGGGCAGCGCATGATTTACGGCGCCCGCGCCATCGAAATGATGGCCGACTATCATCTCGACAGGGCGTTTCTCGGCACGTGCGGATTGTCGATGGACGGTCTGACGACGGACTTCGAAGAAGAGAGCTATCTCATCCGCCAGGTTATGCGGAAGGCCGATCAGGTCATCGTGCTGGCCGACCATTCCAAGTTCGGCAAGAAGATGTTCCACCGTGTGGCGGGATTGGAGGACATCGACCTCATCATTACGGACCGGGAGCCGGATGGGGAGTGGAAACGGCAGCTGCAAGAGGTCGGTGTGGAACTGACGGTGGCGGACGGAGGTGCGCAGCATGATTAACCGGCTCATCTGGATGGGTTGTCTGTCGTACGTCGTGACAGGTGTGACCCTCGTTATCATGGGCGCCGTTCTTCCCGAGCTGCTCGCCCACTATGGGCTGAACTATACCGACGGCGGGGTGCTCATCTTCGTGCAGTTCATCGGGATGCTACTCGGCGTGCTCGGCATGCCGGCCGTCTCCCGCAGGTTCAGCCGCAAACGGGGCGTCATGCTGGGACTGTTGTTGATCAGCGCTGAACTGCTGCTGTTCTTCCTGCCGCCGTGGCCGGTCGTCATCCTGTTGGCCGGGCTGGCCGGTGCCGGCGCGGGGCTGGTGGAATCGTGCATCGGCACGATTATTCTGGTGGCCGTCAAGGAGAGGCAGGCCGTTGCCATGAGCAAGCTGGAGGTAACCTTCGGCATCGGCGCCTTGACGATTCCGTTCGTGGCGAGCTTCTTGATTGCGCGCGGCATATGGGCCTACTCGTTTTTATTGCTGGGCGTATGCGCGCTGATGACGGCCATTGGGTGGCAGAAGCTGTCGTTCGGCACCATCGATGCCATGCTGACCCGCACGGTGGAACGGGGGAACCGGGAGGCGAAGCCGGCAGCCTATACTGGCAAGGGCTTGCCGTTTCTTGTGCTTTGCGCCGCTTTTTTCATGCTATACGGGGGAAGCGAAGTATCCGTCGTGCATTTCTTTCCATCCATTTTTATTGAAAAATGGGGGATTGCCAGCTCCCAAGCGACGCTGACCGTTACCGTCTACTGGCTGGCGATGGTAATCGGGCGGGCGTTGTGCGGCGTCCTTGCGGAGAAGCTGACGTATTTCCGCTTCCTTTGGCTAACCACCTCGGGGAGCGTACTCGTGCTGCTTCTGCTGCCATTCAGTTCGCAGGCATGGGGCGGTTTCGCGATCAGCTTCCTGCTCGGGCTCGGGATGGCGGGCATGTTCGCGATCATGCTCATCTACGCGAACCAGGCGCTGCCCGGCATGACGGAGCAGACGACAAGCATCCTGCTGGCCGCCAACGGACTCGGCGGCTCGCTCATGCCGATTGCCGTAGGTTGGATGATGGACGTCTGGCCGGTGCAGGCCGTGATGTGGCTTTTTTTCGGGGCCATGCTGGTGATGCTGCTGCTCGTATTCGTCTCCAAACGCTGGAAGGGGCAGACGTCGATGACCCGGCAGAACGGCCATGTCGGTGAAGCGGGCCAGGCTTGCGAGCGTGGGGTGTAGAGGTCTGCGAGGATGGAGAGAAGATGCTGGACGGGTGCCGTATCTTATTTATCAATCGCAATCAACGGACGACAAGCAATTCCGGCTGCCGGACAACGGGAGCGGGAATTGCTTTTTTTGCCGTGTAATCATAGGAACGGGTTTCTGGCCATATAATTTGACCATTGGTGCAATAATGATTCACTTCGCACATTATCTTGCAATGTCAGGCATCATTTTTATTATTCATTTGTAAGCAGCTACTAGCAGCATTTGGGAGCAGAGGAGGGCAAGTGATGCCAAGACAACTTCACTATGCCGTCGCCATCGTCGGGGCGGGCAGCGCCGGTTTATCGGTTGCGGCCCGCTTGCTGCGCGCATCTAAAGCGCTTCACGGTTCCGTCGTGATCGTCGATCCGCAGACCAAACATTATTATCAGCCCCTGTGGACGCTTGTCGGCGGCGGCGTCGTCCGCAAAGAGACGACGGAGCGCAACCAGCAATCGCTTATCCCGAAGGGCGCCGACTGGCTGCAGGAAGCGGTCGTTCGCTTTCACCCGGACGAGAACCGCTTCGTGACCGGGGGCGGAACCGAAATCCGATACGATGTCCTCGTCGTCGCGGCGGGCATCCAGGTGGATTGGGACCGGATCAAGGGGTTGAAGGAGAGCATCGGGCATGGCGGCGTCTGCAGCAACTATGATTACAACTACGTGGACAGCACTTGGAAGTCCATCCGCGAGTTCCAGGGCGGCACAGCCATCTTCACGCAGCCTAACACGCCGATCAAATGCGGGGGCGCGCCGCAGAAAATTATGTACCTGGCAGATGATGCGTTCCGCCGATCGGGCGTCAGGGGGAAAACGGACATCGTGTTCGCTTCGGGCAATGCGGCCATCTTCGCCGTTCCGAAATATGCCGAAGCGCTTAACCAGGTCGTGCAACGCAGAGGCATAACGGCAAAGTACAAGCGCAATCTGGTGGAGCTCAACGCGGTTCGGCGGGAAGCCGTGTTCGAGCATACGGACACAAAGGAGCGGGAGACGATCCGATATGGCATGATTCATGTCGTGCCGCCGATGTCGTCTCCGTCCTTCATCAAGGACAGTCCGCTCGCAGACGCAGGCGGGTGGGCGGAGGTCGACAAGCATACGATGCAGCATGTCCGGTTCGCGAATGTGTTCGCCTTGGGGGATTGCAGCAATCTGCCAACCTCCAAGACCGGCGCGGCCATTCGCAAGCAGGCGCCCGTGGCGGCCCGCAATGTGTTGAACGTGCTGGCGGGACAGCCGCTCGATGCGAGCTACGACGGATATACGTCCTGTCCGCTCGTAACGGGATACAACCGGCTTATTTTGGCGGAGTTCGATTATAATCTGACCCCGCGGGAGACATTCCCGTTCGACCAATCGAAGGAGCGTTACAGCATGTATGTGCTGAAGAAAAGCTTGCTGCCGAAGCTGTATTGGCACGGCATGCTGAAGGGCCGCATGTAGCTGGCGGCAAAGAGGCAGGTATCGCGACTATTTGCTGTTTCAGAGAAAGGGGAGAGCGGCATCCATGCTGCTGCGTTATTTTTACGATGAGAAACTGGCCCATGCCTCGTATCTTGTAGGCTGCCAAGCGACGGGGGAAGCGATCGTTATCGACCCGGCCCGCGACGTTGCCCCGTATTTACAGACGGCACAGGCGGAAGGGCTGACGGTCGTCGCTGCGGCGGAGACTCATATTCACGCCGATTTCGTATCGGGCGCCCGCGAGATGGGGGAGGAGCACGGAGCGGCGCTTTATGTGTCAGGCGAAGGCGGCCCGGATTGGTCCTATGCTTATGTGAGCGGAGAGAGCGGGCATGAGGTCAAGCACCGCCTTGTACAAGACGGAGATCGATTCAATGTGGGCAGACTCGAGTTCGAGGTGCTGCATACGCCGGGACACACGCCTGAGAGCGTATCGTTCCTGTTGACCGACCTGGGCGGAGGCGCCGATTGCCCGATCGGCATCTTTACCGGCGACTTCGTATTCGTCGGCGATGTCGGGCGGCCGGATCTGCTGGAGAAGGCGGTAGGCTTGGCAGGCACGGCCGAGGAGGGAGCGCGGCTGATGTTCCAATCCCTGCAGCGTTTCAGGGAACTGCCCGATTACGTGCAGGTATGGCCGGCACACGGGGCCGGCAGCGCATGCGGCAAGGCGCTTGGCGCGGTTCCGTCCTCGACGGTCGGGTACGAGAAGCGGTTCAATTGGGCCTTGTCCTTTGACGATGAGCCGCCGTTCGTCGCCGCCCTGTTGGCTGGACAACCCGAGCCGCCCACTTACTTCCCGCGCATGAAACGAGTGAACCGGGATGGTCCGGAGCTGATCGCCCGGCTGCCTGCGCCAGACTGGATCGAAGGAACGGTGGCGGGGGTGAGCAGACTTGCGGAGGAAGGCGCAACCGTCATCGATACGCGCGCCAGCACCGCGTTCGCGGCTGGTCACGCGAAGGGGACGATCAATCTGCCATACAATCGCTCCTTTACGTCATGGGCCGGTTGGCTTATCGATGATGAGCGGCCGCTGTACGTTATGGGGGAGGCGGATCAACTGCCTGGAATTGTCCGCGATATGCGGGCCATCGGCATTGACAGAATCGCGGGCACGATCGAAACTTCCGCAATGTGGAGCGGCTCGATCGCGCCAGCGGCAGGTTTGCAAGCGTATGCGGAGGTGACCCCTGCGGACATCGCGGATCAAGTGAGCGAGGGGAAGGTGGCGGTCGTCGATGTTCGCTCCGGGACGGAGTGGGCGGAAAGCCGCATTCCAGGAGCGCGGCATATTCTGCTCGGCACGCTGCCGCAGAGAATCCGCGAGGTGCCCGCTGACAAGCCCGTGCTCGTCCAATGCCGGACGGGGATGCGTTCCGCAATTGCGGCTGGCATTCTGCAGGCGCACGGCTACACGAACGTCATGAACCTGCAAGGGGGCATCGTGCGATGGCGTGAGGAAGGATTGCCTATAGCAAAGTAAATTGTCATTCCAATATTTTGTTCCCTTCTAATCTGAACCAAAAGAGAGGCTCGTCCAAACCGGTCTGATTGACCTATGGAAAGCCTCTCTTTTTATTGCCTCTATCAAGAGAGTTGCGAGACAAGGCGAATTCCAGTTATAATTCCTACAAAGAATATAGGAATTAGGGGTTTACAAGATATTATATTTTTGTTATATTTAAGAAGAGATAACTTCCAGATTATTGCATCAAATACAAGAAATTGAGGAGTGATTCGAAATGAAGAAGTTTCTTATTTCCCTGTCAGCGCTGGCTGTTCTGGCTGCAGCTTCGCCGGCGTATGCTTCCCCTGCCGTTCCTGCCGTTCCCGCCGAACCAGCGGTTCAGGAAGCCCAACAAATCACCAAGTACTATGCTCTGCGTCCGAATGAACTCAGTGCTTTGGAAGGGATTTATTTAAAGAAAGGCCAGCAGCTTACTATTTTTGCTCAAGGCAACTATGCCTACTATTCGGTGTATGATTCTAGCAATCATCTAGGAACTTTTTTCAAGAGCAACGTTGGAAGAATTTTCACGGCGACAGAGGACGGCTATCTTTATATTCAATTTGCCGCCCCTTCTTCGTTTACGATTAACCACATCACTGCTACATACAAAATCAGCTGAACATAGCCTCTATTTTTATCAAGCTGCATGAAGCAGAGTGCAGTTTGCCGGTTACGAAAAAAGGTGAGCCAGGGATACCCCCGGTTCACCTTTTTTTATCATTCGTTCTTTCGGATGTTTTGACAAGACAGCAATGTGGCATTCATATATTTTTTGGATACATATTGAAAATAAGTGGTCTGCACGGAAGTAATCGCAATGACGAGCGCGTTGCGGATAAGATGATGGTGACAGTGACAGCGGCGCTGCGGATCCAGATTGCTTAAATAATCATCGGCCTTCTTGGAAATGATCATCTCCAGCATATGGTCATGACGCAGCCGCAGCGGGTCGTGTCCGTGGACGTCAAGCACTTGGTCGTTGTTCCGATCGAGTTCTTCGTAGAGCGCGGCGTAGGAGGCGTAAAAATCAAGCGGATGGATTACGTCATCCTCGTCATGCTCGGGGTTCATGAACAGCAGCGCCAGCAAGCTGCGTATCGCATCGAAATGAAGGGTTGCCCGCAGATCTTCCACTATGAGAATGAGGGCTGCCTGCTGCAGTGAATACTTCTTGCCAAGCCGGGGGGAGCCTATAAAGTCTTTAATGTCACGCTTGACCCAATTCTGTATGGATGTTATCGAGAAGTTGGAATATTCCACTTGGTTCCCGAGAGCTGCGATTTCATTCAAGGACAGCCCTTCCTTATGGGAACGTCCTCGCATTAACTTTTCATATATGGGCGGCAATGCAGCAGGCAGCAGAGGAGAAGCGGTCGTGTCGAGACCGATCAGCTGCTGCTTGAATTCCTCCCATCCCTCTTGCAGTATCGCTTGCGGCGTTCGGGATTGCTCACTCACTATATTGTCGGCAGGCTGCAGAGACATTAGAAGTTCAGACATTTTTTTTCGCGTAATGACGAAGCTTTCCATCTTTTAACCACCTGATTATTTTGAAATTGCAATAAGCCTATCATAAGATTTTATCTAATTGAAAGTCAAAGCCGAAAAATAAACAAGAGTAATTGGTTTCGTAAGTGGATTGAACGCATGGAGTCGGATTTGACCTAAAATGACCGCATTCTCGCTTTGTTTTCTTAGTTATAAGTTCTTATAATAAGTTCAAATGAACTCGAAATGATAAAGGAGAAATCAGATTTGTCTACAGGTATCAGCTTTTTCTTGTTTGCCATATTGATATTATTAACCGGTTTCTTTGTCGCAACCGAATTCGCCATCATTAAAATCCGCTCCAGCCGAGTGGATCAAATGGTTGTCGAAGGGCGCAGAAACGCGCTTGCCGTCAAGCAGGTCACCAGTAACTTGGACGGATATTTATCCGCCTGCCAGCTGGGCATCACGATTACCGCATTGGGACTTGGCTGGTTGGGTGAACCGACGATGGAGAGGGTGCTGCATCCGCTCTTCACCTATTTTGCCCTTCCGGAACAGGTCAGCTCGGTGCTTGCATTTGGTATCGCGTTCATCGTCATTACGTTCCTGCACGTGGTCGTCGGCGAGCTTGCGCCCAAGACGCTCGCGATACAGAAGGCGGAAGCAATCAGCGTCTTGTTTGCGAAGCCGATTATTTGGTTCTATAAGCTGATGTACCCTTTTATTTGGATGTTGAACGGGTCCGCGAACGGCATCATCCGCCTGTTCGGTCTCAAGCCTGCGAAGGAGCATGAAGAAGCGCACTCCGAAGAAGAGCTGCGGATTATTCTGAACGAGAGCTACGAGAGCGGCAAAATCAACAATACGGAGTACGGTTATGTGAACCGGATTTTTGCCTTCGACGAATTGCATGCCAAAGATATTATGGTTCCCCGTACGGACATGGTCTGTCTCGAAGCGATGGAGACGGTGCGTGACAGCATCGCCACGATCAAACGGGAACAATATACGCGATATCCAGTCATTCAGGCCAGCAAGGACCATGTAGTCGGCATGGTGAACACGAAGCACTTGTTTCTTCAGTTCAACGAGATTGCCGATGCTCCGTTATCCGAAGTGATGCATCCGGTCCTGAGCGTGTCGGAAGCGATTCCGATCAAGCAGCTTCTGAAGCGGATGCAGCAGGAGAGCGTGCATATTGCGGTCCTCATTGACGAATTCGGCGGTACGTCGGGCATGGTTACGATTGAAGATATTTTGGAGGAAATCGTCGGTGATATCCGGGATGAATTCGACGCCGAGGAGAAGGCTGACATTGAATATATTACGGAGGACCATATGATCGTGAACGGTAAAGTTCTGCTCTCCGACATCAACGACATGCTTGGAACCGAGATCGAGAGCGCTGATATCGATACGATTGGGGGCTGGCTGTATGATCGCATTCCCGACAGCAAAAAGGGAAGCCAGTATCAATTCGATGGCGTACAGTTCACCATTTTGGAAAAGGATAAACACCGCGTCCGCAAAATCGAGATTGTAAGAGGATAATATAATTTTCCGCTTTTTCCCATTAGAGGAACAAAGCGGTTTTTTATTGCCAGGGCGACGGTGATATGCAACAATTAGGGCGTGCGCGTCCTGAAAGTTGCGAGGCTGTTCTCGCAGACCCGCATGAGGTTTTTGACTTCATTATTTTTGCCATAGGCAGCATAATCGGGATCATGCTGAAAAGGAGTGATATGATGATACAGATAAAAGGATTAACAGAGCTACAGATATATGGGCTCGCCGAAAAGATTGCGGATGGATTTAAAGATAACGCCGGATTTAATTGTTGGGGAGATAGTCCTGAACAAAGAAAACATGTGTTGACTCATTTTTTTAATCTCAACCTTCAAATATTAATCGAAAACGAAATGGCCTACGCGACCTCAGAAAATTATGAAGGGATTTGCGGTTTTTGGACAAAAAGCAACGGTTTAAAGCTATCGGAAAAGCTGAGGCTGCTTAAGCTGGCAAAAGTGATTTCAGTTAGCAGCTTCTTGAAAATTGCAAAACAGTTTTCTAAATTGAAAAGAGCAGAAAGCTTTGTCAAGGGCGAAAAGGATTACCTTTTTGTATTTATGATTGTGGTGCAGGAACAGTACAGACATAAGGGGTATATGCGGCAAGTGATGGAGTTTGTGATGGGACAGGCGGATGAGAAAAATATACCCTGTATTTTGGAAACGGACAGCCAAAAAAACGAACAAATTTATAGCCACTACGGAATGAAAACGTTGAGCGTTCAACCGTTGGCCGACGATTTAACTTATTATATTATGGCTTACAATATGGATGGCGAGCTGTAATGGCGTGAAAGTCGGATCTTTCTCCGAGATCTAGGCTTATCCCCAAGGTTCGGCAATTTCTATTCTTAACGTTTCTTATCAACCTATTGCAGTAGTATCCTCCAAGTAACTACATCACTTAAAAGTGCCTACTTCCTAAATAGACGGCAAGGTTCTACAATGAGCGTGTAATTCATAACACACATACATGCAAAAGGAGTGGCATAATGATGGAGCTTCAATTGGCATTGGATCTGGTAAATATTACCGAAGCCAAACAACTGGTAGCAGAGGTTGCAGAGCATATAGATATCGTCGAAATCGGAACACCGGTCGTCATTAACGAAGGACTGAGAGCGGTCAAGGAGATGAAAGAAGCATTCCCGTCCTTGCGCGTGCTGGCCGATCTGAAAATTATGGATGCGGGCGGCTATGAAGTTATGAAGGCATCCGAGGCGGGCGCGGATATCATTACCGTTCTGGGCGTATCCGACGACTCCACAATCAAGGGCGCGGTGGAGGAAGCCAAGAAACAGAACAAAAAGATAATGGTGGATATGATCAATGTGAAGGATATCGAGGGAAGAGCGAAGGAGATTGACTCGCTTGGCGTTGATTATATTTGCGTTCATTCCGGTTATGACCATCAAGCGGCAGGTAAAAACTCTTTCGAGGAGCTGACGGCCATCAAACGCGTCGTGAAGCATGCGAAGACGGCGATAGCAGGCGGCATTAAGCTGAGTACGCTGCCAGAAGTCATTCAGGCCAATCCAGATCTCGTTATCGTAGGCGGAGGAATAACCGGTCAAGCGGATAAAAAAGCGACAGCGGCCGAGATGCATAAATTGGTTAAACAGGCCTGACTGCCATGGAAACGGTAAAATATGCAGCAGAGATCGTGAAGGAATTGCAACATGCGGCAGAAGCAATTGCAGAAAAAGAAGCCGAGCAATTGGCCGATATGATATTGCAGTCGAAGAAAGTGTTTCTGGTAGGTGCCGGGAGATCGGGTTTAATGGGACGGGCGTTCGCCATGCGTCTTATGCATACGGGAATGGAAGCCTATGTGGTCGGGGAAACGGTAACCCCTGGCATAACCAAGGATGACGTTCTCATCATCAGCACGGGCTCGGGAGAAACGAAAAGCTTGATCCCGATGGCCGAGAAAGCAAAAAACTTGGGCGCGTCGGTGGTCGCCGTTACGATCGCACCAGAATCGACGATTGGCAAGCTATCGGATGCAGCCGTTGCGCTGCCGGGATCGCCGAAGGATCAAGCAAATGGAGGCTGCGCCACCATACAGCCGATGGCTTCCTTGTTCGAGCAGACTTTGCTGATATTTTACGACGCGGTCGTGCTTAGGATAATGGATAAGCGCGGGCTTGACTCCGGCGGGATGTACGACAGACATGCCAACCTGGAATGATGTTGCTCCACTGGCTCGATGGCCCTAAGGTTAAGCATGCCGGAATCTCGAACCTCAACTATACATGAGAATAAACGCTTCGTGTTATAGTATTTAGAGTTAGGGGGGAGGCTGGTATAGTGGCAACTGAAATTAAAGACCGCATCAATCTCAAGGAAATCAATTGCGAAAAAGAACTTACCCTAGCCGTAATCGGGGGCAAATGGAAGCTGATTATATTATGGCATCTCGGGCTGGAGGGCACCAAGCGGTTCAGCGAGCTGAAGAGATTGATTCCGCATATTACGCAAAAAATGCTGACCAACCAGCTTCGCGAGTTGGAGGAAGACCAATTGATCTTCAGGAAGGTGTACCCGGAAGTCCCTCCTCGAGTAGAATACACTCTTACCGGGCATGGAGAAAGTCTGATGCCGGTATTGCGAATGATGTATGATTGGGGCAAAACTTACGGCGAGAACGTAATCTGGAAAACTTCAAAGCCATCCGTTACATGTGAATAGCGGCAGATTCACTTTAATACGCTGTTGTATAAATCCCCATGTTCGACCTTACTGAGGCGAGCATGGGGATTTTTTGTATCTTCATGCCCCTCTCCCGGTGGCTCAGATTAAGCAAGGAAGGGGTGTCGAGGCGTTTTTTTGTCCACTATCCCTATCGCTCAGAAGGGGGTATCCTAACCCAACTTGTTCTATCTTGTCGACCTGATGGGAAGCGTGCAACCTTTACGAGACCGTGCTTTTCGACGAGAACAAGGCAGTAGAGGAGCTGACGAACTGTATCTGGGCAGTTGTTTTAACAAAATACCGCCCTTTTTGACGTTTGAACTGCAAACATGCAGTTCAAAACGAGAGTATTACCAGTATATGTGCGATTATACGAAAATGAACTGCACGATTCAGGTTGTTGAGAAACCCCGCATGAAACAAAAAAGGGTGGAGGGTGTCCGCTGGAGAGACCTGGCGATCGCCTTTGAATCCGAGTCATCCCCGCACCGTCTCATCCCTAATGACTTGGATTCAACAGCGACGGAAGCGGATACCCCCACCATACTTGTTTCTTTTTACATTTTGGGTTTCTCAACAAGCTCACGATTGCAGTCTAGCGTGACGAAAGACCCAAAAAGGGAACGCTCAAATGTATATTTGCAGTTAAACACGCTCCATTCCGCTATTTTATCAACGCTCAACCACACGATAGAGCACTCGTGCGATGCGCGACTCGTTCATACTAACCGAAGGGGAGACTGATGGATAGGCAAATTGCATCTTTACAAAATAGATTTTATCGCTAAAATAAATTTTAACGGTTAAAAAGTTTTTAAAAGGAGGTCTTATTCATGAAGCTGCTGCTAAACAATCGCGCTTTTCGCCATCTCTGGCTGGCGCAAATCGTCTCCGAGCTGGGAGACGGCATCACCCGGCTCGTCGTCATTTTTCTGGTCGCGAATTTATCGGGCAATCCGCTTGCTTTAAGCGTGGTCGTGCTGGCTCAAGTGCTGCCGAATATGCTGCTCGGAACGTTCGTCGGGCCGTTCATCGACCGCTTCGACCGCAGCCGCATTATGGCTGCTGCCGACCTCTATAGGGCCTTCATCGTCCTGCTGCTCATCGTGTTCCAGCATGAGCTTTACGGCATCTATGCGCTGGTGCTGCTGCAGGGCATCGGAACCGTCTTTTTCGAGCCTGCGCGCACAGCCATCGTGCCGCGTGTCGTCAGCCAAGAGAACATTACGCAGGCCGTATCGTTATCGCAGGCGACCTACATGGCGATGAGGCTCGTCGGCCCGGCGCTTGCCGGACTGCTTATTCCATTCGGCCATTTCGGCTGGCTGTTCGCTTTTAACGCGTTCACGTTCGTGCTGTCTGCCTTGTTCATCTGCGGCATGTCGAGAGCCTTGTCCTCGGACCCGTCAGCAGCTCAACAGATAGCTATGACGGAGCAAGGCCAGATGCAGTCCGCTGTAAAGGAACCGTATTGGCAAGCGTTGAAAAGCGGTCTGCGCGCCATTTACCGCCATGACAGTTTGTTCGCGCTCCTCATTCTGCTCGTCCCCATCATGCTTATTATTGGTGTCATCAATACAAATTTGAACGCGGCGCTGCTGCAAACGTTCCACATTCCGGCGGAGCATTTCGGCTTCGTCTCCAGTATGATTGGAGCTGGAAGCATCATGGGAGCAATGGCTGCCCCTTATCTGATGCAGCGGCTTAAAGCGAACGTCATGCTCTTGGGAGCGGTGGGCGTCATCGGCTTGTTCTGCATGCTGATTGTACCGCTGTTCCATCTATATCAAGAAAGCGGAGTTGTCAGCGTTTATGTGTGGGCGCTTGGCGTCGGCGTATCTATCGCATGCACGAACGTGCCGCTGAGCAGTCTGTTCATCACGCTGATGCCGGATGAAATGCGGGGCCGAGGCTCCGGCGTATTCGAGTCGGTGTCGCAAGCGGGAACGGTGCTCGGCATCGGCGCAGGCGGCTTGTTCGCTTCTTTGTTCGGCGTGCTGACGGCCACTTCGCTTGCGGGGTTGCTGCTTATCATTGTCGCTGCCGTTTTCCCTCTGTTAAAATATAATCAAGCGCTTCGGCAAACGAACGAGACGAAGCTGCCGGAAGGAGGCCAAGCCGTGTCTTCTTCGGGATAAAGGGGGGGGGACATTTTGAGAGAGAACAAGATTATTGACGATATCGAGCTGGCGAAAATATTGCTTGATCCGCGTCGCATACACATATTGCGGCTCGCCCAACACGAGCCAGTCACAGTCAAGCAAATGGCGGAGGAGATGAACGAGAAGCCGTCGCGTCTCTATTATCACGTCAAGAAGCTGGAAGAGGCGCATATGTTGGAGCTTGTAGAGACGAAACAGCAGGGGAATTTGATTGAAAAGTATTATCGGTCGAACAATGAACATCGGAGCTTTACATTCGGCAAACAGTTGACTGAGGAATACTCCAGTTATATCGTGCAGGAAATGCTCCGCATCACCCATCAGGGTATGGACTTGATTGAAGAAGGGATGAGGAAGGGTGAATTCGGCAAGAGCACGCTGGCGGAGGCCAATATCGCATATGCGTCGTTGACGCCGATGGAATGGGCGGAAAAGACGCATCACGTGCTCAACGTAATTTCTCCCGTCGAGGAGAAGCCTCCGTTCGAGCCTGCCGCCTCGGACATTGCGAAGGATACCGAGTTATCCAAGCAGACCGCGAAGGATGATTACGTCTTTGTGATGCTTAGCTATCGGCTGAAGGATGCGCCGGACAAACCGGATGAATCGGACGGGGCTGAAGCGTGAATAAGCGAGCACGTTCGTCCGTGTCTGCAAGATGGCTAAGCGGCGAGCAGAGCAACAAAACAGGCCAACCGATAACGCACGGCTGGCCTGTTCGTATGAAAAACCGGCTCCGTATCCTTCCCGGCGGGAGGGAGCATGAGATCGGTCTTTTGTTATTTTATTATTGCAGGACGACGGTGTCGCCTTCCTTCAAGCCTTCCAGCACTTCTGTCTTCTCTGGAGTTTCCATCCCGATCTTGACGTCCCGGCGTTCATATTGGCCATTGCCTTTGTCCAGCATGACGTAATAATTGTCCTTTTCGCGCATGACTGCCACGGTAGGCACGACGATCGCATTTTCTTTGCGGTTCGTCTCGATTTGGCCCGTCAAGCTGAGACCTGCAATGAGATGCTCGTTGGCGTCCAGCGCGATGATAACTTCGAATTGCGCGGGCTGGTTCGCATTTTGCTGATCGGTCACGGCTTTGGCGAATTTCGAGACCTTCAACACTTTGCCCGTTAACTTCTCATTCTTCATTGCATTCATTTTCACGATTACCGGCATCCCCGCTTTAATGCGGAACACGTCCTGCTCCCCGACGAGCGTCACGAGCTGAAGCTTGCTCAAATCTACGATTTTGCCGACGCGGTCGTTATCTTTAACGGCTTGTGGCAGCTTGTTCGGATCATCATAGAGGAAGATGCCCGAAGCAGGAGCCGCATAAGTGGCCTTCTCCAGCTTTTTCCGCTTCTGGTCCAGATCTTTCTGTTGGATGTCGAGCGTTACACTGTTCAATTCCGACTGCAGCTTGGCCGTTTCCTTTTCGGCGAATTTCCTTTTTATCTCCGTTTCCGTTGATGGAAGCAACTGTTCCTCGTCGGCCAGCTTCGATTGCATCTGCGCCAGTTGGGTTTCGAGCCGCTGCTTCTTGATGGCAGCCTCCGATTGCGCGAGCTCATTCTGCAAAGCGCTTGGGTCCAAACGGAACAGCACTTCACCTTTCTTCACTTGTTGACCGTCCTTGACGACCCACTGCTTCACTTCCGAGCCGAACGGGGCATAGATGAACGTTTCCTGTTCGTAGGTCGATTTGCCCTTGACCTCAATGTTGTTCACCAAGGTCTCCTTTGTTACCGTAAACGGAATCGCGCCGGAATTCTCCGTCATTTCTGCCGGCTGAGACGGATTGGAGAAATTGTACAAGCCATAGCTGATGCCGGCGACCACGAGCAAGATAACCGCCCATTTGATCTTTTTCTTCATCTTCGTTGCGGACCTCCTTCAAATTGCTTCCTGTCTGTCATGTGAATGTGCATAATGTCACAATTAGTCACGTTTAATTGCAGTCAACGCATCTGTGCGCGAGGCGCTAATCGCCGGATATAATCCGGATAAGACACCGGTCAATATCGCAAACGCGATGCCGATTGGTATAAAGGTCGGCGAAATAAATAGAATCGATTGTTCGCCTCCGTCCGACATCGAGCCCGCTGTCAACCCGTTAATCCCCCACACAATCCAATAGGACAGCATGATTCCGATCAGTCCTCCAAGCAGACCGAGCAGCGCGGCTTCGATGATGAACATGTTGCGAATCTGTTTCAAGTTGGCGCCGAGCACCTTCATGATGCCGATTTGACGGCGGCGCTGATACGTGGACATCGTCATCGCGACGACAATGGAGATGGAAGCGATGAAGAGAACGAACAGGCCGATGCCGAGCGCAATCGTGCGCACAATGGCAAACTGCTCATTCAACCGATCCTTCTGATGCAGATTAGTGCTCGTGTTCAGCATCAGTTTTTTGATTTGCTTTTCGACTTCCTCGACATTGTTCTGATCGTCGATCTTTACGACCAGCGAATTGTATGTCCCTGGCTCTGTCGCATTTTCTGCGTTCTCCAATCGGAGCTCCGGCTTCAGAAGTTCGCCCGTTTCAATCGAAACATATACTTTTTTGTCATATGCGACCATATCTTCATTGCTGCCGCTCGGTTTCTTCAGTACGCCCGATACGCGGAGCGGGGAGCTTAAAAAGGCTTTTCCATTGATATCGGTATTGCCAAGCCGTACTTGGCGCTGATACAGGGAAGACGGAATCCGGTTCATGTTGCGGTACTGATCCATGAGCGATTGATCGTATGGATTGTCTTGCAGCTGTTGAATGAGCTTGTCCATCGTCTCCGGGTCGACGAGGCCAAGGGTTGCCCCGTAGTTCAAGACGGCAGTTCCCGCTAAATCGGAAGCAGCGCCCTGCATGAAATTGTGTCCGAATTCGGTTAGCGAATTCAAGTCGGTTGCGATGACTTCTACCATGGATCTGCGCTCATCCAGCGTGTTCATTTCCAAATATCCGAGCTGTTGGTTGGCCGCGACGGCTTTCACGTGCGGAATATTTCGAATGACCTCAAGCTTCTGCTGCGTAATTTTGCCGCGCTCTTTCGCCTCGTCCGATTCTGACGATTTGGCTGCCGCACCGCCATTGCCTGAACCGCCTCCGCTCACGCCTTTGTTCGGAGTTACGGTTATTTCGTCCATCTTTAAAAAGGAATTAAGCTGATTCTCCGCATACACCTGCGCCGACTCGCCCACGCTCATCGCAACGACAATCGCCGCGCAGCCGATGGAAATGCCAGCGGCGCACAGTATGGTAACGACCTTGCGTCTTTTTAGCTGATCCCAGGAGAGATTGATATAGTCCCTGATTCTCATGTTGTCGCACCTCCCGCGGGAACCGGCTCTTCCGTCACGTCTTGAGCTGTCTTCGCCGGAACAATCGGAGCAGGCGGAGTTTGATCCTCCACCAAGTTTCCGTCGCGGAGCGTAATGATCCGTTTCGTCTGCTCTGCGACTTCAAGCTCGTGCGTAACGATGATGAACGTAGTATCCATCGTTTGATTTAAGCTTTTGAGAATCGCGATAATTTCTTCCTCTGTCCGCGTATCGAGGTTCCCTGTCGGCTCATCGGCGAAAATAACCGAGGGCTCCGTAATCAAGGAACGGGCAATACTGACGCGCTGCTGCTGCCCGCCTGATAATTGGGAAGTGAACAGCTCTGATTTGTCAGGAATGCCGACCTGCTCCAACAATTTCAACGATTTCTTCTTCCGTTCAGCAGGGTTAACACCTTGGAAGACAAGCGGGAGCTCCACGTTCTCGCGAACAGTCAAGTTCGCAATCAATTCATAAGCTTGAAAAATAAAGCCGATGTGCTTGCGCCGAAATTCGGCCAATTGGTTCTCATTCATTTGCACAATGTTATGTTCGGCAATAAAAATGCTGCCTTCGGTCGGTTTCATCAACCCCGCCATCAAGTTAAGTAACGTCGATTTACCGGAACCGGAGCTGCCGAGCAAAGCGACCATCTCTCCACGCTTGACCGAAAAATCAATGGAATGCAGCACTTGGGTCGTCTCGGGGCCATTTTTGAATGCGTGGGATAGACCTTCAACACGTAACATTCGGCTCCTCCTTTCTATCAACTATGTACACATTAAATTAAACAGTGTTCCATACGGTTGGCGCAAGGCAAAGTTTCTCGATCTTGGCCAATGTGACAATAATGTAAGTCTTAATCATGAGACGGGAGGGAGAGGGCCAACTCCTTCGCGAGTTATCGCTTTCGTTTAAAAACGATGGTGATCATGGTATGCTGTTATCATTGCTGTCTTTAAGGCAAGTGAAGGCAGAGCGAAAGAAAGGATGAATGTATGAAAAGTCTCCCGACAGCGTTTGTTCAGACCATGCAGAAGCGGCTTGGCGAACAGTTCGAAGAGTTTATGAAAAGCTACAGCCAAGAGCCCCATGCCGGAATTCGCGCAAACGGCCTTAAGTTGGATGCCGCTGCGCTTCAAAATATAGTTCCATATCCACTGCGGCCGATTCCTTGGACGACGGATGGATTTTACATTTCGAATCAAGAACGTCCCGGCAAGCATCCCTATTATCATGCGGGGCTATATTACATTCAAGAGCCAAGCGCCATGGCGCCGGTCGAATGCTTGGATGTCCGCCCGCACGACCGCGTATTGGATTTATGCGCGGCGCCGGGGGGCAAGTCGGTGCAAATCGCTGCGCGTCTCGGAGAAGACGGCGTGCTAGTCACCAACGACATCCACCCGGACCGGACCAAAGCGCTCGTCCGCAATATCGAGCTGTATGGCGTGCGGCGCGCAGTTGTGCTGAATGAGCGGCCGGAGCGGATTGCGGAAGCATTTCCCGGCTACTTCACGAAGGTGCTCGTCGATGCGCCATGCTCCGGCGAGGGCATGTTTCGCAAAGAGCCGGATATGGTCAAATCGTGGGAACGCGAGCCGGTGCTGACCTACGCCAAGATGCAGCAGGATATCATGAACAGCGCAGCGAACCTGGTCGCGCCCGGAGGACGGCTCGTCTACTCGACGTGCACCTTCTCGCCGGAAGAGAATGAAGCGTCCATTGCCCGCTTTCTAAGCGCGCATCCGGAGTTCCGCGTCGTGCCGATCCCATTAATGAACGGATTCTGTCCCGGGAGGCCGGATTGGGCGCGCGAGTGCATGAAGGAGTATGGCTGGGAAGCAGACGAGGAAGCGATCGACAGCACGGCCGGGACGGCGCGGCTCTGGCCGCATCGCCTGCAGGGCGAAGGACATTTCGTAGCGGTGCTGGAACGTTCCGATTCGGAGATGGCAAAGGGGCAGAGGCTGGCGAGGGCTGAGTTGCATGAACAGGCACATCACGGCGATAATACGTCCTGCGTTGGCGCCGCCGTCATGAACACCCATCCGTCAAGACAAGGGGCGAAAGGACAAAAAGCGAAGCATCGCTCCAGTCAGGAACGCCTGAAGCAGGGGGGCAGTCCAGCGCCGAAGCCGAAGGGCATCCTCCCTCCGGCTTCCGATCAGCTTGAAGCGTATGGCCGCTTCTGCCGCGAGCAGATGACGGCAGGGGTTGCCGGGGCGAATGCGTCTATCGGGCCTTATTTATATGCCTGTCCGCTTCCGATTCAGCGGCTGGGCTCGCTGCGCGTCGTGCGGCCGGGATTGTTCCTCGGCACGTGCAAGGGGGAACGGTTCGAGCCGGCGCAGGCGCTTGCGATGGCTATGACAAGCTCGCACATGAAGCGCGTGCTGCCGCTTCGATTAGGCCAGGACGAAGTGATCCGGTATTTGCGTGGCGAAACGTTAACGTTGGGAGAAGAGCATATCGAACGCGATCCAGCGACACCTGCGAAGGGGTGGCTGCTTGTATGCGTGGACGGATATAGCCTAGGATTGGCAAAATGGGCGGGAGGAACGGTGAAGAATGAATACCCGCCAGCATGGAGGTGGACGTAAGCAATGGCGAAGAAAATGCGGTTGGACAAGCTATTGGGACATATGGGGTGCGGATCGCGCTCAGAAATAAAAAAATGGGCCAAGGGCGGCTTGATTGCCGTCAATGGCCGGACGGCAAAGGATAGCGGGCTTCAGGTGGACCCGGAGCATGACGAAATTGTATTGGACGGAGAACGGATCCGCTACCGTGAATATATATACGTCATGATGAACAAGCCTCAAGGCGTCATCTCCGCGACCGAGGATGCGAGGGAGCGGACGGTTGTAGATTTGCTGCCGGAGGAGATGAGCCATTTCGAGCCGTTTCCGGTAGGGCGGCTCGATAAAGATACCGAAGGATTGCTGCTGCTCACGAATGACGGCAAGCTGGCGCACGAGCTGTTGTCACCGAAAAAGCATGTGCCAAAGACGTATTTTGCCATCGTGGAAGGCGAGGTTGGCGAGGATGATGCTGAAGCATTCCGGTACGGAGTGACCCTTGATGACGGATATGAGACCCAACCTGCCGCCTTGACGATCCTCCGGCATGAGCAAGAGGAGCAGCGTATTTATTCCCATATTGAATTAACGATTACCGAAGGGAAGTTCCATCAGGTGAAGCGTATGTTCGAGGCGGTCGGCAAGAGGGTGACCTACTTGAAGCGCCTCTCCATGGGTACGCTTGTGCTGGACGCCGCACTGCCCCTGGGCCAATGGCGGGAATGCTCGGAAGAGGAGATCGCTGGGCTTCGGCAAGGACAATCAAGAGAAAAATAACCTTTGCCAGGTTATGAAATGAGAGGAGAGCACTACCTATATGAATTACCGTATCGTCGCCTTAGACATGGATGGAACTTTGCTGCATGACGACCATTCGCTGTCCGCCAAAAATGCGGACACGATTCGCGAGGTCGCATCTCAAGGAATCGAAATCGTGCTTTGTACCGGACGCAGTCCGATAAGCACATTGCCCTATTTAGATGAATTGGGTATGGAAGGGATTGTAATTACGCACAACGGCGCAGCTACGGTTGCATCCAAAGGGAGACGTGTGCTTCACCAATTCGAAATTGAGCCTATGGGGCTTGAACCGTACATTCGCTACTGCCGCGAGCACGGCGTTCATTTCGATATCAATACGGCATTTGATTTATATGTGGACAAGCTGGAAGGGCTGACTCCGGAAATGCATGATCTATACGGTCAGTTTCTTATCAAGCCGAAGCAGTTCCCGGGGTGGGAAGGGCTCAAAGACGTGCCGCTTAAGCTGACGATGAGCGGGCTGAAGGATCAGATGGATGAGGTCGAGAAGGAGCTCAAGCTGTGGAAGCATGAGCATAATTTCATCCGTTCGGGCGATTACTTCATTGATATCATGCATCGCGATGCGACCAAAGGCAGCGCGCTGCGCGAGTTGGCGGATATGCGCGGCATTCCGCGTGAGCAGGTGCTGGCGATCGGCAACTATTTCAATGATATGACGATGATTCAATTTGCCGGCATGGGCATTGCAATGGACAATTCACCGTTGGAAGTGAAGGCGGCAGCACAAGATGTGACCTTGTCCAACAACGAAGATGGCGTGCATGAGGCGCTTCGCAAGCATTGTTTATCCTAGAATTCAAGGATGTAAATTTAATAACCGGCATGTCCTGAGCGACATCGCAAGAAGGCGGGGAACCGTCCCCCTCCTGCGTGGTGTCGTTGCTTGCGGGTAATTCGCGTATGGCCGCTTGTCTCGCCTGCTATCGATTTTGGGCGCATGTTCCATCGCGGAAGCGGGAATCCTAAGGCCAAACTCTTGATGCAGAAGAGAGTAACGCCAGGATGGAGGTCTGGATTATGACTGAGGTTCAACTGCGGCCGGATTTCAGAACGATGAGCGGAGAAGCGATAGATGTTTTGTGGCAAGGCGCCTATGTCGGTGTGTTGACGTTATTGTACCGTGAGCAAGAACGGCTGCAAGGGTCATTCATCATCGATGCGCAAGCCTGTCAGGACGAGGCGCTTGTTATTGTGGAGCAGAACATCGAGCGGTATGTCCGCCATGTGGCCGAAGCATTGGGAGCGGATGACTTCGAAGTCGTGTTCGTGCTTGGACAAGTGCGGCGGATCGTATCGGGTGGCGATGAAGAAGGAGAATTCGAAGACGAAGCAGTGATGTATGGAATGGAGAATGGACAACAATATGAGATGGAGCCGTCCGTTATGGTCGGATCCTCCTCGGCTTGCGTCGCGCGACCGGATGAGCTTGCTGCCGACCGTGCGGAGATCGTCGCACAGCCAAAGCGCTTGATCGGTGAAGCGGACGCCCGCATTCATGTCGTGCTGGCCCGTGATGACGGCAATGCGCTTCTGTATGACCTGTACAGCGACGCCAGCGGATCGCTGCCGATCGGTGCGGCGACCATCAGCACCGATGGGGAGCAGCTGTCCGGCTATATCGATTTTCGCGTGCCGGGAACTTGCGCGGAACGCGAAGTGATCGCCAAAGCGCTTGTCAAGCAGTTGGCCAAGGAGCAAAGCTTTGATGTGCTCCATCTGACAATGATGTTCCGCAATGAGATTATTGACGAGTTGCTTGTGTATTGCGAGTCGTGTTAAATGACGAACCGTTAGCCTTGCAGAAACAAAGCTGCTTCGTATGGAGCATCGTGTCTGCAAGGATAGCGGTTTTTTAATATGAGGAGTGTTGGGGTCCTCTATAAGGAGCGAAGCCCTTTTGGGTAATGGTTTTTCAACATGCCATCGGAAGCTTTGCCCCAACCGATCGGCAAGCCGTCGACGGTCACGAGCATCCAGCCCTTTGCCCGAACCGGCTCGGAATCTGACGTTAATGCTATCGCTTCCCCTCTGAGGAAAGCTGCGATCCGCGCATCATCTGCCGCCGCTTGCAGCGTAAGCGCAGCTTGTTCGCCCGTGATGCACGACAGAGCCAGCGCGTGGGCCGGTTCAATCCGGTTTTTGCGCACATGGGCGAGATGGAGGCCCGCACGCGGCACGCGCAGCCTGTCTAATGCAGCTCCGCCATTAAGAAAGGCCATTGCGGCAGCATTGCCTTGCGGCAGCCAGTACAGTTCTTCGCCGAACAGCAACGGCGTTCCGGAAGGAAGGGCAAGGCCGGGAAGATGTTCGTCAGCCCATGCTTCGAATTGTCTGAACGAGTCATGGACATCAGCCGTTCGGACGGTTCCGCGTTCAGAACGACCCGGGGCGCGCCGGCCTTTTGACTTGGCAGAGGGACGGACTGAATGCGAGGCGGCGTAATGTTCCGGCACGCCCCCTTCGCCTGCGGGTGTCCTCTGGAATACGGCGACAAAGTGACCCTCGCCCTCTGCAAGGTGCGGCCAGATCCGTTCTGTTCCCGCAAGCCTGAATTCGGGAAAAGCGGCAAGCCATTTGTCAACGATATCTTCGTTCTCCCTGCGATTGAACGTACAGGTGGAATAGGCTATCGTGCCTCCCGGCTTAAGCATGGTGACCGCTGCTTGAATAATGTCCCATTGCCGGGCTGCGCACGCTTCCACGTGGTCAGGCGACCACTCCTCTATGGCACCGGGATCTTTGCGGAACATCCCTTCTCCGGAGCATGGGGCATCGAGCATAATCCGATCGAAGGCCATCGGGAATTTGGCGGCCAGCGTGTGCGGATCCGCTTGTGTGACGATAGCGTTGGCCACGCCCATGCGCTCGATATTTTCGGATAGAATCTTCGCGCGCTGGGGATGAATCTCGTTGGCGATAAGCACGCCTTCCCCCCGCATGCGGCCGGCGATTTGCGTCGATTTCCCTCCCGGGGCGGCAGCCAGGTCCAGAATGAATTCGCCGGGCTGCGGATCAAGCAGCGCCACTGCAGACATGGCGGACGGTTCTTGGATATAATACAAGCCGGCGGCATGATAAGGGTGCTTGCCAGGACGCGAATGCTCATTATAGTAGAAGCCCTCTTCGCACCAAGGGACGGAACGAAGTTGGAATTGCCGTATGGTGAGATTACGCGCAGCGGCATGGCGCTCCCATTTGACAGGATTGACCCTTAAACCGTATGCTCTCTGCGAGTCATAGCTGTGCAAAAAAGCATCGGCTTCTTGACGGAGCAGCTGCTTCATTTGGTCAATATAGTGCTGAGGCAGTTGGGGTAATGGTAATGGCGACATCGTACAACTCCTTTATGTGATTAAATGTGCTAGAACATCGAAAATAAAAAGGCCTTATTATTTTACCGGACAAAAAGATACCCATGCAACGGAAACTAACATGTAAAAGATATGAAAAAGTGAAGAGCACTTGCCGTAAAGAACACAATCGTGCGTGTTCAATGGACTTTTTAAACATCCTCTATATAGGTGACAATATTGTAAGTCGAAAAACCGAAACATTGTTTCAGTCCGTTACGTATGGAGTAAGTGGCACAAAATAAGCTTTGCGGTTTACGGTACGGATGCCAACAAACGGAATGGACAAACAGATATAATAGGAAGAAGGTTTATTTTGAAAGGAGTGGAATGCTTGATGAACGACGTCGTGGTAGAGCTAAAAAATGTCACGAAAAAAATAAAGGGCAAGACGATTATCGATGATCTATCGTTCAGCGTTCGCCGCGGAGAAGTATATGGTTTCCTCGGTCCGAACGGTGCCGGCAAAACAACCACGATAAGGATGATCGTGGGACTGATGTCCATGACGCAAGGCGAAATCGTAGTCGAAGGTCATAACATCCGGTCCAATCGGGCGAAGGCAATGGCCCATGTTGGCGCCATCGTCGAAAATCCGGAGCTGTATAAATTCATGACCGGGCGGAAAAATCTGACCCATTTCGCCCGCATGAGCGGCAAGCCGATCCGGGAAGAACGGCTGCAAGAAATCGTAAAGCTCGTTGACTTGGAAAATGCGCTGGATAAAAAGGTGAAAAACTATTCGCTGGGGATGCGGCAGCGTCTGGGAGTAGCCCAAGCGCTGCTGCATAACCCATCTATACTCATCTTGGACGAGCCGACGAATGGGCTTGATCCTGCAGGAATTCGCGAGCTCCGCGATTATTTGCGCCAGCTTGCGAAAAAAGAGAATATTTCGATTCTCGTATCCAGCCACTTGTTATCCGAGATCGAGCTTATGTGTGATCGCGTGCTCATTATCCAGAACGGCAAATTCGTCGGCGAGCGGGCGCTGGATCCGAATGCGGACGATGCTGCGCCTGTGCCGAAGGCCATTCATTTCGAAGTGAGCGCGCCGGACAAAGCGCTTGCTGCGCTTGCCTCGACTTCATGGCCCGCTTCGCGAGGAGAAGGAGGGGCGCTCTCCGTCGAGCTGCTGAGAGACGACATTCCGAAGGTGGTTGAACACCTCGTGCAGCACGGAGTCGCTATCTATGAGGTGCGTACGGTCGCTCCGACGTTGGAGGACACGTTCTTATCCATGACGAAAGGAGGCCGTATCGAATGAGATATTTCATATCCCTTGTGCAAAATGAATGGATGAAAGCGAACAGCAAACGGCAAGTGCCATACTATTACGCGTTTCTCGCCGTCATTTCCTTACTGTTGGCCGTCGCGATGCGATTTTTTATTTTCAAAGATCAGCCCTATTCGTTCATATCCTTTACAAGCGACGTCCATTTCATATCAAATACGCTTACGAGCATCTTTATTATGGTTATATCCGCGCAAATCATAACCGATGAGTACAAAGACGGCACCATCAAGCAGCTCCTCATCCGTCCGGCAAGCCGGACAATGGTGCTGATGTCGAAGCTCGTCAACATCATGCTTATTATGTTAGTGGTTTATCTGTTCACCTTGTTTATTGGATTGGCGCTTGGGGCCATCTTCTTTAATGTCATCCCGGCCGATGTCAAGCTGGTACAGATTGCTGCCGATATGGCACTCGGTCTTCCGAACGTGCTGTTCTATGCGCTGGTTGCCTTTACGACTGCGGTCTTGACGCACAGTCTGGGGTTGTCGATTACGATACCGATTGTGTTGAAGTCGGTTGTCGGTTCGGCCATCTATTTTCTGGCGAACAAGAGCTGGTACAAGTTCCTTATCTTCCCGAACATGGACTGGAAGCCGTATTTTACGGGCGACGCCGATATGCTGCCATTCAAGGGCGCTACGTTAGGTTACAGCATCGCTGTCTATGCGGTATATATGATTGTGCTGCTCGGGATCTCGATCTTTGTATTCAAAAAAAGAGACGTGCAATAGCAGGCATGAGAAAGAAAAAAATGGTGAGGCAGAGGTTTTTCTGCTTCGCCATTTTTCATTTTTCCGAGGGGAGCAGAGAGGGGCAGGGTTCTGCTCATTTATGCACTCTTCCGCTGGTTCAGATGCGGTGGTGAATGTTATAGAAAAAAGGACTGCCCCTCAGGTGATGAAACCTTATGGGACAATCCCATTGCGGCATCCTCAACGCTTGGCCCGTGATTGGGGAGCGTAAGAGGCGCTGTATACGGATTGGAATGCGGTAACCCGATTTTTGCCGTTCGTCTTGGAATAGTACATGGCTTGATCGGCCTCGCGTATCAGATCCTCGGCCGTCATATGCTTGCGGAGATTGCTGGTGCCGATGCTGATCGTGACGCTGGTCTCGCTCTCGACTCGCTGGCGTATCTTCTCGGCAATTTGATCGGCGCGCGCGTTCCGATGCAGAATGAGCCCGATCAATTCTTCGCCGCCGAACCGTCCGGCAATGCCGAAGTCGTCGATTTCTTCGCGCATGATAAGGGAGGTCTGCTTCAATATTTCATCGGCCTGGTCGTGGCCGAACGTATCGTTGACCTTCTTGAAATTATCGATGTCGCAGAAAATGAACGAAATTTTGTATTCATTTCGAATGTATTGCCGCATAACTTTCAATACATGCCTGCGATTGAATAACCCGGTCAGAGCATCGGTGATGGATGTCCGGTAGGTTGAGTGCAGCAGCTCCACCACACGCTCGAACAGAATAAAGAACAGAAGCGTGTAATAGATGAGCGGCATTAGGCGTTCCAGGACAAGGATGAAGGCGTTCGAGCTATCAAACCACGCGGCATTGACCGTTTCAAGCAAAAGCATGACAAAATGCGCCGCCAAGCTGCAAATGTATTTGATTCGTTGGCCGATGCGCGGGGCAATCACCGTATAGCAATAGATGGTAATGATCATATGATAAACGATGAGCGGCCACGCATGATAGAATGGCGAAACCGAATGGGATGTCAGCATATGCGACAACACGGCTATCGCGGGAATGCAGAGCAGCAGAAAGGCGAATTGCAGCCGCGAGCTGCGGGTGGAGCGTTTGTACATCCGCAGAATGGACATATTTACAAGCACAAACGAAAACGCTTGCAAGGCAGTTCTCCCTACGAATATTTCATGGGAATCCTGCTGCAGCCAAGATACGTTCACTAAATCAAGCGATCGTTCCGCAGCCATGATCACAAACGAACTCATCAATAAAATATACGCATTGGAACGCTGGCGCGAATAGAGCCGAATTGCCATTAGAAACATGATGAAAATGATATAGAGCATGCAGGCAGACGTCATTTCGACAATCTGACTCACTTCTGAAAAGGGTATTGCTGCCTGAATCATATCGGTTACTCCGTAGTCTAGGTTCTTTACTGAAACATATGTTCTAATATATCATAAACGATAGGTGGCGAAAAGCGCGAACATAAAGGAGGCGCAAGAGATGAACATATTACAGGCCTTATTTTTCCCGCCTGAACAACCGGGAGGCGTGTCTTCCATGGTTCCATATATATTGGATCGCTTTCAAAAGCCGAATTGGGAAATGGAATTGTTCTCGCTGCCGAAGCGAATCCGGGGAAAAGGGCAAGAGGACGTCCGGTTCCAGACGTTCGATTGGACACAATACGAAGCAAGTCCAATCGTGCAAAAATATATGCAAACGTACAAAGATTATGTGTGGTGGTGCAAGCTCCGGTTAACGAAATCATATGATCTGATACATGCCCACCACCCGATAGCGGGACTGGTCATGAAGCAGCTGTATCCGGATACGCCGGTCATCATCACGCTGCATTCCAGCTATGAGCGGGAATTGATTCTGAACGGAAAGATTGACGAAGGAAGCTTGGAGCACCGCTTCTTGACCTCGCTGTATCGCGAGCTGGAACAAAGCGTCGATCAGATGATGACCGTATCGAAGTCGTTCCGTGACTATGTCTCGCCCTATGTCAGCCATCCCGAGCTCATTGGCGTACTGCCGAATGGGTTCGACGAGAAGCGGTTCAAGCCGATTGCGCACGATAATGCCGTTCCGCAGCTTATCGTCGTGTGCCGCCTCGTACCGGCCAAAGGGCTGGATGTGCTGCTGCAGGCGTGCGCCGAATTGAAGCGGAGAGGCCATGCTTATGTGCTGCATATTATCGGCGACGGGCCGATCCGGGAAGATTTGGAACACTTGGCGCAGGAACTGTGCATTTACGAGGAGACAATCTTCTATGGATATATGCTGCATCCGGAGGAATTCATGCCGTTCTCCGATATTTTTGTGCTGCCTTCGCGTGCGGAGGCGTTCGGTTCCGTGTTCGCGGAAGCGGCGCTGTGCTGGTTGGCGCTTGTGGGCACGAACGTGGGCGGCATTGCCGAGCAGATCGATGACGGCGTGAACGGGCTGCTTGTGCCGCCGGATGATCCGCTGGCGCTGAGCAATGCGTTGGAGCGGGTCATGACGGATGGCTCGTTCCGCTATGAGCTGGCGCGGGCCGCATGGGCAAAAGCGAAGCAAACCTATTCGCTCTCGCGTATCGTCAATGAGCTGAAATGCATGTATGTAAGGTATAGGCCGGAACAGCGAGATTAATCCGTGCGCAGCCAGCGTTAATGATGTGCTGGCTCTGCTTATCGCCAATTGGGACAAGCATGGGCACGAGAAGGGATAATAGCGACTGGAGGTGGAGCGTTGAATTCCTTTCGGTTTATTCATGCGGCAGATCTGCATGTGGACAGCCCGTTCCGTGGACTGACGCAGCTGCCGGAGGCGCTGAAGGAGCTGGTGCTGCAATCGACCTTTGCCGCTTGGGAGCGGCTGGTGGATTTGGCGATACAAGCAGATGCCGATTTCGTGGTCATCAGCGGCGATTTATACGATGGCAAAGAGCGATCCTTAAAGGCGCAATGGCGTCTGCAGCGCGGAATGGAAAGGCTGAGCGCGGGCGGAATTCCGGTGTATCTCATTCACGGCAACCACGATCCGCTGCATGATGCCGTGCGCTGGAACTGGCCTGAAGGCGTCGTCGTGTTCGGAGCGGACAAGCCGCGTACGGTCATAGCCTGCCGCAGAGACGGAGAGCCGGCGGCGGTCATTGCCGGCATGTCCTATCGAGATGCGGCGGTATATGACAATTTGGCAGCCATGTATCCGAATGCGCCCGAACAGGCGGCAGAGGCGGAGCAATCCGCCGGCATGCAGGGGCTCATCCCTCGTTCCGCGGACGGCTCGCCAGACCGCAGGCTGTATCGTATCGGGCTTCTGCATGCGACCGTTGACGGACGGGCAGGACATGATCCGTATGCCCCTTGCTCCAAACGGGAGCTGATTGAAAAAGGATACGATTATTGGGCGCTCGGCCACATTCATATGCGCGAAGTGCTGCACGAATATCCGTTTATCGTCTATCCGGGCAATACGCAAGGAAGGCATGTGAAGGAGACGGGGCCAAAAGGCGCATATGTAGTCGATGTGGACGCTCACGGGCATGCATCCTTGCAGTTCCGGGCGCTCGATAGCGTGCGTTGGCGCAATGAGCAGCTTGAGGTGGCCGATCTGCCGGACTTGCAGTCTGTCATGGAACGGCTTGACATGAAGATGAATGAATGGCGCCGGGAGGCAGAAGAGCGGCTAACGCTGGTGCGCCTTACGCTTACGGGCAGAACGGCGCTATATTCCGATCTTCAGCGGACGCTGCTCGTACAGCAGTGGATGGAATCGTGGAACCAGCAGGAACTGGAACGGCTGGAGCGCTTCGGCGAGACGGATATCGTATGGCCTGTCGGCATCCGATCGGAATGCAGCCCGGACATGGATGTGGACGCATGGCGCGGATCGGACAGCTTCCCGGGCGACCTTGTCCGTCTGGCGGACGAGAGCCTGCGCGATGCGGCGAAGCGGGAGGAATGGATCGAGGAAGCGCTGGGCGCCTTCCGGCAGCAGCCGCGCTTGCAGCAATGGCTTGCCGCCCAGCCGGACGGCATTCGGAACGAGTGGCTGCGCGAAGCGATGCTGCTGTCATTGGAATGGCTGCAAAGCGAGGTGAAGGATGCATGAAGCTGATCAAGCTGCATCTTATCGGTTACGGCGAAATGAAAGATCTCGCCGTTCCGCTCGCGGATGCATCGGCTTCGCGTGCGGTAACGCTTATCGCCGGGCCGAATGAAGCGGGGAAGAGCACGATTGCCGCCTTCATTCGCGGCATGCTGTATGGCTTTCCGAAGCGCAAGAGCGGAAGCGCCCGGTATGAACCCGCCCATGGAGGCGCATATGGCGGCCGGATGGTCGTCTTGGATGCCGAAGGCTCCGAATGGACGATTGAACGTCTGGAACGAAACGGCGTGATGCAGACGGCCATACATAAGCGTGACGGGAATGGGCGCGCTCAGCTGATGAATCAGCAGCAGCTGGAGGCGGAGCTTGCCGGCGGACTTAACGGCGATTTGTTCTGCCGCCTGTTCGCCATCACGCTGGATGAGCTGCATGAGCTGCAGACGCTGCAAGGCGAGGACGTCGGGGCCTTTTTGTATGATACGGGGCTGAACGGCGGCCGCGGCGTCGCAGATGCGGAGCGTTGGTTGCAGCAGGAGCTTGAACGGCTGTACAAGCCCCGCGGACGGACGCAGGAAATCGTCCATACGCTGCAGGCGATCGAGCAGGCGGAGCGATCGCGCCGCGCCGGGATGAAGCATGCCGCCCGGGTGGAGGAGCTCGTGCAGCAGCTGGAGGCAGCGGGAGAAGAGCTGGAGACCGGCGTCCGTGAGCGCGGCCGGCTTCGCGAGCGGCTGGCCTTGACCGAGCGCGCCGCGAGCGTCAGCGGAACTTGGCTGCGCTATGTGGCCGCCAAGCAGGAGCTGGAGGGCCTGCCGGATGTATCGGCGTGGCCGCCAGACGGCGGCGCGCGTTGGCAGGCGGCCGAGCTGCGGCTTGCGGATGCTGAGCTGGCGCGGAAGCGGACGGAGGAGAAGCTGCGCCTGATGGAGCAGCGGCTCGCGGCGAAGCGCCCGCATAAGGCGCTGCTGCAGCTTGCGCCGGAGGCGAGGCGGCTTGCGCAGTTGGCGGATACGGTGCAGCATTGGCGCGAATCCGTCAGCGAAGCCGAGGCCGAAGCGAGCCTGGCGGAAGCCGAGCTGTGGCGCCTTGCGCGGCAGAGCGACCCGGCCTGGACGCCGGAGCTGCTGCTTGCCTGCGGCGCGTCGTCCGCTCTCGTCGAGCGCGCGCAGGCCGAGCTTGCGGCAGCGGATGCGATGCGCATCGCGAAGGCGCAAGCCGAAGACGCCGCGGAGCGCGCGGCCCGTGAAGCCGCAGCGGCAGATGCGGAGCGGCAGGAAGCGCGCGCGGCATTGGAGCGCTGCGAACGGGCGGGGGTCAATGGGACGGGCTTCGCCCCTCCGGAGGCGCGCGTGGAAGACATCAAGCGCCGGGAGCAGGCGCTGCAGGACGCGCTGCAAGTGTGGCAGTCGTCTGCGGCAGCACGCGGAATGGTTGCCGCAGCCGCAGACTCTGCCGCTGCCCCCTCATCGTCTCGGCGGCATTCACGCACACGGCCGGCCCGAACCGGAGGAAAGTCGGGAGCGGCCTATCTGTTCGGTGTGCTGGCCTTGGCAGCGGCCATCGGATTGGGCGCTGTGGCGGGCCAGTGGCTTGCCGCGGGGGCGGTGGCTGTCATCGGCATCGCCGGCGTGGCAGCGATGGCGTACGTAACGTCAGGCCGATACCGTGAAGACGGGCGGAAGAATGAAGATGCAGCCATGGCTGATTATTACGTTGCCGACGGCGCGGAGCAGCAAGCGGCCGTACAGATTGAGGCGCTTGCCGAGCTGCTGCAGGCGCTTATGCCGGCGTCTGAGCTTTATGGAAGAAGCAACGACATCGCAGGGCGCTCCCGCGAAGGCAGAGAGGGCCCTTACGGCGGACAGCCCCCGCGTGGTCAATCGGGCTTGGAAGCGAAGCTGCCAGCCCTGCGCGCCGCGATCGCGGGGCTGGATGATTGGGCGCGCGAGCGTTCGCGGCTGCTGGAACGTACCCGTCTGACGGCAGAAGCATTTGCCGTCGCCGAACGCCGGGCGCGGACGGCAGCCATGGAAGCGGAAGCGTCGGCGGCGAAGGAGGCCGGACGCATCGCCGGATGGGAAGCGTGGCTGCGCGCGTCGGGGCTTCCGGCGGGGATGAGTCCAGCCGGCGTTCTGGAGCATTTCCGGCGTGCGGAGCAGGCGGCTGAAGTGAAACGGCAAGCGGATAGGCTGTATGCGCGACATGAACGCCTGTGTGGACAGATTGAGTCGTTCGAGCGGGATTGCCGCCGTTTGTTCGAGCAAGCGCAACAGATTGCCGCCGCCCGTTCCGGCCATAACGGCGAGACAGGCACGGAAGGGGAATCGCGGCCGAAGACAACGGTTCCCAATCCGGAGGCAGCTGCCGCCGCGGAGCATGCGTCATGCGATAATGAAAGCGACTCAGCCGCAGAAGCGGGTTATGATCAGCATGATCGCACCGCTCCAAGTGGCTCTGCCGATATCGCTGCGGACAATCCGATGTTTACGGGCTCTGTGCTGGGCGGTCTCTATCGTCTCGTGGAACGAATCGAGCGGGAAGAGAATGCGCTGCGCGAATATGAGCATCTGGACCGGCAGCGGGCAGCGTTGCTGGAGGAACGGGATGAGCAGGCGGTTGAGCTTGATCATGCCGTTCAAGCAAAGCAGAAGCTGCTTAAGGAAGCGCATGTGCAAGACGACGGGCAGTTCAAGCAAAAAGCGGCGGATTTCGAACGAAAGACGGGGCTGGCGCAGCTGATCCGGGAAATGGACGCCATTCTATACCGCGGCGGCGAACGCAGTTCTTTTGCGGCCATGAACGATCTGCTGAAGCAATATGATGCGCGCGAGCTGGAGCAGCACTGTACGGAACAGCAAGCGCAGGTAGACGACTTGGATCGCCGCATTCGCGAGGGGGAAGAACGCCGGGGGCGGTTAAGGCAAGAATATGAGCGTCTGAAGACGGAGGTCGAGGGAGCCGCTTATCGCCAGGAGGCGGCCGTGCATGAGGCGAAGCTGGATGAGCAAGCATCCCGCTATGCCGTGCTGTCTCTCGCCAAAACATTGATTCAGCGAACGCGCCGTCTGTACGAGGAAGAGAAGCAGCCGCTCGTATTGAAGCGGGCCGGCTTCTATATGGAGCGGCTGACGGCAGGACGTTATGCGCGTGTGGTTGCGCCTTTAGGAACGAAGCGCATCGCTTTAGAACGCAAGGACGGGGAGCTTGTCTGGAGCTCGGAGCTTAGCCGCGGTACGGCGGAGCAGTTATATTTGGCGATGCGCTTTGCCTTGGCTGAAGCTTTGTCCCACAAGGTTGCCGTTCCTTTGATTTTGGATGATATTCTGGTCAATTTCGATCGTGAACGGCTTGGAGCGGCTGTGCAGGCGCTTGTCGAGTTATCCGCTACCCATCAAGTTGTCATGACGACTTGCCATCCGCATATCGTAGATATATTCCGTGGCGCGATTCCCGATCTCCGGTTAGTCGAGCTGGATCGAAAGCGCTTATGACATTGGGGAAATGCAAGCGTAATGCCGAGACGAATCGGCATTACGCTTTTTTTCTGCCCATCTGGGAAGGCTTGGGCTGCAGCGGTGTTATCGCAATGGATGTGCCGATTGAATCAGGCTTGTTATTCGCGTGCGGGCGAGGCGGGTTTGCCGTGCGCATGAGCAAGTACAACCAGACTAAGCTGAACATGCCGAATAACGGATACAAGAACGACATCAACGAGCGGAAGCCGAATTGGCTGACGATGTAGCAGAAGAGCATAATACAGAAGATGATCACATTTTTATTTGTTCCGGTACGTTGGTGAAGCTGCAGTGTTACGCCGTATACGTCGGATACGAGAGTCGTAAAAATTTCCGAGAAAATGAGCAACACATAGATAAGCTGTGCCGTTATGCCAAGACCGGATGCAATCTGACCCATCGGGATGTCGAATTGGGTAATTCCCGGCATCTGGGCGGAGAGCGCGAAGTGACCTGTCAGCAGCATCAGGCCAATGAAGATCCCCCCAATGATCCCGCCCATCCGAATGACGTTTTTGCTCGGCATGGTTGCGCCCAAAGGAACGAGCACGGCTTGGGCCATAGCCAGATTGAAGGCGCCGTATAAGAACGGAGCAGTCCAAGCGGCATAGAAAGGTTTATCCGTCGAAATCGTGAGCAGTTGGCCAACGTTGGGCATCTGCAGCGTATGGATCATGATGAGCGTCGTAAAGACGAGCATCGTAGGCACGACGAGGGAGTTCAACTTGATGATGGCATTCATCCCCCGGCTGATAATCAAGAAAGAAGCGGAGAGCGTCAGCAACAGTCCGGTCTGGTAATTCATATTTAAATGCTCGACAAAGACAGAGCCGGCGCCCGCAAGCATGACACTGTTCACGCAAATGATGACGACCATCGTAAACAGGCTGATGGATGCGCCCACCCGTTCACCGAACAAAACCTTATTCACGTCTTCATATGACTTCGCTTGAATATGATGGGACAAGACCATTAGCTTGGTGCCCAACCAGACGAACAGCATGGTGGCCAGTCCAATCGTGAGCGGCGCCCACCAACCGTATGCGGTGAAAAATTGCAATATTTCTTGGCCTGTGGCAAATCCCGCGCCGACAACGGTCCCCGTGTACGTAAACGCTACTTGTAATACCCGCAGCATATTTTTCAATGAAATGCCGCCTCCTAACTTGCATGGCTTGTACGCATTAATACAAGGTATGACGGAGAAAGGCCGGACATGACTATCATTGTTATGGTACTATAGGAAGAGCTATCAAGTGAAAGGGAGGCTCGCGATGAGCGGAATTATGTGGGCGCTATCCCATTACGGCTACATTGCATTGTTTTTCTTATTGGCGCTGGGCATCGTCGGCATTCCTATACCTGATGAAACGTTAATGGTGTTTGTAGGGAGTCTTACGGCAGACGGGCCGTTTCGATTTATGCCCGCCTTCATCGTCTGCCTGGCAGGGAGCTTGAGCGGCATGTTCATCAGCTATTTGGTCGGACGCAAGGTTGGCAAGCCGCTATTGGACCGTTACGGCAAGATATTCAAGTTAACTCCGGCACGGGTGGAACGCACGGAACGCTGGTTTCAAAAATACGGTCCATGGGGTATCGTCTTCGGTTATTTTGTTCCGGGGCTGCGCCATCTGACATGTTATATGGCAGGAATGTCCCGGCTGAATTGGTCGACTTACTTTATTGCGGCCGGTACGGGCGCATTGATTTGGGTAGCGACGTTTCTCACCTTGGGGCATATGGTCGGAAATCACTGGCAGTCGGCAGTGCGCTGGCTGCATGCCAAAGGCACTCCTTTCTTATTTGGGTTTATCGCGTTCGCTCTTATTACGGGAAGTGCTGTTTATTTGATGATGCGCCGTCGCGCGCGGGAAAAAGGAACGCCTTGATTCTCGATTGAATCAAGGCGTTCTGCTTGCTTGTATAAGGTTATGCGTGGTTGTTCGGGAACAGCTTCACGGATTGTATCTTGTTCGTCTTCGGATCCAGATCCAATCGAAGCAGGTCGTTCTTAATTTCATAGCTCCATACATAGTTGGTGTCATGGTCCGGTGTGCCGAGCGTGCGTTTGGCCTGCGCTTCGTCGTCTCCGATTTTCAATCCCTTGATGCCGGTGGAGAGGCCATCTCCCGATACTTCAATGAATACGACTTGGCCGCTCTGATGGCAGCCGAAGGAGAATCCGTCATATTCGAACACGTCAATCGGCTCGGTTTCATCCATCACGAAGTGATTATCCGGATCTCCCCATAAAGTGCGGATATCCTTGTCCGTCGATTTCAGAGAGATGCCCTTCAGCTTAGGCTGCTTGCGGTCAAATGTCTGCTCTGTAACCGAATCTTCATCCGCGGACGGATTTTCCTTGGGAGATGCAATCACGGTCTGTTCATTTTTCTTGTCTTTCTTTTTCGCGGCAGAACGCGAATCCGTTCCATTATGCTTGGCGTAGGAAGGTTCCGTACTGGTAGGCGGCATGCTTCCTTCTTGCGCCGAGCAGCCATACAATAAAAAGGTTATATTAAGTAACAGAATAGCGGCTGTTAAACTTGGTCGTAGCAAGGGGCGCTGCATAGTTTTACCTCCTTTTCCGCCTCGCGGCGGGCTTAGAACATATTACCCTTTCTTCAAGAGCTGAATCGAATAAGCAGGCAATTGTCATAAGGCTAATTAGGATTATTATACCTCAAATATAGGCCGTTTGCCGCTTCTATTATACTTAGACGTAGTTCAAAACCAATTGTTGCAGTTGAATGCAGGAATTGCCCGCTTTTCTCCATTCACCTGTTTGGCATATAATAAAGAATAAGAAGGTGAGAGGGGGCGACGAATGTGGTTGATGAACCAACAGTTCGATTTTTTCAGGAAAAATTGACAGAGGCCAAAAACCATTTTGAACGGGCGCTGGCATGTAAGCATACGGAGTTTGATGATTTGTACCCCTATATGATTGAGCACCCTCAATTTTTCTGGTACAAACGATATGTGGCTTGGTCCGAATTGCTAACCATTGTGAAGCTGTGCGAGCAGCTGCAGGTAACTTGGAAGGAGCAGTTCACCACTCAGCAGGTCGATTACATCCATAAGCGTGTCATGTCTGCCAAAGTGTTGGACTATTGGTTTGAAACGAATGATTCGAAGGAACATGTCGGATAAGTGGATGTCGCCGAAACGTGCGTAAAGGCCTGTCAGCGGTTGTGCTGCAGGTCTTTTTTACCAAATAGGAATGTTGGAGGGTTGCAAAGCATGATGGAAGAACAGGTGTTGGACCGTTACCGCCAGGAAGGCACGCTGGTGCGGATCGTTCGAGATATGCTGAAAATGAATGATGTCATCGGCTGGGTCGTCGCCTGGGATGAGGAACAGGTCATGATTCGCAAACGAAACCGGCGGGTCGTCAAGCTGAGCCGCACATATTCCATTCAGCCATCGAGCCAGCCGCGGCTGGAGCTCGAACAGTTGGATTCGGAGCAAGAAGGCTAAAGGGATGAAGTATGCTTGGACTGGTTATCCTAGGAAACGTAAAGATCGGTCGCTGCGCCTGAGAATGGATTCGTCTTCTCGGGAGACGGCGGAGGAGGAACGAACATGTCCGAGATGGATAACAAGGTACAAGCTTACAAAAATGAAATTTCTGAACTGGAATCCACCCTGCCTGGCGTCGTACAAGCTTATCATGCCTTTACTGGCGCTTGCTTCTCCGATGGGGCCCTGGATGCGAAAACGAAGCAACTCATTGCTCTCGGCATCGGATTGTTCGCCAATAACGAGGTGTGCACGTTATATCACGTGAACGAGGCCAGGCACAAAGGAGCGGCTGATGCGGAAATTATGGAGGCTGTAGCCGTCGCAGCCGCCCTCGGTGGCGGACATGCGCTCTCTCAAGGCGTGACGCGGGTGCAGCGGGCGCTTAAAGGCGCCTATCTATCCTAGGTGCGTTCCGGCATCAACTGCCCGAACGCGGAAAAATTCGTGAAAGTCCCCGGGAAGCCATATGGGCGCTCGAGGACTTTTATGTTTTTTCTATTTTTCGCCGCCTAGAACCGTGGCTTCCAATTTGCGGCCGGTCGGTGTGGCGGCCAGCCCCCCTTCAGCGGTTTCACGCAAGGAGCTTGGCATGGAGAGGCCGACTTCGTACATCGCCTTTATGACTTCATCGCTCGGGATCCTGCTATTGATACCGGCCAAAGCCATGTCCGCAGCTACGACCGCCGTGGAGGTGCCGATTCCGTTGCGTTTCACGCAAGGTACTTCCACTAGGCCGGCGACAGGGTCACACACCAAACCGAGCATGTTTTTGAGCGCGATCGACATCGCTTCTGCCGATTGCTGCGGCGTCCCCCCCGCCATTTCCACAATTGCCGCGGCGGCCATTCCAGTCGCAGAACCGACCTCCGCTTGACAGCCGCCTGCTGCGCCCGAGATGAAGGCGTTGTTGGCAATAACGTATCCGAATGCTCCCGCCGTGAACAGAAATTCTACCATTTGCTGTCGCGTAGGCTTCAGCTTTTCCTTTACGGCGAACAACGCTCCCGGAACAACGCCTGCCGAGCCCGCAGTAGGATTGGCGCAAATGATTCCCATTGCTGCGTTCACTTCATTGGTCGCGATGGCCTTGCTTACCGCGTCGAGAATAAGGGGACCAGCTAAGGAATTGCCGGCGGCAATGTATTGCTGAAGCAAGACGGCGTCCCCTCCGGTCAGCCCGGAATGGGAGACGACCCCCTTCAGTCCTTTTTCAATGGCCTGTTCCATAACGGTCAGGTTGGCATCCATTAATTGCATAATCTCGTCTTCCGTTTTTTGGCGGAGCGCCATTTCTCTTTCGATCATTAAACGGGATATTTTGATTTGACTTTGTTCGGTAAGCTGGAGCAGTTCGGCTACACTATGGAACATGGTCTGCCTCCTTCGGTGTTTGTGCGCTGGTAATTTTTTACTTGCCATATTTCCGTAATATGGGGGAGGGCATGCATATGGTGAATAACCGCATCATCGACCGATTGGTCGACCTCAATCGCCATCAAGGCGCTCTGTCCTTTTCCCGAACGGGACACTTCCATATATCCGATGTTGATATGATAGTCGGCGAGCAGCGTCGTCACATGCGCTACGGCGCCATGCTTATCCTCATGGAGAACGAGCATGGCCGGATTGCTGCCGGACGGATTGGCGTCCAGTTGAATCACTTCACGGATTTCCATGCTGCCACCGCCAATTGAGATTCCCACGACCTCCAACGCGCTTTGCTTGTCCCGTAAAGTAATGCGCGCGGTATTGGGGTGATCCACGACGTCATCCGATTGCACGAATACTACGTGGAGCCCCTTCTCTTGAGCAATGCTGAGGGCGTCCGGGATTCGCTCGTCCGCCGTATCAAAGTCAAGAATGCCGCTGACAATCGCCAAATCGGTTCCATGCCCCTTGTATGTTTTCGCAAAAGAGCCATACAGGGTGACCGTAACGGATTCGGGCAACCGTCCGAACAGCTTGCGCGCTACGCGGCCGATGCGGTTGGCTCCGGCCGTATGCGAGCTGGACGGGCCGATCATGACGGGGCCGATGATGTCAAAAACAGATTTAAACTGCATGGGTGCGATTCTCCTCTATATAAATTTCATGAATGATCGGGGCTTGCAAAAGGCTGACTTCGGTTTGCAATGGTTCACGCCGCTTCGCTGCCGGTAGTGGATGCCGTTCCGCGAATTTCGGCGACGGTGCGAATTTTGAAGTTTTTAAAAACCAGCGATCCGATGAAGCCCGCAATGATGCCGCACAGCGCGCAGAGGACGGCTGCGATCGTCACGGTCTTCGCATCGTTGAATCCATACATGACCATTAGCCCAGCGATTGGCGTCGCGGTGCCGGTGGCGTTGTTGGTCAGATTGAACAGGGCGACCACGATACCGGCCATGGCCCCGCCCAAGAAATTGGTCGCATAAACCGGTATCGGATTGGCGGAGATGACGTCCGCTTGCGTTAACGGCTCAATCGCAACCGCAATCGTGGAGCTGCGGTCACCGAACTTCATGCGGTGGAAGAACACGAAGTTCATGAATGATGATCCCATGACGGACAAGGCGCCGATCGCCATCGGCAAACCGGTCAATCCTAGCATCGCGGTAAGCGCCATGGAGCTGAGCGGCGCCGTTGCCACTACGGTAATGACGCCGCCAAGCACGATTCCCATCACGATCGGATTGTTGTTGGCGGCCGTCGTGATGATGCCGCCGATATTAAGCAGCGTGGCGTCCACAATCGGTGTCGCCATATTGGCCGCAAAGCGGACAAGCGGAGCAGCCACGACAATGCAGACGATTAAATCGAGTCCGTCCGGTACCTTCTTCTCAATCAGCTTGACAATAAACGATACGAGGTAACCGGCGATGAAGCCGGGCAGTAAGCCTGTACCTGCACAGGCTACGCCGAGCAACAACGCGTAGACGGGAGAGACGCCCATAGCGAGTGACACCAGCGCGGCAGCGGCCACGCCGCCCATACTGCCGGAAGCGAGTCCGACTTCCTTCGCGAGCTCGAAACCGAATAAGTCGCCGCCGACATAGCTTTGAAACGCTTCCACCAAAAAGCTGGCAACCGCCGCATTGGCCAAAGCGCCCATCGCTTTCATGCCGTTCGGCGCTTTGAAGCTGAAGAGGGAGAACAGGGACAATACCATTAAGAGCAATAATGTGCCGACTAAGATGTCCATACTTGAAGATCCTCCTTGTACGCATGTAAAATAGAAACCGCTTTCAATTTTTAAAATTTAAAATTTACTGCTTTGAGTAACGGGATCAATTAAGTTTGAGTTAATCTTCGAACACTTAATTAAATCAAAAATAATTGAGTACATTAACTGGAATTGATTATATCAAGTTTTTTTCTGACATACAATACTGTTCTGGATAGAGTTCAAAATTTTGCCTTCCATTCTGTGAAACGGAAAATTTATGGCGAATCAGGGCGGTTTGCCGGGACAAGGGGCGGATTTAGGATTGATTAAGCCTATTGTTCGCGTTATGATGTTGCTAATAGTTTATATAATTAACTTAAGTTGTAGCAATCAACTTTTTTTAATTCACAAAAATACAATCAGTTTGTATAACGTTATATTCTTGAATTGCAAGAAGATCTTCTGGTCGCAATGCTCAATATACGGATTGTCAAGGAGGGACTTTATCTGATGAATACGAAATTTACTGAACAAGACCGTTCTATATTGCAGTCGTATGATTCGGTCGTGGAGGGCTTGGCCGAATATTTGGGAGGTGCCTCGGAGATCGTACTGCACAGTCTGGAAGATTACCAGCATTCCGTCGTCAAGATAGCAAACGGATATCATACAGGAAGGGAATTGGGGGCGCCAATCACCAATCTGGCTCTGCAAATGCTGCAAGAGATCGAACAGTCCAACTCAAAGCAGGCGATCAGTTATTTTACGAGGAGCAAAAACAATCGTTTGATGAAATCGAGCACGATAGCGATTCGGGGCGAAGCCGGCAAGATTATCGGATTGCTGTGCATCAACATGAACCTGGATGAATCGTTTGCGGGTTTTTTGCAGGCCTTTTTGCCACAGTTGGATATTGAATCGCGGGGGCAGCAGGAGCATTTTGCCTCATCCGTCGAGGACATGATCCATGAAACCATTGAACGGACGATTGAAGCGGTTGACGCTTCCCCGGACATTTCTTATGCGAACCGGAACAAGCACATTATCGGTCTCTTGCATGAGCGGGGCGTGTTCAATCTGAGAGATGCGGTGGCGATCGTGGCGAACGCGCTGAAGATTACGAAACATACGGTGTATTTGCATTTGCGTAACAATGCGTCCAAAAACGAAAAGAAAGAAAACAAATAAAGTGTCTTTGGCGGGTTCGCGTGGTGGCAGAACTCGCTTTTTTTCCCTTCGAGTTACACAAATTAAAAAAATGCGGTGAAAAACGGTTGACGTATCTTCGTGTACATGGTATTATATTTTTTGTCGCTAAGAAAAAAGATTACAAAATGAAAGTTACTAAATATGCGGTCATGGCGGAATTGGCAGACGCGCTAGATTCAGGTTCTAGTGGGGTAACACCCGTGGAGGTTCGAGTCCTCTTGACCGCACCATAACTCATACATCCTGAAACCCTTGTAGAAGAAGGGTTTTTTTGTATATGGAGCAGAAACGGGAACGGGGGCCGCATTTGCGATTGCAGCCACGGCATTTACAAATGACGCTGGCGTGGCTGCAACTGCATTTCCTGCTTCGCTTTCCTATTACAACCTTTATATTAATGGCGTGCCCCAATTGAGCAGTACTTCAACAGCAACCATAACAGCGCTCTCAATCCCGGGGGGCGATGTGCTGGACCCTGATGTCCCTGTTATGGTGGAATTTGTTGTAACGTAAACATATTGCGAACATCTATTGATGTGGCATTGGCATTTTTGAAAAGCCCTGGATTGCTCCGAGGGCTTTTTGTTGCGCTCAAGGTACAAGCGCCCCGTGTTAATCCTGAATCCCGCTTCACCAAGTGATCGAATAGTTATCGCACATTGCAGATATTTTTATAGATTTGCCTCTGCGTCAATTTAAATAAGTGATGGCAGGTATGGCCTCGACTCCGCTTGCATAGTAGAAGTTAAGCACGCTAAAAAAGTCAATTGCCTTGTTTTCGTTTAAATCATACACGAGAATATGGTCGCCCCAACTCTCCAAATCGTCCCCGTCAATCCGTCTCGGAGTTGTTTTTCCCATTGTATCTACAAATGAGTTTTCGTATTCATGGTTAGGTCCAGATTGATAAGCGGACACGAAATAAGTAAATAGTGTCCCTTGATCCACGTAGATAAGTATCGCCTTATCGGAAGATGCGTAGGAAGAAGAATATTTGACCGGAGCGGAAATGGACTTTATTTTGACGCTGGATATGTTATGCGAGCGATGGGTATATCCACTTCCCCAAGAGTTAGTAAACTCGCGCTTCCAATCAAGATGTGGATTTTCTCCCTTTCCCGTACCAACGTAAACCCCATTGGAATAAACGGCGCCATCCGGATACTCTGCCACTACATACAATAAGGAAGCGGAAGCGTGCAATAGGCTTGAATAATTTGCCTTATTCAAGGCATTCAACCGAATTGTATAAGAATCGCCTACTGTCCCATCGGAATAGACGCGAATGGCGTAATCTCCTGCAGGCAGCTCTTTCAAGGAGATTTGATGACCCGCAGAGACGGATACGTTCGTCGCCGCAGCTTCTCCAGCGTTCCAATCAACCAGATACAGCCGCGCCACATAAGCGGAGTTGCCGGACACCAGGTTCATGATCATGCTTCTGTCGCTAGGAACTTTAAAAAACCACAAATCATCAGGGTCCTCGGCAGTTAACGTGTCATTAAAATTCATGAGCGCGTCGGCAACATTATAAGAAGACTTTGTTGAGAAGGAAGGCTCAATGGTGATGTTGTCGCCTTTCTGTTCAATGAGTGCATCAACAGCAATCATATCAAGCGAAGCCGGGAACGCTGGAACAGAAAACCGATTTACGGTTTCCGGAGTGAGCGGCTGAAAGGCCTCTCTGCTTTCTGGTGCGGATTCTGCCGATACGGGCACAGTAAAAACGCTGAAAAATAAAGCTAACATCATGATAACGCTTACTACTTTGCAACTTTGTCTTTTTCTCATTTTAACCGTCTCCTTTTTCCGGATTATTTTGGCAACCCAGCTTAGATGACATCCAACGTGTGAGGATATAAAGAGAATAAATACCTATATGTACCATTTATAGTAGACTTCATCCTGTCGGATTGCAATATGATTTTCATTCGTTTGAATAATGTTCATAACTTCCAGAACAAGCACGTGACAAGTATTCCAAATAAATACTGGCGCTTGTTAATAAATTCTCATATGATCATCTTGGATTTGATCCCATTCGAGCAGAAAGGTTGATTGCAAGATGAACAAGATGAAAAAAGCCGTTATCGGACTTGTCACCGCCATGCTCCTGCTTATGCCTCTATCCGCATATGCAGCCAGCCCAACCAAGATGGACGTCGATTTCAATCAGTCGCGGGTGAAAGTGAACGGAGAATTAGTGGGAAACAATATTTTTCGGTACGAGGGCACTGCCTATGCCTCTCTCAAGACGATGAGCGAAGTCTTCAAGTTGGACCTTGCTTATGATGAAGAGTCTGGCGCGTACTACCTAGGCATGCTGCCGGCCGGGGCAGTGTCCGACAGCGCAATCGATGCTGGGGAAGACAACGGCAAAGCAACGGATAAGCAGGCAGAGGAGACGGAAAAAAAGGGGAAGCGCGCCATCGAAGCGGCTTTAAACGCGGCTGACGTGGTAGTCCAAGGTATTAGAATCAAAGGCAACAGCATCACCTATAACGGAAGGACCTATGTTCCTTTCCGGAGCGTCGCCGAAATTTTGAAGATGGACATCAAGCATGACGGGACTACGGCGACCACATATATTGGATATATTCCTGACTTTGTGAAGAACCCTCCGAAAAAAGAGAATTCGAAAACCGCGAAAGAGAAAAAATCGCAACCGAAAAAGACAAAATTGTACGACGTTGCGGCCAGCGGAGAGATGAAAGGGTGGCGGAAGCTGAAGGGCCATCCATACGAGGGCGCATTTGAGATTTATTATATGCTCGATGGATCGATGATGACGACGAACGTCAAGGACATCCGCAAGGTTGATTTGAAAAAGAAAGTGCAATGGGTAGATGACAAAGGACGGAAAAGAACGAATACGGTCAAGGAAATCTACAGCATATTCTCTGAATTCAGCAACCAGTACACTTCAGAATGGTTCACAGCGAAGTTCGGCAATCTGTACGCGGATTGGCTTATGGGCTCCACCATTCGCGCGGAAAACATCGTCGAAGAATATTTGACGGCGACGGGCAAGCTCAAAGCGCCTGAAAGCTTCATTACCTTGACACCTGATGCTGTCGTTGAATTGGAATAGCTGCTTCATCAGAGAGCGGCGGTCAGAGCACGGCTCCGCGGAGAAATCCGCGGAGCTTGTTTTATTTGCGTTTGGCACTCGGCTGTCACTTCTTAATGTGCTGCCAATTAGGCGGAAGCGCATGCGTCTCCACATGTTCATACTTTACCAGCTTGGCTGTTCCTTGTATTGCCGCTCCCGCCTCGAAGGTCAAACGATCCTTGCCTACCGTAATATGGGGCCCGACAACAGGGGTCACTTCAAGTTCGATCATGAAATGAAATTGTCGAAATCCTCCCAATCTTTCGGCCCGCACCACAGCAATCTGATAAGGGTACACGATCGGAGTTGCAGAGAAAACTTTTTTATAGTAACCGGCCACTGCCGCATCGATTTGCGGGCCGAGAAAGAGCATCAGCATATCTTGGTACAGCAATGTTATCGAGTCTGCTTGGGGCGAGGTTTGTGTTTTGGCGGCATTAGAATCCGCAGGGAAAATCAGGAGCATTATAATAAGCAATGAACAAGCCATTTGGATTAATTTCATGTCCGTATCCTTTTGCAAATTGATGTTCACGTCCTATGCTCTCTCTTCCCGAGGCATTTCATGCACCGGCAGAGGATCATGTATAATGTAAAGCATCGCATGGCACGGTTGCCGGAAAGGGGAATGTCATCTATGAAAGCATTGGCCGCTCAGAGGTGTATCGAGATCAGGAGAGAAATCGATTGCACAGTGGAGCGAATAACGGAGACCTCCTTCCATATGAAGCTGTACAGCCATGAAATTACCGTTAAAGAAGAACGGATTGCAATGGATAGAATTTACGATATTTCGTACTACCGAAAAAGCCGTGAAGAAGATGCTATCGGTTTTCTGTACTTGCATACCAATCGAGGCGTCCAGACCTATTACGTAAAAGACGATCCGACTTTATTTATAGAAGCCTATAGAAGGCTGGTTGAGTTCAATAGAAACAAATGAATGAGAAGCTCGGATAGAAAAAATTGCATATGTTCATTCGTTGCAACATGCTTGACACGGATAACGCGACATTATATACTAATGAAGTGTTGAGGCCATATAAGGACTTAACACAGTAACATAATCATAGTTTGCGGTCATGGCGGAATTGGCAGACGCGCTAGATTCAGGTTCTAGTGTCAGCAATGACGTGGAGGTTCGAGTCCTCTTGACCGCACCACCAATGTAAACGACAGTCCTTGCGAGCAGCAAGGACTTTTTGTTGTGCCGCGCTCTTTTCCCCTCGGAAAGCCTCAAAATGGTAAAGATGAGTTGAAAATTCGATACCGTGTAAAATGGCACAAATGGAAGATTGTTCCCGAATGAAAGTGATGTATTCGTTTTCTTGAAAATTAAAGCGGTTTTACTTTTTGGCAATGAATAGGATAGTTTGATATTAGAAATGATTTCATGCTCGTTTTCAGAAAGAAGGTGAAACAATAGAATACCGGTAACATTCTCTCCGGCAGCTCACGCATTTATTCCCCATCAACACGACATCTAAGAAAGTAACCCGCATTTTCACAGTGGAAGAACATACATCCATAGTGCCTGCAGAATAGATAGAACTTCCGCCTAACGCCATACTGTATCATGCATTTTATTTATTGTGTAGAAAGATAAGAAGGAGTGGGCGCTTTGCAGTACTTTTTTTATGGAACGACAATTGTTTTTCTAGTATTTCAATTGCTATATACCATTGTCCCCTTATTATTCAGCAAAGTAAAAAAATTAGACATCAGCCTTTCTGAAAAATCAATATCGGTGCTGGTCCCCGCTTATAACGAGGAGCTTACCATTACAAATTGCATTAAAGCGATGGAGGGGCTCAATTACGGCAACCATGAAGTCATCATCATAAACGACGGTTCGAAGGATGATACTTTCCGGCGGCTTCATGAGCTGCTTGAGTTGGAGCCCATTGACAGAAAACCGGATCGAAAGCTTGCTTATAAGGAGATTAAAGGGATATATGGCTCGAAAAGCTATCAAAATATATTCGTCATCGACAAATTGAACGGAGGAAAAGCGGACTCTTTAAATGCGGGCATCGATTGCGCTCAATCCGACATTGTCATAACGCTGGATGCGGACAGCATGCTCGAAGTCAATTCGCTGAAATACGTCAATCAATATTTCCATGACAAGGACGTAATCGCACTTGGCGGCACCGTTAAAATCGTCCAAGGCGCCCAAAAAAAGAACGGAGTCATCGTCGAGCAATTTACGGGCAAAGGGATTATCAAAAGCCAAATTATCAATTACATTCATGGTTTCTATGTCCGCAAATTAACGCAATCCGTATTTAATTCCATTGTCGTCATCTCTGGCGCATTCGGCGCGTTCTACAAAGACATTTTGATTCAAGTGAATGGCTTCAGAAGCACGGTTGGAGAGGATATCGACATCACCCTGAAAATTCATGAGTATTTGAAGGCGAATAAGTTGAAACAGAAGCTGGTATATGCCCCGGAAGCAGTATGCTATACGGAATGCCCGGAGAATATTCCCAACTTCTATAAGCAGCGGATTCGATGGCAAAAGGCTTTTGTCGATTGCATCTTAATCTATTGGTCCAAACTGTCGGACAAGTTCAGCTTGGGCGTCAGCCTGTTTTTTGCGATTGACGGTTTTGTATTGGGAACGCTGACCGCCTTCACAACCATTTTTTATTTGCTGCAAATCGCGCTTTTTGGCGGCGACGTCTTTCATGCGCTTATGATGTTATGCATTACACTAATCGTGAATGCCACACAAATTATGATCTCGCTGTATCTGTGCAAAAAATATGAAAGTAGTTATACGTTCAAGGATTATGTGAAAATGTTCTTGTTCAGCCAGTATGAATTGTTAACGTACCGCAATTTATTGCTTTATTTAAATATTGTCGGAACCTTTAAATATTTCGACAATGATGAAGGCTGGGGTTATGTAGAGCGTAAAGGGGTTGCAACCATCAGTTAATTTTGCCCAAACAGATCATAAAGGCTAACTTAGGAGGCTGCCATGGAGAGTGTTTTCAAAAATAATAGAATTATATACATTGATATATTGCGGATCATTTCCATCATAGCCGTCATTGTGCTGCATATTACCGCGGATTTGCTGACCAGAACGAACGATTTTGATACCGCGTCATGGTGGGTCAGCAATGTGTTCAATTCCATTTCGAGATTTGCGGTACCTGTATTTTTCATGATTAGCGGAGCAATGATACTTCGGATTGACGTCCAATCATACAGGGACTTCTACATAAAAAGAGTATTGCCGTTAGTCATCTCGTTAGTCAGCTGGTCTTTGATTTATGCCCTGTACATGCAATATTTTATCGTTAACAGCCACATGAGCGTCTATCAATTTCTCGGAGATTTCGCCTATAAATTATTGACAGACGGGAATTATGTTCATTTATGGTTTTTGTATGCCATTATCGCGATTTATATGACGGTTCCCTTGATTGGCAAATTGGTGAAGGCGTGCAGCGAGAAAGATTTGCGTTATTATTTGACGCTCTGGTTTATTATCAGCATCCTGTACCGCTTAATATCTGATATCGTGCTTAAATCAACCTCGCAGTATATCAATATACCTATTTTGAACATTCCTTTTTTTACGGGTTTTCTAGGATATTTTGTGTTGGGATACTATATGTTTACATATGGGCTGCCGGAGAGACCAAAAAGATTAATTTTTAATTTGGGCGTCATCTCGTTTTTTGTTACTCCGGTAGCGACTTATTTTGCATCTCTGTACAACGGCGTGCTGGATGAAATGTTTTACGGGAATTATTCCATCACGACGTTCTTTATGGCCATGGCGATCTTTATTTACTTTCAAGAGAAAGACAGCTCGTTAAGGGAAAAAGTAAATCACAAAATCAAAAAAATGATCGGTTCCGTGTCAAAAGCGAGCTTCAGCATTTATCTCATTCATTTGCTAATCGAACTGCTCGTATCCAGCAGGGCCGACACCGAGGGAACACTGCTGCAAACTTCGTTCAACCTTACGTTTAATGTAGTTGCCATCTTTGCAATCAGTTATATTACGGTGAAATTGTTGAATCTCAATAAATTCATAACCAAAGTGCTATTTGGTGGAAGAGGTTAATGATGCGTGTAAGTCATTATGCAAAAGCGTTTATCGTGATGCTGCTAATAGGGATGGGCTTCTATTATTATAATTTGCACCATACAGACCATAAAATGAACGCTGTTTATATTCCGATATGGAAAAATGTGAATGATATTAAGCTGCAGGATAAGAAGGTGGATATTGCATTTATCGCCTTCGCGAAAATAGACAAAAACAATATTTATTTTCACGAAGATCCTGCCTCAAACGATCAAATCAAAGCGAACATCAAAAAGCTGAAAGAGAATAATCCGCAAACACGCTTTGTGCTGGCTGTCGGAGGGTATAATGTGGATGGATTTTCGGATGCATCGCTGGACGCCAATCGGTATCAATTTACTGAAAGCATTGTCGGAATGGTAAAGGATCTGGATTTGGACGGAGTGGATATCGACTGGGAATTTCCGGCTTTTGATGCTTGGGGGACACAAAAGGCACGAGCCGAAGATACTCACAACTTTACGTATCTGATGAAAGAATTAAGGGAAAAGCTTAATAAGCTGCCGCATAAAAATAAAAAATATGTGTTGACCTTTGCTGCGGGAACGCAAGATTGGTATTTCAACAATGTAGAGGTGAAACAAGTAGAGAAGTACGTCAATTTCATCAACGTCATGAGCTACGACTTGACGGGCCGATGGTCTGATACGACAGGGTACAACGCCAATCTGTACAAGGATGCCCACGATAAAGCCAAAGATAGCGTGGATGAAATTATCAATATGTATGTGCAGCACGGCATCGACAGCAAGAAGCTGCTTCTGGGGATTCCAGCCTATTCCTATGGATGGGAAGGCGTAAAAAGCGAGGATGGCGGCAACGGAGCATTTGCAGCCGGAAAGGCAATCGATATAGACCAAGTGGATTTGAGTTATAAAACCATCGAACAAAAATATAGGAACAAAAAAGGATTTAAACGTTATTATGACGAGAAGGCAAAGGCGGCCTTTTTATTCAATGGAGATACGTTCATCACCTATGAGGATAAAGAAGCATTAAAGGAAAAAATAGCGTACATCCAAGATAAAAACTTGGGAGGGGCAATGGTATGGGAATACTCTCAGGACTCCGAGGATGGGATTGTGAAGTTTTTGGGCGATCACTTGAATGAGTAAGCGCAGCCAAATAATTCAGGTAACGCTTAAATCATTCATGGGCAGACAAGCGAAGGCAAGCTATGATAAAGGTGTTACTAGGATGGAGGTTGGTATTAATGAAGAAACAGCGTGTAGGTATCGTAGGCTGTGGAAATATTTTTCCGATGCATGCCAAGTCCGTAGAACTGAATGAACATGCAGAACTGGTCGCTGTATGCGATGTGAAGGAAGAACGAGCGCAGAAAGCAGCCAATCAATACAGTTGTGCCTATTACTTGGACTATAAACAAATGATTGATGAGGCAGAGCTGGATGTTGTGCATGTATGCACACCTCACCATATGCATGCTCCCGTCGTCATCTATGCGGCAGAAAAGGGCAAGCATGTCATTACGGAGAAGCCGATCAGCATTACGGTTGCGGATGCGGAGGCGATGATCGAGGCGTGCCGCAATCACAATGTCACATTCGGAGTCATCTTCCAAAACCGCTATAATCCGGGCTCCGTGTTGATTAAGGAAGCTCTCGACAGCGGCAAGCTGGGGCGCGTGCTCGGGGCCCGCTGCTCTGTCACCTGGAAACGGACAGACGAATATTACAGCAAGAGCGATTGGAAGGGCACATGGGATAAAGAAGGCGGCGGCGTCATTATTGATCAGGCCATCCACACGTTGGATTTGATGAGATGGTTCATCGGAGACGATATTGCTGCGATATCCGCTCATATTGAAAATCGCACGCATCGGCAAATCGACGTTGAGGACGTGGCTGATGGAGTCATCGAGTTCAAAAACGGGACGATGGCTTCCTTCTACGCGATGAACTACCACAGCTACGATGCTCCGGTGGAGATTGAATTGCACTGCGAGAAAGGAACCGCGCATATTAAGGCCGAGCAAGGCGCCATTCATTATGAAGACGGCACTGAAATTAGCCGGGACACCGATCGCAACAACGTAATCGATTACGGCGCAGGGGTAAAAACGTACTGGGGGATTAGCCACATCCATCAAATCGGGAACTTCTATGATGCTGTAATCCATGGTGAACCGCTGCATATTACAGGGGAAGAAGCCTTGAAAACGCAGAAGATGGTCGCGGCTATATATGAATCCGGGAAGACGGGACAAAAGGTTCAATTTTGAGCCTGTGAATATTCGGGTAACGCTAAATAAGGAAGAATCACCTGTTGGATACAACATGAATCAGGTGATTCTTCTTTTTTTATTTTTATCCGCTATTCCGAACTTTAACTTTTTCATAACCTTCTCTTTTTCGCAATTATATAAAATAAAGAGCAGTCGGCTCCGGATTCAATCTCTCAGAGGAAGAAGTGGAAAAAGTGGGAAAATTGGAAAAGCGAAAGATGAAAAAAAAGAAAAACAGTGCTAAAAAATGGTGGATCATAGCAGGTGTCGTTATTATTCTCGGACTTGGGGGGGTTATCTTCTGGAAGCAACTAGCTATTTTTGCATTTGATATATTTTTATCCGGCACAGTAGAAGATAAGCTGACTGAGTCCTATAAACCGATCGACGGCAAGCCGGTAGTGGAACGGGAAATTACGGATCCATTCTCTGTCCTTCTCCTGGGAGTCGACCAACGCGATGAAGATGAGATCGGACGCTCGGACACTATCATCTGTTCCATTATCCGTCCGAAGGACAATAAGGTGCTCTTGGTTTCAATACCTCGCGATACGTACACTGAGATTGCAGGCCATGGCACATCAGATAAGATTAACCATGCATTTGCTTTTGGCAGCGTCAAGGACAAAGTGATCGGCGGTCCCAAAATGAGCATGGATACCGTTGGCAAGCTGCTTGATCATGAGATGAATCACTATGCGACGATTAACTTTGAAGGCTTCATAGATGTGGTTGACGCAGTGGGCGGTGTAAAGCTGCCGATTACAGAGGATATCGTGAATAAAGGAGCCGCACACGAGAAATTTCGTGTCGAAGCCAATAAGCCGATTTATAACGGTCAAGAAGCCTTGTATTTTGTGCGTTACCGTGAAGATTCCGATTACAACCGAACAGAACGGAATCGGATCTTTTTAGAAGCGTTCAAGGATCGCGTGCTCGAGCTCGATCAGATGGCCAAGATTCCTGAATTGATGGATATTATGGGCAAGAACTTCAAGACAGACATGAAGCCGCGTTATATCATCGATCTGGCTAAGCAAATGTTCCGCATGGACTCGCCTACAACGATCAGCAGCTATATGCTGCACGGCGACGGTAAACGGATGGAGGATGGCATTTGGTACTTCTTTCCGAATGAAGAGGATTTGACTTACATGAAGAGCCTGATTACGAATTGGATGGACCCGAATACAGAGCCGTCAGCCTTAATGGTTCCCCGCGAGGTGAAAGCAGAATAACAAAGCAGAAGTCAGCTGCGCCAATGCAGCTGACTTCTGCTTTGTTAAAACTCGGGGGGTACTTAAAATTGGTTGATTTTTTATGATTACATGAACATAATGGTAAAATACGGGTGATCAATTTTGCATCTCAAAGGAAGGTGAGGTTGTGAGTACCGTTACTGCGAAGCCTCAAAGCTTGGGGGAGCTAATACAGTACCATCGACAAAATAAAAATATAAGCTTATCAAAATTGCAAGAATTAGTCGGCGTTGGTAAAGGCAGCCTGTCGAGAATTGAAAACGGAGAAGTCAAACGTCCTCACTTTAAAACGATTCAATCCATCGCTACCGCCTTAGACATCCCCCGTAATGACATCATAGAACAGTACATCCGGATAGGACATAAATCAGATGTGATTTACTCCATATTGCAGGAAGCACTTGAAACACCCGATCATCCATTATTAATATCCAATATAGCCACCAAGTTTCTTGAATCACCGAATGAAGATAGCTTGGACTTGGTGGAGAGGATGTATCAGACGATAGACTCCGTAGAGGATACCTCCATTAAATTATCCTTGTTTAACCTTATCATTGATTACTCACGCAATCATGGAATAATGCCTTACATTGCTAAATGCTTATACCAAAAGTACATGATTGAACGAAATGATTTTACAGTTTTAAAAGAAACGTACCAATCTGGAAAATATATTTTGGATTACGCAAATTTCCTCAGTGACAAGGAAAAAATAATAGTTCACTATAGTTTAGCTGTTCATGCGTATAACCTCATGCTGTATGAAGATTGCATAAAACTTTGTTCGTATATCCTAGAAAATGATAAACCTTTGGGCGAATATAAGGCAAACGCAGTCTTTAGTATACTTTGTTCGCACCACTATTTGGGGCAATATGAAAAAAGTAAATCTTATCTTGAGGAGTACTATAAATTTCCGTTCCCATACGTGTCCGACAATGCCAAGTTGATGACTGGGATTACGAATGGGAAAGTAGGACATAGAGAATTAGCTATTTCACAATTGCAAGACTATTTGAAGAGCCCTTCAACTTATAATCTCATTTATGCAGTAACAGAGTTGTTTAATCTATATCTTCAGATAAACGACTTTGTTTCAGCAGAAGGACTCTTGAACCATGAAGATTCAATGATAAAGAGCATTAATGATAAGTGTACGACTCCATTTAAAAGGTCAAGATTAGCTTATTTTTATCAACTAAAAGGGACTTTGATGTTTAACACGCAACAGTACGATGAAGCTTTCAATTGTTTTATTGAAAGTGTGTGTGAATATATGGACATTGGAGTGTATGACAAAGCACTAGTGAGTTTGCTGCATATTAATAGAGCCATAATAGAAGATAACTCACTTTTTAGCCTTGAGGTTGTTAAAAAATTTGACTCATTGAATCAGCAATTATATAAAAAAGCTTCAAACAACCCCCAACTTGTGATTAAGATGAGGGCTGCTTTAAGCTGGGCAAAGATTGAAACGCCCGAATGGTTAGCGATAATGACGATGACCATGTCAACAAGCGGTCTTGCGCTTCCGGCTCTTTCGGTTGCTCAAGCTGAGTAAACTGCTCGAAGAGATACATCGAGCATTTAAACGGGTTCAACCCGTTCAGCGGGTTATGCCTAGCTTGGCTAGGTGTATCAGGTGTGGAGCACCGATTCTTTTAATCGCAATATTACTGATGGATTTAGGAGCTGCAAGTATTCCCAGTGTTGTCTCCGCAGATCCACCTTGGATAATACCAACGGTTTATAGTTGCAGTATTAACTCTTTAATTAGTGTACCTTAGATAGGAATTTGAAAAGACGCCTCTCAGGACGTCTTTTTTGTATATTTGTATTTTAGGACAATGGTTACACAAAAACCCATAAAAATGATTTTTGCCCAACTCCTTCTATACTAGAGTCAAGATGCAGTTAATCGGCGAAATCGAGTCCAGCATATCTGCTATTCATTAATTGCGAAAGGGTGTCCCAACAATAGAACCATTTTATTTTTGCTATGTAAAACATGATTATTTACTTGAAAGAATTGAAAGTCTCCGACAGCAATTGATACAAGCAGCCAATGAAAAAAAGAGTCTTACAGATGAAGCTGTTCTTAGATTGAGCCAAGAGCTAGACATGTATCTCTTTGAGTTTCAGAGAAGGAGTGAGAGCAAAATACGAATAGATACTTCTAGGAAGTCAAGTGAAAATTTTATTGAATCTATGTTCTTTCCTTCAATATAAAAAATTTATTATTCCATTTTGCGTCAAAAAATTCATTAAAGGTTATCATAGTCTGATTATCTGGTCAGGTATTTTCATACTCGACTGGTAAATCTGATGCATACTCAGACTCAAATCACACGAAACGTTCGACCATTATATAGAGAAGGTGAATGAACTGAAAAAAACTGTTTTCGCACTGCTTTTAATACTTCTTATTGTTGGCTGTACTCATAATACGTCACAGGAAGAAGAGGATAGAAAGAATTTGCTTCCGTTTGTTGGTGATTCACAAGGTTATGCACTGGGGTTGTATAACAACGGCGAGATCGAAGCAAATAGAACATTCGAAATTAGTGAAGACGGATTCATTAGAAATGTTGTGTTTCGAAATTTTACAAAGAAAGATGAAAAATTCATCCTGCTTATTTTTGATAATGGAAGACAAATGGATTTCGAGTTGGAGGATAAAAAAATGAACTCTTATCCTTTTTTATTGAAAAAGGGAGTGTCTGCTGATCTTTCCATAAAACTTGAGGGTCTAGAGGACGGTTTTCATTCTATTAATTATGTTATTTTGAGAGATCCTGACTTGGTTATTACTACGACTACAAAAATAAAAAAAGCTGAGCAATTGTCCCAGATATTCGGAATGCGCATTAATATACTGAAAAACATTGATGCTATACCTGAGAAAACAACAGAAATATTTGATGATTATTCTGTTATGGAAAGTAGCAAGCTTCATGGTTCTTTTTTGAGTAAGCCTGATAAAGATTACACCATGTGGTTAAGTGATATACCCGATCAAAACAATTCAATGAATTTTAATTTGCTCTATGGAAACAAAGAAGACAGTGTTACTGATTTCTATTTAATCTTGCTTGATAACTGGGAACAAGTTCCTATTCGTGGACAGGATGTTGTTTATGACAACGTAAAAAATAAGATGGATAAGAAAATAAGTGTTAAGCTAACGGATGTAAAAGGGAAGCATATTTTACAATCGCTGATCCTTCCCAATCCATATACGGCATTAACTAAAGAGAGTCGATATACATCGTCACCGGTGGCTAGTCTCAGAACATTAATTCAATAAAACTTATTCTATCTTTATGCTATTGCTTTACAAAAAAAACCAAAAGCGGTACCATTTTAAATGGGAGGTGTTTCTCGAATGAAAATTAAAAAGTTTTTTCAGACATCTTTTTTGTTAACATCTATGCTGTGTTTGCTGGTTGGTTCAACATTGGTGTCGGCGGAATCAGTTGCTCCTGCTCCTGCTCTTTTCGACTGCTCCAAGTTTGAAGGTGATGTTAGTTACAAAACCTCTGCCGATGGTTCGATTAAAAAGGTAATTGAAATAAAAGATGTTAAGCACTTTGGAGAGCAAAACAATCTCAGACTAAACGAAGGCGATAAAGTTACACTTGTACTTCCTGTTTCAAGTAATAACAATAATAGTGATGAAGTAATAGACATTCACAACAGCATCCTTAACAACAGCAATAACAATAAATATAAAAAATTTGAAGATGTTTTCGAACCGCTAGAAATAACTAAATATATTAAAAACGTCAGAGAAACCGGAAATGCCTGTGGATCAAAAGTTATCAGAAACTCTTTTTATGCTCCACCTGGTGGTGAAATGACAATATCTCAAGGAGTTCAAGCGTCATACACTAGTTCAGTCGAAATGTCCACTTCCATAATATCGAAGGCTGTAGGTTTCCAAGTTACAGAATCCTATAATGTTTCAGATAAACAACACATTGTAGTTCCCGAAGGAAAAAGAGGAGAACTTAAAGCATTTCCTTATTATGAAACCAAAACCTTTGAGATATGGGAACTTGGAGTAGTTTATAATAAAAAGATCGGAGACGGAACGGCACTTTTTCCTTTTGGTGTTTGTTTTGTAGAGCGAGTTTACTAATTTTAAAAAAGCTGCGTTCTTGGATATGATTGAACTGTGACTCACCAGAAGGACACTTTGAAAAAAGTGACCCTCTGGTGGGTCTTTTGTGTTTTTCATCAAAGTAATGGTAAGGGAGAGGAATAAGAAAATGTTGACCAGGGCGAGCCTGAAAAAGTATGACTCACCGATATTTTTCATGTCCAGCTCCGTCTAATCCTCCCACAGCTCGGATATCAAATCCTCTGCTTCCTGCTTTCGTTTTGCTGTTTCCGATGGGTCGAGCGTTATTTTATTGTCGCAGACAATTACCGCGTCCCCGGCTTGAGCGCCATCCGGGAGCAATGACTTGTGAAAATCATGTGTCTGTCCATCAAGCTCGATGACCGCAATATCGCCTTCAATTCGGTCGATTATCCCTTTTCGCATATCAATCACCTCGCTGTTGCGAACGTTATCTTCTTGCCGTCACTGATTGCGGTAACGGTTCCTTGCTGATCCGTCCGATATATTTTGGCTTTCGCTTTTTGCAGACGGGTGAGTATATCCTTCGTCGGATGACCATATTTGTTGCCTTTTCCTGCGCTAATAACCGCATGCGCTGGCTTGACGGCATTCAGAAATTTCTGCGATGTCGATGTAGTTGAGCCATGGTGTCCTACCTTGAGCACATCGGCAGACAATGCGGCCCCGCTTTTGAGCATGTCCGCTTCGCTTTTCAGCTCCGCATCACCGGTAAACAGAAAGGAGGTGTCCTTGTATTGCAGGCGCAAGACCGCGCTCCATTCGTTAAGCTCATTACCGTATTCGTTGACTGGTCCGACGAACTTGGCCTTCACTCCGGCAAGCGGGATGTCAACGCTGGCTTTCGCCGTTTTGATGGTGAGCTTCTGCTTTTTCACGGCCAATAAGAAGTCTTTAAAGGTTTGTGTCGTATGCGATACCTTGGGAGCATAGACGGCTTTGACCGGGAAGGCGTTAATCACATCATCCAAGCCGCCGATATGATCGGCATCGGGGTGGGTGGCAATCACTGCATCAAGCTGATTTACCCCGAGGTGCTTCAGATAGGTTACGACGTCTTCTCCCTTGTCATTGTCACCCGCGTCAATAAGTATGTATTGGTTGTTCGGCGTTCGAATGAGAGTGGAATCTCCTTGTCCTACATCCAAAAAGTAGACCTGCAGCGTGCCGGCGGCTTGCTTCTTCGGGAGAATCATGGCCGTGCCGGCCCCTTTTTGAGCCGTATTTTTGTCACCGGTCTTTCTTATGCTGCCATCCTTGTTATGATAATGGTACTCTCCATCCTTAAGTCCCCATTGCCCGCAATTGGTACGGCATGTATGCCCCCCATTGGCATCTGTCTTGCCTGGATGCGCGATGGCTGAAGCAGGAAGAATGGCAGCGATCAACGTCAAAACTAAAATTAGCGGAATCAGATGTCTTCTCATGATGCTCCTTCTACTGTGTGTCATAGAACCAATGTTACCATAAAAGCATGATAGTTGAAAACAAATGTTCGCATATAACGTGGGCTTGTATCGATTAAAAGGCAGGAAGAAACAATTCAGCGAATAGTTATAAGAACTCATTTACAATATTGAGCAGTATTTGTTATCATAGACAAAATATTTAAACGCGATGAAGAGAAGAGTAAATAAATGAATTCTTTCACAGAGAGCTCCAGTTGCTGAAAAGGAGCAAGAATAATTTATTGAACCAAGCCTCTGAGCGGCATACCGGAACCTGGCGAGGGGATGGCATGACAGGAGCTCCTGTTACAGAGCTAGAGTATAAGCATTCAACGGAATGCCGTACTTGATAAGGTTAATATGGCGACATATTAATAAACCTGGGGTGGTACCGCGAGAATCTCGTCCCCAAGACATCACGTCTTGGAGGTGAGATTTTTTTATTTGCAATAAAGTTGGAACGGAACTGGAACTTACACAGGAGGGCATGAATATGAGCAAGGAACATGAAAACGTTTCTGAACATTTTATAGATAAGCTGATTCGTGACGATCTTCAAGCCGGGACCTATAACAGACCGATTTGCACAAGATTCCCGCCGGAACCAAATGGATACCTTCATATTGGCAGCGCGTACGCCATACACACGAACTATAGGACAGCTCAAAAGTTCAACGGCAAGTTCCATTTGCGTTTTGATGATACGAATCCTTTAAAAGAGGATATGGAATATGTGACTGCCATCATTGATGATATCAATTGGTTAGGTTACAGCCCGGGCGACAATATATTTTATGGATCAGACTATTCGAATGAAATATTCAATGCGGCTGTTGCTCTGATCCAGAAAGGAAAGGCATATGTTTGCGATTTATCGCCAGAAGAAGTAACGGCTTACAGAGGAACCCTTACAGAACCCGGCCAGAACAGCCCGTACAGACATCGCTCCGTCAAAGAGAACCTCGATTTATTTACAGACATGAAGAATGGCGTGTACCATTCAGGGGAAAAAGTTCTGCGGGCTAAAATAGATATGGGTTCGCCCAATATAAATTTAAGGGATCCTGTGATCTACAGAATCATTCAGGCGGAGCATTACAGAACGGGCAATACGTGGTGCATCTACCCAATGTATGATTTTGCCCATCCCATCCAAGATGCAATCGAGGGCATAACGCATTCCTTATGTTCCATCGAGTTCAAAGATCATCGTCCTCTATATGAATGGGTAATGAATGAGCTCAATATATGCGAAGCTCCTCAGCAAAGGGAATTTGGAAGGCTAAACCTAACAGGTGTGGTTACAAGCAAACGATTTTTAAAACAATTGGTTGACGGGAAATATGTAGACGGATGGGACGATCCGAGACTCCCTACGATTCGCGGGCTCAGGAGAAGAGGCTTTACACCTGAAAGCATAAGCAGCTTTATCGACGAGATCGGATTAATCAGACATCAGAGCATGGTTGACATCGCCATGCTGGAACATGCTTTAAGGCAGGATTTGAAAGCGAAAGCAAACAGTGTCATGGCGGTAATAAATCCGTTGAAAGTGGTAATCACAAATTATCCAGAGCATCATTCTGAATATGTAACCATTGACAATAACAGCGAGAATGAGGCTTTAGGGAAGAGAAATGTTCCTTTTACGAGAGTTGTTTATATTGAAAAGGATGATTTTATGGAGCAGCCATGCAAAGGATTTCACAGGCTGACTCTACATGGAGAAGTTCGGCTCAAGGGGGCTTATTTCATTACGTGCAATGAAGTGCTCAAGGACGAACAAACAGGTGACATCACCGAGCTCCGCTGCACGTATGATCCGAAAACAAAGAGTGGAACCGGATTTACGGAACGGAAAGTGAAGGGGACGATCCATTGGGTGTCTGCACAACATGGAATAAAAGCAGATATACACATGTATGAGAAGCTGTTAAAGGACAACGATTGCCTTCAAGATGACAGCCCTTGGGATGCAGCCATTAATCCCGATTCAATCAGGATCGTAAAGGATTGTATTGTCGAGCCATCGTTGGAAACAGCGCAACCGGAAGATAAGTTTCAATTTATTCGGCATGGATATTTTTGTGTGGATAATAAATATACAACGAACGATAAACTGGTGTTCAACAGAATCGTTCCGCTCAAAGATAATTGGAAGAAAAATACGTAATGCCGCATGTGATCCGGGGCACAGGGAAAAGAACCGGGCAGTCTAAGCAGCTCTCCGGTTCTTCCTGTTTTCTTACGAAATGTTCACTTTATATGTAATCTAGTGTACAACATCCAATCGAGATGCTTCTTTATGAAAAAATAAGGTATAAGGTTGGATAGGACCCAACGGGCCATTCCGTTGTTCGTTCATGCCGGCGCAAGAGGTGCAGAAATGGAAGCATGCATCAGTCGATTCGTGAGTAATGGGCTCTGCATCTCGTGCAGTTGCTTTGATCCCGGACCTCGCCATTTTCCATTGTTCGTCCCGACAAACCGAACTCAATGCTCGTCTTCTCACTTCCACATTTAGGACATTCCTTGATTAAGTGCGTTCCGTCGAAACCGACAATGTTCGTTACCCGTCTGCCGAGACGGTCATATCCGCTCAGGTTCGTGCCGAACCGGATGGGCTCGCTATCGGAATGAATTATTTTTTCATTTTCCTCTCCCAATGTAACAGGAAATTCAACTCTCATCGTTTTCCCAACCTCCATTTTTAGATATGAAATGAACCATTTCATTTTGCTCACGTAAGGAATATTATACCATGAGCTTATGAGTCTTTGGTTCTAGATATATTACTTTATATGATAAAAACAGACATAAAACTAGAATATCTGTGAAATTTGGTAGTCGGCATCCCGCATTCGTGTGCAATGTCAGCAACCATGAACGGAGTGCTCCCGGGTTATGGGGGAGAGAACGCCGGTGTTCGTGGCCTCTTGGCACGCACCGCTGTCCCGCCAGATTAGGCAGAACGTAGGCAACTGCCGTTTCCAAGCCCTTGGGATGGCCATAACATATGGTGTAAATATGAAGTAGGGGGATGAGAACGGTTGGGAAATCGATTGGGTATAAAAGGTAAATCGAAAGAACAGTCCTGCTCATGCAAGCAAGGCCATGCGTCACAAGTGCGGTTTCAACATCGCATGAGCGGCCGGTCATCGTTGACAGAGGGCCACCGCCACCGATTTCGCAATTTAACGGATCGATTTATTCCGGGACGAGGCACCCATCGGCATACATTTAACGGGATTACCCAAATTGCAGACGGCCATCGGCATGCTTATTCCGGCATTACCGGACCCGCGCTCAATGGGCAAGGGCCGCGCCATTTCCACCGTTTCCGTCAAGTAACCCGAGTGGCTGACGGTCATACCCATATCATTTCGGGACGTACGAGCGTTCCGATTCGGGTGAGCGGCTCTGCTAAGCACCTGCACGGATTAATTGTGGAGAGCATCAAGTGAAGCTAGCGAGAGCGGCAAGATTTCAGCATAGCCAGCTGAAATCTTTTTTAATTCAATTAGAATAACCATAATGCTATGAGCGGGGGGACACCATGTTTATTGTTGAGGCATTAATCCTATAGAGTGTTGGGTTCTACTCCGATTCATTTAGAATAAAAGAAATAAATGATGATTGGAGAAAGACCTGTTGACATCATGGTTATGTGCGTGTATAATATCTAGTTAACAGGTTGTACATAACTTGTTGTGGCACTTCCTCAACAAAACAATTTCATCTTTCACCATCATTTCAGCTTGTCCACCGCTCCTTCGGAATTTTCCCTACGCGCCCGTTATTCCGTCGAATCAAGTTTCTAATGAATAGGTCCGATTGTTTTTTATGTTAATTGTTTCGTATGTTTGATTTTTGGTTAAATGAATATTTATGAGGAGGGCTTACGTATATAGTACAGCCGTTAGGTCTTTTTAGTTGGAGGTATAACAAATGAATACAGTATTGGTAAATAACTGGTTGAATCACATGGGAGGATACCGTGCGAGCCGCGCGCTCAACGAACGCCGCTTGTCGTACCGTATGTCTTATGTGCAAGATGCGAAGAAGAACGCAGCAGGCCACCGCGAACAGGATAAGCTGCGTCACGCGATTCATCGCGCGAAGGAGCAGGAGATGATTTTCCATATTGCATGCGCAAAATTGTCTGAACTCTATCGCGATGCGTTGACCACGCGCTATGTTCATGATCAGCGGGGCATTGAACCCGAATTGATTTCGGATGCAATCGATGCGTTGACCAACGAGTTGAACCACATGGAGCAATCCGGAGTGATTCAATTCCGTGTCATTGAAGGTTATGTTATTTTGCAATATGTACATCAACGTACAGCGTAAAAAATCGTATAAGAACAATATCGTCAGGTAGAGCTATCAACTCACGGATGGTCTTTATCGTCCGTTCCCGCATTTCATTTCACAGTATTGGGTGAGCATATGAATCAGGAACTATAACAACCCCTTAAGGATGTATATCTTAAGGGGTTTATTTATGTTTGGATGCCGATGACAGAGAAGAGTAGCGCGAACCCGGTTGGCGCATATTAGTAGGGACAGCATTGAAAAGCCTCGACTCGCGAGGTGATGATTGGGAGGGAGCACATGCTGAAAATAATGAGAAAGCTGCGCGGTGCGTGGCGCAAATGCGCTTTTATCAGTACAGCTCTGTTCGTGCTCTGGGCAGCAGCTGTCGCCGATGGGGCGGCATGGGCGGCTGGCAGGGACGAGATACATAATCCATTACCCGTGCAACCTTTGGATCTTGTATCCGGACGGACCGCAGCGGTCGTAATCGATGATTTCGGCAATAACATGACCGGAACGGAGGAAATGCTCAACCTGCCGATTCCGCTAACGGTTGCGGTGATGCCATTCCTTCCCTCGACGAAACAAGATGCCGAGCGCGCGCATCAGCGGGGCCATGAAGTCATCGTCCATATGCCGATGGAGCCTATCTCCGGCAAGGCAAGCTGGCTTGGACCGGGAGCAATCTTAACGGGCTTATCGGATGAAGAGATTATACGGCGCGTCAATGCAGCCATCGATGAAGTTCCTCATGCGGTAGGAATGAATAATCATATGGGGTCCAAGGCCACTGCCGATCGGCGTGTCATGCGGCTGGTACTAAAGGTGTGCAAGGAACGCGGACTTTATTTTTTGGACAGCAGAACGAATTCTCGCTCCGTCATAAGCGAAGTCGGGAAGGAAGTCGGTATCCCGATTGTACAAAATCATCTGTTCTTGGATGACGTGTATAAAGTGTCCCATATCGTGAAGCAATGCAGGCTGCTTGAGGCTCATCTTGACCGGCATAATGCCTGCGTAACGATCGGTCATGTAGGGAAGCCGGGATTGAAGACCGCGGAAGCGCTGCGCCAATACGCTCCCCGAATTTCGAAGAAGGCTGTGTTCGTGCATATCTCCTATTTAGTAAAAAAACAGCAGCTTCAGGAGCTGGATTCAAAATCGATTCCAACAAACTGAAACGAAAAGCGCCCTCCCGTTCTGTAAGGTGAACGCGATAAAAGGCGCTTTTTTGTGGTTGCAGGGAGCGAAGCCAGTCATTAGAACAGCAGCTGATAATGAACGATCGCATCACTAATCCGGGCGGCGATTTCGCGTTGGGTGCGAGGTTGAGTAAGCAGGCTGCGATCCCGGGCGTTGCTTATAAATCCGGTCTCCACGATGACCGCAGGCTGCTGTACGCGGCGCAGCAAGTAATAGGTCTTGCCCAGCTCCGGTTGGAAGCGGGTTCCGAACATGGAATTGAGCGAATCTTGAATAAGCTTGGCCAGCATTCGGCTCCTTCCTTCGTTCTGGTGAAGCACGACCGGGCCGCGTGCGGCACTGTTTTTAGACCAATTGACGTGCAGACTGATGAACAGCGATACGGGAATCTCCTCGCTCAATTGGCGCCGCTGCGCCAAATCCTTCCGGTGTCTCGAACGGGTAGCAGACCAACGATTGTCATCGCTGAGCGCATAGTCTCCGGTCCGGTTCAGAATAACGGGAATTCCGCGCGCTTTCAGCATCAGATACAGCTTCTTGGCAATAGCCAAATTGATGTTTTTTTCCAACACGTCGCCGTGGCTGGTTCCCCCGTCTATACCTCCATGACCTGCATCGATAAGAACTAATTTGGAAAGAAATACATTAGAAAGCGGCTGCCCCTCCTGTAATACATTGCCGGCCGGCATATTCTTGTCCGGAATAAAGAGAACGTGATGGATGGGGGCTGAAGGGGAATGGGCATAAGCGGCATTGCCGGGAAAAAGAACTGCAGCGCCAAACAACAGCATGCATAAAGCGCCTACAATCCACCTGTAATGGTGCGGCGATAAAATTCGTATCTTTTGTGTCATCGACGGCTAGACCTTCTTTCTGCAATGGTTCTGTACATAGCGTGCGCAACGTTGCTTCCCTTCATTCGATCATAATCGAGGTTTGACGGAAGGTGATGATGGAGATGCTAATAAGGGACGAATCCATGCAGCTACGATGAGATGTTAAGGAGGTGACCGTCTGTGGATAAAGGTGAAGAGTTGATAAAATTCATTACACAGCGCGTCGTCACATATATCGACACACCGGTGGAAGCGCGTCGGGAGCGTAAAATGGAACGGAAAAATCGTGTGAAAGAGCCATGGAGCACGAAATGGTTCGGGATGATGCCGCTCGGTATGAAAATGTGGGTCGGCCAATGGCGAGGCAAACCGCTATACAAGCGGGCCGGCCAGCTTACGCTCGTCCGTTGGTGGAAATCCAACTCGAAATCTTCACAACAGCAGCAACGATGAAAAAGGCACGCTCTTCGATAAGAGGTGCCTTTTTGCGTGATTTATCAGGACTGCGGCACGAAGGAGCCGTGCTGCAGCGCAGCATCTGCCGCAATCCAACGCAGTGTTTTCATGTCGGCTGAATTTACGACGATATAAGCGTTGGCGGCAAGCGACTCTTCGGAAGATAGAGAGGTCGAAGCAGTCTGCTGCCACTGCTGCACTCCGATAAGCGAGTATGGCTGGTTTACCGATTTGCTCGCGTCTTGCTGAACATAAATCCAACGCTCCGATTGAAAGTTACCCGGAATTTTTCCAGTAAGCCGCTTGTGCGAGTGCTCCGCCATCCACAAAATGTTCCCGTATGGATCGAATGGCATACGCAGCCGGCTGGGCAATGGTGTTGACTGATTTATCCGATTTGTATGTTCGGGGAGCAGTTCTCTGGCATGAAGCAAAGATGCAAACGGTTGGGGGGCGTTCGGCCTATGGGCAATCTGGGCGGACCCGGAATAATGATTGTCCATGACAGGCGCCGATTCGGTCTTCAAATCAGGGTTGAATTGCTCTGGCAGCCATTCGCCGCTCTGCGCATCCAACCAACTTGCCGTACCGTCTTGCCAGTCTACACGCCAGACCGTAAACAGCGGCTGCAAGAACAACGGTTGGACGTCTGACGCCATCTTCGTTCCAAGCTCGCCAGATTGAAGCATATCGGTTATCGCTTCTTGCAATATCGCCTCGTCATAAGGCATACTATCGCCTTGGCCATATTCCTCCAACCGAATTTCTCCTTTGTCGGTCGTTTGCAATATCATGTAGCCAATCTGTGTATCGTAATCCATAATGCGAACGAGCCAACCGTGCATTCCCGGGCCTAGCGGCAATAACTCGGTCATCGCTTGACGCCATGCTTCGAAAGGCTTGTCCTTGGCTAACCGCGCTTTATAGTATTGAACCGCTTCATTAATCGTCGGTTGCTGCACGGCTTGACTGGCCTGCAATGAAATGCCGCCTAGCTGAAGCTGAAAATGAGTGCTGGAAGAAGCCGGCTTCGACGTGAATGAGAGCTCGGCTAGCTCGGCGGCGGTATGCGCTTCCGCTACCGATATGGGCGGCAGTGCTTCGCCCAAGGTATTGAATTGATTCGATGCGGTTAATACGGCACATGTAACGCCGCCCGCTATGAGCGAGGTAAGCGCCGCCGCCGTCGTCAGTCTCGCGAGTTGGGTCCACCACGGTTGTTTTTTCATCATCGTTCACCTCTTTTATGTTCCATAATCGTAGTTTTGAGTTGTATCCTTTTTTCGGAGTTTTCTATTTGTATGTCTATTAACCTATCTACGATACGTGCCAACCATTTCATTGTAGTTGACAAGCTCTGAAAAGGCTGTCGGACGATCGTTATTGGCGGCCTGATGCGGCAATTCTATTTTTGCCGCTTTCTGACGTTTCCCCGCATAAATTCGGCGATTAAGCGAAAAGAGCGGGGATGGTCAGACAGAGCTTTTGTCGGCGCATACAAGCGTGAAACTGGAAAATGTAAAATCCAACATTATCGCATCACCGTCGCCGGCACATGAATCACTCCGGCGTTGATAAGCGACAGGTGTATTCTCGGTTCGAACCGCCAGCACAGCTCCTGACGCCTCATGTCGTACTGCTGCTTGATTTGAGTCAGCTTGTCCGTTGCTTCGGCGTCCGCGTCTTCCCGCGGGCTCCGCTTCTCTGCGGCCGTTTCTTGCAGCAAGGGCTCATAGTAGGCGGCGAGCCTGGCGAGCTCTTCCTCAAGTCTAGCGTTCGCTTCTGACGCCCATGTGTCGTCATAGCGTGAAATCATCTCGATAAGCCGCTCCTCGACAGCGGAGCGGGCTTGCTGCAGCGTCATCCGCCAAGGCAGCACATGCACGTGCGGCGGCAACTTCGGCGTAAGCTGCATCGCAAGCGCTTCATCCATATAATTGGCGCGCATTTTGCCGCTGACGAGCGAGATGCCGCAGCTGTGAATTTCCTCGCGCTTCAGATCGCAGGCGAATTCGAGCTTCATGTTGAGCAGCAGCCACGGCTCATACGGAGCGGAGCGCCTTGCGCCGCGAGCCGGGCGTGCGGCCGCTTCGTCCGCCGCCGGTTCCGCGAATAGGCTGACGAAGCGGCCTTCGCTGTGGGCGGCCTGCATAATCTGCTCGAGGCGGCGGCTGCCATAGGTGACGTCCTCGCGCGGAATGCGGCCGGGGCCGCCCCCGCCGCCCGTGAAGGCCGGCGCCACGCCGAAGTAGCGCCCGAGGATGGAATCCCCGGGCGCGCTCGCAGGCGAACCCGGCGCCGTTCCGGGCACGGGCGGCATTGCGGCAGCAGCGCCAGCCGCAGGCGGGCCGCCGGGAGGCGCTCCCGCGGCCGGCACCATTGGCGCGCCGACCGGCCCTCGCGGCGGCTCCTGCGGCATCGCCGCCGGATCGAACACGAATGTGAAGCGCATCGTTTCCGGCTCCGCCCCCGTACGATCGACGAAGCCCCAATAATAGGGGCGATTCGTCAGTATGCGGTCGGCGCGTTCGGACAGCTTCACGGTTGCGTGCGCGGGCGACTTTTCGAGGATGTGGCAATCCGTTGCTTCCAAGTAGCGCATGACATAACGGCGGACTTGTTCGGTATTCATCTGTTATGCCTCCGCTTCTGTACTCATTTGATCAAGCAATCGGCTCAAAGGCTCCTTGGAATTCCCGCTTTCCGACTCTACTTCCTCCCGAATCGCGTTCAGTGAATGCCCCAGGCGGTCGACCTGCTGCCGAATATCCTCCTCGGTGCCGGCTTCCAGCAGGATGCGGGACAGGCTTCGTTCCAGCGAATCCTGCTTCTCGAAGCGCTCCAGAATCATATCGAGGCGCCCGATGACCAATTCGAACATATTGATTTTTTCATGGAGAAGATTCAGGATATGCTCCTCAATCGTCCCTTGCGTGGACAGATTGTAGATCTTCACATCGTTCATTTGGCCGAGGCGGTGGACCCGGCCGATCCGCTGCTCGACGCGCATCGGATTCCACGGCAGATCGAAGTTGATCATATGATGGCAGAACTGCAGATTGATGCCCTCGCCCCCGGCTTCGGTCGCAATCATCACTTGCGCGCGGCCCCGGAACAGATCCATCATCCAGTCCTTTTTGCCGCGATTCATGCCGCCGCTGTATGGCACCGCCACGAGTCCATGCTTGCGGAAATATTGCATCAAATATTCTTGCGTTGCCCGATATTCGGTGAAGACGATGACCTTCTCGTTCATCTCGCGTATGAGCTGAATGGCGGTCTCGGCTTTCGTGTTCGCGGTGATGCCCTTGATGAGATCGACCAGATCCCATATATGATTCCGCACCGGCGAATCCTCCGGCAGCTTCTTCGACAGGTTGACCAACGTCAAAAATACGGCGTCCCGGCTTGAACACACTTCCCGCTGCAGCGTAATGAGGGAGAACATGCTCCCGATATCGCCGCCGTTCGCTTGATACTGCTCCTTGACGAAGCGGGTCACGCCTTCGTACAGCGCCTGCTCCTCCGGGGACAACGTGAGCGGCACGTTTTTGACGATGCGCTTCGTGAACTGCACGCTGCCTTCACCGCGCCGGTTGCGGACCATCACTTTAGACAGCTCGGTCTGAAGCTTGTTCTCGTTCTTCGGCATTCGCTTGTCGGCCACGAAATTAGTGCTGAACTCGCCTTGCCCGCCAAGCTGTCCGGGCTTCAGCAGCGTAATCAAGTTATACAGCTCGTTCATGTCGTTCTGAACAGGGGTGGCGGTGAGCAGCAAGCAATATTTTTTGCGCAAGTGCTGTATGAACTGGTAGTTCGTCGTTTTGCGGTTTTTGAGCTTGTGCGCCTCGTCGATAATAAGCATGTCGTATTCCTGTTCCAGCAAGACCGCCTTATGCGGATCGCGCTTGGCCGTATCCATCGAGGCGACGACGACATCCGATTGCCAATGGTATGCCTTTTTCTGCGCGATGGCGTAAATGCCGAATTTATGATTCAACTCTCGCACCCATTGCAGGACAAGCGATGCAGGCACGAGAATAAGCACGCGTTTGACGAGACCGCGAATCATGTATTCCTTAAGCACGAGCCCGGCTTCAATCGTCTTGCCGAGCCCGACCTCGTCCGCAAGTATGGCGCGCCCCCGCATCTCATGCAGCACCTTGCGCGCGGTATCCACTTGATGGGGCAGAGGCTCTACATTCTGGATATGCGAGAGGCAGAGCAGCTCGTCGAAGGCGTGAATGCGCCTCGCTTGCTCCGCTTCATATGCGAGCTGGAACAGCGTAAAGTCATCCCACGGGCCGTTCTTCTCCACCCGCTCGGACAATTCTTCGGCCCAATCATGATCCAGATAGAGCGGGACTTGGCCGATCCGCCTGTCCGGCCGCGGCAGAGCTTGCGGGGCTTCGGAAGCAGCTGCGTCAAGCGACGGCGTCGTCGCTTGGTTAACTGCGGATTGCACAGTGCGGGTTTGCGGCGATTCGTTCGTTGGCATCCTCTCGACCTCCTTGCTTTAGCTGTAGTATGGTCTTTTTTCGAAGGTTTCATAACCTGCTTGGGTATTGCTTGAAGAAGGCTTGTGCGCAAAAAAACGGAAAGCGCAAGGAGCAAAAAAGGGAGATTCATAGAGAAAAAAGAAGCTAGGCAAACGCAGTCTCGATTGTTTAGGCGATATTTCATCTTTTATCATTAGAAATTCTATATCTAGTATAGTAAAATGGTTTTCGCACACAATATATTGTGGGAGATACATACAATATCGGAAATTAAATTCGCGTGTGTGCTGTCAGTGAACTTGAATTGGGAGGTTGTTTTCTTTGAAAACGGTGCAGAAGCAACGCTTGGAAGGGCTAAGCGAAAAAATATTTTTGGATCGGTATGCATGGAAGGATGCGGACACGAATAATACGAAGGTCGGCGACGTCGTATTGGTGTTGACGAAGGACGATCCGAAATTCCCAGCCAAAGAAGTCGGTGAAGTGATCGCGCGCGACGGACGTTTTGTGTCGGTTCAATTGCGCAGCGGCGAAGTGGTGCAATCCACGGTAGAGAAGCTGACGCTCACTATCGAAAAAACGCCGGAAGAAATGTGGGACCGACTTGCGTCTGCGATGGCATCGGTAGAAGCGACTCCGGAAAAACAAACCGAATGGACTGAAAAGTTCCGTTATATATTGGATGACTGGAAGCTCGTTCCGGGCGGGCGCATTGCGGCTGGAGCCGGGGCTAGCGAGGAGCTGACGCTGTTTAACTGCTATGTGATACCTTCGCCGAAGGATAGCCGCGGCGGCATTATGGAGACCTTGTCGGAAATGACGGAAATTATGGCCCGCGGCGGCGGGGTCGGCATCAACCTGTCCTCGCTGCGGCCGCGGCGCGCCATGGTGCGCGGCGTGAACGGCTCTTCGAGCGGCGCCGTATCTTGGGGCGGTTTGTTCAGCTACACGACGGGCTTAATCGAGCAAGGCGGCAGCCGGCGCGGCGCGCTCATGCTCATGATGAATGATTGGCACCCCGATGTGCTCGATTTCATTACCGTGAAGCAGACGATGGGGCAAGTGACGAACGCGAACCTGTCCGTCTGCGTGAGCAACGGCTTCATGCAAGCCGTGAAGGAAGATCTGGATTGGGAGTTGGTCTTTCCGGATACGGCTGATCCGGAGTACGACGAGCTGTGGGACGGCGATTTGGACAAATGGAAGCAGGCTGGCAAGGAAGTCGTCCCGTATCGTACCGTCAAGGCGCGCGACATCTGGCATACGATTATCGAGTCCGCCTGGAAATCCGCGGAGCCTGGCGTCGTGTTCATGGAGTACTACAACCAGATGTCGAACAGCTGGTACTTCAATCCGATTATTTGTACGAATCCATGCGGCGAGCAAGGGTTGCCGGCTTGGGGCGTCTGCAACTTGTCCGCGATCAACCTGTCCAAGTTCTACGACGAGGGCAACAATGATGTCGCATGGGACGAACTGGCGATGGTTACGCGTTATTCCGTCCGCTTCTTGGATAACGTTATCGACAAGACGCCGTACCATTTCGAGAAAAATAAAGAGAATCAACAGAATGAGCGCCGTGTCGGCCTCGGCTCCATGGGTCTGGCCGAGCTCATGATCAAGCTCGGTGTCCGTTATGGCAGTCCGGAATCGCTGGAGTTCCTCGATAAATTGTTCGGCTTCATCGCGCGCGAAGCGTATCTGGCTTCGTCCGAAGTTGCGGCAGAGAAAGGCTCGTTCCCGGCATTCGAGACGGAGCCCTATCTGCAAAGCGGGTTCATGAAGAACATCGTCGGCGCCTATCCGGAGGTCGGCGCAGCGATTCGCGCGCACGGCATGCGGAACGTGACCGTCATTACCCAAGCGCCGACAGGCAGCACAGGCACGATGGTCGGCACATCAACGGGGATCGAGCCATACTTCGCCTTTAAATATTTCCGTCAGAGCCGCCTTGGCTTCGACGAGCAATTCGTGCCGATTGCGCAGGAATGGATGAACGCTCATCCGGGCGAACCGCTGCCTGACTACTTCATTACGGCGATGGACCTGTCTGCGGAGGATCATATTCGTGCGCAGGCGGCTATCCAGCGCTGGGTGGACAGCTCGATTTCGAAGACGGCGAACTGTCCGAATGACTTTACCGTAGAAGAGACCAAGAATCTGTATGAGCTGGCGTTTGATCTCGGCTGCAAAGGTGTCACGATCTATCGTGACGGCAGCCGCGACGTTCAAGTGCTCTCTACAGACAAGGGAGATAAGAAAAAGGAAGAAGAGAAAGCGGAAGTCGCTGCGACATCTGAAGATGCATCTGAAGAGACAGAGAAGGCGGACATCGCCCAGGCTATGGCAGCGCCAACCATTGCCGTGACACCTCGTCCGGATGGCAACGGAAGCAATGGGTCGAATAACGTCTACAAACGCCGCCCGCAGGTGCTGCGCGGCGCAACATATAAGATTAATACGCCATTCGGCATGGCGTACATTACGATTAACGATCTGAATGGAATTCCGGGAGAGATCTTCCTGAATGTAGGGAAGGCCGGATCGGACGTATTCGCGATGGCGGAAGCGCTTGGCCGCGTATGCTCCCTGTTCCTGCGTTATGGGGATCATGGCAACAAGGTCGAGCTGCTGATTAAGCATTTGAAGGGCATCGGCGGCTCCGGCGCGATCGGGTTCGGCGTCAACCGCGTCGAATCGATTGCCGACGCGGTGGCGAAAGCATTGGAGATTCACCTCGCAGAGGGCGGCGGCCTGTCGGCTGCGGACGAGCAAGCGCCAATCGCGGCGACGATCGAAGCTCCTCCAGCGCCGATTGAGCCGGCCGCGATCTCAGCGAAGGGCGAAGTGACGTCCCGCGACCTGTGCCCGTCCTGCGGCACGGCCTCGCTCCTGAACGTGGAAGGCTGCAAGACGTGCGCGAACTGCGGATATAGCCGTTGCTCGTAATCGGAGAGGATAAAAGTCGTTCCTTGCTTATTGTGATTTTGCATAAAAGGTGAGAATTCGTGCGCACTGAGTGATAATATTTCGTCATGAATATTCATGCATTATGAAAGCGGCTGTATGTTTTATTCATAAGACAAATAAGCCTGTAGCGGCAACGTTTGCCGGCTACAGGCTTATTCAAGTTTATAAGGAAACGATGATAAAAGTAATTAAAACCTTATACCAGAAAATTGTATCAAGTGTTAAAAGAAAATGAAGTGTTTTCTTAGTGCTTAGTCTAATTGAATGATCTATACAAAGAACTACATGCTACTCGCGTATGTGCTTTAATTGTCAATTGGTAATATAATGTGAAGGACGTAGCCCAAGCGGAGGCGCGGGAGCGTTCTCTTCTTTTTGTGTTGAGCTAACTGGTAGCTTGTTGAATGGATTTTATTTTGTAGTAATTGCTAATTGCTATTGAACATATTGGGAGCACATCTATTCAGGGACAATAACCGCCATCGGAAGAGATGAATTGTGGTTGAAGGAAGAACTGTCCAAATTTGGAGTGACGAATATACAGAATGTATATTTGGTCAAATTGACAGCCACGGGCGGTTATATATTGATTTGTTCAATGATCAAATCAAGAATGCGGCTTCTCAACCGCAGGCTGAGGCGCTTGCTACATTAAAAAAATGTGAGGCGGATTTAGGAATGTTCAGCTTGTCAACAACGAATCAAGGGGCAAAAGCGATGTATGAGGGATGCTCCAAGGCATTAAGGGACATAATTATTGAATTAAGACCGCTTCTAATCCAACAGTGAACAGACTAAGAGTACCGATAAATGTATGAAACTTCGTAATATCGGTTCTTATTCTACCTATCCGGCATTAAGTGTTTGCATGGCCCGTCTCATATAAACCAAGGAGTGAATCAAACATGAAAGTTAAACCGGAACTGCATATCAAGTTACACGGCTTTAATAATCTTACAAAATCATTAAGCTTAAATATGTACGACATTTGTTATACCGAAACAAAAGAAGAACGTGAAGCCTATATTGAGTATATTGACGATCAGTACAGTGCGGATCGATTGACAAAGATTTTAAACACAGTGTCCGATATTATTGGCGCCAATGTAGTGAACATTGCAAAACAAGATTATGTTCCGCAAGGAGCGAGCGTATCTCTGTTAGTATCTGAGGGGCCGGTTATAGAAGTTCCGACCGTATCGTCTGAATCTCCCGGGCCTCTTCCAGAGTCAGTTGTCATGCAGTTAGATAAGAGTCATATTACGGTTCATACTTATCCTGAATATCATCCGAACGAGGGGATCAGCACGTTCAGAGCGGATATTGATGTGTCTACATGCGGGGAAATCTCGCCGCTAAAAGCACTGCATTATTTGATTGGCTCGTTTGAGACGGACATTATGACGATTGATTATCGAGTTCGGGGATTCACCAGAGATGTACATGGCCGCAAGCTATTTATTGACCACGATATCAGTTCCATACAAGATTATATTCCGGATGACATCATCCATTTATTCGACCTGATTGATGTTAATATATATCAGGACAATATATATCACACAAAATGCAGGCTTAAAGATTTTGATTTAAATAACTATTTATTTGGATATACAAAAGATAAGTTAACTCTAAAGGAGCAGCAGGAAATAACGAAAAAAATAAGAGCGGAAATGAACGAGATATTTTCCAGTTTCTCCTCAATACGAACCTGAAGGTTTAGATGCAGCTTGAGCAGCAACCAAAGCGGCCTTTACGGCTTCTGAGATTTCTTTTTCGCACGGTATGCCTGGGGAAAATGGCCTTTATCTCCCGAAGCTCTAACGGTTCCATTCCCAGCTTTCCCGCCAGCATATATTAATTCAGGGTCGATCTACTAGAGCAACGCTGAGAACAAGCGGGCAAAAACTTCATTCATTTTTTGAAACCTGGATCGTTTCTCGAATTCCGCCAGCATAATCTCCTTACTTACGTCAAGATCACGGTAAAAGTCTTGTACCAAACGATCAACTACCTTCCCGTCAAAAAAGACTGCATTGATTTCGAATTGACCGCAAAAGCTGCGCATATCCATATTGGCGCTACCGGAGCACGCCAAGTCATCGGAAATCATCACTTTGGCATGGAGGAACCCTTTTTGATAGCGATAAAACCGAACCCCAGCCTGCAGCAATTCTTGGGCATAGGACAAAGAAGCGCAATAAACAAGTTTGTTGTCAGGAACGCCAGGTATAATGACTCGAACATCGACTCCTCTCATCACGGCCGTTTTTAGAGCCAGCAAGATGCCGGGATCGGGAATGAAATAGGGCGACTCGATATACACCCTTTTTTTCGCCGAAACGATCAGCGAGAAAATAAGCTCCAGGATCGTCTCGTCCGGACCGCTTTTCACGATTTGCACAAATTCCATCCCCCGACTTTCCTGAATGGGGTAATAAACGGGATCGGTTACTGTTTGCCCTTTGACCAAGTACCAATCGTGTAAAAAGGTATATTGAATCCAGAGTACAGCATCGCCTGTCATGCTAAAATGAGTGTCCCGCCAGTAGCCGATGTCCGGATCCTTCCCCAAATATTCGTCTCCTATATTCAAGCCGCCGAAAAAACCGATTTTGCCGTCCACCACGACTATTTTGCGGTGATTTCGGTAATTGAGCCGCTTATCGATGAACGTGGCCAGCAAGGGGAAAAAGCATCCCGTTTCCACGCCTGCAGCCTGCAGCCGTTTCAAATAGTCCTTTCCCAGCCGTCTGCTCCCGAGTCCGTCATATATAAACCGCACTTTCACTCCTTCCTGCACTTTTTGGTTTAATAACCTCTCGAACCGGGTGCCGAGATGATCATTGCGGATGATGTAAGATTCAATGTGGATGTGATGCCTGGCCGCGGCAATCGAATCCAACATCGCTTCAAAGGCTTGTTCTCCTTTGGCAAAGACCGTCGTTTCATTATAAGCGGTAATGGGGGCGATCGGTATGTCTTTAAGTAGCGCCTGCAATTTGTGGCCTTGCCAAATGGTTTCCTCTCCCATAACTTTCCGGATTCTCTGGTTACACCGTTGAATGAGGCCTGCCTTGAATTGGTCCCAATAATTACTTTCCTTCTGCTGAAGGGTTGGGTGACAGTATTCTTTCGCTACAAAGTAATACAAGATGAAACCGATTGGCGGAAAAATAAACAGGATGACAAGCCAAGCAATCGCTTTGCTTGGACGGCGATATTCGACAAAGATAACAGTAGCGATTTGTAAAATGAACAATAAGAGAGTGAAAATAATTATCCAAAACAATTGTTCAGTCGCTCCTCCTCGGAAGGTCATCATAGATTTTTCCAAACGTTCTAGTCTTAGAATGCCTTTTAACAGTAGCGATATGAATACGACGATGTGGAATAATATGGTTGTTACGAAGCGTTTTAGTATTTGCATTGCAATTCAAATATACCAAGTGTGATAAAAGTCATATTTGCAGTATAAACTAATCAAGCAAATCGAAATAAGGGGTAGGGTTATGACATACATAAACCGGGGGTTAGACTCCCTCATTATTGGAGTTGACGTCGGCTCGACGACGGTCAAAGCCACGGTGGTGGATCCGGAAAGCAAGCAAATCATATGGTCGGACTATCAGCGCCACCATACGAAACAGGCAGAAAAAGTGTTGGATTTGTTGGTTGCCATCGGAAACGAATTTCCGGATGTTAAACAGGAAAACATACGTGTGTTTACGACGGGCTCTGGCAGCGGCCCCATTGCCCCGCACATCGGAGCGAAATTTGTGCAGGAAGTAAATAGCGTCACCATGGCCGTCGAGCATCTTCATCCCGATGTCGGGAGCGTTATCGAACTCGGGGGGCAGGATGCGAAGATTATCATTTTCAAGGAGAACGCGGAAACAGGCAACAAGCAAGCGCTCACCTCCATGAATGACAAATGCGCATCAGGTACCGGCGCCACGATCGACAAGTGCATGATCAAAGTGGGGATGCCTGCGGAAGAAGTGGGGAAATTGCACTTCGACGATTCGAAATTGCATCATGTGGCCGCTAAGTGCGGGGTATTTGCCGAAACGGATATCGTCAATCTCGTAAAAAGCGGTATTCCGTCAGCGGAAATCATGTGCTCCCTCGCGGATGCCATCGTCATGCAAAACCTTTCCGTTCTCACCCGCGGGAACACGCTGCGGCACCGTGTCCTTTTATTGGGAGGACCGAATACATATTTGCCTTTCCTGCAGGAATGCTGGCGAATGCGGATTCCTCAGACCTGGAAGGAGCGGGGATATGAGTATCCGAATGATGTGCCGATCGACAGCTTGATTTTCGTTCCGGATAATTCGCAGTATTATGCAGCTTACGGCGCCGTCCTGTACGGGCTTCATGAACCGGCGGATGTCGGTGTCTACATGGGATTGGAGAAGCTGAAGGAATTTATAGCCCATGGCCGTAAAGCCAAGCTGGGCGAGAAGGCAGGCCCGCCACTGGTGGGCACCAAGACTGAGCTGGAACAATTCCGCCAGAGTTACCGCATTCCCGAATTTATACCGGCAACGTTCACCCCGGGGCAGAAGGTGAGAGCGGTAATCGGATTAGACGGCGGTTCCACTTCATCCAAAGCCGTCCTGGTCGATGAGCAAGGGGATATCTTGCTTAAAGAATATCAACTGTCGAAAGGCAATCCGCTTGAAGATACGAAAGAAATGCTGAAGCGAATCCGGGAAACGGTAAAGGGGCAGGGGGCCGACTTGGAGATTATCGGCTTCGGCGCTACGGGATATGCCGCAGATGTTCTGGAAAAAACATTGCATGCAGACGTTAATATTGTAGAAACCGTCGCGCATATGATGAGCGCTGTTCATCAATTCGGCGACATTGATGTGATCTGTGACATCGGCGGTCAGGACATCAAGGTTCTCTTTCTGAAAAACCGGGATATTCGCAATTTCAAGCTGTCCAATCAATGCTCCGCCGGAAACGGAATGCTCCTGCAGGCGATGGCGGATCAGTTCGGCATTCCGGTGCAAGAGTATGCGAATACGGCTTTTAACGCAGACTTGAGTCCTAAATTTTCCTACGGCTGCGCCGTATTCCTCGACGCGGACCGGGTCAATTTTCAGAAGGAGGGGTACTCCAAGGAGGAACTGCTCGCCGGACTCGCTCTCGTTCTGCCGAAAAACGTATGGCAGTATGTCGTGCAGATTCCACGTATGGCCGAGCTCGGCCGCAAGTTTGTCTTGCAAGGCGGAACCCAATACAATTTGGCAGCGGTCAAGGCCCAGGTCGACTATATCGGCCAGCGGGTTCCCGATGCCGAAGTGTACGTTCATCCGCATCCGGGAGAAGCGGGGGCGATTGGAGCCGCAATGGAAACGTTGCGCGTGGTGAAGCGGCGTGGGTATTCCAGCTTCTTGGGCCTGGATACCGCCATCGATCTGCGTTATGTAAGCCGCAACGACGAATCGACCCGCTGCAATTTTTGTCCCAACCACTGCAGCCGGACGTTTATCGATTCCGAGACGCCGGACGGCAACACTGCCCGTTATATTTCCGGTTTCTCCTGCGAAAAAGGAACGGTGGAAGACCAGGAAGCTGTCTTGAAATTGACGAAGCAGCGGCAGGAGTTGAAAAAGCATTATCCGAATCTCGTCGAATACGAAGCGCGCCGCATGTTCCAGCATTTCTACGATGCGGAGCCGCTTCCTGAACCTGGTCTACAGGTGGATGATGTCCGGGTGAAACGAGGCTTGTTCGGGCTTGGAATGCGCAAAATTCCAAACCGGCGTCCGTTCGAGCGTTCTTCTGTTGAATCTATGAACAGGCGCAACCGGATTCGTATCGGGATACCTCGGGTATTAAACATTTGGTCCACCGCTCCTTTTTGGCGGACGTATTTCGAAACGCTGGGCATCGATAAGCGCAACATTGTATTCAGCGACAATACGAGCGAAGAAATGTGGCAGGAAGGCGGCAAATATGGATCGATCGATCCTTGCTATCCTTCGAAAGTGGCCCAGGCTCATGTACATAATTTGCTGTTCAAGCACCATGAGTCCAAACCGCTGGATTACATCTTTTTCCCATGTATCACGCATATTCCGACCCATCTGCACAATGTGATGGATTCTGCGAGCTGTCCGATTGTGGCGGGCGCTCCGAACGTGATCAAGGCCGCCTTTACTAAAGAGGTCGATTTTTTCGAGACGAAAGGAATCACCTACCTGGATCCTGCGGTTACATTCACCGAACCGAACATGCTGAAGAAGCAGCTGTTCGAGGCATTCGCCGACCAGCTGCAGATCACCGAGGATGAGAGCGATTTTGCCGCGGAGCAGGGGTGGGCGGCGATGGATCGGTTCGATGCCGAAATGCAGGAGAAGGGCCGGGCGATCTTAGAGCAGATCGAACAGGAAAACCGCCTTGCCATTCTGATGATCGGACGTCCTTATCACTCCGATCCCGGCATGAATCATGGCGTGCTTGAAGAGTTTCAGGTGCTCGGTTACCCGATATTGTCCATGCGCTCCATCCCTAAAGACGAGGCATGGCTGCAACGCTTTTTCAGCGAAGATCTGAAGAGCGGACGAGTGGAATATTCGCTCGAAGTAAGCGATGTATGGCCGGAAAATTTCAGCTCCAACAGTGTGCAAAAAGTGTGGGCGGCCAAGTTCGCCGCACGCCATCCGAATGTGGCAGTACTGGACTTGTCCAGCTTCAAATGCGGACACGATGCGCCGACCTACGGGTTGATCGAATCGATCATATCGACGGCCGACACTCCATACTCCGCGCTGCATGATATCGACGCCAATAAACCGAGCGGTTCAATCAAGATCCGGGTTAAGACGTATGCGCACAGTCTGGGGCTTCATGAAGAGCGGCTGCAGGATCTGGCACGCAAAAAGGCGGAGCTGCAGCAGCGACTGGAACAAAAACGCGCAGAACTAACGGGCAGGAAACCGGGAGAACAAGCTGAGGTTATATAACATTCAACAATAACGAAGGAGTGACATAGGATATGTCTGTTGCAGGAAGCAAAAAAAGAGTCAAAGATCAGTCGTCTATCGAGGAGACGCTGCTGAACTTTCAGAAGGAACAGGAAAGAGCGCTAGGCTTGGATCAGCAAACTAAAAATCAATGGTTCGATCCCGTACCGCGGCAGTTTTTGGCCAAAGACAAATCAACCACGACTCTTCTTTTCGGGGGGCTGACAATGGCTCAGGATTATTTGGTCGAGGGAGCGCTGAAAGGGTTGGGGTATCGGGTGAAGCATATGGATTGTCCGGACAATGAGTCACTGCGTTTCGGCAAAGAGTTCGGCAACCGCGGACAGTGCAATCCGACGTACTTCACGGTAGGCAATTTGATCAAATACCTGCATCACCTGCGAGATGTAGAAGGGAAATCAAAGGAAGAGATTATCGGCAACTATTTGTTCGTTACAAGCGGTTCCTGCGGTCCATGCCGCTTCGGCACCTATGTTACGGAGTACCGGAAAGCTTTGCGCGATGCGGGGTTCGACGGATTTCGGGTTCTCATTTTCCAGCAGACGGACGGTTTGAAGCAGGCGACCGGCGGCGAATCGGCGTTAAAATTGGATACCGCGTTTTTTCTCAGCTTTCTGAAAGCCGTTCTCCTGGGAGACATTTTGAATGCGCTCGCTTATCGTATCCGTCCTTATGAAGTGGAAGCCGGGTCGACGGATGCCGCGCTTGAACGGTGCAAGCAATATATATATGAAGCGCTGAGCAAGCGCAAATGGCTGAGACCGGCATTGCTCAGAAGCCGCAAGGAACTGCAGGCCGTTCGGGTAGACCGGACCAAAGTCAAACCGAAAGTAAGCATTATCGGAGAGTTTTGGGCCATGACTACCGAGGGAGACGGGAACTATCAACTGCAGCGTTTCCTGGAAAATGAAGGAGCCGAGGTGGAAGTGCAATCGATGATGGCATGGATCTTGTTCCTGATCTGGTCCGGGCGCTTCGATACGATGAAGCGGATGAACCTTCGCAATGCCGATTCCGGGAAATATGGCCTGGAAGGAAAAAATCCACATATGCGTTTGCGGATGCTATGGCTCGCCGATCGCGTTCTTCGCGTGATGTTCCAAATGTATGCCAAAACCATCGGACTGTATCGCTATCACCTGCCCGACATGGAAGAGATTGCTCGGGTCGCCCATGAGCATTACAATAATCATCTGCGTGGCGGAGAGGGCCATATGGAGGTTGGGAAGCTGATCTTGAACGTCAAGAAGCGGAAAGTCAACATGACTATCTCCGTCAAGCCGTTTGGCTGCATGCCGTCTTCCGGCGTATCCGACGGGATTCAATCCCTGATCACCGAGAAATATCCCGACGCCATCTTTCTGCCGATCGAAACCACGGGGGACGGGGCGATCAACGTACAAAGCCGTGTGCAGATGATGCTGTTTAAAGCCAAACAGGCGGCGCAGAAAGAATTTGACGATGCGTTGTCGAATAGAAGTATTACAGCTGAACAACTTCAAAAAATAATGGGTCATTCGAACTTTACCCGTCCGTTGCAAACAAGCCGTCATGTTGTCGCATGCACGGCGGCGAATGGGGTATATGGCCTACGCGGGTTATTCAATGGGTTTCCTTTGCGACGAAACAAAGGTGAAATTCAGGAGGCGTAGCAGTTGGACTGCTTTACAGGCTCTAGTTTTACGACTAGGGTCTTTTTCTTGTAGTATTATCGATGCCAACTCCCATTACGATGGAAAGTTCGTTTCAATTCTCGACGGCTCCAACATCCGGAAATCAAAATCAAAAGAACACAAATGAGAAGGGGATTCATGCGTTTCACGATATAAACTCCTTTCAACTTCAATAGGAAAAGATAATACCTCCATATAGTCGTTGTAGAAACGGAAGCCATTGATGCGATGTTGAAGACCACCGGAAGGCTTTTTTTAAAATACACCGAGCGTATGAAGATGGCAAAGTGATTTCATACTAAAGACACGATAAAAAGGCCACTCCGCATGCAGCTTTTTGTTATAAGAAAGTTTGTTTAATTCCATTTTCGACTGGGGGGAATTGCAGCATGAAAAAAAGCGTGTTCTTACTTTGCCTCTTCGCTATTTTGCTTGTATGGATTACACCAATAGGCGCATTGGAGCAAGATGTTTCTTTGAAAACGGCTTTTATTAGAAACAACGATCTTTGGACCAAAATCGGTAATCAGGAAAAACAAGTAACGCAAGGGAATTACATTCGAAACCCAAAGTGGTCGTTCGACGGGAAGTGGCTCACTTTTACTAAAGGGAAGGAACAAAATGAAGTTTGGCTTTATCATACCGTTAACGGCAGCATTCATTTAGCGGGTCAAGGAAGAAACGCACAGTGGGCTCCTAAACAAAACATACTGGCTTTTCAAACAAACGGATTTCTAACTGTAATATATGCTGACGAACCAGATAAGCACAAAGTGAAACTCGTCGTAGAAGAAATGGGAAACTATTCGTGGATGCCGGACGGAAGTGGCTTTTTAGTCTCTACTGTCGCAAAAATTCTCTCGGATGGCAAATGGAAGGATATTGAATTGTATAAAATTGTGCTAGACGCGAGCTCGAATATGCCGAAAAAACAGCTGTTTTGCAGCATTCCCAGCGAATTGGAAGGTTTCTTCGCCGTTATGACGAGCCCGTTCAAATGGTCCCCGGACGGAAAATGGATCGCTTTCATCGCTAAACCAACAGCCTCGTTGTCCGCTGACGCAAATACGTTATGTTTTCTATCATCGGATGCGCGTTCGTTTGTGAAAGCAGGACAGATGCTCGACCAAATCGAATGGTTTGATTGGGCTCCGAAAAGTGGCTTATTTGCCTATATTGAAGGGGCTGGTCGGTTAGCAACCCTAAATAAACGGCTAACTGTCGTAAAGGATATCCCTTTCCTTCAGCAAAAATCCTATACGCCAGCAGGTTATGTCGATAATGACTTCGCATGGCAGGATGATCAGACAATCATCACTTCGAGAGCAAAGGAAGCCGAATGGTCCAGTGACGAGAGCCAACGGCCGATGCCTTTTTTGGTACGAGTTGATCTTACTATTGGTCAACAGACTCAACTCAATTCGCCGCCTGCCAAAAACGGAGATTACTTACCAGTGTTTGTTCAAAACGATCGTAAGCTTTCATGGGTGCGCACGAACCGGAACACAGCGGAAGTGATGTTGGCTGCACCGTACGGGAAACATCCAAAAACATGGATACGCCCATTGACCTTGGGTTCCAATTTCTACGAACGGTGGAATTGGAGCGAAGTGATCCATTTTTATTAAGAAATTCCGGCCTTCGCTAATCAGACACTAAGCCATCATGGCACCAACCCTTTTTGATAGCCATAAAACCGATTCATAGATCTCCTCTTGATTCGTTGTTGACAAGCTGAACATTTCTAGATCCGCAGACCTTGGTTATTTGTTGGGTACTAATCTTGCTGGATATTGAGTAAACATCTTAATATTACGGGGAGACCATTGGGGAAAGGACTCGATATTTTTAAAAGCGATACAGTTTAATGTCAGCATACCACAATATGCATTCTGCAAAGCGTTTGGGTCGCTTGTTCCATCCATTTATGTTGGACGATTGTCATGTACTCGTTATCAAGACGTCCCTGAACCAAAGTTACCCGATGAAGAATGGGGTAAGAGTCAAAGTAAAGTACGGCGGTATTTGCGGCAGCGATTGAACCTTATTTTTCTTCACGACAGCCCGGCTGCTTCGATCCCTTGGTCACCCACCAATTCCCGTTGGATCAATATCGGAATGCCATTGCCACTGCATCGGGGAAGGGAAAATCGAAGGCAATGAAAGTTGTTTTTGAACTGTAAAAGGGGGGGAATACATGAATTTTGCCATTGCAGGCGAATTGAGAAGCCCATCTTTGAAATGGTTTGCTGCGGGATTGAAAAGAAAGTTGATGGATAATGGATACCACTATTGCGAGGAACCTGTAAATGATATTCGTTTTGTATTAAACTTTGTGGACACCGATCATTTAAAACCCTTTCGCAGGAAAGCACAAGCTACATTTTCAGTAGCGGTTGCCGAAACACATGAACCTCCCCATGACATTTTGAGGTCAGCTTACCCCGTACTCATCCGTACGCTTTCCAATCTGTTGATCTATATCATACATACGCCTGACGGACATTGTAACACTTATTTCATCACGCTTGAACAAGGATGTTATTTTGTGCCGTTTGAACAAGATAACGATGAATTGTTTTTTATGAAGGTGATGGAAAGATTAAATCCATTGGCATCCTCCCGGTTAGTTATCAATAATGAGTTCCACCACGATCTGCCTCCAGATTTATGGGATGGCGACGAGATAACTGCACAGATACATAAAGCAGGCAAACAATTGGATGCCCTGAACCTTTTGCCGGCTCCTTTTCCTTTGGAGGAACTCCTCTCGTCTCAAGATTTACGGCACGTAAAACGACTATACGGAATCGGTGGCTTGAGTTATGGCAATCTAAGCGCACGCAAAGATGACCGGCAATTCTGGATGAGTGCAAGCGGAGTAAACAAAGGGGACATGAGAATTATTGGGCGGGATATCCTATTGGTAATGGGTTACAATGCCGAACGAACGGCAATGCTTCTGAATGTGCCTTCGAACATCGAACCTCACCGGGTATCCGTCGATGCCATTGAACACTGGATGATTTATATGCAGCATCCCGAAGTAGGGGCAATCGTCCATGTTCATGCTTGGATGGATGGAATTCCATCCACAGAAATCAATTACCCTTGCGGGACGTGGGAATTGGCAAAAGCCGTTTCCGATCTGGTCAATCGATCGGAAGATCCGGCAAGAGCCATTATCGGGTTGAAGAACCACGGTTTAACGATTACGGGCCCTAATCTTGATGAGATTTTTCAACGTATAGAGGGGCGCATCGTCCGGCAAATCCCTATGACATAGGACCATTTTCGATTCATTCTGATCCATGAGAACAAGCTTCTCATGGTTTTTTTATGTTTACCCGTACGAACAATCAAAGACGGGAACTTAACCATTGAAAAATGGATTCAACCGCTTCATCCTTGCGATGTTCATTCAAAGGGCAGTGACCACCATCTTCGAAAAAAATGGAGTGTTTATCACTTGCAGGAATAGCTTTCATAAATAGCTCTATATGTTTCGAGTCTGCCACGGAATCTTGCAGGCCATAAAGGCATAATGTCGGTACATGAAATTGATTCACTTCAGTAAAAGCCCGGGCTTCGTGACGCAATAACTCCGTGATCCAACGCGGAGTGTACTGTATCGTAGCTGAAGGATTGCTCAAAAGTTCAGAGGTCCAACTCGGCAAATGCGCTTTTAACCAACGCAACTTTTTTAAGGATTCATTCCATCTGATTAATTCAAGCGGAAAGCTTGGAGTTAGTCTGGATAAAAGCTGAGCGCATTTTTGAAAAAAGTAGGGAATTCTGATATGTACTCCTAATGCAGGTGATGATAAGATGACCCCGGCCAATTTATCGATCGCCTTAGTAAAGTGTTGAACATATCGAATGATGATGAGACCGCCAAAACTATGACCAAAGAGATAGATTGGGATTTCTGGAACTTGCTTTTCAAAGTAGTCTATCAATTGATCGAGGTCGTCCAAGTAAGTTTGAAACTGATGAATGTGACCACGCTGTCCATCTGATTGTCCGAACCCCCGAAGATCGGGAGCGACAAAAGCAAATTTCCTCTTTGAGCTTTCCGTACCGATTTCAAAATAGCGACTTGAATCCTCTCCTGCACCATGAATAAAAATCAAGAGGCCACGAGGATTCATCGGAAACCAAGAACGAAAATTCAATTTGAAATCATGTCCTTCTTTCAGTGAATACGTGCTGATGTTGCAATCGTTACCCATGAAGTCCTCCTAATCCGTGTCATCAGGTGAGAAGTTCCATAATAGATAGGGCTCCGGCAAGCGGATTGAGTTTTTGCTGGTACTGTTCCATGTTGCTGTGCAGGAATTCGAATGGTTTAGGAGAAGAGAGCAGCTTGTGAATCCAATGGTCCACCTCATCCTGATGATTGATTCGGATCGCCAATTCCTGATTGACCAAATGATTGGAATTATATTCTTCATGGCCGGGAATGGGTTGGAATATTAGCATCGGAACTCCTTTACTCAATGCTTCGAAGCACGTTATTCCACCTGGTTTTGTAATTAACAGATCCGCTGCATCCAGTAGCGTATCGATCATATCGACAAAGCCTAAAATCACGATATGTGGATGTTGAAAGTGTTTGTTGCATTGTAAGGTAAACCTTAGAGAATCATTGTACCCCGTACAAATCAATATCTGAACGAACTCCCTCCATTTGATAAGCGAATGGGCAAGTTCCTGAATTCCGCCCAACCCCAATCCTCCACCCATGATCATTACGGTAGGCAGATCTTTTAAATGTAATCTTCTTCTTGCCTCCTGCTTGTCGGTCTTCTGCCAGAAGTTTGATTTAATCGGTATTCCCGTCACTGCAATCCGATCATTAGGAACTCCCATCTGAAGTAATTGCAGGCGAACATCATCGTTGGATACGAGATACAGATCTACCTCGGGTTGAACCCAGACTCCGTGTACGTGAAAATCGGTGATCACTGTACAGAGGCGAATCGGATTGCCCATTTTTTTTAACCGGGCCAATGATGAACTGTTAAACGGATGTGTACAGATGACCAAATCGGGTTGGATGTGGTCCAACACTTGTTCAAGGTTGCGATGAAACAACTGGTAGATTGTGAACTGAAGCCATTGCGAAATCGGCTGGCTTTGTTTCGACTCATAGATTTTTTTCCATAACACAGGATATGTCGTAATCAATTTCTTATACGAGCGAAAGAAGAAAGCCGTTCTCGTCGGATGAAGCATCTTGCCGATTTCAACAATTTGCGTATGAATGGACGGTTCCAAATGCGCAATGCCTTGCGCCAATGCTTCTGCCGCTTTGGTGTGTCCACTGCCAAATAACTCGGAGAGAATTAATATCTTTTTTTGCATAATTCCTCCCTAGCCCCTGAAGTTTCTAAGCTAGTATGGTACGATTTAGCGAAAATTATACATGGTTCGAAAAACGAACCGTAAGGCCTATCCGCTTGGTATACACTACCGGCAATTCGGAAAAAGTAGAGGAGATGGATAGGAGGAATTCGTCGTATGTATCTATTTATTGTGAACAGACTGTCCGGAAACGGCAAAGGGATGAAAGTATGGAGAAGAATTCAGCCGTTGCTTCACGAAAAACAAGTTCATTATAAAGTTGAGTTTTCAGGCAGCCCGTCCCATGCCGCGCTTCTTGTACAGCAATATAGGGAGGATAATGACGAAGTGAAAGCTTTTGTCATTGTAGGAGGTGACGGTACAATACAAAGTATTGCTCATGAAATAGCGGAAAGTAACGTTCCACTCGGTATCATACCTGCAGGGTCTGGCAATGATTTGGCTAGGGGACTGCACATTCCTTTAAACGCAAAAAAAGCGTTGGAGTACTTATTGGCTGGGACAGTGAAAAGAATAGATATTGCTCGGATTGGAAGCAAATGCTACACCACGGTTGTCGGAATCGGGATCGATGGGAAAATCGCACAGACCGTTAACCTATCACGTTATAAAAAATGGTTCAATCAATTGAGATTGGGCAATTTGTCGTACGTATTCAGCTTCATTCAGGTATTGTTGCGTTATAAGCCTGTCGATGTACGCATCAAAGTCGACGGTCAGGAAATGATCTATTCCGATGTCTGGCTAATCGCCGTCGCCAATTTTCCTAACTACGCTGGTGGAATGAAGATTTGCCCAGAAGCTTCTTATACAGACGGTTTTTTTCATATTTGCATCGTTCAAGGAATTTCACGTTGGACGTTAATGAAAATATTTCCCAATGTATTTCGCGGCAATCACATTTTTCATCCAGCCGTAACCACTTTGCAAGGAAGAAACGTAGAAGTCTATACGGAATCACCGATGATAGCGCATGGAGATGGGGAAATGATCGGAGAGACACCTCTTGAAGTGACCGTTTCCCAGGATGCGATTCATGTGATTTACAATCCACAGTTCATCTGAGCATAAAAAACGAATAATTATAAAATCAAGGTTGCAAAATAACAAGGTAAACGGATTACATGGAGGTTTTAGCATGGTGAAAAAACGGAATAAAATAGTGACGGAAACAACGAATGATGCTGTAAATAACGGAATAGAAATAGGGGCAGATGCTGCAAATGATGGAATTGAAACAGTAGCAGATGCAGTACAAGATGCAGTGCAAACCGTCGGGGAAATGACGAAAGCTACTGTAGATCGAACCGTGAAATCAGCAAATAATTTAGTTAATCCATCCTTGGATGAAGATATTCAAGATAGAACTTTACAAAAATAATGATCAAAGACTCTAACATTTAATCTTAAGGTTAGAGTCTTTTTAATCTGTGAAGGCAAAATCGGGAAGCGTTAAGGTTGCCTTCAAAGGCAAATGGTCCGATGCTCTAGGTATATTTCTCATCACTTCAACGGAAGCAGTACGTATGTGGCGGCTGACAAAAATGTAGTCTAATTGTATCATGGGCCGGAACGAAGGGAAGGTATAGCACGGAGTTGGATGTGGCATACCACAAACGTCCGCCAATATTTCATTCATTTTGTGCCATAATCTCGTTCCAGGTCTTAGATTCAAATCTCCCGATAAAATAACAGGCTGGTCATTGTTTCTCAACTTCTTGATGATAAAATCAACTTGCCTTGACTTTAGTACCGGATTCAGGCTTAAATGAGTGACATAAAAGGTAAGAGGATGTCCATGGATGACTACGCAAGATTCCAATAATGTACGGCGTTCAAGTATCATGGAGGAAACATTCATAAGATGATTTTTGACATGAACAATCGGATAGCGGGATAGAATTGCATTTCCAAACTGTCGTATCATTTGTTTAGACGATGTTATGGTTACCGATTCACCAAAAGCGTGATACATATGCAACCGATTCGCCAACCAATCCAATTGATCGATATATCGGCTTCTTTGAGAGAAGCACCGATCCAATTCATTGAGACCGACGAGATCTGCTTCGCTATCCTCTATTACATGCGCGATTCGGCCCAGATCCAGTTTTCCATCTATTCCCTTGCCATGATGCATATTAAATGTAAGTATTTTTATTTCCATATCATACCTGCCTGTATGCTGAGACTGTTGATCCTCATTAACCTCGCAAAATTTCCATCATTCAATACATAATCATGGTTTCTGAATATAGCATATATCCCGTATTTAGAATCCAGCTTTTTCAACAGTCGCAGCCGTACTTTTTCGCCAGCATTTCTGTAGACATGACCAAGTATTTAGGCTTTTGCTTTCTCAATGTTTTTACCGGCTTCGACACCGACAAAAAGTGGATAGGCATCAAAGTGATCCATTTGAAGGCACGATAGAGCGGATTGTGAATATTTGCAACATTGAAACCCAATTGTCGGCAGCCTCGATGTAACATAGTAACACCTATGATGCCTTTAATTTCGTTGGATTTCGGATGCATTTGAATGTAACGGCACACACCCGGCAAAGACTGCTCGACAGACCGAGAAATGATTCGCCCCTTTTTGACATCATTGTTCAAAGGTAAAATTTCCTTCAACAAACGCACATTATAGAGATGAATTTTTACCAACAAATCATTATTTTTTATGCAAGTTCCATCAGTTAGCGTGATATCCCTGCCTTTATAACAGAGCAATCTCACCCTAAAGATATTGGGTTTGGCACGATCGATGTAAGTAAGACGACTCAATGAATAGTATATCGGATCGAGAATATTCCATATGGACAACAGATACATTTTTATTTTCATGTTTAATCCCCCCGATGATCTGTAAGTAATGATAATTTGGTTTCGTTACAAGGATTTTATAATGGGAAATAAAAGGGGGGGCTTGTATGAATTCCTTCATCGGGCGGTAAACTAATAAAAAAATGGGGATTGAACATGAAAAAAATTTTATTTCTGCCGTTTCTAACGATGCCGTCCGGACATCAACAAGTTGCGGATGCACTGATGGAATCCATTCGTTGCATTGATTCATCGATTGTTTGCGAAAAAGTCGATCTTTTTCATTACAGTTACAAAAAACTGGAATCGCTTGCATCTAGATTCTACATCAAATGGATTACGATTTTCCCAAAGACATACAGCTGGATCTATCGAAAAACAGTCTATAACGATCATCAAACCCAGCATCGTTATCCTATATACGAGCGGTTATTTCTAAAACAGATGCAACGCTTGCTTGCCGAAAAACAACCTGATTTACTGGTATGTACGCATGCGCTTCCTTCTTATATAGCAAGCCGCCTTATACGGAATAATCTTCTGTGCATTCCGGTAATCAATGCGTATACCGATTTTTTTGTTAACGACGTATGGGGAGGGAAAGAAATTGAGTTTCACTTTGCACCCGATCCGTACATCAAACAAATGCTTCTCGATAAAGGAATAGGTGAGCATCAAATCTTTATAACAGGGATTCCGGTTCACCCCAAAATAACCAAGCGAAATCATCGGAGCAGAGATAAAACGTCGTATTCTGTCTTGATAACCGGAGGCAGTCATGGCATCGGGGCGATAAAATCGTTACTCAAAAAGGTGGATCGGATAAAGAACGTACAGTTTTATGTATTATGCGGCAACAACAAAAAATTGTACCGCCAAATCAAGAAAGGGTATCCGCATGTCACTCCAATGACTTATATTCAGTCAAGAGCGGAAATGAATGCATTATACGATCGGATGGATGGAGTATTGACGAAGCCAGGGGGAGTGACCGTTAGCGAAAGCATTTACAAAAGGATTCCGATTTTTATTTACGACGCTTTACCCGGTCAAGAAGAGATCAATCTGGATCATTTGAAGCGGTTGGGTCTGGTTTATCATGTGGATGTCAGAAGCAAAAGAGCAGATATAGAAGAGCAGCTCCTTGGTGTATTGGCTTCCGAACAGTCTCTCCAGCAGTTGCAAGACAATCTTTTTCGATATCATGGTCAGATGACAAAGCATCATCTTGTCTTAACGATGGAGCATATCATTCATCATGCCTTTACCATATGATCCGGCTTCTGAATAACGATAACTTCGATTAGAGATGATATTACCGTTACTCTCGTGATTTATATAGAAAATGAAATCAGTGAAGGATAAGATTAAGATGAAAAAAGTGATTTTTTTGTTGGTCGACTCCATGATGCCGACAATTTTCGAAGACTGCATGAGACATAAGACGGTACCGGCGTTACAGTTTTTAAAGGACCAAGGCAGATATTGGCCAGATTGCGTGACGGTGTTTCCTACAATGACGGCAACGGTTGATAGTTCTTTATTAACGGGTGTATTTCCTGATGTCCACCGGATTCCGGGACTTGTCTGGTATGATCCGGAAGAAAAATCAATTGTGAATTACGTTAACGGACCCCAGTGCATTTGGAAGCTGGGACTGTCGAAGTGTGCAAAGAATGTTCTGTATAACCTGAATGAGAAGCACCTAAGCAAAAAAGTGAGCACGTTATTTGAGGAGCTGGCCTCCATGGGTAAGACATCTGCTTCAATTAATGCGATTGTTCATCGAGGCATGAAAAAACATCATGTACGGCTTCCTTTCCTCATGAATATGTCAACGAGGTTCGGACTTAAAGACGATATATCGGGTCCTGATGTCTTGACATTGGGTGCCATGGTACACACGGATCTCCATCGCAATATCCCGGAACGCTTACGCGGAATGAGACAGAAGTATGGCATCAACGATTCGTATGCCGTCAGTGCGGCAAAGTCTCTCATCGAATCACAAAACCAACCGGATTTCATGCTGGTGTATCTTCCGGACAATGACCATGAAGTGCATAAGAAAAACCCCGCTCACGCGGAAGAACCCTTAATCCGGGTAGATCGTCATATCCAAAATATTTTAAGCAGCTTTGGTTCTTGGGACGAGGCAGTAAAGCAGTGCATTTTCATTGTAACGAGCGATCACGGGCAGACGCGCATCGGGAAGGAAGAAGGGTTCAATATTGATCTGGACAAGCTGCTGGAATCTTTTCGCGTCCTTAAATTAGGTGAAGCGGTAAGCAGCCATGATCTGGTCGTGTGCAACAATGAACGAATGGCTTATGTTTATCCCTTAAGACAGGATAAAGAGCCGGATATTATAGACCAGTTAGTCTTGGAATCACGGATTGATCTCATCGCTTGGAAAGAGAAGCAAGGGGTCACCGTAAAAGAGGGAGGGTCCGGCAGGACAATTTATTTTGAACCTAACGGTCCGAACAAGGATATTTACGGCTCGACGTGGACGGTTACAGGCGAGTGGTTAACGTTGGACTTATGGAATTATGACGGCATCGTGACATACGGAGACTATCCCGATGTACTTTCCAGATTATATGGAGCCTTATATTCTCAAGACATTCCGATGATTGTGATTACCGCCCGACCTAGATATGAATTCAAAAGCCGGTTTTATCCCCTTCATTTAAATGGCGGCAGTCATGGCTCGTTGCATAAATACGATTCGATAATTCCGCTGATAATAACAGGAACGGAACATCCTATTAAGGAACCGCCCCGGCTGGTCGATTTAAAACAATATATTCTTGATCTTTTTTAGCCTCACTTCTTTGAAATGAGGCTTTTGCTATGGCGCATTATGCTGCAGCAGCATACGCTCTGCATTTTTCCATAACGACGATGTAATAGGAAATGAATTAAGTGGAAATAATAACCTCGTTGTGTGAACTGACCAAAAACCATGAATCAAGGAAAGGATCAATTTAAAAGTGAAGAAATTGTTAATACCTGAGCACGATTATGCCAAACCTAAACAGCCATTAAAATGCCAGCAGTGTATTTGGGGGCAATGGGATGGTTTAAAACAATTTTGTTCGAAAATTGCATGTATAAAAGAATAGTAGTGAAATTACGTGACAGTCGTTACATAACTAACAAAATAATAAGTCCCGACAGGTTACCCTATCGGGACTTCGTGTATTTAATAATGCATAAAAAAAGATACTGAAAATCATCTGAACAATCCGCGCAACTTTACTATATTAGTCACAATTGCAGACATGACTGCAACAAGATACCAATATACAACAGTGCTTGTGACAGTGACATTTTCGTTTCTTGCAATTGCAACAATGGCAACAATTGCAACAATGGCAACAATCGCAAAAGCGTTTTGAATGGCAATCGCATCTCATAAAAGTATTCCTCCTTTCAATACTAATCTATGTTCAAAAACAAAAGATGCTTGTCTAATAACCTAGTTCTTTTCGCTTAGTTTGCAACTAAAGGTATAAAGAAAATGTATAATTCTTGTCTGAAGGATGATTTTTTTCATTGTCGCTTTGATTGCTTCTGTAAATGTAGGTATTACTTTATGGGATGAAACAAAACCAAAGTGTGTTTAATCACCCGACGAGCTATTACGGAGTCGCTGTTGAAATTAGGAAAAAAGCCTTTTTAAAGAGACAGTTGGTAATCGAATTAGAATAACTGATTATTCCTTAAACAAAAAGTAGAACACAAAATGTTGCAAGCTAATATATTTCACGACTATAAAATGATAGTGTCACAAAATCGCATTTTGAGATTGTTATATAGGTATACGAGAAAGGAGGTGATCTCTTGCAGCCTACCATCCCCGGGGAAGCGGAAGGAAAAAGGAATGCAATTGAAGCGGTTGTAGCACAGGTCCAAGCAGGAGACACACAGACATACCAAGCGATCATTATCCAGTTTGAACGGCAAATGTATACTTACTGCTACTATATTCTGAAGGATCATATGGAGACGGAAGATGCCGTTCAAGAGATCTTTATTCGCGCCTATGAAAATCTTCATCAGTACAGCAGACAAGTATCCTTCTCTGCTTGGCTGTATAAGATAGCCTACCATCATTTAATCAATATGAAGAAAAAGCAGAGCCGCTGGCTCAAGCTGATCGAACATTATAAAGAGCAGCAGCCTGCGCTGCAAATCTCACGCCGCGAGTCAGTGGTCTATGAGCTTTTGACTTATCTTACAACGGAAGAGCGTCATATTTTACTTCTTAAGGCGGTAGAACAGTACACCTTTGAGGAAATAAGCGAAATCATGGGCCTCAAGTCCGCCACAATACGGAAAAAATATGAACGATTGCGTCGAAAACTGATGGAACGTACAAGCCAAAAAGGAGAGATGGCACATGGGACATTGGCCGAAACAAACGGAATTCGCTGAAATGGATGCAATAGAACAAATGATTCGTGAATCGTCATTACCAAACAAAAGCAGGAGTGATCAAATTATGAATAAAATTGGAGAGAGTGAATTGACAGCAAGATCTTCGAAACGAAAACCAAATATAATGAGAAGAACCGTCTTGGTTGCATCTGTCGCAGCAGTACTAGGTGGAGGTGTGATCGGCACGGGATTTGTATCGCCGGCAATGGCTGCAACATTACAAAATATCCCAATGATCGGCGGCCTTTTTAAAGGAATGAGCAAAGAAGCTCTGGATACTGCCTTTAACCAGGGAATCGTATCTGAACCCGACCTGAGTGTAACCCATGATGGAATAACGCTGAAGTTAGCCAGTTTGCTCTACGATGGAACCCGTTTATCCTTCGTGTTGGAGCGTGAAGGGGCAGATTTGCCGCCAACTGCTGCTTATTCATATCTATCTGAAGAGGGGTTCAAGGGAGAAATTATCGATCCTGACTTTGAGAAACAACCGATTCATCTTAAAGGGTATATTAAAAGTCCAACCATTCTTGTTAACGGACAAGAGATTGAATATGAGAGCGGCAACTTCGGGGATTATCCTGTAGGGGACAATGTTGCTTATATAGTTGAATTGACACATGGCTTGAAATTGCCTGACCAATTCGAGCTCACGATTCAGGCGGATGTCACACAGGTGAATGAAACCTTTGAATTCAAAACTCCCGTGAAGATAGAGAATAACTCGCTTGTGTTGAAGCCGGAGGTCTCCAAATCGGACGGACAGTTCAGTTATACCGTCAAGGAACTGGTTAGTTCGCCAGTGTCTACCCGTCTCGTTCTGGACAGTAACGGCCCGGTTCCAAAATCTCCGGAGCAAACGGGCGATTACAGCGCCAGCATGGTCTATTATGAGCTTGTGGACGACAAAGGAAATGTCCTGCAACCAGCTAGATTCGAGTACTTCTGGAGCGAACCCAAAACAGAATATCACATTGATCAACTGTTTGCTCCTTTTGACTGCAATACGAAATCGATCACGATCAAGCCGTTTACCCTTACGGTGAAAACCAAGGATTGGAAGGTTGTCGGCGGCAATGACAAGAATAGAACCTATCTGAAAGATCTGGAAGTGACCATTCCTATAAAAAAATAGCAAAAAATAGAGAGGCTGTCCTGAAAGTGAACTGCACCCCGTCAAGTAGACAGTACAAAAAATAAAAATTAATTAAGCGGCTTTGGTCCTGAATTCCATCGGACTGAGGCCGTTTAGTTTTGCTTGTAATCGTTCGTAATTGTAAAAGTGGATGTAGGCCTGGATGTCCCTCTCGAGCTCCTCAAAGGTATGATAGGTGTGTAAATAATACTTCTCACATTTTAGAGTTCCCCAGAAAGATTCCATTGGACCGTTATCGATACATCGTCCAACACGGGACATACTCTGAGTCATTTTGTTGTCGTCCAAGAGCTTCTTGAAGTCCAGAGAGGTATATTGGAAACCCCGGTCGCTATGAAGCATGGGCTTGCTTCTTGGTGCTTCTTGCAAGGCCCGTTTCAACGTCTGAAATACAAGAGGATTGTTATTGGAACGCCCGAATACATAGGAGACGATGGATTTATCATGAAGGTCGAGAATAGCGCTTAGATACGCTTTTTGGCCATTGCCGTACTTGAATTCCGTCACATCCGTAACCCACTTTTCATTTGGCGCATCTGCCGTGAATTTGCGGTTCAGCACGTTCTCCGCCACCTGCTGTGGAGTGGATCTCGCATATCTCTTTTTCTTCCTCCGGATGACGGATTGAATTCCTTGTATCTTCATCAGCCGGTACACGCGCTTTTGGTTAATCGTTTTTCCCGTTTGGCGGCGCATGTGCAACGTCAATTGACGGTATCCAAAGGTACGCTCGGCTTTCTCATAAATGGACATCATGACATGCGTCAGTTCTGCATTTTCCTGCTCATGCGAACTGGGCTTGCGATTTAGCCACTTGTAATAGCTTGAACGTGAAATGCCTGCAATTTCACACAGAAGCTGAACGCTGAACAACGCTTCTTCCTGAAGCGCTTGAATAGCAAGATAGACGTTCTCTTGACGGTATTGGCTTAGCTTCGCCTCCTTTGGAATTCCCGTAACTTTTTTAGAAATGCATTCTCCGCCCGAAGCCGCTCGATTTCATATTCCATCTTTTTCATCTCGAGTTTTTGACGATCGGCCTCTGTTAATTCCTCCGGCGCTTTCTTTCTTCCCCGACCATCCTTTAACGCATCATGACCGCCCTCTTCAAACTTCTTCACCCATTGGTAGACTTGCTGGTAGGAGACCTGAAAATGGTCCGCTGTCTTACGGTAGTCATGCTGATGAGCAAGACAGTATTGCACAATATCGATCCGTTCCTGCCAAGTCGTTGAACGCCCCTTCGTCATTGCTTTCGCTCCTCCTGAATAAGCTTTTAAGCTGCTATGACGATTATACTCCTTAATCCAGTTGGAAAGCTGCGTTCTGCTTGCAATCTTGTATTTATCGATGATCTGATATTGGGACAATCCTCCCTCTATGTAATCCTTCACCGCTTGGAGCTTAAGCTCAGCACTATAACTTCGATTATGGTTTTGTTTTTCTAACCCCTCATAACCATACACCTTGTAACGACGATGCCATTTCACCAAAGTCGTTTTGCTGATACCGTATTTCTTAGCTGCAGCCTTAACACCAATTTCGCCACTTTCGATTTCACCAATGATAACGAGTTTCTCTGACGCATCATATTTTTTATTAGGCATAAAAAAGCTCCCCTTACACAGGCTTTATTATTTCACCTGTCTACCGTAAGGGCAATGTCATTAAGTTAACTACTTTAGAATCCCGATTGCCACAAGATTTATGGTAATTGGGATTTCTCTATTGATTAGGTAGACATAAAAAATACTTCACAAAAAGAAAAAAACACTTGACAAAGCTGGGGAATCGGCGTCCAATCCTTAAAGACACTTTTCAAGGAGGAACGCTGAATGAAAACGACGCTTAGACCTTCAAAAATCAAGGAAATTTTATCAAACAATATCAAATCAATGGCAGCTACACTGGATGACTATGTTAGGAGACCTGGTCACGACTTTTCAAGAAACCGAAAACTAACTTTCGAGACTATGCTTCAAATGCTAATCGGTATGGGAGGGAATAGCCTTTGTAAGGAACTCTACGAATGGTTTTCTTTTTCTAAAGATACAGCATCGGTTTCAGCCTTTGTCCAACAACGCGAAAAAATATTGCCAAGCGCTATAGAAACCTTATTCCACAGATTTGTTGCATCATGCGATGAAAGCGTGTTGTTTAATGGGTATCGCTTATTTGCAGTAGATGGTACTGACTTACGACTGCCTACAAATCCGAACGATTCAGAATCGTACATGAAAAATGAGAGCAATACTAAGGGGTATAATTTAGTCCATATTGACGCCATGTATGATTTGATGCGGCATGTTTATGTAGATGCGTCTGTCCAACGGAAAAAAGGGATGAACGAACACAAAGCCCTTGTCACTATGGTAGATCGATCTAATTATTCAGGAAAAGTCATAGTTATAGCAGACCGAGGCTATGAATCTTTTAATAATATAGCCCATTTTCAGGAAAAATCATGGAATTACATTATACGTTCAAAGGAGTCTTACGGAATCATTTCTAAGTTAGCTGTACCAGACCAGGCCGAGTTTGATATCCAAGTCACACTGTCGCTAACAAGACGACAAACTAAGCAAACCTTGTCCTTGTTGAAAAAAGACCCTGTCCGATATCGTTGGATACAGCCACATACAACATTTGATTATCTTTATCCAAAAGATGATCGCCTATACGATTTGTGCTTCAGAGTTGTCCGCTTTGCCATTTCTGATGTATCATATGAAACAGTTTTTACAAATTTAGATTCCGGGAATTTCCCGCCTGATACAATTAAAGAACTCTACAATAGGCGTTGGGGCATAGAGACCTCCTTCCGAGAACTCAAATATGCTGTAGGGCTAGTGAATCTACATAGTAAAAAGCCGAGTTCCATGCTACAAGAAGTATTTTCTCGTTTCATCCTTTACAACTTCTCTGCCTTAATTGCACATCAAGCTCAGATTCCCAATGAAGCAACCAAGCGAATCAACTTCTCGGCTGCGATGCTTATTTGTAGGCAATATTTTAGGGATAAACTCTCAGAAGATAGTCTTCTTGATCTGATTGCAAAACATCTATCTCTAATACGGAAAGGCAGAAAATTCCCACGATTCCAAAACCCAATATCTGCTGTTGGGTTTACCTGTAGGGTATCATAGACAACTCCAAGTTGAGAGTGACTACGTCACAGATGCAGGTAGTGCATCTGTATTTGTCATGCCAGAAATATAAAATTAGCGGACGACTAAGCTTATAGTCATTCACCAATTTTACATCCGCAGGTCATTACTCTATTAACTTAATGACATTGACCGTAAGGGGAGCATATCAAAGTCATCAAAGATGACGAGGGGACAGCCTTTTACTTCTTTTTTAAAACAAAAAGAAGTGAAACTTTGGTAAAATGGGAATCGAGTAACCATTCAGAAGGGCTTCTTTTGTATATTCATATAATATAGAGGGCCTTGCATTATTTGGAGACACTGCTTCGAATCATTATTGGCAAAGGAGGGGGTCTGGCATGCAAATGGCATTACATTTGATGGACCCGTGGTTAATCGAAAAATCAATAAACTTTAGGGGTGGATTTGGCCTTCACCTTGACAAAGTCCGCTGTGCAATGGAACTGATGTCTGAATTTAGTGCATCAAGGGCATGGGAATGAGACTAGACGGTTCAAAATTCCATGGCAGTTATTTTGAAAGCTTCCATACCTGCGCTAACGCTAAGCTGTACAGTAAATATTCACGGAAAAGCACACCGAGCGTAATTTTCATAGCCGGATTGGGAGATAGCTGCGAGACCTGGAATGAGGTCCAAGACCGGATATCGGAGGAAACATCAACCTTTTCCTATGACAGGGCGGGTGCTGGCAGGAGCCAAGCGGTGTCTGTCCCACGGACTTGCCATAGTCTGGTCGAGGAGCTCTCCGAATTGTTGCTGGCGCTTGACGTGGAACCGCCCTATATATTAGTGGGACATTCTTTTGGCGGTTTGGTCGCCAGATTGTATGCAAGCCTTTATCCGGAGCTCATTTCTGGAATGGTCCTGGTTGACGCTGCGCCCGAATATAAAGAGCTTGCGTATGAAAAGGTTTTGCCTGAAAAGCTGGTTGCAGGGAATAGGGAATATTTTGAAAATCCGATGTTGAATAGTGAGAAGATCGATAAGGTACAGAGCTATAAGCAAATCGTTGATCATTCCCGACAAAGTGACATTCCTCTCTCCATTATTACGAGAGGATTACCCGATAAGGATGACGAGGAATGGCCCTGTCTGGAAATACTCGGAATCGAGCAAAGGCTGCAAGCCGAATTCCAGCGGCTGTCAACGTCAAGCAAACACCGGATTGCCGGCCGCAGCGGACATTATATTCATCACGATGAACCGGAAATTGTGATAGAGGAGATTATGGTAATGTTGAAGGGGATGGGAAAGTGAGCGATTACAAGGATGAAATTCATGCTGGAGCTGCAGCAGCGTTGTGCAGACGATTTACGGTGTGGTCGAACGCTTGATGTAATAGCGGAGCGCCTCCAACTGCAATTATACATTTGAGAATTCCCTTTTTGCGTGTTTTGTCACGCTGAACTGCAAAAGAGCAGTTTACATTCATGTATTCGCACAAATAATGGCAATCCCTGCTGTTTGAAATGCACATTTGCAGTTCAACCGCCTAAAAGGGTGCCATTTCGCAAAAACAACTGCCAAAATGCAGTTCGCCCGCTTTCTCCTATAAAATCGCCCAACAATAGTCACATCTGAGGCTGAAATCTCTCCTTTGAATCTGATAAGCGGCTTGCTCCCAGAACGCTCCCTGCTTGCTTATCTCCGCAGAAATCATCTATACTGTGCTTGGCTGGCTGCTATAGTCTGATCAATATGTGAAAGAGCAGAGGTAAATGATGGAGTTTATTGGTATTGCAAAACAGTTTCTCATTTTGTTCGGCAAGGAACGGAATAAGTAAGTGCACCGTCACTACAGCATCCAATTGCTTATTCCGACCGGTCAAATGGAACTGAATGGACAGGTTACGGCAGCGCAAGTGCTCGTGAACAGCAATGTCAAACATATCGCGTACGGAAATGACGACATGGCGGCTACGACTCGTTTATGGAAGAATTTATTTTGCCAATCATGTCCTTGAAAGATCTGGGATATGACATGATTATATTCGAGGGCCCGGGTCAAGGCGGGGCACTCATCAATGGGTTGAAACTCATCCATGACTGGGAAAAACCAGTTTCCGTTCTGTTAGATTATTTTCAAATCGAGCAAGCCACTATACTGGGCATTTCCTGGGGCGGTTATCTGTGCCTGCGGGCAGCGGCTTTCGAGAAAAGAATTGACAGCGTGATTTGCTTCGATATTTTCTACTGTGGAATGGACGCGCTCATGCACAGGTTGACAGCTGAAGAAAGAGGCAAGCTTGATTATTTCTTGGAGCGGGACGCGAAGGGCAAAATCAATAAGTATTTCTACTCGATGATGAAACGGAGCATCGACATAGAGTGGAAAATTACCAAAGGAATGTATAATACAGGGGCAGACAGCCTGTTCGATTTTCTAAAAGCCGTACAATTGCATACGATGGCGGGCATCGAGCATTTGATTGATCAAGACTTATTGCTTCTGGCCGGGGAAGAAGATCAATACGTTCCTATCGAGCGTATGGCGCTTTTGGAAAAGAATCTAACCAACGCCAAATCCATTGCCAAAAAGATCTTCACCCGCGAAACAGGCGGCGAACAGCATTGCCAGGCCGGCAGAATGGATCTGGCAATTGCCGAAATGGTTGCATTTCTTCAAAGATAACGAAGCGGCATCACAGACTATTAAACTGCGTAATCATGTATAGGGTGGAGTTAAAAGGAATTGATATTTTGGAGCCGAGCGGCTCCTTTTTTATTTCCTGTGTTGCCCGGCATAGGCAAGGGAAGGGGAGCCTGCTGACCCCATTCAACTTGATGAATCTGTCCCTTTACATAGGGTTATTTTATCATTACTCTGTTATACAGTTCGAATAGGTAATGAAAACCAAATAACTTGAAAAAAGATAAAGGAGATGTGCGAGCTTATATGCAGCAAAACAGTATTTTCGATTTAAGCAGTGAGGAACGACAGGAATTAGGGGCCTATCTTCTCGGGCAAATAGACTACTATTTATCTCATACGGATGAGGTCGATGTCTCACCTGAGTTAAACCTTGACTCTATCGTCCAGCATGCCCGAAAATTCAGCTTCGATCATCCAATCCCGGCTCGGGAAGCGATAGATCATACCATGGAAGGTTTGATGCAATATCAGGTTCATACGCCGCATCCGCGATATTTTGGATTGTTTAACCCGCGCCCGAACTTTATGGGGATTATCGCAGATATGATAACGGCGGCGTATAATCCGCAGCTTGCAGCGTGGAGCCATGCGCCAATCGCGGTTGAAATCGAAAATTATGTATGGAAGGAGTTTGCCTCCAAATTTGGATTTCATGATGAACATTCGGACGGGACATTTACAACGGGCGGAGCTGAAGCGAACCTGACGGCTTTATTGACAGCTCTTATGCATCATTTTCCGGAGTACGCCAGAAAGGGCTTGATAGGCATAAACAGGAAGCCTATTCTGTATGCTTCCGCGGAAAGTCATCATTCTCTTGTCAAAGCAGCCCGTTCCTGCGGGTTGGGGACGGATTCGATTCATCTCATTCAGACGAACGCCTCCTTGCAAATGGATACGAAAATCCTTGAAAAACAAATAGAAGAGGATCGTTCAAACGGACTATACCCTTTCATGGTTGTTGCTACAGGTGGAACAACAGGGGCTGGAGCAATCGATCCCATACACGACATAGCTGATCTTGCGAACCGCGAGAAGCTTTGGCTGCATGTGGATGCCGCCTATGGCGGAGCAGCACTGTTTGATCCGGGATTGTTTGAACGGCTGCATGGAATTCATCGGGCCGATTCCATTACGTTTGATGCGCATAAATGGTTGTCTGTGCCGATGGGCGCGGGCATTTACTTAACTCGGCATAAAGATATTTTGAATAAGACATTCAGCATAACAGCGGATTATATGCCTAAAGAAGGGGGCGAGCTGGAAACAAACGATCCATACACCCACTCTATTCAATGGTCCCGCCGATTCATCGGTTTGAAAGTATACCTGTCGCTATTGACAGCAGGTTGGGAAGGTTATCGCAAAATGATTCAACATCAGGTTGCCATGGGCAATCTGCTACGAAAAGAACTGATAAAGTCGAACTGGACGATTATGAATGATACCGTCTTTCCCGTGGTTTGTTTTACAGATTCCAACCGGCATGTGAGCAGCGACCCCGACTTTGTTCCCTATATCGGAAATCAAATCGTGCGCTCGGGACAAGCCTGGATCTCTATATATGGAATGAACAAGACTCAGACGTTAAGAGCATGTATTACGAATTACGATACAACCGAACAAGATGTGATGGTGCTAGTGGAATTGTTGAACCGGGCCAGAAACGAATTTCTGGAAAACAAACAGACCAATGCCTCTGTGGCTTTGGTCGAGAAATCAGAATAAGGAAGGGCCGGTGCATCTATCCGATCAATCCTATGTGTCCGGGCGCTTCAATCACTCGTCATCATTGTCGGCCGTGGCTGATAAGCGATGCGGTTTAAGTGGCGTTTGAGCGTTCGGACTGCAAAAATACATCTTATTCGGCGAGTTCTCTATGATTTTGCATTTGTACTGCAAAAGTGCATGTGATTCCCCAAAAAATTCCCTAAATCCCCAGTAATGAAGATTTGAACTGCATAAATGCAGTCCAAACGCATGAAAGGCACGATGTTAGCCAATTGTAATGTATTTTTGCAGTTGGAGTGTGCCTTGCCATTTGCAAAAACCGGACTACTTTCCTCCAAGCATCCAGTACGGCCGGGGCTAAATCGCGGGCCACCGATTCAGCCCTTTATCGATCGCGCAACCTTTCCCTAAAATTTTTAATATTCAATTCTGTCGGATATTGTAGTTTTTCGTTGTTTCTCTATTAACTTGGTGTAATCACATATTTTATCCCGGCGAAAAGGGGGGGGAAGCAATGATTCATTTCCATCAGATCAATAAACATTACGGTGATTACCACGTGCTGAAGGATATTAATTTATCAATTAATCAAGGTGAAGTTGTAGTCGTTATCGGACCGAGCGGTTCTGGAAAAAGCACGATGGTACGCTGTATTAACCGTTTGGAGTTGGTTACGGACGGCGAGTTGATTGTAGACGGCATACGAGTAAACGACAAGTCCACCGACATTAATCGATTGCGCCGGAATATCGGGATGGTGTTCCAGCATTTCAACTTGTACCCGCATAAAACGGTGCTGCAAAACATTACTCTCGCGCCCACTAGAGTAGCCGCAATGTCTAAACAGGAAGCGGAACAGGCGGCGATGTTGTACCTGGAGAAAGTAGGCATCGCCGATAAAGCGGATGCTTTTCCGTCTCAGTTGTCCGGTGGCCAGCAGCAGCGCGTCGCCATCGCGCGGGGGCTGGCGATGAAACCTAAAATCATGCTGTTCGATGAGCCTACTTCGGCACTGGACCCGGAAACCATCGGAGAAGTGCTGGATGTGATGAGAACGCTGGCGCGGGAAGGAATGACGATGGTTGTCGTCACTCACGAGATGGGCTTTGCCAAAGAAGTGGCGGACCGTGTCGTATTTATGGATCAAGGGAGGATTATTGAAGAGGCGGAACCGGAACAATTTTTTTCTAACCCGCGTGAAGAGCGGGCGCGGATGTTCCTCAGTCGGATATTGAACCACTAATAGAGGTTGTTCAATAAGTCCGCTTTTGATCACGCATTAATAAAAAAAGGAGAGTTCTGCATGAAACGTTGGAGCAAAGCAATCGGTATAGCATTAGCCGCCGCATTATTTGTAAGCGCTTTATCAGGGTGCGTAAAACAGGCTTCCGAAGAGGAAGGAACGATTGCCAAGATTAAAAAGCAAGGGAAAGTCATTGCGGGCGTGAAGTATGACTTGAATCTGTTCGGACTAAAGGATCCGGCTACCGGGCAAGTGCAGGGCTTGGACATAGACATCGCGAAGCGGGTTGCGAAGAAAGTTCTCGGGGACGAAAATGCAATCGAATTTATGGAGGTTACGTCAAAAACTCGAATTCCAATGCTTAAAAACGGTGATATCGATATGATCGTTGCGACAATGACGATTACGGAAGAACGGAAAAAAGAGATCGATTTCTCGGATGTTTATTTTAGGGCAGGCCAATCGCTGCTTGTACCTGCTGACAGCCCGCTCAACTCCATCAAAGATTTGACGAAGGATTCAAAAGTACTGACCGCAAAAGGTTCAACATCCGCAAAAAACGTTCGCGAGGCGGCGCCGGACGCGCAAATTCTGGAATTTGAAAACTATGCCGAGGCGTTTACGGCATTAAAAGCCGGCCAAGGCTCCGCATTGACGACAGATAATGCCCTGCTTTACGGAATGGCGCAGCAAGACAATAACTTTCGCGTCCTGGATGAGACTTTCACAGAAGAGCCTTATGGCATCGGAATCCGAAAAGGCGATGGGGAGTTTGCGCAATTGATCAACGATACATTAAAAGAGCTAACGGACAGCGGCGAATACGCTCAAATTTATGAGAAATGGATCGGCAAAAAACCGAACTGAACGCAAACGCCGAGGGGATAAGCGCTGGCCGCTCGTCTCCTCTTTTCTTTTTTTAATGAAACTAACAAATCCAGGGAGGCAAAAATATGTTTATCCATTTTTCGGTCCTTGCCGAGCATCTCGACCGCTACTTGATCGGATTGGGGGGGACCGTTGCAGCAAGCGTTATTTCTCTCATTGCGAGCTTTATTCTTGGCGCCATCATTGCGGTATTCCGCATTACCCCCGTGAAGCCGCTTCAATGGATCGGCACCGCCTATGTCGAGTTTATCCGCAATATTCCGCTCATGCTGATCGCATTTTTTGTTCTGGTCGGACTTCCGCTCTTGACGGGTGCTGTTCTTGTGCCGTTTGTATCCGGCCTGACCGCATTGACTGTGTACACTTCCGCCTTTATTGCGGAAGCGATCCGCGCCGGAATTCAGGCTGTTCCCAAAGGACAGATGGAAGCGGCCCGCTCTTCCGGATTAACCTATATTCAAGCTATGCGGCACGTCATCATGCCGCAGGCCGTCAAATTGGTCATTCCGCCATTAGGCAACCAATTTTTGAACCTGGTTAAAAATTCTTCCATATTTACGATATTATCGGCATCAGATCTAATGTATCAAGCCGATTTAATTAATTCGGATACATTTGACACGTTCAGCACATACATTTTTGCCGCAGTGTTTTACTTGATCTTGACGGTCCCGCTTAGTTTCGGCATCCGCCACCTGGAACAGAGGTCTCAGAACGTAAAGGGAGTTGAGGCGTAATGGATTTTATCGGAGCACTGTCCCCTGTAAATATACAGTTTTTGCTAAACGGGTTTCTTATTACAATCGAGGTTGCCCTTATATCCATTGCGGTCAGCTTTATAATCAGCGTGCTCGTGGGTACGGTCCGGTACGCAAAAGTGCCTGTGCTGGGCAAGTTATTCGCAATTATGGTAGAGACCATCCGCAACCTGCCGCTTCTCTTGATTATCTTTTTTACCTACTTTGCCCTGCCGGAGATCGGTATCAAGCTTGATAAATTTACTGCGGCGGTAATTGCGCTTGTCATCTTCGAGTCAGCCATGATCTCCGAGATCGTGCGGGGCGGACTGAACTCAGTCGAGAAGGGCCTCATTGAAGCAGGACGTTCTTCCGGATTAACGGCTGTGCAGACACTTAGACATATCGTGCTTCCAATCGCATTGCGCCGCATGGTGCCGCCAATGGTGAGCCAATTCATCTCGCTGCTGAAAGATACGTCTTTAGCGGTTGTCATTGCCCTGCCGGAATTGATGAACCATGTGCAGATCATCAACGGACATAATATCAATTACGTCATACCGACGTTTCTGTTTGCCGCTCTGCTTTATTTTGCGATCAATTATGTGCTCTCGATCGCTTCGCGCAAGCTTGAAAATAAACATTCCTGAAAATGGTTGTTTTGCGCGACAAAATGTCCCTCTTCCGGTACGATAAGAAGGAGGGCAGCGGGGGCATCATGAGCGGAAAGGAGCGCGCAAATCGGGATGCGGGACCATAGACTGTTCATTTGGATTATCATTCTATTGTCGACGGGACTGCTCGGAGAAGTGAAAATTACCCCGTTCGGCGGAGATTTTCGGTTTTCCCTCGGTATTATGGCGTTTTTTTTCGGGTTGTTATGGTTTTCTGTTCCCGTGCTTGGGACAGGCATTTCCGCGGGAATATTCGTCGTTTTGTTCCGGATTGCGATGGGTGGGTTGCTGCACGGTATCCCTTTGCACGAAGGGTTTGTGCAGCATATGCCCGTATTTTTCTATTATGTCACGTTCGCGGTTGTCATCTCGCTGCTTAAAATTAAAACGAATGTTGAATATCACTTGAAAGTCGCATTTTTTGGCGCATTTGCGGATATGGCATCCAATGGAGCGGAATTGCTGATTCGCATGGCTTCTGGCGAAGCGTCAAACGTGACGTCTCATGAGATGATGTTGATCGTTCTTGTTGGTTTGCTCCGCAGTTTTTTTGCCGTAGGACTGTGCAATATGCTGGCGATTCGTCAGGTTCGGGCGCTTGGAGAGCAAAGGCGGTTGGAATTGGAGCGTTTAATGATGATTAATGCGGATTTGTTTGAAGAGGCTTTTTATCTCCGCAAGTCCATGTCTCATATTGAAGAAATTACACGTGAAAGCTACCGCTTATACAAATCGCTCAAAAACCAGTCTTATCCAGACGCGGCGCAGGCTCTCCATATTGCGGAACATGTGCATGAAATCAAAAAGGATTCAGAGCGAATTTTATCCGGCTTATTTAAGATCATCCAACAGGAACGGATGCTATCCAAGCGCATCACCGTTTCAGATCTATGTGCAATGGTGGAGCGGGCCAATGCGAATTACAGCCTGCTGCTCGGAAAAAACGTCGAAATCGATGCCAGATGCGACATCAATCTTTCGACCGACGAAATTTATCCGCTTCTCTCCGTACTAAACAACATCGTGTCTAATGCTGTAGAAGCGATTCCACACGAAGGCCAGATCCAAATACAGGTTGATCTCCACGATAATTCTATCTTGTTCACTGTAACGGACAACGGTCCGGGTATATTGGCCGATGAGCTGGAATTGATTTTTCATCCCGGATTTACGACCAAATTCGATGCCGAAGGAAACTCGTCAACAGGCATCGGTCTTTCGCACGCTGCGGATATTGTTCGTTTGCTTGGTGGCGACATTAGCGTTTGCAGCAGTCCTGGGCGCACAAGCTTTGAAATCCGAATTTCTGTGGAACGTTTAACTGAGAGAGAGGGTGTCGAACATGCTGAAATTTTATCTGGTTGAAGACGACCATGCCGTCCGCAAAATGTTATCGCGCATCGTAAACGAAAGCGGTCTTGGCGAGGTAATCGGCGAAGCGGGAGACGGAGCTTGCGCGTCTGTGATAGAGGTTCAACATGCGGACGTCGTGATCATTGATCTGTTGATGCCGGGCCGCGACGGGATTGAGACCGTCAAAGCGCTGCGGGAAGAAAATTACGGCGGCAGATTCATCATGATTTCCCAAGTGGAGAACAAGGAAATGATCGGCGAAGCTTACCAGCAAGGAGTCGATACCTTTATCCAGAAACCAATTAATCGCCTGGAAGTACTGGCTGTGCTGCGGCGTGTGTCCGATCACCTGTTGCTGGAGAAATCCTTGCGGACGATCCGCAACTCCCTTAGTTTGCTGGAGGTGTCCGGGACCGCGGATATCAAGGCGGGGATGATGCTGCAAAAGGAAAGATCAATCGAACAACAAGCCCGCTCCTTGCTGCTGCAATTGGGAATTGCCGGCGAAGCGGGCACCTCTGACCTCATCCGTATTATGAAATGGCTGAAAGAGCAGGAGCAAGAACACAGTATGCTGCCGGACTTGCCGCCCCTCAAAACCATCTACGAACAAGTGGCGATAAGCAGCCCCCAGCAGTCTGAGGCAAATCTCCACAAGGCTGCGCGCGCGATTGAACAAAGAATACGCCGATTGGCCTCGCAAGCGCTTACTCATTTATCGTCCATAGGTTTAAGCGACTACGGGAACCCGACATTCGAATATTTTGCTTCGCGGTTGTTCGATTTTCAGGAAGTGCGTCTCCGCATGCTGGAGCTGGAGGAACAAAGCAAGTCATCCGCTTCCAAATTAAACCTCCGAAAGTTTTTGTATGTTTTTTATATCGAGTCCTGCTCCCCTAGTCATTGAAAGGGCTGTAATTACATATGAGATTCTAGCGTGAGCTCTTCACTCCCATAGCTTGCATCCTCAGTCACACGATTAGTCAGATTTAGGTTGTCAAATCTCGTCTCACAGCCTCGTTCAATTGGCGATCTGCAACAATGCCTACCTATAACTCATCAGGAATATTCATTTTGAAATGTCTATCTAGCAGTCAATTACATGGAATTCAGATGCGTGCATGTCATGCCAGATCCGTTTTTAGCATCTCGCAAAGCTTGCGAGTCTAGCAGAAAATGAGCGCTCCCGCGAGGGGCGGTCCGAATCGCCGTAGAGGTGTAAATTCAAAGCAGCTATTGGTATTCATGTGAAGAACCAATGGCTGCTTTGTATTCTGATTTTTATTGTTTATCTAAGCAAAGGCATACTGCCGGTCAGTTTTATCATGGGATGTCTACCTCCTTGAGCTTTGTTTTTTCCTTATGTTTTGTCTCTTTGATCGCCCCCAAGACGCCAACACACCAGTTCCATGTAACAAAGCACAATGCCGAGGCTCCCAACCCAAGAAATAAAATATTCAGCAGATTGACAGGCTCCGCAAACCGCTCAAGACCCAAATGAGAATCTGACAGCAGCAGTGGCGGGAGCATGAAAAGCAGACCATAGAAAAATACCCGCCGGGTGCAGCCGATGTTTTCCAGTAAAAAATACATGGTCACGCCGCAAAATCCCGCCGCGGCAAAAAGCAATTCTTCCCGTATGTTCTTTGATTTCACAAAGCGCGGATATACCGCCAGCAAAGCGGCATAACCGATGATAAAGCGAAAAAACAGAATCTCAAAGGGTGAAAAATCCACCAAAAGGACTTTGGTGGAGATAAAGGTTGTCCCCCAAATCAAAATGGTTAAAAGCGCTGCCAGATGCCCGGCAGCGCTGGAATGGAACTTCATCATAATTCCTTCCTTTCAGCCTGGTGCTGTATAAAAGACTCACTTAGAAATATCCGCATATACTGCCGCGGGGTTAGGCCGATAAATTTCTTGAAGAAGTTGGAAAAATGGCTCTGATCGCTGAATCCTGTCCGGAATGCGGCTTCAACCGGGGGAACCCCCTGCTCCAACAGCTTTTTTGCATTGCCGATTCGGATCGTTTCCAAGTAGCTGTAGGGGGAAATCCCTTTCTGCCGGGTAAAGGAGCGTAAGAAATGGTATTTGCTCATATTCGCCAGCCTGCTTAGTTCATCCAGCGTAATAGCCTTTGCAAAGTTTGCTTCCAGATAATCGCACACAGGCTTAAATTCAGAAGTCGGCTCCTGAGCAAAAGGATCTGTAATGCTATCTGCATACTCCTGTATGAGTTGACTGATCAAAAACAGGTACAGCTCTTCCTTGATAAAATCAGTTTCTCCCTCGCAAATCATGTGGTGCAGATCCTGCAAGGAACTGGCAAGCTCACTGCGGTAAAGAACTGCTTGTGAAAAATTCGGACAGAATTCCCGCCCGGTTATTTCAAGCGCCGTTTTCTTCATAATCTCCGGTTGAATGTTGATGCACCGGTAGTCCAGCGTTTTGCCGTCTATCTGTTCACAGGAGTGAACATCCCCCGGGTTAAAGAGGATGATGTCACCGGGATTGATGATCGTCATAGCTGACGGTTCGTTTATCGTTCGGCACTTAGCAATCCTCCTTCTATTGGTTTGATTGTAAGGATGCCATAAGGAGAAACAAAAAGATTGGATGATATTGCTCAATCAAAGTAAATCCGTAAGCTGAACTATACCACAAACCCTTCGGTAATAGAATTGGTCCTTAAGCCGTCACAACATGTGACAGCTTATTTATATTGAAATAGGAATATACAGGGTATATATTAAATATAAGGATAATATACCAAGACTACTAAATAAGGTTTATGAAAGGAGAGATCATGGAAGGAAATAAAATCACGTATGAGTCCATCGATGATTATATTTCACAATTTCCTCCTAAGGTTCAGGCAATACTTGAAACATTAAGAAAAGTTATTAAAGAGTCGGCACCAGACGCAAAGGAAAAGATAAGCTATCAAATGCCTACTTTTGTGCTGCATGGAAATTTGGTCCATTTTGCCGCTTATAAATACCATATTGGATTTTATCCAGCCCCAAGCGGGATTCATGCATTTAATGATGAATTAGCTGAATATAAAGGGGCAAAAGGGTCCATACAATTTCCGATAGACAAGCCGCTGCCTTATGAATTAATAAACAAAATCGTTCAATTTAGAGTTGCTGAGAATATACAAAAAGCTGCAGGGAAATTAAAAAAGAAGAAAGGAGCAGATACATGAGCACCTTATCGAGGGAGAGAAAAATAATATCTATCCGGCAATGGAGCGCAGGACCCTCTGCCCGCATAATCAACGCCAATTAAACGTAACACAAGAAGCAGTGTATTCCAAAAACAATGTATGCACAGCACAACAGCTATGCAGAGCTCACCTGGTAAGGCAAATCTTCGATCGCGCAAGTAACATTGTCACAGACGATGACAATGTTTACTTGCCTTATATTGTCACTTCGGAAAGATTGCAGTCTAACCGTAAAGGGTATTATAATAATAAAAAAATAATGGCTTTATTGCGTTAAAGGACAATAGACATTGAAGGAGAGTTGTTATGCCGAATTTTGACAGAAAGAAGATTGTGGAGAGTGTTCCGCAAAAGGGGTTTTTTGGCCATCCTAAAGGCCTCTTTACCCTCTTTTTCACCGAGTTCTGGGAGCGATTCTCTTATTATGGAATGAGGGCTATCCTCGTATTCTTTATGTACTATGAAGTGACACAGGGCGGACTCGGGTTTGCGGAGAACACCGCACTCGCCATTATGTCCATCTACGGATCGCTCGTGTATATGTCCGGCATTATCGGGGGCTGGTTGGCTGACCGGATATTTGGCACGTCGAGGGCTATTTTTTATGGCGGTATCTTGATCATGCTCGGTCATATCGTGCTGGCCATACCGGGAAATGCGGCGCTGTTCTTTGTATCCATGATCTTGATTGTGCTGGGTACCGGCCTGCTGAAACCTAATGTATCCAGTTTAGTGGGGGATATTTACAGCGAAGAGGATAACCGCCGAGATGCGGGCTTTAGTATTTTTTATATGGGGATTAACCTCGGGGGCTTCCTCTCTCCTTTAGTTGTAGGAACCGTGGGGATGAAGAATTTCCACCTGGGTTTCGGTCTTGCCGCTATCGGGATGTTACTGGGATTGGTTGTTTATATGGTAACCCGATCCAAAAATCTGGGTCTTGCCGGTACGATTGTAGTCAACCCGCTTTCACCCGCTGAGAAGAAAAAGGTATTCACAACTCTGGGTGCGGGCGCCGTTGTTCTCGCCGCCTTAATCGCGATTGCCATTCCATTGGGTATTCTCACTATTGGTACCTTTATCAAGCTGGTTGGGATTTTAGGTATCCTGATTCCTACCCTGTACTTCGTGGTCATGTACCGCAGTCCTAAAACAACGCCCGTCGAGCGTTCCCGAATTATTGCGTACATTCCATTGTTTATTGCTTCAATTATGTTCTGGGCGATTCAGGAGCAAGGGGCTACCATTCTGGCCAATTTCGCAGACAAGCGTACCCAATTGGAGTTCGCGGGCATCCATCTTTCTCCCGCCTGGTTTCAGTCGCTGAATCCGCTCTTTATTATTATGTTCGCACCTGTATTCGCTTGGTTATGGGTAAAGCTCGGAAATCGCCAGCCGACCGTCCCTCAAAAATTCTCGCTGGGCTTATTGTTCGCCGGCTTGTCTTTTTTGATCATTTTGCTGCCCGCTTACTTTGGCGGAGCCGCTTCACTGGTTAACCCATTGTGGCTCGTTCTCAGCTACTTCGTCGTTGTACTTGGAGAGTTATGCTTATCGCCGGTTGGCCTCTCGGCTACCACCAAGCTCGCCCCTGCGGCCTTCTCGGCTCAGACAATGAGCTTATGGTTCTTATCCAATGCTGCCGCGCAAGCCATTAACGCCCAAATCGTCAAGTTCTATACCCCGGAAACCGAGATGCTTTACTTTGGCGTTATTGGAGGGGCAGCCCTTGTGCTGAGTCTTCTGCTCTTCCTGCTTTCTCCAAAGATTCAAAGCTATATGAAAGGTGTAAGATAAGCAAAAAACCTCTGGTGGCAGAACAAATTCAGTGTCATCAGTAACGCTCAAGCATATGTATTGGCAGCTCGTGACCGTCAGAAAGTGACTTTTTCTGGCGGTCTTTGGCGTGGACGCATTCGAACAGCTAAACTGGATGAGCCCACTACCGATTCAAACATGTTCCAACCACGTATCTTTGAATATGGCGATCCAATGAACATGACGATTCAGTGAAAAGTTTACCATGTTTTTGATGTTTCTTCAACCCTTACGTTCCTTGCAAAGTGAAGGAGCACAATCGCAAATTTGCCGTACAGCCTAAAATGGCCGTATCGGCACCTGGTAAGGCCGACCTCTGATCATACAAGTGACATTTTTTCAGCACAGATAAAGCGACATTTTCACAGATGATTGACAGAACATTTATAATGATAGTACCTAATGGAAGGGCGATGATAAGTATTACTTTAATATCATTATCGTCTTCTGCTTTATATGTTGACTCTGATTACTCTACATATGTGGAAGCGTAATATTATTATTGATGGTTCGCGATGAACAAGCGAGATGGGAGTTTATCGCTGAAATATTCAGAAAACGCGTTCGACCGCCTTTCGTGCGGATAGGGACCCGTTGGACAGGAGGCAAACCGCATTGACAATCAAAGTGCTGATCGCGGACGACAATTCGTTTATTCGGGAAGGCATGAAAATCATACTGACAAGCTTCGAGGAATTTGAAGTGGTGGGCACGGTCGAGGACGGGGCTGAGGCGGTTGCCTTTTGCAAAAGCAACGACGTGGATGTCGCGCTGCTGGACGTGCGGATGCCGAACATGAATGGCGTCGAGGCGACCCGCCTGCTGACGGAGCAGACATCCGTCAAACCGCTCATTCTGACGACGTTCGACGACGACGAGTTCATCCTCGAGGCCGTCAAGTCGGGGGCGCGCGGGTATTTGCTTAAAAACAACGACCCCGAACGCATTCGCGACGCCATCAAGAGCGTCTGCAACAACCATCACGTTCTGCAGGATGTCGTGCTGGACAAGATTAAATCGAACCTTGTCACCGGTCAGAATGTGTCCCATCCGCTGGCCGTTCCTTCGGCCGCCAAGACCCCGGCACCGCCTGCTCCCGCCCCGAACGGATGCAAGATCGACCGCAGTCTGTTCACGGAACGGGAGCTTGGCGTGATGGAGCACATCGCCAAGGGACTATCCAACAAAGGAATCGCCGGGAAACTGTTCATTTCCGAAGGGACGGTTGCCAATTACATCACCTCGATTTTGAACAAAACGGGACTCGAGCATCGCACGCAGATCGCCATATATTATTTGACGGGCGAAGCGAGAATGTCGGACGAATAGGAGATTATTCAGTCATGGAGTTGTGGACGATCGGGAATAAAGCGGTGGTGCTTGGTTATGTCGTAATGGCCTCTTTTCTGATGAATTCCGCTTCCGCGGCCAGCCCTTGGCATATACTTGCCTACTTGCTGTACCTCGCCGTAAATATTACCGTTCCCATTTTCAAAAATGTCAAACCGAAGCAGCTGCTGAGCGCGTTATCCGCCGCGTTCATCCTCGTCTGCTCGATCGGGTTGGAATCGCTGTTCCTGCTGTTGCTGCCGGTCAATGTATACGAACTCGTCTCGCTGCACTCGAAGAGCAGGATGTTCGCGTTATTGTGCATGTTGCTGCCGCTTCTCTTCGTTCCGTCAGGCCTGACTCCTTTATATTTGTTGAGCGCCTTGCTCAGCTATTTGCTGTATGCGTGCGGGAGCGTGCTAAACGGTAAGCTCAAGAGACAGGAGGCCGAACGGGAGAAAATGCGAGCGGATCTGCAGCGGCTGGCCCGGTCCCTGAGCGAAAACAACGAATACATCCGCCAGTCCGAATATACGATCAAGCTGGAGGAACGCAACCGCCTCTCTCAGCAAATTCACGATGACGTCGGACATGCGATGGCAGGTGCATTAATCCAGATGGAAGCGTCGCGGCGGCTGCTCGCAACCGATCGGGACAAAGCGTCCGAGCTGCTGGGCAATGCCATTGCCATCTCCAAGGACGGGCTGGAGCGAATTAGACTGACGCTCAAGGATATAAAGCCGCGGCCGGAGGAGATGGGAGTGAACCGGCTTCGGCTGTTCGTAGACGAGCTGTCGGCCAAAGAAGCCGTTACCGCGACGTTGGCCTATGACGGGGACATCGACGTCATTACACCGATTCAGTGGAAAATCATTCAGCAGAATGCGACCGAAGCGGTAACGAATGCTCTCAAGTATGCCAAAGCTACCGCCATCCATATCGAAGTCCGGGTGCTGAATAAATTTATCAAAGCGGTTGTCTCGGACAACGGCAAGGGGGCGGAGAAATTGGTGAAGGGGCTCGGCATTCTTGGCATGGAGGAGAGGGCTGCTTCCGCGGGCGGCACGGTGATCGTCGACGGCACGAAAGGCTTCAGCGTGACGACGCTTCTGCCCTATTAGACCCGGTGACTTTCCTCATATCGAATAAAGTGAAGATTCTCATAGATGGAGGATGAACTTATGCACTGACATAAGGGCATCCTTTTTTATTACAATACGGACATAATCGCTAAGGGAGTGACTCAGATGAGCAACGTATTGGAAATCCGCAACTTGACCAAAAAATTCGGCGATTTCATCGCCGTCGACAATATATCACTGAACGTGAGCGAAGGGGAAATCTTCGGTTTCCTGGGCGCCAACGGAGCGGGCAAGAGCACGACGATCAATATGATCGCGTCCCTCTTGCGCAGCACCAAGGGGGACATCAGCATGCTGGGCAAAAACATCGCAAAGGACGGCAAATTCGCCAAAATGAACACCGGCATCGTGCCGCAGGATCTTGCCATTTACGAGGACATGACCGCTTATGAGAACGTGAGCTTTTTCGCCGGGTTGTATGGCCTCAGAGGGACGCTGCTCAAGAAACGCGCCGAAGAAGCGCTTGAATTCGTAGGCTTGGGTGACAAGCACAAGAGCTTGCCCAAGAACTTCTCAGGCGGCATGAAACGCCGGCTGAATATCGCCTGTGCCATTGCTCATCGGCCAAAGCTGATCATTATGGACGAACCGACGGTCGGGATCGACCCGCATTCCCGGAATTATATTTTGAGCTCTGTGCGAAAATTGAACGAGATGGGCTGCACCATCATCTATACGAGCCATTACATGGAGGAAGTCGAAGAAATTTGCACCCGCATCGCAATCATCGATCACGGCAAAATCATTGCGGAAGGCACGAAGGAGCAGCTTAAAGCGATTATAACCCACTCCAAGGAAATCTGGATTGGGATCAAAGCGAATGAATCGTTGCAGCTGGATGCGCTCAAGAAGATCCAGGGCGTAACTTCGGTCCGTCTTGAAGAGCATACGCTTAAGATTATGTCCAAGGCGGAGATCAACAATCTTAACCGGATTATCCAGCAATTGATCAAGGATCAGGTAGAAATCCGATCGGTCGAAGAGCAAGCGCCGAATCTGGAGACGGTGTTCCTGACCTTGACCGGCCGGAACCTGCGGGACTAAGGAGGGACGTAACCATGAACATATGGAATATCGCGCTTAAAGAAATCAAGTCCAACCTTCGCAACACTCGAACCTTCCTCTTCATGCTCGCCCTGCCGATCGCCCTCATGCTCATTCTCGGCGCGGCGCTTTCCAACGCGTTTACGAGCGGCGTGAAGGTTAGCGATATGAGGTTGCTCGTTAACAGTGAATGGACGAGCATGCAAGGAACGGCCGATTGGAACGGCTTTGCGCAGGCGATCGGGAAGGAAGGCGTCGAAGTCGTCCAGGCAGAGGCTGGCATGATCGGCCAGGAGGAAGTCCGCGCCGGACGCTATACCGCTTATGCCGAGCTCGGCACCGACGGCATCAAGTTCTATGGCAGCAGCAAGTACACGATCGAGAGCAACATCATCCAAGGCATGCTGACGGCATTCGCGGATCGCTACGCGCTCGCGGCCGCCGCCTTCCAGACAGACCCTGCGGCTGCTAAGGAGATCGTCGCCAGCGCCGGGCAGAGCGGCGATTTCATTAGCGAGACTGCGCTGAATCCGGATAAACAGCCGGGCTCCATTGACTATTACGCCATCGCGATGACCACGATGATCGCGCTCTACTCCGTGTTTTCGGCCAGCTATTTATTCAGCGACGAACGAACCCGCAATACCGCGGTTCGCTTGATGGCCGCTCCCATCAGCAAAGGGGAGATTTTCATAGGAAAAATCATCGGGTGCGCCTTTATCAATCTGCTATGTGTACTGGGCGTCGTGTTGTTCAGTAAATTTGCGTTCCATGCGGATTGGGGCAATCATTACGGCATGATCTTCCTCATCCTGTTGACCGAGGTCCTGCTCGCCGTCAGCTTGGGATTAGGCGTAAGCTTCCTCGTCCAAGGAGAGGGATCCCGGGCGTTCGTCATGATTTTCACTCAGGTCGCTTCTTTCATCGGGGGCGCGTACTTCCCGATCGGCGATACAGAGGGCTTCATGGCCCTGCTAACCAACTTGTCGCCGCTGCGCTGGGCCAATACGGCCTTGATGCAAATCATCTATGCCGACAATCTGGCAGCCGCTTGGCCTGCCATTGGGCTTAATTTCGGCATCGCCGCTGTTTTTCTAATGATTGCGGTCATCTCTATGCGCAAACGGGAGGCATTATAATATGAGTGAATTGGTATGGATTATCCGTAAAACATTGGCGGGCACGTTCCGCAGCAAAAAAAGCTGGTTCGTCTATTTCGGCTTGCCAATCGTCGGCGTGCTGCTCTCCATGTTCCTGTACAACAACAATAACAACGGGACGCTCCACGTGGGCATTATTAACGAAGATGGCAACCAGATGATTACGCAGGACGCAATCCGGTTCCTGGAAGGCTTGAATCAAATCAAGGTCACTGTCACGGACGAACAAACGCTGAACGGCGATATCGCGGCAGGCAAGCTGGACAGCGGAATCGTGTTCGGGCAAGGGTTTGCCGCCAGCGTGCGGTCTGGCAAGCCGGAACACCTGAACATCGTCTCCGTGAAGGGCGCACAGGTAACCGCCTATGTCAAGTCAATGCTTCGAAGCTATGTCCGCAATATCGCTGCGATCGGCAACAGCGCGGGAGGCGATGATGCTAAGTTCGACAAGATTTATGATGCATACGGCCAGCAAGGCTATACCCTGACAGGGGAAACGCTGCAGGACACGTCGAACACGAAGAGGGTGACGTATCAATCCATCGGCTTCCTCATTGTGTTCATGATGTCCTCCGCCGTCAATATGTCGGAGATGATTCTGAAGGAAAAAGAGAACCGCACGTTCCTGCGCCTTCTGTCTTCGCCCGTATCGGCAAGGACGTACGTGCTCGCGAACATGGTCGTCAACGCCGTCATCATGCTGCTGCAAATTGGGGTCACGCTGATCGTGATGAAGAACATCCTTCATATCGACTCGGGCTTCTCTTACGGCCAAATGATCCCGGCTCTACTCTTGTTCGCGCTGACGTCCATCAGCCTGTCGTTATTGATCGTCGCGTTTGCGAAGAGCAGCACAGGCGCAGGCGCCATGCAAAATCTGTTCATCACGCCGACATGTCTGCTCGCCGGCTGTTTCTTCCCAATAGACATCATGCCGGACACGATGCGCAAAATCTCGCACTTCATGCCCCAGTATTGGCTGCTGGATATGATCAATGAGCTTCAGCAAGGCCAGACTCTCGGCAGCTTGTACCTGAATATGGCGATTTTGATCGCCTTCGCGGCCGTCTTCGCGCTGATCGCGATCTTCCGATTTGGCCGCAACAATGACATTAGACAGTTCGTGTAAATGGATGGTCCATCTGGTTCACGTGAATGCTAGGGCCCTGTGAAGAGGGCCTTAGACCGCTATCATGCTCCCGGCTCGCCCAAGGCGTGTGCGACTGAGGAGAGATCCTGCTTCAGAAGCTCTCTTTTATTTTCGTCGCGAAATACGGCGGACGGATGGTAGGTTGGCATGATGCGGATCCCGTCTTTCTCCTGCCACACTCCGCGGATTTCCGTTATTTTTGCTTTTCGATCCACCATGGCCTGTACGGCTATGCTTCCCAGACACACGATAACCGCCGGGCGAATCAGTTCAATTTGCCGGAGCACAACCGGCAGAGCTTCTTTGACTTCCGATGTTCGCGGCGTCCGATTGCCGGGAGGTCTCACTTTGATTACGTTCGTCACATAAACCTCCTCCCTGCGAATGCCTGACCGCTGCAAATATTTGTCCAGCAGCCTTCCCGAATTGCCGACAAACGGGCGGCCGGTCTCGGCTTCTTTTTCCCCGGGAGCCTCCCCGAGCAGCAGCAGACGGGCATGCTGCGGTCCTTCGCCGAACACAAGCCGCTCTCCCGGTCCCGGTACAAAGACGCGCTGACAGACAGCTTGCAACGCTTCCAAATTGCCGATGGCTTGCAGATTCTGAGGGACGGCCGCATCTACGGTCATTGGGATACGACCTCCTTCTGCAGCATTTCCCGCAGCATCCGGCCGTTGATGACAGCCTGCGCCCGGTAATGGTTGTTCATGCTTACGAACGTCTTTTCCGTTTTCTCGGCAAGTTTGCGGATATTCGGAACCCAATCTTCCAATTCCTTCTCGCTGTACAAATAGTCATACCGTTCGTGCGCTTCTTTGTGATGCCACCATTTCTTATAGTTCCGGCCGTGGAACCGAATATAACCAATTGGGCCGGTCGCTCTGACGATTGGTGGAACGAGCGTTTTGAACTGCGGCTCGTCCACGCACACATAACCCAATTGTTCTTCATCCAGCAAGTCGAATATGCGTTCATCGATCCATTCTTCGTGGCGAAATTCGACGACGACCGGAATGTCGCCCATCCACTCTTTGAATTCCTTTAAATAATCCCGGTTTTCATCCCGATTGCGGAAGCTGGTTGGAAACTGGGCCAGTACACATCCCAGTTTGCCCGCTTCTATTAATGGCTTCAACGCCTCCTTAAAATCGCGAAAGTGTTGTTCGTTATCTTCCCGTTTGTGCGTCATCCCCCGATATGCTTTGATGACGAACTGGAAGTGTTCGGGTGTTTTCTCACGCATATGATAGAGCATAAATCGGTTGGGCATCGCGTAAAACGAGGAGTTTACCTCTGTAAACGCGAATTCCCGGGCGTAAAAGGAAAGCATTTCTTTTTTGTCTAAATCTTCGGGGTAAAAGCCCCCGCGCCAATCCTCATAGCTGTAACCGGCCGTTCCGATCAATAGCATATTCATCCTCCAAGCGCTTTGATTTTGTCCGCAACGACTTGCATCTGCTCATTCTGCATCCGGACGAAGCCTTCAAGTAATATGCCCTGAGGATTCAATTCGTATAAGAAAGACTTGTATGTTCCAGGGTACAATATGACTTCAATCATATCGGTATGATCCTGCAGAACGAGCATAAGCACGTATTCTCCTGCATTTGTTGGATATCGTCTGCTGTGGACGACTGTTCCGCATATGCGTACTCGGGCATGATTGCCGAACTCGGATAACGCTTGGATCGGAACGATGTCGAAACGCTGCAAAAATTGTTTCCATTTTCCGGAGGTGGACCGCTGCAGCGAAAAGCCGAGCAGAGCCTTTTCCATCTTTCTTTTTTCCGGTTCGGTAAAATCGGGAACCGATGCGGATATGGAATTACCGCCGGCGGCCCTCGGTAATCCGTTCAAGCACGCGATCATCTCTCGCCGGCGGCCAATCCGATCACACGCACCCGAAGCGATCCAGGCTTCGAGCACCGGCCTTTTGATCCGGCTCGCTTTCATCCGTTGAACCCATTCGGGAAAAGATTGAAATTCACCATCCCTGCAGCGGGAACGCAGCAAGGAGATCACCGATTCCGGCCCAGAGCCTTGTATAGCATCCAGACCTACGCGGATTCCCTCGGCTTCGGCATGAAACCCGAGCCCGCTCCGGTTAATATCGGGACCAAGCAGAGAGAATCCCATTTTGGAGATCTCCCTTATATATACTTTTTTGTCGTAGTACCCTCCCTCCCCGCTTAATAAGGAGGCCATATAATCTTTCGGAAAATGCGTTTTTAAATAGACGGTCCAATAGGCCAGATAGGCATAGGACACGCTGTGGGCTTTATTGAAGCTGTACCCGGCAAACCGGGCCAAAAAATCGAATACGGCCAAAGCCTCCTTGTCTTCCACGCCTCGCTCTGCCGCTCCTTGAAGAAACCGCAGCTGGTGGTTGGACAGCGCTTCGACTGATTTTGCGGATAGAGCGCGCCGGAGCGAGTCTGCTTCGCCCATTGAGCATCCTGCAACCGCTTGAGCAATAGTCATCACCTGCTCCTGATACAGGATTAAGCCGTAAGTCGGTGACAGAATGGGCTCCATTTCAGGACGCATAACCTTGAAACTCTCTTCACCCCGGTGCCGGCGCAAATACGTTTCCACGATTCCTTCATTCCATGCTCCAGGCCGATACAATGCGAGCAGGTCGGCTAAATGGGAGATGCTGTGTGGCCGCATCCTGCGCATTAATTGGCGGATTCCCATACTTTCCAGTTGAAAGCATCCGAGCGTATTTCCGCTGCCGAGCGCGTGGAACGTGTCCGGATCGTCCAGGGGAATATCACTCACTTCGAGTTGTTTGCCTGTTCTTTCGTGAATCGAGGCGAGCGTATCGTGAATGATCGTCAGATTGCGCAAGCCGAGAAGATCGATTTTCAATAAGCCTATTGTTTTGATATCTTCCTTGGTAAAGGGAGTCATCGGCTCTCCGTTCGATCTTCGCTGCAGCGGAATCGTCCGGGCCAATCGGTGATCCCCGAGAATCATACCCGAAGGATGAGTCGAGTGCTGGTGCGGCAATCCTTCAAGGCGTTCGGCAAGTTGAAATAGCGACTTGAACGGCTCTTTATCGACAGGCAGCTTGTGCAGCTCCGGCAGGGTTTCAAGACTGTGGCGGATTCCGCCTTTTCCGGAAAAAGGAGGGAGCAGCTTTGCCAGCACATCCACTTGTTTTTTCGGCAAGCCCAAATAAGTCCCCGCTTCCCGAACCGCCCCTCGCGCTCCGAACGTGTTCAGTACACCGATATGCGCAATCCGGTCTGCTCCGTACTTGTTTTTGACGTATTGCAGCAGCTCATGACGCCTTCTTTGACAGACGTCCACATCGATATCCGGCAAATCAGCGCGATCCGGACTCAAAAAACGTTCAAAGGAAAGGCCGTACAGGAGCGGATTAATCTCTGTTATGCCAAGCAGGTACGCCACAAGGCTTCCTGCGGCGGAACCTCTTCCGGGTCCAACGGGAATTTTCCGGTCCCGCGCATACTGCACAATATCCCACACAATGAGGAAATAGTCGGAGAGCCCCCGTTTCGCAATGACCTCAAGCTCCTCATTCATTCGATCTGTCGTTCTCTGCCGCTTCGAACCATTGAGAGCGGCGGGTACAGACGAATCAAACCGCCGTTGCATCCCTTTCAGGCATAAATGGCGCAGCGCATCATCTGAGTTGCTCGGCGGCATTGCAGAGTTCATTCCTTCTTCCGTGTTGGAGTGATTGCATGAATGATGTTCTACGCTCCACCTTTGCAACACGGGAAAGCTTGGAAGTCTGCAAGCTTCTGATTCCAGCTGAAACCGGCATCGCTGCGCGATACGGACCGTATTCGCCAAAGCATCCGGAAGATGGCGGAATTTCGCCTTCATTTCAAGGGGAGAGGGGAAATAAAACGGACCGGTCGTTGAAGGGGGAACCGCTTGCGGCTGCTTTTTACGATGCTGGAGCATATGAAGCAAAGGGGCTTCTTCGGGTGCGAGGTAATGGACGTCGTGAGTGGCCACTATTGGAATCTTCATGTTGCGGGAAAGCTGAACCGTTCGCTCGAGCCATATCTCATCGTCTGCAAATCCATGATGCTGCGCCTCTAAAAAGAAATGTTCCTTCCCGAACCATTTTACATATTGAAGGGCTTGCTTTTCTGCCAGATCCATCCGCCCGCTCGTGATCAGACGATGAATGCTTCCGGTTCTGCCGCCGCTCAGCGCGATAATATCGCCATGGGAGGCTGGAGGATGGAAGGAATCACCGTTCAACTGCTCGACGATCTGCTCGTAGCCCCGATTGGTCGCAGCCAATAAAATGAGAGATTCTCCTTCATCGCCAACTTGCATTTCGCACCCGATAATCGGATGGATACCGTGTTTCCCGGCAAGTTTGCAAAATGGAATCACCCCGTTGATTGCCCCCTTATCGGTTATCGCCAGTGCATCCATGTTCCATGATTCGGCCGTTTGCAAAAGTTCTTCCAAGCGGCACGCCGCTTCCTTCAAACTATATTCTGTATGAACGTGCAGGTGTACGAAGCTTGTCCCCAACTTTTCCATGACAGACCTCCTCTGAACGGGAACGTTTGTTTCTATCATACCGGGGATAACGATTGGTGTCCATTGTAGGTTATTTCCGGTTCAACCATTTCATTGAATTCGGATCAGTATTGACAACAGTGCCAGATGAACAGGGATATACATCGTGGCGGATAAGCTGCAACGCGGAAAGCCTAGGGCCCCTCGCGCTGAATCCCTTCCATGAGACAAGACCGGCCCGGCAAGCTGCCGGGTCTGGTCGTGTTAGATCAAAGCGATAGCAAGCAAGGTGAACAAGCTTAGCGTTAAGATTTCGTTGTTGAAGAAGAATGGGGAGAAGGCGGATGTCTTCACCTGGCCGCCTCTTGCTTCGGGACGCAAGTAGACGTTTTCTCTATCTACATTCACTATCGTTCCTACATATTCTTTACGGTCAATCGTTAGGATGCGGACTTTTTTGTTCATGCAATACAAGCAATTATGATATGCTTCCATTCGAATTCCCCTCCTTTATCATTACCTTATGATGCGCTTCTTGGTGAGACACGGCGAATATACATCTCCGCTGAGGGGAATTTGTCTACGCTTGGACGCGCTGGATGCAAGGAAGGCGAGGAGCAATATGGCAAGCCATTCGGAAGGATGCCATGCATTATGGCGGCGGTTATGAGTAATGTCGTTTCATATAACGGTATTAAATATAGCTAAAATGGTTCTGCTACGTGATAGGAAGCAATCCATTTCTCTCGACGGTTAACACCGCTTTTTTCTAAGCTCAGCACCCTTCTTTGCCCATAAAGTAGATGACCGCTGGTAGATTGATACGCAGTTGGACGCTTGAACTGCATATGTGCATCTGATTTCGGCAAAAAATGAATTTTTAGGTCAATAGACTGCAAAAGTGCAGTAGAATTATTCGATTTAAGCAATTTCGGGGATTTCGGATGATTTATAAATGTAGATTTGCATTTCGGTGGGCGAAAAACGGTCAAATTCCTAAAATAAGATGCACTTTTGCAGTTGGTATCGCGCGAAGCTGGCGGAGGCCTTTGACCAGAAAGAATAATGTCGAGGGATGATGCCAAATTCCGTGCAGAGCTGTTACCATGCCTGAAACGAGTATGTGCATCGTCTCTAAATAGCACATGGCCGCAGTTCGCATCAATCAGCGCCTAGGCATAGCGCCTCTGCGACGCGGGGGGAGCAGCTTCCATTCAGGACTGCGGCATACCCTATGTGGTAATCCACCCGACATTGACGCCAGACCGCGCCCAATCCCCCGGCAGCGGCGCATTGCAGATAACGGCGGTGACTTTGTCCAGATCGCAGATGCGGAAAAATGGCGTACCCCCAAGCTTCGAGCGGTCTCCCAGCACGTACACTTGCTTCGCTTGTTGAATCATCAAGGCCGAGCATAGCGATTCTTCCATGTCGTAATCGCTAATACCGGCAGGCGTTATCCCGCCGCAGGAGATGAACGCTTTATCGAAGCGGAAGCGCGCAAGCAATTCGCACGTCAAGGCGCCCGCTATCGATTTCTGTTCCGGATGCGTCACGCCTCCGAGCATAATCACTTTCCCGTCGAACCATTTGGCTTCCAGCCGTTCATTGAGCAGCTCCGCGGCAGGAATTGAATTCGTGACAATCGTTACGCGAACGACGCCGCGGATGGCCCGGGCGAGCTCGACAGCCGTCGTGCCGACGTCGATGACGATGGTATCGCCATCTTGAATGAGCGCGGCGGCCGCTTCCCCGATCGCTTGTTTGGCCGCGTGTTCGATGCCGCTTTTTTTCTCGAAGCGGGGCTCCTGCTTCACATGCGAATAAGCAACGGCGCCGCCGTACACCCGCTTCAGCATTTGCTTCGCTTCCAGCTCGTCCAGATCGCGGCGGATCGTTTCCTGGGTGACGGTTAACGCAGAGGCGAGGGACGCCACCTTAATTTTCCCATACCGTTGGAGTTGTTCCAATATATACTGTCTACGTTCATCAGGCAGTAGCATCATGAAGCGGAATCACGTCCTTCGGATGTAAATATACGGTGACGGCAGCGCCGGCGTTGACCCAATCCAATGTCCGCTGAATTTGGTCGACGACGACTTGTTGGCCTTGCACGTTCAATTCCATGCGCGTAATGCTGCCGAGCATCGTCACGCTGCCGACCGTGCCTGTGACGGCTATTCCGCCTTCAAGCGGCTGCATGCAGAACGTTTCCGGACGAACCGCATATAGCTTGCTGTCTGAATGCCCGACCTGCGGCGCGATGCGGCTGAGAGCTTCGGCGCTCCACACGTTATAGCTCCCGATGAAGCGCGCAACGAACTCGTTGCGGGGCCGCGTGTATATATCATACGGCGCTCCATGCTGAGTAATATGTCCTGCATTCATGATGTAAATATGATCGCTTACCGCCATCGCTTCCTCTTGATCATGCGTCACGAGCACGGTCGTCATATTCAATTCCCGCTGAATGGAGCGCAGCTGCCGCTGCAGGTTTTTGCGAATTTGCGCGTCCAAGGCGCTGAGCGGTTCGTCAAGCAGCAGCACCTTCGGCTTCGTTACGAGCGAACGGGCGAGCGCGACACGCTGCTGTTGGCCGCCTGACAGCTCGCGCGGGAATGAATGTTCCTTGCCTTGGAGGCCGGTGAGCTCAATCATCTCGCCAACGGCGCGGCGGATGGCGTCACGCGGCATTTTTTTCATTTCCAACCCAAAAGCGATATTGCCGGTTACCGTCAAGTTCGGGAACAGCGCGTACGATTGAAATACCATGCCGATGTTCCGATCCTTCGGCTCAATCGGGGTGACGTCCTTGCCGTCGATATGAATGGTGCCGCTGTCGAGCGGCGTCAAGCCGGCCAAGATGCGGAGCAGCGTGCTTTTGCCGCAGCCGCTCGGGCCGAGGAGAGTGGCCAATTCCCCTTTTTTCATTTGCATCTCGATGCTGTCGAGCACCTTTTGTTTATGAAACGTCTTGTTGACTTGATTCATCTGTACGTAGCCCATTACGAAGCCTCCTTGCTTATTATCGCTTTTGTTGCAGGGACAGCAGCTTCAGCCGCCGTAGCGCCATGTTCCTTGCCAGGCTTGGATGCGCGTCCTGTCAGCTTCACAATCCATGCGCTGAGAAGGGCCATGAGGACAAAGTACGTGACGGTAATGGCGCTTGCGATGTGTCCGCTTGTATTTAATTTGGCGAATAAGTACAGCTGCATCGTTTCGAAGCGTCCGCCGACAACAATATTGATGAGCACGAACTCACCGAACAAGATAGAGAAGGAGAGCAGCGCCGATACGAGAATTCCAGGCATCATATTCGGAACGATAACACGCATGAAAGCTTTCATGCGGCTTGCCCCAAGCAGTTCGGCCGCTTCCATCAGCGAGCCTGCCTGTACGGCGCGCAGGCTGTTGCGAGTGCCTTGATACATGAACGGGAGCATGCCGATAACATATGCGCCGCAGACGATGATAATCATCGATATGCCTTTGCCCGAGTAGGCCCGAATCAATCCGACCGCCATAATGACGCCCGGCACGGCATAAGTGAGCATGACGAGCGTTTGCACCCAGCGCTCCAGCCTGGGAGCATACAGCGAAATGGCGAATGTGGCCGGAACGATGACGGCAACGGCGGCAATTGTAGCTGTGCTGCTTAGCAGCAGCGAGCGTCCAAATGCCTGAATGAACCGAGTATCTTGGAACAGCTCGCCGAACCATTGCAGCGTCAGGCCCTCCGGCAATATCGTCTTGTTCCACGACGTGGCCAGCGAGTAGAGCAAGGTGGCGACAACGGGAAGGAACAAGTAGGTGAGCACTGCCGCAAAAGCAACCATCGGCAGCGAACGGGTCAATCGGTTCATGGCAGATCCCTCCGAACTTTGCGCGTCAGCCATTCATTGACGAGCATGGCGGCCAGCAGCGTTAAGCCAAGCAGCACGCCCAAGGCGCTCCCAAGCTCCGGCCGGGCGAATATATCTCCAGATACAAGCGCGCCGATACGCACCGGCACGAGATTGTAGTTGCTGCCCGTAAGCGCGTAAGCCGAAGCATAGGCGCCCATCGCATTGGCGAACAGGATGCTGAATGTGCCTGCGATCCCCGGCAGCAATATCGGCAGTCCGATGCGTCTCCAGAATTGGACAGGGGATGCGCCGAGCAGCGATGCGGCTTCCTTCCAATTGTCCTGGATCGCGTGGTACATCGGATACAGCAGCATAATCGCGAGCGGAAGCTGGAAGTACACGTAAATGACGGTCAGCCCCGACCACGAATACAAATCGAACGATGCCGACAGGTCAATGCCGAATTGACGGAACAGCAAGGTGAACAAGCCGCTGTTGCCGAGCAGCACGATAAAGGCGAACGCCAGCGGAATGCCTGCAAAGTTCGAGGTCAAGTTCGTTATGACGAGCACGCGTTCCTGAATGCGCTTAGGGAAACGGGTAATCGCGTATGCCGCGAACACCGCGGCTGCAATGCCGATGAAGCTTGACGATAAGGAAATGAGAATGCTGTTCTCGAATGCTTTCAAGTAATACGGATTCGTGAATATTTCTGTATATTGCGACAACGTGAACGCGCCGCCGCCGTCCGGCTGGAAGCTTCCCGAGATCATCGTGAAGAGCGGAACGAACATGAACAGCGCCACAAAAATGAACAACGGGATCACCGTGATGCACAGCATGCTGTTGAATCGTTTCATATACATGCTCCTTTCGGCTGATGTCTGTCCGGGGAACAAAAAGCGTCCCCTTATGGAGACGCCGATGTGTGCTCCAACATGATGAAGACGAGCTTGTTATTGGACATGGATGAGCACCTGCTCTTGCCAGAGCTGCGGCAGCTTCTTCGCCGTTTCTTCCCATGCCTTTACATCTTTGACCGGCCTCGCATTTTGGTACATATCGTCCGGAAGCAGCATTGCCTTGGCATCGCCGGCCAGCTTCGCGTTCGCGCGGATTGGACGCGCATAGCCGCGTGCCAGATTCGATTGGCCCTCATCGGATAAAATATGCTCTCGCGCCAGCATGGCGGCGTGTGGATGCTTCGCATATTTGTTGATGACGGTAGCGTAGCCGCTAATGACGGAAGCTTCTTGCGGAATCACGACGTCGAAGCGGTTCTTGTCGATCTTGTCGCGGTAACCGAGGGCGTTGAAATCCCACAGGAAGCCGACTTCCACTTCGCCCTTCTCCAGATTCGCCAGTCCGGCATCATTGGAAGCAAGGCGCTTGTTCTTCGCCAGTTCTGCGAAGAAATCGATGCCCGGTTGAATGTTCGTTTCGTCTCCGCCGAAGGCGTAAGCGGCGGCCAAGACGGCGAATTGCGCTTGGTTCGCCTTCATGACGTCGCCGACTGCGACTTTAAAGGCGCCGTTTTTAATGTCATCCCACGTTTTCGGGGGGGTCTGCACTTTGTTCTTGTCCGTGATGATGGCGAGCGTGCCTGTGTAGCCAAGCAGCCAGTGGCCTTCATCGTCTTTGGCCCAATCCGGAATGTCGTTCCAGTATGAAGTTTTGTAGGGGAGTGTCAGTCCTTTCTGCTTCGCCAGCGGACCGAACGCAATGCCGACATCACCGATATCCGCGGTTGCGTCATGTTGTTCCGACTCGAACTTCGCAAGCTCTTCAGCGCTCGACATGTCTGTATCTGTATGCTTCAAGCCATATTTCGCTCCTAAATCGTTCCACGTTTGCACCCAGTTGGCCCAAGTGTCCGGCATGCCGACCGAATTCACTTCACCCTCTTGCTTTGCCTTTTCTACTATTTGATCCAAGGTCAGGCTGGAAGCATCGACTGCTTGGACAGCCGTGTGTCCGGAAGAGCAGCCTGCGAGCAAAAATGCGGAAGCAAGCACAGTTGCCGTCCATTTCATGAAACGATGAGTTCGCATGTTCATGACTCCTTTTTCATTTAGTTTTCACTTTGTTTTTCATCCGTTTACGTGACTAATCATAGACGAACAAAGTTAAACCAACATCAAGCGGAATATAATGTATTGTAAAGGGGGCGGTTAGAGGTTGTGTCCAAATTGCGGGGGTTCTTTTATTTCAAGCGGCTCTTCCATGTGCAATTTCGTTCGGGATTGGTTAAACTAAATCTACAAGTTTGCCTATGAAAAGATAAAGCTGGTGAGAGAATGGAAGATATTCGTGTGCTTATAGCCGATGATGAAAAAGAAATTCGGGATTTATTGAAAAAGTATTTGGAAAGAGAATTGTATCAGGTCGATGTGGCGGTCAATGGAGAGGAAGCTCTTCGTCTGTTCGACAACAACAAATATAACTTAATCCTATTGGATCTGATGATGCCGAAGATCGATGGCATAGAGGTATGCAGAAGGCTGCGCCATAAAACGAATATTCCGATCCTCATGCTCACGGCCAAGGACCAAGAGATTGACAAGATTTTGGGGCTTGGCATCGGGGCGGATGATTATATGACGAAGCCTTTCAGCATCAATGAATTGATTGCCAGAATCAAGGCTCATCTAAGGCGGTTTTTAGTATTGGGCAGCGAAGGCAGTATAGGCAGTGTTGATGAGGAGTCGATAATCCGGTATAAAGGCTTGACGATCGATCTTAAAAAATATACCGCGACGAAAGCCGGGGAAGAGATTGGATTGACGGCGAAAGAATTTGAGCTGCTGAAGTTTTTTGCCTCTCATCCGGACCAAGTCTTTACCAAGACCCAAATATTTCGCCAAGTGTGGGACAGCGCATATTTGGAAGATGACAATACGGTGATGGTGCATATCCGCAAGCTCAGAAAGAAAATCGAAGATGACCCTTCCGATCCGAAATGGATCCAGACGGTGTGGGGAATCGGGTATAAGTTTGCAGGTGAGAAAGATGAAGCCTGACAAAAGCATCCTTCTCCTCGTTGCGCAATTATTAATGATGACGGGTCTTATTGCGATGGATTTGATGAACCAGCCCCAAGGAATCTTTCGCGGGGTTTTATGTACTGCGCTTTTTGCAATAACGGGCATTCTTTTATTTATGAGATTTCAATTCATGACCAGGCTGAGGGGCATGATTGCGGCATTGAAGCGAGCCATCGGCGGGAATGTGAATACTAGATTGTTGGCGAATGACGAGCCTTTATATAATGAAGTTATTTTCTCTGTCAATGAGCTAATCGAGCAATTAGACAAAGTCCGAGTCCAAACGCTCAAATCCGAGGCGGCGCGAAAGAGTCTGCTGTCTAATATTTCCCATGATATCCGGACACCGCTTACCTCGATTATTGGATACGTGGATGCGCTGAGCGACGATATCGCCGCGTCGAGTGAAGAAAAGCAACAATATGTTGCCATTATCTCAACTAAGGCAACCGACTTGAAGAATTTGATTGATGAAATATTCCATCTGGCGAAGCTGGATGCAGATGAAGTTCCATTGCAGCCGGAGACGCTTGACTTGGCCGAGCTCGCGCGGGAAGCGGTAATCGATTTTTTGCCCGAGTTGAAAAAAGCGGACATGGAGCTGAACGTGTCCATCCCGGAAGAAAAATGCTTGGTTACGGCAGATCGGCTCAGCCTGCGCCGAATCATGAACAATATGATAAAAAATGCGGTGCAGTACGGACAACATGGAAAAATATTGGGCGTTGAGCTGTCAGAGCATGCGACAGAGTACCAATTGAGCATATGGGACAAAGGGCCGGGAATTCCGAAGGACGAATTGACGAAGGTGTTCGAACGAATGTACCGCACCGAGCGCTCGCGAAATCCATTGCACGGGGGAAGCGGCCTGGGCCTTGCCATCGCCAAAGCGCTTGTCGAGAAAAACGGCGGGGAAATATGGGCGGAAAGCGAGCCGGGACGTAAAACATCGTTCAGCTTCTCCGTCCCCAGACACTTTTAGAGCACGTTCAAAAATCCGGCTTTATGAACGCGCTTGGCTCATGTTAAGAGATAATTAAGAACTGGTTAAGAGGCATTTAAAATCACCTGCTTATCATGGAGTTATGAGCTGATGAAGAAATCGTGAAAAGCAGGAGGTGCATCATGAGCGCAATCATAAAAACGACCCAGTTAACGAAAGCATATGGCATGCAAAAAGCGGTGGACAACCTCAACATGACCGTGGAGCAAGGGCAGATTTACGGTTTTCTCGGCCAGAACGGAGCAGGAAAAACGACGACCATTCGCATGCTGCTGGGCTTAATCAGGCCAACCCAAGGGCAGATCGAAATATTCGGAGAAAATTTGCTCGCCAAGCAAAAGGAGATTTTAAGGAGGGTAGGCTCCATTGTCGAGTTTTCAGGCTTTTATGAAAACCTGACGGCCCGGGAAAATCTGCTCATCAATGCCAAGCTCATGGGCGTCCATAAAAAAAATGCAATCGAGGAAGCGCTGGATATCGCCGGGCTGCAGAATGAACCGGCTAAGCTGGTCGGCAAATATTCCTTGGGGATGAAGCAGCGGCTGGGAATCGCCCGCGCCATTCTTCATCATCCGGAGCTGTTGATATTAGATGAGCCTACCAATGGCTTGGATCCGATCGGCATTAAGGAAATTAGAAAGCTTATTAAATCATTGGCCGAAGAAAGAAAGATAACGATTCTGATTTCGAGCCATATCTTAACCGAAGTCGAGCAGCTTGCCGATCATATCGGGATTGTCCATCAAGGGAAGCTGCTTGAAGAGATCTCTTTTGCAGAGCTTCGCAGAAGAAATCGCAAGTTTCTGGAGTTCCAAGTATCCAGCGATAATAAAGCGGCCATGCTTCTGGAGCAGCATTTCGATATTTTTGACTATGAGGTTCATGACGAGGGGATCATCCGCGTGTACTCGCACATCGGCCAGCAAGGCATGATTAACAAAATGCTCGTGGAGCATGACATCGAGGTATCGAGGATTGCAATGAGCGAAGATGGATTGGAAGATTATTTCATCAAATTAATAGGGGGGCGGGACGAGTGATTAATTTGGTGTATACAGAGCTTCTCAAGCTGAAGCGGGCCAAGATGTTCATGGTCAGCCTAATCGGAGCGGCAGCAGCCCCGTTGATGGTCTTTATCGGATATTTAGATTACAGATCGAAGAAGCCCGGCATGCCTGTTTTATTCAGCGAGGCATTTTCCCAGACCAATCTGTATGTGCTTCTTCTAATCGGAACCCTGCTATATGGCGTCATTACCGCTTATCTGTTTAACCGCGAGCACGTGGAAGATACATTGAAAAATCTGTTGACCATTCCCATATCAAGAACCAGCCTTATTGTAAGCAAGCTGGTGCTGCTGTTCATTTGGATCATGATATTAACCTTAACGGCTTGGGGATTGACGTTCATTTTGGGATTGCTGGCGCAGTATGAAGGCTTGAATGCTGCCGTATTGCTGCAATCACTGAAACAATTTTTCATCGGAGGCAGCCTGCTGTTTATGTTGTCGACCCCAACAATGTTTGTCACCTTTCTGTTCAAAAATTATGTTCCGACCATTATATTTACGGCTGTCATTACGATGGGGAACGTAGCGCTTGCCAATCGAGAATATAAGGCTATATATCCTTGGTCAGCCGTACATGTTATCACGGACAATGGTTTTGTTCCCGAATATCCACCAATCTATTCGTATGCGGCTATTATCGCTACCGCTATCATAGGACTTATCGCAACCATTGTTTACTTTAAAAAAGAGGATATTCATTGACGCCGTTGCGTAAAGGCAGTCCAGACATGAATTTGCAAATAGGAGGAAGTCAAATTGTCTTTTTCTCAAGTTAATATAGATGTCTTTCGAGCGATTAATGATTTAGGCAAGCAGTTCGCTTTTCTTAACCCGCTAGCCGTCTTTGTGGCGGAATATATGCTGTATATTTTAGGCCTGAGTTTGGTTGTATATTGGTTCACCCGCACCGGCAAAAACAGAATGATGGTTATTCAGGCGGGGCTTGCCTTCGTTCTTGCTGAAATCATCGGGAAATTGGCGGGCCGGCTCTACTCCCATCATCAGCCATTTGCGGAGCTGCCGCACGTCAACAAGCTTATCGAACATGCCATCGATAATTCATTTCCGAGCGACCATACGATCCTGTTTTTTTCAATCTGTGTCTCCTTCTGGCTCGTTCGCAAAAAGGAAGGGTGGCTCTGGCTTGCGCTTGCATGCTGCGTAGCCGTCTCCCGGATTTGGGTAGGGGTCCATTATCCTGTAGATGTCGCTGCAGGGGCGTTGTTAGGCATAATATCAGCCTTGTTCGTATACTGGTCAGCGCCAAAGCTTGCTGTCATCAAGCGGTTGCTTGCTCTGTATGAAAAAGCGGAACAGCGCGTCCTGCCTGCAAACAGCAAGTCCGACAACTTTTGAAAATGTCATTTGGGACCCGCAAAGAAGTGCGCAGGCACAAAAAAACAAAGCCGATAATCCTTAGCGTAGGAAAAATCGGCTTTTTATTTCCATAAACCCTTACCAAGTGCGCCTCAGCGGATTGGTTTTTCTAAAAGACGATTCTCAATTACAATTTCTCCTGATATTACTTTCATTTCAAATTCGTAAATACACGATGCTAAGTTACTTATAATCTCACCGGTTTTATCCTCGGAAAATAAATGCATGGGGTATAGTAAAAAAGCTATTTTCATTCTATCCTCTGGATTCACTTTAAATTCTGGAACAATACTGATTAATGGGATTTCTCGTCCTTTATTAGTTTCGTTCCAACAATATTGAATGAACGTTTTGGCAATTTCACTCGGTTCAAAATCGGAATAATGTAATCGAACTCGGTTAAATGAAATCGTAAAAACAATTTCCCAGCCGAGTGAAGCAGTATTAATAACAGACACACCACTTAGATTTTCTATTTCTTTTTTAAACAATGAACTTAATGTATGCAGTCGGACTAAATATTCTTGGTAGCCTGTTTTCCCTAAACGATTCATTGCTACCCAGGCAGCAGCGATGCCGGTAGCTGGTCGAGAATTTTCAACGGTATATCGATAGGCACGAAAATTACCAAATTCATAGTCATTTTCTCCGTACGTATATGTACCTTCATTCAAGCGATTAAAACATTCATCTGTTTTTGAAATAAAAAAACTTGTTGAATACGGGCATAAACCATTTTTATGCATATCTACACCGAACGAGTCAAAATGAGAAACACCTTCCATTTTTTGTGCTGCTCGCTTAATTTTGAAACGGATTTCAGGATTTTCAACTCGTTGTTCCCATTCTTTTTCACTTAAGCCCATAAAATTAAACCACAGCCAACCGATAACACTATCTAGATGAAAATATGGGAAATATGTTTGGTTCGTTTCTTTAAAAACCTGCACTACACATTGATAAACTTCATTTGTATCATCACAAGCAAAGTTAATTGTGGTTCCACCGCAACAAACGATGGCTGCAATACGCTTACCTTTAGCTAGTTGCTCGTAAATAACCTGTTTTAATTTATCTATATCCATTCGCCAATCTTCTTTTGTTCCAATACGAATACATTGATTCGCTCCTAATCCAAGTATTGAACATACATGTTCAACACAATAGTGTGCTCCCTCATTTGTTAAAACAACGAGATCCTTTGGAATGCCTTCACGTCTTGACTCAGGAGCGACTTTTGAAATTGCTGATTTTATGGCATAAAAAAGTGTTAATTTTCCGCCATTACAAGAAATTCCATACGATTGATCCCAGCCTACTAAACGACCAATGGCCCTTGTTATGCGTTGTTCAAATAATATGGTTTTTCCACCAAAAGCATCCATTAGACTATTTGAATTGTATAATTGCGTCATTGTTGTTGCAGCCACTGTATCCAGTAATGGTGATGGTACCATATTAAAGAGCGAATATGGTGATTGTGGTCGAATACTTCCTTCAAACATTTCAGAAAGACTTGTAAAGACCTCCTCTGTATTTATTCCAGTTTCAGGCATATAACTCTTTTCCAACTCTTTTTTATAAAGAAATGTCTCTGAAGGGAATTTAGGGTTAAGATGATTATTGGCTTTAAGCTGTTTTTGAAGGAGGGCTGTCTTGTTTAATAACGTTTCTAAATTATCTTCTTGGGAATGTAAAAAATCTTTTTCTACAATTGTTTTTTTTTTCATGTCTAATCCTCCATTATTACTACTCTGCTTCCCTATTTGCGTCCTCCGGCTCAACAGATCCAGGCCGTGCTGCGTGAAGGAAGCGGTTACAATTTTGGGGTTGGGCGACGGCTCGGATTTCTCGGATGATGGCGCAACTGCCGGCTCCGCAAATATAGGAGTCGAGAACAAGGAAATTGCCAGTGTCATGGAGTATACGCCTGCTGCATGGGGATGTGTGTTCTCTCCCTGTAATGGCGCTTACCGGGAGGAGAGGGGGGATTGCTCTGTGAGAAATGATGAACAGCAGCGAATGCGGGAGCCGCATAGTTCCCCGAATAGTGCCTCCCTTCCTCGCCTAGCTTACTGTTATAATGCTCTTGCTGTGTATCATATTGTACTGAACAGTGATGTTATTTACAATAAGTGACTTAACTTTCGTAGCATGAAGGTGAAGAAAGTGCGAAAGACGCCAGCAATACAAGGAGTTTTCTTACCAGGTACAGCTAGTGGGGGGAGGCTACTGAAAGTCTGAATATGATGGACGAGCCGTTTCTTCCCGGATAAGAAGAAACGGCTATAATTTTAAGGTTGTTTCAGCCTGATAAAAAAATCAATTATCTTAATTGAAATTCTTTTATTTTATTTTCCACAAAATCTTTGAAGTCATATCTCTTTGTTAGTGTGAAGAACATGATTGCTTGTTCGAAATCTTGTAATGTCAACTGCGGTTGGTTCAAAAAATAGTGATTCAAACCTCTTTCATAATATAACTCTCCCATAAGATAAATGGAATGATGATGCAAGCATTGTTCAATTCCGGCATTGCAAAGGCGAATGCAATGATCATATTCATGATTCCGTGACAATGAACGTGCGAGCGCATAAATATTTTTGATGGGCAACGTTATATCTTCGATGTAATCATGCTTATTTATATGTTGGCAAGCCCATTTTAAAATTTTCAAAGCCTGGCGGTTCCGCTTCGATTCAGACAATATAATGCCAATACTATTCATGATGGTCAATTCCTGTACGGAACAAGATTTTAAACATGTACAAGTTTTTCTTAATGCTGTTTTTAATGACATCATAGTCGCATTCAAATCTTTCTTCGAGTAGTAAAGAGATATCGCATTCGCCCACAAGAGGAACTGTTGCTCTTCAGGCGAATTAAAAAGATGGCTTTCGTACTTTACAATCTTTAACACTTGTTCATAATTATGATCTTGTATAAAGGATTGGATAATACTTTTGATATTATTTCTATAGTTCAAATTTGCCTTTTCGCTCTCATCAAATAAGTGCTCCAAATCCACCCTCAATTTTGTCGATAACCTATTTAAAATGGCGCTAGATGGAACTTCCTTGCCACTTTCAATTTTGCTTAAATAGGATTGTGAACAGATCCCATTTGCCAAAGCATTCTGATTTAATCCTAGTCTCAAGCGCAACCCCTTTATAATCTTTCCGTTTTCAGCAGCACTTTCCGTATAAACCATATGGTGCCCCTTTCCCATTCATCCCTCAATCTTTCAATCAACTGTGGAATTTTTATACCTTCATTATAGGTTTTTATACATTGGTGTCCACATGGGGAACGGGACTTTCACATTTTCGAAACACAATATAACAATGCTTATTCAATTCTGGCGCTAAATCCGTGATATCGTTAAATTGCTTCTGATTCAAAACAGAGCGCTTATGGAAACTCTTTATGAATGAAGGGACATTGGAAAGGGGACAGATGATAATGAAGAAAATCATTATGTTTGCAATTATTCTAGCTTCAATTCTGGGATTTCATGCACAACCTGCGTGGGCACATTGGCATCCTGGATATTCTCATGATGCAACAGCAGATTATCAAAATCCAAACTGGATGGGTTTAATTAAAGAGGATGCCAGATTAAGTGATTTATCCATTCCAGGCACACATGACAGTATGGCTTACAAAACCTCCCAGCCTGCAACCGACCATGTTTATACACAGTCAATGACGCTAAATACGCAGTTAAATTCCGGAATTCGCTTTTTGGATATTCGCTGCCGTTATGTTGACGGTTCTTTTGCGCTTCATCATGGCCCCTACTATTTAGATGCCATGTTTGGGGACGTTCTCAATGAGGTTACTGATTTTTTAAAGCGCAATCCGAGCGAAACGGTTTTGATGCGCATCAAACAAGAACACAGTTCTGTTTCTAATCAGGTGTTCAATGACACCCTTCAGGGATATATGGATAGATATCCTGGCTATTTTTGGGACAGCAGAAACGGTGCGATAACAAACCCTGCACTAGGAGAAATGAGAGGGAAAATAGTCATTCTCCGTAATGTTGCCGGTTCGAATATCGGAATCGATTATGCTCGTCAATTCGATATCCAAGATAATTATACAGTGTCGACGAACTGGGATTTATACCAAAAATGGCTGGATGTAAAAAAACAATTGCAGAAGGCAAACGATAGTCATCAACAAGGTTCTAAGACCAAATTCATCAATTATTTAAGCGGCGGCAATATTGCGTATCCATACTTTGTTGCAAGCGGACATAGCAGCCCTGGAACATCCGCGCCCCGGCTTGCTACGGGATTGACTACTCCTGGGTGGTCAGATTCATACCCGGATTTCCCCAGAACCGATTGTTTCATCGGGATATGCACAATTGCATTTGAAGGAACTAATGTTTTGACAACGGATTATATAGCCAATCACAATTTGGAGTATACCGGCATTGTTGCAGCTGATTTCCCGGGAAAAGGATTGATTGAAAATATTATTAATGCTAATAAGAATTTATTTAAATAAGCATATCGTCTCCCTATGGGTTAGTTTGATCAATAATTTGACCCATATAAAACTATCTATGTATAACTTTTGATTGACAAAAGGAATGAATCTATTTATATTTGTTCAGGGTTATCATTCTATCAGTCTAAAGGGAGGATGATTATTGTGAAGTTTCGCATGAAAGCGTATTCATTATTGGCGGCAGGCGCGTTGGGGATACTGTTCTCGGCACCCGCTTTTGCCGATCCGCTCCATCCGGTGCAGCACAATGAATGGATGCAGCAGAAACATATTATTACGGGCTACGAGCAAGGTGACTTGCGGCTGGAACGCCCGGTATCATTGGGAGAAACCGTCGCGCTGATTGCCAGAGGCACCGGCGAGGCCATTCCGCAGCAGAATGGATATTGGGCGCAGGGTTATCTGGACTGGGCTTCCGGCAAAGGAGCGATTACGGCACAAGAGGGCGCTAATGACAGAGAGGCTCCCTCCGCCAAGCGTATTTCCGAAATTGCCCGGTCACTAGGCGTCGAACTCGAGCTGCCGGACGGTCCCCATGTGACCCGCGAGCAATTGGTTGAGGCGCTGGGAGTTGCTCTCACGGAGCATATTACGATTGCCCATACGAATGATGTGCACGGGCACATTAAGGAAGATCAGCGCGGGAAAGAATTCGGATACGCCAAAATCGCTACGCTCGTCAAAGAATGGGAGCAGGAAAACAAGAACTTCCTTTTGATGGACGCGGGAGACACATTCCAAGGAACGATCTATACGAATCAGTTCAAAGGGGAATCGATTCTTCCCATTTTGAATTCGCTTGGATATGACGCGATGGCAGCCGGGAACCACGAATTCGATTACGGCTACGATCAGCTGTTGAAGCTGCGCGATCAGTTGAAATATCCGATGATTAGCGCCAACGTCTTCAAGGCGGATGGCTCCAATCTGCTGGTGCCGACGTTCACGACCGAAGTTGGCGGCGAGACCTTTGCGTTTATTGGCTTTGTCGCGGAAGAGACGCCGATCGTTACGCATCCGAACAACGTGAAGGGCCTGACGTTCAAAGATCCGGTAGACATTGCCAAGCAATTGGTGCCGGAGATGAAGAAGGAAGCCGATCATGTTATCGTCGTATCGCATATCGGGGTTGAAAAAGACCGGGAGATTGCGGAAAACGTAGCGGGAATCGACCTCATTATCGGCGGGCATTCCCATACTCCGCTTCGCACGCCAGAAGTCGTCAACGGCACTTATATTGTACAGGACTGGGAGTACGGCAAGTCGCTGGGACGCGTTGATCTCTACTATTACAACAAGGAGCTTGTCGGCTTCAGCGGCGGGCTGGTCGAGTACGACGAGAAGGTAAAGGCTGATTCGGAGATCGAGAAGCTCGTCCAAGAGGTCGTGACCAAGGTAGAGGAATCGATGAAGGATGTAATCGGCAAAACGGAAGTCAATCTAGACGGAGAGCGGACGCAGGTTCGCGCGATGGAGACCAATCTGGGCAACTTCATTGCGGATGCGCTCATCGCCAAGTCGAAGAGTATCGCGGGATATGAAGCTGATGTGGCGCTAGTCAATGGCGGGGGAATCCGGGCCAGCAAGCAGGCGGGAGATGTTACGAAGAAGGATCTCTATTCCATTCTGCCATTCCCGAATACATTGACGATTGTGGAAGCGACCGGTGCGGATGTGAAGGCTGCGCTGGAAGTATCCGTCAAAGGGGCGGAGAAAGCCGATGATTTGCCAGGCTCTTTCCTGCAAGTAGGCGGATTGTCCTTCGTCTACGATGTGAAGAAGCCGGTTGGCGAGCGGGTGACTGAAGTGAAGGTTGGCGGACAGCCGCTTGATCAGGCGAAAACCTACAAGATTGCAACCAACGACTTCATTACATCAGGCGGTGACGGCTACTCGATGCTGAAGAAGGAGCGTGTGCTGGATACCGGCATCACCTTCTATGAAGTGGTAGAGGAATACTTGGTTAACAACAAGGTCATTCACCCTGCAGTAGAGAATCGCATTGTCGAAGTAAAATAGTCCGGCGAACGGACGAAGCCTATATTGAGGATAGAATCATAAAATAAATGTGTTGTGGCGGCGAGCGCTCCCTGAACTATGCAGGGGGCGCTCGTTCTGCTTATCCCAGGCATTTAACACGATTGCAACAGAATATAACAATCCTTATGCAATGAGGAAATGCAAGCCGTGCTACCATAACCTTAACCCGAATGAAAGGAGGCTTATGAAGCGACATCATCAGCATAATCAATCGGAGGGATACACAATGAGAAAACATTTTTTGAAAAATGGTCTTGTTATCGGGCTTTCTCTGCTCACGCTTGGAACCGTTTCCATTCCGCCCCAGGCTTATGCCGCCGAATCATTTATTGCCCAAGAAAAAAGCATCGGGATCGTGGATGTGAATGAAGTGCTTAAAAAGGTGGGCACGTATTATTACAAAAATCATTTGGCAAATACGATTGCCAATCCTGAAAGTAATGGTTTTAGATACTGGCTTCGAGCTAATCCAGATAGTGTTACACCCGTCATCGATCTGTCTATTGATGCGAAAACTGAAAATATACACTATGATTCAACGCTGCCTGTTTTTATAGGAGAAAACACATTTCCAAATAAAACGAATGAAGATCAAAGCTTCAACACTGTGAAATTCAGCAAAACGTATACGGAATCCAATTCAACCAGTGTTTCCAGCGGATTCAAAGTTGGTGGAGGCGGGGATCTCGGCAATAAATTCATCCTTCCGTTAATTTTAGAGGGTGCAGGCAAAATAAATCTGGAATACAACACAGCCAATACGGAAACGAATACGACAAGTGAATCCTATACATTGGAAGTGCCTGCGCAACCCGTGAAAGTTCCCCCGCATAAAACGTATAAAACAGTAGTGGAGTTCAGTCAAAGAACTTATCGGGGAGATGTTGTATTTACAGGTCAAACGGGAAGCACGATGGCTAATCGCAGCATAATAAAAGCAACAGGAGTATATACTGGCTGGATGGGCATGCAAGAGTCAAAGAAATTTGAATACAATAATTTTCTGGGGAGGCACTATGCCGGCCTGACATCCGCTCAGCAGCAAGAAATCAAAAATGCCGGAGTTCATATTACAACGAGCGGATACGGAGCTGCGGCTAATGCGTATTCTACTGTTGAAGTAAGCGGGAAAGGTTCTTTTTCGGGTGTATATGGCGCCGAGTTAATCGTAACAACCTATGATGTGACGGATGAGAACAATGCTCAGCTTGTAAATAAACGCACGGTTCCAATTGATATGGACTGATCATTTCAACACAGCTCTACAGCCGTTTCTTTCTGTCTAGGAAGAAACGGCTATTATTATGGACTCTTTTCAACTGTAAAAAGTCAATATTTTTTCAATTCTAATTCTTTTATTTTATTTTCCACAAAATGTTTGAAGTTAAACTGTTTTTTGAGCTTGAACAGCATAATGGCTTGTTCGAAATCTTCTAATGCGGATTCGAAATGGTTTAAAAAATAGTGATTCAAGCCTTTTTCATAATACAGTTCTCCAAAAAGATAAAGAGAATTATATTTTAAACACTGCTCGATTCCCTCATTGCAGCAGCGTATACAGTTGTGATAGTCCTTATTTCTTGATAATGAACGCGCAAATGCGTATATATTTTTGATGGGCAACGTCCTGTCTTCTATATAATAATGTTTATGAATATGGCGGTACGTCCATTTTAAAATCCGCAACGCCTTGCGGTTTTGATTGGATTCAGACATTAAAATGCCAATGCTGTTAATAATAGTCAATTCCTGTTCGGAGCAAAATTTTAAACATTTACACGTTTTTTTCAATGCTGTTTTTAACAATATAAAAGCCGCATTCAAATCTTTTTTGAAATAGTAAAGAGAGATGGCTTTCGCCCATAGGAGGTATTGCTGATCTTCGGGAGCTTCGAAAAGATGGCTCTCATCTTCCAGTATCTTCAATACTTGTCCGTAATCATTTTCTTGCATGAAGGATTGGACAATAAATTTAATATTATTTTTGTAGTTTAAATTGGAGTCGTCATGGATATCAAATAAACACTTTACATTCACTCTTAATTTTTTTGACAATAAGTATAAGATGAAGCCAGATGGAACCTCCCGGCCATTTTCAATGTTGCTGATATGAGGTTGCGTGCAGATCCCCTTTGCGAGAGCCTGCTGGCTTAGTCCTTGCTTCAAGCGCAAATCCTTTATGATTTTCCCAATTTCAAGGGCGTTTAATGTATAAACCATATAGTTCCCCCTTCATATTTATACAATTTTACACTCATTTATCAGATGTTGGAGAAAATATGCTTGTCCTGGTGCGGTATTTGGATTCCTCCTTTTGTATTATTTTCGGAATTAGCCAGCTTCATTTTAATGGCTTCGGTAAGGTTTTTTGCATATCCGTATCGATTGGCGCGGCATTCCTGACGGTTTTCACATTTTTGGAACACAATATAACTATCCTTATTGATAGATTGAGCTCCAATCATGTTATCGTTAAGTTGTAGTTGATATGACAAATAAAAAAAGGGGGGGGAGAAATGAAGAAAATAGCGAGTATCTTTTTGATTTTCGCCTTATATTTTGGCTATCAGCAAGTTGATTCGCCCAACACCGACTCGTCACCAATAGCAGTAAAAATGGGACGGAGTGATCATCATCTGATTGGCGGACATTAGGAGCTTAAAATAAGCAGCGGAAATCACACGGATGGATTAGAAATAAGGAGGACATACAAATGCTTGAAAAAAACAAGAAAAAAGTGATTGCTTGCGCTTTGGCATTAAGTTTGATGCCAGTAGGTGCTTTACCGGCCATTGCTGCCGATCTCGATACGAATCGAAACAATGCCAGTTCATATTCCAGCGCAAGCCCTTATGCGGCAGAATCTTATATCGATACTGTCTATTTGAGAATTAAAGACAGGGATACCCAATCCAAATTGACCCACAAACCGATTAATATGCAGCAACAAATATTGGACAGTTGGTTTCTAGCCAGGTTCTGGATACTGAAAGACCAAAGCTCTCATCAAGCCAATCGTTTTATATCCTGGTACAAAGCCAATCTTGCCAGTCCCAAAGGGTATGACAGCATCGCGGAGCAAATGGGATTAACAATCGAAGCGGTTCATGACATGGATGTATCCAATGTAAATTACACATCAAAAACGGGCGATACGATCTATCGCGGCACTTCTGAATTGACGAACTTCACGTCAACAACCCAAAAAATGAAAACGGACAGTTTTCAAAAAGACTATACAAAGTCTCAAGCTACTTCCGTAACAAACGGAATGCAGCTAGGGTTCAAAGTGGCCGCTAAAGGTGTTGTCGCTTTGGCAGGCGCCGATTTTGAAACAAGCGTCACTTATAACTTATCGACTACCAATACGGAAACCTTCACAGAATCGGATAAATATACGGTTCCTTCCCAAGAGGTTACGCTCCCGGCAGGGCATAAAGCCATCGTAACACATGATTTGAGAAAGATGGTGTACTCGGGAACACATGACCTGAAGGGGGATTTAAAAGTAACCTTCAATGACAAAACTTTGGTTCAAAAGTTCTACTATCCTAACTATAAAGAAATTACTCTAAACGACGCTCGCAATACAATCAATGCGATAAGCAAATGGAATGGATGGAAGGATATTGATTTGTTTCAATTAATGGGATACAACAATTATTTAAAGAATGGGACTACTTTATATATAGATACTCCGGCACAGTTCACCTTTAATGGCGCCACTCCTTATTATAGAGCAACCTTCAAAGAATATGATAAGAACGGCAATTTGGTTCAAAACAGAGCACTAATGGAAACCTATTAAGAGAGTGAAACAAAGACGGGGGGGTATCCGGTTGCGTCGCTGAACCCCGGTGAATACCCCCTGTCGTATTTGTTTCAGTTGTGCTTAAAAAGTGTGCCCGATTCGATAAGCCTCGTTCAATAGAGCGGCAAAATGAGCTTCATTCGTCTCTTGCTGGCCCTCGGCGAATTCCCCGATCGTATTATACATAAAGTGAACGTTGGAATCTTGAACACCGGTATATCCCGCCAAGCCGACGTTCAGGTGCTGCTGCACCAGCAAATGATACTCGCGCTTTTCGAATTTGGCCTGAGTTTCGCCGACCAAGGCGATCCATCTTATTTTTTGAACGGGCAATTTGGCTGGACCATATGCAAAGCCATAGTTCCACACCCGATCAAAGTACCCTTTCAATATGGCCGGAACGCTGTACCACCATATAGGGAAAATAAAGGCTATCGCGTCGCTTGCCCGGATCCGGTCCATTTCGCGCAGCACCTCGTCCGAATATGCCTTGTTCGGATTATTCCAGTCAGGCTCATCTTGCGGTTGCAGTAGCGGATTGAATCCTTCGGCATACAAATCGGCGATTTCGTATTCATGTCCTGCTTCGGTCAATCCTTCAGTGAACCGCTTCGCCATGCTTGACGTGAGCGAATCCGTTCTGGGGTGGGCAACGACAACAAGTATTTTCATAAGGCTTCCTCCAATTTCATCTGAGAATAGCCTTAGTCTAAACCCTACAACGATGGTAGGGTCAAGGGGTTTATTTGAACCTGCAGCTCCCACACGCTGATGTCGTTATTATCGTTGGGCAGGACGGTGTAACAAAATTCGTAGATGTCGCTCACTATCTCGATTCCTTGATTCAAAATGTGTTGCCGCAGCAAGCTGTAATAGGAAGGAGATTTTGCATAGCTATCCTCGATAAGAAGTGTCAAATAAGTGCCTTCTGTCATGTGATGAGACTGAAATCCTTCCGGAACGACCGTCGGGTTGACCAGAAATAAATAGGAAGCCTTCGTTCGTTCATTAAAAAAAGCGGGCCGCGTCACAATAAAGCCCGGTTCCACATTGATATAATCGATCTGGTTGGAAAAGGGCAGGAACGAGCGGTAATACTCCGTTTCCTGCTCCTTATAGGTCGACACGTCAATCGGTTTGCAAAATATTTCTCTTGCCCCGCATTGCCGAATGGAAATCTGATTTTTAGGCTGGGCCTGCAGCGCCAAGAAATGATGGCGCTTGGCTTCAAGCTCTGTTTTTAACGTTTGCAGTTCCCTCATTTTCTGTTCGAGCCGTTCCAGCTGGAGGGCATAGACTTGATCCATTTTATCAACGTTCCAATCTGTCGAAGTCAACTCTTTAATTTCAGAGAAGGGTATCTCCATGCTTTTGAACGTTTTGATCTGATGCAGCAGCGGAAGCTGATGCAGGTTGTAATAACGATACCCTGTTTCTTGATTGGTATGGACCGGAGAAAATAGACCTATTTTATCGTAGTATCTCAGCGTTTGCAGAGGAATGTTAAAAATAGAGGATATTTCCCCGATTCGAAAATAGGGTTCCATTTCCTTGTGCCTCCCTCCCTCATCAATCAGAAGTAATCGGAGAAATACGGCTGCTGGCGTATGATCAGCCTCTCAAGCAAATTGACGGTGGCTTCATTCGCCTGAAAGCGGCCGATCCGTGCCAAGTAAGATGCCCGTTTGTACCCCATAAGCAGCGTCGTCAACGTTTGGATATCGAATTCGGCGTCGCGGGTGCTTCCGCCTTTTGTCAGATGTCCTCTGCCATCCTTATCCACGGTCAATGTAAAGATCCCTTGGTTCCATTCCAGCATCGGATCATGCAGCACGAAGGTGAACCGGCACTCCGCCGCTTGCGGCTGGAACGGGTACTGCTCCAGGAACAGGCTGATATCGACAATGCGCGCCATGTAGTAAGGAGCAATCGTCTCCTTGATGTCGCCATCATCCAGCAAGAACGCGAGCGGTTCATCCGTATAGATGTGCCCTTTGACGCGGGTTACCATGGAGAAGTGGGCACTGATGAAATTCCATAGGCCTGTCCGCGCTTCTTGATTGACGAACACCATTTCCTTCATATAAAAGATTTCCTCGGCGATCCAGTACAGCAGATAGCCCATTGGCTCATGGTCGCTGTCATAATAGATAGCCACCGTCATATCGTCCAGGTCCCAGCGCAAATACTCTTCCCACGCCAGCTCGTTGCGGAGCATGGCCCCGTGCGTTTGCAGGGCAAAGCGGTGATAGACCTGTTTGATGTCAGGATGCTCGATCGTCACGCGCTCGACATTGCCGGGCACGGTCTTCAATTTCGGCAGTTGAGTGTCCTTCACTTCGAACGATATTTTATCGGATATAATTTCCCAGCCTTTGCGGCGGTAATAGGGGATGGAGTACGGATACAGATAAGAAATAGACTGTTTGCGCTCCCGCATATTCGTCAGCGCTTGGCGCATTAGCTTGTTCATCAAGCCAAGATTGGCGTATTCAGGGTAGGTGCCGACTCCGGTCAGTCCGCCCATTTCGTAAATTTGCCCGAAAATATTAACCTGAAAAGGGTAGACGGCAAGCTGCGATATCAGATTGTCGCCATCGAACCAGCCCAATACGTCGGCTTGCTTCAGCACGGGCAGCTTGGCCTGCGCAATCTCTCTGTTCTCCCAGCCCAAGGCTTGCAAATCATGATTGGTTACTTGAAACACATAGCGCAGCAAATTGTTGAACTGCTCTCCGTGTTTCGTTTCAACATCCTTCATTTTGAGTCTCTCTTGCAATTTCTGGCGACTCATGAGTTATAACCTCCAATTTTTCGAAGAGCTTCATTTGAGTAGTTTCATTATACATGAAAGTGTACGCAAACAAGAATTCCGCGTTCCAAGGCCGGACCCGGCAGCTTCGTGATGCAAGCTTGGGCAACGCATTTTGTTTGCGCCAATCACCGTACTAGCTTTCACTTTTTTTGCCTTGTTCCATACTCCATAACGTTCCTTTCAAAATAGTGATCATCAAACCTGAAAAATGTTCCAAAGTATGCCGATATCATAATTAATACTTGATTGGATATTTATTCAATTTAAGAAGGAGAATTGGACACCGGCGTTAGGAATCAGCAACATCCGAAGAGGGGGAAATTCCAATGAAGCATCTGGACGAGAAGATTATCGAGCTGGAAAAAAGGAAGAGAAATGCGGAGCAGCGGGATAGCCATGAAAAACAAGCCGCCAGGCAGGAAGCAGCTGCGGAGCGATCCGCGGAAGCCGGACAGCAAGCATCATACGCCGAGCAGGAAGCAATCTGGCAGCAGGAGATTAGAGAAGGGATGCGCAATGGCCGTGTCGATATCAACGGCTCCCTGGTGGAATTCGAGAAGCGCGGCTTCTTTCAGCCGGCGCTGCGCTTTTTGTTCCCGAAAGACTTTCTCATCTGCACGCTCGATACCGAGCAGCAGAAGGTGTTCCAGAACGAAGCGCACGCAGTGAACGTCATCCTGCAATATACCGATCATCCCGGGCAAGCGATCGATATGCAGGCAATGAAGCCCGAGATGATCCGGAACATGAAGAACATGGAGCTGAACACAGAGTGGGTGGACGATGGGGCGAAGGAAGTGAACGGGCAACGAATCCACTATTGCTCTTTCATGAATCCGGTGGCGCAAGGGAAGGTTTTTAACTTTTTATTTTTTGTGGACGCAGGCCGGAAGCGCCTGATTGGCAACATCAACTGCAACGGGAAGCACGGCAAGCTGTGGACATGCATCGCACAGGAAATGATCGATTCGATGGAGGTGGCGAACGGATGAGTGCCACTCTGTTGTCCTATCAAAATGTGAGAGTCGCTCCCTTTGATCATATGCAGCTGCTGGAATTGAGAATGATTCAGCAGGTGAATGAACACGGCAAATTAACCTTTTCGGGCGTCATTTCAGAGGAGCATAAAGATAACGATCTGTACACGCTCAATGAACAGACGCCGGTTCAAGTGAAGCAGATGATGGAGCAGGGCGGAGAGCGGGTATTGTTTTCCGGAATTATTACCGAAATGCGCATCGAAAAATCGCGTGATGTCTATACCATCCAGGCGGAAGCATGGACAAGCTCCGTCATGCTGGATGTCCGCGTGAAGAGCAGATCGTTCCAGGATGCGTCGATGAATTACGGCCAGCTTGTCCAAAAGATAGGCAAAGATTATTCGAACTATGATGTGAATTACACGGCGGATAAAAATCCCGGCATCGGAAATTTGGTCATGCAGTACAAGGAAACGGATTGGGCATTTCTGAAAAGGATGGCGTCCCGCCTTGACACAGTGGTGGTGCCCGCCGAGAAGTTCCAGGATATCAAGTTCTTTTTCGGGTTGCCCGATACCGGCGCGGTAAAGAAGCTGGAAGAGTTCAATTATATCGTCAAAAAGAAGCTCGCCGATTATATGACCTATCACACAAACATCCGGCCGGATGCTCATGAGAGCGATTTCATATTTTACGAGGTTACAACCAGCCAATTGCTGCAGTTGGGCGATGCCGTCGACTTTCAGAAGGCGCGGCTGTATGTCGGGAAGGCCGTTTCCACGATGGAGAAAGGCGCGGTCACGCACACTTATACCATTACGACCCGCAAGGGCTTGAACCGGGAACAGCCCTATAACGATGCCATCAGGGGAGCTTCGGTGGGCGGAACAGTGCTGGCGATTAACAGAGACAAGGTAAAGGTGCGGCTGGATATCGATAAAGAGCAGGATGCCGGCAAGGCATACTGGTTTCCCTACTCTACCGTATATGCGTCCGCAGACGGCAGCGGCTGGTATTGCATGCCCGAAGCGGGCGACAGCGTCCGGGTGACATTTCCGAGCGAGCGGGAAGAAGAGGCGTTTGCGATCAGCTCCGTCAATTCATATGCGGGAGAGCCGCCCGGTTCAACGCTGCAAGGCGCTGGCGGAGGCGGCGCGGTCAGCGGCTCCCAAGGCGGGGGTTCCCAGGATCGGATGGCTGATCCGAACGTCCGGTATTTTCGCAATTCATCGGGCATGGAGGTGACGCTTGCTCCCAATCATGTGCTCATCTCCGCGAGCAACGGACAAGCGACGATTATGCTGGATCAGAGCGGCTCGGTCACGATTGTCGGGCAGAACGAGGTCTCGTTGACATCCAAAGAGAACGTGACCATCCGGGCGGATAAGACGCTGATGATGACGGCAAGCGAGGAAATCTCGATAGAAAGCCAAAAAGGCGGAAAAATCGTGTTGAATAGCGGGGGAAACACGGAATTGAAAGGCACGGAAGTATTTACGAACTAGACGGGCAATAGGGCGCTCCGCGCAGAAAGGGAGATCCGTTGTGACAAGAGACGAGGCGCTGCGGCATTGGCAGCAGACTGTGGTAGCCGATAAGCGCATGGAGCAAATGTTGGCTCTCCATCAGGTCGTGATGACGGAGAGGGAGAGGCTGGCTGATGAATTTATCGAGTCGTTCAAGCGAATATGCGTGGAAATCCGCCGCTTGCAGGATCAGAAGCGGAAAGGAAAAATCAAGTACATCCAATTTGCCGTTCTGCGCAACCGGATATTGAGCGGGGATCACCGCTGCCGGATTGATGCGTATGACGGGCAGTGGTACGGAGATGCGGAGGAATGCGCCGCCGAATATGACGCAGGATGGATTTTGACTTACTTGGAGGAATTCGCAAGCTGTATTTCACAAAAGAGCAGAATGTATGTCGGAAAGATTTCGCCCGCCGACGTGGCGTCCATCATTCGGACGGAGACCGTGTGGTATATGGCTTATATGATTAAGCTGGCCAGATATGCGATGAAGCAAGCGGTTCGCACCGCCGAGTTCGCCGCCATCGACAAAGAAGACGAGCTGTATGTCCACGTCGGAGAATACAAGGATCGGAGCGAACTGGTATACAGGCACGATGCAAGGGTGAAGGAGAGCCGGGAGCTGCAGGAGATGTTCTCCGCCGGCACAAGAACCGAATACGTCTATGAAGTGTTTAGCGGGTTGGATTTCAGCGGCATGTATTTTAAATTGTTGAACTTCAGCTTTGCGGATTTCTCCGAAAGCACGCTAGCCGGCAACTTATTATGGGGCTGCGCGTTCATCGGCGCCGATTTCGGCGGCGCCAATCTGGAAGGAGCCGATTTGAACAACAGCATCGTTCATGGCGCGAGCTTCAGAGGAGCCAATCTGCGTAATTGCAAGCTGGAGGAGATACAGGCGGGTTTGACCTTTCCGACGCAGGAACAGCTCCATATCCCGCCATTCATGGAGACATGCTTTGCGGGCGCCAATCTGGAAGATGCGAGCTTCAGGGGAGCCGATGTCCGAGGTGCGGATTTTCGGGGGGCGGTGTTGAAGAATACGAGCTTTGCGGATGCGGATCTGGAAGGGGCGATGTTTTTGGCGGGGGATGTGCAGCATCTCAGCCTAAGCGAGGCGCAATTGCAGCGTATCTTGATCGCCGAGGCTTGATTAGACGGAAGCCGCGCACGCAAATGGGAGGAGCTATGGAATATTTCATCATTTCACAGGATGAGAATGTGGACAACATCATCCGGTTTGCCGGTTTGAAATCGACCAACAAAACAATCGAGGTAATGCCGGAGCAGGCGGACGACCTTAATGACATGACCGTGGTGTTTGTGGAAGGCAGCGCGGATAGCGTCTATCCCGATTATATCGGCAAACCCGTCGTGCTTGTGGCGGATGGACTGAAAAAGGTGCTGGAGCTGCATGATCCGGGGCTGGCATTCAAGTGCGCCGTCCTGTCGAATCCGCAGCACAGCATGCAAAAGATATATTGGCTGCTGCTCCTTCCCCGAGTGGACTGCTTGTCGGAGCGCACGGAATTTTATAAAACAGGCGCAGTCAAAAGCATCGTAATCGATCATGCGAAGGCTGCCGGGCATGCGATCTTCCGGGTGCAGGGACTGCTTGAGAAATGCGTCATCATCAATCTCGATGTCGCTGAAAGCCTGTTACGAAGAGACTTGCTGGGCTTTCGGCTGGAACAGGTGGGCTGCTGCCGCGCGCCAGAGCAGGCGGTGTCCGAGGCTGGAGCGGAGCAGTCCGAGTAAGGCGGTTTACGGAAAAGGAAGACAGGAGGGGATTGCAATGGAAGAAATGATGGATGGTGGAGGCGGCGAACAGAAAGAGCCCACATATGTCGTGCATGGCGCATATTGCGCATGTTCCCAAGGAACGCGTCCGGCCCGGCTCATCGTCCCCGCCAGCCACGGAGACTACATCCATGATCAACCGCAATTGAATGTCGAGGATCGCGTGCCGATGACGAACATCAGGCCGTTCGGCTTATGCCAGAGCACGCAGAATCCGGATGTGCAGGCCGTAATCGATGCGCTTCCCCCTATGCCCAAGCAGGAGGAAGCAGGATGGTTCGCCAGTCTGTTCATTAAGAAGGAAGCGCCGCCTCCAGAGGAGGTTCCGGCGCCCGTGTGCGTCGCGATGTGCGTTCCGAACGTGACGATGCCTTGGCAATCAGGGAAAGAGAACGTGACGATCGGGGGGAAAGACGCGCTGCTGAGCACCTGCACGAATACATGCGTCTATGGAGGAGTCATCACTATCATCCATGACGGGCAGAGAGAATAGATCAGTCTGCGGGAGGAGGGAAGGAAGAGAATGAGGATTAGATACGCGGGGTTGATTCTCGATATTCAGGTTGATCTGCACAGCCTGACCGGACTTACCCTGACCAGAGAGGTTAATGAGCATGTGCAGCTTCAACTCAGCGCGATCATACCGGAAGAGAAGAAGGACAGCTGCATCCACGAGCTTGAATATGGCGCTCCGGTCGTCCTGTATCAAGAGCTGGAAGATAGCGGAGCGATGAAAGAGCAGAGCAAGCAGGGGGGAATTCTCTTTCATGGCATGATTCGCAATGTGGAAATCCGGTGCGTGCGCAGCGTATATATGTTGGAAATTGATGCCGTATCCCATACATACGCATTGGATATCGAGCGAAGGAGACGCTCCTTTCAACGGGTGGATATGACCTACCGCGAGGTGATTGAGCAGGTTCTGCAGGCTGAGCCGAGCGCTTATTTTCAGGATCATGCTTCTGAAGATGCGGAGATCGGCGGGGTTATCGTGCAATATGATGAAACCGACTGGCAATTTATTAAGCGGCTGGCGTCGCATTTCGAGGCCGTGGTCGTGCCGGATGCCGCCGCGGGAGCGGCCCGGTTCTCGCTGGGCGTGTCAAAAGATCATGAGCCTGTCGAAGTAGCGGACGATCATTATGTCATCCGGAACGACTTGCGCCGCAGCCTCCTTGCCCGGAAGAACGAGAACCCGGGACTGCAGGATACGGATTTCATCAGCTTCGAGGCGGATGCGCAAGCGATGCTTCCGCTGGGGGGACAAGTGAGCTTTGGGCGGAGAATGTTCGTTATCCGTAAAGCAGAGGCGGTCGTGAGGGACAGTCTGTTTCGGCATACGTATACCTTCTGCACGGCCGATGGCGTAAGGCAAGGCTCTATGGCCAATGCCCGGATTCAAGGAGTGTCGCTTGAAGGTAAAATTACCGAAATTTCACGAAATAAAATCAGGCTGCATCTTGATATCGATCCTGTGCATGCGGGCGGCAACACGTGCTGGTTTCCTTACTCTACCGGCATAGACAACCAGATTTCGTACTTAATGCCGAAGCCGGGGTCTCAGGTCAAGCTGCATTTTCCGACGGCGAATGAAGGAGAGGCAATCGCGATCGGATCGGTCAGGAAGGGAGCGGAGCAGAGCAAGTACGGGCATAAAATGTCCGACCCGCAGTCCCGCTCCCTGAACAACGACACGGGCAAAGAAATGCGGCTGACCGCCCAAGACATCGTGTTCAGCGCCAATGACACGGGCAGCATCAAGGTGCGCCTGTCGGGGGACGGCATCGTGGAGATTGCCTCCGATACCGACTTGTATGTGAAGGCCTTGGCCAACGTGGCGATTGGAGAGAGCGCAAGCGCCGCTGCGGATACGGACGCGCCTCCGGCCGTGCCGAAGCGGATCGCCCTGACAGCGGGCGAAGATGTATTCATCAGCCGCAGTCCAGGGGAGTTCGTCGATCCTGCGCATGCCATTGCCATTCAGGATATGACCTATGTGATGGCTGCGAAAATCATCTATTTGGGCGAGCCGGGCAAAGCGCCGGCAGAATCGTTCGATGACAGCGCGCAGCTTGCCGAGGACGCCGAATTGATGAAGGAGGTTAACGATCAGGCGCTGGCCTATCGGGAAGCCTGCATCGCCAAGGCGGAACAGGCGAAGAGCAAATTCGGGTTCGGCGCGATCGCCTTGGTGGTCGGCGTCGTTGCCGTAGCGGTCGCCACCGTGGCAACGGGGGGCGTCGCCCTTCCCCTCATAGTCGGCGTTGCCGGAACCGTCTCCGCCGCCGTGGGGGTCAGCGAGATTGCGGAGGGGCGGGAGGATTTCGCCAAGGCTCAGGTGGGCGACCTGTCCCAATCCCACAACTTCATGCGGGATACCGTGCTCGGCGGTAATGAGGAGCTGTACAATATCGTCAAATACGGCTCGGTGACCATCTCCGTTCTGGGCGGGGGCTTCATGCTCGGCGGAACGACCGTCCTGACCGGCGGATTAACCGGCGGGGGCATCAATACGGCGATTACGGCGATATTCGATCCATACGATCCCTTGAATGGCAGTCAGACAGGGGAAGGCTTCTTTGGTCATTATTTGAAGAGCTTTTACAACGGCGCACTGGCGGGAACGATCTCTGGCGGCATATTGAAAGGGATACCGTGCGGATCGGGGATGCTGACCCAGTTCGGAGGCAGATATACGGCGAGCTTCGTCTCAGCGAACGTGCTGGAGATCAGCAATACCGGCGGCGTGGATCTATTCGGCAACGCGGTGCGAAGCGTCTTTGGCGCGGCGTTCTCTTTTGCGGGAGGCAAAAATCCGTTCGGCAAATACGGAGCGGCGGTAACCGGAGATATGACCGGGGAAACGGCGATGCAGCTGTGGAAAAACGGAAATATCGATACAGCAACCTTTTTGAGCCAATTAAAGATGTCTTTGATCAGTAATGTGGGCAATTTGGTTACCAAGGGAGATCCGATCGATGTCGCCAAAGGAAGGTTCTACCTGCAAGCGACCGACCTGGTCGTCCATGATATCGGAGAGACGCTGGAGCTGACCCGAAGCTTCAACTCGCGCAATCCATTCGTCGGCGTCATGGGCAGAGGCTGGCTGTTTGCCTTTGAGAGCTCGCTGACCCGGCTGGAGGACCGCATCTTTCTCATCTGCACGGACGGGCACTATGAGAGCTTTGTCAAGCAGGGGAACGCCTGGATGAACGAACGGGCGGGAGCGCTCGATTACCGCCTGATCGAGGAACCGGCAAGAGGCCGGTATATCGTCAAGCATCAGCGGTTGACCTGCGTCTATGACGGGGCAACCGGACGATTGGAATCGATCAGCGACCGCAACGGCAACCAGACGGCGCTTGCCTATGACGATCAAGGCTTGCGCTCGTTGACCACGCCGGGCGGCAAGGTGCTTGCCTTTACATGCGAATACGGTAAAGTTATTAAAATTACGGACAACATCGGCCGCAAAGTCGAATACCGGTATGCAGGCGATCTGCTCATCGGCGTAACATACCCGAATGGGGGCGCAGTCGCGTACGCTTATGATGAGGAGGGGCGTCTTCTTTCCATCACCGATCAAAATGGCCACACCTATGTCCGCAACGTCTACGATAACGCAGACCGGGTCATCAGGCAGTATGATTACGAGGACAATATGACGGAAATCGCGTATGACGAACGGGCAAGACTGACGACCTTCACGTTCCATGCGACCGGAGTCGTGGAGAAATACAAATACAACCGCGATTATTTGGTCACTGAAATTCATTATGATGACGGGACCCATGAAGCCTATACGTATGACCAATTCCAGAACAAAGACAGCCACACCGATGCAAACGGGGCGGTCACGCGCTGGGTGTACGACGAATACGGCAATCTGCTTAAGGAGACGCATCCTGACGGCTCGCAGGTGCTGCACCGGTACGATGGCGATCAGAACCGGGTTGGAACGACGGCGGGCAGCGGCAGCGAAGCCGTCTATACCTATGACGAACGGGGCAATCTGCTGGAGGAACGGACGCGCATCGATGATGCGGATTATGCCGTCACCACGTATACGTATGACGCGCAAGGGCTGCTGCTGAGCCAGACGGATCCGGCGGGCCATACGACAAGCTTCCAGTATGACGCGAAGCATACGGATGCGCCGACTCTGGTTCAGGATGCGGAAGGCCAGCAATTCCGGTACGGCTATGACGATGCGGCTCGCATGACGAGCATTGCAACCTCGTATGGCAAGGTGGAATTTGCCTACAACGCGGTGAATCAACGGACGCGCATCACCGATGCCGCAGGCAACACCACCCTCATGTTCTACGATCCGATCGGGAACCTGATCAAGAAGGTGCTGCCGAACGAATATGTTGAACGGCTGGGCAACGGTGAAGGGACGGAGTACCGCTATGACTTCATGGATCGGCTCATCCGGACGACCGATCCGATGCATAATGAGCGCCGCGTCATGTACGACATCCATGACAATCTGGTGAAGGAAGTCAACCCGAATGACTACACCCGCACGGCCGATGACGGAGCGGGTATCGAATACGTATACGACCATAGGAACCGCCGGATTAAAACCTTGTACCCGGACGGCGGGATTGCCCGCACGAAATACGACGCTGCGGGGAATGTAATCAAGACGATCGATCCCGAGCGGTATAATCCCGAGATCGACGACGGTCCGGGCACGGAATACGCCTATGACGCGATGAACCGTCTGGTTCAGATTACGGACCCGGAGGGCACCGTCAGCAAGCGGTTCCTGTACGACAGCGCCGGACGGATGATCAAGTCCATCGACGCCAAAGGCTGGATGAGCGGGAAAACGGATGAAGAGCGCTTCGGGACGTTGTATGCGTATAACCGGATAGGCTGGCTGACCGAGAAGCGGGAGCCGGTGGAAGCTTCGGACGGCGCGATTTTGTACAAGCTGACTCTGTACCGCTATGACAAAGCGGGCAACCTGCTCGAAGAGAGACGGACGCCGGAGCATGTGGGCGCAGCCGGATACGCAAGCAGGTACAACAGCATCCGCTATCGGTATGACAAGCTGGGCCGGGTAATCCTGATCTATGACGATACCGGCGCCGAGGTCCGCTACACGTATGACTGCCTGAATCAGAAAACATCCGAGCGGCGCAAGCTGAGCGCGCACAAAGAACAGATTACCCGCTATGAGTACAATGCGGTGGGACTGCTTGAGCGCAAGCTGGATCTGATTGATGCCGAAGACCTGGCGGAAGGCGCGCCGGCCAGCGGCGGGGAGAAGATTGCCGCAGTGACTTCTTATAGCTATGACCGGAACGGCAATATGATCAGGCTAGTCACGCCTGAGGGCTACGAGACCGAGGCCAGCTACGATATGGCCGGGCGGTTGATTCAGATAAGCCGCCGCGAGAGCAAGCGCGCCAAGGCGAGAAGCGTTTACTTCAAATACGACCGGGCTGGCAATGTGCTGGAGGAGACGGATACGAACGGCAACCGCGTCACCTATGACTATGACGCGATGAACCGGCAGATCCGCATCACCGGCAAGCGGGGCGAGACGACGCGGCTGTTTTACGACAAGACGGGCCAAGTCATCAAGCATGTATCGCCGAATCAATATCATCCGCTTACCGATGACGGCCAGGGAACGGTCTACCGCTACGATGCGTCGAACCGGCTGACGGAAGTGCTCGATGCGTATGGGCACATCGTAGAGCAGAACCGGTACAATCCAGCCGGAGAGTTAATTCGCAAGCAGAGCGAAGGGCTCGGCGTCGAATATACGTATACGATTGGCGGCCGAGTGAAGCAGATTCGCACCGCCGAGGCCAGCGCCCGGGGCAAGGTGAGCCAGGAATACACCTACGACGCGGCTGGCAACATAACGGGCATCGTGGACGGCGAGGGGAACGCGACCCGGCATACCTTGGATGCGTGGGGCAACATTAAGGTGCTCACCCGCGCGGACGGAAGCGAAGAGCGGTACAGCTATGACCGTGCCGGAAATATAACAAGCTCGACGGACGGCAACGGGCATACGACCTTGTACCGTTACAACAGTCTGGGCAAGCTGGCCGCCATTGAGGACCCGTCGCAGCAGGCGCAGGTGTACCAATACGACAAGCAGGGCCGCTTGGCGCGGCACATCGACCGCAACGAGCGCGTCATCGAGTACGCATACAACTTCGACGACCAATTGGTCAAGCGCAGAGAAGCATCCAGCGGCGCGGAAGAAGCCTATATGTACAACGAGGACGGCACCTTGAAGACGGCGGTCAACGCGCATGTGCGGTATGACTATACCTACACGCCAGATGGCAAGCTGACGGCGAAGTATATGTGCGAGCCTCAGAACGGGAGCCTTCGCGAAGGGAGCCGGCCGAAATGGTTCCAGGGCACGCAGTCCGGGCAAGGCGCAGACGGAGCGGGCGGCCGAGGCGGACAGCCATGGCCAAGCGGTGTGCACGGTCTGGCCGGACTCGGCGCGCGTAAAGTGCTGGAATATCAGTATGACGCAGATGGAAACATTGCCGGATTAACCGATGCTGCGGGCAGACATACGGAATACCGCTATGATAAAATAGGCCGTATCGAGGAAGTGCTGCAGGGCCGGGATAGCGTAGCGAGATATAAGTATGGCGAAGGAAACCGTATTGCCTCGATCCTGTATGGCAGCGGCGTCAACGTCCAATATGGCTATGACGGGGACGGCCACATGACGAGCCTGCGGGCGACGAGTCAAGAAGGCCGGGACCTGATGCGGCACACCTATAGCTACGACAACAACGGCAACCAGATTGCCAAGATGGAGCAGCATCAGCTCACCCTGTACGGCTACGACCGTCTGAACCGCCTGCTGGAGGTGGATTACGGCAGCGGAGCCCAAGAGTCGTTCAGCTACGACCGGGCGGGGAACCGCATTCGCCGCGTGTTGGACGGGCAGACAACGAGCTATACCTACGACAACCGCAATCGGTTGTTGACGTTCTTGGAAGAGGATAGTCGCCAAACCGAGTTCGAATACGATCGCCAAGGCAATATGGTCTCTGAACGATCTGGCAGCGGCACCACGACCTATTCGTACGATGCGTTCAACCGGACCGCCAAGGTGGAGAAGCCGGATGGCAGCCATATCCGCCACTTCTACGACCCCGAGGGGCTGCGCAGCGGCCTCCGTGAGAACGGTGTGACCAGCCGCTTCGTGTATGATGGCTGGAACATGGTCAATGAGTTGGACGGGGATCATAACGTCAAGGCATCCTATGTCCGGGGACATGAATGGCTGGCGCAGGTGGATGGCAGAGGAGATTCCTACTACTATCTGAACAACCAGCACGGCGATGTAGCGCATATCACGAACCGCCTCGGCGGAATTGTAAACAGCTATGAGTACGACGCGTTCGGTCGCACCCTATCCGCCACAGAAGGCATCCCGAACCGCTTCCGCTATGCGGGCGAGCAATTCGATCACACGACGGAGCAGTATTACCTGCGCGCGCGGTTCTATAACCCTGTAATTGCCCGGTTTACGCAGGAGGACGAGTACCGCGGCGATGGTCTGAATTTGTATGCGTATGTCGGGAACAACCCGATTAATTACGTGGATCCGAGCGGGTACAGCAGCCAGTCTGTTGGATGTGGTGGTGGCGGCAAGAAGGAAGGGCCTTATGAGGGGACGGGTGAAGGCAAACCCAATATCTCACAAAATCATGATGAAATTGCACATAGTGGGTATTATAGCAGGAAACAACAAAGAATCGATGACTATCACAACAAGACAGGTAAATGGACACCTTCCAAGAAAACGACACTGCCAGAAGGTCCATACCGAACCGATAAACAGGCTGAACAGGCAGCTATAATGTTAGGGTTTGAAAAAGTTAACGCAGGGAGAGCAAAAGCAGCAGTATTCTATTCAAAAGAACGAAGAGTTTTCATTACTAGAGATATTCCGAGAGGAAGTACAGGTAGTACAGATAATGGTGGGGTGTGGAAAATGGGGCAATCAATTGAGGACTTAATGAGCAGGAAAACTAGGATGGGGACATATGACAAAAACTTGAATCGGATAGGAGACTAATCTTTATGTATTACTGGCAAGTTAGGAAATACCCCCCCCAGAAAGAGGAGGAAAAAGACAAACCTAAGACACCAACTTGGACTTCAATAATAGATATTGGCAAAGTTTATGAAGACACTCCACTTACTATGTCAGAGTATTTGAGTGTAGAAGACAAATATGTTAAGGCTGTCTTGACGTTCATGAATTTTATTCAAGTTCATGAATTAGAGGTTTATCTAATAAATAAACTAAAAGAAACCTTATTTTTAGACAACATTCGATTATATCCAGATTGTTATCCTCAAGGTATCATCGAGTTTTATTACTCACTTAATGATGCTGATATCTTAGCTGGAAAACAAATTGAGTATATCGTTAGATTAGGTATGCGAGAAGATATAGTTTGCCAATTAAGATATAAAGAAAAGTTTTTTGTAAATTTCACCTATGATTATTACATGGATATTGGTAGTTCTACAATTTGTCAGGAAGCAATAAATGAAATAAGAAAATTAGGTTTGTTTATAGATTTATGGCAATGGACATATCATGATAACGTGTGGGAAAAAACTGAGGACACCTGATCCGTTTGTAAATTACATTAAAAACCTTGATTGGCTTCTGCCTTTCGAGGTTTCTTTTTGATAAATCTACACTTACAGAGATTTTAGCAGATAGGGGAAACCTCAACCGAGTTCGAATACGATGGCCAAGGCAAGATGGTCTTTGAACGATCTGGCAGCGGCGTCACGACTATTCGTACAACGCGTTCGGTCGCATCCTATCCGCCACAGAAGGCATCCCGAACCGCTTCCGCTATGCGGGCGAGCAATTCGATCACACGACGGAGCAGTATTACCTGCGCGCGCGGTTCTATAACCCTGTAATTGCCCGGTTCACGCAGGAGGACGAGTACCGCGGCGATGGTCTGAATTTGTACGCCTATGTCGGGAACAACCCGATTAATTACGTGGACCCGAGCGGGTACAGCAGCCAGTCTGTTGGATGTGGTGGTGGCGGCAAGAAGGAAGGGCCTTTTGGAAAAACTGGTAAACCTGATTTTTCTAAACACCATGATTATGTTGCTCATGATGGATATTACAATCGTAAAGAATTTCGTTCAAATATAGCAAAAGCTGAGTCTAGTGAACATGGTTTTAAACATATAAAAGCAAAGACTGAAGATGAAGCGTTACGTTTTAGTGAAACAGGGGATAAACACGCTCAGTATTTACCAACTATTAAGAATAAAGTACTTGAAAGAGAGGCACTGCAAAAAGGATTAATTTTTCAGGATAGGAAAAAAGGAGCTATTTACTTCTTCTATAATGTTGGAAAGAAAGTAGGGTACGACCTAGGAGACGAGACTACTTGGATACGTGCAGAGTTAACTTCTGGAGGGGTTTACCATGGTCATCCGATTTCTTCAAAAAGGTTAAGTAAGTATATTGATAAAGCTTTAACAAGAGATGAATTTTTTGAAAAAATACTTAGGGAGTGATAAAATGTCTATTTTTGATGATCCACCACAATTACAGCCGTTGAGAATACCTTCTACTTGGTTAGTTACTTACAATGGTTTTCTTGAAATAGATCCGAAGGAAGTATCGCCAGAAGACGATACATGGTTAAGCTTTACTCAGGATTTATTACAACTTGAGCATAATAGATATAATATTATCGTAGACCTAGGTTGGTATCCTGAAGCTGAGCCTGAGGGAGAGTATGGATTAAAACTTATAAAAGAAAAAGACTGGGAACGACCTATTGGATCCTTAAGTACAAAAAATAAGGATGAGGTAGTGCACACAATAGAGATGTGGTTGTGGAGGGTTGGAGGAGGAGATTTTTAAAAGAAGCCTATAATAAAGGAGCCGTCTATCGAATACTTTCATTAGGACTTCCTTCTTTCAAATTAAGATGAGTGAAAATTTAAACCAATAAACCATACACTTCTAACCTGACAAACACACTAGATAAAATGGAAGGCTTATTCCAACTTGTAAATCAAGGGGGAATAAGCCTTTTCGATAACGGAAAGTTCTCAACCGAGTTTGAATAAGATCCCGGTGGTTTGCGCAGCGGCCTGCGCGAGAACGGCGTCACCAGCCGCTTCGTGTACAACGGCTGGAACATGGTCAATGAGTTGGACGGGGACCATAACGTCAAGGCATCCTATGTCCGGGGACATGAATGGCTGGCGCAGGTGGATGGCAGAGGAGATTCCTACTACTACCTGAACAACCAGCATGGCGATGTCGCGCACATCACGAACCGCCTCGGCGGAATCGTAAACAGCTATGAGTACGACGCGTTCGGTCGTACCCTATCCGCCACAGAAGGCATCCCGAACCGCTTCCGCTATGCGGGCGAGCAATTCGATCACACGACGGAGCAGTATTACCTGCGCGCGCGGTTCTATAACCCTGTAATCGCCCGGTTCACCCAGGAGGACGAGTACCTGTTTTTTGCAAGTGAAAAATGCTGAGTTTTGCTGCGAAAAGTGCCAGGCTCCCTTGCCAGCCAAAGCATTACTGCGGAATGCGTTCCATTGCCTGCTTGAGGCGGAAACTCTCGCCTGTGAACGAGAGAATATGCGCGTGGTGCACGAGACGGTCGACCAAGGCTGACGTGAGCTTAGTATCCCCAAATATGGAGGTCCATTGGCCAAACTCCAGGTTTGAGGTTACAATCACGCTCTGCTGCTCATAGCAATCGGCAATAACGTTGAACAGGAGCTCCGAGCCGGTCTGGCTAAAAGGGACATAACCGACCTCATCCAGAATAAGCAGCTCCATCTTTTTTAGTTTTTCCCGAAAGCGGCTAAGCGTACCGGCTGCGAACTTCTCCTGCAGCACCGCGACCAGATCGGAGGCACGGTAAAATTGCACCGCATGCCCTTGCCGGCAAGCCTCAATCCCCAGCGCCGTCGCCATATGCGTCTTGCCCGTCCCCACCGCACCCATGAGTAGCAGATTTTCTTTGCGCTTCAACCATGCCATCTCCCGCAAAAGCTCCAACGTGCTCTCCCCGGGAAACGTAATGTGCTTGTCCACGTATCCGTCAAAGGTCTTCAGGTGCGGGAATCCGGCTTGCTGCACAAGCTTCCCCAGCTTGGCCCGTCGCCGTCCTTCTCGCTCCGCCAGAAGCAACCGTTCCACCAGTTCGTTCATCTGCTCGTCCCGGTGCTGCGCCACATACTCCACCACATGGGCCAGTCGAAGCTGTCGGCACAATTCTGCCAGATCGGTCCGCATATCAGCTCACCCCCATCAGGCGGTCATAGCACTGCAGGGATGGGCCGCCTTGCGTGCCAGGCGGCGAAAGCGTCTCCGTCCACGTCGCCGGAATATCCCGACTCGCTTGCTTCAGGCTCAAAGCCGCCGTCAACTGGGCTACGGTTGCCTCGCTGCCCGACGCCTCCAGCACCTGCTGAATCTGCTCTACTGCACACGCCACACCAGTGAGCCAGCGCCTGCAGCCGTTCCTTGCGCACGGTCAGGTCGGTCATCCCGACGTATCGCTGAATCGACTCCGGCAGCATGCGAATGAACTGCGAATGGGTGACGCTGCGCGGTTTGCGCAGCAGATTGGAAAACACCTGCACCCACGGAATCTCGGCGGTGCGCCCCGTATACGGCCGCGGCACCTCCCGTACCACCTGCTGCTGTTCGGTCAGGATGACCAAGCGATCCCAAAACGTCTGGATCAGCACCTCACGGCCTGGCGGAACCAGTCCCGCCAATGGAATCGTCGTGCCTTCGGCTTGAATTTCTCCATACTTGTTCACCATCGCCGCGCTCATGCGGAAGGCTTCATAGCCCGTCTCCGGTAAGGTGAGCAGCTCTCGGCGGTCGGCCTCCCAGAGGTCGGCGATTCGCTCTCCCTTGGCATAATGAGCGCGTTCCCGGTCCTGCCGAGCTTGCTCGGCAAGGGTGGCCGCCAGTTGCTCCTGACTCTCATAGGCCGGAATCGGCACTGCCCAGTTGCGCTTAGCATAGCCGCATTTGCTTTCTACATGTCCTTTTTCATGGCCGCTGTAGGGATTGCAAAACACCGCCTCCATCCGGTAATGAGCGCAGAAGCGCTGAAAGCCTTCCGTCAGTTGCCGCTCGCCGTGCTTCTCTACATGCACCACCGCAGCTGACAGATTGTCAAACCAGATGCGCCGGGGAACGCCGCCTATTTGCTGAAAGCATTGCTTCATGCCTTCCAGAAAGCATTCCTGGTTTTCCGCCGGTGTGGGATACACAAAAGCCGCGTTGCTGTAAGGGAACGACACTACCAGTAGCTTGTAGGTCAGCAATTGCTGGTGCTGGCTGACCTGAATGGTCGTGAAGTCCACCTGTGCTTCTCCGGGCGGGTGCTCCAGCCGCTCGTAAGATTTAGCGCGCTCCAATTCCATTTCGCTTTTGCGTCGCTTGACGTAGGCGAGCACCGTTCGTTGTCCGCCTGCAAATGCATATTCCGTCTGCAGTCGCTGGAAGATCCGAACGCCGGTATGCCGCTGTTTGCGGGGGAGCAGCCGGTCTTCCTCCAGCCAGGTGTCGACCACCTCCATAAACGGGCCCATTACTGGGCTGTGGCTTTTGCGCTTGCGAAGTGCGGCGTTCCAGTCGTCCTGGTCGGCATAACGTTTGGCCGTTCGCCAGTGAATGCCCACCTGCCTTGCGATTTCGCTCACTGAGCAGCCTTCTGCTTCGCGTAAAAATTTGATATACTCTTGTTGGGGCATTTTCAGCATCCTTCCAGTCTCCTTCGTCATGTTCTCAGCAAACCTAACGATAGGAGGATATTGGGGTGCTGGCAAGTGCCTCTTTTTTGCATTTCACTTGAGCATTTTTACGCTGCAATTTTCGGCATTTTTAGTATGCAATAAACAAGTACCGCGGCGACGGTCTGAATTTGTACGCGTATGTCGGGAACAACCCGATAAATTACGTGGACCCGAGTGGGTATAGTAAAAAATGCGGTGGTGGCGGCAAGAAGGAAGGTCCTTTTGAGGAGACGGTAGAAGTTACTGACAAGCTAGGCGAAAATCCACCAAGAAAACGAGTGTTTAATCAAGCAAAAATAGATGCTGGTATACCTACCTCAGCAAGTCCTGTGAAACAGGCATGGGTTAATGCTAATAATGCTGGTAAAACTGGTGAGCCCATGAAAGTATATAAATTTATAGTGAAAGAGAAAACGGGCTTCGCAGAAAAGTACATTATTGAACACAGAAATGATCCGAATGGCCGAGGATTACATTTTCATGTTGCAGATACCAAATATACAGGTCAGGATTTGTTTGAAAACGGTCAAAGGTATAAGAATTTAGGGAAAGATCCAAATTTCCCAAATATTCAAGGACATTATCCAGAACATAAAAAAGGATTTAAGGAGGGAAGAAAGTAATTGAAGGATCGAAAGGGAAAGTTACAGGAGTTGTTACTTCAGAGAGAAATAAGAGCAGAGAGAAGCAAATTGAAGGAGCTATATTTAAATTATTATCGTTTAAATATATGTGATGAACAATTTATGGATTTTAATGAGTCAAATGAATTGAAAAGAAAAGGGTACGAGCAGGTATTTAAAAAAGATAGTATAGTTTGTACTGAGTACAGAGAAGTTTTAAACTGGGTTGGTATAAATTATTCTCAATTAAAGCTACTCGTTGATGAACAAGTTGTGCTTTTCCATATGGACAATATCAGTGGAGGAATATTATTGAGTTTGGAATTAATATTTCATAACATTTTAGGGATTGACACAGTATTACCCGCAGATTTATTGGTTATAGATAAAGATTTAGAATATGGATTCTGTATAGAGGTGGAAGAGCATAATTATCTTATTACTAGTTGGGGGCTACCCTGTGCCGAATGATTTTATGCTTCAACTATGTAATACTGCTTGGAATAATGATAATTAAGTTTACATCTTAAACAATAGAATCGTACACTGTACTTTGTACACAGTACCCTCCCAATCTTAACGAGCTTGATAAACTTAGAAGGCTTACTCCGCTTGTAATATGAGTAGGAGTAAGCCTTTTTTGATGCGAGGCGTTAATGGAGGAAATGAGCGGATATTGCCAGAAGGCACAACTTGAAGAGCGGATGGGCATCGTCAATGACGCTTCATTTCATAACTATTTTCCATATAAGAATATAGTAGGTTAACATGGGGAATCGCTACTTCATCATCATGGTGGCGGTGGAGGACAATCAATAGCCATCCTACTCCACTTCGTCCTGGGAGTGGAGAAATACTCAATAAAGAGAAACAGATAGGTGTATGGGGGAAAATGAAATATTTTTGCAGAGAGACTTCAAGTATTCATTGACAATTAAGAGGTGAATAGAGTGAGTGTAAAAGAAGCATTAGATAATTATTTCAAAGAATTACTGAGTTACTGTAATAATTGTTTTCGGAAATTTACCAAAGATTCCTTTGGATAAGAGATTAATCCCTTGTTATCAAAGTGAACTAGATGAAGACGAATATGTTTATTGGGAGCCAAAAGTAAAAGAAAAGCAAGAGGATTTCGAAGCAATTGAGGCGGATATTGATTTACGTGTGCATTCTTCTATAAAAGAATATTTTAATTCCTTTTGGTTTTTAAATCTTCAAGGTTTTTATAATTCAAAGTTAATTTCTCTAGGACCTGTTGAACCAGATAAGGATATTAACATTTTTTATTAATCAAAAAAATACGAAGAAAGTCAGGGTAATCCACTAAAGAATATTCATATTAGTTTCATTTCACTAGAAAATTTGGTCTTAATGGTTAATAATGAAACTGGAGAAATACTACAAGAAGAGTATGAAACAGGAGGTACTGCTGTGATTGCTGAATCTATAGAAACTCCTCTGGAAACTCTTATTAAAGAAATGCAAGTAGCGAGATAAAATATAAACTTAAATCTTTAATTGACTTAAGTTGCAAAACTAAGTCGATCATGAATGAAGCCATACTTCATATTCATTTAAATAATAAAGCAAAATAGCGCCCTCTATAGTGGACATCGTAGCTTAATTAAATTCCGATGAAGATTGTAGGGGGATTTTTTCATACCTTTAAGGTCGGAACGTGCTGGGAACCGCATTCGTCGCGTGTTGGACGGGCAGACAACGAGCTATACCTACGACAACCGCAATCGGTTGTTGACGCTCTTGGAAGAGGATAGTCGCCAAACCGAGTTCGAATACGATCGCCAAGGCAATATGGTCTCTGAACGATCTGGCAGCGGCACCACGACCTATTCGTACGATGCGTTCAACCGGACCGCCAAGGTGGAGAAGCCGGATGGCAGCCATATCCGCCACTTCTACGACCCGGAGGGTCTGCGCAGCGGCCTGCGCGAGAACGGCGTCACCAGCCGCTTCGTGTACGACGGATGGAACATGGTCAATGAGTTGGACGGGGACCATAACATCAAGGCATCCTATGTCCGGGGACATGAATGGCTCGCGCAGGTTGATGGCAGGGGAGATTCCTACTACTATCTGAACAACCAGCACGGCGATGTCGCGCACATCACGAACCGCCTCGGCGGTATTGTAAACAGCTATGAGTACGACGCGTTCGGTCGTACCCTATCCGCCACAGAAGGCATCCCGAACCGCTTCCGCTATGCGGGCGAGCAGTATGACCACACGACGGAACAGTATTATCTGCGCGCGCGGTTCTATAACCCTGTAATTGCCCGGTTTACGCAGGAGGACGAGTACCGCGGCGATGGTCTGATTTGTATGCGTATGTCGGGAACAACCCGATTAATTACGTGGACCCGAGCGGGTACAGCAGCCAGTCTGTTGGATGTGGTGGTGGAGGCAAGAAGGAAGGGCCTTATGAGGGGACGGGACAAGCTGCCAATAATTTTAAATGGGGAAATCCTAAAAGTACTCCCACGTATGGTCATACTTTTTCAGAGCACGGTGCTAAGAAAAAGCCAAATCAGCTTATAGATAGAGCCAGAGGAAAGGGACATCAAATCAGCCAATGGCTTGATGAGAAGAGTGCAGCAGATTTTCTTGCAGAGGTCGCGAAGAAGGGCCCTGGTGTTCATGAAGTTCCGTTACCATCATCTATTAAATCAAGAGGATACTTGCCAGATGGTACTGAAATAAAACCTGATATGGCTAGAGTGATAGTGAAAGAGGATGGTGGAATTAGGTCTGCTTTTCCATATAGCAGTGCTCATTCTTCAGGAATAGGAAAATAATAAAAAGGAGAAATAACCATGGAGAATGTATACCCGGAGTATGTTACTAAGAGTGCTATTGAAGGTCTTGTAAAGAAAATCAACTTGCCGGCTCCTGATGAATTTTCACAAGACTGGGAATATGAAGTGTCGGATTCTTCAAGAATAACCGAATTCTTATACGCCTATGAAAATATCGAATTAAACATAGACGAAAAATTCGCTTTAATGATTATTATTATTTCATCATTCAATGATGCTATAGTAGAAAGAAAGGCTGAAGAGAGTTCGGCTAGCCTGATCAGATATCATCTTCTTCAAGATATTAGTATTCATAAGAATACTATTTATTATTGGTCGATGTTGGATGAGGATGATCTGGAAAATTGTCATGCTGTAACATCTTTCATGAGAGAGATTGCATATGTCGCCAAATTAGATGGTCAAGACTAGAGTTGTTAGGGGGAATTAATTTACTGGGTTTACAACTCCAACAACAAGGTCGTACAATACAACCAACAAACCAAACAACAAACCAAACACTAATGATTTAAACACTTGATAAACGATAAACTTTCAAAAGCTCTTTCCAACTTGTTTTATGAGTAGGAATGAGCTTTTTTGTGTGCAGAAAATAAAACAAGGAGCTGAATGACGTGGCAAAACGAGAACAGGAAGTAAAGCAGGCAGACTAATTGCACAGGCACAAGCAGTATACGAGCAGCTTATGGATGAAATTCGTAGTTACTGTCAGCAAGCAAGGGAATTACGAGAACAGGCGGCAGTGTTACAGCAATCAGGGCGTACAGATTTTCAGGTTAGCGAAGAGATTCAGCAGTTGTTGAACCGAGCGGAGCATTTGGATACGGTGGCAGAGCAGAAGGATGGACTGCCGCGCCGGCAAGCACTAGAACTCATAGACAGACTAAAAAAAGAAGCATCCGATTGCAAGCAGCTTGTGCAGTATAACCAGACAGTTCTAGCACGGCAGAAGCAAGAACTTGAAGATGCAAAGGCAGCAGCGGCGAAAATGATTCAGGATGCAGAGGAAAGGCTGGAACAAACAAGGCAGATACTGGCTGAAAAAGTAGCTCAGCTTGTAGAACTGGAGGGTTAGGCAGATGAGTAACCGTATACCACAACCCGATCATGACACGATGAATGCTCTGTTGCAGCGGTACAAGGGCACAGGCAAACGAATTGAACTGATTACGGAGAAGGGAGCCTATACGATGCAGGCCAACAAGAGCAGCGATAGCTTTGTAATTGAGATCGTAGACGATAGTGAAATCATTGAAGTTGATGATATAGGCTCAACAGAAGAATTGAGAGTGACGGTTCAGGAGGCAGTACGTGAAACGATGAATAGCGCTACAGGCAGAACGTAACCAGAGGGAGGAATAGAGAGATGTTGAACCTAAGCCCGGAAGCATTGGAAGCACGTCGGGAATATAGAAGACAATACGAACGAGAATATCGGCGAAAATGGCGGCAGAAGCCGGAGAACCGTTTGAAAGCGAAAGAGTACGAGCGCAGATACTGGGAGCGCAAGGCACAGCAATCCCGAGTGTAACCCATGCAGCCCAACGCTCTTAGGCAGCGCACCGATTCAAACGTACAACTAAGGACATTTTACCGCAGCAGGCATGAACCACGAGAGCAACCAAATACGAAAGTCACAGGAGGAAATAGCACAATGACGAAACATGAAGAATTCTTATGGGAACTGGTGCTTCACGAGAGCGAAATGAAATCAGAGCTAACACGTCTGTACTTTGACTGCCTGACGTTCATTGCTAAAACAGAACAGCTTGAGGCATTTCAGTTGCATAAGAAACAGAGGGAAGATAGTAGGAGGAAAACATTAGAAGAATCCTGCTCTATGGATGAACAAGATGACCAAAAATGTTGAACAATGTAGTGAAAACGGTAGACAAACAACTTGGAGGCAAGATGCCCTCCCCCCGGTCAGGGAAACGATACCCCATGATATGAGGTTAGGCGGTGAAAGGATGGGAAAACGGCTGTGCGGAGCGAAGACGAAAAACGGAGAGCCTTGTAAGAAAGCAGCCTTAGGGAATGGGAGGTGCAGGTTTCATGGTGGAAAATCCACGGGGCCGAAGGATAAGGCGAAACATAGAGAGAGCTTAAAGGGCAACAAAAACGCCTTGAAGCACGGATTGTACGAAACGATCTGGATGGATACGCTAACCGAGGAAGAACAGGAGCTATACCATCAGGTTTCAACCGACCCGAACGTACAAGTGGACGCCGAATATCGACTTTCAGAGTTACGGATACGGCGTATGATGGATCGTATTAGGAAAGAAGAACAAAAGGACAAGCCTGACCCTGCTGAAATCAGAGCGATTGAAGATGCCATCACCAAAGTTCAGAGAATGTCGCGGCACTGATTCCGGAGAACGGCAAGCTCAGGGATATGCAGAAGCAGAAAAGTAACGGATCGTTAGACCAGTTGGTCGAGATTCTGCAACAAGCCCGAAAAGACAGGGTGCAAAGATGAAGACAGGAGCAGACAGAGCATTCGCTTTGTTTCGCTCCTTTTTACTACCGCAGAAGGCGTGGCAGCCAAAAATGAATGTAAAAATGCCTTACCGTGATCATGGTTAACAAGCGGCGAATATCATCTATGGCATGATGAAGAACAAAACAGCGTTCCGTCTTCCCGAACAAACTGAAAAACAAGCAAGCTGACAGGTGGTATCGCTAGTATTCTAGCAACCACCGTTCCTTTTCAATAGTTTAGCTTTACAACATAGGGGACGGGTGAAGTTGGGGATGTCGTAGTTACAGCAGGTAAAAACTTCAAAAAACATTTTCTTAAACATAAAACTCTTTTAGAAAAGACACTTGGTACAAAATATTCTAAACTTGAAGCAGATGGACCGAGATTCTTGCAGGATATTGCAAAAAACATCAATGATGGAACAATTGAATTTGTTGGTCAGGGCACAATAAATAGGGACTCGGGAATACTTAATATATATAGGGGCAAGGGTCTGACAGTGGTTACAAAACCTAATGGTGAATGGGTCACACTTCTTGAACAAGGTAAGGCAATGGACTTGAATATAATGTTTATTCCATAAAAATCGGAGGTAATATAATAAATGTTCGAGAAGATTAAAGAATTAATAAAGAACAATTCAATGGATGATATCTATTTAACTGGTGTTGTCCATATAGAGGAAAACGGGGTTGCTGAATTTGTTGCTAATACGAATTTTTTATATTTTGAGTTTGGGGATCAGTTTATCGAACTTGAAGCAATAGATGGTTATGGTAGACTTCATATTACAATAGTTGATTTCTTCAAACATGAAAATAATATCGAAGATGTGACTCCTAGTAGAGCTAAGATTGGTGATGTTATATTTACAAACCCTATAGCAACAAATGAAGTGAACAGTATGGTGTTTTTTAACTTGGAGATTCGAGAAAATGCATTAATATGTGATGTTTTGCATATTAGATTAATAAACGGGCAAGATCTATTTATAGATCCTCAATTTATGGGGATTAATATAGGTGGTATAGAACAAAAGCATTTTTGGGAAGAGAATTTTGTGGAGAGAGTTTTACCAAGGGTTGGAGGTTACCCAAAAGAAACATATATTAAATTTGATAATAAATAATAGTTAAAGTTCAGTTGCCACAATGCGAGTGAGGGGGCTCTCACTTCGATTGGTAGGCAGTCACTAAATATAACCGGGTTTGGATTTTAGAAGTAGGAGTGAACGATACAATCGAACTTAACAAACACGCTTGATAAACTTAGAAGGCTTACTCCACTTGAAATTGAGTAGGAGTAAGCTTTCTTTGCGTGTAAAAAAATGAAGGAGGAAATCGGGCAATGTGCTGGAGGAGACGGACACAAACGTCAACCGCGTCACCTACGACTATTATGCGATGAACCGGCAATTCGCATCACCGGCAAGCGGGGCGATACGACGGGCAGACAACGAGCTATACCTACGACAGCCGCAATCGGTTGTTGACGTTCTTGGAAGAGGATAGTCGCCAAACCGAGTTCGAATACGATCGCCAGGGCAATATGGTCTCGGAACGATCCGGCAGCGGCACCACGACCTATTCGTACGATGCGTTCAACCGGACCGCCAAGGTGGAGAAGCCGGATGGCAGCCCTATCCGCCACCTCTACGACCCGGAGGGGCTGCGCAGCGGCCTGCGCGAGAATGGCATTACCAGCCGCTTCGTGTACGACGGATGGAACATGGTCAATGAGTTGGACGGGGACCATAACATCAAGGCATCCTATGTCCGGGGACATGAATGGCTGGCGCAGGTGGATGGCAGAGGAGATTCCTACTACTATCTGAACAACCAGCACGGCGATGTAGCGCATATCACGAACCGCCTCGGCGGAATTGTAAACAGCTATGAGTACGACGCGTTTGGTCGCACCCTATCCGCCACAGAAGGCATCCCGAACCGCTTCCGCTATGCGGGCGAGCAATTCGATCACACGACGGAGCAGTATTACCTGCGCGCGCGGTTCTATAACCCTGTAATTGCCCGGTTCACGCAGGAGGACGAGTACCGCGGCGATGGTCTGAATTTGTACGCGTATGTCGGGAACAACCCGATTAATTACGTGGACCCGAGCGGGTACAGCAGCCAGTCTGTTGGATGTGGTGGCGGCGGCAAGAAGGAAGGGCCTTTTGAGGAGACGGGTAATGGTTCTTGGAAACCAGGAATGGAAGTGACTGAAGGGCATATTAGAGAAGCAATGAAAAATGCACCTTTACAAACCAACAGGGAGCTGTATCTTTGCCCGCTATTAATAGATATACCCAACGTTTATCTAATGGTGAGGTTCCACCACCAATTAAAGTTGATAATGGGATTATTGTGGATGGGAATCATCGTTATATCTCTGGTAGAGTTGCCGGAGTCGATATACCAGTGACTCCTTACTCTGGTGGTAAACCAGATAATGTCGTTCAATGGGAAAATGTGAAGATTGACCCATTTGATTGGGGAAATAAATAGTAGAAGAGGTGAATACTATAATTATTATAAAAAGCCATGCAAATGAACCAATTCAAGTTCAAGTGGATTCACTTGAAAAAGCCAAATTAGATAATTTAGACCTACATCGAGCGATTTTAAATGGAGAAAATTTATCTGGGTCTAGTTTAATTGGAGCTAATCTACGTGGAGCGGAAATTAATGAAGCAAACCTAAGTAATACGAATTTATCAAATGCGTTACTAATGGTTGCATTACTCCAAAACTCGAATTTAGAATCTTCAAATCTTACAAACACAAAATTAACCGGAGCTGACCTGAGTAATGCAAACTTAACAAATGCTAATTTATCTGGGGCTGATGTTTGGAATGCAAATTTTAAAGGGACAAGATTATTGGGAGCCAATATGACATGTACTAGGATAAATGATATTTTACTTGAAGGGGCTTTATTTGATAAAGATACTACTTGGCCACCGTTGTTTAACCCGTTAGAATACGGAGCAATAAAAGTATAAGCACTTTAAGACCCTTGACGGGCTTACGGTAACCTGCTGTATGTTAGTGACGGCGAGCGGATGGCTGCCTACGAGTATGATGCGCGTAACCGCCTAATCCAGACTCGGAAAACTCGCAACGCTTACGATACCCGGGAGAACCGGAGCGGGATGATCTAGAAGGGAAAAACCACTCACTATGTGATGGATGACCTGCATGAATTGAGCCGGGTCCTGATTAAAGAAGCATATATTAAATTTGATAATAAATAATAGTTAAAGTTCAGTTGCCACAATGCGAGTGAGGGGTCTATCACTCCGATTGGTAGGCAGTCACTAAATATAACCGGGTTTGGATTTTAGAAGTAGGAGTGAACGATATAATCGAACTTAACAACGCTTGATAAACTTAGAAGGCTTACTCCACTTGAAATTGAGTAGGAGTAAGCCTTCTTTGCGTGTAAAAAAATGAAGGAGGAAATAGACAATGGAAAAACAATGAACCTGATTGATTCGAATTATTCAGATATGCCGCGGCGAGAGCAAGCACGCCAAGGCAATAATCGTCTACTTCAAATCTGATCGGGCGGGCAATGTGCTGCAGGGCCGGGATAGCGTAGCGAGATATAAGTATGGCGAAGGCAACCGTATTGCCTCGATCCTGTATGGCAGCGGCGTCAACGTCCAATGTGGCTATGACGGGGACGGCCATATGACGAGCCTGCGGGCGACGAGCCGAGAAGGCCGGGACCTGATGCGGCACACCTATAGCTACGACAACAACGGCAACCAGATTGCCAAGATGGAGCAGCATCAGCTCACCCTGTACGGCTACGACCGTCTGAACCGCCTGCTGGAGGTGGATTACGGCAGCGGAGCGCAAGAGTCGTTCAGCTACGACCGGGCGGGGAACCGCATTCGCCGCGTGTTGGACGGCCAGACAACGAGCTATACCTACGACAACCGCAATCGGTTGTTGACGCTCTTGGAAGAGGATAGTCGCCAAACCGAGTTCGAATACGATCGCCAAGGCAATATGGTCTCTGAACGATCTGGCAGCGGCACCACGACCTATTCGTACGATGCGTTCAACCGGACCGCCAAGGTGGAGAAGCCGGATGGCAGCCATATCCGCCACTTCTACGACCCGGAGGGTCTGCGCAGCGGCCTGCGCGAGAACGGCGTCACCAGCCGCTTCGTGTACGACGGATGGAACATGGTCAATGAGTTGGACGGGGACCATAACATCAAGGCATCCTATGTCCGGGGACATGAATGGCTGGCGCAGGTGGATGGCAGAGGAGATTCCTACTACTACCTGAACAACCAGCATGGCGATGTCGCGCACATCACGAACCGCCTCGGCGGTATTGTAAACAGCTATGAGTACGACGCGTTCGGTCGAACCTTATCCGCCACAGAAGGCATCCCGAACCGCTTCCGCTATGCGGGCGAGCAATTCGATCACACGACGGAGCAGTATTACCTGCGCGCGCGGTTCTATAACCCTGTAATTGCCCGGTTCACGCAGGAGGACGAGTACCGCGGCGATGGTCTGAATTTGTACGCCTATGTCGGGAATAACCCGATTAATTACGTGGACCCGAGCGGGTATAGCAGCCAATCGTGCGGTGGCGGCGGCAAGAAGGAAGGGCCTTTTGAGGGCAGTGGTAAACTTTCATCTCCTAAACCGATTAAGTTTGAGCCTTCTTTCAAACAGGAAGAAATTGCTTTAAAGACGTATGAAAAATTGAGAAGGACAGGTTTGGATATGCAGGAGATTGAAGCTTTTGCCCGAAATACGGGACGAGCGTGGAAGAAGCCATCAAACTAAAGTCACATGTAATATTAACAGAACATATAAACTTGGTAGATCACAAAAATGGTCAATATTATTATAAAGGATACTTTGATCAGATATAGATATAGCGTTCGGGTGAGAAAAAGCATTAAATGGGGAGTTAGCACCTAATGAAAAATCATGGTTCAGACAATTAGCAGATCATGAATTAGCAGAAAGTAAGTTAATGCAAGAAGGCATGGCCTATCGTGATATTAATTATTTTAAAAATGGTAAAACTACTGATGAAACTAAAGCTGCACATGAAAGAGCACCTAAACAACCTGGTGGGTTTCCAGGATTTAAACCAAAAATATGAGGTGAAAAATGGGTGATATAATTGAAAAATCTAGAGCACGTATCCGAAATATTAATTGGAACTATGAAAACTCAGACAAGCCATCAAGCTATGTGCTGGTATCTGAATTTATTAGAAGAGGAAATGATTTTTTAGACTTTCACTCTAAAGACAACAATAGACGTGCGGTGTTTAATGCTGCAGAAATTGCTGTAGGTGATTTAGCTATTAATATAAAGGAGATTTGTCCTGAGTTAGATCAAGTAGATGGTGATTGGGTTACAGAATATCTGAATCTGTAAAATAGATTGTGTAAACTCCAAAACCTACTAAAATGGAAGTAGAAGAAAGGTTGTGGAGAACACATGGGACTGTGGACGAAAGAGCAACTGCGAGCATTTATCAAAGAGAATAATCTGGTCACCGCTCAGGATGCGCAAAATGCCCTGAAAGACCTCTTTGCCGAAACGATCCAGGAAATGCTGGAGGCTGAGATGGACACGCATCTGGGATACGAAAAGCATCAGACCAAGAATAAGGCAACGACAAATAGCCGGAATGGCAAAAGCCGTAAAACCATCACGAGCGAATACGGTGAGCAGGAAATCACCGTTCCACGCGATCGTCATAGCGATTTCGATCCGCTCGTTGTCAAGAAGCACCAATCCAACGTGACGGGGATTGAAGAACAGATTATTGAGCTCTACGCCAAAGGAGTAAGTACGCGAGATATCCAAGACCACCTAAACAACCTGTACGGAATCGACGTCTCACCGACGCTCATTTCCAACGTGACTAACAAAATCATGCCACTCATTAAGGAGTGGCAGAATCGGCCGATTCAGAGCGTGTATGCCGTTGTCTTTCTTGATGCCATTCACTTTAAGGTGAAGCAAGAAGGCGCTATTGTCAACAAGGCTGCGTACATGGTCATCGGCATCGATCTTGACGGTAACAAGGACGTGCTGGGCATGTGGATCGGCGAGAATGAGTCCGCCAAGTTTTGGCTCAGCGTACTCAATGAGTTGAAGAATCGTGGTGTACAAGACATTCTGATCACCTGTGTGGACAACCTGACCGGCTTCTCTCAGGCCATCACGGCTTGCTATCCACAGACCGAAATTCAGAAGTGCATCATCCACCAAATCCGTAATTCCACGCGCTACGTTTCCTATAAAGACCTCAAGAAGGTAACGGCGGATCTTAAACCGATCTACAAGGCCACAACGGAAGAAGCTGCTCTTGTTGAGCTCGATCGCTTCGAAGAAATCTGGGGAACAAAGTATCCACTCATCGTTCGTTCCTGGCGTAACAATTGGGCGGAGTTAGCAACCTTCTTCAAGTATCCTCCGGAAATTCGAAAGCTTATCTATACCACGAATATGATCGAAAGCTATCATCGTCAGCTGCGCAAAGTAACAAAGGGCAAGAGTATTTTTCCGTCGGACGAAGCCTTGCTCAAAATGCTCTATCTCTCGACGATGGATGTTGTTCGCAAATGGACGGGGCGTGTACAGAATTGGGGGCAAATGCTGCTCCAGTTCTCTGTATTCTTTCCAGATCGGGTCGGTCAACATTTACGCTAAGGAGTTAATCCCCCCTCCGAAGGGGAGTTTCTTATAAATGAGTTTACACATATTTCTTGACAGACCCTACAAAGAGGAAAACATAAAGAAGGAATTTACCATATTCAACACATTAATGCTGTACACAGCAAATTAAAAAAGTGGATGAATAAGTTTAATGGTGTTGCAACTAAATATATCAGCAATTATTTGTATTGGTTTAAATGGCTACAATTATTTGAAACTGACAAAGAAGTTGTTAAAATCAAGAACTTTATGGTTCAATGCAATGTAGCCCATGCTTATACATGAATAACAGATTTTAAAGAAAGAGAGCCAATATTTATTTAGGTATATACATTTGTAATATTTGGAATGACGAATTATTTATATTTCATGGAGGATAAATTGTAATGATAAAAAATAATTTTAAAATAGAAAACATTCCAGCAATTTTGTGGGGTGACAAATCAGATAAGTTATTTGTGGTGGTGCATGGTAACATGTCAAATAAGGCAGATGACTCGATTATTGTATTTGCAGAAGAAGCAACAGCAGTAGGTTATCAAGTGCTTAGTTTTGATTTACCTCAACATGGTGACCGTAAGGATGATACTTATCTTTGCAAAGTTCAAAACTGTGTTCAAGACCTTAATACAATTATGACCTATGCAAAATCGTTATCAAATAATATAAGCATTTTTGCTTGTAGCATGGGAGCATATTTTAGCCTATTAGAATATAGCCATGAGCCGTTGAAGCAGTGTTTGTTTCTCTCTCCTGTGGTAAATATGGAACGTATCATAAATAATATGATGACATGGTTTAACGTAAGTGAGAGTAGACTAAAAATAGAGAAAGAAATTTCTACACCTATTGGACAAACTCTCTATTGGGATTACTACTGTTATGTGAAAGAACATCCCATTGTTGCTTGGAATAATCCAACTTCAATTCTCTATGGTTCAGAAGATAACTTATGTGAGTTTGACGTTGTATCTGAATTTCAAAAACGTTTTAACTGTAATTTGCAAGTAATGGAGAATGGAGAACACTATTTCCATTCTGAGGAACAGTTGCAGTATTTCAGACAATGGCTGAAAAAACATATTTACGTACGTTAAATGATAATAAAAAATGATTGATGTATAAATTTCTTTAAAAGCGAATTAAGGGAAGTCAAAATGGCTTCCCTTAAAAGTTATTTAATTTCAACATTGTTTTAAAACATCGCCTAATTTAAAAGGAGAACAACGAATATTATTTATAAGGTGTACGCATTTCCCTTATACGGAATGTAAACGACTACTGCATCAAATACGACATAGATCGCTAAAGTTGTCTGCATTGAGAATTGTCTGAAAGGCAAAAAGGTAGAGGGGCATAGGTCTAAGTCCTACTTGACAAAACAGACCGAAAGCAGCACTGCCACCTTTTCGTACGACGCGTTCAATCGGCGCCAAGGTGGAGAAGCCGGATGGCAGTGATATCCGCCACTTCTACGACCCCGAGGGTCTGCGCAGCGGCCTTCGCGAGAACGGCGTTACCAGCCGCTTCGTGTACGACGGCTGGAACATGGTCAATGAGTTGGACGGGGATCATAACGTCAAGGCATCCTATGTCCGTGGCCATGAATGGCTCGCGCAGGTAGATGGCAGAGGAGATTCCTACTACTACCTGAACAACCAGCACGGCGATGTCGCGCACATCCCGAACCGCCTCGGCGGTATTGTAAACAGCTATGAGTACGACGCGTTCGGTCGCACCCTATCCCTCACAGAAGGCATCCCGAACCGCTTCCGCTATGCGGGCGAGCGGTATGACCACACGATGGAGCAGTATTACCTGCGCGCACGGTTCTATAACCCTGTAATTGCCCGTTTTACGCAAGAGGACGAGTACCGCGGCGACGGTCTGAATTTGTACGCCTATGTCGGGAACAACCCAATTAATTACGTGGACCCGAGCGGGTACAGCAGCCAGTCTGTTGGATGTGGTGGTGGCGGCAAGAAGGAAGGGCCTTATGAGGAGACGGGTAATGATGCTTATGGTGGATATTATATACGTAAGCAACAAAGAACTAGTGATTACAATAATAAAACAGGGAAATGGACCCCAGCGAAAAAGAGTTGACCTCCTAATGGACCGCATCGGACTGATAAAGAGGCAGATGTTGCTGCTGAAATATTAGGTTATAAACGAGTTCCAGAAAAGTCATCATCTCTCGGGTCACAGTTCACGGAGTAACCTAGGGGGGGCCAATGTCTATTCTAAGGGGTGCTTCAGTCACCTCGTAGGGGATAAATCAGAGCGAGATGTGATGGATCGATTCAATAGGAATTTGAAGTAAACCAAAGAAAACGGGAGATTCGCCTCATTTGCGATCCCCGTTTTCAGATCCGACTAATTCTCGACAGTATTTATGTCGCAGATGGTGGAGATGAACTCCGACCTTTCCATAGTTTACTTAGTTTTTCTCTACTAATTTATGATTTTTCCAATCAAGTATATATTTTGTAGTAAAGGTTGAATGGGAGGTGTCTTTTTCATTGCTTCCTGCCCAATAACCAAGACCAAATAGTTCATTATGCCATTGTAGCTTATAACTATCTTGCGTTCTTCCTAAATGTACAGTTAATTCAGAAGAGGAATCAAATTTATCTGCAATGACAACGGCGACAACTGCAGGAGAAAAGCTATAAGCCGCTAAAGCAGGCATCTGATCGCTAGAAAGAAAATTATCTTTTGCCCAAACTTGGCCGTTACGAGATTTACTAAAAAGCTCATTACCATAAGTAACAGTAAATGAATCCCTATTATACGGTCCCCATCCTTGATTCATAGCAGAAACAAAAGGAACCGTCCATTCAACTTTTTTATTGGTATCGGTTCTTAAATTCGTTTTGTAGTCTGTTTGTTCATAAGAAACGGAGGTTGACCAATTATTACTGCTATTCGGGATACTGCCTATTGCACCGCCAATGGTATATCCAATGGTAGATGATACCGTTTTTTTATCAATTGTATTCGTAGGAGATACCTTGAAAAAATCCCCATTTCCGTTTAATTCCATTGCTATCCGATAAGAAGATGCCCAATGTAATGTCGCTCTATAATACCCTTTATACGTATCCTGATCAGGAAAAGAGATCTTTCTGTCCGCATCAATGTTGCTTCCTTCTGTAGTAATGACTGCAATTTGTTTATTACTATGGGGATCGTCAATAAAGGAAACAGAAAGAGAGGTTTTTATTTTTTCATTGCCAAACTTTGTAGATAAGTTATTATATACCTTTGCGCCTTGTCCAATATCGATTGGAGAATTTTTCGCTACTTGTGCAGAGATAGATGTTCCATTTAATGTTAGAGAACCTAGTAAAATAGCAACCGCTGTTATACTTTTAAAAAATATTTGTGACCTTTTTTTCTTTTTTATCATATGTTCCACTCCATTCTTCTACTTGCTAAATCGGGGGATGACAACCGTAAACGGTGTCCTATGGATGCTCCGAATCCTGTCTGATCGTCTCAAGTCTTTTTTTACGTATCCGCAACAGGAACAGGTTTTAGAGGAAAGATACCATTTGTCAGCTTTTGCAAAGCGAATACCATACTTTTCGCACTTGTACTGTAGTTGGGGTTTGAACTCATGCAGGTTTTGTTGAGCTATCGCTTTTGACAAATGAGCGTTCTTCCATCACGACGACGCTAGGCTTGGTTTTCGCAATAGCGTTTGTAGCATTCGTTAGCCTCCTTTTCTTCGGGTTAAGGTCATCGTAGCATAGCTGCTGTTACCTCATTGCATAAGGGTTGTTATATATTGTTACAATTAAGTTAACCGCCCAAGTAGACGACGGGGGACAGCGCTGGTCGAACATTGCAATGTCGAACATTGCAATATGGAAAGGCAACCTCTGGATCAAGCGGCAAGAAAATTGGTGAAGCTTGTTTTACAGGTATTGACATAAATAGTGGTCATGAATATAATAGTCATAGCAACTGTATTGGACAGGGAAAGGGACATACCATTGAGTAGTACCGTGATACTTTGGTTATGTCTCTTTTTTTAACAAATAGTTGCTATGACGAGTATTGTTGAAACAACTACTAAACTAAGGAGGTATAAAAGAAATAAGCGCGGAAAAGACAGGGATTTTTCCATCCCCAGTATCGAGCGTTGAACATCGGCATCATGTTGATTGTGACTCCCGCAGCATCCGAGGGTCTAGTCATTACAACGATTGCCCCTGCGATTGCGCAACGTTTGTAAGGCATCCATTTCAGCGCGCTTTCCCTTCATATGTATATGCTGATTGCGGAAAGAGCCTTGCAAGGCTTTGGTGCTGTCGTCCTCATCACCTGTGTATACTGCAGTGTTGCACGATACCCAGACTTACTTCGAACGACCATTTTGGCTGATTATCAGTCGCATTTTGCTTCCGTTCATTGCGTTTGCGCTAAGTATGGGACTCCTTCCTTTCACAACATACCCGCACCTAAGACATCCGCTATACAAGATAGTAACAAAGAAATATACGCCATACAGCTCGCTGTTGGAACAAGCATCCTGCTAACCGGGTTAGGCAGAATATCCGATTGGGCAGGAACAGCACTCGCGTTAACGAGGGATCTTCACCGGAGTCATGCTGGCATTGTCTCTCCAGCTATGCTTCGTCATTCTGAGCTTGCTCGCTTCTCTCCGCATTGCAACGGAGGCTCGCAACGTTCCACAGTCATCTCTTAATCAAACAGGAAGTACAAATGCACAAGCTTCCTTATACAAAATGATGTCATGTAGATATCCATTATCGGAGGTGGAGAATTTGGCACGTGTATTGGTTGTCATCACTCCTGCTGAAGGACATGTCAATCCATCGTTGGGATTGGTTCAACAGTTGGTGAAATGCGGCGAAGAAGTCACTTATGTGTGCACGGAAGAATATCGCAAACGGATAGAAGCAACTGGAGCGAAAGTCTTGACTTACATTTACGCCAGAGGATCATTCGCGGATGATCCGGTATTAAAGCCAATTATATATAAGCATCCCTATCAATTTATCCAGTTCGTGCTGCGCGGCTTTATCGAGCCCGTCATACCGGAAGTTTTCGCATTGACCGAACAGGATTCTTACGACTATTTGATTTATGATTACTTAATAGGTTGGGGCGGTCAAATGATCGCGGAGAGGCTCGGCATCCCCGCAGTATGCTCCATCACCTCATTTGCTTTCGTGAAGCCGCTCGGATCTGAACATGACGTGGATGGGCTGGATGATGAAGAGATACAATCCATCTATGAGACAACGATGAACACAGCGCGGCAATTAGCTGATCGTTACCAACTGTCCGCACCTGACATCGATGATATTTTCAAGGCCTATGGACGGTTAAAGATCGTGCATACAAGCCGTTATTTTCAACCACAGGTGGAGAAACTGGACGACAGCTATGTGTTCACCGGTTCCTCCATCGCACCTCGCACCGATGCACCCGATTTTTCGTTGGAGCGGGATCAGCTTCCCTATGCCCATGCCGTCTATATTTCGCTGGGAAGCATTTTGAACAATAACATTGACTTCTATAAGCTTTGCTTCGAGGCTTTTCGCAATGAACCGATTCAGTTTATTTTATCCTCGGGCAAAGATACGGATATGGAGCCGCTCGCAGGCCATATTCCCGACAACTTCATCGTGAAGCCGTATTTGCCGCAGTTGGAAGTGCTGCAGCAGGTCGATGCCTTTATTACACATGCCGGCATGAACAGCACAAGCGAAGCCCTATATTACGATGTTCCGCTAGTCATGATTCCTTTAACGTCTGATCAGCCTATGGTGGCACAGCAAGTGCAGAAGCTTGGTGCTGGGGTTATTGTGGATAAGGACGAGCTTACGCCAGCCGTGTTGAGAAATGCGCTCTTGGAAGTATTGAATCAATCGTCCTACAAGCAGCATGCCCGCGCCATCGGCGAATCTCTGCGTCAAGCTGGCGGATATGAGCGAGCCGCGGAGATGGTCATGAATGTTGTTGGAAAGGCTCAATCAGGGCCCATTCCTACCTAATTGCCTAAATCGTAGGCTGTAATGGCAACCGCTCTGCGTCATTAATTTATATAATAAACAAAGCTCAAAGGCTTATTCCACTTGAATAGGAGTAAGCCTTTTTTGCGTGAGAACATCTGCATCCGGTTTTTACTAAAATAGGATAATGATATAATGGGATTATTTAACCATAACTAAAATATTATTATTTCAACTTTTAGGAGTAGGAAGTCATGAAGCGGTTTTCCAATATTAAATGCAATTTGCGCCTGAAGATGATCTTGCTTATCAGTTTATTGATTATTGGAATATGCACTATTTTTGCTGTATTTCTGGAACGTTTTATATGGAATATGACGGAGGATCAAACAGGAAAAAGAGCCTTAAGTCTTGCGCATAGTGTCGCGAATATACCGGAAATTAAAGAAGCGTTTCAATTGGAAGAGCCCTATTTGGTGATTCAAGCTATTGTTCAGCCGATACAGCAGAATTCAGGAGCCGAATTTATTGTTGTTGGGAACACGGAAGAAATTAGACAATCCCATCCCAATCCGAACATTATCGGAGAGAAAATGGTAGGGAGCGATAATGACAGGGCCTTGCTTCACGGCGAGTCCTATGTATCGAAGAAAGAAGGAACGCTGGGGTTATCGATTCGGGGAAAGGTGCCCATTTCCGATGAAGGGAAGATCGTGGGGGTCGTGTCGGTCGGTTTTCTCAATAATGATGTGCATCGAATCGTTGCGGACCAAAGCAAATCACTCTGGATAACCTTAAGCATGATTATTCTATTCGGCATTTCTGGAGCTATCTTTATTGCTTCTTATATCAAAAGATTATTGCATAATATGGAGCCCGAGGAGATTTCTCATTTGTATCTTCAGAAAGAGGCGATTTTGCAGTCTACGCATGAAGGAATTATTGCCGTGGATAATCATGGGGCCATTACGGCGATTAATAAAGCGGCCAAAGATATTCTGTTCACGCAAATGGCGCAGAAACAAATGAATTATGCGGGCGCATCCCTTAATGAGATTGTTCCTTCGCTAAATACGGATACGAATGCAAAGCACAGAAGCCGATTGGTTAACCGGGAAATGGTGCTGGGCGAAGATGTCGTGCTCGTCAATCAGACCCCCATTGTAAGGGAAGACGCATTCACGGGGATTGTCTATACGTTCCGCAAAAAAACAGAGCTGGAAACCGTGACTGAGGAGCTTTCTAGAATAAAACAATATGCGAATACGCAGCGGGCGCAGACGCATGAGTACTCCAATAAACTGCATATCATACTTGGGCTGGTACAAAATAATCGAACTATGGAGGTAATCGATTTTATTAAGAAAGAAAGCAATATCCAGCAAGCCAGATTAACGTTTTTATCGGAAAAGGTAGCCGATCCTCTAATTCAGGCCTTATTGCAAGGGAAGTTCAACCAGGCCAATGAGCTTGGCATTTCTATGGTTATTCATCCCGACAGCAGGTTGGATGAGCCATTTTCAGAGGGGAAGCAGGATGCGCTGTTAACCGCGCTGGGCAATGTGATCGAAAATGCATTGGAGTCGGTAAACCAAAAGGAAGACGGTCTGCGCAAGGTTTCCATCTTTTTTACGGATATGGGAGACGATTGCATTTTTGAGATTGAAGATTCGGGTTCGGGGGTAGCCGAGAAGGATATCGCTCGCATCTTTGAGCAAGGATTTTCAAGGAAGCAGGGCAGGCATAGAGGAACAGGCCTGGCTCTTACGAAGCTGATGCTGAATGGCGTTGGCGGCGAGATTTTACTAGAAGAGGGGGAAGGGGAGCTCGGAGGAGCTTGCTTTATGATCGTTATACCAAAGGACGGAAGGGGATCGTCGTGAAGGACCTATTTTCGGTGCTGATTATCGAGGATGATTTTAGAGTAGCTGATATTCATCGGCAATATGTTGAGAAAACAGCCGGCTTTGCCGTTCAATACATAGCCAAGAGCAGAAAAGAAGCGCTGGAGTATATGGAAAGCAGCGCAGCGATTCCGGATATTATTTTATTGGATGTATACATCCCCGATGTGGAAGGGATGAACTTATTGTGGGAGATTCGCCAGTCCTGCCAGGAAGCCGACATCATCATCGTCACGGCGGACAAGGAAGCAAGGTCGATTCAGGAAGCTCTCCGCGGCGGGGTGTTTGATTATATCGTTAAGCCTGTAGACGAGGAGCGCTTCAGTCAAACCCTGTTAAAATATAAAGAACACCGGAGTATCCTGTATTCCAAAAAGGAAATGGAGCAAGGCGACATCGACGCTTTATTCGGCTTGCATCGTCCTGATTCTTCTGCAAGGGGCGAGGCCGCTCTCCCGAAAGGAATTGACTCGATTACGTTGGACAAGATTCATCGCGTATTCACAACAACAGAAATGGACGGAATTACGGCTGTTGAATTAAGCTCCGATCTAGGTATCAGCCGTTCAACTGCGCGGCGTTATTTAGAATATTTAGTTTCTCTAAAAATGGTAAAAACGAAGCTCATCTATGGCACGGTAGGAAGGCCGGAACGAAGATATATCATCTGTGAAACTTATGAACAAAATCATTAAAATGAGTAATATTGTTTTTATGTTCACAATATTTATCCTCCCCTTCATCTGTGATAAATTTCATACTAATCTAAAAAGGATTATGCTGTACACCGAATTGTAAACGCATTCATACGATGCGGAATGAGGTTACGTGTGAAACGCGGCTATCACGGAAAGGGGATATCATATTGAGCCTTAGTTTGATTGGTCTGATTACGATTTTAATTATTGTCGCATTGCTGATTAGCGGAAAAGTGACTCCGATCGTCGCCATGGTGATACCACCGATACTTGGCGCATTAATAGCGGGTTATCGTTTCTCGGAAATCGGCAGCTTCTTTGGAAACGGCGTAAGCTCGGTTATCCATGTCGCGATTATGTTTATTTTTGCGATTATCTTTTTTGGCATTATGCAGGACGTTGGACTGTTTGATCCGCTAATTAATAAAATGGTCGCTGTTTCACGCGGAAGCGTAATCACCGTTAGTGTCGGAACCGTTGTGGTGGCAGCGATTGCCCATTTAGACGGATCGGGCGCTTCGACCTTTTTAATTACCATTCCTGCGCTTTTACCCGTTTACAAGCGCTTACAAATGAATCCGTATTTGTTGCTCCTATTAGTTGGGGGAAGCGCAAGTATCATGAATATGATTCCGTGGGCCGGTCCTCTGGGGCGAACGGCAACCGTCTTGGAAACGGATGTCACGGAATTATGGAAGCCGCTTATCCCCATCCAAATCATAGGCATGATTCTCATGATTGCTTTAGCCGTTCTTCTAGGCATAAGGGAAAAGAGAAGAATCACCAGAAATTATGGTTCGTTAGAGGTTGCGGCATCTCTTGAAGCGGCGGTCGAAAGACAGACTGCTTACGTCAAGCCGGAGCAGGAAAACGCGCTGGCCCGTCCTAAATTGCTTTGGATCAATGCTTGCTTGGCATTAACGGTAGTTGGCGTGCTTGTCGCCGGGATCATCCCGGCAGGCTTGGCTTTCATGATTGGGGTAAGTATTGCGTTGCCGCTTAACTTCTTCAAAGTAAATGATCAGATGGAGAGATTGCGCGCGCATGCGCCCAATGCTCTCACCATGGCGTCAATCATTCTTGCGGCCGGCTTATTTTTAGGAATACTAAACGGGACCGGAATGCTCCATGCCATTGCCAATGACGCCGTTAAGGTGCTTCCGGGAAGCATTGCGCCTTACCTGCATATCATCGTCGGTTTGTTGGGCGTGCCGTTTGATTTAATATTAAGCACGGATGCGTACTACTTTGCGCTGCTGCCCGTGGTCGATCAGATTGCCGCCAGCTTCGGGGTCGCTTCTTTATCCACTGCGTACGCCATGGTTATCGGAAATATCGTCGGCACGTTTGTGAGTCCGCTTTCACCAGCTCTCTGGCTTGCGTTAGGTTTAGCCGGACTGGAAATGGGACGTCATATCCGCTACTCGCTTGTCTGGATGTGGGGAATTAGCATGATTCTCGTCACTATCGCTATCATAACGGGGATTATTTAACGATTATGAACCGTGCCTATTTTCTCGCAGACTTCCTTGACCTTGATTGGCTTCGCGCCATTCAAGGTTTTTCATTTAAAAATAAAACACATTAAGCATGCCGTGAAACAAGCTTGCTGGAATTACACTATTTGATTTATCTCGAAGCCAATTCATCATAAAGGAAAAAAGAAATAATTGTCCACAATATACTAGGGTGTTAACCAAAATAGCATCCGAATATCGATATAAAACAGCCACTGGAATGTGCCAAATCGACCATATAAGAGCAGTAACAAGATAAGCTTTAGACCTGCTTATTCCATTCAATTCGTTTCGCAGGAAACCACGCCAAGCAACTTCTTCTACGAAAGCGGAAAGTGTGGAAATGGTTAGTCCGGTCATCATCATTGTAAAAAATTGTTCTATTGTCCAATTCCAATGAAATGATAAAAGGACGGGTATAATCATTGCGATGAAATACCACCCGAATTGTCCGTTTTTGGATTATTTGTAAAAGCAATTACAATATGAAATACCAAAGTGAAACCAAAGGTTATTCCAGTAAATAAAATTATTTTTCTTATATTTAATTTCATTGTGCACCGCCTTTTAACACACAGCTTAATAGATAATTATATACTATCAAATCAATCTAAAAAAAACCTATTGCTAATGGATCCGGGGGGCTTAAGGATATCTTATGAGAAGTAATTTGCCGAATTTTAAATATAATCCTAATGCATTTAGTATCGGTATATTTGAGAAAGTACCTAAACAAAATTGTGCGGTTTGCAACAACGACACGCTTACATTTATTCAGGACCCTTTTATTCAATGGATGACGTAAATCATATTTGTCCATGGTGTATTCATGATGGCAAAGCAACTAAGGATTTCAATGGGGTTTTACAGGGAACGGTAGAATATAAAAATAAGCTGCTGTCGGTTACGTTCAATGATGATACAAATGAGTATATGTATTTTATTGATTATGAAGAAGTTGAGCGTATTGATGATGAAAGTTTAGAAGAATTAATCTTCCGTACGCCTGGTTACGTAGCGAGGCAAGAGCCACAGTGGTTAAGTCATTGCGATGAATATTGTATGTTTATCGGATATTTGAATAAAAATGAACTGCATGGCATGAAAGAGGATTTACAAGATGAAATTAGACGGTTTAGAGGAGAATTACGGCTTATCTGTAAACAAAATAGGAGATGATATCGGATTGTATTTATTCCAATGTCCAAAATGTGGCCAGTATAGATTGCATTTTGATCATGCCTAAAAAGAGAACAAATATTTGAGGTGGGAATTGGGAAATCAATTACCACCTTTTTGGTTACGCGAATATTTTTTTAGGAGAAACTTTCTCCCACTTGGAGCCGTCGTAGTATTCGACTTCTTTCACACAAGCGATGAAATTGACAGCTTTAATTATGGACCAGCAGCCCCGATTGAGTTCTACAAACTCCCCAACGCCACGACCTCTCCGCTGGATGCGTTCACAGCGTACTGACAGTCTAATTTCCCGCATAACACATACTTCTTCTGTCCTGGATCATACACATAGACGGGCGTTAATTCGATGAATTCCTTAAGCTTGGCATAGGCATCGTCTTTACTGACGTCAACATCTTCTGGCGCCTGAAACTCGTCAAACATGCTGAGCAATGGCTTGTTATCCATATAAGTAATGACCTCATATCGGTTGGCATCGATGAACAACAGTAGCTTGCGCTGGAACACGCGCTTGGTCGGTGTATTCTCTCGCAATACCGCTTGAATATAGCCTTTTTCGCGATGCAAAGTCTTGAGCAACCATTGCCCGGAATCGTTCGGATAGAGTTGACGCAATCCTTCTTTCACCGCAGCAATACACTTCTCTTGCTCAGCCTCAGTGATCGGGAAGCTGTCCGGATGAGGTTCACATGCGAGTGCTTGTTCAATGGTGACTTCCTCGCGCCGATCCATGTCTTTTCTCTCGAACGGCTGTGTACTCGGCAGCTCCCACTCGATAACCTTATCTATGTTCAAACGTGATCTTGCTTGCACAATGAACTCAAATGGTAGCGTTCCCGTTTCATCGTTCGTAACATAGATTTCCTCGATTCCATAGAGCGGAAGGAGACACTGTTCTTCGTCTACGGGATACTCGATCAACTGCAATTGCTTCTTGGCTAGTGGCTCCACATTTTCTAGGGACAGCGAATAGGTCTCTTCTTGTATGATTGATGCGGGAGGAAAATGTCCGTACACCGAATATTGTACGAGCTTCCCAGCTTCATCGAATCGAATCTCGATCTGTCCGGAGGGGGCGATGGGAATACCGTCCACACACTCGTTGAAATGGAATGCGCCTTCTTCTTCCTTCGATAGTTGAAACTGCTCGCCGTAGACAATCCCTGCTTCCGCCTCAACCCATTTGATAATTTCACCCAAGCTGATGTCCTGATAAGTTGGCCCATTGGCATAAGACTTTCCTTGGACAAAGATAACACTCTTATATTGGCGAGCACCCAAGTCATACTGAATGACTGCCGTACCCGCTGGATTCAGCCCTTCCTCTTCCTGCTCCATGATGTGTGAAGGATACCATTCCATACTCAAGCTGTAGATCGTCTCATTGAACACATTTACGTCCCGATATAGCTCGTGAGAATGCAGATAGTAATTGTCTAAGCCAAATTTGTGCCGTGTGGCAGCTATGATTTCTTTGATTGTGATATCCATACCTTGCACCTCGTTGACATGATGCTTCCATCATACCATGTTCAGCTCGAACGCAATAAATGTTCAATACTTACAGGCCAAAAGCGATGGTAAAACGTATCACCGATTCCCGCATCCCCCAAGCACACTCTATGATGTGGTCGAACGGGTGATGACACACCGGGAGGGAGCAGCTTCAACTGCAAATATACATTTGTGAGTTCCCTTTTTGCATCTTTCGTCACGCTGGACTGCAATCGTGCAGTTTATTTTTCTTTAATATCATAAAAAATGGCAAAATTATCATTTTGAGCTGCACATTTGCAGTTTAAACACCAAAAAGGGCGGTATTTCGCAACAGTAACTGCACTTTTCAGACTGTTGAAAAAAGCCGTGTTTTTCGGTGCACTAACGTATTAGTATGATACAATATCAGTAATTAATTTGGATGAGAGGCGTGTGGTGATCTTGTTGAATAGCAAGCAGTCCGAAAACAAAGCTCATAATGAAATGGAACTTATTTGCATGGATTTATTGGTACCTCAAGATCATCTGCTACGCCTTATCGATAAATATGTGGATTTCTCTTTTATCAGGGAAAAAGTTCGGCCTTACTATAGCGAAACCAAGGGACGACCGGCCTTAGACCCCGTTGTATTATTTAAAATGATGCTCATCGGATATTTGTACGGCATACGCTCTGAACGTCAATTGGAGCAAGAAATCATTCCGAATGCTGCTTATCGCTGGTTCCTTGGCCTGCGTTTCTCCGATCGCGTCCCCGATCACTCGACGATCAGTTGGAACCGGAATAATCGGTTTAAAGATACGAATCTCTTTCAAGAGATTTTTGATGAAATGGTACATCTGGCGATCAACCATAAGATGGTGGATGGTCGTCTCTTGGTGACCGATTCGACTCATATTCGAGCCAACGCTAACAATAATCGCTACACGATGCAGGTTCTCGAAGAGACCCCTCATGACTATCTAAAAGAATTAGAGAAGGCCATCAACGAGGATCGAGAGAGCCACGGAAAAAAGCCCCTTCCTCCCCGGAAGCCTTCCGGGGAGGAAAAACCACGTAAAGTAAGTCAAACCGATCCCGAGTGCGGACTGATGAAACGAAGCGGTAAACCGGAGGCATTCTGTTATCTCGACCATCGCACCGTCGACCATAAATATAACATTATCACCGATGTCCATGTGACACCTGGCCATGTTAATGACGCTGCCGTCTACGTGGAACGCCTCAAGCGACAAATCCAAACCTTTGCATTTCAATCGACGCTGGAAGCCGTCGCGCTGGATTCGGGGTACATGACGCCTTACATATGCGATCAGACGCTAAAGCTAGAGATCGCTGCGGCTATCGCGGAACGCAATGCTCCAACGCCCCCTGACATTTTTCCGAAGAAACAGTTTATCTACCATGCGGAAGAAAATGGCTACCTGTGTCCTGCAGGAAAAATGCTAATGTATACGACTACCAATCGACAAGGGTATCGGGAATACACGTCAAATGCCCAGGAGTGTGCAAACTGCCCCCTGCTCAATCAGTGTACGAAATCGGCCAACCACCAACGTAAGATCGAACGACATATATGGGAAGAGAGTAAAGAGAAGGTCGCTCAGTACCGGAAAACCCATTCCGGAGAGGCGGCCTATAAGTTGCGTCCTCAAACGATAGAACGAAGCTTTGCAGATGCAAAAGAGCTTCATGGATATCGTCGCTGCAAGTTCCGCGGGAGAGCTAAAACGCAGGAACAAGCTTTCATGACCGCAATAGCCCAGAATGTAAAAAAGATTGCCAGGTACCTGGCCCAAAAGGTCGGAGGTGGGCAGAAGCAAAAGACTCCACCTGTTGTTTTAACCAAATTAAGGAACTTATCGAAACCTTTAGCTCTAAATTCTGCCGCTTAAACCGATTTTTCAACAGTCTGACTTTTGCAGTTCGTCGGCTCCTTTCCTGCTTTGCCCCATCGAAAAGCAGGTTGCGCGTTTCCATACCGTAAGAATAGGGACATTTGGCCCCATTTGTGACCGTGAAAAATAGATACGCCACTGCTTCTATATGCATGACTAGCCGTACTCCCGCCGGATCAACGAGAGCAGCCGAGGGTTAACCATCCTGGGCTGCTCTGCCACTGCATGTCTTTAAATGCCGGCCCACACATCCTTGGCGTATAGCCCTTCGGTCTGGAGGCGCTCCATCCATTGCTTCGCTTCCGCTTCGCTGGCTTGATGTATGTCTTGATAGGCTTGTTGCAAGGTGGCCTCGACATCGGGAGCCATTTTGCTGCCATCTCCACATACATAGAGCCGCCCGTCCCGATCCAAGATGCCGATGATTTCCTGCGCATGCTGCTGCATCAAATGCTGAACATACGTCTTCGGCTGCCCTTCTTTCCGGGAAAATGCGGTGTGGACCCTTACCAGTCCTTCGTGTTCGAACCGTTCCAGCTCCACGCGGTAGATCTCATCCGCTTCGTTGCGGCATCCGAAATAGAGGTGCGCTTCGCCAAGCGCTTTTCCTTCCTCTTTCAGCGCGCGGCGAGCCTGCAGGAATCCCCGAAACGGCGCGACCCCCGTCCCTGGCCCGACCATAATGATCGGGACTTCTGGATTCTCGGGAAGCTCAAAGCCCGACTCTGGCGTTCGGACGAACATGACGATTGCATCCCCCGGGTGCTGCCCGGCAAGATAGTTCGAAGCCACCCCGCGGTATTCGCCTTGGCCGCTCCATGCCGGTCCGCGCACGACGGCGACGGTGATGCTGGCTTGTCCAGGCTGCGCACGCGGCGAACTGGATATCGAATAGTATCGCGCCTTCAGAGGCGGCAGCAGCTCCAAGAAGCGTTCGAACGGCAATTCACAGGCTTCGTATTTTTCCAGCAAATCAAGCATCGTCAACCGTTTCTGAAGAACATTGGCCTTGTACGCATCTTCCTCCAGCAAAGAATCAAGTTCCCGCTTATGAGGCGGACACACGGTGAACGCCGCCAGCTCCCGCAGCTGCGCCCGGGTCGCCGCTTCCTGCAATTCCACGCTATGACTCAGCAGGTCGTGCAAGCTTACCGGGCGCTCCAGCGGCAGGTGAGCCGCACTCCGTCCGGTCGCATTCAGCACGACATGGTCGTTGCCATCCATGCCGAATCGGCGCAAGACACGTTCAATGAGCTCCTTCCGATTCCGAGGCAACACGCCCACATGATCTCCCTCTTTGTAGGAGATTCCCTCCGGAAGCGCGATTTCGATATGGCGAGTGCTGCGCTCGCTGCCTTCCGCTTGCAGCTCGCGATTCTCCGCCACCTTGGCATACGTCGCATCGTACGTTTCGGCAAGCGGGGTTCCAATGAACCCGCTGACGTACTGCACGGTGAGCGTGCCGCTTTCCCTCTCCGTCTTCTCATTTATCTTCAGACCCAGCGCGGTCATCACATCCGGCCATAGATGCTCGCGCCAGCTCTCCACCTGCATCTCGAAATCGCCGCTGGCGTCTCCTTCGCCACGCGAAGCAAGCCTCGTTGCTCCCTTGGACGCAAGCTGATCATCTATGAAGCGGGGAACTTCCTGATAGGTGCTGGCCCAGTTGTGGTCCCCGCAGCCAAAGACGGCATAACGCACCCCCTCCAGCTCCCCAGGCTCCACTTCCTGCAGCCATTGGACAAATTTGTGCGCATTGCTTGGCGGTTTGCCGTTATAAGATGCCGATACAATATAAACGGCGCCCTGCTTCGGCAATTTTCCCACATATTCGTTCAACGGCGCGACCTCGCTTCGAAATCCTTGATACCGCGCCGAATCCGCCATTTCCCGGGCAATTCCTTCAGCCGTGCCGAGATTGGAGCCGTACAGCACCAGCAGAGGGGTATTGTGAGCCTCCACCGGATTGGGGGAAGCTTGTTCAGCCGCTTTCTGTTCCGGCGCATGTGTCTCTGCTGCGCCTGCGATCGCATAGCCGACTTGTCCGCCACGGGGACGCACCCGCATCGTGAACCCATCGGGCTTCAGCGTCAATGTTTCCTTGACCTTCAATTGGTACTGGGAATGATCGATAATCTCAAAATGCTTCAGAACCATCCCGAGGACAAGGGTCGCCTCTTGAAGGGCAAACTGCTGCCCGATGCACGCCCGTTGTCCGTTGCCGAACGGTTTATAGGCATGATGAGGAATCCGGCTCGGATCCTCGAACCGCTCCGGACGGAACTCTTCGACATCCTCTCCCCATACTTCGGTATCCCGGTGCAGCTTGGGAATCAGCACGTTGACGCTTTCCCCTTGCTTCAATGGGTATTTGCCGGCCAGCAACGTGTCTTCCTTGGCATATAAGGCGAAGGCAGGGGCCGTGGGCCACAGGCGCAGCGATTCACTCAAAATCATGCGGATGTATTTCAAATTCCTTACCTCGGTATAAGACGGAACCGGTTCCGTGAGAACGCGATCGACCTCCTCATATGCCTTGTGAAGCTTATCGGGGTTCTTCAACAGGAAATACAATGCGAAGGACAACAATCCGCTTGTCGTTTCGTGCCCGGCAATCAGAAACGTAATGATCTGATAGCGGATGTTTTCATCATCCAGCGCTTCTCCGGTCTCCGGATCTTTTCCGTTCAGCATATGGGCTAACAAATCATTCCCGCCCTGATCGCCATGGGCCTTGCGCTCCGCAATGATTCTATCCACCAATGAAAACATGGCCTGCATGTCGTGCATGAACTGGCGTTTCGTAATAACCATCAGCTTATCTTGAATGCCCAGGCGTTGCAGCTGGCTCATCGCTTCATCCAGCGCCCGAACCATGCTTGTAATGAAAGGATGCTGTTGTTCTCTGTAAAAGCTGTTGAAACGGTAGTTGAAGCCGCACAGCCCGATGGTGTCCAAAGTCAGGCGGGTCATGTCTTCCGGCACATTCACGCTTTCATCCGGATTCAGCCGCCCCCATTTTTGAATCAGCTGTACCGCCAAATCCACCATCATCTCGTGATATCCGCGCATGGCCGTCTGGCTGAAGCTCGGAAGCAAAATGTGGTGCGCCTTCTGCCAATTGGGCTCCTCCGTCTCGGCCGTGAACAAGCCATCCTTGGTGAATGCACGCACCTTCTGCAGAGGCGCCCACACTTTTTTGTCGAATCGGGACTCGTCACAAGCATCTTCCACCAACTCGTGACCCGAGATGAAGATCTCACTTCTGCCCGGCAAATCCATGCGAAATATCGTCCCATACTCCTCAGCCAGCTTTACGAGTGACTGAACAGGCGCCTCCAGGTTGATTTGGGGCAAGTTGCCCAGCGGTCCGAACGTTTTTGGCTGTGGAATGGTAATGGTCATAGCAATTGGCCTCCCTTGTGTTGGAATAAGATGAGTATAGAATCCGCGATATCTTAATATCCCCTCAATTGTTAATATTATCCGAATTGAAGAGGGGATCAGATCGCTGAAGGGACGTCAAAAACGGCTGTTATATACTAACATAGGGGGCGCCCATCAAACATGCTATTATGCTACCGACGGTCTGTTGATGAGATGGTTCGAGGACGCAGGTTAGACGTTTTCCTTAGACGCCCTTGGATTCTGTCCAATGGAATCAGCCGTGTAAATCGCTTATGGCAGGTTCCATTGGAGTTCATCCAATGGTTTGACACTTATCGGGCTCAATCGCCGAGAAACAGCCGAATCTACTGTATAAAATTCTGGATGCCGTTGAGCAGCTTAACCTGTTCTTTCTGCTGTACGTTTTCCAATGAAAACAAGCTTCGACCGTGTTGAAGAACAACATTCATCACATGAGTGAGAGCATTCAGAAATGGGGAATGAAGCAGGGGTGGGGAACAAACCAGAAAAAAAGTGACTGCAGTGCGGGAGTTATTCGCAGCCTCCACCGCCTGAGTCACAACTATTTTTGGAACAGGAGTATTTCAGGAGAACGATGCGTTACCATAGTTAATGGTAAAAAAGTACTAGGATAAAAGGGGCGTCCTAAGCCAACTAACTAAGCTGGCGGACGCCCCTTTTTGTATGAAATAATAGATCGAATGGATGGAGACGGAGAAGTTACAACCTTATGTCTGCAGCGCCTGCTTGAACTGCTCGGTCAAGAGCGGCACGACTTCGAACAAGTCGCCTACAATACCGTAATCGGCAACTTGGAATATCGGCGCTTCCGGGTCCTTGTTAATCGCGATGATGACGCGCGACTGGCTCATGCCGGCCAAATGCTGAATCGCGCCGCTGATCCCGCAGGCGATATACAGCTCCGGCGTCACGACCTTGCCGGTCTGGCCGATCTGCAGGGCATAATCGCAATAATTCGCATCGCAAGCGCCGCGGGAAGCGCCGACGGCGCCGCCCAGCACGGCCGCGAGTTCCTCCAGAGGCTGGAAGCCTTCGGCGCTGCGGACGCCCCGGCCGCCGGAGACGATGACCTTCGCTTCGCTCAGGTCCATCTTGCCGGCGGTATTTTGCACAACCTCGCGGATGACTGCGGCAAGCGGCGGCTCCGGATAGGCGACTGCTGTCACCGGCGCCGTCCGGCCTGCTTCGGCTGCCAGAGGCGGAATGTTATTCGGGCGGATGGTGACAATCCACGGCGCCGACAGAAACTTTTTCTTTTCCATTGCCTTGCCTGCATAAATCGGACGATTAAACAGCACTTCGCCGTTCTCGTCCGTTTCCATGGAGATGACGTCAGAGATCTGGCCGGCGCTTAGCGCGGCAGCTAATTGGGGCGCAAGATCCTTGCCCCATGCGGTATGGCCGAAGAACACGCCGTCCGGGCGGACTTCCTGCACGACTGCCTGCAGCGCGGCAAAATAAGCTTCAGGATGATAGTGAATAAGAGCGGAATGCTCAACGGTGTAAATATGATCCGCGCCGTAAACGGCTAATTCGCCTGCATAACGGGTCACATCCGAACCCATGCTTACTGCGGCCACGGTTCCACCGTTGCCGGCAGCAGTGCGGGCCGCGCCAATCGCTTCATAAGATACCTGCCGAAGAGCTCCGTCTTTCGGTTCGGCTACGACAAGAATTGTTCTTGACATGGTCAATCGCCTCCTTCGAATATGGGCCTTGCCGGTATAGGAATCAGCTTCATACAACCTTAGCTTCCGTGCGCAGCAGCCGGAACAGCTCCTGCGCCTGCTCCGCCGGTTCCCCGGAAATCAGCTTGCCTGCTTGGCGCTGCGGAGGCAGGGACAGCTCGGCGCGCTCGGTGCGCGCTTCGGCCGTCACGCCGAAGTCGTCCAGCGTCAGCTCGCGGAACGGCTTCTTCTTCGCCTTCATAATGCCTTGCAGCGAAGGATAACGCGGCTCGTTCAGCCCTTGCTGGGCCGTAAATAGCGCCGGAAGCGGCAGCTCGACGACCTCCGTGTCTCCCTCGGCGTCGCGGGAGCACACGGCGCGTCCGTCTGCGATGTCCAGCTTCGTAATGGCCGACGCATGCGGGATGCCGAGCAGCTTCGCCAGTCTTACGGCCACTTGCCCCGCGCCGTTATCCACGGAAAAATTGCCGCCTAAGACAAGGTCGTACGGCTCCGTGCCGACGAAAGCGGCCAGCGCCTGCGCAACCGCGTGCTCATCTGCGCCGATGCGCTCGTCGTTCAGCAGCACGGCCTCGTCGGCGCCCATGGCGAGCGCCGTGCGCAGCGCTTCAGCCGTCCGCTCGGGACCGGCGGATACGACGGTCACTTTGCCGCCTTTGTCCTCGCGGATGCGGATCGCTTCTTCCACTGCATACTCATCATAGGGATTAAGCACGAATTTGACACCGTCTTCGACGACGCCTCCTTCTTCGATGAAGATCTTTTCCTCCGTATCGAACGTCTGCTTGACTAATACGATAATATTCATCGTTCATTGCCCCTTTCGCTTTTTTACCATGAAGGAAAGTGGAAAGTGCAAACTCTATGAAGGGATTTGCCGGTTGGTCATACTTTCCTTATGGAGATAACACATGAATTGACGTGCTAACGCTCGTTGCTAAGCCTCCAGCCCTCTTAGAAAAAAGCCAATCGTTCCGTCCAACTGTCCGACGAGGGAGTACTTCTGCCCGGAAATGAGCCATGAGGTCACTACCTCATCCATGGAACCGAATATGAGAAGACGGGTAAGCTTTACGTCCAAATCGGGACGAAACACTTTCTCTTCGATGCCGCGCAGCAAAATTTGTTCAATGAGCACAATGTATGGCTTGATTGTCTTTCCGATTTCCTTGCGCAGCTCCAGCGAGCTTTGTCTAAGCTCAATCTGCGTCACGAAAGCCAAATCTGGATTTTTTTCAAGCTCGTTAAAATGGATTTCGCATACCTTGCGCAGCGCTTCTTTGGCTCCTGTCGTTTCTTCGAGGCTCGCGTGAAACTTGGCGACAAGCTCGCCCAGCTTCTCGCGGAACAAAGAAATGAGGATATCCTCCTTTCGTTTGAAATATAAATAAATAGTACCGTCAGCGACCCCGGCCGTTTTGGCAATCCTGGACACTTGCGAACGGTGAAAACCGTTTTCTGCAAAAACTTTGACAGCTGCATCGAGGATTTGGGTATATTTTTCTTTTTTCTGACTTGCCATGGAATCACCTCAGTGCTAAAATGTGGAATACAAATGAATGAACGCTCATTCATTTTCTGCTGATATCATAAAATAGAACCCGAACCTTGTCAATGATTGGATGAAAAAGCGGGTGTTCATCCAGCCGGGGACATGCGGTATCAGCGGATTGGAAGCGTTTCTTGCGATATGTTCATTCATTTGCAAAAGGGGAAAGGAGATGGTTCCGATGCCGGGAGCGATTGTGCAGCTCGTTCTGTTTTTGGCCGTCACGGGACTAGGCGTCTATTGGTTCGCCAAAGCGGTCATCCACCGGTACATGTACATCAAGCTGGGACAGCCGGTGGATTGGAACGGGCGCGCGAAGCATCACTTGCGCGAGTTCGCCGTTCAAGTGTTCGGCCAGACGAAGCTGCTGAAGGACAAGAAGAGCGGTCTGATGCACGTTGTCATTTTTTACGGCTTTATCATTTTGCAATTGGGTGCGCTGGATATTATCTATAAAGGACTGGCCGGCCGGCCGCTTCCGATTCCGGGCTATGCGGCGTTCGAGCTGCTGCAGGAAATAACGGTGGCGCTCGTGCTTATCGCCATGGGCTATGCCGCTTACCGCCGGTACGGCGAGAAGCTGGAGCGGTTGAAGCGCGGATGGAAACCTTCCATCGTTGTGTTCTTCATCTTCTCGCTTATGCTCTCCGTCTTGCTGACTATGGCGTTCCATCGCCTGGTCGAAGGGGCGGGACAGTCTCTATACGCGCCCATAGCGTCCCTGATAGCAATGCTATTTTCCGGCATGTCCCAGAATGCGGCGGAGGCGCTGTATATCACATTCTGGTGGGCGCATCTGCTTATCCTGCTCGCGTTTCTCGTCTATGTGCCGCAGAGCAAGCATTTTCATCTGCTGTCGGCACCGGTCAATCTGCTGCTCCGGCGCACCGAACCGACCGGACGTCTCCGCAAGCTCGATCTCGAAAACGAAGAAGCGGAATCGTTCGGCGCCGGCAAGGTGGAGGACTTCACCCAGAAGCAGCTGCTTGATCTGTACGCCTGCGTCGAATGCGGGCGCTGCACGAACGTCTGCCCGGCTGCCGGAACGGGTAAATGGCTGTCGCCGATGCACATGATCGTCAAACTGCGGGATCACTTGACGGAAAAAGGAGCGGCTGTCACCTCGCGTTCGCCTTGGATGCCGTCATTCGCCTTCTCGGCTGTCAACACGCACGGCATGCAGACCGACGGTCAGGAGCTCGGCGCATGGCAAGGGGATGGGATGACCGACATCGGACCGACGATGCGGGCGCAAGCCGCATCATGGCAGACGGCGGCGGACCGCGCGCCGGGCGAGCTGGAGCTTATCGGAGACGTCATGTCCGAGGCCGAAATATGGGCTTGCACGACTTGCCGCAATTGCGAGGATCAGTGCCCTGTCGGCAATGAGCATGTCGATAAGATCGTCGACATGCGCCGGTATCTCGTGCTGACGCAAGGCAGCATGCCGCATGACGGGCAGAGGGCGCTGCAGAACATCGAACGCCAAGGCAATCCGTGGGGCATCAGCCGCAGCGACCGCGCCAAGTGGGTGCGCGAAGTCGATCCTGAAGGCGTGCTGCACGTGCCGACGGTGAAGGAGAACCCGGAATTCGACATCTTGCTGTTCGTCGGTTCAATGGGCTCTTACGACAATCGCAGCCGCAAGGTGACGCGTTCGCTCGTGCGTCTCATGAACGAAGCCGGCGTGAACTTCGCTATTCTTGGCAACGAGGAAAAAAACTCGGGTGACACCCCGCGGCGCTTGGGCAACGAGTTTTTGTTCCAGCAGCTGTGCGAGGAGAACATCGCCATGTTCCAGAAGTACAACGTGCGCAAGATTGTAACCGCCTGCCCGCACACCTATAATACGCTGAAAAATGAATACCCGGAATTCGGCCTTGAAGCCGAGGTGCTTCATCACAGCGAGCTACTCGACGAGTTGCTGGGCACGGGGCGTCTCATGCCGCGCCATGAAGTGGAGGAGCGCATTACGTATCACGACTCGTGCTACCTGGGGCGATATAACGGCGTCTACGATCAGCCGCGCAACATTTTGCGGGCGATCCGGGGCGTGACCCTGCTGGAGATGGAGCGCACCCGCGAGAACGGCATGTGCTGCGGAGCGGGCGGCGGCATGATGTGGATGGAGGAAACGGCCGGCAAGCGCGTCAATCTGGCCCGCACCGAACAGGCGCTCGCTGTGAAGCCGACAGTCATCTCATCGGCCTGTCCGTATTGTCTCACCATGATGGAAGACGGCACCAAGCTGCTGGAAGCGGAAGAAACGGTACAGACGCGAGATATCGCCGAAATTTTGGAATTGGCTGTCTTTGGCCCGGTAAGGTCGGACGACAAGCAGCCCGTCACGGTATAATCGCAACCCGTCTTGCAGGCAAAAAACACATTGACATCATTGACTACATCGAATGAACAACCACGACGAATCATTAACCGCAATGGTTAAGCTCAACAATCCATCAACGACCTACCCATATAATCAATCATCAATGACCCGTCACACAAACAACAGCGCTCGATTCCAGAGCAACGACATCAAGTAGAAGTCAACAACAAAGATTCATTTATCTCATCATGTTGAAACAGAACATTTCAATCTGGGAGGGAATCTGCATATGATCCAACCGATTCAACGCGCCGCCGTTATCGGCTCCGGCGTAATGGGAGCGGCGATCGCCGCCCACTTGGCAGGCGCCGGCATTCGGTGTCTCTTGCTTGACCTCGTGCCGGCTCAGCTTACGGAAGCAGAAGCGCAGAAGGGGCTTACGCTTGAACACCCGGCCGTGCGCAACCGTCTTGCCGTTAATGCAATCACACGTTTGAAAAAGACAAAACCGGCACCTTTATACAGCGAAGCATTTGCCGAACGAATTACGCCGGGCAATCTGGAGGACGATCTTCCGAAGCTGGCCGACGTGGATTGGATTATTGAAGTCGTCGTCGAAAGGCTTGACGTCAAGCAGGAGCTGTTCGGGCGCATCGAGGGGGTATGGAAGCCGGGCACCATCGTATCGTCGAACACGTCCGGCATTTCCATCAATGACATGGTTGCTTCATGCGGAGAAGAGTTCAAGCGTCATTTTTTGGGCACTCATTTTTTCAATCCGCCGCGTTACATGAAGCTGCTTGAAATCATACCGGGAGCAACGACCGATCCGGAAATTGTGTCGTACATGCACGAATTCTGCGAGCGCCGCCTCGGTAAAGGCGTTGTTGTGGCCAAGGATACGCCCAATTTCATAGCCAACCGCATTGGCACCTACGGATTGCTCGTTACGCTGCGCAACATGCTTGAAATGGGATACACGATCGAAGAAGTCGATGCGGTGACCGGACCGGCCTTGGGACGGCCGAAGAGCGCCACGTTCCGCACGCTTGACCTCGTCGGACTCGACACGTTCGTCCACGTTGCGGCCAACGTGCATGGCCAGACGGCTGCCACGGCAGAGAAGGACGTGTTTAGCGCTCCCGATGTCCTGAACCGGATGGTGGAGCTTGGCTGGATCGGCGAGAAGCAGGGTCAAGGCTTCTATAAGAAGGTGAAGACGGAGGCGGGCAAGGAAATACATGCGCTCCGCTTCGACACGATGGAGTACGCGCCGTCGCGCAAAGTCTCTTCGGCTTCGCTCGAAGCGGCCAAGACCGCGAAGGGCGCAGCCAATAAAATCAGGGCGCTTCTCGGGACGAAGGACCGGTATTCCGAGCTGGCTTGGAACACGCTCAAGCCAGTGCTGCTCTATGCGGCGCACAAGCTGGGCGAGATCGCGGACACGATAGCCGATATCGACAACGCCATGAAGTGGGGCTTCAACTGGGATCTCGGTCCGTTCGAGATATGGGATGCGATTGGCTTGGCATCGACCGCCACACGCATGGAGGCCGAGGGCGATACGCTGCCGGAGTGGGTGCGTGCCTGGATAGACGCCGGCCATACCGGATTTTATGAGCAGCGGGACAATAGAAGCTTCTATGTCCGCAATGGGGACTGGAGCGAGCTTGAGATACCGGCCGAGCATATTTCGCTGCGAGGGCTCAAGCAACAGAATCAAGTCGTGCTGTCCAATCCGGGCGCCAGCTTAATTGATATCGGCGACGGTGTCGCATGTCTTGAATTCCATTCGCCGAACAACGCCATCGGTGCCGACATACTGACGATGATACAGAAGAGCGTCGACGAGGTGCGCCGCAATTACCGCGGACTCGTCGTGGCGAACGAAGGACGCCACTTCTGCGTCGGCGCGAACGTGATGCTGCTGTTGATGGAGGCGCAGGAAGAGGAATGGGATGAGATAGACCTCATTATCCGCCAGTTCCAGAGCACCATGCTGACGCTCAAGAGGCTGGAAAAACCGGTCGTGGCGGCGCCGCATCAAATGACGCTCGGCGGCGGGGTGGAAGCGTGCTTGCCTGCCGACAAGATCATTTTCTCGGCGGAAACGTATTTCGGATTGGTGGAGACGGGTGTCGGCCTAATTCCGGGAGGCGGAGGCTGCAAGGAATTGGCCTTGCGCTCAAGCCGGATGGCGGGCCATACGGACGCTGATTTGCAGCCGTTCGTGAGCGGGTATTTCGAGACGGTCGCATTGGCGAAGGTGTCGACGAGCGGCTATGATACGAAGCGGCTAGGGTACATGGGACCGGGCGATTCCGTCGTCATTAATCAGGACCGCCGTATACATGAAGCGAAGATGGCCGTGCTGGCAATGGACCGCGCGGGATACGAGCCGCAGGAAGAGGAGCGCATCCGCGTCATCGGAGAGCCGGGCAAGGCCGTGCTGGAGCTGGGAGCCTATACGATGCATCTCGGCGGGTACATTTCGGATCATGACCGGCTTATCGCGAACAAGCTCGCGCATGTGCTCGCGGGCGGCAATGTGCCGGCGAACAGCCTTGTGACCGAGCAGTACATGCTCGATTTGGAGCGGGAAGCATTTTTGAGCCTGTGCGGCGAGCCGAAGACGCAGGCGCGCATGCAGCATATGCTGGCCAAAGGCAAGCCGCTGCGTAACTAACGACCTTCCAAACTATGAATGAGGTGAGATTGCAATGAAAGAGGCAGTCATTGTATCTATGGCGCGTACGCCAGTTGGCAAGGCAAAGAAGGGAAGCCTCGCGCACACGCGCGCCGAGGATCTGGGCCGCATCGTGCTGGATGAGGCGGTTCGGCGCGCGCCGGGCTTGAGCAAGTCGGAGATCGAGGATGTCATTATCGGCTGTGCGATGCCGGAAGGCGAACAGGGGTTGAATATGGCGCGCATCGTATCGCTGTATGCCGGCTATCCGGAGGCTGTGCCTGCGGTGACGATTAACCGTTTCTGTTCGTCAGGCCTGCAGTCGATAGCGTTCGCTGCGGAACGAATCAGGGCCGGCTCCGCCGAGACGATCGTGGCCGGGGGCATAGAGAGCATGAGCGCGGTTCCAATGACCGGATTCAAGTTGTCGCCGCATCCGAAGCTTGTGTCCGAGATGCCGGAGGTGTATATGGGCATGGGATATACCGCGGAGAATGTAGCGACACGGTTCGGCATCAGCCGCGAGGATCAGGACCGCTTCGCGGCGGACAGCCACCGCAAGGCGGCGGCTGCCATCGCGGATGGGAAGTTCCGCGACGAGATCGTGCCTGTGAATACGTCCCAAAAAGGCGTAGGCGCCGACGGCCGTCCATGGGAGAAGGACATCATGTTCGACATGGACGAAGGCGTCCGGCCGGATACGACGCCGGAAGCTCTTGCCCGGCTGAAGCCGGCGTTCGCCGCGAGAGGCAGCGTAACGGCGGGGAACAGCTCGCAGATGAGCGATGGCGCGGCGGCTTGCGTGCTGATGAGCGCCGAACGGGCGCAAGCGCTCGGCCTGCAGCCGCTGGCCGCATTCCGCAGCTTCGCGCTCGCCGGCGTCGAGCCAGAGATCATGGGCGTAGGCCCTGTTGAAGCGATCCCGAAGGCGCTGCGCATGGCCGGCATTACGCAGGAGCAAGTGGACCTGTTCGAGGTGAATGAAGCGTTCGCCTCGCAATGCATTCACATCATCCGCCAGTTGGAGCTGGATGAGAGCAAAGTGAATGTGAACGGGGGCGCGATTGCGCTCGGCCACCCGCTCGGCTGCACGGGTTCGAAGCTGACGGCGACGCTCGTGCATGAACTGCGCCGCCGTGGCGGCGGCTACGGCGTCGTCTCGATGTGCATCGGCGGGGGAATGGGAGCCGCCGGCGTGTTTGAAGTGTTTGCCTAATCAATCATTTTGGAAAGGAAGATGGCCATGTTGGAAACGAAGATCAAAGGCGGCAGCTTTGTGATTGAGGATGTGGAACCGGAAGCGATTGTTACGCCGGAGGATTTCAGCGAAGAGCAGCGCATGATGGTGGAAACGACCCGCGATTATGTAGAAGGAGAAGTGCTGCCTAACGACGAAGCATTGGAGAAATTGGACTATGAGCTGACGGTAAAGCTGATGCGCAAAGCCGGGGAGCTCGGCTTGCTCGGCGCCGACATTCCGGAGGAGTACGGCGGCCTCGGGCTCGACAAGGTGAGCTCGACGCTTATCGGCGAGACACTTACGAAGGCGTCCGGCTTCGCACTGTCGATTGGCGCGCATGTCGGTATCGGGACGCTGCCGATCGTGTTCTTCGGCACGCCAGAGCAGAAGAGCAAATACTTGCCAGACTTGGCGACAGGTGCGAAAATCGCCGCTTATTGCCTTACGGAACCGTCATCGGGATCGGACGCTCTGGGCGCGAAGACGACGGCAAAGCTATCGGAGGATGGCAGCCATTATGTGTTGAACGGCTCTAAAATTTTCATTACGAATGCGGGCTTCGCCGATATTTTCATCGTGTACGCGAAGGTTGACGGCAAAGATTTCACCGCCTTTATCGTGGAAAGAGGGATGGAAGGGTTCACGATCGGTCCGGAAGAGAAGAAGATGGGCATTAAAGGATCTTCTACCTGTCCGCTCTTTTTCGAAGACGTCAAAGTGCCGGTGGAGAACCTGCTTGGCGAGATTGGCCGCGGCCACGTCATTGCGTTCAACATCTTGAACATAGGGCGCTTCAAGTTGGGTGCGGGCTGCCTTGGCGCAGCGAAGGAAGCGATCGAGCTGAGCGCGAAATACGCGAATGAGCGCACACAGTTCGGCAAGGCGCTCACATCCTTCCCGCTCATCGGCAAGAAGCTTGCGGAGATGAACATCCGCACGTATGTGACGGAGTGCATGGTGTACCGCACGTCCGGCTTGGTTGACGCCGCGCTCAAGGACATCGATCATCAGCAGCCGGACTCAGGCCAGCTGTCGGCCAAGGGCATTGCCGAATATGCGCTCGAGTGCTCCATCAACAAAGTGTTTGCTTCCGAGGCGCTCGACTTCGTTGCCGACGAAGGCGTGCAAATTCACGGCGGCTACGGCTTTACCCAAGAATACAAAATCGAGCGCATCTACCGTGATTCCCGGATCAATCGCATCTTCGAGGGCACGAACGAAATCAACCGCCTGCTCATACCGGGCACGCTGCTCAAGAAAGCGGCCAAAGGCGAGCTTCCGCTCATGCAAAAGGCGCAGGCGCTGCAATCCGATCTGATGTCGATCGTATCCGTTCCGGATTCGGGCGGCGTGTTGGAGCAAGAGGGACACCTGGTATCCATGGCGAAAAAAGTATTTCTCATGATCGGCGGCTTGGCGGCGCAGAAGTACGGCCCTGCATTGGAAAAACAGCAGGAAATACTCAGCAACCTCGCCGATCTGATGATTGCGGTATATGCGATGGAGAGCGTCCTGCTGCGCACGCGCAAGCTGATAGCCAAGGGCGGCGAGGCGAAGGCGAAGCTGGCCGTGCAGATGACGACCGTCTATGTGCATGAAGCGTTTGCCGACATCGAACGAATCGCCAAGGAATCGCTGGCGGCTATGGAGTCGGGCGACATGCTGCGCACGCAGTTGTCCATTCTGAAAAAGCTGGCTAAAAACTCACCGATAGACTCTGTCAGCATGAAGCGTGAAATCGCGGCACGTGTCATCCAGTCGGAAAAATACGCGGTCTCGTAATACGCGGGAATTCCGCGAGAAAGGGATGGTTTGGTATGCCATTGGAGAAGCCATGGCTCCGTCATTACCCGCAGGAAATCGACCCGACGTATGACTACCCGCGACATAATGTCGCCCAATTTCTTATCAATGCGGCGCGGGATTGTCCGCAGCGTCCCGCGCTCGAATTCATGGGGAAGCAGCTGCGCTACGAGCGGCTGCATGAGGAGAGCTGCCGCTTCGCCAATGCGCTTGCGCGCCTTGGAATCACCCGGAAGGAACGGGTGGCGATTATGCTGCCCAACTGTCCCCAGACCGTCATTGCCTATTACGGCACGCTGATGGCCGGTTGTGTCGCCGTGCTCACGAATCCGCTGTACAAGGAGCGTGAGCTAGAGCTTCAACTGGCCGACTCCGGCGCCATGGCCATTGTCACTCTTGACGCTTTATTCCCGCGCGTGCGTGCCGTACAGGCACGCACGAAGCTGCGCCACATCATCGTAACTTCCATCAAGGACTACTTGCCGTTTCCTAAAAATGTGCTGTATCCGATTAAGGCGAGGCGGAGCGGGCATACAGCCGAAGTGGCGTACGGAGACGATGTCCATGCCTTCAACGCGCTGCTGAAGAGTGTCCCGCCTCGTTTCTCCTGCGTCGAGGTCGACGCGGAGAACGATTTGGCCCTGCTTCAGTATACAGGCGGCACGACGAGCACCTCCAAAGGGGTTATGTTGACCCACGGGAATCTGGTCGCCAATACGATGCAAGCCGGGACATGGTTCTACAAGATGAAGCGGGGCGAAGAAATATTTTTGGGAGCGCTTCCCTTTTTCCACGTGTTCGGCATGACGATATTGATGAACCTGTGCACGTTATGCCGGGGGATGAACGTGCTTGTTCCGAAGTTCGAACCGGGCGAGGTGCTGCGCTTGATTCACCGGCTGCGGCCAACCGTGTTCCCGGGAGCGCCGACCATGTACATCGCGCTTATCAATCATCCCGACATTCATGAATACGATCTGTCCTCCATCCGCATGTGCCTTAGCGGCGCGGCATCGCTGCCGCTTGAGGTGCAGGAGAGGTTCGAGGCGTTGACGGGCTGCGTGCTTATCGAAGGATATGGATTGACGGAGGCTTCGCCGATTACGCATGCGAACCTGTTATGGGGGGCGCGTAAAAACGGATCGATCGGGATTCCTTTTCCGGATACGGAAGCGAAAATAGTCGATCCTTCTACCGGAGAGGATCTGCCTCTGGGTGAGGTCGGCGAACTTGCCGTCCGCGGTCCGCAAGTGATGAAGGGGTATTGGGGCAAGCCGGAGGTGACGATGAAGGCGCTCAAAGACGGCTGGCTGTATACCGGCGATATGGCCCGGATGGACGAGGATGGTTTTTTCGCCATCATGGATCGGAAAAAAGACTTGATTATCGCAGGCGGCTTCAACATCTATCCGCGTGAAGTGGAGGAAGTGCTGTTCGAGCATCCGCAGGTGCAGGAAGCTGTTGTGGTTGGCGTGCCCGATCCGTATCGCGGCGAGACAGTTAAGGCATATATCATTTCGCGACCGGACTGCTCGCCATCCGAGGAGGAGCTCAATCTTTGGTGCCGGGAGCGTCTCGCTTCCTATAAAGTGCCCCGTCAGTATGAATTCCGCACCGAACTGCCGAAGACGATTGCAGGCAAGGTGCTGCGCCGGAAGCTTCTCGAAGAAGAAGAAATGCTGTTGAAGCGATAGAAGCTGCGGCCAATGCAATGAAAACGAACGAAGGAGTGGAGCGGAGGTGAGACCTGTATGAATAAGCAAGCGGCGGTACCTTTATCCGTCGGGAGCTCGCAATTTGATAAGCTCTTTGAACAGGCACGGGGTACATTCTGGGAATATCTAGGCTGTGAGATGGTGTCGGCGTCGTCCGAGCGGGTTGTCCTGAAGCTTGACGCCGGGCTTCACCATTTGAACTCGATCGGCATCGTGCACGGCGGCGTAGTGTCTTCTCTATTGGACAACGCGATGGGACTGGTCACGATGCTGGCGCGTCCCGGCCAGAATACGGTGACATCGAACTTGAACGTCCATTTTGTCGCGCCGCTGCATGCAGGCGAGCTTCGCGTCACGGCTGACATTGCGCACGAAACGCGCCGAACGATTACGTGCACCGGGCAGGTGTTCGGCCCGGATGGACAACTCGGTTCGCTTGCCACGGCAACGTTCCGCGTTATTTGACGGTTGCGCAGCGCCAATTACCACTCGCTTAAAAGCGTTATAACGCCCCTGAACAGAGTATTTGTCAGGGGCGTTATTTTTCATTGATCAGATTTGATCAAGATCGATATCATATTCCATCATTTTAGCCGTATTTGCAGCAACCTCTTTCCCAAGCAGCCGTTTTACGAGATGGAATGACATATTGATGCCGGCGGAAATTCCTCCTGATGTGACAATTTTGCCTTCATCGACGAATTTTACGTTTCGCTTCACTGTGAGGCTCAGATAGTCGCTTTCCAAGCGATCATAGGAGTTCCAATGGGTTGTAACCGTCTTGCCGTCCAGCAGGCCGGCTTCCGCCAATATTAACGCGCCGGTGCATACGGAGGCCATGATGTCCACCTTATCCATGCGTTCCTGCACCCACTTAATCGTAGCTTTGTTATACATTTCAGTTCGGCTGCCCGGTCCTCCCGGAATGATCAAGATATCAAATTGAGGCGCGTCAGCATAACTGTAATCGGGCTGTAACTTCAACCCGTTGCGTGCGGTAACGAGCTTGCCGTCTTCCGACACCGTTTTTACTAGAAAAGGACTGGATGCAGTAGTGAGCGTCTGGCCCGTAACGGCAAATACTTCAAAGGGTCCTGCGAAATCGAGAACTTCCACGTCGTTAAACAATAAAATTCCTACATGTTGCACAGAGCTTTCCCCTCCAATGGCATGAGCGGAGGCAAGTGCCGTCTTACTCCATCCGCTTCCCCCTAATGTGAAAATAAGTACGGCAATGATAAGAATGGAACGAAAGAGTTGTTTCAATGCATTTCCTCCTTATTATGTAATTGATCGGTTGCATGGAGTCATTTTATCTGACTATTTACCTCAAAGCATGACTATATAGGGCTATGAAATAAGAACAAATTTTGAATAAATAATGGAAACAGCATCGCTTATATTAAGAGAATACGGAAGTAGTTTACATATCTGTGATTGACATTCAGACTAAGCAACTCTATAATGTGATTAATTGAATAGCGCTTCTGTGTAGAAGGGGAGTAGCTACTACAGTAAAGTCGTCAATTCGGGTGCATGCCCCGGCTTTATTGGCAACGTATTCCGTTGTAAGCAAGACCTTTGCCAGCCTTAGGTGAAGGATTCTATATGGATGATAACAGACCTTTGCCGATTGCTTGGCAGAGGTCTTTTTTCATTCTTAACGATAAATGGAGGGATGTTCGATGAATTGTCCGATTTGCAACAATGTCCGTATGCGTGAAGTTGAAAAAGAGGGCGTAGTGATTGATGTATGCCCGGATTGCAAGGGAGTATGGCTGGATAGAGGCGAGCTGGAGAAGCTCATGTCCGACGTAAGGGAAGAGCGTAAAGTGTACAAGGAGTGGTATGATGAAGACGACCGGCGTCCGCAGAAGTCAGATTATCCCCATCATAACCCGAATGCCGGATATCCGCCGCACTATAAGCACAAAAAAAGAAAAGCGTCCTAGACCGGCTTGGAGATATATTCGATTAAAAAAGCATCCTGTCTAATGAATCCTTCTGTTATTGGAAATGGGCATCCTGCCTGCTTCCGTAGCATTAGGATTTTTTTTGTTCTGGCAAGAACACTGGCGGCATTCATGATGAGATGACGCACAGCTGCAAATGGGGGAACCATGTCGAGCAGGCAACATTCGCAAAGCCCAGGTTTTCCTTAGGCTGTTCCAAATTTGCGGCGACATTGTACCAAAAAATCGAGGCGTCTATATCATTTCTCTGCAAAAAATAATATCCGAGACGACAGCAAAATTCAGCGAGCGGCGCAGCGTATCGAAAAGAACGAAGGGCGCATTCAAGTTCCCGTTCGGTGTCCTCCAGCGCATGGTAGCAGTCCGCCATTTTTCCGCAAGAGGAGAGGACATCTTCGATCCAGCCTTGCCCCGTTGACATAAACTTTTCATAATAATCGATGGCCTCTAGGTATCTCCCATTGTCCTTCAACTCATTGGCGTAATAGTACAAGTCCCGTGGCGATAGCGCTTCCCCGCGTGCCAATGCGGTTTCATATATTCGTATGTTCCGATCACTGTCGTTCCGGACGCTGACATGGGTAACGGCGATATCGCTGTTTATGATGCTGCCCCAGACTTCAAGGTATTCATGAACTTTGCCTACCCATCGAAACCCGTTGGTCCGCTTGACGAGCCGATTGCGCCGGTTGCGGGCAGTCACGTTTCCGTACTCGTCAAAATCCAGATGATATTCCATCGTGACGGAGTCGACCGTCGGCTCAAGCGTGCGTTTGAAAGCAGACAGCTTCTGGCGGTCCCGTTCCCTAAAAATATCGTCTGCATCCAGCCATAGAATGTAATCCATCGTCGCTAGACTGAAGGTGTAATTGCGGGCCGCTGCAAAATCTTCGATCCATTCAAAATCGTAAATTCGAGTTGTAAATCGGTCGAACCGGTGTCAACAATGATGATTTCATCTGCCAAATTGGCAACAGAGGGGAGGCAGCGTTCAAGCGTATCCTCTTCATTTCGGACTATCATGCATAAGCTTATGGTTGCCATTGAATCACTCCGTCCCATATCTTCATCACGTCTTACATATACATATTCTATTCCTTCGACTATGTACCTCAATAAGGGAGCTTTCATGCAAATCAAAAATAAGCCGTGCAGACGAGGAGATGCACGGCTAAGCATAATGACCGGGCAGAAAATCAATTCTTTCTGGAAATATTTTTTTTCATCTCTTATAATAAAATTTAAAACAAAATTCAGGAGATGGAACGATTGGAGAGAGTCAGTCAATTTGTAGGGAAAACGTTTGCTATTTGGGTTATATTATTTGCATGTCTCGCATTCTATTTACCGGATTCATTCAAATGGTTGGGCGCGTACATAACCCCGTTGCTGGGCATCATTATGTTCGGCATGGGCTTAACCGTGTCTCCCGCTGATTTCAAAGAAGTATTTCGCAGGCCGAAAGATGTTGCCATCGGCGTCATCGGGCAGTTCATCATTATGCCGCTGCTCGCATTTGTTCTGGCGAAAGGCCTGCAACTGCCGCCTGAAATCGCAGTAGGGGTTATCTTGGTTGGCTGCTGCCCGGGAGGAACCTCGTCCAACGTCATGACATATTTGGCAAAGGGGGACGTGCCGCTCTCTGTAACGGTCACCTCCATTACGACATTGTTGGCGCCTATTGTTACCCCTGGCCTCATTCTTTTATTCGCCAGCCAGTGGGTGCCGATTAATGCAACGTCACTGCTATGGTCGATTTTGCAAATTGTCATTATCCCAATCCTATTGGGCTTCATATTCAAAACATTTTTACGCAAGCCGGCGGAGGTGGGAGTCAAGGCGCTCCCCTTGATATCAACCATAGCCATCGTCGCGATTGTAGCGGCGGTTGTGGCGGGCAGCCAGCAAAAGATTGCGGAGACGGGATTAATCATCTTTGCCGTCGTCATTTTGCACAACGGCCTTGGCCTGTTGCTCGGATACCTGTTCGGCAAGATGTTGGGGCTCGATATGGCCAGCCGCAAAGCGGTCTCCATTGAAGTGGGCATGCAGAACTCCGGCTTGGGCGCAGCCATAGCCAGCGCTCATTTTTCGCCATTATCTGCCGTTCCAAGCGCTATTTTCAGCGTATGGCATAATATATCGGGGCCGATTGTCGCTACCATCTACAGTCGCATGAAAAACAAGCCGAAATGAATCGCATGGATGAACAGTATGCTATAATGAAGGGAAAATCGAGGTGAGTTCAATGGGGAAGAAAAAGAGACAACCCGCTGCTCCTGCACCGGCTTCGACGGGTAAACCGGCCACGTTGAAGGATTTGCTCAGCTCCGACATCTTAGACAAGCTGAAGGCGCAGGCGACTGAATTGAAGGCGGAAGAAGCAAAGCGCAAGGAAGACGAGCGGAAGCAGGCGGAGGCAGTCCGCCGTGCCGAACAGAAGCAGCTTGACAACAATTTCGAATACTTGCTGAACAACAGTAAAATGGACTGGAAGAAATATAAATGAACAAAGCGTGCAGCCGACATCGGGTCTGCACGCTTTTGTATTTTGGTGCTGCCGCAGAACTCCCCCTCTCTACAATCAGGCACCCGCAGAAAACTCTTATCTGCCCCGTTTCGCTCCGTCCCTTTGATTACAATTTGTTCGTTGATAGTGACGTTACGTCATCTTATACAATTGTAAATGTTCATCCCGGGTTTTTCATATTGGCAGGAGGAAAATTATCGGTGACGCGAATGCGGAGAAATGAAAGGAGAATTTTGTTGAGCGACAATCCTGCGAATCATCATCACTCCATTAAACAGGACAAGGTGCCCTGGAGTATAATCGATTTGCTGCTTATTTTGATTATATGGAAAATAATGCTGACGGATACAATAACGGGGGCTGTTGAGGATCATTTCGAACATCTAGGATTTAGTCCTGCATTCGCAACTTGTACTGCAGGAGTAATTGTCCATGCCATTCCAATCTTGGTTGTTTGGCTGGCTATTATTCGCAGGCACAACCTTTCTTGGAATTCGTTTGGATTTCGCAGACCAACGCGCAAGGATTGGATACAATTCATTCCATGGATGTTATTTTCAAATTTATTATCGTTTATCGTTTTATGGATTACGTTTTCATTTTTATGGACTGGACCATCTTCCAAAGCAGGATCAGCAGAATCCGTTGGCTTTTTTCTGACCATGTTGATGGGATCAGTCGTTGCCCCGATCGTAGAAGAGATTATAAATCGGGGGGGGGATTTACAGGTATCTTCGCTCTCGTTTCGGCGTATTCTGCATGGGTTGATGAACACTCTCTTGGATCATTATTTTTTTCTTCTCGGCGCCTAAAAGGAATACTTTGCAATAATATACCATGTATGGCTGTCCTCCAAGCAATATAAGGCCCCATGTCATTCGCTGAGAGAATGATTCCGGCGATATTATCATTCGCATTTGCACCAAGCATCGCAAGCGGCAAGACATTAAGGCGATGAGCTAATCCCTTTGCTCACCGCCTTTGTTTAATAAGCATGCATTCTCCAATAGGGAAGGCACATAAAATGATTTCCTTTTGGACACAGATTGGTATACAATTTTAAAATCGGCGGCGATTCACCGCTTTCCCAATCTTGTTGCCAGAAGGACGTGAACCTCGAAATGATAGACAACATTACGATAAGAAATGCAACAATCGGCGATTTGCCGGCCATTGTCGATATATACAATTCTACCGTGCCAAGCCGCAACGTAACCGCGGATACCAGCCCGGTTACCGTGGCGAGCAAAGAAGCATGGTTCCATGAGCATTCGCCTGATACAAGGCCGCTCTGGTGCGTGGAGCATGAAGGGGACCTATGCGGTTGGCTGAGCTTTCAGTCGTTTTATGGAAGGCCCGCATATGATGCGACAGCGGAAGTAAGCATCTACATTCACGAACAACATAGAGGGAAAGGACTTGGCAAATACATGCTCCAAAAAGGCATTGAGGCCTGTCCCTCGCTGCAGATCAAAACCTTGCTCGGATTTATATTTGGACATAATGAACCGAGTCTGTACATGTTTGAGCGCTTCGGCTTTGACAGATGGGCTCATTTGCCGAATATCGCCGAGATTGACGGGATAGAGCGTGATCTCATCATCGTCGGCAAAAGAGTCTGTCCGTGACCCGGCTGGGCACGTTCAGCTTTATGGCTGCCGCTGCTAGTCATCTTGATTACCCTCGTCTGGCTTCGTAGGCCTCGCTTCCGAAAAGAGCACATCCAGCATGGCGAGCGTGCGCCGGCAATCCTCTTCATTCAACAGATGCCCGCGGTAATGCACGGGAATTTCTCCTTGCAGAACGTCGGCAAGCTCGTAGCAAGGCCGCGTCTCCTTGACCGTTCGTTGGCGCGGGTTTTTCCGGGCGTGCGAGCTATAATTCATATCAGATTCGTTGTCTGCAGCGGAAGCGTCGTCCGGCGCATCCATCAACGCTCGGGAAGTGCTGTTCTCCATGTCCATATATCCGGCGCTAAGCATCAGCTGCTCATACGAAATGTCGTATACCTGCGCCAGCTTCTTCAACGTGTCGGGTGTAGGCTTCCGCTCCTTTCCCGTACGCGGATCGTAACCTTTTTCAAGACTGCTTAAATAAGTGTGGCTAACGCCAGAGACTCGCTCGATTTCTCTAAGCGACCGCTTGCCGCGCAATTCCCGCAGCAGTGTTCCGATTCTCATAACAGAACCCCCTCGAAAAAAGTAAGAAAACACATATCAGAATTGCAATTCTCGGCTTGCAAATCAGATGCCATTACGCTATATTAATTGCAACGAATGCTATTCCTGGATTGCGAAATACATCACACACAATCCTTGTACATCATCGAATATGTTTATTGCTATTCCAGAATACCACAATTCGAAGCACAAAGCAGCATAAAATCGTAAATTATGCAAAGGAGGGAAGGCGAGATGGACATACATCACCTCATACGGTACAGCCAACTGAAGACCGGATTGCTGGAGATCGCTTGTCAGCTCGATGACGACGAGGAATATACAAAAGCGATGGCCGTGCGCGACTTGACGGAACTGGTGGAGCAAGTCATTCTGTTGGAAACGTCGTATCCGCATGCAACCGCTGATATTCGCGCACGCGCACAGACTGTACCGGTGCCAGATACATGAAGGCAAGGCGTGTTGTCCTGTTATTTGATATTGCTATTCGATCCGGTTAATCTAGAACTATCGCAAATGTTTACATTGGAACATGACGGAGGGTGCTACAACATGATAGACCACGCGAATCAAATGATTAACATAATTAACAGGGTAGAGGTGCTGGAGACGCTGCAGAAGAGCTGGGGCGGCTTCTTCCGCCAATACCAGATGGCGCTGAACGAATTGAGAAGCGACTTTCAAATCATCGATTTGGATTGGAAAACGAAACACGGATATTCACCGATAGAGCATATAAAAGGGCGGATTAAAGAGCCGTTATCGCTGTTGAAAAAAATAGAAAGAAAAAACATTCCCTTCACCCAGGGTGCGGTCCAGGAGCAAATACAAGACATAGCGGGCCTGCGGATCGTGACGACGTTCCTTGATGACGTCTATATGATGAAGGAGCATATCGAGCGGCGGGACGATATCCGGGTGCTGAAAGTGAAGGACTACATCGAACACCCGAAGGCAAGCGGCTACAAGAGCTTGCATATGGTCGTGCAGACCAAAGTGATTCTGTCGAGCGGCAACTTGTGGGTGCCTGCCGAGATACAATTACGGACCTCGTCCATGGATTTCTGGGCGGCGACGGAACATAAGCTTAATTATAAATATGAAGGCGGGGACGTGCCCGAGGATGCGAGAAAGCAATTGATAGACTTGGCCAAATCGTCTTTCCAGATGGACCAGCAAATGTCGCTGCTTCGCCGTCAACTGCTAACTTCATAAAGCTGGACAGAAGGTTTTCCAATATTTTATAGCCCACGCCCTTCCTTTTATTTGCTAGGATGGATGATATCTATCATTTCTAGCAAAGCGAGGCCGATTCATTGAAATATTTCAGTAAAATACTTATTCTGCTTGTATCAACGGCGCTCTTCTTCACCGCTAGCCTGGTATGGGGGGAGTCTGGCCGCACGCCGTTGCCGTTCGACGATATCGGCAACAGCTATGGGCAGAAGCAAATTGTAGATTTGTATGAAAGACATATCGTAAACGGCACGGGGCCGCGCACCTTCGAGCCGGGTAAACCGGTGACACGCGCGGAATTTACGGCCATGGTGAACCGCGTGCTGAATATCAAGCCGGTGGCGAGCGACATTCCCGCATTCGACGATGTTCCTCGAAGCGCATGGTATTACGGAGCGGTGCAGGCGGCCCTTCTGCTGCAGGCCATAGATGGAATGGGAGCGCGCACGTTCGATCCGCAGCAGCCGATTACCCGCCAAGAAGCGGCCGCTGTCCTCGTGCGGGCGTTCAAACAAACCCAGGCTGGAGCTCAGGTGGAACCCGCCTTCCAGGATGCGAACCGCATTGCGGCTTGGGCTGTTCCATATGTAGGCTCGATGCAGCAGCTTGGCCTAATGAATGGAGATGCCGGGAATTTCCGGCCGAACGATCCGCTAACACGACAGGAGACCGCGGTTGTCTTGGCAAAAGCGCTGGAGCGTCCGGGCTGGTCGGCAGTGCTGCAGGCCAATCCGCCACAGCGTATCGAGATGGGTTGGCAGTATGAGTTGACAAGGCAGCAATACATTGAACATATAGAGAAGTCCACAGTCAACACGCTTTCTCCAAGATGGTATTATATCGATAAGACACAGACGGTAGCGGATCATACCGATCGCGAGCTTATCGCTTGGGCGAAAAAACATGGCAAGCAGATATGGGCCATGGTTGGCAATCGCTTCAACGCCGATCTGACCCATTCCGTGCTCACCGATTCAAAGAAGCGGGATGCCGTTATCGGGAAGCTGGCGGCCTACGTCAGCGAATACGAACTTGACGGGTTGAACCTTGACTTCGAGAATATCTATCCGCAGGATCGGGAAGCGTTCACGGCGTTTGTATCGAAGCTGGCGGCGGAGCTGCATCGTGTGCGAGCCGTGTTGTCGATCGATGTGTCGCCGGATTTGGGAACAGACTGGACGGCTGCCTTCGATTATGCAGCTTTGGGGGCCACAGCCGATTGCATCGTGCTGATGGGTTATGACGAGCATTGGAATGGTGATCCGGTGGCTGGCTCAGTCTCTTCGCTGCCTTGGCTGCAGCGTGCGATTGACAAGATCATTACCGTCGTTCCGTCCCACAAACTAATCGTGGGCTTGCCATTGTACTCACGCGATTGGACTTTGAAGCAGAGCGGCGCAGCATCGCAGGATTTGACGTTGTCAGAGCAAGGAAACATTCTGCGCGCGAACAAGGCGAAGCCGGCGTGGGATGCCAAGACGGGGCAGTATATTGTAAATTATATGGAACAAGGCGCGCATCATCGCATCTGGACGGAGGACAGCCGTTCACTTTCCTTGAAATACGGCTTGGCTGAACAGAGGAACATAGCAGGCTACGCTTATTGGTCCATTGGCTCGGAAACCATCGATATATGGGACGCTTTGCGCAATCATATGAAGTTTTCATCCTATTCTTTTTCATCCAAATAAGGAATATCGAAAGCATATTCATGAATACCTCCCTTATCGCGCCTGACGGGTTCAGTTTCGCGCAAGGGAGGTTTTTTTCTGGGAAGGCAGAGGCGTGCGGACTGCAATTGCAGTTGGAGCGTGCATTGCTTGAAGCAATGCAATAAATAAAAAAGAACTGACGAATTACTATTCGGCAGTTCCTATACTATTATGTCGTATATCACTGCCAGTTATTTACCCCTGAATCAGGGGGCTTGCCGGATATAGATATCTATCTATCATGAATGAGGTTCGTCAATGGGAGCCACTGTGAATTTGCCGTATTTGACACCTTTCAGACTGATGATCTGATCGCTGAGAACTTTTAGGTCTTTGGCTTTCCCTTTGACAACGATGAGCTCGAGACAATTACTCGGATCCAAGTGGAAATGGGTCGTCGCCAGGATGAGATCATGCATCTCATGCTGAAGGCGGGCTAGCTCATCAAGGAGATTCCGGTGATGGTGATTATAGAACAGCAAGATGCTGCCGGCCACCACCTTGTCGTCATCTGCAAGGGATTCCTTGACGAGAGCGTCACGGACCAAATCACGGACCGCTTCGGATCGATTTTCATACCCTTTTCCTTTAATCGTCTCATCGAATTTGTCAAGCAGCTTTCCATCCATGGAAACGCCAAACCGTTTTAAATTGGAATCGTTCATGAAGCACCTCGTAAAACAACTTTTTATAATAACTCTACCATAAATACGGCAAAAGCGGAATTCGCTATAACAATAGAGGCGTCTGTATCCATAAGCTGATACGCTTGATGCAGATTACATGATGATCCCGATTAATTCACAGTCCACTCTTCAATATTCCATAACACGCCGGCGCCGTGATGCCCTAACGGACGATGGCCGACTCCGTTTATTTTTTTACTGACGCCGTACAGGGCATCGACGTAGACCAGAAAGTTGAAGGCAGGATCCTTCCGCAGCTCGCGCTGAAATTCCGCGTACCGTTCTTTGCGCTTGTCGCGATCCGGTTCGATCCGCGCTTCCGTCAACCACTTATCGACCTTGTCATTGCGGTATGCGCCGTAATTGTACAAGCCGTTCTCAATCTGACTGCTGTGGAAGACGCGATACGTATGGTCGTCCGGATCGAATTCGCTGCCCCATGCGATCATGAACGCGTCGGCCTTGTCGAACTGAATCGCGCTCCAATCCAGCGGTTTCGGGTTGACGGAGATGCCGAGCGGTTTCAACTGGGTGCGAATGGCATTAGCCAGCGCTACACGGACCGTATCCGTTGCCGGTGCGACCAAGTCGAACTCGAACCGTACGCCGTCCTTCATGAGCACGCCGTCTTCGCCAGGCCGCCAGCCAGCCTTCTCCAGCAGCGCTTTCGCTGCCTCGGGATGATGTTCGGCCTCTTCAGGAGCCGGATCGTTCGCCCAAGATTTCTGCAGCGGGCCGTAAGCAGGTTGGCCTTTGCCGAACAGAATGCCTTGCACCAGCGCCTCGCGATCGATGGCAGCGCTCATCACCAATCGGACCTCAGGTTCCTGGAATAGCGGGTTGCGGAAATTGTACAGCATGCCGCGATAATCAACCGTCGCCATCTGCAAAGCGGTGAACGGATCGCTGTCTTTTACGCTGCCTTCTTGGTTGAGCTCCATGTAGGCCAGATCGATCTCGCCTGTCTTTAACTGCATCAGCCTCGTATTCGGGTCTGTTACGGGCCGGATCAGCATCTCGTCGATCTGCGGCTTTGTTCCGTGGAACTTGTCGTTGCGGGTGAGAACGATCGTTCGATCTGGCTTCCATTCCTTCAATCTGAACGGACCGTTGCCGACAGGCTTGCGATTGAAGGCGGCCGTGTTGATATCTTGCCCTTCCAATAGATGCTTCGGCAGCAGACCGAGCTTCAGCTTGTTCAGGAGCGGCGGAAAGGGATCCTTCAGCGTGATTTTCACCTTATGCGGATCGAGTGCCTCGACCCGGTCAATTTCGTTGAAATCGCTTAGAATTGGGGAATTGGTTGCCGGATTGAGCAGCGTGTCAAGTGTAAACTTGACATCTTCGGCCGTAAGCGGTTCCCCATCCTCCCACACGACATCATCCCGCAATAAAAATGTATACTCCCGCTGATCGGCAGAGATTGTCCACTCCTCCGCAATGTCGGGAGCCACCTCATTATCGGACGTCGGCTTCGTTAAACCGCGGAACAACAGGGTGTCGACATCTTGATCCCCGTTCAGCACGGGATTGATTTTTTCCACTTCGCTTTCTGTGCCGAATACGATCACTTTTGGCGATGCCGACTGGGCAGCCGGAACGGATTCGGTTTGATGGTCTGCTTGGGACGAAGAGCAGCCCAACATGGCAAGCAGACTCGCGATGCACAGCATCGCAAGCGACAACTTGAATGATTTCTTCATAGGTTAATTCCTCCTTTAAAGTTTGTTTCATTCATTCGCTTTCTGGGAGAAGCCGGGGATCGCCGCAAGCAGCCGCTTTGTATAAGGATGGCCGGAATGCGGAAGCGAAGCCGCCGGAAGCTGTTCGACGAGCTCCCCTTGATGCATAACCATGATGCGGTGACAGAGCGTCATAGCGGCGCGCACATCATGGGTGATGAAGAGCATGGCCGTGCCTTGCGTTTCATTCATGTGCCGGAGCAACGACAGCATCTGCCGCTGCTGGGTCATGTCCAAGCTGGCAAACGGCTCGTCCAGAACAAGCAGGCGCGGCTGCACGATCGATGCGCGGGCCAAGGCAACCCTCTGCCTCATGCCTCCAGACAATTGGCGCGGATAGATGTCCGCGAGTTCCCCGCTGAGCCCGACGCTGTCGAGAGCAGCCTTGACGCGAGCGCTAGATTCGGCTTTGGTGAGCTTGCATGCATAGTCCAATGCTTCCCCGACGATTCGACCGACGGTCCAGCGCGGATCGAAGGAGGCAAGCGGGTCTTGATGAACCCATTGCACGGAACGCCGCGGGTCCGTTATGCCGCTCCAGCAGATGGAGCCGCTGTCGGGGTCGTCGAGCCGAAGCAGCAGCCGCGACAAGGTGCTCTTGCCGCTGCCGCTCTCTCCGATGAGTCCCACCAATTCCGCATCGCCGATACGGAACGAAGCATTGCGCACGGCGCGCACCTTGCTGCCAGCTCTGCCCCAGCCGCGGTGAACACGAAACGCTTTGCTGACATCCCGCACTTCGACGATGCTAACGGCGCCATCGGCGACAATTGCTTGATTCGGCGCCGATAACGAAGCGTAGTCGGCGATCAGATTTGCCGTATGCGGATGAGCGGGGTTCGTCATGATGTCCTGCTTCGATCCTGACTCGACAATCTCGCCTTGCTGCATGACAAGGACTTCATCCGCTATTTCGTCGACAACGCCCAGATCATGCGTTATAAAGAGGACACTGGCCCCTGTACGGCGGTTCCAGCGCGTAATCAACCGCAGGATGTCAGCCTGCACGGACATATCCAAGGCGGTCGTGGGCTCGTCCGCGATAAGCAGCTGCGGATTCGGGGCGATCGCCAGCGCGAGCTGGACGCGCTGCCGCATACCGCCGGACAATTCGTGCGGATAGGCCCGATAGACGCGGTCCGGGTCCGGAAATTGCATTTCCCCGAGCAGCTGGAGCGCCCGCTCCTTCGCTTCGGACTTCGACAGCCTCGCATGTACCGCATACAGCTCTTGAAAATGGCTGCCAACCCGGTACAGCGGATCGAAGGTTCCGAACGTATCTTGAAAGACGATGCCGACCTGGCCTCCACGGTACAATTGCAGCCGGCGCTCCGGCCACATCCGTATGTCTTCCCCTTCGAACAGGATCGCGCCCGATCTTACATGCGCCTCCGGGGGCAGCAATCCTAGCAGGGCTTGGGCAGTCATGCTTTTACCCGATCCGCTCTCGCCGATGAGTGCCGTCACCTTTCCTCGTGAAAGGGCGAAGGACAACTGTTTCAACACGTCCCTCCTTAAGACGCCGCCACAGGAAAGGGATAGTTCATTCACGCGCAACAGGTCGATCTCAGCAGACATGTTCCTTTTCCCCTTTCCGTTTATTTCTGAATTGCGGGCTGCCATAGCGGCTCTGGAGCCAATCCCCGAGGAAGGTGATGGCCAGCACCGTCAACACGATGCCCGCTCCAGGGAAGGCGACTGCCCACCAGGCGCCCGTCAGCAGATGATTCTGCGCGCCGACGAGCATATTCCCCCACGAAGCTTCGTGCGGAGGGATGCCGAGGCCAAGGAAGCTGAGCGTCGATTCGGACAAAATGGCATGGCCGATGCCGCTCGCCGACATGACCAGAATCGTAGGCAAGGAATGCGGAGCCAAGTGGCGGACGAACAACCGGTAAGGCGATGCGCCGGCGACGATGGATGCTTGAATGAACACTTCCTCCTTGCGTTCGAACATCTCGGTGCGGATGAGACGGGCAAGCGGCATCCATCCGGTCAGGCCGATGACGAGAACGACTGTCAGCAGACCGGGGGAGAGGATAGCTTGTGCTCCAATCATGATAAGCAGGCTCGGAGTACTGAGCAGCGTATCCAGAAGCCGCATCATAATTCGGTCGATCCAGCCGCCGCAGTACCCGCTTACGGTGCCATAGACGACGCCCGCGACGAGCGATACGAGCATGGAAGCGAATCCGACCGAGAGGGATACTCTTGCACCGTATAACAAGCGGCTAACAATGTCGCGTCCCATCTCGTCCGTTCCCATCAGATGCCCCGGCTGGGGCGGCTGCAGGATGGAGCCCAGATCGACATCAACCGGGTCGTGTCCGGTTATGAACGGTGCGGCGAACGAGAACACAAGCAGGAGAGCCAGATAGACGCAAGCGACGGCAGCAAGCCATTTCGTCAGCTTCATGAAGCGGTTCCCTCCTTCACGAGCTGCCGCTTGATCCGCGGATTGAACCAGGCGCAGAGCAGATCGATGAGCAAGCTGCCGATAATGACGACGAACGTGCCGAGCAGAATCGTGGCGATGAGCACCGGATAATCGCGCGACAGCGCAGATTTTAAGGACAGCATGCCAAGGCCCGGCCAAGAAAACAGCGTTTCGATGACGACGGAACCCGCCATCGTCATCGATAAAGACATTCCGATGTACGACAGAAAAGGCAGTGCCGAATTCGGCACGATGTGGCGGGTTACAATGCGCAGGCGAGGAACGCCTCGGGCTTCCAGAGCGTGCACGAAGTCTTTATCCTTTGTCACGAGAACATGATTCCGCAGGAGCCGTATGTAATACCCGATATGCGAGAAGGACAGGACGAGTGCAGGAAGCGTAATGTGGCGCAGCCACTCGCCGATTCCTCCATGCGGATTTCCCATTCCGGCGATGGGGAACCAACCCAGGCACAAGGAAAAGACCAGCATGAATAGCAAAGCTTGATAAAATGCGGGCATGGACATCAGCAGGTAACTGAAGACGGTTACAATAGCGTCGCTTTTGGAAGCATGCCGAAGTCCGGTGTATGTTCCCAGCAGCAATGAGACGAGCAGAGTAAGGAGCGTCCCTGTCAGCATAAGTTGCACGGTGGGGCCGGCTGCATGATAAAGGATGGCGCTGACGGGCTCCCCATTCAGATAGGAGCGGCCGAGTTCGCCATGCATCACGCCTTCCAGCCATTTGGCGTACTGAACGTGAAGCGGTTCGTCCAATCCAAGATTTTCACGGATTCGCAACTGATCGGCAGGGGTCATCTTCTGGATGTTATCCCCGTATAGAGCCATGGCCGGATCGCCGGGCAGGAGGCGGATAAAGACGAAGACGATTACGCTGGCGAGCAGCAGGACGACTGCAGCTTCGCCCATTCGTGACAATACAAATCGAAGCATTACATCCTCTCCCAAGCTGTTAGTGGTATCACGAACTTCACGATCTGTAACACTATAGCACGGTGTTACGAGTTAGTAAATAAGTGATACTGAAAATTTTTCCACATTTTTCGTTTTTTTATGGAAGATTAAGGGGTAACCCAGGAGAAGCGGGATGATACTGCAGAAGCAGGATGAATTGAGAAGAGGTCGGACAAGATGAGTCCAGAAAAAAGAAAAAACAGGGGATAAGCTCCCCTGTTACTCAAGCGGTATGTGAGTGGATAGTGCCTATTGCGGATTCGTGGTCCAAATGCCCGCCGTCTTAATGAAGATGCGCTCAGGCAGCTTCAAGGTAGCAAGCGCCAGATCGGCCACATCCTCTGGCTGCATCATACGGTCCTCATCGCCAATCTTCAGGCCGGCGTTCACGGCCAGATCCGTATTGACGGTGCTCGGCGTCAACGCGGTGACACGGATATTGTGCTTGCGCACTTCCTGCATCAATGCCTCGGTCAGGCCCATGACGGCGAACTTGGATGCATTATACGCGGAACCCGTTGCAAACCCGCGTTCGCCAGCGGTAGAGGCGACATTGATGATGCTGCCGGAATTCTGCCCGATCATGGTCGGCAGCACAGCGCGGGTTACGTAGTAGGTGCCCATCAGATTGATCTGAATGATGCGTTCCCATTCGGCAGGATCCATCTCAAGGACGGTGCCGAACTTGGCGATGCCGGCGTTATTCACCAAAATGTCGATTGTGCCGAGTTCGTCCCGGATGGCGGCAACCGCCTTGTCCGCTTCCGCCTGCACGGAAATATCCGCTGCCGCGACGCTGACCTTCACGCCATATTCCTTCGATAACGAAGCTTTGAGCGCTTCCAGATCGGACATCGTCCGGGCGATGAGTCCGAGATGCGTTCCTTCTTTTGCCAAGGCGATCGCCAGGGCTTTGCCGATTCCTTTGCCTGCTCCGGTGATAAGGGCGACTTTACTGTTCAAATTCATTCCGATACAGCTCCTTGCGGTGTATTGTGACTGACGACCAGTTCATATTTATTCAGCGAGGCGCCCAGCATGTATTCTTTGCTGTCTCCGGCTCCACGGTGCGAAGCGCGGAATGTCTCGCTGGATGTCCAATTGTGAAATGCTTCTTCGTTCTCCCAGAGCGTGCACACTTTCAGCTCTTCTTCGCCTTCTTTGCCTTCGCCAAGCCAGGCCTCCATGCGGACGAAGCCAGGCATTTGCTGTACGCCTTTCGCGTTCGCGAAGCGTTCAGCCACCTGCTTCCCGAATCCGGCTTTGATTCGGATTGTGTTTGTAACGACTAACATGCTCTCGCCTCCATTGCAGTAATTTGCGCAGAACGGATTGCAGAAACGCACTAACCTTATGTATACAAAGGATGGCACTGCCGTTTCTATTGTCTGCACTGTCTATTATAACGGAACGCAAGGCAGAGATCATATATGACGTTTTTGTTGCATGCGGCGGGAGTTCGGCGCGCCCGGCGAAGTTCCTTTAGCCTGCCATCATCAGAGGGGGAAAAAACGCTGGCGGTAGCTGCGCCGGCTGCTGGGAACTTTCGCTTTCCTAGCGATAGGCTCATCGCGAAGTCGTTTACCAAAGATTTGAGCTTTTTAGATGGAGTTGCTTTCGAGAATCAAGTTCAGAGATCCTATTGTAAATTTACATCATAAAACTTTACAAATGTATCCAATTGTCTTAACCTTATAATAGATGCATATCCTATTATATACTAAAGGAGGCGTTAAAAGTGTTTAAAAAATGGTCCGCATTCCTTGTTTTGTTGTTGCTCTTATCAGCGATGGCCGCTTCTGTTTGTACTGCCGCTTCTGATCAAAGTTCTTCGAATGTAAATGAAAGCAAATATTCGACCCAACGGTTTTACTTAACTACTGACCCGGTCAAAAATCAGGAGTTAATTAAGTCGTACGGGAACCTTTCTTTAAATGATAACATTAGCTACTTTTTGAATTCATCTACTTATGCAAGTTCTGACTACACTCTCCTGAATTCCTCCCCAACACAAGAAGGAGATGATTACTCTAATTTTTATGGTGTCGTGCGTTTGTACAAAGCAAAGGATGCGGGAAAACATAAGTTGTATGTTCTAGAACAAGTTTCTACGGCGTCAGGAATTACGAAAGATAGTAGATCTTCAGGAATATCGCAGCTGAAGTGGACATCATACTATTCCTCCGAAGGTGGTTCTATCAGCCTAAATGACTGGTCTCCAAAAGGGACTACAAAGCAAAAATCAACAAGTTCCTTCAATTGGGCCATCAACCCCTCGATTGAAGGGGGGAGTGTAGGTTCGATTGGTGGATCATTTCAATTGGATGAAGGACTGCTTGTAGCGGAACCAAGTACCAATATTTACAGTGAGACTTGGACTGGGGATCCTGTAGTTCACCCTGCAAATGTAGCACAAGAAGGCGCAACAGCTTGGTTTGTTAAAAATGGAGATGAACCAGGTTTACAATTTTGGTGGCAATGGAATTGGTCATACAGCTACTGGCATTGATTTAAAGCTCTACTCAAAAAAATGAGAAATGTAATTTAAACCCTTAAGACGAGGAGCACCCCCTCCTCTTTGAACTATCTGTTGAATGTGAGGCACCCTAATGATGAAATGGATAAAATATATGTTTCTTTTATTAGTTATCATTCTTCTCAGCGCTTGTCAAAATTCAACCAAGGATAATTCAGACATAACCAATGATAACTCAGAAAAGATAATTTTAACTGATAAAATTGATTCATCAATTTTGTATTACGAGATTAGGAATAAACCAACTTCTGAATTAATTGGGACCCAAGAAATATCAATACATCAGGAAGGTGATTACTATATACTCGATGAGAAAAGATTTTTGAAAAAGGAATTTTTAGTGGGGTTGGGAAAAGACTTGCTTAACATAAAAAAATATAAGTTAAACTCTGAATATTCATTAGTGGATTTATCTGAAACAGAATATATAGATAACAAAGAACGGTATGAAAGAGAAGTTAGTACAAGAATTTCAGATAATTCAATTGTTATTGACACAAAATCTACTGAACATACTCTAGATGGTAAAAATAATACTTCCAACGTACAAATTGCTTATCCTAATAATTATATGTTAAGTTCAGGATCTTACTTTCAAATTCCATTTCTTATTATGAACTTAAATGATAAGTATATTTTTTGCAATACATTGGACGGAAAAATTAATAGTTACATTAATAAAGGGAATGAAGACATAAAAAACTCTATATTAGGAAAAATTAATTCGATCGCATTAACTACTATGGATAATAAAGTGAAAATATGGATTGATCCAAACCTTCGCATCATATCTCAGATAGAGGAAAAAATCACAGATGAATCCATATTGGTTACCACTCTAAAGAAAATTGAAACAAGAGCTAATAAATAAATGATCTCCTTCGTGGACACTCTAATGAGATTTCGATAAAAAACGCTTTCAACTCTACCCAATTATACAGATATATTCAAGCAAACTAGAAGCTACAGCCAGAATGATAATTCATGGTCACAGTTTTCTACTTTGCTTTTTTGCTATTCCTATTGACTCTGTTAGTGATATGTGTTGATATTTGAAAAATGAGAACTCACGTTCTATAAATGCATTTACTGTGGAATGGATGAAATTGTTCGCTTTGGTAAAACTGCACAGGATCGTCAACTTTATAAATGCAAATGCTGTGATAAAACATTTTCGGAAACTGCTGATACGCCTCTCTATCATTGTCGAAAATCTGAAAAATGGATTGACTTTTTATCATGCTTGATTGATGGTATGAGCTTGCGTGAACGTCATAGATGACTAATAAAGAATGTTATGAAATGATTGTTTAAGTGACTATAATAATAATGGAAGACCCCAGTTCCGATAAATTCCGTATAAAAAATATCGAGTGAGTAATAAATTTTAACGATAATATGTATTTGTAAAGGAGGGAAATGAATGTTACAAGAATTCAATAATTTAATGGATTACATCGAAACACATTTAACGGAAGAAATCTCTGGAAAAGATATATCAAAAATTGTAGGACTATCTGATTATCATTTTAAAAGAATGTTTTCGTATATGGCTGGAATGTCATTGAATGAGTATATCAAAAATAGGAGATTATCAGTTGCGAATGTTGAATTAATAAACGGAGCAAAAGTGACAGATATTGCCTATAAATATGGCTATCAATCTATAGAAGGATTTTCAAGAGCCTTTCGTGGATGGAGTGGTTTTTTACCTTCAGAAGTAACTAAAAACAAAATTCAAAAATCATTTCCCAAATTTTCATTCTTTATAGATATAAGAGGAGGAATATCCATGGAATTCAAAATTGAAAAAAAAGAGAAGTTTAATATAGTAGGTGTATCGAAAAGAGTGCCAATTCAATTCGAAGGTGAAAATAATGCTATCTTAGAACTAGCCCAGTCAATTACCGAACAACAAAGAAATGAAATGCATCAATTAGCTGATTTATATCCTCATCAAGTCTTGAATGTGTCTTATGATTTTGATGATGGTTTCTTGGAAGAAAAAGGCTACTTAACTCATATGATTGGTTTTGCAACTACAAAAGAAAATCCATTCGATGATTTAGAGCAAATTTCTATTGAAGAAAGTTTATGGGCAATTTTCCCTAATCAAGGACCATTTCCTGCTACGCTTCAAGAAACTACCGCAAAAATTTATTCTGAATGGTTACCTTCTTCACATTATGAAGTAGCAGATATACCTGGAATTTCTTTTACAAAGCACAATGGTACATCGGAAAATGTATATAGCGAAATTTGGATGCCAGTAAAGAAAAAAGTTAGCGATAAACTTGGATGATTATTATATTTACAGAAGTGTTATTCCGTTAAATCTTTATTTACCATATTAGACCAGTCAGTAGATATTGGCTGGTCTTTTTGAATTTGATGAAAAATCAACACTTATCGAACAGAGCCTTCCTATTTTACAACAGCACGTTTGTTGAATAACCACTAAATGGTAGAAAAAGAATCTCTAACCCGGCAAAATGTTGTACCCATACAGACTTAACCGAAAGGTGGCGACTGCATGAAAAAGTCTACCACGATCCTGTCTATCCTTAATTGCTGTTAACTCCTGAAGAAGTCACCTCTATCGGCATCTGGAGCAGGAAGCGGTGAGGGTTCTGTCGAAGTAAACGTATATGAAAAATCAAGTGGATACACGATTGCCTGCAATTGAAGCTACGCAGAGCGATGCACGAAGCAGGAATCATAATTGACAGATCAACTGGATCGATACGAAGAGTAATTCCGGCTCGATTGCAAAAAGTGCAGGCTGTTTAGGTTGGATTCCTGATATATCGCATAAAGTATACCATCTAAAATAATATCGTTCTATCTGCTTAGAGACGTAATTTCAGCGATGTGACACCAGGGGAAAGCAGGAGGTTTGTTTTGTGAATAACGAACGGAATAAGTTCACATTGGGGCTGCTGGCGTGGCCTATTTTTGTGGAATTGTTTTTGCAGTTTTTACTCGGAGCGGCGGATACTCTAATGGTCAGCCGCATTTCGGACGACGCGGTGGCAGTCGTAGGATTTTCCAACCAATTGTTCATGGCGCTGACGACGCTGTTCATGACGGTAGCCAGCGGGGCCGGCATTCTCATTGCGCAGAAGCTGGGATCCCGTCAAGAGAATGATGCCCGCACAATTGCCATTATGGCTGTGACGGCGAGTGCGCTCATTGGCATTCTGCTCAGTCTGTTATTGTATGCGCAGCCGCGTGCTATTGCATCCGTGCTGCAGCTGCCTGATAACTTGCTGCCGCTTGCGGAAGTATATATTTCGATTGTAGGCGGGGGAATGGTGTTGACGGCGCTCATGTCCACCCTCAGCACGGTTATCCGCAACACCGGCAACACAAAAGGTCCAATGTATACGGCGATCGGCATGAATGTCGTGCACGTATTTATGAACTACGGGTTCATTTTTGGCGAATTCGGATTTCCGCAATGGGGCTTGACCGGGGTGGCGATCTCGACGCTCGTGAGCCGTCTGCTCGCTACCGCGCTGCTATTGTATCTGTTTGTGCGCTCGTTCGAGCCAAACATCCGCATGCGTGATATGCTCACGTTCGACGGCAAGCTGTTCAAGGAGATTCTTCGCATCGGATGGCCGCTGGGCGTGAACATGTCCTGCTGGGTGTTCTCCCAGCTCGTCATCTTTGCGTTTATCGCTCTGCTTGGAGCGAAGGAGTTGGCTGCACGGACCTATATGAATACGTTGGAGTCGTACTGTTTTTTGCTCGGCAATTCCATCGCGCTCGCGGTGCAGATACAGATCGCCCATTTGTACGGTGCAGGGCGCACGCGCGAAGCGTACAAGGCGGCGTACCGGGCGCTCGTCATTGGGCTCGCGCTGGTCGTGGTGAATGCGTTCATGATCTTTGCTTTTGGCAGATGGCTGCTCGGCTTGTTTACGACCGACACGGAAATCATTGCGCTCGGCGTCTCGCTGCTCGGGTTCAATCTGCTGCTGCAGCCTGGCAAGATGTTGAACATGGCGATCAACAACTCGCTTAATGCGGTCGGGGACACCCGGTTCACGATGCTCGCATCGCTCTTCTCGATGTGGCTCATCGCCACGGCGCTGTCGTACGTGATTGGCATCGGATGGGGATGGGGATTGGCCGGCATTTATATCTGTATGATTGCAGATGAGTATGTGCGCGGATTGCTTGCCTTGTTTCGTTGGAAGGGGCAAAAATATTTGCGCAAGGCGGAGCGGGCCGAAGAAGAAGGCGGCTGTTCGTCCATGGCGGGGCGACAGGCTGCAGAGGGATGACGGGGATAAAAGAGAGAGCGTGCGGCCGATGAAGGTTGCGCGCTCTCTTTGCGTTGCCAGTCTTCAATGGCGGCTTACCGGGCGTAATGCGGCGAATGAAGCAGACTCTTAGACTTGCTTGGTCACCGACTGAACGAGCGCCTCTTTACAGGGATAGGCAGTAACGATGCTTGCCGCAGATCAAAACATCCGGAATCATTTTCATATCGTAGTCAAAGAGAATCGTGTCATTAGCTTTGAAGGTGAGTCCATGCTCGTCAAAGCGAGAAAAGAAGAGAGTTGGCTGTACGCAGCCCGGGCTGTGGGGAGATGACGTTGGAATGGTACGGGAAGTAAAATCGAACTATTGAATGGCCTGACTATAAATAAGTGAAAAAGAGTCGCTAACGGCGCATCTTTTTTTGAAATAGATACGTCTTTTTCCAAATATATCATGGTGTTGGTGCTTCGAAGCTTGCTATACTGACTTCACCAACATTGTAAAAGGAGTGCATCATATTGTACAACACGATAGGGATGAAGAACCAGCTCGATGCGAGAGAGCTTATGCTGCTCGAATCGGAAATGAAAAATCAGGGCAAGAGCATGCTTGTGGCTTATATCCTGTGGTACTTTCTCGGATTATTCGGCGGACATCGCTTCTATATGAAGAAGACGGGCTCAGCTGTGGCTCAGCTTATTCTGTCGCTAACGGCAATTGGATTGATTGTGACTTTCATCTGGTGGATTGTAGACGCCTTTCTGCTTCACACATGGGTGCGCGAGAAGAATCAGTACACGGAAGGCATGCTGATGCAACAAATTCTGAATAACAAAGGGTTCAACTATTAATGAGGAACGAGGCATTTCATGATTTTGCTTCCGCGAAGCGGCAATTAAGTCTGAAGGAGCTCGCTATTCTCCAATCAGAGATGCGTCACCAGGAGAAATCGTTGGCGCTCGCCTACCTGATGCTCATTGGCGGGCATCTTGGGGTGCACCGATTCTATCTGCGCCGCTTCGGCTCCGCTTTCGTTCAATTGGCGCTCTTTGTTGCGCTGATCGTATTTTATGCTTTGTTTGGCGTCATGACGGCAGGCGGGGAAATGGACGATCCGGTGTCGAATGTATTTTTGGCGTTAACGCTTGTTTCTTTTGTTGCATTGACCATCTGGGTTATCGTGGATCTATTCTTGGTGAATAAGATGGTGAAGCAGTGGAACGAAGCCCGCGAATCGGAAATCATCCATTATTTGGTGAATAACCGTACCCCGGAACAACCGGAGAATTCTTTATAAGACCCCTTCCGAGCCAGTCTGCAGAGAACGGCTTAATTAGAGAGGCACCACGAGACACATTCGTCCTTTTGGGGGAATGTGTCTTTTTACGTGCCGGGAGATGTGCTGGCCCTGCCGCGCATTCATTGCTCCTCAAGGTGACATCCAACAAAAAAAGCAGCCGGTAGGGCTGAGTCGATTCAGCCTAGCCCATTCCTTACTATCCTCTCTAGACATGCCGTGTATTCACTTTTTGTATATTCTTGAATCGTGTACACGTTTCGTTCAGCTTTGAAGAGCATGACAGGGTCAACAGTTGGACGACCATGCATTTCGCTGTAAAAAGGGCGAACTTTCTCCGAGATAAAAGAGAAGTCCATATGTTTAGCGATATGGCGAAGTAGATGATCTTCAGGCACCATATGTTCAAGGTAAACCAACTCGTAATCTAACTGAGGGTTAGGTTGAAGAGAAACTTGGCGATCGCTCCTCCAGCGGTTACCGGGAAGCGATCGCTGCAAACTGTTTTTCGGGCCTGTAGGGTCAAAGCTGTAAATAAAGCCGGTACAGCATTCGGGCAGCTTCCCCGCGCGTAACAGCCTCGCGGGCTTTAATCCGCTTATCAGCGGGAACATCGATCAAGCGCTGCTTCACCGCCAAGGACATCGTTGGCTTGGCCCACTTGGATATCGTTTCTTTGTCTACGAATTGGTTTAGGTAATCCTCCGGATTCGAAGGGTAATAATAATGCTTCCTCTCATGCAGGAATCTTGCGCCGATGGCGGTCATTTCTTCCCGGGATATCGTACGATCCGGCTTAAATGTGCCGTCAGGATAACCTTCGACGATATGATTTTTTTCGGAAGAAGCGATAAATGGATGATGCCATTGCGGCGGATGCACGTCCGAAAAGCTTTCCTTCGCCGTTTCATCCAAAGCGTTAAACGCTCTGACAAGCATGGCCGTGAACTCTGCACGGGTGAGCAGGGAATCGGGCTCAAAATTGCCTGTGTCTTTTCCGGTAACGATGCCTTTGGAGCCTAGAAATTGTACCGCTTGCTTTAACTCCGGATCTCGATCGTCAATATCAGGGAACGATTTGGAATTTTTGTCCACGAAATACGTTCCGGAACGGTTGATTTCCGCTTCCATGCCGTTTTGCTGTGGATTGAACTTCCCGCCGATCGGCTGCTTTGTTTTCCCATTAACATAGAACATACTGCTATGTGCTGCGTCTGCATAATTCGCAGGCAAAATGAGCTGGATGTTGCTTGATACACCTGAAAGCTCCTGCCCTTGTTCATCTAAAAATTGTATGCGATATCCGCCGTTATTCTCTTTCACCAGATGAATGACGATAACCGGTTGCGAATGGAACAGGCGCTCTGCGGTCGCAACATTGAATACGAGTTTCGCATCCCCTGCATAAACGGTTATATAGTCAATATCCTTCCGGCCGACTAAGCCATTCTTATCCAGCTTGTATCTATATTCATTCTGTGCAGGCAAAGACAATATTTCCGCATTCACGATCAGCTCTCTCGCTGGAACAATCTTATTTTCTGACAGCGCCTGCTGTACCGCTGACTTCGCCTTTGACGCATTGCCTGCTAAGCGGTCAATCAATTCGGGCGTTAAGACGATCTGACCGTTGACAGGAGTCGGCTTTTCGCTGCTTGCGGCTGTGATCACAAGCTCTCCTGCTTGCGTCAGACCTTCCACGATAACCGAATTCTGCTTGTCAGCGTCAGGAATAGACCGGACGGCAGTGAAATACGTATCGGGCACCATGCTGCCGTCCACGACATACAACAATAAGTAAGTCGTCTCATCTGGGAAACCGGTTCTGGTTGTCGTGGCCCGTACAATGGTTTGTCCGGATTTATTCGCCGATATGACCGGTATGCCATTCACATTCGTTACAGTTCCTATGCTCGGATCGTCAATGGTATACGTTATTTTAGTTCCGGGAAGCACATTGTTTGCGGCAATGGACTGTTGTCCGCCAGGCTGCAGCATCGTGATAAACGGATAAAGGCTGACTTCCGGTGAAGTCATCCGTATCAACTCAGGTTTAGTTTTGGTCTCAGGACGATCACCTGTTGGTTTGTTAACGGTCCCAGAATGATCGCCTGTTGGTTTGTTTACGATCCCTGAACGATTGCCAAAATCCGTTTCTTTCGTGAACACAACAAGCTTCGGCAAGGCAGAAACATTATCTTTCCATGCCCACAAGGTCTGATCCTTTTTCAGTACATAGTTTTCCATATAGCTGCCCTTGTCCTTGTGGTGTACGGAAGTGATATCCGTAAGCCCGGGGAACACTTTATCGTTGTCTATTGTCCAGAGCTTATCGTCCGTTCGCAAAGCATAAGTAGTATCGATATTCGAATCTTTCAGCTGTGAGCTAAATTGAACAATACCTCGAGCGCCTGTTGCTTTATGTAATTGGATCGGAGTACTTTCAGGATCATAAGTTTTCCACGACCAGACCGTGCCATCTTTCTTATAAGCATAGTTTGTAGCACCGCCCACCTCTATGTTGACGATATCTACAAGCCCTTTGATCTGCTTTGGAGCTGTGCTTTTAGATTTGGTTTGCGGCAAGAACACGTTTGTCTCCCATTTCCATACCGTCCCGTCATACTTAACCGCGTATAAGCGACCGTTCGCAGATTTTATTAGCGCGACATCATGAAGCAACAAAACTTGTCTCGTGTACGAAGATTTGCCCATTTGACCCATCCAACACCAAAGCGTACCGTCTGATTTTACGACAAACAAGGTCCTTTGAGTCTTGCTGGTAAAATCGGCGACAAGTGAAGTTATGTATTTCAAATCTTTGATACGCTTCGGAGTAGAAGAACTACGTATAAGATCGTTGTCGCTCCTAGAATCCCAATACCATACGGTTCCGTCGTTTTTTAGCGCAGCGTAGTTCGTCATAAATCTACTTTCCCCCACCTTGCCCTTGAACGAGAACTGTTTCACATCCCGCAAGCGTGGAATTTGCATCAGATTAGCTTTGTAGAATGGATCGGAAGCATGAAGAGAAACACCGAAGAAGTCCCAAAACCATACCGTCCCATCTTTTTTTGACAGAAGTATATTCTGATCAAGAATGTCGTAATCCTCGCCGATTCGTGTGTAGTGCTGTTCGCTAACGGCACTTACGTTATCCCCCTTGGCTTGCACCGAACCTGAATGAGCCGTGAGGATTAACATAAGGCATAGCAACGCTGAAATCAATCGTTTCATTGTCGACCTCCATCAAAAATTTCCTTGTTAATCTCGTTGTTCTGCCTCCCGGATCCCCGACGGTAAGCCGATTGCCTGTCATCGTTTTTCAATCTGGTTCCCTCTCTTTTTTCTATTATTTCTCATAATAGTTTCATCGGTTAAAAGGCGTTTCGATTTCACTTTCACCAAATTATTCATCATATAATCACTTTCCATGGTCAATGATGAATCCTCGAAAAGAATACCCCCTGGCGTTCCCACGCCGAGAGTGAAAAAATGCCATTTTAGACCGAATCATCACCTTCATTCATTCAGCAACTCTAATATTTTATGTGCGCCCCGCTGATCATCACTAACCACCCGATCTATCGCCAACCGAGATAGCTCGGAATGGCCTCCGACACAAACCGATCGATGAGCATATGTGAACATGGATTTATCATTTTCATCATTGCCAAAAACAATATACTCCCCGCTTCGATACTGATTTGACCGGAAGTTTTTGCAGTTCCTCCAACAGCTTCTTCGTTTTGGACTGGGACGGTTTAGACGATATTTCAAATGGTCTGCGTTACGAATGAAAAAGTGCCGGCAAATATGCCAGCACTTAAATCTTTAAATCAAATCTAAGTCATTATAGAATTCGCGCCGCCCTGTTTCACCGCGATTTCAAAGCCTTTCAAATAAATCTCCCGAAGTGCGCGTTCAGACACGACGGCATTTACTTTGCTGCGATATTTCTCCTGATTATTGCTAGCAAAATGCTTCAGCGTATCATTAGAGCCACCTCTCATAATACCGCGGGTATGTACATGCAGCGGCAAACCCTCCAGAAATAAGCGGATCCTCCGAAAAGTGCTCGAAGTTGCGCCCATTAAGCGGACTGCGGCGAATATTCAAGCCGGTTCCAAGCAAAGTGCCGATGGCAATCTGGGTCGCCTTCTGCCCGCAGTCCATCCGAATCCCGGAAGGTGCGTCAGCCATACAAGCAACCGGAATTCCATAACTCAACAGGCTGAGCAGCCGGTAGCGGCTGCTGCTCATTTCCATATCTAGAACTCTACCAACAGTCTATCAATAATAAAAATATAAGTCTATATTTTTTCGCTCCTTTGTTTCATAATCAATCTACCGAAAGGAAGGAGTGATTGGATTGACATTGCATATTCCCGACAGATGGCTTGAAAGAGCCGGGCACTTTCCGCTCGTGGAACAAGCACAGCATTGGGAGCTGTTGCGGCAATGGTCTTTGTCCGGCGTGTACCGCGTGACGTTATTGTCCGGAGCGACAGTTATCGCGAAGTGGTCCGGCGGCAAAATGAAGGGAGAACCTGATTTGTATAACGACGTGCTGGCTCCGCTTCACATCGAGCGGCCTTGCATTTATGCGTCGTACGAAGACGAGACTGGCTGTTACATGATGATGGAGGACGCGGGCGCGGATACGTTGGAATCCAAGCCTTCGGCAGACGCTTTTCTGCAAGCGGCCCGCCAGTTGGCTGTCATTCACCGCACCGCATCTTCATTTCTGAAGGATGGGGCGCTGGCGGAAGATGTATTTCAGCGATACTACAAAGGGAAAGACATGTTTCTGGGCGACCTTGCTTTTGTGATGATCCACCCGTTTTTTACCGAATCGCAGCGGCAGGTGCTGAATCGGCTTGCCACCCTGTTCCCCGCGCATCTGGAACGATTATATTCGGAGTATCCGGTCACACTCGTGCATAACGACTATTTTCCGAAAAATATCATCGTGGTTGAACAGCAGCAAGGGGTAAGAGTCATTGACTGGACGAACTCTTATTTGAGTCCTCATGTGGGCGATCTGTACGGTTTGAGTGAAGAAGCCGCGGCATACGGCGCATCAAGAGAGCGGATGCTGCAAGCATATGCGGAAGCGAGCGGCCTCTGTGGAAATGCCGCGCTGACATTGGATTGGCTCGTTCGCGTCGGCGGCGTGTGCTGGTTCATTCATACGATAAGGTGGATACTGGAGTACGGCCGGCATGTCATTTCCGGTTCGGAAGCTTGGATCGGCGATATGATGCTCGACTTGGAGCGGCTTGCGGACAGCATGTCTCAATAACTGCAGCCACGGGAAGATGCCCGAATAGAAAAGAGTTCCGTCGCACGGTCGAAACCGCAGGACGGAACTATTGCCTTTTAACGTGACAACGGCGCTTCTTTGCTTGCCGAGGCCAATTCCTTCAGCATCGCGACAATCCGGCGTTCGGTATCCGGCTCGTTCGTCTCGATACGATGCGTTGCGAAAGGAGTCAAGCCGGAGAAGCTCCCGATCGCGACAGCGGTAGCGGCTTCCTGAAACATCGGGATATCGTTCATATCGTTGCCGAAGCAGGTGAACTCCTTGGGAGCGATGCCGTATGAACGGAGAGCGGCCATTTTATTGACGCCCTGGTTCGTAATATCGAGAATCCCTTCCGAGGAATGATAGTGTATCGTCACGTTCAAACTCTCTATCGCCTTGGCCAACTCATCAAAATGATCGCAGGACAGGACGAGCAGCTTCACTACGTGCTTCAGTTCGGCCAATTCCGCGCGGCGGGCGAGCCGCAAGGCATCGACATTCATCAGAAACGGATGATCGTCTGCACAGTTATAAGCATAATTCCACTCATCGTCGATTAAGTAGGATGCATGGTACGAATCCATAATTGCGATAATGTCCCGGGCGAGCGGTTCTGGAATCGGGTTCACAGCCACAGGCTCTCCGCCAAAATGAGTCATCGCGCCGTTGGCTCCGATCAGCAGATTGCGGTTGAAGCGGTTATCGAGCACCGGCAGCATGTCCCGGCACGGTCTAGCGGATGCGAAGCCGACAACATGGCCGGAACATTGGAGCTTATGAAGACAGTCGAGGATAGTCTCCGACACGGGCTGCCCTTTGAATGAAATCGTTCCGTCAATATCGAAAATAAAATGCATGGATAACTCCCTCTCTTTTGTAAAAATCCTAGAACTTTAAGCTGGAAAAAATACCCGGATAACACACGAGCCAACTGCAATTATACATTTGCTTGGCTCTATCCCTCGTCATTCAAGGCTATGGACTGCAAAAGTGCAGTTCTCATTCAGGTAATCTCATAAATAATGGGAAAACCTTCGATTTTAACTACACAATTGCAGTTCGTTCCCCCTCTTCTTGCACGTTACATCCGCACCAGCGAGATCAATTGCTCGATGGCGCAGTAACCGAAATATAGTCCGAATCCAAAGAGCGACACGCCGGCAATGATGGATATTCCCCTCATTAAGCGGGGGGTGACGGCCTTGCGGCTCACATGCACGACGGTGGATACTAAGAGGTCCCACACGCACACTCCGGCAAAAATCGCGCCGCTATACAATAAAGCCTGACCGCTCCCCATCGTCTCCAGTGTCTTCGTAATGACAGAACCGTAGATCCCGATCCAGAACACGATGTTGAGCGGATTGGAAATCGCAATGAGAAAGCCTGTCAAGAATGATTTCCCGACATGCTCTTTACGCGATGCGCCGCCGCTAATATCTATCCCTTTGCGGGCGTCGCGAATGCTTTCGTACCCGAGCAGCATGAGAACGGCAAAGCCCAATATCCAAATAAGCAGCTTCGCCAGCGGCGTCGTCAAATAAGCGGCGGCGCCAAAGTAGATGAGCAGCATGAACACGAGGTCGGCGCACATCGCGCCGATGCCGACGAACCATGCGTTCCAGAACCCATTGCTCAGGCCAGCCTTGATTTGCGCCACGTTAACGGGACCGACTGGTGCGGATAGCGAAATTCCGAGCAAAACATAACTAATCCAAATGCTTGCCATAGTTGTTCCTTTCTTTACGGTACAGAGTTGAAAAGTCTGGTATAATCATAGTAAAACTCTGTCCTGTTGATAAGTGCCAGATTAGTAGATTTGTATGGGGACAGATTGGAGGGAGGATGCTGGAGATTACGCCTTACATTGACGAGCAGGCTGACGAACCGAAATATATGCAAATCTATCACTATATGAAGCGGCAAATTATGAGCGGCGGCATCCCGGCTGGAACGAGGCTGCCGTCGATACGCCAATTGGCGGACAGCCTGCATCTCAGCCGCAACACGGTGGATGCCGCATATCAACAATTGCATGCGGAAGGTTATGTGGCCAGCCGTTCCCGCATCGGCCTGTTCGTGTGCGAGATTGAGAACGACATGGGCGAGATGGCAGGCGCCAGAATCTGGCATGTCCCTAATAGTCGAGATGCAGAGGCCGAGGCAGCACCCGTCTGCGATATCGATTTCCGGCACGGCAACATTGATTGCGGAGGCTTTCCGCTGTCACTGTGGCGGAAGCTGTCGAACGACGTATTCCGCCTGACGCCTGTTGAAGCGCTTCAATATGGAGAACGCCAAGGGGAAATTGGGCTGCGCCGGCAGATTGCGCAATATTTGCGCCATTCGCGGGGAGTGTCCTGCCAAGCGCAGCAGATCGTCATCGGGGCGGGCATCCAACAGCTGCTTATGCTGCTCAGCCAGATGATCGGAGGCGAGCGGCGGTCCATTGCCATGGAGAATCCCGGTTATAACGGGGCGCGGATGATCTTTCGCAATCATCGGTTGAACGTCGTCTCCGTCCCGCTGGAGCAAGACGGCATGAATGTGCGCCGGCTGAAGGAGAGCGGGGCGGATGCGGTATACATTACGCCGTCCCATCAATTTCCTTCCGGCATGGTGATGCCTGTCGCGAAGCGAATACAGCTGCTGCAGTGGGCGGAGGAGCTGGACGGACTCATTATCGAAGACGACTATGACGGCGAATTCAGATATCATACGAAGCCGATTCCCGCTCTGCAAGGTCTTGATTCGACGGGACGGGTCGTATATATGGGCACGTTCTCCAAATCGCTGCTGCCCTCCATCCGTTTAAGCTATATGGTGCTCCCCCCGGCGCTGCTGGAACGGTACAAGGCTGATTTCGCAGTTTACGAACAGACCGCATCCAAGCTTCATCAATTGACGCTGGAACGTTTTATGGAGGAAGGGCATTGGGAAAAGCATTTGCGGAAAATACGCAAAGTGTATCAGAAGAAGCATGCAGCGTTATTGGCAGCCTTGAAGCGCGCAATGGGAGACCGGGTGCGCATCATCGGTCATGATTCCGGTCTCCATCTGCTTATACAGGTCCAGAACGGCATGACGGAAGCAGAGCTGCTGGAAGCCGCCGCCGGTGCCGGGGTGAAAGTGTATCCGACCTCGAATTATTGGGGGGAGCCGGCAGAAGCTCAAGATGTTGCCGCCTTGCTCCTCGGGTTCGGAGGATTGAGCGATCACGATATCGAAGACGGCATCGCCCGGCTTCATGACGCTTGGTTCCATGAGTAACGTGCACACATGGAAATCGCTGCTGGTGCAGCATGATGACGGCCAGACGGCCGAACTCGTTGAAAAGGCAGGGATGAGCATTGAACAAATGGATTACGTTTGATTTGGATGGAACATTGATGCAGAATCCGTTTTCCGCATGGATTTTTCCCGAGGTGGAACAACTGATTTGCGGCGAACTGAATCGAAATATTGAAGTTGGCAAGGCGCTGTTCCAAGAGCATAAGCTCCGGATGGAGCGGCGGGAAACGGTCGCGGCCTACGATTGGGATGATATCGTGCGTCAGCTCTCGCAGGAGTGGGGACTCAGCCTGTCCATCGATATCGAGCAGCTGCTGTTGAAGCACGCTGCCGCGCCCAAAATATATTTGCTGGACGATACAGTGCTTCCGACGCTGGAGGAGCTGAAGAAGAAAGGTTATTCACTTGCGGCCGTAACGAACGGATTTCGCAAGTACCAATATCCCGTAATGGAGAAGCTCGGCATCGGAAGCTTGTTCGATGATATCGTCACCCCGGAGCGGATGGGGTGCGGGAAGCCTGACTCCGGTATATTGCGGGAGCTGCGGCAGGATGGAATCATCATGGCCCACGTCGGAGACCGTCTCGATCACGATATACACATGGCGAATCAATCCGGCATTCCTTCCGTGTTGGTTGCTCGGGATTTGCCTGCCGGATTGGAATTGCTGTCCCCGGCAGAACGGACGGCACAGGCGCCGTTCCTGCAGCATTGCGAGGAGCAGCTGCGCAAGGAAAATCCGGAGCTGCACGCGACATTGGAGCCTGAGGCATATCGGCCTGCTTATGCCATCTGCCAGATAGATGAGCTGCTGGCCTGCATCGATGAACTGTCCTTACGGTCAGGCAGCGCGACTGCTGCCGATTGATCGGGGCACGCTATTGCTGCCGCAATGACAACCAGCCGATCCGGCAATATCGGTAGGCTGGTTCTATTTGCTGCCTCGCCTCGCTCCTAAATGTTAAGCTGCCTTAGCTTCTGCACGAACATTTTCATCGCCATAGTGGAGGAGGTCTTCGTATCCTGCAAAATAAAAAACTGCCGCGTAATGCGCGCTCCCTTCACTTGGATGCTGCACAATTCGCCCGCTTCCAGCTCTTTGCGGATGACCCAGCGGGACAGGAGCGCAGCGCCGAGACCTGCCATAACCGCTTCCTTCACGCCTTGATTGCTATTGAAGACGAAGGTGCGTTTCACTGCAAGTCCAAGCTCCTTAATGAACTGATCGCAATAAGACCTCGTGCCGGATCCGCTCTCCCGCAATATCCACACTTGATGCTGCAGCATGGCCGCATCGGCCCCGCGGGTAGAGCACAAGGGGTGATCCGGCGGCACGACCAGCACCATTTCATCCTCCATGAACGGATGCTTCACTTGAATGTCCGCATAGTCCACCTTGCCCTCCACGAGCCCGATGTCGAGCTCATTGGATCGGACAGCCTGAGCGATGTCCTCCGTATTGGCAATCGTCGCATGGACATCGACTTGCGGATATTGTTGGGCGAATTCCGCGATGAGCCGCGGCAAAATATATTCGCCAATCGTATAGCTTGCGCCAATTTTCAAAGAGCCCGTCACTTCATCCCGCAGCAGATGAATTTCTTCTTTGGCCGCATCGAAGAGCGAGAGCATCTGCTTGGCTCGTTCGTACAGGATTTCCCCCGCTTCGGTCATCTTGACGAACTTCGAGGAACGGTGAATCAGCTTGACGCCAAATTCATTTTCCAAATTGCGAACATGCAGGCTGACGCCTGGCTGGGACAGATTGAGCACCTTGGCCGCACGCGAGAAATTGCTTTGCTCCACTACCGTTACATACACTTTCAATGTATCTACCATCATTTTTGTTGTTCCTCCGCTACTTGCAAGCTGCGCCGTTTGGCAGGCGTTCGTCCATCTAGAATGTCCACCATCCATTCTATCCCTTCCAGATGCCCGGAACAATCCCGTAATGGCATATCTTGGCGCACGCCGGCCGCCCAAGCATAAGTATTCCTAATCGTTGCGATAGCATTTCGGTATTTCCCTTCCCCCGGAATCCTCTATATAGTGGAATTATGAACATAAGGTTCATTGGATTACAGCGGCGCAATAACAAGCGTTAATCGTGAGGGACTTGGCAGGATGCACAATCGACTGTACGGATCGGCACGGAATGACGAGCAATCGCGGACCGGTGCTTATTCGGCATGCCGAGAATACTTTAATGCTGCAATGAGATGCTGCAATCCGATGGAAGACAAGGAGTTGGGGTTGAACATGAGTCACGGGGAAGTGCTTGCAGCGACGAAGCCGAAGAGACAGAAGCAATATTCAGGCTTTGCGCTCGGAATCGGACTGACGCTCATCATCGCGTTGGTTGCGAAATATTTAGCTGGATTTCCGTTCTTGAGCATTATGGGCCAGCTCGTCATAGCAATCTTAATCGGTATTGCTTGGCGGGCGACGATCGGGTTGCCGGAGCGGTTGGTTGCCGGAACGAACTTTTCCAGCAAGAAGCTGCTGCGGCTTGGGATTATCTTGCTCGGGATGCGGCTGAACTTGATGGATATCGTTCATGCGGGTCCCAAAGTGTTCCTCATCGCCGTTATCGTCATCGCCTTCACGTTATCGGTCGTCTACGGACTTGCGCGGCTGTTCAAGGTAGAGAAACGGCTCGGCATTCTTACGGCCTGCGGTACGGCGATATGCGGAGCTGCTGCCGTGGTGGCGATCGCGCCGCAAATTAAGGCGAAGGATGAAGAAACCGCGATCGGGGCGGCGATGGTGGCCATCCTTGGAACGATATTCACATTAGTATACACGTTCCTGTATCCAGTGCTCGGATTTTCGCCGAATGGGTATGGCGTATTCTCGGGAGCGACCCTGCACGAAATCGCGCACGTCATTGCGGCGGCGGCTCCAGGGGGAAGCGGCGCCGTCGATATGGCGGTCATCATCAAGCTGACACGCGTGGCGCTGCTTGTGCCGGTTGCCATCCTGATTGGCATCTGGGCGAGCCGTGCGGAGCAGAAGGAACAGGGCGGAAGCGCAAAGACTTCGTGGAAGTCGATTCCGATTCCGTGGTTCATTCTCGGCTTCCTGCTCGTGAGCGGGTTCAACTCGCTTGGCATCGTGTCGGCGGGCATCGCGAATGTCATCGTGACGATTGCCTATATGCTCATTGCAATGGCTATGGCAGGCCTCGGCTTGAATGTGGATCTGGTTACGTTCAGACGTCTCGGAATGAAATCATTCGCCGCAGGGCTTGTCGGTTCCGTTTTGTTGTCGTTCCTTGGCTTCGCATTAGTTAATCTGCTAGGACTGGCTTGATGGAGTCGTGAAAAACTGTACCGTAATTTCGGGAGGATGGAGCCATGATGAAGAGACCGAAAATAACGATTGTAGGCTGCGGAAATGTTGGGGCTGCCGTAGCGCATCTTACCGCATTGAAGCAGCTGGGCGATGTGGTGCCGTACGAAGGACTTCTGCTGCCGGCGGAGCATCGAGGCCTGGTGAAGTCGGCGGAGGGTGTGCGGAAAATGTTCTGTCAGACATAAATTAAGCCGATATCGATGAAGCGGGAACTTCGTCGGTACCGGCTTATTGTCTATTACAGAATGACGGCGGCTTTCTTGAGGGCTTCCTCGACCGGGACATAAGGCATGCCGAGGTCGCGCGCCACTGCGGAATACGTGATGGAGCCGCCGGCCGCATTGACGCCGAGCAGCAATGGCTTGCTGTCGCGCAGCGCCTGCTGCAGCCCTTTGTCCGCGATCTGCAGCGCGTACGGAACCGTCGCGTTCGTCAGCGCCATCGTGGACGTGCGGGGAACGGCGCCGGGCATGTTCGCCACCGCATAGTGGACGACGCCGTGCTTCACGTACGTCGGCTTGTCATGCGTCGTGATGCGATCAGCCGTGGCGATGATGCCGCCTTGGTCGATCGCGACATCGACGACGACCGAGCCTGTCCGCATCGATTTGATCATCGCTTCCGTCACCAGCTTCGGCGCCTTCGCGCCGGGAATGAGGACAGCGCCGATGACGAGATCGGACTCGGCCACCGCTTCCGCAATATTAAGCGGGTTGGACATAAGCGTGTTCACGCTGGAACCGAAGATATCATCCAATTGGCGCAAACGATCAGCGCTCATATCGATAATCGTGACGTCCGCTCCGAGACCGACTGCGATTTTCGCCGCATTCGTTCCAACGACTCCGCCGCCGATGACGGTCACTTTGCCGCGCTTTACGCCAGGCACGCCGCCGAGCAGGATGCCCGCGCCGCCATGCGGCTTTTCCAAAAATTGTGCGCCGATCTGGGCCGCCATCCGGCCAGCTACTTCGCTCATCGGCGTCAGGAGCGGGAGCGTGCGGTTCACCTGCACCGTCTCGTAGGCGATGGCCGTTACGCCTTTCTCCGTCAGCGCCCGCGCCAGGTCCGGCTCCGCCGCCAGATGCAAATAGGTGAACAATAACAAACCTTCGCGGAAGTGTCCATATTCCGAAGGGAGCGGCTCCTTTACTTTCATGACCATATCGGCCTTCGTCCAGACGTCGGCTGCCCGCTCAGATATGGTTGCCCCCGCTTGTGTGAAATCCTCGTCCGCAAATCCGCTGCCAAGCCCTGCATTGCGCTCCAGCATGACTTGATGGCCCGCTTGCGTGAATGCGGCCACACCGGCTGGCGTCAGCGCGACGCGATTCTCATTGTTTTTGATTTCTTTAGGCACACCGATAATCATTGCAACTCCCCCTTGCACCTGAAACTGATATTTTATCCATATAAAGTATAATGCTAGTATAATGAAACCGCTTTATTTCAATTTCTGAAAAAAAGACCCTGCACTTGTGAAAAATCACAAATGACAGGATCAAGCTTCCAGCTGATTCAGCTTATATTCGAGGTACAAGGTCACCTTCTCATCCATGCTGTTCAGATCGATGTTCCCGATGTCAGCGATGCGCTTCATTCGATACATGAGTGTATTGCCGTGAATATGCAAGGCCTCCGCCGCTTTCTTCACGTTGCCGTCGTGCTTCAGCATCATTTCAAGCGTATGCAGCAGTCCGCTCTGATGTTCGAGATCGTATTGCCGCAGCTTCCTCAAGCCCGGATGCGCTATCGGGTGCCGGCGGCGCTCATCTGCCAGAAGTGGAAGAAAACGGTAATATCCTAGATCGCCATACTCTGCGGCATCCTGCAGTTCTGACGGAAAGCGCTGCTTCAAATGCAGCACCGCAAGCGCCTCGCGGTACGCGTCCTCAACCGCTCCGTATGTCTCGCGAAAAGCGCTCGCGCCGCTTAGCGCCGGTTCCGCATCGAAGCGCTGCTTGAGCAGTTGGGCGAGCTGGACGCATTCCTCCCTGTACTGCAGGATGCCGCCGTTGCCTTGAAGAGGGGAGGAAAGTATGATGAAGCGGTCGTTATGCGCGACGTGAAGCACGATGCGCATCCGCTGCGCCGTTTTCATCATATAGTGAATCTGCCGGTACAGCCTATCATCTATGGCCGTTTCAAATTGCAAGATGAGGATTTGATAGGATGGCGGAAGCATGATGCCGATCTGGGCGGCTTTCTCGCGAATGACCGTCTCGGAGGCATGGTGGCCGGTGAGCAGCTGCCAGAAGAAGTCATGGCTGTGCTGCTCCTGTCTGCGCCGCTGCGTCTGCAATTGCATAAGCTTCATCTTGGCGGCGCCTGCCGCTTGCTTAAGCTGCAGCAGTGCCGTATCTCCAAGCGGCTCATGATACTCCAGCACCCATATGTAGCCCAGAACCTCGCCGTGGTGACGTATGGCGATGGCAATCCGGTTGCCGAGCCCGACTTCACGAATTTCTCCAATGCGGACGGGTTCGCTGCTCGCCATGAGCTGCTGCATAAAGCCTTCGCGCCACAGCGTGCTGATGACTTGCTCCGGAACCCTGCGTCCGATAATCGTCGCGATCCGGACCGAATCGGTTTCGGCGTGATGCGAGCTGTAAGCAAGGAGGTTGTGACTGGCGTCCTCAATCGTCACAGGGCATTGCAACAGCTCGTTAACCGTATCCGCAATGTCCTCCAGGCTGTCGAAGTGCCGATCGAATAGATTGGGCTCCATATTCATCCTCGTGGCTCCTTTAAATGAAAATGGCTCTCATTATTTCTGACACGTACATTCTAACATGATTTTCGGGCCGTAACTATCATCTGAAAATGAGAGCGGTGCAATTCTGCTCAGGGCGGTTCATGTTCCGTAGAACTGCTCGCCCGACCTGGAACATAATGGATGAAATAGGGTGTGCAACCTTACGCGCGGCATCTCCGTCTGAGAGTGTGAATAAGCTGGCAACCAATTGCGCAATTGGAGTCACGACAGAACTTGCACTCCAGAGAGGATGACGAATGATGAATAAAACAATAGCGGCTTCCATAGCTTTGGCGATTGGCTTGATGAGCGCTCAAGCGTTTGCTGCTCCGGTGAACGCAATGAACGCTCAAGGGGCAGTAACTGTACCAATGGAACAAGAACGCAATTTCTATGATAAATATGTGAAGCAGTTTGTCCATAACGAGAGCGGAGAGATAATCGGCACCACCCGCGAGGCGAGCCTCAACAAGGAGTGGTTACATAAAGTTTCAGAGCGTAAAAGCCTGGTCATTGACGGCCAGAACGTTGCAGTCAACATTGCTGTAGACGGGCAGTACCTTCTCGTTCCGCTGCGGCCGATCATGGACAGCTTGGGATACAAATTGACGTGGAATGCCGAGCACAAATCGATTGAAGCGGCGAAAGGCGCCCAGTGGACGAGCGTGCAGCAGAACAAGGACCAATACAATTTCGCCAAAATGCCGATTCAGCTAGGCAAAGCGCCGGTGATGAAGGACAATATGATGTATGTGCCGCTGCAATTCGTATCCGAGGTGCTCAAAGCAGGCGTAACCTTGGATGAGCAAGGCAATATTACGATTCAGAGCGAACCGGAGCAGATTCCGCAAGATTCCTTCGGCGGCATGCATTGGGTCATCGTCGTTAATGGCGAGGGAATTGGCGTGAAGCCTGATGAGGTATACACAACTGAGGATGATGTAATGGTGCCAGTGGAAGCCATCGGGAAGGCGCTTGGTTATGCGGTCGGGAAGAATGCGGACACGGGCGCATATGAATTCGTGCGCGGGGCGAAGTGGATCGCGCTGAAGGAAGGCGAGAAGAACGCTGCTGTCGGCAAAATGAACGTCGAACTGAAGACGGCCCCAGTCGTCAAGGAGGGCACACTGTACGTTCCGTTCGACTCGCTGGCGGATGTATTCGGCGCGAAGACGGGCATCGACCCGACTGGCGTGATTGGAATTCAGGAAGAGAAGTAAGGTAAAGAATAGAGATATACATGTGTGAAAAAGGAAAAGACGTGCTTCGGAAGGCATCCCGGACAATGGGGAAACTTCAGGCATGTCTTTTGCCGTTTTTTGCGTTCTTTTGCCTTGGAGTCGTCATCTTTTCGAGAAGAGGCAAGCCTTTACCCAGCCTTTTCATCATTCTCCCATACACTCAGAAAGAAGATGCGGCGAGGCCCTATAAAAAGACGGTAAATTTACATAGTTCACGTCAATGAATTATAAATATGTTCAGTATACTTGGTGATGACTTTATCGTAATCTGGATACTTATATCCGAGACTTTCTGCCACTGCTTTAGAGTTTTTTCTAAATAACTCATAACAAGTAAATAAAGACTGCCACATGTTTGAACTGCACCCCGTCAAGTAGACAGTACAAAAAATAAAAATTAATTAAGCGGCTTTGGTCCTGAATTCCATCGGACTGAGGCCGTTTAGTTTTGCTTGTAATCGTTCGTAATTGTAAAAGTGGATGTAGGCCTGGATGTCCCTCTCAAGCTCCTCAAAGGTATGATAGGTGTGTAAATAATACTTCTCACATTTTAGAGTTCCCCAGAAAGATTCCATTGGACCGTTATCGATACATCGTCCAACACGGGACATACTCTGAGTCATTTTGTTGTCGTCCAAGAGCTTCTTGAAGTCCAGAGAGGTATATTGGAAACCCCGGTCGCTATGAAGCATGGGCTTGCTTCTTGCAAGGCCCGTTTCAACGTCTGAAATACAAGAGGATTGTTATTGGAACGCCCGAATACATAGGAGACGATGGATTTATCATGAAGGTCGAGAATAGCGCTTAGATACGCTTTTTGGCCATTGCCGTACTTGAATTCCGTCACATCCGTAACCCACTTTTCATTTGGCGCATCTGCCGTGAATTTGCGGTTCAGCACGTTCTCCGCCACCTGCTGTGGAGTGGATCTCGCATATCTCTTTTTCTTCCTCCGGATGACGGATTGAATTCCTTGTATCTTCATCAGCCGGTACACGCGCTTTTGGTTAATCGTTTTTCCCGTTTGGCGGCGCATGTGCAACGTCAATTGACGGTATCCAAAGGTACGCTCGGCTTTCTCATAAATGGACATCATGACATGCGTCAGTTCTGCATTTTCCTGCTCATGCGAACTGGGCTTGCGATTTAGCCACTTGTAATAGCTTGAACGTGAAATGCCTGCAATTTCACACAGAAGCTGAACGCTGAACAACGCTTCTTCCTGAAGCGCTTGAATAGCAAGATAGACGTTCTCTTGACGGTATTGGCTTAGCTTCGCCTCCTTTGGAATTCCCGTAACTTTTTTAGAAATGCATTCTCCGCCCGAAGCCACTCGATTTCATATTCCATCTTTTTCATCTCGAGTTTTTGACGATCGGCCTCTGTTAATTCCTCCGGCGCTTTCTTTCTTCCCCGACCATCCTTTAACGCATCATGACCGCCCTCTTCAAACTTCTTCACCCATTGGTAGACTTGCTGGTAGGAGACCTGAAAATGGTCCGCTGTCTTACGGTAGTCATGCTGATGAGCAAGACAGTATTGCACAATATCGATCCGTTCCTGCCAAGTCGTTGAACGCCCCTTCGTCATTGCTTTCGCTCCTCCTGAATAAGCTTTTAAGCTGCTATGACGATTATACTCCTTAATCCAGTTGGAAAGCTGCGTTCTACTTGCAATCTTGTATTTATCGATGATCTGATATTGGGACAATCCTCCCTCTATGTAATCCTTCACCGCTTGGAGCTTAAGCTCAGCACTATAACTTCGATTATGGTTTTGTTTTTCTAACCCCTCATAACCATACACCTTGTAACGACGACGCCATTTCACCAAAGTCGTTTTGCTGATACCGTATTTCTTAACTGCAGCCTTAACACCAATTTCGCCACTTTCGATTTCACCAATGATAACGAGTTTCTCTGACGCATCATATTTTTTATTAGGCATAAAAAAGCTCCCCTTACACAGGCTTTATTATTTCACCTGTCTACCGTAAGGGGAGCATATCAGTTCTGGTAGCCATTCTCGGAATAAGTTGATAGTAATGCTTCCCAATCTTCATTTGGAAGGTAACGATTTATAAATTTGTAGTTTTTCCCCACACTAAAGGAATAACCTTGCTCTGATCCGATTTGCCAAGCCATCATTCGGAGCAAATTAGGTCGGGCAATCTCGTTTAAATGGTCAATAGCAAACAGGATTTCTTTTCTCGCTAATCCTTTTACTACGTAAGTTGAAACCATCCAGAATTCATTGCAACAATCATCAAATTCTCTTGTAGTTGGCTTTTTAATCCAATATTGACGGTCGTCTGCGAGCACTTCATTTTTGATAAGAGTATCCTTATCAAGCAGGACTTCAACTAAACCGTCGCAATTGGTAAAATAATCCTCCACCTCGTTAATTGGAATAAGTGTCAGGTCTAATTTATTTCCATCTTCAAAAAGAATTATATATGAAAACCAATTCCCTAATTCTGACGGAAAAAGCTCCATATCCTCGGGTTTTTGCATCATAGTACGATTCCCGAAAATGTTGAGCCACTGATCATTTTCCTTGAAAGAATCCATATCTGTCACAAAATAAGAAATATCAAAATCTTGGAATGTATCAGGGGGAATATTTTTGTTAGTACGTGACCCTTCCAAAGTTACCAATCGGATTCTATTATCATTCATAGCAAAATCTAAAAGCACATTCATCATTTCTTGTTCACTTCTCAATGTAGCAGCCCTCCAATCTATATTGCCACATCACTTTGACGAAGACTGTCATTTGTCACTTTTATCGTTAAAAAGACATGAAGTCACGAGCCTATTTTTCTTATTCGACGTTGTGTTTTCATACTCCTTGCTGTCTAAGTAACGGAACTAAGCTAAATATGTTGCACGATAACCTCATCCAAATTAGACGTGCGAATTCGCAAAATTTTGGAATAATCTTAAAGTATTAGGACTATATGACGATAAAAGTAAAAAGGGAGGTGCTATTACAGGAAAATCGGGTCTTGGTAAATAGTTCTAAAACACTAACATAAACAAGAGTGGGATGAAACTCGTGTTCCAAGGGAGGAGTTTTGAATGAAGCTTCAGCGGACGATTCAACTGCCGCCATTTACTATGGTAGGGAAGTATTGCGATTCTATTTCAGATATGGAGCGCACATGCGGCACACTGCCTTTTTTGTTGGGAAATAGGTCGGTCGACACGGATAACGACTTTAGCTTTGGCACAGGAAGAAACGGAATATATTTTGCAGGAATTAAAGTTCAGGGTTTGACAAGCCTCTGGAACGACATGCCTCAAGGTTTCTCCAGACGGGTTATTTTAGGAGGCTCATACCGCGTTACTCTGCCGATGGACATCGAATCAGGCCCGTTCCTTCAACACTCGCCGACACCTTGGAGACCGTTCACATTCGGAAAAAGGGACATCGTCTACGAATTTAGCCGCAACGGCGATACTTACGAATACCACTGCATTTACATCCCGCTCGAAACTCATCAGCATGATCATACATTTCGGAGACGTCTCTCCCGGCATCTACATCTTTGGCGTTCCCGCCCCGACAATCACAGTCAGTCCAATATTGCCTTAAAGCCGACTCTTGATTCCGCTATCCATCATATGGTATTGTAGAATCAATTATGTAAAACAAGGAGGGGTGGCAGGATGCAACGCAACGTCATGTCGGAACGCTTGAATGTGCTTCGTACGCAATTGCTCGGAATTTTCCATGATTCCGTTGATAACGGGATACGTGTGTCTTTTTTCAGCAATTCCAATCGAATTCAACATGTAAGCGAAATGACCATCCTGCCTCTGCCTTAACGGAACATCCGGTTCGACCGGAGGGCTGCGGGGACATTTCCCCGTGGCCTTTTTTTGTTGTCTGCAGGCCGGTCGGTATACCGACAGCGCGAGGAGGAGGGTCATCAGAGAGGGAGATAACGATGATGATTCAATGCCAACAGGTGCAAAAAGGATACGGGGCCGAGTCGGTCCTATTGGAAGTGACATGCGACATCGGCGAGGGTGAGCGTGTGGGCCTCATTGGCCGCAACGGTACGGGCAAGACGACTTTGCTGCAATTGCTGAACGGGAACGAAAAGCCGGATGGCGGTCAGATTTCGATTCGGAAAGGCGCCCGCATCGGCTATCTGGACCAGGTGCCCCGCTGTGGAGACGATGAGACGGTGCGAGACGTGCTGGATAGAGCTTTTCGCGAACCGAAGCGATGGCTGGCTGAGATGCGGGAGCTGGAACGTCTGATGGCTGCTCCGGAGGAAGCGGGCGGTGAAGCTGCTTTTGAAGGGCTGCTGCATCGCTATGGCGAGCTGCAAGAGAAGTTCGAACGGGCCGGCGGCTATGACATCGACGCCCGTGTCGGGAGAGTGGCGGGCGGGCTCGGCATTCCGGATTCGCAGCACGGGCGGTTGTTCACGTCCTTGTCTGGGGGAGAAAAGACGAAGGTTGGCTTGGCCGCCATGTTAATCGAAGAGCCGGACGTGCTGCTGCTTGATGAACCGACGAACCATCTTGACATGCAGGCGATCGACTGGCTGGAACGGTTTTTGCAGACGTACACGGGGACTGTCGTCGTCATTTCGCACGACCGCTACTTTCTTGACCGGGTCGTGACCAAGATCATTGAGCTTGAGGATGGCGAGGCGGCAACATACCATACGAATTACACGGGATTCCAGCAGGAGAAGCAAGCCAGACTGCTCCAGCAGTTCGCCGACTACCAAGAGCAGCAGAAAAAGATGAAGAAAATGCAAGAGACGATTAAACAGCTCATCGAGTGGGGCAACAGGGCGAATCCGCCGAACCCGGGCTTTCATCGGCGCGCCGCCTCCATGCAGAAGGCGCTCGACCGCATGGTGAAGCTGAAGCGCCCGGTGATGGACCGCAAGGCCATGGAGCTTGAGCTGCAGCAGGGTGACCGCTCCGGCAACCAAGTGTTGACGTTGGAAGACGTGGCTAAAGCGTTCGGCGAACGGTTGCTGTTCAGTGGCGTGCGCGAACTGCTGCGTTACGGGGAACGGGTAGCGCTCATCGGTGAGAACGGTTCGGGCAAGAGCACGCTGTTGAAGTGCATTTTAGGCATTGAAGCACCAGACGAAGGGGAGATTCGGCTTGGTTCGCGGGTGGATGTCGGCTATTTGGCTCAGGAGCCCGCCCCTGTGAACGAGACCGCTACGGTGCTGCAGCACTTCCGTGAAGCGGTCGGAATGGAGGAGGGCGAAGCTCGGGGACGGCTTGCGCGCTTCCTGTTCTGCGGCGCCGACGTTTTTAAGAGCGTGCGCTCGCTCTCCGGCGGCGAGTGGAGCCGGCTGCGCTTCGCATTGCTTATGCATCGGCAGCCGAATTTGCTCGTGCTTGACGAGCCGACGAATCATCTCGATATCGATTCACGCGAGGCATTGGAGGAGGCGCTGGAGGATTTCCCCGGCACGGTGCTTGCCGTGTCGCACGATCGCTACTTAATCAACCGGCTGGCCGAGAAGATCTGGTCATTGGAGCAGGGCCGGCTGGTGACGGTGCACGGCAACTTCGAGCATTACAAGGCGAAGGCGGAGAGCGCCAGGGGAGGCGGCGCCTCTTCGGAAGGCCGTGAGCGGGACGGGGCCAAGCGGAGCTGCGGGACGGCCAGCAAGGGGCCGGCACCGCATACAGATGCAGAGCGGACGCGCTCCAATGGCTCAGGAGGCTCGCACGATCGCGCTGCAGATCCGGTACGGCTGGAACGGGACATCGCCGGGCTGGAGCAGGAGCTGCGCAGCTTGGACGCAGCGATGATGGCGCCTGCGCTCGCCGCCGATGCGGAGAAGCTGGCCGTCCTGCATGCGGAGCGAGAAGCGCTGCAGGCCAAGCTGGAAGCGATGTACGAGGCATGGCTGGATGCCGCGGCGCAATGAATAATTGCGGACAAAGGTAAGTAAGTGAGAGCAGGTCTAACCCATGAACGGCGGTTTGTGGGAAGCGGCCTGCTTTTTTAAGATTCATTCCTGAAGATGGAAGGATTTCTGCTCTCGTTTCTATAATATATAAGTTGAACTAAATTCTTCGTTAATGAATCGTGTTGGAGATACTCATCCGGTTCGACTCTTCTCCTTTTCTAAGAGAAAAATAGGGTTGAATGTTCAACCGTCGTATTCCCCTTTGTCTCATCCATTGGATTTTGTGCAATGAAAACAGCACGTAAACCTCTTTTCGTTAAGCTCCATTGGAATGTATCCAATGTGATCCATTGCTTTTCCATTAATACCGTAGTTTTTGCTGAAAATAGCCAAATCTATTGGATAGAATCCAGTCTACATACCGTTTAGCCGCTTAAGCCCTACTGTCTACTGTATATTTTCCAATGGGGCTGCTGTGGCAGCGAATAACAATATAGGGATATAGCTTCTACATGCGAAGCAGCAAATAATCACTTTGGTAGAGAGGAAGTGACATTTTCGAAGTTCAATCATTCAACTTATATACATAAGGATAGATATTGGAGGTGAGGCAATGCGAATTAGGGAGATGGCAACCGCGTTCCTGTTTCATCAGGATCGGATCTTAATGATGAAAAAGCCAGAGAGCCGGATTTGCCCAACTGAATTTTGGAGCGGGGTCGGAGGACATTTGGAACCTGGTGAGCTCAATCATCCGTTGAAGGCGTGTCTCAGGGAAATAGAAGAGGAGACAGGCTTGCAAGCGAAGGAGTTACGTGACATCCGTCTGCGGTATATTTTGCTGCGCCAGACAGAGACGGAGATTCGCCAGCAATATGTTTACTTTGCCTCCGCTGACCATCCGAACGTTGTGTCGTCTGCAGAAGGCGATTTGTACTGGATTTATCCGCAAGCGCTTTCGCAATTGCGCATGTCAGCCATTATCGCCAAGATGCTGGAGCACTACGCGCTGCATACCGCCGAGCCGGATATTTATGTGGGTACGATGTCAGTCACCCCCGTCGGAAAACCAATTGTCCAGTGGAGCGTTCTAAAAGATCCCGGATTGTTCTAGACATCGAACGACAATTCAGCAGATCGCCGTTCACAGCGGTCTCGTCCCGCTGAAAGCCGCCGGTAAGAGCCATAAATAAAGCCCTGGACCGACAAAGCGTTCGGCCCAGGGCTGGCTTGTTCATTTGATTGTATGCCCTGACTTCACATCGACCTCAAGCAGATCGAGCAAGAACATGAAGATTGGCACGCCGAGTATCAATCCCCATACGCCCAAGAAATGCTGGGAGACGATTAGAATCGCAAAGGTATAGAAGATAGGCAAATGAATCTTGGAAGACATCAGCTTCGGATTCAAAATATAAGCCTCGATAGCATGTACGACACAAATCATGACGATGACGTATATCACTTTCATCACGCCGCCGATGCTGAATGCAATCGCACAGAGCGGGATGAGGGAAATGATGACGCCCATCACCGGAATCAACCCGAGCAGGAAGATCATAATCGCCAGTCCGAACAACTGCGGGAAGCCCATCATCCAGAGGAACAGCGTGCTCAAGATGCAGTTGATCAGCGCAATCAGGAACTGCACTTCAATGACCTTGCCGAACGAATACAGGAACTTGTTGCCGAAGTATTCGAGCTCCGAATAGATTGGCGCAATCTTGCTCGTCTTGAAATTCATCGTAAATTCCTTCACTCTCTTCTTCTCCAGTACGAAGAACAGGCTAAGGATGAAGGCGATGATGAAGCGGGTGCCCCATTGGCTCAGATCGGTGATCGATTTAACCAAGAAATCAAAGCCTTTGTTCAAATAGCTGGCCAGGTCTATCTTCTGCAACGAATCCATAATGTAATTCATGATCTCATTATCATAGTTAAGAGAAGCTTCATTATAAAAATGAACCACAACACTGACCAACTGATTAATCTGGGTTACGATTTTCGGTAAATAGTTGTAGGTTCCCCAAGCCAACAGCAGGAGCAGGGCCGCGTATAAGCACAACACGGTAACCTTGTAATTGATCTTGACATACTTGTTGACGCCCTTGTGAATGAACATATGCAGCCTGTCAACCAGGTAAGTCAAGATGAAGGTGATAAGAATCAGATGTAAAATGCTCCTTAAGGCAAATAGCAGTGCGATGAAGAAGAGCAGGATAAGGATTCGCTTGATTCCCGGGCCTTTGAAAAACTCTTTCGTAATTTGCATTTAAATCGTGGACTCCTTTGACTGTTACTTGTGAGTGGTCGATCCTTATCATGGATAGAAGAGAACGCCCCTATAATCACCTTATTCAAGGATATGCTATTACATACGTCAAAGCAAACGGATCCGTTTCATGACTTCATTTCAATAAAAAATGCTCCGGCCGGAATGCGGCGCGAAGCATCTTTTGCGTCTATAATTAATCCCCATATACTTCCTTCATTATTGCTTCATCATCATAAGGCGATCCGTTCGGATTCTTTTTAAAAAGCTGCAGCAAGTTGTTTCCTTTCGTCTCCCATTGCTTCAGCATGTCGGCCGTCGTTAATTTGCCATCTATCCTTTTTTGGAACAGATCATAGCCCGAATTATCAATCGTCCACAAATTTCTATACTTGAGTTGAAGCTTGTCCTCGGCGGGATTGCCCGGAGCCGGCTTCATTGCGTAAAAGGACTGGATGTTATAATTCATTCCTTCTTTCGGTTTAATGAACGATTTGCGAGTCACCAATTCATAGGTGGAGCGGGATTTGATTTTTGCCCAATCCTCTCCGTTGATAAACTGTACGAATTGCCAAGCGCCATCCGGATTCTGAGCTTGCGAATTGATGGCCATAATGGAGTCGAGTTGCATGCCGCTGCTTATTCCCGGCGCTTCCGGATGATGGGGAATCGTAACGACATCCCATTCAGGCATCTCAAAGTTTTTGATTTTTCCGGCATTTTTGCTTACGTCGAACAAATCCGAAGTGTAGCTGTAGTAGCTGAGCATCATTGCGACTTTTCCCGACAAAAACAGATCGTGGTCCAGCGGATTGTAACGCCCCTCGCTGTAGCCACCGTCGTTGTCTTTATCTTTACGGCCAGGCATTATGTTATCTTGGGACAGCTTCGCAATGGTGTCGTATACCTTCTCCCACTGCGGGGTGTTGATCGTCATTTTTTCAGCCTTGTCATCATATTTGCGCAGCTGCAGCGGCGCAGCATAGTCGGCAACGCCGGAAAAAGGATTATCCCCTCGAAACTTGTTGAAGCTGAAGCCGAATATCCGGTCTTTACCCTCGCCACTGGCGACTCTGCGGGCCAATTCGAATAATTCATCCCAGGTCATGTTATCGGTCGGCAGCGCGACTCCGGCTTCCTTGAACAACGTTTTGTTATAGTATAATGCTCTCGAGGAAAAGGTTGGTGCCAATCCGTAAATATTGCCGTCTCCCATCATTTTGATGGTGTCCATAACGGGAGCAATGATGTCGCTCGTATCGAAGCCATCCTTTTGGATGAGCGGATCCAACTGCTTGAACTGTCCATCCCGGACAAATTGCTGGAATGAATCACTGTCCACAATGGCAACATCGATCGGATTGGCGCCGGTCAGCAGCTTTCGCATTTTCTCTGTCGGATCGGGACGATTCCCGCTCGAACCGGAATACCTGTACTCGCTTGTATCGACGGCAGGAACGATTTCGATCGAAATGTTGCCGTTCATATATTCGAAGATGTCCGTATACTGTTGGCGTATGTGCTCCTCGTCTCCGCCCCCGTACAATACACCGATCCGGAGCGTGCGCTCCTGCTCGTTTTGCTTCGCTTCACCGCCGCATGCCGCCAAGAGCGGGATGAGCAGCATCATGGATAATGTCAGCAGCATCAGTTTGTTTCGTTTCATCATTCTTTTTCTACCTCTCCATTCTTTTGTTCTGGCAATGATTCCCTGGCCTCCTCCTTGTTACGTTTCTCAGAGGCATAATGTTACACTTATTAGATAAATGAGCGGCGCTTTTGGTTTTGCCTTTTTTCTTTTATAATGGAAATATGACTATAACGAGTGAGGGATGAGGTATGCAGCTTAATATTGTGAAGGCGAGTATGAGTCAGCGCGAAGACGGCACCTATGCAGGACAAGTCGTCTTTACGCTTGAGCGTTTTTCATCTACATACGAAATAACGTTTTTCAGCAAGAAGGGGAAAGAGTGGGACTACAGCTTGAACTTCACGGAACAATCCGGCAGCGAAGAAGAAATGCTTGCGATGGATGAACTCCTCGAAGAGGATGATGATCTGTTCGAGCAGCTGCTGGCGGCGGCCAAGCAGCAGATGAACCACGATGCATAGACCGCTTTATCATCACGGGCGGAATGGGGAAAAAGACATGGAGCGATACCGCTCGATGTCTTTTTTATGTGGAATGCGGTCATTTATTGCCCGTATACCCCTTTCATGATGTCATCGTCCTTGTCTAAAGGGCCGTTCGGATTTTTCTTGATGGCTAACAGCAAAGCATTTCCTTTCGTTTCCCACTCCTTCAGCATTTCGGCTGTCGTCATTTTTCCCTTGACCACTTTCTCGAACAGCTCATAACCGGCGTTTTCAACGGTATACAAATTTTTGGCCTGGCGACGCAGGTTCATTTCGGCTGTATTATTGGGAGCCGGCTTCATTGCATAGAATGACTCGATGTTGAAATTCAGCCCTTCCTTCGGTTTGATATACGATTTGCGGGATACCATCTCATTGGAAGCGCGGGATCTGATTTTGGCCCAATCTTCGCTATTGATGAACTGAACGAACTTCCAGGCATCCTCCGGGTTCTGCGCCTTCGCATTGATGGCAGTTATGGTGTGAAGGTTCATGCCGCTGCTAATTCCTGGCGCTTCCGGATGATGCGGAGCTGTGACCACGTCCCATTCCGGCATGTTGAGATTTTTGATGTTGCCGGCATGCTTGCTCACATCTAGCAGCTCCGAAGTATAACTGTAGTAAGCAAGCGTCATGGCCACTCTCCCGGACAAGAACAGATCGTGGTTCAGCGGGCTGTAGTCGCCGCTGCTTTCGATATTGTCATCTTGGCCCGGCAGCACTCGGTCTTGAGACAGATTTGCGAGCGTGCCGTATACATTTTCCCACTGCGGCGTATTGATCGTCATCTGTTCGGCCTTGTCGTCATATAGCCGCAGCTGCAGCGGCTTTACGTAGTCCGATACGCTCCAGAATGCGTTGTCGCCCGGATATCTGTTGAAGCCGAAGCCAAATGTGCGGTCTTTCCCTTCGCCACTTGCGACCAGGCGCGCCAGCTCGAATACTTCATTCCAAGTCATGTTGTCATGCGGCGGCTCGACACCGGCTTCTTTGAACAACGTTTTGTTGTAAAATAATGCATTTGATGAAAAGGTTGGCGCCAGTCCGTAGATGTTTCCGTCCCCCATCGTCTTAATCGTGTCCAGGACGGCAGGAATGATATCCGAGGTATCGAAGCTGTCCTTTTGGATGAGCGGATCCAATGGTTTCAAATGCCCGTCGCGGACGATTTCTTGAAATGCGTCCGTGTCGAGAATGACGACATCTACCGGATTGGCTCCGGTCATAAGCTTCCGCATTTCCTCTATCGGATCGGAGTCTTTGTCTCTCTCTGACCGATCTAAATAGCGATATCCGCTCGTATCGATGGCGGGAACGATGTCGATAGAGATGCCGCCATTCGCATATTCGAAGATATCGGTATATTGCTGGCGTATGTACTGCTCGTCTCCGCCGCCATACAATACTCCAATGCGGAGCACGCGCTCCTGTTCGTTCTGCTTGGATTCTCCGCTGCACCCGGCCACCAGCGGAACGAGCAGCATGAAAGATAGAGTCCACAGCAGCAGTTTGTTTCGTTTCTTCATTCTTTTTCAACCTCTCCAATCTGTCTCTTTCTAATCATTCGTTCATGTTCCCCTCCTTGTTACGATTTGCAGAGGGAGAATCTTACATTGATTAGATGAATGAGCGGCTCTTTTGGTTTTACGGTTTTTTTCTTTTCCGTTTTGGTTATTCTCATTAAAAGCACGATTGTAAGGATGACGGGATCGTGGATAAAAGGGGGGGGACAACGGTCCTATCTTTAGCTCTTCTTATTGACAGCATTTTCTATTTTTTATATGGTATAATACGGAAAAACATGTCGGTTGGGCGCAGTTATCGATATAACTGGAATTCGCACTTTCATCTTACAGGAGGAGGTATCCCGTGAAAAAGATCGTCTCGCTCTGCATCTTTCTCATGCTAAGCATAGCTTTCATGCCGCCGGCACAAGGAGCCGACCTTCTGCACCGCTTGACCCATCAGGATCAGGATACGCTCGTTATTGGCCGAATCAGCTCAGTGGAAGACGCCTCCATGCAGGTTCATGTCATGTATATCGTAGCGGGTATCCGGACGAATCATATCATTACTGTCAATCAAGCGTGTTGTAAAGAACAATGGAAGCGGTTGGCCATACATGATACAGTGCTGCTGTCACTGGATGAAGCGAATGAGCCGCAGAACTTGTACGATACGAAGTGGGGCCTGTTTCCATTGCGAATCAAAAATGATCAAGTCAAAATATATGGATCGGAGGCCAACTCAGATTATAAGGCCCTTGAATATTACATAAATAGCGGCGGGGCTCCGTTAGCCTTCTATTTCGAAAGCGGCGTCATTACCGGGAAATATGACAATGGAGCAACCGTTCGCATCGCGCCGGAGATGGATGAAGCCGCGCTGCGGCATAGCCGGGACGGAGTACAGCAATTAATTCGGCCTGAATTGAAAGATGACCATATCATGCCGCTCGAATCGAAGGGCGACCCGGATACGTTGTACAAAGTGACTTGGATCCTGGCGGTATTGCTGGCAGCCGTAATCGCGCTAACGTATTTGATCAAAAGAAACAGGATGCTGTAAGCAGAGGAGACCATTGCTTAGGGACATGCCGAATTCAATGCGAAAAAGACCGTAAATCCCGTCCATTACGGCTTGTCCTTCTCGCGGTAGTGCAGCGGGGACAGCCCGACGATTTTTTTGAACAGTCTTGAAAAATAATACGTATCCTCGTAGCACAATCGTGCTGCGATTTGTTTCACCGGAGCCGGGCTGTTCGTCAGAAGCAGCTTGGCTTCTTCCATTTTCAGGCGGTGCCAGTAATCATGGAGAGCGCATCCGGTATACTGCCGCACCTTGCGCCGCAGCGACGGAACGGACATATTCAAGTTATCGGCAAGCGTCCGGTCGTCAATCGGCATATAGATGGCTTGGCTCATCGCATTTAGGACGGCCGCTTTGTCGGATGAAGGAAGGGGAAGGCCTGATCCGTTGCCGCCGCCAAGCGCCATGTCGAACAGCATGCATTCGAACAACAGCGCTGCCCGATCGGCGAGGGCGGGGGATGCGTATTCCAGCATGCTTGCAATTTGTTCAAGCTGACGCCGCCAAGCTCCTCCCGGTTCCGCATGCCAGACGAGATCTGACGTATCACCGAAATAACCGCAAATCTCCATCCCTCTTTCCCCTGTGAATAGCACATACGCAAGCTCCCACCCTGTCCCCTTGGAAGGATTGAGGTCGAATAGTTCGCCCGGAGGGATTAGAAAGCATGAGCCCGGACGCACCGGCCGATCCGTGCCACACCCGCACCGAAACATGCCCGTTCCACGCTCTATCGTCAAAAATATCCAAGTACCGCTCGCTAATTTTTCATACTTTCCATCCCCATGCCGGATCTGTCCGTATTCCTGCAGGCACAAAGAGCGAATTCGGCGGGAGGAGCCATCGGCGCAAGCGGGAACACGTGAATAAGCCTCCCGGATTATATAATCCATGAAATTGAACATAATGGTCATTTCACCTCGCCCGAGAACAATCTATAATTTTTGTATCCGCTTACATGGATGGTGAAGGACCTTACCTCTCCGCGTAACAAGAGAGGCGACACCCAGCCGTTGAATTGAACTTAAGGTGGTGATGATTTGTCAGCCAATGTGAACGCTATCTCCGGACGCAAGCAGGTCCGGAAGAGGAGATGGACACGCAACGATCGCATCGGCTACCTGTTCGCCGCACCGATGCTGCTTGGAATCATCAGCTTCTCGATCTACCCGATTGCCGCGGCTTTGTTCATGAGCTTCCAGCAGACGAACGGAATTACGGGCCATTGGGTCGGTCTGCACAATTACAGCATCGTTTTGTCCGATTTTGTGTTTTGGCGGTCCCTGTACAACACGATGTTCATGGGGGTTTTGTCCGTCGCATCGGGCATCGTCGTCTCCTTCGTGTTGGCGAGTCTGATTAACAGCTTGCCTTGGACGTTCGGGAAGAACTTTTTCAAAAGCGTCTACTTTCTCCCGAATGTTGTCTCCGCCGTAGCGACCAGCATTCTGTTCTCCTTCCTGTTCTACCCGGGAGAAGAAGGTTTGCTTAACTTTCTGCTCGGACAAATCGGGCTCGGACCGGTCGGCTGGTTCACCGATCCGACATTTTCACGTGTGAGCATCGTGCTTATGAGCATGTGGGGAGCGCTTGGCTACAATACGATCATTTTTCTGGCCGCCTTGCAGAGCGTGCCGCGGGATTTGTATGAGGCGGCGGAGGTGGACGGGGCTAACGGGATTCGCAAGTGGCGTTATATTACCATTCCATATCTGCGCCCGGTATTTTTGTTCATGGCAGTCATGGGCACGATTGGCGGCATGAAGCGTTTCACCGATGTATGGCTCATCGGCGGGACGGCCGGCAATCCCGATGGCACGCTGCTTACATCGGTGCTGTACATTTATCGAACGGCTTTCGTCGGACATCAGATGGGACTGGCGACAGCCGCATCGTACCTGCTGTTTATCGTAATCCTGATCTTGACGGTGCTTATTCTGCGGACGAACCGCCGTCATGACATCGATTAGAGGAGGCAACGGATGGCAGAATATAATTCCTGGAACATGAATGAGCCTGTCCGGCCGGGGCGGTCCTCGAATCTTCCTTCCAAGCGGCGGAACCAGCGCATGGGCCGTATTCTCCTTGTAACCGTCCTTTCATTGGGATCGCTCGTCATGATCGTTCCTTTTTTATGGATGCTCATCACCAGCTTCGATTGGGGCGCCCGGCTGAATATTCCATTCCCGCCGCGGCTGTTCCCGAGACAATTTTCCATGCGCACGTACGAAGTCGCGTTTCTTAATATCGATATGCTGAAATACATTTTCAATTCCATCATCGTCGCCGCCGGCGTAATCATCGTCAGCTTATTGTCCGCGTTTTTGTCCGGTTATGCGTTGTCCAAGATCCGGTTCAGAGGTGCCGGCATTGTATTGGTCGTGGCGCTCAGCACGATGATGGTACCGTTCGAAATGACGATGATTCCGCAATATTTATTGTTCGACAAGCTGCGCCTGCTCGATTCCTATTGGGCGTTCTATTTGCCGGCGTTGAACTATGCATTCGGAACGTTTCTCGCGAAGCAGTTCATCGATCAGCTGCCCAATACGCTGCGCGAAGCGGCCATTATCGATGGAGCAAGGGAAGGAACGGTGTTCTGGCGGGTTTATTTCCCGCTATGCACGCCGATCGTGGCAACGATCATCATTTTGCAGTTTCTCGGAGTATGGAATGATCTGTTATGGCCCTTGCTCGTCTTGAGCGATGCGGGAAAGTACACGATTCAGCTCGGGCTGGCGATGTTCACATACAACCAAGGTCTGAACCGGATGCCGGCTATTATCATGGCCGCGACGACGGTAAGCTTGCTTCCGGTGCTTGTGCTTTATTTGTTCCTGCAGCGGTATATCGTAGAAAGCATCGCTTTGTCGGGCATCAAGCAATAATGGGTGACATCGGTCTTACAGTGATGAACGGAGGGGAACATGATGAAAAAATCGGTATGGCTTTGTCTTTTCATGTCATTGGCAGTGCTCGCCGGCGCATGTTCAAGCGGGGCCTCTTCCGGGGGCGGCGGGGAGCGGAAAATCGAGAAGGTATCGGACATCACGGGCACGGTTCGTATTGCGGTTGCGGGCTGGGCGATGGAAAATGGAGTCGATACGTTGACCGGACGAAAGACGATCGGCTTCAATCCATATGTCCAGGACACATTCAAGAAGATGTATCCGAACATCGAGCTGAAGGTGACGCAGATTCCATGGGAGAATGCGATGGCGAAGCAGAAAGCGATGCTGCTCTCGAAGGACGCCGATCTGATATATACGGGTGGAGCTTATGCGAATCAATTTTACCAGCAGGGGTTGATTCGGGATATTGACGACCTTATTGCGAACGACAAATCGTTCGATCCGCGCATTTATTTGGAAGGCGTCTTCAAAAACTCCTTCAGCGTGCGTTCCTTGGATGGAACGAAGCAATTCGGCATTCCAATCATTCTTGGTAAACGGATGATCGTCTATGACAAGCAGATGTTCGAAGAATGGGGCGTCGAGCCGTTGTCCGCGAATCCGGCTCCAGAAGAAATATTGGAGAAAGCCAAGAAGATGACGGGCAAAAATCCGAAGACGGGGAAGCAAAATTACGGCCTCTGGTTCAGCGGCAACAGCTTGAATCAATCCACCTTCGTGTCATTGTCATACGCTTATGACGTCAACGGCGTCGAAGGCAGCCTCGATGATTTGAAACATTTGAAATGGAATCTGGATACGCCAGAGATGAAGAAGGTGCTCGAATGGTTCAAGGAAGCCGCGCCGCTGGCCCCGAAAGCTTTCATCAACGGGCAAGGGGCGGAGAACTTCGGCATGGAGGAGAATAACATCGCGATTGCCATAGATTCGAGCGGCGGGGCGGCATTCAACGAATTCCGCAGCTCCGGCAGCTCCGGCCTGGTCGAACGCTTCGTGCCGGTATTGAATATGGGGCCGAATGGGGAAGGCTGGGTTGCCGTCGACCCGATTGTCATGGCGAAGGAGGTGAAGGATGAGAAGGCGGCATGGGAAGTGATGAAGTTTTTGACGAGCTACGAGACGCAAAAGTATTTTTACGAAAATTCCTTGGCTACGCCAACGCTGAAGAAGGCCGATTTCGTGGATGAAAAGGATATCTATACGGCCAAGGCGATGGAGCTGGCGGATATCGCGCGCAAAAATTTGCTCGACGAGGCGAATCCGTTCTACAATACGCGCATGGTGCCGGTCATCAATGGGTTTATCAGCCAAGCGGCGAACGGCAACCCGACCGATATCGGCAAAACATTGTCCGATCTGCAGAGCGAAGCGGTGAAATGGTCGGTGGAGCAATAAGGCCAAATCCTGACCTGTTGACTTGGAAACGTTACCTGTTTATGCGATGAACTTCTAGTTCAATGAGGTGTGCTGCGGTGCACGATCTCTGACGACGGGATCGTGCGCCTTTTTCTGTTCCAGGTGTGGTGGAGGCGTTAGGCTGTACGGAAACATTACGCAGCTACATATCCCCAAGAATGAACGGAAGCCGCTCGTTGTTATGGGCTAACCATATCATTTCCTCCGCAAATCGGGTCTGAACGGCGTTGTGCTCCTCCATATTGGCGCTGATCCACCATTTACTCTCCAAATACCAAAGCAGGCGCAATGCGCGGACTAACGTTCCGGGAGGAAAATCGGTTTCCGTCCGATAACCTTCAAGAAATGCCGAGGCAAGCTCTTGGTGAAAATCTCCATGATGCAATGCGCATGACAGTATGGCCCGCGCCACATCGAGCTCAGGATATTCAAAGTGGAGCCGGTCAAAATCAAGAACCGCCGACAAACGATCTTTGTGAAACAACATGTTATCCACCCATAGATCACGATGGGCCCAGCCCGTTTTACACTCGGAAAAAGCGTCAAGGTCCAACGTTTCTGTCACTTTCATTTGTAACTCGATGATGGCTGCCAGTGGCCCGTTATTACTGTGCTGAGCCCCGGCAAGCATATTCCGCCAATGCGAAATTCTTTCTTCCCGTTCAGGCGGAACAAATTGCGGTTCGCTTTCTTTGCCTAGCGTCCCATCGTTCAAGACCCGATGGATTTTACCAGTGACAGTGCCGAGATCAACCATTTGCTGCCGGTTGACACGACCTGGTTTAACGATTTCTCCGGCGCAGTAATCCATGATGATGAAAGGTTCGTTCGCAGAGGAAGCGTGAAGAAGCCGTCCTTTGACGGCCATCAATTTGGGACATGGAATGTCTGCTTCATGCAGTCTTTGCTGCTGCTGCAATGCGCGGGTAAGCACCTCGACATTTTTGAATCGGTTCGAATGGTATTTCTTTAACACGAACTCCCCTTGCTCCGTTGCGATTTTCCATTTTCTATTGAGCCAGCCGCGGGCGATTGGCTGCCAAGACTCGATTTGAAAGCCGAATAACGGTTTAGAGATGTCTGCTAATTCGATGAACAGAGGATCGATTTGCTCTCGTTGCTCCATGGCTTCTCCTCCTTTATTTGGATGCTATCGGTTTAGCTTTCTTATTTTCGACATATGGAATATACTTCCCTGCAAAAAAAGAAGCACCCCCGATGCAGTCGTGCATGGGGGTGCTTGTGTGTGAACACGTGCGTGCCTTGCGTCCAGAAGCTGTCTTATGCAGCGTGATACTGTCTTATTCCATATGAGGGGGAACGGGGAGAATGTGAAACTTGCCGTCATCCGGGTCTGGGCGGACTTTTTCGTTGCCTCTATCTCCATGTCCGACGAAGGCGATGCCGAAGCCCAGAGGCTCGGCCTTTACCTTGGTTCCGTCAGAAAATGTGACGGTTTTGGGCCGATTTGTCATATTGTAGACGGCATACGCCCTTGATCCGTCTTTATTAAATACGGCGTAGAGCGGAGAGTCGGCGGTCACCGCCGGAACGGCGTGCCCCAGAGCTTTCAAGCTGTGAATCCAATAATAGGCGTTCGCCTTGGAGTTGCCTGCCTCCGGTGTCATGGTTTCCGCATGGGCATCAAATAACGATGCGGCTTCCTCCGGATCGGAGGCTGCACGGTACATATAGACGAGGTCTGCCCATAGATTGAAGCTTGTGCTTCCGTTCTCCGCTAGAAGCGCCGCATAGTTCCTGTCGGCGTAATCCGGATGGTGCGCCAGATAGAGAGAAGCCGCGGTGATAGGCAGCCAGCTCGTGCCGTACGATTGCTCCAGACGGTTCGACCACCCGCTGCCAGCTGTCTTGCCGCCCCACACCATACTGGCGCTGGCACGCGAGAAATCTTGCCGCTGCTTTGTCTCGTAGGCATCGAACCAATACTCATTAATCGCGTTCATCTCGGTCGTGTACATATAAATGCCCAATTCGCGTATCAGCGTATCGCCTGCCGCTTCTCCCCACAAAATAAGCCCCGACCATGCGTTCATCGCTTCTGAAGGAGACCCGCTGTAATTGCCGTCGGCGAACTGGTCGTGGCCCGATTGCCACGAGTGTCCAGCATACGGATCGAAGCCGCGCAGGAATGGAAAGCGCGTGTCGCTGCGGTCCGCATTGGCGATATCCTGAATGAGAAGCTTGACCATCTTGCCCCATTGGCCGTCGCTGGCCCAATCTGAATCGATGCGCGCGATTTCGGCCGCAGCCCGAATGAAGTAGCCGTATTGCGCATGATGATCGTTCAGCTCCGTGCCGGAGCCGTTCTCCGCTGGATATCCGATGAGGGCGCCCCATCGATCATTGTAATAGAATAGCTTGGAACGCTTAAGCCGCCCCGTGTCGTCGCTTGCCTTCAGCCAATCCTGCAGCATTTCCTTCATGCCGGAGCGGAACTGCCGGGCGGCTGCGGCATCGCCGGCTTGTTCGGCAATCTGCGCGAGGGTCGCCAGCTTGCCCAACCGTTTGCCCGCCTGATGCGTGCCAGCCGGGCCCGAATAGGCTTCGGCTTGCGCCTCATTCACATATCCTTGGAGTACAGCGCGCTCGTCTGCACTAAGCTTGAATGGAAGCGAAGGGAGCACGCCCGTGAACTTCATTACGGTGCGCAGACTGTTCCCGGCCCCGGTCTTCATGACGCCGCGGACGCTGTCGTATTCGTAAGGCAGCAGGGCGGCATCGGTGTGCTTCCATTGATGCGGGTACATAGCGAAGATAGTCCCCTGTTCGGTCCCTTCCTTAACAGACGTCGTCCATGTATAGATCGTTTCGACTTCGCTCTGGTCCGCATGATATGACCATGACACCTTCGTATCCGTGACATGGGCATAGGCATAGCGGCGGAACTGCTGCAGCGTCTCCGGGCGATTGTCCGGCAGCGCGGCGATGGCAAAATAGGATTTCCCGTTTAGATGATTCGTCAGCGTGCTGGTTCCGATGCCGTCCCATGTGCTGCCGGAAGGCCCGAACAGCCCGTAGTGCGCGCCGTGAGCCGTAATGCCGAGCACGGGATCACGTTCATCTCCAGACCAAATAGCCGGGGAGGCGGGAAAGGAGATCCGGGGGTTTCCGCCATGGAACGTGAAGTATACATAGGGAGAGCCAAGTCCATATGAGGCATTCATTGAACCGCTTCCGGCTTCATAGCGCGCATTGATGAACCAATCGCTGTAACCGTCTGCGGAGGCTGCGGTGAATGGAGAGGCGCCTGTATGGCCAACGCTGAAGTCGGGTGTGTCGCTCATCGTGCCGCACACGCAGGAGGCATTTGCCTGTATGCGCGGGCCGGGAGCATAAATGCTGAGTCCGTTCGCTTCGTTCTTCACTGCAAGCGGATGGGGATATTGGGCTTCCGAGTATGCCTTCCACGCCAAGCTGCTCCACCAGCGGTTCGTCGGCATGGGACCGGTCATCCGCTCGGTCCGGTATATGTCGGTCTGCGCATTCTTGGCTCCGTCAGGCGGCAGTGTGGAATAGGAGCCGGCGCCGAGCCGCTGTTCTCCCAGGAACGCGGATGCGGGCACAGACGTCAACAAAACAAGACAGGCGGCAAGGATAAGAGCGAAGCCTTTTCTCTTCATAAGTTCCCTCCTTTGTTTGGCGGTAACATGCAATTATCCGACAGCGAAAGCTTCCATGAGTTTAGTTGGGCACTCGTTCGGCGTCTCCGGTAACTCTCTCCTGCGGTCAGTATCAACGATTTCGGCTGCTGGATGGTGTTTTGGGATGGTCGAATGGGTGATGTAATAGCGGGAAGGGGCGTCTCCAACTGCAATTCTACATCTGAGAATTTCCTTTTCACTTCTTTCGCCACATTGGAATGCAAAAGTGCAGTTTATTTTCATGTAATCGCACAAATGATGGTAATTATCTGCTTTTGAACTGCACATTTGCAGTTCAACCGCCGAAAAGGGCGATATTTAGCAAAAACAACTGTACAAATACAGTTTCGGCTCCTCTGCCTTGTCCCAGTCGAAAGGCACAGTCGCGAATAGGTTGCGCCTATCCATAAGGCCGGCTGGAAAATGTGTTCAACATGGAAATGGACATAATACATTCTTATCCATTCGGCTTATATAGTATATGCTTTCTTCAACCTTATTCAGACCTGCCCGGGAGGGAAGAGCGGGCAAACATCTGCGGCACCCGAAGCTATTCGACAATAGCCGGACAATAAAAACCTGCATGGCATAGAAGCTGCCATGCAGGTGAGAGTATCGTGCTTATGAAATAGAAAGAGTCCGTTACCACTTCTCCGATACGAGCTTCGCTTGCGTGAACAGAAGCAAATAATCGCGTCCGCCCGCCTTCGAGTCCGTGCCCGACATATTAAAGCCGCCGAACGGATGGACGCCAACCAATGCGCCCGTACATTTACGGTTGAAATATAGGTTGCCGCAATGCATGCGCTGTCTGGCGTACTCCAGATGCTCGCGGTTGTGGCTGAACACTGCCCCGGTCAAGCCGTATTCCGTATTGTTGAATATATCGATAGCCTGCTTGAAATCGTCAGCCTTGCATACGGCAAGCACCGGACCGAAGATTTCTTCCAGCATGACGCGCGAAGTCGGTTCGACATCGGCGAAGACGGTCGGCTGAATATAATAGCCATTGCCTTCCGCTATATCTCCGCCGGTGACCAGACGGCCTTCCGCTTTGCCGACTTCGAGATATTCGCGTATCTTGCCATACGCATTCGCATCGATTACCGGACCGATGGCGAAGTTTTCATCGGCTGGACCTACGGCAAGCTGCTTCGTCTTCGTGATGATGAGCTCCAGCACCTCGTCGTATACTGCTTGATGCACGATTGCGCGCGATCCGGCGCTGCACTTCTGTCCTTGGAAGCCGAAGGCGGACTGGACGATTGCGGTTGCGGCTTCCTCCAGGTTCGCTGACTGGTCGACGACGATTCCGTCCTTGCCGCCCATTTCCGCAATGAGGCGTTTCATCCAGATTTGCCCCTCCGCTGGCTTTGCGATGCGCTCATTGATGCGCAGTCCGACATCGCGTGAACCGGTGAAGGATACGAACCGTGTCCGCGGGTGGTCGACGATGAAGTCGCCGATTGCACTGCCGGATCCTGGCACGAAGTTGAGCACGCCCGCAGGCAGTCCGACTTCCTCCATCAGCTCGACGAATTTCGCCGCGATGACCGGAGCGGTGGAGGCCGGCTTCAGCACGACTGTATTGCCCGAGACGATGGCTGCGCATGTCATGCCGGCCATGATGGCCAGCGGGAAGTTCCATGGCGGGATAACGACGCCGACACCGAGCGGAATATAAGTGAGCCGGTTATCTTCCCCTGGCAGCGGCGTCAACGGCTGCGGACCGCCCAGACGAATCATTTCACGGGCATAAAATTCAAGGAAATCGATCGCTTCTGCTACGTCGGCATCCGCTTCGGCCCAGTTCTTGCCCGCTTCGTATACGAGCCATGCCGCGTAATCGAATTTACGGCGGCGCATGGTGGCGGATGCTTTGAACAGGTAGCCGGCGCGTTCATCAGGGTGTACGTATTGCCACTCTTGGAAGGCGGTGTCTGCCGCGGCAATCGCTTGCGCGGCCAGCGTCGAATCGGCCTGAGCCATCAACCCTACGACCTGATCGGTATTGCCGGGGTTAATTGAAGTGCCGAGCTTATCCGTCGTTATTTTCTCACCGTTAATCGTAAGCGGATAAGTGCGGCCGAGTTGTCCTCCGACCCGCGCCAATGCTTCTTGCATCGCTTTCCGGTTTGCCTCCTGCGAGAAATCAATAAACGGCTCATTGCGGTATTCTACCATAGTCATAATTGCGCCTCCTTCAATTGATTGGATGATTTATGATTTGAACATGGACTTCAAGACAAATCCGACATTGGCCGGACGTTCTGCCAGTCTGCGCATGAAATATCCATACCAGTCATCGCCATATGGGACATACACGCGCATCGTGTAGCCTTCATCTGCCAGTTGCTGCTGCGCCTGGGTGCGAATGCCGTAAAGCATTTGGAATTCAAATTGAGAGAGAGGAATGTTGTTCTTTTTTACAAAGGTTTTGACGGAGTTGATGATGTTGTCGTCGTGGGTGGCAATGGCTGCATAATCTCCGTTCGTGAGATGCTGTTCGATGATGCGGATGTAATTGGTGTCGACGTCTTCCTTCTTCGGGAAGGCGACTTCGGGCGGCTCTTTGTACGCCCCCTTCACCAGCCTCAAATTCGGCCGGTACCGATGCAGCATGGCGATGTCTTCCTCGCTCTTGTACAAATACGCTTGAATGACCAGCCCAATCGTGCTGCCGAACTCTTCGCGCAGCTGGCAGAACAGATCGATGGAGGCTTCATTGTGCGCATAATCCTCCATATCGATGCGCACGAAGTTATCGTAGCGCGATGCGGCCTCCAGAATGGAGCGCATGTTGCTCAGGCACAGATCACGCGAAATATCCAGGCCGAGCTGCGTCAGCTTAAGCGAGAGATTCGCCTTGACTCCACTCGAGGCAATCTCGTCTAGAGTTCGAATACAGTATTTCATGGATTCTACCGCTTCGTCGGTCGTGGAAATGAATTCACCCAAATGATCGAGGGTCACGACAATGCCTCTATCGTTCAGTTCGCGCACGGCTGTAATCGCTTCCGAAATTTGCTCTCCGGCAACGAACCGCTTCGCGCCGAAGCGCAGCCCGTATTTCTTGGCGGTGCGATTGGCCGTCCTATTCTTCGAAAGAAATAGAAATGCATTTCTCATCAGACTTTCCATGTCCGAAATGCTCCTCCCGGGAATAAAAGTGTTCAAAAAATATACACATATTCTATTTGTGATTAATTATAATCATATTGATTTGGAATTGTAAACACATTTTTTAGAATGATATGGAAATAAGGCGCCGCCATCCAATCGGCAAAACTGTCTTTTTCGTTGCATTTTCAGGAACGGTTTGCCATAATTTAAGAAAATATTAGAAGTGTATGTTCAAAAAGCGACCTTTTTCCCCATAGGGGAAACGTAGTGAGCGAGAGGGCGCTATTAGAACAACCTCTAGAAAAATCGGTGGTTCGAATGATTCTACTACAAGAGATGCAAGCATTTCTCGAATGTTTGCTGCAGACGACGAACGATGCGGTCTCTATTATTGATAAAGAGGGGAACGTTATCTATTGGAATTCAGCAGCAGAGAAAACATACGGAATTGACAGCAAAGAGATTATTGGCAAAAAAATTGGCGACTTTTTCCAGAGGGAATCCATCATGCTCTTTCAAGTCATGGAAGGCGGCCGGCCGGTCCGCCAAGTGTACCATGAGCCGCGTCCGGGCATGCACGTCATGATCAATGCGGCGCCGGTGCTGAGTGCGGATCATACGCTCATCGGCGCCATATCGATTGAGCGCGACGTGACGCAATACGTGAAGCTGAGCGCCGAGATGTACAGCAACCCGGGGGAGCAGGATCTGTCTCCCGAGGTATTCTCGTTCAAGCCGGAAGATTGGAAGCATCTTACGGCGGCAGGCCGGATGGCGACCCCGCTGCTCCTTATGGGAGAGCCGGGCGTAGGCAAGAAATCGCTCGCCGAATGGCTTCATCGGCACAACGAGTGCGAGGGGAATTTCGTGTCGGTCAGCTGCAGCGCCGTTCCGAACGGCCTGCTTGAAGCGGAATTGTTCGGCTACAACGGGGATGGGGAGCGAGCCGGGAAGCTGGACTTGGCTCAGCAGGGAAGCATTTATTTGAAGGATATTCACGTGCTGCCGAAGCGGCTGCAGGAGAAGCTGGCGACTGCGATGCATGAGGGTCGCTACTATCGCTCAGGCGGCTCGGCGCCGGTTCCGCTCCAATGCCGGTTCGTAGCTTCCGTAGCGGAGGAGGCTGCAGGGGAGCAGCATGCGGGGCTCGCTCAGGAGCTGTATTATTCGTTCCAGATTCAGCATCTCTTCCCGCTGCGGGAACGGAAGCAGGATATTCCCGAGCTGTGCCGCCTGTTTTTGGCTGCGGCGTCTGAGAAGGCGGGAATCCCAGTTCCCGTTCTGGGCTCTGATGCGCTGGCCGCCTTGACGGCATTCGATTGGCCCGGCAACCTGCCCCAGCTCAGCAATGCGCTGGCATATGCCGTCATTGCAGCGCAGGATAAGGGCGAGATTACGGCGCGGGAGCTTCCCGATTATGCGCGTCTCATGACGTTGACGGATTTGACGCAGCCCGAGCTGCCGCTAAGCGCCCATTCCGAAGAGATGGAGCGTGCGCTAATCTGCGAGACGCTGCAGCGAACGAAGGGCAACAAGGCGAAGGCCGCCCGCCAGCTCGGCATTTCCCGCGGCGCGTTATACTATAAGATGAAGCAGTATGGGCTAGATTCATAGAGGCTTATAGAGGTTGTTCAATAAGTCTTCTTTTGATCGCAAAAGTGTCCTTTTGAACACGCACTCATGGCTTCGCACAATTCTATGTAGGACACGGGTGATAGAACATCATGAAATTATTTTTTTCGTCGTTTCAGTGGGTCATTTTTATTTTGGCGGGAAGCTTGGTGGCTCCGCTGGCGGTAGGGCATGCATTCGGCTTTGCCCCAGAGGAGATTTCAAGCTTCATGCAGCGCACCTTTTTGTTGATAGGAGTGTCTGGCATGCTGCAGACCTTGTTCGGCCACAGGCTCCCGATTATGGAGAATCCGGCAGGCTTATGGTGGGGCGTATTTTCCGTGTATGCGGGACTAGTCGCTTCCGGTACCTTGGGACTCGATGCCGGATTGATGCAGCTGGAGATGGGGATGTTTCTCGCGGGCGTCATTTTTGCCGTCATTGCCTTGCTCCGCTGCACGGAGGCCATTACGAAGCTGTTCACTCCGCTCGTCGTCGGAACCTATTTGCTGCTGCTCGTCGCGCAACTGAGCGGTTCATTCATGAAAGGGATGCTTGGAATCGGCTATTTGTCGTCCGAGAGCATTAATCTCCGGGTGGCGGTGCCCGCGCTTATTACTCTTGTCATATCGATGCTCTTGCCGCGCAGCTCACGGCCGTTTCTCCGCAACTACTCGGTTCTCATCAGCCTGTGTACCGGCTGGCTGCTGTTTCTCGCGCTTGGAGTGACCGAGCCGCCCGCATCTTCGGGGACATGGTTCGCCGCTCCGCAGCCATTCGCTTGGGGCATGCCCGAATTCGACGTCGGAATCGGGGTGACGGCAGTCTTTATCAGCTTGCTGCTCATCACGAATATGATGACGAGCATCCGGGTCATGGAAGGTGTCATGAAGGACGCCGGGAAGCAGCCGCAGCCGATCGCTTATAATCGCACCATGCTTATTATGGGCGCCAATACAACGCTTTGCGGAATCTTTTCCGCCATGGGCTGCGTGCCGATTTCAGGTACGGCCGGATTCGTGATGGCTACGCGAATCTATCAACGGCTTCCGTTTATCATCGCGAGTGTTTTTATGATAGCAATCAGCTTTTTTCCCGCGCTGACGGCCTTCTTCTCCTCGATACCGATGCCTGTCGGGTATGCGACGATTTTCATCCCGTTCGCCTCGATGATAGGGATCGGCTTGCAGGAATTCCGGGCGGTCCCGATGAATGACCGGAACCGGTTCATTCTCGGCGTATCGCTCATGATCGGCATCGGGTGTATGTTCATACCTGCCTCGGCGGCAGGCGAGCTGCCCGGCCTGCTCAAGACGCTCGCGAACAACGGCATAATATTGGGCATGGTGCTGTGCATCGTCATGGAGCAAGGCAGTCTTTTTCTCGATAAGAGAAAGGGAAAAAGTACGGATAAAGCATCGAAAACGGTTTAATGTTTCATTTTCTTATGACTTTTAGGAGGAGTATGTTAGTTGCGACAACTTGTAGATACCGTGTTTCATCAACTGGATATTGCCATTCGCTCGGTCCATCACATGATGGACCAGTTGCCGGAGGAGGATCTTGCGAAGCAGCCGATCCCGGATAAACGTTCCATTCAAGAGATGCTTTCTCATTTGGCTCTAATTTGCAAAGCCGATTGGCTTATAATGAACGAAGCGACGCAGGTGCAAATGGATGAGTTCTACCGCCTTCATACCCCTAATACATTGGAGGAAATGAAGCAGGCGCTGACCGCTCATCACGCAGCGTTGATTCAAGCATTTTCCGGCTTTACGCTGGAACAATTGTTGGAAACGAAGACGTCCTATTGGGGCGTAACCTATACTCGATATGAATGGCTGCTCGAAGTGCTGTGCCATGTCGTCCATCATCGGGGGCAGCTTTATACGTTGCTGTGCGAGCACGTGAAGACGCCTAAGGTTGTATTGTTCGAGTAAGCGCGGCAGGCAGAACCCGCTTGTGTCTTGCAATGACATGACCGGATTGCTCTGCGTCCCTTTGAACCGATGGGATTTTCTGCTGCTAACCATTCTTAGTGAAATGAGATGATGTCATGACTGTAGTGGAATTGAAGGAACTGACGATTCAAGACGGCACGGACATCTACGACATGCTGCAGGAGATTGGCCCGGGGGAGAGCGGATTTGCCAATAGCGGCTATGGTGTGCCTGCCGAGCGTTTCAAGGCGTATTTGAAAAAATATTGGCGTATGTCCCACGGGATTAATCTTCCGCCCCAATATGTGCCGCAAACAATATATTGGCTATTTGTGAACGGCAGGCCCGTCGGTTACGGCAAGCTGCGCAAATACTTGAACGATGCATTGCGGGAAAGGGGAGGCCATATCGGATATGTTATCCGGCCTTCTGAACGCGGCAAAGGATATGGCACCTTGCTGCTTAGAGAGCTTCTGGGCAAAGCCGGAGAGAAGGGGCTCCTTGAAGTTTTAATTACCGTTGACGAGGATAATGCGCGTTCGAGAAAGGTAGCAGAGGCGAACGGCGGCCAGTTGACCGAACTGAAGGATGGAATTTGCAAGTACTGGATTCGTAAATTGCAGAAAGTGGAGAGGCCTTAATATGATGAAAAAAATCGCGTTTCCCGATGCGTTGCTGGAGCATATAAGAGAGAATGATTGGGTGCAAGACACGATAGGCATGTCGGGCGCGCACGTGTTTCAAGTGCAGACGACCGCTGGTGAAGCGGCCTATTTGAAAGTGTCCCCCAGCGGTTGGGAGACAACGCTCGCCGGGGAGAAGCGGGCGCTGGAATGGCTGCGCGGCAAGCTGCCGGTGCCGGATCTGCTCTATTACGAGGAAACGAACGGCTATGACTTCTTGCTCATGTCTGCGGTTGAAGGAGACATGTGCTGCTCTCCGGCTCTTCTGTCCCGACCAGAAAAAACGGCGCGCTTGCTAGGAGCTGGATTGGCGCTCTTCCATCAGGTCGATACGCGGGATTGCCCGATAGATAATCGGTTGGAGCGCAAGCTGGTGGAGGCTGAGAAACGTCTTCTGGCGGGACTCGTCGATGAAGCGGATTTTAATGAGGACAATCTGGGCAAGTCGGCGGCACAATTGTATCAACAGCTCGTGCGAGAACGTCCGCAGGCGGAGGATATCGTGTTCACGCATGGTGACTACTGTTTGCCGAATATTTTGGTGCGACATGGCAAGATTGGCGGTTTCATTGATCTGGGCCGCTGCGGATTGGCGGATCGTTATCAAGATATCGGCATTGGGATACGCAGCATGATGCATAACTTCGGAACGCATAAGTACAGGCAGCCGTTTCTGGAAGGATACGGAATCGGATCGGTAGATGAGGATAAGGTGAATTACTATATTTTACTGGATGAAATGTTTTGAACCGGGTTGAAAAGAAAAGAGTAACACTGAGCGCAGAAATATCAGTCCGCACAGCCCTGTTCCGTTAGGAATGGGGTTGTGTTGTGTTGAAAATGTTGTTAATCTTTTCCTTTGCATCGTATATAATGAACGTGCACGCCCAATTTGTATGAACCCATCTCCAGCATGAGCGTACGAGCTCATTCTTCCTAAGGAGGTCAACATGAACTTCTCGCCTTTTGCCCCCAGTCCTATGGAAAGCTTTATAACCACGATTATCCCGCTGGGTTTCATCATCGTATTTGGAATCATTCTTTTCAGCTTGATTAAAGGCATCTCCCAATGGAGTTATAACAATAAACAGCCGCTCTTGACGGTGGAAGCGATCGTCGTGGGCAAGCGGACAAAGATTAGGGATCATCACGCCCATGATGGTGATTTTCATCATCATACCGTTACGACCTACTACACGACCTTTGAAGTGGAGAGCGGGGACCGGATGGAGTTTCAGATCAAGGAGCGGGATTTCGGCATGATGGCGGAAGGCGATCGCGGCAGATTGACTTTTCAAGGCACACGGTTTGTAAGCTTCGAGAGAAATGATATTTTAAGAAGTCAGAATAGAGCTGAGCCATAATGTCGATGTCACGGATGAAGAGGAGGAACCAAGAAGGTGTGGTGCGTCAATTCAAGGGCAATCATTGAACGCAACAATCGGCACGGTGTGGAAATTGTCGTCCAGAACCGCTCAAAGCGGATCAACCGACCACCATCGAGCTCCCTGGCGGCAGAGTTGAGCCCTGCGAATCGTTGACAGAAGCGCTCCGCCGCGAAGTGAAGGGAAGAGACCGGTCTGGATATCGTCGCAATTGAGGGATATGAGACGAGGGTGGATACAGTGGGCATCGAGTCGGAGTTCGAAGTGGAATGCATGCGGCCGTTTGCCGCATATCAGAGGATCTGCGGACCATTCGAATCGGTCGGCTGCTATTTTCGAGCGTGGACAGAGCGGGCATCCTATTTTATTTGAAGCATTTGGGGGTTGGCGCGAGCAGGAACGATGGACGTTGTGGATTAACCCGAAAGAATGAAAGTGAATAAAGATATAGCCATTTCATCCTGAAGGCGATATGCTTTAAACTAGTATTTGCTGTGAATGCAGCATTGCGCACTAATGAGATTGACTGACACAAAGGGTGATGTAGCGTGTGGCTAATTGCAGTTGCGGTTGTCGTTATTGTTCTCTTGTTGATGGGGATTGCGGTTATTAGCCGCTATGCGTTCAGGCAGGTGACGTTGTGGGAAAGAAGCTCCTTGGACAGCGCTTTTGCGGCGGTGGAAGGATTCGGGCTGCTGACAAGAGCGGAATTCGAGAGCATGAAAAAGGAAGATGTCAGCATCATGTCCAAGGATGGACACAGGTTAAGAGGTTATTATATCGAGCGCTATCCGGACGGCAATAAAGTCATTATTCTTGTACACGGGTATACCGCAAATCATATTATTGCGGCACAGTTCATCAGCCTGTTCGCAGATGAAGGTTTCAATGTTCTGCTTATCGATCAGCGAGGCCATGGCCGCAGCGAAGGATCGTATGCGAGCTATGGCTTCCATGAACGCGGCGATTTGGATGCGTGGGTGGAATTTGCAAGACAACGGGCGGGCACAGACGCCTTCATCGGTTTGCATGGGCAATCGATGGGCGGCGGCACGGTGCTAATGTATGCCGGCATTAACCAACATGTGAAGTTCATTATAGCGGACTGCCCTTATTCCGATATGGAAGCATTGATGAAATATCAATTGAAGCAGTTGAACCGTGTTCCGTTATTCCCGTTTATGCGCCTGCTGGACAGAAGCCTGAAAAAGAAAGTAAAGTTCTCCATGAGACAGGTAAAGCCAATTGATGAGGTGAAGGATAAGGAGATCCCGCTGCTCCTTATACACGGGGACAAGGATACGTTCGTGCCGACGCAGATGAGCATCGATATCCATAACCGGAAGCGCAAAGGGATAAGCGAGCTATTAATTATCGATGGCGCGATTCATGCCAATGCCTACCCGACGGATAAGGAACGTTATCGGGACAAGGTGCATCAATTTTTGCAACAGGTGTTTGAAAAAGAAGTAACCAGTTGATAAAGGAGTCAACAAGATGAAGCAACAAGAGCAGGTGCTGCAGCTAACCATAGAACCGGTACATAAGGGGAATTGGGAGACGGCGCTCGATTTGGAGGTTCACCCTTCCCAAAGGGAGTGGGTGCCAACGGTAGCGGAATCGTTGGCTTCCGCCTACATCCGTCCGGATGACGAACAGATCGATCCGTATGCGGTATATATCAACGGCGTCATGGTCGGATTTTTTTATTATTCGTATACGCCGGGCAGCTGCGATAATTATTGGATCTGCGGCTTTTTCATAGACAAGCTGTATCAAAGACAGGGATATGGAACGAAAGTATTTGCGGCATGCATAGATGAACTGAGAGCGCAATTTCCCGAATGCGGCGTCATTCATTTGACCGTTCACGAGGACAATAAGGTTGCGCAGCGCTTCTACCGGAAACGCGGATTTCTTGATACTGGCATTGTGCGGGAGGAAGCGCGAGAAATCGTGTTCCGATTAACGCTTTGACGCGAACTTTCAGTATGAAGAAAAGGCAGGGCTGGAACGGCCAGCTCTGCCCTTACATCTGGATTAACTCAATATCCCCGCCTGCTGCAGGAAGTCGCGCGCGACCTTTTCGGCAGGAATGCTTTCCACATTCACTTTATAATTCATTGTCCGCATGTCCTCGTCCGTAATTTTTCCAGAGAGCTTATTCAACGTATTCTCCAGCTCGGGATATTTCGCAAGCGTCTCTCTACGCATGAGGGGAGCGCCTTGGTAGGGAGGGAACAATGATTTGTCGTCTTCCAGCACCTTGAGCCCGTACTGCCGCAGCTCGCTATCGGTAGAATAGGCATCGATGAGCGTAATGTCTCCGGTCTCGACGGCGCTGTATCGCAGCATCGGTTCCATCGTCACCAGATTCGGAAACTGGATGCCATACAGCTGTTGAATCCCTTTATAACCATCTTCCCGATCGGAAAATTCAAGCGTGAATCCCGCCTTCAAGAGCGGGGCCGTCTGCTTCAAATCAGAGATGGCATTCAACTGATACTGTTCGGCAATAGCGCTTGGCACTGCCAGCGCATACGTATTGTTATAGTCCATCGGCTGCAGCAGAACCATGCCGAACTGATCCGCCATGCCCTGCTTTGCCTGCTCGTATACCTTGCCGCGCTCCGTGCTGATTGCTTCCTGTTTCAGGAATGTCGTGATCGCTGTACCGGTGAACTCCGGATACATGTCGATTTCACCGGCTTCCAGCGCATGGAATACGAAGGATGTCTTGCCGAAGCCAGGCTTCACTTCCACCTTCAGGTTGGTGTCCTGTTCGATTAGCTGCTTATACATTTGGATCAGAATTTCCGGCTCAGAGCCGAGTTTGCCGGCGATGACCAAGTCTTTCTGGCCAGTTCCCCATGTCATCGGAATCCCAATGAACATGATGGCGGCCAGCATGGCAATGCCGGCGGATTTCAGCGATCCTTTCTGTGACACCCGCTCTGCGACCCGCAGCATGACATCGAACAGCAGCGCCAAGAGTGCGGTGGGGATTGCGCCAAGCACGATAAGCATGTTGTCGTTGCGATCGATGCCAAGCAGTATCAGCTTCCCTAGTCCGCCTGCTCCGATTAACGCGGCCAAGGTAGCTGTACCCACGATTAATACCATGGTGGTCCGTATTCCCGCCATCATGACGGGCAGAGCGAGCGGAAACTCTACGCGGAGCAGACGCTTGCGAAGGTTCATGCCCATGGCGCGGGCGGCTTCGATTAGCGCCGGATCGATTTCTTTAATGCCTGTATAGGTGTTGCGCAGTATGGGAAGCAGCGCATACAGCACAAGCGCGATGATAGCCGGAACCTTGCCGATGCCGACGAGCGGAATGAGCAATCCAAGCAGCGCGAGTGAAGGTATCGTCTGCAGCACGGCGGACGTGCCAATAATCGGTTCCGCCCATTTCGGATGCCTTGTCAAAAAGATGGCCAACGGAATCGCGACGAGAATGGCAAAAAGCAAAGCGATAAAGGAGATCTGGATATGCTCGATCAAGGCGTTCAAGAGCTGATCCTGGCGTTCGATGTAAGTGTTCCATAATTGATTCATCCGATTCCCCTCGCTTCCATTCGCTCAGCCAGAAATTGGACCACCGCTTGCCGATTGACGGTTCCGACCAGCTCTCCGTCCTGCTCAATGGGAATGACATCTTCTTGAGCGAGCCGCGACAGCATCTCGGACAGCGAGGCTTGGAAGGAGAGCGGAGCCGCTTCATTCGATAAGCATTGTAATTCCGTTGGCTGCAATAGTTGCTCCAACAGCCATATGCCGTCTGTTATTGTTGAGATCGGCCTAGCGGCGCGGGCGCTTATGAAGTCTCTGACGAAGTCGTCAGCCGGATGCTGCAGCACCTCCTGCGGCGTGCCGCACTGCAGCACCTTGCCATCCCGCATGAGGCAGATGCGGTCTCCCAGCGCAAGCGCCTCCTGCATATCGTGCGTCACGAAGACAATCGTCTTACGAATGCGCTTCTGCAGAGCGGCGATATCCCGCTGCAGCTGGTCGCGGCTCATCGGGTCGAGCGCGCTGAACGGTTCATCCATGAGGATAATGTCCGGATTGGCTGCGAGCGCGCGAACGACTCCCACGCGTTGTTGCTGTCCGCCCGACAATTCATGCGGTTTACGGTTGCGGTAGGTGTCGGGATCGAGGCCAACCATATCCAGCAGTTCGTCGACGCGTGTGCGGATATCGTTTTTACTCCATTTTCGCAGCTCGGGCACGACGGCAATATTTTCCTCAATCGTCATATGAGGGAACAGCGCGATCTGCTGCAGCACATAGCCAATATTCCAGCGCAATTCGTACGGGTTGTAATCGCGGATGTTCCTGCGATGGATGAGAATATCGCCGTCCGTCGTGTCGATAAGCCCGTTAATCAATTTCATCGTGGTCGTTTTGCCGCAGCCGCTCGGACCGATTAGCACGAAAAATTCTCCTTGCTCAATATGCAAATTCAAGTCGTCTACGGCCTTGGTGCCGTCCGGATACGTCTTGGATACATGGTTGAATTCAATCATGGTTCACTCTCCTTATGGTGCCGCCGGCGGCAGTTCGTTCACTTGTGACAGGTAAGGCGGGCAAAGGTGTGCATCAAATTAAATATAGTGGCTTGAAGGTGGAAAAATACACGCTACGAAAAAATCGAATTCATGTCTCGCTGCCGCAAAAAGTTGAAAAAAACATTTTATCGAATGTGAGCTAGGAATTATAGTGGTTCAAAGAGAATTGAAAGATATGGAAGACTCGGTTTATTTAGAGGAACGGCACACGCATATCGATCATGCGCACGAATTGATTGAGTGGTACGCCGATCCAGACAGCAAGGGGCATAATCGCTGGGTGATTCTGAATAAGGATACAGGTGAGTGCTCAGCAGGATTGCTGCAAAAATTTTATTTTGTAAGGGAAGGCGTTATCCGTGACAAGCATTTATACCGGGGCCAATTCTATGATCACGATTGCTATTCGCTGCTAAGAAGAGAATGGACCGGGAGCCAACAATAAGCTGTAGTCATCATAGTAACGATGAACCAGCGTTAACTGAGGGATCCTATGAAAATGGTTCAACTAGGTTTTGTGTTGCTCGCGTTGTTTATGTTTACCGGGACGATCATTTATAACACATCAGACCCATCCGCTTCGCTGCAGCTCTCCGAATCCATGAAGGACACGTATCGCTCCGTGGCGTGGCACAGCTTGGATGAAGCGGAACAAGTCAATGCTATCAATCATTGGAAAGAGGCGGACGTCTCGTTCCGCAAAAATGAACATCTCGAGATTTTTCCGGCAGGCAAAGCACAGGCACATATTTTTGAAAAAATAAAAGACAAGGTCGAGCATTGGATTACGGTTAGCTTTCGCACCACGCGCGGCAAGCTGCTTGGGCCGATTACGGTCGTGATTCATCCGGGCAGCGGGGAGGTCGTCGGATATGTTGCACGCAAATGATAATGATTAGCAAAATCATCGGAGGTCTGCAAAGATGCAATTCATATTGGAAGCATTGGCAAAGAACATGGAATTTACAGCAGCCTTGGCATTGAAGTGCTGCCGGAGGAAGAGGCGTTCCCGATGACCATTCATCAGAAGCTGTCGCGGGTCATGGCGGAGGAGCTATTCGGCATTCGTGACCAGAACGTGTTAAGTGCCGTCGAATGTCATACGACGTTGAAGCCGGGCGCCTCCTTAATGGATAAAGTCTTGTTCATTGCGGATAAGCTGGCTTGGGATCAACCTGGAGTTCCGCCGTACCGGGAGGAAATGATCAGCCGGCTTGAGGTATCATTGGATGAAGCGGCTTTCGCATATATTCATTATTTATGGCGGTAGCGAGAACGGTTAAAGGTTGTTCATCCATGGCTTGAAGCTGCTTACGATGACCTGGCACATCAACTTATGGCAGCCGGAAGCCTTGAAAGCTTCAACATATAGGGGGAGAAGGCATGAACGGTGTCATTGCGGTTGTTCCTTTCCAAGAGAAAATGCAGATTCAGCAGCTTCACGCTGCGTTTGCGGGCAGAGGCATAACCCATCCGGAAGGATATTTCGAGAAGTGCTTCCGCGAAAATCAGAACGGAACACGCTTCACCTTCATAGGCTATGTTGACGGGCAGGTGGGGGGTGTGCGCACTTGAAGACCCAGTCCGATTATCCGCCTTTTCAGGAGCGGGGAATTCCTGAAATCAACGATTTGAACGTGTTCCCTGAATTTCAGAGGAGGGGCATAGCAAGCAGGCTCTTCGATGAATTCGAAACGATTGCCGCTTCCCGTGCGGGTCGCATCGGCGTTGGCGTCGGATTGTTCCAGGATTACGGGAAAGCGCAGATCATGTACGGCAAGCGGGGATATGCATTGGATGGCAACGGCGTCTATTATGACAACATTCGGGTCGAGCCGGGCGAAATGGTGCGGGTGGATGATGATTTGGTTCTTTATTTAGTGAAGGAATTGAATAAAGAATGACTTCGAGAAGAGGGGAGTTAAGCCGGCGAACTGCACGATAAGTAACGAAGGAGGGGGAGTATGTCTTTTTCCTATTCAGGCATCCATCATGTTCAATTGGCGGCGCCTGCGAATTGCGAAGAGGAAGCTCGGCATTTCTACGGGCACGTGCTGCGCATGACGGAGATCGAGAAGCCTGGTAATTTGAAAAAACGGGGCGGCGTCTGGTTCGCCTGCGGCAGCCAGCAGCTCCATATCGGTGTGCAGGTGCCGTTCGCGTCTGCCAAGAAGGCACATCCTGCCTTTGAAGTGAAGGGGTTGAAGGCGCTGCGGGCGCATGTGCTTGCGAATACTATAGGCGTTGTAGAAGATGAGCCTCTGGAAGGATATGATCGCTTCTATTTGTTCGATCCGTTCGGCAATCGGTTGGAATTTATCGAAAAAGCGTAATTCGATAGAAGCATGGGGATGGCTCACATCACGGAAAGCATTGTAGAAGGGATAAGACATGAGAATTATATATTGCAGCGATCCGCTGGATAGCAATCGAGTGGATGCAGACTACAAAACAGAATACGAGGCGGCGCGCAAGCTCGGCTTATCTGCCGGGCTCATTTCATTGGAGCATTTGTTCGCCGATGAACCAGAACAGGCCATTCGAAAAGTGCAATCCGCTTCTGAGGCGGAAGCCGCCATTTACCGGGGATGGATGATCAAGCCTCATTATTATGCAATGTTGTACGATGCACTGAAGAGTAAAGGCATTACCTTGATTAACACGCCGGAGCAATACAGGCATTGCCACCACTTTCCTTGTTCCTATGACATCATCAGGGAAAACACTCCAGCAAGCATCTGGTTTTCGGAGGAGCAGGTGCGGGATAACTTCGACAGCGTGCTTGAAGGGCTGCAGGTGTTCGGCGAACGTCCTGTCATTGTCAAGGACTATGTCAAGTCGCGCAAGCACGAATGGGAGGACGCCTGTTATATCCCCGATGCGGCTGACAAGGAGCATGCTCGGCAAGTTATCAGCAATTTCGTGGCCAGGCAGGGAGATGACCTGAATGAAGGCATCGTGCTCCGGGAATTTGTGCGGCTTGAATTTTTGAACCGTCACCCGAGGAGCGATATGCCGCTGTCGAAAGAATATCGGGTGTTTTTTCTCGATCAGCAGCCTCTCATGATGCTTCATTATTGGGATGAAGCGGAGTATGACGAGGAACGGCCGAATATGGAGCATTTCATGGATATTGCGCGGCGGGTGAAGAGCCGGTTTTTCACAATGGATATCGCGAAGCTGGAGTCAGGGGATTGGATCATCGTGGAGCTAGGCGACGGACAAGTATCGGGCTTGCCTGATCTGGCGGATATCGAAGGATTTTATCGATCGTTCGCCCATCCTAATGATACAATGCTTGGAAAGGAGATGGATTGAACAATGAGTATACGCAAGTTGAAACGTGGAGACGAAATTCGGGTTATCGCTCCTTCCAGAAGCTTGTCTATCATTTCCGTGCCGCAGCGAGAGCTGGCGAAGAGCCGCTTGGAGCAGATGGGGTTTACTGTGACGTATGCCGCTCATGCGGAAGAGACGGATGATTTCTGCTCTTCAGCGATTGAATCCAGAGTGGAGGATTTGCATGAAGCATTCCGCAACCCGAACGTCAAAGCGATCTTGACGGTAATTGGCGGGTATAACAGCAATCAGTTGCTTCGTTATTTGGATTATGAGCTGATAGGGCGCAATCCGAAATTGTTCTGTGGATATTCGGACATCACCGCGTTAAGCAACGCCATGTATGCCAAGGCTGGGCTTGTCACCTACTCCGGCGCTCATTTCTCGACCTTTGGCATGGAACTGGGCATCGAATACACAGCGGAACATTTTCTCAAAATCATGACGACGAATGAGATTATGACGATCATCCCATCGGAACAATGGAGCGACGATGCTTGGTATCTAGACCAGGAACGGCGGGAATTCATCTCGAACGAAGGATGGACGATCATTCAGGCAGGCGCTTGTGAAGGAACGATAATCGGCGGCAATTTATGCACGTTGAACTTGTTGCAAGGCACGGAGTACATGCCAGAGCTGCGCGGGGCCGTATTATTTCTGGAGGATGACGAGCTGTCCAGTCCGGAAACATTCGATAGAGACTTGCAGTCCTTGCTCCACCAGCCTGGCGCTGAGGAGGCGCGCGGCTTGGTCATCGGCCGTTTCCAGAAATCATCGCGTATGACGCTTGATTTGTTGAAGAAAATTATCGCCGCCAAGCAAGAGCTGCAGGGTATCCCGGTCATTGCCAACGTAGATTTTGGTCATACGTCGCCGCAATTCACGTTCCCGATCGGTGGATACGCCAAGCTGGATGCGAATCGTGAGGTTCCGCTGCTGCAGTTCCGTGAGGAGCCGTTCTAGGAGCGGTCAGATTGGAAAATGTAATTGCGGGCGGCTGGATGAAGAACCGGTAATGGAATGCGCATTAATAGAAGGCCGTGTTGCAGGCTCGTAAAGAAGCTTGCGGCACGGTCTTTTTCAGCGCCAGCCGGGCCAAGGTTAGGGACAAACGGATGCGGCAACTGCAAAAGCGCATCTAAAATCGCGATTCCCGCCGAGATTTGGCATTCTAACAGCAAAAATACATCTCATTGACCTGATTTTTCGTGATTTGAGCGAAGATGAGCCGAAATAACTGTATTTTTGCAGTCCGGGGTCCAAAATCCAGGAAAAGCCGCTGAAATAGCTGCACTTTTGCACTTCGATTGCCCGGCGTCCCCGTTATTCACAAAAATGGGTCTTCAGATTCTCCCTCGGTATCCAACCAACCTGCCTCTGGCTCACTGCCGCTCATCTTTTCACACCAAATCCAACCGTTGAGCTCCCTTATTCCAATAACGTGATCACCGATATCAACATCTAACTCCTTGGCCTTATAATCTTCTGCAATTCATCCGCAGCCGCTCAGTTCTGTTGCCGGCCAATTGGATATAAAAGCGAACAGACGTTCCTTTTTTGCTATAGATATATATTACTCCGCAATTACGAATTCTTGCAATAAGATAAAACACCTATATATGGATTTTATTCCATTAATATTATATAATTACATTGTAAGTATAATTTATAAATGGAGGTGATGAAAGTGAAAAATTTTTTGAGCAAATTAACTGGATTTCAACCTGCCGCCGCCCGCTGCATTTTAACCCGGAGAGTTGTCTCGTGCAGATCTGACGCTCTCTGCGTAATGCAAAAGGTTTCATCATGGGAATATTATGTTGACCGGGATACTGGAGAACAATGTACGACGCCAATGAAGGTCAGATGCGGTTGCTAACAATGGCATGGATTTAATAGAGTTATAAGAAAAGCGCGGCAGCGATATTTGCGCCTTACTGCGTGCAATATCGCTGCTGTTTTTTTAGAAGCATGCTTCTCTGCGCTTCATAAGCACTTATTACTTGAATCAACCGGGGAGAGGAGGCTTGGGTCATCCTCAACTTATGATTTTGTTATTATTGGATCTATTTTCATTGGCCAGCAAACCCCAAAGCGCGTTAAAACTCGACAATGGACTATGGTACTCGAGAATTCCTTCTTGATTGACCATAAATGCATAGGGAACACGCGAAACATCGTAGGCTTCCATAACTTCCGGGGAGCGAATATATTCGATGCCGGATGGCAGAACCTCCAGAATGTTGTCATCATTTGAATGTTTGTCCGTATTGATGACTACTATTTTCAGGTCCAAGTTCGCTACTACCTTTTTCAACTCAGGTAAAATACTTTTGCAGGTTTGACACGTTGTGCTTATAAATAAAAGCAATACTTTGTTTTGGCTGAGTAATTCTTTGAGGATAACCTTTTCTCTTTTTGAGTTCCATTCGCGAAATAACGGCACCTGTTCTCCAATTTGAAGTCCAGTCAACGTAATTCCGCCAATGCTCCTTATTTTTGCGAGAAATTGGCCGATTAGCCGTGCCAGCATAAAGACGAGCCACAACTGCGCTAAAACTAAAATCAAAGTAGTGATAAGGATTAAATCTGTCATGTGTTTATCAATCTCCTATCGTCTTTGTCGTTTTGCTCAATTCAACCTCTCCATTACAGAAAATAGCTTTTTCTTGATGTCGTGCAATTGTTTGAATAGATACATCAATAAAAAAATGATTATCGAGGCAAAAGCCAATTCTATTTGGTTCACCAAACTTACTTCTTCTTTGGATAAGAATTGAACTTTCCATACCGCGATAACAACCATTATCATGAAGAGGTTCCGCAGTACTAGTCCCCATCGCAAACGCTCATTTTCCAATACTCCTCCACAGCCGCAAGATATGTCTTTATGTCCGCGAAGCAAGTTGTAACCGATTGCAAATGTATAGATGCTTAAAAGACCAGATATACTGATGGCATGATAGATCGTTATACCCGTTACAGGAATGGTCAGGCTTATTGTGATTTCAGCCAGCACAAAACAAATAAAAGACGGATATAAGAATTGGTCTGGAACAATGTGATAAGCATTCATTGTGCGCAGCTGTTTAGAAGAATTGAATATTTTATGCAAGGATGTTGTGAAAAATAATAACGCAATCAAATTTTCAACAATTATGATCAGTCCCAGCATGCTAGATGACAACCTCACTTTCCTGATAGAATCTGGCTTGAGCGTAATATAAACGGCGGTACTCTCCTTCATGACGAAGGAGTTGCTCATGCGATCCTTCCTCCACGATTCGGCCATCCTTCATGACCAAGATATGATCGGCCTGAGAGGCGACGCCAAGACGATGAGTAATGATTAACACTGCTTTGTCATCATTCATTTGAAATAAATGATTAATGATGTCAAGTTCAGATCTAGGGTCCAATGCTGAAGTCGGCTCATCAAGAATGATTACGTCACTGTTCTTGAATAATGCCCTTGATAAGGCGATCCTTTGCCATTGTCCCCCAGACAACTCATTCCCTCCATCAAAAAATCGTCCTAGCATAGATTTGTATTGCTGAGGCAATTTCAATATATAATCGTGAATTTTCGTTTTTTCGGCGGCATTCATAATTTCGGACAGGTTTGAATTTTCGATATTTCCGAATCCGATATTGTCCTGCGCGCTGAACTCATATGCTATGAAATCCTGGAACAAAGCAGAGATGCGCTGCTGATAGGATTCAATGTCAATACTGTTAATGGGATTTTGATTTATGCAAATCATGTCGCCACCGGTTTCATATAACCCTAAAATACACTTGATTAATGAAGTTTTACCGGAACCGTTCTCTCCCACAATAACGATATTTTTGCCTCTTTCAATACATAAATTTACATTTTTTAGCGATGGATGCTTTTGGTTGGGATATGTAAATGTTAAATTCTGCACTTTGATTTGGTTTATTTCTCCGCATTTGATTTGTGACGGAGATTTTATAATTTCTTCTTTTTGTTGGAAGTTTCTCAGATCATCGATGTATAAACTGATTTCGTACACATTGGAAATCGAACTGGTAATTTCGTTCAATCCTGATTGGATGCTTTGAATCGATTGCAATGCTGCTACAAACGCACCGACTTCTATTCTGTTTTTTGATATCAAAATGATAATGAAAATACCTGAGACGATGTAAGTAATCGTTAGTAAAAAGCTTCCTTTCAGTTCCCACTTGCCCTGCCTTTTCAATAAGTTATATTTTTCTTGTGCGCTCAATCTATAAAAGGCAGACCATTGTTCAATCAGATGCGGACCCAATCCAAAAAGGCGAATTTCCTTTAGCGAATCCCGCTGGCTTAAAAGATCGGAAATATACATTTCTCTTCTCTGGTATGGAGTCAAAAATCTTGCGAGGATATATCTTTTATTGCCAAAATGAATATTAATCAACAGTATCGGAATGGAGAACAGAAACACAATCACAAGTAATCCCCAATGGACATTGGCAATGTAACCGACCAAAGAAACGACTGTAATTACCGAAGTCACTAAAGTTAATATGGTCTTCACCATTGATACAAGTTGTAAATGGCTATTGATGATGCGTTGATTCTGATCATAAAATGACGGATCCTCAAAGGTTGAGTATGGCAGATTGATGATTTTGGAAAATATCTGTTTTTTTAGTGCAAGTCCTAGCACATTTTCAAGTTTTTGATCATTCATTTGCGACAACAATTGAAGAATATAGGCTGAAATAATGACAAGCATTTGAAGACTCAGAATCGTTAAAGCATGGGAAAAACCCTTTTGAGATTGGGTAATCAAAATGATTTCATTCACTAATTCTTGCATCGTCCAGACGCTAAGCAAAGGTAAAACACCCAAAATAACATGAATGGCAATAGAGTAGTAAAAATATGGTTTGTTGAATTTCCAAATATATTTGGTAACAAAAATCGCCCCGGTTAAGATATTTCTCACGGAATACATTACGTTCCACCTTTCAGTTCCCTTATAAATAATTTGCCTTTTAAGGAAAAGATAGACATAATATAGCGTAGAACTAAAGCTTTCAAGTTCGGAACAGGAGGAACTATACCAATGATTCATTATATTGTATTAATTACATTAATTTACCGAACTTGATTCAAGTATATACATAAGTTGGTAAAGGAGCAAGATCCATATAAGGCAATAATCAATCTACGGATCCATTTCTGTAGAGGATGACAAATATATGTACAGTGGGGGATTGAACATGGCTACCTATTTCCAACTGGTTTTGATTGTATTAGTAATAGTATCTTCCATCGCGCTTTATCATTTCATGTCCTCTTTGCTTGATCGAACACGAAAAATGGAAGGGGATATGGATAGATACCGTAGCTATAAACTACTGAATCAACAAGCCCCCTCGTTTACTTTGCCGGATGCCGAAAATCTAATGTTTGATCTAAGAAGCTCAATTGAAAATAATGGAGTGTTGCTCATTTTTATCGATTCACATTGCCCCTACTGCATGCCTTCATTAGAGAAATTCATGTTTATCAGCCAAGAAAAGGCGTCTTTCATAAACTGCGCAGTCATAATCAAAGAATCTGGAATCAGTTATTACAGGGATTTGTATAACAATGCTCAAGGAATCCGGTTGCTTCAAGCTGATGAAACGTTGTTCAAGCAATATGAAATTCATGAATACCCATACTTTATATATGTGAATTTCAGACAACAGATTGTTTATGCCTCCCCTGATTCAGAGGGTGCGATCCGATTCATCTTGAACGAAGCCGATACGATGCAGTCTTCCGTGCCGCTTATTCATCCCTAGAGCCATCGTGTCCGGTATAGGAAGATGGTTTGAGCTAAACACCTTAACATTGGGGCGCAGGAATAGTATGGTATAAGCGCAAGAGAGATCAATCGGAGGGGATTCGGCTTATGGAACACGATTCAAAGTTTGGGAACATTATCTCATCGGAGGAAGAAATCCGCACGCTGCTTGGAAATCCAAGCGAATTGGTCAAGCGCAAGGTCATCGCCAGGCTTGATGACAATTGCATTCGCTTCCTGTCACTATCGCCGCTGTTGTTCCTCGCGACATCCGACGGGACGGGACATTGCGATGTATCGCCACGGGGAGATGCTCCCGGCTTCGTGCGTGTGCTCGATGATCGCAGCTTCATTATCCCGGAGCGTCCGGGAAACCGCCGTATCGATTCGCTGCGCAACATACTGGCAAACGGCCATGCCGGAGCCATCTTCATCATTCCCGGGCTGGAGGAAACGCTGCGCGTGAACGGGAAGGCCTGCATCGTCAAGGATCGCGCGCTGCTCGAGCCGATGGAGGCGAACGGAAAAATTCCCGTTCTCGGTATCGGCATCACAGTGGAAGAATGCTTCATCCACTGCGCCAAGGCGTTCAAGCGCTCCGCATTGTGGCAGCCGGCTTCTTGGCCAGCGGAGGAAGAGCTGCCGTCCGCAGCGCAGATGCTGGCCGCCCACGCCAAGGGCAATGCGGAAGACATCGCTCGCAGCCTGCAGGAAAGCTATACGAAGCGACTGTACTAGCCGAGCCGGCTGCGTCCACAATCGGCACCACAGCTCAAAAAAAACGCCCCGTCATGGTATTATCCATGCGGGGCGCTTCTCCATGCATTACCTCAAACATCCAGTTATGACGATTCTACGCCGCTTAACGTTACACTCAATTGCTTCAATGTCTCGTCCCACTCTAACGTGCACGGCAGCGCATCGCGGAAGAGCTGCAGCGGCACCATCAATCTCCCTCCAGAAACGATCATTGGGGTGGACAGATTCACGGTTTGTCCATCCACTTGTATGTTCGATTCGTTATGTCGGATGGGTATGATAACCGTTCGGTCGTCCAACTTAATATGAACACTTTTATCGCTTATCGAGAAAGGGATATCGAAAACGTTCAGCGTATCTATGAGCGGAAGCAGCACTTGCCCCTCATGGCGTACTGGCTTCGATGGAAGCTGAACCGATTCATTGTTGAGCAATATTGTAATACTCAGCTGCTGTGGAGCGGGCTTTTTAGTTGCAGCCTTGGACTTGGCGCCAGACTTGGCCTGTGACTTCGCTTTGTTCGCTGATTTGCTCTTGCTCGATTTTGACTTCGTATTTGAGCCTGAGGATGCTTTGTTCGCGCCTTTTGACGAACTGCTCCCCTTTGCACTGCTAGACTTGCCGTTGTGGTAGTGGTATTCTCCGTATTCGAGCCCCCACTTCTCGCAATTGGTGCGGCAGTAATGTCCCCCATTTTTGTCGGTTCTTCCCGGGTGTGCATCAACAGCGGGAGCGAATGCCGATGTGCCCATGACGACAGCCACGCCGGAGACGAGCCATGTTTTCAACCATTGCTTCATTTTCGGTTCCTCCTTGGTCTATACACGTTGGTTCCTATGTATTATAGTTAAAATATTCCTGCAAGTATAGGGCATCTCTCACTGATTTAAGGGGGATTTTCAAAAAATGCAATTGAATGTTGCGATCAATGCGAGGTGCAGTATGGAAAAAACGATTCTGCGCACGGCCAAAGATGTGGCAGTCTCCGCCGTGAAAGCCGCAGGCGATATAATAAAGCAGCGGTTCGATTCCTATCATCAATGTGAAGAAAAGGGAGCCTTCGGAGATGTGGTAACCGAAGTCGATCATCTTGCCGAACAGGTCATTGTGGAGGCCATCGGACATGCGTTCCCTGAACACCGCATCCGTAGCGAGGAAGCCGGGCAGTTAGGGAAGGACAGCGACTGGCTGTGGCTCGTGGATCCGCTTGACGGCACGAACAATTATGTAATCGGTCTGCCGGTATTTGCGGTGTCGGTTACTTTGCTCTATATGAAACAACCTCTTCTAGGCGTTATCTATGAACCTATGACTGACCGCTTATACGTCTCTATTAAAGACGAAGGATTCTATTGCAACGGGATCCAGATGCAGATGAAGAAGAAGCCACAGCTGCAACCGCAGCGGTCGACCTTGGGCTGGATTCAGGGGCATCCCGTTCAGCATGATGAGCGGGCCGTTCGATTGCGTCAGCATTTGGACTTGAAATGCAAGCGTATGCTAAGAGTATGGGCCCCGACTCTAGTTTGGTGCATGCTCGCTAAGGGTGATGCAGAGGCAATCGTGCTCTACAATTCAGAAGGTGAGGATTTATATTCGGGTGTGCTTATGGTGCAAGAAGCAGGCGGGCATGTGATGGATTTTCAAGGCAGGCCGTTTCAAGGCATGTGTGATGAGCCGTATTTGATTGCATGCCACCCCGACTATAAAGATGAGTGGCTGCTGCTCGTTCAGCAAGGTCTGTAGGCACGGCACAATCAACATTGCAACACAGCGGAACAGGACAACTCATTTGCAAACGAATAATCAGGAACTAGGAAAGTCGGACGCTTTGTGAGACAATAGTAAAAAGTGGAATCGGTTATGAAGAGATATCGCTGCAAGGCTGATGAATGAAGAATTAGTGCATCGCTCTTGAAGTGAGAAGGGTAATGCGAAGGAGATTATGCGTAACATGACACACATGAACGAAAGACTATTGAAGCAAATCGAATTCATTAAAGAGATAGATAAGCTGAAATCTATTTTCCGCAAGTCATATCTGCTTGATCGCAGCCGGTATGAGAATGATGCCGAGCACACTTGGCATTTGACAGTCATGGCCATCCTGCTTCAAGAGTATGCGAATGAACGGAATTTGAATCTGCTGCGCGTTCTTAAAATGCTCATCATTCACGACATCGTCGAGATCGACGCAGGGGATACGTTCGCCTATGACGCGAAAGGGAACGAGGATAAGTTCGAACGGGAATCGCAAGCGGCCAAGCGCATCTTCGGACTGCTGCCGGAAGACCAGCAGCATGAGATGAATCAGCTCTGGCTGGAATACGAGCAGCGGCAGACGCCGGAGGCCCAGTTCGCATCGGCCTTGGATCGGCTGCAGCCTTTGCTTCACAATTATGTGACGGAAGGGAAGTCGTGGCAGGAGAACGGCATTACGAGCGATAAGGTGCTGGCCCGCATCCGCGGCATCCGGGAAGGTTCTGCAGAGCTCGGCAAGCTGGCGGAAACGCTCGTGCGCAGCGCCGTGGAGAAGGGCTATCTTGCTAAGTAGATGAACGAAAGCAAGATCGCTTTCCAGCCGATCGCGATACGTCTGCCAATTTCTTATCTACTCTCTACCACTCATTCGAAAATTGCATTTTTTGACTGGGGTAAGGCAGAGAGGGGACGGCGAACTGTATTTGTGCATTTGTTTTTGCGTAATACTGCCTTTTTCGGCGTTTGAACTGCAAATGTGCAGCTCAAAGCGAGGGAATATTGCATTTTAAGCGATTGTGAGAAAATGAACTGCACAATTCAGACTGTTGAAAAAAGCCGTGTTTTCCGGTGCATTAACGCATTAGTATGATACAATATCAGTAATTAATCTGATGAGAGGCGTGTGGTGATCTTGTTGAATAGCAAGCAGTCCGAAAACAAAGCTCATAATGAAATGGAACTTATTTGCATGGATTTATTGGTACCTCAAGATCACCTGCTACGCCTTATCGACAAACATGTGGATTTCTCTTTTATCAGGGAGAAAGTTCGGCCTTACTATAGCGAAACCAAGGGACGACCGGCCTTAGACCCCGTTGTATTATTTAAAATGATGCTCATCGGATATTTGTACGGCATACGCTCTGAACGTCAATTGGAGCAAGAAATCATTCCGAATGCTGCTTATCGCTGGTTCCTTGGCCTGCGTTTCTCCGATCGCGTCCCCGATCACTCGACGATCAGTTGGAACCGGAATAATCGGTTTAAAGATACGAATCTCTTTCAAGAGATTTTTGATGAAATGGTACATCTAGCGATCAACCATAAGATGGTGGATGGTCGTCTCTTGGTGACCGATTCGACTCATATTCGAGCCAACGCTAACAATAATCGCTACACGATGCAGGTTCTCGAAGAGACCCCTCATGACTATCTAAAAGAATTAGAGAAGGCCATCAACGAGGATCGAGAGAGCCACGGAAAAAAGCCCCTTCCTCCCCGGAAGCCTTCCGGGGAGGAAAAACCACGTAAAGTAAGTCAAACCGATCCCGAGTGCGGACTGATGAAACGAAGCGGTAAACCGGAGGCATTCTGTTATCTCGACCATCGCACCGTCGACCATAAATATAACATTATCACCGATGTCCATGTGACACCTGGCCATGTTAATGACGCTGCCGTCTACGTGGAACGCCTCAAACGACAAATCCAAACCTTTGCATTTCAATCAACGCTGGAAGCCGTGGCGCTGGATTCGGGGTACATGACGCCTTACATATGCGATCAGACGCTAAAGCTAGAGATCGCTGCGGCTATCGCGGAACGCAATGCTCCAACGCCCCCTGACATTTTTCCGAAGAAACAGTTTATCTACCATGCAGAAGAAAATGGCTACCTGTGTCCCGCAGGAAAAATGCTAATGTATACGACTACCAATCGACAAGGGTATCGGGAATACACGTCAAATGCCGAGGAGTGTGCAAACTGCCCCTTGCTCAATCAGTGTACGAAATCGGCCAACCACCAACGTAAGATCGAACGACATATATGGGAAGAGAGTAAAGAGAAGGTCGCTCAGTACCGGAAAACCCATTCCGGAGAGGCGGCCTATAAGTTGCGTCCTCAAACGATAGAACGAAGCTTTGCAGATGCAAAAGAGCTTCATGGATATCGTCGCTGCAAGTTCCGCGGGAGAGCTAAAACGCAGGAACAAGCTTTCATGACCGCAATAGCCCAGAATGTAAAAAAGATTGCCAGGTACCTGGCCCAAAAGGTCGGAGGTGGGCAGAAGCAAAAGACTCCACCTGTTCTTTTAACCAAATTAAGGAACTTATCGAAACCTTTAGCTCTAAATTCTGCCGCTTAAACCGATTTTTCAACAGTCTGACAATTGCAGTCGTGCGTCACGAAAGATGCGAAAAAAGTAATTTTAACTGCATTATCTTCAAAGCCCCTTAATTAAACTGGAGTCTTCCCCCTCAAATAAATTAAACTATTTGTAAAGGGGATGATCTGGAATGGGGAAAAGATTGAATGAGGAAACACGATTAAAAATAGTTCGTGAGGCGTTAGCTGGCATTAAAGTTGGGGTATTATCCCGCATGTACAACATACACCCTGAAACGATTCGGGGGTGGATTAGAGAGCATCGTGACGACATTGGACCGGATGAAATTCCAACGACGGATGAGCATTTACAGGAACTTCAACGACTCCAGGAAGTTGAAGTGAATTATGAAAAAGCCGTTAAGATTATCGGCGAAAAAGAGCTGGAGATTGAGATTCTGCGAGAGTTGCTAAAAAAAAAGAACCCCGCTTATCCGAAAAATATGAAATAGCAGACCAGTTTATTAAGCGGGGAGAAGCAGCAGCAAGGGTTCTGCGAATCATAGGGCTTTCAGAATCAACGTATTACGACCGGAGAAAGCGATCGGCCAACTCCGAAGAACGCGCCGCAAGCGGACAGAGAGGTCGTCCTCAGCCCGGATTTTCTCGTACGAAAACGGGGGAGAAAGTAAGTGACGGACAGATCAAAGAATGGCTACTAGAGCTCGTTGAAGGAGAAGAGCATGTGTACGGTTACAGACTCCTTGCCCAATGTCTCCGTAACGAACGTGAGCTCGTACTAGACAAAAAGAAATCGTATCGACTTTGTAAAGAACTAGGTATTCTCCAAAAACAGCGTGAGAGGAAATCCAAGCATCCACGTAGATTGCCGAAGAATCGAGTGGTGACAGGATCAAACCAATTGTGGCAGATGGACATTAAATACGGTTATGTCACAGGACGCGGGCGTTTCTTTTTCGTTCTCAGCATTATTGACGTATTTGATCGTGTTATCGTCGAACAATACAGAGGGCCGAAATGCGAGGCCAAGCATGCCGTACAAACATTATGTCGTGCATTGGAAAAACGAATAAAGGCAGATGAAGCGCTCCCTACGATTCGTACGGATAACGGGCCACAGTTTGTCAGTGCGCTTTTTGGTGATACGTGTGATAGCCTCGGGATGGTTCATGAGCGCATCCCGCCACGAACTCCCAATATGAATGCGTACATAGAGTCATTTCATAGTCTGCTGGAACGCGACCTATTCAGCAAAGTTGACTTCATGACCTTTGAGGAGGCCTATGAAGCGCTTGATCGCTACATGGATTTCTATAATAACCGTAAAATGCATGGGAGCTTAAAACGGATGCCTCCAGCGAAATTCTCCGAATGGGTAATGACGCTGGAGGATCAATCCATGTTTCATAAAGCTATGTAATTGCTCGGCATTCCGAGCAATCCTACGAGAGAAGGCTTTTTGGGGGATCAGACTCCGGATTTAAGGGGCCTAGCCGTTATTGCAGTTGGAGTTGCCCTCTTTCATCCAATAGTTACCCGCTTTTACATCAACCGCCTGACTTCACGTTGGGACAATGAATGTTGGATTTGGGCGCGGCAGGATTTGACGCAGCTGCAATTGGACCGGTTCGCATTCATGGTCGGCAATTCGTTCCAGCATTTTCTGACGAATGAGGACCAGGACCGCCTGCTGCGGTCGATTCACAATGTGCTGGAGCATGACGGCGTGTTCATTTGATACGCGATTTCCGGCTGCCGAGGAGCTGTTGCAACCGTCGATAGAGGAATACTGGAGAACCCTCGATATTTCGGCGCGGCGGCGGTGCGACGTATATACGAGCATGGAGTATGATCAAGCCGCTCAGGTACAGTACTATACGACGATCCGGCGGTTTCGGGAAGGTGAACAGACTGTGGACGAACGCCGGACGTCTATTGAATTGCGGTATACCTATCCGCAGGAACTGCAGCGGACGTTAGAGGCGAACGCCTTTCGGCTGCTGCATCGTTACGAAGGCTGGACCGAGTCGCCGCTCCTGCGTGAGTGCGGAACGATGGTTATCGTGTGCCAGAAAGCGTGATATAAACGGTGCGGTGTTTCGTCAAGTTGTTCACGCTTGGCTATGAACTTTATTTCGACGAGAGGAGGAGTGTCGTGGCATACATAAAAGGATTAAACCATTTGTGCTTCTCCGTCTCTGACTTGGATGCCTCCATCGCCTTTTACCGCGACATTCTGGAAGGGCGGCTTCTTGCAGTCGGCAGGAAGCTGGCATATTTCGATTGTCAGGGACTATGGGTTGCGCTTAATCAAGAGGATGTCGATCGCTCTAATCGGGACGTGACTTATACCCACATCGCGTTCAGCATAGATGAAGGGGACTATGACGCCGTCATGCAGAAGCTCCTGGATTATGGGGTGACCGTGATGGAGGGAAGGGAACGGGCGCAAGAAGATAAACAGTCTATTTATTTTTTGGATCCGGATCGGCATTGCTTCGAATTTCATACGGGAAGCCTGGAGGATCGTCTGCAATATTACCGTTCATCTAAGCCGCATATTCAATTTTTCGACGAGGCAGAGAGACTTGACTGACTTTGTGCGCTTTCGTTTTTTGCTATGCAAAAAGTGCGAACTGGAACATATATGAAGATGTCTAAGGAGTTCGGTTATGGAACAGGTTAAAGACAATGTTAGATAGGGGGTAACAGGAGATATGTTAATACGCAAGCTGAATGTGGAAGATGTGACGCAATTGGCCGGGCTTTACGCGGAGCTGGATGATCGCCCCACTAATGTGGAGAAGATGGCGGCGCGGCTGGCTCGGTTGAACGATGATCCGGATTATTTATTTTTGGGCACGGCGGACGAGAATGGCAAGCTGCTCGGTTCGGTCATGGGTATCATCTGCGAAGATTTGACGGGGGATTGCCAGCCTTTTATGGTAGTTGAAAATGTAATTGTCGCGGCGGAGGCACATGGCCAAGGCATCGGGATGAAGCTGATGAATCGGTTGGAAGAGTTCGCCCGTGAGCGGGACTGCCATGTCATGATGCTGATGTCTAATGTAAAACGCGAGGGCGCGCACCGGTTCTATGAGCGTCTGGGTTTCAGCAGGGAAGTTGGGTACGGGTTTGTGAAAGATTTGTAACGGAGGTTGCGGGATGAAGATCAGGCCGATCCGACCGGATGATGTCACGGTTGCTTCATGATGGGCAGGAAGCCGTAAAAGAAGATGATTCTATTTTACGACACCAGTAACGGCCAAACTCCGAACATTCCGGCTGCCGGATTGTTCGGAGTTTGTTGTCGTAACGTTGTGAAAGAACAGCCGGGTTCATACTGCAGCTAGCGACATCACTTGACGCCAATCAGGGGCAGAAGCGTTGTCATGGATTCAGCACCCAGCGATTAAACCTTGCTGTCTGGCCCGCCAGGGTCCAGCCGCTCTTGTCATAATAACCATTGAAGCTGGAATCAAGCGGACAAGTCACATCTACTGGAATCGGGAAAGCCGTGTGCAGCATGCGGTTCAGCAGGCGTTGTCCGCGGTAATTCTCTGCTACGGCGAATTGATAGAGAGAGATGCGTTCGCTCTCTTTTTTGGGATAGAAGCGCAGCGCGCCGGCAATTCGATGATGCTCAACAGCTACCAGTATTTGATTCCGCTTCGCAGCAGCACGCGCTCCGTCCGGACAAAAAAACTCCTCGTTCGGAATCCCGTTGTGTCCCCGAGTGATGTAGGCCTCGAAAAACGCTACGATTGCGGGAGCTTCGGCTGGGTGTGCCAATCGTATTTCCATGATGTCTCCTTCCTGCTCATCTATTTGCCGACAAGCACAAACACGTTATTGTCAGGCGCCTCCATGACCGCGACATGGCCCGATTCAGTCGCAAAGGGCTCCCGTATCCACTGGATATCGGCTCTGTCGGCTAACGCTTTGTATACGTCACGCACGTCCTCTACGTACAATTCAATATCGGTTACATTGAGATCCGGATTGTTCTGCAGCACGAGCTCAGAGCTCTTCTCCTCCGGGAATTTCAACCCGACTAGGGTCCATGTTTTGCCGTCTCCGATGTTTCGTTCGATGCGCCAATTCTCCGTCAACCCAAGCGTTGTATAGAATTCTACGGATGCCTCCATGTTTTGGGTATACAGTGCTACACATTCCAGTCTTTTAAGCATATTAATTCCTCCTAAAGTGATTTTCAAGTCTATATATACTGTATCATCTATATACGTCAATATTTGTCGTAGATAGTGGATAAGCTGTATAATAGATTACAAAAACCTGACGGATTATTGCACGGGAAATAAAAGAGGGACAAAGGATGCAGAAATCAAAAAGACTGATTGAATTAATGATGCTAATCAACCAAAAGCAGCATTTCACGGCGCGTGAACTAGCTGAAGAATGCGGCGTTTCGCTGCGCACGATCCAAAGGGACCTGAGCGATCTGGAGGAATTGGGTGTGCCGTTATATACGGAATTCGGTCCCAAAGGCGGATATCGGCTGCTGAAGGAGAAGCTTCTGCCTCCGCTTACATTTACGGAGAATGAGGCGATAGCGATGTTTTTTGCTTATCAATCGCTGCAGAACTATACGTCCGTTCCGTTCGGGAAAGAGGCGACCTCAGCGTTAACCAAGTTCTATAACGTACTGCCTCCGAACACGAAGCAGAAGATTGATGAATTGAAGCATCGCATTCTGTTCTGGGTTCCGATGAGAGAGCAGGACGTTCCTTTTTTACAGCTTATATTGGAGGCTGCCGTGGAACGGAAGGTTACCACGATTCGCTATGATTCGGTGAAGGGGGAGGGAGATAGAGACATTTTGCCGATTGGCTTATATTCGCACAACGGATATTGGTACTGTCCCGCCTATTGCTTCAATAAACAGGCTTATCGGCTATTCCGCGCGGACTATATTCGCTCGATTATGCTGCGGGAGCAGCTGGAGCCAGCGATGAAGGAGAAAATCGGCAATTCGATGACGCTCGAGGAATGGTTCCTGCCGCCCGCGCCTCAGCATACCGTGCCGCTGCGCGTTGAATTAACCCGATTGGGAGTAAGGAAGTGTCAGGCCGATCCTTGGCTGGATAAAGCCATTACATTGCGTGAAGACGGATCAGGCTTTATTGACAGCAAAATAGAAAAGCGGGAGATCGCATATTACGCAGAGTTGATGTTTGGATTGGGTACGGACGCTTTCGTGGAGGAGCCTTCGGAGATGGCCGATCTAATCGTTGATAAGCTGGAGCGGCTTCAAAGTCGCTATCAATTATAGAATAACCGTGGGACGAACAAGAGAAGGATATGGTTGTAAAACGGGTCGAATGAATCGACGAGACCACTACAAAAACAGGAAGGAAGATCGTTTATGGACTTGAAAAAACTGCGTTACTTTATCGCAGTGGCGGAAGAACTACATTTCAACCGTGCTGCGAAAAAACTGAATATAACCCAACCTCCCTTGAGCCAACAAATCCAAAGTCTTGAGGAAGAACTCGGCGTGAAGCTTTTGGAGCGAACCAAGAGACAGGTTCAACTTACGTCAGCAGGAACGATATTTTTGGAGGAGTCCAGAAACATTGTTTCTCAATTGGAGCGATCTATTAAGGTGACACAACTTGCAAGTCAAGGGAAAATTGGACATTTATCGATCGCATTTGTAGATTCGGCAGTTGGCGGAATGATGGTCAACGTATTAAAGGGATTTCGGGAGCGTTTTCCCGATGTGCAGCTTACTCTATCTGAAATGACATCCGCCCAACAACTGAAAGCTTTACACGATGGAAAAATTCATGTTGGCTTCCTTCGTTCGGTAGATCCGTCAAAACATATCACCTCTCGACTCTACACCAAGGAATCACTCGTTGCCGTATTACCCGAAATGCATCCGCTAGCCATACATCCAACCCTGTCTCTACATTCCTTGGCGGACGAACCTTTTATCTTGTTTCCGCATCATATGGGGGCTTCTTTTCACGACCTCATTATAGACTTTTGCAGGCAGCATGGATTTCAGCCCCACATCGTGCAGGAAGCTGTTCAAATGTATACCATTGTTAATCTGGTAGCTGCCGGTATAGGCATTTCAATTGTGCCCTCTTCGGTTTCTGTGTTCCAACGCAGTGATGTCGTATTCCGATCTTTTAACCAAGATACACCGTCAGTCCCTCTCTATGCAGCTTGGAAAACAGATATAAGCGAAACTGTTCTGACTAATTTTCTAGAAGTGGTGGAGGAAACAGCCAATCGTCAGACTCAGACAAGCAAACTTGTGTAAACCTTATCATCTTAACCGGTTTTACTTGGATCAAACTCAACAACGCCATTTAAAATGCTATTTATTTGCCTCATGACCTCACTATCCAGACAGACACCTGCAGCTTTTACGTTTTCCTTTACCTGCTCGGGCTTCGAGGCGCCAATAATTGCTGAGGACACTTGCGGGTTTTGCAGAACCCACGCTATCGCAAGCTGTGGCAGCGTCAAACCGGATTCCTGTGCGATCGGACGGATTCTCTCTACTGCCTGAAGGACTTCTTTACGCAACCACTGTCCGGCCAACGTTCGAAAAATGGTGAACCAGCTGTCGTAGAAGCGCGGGAGCCCTTCGGTATCGGCTTGTCTGGTGCATATTTACCGGAAAGAATGCCCTGCGCCAGTGGTGACCAGACAACCTGCCCAATTCCTTCACGCTCACAAGCGGGAATAACTTCGGCTTCAATAACACGCCACAGCATGGAATATTGGGGTTGGCTTGCCACGAAGGGAACTCTCAGTTCCCTTGCCAAAGCCGCTCCAAGCTTTATCTGTTCTGCTGTCCACTCGCTTACCCCTACATACAGAACTTTTCCCTGCCGCACCAAATCGGAAAATGCCAAAAATGTTTCTTCAAGCGATACGGTCGAATCAAACCTGTGTGCATAATAGACATCGATATAATCCGTTTGCAATCTTCGAAGCGAAGCATGGCAGGCTTCCATGATATGTTTGCGGGATAGCCCTTTATCGTTATGTCCGGTACCCGTTGGATGAAAGACCTTCGTGCACAACTCAATACTTTCACGACGTATCCCCTTTAAAGACTCGCCTAAAATAGATTCCGCTCTCGTCTCCGAATACACATCAGCTGTATCGAAAGTAGTAATCCCGGAGTCTAGTGCAGCATTTACGCAAGCTTGCGCTGTGGTGTCGTCCACTTGTGCACCGTGTGTTATCCAGTTTCCCAATGCCATTTCGCTTACCAACAAGCCGCTTTTGCCAAGTTTCCGATATTTCATTCTTAATTCCTCCTTTCAAGATAAGTCTGATTATAACAAGTGTTTTTTAATATTAGAAATATATAATACACTCATTATTAATTTGAAATATGTATTAATTCTGACCACAGCGAGCGGTATAATGGCGATGTAGCAAAATTAGCGATTGGGATGATGTTTTTCTGAAGGAAGGGGAGAATGGAGCAAAGGGGGAGTTGAAGCAGCTCAACTGGTCAATTATACTAAGTAAAATAAGATTGCGAGATAGAGTGGCGAAAAAGCAGAAAGCGCATTCAAAGTTTTTGTGAAAAAGTGAGGATCGACGTTGTAACTCAAATATAGGCATCCGTGTAATAGGAAACGTACATCTGATGCAGTGCATCATCGACAATGGGGGCGGCAGGGTGAAACGTGAAGACGGCATCATAATCGATGTGGGCAATAAGGAGAAGAACATCGTCATTGGCATTGAAGGCGGCGGTACAAAGACACGCGCAATGGCGGCGCGGCTAAATGGCAGCATCATTGGCTATGCGGAGACTGGCTGCAGCAACCCGAACAAAGACGAACGCGCGCGAGAGAATGTGAGAGAAGTTATGGAGAAGGTGCTGGAAGCAGCGGGAGCGCGGCCGGATGAGGTTGTCGGCTTATGTGCGGGATTGTCTGGCCTGGAGTCGGAACAGGATTTGACGTGGGCTGCCGAATTCACGGATGTTCCGGGAATATCCTGCCCGAAGCGGCATGTCAACGATTCCACTGTCGCCCATGCGGGAGCGTTCATAGGAGAGCCGGGAATAATCGCGATATCCGGAACCGGATCCGTCGTATTCGGGATCAATGAATACGGCCGGCTGCTGCGCAATCAGGATTATAACCACTATGCCGGGGCGGCGCGCCATTTGTCGTATGAGTGCGTGCATCGCATCATTGCAGGCTGTGCGGAGCGAGGTGACGGGAGCCTGTTAGAAGAGGTGCTTGCTTTCTGGGGAGTAAGCAGCGTTGGGCAGCTGCACGAGCTGGGAGCCGGTGGATTCGCGAAGAGCGTGCATGAACAGATGCGCTTGTTCGGGCAGATGGCTCCGATGGTGACGCGTGCGGCGGCCGAAGGCAGTCCATTGGCCGCTGGCGTATGCATGCAGCTTGTGCAAGCTCTTGATCTGGGAGTCCGTCTTATCGGAGCTGGATTCGAAGCCGACAATGTGCAGGTCGCCTTTATGGGCAGCGTCATTCGCGACCCGTTCGTGAGCCATTTGCTGACAGAGTTATTGCAAAGAAATGGGGGCGGGGCCAAACGTTACCGCATTATCGAGCCCCGGCTCTCTCCGCCAGCGGGCGCTGTGTTGCTGGCGCTGCGGGAATGCGGAGCGCCTGCCGATGAACAGGTTTTGGCACGTCTCGCGATGGAGTAAGCAAGGTATACATTACATAACGATCGAATCGACATGAATTGCATGAAGGAGCTGCAGCAGCATGACCATGCACATTAAACAAGAACTGAAGAAGATCTATAACGAACACGCCCATGATCGCAATGCTTCTTCGAAGCAGGATTGGAAGATTCAGAGCCGGGCCCGATTTCTCGAACAGTTGGAGGTGAATCATACCCGCACTCTTTTGGACATTGGAGCGGGTACCGGACAGGATAGCTTGTATTTCATGGACCACGGCCTCGATGTGACGGCCATTGACCTGTCGGAAGAACATGTGTCATATTGCAGCAAGCGCGGAATCCGGGCCCTTGTCATGGACTTATATCAATTGGATTTTCCGGATAACAGCTTTGGCAGCCTGTATTCGTTGAACTGTCTGCTCCATGTGCCCAAGGCCGACCTGAATGCGGTGCTTATGGAGCTCAAGCGTGTGCTTGCGCCGAACGGCCTGTTCTACTTAGGTGTGTATGGCGGTTACGAATTCGAGGGCATCAACGAACGCGACAACTTTATAGAGAAGCGTTTCTTTTCGTTTCATCGGTTTGAAGCCTATCAGAAACTGCTGCTAGAACATTTCGAAGTGATCGAGGGTGAGCGGATCGTCATAGAAAAGGAATTTGAGCATCATTCGTTTCTTCTGCGGAAGAAGATGGACTGAAGCACACCATTTGCATTGGCGTGAATGGAGGAGGGCGACATGGTCAAGCAATTTCTTCCTTTGTTGGAGCAAAATTATCGTTTTAGTGTAAGGGGATTGAAGTTGCTCGGAGGCTACTACAATCACGTCTATGAGACGGCGGACGGGGCGTATGTCGTCAAGTTCTTCCGCTTCGAACGTGACGATCCGCGCCGTGTTCTATCCGAGTTGCATTGGATGAGGCACTTGCGTGAACACGGCGTGCCGGTTGCCTCCCCCATTGCCGCGAGGAATGGGGACTGGACAGCTCGGCTTAATGAGGAATACTTACGGAGAAGTTGGAGGGAAAAGCGATCGATCCCAAGGACGAATCGGTCTGGAACGATAGCTTTTTCCATCGTTGGGGCGCGACGATGGGCCGGATTCACGCTGCGGGGAAGGATTATCAGTCTTTGCAGGACAAGGAATTGCCTGACTGGTCCGATGAGGCGAGCACATCCCTTTCTTCTTATGGTACCGTCAACTGTACTCGTATCTGTATCATCATATACACAAGCCCCCTCATCAGCGGACAGAACGGGAAACCGTAATTTTTAATCTGATTCGGGAACGGATTATACATGAGGTGCCGGTGGTCCGGCTTCTCTGATAGGACGCAAGAAGCATGAACGTAATAACATAATATAAAAGGGCAATTTCTTGATTTTCTTAACTGTAACGGAAGAAAGCAAAAAGGAGTGATGGCTGGTGATGATGAACTCCAGAGATTGGATGGATGAGGCTTTTGCCAACTATGAAAAGCAAGGCGGCCTGAAGGATCTTCCCGGTAAGGGCAAGCCCCTCGATGTATCAAGCGGCGATGCGTTGAGCGGGGTGCTGAAAGAAGCGAACTATTTGCCGGCTTGGCTGGAGCTGCAGCATACGATCCGGAATCAAATCCGGGCGCTTGTTCAGCAGATGGATCAAGGCAAGCAAGAGATCGGAGAAGAACAGTTCGAGCAAATCAACCGTATTATCCGGAAATACAATCAATTGGTGCCTAACTCTCTGCTGCAAAAAGGATTTGTTAGCAAAGCACATATCAAGGAGCAATTGGCGAAATGGGAATAGTTGAACGACTACCGCTTTTTTGGCGGTAGTTTTTTGGTCACTGGTAGTTGAAATAGTGCGCCTGCTCGAAGTTAGGGGACTCAACTGGCAGAAAAAAAGGAATTGACACCCAACTTGATAATAGAGGGGCCTGTAGTCTTAAATGACACTGAGCCCCTCATTTTCCCAAAACACATCCTCTAGCGTTCCCAAGCTTGATGAGATACAGATAAGCCGGTGGCGCTTGCGTTAACAGGATAATAATAGATAGTCCAAAACGTGTCTGGAAACGGAATCCGGAGCTCAACAAGATTATCAACGCATATTGTGTGCCCAAAAGGCGCTAATTTTGCAATCAGGCATCGTCTCTTTCATTCTGTTGTTTGACGAATACAATCTCGCTGACGGTCGGTTCCAAGGGCAGTTGAAGGCTCTGAATGCCTCCCTCCTCATTCCGCGCGAATGTCACATCCATGGCTCCATCTTCGGTGCGGAACTTAGTCTGATCAAGCGGGATCAATCCCGACATAATTGTACGATATTCCATCGACAGTTCCTGCTCCAATCGGTGAATGGTTATGCCGCCATAGGCAGGATGATAGTAATGACCTGTGTAATCGTCGAATGGGAAACGCGGATCATAACTGGGCTTGGGCTCTGCAGGTTCTGAAGGATCGTTCATGTCGTCTATCATTTTTCTCAATTTCGCTTCCTCCTGCTTAAATCTTCCCATCCAATCAATAGGCTCCTTGGCCAGTAATTGATCATAAAGCGTATACGCGAGGCAATCCGGCAAATAGGAACTATCCCGGTTAGCCAGTATAACGATCCCGATCTCATCTGCGGGCATAAACGATACATGAGCGGTAAAGCCATTGTTTTTTCCGCCATGGTGGACAAGCTTATGCCCGCGGTAAATGTCAATTATCCATCCAAGCCCATAGGCGGAATAGGGCATCTCCGGAAAATGAAGAAGATGACCCGGTCCTATAACAGTCTGCGGACGCTGCATTTCCTGCATCAGTTCCTCTGACAAAAGTCGATGGCCTTGCGACTCTCCTTGATTAAGCTGCATAGAAACCCAAGCTGCCAAATCCGACACGCATGCATTGATGTCTCCCGCAGCTCCTGCCCGGTCTTCCGTAAACGGAATTTCCGCAACACCCGCCTTCGTAATATCATAAGGCAATGAAAAGTTGTCTCCTGCCGTTGTATGCGTAACAGAAAAATTGCTGTTTTTCATGCCAAGCGGCGCAAAAATTTTGCTCTCCACCCATTGTTCCCAAGGCGTTCCTGTTATGGACCCGATCAAACAGCCCGCAATAAAAAACATGACGTTGGAATATTGCCATTCTTGACGAAACGGCAGACTAGGTTCCAAATAGCGAAGCTGGTCGAGCAATTCCCTGTCTGTCAACACGGGCTTATAAAACAAAAATTGGTGGTTAGGCATCCCCGAACGGTGGCAAGCAATGTCCCGGAATGTAAGAAGCTCTGTCGCAACCGCGTCGTGCATGCGGAAATCCGGCCAATACTGCTTCACCGGCGCATCCCACTCAAGCCCTCCTTCTTGCACAAGCAGCGCCAACACCATTGCGGTAAACGATTTGGTTGAAGAGCCGATCCCAAATACCGTTTCCGTGTTAACCGGCAACTGCCGGGCAACATCCCTCAAGCCGAATCCGGAACGAAACAATACATCCTGCTTGTGTACAACGGCGACGGCAAGTCCGGGGACTTCGAATTCCCGCATCGCTTCTTCAATGCGGGCCGTGATTCCAGACATTCGTTCTAAGTAAACCGATTTCTCCATGTTAATCACTCCATTTCATAGTTTACAAACCGAACGACCGGTCTGTTTATGTGTGAAAAAAATTTATTGTTTTTCTTTTTTTGCGATACCGTGTAAAAAAACGGAAATCGCCGTATGATGCAACGCGCGAAGCTCATTGAGCGCCAACTCGTAGCGTGCCGCGCCCAGACCGGCAACGAGTGCGAATAAAATATAAGTGATTTGTCTTCCGTCACATTCCTCGAATTCCCCGTTGGCGATTCCTTCCTGGATGACGTTTTGGAACACATCGCGCTGTTTGTTCGTGGCGGCTACGATCTGTTCTATAATAACGGGATCTGCTGTTTGGCTGCCGCTAAATTCTTCCGCCGCTTGAATAAGCGGATTTTGAAAATCATCTACACTATGATCGGCCAAACCACGCAATTTTTCCGCTGCTGTTGCGTATCGATGTTCTTTGTTGGCCCAATTCTCAATCCATTCATCCACCTGCTCTTCAATTAAATACAGAAACAAGCCTTCTTTGCTTTTAAAATGATGATATAAGTTGCCCTTGCTGCTTCCGGATGCGGCGATAATATCTTCGATGGATGTTGCCAAATAGCCTTTCTGCGAAAATAATTCCTTTGAAACCGCCGCTATCCGTTTCTTGGTCTCCGATGTTCTTCGCTGACTCCCTTTCATCTCGATAAGCTGACTCCTTTTTCATCTATTCGAACAAACAGAACGTTCGGTCTAATTAGAAGATAGCATCTTTTTCTAATTAACGCAAATCGTTTTGCGTTAAAACTTTTCCATATTCAAAGGAAGTTCTCATCCAAAATGTTGTTTTCAAAATAAGTTAAACATGATTGTTATCGCGATTTTTACAAGCAACAAATAATAAACAAAAAAATAATGTATTAATCAACATAAAACAATATAAAACAATAAATTTTCATTGCGATCTAGGTATGAAGGTGGTAGTATTTATTCAACAACAGGTTTTATGACTTCTTACATAGGACCTGCGGATTTATCCACTACGTTATAAGGGGTGCAGGAGATGAAATTCAAAGTTTTTACCAGGTTTGTCGTAACATTGATGGCCGTAATGCTTATCGCTGCCGGTTGTTCAACCGGGGGAGAATCTTCGCAAAGCAAACCGAACGTGGACAAAAGCAAAATTGAAAATCTTCCTCAGCCTATCGCCAGCAAAGATGTGAAAGTAATGGTCATTCGCAAAATCGGGGGTGACGATCATACGGCGCAATATTTGGCCGGCGCAAAACAAGAGGGGGAAGCGATGGGATTTACGGTGGATACGTTCTCTGCCAACGGCGACACAGCCAAATTCCATGATGCGATCGCCCAAGCATTGGAGAAAAACTATGACGGAGTCATTATTTCCCACGGGGATGACGCTGCAACGCTGGATGATGTCAAGAAGCTGACAGATAAGGGGATTCCTGTCGTCACGTTTGACTCTAATCCGGATTTGGCCTCGATAAGTGGCGTGACGTTGACGTCGCAAGACGATGCGCAGCTGGCCCAATTAGCGTTGGAGAGCATGAATCAGCAGTTAAATGGAAGCGGTAACATTGTGTATTTATGGGTGGATGGGTTCCCGCCAATGGTAAGCCGCAATGGAGTATACCAAGACTTTTTGAAAACGAACACGGGCATCAAGGAAGTCGAACGCTTCGGCGTGGCGGCTTCCGACACATCTGTGCAGACGCAGAACGCAGTATCCGCGATGCTGACCAAGCATGGGAAAGGTGAAATAGACGCGATCTTCGCGACATGGGACGCATTTGCCATCGGAGCGGCACGAGCCGTGAAGGAAGCTGGCCGGGACGAAATCAAAATATACGGCATTGACGTGTCAAACGCCGATTTGCAGCTGATGCAGGAAGAGCAAAGTCCGTGGGTGGCGACCGCTGCCGTGGATCCGAAGGTCATTGGCGCCGTTAACATGCGTCTAGTCGCAAAGAAAATCGCAGGCGAGGAGACGCCGCAAAAATTCGACTTGAAGCCGACGATGATTACGCAGGTGCAATTGAATTCCGCAGGGGACAAAGTGAACATGGAAAGCCTCAACACGCTCATCCCTGGCTGGGGAGTAAGCAAAGACTTCGACGAAAGCTGGATGCAAGCGCTTAAGGAAGCGTATTCATCCAAATAGAAAGGTGACGGAGGGAAGCGTTCAAGTGTTCCCGGGCTTTTGGACACTTGATTGACAATGCTTGCCCTCCCGAATCCGTATAGGAGGTGGAGAGATGATTGAGCAGCAAGCGATACGCCTGGACATGAAGCAGATTTCTATCGAGTTCCCGGGTGTGAAAGCGCTAAACAACGTAGATTTTACAACGGAGACCGGAACTTCCCATGCTCTCATCGGTGCGAACGGGGCGGGCAAGTCGACGTTGATGAAGGTGTTGTCTGGAGCTTATAACCATTACACGGGAGATATATGGATTGGCGGCAAAGCGGTGCACATCCGTTCGCCGAAAGATGCCAAAGACTTGGGAATCCAAATCGTATACCAGGAAGTGGATACGGCGCTGATTCCTTATTTGACGGTCGGCGAGAACATTATGCTGGATGATACGGTCAATGATATGGGAAAAAAGCAATGGATGAACTGGAAACGCATACACAGCAATGCCAAAGCGACACTCGAACGAATGAATGTAAACGTATCGACGAAAAAGCTGGTCAGCGAGCTGACGCTGGCCGAGAAGCAAATGATTTTGATCGCGCGAGCGATAACGAAAGAGTGCCGCTTTCTCATTCTGGATGAGCCAACCGCGCCGCTCAGCCATGCAGAAACGGAAGAGCTATTCCGCATCGTGAAAGATTTGAAGGCAAACAATGTCGGCGTCATTTTCATTTCGCACCGTCTGCCCGAGTTATTTGAAATATGCGATGACATCACGGTTATGCGGGACGGAGAATTCGTCATTAAAAAACGGATTGCGGATACCAATCAAAACGACATTGTGGAGCACATGCTTGGCAAAAAATTAGATGATCAATTTCCGAAGGCGACTATTGAAATCGGAGACACGAACTTTGAAGTGAAGGGCTTGTCGGATAGCGACAAGCTTAAAAATATTGATTTTTATGTGCGGAAAGGCGAAATCATCGGCCTCGCCGGACTTGTAGGGGCCGGCAAGACCGAGCTGTGCAAAGCGCTCTTTGGCGCATCGCGCGTCGTGTCAGGCGAGCGCGTGCTTCAGAAGCGGAAGCTTTCCATTCGAAACTGTAACGAGGCCGTGAAGCAAGGTATGGCCCTTGTGCCGGAGGAACGGCGCAAAGAAGGCATACTTGTGCTGGAATCGGTTGTCAACAATTTGACGGTTGCCAGCCTGTCGAAGTTTTGCGCTTACCGGACATTTCTGCAGTTCGGCAAAGAAAAAAGAGAGGCTCAGCAGTTGATTCAAGATCTCGGCATCAAGACGCCGAACGAGCAGGCAAAAGTAAAAAACTTGTCAGGCGGAAATCAACAAAAAGTGGCAATCGGAAAATGGCTGACTACCGAAGCGGAAGTTTACATTTTCGATGAACCGACCAAAGGTGTAGACGTCGGAGCGAAAAAAGACATATTTAAACTCATTTCACAATTGGCGCAGCAGGGGAAAAGCGTCATTTACGCCTCCTGCGAGCTGTCGGAAATCGTCGGCATAACGGATCGCGTATACGTGCTGTATGACGGCGAAATCGTGAAGGAGCTTCAGACGAGCGCTACCAACGAAGAAGAATTATTGTTCTACTCGACGGGAGGAAAGTAGCATGAGCACAGGTCAACAGCGGCAAGCGAAGGCGGCCAAGTCTTTCGATTTCTTTGATTTTTTATATAAATACGGAACGATCGTAACGATTTTAATTCTAATTGCCTTATTCGGCACGATGTCCAGCAGCTTTCTTATGCCTTCTAACATCATTAACATTTTACGTTCAATATCGATTGTCACCATCATTTCCATCGGGATTACGATTTCATTGTCGGTGGGCGGCTTCGACTTGTCGGTCGGCTCCGTAGCTTCATTGGCTAACGCAGTCGTTATCTCCATGTTTGTCTGGCATTCACAGCATCCGTTCGTTGGCATTATCGTTGCCGTTGCGGTGTGTCTGCTTGCCGGCGTGCTGAACTCATTCATGATTGTCAAAATGAAAATTCCGGATATGCTCATGACTTTGGCGACGATGTTCATCATTCAAGGGGTGGCGCTCACTTACACGCGAGGGGCGACGGTATCACAGAACATGGTCATGCCGGACGGCACCTTCGCTTCGGGGCAGATCAGCGCGTTCTTTTCGAAAATTGGCCAAGTGCCGTGGATTATCATTATTATGCTTGTCGTTGTCGTCGTCGTTCATATTTTCTTGAATTACACGAAGCACGGCCGTTACATGTATGTTATCGGAGGAAATATGGAGGCTGCCAAGCTGTCGGGGATTCCCGTCAACAAATATCGCGTGCTTGCCTATGTATTGTCGGCCGGATTTGCGGCGGTCGGCGGCATCATACTGGCGTCCCGTGTCATGACGGCTGAAGTCAATGCGGGCGCGCCGTATTTAATGGATGCGGTAGCGGCGGCATACATCGGCTTTTCCGTAGCCGGCGCAGGCAGGCCGAATGCGTTCGGAACATTCGTCGGCGCGGTTCTTATCGGTATTTTGCAGAACGGTCTCGTCATGATGTCGGTCCCTTATTATGCGATGGATATTGTGAAAGGCACGGTGCTTGCATTTGCGTTGGCTTTAACCTATTACAAGCAGAAATAACGGTTGTAGGAGGAGATAGGGATGAACGATTTCAACAATTATTTCACGATGAAAGAAAGCGACGTCATTAACTATGCGATAAGCCAGCTCGATTTCTTTGCCCACGGGGCCGTGCTGTCCTGCGAGGAAATCGGAGACGGCAACCTGAATTACGTATTTCGGGTCGTCGATGAAAATACGCGGCAGTCCCTTATCATTAAGCAGGCCGGTCCGGTTGCCCGCATTTCGGATGAGTTCAAAGTATCGCCAGACCGCAACCGAATCGAAAGCGAGATTTTGAAAATCGAATATGATCTGGCTCCAGGGCTTGTGCCGCAAATATACAAATATGATGCCATCATGAACTGCTGCGTCATGGAGGACTTGTCCGACCATGAAATCTTGCGCACCGCTTTGCTGAAGCACAAGCAGTTCCCGCTGTTTGCCGAGCACATCTCGACCTTTATGGTCAATACACTGCTCCTGACGACGGACGTTGTCATGAACCATAAAGAGAAGAAGCGGCAGGTCAAGGATTTCATCAACCCGGATTTGTGTGAAATTACCGAAGATTTAGTATATACAGAGCCGTTCTACGATTGTCCGCGCAATGATGTGTATGCGCCGCTGCTTCCGTTTGCAAAGGAATACTTATGGGAGGATGAAGCGCTGCTCCTGGAAACGGCGAAGCTTAAGTTCGAATTCATGAGCAATGCCCAGTCGCTCATTCACGGCGATTTGCATACGGGTTCCATCTTTGTGAAGCCGGATTCGACGAAAGTCATCGATCCTGAATTCGCTTTCTACGGGCCTGCCGGCTATGATGTAGGCAACGTCATTGCCAACCTTATTTTTGCTTATGTCAATGCGGACAGTGTGATGGAGGAAGGGACGGAGAAGGAGCGGCAAAAAGACTGGCTCCTGTCGACGATTCAAGATATCATTGATTTATTCAAAGAGAAGTTTTTAGTAACGTGGGCAGCTTCCGCGACAGACAAGTGCGCTTCTTACAAAGGCTTCGACCGATATTATCTCGATCTGATTTTGCGTGACACGGCAGGCGTTGCAGGGCTGGAGCTGTGCCGCAGAACGCTCGGTCTCGCACACGTGAAGGACATCACGTCCATTGCCGACCCTGCTGCGAGAGCGCGGGCGGAGAAGATGTCCATCGTCATGGGCAAACGGTTCATTATGGAGCGCACCGACATGAAGAGCGGAGCAGACTTTGTTCGCGTGATTGTTGCAACAGCTGACGAGGCATACAGCAGATAAGGAGGTTATGAGACGATGGGAGACAACAACATGACTGCCACGATGATTCAATCGGTAACATTGGATGATGCGAACGATACGCTGGTTATCTTGGACCAGACCCTGCTGCCCAATGAAAAGGTCTTTCTGCAAGTAAAGGAATTGAAGGATATTTGGGACGCAATCTATCATTTGAAAGTGCGCGGCGCTCCGGCTATCGGGATCGCGGCCGGATACGGCATGTATTTGGGGATTAAGGCTTCGGCCGCAGAGACTTATGAAGAGCTGGCCAAGGACTTTCAACGGGTGAAAGAATATTTGGCATCGTCCCGTCCGACAGCCGTGAATTTATTCTGGGCGCTGGATCGGATGGAAGAGCGCTTCAAGCAAGAGCAAGACAAAAGCGTGAGCGAGATTAAAGAAGCGCTGCGGCAAGAATCGGATGCGATCCGGGCCGAGGATGAGCAGGTATGCGAGCAAATTGGCAAATACGCCTTGTCGCTGCTGCAGCCGGGCTGGGGCATTCTGACCCACTGCAACGCAGGAGCGATCGCCACGGCAAAATACGGGACCGCACTCGCGCCCATCTATTTGGGCGAAGAGCAAGGCTACCGTTTCAAAGTGTATGCCGATGAGACGAGACCTCTGCTGCAAGGAGCGCGCTTGACGGCGTGGGAGCTGCAGGAAGCGGGCATCGATGTGACGCTCATCTGCGACAATATGTCTTCCATCGTCATGAAGGAAGGCAAGATTCAAGCCGTGCTGGTCGGCTGTGACCGGGTAGCGGCGAACGGGGACACCGCCAATAAGATCGGCACGTCGGCGGTGGCGATACTGGCGAAGCATTATGGCATTCCGTTCTACGTCTGCGCGCCGTTGTCTACGGTTGATTTGCAGTGCGCGACAGGCGGCGATATCCATATCGAATTAAGACCGGATGAAGAAATTACGAGCAAGTGGTATGAACAGCCGATGGCGCCGAAGGGCGTCAAGGTATATAATCCGTGCTTCGATGTGACGGATCACGAGCATATTACGGCGATTATTACGCAGAACGGCATCGCTTATCCGCCGTTTGCGGATAGTCTTCCGGCAATGTTCGCGGACAAAAAGGAATAAATAAAACAAAGCCCGGCTCACTGTCATGAGCCGGGCTTCTTTGACTGTTGCAGGACCAAACTTGTCATCCCCTCCACCGCATCCATTGGATTTTGCGCAACGAAAAGAACGATTGAAACGGCGTGCTCCTTAATTGCCGCCCAAGCATCAGATGCACTCATGCAAGGCGATGCTGTGCGTGTTCACAAATTCATGCCACGCTTCCCCCAGCTTTTTGTCGGTAACGATCGTATGAATATTTTCGAGGTCGCAAATGCTGGCAAAGGAAGTGCGGTCGAATTTCGTAAAATCCGCTACGAGATGGACTTTGTTGGCGCGCTCAACGGCCAGCCGGCGCACCTCCGCCTGCTGCTCGTTCGAATCGGTAATGCCATGCTGCATGCTGACGGAACGGCATGAGATAAAGGCCAGATCGAAAAAATAGCTGTTCATGTTCAACTCGGCATTCCGCCCGAGCGCAGACATGGAGCTGGAGGAAATGCCTCCGCCGATAATGACCAAGTGGACATTTTTGTTGTCCATGAGAGCATTGACTATCTTGATTGAATTGGTGACGACAGTAATCCGCTTATCCTCCAATTGCTGAGCAATATACAACGACGTCGTGGATGCATCCAAGAAAATAGAATCGCCGTTGCCGATGAATTCCGCGCATTTCGCGGCGATGCGCTTCTTGCCGTCCACATGGATGTGCTCCCGCAAATTAACGTTCACGTCATTTTGCACCCCGTCAGGAACATAGGCTCCGCCATAAGTTCGCGTAAGCACACCTTCATCCTCCAGCTGCTTCAGGTCACGGCGGATGGTTTCCTCCGTCACGTTGAACAAGGAAGTAAGCGCGGCAACGGTCACGCTTTTCTCTTCCAAAATAATTTCTTTGATTTTGGCTTTTCTCGCTATTGGTAACATTGCATGAATTCGCTCCTAAAAACATACATTTTATTGATTTCAATTAGTATATCACACTTCGCTGCCAAAAATGGATATGGTTTTTTTGGTTTGGGTATTGTTTATGAACCAATAGTATAACATTTAATCGTAAAATAACAAAACAGAGATAGTTTTTAAGATAATAATCCACAAATCAAACATAAAACAATAAAAGTCAAAACAAATCATTGACAAACAACGAACAAAGTAGGAAAATAGGGGTCATAAAGACACACATAAAGGGCATCATGCAGGAGGTGACATCGTGCTTACAAAGACAACCTACTATTCCGATTTTGAAGCGAAAAAGATGATATGTGAAATGGGCAGGAGAATGTACCTCAAAAATTTCGTGGCCGCCAACGACGGGAACATTACCATAAAGACCGGTCCCAACACGATATGGGCCACGCCGACAGGGGTAAGCAAAGGATTCATGACGCCAGACATGCTCGTCAAAATGGACTTGAACGGCAAGGTGCTGGCAGGGAACCGGAAGCCATCTTCCGAGATTAAGATGCATCTGCGGGTATATGCGGAAAATCCTGACGTTCGGGCGGTCACTCATGCGCATCCGCCAGTGGCGACATCATTTGCGATTGCGGGCATCGATTTGGATCAGGCCGTTTCGCCAGAGGCAGTCGTTATATTGGGAAAAGTTCCGGTCGCTGCCTATGCGACGCCAGGAACGCAGGAGGTGCCGGACTCGATTGCTCCGTTCTGCAAGGACTACAACGCGGTGTTGTTGGCGAATCACGGCGCGCTGACTTGGGGCAAGGACATCGTGGAAGCTTATTACCGCCTCGAATCGTTGGAACATTACGCGCTCATGCTGATGTATTCCGGCAAAATCATTGAGCAAGCGAATGAATTGAATTGCAATCAAGTATCCGACTTAATCGAAATTCGCAAGAGGATGGGAATTCATAGCGGAGGAACGCCAAGCTGCAAACCGGTTCAAACCGATGTGAGGAGCCGCAAGGAAGCACAATTTCCGAGCGAAACGGAGAAAGCGGATCTCGTCAATCAAATTGTCGCCAAAGTGACGGAACAAGTGTTGCAGAAGCTGCAATTGAAGGGGTGAACGAAGTTGACCATCAAGTTGACGGAAGCGGACATTCAGAACATTATTCAGGGCGTGCTGAAAAATATCGAGCAAAACCTGCCCGGTGCGCAAGCTGGGCATCATGCGGCAGCCGGCCAGGCCAAGCCTGAATCAGCGCCTGCGGCTGCTTCGCCTGTGCGGAGCAGCGGCGATTCCGGGGTATTCGATGAGGCGGAAGCGGCGATAGATGCTGCTTATCAGGCACAAAGAGAATACGCCCAGCGATTCGGCATACAGGATCGGGAGCGATTTATCGCGGCCATTCGCACCGCGACGCTCGAACACAAGGAAACATTGGCGAGCATGATATTGCAAGAAACGAAGCTTGGTCGCTATGAGGATAAAATCGCAAAGCTGGAGCTAACCGCTTTAAAAACGCCGGGCACGGAGGATTTGGAAACAAAAGCCTTTTCCGGAGGCGATGGGCTCACGTTGGTGAAGGAAGGGCCGTTTGGCGTCATCGGGGCCGTAACTCCAGTGACGAATCCAGTGGAGACGGTGATCAACAACGCAATCGGGATGCTTGCCGCGGGCAATGCGGTCGTATTCAATGTCCACCCGTCTTCCAAAGGTTGCTGCGCCCATGCGGTAAAAATGATAAACCGCGCGGTTCAGGAGGCTGGCGGACCTGAGCATCTGGTGACGATGGTGAAGGAACCGACCAAAGATACGTTGGATGTGATTACGCAATCGCCGAAGGTACAGCTGCTCGTCGGCACGGGAGGTCCCGGGTTGGTGAGAGCGCTGCTTCGTTCCGGCAAGAAGGCAATTGGCGCAGGGGCGGGCAATCCTCCCGTTATCGTTGATGAAACCGCTAACATGGAGCGGGCGGCGCAAGAGATTATTGCGGGGGCGTCCTTCGAGAACAACATTTTATGCATTGCGGAGAAGGAAGTGTTCGTCGTTGACAAGGTTGCCGACGATCTTCTGTTCCATATGTTGAATCATGGCGCATACCGGTTGGACGACCGCGAGCTCGAACAGGTGATGAGCTTCGCGCTCGAAGCGAACGTGAACGAGACGGCAGGAGGCTGTTCACTGGATGCGAAGCGCGAATACCACACCGTGAAGGAGTGGATCGGCAAGGATGCGGCTTTATTTTTGGAGAACATCGGCGTTAAGCCTGAAAAAGAAGTCAAGCTTCTGATTTGCGAAGTCGACTTCGATCATCCGTTCGTGCAGCTGGAGCAGATGATGCCGATATTGCCAATCGTCCGGGTGAGCAATCTCGATGAAGCGATTCGCTTGGCCGTACAAGCGGAGCATGGCAACCGGCATACGGCGCTGATGCATTCCACCAACGTAGCCAACTTCGCTGCCTTCGAGCGTGCGATCGGCACGACGATCTTCGTGAAGAACGCTTCCTCATTGGCTGGTGTAGGCGCTGGCGGAGAAGGCTGCACGACGATGACGATCGCGGGTCCGACGGGCGAAGGCCTGACATCGGCCCGGACGTTCACAAGAAAGAAGCGGTGCGTTCTTGCGGAACGTTGACTTCGGCAAGAAAGGTAGATGACGATGACAGACGGCAAAGCATTGGGATTTGTGGAGGTTCAAGGGTACAGCGTAGCCTTGGCGGTCATGGACAAGGCTTGCAAGGCCGCTGACGTGCATATTCACGGAATCGATGCGAACAATCCGCCCGAGGACATGGAGGCTTCCATCCCGGTTATGATTCAAGTGAAATTCAGCGGAACCGTCAGTCACGTACAGACGGCGCTCGCCGTGGCGCGGGAAGAGGCATTGAGGTATTTGCGCGATGACCAAGTAATTACGAAATGCATAACGTCTGGCAGCGCGGGTATTGCCTCTTTAATGGCGCTGGGCAAGGTATCCGTGAAATAGATGATCAAATGCGTGTTCAAAAATGGGGGGACGGCATGAAAGAATCCCTTGGCATGATAGAAACAATTGGCATCACAGCGGCTATCCGCGCTGCGGATATGATGGTGAAATGCGCTTATGTGACCGTATTAGGCTTTGAGAAGTCAGGATCGGGCATCGTGACGGTGCTCATTCAAGGCAAGCTGGATTCCGTTCAAGCCGCACTGGAGATAGGAGCGCTGGAAGCTCAAAATACGGGGGAGCTTGCTGCCGTCCACCTCATAAACAATCCTGACGACGGGATCGGGCAGCTGTTGCCGCGTGATGGAACGGAGGGAACATCATAATGTCTTACGATGCGATCGGCGTGATCGAAGCCCGTTATTTTGCTACCGCGCTGGAAATGACCGATGCGATGAGCAAAGCGGCCCAAGTGGAGTGGTTGGCAAGCGAGAACTATTTGGGCGGGAGGCTAGTGACGGTCGTAATAGGGGGCGATATAGCCAATGTGAAAGCGGCGGTGGAAGCGGCCGCGGCGGTATGCGCCGGGAAAGCGGCCAATCCGCTTGCCAATGCGGCTGTCATATTGAAGCCCCACGCTGAAATCATGAAGTTCATCCTGCCTTCATCGAAGCTGGATATGGACGGCCAAGCCGAAGCGGCGGCGGAGACATTGCCACCGGCGGCAGACTTGGCTCCGGCGGAAAAGAAGGTTGATGCGAGCGCGATTGCAGAAGCAGATGCAAAAACGGATGCAAAAACGAAGACGAAACCAAAAGCTTCCCGGCCGTCTGCGGCGGAGAAGAAGAACATGAAGGAGGAAAGCTAAAATGAACCAATCTTTGGCTATTGTTGAAACGAGAGGGTTGACGGCGGCGATTGAAGCGGCGGATGCGATGCTGAAAGCGGCGAACGTGGAAATCGTCGGGACGGAGAAAATCGGCTCCGGACTCGTATCCGTCATGGTGCAAGGCGATGTGGGCGCGGTCAAGGCGGCGGCTGAAGTCGGAGCCGAGGCGGCGCAGCGCGTAGGTGAATTGGTGGCTGTTCATGTCATCCCGCGCCCGCACAGCGATGTGGCCAAGCTTCTTTCTGCAGTGAAGTAAGACAAACGGCAACTTAATTTCCGAAGGGGGCTTTTCAGATGAACGAATCACTGGGAATCATTGAGACGAGAGGGTTGACGGCAGCGATTGAAGCGGCGGATGCGATGCTGAAGGCAGCCAATGTGGAAATCGTGGGCACGGAAAAAATCGGTTCTGGGCTCGTAACGATTATTGTCCGCGGCGATGTGGGCGCGGTCAAGGCCGCAACGGAAGTGGGCGCGGATGCCGTACAGCGGTTAGGGGAGCTGGTGGCGGCGCATGTCATTCCAAGACCGCACAGCGATGTTGCCAAAATACTGCCTTGCTTGAAATAAGGAATGAACCGTTCGGGTTCATCCTGACCTATCTCATAGAGGAGGAAGCCGCGTATGAATGAATCACTGGGCATGATTGAAACAAGGGGATTGACGGCAGCGATTGAAGCGGCGGACGCGATGCTGAAGGCGGCCAACGTGGAAATCGTCGGGACGGAGAAAATCGGCTCCGGGCTGGTAACCGTCATGGTCAAAGGGGAAGTCGGCGCCGTCAAAGCGGCGATAGAGGTAGGAGCGGAAGCGGTGCAAAGAGTGGGAGAATTGGTGGCCGTACACGTCATCCCGCGGCCGCATGGAGATATTGTCAAGATTCTGCCATTAATGAAATGACAGCGGTGATGAAAATGACGGAACAGGTCAATAAGGAACTAACGGACTACATTACCCAGTTAATCATGGAAGAATTGGAACGGTACGACTTGGCTCCCGCCCGGGAGCCTCTGAGGTTCGTGCCGGTCGGCGTGTCCGCGAGGCATGTGCACGTCTCGGCAGAGCATATGGAGCTGCTGTTCGGCAGAGGCAAGACGTTAACCAAATTTAAGGAGATATCCCAGCCGGGGCAATTTGCAGCGAACGAGAAGGTTGCGCTCATCGGTCCAAAAGGCGTGATTGAGAACGTGCGCATTCTGGGTCCGTTCCGGAATAATACGCAAATCGAAATCGCGGCCAGCGAGGCGCGCAGACTGGGCGTTCATCCGCCCGTCAGGGAATCGGGGCGTATCGCAGGCTCGCCCGGCCTGCAGCTTGCCGGTCCGCACGGCTCCATCACCTTGGAACAAGGCTGCATCATAGCCGAACGCCATATTCATATGACGCCTGCCGATGCCAGGGCATACGGTGTTCAGCATGGCCAGAAGGTACAAGTGAAGGTAACCGGCGCGAAAGGCGGAATTATGGACTGCGTATCGATTAAAGTGCGCGCTGACTATGCGCTGGAAATGCACATCGATACGGATGATTCCAACGCTTTCGGCATCAAACAGGGGGATACGCTCGAAATTTTGCGGTGAAAGCGGGGCTTGTGGGATGAAGATTGGCAAAGTGGTTGGGAACATGATATCCACGCGCAAATATGATGGGCTTCAAGGATACAAGCTTCTTATCATTGAACTGTGTTACACCGATCAGAAAACGTATATCGTCGCTGCCGATACGATCGGGGCGGGCACGGATCAATTGGTGCTCGTAGCCGAGGGCGCCAATATCCAGCAAGCGCTTGCGAAGCCTGCGCCGATTGATGCGCTTGTCGTCGGCATCATCGACAACGAGCCTGTATTTTCCGCCGCGCGGCAATCGCAATGAAGAACGGAGGGGAAAGATGAGCGAATCTTTGAAAGTGTTGGCCGTAGGAGATCCGGCCGTCTATGCTTACGTCGATTCCAGACACCGCTTCCTGTCCCGGTATGAAGAGCGGAACGCGGTTCGCGTACAATTCGACATCATTCCGTGGGAATCGTATTGCGATCGGTTGTTCGCCGTATTTCGCGGAGACGAGGAGTATGACATCGTCATGATCGCAGGCCATCTATGGCTGAAGAATTATGCGGCGAGCGGTTTTCTTGCTCCTGTATTCTATCCGGCGGACGAAGAATGGGACGGCGGAGACATCTTACCCGCCGTGCGGCAGGAAATGGATTGCGATGGAACGACATACCTCTACCCTTCCTTCTGTGACGGACATATGGTGCTGTACCGCAAATCGGCCGTCTTGGAGCGTACTGGCTCCCTGCCGGGAACGGCCGTCTCCACGGAAGACGTCATTCGCATGGCCCGGCAGTGTGATGGCTGGCACGGCATGCGGGGGATTGCGCTTAAAGCGCATCCGAGCGAAATATTTCTTGATGCGCTCCCGTACTTTTACCGCGAAGGAACCGAAATATTCGATCCGATTACGCATCGTCCCGCTTTCAATAACGAGCGCGGCGCAGCGGCGTTAAACAAATATATCGGCTTGAAAAATTTCGCCCCGGATGACGCGTACCGATCCGGGAATGATGAAGTGCGGCTTGCTTTTCAGCAGCGCCGGGTTGCGGCGGCCGTTACGTGGGGCGGTCAGCTCGGCCTGGTGCTGAACGAAGAGTGCCTCGAGCTGGATGATGTCGGAGTAGCCGCGCTGCAGACCGCGTGGAACGTTACCTGGAGCTTCGGAATTAGCGCCCGATCCGCCAAGCAGGCTGAAGCGAATGCGCTGCTGCGGTATCTTTCCGCCAAGGAAGCGGATCGAATCATCGGAGCGCATGCCGGATCGCCGGTGCGGCAATCCACGTACGAACGTGACGGGGACGAGCATTCGTGGTATGGCGCTCACCTCCGTATGCTGGAGCAGCACGCGCGGCCTCTGCCCTCGCTCGTGCAGGCAGGCGAAGTGATGGGCGTGCTGTATCAAGAGATCTTTGAAGCGTTTCAAGGGCTGCGGAGCGCAGAAGCGGCTCTGCAGCGGGCCGAGGCGAGAATTAACGCTGTGCAGGAAGGAGGAGGCTGATATGAAAATCATCATTATCGGCGGTGTTGCCGCAGGCATGTCGGCCGCATCCAAAATCAAACGCACCGATCCGGATGCTGAAGTCATCGTGTATGAAAAAGGCCGTTTTTTATCTTATGGCGCTTGCGGTCTCCCTTATTACGTGTCGGGCGCCAATGATGATTACCGAAAAATGATTGCGCGCACCCGCGAGCAGTTCGAGCAAGCGGGGATTCATACGCGCCTGCGGCATGAGGTGATGAAGATCGTCCCCGAGTCCAAGCGGATTATGGTGAAGGATTTAGACAAGAACAAAGTGTTTTTGGACCATTACGACAAATTGATGATCGCGACCGGTACGGTCCCTGTCGTGCCGCCACTGCCAGGCAAGGAGCTGCCGGGCGTGCATATGCTGAAGACACTGGAAGACGGCATCGTGCTGAAGGAAAAGGTGGCTTCGCCGGACATTCATGATGTGGTCATCGTTGGCGGCGGATATATCGGCATCGAAGTGGCCGAGGCGATGGTCGAGCTCGGCAAACGGGTTCGGGTCGTCGAGCTGGGCGACCGCATACTCAAAACGTTCGATCCAGAGCTGACCGATATCGCATCCCGGGAATTGCTGGCAAAAGGCGTCAGCTTGAATACCGGGGAAAAAGTAGAGGAAATTACCGGGTCCGATCGGGTCTCGGGAATACGAACGGATAGAGGGACGTATAAAGCGGATTTGGTCATTCTGTCTGTGGGCGTCAAGCCTGCGACCGGATTTGTCAAAGGCACCGATATACGATTGGCCCGCAACGGCGCCATCATCATCGATCGCGAGATGAGAACGAGCGTGGAGGATATTTATGCAGCGGGAGATTGCGCGGAAGTATACAGCCGCGTTATGGAAGAGAACACTTATATCCCGCTCGGCACGACAGCGAACAAATGCGGACGCATAACCGGAGTGAACCTGCTCGGCAAGCACGAGAAGTTCATCGGCACGCTGGGCAGCGCCGCGATCAAAGTGCTTGGCCTTGAGCTCGGGCGAACCGGAATGTCGGAAGAGGATGCGAAGCGGCTTGCAGCAGACTATGGCACGGTATGGGTAAGCGCAGCCGATCATCCGAAATATTATCCTGACCCGACGCCCATACATTTGAAGCTCATCTATGAGAAAAAAACGGGCGTATTGCTCGGAGCGCAAGGCATCGGCGAGAAAGGGGTCGTGCTCCGCATCGATATTTTGGCCGTCGCGATTCATAACCGCATGAAGGCGGCTGAGATGGGAATGGTCGATCTGTGCTATGCGCCGCCGTTCGCCGGAGTATGGGATGCCGTTCATATCGCGTGTAACGCTATCAAATAGGTGGTGACAGAATGAGTCGGAAATTAATGAGTCTGCAAGAAGCTTCCGCCCTTGTGCGCGACGGCGACACCGTGGCTCTCGGCGGCAATGTGCTTCACCGTGCGCCGATGGCGATGGTGCGCGAATTGGTCAGACAGAAAAAACGCGGCTTAAGGCTTGTGAAGACAGCGGGCGCGCACGACATCGATCTGCTGTGCGCGGCAGGCTGCGTGCAGTCGGTAGATGCGGGATTTGTCAGCTATGAGACCGAATTCGGCCTGGCCATGCATTACCGCAAAGCGGTGGAACGAGGCGAGGTGCAAGGCCACGAGCATGCTTGCTACACGGTTATCTGCGCGCTGCGGGGCGCGGCTTCAGGCGCGCCTTTTATGCCTGTGGCAGGACTGAAGGCGGGAGATTTAATCGAGGCTAACGAATATTTCCAAGTCATCGCGAATCCGTTCGGCGGCGAGCCGGTTACGGTAGTACGCTCCATTGTTCCAGACGTGGCGGTGCTGCATGTGCAGGAATGCGACGAGGATGGCAATGCCGTCATTGCCGGCCCGAAATTCGAGGACGTGCTGATGAGCCGCGCAGCCAAGCAAGTCATTGTGACGACCGAGAAAATCGTGCCCAAGAGCAAAATGAGAATGCGTCCCGACCACGTGGACCTCCCCCATTTTCTCGTGCAGTCTGTCGTTTTGGTTCCGCGGGGGGCCGCACCGTGCTCCTGCGAGAAGAGCTACGAGGCGGATTTCAAGATGCTGGAACGGTTCGTGAACATGAAGACGGCAGATGAAATTGAACAGTATGTGCAAGCTTACGAGAGCAAGGACCGAAGCGGGACAAGGGCAGGTGGCAAATGGTGAACACGGCGAATCTAGCGGCGAATCAACCAAGAGTGAGCGACATGATGATATGTGCGATTGCCCGCATGCTCCAAGACGGAGAGACAGTGTTTCACGGCGTTTCTTCCCAGATGCCGATGGTGGCGATGATGCTGGCCCGGCATTTGCATGCGCCCAATCTCGTCCATCTCAATATTCCGGGAGGCGTCAACCCTTCCTCGATTAAGAAAGCGTCGTATTCTTCTGCGGGAGCGGATTTGCTCGCCAGCGCGGAAGCTTATTTTCCTCTAGAGCAGGTGTTCGACCTGTCGATGCGCGGGGGGCTGGATGTTGCCTTTCTGGGCGGCGTGCAGTTCGATGCGCGGGGCAATGTGAACGCCTCCGTCATTGGAGACTACCATAAGCCGAAGGTCAGATTGCCCGGCGGAGCCGGAAGCGCCGTGCTCATACCGACCGCGAAGAAAGCGATTATTTGGCGGACGAAGCACGACCGGCGCACTTTTGTGGAGAAGGTTGATTTCGTGACGACGCGGGGCAATGTGTGGAGAATCGTCACCCCTCTGTGCGTGTTCGCGATGAAAGACGGAACGTTGATGCTGGAAAGCATTCATCCGACTTCCTCGTTGGAGGAGGTCGTGCAGAACACCGGCTTTGAAGTGAAGTACGACGACATTCGCTTTACCCCGATGCCGACTGCGCGGGAATTAAGCGTATTGAAGCAGATCGATCCGTTCGATTACCGTTCAAGCGAATTTTAACAGACTGTTCCAAAAAACTCTCAGTAACCTTTTCAAACATTGCAATTCAAGAGAAGAGCTAGTATAGAGACGCATCCTTTCGACTCGTCCAACCACACCTCTGGGTATCCTGAAGCGGGAAATCCAAAGGTGTGGTATTTTGCTGTTTGTGAGGAATTTGTGACTTGCGGCACAAACGCGCCTCAAGACATATTGAAAAGAAGCAATTCCAATATATACAATATAGGAGTGCAGCCGTATTAATTCTGTTACAATCGTAAGAAGACAGGAAGCCTGTCTCGTATTGATATAAGCAATCAATCAGTGCTAAAGTATTCCTAGAAAATAACGCACGCGCTCTGCGATCATCATCATAAGTCAGACATGGAAAGGATGGAAAGGGACGATGATGCTGACGGTCGCCGCCGGAAGGCAGGGACATGATTGGTTTGACATCGAGGTGCCGGACGAAAGCACGGGACTTCAATTGAAGGCAATCCTCGGCTTGAAGCTATATGGGGAAGCTCCTAAAAATCATGTGCAATACATATTGGAAGCGAAGCAACCGGAAGGGTTATGGTTCGTCGTCCAAGAACAACAGCGTCTTATGGAAGCGGGAGTCCGTGAAGGCGCATTTGTCCGCGTGCAGCGCGCTTTCTCGACCACGGCCCAATCTGTGCCCGCCTATGGGCGGAGGTTGCTGTTCCAAGATGAGAAGGAGCTGGCAGGCGAATAATTAGCGATCGAGACGAGGAGTTGTTCTTAGTGAACGTGATGTACCAGAGGTCACCTAGAATTAAACCGACGCTGCCTAAAGAGAAGCTCGAAATATTAAGACCTCCTGCCGAGCCGACGCGCCCGACGTTTGCGATAATCACAATGATTATCCCTATCGTCATGACGCTCGTCAGCATCGGATTTTACATATATATGTCGATGTCCGGCAAATTGGGCAACAGCAACTATTTGATGTTCCAGATGATTACGATTGTCATGATGTTAACATCGTACACTCTCCCCTTCTTTACGTATTTAAGCAATAAGAAGGGGTATGAACGCAAGAAGTTCGAACGGAGCCAGATGTACCGCGCGCAGTTGGATAAGCATCGTTCCGAATTGACTGAGAAGCAGCACGAGCAGTTGACAGCGATGCATGGTGTCCATGGAGACCCGGATGTCTGTTATCAAATCGTGAAAAACCGCAACAGCAGCCTGTGGGAACGCGGGCCGCTGGACGATGATTTCATGCATGTCCGTATCGGCACGGGAGATGTGCCGTTTCATATTGCAATCGAAGTGCCGCGGATTGACGGCTACGAACGGGATCCGCTTATTGAAGCTGCGCATGAGGTTGAATCTGAATTCAACACGGTAGCCAATGCGCCGATTGCCTTGCCGTTATATCAGTCCAAGGTAATCGGTGTTGTCGGTGACAGAGAATCCGTTCTGAATGCGATTCGCGTCATCGTAGCTCAGTTGACGACCCGGCATTCGCCGGACGAAGTGAAGCTTGCCGCATTTTATGACGAGCGGGAAGAGGAAGAATGGAACTGGATGCGCTGGCTGCCGCATACGTGGGATGACGAGCGGACGCAGCGGTATATGGCTGACCGCCGCAGTACGGCGCATCAACTAGCCGATCTACTGTTCAGTCTGCTCAACCGGCGCAAGAGCTTCCAGACATCCGGCCAGAAGAAGATGGAGATACCTTGCTACGTCGTGCTGCTCTCGGACTCCCAGCTGATTGAAGAGGAGCCTTTATATCCGTTGTTATTGGAAGAAGCGGGCCGCGTCGACTGCTGCACGATCGTGCTGTCGGACTGCAAGGAGCGTCTGCCGATGCAGTGTCAGCTTATCGTAGAAGTGGGGCCTGATCGAGGCGCCTCCACCCATAAGACGGAAGAAGAAGGGATTCAGCATCAATCCTTTGCGATCGATCATCTGAGCCGCGACAAGGCCGACGCGTTTACGCGCTTGATGGCGCCTATCCGGTTGAAACGCTCGTCCGCATCGGACATTCCGACTGTGCTGACGCTGTTCGACATGATCGGCATCAAGGAGATCGATCAATTGGATGCTGTAGGCCGCTGGCGCCTCAACCGGTTTCCCGACACGCTTCCGGTTCCGGTCGGCGTCCGGGCCGGCGGGAAGAAGATTATGCTCAATTTGCATGATAAAATAGAACGCAATGGACATGGACCGCACGGATTGATTGCCGGCACGACCGGTTCGGGGAAGAGCGAGGTGCTCCAATCGCTTGTAGCATCGCTTGCTGCCGAATTCCATCCGCACGAGCTGGCGTTCATGCTGATTGACTATAAAGGCGGCGGCATGTCGAACACGTTCGTCGATCTTCCGCATGTCGTGGGAACGATAACGAACCTGGAAGGCAGCTTGATCGAGCGCGCCAAAGTATCGCTGCGGGCCGAGCTTATCCGGAGGCAGCGCATCCTGAACGATGCAGGCAATCTGCAGCATATCGACGAGTATTACAAGACGGACTGCCAGACGGTTAATCCGCTGCCCCATCTCGTTATCATTATTGACGAGTTCGCGCAATTGAAGAAGGATCAGCCCGAGTTCATGGATGAATTGATAAGCATCGCGACTATCGGGCGGACGTTGGGCGTGCACTTGATTTTGGCGACCCAGAAGCCAGGCGGTGTCGTTGACGAGAAGATATGGAGCAACACCCGCTTCCGCATTTGCTTGCGCGTGCAGAGCGAAGGCGACAGCCGCGACATGCTGAAAATACCGAATGCCGCTTGGATTACCCATCCAGGCAGAGGTTATTTCCAAGTCGGCAGCGATGAGGTGTTTGAAGAAATGCAGTTTGCTTGGAGCGGGGCTCCCTACTTGGTCAAACGAGACGATGAGCAGTCGCTTCGCATTCAGGTGAACGAAGTACGGCTAAACGGAAAGCAAGAGCCGCTGCTTCCCGGAGATGCAATGGCGACGGCCTTCATGGAGAAGGAGCCGCCTAAGCAGCTGCAAGTATTTATCGAGCATGTGGCCGCAGCGGCGCAGCGAGCCGGCATTCGGCGCTTGCAGGGACCATGGCTGCCGCCGCTGCCGGAGCATCTTGAGCTGGCGGATGTGCTTGCCAAGCAGAAGGATGATCAATCCGACTGGATGCCGGACGCGGAGCTGCGTCCGGCCGTCGGCTTGGTAGACGATGTGATGAATCAGAAGCAAGAAGCGTTAGCCATCAATTTAGAGCAAGGACATATCGCTGTATACGGTATGCCCGGCACCGGCAAGACCACCTTCGCGCAGACGCTGTTGATGTCGCTGGCATCGCAGTTGTCTCCCGATGAGTGGCATGGTTATGTGGTCGACATGGGAAGAATGATGAAGGATATTGCCATGCTGCCCCATGTCGGCTCGGTGATGTTGTTGGAAGAGGATGATCGCATTAAGCGGCTGTTCCGCTACCTTGTCAATCAAGTGAAGGAACGGAAGGAATTCATATCGGAAGCGGGCGTCAAGACGATTGCGTCTTACCGGAAAGTGACAAGGGAATCCATTCCGAATATCGTCGTCGTTATTGACGGATACTTGACCTTCCGCACGACGTATCCGGAAGAAAATGATATATTGGAATACCTGCTGCGCGAAGGCGGAAGTCTGGCGATAACGTTCGTCATTACGGCCAACCGGGTTACCGACATTTTCGAGAAGGTCCGCAGCAACATTCCGAATGCCGTGTCCTTCGAGCTTGCCGATCCGAGCGATTATTATTTTGCCGTCGGCCGGCCAATGAAGGCGCCGTCGCAGCTGCCTCCCGGCAGGGGGCTTGTCAAAGGGGCGATCCCGCCGCTTGAGTTCCAGACGGCGCTGCCTTCCGGCGGATTGGATGAGACGGAGCGCATCATGGCGCTTCGCAATCAGATGAAGGCTTTGAGAGCGGTGTGGCATGGCAAAGAGGCGCCGCCGATTCGCCCGCTTCCAGAACTCGTGAAGCTGTCTGATCTGGTTCATGCAGCCGATAATCCAAGGGCTATTGTGGAAGATGAACCGTTCAACGTCCCGGTAGGAATACGTTCTGACGATCTGGAGCCTTTTTGCATCGATCTGAAGGAAGGACCGCACTTTGTAGTGGCCAGTCCGATGGAAAGCGGCAAGACGTCTTTTCTCGCAAGTTGGATGCTCTCGCTCGCCTATCACGCTTCACCTGAACAGGTGCACATTTATGCGGTGGATACGCGGTATAGGAGCGAGGGGCTGCGCGCGCTTCAAGATTTGCCGCATATGAGAGGTTGTGCGACTCGAGAAGAAGAGATCCCATTGTTGATTCAAAAGGTGCACGAGCAGGTGCAGAATCGAGTTCAAGACGGACAAGAGCCTGCGCTGCTGTTCGTCATGGATGATGCTGATTATTTATGCAAGCAAATTACGGATTTTGCAGTCAAGGACCAGTTGTCTGACATCGTTCGGCAGGGGCGCGATAAAAATGCGCATGTCATCTTGGCCGGCGTCCCCTCCGACTTCCCGACCTTCGGTGTCGACTGGTTCAACGATGTGAAGGCGGCGCAATCCGGATTTTTATTTGGTACGATAGATGCGAATGATTTGTCTTTCCTGCGCATTCCGATCTCGGAATCGCAATCGGCAGGTACGGGAGGCACGAAGATGCTGCCTCCGGGTCAAGGATACTTTATGCGACGCAAATTCACAAAAATAAAAGCCGCTTTTCCATATGACGAGTTGTGGACTCCAGCAACATGGCCAGAACGAATTTGCGCGCGATGGAATGTACGGGTCTGATGGGGGGGGCATGGATTGATAACAACAGACGAAGCGCATAGAGAAGGAATTACGCTAGATTCCAAAGAGTTATATTTTTTAACGGGAATTATCGGTTCGGACCGATTGCTTGGTGTAGAAGATCCGTTTCGCGGGTACTTATCAGAAGAGATAGCTGACGAATGGGATAAAGCCAAGGCGGCATTGCTGCAAAAAGGGTACTTGATCGAAGAGCAGGATGGCGTGGAGTACGCGATGCCGCCGCATGTATTCTCAAGCATTGCCGTGACCGGGCTTGCGGAACGTTCCTGCTGGGTAAAATTTGCGAATGAATGCGAGACATTTGAAGGTTACTTTCATTTTACCGATGAGGTGGTCATAGAACGCGTTCATCTGCAGGAACACCCGGCAACGTATACTCTATACGAGATTAAGTCGGTGGAAGAGGCGTGCCGCAGCTTGATGGAGCGGATGCAGTGGGTCGAACAGCCTGAAAGCCATATTACTTCGGTGATGCTTTCCAAAAGACACTTCCATAAATTGTATGAGCAAGCGCCGAATTTAACGGTCGAACAGATGACAAGCCAGCTCATGACCTTTGACGGGGAAGAAGAGGGCGCACGTGCGCTGGCTCATTCTTTGAAGCAGCGATCCTCGGAGGGCGAATTTTTATTTTTGGTATGGAATAACAAGAATTGGGAAGTTCAGGGGGTAGCTTTTATCGTAGGCGGATCTTCGAATTGGCTCATCCGCAAAAGCTCCAAAGGAGATGAGGACTGGTTGACGGCGACCCCTACGACGAAAGAACAATTCCAGAACATGTTCTTGGAGTGGGACAGGCAGCTATCGAAAGATGAAGGAAGGTGACAACCGTGCGCATTATTGTTCAACCGGATGCTCTTCGCGCTTTAAGCCGTCAGTTGCTGATTGCAGCGGAGCAGCTAAATCAAATTCAATCCATACTGAGTCATGCATTACAATCATTGGCGTGGGAGACTTCCGTTAGAGAGGCCATCATGCAGCAATGGCAGCAAGCCGCCCGGTTATCGTCTCAGATCCATGCGATGCTGTTTGAACTGAGCAGACACGTGCAGACGAAAGCAGATCAATTTCAGACAGCGGATCAGCAGACCAATTCGATATTGGGCAGCGCCTATGGAATCGGATCCGCGACCGCTTTATATGCAGGAATGGGATTGGCCGGAACCTCCCTTATCCTGCCCGGTGCCGGCGCAGGCATCGGTGCCATCTCCAACCCTAATTCTGCCGTGCGGGCCATGGGCGGCCGCGGAGGCGCAGACATCGGCTTGAATTGGAAGCCCACGACGGCAGAACTGTATGGCTACGGAAAAGACGGGTACCGGATGTTGAATATGTACCGGAGCAACTTCAACGTGAATCTGCGCGGCGACGGTTACGCGACCATTACCGGCGCGCGTTCCAAGTTCGCTCTATCCGAAGGCATTCGCGGGACGCGATATGCGGCCGGCAACGCTGCCAACCATGCGAGTGTATGGAAATTCGTCGATCCGAAAATTGCGGCGAAAGAGGCATTCTCGCTCAAGGGAATGGCCGCCAAGCTGGGATATGCCGGCCTTGCATATGATACCGGAACGGCCGTCATGACCGATTATGAGACGGGCGGAGCGAGCCGTGCCGCAGCCAGCGCCGTGGTCAATGGCTCTGTAGGAGTAGGCACGATGGCTGCAAGTGCGGCAGTGGGTGCTTGGGTCGGATCTGTCGTGCCGGGAGCCGGGACGATTATAGGCGCTGGCGTCGGCTTGGCTACAGGGGCGGTCATTTCGCTAGTATCCGAGGTGACGATTAACGGGAAATCATTGAAGACGCATGCTGTCGATGCGGTGGATACCGTAATCGATACGGTGACAGATAAAGTGTCCGACAGAGCAAAAGCAGTCTCTGACACCGTTCAAGATAGTGTGAAAGCGGTGAAGAGCGGCACGACGAAAACAGTGAAGAAGATTGCAAAAAAAGTATCTGAAACATTCGGCGGCATGGGCAAGCTGCTTCCGGGGTGATAACTCTATTATACAGCGGTCGATTATTTTTCTTGCTAACCCGATGGGTCTGAAGACTCACTATTCATACCTTATTTTTATAAATTTGCACGACTATGCGACCTTGGTGACGAGGTGCGGCAGAACGCGGAAAGGGAAGGTGCGATATGGAGAAACATGCAGAACTACATGAACAATTACATAATGAAAAGTCATTGCTTCCTCTAGGCTCTATCGTCTTGCTGCGTGACGGCAGCAAGAAGCTTATGATATACGGTCGCAAGCAGTTGCAGATCAACACGAATCGTCTGTTTGATTATTTAGGCGTCGTGTATCCGGAAGGCTATATTGACGAGAATTTCTCGTTTCTGTTCAATCACGAAGATATTGACGTAATCGCTCATGTTGGATTTTCCAACTATGAAGAAGAAGAGTTTCAAAACATTTTAAGAGATGTTTCGTTGCAGGCAGGGAAGGTGGAAGAGAATTAGGACCGCAGCCTCTTACGAAATAGGAATAGCAATCATGTAAAATAGTTCCTAGTAAATATTTCATATTATTAAATATGGAAAAGGAGGACTTAATTATGGCAGGCCGCATTTTAATTACGCCGGAACAAATCGATCAGGTAGCGAATCAATTCAGACAAAGCGGAGATCAAAGCCAACAGATTGTATCCAGTCTGACACAATCGATTCAAAGCATGGAGGGTCAATGGGAAGGGATGACGAAGCAGCGCTTTTTCCAAGAGTTCCAAGAAGCGAGCAAGCAAATGCAATCATTCGTACAAACGTTGAACACGATCAGCGAGGAACTGAAAGCCATTGCCCAGAAATTCCGTACGGTGGATGAGCAGCGCTAAATATAGACTCATGGCGACGTATAGCCGAGAGCTGAATAGACAAGAGAAACCGGGCGTTGAATGACTCCCGGTTTTCTTACCGCCAAGGAATGTCTTGTTTGAATACCGCGTCAGCCGGCTAAGCGACAGGGCTCATCTTGTAGACGGGAGGATGTAATAAATGGCGTTTCAGCCGAATCCAGGAGAGACATACATCATTAACGAAACCGAATATCGAGTCGGCGAGCATCCAGCCGCTCCTGGTCTGGCTTATGCGCAGGCGGGAAGGCAAGGAATGGTGTATCAGCTCTTTCCGAAGCACGGCGATGTGCTTGATGCCAAGGCGCTTAAGGTATTTTTTCCGAAGTATCGGATTCCTGCAATGGTGTATCAGTCGGAGCAATTGGAGGCCTACAGCGGGTTGCAAGGGCTTAAGGTGTGTAAACGCATCGTATTGACCCCCGAAAAAAACGGAGGAATCATTCAAGCGCATACGGATTTGCTTTACGCGGTGCTGATGCCTTGGGTACACGGTCCCACTTGGCTGGATATCGTTGCGGATCAACGCGTGCTAACCCGCAAAGACAGTCTGCATCTTGCCAGATCCCTCGCTCGGATTTGTTCGGGCATGGAGCAAAAGGGTCTGGCACATTGCGATTTGTCCGCGCCGAATTTACTGCTTCCGTTTTTTTCGGAAGTTAAACGGACGTCAGAGTCTTCACCTATCGAACTGGTCGATGTAGAACAGCTGTACAGTCCGAAAATGGACCGCCCGGACGTTCTGCTTGCGGGTTCTCCGGGATATGCGGCGCATCGCACGATACATAGCGGATTGTGGAGCGCCTATGCGGATCGGTTCGCAGGCGCGGTTATCCTTGCGGAGATGCTCGGCTGGTCCGACCCGAAGTTGGTGCAGCGCGCTTGGGGCGAAAGCTACTTTGATCAGCATGAAATGCAAACGGTATGTGAACGGTACGGTGTAATGAAGCGATCGCTCAACGAAAGCTGGGGTTCCAAAGTGGCCGAACTATTCGTTCGCGCTTGGGAAAGTCACGACTTGAGCAGTTGCCCGACTTTTGGAGAGTGGCTCATCGTCTTGTCCGGGGTGGAGGATGAGGAACCGATTGCGGTCGGAGCTGCAAATGCAGGCGGGGCGGAGGCAGCAATGCAAGCGGAGGCAGGGGAGCAATCCCCGGCACAGGACAGCGGCGCGTCAGCCGCTGCGGCGTCTGCCTCCGACCCGAACGTGGTCCACCGCTTGTTCAATCAAGCGCGGGAATTGGAACGGAAGGACCAACTGCAAGGCGCGTTAGAAGTATACCGTTCCGCGCATCATTTTGTTCCGCATGGCAGTCCGCTTGAAGTCGAGCTTGCCGCGGCAATCAGCGGATTGGAGCAGAAGCTGGCCGCTGCCGCAGATCCGGAGCATACGAACAAGCCGAAGCTCCGCAAGCGCGCCGTCATTCTGCTTGCGTGCGCCCTCGCCGTGCTGCTGCTCGGGGCGAGCCCGTTCATCGTCAGCATGCTGCAGGCTGATTCGCAGCCTGCGGCGGAGCAGGAGGAAGCCGAGCGCCTGCAAGCGCAGCAGCGTGAAGAGGAAGCTGCCAGGAAGAAGGCGGAAGAAGAACGGTTGAAGCAGGAAGAAGAGAAGAAGCAAGAGGAGCTCAAGCGGAAGGAAGCCGAGCAGCAGCGTCTTGCGGCAGAAAAGCAGAAGCAAGAGGAGCAGAAGAAAAAGGAAGCCGAGCATAAGAAATTGCAGCAAAAGTATGATGCGCAAGCAAAGTACGAGCAATATTTGCAGTGGAAAAAGGAACGGGATGAGCGGCTGCGCCGTCAGCAGGAACTGGAGCGCCAGAGGAAGCAGAAGGAAGCGGCCGAGCTGAGAAAGATTCGCAGCCAGGATGTCGTTTTGCTCATCGCTTCATACAACAAGACGTACAATTCAATCGCACAGGAAAATATGAAAAATGCAAAAACGAATGCACTTGAGTTCGTCAAACGGTATGAGAAGGATCCGGATTATTTCAAGAAAGTCGGGAAGGTAGGCCAGCGGGCAGATCATATTTATAAATTTTTAAGCAATACGAAGCATGCGTTGCCGGACATTTGACGGCTGACGATATGAGTAGCAGAGGTGAAACGGACGGATGAACTACACGATTCAAGCATCGCAGAGAACGCCTGCGCTTATTATCTATTTAATTGACATCAGCGCCTCCATGAATATGTTGATGGAGAACAGGCGCCGTATCGATATCGTGTACGACGCGCTCTCCTTGGCCATTCGTCAGATGGTATTTCGTTCTACGAAGGGGAATCGCCTGACGCCGCGTTATCGCATTGCCATATTGGCGTACAGCGACGAGGTATACGATCTGCTGAACGGAATCAAGGGCATTGACGAGATCGCAAGTCTCGGCTCATTGCCGGACTTGACTCCGGTCCGATTCTCGGATTCCGCCAAGGCGTTCCAGCAAGCCGAGAAAATATTGGAGGCGGAGCTGCCGCATATGCAGGATTGCCCTGCGCCGCTCGTCTGCCATATGACCGATGGCGTGGCAACCGGTGACGATCCTGAGCCCGTAGCGAAGCGGATTATGCAGATGAGCGTTCCTGACGGCAATGTGCTGGTGGAAAATATATTTATTTCAGACCATACACTTGAGGCGCCCATTGCCGAACCCCGCCGCTGGAAAGGAATATTGGCACATACTGCGCTCAAGGATGAGCATGCAATCAAATTGCGGAGCATGTCATCCATCCTGCCGGAGAGCTATCGCGAGATGCTTGTGGAAGCAGACTATCATTTAGCGCCAGGGGCATGCATGATGCTCCCTGGAAGCTGCCCGGAGCTGGTATCCATCGGGTTCCAGATGTCTGCCGCTACGCCTGTTCGATAAGGAAGGCGAGCCGCGCTTTATTTACGTTACGAACATCAGGGGAAGGCAGGGGGACATTGTGTGAAGCAGACGGAATACCGCTACGTTTGCTCCCAGCAAGCGGAGCAGCCGGTGACGATAATCGAGAGGACGTTCCGCTGCCGGCATGCCTTCGCGCGTGCGGAGGAGACGGCGCGGCTGCAGGACAACAGCCAGGATTACATTGCCTTGCACGTGCGGGGCGACACACTCAGCTTTGTCCTGTGTGACGGTGTCAGCATGAGTTATCAAGGGGACTTCGCTGCGCGCTTTCTGGGCGAACGGCTGCTGGATTGGCTTGTCAATCAAGATGTATTGAAAGAACCGCTGTTTCATGAATATGTATGGGCGCTTACGGGACCAGCGACGAAAGAGGTTGAACAACTGGCCGTTCCGGCAGGGGCGCCGCGGCTCCTGCGCGAGGTGCTGGAGGATAAGAAACGCAGGGGAAGCGAAGCGATGTTCGTGTGCGGTCGCATCGACGGCATCGACCGGAGCAGACGGTTCCGCAAAGGACGGCTGTGGCTGGCATGGCAGGGCGACTGTCGTCTGCGCTTGTGGCACAACGAATCGGAATATCGTCAGCCGTTCGCGGATAAGTGCCGAACCAGCGAGAGATGGTCGACTCTATACGGTCCCATCGGCGGCCGCCCTCATGTGTTTCAGATGAATTGCCAACATTCGGCTTCCCATCGCTACAGGCTCTTGTCGTATACGGACGGGCTTCGTGAGCTGGATGCCTATGGCGAACGGCTGTCCGACAAGCAACTGCAGCGGATGCTGGATCAGCCGCAAGAAGGCGTGCTAGCCGACGATGCTTCCTTTATTGAGATACAATGGTAGCAGCTCGGCTGGGCTTGGCTCCCCATTGCTCGGAACATCTGTGAGGATGTTCTTTTTTTGCGGATTTTTACCGAAAAAAGCGCTATAATAGAAAGGAATTAATTGGTTTGAAACAATTTTCAGAGATTGCAACATTCTCGCAGCAATGACTGAATAGAGCGTAAGGAAGGGCTGGCCGTATGAAAAGAAAATATGCAGATCGCGCTGACTGGAAACGTATATTGTCTAAAGACTTTGCATTGACCTATATTGAGGACACCCATTTCACCGGCTATGTCTCTCTTATTAAATTCAACTCCGTGCGGGCGCCGCTTGTGAAGGAAATGGAAGGAACGAAGATACATCTCGTGAACGCAGGATATTATTGGATGCAGCATTTTCCCCTGAACGCCCATTATTCGGTCACGACCATGATCAATGATCGGGAAGAAATCGTGCAATGGTATATCGATATATGCGAACAGGTCGATGTGGATGAACGCGGGATTCCGTATTATGATGACTTGTATTTGGATGTGGTGCTGCTGCCGTCCGGACATGTGTTCTTGCTGGATGAGGATGAATTGGAAGAGGCTCTCGAATGGGGACGAATTACGAAATCGCAATATGAGCTGTCCGTATCCGAGGCCAGCCGTTTCATTTCCCATGTGAAGGAACATCCAGTCATCCTTAACGGGATGGATTATTTCCGCATGATGAAGCCCCGTCTTCGTTCTCCCCAGGAAGGGTAACTAATGCCCCCGCTTTCTCCATCTGTTTTTTGTCGCTGATGCGGCTTCATTTCTATATTCATCTGTGGCAATTGAACGATATGAAACATTTTCCTGCTATTCTACGTACAGGTTATCATAGGCAATAATCCGGGAGGGATATTCGTTGAAGCGTGCCCCGACTAGCTTGCCGTTCGCCTATATTATAATGATGACCGTCGTCATGTTCGGGATTTCGTGTCTGTCGGCGGCTCCTGTCTCCGCATGCTCATGCGCGGCGATCCCAAGTGTGGAGGATGCCAAGCGAGAGGCTGCGGCCGTGTTCGCTGGCAAGGTTACCGATGTGAGTCAAAGCTTGACCACAATGATTTTTTCTACCGCGGATCCTGTGAAAGTTTCTTTTCAAGTGAAACGCGTATGGAAAGGCAATGTTGCATCCAATGCAAAGGTCGTCACCGCGCTGTCCTCCGCAAGCTGCGGATACGAATTTGAAACCGGAAAACAGTATCTGGTCTATGATTATCACTCCGATGGGAAATACATAGCGCATCTATGCACTCGTACCGCGCCGCTCGAAGCTGCAGCGGAAGATATTCGATTGCTCGGCACGGGAAGGAATGTCAACTCCCCGTACTCCGCTCTCCTGTTCATAGGGGCTGTTGCTGTTGGAATCATTTATCTGACCGCGATACGAAGGAAGAACGGGAATGGGGAATAGCGCAAGACGGAAGGTCATGACACAGAACACTTGGGAAAGGTTCATGTGCCGGTTGGCGGGCCAAGCAACTGGCAAAGTGAACATCTTAACTTAGAAAAGAGGAACAGCATGCTTAACTTCGTTGCGCAGACTGAATTTGCCGCAGGACTATGAACGTCTTGCTAGCTTGGGCGGAAGAAGCTGGAGCAACAAAGCTGAATGTGGAAGTCAGAGATAACGACCCGCATGCGCTTCGTTTTGCCGAAAAACTAGGTTATGCTGCCGACCGTCATCTATTTGAATCGGTATTGGACGTTGCATCGGTACCGGAACCGGATATGGATGCGATTGTTAATCGTCTCATTTTGAAAGAAAATATGAAATTAACGACCGTAGGGCAATGAGCAAACACGATTGGAAAAGAGCAGGCCGAGTCCAAGCTGTACGATGCACAGTTCTCTCTCTAAAAAGATTAAAGCCTGATAGCTATGTTTGGCACGCACGGTTATTTTCTCACAGAAATACGCATCTATATGATAGACTATAGTGGAATCATCACCCCGAGAAGGAGGAATCTTGTCTTGATTCCGATTAAACTGCCTAGAGAACAAAAAAAACAACTGACGGAGCAGATGAAGCGTTATTTTGAACATGAACGCGGCGAAGCGATGGGCGACATTGCGGCCGAAGAGACTGTCGATGATATGATGGCGCTGTTAGGGCCATACATGTATAACCAAGCGCTGGAAGACGCAAGAAAGCTGATAACCGAGCGGATGATGAACTTGGAAGATGACCTGTATGCGCTGCATAGGCCGCTGCATGACAGGGGATAACGATAGATCCACTCTGTGCGGTGTGGACGGAACGGAAGGAGAGGCTGCGATGATGATTCGCGATGCCGAAGCGAAAGATGCCGCAAATATTGCCCGTGTGCATGTGGAAAGCTGGCGTACGACCTATCATGGTCTTGTGTCCGATGAATTTTTAAGCGGCCTGTCCATTGAATCACGGAAGCAAATGTGGACGCAAACCATGGAACAACTGACTGCGGACAAATGTCTTTTGATCCTGGAAGACCCGAACGGGCAGGTGGTCGGGTTTGCCATGGGCGGACCAAGCCGCAGCGCGGAATATCCCGGCCGAGCGGAGCTGTATGCCCTATATTTATTGGAGCAGGCGCAGGGGCAAGGTTTTGGAAGAAAATTGGTGCAGGCGTTTGCCAGGCGCATGCTTGAGAGCGGGTTCACGAGCATGCTTGTATGGGTGTTGGAAGGAAACGGAGCACTCCATTTCTACCGCCGCATTGGTGCGGAAGCCATCGGTAATACGGAGATTGCAATCGGCGGAGAGCGCCATACGGAAATCGTTTTGCAATGGAATGATTTGAAAACAATATAAAAAGCGGCTCGAACCGGACTTGCAGCATCGTTCAAGCCCTATCACACATGTAAGCGTCACCAGGGAATGGACATCATCCGGTGAAGAAAGGATACGCGGAAGGAACGGGTTATTATGGAGAAGCTTCCTTGCGTGGTGGTGATCATTAATGGATAACCGTGTAAAAGAGATGGACCACATTATGTCATACAACAATCAAGACCCGGAAAAGAAGAGGTTCTCACGCGGTATTGCAAAGCTTGAGTTTGAACGTTCCAAAGAAATTATTTCCCGTTACATCACTGGAAGCGGACTCGTCATCTATAATATCGGGGGTGAAGCCGGGGCCTATTCCGGTTGGCTTGCTGAGCAAGGACACGAGGTGCATATGTTCAAGCCGGCTTCCAGCTCGACAGCAAAGGCAGCCGAGCTTAATGAGCAGCTTGCTCATCCCATCTACAGCATTGAAGCCACCGATACGCGCCAGATTGCGAGAGCGGACAAGTCTGCCGATGTCGTGCTTCTAATGGGGCCGCTGTATCATTTGACCGAACGGGAGGACCGCATCGCGGCGCTTGCGGAGGCGCAGCGCCTGCTCAAGGACGGAGGCATCCTGATTGCAGCAGCCATGTCACGGTATGGTTCGATGCTCTACGGTTTGTCTGTGTACGGCAAAGATAATGGCGAAGATACTCAGCTTATTAACGAGGATGAGTTCATGTTCATGATCGAACGTGAAATAAGCGAAGGCCAGCAGGTATGTCCAGACATGTATCCGGGGGGGATTGGGCGATCCTACTTTCATTTGCCGAACGAATTGCAAGAAGAAATGGAAGCAGCGGGGCTGGAGCATTTGCGAACGCTGGCAGTGGAGGGCCCAGTCTGGATTATTCCGACCTTCGAGGAGAAGTGGTCTGAGGAATCCAGCCGCAACCGGTTAATCCAATTAAGCCGGCAGGTTGAAGCAGAGAACAGCATAATGGGGATGAGCCCGCATATGATTGCGGCAGGGGTCAAACGGTAAATATCGTATTTGTATTTCATTTCCGATGAATAGAAGGAGGCATAAGTATGGGATATGCAGCCGCAAGCCGTGATGTTGTGCAGTGGCTCAACGAGCCTTCCTTTGAACATATTCTTGAAAATGAGGAACAGACATTCTCCGGCTGGGATTTTTCCTGCTTGACGCAAAAAGGAAGGATGCAAGAGTGTCCGGTCCGGTGGAACTATGCCGGCATGGCCGAGAGGCTGATGCGCAGAAGCCAGGCGATGCTCGACATGGGAACGGGAGGCGGAGAATTCCTCGCCTCCATGCAGCCGCTGCCCGTACATACGTGCGCAACCGAAGGCTATCCGCCTAATGTAGCCGTTGCGAAAAGACGTTTGGAGCCGCTTGGGGTACAGGTGTTGCCGTATGACGACGATGAACGGCTGCCCTTTGCCGATGCCCAGTTCGATCTGGTGGTGAACCGGCACGAATCCTTTTCCGCGCTTGAACTGTGGCGGATCTTGAAGCCGGGCGGCATCTTTCTGACGCAGCAAGTCGGAGGGGACAACGATAAGGAAATGAACGAGGCCATGTGCGTTCCCCCGTTCGAATACGCCGATTGGAATTGTGCGGCTGCCGCCGGTCAGCTTGAAGAAGCCGGCTTCGCGGTGCTGAAGCAGGATGAAGAACGGACGTTTACCCGATTTTTTGATGTGGGAGCGATCGTATTTTATTTGAAGGCCATCCCTTGGCAAATCCCGGATTTTTCGGTAACGGCTTATAGGGAACCGTTGGGACAATTGCATAAACGTGTGACTCGTCAAGGATTTTTCGATGCGACATGCCACCGCTTCTATATTGTTGCCAGCAAAGAAGCGCCGCTTCATGCGACATGACTCGAAATGATGACGATGACATGATAATCTAACGAGCAGGTGATTCAAATGGCAACTGCATTATGCTACAGACTGCAAGAAATGGACGGTTCAAGCGCGTTGTATGCCTACGGCCAGACGCTCGGCGACATGGGCGGTTTGTTCGAAGTGGACTTTGAGCAGCACCATGCCATGTTGGCACGAGGGGAAAGCCCCGCGATAGAAGATGCCGTTTATTTAATTCAAAAATGTCCGCACGATGAGAACTTCTTTGCCGGCATGCGCGTATTTTTTCATATTTACAAGCATTATTTGGAGCACGGCACATATGTCGAAGAAGGCATCCGGACAGCTTGAATCCCATGAAGCAAGCGTTCAAGCAGACCGTTGTTCAACACCGCTTCAAATGAACCGAACGAGGGAGCCGTGGCGCTCTGCTTCGTTCGAGAGGAGAAATGAAATGATGTCAGTACAAATTACAGCAATCGAAAACAACCGCGACATTCCGATGGAGCTTCTGCTGCTTGCAGATCCCGAAGAAGCAGCGGTATACAGCTATCTGGATCGAAGCCATGGCTTCATTATCGAAAAGGAAGGAACAACGATGGGAGCCATGCTGCTGCTGCCGACGCGGCCGCACACGCTTGAGCTGGTGAACGTGGCGGTGGCCGAAGCGTGGCAAGGCCGTGGCTATGGCAAACGGCTCGTCATGCATGCGGTACATGCGGCGAAGGAGCTCGGATATGACGTGCTTGAAGTGGGCACGGGCAATTCCAGTCTGGACCAGTTGGCCCTATATCAGAAGTGCGGGTTTCGCATTTGCGGCGTAGATTCCGATTTCTTCACGATTCATTACGAGGAGCCGATTGAGGAAAACGGTATTCCGTGCCGGGATATGATTCGATTGCGCCTTCAGCTATAACTTATATTATAATAAATAGTAGTTTTGGAGATTTGGATTGCGTTCTTTCTATGTTATTGCGGAGAGACCAATCCTTTTTCGCATGTGGCAGAGATTGGAGATGGATGAAGATGACTTTTACTGCAGAAGAGATTGAGGAGATACGCAGTCAAGCCCTCGAGATGGAGACGAAGGGCAAGCTGCCGCAGCAGTTTTTGAATTGGATTTACGAGCGGGGCTTATTCAAGCTGTTTGTTCCACGGCAGCTTGACGGACTTATGACGCCTTTGCCGGAGGCGCTGAAGTGGTTTGAACATGCATCTTGGATTAATGGCAGCTTCGGTTGGCTGATTACAATCGGATCGGGCGGCGGATTTTTTGCGCCGTTCGTAGCGCCTTCGGTAGCGCGGGCAGTATTCGCCAGTCCGCAAGCGGTCGTTGCTGGCTCGGGACATCCTTCTGGAACAGCGAAGCAAGTGGAAGGCGGGTATACAGTAAGCGGACGATGGAAATTTTGCAGCGGCTCCACGCATGCGACGGTCTTTACGGCCAATTGTATCGTAGATACGGGGGACAGCAGCGCGACACCGCAAATTCGCTCCTTTATTTTTTGGCCGGATCAAATCGAGATTATAAAAGATTGGAAAGCCTTTGGCTTGAAGGCGACGGAAAGCCATTCCATCGCCGTGAACGAGCTATTCGTTCCCGAGGAGATGACCTTCGATATTAGCCAACCGGCAGACGTCTATGCCGATCCTGTGTATACGTATCCGTTTCTGCCGTTTGCCGAAGCTTCGTTTGCGGCTGTAAGCATCGGGGTTAGCCGACACTTTTTGGATGAAGCAAGGCTCATTCTGGAACGGAATAAGGAAGCATGGGAGAGCTCGACTGTAAATCGCTATGCAGCGGTTCGAGGGAAAATCGATAAGATGGATGCGCTGCTTGCCCATTCGGTGAAGCAATTCTACGATGTCATTGAGGAATCGTGGGCACGGCATGTGAACGGCCAACCCCTCTCAGAAGAAGAGAGCATGCGGGTATCGCGCCAGTGCAAGCAGACCGGCAGCGCAGCTCTATCATGCGCGGATTCCATCTTCCCTTATATGGGCATTCATGCGGTGATGGAGGATACGGCATTAAATCAAATTTTTAGGGACCTGCATACGGTATGTCATCATTCGCTGCTCGTTGCATTTGAATAGCGCATGCAAGGGCATGGTAGAATGGCGGTCTTTGGACAACCATTAGAAGGTTGATGATTATTGAACATCATTTACCTGAAATCCTAATAGTTGTTCGGACGGTTGATAAAATAGCGGGAGAGTGCAGCTCCAACTGCAAGTATACATTTTAGAAGTCCCTTTTTGCTTTTTTCGTCACGCTGACTGCAAACGTGCAGTTCATTTTCATATAATCACATAAATAATGGAAATTTTCTTGTTTTGTACTGCATATTTGCAGTTCAAGCACCTAAAAGGGCGGTCTTTCGCAAAAACAAATGCGCTTTTACACTTCGCCGGTTCCACTCCTGTCTGCACCCAGTGGGAAGGAACGGTTTCGAACAGGCTGCATGTTTCTGTATGTCTCAGGAACTCGGCCGTGCCATCTAACGGTGATGGTTGCTGCATTGCCTGAGAAGCAATGTTACTTGAGACAGGCGCAGCAAAGTTAGCTTCATCCATACAGAGGGATGCCTCTTCTGAACAAAAGGGAGGATGGAGAGAAGTACTTGGCAGCTTGTCCGACAGATTGAAATTGTCGAATATCTATCAAAAGCGGCAACTGATGGAATGCAAAAGGGCATTTCAATGTGAAACAATGGGCAATAGCTGGTCGATAAGGTGAAAAATGTATCAGGCATACGGAAGGCAGAGTACTTTGCAGCCCCTCATAGGGGCGCAGGTGTCTCTGCCTTTGGCTTTGCAACTAGACGAGATGACAAGCCACGAAGTGGCCCGGCTTCGCTTCGCGGAACGGCGGTTCTGATTGCGCGCATTGTTCCGAAGCAAGCGGACAGCGCGTACGGAAGTAGCAGCCGCTTGGCGGGTGAATTGGGCTGGGCAGCTCGCCGGTAAGCACGATTCGTTCTTTCTGCGCTTCAATTTCCGGGTCTGGCACCGGAATGGCAGACATGAGCGCGCGGGTATACGGGTGAAGCGGCTCCGCATAAATGCTCTCGCTGTCAGACAGCTCAACCATTTTCCCTAAATACATGACGGCCACCCGATCACTAATATGCTTCACCATGGACAGGTCGTGGGCGATGAACAAGTAGGTAAGCCCGAACCGCTTCTGCAAGTCTTGGAGCAGGTTGACGATCTGCGCTTGGATGGACACGTCAAGCGCTGAAATCGGCTCATCACAAATGATGAATTTCGGGTCGACGGCAAGCGCGCGCGCAATTCCGATACGTTGGCGCTGTCCGCCCGAGAACTCGTGCGGGTAGCGCGTGGCATGATCCGGGTTGAGCCCGACCAGATCGAGCAGATCCTCGACCCGCTTCTTGCGGGCCGAACGGCTGCCGGCAAGACCATGAATATCCAGCGCCTCGCCGATAATATCGGTTATCGTCATGCGCGGATTCAACGAGGCATACGGGTCTTGAAAGATCATTTGCATCTCGCGCCGCAACGCCTTCATTCGCCCGCGCTTGATTCCATATATGTTGGTGCCGTTATACTTGACTTGTCCTTGCGTCGGCTCATACAGGCGCAAAATCGTGCGGCCTGCGGTTGACTTGCCGCAACCGGATTCACCTACCATGCCTAACGTTTCGCCGCGCCGAATCGTAAAGCTGACGTCATTTACCGCTTTTAAGATGTTGCCGTGTCCAAGATTGAAAAACTTGCGCAACGAATTGACTTCCAATAGCGTTTCGCCGCTCATTGCGCCACCTCCTTCGCCATCGGATGAAGAAGCCAGCAGTTCGCCCGGTGCGTGGCGCTTACGCTTGTGGCATCGGGTTCGTGCGTGATGCAAATGCGCATCGCTTCATCGCAACGAGCGCAAAATCCGCAGCCTGCAGGCGGCTTCAACAGATCGGGCGGCGTTCCGTAAATCGGGATGAGCGGTTCGCTCTTCTTCTGATCGAGCCGCGGGAGCGAACGAAGCAGCCCTTTCGTATAAGGATGCTGCGGGTTTTTGAAGATTTCCCATTTCGTTCCGGTCTCGACTATTTTGCCCGCGTACATGACGATAACGCGGTCGCATAGGTCGGCAACGATACCAAGGTCATGCGTAATCAGTATGATTGAGGTGCCGAATTCTTGTTGCAAATTTTTCATGACACGCAATATTTGCGCTTGGATCGTCACATCGAGCGCTGTCGTCGGCTCATCCGCAATGAGGAGCGAAGGCCTGCAGGCGAGCGCGATGGCAATCATGGCCCGTTGTCTCATTCCGCCGGAAAATTCATGCGGATATTGAGCGAACCTTGAAGCGGGATTCGGGATGCCCACCAAAGAGAGCATCTCGACTGCCCGTTTTTTTGCCTGAGCAGAGCTTAATTTCTGATGCTTGATTAACACTTCGGTGATTTGCCGGCCGATGGTCATCGTCGGATTCAGCGACGTCATCGGATCTTGGAAGATCATGCCGATATCTTTACCGCGAATGGATTGCATTTCGCGCTCTTTTATTTTGAGCAGGTCTTTGCCTTTAAAACGAATTTCGCCATGCTTTACCCGGCTGGGCGGGCTCGGAAGCAGACGCATAATCGACTGGGCGGTGACGCTCTTGCCGCAGCCCGACTCTCCTACGATAGCTACCGCTTCTCCTGCATTGACATGGAACTGGACTCCTCGAAGTGCCTGAACCTCACCTGCGCGAACGTGGAATGAGACGTGCAGGTCGTTTACTTCCAATATCGGTTGCATTCCTGTCTTCCTCCTCGCCGTCTATTTCTTCATCTTCGGGTCAAGCGCATCGCGCAGACCGTCGCCGAACATATTGAATGATAGCATTGTCAAGCTGATGAACAGCGCCGGGAAGGCGATGCGCCAAGGATAGATGACCATTGCCTTCAACGAATCATTAATCATCGTTCCCCACGAAGCGGCTGGCAGCTGGACGCCCAGACCGAGGAAGCTCAACACGGCTTCGCTGAAGATGGCGCTGGGGATGGCCAACGTCAATGTCACGATGATCGGTCCAAGCGAGTTCGGGATGAGGTGGCGGAATAGAATTCTCGACCCTGCAGCGCCGAGAGAACGGGAAGCGAGCACGAACTCTTGATTTTTCAGCTGCATCATCTGTCCGCGCACGATCCATGCCATATTGATCCAACCCGTGACGCAGAGCGCCAAAATAATTGTCGTTATACTCGGTTCGAATACGACGACAAGCAAAATCGCAACTAGCAAGTCAGGAACGGAGTAAATGATCTCCGATACTTTATTCATGACAGTATCGAGGCGACCGCCTGCATATCCCATAATACCGCCGTATATGACTCCGATAAGGAGGTTGATGGCTGCAGCCGAGAAGCCGACGATGAGGGAAATGCGGGCGCCCATCCATGTGCGGGCGAACATGTCGCGGCCGAGATCGTCCGTGCCGAACCAATGTTCGGCAGACGGAGGCAGGTTCGTAAGCTCCAAGTTATTCGTGTAATAATCGTAAGGCGTGATTAAGGGTCCGATAATTGCCATTATTATAAGCAGAATCAAGCAGACGAGTCCTGTCATTGCAATCCAGTTGCTGCGCAAACGAAGCCAAGCGTCGCGCCATGCGGATATGCTCTCGCGTTCGATCGCCTCCGCCGCATGTTCGTCAATCGATGCCTTTTTGAAATGGTCAGCCGTTACCGGGAGATTCTGCAAGGGATTCCGTTTATTAAAGCTAATCATGCCGCTTTCTCCTTTCCATTGCCAAGCTTGATTCGGGGATCAATGAACCCGTACGCCAGGTCGGTGAGGAAACGAGCACTCATCAATATTAATCCGTAGAAAATCGTAATCCCCATAATGAGGGAATAGTCCCGGTTGCTGATGCTGATGACGAATACTTTGCCCAATCCACCGATGCCGAAGATTTGTTCGATAATAAATGAACCCGTCACCACGTTGGCGGTTAATGGCCCAATATAGGTGACGACCGGCAATATGCCGTTGCGCAGGACGTGTCTGCGGACGATGACTCCAGCGGTAAGTCCTTTGGACCTGGCTGTCTTAATGTAGTCGGAATGCAGCACTTCAAGCATATTGGAACGCGTCAAGCGGGCGATGAAGGCAATCGGCAGGGCGGACAGCGCTATCGTCGGCAAGACGTAGTCTAACGGAGCGTTCAGCCCGACAACCGCGAACCATTTGAGTTTGACTCCGAACAGGTATTGAAAAAAGGAGGCGAGCACAAAGCTCGGAACAGACACGCCAATGACGGCAAGCACCATGGAAAAAGTATCCAGAAGCTTGCGGTGGCGCAGCGCGGCCAGCATCCCCAATGACACGCCGACGACAACGGAGACGATGATGGCCACGATGCCGAGCCGCAGCGAGTACGGAAAGGAATCCCGGATCATCTGCACGACTTCGCGATCTTGCATTTTCATGGAGATGCCCAGATCCCCATGCACCAGCTTGTTCAAGTAAATGAAATATTGTTCGTGCAACGGCTTGTCCAACCCGTACTGAGCCATGAGGCGGGCTTTGATTTCTGGCGGGACCGCTCTTTCCGACATGAATGGATCGCCCGGAATGGCTTTCATTAATAGAAATGTTACCGAAGCTAGAATCCACAGCGACACGACAAGGTAGAACAGCTTAACCAATGTATACCGAATCACATTTCATCAATCCTCCTTCTTTCCATAGGTCCAATGAAAAAATCGGGACACATATGCTGTGCGCCATATGTATCCCGATCGGCTACTCTCTGGATGAAGTGATGTTACGGCCTAGTTACTCTAAATAACCACGGGTGAAGTCGAGCATGCCTCTATAATCAACGAATACATTCTTGACCCCCGGCTTTAACATGTGGACGCTTGTATAGTAGAACAGCGGTAGAATCGCCTGATCGTCTTGGATGAGAATTTTCTCCGCTTTCGCCATCAGATCCATCCGCTCTTTTTGATCCACGGATGTCTTGGCCTTTTTGACGAGATCATCGAACTCTGGATTGCTATAGCCAATATCGTTGTTGCCGCTGCCTGTCATATATAGATCAATGAACGACATCGGATCGTTATAGTCGGTAGTCCATCCGGCGCGGGCGACCTGATAATTCAAGCTGGTCCGGCTCTTCAAGTAGACGCCCCACTCTTGGTTCTCGATTTTCACTTTTACGTTAAGGTTTTTGCTCCACATGTCGGCAACGGCCTGGGCGATCTTCTTATGTTTATCGTTCGTATTGTAGCCGAGCGTGAATTCAGGCATTTCCTTCAAGCCAAGCTCGGACAGCCCTTTGGCCAGCAGCGCTTTCGCTTCATTCACGTCCTCCTTGAAGTATTCATCCTTCACTTCGTTGCGGTACTGATCGGCGTTGCCGGTAATGCCGGGCGGAACGATGCCGAATGCAGGCTGTTCGCCGCCGAGCGCAACTTTATCGGTGATGAGCTTGCGATCGACTGCCATCGAGAGCGCTTTACGGATATTCGCGTTGTTGAATGGCGCCTGTTTGTTGTTGAACAAGTAATAGTAGCTGGATGCAATTCCTTTAATATTCAGCTCATCCGGCTTCGTTTCTTTCAGAACCGGAATCTGATCCGTCGGCAGCTCACCCGTCGGATGCCCGGCAAAATCAATGTCTCCGGCTTCATACATATTCAATTCAGACGCGGAGTCCTGAACCATTGTCGCTTTTATTTTGGTGAATTTAATGGTATCGGCGGCATAATAATGTTCGTTTTTGGCCAGTTCAAGCAAGTTTTGGTGCTTCCACTCACTTATTTTGAAAGGACCGTTGGAGATCATCGTGTTCGCTTCCGCGGCCCATTTCGGATTGTCCTTTGCAGACTTATGCACGGGATAGTAGGTTGTAAAGGAAAGTAAACTCAAGAAGTAGGAAGTTGGAGCTTCAAGCTCGATTTCAAGGGTGTGCTCATCAAGCGCTTTGACGCCAACTTGAGAAAAGTCGTTGATTTTCTCTTTATTATAGGCTTCCGCATTTTTGAAGTAGTAGAGCTGGTAGGCATAAGGAGGAGCCGGTTCGGTCTTCGGATTCAGCACTCTTTCCCAAGCAAATACGAAATCGTGAGCAGTAACCGGGTCGCCGTTGGACCATTTGGCATCTTTGCGCAGGTTGAAGGTGAATTTCTTATGATCGGGCGATTCCTCCCACTTCTCGGCAACTCCAGGGACTGGCTTCGCATTCTCGTCTACACGAACCAAACCTTCGTACATGGCGTTCAATATAGAGGAGGATACGGTGTCCTGTGACAGGCCCGGATCGAGCGAAGGCGGATCGGAGTGAAGATTGAAGCGGAGTACTTGTTCTTTGTCCGATCCCTTGGACGGTTCGTTCTTCTTATCGCCACTATCCGTAGTGGAAGGTGAATCCTTCGTCGTATCAGGATTCGGAGATGAAGAATTGCCTGTGTTGCTTGAGCAAGCGCTTACAAACGTGGTGAATACAAGAAGCAATGTCAAGACGAGCATCATGGATTTACGTTTCATGCTTGTACTGTTCCCCTCTCTTGGAATAATCGGTCACCAACCGCCAACTACTGAACTAAGCTGTAGGGGCCTGAGGAGAAAATTGACATTTGGTTTGTACCATATACTACCATAACAATCAAGATCCGTCTTTACCTTTTTTCAAACTTTATAAAAAATTTACAAACGGTCAAACGTGTTGCGTCTGCTCCACGTTCATAGTAAGGTGGGAATAACCACTTCTATCCATTATAGCACTCCATTATGAAGGAGCATCACAGCAATGAAACCGATACGCAATTCAGCAAAAGCTGTTATTATTCGAGATAACAAAGGCAAAAACCATCAATTTGCCGAATGGGACATGTCTATTCATCAGGTGGAATTTTATTTTCAATGCGAGCTTGAGCAAATTCAGGCTTCATTCGAGGGAAGCGGCCCCGATGAGAATCAGGTCGGCGTCGAATGGATTCGGCTTCAGGAACTGGAACAGATTCGCGTCTACCCTCATAAGCTGGTCCCCATTTTGCGGCAGCGGGTGCAGGCTCCTTGCTATTTAGGTGATACGAATTAATACTTATGAATGTATAGTGTGTAATATTCCATTGGAGGGGTAGCCGTGTATTTGACCGACGCGGTAGCCGACGCATTGGAGGAGTCTGAAATCGATTATATGACGGATCGGATGAAGGCGATTCGGCATATCGAGGGCAATCCGGAAGGAATCCATCTGGCTCGATTCGGGAATGCGAGGCTGTACTATAGCGAGACGATGCCGTGGCCGCAATTCAATACGGTGAAAGGGCTCCGCGTGGAGGATATTCAATACGTGGATGACATGATTACATTCTTTCGTGCGCGGAATCGGACATGCCAATTCGAGATCGTTCCCAAGCATGCGCATCCATTACTATTCAAGAAATTAAGCGAGAGCGGCTGTTATCAATCCGGGTTCCATGCGACACTGTATGGCGCCCCGGAACGGCAAACCGCATGCGATCCGGAGCCGGCGGAAGAGATCCGCGTTCTTCCTTGTCCCGAAGAAGAGATGCTGACTTATGCGGCGATACATTGCCGGGGAACGGGGCTCGGAGATGACGGCATTCCTTATGTGGCACGAAATAATGAGGTGCTGCTGAAACGGCCGGGGTGGTCGTTTTTTATCGCATATCAGGAGGACAAGGCTGCTGCGGCAGGCGTCATGTACCGTCAGAACGGGATCGCTTCGCTTACGTTTGCAGCGACACTGCCTTCATATCGCAATATCGGGATGCATGCGGCTTTGCTGCGGAGGCGAATTCATGAGGCGGCCTTGAGCGGGTGCCGAGTGGTTGTCAGCCAAGCAAGCTATCTGTCGCAAAGTCATCGCAATATGGAACGCGCCGGAATGAAATTGGGTTATGTGCGCGCAACATGGACGTTGCCTGTATAAGGATGGGGGTCCCCGCACTTGTTACATTGTCTCCTGGCTGCGGGATGCTCAATAATAGTTGACGAGAAGGCTGTTTACAAGCTAACTCGTCTTTTTTTATGAAAAACAATTCCTATATTTTCTCAGCAAAGTTTTGCTTGTAAATGGATATCGCGCACATGTATAATGGGCATGTCAACATTAGTGATAATGATTATCAGTATCATTTTCGTTAATGAAGAGACACAGCAATTATCCGAAAGGCGGGGATACATAGATGAGCACGATAATGATCTATGCAAGCATGACCGGCAATACCGAGGAGATGGCGGAAACGATTGCAGCCAATGTGCGGGCAGCGGGCGAGGAGCTTCAGATGAAGGAAGTCATGGATGCGTATGGAACCGATCTGACCGAGCACGATGGAATATTGCTTGGAGCATATACATGGGGCGACGGAGAGCTCCCGGATGAATTTCTCGATTTCTATGAAGAAATGGATAACATCGACTTGACGGGGAAAAAAGCGGCCGTATTCGGTTCCTGTGATTCCTGTTATCCTGAGTACGGCGCGGCAGTGGATATTTTAATCAAAAAGCTGGAGGAGCGCGGATGTGAAGTCGTATTGGAGGGACTGAAGGTGGAATTATCCCCCAATTCGGATGACATTAAGCTATGCAGCGAATTCGGAGCCCGATTCGTGGAGAAGATCCGGGCCTAGCGAATGCTGCTTTTGCGGCATGCATGCGTTGAGAGATAGAATGGACACACCTGCCCTATGTGTGGCAAAATATTTTAAGGAAATGGGATGGTTGTAACCGATAAAGAGGGTGTGGATGCAAGTGAGGAATTCGGAACCGTTCTTCTTTCAATTGCCTATATTGAAGACAGCAAGGACGCTGCTTCGCAAAATGTCGCTGCATGATGCAGAGGATATGTTCCTGTATTGCGCAGACGATGAGGTGTCGCGTTTTACGACTTGGCCGATGCATCGAACGATGGCGGACACGCATCATTTCTTGGAATTCGTCATTAAACGGTATGACAGAGGAGAGATTGCCCCCTGGGGGATTGTTGATCTGGAAAGTGACAGACTGATTGGCACATGCGGCTTTGTGAATTGGAAGCCGAGTCATGCGCGGGCGGAGATCGGATATGTCTTGGCCAGAGATTACTGGAATCAAGGCTACATGACCGAAGTTGTCAATGAAGTGATACGATACGGGTTCCATACCATGAAGCTGGTGCGTATTGAGGCCCGCTGTCATCTAGACAATGCGGGTTCCACGAAAGTGCTCGAGAAATGCGGCCTGCAATTTGAAGGGGTTTTACGCAAACATTTGTTCAATAAAGGACGATATGAGGACGTTAAGCAGTATTCTATCATTAATGAGCCGCTGGTAAATGAGATGTGACAACAGCAGCGAGGCCGGTATTCGTTACCGGCCTCGCTGCTTTCATTATCGCTGGGCTTCTAGGGACACTAGAGCTTTATATCGATGAAAATATGATTTCCTTGCTGCTTATCGTCAGGATGGATCAGGTCGCTTGCTGAGGGGCCAATCTCATCTGTAGCGCCCTTGGCTTTCGAGGGATCGTTTTTGTTTTTCTCCAGCTCCATTTTCTTTTGGATTAGCTGGCTGATTTGCAGATCAATCGCGTTGATTTCCAAATTGAGCGCTTTAATTTTCTCTTCTTTCAATTTTTGCTCGTCATCTCCTGTTGCCACGGCAACTATTTTTTGCGCAATGACCGCTTTTCTTTTGTTTAGCTTTTCAATTTGCGCATCGATGCTGCTGGCTTGACCTTGACCGCTGGTTGAGCCTATGGCGCCTAAGGAAGATACTGTTGATATATTCACATCCAATCCTTCCTTTCTATACAGATAATTAATTATGAATGCGGGGAATTCTGACCCTTAACGATAAGTCGAATGTGACTTAGGAACAACTCCTATGTAAAACATTATCGGTTAAATGAAGCAATTTTTGAATATTTGCTGGAAACAGCTTAGCTTATTTTGTTTGACATAAACGAATGCTATATAAAGTGAATTAGAGACAGATCGCATCTCCAGTCAATAATAATACGCTGTCAAGTCCTTTTTTTCACCTTCCCTTAGAATTTTAGGGCATTATTTGTAAAATATGTTGAAATAAATCAAATCTTGTGATAGATTGTGATTGGAAACATAACCAATTTTATACAAGGAGGTATTTGTTTTGAGGAAATTTATCACTGTTTCGTTAATACTTATTTTGTTGCTTTCATTACCAATTGCTGCTGGGGCCGATACCTACAAATTCGATGATTCAAAAATCGACTCATACTTGCTAGAATCGGGATACCCCCAGGAGGTAATTAATGTTCTCCAAGGTAGTTTCAAGGAAGCACTATATAGAGATCGTGCCACTTTTCTAACATTGGAAAAGGCAACTGCTTATCTGTCAGATGATAGCAACAAGATCAATTTATCTGAGAACGAGTTGATGGCATTAAGTAATTTTACTCAGTATCTAATAGTAAGTAGGATAGGAACGACAGTGCCAGGAACTGCTAGGTTTTCTATCGTGCACAATTGGATGTGGGATTATGCGCCTCGGTTTGTTCTTAAGGATAAAACGGGAATTGCTTGGAGTAGTGACTTTAATGCTGATCCTGAATCTGCATTCTATAGTTACACTGCAACAGATAAAGGCACTGGTACTCGATATGATATCACTAGATATACTTATGACAAGTATACACCTGGCGCAGGAATAGGTTGGGAATTTCAACTCCAAAACATAGTTAGTAACGGAAAAAATAATTATTTTGCTAACAAACACTCCGGTGGGAGCTATGTAATTGTCACCAAATCTCATGATGGTTCAGGAAAGAGCGAAACATCTTCGGCTTCCGCGAAGTATTTTCATAAGGAGAAAAACGTTAGCGGAAGTCTTTCTTTTTCCAAAGGCTCAAAACCAGAAATAACTATTAGTCCAAGTGATGCATATGACGAAAGTCCAGACAAAGGTGCACTTTGGTATTGGAAACAACAAGATGAGTAGTTCCCACTAGATGATATGGAGACGATAATATGTTAGGTACTCTGCACAGCATGTCTTTTGTAGTTTCCTTTATTTTCTGTCTAACCTTTATATCTCTCTTGGAAAAACTAAAGAATAATCAAAACATAACCGTTTATAAAATCATTTGTTCTCTCACATTTTCCATCCTAATCTATTCACTATTTTCTATTATTTTGCTTAAATCTTAAATGTGAGTTAATACCCTAGCCCACTTTTAATCTAGTGGGTTATTTTTTATGAATCAAATTCATAGTGCGTTGCAAAATTAAAACAAGCTATAACATCAAAAAAAAGAGCAGTACTTGGTTGAAGGACCAGCATTGCTCGGTTATTGGACTATAGATTCGCATTGTCAGGTTCATAGAGTAACGTTACCGTCTTCGTCTTTTCGTCCCAATCGTAGTCGACTTGGAACACTTCCCGCAACAATTGAAGAGGAATGTATGTTTTGCTGTTTACAATTTCCGGCATGGTTGTAAGTATCGTATCTTTGCTGTTCACCTTCATCTTGTTCGTCAATGAGTTCCATGTAATATCGGCTACATCTCCCTCGATGTACACCGTACGGCTGCTTGCTTCCCAACGCACCTTCAGATCCAGGTTGGGACTGATATCTTTAATTGGCAAATAAGTCATATCGTGGAGGATGAGACTATCCGCCGCAATTGGTTCGCCATCTTTGTTCAATATTTGCACTAAGGGCTGAGCAGCTTCTACGGACTGATTAGGTTGCTCTGCGGTGTCGGCCGCAGCTGCAGCAAGCGGCATGCTTAATGACAATAACAGACACCCGAGCAACACATGTATACTATATTTGCGGAATGAAAAATGCATAGAAACCGGAAACCTCCTTTACCAGTTATAACGTTTGGCGAGTAAAAAAGTTGCAATGAAGAAAATCTTTTTTCTGGACAAGCAATAAAAAGTCGTGAGACAATAAGTTTAATTTCGTCAATGACATATCATGGAAATCTTTCGCGATACGGGGAGGATTACGCTTGACAGATAAAATAATCGTCATCGCTCTGTTTACGCTATGTATTCACATGTTTGAAACCTTGTCGTATGCCGTCCGCTATGCCGGAGTTCGAGTCGGCCGGTTAGCGGTCTCACTGTCTCTGACCGGTATTATCGTGCTTGTCTCCCGCACCTCCAATCTGATACAAGCGCCTATGACGGGCAAAGTGATCGACTATGCAAGGGAACGCCCGGAATTCGACCTGGAATCCAATATTCGCATCATTATCGGTTCCTCGACGATTGGAACGCTGCTTGCATTACTATTGTTTCCTACCGCCGTGCTGTTGGCTACCCGCGTAATACGCCACTTAGAAGTGTCGGGATCGATTCCCAAAATGATTACTTCGGTATCGCTTGATCAGTTGAAGCATGTCAAGCATCATATCCGCAAGCCTACGTGGAAGATGCTCGCATCCTTGCGGATTATGGGTATACCGAAACGTCTGCTTCTTCTGAATAGCTGCGTGACAGGGATTTATACGATCGGAGTGATGTCTGCCCTGTACGCTTCTGTCCTTACTGCTGAATTCAGCACTGCCGCGTCTCAATCATCAGGCTTCATCAACGGAGTGGCGACCGTTCTATTGACCATATTCGTCGACCCGCAAATGGCTATGCTAACGGACCGGGCAATTGCAGATACTGCTGCGCGGCAGCGATTGGGCAAAATATTCGCGCTGCTCATCATGTCGCGTGCGTTAGGAACCGTGTTGGCCCAGCTGTTTTTCTATCCGGCTGCGCTATGGATTTCATGGATTGTGCAATACCTTTAATAGAAAATGATGATATTTACACATTAACCCAAATCAACCTAAATGAACATGGTATTAATTTCAATATTATCATAAACAAGAATGATTTCGTCTATATTTCCTGCAAAAACCGGCACTTCTTAGCAAAGGGAGCGGCGGTTTTTTGTTGGTTATCATTGACAAAATGAATGCAATGCACTTTAATTATGAATATAAAATAAAATTATTCATAAAATCATAAGGGGTGTGCATGATGCCGCGATTTAGTGAACAGGAGAAAGAAAACATTCGGCGGGAGCTGCAACGGAAAGGAAAGCAGTTGTTTGCTTTGTACGGGCTGAAGAAGACGAGCGTCGCCGATTTAACCAAAGCGGTGGGCATTGCCCAAGGGACGTTTTATTTGTTCTATCCGTCCAAGGAAGAGCTGTATTTCGAGCTGCTTGAGCAGGAGGAGGAGACCATTCGGGAGCGGCTTACCGGCGCCTATTTTCAAAGCGGGTCTCCCGTGAGCCGGGAGACCTTCAAGCGCTTTTTGCACGAAGCGCTTGCCACGATGGAGAACAATCCGTTTTTGCGGCAGCTATACGATGAAGAAATGATGGAAGCCTTATTCCGCAAGCTTCCGCCTGACAAGTTGGAGCGTCACTTTGCCAGAGATGCGGATGATCTGCTGCCGGTTATCGCGCTCGGACAGCAGCAAGGGTGGATGAAGCCTCAGCAGCCGGAGACCATCGTCAGCCTGATCCGTTCGCTCATTCTGCTGGCTTTGCAGAAGCACCTTATCGGCGAGGAGCGATACGGCGATACGATGAGGTTATTTGTTGATCTGATCGCGGATGGGTTAATTATCGAACCGAACGAGGTGGAACAGGCATGATGGAAGTGAAGCAGCTGCGATTCAAATATCCCGGACATCGGCATTACACGCTGAAAGGGCTTGATTTTCACATTCCGCAAGGCGAAATTTTCGGATTTCTCGGGCCGTCCGGAGCGGGAAAGAGCACGACGCAGAAAATCCTTATCGGCATGCTGAAGCACTACGAGGGCAGCGTGCGCATCATGGGGAAGGAACTGAAAGATCAGGGTCGCGATTATTATAATGCTATCGGTGTGGCGTTCGAATTTCCGAACTTTTACAGCCGATTTACGGCGTTGGAAAATTTGGATCTTTTCCGTTCACTGTACGATGTGAAGACTGAGGAACCGAAGCAGCTGCTCGCTCAATTGTCGCTTGAGGAGTACGGCCATACGAAAGTGTCCGATTTCTCCAAAGGAATGAAGATGCGCCTCAATCTATGCCGGGCGCTGATGCATCGGCCGGAGATACTGTTTCTGGACGAACCGACCTCCGGGCTTGATCCCGTAAATGCGAAGACCGTGAAAGATATCATTTTGCAGCTGAAATCGTTAGGGAAAACGATCATCATTACGACTCATAACATGAATGTCGCCGAGGCAATTTGCGATAGAGTCGCTTTTATCGTAGACGGGGAAATCCGCTTGATTGATGCGCCGCGCACGCTCAAAGTCCGGGCGGGGAAAAAAGCGGTATGCGTCGAGTACAGAGAAGGCGCAGCACTGAGACGGGCCGACTATCAATTAGAGGGAATCGGCGCCAACGAATCGTTCCTCCGGCTGCTCCGGAGCGGTTCGGTTGAGACGATACACACGCAAGAGGCTTCGTTGGATCAGCTGTTTATCCAAGTGACAGGGAGAACGTTGACATGAATAATAAAGCTATTGCTCTGCGCTCTCGGCTGCCTTATTCGAGTGTGCGCCGTTTCTTCGGCTCATGGAGACAAGATATGAAGCTCCAGTTCCGTCATCACTTTTATAGCGCCTATTTGCTAATCAGTATCGCTTACATCATTCTTCTGCGGATGCTGCCTGATACCTATCAAGCCGATTTGAATGTGCTGCTGACGTTTTCTGATCCGAGCATGCTCGGGTTCTTCTTCATCGGCGGACTCATCTTGCTTGAAAAAGGACAGCATATTCATGACAACCTGTTCGTTACACCTTATTCGCCGGCATCCTATATCTGGTCGAAGACGCTCTCGCTGACATGTCTGTCGCTTATAAGCAGCTTATTCATCCATATGAGCACCTTCGGCATCCACCAGCGCATCGGCGTGTTTATTGCTGGCGTTGCGCTCACTGCCGTCTTTTTTACTTTGGTCGGATTGGGGGTTGCCGTTCGCTGCCATACGGTTAACGGGTTTTTCTTCTCATCTGTCTTGTATTCTACTATTCTCGTGCTGCCTGTGCTAGAAACAATGCAGGTCTATTCAAGCAAGCTCTTTCTGCTCTTTCCCGCTACCGGATCGCTGCTGCTGCTGACATCGGTTTTCAAGCCCATATCAGGCGCAGACACGAGTTACGCGATAGCTTGCTTACTCATCTGGATTGGCATTGCATTCTATTGGGCGCATAGTTCCATGCAATCTTTTTTATTCGGTCATCCAAAAAGGGGGACGCACGCATGAATCGTGCTGCACAGCTGCTGCTTAGTGATATGAAGCAGGTCAAACGCGACCCGATGCTTATTTTTATTGCGGTTGCCCCCTTATTGCTGGTGCTGGCGTTGAAATACGGGGTGCCGCTCGTCTCGGCGCAGTTCGCCGCACAGGCGCGATTTGATCTAACCGTCCATTACGGAGTAATGTTCGGCACATCCGTCTTGCTCATTCCTCTCGTTATCGGCGTGATGGCAGGTCTGCTCATGCTCGACGAAAGAGATGAGCAGTTAATTGCCTACTATGCGATTACCCCGCTCTCGCAAAAAGGGTATTTCATTCATCGGCTGACTCTGCCGACGCTATTATCCGGCATCTATATTTTACTGGCGTTTGTCATGGCGGATTTCTCGGCTTGGAGCGCCGGCCAATATGGGTTTGCCTTTGCAATGCTGCTGTTGGAAGGTCCGATGATGGCCCTTTTGTTGACCTCGTTCGCCTCCAACAAAGTGGAAGGGCTGGCATGGTCCAAGCTGGGCGGACTGTTGATCTTCATTCCGGTGCTCGCCTGCCTGCTGCCGGAGCCATGGCGCTGGGGCGCGGCAGTGACACCGACCTTTTGGGTTATTGAACTATTTGTCCATAACCGGATCGCGCAATGGAATGAGCCGGAGCTTCTACTCGTCGGCGGCATCGGACTGGGGGTTCACCTTATATTTATTACGGTTCTGTACCGGAAGTATGCAAGCACGATAGCTTAAAGCGTTGTTATGATCTCGGAAGATGGTACTTTCTCTTCTCTCCCGAATCAACGGAATGACGGCCCGTGCCGTCACTGTCGACCGCCACGTCACTGTCATCGTACTGCCGCTCCGTTTTCTGTCGAGAAACGAGCGGCCTTTTTATGCCGTCATGAGCAGAGTTTTCCTGCAAAAATATGTTGAAATCTGTTGTAATTTGATAGTTGTATAGTAATATGAAAATAGTTGATTTTTTCCAAGTATCTCGTGGAATAGGAGTGCACCAACCTTTATGACAGGGACAGTTCAGCCAAAAGTGGTAGTGCTTGGCGGCGGAATCGCTGGCATGAGCGCTGCCCATGAGTTAATGGAACGGGGGTTTCAGGTTTCCGTATATGAGTGGAGACAGATTCCAGGAGGTAAAGCGCGCAGCATGCCTGTTCCGAATTCGGGAAAGGATGGACGCCACGATTTGCCGGGAGAGCATGGCTTTCGCTTCTTCCCGAAATTTTACAAACATATAACCGATACGATGAAACGCATACCGTATAAAGGTCATAGACATAGCGTGCACCACAACCTCATTGAAGGGACGAATCTGGGACTGGCATTTTTCGATCGGCCGATGCAGCCCTTCCTGACTGAATTTCCACAATCGATCAGCGGCTGGAGGACGTTGCTCAAATCCCTGTTCGACAACAATCTGGAACTTGGCGAGCAAGATATTGAACAATACGTGTCCTGCTTATGGCAAGTGCTGACGAGTTGCGATGAGAGGCGTCTATTGGATTACCAACGCACCGCTTGGTGGGATTTTCTGCAAGCGGAGAAGCAGTCGGCGCAATTCCGCAAAATATTTACGGGCTTGACACGTATTCTCGTAGCCGCCAGAGCGCAGGAGGCGAACGCCTGCACGGTCGGAACGGTCGGGGCGACCATCATGCTCGATATGGTGCTTCCGGGGGGAAGCGCAGACCGTTTATTGAACGGTCCGACCAACGATGTCTGGCTCAATCCGTGGCTTGACCATCTGCGTTCGGGAGGAGTCGATTACCGCCTCGGGGCGAAGGTCGAATACATACATTGCCGGCAAGGGCGCATTCAGGGAGTGACCGTTACAGAGAACGGCCGCACCAGGATGGTGACGGGAGATTATTATATCGCCGCGCTTCCGGTCGAAGTCATGGCGGGCTTGTTGAATGAAGATTTGGTCGAGGCGGATCCTCTGCTATGCGGGTTGACGGAGCTGGCAGAGAACGTAGAATGGATGAATGGCATCCAGTTTTATTTGCGGGAAGATGTGCCGATTATCCATGGCCATGTCATTTATATGGATAGCCCATGGGCGCTGACATCGGTGTCGCAGGCGCAATTTTGGCCGCACTTTGATTTGAGCCAATACGGGAATGGCGAGGTGAAGGGAATCATCTCCATCGATGTGTCAGACTGGAGAACTCCCGGCATCCTATATGGGAAGCCGGCCATGGAATGCTCCAGAGAAGAAATTCGGAACGAAGTGTGGGAACAGTTGAAGCGGAGTCTGAACCAAGGGAAGACGGTGTTGGCTGACGATATGGTGGTGACGTGGTATTTGGATGAAGATATTCAATTTCCCAATCCGCATGAAGCGATTAATATGGAGCCATTGCTCGTGAATCACGTGAATACATGGAACCTGCGGCCTAATGCGTATACGGCGATACCTAACTTGTTCCTCGCTTCGGATTATGTGCGGACGAACACGGACTTGGCAACGATGGAAGGGGCGAATGAGGCGGCAAGACGGGCGGTCAATTGCATTATCGAACTGTCCGATATGGATGTGTCTCCTTGCAAAATATGGGACATGTACGATTATCCATTGTTATCGGCTTGGCGTTCCAATGATCGTTCCCGCTTCCAGAAAGGACTGCCATGGAACGGGAAAATAATCGGTTGACGCCTTCATTTCCGCGTGCCGTATCTTACCAGGAAAGGAACGGTCAACGTTGATTCAGTCCATCATAGCGTATGAATTCAAGGGATTGCTCTACATTATGAGCGCATGTCTCATGTTCCTTATCATTACCCCTCAATTCATGTTCGCCAATTATCGCCGCAAAATTTTATTTATTCTCATTTTGTTTGTGCTTACGTTTTTTTACACGCAATATGAAGATATCGATCCGCTCGTATACGGTATTCATCTTACACCGGTGTCGCTGGCATTAGCGGCGTTATTCGAAGGCTTTTTGCCGGGAATTTTTACTTGGGCCGCGTTTAATGTTTGCACCATCGTCATGATGGATGATTTTTTGCCGACGGTTATCGGCTCTACGCTGCTGCTCATTTTGGGACTTATCTTTCATTACAAGCAGGTGCTGCGCAGCACGTATTGGCAAATTTGCCTCATTTCGATGACGCTCATCACGGTATATTTGCTCGGATTTTTATCCGTATTCGACAATTGGGATACAGTAAGCGGTACCGAGGTTGGAGTTGCCGTTATCGGTTCCTACTTGTCTTCCATGTACGTGAGTTATATTTATAATCATGTCAAAAATCAAGAGAAAATGCGGGAAGAGCTCTTCCTTGCGGAGAAGTATCAAGTCATCGGCCAATTGGCGGCATCCATTTCTCATGAGATTCGCAATCCGCTGACGACAGCACAAGGCTTTCTGCAGCTGATGAACCGGGATAACCTGACTCCGGCGCAACTGGAAACGTATCGGAGTTATGCCGTGTCAGGCATCGAACAGGCGAACTCCATCATTACCGATTACTTGAATTACGCGAAGCCGGCAGTGGAGTTGGCACGTCCGATTCATGTCCAAGAAGAGATCGACGGCATTATTCCGATGATGTCGCCGCTTTGCGTCATATCCAAGATTGAAGTGGTCATCAAGCATTTATCGAAGCAGCCGATTCATGTGATGGGCGAAGCGAAGAAATTCCAACAATGCTTGCTCAACATCATGAAAAATGCGGTGGAATCGATGCCGGACGGCGGCGTGCTGACAGTGACGACCTGGTCGGACAATGAAGGCGTTCATATCCACATTAAGGATACCGGAGTCGGAATGAGCGATTATCAGATTAAGCGCATCGGTATGCCTTTTTATACGACGAAGGAGAAAGGGACCGGACTTGGCTTGATGGTCGTCATCAGTCTCGTGAAGGCGATGAACGGGACTATCGCGTATTACAGCCGTCAGGATGAAGGAACGACCTGCGTGTTGAAGTTCAAACAGATCATCGTGTAATACGATACAGCCCAGCCATGAATAATTGCAACTTATGGCTGGGTTTTTTTATTGTAGAATATGGTATAATGCGGAATCCTAGCTGGTCATGGAAATGGAGATTAAGAAATCAGGGGCCAAATCAAGCGTGTGATAGAAAGTTCAAGGATGAATAGGAGTTAATGCAATGAATTCAATCGAAACGGAGCAGCCAATTTCAAACCATATCGAACGAACGCGCAAGCGGTTCATCTTCGGATTTTCGGCCGTTATGGCAGCGGCATGGATGTTGTTGTTCTTTTTCAGCATGGATATCGGATTGTGGGGTACGGCCAGCCTTTTCGCTTTGTTTGCGCTTTTCTTTGTCGTGTCTGTCGTATGGGCGATCATCGACATCATCGTTTCTATCGTAAAACGAAGATCGTTTGGTTATTGGGCGCTCATACTCATACCGATCGCTGCGCAGCTAGCCGCCGTCTATATCGCCCTGGAGCTTCCATTGCATCAGACCCGTGCGGCCCTGGACGATTGGATGTATCGCGAGCAGCGGCAGCGGGTCATCGAGCGCTTGACGCAAGGCGGCTGGGACACAGGCGGCTCCGAACATGATCAGATCATGCAGCTGCCGGAAGATCTCCGTCATCTCTCCCGCGGGGGAGGAGAAATTGTGGTTGTACGGAACGGAGAATCGCTTCAAGTGCTGTTTTTTACGATACGCGGGATGTTGGATAATTTTTCAGGACTTGTGTATGTGTCAGAAGGGAAGCCGGATGGAGAAATGCTCGGGGCCAAAATAGTAAAGCAGAAGGAACTCGGCAAACATTGGTTCTGGATTTCCGGCACTTGAGTACGAAGGATGAACCACAGAAGTTGAGGGGATAGGATGGCTAAACCGGTAAAACTGCCGCTGACGACGGAAGAAAAAGGACATTCCCGGGCTGCTGAGCACCGGAACGTCCTTTTTTGATAATAAACTATAGCCCGTGCACAACCGTTTCTTCATCGTCTGCGCTAATCAGCGGCGACAGCGGCTGATCCGCATCATGCAGCACCCACAGCTCATGCAGAGCGCGCGTGCAGCCGACATAGAGCAGCTTGGCATCAAGCGGATCGGAAGGGTAGTGGTCGGCGTCTGCATCCATCAAGAGTACCGCGTCGAACTCCAGGCCTTTGGAGAGATAAATCGGGAGCACCGATATGCCGCCCTCGTATTGCTGCTCATTGCCGTCGATAAGATGGATTTTCTTATCCGGGCTGTGCAAGCTCAATCTCGCATGCAGGGCTCGCGCCTCTTCCGCTGTGCGAGTGAGCAGCGCTATTGTATTATAGCCGCTGCTTCCGAATTGAGCGAGAGCCTGTGTGAGCAGCTCGGACTGCTGACCGGAAGGTTCAGCGACGAGCCGGACTTTCTGTCCGCTGCGGAATACCGGAATCGCCAGCATGTCGGTGCGGACGCCACGCTCAAGCACGACATTCGCGAAATGGATAATTTCCATCGTGGAGCGGTAGCTGCGCGTCAACGCAAAATAATCGGTCGCTTCAGGCTCGAACAGGCCGCGCATTTCCGACCAATCGTGTATGCCGGCATACGCATGGATGCCCTGAGACAAATCGCCCAATATCGTGAACGAATGATTTCTGGCAAAAGCGTCGAGCACGGCTATCTGGAGCGGTGAGAAATCCTGGGCTTCATCGATGACGATATGATCGTAACGGTAATCGCCCGGTATTCCGTGCAGGCGGACATGCAAATAGAGCAGCGCTGCCAAATCTTCGTTTCTGACGGTGTTCTTTTTCAAATAAGCTGCCGTTTCTTTGCAGATCTTGGCTGGAATGACCATTCGATCATCGCCTGCGGCGGCGTTGCCCTTCGGATCGAATAACGTCTTGTACAATGCCAGCGCATCGAAGGCCGCCCATTTCTTCATATAAGCCTTCATCCGCTGGGCAGATGATTTCTTCTTCGCCTTATGCTGCTCCTTGGAGCGCTCCTGCTTCAGCTCCATCTCAATCCAGCGCTGAATCCGCGCCCTAACGCGTTCTTTGCGTTTCGCAAGCTCGTAGGAACGATACTCCTCATGGTACCAGACGGCAATAGTTGCGAAGCTGAGCAACGCGCCGTCCCATGGACTGAAATCTGCCTCAGGTACGGCTTGCCGCTCCATGCGGGTCAATTGCTCGTCCATGTGAGTTTTGAAGGCAAGCGAGCCTTTGAAGCGGCCTGATGCTTGATCATCAAGCATTGGACGGTTGTTCAATGATCCGTACCACAACTCGATCTGTTCCATCGGCGAAGCCAGCTGCACCATATCCTCTAAGCCGGTCACTTCCAACGCCCATTCCGGGAACGTGCGCTGCTGGATATTTCCGACGCCGAGCTCGGGAAGAACATCGGATATATAGTCGAGGAACATGCGGTTCGGTGCGAAAATCATCATTTTTTCCGCGCGTATTTGCTCTTGGTACTGATACAACAAGAAGGCAAGCCGGTGCAGCGCAACGGTCGTCTTGCCGCTCCCTGCTACCCCTTGAATGAACAGCGCCATATTTTTCGGAGCGCGGATAATCCGATCCTGCTCTGCCTGAATGGTCGAGACGATATCGCGCAGCCGGTTATCTTTGTTCTCGCCCAAGCGATAGACGAGGAACTCATCCGTCACGTGGCTCTCGCCTTCGGACCGGTTGTACGTATCCACGACCCGCTGCAAGGCCTGACCCCGGATGACAAGGTTGCGCTTCAAATGGACGTGGCCCTCGACAGAGCCTTCGGGCGCTTCGAACGTTACCGGCTCGATTCCGCCGGAGAAGGAGTAGAACAGGCTCGCAATCGGCGCCCGCCAATCGATGACGAGCGGATAGGCAGCGGAACGGCCCGGTTCGACCTCGCGGTCTACGCCATGCTTGCCGATATATAGAGCGGAAGGAGCCGGTTTGCCCATCTCTTCAAAATCAAGGCGGCCGAAGTAAGGCTCCTTCAAAGCCCGCTTCAGCCGCTGTCGTCGCAGTTCGCGTGTATCTTCCATCACTTGCTCGGTGAAATCATGCCCCGTATATACAGGAATCTCCACGAGCCGTCGGTATTGACGATCGATTTCTTCCATCGTATCCCGCAGCCGGAGCTCCTCTTCTTGATAGGCACTTTGAAACGCATCGCTCACTTTCAGTTACCTCCTAAGAATCATAATTAACGATCCAACCATACTGCCAGATTCAAAATATCCAGCTAAACAATCCAATGAAACGACGGAAAAAAAGTTGTCTCTTGACTTTCCTCACTTCTGTGCAAAAATGGAAAAAGGAATGATAACTATATCATAACCTGCCAGAAATAGCAATGAACAAAGAGGTGACCGTATGCAGCCAGTGCGCAAGACCCTGCAGCCAAAGCCGCGTTCCAAGCTTCGCCTCGTCTGCGGTCGATTGGCCTTCACGATGCTGCGAAGATGGAAGTGGTTCCGAATGCGCAATCAGTTGGCACGGCAACGCACCGTTACGCAGCTTCCCCACGTTATTGTCCGTCATACGACGCCGCTCTTCCGCAAGCTTAGGGATGTAGACGTGCAGCTTCAACATAATAAAGCACATAATCTATCTTTGGCCGTAGAACGTTTGGATCAGGTGACGATAATGCCGGGCGAGACATTCTCCTATTGGCGGCTCATCGGCAAGCCCACTCGCCGCAAAGGTTACGTCGACGGGATGATCCTCTTCTGCGGGCGCATGCGCATCGGAGTGGGCGGAGGGCTGTGCCAACTTTCCAATCTGATCTACTGGATGGCGCTGCATACTCCGCTTCAAGTCGTGGAACGGCACCGTCACTCTTATGATGTCTTCCCGGACAGCGGCCGTACGCAGCCCTTCGGCAGCGGAGCCACATGCTCGTATAATGATTTGGATCTGATGCTTTTCAATCCGACCGGAAATCCGTTTCAGTTGGAGCTTACGCTGACCGGCGATGCGCTTGCCGGGGCTTGGCGTTCGACGAATCCGGCGCGCTATAGATACGAAGTGTATGAGCGTGATCACGCCATTCGGCAAGAGCATTGGGGAGGGTATGTGAGGCATAATATATTGTATCGCAAAGCATTCAATGCTGATGGAGATTGCTGCGCAGACGAATATGTGACTGAAAATCACGCTCTTATGATGTATGCGCCCTTGCTCGAGGCAGATGTCTCGGCGCAATCATGCAGCCAGGAGGAATGTAAATGAGAGAGCATGGTCAGGAAGCGAAGGCGGAACAGAAAAAAACGAAGAAAAGCCATTGGGCCCGCTATGCCGGGCTGTGTGCCGCACTGGCACTAATGATGGGCCTGCTGAGCGGCTGTGTGCCGGGAGACGGCTCTTACACGCAAGCGGATCCGGCGGGATTTTTCTGGGGCATCTGGCATGGCTGGATCGCCCCGATTTCGCTCATCATCGGCGTTTTCAACGGGGACATTCGCGTGTATGAGGTGAACAATACGGGCTGGTGGTACGATCTTGGATTTTACTTGGCCATATTGGGCGGCTTCGGCGGGTTTTCGCTTAGCCGCAGGAAACGGCGCGACGATTAGGCGTGCAATCGTGCAATGATAATAAGGGACCGGGAGCGGGGCTTCGCATCGATGGATGCGGGCTCTTTTTTTTTAGCGGCGATGTTGCAACAGGACAGCATGATTTCACTAAATATTACAAAAACGAAAGGTTGCCGTAAGGTATACCAATGGCTTCGGTTACCATTAAGGATTACAGTGTTGATATAAAGATTACTCCGAAGGAGCGTGCTTATTACCGATGTTAGAAGTCCGGAACGTATCGAAAGTATATGAAGGCAAAGTAGCTTATAAAGCGCTGGCGAATTTGAATTTGACCGTTCAGAAAGGGGAATTCGTCGGCGTTATGGGACCGTCCGGCAGCGGGAAGACGACCTTGCTCAATGTCGTCTCTACCATTGACAAGCCCTCATCAGGCGAGGTATTCATCGGCGGTCAGCAAATCCATAAATTGAGCAAGCGCCAGTTGGCGTTGTTTCGCCGCCAAGAGCTCGGCTTTGTCTTTCAAGATTTTAATCTGCTGCAGACACTGACGGTAAAAGAGAATATCATCTTTCCGCTCACACTGGAAAATGTGAGCATCAAAGAGCAGGATGAACGGGTAAACCGGATTGCCGATAAGCTCGGCATCACCCACATACTGAACAAGCGCACTTACGAAATATCGGGCGGACAATGCCAACGCACAGCCATCGCACGGGCCATCATCCATGATCCGAAGCTGATATTGGCGGATGAGCCGACCGGCAACCTTGATTCGAAATCGGCAAAGGACGTGCTTGAGACTCTGCAAAGGCTGAACAAGGAAGAAGAAGCCACGATGATGATGGTTACGCATGACGCTCAGGCGGCCAGCTACTGCGATCGCGTCATCTTCATCAAGGACGGCTCGTTGTACCGGGAGCTTCACCGGGCGAATGGCCGGGACGTGTTCTTCCAAGAAATCATGAATGTATTGTCGGCAATAGGGGGAACGGAAGATGAATTTTCGGCAGTTCGCGTTTAAAAACGTATTTCGCAATAAACGGCTGTATGCTGGCTATTTCTTCAGCTGCGCCTTCTCGGTCATGATTTTCTTCGTCTATTCGATGCTGGCGTTTCATCCTGAATTAAGCTTTCAAGGTCAAGGCACTTACGGCAAAGGCGCGCAGACGGGAATGGATGTGGCGCAATATATTATTTATGTGTTTACGTTTTTCTTTATTCTGTATTCCATGAGCGTCTTTCTGAAGTCACGTAAAAAGGAATTCGGCATATGCATTATGCAGGGGATGTCCGATATGCAGCTGAGACGGCTCGTCTTCCTGGAGAATATCATTATCGGACTCGCGGCGACTGTATCTGGGATTGCAATTGGCCTTGTACTGTCCAAGGGGATGCTCATGCTGGGCTCCTCGGTGTTGTCGCTGGAGAAATCGCTGGCCTTTTACATGCCGGTGAAGGCGATTTGGCTCTCCTTTGCCGCGTTCACGCTGTTATTTTTATTTATTTCGTTGTTTACTGCCACGATTTTGCGCAGCAGCTCGCTAATCGATCTGCTGAAAGGAACGGCCAAGCCAAAGCCGGAGCCGAAAGCTTCGCGCGTGCTTGCCATATTGGCTGCTGTGCTGCTCATCATTGGCTACGCCATCGCATTTGTCGTCAAGGGGATTCTCGTTATATTCGCGCTGTTGCCCGTGGCGGTTATCGTCAGCGTGGGAACGTATTTCTTATTTACGCAATTGAGCGTCTATATCATTCATAAGCTGAAAAACAACAAAAAGCTGTACCGCAGCAACACGAACATGATTACGCTGTCTGATTTGGCGTACCGCATGAAAGACAACGCCCGCATGTTCTTCCTGGTGGCGATCATCTCTACCGTCGCCTTTACGGCCATCGGCACGCTGGTGGGAATAAAGTCGATGTTCACCAACATGATGTCGGCGTCGACGCCGCCTTTGAAATATGTATCATATGTTGAGAATAAGCAGGCTGGAGAGCATACCGCGCTCATCGAACAAATGCTGGGGCAAGAAAACATTGCCTTCGAGTCCATGGTCATCAAAAAGAAAAGTGCCGCCGATGCCGAAACAGACAAGGATTATTCCTTCATTGCCGCGTCTGATTATAATCGCATCATCAAGGGAGATGTCGCGATAGGCAAGGATGAAGCGCGCTTATTCTATGCGGATGACCTGAACATGGGCTACGACAGAGGCAGCAAGGGGCAGGAGAAAAAGCTGACGCTCATGGACCGGAAGCTTACGGTCACGGAAAACACGGTGATGCCGTCTTCGCTGATGCAGAGCGTGGGAGGCTCTAATATCGCGGTTGTATCCGACGATGTGTTCCAAGCGCTGCCGAAATCTGAATCCGATTCTGCCATGTACGTGTACGACGTTGCAGATTGGAAGCAGACGCTGGGCGTTTCGAAGAAATTGATGAAGGAATTGAAAGGGAACGGAGAGCACTACCGCTTTTCATCGCGAGCGTATGAATTGAACGACATCAATCAAGGATTCGGACAAATCCTGTTGACGGGCCTGTTCATCGGCGCAGTGTTCTTCGTCGCCGCGGGAAGCTTCCTGTACTTCCGGCTGTATGCCGACCTGGATAACGACCGCATACAATACCGGGCCATCAGCAAGCTCGGGTTGACGGAAGGCGAATTGTCCAAGATCGCATCCACCCAAATCGGGCTGCTGTTCTTCGTGCCGATCATCGTTGCCGTCATCCACGGCGCGGTCGCCTTGAACACGCTCCAGAACACGTTCAATCAAAATCTGGTGGTGGAATCTTCGCTCGTCCTGGGTTCTTTCTTGGTCATTCAGATCATCTATTTCGTATTCATTCGCGCGAACTATGTGAAGAAGCTGAAAAGCGTAATGTAGGGATTTGCATAGTATTCAAGCGTAAGGAGCAAGCCGGATACCGGCTTGCTCCTTATTTGCTTGTTCACTGGTAGCGTTCGGCGATATCTTGATGGACGGGTCGAAGGATGCTGCCATCGCAGGGGCGGGCTGGGTGTCATGCAAAACCGATCTGCGCATATCTTCCGTTTAAATTTTCCCGGAATGCGCTCTTTCGTCAGTTCGGGGAGCTGGCTGATCATCGATGTCGATGGCATATTTGCCTAGATGCTCCCGCCACTCGGCGTTCAACGGGGCATTCGTGATGAGCTTGTGAAAGGCGGCATAGCCAGCAATTTTGGCAAGGCCATTCTTGTCGCATTTGGACTGATCCGCTACGAGGAAGCTGTATTTGGCATTTTGGATCATCATTTTGCGTATTTCCGCTTCATTCTCATTCGTATCTGTCACCCCGTGCCGCATATCCATGCCAGAGCAGGAGATGAACGCCTTGTCAGCCAAATACAAGGATATCGCTTTGGCGGCCGCATGGCCCGAATAAGACAAGGAATGATGCCGCAAAGTGCCGCCGGTACATATCAATTTGATATGATCGGCATCGGAGAGCTCGGTAAGCACTTTGAGCGAGTTCGTAATGACGGTCAGATGCTTAAGTGTTTTCACTGACCTGGCGATATGAAGCGAGGTCGTACTGGAATCGAGCATTATCGTGTCTCCGTTTTTGACGAGCCGTGCGCATTTGGAACCAATCCACTTTTTTTCCGCCAAATAGAAGTCTTCCCGCACCCATATCGGAAGGTCGGTAATAAGATCATCCTCCAGAAAAGCGCCGCCGTGCGTCCGCTGCAGCAGCCCTTCTCTTTCCAGGCGGTCCAAGTCTCTGCGTATGGTTTCTTCAGATACGCGGAAATGCCTGCTTAGTTCGGCAACCAACACTCTGCCATCACGGTGCAAGTGCTGCATGATGCCTTTCCGGCGTTCAATCGCTAACAACGCAATCACACATCCTTATTGTTTCGTTAATGCTTGTTCGTGGTGACCTCTATTATATCGGAAAATTTTGGCGATTTCACGAGATTATATCATGAACATTTTTTATTGAATTATCTTTTCAAATCAGACGGAAAGGAGTAGACTGAGGTGGAATTCATTATGAAATCGCATTCATACTGCAATGAACTAAGGAGTGGATGTTTTCCATGTCTTCGATGCAAGCAAAACCCCGCCTTGTCTTTCCGGTAATTAGCGATGTGCATATCGCGCCGACAGGAGAAGAGTGCATTCATAAGTTCGAACGCGCGCTCCAGCAATTGAATGCGCGCGCGCCGAAGCAGGATGCCTTCGTCATTGTAGGGGACCTGACCAATAACGGAATGGTAGAAGAGTATGAACGCCACATGAAGATTTTCCGCCAGCACAAGCTGCCGGAAGCAGAGGCGCTCATTGCGATCGGCAACCATGATTATTGGAACGGATTGCCGCCCGCACAAGCCCAAGCTCGCTTTCTTGACATGACGGGCATGGAGTCGATATATTATCATCGCATCATTCAGGGGCATCATTTTATCGTCTTGGCTACGGAAGATACGATGACCCATGGATACTTCTCGCTCCAACAAATTGAATGGCTGAGCAAGCAGCTGGCAGAAGCGGCTGCCGATGCTCCGGCGCAGCCGATCTTCGTGTTCCTGCACCAGCACTTGAAGGATACGGTATACGGCAGCGAGGAATGGGGGATTCAAGATAACATCGAAGCGCTGATGAACGCGTTGAAGCCTTATCCGCAAGTCATTACATTCTCGGGGCATTCGCATTATCCATTGAACGATCCCCGCAGCATTCACCAAGAGCATTTCACTTCAATTGGAACCGCCTCCCTAAGCTATATGGAAGTGGAGAGAGGGAAGCTGCAGGGGAATCTTCCGCCCGGCCACCGGGAATTCAGCCAAGGCTGTCTGGTTGAGGTATATGAGGACCGGGTCGTCATTGCGCGCTTGGATTTCTGGAATGCACGGGAAATCGGAGAGTCTTGGTCGGTTAAGGTTCCAGCAGCTAGAGCATCATTTATTTATACAAGTGAGCGAGATACAGTAAAGCCTTCTTTCCCGCAACACGCGGGTATCATTGTCGATGAGGAGCATACGACGCCGAATTCTGTACGCATATCGTTCGATCAAGCGGTGGATGACGAGCTGGTTCATTCCTATCGAATTGAAGTGAAGCGCGCAGATGGAAATGAAGCGGTGCAGCATTTGGCTTATTCCGAATATTACAACTATCCGCTCGTGGACAAAGTGTGTGTGACGCTGCCCGATTTGCAGCCGAATCAAGCGTACGAGCTCGAAATACATGCCATCGACGCATTCCAAAATGTTAGCGATCACAGCTTGAAAGCAGCCTGCCGGACGACGGCAGTTCCAACCTCCGTCTAGGACGGCGGCTTTATCTCAATGAAATGCGGCTTGCGCCCCTTTGGCCGAGGGGTGCGAGCCGCATTTCATTTTGCTTGGCGAACTCCAGCCTTCCGCTCCTTTTTTTCACTCACATGAAACTCCATGGAAAAGTATCATTTTTCGTTGATTGTTCATATATCGGTTGAATCGCTTTAATCTTACAATGAAGGTACGCGAAGAGATAGATAGACATATGGAAGGAGAGGAAGGAGCGCCATGTATAGAGAGAGAAGAAACAGAAAAATATCCAATGAAAACAGGTTGCCGTTATTATAAGGATTACGGTACTGATTCGGTGTAACAATCACTTGGAACTAACCAATCACATCTACATTTACAGATAAGGAGGGTCAACTGATGGCGCGATTAACAGTCAGCCCTGATGCAGAGAGCGGGTTGAGCCTTGATAATCCGAAGAAAAAGAAGAGCACCATTGCCCGCTTTTTCGGACAAATCGATTTGCAGTTGATGGTTATACCCGCTTTAGTGCTTATATTTGTGTTCAGCTATATTCCGATGTACGGTGTTCTGATCGCATTTCAGGACTACAAAATCGGCAGCAGCAGCTTCCTGAGCAGCCCCTGGGTCGGGCTGAAGCACTTCCAAGCTTTCTTCGATTCACCTGACTTCAATATCGTCATGCGCAATACGATTGTCATCAGCCTTTTGAAGCTCGTTATTGGATTTCCCGCGCCGATTATACTGGCGCTCATGTTGAACGAAGTCCGCAAAATCTTTTTCAAGCGAATCGTGCAAACGATTACGTATTTACCGCACTTCATGTCATGGGTCATTGTCGGCGGGATGGTAAGCACCATGCTTGCGACGGATAACGGCAGCATCAACATGCTGCTCGAGAAGCTGAGGGCTATCGACGAACCGATTAATTTTTTATCCATGTCCGAATATTTTTGGAGCATTCTGGTTACGACCAACGTCTGGAAAGAAATCGGATTCGGCTCCATCGTATACTTGGCAGCCATTGCGGGCATCGATCCGCATATGTATGAAGCCGCTTCCATGGACGGGGCGAACCGTTTCAAGCAAATCTATTTGATAACGCTTCCGAGCATCATGCCGGTCGTTACCATCTTCCTTATTTTAGCGATAGGCAACCTGCTCAGCGCAGGCTTCGAGGACATTCTCATTCTCGCCTCGAACCCGGCCTTGAGGGATGTGTCCGACGTAATTGATACGTATGTCATACGAGTCGGCATTAACAATTACCGGTATTCCTATGCAACCGCCGTCGGCTTGTTCAAAGCCATCATCAGCGTTGGCTTGCTGACGATTGCCAACTATGTAGCTAGAAGATCCGGTAACAGCCTGTGGTAGTAAGGACACAATTAGAGGGGGTGCATGTCGGTGGTGCGTGAAAGCTTTGGCGATCGGTGTTTAACCGTTTTTATTTATGCGTTTCTTACAATTCTTGCTTTTTCAACCTTCTATCCGTTCTGGAATGCCATCGTCATCTCATTTAACGAAGGCATGGATACGACCAGGGGCGGAGTTACCTTTTGGCCGCGTGAGTTCACATTGGAGAACTATTCCATTGTATTCAAGGATGAACGCTTGATGAATGGCTTTGTCATCTCCGTTCTGCGTACGATTATCGGTACCGTATCGGCCATCTTGGCGACGGCCATTTTCTCATACGGCATGTCAAAGAGAGAGCTTATGGGGCGCAAATACTATATGATTATGTGCGTCTTTACCATGTATTTCTCCGGCGGACTCATTCCGTCGTTCCTGCTTATTCGCAGTCTCGGATTGATGAACTCGTTCTGGGTCTTCATCATTCCGTCGCTTATCGGCGTGTGGAACATGATTATATTCCGGACCTTTTTCCGCGGGCTCCCCGCAGGGTTGGAAGAATCGGCCAAGATAGACGGCTGCGGCAACTGGGGAACGCTGTTCCGGATCGTGCTGCCGCTATCGGGACCCGTGGTCGCGACTCTATCGTTATTCACCGCGGTTGCGCATTGGAACGAATGGTTTACGGCGAGCATTTACATTTCGAAGGAAGAATTGCTCCCAATTCAGACCATTCTGAAGCAAATTCTCGCTTCAAATATCGTATCCGAGCAGACAGCCGGCATGGATTCGGCGGCTCTGGCACGCATGCAGCAGGCGAAGACCGTCACGAGCAAGTCGCTCTCGATGGCGACGATGATGGTAGCGACAATTCCTATCGTACTGGTGTATCCTTTCGTTCAGAAGTATTTCGTTAAAGGGGTGCTCGTCGGTTCCTTGAAGGAGTAGACGAACCTGGTTGGCCCGTTAACGCGTTTAGAGCACATTTGCTTTAAACATAAAATTATGTGTTGAAAGGGGAAAACAGCGAGATGAAGAATAGGAGAAAGCTGTTCTTAAGTGTCATGTCCGTGTTGATGGTTCTATCTTTGCTGGTCGGATGCACCGGCAATAGCGGCACCAATGCGGAAGCACCCAAGCAGGAGGCGAATACCGGGCAGAGCGAAGAGAAACCGGGGGAAGCAAGCGGATCTGGGTTGTATGAGCTGGGCAAAGAGCCGCTCGAGTTTACGATTTTCGGAAACTACGATTGGTACACGATGCCGAAGTGGGGCAAAGACGCGACGACCGCTTGGATTCAAGAGAACAAGAAAGTAACCATCAAAGAGATTCCGAACGGCGGCAATAACGTGCAGAAGCTGAATACGATGATCGCTTCCGGCGAGCTGCCGGATGTCATCTGGGGCGAACGTGGCGCCGATGTGGAACGGCTGCGCGAAGCGGGCATGCTTGTGGCGTTGGATGATTACGTAGATAAATATCCGAACTTGAAAAAGTGGCTCGATTCGAAGGCGCTGAACATGCTGCGCTCTCCAGACGGCAAGCTCTATCAATTCCCGAACTGGTATACGAATCGGCCAAACGGAAATGCTGGCTGGGTCGTAAACAAAAAAATCTATACGGAGCTTGGATCGCCGAAATTGGAAACGACCGACGATTTGTACAACTATCTGAAACAAGTAAAAGAGAAGTATCCGGATGTAATCCCGTTTGAGACGGACTTGGCAAAAGACGGTCACGGTCTCGATCAACTGTATTCTGCCTTCAGGGAGAACAACCTGAGCTTTACGCGCTATTTCGCGGTGCCGGACGGCGACACGATGAAGTCGATTTACAAGGATGAAGGGTTCCGTGAATCGGTCGTCTTCGCGGCGAAGCTGTTCCGCGAGAAATTGATTACGCAAGACGCGATGACGCAAACTCAAGACCAAGTCAAGGAAAAATTGATGAACGGGCGCGTTGCGGTATACGCATCTTCCAACCCGACGGTCAATGGCATGCAGGCGCATTCCGAATTGACGAAGAAAGACCCGGATGCCGGCTATTTCATGGTGTGGCCGATTCATAAAGAAGGTCTGGACAAAAACAAGATCTATCCAGGCACGTACAATAAGCTTGGCTGGAACGCTGCCGTTATTACGACAAGCGCTAAAAATCCAGAAGCGATCTTCGCATTCCTCGACTGGTATACGGGTTCCGAAGGCATGACACTCCAGATGTGGGGACTGGAAGGCGAGTACTGGCAAGGCCTGGAGGAAGATGGAGTTACACCGAAGTTTACGGAAAAGTACACGACAGACAAGGAAGGACTCGCTAAGTATCAGGCCAAAATGGACCCGCTCATGTGGGTGGGCAATACGGTTTACGTGGACGACATTAAGGGAAAATTCGAATCTGCGCTTCCAGAGAACGAACGAAATTGGTCCACTTACTGGCAATATGAGATTACATGGAAGACCCAAGGCGATTCAACTGAGTTCATCAACTTGAATCCGCTGCCGGAGACGGAAGAGGGCATTATTCATCAGCGTGTCAAAGATACATGGATGAAGGCGCGGGCGCAATCATTATACGCGAAGTCGGATCAGGAGGCTTTGGACATTCTGGATAAGGCGCATGAAGATTCCATGTCGGCAGGTTTCCAGAAGGTGCTTGATTTCTACGCGAAGAGATGGCAGGAAAACTTAAAGATCATTAACGGTTAATTATAACGGAAAGCAGTACGGCGAGGGGGACCCATCTTACGGGGAGCCCCCTCGTTTGTGTGCCGGACGCCAAACCTGCCGTCGTATAACCGATTTAACTTTCCAAGAGGATGCAGTAGAGGGTATACTTGCAATATAGTTGTAAATATTCGACATCAGCGGGTCGTGAGAATTGTCACAGGAGGAGTCTGCATACATGTACAAAGTACTGCTGGCGGATGATGAGATGCTGGACCTGGAAGGGATGAAGCAGTTCATTCCGTGGTCTGAGCTCGGTCTCGAAGTGGTGGGTGCGGTTAACAATGGCTTTTCGGCCTGTGAAGTCATGGAGCAGCAGTCCGTCGATATTTTGGTGACGGATGTGAACATGCCGAATATGTCCGGCCTGGAACTTGCCCAGCGGGCCATCGATAAGAAATCAGATGTCCGGATTATATTTGTAAGCGGTTACCAAGATTTCCATTACGTTAAGCAAGCGCTTTCCCTGAAAGCATGCAGCTATGTGCTGAAGCCAATGGATGACGATGAACTGATCGCTTCGCTCCATAAAGTCATCCAAGAACTTGAGGAAGAGCAGCGCCGGCGGGAGGCGGAAGAAGACTATCAGTATATGATTCCGATGGCGAAGAACGACCTTCTAATCCGTATTTTTGAGGGCGATCTGACGTGGTATCGATCTGGAGGCTCCATGAGGCTGGCGTCATCTTACGGATTGGAAGCGGTGAAGTGGCCGGTTCGCGTGGCCGTGATGGAACTGGACGACGCGGTGTGGCTGCAGCCCGGCAGCAGTGAAGCGGCGCTTCAGGATATGCGCGCCGCCTTTCTGTATGAAATTCGCGAGATTAGTCTCCGGCACGGCATGCCCCATTGCTGCAAGCTGTCGCGGCAGCGTCTGGCCATCTTGATGGATGATGAAGGCGCTCGGGATTGTATCGCCGAGATGTATAATTCGATAAAATCCAAATTATCACTGTCCATGACGATCGGATTAGGCAAACCGATCCCCAGCTTGGACCAAGTGCATATTTCATATAAACAGGCGCTTGAAGCGCTGGACGGCAAAATGTTTCTCGGCAGAGGCAATCTCATTGACTATGAAGACGTCAGGCGCGCGCCGGAGCTGAAGGACGCCAGAACGCTAGATATCCGTTTGGACGCCTTGTTCAAGGCGATGTCTCAATATGAGCTGGTCAGCATTCACGACGAGATCGAGAATCTGTTCCAGTCGGTGTGCTCGCTGCGTTCGAAATTTACGGTTCATAATTTAGCGATGTATATCGTGTGGAAGCTGGATCAATATTTGGATTCCACCGATGAGAATTTGTTCGACATGCTGGGGATGGATCTGCATAATCTTGATATTTTGCTGCAATTCGAGACGGTGGGGGATATTCGTTCATGGCTCATCCGCAAAGTATTCGAGATTTCCGAGCTGCTGCACGAGAAAGACAGCTCCAAGAACAGCAAGCTCATCCGGGAAATCTTGAAAACCGTCAAGGAGCGTTTGCATGAGAACATCACGCTGAAAGATATTTCGCATCAATTTTCGTTTTCGCCAAACTATTTGGGGCATTTGTTCAAGGAAGAGGTGGGCAAAACCTTTAGCGAGATGCTTATCCAAATCAGAATGGAGCGGGCGTGCGAGCTGCTCAAGGATCCGACGCTCAAAATTTACGAAGTTGCCGATCAGGTGGGATATCGGTATATCCCGTATTTTAGCAGACAGTTCAAGGAAACCTTCGGCATGACGCCTATGGAATTCCGCAAACGAGAGTCGTGACGGAGGACGAATCATGTCAATGCCTGCGCAAGCGAAAAAAGCGAAATATTTGCCGTTCGGTTATAAGCTGATGCTCACCTACATGGTGTTTATTATTATCCCGGTCATTGCGATTGGATATTTCTCGCATTCGATGTATCAGGATTCCATCCGCAAGCAGACAAGGACGAACATTCAGAGCACCCTGCTGCAAATCCGGGACAATATTCAGTATAAAATGGAGGACGTGCAGCGCGTGTCGTCCATGCTCTATTTTGACTACTCGCTCGTTACGCACCTGCGCAGCTATGGGGAGGGCTGGGAGAGCTATGAGCGGACGACGAATATTATGATGCCTAAATTCAATATTGCGCTGAATGCGACTGGCTTGGACTTGGCGATGTACTTGTTCCTGGCTAACGATACATTGCCTGAAATCTATCATGGTTCATTCACGGACGAAAATCCGGAAAAGCTGGAGCGAAATTATAATCTCTATCATCTAAAACGAATTACGGATAAATCGTGGTACAAAAACTATCCGATCGAGCAATATGGACAGACGATGCGTTGGCAGCAGGTGGAGCGGGACGGGGACTTCGGCCGCATTTCTTTGCTGCGCCGGCTGGTAGACAGCAACGTGCCGCTTCGCTTGAAGGAAATCGGATTTATCCGCCTGAGCGTCCGCATACAGGAGCTGTTCCAAAGCGTCGATTACCTGAAGATCGATGAAGGCAGCGTTCTGGCCGTCAAGGATGAGCGCGGGAACATTTTGTACCAATCGGGCACTTTGCCGAACGGCCTCACCCCGGAGAACATTCCGGACAGCCATTACTTAACGATTAAGGAAACGATGAAGCAGCCTGCCTGGGAATTGGTTGCCTACGTGCCCACGACCATTATGGAACGGGATTCAATGAGGGTCCGCATGTTCATCATCGGAATTTGCCTGTTGTGCGGTATCGTATTTACGTTTGCAGGTATTTTTATTTCCAGATATTTTTCGATTCGGATGACGAAAATCGTATCCGTCCTCAACGCTTTCCGTGAAGGGGATCTGCACAAGCGCATGACCTACAAGGGCAAGGATGAATTTTCGCAGATCGCGGTGGCGCTCAACGAGATGGGGCAAAACATCGGCGATCTGATTCAAGAAGTATATATGACGCAAATTGAGAAAAAGGAAGCGGAGCTGGAATCGCTGCAAGCGCAGATCAATCCGCATTTTTTATATAACACGCTCTCGTCTATCAGCCGCCTGGCCAAGTTCGGCGAGACGGATAAGCTGCACCGTATGGTGATGGATTTGGCGAAATTTTATCGTTTGGCATTGAATGACGGGCAAATGATTATTTCGGTACATAAAGAGCTGGAGCAGGCCAAGGCATATATCGACATCCAAAAAATTAAATACGGGGATCGGATGGAAGTGCAGTTCGATATTGAACCCGACATCTTGTCATACCGCACGGTTAAGCTCGTGCTGCAACCGTTTATCGAGAATGTGCTGGAGCATGGGTGGTGCGGGGATCGGATCCATATCCGGGTCATCGGCAAAAAGGAAGGAAGCGAGATTGTATTTCGCATCATCGACGATGGGGTAGGAACCACGTCAGAACGAATTCGACAAATTTTCGATATGCGTGATCATGTCAATGCGGGCTACGGGATCCGCAATGTTGACCAACGAATTAAGCTGCATTATGGTGTGGAGTACGGGGTCAGCATGTATAGCCGCCCGGGCATCGGCACTTCGGTAACGATTCGAATTCCGGCGAAGCGCAATTAATTTCCCACGAAGTACCAGACATCCTGTATAATAGACAAATATGCAATCTGTTCTGGAATGGAGGGAAAGGGATTGAATTCGAGATCATTGGCCTATGTGGCTGTTCGATTGCTGGCGCTGTACTTCTTCATTACTTCCATCGTTCAATTATCGAATGTGGCGCAAGTTAGCCTGCCACCGCTCTTATACAATAAAGAAGCATTGAATCGCAGTATGGACCAGAATGTAGTGCTCTTCGTGACGATGCTGCTTCCAGCCGTCGTCACGCTGCTCGCCGCTTGCATCTTATGGTGTTCGGCCTATCGTATTTCAGGCGCGCTCTCCCCCTCGGGGATGAAGGAGGCCGCCTTCGTGGCGCGGGAGGAAGAGCGGGAAGATCAGCCGCTGCCGCTTCGCACGAAGACCCATGCGCTAGCTCCGCTTACGAAGCCGTTGCTTCAGATAGCGCTCGGCATATCCGGAATTATTTTGCTGGTGCTGAGTATTCCCGAGTTCATACATATGATTGTGACGCTGTCTTATGTGGATACGGGGATGTATCCGGATCAGATGCAGCGGGAGTTCAACGCAAGCTTTCTGCAAATTATCGTGAAGCTTCTGCTTGGCTTTTGCCTGACCATAGGCGCTGGCGGAATCACGCGGTTTATTACGCGCTCCAATACGGCGCAGCTTTGAGGAAGGCAGCTGTCATGTCTGAATGGAGCGTGCTCGGGTAAGGGGAGGAATGATGATGGATAAGAGATGGAAATTGATTATAAGAGGCTACGTTATTCCGATTATATTAGCTTTCAGCCTCAGCTTTCTCGTGCAGAAGGTTGCGTATGCTCAGGTTATCGTGCAGCAGCATTCGATGCAAAATACATATCATCCGGGAGATCGGCTCATCGAGAACAAGTGGGTATATCATTTGTTCGAGCCGGAACATGGGGACGTAGTCATTATTGATCCGACCTTCGACGGAAAACGCTTCATCAAACGCGTTGTTGGCGTTGGAGGGGATACATTGGACCTGCGTGACGGTTATCTGATCGTCAATGACAACGTGATTGACGAGCCGTACACGGAAGGAAAGACGTGGCCGAGGAAAGTCGAATTTCCTTGTGTCGTTCCCGACGGACACGTATTCGTCCTGGGAGATAATCGCGAGATTAGCGAAGACAGCCGCGAGTTCGGACCGGTCCCATTAACGAAAATAGAAGGCAAAGTGGAATGGAAGATATGGCCTTGGTGGTAAACCGAGGCGGTCCCATGCTTGCATGAGGGGAAAGACGGCTGCACGGTAACGCAGTGCGCACGAAGGCAAGGGCGGGTCGAGGCAGACGGACAAACAGGAAAGCGGTGCATGTCCAGGCAAGTGCATGGATTCACCGCTTTCTTTGATCATTGCAACGTGAACACGATTCCGAGCGTATTCGGACCGCAATGGCTGGAGATGACACAGCCGCAATCCGATGTGTAGACATGCTTGGCGCCAGTGCGCTGCTTCAGCTCCGACTGCAGCATGGCGGCATCATCGTATGAGAGTGAATGAGTGACGAATATCGTATCCAAGTCCATGCTGCCTTGAAGGGACAGCGCATTATTTTTCAACTGCTCCAGCGCTTTCTCGCGTTTGCCGCGAATCTTGTTGGCAGGCGTCATTTTACCTTCAATGACTTTGATGACCGGACGTATCTTCAACAGGCTGCCAATCAGATTTTGCAGTCCGCTGCAGCGGCCTCCTTTATATAAATAGTCCAGCGTGTCGATGATAAATTCCGTTTCAACCTTGCCCCGGACCGACTCTACCAACTGTACGGCCTCATCCAATGATTTTCCCGCTTCCAGCGCTCGCGCCGCTTTCAGCACCTGGATTCCGATTCCGGTAGATAGATTCAGCGAATCGATGACCTTCACCGTACCTTCTCCGAGCATGTCGCCTGCGATGGTCGCATTTTGGATCGTGGAAGACAATTGGGAGGACAGTCCAATATATAATATTGTGTGTCCTTCATGGACATATGGTTCGAACGCCTTCATGAAATCTGCGGGAGACGGAGCCGATGTCTTCGGCAGCTTGCCGCATTCCTTCACGCGCTGATATAATTCAGGCGTCGTGATGTCTACGCCGTCCCGGTAGGCCGTATCGTTGAAAGTGACGTATAACGGAACGATGCCGATATCGTATTGTTCAAGCAGTTCTTTCGGCAGATCGCAAGTGCTGTCCGAAAATAGTTTGACGTTGTTCATGATGCTTCCTCCCGAATGATATGTAACCTTTCCATCAGACATCTAACCATTATACTTCAAAATGAAAAAACTTACATGCGCCAGCCCCGTCGGGAGCTGTAGAAAAATGTTCCAAACCCTGTTGTCAGTTGCGTGTGATACCCCGTCACGGTATACTGGAACAGAATTTGTGTTACATATTTGAATCCATATAACGAGGGAAAGGATAAAGAGCAGCGAAGATGATTACAGAAGCAAAAGCAATGAGACGCATTCAATGGGGTTTTTTGTTTTTTATAGATTATGCTCCGGGCGGATTTGACCTTTTACCCGATGTGGTCGGCCTGGCATTGATATGGAGCGGCTTGAACGAGCTGTCTGCTGAATCCGTTCGGTACCGGCAAGCGAAGAACGTATGTATTCCGCTGCTCGTGCTGGCGGTAATCGAAGTGCTGCAGCCATTCTTTATCGCCGGAACGCCTTCACTGTTCCGTGCCTGGTTCGGCGTTATTCGCAGCATTGTCGAGACCGGATTAAATATTGCGCTGGTGACGCTGATGTGCAGCGGATTAAGAGAAATTGCGTTGGAGAGGGGACAGGCCTCCTTTGCCCATACGGCCCGCAGACGGTCGTTATATTTCGCGGTTGCATTAGCATGTTCCATGAGCATGATCGGCTTTGCCTTGGCATCTCCCATGGTATTTTCGGCGATGTCCGCGCCGATGTTCCTGCTGTACATCATTGTCGTTTTCATGCTGATGGGATTATTCGGGCAAGCGGCCAAGCTTGCGTCAAAGCAAGCATAGCTTCACCCTCTGGAAAAGACCCGTTTCGGGTCTTTTTTTAGTTAGGCTATGTTTGTCTGCGCATGATCTGGATGGCCTTCTCAACAAGGACGAATCCCCATTGTCTTATCCGCATTGGATTATATACAGTGGCTCAGCAGCATATATCTCTTAATGACAGGTTTCGGTGGATTTTATGCAATGCTTTGACACTTATTGCGCAATCGCTGAATTACAGTAAAATCCGCTGGACAAGGTACGGTCTCAATGCCATTTACCCGTTTGAACCGCCGATTTTACTATATTTCTCCAATGGGAAGCAGGAAATGCTGGCGTCATGACGAAACCGAACAGTAGACGATTATTACGCTTACAAAGGAGAGTGCACAAAAGTGGCACAATGGAATATTGTCGTTGCCGGCTGCGGACAAATGGCCAACACATGGATTGAATATGTGCAGTCACGCTCTGACGCAGCTATTGTCGGTTTGGTGGATGTGCAGGCCGAAGCGTCGCTCTCGATGGCCGATAGACACGGCTTGAGCTGCGGGCTGTATTCCGATTTGAAGGAAGCAATCCGGCGCAGCGGAGCGAACTTGGTGTTCGATATTACGACGCCCAATGCGCATCGCAGCACTTCTGGAACGGCGCTGGAAATGGGCTGCCACGTCATGGCGGAGAAGCCGATCGCGGCCCATATGTCCGAAGCCTTGCAATTATCGAAGCTCGCCCGGCAGACACAGCGCTCGTTGGCCATTATGCAGAACCGGCGCTATCTTCGCTCCATTCGAGCCTACCGTGAACTGATTCGCACAGGGAAGATAGGTACGGTCGGGTTCGTTGGCGCCGACTTCTTCCTTGCTCCCCGTTTTGGCGGCTTCCGGGAAGAAATGGCGAGCCCGCTTATATTGGACATGTCGATACACACGTTCGACCAAGCCAGATTCATTACAGGAGCGGATCCTGTTACCGTCACTTGCCATGAGTGGAACCCGCCCGGCTCTTGGTACCGCGGCAATGCTGCAGCGATATGCACGTTCGAGATGAATGACGGCTCTGTGTTCAACTATCGCGGGTCGTGGTGCGCAGAAGGATTTCCAACCTCTTGGGAAGCATCGTGGCGCGTGGCAGGAAGCCAAGGGACCGCGATATGGGACGGCGATCGGATAGAAGCCGAATCTTTGGACAAGGACGGTCAGGCGAGCAGAACGCAAGGAAAGCACGATTGGAACGGGCAGGAGGGTCATTTCGGGTGTTTGGATGACATGTTCCTCGCGCTGGAGGAAGGGCGGCCGGCGGAGACGAATGCGGAAGATAATTTGAAAAGCATCGCGATGGTGTTCGGAGCGATCGAGAGCGCCAAGCTAGGCAAGAAGGTGCATATTCCGACGCTGTTGGCGCAGGGATTGAGTTGATGAGGCCTGTGGCATAGCCATCGGTTTCCGCCGCTCCCAACCTGAACATACCCGTCTGTTGGAATTGCTTGGTGCGCGCGAGCCTGCAAGCGAATGAGCATTTGGACGAAATGATGAAATGGAGGTACGAAGAATGAGTGATCATAATCAACAAATCCTGTTAGCGAGACGTCCGGAAGATGTACCAACAGAAGATATATTTGAATTTCGCGACACTCCCATTAACGAACTGGAAGAAGAACAGGTACTCGTAAAAACCCTCTACTTATCCGTTGATCCATACATGAGAGGGCGGATGAATGCTGGAAAGTCTTATGTTGAACCCTACGCTGTAAATGAACCTATTTCAGGAGCTATAATTGGCGAAATCGTTGAATCCCGTTCGAAAGAATTGAAGGTTGGGGATAAGGTGCAAGGCTTTTTATATTGGCAGCTTTACAATGGCGTTAACGCCTCAGCCGTTCGTAAGCTGGAAAATACGAATGTTCCATTGTCTGCTTATTTGAGTGTATTAGGCATGACGGGATTAACTGCTTATTTTGGCTTGCTTGATATAGGCCAACCGAAAGAAGGAGAAACGGTCGTTGTTTCAGCAGCTGCAGGGGCTGTAGGTTCCATCGTTGGTCAAATCGCCAAAATCAAAGGAGCCAGAGTCGTCGGCATTGCAGGTACAGATGAAAAGATCGCATATTTGGAAAATGATCTTGGTTTTGATAAGGGGATTAATTATAAAACAACAACTGATTTACAAAAAGCGCTTGAAGAAGCATGTCCCGATGGGGTCGATATCTATTTCGATAATGTTGGCGGCAAAATTTCCGATGCGGTGCTAAGTTTACTAAATGATTTTGCCCGTATCCCGTTATGCGGCGCAATTTCATCCTATAATTCGAAGGGAAATGAAGATCTCGGCCCTCGAATGCAGCCAAAACTGTTAAAGACACGCTCTCTAATAAAAGGTTTCATTGTCAGTGATTATAGAGAACGTTTTGATGAAGGGCATCAAGAACTCGCTGACTGGTTATCTCAAGGTAAACTCCAATACGAAGAAACTATTACAGACGGCTTTGAAAACGTGCCGCAAGCTTTTCTTAATTTGTTTACAGGCAAAAATCTGGGTAAGCAACTTGTGAAAGTAAGCGATCCATCAAATCGGGATAGGTAAAAAACCCGATCTTAGGCGTTGACAAGACAATGGTCTAGCCCCATAGGAGGACCGCCTCACACAAAAGAAAGGCTCCGCTGATGACCCCCCCTGCGGGGTACATCTTGCAGAGCCTTTTACCATATACATGAGGTGATTGGCGGATTATTCGAACAGAGCCAGAAATTCTCCGTAGCCTTCTTGTTCCAGATCTTCTTTGCGAATGAAGCGGAGGGCGGCTGAGTTAATACAATAACGCAATCCATTCGGACCGGGCCCGTCGTCAAAGACGTGGCCGAGATGGGAGTCGCCGTAACGGCTGCGGACCTCCCTTCGGACCATCCCGTGCGACAGGTCAAGCTGTTCCTCGACATGATGCGAACGAAGCGGCTTCGTAAAGCTTGGCCAGCCGCAGCCTGAATCGAATTTTTCCTTCGAACTGAACAAAGGTTCGCCGGATACGATATCTACATAGATGCCTTCGGCTTTATGGTCCCAAAATTCATTTTGAAAAGGCGGCTCTGTTCCGCTGTTTTGCGTGACGTGATATTGCATCGAATTCAATGTATCTTTCAGTCGGAACTTGTCTTTCGCTTGGACTCCCCAATGGGAAGAGATAAATGCATCTCGCCCGGACCCTTTGCGGTAGCGCTTGTAATGAGCAGGGTTTTTCGTATGATAGTCTTGATGATGCTCTTCGGCAGGATAGAATGTTCCAGCAGGCGCAATTTCAGTGGCAATCGGCTTGTCGAAGCGGCCGCTCTGTTCCAATTCACGCTTGGATTGCTCCGCCTTTTGGCGCTGCTCCTCCGTATGGTAGAATATCGCCGTCCGATACGATGAACCGCGATCATGGAACTGCCCGCCCTCATCGGTAGGGTCGATTTGTTGCCAAAAGATTTCAAGCAGCTTCTCATAGGGGAACAGCTTCGGTTCAAACGTTATTTGCACGGCTTCCGCATGTCCGGTCTTATCGGTGCATACTTCTTCGTATGTAGGACAGTCGGTATGGCCGCCTGTATAGCCTGAAATGATGGAGTGGATGCCAGGAAGCTCTTCGAACGGTGTTACCATACACCAGAAGCAGCCGCCGGCAAAAGTCGCTTGCTCCAACGGGGCATGTTCATCATGAATACTCATATATAGGCTACCTCCTTTTCAATAAATTAATCATAACCAATTGTGCCCGATTGAACAACGGCTCAACCGCGCCATGAAAAGATGGGTGAAAATAAGGGTTGAACAATTTTTTATTCGATGTTATTATTAGTTCACCGAAAATGAATACTCCAAAGGGGAGTAGCTAGCACAGTACAAGTCGTCATTACGGGATCCGTTTCCTTAGCGGTCCTCGGCTGTACTGGCAACGTATAGCGTTGTTTGCGAGACCTTTGCCACGATTGTAACGTTGGTGAAGGTCTCTTTTGATCTGAGCGCCGTTACCTCGTGGTAACGGCGCTTCATGTTTTTCGCGTCTGTAATACATACTAATGACAAGGGGGATGTGGCTGATGGAATTATTCTCATTAGAGTTCTGGACGGCGTTGCTGTCCATTGTTGTTATCGATTTGGTGCTTGCTGGCGATAACGCAATTGTCATCGGTCTGGCGGCTCGGAATTTACCGAAGCAAGACCAGAAAAAAGTAATTATTTGGGGGACAGTCGGCGCCGTAATCATTCGCGCGTTGGCGACCTTAGGGGTCGTGTGGCTCCTGAAAATACCGTTCCTGCTCGTAGTTGGAGGCGCCGTTCTTATCTGGATTGCCATCAAGCTTATGGTGGAAGAGAAGGAGCATAACGTGCAGGCCGGTTCAAGCTTTTGGGCCGCCGTCCGGACGATTATTATCGCCGATGCGGCGATGGGTCTGGACAACGTATTGGCCGTTGCCGGAGCGGCGGGCGGACACGGCGGGCTTGTCGTCTTGGGGCTAGCGATCTCTGTGCCAATCGTCGTATGGGGAAGCACGATCGTATTGAAGTTCATTGAGCGCTATCCGGTTATTATTGTCATCGGATCTGCGGTTCTTGCTTGGACATCTTCCAAAATGTTCGTTGGGGAATTCCAAAAATTCCCGTCGATTGCCCCTTACTTTGAGAATCCGTTCATCAAATACGGATTCGAGCTTCTCGTCGTCGTCCTGGTCGTTGCTGCCGGGCTAATTATCAAGCGCAACCGCAAGCAGAAGCAGCAGTTGCCGGACAATTCCGACGACATGCGTCAACGGGCGCAATAAACAAGCAAGCATAGCAAAGAAAGCAGAGCATGCACACCCGTGCAGCGCAAACTGCAATGAGCCCTAGAAGTCGTTCTAGTGGCTCATTTATTTATGTATATGCCGTATATGACACACAAGTTACTGTTTTTGCAACCATATTGAATGGAGGACAAGCTCCCCCGCTGGACAATCCATTGCTGACAATGTGAAGAGCGCCCCTTACGGGCGCTCGGGCTGCGGGTTAACCCGGGATTTGTAATTCCTTTATTCTTATTTAAATGTTGGCAGCCAATTGCCATGTGCCTCAATCAGATCGTCGCACAAGGAGACGATCTCGTCGAGGCTTAGCTCTGCCGACGTGTGCGGATCAAGCATGGCTGCGTGATAGATATGCTCCTTTTTGCCTGTCAGTGCCGCTTCGATCGTAAGCAGCTGCGTATTGATATTGGTGCGATTCAACGCAGCGAGCTGTGGCGGCAGATCACCGACGTAAGCAGGCGTGATTCCGCTGCGGTCGACGAAGCACGGCACTTCCACGCACGCTTCCTTCGGCAGGTTCGTAATTAACCCTGTATTCATGACGTTGCCGCCGATCTTGAACGGTGCGCCCGTCTCCATCGCTTCGACCATATACGAAGCATATTCATGCGAACGCGCATGCTCCAGCTGCTGATTGTTCACGAGCTGCTCGCGCATGTCCTTCCATTGCTCGATCTGATTAACGCAGCGGCGCGGATATTCATCCAGCGGGATATTGAACTGCTCAATGAGTTCAGGGTACTGCTTTTTAATGAAATAAGGATGATATTCCGCATTGTGCTCGGAAGACTCCGTTACGTAATAGCCGAATTTGAACATCAATTCGAAGCGCACCATGTCATGATGCTTCACCTTCTGTTTCTCCTCGGCGCGGCGTTTTAATTCCGGATATAAATCCTCGCCGTCCTTGGTCACTTCCAGAAGCCAAGCCATATGGTTAATGCCGGCGATTTTCGCTTGCACGCCTTCCGTATCCATCTCCAAGCTGCGGAAGAGATGGGGCACACATGCTTGCACGCTGTGGCAGAGACCGACCGTGCGAACGCCGCCATATGTATTCATGACGTTCGTCAGAACCGCCATCGGATTCGTATAGTTGAGGAACCAAGCATCGGGACATACTTCTTGAATGTCCTGCGCAAAGTCAAGCATGACCGGAATGGTGCGCAGATTGCGGAAAATGCCGCCGATGCCCAACGTGTCTCCGATCGTTTGGCGCAGTCCATACTTCTTCGGAATTTCGAAGTCGGTAATCGTACATGGATCGTAGCCTCCGACTTGGATGGCATTGACGACATATTTGGCTCCGCGCAACGCTTCTTTGCGATCGTGATAAGCGACGACGCGGCACGTGCTGCCGGACATAGCGAGCAGATTGTTCAGCATCTGCTCCGAGTCGCGCAGCCGTTCATGATCGATATCGAACAGGGCGAGCTCGAATTGTTGCAATGCGGGAGTCAACATGCAATCGCCGAGCACGTTTTTGGCGAAAACGGTACTGCCCGCACCTAGAAAAGTAATTTTGCCCATGCTTCCTTCATCCTCTCTGCAGTGGAAATGCTCAACCAAATTTTGTTGAATATTCATATGGTCTGATGCAACATGGAATAAAATGCTGTACAATCAATGTAGCTGAAATTGGTGAAACTGTGTATGGGCAAAATGATTTTGAGTATGGAACATTGTAGCCAATAGAGGGAGGGGACGCTGTGGCTGAACGAGCGAGTATCGCCATCAATGAAGCTCCGTCTCGCGGTGAACTGACCGTCTTATTCAGTGGCCAATCGAATACGGAACCGGGGCATCGAATCGGTCCGACGGTGCACGACTATGGGATCGTCCATTGCGTATTGTCAGGCAAGGGGAAGTTTGCGATACGGGGACAGGAGTTTGAAGTAGGCGAAGGAGATAGCTTCTTTATCTTCCCGGGCGAATTGGTTTATTATGAGTCAAGTGGTCAGCATCCGTGGGAATATCGCTGGATTGGCTTTCGCGGCAATTATGCGGAGCAGATGCTTGCCAATATGGGCATTGGCCCGCATGTTCCCGTCCTGAGAGGCTATCGAAAGCACCGTGTGGAGGCTCTTTTCCGCAATGCAATGAAAGCGCTGCATCGGGGAGGGGAAGCAAGCGACATGGAAGCCGAAGGCTACTTCCGCGTGGCGCTGGCCGAATATGCGCGCGTGGCAAGCACCGGGAAAGGCGGCTCCAAAGGCGACCTGCGGACTGATATCGAACGTCAGGTGGAACAAGCGGCGCGTTGGCTTACGCTGCAGCATGACAAAGCGATATCCATTGATGAGCTGGCACATAGGTTAGGTTATCATCGGACATACTTGTCGAAGATGTTCCGCAAGCAGATGGGAGAGTCGCCGATGCAATTTTTGCTGCGGGTGCGGATGGAGCGTGCGAGAACGCTGCTGATGACGACTCAGCTGACGATCGAACAGATCGCTGCTTCAGTGGGCTACGAAGATGCGCTCTATTTTTCCAAGCTGTATAAAAAGTGGTACAACCGTGCTCCTTCCGCTCATCGCATCGAACTGCAGTCCCAGCAAATGACCGATTGCTCGTATCGTTGACACGCAACCTCAAATAGCCCCCTTATCGCCGAACGTCATCTGAATCCGGCAATACAGGGGGCTTCGAATTACAAGAGTGAAGCATATAGACATAGACAATTACAGTTAGCGCTCATACCAATAACCTTTAATTCCCTTATCAAGCCGCACCAACGCTTCCAGGTAGTAATAATCGCCCCAAATCGTGAAGTCGTCAGGACTGTGACCGAGCAGAACCGCATAAGAGCCATGCTCGATGAGGCCTTCCGCTTCCGGTTGATTCATCGTGGAATAGTTCGCGACAAGCGAGCGCAGCGAACGGTCAAGGCCCTCCTCGAAGAAGCCCCTGTCCGGATCATCCTGGGGCAGATGCTCCAGCAGCTCCAGCAGACCCGCCGCTACGATCGCCGACGCGGAGCTGTCCCGTTCCGTGTGTTCGTCTATCGCGGCATTGAAATCCCAGTAGGCTACATCGTCCTCGGGCAGCTCGCTTAAGAAGTAACGTGCCATGCGGCGGGACGTTTCCAAATATTGCGGTTCCTGTGTATAGCGATACGACAACGCAAACCCGTAGACGCCCCACGCCTGTCCCCGTGTCCAGGTAGAGCCGTTATGGTAGCCTTGGTGTGTCGAGCCCCCAATCGGAACTCCCGTATCCGGATCGAAGTGAAAGGTATGGTAGGAGGAATCGTCTCCACGGACTAAATATCGGCGGCTCCGTTCGGCGTGAATGCGCGCGGCTTCCGCATAACGCGGATTGCCGGTGGCATTGGAAGCCCAATACAAAAGCGGGAGGTTCATGAGACAATCGATAATGATGCGCCCGCCATTCTTAGGATCCCCCTTCGGCCCCCAAGCTTGGATGTATTGTCCTTGTTCCCGCCAGCGGTTCATCAGCTTATCCGCGGCTCGGAGCGTCAACTGCTTCGCCTCTTCATCCCCCTCAATGATCCACTGGGCTTTGGCTGACAAGGAATAGAGAAAGCCGATATCGTGATGGTCTAGCGCCACGTCGCGATCCAAGCGCTGCTTGAAGCTTTGGACGGTGTTGCGGGCTGCTTCAGCGAACGTTCCGTCTTGCGTATATTCATAGCACAGCCACAACATGCCGCTCCAAAATCCGTCAGTCCAGTCGGTATTATCATTCAGCAGGTAGGTTCCGTTCTCGCTTACATGAGGAAAGCGATCCCCAAAACGTTCGATATTCGCTTTCGTTTTTTGCACAGCGTCATGAATTGCGGCTGACCATACATTGTCCATTTCTCGTTCCTCCCCAAAGGTAGCCGTTGATTAACGATTCATCCAACCGCCATCAACGCATAAAATATGTCCATGCACATAGTTAGAGGCAGCAGAGGCCAAGAAGACGGCCGCACCGGCCAAATCTTCAGGCGTGCCCCAGCGGCCTGCGGGAATTCTGCCCAATATATCGGCGCTGCGCTTCGGATCATCGCGTAGCTGCTGCGTGTTGTCGGTAGCCATGTAGCCGGGAGCGATAGCATTGACGTTGACGCCTTTGCTTGCCCATTCATTGGCCAGCGCTTTCGTGATGCCGGCAATCCCGTGCTTTGCCGCCGTATAGCCAGGAACGTTAATCCCTCCTTGGAAGGAGAGCATGGAAGCAATGTTGATCATTTTTCCAGAGCCTTTTTGAATCATATGATTGCCGAAGGCCTGGCATAAGTAGAACACGGAATTCAGATTCAACTGCAGCACGTCATGCCAATCCTGCAGCGAATGCTCGGCTGCAGGGGTGCGGCGGATAATGCCCGCATTGTTGACCAGAATATCCGCGCTGCCATTGGCTGCGGCCACGCATGAGTTCACGACGTCGTTGATTCCGTCCAAATCCATTAGATCGGCCTGAATAAAAGTAACCTTCCGGCCAAGGGATTGCAGCTTCTCGGCCGCTTCCCCGCGCGGCCCGTTGCTCGTAATCAGAACCAGATCCGCCCCGGCTTGCGCAAGCCCGTAAGCGATGCCGAAACCCAAGCCGACCGCTCCTCCCGTAACTACCGCAGTGCGGCCGTGCAAATCGAACAATTGCATGATCCTTCCTCCTTGTGCATGACAATCTACAGCATTATCGATGCGCCTGCCGCCGCGTATTTCTGTTGAACGTCCGGCGGCAGCTGATGATCGGAAATGATGGCCGTCATTTCTTGCAGCGCAGCGAAGGTGAGCAGAGCCGACTTATCGAACTTTGTATAATCCGCAACCCCATATGTCCGCTTCGCCGTGTCAATCCATGCGCGCTTCAATTCATACAGCTCGCTTGTATAGATCGTCAAACCATTTTCGATATGAATGCCAGTAGCGGAAATAAAAGCTTTCTGAATATTCAATTTGCGTATTAACTGGACTGCTTCGCTGCTGACGAGCAGATTCCGATTGCGGTATCCGCCGGGCACGACAAGCCGGATATCGGGCTTGCGCGTCAACTCGGCGATAATAAATAAATCGTTCGTTATGACGGTAATCGGCGCATTGTCCAATCGCTTCGCCATTTCCAAGGTCGTGCTTCCGCCATCAAGCGCAATGATGTCATCCGGCTCTATGAGGCGTACGGCTTTCTCGGCAATTTCTGCTTTTTCGTCCAGATGCTGCCGATTCGGCGCTTGCACCGGCAGCAGTCCGAGGTCGGACATATGTTTCAACACGGCTCCGCCGTGAACCCGGGTAAGCAAGCCTTGCTCTTCCAGCAGCTCAAGGTCAGCGCGTATCGTCTTGCCGGTAACCTGCAGCTGCTCGCTGAGCTCGTTTACTTTGACTTCGCCTTGTTGAATGAGAAGTTCCATGATCTGTTGATGGCGTTTTACGTTCGACATGCTACATCAGATCCTTCATGGCTACCATATCCATATCTTCAAAGGTCTGATTCTCGCCGGCCATGGCCCATATAAACGTATAATTGCCCGTGCCTACGCCGCTATGAATCGACCAACTCGGGGAGATGGCGACCTGCTCGTTGCGGACGACCAGATGCCGCGTCTCTTGCGGCTCTCCCATGAAGTGGAAGACAAGTCCGTCTTCCGGCATATCGAAATAGAAATAGACTTCGGAGCGGCGGTCGTGAGTATGGCAAGGCATTGTGTTCCACATGTTGCTCGGCTTCAGCAGCGTCATGCCGAGCATGAGCTGGCAGCTTTGGATGCCGCCCTTGTGGATATATTTATAAATGGTGCGCTCGTTAGACGAAGACAAGCTGCCGAGATGCTGCGGCGTGGCTTCGGCAATCGGCAGCAGCACGGTCGGATAGGTCTTGTGGGCCGGTGTGGAGATGAAGTAGAAGCGTGCCGGATTCGCGGCATCCCGGCTAGCGAATGTTACATCGCGGCTTCCCATGCCGATGTATAGGCAATCGCGCGGCTCCACGGCATATTCCGTTCCGTCAACGGTGACGATGCCGGCTGCGCCGACGTTGATGATGCCGATTTCGCGGCGTTCCAGCACATAATCGGCGCCGATTTCCCGTGAATCCGCTTCCAAATTCAGCGTGGCTGACGTCGGCAGCGCGCCGCCAATTATATAACGATCGACGTGGCTGTACACCATCTGAACCTCGTTCTCCACGAACAGCTTCTCAATGAGGAACTCTTTTCTCAGACGCTCCGTATCATAGCCTTTCGCGCTTTCCGGATGACTTGCGTGACGCATTTCCATGGTATGATTCCTCCTATGAATGAATGATTGGGTAATCTTGCCTGATGGACTCTATTATAGCTCAATGTTCATTTAAGTTCAATTAAATGTTTATATAGGTTTGTTTTAGTTGCAAAATAGGTGGAATTGAACATTAGTATGCACGGGAATAGACACCGAAATATGCGTGAAATGGACATTGGATATGTTAAAAAACCCCTATCTCGCTCAGCAAAAAGCCAAGCAGGACAGGGGATGAGAGTTCCTCTACAATAGGAAGTACAGGGCAGCTATTACTGCCGCTGACAGCACGATGAACATAACGATGTTCATCATGTCCCGATTAATGACCTTCATATCCGTCTTCAATCCCGAAGAATGCTTGCCCTGCTTCTTCGTAAGTTCATGCTGTTCCTGTTCATTGATCTGGTTCATATGGAAATGCTTCCTCCTCGTAACTATCGTTGTTTACTGCCGCAACAGTGAGACAGTGAGACGGTATACATCCCGATTAGCGAACGACGTACTTGGAGGTAAACTTCAAGGGCATGAGAAAGATGCTGCGAAGCAGAAGGCGGAAAGGCACATCGAATAAATATTTGGGAACGATATTCCGGATTAGGAGAATATACAGGTAAATAAAGAATAGAACAGCCCATTGCATGAACGTATGAATTTTCACGATATAGTGATGCGGAATCGCGACCACTGTCTCGTAATGCAGCGCATGGGCGTATGCCGCCTCCGCGCTTGGTTGTCCGATCGGATCTGCCGACAGCGCCGGCAGGAGGGAGGAACAGAGCAGCATGAGCGCGCAAATGATGATGACGGCGCAGCGGGGCAAGCGGCCGTTCGTATGTGTGAGCATCGCGTTCCTCCCTTTCATCCCGAATGGCATGCACGTCTTCGTGCACACAGATACTTAGAGCCTATCACAACTAGAGAAGGGGTACAATCCCTATCGTTTTCGCGTGCTGCGGATCCATATACCCGGTCGATACAGCTTCGTTACTTATCTCAGGATATTGGGAAGATGTTACTCTCTCCGTTCGGCCTTTCCAATCAACCTCCCCTTCAGTCAGTATCAGGTAGTCCCGCAGCGCCCAAGTGCTCTAAGGTGTGGTCAAGGGGGGATGAGATAGGGGGAGGGAACTTTCAACTGCAAATATACATTTGAGAGTTCCTCTTTTGCTTCTTCCGTTAAGCTGTACTGCAATCGTGCAGTTCATTTTCATATCATCGCATAAATAATGGGAATTCCCTCGTTTTGAACTGCACATTTGCATTTCAAATGCCAAAAAGGGCGGTATTTCGCAAAAACAACTGCACATTTCAGACTGTTGAAAAAAGCCGTGTTTTTCGGTGCATAATGCATCAATATGATACAATATCAGTAATTAATTTGATGAGAGGCGTGTGGTGATCTTGTTGAATAGCAAGCAGTCCGAAAACAAAGCTCATAATGAAATGGAACTTATTTGTATGGATTTATTGGTACCTCAAGATCACCTGCTACGCCTTATCGACAAACATGTGGATTTCTCTTTTATCAGGGAGAAAGTTCGGCCTTACTATAGCGAAACCAAGGGACGACCGGCCTTAGACCCCGTTGTCTTATTTAAAATGATGCTCATCGGATATTTGTACGGCATACGCTCTGAACGTCAATTGGAGCAAGAAATCATTCCGAATGCTGCTTATCGCTGGTTCCTTGGCCTGCGTTTCTCCGATCGCGTCCCCGATCACTCGACGATCAGTTGGAACCGGAATAATCGGTTTAAAGATACGAATCTCTTTCAAGAGATTTTTGATGAAATGGTACATCTAGCGATCAACCATAAGATGGTGGATGGTCGTCTCTTGGTGACCGATTCGACTCATATTCGAGCCAACGCTAACAATAATCGCTACACGATGCAGGTTCTCGAAGAGACCCCTCATGACTATCTAAAAGAATTAGAGAAGGCCATCAACGAGGATCGAGAGAGCCACGGAAAAAAGCCCCTTCCTCCCCGGAAGCCTTCCGGGGAGGAAAAACCACGTAAAGTAAGTCAAACCGATCCCGAGTGCGGACTGATGAAACGAAGCGGTAAACCGGAGGCATTCTGTTATCTCGACCATCGCACCGTCGACCATAAATATAACATTATCACCGATGTCCATGTGACACCTGGCCATGTTAATGACGCTGCCGTCTACGTGGAACGCCTCAAACGACAAATCCAAACCTTTGCATTTCAATCAACGCTGGAAGCCGTGGCGCTGGATTCGGGGTACATGACGCCTTACATATGCGATCAGACGCTAAAGCTAGAGATCGCTGCGGCTATCGCGGAACGCAATGCTCCAACGCCCCCTGATATTTTTCCGAAGAAACAGTTTATCTACCATGCGGAAGAAAATGGCTACCTGTGTCCTGCAGGAAAAATGCTAATGTATACGACTACCAATCGACAAGGGTATCGGGAATACACGTCAAATGCCCAGGAGTGTGCAAACTGCCCCCTGCTCAATCAGTGTACGAAATCGGCCAACCACCAACGTAAGATCGAACGACATATATGGGAAGAGAGTAAAGAGAAGGTCGCTCAGTACCGGAAAACCCATTCCGGAGAGGCGGCCTATAAGTTGCGTCCTCAAACGATAGAACGAAGCTTTGCAGATGCAAAAGAGCTTCATGGATATCGTCGCTGCAAGTTCCGCGGGAGAGCTAAAACGCAGGAACAAGCTTTCATGACCGCAATAGCCCAGAATGTAAAAAAGATTGCCAGGTACCTGGCCCAAAAGGTCGGACGTGGGCAGAAGCAAAAGACCCCACCTGTTCTTTTAACCAAATTAAGGAACTTTTCGAAACCTTTAGCTCTAAATTCTGCCGCTTAAACCGATTTTTCAACAGTCTGACATTTGCAGTTCGCCAGCTTTGCTCGTCTCTTCTCCAAGCCGAATAACACAGTTGCGAACAGGTTGACCATTTCCATCTCATTTACAACCTTAGTTCCATCCCGTCATCCGCAATATGAAAGCCCCGGTCCTTTACATGCTTCACAAAGGAATTCGCTTGATCAATGACTGGATTGGTATGATTAAAATGAGTGAAATAAATCTCCGTTTCCTCTACCAAGTCCTGCAGCCGATCCATCGTTTCCGTCATCACGGGATGAGGAATTTCTTTGTAATTCCGCCCCATCCGCTCGATTTCTTCGATGGAGTGGAACGTACCGTCCAATAAGCAAATGTCAGCTTCTCGCGCCACTGTATGAATATCGCGTTCCCATTCGTCCCACCGATCAATATCAGGAATATAGAGCAGCTTGCGAGCAGGGCCTTCAATCCAGAACCCGAAAGTCTCCGAGAACTCATTGCGATGGGGGACCTCAACAGGCGTGATTCGAACAAGCGGCGCAAGCTCTGTCGGATGCGCGTGTGTAATCTTTTTTGGAATCACGTTCTTGAGTTCGACAAGTTGTCTCCAAGGCGCGTCATGTTCTAACAGCCGTTTCATTTTAGCACCGCAGTATACCGGTGTTGCTTGCGCCCCGACCGCTTCCTTGCCCAGGAACATCAATCCGGGATAATGGCCAATGTGAGCATGGGTCAGCCATATGCTGTCCATCAGTTGTCCCTGAAGCTGATATTTCATTTGGACCAGCGCCATTTGTTCCCTCATATCTGGTGTTGCGTCAATCAAGTGCCACGCTTTTAATTCTGGTAAAATAACAGCCAAGGAAGCAGCGAATCTACGAATATTACGATCTCCCATGGCTTTTATGCAGTTGTTGCAGAAGCAATTTGGATGGGGGACACCGGCATCTTGTGCTGTCCCGATAATATTCACGATCACTTCACTCATTTCATTTCCCTCCCATTGAAGTTGTCACTTGTTCTCCATGATTCGGGTATTCTTTTTTCACGATGGTCCATCCCGTCATGCCGTAAATGATATTGATGAGCGGAACGAGGAAGGCAAAGAAAAGATATGGAATAAATTGCTCTGGACTCACACCGAGCATATTCGCTGCAAAGACAGCGGGTACACCCCAAGGAACAAGCGTGATGCCAACCGTTCCTGCGGCCTCGACACATCTGGATAAATTTTTGGTATCGATATTTAAATCTTTATAGGTTTGAACAAATGTTCTTGTTGGCAGGATAATGGCTAAAAATTGGGCGCCGCTTGCGAAAGCTACGATCAATGTGGAAACGATCGTTGTCGCAATGAGCGAGCTGGGTGTCTTTATTTTATCGACGATAGGCCGTATTAAGGCTTGAAATATATTCGCGCCTTCCAACAACCCTCCCAAAGCTGTGGCAATTGTCAATAAGCCAATCGTATTGAGCATGGATACGATTCCGCCACGATTTAACAAGGAATCCACTTCTTTGACACCTGATTCGGCATGGAATCCATTCGTCATAGTATTGACCATTGAAGTGACAGATTCACCTTGTATGAGAATCGATAATATTCCGCCCAGCAAACCAACGAACAGCAACGTCGGCAAAGCAGGCAAACGTCTAATCATAAGAAATATGGTCAGTACGGGCAATAGCAGCAGCAGGGGATGGATGGTAAACGTCTGTTGAATACCTGACAGTATCACATTAATAGTGTCTGTCTCCACGAAATGCTGGTTAGAGCCATTGCTGAATATACTGTATAACACCACTGTTATGATAAATGCCGGAATGGTGTCCCATAGCATATGGCGCACATGGCTGAATAAATCCGTTTCCGCCATCGCCGGCGCAATATTCGTCGTATCCGATAGAGGAGACAGCTTGTCCCCGAAAAAAGCTCCCGACATCACTGCCCCAGCGATAAGTCCCGGTGAAAATCCCATTCCTTCGCCAATGACCATAAACGCCAATCCAATCGTTGCGATCGAGGTGAAGGAACTGCCTAGAGTTACTGCGACGATACCTGTAACGATCGCAACAGCGGGAACAAAAAACGAAGGGTGAATAAATGATAAACCATAGTAGATCATTGCGGGGATGACGCCGCTCGAAATCCATGTGCCAACGATCATCCCAATCACAAGCAGTATAAATATCGCAGGCAATGCTTTCGCAACGCCATTCACCATCATTTGCTGCAGTTCATCCCATCGATAGCCGCTTGCCACTCCGACGAGGACGGTCACAATAATCCCTATAACTAAAGGGATGAACATCCCTGCCTTCCAAATAAAAATAGAGGCGGCTCCTGCAGATATCAAAGCCAGAATAGGCAGTATCGCCAAACCGATGGATACTTGTCTTCTCATGCAGATTTCACTCCCTGTCATCGTAGTCGTTTATATAAAAAACAAAAAAACTTCCATCCCCAAATAGGGACGGAAGTTCCGTGGTACCACCCTGATTAACAAAATTGCTTTTGTTCACTCGATTGATTAACGGCATTGCCGGACTGGAATAGTCAGCTCCCTAATTGTAATTCACTGAATGCCCGGCCTAGTTCGCACCATCCACTAAGTCTCTGCATTTCCGTAACAGCCAGCTACTTTATTAGTTCAACGCTTTTATGCAATTATGCTTTTGTGTAATAAAATACATTATAGTGATATCTCTCAGGAAGTCAATAGTATCTATCTGTTCCGAGTCTCCCCCAAGGTTGCTCTCTTCACGCCCGGAATAAGCGCAAAAGCAAACGTCACCAGCGGCGAGAGCCACAGGAAAAAGGCGTACGGGGCATAATCGAACACGGTTAATCCCAATGCGCTCGTCATCATCGCTCCGCTGACGCCCCACGGAATGAGCGGATTGACCAAGGTCCCGCAATCCTCCAAGGTCCTCGAGAGGGTGAGGCGCGGGATGCCGCGTTTCTCGTATTCTTCTTCGAACAGCTGGCCCGGCAGCAAAATAGACATATATTGTTCACCTGTAATGACGTTGACGCCAATGGAGCTGAGCCCGCTCGTCACGACGAGCGCTTCTTTACTCTTCACCGGAACGATGAGTCGGTTGAACATGGTCTGAATGACGCCGGTATGCTGCAGCAATCCGCCTAAGGCGAACGCAATGGCAATAAGCGAAATGGCCCCGGTCATGGATTGAAGACCGCCGCGATTCACGATGCGGGCAACTTCGTCCAATTGGAAGGAGCCTTGAAATCCATGGTGCATCGTGACAATCCACTTCGGGATATCGAATTCGCCTTGGATGAACACGGTCATGAGCAGGCCGGTGCCGATGCCAAGCAGCATCGTAATGATGATGGGCAGCCGCTTAAAGGCTGCTGCAAGCACGACGGCCAGGGGGAGCAGGGTCAGTGGATGAATGTGAAACGACTGGCTAATATCGCGCTGCATCGCTGCGAGTTGCGACAAGTCCGTCTGCGCCGATGACCCAAATAACAAAAATGCGGCGCAAGTCAATATAAATGCCGGTATGGTCGTTTTCGTCATATTGCGGATATGATCGGGCATTTGCACGCGAGCGACGGCAGAAGCGAAGTTGGTCGTGTCGGAGAGCGGAGACATCTTGTCTCCGAAGCATGCTCCGGATACGACGGCGCCCGCCACAATGGCCGGATGGACTCCCATTGAGCCCGCCATGCCGACTAGAGCGACCCCGAATGTGCCAACCGTCGTAAGCGAGCTGCCGACGAACATCGATACGACGACGGTAAGCAGCATCGCGCTTATAGTGAACCACTGCGGCTGGAACCAAGTGGTTCCATACACAAGCAGGGTCGGAACCGTGCCGCTCATCATCCAGACGGCGATCAGAATGCCGATGAGAGCCAGCAGCATCGCCGGCATGACGGAGGCCTGAAGGCCGCGTATGAGCGCTTGTTCAACCGATTGCCACGGCTTGCCGAAGGCGAGCAGCAGACACCCGGTCAGGACGGCGGCTGCGATGAGCGGAACATGAGGTTCTGCCTGCCAGCCGAGAATGGTCAATAAGAGCAGGGCAATAATGCCGGTGAAAATCGTCACGCTTTGCATGAAGCTGAGCGGACGAGTCTCATTGTGTTGCTGTTGGGCTTGCATGGGGTCATCTCCTTGATTCTTAATACATATTAAAGTCATAGTTGGCTAGATATGAGTTTATGACTCTACTTGATTGCACAATCGCGTTTTGGCTTACACGCTTACCCGCGATAAAGTAAATGAGCAAACCTAGTATACCATATCGTGACATAACCATAAGATCAACGGTAACAATATCCATTTTTATTGAAGCGCATTTCGTTCATGCTGGCAACGCGTTTTTTTGCGTTTGTAAAAACATAATTGCATTTATAAATGTTATAATGGTATTTTAATATTTATAAATATCAATAAGGCTGGTGAGTACGAAAGTGAGCGCGACCATCGAACAAACTGGAGACAAAAGCGTGATACAGGAGGAAAGTGCTGAGCCGATGTCATGCCGGGAAGCGGTTATTCCTTGCGAGGAAGTGGCTTCGACGTTCTCGAGGCAATTCCCGATTCACATTATCGATACGATCGGCGTAGCGCCGGAATATCAGCGGCTTCATCGTCATGATGTGCTGGAGATTAATTGGATTAAGTCCGGGTCGGGTCATTACCTCATTAACGGGCGGCGGATTGATTTTCAAGAAGGGGATATTTTGCTGATTAACTCCAACGATTTGCACCGGGCCTATGAAAAGGAAAACCTTGTCATGCAGGTAACGTCTTTCGACGCTTCTTGGTTTATGCATGATTTGCGTTATGACCAAGATTTGCTTGCGCCTTTTACAGAGCTGGGCGTCCATTTCACACATTTGCTTAATCGGGACCATAGCAAGCTGCTGCAATCCATCCTCAGCGACATGCAGGAGGAATACAACCGGTGCCGGCGGCTGCATGTATCCATCGTGCGTTCGCATTTGATCCGGTTCTTGGCATACGTGAATCGTTATTTGCGCAGCGAAGCTCCGCTTCCAGACGCCGCGGCTAGCCATGCCGAATCTGTTCATGACGTGAAGATTTGTTCCGTCATTCAAGTGATGGAGCGGGAATTCATCCGGCCGTGGACATTGAAGGAGCTTGCCAGACTCGCCTATTTGAGCCCGTCCCGGTTCAGTGCCGTGTTCAAGCAGACAGTCGGCGTCTCGCCGGTAGAGTACTTAATATCCATCCGCATTAAGCATGCCGTGAGATTGCTCGAATCTTCAAACATGCAAATTATTGAGATTGCGCTGGAATGCGGCTTTCGCAATCTGTCGAACTTTTACCGGCTCTTCAAAAGCAGTACAGGCTATGCGCCGAGCGAGGTGAGATCAGGGGTATTTGCAAAAAGATAACATTGTATACTTGGGCAGAGAAATACAGGAAGAATCGGGACTGGCCGCCATATACAATCAACTAAGAAATCTGATGGATGGAGAGGGGACAGAGAAAATGAAGCAGGGGAGAACATGGCTGGCGCTGAGCCTTGCCATGGTAATGCTCATGCCGCTGCTGGCGGCATGCAGCCCATCGGCAGCCGGGAACAAGCAGGAGGGAGAGCCAGACACAGCGGCATCGTTTGGCGAGAAGACGATAGCCTTTTCTTTCTATGGCAACTACGATTGGTATACAATGCCGCCTTGGGGGAAGGATTTAGCCACGAAATGGATTAAAGCGAACAAAAAAGTGGAGGTTACCGCCATTAGTTCCGGAGGGAACGCCAAGCAGAAGCTAAACACGATGATTGCTTCCGACGAATTGCCAGATGTTATATGGCTGGATCGCGGGGCAGATGTCGAGCGCTTGCGCGCCGCTGACTTGCTGGTGCCATTTGACGAGTATTTGGATAAATATCCGAATTTAAAAAAGTGGGCGGGCGAATCGACGCTCAACATGCTGCGCTCCCCTGACGGGAAAATCTATCAGTTTCCGAACTGGTACACGACGCAGCCTAACGGGAATGCCGGTTATGTCGTGAACAAAAAAATATATACAGAGCTCGGCTCTCCCAAGCTGGAAACGACCGCTGATTTATACGACTATTTAAAAAGGGTGAAGCAGAACTATCCGGACGTCATCCCGCTCGAGGTGGGGGCAGGCGCCGAGGGAGTGGAAATACTGACATCCGCCTTTGCGGAGAACCGACCTTCCCTCTTCAACGTCATGCAGGCGGTGCCTGCGGGCGGAGAACTGACATCGATATTTACGGATCCCGTCTTCCGCGAGTCGATGCTCTTTGCCAGCCGGCTGTTCCGCGAAAGATTAATGTCCCAGGATACGATGTCGCAAACGAGGGATCAGTTGGCTGAGAAAATCGTTACGGGCAGGGTTGCGGTGCTGGCCGGCTCCAGTCCGACCGAATTCGCCTCCAGAGGGGACAATATGCTGAGAGCGGAGGACCCGAATGACGGCTATATGATGATTTGGCCGCTGCGCAAAGAAGGCTTGGATAAAAATAAAATATATCCGGGCGATTACAAACAGCTGGGCTGGAATGTGAGCGTGATTACGAAAGCGGCGGACAATCCCGAAGCGATATTCGCATTTCTGGATTGGCTGACCGGACCGGAAGGGCAGCGGATTATTTTCTGGGGGCCCGAGGGGCTGTATTGGGAGGGGACGGATGCGGACGGCGCGCCGATATTTACAGCGAAGTTCACGACGGACATTGAGAATCGCAACAAGCTGATGGACTCCACCATCAACTTCCAATGGAACGGAAATACGGTGTACGTCGATACTTCCAAGAGCAAGTTCGAACAGACGCTGCCGGAGGAAAAGCGGAATTGGGAAACGCGCTGGCAAACGGAAATAACGTGGAAGACCCAATACAATGGAACGGAATTTGTCAATTTGGACCCGCCGGGAGACACGGAGGAAGGCATTGCCGCGCAGAGCATAGCGGATATTTATTCCGCGACGAGGGCGAAGCTCCTCCTCAATGCCAAAAATGACGGTGACGTGCTGCGGCTGCTCGATGAGGCCGAGGCGAAGGCGCAGCAAGTTGGGTATGCGAAGTTATTGGCTTATAAAACAGAGAAGTGGCAAGAAAACGTGGAAAAACTGAAGTAACTGAAGTAACCGATGTTGCATGAAATATAGGTTGTAAAAAGCCGCAGGCTGTACCAGGGGCCATCATCCTCTGGTACAGCCTGCGGCGCTGTGTTTGGTTAACTTGTATGAACTTGCGCTTCTTCCTTTACTTCCACGATGATTTCGATTTCGACTGGCGTATGGAACGGCAAGTCGCTTGTGCCGATCGCTGAACGCGCATGTCTTCCCGCATCCCCGAACACTTCGATAAGCAGATCCGAAGCGCCGTTAATGACGTAAGGCTGATCGGCAAATCCCGGCGCGCTGTTGACGAACGCAAGCATCTTCACGACCTTGGCCACTTTATCCAAGGTGCCAAGCTCATGCTTGATGACGGCGAGTGCGTTAATGATGACTTGGCGCGCGGCGCGCTGGCCCTCTTCAATCGTCAGATCCGCGCCGACCTTGCCCTCGTACATGAGCACGCCGTCAATTCGGCAATCCATGCCGGACGTGTACAATAAGTTGCCAGTGCGATTGCAAGGAATATAAGAAAATTTCGGTTCTCCTACAGCCGGCAGCTCGATTCCCAATTGTTGCAGACGTTGTTCAATTTGACCCATAACATTTGCTCCTTTTTATTGGTTTTGTTCCATCATTCCTCTTGTGATCACGAAGCAACCCAAGAAGTTATTCGACATCGAATCTTGCATTCACTCTCAGATGTGCGGCAGCGGTCAGCAGCAGCCGCAAGTATGATGAAGCTGAAGGCGTCGTTCGGCTTTCAGCATGGAGCCGGCATGCACGGACTGAAATTGACCGTGCCGCAGCGCAAGGCGACCGTTAACGAACACATGCGAGATTCCGTTAGGGAACTGGCGCGGCTCTTCAAAGGTGGCCGTATCCTGTACCGTATCCGGATTGAAGACGACGAGATCCGCGGCATATCCCGGAACAAGCAGGCCGCGGCGTCCCAGACGGAAGCGTGCTGCCGGAAAAGCGCTCATTTTGCGCACCGCATCCTCCAGGGTAAGCAGCTTGCGCTCGCGCACATACGTGCCAAGGATGCGCGGGAACGTTCCATAGAGCCGCGGATGAGGCTTGCCGGTCTCGCAGTGCAGACTGTCAGAAGCGATGAGCGAGCGCGAATAAGCGATGACCTGCTCGACGTCGGACTCCGCCATATGGTAATAGACAATGGTGACCTTGCCCTGCTCTTCCAACAGCAATTCAATCATGGCATCGACGGGGTGAATGCCGCGTTTCGCGGCAACGTCCGCAATGGACAGTCCTTCCAGCTCTTTGTTGCGCTCCGTCTGCAGCGCAGAGATGACAACGCTGTGCCAGCCGGTGGAAGCGACAAGATTGTCCCACGTATCCTGCTCCTCTGCCAGCTCCTCATGCAGGCGCTGCCGGATATTCGGTCGCTGCAGCGCTTCCAGCGTGGCAGGCAAGCCGCCTTCCAGAATCCAAGGCGGCAGCACCGTCGTGAGCGTGGTGGAGCCGGCATGGTACGGATATACGTCGCATGTGACGTCCATTCCGCGCGCACGCGCCGCTTCAATGCGCTCCAGCGCATCCAGCACTTGGCCCCAGCTGCGCTTGCCTGCAGCTTTGAGATGGCTGATGTGCAGAGTCACTCCGGACTGCTCCGCAATCCAGATCACTTCATCAATGGAAGCGAGCAGGTGGCGTCCTTCGCCGCGAATATGCGTAGACAGCAGCCCGCCGTATTCGGCGACGACGCGGCACAATTCCGCAATTTCGGTCTTGTCGGCGTAACTGCCTGGCGCATATAGCAAGCCGATGGAGAGTCCGATAGCGCCAGCTTCCATTCCTTCGCGCAAAATCGCCTTCATTTCATTCAACTCCGCAGGCGAAGGCGGGCGGTGATCGAAGCCCATGACGGCGATTCGAAGCGCGCCGTGCGCTACATAGGTGGCAAGGTGCTCGGCGGGGGAGCAGTTCTGCACGGCATCCATATATTCCCCGATGCTGTGCCACGTCCACGGCTTATTCGTCGTTCCGATGACCGGCGTGATGTATTCCCGCAGCAAGTCGCCGCGTTCGGGCACGAACGGCGCAGGCGCCAAGCCGCAATTGCCGACAATCTCGGTCGTTACGCCTTGCTGCATTTTAATGTTGCTGTCGGGATAATCCATTATCATCAGGTCGGAGTGACAGTGACCGTCAATGAATCCCGGAGCGACGATGTGGCCTTGCGCATCAATCGTCTCCCGTGCCTCGACATCAATGGAGCCGGGGGCGGCGACGTGGGTAATCTGTCCGTCCTTAACCCCGATTTCGCCCCAGAACCAAGGGTTGCCGGTTCCGTCGGCAACGCGCGTATTCCGAATGATTGCATCAAGCATGATCCTTCCTCCTTCGTTCTGTTTACCAGCTGTGTCCGCGCGCTTCAATCGGAACGTGCGCCGCACTGTCCGATTGAACGAGCCATGCCTTGTTATATAAATTAAGAGTGCTGCAGACGTGATTGGGAACAATATGCAGCCGATCGCCAACCTTGAAGGAATGGCCCGCTGCGATTCGAATCGTGCCATGCTCCTCGGATAATCGCTCCAACAGGGCTTCGGGAGCCTCCATAATATGGCCGAAGCCCTGCAAATGAAGCGGAGGCGTGTTCGGCTGCACGTCGGTAGCGAAAGCTTTGCTGCCGCCGTCGACGATGATGATGTCGTCTTGCGGGCAGCTGACAACGGTAACGGCTACGCAAGCGGCACAGTCTTGCAGGCTGCAGCCGCCGAATTCGACCTGCATGCGGTCCTGAAACACGTATGTGCCCGGGCGGATCTCTGTCACGCCGGGAACCGCAGCCGCGTAGACGCCGGTCGGAGTCGAGCCGACACTGACGTCCCGGATGTCATGACCGGCCTCGCGCAGCACGTCTGCGATCCGCACCATGGTCAAGCCTTCATCGCGGCCCGCGCTTTGCACGTCCAGCGTGCCCTGACCGTTCAGCAGCGCTCCGCGGAAGGTGAAGATGCCGCCAAGCTGCAGGTGCGGGCACTGCGCGATGAACCGCGTGACCGGCATAATATCGGCTGCGCGCGCGCCCGAGCGATTCAGGCCCGTGTCGATTTCGAGCCGCACCTCCAGCACGGCACCGCTCTCCTGCGCAATCTGTTCCAGCATTCTGGCCCCGGCGATGCTGTCGACCCCGATTATGATGCGGGCCCGTGAAGTCAAAGCGATTGCGCGGCGTATTTTGGATGGCGCAACGAGCGGGTAGGCAATGAAGATATCGCGGATGCCGCTCTCCACCATGACCTCCGCTTCCGACACCTTCGCTGCGGTAATTCCGGAAGCGCCGTGCTGCAATTGCATCTGCGCGATGCGCGGCATCTTATGCGTCTTCAGATGGGGACGCAGCTGCACGCCGTTCCGGGCGGCGGCTTGAGCCATTGCTAATATATTGCGCTCAGTCCGTTCCGCGTCGATTAGCAGAAATGGAGTCTCCGCCGCTTCCAGCTGCGGATGCCGGACGGATAGATGCGGCAGAGCATCCTCGCCCTCCATATGTCCGATGTGCAGATCCTTCGTCGTCATGAGAATCAACCTCCGTCAGGTAGATTGCTTGGCTTCTTCCAAATAGCTATATAGCGTATATTTCGATATCCCCAAGTACGCGCAAATTTTCTCCCCGGCTTTTTTGATGAGGAAGGCTCCTTTGTCGTCCAGCAGAATGAGCAGCTTCATCTTGTCTTCCTTCGTCATCAACGCAACCGGTTTATCGATCTGCGCCTGGGCTTCTTGAATGAGGGTATCCAATAGATCGTTCACATTGGTCACGAATGATTCCTTCACTTCCGGCTGCAGCCCGGTCATGGTGAGCGACTTCAGCGCTTTCTCCGCCATCGTCAGGTCGGTAATGTCGTAATTGATGCAGAGCGACCCGATGATCTGCCCTTCGCGATTGCGCATGTACAATGAAGTGGAGCGGAGCAAGCGGCCATCCTTCGTCTGCGTAATATAGTTGAGCTTGTTGCCGTCTTGCTGTGTGCCGCGCAGCAGCTCCAGACCGAGATTCGTGCCCGGGTCTCCGACATGGCGGCCTGTGATATGACCGTTCTCAATCGCGACGATCGTGCGGTCATACGGCAGCGTCAAATCGTGGAGCACAACCTCGCACTGATCGCCGAATTGGGCGGCAATCCCTTTGACAAGCGCTTGTAGAAAGGGAAGTTCTTCTTGTATGGATTCCATTGTTTCCTCCCTTGAAGAGATTGTTCATAACGTATTCTCCACCTCATGGTATCATAATTTTGCCAGTTATCAAACTAAAAGTTTGTTGACCTAACAAAAATTAATGCTGCATAATGTTCATGGTAGAGGAAGATATAGGAAGGAGGACCGAACATGAAATGGGTTGCGCGTTCGCTGCACCGAAAATTGCTGTTGCTGCTGCTGGCCTGCATCATAATGCCGGTCATGCTGCTCGGCTACATCTCTTACCGCACCGCTTGGTCCATTACCGAGGAGAAGACGAAGCAGGCGAGCTTGAACACGCTGAGACAGATTCGCGCCATTCTCGAAACGATGGCTCAAGACGCCGAGAACATGTCCGTCTTTTTAATCGGACAGCATGATGTGCAGCAATATTTGGCGAAAAAGGAGCGGTCCAGCGCCAACGATTATTTGCGCATGATCGGATTTTTGACGAATTTGGCTTTTTCCAAAGACTATATCGCCGACATTCGCATCATTCCGCTCAACGGAAATCCAGAGCTGTCCAACACGACGATTTTGACGTCCTCGCTGTTCCGGCACATCCCGGCCTCGCCTGAATATTGGGAGGAGCATTCGGCTTGGTGGTCCCCTCCGCTCCCGATCGATACGAGTCTGGGCCGCAAACGCACGGTGTCGCTCGTCAGGCCGATCCGCGATATGAATACGTTCGACACGCTTGGCATGCTGTCCATCGGAATCGACGGGGATGCGGTGGCCGCGCGGCTGGGCAATGCCTTCGTGGAAGGCGGAGGAACCCTCATCCTGGCCGACAAGGAAGGAAATATTGTCGCTTCCGGCGCCGATGATGCGGCGGAGGCCGATTGGCAACCGCAGCTTGCGCCGCTCGGCGGCGCGATTGCAGACAACGAAAACGAAGCGCGGTTTTTTGATGTCGGGGAAGGGAACGGACGCCATGTTATCGTCGGCATGAAGGTGCCATTGGCTCCATGGCATGTGTACGCGATAATCCCGTACCAGACGTTCAGCGAGCAGAACCGCTATGTGCTGCAATTGACCGCCATGACGGTAGGCGTGGCCCTGCTCGTAATCGTGGCGGCGGTGGCTTATTTCGTCAGACGGGTCACGAAGCCGCTTGTCCGGCTGGCCCGTTCGATCGGAACGGTGCAGCCAGATTCCCCGTTCCGGCCGCTGCCGCTCACGTCGCAGGACGAAATTGGCTTTGTCGTGCGCAGCTACAATCGGCTGAGCGATAATATCCGCGAATTGACCGAGCAGGTGAAACGGAATGAAGCGCAAAAAAAGGAAGCGGATCTGCAAGCGCTGCAGGCCCAGATTCATCCGCATTTTCTATATAACACGCTCTCTTCGGTACAGTGGCTCGCATGGATGGACGGGAACGGGAAAATAGCCGAGATGGTAGGGGCGCTGGGCGACTTTTTGCGCTTCAGCCTGAACCGGGGGCTCGAATATTGCACGATCGGCCAAGAAGTGGAGCATGTGAAAAATTATATGCATATTCAATCGATACGGTATCCGGAACGTTTTAGGTTCGAGGTCGTGCTGCCGGTTGAGCTGGGAGAGGCGTTAATGCTCAAGCTGCTGCTCCAGCCATTGATTGAAAACGCTTTATTGCATGGCATTCTGAAGCCGGGGGCGCACGGAACTAATGGATGTCTCCATTTGGAAATGGCGATGACGGATGAGGGGGAAATTCGCTTCATTGTTCGAGACAATGGGGTCGGCATGAGTCCGGATGAGGCGGAGAGCCTCAGGCGGCAGCTGCGCACGGGAGAACGCAGGCCGCTAAGCGATGATGCCGGAGCCGGCAGCGGCTACGGCCTATTCAATGTGCAGCGCAGATTGCAGCTTCATTATGGCGAGGGCGCGTCCTTGCGGATCGACAGCAAGGAAGGAGAGGGCACGGCTGTTACGTTTTCGATTCCGGCGCCAGGCTGCGCATGCGAGCGAGGAAAGGAGCCTTCCGATGAAATTGTTGATTGTAGATGATGAAGTCATTATCCGCACTGGACTTGCCCGGGTGCTGCCGTGGCATGATTTGGGGTTTGACGTGCTGCCTCCGTGCGCATCGGCGGAAGAGGCGATGGAGGCAATCGCGGCGGATAAGCCGCATCTGGTGCTGACCGACATCCGCATGACCGGCGCCGACGGATTGACGCTGGCCGCTCACATCCGCGAGACGAGTCCGGACACGGAGACGATCGTGCTGACAGGCTATGATGATTTTCGCTATGCGCAGCGGGCGTTGCGGGAAGGAGTATGCGACTACTTGCTGAAGACGAGCCGCCCTGACGATATTATGAAAGCGGCGATACGCGCCAAGGAGCGGATACTCGAGAAGCTGGAGCGCAGCAAGAGCATGTCGAAGCGAGAAGCTTCCTATCGCGAACAGCTGCTGCGCAAGCTGCTATATGAGCCGCTGAGCGCGGCGGAATGCCGCGCGTTGACGGATACGCTGCTGTTGGCGGACAGACCGCAATCGGCAGCACGAAATGCCGCCTTCGATGTAGCCTGCATTCAGGCGGAAGGCTGGGGCGAAGCACAGGAGAAACTGCTGCTGTTTGCGGTCGACAATATGCTGGCGGACATGGTGGCGGGAGCTGCGCTGCGCGAGGAGTCCCGTCTGCTTGTGCTGCGTCTGGCGGAAGGGAGGGGGGAAGCCGCTGGCTCATGGGATTATGAGCTTGCGTTAATCGAGCGCAAGCTGAAATGCAGGCTGTTTGCCGGCATCGGCCGCTTGGCAGAAAGGCCGGAGGAGGTGCGGGAATCATGCCGCACCGCGAAGGAGGCCTATGCATGTCATTGGTTTAAAGGCAATAGAAGAATGCTCGCTTGGCAAGAGGTCGCGTCACGGACAGGACGTCCTTCCATTTGCCAGGCGCAGGCTGAAGCGGAGCTCATTCGCTGCTTGAAATCAGGTCAGCCCGAACAGCTGCGCCATTTCGTGCATGAACAGGTCCGGCAGCTTATTGGCGAGCCGGACTCGACGCCGGACTCGATTCAGTCGTACGGCCAATCGCTGCTCATCGCGGCGCGGCGCTGGCTGGAGCGGTGCGCCGAAGCTTCCGCGGCTGCCCGTGGGGGCGGCTTGCAGGCGGCGGATAGCGGACGCTGCGCACAGGCGGGCGAGATGGAATGCGCGTCAAGCAGCGCATCCATGCATGCGCAGGACGGCCTCTTCCGGCTAACGCCCGGCCCCAGCGCCGGAGCCGACTGCGCGGCCACGTGCCTGCCCGTGCCTGCTCTAGCTTCACCGCGTACGGCTTTGCCGGAGCAGTGGGAGCGCACTCTGTTCATTGCGCTGCAGGAAGCGATGCAATATTGTCGCGATGTCATTGCGGACTCCTCTTCGTCTGTCGTGACGCGAGCGATGAATTACATTCGCGAGAAAGCGGACGGCAGTCTGACGCTGCAGCATGTGGCGCAAGTCGTGGGGGTCCATCCGAACCATCTGAGCGACAGGTTCAAGCAGGAAACGGGCATCAATTACATTGAATATGTGACCCAAGTCCGTATGGCCCGAGCTTGCCGCTACTTTCAAGACGGCTCCGTCAAAGTGTCGGCGGTGGCTCAGCTAGTCGGTTACGAGGATTTCAAATACTTTTCACAGCTGTTTAAAAAGCATATCGGCTGCACGCCATCCGAATACCGGGACAAATGGTGACACAAGCGCGCAATCAAAAGGGAGCCGTGAGAACAACCTGTCTGAGCTGAAAACATTCCCCATTGCAGCTTGATTTTTTCCCTAACGCTTAATTAAAACGCTTACTTATAATGGATATATACACCGGAACGAGATGACGAGATACCCGCGCTGACGACAGCGGAACAGATCCGGTGAAGATGAACTGAATGATCAGGAGGGTTATGATGCGCAAACGGTGGATTTCTGTGCTCGTGTTCCTGCTTGTCGCTTCTATTTTTACCGCATGTGCAGGCGGAACGGGCACCACGGCGTCAGGCAAGGATGGATCGGCGGGCGGCTCGGATGCGAATGCGCCGGCTAATCCAGGCGGAGGGAAGGACAGCGGCGAGTCCGTAAAGCTGTCTTTATGGCATAACTTTACGGGAGACGATCTGCGCGCCCAGGCGATGCGCGACATTATCGAACAATTCAAGCAGAGTCATCCGCACGTTGCTTTGGACATTCAAGCGATCCCGCCGGATGGCTATAAGACGCGCTTGAAGACGGTGGCGGCAGCCAACGAGATGCCTGACGTATTCCTCATGTGGCCGGGCACGATGACAAAAGAATTTCACGGCGGCGGCCTGATTCAGCCGATCAATGAGCTGCTTGACGGCAAGCCGGATTGGAAAAGCAGTTTTCTCCCGGGATCGTTTGATGATTTTACGATTGACGGAGGCACATACAGCGTGCCGATGGGGCTCTCGCCGACCTCGATTCTGTATTACAATCAGGCGATATTCGATAAATACGGCCTTCAAGTCCCTGCCACGTGGGACGACTTGATGAAGGCGGTCGCAACGCTGAAGGAGAACAAAGTGACGCCGATTGCGCTTGGCAACAAGGCGGCGTGGCTGGCGCAATCGAGCATTATGAGCTCGATCGCCGACCGCGTGACCGGAACGGAATGGTTTTTGAAGGCGGCCAATCAAGACGGGGCGCAATTTACAGACCCGGGATTCGTCAAGGCGCTGGAGCTGTTCCAAGGATTGCAGGAGGCTGGCGCATTCCAGGACGGAGAGAACAGCATTGACAACACGCAGATGGAAATGATGTTCGCCCAAGGCCAGGCGGCGATGATGATTGACGGCGGGTGGGCCTTGACCAACTTGTCCGCGAATGCGACGCCGGAAGCGCTGCAGCAAATGGGCGCGGCCGTTCTCCCAGCCGTTCCGGGCGGGAAGGGAGACCCGAAGACATTGTCCGGCGTGGTCGGCGTCGGTCTTGGACTTAGCAAGAAGGCAGAAGGCAAGCGCAAGGAAGCGGCCTATGACTTGATATTCGCCATGTCCGGTCCCGAGGCGCAGAAGCGGACGCTGGAGGCGAATCAGCTGGTCAGCTTCAAGCTGGAGCTGGATGAGAGCAAAGTATCCCCGCTCTTTGCCAAGGTGAACCGCCTTGTCAATGAAGTGAAGCGCACGCCGGTATATGATGCCGTTTTGACGAGCGCCGGAACGGATGCGGTCAACAACGGGCTGCAGGAGCTGTTGATGGGCGGCAAGCCGGAGGCCGTGGCGCAGAAGATTCAGGAGGCGCAGGCGAAGGCGCTCGGCAAGTAAGCCGGGAGGCGATGTACCAGCAGCGGATTGGGAAGGGCGTGCGCCGTCAGCCGCATGTTGGCGAGCGCGCCCGCCTTCCGATATCGTCAGGAAGGATCGCACGCCATTGCGCAAGCGGAATATGTAGTTCTTTAAAGGGCCTGGGCAGAGGTTTGCTAGCTTGGTTGGGAGAAAGAGCGCCCCCGTACAGCGAAAGGAGGAGCCCCTATGCGCGCGTGGAGCAACAAACGGGCGTTCATTACGGCAGGTTTGACCCCTGCGCTCGTCTTGTATACGATTTTTGTCATCATTCCGATCTTTTGGTCGGCTTATTATGGCTTTTTTGATTGGAAAGGAATCGGGGCCGCCCGTTTCATCGGCTTCGATAATTTCGTTGAAGCGCTTAAGGATTCGGTCTTCTGGCTATCGCTGCGCAACAATATGATCGTCGTCGCCGCGTCCGTCTTCGGTCAGGTGCCGATCGCGCTGCTGCTTGCGCTTCTCCTGAAGCGCGGCACATGGTTTCAACGCATCGTCCGGTCTGCCGTATTTATGCCAATGGTGCTTTCATCGGTCGTGATCGGGATTATTTGGAGCAACATCTATCATCCGCAGACAGGGCTGCTGAATGCGGCGCTCAGTGCCGCAGGGCTTGAAGATTGGCGGCGCGCATGGCTTTCCGAGCCCGGCATCGCCATGTGGATGATTGCGATTCCGGTCGTGTGGAATTACATCGGCCCGTATTTAATCATGTTTTTGGCCGCGCTGCACAGCATCCCGGCTGAACTGGACGATGCGGCGCACTTGGACGGCGCGAGAGGGTTGCGGAAGCTGGGCTTAATAACGCTGCCGCTCATCTGGGATACGCTCAAGGTCGCTATCGTTCTGTGCATATCCGGGAGCTTGAAGGCGTTCGACCTGATTTATGTCATGACGAATGGCGGTCCCGCCCATGCGACCGAGCTGCTTGCTTCGTATATGTACAACAGCACCTTTACTGTCTATCGCTTCGGATATGGCAGCGCCGTATCTACCCTGATCGTTATGATCAGCTTGCTGATGGTTGCCGGATCGCAATGGCTGATGAAAAAGGAACATAGATGAGAGCGCTGCCGCATTTACATTGGAAGGGAGAGAGCTGGGCATGAAATCATCCTCCGCAGCAGCGGCCGTGCGGACGCGGGATTCATATCCAATGTCAGCCGGACGCCGGAAGGCGCGCATCACCCGCATTTGCGTTTCTTGCGGATTGGGCGCGTATGCTCTGGTTACGCTATATCCGCTCATTTGGCTCTATTTGAGCGCATTTAAGACGAATGAGGAATTCTACGCGCATCCGTTCGGTTTGCCGCAATCATGGCAGTGGTCGAACTTCGCCCGTGCCTGGGAAGTGTCGGGGATGGGACTGGCCATGCTCAATTCGTTCATCGTTACGACGCTGTCGTTAGCGCTCACTTTGCTGTTGGGGGCGTTGGCGGCTTATATTTTGGCGCGTTTCACGTTCCGCGGCAGAGCTCTCATTCATCTGTTGTTCGTGCTTGGCATGCTCATTCCGATTCACAGCACGCTCGTACCGCTGTTTATCATGATGAATCAGATGGGGATTTTGAACACGTATGCCGCTCTTATTTTGCCTTATACAGCATTTGAGCTTCCGATCGCCATCTTTATCGTGGCGGCTTATTTGGCCAATATCCCGAAGGAAATGGAGGAAGCGGCGCTTGTGGACGGCTGCGGCTACACCGGCATCTTCGCCCGCATTATGCTTCCGGTTTCTTTGCCGGCGTTGGCTACGGTGGCTATACTCGGCTTTTTGCGCTTCTGGAATGACTTTGCCTTTGCGCTCGTCTTCATCAACAGCCCGGCGATGAAGACGCTGCCGCTCAGTCTGTCCGTGTTCGCTACAGGCTACTCGACGGACTACAAGCTGACGATGGCGGCACTCGGAATAGCGGCGCTGCCTACGATCATCATCTACATCCTGTTTCAGGAGCAGGTGATGAAAGGCATGGCGGCGGGAGCGGTAAAAGGGTGACAGACAATAAACCGAACGCTGCCACTCTTACAACAATGTAAGCTGTTTGTAAGCAAGTTAAATGGCTGCATGCATCAACAGAGGCTACAATAGGAGTCAAGACAGGCGATGCCATGACTGGCGGTTATTATTCTCATGCGCTACCTCAGTCAAACTTTGTGTCATGTTTTAACCCTATTACTCATACGACCCATCCTGGGGTGAGTTCGTCATCGGATTACTTTTTGCATGTCGATGGCACAACAGTTCCCTCGAGGACGAACTTGCCCCCAACCCATTCGTGTCGGTGGAAGGAAGCTACCTGTCGGTTTCCTCCTATACCGGCACTTTTTTTGTTTTCTGAGGCGGGGTTGAATGGATAGAGCCTAAGTCCGAGGTTGGCGGGAGCAGAAGATGCTGAATCGTATAGAACGTGATGGTTGGGGGCGGCAGGTGGCAAGGAAGGGGATGATGCAGGGGCATGCGAACTGCTTTTAGGCTGTTGCTTTTGAGGAAAGCGGGCTTTTGGGCTGTTGAAATGCAAAAGTGCAGTTTATAATGTAGCGATTACCAATATTTGTGAGAATATGCTAAATTGAACTGTATTTTTGCATTCCAGCATTGCGGTACGCGAGCAAAGGGGCCAAACAAATGCGCAACTGAGCTTGAGCGCGAGGTCTCTCCAGCGGACACCCACCACCCTTATTTGTTTCGTGCGGGGTTTCTCAACAACCTGGCAATTGCAGTTGAAGCGGGCGTTATTGCGGTTAAGATTCAACTGCAATACGTAAATTGTGAAATATTCGGTTTGTCCGAGGCCGCGTATTGTATAATAGTGTGCAAATGATTCCATTAACAATGTGAAATAATGGAACTGTATAGATGCAACAAAAATTTACGTTGGAGGCTGATCCATGCGCAAGGTGTTGTCGTTTCTCAATCCGTACCGAAGGCCGATGGGCATCGCGCTGTTCCTCATGCTTATCGAACTCACCGTCGAGCTGTGGCATCCTTTAATCGCAGCCAAAATCATCAATGAAGGAATTACGCAGAAAGATCTTTCCGTTGTGCTGAGTTGGGGCGGAGCAATGGTCGCGTTGGCTCTGCTCGGGTTCGTTTGCGGCATCATCAATTCATTTTACGCGGCACGCGTCAGTCAAAACTTTGGTTTTGACATCCGTAAACATTTGTTCGAAAAAATCCAATCGTTTTCTTTCGCCAATTTCGATCGATTCTCGACCGCTACCTTGATTACCCGCGTGACGAGCGATGTGACGCAAATGTTAAAATGTCGTGTTCATGAGCTTGCGCATCATCATGCGGGCGCCGCTGCTCGTTGTCGGCAGCCTGATTATGGCGCTGGCCGTTAACGTGAAGCTGGGCCTTATCTTGGCGGTGGTCATGCCGCTTTTGCTCGCGCTCCTCGTTTGGATTATGAATAAGGGATTCGTCCTGTTCCGTTCCGTGCAGGAAAAATTGGACCAGGCAAACGGCGTGCTGCGCGAGAACCTGCTCGGTATGAGATTGATTAAAGCTTTCGTGCGGCATCACCACGAAAACAAGCGGTTCGCGAAGTCCAACGAGGAGCTGATGGCCAAGAACGTAGCCGCTCTGCGCTTAGTCGAGCTGACGATTCCGCTGCTGCTGCTCATCATGAACTTGAGTGTGCTCGGCATCCTCTGGTTCGGCCATTTGGAAGTGAAGGCAGGCGGAGTGAACGTCGGCGAAGTCGTCGCTATCGTCAATTATGTGGCGCGGATGACGGGCGCCATGTCCATGGTGTCGATGATCATGATGGTCATTTCCCGGGCGAAGGCATCGGGGCAGCGGGTAGCGGAGGTGCTTGGCACCGCTGTGGATGTAACGGACAGCGCCGCCGCGAATGCATCCTTGGCCATTCGCAGCGGGAAGGTTGCGTTCGAGGATGTGTCGTTTCGCTATCCGGGAACAGAGCTGCCCGTGCTGCAATCGATTACGTTCACCGCGCAACCAAGCGAGACCGTCGCCATTCTCGGCGCAACGGGCTCGGGCAAAACCTCGTTGTTCCAGCTCATCCCCCGTCTATATGACGTGAACGGAGGATGCGTGCGGATCGATGATATGGATATCCGGACGATGAAGCTGGATACGCTGCGCCGGAGCATCGGTTTCGTGCCGCAGGAAGCGCTGCTGTTCTCGGGAACCGTCATGGACAATATAAAATGGGGCAAAGAAGGCGCCACGACGGAAGAAGTAATTGCCGCCACCCGCAGCGCTCAAATCCATGACACGATTATGAAGCTCCCGCAGCAATACGATACGGTGCTCGGACAGAAGGGCGTCAATCTGTCCGGCGGGCAGAAGCAGCGCTTGTCCATCGCGCGGGCGCTTATCCGCAAGCCGGCGATTCTGCTCTTGGACGACAGCACGAGCGCCTTGGACGTCAAGACGGAAGCCAGATTGCTTGCATCGCTGCAGGAGTATCCGTGTACGACCTTGATTATTACGCAAAAGATCAGCACGGCGCTGCAGGCCGACACGATTCTGCTGCTCGAAGACGGCAAGCTGCTGGCGCAAGGCGATCATGCTTCGTTGTTGCAGCATTCGGAGATGTATCGCCGCATCGTCCAATCCCAGTACGGAGAGGGGGTCGCAATCCATGCCAATGCCGGCACATAAGCCTGCCCAGCCTGGCGCAAGGGAAGCCGCCGGGGCGGGCGGCCGGGGCAACGCCGCGCCGGGAGGCAAGCCGAAAGCAAGACCGAAAGATTGGGCGGGCACGCTGAAAAAAATCTGGTCCTACTTAGCGGACTACAAAGGACTATTAACGCTCATCTTCATCATGGTGCTGACGAGCACCGTAATGGGGCTGCTCGGGCCTTTCTTCGTGGGGATGGCCGTCGACCAGTTCATCGTGGCGGGCGACAGTCAGGGTCTCATCATGGTGATCTCGCTCATTGCGGGCGTGTATGCGCTGAACTTCGCGTCGCTCTGGCTGCAGAACTACTGGATGATAGGAGTCGCCCAGAAAGCGGTGTACGGCATGCGGACGGATCTGTTCCGCAAGCTGCATCGGCTTCCGGTATCGTACTTCGCCAAGCGGCAGCATGGCGAGCTCATGAGCCGTCTCACCAATGATATTGACAATGTGAGCCAGACGCTGAACAGCTCGTTCATTCAATTGTCGTCCAGCATATTGACATTCATCGGCATGATTACGCTCATGCTGTGGCTCAGCCCGCTCCTGACCTTGATTACGCTCATTATCGTACCGCTCATGTTTCTCGGAATGAAGTGGATTACGAAGCGGACGGGGAAATATTTCAAGGAGCAGCAGCGCAATTTGGGGGAGCTGAACGGGTTTATCGAAGAAACGTTCTCCGGTCAAAAAATCGTCAAGACGTTCTCGCAGGAACAAAGGGTCATCTCGCAGTTCCTCGAGAAGAGCGGGAAGCTGAAGACGTCCGGCTACTGGGCGCAGACCTATTCCGGCTTCATTCCGAAGCTGATGAACGTGCTGAACAACTTGAGCTTCGCGATCATCGCCGGAGCGGGCGGGGTGCTTGCTCTCCAAGGCATGATTTCCATCGGGGTCATCGTCACCTTTTCCGAATATGCGCGGCAGTTTACGCGCCCGCTGAGCGATCTGGCGAACCAGTTCAATACCTTTTTGTCCGCGATTGCCGGGGCGGAGCGGGTCTTCGAAGTGCTCGAAGAGGATGAAGAGAGCATCGACGAGCAGAAGGCGGTCGAGCTTGCGGAAGTGCGAGGCGAGATCGAGTTCAAGGATGTCTCCTTCGCCTATGACAAGCGTGGACAGACGGTCACGGACATTTCGTTCCATGCAGGGCCCGGCGATACGGTTGCCTTGGTCGGACCGACGGGGGCGGGGAAGACGACGATTGTGCAGCTGCTCTCCCGTTTCTATGATTCCGACGACGGGCATATCCGTATCGACGGCATCGACATCAAGGACGTGAAGCGGAACAATCTGCGCCTCCATATGGGGTTCGTGCTGCAGGATTCATATCTGTTCCAAGGCACGATTCGCGACAATATCCGCTATGGGAAGCTCGATGCGACCGACGCCGAGGTGGAGCGGGCCTCCAAGCTCGCGAACGCCCATTCCTTCATCATGAAGCTGCCGCAGCAGTACGACACGGTGCTGGAGCAGGACGGCAGCGGCATCAGCCAAGGGCAGAAGCAGCTGCTGTCCATCGCCCGCGCGCTGCTGGCAGACCCGGCCATCTTAATATTGGATGAAGCGACGAGCAGCATCGATACGATTACGGAGCTGAAAATCCAAGAGGCGCTATACCGGCTGATGAAGGGACGGACCAATATCGTCATCGCGCACAGGCTGAATACGATTCGTCAAGCCGACCTCATTCTCGTGCTGGAAGAGGGCGCCATTATCGAGCAAGGATCGCACGATTCGCTGATGGCGCAGAGAGGATTTTACCATGGCTTGGTGAGCAGTCAATTCCAGCGCATTAGCGGGTAAGGATTCAGGTTATACGGAACGCGCCAAACACACGCTTTGGAGTATGGGTCATTACTCCGTGCGTGTGTTTGTTTGCCGTTGGCGTCAATGCGCTCTCGCATGGCGCTTGCCGAGAAATGCAGTTCCCGCAATGCCGAGAACAATCATGCAGGCGCCAATGAGGTGATAATATTTGAGCTGCTCATCCAGCACCAGGACCCCGGCAATCATCGTAATGAACGTGGCCAGGTTGCCGAATACACTCATCTTCGAGGCCTCCATATGCGAGAGGGCATAGTTGGACAAGAAGGAGGTGACGAGCGAGGAGAGCACTCCCAAATACAATATCGATACGATAAAAGTCAAATCCGCAAAAGGCGCGAAGTAGAGCGCTGCCGTTCCGTTCATGCCGTGAGTCGCGAGCGACATCAGGTTAAACGTCAGGAAGCCGACGAGCGTCATCATATACGTGATATCGATCAGCTTGAATTTGCGGGTCATCGGCCGCGCCATCACGTTGTACCCTGCCGAGGCTAGCGCTGACAGCAGGATGAGCACGGTTCCTTTCACGTTGGAAGCATCGATTGCGACTCCATTCATGATGAAGATGTAAATGACCCCGGCCACGGACAAGGCGACGGATAGCTTTTGTCCAAGGCTTGAACGTTCTTTGAGAAAATAGGAAGCGAGCAGCATCGTGAAGATAGGCACCGCCGCCTGAATGATTCCCGCTTCGGAGGAGCTGGCGTAGACCAAGCCGAACGCTTGGAAGGCGAAAAACATCGCCGGATAGAACAGCGCGAGCGGCAGGATGCGCACAATGTCTTTGGGCGAGATGTTCAGCTTTACCCATCCGAATGCAACAGGGATAGTAGCGATGGCAATGGATACGGTAAAGCGATGGGCGAGCGTGCTCATCGGATCAGCCGCCGTCAAGGCCAGCTTCACGAACACGAACGAGAAGCCGATGATGAAGGCGTATAATATGGCTGCAAGATAAGCTTTTTTCTCGGAGGAATCTATCATGGTTCCACTTCCTTTACAGAGGATGTTCATATATATAATTGAACGAAATCCGCTTAACATGTTACCGGCCGGTATAGATACATCGTATTCAATCCCCCCTCGTGATACAATACAAATAAACCTTAATTGTACCGGTACAGATTACAGAATAAATACGAGAAAGGTGTCTTCCATGTATAAATACTTGTCCTTATTGAATGACTTGGAGCAATGGATTCAGAGCGGCGAGTACAAGGAGGGGGACAAGCTGCCATCGATTCGCATGTTGGCCGGACAATATGGTTGCAGCAAAAGCACGATTATTCGCGCGCTCGATGAACTGGAACAGCGCCATATGGTGTATTCCGTCGCGAAAAGCGGATATTACGTGATGAAGCGAGAGCAGCGGCAGCATACCGATCGAACCAAGCTTGATTTTGCCTCCTCCGCACCGGATCCCGAGGTGTTTCCGTATTTGGATTTTCAACAGTGCATCAATAAAGCGATCGATATTTATAAAAATGAACTGTTCGTGTATGGCACTCCGCAAGGGCTCCCCTCGCTAATTCAGGTGATCGGGAAGCAACTGGCCAATTATCAAGTGTTTACGAATGCGAATCACATCTATATCACTTCGGGCATTCAACAAGCACTGGCAATTTTGACGGCCATTCCGTTTCCGAACGGGAAGGACACGATTTTGATCGAGCAGCCGGGCTATCATTTGTATATCGAGTATGTGGAGACGCATCATGTCCCCGTGCTGGGGATTGAGCGCACGGGCGAAGGCATAGATCTGCATGAGCTGGAACGGCTGTTCCGGACGCAGCGGATTAAGTTTTTCTATACGATGCCGCGGTTTCATAATCCGCTCGGAACGTCTTACTCCCGGCAGCAGAAGCAGGCGATCGCCGAATTGGCGGAGCGGTATGACGTGTATATTGTGGAGGATGACTACTTGGCTGACTTGGAGCGGGATGCCAAGGCGGATCCGATATATGCCTACGATCGGTCTGCGCATGTCATTTATTTAAAAAGCTATTCAAAGATCATTTTCCCGGGTCTGCGCGTCGGCGCCGCCGTCATCCCGCCAAGCATTGCCGGGCCGTTCCATAAATACAAGAAGCTGCTTGATATCGACAGTTCCATGCTGTCGCAGGCGGCGCTCGAGATTTACATCAAAAACGGCATGTTCGAGCGCCACAAGCAGAAGATTGGCTCCGCATATTCGCTGCGCACGGAACGTTTGACCTCTGCATTGGAAAAGGCGCAGCGCCAAAGCAAGGGGCTATACCGTTATACACCTGCTGTTAATCCGTGCATTCACACGTGCATGACATTGGATAAACGAGTGCGGAGTGAACAATTAAAGTCGAGGTTGAAGCGGAATTCCATTCTCGTAGAGACGGCGGAAGCGAATTATTTGTCTTCGTTTCCGAAGCGGCCGCTGCTGAAATTAAACGTGTCGAATGTAAGAATGGAGGACATAGAGCGAGGAATCGGGCTTGTCATTCAAGAGATAGAAAGGTACGGCAAAGAGACCCTGTAAGCGCTGTGCCAAAATCGTCAGGGATTCTCTTTGCCGGCCTATTTATAAACGGGATCGCCGTGCTTGGCCTTACTGTACGGTCTGCAGCTGTCCGACAGACTGGCGCATATGTACGCTGCAAGGGAGCACGATTCGTCTTGAAGGCACGTCCGGATTTTTGATGCGCTCCAACAGGAGTTGGATGCCCTTCTCCCCGAATTCGTACGAAGGCTGTGAAGCGACGGAAAAGAACGGATTGGCCTCTTCCACCCAGCCAAAATCGTCAAAGCAGGCGAGCGACAAGTCCTCGGGAACGCGCAGCCCCATTTCGCGCACGGCCTTGAGCACGGATAAAGCCAGCATATTGTTCGCGGCAAAGATGGCCGTTGGCCGCTGTCCCGGCGCTAAATCCATCCAGTGGGAGAGCGATAACGAATCATTCTCGCCCAGATAGCTTGTCTCCATGACAAGCTGCTCTGCATATTCAATGCCGGCTTCCCGTAATGCGTCGGCATAGCCCGCCTGCCGTTCCCGCGCCGTCGATACGTCCTGTGAGCCGTTCACAAGCGCGATGCGGCGGTGTCCGCACCTAATCATTTCCCGCACCATGTGCTGTGCGCCGATACGGCTGTCTCCGAGCACGGCGTCGCACTCCACGCCAGGAACTTCGCGGTCGAGCAGGACGAATGGGACGTTCTGGCGCTTGAGCCACTCCAGATGCTCGCGGGAACGGTCCCCGCTTGGCGAGAAGAGCACGCCGTCCACACGCATGGACAGAATCATTTCCACATAATCTTTTTCTTTCGCGAAGCTCTCGTCGCTGTTGCCGAACATGAGCCGGTACCCGTGCCGCATCGCAGCATCTTCCGCACCCCGTGCCATCGTTGTAAAAAATGGATTCGTTATATCTGTAATGAGCAAAGACAATATTTTGCTCTCCTGTGTCACAAGGCAGCGGGCGACCGAATTGGGGATGTAGTGCATTTCTTCCATGACTTTCTTAACCTTTGTACGGGTTTTCTCACTGACTCTGCCCGTGTTGTTAATGACCCTTGATACTGTCATTGCCGACACATTGGCCCGTTTTGCAATATCATAAATGGTAGCCATAGACTGAAATCTCCTATTATTTTATTGAAATGGGTACAAGCATGAAAATAGTTATACGATTTCATTTTATTCTATTTGTAACATTGACATCAAGGGGAACGCATGATATCTTTGGGTTAACGGTAACATTTCCATTTAAAGGTGGAGGGATTTGCATGAAAGATAAGGCTATGCACAAAGGTGTAAGCGTTATCGTAATGGATCGCCGCGACCATGTCGCGACCGCTCTGAGGGAGTTGGTTCCAGGCGAGACCATTACGTGCGAAGTTCAAGGGAATTCAGTGGCGTTGGTGGTCAATCAGCCGATTCCTTTCGGTCATAAGGTGGCGGTCGTTCAGATAACGGAAGGCGAGCACGTGCGCAAATATGGGGAAGTCATCGGACGTGCCGTCTGCGGCATACCGATTGGCGATCACGTGCACGTGCACAATATCGAAGGGATTCGGGGGCGCGGAGATCAGGCTGCGGGAGCGCCCTCTGCGGCGGAAGCGTAACGGAGCCGAGAGGAATCCGAAATCGAAAGCATAGCTCATATGTACGGGAAAGGGGAACCTAGCATGAGTTTAACGTTTCAAGGCTATCGGAGACCGAATGGCGAGGTCGGGATTCGCAATCATTTATTAATTATTCCTACCGTTATCTGCTCGAATCAAGTGTGCAACCGCATTCAGCAGCTTGTTCCGAATACGGTGGCCATCCCGCATCAACACGGCTGCAGCCAGATCGGCGCGGATAAGGATCGCACCTTCGACGTGCTCGCCGGAACGGGCAAGAACCCGAATGTCGGCGGGGTCGTTATCGTCAGCTTGGGCTGCGAAGTCGTCGATCCGATACGGCTGGCAGACGAAATTCGCAAGTCAGGCAAGCTCGTGGAAGTATTCGATATTCAGAGCGTCGGAGGCTCGGTCAAAGCGATTCAGCATGGCGTTCAGCTGGCGCAGCAGATGAGAGCGAAGCTCGATGCGATGACGAAGGAAGCGATTCCGTTCTCCGAGCTGAAAATCGGCGTCAAATGCGGCGGCTCCGATGCGACGAGCGGACTCGCGTCGAATCCGGCTCTAGGCGTGGCTGCCGATGCTCTAATTGCCGAAGGAGGCACTATCGTTATCGGAGAGACGACGGAAATTATCGGCGCCGAGCATGTGCTCGCAGATCGCTGCCGCACGGCAGCAACGGCAGACGATCTGTATCATATCGTGAACCGTTTCGAGAAGGAAGTCGAGCGGATGGGGGCCGATATGCGCGGCGGCAATCCTAGTCCGGGCAATATCGCCGGAGGCTTGAGCACGATTGAGGAGAAGTCGCTCGGCTGCATCAGCAAATGCGGCACAGCGCCGATTGAGGGGGTAATCGAATACGCCGAGCCGATTCCGCAGGGCGGCCTATACTTTATGGATTCCCCGGGCAACGACATTGAGTGCGTATCCGGGATGGCGGCGGGAGGCGCGCATCTGGTCTGCTTCACGACGGGACGCGGCACGCCTACCGGCTCCGCTGTCATTCCGGTAATCAAGATTACCGGCAACCGCATCTGCGCGGAGCGGATGGCGGACAACATGGATGTGGATGTCAGCGGAATGCTGGAAGGAACGGTCTCCTTGGAGGAGGCGGGCAAGCAGATCTGGGATGAAATCCGCGGCGTGAGCGACGGCCGATTGACGAAGGCGGAAGTGCTCGGCCACGCGGAGTTCAGCATTAACCGAATTGGACCGAGCTTATAATAATTCAAAAATGGACTTTTTCGAACAACCTCTCTTTCAATCAGACATTTACTTACTTATGGGATAACAGAGGAGGAACTGACATGGGTCGTTTAGCAGGACGCATCGCATTAGTTACCGGGGGAAGCCGCGGTATTGGAGAAGCGATTGTATATCGATTGGCGGAAGAAGGCGCGGACATTGCGATTAACTATGCCTCTCCGTCTTCTTACGAGAAGGCAGTGGCCGTCCGGAAGAAGGTTGAAGAAATGGGCCGCAAAGCGATCGTTGTGCAAGCGGACGTCGGCAGCAAGGCGGAAGTGTTGAACATGTTCGATGAGGTCGAGAAGGAATTGGGCTGCGTCGACGTGCTCGTGAACAATGCCGGCATCGCGCCGTTCGAGCCGTTCATGAAGGTGACGGAAGAGACGTGGGATCGCACATACAACACGAACGTCAAAGCCATTTTCATGACCTCGCAGCGCGCGGCGGAACATATGATCGAGAAGCGGTACGGCAAGATTGTCAATGTGCTGTCGACAGCCAGCCTGATGGTTACAAGCCCGGTCATTCCGCATTATCAATCTTCCAAAGCTGCCGCCCATATGCTGACGAAGGGCATGGCAATCGAGCTCGGCAAATATAACATTAACGTGAACGCGGTCGGACCAAGCACGGTTGATACCGATATGTGCACGGATTTCCTGGCGGCGCCGGGCATGCGCGCGAAGGAAGAGCAGGCGAACCCGATGAAGCGGCTCGGCACGGCGCGCCAAATCGGCGATGCAGTCGTATTTTTGGCGTCCGAGGAAGCGATGCAGGTGAACGGTCATCTCCTCATGGTGGACGGCGGCCTTACGGTGAAGGCGGCACAACCGGAAGACCATATGGAACGGTAGGTGACGGCATATGCTCAATATTTCGAGAATGGTCGATCTGTCGCAGGAGCTGTATCATCTATGTCCGGTGCTGCCGGACTTTGAACCGCCGAAGATGGACTACATCTGCGTAGGACCGCGGGACGGCTGGAAGCTGGAGAAGATTACGATGAACCTGCACACCGGAACCCATATGGATGCGCCTGCCCATCTCGGCGAATTCGAGCTGACGCTGGATCGCATCCCAGTCGGGCAGTTTCAAGGGAGGATGGTGTTCGTTCCGCTGCAGGACAGAGGGGCGAAGCATCCGATCGGCCGCGCGGATTTGGAACCGTATGCAGCTCAATTGGATGAGCATTCGATTGTGCTGCTGTATACCGGTTGGGGCGAGAAACGCGGCTGGACGAAGGAATGGATTTATGAATCTCCTTACTTGTCCAACGAAGGCGCCCGCTATTTGGCGGAACGGGGCATTAAGGCGGTTGGCATCGATCATTTCAGCATCGGCGGCACGGGGGAAGAGAATGAGGAGACGCACCGCATCGTCTTGGGAGCGAACATCTGGGTGGCGGAAGGCTTGCAGCTGAATGATCCTGCGCTACGTGAAGGAGAATGGCATGTCATGGCGCTGCCGCTTCATATCCGCGATTCCAGCGGCGCTCCAGCCCGTGTGGTGGCCTTCCAATGGGAGGTTGAATCACGTTGAGTCTGTCCAAATGGGAATATCGCATCGAGCATGATGCGATTTCCTTGAATGAATTAGGGGAACAAGGCTGGGAGCTCGTGGCCGTCACCGTCGTCGACGGTGTGGAGCAGTTGTACTTGAAGCGGCCGGCTCCAAGCTTCCGCGAGCGGCTGACGCTGGATCAGCGGGAGGAAGCGGCCCGGCAGGCCGCTCTCTCTTCCGTGAGCCCCGGGGAGGTGAGCCGATGAAGAAAAGCGGTATTTTGCATCCGCAGCTGAACCGCATTCTTTCGGAAACGGGACATACCGATATGCTGACGGTGTGCGATCGGGGTTTTCCGGTGCCGATGAGCGTGGAGCGGCTTGATCTCGCCTTATGCGACGACATTCCGACCGTCGTGGACGTGCTGCGGGCGGTCGCCGCAGAATTCACCATCGACTGCGTCGTCATCACGGAAGAGATGCAGTCGTTCAGTCCCGCAAGGGTGGCCGAGCTCAAGACGCTCTTGCCGGATGTGGGGTGGAAGGTGATGCCGCACGTCGAGTTCAAGCAGCTGTGCCCGGAATCGCGCGCAGTCATCCGGACGGGAGATACGACGCCTTATGCCAATCTCATGATTGTATCCGGATAAGGGGGTTATGAGCCTGCGGGAACGGCAATGAACGGATGTCGAGATGGCGATTGCCAAAAGCCAAGAACGGAACGCTGCCAACTCCACTCTCCCTCTCATTCAGAAACCGTATCGATGAAGGTTAAATGCGGCCAACAGTGGTTCTCGGCCGATGCGGCAACATCACCGTCCGCTCGCGCCGTCTAGCGCCTGAGATATGCGGGAACGTTGTTACTGAACGAAGGGGAGAGTGAACAAAAGCAGCGAAAGCAGAGTTCGTCGCCTTGATAAGCCGCAGATTGGAGTGCGCCAATTGCGCTTTTCGACGGAGGTAAAGGCAATTGAAGAGCTATCGAACTGTATTTGTGCAGTTGTTTTTGCGAAATCTCGCTCTTTTCGTCGTTTGAACTGCAAATATGCAGTGAAAAGCGAGGTGGTTTTCATTATTTATGTGATGGTGCGAAAATGTGCTGCACATTTGCAGTTCAGCGTGACGAATGACGGAAAAAGGATGCTCTCACCTGCATTATTGCAGTTGGAGGCGCTCCCATTCACTCAAAATGTTCCCTATATCAACCGTTCATCCATTCCATGGAGCGTTTGGACAATATTGGAGCCATTGTTGTTGACCGAGGGGGAGTGCGACCGGAATTCAGTAGTTCAACGTATCTGTCAACTGGAATAACTAGCATAATTAGCATAAAAATTACATTCGTATAGAAGGAAGGGAGATTCAGCATGCGCTTGGAAGGAAAGGTGTGTATCATTACCGGCGCGGGCTCCGGCATCGGCCGGAGTACCGCCCTTCGGTTCGCCAAGGAAGGCGCGACTGTCGTCGTGGCGGATATTCAATCCGAAGGCGGGCAAGAAACCGTCCGGATGATTGAAGAGCTTGGATGCAAGTCGATGTTCACTCAGGTCGACGTCACCTCTCCCGAGGAAGCGAAAACGATGGCAGACGCCGTTGTCGCACAATACGGACGCATTGACGTTTTGTTCAACAATGCGGGCGTGAGCGGTGTCGGGAGATTGCACGAAATCGAGCCGGAAGCATGGGATCGTGTCATGGCGATCAATATCCGCGGCGTCTTTTTGCCGAGCAAATATGTTCTCCCGTCTATGATGGAGCAGCGCAGCGGGACCATTATCAACATGTCCTCTTGCATAGCGGAGATGGGACTCGCGAATCGCGCTTCCTACGCGGCAACGAAGGGAGCGGTTCTGTCATTGACGAAGTCCATGCAGGTGGACTATGCGCCATACCATATCCGGGTGAATGCGCTGCTGCCGGGCACGATTTTCACGCCATTCGTGGAAAACTATCTGCGCAGTTCCTACGATGATCCGGAAGCAGCGATCGCTTCCATTAAAACTCGGCAGCTCAGCGGAGAACTGGGACGTCCCGAAGACGTGGCGGAAGGCGCCCTGTTCCTGGCTTCCGAAGAATCTAAATTTATGATGGGCTCCCCGCTGTATATTGATGGCGGAGTTGTGTTCGGCAAAAATGCATAATGGAATAACGCATTTATATGAATTGTACTTCACGGAGGAGGAATAAGCGGTGAAATATGTCACGTTTTATGATCAAAATGGACAGCTGCGAACGGGGGCAGTCACAGAGCGCGGTGTGGCTGACGTAAGCGAAGTTTATTCGATGCACGACATTATTGCAGGCGGCGCGGGCGTGCGCGCGGAAGTCGAAGCATATGCGGCCCAGGCGGGCGTCGTGCTGGATGAAAGCGAATTAAATTACGGGCCATGCGTGCCGCAGCCGCAAAAAATCATTTGCGTCGGCTTGAACTACCGCAAGCATGCCGAAGAGACGAATGCGCCCATTCCGCAGTATCCCATTTTATTCAACAAGTTCAACAACACGCTCACGGGGCATGGCCACGATGTCACGCTTCCGCGCGTAAGCGATCAGGTGGATTATGAAGCCGAGCTTGTCATCGTTATCGGGAAGGCGGCGAAGGATGTAAGCAAGGAGGAGGCGCTCGATTACGTCTTTGGATATTGCTGCGTCAATGATTTGTCCGCGCGCGATCTGCAAATGCGCACCCAGCAATGGCTGCTCGGCAAATCGTGCGACGGGTTCAGCCCGCTTGGCCCGTATCTGGTCACGGCCGATGAAGTCGGCAATCCGAACGAGCTCGACATCAAATGCATCGTGAACGGCGAAACGCGCCAGCATTCCAATACGTCGGACATGATCTTCCATTGCGACGAAATCGTCAGCTATATTTCGCGCCATATGACGCTTGTGCCGGGCGACATCATTTTGACGGGAACGCCGGAAGGCGTCGTGCTCGGACTGCCGGAAGACAAGCGCGTCTATTTGCAAGACGGCGACCTTGTCACCATTGAAATCGAGAAGCTCGGTTCGCTAACCAACCGTATGGCAGCCGAGTATTAATAACTTAAGCGCTCGACGGCTGCAAGGCCTGCGGGCGCTTCTTTTCCATCCTGCTCGTTCCTTGGTGAACGACGATGAAAGAAGGGGCAATTATGCGCGTATCATTATTCGTCACCTGCTTGGCGGATACTTGCTTTCCCCGCGTTGCCGAAAGCGTGGTCCGGCTTCTGCACCGGCTCGGCTGCGACATGGATTTCCCGCCGCTGCAGACATGCTGCGGGCAGCCAGCCTTCAACAGCGGCTATCATGACGACGCGAGGGAAGTCGCTAGGCATTGGATTACTGCATTTGAGCATAGCGATTATGTTGTGACGCCATCCGGCTCTTGCGCCGGCATGGTGCATCATTACTATGAAGATTTATTCCGGGATGAACCGGAGTGGCTCGAAAAAGCGAAAGGGCTCATTGAGCGCACGTATGAGTTTTCCCAGTTCATCGTCCATGTATTGGGGAGAACGGACGTCGGGGCGGCGTTCGACGGCAAGGCGACGTATCATCCTTCCTGTCACGCCGCGAGATTGCTGGGCATTGCGGAGGAGCCCATGCTGCTGCTGCAGCAGGTGAAGGGCTTGACGTTGGTTGATTTGCCGCATAAGGAAGACTGCTGCGGCTTCGGCGGCACGTTCGCCATCAAGATGCCGGAAATGTCGGAAGCAATGGTAACGGAAAAAGCGCAGCATGTCGTCGATACAGAGGCGGATATCTTAATCGGTTCCGATATGGGGTGCTTAATGAATATTGGGGGGCGGCTCAATAAAGAGGGGCGTCCGATTCGCATCATGCATCTGGCGGAGCTGCTTGAGGAAGGAGTGAAACGTCGTGAGCGCGACTTCATCCAACAACGTTAACGGAGGGATAGGCAGCGGATTGAAGCAGCGCACGCAGGCGGTGCTGCGGAACGATTTTCTGCGCCAAGCCGTCGCCTTCACTACAGATAAGCTGCGCACCGGAAGGTTGTCCGCCGCCGAGCAATTCGGGGACTGGGAAGAATGGCGGGAACGGGGGCGGGCGATTCGCGAGCATACGATCGCGCATTTGGACTATTACTTGGGACAATTTGCGGATCAGGTGCGCAGCCGGGGCGGACACGTCCATTTTTGCGGCACGGGGGAAGACGCCGTCCAGACTTTCCTGCGCATTGCGGAGGAGAAGCAGGCGAAGCTCGTAGCCAAAGGCAAGTCGATGGTGTCCGAGGAGATGCATCTGAATGAACGCCTCAAGGAGCGCGGCATCGAGGCCATCGAGACCGATTTGGGCGAATATATTTTGCAGCTGGCCCAGGAGACGCCTTCTCATCTCATTATTCCGGCGATTCACAAAAATAAATCGCAAATTGCGGAGCTGTTCATGAAGGAAGCAGGCAAGCAGCTTCCTCCGGAAACGAAGGAGCTTGCTGCTTTCGCGAAGCGCAAGCTGCGACAATTTTTTCTGGAGGCCGAGATCGGGCTGACCGGATGCAACTTCGGCATTGCGGAATCGGGCACGGTGACGTTGGTGTCCAATGAGGGCAACGGCCGCATGGTCACGACCGTTCCGAAGACGCATGTCGTCGTCATGGGAATGGAGCGGCTCGTTCCGACCTTCGAGGATGTCGAGGTCATGCTTAATTTGCTCGCGCGCAGCGCTACGGGGCAGAAGCTGACGACTTACACTTCCTTCATTACCGGACCGCGGCAGGAAGGGGACTTGGACGGACCCGAAGAGCTGCACGTCATTATTTTGGATAACGGACGTTCCGCACAGCTGGGCGATCCTCAGTTCCAGCAAGTGCTCCATTGCATCCGCTGCGCAGCCTGTCTGAACGTCTGTCCGGTCTATCGCCACGTCGGCGGCCACACGTATGGCTCGGTATATAGCGGGCCGATCGGCGCCGTGCTGACCCCGCTCCTGCAGCAGGATATGAAGGAGGCGGGCACGCTTGCTTACGCGTCTTCCTTATGCGGGGCTTGCTACGAGGCCTGTCCGGTCAAAATTCCGCTGCACGACATGCTCGTATACTTGCGGGCGCGCAAGGTGAAAGAAGGCTTCACCCCATCTGCGGAACGCTTTGGGTTCAACATGTTCGGGAAGGTGTTCAGCAATGTCAAATGGTACCGGATGGCCGGGAAAGCAGCTTACTATGGACAGAAGCCGCTTGTTCGCGGCGGAGTGATCCGCAAGGCGCCCGGACCGGCTGCCGGATGGACGAAGTCCCGCACCTTCCCCGCGATACCGAAGCAGTCGTTCCGGGATTCATGGGCGGAGCTGCAGCGAGAATTGCAGCAGGATTCGGCATCACGGGAGGCAGCAGCCCCCGAAGGCAAAGGAAAGGACGGAGTGGACAAATGAATCAGCAGCAGTTTCTAACGCAAATCGCGGCGCGGCTCGGACGCGCCAAGCCGCTACAACTACCGCCGGCCGTGGAGTTAGGCGGGGTGCCTGATTCATATCGCGAGCGGATGAGCCGCTTGGATCGAGAGGAATGCGTGCAGCTGTTCATGGATAGCTGGACGGCGCTGACGGGGCTTGTCCGCATGGCTCCTGCCGCGCAAGCGGCGGAAGCGATCGCCGCCAGCATCGCCGAGCTGAAGGAGCATGGCGTGCTGGAGCGCGCCGTCTATGCCAACACTCCGGAATTGCAATCCTATGGCGTTCCGCGAGTGCTGAATGAACAGCGCCTCATCGGTGTGCCTTGGTCTGAATCGGCAAACGGGCCAGAAGGGGAAGACGCGTGGAAAGCCGCATTGGAGCGGCTCGGCACATCGGAGCCCGGAGAAGCGGGAGCGCTTGCCGGGGCGAAATGGCAGGCGCGCAGTCCGCTGCTTCGGGCCGTGGAACGATGTCAGCTTGGCATTGTCGCTCCCGCAGCCGTCATCGCGAATACAGGAACGCTGGCCGTGCTGTCTGCAGGAGCGCAAGGCCGTTCGGTCAGCCTCATGCCCGGCATGCTGCTGGCGGTCTTCCCTGCGGATCGCATCGTCGCCCGCATGGGAGAAGCGTTCGAACGGCTGCGTGCTTCTCATGGCGATCTGGCGAAGCTGCCGTCATCGTTGAACTTGATTACCGGCCCGAGCCGCAGCGCCGATATCGAGAACGACCTGACGATCGGCATTCATGGGCCCGGCATCGTCAGCGCCGTTATTTTGACGTAGCCCGCGCAAGAGGGAGCAATGCGTCAAATTCGTCAAATATAGTGCAATCCAATCGTATATGGCAGCGGAACCGTGATGTTCAACTGATCCAAGGACGGCCATGATGCTGGCAGCAGGCCGTCCGCATCCGGGCTGAACAGCAGCTTCACGACGTCCCGCTCCTCCAGCTGGACCGGCTCGGCGTCAGGATAGCCGAGCTGCACCTTCCCGTCGCCAAGCGGCAGCGCTTGCATATGTGCGGCGAGCGCCCCGCGCTCCTGCCACCAGCTCTGCAAATGCCGGAACAATCGTTCTACGTTCGGAATAAATACAGTCCCGTCGTTCGCTTGCACCTGGGAAGGATAGGCTGATAGCGCATCATGCAGGCTTTGGTCTTGCCACGGCACATAAATTTGCAAATGGGCGTATTTCTTCTTGTTCAAGAGCAGCTGCATGAGAAGGGAGACGTCTGGTCCCGAACCTCCATACTCCAATATTCGAGGCACGCCATCCGCTTGCTTGGCGGATGGCCGCAGCGCATAGGCATATGCCGCGAGCTTGCCGCCGCGTTCAAGCACGTACACCTTCGGCTTCATCAAGACGCAGGAGGCGTAAGCTCCTGCATGCTCCAGACCGTACAAGTCCCACATGCTGAAATCAAAAGCCGTCTGACGCTGCTCGGCAAGCTCATGCCACGCGAAGCAATCCAGCGCCGTCAGCTCGCGCACATGCGCCCGTTCGCGCTCGGATAGCGCCATATTGGCCTCCGCCGTCTCGTCATTGGGGCTTACCGTATATACGGTCACTTGTCCGAATGGGTAGCAGCGGTTGCGCGTATACAAGGAGCGGCCGCCGGAAATGAACATAAGCACGGACCCGGTCTCATCGGCATGCCGCTGCACCTGATGAAGCAGATCTGTTCCGACGCCGTTGCCGCGCGCCACGGGCGATGTGCAGACAGAGCCGAGCGAGAAGACAGGCAGCCGCACCGAATTCAGACGCAGCTTGGAGGGGAGCAGTCCCATATGGGCGACAAGCCGCTCTTCCTCAAATGCGCCATACGAATGGGAATAGATTGGAGAAAATAAATACGGAAAACCTTGTTCCATCGACATTTGCGTATCATTGCGAAACACTTCATCTGACAAGGAGACCGCTCCGGCATAATCGAGCGGCTGCAGCATACGAATGTGATACATGAGAGTTAGTCCTCCTTTAAATGTTGCTCCAATCGAGAGCGTGTGGGCATCCCGCTCTGGGCTCCGAATTGAGTCACCGCTAACGCACCGGCAGCCACCGCACCGCGCACCGCATCATCCATGCTGTTGCCTTCGGCTAGAAGAACAGCGAGCGCGCCATTGAATGTATCGCCTGCGCCGGTCGTATCGACGACATTGACTTCGCAGCCCGGCTGATGATGGAGACGGCCTCCGGCATCCGACCAATAAGCTCCATCCGCGCCTCGGGTCAAGACGATGCGCCCGGGCATGGAGCAGATGGCCGCTTGCCACGGAAAGGCCTGCTCGGAATCATCCTCGCCGAAGAGAGCCGCCAATTCATGCTCATTCGGCGTCAGGATGGAGACTTGCGCCAAGATGTCATCACCCAGCGTCATAGCAGGTGCCGGATTGAGAATGACGGGCACATGGCTGCGGGCTGCAATGCTCAATGCTTCCCGCACCGCTGGAAGCGGGATTTCGAGCTGCATCAGTATGACGTCGGAGCTCTGGATCGTCTGGGCATGGCGTCTAACATGATCTGGCGTGAGCAGGCCATTCGCCCCTGGAACGACGATGATCCGGTTATCCCCATCGTTGACGATGATGGATGCGGTTCCAGAAGCGGCCTCGCTAACGATGCCGATGCCTTCCGTATGAATCCGTTCCTGCTGCAAGTTATCCAGCATCATCCGGCCGAACGCATCGCCGCCCACACATCCGATAAAGCGGACCTCGGCGCCGAGACGGGCGCAAGCGATCGCTTGATTCGCGCCTTTGCCTCCGCACAGAGTGGCGAATCTGTCGCCTTGCACGGTTTGGCCTTGGGCCGGAATGGTCGAGGTAACCGTTACCAAATCGATATTCAAGCTGCCGATTATTGTAATCCTAGCTTTTCTCACCGAATCAACCATCCTTTGTTCTCGTCTCGTTCAACACAAATAAACAGACGCGTCCCTTGGAACAGGTTCGCGTCTGTGTTCGTGGCGTTAGCTTTTGCGGTTTGAAGGGGATGGGTTTTTTTGGCCGGCTTTCACTGCATCCCACACCTGTTTGCCGTTCATTTTAACACCAAATGAAATAGATTCCAAATACTTTAATTGTTTTTTCTCATAATTTTCATCTTTTTTAACGATTTGATCTTTATAAATAAAATAAGGATCGAACGACATAGAAATCCCATCCTCGTCTATCATTAACGTCAACAGTCCCGTATCTGCGCGATCGTTCCGGACATAATCGGGAAACAGGAAATTGCCGATAGAATAGGCGATTGGTTTATCCTTGTAAAATTCAAACCCTTGCAGCACATGAACATGGCTGCCGATAATCGCGTCTGCCCCGGCATCGATCATTTCCCGGGCATAGTCGCGCTGCCATTTTTCAGGCCGGTTGTTTTTTTCAACGCCCCAATGCATATAGATGAACAAATAGTCGCAGTCTTTCCGTTCCCGTTCGATGACGGGCAGGACGCTGGACTTGTTATAGGCTTCGGCAATCCCCGGCCTATCTTTCCCGGCGAACCAATACGTCTGCGGGATGAAGCGGGAGAAGGCAAGAAATTTAACTGTCTTTCCCTTCAAGGTAACGGTATGAGCCCGATACGCTTCTTCTTTGTTCATCCCTCCGCCGACATAGGGCAAGTCGTATTCCTTCAAGTAGTGCAGCGTGTCGAGAAAGCCCTTCTGCTTGAAATCAAGTGTATGATTGTTGGCGATCGAGACGAGATCGAATCCGGCATTTTTCAGCCCTTTCAGCGATACCGGATCCGACTTGAAGTTGTACCATTGATTCGTATCCTTCTCGGTATGGCGGGTGATTGTCGTTTCCAGATTGACCACGGCAAAATCGGCCTTCTGCACGTCGGCGGCTACATATTGGAAAGGATAATCCGGCCCTTTTTGCCGGATTGTTTTTTTGACGGACCAATCCATCAGCGCATCGCCCGCAAATATGATGTGTATCGGCCCTTGTTCTGGGGGGAGTGCGGCCGATTCGTCGTTCGGCGTCCCTTCTTCCTGCACTGCTGGCGCGGCAGCGATAGATGGCGAAGCGGGAGGAGACGCTACTTGGAATTCGGCTTGGCCGGATTGCTGTGCCTCAAATAAAGGATAGTGATAAATGCCAATGAAGATGCCGCAGATGACGGCGGCTAACAAGCCGCATAGCGCCGCCATGCGCTTCATCCGCCGATTTCGAAGCTGTCTTCGCTTTCGATGCCGTTCAGTTCGGCCTACCCGATTGTGATGGTGCTGCAACAGGCTCCTCCTATTCGCATTGAACATGCAATGTTATTATACTGTCTTTTTGGGTTATATTTACTTTATTATAATGCGCCTCTGCATAGGATAAGTATCAGAACGATTTCAATATCATATATTTTTTGTTACGAATGGGAATGCCGCCCCCGTTTTCTTTTTAAAAGCGCTATGGTAAAATAAATATGCTTACATTTTGTAAGTTAAGAAGGAGGGATGAACGGATGGAATCACATCATTTGGGTATGTGCCCGCGGTTTGAAGCTGCGTTTTGCGTGCTAGGCAAGCGCTGGAACGGACTGCTCATACAGGTGCTACTGAGTGGCCCGAAGCGATTTAAAGACATTTCCGCACTCATTCCTACCATGAGCGACAAAATGTTGAGTGAACGTATGAAAGATCTTGAAGCGGCAGGTATTGTTGTGCGAAATGTATATCCAGAGACACCTGTTCGCATTGAATATGCGTTGACTGATAAAGGGCGAGCTCTGGAGCCGGTCATGGAAGCCATTCAGGAATGGGCGGAACGTTGGGTGAACGAACCGGTGGAGTGCGTTGGCGACGATGATTCAACTTCAGAACATCCGGTGAATTCATAAAGAGAATAGCTCTTCATGAAAGGGTGAGAATGAATGCAAGATATCATTGTTATCGGTGGAGGGCCTGCCGGAGGAAGCGCGGCATTGTTCGCGGCCAAAGCGGGCAAAGCTACGCTTGTGCTGGATAACGATCATGGTCTGACCAAGCGGGCATGGCTTGCGAACCATTATGGAGTGAGCGATATCTCCGGACCTGACATGTTGGCGATTGGCCGTGAGCAGGCTGAGAAATTCGGAGCTGTCTTCAAGCAGGACAAAGCGGTTCTCATCGAATCCGGTTCTTCTTCGGTCACCGTGAAGACGGAGAGCGGAGACAGCTACGAGGCTCAGCATGTCATTGTCGCGACGGGACTTGCTGTGGATGCTGCGCAGCAGAGCGGATTGAAGCTGAAGCCGGGCACAGAGCCGCGCGTGAAGACGATTATCGACACGGATGATAAAGGCCGGACGAGCGCGGACCGGGTGTGGGCCGCTGGAACTGCCGCCGGGGTGAGCATGCATACGATCATTACGGCAGGAGACGGCGCCAGAGTTGCTATCCATGTTATTAGCGAGTTGAATGGCGGGCGCTACGTGGATCATGACATCTTTACAGGATAATAGCATTAAAGCGTCATATATCCTTATAAACCGGGGAGAACTTTTGTTCCCCGGTTTTTTGTTTCCTGCGGGCTGGCTCCTTTTAGTCGTTGTAAACTGCTAGGGTACCCCTTATAATAGATCGGAATGACGCTGAAAATAGACTATAGGACAGGGGAATGACATGACCATTCACATCATTACGGACGGCAGTTCAGATTTAACTCCAGAGATTATTCAACAATTCGGCATTCACGTTGTGCCGCTCTACGTTCGGTTCGGTCAAGAGGTGCTCACTTCCGACATGGACACGACAGCTTTCTACGACCGGATGCGAGAGGAGGAAGAATTGCCGAAGACGTCCAGTCCGTCGCCTGCCGATTTCTATCACATGTACAGATCGCTTGGCACGGAGAATGATATTTTGGTCTTGGCCTTAACATCCAGCTTGAGCAGCACTTACAATCACGCTGTCATGGCAAAAGCGATGTATGAGGAAGAAGGTCACCCCAATCGGGTCGAGGTCATCGATACGAAGACGACCTCCTTGGGATTGGGCCTGCTGGTCGTGCGCGCGGCTCAATTGGCCAAGGAGGGCGCAGGGCTGCATGACTTGATGAACAAGATGATGAATTACGTGAATCATACCCGAACTTACTTTACGCTGGATACATTGGAGAATGTCATTCGTGGCGGCCGGTTGAGCCGATTGAAGGGTACGGTTGCCTCCATGTTGAACATAAAGCTTCTGATGGAAGCAAACGAAGAAGGCTCAATCGAAGTCATGGAGAAGATTCGCGGAACCCAGAAGACGCTCCGCCGTCTGATCGAGAAGGTCGGCGATGCATGGCATCAAGTCGATAAAGATTGGATTGCGCTTGCGCACTCTAACTGCGAGGAGCGCGCCAAAGCATTCCTGAAGGAATTATTGGATAAATATCATTTTGATCAGGTGCTGTTCGTCAACATGGGACCGATCATCGGCACGTATGCCGGAGAAGGCGGGGTTCTGGTCACGTTCCAGGAAGCTCCTCAGCCGTCGTAAATTTGTATGAAATGAAGTGACCGTAATCACGCTTCCGTTGCTTTATCTAGCGTATGATGAATCCAGATTCATAAGTCATCATACTTTTTCAGCTCTCTGCGTACAGCGAGAGTGAAGGATAAAGGAGTGGAAGCTTTATGTTTTCAACCGATATGACCGTGCGCGATGCGGTGCTGCAATATCCCGCTGCCAGCGATTTGTTCAAACGTTTAAAAATAGATTTCTGCTGTGGAGGGAACCGCCCGATTGCCGAAGCGGCAGCCGAGCGCGGATTGGAGGCAGATGCGATCGTCGCCCAATTAGCGGAAATGAAGGCCCAAGCGCCTGCCGCAAGTCCCGCGATGGAGTGGCAATACATGTCCTCCCGTTCATTGATTGAGTATGTCGTGAATAAGCACCATCGTTATTTGCGCGAGCAGCTGCCGCAAATCGCAGCCAATGTGGCCCGCGTAGCCCATGTGCATGGGGGAGACCAGCCTCATCTAATCGAGCTGTTTGAGAAGTTCAATCAGCTGAAAGCGGAGCTTGAAGAGCATATTGCCAAGGAAGAGGAGCTGTCATTCCCGCTCATTCTTGCAGCGGAGGAAGAGCCGGCTGCCGTGACGCAAGCCGGGGTTGCGGGCACGATTCAAGAGCTTGAAGGAGAACACGATGGAGCGGGTGCGCTTCTGAAGCAAATACGCGGACTGACCGGGGACTTTACGCCGCCGGAGGGAGCGTGCACGACATACCGGATTACGTATGCGCGGCTGGAGGAATTGGAGGGCATGACCTTCGAGCATGTTCATCTGGAGAACAACGTTCTCTTTCCGCGATATGGCGTTGCCTGAGCGGATGCTTTATTGCCGGCAGCTTGGAGGAAGCCTGTAACTGCAACCGTTAATGATACGCCTAACCAACTTAGCGTACGTTAGGGACGAATATATAATACTAGCGAACGATCGGCGATACGCCGGTCGTTTTGTTGTATTAACGATGTAAGATGCACATTTAGGAAAATCTATGTTAAACTGGTATGGAATCCTAATATATAGAGAAAGGGATGTGTTAACATGGTAAAAATCAAGGTGCAGGAACATTTTTTGAATCAATTGGTGTCCGAAAAAATAATGATTACGCTGATTACAAAAAATGGTGTGCGCATGCAAGGTACGATCACTTTTTTTGATACGTACAGTATTTTGCTGCAGACGGATTTGAAATCGAACCTGATTAACAAAGCGGCCATTTCCACCATTATTCCATCAAAACGCGTGTCATTATCGAATCAGAGCGATCGAGGCAACAACTCGAAATGAATGCTGGCCTTGTCACCTATGAATGAAACGTAATGCAAAAAGAGCGAAAGAGTCCCTTGGCAGGGACTTTTTTCTTTGCCAATTTACTGTATATTTTTCAATGAGGCTGCTATGGCCGCGAAAAACAATATAGGGGTAAAAGAATTCGGCTTATACAGATGCTTTGACGGAATCACATCTATAAAAAAGACTTTTCTTTGTGATATGATGTTAGAACAGGAAAGTATGCAGTGAAACTGTTGACAGTTGGAGGAATCAGTATGTACACCATTATGATCGTGGAGGACGATGACAAAATCGCTTCCATACTACAATCTTCTCTTGCAAAATACGACTATAACGTCGTGCGGGCTACGCAATTCAAAGCGTTGAAGGACGAACTTTTATCGATAAATCCCGACCTGATTCTGCTCGATATTCATCTTCCGGCGTATGACGGCTTCTATTGGTGCCGTCAGTTCCGCAATGTAACGAATGCGCCGATTATTTTCGTGTCTGCACGCACGGGCGAGATGGATCAGGTGATGGCCATCGAAAATGGCGGCGACGATTTTATAACGAAGCCGTTCCATCTTGATGTGCTGCTGGCTAAGGTGAAAGGCGTGCTGCGCCGCACGTACGGCGAGTACGCGGCAAACGGCGGAGGCAACGGAGAGGAACTGGCCGTTCAAGGGCTGGTGCTGCATCGCTCGAAGAATACGCTGGAATGGCAAGGCGAGCGGGTGGACTTGACGAAGAACGAAGCGCTTCTCGTCGGCTGCTTGATGGAGCGAATCGGACATATCGTGTCCAGGGAGACGCTCCTCGAAACGTTATGGGACGATGTCGATTTCGTCGATGACAATACGCTTACCGTAAACGTGACCAGGGTGCGCAAGAAGATGGAGGAGATCGGGATACACAAAGCGATTGAGACGGTTCGGGGGCAAGGATACCGTATGCTGGCCTCGTGGGTGGAGCAATGAAACTTGGCATGACTTTTCTCCAATATGTGAAGGACCGCTTGACTATTATTTGTTCGTGCCTGATTGCGATTGCGTTGTCTCTGGTCGTCGTATGGCTGGATCTCGGAATCGGGCAGCGATATGTTTACAGCGAGAGCTTAATTTATATTTTCATTCTCGGAGCGATTGTTATGATGGCGGGCTTGGTGTTTGACTATACGAATCAGCGCCGCTGGTATAAAGAGATTTACAATGCGGAATCGAACTTGAGCGATAGCGATTTTACGCTATGCTTGCAGCACCCTGTAACGAGGGAGCAGAAACGGATGCATGCATTGGTGACCCGCCAGTACCGCTCATTCATGAACGAGCTGCTCTCTTTGCGCCAAGACAGGGAACAGCATGTTCATTTTACGAATCAATGGGTCCACCATATGAAAACACCGGTATCGGTTATCCATCTGCTAACCCAGCAGCCTTCGCATAACTTGTCTGGCACAGAGACGGAGGAGCTCCTCTCCAGCATAAGCGAAGAGGGGGATCGCCTGACGCGGGGGCTGGATATGATGCTGCATACCGCCCGTCTTGACAAATTCGAACTGGATTTGCACGTGTCGGGCCTTCATCTGCAGCATGTGATCCGGCAGGTGATTAATCAGAATAAAAAATCGCTTATCCGGTATCAGATCTTCCCGAAAGTAACCCCAGGCGACATCATTGTGGAGAGTGACGAGAAGTGGCTCTCTTTCATTCTGACTCAATTGGTGACCAACGCCATCAAGTATTCCAAGGATAAGCCAGGCGCTAAGACGCTTCAGTTCCATGTGGAGGAGGCGAATGGAGTCGTTCGTCTACAGGTGGAGGATGAGGGCGTCGGCATTGCGGAGCAGGATATTCCGCGCGTGTTCGAACCTTTCTTTACGGGTGAAAATGGCCGGAAAGAAGGGGATGCAACCGGAATGGGGCTTTATTTGGTAGGTAAAGTATGCGCGCGCCTCGGACACACGGTGAGCATTGCTTCCAAGCTTAATGAAGGAACTACGGTGACGCTGTTGTTCTCGACGACGGCGCTGCACCATGATTTGATTCAACGATCTTAGCTGTATGGCAAGGCAGAAATCAGCCCTTTTTCAGAACAGAAGAAGGGCTGTTATTATTGAAGGTTACAAATTTGTAAGTGATGGAATTCGATTGAAAGCTTATTCGATGTCGGAACGGAGCCCCAAGGGGATATACTGAGAACATAGCGAATAGGATGCGACAAAGCGTTAAGACAGGCAGGAAGGAAAGGAGTTTGCTGCTCATGGCCGTTTTAAAGGCGGAACAACTATCGAAAGTATACGGAACGAGAGGGAAAATGACTTATACTGCCTTGCAGGATATTAACTTGCAGGTGGAGAAAGGCGAATTTGTAGGAATTATGGGTCCCTCCGGAAGCGGGAAGACGACCCTTCTTAATATTTTGGCGACGATTGACAGCCCGACCTCGGGCAGCGTTTATATTAACGGAACGGATCCTGTGAAGCTGAGCAATCGGAAACTGGCGCATTTTCGGCGTCGCGAGCTTGGATTCGTGTTCCAGGATTTCAATCTGCTGGACACGCTCAGCATCAAAGAAAACATCATCGTGCCGCTTGTGCTTGACGGCGTGAATACGAAAGAGATCGAACGCCGGTTGGGAGATGCGGTAAAATGGCTCGGCATTGAGCATATATTGGACAAACGCACATACGAAGTATCGGGCGGCCAGAAGCAGCGCACCGCGATCGCGCGAGCCGTCATCCACCAGCCTTCGCTGCTGCTCGCCGATGAATTGACGGGCAATTTGGATTCCAAGTCTGCCAAAGACGTGATGATGGCCTTGGAAGACTTGAATGAGAATGCGAATCGCACCATTCTGATGGTGACGCATGATGCTTTTGCCGCAAGCTTCTGCAAACGAATCATCTTCATTAAAGACGGACGGCTCTTCTCGGAAATTCGCCGCGGCGCAAATCGGCAGACCTTCTTCCAACAAATCCTGGATTCGTTAAGCTTGTTAGGAGGGAACTTCGATGACGTTCCGACGGCTCGCTACCAGTAACGTACGCGGAAGCTGGCACCGGTACAGCGCCTATTTTTTAAGCAGCGTCGTTGCCGTGATGATATTTTTCGTGTACGCCGCATTCATTTATCATCCCGATGTCGTGAACGGAAATATTCGCGGCGGCGATACGGTGCGAAAAATGATGGTGGCTTGCGAATATTTGATTATCATCTTCTCTTTTTTCTTCACCCTCTATTCGAGTTCGGCTTTTTTGAAATCGAGACAGAAGGAATTCGGGCTTCTAACGCTGTTCGGCATGACGAAGGCACAGCTGCGGCGCTTGGTTTTTTATGAAAATATGACGATTTCTTCGCTGGCGATTGTCGTCGGGATGGGAATTGGCACCATCGTCACGAAGCTGTTTCTGTTGGCAATGTCTCGCATGCTGGGCGTGGAATCCCCGATACGGTTCTATATCGATTCGTCAGCCATACTGGTGACGGTTGCGGGTTACTTGGCATTGTTCGCCGCCATCTCCCTGTTTTCGCTCAGAAAAGTAGGACGCACGGAAATTATCGATTTAATCCGCTCGGAGAAGCAGCCCAAAAAGCCGCCAAAATTTTCTTGGGTCCTCGTTATTTTGGCGTTGTTCTCCTTGATGCTGGGCTACAGCTTGGCGTTCGTCACGAATATGGAGCTGTTTATCGCGACGGCACTGCCGACGATTGGGTTTACGGTGCTGGGCACATACTTTTTGTTCACGCAGCTTAGCGTGGCCATCATCAGGCTCCTGCAGCAAAATAAACGATTTTATTACCGCCGCACGCATTTGCTGAACGTGTCGCAAGCGGCGTTTAAATTGAAGGATAATGCGCGGGTATTGTTCAATGTTTCGATTTTGTGCGCTGTCATATTGACGGCGACGGCCACGTTTTATTCCATTGATCAAGGCATGAGGGAGCAAACGCTCATAGAGAATCCTTATGTATTCACATTAAGCTCGACCAAAAATGACGTTCCCGTACTGCTTCCCGAACTGGTGAAGGGGTGGGGGAAGGATGACGGGTTCGAGATTACGGATTTTGCCGAGATTCGGCATGTGCAGGTTAAAATAAAAGGCGAGCGGTTCGAAGATGATTATAGCGGCATGATTGCCGTATCCGATTATAACCGCATGGCCGGAATTCTGAACGAGCCCCCCCTGTCCGTTGCCGGGAATGAGGCGATTCTCGTGAATCAAGCGAGTGTCGAAGGGTACGGAAGTATAGGCTCGCGCCCGCCGGCAGACGAAAAAAAATATACAGGCGCGATGAAGGCGACCATTGATGAAAGCGAGCATACCGCGATGCTGAATGTAACGAAGCGCATCCAGAAGCGGGTGCTTGATCGGGTTTATTATGGTTTCAATTTGCTCGTCGTGGATGATCTCATCCTCCATAAGATGTATAAAGCGGCTCCCGACTCCGCTGCCCGCACCATTCAAGTGTACAACTGGAACAATTGGGAGAATTCCATCAGGCTCGATCAGAAAATACGCGATCATTTGCCGAAAAATGAAAATGGGAATTACTACGTAACAAGCCGCGTAGAAATGTGGAACGATTATATGCATGCGACGGCATTGACGCTGTTCATCGGAATGTTTATCAGCCTGTTATTCTTTCTTGCCAGCGGAAGTGTTATCTATTTTAAATTGTTTACCGATCTGCAGGACGATCAAGCTCATTTCAGGGCGCTAACGCGCATCGGGCTGTCGATCAAAGAAATCAGGCACGTCGTGACGGTGCAGGTCGGACTCATCTTCTTTGCTCCTTGCTTGGTTGGCAGCATGCATACGATGTTCGCCATGAAGACACTCAGCAATCTGATGATGACGAACGTGATGTGGTATGCTCTCATCGTGGTCGGCATGTTCGTGCTGATGCAGACGATCTATTTTTTAGCGGCCCGGCGCGCTTACATGAAAAAAATATTGGAGGAAGTCGTCATGTAAACAGCCTTATCTTGTCGAGAAATGAATAAACGGACATTTTTTGTTACGGGATTGATACGATTTCTTGACCTCTTTGCTGCATAATAGACTTAGAAGTCCAAGTGCAAGCATTGAAATAGAGGGCAAGAAAGTGAGTGAAGGCATGATACATCAGACGCTCAACTACATTAGGCGTGTACAGAGGAGAGGAACGCTGCTCGCGTTGCTGCTGCTTCTTTTTACCGCAGCGTGTTCTAAAGCACCTGATCAAAATGAAATGATATCCGAAGAAAAACCAGTTCCGACACCTAAAATTACGATCAAAATTGATGGCGGATCCTATATACCAAATTTATCTGAACATATATCGTTGGAGTGGAAGTCGGGGATGACGGTGACAGAAGCGTTGAAGCAGTCAGGCTCCGTGAAATTGGCAGAAGATCATCTCAGTATCGCATCTGTCGGAGACGTGTCGCTGGACACCAAGATGGGTTGGGGCATTTTGTTAAACGATGAGGAACTTAGGAAGCCCGAGTCCATGGAGAACAGCATGCAGCCGAATGATTCGATCGTCGTCTTTGTCAAACGGCATGACGTAAAAACAAATGCGGCTCCATCTCCCGGCTTCACCTTGCGGATTGATGGAGGCAAGACGGTGCCTGAAATAACAAATTCCTATGCGGTGTCGTGGCAGGAACAGATGAAAGTCAGCGACCTTATCGGGGAGTTTGCTCTCATTGAATTGTCGCCAGACGGAACAGATGTGACAATTATCGGCAATCACAAGCTGGATAGCTCCGTAACGGTCAACATTAAAGTGAACGATACCCCGATGCAACTAGATAAAGGATTGGAGCAAATCCTTCAACCGGATGACCGCGTGGAATTGAATATTTCGCCCTGATGCTTCATGATGAATGGAGACATGGCCCTTGAATTCAGGTTTGCCGCCAAGCAAGCTGAATTCAAGGGCTTCTTGTATGTTCAGACTAACATGCGGGATAGGAGCCGCTTGTATGGATGAACAAATTGTGACCAGTCGCTGGTATAAAGTTGAAATTGTGAAAATTGCCATAATTGAAGTGAGCGTAATCACACTTCAGGTTCATCTATTTCCAGTAAGATACAGATGTGATCAACATATCATAACTCGAGCTTATTGGGAACATGCAGTTAGATAGGGATACAAGAAGAAGGGCGCTTTGCGTTATGTTATGTGAAAAATAGAACATGTACATGTGTAAATCCGCTTGCTGACATTATGCGGGCGATGGAGGAGGAACCAATCATGACACGCAAACTGCAATTGGTCGTTATCGGAAACGGGATGGCGGGGATGAACGCGGTGGAGCAGTTGATGAAACTGACCGACAGCTACGACATTACTGTCATCGGTCAAGAGCCGCATCCGAATTACAACCGCATCATGCTGTCCTACGTGTTGGATGGCAGCAAGACGATGGACGATATTGTCATCAACCCGCGCGCTTGGTACGACGAAGCGGGCATTACCCTTTATGCCGGCACGACAGCGACGAAGGTGGACACGGCCCGCCGTGTCGTCCACATGGACAACGGGCGCGAAGTCGGCTACGACCGTGTTATCATTGCCACGGGATCGACGCCGTTCATCCTGCCGGTCCCGGGAGCTGATAAACAAGGCGTCATCGGCTTCCGCAGCATAGAAGACTGCGACCGGATGATGGAGGCCGCGAAGCTGTACAAGAAAGCGGCCGTTATCGGCGGCGGCTTGCTCGGTCTAGAGGCGGCCAAAGGGCTCGTGCAGCTCGGGATGGACGTGACGGTTGTCCATCTGCCGGATTTCCTGATGGAACGGCAGCTTGATGAGAAGGCGGCCCGCATGCTGCAGGCGGAATTGGAGCGGCAAGGGCTCAAGTTCGCGCTCGGCAAACAGACACAGGAGCTGTTCGGCGGCGACCGCGTCGAAGGGCTGCGCTTCAGCGACGGCACCGAGCTGGAAGCGGAATTCGTCGTAATGGCCGTAGGCATTCGTCCGAACGTGGACCTTGCCCGAGCCAGTGAACTGATTGTCAATCGTGGCATCGTAGTGGACGATTATATGCGCACCGCAGCAACGGACGTATATGCCGTAGGCGAATGTACGGAGCACCGCGGCGTATGCTATGGGCTCGTCGCCCCGTTGTTCGAACAAGGCGCGGTGTTGGCCAAGGCCTTGGCCGGAGTAGATACGAAGCCGTATGAAGGCTCGGTATGCTCGACGAAGTTGAAGGTATCCGGCGTGGACGTATTCTCGACAGGCCTGTTCTTGGAGACGCCGGAATGCGTATGCGTGACGTTCCATGATGCTTGGAAAGGCACCTACAAAAAAATTGTCCTGAAAGATAACGTTATTGCTGGCGCCGTGCTGTTTGGCAATATCGACGACGCCTCGAAATTGGAACGGCTCGTCAAGCAAGGCGCGGAAATGACGGAGGAACTCTATAACGAGCTGACCGGTGCGGGAGGATGCTGCGGCACGAAAGCAAACGCGGCTGCCGACTTTGCCGATGATGATATCGTATGCGGCTGCAATGGCGTCACCAAAAAGATGATCGTGGACGCCATCTCGGAGCAGGGCTTAACGACACTTGACGAGGTCAAAGCCTGCACAGGCGCATCCCGTTCTTGCGGCGGATGCAAGCCATTGGTGGAACAACTGCTGCAGCACGTGCTCGGTGACGGCTTTGAAGCTGGGGGCAAGCAGGGGATATGCGGCTGCACGACGTTGACACGCGACGAGATTGTAGCGGCTATTCGGGAGCAGGGGCTCCGTTCGACGACAGAGGTTATGCGCAGGCTCGACTGGAAGCAGGAGGAAGGCTGCTCCAAGTGCCGGCCGGCACTGAACTATTACTTGGGCATGATTTGGCCGCTTACGCATCGAGACGAGAAAGACTCGCGCTTTGTCAACGAGCGCATGAATGCGAACATTCAGAAGGACGGCACCTATACAGTCGTGCCGCGCATGTACGGCGGTATGACGACACCGGCGGAATTGAAGAAGATAGCAGACGTATCGTTAAAATATAACGTGCCGCTCGTGAAAATGACAGGCGGGCAACGAATCGATATCGTCGGTGTGAAAAAGGAAGATTTGCCGAGCGTATGGGAGGAGCTGAACATGCCGTCCGGTTATGCCTATGCCAAATCGCTGCGTACCGTCAAGACATGCGTTGGCGCGACCTATTGCCGCTTCGGCACGCAGGATTCGATGGGAATGGGCGCTCTATTGGAACGCAAGTTCGAACGCATCGATTACCCTGCCAAAGTAAAGTTCGCCGTCAACGGCTGTCCGCGCAACTGCGCTGAATCGTGCACGAAGGATATCGGCATCGTCGGGAACGACGGCGGTTGGGAAATTTATATCGGAGGCAACGGCGGCATTAAGGCGCGTTTGGCTGACTTGCTGTGCAAGGTGAAGACGGATGAAGAGCTTATTGAAATTACTGCGGCAGTCCTTCAACACTATCGTGAAACGGCGAATTACTTGGAGCGCACCTCGGATTGGGTGGAAAGAATCGGATTGGAGCATATTCATAAGACGACGGTTGAAGACGCGGAGGGACGCAAACAGCTGGTGGCACGGATGGATGAAGCTTTGTCGTCGCGTGCGGAGGAACCGTGGCGGCAAGTTATTGCTGATCAAGATCTGCGCGACAAGATGTTCGGTAAAGTCTTCGTTCATCAATAAAGGGAGATATAGTGACGAAAGGAGCGTTGGCATATGTCAATAAATAGGGAGGCATCATGGGTTGCCGTCGGCCAACTGGAAGATTTTATCCCTAGAGTGGGGCGTGTCGTATTGATCAATGGCATAGAGGTGGCGGTATTCCATACGACGGAGGCCGTATATGCAATTGAGAACCGCAGTCCACATCCGAAAGGCGGACCGTTAAGCGAAGGAATCGTCTCCGGCTATTATTTGTACGATCCGCTGCATGATTGGAAGATCGATCTGCGCGACGGGTGTGTGCAAGCGCCCGACACGGGGCAGGCCCGCACCTTCCCTGTTCGCCTTGAAGAAGCTGCAGTATACATCGCCGTGGCGTAAACCATTAGACGTTGGGCGGCAGTGGCAGCCGCAGTAATTAGAACATAGATAAATGGATAGGGATATGATGTCGGCATGCACGTTTGGAGGGAGAGAAACCCATGTATACACCGACATTGGAAAAAATCAATGAGGCAGTTGAAGCGAAAAAGAAGCTGATGGCCAGCGGTTTGCTCCGTTACGTGGTAGCCGCAATGCTTGCAGGGGCGTATGTCGGCTTCGGCATCATGCTTATTTTCACAGTGGGCGGCAACTTTAAAGCAGCCGGTTCGCCCGCCGTTCCGATGGTGATGGGCATGTCATTCGGGATTGCGCTCACACTCGTCATTTTTGCCGGGTCAGAACTGTTCACGGGCAACAACATGCTGTTTACAGTAAGCAGCTTATCCGGCAAAACACCATGGACGCACACGTTGAAAAACTGGGCTATCGTCTTTGCCGGTAATTTGCTCGGTGCAGTTCTGTTTAGCCTGCTCATTAAAGCTTCAGGCGTATTCGGCGGCATTCCGGCAGAGCATCTGCTGTTCGCGGCGACAGCGAACAAGATGAGCATGCCGGTAACGGAGTTGTTTTTCCGCGGCATTTTATGTAACTGGCTTGTCTGTCTGGCCATTTGGACATCCATGCGTGCCAAAGAAGACATTGCGAAGCTGCTGCTCATCTGGTGGATGCTATACGCATTCATCGCCACCGGGTTCGAACATAGCGTGGCGAACATGTCGCTCATGACCGTGGCGCTGCTCTTGCCGCAGCATCCGGATACGATTACGCTGGCGGGCTGGCTGCACAACATGGTGCCCGTCACGCTCGGCAACATTGTCGGCGGGGCCGTCTTCGTCGGAATAGCTTACTGGTTCATCAGCCCGGTCAGAAGCGCTCGCAGCAAAATCTAAATTCAAAGCAGCTATATACAGGAAATCCAAGTATTCAAAAGCCAATATCGCATTCATAAAGCAGATAAGTCGATAAGCAATAAGTCTGGAGCAAGTATATGGCTCTAGGCTTTTTTATTGTGACGCAATATTCATTGTCGTGATGCTGTCGTGTTAACTGCCATATTACCGATGCAAGGTCGGCCAACTCCGAGTAAATCGTTCTTAGCATCATTCTCCCCGAGACTCAGAGACAGAATAATCCCCGGCATGCGTTCGCGATAGTGTATCGCTCTCTATTTGCGTGCGGAAAAGGAGAATATCTGTACTCGTCTATTTCGTGGAAAAAAGGTAAGGGGAAGAAATTTGTATGTTGCGCAGAGCCTCCTTTATCTGGTTTACTAGGGATGTACCATGTTAGCGGAAACATTTTGTTTCGAATAGGCTATGCAGTTCCATAATGGGAGGTTACAAACAATGAGTGAAGCGACTCAGCATGACGATGCGCAACAGGAAGAGCAAGTAGTGGAGCAAGGCGTACACAACTTCAGTGCGGAAGATGAATGGGTGAAGCCGGAAGAACCGCAATTGCAGGAGCGTCTGGAATGGTTCAAAGACCAAAAGCTCGGCTTCATGATGCACTGGGGGACGTATTCCCAATTGGGAGTTGTGGAATCTTGGGCGCTTAGCGACGAGGATGCAGACTGGTCCCGGGACGGTATCGACTGGGATGTGGACGGCGAAGAACTGAAGCGGCAATATTTCGATCTAAACAAGACGTTCAATCCGGTCCGTTTCCAACCGGACGTATGGGCTGATTTGGCGGCGGAAGGCGGATTCAAATACTTGATTTTTACGACGAAACATCATGACGGGTTCTGCATGTGGGATACGCAAACGACTGACTACAAGATTACGGGAGCGGATACGCCGTTTCACTCGCACAAATATGCCGATATCTGCAAGCATCTGTTCGATGCGTTCCGTGATAAAGGCCTGGCAATTGCAACCTATTTCTCCAAAGCCGATTGGCATACTCCCTATTATTGGGCACCTGACATGGAGCGAGGCAACAAGACATGGCGCGGACCGTCGTACAATCCGAAGGAGCATCCTGAGCTATGGGAAAAATTCGTTCAATTCACTCATGAGCAAATCATGGAGCTGTTGACAAAGTACGGCCGTATCGATGTGCTGTGGCTGGATGCCGGATGGGTAAGAGAAGGCAGCAGAGTGTGGCAAGATATACGCCTTGGCGAGGTCGTCGAGCGTGCGCGCGAGCAACAGCCTTGGCTCCTTTCTGCCGACCGGACGGTAGGCGGACCGTACGAAAATATCATCACGCCGGAGCAGACGATCCCTGAAGGACCGATGGATGTTCCGTGGGAAAGCTGCATTACGATGGGAACGTCGTTCTCTTTCCGCTATGAAGATAAGTACAAGCCAACACGGCAGCTTGTCCATATTTTGCTCGAAGTTGTGGCAAAAGGCGGAAACCTCGCGTTGAACGTCGGTCCACAACCGGATGGACGGCTGCCGGAAGGGGCTATTGTCCGGATGAAGGAAATGGGAACGTGGATGAAAACTTACGGAGAGGCTGTTTACGGCACAAGAATTTGCGCGCCGTATTTTACGAAGCAGTGTGCGTTTACCCGCAAAGGAAATACGGTATATTGCTCGTACCTGTACCCTTCAGACAATACGCTTGTTGAGGAAAACGTATTCATTCCATATACCGGCGCTGTAGGCAAAGTGGAATTGGTCGGTACGGATGAGGTGTTGGACTTCAAACGCGTAGAGGATGGAGTAAACATCACTCTCCCGGCATCTGAGCTTGCAGAAAAAGCGCCTATTGCTCATGTTTTCCGCATTACAGCTTAGTAGCGAATATAATTTTGCAACAATGATGTTACCGATAAATAAAGAAGAGGGGCAGATGCCCCCTCTTCTTTATTTATAAGGATGCACTTGTCATCAACGATAATGCTGCCCATCCCCTTAGATACGGCATATCTCCTTCGGGCACATCTCGCAATGGCATATTTCTTGCAAATGTTCGAGCTCGCGAATGACGATCATGCCGTTCTCGTACTCGACCACTCCTTTTTTGCGGAGGTCGCTAAGCATGCGGTTGACGCTTTCGCGGGTAGCCCCGATCATGTTGGACAGGTCGGTATGCGTAATCTTTTTGTTGATGAGAATGCCGCCGTCCTCCAACTCCTCGCCATACGTATTGGAGAGGCGGATTAAGGTCGAGCACAGCGCTCCCGGCTTGCCGTACATCATCAGGTCGCGGAATTTCGTCTGGGTTAGACGATGATGGATACCCATCCATTTCATAAAATCAATTGAAAAATCACAGTGTTGGCATATTAAAATTTCAATATCCTTCTGTTCGATCAGCCAAACATCGGCTTCTTCGACCACTTCGGCAGTGAAGTTATGCTTCGTGCTGTGAAACGGATCCACCTGGCCGACCAAGTCGCCGGCCTGATACATGTACAGGATAAGTTCTTTTCCTTCATCCGTCGATTTAGTAATCTTGATGCGGCCGCTCTTCAGCAGAAACAGCTTGTCGGAGACGTCGCCTTCCCAGAACAGGTGAGAGCTTTCCGGATAAGTGCGGTCTTTGGCTATACTGATTAAGCGCTCCACATTTTGTTCCGAAAAGCACGATGTGTTGCAGGGTTCTTGAAATCGTTCCATGATGTTAGTCACTCCATTCTCCTCCAATTTGTCTATTTCAATTTTTAGTTATTATGACCCAAGGTATTCCATGTGACAAGTTTCACTATTTTATACGATAATACTATCATGGAGGTTCCAGCGAAAGATGTCAATTTAAATAGGCTAAAAATTAGTTACATTTTTGCGAAAACGCCGTGATCATCGTCATAATCATAAAACGAAAAAAGAAATCATAAAGTAGTTTAACCTGTGATGCAGATCACATACCAAACGAAAATCATCGGTTACAATGAATATGTGAAATGATTCACAAGCAATAATAACCATTGAACCTCAGATAAGGCCGTAACAGACCAAACACAGACCTAAAGAGAGAAACCAAGTCTAAGGTTCACACTTAGTCCTTGAATGGAGGCGGAGAGAATGGCAACGAAACCAGAATTGAAAGCTGCAGAGAAAAAGACCGAGCAAACCGTAAATGTCGAGAAGCACATTCAGCAATTGATTGACCGCGCGAATAAGGCGCAGGAAGCATTCATGGATATGAATCAGGAGCAAATCGACAAAGTGGTTCAACAAATGGCGTTGGCAGGCTTAGACAAACATATGCATCTCGCGAAAATGGCTGTGGAGGAAACGGGCCGCGGCGTATACGAGGACAAGATTACGAAGAACATTTTTGCGACAGAGTACATTTTCAACCATATTAAATATGAAAAAACTGTAGGCGTAATTGAAGACAATCCGAACGGCGCCTATATGAAGATAGCCGAACCAGTGGGGATCGTGATGGGGATTACGCCGGTAACGAACCCGACATCGACTACGATGTTCAAAGCGCTCATTTCGATTAAGACGCGCAATCCGATTATTTTCGGGTTCCACCCTTCCGCACAGAAGTGCAGCGCGGAAGCGGCCCGCATCTTGCATGACGCGGCTGTGAAATATGGGGCGCCTGAACATTGCATCCAATGGATCGAGTTCCCGTCGATGGAAGCGACGAATGCGCTCATGAATCATCCGGACGTAGCGCTCATCCTGGCAACAGGCGGCGCGGGCATGGTTCGTTCCGCGTACAGCTGCGGCAAACCGGCGCTTGGCGTAGGTCCCGGCAACGTGCCTTGCTTTATCGAGAAGACAGCGGACTTGAACCAAGCGGTAACCGATCTGATTCTGTCCAAAACGTTCGACAACGGGATGATTTGCGCATCCGAGCAGGCGGTCATCATTGAAGAGCCAATCTTCAATCAGACGAAGAAGCTGATGCAATCCCAAGGCTGCTACTTCCTGAGCAAAGAGGAAATCGGCAAGCTGCAGGGCAGTGCCATGAAAGCCGAAACGTGTGCAGTAAATCCAGTAATTGTCGGCCAGCCGGCGACGAAGATTGCCGAAATGGCGGGCATCAATGTGCCGGACAACACGAAGATTCTCGTGGCCGAGCTGGAAGGCGTCGGACCGAAATATCCGCTGTCCGCCGAAAAATTGAGTCCCGTGCTTGCCTGCTATAAGGTGAAGACGGCACAGGAAGGCATTGACCGCGCAGCAGAGATCGTTGAATTCGGCGGCATGGGCCACTCTTCGGTCGTCCACACGAACGACGACGACGTGATTGCGAAGTTCTCGGACCGCCTGCAAACAGGACGCATTCTCGTCAACTCGCCATCCACGCACGGCGCCATCGGGGACCTGTACAATACGAATATTCCGTCCCTGACGCTCGGCTGCGGTTCTTATGGCCGCAACTCGACGTCCTCGAACGTAACGGCGGTGAACTTGCTCAATATTAAACGGGTGGCGAAGCGTACAGTGAATATGCAGTGGTTTAAAGTGCCAAACAAAATCTACTTTGAAAAAGGGGCAACCCAATACTTGGCGAAAATGCCGGACATCAGCCGCGTCATGATCGTTACCGACCCGATGATGGTGAAGCTCGGCTATGTGGAAAAATTGGAGTACTACTTGCGTCAGCGCCGCACTCCGGTCGCTATCGAAGTATTCTCGGACGTGGAGCCGGATCCGTCCACCAAGACGGTTGAACGCGGCACGGAAATGATGCACAGCTTCCAGCCAGACTGCATTATCGCGCTTGGCGGCGGTTCGCCAATGGACGCTGCGAAGGGCATGTGGTTGTTCTACGAATATCCGGACACGGAATTCGACAACTTGAAGCAGAAGTTCCTTGACATCCGCAAACGGACTTATAAATATCCGCGTCTCGGCCAGAAGGCGAAATTCGTAGCTATTCCTACAACGTCCGGTACGGGTTCGGAAGTGACTTCGTTCGCCGTCATTACGGATAAAGAAAAAGGAAACACCAAGTATCCGCTGGCCGATTACGAATTAACGCCGGATGTAGCCATCGTGGATCCGGAATTCGTATACAGCTTGCCTAAGACTGCCGTAGCCGACACCGGTATGGACGTGCTGACTCACGCGATTGAAGCGTACGTATCTGTCATGGCGAACGATTACACCGATGGCCTTGCGATTAAAGCGATCCAGCTCGTGTTCGAGAACTTGGTGAAATCCCATCATGAAGCATGTCCAAAGGCGCGCGAAAAAATGCACAACGCTTCGACCATTGCCGGCATGGCGTTCGCGAATGCCTTCCTCGGCATCAACCACAGCTTGGCGCACAAATGGGGCGCGCAATATCATACGGCGCACGGCCGCACCAATGCCATTCTGATGCCGCACGTCATTCGCTACAATGCGAAGAAGCCAACGAAGTTCGCTTCGTTCCCGAAATACGACCACTTTGTGGCGGATGAGCGTTACGCCGAAATCGCGCGCATTCTGGGATTGCCTTCCCGTACAACGGAAGAGGGCGTTAACAGCCTCATCAAGGCGATTCGTGACTTGAACCGCGAGCTCGGCATTGAGGAATCGTTCCAGGCGATTGGCTTCGACGCGAAGGATTTCGAATCCCGCGTAGATTATTTGGCGGACCGCGCGTTCGAAGACCAATGCACAACGGCGAATCCGAAGCTGCCGCTTGTGCCGGAATTGGCGGAAGTGTACCGCAACGCCTTCTACGGCCGCTTCGAGTAATTATGCAGCAACTGAAAGCATGAAGAACATGACAGTCTAATCCACCTTTCCTTTATACAGCAGCGAAGAGACCAGCCCTCTTCGCTGCTATTGTCTATTTTCATGAAAGCGAAACCATTTGCTTTCAACTAAAATTGAACAATAAAATGTGATAAATTTCATGTCGGAAAGTTGATTTGTGATAAAAATCACATTAACATTACGTGAAAAGAGGTACAATTAAATCACAGCAAGGGAAGCCAACAATGAAGCACAGGATGACTCCCATGCTCAGCCGCACTTAGCAGGAAAAGACGCTGCTGCTGGAGAAGTTGCATAGGGAATATAAAGTTTTGCAGCTTTCAAAGTGAAAAACGTCACAAAAAGCAAGATTTGGCATTACAATGATTGGGTATAAACATGATAATGCTAGGTGTGAGCGCTCTGGATTGTTTACAGCACATACAGATAATCAAATGTATGGAGGGATTACGATGTCGGTGATTGAAAAGAACATGACTGAAGTAAAAGCAATGGATCCATGGCGTGGGTTCAAAGCGGGAAAATGGCAAAGACACGTAGATGTGCCTAATTTCCTTGATGACAACATTTTGGCTTATCATGGTGACGAGTCGTTCCTCGCGGGTCCGACTCAGAACACGAAGGACCTGTGGGATATTGTAAGCCGTTTGACTAAAGAAGAGCGCGAGCGCGGCGGCGTATGGGATGTCGATGTAAACACTCCTTCAACGATCACGTCGCATAAACCAGGCTACTTGGATAAAGAAAAAGAAAAAGTGGTCGGCGTTCAGACAGACGCTCCGTTCCGCCGTTCCATTCAACCTTTCGGCGGCATTCGCATGATGATTGACGCTTGTAAAGCATACGGCTTCGAAATGCCGGATGAAATTATTAAAATGTTTACAGACATTCGCAAAACGCATAACCAAGGCGTATTTGATGCATATACTTCCGAAATGCGCGCAGCGCGCAAAGCCGGTATCATCACGGGCTTGCCCGATGCTTACGGCCGCGGCCGCATCATCGGCGACTATCGCCGCATCGCATTGTACGGTATCGATTATTTAGTTCAACAGAAGAAGCAAGACCTGAAAAACCTTGAAGTGGATGCAATGGATGCGGACACCATCCGCGACCGCGAAGAAATTTCCGAACAGATTCGCGCCCTCGGAGAATTGAAGCAGTTGGCAGAAATGCACGGCTTCGACATCTCCAAGCCAGCCGTGAATGCACAGGAAGCGTTCCAATGGGTATACTTCGGATATTTGGCGGCCGTCAAAGAACAGAACGGTGCGGCAATGTCCCTTGGACGTGTATCTTCCTTCTTGGATACCTACATTGAACGCGACCTGAAGGAAGGCAATCTGACAGAGCAAGAAGCGCAAGAGTTGGTTGACCATTTCGTCATGAAGCTGCGTATCGTTAAGTTCTTGCGTACACCAGACTACAATGAATTGTTCAGCGGCGACCCAACATGGGTTACGGAATCCATTGGCGGTATGGCTATGGACGGGTCGACTCGCGTTACGAAAAACAGCTTCCGCTTCCTGCACACGCTGTATAACTTGGGACCTGCTCCAGAACCAAACTTGACGGTCCTGTGGTCCACGAAGCTGCCTGAAGCGTTCAAAAAATATTGCTCGAAGGTTTCGATTGAAACAAGCTCCATTCAGTATGAAAATGATGACCTGATGCGTCCGTTCTATGGCGATGACTACGGTATCGCTTGCTGCGTATCCGCAATGCGCATCGGTAAGCAAATGCAGTTCTTCGGCGCTCGCGCCAACTTGGCAAAATGCTTGCTGTACGCTATCAATGGAGGTAAAGACGAAAAATCCGGCGCTCAAGTCGGACCGGAGCTGCCAGCGATTACGAGCGAAGTGCTTGATTACGATGAAGTCGTGAAACGCTTCAAGCAAATGATGGATTGGCTCGCGAAGCTGTACATGAACACGCTCAACATCATTCACTATATGCATGATAAATATAGCTACGAACGTATCGAAATGGCATTGCATGACCGTGAAATTCTGCGCACGATGGCTTGCGGTATTGCAGGGCTCTCGGTTGCGGCTGACTCCTTGAGCGCCATTAAATACGCGAAAGTCAAACCAATCCGCAACGAGCAAGGCATCGCGGTTGACTTCGAAATTGAAGGCGACTATCCTTGCTACGGCAACAATGATGACCGTGTCGACAGTATTGCAATCGAGCTGGTCGAATCGTTCATGAACATGATTCGCAAGCATAAAGCATACCGCAACGCATTGCCTACGCAATCGGTTCTGACCATTACGTCGAACGTCGTATATGGCAAGAAAACAGGCACGACGCCTGATGGACGCAAAGCCGGCGAACCGTTCGCGCCTGGCGCAAACCCAATGCACGGCCGTGACAAAAAAGGCGCGCTCGCATCGCTGAGTTCGGTTGCCAAACTGCCTTACGAGCATAGCTTGGACGGTATTTCGAACACCTTCTCCATCGTGCCGAAAGCATTGGGCAAAGAGCTTGACGCCCGGAAATCCAATCTTACGTCGATGATGGACGGATACTTCGGCAGCGGCGCGCATCACTTGAACGTCAACGTATTCGACCGTGAGCAATTGCTCGACGCGATGGAACATCCGGAGAACTATCCGCAGCTGACGATTCGCGTATCCGGTTATGCGGTTAACTTCATCAAGCTGACTCGCGAACAACAAATGGATGTCATTAACCGGACATTCCACGGTTCGATGTAAGTCCGAATTACGACAGCAACATATGCGAATAATGAAGGAGGGGGAGCAGCCATACCCGAACAACGCGCCTTGCGGTGTTTTCCGGGAGGGCGCCCCCTCTTGCTTTTTCACTGGACATATGTTGATATGGATGGATGAACTCGTGGAAAGCAATAGAGAAAGGACCGTGATACGATGATTGGACGCATACACTCTGTAGAAACGTTCGGCACGGTGGATGGACCGGGAATTCGCTTCATATTATTCATGCAAGGCTGTGCATTGAAATGCCAATATTGCCATAATCGCGATACATGGAGTTTAAACGACGGGAAAGAAATGACGATCGAGGAAGTGCTGTCCGAAATCGAATCGTATTTGCCGTATTACCGCAGCTCCGGAGGGGGCTTGACGGTATCTGGAGGCGAACCGACGCTGCAAGGGCCGTTCGTCAAGGAGCTGTTCCGGCAAGTGAAGGAACGCTGGGACTTGCATACGACGCTTGATACGAACGGCGTAAATGAAGTTACCAAGCTGGCGGACCTGTATGATTTGACGGATCTCGTGCTGCTCGACATTAAGCATATCAATAACGAGAAGCATATGTCCCTCACCGGTGTTCCGAACACGCGGACGCTGGAAACGGCGCGTTGGTTATCGGATCACGGGAAGAAAATGTGGATTCGCCACGTGTTTGTGCCGACGATTAATGATGCGGAAGAGGACTTGCTTGAGCTCGGGCGTTTCATCGGATCGTTGCAAGGCGTTGAGAAGGTAGACATCCTTCCCTATCACCAGATGGGCGTATACAAATGGGAGCACCTTGGCGAGAAATACCCGCTCGAAGGCGTGCCTTCGCCGACACCGGAAGAAGTGGAACGGGCGCAGCGTCTTATCGATCAAGGCCGCAAGGAAGCGGTGCAGAATTAACAGTAGCAGGAGAGTTTGATCCGGGAGAAGAGCTGTAGGAGAACATCCTGCGGCTCTTATTTTCTGTGTGGAATAATGATAAGGCAGGAAGGCACCAAAAAAATTATTAAGAAAATATACCTCAATATAGGTTGGTATATTAAAATTTTAATATTATAATATGTTCTAATAAGCTTATTTATAAAAACCAAAATATAAATATTCAATCCACTTGCAAGAAAACCTCATGAAAACAAACAAAGAATCGAACTCGAACTCTCCTCTAGATTTACACTCTCATGACCATTTAACCGATATCTTAGCATATACACTTAGGTTTTTATTTGATGATGTTTTTGAAGTCAAAGACATAATTGCCCCACTTGCATTTATCCTCCTTTGTTTAAATGAATACTACTATAAAAAACAAGAAATAAAAAATAGTAATCCTAGTTTTATATAATACATATTTTTAAGGAAGAGGTGCTCCAATGATCCGCAAGCCTCAATACATACAAGCTGATGTTTCCTTCCATAGTAAGGATGCGTATAATGAATGACAGCATATAGGGGAAGGAACTTGCGCCATGAACTCAAACTCCAAGAAAAGCATTATTGAAAAATTGAATTTGAACAAGTATTCGATCAAGCTGGTTTTGGACAAGCCTGACGATATTTCTGAATTTGATGAATTAGCGTATGATACAGCGATCAGTAAGGAGAAGTATGATCTTATATTTACCTTTATTTTTTCGTTAGAGGATTTCAAGAAGCATCTGCAGTTGGTTATTGAGAAGCAGTTGCTGCCGGATAAAGGGTACTTGTACTTTGCTTATCCCAAAAAGAACAATCCCCAGTATGCGGAATACATTGAACGGGACAGCTTCTTCAACATGGGGCTTGTGGATAAAGACGGATATGTACAAGGAAGCGATATCAAGTTCGCTAGAATGGTTAGCTTAAATGACGTGTTTACTGTAATTGGACTCAAATGGGAAGGAAAGAAACCGTCCAAATCCGCTAGCTCCAAAAAGAGCCAATGTGTCGATGATTATATCGATCATGTTGCAGACATACAGAAATATCTGGAGGGCAGCGGAGAATTGGCTTTCTACAATTCATTGACCCCTGGGTATCAAAAAGACTGGGCACGCTATGTATACAGTGCGAAAAAGCAAGAAACGCAGGATAAAAGACTTGTTGAAATGAAGTCGATTTTGGCTGAGGGCTATAAGTCGATTGATTTGTACAGAAGAAAAGAGAAGTAGACCCGTTAAGGCGGATCTCAGCGCTGAAAGGGGACTGTTGATATGGATAAAGAGTATAAGAATTGCGAAAGCTGCGGCATGCCTCTAGCTCGAGACGAGCAGCGGGGCGGAACGGAGAAGAACGGAGAGAAAAGCAAAAAATATTGCAGTCATTGCTATGCGAATGGTGAGTCTACGCAGCCGAACATCACAGCCGGGCAAATGAAGGAAAGAGTAAAGCAAAAATTAATGGAGTTCGGTTTTCCGAAGTTTTTGGACAGGCCTCTTCACAAGAAACTTCATAAGCCTGAGCGGTGGTCTAGGTAATTTTATAATGGTGGAGAATCGCTCAACTCAATAACTTTTAAAGATGAAACTGGCTTGTTTAAAAATTCAAGTCAGTTTTTTATTGATCCCACATTTCGTAATCGGTACTAAAAGCGATCTCAGTTAATCAATTGTAAGGCTCCCCTTATGTTCAGGACTATCTTTTTCTGGTATGGTAGTAACAAAAAACCGAATGGGGGGCCATTGCATGCCGAAATCATCCGAACATTCCATTCGTGCAAGCGGTTTCATAAGAGAGCGCCTTCGCTCCATCTGGACAAAAAAGCTGATGGGACGGCTATGGATTCGCTTTTTGCTGCCCTATTTGCTTTTCTTGGTGTTAACGCTAACTGCAGGGTGGATTGCTTACCGGGAAACGATTGATGTACTGGAGCGCGAAGTGCTGGAACGGAACGATAAAGCGCTGTATCAGGCGCAGACTTTGCTTGAGACCCGGTTCGCCGAAGTGGAGTCTATCGTGCAGCAGGTGGCCGATCATCCGAAAGTCAAAGGGTTTCAACTGGTGTCGGATCCATTTGTCGGCACAAATACGTACAAAGTAATGGCGACCCGCAGCGCGCTTGATGATTATAGCGTGAGCAACCGGTTTTTGATGGACTATTTCGTTATCTTTCAGAACAGCTCGCTCGTCATTTCTCCCCATCGGGTAGAATCTGTCGACTCCTTTTACGGAGATGTGCTTCGATATAGGGATTGGGACATCCGGCAATGGAAGCAGGAGATGCTAAAGACCTTTCATTTGAAAGATTTTATCGGCATGCGGACGGTGCGCTACCGGCAGACGGAGGAGCTGATGGTGACATATGTGCGGTCGCTCGGTTATCCGGGGTATTATCAAGGGGCCGTCGTTGCGCTTATTCCCCATACAGAAATCGAGAAAATATTGCAGAGCATCGATGTGCAGCAAGGCGGCACCGTGCGCATTATCAATAGGCAAGGCGAGATCATCGGCTCAATCGGGAGCGGTAATGAGAATTCCATCAATCGTATGATTGCACGTTCCGTGTCCACGAGCAATTCACATTACCGCACAGACATGGACGGACAGGATATGCTCGTCTCGCAGATAGCTTCCGCGAAGACCGGCTGGACGTATATTGCGGCGCAGCCGGCTGCTGACATCCTGGAAAGCGTGCATGCCATCAAGCGTACGACATTTACGCTCGTCGGCATTTCTTTAGCGGTTGTCGTGCTGCTTGCTTTATGGCTATCCCATCGGCACAGCCGTCCGCTGGAGCGGTTGTATTCATACGTTAACGCGTACGCTAAGCCAGGCATGACGCTGCGCGGCAAACGGCCGGACATATTCGCCTATTTGCGCGACGCGTTCGCCGAGCTGCTCGAGACGACGAAGACGCTCGATCAGAAGCTGACCGAGCGTCAGGAATACGCCCGCATGGCCGTGTTCGATAAATGGCTTCGCGGCGGCTATGCGACGGAACAGCAGCTGCACGCCTCGCTTGAGCATGCGGGGCTGGAGCGGAACGCTTCCCGCTATGCGGTAGCACTGCTGCAGCTCGGCTGGCACGGAGACGATTGGAGCGCCTCCGTTCTGCATGAGATGGAGCTGAAACGGCTCGTCGTCATGGATGAAGCGTTCGGCATGGCGAGCGTGCCCTGCGACGTACACGATATCGAGCAGGATCAAGTGGCACTGCTCTTCTATGACACGCATGCCGGCGGCCAGACGGCGCCGGAGGATGAGGCTGCTCGCTTCAAGCATGAGATTGAACATACGCTGCATGAGCTATGCAAGCGGCTGAAGCAATCGCACGTTACTCCGATCTGCACCGTTGGCGGAATGGTGGCGAGACGTCTCGATGTGCCCCGTTCGCTGGAACAAGCGCAACAGCTGCAGTCGGTATTCGAGCGGGATGCTGAAGCGGCTTGGACATGGTGGGGTGAAAGAGAATCGGGATGCGAAGATATGTATGCGTATAACCCGGATGTAGAGCTTCGCCTCATTCATGCGGTTCGCGGCGGCAATGAAGAGGAATTGATCGAGGCGCTTCACGCGATTCGAACAGAGAATTGGGAGAGGCGGCACTTGTCTCGCATGATGCAGCAGTGGCTGCTTATGGATGTATATGCGACAGCCATGAAGCTGTCGCAGACGGTTGATGCGCCGATGCTGGCCGATAATATGCTATTCCAGCAGAAGCTGATGAAGAAAGGGGCTGAGCTTCATAAGCTGTTCCACTTGATCGAACAAGAATTCGCGCATTTGTGCCGGCTCGTCCATGAACGCAAGCGGAGCAGGAACGAGACGCTGTTCGAGGATATGATGACGTACATCCATGCGAACTATGCCGACTCTTCACTTTCATTGACGGCGGTGGCAGATGAGCTGCATGTGTCCGAAGCGTATGTCTCTGCCTTCTTCAAAGAACAGCGCGGCATGAATTTCTCCGATTATGTGGAAAAGCTGCGGTTGGAAGCGGCCAAGGCGATGATTAAGCAAGGGCTGCCCGTGACGGCCATAGCGGAGCGGGTCGGATACAATTCACTCAACTCGTTCAGCCGGGCTTTCAAACGCACCCAAGGCATGAGCGCCAGCGAATATCGAAAAACGTTAAGCAGCTGAAAAGGGAATAATCCTCAATCCCAAAAAGTGAATAAATTGTGAAAATCGCTTCTTTCCCCGGTTCCGGCCATCGTCCTACAATAGGGGCACGATGAACGCGATGAGCGCATACGTTCAGCAGAGCAACACTAAGAACCTGCAATTGTAAGCGCCGTCATGATGTCGTGCCGAATCCAATATCAAAGGCGGATCGAAATTCCGGGGAACAGGAGGTGTGTCTTTGTCTGAAAAAAGACAGCAAGAAACAGAGCGTTCGCTTACCGTAACAAATAGGATGGGCGAGCGCAAAGCATCCATGGCGCTGGGCGCTTACATGAAGCGATCCTGGCAGTTGTACGCTTTATTCCTCATTCCCCTTCTGTACGTCCTTATCTTTAAATACGGGCCGATGGTCGGCGCGCAAATCGCATTTAAAGATTATAACGTCGTAAAGGGCATATGGGCGAGCGATTGGGCCGGAATGAAGCATTTCGTGCGGTTCTTTCATTCTTACGATTTCTGGCGCATCATGGAGAATACGCTGTTCATCAGCATATACTCGCTTGTCGTCAGCACGCCGCTGCCGGTGCTGCTTGCGCTCAGTCTGAATGCGGTCCGTATCCGCTGGTTCAAAAATACGGTGCAAATGGTCAGCTACGCGCCGCATTTTATTTCGACCGTCGTCCTTGTCGGATTGCTGCTGCAATTCATGGATCCGCGCACGGGGATGATCAATCAATTGTTCGGCTTGTTCGGAATTGACCCGGTGCATTTTATGGGCGAAATGAAATATTTCAAATCCATTTATGTATGGTCGGGCATTTGGCAGCATATCGGCTTTTCTTGCATCATTTATTTGGCAGCGCTCTCAACGGTGGATCCTGCGCTTCATGAAGCGGCCGTGCTGGACGGGGCTGGGCGGACGAAGCGGATCTGGCATATCGATATGCCAGCCATTTTGCCCATCGCCATGATTTTGCTCATTCTGAACACGGGCCAACTGCTTGAAACCGGCTTTGAAAAAATTTATTTGATGCAGAACCCGCTCAACCTGAAGACATCTGAAGTGATCGACACGTACGTGTACAAGATCGGCCTGTTGTCGCAAGCGATGAATTTCTCTTACGCCACGGCCATCGGACTGTTCAAGTCGGCCATTTCGCTGGTGCTGATCGTAACGGTGAACTACACCGCCCGCAAGACGGGGCAGGAGAGCTTATGGTGATGCGAAAGGAGGCAAACCATGGACACGTTATCTTCTGCCAAAGGTGATCGTCTGTTCCATATCGTAAACAACGCCGTGCTCGGTTTGTTTCTCATCATCGTCCTCTACCCGCTCCTGTATGTGCTGAGCGCTTCGTTCAGCTCGTCCAGCGCCGTCATCTCTGGCAAGGTATGGCTATGGCCGGTTGATTTCTCGCTGGAAGGATATCAGGCGGTGTTTCGTCATCGCATGGTATGGACGGGATTCCAGAATACGATTATTTATACGGCGCTTGGCACGATAGTCAGCTTGTTCGTCACCATACTCGCTGCCTATCCGTTGTCCCGCAGCGACTTCAAGGGACGGCGCGCGTTCACGCTCCTGTTCGTCTTCACGATGATGTTCAACGGCGGACTCATCCCGTCCTATCTGCTCGTGCGGGAGCTCGGAATGCTGGATACGATCTGGGCGATGGTCGTACCGACGGCGTTGTCTGTCTGGAATGTCATGATTATGATGACGTATTTCCGAACGAGCATACCGAAGGAACTGCTTGAATCCGCACAGATGGACGGGTGCAATGACTTCAAGTTCCTGCTGCGCATCGTGCTTCCGTTATCCGGACCGATCATCGCGGTTATTACATTGTTTTACGGTGTCGATCAATGGAACCAATACTTTAATGCGCTCATCTTCCTGAAGAAGGAGAAGCTGTTTCCGCTGCAGCTTGTGCTGCGGGACATTTTAATACAGAACCAGGTAAGCCAGGAGACGCTTGGCGACGTCCAGACGGCGGCCGCCCGGCAAGGCTTGCGCGAGCTGTTGAAATATTCATTAATCGTCGTGTCCTCCGCACCGCTGCTCGCTGCTTATCCATTCGTGCAGAAATATTTTGTCAAAGGAATCATGATTGGCTCGATTAAAGGTTGATCCGCAACATGAATAACCATTCATTGATAGGGGGAGTATGAATGAGGATGAAACGATGGAGCGCGCTTCTCTTGAGCGCCATGATGATGACCGTGATCATGCTCTCGGCATGTTCGGGCGGCGGCGACAAAGGGGCGGCCGAGGAAAATGGCGCGGATACGGAGTCGATTGTAACGGAGAAGGGCACATTTCCGATTGTGAAAGAGAAGGTGACGCTCAAGGTCATGGTGCCTTCCAATTCCTTGGTCGAGAACTTCGAGACGAATGAATTTACGAAGTGGTATGAAGAAAAGACGAATGTCCACGTCGAATGGATCGTCGTGCCGCAGCAATCCGCAAGCGAGAAGCTGAATCTGATGCTGGCATCGGGCGATTATCCGGACGTCATCATGTCTTTCGGCGTCACTCCGGCGCAGCAGATGATTTATGGCAAGCAGGGCGTCTTCCTCTCATTGAACGATTATATTGATAAATATAGCGTCAATTTCAAGAAGGCTCTGGACGAGAACGAAGTGCTGGGACCAGCGATTACCGCTCCTGACGGCAATATCTATGCCCTCCCGAGCATTAACGATTGCTACCACTGCTCGATGGCGCAGAAGATGTGGATTTACAAGCCGTGGCTCGATAAGCTTGGCTTGAAGGTTCCGACGACGACGGATGAGCTCTACACTGTTCTGAAAGCGTTCAAGGAGAAGGATCCGAACGGCAACGGCAAGGCGGATGAAGTGGTCTTGTCCGGCGCGCCGCGCAGCAGCGGATGGCTGTCGAGCATTGATGGATTTATTATGAATGCGTTCGTCTTCAATTCGACATTCAGCGAATCCCGGGTTCATATGTATGTGCAGGACGGCAAGGTCGAGGTTGCCTACAACAAGCCGGAGTGGCGCGAAGGCTTGAAATATTTGCACAAGCTGTACAGCGAGGGGCTTATCGATCCGCAAGTGTTCACGCAGGACAGCGATCAGCTGCTCAAGCTGGGAGAATCGTCGGGTGACGTCGTGCTGGGCGCGGCGCTTGGCGGACATCAGGGCGTATTCACGCAAATCGCGGGCGAAAGCGGGCGCTGGCTCGATTACGTGACGGTTCCGGCGCTTAAGGGGCCGAACGGTGTGCAGTATGCCGCTTATAACCCGTTTGGCTACTCGCTGGGCGCCTACCTTATTACGAAGAACTCCAAGCATCCGGACGTGGCGTTCCGCTGGGCGGATGGCTTCTATGACGAGGAAGTGTCGCTGCGCACGACGATCGGACGACCGGGCGAGGAATGGCGTGAGGCCAAGGAAGGCGAAATCGGCATTAACGGCAAGCCGGCCAAGTGGGCGAAGCTGAAGGAATACGGGCAAATCCAAAATGTCCATTGGGAGCAGACAGCGCCGACTTACCGTTCGAACGAGCTTCGCCTAAGCTCGGCGGTTCCGAATGACGGCAAGCCGAGCCTCGAAGTCATCCTCTATAATGAAACGAAGAAAAATTACGATCCGTACAAGCCAAACGCGGACATGGCCCTGCCACAGCTGTTCTTCACCGATGAGCAGGCGGCCGAGCTGTCAGACTTATCGAAGACGATTAACGATTACGTGGATGAAATGATGGCTCGCTTCATTATTGGCGACGCGGATCCGGACAAAGATTGGGACACTTATATCCAGACGCTCGAAGGCATGAATTTAACGCGCTTCCTGGAAATTCACCAAGAGTCCCTCGATACGAAGAAGAAATAATAGCAAGTTGGAACGGGCGGTCTGCGACGGAGCAGGCCGTCTTTTTTATGAACCGAAATCGAGCTCAATTCTGAATAGTCGGGAGAGTGGGCAAAAGGACTTTTTGGCGACCCCTCCATCGAGGAGAACGTGTTTCGCGCTCTTTTTAGAGCGGGCCTAATGTTGCGAGATCCTTTACCGGCCGCCGGAACGGGCGCTTTTTTGTCAACGTGCACAACTCTCTTTGGCGATTGGAGAATTTTATCCCCCAATTATGAATTTGTCGTCCTTACCAAGGGCTGGAAGTAGTTCTATAATGAAAGCGTAGTAATTATTCAATTACTTATGGGGAGGTCAAAATATGAAAAAGAGTTTGGTCATGCTGCTGTCTCTTCTGTTTATCGCATCCACCGTGCTGGCGGCTTGCAGCAGCAAACAAGAAACTGCGACCCCGCAGGCGGGAACGGATAAACCGGCAGAGGAGAAAGTCGAACCGTTCGAAATGAAGATGCGCCACATTGAAATTGGAGACTCCAACAAAAATCGTCTTTCTCGTTTGCAAGCCGTCGTGAAGAACACGGAAGCGGAAAATCCGGGCCTGACGATCAAGCTTGACGGCGTCGAGAGTGAAGTGAACCGCAAGGACAAGCTGAGAAGCGAAATGGCTGCGGGCAATCCTCCGGATATTTTCGACGCATTCGGCAGCCCTGATGTGGGGGTATTTGCCAAAGAGGGACTAGTGCTCGATTTGACGCCGATCCTCGAAGAAATGGGGCTGAGCGACAAGTTTGTTTCACTGACGCCATGGACACACGAAGGGAAAATCTATGGCTTGCCTAAAGGCGGCTCCATAGAAGGCTACTTTTATAACAAAAAGTATTTCGCGGAAAAGGGATTAGAGTTGCCTAAGACGTTGGCCGAAATGGAACAGATTGCCGAGAAAATCAAAGCGGACGGCAAGGTTCCGATTGCGCAAGCCTCCAAAGACGCATGGGTTCCGTTGATGACGACGAATAACCTGTGGGCTTATTATGCCGGAGCGGAATTTACGAACGGGTTCAAAACAGGCGAGTCGAAATGGGATGACCCGAGAATGGTGGAAGCCGTAACGAAGCACCAAGAATGGGTGAAGAAAGGCTACTTCAAGAAGGGCGAGCTCGGCTTGGAATATAACAATCAGCGCAATCAGCTGCTCACGGACGAAGCTATCATGATGTATGACGGCTCTTGGGCTTACTCCGCGTTGACGGATGAGAAGACGGCTGGAGCGGATACAAAAGACAAGTTCGGATTTTTCCTGATGCCTCCTCTGAAAGAGGGCGAGGGCACAAGCTCCATGGTGGATACGAATAATGGTTATGCGTTCTCTGCGAAAGCGGCGGAAGATCCGCGCAAGCTTGCAGCCATCAAATCGTTCATTAAGAATTTCTATAATGAAGACGTTCAATTGCAATCCTTCAAAGAAGACGGCATGCTTCCTTCGATGAAGATTGAAGAAAGCAAAATGAAGGAAGTAGCCGAGCATCCGTTGATGCAAGAGATTTTGGCACGGATGAATGAAGTGAAATACACTTGGCCTGCATTTGACGCACTGGTGCAAGCCGAAGTCAATACAGAGCTTGGAACCGGCATTCAACAAGTCATCGAAGGCGTAAAAGAGCCGAAAGCGATGCTTGAAGGAATGCAAAAGGTGCAAGAGCAAGTCAATGAGGAAACTGACGCAGCTCAATAATCCATTGCCTCTGATTCAACCGATTCAGCACCACTCGCAAATGGCCGGGTGGTGCTGAATTTAAATAGAGACCTGATGCCTACTATCTGGAGTATGGAGGTACGAGATGAACAAAGCGCTAAGACATCCAGTCACTTATATTTTATTTTTGCTTCCGACGTTATTCTTGTTTACTTTGTTTTTTATATATCCCGTAATGAATGCCACCTATTACAGCTTTACAAGCTGGAACGGCATTTCCAAAGTCGTGAAATTCACGGGCTTGGATAACTACTCACGGGCGGTTAAGGACCCGAATTTCTGGATAGCGGTCAAAAATAACGGCTTGTTTATATTGTTTTCCGTGTTTATCCAGGTTCCGATCATTATTTTGTTCTCGCTTCTTATCGCTAATGTCAAGAAGCTCAAAGGCTTATACAAAACGGCAGTGTTTGCCCCTTCGGTCATGTCTACAGCGGTTATAGGTATTTTGTGGGGATTTATTTACGAGCCAGATATTGGATTGATGAACAACTTCTTGGGGCTGTTCGGCGTAGACAAGATCTACTGGCTTTCTGATCGCAGTTGGGCAATGATTTCGATTTTAATTACGAACGGATGGCAATGGACGGGATTCTATATCGTCATGGTATTAGCGGCGATTATAGCCATTCCGAAGGAATTGGACGAAGCAGCCATGATCGACGGGGCAACGGGTTGGCAGCGGGCTACGAAAATTACGGTTCCGCTCATCATGCCGATCATTTCTGTCGTCATTATGCTGTCCGTGGCCGGCGCGATGAAAGCGGCCGATATCGTGCTCGTCATGACGAAGGGCGGGCCATCCGGGGCAACGGACGTAATGGCGACCTATATGTTGAAGCATTCCATCAAGAGCTTCAAATACGGCTTCGGCAACAGCATCGCCGTTCTAATCTTTATCTTTACGCTTATCATTACCGCGTTGTATCAGCTGTTGGTCGCAAAAAGAACGGAAAGGATCGAATATTGATATGGTCAAAAAAATTAAAAGCAGCATGAATCACGTCGTATTGCTTGCCTATCTCGCCGTTATTCTGTTCCCGTTTCTTTTTGTTTTGTTCTCGTCTGTCAAAGCAAACAACGTGGAAATTGCAAGCAATCCGTTCGGGCTTCCGACGGAATTCAAATTCAGCAACTATGCCGAGGCTTGGGTCAACGCCAAAATAAGCACATACTTTCTAAACAGTCTGTACATTGCCGTTGTCGCCTCGGTCGTAACGATTCTAATCTCGTCGATGGCATCCTTTGCCTTGACGCGGATGCGGTTCAACAAGCTTAGCCCGTGGTTGTTCCAACTGATTCTGATCGGCATTCTCATACCGGGCAACGCCTTGCTGCTTCCTATTTATAATCTGATGCGGCAGTTTAACTTTCTTGATACGCATTGGGCGCTGTTGGTGCCTTATACGGCTAACGCGATTCCATTTACGATCGTCATCCTGACCGCTTTCATGCGTTCGCTGCCATCGGAAATTGAGGAAGCGGCTGTCGTGGATGGGTTGAGGGCTCCGTCCATATTTGCTAGAATTATAATGCCATTAACGGTTCCGGCCTTGGTAACCGTATTCATCGTTAATTTCTTGGGGAATTGGAATGAATTCTTGCTGGCTAACTATTTCTTGTCGGAAGATTCGCTCAAGACTCTTCCGGTCGGCATGGTCGGATTTCGGGACGCTTACAATATCAACTACGCTCAAATGTCGGCGGGGATTGTATACAGTGTCGTTCCGGTCATGGTCATTTATGCCATCCTGCAAGAGAAGATTATTGAAGGGTTGACGGCAGGCGGAGTTAAAGGCTAATTTACTCGGATGGAGCTGTGAAATGGGATGAACCTGCGCTTTAAGCTTATGACGGCATTTGTCACCCTCATTATCATTCCGCTCCTGCTGCTTGGCACGTTAACCTTCTGGATCGCGTTTCAAATGCTTGAAGAGAAATATAACCAGCAGGCGGAACTTTCGTTGAAAGCGACAGGCAAAAGCGTCAGTTATCTGTTCTCGGAATTGGACAGGGTAACCGACCTCGGCATAGGCAGCTCTGTGATTGAGGGCGCACTATCGGCCCGCAATCCGCGGGAACAAAACTTAGCCAAAGCCGATTTTTTGAAGCTGAACGCCAATCAGCGGAATTTCCGCTTGCTGCTATACAATCATCCATCGATCAACTTTGCTTATTTATACAATATCCGCAGTGATTCGAGCTGGCAACAAGTTGTTCCTATATTTGACAAGCAAGGGTTTAAAGCGCTTCCATTCGAACAATTTAAGCAGCATGAAATTTACGAGAACGTATTGAAGAGAAGAGGAGCCCCGTTATGGATTGGGCCCAATGAATACCCCGAGATTACGGGCAACGAAGACGGCTTCACCCAGATAAGAGTGATTAAGAGCATGAGCTCCATGCGGAATTTGGGCGTGCTCGTCGTGCAGGTGAAGAATTGGGAGCTGGATTCGATATTCAACAAGTTCCAATGGGATAATCCCAATTCTCCGCATTTCTATCTAGTGAATCGAAATGGAAGCATATTATACGAGAGCGGCAACGAACATAAGCTGAGCAATTTGCAGTCCGTCATTGAGCCTGTCGCTAACAGCACATCGCTGTACAACAGCTACAAGACCGATTTCAACGGGCAGGAAAGTCTCATTTCCACCTACAAATTAAAAGATTTCGATTGGTATATCGTCTCGGTGACATCATGGAAAATGCTGACGCAAGAGATGGTCGATTTCGGAATTTGGGTGGCAATTATTATGTTCGCCTGCGTCGTAGCGGCCCTGCTGTTCTTTCTCTTGTTCATGAACCGTATTACCAACTCTGTCAACCGGATCGTCAGGTTCATGCGCCGGGTTGAGACCGGGGAATTGAACGTTCGCGTGGAGGAAAAGGGCAATGACGAGATGACGACGCTTGCCAAAGGGTTCAACCAGTTGACCGAGCGAGTGTCTGAGCTCATCGACCAGGTCAAGCAGGAGCAGAAGCAGAAGAACATGGCGGAAATGCGCGTGCTGGAAGCCCAGATTAAGCCGCACTTCATCTTCAATACGCTCGAATCGATCAATGCCCTCGCCATTCAGAACGAAGGACGCAAAGTAAGCCAAATGGTCTACCGCCTCGGCAACATATTGCGGACCAGCATTCAGGACAAGGAAGAGATTACGATTCGGGAAGAGCTGGCATACTTGCGCAGTTATATGGAAATCCAGAAATTCCGCTTTGAAGATTTATTTAACTTTGAAATCGATGTTCCGGACGATATCTTGAATAATCAAATATTGAAGCTGACGCTGCAGCCTCTGGTGGAGAACAGCATTCAGCATGGGTTCGACGGAATTACGCATACAGGCTGGATACGCATTGCCGCTTACGATGACGCTGAACGAATTTATATCGATATTGAGGATAATGGATTAGGGATGTCGAATGAGCAGCTAAAGAAGTTCCAATATATGATGTCCGAAGAACAGAAAGCGTTGCTGCCGATCGCGGATCAAGCTTACAATACGGAGCGCAGGGGACTTGGCGTGCGCAGTGTGGCAGATCGTATCCGCATTCAATACGGCTCTCGCTATGGCTTGTTTATTTGTTCCGCCCCGAACATGGGGACGATAATCCGATGCATCATACCGAAATATGAACAGGGTGAAGCGGAATGAGTGTGAAAGCGTTATTGATCGATGATGAAATTCATATTTTGAACAATTTAAAAATGGTTATTCCTTGGGAAGAGCTAGCGGTAGAGATCGTTGGCATGGCGCGCAACGGAGCGGAGGGGCTCGATATCGTCCGTCAGCGAGATCCGGACCTTATTTTGTGCGATATTCGCATGCCTGTGATGGATGGCATGGAATTTCTGCGGGAAGTCCGTAAAATGGGCAGCGAGGCCGAAGTGATGATGCTGACCGGCTATCAGGAATTCGAGTACGCCCGAATTGCCTTGCAGCACGGCGTACGGGACTATATACTCAAGCCGATTAATTACGAGGAGTTGGAGCAGACCGTCCGTACGATTGCCAATCTCGTCCGTTCGCGGAAGCAGGAGAAGAACCGGTCGGAGCGGCGCTGGGGCAAGGTCATTAGTCTCGCTTACGAGAAAATGATGTTCGATGTCCTGATGGGCTTTTCCGCGGGAACTCCTCCGTACGTGATAGCAGATGACGGGCTTCAGGCCGATCAATTGGACTACGCGTTGCTGTTAATCGATCTGGACGGATATGTGCAGCATACCGTATCATGGAGTGATAACGAGCGTAAATTATGGAATTTTGCGGTGCGCAACGTCCTGCAAGACGCGATAAGCGATGAGCGGCTCGAATATGCGGTGCTGCAGATGCGCGAAGGGGAATGGTGCGTCTTGATGCAGTATTCCAAAGAGCGGTGCGAAGTCTCGCAAGAGGACATGGCTCGCTGGGCGCGATCCTTCCAGCGGGCGGTGCGCGAGCACGTCAAGCTAACGGTTAGCTTGGCTTGGGACAAAGGCCCGATTCAGCTTGCCTGTCTTGCCAATACGTATAAGCGGCTGCAGCGTTCCTTGGTGCTCTATCCCGACGACGAGCAGCTGGTGCAGGTGGACGAAGGGTCCAATGCGCGTCAAGCGGCATCCGTATCGGAGTGGCAGCTTGTTGAAGATATCGTATCGGGCATGAAGCAGAACGACAAAGGCAAGGTGGAGAAGAGCTTGCAATCGCTTCAATCCGGTCTGCTGTTAATGCCGGAGCAATCCGTGATGCGGGTCGAGAAATTTCTTCATTATGTCATCATTCATTTGCTGCGCGAGATGCGGGAGCTGGAGCTTGTCAGTTCCCAAGAAGAAGAAACGATGTGGAACAGGCTGCAGCACAGCGTCAGCGTCAAAGATTTGAACAATCTCATTACACAGCTGATCAATCATACGAAGGAACACGCGATGAACAAGAAATCGAGTGAACTGCTTATGATTTCTGCCAAGGATTACATTCACCGCAATCTGAGTTCAGATATCGGAATCGATGAAATCTCCGATTATCTCGGCATCAGCTGCAGCTATTTCAGCTTGTTATTCAAGACTCATTTCGGCGAGACATTCGTAGAATACGTTACAAAGCAGCGGATGAATCTTGCCAAGTCCATGCTGCGCATGACGGATAAGAGCATCACCCATATTGGGGCCTCAGTCGGATATTCGGAGCGCCGCTATTTTTCGAAGGTGTTCCAGAAGTATACGGGGATAACGCCGTCTGAATTTCGCGAGCAGCCCCTGTCTGCTGAACATAATCACGATTAAACAGATATCAGTAATAATTTCACGATAATATAGAGGATGGGATGAGTGGCATGAGCAATCGTCAATTAACGTTGGAACAGAAGATCGGCCAAATGGTAATGTGCGGCTTCCAAACTCCGGCTGTAAATACGGAGATTCGCACGCTGCTGGAAAAATACGAAGTAGGCGGTATCATCTATTTTCGCCGCAACGTCGAAAATCCGGAGCAAGTATGCCGTCTATCGAGTGAGCTGCAGTCGATTTCCCGGAAGCAGACCGATATTCCGCTCTTCATTTGCATTGACCAGGAAGGCGGCATGGTAGCGCGTATCGACTGGGACGAGATCACGCTCATTCCCGGCAACATGGCTATCGGTGCCACCCGCAGCGCGGAGCATGCATATGATGCGGCGAAAATTTGCGGAGAAGAGCTGCTTCGCATGGGCATCAACATGAACTTTGCGCCTAGCGTGGACGTCAACAACAATGCGAAAAATCCAGTCATCGGCGTCCGTTCTTACGGGGAGCGTCCTGACGTGGTCGCAGAGCTCGGGGCAGCGCAAATTCGCGGACTGCAGGATGCCAACGTGGCCGCGACGGCAAAGCATTTTCCGGGTCATGGCGATACGGCTGTCGATTCCCATCATGGCCTCGCGGCCGTGCCGCATAGCGAAGACCGTCTCATGTCGATCGAGCTGGCGCCGTTCATCCGCGCAATTAAAGAAGGCGTGGACTGCATCATGACCGCGCATGTCATGTTCCCTGCGTTCGAGCCGGATGACATTCCCGCTACGCTGTCCCGGAAAGTGCTGACCCAATTATTGCGCCAGCGTCTGGGGTTTGATGGAGTTATTGTAACCGACTGCCTCGAGATGCATGCCATCTCGAAGGAATTCGGCATCGCCGAAGGGGCGGTCAGAGCGGTCGAAGCCGGAGCGGACCTGGTGCTGATTAGCCATACATTCACAGAACAGGTGGCGGCAATCGAGGCCTTGATCGATGCGGTCCGTACCGGCCGTATCTCTGAATCCCAGATCGACGAATCCGTACACCGTCTGCTTGCCCTGAAGGAGAAACGCCAAATGAAGCAGCTTGCGGATGTAACGCCGGAGTTCGCTTCTTCGTTCGGAACGCCGGAAGCGAAGGCCGTCGTTGAGCGCATCTGTGCCGATAGCATTACGCTAGTGAAGGATGACAAGCAATGCTTGCCGATAGATCGGGAAGAGGCGACGCTCGTTATCTGGCCTGAAGTTCGCCAGCGTACGGAGGTCGATGAACCGATTACGCAGACCTTCACGGTGGCGACAGCGCTGCAGCCGCATGTGAAGCAAGTGACGGAGCTGCGCATCAGCACGTATCCGGACGCGGAAGAGGTTCGTGACACATTGGCGATGGCAGCGGAATATCGTCAAATTATTGTGCTGACGTATAATGCCGTGTCAATGCTGCATCAAGGGCAAGTCGATATCGTGGAAGGATTGCTCCGCGATACCGACAAACGGGTTATCGTCGCCTCCACGCGGAATCCGTACGATCTGAATCAGTTCCCGCAAGCACCGGCCTATCTGTGCTGCTACGAGAATCGTCCGGCTACGATGTCGGCCTTGGCGAATGTTCTCCTAGGCCGGCAAGAGGCCAATGGCAAGCTGCCGGTTACGATTTCTCCCGCATATCCATTCGGACATCGGGCTTAATACGGACATTGGCATTTCCGCTTTCCGTCACCGTTGAATTTAATAAAACCTACATCAAAAAAGATGTAGGTTTTATTTTTTAACAATTTCTTAACTTTTGCTGAAGAAAAACGATCGAAAGTAGAAACTTTTTATAAAGAGAAGCGTCTATAACTATGTTCAAACATACACAGAACGGAAACATAACTACACATACGAATATCTGATTGGGTGAGGAGTAGGACGTAAACATGAAATCTTGGAAACAGCTTTTCATTACCTGCGTAGCTGCAGTGCAATTCATTACCGTTATCCCTATCGTTGCGGCTGAAGGGAACGCGGCGGCAACGGATAATAACCAAGTAACAAACGGAACCATGCAAGAGGGAAGCGGCTCGATTCAGGGCGAAGTGAATGGCAGCGCTGATACGGATCAGGACACTGACGAAGTAAAGGACAACGTAAATGATAGCGGCAACAATTCAACGGGCAAGTCAGGGTTCGCAGATGGCGAAGCTGGCACAGATGTGCTCGTATTAATCGCAGATAGCAATCTGATGTATCAGAACGGCGTGGAATACAAATCTCCGCAGCCGATTACCGTGAAAAAGGGCGTCTCTTATATCGCACTGCGCTCTCTCGTCGAACGGTTTGGTTTGCAAGTGAACTACGACAGCAAGACGAAAGAAACGATTATTGCGAGCGGCGATAAAGAGCTTCGTTATAAAGTAGGCAGCAGCAGTTACCGGGTCAACGGACAAGCAACCAAAATGAGCGGCGCTTCCTATATGCAAGAAGGGACGTTCATGGTGCCGATCACGTCGGCCATGCAAGCATTCGACATGCCGTATCAATGGGATAACAAGACGAAGCGCATCACCATTCAATTAAGCGCTCCGCCAATCGCAAAATTCAGTGTCAACGAGCAGGAAATCTTCGCGAAGCAGACGCGGGTTACGGTCACCAATGAGTCCAAATCTCCACGCGGCCTGCAAATTGTCGAGGAAGAATGGACCGGCTTGCAAGACTATTACGATGAGCCTGGCACATACACGGTCTCGCTGCGCGTGCGCGACGAGCGCGGTGAATGGAGTGAGCCATACTCCGTGACGATTACGGTATTGAAGCCGAATGAACCGCCTGTGGCTGAATTCCAGACGGACAAAACGACGTACAAGATGGGTGAATACATTCGCTACCAGGATTTAAGCACGGATGATGACGATGTCGCCGATCTGAAGCGGGAATGGACGAACAACAAGCCGGCTTTCTTCGAACCGGGCGATCATACCGTTACGTTGAAGGTAACCGACAAATACGGTCTTTCCAGTGAAGTTTCGCACACCATCACGATTACGAGCGAGACGTTGTATACGTTCGACGAGTTCAACAAAGTGTATACTCCGGTTGGAGAAGTGTTTCCTTTTGACGGCGGATCCGCGCTTGGTTTGAAGCTGCTGCAGCCGGAGCTTACGGAAAATAACCGCAAGTTGTACCGTTCGAACAGTCCGGAGAATGTCAAAGACAATGGCATTCTGTACCAGGACAACGTGGCGGGCGGAGCCCGTATCTTTTTGCACCACATCAACAAAAAATCAAACAATCTTCAATTGTATATTTTGGTGAAAAACATTTCGGATGACCCTGCCGACTTCTATATCGAGCATTATGGATTGGCGGGCCCGAGCCCTTACCCGCAGCAAACGGGCAAGATGTCCACAGTACGCTACTTCGAGTCCTTCGAGAAAAACGACAAAGTGACCGAAATGCAAATTAAGCCCAATGAAACGAAGGTCGTTATTCCGGAATTGAATCAGCGCCCGCTCAAGCCTAACGATACGTATACGCTGTATGCTGATTTTCACGGCAGCACCACGTTGGAATATACCGTAGTTGCGCTGGATGCGGACAAAGACGTATTGACGGAATTGCCGAATCTGCAGCCGTTGGCTCCGGACGAACATATTCGCGGCACGTATACGAACGCGGATCGCAACTTTACGGTCAAGGAAGAAGTGGGCAAGGGCGAACGCCTGGTGTTCGCAGACAAGATTAACGATAAGGACCTTACGGGCACGGACATGCTGACGTACCAAGACATGGTCAACAAAGGGAACTTCGGCGTGCTGTACCGTGTGAAGCTGGAGAAGGTGGCACCACATACGCTCATCGCCTTCAACTCCCGTTCAGGTTCGTACTCCGGTGCGATGCTTGTAAACGGTCAGAAGGTGAACTCGCCGAATCAAGGATTGATTAAGGGCGTGGATGAAGCCAGCGTTGTATACCGGACGGGCGATTACGAAGAATCGGTGGAAATTCTGTTCACTCCGGCGGCAGGCAGCAATATGCCGGTGAACCTGCTCTTCCTCCCATTGCCAAAACCGCGCTCGTAATATATTGAATTGGAACTCATTCATTCATCATTCAAAGGACAGCTTAGCGGCTGTCCTTTTTGAATGGAAGACAGCGAAGATCGACGTCCTCCCTCGCCGACATCCGCACTGTACACGGTGCGTGCGTGAACTGCAAAAGTACATCTGTTACAGGCGTATTCCATCTTTTGGGGCTCTCCAACTGCAAAATTACATCTCATTTTCCTAAAAATCGCCATAAATCGAAAAAGACATAAATTCAAATGCGGATTTGCCGTTCAAGTGCCTGAAAATCGTTATAAAACGAAATTATAATGCACATTTACAGTTCATGAGCCTAACACTCGCTATTTTGTTATGAAATAGTCCAGGTTTATCATTAGGTTTGACTTTGCGCCAGCAATTAGAGCATTATAATAATAATCGGTTTGTTGCATACAGAGGAGGAACTTCGATGCTGACCACAGATCAGATACTCGAAAAAATGGCCGAGCAGGGGTTGCGAATAACGGATCAGCGTCGAACGTTGGCGAAGTTGTTCGCGGATACCGACGGCTTTCTGACCCCGAAGGATGTCTATGATTTCATGGGAAAACGCTATTCCGGACTTAGCTTCGACACCGTGTACCGCAATTTGCGCGTAATGCATGAATTAGGAGTATTAGAGCAGATTGTATTCGAAGATGGCGTGAAATTCCGCGTGCACTGTGCGGAAAGCCACCATCACCATCATATGATTTGCCTGCAATGCGAGAAGACGTATCCGATTCATTTTTGCCCGATGCCACTAACGGACGTGCCTGAGAAATTCCAGGTCGTTAAGCATAAATTTGAAGTGTTCGGATATTGCGAAGCTTGTTCGGACAAGGAACAGGAAGAGAAAGCGAAGGATGACGCGAAGGGCAATGCATCATGACTTCGAATTTGCCTGGGAACGGCGCGCCCTCTGCCTGTCCGCGATGGGTGACGAGAGCTTTTCAAGGTCCGGTGAGAGTATACCGCAAATGGATCTCGCCGCTTAAGCCTCCGACGTGCCGGTTCTATCCGACCTGTTCCGCTTATGCTTTGGAAGCGTTGGAGGTGCATGGGCCGCTCAAGGGCTCTTGGCTCACGATGAGGCGAATTGCCAGATGCCATCCCTTCAACCCCGGAGGCTTTGACCCGGTTCCGCCAAAGCGTCCTTGACAGGTGGACAATGGCTACGCTATATTGAGCATAGTTCCCTTTTTGTTATCCTATACATGGAAAATACAAAATCCGAAGAACGGATGAGTACGAAGAGCGTGCCATGACAGAGAGCCGGGATTGCTGCGAACCGGTATGGGAAGTCTTCCGAATATGGTCCGGGAGGAACCGCTTGCAAGTGCAGAATCGCTTCTGCATAAGCCTGCGGCGCGTCATTCTCGATATCGAATGGTTGGTCGGCTCAACCGGCCACAATGAAGCTGTCGCTGTTGATTCCCACGCCGTCGTACCGGCGTAATCGAAGCGGCAGAAAGTTGGGTGGTACCACGTGAGATTAAGCTCTCGTCCCAAAGCGGACGCGGGCTTTTTTTATTTTTGCTAGGAGGCTGTTATGATGACAAAGGCAGACAAGACGTTCTATATTACGACCCCGATTTATTACCCGAGCGACAAGCTCCATATCGGCCATGCGTACACGACTGTAGCAGGTGACGCGATGGCCCGCTATAAGCGGCTCCGTGGCTTTGACGTCCGTTATTTGACGGGGACGGATGAGCATGGACAGAAGATTGAGCGCAAAGCAGGGGAAAGCGGCAAAACGCCGCAGCAATTCGTTGACGATATCGTTAGCGGAATCAAGGAGCTGTGGGGAAAGCTCGACATCTCGTATGACGATTTTATCCGCACGACCGAAGAGCGGCACAAGAAGGTCGTGCAGGACATTTTTGACCAATTGCTGCAGCAAGGCGACATATACAAAGGCACGTACGAAGGCTGGTATTGCACGCCTTGTGAAGCATTCTTCACCGAACGCCAGCTAGAGAACGGCAACTGTCCGGACTGCGGCCGGCCGGTCGAGCTGGTGAAGGAAGAGAGCTATTTCTTCCGCATGAGCAAATATGCGGATCAACTGTTGGCTTATTATGAAGCTCATCCCGATTTCATTCAGCCGGAGTCCCGCAAAAATGAAATGATTAACAACTTCATTAAGCCAGGGCTGGAAGATTTGGCGGTATCCCGCACATCGTTCGATTGGGGCGTCAAAGTAAAGGGCGATCCTAAGCATGTCGTCTATGTATGGATCGATGCTTTGTCGAACTACATTACAGCGCTCGGATATGGCACAGAAAAGCCGGAGCTGTACGAGAAGTTTTGGCCTGCGGACGTGCATCTGGTCGGCAAGGAGATTATCCGCTTCCATACGATTTATTGGCCGATTATGCTGATGGCGCTTGGACTGCCGCTGCCGAAGAAGGTGTTCGGTCACGGCTGGCTGCTGATGAAGGACGGCAAAATGTCCAAGTCCAAAGGCAATGTCGTCGATCCGGTCATGCTGATTGACCGTTACGGGCTGGATGCGCTGCGCTATTACTTGCTGCGCGAGGTTCCGTTCGGCTCGGATGGAACGTTCACGCCGGAAGGCTTCGTGGAGCGCGTTAACTTCGACTTGGCCAATGACCTTGGCAACCTGCTGAACCGCACCGTCGCCATGATCGATAAATATTTCGGCGGACACATTCCGGCCTATCAAGGGCAAATAACGGCATTTGACGGGGAATTGGCCAACGTTGCGGCGCAAACGGTGGATAAAGTGGAAGCGGCTATGGAGAACATGGAATTTTCCGTGGCGTTGACCGCGATCTGGCAGTTCATTAGCCGGACGAACAAATATATCGATGAGACGCAGCCTTGGGTGCTCGCGAAGGATGAGGCGAAGGCCGGCGAGCTGGCGTCAGTGATGACGCATTTGGCGGAAAGCCTGCGTATCGCGGCGATTCTCCTGCAGCCGTTCTTGACGCAAGCTCCTGCCAAAGTATGGGCGCAGCTTGGGCTGCAAGCCGGTGACAGCACCGAATGGGATGCGGCGCGCACGTTAGGCGTAATCGCCGGCGGCACGAAGGTAGTTAAAGGGGAACCTATCTTCCCGCGTCTTGAGGTAGAAACGGAAGTCGCTGCCATTGCCGAAGCGATGAGCGGAGGCAAAAAAGACGGAGAAGCGCCTGCAGGCGCGCCAGAGGCCGCGGCGGAGAAGGCGCCGTCTGATACGAAGCCGGAAGCAAGCACACCAGAGGATGCAAAGGCAGAGATTGCGATCGACGATTTCGCGAAGGTGGAGCTGCGCGTCGCCCAAGTCACGCACTGCGAGCCGGTGCCTAAGGCCGATAAGCTGCTTCGCTTAGAGCTTGATCTCGGCTACGAGCAACGCCAGGTCGTATCCGGCATTGCGCAATATTATAAGCCTGAGGAGCTCGTGGGCCGCAAAGTGATTTGCGTGGTGAACCTGAAGCCGGTCAAGCTGCGCGGCGTACTGTCTCAAGGCATGATTTTGGCGGCATCCAAGGATGGCCAATTGACGCTCGCCATGGTTCCGGACAGCATGCCAAACGGCGCGATCGTGAAGTAGAAGCATAGTTGACGCACATGCTGCTGTTCCATTGCACGAAATGCAATGGCGGACAAGGCATGGGGCGATAGATACGGAGAAGAGCGGCCCATAAGAAAGAGGCTGTTCCTCAGGTCCTTCAGACCTGCCGGGACAGCCTCTTTTGCATGCAATGCGATTCGTATTGCTAGTTCATAAAGAACAGCACGAGCAATCCGGCAAAGACGCAGTACAAGGAGAACCATTTCAGATTGCCGCGCGCCATCAGGCCCATGAACCATTTCAATGCAAAGTAGGAAGCGACGAAGGAACAAATAAAAGCAAGCAAATAAGGCCCGATCAATTGACCCAGCATCGGGTCCTTTATCATGTCTTTTCCTTCAAGAATCATGCTGCCCAGACTGACCGGGATGTAGAGGAAGAAAGAAAAGCGCAGCGCCGTTTCCTGCTTCCAGCCCAATGCCATCGCAGCTACAATCGTGGCCCCGGAGCGGCTGATTCCGGGAATGAGCGCAACGGATTGCGCCAAACCTACAATGAACGTTTCCCCAAAGGACAAGTCTTTATCCCCTTTGCGCCCGCGCAAATTGCGGATGAGCCATAATGCGAGAGCGGTGATGAGCAGAGTGGCCCCGATAATCTTTACTCCTTTGAATACATCGGCAATCGTATCCTTGAATAAGACACCTATAACGCCTGCAGGAAACGTGGCCAGAATCAAATAGATGACAAACATAAAGTCCGATTTTGCATCTGGATCGCGCTTGAACATAAATCGGAACGTATTTACAGCAAGCCTGACAATATCTTGGCGATAAATGAGCAAAATAGCTAGCAAGGATGCAAAGTTGACGAGCACTTCAAAGCCAAGCCCTTCCATATGTAATCCAAACAATTTTTCGGCAATTACCAAGTGACCGCTGGACGATACCGGAATCGGTTCCGTGAACCCCTGCACCAGGCCGAGCACGGCATATTTAAGCCAGTCTAACCATTCCAAAAATCTTCACTCCCTATTTAATAATTGCTTGTCTGCTAGGTTAAGAGACACGTTACCATCTTATAATCGCCGCTGGATAGTTGTCAAAGCGGGGAGGACAATGGATTCAAAAATAGGGGATTGACAAAGGAATTAACCGTGCCTATAATCTTAATAGTAATAATTACGAAGAAGAACGATCCTTACTTCACTGGCACCGCTATGCAGGGGAGAAGAAATTAGAGGAATGGAAAGGAAGTTAAGCAATGAAACTACGTACTTCTACCCACATTCGTAAACTGGCATTGTTGGCGTGCGCCTTCCTGATCGTGCTGGCCGGGTGCGGAAACGGCGCTCAGCAGGGCATCGTCGAGGGCAAGGTCAATGTCGTTACGAGCTTTTATCCCATTTATTATATGGTCGGCGAAATCGGCGGCGAGCATGTAAATGCCATTAATTTAATACCGGCCGGAGTCGAGCCGCATGATTGGACGCCAAAAAGCCGCGATTTGCAAAATGCATCGAAGTCGCAGCTGCTTATGGTGAACGGAGCCGGATTTGAAGGCTGGCTGGATGATTTCGTCAAAGGATTGGATTCCGGTTCGCAGGTTAAGACGATTGAGGTAAGCAAGGGCGTTGCGCTCATTGAAGCGGACGGCGCCCATGAAGAATCCGAAGAACACGCGCATGAGGAAGGTCACGGGGAGAGTCACGAAGAAGGCCATGAAGAGAATCATGACCATGACCATGGCAGCACAGACCCTCACACATGGGTGAGCCCAAAATCGGCGCTCGTGATGGCGAAAAATGTGAAAGATGCGCTGGTGCAGGAAGATGCGGCGCACCAAGCTGATTACGAGAGCAATTATGACAAGCTGAAATCGAAGCTGGAAGCTATCGACGCGAAATACGAAGAGTCGTTGAAAAATGTCAAACATCGCGATATCGTCGTTTCCCACCATGCCTTCGGATACTTATGCCGTGATTATGGATTGACCCAGCACGCAATTATGGGGATTACGCCGGATGCTGAACCAAGAGCGCAAGATTTGCTGCGGTTATCGAAGCTGGTTCAGGAGAAAGGGCTTAAGTACGTATTTTTCGAAGAGCTCGTATCGGATCAATTGGCTAAAACATTGGCAAGCGAAGCGAAAGCCGATATTTTGGTGCTGAGCCCGCTTGAAGGGCTGACAAAAGAACAGGCGGATGCGGGCGATAACTATTTGACGTTGATGGAACGCAATTTGCAAAATCTCCTTCTCGCGTTACAATAAGAATGGACGTTCAGCGAGGTCTCTTATACAGCTTGAACGAGGAAGCGAGATGAAACAAGGATGAATACGATTGACACCTGTCATGAGCAGGTGATTTCATTAGAGCACGTAGGATTTGGATACGAAGGTCAGCAAGTATTTGAAGATGTGAATTTCTCGGTATATGAACGGGATTTCGTCGGTGTCATCGGAACGAACGGTGCGGGCAAGACCACGCTGCTCCGCTTGTTGGTCGGCCTGCTTCGTCCGACGTCGGGCGAGGTCAAGCTATTCGGCACACCGCTTCAACGGTTCAAAGAGTGGGAGCGGATCGGTTATGTTCCGCAGAAAAATTCGTTCAATCCGCTTTTTCCGGCTACCGTTATGGAAGTGGTGCAGTCCGGAATGTACAACCGGAGCCGGTTGTTCCGGCGCTTGACGAAGGAAGACATGAGCCGGACGAAGGACGCATTGCGTGCGATGCGGATCGAGGACTTGGCACAGAAGCGCATTGGACAGTTGTCAGGCGGGCAGCAGCAGCGCGTATTTCTCGCCAGAGCGATGGTGAACAAGCCGGAGCTGCTTATTCTAGATGAGCCGACGGTTGGCATCGACGCACAGACGCAGAAGGAATTTTTCAATCTATTACAGCATCTTCACGAGCATCATCATATGACGTTCATCATGGTATCGCACGATCTGGACCTGGTCAATTCGTGGCTCGGCAGCGATCCGAAGGGAACGTGCGGCAAGCTTAATTTCTATGTCAAGCATTCGCATAACGTGGAGTGTGCGGAACCGGATTTAACACACGGCGTGCTCAGTTGAGAGTAGCGCCGTGTTGCACTTGACTTGCATTAAAGAGGTAGTTCAAAAAGCCACCTTTTGATCACGAAGTATCTTAAATGTTGTGATTGGCATCGAATCTTGCATTCACCCTTTAAGTCCGGTGCTCATGTAGTCTTGCCTACACTCCGCTCCTCCTTACAAGTTTTGCGGAGCAAAACGCGCTGCGGAAGCATACGCTTCGGGTTCTTGCAATCTTCTCGGTGCTGAAAAGTGGTCTTTTTGAACCTTCATTTAAAGGGGTAGTTACGATTGTTGGATATTATCAGTTCCGAATTTTTTCAACGGGCGCTTATCGGTGGTTTGCTCATCGGAGTGACCGGGCCGTTAATGGGGATGTTTCTGGTGCTGCGCCGTTTGTCGATGATCGGCGACACGCTGGCGCACGTGACGATAGCCGGCGTTGCGCTCGGTTTTTTGCTCGGTGTATACCCTCTGGCCATGGGGATCGTCTTTGCGCTTCTCGGCGCGATCGCGATTGAAAAGCTGCGCAAGGCGTATAAAACCTATGCCGAGTTGTCCATCGCGGTCATTATGTCAGGCGGGGTAGCGCTGGCATCGCTCTTTTTCACGCTTGGGATGAGCTTTAATGCGAATGTAACCAACTATTTATTCGGAAGCATCTATACGTTGAACAGCACAGACTTGACGGTCGTTGGCGCCGTTACGGCCATCGTCATTATATTTATGCTTGTCTTCTTCAAAGAGATGTTCATGCTGACGTTCGACGAGGATGCGGCAGCGGTCAATGGCTTACCGGTACGCTGGCTCAATATCGCCGTTACGGTGCTCACCGCACTTGTCATCAGCGCAGCGATTAAGATTGTGGGGGCTCTGCTCGTATCCGCATTGCTGACCATCCCGGTCGCCACGAGCCTGTTAGTCGCCAAAGGCTTTAAACAGGCGGTCATGACGTCTGTATTGGTGGCGGAGTTCGCCGTCGTTGCCGGATTGCTGACCGCAGGTATTTGGAATTTGGCGCCAGGGGCAACGATTGTCCTTCTGCTCATCGCCGTGTTAATATTAACCTTAGTGATACGCCGCGGGGTCAAAGTATAACGGCGCTTGCATGACGAAATGCAGCTCCATGCAAGCGTGAGCGAGAGGAGTCGGTTTCGATGGCGGATATTACGGTATGGATTGCATTTTGGGCGGGAGTGGTATCATTTATTTCTCCTTGCTGCTTGCCGTTGTATCCTTCGTATATCTCGATTATTACCGGGATGTCGGTCAATGAGTTGAAGAGTGAGCAGAACACGCGCGCAGTCAGATGGAAGACGATGACGCACACGCTGTTCTTCATACTCGGGATTAGCGTTGTGTTCTATACGTTAGGGCTGAGCGCCACCTTCTTGGGATCCTTTTTGTCTCAATACCGGGACGTGGTGCGGCAAATTTCGGCGATTTTGATTTTGGTGATGGGTCTCATTTTGCTTGGCATATTCAGGCCGCAGATGCTGATGAAGGATTGGAAATTCAATGTCGGCAAAAAAGGAGGCTATTTCGGATCGTTCCTATTCGGAATGGGCTTCTCGGCGGGCTGGTCCCCATGTGTAGGGCCGATTTTGGGGGCTATTTTCTCTTTGACCGCCTCAGAGCCCAGCATGGGCATCGTCATGACGACCGCTTACTGCATCGGATTCGGTGTGCCGTTTTTTATTTTATCGTTCTTTATCGGTTCGACCCGTTGGCTTACGAAATATTCCGGAATCATGATGAAATTAGGCGGCGGCATCATGATTATTATGGGAATACTGCTCTTTACCGATCATTTGAACCAGATCAACATCTGGCTGCAGCAAATTACGCCGGATTGGTTGCGAAATCTTACATAAGAAACGGTACCGTGTGCGTCCTCCCATAGTGAGCACACGGTTTTTTATTCATCAAGTAAAATACAAGATCCGGGAAGTCGGAAAATGCTCGTAAATTTGTTCCGATATCAACGTTTTTAACGCGCCGGCCTTCTCATCTGGATACACGTATTTCCCTTGTCCCCAGCGGCCCCACTTGTACTTTCGCTCCTCTTCCTTCATTTCGAGCTTGCTTTTCGGATACCGCTTCTCAATGACGGATTTGGCTGTCTTCGTATAGCGGTGCTGAATCAGCTCAAATGTCAAATCCCGCTTCGCTTCTTCCGGCAGCGATTCCGCTAACCGCTTAATAAGCGTTCTGTAGCCTTCCTCCCAGCCGTTGTACCAATAAATTGGCGCAATGATAAAGCCTAATGGATAACCGGCGCGGGCGATTTTGCCAGCGGCCTCGATGCGTTCCTCGAACCGAGAGGTTCCAGGCTCGAACTGGCGTATGACATCATCCGCATTCACGCTGAAGCGGACATCTGTACGGCGATTATGATGCAGATCGAGCAGCGGTTCTACGTTGTGATACTTCGTAACGAAGCGGAGGCGTCCGAATTCCTCCTGCGCCATTTTTTCAATGAGCTCGGACAAGCTGCCCGTAATGTGCTCGACGCTTAAAGGATCGGACGTACAGGAAGCCTCGAACCTCGTAACTTCGGGCTTTCCTTCTTCAATATAACGCTTTGCCGCGCTCCATACGTCATCTGTATTGACATATACCCGTATATACGGCTTGGCTCCGAGCGTCGTTTGCAAATAACAATAATGGCAATGGCCAATGCAGCCGGTACCGATAGGAATTGCATATTCGGCCGACGGCTTGGATTGATCGAACTTTAATGTTTTGCGGACGCCGACGACAAGCGTGCGTTTGGCGATTCGATATTGCTCTACCTCGGTTTCACCCGGGAAATTGGTAATGCGATTATGAGAGGTGGTCATTTGATGCTCAATCCCTTGCGCCTTGACCCAAGCCATAATTTGCTTTCCTTTGGGATAATCTAACGCTCCCGGTTCGAAATAGACGAGCTCCGGCACGAATTTCACCGTGGCGCGAGGAGTGCGGCTCTTCGTGGCGGATGACGGAACAACCTTCTCGGTCGGCATGGTATCCTCCCTTCCTGTAGCACAATGTGCAGTCCGATATAGTTTGTGTATTACACGAAGCGAATCGACTGGTAAATGCCGTATTTTCGGGTAAGGTTGAACTTGTTCGAGAAACAATGTAAACTTAGAGGTGCACTGTTTTGCTCCGGCTGGAGTTTTTTAATGTGGAATGAAATGAGGGAATCTTGATGCCTACACCGAGCATGGAAGATTATTTGGAGCGTATCTATAAACTTATCGATGAGAAGGGCTACGCACGCGTGTCAGACATCGCGGAAGGACTGGAGGTTCATCCTTCATCCGTAACGAAGATGATTCAGAAGCTCGATAAAGATCAATATCTCATATATGAAAAGTATCGGGGCCTTGTTCTTACGAGCAAAGGAAAAAAAATCGGCAAGCGTTTGGTTGATAGACATCAGCTGTTAGAACATTTTTTGGCGTTGATTGGGGTGCAGGAGGAGCATATTTATACAGATGTCGAAGGAATCGAACATCATCTAAGCTGGGATTCGATTACGTGCATTGAAGCGCTTGTTGAGTACTTCCAACGTGATCCGGAACGAGTGGCCGCATTGAACAGCGTTCGCAGCGAATTGGAAATTGAATCGTAAAACATCTGTTTAAAGCGAAACAGATGTTTTATTTTTTGCGTCTAATACAATGAGGGCAGTTCCAAGCTTTACTCAACAAATGTAAGGGAGAGGTTACCATTTATGAACAAGGTCAAACGAATATTGCTGGGCACTTGCGCAGCGATGATGCTAAGCGCGTCGTTGCCTGTGCTGGCTGCAGCGGCGTCCGAGGATGTAAGCATCTTCATTAATGAACGCCGTCTGCAGACGGACGCAGCGCCTTATATCGTCCCGGGCAAAAATGTGACGATGCTGCCTTTTCGGGCAGTCGGGGAGGCGGTCGGAGCGGGAGTGGATTGGGATCCAGCCAGCAGGCAGGTAGAGTTCCGAAAGGATGGCACCGTAATTAAGTTGACGCTTGGCAGCAGCACCGCCGAGATAAACGGTAAAAGCATGGAGTTGGATGTAAGCGCAGCGATGAAAGCGGGGCGCACGATGGTTCCGCTTCGGTTCATTAGTGAAAATGTCGGCGTTCCGGTCAAGTGGGACAAGAACACGCGCACGGTTACGCTAGTGACCGGGAGCGGCAGCGAAGAAGCCGGCGAAGAAATTCATATGGACGGCTTGCGGGGAACATGGATATCGACAGTGTACAATATCGATTGGCCGCAAGCTCCGGGCAAGTCCGGCTTTAATGCCGAACAGCAGAAGCAGCAATATGCCGATATGCTTGACAAGCTGAAGCAGATGGGGATGAATGCCGTATTCGTTCAAGTTCGCCCGACTTCGGACGCCTTTTATCCATCGAAGCTGCTGCCTTGGTCAGAATGGTTGACGGGCAAGCAAGGACAAGACCCCGGTTATGATCCGCTCGCCTATATGGTAGAGGAGACACATAAACGAGGGATGGAGTTTCATGCTTGGTTCAATCCGTACCGCATCAGCGTTCAAGGCAACCTTGATAAGCTCGTCGATAATCATCCGGCGAAGCAGCATCCAGAATGGGTCGTCAAACATGGCGGCAAGCTGCTCTATAATCCAGGCGAGCCAGAAGCAAGAAGCTTCATCCTGGATACGATTATGGAGGTCGTGACACAGTATGACATCGACGGCGTTCATCTGGACGATTACTTCTATCCTTATGGAGAAGATAAAGAACCGTTCAATGATGAGGATACATACCGCAAATATAACAAGGTGTTCACCAACAAAGCGGATTGGCGGCGCGACAACGTCAATCAATTCGTGCAGTCGTTAAGCAAAGATATTAAAGCGTCGAAGCCGCAAGTGAAATTCGGCATCAGTCCATTTGGCGTATGGCGGAATTCCAGTGCCGATCCGACAGGCTCTGCAACGAAAGCAGGTCTAAGCAGCTACGACAATTTATATGCCGATACGAGAACGTGGATTAAGAACGGCTGGATCGATTACATTGCACCGCAGGTGTATTGGCATATCGGCCATGCGGCTGCTTCGTACGACACGCTCGTAGATTGGTGGGTCAAAGAAACAGCGGGCAGCGGAGTTGATTTATATATTGGACATGCCGCTTACAAATTGGCGGATGCGAAGGAGAAAGACTGGAGCAGTGCCGATGTGCTCGTAAAACAGCTCGACTACAACAAGCAATACAATCATATCGCAGGCAGCATTTTCTTTAGCGCTAAAGATCTAATCAAGAACACAAAGCAGGTTTCGGAGCGTTTGCAGCAATATTACAAGCAATAATTTTATTCTTATCCGATTGAAAAATGACTTTATTTTATAAAACATGCAACTGAAATTATACATTTTTCATAGAAATGGCAACAAATAATGGACATATCCTTATCTCGCCGCGCATACATAACAGTAGGCAGGCGGGAAGGGGACATGGTCGATGTACATGAATGCCGTATTTGAAGGAGGAGGCGTAAAGGGCATTTCGTTGGCAGGCGCGGTTCGAGCGGCGGAACTGAACGGTATCCGATTCAGGCACGTCGCGGGCACCTCTTCCGGATCCGTCGTCGCGGCGTTGATTGCGGCCGGATACACGGCTGAAGAAATGCAGCAGCTCATTTTGCAAATGCCCTTTTCTTCCTTTTTACAGCGCGCTCCCATTTTTCAGATAAAATGGATGGGGCCTGCGGCCAGACTGCTGCTCAAGAAGGGGCTTTATTCCGGTGAGCGGCTGGAGCAATGGATTCATGCTTGTCTGTTGAAAAAAAACATTCGCACATTCGGCGATTTGAAGAACAAGCAGCTTCGCATTATCGCTTCGGATATTTCAAATGGCCGTCTGCTGGTTTTGCCTGACGATATCAAGCAGTATGGCATCGACCCAAGCAAATTGCTCGTCAGCCAAGCGGTCCGGATGAGCACGAGCATTCCGTATTTTTTCGATCCCGTCATCATTCGTTATGCGCATCATACCGAGCGCGGGCGCAGCAAACCGTTCAACACGCAGTTCGCTTATATCGTGGATGGCGGGATGCTGAGCAACTTCCCGTTGTGGCTGTTCGATGATGAGCGCGATCCGAAGACGAGGCGCCTCATGCCGACGATCGGGTTCCAGATGGTAGGGAAGAAAGAAAACCAGCCGCACCGGATTACAGGGCTCGTTACGATGCTGCAGGCGATGTTCGAAACGATGATGTCGGCTCATGATCAGCGTTATATCGATAAGCAAAACCGGTTCCGCACCATTAAAATCCCAACGCTTGGCATCGGAACGACAGAATTCGATTTAACGCTAGAGGAAAGTATGGCATTGTATGAATCAGGCCTGAATGCAGGCACGAAGTTTTTTGACGAGTGGGATTACGGCAATTATGAACAAATGTATCAAGCGTTCTGTATGAACAAAGGATAAGCACGCTAACTAAACACAGCGCGGCACCGGGGAAATCCCGACTGCCGCGCTGTTTGGTTATTTCGATTGCTTTTTCGTTTCTTTTGACTTATGTCCGTCAATGACACGCAGTGACGCCTGTGAACGGCTGCGAACGCGCTTCTTTGGCTGCGTTCCCTTGAGCTTCGCTTCCGTCTGCGCCGACTTCTTCACTCGCGGCGCATTGCCTTTCGGTCCGAATCGGTAGGCCAGCCATATAACAGCAATAAGCACAACAGGGATGATGACGTATACCGGATCCTGTCTAAAGCTACTAAATATACCGATTCCGACGAATAGGACGAGTACATATAATAACCAACGTGGAGCCATCGTCCTCACCCTTTCGCCTTGTTTTAGGATGCTGCTTTATTGTTTACCAGTTCTATATCCAATTCACGCATGCGGTTAAAGGAAGCAATGGACACTTCAACCTGGTCATCCTCTGGTTGTTTTGTCGTCAACAGCTGCAGCCAGAGGCCGGGATATCCGAGCCAACGCAAGACAGGAACGTCTCTCAGCGCATTGGTCAGCCGCAAAAATTCATACGATACGCCAATGACGACAGGGATAAGCAGCAGGCGCGGATACACGCGCTCCCATAGGTTATCATATGGGATGAATGAATAAATCACGACACCAATAATGACAGATAAAATAATAAAGCTGCTGCCGCAACGATAATGCAGCGTATTGAACTTCTGAACATTTTCCACGGTCAGGTCAACTCCTGCTTCATATGCAGTAATAACCTTATGCTCTGCCCCGTGGTATTGGAACAATCGTTTGATGATCGGCGTCTTGGCAATCAGCCACAAGTAGCCGAGCAAGAAGACGATTTTGATCACTCCCTCAATCAACGTGTGCACGACACGGTTGTCGAATGCCTTGCCGAGCAGCAATTCTTCAATTATGGCTGGCACGGCAGTGAAGATGACTTTGCTGAATATGAGCGACAATACGCCGACTACCGCCACACCGACAATCATCGCCAGATTCCATTTGGACTCTTGCTTATCTTGCGGACCCGCTTCCGGGCCTTCCTCATCTTCCGCGTATTTCTCTGCGGCAAAATTCAAATGTTGGTATCCCTTGGCACTGGCGTCAAAGATACCGACGATGCCGCGGATAAATGGAATCTTCTTCAGCTTGTTCATCCAAGGCTTATCTTGCCGCGGAACTTCGTAAAAAGTAATTTCGTTATTTTTACGTCGAACGGCCGTCACATTTACATGTCTGCCGGCGAACATTACGCCTTCAATTACGGCCTGTCCTCCGTAGTTTGCTTTTGTTTCTTGAGACAATCGTTTCACCATCCTTAATTGTACGTTCCCGATTAATCCAATTGTAATAATTTTATTGTAACGAATTTCTTTGCCGTTTTCCACACCATGATTGTAATCTCTAATTCTGCATTGGAGCATACTACATGCTAACTAAATATTGCACATGAAAGGCGGATGAAGATGAATCAGCAGCAAGCAAGACAGATAAGACGGCAGAAACGGACGAACCCATTAAAGTTTGCGCTCCAACTCGGTTTTTTTTCAGGGTTGATATGGGGAGGCCTGCATTGGCTCTCTTATTTGTTTCAATTTACGATCGTTGTGCCCGGTTTTCTGGTTGAGCCTTTTTATAAGCATGATTACTTGACGACGATAAAGGGGCAGGCCGCAGGTTTGTTCTTCTTTATCCTCTTCTCTATAGCGGCAGCCATATTGTATACATTGTTCTTGCGGAAGATTCCCGGTCCATGGGCAGGCATGGCATATGGACTGGCGTGGTGGATTGTGCTGTTTATTGCAATCGGCCCGTCGATAGGGCTTGTGCCTCCCGTCTGGAAGACGACGTGGAACACGATTTGGACGGAATCCTGCATCATGCTGTTGTGGGGGTTGTTCATTGGCTACACGGTTGCGACGGAATTCAATGATGAACGATTGCGGGAGCCCGACGAAGCCAAATCACAAAGCCAAGGCGGGAATCAGGGCGGCGCTCAGGGGCCTTCCTCTGAGTCCAATGATAATTCTGGCAGCGGCTCCGGCAAAAATACGGAAGGGAAGCAGCCTGAACCAGTCATGTGATTCCATGAAATGGTATTCATTCAACTTTATGCTTTGGTTCTTCTCATTTCTTGCTTCGTGTGATAAAATACGTGAGGATTCGTCTGTTGACGATACGCTGGAGAGGTGGGATTTGCTTGGCTTGCTATTTGTTACTGAACGGTCCGAACTTGAATATGCTCGGCATTCGAGAGCCAGGTGTCTACGGCAGCGAATCGTTGGCTGCGATTGAAGCACGGCTTGTACAAAAGGCTCAGGATATGGGCGTTCAGTTGGAGACGTTCCAGAGCAATCACGAAGGCGCAATCATTGACCGCATCCACGCTGCATACGGCAAGTGTGACGGCATTCTGATCAATCCCGGAGCGCTGACGCATTATAGCTACGCACTGCGGGACGCCATCAGCACCGTAAGTATTCCGACTGTAGAAGTTCATATGTCCAACATACATAAGCGTGAGGAATTCCGTCACGTCTCGGTAACTGCACCCGTCGTTGTCGGTCAGATCGCTGGATTTGGGTCGCTTAGCTATGAATTGGGGTTAATCGCCTTGCACCGCCATGTGTCACCGCATGCTGCTGCGGCCCCGTCCGAAGCGTAAATATGAAGTACGTCAGGAGATGATGAGATGATGAGCCAACCACGATTGACTCGATTAAGACAGGCAATGGAAACGAAAGGCTTGGAAGCGATGTTCATCGCGAGCGCGGTGAACCGTCGTTATTTGTCCGGATTCACGGGCTCGGCTGGTTATGTCGTCATTACGAAGGATCGCGCTGTATTAATGACCGATTTCCGCTACACGATGCAAGCTTCAGAGCAAGCCAGCGAGTTCGAGGTTGTCGAACATGCGCTCCGGATGACGGATACATTGAAGCAGCTTCTGGCGGAAATGAATATTAACCGGCTTGGCTTCGAACAGGATCATGTGACTTATTCGACTTATACCTCTTATCAAGAGCAATTGCAACCGGTTGAACTCGTGCCGGTTAGCGGCATTGTCGAAGATCTGCGCATGATTAAGGATGCCGATGAGCTGGCTGTCATGCGGCAGGCCGCTCAGCTTGCAGATAAGACGTTCAGTCACATTCTGAACTTCATCAAGCCCGGCGTGAGCGAGAAGGAATTGGCGCTGGAGATGGAGTTCTTCATGCGCAAGAACGGCGCGACATCAAGCTCCTTCGACACGATAGTCGCTTCCGGCGAGCGTTCCGCTTTGCCGCACGGCGTGGCGAGCGACCGCATCATTCAAGGCAATGAATTCATCAAATTCGACTTTGGCGCGTTATACCAAGGATACTGCTCTGATCTGACGCGTACCGTCGTGCTCGGGAAGCCGAGCGAGAAGCATCACGAGATTTACAATATCGTGCTTGAAGCGCAGCTGAAGGCGCTGGAGCGCATCCGCCCGGGCATGACGGGCCGCGAAGCCGATGCAATCGCTCGCGACGTCATCAAGGGCTATGGTTATGGAGACAACTTCGGCCATAGTTTGGGACATGGCTTGGGAATGGAAATTCATGAATATCCAAGACTGGCTCATACCAGCGATCAGGTGTTAACTCCCGGAATGACCGTAACGGTGGAACCTGGCATTTACTTGCCAGGATTCGGCGGGGTGCGAATCGAGGACGATATCGTCATCACGGACAACGGGATTGAAATAATAACACAATCCACGAAACAACTGCTCGTATTAGACATGTAATGACCGATTCGGCAGTGCGGGTTCGGCATGGCCTTCCACAGGCAATGGATGAACCCGCTTCTTGACGGTTCTCGTCGTCATTATGGATAAACGGGGTTGCCATGCATGTAGGAGGGAATTTACAGTGATATCAGTTAACGATTTCAAGACAGGTTTGACAGTGTTAGTGGACGGTGACATCTTCTCCGTCGTGGACTTCCAGCACGTAAAGCCGGGGAAAGGCGCGGCATTTGTGCGTTCCAAATTGCGGAATTTGCGTAATGGAAACATCGTCGAGAAGACGTTCCGTGCGGGAGAGACGATCGGCCGCGCGCAGATCGACAATCGCGAAGTGCAATATTTGTACAACAGCGGTGAAGAATATACATTCATGGATAACGAGAGCTATGACCAATTTTCCTTGTCTAAGGCGCAATTGGAATGGGAATTGAATTTTTTGAAAGATAACATGCTTGTCAACATTACTAGCTACCAAGGCGAAATCTTGGGGATTAACTTGCCGAACAGCGTCGAGCTGAAAGTTACCGAGACTGAACCTGGCGTAAAAGGCAACACGGCGCAAGGCGCGACGAAGAATGCGACGGTGGAAACGGGATTGAACGTCCAAGTGCCGCTCTTCATCAACGAAGGCGACGTTCTATTGATCGACACGCGTGAAGGCAAATACATTTCGCGCGCATAATGGATGTGCACTAAAGCTATGAGCGTAATTACGCTCATAGCTTTTTTGTGTTTTTGTGGATAGCCGGGTTAGGGTCTGGGTGCTTGTATAGTACGTAAAGTTTTGATGCTACAAGCATTGCGAAGAAAGTAATGATCACATCCAGAATGTACAACTCCATTTTAAATTGGGTTTTGATAAAACGAGCTGGGCTGAACAAATACAGTGCATGCGACGGAAAGTCTGCGCCTCTATACCAGATGAATTTTAATGGCCATCCAAGTAACCGGGTGCTGTTGTTTAAAGTTTGAAACTTATTAAACAATACAGGGAGGAAGGGAATTATCAAACTGCATACAAATAGGATTTTGTGTATTTTCGTTTTTATAAAAACCTCTTAACATTAATATTTCAATAAGTGAACACTCAACTTGTTCGGTCAAGATCTATCAGTATGAGCGTAACATGAAGAGGAAAAATTTACAATTTTGAAGGAGCAATTACGAAACTGAATACAGCATAGGGTAATGGAAATGTGAGCATGCCTGAAGTGAGTTCGTGAATGTTTTTTCGGGCAGTCTGTGTTTGCCAAACGAACATGTTTTCTCATTGCTTGGAGCCACTCTCCCCGCAGGTCAGAATCTGAACAAGCCAGAACGTGCAGATTTTCATTTATTTTTTCCACCATACGGATAAAAACATGCTATAATATGCAATTAAATGAAAGCATCATACAGTTTAATATGGGTGGGAGTGAGTCAGCGTGGCGCTATACGTCATGAAATTCGGTGGCAGTTCCGTAGGAGATCTCGAACGGTTGAAGCGGGTTGCCAAACGAATCATCGAAAAAAAAGAACAAGGCCACCAGTGCGTCGTCGTCGTCTCCGCGATGGGAGATACGACGGACGAATTAATCGATCAATCTAAGAATCTGAATGAGAATCCGCCTGCCCGTGAGATGGACATGCTTCTCACGACAGGTGAACAAATATCTGTCGCCCTTCTATCCATAGCAATCCATCAACTGGGTCATGATGCGGTATCGATGACGGGATGGCAGGCAGGCTTCCGCACCGATGAAACGCACGGTAAAGCCCGCATTCACGATATTCAGCCGGAACGGGTGAAGAAGGCGCTGGATGACGGACAAATCGTGATCGTAGCCGGATTCCAGGGCATGTCGGACTGTGGTGAGATTACGACCTTGGGCCGTGGCGGCTCGGATACGACGGCCGTTGCGATGGCTGCAGCAATCGAAGCGGACATATGTGAGATATACACGGACGTGGATGGGATCTATTCAACCGATCCTCGTATCGTACGCTGCGCCCGGAAATTAAAAGAGATTTCTTATGACGAGATGCTGGAGCTGGCCCATTTAGGCGCGGCCGTTCTGCATCCACGGGCGGTTGAGTATGCGAAGCACAACAACGTCTGTCTCGTTGTTCGCTCAAGCTTCAACCATAATGAAGGCACCTATGTGAAGGAGGAAGCGATTATGGAACAAGGCGTGGTCGTCAGCGGCATCGCTTATGATAAGAACGTAGCTCGGATTAGTGTACTCGGGGTTGCCGATTTGCCGGGGGTGCTGGCGAAAATGTTCGGAGCGCTCGCAGATGCGCACATTGATGTCGATATTATCGTACAGAGCGGTGTACAGAATGGAGAGGCGGATTTCTCCTTTACGACGGCTCTTCATGACCGCGAGCGCGCGATTGCCGTATTGGATCAGATTCGGGCCGAGGTTCCGTACAGGGAAGTTACGTCTGAAACCGATCTGGTGAAGATTTCTATCGTAGGGGCCGGCATGGTCAGTCATCCGGGTGTTGCGGCTAAAATGTTCAAAGTCATTTCCGAGACAGGAGTCAGCATCAAGATGGTGAGCACGTCGGAGATTAAAGTGTCCTGTGTGGTGGCTGCGGACAATATCCATGACATTATCCGCGCGCTCCACACGGCTTATGGCTTGGACACATTGGAGCAGGCATTCGTCGGCGGGCCGAAAGACCGGCGCTAGGCAACGGTCCGGCATCTCATATTAGAACTTGTCTATTATCCATCTGCTGATTTGCAGTAATAATGCGGTAATACCGGCTGCCATTAACGGCCCGACCGGTATGCCGCGCAACATGACGATCCCGATGATCGATCCGGCGACAAGCCCGACAATCATTTGCGGATCGTTTTTCAACAGGTCCAGCCCTCTGCCGTTCATTGAAGTGGCAATCGCGCCGCCGGCCAGCGCCAAGAGGCCGGGCCAGGAGGTAAGCGTCTGCAATAAGTCTTGCGAGCTGATTCGTTCAGCGGCGAAGGGCACGAGGACCGCAATGGTCAAAAACAGCAACCCGAATTCCAAGCCGCGCCGCTCGATGGCTGGCAGGAACCGTTCCAGATGGACAAGCTTAATAATTAGCAAAATACAAGCGGCCGTCGTAATAATAGGGGACCTGCTCACCAGACCGACAATAATAAGTATAAGCAATACGAACTCGCCATTCATGATATATGCTCCTCAGAAGAGAGTTGTTCGGCAGGACCGATGGTGTTACTTAAACTTATGAACAAGCCCTCTTGCTTTAGAACATGAAAGAATGCTGTCCAGTGCTTTCCAACAGCGATAGAATCCGTAAGTTACTCCTTGAGCAAGCGTTTATAGATGAAATGGCTTCATAATGTTGTTTTCCAAGATGGGAACAAGCGCATTGATATTGACTTGAGCGCAATATTCGACATCTTTGGAGCAGCCGATCTTGGCTAGGCGTTTACCGCCGGAAGCGTTCATTAATGCTTCGAACATATTATCCTCATGGAAACGATAGGCGCTATACATCATATAGCCGTAATCGTTGGTCACAATAGCATGCGCGTTATCCGTGCAACGATACAGCTCGGATAGGATAAGCCCCGCGCATAGACCGTCTTCGAATGCGAATGTATCTTGCGTGCCTGCGCAGAGCAGAGCAATATCTTTGCGAAGCCTATAAGCGGCGTTTGCGCAGGCAGAGGCATTAATCATCGCACCTGCCAATACGTAATCGGCTTTCATCGCTTTCTGAATGGCACGGGTTCCGTTCGAGGTCGTCAAGACGATACGTTTGCCGTTATAATCGTTCCCCATGTACTCGAAAGGTGAATTGCCGGTGTCAAACCCGGCAATCTTTTTGGAATAACGCTCGCCTCCAAGCACATCTCCGGACTGGACGATCTGCTTTGCTTGACTGACCGTCTCCGCGGGGATAACGCCGGAAGCGCCATGGGACAATGCCGTAACGATGGTGCTTGTCGCCCGCAGAACATCGATAACGATAACGGTGCGATTCGTAAGATCAATGGCTCGAGCTTCATTTACGCTTGCAATGACATCGACCTGCAACCATCTCACCTCCTCCGTGATCATGAATTTTTCCGTAGTGAACCGTTACTTTATATCGCGCGGCAGCGCGAGCTGGTTCATCGTATCGGAACGAAGGCCGCGACGCAGCGCCTCGCACGCGATAATCTCCTGCGGGGCGATATTGCCGATATTGGCGCGCAGTCCGGCCGTGTGGAGAATGGCAACTTGCTGATCTTTACGCGGCGCTTCCCACATCAATCGTTCCGGCGTGTGCACGGATTCTACGATTCGGGTGACGAGGTTGGTGTCGCAGCTGCCGCTGTCATCATACACGCCTACCCCAATACCGGATTCTCTTCCTTCGAGCGTCATCCACGCGGAGCCGTGCGCGATATCTTCCGTGAAGGTTTCAAGCAAGTCATCCAGTAGAAACGATGATAGGGAATCTTTCTTCCCATACTCCGAACATACATGAAATCCCAGCTCCCGCGCTCGCGCAATCAAGTCGTTGCGATCTTGACGCGACAGCGAAATCGTCCCGTCTGATACCTCCACTCCCGTGAATCCCGTTTCTCCCATCATATGAAAAAAATCTTCGACAATGCCTTTTACGACCGCGATCTCCAGAAATGTTCCGCCGGGCATGACCGTAATTCCGTAACGCTTGGCAGCGTTCAGCTTGGCAGTAAGCAGGCGATGAGGCATGACTGCAGCTGTGCCGAAGCCCATCTTGATTATATCGATATGCTCATGGGCCAGCTCGAGCATATCTTTAAATTCGCCTAGTCCCAGCCCTTTGTCCATAACCATCGTTAATCCTGTCGTTCTCGGCTTGCGTTCACGTTCTCCGCTCGGATCGCATAAGGCACTTGGCCAAATCTCGATTTGATTGTCCGTCAAGCTCATGTTCACAATCTCCTTCATGTCAGCAGGATAGTCGAATCTTGGAAGCAATATATGCATTTTGCCCCTGACACGTGCCTAGCTCAATAAGTCAGGCCTATATATGACGCAATCTATCGGCTTAAAAAATGCGAGTATAAGAGGACGATGCTCTAAAACGGCATGGACGAGCATAGAATGATACCAGCGAAGAAAGGACAGCATCGGTACGAAGCGCTTATGCGGCTGCAGGACGAAAGCACATGATCCCGGAAGGAGGCTAATGAAACGTGTCGATTGATAAATTCGTCGCAAGCATGGCGGGGCTTAGAGTGATGTCAGGATGCCTGGAAATAACGGCAGCGATTATTATGCTGAGGCTGAACCAGCCGGAGCGGGCACTGGCGGTGAATTCGCTGCTTGCCTTGGTCGGGCCGTTGGTGCTGATCGCGACGACGACGATCGGATTAATCGGTATGGCGGACAAGCTCAATTGGAACAAAATCGCTTGGATCGTCGTCGGGGTAACCTGTCTGCTTATTGGCATTCTCAAGAAATAGAGATATAGGCAGGGCGGGTTGTTGCATAAATGAGGGACAAGAACCATACATATGTTGTACGAGCAGCGACATAATCAAAGCCGAATCAGTGGCTGCCTATCACGCAGATTCGTATGCTTCCGTCGCCAGGCGGACAGCGTTTCTGCATGGAGGGAACAGATATGAATACTCTGAGCTGGTCAGCGGTGCTGCCTCCGGAATTGAAATCCGTACTGATGCGTCTGCCAGCACGGATTCTTGCCGAACTGGAAGAGATTCGCATACGGGAAAGACGGCCGCTTGAAATCGGCGTCATGGGAGACTTTTATTTAGTGACCCCGCTTGGCACCGTGACGGAGGATCCGGAGACGGCCTATCGTCCAAGCCGTGAGGATGGTCATCAATTACTCGATTTCATTACGAATCATTCGTTATACACAATGGAAGAGGAACTGCGCCGCGGGTTCGTGACTATCCCGGGAGGCCATCGCATCGGCTTGGCGGGAAGGACCGTGTTAACACAGGGCAGTGTCAGTCATTTGCGGGAGATTACGGGATTCAATATTCGAATTGCGAGGGAAGTGCGGGGAATTGCCGATTCCATTATGCCAATGCTGCTGGATTTCAGGCATCAGACTGTGTATCACACGTTGATCGTCTCTCCGCCGCAGCATGGGAAGACAACGATGCTCCGCGATATCGCGCGCGCAGTCGGCACGGGCGCATGGAATCATTCCGAAGCAAGGTGGAAAGCGTTAAAGGTGGGCATCGTCGATGAGCGTTCGGAAATTGCCGGGTGCATCAAAGGCGTGCCAAGCTATGATTTAGGATACCGGACCGATGTCATGGACGGTTGTCCGAAGGCGGAAGGAATGATGATGTTCATTCGCTCCATGTCTCCCGACGTGCTCATCGTTGATGAATTCGGACGGGAAGAGGACTTGCATGCGATGCGCGAAGCGATGCATGCAGGCGTAAGGCTCATTGCTTCGGCCCATGGAGCGGACATTGACGATTTGACGAAGCGTCCAAGCATTCAGCGGTTGATGGACGAAGGGGCGTTCGGCCGAATCGTCATGTTGAAGCGTTCCAAGCGCGAATGGCAGCGGAAAGTGTACGACGAGAAGCGAAGGGCACTGCAAGGGCAGGACAGCCGGGGAGTGAAGAAGGGAGGGGGCACTGATCGTTAAATTCATTGGAGCGGCGCTGCTCATCGCCTCGGCCTCCAGCATCGGCTGGTTGAAGGCGGCGCAATACGCGGCCCGTCCGAAGCAGCTGCGCTTGCTCAATCATGCGCTTCAACGCTTGGAGACGGCGATTGTGTACGGTTATACGCCGCTCTCGTCCGCGTTTACCGACATCAGCAGGCAAATGCCCTCTCCGCTTCAACTGGTCTTTACGGAAGCCGCACAGGCGATGAACGGCGCCGATGGCCCTCCTCTGACCGCTCGGGAAGCTTGGGACCAGGCGTGGCGGTGCAATGGAAAGAAGACGGCGCTTGCCAAGGAAGACATTCGGATTTTGAATGAGCTTGGCTACAGCTTGGGAGTCAGTGACCGCGAGGATCAGAGAAAGCACATTCGGCATGCCGTCAAGCAGCTAGAGCAGGAGGAAAGCACGGCTAGGGAGGAACATCAGCGGTACGGCACGATGTGCCGAAGTCTCGGCGTATTAAGCGGATTATTAGCCGTTATTTTGATGTATTGAGGTGCCAGGGGATGAGTGTGGATGTCAGCGCCATTTTCCAAATTGCCGGAATCGGCATCATCATTGCGATGATTCATACCGTGCTGAAGCAAATGGGAAAGGAAGATATGGCCCATTGGGTGACGGTAATCGGCTTTGTCGTGGTTTTATTCATGGTCGTCCGCTTGCTGGATCACCTTTTTCAAGAGATTAAGACCATCTTCTTGTTTCAGTGAGTTGGATTCTGCGCGGCAGGTGATTTCATGGAAATCATTCAAGTGGTAGGTCTCGGTTTGCTCGCAACGATACTGGTGCTCGTCGTGAAAGAGCAGAAACCGATGTTTGCTTTTTTAATATCAGCGTTTGCAGGCATATTAATTTTTCTGTTTCTTATCGGGAAGATAGAAACCGTCATTCATGTGCTTGAGGATTTGGCGGAGCGCTCAGGTATTCAACCCGTCTATTTAAAGACGATTCTCAAAATAATCGGGATCGCTTATATTGCGGAGTTCGGAGCCCAAGTGGTGCGCGATGCCGGACAAGAAGGTATCGCTTCGAAGATTGAGCTTGCCGGAAAAGTGCTCATCATGGTTTTGGCCATCCCGATTATTAGCGTCATTATCGAAACGGTGATGAGACTGCTTCCGGCGTAAGGTGGAGAGCGAATGGATCGAAGCCAATTGAAAAGGGCGCTGACAAAATCGGACAGGTTCAAATGGACATGGATAGCCATGATCTGCTGTTTCCTGTTCGCTTTTATCGGAGTTGGATTTGCCGCTCCGGACGAGCCGCCGGATAAAGGAAATCCCGCTTCTTCCGCAGCGGCGAAAGCTTGGGTGGAGCAGCAAGCCAGCAGGCTTAAGACGGGGGAAGTAGAGCGTTATTGGAATGATTTGTTGACCCAATATGGCGGCTTCTTCCCGAAGGATGCCATGCCCAGCTTTGCGGACATCCTGCTCCCCGGCGGAGAGAAGCTTACGATAGGCAATGTGCTGAAGGCGATAGGAATGTTTTTGATGCAGGAAGTGGTGATGAACGGGAAGCTCATCGTGACGATCGTCATATTGGCCCTATTCAGCATGGTGTTGGAGACCTTGCAGACCGCGTTCGAACGCAATGCGGTAAGTAAAATCGCTTATTCCATCTCGTATATGGTCATCATTATATTAGCGATCAACAGCTTCCATATCGCGATTGGATATGCGAAGGACGCGATTTCGAGCATGATTCACTTTATGATGGCGATGGTGCCGCTCTTATTCACGCTGCTAGCTTCGATGGGCAACGTGGTTACGGTCTCCGTCATGCATCCGCTCATCGTCTTCATGGTGCACATCATTGGAACGTTAATTTATGCGGGAGTATTCCCGCTGCTATTCTTCTCGGCGGTTCTCCACATCGTCAGCGCGCTGTCGGACAAGTATAAAGTGACGCAGCTTGCCAATTTGCTGCGGAATATTAGCGTAGGGCTGCTGGGTGTGCTGCTTACGATTTTTTTGGGCGTCATATCGGTTCAGGGTGTGACGAGCTCGGTAACAGACGGTGTCACGATCCGAACGGCCAAGTACATTACAGGCAACTTTGTGCCCGTGGTGGGCCGCGTATTCTCTGATGCGACGGATACCGTCATCTCGGCATCGCTGCTTGTCAAAAATGCTGTCGGTTTGACGGGGGTCATTATTTTATTGTTCTTATGCGCATTTCCAGCCATCAAAATTATGACGCTGGCGCTGATTTACAACGTATCTTCAGCCGTCATGCAGCCGCTAGGCGACAGTCCCGTCGTCGGTTGCCTCAAGACAGTCGGCAAGAGCATGATCTACGTGTTCGCCGCTTTGTCAGCCGTCGGCTTGATGTTTTTTCTCGCCATTACGATACTGTTAACCGCAGGCAACGTCACCGTCATGATGAGGTAGCGCAGTCAGGGCACGCGGGGAAGGAGTTCGCGGCATGAGTTGGTTAGGTCAATGGTTGAAAGAAATAATTATGATCATCCTGCTGGCGACATTCATCGACTTGCTGCTGCCGAACCGCACGATGCAGCGTTATGTCAAGCTCATGCTAAGCCTGATTATTTTGCTTACGCTGCTGTCTCCGGTGTTGAAGCTGTTCGATGCGAAGGTAACGGATGAATTGGCCGAACAGTGGAACGCCATGCTGTCTTCCGGCACACAAGCTGCGGGGAGCGACCGGACAAGCTTGGCGAATATTCAGCAGCAGGGGGAGCAGTTGGCCCGGGAACGGCAGGCGGATGCGCTTCGCCTGGCCGCGCTGGAGATCGGATCACGCATGAAAGAACAGCTTGGCGCAGCCCTCAGGTCGGCGGATGAACCGGATTCGGAGCCCGATACACTCCGTGCGCTGCACGCCGAAGTCACGGATGTCGATGTAGTTCTTGCCCGCGATTCGAAGAAAGGACAGCCTGTAATCGAACGGATAACGGTCTTGATGAAAGAGACCGCACATATGCCGTCATCTCCGTCCGCAGGCGCTGCCCCCGAGAGTCGGGAGACGCTGCCTCCTTCGCCCATAGAACCTATTGAGAACGTTCGTCGTGTTGAAAAGGTGCACATCGACGCGACACAACGCGATGGCTCCGATAGTTCTTCGATAGCTGCGAGCGCCCCGGATGTGCCTGCCTCGGCAACTGCCCCACATCAACAAGCCGGATTTGGGATAGAGCAGCGAACGATCAGGGAGTTAACATCTTCCTGGCTTGTGTCACCCGAGCAAATATCAATCCAATGGATAGACAAAGGACAGACAAATTTTAAAAAACGATCCTAAAACGGTCATAAAAACAAAAGAAACGCGTATAGGTGAAATAGGACAAGTGAGAGCAAGTCCATTCTACGCAAAAGGCGGTCGATAGCGTTGGCGAAATGGTTGCAGCAGGTCGAAAAGTGGATCGGCAAGGGCGCAAACGGTTCGAAGCGCGTACGAACGTTCCGCTGGCTGCTCATTCTCGGTCTCGTAGGTGCGGCACTCCTCTTGTACGGATCGTTTCAACCGTTTGACAGCAGCAACGGGGGGCTTATAGGCAAAAAAAATACGGGCAGGGAGCCTCCGGCAGTCGGCGCGTTCGAAACGGCAGATGGCAAGGATTCATCTGCGGCAGCTTCTACGATTGCATTCGAATCCGTTGAAAGATCGTTTGAATCACGAGTCAAAAGCATCCTGGAAGAGATTGTGGGCGTTGGACAAGTCGATGTGCTTGTCACCATTGATTCAACCGAAGAGGTCATCGTGCAGCGCAATTACAAAGACAATCAGCAGCAGACGGACGAGACAGACGCAAACGGGGGCAAACGCCATGTCACCAATTATACGCGCGACGGAGAAATTGTGATGTATCAGGATTCAGGCAATCAGACTCCGATTGTAACGAAGCGAATCAAGCCGAAAGTGCGCGGAGTCGTCGTCGTCGCCAAGGGGGCAGAGAATGCGGTAGTGAAGCAGATGATTGTCGATGCCGTGGAAAAAGGATTGAACGTGCCAGCGTACCGCATATCGGTCGTCCCACGCAAAATCGCCGAGTAGCAAAGAATAGCAGAACGCGAGAATGGAGAAGGAGGAAGTATAACGATGAACACAAAAAGACAAACGATATGGCTTGTTTCGATGCTGAGCTTGATGGTGGTGCTGTCCGCATACTATTTGTTTACGGAAGATACCCCTTCCCCGCTGCAGGAGACGGCGGATAACGTCCGTATGGAAGAGCAGCTCAAGGGGGATGCGACCGAGGTGAGTCAATTGCCGGAAATTCAAGTGACACCGGTATCCACCGGGGATGAAGCCGAATCGAAGGCCGCGGGAAATGCGGCTGAATCGAAAGCCGGTGGAAATGCGGCGGGAGGAAACGCCAATGCCGGCAAGGAAGCGGGAACGGACGGTGCGGCGGCAACGCAGACCGACGACGGGAAAGTCCAAGACAACCAAGCCGGTGCGGGGGCGGGCACTCAGGATACGTCGGAAAAGTCGGATGCAGCTGACGGCGCCGCGTCCGCAGGCAATGCCAAGGCGGGAGACAAGGAACAGGCAATGCTCGATCAAGTCGAGGCGGAAGGCGTGATGAAACGCAGCATGATCGAAGAGAAGCAGATGCAGCGCAACGAGCAATATCAACAAGATATGGAACGGCTCATGGGAATGATTAACGATTCGAATACTACCGGAGAAAAGTGGTCTAAAGCCTATGAAGAAATGAACGTGCTGGATGAGCGTGAAGCGAAGATTACGAACTTGGAGACCGAACTCCAGAAGGAATACGACAACGCTGTCATCATGCTGGATAATGATAAATACAAAGTTGTCGTGCAGAGCGAAAAAATGGAAGTGAAAGAAGCTGTCGATATTATCGGCAAGCTGATGAAAGAATTGAACGTAACTCAAGATAAGGTAAGCGTGCAGTATGTTTCGGAGTAACGCTTGCAATGGGAACAAGCCCGGTTCTAAACTGGGCTCTTTCCATTTGTTTCGTTTGTGATATAATACATACGTCTGTAGATTGTCCGCTTTGAAACGAATCTACCTTTCTATACATATTGTCACGAGGAGTGAAAAGCGTTGTTCAAAATAAGCGAAATCAAAGAGTTGATCAAGCTGCTGGACCAGACTTCCGTGCATGAATTGGAGATTGAGAACGAAGGTTGCCGTCTGTCTATACGCAAGCCGGGCAAAACCGAAGTTGTCAGCGTCCAACCAGCACCTGCACAGCATACATATCCTGTCGTATCGGTTGCGCCTCAACAACCTCCAGCAGCAGTGGGAACAGCTGCCGAGCAGCCTGCGCAAGCGTCTGTTGCCCCTGCGGCAGAACAGGCGGGACTGCACAAGATCGTATCGCCGATGGTAGGCACATTCTACAGTGCCCCTTCTCCGGAAGCTCCGCCTTTCGTTAATGCAGGGAACAAGATCCATGAGAAAACAGTCGTATGCATTTTGGAAGCGATGAAATTGATGAATGAGCTTGAAGCCGAAGTCAAAGGTGAAATCGTTGAAGTGCTTGTAGAGAACGGTCAATTGGTCGAATTCGGCCAGCCTTTATTCTTGGTGAAGCCGGAATGACGGGAGATCCCCATTCCGAACCATGCCAAGCCAAGGAGGTCACAGGATGAAGTTCCAGAAAATTCTAATTGCTAACCGTGGTGAAATCGCTGTTCGTATCATTCGCGCCTGCCGTGAGCTCGGGATTGCAACCGTAGCCGTTTATTCCGAGGCAGACCGTGACGCCCTGCACGTGCGATTGGCCGATGAAGCGTACTGTATCGGCCCGACATCATCTCGAGACAGTTACTTGAATTTCACTAATATTATGAGTGTTGCCACATTGACCGAATGCGATGCCGTGCACCCAGGTTACGGATTTCTGGCGGAGAACGCTGATTTTGCGGATATTTGCGCATCATGCGGCATTACATTCATCGGACCGTCTTCCGACGCCATTGAGCGTATGGGGGATAAAGCCGTTGCGAAGCAGACAATGAAGAACGCGGGGGTTCCGGTAATCCCCGGTTCTGACGGTCTGGTGGAGGATATGGATGAAGCATTGATGCTCGCTCGTGACATCGGCTATCCCGTTATCATCAAAGCGACGGCCGGCGGAGGCGGCAAAGGCATTCGAATTGCCGAGGATGAAGATTCGCTCGTGAAGCAAATGACTACGGCTCAACAAGAAGCGGAGAGAGCATTCGGCAACGCCGGTGTATATCTGGAGAAGTATTTGACGGGAATGAAGCACGTTGAAATCCAAATTATTGCGGATAAGCACGGCCATGCCGTTCATTTGGGCGAGCGTGACTGTTCCATTCAGCGGCGCCGTCAGAAACTGATCGAAGAAGCGCCTTGTCCCATCTTGACGCCGGATATTCGTGAGCGTATGGGGGAAGCTGCCGTGCGCGCTGCCCTGGCCGTTGATTATTCCGGTGCGGGCACGCTGGAATTTTTGCTGGGAACGGACGGTCAATTTTATTTCATGGAAATGAATACACGGATTCAAGTTGAGCATCCAGTCACGGAAATGATTACGGGAATCGATCTGATTAAAGAAATGATTCTTGTGGCTCAAGGCGAACCTTTATCCTTCCGTCAAGAGGATGTCAAAATTGACGGTTGGGCGATAGAATGCCGTGTGAACGCGGAGGATCCGGCACGCAACTTTATGCCTTCGGCTGGTCAGATTCAATTCTATCTGCCTCCAGGAGGCTTCGGAGTGCGCGTGGATAGCGCTGCGTATCCGGGATATGTCATTTCTCCTCACTACGATTCCATGATAGCGAAGCTTATCGTGTGGGCGCCTACACGGGAAGAAGCGATAGCGCGCATGAAGCGGGCGTTGTCCGAGTTCGCCATTGAAGGCATCCATACGACGATCCCGTTCCATATGCGTCTTTTGCAGCATCCGAATTTTGTGAATGGCGATTTTGACATCAAGTTTTTAGAAGAGCATGAGGTATGACAAGTTGTTCAACATGAGTCGTTTGTCATAGAAATGGACAAATGATATAGTTATGATAATAACGGATAAGTAACGCCTCAATGCATAAAATTATGGGGAGTGTGTGACGGATGAATCAGACGATTGTTCCGGATTTTGAGCGTACGGACCTAGGTAATATTCAGATAGCACCAGAAGTCATTACAGTAATTGCAGGCCTTGCTACGATTGAAGTAGAGGGTGTAGCCGGCATGAGCGGCGGTTTTGCTGGTGACATCGCGGAGTTGTTGGGCCGCAAAAACCTGTCCAAAGGCGTCAAGGTGGAAGTCGGGCAGCGCGAAGCGGCAGTGGACGTAAATATTATCGTGGTATACGGTCACCGCATTCCGACCGTGGCCGATGAGATTCAACAGAATGTCAAGCGTTCCATCGAGACGATGACGGGTCTCCATGTTGTGGAAGTGAATGTGCATGTTCACGATGTGCACTTCAAGACGCAGGAGAAGACAGAAGAAGTCGAGAACCCAGCGCGAGTGAAGTAAATAGGATAAGTTAAACCCCCTCCTGGTGGCAGGGGGTTTACTGCCATTCAACAAGGAGGCACGGGCTAACGTGAGCAGAATTGTGGACAGGCTTTTGCTGTTTGTGTATAGTTTTGTCATCGGCGCCATCTCGGTAGCGGCCATCTTGGCGGCATTAGGGTTTATTGGCGCACCGCTTTACCTTACAGAACCGTTCTGGATGCAGACGACCGTTATTGCGACGGCCGCCGTTTTATTTTTACTGAGCGTACGTTTTTTCTACGTATCGATCCGCCGCGAGCGCGCATCCCTGCCGTCGATCGATCAGCGTACGGATATTGGCGACATTAAGATTTCTTTGGAAACAATAGAAAATGTAGCACTCAAAGCGGCAGCCCGCGTAAGGGGCGTCAAAGATCTAAAGGCACGCATCCGCGCGAATGAAGCGGGGCTCGATATTATGATCCGCACCATCGTCGATGGAGAAACGGCGATCCCCGGCATGACGGAGGAAGTGCAGCGTCAAGTTCGGGATTATGTGCAGGAGATTACCGGGATTCCGGTCTCATATGTATCGGTATATGTCGCGAATATCGTACAGACGCAAACCTTCAAAGCGCGCGTTGAATAGGTGGTGAGCTTTCCATGTGGAAAGAAATTTGGGAGAGTCACGGGGGACGCATCATCGGCATCGCGGCAGGTATCTTTTTTGGCATGCTGTATTTGATTGTCGGCTTTTGGGATATGCTCTTCTTTGCGCTGCTTGTATTCATCGGATACAATGTAGGCAGACAGAAAGACTTACATTTGGGCCCCATGTTCCCGTGGCAACGTATCGGTTCATGGTTGTCTGAACGTTGGAGAAGGTTGAAGTAGTCCTATGGACGCTCCGAACGACTGCCTTGATCGCCGGTAATGACCGACGGAAGACAATCGGAGCGGTCATAGGATTTTTTAAATGAATCAGTTCGTCACTTTTAGTAAATAAGGAAGCTATAGGGTTGCCGGACGCTTTATACGCAGGAGGATAAATTCATGAAGAGACGCATCGCCAGAGAGATGGCTATTCAAAGCTTATATCAGCTTGAAATGACGGAGGTAACCCCTGAAGAAGCGGTTGCCATGATCGTAACGGAATCATCGAACCTAGACAATGAGATTGGCGTCAAGCCAGAGCATGCGGAGGCTATGCATAAGCATGTTCTGGAATGGGTTCGAGCGACTTGGAAGCAGCGCGGGGAAATTGATCTGATTTTGGCGCATTATTTAAAAAACTGGCAAATGGACCGTCTGTCGCGTGTTGACAGACAAATTCTACGCCTTGCCTGCTATGAAATGAAATTCCGTGACGACGTTCCTCCGAAGGTGGCCATTAACGAAGCCATCAATTTGGCGAAGCACTTCGGCACGGATGAGTCGGGCAAATTCGTCAACGGCGTGCTTGGCCAACTGATGCGGGATACTGAACGCCCGCAGGTATCGGCAGCCGCTGACACCGAAGAGGCCGACCTCGAAGAATAGAGAGTTCGCGTCCCGATGGAGAGCACAGTAATGACGACATCGAAGGATTCATGAATGGGGGAGTAGACGATGACAGCATCTTTATTGGATGGCAAAGCTTTATCTCGCACGATTCGCGAGGAGGTTAAACAGGAAACCGCACGTTTGAAGGAGCTTGGAATACAGCCCGGATTAGCCGTTGTGCTCGTCGGTGAAGATCCGGCATCGCAAGTATACGTCAACAGCAAGCACAAGGCATGTCTCGAGCTCGGTTTTTATTCCGAGGTCCACCGTCTGCCGAACGACACGACACAAGAGCAATTGCTGGAGCTTGTGGGACGGCTGAATGAACAAACCTCCATTCATGGCATTCTCGTTCAGCTCCCTCTGCCGAAGCATATTGACGAGAAGGCTGTCATTGACGCCATTTCCGTAGAGAAAGACGTCGATGGCTTCCATCCGATAAGCGTTGGCAATATGGTAATCGGCGATGAGTCGTTGTTGCCTTGCACGCCAGCCGGCGTGATGGAAATGCTGAAACGCAATCAAATTCCGGTTGAAGGAAAGCATGCCGTCGTCATCGGCCGAAGCAATATTGTCGGCAAGCCGATCTCTCTCTTGCTGCAAAGAGAGAACGCCACCGTCACCATGTGCCATTCCCGCACGAACAACATGCGCGAGCTTACGCGCATGGCCGACATATTGGTAGTCGCGATCGGGAAAGCTCAGTTCGTTGATCGTTCGTTCATCAAGCCGGGCGCCGTCATCATCGACGTGGGCATGAATCGGTTGGAGAACGGCAAATTGGCGGGCGACGTCAACTTCGATGACGTGGCAGAGGAATGCGGCTGGATAACACCGGTGCCAGGCGGTGTAGGCCCGATGACCATTACGATGCTGATGGTAAATACATTGAAGGCAGCGAAACGGATTCATCAGATTCAGTAACAGTCACTGACCAAGAACAGGGACGAAAAGTGCTCATTCTAATAGGTCACTTTTCAGCAGCCTTGGAAAGGAGGCAAAAAGTCATGTCTTCTGAAACGCGAATACTGTCCATTAAGGATGTAAATCGATATATCCGAATGAAATTGGATGGAGACGCCATGCTGCAGGATGTATGGCTGCGCGGCGAAATATCAAACTTCACGCACCATTCCAGCGGTCATATGTATTTCACGCTCAAGGATACCGACAGCCGTATCCGAACGATAATGTTTGCCTCCCACAATCAGAAGCTTGCTTTTCGTCCCAAGGAAGGGACACGGGTGATTGCGCGCGGATATGTAACGGTATACGAACGGGACGGGCAGTACCAGTTCTACGCGCAGCACATGCAGCCTGACGGGATCGGAAGCCTGTATATGGCTTATGAGCAGCTGAAGGGACGGTTGCAGGGAGAAGGGCTGTTCGCAGAGGATCGGAAGCGGCCGCTCCCGAGGTTCCCCAAAGCGATAGGGGTTATCACGTCTCCAACGGGTGCGGCGGTCCGCGATATCATGATTACATTGAAGCGCAGACAGCCGGGGATGTCGGTAATGCTCTACCCCGTGCTCGTACAGGGAACTCAAGCAGCCGCTTCGATTGCGACGGCGATTGAAGCGATGAATCGGCACCAAGAAGTGGATGTGCTGATCATTGGCCGCGGCGGCGGTTCACTGGAAGAATTGTGGGCCTTTAATGAAGAAGTCGTGGCCCGTGCCATCGCGGGGTCTGCGATTCCGGTTATTTCGGCCGTAGGGCACGAGACGGATTTCACGATTGCAGACTTCGTGGCGGATTTACGGGCGCCAACGCCGACGGCCGCCGCGGAGCTTGCGGTCCTCCATCATGAGGAGCTGAGCAAGCATCTGCTTCATATGCAGCAGCGGCTTCAGCACGGAATGAACCGTCTGTTGAATCGCAATCAAGAGCGCTTGATGCGCGCGCAGCAATCCTCCATGCTGAGAAGACCGGAGCAATTGACGTTGAAGCAGGCGGAGCGTCTGGAACGATTGACCGAGCAATTGCAGTACCGGTCGATGCAGCATATCGGAAGAGCAGAAGAACGCTGGAGAGAACTGCGCGGCCGTCTGCGCGAGCAGACTCCGGTCCATCAGATTCGCACGGCCAGGCAGCGGTTGACGAATGCCGAGCGGCAGCTGCGGCAGTCGATGACGGCTCAAATGATACAGCGCCAGATGGAGCTGGGCGGTCATATCCGCCAGCTGGATGCGCTTAGTCCGCTCAAAATCATGTCACGCGGATACAGCCTCGTGTATGACGAACAGGAATCCAAAATTATTCGCACCATCGCAGACGTTCAGCTCGGAGACGTGGTCAACGTGAAACTGAGCGACGGTCAATTGAATTGTCAAGTATGGTCTATGAAAGGAGAGCGTGAATAACCCCCATGGCAAAGAGCGAAGTCGAACTGATGGAAGAACTGAATTTCGAAGCGGCAATGGAGAAGCTGGAACAGATTGTCGCGCAATTAGAGGGCGGAGACGCTCCTTTGGAGAAAGCCATCGATTTATTCCAAGAAGGCATGCGCTTATCCAAGCTGTGTTCCGAGAAGCTTCAGCAAGTGGAACGCAAGATTGAAATGCTGACCGAACAGAACGGCGAGTTGAAACGACAACCATTCAGTCCCGAAGAAGAGGGTGGATCCATTGAGTAATTCTTCTCATCCCTTCGGAGCGTTCGCGTCTTACTTGAAGGAGCGTGCGGCCAGGCTGGAGCAATTGCTTCCGGCCATGCTGCCAGCCGGCTGGCACGTCCCTGAGCCGCTCAGGCAAGCGATGAATTATTCACTGATGGCGGGCGGAAAGCGGCTTCGCCCCGTATGCGTTTTGCTTGCTTGCGAAAGCTTGAACGGGCGGACCGCAGCCGCAGAGCCCGTTGCCTGCGCCGTCGAGATGATTCATACCTACTCGCTCGTCCATGATGATTTGCCAGCGCTTGACAATGACGATTATCGGCGCGGCAAGCCAACGAACCACAAAGTGTATGGCGAAGCTATGGCCATCTTGGCAGGCGATGGATTGCTAACGCATGCGTTCCATACGATCGTCCAGAGCAGCCGCCAATTCGGTGTTCCTGCTGATGTCGCCCTCGCCATCGTGGAAGAGTTGGCGGAATATGCCGGCATGAGAGGCATGGTCGGCGGACAAGCGGCCGATATGCTGGGCGAGCAAGGAATTACGACGCTTGAACAGCTGGAATATATTCACCTGCACAAAACAGGCGATCTCATCGTATTTTCGCTGCGCGCCGGGGGACGAATTGCCGGAGCTAATGAAGTTCAGCTTCGAGCGTTGACGATATATGGAACGAAGCTCGGCTTGGCCTTCCAGATTCAGGATGATATATTGGACGTCGTCGGTGATGAAGCGCTGCTTGGCAAAGCCAAAGGGAGCGACGAGAAGAGCGGCAAAGTGACTTATCCTTACTTTATCGGCATTGAAGCTTCGCAGCAAGAAGTGGAACGGTTGACACTGGAAGCGAAGCAGGCGATAAGTGATGCGGGTTTTCCTTCTCCCGAACATCTGTTCGATTTAGCTGACTATTTAATGAATCGCAACCATTAAATGGCGCGTAAAACGAAAAAAAATGTGATATAATAGGGCTTACGTAGAGTGGTGCAGTATTCTAGTCGGCCTCCCAACACTGAAGGCGGGCCTAAAAATTCGCCAAAGGGCACATCGATGAAGTTCCTGGTGTTGGCTTTCGACGCCCAGTCGGGGGCTGATGCTGGGAGTTAAGGTTGTGGGGCGATCCACAATGGCATGTGGGCGTTGACCCCGCTTCCGCGGAGGCCCAAGTGCGTGGTACGACGCCCTCGCGCGTCTCATTACGGCTTGGGGTATGAACCTACATTGCGAGTCGCACATATCATTTCCTCTTATCTAATGAAATGGTACTGTACGAACCCGGCTTGTTTGTAGCGTAGCCTGCCTTGAGTGAATCTGCAGGGATTACGGATGTGTAGAAAGGATGTCCTTCGGCCAAAGGCCATATCTTTCGGATGCCGTTTGAAATCTGGTTTGCAAAAGAGGCTAAGGGTTGGTTCAAGGCTGCTTGAGGAAAACTCCTAGACTGTTCACGGCGTGAGACTTCTTGGGGATTATAGTGTGGACTAAGTGGTAATTCAGTCTGACGATTGGCAACGACGTCAAGACGGCCGTAAAGGGAAACTGCCTGTTCGGCGACGAAGAGGTGGTCGTCTGGGAAAACCTACTGGACCTAAGCCACAGCGTTTACTCAAGAAGTTGCCACTCCCAATTTATTCAGATTCGACTGATTCGTTATAACCTTAAAGGATGGAACAGCAAATACAATGAAATTTTCATTTAAACATTCCGTTCGGTGGAGCGTCTTGATTTTCTTTATCACATTTGCGCTTGCTGCCATCTTCTCCGTCACATCCACCGCGATGCTGGAAGGAGTGGGTTGGAGCATTGGCATGGTGATTGTGCTCCTGCTCGTGCTTATCGGAGTGTTTTTTGATATGATGGGCTTAGCTGCTGCGGCTGCGAATGAAACGCCGTTTCACGCGATGGCCTCGGAGAAGGTCCGTGGCGCCAAGCAGGCGATTTCTATCGTGCGCAACGCAGATCGGTTCTCTAATTTCTGCAATGACGTCATTGGTGATATTACGGGGGTTATCAGCGGAGCGGCAACAGCCATCGTCGTCACGAATCTGCTGTATGCAATGGATGCGGACACGGCGCTGATGAAGACGGTTACGAGCGTTGTCTTTACTGGTCTGGTGTCGGCATTGACAGTGGGAGGCAAGGCGTTGGGCAAATCATTTGCCATTTATTATGCAACACCAATCGTGCTGCTTATTGGCAGATGCTTTTATGTTATAGAGACGAAGCTCAAAATTCCGCTCTTCACGAAGAAACGCAGCAAATCGAAACAACGAAAGCGAGGGAAATCCCGTGCTGCTCGAACAGATTAACCAACCTAGCGATTTAAAGCGAATGACTAAAGAACAGCTAGTTCCGTTGGCGGAGGAAATTCGCCAATTTCTTATCGAAAAATTATCTGCGACAGGCGGACATTTGGCTCCCAACTTGGGCGTAGTCGAGCTTACGCTTGTCCTGCATTATTTATATGACAGTCCCAAGGATAAAATGATATTCGACGTCGGTCATCAAGCTTATGTACATAAGATATTGACCGGGCGCAGAGACCGGTTCGATACGCTCCGTCAATACAAGGGATTGTGCGGCTTCGTCAAACGTGCGGAAAGCGAGCACGATGTATGGGAAGCGGGCCATAGCAGCACTTCTCTGTCAGCGGCGATGGGTATGGCGCTGTCACGCGATTATAAAGGCGAAGACAGCAAAGTGATTGCCGTCATTGGAGATGGCGCGCTCACCGGCGGGATGGCTCTAGAAGCGCTCAATCATATTGGGCATGAACAGAAAAAATTAATGGTGGTCTTGAACGATAATGAAATGTCGATTGCGCCGAACGTTGGAGCTCTGCATAATTATTTGAGCAAAATACGCTCTGACCGCAATTACAAAAAAGCGAAAGAAGAAGTGGAACAGCTACTGAAGAAGATTCCAGCCATCGGCGGCAAGTTGGCCAAGACAGCGGAACGGCTAAAAGACAGTTTCAAGTATCTAGTCGTATCCGGCATGCTGTTCGAAGAATTCGGCCTGAAATATTTCGGACCGGTTGACGGTCATGATATCGAGAAGCTGATTGACATTTTCCAACAGGCGGATCGCGTGGATGGTCCCGTGCTTGTCCACGTCCTGACGACCAAGGGGAAGGGATATTCACCTGCGGAGGCCGATTCGCACAAGTGGCATGGCATCTCTCCTTATAAGATTGAATCCGGTCAACCGTTGAAGGCGGTTGGCAATCCGATGTATACGGAAGTGTTCTCGAACGCCTTAATCGAACTGGCGCGGCAGGATGAGCGTATCGTCGCTGTAACGCCGGCGATGCCAGGCGGCTCCGGGCTCCTTAAGTTCGCCGAGATGTTCCCAGGCCGGATGATCGATGTCGGCATAGCGGAGCAGCACGCAGCCACGATGTGTGCGGCGCTTGCAATGGAAGGGATGAAGCCGGTGTTCGCCGTCTATTCGACCTTCCTGCAGCGCGCTTATGACCAAGTCGTGCACGATATCTGCCGTCAACATGCCAACGTCGTATTCGCCATCGATCGCGCTGGATTTGTCGGTCCAGACGGCGAGACGCACCACGGCGTATTCGATATTCCGTTCCTGCGTCACATTCCGAACATGGTGCTGATGATGCCGAAGGACGAGAACGAGCTGCGCCATATGATGAAGACCGCGCTAGATTATGATGCCGGCCCGATAGCAGTCCGCTATCCGCGCATTAACGGTCTAGGCGTGAAGCTGGATGAAGTTCTCACTCCGATTCCGATCGGTTCATGGGAAATGGTTCGCCAAGGCGATCATGCGGCCGTGCTTGCCATCGGACCGATGGTCCAAGTTGCGCAAGAAGCGGCGGAGCAATTGCGGCGTGAAGGGATTCAATTGCGAATCATCAATGCCCGCTTCATCAAGCCGCTTGACGAAGCATTGCTAATCCAGCTTGCGAAGGAGCAGATTCCTCTTCTTGTGATGGAAGAAGGAGCCATGGCAGGCGGATTGGCGAGCGCGGTAATGGAATTTTATGCAGAGAATCATTTATTCGGAGTTAAAATCAAGCCGATCGGTGTTCCGGACTGCTTTATCGAGCACGGAAGCATTAATGAACAACGCCAAGAGGTCGGCTTAACGGCAGAACGTCTAGCGAAGGAAGTTCATACGATGCTGTTCGCGCATGGGAACAATGTGATGACCCGGGCTTAGACGATGCAATCTCGTTGCAGAGAGTGAATGAAGACAGGAGCAAAGGATGTCTATACCAAAAGAACGGATTGATGTCCTGCTGGTTGAGCAGGGCTACTATGATAGTCGCGAGAAGGCCAAAAAGGCCATTATGGCTGGGCTGGTCTATACAAATGAAGAACGAATCGAGAAGGCGGGCATGAAGGTTCCGCGCGATGTCTCCATTAAGGTGAAGGGCGCGCTGCATCCTTATGTCAGCCGCGGCGGATTAAAGCTGGAGAAGGCGATACGCCAGTTCGGATTATCTTTTGACGGCAGCGTGATGCTGGATATCGGAGCATCGACGGGGGGCTTTACCGATTGCGCTCTTCAAAATGGAGCGAGTCAAGTGTACGCCATTGATGTAGGTTATAATCAATTGGATTGGTCCTTGCGGAATGACGAGCGGGTGCACGTCATGGAACGGACCAATTTTCGCTACATGGAGCCAGAGCATCTCGAAGGCCCGCAGCCGGATACGGCGACGATTGATGTATCCTTCATATCGCTTAAGTTGATTCTCCCGCCTTTGAAGCGGCTTCTCGCGAGCGGAGGGCGCGTCGTTGCTCTCATCAAGCCGCAGTTCGAGGCAGGACGGGAGAAGGTAGGCAAATCGGGCGTTGTGCGTGACCCGAACACGCATGAGCAAGTGCTGCGCGACGTTTTGGATTTTGCCGCTTCCATCGGGTTTCACTTAGAAGGGTTGACTTACTCTCCAATTACCGGTGGCGAGGGCAATATTGAATTTTTAGCGTATTGGACTGTACCAGAACAGGCGAATGAGCTTGAAGAGCACATATCCCGCGAAGGGATTGCCGCTGTCGTCAAGGAAGCCAATTCCACATTTCGCACTTCATAAGGTATTAAATAGGCCAAGCAGCAAAGGAAACTCATCCGGGACAGGCATCCGACGGATGAGTTTCTTTTGCTCTTCCATTTGATGAATATTGTAAGCGGCATAGATCCTAATCCTAACCTGAGGTGAATGACCGTATGGGCGATCAATGGTTGATGGGCATAATCGGAATCGGATTATTGCTTTGGCTTTGTTTTGGGCTGCGCCATTATGTGCGTACGTCTGAGCCGCTGGAGGATGTACTGTTAAGCGACCGGTTCCCGCAAGACGAAGAAGTGATTGCTTTAATTGAAAGCAGCGGCTACGAAATCATCGGCGGTAAATTTTTCGTTCCGCTGCATTTTTGTCTGGATGGGGAAAATTTGGAGCCGACACGAATTTGGGGTGATATGGTCGTCAAACGTGACGAACAATGGTATATTGTTCGTATCGCACGAGAACGGATGCAGCTGGATTGGGGCGCGAGCGGGCTGCGAAAGCTGTGGACACCTTACTTTGCGGCTTATCCGGATTGCGCCGGATTGCTTATTGTAGATTTGTTGGAACGGCGGGTGCGTCTGCTGCGTATGGATTTTGGAGAAGCACAATCCTGATAAGTGGTTTATTTATATTGATTTCAGTGAATATTTACACACATGATTGATCTAATGGAGGGCATGCATGAAAGGACAACGACATATCAAAATCAGAGAGATCGTGATGAATAATGACATCGAGACACAGGATGAACTGGTGGATGCGCTGCGTCAAGCCGGATTCCATGTGACGCAAGCGACTGTGTCTCGAGATATGAAAGAACTGCACCTTATTAAAGTTCCAATGGATAATGGTCGATATAAATATTCGCTTCCAATCGATCAGCGCTTCAATCCGGCACAGAAATTGAAACGCGCATTGTTGGATAACTTCGTGAGCGTCGATAGTGCCGAGAATCTGGTTGTCATGAAGTGCTTGCCTGGCACGGCAAATGCGATCGCCGTGCTGATGGACTCGATCGAGTGGCCTGAAATTATGGGTACGGTATGCGGTGATGATACGATTCTTATCATATGCCGAACGAAACAGCTTAGCCAGGCCGTCGTAGACCAGATTATGAGCCATATTTCATAACTTGCGCTCGGGAGGGGTGCTCCATGTTAGTAGCTATATCCATTCGTAATTTGGCGGTTGTCGAATCGGTGCAACTGCACTTTCATCGTGGATTTCATGTTCTTACAGGGGAAACGGGAGCAGGTAAATCCATCATTATTGATGCGCTTGGGCTTATCGGCGGAGCACGCGGATCGTCTGACTTCGTCCGCTACGGATGCGACCGGGCTGAGGTAGAAGCTTCATTCGATCTTCCAGGAGATCATCCGGTCTGGAATGCGTTATCTCGCTTGGGCATTCAAGCGGATCGTGACGAACTGCTTATTATCCGACGGGAATTAACGGCGCAAGGCAAGAGCCTGTGCAGGATCAACGGTCAAATGGTCAATCTGACGATGCTGCGCGAGGTTGGAGAATTGCTTATCAATATACATGGTCAGCATGAACACCAATCGCTGCTCAAGGTGGAGCGTCATCTGGAATGGCTGGACGCATACGGCGGTGAGGAACTGGCTGCAATCAAGCGACGATACCGTGAAGACTTCGGATGCTTCATGGCTCTTCAGCACGAATTGAACCAATTGAAGGAGACGAGCCAGCAAGCGTATCAGATGCTTGATCTGTATCGCTTCCAGATTGAAGAACTCAACAACGCCCAACTAAAAATTGGCGAAGATGAATGTTTATCGGAAGAAAAGCGCAAACTAGCCAATGCAGAGAAGCTGATGGACTCTGTGAACAATGCTTATGAGCGTTTATATGCGCAAGGCGCCATGGATTTCGTCAATCTCGCGCTATCGAAGCTTGAGGATGTAATGGTGTATGATACGGTGAAATTTCAGCCTATGGTGGAGCAGCTTCAGTCAGCATATTATCAGTTGGAGGATGCTGCGTATCAGCTCAGGGACTACCGTGAAAATATAGAGTTCAATCCAGTTCGTCTCGAACAGATTGAGGAGCGTCTTGATCAGCTTACCTCATTAAAGCGCAAATATGGCTCAACCGTCGAGGAGATGCTTCAATATTTACAGCGGATCGAAGCGGAGGCGGATAAGATTGAACATAAGGACGAACGCATCGCCGCGTTGGAAAAGGAAGCGCAGGAACGGCTTGCGAAGCTGACGCGGAAAGCGGAGGCATTAACCAATGCAAGGCGCCAATTGGCGAATGAACTAACGGCGCGTATCGAAGCAGAATTGCAGCACCTTCATATGGAACGAACACGGCTCGATGTGCGGCTCGATCGGCTGCAAGGCGAACATGGCTTCGATGTGGGCGGCGTCCCGGTTCGCTTTACGAAGAATGGTTGGGATGATGCCGAGTTTCTTATTTCCCCCAATCCCGGCGAACCGCTTCGCCCCCTTCATAAGATTGCGTCCGGGGGAGAATTGTCCCGTATTATGCTGGCGATGAAGACCATATTTGCAGAGGTGGATCGAGTCCCGGTGATCATATTCGATGAAGTGGATACGGGAGTTAGCGGCCGTGCCGCGCAAGCGATAGCGGAGAAGCTGGCGTGGGTGTCCCGCAGCGGACAAGTATTCGCCATTACGCATCTGCCCCAGGTGGCTTGCATGGCTGATCATCAGTATTATATCGAGAAGCAGGTCCGTGATGAGCGCACTTCAACGCAGGTAACGGAATTAGACGAAACAGGACGCATCGCCGAGTTGGCTCGCATGCTTGGAGGCGTGGAAGTAACGGAAAGAACTTTGCATCATGCACAAGAAATGCTGAAGTTGGCTGAACGTCAAAAAGGTGCGTAAATAAAGGGATTGAGGAATCATTTTCACTAATAAAACGTAGGGGTCAAGGATACCTTAAAGTTACGAAAACGGCACGTCCTTTTCGTCAAGCTTCCGCCAACAAAGGAGTGTGACACCTTTGAACCCCAACGTAAAACGTCTGCTCGGTCTGATGCTAGTCATTATCGTTTGTTTATGCTGCACCACAGCTCCATTTCGCACTTTTGCGGCATTGCCGAGCCAGCTTCGATTATTTGAAGGAGAGCAAAAAGAACTTCATCTCGTTATGCCTGTACACGCTAAAGCCACGGTGGACCGACCGGATATTTTGCGTGTCAATGGCGAGAATCGCCCCTCCTTCGATTTATCGCTGCAGCAGCCGATTTCCCTTCAGTCGTCCCAATCCGGACAGGCTGAACTTAAGCTGAAGCTGTTCGGAGGCATTCCATTAAAGACGCTCAAAGTGAATGTCGTTCCTAATTTGCGCGTCATTCCTGGTGGACAGACGATCGGCGTCAAAGTCAAATCAGCGGGCATTCTTGTTGTAGGTCACCATCTGGTCCATGTAAGTCCAGATAACAAAATCTCTCCTGGAGAAGCAGCAGGAGTCCGATTAGGCGATCTCATTATGAGTATGAACGGGATTCGACTAAATGATGTAAGCAAAGTGGCGGATATTGTGAAGCAAGCCGGGGAGAGCAAAAAGCCGCTTGAACTCCTTATCCGCCGCGGTGAAACGGAAGTGAAGACACAGCTAACGCCTGCTTATGATACGGAGGATAAGACGTGGAGACTCGGATTGTATATCCGTGACTCTGCGGCGGGCGTAGGAACACTTACTTTCTATGCACCCGATCAAGGCGTGTATGGAGCTTTGGGACACGTAATTACCGATATGGATACGCAGTCGCCCATTGTCGTTGGTCAAGGTGAAATCGTACAATCGAACGTAACCTCGATATCCAAGAGCCAAAATGGTGAACCTGGTGAGAAAAGAGCCCATTTTTTGAAGGAAAGCCGAGTCTTAGGCAATATTGAACGGAATACTCCGTTCGGAATATTCGGGAAAATGACGGCTACTCCAGATCACAGTTTATTTAAAGAGCCTATACCGGTAGCGTTTAGTGAGGAAGTGCAGGAAGGACCCGCGGAAATGTTGACGGTCGTGAACGGTCAACAGGTCGAGCGCTTCAAAATCGAAATTGCGCATCTGACAAAGCAATCTACGCCTGCAACCAAAGGTATGGTCATTCGGATTACTGATCCGCGACTATTGCAGAAGACCGGTGGAATCGTTCAGGGAATGAGCGGCAGTCCAATCATTCAGAATGGCAAACTAATCGGAGCCGTTACTCATGTCTTCGTCAACGACCCAAGCTCAGGTTATGGTTGCTTTATTGAATGGATGCTGCAGGATGCGGGTGTCGTCTTATCGGCGCCGCAGACGTGGGGGCTACAGGGGAAGGTACACGCGCAGCGTGCTCCTTCTCCTTTTTCACTAAGCAAATCGACACCAATGTCGAACCTTTACGAATCAGCACGAATAATGTAGAAATTTATAATAAATCTTCATTATAATGGATCTTTTCGAAAAAATAAAGAAAAAAAGTTTTCGACAGAAGGAATTTCATTCTTGATGTCGAATAACATGATCTGGAAAGGATTTAACACTCATTGTATTGGTGCCGATATGCGAAACTTTGACAAGGGAGGATTAAAAGTTGCAAAAGATCGAAATACTGTTAGCGGACGACAACCGAGAATTCACTAATTTGTTAGCTGATTTCTTATCAGAACAAGACGACATGGTCGTCACTGGGGTCGCCTATAATGGCGAAGAGGTACTCCAATTCCTGGAGCAGACGAGAGCGGTGCCGGACGTGCTCATTCTCGATATTATTATGCCGCATTTAGACGGCTTGGGTGTGTTAGAACGTTTGCGAAGCTTGAACTTGTCCCCGCAACCAAAGATCATTATGCTCACCGCATTTGGGCAGGAGAGCATTACGCAACGTGCGGTCCAACTTGGCGCCTCGTATTACATATTGAAGCCATTCGATATGGATATTTTGGCCAATCGCATTCGGCAGTTAGCTGGCGTATCGTCGAATACCGCTTTAACGGGCGGTTCCAGTGCCAGCAGCTTGATGACTTCATCCTCCAAATCCAATGTTGTACAGCTGGGCAAGACGAAGAATTTGGATGCCAATATCACTTCGATTATTCATGAAATCGGTGTTCCGGCACATATTAAAGGATATCAGTATTTGCGCGAAGCAATTACGATGGTATATAACAACATTGAAATTTTGGGTTCGATTACGAAGACATTATATCCTGCGATTGCGGAAAAATACAAAACGACGCCGAGCCGCGTAGAACGTGCCATTCGCCATGCGATTGAGGTTGCTTGGACGCGCGGCAACATCGACAGCATCAGCCGTCTGTTCGGCTACACAATCAACATCAGCAAGTCAAAGCCAACGAACAGCGAATTCATTGCGATGGTAGCCGACAAGCTGCGCATTGAGCATAAGGTGAGCTGAAGAGGTAAGGAGTAAGGGGTTAAGGTGATGTATCAAACGTTTGTTCCCGTAAACTTATCGGCGTCCCGTTAAAACGTTCCGATAAACTTTTCGCAAACACTCCAACAAAAATTTACGATTCACCTCCGTTCGTGCCGTAACTTTGGCGGCCGTTGACTTAGCGACAGTGCAGCGCAAATCCTTGCCCGGCGCAGGCTAATAGTGGCTGACGAGGCGTCATTGCGTCTGCATTAGACAACTTAATACGTAAACTAAGACGCCCACCTGTCCGATAAACTTTCGGAGGTGGGCGTTTTTAATGTAAAAACACGAACGATGCGCTTATCGAACCTGTTTATTATAGGTAGTTGAACGCAGATAGCCCTACCGTATTCCGAAGTGGCTGAACGACGCTGCAAACGTTAATTTCTCGCATATCTTGCAGGACGGATTAAAATCGTATCTTGGCGCTACGGATCGAAAACCATACGGCAACGGCCCCGTTGAATAAAACGGGGCTTTACTTGTTTTTCCACGTACTCCTCTCGCAGATCGTTTTCGCGCCTTAAATTTGAGGGGGACTGACTACGGCGAACCAAGCCGCGTGTCACGCGACGACCGGAATAGTATACGGCTCGCCCTCTCGATACATCGGAGACTCCACGTCCGTTTGCGTAGCCTATTCGATCATTTCACCAACTCACCGAAGTTTAGTCTGTCACAAAAGGACTAGTGAAAGATATTAGCTTAGATGCGATAATAAAATTATAAATTCTTCGCGAAGAAAAGGATATTGTATAATAGAATTATAAGTAGTAATCAATTATAAAAGAGGGGGACAATCATGATGGAAAATCTTTGGAAAAAGATTTTGAAGAAAGGTTTTACAGTCGAATTGGATCAACTTCCAAAGAATAAACAAGCATTTTTAGATGAAATTGAACGTTATTGTGTGAAAGAAAAGGTAGCATACGAATTTGTAGAATACGATAGACCTGCAGTTATTTCTATAGATAATGTTGTTTATAAATGCCAAGTTGAAAATGCAGGAAGACCAGGCTTTGTGCTCCATTTTAAAGAAATTTAATACCACAATGATTGTTTTATAAAGGAAAAAGCCCCGTTCAATAAAACGGGGCTTTTTGTGTACCGAGCCCCTGTATTCCGAATGTTCGAACGCTCTTTCATATCTCCGATTCTTTATGTGTACAAGTCACTACATTTATTCTGGAGCAACAGTAAGATAAGTAACTGAGAAAGGCATACTCTATTTTACACCCTCGCTATGTCCACAATCCACTTAGATTAAGTTTTCTTTATAGAATATTACATTAATGTTTAATAACCGACAAAATATTAGCCCTATCGTACTATATACCAGAAGATTGATTAATTAGTAATATTTTGTTAAGAGTTCGGCCGACTTATATTGCATTTGGAGGCGAATGTTTATGAGAATAAGAAAAGTAATAACAGCCTTGATTACTTCCGTGCTAATACTAACTTTTGCACCATCTGCTTTTGCGCAAAAAGGTGTTGCAGATACCTTTGATACTGCAATTGAGGTTGACCTTGGCTATGTGCATGAGCATGGCGGTTACCTCGACGCTCCCGATGATCTCGATTTCTACCATGTAAAGAACACTACTCCAGGCATGCGTACAGTAGCAGCGTTATTTACCCCACCTAATAGTGGTGGAACGTATGATCTGATGTTTATTGTATTCAAAAATGACGGACAAGTTATTTCGTTCAAAGATGAGGGCAACTACGGTAGTCCTGCAATACCGCGTTTTCTGACAACCACTATTAATCCGGGTGAAGACGTGTATGTATTAGTGCGAGGGAGATACCCTTCGGATTATGATCCTAACACACCGTACAGACTGGTAATAGACACTCGCAGTTAGGTGTTATTAATAAAAAAAGCACCTAAAGCACCTAAAGGTGCTTTTTTCATCTTGCACGAAAGGTAGGGCGTTAGACGTAATACTCTTTTTCCAGAATTGAATAATAATATTGATCGGTCCATTGGTTTTGCCAAAAAAGCTCTTCTTTAAAAATAGCCTCCCTAGTCATGCCAATACGTTCCATAAGTGATGCTGAACGAGTATTTTTTGAATTGCACATTCCAACCACTTTATGGGCATCTAATGTTTCGAATGCAAATTTCAATAATAGTCTGGCCGCTTCAGTTCCATAACCGTTACTCCCGTATTCCGGAAGAATCGCATATCCTAACTCCCAGCTCTTTCTGTATTCGATATAGCTCCAAACTTGCGCTAAACCGATGAGTGTTTTCTTATCATCCTCAGTTAAACTTACAATAAAATCAAAACTGCATGCATCGTCAATTTCATTGATTTTATGTAGATATTTCTCTCTAACGGCTTGTTCCGTCTGTAGATCTTCTTCAAAATACCATAGACACCTATCGCATTCTATCCTGCATATAAAATCCAAATCATTGATTGTAATCTGTGACAGCAATAGTTTCTCTCCCAATATCTCCACAAAAATCCCCCCGTTATTATAAGGAATAACTAGATAAATTCAAGAAACATATAAACATTGATAGGGATGAGTAATTTCACGAATAACAATATTTTACTTTGATATGACGATGTTGAATAGGGGGCTCAAAAGTTGGTCATTGATATCCATAAGTTATACGGAAAATACTTAACTTTAAACATTCCGAATCCTTTCACTTTAGAAGAAATTATACAAGATTCAGACAACGTTACTTAGCCGAGGAAGTTGATAACAGCAGAAGGCGTTATATCCGGCTCGACGCCCCTCATTGCCCAAGTCCTTGCAGGACTGGCCAATGGGGAAGTCAGGGCCGCTTTATTTATCCACTTATATTCTTTTCCGGCCAGACGTCGTGTTTCACGATGTTGTTTGGCTCTGCTCTACACTGTGTGCTTGTCCTATATTCGTGCAAAGCAGGGCGAACAATTAAAAATAAGACTTTCGCTCCTACAAGGTGGGGGATACATCAACTAATATCTGTGAAGTTAGAATTAGCAAGTTGTCTAGGCCGTATTACTTATTTAGATTGTTCAGGCTTTCTAGCAAATCTCCAATGGAGAGGTCGCTTATTTGTTCAATCAGCTGGTCCATTTGCGTCTTTTTGCGAAGAGACCCGGTAAGCAGCACTTCCACCACTTGGTTACGGTCTACGAGGATCGACTGCACTTTAAGTGAATTGGTTAACAACGCGGCAATGACCGCTATTTGCTCGACAGATAATTTCGTTCCGTTTCTTTTTTTTTTATTATTTTTATTGTTATCGCTGCATTTTTTTTGCCGTCCTCTCGAAAAGGTCACTGACACTCACCTTCTTGTCAAGTTTACGGAATAATCGTACCTTCCGATTCTGGTGCCGTGCCTTCCACGAAACCGTATGCGAAGGCTAAGAACACAATTATGGTAACGACAAGCAATATCTTCCGCTGATCCTCATCACGCATCCCGGTTCCTCCTTATGAGTCCTGCATTACTGATATAGTAAGCACAAATGCTCTAAATGGTTCCGGTGGACGGCCATTTTCTCCGAAAATCAACCCTCATCTAATGATTTTGTAACCTTTCATTTCCTTTTCGAACGATAAAGATATGCTATAATATTGATGAAAATTGTCGACTGATAGGTGAGAAGTTGAAATAATCTCAAAAGGAGGCGGATGGCATGCAATCAAGACAGAAAAAGGGGAAGCAGGCGCCATGGCTAATCTTGCTGCTCTTTTTCAGCATGATGTTCCTTGTTCCGAGTCCGTCCGCTCACGCTGGATTCCTGCAGAAGCTGTCAGAGCTTCCGGCTGATTTTGAACAGATGAAGCAGCAATATGAAGAAACACGGCAGTCGCTTGAAGAGGCAAAGCGCCAATCGGATGCCATGCAGCAGCAATTGCAGGCAGAGAACGAGTCGCTGCGGCAGCAAAATGAACAATTGCTCAAGCGCATTGATCAATGGGAGCAGAAGGATGTGGAAGCGAAGCTGCAGGAAAAGCTGCAATTTCGACGGATTGTGATTACTGTCTGCACAGGGATTGGTCTGGTCGTATTATATATCATTCTTACCCGGGTGCTGCGTATCTTCGTCTGGCGCAGAACGTTGAAATAGAGGAGAATGTAATGGAAGTCATTCAAGAAGCCCAAGAATTGCATGCACAGATGACTTCGCTGCATCTGAGCGGGGATGAGGCCGTTTATATTTTGCACCCGCGGCAAATCATCGCGTTCCAGGGCGATTCCGCCAACCGCGAGGATCGGTTCATGGACATTGCAGGGATGTACCGCAAACGCAAATTCATTCAATCCAGAATTAGCGGACCGTCTTGCGTCATGCTCGGCTTGCCGAACGGATATTGCTTGAAGACGCTGCATATTACGGAGGGCAGCGATCTGCTGTTTGAATGGAAGCATATCTTGTTCTACACCGAAGGCATTCACGTAGAGCGGCGCGTCCAAACGCTGAAAAATGTGCTCATTACAAAAGAAATCGTCAAAATGAAGTTCCATGCGGACGATGGATTGCTGGGCATATTATCGAACGGACCCTTGTATTCGTTACAGCTGCACCCGGAGCAACCCACCTACGTGAATATCGGCTGCCTTGTCGCTTATCCGGAGAACGCGACGCTGAAGCCATGCGTGTACGGCAACTCGATCGCGAGCCAGAATATGAATGTTCAATGGGAAATAACCGGAACTGGGCATGTCCTCCTGCAAACGAACATAAACGATCGGCAATTGGAGCATGATTTAGAAGGGGACGGCTTGGTTAAAAGAATCATGAGAGAGACGATACCGTTCGGCGGGATATTTATTCGTTAGACCAGATCCGAATACATAGATGCCGCTCGGTTCATTAGTTCATAACGCAGGCTAATGAAGGGCGGTTATTTGTTTATTGCGTCAATGATATAGGGTTGACAACCGCCACTGAAGTCGGTACATTAATTTTGCGACAATTTGATATGGGAAGGATTATTCATGAACGCTTATTTGTTTCCGATTAAGAGTGCACTGATTACATTTCCTTTTGCAGCGTTTTTTTTGACGCTTCCGTTTCTGATCGTGCAGTACCGCAGATACGGGTACGTTAATAAAGTGCGTTCTCTCGTGCTTTATTCCATGCTGCTTTATTTTATTTCCGCTTTTTATCTCGTCATTCTCCCACTGCCCGCGCAAACGCATAACTGCGTGGAGCGGTCGAGCGCCGTATTTGAGCAGCTGAGGCCGTTTCAGTTCATTCGCGATATTGTGAAGGAATCCAGAGTCGAATGGTCGCATCCGAGCACTTACGTATATTTGTTGCAGGAGCGGGCCTTTTTTCAAGCGGCGTTTAATATGGTGTTGACGTTGCCGTTAGGCGTGTATTTGCGTTATTACTTCCGCCGATCTTTCTTGCAGACGACCGTGATTGCGCTGCTGGTATCCTTGTTCTTCGAAGTCACGCAGCGAACCGGACTGTATGGCATTTACGATTGCCCATACCGTTTGTTCGACGTCGATGATTTGCTTCTGAACACGTTAGGCGGAATGACGGGGTTTTTGCTGGCGCCGCTCATTACGTACTTCCTGCCTCGTTCGCACGAACTGGACGCTAATGTCGATTTGAAGAGCAAGCCGGTTGGATTTATCCGCAGAGCTATCGCCGTGTGGCTCGATTCGATCGTCCTGTCCATCGTGATGGGCTGCGTGTACATCGTGTACACTGCTCTAGTATATAAAGAAAGCATGGCGAACTTTGATTTAATAAATATGAACCCTATTTATTTGGCAGCGGGCATATTCATCTACTTCATTGTGATGCCGCTATTTACGGAAGGCAAGACGTTCGGCAAGTGGGTGACACGTATTCATCTGCAAGAGGACCGATTGAATTCAGAAGAACAGCAGCGTGTCGTATCCTTTATCGGATTGGTCAAACGATACGGGCTTCTTTATTTCGGTATCGGCGGTATCAACTACGTGTTCTGGTATGTATTGAATTTCAACGAAGTGATGGATTCCCCTCTTATTATGGTAGCGATTTTCTTGGCGTGGCTCATTTTCAATGGAGTGCTGTTCATTCATCTTTTGCTTCATTTATTTAAAAAGGATAAGCGTCTCTTCTACGAAAAAATGAGCGGCACGCGAAATGTCATTACGATACCGGAGCGTATGTTACGTGACATGGACGTGATGCCCCCTCATTCGGACAGCGGCAATGAGACGGCCGAGCAAGAGCCGGAGCGTTCTCCTGACATGGCGTCTAAGGAATGTGAAAATGAGGTGCCGCATCTGGAGGCGCAAGAAGTGCCATCTGCAAGTGAAATCGCGGATGCGGGCGCGCAGCAGTCTGAACGTGCCGAGCCGGAACAGCTGTCGAAAGAGGAAATCATCGCTCAGGAACTCGCCAGACTGAAGGCGAAGCTGGGGCAATCCGGTTCAACGACGGAAGGCTCCGGGCAGGATGGAGCGGCACACGGCGGGACGCAGCGCACTGCCGGGGAACGTCCATCTGACGAAGACACCGGCAAATGATGCGGCCGTTATAGCCGTACGGACAGGGCGGTTTCCACGCGTAAGGTGAAGCCGCCGCCTCCATAGAATAAGGCCCCCGCCACTCGAATGACATCGAATGGCGGGGGCCTTCATTATTTCAATGAAGCGGGCTTGGGCCGTTTCTTGCGGAAGCGTGCCGCTACATAGTTCCGTTTGCGGTCACGATAGAAGATCCATCCGCCGATAAAGCCTGCGCCAATGAGGAACAGCATACACCCGCCCAAAAGCGGCAACCAACCGAATGTCGGGTTGGAGATAGCATCATTCCCTTTGTCGGCAATGTATTGGAAGATGACATTCTTCATGACGAGAAAGCCGTATGTAGCTGCTATGCCAGGCAAAACCAGCAACAATATGGCGATAAAACGAGTGATGACATGCGTTTGCTTCATAATGAGTTCACCTGTCAGTTCATTTTAGAGGTGTTCAAAAAGTGCCCTGAAAAGCGCCCCTCTTTGAACATGCATTACTTCTGAACATGTACTATTAGAGGTTGTTCGATATATGCGTGATTAGATTTATTTCTCCTTATCTTACCGTGATTTGCGGCACATGTCTAATCTTTCCTGCTCATTTGGTGTCCGCGCTGGAGAAACATGTTTGGCGGGTGAACAAAAAGAGAGTACAATAGAACCATTGGAGTCGAGCGTTTTAAAGGTTGTTCAAAAGTGGGTTTTGAACATTCGTTTATAGTGGAAATTCCGTCTAAAGGAGTGTTTATCAAATGACAAAACAAGTGGACGTCGCCGTACTCGGCGGCGGAACGGGTGGATATATTGCGGCAATTGCGGCCGCGCAAGCGGGAAAGAAGGTAGTGGTCATCGAACGGGAGAAGCTGGGCGGAACCTGCCTCCATCGCGGCTGCATACCGAGCAAAGCGCTCCTGCGGAGCGCAGAACTGTACAGACAAGCACAGAATGGCAGCATGTTCGGCATCGAGATCGAAGGAGTTAAGCTTAATTTTGAACGTGCGCAAGCCCGGAAACAGGAAGTGGTCGAGCAGTTGCATCGCGGAGTGCAGTTCTTGATGCGCAAGCACCAAATCGAGGTCATTCACGGCAACGGACGAGTGATGGGGCCGTCGATTTTCTCTCCGAAGAGCGGATCGGTAGCCGTTGAGAGCGATAACGGCGAAGCGGAGACGATCGTGCCGAAGCAGCTGATTATAGCGACCGGATCCAGACCGCGCACATTGCCTGGGCTTCAAGTTGACGGCACCTATGTAGTTACGACGGATGAGGCGCTGGAATGGACGGCCTTGCCCCGCCGGGTTGCCATCGTGGGCGGGGGGGTTATCGGAATGGAGTGGGCGTCCATGCTCATCGATTTCGGCGTGGAAGTGGATGTCATCGAGGCTGCAACGCATATCGTGCCGCAGGAGGATGAAGACATCTCGCGCGAGCTTGAGCGGCAGCTTAAGAAGAGAGGGGCTCGTATACATACGCAAGCCAAAATACAACCGGATGAGATACATGTAGACGAAGCGGCAGGCGAGGTGCATTTGCTTGTGGAAGCAGGAGGAGAGACATCCAGCATAATTGCAGACAAGCTTCTCGTATGCATAGGCAGACAAGCCAACATTGAAAATATTGGACTGGAGAATGCTGGCATCGAGTCTGCGCACGGTTTTATCCGGGTCAATGAATGGATGCAGACGAATGAACCGCATATTTATGCCATTGGCGATGTCATTGGCGGGCTCCAGCTTGCCCATGCAGCGTCCGCAGAAGCGCTTGCCGCCGTTGGCCACTTTAATGGACAAGCAGCCATTGCCCTCGATCACCGTCGCATTCCGCGTTGCATTTACTCGATGCCGGAAGCGGCTTCTATAGGTTGGACGGAGAAGGAAGCGAGAGCAGCCGGATTGGATATACTAGTGAGCAAAATGCCGTTTCAGGCGATTGGCAAAGCTATCGTGCACGGGGAAACGGATGGATTCGTGAAAGTGATTGCGGACGCGAAGAGCAACGATTTGCTTGGCGTTCATATAGTAGGCCCGCATGCTACCGAGCTCATCGGCGAAGCGGCAGTGGCCAAATGGCTGGATGCCACGCCTTGGGAAATGGGACATGTCATTCACCCTCATCCGTCTCTGTCTGAAATTATGGGAGAAGCGATGTTGGCGATTGACGGACAATCGTTAAGCATGTGACAAGCTGGACGGATCTGACGTTTTCTTTTTCAAAAACTAAAGGTTATAATGGTATTAGACTCAAGTCTTAGTACCTGGTATTATGTAATGATTTGATTGACCGTAATGGATGAATTACGTTGATATTAAAGGAGGATGACTCCATGACGCCTGACGTGACTGTTCGTCAGCAGACGAAGCATGAAGAACTCGGATTAACGAATGCGCAAGCTATTGAGATGTACCGCTTGATGGTGCTTGCCCGTAAATATGACGAACGCGCGTTGCTGCTGCAGCGTGCCGGTAAGATCAACTTCCATGTGTCCGGCATCGGCCAAGAAGCGGCTCAGGTAGCAGCTGCATTTGCCCTTGATCACAGCAAAGACTATTTCTTGCCTTATTACCGCGATTACGGCTTCGTGCTGTCTGTCGGCATGACCGTGCGCGAATTAATGCTTGCCTTGTTCGGGAAAGCTCAGGATCCGAACAGCGGGGGACGCCAAATGCCGGGCCATTTCGGCTGCAAACGGCTGCGAATCGTTACCGGCTCCAGTCCGGTAACGACTCAGGTTCCGCACGCTGTGGGCATCGCGCTGGCCGCCAAGATGCGCAAGGAGGATTCGGTGTCCTTCGTTACCTTGGGAGAAGGCTCCAGCAATCAGGGGGACTTCCACGAAGGCTGCAACTTTGCGGGGGTTCATAAGGTGCCTGCGATCATAATGGTCCAGAACAACCAATACGCGATTTCGGTGCCTATCGCCAAGCAGGTGGCCGGCCGAATCAGCGACCGCGCGCTGGGCTACGGATTCCCGGGAGTTCGCGTCGACGGCTGCGATGTGCTGGAAGTGTTCCGCGTCATGACAGAAGCGCGCGAACGAGCGGTTCGCGGCGAAGGACCGACGCTGATCGAAGCGGTGATGTACCGGTTGTCGCCTCATTCTACTTCGGACAACGACTTGGCGTACCGCACGAAGGAAGAAGTCGACGCGAATTGGGAGAAGGACGGCATACCCCGCTATAAAGCGTATTTGATGGAATGCGGCATTTGGTCGGAAGAAGATGAAGCCAAGCTGCTTGCGGACATCAAAGCCACAATCGACGAGGCCACGGTTTACGGGGAACAGGCTCCGTTTCCGCAGCCGGAAGATGCATTGGCACATGTCTACGCAGAGGAGGAACGCGGAACATGGCAGTAATGGAATATATCGACGCCATCCGACTGGCGATGAAAGAAGAAATGGAACGCGATAGCGAAGTGTTCGTGCTTGGGGAAGATGTCGGCGTAAAAGGCGGCGTTTTTACCACGACAAAAGGGTTGTATGAGCAATTCGGCGAGGAGCGCGCGCTTGATACGCCGCTAGCCGAATCGGCGATTGCCGGAGTCGCTATCGGTGCGGCCATGGTGGGAATGAAGCCGATTGCGGAAATGCAGTATTCGGACTTCATGTTCCCGGCAACGAACCAAATCATTAGCGAGGCCGCCAAAATTCGCTACCGTTCCAACAACGATTGGTCGTGTCCTCTAGTTATCCGAGCTCCCATTGGCGGCGGAGTGGCGGGCGGATTGTACCATTCTCAATGTCCGGAATCCGTTTTCTTCGGAACGCCGGGACTCAAAATTGTAGCTCCGGCCACGGCTTACGATGCGAAAGGATTGTTAAAAGCCGCGGTTCGCGATCCCGATCCGGTCATCTTTTTTGAGAACAAGAAATGCTATCGGATGATTACAGGAGACGTTCCGGATGACGATTATATCGTGCCGATCGGGAAGGCGAACGTGCTGCGCGAAGGAACGGACATTACCGTTATCGGCTACAGCCTGCCGCTTCACTATGCCCTGCAGGCCGCAGATGAGCTGGAGAAGGAAGGCATTAGCGCTCACATTCTCGATCTGCGCACCATCCAGCCGCTCGATCGCGCAGCCATTCTAGAGGCTGTTGCGAAGACGGGCAAGGTTCTTATTATACATGAAGACAATAAGACGGGCGGAGTGGGCGCCGAAGTGTCCGCCATCATTTCTGAGGAGCTGCTGTATGATCTGGATGCTCCGATCAAGCGGCTGTGCGGACCGGATATTCCGGCGATGCCGTTCAGCCCTCCAATGGAGAAGTTCTTTATGTTAGGCAAGGATAAAGTGAAGGAAGCGATGCGCCAGCTGGCGCTATTCTAATGAACGGGAATATCGACCGAGGACACGGGAGCGTCAGCCTCCCGCCGTTCCTCCCTCGATTTAAGAACGGGAGTGAGAAACAATGTCTTCAGGCAACGTAAAAGAAGTGACCATGCCGCAGCTTGCGGAATCACTCGTGCAGGCTACAATCGGGAAATGGTTAAAGCGGCCCGGCGAATCGTTCGATTCCTACGAACCGCTATGCGAAGTGATTACGGACAAGGTCGTAGCAGAGATTCCGGCAACGGAAGCCGGGGTCATGAATGAAATCGTGGCACAGGAAGGCGATACGGTTGCTGTCGGCGCCGTCATTTGCCGCGTGCTGCCGGAAGGAGCGGCACAGACAGCCCCTGCCCCTGCAGCAGCCGGCGCAGGGGCAACGGCTCCAGCCGGCATGGCGGCTGGAGGTACGACGCAAGGCCAAGACATGCGGCACCGCTATTCGCCGGCGGTTCAACGTCTGGCGCAGGAGCATGGAGTTGATCTGCTCACCGTGAACGGAACGGGGCAAGGAGGGCGCATTACGCGCAAAGACGTGATGGCTGCGATCGAGTCGCATGCAGTCGCGGCGATGACGCCGCAACCTTCGGCGCCTGCCGCTGCCGCGCCGTCTACCTATGCGTCTGCAGCTGGAAGCAGCCAGCCATCGCCAGGAGTCCCGGCGAATACGGGCTCCATGGATGCGAATGTGCAGGTGCGCCATTCGGGTCTTCATCTTGCCGAGACGCCGCGCATACCTTCGATTGAGGTCGAAGGCCGGGATCGAGCGGGTCATGGGGAGACCTTTATCGACGTGACCCCGATTCGTCAATCCATAGCAAGAAATATGCGTCAAAGCGTATCGGAAATTCCGCATGCGTGGACGATGATCGAAGTCGATGTGACGAATCTCGTGCTGCTGCGCAGCAAAATCAAGGATGAATTCAAACGCAAAGAAGGAATTAACTTGACTTACTTGGCGTTTGTGTTGAAAGCTATAGTGAATGCCATTAAAGATTATCCGATTATGAATTCCCTCTGGGCGGTCGACAAAATTATCGTAAAGCGCGATATCAATTTGTCTTTGGCAGTTGGCACGGAGGATTCGGTATTGACGCCGGTCATCAAGCAGGCGGATCAGAAAAACATTGCCGGCTTGGCGCGCGAGATTGAGGAATTGGCCCGCAAGACACGGGAAGGACGCTTGCGGCTCGACGATATGCAAGGCGGCACGTTCACCGTTAATAACACGGGGTCATTCGGATCGATTCTGTCTTATCCGATTATCAATTACCCGCAAGCCGCCATCTTGACCTTTGAATCCATTGTGAAGAAGCCTGTCGTCATCAACGACATGATTGCTGTCCGATCCATGGCCAACATGTGTCTATCCTTGGATCACCGCATCCTGGATGGCGTCATCTGCGGACGCTTCCTGCAACGCGTCAAGGAGAACCTGGAAGGCTATACGCTGGATACGAAGGTATATTAAGCACGGGCACGAATCGACAGAAGAAAGCGTGAGACGATGAACCCTAACAATGTAATGCTAAATTCAGGAAAAACAATAAACATTCACTATTTGGATCGAATTGATTATGGAGCGGCTTGGGATAAGCAAAAGGAAATAGTGCGTGCTATCGATGAAGGCTCGGAGCAAGATTCACTGCTTCTTCTGGAGCACCCTCCGACCTATACCATCGGCTCGCAGCGTCACCCCGAGCATCTGCTGCTCAGTCCGGAACAGCTGAAGCAGAAGGGGATCGCGGTATATGAAATCGATCGCGGAGGGGATATTACATACCATGGCCCGGGACAGTTGGTAGGATACCCTTTATTGCTGCTCGAAGGGCCACAGCTCGATTTGCACGGTTATTTGCGTTCTCTGGAAGAAGCAGTCATTCAATTTTTGGGGACGTTCGGCATAGAAGGCAGCCGTAAGCCGGAGTATACGGGGGTATGGGTTGGAGATTTGAAGATTGCCGCCATTGGCGTCAAGTTCAATCGATGCCGCCATCGCCGCGGGTTCGTGACGAGCCATGGCTTTGCCCTGAATGTGAAGAGCGGCATTGAGCATGAAGGCTTCAGCGGGATCATCCCTTGCGGGATTAGCGAATATGGCGTGACGTCATTGGAGGATTGCACAGGCCAGACCTTCTCCGTGAATCAAGTGGCTCAAATGGTGCTTCCGCATGTCACGCAAGTGCTGGGCTTTGAACGCGCGAATATTAAGACGAAGCTGCAATGAAAACCTATATGAGCATCACGAGATACAAGAGAAGCCATGCATGATTGCATGGCTTGTCCCATAAGATGCTTGCTCTGTATGATGCGGCTTGCCAGTCTCAGTCTAGCCGAATATGAAAGGTTCGATAAGGGCAAATAAGGTCGACCCTATCATGGCAGCCAACATGAGGTAAACCACAATTTTAAACCATTTCTTTGATTTCATGCTTTTAAAGCTCCTTTCTACGCAATACATGATGCACTTCTCACTATTTTAACTAAGAAACCGTCTGGAGGAAAGCAAAATGGTCCAACAGGAAAGACTTGTTCAACACTTTATGGAATTGGTGAAAATCGACAGCGAGACGAAGCACGAGCGTGTCATCTGCGATACGCTGAAGCAGCAATTCGAAGCATTGGGCTTGCACGTTACGGAAGATGATACGACAGGGACGACGGGTCATGGCGCAGGGAATCTGATTGTCACTTGGCCGGCAACCGAAGGAATGCACGGCGCGAAGCGCTTGTTCTTCACTTCCCACATGGATACGGTTCAACCCGGCAACGGAATCAAGCCTCAGCTTGGTGACGACGGCTACATCCGCAGCGACGGAACGACTATTCTCGGCTCTGACGATAAAGCCGGTCTCGCCGCTATGTTCGAAGCGATCCGGGTCATGCAAGAGACGAACCAGGCGCACGGGCAAATCCAGTTCGTTATTACGGTCGGCGAAGAGTCCGGGCTTGTCGGCGCGCGTGCGATGGATGCGAAGCTATTGGAAGCGGACTTGGGCTATGCGCTTGATTCCAATGGCGAGATCGGAGCGATTGCGGTAGCGGCTCCGACGCAGGCGAAGATTACGATGGAAGTGTACGGCAAATCCGCGCATGCCGGCGTGAACCCGGAAGATGGCATCAGCGCGATTCAAGTGGCCGGCAAAGCGATCTCCCGCATGCCGCTGGGACGGATTGACCACGAGACGACGGCGAATATCGGCCGGTTCGCAGGCGGCGGCGCGACGAATATCGTGTGCGATTATGTGAAGCTGGATGCGGAAGCGCGCAGCATCGTGCAGCATAAGGTGGAGGCGCAAGTGCAGGCGATGAAGGAAGCGCTCGAAAGCGCGGCTGCCGATTGCGGAGCGCGCGCGGAATTCAAGAGCGATATCGTGTATCCGGCATTTAACTTTACCGAGAAAGACGAAGTGGTGCAGCTGGCGCAGCGCGCCATCGAACGCATTGGCTCTACGGCGCGCTTGTTCCATTCCGGCGGCGGCAGCGATGCGAACATTTTCAACGGCATGGGCGTGCCGACGGTGAATCTTGCAGTTGGTTACTTGGACATTCATACGACGAATGAGCGGATTCATGTGTCCGATCTGGTGAAGACAAGCGAGCTCGTAGTGGCGCTTATCCAAGAGGCTGCCCAGTCCTAACTCGGAACTGGCAGCTGCAGCATTGCTGAACGCAAGCACGACAGCTCCAATCTGCCCGGCTCATCCGTTAAGGGGGAGAGACCGTTGTCTTTCATTCATCACTCCAGCATGTTTGAATTGCAGTACCGGAATGCGGCGCCTTATGAGGTGCCGTACTTTCATTCCCATTCCAGCTACGAGATTTACATGTTCCATGCCGGGAAAGCGCACTATCTGATCGGCGATCAAATATATACGCTGGAGCCGGGCGACCTGATTCTGATGCATGGTCTCACGCTGCACCGGCCGAATATCGATACGTCTTATCCGTATGTGCGCTCCATCATCCATTTCGATCCGCGATATGTCGAGGCGGTTCATCCCAATTTGCCGGCGGAAGCCGGGGATGATGTGCTGCGTCCGTTTCGGGAATTAAAGTATGCGCGCCTGAAACTTCCGGCACCGCATCGGGAAGAAGCGGAACGGCTGCTGACGCGAATGAAATCGTTTGAGGGACGTCACGATTTTGTGGGCGAGCGGCGGATGCAACTGGCATTTCTGGATTTGCTGTATTGTATATACGACTGGTGCAAAGAGCCTCTGGCAGCGTTGCCGCCGGCAGGCGAACGCGAGAAGCGCGTGCAGGAGACGATTCGCGTCATCGAAGGCTGCTATCAAGAAGATGTGACGTTGGACGATATCGCAGAACGCCAGCATTTGAACAAATACTATTTAAGCAAGGTGTTTAAAGACGTTACCGGCACGACGGTATTCACTTATTTGTATCACCGCCGCATCAATCAGGCAAAGGTGTGGTTTTTGACGGAACCGCAATGGAGCGTCACGGATGTATCCTTTCGCGCAGGATTCAAGCATTTGCCTCATTTTTCACGGCTATTCAAGCAAATGGTCGGGTGCACCCCCGAACAGTACCGCAAGCAGTTGATAAGCTCTCCCGAGAAGCATTAGCTTCTTGGGAGTTTTTTTTGTAGAAAAAATGAAAGTCGATGGAACCGATCGGAGAGGCGCCTAATCTAACTAGATAGAATCAGATGAACAGAGGAGGAGCATGGATGTGCAAATCGTAGAAGATGTGAGGTTTGCTCAACAGGGAGATTGCGAAGCCTTCATTCGGCTCGTATCCGGTATAGAACGCAGCTTGTATGGAGTGGCCCGCTCGATGCTCAGACGGGATGAGGATTGCGCAGACGCGATACAGGAGGCTATCTTAAAAGCCTTTCGAGCAATACATACATTGAGGGAGCCTGCTTATTTCCGTACGTGGATGTTCCGTATTGTTATTAACGAATGCCGGCAAATAATGAGCAAGCAAAAAAGAATCGTAGTCATGGCCGAGCTTCCGGCATTGTCTTCTCCCGCTTCTGACTATGAAAATATTGAGTATCTCGATCTGATCGCTGCTATCGATCGGCTCGAAGAACTGCATCGAATCGTCATCACCTTGCATTACTTTGAGGATATGGCGATTAAAGATATTGCCGATCTCCTCGATACAACGGAAGGTACGGTGAAATCCCGTCTCTATCGGGCCCGGGCGGCCCTGGGAAAATATATTGACAATCCCTATGAAAGGAAGAACGACTATGAAACGTGTTGACCTGGATCAAGTTGTAAAGCAAGCCGTGCTCAACAGACCCGACGATTTGCCGGATGTAATCAGACAACGTTTCGATCAGACATATGCCGCTTTGCGGGTTACGCCAGTCAAGCAACCAGCTGCTTTGCCTGAGATCGTGAAAGAACGAATCGAACAGTCATACCATGCTCTGGAAGAGGATCCCTCGAGACGCCCAAGAGTCCGCTTCCGCAAAGTGATGTTGGCAGCCGCAGCAGCAACTGTCATCGGCTTCGGCATTATCGGCTCCGGGTTCATATCCCCGACGATGGCGCAAACCTTGAAGCAAATACCATTCCTTCAGTCCGTCTTCAAAGCCGCGGGTGATTTGGGGCTGCAAACGGCAGATGAGAAGGGGCTGGTTGATAACGTCAATCAGAGCGTGACGCAACACGGGGTCACTTTGGATGTGTCCAAGGTCATTTATGACGGAGCAAGACTATCCATCGGCATCGTTCAGCCAGCGCCCGGGCGGGACATTAAGGAGGTAAAGCTATTCATCGATGGAATGAGCGAACACTTTGCGCACAGTTATACGAATCCCATCCTTTCTGAAGACGGCAAGACGGTAAACAGCGTGTATAATTTCACCCCGGATTGGAACTTGCCCGATGAGTTTGAATTATCGCTGCATGTTTATCTGGAAGACATGGAAAATGAAAGATTTGAGTTCCGTTTTCCGGTTAAAAAGATCGCTTCCCGCACCCTCGCGCCGAAGATAGAAAAGCAACGGGGCGAGGAGAAGATTGCGCTGCAAAAAATCGAGATAACGGAAGCTTCCACGCGAGTGGTGCTGGGATTTGATCATCCGGTCGATGAGGAAGATGGCACCAGCTACCTGAAGGACCTAAAGGTCGCAGTGTTCGATGACCGGGGGATTGAGCTTGAGCCAATGGGAGGAGCCCGCTCAGGCACACGTATGGATAATATGTTGTACAATACGTTGGATCAGCAATACGCGCCCTTCCAGCGAGTGCCGAAATCCATTACGCTGCGGCCGTATTTCATTGAGTCCAAGGCAGGTTTGAAAGAGATTAAAACAAAGGTGGAAGCGGCCCCAGCGGAAGATGCACCGCTCGTTCTGACTCAAGGACAGGCTGGCCATCTGGAAGTGTCACGCATCGAGCATCAAGACGATAAAACACTGCTCTATTACCGCTCGTTCGGAGATGAGCCTTTCCTGAACAGCGGACAGTTGATAATAGAGGATGAGGCAGGAAATCAATACCATTATGATAAAAAACGGATTGCAGACCCGGAAACGTACAGCTTTGTTGCCGAATACCCGGCGTTGAAGCGCGACGAGAAGCTGACGTTCATCACGAAACAAACTCCTGCCGCTAAGTACATCGGGGAATTTGAAATGACGATCCCGGTAACAGAGTAGTTCGAGGTGTACAAGCGACAAAAAAATTTTAATAAAATGGAACCGGAATTGAAGATGAGTGATCTAAGAGAGTGAATCATAAATGGATGGAGGTACTTACGAATGAAACCATTTAAAATATTGTTATTATCTGTATCCGCGTCAGCGCTTGTGATGACTTCTGTACCTGAGCCGGCTGCTCAAGCGGCGAGGGCAAGCGTGCAGCAGGAAGAAGACAAACTTATGCAATTTTCGGATTTGGATCCCAAAGTACAAGAGACTGCTCGGAAATGGGTCAAAGATTTGTCAGGAAAAAGCATGGAATTTGGCAAAGTATATGAATCAGATGGCGTATGGGTTATTGGAACTAAGGATGGAAAAAGAAGTATCTCGATCAAGAAAACAGGAGAAATGGAATATGTAAATGTTTTTTTAACCTTTGAGCAACTAGATGATACCTGGAAAAGCAAAGCGATGACTGCTCTTAACAATGTGGCAGGCGAACGTGAATACAAGGTCGAACGTGTCGATATCTACCGGCATGCCAATGACAAAGAAACAAGAACCTCAATGGGCGGCGAAGGCTTTGCAGTCTCCTTCACGGATTCGAGCCGGACAGTGACGGTACACTATCCAATCAAAGAGGTGGACCGTTCCGTGCTGCAAACAGCCAATCAAGCGCTTAAGCAATTTACGGGCAGTACAGCGCACAAGCTAACGAGCGCTACCCGCTATGACATCGATTATCCGGAGGAAAAATCAAACATTTGGAGCCTATGGGGCGGCGATAAAAAACAAAGCTTGTATGTTCAAGTCGGCGCGAAAACAGGCAAGGTGACGCAAATTAGCGTGACGAAGGAAGAGACACCCGAGAAAGACAAAACCTACGCCAGTCTAAAAGCAGACAAGGTGAAAGCTGCGGCGGCACCGGCGGCGAAGAAAATGTTCGGCATTGATCTGAAGGATTACGCCATGGAACAAACCAACAGGTACGAAAACCATTTTGTCTTTACAAAGAAGGGAAGTCCAACGCTGGAGGCGCGAATTGATTTGAAAGGGCATTGCTACAGCATAGGAATCATATCCCCTGATGGTAAGATTGAGTAACACTTATTTTTATGTTCTGAGATGGACAAGGCATTCGGCAGCACGAAGACGGAAAAGGGCAACGTATAATGCTAATTCAGCAGATGATATAAAAGAACTGGCGCGAGCCAGTTCTTTTTTTATAAGCTCGGCAGCGCTTCTGTTTATACTTGATGCAAGAGCGAGGGGCGGCCCCTCCTTGTCATAATGAGCTCTTTTGCCTATTCTGCCAATGACTCAGATTACGCCAAAATCATTTGTGAAATGGAATGCAAGGTATATTTTTGAAGCGAGGCTGAGTTGAAACTCTGAACAGTCGGGATAGTGGACAAAAGGACTTTGTGGCACGCCCCTACCGGAAGAGGGGAAAAGCCAATCAGAGTTAAATAGATATTTAAAAGGCGCAATTCAATGTAAGCGTTCGCACCTTATTGATGATATTCTACAGTCAAGTTCCATCCTTAAGAGAATCAGGACAGCCGTTCAAGGAGGCAGAAGCATGCAAAAGGTTCGAGTTGGAATTATTGGATTAGGCAATATGGGAGCAGCGCATGCAGCGTATTTGGCAGCCGGACAGGTGGAAGGGGCCACTCTTGCAGCGGTATGCGACGCGATACCGTCGAAGCGGGCGTGGGCTATGGAAAGCTTGGGGGATCAAGTTGCGTTTTACGAGCAAGAGGGCGAACTGTTCTCATCGGGTCTCGTCGACGCGGTCCTTATCTGCACACCGCATTATCATCATCCGGCATCGGCAATCCATGCTTTTCAGCATGGCCTGCATGTGCTTATCGAGAAACCGGCTGGTGTCTATACGAAGCAAGTGCGTGAAATGAATGAAGCGGCCAAAGCGAGCGGGAAAGTATTCGGCATTATGTACAATCAACGAACCAATCCGCTGTATCGGAAGCTGCGCGAATTGGTTCAAAGCGGAGAACTCGGTGAAATACGCCGCACAAATTGGATTATAACGAATTGGTATCGGTCGCAAAGCTACTATGACTCGGGCGGATGGCGCGCGACGTGGGCCGGAGAAGGCGGCGGCGTCCTCATTAATCAGGATCCGCATCAGCTGGATCTATGGCAATGGACGATTGGCATAATGCCGGTTCGCATGCGCGCGTTCTGCCGCTTCGGCCGGTATCGCGACATCGAGGTGGAGGATGACGTTACGGCATATGTTGAATACGAAAACGGCGCGAGTGGCGTGTTCGTCACGACGACTGGGGAAGCGCCGGGAACGAACCGGTTTGAAATAACGGGCGACCGCGGCAAGATCGTAATTGAAGATGACCGGATGACCTTCTGGAGACTCCGCACGCCGGAGCCTGAATTCAACAAGGAATTCAAAGGCGTATTCGGCCAGCCGGAATGCTGGAAATGCGACATTCCGATCCACGGCCAAGGCGGCGCCCATCGCGGCATAACTCAGAATTGGATTGATGCGATTCAGAAAGGAACGCCGCTGCTCGCGCCTGGAGAGGAGGGCATCCATGGCTTGATGCTCTCGAATGCGATGCTGCTGTCCACGTGGACGGATAATTGGGTATCGCTGCCCATCGACGAGGATATGTTCTATAGCGAGCTGCAGCAGCGAATCAAGCAATCGAGATATCAGGCCGATTCGTCCAACTCTTATGATGCAATCGCAGCCGATATGAGCAGTACATTCGGGTCATAATGGATTGTCATTTTCGCCAAGATGACACCTTCATCGAAAGGACGGTGCCGCTTTGCTCGCCCAAGAAGAAGACTTGAGAAGGCTGACGCATGAAGTGGTGCAGCAATGTCCGGTTACGGATATGCACACTCATCTTTATTCGGCTGATTTTGGTTCTTTACTGTTATGGGGTATTGACGAGCTCCTAACATATCACTATTTGATTGCTGAAATGTTCCGGCACTCCGTTGTGGACACGGATACGTTCTGGTCATGGTCGAAGCAGGAGCAAGCCAATCACGTGTTTCAGACGCTATTTGTAGAGCGGACGCCGATAAGCGAAGCGGCGCAGGCGGTTGTAGGCGTCTGTAACCGTCTCGGCATGCCGATTCTGTCCAAAGACATCGAAAAACTGCGGGAAGCGTGGCGCAGCCGGAAGCTGACTGAGCATGTCGATGATGTGCTGGGCATCGCCAATGTGCGATATATCGTCATGACCAACGATCCGTTCGACGTGTTGGAGCATCCGGTGTGGTCCCAGGCAGGCGTCTCCGATGGGCGGTTCGGCGCAGCGCTCCGGATAGACTCGCTGCTGCTTGATTGGGCATTCGCCAGCAGCGGAATGAGTGCTCAAGGTTATGCGGTAACGGAGCAGTGGACGGCAGCGAACAGGGACAGCCAGCTGGAAGAGACGAGACGCTTCCTCCGGGATTGGGCACGGCGCATGGATGCCCTGTACATTGCCGCTTCTGTGCCAGGAACATTCGAATATCCGGCGGACGATTGCGGCACCGCGGTGTTGGAAGAAGCGATTCTTCCCGTATGCAAGGAGCTAAACGTACCGCTTGCGCTTATGATTGGAGTGAAGCGGCAGGTGAATCCGGCGCTCCTGCTGGCAGGGGACCGCAGCGAGCATGCGGATATCAATGCGCTGGAACGGCTGTTGGCGCGGCATCCGGCCAACCGGTTCATGGTCACGATGCTGGCGCGCGAGAACCAGCATGAGCTGGCGGTGCTGGCGCGTAAATTCCGCAATGTGCTGCCGTTCGGCTGCTGGTGGTTCCTGCATATCGAGTCCATGATTGAGGAGATGACCCGGCTTCGGATCGAGCTGCTCGGAACATCATTCGTTCCCCAGCATTCCGACTGCCGGGTGCTGGAGCAGCTCATTGCCAAATGGGGCCATTCCAGAATGATTATCGCGGAAGCGCTGGCGGATAAGTATATCCGGCTGCAGCGGGAAGGATGGCAGGTGGAACGGAACCATATCGAACGAGACGTCGACGAATTATTCAACGGCCAGTTCTGGAAGTTTGCCGGCAGGGAACGAAAAGTTTGATTTAAGGAGGGGGAGGCATGTCGCCACTTTTTGACTTGCGGGGCAAGACTGCGGTGCTCTTGGGCGGCAACAGCACACTGGGGCGCGCCATGGCGGAAGGGCTTATTGCCCACGGCGCCAGAACGGCTATCGTTGGCCGCAATGCCGATACCACTCAGCAAACGGTGAAGCGGCTCGCGGATCTGGGCGGGGATGCGCAGCCGTTTCTGGGAGACGTCACGCTCGAGTCGGACATAAAGCGAGTTCATCGCGAGATCATGGAGCACTACGGGCGCGTCGATATTTTGCTCTATTGCCCAGGCGTGAACAGCGCAACACCTTTCTTTGATATTGCGATGGAAGAATGGGAACACATCATGAATGTGAATGTGAAAGGAGCGGTCCGCAGCTGCCAGCTGTTCGGGCAATCGATGACGGAAAGCGGCTTTGGCGGTTCCATCATTCTCATTTCTTCGGTATCGTCTGATCCGCCGTTATCCAAAGTATTTTCGTATTCGATGTCCAAAGCGGCGATTAACAATATGACGCAATATCTGGCACGCGAGTTTGCGCCGCATGGTGTCCGCGTCAACGCGATTATTCCCGGTTTTTTCCCGGCGGAGCAGAACCGCGCCATCCTGGCGCCGGAGCGTGTTCAATCCATTATGAAGCATACGCCGATGGGACGCTTCGGCGATCCGGATGAGCTGCAAGGAGCCGTCGTCTGGCTGGCATCGGAGCGCGCTTCGAGCTTCGTAACCGGATCTCTTGTGCGGGTAGACGGAGGCTTCGGGGCTATGACAATTTAGGTCGTGACGAAATCGTTCACTGAATATAGGAGGCTAACATGATGAAATGGTCATTATTTACGGTTGCGGTACCCGACATTTCTGTATTTGAACTACTTCCAATTGCAAAAGAAGCGGGTCTGAGCGGCATCGAATGGCGCTGCTGCACGATCGCGCCTGAAAACAAAGGCAAGCCGTTTTCATTTTGGGGAAATCATCAGTGCACCATTGAACCGAATGTTGACATTTCACTCTTGCAATCGCTGCGCACAGAAATGGATGATCATGAGCTTGCCAATACAGCAGTCATGCCTTATTTGAAGGTCGGGGACATGGATGCGGCGGAGCAGGTGCTGCGCATTGCGCATGCGCTCGGCGCCCCGATGATGCGCATCGGCGTTCACGGCTACAATCGTTCGAAGTCCTATAACGAGCTCTATGACGAGCAAGTGAAATATATGGAGCGGTTGATTCCGCTGCTGCGGAAATATGAAGTGAAAGGTTTGGTCGAGACCCATCATGGAACGATAGCGGCCAGTGCCAGCGCTGCGTATCGGTTAGTATCGCATTTTGACCCGCAAGATATCGGCGTGCTATTCGATCCGGGCAACATGGTCTTTGAAGGCTATGAGAACCATCGGATGGGACTGGAAATTTTAGGGTCATACTTGGCTCATGTGCATGTCAAAAATGCCGATGTCTCTCCGGAACGGGACGATTCTGGACCGAAGCTGGTCTGGTCGCCGCCTGAGGAAGGCTTCGTCCGTTGGCCGCAAGTGATGTCAGATTTGCAAGCGGTACGATATGACGGCTTTTGCGGTGTGGAGGACTTCAGCGGGACGCGAAGCTCCGTGCAGATGATTCAGCATTTCGTGAGCTGGATGAATGAATTATCGAAGCAGACGGTCTCGCCGGCGACATAAGCATATGGATGGAGGCCAACCTAAATGAACCGACAAGACGGAATGCGCTATGCTCCGCAAGGCAAGCCGAATCCGGTATGTGAAGCCGGACAATTCGTATTTGCAGCGATGGCACTGGAACACGGGCATATATACGGGATGTGCAACGGACTTATCGAGGCGGGCGGAACGCTAAAGTGGGTGTACGACCCGGACCCGGCCAAGGTGGAGGCATTCGTCAATACCTATCCTTCCGTCCGTCCGGCCCGCTCCGAGGCCGAAATACTGGAGGACAGCGAGGTGAAGCTCGTTGCCGCCGCCGCGGTTCCATCCGAGCGCTGCGCCTTGGGGCTGCGGGCGATGGATCACGGCAAGGATTATTTTACCGACAAGACTCCGTTCACCACGCTGGAGCAATTGGATTCGGCGAGGCAGAAGGTAAAGCGCACGGCGCAAAAGTATATGGTGTATTACAGTGAGCGGCTGCATGTGGAAAGTGCCGTATATGCCGGACAATTGATTGAGGAAGGAGCAATCGGCCGCGTCATTCAAGTGATGGGCACCGGCCCGCATCGGTTGAACGCGCCATCGCGCCCGGGATGGTTTTTCGACAGAGAGAAATATGGCGGCATTCTATGCGACATCGGCAGTCATCAGGTCGAACAATTTTTGCACTTCGCGGGATGCCGGGATGCCCGTGTCCTGCACAGCAAAGTGGCGAACTATGCCAACAAGCGGTATCCGGAGCTGGAAGACTTCGGGGACGCGACGCTCGTGGGGGACAACGGGGCGACCAACTATTTCCGCGTGGATTGGTTTACGCCAGACGGGCTAGGAACGTGGGGGGACGGCCGCACGATTATTTTAGGGACGGAGGGTTATATCGAACTGCGCAAATATATTGATATTGCCCGCTCCAATACGACCGACCATGTCTACATGGTGAACCATGAAGGCGAATATTATATACAGACCGCAGGGAAGGTCGGATTCCCGTTCTTCGGCCAGCTCATTCTGGACTGCTTGGAACGAACGGAACGCGCGATGACGCAGCAGCATGCTTTTAAGGCCGCCGAATGCGCATTGATCGCTCAAGCCCAAGCGGTGCGTGTCGAATAATGACTTCATTTTCCGGGAGGTTGGGGCACTTATGGAATTAACGTTTCGCTGGTATGGGGAAGAGGACCCTGTCAAGCTGGAATATGTCCGGCAAATTCCTGGCATGAAGGGCATCGTAACGGCTATTTACGATGTTCCTGTAGGAGAAGCGTGGAGCCTCGAACGCATCACAGAACTGAAGCATACCATTGAAGGACACGGATTGAAGCTGAGCGTAATCGAGAGCGTGCCGGTGCATGAACATATTAAGCTGGGGCTGCCGACGCGGGAACGCTATATTGACAATTACAAGGAAACGTTACGGAATCTCGCGCAGGCTGGAGTCGGGATCGTATGCTATAATGTGATGCCGGTGTTCGATTGGACGCGTTCCCGGCTCGATTTCCCGCTGGCTGACGGCTCGACCACGCTCATATATGAAGATGAGGTCGTGACGCAAATGGATCCGGCAACCGGCAAGCTGCGTCTTCCGGGGTGGGATACGAGCTACAAGGATGGCGAGCTGGAACAGCTGTTTGCGCAGTATCATGAGTTGAATGAAGAGGATTACTGGGCCAACATCGCGTACTTCGTTGGCGAGATTATGCCGCTTGCCGATGAGCTTGGGATAAGGATGGCCGTGCACCCGGACGATCCGCCATGGCCGATATTCGGACTGCCGCGCATTCTCGGGACGGAAGCGCAGTTCGAACGTTATCTGGCATTGCATAATGGTCCTTCACACGGGATTTGCTTCTGCACGGGTTCGCTTGGTTCCGATCCGGATAACGATCTGCCGGGCATGATTCGCAGAATGGGCAGCGAGGGCCGGATTCACTTCGTGCATGCGCGCAATGTGAAAGTAACGGGGCATCATTCCTTCATGGAGACGGCGCATTTGTCGGAAGAAGGCTCGGTAGACATGGCCGAGGTCATGTGCGCGCTCGCCGATATCCGCTATGAGGGCCCGCTTCGTTCCGATCACGGCCGGATGATCTGGGGGGAGACCGGGCGTCCGGGCTATGGACTGTATGATCGCGCTCTTGGCGCCGTCTATTTGAACGGATTGTGGGAAGCGATCACGAAATCCCGCAAGCTGGAAGCGGCTGTTTCCTCACGATAAGCATGTTGAGCTTGGACAGAGAGAAGCCCTATCATGGACGCTCCCTGCCCAAGCTTTTTTTGGTCTCCATTCAAACAAGCGGCATTTTCATAGCCCGGTTAAAGTGACATTTTCACAGACGTTTTCACAGAGGAGGAGCTGTTACTTTTTCTTGTCAACGCGTGCCGCTTGCTTCTGCAATGTATGAGAAAGGAGGGAAGACTGGCCGTCTCGTATTAGCAACCGTCGCAGCTCCGCAGTAATTTCATAGCCTTTTCCCACAAACAATAAATCATGCTTGGAAACATATTGTTTCATGTTGCCGTTCCTCATTTCATATCGGACAAGCCGTTTTGGTATAATGGGTATGTTCCGAAGAACGGATTTATGTATAAAAAGGAGTGGCTGACTAATGACGGGCTCGAAGAAAGAAAGCAAGCAGCCGAATGGCCAGAAATTCGAGGAAGTTACGCTGGAAACAAAAAAGATATTTGACGGGAACATCATTTCGCTGCAGGTGGATACCGTTAGCCTGCCCGATGGGTCGACGGCAACCCGTGAAATCGTGCGTCATCCAGGTGCCGTTGCGGTATTGGCGCTGAAGGATAACCGCATGCTGGTTGTTGAGCAATACCGCAAGCCAATGGGCCGCAGTCAGGTAGAGATACCTGCAGGGAAGCTCGATCCGGGAGAACTGCCTGAAGCGGCAGCACGCCGCGAACTCGAGGAAGAGACGGGCTTCCGGGCACAGGCGCTCATTCCGCTCGGATCGTTCTATACGTCCCCAGGCTTCGCGGATGAGATCATTCATCTCTATGCCGCGGAAGAGCTGGTACCCGGCGAAGCCCATACAGACGAGGACGAATTTCTTGAAGTGGGCGCCATGACGCTAGAAGAAGCGTATGCGGCGATGCGTGAAGGGAGCATAAGCGACGCGAAGACTATCAATGCCATCTACGCGTGGCATCTGCGCGAGCTAACAGGACAATGGCCGAAGTGAAACCGATGAAGGATAGAGCGTTGCATGAACTTCATGAGCCGTCACCGCTCGTGACCATGTACGGGGACTTCCATATTCACATCGGCAGCACTTCACGCAACCAGCCGGTCAAAATAAGCGCCAGCCGCAGCCTGACCTTCGAAGCGATTGCCAAGGAGGCGGCGGAACGCAAAGGACTTCAGCTTATCGGCATTATTGACGCTCACGCGCCCGGGGTGCAAGACGATATTGCCGATCTGCTCGATCGGGGCGAAATGGAGGAACTGGCGGACGGAGGAATTGCATACAAAGGCACGACGCTGCTTCTCGGTACCGAATTGGAGATTCGGGAGGAAGGATACGGAATGGCCCATGTCCTGTGCTTCATGCCGAGTTTCAGCGCCATGCGGCACTTTTCCAAATGGCTGTCGCCTTATGTGACCAATATGAACCTGTCTTCGCAGCGGGTATACGTATCCGGGCGCACATTGCAGGAGCAGACGGCGGCTCATGGCGGCATTTTCATTCCAGCGCATGTATTCACCCCTTATAAGAGTGTTTACGGCAATTGCACCGATCGGATGTCGGATGTGCTGGATTTGGAATTGATCGATGCGGTCGAGCTGGGCCTAAGTGCGGATACGGACATGGCAGGCTGCATTTCGGAGCTGGATCGCTTCACGCTGCTGACGAATTCGGATGCGCATTCCTTAAGCAAAATCGCGCGGGAATACAATGCGCTGACCTTGGCTGCGCCAACCTTCAAGGAATGGGCGCTGGCGCTGCGCTGCCAAGCTGGACGCGGTATTCTAGCCAACTATGGCCTTAATCCCCGGCTAGGCAAATATCACCGCACCTCATGCGCCAACTGCGGTCAGATGATTGGCGATAAGCCGCTGGAACCGAAGCTGGCATGCGCGTCTTGCGGCAGCACCCGATTCGTGCAGGGCGTGTGGGACCGGATTCAGCACATTGGAGATCGGAAACAGTCTCTCGTGCCCCCGCATCGACCTCCTTACGTTATGCAGGTGCCGTTGGAGTTCATTCCAGGGATAGGTCCGAAGTCGCTGGCGAAGCTGCTGGAGCGGTTCGGCACGGAGATGGCCATTCTCCACCAAGCGACGGCAGCGGAATTGGAGGAAACAGTAGGCGGAAAGACGGCCGGACTGATCGTAAAGGCCCGCAGCGGGCAGTTGGCGCTGCAAACCGGTGGCGGCGGCACGTATGGCAAAGTGATCGATGCGTAAGCCGCGCCGTTATCATAAATGGACGGGCTGCCGCATAGAGTGGATCGACTGGAGGATTCGCAAGCTGCTTGTGAAAGGAGTCATCCCCTATGAAGCCATTAGCTCATTCATTGCGCGCGCAACTTCACCTTTATATTTTCGTATCGGTCCTGTTTCTTGTCGGCGTCGTGTTCGGTGCTCTGCTGGTCAATGCGTTGACATTGGAGCAGCAGCAGGATATCGGAAGCCATATCGGACATTTTTTCACGACAATCGATCAGGACGGAGCTTTGGCGAATGGCGGGGAAGTTTTTCTTGATTCGGCATTGTTCTATTTGAAGTGGATCGCCGTCATCGCGCTGCTCGGCATCTCCATCGTAGGATTTCCGATCGTATTGGCGCTCGTGTTCGCTAAAGGCGTATTCGTCGGTTTCACGGTCGGAACGCTGGTCGGACAATATGCATGGAAAGGCGCCCTGTTCGCTCTGGTGTCGGTAGCTCCGCACAACATGATCGCCATTCCGCTAATCATGATTGCAAGCGTCGCATCGATGGCATTCGCCATGCACGTATTGAAGCACAGGCTTTTCATGCCCAAGCTGCAGTCGCTGCGGGAACCGATCGGCCGATTCTGTGCGTTGCAAGCGTCTGCAGCGCTTGGGATGGGGGCTGTAGCCGCTGTCGTAACTTGGATATCGCCCGGTTTAATGAAATGGGCTGCGCCCTTTCTTATCGGGTAAACCAATGCAGAATGAAGGATGGAACTTGCCTCCGTGCAAATGATTTGACACTGCTTGCATTCTCCCCCTATAATAATAGAAGTGAATAATGTGGCTTGGCGGGCAAGGGGGGAGACCATGGAAGCGCGGATTGAGAAGATTAAACAACAACTGCAATCCCAAGGGTACAAGCTGACACCGCAGCGCGAGGCAACCGTTCGCGTCCTGCTCGAGAATGAAGAGGATCATCTTAGTGCGGAAGATGTCTTCATGCTCGTGAAAGAAAAAGCGCCAGAAATCGGTCTTGCCACCGTTTACCGTACATTGGAATTGTTGAATGAGTTGCACGTTGTGGAGAAATTGAATTTTGGCGATGGCGTAGCTAGATATGATTTGCGCGGAGACAGCAACAAGCATCACCATCACCATCTCATTTGTGTCCAATGTGGGTCCATGCAGGAAATACAGGAAGACTGGCTCGGGCCATTGGAAGAACGCTTGGAACAGGAATTTCATTTTACGGTAATTGATCACCGTTTGGACTTTCAAGGAATTTGCAAGCATTGCCGCGAAAAGGAACGTGTACGAGAACAGCAAGCCCAACAGGACGATAAAGCGGACGCGTAATGCTTATGACGATGCAATTTAAATGAATGAAATGAAGAGAAGCCTCAGCGCTAACGGCGCCGAGGCTTTACTACGTTGTGCAGCTTGAACGCTGGTTGCGCGGCCGCTCTTGTACGCTTGGCGCGCCGGCGCTTTGACGAGGCTTGGGCTTCCGGTTTGTTAGGCTTGTGCCTAGGGGAGCCACTCTTTGCCGTGCGGCGAGTCCATACTTTAGGGATTGAACCGTTCACTGCAGAAGCGGCTGTTAATGGAGCTGGCGACTCCACCTGATTCCTAACGTATGCCGTCGCTTTATCTGCACGAATGAGGCCTGCGCCTTGCGAACGCTCGGAGAATCCCTTGAGCTCGCTCGCTGTGTCCATCAGAGCGGACTTTACTTCCTGCGGCGTCAACTCGGAATTGCTCGCGAGCATAAGGGCGACGGAACCGGTAACGTGCGGCGCGGCCATGGAAGTGCCTGAATCCTTTGAAAAACCGTTCATATTGTTCGTTGACACGATATCTTCTCCTGGCGCAGCTACATCAATGCCTTTGCCGCGGCTGCTGAAAACAGCAATTTGATTGTTTTTGTCGGTTGCCGTTACCGCGATCGTCTCCGGATAACTGGCTGGATCGTCAATCATATCCGCATCGCCGCCTTCATTTCCGGCCGACGCGACAAGCACGATGCCTTTGCGATACGCTCTTCGTACGGTAGAACGCAGAAGTTCGCTCGGACCGCTTAATCCCAAACTCAAATTGATGACATCCATTTTATTTTTCATGCACCATTCCAAGCCTTCTACAATATCCGACACATACCCGTCGCCATTCTCATCCAGCGCCTTCACCGCGTACAGTTCCACTTGCGGAGCAGCCCCGTACAGCATATTTCCTGTCCCGGTTGCAGCTACCGTTCCCGCCACATGAGTGCCGTGCCCGTTATCATCCTGATATGGCGTTCCTCTTCGAATCGTATTGATTCCTCCGGCTATATTCAAATCCGGATGGGTTGAAATTCCTGTATCGACTATTGCCACTTTGATGCCTTTTCCTTTTGTCTTCGGCCATACGCGGGGAGCGTGTATGCGCTTGATGCCCCAAGGAATTTGCGGGGTTACGGTGTGCGGGGCCGAATGGCTGCGCTTCTTTAAACGCAATCTAGAGGAAGATGACGAGCTGCGCTTTGTGCGCTTTGCGCTTTGCGTCGTATTAATGGCATGAGCGCGGACGCGCGCATCATTTTCGATACGGCGTATGCTGGGATGCTTCATAATCTGCTGCAGATTTTTGTGGCGCTCTAAATGACAGCAGAGCATCCGGGCGGACTCTATCTGCTTCAAGGGGACGATTCCTTGTTTTTTAAGCTGCTTCACACAGGCAGCATAGCTTTTGCGGTCTTTCAGGATAATCATCTTGCGAGCGGTCTTTCGAGTAGGGTGTCCGTGTACGACCGCCTTTAACATGCGGGTTAATGTGCGCATGACATTCATGCCCTCCACTTCAAAAAGAATCGATAACTGGCTGTACCAGCGCGTTTGACACCGCCTGCAGATCTATAATTTATCGTATGTGGACATTCGTGTAACGGTGAATGCAAACCTGAATCGTTCGTCCATTGTTTCTGAAATGGCAGCATTATCATATAATTAACATGGTGACCAGGGTGCTTTTCAATAAGACGCTCGGCATATCGCGCCTGCTCTTCTCATACGTTAGCTTTAGCGGGACAAACATGAGGCGAGGAGGTGATCCCGGTGATTGTGCCTGTGCGCAAGCTGCTGGAACGCTTGAAGTTCATCGCGTTGTTTCTGCTTCTGACGTACGCGATGGCTCATTTATTCGGCACAGTGACTGAATGGATATCGCCGGTCGATAAGTATCGCGAGCCGCATGGGAAAGCGGTCAAAGTATTTCAAGCCGACGAGAATGCGAACTTGGAGCCTGCAACGTTTACGGATCGGCTGCGGTTATTTTACTGGCTCGGCGAGTAGGAGAATGACGTGCGAAGTCGATGGAATGAGACAAGACAGCAGGAATTTGACGATGATGTGTGGAATATAAGAGAGAGTGTTTGGAGTAAGGAGTTTAACGATGAGAAGCACAATCATACAGCAGCTGGAAAGCTACAAGCAGCATTTGGAGCTGGAGCGCCGCCTCTCTCCGCATACGCTGGAAGCGTACATAAGAGATATATCGGCCTTTTTGAACGCCATTGCACAGGAAGAGATTCAATCCGTGGCAGACGTGCGTTCTTATCATGTCAATCAATATGTGTATCAACTTAAGCGTGACGGTCGGGCCGCTTCCAGCATTTCGCGCATCGCTGCCTCGTTGCGCTCTTTTTTTCATTTTTTCATGATCGAAGGGATGATGAGCCAGGATCCGACCCTTCATATCGAACGTCCGAAGGCGGAAGCGAAGAGCCCTCATATATTGTCGCTGGAAGAGACGGAACGGCTGCTAGCGATGCCGGACGGTGAATCTCAGCAAGGGCTGCGCGACAGGGCCATGCTGGAGACGCTGTATGCGACCGGCGTGCGCGTATCCGAGCTCATGGCGCTCGATGTTGACGACGTTCAGCCGAAGCTTGGCTTCTTGCGGTGCGTCTCATCCGGGAAGGAGCGCGTCATCCCCTTAGGACAAGTCGCAGGCGAGGCGATCCAGCTGTACTTGGAGAAGGCGCGTCCGGAAATGATAGGCACTGGCCCGGCTTCCGGGAACATCGAGCCGGCCCTGTTCCTGAATGTTCGCGGACAGCGCATGTCCAGACAGGGCTTCTGGAAGATGATTAAGAAGTATGCGGACAAGCTGGAGCTGCCGTTTCCGATTACGCCTCATACATTGCGCCATTCGTTTGCGGTCCATCTTCTGTCGAATGGGGCGGATGTGCGTTCCGTACAGGAGATGCTGGGACATTCGGAACTTGCCACGACACAGCGCTATGTCGAGCATATGAAGAAGAGCAGCATGAAGGATGTTTACACGCTGGCCCATCCGCGGGCGAAGAAATAGCAGCAGGAAGCGCGTTGGATGCTTCGTGATCCAAAGAGGGCTGTTTGCACAACCTCTGGAACGGAGTATGGTCCATTTCTCCTTAACACAAGCTAAGATGAAGGATAAAAAGGAGTGATTGGCATGAATACAAGCAAAAAAGCGTTCGATCGCATTGCCGTAATCGTTTTGGACAGCGTAGGCATTGGCGAGCTGCCGGACGCGGAGCAATTCGGGGATAGAGGCACGCATACGCTCGGTCATATTATTGAACGGGTGCCTCACATTAAGCTGCCGCATCTGCAGCAGCTCGGCCTTGGCAACATCGCCGATCTGGGCGCATTGAAGCCGGTTGACAAGCCGCAAGCAATCTATGGGAAGATGGCGGAGATTTCGGTAGGCAAGGATACGATGACCGGCCATTGGGAGCTGATGGGCCTGCGCATTACGACGCCATTCAACACGTACCCGGATGGATTCCCGGCCGAACTGATTTCCGCGTTCGAACGGGAAACAGGGCGCAAGGTGCTGGCGAACAAGCCTGCTTCCGGAACGGAGATCATCGAGGAATACGGCGAAGAGCAAATGAAGACGGGCGCTTGGATCGTCTACACGTCTGCCGATAGCGTGTTCCAGATTGCGGCGCATGAGGATATCATTCCGCTGGAAGAATTATATCGGGCCTGCGAGATTGCGCGGCGGCTGACGCTGCAGGAGCCGCATACGGTAGGTCGTGTCATTGCGCGCCCTTATGCTGGTCAGCCCGGTCAATTCGCCCGTACGCCGAATCGTCATGACTATGCCGTCAAGCCGCCGGAGGATACGGTGTTGAACTTGCTTCAACAGGCGGGGAAGGATGTTATATCGGTCGGTAAAATCAATGATATTTTTTCGGGGGAAGGCATTTCGGCATCCTACCCGACGAAGAGCAATGCGCACGGCATCGCTACAACGACCGATCTTCTCGGTCAATCCTTCAACGGCTTGCTGTTCACGAATTTGGTTGATTTTGATTCGATGTACGGTCATCGCCGCGATGCGGAAGGGTATGCGCAGGCGTTGGAGCAATTCGACGAGGCGTTGCCGGCTATGATGGAACGAATCGGTCCCAATGATCTGCTGGTTATCACGGCCGATCATGGAAATGATCCGACTCATAGCGGCACCGATCATACGCGCGAATATGTCCCGCTTCTCCTATACAGCCCAGCGATTCCGGCGGGGCGAGCGCTTGGCATCCGGTCGACTTATGCCGATTTGGGGGCTACGATCGCTGATAATTTCCAAGCCGGCCAGCCGCAGGTCGGCACCAGCTTCTTATCCGAACTGCTGTAAAAGGCGTCGTTCGGCATCATTTTATTATTGGGGGAATCTTTCATGAGCCACGCAGTAACGCATGACCACATTCAAGACGCCGCAGCGTACATTAAGACGCGCATCGGCGCTGCGCCAGACATTGGACTTATTCTCGGATCGGGGCTAGGCATTTTAGCCGACTTGGTCGAGAATCCGGTTACGATTCCTTATCAGGACATTCCGCACTTTCCGCAATCGACGGTTGAGGGGCATGCGGGGGAATTGCTCATTGGCCAGATTGAAGGCCGGACGGTTGTCATGATGAAGGGCCGTTTCCATATGTATGAAGGCTACGGGCCGGAACTGACGGCGTTTCCTGTGCGTGTGATGAAGGCGATTGGCGTGGAGAAGCTGCTGGTGACCAACGCGGCCGGGGGAATTAACACGACCTATCAAGCGGGAGATTTGATGCTGATTCAAGACCATTTGAACATGACCGGGCGCAATCCGTTAATCGGACCTAATGATAATCGTTTGGGGGTGCGCTTCCCGGATATGTCCGCCGCGTATAGCCCCCGTCTGCGCCAATTGGCGAAGGAGGTTGCAGGCGAGCAGCAATGCTCACTGCGCGAAGGCGTATATGTCGGTCTGTTAGGTCCAAACTATGAAACACCGGCAGAAATCCGCATGTTCCGCACCTTGGGCGGCGACGCCGTCGGCATGTCCACCGTGTCCGAAGTAATCGTGGCCCAGCATGCCGGAATGGAAGTGCTCGGCATTTCCTGCATCAGCAACATGGCTGCCGGCATATTGGATCAGCCGCTCTCTCACGCTGAAGTAATGGAGACGGCGGAGCGGGTGAAAGAGACGTTTTTGAAGCTTGTTTTGGCCATCATTCCGAAAATGTAATGTCGAGGAGGTTGTTTTTTGCGAGCGGTAGACATCATTCAGAAAAAACGTGACGGACAAGAGCTGACCCCTGATGAAATCCAATTCCTTATCCAAGGTTACAGCAACGGCAAAGTGCCGGACTATCAAATTGCCGCATGGGCAATGGCCATTTACTTTAAGGGCATGAATGCGCGTGAAACGGCTAGCTTGACGCTTGAAATGGCGAAGTCCGGCGATCAAATCGATCTGAGCCCGATCCAAGGCATTAAAGTGGATAAGCATTCCACCGGGGGCGTAGGCGATAAGACGACGCTCGTGCTGGCTCCGCTCGTCGCAGCGGCAGGTGTCCCTGTCGCCAAGATGTCGGGCCGCGGGCTGGGGCATACGGGCGGAACGATCGATAAGCTGGAGGCGATCGCCGGCTATCAAGTGGAGCTGGAGCGAAGCCAATTCTTCGCGCAAGTGAATGATATCGGAGTCTCGCTTATCGGTCAGAGCGGGAATATTACCCCGGCTGATAAAAAGCTGTACGGGCTTCGGGATGTCACCGCCACGGTCGAATCGATTCCGCTTATCGCCAGCTCCGTCATGAGCAAGAAGATTGCGGCCGGCGCGGATGCGATTGTGCTTGACGTCAAGACGGGCAGCGGCGCGTTCATGAAGACGCTGGACGATTCGATTGCCTTGGCGCAAGCGATGGTCGATATCGGAACGGAAGTCGGCCGCCACGCGATTGCGGTCATCTCGGATATGGACCAGCCGCTCGGCCATCTGATTGGGAACTCCCTTGAAGTGGAGGAAGCGATTATGACGCTGCGCGGACAGGGGCCGGCGGACTTGCACGAGCTGTGTCTCATCTTGGGCGCGCATATGCTGGTGTTGGGCGGCAAGGCGCAGGACGAAGCGGATGCCCGCCGGCAGCTGGAGCAGCATTTGCAGGACGGCTCCGCGCTGCAGAAGCTGAAGCAGCTAGTAGCGGCCCAAGGGGGCGATGTCTCGATGATCGACGACCCGAGCCGCCTGCCGCACGCCGGTGACCTGATCGAGGTCGCAGCGCAGACGGACGGCACCGTGGCCGCCATTCAGGCGGAGCACATCGGGATCGCCGCCATGCTGCTTGGCGCAGGCCGGGAGACCAAAGATTCGGTCATCGACTTGGCCGTCGGCATCGATTTGCGCAAGAAAGTCGGCGAAGCGGTACGGGTTGGCGACGTCCTTGCCATTTTGCACGTGAATGATAAAGGGCGGCTGGAAGAAGCCAAGGAACGGGTTCTGAAGGCCTACGAGATTACATCGCAAGAAGTCGCCGCAAAGCCGCTCGTATATGCGGTTGTGACCAAAGACGGCGTTCAACGCTTTGTATAATATAAACATACACTTATCGGTTTCTATCGAAGACTCTCTTCGGTAGGAACTTTTTTTATGCCTATCCGTTGGCGATGTGGAATATTTTGCTTGCGTTCGGACAAGAATGGATATAAGGCACATCCAGCTTAGATTTAGTTTGCCATTAAGGTTGTGCACATCTCTTTAGGAGGGGACATTCTTTGAACAAGTGGCTACATGCTAGTGTGTGCGTCGTGTTGGCAAGCGCCGTTATATTACCGTCCAGCTCCGCTGCGCTACAAGCAGATTTGCCGCCGTGGACAAACGCGGAACCGTCCAGCCAAGCGACATCCTCCTCGAATGCGGCGGAAGTGCAATTGGCGGAGAATGCTCGTTCTGCGGTGTTGATGGAGGCGGACACGGGAACGATTATTTTTCAGAAAAACAGTCATGACAAGCTTCCTCCGGCTAGCATTACGAAGATAATGACGATGCTGCTCGTCATGGAAGCCGTCAGTGAAGGAAAGCTGAAGATGACGGATAAAGTGTCGACCAGTGAATATGCGGCATCAATGGGCGGTTCGCAGATTTTTCTGGAGCCCGGGGAAGAAATGACGGTGGAAGAGATGATGAAGGGCATTGCCATGGCATCGGGCAATGACGCATCAGTCGCGATGGCGGAGAAGATTGCCGGTTCGGAAAAGGAATTTGTTCAGATGATGAACGACAGAGCGAAAGAGCTTGGCATGAAGAATACTCATTTTGAGAACTGCAACGGTCTTCCTGCTGAAAATCATTATACGTCAGCCTATGATATCGCATTAATGTCTCGGGCATTGATGCAATATCCGAACGTGACGAAATATACCGGCGCGTATGAAGATTATTTACGCCAAAATACGAGCAAGAAGTTCTGGCTCGTCAATACGAACAAGCTCGTGCGATTCTATCAAGGGGCGGACGGATTGAAGACGGGCTATACATCGGAAGCGAAATACTGCCTGTCGGCAACGGCTAAGCGTGAAAATATGCGTGTCATTGCGGTCGTGTTGGGTGAACCGAATACGAAGACCCGAAATGCGGAAGTGTCACAAATGTTCGACTATGCATTCGCTCAATATACGAATGTTCCTTTATTGAAGGCCGGGGAACGCATCGGTGACGTGCGCGTGGAAAAAGGGATGGTCGAGAATCTGGAAATCAAAGCGCAGCGGCCATACACCATATTGCTGAAAAAGGGCGATGCCAAGCAAGATATCCGCTTCGAGCTGGACGCTCCGAAATCGGTGAAGGCGCCGATTGAAGCCGGTCAGCCGATTGGACGCATCTTGGTGTATCAAGGGGATAAAATGATTCGGGAATTTCCTGTCGAAGCGACGCAAGGCGTAGCGAAAGCCGGCTGGTGGACATTGTTTAAACGGACCTGCGGCAAGTTGTTTTTTGTCAAATAAAGACGCGGTGCTTCTAGTTTTGTCGCCTAGCAGGAATTGGGATTCTCTATGACGAATGTTTCGGCATCGTGGGAGGAGAGTGATACGCATGAATTTGCAGGTGGAATTGGAACATCGGCGTAATGTGTTAATCACCCGATTGAGGGGGGAACTGGATCACCATACAGCCGAGATCGTGCGCTTTCAGCTCGATGAGGTGATTCAACGCGGACAAGTGAACCATGTGGTGCTAAGCCTTAGCGAGTTGACGTTTATGGACAGCTCTGGCCTCGGCGTTATTCTGGGAAGGTACAAGCAAATTAAAGGCAAAGGCGGAAAAATGGCGGTCTGCGAGATGAATCCGGCCGTGCGCCGATTATTTGAATTGTCGGGCTTGTTCAAAATTATGAATGTCTACGATAACGAGCATTTAGCGCTCAACGGTCTGGAGGTCGTATCATGAACGGACAAAGCGGAGCTAACGTCATGTCGTTGCAGTTTTCCAGTCGTTCCGAGAATGAGGCATTCGCCCGCGTAGCCGTTGCGGCATTCGTGTCGCAGCTGGATCCGACATTGGATGAGCTGACGGATCTGAAGACCGTCATTTCCGAAGCGGTAACGAATTGCATCATTCACGGATATGACAATGACCCGTCTGGAATGGTCAGCATTACTGCTGCAATCGAAGGCGAAGACATTACGTTGACGGTGTCTGACCAAGGACAAGGCATTGAGGACGTCGAGCTGGCGCGGCAGCCTTTGTTCACGTCAAAGCCGGACATGGAACGGTCTGGCATGGGCTTTACCATTATGGAGAACTTTATGGATGAGTTTGAAGTGACAACCGAACTTGGCGCTGGTACCACCATCCGCATGAAGAAGCGGATCGAATCGAAACAAGCGCTCTATAATTAGGGGTTGAGGCCATGAAAGTCGATTTGAAGCAATCGTCGCAAAGTTATTTGGACGACGCGGAAGTGAAGCGTCTGATTGCGCTCAGCCAAGCTGGGGATTCGGTGGCAAGAGATACGCTTGTCAACTGCAACATTCGTCTCGTATGGTCGGTCGTACAGCGATTTATGAACCGCGGGTACGAACCGGATGATTTGTTTCAAATCGGATGCATCGGCTTGCTTAAGTCTGTCGATAAATTCGATTTGTCGTACGATGTGAAGTTCTCGACGTATGCCGTCCCGATGATTATCGGCGAGATCCAGCGTTTCTTGCGGGATGACGGCACGTTAAAGGTGAGCCGCTCCTTGAAGGAAATGGCGAACAAGGTGCGCAAGACGAAGGATGAGCTGTCGAAGCGCTTCGGACGTCTTCCGACGATTAAAGAAGTGGCTGCGGAACTCGGCGTGTCGCCGGAGGATGTCGTCTTCGCCCAAGAAGCGAATAAGCCTCCGACTTCCATTCACGAGACGGTATTTGAAAATGACGGCGATCCGATTACGCTCATGGATCAAATTGCGGACGAATCGCAGGAGCGCTGGTTCGACAAGCTCGCCCTGAATGAGGCTATCGAAGGCTTGAGCGAACGTGAACAGCTTATCGTCTATTTACGGTATTTCCGCGATCAGACGCAGTCGGAAGTGGCCAGCCGCTTGGGCATCTCGCAGGTGCAGGTATCCAGGCTGGAGAAAAAAATATTACAGTCGATAAAGGCGCAAATCGCGCAATGATGCAAACACCGTAAGGAATCATCCTTGCGGTGTTTTTGCGTCCGCTTGTCGCGGCGAATGCAAATCTTTCCTGCTGTCCCATCTCCTCATAATGAAGCGCAACTCAACCATACTAAGAACAATGAGGAAGGAGTGATGGACATGGTGATATCGGATGATAAGCCATCGACATGCTACATCCGACTAAGAAAGCAGTCCAAGGTTCCGCCGGGACAACCCGTCCGGCTGGGGGACGTGGCGGAAGTGATCGTAGATTCGGCTTGGGAGGCGAAGCTGAAGCACCTAGTGCTGTTGAATCCGAAGCCTAAGGACGGCAATATTCTCCTCGTCGACATGATGGCCATCGTCAGGGCCATCAAAGCGGTAGCTCCGGCTCTTGGCATCGAATGCTTCGGACAGCCGCATACACTTGTGGAGATTGTGAAGCAGGCGAAGCGGCCGAATCCGTTTTTTATTGCTATCGTGTGGCTGCTCTTATTCTTCGGTTCCGGGCTGGCGATTATGAATTTTCATGCCGATGTCAGCATGCTGCAAGTCCACCATAGGATTATAGAGATGCTTACCGGACGCAAAGAAGCGAGTTCCTTCTGGTTTCAGGCATGTTATTCCATCGGAATCGGGCTGGGGATGGTCATCTTTTTCAACCACATCTTCCGCAAAAAATTCAATGAGGAACCGACGCCCCTGGAAGTGGAAATGTATCTGTACCAGGAAAACTTGAATCAATATATTGTGACGGAAGAATACCAGCGGCTGCGAGAGGCGGATGAGAAGCGTGAGTAATGCGCTAGTGAACGTATTCATCCAAATATTCGCCGCATTTCTCGGCTTGGCGGGCGGCATCGCGGTAGGTGGCGGCATGGTGGCTTTATTCGTCGTCTTGGACATGCTGCCGAGGCTTGCGCAGCTGACGAATTCCTTTCATCGGGTGCATTGGTTTGAAGCTGCGCTCATTACGGGAGCGGTATTTTTCACCGTTATCGATTTATGGAGCATCAAGCTGCGTTATGCCGGGTGGTTGTCACCGGTGATAGGTCTGTTGGACGGTGTATTCATCGGTTTGCTGGCCGCTGCTTTGACCGAAGTGCTCAATGTGCTCCCGATATTGGCGAAGCGCCTTGGGATGTCCGGTATTCTAACGTTTTTATTAACCGCCATGGTCCTCGGCAAAATTATAGGCTCATGGTTTGATTGCTTTATTTACCCTCATTAGCTTGGTAAGAGTCTACAATGCGCGTGAAGGCAGAAGGAGGAAGAACGATGACAGAGCAAGTGACGGAGCCGTCCCATCCAGAAGGCGGCATGCCGCCCCCTGGCCAGCCTCAAGACGAGCAGCAGGATGTGGAGAAGAAGCAGCATGAAGTATCCAATACGGTAGAAGAATCGATTAAATATTGGCAGGATGATGATGCAATCCCCAAGAAGATGGATATGATCAAACATACGCTGCAAAATGTGGTCGGCCTGGAGGAATCCTTTGATGTTCTGCTCCGGGAGATGACATTTGGCGGCCGGCGAGTAGGGCTGTTCTATCTCAACGGATTCGCCAAGGATGAAGTAATGACGATGATTCTGGCGCGATTGTCGTTCTTGAACAAATTATCCATCACCTCGAACGCGTTGAAAGCATTTTTCGAGTGCTACATCCCGCACATTCAAGTCGAAAAAATAGATACGATGAGTGAAGCAATCAACAAAGTTTTGGCGGGCAGCAGCGTTTTCTTCATCGAACATGAAACGACAGCGCTGATGGTCGATGTGAAGTCGTTCCCGACTCGAGGCTTGGAAGAGCCGTCACTTGAAAAAGTAGTCCGCGGTTCGCGGGACGGCTTTACCGAAACGTTGCTTACGAACGTTACCTTGGTCCGAAGACGGCTGCGCGATCCCGGACTGAAGTACGAAATGGTGCAAGTAGGGCGGCGCACAAGGACGGATGTCTGTATTGCGTATATCGATGATATCGCTGATAAACGTCAAGTGGAAGCGGTGCGCAAAAAGATAAAAGCGGTCAATATCGATGGCTTGCCGCTTGCCGATAAGCAGCTGGAAGAAGCCATTATCAATAAAGGCTGGAATCCGTATCCGCTGGTCCGTTATTCGGAGCGTCCGGACGTCGTCGCCGCACATCTGCTGGACGGCAACATCGTTATTTTCGTCGATACGTCGCCTTCCGTCATTATTTTGCCGACGACGTTTTTTGACTTGTGCCAGCATGCGGAGGAGAATCGGCAGACGGCGTTCATGGGCACCTATTTGCGAAGCGTGAGGTTTCTGGGCATTTTTGCCTCACTGTTCTTGCTGCCCTTATGGCTGCTGCTTGTTATCGAGCCGGGCTTGAAGCCGGCGGCGCTGCAGATTATCGGTCCGATGGAAACGGGGAAAATCCCATTAATCGTTCAATTCCTGCTAGCCGAGCTCGGGGTGGACCTCATGCGGATGGCCGCAGTGCACACGCCTTCGCCGCTTGCCATTGCGCTTGGCTTGCTGGCGGCCATTCTCGTCGGGGATATCGCGGTCAAAGCAGGGGTATTCGTCAATGAGGTCATTCTCTACATGGCCATTGCCGCTGTCGGCATGTTCGCCACGCCGAGCTATGAATTGTCGCTCGCGAACCGTATCGTGCGCCTGTTCCTGCTGGTGGCGGTGGCGATATTCAAAGTGCCGGGGTTGGTCGTCGGCACAACAATATGGGTAGTGTACCTGGCCGTTAATCGTTCGTATAACTCATCCTATCTATGGCCGTTTATTCCGTTTAACGCCAATGCGCTATTCAATATCCTCGTGCGCCAGCCCGTTCTCTACATGAAGCAGCGTCCGAGCTTTAATAAAACGCGGGATAGTACAAAAATGCCGCCGGATACAACGCCAAATTAATCGGATAATGGCATCAGCAACGTTCAGGCTCCCGCAGGAGCCTGATTTGTTGCAAAGCTCATTAGCTTGTATTATCTTTCTGTAATGAACTAATGGTTATTTACAACAGAGGGATAAAATGGTATATTTATTGCGCTGACTTAGAAAGTTTGGAAGGATGAGGATATGGAGTCGCTGCAGTCCCTAACGTTTGGCGACCTCATTAGAAATTACAGATATGAAGCCAATTTATCGCTTGCTCAGCTTGGTGAACTGGCGGGGTTAAGTAAAGGCACGATTTCTAAACTTGAGAACGGAGAAGTGAAACGGCCTGACTTTAAAACCGTACATGCTTTGGCAAAAGTTTTGCAAATCCCTTTTGATGATATCATCGAAAAGTACACTATGATGGAGAATCGCTCGGATATATTATTAAGCATCCTCCATACGTCGGTTGAATCCGCTCCTTCATTAAGTGTGAAGGTGGCGATAAGATTCCTGCATTCCGTAAATAAGGATAGTGAGGAATTAGTTGAGGAGTTGTACAGAACGACAGAAGGAATTCAGAACGCTTCCATTAAGTTGTTATTATTTACCTTAATTGGCAACTATGCGAGAGACCATGGAATGATGCATTATGTTGCGAAAGGTTTGATGCAACAATATTTGATTGAGCGTGATGATTTCTCTAAGCTCAGAAGTACCTATCAATCAGGAAAAAGCGTTCTTTATTTCGCCGGATTTTTGCCAAAAGAGGAGCAAGCGCTTCTTTATTATAAACTGGGTGTTCATGCTTTCTATTTGCGTCTATTTCAAGAAAGTATGGAATTGTGCGCGAAAGCGGTGGAACTCAAACCTGCGAATGATAGGCTCCTAGCAAATTCGATTGGTATCATTTGTGATGCGAATTGTGAACTGGGCAATTACGATTTGGCCAATTTCTATTTGCAGCAATATAGTAAATTCTCATACCAACATGTAAAGGAAAATGTTCAATTGCTCACGGCGACGATATATACGGCAAAAGGGAACACGGATGATGCGATATCGATCCTTCAAATGCTTTTGTACGAGTGTCAAGATCAATCGCTTCTGCATATCGTCAATGAGTTATTGGACTTGTATTTAAAGACCGAGAATATATCGGAAGCAGAAGAGCTTCTGCAGCATGAAGAAAAAATAACAACCATTCCTTACAACACACCATATAGACAGTCAGAACTGGCACGCTTTTTCAAGCTTAAGGGGGACTATTTTTTCTTGAAAAATGATTCCGAAAGCAGTGTGACATATTATATAAAAAGTGCTATTGATTATGTTAAAGTGAATGATATTATTAATGAACATGAATGTGTAGGAAAAGTAAAACAAGAGTTGTTAGAAGCAGCGAATGATAGAAAAAAGCTTACTGATGAGTATGTTGTCAGGCTCAGTCAGCTCTTGGATACGTATATTGTTGAGGTTCAACGATTAATTGTATCGGTCAAAGCCTGAAGGTAATACAAAATTTATATGAATGATTCTTGGCGACTCTTGTTTACATTGGATTTTGTACAGTGAAAAAGCTCTTGAACCACTTTATTGGGTCACTTGTCTGACTGAAAACGTATCACTATAAAAAAATAGAAATCGGTTATGTGCTATTGTCAAACATTAAAGCCCTGGAGAAAATCCAAGGCTTTTTTCTATTGATAAGAAAGGATAAATTGGGGGACTTCGAAAATCTCTTTACATAGGTTTGACGAGAAAAATGTATCGGCCAATCGATGTGTAACTGAACAGTTCTGCTGTACCCTTACACCCGCTCTCCCAGAGACTCAGGGGGCAAAGGCAAAAGTCGTCGAAATAGTCTTTTGTTCACTATCCCCATTATTCAGATTATTTAGACTATGCAAAGTAACAGCTTAGGTACAGAAGGATTTTCATCAAACACAATTTTGTGTTCCTATCTTGGCGCAATTCTCACATCATCAAGTGCTACACTTACCGCTGTAGTTCCTCCCCCATTCAATTCGATTCTTAAGATGTTGTTGCCGGTTGTCAAAGAGTTGGCAGGAATATTCAGAAGTTTGTAACCATATCGAACAAGCTCAATGTCGGATAAAAGAACAATCAATGGCCGCAGCACGGAATTGGATAAGCTAACGACTAAGGTTCCGGTTGTTTGCCTGGAGGTTCTTGCTACATATATGGATAAAAGATACGAGCGGGATCGATCTAAAGTAATGCGTTGACTAAGGGAAGAGGAACCAGAGGGACTTGCTAGAATGAGGGCATAGTAGCTTCCTCTTCTAGGTAAGCCGCTCCGAACCGTCACATCTCCTACATCGCTCCACGGAAAGAGGGTGCCGCTTTCGAAGCCTCCGTTTCGCAATCGGCTGAGTTTAGGAATATTTGGAAATCCCTCTCTTGCTTTTTTTTATCCTATTTTTATGCGTTGAGGAATTTCTCTGAGCCCAATAAAGTCGCGATTCCCAAAAGATAATAACAGGTGCCCAGTTGCAACCCGCAATCGAATGAATATGTTATTTGATATTAAGCAACTGCACGCTCAATGCTCGTGCATGTCCAGTGTTGTGTGCAAGCATACTATGTAAAATGAATGAAAACGCAATGGACAAAATGCAAACCTTGAGCCAAAAAGTCCATTCTGCAACGATAATCTAAACTGATATACTCGATGTAATATTTTTCATGATGCAATATAATGAACGTAGATATTGGATACATTAGGGAATGGGGAGAAAAGACGATGTACTTACATGGAACCAGCAAGATCAATGCCAGCGGACATTTGGAAATCGGCGGTTGTGATGCGTCTGAATTGAAGGCTCAATTCGGCACACCGTTATATATAGTCGATGAACATCTCGTGCGCGAGCGGTGCCGGGAGTATATGGAGGCGTTTCGCGCCTCTGGATTGAAGTTTCAGGTTGCCTTTGCGAGCAAGGCGTTCTGTGTGATGGCGATGTGCCGGCTCGTGGATGACGAGGGCTTGTCGCTAGACGTCGTGTCGGAAGGGGAGTTATACACGGCGCTGCAAGCCGGATTCCCGGCCGAACGCATTCATTTCCACGGCAACAACAAGACGCCGGACGAGATCGCAATGGCGCTGGATGCCCGTATCGGCTGCTTCGTCGTAGACAACTTCACGGAGCTGCATCTGCTCAATGCCATGGCCAAAGAACGCAAGCAGACCGTCTCCGTGCTGCTCCGCGTTACGCCTGGGGTAGAGGCGCATACACATGAGTATATTTCGACAGGGCAAATCGATTCCAAGTTCGGCTTCGACATCGGCAACGGAACGGCGCTCGAAGCGGTGCAGGCGGCTGCGGATGCCGAAGGCTTGGAATTGCTCGGCATTCATTCGCATATCGGTTCGCAAATTTTTGAAACGGAAGGCTTTCAGCTGGCGGTGGAACGCGTAGCGCAATTCGCGCGCCAAGTGAAGGAGGAAGCGGGCGTCGTATTTCAAGTCGTCAATCTGGGCGGAGGCTTCGGCATACGGTATGTGGAAGGGGATACGCCGCTTGCAGTAAGCGAATATGTTCGCTCGATTACGGAAGCGGTGAAGAACAGCTTTGCGGGAATCGGCAATCAACTGCCGGAAATTTGGGTAGAGCCGGGCCGCAGCATCGTTGGCGAAGCGGGCACGACCCTGTACACCATCGGGTCCGTTAAGGATATTCCTGGCGTCCGCAAGTACGTTGCGGTAGATGGCGGCATGACGGACAATCCGCGTCCGGCTTTGTACGAATCCCGCTATGAAGCGATGGCGGCGAACCGGGGGAATGAGGAAGCTTCGGAAGTGGTATCGATCGCGGGCAAGTGCTGCGAGAGCGGAGATATGCTCATTTGGGACGTTGCTTTGCCAAAAGTGAACCAAGGCGATCTGTTGGCCGTATCCTGCACCGGTGCGTACAATTATTCAATGGCCAGCAACTACAACCGCATCCCGCGCCCCGCTGTCGTGTTCGTCCAAAACGGCGAAGCCGACATTGTCGTTCGCCGTGAGTCTCATCGGGACATCGTCATGAACGATTGCGTTCCAGCGCGTCTGAATAAGCAAGCGGTTTTGAAATAAAGCAAGCCAAACGGTACCCTGAGTTTCGTTGTGCATGGTTGAGCAGCGGAGCTGAGGGTCTGTTTGCGGTTGTGGCGTGGTTTTCTTTTTACGCTGATTTATCGTATAATCGTGAGGGTAGTTCCAACACAACGGAAAACGGAAGGGAGTTCATACATATGAGCAAATACGCGCACATTGAAATGGAAAAGGGCGGAGTCGTCAAAATTTTGCTTCACGACCAAGATGCGCCAGGCACAGTCGCTAACTTTGAGAAGCTGGCAGGGGAAGGTTTCTACAATGGGTTAACGTTCCACCGCGTCATCCCGGGCTTCGTGGCACAAGGCGGCTGCCCGCAGGGAACAGGGACAGGCGGTCCCGGCTATACGATCAAATGCGAAACGCAAGGCAACCCGCACAAGCATGAGCGCGGCGTTCTGGCGATGGCGCATGCCGGTAAAGATACAGGCGGGTCGCAGTTCTACATTACGTATGCGGCATTCCCTCACTTGGATGGCGTGCACACGGTATTCGGCAAAATTGAAGAAGGCATGGATGTCGTCGATGACATCAAGCAAGGCGACAAAATGAAAGAAGTAAAAGTAGTCGAAGAAGCGTAATCTTGACCCCTGTCATCCTCGCGGTGGCAGGGGTTTTACTTTTTTAAGCGGAAACTGCCATATAAAATAAAAAGCCACCTAAATGGGGGCTAAGTCAAATTTCAAACCTTTTTTGTCGCTACCGCAATTGCTTTCGAATCAAGGATTTTATGTACGATATTGATAAAATCTTCTTCGTCCATCAACCCTATTTTTTCATGGAGTGCTACGCGCTCTACTAAGTGCGTATTACTAGGGTAGCACTTGACATAGGATTGCTCTTTCAAGCCACAAGATAGCCATTGAATAATGGGTTCTTTGAAAGTCCCAAAAAAGTTTTTACCTGGTGGAACCGACGTTATTTCTTGAATCGTATATTGTCCAGATCCTTCATCATGATTAACGACCAACACAGGTCTTACTTTATATGGGCGGATGAGTCTCGGTAGTATACTTTAGTAGTCCATATTTCTGAAATAAGGGGATTCTCGGGCACTTTTAATCACCCTTGTACTCATCTTTTTCATACCATTCTTGATGGTTGCGGTTCGTTGGATCTAACACAATCATACCGCTTTGCTCTTTAGTAATTTCGCATCTTTGCTAATTTGATCTAGTTTTACTTTCAACTGTGAATATTTTTGATTCATGACAGTAGACATCTTCTTTTCATCTCCTTCATTCGGCATACACGATGCACACCTCCTAAAAAATTTCTCTTAGGGTAGTGTACTCAAACTAAATTAAAAAGATGATTTATCAAACATTAGGTATTAAAAAAGGGGTATTTTCTGTTTATAACATACCATAATTTATCAATGAAATGAAATGAATATCCTCAGCAAAGATGGCAATGTAATGTTCAGTTGATTAATTATTTAGTCCATTTTACTGGACAATGTTAACCTCTTGACCGTTCCACACTACCTTGACTTCAATGGCTTCTTCAAAGGCTCGAACGGGTATGTACGTGCGCCCATCGATTATTTTTCCCCCTAACATGCGGATTCCATTGACTGCCGCTTCCTTGCCGTCCCAGCCAACCCGGGCCCCCAATTGCTCGCTGATGGCACGCAGCGGGGCATAGGTAATGCTTCCTTCCAGAAATCCCTCGCAGAACGGTTGATTGTTAACGCGGATGGGGATTGCCTTGCGCTCTTGTGTGCATTCCTGTTGTGACTGTTCGGAAAAGCAAGACGACAAATAGCATCCCGGATCGGTATGGCGGCCGAAGCCAAAGCTCGGAGAAGCTGTACTGCGCACTTCATAGTGCAGATGCGAGCCCGTGGAGAGCCCCGTCGTTCCTTGCGTGCCAAGCTCCTGGCCTGCTTGAATAATCTGCCCGGCTGCGACGCTGATACTATCCAAATGCGCATAGCATTGCAAATATCCATTGGAATCTTTAACGGCGACGACATTGCCGAAGCCGCCAAAGCCGCTTCCTGCAGCTCCCATGCCGGCATGAACGACTTCGCCGCCTGTAAAAGCGTGTATGGGCGCCTGATGGGATTTGACTAAATCGACTCCGGTATGACAAACTTTCTTGCCGTTGAATGGGTCATTGCGCCAGCCATATGGACTGGTGACACGGGTAAAACCGTATTTTTTCCAATCAAATGTATTCATCTATAATCCTCCACATTCAAAATATAAGAAGCCGCCCCAAGGGGACGGCTTCAGCTTTCATCTATTCGCTACAGAATGTAGTAATACGCTCTTGCGACTCCATTTACGTTGATTTGGCCATGCAGGTCGGCTGCATTTTTCTTCCGAATTCTTGCGATTGCATCCAGATCATTCTCACCTGACACTCTTGGGTACAAGCAAGCCGGCAGATCCGGATTGCTTATGGATAGGTGAGCAGGCGAATCGGCAATCTGCCGGATGTTTATGGTCGCTCCCAACTGAGCAATCTGTTTTGTATCAATGAACGACTCCATATACTGATGATGCTTCACATAAAGCGCCGAATTCAGGGAGTGCCCATATTTCACATCCAGAGCAGATGCAAGGACAGGCTTAGAAACATGGACCAACGATTCTTGGTCCGTGTAATGCGGAATCTCAATTTGCCCTGCAATATCTTCTTCTTTATATGCCCTAACGGTGATCCTTCCGTCCAAGTCGGGTCGATTGACAACCAAAAACGCTTCGCGATCTTCGTTTTTTTCTTTTTGTACCGTCAGCGAGGCATCTAGATATTGGGATGCTCTTGTGTATTTCGAAACTTCGAGACGCGAATGCAGATCCGGAACCGATATATGGATATGGCCGGGGCGACTCGAACGTTTGAGCTTGGCTACCGTCAGCATGCTTGAGAGACTGATGTTCGGATCGACGGTTAGTACGGCATGCTTTTCCGGAGTGTTGACCTGAACGATTGCATCCCGATCTTCTGCGCCGTAATCGGGAACGCTGATGCTGCCATACAAGACAGCTTCTTGTCTTATGCCAACGGTCATGCTGGTCCGCAGGTTCGCTCGACTGACGGCAATGGTTCCCGTTCTATCGATAGAAACAGGCACTTCTGGCCGGTGAACGTATAAAGTAGCCTGTTTGAAATCCTCGCCCTGGTCGCTATGCACGGTGAGCGAAGCCGAACGTTCTGCATTGCCAACGCCATAGATGAACATTGTCGCTTCAGTCGCGCTTCTGCCGACGCTGTAAATCAGATTTGATATATATTTTACTTCTAAACGCGGCGGCTTGCTTGATTCCCGGGTATAGAAATATACGGGGTAATCGTTCGCTGATTGGATTAGCAGCCCTTCATTCACCAAGCTGCCGGCCTGCCATCGCTTCATGATATCCAGCACGTCGAATTCAATGCAGCGCTTGTGGCGATCGATTGTATATTCTGTTGACAGGAGCTCGGCGGAGCGGGGTTTATTGGCATGCGTAACTCCAAGCTCTTCCCAGAATCGATGCGGCTGGTGCAGCTCAATATTGGTGCCGTCCGGCACTGTCCCGGTATAATATAGCTTCAATTTCGCCTTTTCTAACAGATGCAAATCAGGCATTAAGCCGTGCAGTCGGCCAAACTTCACAAATGAATCAAATACCTCACCGTTATTCGCGCCTATCATCATTTGCTGCGTATCGCCGAAATTAACCGTCTGCAGGTCGGTACGGCTGCGGGTCGCTGCGTCTTCAAGCGCAGGGAACCCTGTTTCAATCCGCGGAGCCTCCAGCAATTCGAATTTGCCGAACATTTGATTGTGCGGTCTCACTTCGAGCGAAGCCGGCAAGTATTCGGCTGCTATTGCTTGGATGCAGGAAGGCAAATCTCCGTTGCTGCGATATATGACCTCCAAGCTGGCGGACAAATCATGCTCTCGCTCGAGTTTTACCGATAGGCTTGCATTAAGGTCTTCCCGAGCTCGGGTGGCAACCACCAAGGTCGATTCCACATCATCGCTGCCTGAACCATAGAGATAAAACTGGCCCCTCAGCCGGTTTGCCGCATTTTTAACATTGTACTCATTCAATTTTATTCACATCCGCTCTCATTGTATTGAGATTATACCCGATCCGCTTTTGCGCGAATTTCAAATTGACCGTTCACCGTTGGCTCTGCTTCTATTACCGTAGCGATGCGGACGTAAAATTCAACCGTATCATCCTGCTGAAAAATCTGGCTGTACAGCAGCTTATCCTGGGCGATAAACGGCTTATTGGAGCGTGACAATTCGATGGTAACGCCTTGGGGCAGAGATTCCTCGATCGATTCCAACGTAAGATTGGTGATCTCATATCCCAACTGGTTTTTGACCACCACTTTCTGATCCACGGTCGTTTGGCCTGCGATGATAATTCCGAAGTCCAAGTACTTCAATATCCCGCCGAACGTGTCCGAGTAATAGTTGCCGGTCTCGTCCATAAACATCAAGCCGGAATAGGTGCCGATAAACGTCGTTTCCCATCGATCGGGCTGACCCCAGTAATCTTGAAACTCGACCGTCAGTTTATTTTCCTGATTGAACAGAATCTCTCTTTCGGAAATGTAGAGGTTGATATCCACGGGGGAAGAAGCCAGACGCGTAAACTCGCCATTATCAGGATCATATGGCTTGCCATTCAACAGCACCCGATATTGAACTTTTCCTTTGTCTGGGTCATCCAGCTTGCCAGTCAGCTTGTTTCCGGTTAGTTGGAGCTGGATTGCCGCTGTCGTATTGAGCAAATGGAAAGTCATGTCTTCCAATTTGACATCGTCAAGAGCCGATTTCACCACGAACTGCGAATGATCAAGCTTTACTTCTTCTTCGCGGTGTATGCTGTCGTCCAAGAAATAGCCGATGCGAATTTGCTTGCCTTTATTCGAGAGGTGATTTTCTTTGATGTGGGCAAGAGATTTGAAGCTCATTCCTTGTTCACGTATATTCTCCATATCGGCAGCGTTCACTGTTTTCCATTTTCCATTTCTGAAAGCTTCCCACACAGCGCCTTTATCGAACGACACGATAAACTTGCAGGTGCCGTCATAGACTTGTGTAGGGAGTTTATTGGCAACGATGGAGAGCAGGCTGCCGTGCAAGTCAAAATCGGATGGCTGCACGATAAGCTGTTCAAAAGGCAAGGCCGTCATGTCGATACGTAAGGGGATGTCCATGTATGTTTCGGTAAAAGGCTTGGCTTTGTTGCCCTCTGGAACGTATGTAACGATCTCGATCGTGGGGGAGAGTTGGGCCAGCTCATGCCATGCTTCCGATGGAATGATGGATAGATCGGTCATTCCGTGTTCTTCGAAGAGTTGTGGTGTTACAGGGGAAGCTATTTCGTTCCAACCAGAGCTTCTATATGTTCGGTATTCGCTACCATTCAATTCAATTAAACTTTTATTAAAAACTAAATTTTCAACGTACCACTCATTAAATACGATATAATTAGCCGTTGGCGTAATTTTATATTGCCCTTTTTCTAAATTAGGAAACAATAAAAACCAATCGTAATGATTAGTTGTGTTATATAATCCTACTTCAATATAGGAAGTCCCATCCCATTTTTGCAGTCTTATTTGTTTGCCTGAACTTCCTCCACTATCTGAGTAATATCCTCCAACTGCCCATAAATTGCATTTCCTTGGAACCTGAAATTCTATAAATGACTGGTTGGTAGTAGACATGCATACGACACCGTATTGTCCTTGCATACTTGTAATTCCATCAAATAGCTTAGATTCATCATTGATTGCAATATGGCTATTACTAATTTTTATTTGCAACGAATCTCCTAAGTCCGGGATATTAGGCTTTGCTGTTTCTGCCATATAATCAGCTCCTTTGCATTGTATTGCAAACAAAAGAGACAGCCTGTAGTGACTGCCTCACTTCATATTCACAATTCCTTTTGATAAATCTACTTTTGTGCTGTATAAATCGCCATCGTCAATCTTTTCTTTAAAGATGGGCTTTCGTTCCTCTTGACCTTCCGTTTCTTCTTCCATTGTCCATGTCACTACTTCAAAATCACCATCAAGTTCATCCCATGGGGAATAGTTATGATTGATCTCTAATTCAGCTTCAGTCTCATCTGGATCATCGGTGTAATATAGAACATCGAAGCTATCGCCAATTTCATCATAAAACGTAAATGGTTCAGTTTCTAATGTGATACTGGATTCTTCTTGTGCAAGGTTTTCAGTATATTCAATGATTTTGATTATTTGCTCGTCAAACTCTTCAGCAAGAGTAAATGGTTCGGTTTCGATGTTGAATGATGTTTCTGTTTTATTAGAATCATCTGTATAGTAACAGAGTTCAATTTCGCCTTTTAGCTCTGCCCATGCTGATTCAGGTATTAGCTTTAAGTTTTCTAATTCAATACCATTCTTTTGATAGTCAGCTTCACTAGGAACATTATTCGAGAATAAAACCCATCCATCTCTATATGTTTTATAGCCATCAGTATCTTTTGCAAACAATCTTTCTGTGGTGATATTAAGAACTAACGAATATTCTTTTCCATCACCATTTGTATTATTTTCTCCTACTTTTTGATAAGTGTTATTATCTAGGGATACAAGCACCTCATATGGTTTTCCATAAGTAGTATTTGTCCAATTCGATAACTCCAATTGAAACTTTTGATTATCGCTATTAATTTTTAATATGTAGTAACCTTTGCTTGAGCCTTCATAGTATGGAGGACTGCCCCATGTTGTTGAAAATAGTTGATCTATATTTTCAAGTCTCCGATTCATGTTATGCTCGACAATATTTGACGAATCCAGAGGAAGATACTCCTCTGTTACATAATCTTTTAGTTTAATTATACCTGCAATACCAATATCACCTGTATTTTTTGCAATAATCTTGATATAGAAAATACTCAAAGATCATCACTCCTTTCTAGATAAAACTATTATTCAATTGATACTTTTTTGATTGGAACATTTGCTGCATCAACTTTTTGTTTGAATACTTTTCCTTCTCCTAAAGATCTTGGTTCTCTTGAAACATATATTCTATTTGTTATTTTTCCATTTAGATCAACAGGGACACCTTTCCATTGACCATATTTAGAAAATATATCAACATCATATTGTTTATTTTGAAGAATAATCAGTTCTGTGTCTGAAACGGTACACACATAATTATTAGATTCAATCAAAAAACGATCACTTACTTCTTCTCCATATACCTCAACCTCGCTAATTGTAAGGTAAGTAGAATGCGCACTTTTATAAACGATTATTCTTATCATCGGTGTATATATTGTTGTAGTCGTTTTTATTTCTATAAAATCTTTATACCAGTTGTTACTAATAGCATAGATTGATTCCCAATTACTGCTCGCAGGTGATTCATCTATTGATGCTGTACTACTCTTCGAAACTTGAACCTCAAAATCAGAGGCTGTAGTATTTCCACTCCAATCAGAGACACCAAATGCAACCCTAATTTTATTTAATTTTATGGCAGAACCATTTGGTTTTAACATAAAAATTACTGGTGAATTTGGTGTGGGACTATAGAATCCTACTTGTTTACCAGAAGTAAGCATTCCATCTCCCTCAATAGCTTTATAAAGATTGCTTTCAGCTTCTCCAGAAAATGTTCCTGCTGCACTTGGAATTAATTTTGGAGCAATATTTTTATAATTCTCCCCACTTTCAGACACAGACATTTTACTCACAATCGTATTTACTCTATTTACTTTAAATTTCTTCAAATCGATCTCATGCTCAAATGTTTTGCCTTCGTTTAGTTTGCTTTCTCTATTAGAGATTAATCGCGCCCGATCATAATCACTTTTAAGAGTTTGTTGAGTTATTTTGTTCATTCCATACTCCGTGAAGTACTTTTCATTTATTGATGGAATGTGTGTTTCTGTATTCGAACCGTGATACATCTTTAATTCATTGATACCTGTATATCCTGTATATCCATTGTTGGCAGTCCAATTCAAACGATACATTTTATAAGATTTCGGATTGCTGATGTAGTAATCTTTATCTGTGTTTGTAGCAGTCCAAGTTTGATTTTTCTGTGTATCCAATACATACCACTTATCTCCATCAAAGCTTCCTTCAAAAGTCCAGTCTTTTGGCATTGTATTAAGGACAGCAGATGAATTCATGCTACGTACTGCGTACTTAAAAACAGGAATGTACTGAGCAAATTCGTATGCAAGGAAACCAACTCCAGCACTACCATTTTTGGAGCAATATCCATCATTATCGTCGATTTGATTAAATGCTTTCCACGCATCATAAGGAGCAGAATAGATATCTTTTGCAAATGCTCGTCCAGATGGTGTTGAATTTGATGTCATTCTAGGAATTACTGTTGCCGCATCAATATTGTTCTCAAATGAGAGATGTTTTCCACTGTAAGATTGGATTAATAACTTACTATCCCAATGCCTTTGACTACCGTCAAAAGAAGAAAATCCTTGGGGTATAGGATGTACAAAGGAGGTATCTCCGAAATTAGCTATTACTGTGCTTTCTGTTGTTGCTGATTGTGGAGCAGAAACCGCAGGATAAACCTCCTCCATAGACTTGATGTTAGTATGAGATACGCCTTGGCTAACTCCATTTTTCCAAAATTCAAGTGTTCCACTATCCAAGTTAAGAAGGACACTTATTACATCTCCAACAACAAAATTTTTCCCATAAGAAACATTCTCAGGCAACTTTTTTCCGTTTTCCCAATAAAATCGTACATTTTGTGTTGAACTATTGCTAGAGTTTAAATTAGCATCTTTGTTAACTATTCCTATAAGCAACCAATTATATACACTAATAGTTATTTCCCAATACCACTTCCCTGTACTTCTTCCAATTGTTGCTCTAACAGTATTGTTAAAATTGGGAACTTTTGCTGTTAAGTTGCCATTGCTAAGAACCACAGCACTACCCTTATTAACCGCATCCCAAGTAACATTTATATTATCCACTTTCCTCACCATCCCAACTAAATAAAATCGTTATTCAATACAAAAAGAAGTAGAACCAGTTCAGTCCTACTTCACATTAATACTGTTAATATCAAAGTATTTCTTATAATCAACCTTTGCTTTAAACACTTTTCCATCACCTAATTCAGAGGATGTCATAGGAAGAGTAGCAATTTGTTCTTTTCTATCCAGAGTAGATAAATCTCTAATACCATCATTCATAAAAGTGTCTTTTGAAGGTAAAGTTGTTGGAATTGTTTTCCACCCATTGTTGTACGTTTTATAGTTGTTGTCATGGAAAATTAGAGATGCAGTCGTTGGAATTGGCATCATTACACCTCCACTCGTAATGAATCTATCTTTTTCAACTTGCTATGCGGAATCTTCCTCCGCAAAATCACACCCTCATCTTGCCACGATTCATCTTTCGCATATTTATAACGGTAATGCTTCTTTAACTCAAGAACGCCGTTGTCCGAATTTACGAATTCGTTGGAATATTTCCCTGCATCCGTGAACTCATCTACGGTAAAGGTCGCATCTACAAGCGGAGGAATAATCTCGACCTTTACTTTGGCGTATTTGGCGGCAGGGGAGTGTATGCTGCCATCGGTATCGTCGATTTCTTCGTACTCCGTCCATGTCGTGCCATCCTCCGAGGATTTGGTGTAGATTTTATAGGTTGCTTCACCATTCACCTCAATGCTTTTAGCTATTCGCTTAAAGGAAGTGATTTTGTCTTGAATAAGAATAAGCTGCGATTCCCAAGAGCCATAGGGGGCATAGACGATATTGCCTTTTTCGTCTTGTTTGAGTTCAGCCAATTGCAGCTTTCCATTTTTGACGATTGTGTTGTTGAACGTTCCGGTTTCGAACTTGATCGGTAAGCCTATCTCTTGTGTAGCCATTGCCATGTCACCTCGCTATCTAATTTCCCAATACATCATGCCTGCATGCTGCGCTTTGAGTGGGGCATGAATTTCATCCACAATTAATCCGTTACGTCGAATAATCAGTTTTCCATCGAGATCTTTGTCAGAAGTCATTTTGATGGCCAGGAAAGAAGCTTCGTTGTAGGGGATAGACAACAGGCACTGGAAGTTAATGTTCACATCCAGCAGCGCCATGTTTTTTTTGTAGCCTACATTATATTGCACGATTTTATCGCTAAAGCGTCCCTGCTTGGCGCCAGCCAACAGTAGATTCGCATCGGATACAGCATCTTTGTAGGTGATGATGTCGTTATAGAGAAAAGCTCTTCCGGTCAGGGGATACTCATGCTCCTTCGTCCGGTAAGATACCATGAGCCGATGGTCATTCAGCGTGAAGACACCGTTGCCAACATCGAAGAATACTTGTGAGCCGTGGCCGATTAAGCCGAATCTTATTAATTTTTGTTTATCTATGTGATAAAAGCTGTTCGCTTTTTTAGTCTCAAAGTCATATTCGGACAAATAGGCGCCGTCATAATATTCCGCAATCCAGATAAAGCTCTGATGAGGAACCGGCGAACGATTGCAGCGGTTGTGAAAAATCATAGTGAACCTCCCATTGTATTGTGAGCATGAACAAAGGCGAGACTGCGGGCAGCCTCGCCTTGAAAGGAAGCGTTCGTTACACGTAGCGGTACGACACGCGGATTTTGAAGTCTTGTCTTCCGCTAGAAGCATCCATTGGCACTTCTGCCTGGAGCGTGACGGTCACATAGTTGCCTGCCGCATCCAGCGGATTGCCGTTATTATTAACGCCGAGTATTTCCTGCGCGGCCGGAGTCAGCGGTGTCGTCAGTTCTTTGCCGGAATGGTCTTTGGTCGTGCTTCCAGTCGTGCCAAGCGGCTTCGAGCGCGTTTTGCCGATAAGAGAAGAGGGATCTGCAATATCGGTTTCATCCAAAGTATCTACTTGCGCGTGAAACCAGTTGTTATTGACAACTTGGGTTTCCAGACCGCCGCCTATTTCACGCGTCGTGATGGTGCAATCCTCCATTTTTGACACGTCTTTGTCACCATTTTTATTGTTCCAAATATTAAAGGTAACAGGCGGGCTGCTATCTCCGGCATCGATCACACCGAAGTCAAAGGGGGCGGTTATCTCTGCCGAATGCGTGCTGTTAAGCCAAGAAATAATAGGTTGTGTCATATGAATTCCTCTTTCCATTTTTTATTTTTATAAATAATTCGTATATCAATTAGGACATTGCTTACATAGATTATTCGCTGCCGGAATGAGCGGTTGTATGCTCTGTGTTCCCCCACACGAGTTCCTTGGCGCTTCCGCCGAACGAATCGATGGTATGCGGGGCAGAGGAGTCGTGATGTTCGAGCACAAGCACGTTCATGTGCTTGTCCATATGGACTCCGCCCAGCTTGGCGGCGACTGGCGCGTCTGCTCTTTCCAATGCTCCATTCAAGGGAGCGATCAGATTGGAAGTGAAGTACTCTTTTTTGGTCACATAGGTGCCATCAGGAATCGTGACTTCATATTCCATGGCATCCACTTTGAAGGATAGACGGTTATTGGTTTTGTCGATGACGATGGGCTGTGCTTGAAGCGGTGCCGATCCCCATACTTGCGTGCCTTGCTTGCTCATTTTTTCCCTCCTTATTGCCGATTGGCGTCCCCAGATTAGATGCGCACGACCATTTCGACCGTCACATTTTGAATGTTCCCGCCTTGCTTGACTACGTTCAGCCGGAACATATCGCCCGCATTGACGCTGCTGCTGCTTACTGCCGACGTCCGGTCATCCACAAACTGATGCGGCTTAAAATGGAGATTGTGCGACAGAATGCTGCTCCAATGAACGAGATCGGCTGTTTTCTCGATTTGGATTTCCGTGTCGGAATCGCCGGGAACGCCGCAAATCGCCTCGACAGACACAATCTCGCCTTGGAAAGGGAACTTGGCGATGACGCTTTGCACGCCTTGAAACAGGTAGGAAGGCAAGCAAAATACGATGACGCGGTCTTTGACATCCAGCGGAATGCTTTTCAGCTTCACATGTTCGGCGATTGACATCAGCCCATCCGCATGCTCGCTTACGGCTTGAATGTTTTGGCCGAACATATCGATCGGAATCCAACTCTTGCCGTCAAAGCGGTATCGCATGCCGTCTTTATAGGTTTGAACCGTCCAGCCAACTTGAGGATATGGGTATGTATCCAAGAGCTCCTTCATATCCGCCACCGGCGGCTTAAATACGAGCGTCGTCGTGTTATAGGCATGCAAGGCCTTCTCTGTAGCCAGCTTCGCGTCATCAGCAGCCTGATTCGCATTGTCGGACGCCAGGTTGGCCGCATGTGTGGCGGTCTCAGCGTTCACAATGACTTGCTTCAAGTCGGCAATCGCCGTGTTGGTCTCCTGCAAGCGGCGCAGCATCTCGTCGATGATATCCTGAAGGGTCTGCACGACGTCGGGGCTGCGGCTGACCATGGCATAGATGCGTGAAGCGGGGTAGAGAATGAGCCCTTTCCCTTTATACTTGCACAGCAAGGTTGTCCCTTCGTGGGCAGGATGGAATTGCACGATACCGTTGGAGTAGTTGACGAGGAACTCGTCAGGCGCGAGTGTGCTTCGATTCGTGAACCGCTCTTGGTCGATTTCGGTGAAGCCCTCAATCATGACCTTGTGCCCGTGTGACGGGATCTCCAGCAAAGTCATTTGGTTGTTGATGATGGGCAGGGAGTCCATCCGGTCTTTGTAAGGATCGTCCGGGGTGCCGCTGCGCCATATCGTCGTGACGGGATCATTCAGTTCCAAGCATGTTTTTATCTCTGGCATATTATCACCTCCTTCATCTGATGATCTTTGTTTCCTGCAAATAAAAGTTGCGAATGTTCACGCATTGAAATAAAGAAAACCTCCTCATGAACTGCCTATCATGACAGTGCTGTTCCCTCCATTTATTTTAGTGGTAGTTCCAAGGCATGTTGTTACTGTGGAGCCTTGCACAGCTATCAATTTTCCATTCATATAGACATTGGCAGCATTGCCGCCTGTAATTTCTCCTTGCCCGCTGCCAGAAGTTCCGGGAGTGACATGTCTATATTCCGTATAGCTTGAATTAGAAGGGACAGAAGGGGAGGCCACCCAAGTTTCATTGACGGCATCCCCAACGGTACAAATCGGTGTTCCATTCACAACCACGGAACCGGAAGACGAGCTTATGGTTCCCGTAATCAATGCTCCCGTACTTCCAGAGCTGCTATAATACCATCCGCCTCGCGGGTCGTCTTCATATCGATAGATATCATAAGTAACATGTCCAGATTTAGTCGATTGATCGGTACGATGTCCGTGAAGAGCAATTGCAGCCATATTATATTTTCACCTCCTGCAGTCGGTATTTTTTCAAAATGAAAAGCCACTCCAGTGAAGGGTGGCTTAAACAAGCTTTACATTCGATTGAGATGCTTTTCAGTTACAACATCCTGAATCTTAAAGAACGGTAGAAAGTAGAGTTTTTATCGGCATAATCAATTGCTTGTTTTCCTTCCGAATCTTTAATCATAACATCAGCATTTAATTCATCACGCAATTCGCCAAAGTAAAAGCTATTTTTATGAATAACGGATAGAAATAACGGGGTTTGCCCATTGTTGTCTGGTATATTGACATTCAAGTCATTGCGTATAATTGCTTTATATACTTCATAGTTATCTTCAAGCACGACATAATGCATCAGGGTCATACCGGTGTCAGCATCTTGCGCATTTACATCCAAAGTTGCATTGTTTAAAGCTTCCTTGAGCTTGGCTGCATCCAGTTTGCCGTCAGTAGAATAGGTTTCTTTCAAATTTTTCACCATCTGATTTTCTTTTTTATGGATATTTTCTTTTGCTTTCGAGTCATTGGTTTGAGCAGAGGTGTTTTGGCTAATGCCTTCCTTAAGCGTAACCGTTGAACGGGTGATAGACTGTACAGAATAACCCAAAGCATTTGCGGTATCTCTAACGGGAAGATATAGTTTGCCATTCACATGAACTGGAGGATTGGATAATTTCGCTTCCGTGTCATTGACAACAAGCTTCACATTCGATTGAGTTGCTTTTAAGTATGTAGTCGCTCCCACAACAGTTCCGGCAGATAAGGCAACACCTATAAAAATGCCCGTTATTAATATCGTTATTTTTTTCATTGAAACGTTGACCTCCAATATATAGTAAATAGTTCTATTGTACTATATATCGGAAAATGAGCATCGCTTTTTAAATGAAGTTAGAGGCGAACCTAGATTACTACACTTCATAAAATAAAGACGACCTCCTTGAATTGAGGAGGTCGTGTCTTCTATTACATCATCTCAGCTCTTAAAGAACGGTAGAAAGTAGAGCTTTTATCAGCATAATCAATTGCTTGCTTTCCTTCCGAATCTTTAATCATAAAATCAGCATTTAAGTCATCACGCAATTCGCCAAAGAAAAAGTGATTTTTATGAATAACGGATAAAAATATCGGTGTTTGCCCATTGTTGTCTGGTATATTGACATTCAATTCATTGCGTCTAATTGCCTTATATGCTTCGTAGTTATCTTCAAGCACGACATAATGCATCAGGGTAATACCGGTGTCAGCATCTTGCGCATTTACATCCAAAGTTCCATCGTTTAAAGCTTCCTTGAGCTTGGCTGCATCCAGTTTGCCGTCAGTAGAATAGGTTTCTTTTAAATTTTTCATTTTTACCGTTTGGATTGTCGTTTTCGTTTTGTCATTTTTGGCCTTGTTCTTTTGCTCTTTTTCTGTGTTCACTTTTGTTTTCTCTTTCAGCGTAATTTCAGAAGAAGTAACAGACTGTACAGAATAGCCGAGAGCGCTAGCCGTGTCGCGAAGAGGGAGATAGGTTTTCCCGTTCACATTTAAAGGAGAATCGCTTAGTTTTGCTTGATTCTCGCCAACTACAACTTTAATATTCATTGGCGTCGCTTTATAAAACGTTGCTGCGCCTACGGCTGTGCCCGCAGTTAAAATTGCCCCAACGAGTAGTCCCAACAAAAAGGCAGGGGTTTTGGTTACGAACTTTTTCACTTTCACATACCTCCGATTTTTTAGCGTAATACCATATATCGGCAAAGATAAATGATAACTTTAGTTTACATCACTCTAGCTGTTTTTCATCCGTTTTTGCGTGATTTGATGACTCTCACGTATTGAAATTAAAAAGCCACTCCATTGAAGAGTGACTTAAATGACTTCATATCTTAATATAAATGATATTTCGGAATGATAAATACCAAATTATTTATTCATATACAAATACAAACGATAATAATCACTTGTCTCCTTTTCAGTGTAGTCGATAGCTTGTTTACCTGATACGTCCTTTATTGAAGCATCGGCCTTTAATTCCTCCAACAGTTCTCCTCTGAAAAAAGAGTTTTCTTTTATTGTGGTTAAATGTAATGCCGTTTGTTTGTCTCTGTTTTGAATATTGGGATCAAGATCATTGCGCTTAAACTCTTTATATGCGCCATAATTACTCTCCAAAATAGCTAGCATTAAGAGAGTATTTCCTGTGTCAGTATCTTGAGCATTCACATCAAGCGAGCCGTTTTCTAAAGCTGCTTTAATCTTGGCTCCGTCCAGTTTGCCGTCAGTAGAATAAGTTTCTTTCAAGTTTTTCACCATCTGATTTTCCTTTTTCTCGCTATTCGTTTTTACTTTCGAGTCATTGGTTTGAGCAGAGGTGTTTTGGCTAATGCCTTCCTTAAGCGTAACCGTTGAACGGGTGACAGACTGCACAGAATAACCCAAGGCATTTGCAGTATCTCTAACGGGAAGATACAGTTTCCCATTCACATGAACTGGAGGATTGGATAATTTCGCTTCCGTCTCGTTCACAACAAGCTTTACATTCGATTGAGTTGCTTTTAAGTATGTAGTCGCTCCCACAACAGTTCCGGCAGATAATGCAACACCTATAAAAATGCCCGTAATTAATATCGTTATTTTTTTCATTGAAACGTGACCTCCAATATATTGGGAATAGTTCTATTGTACTATATATCGGAAAATGAGCATCGTTTTTTAAATGAAGTTAGAGGGTGACCTAGGATAACTACACTTGATAAATAAATACGACCTCCTTTTATTGAGGAGGTCGTGTCTTCAATTACAACATCTTAAATCTTAAAGAAAGGTAGAAAGTAGAGGTTTTATCGGCATAATCAATTGCTTGTTTTCCTTCCGAATCTTTAATCATAACATCAGAATTTAATTCATCACGCAATTCACCAAAGTAAAAGCTATTTTCATGAATAACGGATAAAAATAACGGTGTTTGCCCATTGTTGTCTGGTATATCGACATTCAAGTTATTGCGTTTAATTGCCTTGTACGCTTCATAGTTATTTTCAAGCACAACATAATGCATCAGGGTCATGCCGGTGTCAGC